>PNKZ01000001.1 GCA_013822735.1 Pirellula sp.
GTCGGCTTCGTATCCATCGGTCGAGCGGCGGAGCTACCCCTCCATGCCGATGACTCAAAAATCATTCAGCAGATTGCCTCTGCAGCCGGACTCGATGCAGAGCCCGAATTGAACCCGAAACAAGGATGGCCGAACCTGAAAGGCGAACTAACGGTCCGCCTTTCTTCTAAGGAAGGAAAGCGAGTGCTTCTGATGGGGCACGATGCGTCCGGGCGCGTAACGAAACTGATCGGCAACGGGCCGCTGTTGACGAACGAAGCGTTCGCCGGGCTTGTGAACTTGACCGAATTGCGCTCCATTCGCATCGATCACAACACGCCTGCTCCCGGTAGCGGCGGCGACTTGGAGCAATATGACGGCTCAGGTCTCGCGGCCTTGGCCGATTCGAAGCTCGAAGAAATCAAGATCGGCCACGCCTTCGATGACGACGGTATGGCCGCCCTGGCGAAGATCAAATCGTTGCGCTCGGCAACGATCGGCCACAGTCGGGCGACCGACGCGGGCATTAAGCACTTTGCGAAGCATCCGAATCTCGAAGAGTTTCATATTAGCCCGCAGGCGCGGCCGAACCGCGTCACCAACGAGTGCCTGCCGGCCTTGGCGACGATACCGAAACTGAAGCGACTCGGCCTTCATGAGACGTTCGTAACTTACGACGGAGGGCTCGAACACTTGAAGGGGCTCAACGGAACGCTCGAATTCGTTTCTTTCAAGAACGCGCTGGTGTTGCCCGCCGACGTCGAGAAACTGAAAACGGATCACCCGGGCCTGAAAATCGAAACATCGACGTCCGCAGAAATTCTCGCCGCTCCCAACAGTCGCGGCGTGCTCAAATGGGCTTCACCGGAGGCTGTAAAGTGGCTACAGGCGGGTGGTCAATAGCTTTGTTCAGCACTATTGAACGTCTTATCGCACTCGTTGCCCTATGCGCGTCGGCGACGACGTTAATCGCCGCCGGTCCGACGGAGGCGCGGCCGTTGTTGGTCGGCGATTGGCCCGACCCGACGATTTGTCGTGACGGCGACGATTACTACCTGACGCATAGTAGCGGACCGTTTCGTCCGGCAATTCTCGTTTGGCACTCGCGCGATTTGCAAACGTGGAAGCCGCTCGCTCACGCACTTCCCCGCCAAGTGGGCAACATTTGGGTCTCCGAAATCACGAAGATTGGCGATCTGTTTCACATCTACTACTCGGCGAACTTGCAGGTGTACGTCGTCACGGCAAAAGCGCCGGCCGGGCCCTGGTCGAAACCACAGGTCGTGGAAGTTGCTCGCGACCTCGATGTCGGACATGTCGCCGACGACGACGGTCGCCGGTTTCTGTTCTCGAGCGGCGGAAAGGTCGCGGAGCTTGATGACTCAGGAACACGCTTGATCGGTGAGAAAAGCCGAGTTCATGAACCATGGCCGATCCCCGCTACGTGGGCCATTGAATGCCAATGTCTCGAAAGCCCGCGCATTGAACGCCGCGGCGAGTGGTTTCACATGTTCGCGGCCGAAGGAGGCACGTTCGGTCCGGCCACGGCACACATGGTGATTGCGGCACGAGCGAAACATCCGCTAGGGCCATGGGAAAACGCTCCGCATAATCCTTTGATTCATACTTATGAGCGCGACGAGGCGTGGTGGACCAAGGGCCACGGCGATCTCATCGAAGGTCCCGACGGACAGTGGTGGTGCGTGCTGCATGGACATCGGGCTCATCATCGCACCTTGGGACGCTCGACCATCATCGAGCCCATCGAGTGGACCGAAGATGGCTGGCCAAAGGTGCAGAAGCAATGGCCGGCGAGTTGGGGAAATGCGCGCAACCAGATGCCGATGAGCGATAACTTCGACGGCCCGGCACTCGGCATTCAATGGCAGTTTCACGGCAACTACGATCCGCAGCGTTTCCGTTTCGAGAAGGGTGCGCTCATCTTGCAGTCACGAGGCGACTCCGCAGGAAACTCCGAGCCGATGTGCGTCATGCCGCGCGATGAAGCTTACGAGATCGAAGCCGATATCGAGCTCGGTCCCGACACGACGGCCGGATTGATGCTCTTTGCTACGCCCGAACTGCACGTCGGCTTGGAGTTTACGCCGGACGGCGTTCTGCGCCGTGTGACGCCCGGCATGAAACAGTACAAGTGGGCGAAAAACGTCGCCGTCGCGCCGAAGCGAATCAGCCTCCGTATTACCAATTGCCATGAAGACGTAGCCCTCAGCTATCGCGATTCGCAAGGCGCATGGCAATCGCTTGCGCCGGGCTACGCGATCGACCGTATGGGAGAAGCTCTCAGCGGTGTCCGAGCGGCCCTGTTCGCTCATGGGACCGGTTTTGTTCGCATCGAAGCATTTCGCTATCGAGCCCTGGAAAAGTAAACGTAATGTTACCGACCTTGCAAATTTCCGACGCGCGCACCAACATCCGGCCAAAGGTCTTTTGCTCGGCCGTCATTGCCGTCGCGACGATTTTCGGTGGTAACGCGCCTGCCGCCGAGCGACCGAATATCGTTCTGATAATGGCGGACGACATGGGCTACGGCGATCTCGGTTGCTTTGGCGGCGAGATGACGACACCGCATCTCGACGGTCTGGCGGCGCGGGGTGTGCGCTGGACGCAGTTCTACAACGCAGCCCAATGTTGTCCGACGCGGGCGGCACTCATGACCGGCATGTATTCGCATCAGGCCGGCGTCGGCGACATGATCGACGGGCATTCCAAAGCGACCCGCGAGGCGGCGGCGAGCCCGCAATACACTACCGAATTGAAGCACAACGCCTTGACGATCGCCGAGCAACTTCGGCCCGGCGGATACCAGACGTTCATGACGGGCAAATGGCATCTCGGTTACGACGACGGCGAGCGGCCGGTTCATCGCGGTTTTGACCGTTACTTCGGGATCATCGGCGGAGCCGACAGTTATTGGCAACCCAAGTCGTTACGGGAGGATGATCGACCGGTTCAAGTTGACCCCAAGAACTTCTACGCGACCAATGCATTTACCGATTACGCGATGCGGTTCGTCCGCGAACGCGATCCGGAGCGCCCCTTTTTCTTGTATCTCGCCTACAACGCACCGCATTCGCCGTTGCATGCTCGCGATGAAGAGGTTGAGCAGATCGGCAATCGCTATGCCGTCGGTTGGGACGTTGTCCGTCGCCGCCGATTCGAGCGGATGAAAGAACTCGGCATTTTGCCGTCGAATGCCATACTGCCGTCGGCGGATGCCGGCAGCCATTCGTGGGAGTCGGAGCCCGACAAACCGAAGCGGATTGAGCGGATGACTAAGTACGCCGCAATCGTCGAACGGATGGACTGGAACATCGGACGTCTGCTCAAGCTTCTCGATGAACAAAAGATTGCGGATGACACGCTCATCGTCTTTCTCAGCGACAACGGGGCTTGGGCCAGCGAAGCCACATACGGCCACGATTGGGCCGAGGCCGCGTCACCGTTTCGGTACTTCAAGACTTGGACGCACGAAGGGGGCGTCCGCACGCCGCTGATCGTCAGTTGGCCGCGGCGTCTTGCTGATCGCGGTCGCATCGAACGGAAACGCTACGGTCACATCATTGATCTACTGCCGACGTTCTTAGCGGCCGCCGGATCGGCTCCCGTCGCGACCGGAGGAGCACTGCCGATCGTAGGCCGCAATCTGTTGCCCGCTTGGACGACGCCCAATGACGTTGTCGATGTGCCGGTGTATTGGGAACGGCTTGGGCACGGCGCACTACGCGACGGCGACTGGAAGATCGTCCGCGTATTCAATTCGGGTGGCAACGCCGTGCAACCGGCGAAACGGACTGGTGCCTGGGAACTGTATAACCTTGCCGACGACCCGACGGAATCTCGTAATCTGGCGAATGTTCATCCAGACCGTGTGAGCAAGATGCAATCGCAATACGATGACTGGCAACGGAGCGTCGGCGTCGTCGATCGTGAAATCATTCTGAAAAGAATTGCCGAACTCGGCCTAACCAATGAATAGAGTACGCCCATGAACATGCGCGATGAGCGACTCGATCGGAATGACTATTCGATCACCACTTCTGGCGGACTATCTGAATATGCTGGGACTACGGTTATTCGGTCTTACCGGTCGCGTTGCAAAGCAACTACTGGAGTTGGCACGCCCGATGTTGGAGTCGCTAATTCACGAAGTGACTGGTGTGAAGGCGCTTTGTATGCACCACGACATCAGCACCGTGACCGCTGAGGAAATTGTCGTCTCCAAGGCTCTCGCCACATCAAGTAGCTTAGGGTCCGTGCCATCGCGGTACTTCGCCGTCTCGATATGTGCTTCGATAAGCACGCGCTGCGCTCCGTCCAAGAGCCAGTGGCGGCAACCGAAGCCCCGGGACGACGCTTCAAACGGAACAGTGCCGTCCGTTCGGAACGACGCAAACGATCTCCCCCGAGTTCGCAACCACGCCACGGAACGAGGATGACCAACATGGCATGGTGTGTCATTTAGACGCGCGTGCGGTATCGCACTTCGCCCTCGGTTGATAAGAGATGGATCTTGCAAGCAGGGAATCTTAGCGGCCGATGAGCGCGACATCTGCGTCGGCATACCAGACGTTGCGCTTTCGCTAATCGCTCCATCTGGTGCAACCGATATTATCGTTACGACGTTCTTGAAAGCGCACGCATGGTCCTCATGTTGACTCAGTTCTACCTTGAGCACTTTCTCCACAGCAGTTGCCCGAGTCTGTCTGGCGACGTTCTTGTTTGTCGCCATCTGTGGAGCACTCCGCGCTCAAGTCGTCGATCCCATCGAATTGAACGGCGAGAAACAAGATTTAGCTGACGTCGCGGCAGGGCCGCAGCTTCCCGTCGACGTTATTACGGACCGATCCACTCCACCTGCCTCGATCTCGACGGCGCCTCCGGTTCCGGCGTTCAGTGCCGGCTACGACAACGGGATCTTCCTCAGGCTGAAGAAGAATAACGACTCGTTTGAGTTGAAGACGAACCTTCGTACTCAATTCCGCCAAGTGTCGTTTAGTCGGAATGAAGACAGCTGGACGGATAATGCGGGAGTCGTGCGGCCGATTCAAAACCGTGAGGCATTCGATATTGAGCGAGCACGCTTGATTCTTTCAGGACATGCGTTCACGCCCAAA
The DNA here is from genome assembly GCA_013822735.1 of Pirellula sp. GTDB lineage: Bacteria > Planctomycetota > Planctomycetia > Pirellulales > PNKZ01 > PNKZ01. The sequence goes on from PNKZ01000001.1 coordinate 5,115, forward strand.
TTCAAGTACTTCTTGCAGATGGATGGGGACACCGATAGCCGGCACGTTCTCTCCTTTCTCGATTGCTGGTTTGCTTGGCACTTTTCGGATGCATTTGAAATCCAATTCGGCAAGCGAAAAGTGCCCGGCACACGGAACTGGATGCTCGGCGCTTTCGACACGCGTCTGGCCGACCGCCCGTTTTCCAACGAATTTTTTCGTCCGAGCCGTACGACCGGCATATGGCTCGTCGGAGATCCGACGGCTACCACGCACTATGAATTGATGGTGGGGCAGGGATACAACACCGAGGGGCTGACGCCGTCGGAAACCGGTGATGATGTCGCCGTTGCCGGCACCTCTTGGTGGAATGTCATCGGCGACTATGGTCCGGCGCGCCCCACCGACTTCGAGATGCATGACAATCTAGCGGTCCGCGTCGGCTCTTCTTGGGTCTCTTCCAACGAAGGAACGCCCGGCCGTCAGTTGGAAGAAGCCGACTTCCTTCGCCTCACCGACGGCACACGTCTCACGGAGACCGGCGCCTTGGCGCCCGGCACTACGGTGCAGGGCTTCGATGTTTCGCTGTTTGCAATCGACGCCGCATTCAAATATCGAGGCTGGAGCGCAAATGCCGAGTACTTCTGGCGCTCCGTGACGGATCTGAAGGCGAATTTGCCGGTACCGTCCGTAGGACTTCAGCAGGGTTTCTACGTTGAGGGAGGGTTCTTCGTACTCCCTCAACAATTCGAACTCAACTCCCAAGTTGCATGTGTGACCGGCAGATTGGGATCGACCATGAGTTACGCGACCGGGTTTTCATACTATCCGCTTAAATCGCAGAACTTGAAGTTGACCATTGATACGACCTTCATCAATGGAAGTCCGGTCAACAGTACCGGCGCCGATATTTTGGTCGGTGATTCCGGGGTTCTCGTTCGAACCCAACTACAGGCATTGTTCTAAAAGCAATTCTTCACTGCTTGCGCCGAGCGCTTGCTATCTGCGCACTGCAATAGAAGCGCCACCACGGCTTGAGTGTGCTATTCCGCGCTCTGCGTTTCTAGGTGCGCACTTCGCTCTTCTTCGCTCACTGCACGCCCAGCACACTCGCGGTTCTGTTTGATGGCCCGCCCTCTGCCTTCCATCGCAGACCGCTCTCATCATAAGGTGGCGCAAATACGCACACGTCCGTGCGTCGCATGAAGATTAGAAATCGTAAGTTGTCGCACGGTAGCAGTGTGCCTGAGTGTCACATGCAAATACGTCGACAATATCGAGTCTGTCAATTGCTCGGGGAACGGTCTTCAAAAATCGTGAGCAAATTACAGTTGCGAAAAATTGACTTGCTAGGGATTTGCAGGTCAAGCCGATCGTTCCTCTAGGGACCGGAGATGCCGGTCGGATTGGGATGCGCCACAAGGATCGCAAAGATATTCTCGTTACACTTCGCCTGTACCTACGTCATCATGTGCAAGTCGAACTTTAGATTACGTGCGTTCGTCGCGATCACGTTCCTTTGTCATTTCTTGCATGTGCACTTCCGCTCGGAATGCCTTGCCGGCGGCACGGTCGATAGCTGCTGTTCCCCGTGCGGTCCCGGCGACTGCGGATCTTCCGCTTACTGCCAAAATGCCTGGGGCATCTGGACGCGGCCGACTTTGACGGGTGACTGGGGCGGAATTCGGACGGGCTTGCAAGAATCAGGAATCACGTTCGCCGGCCGGTCGACGCAATTTGGTTTCGGGGTCGCCGGCGGTGTCAACGCGCCGGCACCTCCGCCGCTCGGTCTTGGCGACACATTCAAGTACACGGGCCGCGGCGAATACGACCTGATCTTTGACCTCGAAAAATTCGGTGGATTGCCGCACGGCAAGTTGTTAGTGCGTGCGGAGCATTGGTACGGCGAATATGGAAACGTCTCACTGAATACCGGAGCGTTTGCTCCCGCCGTATTTGCCGCCGCCACCCCGCCTGCGACGAACGATCCGGGGGTTCCGTATATCACGAACTTCTTATACACCCAACCGCTCTCGGAAGAGTTCGTCGTCTTCGCCGGTAAGAAAGACGTGCTGGGCGCAGCCGATCAAGATGAATTCGCCGGCGGCGACGGAACGGAACAATTCCTCAATCAGGCGCTCGTTGCCAATCCGGCATTTCTACTTGGATTGCCGTACACCTCGTTTACCACGGGCGTCGTGATGCCGCGAAGCTGGGGCGCGATGAGCGCGTACGTTTACGATCCCCAGGATCGCACGCGAGACTTCTTTAGCGTCGGAAACCTCTTCTCCAAGGGAATCATTGTAGGCGGCGAAGTGAAGGTTAAGACTAACTTCTTCGGACTCAATGGAGACCACCACGTAGGCGGCATGTGGAAGCATGTGGATCTCACGGATCTGAGTTTTGCTGAGCCCCCTCCAGGCGTGTATCCCGAACCGACGGTGCCCGGTTTTCCGACGCTCCCCGATTCATTTACGGTGTACTACGGCTTCGACCAATACTTGGTGCAATTCGCCGACGACCCAGAGCGCGGATACGGACTTTTCGGACGCGCCTCGATTAGCGATGGAAATCCGACTCCGGTCAGCTACTTCCTCAGCGCCGGCGTGGGCGGCTTCAGCCCTGTCGGGAGGCAACGTGGCGATAAGTTCGGAATCGGCTGGTACTATGTCGGTGCGAGCAATCAATTCGGCGCGATTCCTCAAGCCATTTTTGGTCCACGCAATGGAACCGGCGTCGAGGCTTACTACAACTTCCAAGTAACGCCCTGGCTGAATATCTCGCCGGACGTTCAGTACATCCTGCCGGAAGCCGGCGCGATCGCCGACGATGCATTTGTCTACGGCGTGCGGGCACATATGAAGCTCTAAGAGTTCTACGGGTCACCATCGTGATACGTAGTCGAAGCGACGAAACGAGCGAACTTGATCCGTCGTGCCAGGCCGACATACAGCCTTGCGGATGCGTCTTCGAGGAAGTGCCGGGGAGGACGTGCTCCGGATGATGACTTCCGTTTTACGTACCATCATCATTTGCTTATCCGCCACAACGGCGCTCGCAGCGAGCGGCCTGAGCTTGCCGATCGAAGATTCTTCGGTGAGTAACGACCGCGACGGGAATTTCCCGAGTTCGAGTGCAATTGCTGACGACGCGGAGACATCAGGTTTGCTCAGGAATTCGAGCGCCCGAAGTTGCGGTATTCAGATCGCACCGACCTATTACGGCGACGTATTCACCAACACGCGCGGCGGGATCTCGACGAACGACGCAACCCGTTACTTAGGGTTGCTGAATCTGTGGATAACGGCCGACTTCGAGAAGCTGCGATTGCCGCTGCCCGGCAGGTTTTCTCTCCTCGGTCAAAACACCCACGGTCAAGGCCTGACGGAGCACTTCATCGGTGATTCATTGGTTCATAGCGACATCGACTCGTTTAGGAACATTACGCAGGTCGGTGAATATTGGTGGGAACTCGACGCGCTGGAGGAGGCCTTAACCGTTCGGCTCGGCAAACAGGACGTGAACACGGAGTTCGTCTACATGGACTCCGCCGCCGATTTCGTTCAATCCTCTTTTGAACTCTCTCCGGCCGAAGTCTTTCCCACGTATCCCCACCAATCGATGGCGGCCGTCGCTCTATTGCAGCTCAATCAGTCGCTGCAGTTCAAGCTCGGCGTGTGGGATGCACTGGCACCTGCGGGAAGTTGGGGTGTCTCCGGCAATGGTACGATTTTCATCATCGGCGAACTGGAATACCGCTACGCGCTGAGAGAAGGCGCGTTACCCGGCGCAGCGGTAGTGAGCATCGCGAGGCTTTCCGAGGGTGAGTTGAACGGCAACGCGTTCGACGCGGTTCAAGGCGCCGCTCTGCAACTCGAACAAATGATTTACCGCGAGGATGCCAGCTCGCCACGCGACGCCCAAGGTTTGTCGACCTTCCTTGCATACTATCCTAGGTCGCTAGGCACTCGATTTCTTCCCAAGGCGTTTGGCGACCATTTCACGGGCGGCCTCATTTATCGGGGACTCGTTCCACACCGCGATGAAGATGTCCTGGGAGCCGGTCTCTCCTGGGTCGAGCTATTTCAAGGCGGGTCGAATCAAGAAACCGTGGTGGAACTGTTCTACAAGGCGCAGCTCACACCTAAGCTCAGTGTCCAACCTGATCTGCAATACATCTCCACTCCATCGGGCATCTACCGAGACGCGCTCGTCGCCGGCATAAGGTTCCAATCCGACTTTTAGCAAGGTTCGGTCTCAATGTAACTCCGTAGACTTTCTTGCTGAACGGAATCGACGTAGGCGACGTGCAGTACCGTCGGCTTCGATCAGTATTTGCGGCTTTATTCCGACGCGCCCCGCAAAGGCTGGGGCTTGTTCGGAAGGATGTCGCTCAGCGACGGAAACCCGCTCCCATCCGGGGCTTCCTCAGCGCCGATAGCGCCATTCGCGCCGAAACGACAAGTGGGGCACCGACTGGTATTACGTCGGCGCGAGCGATCGATTCGGCGCTACGCCGCAGTTCTTGTTCGGGCCGCGCGACGTCACGGGCGTCGAACTATTCTACAAAGTCCAGGTCACGCGTTTCCTCAACGTCACTCCGGATATTAAGTTCATCCGTCCGGAGGCGAGCGCGCCGGACGACAAGACGTTCGTCTACGGCCTGCGAGCCAATCTCTCCTGGTAACACTCAAGGGATTTCCGAACGTAACCCGGCTTCCATGTCTTTTGCAGCGCCGCTTCGGTGGGACGGTAAAGACGAATGATCACGAAGTATCCCTTGCCAGGCACGGTCGCGAGCCAGTACCGTCCGGGGCTTTCGGCCCGAGGTAAAGGTCGGTGCCGCCGTAGGCGTCTGGACCGGCTTGTCCCGTAAACCGGGCGAGGGGACGGGCTGGCCGAAGGCCAGACCGGATTCCGTCTCGATTTCACTTCACGAGTTCGACGTCCGGCAGCACCCATGTCTTGTCGAAGAGTGATGGAAGGGGACCGTAGAAGCGAAATAGGATCTCAAATTTCGCTTGAGGATCCGTAGGGGCCCAGTTCGATTCTTTGCCCGCTGGGGCTTTGGGCCCGAAGTACAGGTCGACAGATCCGTCCTTATTGACCTGCAATCCCTGGCTCTGGGAGGAACGGGCTGCGTGTGACATCTTGCGAATGAGCGCGTGAGTGTCCCGATCATACAGGGTCGCCGACCAGTACTGCCTGATGGGGGCATCGGCCGGGACGTTGAGCCGATACGTCTTGCTGCCATCGAGCGGCTTGCCTTCCTTGTCCAACATGCCCAGCAGATAGAATTGGCCTTCCCCCAGCCGCTTGGGCAGGAAGAAAATGAACGAGAGCAGCAGGCCTCGATCCTCGACCGGGTAAAAGTTGGGGTCCGCAAACTGTTCCTGGGCCGCTTTGAAGACGAGCCCCATCCGCTCGGGGAAGCACCACCGGCTCCCTGGCGCGAAAGGTCCTTTGGTAAGGTCATGATACTTCCCGTCGAGGTAGTGATGCGCCTGCTTGGCGGCGGCGTTGAGGGCCTTGACCATTTTCGCATCGGGGGCGAAGGACTTGCCCTTCTCAATGCCGAGCGTACGCAACGTGTCAATCAGGGCACGGTCGCGCTCCAACCACGGCTCGTGCTGGATCACGCGATTCAGCGATTCAAAAAAACGGATGTCGTAGGGAATGGTCGCGTCGTACAGGACGCCGGCGGCATCCACGTAGGTCGTCGGCGGCGGATTGTCCGCCTTCGACAAGGGGTAAATCTTGATCCGCTTGCCGTACTCCACGGCCTTGGCCAGGTCCTCGTCACTACCGCTCCGCCGAATCGACCGCAGCAGGGCATACCCTTTGTACGTCGACGACGGCAAAACGATGTATTCGGCGGGCGCTTTGGCGGTGTGGCCCGGCGGGAGGAAGAGGTACTTCCCGCCCTGACCTTTGTCCGCGCCGGCCGGTCCCACGTCCTCGAGCGGCGTCTGCCAGGCATCCATAATCGTACCGACGATAGCGCCACCGTCTGCCGGCGGAATCTCCATAACGACCGGCCCGACCTCTTTCGTATCGAAGTGCGGCGTGAGATAGATCACGTCGGTGTTGGGCGTGAGTGTCTGGTTCTTCCAGTCAAGCAGTTTCGACCAATAGAGCATCTGGTTGTCCCGGCCCTTGGTCTCGCGGAGCATCGCCTGGTACATGAGATCACGATTGACCGCCGGCATGCCCCAGATCAACGCCTCAACGGCGCGATGCTGCAGGACTTGTCGCTCGATGTCTTGAAACGACGCAGCTTCGGATTGGTTCGCGGACGGCGGGCCCGGTTGGGGCTTTGTATCCTGAGCGATGACCTCCGGTATGAGCGAGACGACAAAACAGCCGAGAATTAGTGCGACCCCGACGGGACAAGGAAAACAACGCTTGGGGAACATATCTGTCTCCAAAGCCAGAGATGGTTGCGAGGTTAATGCCGAAGACGTCGACAAAAACAGAGTCCACGCGATTTAAGATCGCCGTCGATCACACTAAGGAGCGAATGGGTCCAGGGGCGGCGTTGCCGCGCCCCGGACCATTCGAACTTTCACTGCGACGAGCGCGTCAGTTGCCCGGCGGCGATAGCGTTTCCAGCTTCTTCAAAACTTCCAAGGCCTTCAACGACTGATAGTTGATGCCGCCTGCATTCAAGCTGGCGCCCGATTGGAACGGGTATTCCGGAATCGTCTTGAGGAATTTCTGAATGGAAGCCTGGATGGGAACATAAATCCACATATTGTCGGCCATCCATCGCATGTAGCCGAGATCGGCTTCGTGAATCGCCTTTTCGTACGGATCAGCCCGCAAGTTTGTGGCCAGCGGCCAACCGGTAACTTCACGAACTCCCGTGGCGATATTGCCGCGCATGGACGCGAAGTGAACCTTCCAATCACCCGTTCGAACGGCATTCAGTTCGCCGCCCTGGCCGAAGTAGAAGATTTCCTTGCGCGGACTTTCTTTCACCTCGCCCTTTAAGAGCGGAATGAGATTGTAGCCGTCGGCATGAATCTTGAAGGTCCGACCGTTGGCTTCATACCCCTGCTTGAGCTTCTCGACCACATCGGGCTCGCCGGCTGCGGCCAACAGCGTCGGCATCCAGTCCTCGTGCGAAACGATTCCGTTGTTGATCGTGCCCGGCTTGATGACGCCCGGCCAGCGCACGATGAGCGGAATGCGAAAGCCCCCTTCCCAAGTCGTTCCGTTTTCGCCGTAAAACGGCGTGATACCTCCGTCGGGCCACGACATGGTTTCCGCGCCGTTGTCGGTGCTGTAAACGACGATCGTGTTGTCGGCGATCCCGAGATCGTCCAACTTCTTGAGCACTTCGCCCACGAAACCGTCATGCTCCACCATGCCGTCGGGATAAAGGCCGATACCGGTCTTACCCTGCGACTCCTTCTTCAGATGCGTCCAAACGTGCATCCGCGTGCTGTTGTACCAGAGGAAGAAGGGCTTGTCGGCTTTCACGTTGCCGTCGACGAAGTTCATGGCATGCTCGTGAACTTCCTCATCGATCGTCTCCATTCGCTTCACGGTCAGCGGACCGGTGTCTTGAATCGTTTGACCGCCGTTACCGTCGGCCTTGCAGTGCAGCACGCCGCGCGGGCCGTACTTCTTGCGGAACTCGGGATCCTTCGGGTAGTAGTAGGTCTCCGGTTCTTCTTCGGCGTTTAGGTGGTAGAGGTTGCCAAAGAACTCGTCGAAGCCGTGAACCGTCGGCAAGTGCTTGTCTTTGTCGCCCAAGTGGTTCTTGCCGAATTGACCTGTGGCGTAGCCTTGGCCTTTGAGCAAGTCGGCGATGGTCGGCGTCCAGTCCGGAATTCCGTGATCGCTCCCAGGCATGCCGATCGTCAGCAGTCCGGTGCGGAACGGGTGTTGTCCGAGAATGAACGAAGCGCGGCCGGCGGTGCAGCTTTGCTGCGCGTAGGAGTCGGTGAACTTCACCCCTTCGTTCGCAAGGCGATCAATGTTGGGCGTTTGATACCCCATGATCCCGTGGTTGTACGTACTGATGTTGTGAACGCCGATGTCGTCGCCCCAGATGACGACGATATTCGGCTTCTTTTGCTGAGCCGACGCAATCTGAGCGTCTGCCGCCTGTGTGACGAGAGTGATAGCCGCCGCGATGAGCGGCCAAACATACCGACGTTTTTTCATGAGATGATTCTCCAGAAGCGGTGAGAGACGGAAAAATGCAAGAATGAATTCGAATCGTTTCAGAACGGCATGGTAACGCTTGTCGGTCTCCCGTTCGGAACGCAACTGCTTAACGAACACGACTCGCCCGCGCCGTATAACGAACATGGCGGTCGCGAGGCACGACCGCCATGTCATTTACGATTCTTAGCCGTGGTCGCTTATGCGAGGTCAGCGGCTCGATCCGCCGCCCTCCTGAAGTTTTTGCAGGACTTGATCCAGCGAGAAGCTGCCGGGCTTTTGTCGGGGCGGGAACTCCGCATACGTCGCCAAGTGCTTAGCGACGAAAGCCTGGGCCGGCACGAGCACGAAGGCGTGATCCACGCGCCAACGACCGTAGTCGCCGGCCTCGTGGTCGGCCCGTTCGTACGGGTCGGTCCGCAGGCAGAACAGCTTCGGAAAACGGAGCGCGACCAGCGGATCTTGCCACACGTCCAAACCGTGCCCTCGCTGTTCCATGAACACCACTTTCCAGCGGTCGTAACGGAGACCGCAGAGATTTCCGTCGTCGGTCCAGTAGAAGAACTCGTGTCGTGGCGACTCCTTCACCTCACCGCGGAAGTACGGCAACAGGTTGTAACCGTCGGTGTAGACTTTGCATTCGCGGCCGTTAACGGTGTGGCCCTTCTTCAATTTCTCCTGAATGTCAGGCTCGCCGGCCGCCGCGAGCAACGTGGGCAGCATGTCCTCATGCGAGAAAACGTCGTTGTACACTGTGCCCGGCTTAATGACGCCCGGCCAACGAATCATGCACGGGACACGATAGCCGCCCTCCCAGTTGGAGTTCTTCTCGTTACGGAAAGGCGTCGTGCCGCCGTCCGGCCAGGAGAAACACTCTGCCCCGTTGTCCGTCGAGTACATCACGATGGTGTTGTCGGCGATACCGAGATCGTCGAGCTTCTTGAGCACCTGACCGACATGCCCATCGTGTTCGTGCAGCCCGTCCTGATACACCCCCAGTCCGGTCACACCCTCGGACTCTTTCTTGAGGTGGGTCCAGATATGCATGCGCGTCGAATTCCACCACAGGAAAAACGGCTTCTCCGACTTCGTCGCGCGATCCATGAAATCGAGCGCACCCGCGGTGATTTCCTCGTCCACGGTCTTCATTCGCTCGATGGTCAGCGGGCCGGTGTCAATGATCTCGCCGCCGGCAAACGACTTGATGACTCCGCGAGGACCGAACTTCTTCTTCATCTCCGGATCTTTGAAGTAGTCCGGATGTTCGGGCTCTTCCTCTGCGTTCAAGTGGTAAAGATTGCCGTAGAACTCGTCGAAGCCGTGATTTGACGGCAGGTGCTCGTCGCGATCGCCCAGGTGGTTCTTGCCGTACTGGGCGGTCATGTACCCGTGGTTCTTGAGTAAGCCGGCGATCGTGGGGTCTTTTTCGGAGAGACCTTCTTTCGCCCCCGGCAGTCCGACCTTCAGCAACCCGGTTCGAAAGGGGCTCTGCCCGGTGAGAAACGCCGCTCGCCCCGCCGTGCAAGATTGCTGCCCATACCAGTCGGTAAATCGAGCGCCTTCGTTGGCAACTCGGTCGATGTTCGGCGTGCGGCTCCCCATCATTCCATGGTGATAGGCACTTGGGTTGGACCAACCAATGTCGTCGCCCCAGATGACGACGATATTCGGCTTCTTTTGTTGGGCATGTGCGACGTTGGCAATCGCCGTTAGCGCAACAAGGGCTACCGTCAAACCTACGAGAGGCCTGCTAAAGCTCTTCATAGTTGGGAACTCTCCGATGATTGAAGTTGAGTTTCTTTACCACCGCAACTCCGACTCGGAGATGTAACGAAACCCATCGTGTTAATCGATGAGCATGATCTCCGTTGATGGCGTCTTCAATGACATGTTTACCTCAGGGCGTTTTCGCACTGCCTCATTGTCACTGTTCTTGGATTCGCGAGACGCACGCATCCGCGTTGGTGAACTCCTCGTTTTGCATTGGCACTTCGACGAACCGAACCGTGATAAGTGTGCCGTGTCTGCGCAACGCTGTGCGGTTCAGTCACAATCGACGGTGAAGTGTTGCCGATTGCGTTGAATGGATTGTTCGCGACTATCCGAATGGGAAATCTCGCACGAATACGCCGATGCGAATGTAGGAGTAATTGATACAGATGTGCCAAACCGCTCGGACATCCCATAGCCATGCTCGCGCTCATCCGCAGGCTCGCCGCCATCACGTTGTTCGCGGTCGCAGGTTTCGCCGGAACGGCGCATGCCCAGCCGTTCGGAATTGAACTGCACAACACCATGATGCCGATTGCGGGCGGCATGGGAGGCGTGAGCATTGCCCAACCGCTGGAACCGCTGGCCGCCATGAACGGCAACCCGGCGGCGCTGACGCGCTTCGACGGTACGCAATTTCAGTTCGGCGGCGGCTGGGCCGAATCGACGTACAACATGAATCACACCGGCAATCTCGTGCTGGCCGGCGTTGGACCGTACTCAGCCAAGTCGGGCACTCCCGGCACGGCCGTTTCCAATATCGGCATGACCCGACAATTGAACATCTTCGACGGCAACGTCGTCACCGGATTTGGCCTGACGTCGGACGCCGGGGTAGGGCTCGATTTCCGCGACGTGCCCGCCAGCAACGGCACCTCGTCGCAAATAGTCGTGCTGGACGTCTCCACCAACGTCGGCGTCAAAATTACCGATCGGCTATCGGTCGGCAGTACGCTGGGATTAGGGTCTTCTTTCTTCAGCGGTCCGTTTGTCGGAATTAGCGCGATGGTGCCCGATTACGCGCTGCGAGGTACTTTCGGCGTCAATTACGACGCGTTCGATGCGACGACGCTCGGATTCTACTACCAAACAAAACAGAACTTCACTTACGACGACGCGATTCGTTTTGCGCTTCCCGGCAACATTTTCAGCGTCTCGCAAGACGTACACATGTCGCTCCCGGCGAACTTCGGTTTCGGCATCGCTAATCGCGGCTTGTGCGACGGCCGGCTCATGCTCGGCATGGATGTACTCCTGAAGAATTGGGAGGATGCCGCGCTGTTTGACGCCTTCTATAAAAATCAGGTCGTTCTTCAATTTGGTGCTCAGTACTCGATACAGCGATTGCGATTGCGTGCGGGTTATGTGTATGCGGAGAACCCGCTCAAGGAAGTCACGTCGACGACGGAGGGAGGCGTCGTGCCGCCGGGCGGTCTGCCCGCCGTCGAGTATACGCAGGCACAGTTCGCCATCATCAACCGCAATCGGATCTCGTTCGGCATCGGCATGGCGGATGTTTTGCCGGGGCTCGACATCGACTTCTTCGCCGGCGGCATGTTTCGCGAGTCGGCGAATATCGGCGCGTTTACGTCGGTCAACGTGGAAAGCTACTGGGTCGGCCTCGGCTCGACCTACCGCTTCGGCCGAATGACGCCGCGCAAATAGCTCGAAACACTCGGCACTTGGAACCGAGAACAGCCGATTGAACCCCAATTCACCGACTCGGTTTGATATACCGAAGTCGTCACTTCCGGCACGGTTGGGGCTTGATCGCGTATTCGGTTCCTTCACGTTTCGATATGCGGTGTCCGGTCTGTTTTGCTCAGCGCGACCACGAAAGTATGAGGCTGATCGCCGCGCCCGGAGAGATGTTCAGCACGTCACGGCGACCATCGGAGAACGATTCGGCTTGAAAAATGCTGCGATCAAAAACATAAGCGGCGCTCAGATCCAGCCTCAAACCGGCAGGCAGCGTGCGCTCGATTCCGAATGCCGTGCGCTGATCGAACAGATAGAGCCGATCTTGCGAGTTCGTACGCTCCGCCAGCCAAAAGGTTTCGTTGACGATTTCATAACGGGCGTAGACATTCCAAGCGTCCCCAAGTGCGCGACTCGCTCGTAAATTGACGGCGGTCAGCGGTCGATAGTCGGCCGTGAAGGTCCAAACGTCGGTCGGTTGATAGCGAAGCGAGAAAGGCACTCCGATGTTGGCGCTAAAGCGCTCGCTGGGCCGCCAAACATAGGCCGCTCCGGGAATTGGAAACGGCAGTTGCGACGTCGGGGAATAGAACAAGCTGAGATTCCATGCGTCGCGCGGACCGCGGGGAATTTCGAGGAATGCCAGCGACGTCAAAGTCAGATCGCGGAGGTCTGCAAACGGCTGATCGGATGCGGTACCGACGGTGAATAGGCCGCCGGATTTCCAGCCGTTGTCGAATTCGCGGAAGTGCATCGCCCCGACGCTAAGCTTCCAAAGCTCTGCCGGAACGGCAACCTGCGAATCGGGCAAAATCGCCCCCGTGTTAATCTGGAGGTATTCGAGACCGGACGTGGCCAGCCAAATCCAGCGCCCGTCGGGGGCGATCCGCACGGGCAGAGTAAGATTCGCCTGCAATCCTCCGAGAGCCAAGTCGGTTGCTTGCCCCTGAACTTGTTGCCCCGGCATCCATGTGGTGGCGAACCTCACAGGCGAACGTTCGTTGACCGCGGGACCGGCTAAGCTTTTGCGTACGCGAACTCTTGGAGGCGATCCTTCGTCGGGCGCCAGTATGTTCCGCTCCGGCTCCTCAACAAACGGCTGAGTCATCGGCTGCGGCAATGATTCGCCGAGTTGTTGTGCGTTCGGAGGGGCCGAGAAGTCCGACTGCGGGCCTTGGCCGATGGCCGTCGTAATCGTGGCGCAGGAAATCGCCAGCGACGACAAGAATTGAAGAGCTACTGCCCGGCAACCGTCCATGCAGCTTGGGATTCCCTTCCATTCTCAAATTGCGGCGCCGACTTAGGCGTGAAGTCGTTCCAAAGTTGCAGACGCCGGCCTGTGAGTATTGCGAAACCTTGCAATTCGCACAGGACGTCATTTTTCTGAATTTGTCACGCTGCTTAGCAGGCAGTGCCGGCTTGAGCACTTCAAAACCTCGGTATCCTGCGGCCTGGCTGAATCCACGTCTCGGACAACAATTGACCGGCGGGGTCCAGCTATCGGCTGCAAGGCATTCCCACTCCGGGCGTCATAAGGATTCGAGATATGAAACTTGTGGATCAGAGTTGGCTGGCGGCGACGGCGATCTTGGTACTGGCTTTGTCACTACCACCTCGACAGGCGATGGCGGACGACGCAGTGGAGCTTCGCCTATTAATTGCGGCAAAGCTTGATTCTGCGTTGCTGGATGCGGAAAAGCAGTCTCAACCGGAACAGCAGATCGCCGTCCTGAAGCCTGCCGCCGCCGAGGCGCTCCGCGCGATGACGGCCAACGTGTTCGTGCAAGATTTGCTTCGCAAGGTTGAGCAAGCCCAGTCCGACGATCCTCGCCCATTAGCGAAACAGTGGCGGAACGCCGTCACCGAGGCGCGGGACGTGCTGCGATTCGAACCGTTGATCGAAGCGCCTTTGCCCGTGGGCTTCCCCAAGCCGACGCCGGTCGGGGAGATTCGTGTGCAGCAGTATCCCAAGTATCGCTTGGCTCGCACGGACATGACGCTCATGGAAGGTCGGGCATTCTGGACGCTGTTCAATCACATTAAGCAACGCGAAATCGCGATGACCGCTCCGGTGGAGATGAGCTACACCCCGGGCAAAGACGGCAAGCTCGATAAATCCTCGATGTCGTTCTTGTATCGCAGTACGGAGCAGGGGCAACTCGAAGTCGACGGCAAGGTGGCGGTCGTCGACGTTCCGGCCCAACTGGCCGTTAGCATCGGATTGCAAGGTGATGCGACGAAGGAGAAGGTAAATGATGCGAAGCAACGTTTGGAAGCGTGGCTGCAGATCCACGGGGACGAATTTGAGCCGGCGGGAGCGCTTCGAGTTTTAGGCTACAACAGTCCCTTCGTCGCCGATCGGAAGAAGTTGACCGAAGTCCAGATACCCGTGAGCAGCAAGCGCCCGGCTGCCGCCGGCCCGCGTTAGTAGATCGCGCGGCAATAGCATCCGCTCGATCGCGGGCCCGTGAGCGAATTTAGATGATCCGCTTCGCCCGTTTCCCGACGTCCCGAATCGGCCCAGTGTTTCGGAAATGCTAACTCGTGACGAAGAGGCGATTACGGGCCGCCTCGGAGATTGCGACGACGGCCGGGTGTTGCAGGCGACGTTCGACGGAAATGGCGTAGAAGCGTTCACGCACTTCGGGAAGTTCGCCGATCACGACGACCCCATAGTGTTTGCAAACTCGTTTGGCGACGACGCTCGGCGCCGCAAAGATTCCTCGGCCGTGTTGTCCCAGTACTTGCAGCATGGCGACATCCTCGACCTCGCCGACAATGTCCGGTTCGATTTTGTGCGACTGAAACCATTGATCGAGCGATTGCCGCAGCGCAGTGTTGCGAGTCTGGAGGAGCATCGGAGCACCGTGTAGAGCTTGCGGGAAGCCCTTGCGAAATCGCTTGGCGAGAGCCCGGGTGCCGAAGATGGTGACTCCGCAGCCCCCTAGTTCGTGGTTATAGGCCCGTACGTTGACGTTGTGCGTCAACGGTGCATCGGTGAGCACGATGTCGAGCAAATGAATGGAGAGATCGGCCAGCAGTCGTTCGGTTTTGTCGATCCGCAGGTAGAGTCGAAACTCTTGATCCAGTTGCAGCGCCGGTTCCAATAAGCGATAGGTCGTCAACTTGGGGAGCGCATCGGAAATGCCGACGGAGAAGCGAGGTCGCTTGTGGGAGTTTCCTTCGCCACGCACGACTTGCGCTAATTCGCGACCGATCGAAAAAATTTCTTCCGCATAACGAAACACCGCTTGGCCTTGCGCGGTCAAGACTAAGGTCCGGCCGCGGCGTACGAACAGCTTATGCCCCAGCGACTGCTCCAAACTGCGAAGCTGCGCGCTGATCGTCGGCTGGGCAAGGTGCAGTTCCTCGGCCGCTCGGCTAACGCTTGATAAGCGAGCGGTAGTCCAGAAATAGAGCAAGTGATGGTAGTTCAGCCAGTCCATGGGGAATCGTTCTTCGCTGCCGGAGTCAAAATCTTCGCGCGACTCTCATTGTAACTCAACCGGCACGGGCGTAACGCGGCCAGTCGCCAGATCGTAGACGCCTCCGGCGACGATGAGCTTGCGCTCCTTGACCAAAGCGGCGATGACGGGGGACGCCTCGGCCAAGGTTTGAGCCTGGAGCCGAACGTTTTCAGCTACTGCAAATGAGAGATCTCCGGCCGCCGTGCGAACTGCCGGGCGAATAAACTGAAACAGCGAACTGATCTGCCCGGGGACGGCCTCCCGCTTCATCGTCGCCGCGACCGCCCCGCAGTTCGTATGTCCGAGGACGTAGAGAACCTTGGCCCCCAGAACTTGCGTGCCGAACTCCAAGCTGCCGATATTTTCGCTCGTCGCCACATTACCGGCAATGCGGGTGACGAAGAGATCGCCGAACCCTTGGTCAAACACAATCTCGATCGGCACTCGCGAGTCGGCGCAGCCGAGAAAGGCGGCGTACGGTGTCTGACGATCGGCGATTTCCCTAAGTCGCGACATGTTGCGATTGGGCTCGATCGTTTCGCCTGCCACAAAGCGACGATTCCCTTCGTAGAGTAATTCCAGTGCCTGAGCCGGCTCAAGTTTCGGCGACGCCGTCGTGTACATGTCTGATCTCTCTTGGAAGCAAGATGTTGATGCGGCCACTGCGGCAACTATCGTCGTTCGCTCTTGTCATGACAAATAGATGTTATTGTCCTATTCATAGATAAAATAAATATGTTGCCGGGGGCCGTTCGCAGGACGCCGCCCCGACGACGAGACTGTGATCGGGCCCGGGCAATTTCCCATGTGAGTCCCGTTTCTCACCGCGAGCCGTTCCATGGCGCAGGGACGCGCTCGGCGTGTGCCCGCACCGGTGAGAAAGCGATTCGCACGGTGATTTGCGAATCACCGGGACGAAGTAACGCACGGCGAGCGTCTCGCCCCCAACCTCGAATACAGTAAGACGGATCGCGCGGTCCGCGTTTGGATTTAGCCGTTAAGGTTGCGAGGAAATACCCGCATCTAGACCTAGCGCAGCGCGATATTCGGCGGCGGCGATGAAGTACTCGGCGAGCGAGTCGACGACCAGGATGCGCGCGTCTGCAGTCGCCTGTTCGCGTAGATTGACGAAGAGAATATTACTGTTCCCTAGATCGAATTTCGTTCGTTCCGCGGCTCCCATTTGCGCCGCCAATTCCGCGCCTTCTTGCGCACGAAGATACTCTTCGTATGCCGTCTTCAACCCGACTAAGGCAAAACGAACGTCGGCCTGTACCCGCTCCAAGGCGAACTGCTCTTGGGCACGTATTTGCGTCAGCGCGGCTTCGGTACTGCGAATTTGCCCGGTCGCCATGCGGCGTTGCATCGGCACGGCGAACAGCACGCCGGCTTCCATTTGAAACGGCCCTTTGTCGTTCTTAGGACTGGTGGGACCGCCGACGTCTTTGGCGGCGTCGACGACGGCGTTGAGTTGGGGAAGCGTGAGGTTCCGTGAGTAATTGAGCTCCACCAGCAGCTTGTCTCGCTGAATACGAAGGTAACGAGGTTCGGGCCGATACATGAGTGCGACTTCCACGTCGGTTTCGTAATGACTTTCCTGCGGCTCGCTAGGCTCAGGGAAGGGGGGAAGTCGCGCCGCCGAGGGAAGCACGGGAGCGCCGAATTCATCGCGTAGATAGAGCGAGAGTTCGACCGCGGCCTGTTGGAATTTTCGATCCGCTTCAATCAGTTTGGCCTGCCGCAACACGATGAGTCGACGATTGTCGAGCCGTTCGATTTCCGGCAAGATGCCGCGCGCAATCCGGTTTTCGATCCCCTCGACTCGCGCCTGGGCGAGTTCTAAGAGGTCGCGATTGATCAGATACCAGTGGCCTGTCGCAACCCACTTCCAGTAGTCCATGGCGGCATACTCCAAGAAGTAGATCCGCTGTTTGTCGATCGACGGCTCGGCCGCCACGACGCCGAGGTCGGCCTTGCGCATCGTGGCGCGTCGCTTGTCGATGGCGAGTCCCTGCAGCAACGATTGCTCATAGCCCACTTTGAATTCGCCGCCGTCATTGGTCTGGCGTTCCAAGTACCACGGCTCGAAGGAACCTCGGCCGATCCGATAACCGCCCCAAACTTTTCCGCCCGGCAGCGTGTACTGTTCCGCTTTGAAGGCGGCCCGATTGTTTTGGTAGAAGCCCAGCGCCTCGGTCATGTTCTCCGCTTGCACGTGGAGATCGTAGACGCCCCGCGAGGAGCGCTGCTCGCCGGCCGCGATGCCTCGTTCCTGGATGGCGGCGATCAGCAGCGGATAGGAGCGCCTGACGGAATTCAGAACCTCGTCGAGGCCGAGCTCCTCGGACGTCGATTGCGGGGCGACGTTCTCCGCAATCGGCGTCGGTAGGACGTCAACTTGAGCGTCTAAAACAACGGGTGTCGCGGTCGTCTCCGGAAAAGCTTGTTGCAGCGCGGAGTGCGGGGGAGGTGCGTCGGCTGAGGCGGAAGCAGGGCCCGTGAATCGTAGGTCGCCGGCCGACTCCGGCTGCGTTAGCGATGCCGGCGGAAGCTGCGCGAGTGCGGGGGCGCTTAAAGCGACGGCAATTACCGCCGCTGCAAACGTCCGTCCGGCAGCGTTTTTCCAGCCGTCGCTCATTCTAAGGAATCCCATTTCTATTCGTTGCGCAATCGTTACTCAGTCCCATCATCACTCATCGTCGCCCGGCGATTTTTCTTTCTCCTTCTCTTTGCTCTTGGCCTTTTGGCCGGCCTTGTCTTCGTACGATGTGTGATAGGGATCGTGCCGATCTGGTTCGATACTCGGCGGGAAGCCGTTGAGCTGACGCCACAACTCATAGCCGAGCGTCACTTCGTTTAGGAGTACCCAACCGTTGCAACGGACGCCCTGTCGGAGTTGACGTCGTACGTCGCGAGTCGCGTCCACGTCGGTTCCCGGCCAAGGAGGCTCATTCGGATCGACGCTGGGAACGATCAAGACGCGAAATTTGCCGTGGCTGTTGGGCGCGGCGTCGACCAACGTAACCTCGCCGCCGAAGGTTCCCAGCGCGGCCGAAGGCCATCCCGCGGCAAACTGCACCGCCGGCCAACCTTCGAATTGCAAGCGAACTCTCCGCCCCGCCGTAATCCAAGGGGCGTCGTTTCCGTCCACCCATAGTTCAACGGCTCCGGCCTCGTGGTCCGGCACGAATTGCAGCAAGGCGTCCCCTTGCGATACCTGACCGCCCTTTTGTCCCTGATTGGCCAGCAGTCGAACCACCGTACCGTCGCGCGGCGCCGTGATCGCCTGCATTTCAAAGCTCGCCAGTTCGCTTTCGGCCTTAAGAAGTGATGATTTTGCCGACGCAATTTCTCCGTCGGCCGACTGGAGCTTGGCCTGGGCCTCGACGATTTTTCCTTCAGCGTCGGTTTCGGCGTATTTAATGTAGTCCGACTTGATCGTGACTTCGCGGTTCGAGGCCGCCAAGTCGGCAGTCGCTTCCTCGAGGTCGGACGACGCTTTGGCAAAGTACGCCGTCTCGATCTCGAGCTCTTGCTGCGAGGCCAGCTTGTCGGCCAATAGTTGGCGATAACGATTGATCTTTTGCTCCGCTTGCAATCGCGCCGCTTGGGCGGCGATCAACTTTTGCTCGTCGGCCCGAACCTTTTGACGGGCCACTTCCAATTGGTTTTTTGCAATCGAAATCTGCAAGTCGCGCGCGGTCCGGTAGAACGCGATCTGCTCCTTGTAGGAAGCGGATTTGTCGAGCGCCGAAGATAGTTTGTCACGTGCCGCTTGCACGCCTTGTTGTAAACGCCCGAGCAACAACGGATCGTTGTCGCGAATCAGCAGCAACCGATCTCCCTGCTTGACCCGCGAACCCTCACGCACGTACCACTCCGCAACGATGCCCGAGATCGTGGCTTGAATCGTCTGCGGCCGCTGGAGCGGGTCGAGAGCGATCACCTGACCTGCTCCCGGCACACTTTGTTGCCAAGGCACGAACAGCAGCGCCAAAGCCAAAAACACGAAGCTCGCGAGAAGTACGCGAGCCGCCCGACTAGGGAAGCGAGGGGTGAGCAGTAGCGCTAATGCTTCATCGGCCGCCGTCGCGAACATGGCCGAGGATGCCCCCTGCGTATCGGGTAGCGAGCGAGACGATGTGCGGCCGGAAGTTTTCATACCGGATATCCTCCGCTCTTTGTCTCCGGAGCCTCGAGGCGGTATAAGTCATCACAGAGTTCCGCAAGTTCGGAATTGGCGGTCAGGAGCAGCAGCGTCGAAGGATATTCTTCTCGGATGCGTATCCAGATCGGCCGGCGTCGATCTTCATCGATTGCATCCAGACAACCATCGAGAATCAATAGCCGCGGCCGTCCGGCCAGCGCTCGTGCTAACAGCAATCTTCTCGTTTGTCCGGAGGAGAGCGGCCTCCCATGAGTCGTCAGTCGCGTCTCCAACCCTTCGGGGAGTGCGCTTACGACATCGAGTAACTCGACGGCGAGGAGAGCCCGACGCACCTCTTCGGCCGTGACGTGGGGTCGCCCCAGTCGGACATTGTCCAAGATCGTCGCTTCGACGATTCCTCCTGCTCCCGCAAGCGCGGCCCTTTCGCGTAAGATTTGCGGCTGCCATTGCCGCAAGTCGACGCCGTCGATTTCCACCGATCCCTCAACGGCGGAGCGGCGCGCCGTGAGCACTTCCGCCAGCAACGACTTGCCCGCACCCTCGCCGCCGATGATCGCCGCCGACATGCCGGGGCGCACCGTAAGATCGATAGGCTTGGCACAGGGCTTTGCGGCGCTTGCAGCCGCGGAAAGAGCAACGATGCGTACCGTCGCCCCCGCCGGATCGCCGGCGGGGATCTCGCCGTCCTCTCGATCGAGCGGCAGGTCGTCGAAGCCGCCCAGCTTGTCGACGGCGGCCATGAGATCGTAGAAGTTTTCCAGATACTTGCCGATCTTCGCCACCGATCCGGTAACGACGGCGATGATCAATTCCGCGGCGACAAGTTGTCCGAGCGTCATCTGTCCGACCAGCACTAACCAGCCGCCGATGCCGAGCATCATCACGACGGCGATAACTTGTAAGAACCAACCGCCGATCGACTGTCGGAACACGACGCGAAAATGATCGCTTCGAGCTTGGAGATAGCGGAGCGTTAAAGTTCCCGCCACGCCGTGCGCCAGCCGGCCCGCGGAATGCGTTTGAAATGCCCCGTCGCACCGTACGATCTCTTCCAGCCATCCGGCGACCGCATACTTGGCGATTGATTCGTTAATGCCGGTCGCAATTCCGCGCTTCAAGCCGCCGAGCAGGAGCAGCACGATGGCGAGCAACAAGCCGACGTCAAACGCGAGCAGCACCGGGTGGTAAAACGCCAGCACGATCATGCCGATGGCGGCGGTCAAAATGATTGAGATTCCGTCGAGCAGCAAGATCGAGACGACCTTCTGAACCGTTACGATCTCAAAAAAGCGATTGACGGTTTTAGCCGCATCTTGCGATTCCCAAGCGGCGCTCTGCACCAGCGGCAGCTTTCGCGCTAAGTCTTCCGTCGCGCGCGTAAAGAGCCGACGTTGAATTAATTCTGCGAGGTAATACTGTAGCGCGATCATGCCCGCCGACAGAGTGAGGCAGGCGCAAAGTATCAATGCCAGCACGATAATCGGCTGGAGAAGCCCGCCGAAAGCGACGCTGTTCACCAGCGCTTCCACGGCAATCGGCGACGCCAAGCTCAAAGTTCCGACCGCGACCGCAAAGAGCACAATAAGTCGGATGTCTTGGGAATCGGCCTGAACCAATTTCCAAAGTCGTGCGGTTCGCGATCGTCGGGAATGAGCGAGAGCGTGGTGCCCGTGATTCGAAGCCGCGAAGCGCGCCAAGTCGCTCGCCGGCGGCTCGTGCGTCGATGCAGTCGCGTCTAAGTCTGAACGAATTGCGGAATGGTTGGTCACGGAACGCAGTAAACTTCAGAGCCGAGAATTGGGAAAGAGACACGAATCGATGAGGTGTCGCGACGGCAGCACTTCCGGACTTCCGCCGCCATCAGTCTCGAACCGGCTAGGTTCGACTGGCTCCCGGTCGGAATGCCGGCGATTCCGACAGTGCTAGCAATAAGCACGGTCGTTCCTCTCGAGCGACTCTCTTCCTGTAGTTTTCGACAGCTCGACCTTGTCGACTGTATGAGTAATAACGGTGCCGGCACCGATTCACGTACACTTGGTCGGAAATAGCCTTCCCACTTCTTCTGCTCCATCGATCCCTGTTCGTCGTGGTCGATGAGCCGACCTTGGCGTTCGCTTGGGCGCGCTAGGGCGGGGCCGCACACCGCGTTGTAACGAAGCAGGTTTCAGGCTGATTTCACACGGAACCTGAGGCGGATCGCCGACCTTCCCGCATTCGCACAAACTCCAGTTTGCGTTGAACGAGTCTCCCGAGGCGATCTGCGGTACGGTCAATCAGCGGCAGTAACTCTGCGTCGTCATCCTGCACGACTAACCGGCCGACGCCGGCAACTTTCGCGACGAGCCGGCAACGTTTATCGACACCGCCGGCACGCTCGCCGTTCACGTCGATTAGTCCCGCTTCGATCCGTTCGATCTTGGGGGCGAAGCGGCTCACGGCGAACATCAGACGTCGTTCCAGGTAAGCCCGCGTTTCCGCGCTCAACTCCATGCGGTGGGAGAAGATGGACAGCTTCATCGTCACGCTCCTAGAGAGAGGAATGGTTTGTTTGCTAAGCGGTCGCCTCTCGGCAAGTTCCGCACCAGTATTCATACGGCAGCCGCGGCCGATCAGATGATCGGAATATTACGCACGACTCATCGGATTATCCGATGTTATAATCGGGCCATGAGAAATCTCGATTACGGGCAGTTGCACACGTTCTGGACGGTCGCGAAAGAGGGGGGCGTCACGCGCGCCTCGGCGAAACTCTTTCTCGCGCAGCCGACCGTTAGCGGGCAGCTTCGCGCGCTCGAACGCGCAGTCGGCGAACCGCTCGTCGCCCGTTCGGGGCGCGGCATCGTGCTGACCGAGTGCGGTCGGCACGTTTTTCAATATGCCGAAGAAATCTTCGCGCTGGGCCGCGAAATGCTGGAAGGACTTCGCGGCGCCGCGCCGCGTCGTCTGCCGCGCGTCGTCGTGGGCATCGCCGACGTCGTGCCGAAGACCGTTTCCTATCGACTGCTCGCGCCCCTTTTAGACGGCAAGGATCGCGTGCAAGTCGTCTGTCGCGAAGGAAAGCCGGAGGACTTACTGGCCGATCTCGCTCTACACCGGCTTGATTTGGTCGTAAGTGATGCGCCGGTACCGACCGGTTCTAAAATCCGCGCCTACGGTCACCTCATCGGCGACTCCGGAATTACTCTGCACGCCGCCGGAGCCCTGGCCAGGCGTTATCGCCGCCGATTTCCCCAATCGCTTGACGGTGCTCCGTTTCTCCTGCCGACGGACAACACGATGTTGCGTCGGTCGCTCGAAGAATGGTTCGCCGCGACGGGAATTCGTCCGCGAATCGTCGGCGAGTTTGAGGATAGCGCCTTGCTGAAATTCTTTGGCCGCGGCGGAACCGGCGTTTTTGCTTCTCCGACGAGCGTAGAAGACGACGTCTGTCGCGTTTTCGGCGTCCGAGCGGTCGGGCGCACCGACGCCGTACGCGAGCGCTTCTATGCAATATCCGTCGAGCGGAAGCTGCGACACCCTTCCATCATCGCGCTTCTCGAGCATTCCAAGCAATCGCTTATTTCCAGGTCGATACCTCGGATGGCCAACGTGTAACGTCGACCGATTCAAACGTGATCCCTACGAAACGGCAACCGTTCACTCCGTTTAAAACCCAAGCGCGTCGGGCA
The DNA here is from genome assembly GCA_013822735.1 of Pirellula sp. Classification (GTDB taxonomy): domain Bacteria; phylum Planctomycetota; class Planctomycetia; order Pirellulales; family PNKZ01; genus PNKZ01. The sequence continues at coordinate 28,040 of PNKZ01000001.1, forward strand.
ATCGCCGCCTTGAGTCATCCCCCGTAAATCCCGCTGCGACCCGTGTCGCCATAGCCGAACAATCGCGTAACGGTTGCGGTTTTTTGGAGGCCGCTCGCCTTCAGAATCTTGTTGACGATCCAGGCGGCAACTACATTCGCGGTATGAGTCACGTTTCAAGCGAGGTTGTTGTGGGCGAAGTCGGCAGAGAATGATGTTCTTACTCTTCGGTCTGAGCCTTCGACGTCAACACGGTTCCAAGGCATTCTCTAGCCGGCGCCGACGTTGTTGATCGGCCCGTTAGCTTTCAGGAATTTCCATGCGCCCACTACTGCTCATTGCGCTGCTTGTTTTGCCTTCTACCGACTTGCTCGCGCAGCAGCCGCCTGAGGACGTCCGCCGCAGTGACATCCCGCCGGGCCTTTCGCCTGCCGAGCGCGAACTGATTCGGCAACTTGGTCCCGACACACCCCAGCCGGTACCGCTTTGGCCGGGCAAGCCGCCGCAATTTCTCGAAAATGCCGCGCCGGAGGTCATCGCCGAGAATCAGACGATCAAGTGCGTGTCGGTGCCCACGCTCACCCTTTACCTGCCGCCGGCCGACAAGCGCAACGGCATGGCCGTGGTCGTGTGCGCGGGGGGCGGATACGGCGGGCATGCCTGGAAGACGCACGTCGTCTATGCCGCGCAGGTCTTTAATCCGATGGGCATCGCCGTCATCGGCCTCAAATACCGCACGCGCCCGCCGCACGTGCTGCCCAACTCCGGCATCCAGGCGCTCACATTGCTGGATGCGAAACGAGGTATGCGCCTCGTGCGCCATCGCGCCGCCGAATGGGGCATTCATCCCGACAAGGTCGGGGTCGCGGGCTACTCGGCGGGGGCCAATCTCGCGATGAACCTCGCCGCGAACTTCGACCTCGGCGATCCTGCCGCCACCGATCCCGTCGAGCGCCTCAGCAGCCGCCCTGACTTCGCCGTCGGCCTCGGCACTTGGCATTGGCGGAAGCCGGAGAACCCATTTGTATTTAAGGCCAATTCGCCGCCGGTCTATCTCGTCCATGCGACGACTGACAAGCCGGTGGAGATCGCCACGAACATCATCGCCGATTTGAAAAAGCTAGGCGTGCCCGCGCGTCTCGATCTCTTTGAAGAGGGGGGCCACGGTGTCGGCAATCTCATCCCTCAGCGCGTGAAAAACGAATTCCCCGGCGCGAAGTGGCCACAGCTGCTCGTCGAGTGGTTGGAGACGCTTCCGGGTGCATGAGAATCCTCGCCTTCCCGGCCGGCCTACGGACGTGCGGAAGGAACTGCGACTGTCTCGGTCAACGATGTCGGCGGCCGTGTCAGAGTCGAGTCGCCGGATGCGAAGGGGAAACTCGGCACGTTCGGCAACATCGCGAGCGCCTTCACCCGCCTGAAACGAGAAGCGGGCATCCGGACGCCGCTCAAACGTATCCGGAAGACGTCCGCGAATCGTGCGTCGTTACGGTTTGGAGAGCAGGATGATTCGGTCGGAAGCGGCCCCGGTTCGTTCGGGAACGGCCTCGGGCGGGGCGCGGCGGACGAAACTTGCAGCGAGGCCCCGTTGCTCGGCGAGCTTGCGGCCGGCGTCGGGGCCGAGAATCATCAAAGCCGTCGCCCAGCCGTCGGCCGTCAAAGCGTCGTCGGCCAATACGGAAACGGCGGTGCCGGAGTGCGTGATCGGCGAGCCGGTTCGCGGATCGAGCAGATGGGCGTACCGCACGCCTTCGTAGACCAGCGCTTGGCGATAGTCGCCCGAAGTGGCGAGCGCGCCGTCGACGAGGTCGACGACGGCATAAAGCGATGCAGGCCGGCGCGGGTCTTCGATGCCGACGCGCCACGGCCGGCCGTCGCCGCGCCGACCGAACGCGCGAAACTCGCCGCCGAGTTCGACGAGCGCGCCGCGGACTCCGGCCGCTTGCAGCAACTCGACCAGTCGGTCGATCGCATAACCTTCGACGACGGCATTCAGGTCGAGTTCGACGCCGGCGCGGCGTTTACGGATCGCCGGCGGGGCGGGGCGCAATTCCAGGTGCCGCCGGCCGACCGAGGCCAGCGTCGCGCGCACGGCCGCCGGCGTCGGGGGCCGCCAATCGGCCGTCGCTTCGTTCATGCGCCAGAGGCGGACAAGCGGAGCGACCGTCGGATCGAACGCACCATCCGTTTCCTCGGCCAACTGCAACGCCTGTCGGGCGACGCGAAACAGATCGTCGGAGACGACGAGCCAATCGCCGGCGGGAGCGGCGTTCCAGCGGCTCAATTCCGACTGCTCCCGATAGAGCGAAAAGATTTGTTCCAGTCGTTCCAATTCGTCTTGCACGGCGCGGGCCAGCTCCCCGCGCTCGACTTCGGCCGCACGATCGGCGAGCTTCACCGTGTAGCCGGTTCCCATCGCGCGGCCGCGGATCGCTTCGTCCGGCTCCGCGGCGGCGAGGAGCGTCGTGAGCGCCGCACAGGCGACCGGCAGCGCAATAGTTATCGTACGCCACATGAGCGAGCGGCTCTCGAGTTATCCGAACCAGAACATTGCCAGCCCGAGCGCCAGCCCCATCGCGGCGAAAGCGTCCGCACGGGTCAGGCGATCGCTGCGCGTGTGACGGCGCACGTAACCGAGGACCGCGCCGGTCGGGCAGCCGTAACGACAGTACCCGAGCGGCAGAAACAACGACGCCGCCAAGCCGACGACCGCGACCGCGCAGGTCGGCCAAGCAGCGGCCCGCCACAGGTAGGCGTCGAACGGCTCGAGATCGACGAGGCTGAACGACCATTCCCCGAAGGCGACGAGTAAGACCCACGCCAGCAGCAGCGGCCGAATCATCCGCAGCACGACGAGCAGACGCCGGGGGACGCGCTGTATGAGCCAACGTCGCGGCAGCAGCTGCTGCACCGCCCCATGGGGACAAATGTGCGAGCAGTAGATGTTGTGCTTCGTCATGATCGGCACGGCGAACGCGGCGGCCGATAAGACGACGAGCCCCAGCGCGCCGGTCCACGGTATGCCGCTTTGAGCCCAGCCGACGAACATCGCCAGCGACAGTAAATCGCCGTTGATGAAGCCGAGATAAACGATCACCAGCAGTTGATAGGCGCGCCGCAGTCGTTTGTCGGAGCGCCACGACGTGAGCCCCAGCGCGAGTCCGAGGCCGACGACGAGCAGCGTACCGCCGTTGCGACGTATCGATGCAAGCGAGGCCGCCTCGTCGGCTTGCCGTCGTTCGAGCGCCGCCGCCTGCTCTTGAGCGGCGCGCACCAGACCCTGGGCGACCGCCATGCTCGTCATCGTCGCTCCCGACACTCCTTCGACGCCCGCTTCGCGCAGATCGAGCGTCGCTAGTTGCTCGAGCGATTTCTTGTTGAACAGGTTGCGAAAATATTCGTCGTCGCGGACGTAGCCCACGTACGGTTCGTTGTCGAACGATTTGCCGACGACGACGCCGACGATGGCGCCGTCGGGGCCGATGCCGATTCGGGCCTCGCTGGGGCCTTGATAGCCGACGATCTCGTCGGCGGCGGGAGACGTGTGGAGAATCCAACCGAGCTCGCGGCCCGCGGCGTCGCGCAATCGCCACAGCGCCGGCAATGCCGCATCGCGCTCGACCGCCGCCGTTGCGGGAAACAGCGAGCGAGCGTCGGCGAGCGTCAGTGGTTCGGGAAACTTCAACGAACCTCCTTCTCCGCCGAGCCGACGGCGAAGGCTTTGCGCCACGGCGAGGCTCGTCAACGTCGCCCCCGCCACGCCGTCGACTTCGGCTTGCGCCGCCTCGTTCCACGAGCGGCCGTTCCACGACTTCAGAAACTTTGCGTGGCGGCGGATGAGCTCGACGTGATCGCGCGTGTCGCGGCTGGAAGCGATCGCCGCACCGACTACGCGCTCGGCTTCATCGAACACGATGAGCAGGTTCGTGGGGCCCGAGAAACCGAGGAAGCGGTCTCCCGAGGGGGACGTTTGCACGACGAAGCCGAGCGGGCGACCGCCCGCGTCGAGCAACTGTCGCCCGCCGTGCGGTTCGACTTCGCCGAGGCGGGTCGCCGCCGGGAGCAACGGCTGCACCAGGGCGATCGCCTCGTCGGGAATCGTCGTCGAACTCGCGCGGAGGCTCCATCGCTCGTGGTGCGCATGCAGGAGCATTACGATGGCCGCAAGCAGGCCGACGCGCAGCGCGTGCACCGACCAACTCCGCCACGGGCGGGCGGGCGGACTTGCATCACGGGTAAAGGCTCGGCCCATGCGGAGAGCGCGATCGCTACGGCGACTTCGGCTTCACGGCCAGGATCTGCACGGCATCGGCGTGGACGTTGCCCTTCACGCCGACGGCCGAGAGCGTGACGGCCACCGCGTCGCCTCGTTGAACGTCGAACTGTCCGACGGAGACGAATCCGCCCTTCAACGGCGGCGGCTCGCGCATGTCGATCGTCGCCGTGTGTTTCCGCCCGGCAATCTCGATCGTCACCGGCACCGCGGAGCCGCGGTTCTCGTGGGCGCCGTAGAGGATGCGGACTTCGATTCGTCCGGCGTCGGCGGCGGCCCAATCGTAACGAATAGCCGCGCCGGATTGGCCGGGAGCATACAGATACTCGTAGCCGACGTAGCCGGGGAGGCCCGTGCCGGCGGTCCACTTGCCGCTCAGCTTGGCGTCGCGATTGTCGAGGATCACGCCTTCTAGGGTCGCGGGGTCGACGCCCGTCGGAGGCCCTAGCGACCCGGCCAGCGGCAGGGCGTCGTCGGGAATCGTGACCTCGTCGCGGACGCTCGCGCGATGCGCCTTGCCCGGCAGTTTTAGCAGCACGTCCATCTCGGGCCAGTAGCGTTCGTAAACTTCCCGCGGCGAGCAGTCGTGCTGCACGCAGACGCAGGCCGCCTTGCCGACGACCTCGCCCATCATGCCGCAGGTCTTCATCACGCGGACCGTGCCGAGCGCCTCATGCGTGACGCTGATGCAACGGCCCGCCATGAAGAGATTCTCGATGTTCCGCGAATAGAAACAACGGTACGGCACCGGATAGCCGAAGTCGCGGTCGATGCGGCGATCGTGTTCGGCGATCGAGATGAACGGGTTATCCGGAAACTTGGCGGCGAACTGCTTCTTCGGATAGTGCAGGTCGATGCTCCAGGTGCTGGGGACGCAGCCGTCGGGGAATTCCTTCTTGGCGACGACGTCTTCCTGCGACAGGATTAAATCCCCCAACAGGCGTCGCGATTCGCGCGGGCCGCCGATGAATGCGACCCAAGTGAGATACGCCGTCGCGTGCTTCTCCGCGCCGTCGCGATTCTTCATGGCGTTGAACGCGCCGAAGACGGCCCGGAGATTCCAATCGCGAATCCCTTCGGCGTCGCCGAGGGGGTCCTTATCGAAGCCGCTTTCCCAAAACCATTGGCCGTGATGTTCGACGGGGTACGGGAAGTCTTTCATGGTCAGATCAAGGGCCCACGGCGTGGCGGGAAAACGTGTCGGCTCGTTCGCTTCGGCCCAGGCCCACATGTTGCTCATGCCCATGCGGCCCTTTTCGGTCATGTCGTAATCGGCTCCGGCCAGCTCGCCGATCGTGCCGTGCCCCGTGGCGTCGACGAATAGCCGGCCGACGAACTTCTTATGTTCGCTGGTGCGGGTATCGAAGGCATAGACGGCCGTGATCCGCTTGTCTTTTCGGTCCACTTGATAAGCGTGATGATTGAGGAACAGGTCGATGTTCTTCTCGTCGCGAACGAGGCGTTCCTTCTTCGCGTCCTCGAATTCTTCGTAAGTGCCGGGCGATTTTTTGGCGTGGTCGCAGAACTCTTCCACGATCTCGCCGATCCGCGGATACTTGCCGCGGCGGATCAGGCCCATCGACCAAACGCGAACTTCGCTCGAACCGTTGCCGCCGAGGACGTGACGGTCTTGAATGAGCGCGACCCGGCAACCCATGCGAGCCGCCGACAGGGCCGCACCCATGCCGGAGTAGCCGCCGCCGACCACGACGAGGTCGTAACCATCTTGAAGCGTCGGGTCGTCTTTCAGCCCGAGCAACTGCCGACGCCAGCCGGCTAAGATGTCGCCGTCGTTCGGCGGCGGAACATCGGCCGTGGTGAAGACGATCGCGTCGCAGCGGCCGTCGAAGCCGGTGAGATCGCGCAAGGCGAGCGCGACGCGGGGAGCGGTGATCTCGACCGTGCCCCCGGGTTGCCAATTCCACTCGGCGCCGGTCGTGCCGAAGGTCGCCGTCAGGGGCTTGCCGTCGACGAGCAATTGAAATCGCCCCGGTTCGCCGGGAGCATCCCATCGTGCGACCCAATTCTTGGTCCGCACGAAGACGTGATACGTTCCGGTCTTGGGGAAGGTGACCGTCGTCTCGGCATCGGCTACCGGTTTACCCAGTCCGTGGGCCAGCAGATAAGGCGAGCCCATGTTGCGAATGAATTGAGTATCGAGCGACCAACCGCCGTGGTTCGAGAAACTCTCGGCCTCGACGAGGACTTGCGCCGGCTCGGCCGCCGCGACGGGCGACGCGAAGATGCAGGCGACGGCTAGCACGCGAACCAAGGACGAGCGCTTCATGATGGATGACGTCTCGAAGGGATGTTTGCCGACGGGGTGATGCGCGCCGACGAATCGGCGCGGGCCGCAGCGGATCGTAACCCGGGACGCTCCGCAAGGCTTGAGCCGGGAACCGAGCCGCCGCGGAACAGACCTCAGTTTACCAACGGGCCCCGGCCCTCCGGGACTAGCGCGGAGGGGAATTTTCTTCGTTTTGTTCGCCCTCCCGCCGATTCCCGGGTTCCCCCGGCCGGTCGAAGTCCCGCCGGCTGTGATCCGAGGCGTTACGGCACCGCCATGATTGCTCTCAACCAACGATTCGGCCACGTCCCGGCAGCGAACAGCAGCAGTTCTCACGGCGTCCTGTCGCCCCGACATCGAAGGTCGTGCCGTCCAACATTCATGGCACGACCATTGCTTTGCGCCGGCGCGATCCGCAATACATCTCGGGCTCGTCCAAGCGTCGCTACGGATCAGCGCAAGAGAAATGGAAAGAGAAGCGGGACGCTGCGCCGCAGAGGAGTTTGCACAACGGCTCGGGCTAGTCACCGCCTAACAATACGCTGCAGTCGACTCGCACTCGGTTGTTCACGTCGCCCGCTTCGGTCGTGTTATAATCCGTATCGACTTGCTCGACGTCCGCGCGCCGGCCCGGAGAGGGAGACCGACGACGAAGCAGGGGCGACGAACTACCTGGCGGCCGCTAGGTGTTCATGATTTCTTTGATTTGCTTCGTTGCGATACCCAAGGGGCGATCGAGGGGGACGCCCAGGCAAGCCAGCAACGTCGTGAGGAGATCGCCTTGATTGCCCTGGATGCCCGTCAGGTAGCGGCCCGTCTTGAGAGAGCCGCCCCCTTTTCCGGCGATGATGAACGGCAGGTTGGCTCGGGAATGCTTGTTGCCGTCTTCGAGACCCGACCCCCACATCATGATGCAGTTGTCGAGCAAGGTGCCGTCCCCTTCGCGCAGGCCGGCCATCTTCTTCACCATGTAGGCGAACTGCGTGATGTTGAAGGCCGTGATCGCGGCGACCTTGCCGAGCGGTTCGGGCCTGTTTTCATGATGCGTCACCGAATGGTGCGAGTTGCTAAAGCCCAACTCCGGATAGGAGACTCCGTTCGGCGTCGAGCCGATATACGTGCTGACGCGGGTCACGTCGGTCTGGAACGCGAGCACGTTTAAGTCGCACATGACTTGCATGTATTCGCTGCGTTTGTCCCCCGCGGGCATTTTGACTTCGATCGGCGGTGAATCTTTTGCCTTGAGTTGCGAGGTCCGGATGCCGGCCTTGGACAAGGCGGCTTCCTTGAGACGCAGTTCGACGGCGGCAATGCGACGTTCGACGGAGCGGACGCTGTCGAGATATTCGTCGAGCTTCGCTTGATCGGACGTCGGCAGCCGTCGCCGTAAGTCGCGCGCTCCGCCGAGGACCACGTCCAGCATCTGTCGATCGAGCGGATCGGCCACGACGGACTTGCCGGCGCCGTCGGTTTGGCCGAAGAGACGGTTCAACACGATCCGCGGATTGATTTCGGCCGGCAGCGCTTGGGTGGGAGAACTGAAGCTGCAGTGGGAGTAGTAACCCTCGTTCAACCCGTCCTGATTTTCCTTGTGCGTTTGCGGCATCGTGGCGAGTTCGAGCGACGGCAGCGCGGTGAAGCCGCCGACGTAGTTCGCCGCGATCTGGTCGGCTGAAATCCCGATGTCGATCCGGTCGCGACGGTCGGGGTTGGGGATTTTCGCCGTCAGCCAAGTAGAAAGTTCGAGCGCGTGCGGCGCGCCTTGGAACGGCGCATTCGGCACGCCGGCGATGCCTTTAAACATCAGGCACTGCTTGAGTACGGGCCGCAGCGATTCGAGCGCGGGAGGAGGCGCCGTGAGAAAGCTCTCCGGCGACTTGGGCCAAAACTGGTCCATCACGACGCCGTGCGGCATGTACATAAAGCCGAGTCGCACCGGCGGTTTGTAAGCCTTGCCGCGCGGTTCGGCCCAACCCATCGAGTCGAGCAACGGCAGAGCGAGCGCGGCTCCGAAGCCTCGGAGACACGTGCGGCGGTCGAGGAGAAATTTACTTGGCATAGGTACTCGCTGCCGCCGGGATGTGGCGATTCAGGAAAGGATAACTGGTAACGATTTCGGTGATCAGCGATTGCATGCGATAACCGTCGCGGGCGATCGTCGCGACAATTCGGTCGACGACGATTTCATCATAGCCTTCGAGTTGCCGGCAGAGAGCGTAGGCCAGCAATCTTTGGGCAAGGTTACGCGCCAACTCGTCTTGGCGCGCGGCAATGATCGTTTTCAATTCCTTGGGAGAGGCGAAGCGTTTTCCGCCGGGGAGCTCGCCCGCGGCGTCGATGGGCGCGCCGGAGTCGTCTTGGTCGCGCCAGCGGCCGACGGCGTCAAAGTTTTCGAGGCCGAAGCCGATGGGGTCGAGAATCTTGTGACAGTTGGCGCACACGGCATCTTGACGATGCAACTCGGTTCGCTGTCTTAGGGTCAGCTCCTCGATCTTCCGCCCGTCTTGCTTCTCCAACGACGGAACGTTTGCCGGCGCAGGCGGCACATGTTGCCCCAGCACCTGTTCGAGAACCCAAACGCCGCGTTTGACCGCGCTCGTTCGTTCCGGCATGGAGGTCATGGCCAGAACTCCCGGCATGGCCAGGATGCCGCCCCGGTTACGATCGGCGAGTTTTACGCGTCGCATCTCGGGTCCCACGACGGTTTGCTGCAGGCCGTAGAACGGAGCGAGCGTTTCGTTCAGGAAGGTATAGTCACCGTCGACAAAGTTCACGACGCTGCGGTTTTCACGAACGATGCTTTCGAAGAAGAGCCGCGCCTCGTCGAACATGGCCGCGCGTACGGCCGGCGTCATCTCGGGAAACTTCGCCGCATCGAACGTTTTGTCGCCGAGGTCGCCGAGACCGAGCCACTGGGCGCCGAAGCCGTCGAACAAAGCGCGCGCATGAGGATCGCCGAGCATCCGCTTCACTTGCTCGCGCAGGACCTTCGGTTCGTGGAGCGTGCCGTCGTCGGCCAAGGAGGAAAGCTCGGCGTCCGGCATCGTGGACCACAGATAATACGAAAGGCGCGAAGCCAGTTGATGGTCGTCGAGCGGAACAATGGTCAGAGTCTTCCCCGACGCCACACTCCGCGCCGGCGTGATGAATAAGAACTGCGGCGAAACAAGCATCGCTTTCAACGTAAGCCGAAGCGAGGCCGCATAGGGGAGCTTGTTGGTCCGGGCCAAGTCGAAGACTTTTAGCAGCGTTTCTATTTCTTCATCCGTCGGCGGTCGACGATACGCGCGGCGCGCCAAGCCGCGAACGACTTTGGCGGCGGCTGGGCGTTCGTCGCCCGTCGCCGGCGATGGGCCGAACAGCTCCTGCTGCAGCGCGGTCGGCGGACCGTCTGCGGGTCCGAGCGCTTGTTCGAGCACGGTATTCGCGATCGCCAGATACTGTTCGGTCTGCAGCGGGGAGAGCGAGTTGAGATAGCCTTCGCCGGCCACATCGTCGGGCAACGTGGCGGCGACCGATCGGTCGACTCCCAACAGATCGTGGAGCGTATTGCCGTACTCCGACTTGGTCAGTCGGCGAATGACGAACGGCCCGGGATCTTTCACGCTCATGAACTTGATGGTGCCGACCCAGTCGACGAACTTTTGCCGTTCCTTCGCGGAGGGTTGTTTGTCTTCATCCGGCGGCGGCATCTCTCCGGCCTGAATGTGAGCGACCGCCGTTTGCCACGAACGTCTGAATTCGCCCGCCGCGGGGCGCCGGGACAGGACTGTGAAGTTCAAGCCTCCCTGAGGGCGCTTGTTTCCGTGACAGTCCATGCAGTACGCCTTGAGGAAGGGCGTGACCTCGGTGCGGAAAACCTCGGCCGCAGAATTGCGCTTCGCCTCGAGTTCGGCCTCGCTCTCGGCCGGCGCGATCGCCAAAGTCATCGCGGGCATCAGCCAAGCGAGCATCGCGATGGTCATGCTGGTCACAGGCTCGGGTCGGCGGGAGTGCTGTGGAGCACCAGGGGCGGGATAGGAATATGGTACTTCGGTTCTAAAGCCCGGGGAATAGCCTCGTGCGGCTTGATCGCATCTCGAAGCCGCAAATCAAGGATTACGCCCTCCTTCCGGCGATCTTGCCTCCATCGGGGCTGATGGACGTGTGCCGAAGTCGACGCATGTCGATTTGGCGGCAACCTCCTATCTTCCGTCGGCTTCATCGTTGAAAAGGGGACATTCTACTTTTCTTGACGCCGCCGCGGCGTTGCGGTAGTTTCTCGACATGCCGCGAACCGCCAGAGCCGCCGTCGGGGGAGTTTGTTACCACGTCTTAAACCGCGGCAACGGCCGGGCCGAGGTGTTTCATCAGCCGGGAGATTACGACGCCTTCGTCGAGCTCATGGCCCTAGCCTGTGAGCGGCTCCCGATGCGGGTCTTCGGTTGGTGCTTGATGCCCAATCATTTTCATCTCGTCGTGCGGCCGCATGCCGACGACGATCTCGGCCGCTGGATGCAGTGGCTCATGACCTCGCACGTGCGGCGCTACCATCGCCATTATCACTCGGAAGGGCACGTCTGGCAGGGACGTTTCAAGGCGTTTCCCATTCAGGCCGACGATCATCTGCTGACCGTGCTCCGCTACGTCGAACGTAATCCGCTCCGTACCGGCTTAGTCGAGCGGGCCGAAGCTTGGCGCTGGAGCAGCCTGGCGCTGCGCGCGCAAGACTCGCCGCCGAAGTTGCTCGCCCCCTCTCCGGTGAAGCTGCCGCGCAACTGGCCGGCGCTCGTCAACCGCGCGCAGACGGAAGCGGAAGTGCGAGCGGTGCGCAAGAGCATCGAACGAGGCGCGCCGCTGGGAAGCGCCCTCTGGCAACGCCGCACGGCCGACAAGCTCGGCCTGGAATCAACGCTCCGCCCCCGCGGCAGACCCAGAACAACGCCCCCAAAAAAGTAGAATGTCCCCTTTTCTTCTCCGACATCACGAAATGGCCTCGGACGCTCATGTACATGCCGGAGGGGTCGGCCGTAGCGGATTTCTCTGCGGAGGATACGTCCGACACAGAGAAGTTCATGGCGTCGTTCACGGAATTGCTCAAGACCAGGGCTGAGGAAGGGATCGGTAAAGGGTATGCCGGAGCAATCATATCCGGTCTTGAGACGCTCAATACGTTGATGAATGAGCAGCAGCCGTGGGTGCTTTTCAGTAGCCACGCGCAGGACATTCCCTACCCGGATTGGATTCAGAAGAAGGTCGAAGCGGCTTATGCAAAGTTTGGCCCAAGTGAGGCAAAGCAAAAGGCCGACAACCGGAAGAAGCGGGCGAAGGAGCTTGATAAGAAGTTGAAGGCGGCGAAGAAGAAAAAGAAGTGACTGCGCTACTTGGATGCGCTCAAGGCATCGGGGAAGATTAGATTTGTGGGCGCGGCGAAAACCGGGCACTACGCACTTTGTTAGAATTGGCGGGAAGCCGTCGGCCACTATGCCACAACGGGGCCTGAAGAGCGCCCGGCTTTCTACTCGGCCTTATTTCGCGGGTCGTCCGCCGGGTTCACATATTCGATCTTCCACGGCCCCATCCCGTGAAATTGGGCCACGGTTTCGCCTTTGATCCAGACGAAGTGCTTCATGCCGGATTCCCAATAGCCGTAGGTGCCGGCCGGCATCGCCTGAGTGCGCGTCGCGTCGAACTTGTCCCCCATGCCGATGTTGAACGTGCCGGAGATCACCGTGACGCGTTCCGTTTTCGGATGCGTGTGCGGCGGAATGCGATAGCCGTCGGGAGCCTTGATGCGAAATACGAACGGACCTTCTTTCGTCGGGTCGCCTTCCAAGACGGCGATTTGAGCGCCGGGCGGCAACGACGGCGGACCGTCCTTCCATTGGAGTCCGTCCGGCGGGTTGAGCTTGAAGCCCGACATTCCGGTCATGCCGTGGTCGGCGGCGAGAAGTGCGGAGCCGAAGCAAGCCGCAACGAAGCAGACGAATTGAAGTAGTCGCATGGATAACTCTCAAGGTTCGAGACGATGCTTGAAGTAAGAACGGTTAAGCGGCCGCTTGCGGCTTGTCGGCCCGAATCACGGCGCTGAGCGACAGTTCGTGCCCGGTGCGCGCGTTGCGGCCTGACCAAAGAACGTGCGGACGAACGAAGCCGTGGGCTTGAAAGCGATCCAAGAAGGCCTGCTCGACCATCGCGCCGCCGATGCAGCGAAACCAATCGTTGATCGCCGCGCGTGTTTCCACCGGAAGTTCGCTCTTGAGAACGATCTCGGCGAAGATCGTGCGACCGCCGGGCTTGAGCACGCGGGCGACTTCTTTGATCACCGCGTCTTTGTCGGGCGATAAGTTGTAGATGCCGTTGGCCGTGACAAGGTCGACGGAAGCGTCGGCCAAGGGAATCGCATCGGCCGGCGCGTGCAACCAAGCGACGTTGGAAATGCCGCCGGCGGCGAAGTTCGCCGCGGCCTTTGCGAGCATCGGCTCGGCCAGATCGAGGCCGAACAAGCGTCCGGTCGGACCAACCTTCTTGGCGTATAGAAACAAGTCCAAACCGGCTCCGCAGCCGAGGTCGAGCACCGTTTCTCCCGGCTTAGCGTCGACGTAGGCCTGCGGATTGCCGGCCCCGGTGAACGACTCCCAGAGGCCGGCGGGCAATTGCTCGAGCACGGCCGGATCGTAACCGACGCTTTCGGCGAATTTGCGGCCGACGGGAAAGCCGTGCTTTTGATCGGGCGTCGCGGCTACCTGACCGTAGCGCTCGGCCACAGCCGCTTTGATTTCTTCAGGCGAGAATTGAGCGAGCGTCTTCATCGGCCCTATTCTCCCTGCTTCCCTTCGAAGCCGGCTTTGAGAAGTTCTTCGTAGCCGGGCTTGAGCGCCCGTACTTGATAGCCTTGTTGCTCCAGAATGCCCGCGGCCTTCTTCGAACGCATGCCGACGACGCAATACGTGTACAGGATGGCGTTCTTCGGCAATCGTGCGAGCATGGCAGCATCGACGATTTTTCGCTCGATCGCGCTGATCGGCAGCGAGACTGCGCCGGCGACGTGTCCGCTGGTCCATTCCGGCCTTTCGCGCACGTCGACAAGCACGGCCTTGCCGCCGGCGACGTTTTCACGCACCGTAGCGAGGGAATCGGTCGTGTGCTCGGCGGCTTGCGCCAGACTGCAGAATAAACCTCCGAGGATTATGACGATGAAACAACAGAGCCGCGAATTCGGCGACATGACACACTCCTTGGGAATAGGGACGGCAACGCTCAACGACGATCGCGGTTAGAAAATACGTGCGGCCGGCAACGTGCCGACGCGAATGCGGGAAACGATCAAGCGGATCACGGCTTCGATTTCAGAAATCGTCGTCCCACGGCCGAGGCTGAATCGTACGGCCCCGAGGGCGACATCCGGCTCGACTCCCATCGCCGCCAGCACGGGGCTGATCGCGACGCTTCCGGCATGACAAGCCGAACCGATTGATGCGGCGACCTCGGGCATCGCCCCCAACAGATCACGTCCGCTACGACCGCGAAAGCCGACGTTCAATGTGTTCGGCAGTCGATGCTTCGGGTGACCGTTCAGCACGATCTGGTCGCCGAACGCGGCTTGGAGTCCGCTCCAGAGAGCATCGCGCAGCCCTTGGATCGAAGTATCGTCGATCCAGGCCTGCGACAGTTCGCAAGCGGCCCCGAGCCCGACGATTTCCAACACGTTCTCCGTGCCGGCACGCCGGCCGGCTTCGTGATCCGCGCCGTGCATCAAGGGTTCCAGGACGACGCCCTCGCGAACGTAGAGCGCGCCGACGCCCTTCGGCCCGTACAGCTTGTGGCCTGCGACGGACAGCAGGTCGACGCCCAAGGCTTCAACGTCGACTGAGATCTTGCCGACCGACTGGGCTGCGTCGCTGTGCAACAATGCCCCGTGTTCGTGAGCGATCTCGGCAATCTCCCAAAGCGGCTGGATCGTGCCGACTTCGTTGTTGGCGTGCATGATCGAAATCAGCGCCGTCTCCGGGCGGAGTGCTTGGCGCACGTCACTCGGGTCGACTAGCCCGTATCGATCGACGGGTAACATCGTGATTTCGGCCCCGAGCCGTTCCAAAAAGGCGACCGGCCCCAGCACCGACGGATGCTCGATCGCAGTGGTGATCAGATGAAATGCCGAAGTCGAGCTGCGGCCGAAGTAGAGTCCTTTGATCGCGGCGTTATTGGCCTCCGTCCCGCCGGACGTAAAGACAATCTCCGTGGGATCGCAGCACAGCAGCGATGCGACCTGCAGGCGGGCATGCTCCACGGCGTCGCGTGCGGGAGAGCCCGCCCAATGCACGCTCGAAGGATTGCCGAAGGCCTCGGTGATATACGGCGACATGGCCAGCGCCACTTCGTCGGCGACGGGAGTCGTCGCGTTGTGATCGAGATAAATGCAAGGCGTCATCGCTTGCCCGCCTTTTCGCGTCCCGATTTCGAGGCGCGAGTCACCGCCTTGGCCTTCGCCAAGCGTTCTTTATCGGCCTGAATTTCCGCCGGCGTTCGCTTGACGACGGGGTCGTCGCGCTCGACGACCGCCAACAGGTCTTTCACCAATCGCGGTCGCGAAAGGTAGTAGCAGCGCAACGTACCGTCTTGCGCGTAGTCGACGAGCTTGGCATGTCGGAGGACGGCGAGATGCTGCGAGATGTTCGCCTGTCGCGCCGGGAGAATCTCCTCCATATCGGTCACGCATTTCGGCCCATCGACGAGCTCCAGCAGGATCGCCAGCCGTGTGGGATGCGAAAAGGCCTTGAGCAGTTCTGCGGCGTTTTGAGAATCTTCGGGCGGCACGACAAGTTACCTGGATTCAAGTATTCGATTATTCGAATGTATAAATCCGCGGCTCGGCGAAGTCAATGCAGAACCTCAATCACTGAGGCGTGCCGCCTCAACGAGATTACGACGTCGGGTGGCCATCTTCGTCGCATCGGAAACATGCATCGGTCGAACGGAATCAGTCCGCCATACTGGCGGGTGGCGATGCCTACTTGGCGAAATGGCGTCCGTGATCTGGTCCATAGCTCGGGAACAAGTGACCCTGTAAACCGTTCCCATGACCCTGCAAATGACCCTGTAAATCGCGAGCATGACCCTGTAAACGCGCGACCGCCGCGGCGTGGCGCACGGACGTTCAAATCCGATCGCATGCCGTTGTGCCTGCCCGCGTCACGCCGAATACTTCAGAACCCGTTTGGCCATCTCGACATCGGGATGGCGATAGAGAAACGGCGCGACGTAGCCGTACACACAGGGTTCCAACGTGTTGTCGTCGCCCCGACTAGACGAGACAAGAAGCCCTTCGGCCAACAAGTCGAAGGGCTTTCTCATTTGTGGGACTAGGTTTACGCCGTCGAGCGTCCAGTTGAAACCGGTGATTTCGTGCAGCCGACGCTTTTCGGCGATATCCGCCGCAAGCCATTGGGCGGACAGAGCTTGGGAAAGTTCAAACACTTTCACAGCCAAGTCGGCTCGCTCAGAATGCTGACGGCCGCACCCTTCGAGCTTCGCGAGCAGACGGGTATCTTTGGAGCGGAGTTCGGTTTGCTTGGCGGCGAACGATTCGGCTTCCATCTCATCGAGCAGTTGCAAATCGTACCTCGGTCCGCAGTGCTCCTGGAAGAATACGCACCTCTGAGAAATCCCGAGGCGGCTGCGCGCGCATGTACGCCGGCTCGGCTGGGTCGTCCGTTCGCTCAGTGACGTGAGATTGCTTAGGACCGGAAAACATTTTTCAGAAAACGTGCGAACAAATCGCCGTTCGCGAGCATCTATGTTTGTACGAACGCAACGATGCCGGACGGACCGGCGCGGTGCTAACGAAAATGCCGCGCTACTTACGATAGCAACGACGGTAACGAAAACACTGTCGTGCCAATGAAAGTCGCCGAGGTCGCCATGCCTTTCACATTGATACCGCTCGAAGCACGAGCCTTGAATACACGAACTATAAAGACCGAACGAGGATTGCCGGGTAGCTATCCCCGAATGTTCTGCGCCCAGTGTTTCGGGCAAGAACAACGGGGGAATATGCTCGCCGCGCCTCCGCTGCGCATGTGACGCCGGGCAAACTATGCCTGACGACGGCTTATCCAAGCCCGGTGTCACCAAGACACCGGGCTTTTTTCGTGCGCTGAAATAACGGCAACGACTGAATGCCTGATTGGGTTGGTAGCTGAGATGGTTTAGCGCCGGGCTGAAAACCCGGAGACGAGGATTCGAGCACCTCCCGACCCACTTGGATGTGAGGAGAGGGGTGAGGGGACAGGGGTGAGGGGTGAGTATCGCCGCTCGCCACTTATCACTCGCCACTTATCACTTATCACTTATCACTTATCACTTATCACTTCCGCGGAACGCTGACTGTTTACGGAGAACCGAACATGCACGAAGCACACATCTGGAAATGCAAACGCGCGACCTGGCTTTTTTTGGGGTCGTGGCGTAACGGTAGCGCATCCGCCTTTTAAGCGGAACGGCAAGGGTTCGACTCCCTTCGGCCCCACTGAACCTGGCGAAGCAGACGACGGCGCGAAGCCGCGGCTGTTAAGCGATATGGTCGTTGCGTGTTCCTCAAGAGAATGAAACGAGGGTTCGATGCCCTCCGCGCCGACTCCGCGCGCACTTAAGGAGTGGTAGTGAACGACGGGATCAAAGTGTTAGCGGCAGCACGCCCGGCTCTTAACCGGGAAAGTGAAGGTTCGAGCCCTTCTGGTCCCACTCGCGGTATGAGATTGAGAACGAACGCACTGGTGGTCCAGCGGCCACGATGCTGCACCCGTAATGCAGAGACGAGGGTTCGATTCCCTCCCGGTGCTCTGAGTACGCGCGTGATGATCTTTGACAATTCGGTACGTCCTTGAGCGCCCGTGATGTAACGGCAGCGTACCGCTATGCCACGGCGGAGGTGCGGGTTCGATTCCCGCCGGGCGCTCTTATTTGTAGATACAAGTTATTTCCGTTCGGCGTGTGGGAAAGTCTGGGATTCCGCCGGTTTCGGGTACCGGAGAGCGTCGGTTCGAATCCGACCACGCCGACTGGCTGACGCATATCAGGTTCGTTGCGGTGTGGCCCGTGTTGGTATCGGGCGGGCGTCTGTTAAACGTCATAGCGCAGGTTCGATTCCTGCCGCCGCAGCCTTGGGCTTGCAACGAGAAATTGTTTCGTAGTCCCGTGGCCTAGCGGCGAAGGCAGCACCCTTACAAGGTGACGACCGTGGGTTCGAGTCCCACCGGGACCACTCGTTTGAGTTTTCTTGTCCTCGTGGAGCAGCCCGGAGTGCTCGCCTGCCTGTCACGCAGGAGATCGTGGGTTCAAATCCCATCGAGGACGCTGGCGACGATGACGGCACGGTACGCAAACGGGAAAAGCGGCCAAGCTCAAACCTTGGTGAATCATTTGTCGGTTCGACTCCGACCCGTGTCACTGGCTGCAAGTTCCAGTAAGTTTCGCGTCGGCTAGGCATCGGCGTGCCTCGGTGGCCGTAACCCACCCGCCTTCGGGCATTGCAGGTTCGACTCCTGCCCGACGCACATTGACGGCAGCACTGCGGCAACGGCTCGTTCGTCTATTGGTTTAGGACCCCGGCCTTTCAAGCCGGAAAGGCGGGTTCGATTCCCGCACGAGTCGCTCGCTTCCAAGTTCAACACAGAAATGGCCAAGTGGTGCAACTGGTAGACACGCGACGCTCAGAACGTCGTGCCCACATGCGGCATGGGAGTTCAAATCTCCCCTTGGTCACTTCGAGAGTTTCTTTGACGCAGGCGGACCAGTGTCCAGCGGAGCCTCATAAGCTCTGACGGCCGGGTGCGACTCCCGGGCCTGCCACTTGAGGCAGTTATGAGTTGTGAGTGATGAGTTATGAATGACGGGCGCCTGATCGTCATGTCCTCATAAGCACCATTCATCACGCATAACTTTCTGCGGGCTGCTGGTCCAACGGGACGACACCTGCCTTGCAAGCAGGAAATCGGGGTTCGACTCCCCGGCGGTCCACTTTCGCCGTTGAAGGCGTCTTCAACCGCCTGACGGTTCTATGGTGTTCGTGGTGTAGCGATTTCTGCACGCCCGACTGTGAATCGGGAAGCATCGGTTCAACCCGTTTCGACATTCGCTTTTAGTCATTCATCCTTGAGGTTCCCATGGTCGCGTCCGTTCTCCAGCGTCCGACGCTGGTACTCAATCGCAACTGGCAGCCAGTGAACGTCGCGACGGTCGGTCGGGCGCTGCTCATGATCTGGAACGAATCGGCACGAGTCGTCGATCCGCACGACTACCAGATGTACGACTGGGCTGATTGGTCGCGGCTCGCGCCTCAGGATGGCGAGCCGTTTATCCGGGCCGTCCGTGCGCGCGTTCGCGTACCGGAAGTCGTAGCTTTGGCCGCGTACGATCGCTTGCCGTCGGCGGCAGTCTCGTTCAGCCGTCGTAATATCTTTAAACGTGACCACTACACATGTCAGTACTGCGGCGTGCAGCCCGGCGGCGACGAGTTGACGATCGACCACGTCGTGCCGCGCGCTCAGGGGGGCATTTCGAGTTGGACGAACTGCGTGTTGGCCTGCGTGGCCTGCAATAAGCGCAAGGCGGATCGTACACCGGAGCAAGCAGGATTCCACTTGCGTAAACCGCCGGGTCGTCCTGCTTGGAAGCCGCTGTATGCGGCGCCCAACGTGCGCATCGCAAGCTGGGAAAAGTTCGTCAGCGAAGCCTACTGGAACGTAACACTGGCGGAAGAGTAACAACGTCGGCGCCGTCTCGAATCTGGGACCGTTGCCGACGTCACACGAGCGTGCTCCTGGGAGAGCAAGCGGTCTCCAAAGCCGCCCCACGAGGTTCGACTCCTCGCGCTCGTGCTGATGCCGACGTGGCTCGACAAAGAAAGGCGCCGGTTTTGTAAACCGATCCATGCTGGTGCGAATCCAGTCGTCGGCTCTGGTGGAATTCGCGTCCCGAAGGTGTAACGGATCGCATCGAACTCTCCGAAGGTTCAGGTCCTGGTTCGATTCCAGGTCGGGATAGTGCTCACCAAAATGCCCTGCGAGTGTGCCGGACGGCACGGCAGTCTTCGAAACTGCCGGACGAGGTTCAATTCCTCGGCAGGGTACTTGTTGGATGTCCTCGAAGTGTACCGGACTATGCACGCGACCGTGCGAAGGTCGAAGACCGGGTTCGATTCCCGGCGAGGGTACTGCTTGTGTTTGTGTTCGTTGTCGACGTCGGAGCCTAACGGCCGGGCGATCGCCTGCAAAGCGATTACGAGCGGGTTCGACTCCCGCCGACGTCTTTTGATGCGCCGACTGCAGGTTCGGATTACATCCATACCTGATGAACCAGTCTGAACTTTTTCTTCGTCGGCACGTCTTTGTTCGCAGCAGTTCCAACTGCTCGTCGTGAGTCCATGACGGTCCTAAGGTAGCGACGCCGGGCGACCGGCTAGTGAAGGGCGGAATCATCTCTCGCAGATGCGCACCGCCGGTCTACGGTCGAGAATGCTCGTGAGGCTCGATACGGACGGCCGTAAAAAACTGCTCGCGGCACCTCCTCGTTGGAATGCTCTTATCAAACGAAGTATTGAAACATCGAAACACGGATCGACTGCCTGTCGGAGTACATGGTCTCTGGAACCCGAGGTTGTGAGTTCGATTCTCACCGGTGCTACTTAGTTAAGTTCGCGGCACCGTAGCTCAAAGGATAGAGCGCGTAAATCTCTGACGAATCTTCGTCGATCCGTCTTGTTTGCATTTGAGGAAAGGAAGAAACACGCTTCGCCGACTGTCCGATCGGAATCCATCGTTAGAGCGGGCGCCGTGAGAAGCGCCAGGTCGCAGGTTCGATCCCTGCCTGCGTCGGCATCGCCGTCGTAAGTAGCTCAGTAAAACATCTGATCAACGCTTCGTCGGAGAAGCATTAAGAAGCATCGTTGGAAACACGGTTCGACTGCCGGACGGGAGTACATGGATTACCGAGTTCGATTCTCGACCGCCCGACTTGCTTGTCTACCTCGGGCGGGGCTCTCGCCATCACTTCGTCGAACCGAGTTTTGTCTTAGTCAGAGTTAGCAAAAGGACGTGCCGATCACATCGCACAAACCCGACTGCCTGGCCGGAGTACATCAACTGTTAATTGATTCGAGAGCCGCAAGGCTCGACTCTGGTCGTTCTTCGTCGGGCGTTTTTCGAAAGGAGTTTGACGTCATGGCTAACAAGTCGCTATTCACGAGCTTGAAGAACCGGCTCCTGCGCGCCGATGCGCGCAACGAAGCCGGCGGACTCGCCTACCAGTTGCCGCCGAAGCACGCGCTGGCGCAGCTGGCCGCAACCGGCTGCTTCAACGGCACGTTCTACGCATCCGCAGATGCGCAGCTCGACGAGCTGACGAAGCTCGCCGCTCAGGTCGACGACAACGTCTTCTTGGCGAAGCTCGCGGTCTACGCACGCAAACGGGCTCTGATGAAGGACATGCCGGCCGCGCTCACGGCGCTGTTGGCGAAGCGCGATCCGCAACTGTTTCGCAAGGTGTTCGAACGCACGGTCGACAACGGTCGCGTGCTCCGTACGCTCCTGCAGATGGTGCGCTCGGGCCGGTTCGGTCGTAAGAGCTTGTCGCATGCGCTCCAGCGGGCGTTTCAGCGTTGGCTCAACGGTGCGAACGTCGAAAAGTTGCTCAGCGCTTCGATCGGCAACGATCCGAGCCTGCGCGACGTGCTGCGTCTGGCTCGTCCGACGCCGCCGGACAACGCGCGCCGCGCGCTGTATGGTTGGCTGACCGACAAGCCGACGGAAAAGTGGGCTCCGGCGACGGAAGTGGACTTGCCGGCGGAAGTTCGCGCGCTTTCGGCTTACCGCCGGGCGACGAACCCGCGCGAGCAGATCGCGCTGTTGGCGACGTTCCGCGCTCGTTGGGATTTGCTGGCCGATGCGGCTTTGTCGGCCGACGTTTGGGCGGCAATCGCGCGGCAGATGGGTCCGCAGGCTTTGCGCATGAACTTGAACACCCTGGTTCGCCACGGCGTGTTCCAGACGGCGCAAGGTCCGGAGCTGATCGAGTACGTGGCGCGGCGCCTGACGGATGTCGAGGACATCCGCCGGTCGCGGCAGTTCCCGTATCAGTTCCTGGCGGCCTACCTGAACGCGGGCGACGACGTGCCGCGGGCGTTGAAGAACGCGCTGCAGCAAGCGGCGGAAGTCGCTTGCGGTAACGTTCCGCAACTCCCGGGTCCGGTCGTGATCGGTCTCGACGTGTCGGGCTCCATGAGTTCGGCCGTCACGGGCCATCGCGGTCGGGGGGCTACGTCGAAGATGCGTTGCGTAGATGTGGCGGCGTTGTTCGCGGCGGCGATCTTGCGTCGCAACGCGGACAGCATCGTCGTTCCGTTCGACACCGAGGCGTACGCGGCTCGGCTCGATCCGGGCGACACGATTCTGAGCTTGGCGGAACGGTTGGCGAAGTACGGCGGCGGCGGCACGAACTGTGCCCTGCCGTTGGAACACGTCAACCGCGTCCATCGGGTACGGAAGTTCGTCGGCTGCGTGCTCGTGAGCGACCAGGAAAGCTGGATCGGCGCCGGCCGCCAAGGCTCGACGGGCACGATGACCGCGTGGAACGAGTTTGTGAAGAATCAGGTGCGACTGCACGGCAAAGAGTTCACCGGTCCGAAGCTGGTGTGCCTCGACTTGCAGCCCTACACGACGACCCAGGCGCCGGACCGTAGCGACGTGTTGAACGTCGGCGGCTTCAGCGACGCGGTGTTCGACGTGATTGCCGGATTCTTCGCAGGCGACGCCGCACGGTTCGTCGCCGAAGTGGAAAAGGTCGCGCTGTAGCGGCGAGACCGTACTTGTTGCGCCGGGGGATTGGTGAGTAGCCGATCCCCCGGTGTGTTTCGAGGCGCGGCACGGCCTGGATTTTTTCGGTGGCCTGCCGCGGTTCGCTTAGTTCTTCAATTCACTCCGGATTCGCTTTTGCCAATCCGGATGACCCTGCTTGTACTTTTGAAACTCGCCGTGTTCCGTAGTCGAAATCTTTCCGTCTTTGTCTTTGTCGATGAACGAGAAGAGCCACTCCCAGCCCGGCTTCGATTCGTTCCACTCTGCTTGCGAACTCCACTCGCCGACCTCGACGCTCCCTGCAGGATCGGGGCGGCTTGGCGGGCCGGTCCATTGCAACACTTGGCCGCGCTCCAATAATCGGCGCCTGAGCATCGCGGGATCCACGCTCTGAACTTCGCCGCCGACCTTAATCGCCGCGGCAGCAGCCACGCCGGCCGATTCGCCGAGTACGCAGAAGACCGGCTCCATGCGCGCCGAAGCATACGCGATGTAGCTGGCCGAGAAACAAACGGGCACTAAGAGATTCGTGCATTCCTCTTTCCGGGGCGTAATGGCTCGGTAGGGAATTGCGTAAGGGCGGCCCGTTCCTTTCGAACCGCCGACGAACATATTTCCTTCCGTCGCCACGCCGATCTTGCCGGCCGGTTCGGACGCCACCGCGTAACGGCGCACCGGATAAATATCGACGCCGTAGAGCGCTAGGCCGACGCCGTCGTCGACCTGTGTCTTGTTCCATACGTCTGCGAGCGTCAATACGTACGGCCCTTTCATACGCCGAGCAATGCGAACATAGAGTTGGTTCGGCCAGCCCTCCGTGTCGGGATGCATCGAGCGGTCGAGCCCGAGCGCCGACGTTTCTTTCCGGAATGCCTCGGGAACGCGCGGATCGGTGCTCAGAAAGTGATGCAGGCCGGCGAGATAGTCTTTGTGTTGACGCCAGACGCGCGATCGCGCCTCCCAGGTACCGTCTTGATAATACCGGCTCACGCCGAGCGGCGCGATGGTCACGAGCGACTCCCGCTTGTAGTTGTATTCGCCGCTGTTTATCCAGCCGGGGAAAATCTCGCGCAACCGCTTCATCAGCGTCTCGGAGTCGTCGCCGATCGTGCCGACGAGAAACTCCACATACCTTCCGACCACTTCAAAATGTTTTGCGTCGTAATTCGCCGGCGGTTCGAAGGCAATGCGTTTGGCCGGGTCCGTGGTTACGTAAAAGCGATAGTTGTATGCCTGCGTGTAATCGTCCGCGGCTCCCTTCGGCAGTCCGTGGTCGGCGTCGACCAGCGGCAGAAGTCCGCTCTCGGGTTGGCCCGGCACGACGTACGGATCGATCGGCGTCCAGTTCGTCGTCGGGCCGACGCCTGCGAGTTCTTCTTGATAGGTGTCGGCGGCTTCTCGCCCCACGGCATACTTCACAGCGGCGGCCGCCATCAGGTCTCCCTCGTAGCTCGCATCGATGTAGACCTTAGCTTCGATCGTTGCTACGTCTTTCGTCGCGGCAGTCGGCGCCGGAACGGCTTGCTTGTCCGGCGGCGCCGATTCCAGCACGAGCCGAACGATCGTCGGCCCTGATTTTTCGACGCGCTGTACCCGTTGCTCGAAGTACACGGGAATCTGTTCTTCTTGCAGCCAACTCGCAAACCCGCGCCGGATTTCGTCGGGCCGCTTGCCGATGCCGAACATGCGACTCGCAGTCAGCCCGCCGACTGCCTTCGGTTCGGGGCAATCCTGCAGCGGCTTGATCCCCGCGCCGAGAATGCCCCCGACCCAGCGGCTCGGTTCGATCACCAAAACGGTGCATCCCTCTTGCTTCGCCGTCACGGCCGC
The DNA here is from genome assembly GCA_013822735.1 of Pirellula sp. Taxonomy (GTDB): domain Bacteria; phylum Planctomycetota; class Planctomycetia; order Pirellulales; family PNKZ01; genus PNKZ01. The sequence goes on from PNKZ01000001.1 coordinate 52,239, forward strand.
GAGGACTCCCGCCGGGGTTGCTCCATATACGCAGACGTCGACTTTCGAAACTGTTTCCGCCGCGCGCGTTCCCATGGAACCGTTCACTGCGAACGTCAGAAAAATGCCAACTAAGGTGAGGGAGTATCTCATGTCTGAAGTCGAGCACTTTAGGGTTGGAATTTGAGGGACATCGGCCGTCTAGCTTCGGTGGACTTGGGTGAGCTGGGAAGAGGCTCAAACGAGGAATGCCCGCTAAATATGAACCCCCGGCGGCAACCTTCAGCGACCATGCTTTGTAGGTAAAAGCCGCTATATCAGAGGTAAAAATTCGCTTAAGCAAAAGTTGTATTCACCTTGCGCCTCTGTTATTATCGGCCCTGCCTTGGGGGGGTGTGTCGAAATGGCCCTACCCCTGGGAAGCGTTACACGGACAGATCCATTGTTTCGCCTTTGGGGGGGCACGCGGATGAAGCGCTTCGTCATTTCTGGAACTGCCGTCGCCGTACTGGCGTGCATTATCGCAAGTAGCGTACACGCTGAGTTTCGCACTTGGTCTGCGGCATCCGGCAGCTTTACTACCGAGGCCGAGTACGTCGGAAAGAAATCTGCCGACGTCATCGTTCTCAAGCGCCGCGACGGCGCGATCATCGATGTTCCGCTCAGCAAACTCTCTGCCGCCGATCAAGCATACGTCACCGGCTTGGGGAACGGAACGCCTAGCGCGCCCGCACAGAATCCGACGACGAGCGCTCCGTCTAGCGCCGCACCGACGACCGTAGCGACGGTAACCCCCGCCGGACTCTCGGCCGTTCCCACATTAGGTGCCGGCGAAAAGCCGATGGACGCGGCGGAAGCCGATCGTGCGCTGCGCAACGTGGATCGTGAAGCGCAAAAGTGCAAGACCGCCGAAGAAGCGATCGTGCTCTACACCGTGTTTCTTTCGGATCCGAAACTTCCCGCGGCAACGCGCACCGAAGCGACCCAGAAGGCCGCCGACTGGAAGCGCATGGCCGAGCAAGGGCTCGTTCGTTTAGGCACCAAGTGGGTCACGCTCGAAGAGTTTCGCCAAGCGCGCGTGCGCTCCGTGTTCTTGATCAATCAAGGCTTGGAAATGGTGCGGCTAAATCAAGACAAGCTCGGCTTCGATAAGCTGTTGGAGGCCAGCAAGGTCGCCCCAGACGACATTCAAGCGGACTTCATCATCGCCACGGTGTTTGCCATCGGCGTGCAGAAATTCGAGAAAGCCGAAGAGCACTACAAGGTCTGCTTGCGGCGTGATCCCACGAATCCCGCCGTGTTGAATAACCTGGCGCTGACGCTGATTCGCCAGAACAAGCCGGTCGAGGCGCTCGGCTACTGGCGCACCGCGGCGTCGCTCTGTCACGACCCGCGCATCGTGCAAAACATCGGCCGGCTCTTCGAAGCCGCCGGGAGCAGGAAGTTGTTCGTAACGCCTGCGGTGCTGGATCAACTCTCCGACATCTATGCGACGCTGGTGTTGGACAACAACGTCTCGGCAGCGACCAAGCAAATGGGCTGGCAATATATGGTCTTGCCGCAGCAGCCTCCCGTGGATGAAACCACGGCCGCGTTGCCCGCCGACACGACGGTCGATAAGTCGATTGCCGTGATGGGCTCAGGGTTCTGCCCCGTCTCGGAATATATCCTCACCACGCGCGACGCCACGAAAGGTTCGGCAGGTTTTGTAATCGCCGATCCGAATCAGCCCGGCAAGCGGCTTGACGCCAAGTTGATTGCCTCGTCCGAGCGATACAATCTTTCGATCTTGCACTGCCCGGGCCTCACCTGCACCCCGCTGCCGATGGACGATTGGTATTCGCGCATCGGAACCGATGTTCTGGTGGCGTCGTATCCGCTGATCGACACTAAGGCCGCTTCGCTCAAAATGGCCAAGGGGAAACTCATTTCGCCGTCGTCGTTTTATTTCGGCGGACATGTCGTGTACGAAGTTCCGAAGGCTCCCAGCGTTCCGGGCGGGCCGGTCGTCGACACCATGGGCAACGTCGTGGCAATGCACTTGAAGTCGTTTGAAGCGCTCAACAATCGTTATAACGCCGGCATTAACACTTGGGCGGCGCGCGACTTTATCCGCGAATCCATTCCGAACGCGCGGTTCTCGCCGGTCGGCAAGGCCGACTTGCCTTGGTCGGACGTCGAGAAGCAAGCCGCGCAGGCCACGGTCGTCATCATGTCCGAACAACCTGCTTCCGACGTCGGTCTGAATAAGCGCGTCGGAGAAGGGTTTCTCATCGACGTTTCCTGCTCGAAGTGCAGCGGCATGAAAACGGTCCGTTGTCCGGTGCGCGATTGTGCGAACGGCAAGGTCGGAGCGATGCAACGGCAGATCACCGGCGTGAATCCGACGACCGGCCAGCAGATCTATCAGGACCATCGCATTTCGGTTCCTTGCCGCAACTGCGACGGGCGCGGTCGCGTGACTTGTCCCGAATGCCACGGCTCCGGAGTCGACGGCTCGGTGAGCAGTCGCCCTCGCGGCATTAACACGGCCAACCCGATCAACGGCCTGCTCAATCCGAATTGACGCGGCGCCAAAGACGCGGGCCGCGGCGGATTAGCGCTTCGCAAAAAACGGCGTCACCGGCGGCTTGGAGCCGTCGGCGGACGCCGGTGTCGTTCGAGCGTCATCCTCAAAAAAGCCACAGGATCCGGCAATTACTCTATCCAACCCGCGGTCGACGGGCCTAAAGTGAAAATCAGGTCGGGTCGATCGCTTTCCCCCGTTCGCATCTCCTTACTGCCGGCAAGAAATGGCTACGGACGCTCCCGGTCCTTGGGAAGGCCTCACGATCTCCGGAGGTCGCTATGAACGACTGACGACGATCGGCGTCGGCGGCATGGGATACGTCTATCGCGCCGTCGACCGGAACCTGAAGACCGACGTCGTGATCAAGGCGCCGCGCGCTTCGCTGGTGGAATTCTCGGAGTTGGCGGATCGCTTCGAGCAAGAGGTCGGCGCGCTGGTCCGGCTTTCCTTTCCGCACATCGTGCCGATCATCGATATCGGCAGACACGCCGGCGTCTCGTTCGCCGTCATGCGGTACTTGCCGGGAGGCAATCTTCGCACGCGCGCCATGACCGGCGAAGGAGGCCGGCAAGCTCCCATGCCGTGGCAGAGTCTGCGCTATTGGCTGCCGAGCATCGCCAAGGCCCTCGACTTCGTCCATCGCTCGCAGTTCGTTCATCGCGACGTGAAGCCGCGCAACATTCTTTTCGATGAGCACGGCCAAGCCTACCTGAGCGACTTCGGCATCATTAAGGGCATCGGCCTGATGGCGACCGGCGAAAGCCGCTATCGCACGGCCGACGGCATCAATGTCGGCACGGTCGACTATATGGCGCCGGAGATTCTGAAGAACCAGCCGTTCGACGGCCGGGCGGACCAATACTCCTTGGCGCTGACGGTCTACGAGTTTGTCGCCGGTCGCTTGCCGTTTTCGGACGATTCCGTCGCCGTGGTGATTAACGGACATCTCAACACCGTCCCGCAGCCGCTCTCGGTACTGGTTCCGGACGTTCCGGCTTCCATTTCCGCGGCCGTGTCGAAGGCGCTGCTGAAAGATCCTGCCGAGCGCTTTCGCGATTGCGGCGATTTCGCACGGGCGGTGCTCGGTACTACGGCGTCGTCCGCCGATTTGCAGACCGGCATCCGGCAAGCATCGCCGTCGCACGGCGCGTCGGCCCACCATGCAGACGCGGGGGAAACTCGCATCGCGCGCAGCGCGGCACCGTCGTCGACGCGGAGGTTTCTCTCCTCGCGCAGCGGTGCCGTCGTGCTTGCCGGCGTGTTCGCGGCCGTCGCGGCCCTGGTATTGGCGGTCGCTCTCGATCGACAATCGGACACTACTACGCCCTCGGAGATCGCCGAACATAGTCCCTTGGCGCGTCAACTGACGGAGTGGAAGCGGAAAGCCGGCGAAGTCGAACGGAGCCGGACCGTGGAAAGTGAAGCGATCTTGAGCGCTTTGCAGTACGACAACGCCGCCCAATTGCAGCAATTGTTGAAAGCCAAGGCGGCGAGCGATCTGCGCGATTATTCCGGCAGGCTCGATGAATTAGAGGGTGAGCTCACGGCGATGGCGCAGCTTCATAGCGACCGTGCGAAGCGCCTCGCAGAATCCCGTTCCGGTACCGCCCCCGCTCCTTCCGGCGCCGGGCAGGCGTCGTCGGAGGCGACGGCGCAAGATCGCGAGTTGCAGGATCAAGCTTCCGAGCTCACGACCATGGCGCATCGCCTCCGGTCGCTGAAGGAAAAATCGCAATCGTTAGACGCGTTCGACGCGGCCGCCCTGCAAGAACTGACGCTGCTGAATGAAATGGAGGCGCTGCTTGCCGCGCCCGAGCATCGTGAAGTCGGCGCTTCGTGTCTGCAGCGGGCGACGGACTTGGCGCTGGGCCCGAATCCGAGCCTCGCCTGGACGGCCGTCAACGTGCTCGCGCGCAGCGGCGATTCGGCGGCGGTAAAGACCGTGGTCTCTCGGTTTAATTCGTATCCGCCGGCGAAGCAATGGGCGCTGCTCCAATCGCTGTTTGTTTCCGGGGGCGCCGAACCGACGGCTGCCGCGCTGCGGCTCACGGCCAAGTATCCGAAAGCGATGGAAAGCGGTTCGCGGGAAGAGTTGGTCCGCCTCGCCGAGCGCGATGCGAAGAGATACCGCGGCGTCATCGATTGGTTGTTGCAGAGTTGCACGTCGCCGGACGAACGGCTGCGCATCTTCGTCGCACAAACGCAGGCGCTTTCCGACGAGTGGCTGAAGGAACTCGAGGTTGCGTGTACGACCGGCTTGCTCTCGGACCACGTTGATGAAGTCTTCGATGAGATCGTGCTACGCAAACACGTTGCCGCTTATCCGTTGGCCGAGCGTTTGGCGCGCCGGTCGCCCGCTCCGACGTACAAACATTTCACCGGCGCGGAACTGCCCGAAATCATGGCCGACGGTCCGAGCCTCGGCGCCGTTGTCGCCGGGCAGTGGATACTGCAGGGAAGCGACGCTCTACGCGCCGCCGCACTTGCCGAGTACTGCCGTCCGGGCTCATCGCTCGACGTTTCACCGTTGGCCGCCGCATTTGCGAAGCGGCCGGTGCGCGATCCGGAAAGCCTAATCAACTTGTTCATCAAGCAAGAGTCGACGACCGGCGTTCGACTGGCGGCGGCGGCATTGAACGAGATTCCCGATTTTCAGCACGCCAAGATTCTTTTTACCACCGCTTCCGTGCCCGTGCTGCATTCGCTCGAGGCCCGACAGCGGTTGCTCGAAATCGCCTGGGACGACGCGGACAAGGGGCGCTCCTGGGCGCTCGTGCAGATGCTCGGCGCGGGATTCCTGTCGAAGTTCGACGACGCCGAGGCCGTTCGTAAAGAGCAGTTGAGTACGATGCGCGAGATCATCCCGATTCTCTCCGGCAAACTCGTGATCTTGCCGAACTCGCCGGTGAGCGGGCCCAAAGACCGCGGGCTGTCGGTGGCGTTTGTCGACTTGTTCAAGCTTCCCAACGACCTCGATCCCAAAAAGCTCGCTCCCGACGGTCCGTCGCAAATTCGGCTATCGGAACTTCGCGCCGATTTGGCCCAGCTGCTGCCCACCGTCAGTTCGCGTTTCGCCGAAGTCATCAAGTCCGTTGATCGCTATCTGGTAGAACTGGAAGCGCTCAATCGAAGCAGTTATGAACTTGCGACGATCTACGATTTTACGGTTCAACAACAGTTGCCGGGCGTGCGGCGTGCGATGCAAGTGAATCCGACGCCGACGTGGGACTTTCGTTTCGCCAGTTCGCACATCACGCGATTTGAACGTGAACGCACCACCTTTCAAGCGCTGACGGAATCGTTACCGAAGTCCCGTTCTTCCGTTCCGCTCCCCCAGTGAGTCCGTCGGGAATGACCGATCGCGAAAAAACGACGCTGAACGCGCTTCCCCGCGGTCTGGTGCAACAGACCGAGGCGGATCGTCCGTCGGGTCGCCGTCGACCGTTATTGCGGCGGTTCGCGGCGGCGCTGTGCCTTTCCGTGTTGGGAGCTTCACTTGCCGGTGGAGCATATTACTTATTGTCGCGCGTCGAACAAGAAGAGACTCCGGAAAACGTCGAATCGGAATTGGCTTCGTTCAACGGCCATGCGGCCCCGGTACTGTGCACGGCGTTGGCCGCCGACGGCGAAACCGTAGTGAGCGGCGACAAGGCCGGCCAAGTCTTGGTTTGGAACGGAGCGACGCGGAAACTTCAGGCTCAATTCAACCGCCATATGAGTTCCGTCGGCTGTGTCGATATTTCGGCCGACGGGGAGATGGTCGCCGGCGGCGACGATCAAGGGATGGTTCGAATCTGGAACGCTAAGACCGGTAAGCAGACGTCGGAATTCTTCGCTCACGGCGGCGGCGTCTTAAACCTCGCGCTGTACCCGACAAAGCAGTATCTGGCAACGTGCGGTCGCGACGGGCGCTTGGCGCTGTGGGACTTAAGCGAACCGACGCTCATGCGAGAATACCGCTTCGAGCGAGCACAAATCAACGATCTGGCGCTCACGCCGGACGGTTTGCGAATCGTTGCCGGCGACTCCGCGGGATTTATTCGCGTGCTCAATCTTACGGCGTTTGAACAGGTGAAGGCGTTTCAGGCGCATGCCGGCGGCGTGATGCGCTTGGTCGTCGCGCCCCAAGGAGGGCAGATACTCTCCGGCGGCAAAGACGGCATCCTACGGCGCTGGGACTTGGAAACCGGACGCGTACTCGGTGAATGGAAGCCGCCGGCGTCGGAACTTATCGGCGATGTCGCCTATTCGCCCGGAGGAACCCGCGCATTGGCGGTCGTCGAAGGGGGCAAGATTCGCCTGTTCTCGACCGAAGACGATCGCCTGATCGAAACGCTCGGCGGTGAAGAATCGCCGTCGTCCTGCGGCGCGTTCTTCGCCGGCGGCACGCTCTTGGTCGCCGGCTCGCCCGACAACCACGTTCATTTCTTCCGGATTCCGCCCCCCACAACTTTGGAAATCGAATGCGTTCGCGACGTCGTCGAAAGCAATCAGTTGTTGGCGCGCAAGTACGAAAGCTTCGGTCACCACATGAAGTTGGGAAGAAGTATTCTCGATCGCAATCGCGAGCGGGAAGCGTTGAAGGAATTTCAATTGGCGGAATCAGGCGTTCCCAAGGATTCGCTGGAATATCAGGCGGCGCACGATATCGTCGTGGACCTTTCCAAAAACATTGAAGCTCTGGAGAGGTACGGCTCGCTTTGCCGCGCCGGAAAGCAAGCGCTCGATCAGGAAGATTTGCCGGCCGCGATGGTGCGATTCGGCGAAGCCCAAAAACTGATTCGCGAAATAGGACTGGAGTCGAAATACCCGGAAGCGCGCGACGGCTTAGAGGCGGCGAAGCGCGCGACGGCTTTGAAGACCGCTCTCGACGGCCTTCAAGTGGTCGACCGGGGCATCGACTTCGTTAACTATTCCACGAAGAGCCCTTTCGACCACGGCCGACGTTTTGCCTTTTTGCTCACGAAGGAAGTGCCGCCGATGGCGTTGGCGGATACGCAGCTGGAATGGTTCGTCAAGATCACGACGCCCGGTCCGTTTCCGGATGAAGAAGTTTCGCTGCGCGTCGAACTGTATGAGGCGGGCACGGCGAAGCCGATTGCGGCGAAAGACCATCCCTTCGTCGTCGGTGAAGTCGAGCAGTCGTTTCAGTCGCGCGCTTCGGCCCCCTCCGGCGGCTGGAAGCCGGGAACCTACGAGCTTCGCACGGTGCTGCTCAGTCCGCGCGGCAAGCTCAACCCCAACAGTCGCGAATTCAAAATCGGCCGGCTCGACTGGGAGGAACGACAAGTCGATCTCACGCCCGAAGGAGTGCAGCGTGCACACTTCGTCGTCGACGCCGGGCTGAAGATCGCCAAGGGCGAGGCCCTATACATTTCCGCGTCCGGTACGACGAAGCCGGCGCCGACGGCATTTTATCGCGAACTTTTGGGAGACCTTCACGTGGCGGCTCCGGTCCCGGCCGAGCCTGAAGGGCTGCCGTGGCACAAACAGGCGATGCGATTGCAGAAGTACCGGACCGTCGACACGAAATCAAATTATGCGGCGCTGCTGATGCGCATCGGCTACGAGAGCATCTGGTTGCCGTACAAGAAGGGCGTGCCCCCGCTGGTGATGATCCAAGAAGGGCCGCTCCAACTCTCAATCAATTCCATCATTCCGTTAAGCTTTTCCTACGCGAAGCCGCCGAACGCGTGGTCGGTCGCTGATCGACAATATTGGGCGGCCGACGGCGGCAAGTACGACGTCACCATCTTGCACGGCCGCTTTGACTTTCCGATTCCGCTTTCGGAAATCGACAAGACCAAGTTGCTGCTGCGCTATTTTCGCGATTCCGATCTTTCGAAGTCTCCCTAGGCCGGCGGGCGGCTTGCCGCGCGTCTGACGATTGAGCACATCCTTTTGTATGGGCAACGTCATGAAAAACTACCTGTTGATCGGTGCCGGATTTCTCACGCTGATCGTCATCTGCGTCACCGTCATCCATTTCGAAGCCGAGCGTACCCGCACGGTGATGAAGGAGACGGCGTCCAATGCTCTCAAAGACGGACTGGCCGGTACGCTCGGCGGCGGCCCGAACGCCAAAGACGTAGGGGATGCCGTCAATAAGGTGCAGTCCATCCTGAACGACACCGCGAGCGAAGCGGCGAAAGAAACTCCCGGACTTGTGAAGCCCGCAACGGAAGCGGCGCACGAGGTATTGCAGGAGTTGCGCGGCGCCGTCTCGTCACGAGATGCCGACGAGGAGAAAACGCCGCCGCGCCCCGCTCCGACGGGAACCGCCAAACGGGCGGCCGTCGTGGCGAGTATTCTCGACGAGATCGAAATGACGATGGAGGAAATCGTCGACGTCCGCTCGCGCGAACGCTCCGAAGGGAGCGAACCGTCGGACCGAGATTCGAAAGATCGTTCGGCCAAAGGCTCGGACGACGATCGTGATGATCGCAAGAAAGACGATCGGCGTATCCTCATCGATCCACGCGACCCGGTCGGCAGCGTGCTCGACTTGACGCGTCGCGCCACGAAGTCGGGCGACGATTATGGCCAATCTATGATGCGGCTGTCGCCGACCGAGGAGACGGCCTGGGGGAAGAAGCTCCATGCCGAAGTGATCGTCGAATCAAAAGTCGTGCACGATTCGGTCGTGAACAGGCGCATTGCTCGGCTGGCCGAGCCGATCTTGGCGCGCCGTAAGCGACCGGAGATCAATTACACGTTCACGGTTTTGCAAACCGATCGCTACGACCTCAACGCGTTCTCGCTTCCCGGCGGCTACATCTACGTGCATAGCGCACTGATTGATTTCGTCGAGAACGATCAAGAGCTGCAATTTGTCTTAGCGCACGAAATTGCGCACGTCGATTTGGAGCATTGCAATCGCAAGTTAACGTACGCGGCCCGCGCCTCCGACCTCACGGCGCCGGCCATCGGCGGATTTGTCGGCGTGTTGCACAACATCATGTCGCGGCCGTACGCCAAGACGGAAGAGTTTGATGCCGACGCGTACGCCCTGCGCGCCGTGGTCGCAGCCGGGCAAACGCGCGCTCAGGCGCTGTCGTTTCCCAAGCGGTTGGGAGAATACATGAAACGTAAGGACGTTTCGCACACCCGGTCGCCGCGCGAGACGAGCGTCTTTTCCGACGTGTTTGCGCGTGCCGAAGATCATTTCAGCACCCACCCGCCGATGGACGAGCGTATTGCGCGGCTCGAAGCGGTGGAGATCGACGAAGCCTACGGCCCGGCGAAGAAAGAGCGCTAAGCGAAAGCACGCCGAACGCGCGACGTTAGTGCACGTCGCGGAATCGGAGAATCAGCAACACCGCCGCCAGCGTCGCCGCGAAGACGACGCTGAGCGCCACGACGCTGGCCGTCGTTCCCAAGCGTTTCTTCTTCGGCAAATAATACTCGGCGAAGTCCGGTCGGTCCGGGTCGTTGATCGAGCGATCGGTCACGATGGTGTTCGAGTACGGCGAAGGTCCGAGCGGTTTGCGCTCCGCTTCCAGCAGCAGCATCGCTTCGAAGCCGTGCCGGGTCGGCATGATGAAAGCCGCGGGGCGCACGAAGCGTTGCATGTCGTGAATCGGCAAGAGCGTGCCGCCGAAAATCACCATGGGGATGAGCACCAACGGCAGCAGCGCCATCGCAACCTCTTGCGTCCTTGCGACGGCGGAAATGATCAGGCCGATTCCGACGCCGGTGCAGGCCGTCAGCATCATGATCAAAAACGAGGAAGCGATCGGCGCTCGCAGGCCGCAGCCCCAGCGGGCGGCGATCAACAGCACCGCGCATTGAATCGTGCATAAAATCGCCCCCACGATCAGCTTCGACGCCACATAAGCCGGCAACTGCAAGTTGACCATCCGCTCACGTTGAAAGATGGCCCATTCGCCGACGATCTCGCGCACGGCGTTCGAACAACCGAACCAAAGGGACGACAAGCACAACAAGAACACGGTGACGGCGGTGGCGCCGGTCGTGCGCAGCCACGATTCGCTGGTGATTTGCTGCCGCGCGTGTTCGCCGAACACCACGATCACCAACATCGCGACAATCGGCGCTTGCGCCAACAAGATCACCGTATTCCACCGATCGGCGATCTTGATCGTCAGCGATCGTCGCACCAAGGTGATGCATTGCTGCACGACGTCGTTGTTGCGCGGCGGCGCGAGCATCTCGCGCGACGGCACTTTCCCGGCGCGCGCTTCAACGTAATTCTTGTAGTAGGCCGATTCTTGAAAACGTCGCCGCCACTCTTCGGCCGACCGAGTGGATAAGCCGCGCAGCACGCGCTCCGGCGAAAGATCGCGCTCTCCCTTGGTCGCGTCGAGCTGCGGATTGAAAAACTCCACGGCGTCGGGATGCGCCGGGCCGAAGTACACCAGCCTGCCGGGATCGCGCTCGTTGGTGTCGCGCGCCACGATCGCCAACAGATCCATCAATCGAAACGCTTCGCGTCCCGGTTGATGCACCGTCAAGAGGATCCCTTTGCCGATGTCGGCCAGCCGTCGCAGCAGCGTCATGACGACGAACGCGTCTTCCGACGACAAGCCCGAAGTTGGCTCGTCGAGGAACAACACCGCCGGATCGGTCAGCAATTCCATCGCTAGGTTGACGCGTTTCCGCTGCCCGCCGCTGATTCCTTTGCGCTCCGGCGAGCCGATGCGAACGTACCGCGTTCCTTCGATCTGCAGTTGCTTGAGTACCCCGGTCACGCGCTTCCGAATCTCTTCATCGGTCGTGTCGGCCGGCATGCGGAGCCGAGCCGTAAAGCTCAAGGCCTGATCGACCGTCAGCTCATTGTGCATGATGTCGTCTTGCGGCACGTAGCCGATGAGGCTGCCGTAATCCGCATAGTGAGCATGCAAGTCGTAGCCGTTGAGCGTCACCTTTCCGCGCGCCGGAAAGAGGTAGCCGTTCAGCAAGTTCATCAACGTGGTCTTGCCGGAACCGCTCGGGCCCATCAGTCCGACGAACTCCGACGAGAAAAACGTTAGCGACACCCCTTCCAGCAATTTGCGATTCCCGGCGTCGAAGGAAATGTCGCGCGCTTCCACGGTGAGCGCCGCGAGACGTTCGGTGCGCTCCAACCTTCCTTCCGGTGAAAGCTCCAGTCGGAAACTACCGATCGTCACGATGTCGCCCGGGCGCAGCGGCGTCGGCTCCTCGACCAAATGGCCGTTGTGCAGCGTGCCGTTTGATGAGCCGAGATCTTCGATGATCAGCACGTCGCCGGCCGGCACGATGCGTGCATGCTGACGTGAGACGCGATCGCATTCCAGTACGCAATCGCAGGACGAGTCGCGCCCCAAGATCATCGGCCGATCGCAAATCCAACTAGTGGGAGGGGCGGTCGGACGATTGGGCGAGGATGGTTTGAATGACGACATGCTGCGGAGAATGTTAATCGCGGCTTAAGGGCGTCCAAGGCGCGTCACAATTCTAGCATGCCGGCGATCGCATCTCTGCGCGGGTCTCGGCAGTTCTTCGGCCTCGAATAGCGGCGACGTCGCCCCTGAGCAAAAGGTTTCGAGCGGCTGGGGCAGAACACAGCGAATGTCGTCGCGGTGAGCGGTCGGCATTAGCCGGCCGGTAGAGGCTCCCCTCCAACGATTTTTAATGAAAATGCGAATCCGCCAGGCGTGCGAAATGTTACAAAGCGAGAGCATGAGCTTGTCGGAGGTCGCCGATCGCTTGGCCTTCAGCGACCAAAACGCGTTCACGCGCCACTTTCGCAAACATATCGGCCGGACGCCGCGCCGCTATCGGCTCGAGACTCGGGCCGCCGCAACCTATAACGCCCCTAGCTCCTTCTGAAGCGAGAACATTGCCATGAACCAACTTCGTACGCTGGGCTACCTACGACCGCTCGTTTGCTTGCTCGCCGTGGGAATGCTGATAAGTTCGGCTCGCGGGCAAGCGTCGAGCGCAAAGGTTCGTTCGGTCGATCCGCCGACGGCGTTGCCGAGCAATGTGGTCGGCTCGCTGGAAGAGTTTCAGGACGTGACGTTCGCGAAGTACGGCGATCGAGAACTGCAGCTCGATCTCTACCGCCCGAAGGTGCGCGCCATGCCGCTGCCGGCGATCGTTTGCATTCACGGCGGCGGTTGGGTCAAGGGAGATCGCGGCTCGATGACGAACTTGGCTCAAGCGCTGGCGGCGCGCGGCTATGTGACCGCGACAATCAGCTATCGGCTCTCGGGCGAAGCGAAGTTCCCGGCCGCGATTCAAGATTGCAAAGCGGCGGTGCGGTGGTTGCGTGCGAACGCCGATCGCTACGGCATCGACCCCGACCACGTCGGTGCGACGGGCCTTTCCGCCGGCGGCCACTTGGCGGCGCTCTTGGCGACCAGCGGCGCTGCGAGCGGGCTCGAAGGGGCAGGGGGGAACGTCGAACAATCGAGCGCCGTGCAGGCCTGCGTGGCAATGGGAGCCCAGAGCGATTTGGAAACAAAGCGCATTGGAGAACTATCGGCCAAGGCCGACGATCCGTACTACCGGAAGTTTCTCGGCGGGCCGCAAAGCGAACTGCCGCAACTCTACGCGGCCGCCAGCCCTCGGCATCATCTCGATAAACAAGATCCGCCGCTCATGTTTATGACCGGCGCGCTCGACGACGAGAGCACGCACGCCGATGCGACGCGCGAAGACTTGGCGAAGCTCGGCATCCCGACGGAGCTGGTCCTCATCCCCGATGCTCCGCACTCGTTTCTCGGCAAGGCACGGCATTTTCAAATCGCGGTCGACGCCTGCGATCGGTTCTTTCGCAAGCACCTGAAGTAGTCGCCCTGACCGCAGCCGTCACTTGCCGGCAATCACAGGGTGCGGCCCCGTGAATCGTCACGGCAGTTGGCGGATCGGCGGACGACTAGAACGTGGCGCCGAGGTTGAAGCGGAAGTTGATCGGAGCGCCCGGCATGACGTTGAATTGGTCGACGGACGCGGTCGAGTAACGCGTGTCGAACAGGTTCTCGACGTACGCATCCAAGTTCCAGCGCCCGACTTGGCTAAAGACGCCGAGGTCCCAGCGGCCGTACGAAGGCAACACCAGCGGCACGTTGTAGTCGCCGCGGCGATCGCCGACGTAGACGTAGCCGAGACCGAGTCCGACGACGCGATCGCGATTCTGGATGAAGTTGTAACGCGTCCAGCTGTTGGCAAGGTTATACGGCACGCCGCGGACTCGGCCCGAGATGTTCGGGACGGGATTGTTGTCGTTCTGCGTGACGTCGGTGTACGAGTAGTTGGAAACGGTGCTCAAACGCTCCGTCCAGTTCCCCAACAGGTTGAGTTCCACGCCCTTACTGCGCTGATCGGCCTGAACGTACGTCAGACCGGCGTCCGGCTGCACGGCGACGTTCCAGCGGTCGATCTGAAACGCGCTGAACGTACCGATGAGATTGTCGGTGAGTTGCGCCTTCATGCCGGCTTCATAGATGCGGCCGAGTTCCGGATCGGTGTTGGCGCCGGGGCCCGGGAAACCGAACGTGTTGGAACCGATCGGATTGAACGACGTCGTGTAGAGTCCGTAGATCGAAAGCAGTTCCGGAATCAGCTGATACGTGAGGCCGACCTTCGGAGTGCCTTGGTCGAACGAGCCGGCGTTATGAATCGGGAGGCCGCCGAGATTGTAGTTGGACGTTTGACGAATATTGTCGTAACGCACGCCGTAGTTCAAGAACAGCCGATCGGTTAGTTCGACGAGGTCTTGGAAGTAGACGCCCGTGCGAATCGTGTAGAGACCGTTGAAGGCGAAGTCGAACGACGGATCCGCGATCGTTTCGTTGAACGGGCCGGCCGACGCCGGATCGATGAGTAACGGGCTATCGAGGAAGGGAATGCTCGACGGAAAGAATGCGCGTTGGAAGTTCCAGTTCATTTCCGTGCCGACGACCGTGTTGTGTCGAAAGAGCGGGCCGTTGAACTTGCCGTTCACGTTGGCGATGGCGGCGTGGTTGTAGCCCTTTTGCCCGCCTAGGTACTGACGACGAATGACCGAAGGGAACGGCGAGAACGCGTTGTTGAAGAAGCCGTTCGCGTCGAAGCTGCCCGGCAATGCGGCGACCGGTTGCGTCCCTTGGTTTTGAAAGTCGTAGAAGATCGAGCTCGTCCCGAGGAAGAGCGACCAATCGTCGCTGAACGAATGCGTGAGCGTCAGCGTGCTGCGATAGTCGTGCGCCTTGATGAAGTTCGCCGGGTCGCCAAGGAACCGCGACGCGGGCAGCGCTTCGGTGTTGCCGTTGATCGCAACGAGGCCGGTATCGTATTGGCGGCGGTCGTTGTTGTACTCCGCCTCGTAGGTGAGCACCGTGTCGTCGTCGAGCAACATCGTCATCGTCGGAGCGAAGAACGTCCGCTCGTTCACGCCGTAGTCGCGGAAACTGCCGACGTTGTGATGCGCGGCGTTGAAGCGGAAGAGGATGTCCCCCGCTTGGTTCGTGTTGTTGGCGTCGACCGTATACCGATTTAAGCCGTAGCTGCCGAACTGGAAGCCGCCGACGGCGAAACGGTCTTGCTGGGCGCGTTTCGTGATGACGTTGAACGTACCGGTCGGCAGCGCCGAGCCGTAGGCCACCGAGGCGGGCCTTTGAGTACTTCCACCCGTTCCACGTTCTGGTAGTCGCGTGGAGTATACGTCGGGTCGAGGAAGCCGTTCTTGCGGTAGTTGTTCGACGAAAGTTCAAAGCCGCGAATCGAGAACGCATCGGGCCGACGCACGCCGTCGCCGCCGTTGCCGAACGCCTTCACGGCGCCGCCGATGTCGCGAATTAAGTCGTCCGTCTGAATCACCTGTTGATCGCGACGAAGCTGTTCGGTGATGGTGTTCGTCGTGCCCGGATTGATCATCTCGGGAATCGCGATCCAGGAGCCGGTCGTCGTGGCGCTCGAGCCGTAGCCGACGTTCGGCGCGGCGACGAACGGGTTGGAATCGAGAATCGTCGTCTGCCCGAACGGCTCGAAGTTCGGCGTGAGATTCGGAGCCTCGGGCTCAGCGACGACTTCCGTTTCGGGTAGCCGCGGGAGCGGAGTACGCGGTGCCGCCGCGGCGGGTGGTTCCGGTTGTTGAGCGCCGGCGATGTCTCCGTCCAAGGCACTCCAAGCCAGCGTGCCCGACATGACAAAGAGGTTCAGCCATGAACGCAACGACATGCGATAGCTCCCGGAATTCGACGTTGGCACGTGCTACGTCGTAGTACTGACACCATCGTCAGGACGAACAATTTCCGGGCGCCGAATATTCCTATAAACTTAAGAACATCGTAGTCGGCATAACCGTTGCCGGCACTGCTCGCGCCGGTTGGCAGCGGTCGGAAGCGGCAAAAACGGCTGCTGCGGCTAAAGTGCGCGCTTCAAGAAAATGTCGGGTGGCTGGGGCTGAGCCGAAGGCGAATCCCCGGTCGACCGGGGCATCACTCCGTTCTGCCCCAGCCACCCGTGAGCGTTCACGTCGCGTCGCGAAATGTAAACCGTACGACGTGTTCCATGACGACCATCACGTTGCGACCGAGCAAGCGGGCCGGAGTGAAGCGCCAGCGCAAGGCGGTGCGCTGCGCCGAGTCGTCGAAGCTCGCGATGCCGCTCGACTCGACGACGACCGCTTCTTCGACCGCTCCCTCAGCGCTGATCTTCAGGCGCAAGAGCACCACCCCTTCCAAGCGCTGCGCTCGAGCATCCTGCGGGTAGGGAGGTTTCTGATTGTAGAGGTGCGCGTAAGGGGGCTCGTCAAACTGCGAACCTTCTACTTCCATCGCCGACGCCGATTCCACGCTCTCGACCGGCGCCACGGTCTTCGCCGGCGTCTTCGAACGTTGGCGACGCTGGTCGTCGGGCCGCGGTTCGTCGGGCATCTCCGCGCGCTCGATCTCCGGTTCGGAGACCTTCGGTTCGTTCATGGCCGGCTCCACGGCTTCGGTCGATTTCGGCGGTTCCTCACGCGCCGTCGGTTGCGAAACTTCGGCAATCTTCGGCGGCGGCTTTACCCGAGGCTTCTGCGGCTCGATCCGAATCGGTCGCTCGGGCGTTTCGTCTTCGCTCGATTCGGGGGCCGCGGCGATCGAGGCCTGCAAGGCAATCGAGGCGCGTCGGCTACGCGTTACCAAGTGCGGCGGCGTGAAGCCCAGCCACGCGACCATTCCGACGAGCAGATAGTAACCGCCGTACGCCGAGAGATGCGTCCCGATACTGAGCACCATCGATAGCGCTAAACGCCGTCCGGTCGACGCCTTCCGTCGAGGCGGTCCGGCATCGTCGATGATAGGCAATTCGGGTATGATCATGCTGAACGATCGCGAAAGTGGATAGTAAATAATCTAATTGTCGTAAGAACGTACTGCAAGTTCGCCGGCACGCGCGGCGGAAGGGCAAAGTCGGAACGGTTAGCCGATGATTATGAAGAAGCCTGAAGAGTTTCAGTGGTGCGCCGAACGTCTGAAAGCGCTCGGCGACCCGGAACGGCTGCGAATCATTACGGTGTTGCTCAGCGGTCCTCGCAACGTCAGTGCGATCGCCGAAGAACTCGACGATGCCATCGTCAAAGTTTCGCACCATCTGGGGGTGCTGCGGCACTCGGGCATCGTGCAAACGACGAAGCAAGGTCGTCACGTCGAATATGCGTTGGCCTCCGACGTATTCGTCGTGGCGAATGTCTCCGATACGGAAAACTTCCTCGACCTCGGCTGCTGTCGTTTGGAACTTCCGGCGACGAAATCCGGTCGGCGTTCGCGCGAGTAGTCGCCGCCGAACCGGCCAAGCCCGACGTCGTCGGTAGTACCCTACTGTCTGCGACGCACATTCGAGAGAGCGGTTCTCACACGACGGCGCAGAGAATAGGATCGCCGAAATCATGACTGCCGCCGACGACCAAGCGAATATCGAGAGCACGGGGATCGGGCCGAAGATGCCGTATCGCGCGCTCGGGCGAACCGGCTTGCAGATTTCGGCGTTGGCATTTGGAGCGGGGCCGATTTCGACCTTGATGGTCGGCGACGATCAGGCACGGCAAGACGCCGTCGTTCGTGCGGCGATCAAGCGGGGCATTAATTGGTTCGACACGGCCGCAACCTACGGCGGCGGGCAATCGGAGCAAAGCCTCGGTCGCGCGTTCGAGGAGCTGCGCTGCGCCGCGCAGGTTTATGTGGCGACGAAGGTACGGCTGACGACCGACGACTTGGCCGACATTCGCGGGGCCGTGCGGCGGTCGTTGGAAGGAAGCCTCACGCGGCTGCGGATGTCGGGCGTCGCGCTGTTGCAATTGCACAACTCGATCACGCTTGGTCGTAATGACGAACCGACGAGCCTCACGCCCGACGACATTTTGCGGCCGGGGGGCGTTGCCGACGCGATGGAAGCATTGCGCAACGAAGGTCTGGTCGCGCATCTTGGGCTCACGGGAGTCGGCCGACCGGAATCGATGGCCGAAGTGGTTAGGTCGGGGCGCTTCGACACGATGCAAGTGCCGTATCATCTCCTCAACCCGAGCGCCGGGATGACGATGCCGAGCGACTTCCGCGAAACCAACTACGGCAACATCATTGCGGACTGCGCCGAAACCGAGATGGGAGTATTCGCCATCCGGGTATTGGCCGGCGGCGCGTTGGCAGGTAACCCGCCGAGCCCGCACACGCTCAAGACGCCGTTCTTTCCCTTGGACCTCTACGAACGCGATCGATCGCGAGCCGCGGACTTGCGAAAGGCGCTGGGCGCCGCACGGCGACTGCCGCAGGAAGCGGTCCGGTTCTCGCTGGCCCATCCGCACGTAAACTCCGCGATCATCGGCTTTGGAGACGTCGCGCAGATCGACGAAGCGCTCGCGGCGCTGGAACTTCGGACTTCGCCGTTGAATCGTGCCTCGTCGTCGACACCCTAGTGAAACGTATTGGGGGAAGCGTATGGACCTTCTCGACCGATTGCTGGGCCACGATGCGTGGACGACGCGGCAACTACTCGACATCTGCGCGTCGCTGCCTGATGAGAAGCTCGACGCGGAGTTCGACATCGGCTTCCGCACGCTCCGGGCTACGCTGACGCACATCATCCACAACACCGAAGTGTGGACCGCCTTAATGGCGCAGCAGGAAGTTCCCCGGGAAACAGATCGAACCGTGCCCGGATTGATCTGTCGCTTGGAGGCGGCGACCGCACAAATTCAAACGGTTGCTCGGGCCGTCGCCGACCGCGGCGATTGGGATGAGAAGTGGTTGGACTACCTGGACAACCCTCCCGTGGAGAAAACGTATGGAGCTGCGATTGCACACGTAATCACCCACAGCATGCACCATCGCGCTCAGGTGCTCTACCTGCTGCGCCTCGCCGGAGTTGCCAACCTGCCGGAAGGAGACGTTTTCAGTTGGGAAAACCGAGGGGAAGCGGTCGTTTAACGTTTCTCCCTCATTCTTAGTTGTCTAGGGCGCTGCGACAGCGGAGGTTAGGCGATCACAAAAGGCCGGCGCATAGGTCATGCCTCATTTATGAACAAGCTTCCCAAAATGAAGACGACAATTCGTTGCTTACTGTTGTTGATGTTCGCCTTCATCGCCACGTCGGTCAGCGCCGCCGACAAGCCGAACGTCGTCGTCATTCTTGCTGACGATCTAGGGTACGGGGAACTCGCCTGCTACGGCCATCCGAAGTTTCGCACGCCGCACTTAGATCGTATGGCGGCCGAAGGAGCGAAGCTGACCCACTTCAATTCGCCGATGCCGTTCTGCGCTCCGACGCGCGCCGCGCTGCTGACGGGCCGCTATCCGTTTCGCTGCGGCATGACGTCGAACCCCGCGCCCGACGGCGGACCGTCGGCCGACCAACTCCATCTGCCGCCGAGCGAGGTGCTGTTGCCGCAACTGCTCAAGCAAGCCGGCTATGCGACGGGAATGATCGGCAAGTGGCATTTGGGTCACTCCCGGACTGAACAGCTTCCCATCCACCGCGGCTTCGACGAATACATCGGCATTTTGTATTCCAACGACATGCGGCCCGTGCGGCTGGTCGAAGGGGACGCGCCGGTGGAGTATCCGGTCGTGCAGGCGAACCTGACGCGTCGCTATACCGATCGGGCCATGGCCTTTATCGAACGCAACAAGGAGCGTCCCTTTTTCTTGTATTTCGCGCATGCGATGCCCCACAAACCGCTGGCCGCCTCGGAGACGTTTTATAAGAAGAGCGGCGCAGGCTTGTATGGTGACGTCATCGCCGAGCTCGACGCTTCGGTTGGCGAGATCCTCGCCAAGATCAAAGCATTGGGTCTCGATGAAAAGACGCTCGTCGTTTTTACCAGCGACAACGGAGCGACGTTCGGCGGCAGCACCGGCGGACTGCGCGGAATGAAAGGAAGCACTTACGAAGGGGGCTTTCGCGTGCCGTGTATTGCGCGCCGCCCGGGCGTGATTCCTGCCGGACACGTCAGCGCCAAGCCGGCGATCATGATGGATCTGTTCGCGACGGTTCTCAACGTCGCCGGCGTCGAGTCGCCGGCCGAACGCACGATCGACGGACGCAACATCCTGCCGCTCTTTACGAGCGACGCGAAGAGTCCGCACGAAGCGATCCTCGGCAACATGGCGAGCATTCGCGACGCACGTTGGAAACTCCATGTTCTGAAGCCGACGGAGGGGCTCGCCGGCGTCGGCAAGAATTTGAAACCCGGCGAACGCTACCTGGATCCGCGCGGGCCCGACGGCGTGACGATCATCGCGCCCTATGAACAAGCTCAGCCGTCGGAACATCCCGGCCTGCGCACCGGCGACGCCGCGAAACCGAGGCAGCTTTTCGATCTTCAAAACGATCCGGCGGAGCAGCACGATGTGGCGGCCGAGCAGCCGGCGGAGGTCGCGCGGTTGCAAGCGATCTACGACCGCATGAGCCAAGACTTTCCCCCAGCCGAGCCGGCGGCGAAGCCTCGCAAGCGGCCCGACGTCGGCTATCACCCCACGCCCCAGGACGTCGTCGAGAAAATGCTCGACTTGGCCAAGGTCACGAAGGAAGATCACGTTTGCGATCTCGGTTGCGGCGACGGTCGCTTTGTCATAACGGCCGCAATGAAATACGGCTGCCACGCGACCGGTTACGAAATCGATCCCCAACTCGTCGCCCAAGGACGCAATCGTATTCGTGAAGAAAAGCTCGACGAGCTTGCGAAGATCGTCGAGCAGGACATCTTCACCGCAGACATCGCAAACGTCAGCGTCATGACGTTGTTTTTGCTGGAAGACTTGAACGAGCAGCTGATCCCGCGATTGCAAACGATGAAGCCCGGCAGCCGCGTCGTCACGCACGAGTTTCACATTCCCGGCATCGAGGCCGAGCAGGAGCTGGCTTGGGTCTCCAAGATCGACAACAGCGAACATCTGCTGTTTGTTTATACGGTCCCGCTCAAAGCAGCGCCGCCCAAATCCAAACTGCGGGAAGCCGGGCGGTGACGAGACGCAATATTTTGTCGCCCGGGCGCGTCATTTCCACATCTTTCTTCCTACACCGCGCTGAACAACATGACTCGATTCATCCGGCCGCTACTCTCGGCTCTGACTTGTTTTACTTTGCTGGGGGCAACTTCCTCGTTCGCCGCCGACAAGCCGAACATCGTCGTCTTTATTTCCGACGATCACGGCCAACTCGATTCCTCGGTCTACGGCGCCGGCGACGTCCGCACGCCGAACATGGATCGACTCGCAGCCGACGGCATGACGTTCACGCACGCCTTCGTCGCCTCCCCGGCCTGTGGACCGAGCCGCACCGCGTTGCTCACCGGCCTTTGGTCGGCGCGCAACGGCGCCGAGCCGAATCATAAGGCAAAGAACCCGGACGTGCGTTCGCTCCCGCCGTTGCTGCATGCCTTGGGGTATGAAGTGGCCGCGTTCGGGAAGGTCGCCCACGGCAACTACGCGAAGGACCACGGCTTCGACGTCGTGAGCGGAATCCAAATCGGCTACAGCGACACCGTCGAGGTTGCCGAGTATCTCAAGAAGCGTGACGCCTCGAAGCCGCTCTGTTTGTTTTACGGCACGCGGCATCCGCACGTGCCTTGGGGCGAGAATTCCGGCTACGATCCGGCCGCCATCAAGCTGCCTCCCACGCATGTCGATACCGCCGCCACGCGCGAACAACGGGCCCGCTACTACTCCGACGTCACGCGCGCCGACGCGTTGCTCGGCGAGCTGCGCGATCTCGCGAAAGCCCACGTACCGGGAGACACGCTCTTCATCTACACGGCCGACCATGGCGGGCAGTGGCCGTTTGCGAAGTGGAACCTCTACGACGCCGGCACCCGCGTGCCGTTTCTCGCGTCGTGGCCCGGCCGGCTCAAGCCGGGCTCGACGAGCGACGCGATGATTTGCTGGCCCGATCTGCTGCCGACCTTCATCGAACTGGCCGGCGGCGCGACGCCCGCGGGGATCGACGGTCGGTCGTTTGCCGGCGTGCTGCGCGGCACGGCGACGACGCATCGCGATCAGGTCTTCACGACCCACAGCGGAGACGGCGACTTCAATGTCTATCCGATCCGCAGCGTCCGCACGCGCGATTGGAAATACATCCGCAACCTGCATCCCGAGTTTCAGCACCACACGCACATCTCGCGCTCCAGCGGCCCGAGCGGTCGCGACTATTGGGGGTCGTGGGTCGAAGCGGCCGGGCAAGATTCGCTCGCCGCGGCCGTCGTGAAGCGCTATTCGGAGCGACCTGCTGAGGAACTGTATAATCTGGCGACCGATCCGTACGAGTTGCACAATCTCGCGGCCAATCCGGCACAGGCCGAGCGACTGCAATTGCTTCGTGCCGACCTCGACGCCTGGATGAAGGCGCAAGGGGACAAACAAACCGTGTTCGGCAAGCCCCTCTTGCTCGGCGAGACGCCGACGCTTATCGCGCCGGGCGCCGCGAAATCGAAGCGGAAGTAGGTCTCCGTCGGCAACTCACGCGCATCGCTTTCACACATTGCTTCTCTCGCATCGAGGTCGTCATGTTCCCCAATGTCCCCGTGAGTCGTCGCCGCTTTCTCGTCGGTTCGTCGGCGCTCGCCGCGGGATGTTTGTTGCCGCAGCGGCTATTAGGTGCGCAAGCCGGGGAGCCCAAGCGCGAACGGAAGATTCCGGTCGGCGTGCAACTTTGGACGCTGCGCAACGAGGTACAGCAAGACTTGGCCGGCACGTTGCAGCGCGTCGCCGACATCGGATATGCGGGGGTGGAACTCTGGTTTCAGACCTGGCCGAAGGCCGGCGAGTTGAAGAAGGTCGTCGCCGATTGCGGGCTGCAAATCGCGAGCGCCCACGTGAATCTGAAAGACCTGCTCGACGACTTTCCGCGCCTCGCCGACTATCACCGCGAGCTCGGCAACAAGACGCTCGTAATTCCGTACATTCCGAATTACGCCGGGCTTTCGCAAGACGACTGGCGGAAGACGATCGACGACGTGCGGCACGCGGCCCGAGCCGGCACCGAGGCGGGCTTTCAGATGCTCTACCACAATCACGACTTTGAATTCACGACGCGCATCGGCGATGTCGAAGTGTTTGATCAGATCTTCGGCACGATCGACGCGAAGGTGCTCGGCGCGGAGATCGACGTCTTCTTCGTGGCCGAGGTCGGACGCGATCCCGCGGCGCTGCTGCGCAAGTTCGACGGCCGGTTGAAACGCGTACATCTGAAGGAGAAAGCAAAGCCGGGTTCGAAGGGGAAGAACACCGAGCTGGGGCGCGGCACCATCGATTGGCCCGCCGTGCTCGCAGCCGCGGCCGCCGCGGGAACGGAGTGGTATCTCGTCGAGCAAAATTGCGAAGATCGCCCGGCGCTCGAGAGCATTCAAATCAGCTTCGACTATCTGAAGAGCCTCGGCGTCGTCGCTTAACGCGCACTCGACGGAACAGCTTCGTCAAGGGAAGTTTTGGCCGGCCAAATCTGCTCTGGAATTTGGGCCGGCCGATTCGCGACAATACGGCGTGATTCGTTGCGCCGTCTTAGCCCACGGCGAGTCGCCGGGGGCAATTGAGCGCGGTGGATAGCCCCACGGTGTGCATCGCCGTGGCAAGGAGAACCCCGTGCTTCGCCTCCGTCTTATTCACAGTAGCATTGGCGATCGGCCCCCTCATCCGTCCTGCGGACACCTTCTCCCGCGAGGGGAGAAGGGAGTAGGGACGGGGTTTTCGATGGTCACGCGAAATCGACGTAAGTCCTGCGCACTAAATCATCGAAATGCGCACAACGGACCCCTCGGAGTGCGCGTCGGAGCGCTTACCAACAAGGGAGCGCACTACGCGCTCGGCGCTGTGCGCACGGGGCAGGGGACTGCTGGAGGACTTACGTCGATTTACGGCGCGGCGAGCGGCTACATTTGCCGTCGGCGGCGCTCTGCGATCGGAACGCTCCGCTACGGAGCGCGCAAGGCGACCGAATTCGCGCACTTCGCCCAACAGGGCGTCGGGCGCACTGCGCACGAAAATGTCGTCGGCGCGCAGCCAATAGTGCGGTGCGCGCACGATGCGCGCAGTAGCCGGCGCGTCGTCGCGAATGAAGCATTACTTCCGCGGCGTCGTGCTGACTGCCGGAGCGAGCGCGCCCGTGCGGCGCGCCCACTCGTCCCATTCTTGGGAAAGCGAGGCGACGAGTTCCGGATGCTGCATCGCCAAATCATTCGTCTCGCAGGGATCTTTGCCGACGTCGTACAGTTCCCACGCCGCGGCGGTCGGGAATCGTTTGCCCCAGACGAGTTTCCACGGCGCCTTGTGGATGGCACGGGCTCCTTCGTGCTGATAACACAAGGCTCGCGGCGGCAGCGCGGTGCCCGACCTCAAGAGCGGAGCGAGGCTCGCACCTTCCATCGGTTGCACGGCTCTGTCGCTCCGAACTTGTGGATACTCGGCGCCGCAAAGTTCGACGAGCGTCGGCATGATGTCCATGACGTGCGCCGGATCGCGTACCCAACGTCCGGCCCCTTCGATTCCCTGCGGCCAGTGCACGATGAGCGGCGTGGTGATGCCTCCCTGATGCGTAAAGTGCTTGTAGAGGCGAAACGGCGTGTTGCTCAGGTTGGCCCAGGCCGAGCCGTAGGCGGAGTGCGTATGCGGGCCGCCGATCGTTGGCAATGCGGGGCCTGCGTGCAGCGTGGTCGTGCCGCGGCGCGATTCCCCGTCGAAGCCGAAGGGTCCCCACTCGTAGCAAGCGCCGTTGTCGGAGAGGAGCAGAATGAGCGTGTTGTCGTATGTGCCGGTCGCACGCAACTGCGCGACGATGCGACCCATCCCTTCGTCGACATGCCGGACCATCGCCGCATACACGGCCATGCGATAGGCGAGGTCCTCGCGATGATCGGCGGGGAGCGAATCCCAGGCGGGGTTCGGGCGGCCGGAATAGCCGTTGGCAATGGCATCGTTCTGTTCGACGGGCACGAGCGAGCGCTCCGTCAGCTTCCAACCATCATGATCGACGAGGCCGAGTTGCCGCATGCGCGCGAAACGTTCTGCGCGCAGCACGTCCCAGCCGCGGCGATACGTTTCCACGAGCGGCGCGACCGTTGCGGCCGGAGCTTGAATCGGGAAGTGGGGGGACGAATGGGCGAGATACAAGAACCACGGCTTCTTCTCGGCTTGGGCCTGACGAATGAACTCGCTCGCGTAATCGCTGAACACGTCGGTGGCGTAGAACTTGTTCGGGTCGACCGCCAACTCCGGGCGGCGTCCTTCCGGCAGGCGCGCATACTTCGCGGCGTCCCATTGATCCTGCGAGTGCCCCATCGTGTAGCCGAAGAACTCGTCGAAGCCGCGCGACGTGGGAACGGCCTTCGGTCCGCCGCCGACGTGCCACTTGCCGACGGCGTAAGTGCGGTAGCCCGCCGCGCCAAGGACTTCCGCGAGCGTCACGCAGCGGTCGTTCAGTTGGCCGCCGAAGTTGGGAATGCCTGCTTGTCCAGGATGCAAGCCGGTGAGGAGCGACGCGCGGCTCGGGCAGCAACGCGCGGAGTTGGTCATCGCCGTGAAACGAAGGCCTTCCTGACCGAGTCGATCGATGTGCGGCGTCGGAATTTCGCCGCCGTAGCAACCCAGATCGCTGAAGCCGAGATCGTCGAGCAGCACGAGCAACACGTTCGGGCGTTCGACGGCCGAGGCGTGGCCGCTCCAGAGAATCGCGGCGACGAAGAAATACGCGAACGATTTCATATGCGGAGGGGGCTCGATGTTCTGAAGGGGAGACGCGAATTGCCGTCAGTATATTGCGGGCCGATCCGTTTTGCGCCGGTGCGGTCTCGCCGAATTGGCTATCATACGATGCATGAGGAACGACAGATGATTCTTCACGTCGATATGGATGCATTCTACGCCTCGGTCGAGGAGCGCGACGATCCCCGGCTCGTCGGCAAGCCGGTTGTGGTCGGCGGCACGGCCGAAGGTCGGGGCGTCGTTGCGGCGGCGAATTACGTCGCGAGAAGGTTCGGCGTGCATAGCGCGATGCCGGCGGTCACGGCGCGGCGTCTCTGTCCGCAGGCCGTGTTTCTGCCGGTGCGAATGCGACACTATGCCGAGATCTCGCAGCAGATCCGCGCCATCTTCGAGCAATACACGCCGCTGGTCGAGCCGCTCTCGCTGGATGAGGCGTTCCTCGACGTCACCGGTAGCGAGCACATGTTCGGTTCGGCCGCCGAGATCGGGCGTCGCATCAAGCAGCAAATTCTCGACGAGCTTCGGCTGGTAGCTTCCGTCGGCGCGGCGCCGAACAAGTTTGTGGCGAAGATTGCCAGCGACGTGCACAAACCCGACGCGCTCGTGTTGGTCGCACCAAGCGAGGTGCAGGCGTTTCTCGATCCCTTGCCGGTCGGACGCATTTGGGGAGTCGGCAAGGTGACGAACCAAGTGTTCGAACGATTCGGCATTCGGACGATCGGGCAATTGCGCGCCTTGCCGCAGGAGACGATCGCCGGTTTGTTCGGCTCGAGCGGCGAGCATTATTGGAAGCTGGCCCACGGGATCGACGACCGGCGCGTCGTGCCGGATCGCGAGGCGAAGTCGATTTCCAACGAGACCACGTTCGCCGAAGATATCGACGACAAGGAATCGCTGCGCGCTTGGCTGTTGGAACTGGTCGAGCAAGTCGGACGCCGGCTGCGTCGTCACGGGTTGAAGGGGCGCACCGTGGAGCTGAAAGTGCGGTTCGCCGACTTTCAGACGATCTCACGTTCGCAAACACTGACGGAGCCGACCAACGTGACCGACGAGCTTTGGCAGGCCGCGGTGGAACTGCTGACTAAGCGGTTGCCGGCCGGGCATTTGCCGGTGCGCTTGTTGGGAATGGGGGTTACCGGCTTAGAAACGCAACCGACGCAAGGGCTGCTCTTCGACGATGAGGAGCGGCAGAAGCAGCGACAACTGGATAATGTGGCGGACCAGATCAAGGAGCGGTTCGGCGGCGGCGCGTTGGGACGCGCGAGCGGGCTCGTCCACGAAGCGCGCCGCAAGCCGAGGCGATAGATCGGCAAATATTCCAGCGGTCCGGCGCATCGAAGATTCCCAGACATCAACCGTCTCTATGAAATACAACGCCATGATTCATTACGCCCTTCGACATTCGTTGCCGTTGCTCTTGCCGATGATTCTCCTTTGCGGAATGTCGACGGCAATCGCCGCGCCGCCGAACATCATTCTGATGATGGGAGACGATCACGGGTGGGAGGAAACCGGCTATCACGGCCACCCGCACGTGAAGACGCCCGTACTCGACGAGATCGCGGCGACGGGGCTGCGGCTCGATAACTTCTATGCCGGGCACCCGAGCTGCTCGCCGACGCGCGGCAGCTTCCTCACCGGTCGACATCCGAATCGCTACGGCACGTTCGCGCCGGGCTGGTCGATACGGCCGGAAGAAATCACCACGGCCCATCAGCTCGGCAAGGTCGGCTACCGTTGCGGCCACTTCGGTAAGTGGCACGTCGGCGCCGTGAAGGCCGGCTCTCCCGTCAACCCCGGCGCGATGGGCTTTCACCAGTGGGTTTCGCACGACAACTTCTTCGAGCTGAATCCTTCGCTCTCGCGCAACGGCGGACCGCCGGAAGTGTTTCAGGGCGAAAGTTCGGAAGTGATCGTGCGTGAGGCGATCCGCTTCATCGACGGCGCGAAGCAGCAGCAGAAGCCGTTCTTCACGATCATCTGGTTCGGCTCGCCGCACGAACCGTATAGCGCGCTCCCCGCCGACTTGGCGCTCTACGACGACCTGCCGGCGAAATACAAGAAGAACGTAAAGCTCACGTCGAACGAAACCGGCGGGCCGGTGACGCGCCCGCAAGGAGAGGTGCTGCGCGAGCGCTACGCCGAGATCACGGCGATGGATCGCGCCATCGGCATCTTACGCAAACATCTCGCCGAGCAGGGGCTGCGTGATGACACGTTGCTCTTCTATTGCGGCGACAACGGTACTTCGCCCGACGCGGCACTCGGCTTTCCGCATCGCGGCATGAAGGGGCAAGTTTACGACGGCGGCGTGCTGGTGCCGGGGCTCATCGAATGGCCGGCGCGCATTGCGAAGCCGCGCACAACGACCGTGCGCGTGTCGACGAGCGATCTGCTCCCCACCATGTGTGCGCTCACCGGCACTTCGCTGCCTGATCGCGTTCTCGACGGAGTCGACGTAAGCGGCGTGTTGGACGGCCGTCTTACGGAGCGGCCCAATCCGCTCTACTTTTGGGAATACAACACAGGCAGGGTGACGCGCGCGAAGCCGGAGCCGTATATCGATCCGGAACTGCAAAAGGGAACGACGCCGCTCGTGAAAAAGGCGGGCGGCAAGGCCACTCGCGACTTCAACAACTTCCGCCAACCTCCGGTGACGGACGAAGACTATCTCGGCCCGCGGGCCGTGATCGACGGCAGGTACAAACTCGTGGTCCACGAAAGCAAGGCGGGCGAACCGCGCTACGAGGTGTTCGACCTGGAAGCCGATCCGGCGGAGAAGTTGAGTTTGCTCGGAAAAGATCCGGCGCTCGACCGGCGGCTGCAAGAGAAGCTCAAGTCGTGGCAGCAGTCGGTGCTGCAAAGTTTGACCGGCGCGGATTATCGGAAGTAGTTCGCCGCTCGATGTTCGTTCGTTTCTCCGCCGTTTTTCTCACGCACCCCATTCGGAAAGTCGCCTCATGCAAACTCTCCGTCGCTTCGTCGTGTTGGCCGTCGCTTTCAGTGCGGCGGCTTCGGTAGTGCCCGTAGGGGCGGCATCGCAACCGAATATCGTCGTTATGTTGGTCGACGACATGGGGATCATGGACACCTCGGTGCCGTTTCTCACCGATGCGGAAGGGAAGCCGCAGCGTTATCCGCTCAACGACTACTACCGGACGCCGAATATGGATCGGCTGGCGTCGCGCGGCGTGCGGTTCAATAACTTCTACGCGATGAGCGTCTGCTCGCCGACGCGGGTCTGCCTGATGACCGGACAGAACGCGGCGCGGCACCGGACGACAAATTGGATCAACCCGGATAAGGACAACGCGGGATTGCGAGGCGCACAGGATTGGAACTGGCGCGGCTTGGAACCCGGCGACGTCACGCTACCAGGCGTGCTGCAAGCGGCCGGTTATCGCACGATCCACGTCGGTAAGGGGCACTTCGCGCCGCGGGCGTTTCCCGGCGCCGATCCGGCGAACCTCGGGTTCGACGTCAACGTCGGCGGCGGCTCGATCGGCGCGCCGGGAAGTTACTACGGCGAGCACAACTATGGCGGCCACGGCGGCAAGCGAACGACGCATGCCGTGCCCGGTCTGGAAAAGTACCACGGTACCGCAACGTTTCTTACGGAAGCCCTGACGCTGGAAGCGAAGCGGCACGTCGGCGAGGCGGTGGAAGCGAAGAAGCCGTTCTATCTTTACTTCGCACAGTATGCCGTGCATGCGCCGTTCCATTCCGATCCGCGATTTGCCGCGCACTATGCAAACTCCGGTAAGCCGGCCAACGCACAGGCTTTTGCAACGCTGATCGAAGGGATGGACAAATCGCTCGGCGACATGCTCGACCATCTGGAGAGTTTGGGGGTCGCCGAGAACACGCTTGTGTTCTTCCTGGGCGACAACGGCACCGACGCGCCGCTCGGCCACGAACATGAAGTGGCGTGCGCCGCGCCGTTGCGCGGTAAGAAAGGTTCGCACTATGAAGGGGGAATGCGCGTGCCGTTCCTCGCCGCTTGGGCCAAGTCGGATGCGAACAACCCGCATCAGCAGCGGCTCCCGATCACCGCCGGCGCGGTGCAAACACAGCAAGCGGCGGTCTACGATTTGTTCCCGACGATCTTAAATGCGGCCGGCGTGAAAGCCCCCGCCGAGCACAAAGTCGACGGCCTGGTGCTCGACGCAATGTTGACCGGCAAGCGGGATACGGAGCGCTCGGAGAAGTTTTTGATGCACTACCCGCACGCGCCGCATCGCACTGATTACTTCACCGTCTATCGCGACGGTCGTTGGAAGGTCGTCTACCACTATTTCCCGACGTCGGTCTCCGACGGCTCGCACTATCAACTCTTTAATTTAGCGGAGGACCCGTTTGAGCAAAGTAATTTGGCCGGTTCGCGTCCGGAGGAGCTTCGCCGGCTGATGAAGGGACTGATCGCGGCTTTGGAGCAATGCGATGCCGCGTATCCGCTCGCGAAAGACGGATCGGGACCTGAAAAACCACGGCTTCCGTAGGTCGACTTTCCCCATTCGCATCCCGGAGATTTTCGCCTCGCACGGGGCACCCCACCTGTGGGTAGGTTATACTCGCTTCTCCAAAATCTGCGGAGAAGGCATCTTGGCAGTGTCGATCGAACAATTGGGCAAAGCGCTCGTCTCCTCCGGTCTTTTGACCGCTGAGGAAGTCAAAGCATTGTGGAACGGGCTGCCTGCCGAAGGTCGACCCAAGGACGGCGACGGTTTTGCGCAGGCCCTCATCGCGGCCGGCAAGCTCACGAAGTTTCAAGCTCAAGAGCTGCTCGCCGGACGCGGCAACCGGCTGATCATGGGCGACTACACGATCGTCGCCGAGATCGGCGCCGGCGGGATGGGACAAGTCTACAAGGCGCAGCACCGGCGCATGAAGCGCGTCGTCGCGCTTAAGGTGATGTCGAGCGCGGCGATGAAAGACGCGGCTGCCGTCAAGCGGTTCCAGCGCGAAGTTGAGGCTGCCGCGCGGCTCGAGCATCCGAATATCGTTACGGCGTACGACTCCGGCGAGGCAGGTAGCGTCAAGTATCTCGTGATGCAGTTCGTCGACGGCGGCGACCTCTCGGACCTCGTCAAGAAGAACGGCCCGCTGCCGATCGAACGCGCGGTTGATTACGTGATCCAAGCGGCCCGAGGGCTCGCCTTTGCACATGGCGCGGGCGTGGTGCATCGCGACATCAAGCCGGCCAACTTGCTGCTCGATAAGAAGGGAGTCGTCAAGATTCTCGATATGGGCTTGGCCCGGATCGAAGACGGCGACGGCCTGACTGCGACCGAGCAGGTAATGGGCACCGTCGACTACATGAGCCCCGAGCAAGCGGCCGACACCAAGAACGCCGAAGGGCGGAGCGATATCTACTCGCTCGGCTGCACGCTTTGGTATTTGCTCACGGCGAAGAAATTGTACGACGGCGACACGATGATCTCGCGGCTCATGAAGCACCGCGATGCGCCGTTGCCTTCGCTGGTGAAAGAGCGCGACGACGCGAGTTGGCCGCTGGAGCAAGTGTTCCACAAAATGATCGCGAAACGGCCGCAAGACCGTTACCAATCGATGGACGAAGTGGTCGCGGCACTCGAGCCGCACGGCGGCGGAAACTACGGCGGCAGCTCCGCCGGCATGGGCTCCGGCATCGGCGGCGGCAAAGCGCAGAGCGCCGAGCTGGCGTCGTTTATGCAGGCCATGGCGAGCCCATCGAAGCCCGCACATCCGGCCGTGGCCGATGCGCCCGGCTCCTCATCGAAGACGAAGCTGCCGATGGATGTGACCGCGGCATTCGCCCGGCCGGAAGCGGAAACCGATCCCAAGAGCGAAGTACTTCCTCAAGCGATATCCCCGGGCAGCCATGCGAAGCCGAGCGCGCCCGCGCGGAAGAAGCAGCCGCCCGTGAAGCTGATCGCGGCCGGTATTCTCGGTGTCGCACTGCTCGTGGTCGCGGGCATTATCATCAAAGTACGCGACAATGACGGCAGCGTCGTCGCGGAGCTCAACGTGCCGAGCGGCGCGAGCGCGGAAATAGCTGCGACGCCGATTGCCCCCGGCGGCTCGCCGGGGGCTAAGACGCTGACTATCGCCGAAATGCTCGACTCGCCCGACTATGTCTGGAGCGAGCCTGAGAACCTCGGGCCGACGATCAACGGGCCGGGGAATGAAGACCGCCCCTCACTAACCAACGATCAATTGCGAATTCGATTCAGTACGTACGGAGATAACGGACCTCGTGAGGCCGTGCGCACGTCGACGACAGTTCCTTTCGGTACTCCGTCGAAGTCCCTCAACGTCAAGTTTCCCTGGCTCAGCGGCGACGGCCTTACGTTGGCTTGTGTGGGGAAGGCGTCGGACGGCGCCACCGATGATCTCCACCTCATACGACGCGCCACAACGGAGAGCGAATGGGAAGCGCGGACCGAGTCGGGGCCGGAAGTCAACCAAGCGGGAAGCGCGTACCGGCCGACTCTCTCGCCGGACGGCTTGACGCTCGTTTTTAGTCTGGATCGCGATCTTTGGATGAGTCGACGAGCGTCGCCGGACAAATCGTTCGGGCCGGCAACGAAGATCGGTGCTCATGTGAATAATAGCGAAAAGGATGAAAAAATCGGTCAGCTATTGGCCGATAATCAGACGTTCGTCTTTAACCGAGACAACAACGAGTGGTACTTCACGTTCACCAGCCAGACGGGCGTGAAGTCGGCGCTGTCGTTTCGCGATGCGCCGTTTGTCGGCACGGAAGTGTGGTTTGCCGGCGACGGCACGTCGGTATACTTCGCCGCGGATCTTCCCGGCGGGTTCGGCGAAAGAGATATCTGGGTGACCCGGCTCATACCGAAGAACGGGACCTCGCCGAGCGTCATGCCGACCCAGACTCCGGTCGCTCACGCTGCGAGCTCGACTACGCTCGCCACGGGCGGCTCCCCTCAGACGCTCTCGCTCGCCGAACTGCTCGAATCCCCCGACTACGCATGGGGTGCTCCCGAGAATCTGGGGCCGAACGTCAACACGAAGCACGTCGAGTCGAAGCCCACGCTTACGGCGGACGAACTTCGCATTGTGTTTCGCTGCGACGCAGGCGCCACGAGCGACATCAGCAGTCTCTGGGAGAGCACGCGCGCGACAATCGACGAACCGTTCGGCCCGCGCGTTCGTCTCACCGGCTCGGCGTACGAAGACGAGCCGTTTCTCTCGGCCGACGGACTGACGCTGCTCTACGATACGCATGCCGTCCCTTCCAAACGCCTTTCGGAAGATATCCGTCTTCGTCGGCGCCCCGCGCTCGACGCTCCCTGGAGCAAGCCGGAGACGGTGCCTTTGCCGGAAGACCATGACGAGCAATCGCCTTGGCTTTCGCCTGACGGGCTCACGTTAATCTACGCTTCGCCGCGCGCCGGCGGCAGCGGCTTGCGCGACCTCTGGTTTTGCAAACGTAATACGCCTGACGCTCCGTTTGGTCCGTCGACGAATTTCCGCTGCGGCGCGAATAGCCCGGCGTCGGAAGGTTCTCCGCAACTTCTGCGCGACGGCCGCACGGTATTGTTTAGTCGCGAAGGCAAGCCGTTTGTCACCTTCACCTCGCCGACCGGCGTTGTATCGGCCCTGTCTCTTCGAGGCGTGCCCGACGACGTGCGCGAGCCTTGGCTCTCCGCCGACGGACGGCGATTGTATTTCCATTCCAGTCGTCCCGGCGGCCAAGGGGGCGAGGACCTTTGGATGATGCGGCTCATGCCCAAGGGCTCCGGTGCCCACTCAACTCCGTCGTTCGTCACGGCGGCAACGCCGGTCATGAAGCCCGGTGCCGGCGGCGTCGTTTATCTCGACGAAGTCGTCTATAAATCCTACGCGGGCTACGACGACTCGCCGCTAAGCCTCACGATTGATCCCGACGCCGCCGCGACGATCGCAAAACTCTTTCCGGGCGAGTCTTCCGCTCCGACGCATGCGATCGTGATGCATCCCGAAAACGAAGGGAATGCCGAGAAGAAAGGGAAGACTCCGCTACTCGCCACGCTCGATTACGATCTCTCGCTGCCGTGCGACCGCTTACAAGCCCGGGTGCGGGGCGGAACCGGCGGTCGCAAAGACCCGCTCTTTGCCGAAGTTTGGGGCGACGGCAAGAAGCTCTGGGAATCGAGCGACCTCATCGACCTCGGGCCGGCCGGCATCGCGGTCGACGTCGATGTTCGCGGCGTGCGCGATCTGCAGTTGACGGCCCGCGCGACGAAGCGAGCTCAAGGTTCACACGTCCTGTGGCTCGACCCGCGGGTGACGTCGATTTCCAATTCCCAGTCTCCCATTTCAAATTCTCAAGCCGGCGTCGTTTATCTCGACGATCTGCCGGAAACCGCGTTCGATTGCAAAGACCCGCTCCGCAAGCATGGGCTCAATCGAGACGGTAACAAAGATCTGAATTGGTTGGGACAAAAGCCGAGTCATTCCCTATTTACCCATCCGGTAGGCGTACACCAACCGGCGTGGGTGACGTATGCCCTCGACGGGCGCTACGCGGAGTTCCGCACGACCGTCGGCGCGTCAATCGTCCCCGAAAGTCCGTTGACCTTTCGTATTTTCGGCGATGACAAACCGCTTTGGGAATCGAAGCCGCAAGCTGCGGCTCAAGTCGGGGTCGATGCGGTCGTCGACGTGAGCGGCGTGAAAGTGCTCAAGTTGGAAGTCGTTGCCCGCGGATCCGTGAGCGGCGCCCACGCCGTCTGGATCGAACCGCGGCTGACGCCGATTACGTCGCCGGCCCTCGGCGGTATGTCGGAGGTGAAGACTACTGCGATCGCCGACATGCTCGACTCGCCCGATTTTGTGTGGACCGAGCCGGAGAATCTCGGGCCCACGATCAACGGACCGGGAGACGAAAGGAATCCGTCGCTCACCCGCGATCAGTTGCGGATCAACTTCAACGTCAACGGCGACTCCGAGCGGTTTGAGGCGGCCCGAACTTCGCTGACGATTCCGTTCGGGGTTCCCGTCAAGAGCCCGGTGCTGAAGGGGCCTTATTTGAGCGGCGACGGACTGTCGGTCGTCGGTGTTCGAAGCGATGCCGACGGGGGCGGGCTGTTGCTGGCACGTCGGCCCGCGCTCGATGCGAAATGGGAGCCCGCGCTCGATCTCCCCGCGGAATGCAACGGGCCGCGCGGTAAATCGGTCGTTCCTAAGCTCTCCGCGGATGAGCTTGCGATCATCTTCCATGGGTCCGATCAGTCGAATGGATTGACTGACCTCTGGATGACGCGCCGCGCGTCGCCGACGCAACCGTTCGGTCCGGCAACGCTTCTCGGCGCGCACGTCAACACTCCCAACAGCGAGTCGCGAGGCATGCTTCTGGCCGACGGCGAGACGCTCGTCTTTAATCGCAGCGGCCAGTGGTACTTCACGCTCGCCGGCGCAACCGGCGTGAAAACAGCTCTTACGCTCCGCGAGAGTCCGTTTGCGAACGCAATGGATGTGTGGCTGGCCCCCGACGGCCGCACGGCCTACTTTGCCGAAGATCGCCCCGGCAGCCATGGCGGCAAAGATATTTGGCTCACCCACCGCGTGCCGAAGAATCAGCCGGCCGCGAAACCTTAGCGCGAAGCGGCGTTGCATCGCTAGCGCACTACCTTCAGGTTGCGGAAGCCGGCCTTGTCGCCGAACACCAGAAAGTTCAGCGCCTGCTTCGGCTCGCCGAGCACCTTGTGTTTGCCGGTCACCACCGTGTCGTTCACCTGCAGCGTCGCTTCGTCGCCGCGGAACGCTATGCGCACCGGATACCAACGGTCGGCTTCGAGCTTGATTGCTTTGCGCCCGAGCGGCTCGGTCTGTTCCTTCGCTTCGCCGCGCGCAGGGTTCTTCGTCACGCCGATGTGCGAGCTCGAGACTTCGATGCGGAAACTATGTTGCCGCCCGCCGCATTCGATGCGCAGCGAGTGGCGATCGGCCCCGCGCAGATTGATCTCATACTGAATCGCGCCGTCGCCGAGTTCGACCGGAATCTGCAGCACGGCCCCTTGCTGATCGCCCGGCTTCTGCGCGCCCCACAGGCCGCCGTCGACGGCGGTCCACTCTCCTTGCCCGGCTCGGGCCGGCGGCGCGGGCAGCTTCGCCAGCGCGTCTTCCAGCACCACGGTCCCTTGCAGCGGCGGCAGCTCCGCCACGGGCGCCTGCTTCGGCTTCGCGCCCGGCGGCGGCAACGTCCGGCTATAACCGCCGTCGCGATAGCGCGCGAGCAGCGCCGCAAGTTCCTTGGCCTTCTCCGGATGAGTCGTGCTTAAATCTTTCGTCTCGGCCGGGTCGTCATGCGTGTTGTAGAGTTGCGGCGTGAACTGGCTTGCGTTCAATTTTTTCGACGCCGCCTTGATGCCGGCGACCGGAACCCCTTCGATCCATTTCCAAGGGCCTTCGCGTAAGGCGAACACGCCGTCGGAGCTATGCACGATTATGTCGCTGCGCCCTTGCGCGCCCGACTCACCAAGTAGCACCGACAAGAAACTCCGACTGTCTTCCGCCCCTTGGTCGACGGCCGGAAGTTCGCTGCCGACGATCGCCGCCGTGGTAGCAAGTATGTCGACCACGCTCACCATCGCGTCGCTCACGGTGCCCGCCGGCACTTTGCCGGGCCAGCGCACGAGGAAAGGAACCTTGAAGCCCCCTTCCCACACGTCATGCTTGCCGCCGCGCAGCGCGCCGTTGACGCGCAAGCCGGCCTCGAACGCCTTCGTCTGTAGCGTGTCGGTGCGTTGCGGCTTGAAGACGCCGCCGTTGTCGCTGGTGAAGAGCACCAGCGTATTGTCGGCGATGCCGCGCTTGTCGAGCACGTCGAGAATGCCGCCTACGCTCCGGTCGAGCTCGTGAATCCAATCGCCGTAAAGGCCCGCCGCGCTTTTGCCGGCCAGGTCCTTATCCGGCGTGATCGGGTTATGCACGGCCACGGGCGTGAAGTAGAGAAAGAACGGCTTGTCGGTCGGTTGCCGCTCGATCCATTGCGAGGCCTTCTCCGTGAGCACGTGCATCACGCGGTCGTTCTTGCGCCGCGGCGCGTCGAGCGGCAGAATCGCCGCCTTGCCCGACTCCGTATCCTTCGCTTCGTACGTTGGTTGATAATCCACGGCCGCTTCTGCCGCCGAAGGTCCGGGCAGCGTCTTGCCGGCCGGAATCTTGCCCGAGCGCAAGCCGTAGACGAAGCGGTTCTCGACAAACGCCCCGGTGAGGTCGCCGTGATTAGCCGGCACGCTGAAGTGGTAGTCGAAGCCGATATCGAGCGGGCCCGGCGAAAGCTCGCCGGCGTAGTCGGGCCGCCAATTTGGTGCGTCGGTCGCCGTGCCGTAGCCCAGGTGCCACTTGCCAACCGCCGCGGCCGAGTAGCCGTGTTGCTTCAAGAGCGACGCCATGTTCAAGCGCGTCTGCTCGATGTGCAGCGGCGCGTAAGTGCTGAGCACGCCGCTGGTGAGCGACGTGCGCCAACAGTACCGGCCCGTCAGCAGCGAATAGCGCGTCGGCGAACAAACCGACGACGTCGTGTTGGCGTCCGTGAAACGTCGCCCTTCCTTCGCGAGCCGATCCAGGTTCGGCGTTTGAATCAACTTCGGATCGGCGCCGTAGCAACCGAGGCTGCCGTACCCGAAGTCGTCGGACAAGATGACGACGATGTTCGGTTTGCGAGCCTCGGCGGCGAACGTGGAGCTTGCTACGAAAGCCGCGATCGTCGCGGTGAGAGAGAAAAACAACTTCATATCGATACCTAGTTGAGAGTGAGCTTCCGGGATGAGGCGACGGCTGCGGTTAGTCCGACTACTTCGCCTTCTTTTTCTTCTTCGCGGGTTTTGCGTCGGCGGGCGAGGCGGCTCCGGCCTTCGCCGGATCGGCCGGTTGCGGAATGTATGCGCCGGTCGACTTGCGCCACGCGTCGAGGTCGGCGTGCATCCGGTCGGCGATTTCGTGTTGCGACGTCGCCAAGCTGGTCCGCTCGCCGAGGTCGTCATGCAGGTTGTAGAGTTCGCGGGCGCCGTCTTCGTAAAACTCGATCAGCTTCCAATCGCCCTGGCGCATCGCCGAGCCGGGGGCCCAGGTCGATCCGTGGTAATGCGGATAGTGCCAGAACAACGCCCGCTCGGGAAGCGATGCGCCGCGCAAGAGCGGCGCGAAGCTCCGACCGTCGAGATGTTGCTGCGGCAGCAAAGGAGCACCGGCGAGTTCGAGCAACGTCGGGAAAAAATCGGTGCTCATCACCGGCGCGTCGCACACCGCCGGCGATTTCACGATGCTTGGCGCTCGCACGATCAGCGGCACGCGAATCCCTCCTTCATACAGCCAGCCTTTGCCGCTGCGGAGCGGCAGGTTGCTCGTCGGGCCGGGCTCCGCTTTGGTGCAGAGTCCGCCGTTGTCGGAGAAGAAGATGACGATCGTGTTCTTCGTGAGCCCCAGCGCCGCAAGCTTCTCGTCGATGCGGCGCACCCCTTCGTCGAGCACTTTGATCTCGCAGGCATAGGCCGGATCGTCTTGCACGAGTCGCGATTGTCCCTGGTGCTCCGGCTGCGAAGCCGGCTCGACCTTCGGCAGCTGCGCGGCCTTGGCCGTGAAGTGGGCGATGTGCTTCGGATGCGGCACGATCGGCGTGTGCGGCTCGTGGTAGCCGAGGAACATGAAGAACGGCCGCGCGGCGTCGCGCTCGCCGAGGAACTTCACGGCCGAATCGGTGAGCCGGTCGCCGACCGTCGGATCTTTGCCCGTCGCCCCGAGCGAGCCGTCTTCCACGACGACTTCGAATCCTTGCTCGTGCGGACCGAAGTCTTTGCCGCCGAGGTGCCACTTGCCGGAGTAGAACGTTTGATAGCCTTGAGACGCCAACGCTTCGGCGATCGTCGTCTCTTCCATCGCCAGCTCGCGCCGCGTCGGCTGCGTGGTCAAGCGCGGATGGTCGAGCCTCAGGCCGGGGATGTAGTCGGTGACGCCGGTGCGCACGGGCACTTTGCCGGTCATAATGCTGCCGCGCGTCGGCGAACAGACCGCGCCGGCGGTGTAAGCCTGCGTGAACCGAACCCCTTCGCTCGCGAGCCGATCGATGCTGGGCGACTCATAGAACTTCGCCCCATAACAACCAAGATCGGCCCAGCCGAGATCGTCGGCCAAGATGAAGACGACGTTGGGGCGCGTCGGCCCGTCGGCGGCCTGTGCCGCGATCTGCGGGCCGAACGCCACGAGCGCGGCAATCGCCGGAAGAAGGGAGCG
Organism: Pirellula sp.; assembly: GCA_013822735.1. Taxonomy (GTDB): domain Bacteria; phylum Planctomycetota; class Planctomycetia; order Pirellulales; family PNKZ01; genus PNKZ01. Next base: position 91,146 of record PNKZ01000001.1, read on the forward strand.
AAGTCGGGAAACGAATCGCATGGGCAGGCCTGATTGTTTCAAGGGTGGAAGGAGGTGCTATTTTCGTCGGCGACTGCAGACCGGTCAAATGAACGACGACTCATGACATGCGCCGCGGCGCGGAGCAGGGAAGGTCGCTTTTTCCTGCGCGCAACATGCGCCGTCTCCACAATTTGCTGCGCGGCATCCACATTTTCGTGCGCAGTGCGCCCGAGATACTTTTCCGCGAAGTGCGCAGCGGCGACTCCTTTGCGCACTCCGCGGCGTCGCTCGCCGGCCGCGGCGCGCCGTTCTCGGAAAAGGTTGCAGGTCGCCGCGATCGAAATCGACGTAAGTCCTCGAAGCGCTCGTTGCCCCGTGCGCACTAAGTCAAACCGGGTGTGCGCTCCCTTGTTGGTAAGCGCTCCGACGCGCACTCCGAGGGCCCCGTGGTGCGCATTTGGAGGAATTAGTGCGCGGCACTTACGTCGATTTCGGAGCGCGAGTTTTAGCCCTCTGCGATTCGCCCGTCGTGGGCCAAGCCGACTTGCCGTGGAGCGGTTCGTATTGTTGGGACGGAGAGGTCTTGAGCGACGCACGGAGAAATATCCTCTTCTTATCTCTCCCCTCGCCCCTTGCGGGAGAGGGGCCGGGGCTGAGGGGGCTATAGGCACAGCGAATCACGCCGCATTCTCCCAAACCTGCCGGCCCAAAATCCAGAGAAGATTTGGCCACCCTCCAGATGCGCAGAGTGCGCGCCAAGACGAGACGAAGAAAGGGAGGAATGGGGAATGAAAAGGGGATATTGGAGATAAGAGGGAAAGCGAGCCGGGAGCGTGAGCGACCGGAGTCGAATGTAGTAGGCACGTTCCGTGTGCCGTCGCCCGTGGCAGATTATGAGTTGCGCTGCGCGTGTTCCGTGCGCAACGCCAAGCGTCATACAACGTCACCCTCATCCGGCCTCACGGCCACCTTCTCCTAGCGGGAGAAGGAAATTAACACAGCTCCCAGTGGGAGAAGGAAATCAACACGGAGCGCATCGTTTCCCGCATTGGTACCAACGGGAGCTTGCTCCCCGCGCGAGCAGAAGAGAAGATGCACGCGCCGGCCATCGCGGCAGCCGATGGTTCGCAGTTGTTTTTCCGTCTGCGCTCGAGGAATGATCGTGCGAATTCTCTCCGCTCCGCGAAGTTCGGCTTGGGGCCTTGCCGCACTGTTGCTGCTTCCGGCGTTTGCTTTGGCTGCGCCCCCTGCGAAGCCGAACATCGTCGTCATCCTCGCCGACGATCACGGTCGGGCCGATTACTCGGCCTACGGCACAAAGGATCTGCGGACGCCGCATATCGATCGGATCTTTCGCGAGGGGATGACCTTCGACAACTTTTACGCCAACAGTTGCGTCTGTTCGCCGACGCGAGCGGCGCTGCTCACCGGGCGCTATCCCGATCGGGTCGGAGTGCCGGGCGTCATTCGTTATTTGCCGGACGACTCGTGGGGTTATCTGTCGCCCGAAGCGGTGATGTTGCCGCAGGTGTTGAAGAAGGCCGACTACCACACGGCGCTCGTCGGCAAGTGGCACTTGGGGCTCGAAAGTCCGAACACGCCGAACGAGCGCGGGTTCGACCATTTCCACGGCTTCCTCGGCGACATGATGGACGACTATTGGACGCATCTGCGGCACGGGCAGAATTTTATGCGCCGTAACTCTGACGTGATTGAGCCCGAGGGGCATGCGACCGATCTGTTCACCGATTGGGCCTGCGACTACATCGCGGAGCGGGCCGCGGGCGAGCAGCCGTTTTTCCTTTACCTCGCTTACAACGCGCCGCACGGCCCGATCCAGCCGCCGGAGGCGTGGTTGAAGAAAGTGACGGAGCGCGAACCGCAGGCGAGTCCGACGCGGCAGAAGCTCGTCGCTCTGATCGAACACATGGACGACGGCATCGGCCGGGTGCTGGCGACGCTCGCTCGGCTCAATGTTGCCGACAAAACGATCGTGGTCTACACGTCCGACAACGGCGGCCTGCTCGGCGAAGGTGCGAACAACGGCACGTGGCGGAGCGGCAAGACCCACATGTATGAAGGAGGGCTGCGCGTGCCTGCGGCCGTGCGCTGGCCGCTTGTCATTACCGGCGGCGAACGGACCGATCGCATTGCTCTGACGATGGATCTGTTCGCCACCTGCTGCGAGGCGGCGGGCGCGGACCTGCCGAAGGAGTGCGACGCGAAGAGCTTTTTGCCGACGCTGCTCGGAAATGGACAGGATCCTTCCGAGCGCGATCTGTACTTCTGTCGCCGCGAAGGGGGCGCGAACTACGGCGGCAAGACGATCGAGGCGCTGATTCGCGGGCCGTGGAAACTGTTGCAAGACAGCCCCTTCGCGCCGCTGGAGCTTTACAACTTGCAAGTTGATCCGCAAGAAACGACGAATCTGGCGCAGAAGGAAAAGGGAATCTTTCGCGACCTCTCGGCGGCGCTGCGCAGGCAGATACAACTCGGCGGCCGGACGCCGTGGCAGAAAGAGTGAAGAGCGAAGACTGGAGACGGGAGACTGGAGACTGGAGACTGGGAGCTTGAATCGCTTTCGAACCAAATGCACAATGTGATGCGCGGAAGGATCGTACGGGGCGGGGGCGTGGTTGATACTTTCTCGCAGCTTCCCTACTAAGAACGCTTTTTTGATCATGGCCGGCGAACTCGCGGCGACACCGACGGCGGAAGAGCTGCATCGCGAAGCGCAGGCGAAGCATCATCGCCTTATGCTCGTGATCGCCGGCGCGGTGATTGCCGGTACGTTCCTGCTCGAAGTATTGCCCGACCAACGCGTGGCCTTACGCGGCTTCACGAGTTACCCGCTGCCTGAGTTGTGCGGCAGCCGCGTGGCGTTCGACGTCGAATGTCCCGGCTGCGGACTGACGCGCAGCTTCATTTGGGCCGGCCGCGGCGAGTGGCTGCGAGCTTTGCAGATGAACCGCATCGGGTTTCTGATGATGCTTGCCGTCGTCGGGCAGATTCCGTATCGCATCTTGATGCTGCGGCACTACGAACGGGGCGAAATGCCGGAACACGCCTGGCCGCGGCGCCTCGGCTGGATGCTGATTGCACTCTTGTTCGGCAATTGGGCGCTGAAGATTTGCGGCGTCTGACTGCGGTCGGAAAGCTGTGATCGTTACGGCATCAAGCCGAGGCCGAATAGCCGATCGAGCAGCCAGCCGAGCCCGCAGAGCGCGATCGCGCCTGATAAGACGCGCTGGGCGGTGAGACCATGCCGCCATTGCCGCATCAGCATCACCGGCACGTAGAGTGCGCCGACGATCGCCAACTGCCCCGCTTCGACGCCGACGTTAAACGACAAGAGCGCCCGCACCACGCCGGTCGACGGCAGCCCGAGCTCGCGCAATTGGCCGGCGAAGCCGAAGCCGTGGATCAGGCCGAAGGCGAACGTCAGCATCCAGCGCCGGCTTCCGGCGGCGTCACCCGGGCGAATCCAAAAGTTTTCGACGGCCGTGTAAACGATCGTCGCGGCGATGGCGATCTCGACCCAATCGCGGTTCACTTGCACGACTTCGAGCGTGGCGAGAATGAGCGTGATGGTGTGGGCCACGGTGAACGACGTGACGATCTTGATTAAGTCGCGAAACCGGCTGACGACGATTAGCGCGAGCAAGAATAAGATGTGGTCGTAGCCCAGGAAGATATGCTCGACGCCGAGCACGAAAAACTGCCGCGTCGTCCGCCAGGCGGAACTTTCGGCGGTGCGACGATGCGGATTCGCTTCGTCGGCAGAAGCGTCAGCCGTCGCCGTTGCGGTCGCCGCAGCCGATGGGGTCGGCACGGGCGCTCGGAAGCCGGTGTCGTAGAAATAGTCGGGCTCAAATTCACGGAAGATCACTTCCTCGTCGCGCCCGGGCTGCGAGATGGCGCCGATCACGCTGTGCTGCGAGCCCACGAAATGGAAGAAGCGAAACTCCAGCCAGACGTCTTCCGGCATTTGCTCGAGCGGCTTGCGAAACGTAAACGGAATGAGCGACTTGGCCGCGTGATAGTCTTGTTCGGCGATCGAGTCGCCGACGTCGGGCGGCCAGCCGACCGGCGCGGCAGTACCCCAATCGGCGAGGTCGCCGTTGATTTCAATGGGGACATACTCGCGGAGGAAGTCGACGAATGCCGGCGCTTTCGCCGCGAGCTCCGCGCGTGTGAGCCGGTGATCGCCGTCGGCGTCGAGCGCCGGCACGATCTTCACCAGCGTCACCACATCAAACACGAACTCCGTCTCGAGCGCTTCGGGCGTGAGGCGGATGCGCAAGTAGCTCGTGTCGGGATTGTGCGCGTGCGACGTGGCGGGCATCAGCCAGTACGCGACCAGCGCGAGGAAGCCGGCCGTGCCGCGGAGCAGCTTTTGCGAAGCCGTCATCACGCTACTCGCCGCCCGTCGTCGCGGCGGGCTGATACTTGATCCACATCGGCGAGACCCACACGAGCTCGCCGTCGGTCTGTTCGCCGCGCACGTAGTAGTAGCTGGTCTTGCCGGCTTCCGGTTGCGGGTCGGTCCACTTCAGCTCGATTTCGTTCTTCGTTTCGCACGGCAGTGGAATCTCGACGTCGTCTTTCACCAGCGTGATCTTGGCAAACGGCGCGGTGCCGACGAGCTTCAGTTCTAAAGTCGGCGCGGCCGTGGTCGTGAACTCGTCGCCGAGCATGTACGTTTTGCCGTCCGCTTTGCAGCGGTACTCGGCGACGATGTTATCTGTCGAGCCGTAGATGTGCCGTTCTTTGATCGCCTTGATGAGCGACTCGCGCGAGTTGCTCTCGGCATACACGTGGGCATAGCTGATGTGCGTCGAAAGGTGATCGCTCGAACATTGAAACGCGAGCCGGTAGCCCTTTTGCAGCGCCAGGTTCACGAAGCCCTTCGGTTCCCAACCGCCGATCGAGTAATCGGCCGTCGGGCAGCGCGGAGCGCCGGGCCGTTCGTAGTTCTGGCGATCGCCTTGGTAGATCTCCACCATCGGCTCGACTTCCGGGTCGTTGTCGCGCCAGTCGGTACCCATGCTCGTCGCGCTGGTGTGCGAAGCGCACACGCCGCCGAAGTGCTTGAGATACTTATAAAGCATCTGTGTGTCGGGCGCATGCCCTTGGTAATCGCGCTCGGTGATCGGCAGCCGGGGCAGCGTGCGGATGCCGCGCTCGGCGAACATCACGTTGCGATGCCCTTCCGGATAACGCACGCTTCGCTCGTACGTAAACGGCGGTTCGAAGCGGCCCGGTATGCGGAAAGCGTCGGTCGTCTTTTGCGTGAGCCACCAGGTGTATTCGCGGCCGGCGCCGTTGTCGTGGTCGGCGTTGCCGAGCCATTCCATTTGCGAGACGTCGATCGCGTAGCGCCACATATCTTCCAGCGGGCCGTCGTTGGCGCCGTCGCCGCTGATCTCGGTATGTCGATGGTACTCGCCGCGAATAAGTTGCAGCTTGCGATCGCCGACCGTCACCGTTTGAGTGCGGCAGCGTTCGACGGCGGCCCGTTCGGCGAGCGTCGCTTCCGAAGGCGTCCCCTTGCCGCTCGGCGGAAACTGCGCGGGCTTCAATTGTCGCTCTTGCATCTTCGCCAGCGGCGAGACGATACGCGTCGCGAAGACGTCATTGTCAAACGGATCGGCGGCGGCGCTCGGAGCGACGTCGTTTCGTTCGGCAAACCGATCCTGCCGGTGATCGCTCGAGTGAACGACGACCAGATCGCCGCCGGGCATCACGGCCAGGCTCGGCACGTTGTACATCAGGTTATCGGAGTTCGGCAGCAAGATCGGGCCGAGCCACTTCGTGCCGTCCCAACAGACGGCATGGCTGAGCCAGAGCGAGCCGAGCATCGGGAAGCGGAAGTCGTTTTGCCGGGAACGACAGAGGAGCCAAATCCGTCCTTGGGCGTCGCACGCGATACGGGCCAAGTTGTTGTAGGCGAGGTTGCGCTCAAGCTCGGCGTTGCGTGCCTGCTGCGGCGTTTCCCCTTGCGGCTCGATCGGTGCGACCCGTTGGTTGTTCACGCGCTTGCGCGGTTGCGCGCCGGGCAGCTTGCCGACGAACGCCGCCGCCGGTTCTTTCCACTCGCCGGCCTCGCGCACGATGAGGCCGATCTGCCGACCGCGGTAGAGCGGATTGCCGCCGTTGTCGTAAGGTCCGGAGTCTTTGCCCCACGACGGATCGCCGAGCTCGTAAGAGATCCAGAGCGCGCCGGCTTTGTCGTATGTCAGGGCAGGGCGGGCTTCGTAGTCGGGGGAATCGGCAGCGGCCAAGATCGGTTGCGGGGCACTGTCGACGTTCGAGCCGAGCGGCGTGAACTCGCGGACGAAGATGTCGTAGTCTCCCTTCTCGTACGAGTCCCAAGCAATGGCCACGCGACCATCGGCCGCCGCGGCCACGGCCGGAGTCCAGCAATTGCGACTCTGCTCGCTCACGATACGCTCGGCGCTCCACGAGCCGTCGGCTTTTTGGGCGGCGGACGTTTGATGTCGCTCGACGATCTGAAACCGCCCGTCGCGCACCGCTTGCCAAGCGAGCCAAACACGGCCTTGCGCGTCGGCGGCGAGCGCCGGGTTGATGTCGCTTCCCGCGTTCTGCGATTGATTGACGATCTCGCCCAACTCGGCTTTACCCTGTTCGGCACCTTGCACGGTGCGCGAGAGAATCTCGAAGTTGGCGTCCTTCTTCGGATAAGTGACGTTCTGCGACCAAGCGACGACGGCGCGCCCTGCGGCGTCGACGGCGACGGAGCACTTGTAGATGTCGCTTCCCCCTTCGGTCACCGCGACCGGCTCGCTCCACTTCCCCTGCTGCATCGTGCGGAGCCAAACTTGGTCGCCGCCGACGGGATTGGCCAAGAAGGCGAAGTCTTTCGGCTCCTGCTTCCAGCCGCGACCGCTATTGGCAAACGACGGCGCGGCCCCTTCCGCTTCTTCCAGCGGCTTGTAGGCCGTGCGATCGCCGTGCGTGAAGCTCACGTAGGCGACGAAGACGGTGCCGTCTTTCGAAATCGCCGTCGACGGATAGTCGTCGTCGGTCGGTCCGTTGGTCAGCGGCGCGGCCGAGGCGGTCCGCTCGATCTCGACTTTGCCGTCGAGCTTCTCGATGATCTTGCCGTAGGTCAGCTCGGTGAACGTAAACTCAAATTCCCCTTGCGCCGTTTTCACGGTGATGGGTGTGTCGCGCTCCAATCCGGCCAGCGACACGACGACGCCGTTGTCGGCCATCGGCTGCTTGGCTTGCACGTTCTGTCGTTTCGCGGCGGCTGCGGCGGCTTTCTTCTGGTTGTTGCCGCGACCGGTCTGCGCGAGCGGTCGGGTCGACGCGGTCCAACCCTTCACGCCGTCGATCGCATCTCCCTTGGCGAATCGCCAGCCGCTAATGTGCGTCACCTCGCCGGCCGCCGGAGCGATCGTGCCGTCCCACTTAGTGGAACGTTCGTCGGTGAGCCCGAAGCGGATCCGCACACCGAGTTCCGCCGCCGCGGCTTGCGACGCGAGCAAGGAACCGAAGCCCGCGACGATCAACGCAACGGGTGCTAGGCAAAGGGAACTAAAACGCATGGGAGATACCCCGTGAAAAGATCGCAGCGAAATGTCGGCGGCGCCGGAGTCGACTAGGATTTGGCCCGCTCGGCAAACCGACGCGCACAGCCGCGATTTTATTCGTCCGGTCGGCTCAAAAGCCATGGAATTCCGCCTTCTTTCGCCCTCGGTTCGCGTGACGTGGCCGGCCAAAAACTTGCCTTGAATGTGCGAGGGCGAAACTCTAGTTTGCCGGATGGTTCTTTGGCAATTCAATAGTAGGCCGCCACTCCGTGGCGGCAGAGTGGTTCGCACCCGTCGCAGACGATGGCCATCGGTATCGACCGTGCCGGCCGCATTTCCGCCACGGAGTGGCGGACTACTTTGACGTAAGTCTCGCCAACTCCGCCGCGCTTCCGCGCGACTTACGTCGACGGTAAGAAACGGCCTGCGCAGATAACTGGAGTTATCTGCGCACAACCCCAAAACCCACAAGGGGTGCGCAGATACGTGGAGTTATCTGCGCAGTGACAAACTCGGAGTCGACGTAAGTCGAAGAATGCTCCCCCTCGGTTTCTATGACTTACGTCGATAAACGGCATCTTTTACGATGGAGCGAATTGCCCTGCCTCGTGTCTTCCACTCTCGCGATGAACTCCATCCTCGATGATCTTCGACTGGCTCACCAATCGCCGCCGCCGGAAGCTCATCGCGCAGCCGTTTCCTGCGGCGTGGTCGGAAGTGCTCGAGAGCGACCTGCACCACTACGCCCGCCTGACGCCCGCCGAGCAAACTCGCGTACGCGACTACGTGCGCGTGTTCGTCGCCGAGAAGAATTGGGAAGGGTGCGGCGGACTGGCGCTGACCGATGAGATGAAAGTCGTGATCGCCGGGCTCGTCGCCGTGTTGGTGCTCGGCTTCCCGCCCGTCTATTTCGACGCCGTCGTGTCGCTGTTGATCTATCCGGCCGGCTATGTGGCGCAGGAGAGTTCCACGAATCGCCACGGCGTCATCGTCGAAGGAAATTCGGTCCGGCTCGGCGAGGCTTGGTATCGAGGGCCGGTGATCTTGTCCTGGTCCGACGTCTCCGAGTGCGGCCGCGGCTTCAGCGGCGGGCGCAATGTCGTCGCGCACGAGTTTGCCCATCAGCTCGACATGCTCAACGGCCGACAAACCGACGGCGTGCCGCCGCTCGAATCCGACGCGCAACGCCGACGCTGGAACGTCGTGATGGCCCGGGAGTACGAACAACTGGTCCGCGCGTACGAGCTCAACGAACCGACGGTGCTCGATTACTACGGAGCGACGAGCCGCGTGGAGTTTTTCGCCGTCGCGACGGAGTCGTTCTTCGAAGCCCCGGGCGCTTTGCAAACGTACAACCCGGAACTGTATGCGCTGCTCCGCGACTTCTATCGCCAAGATCCGGCCTTGCGCGAAGCGAACTCCCGATAGGGAGCCGGACGTTAGATGGTCGGCGGCTTATGGATGGTCGCCTGCTCGCTGAAACGAAAAACTTTTGCGAGGTCGCCGATAATAACGGCGACTTGCGCGTGGCTAGAATGTCGAAGCATTCCGAAGAGTTCGCCGGCTCCCGATCGTCAACGTCCTTTTAACGCCCCGGTTGATTTATGATTCGCATCACCCCCTTCGGTCGATCGCTTTCGTTCGTGTTGCTCTGCGTCGCAACGAGCGCGAGCAGGTGTGCGGCGGCCGACCGCCCGAACTTCCTATTCCTCTACACCGACGATCAACGTTGGGATGCGCTCGGCGTCGTGCAGCGTGAGCAAGGAGAGAAGGCGCGGTTCCCGTGGTTGGAGTCGCCGAATCTCGACCGCTTGGCCGCCGATGGGTACCGCTTTCGCAATGCGTTTGTCGTCACGTCGCTCTGCGCGCCGAGCCGCGCAGCGTTTCTCACCGGACGTTACGGGCACCTCAACGGCGTGGTCAACAATCACACGCCGTTCCCGGAAACGAGCGTGACGCATGCCTCGCTCCTGCGGGCGGCCGGCTATCGCACCGGCTATGTCGGCAAGTGGCACATGGGAGGCCAAACAGGACAGCGTCCAGGCTTCGATTACTCCGCAAGCTTCATCGGCCAGGGCGTATTCTTCGATTGCCCCATCGAAGTGAACGGCGTGAAGACGCCGTCGACCGGTTGGGTCGACGATGTCTCGACGGAGTACGCCCGGCAGTTCATCACCGAAAACAAAGACCGGCCGTTCTCGTTGGTCGTCGGCTTCAAGACTTGCCACGGTCCGTTTACGCCGCCGGAGCGGACGGCGAAGGCTTACGAAGGCGACGAAGCGCGCGCAGTGCCGAACCTTGACGTGAAGGCCGCGTATCGCAAAGACGAATTAGAAGATGCGGTTCCGCCCGCCGCGCCGCAAAAAGGCAACGGCAAGAAGGCTGCGAAGATTGCGGCCAAGGGAACGGCGAGGACCGGCACCAATCTCGGCATGTTTCGCGGGCTCCGAGCGATCGATGAGAACGTCGGCAAGCTCCTGGCGACGCTCGAAGAGCATGGCCTCGCCGACAATACCGTGGTCGTCTACTCCAGCGACAACGGGTACTACCTCGGCGAACATGGTCTCGGTGATAAACGTTCGGCTTACGACGAGGCGCTCCGGGTTCCCTTGCTCGTGCGCTACCCGAAGTTGGGAAAACGCGGCGTGACGATTGATCAGATGGCGCTCAACATCGACCTGGCGCCGACGTTTCTCGACTTGGCCGGCGTGAAGATCCCGGCCGAGATGCAAGGCCGGAGTTGGAAGCCGTTGCTCGCGGGCGAATCCGCGACCGACTGGCGGAAGTCGTACTTCTATTCCTACTTCCGCGAAGGGAAGTCGCCGACCCCGACGTTGACCGCCGTGCGCACGGAAACGGCCAAGCTCATTCGTTACCCGGGCCACGATGATTGGACGGAGATGTTTGACCTGCAGGCCGACCCGTATGAGACGAAGAACTTGTATGCCGATGCGTCGCACGCCGAACTTCGCCGCGCGTTGGAAGCTGAGTATGAGAAACAGGCGAAGGCCGTCGATTACCATGTGCCGAAATTTGCCGACGAGAAAGTGCTGCCGTCCGATCCCAAACCGTTGAATGCTTGGGTACTCGACTATCGCTTTGATCGCGATGAGAAGGACCGAGTCGTCGATGCCTCGGGCCGCGGCAACGACGGCGTGGCGCAAGGGACGACGCTCGTGAAAGCTTCGACGGCTGCGGTCGGCGGGCGAAAGTTCGACGGCAAAGGACACATTAACGTGAAGAACTCGCCGAGCCTCGACCCGAGCGTGGGGCCCTGGACCGTGGAAGCGACGTTCGTCGCCGACGCGGCCGATGCGATGGTCTTGGCTCGCGGCGGACAATCGAACGGCTACGCGTTGTATCTCGTCGCGGGGAAGCCGACGTTTACTTACACGACCCCGGCCGGCCGGAAGACGTTCGCCGCCAAGAAACCGATCGAAGGGAAGCGGGCGACGGTCGCCGTGCGACTGACCGAAGCGAAACGCGTCGTGATCTCGGTCGACGGCAAGCAGGCGGCCGAAGGGCGCTTGCCGCAATGGATCGGCGGTGATCCGAACGACGACATGCAGATCGGCGACGATCTCCGTTCGCCGGTATTGGAAACGAAAGTGCCGGCATTTCGCGGAACCATTGAGCGAGTACGGATTTTCAACGGCGAAGCGCCGCAAGAGTGAGAGCGAAGGTTACCATGCGTCGTATTGCAACAACCGCTCTGATGTTCGTCGCTGCCGCTTGTCGCCATGAGGCGCTCGCGGCCGCAGAGCCGGCGTTGCGCGGACATCAGCCGCGGATGAGCGTCGTCGCGCCGACGCGGCTCGATTGGGTGTTCGCCTTGGCGAATCAGAGCCCCGCGGAACCGCCGGCCGATTGGCTCAAAGGGTACGACTCGACGCGGCAACGTTACGAACTTTACGTGCCGCGCACGGTGAACCCGACGAAGCCGACCGCGCTGGTGCTCTTTATTTCCGCCGGCAATGATCCGGCGGGCCTCGCGCAGTGGCGCACCGTGTGCGATGCCACGGGGATGTTATTTGCCTCGCCGTACGGAGCGGGCAACAGTACCAATGGCCCCGAGCGCACACGGATCGTGCTCGATGTGTTGGACGACGTGCGGCGGCGGTTTGCGATCGATGCCGATCGAACGTACCTCGGCGGATTCTCCGGGGGTGCGCGCGTCGCTTGTCGGATCGCGTTCGCATTGCCGGAGTACTTCGGCGGGGTCGTGCCGGTGTGTGCGGCGGAGAGCCTGCGCGAGGAGGCTTGGCTGCGGCAGCGCGTCATTGAGCGCTTGAGCGCGGCCTTGATCACGGGGGAGACCGACTTCAATCGGGGCGAGATCGAAAGGTTCCGCGGACCGCTGCTAACCGACGTCGGCGTGCGGACCAAAGTCTGGATGGTGCCGAAGCTGGGTCACGGCTTGCCTGCGGCAAGCGTTTTCGCCGAGGTGCTTCGCTGGTTAGAAGAAGGCGTTCCGGAGCGACGACGCTTGGCTACGAAATGGCTTGCGATTCGCGTCGCCGCAGAGGCGCCATCGCGCGCAGCTTGGTCGCACTCGCTCATGGACGAAGCGAAGACGCGATTGAAGTCGCCCGCGACGCTCTATTCAGGCCTGTCGCAATTGCAGGGAATTGCCGTTCGCTGGAACGACTTGCCGGCCGCTGCGGAGGCCAACGAGATTCTCGCGGAATACGAAGCGCGGACGGAGCGTCCTTGGGAGATGGACGACTTGGCCGAGCAGCGAAAGTTTCTCTTGGCCGAAGCTCGAGGACTCGCGGCCTACGCGACCGGACCGCTCGCGCCGCAGTATGAAAAGCAACGGGCGGGCATGGCCGGCGCCGCGCTGGAACGTTGGCAACTGCTCCTGGCCGACGATCCCGACGCGCCCGCCGGCCGCGAGGCGCAGCAACGCATTGCGGAACTGATGAAGCTGGTAAACGAATCGAAGTGAATCGCGCAAGCGCGAGACGCTCGGTTTAGCAAAGTTGTTCAAGTACTTTAAGGCACAAAAATATGACGACTGCTCCGCTCGCCCGCTGGCGCCAACTAGGAATCGTTCTTGCGGCGATCATCGCCTCGACCGCCTGGAGCGCCCCTCGTTGTGAAGCCGCGCCGAATATTGTTCTGTTTCTCGCCGATGATCTCGGCTACGGCGATCTCGGTTGCTTCGGGCATCCGATTATCCAAACGCCGAATCTTGACAAGTTCGCCGGCCAAGGCGTTCGGCTGACGCAGTGTTACTCGGCGAGCGCGGTGTGCAGCCCTTCGCGCTCGGCGCTTTTGACCGGGCGCACGCCGCACCGCAACGGCGTCTATACGTGGATCGCCGAAGGGGCCGAAGTGCATCTGCGCACCAGTGAAATTGCTTTGCCGAAGTTATTGAAACAGGCCGGCTACACGACGTGTCATACGGGCAAGTGGCACTTGAACGGACTCTTCAATAACCCGGCACAACCGCAGCCCGGCGACCACGGCTACGATTGGTGGCTCGCGACGCAGAACAACGCAGGCCCAAGCCATGAGAATCCGAGCAACTTCGTGCGGAACGGCGAAGCAGTCGGCCGGCTCGAAGGGTACTCGGCGCCGCTCGTGGCGGCCGAGGCGAGCACTTGGCTCAAGGAAAAGCGTGATCCCAAGAAGCCGTTCTATCTGGCCGTCTGGACGCACGAGCCGCACTACCCGATTAAGTCGGCGCCGGAGTTCAAGGCCCGCTATCCGGACCTTGCGGACGACGTGCAGCGCGAGCATCACGCCAACGTCACGCAGATGGATCACGCGTTCGGGCAGCTGATGCAGACGCTCGACGAGTTGAAGCTGACGGACGAGACGTTTGTGTTTTTCACTTCGGACAATGGGCCGGAAGGGGACGGCATCAAGTCGCCGGGCCGCGGATCCAGCGGCGGCTTGCGCGGGCGGAAGCGCGATATGCACGAAGGGGGCATTCGCGTGCCGGGCCTCGCGCGCTGGCCGGGCAAGATCAAGCCGGGCACCACGTGCGACGTTCCGGTCGTCGGCAGTGATTTCTTTCCGACGGCGCTGGCACTGGCCGGATTGCAGCCCCCGAGCGATCGAACGATCGACGGCGTGAATATGTTGACGGCGCTCGACGGCAGCGCGACGAAACTCGCGCGACCGCAACCGCTCTACTGGCGATTGCTAATGGCGCCCAACGCGAAGTCGGCGCTGCGCGTCGATGATTGGAAGATTCTGGCGAACGACGGCTTCACCGAGTTTGAGCTGTATGATTTGAAGGCGGACCCTCAAGAAACGACCGATCTTAAGGAGCAGGAGCCGCAACGCTTCGCGGCGTTGCGCGAGCAACTGCTGGCGCATACGTCGTCCGTCGATGCCGAAGGGCCGGATTGGTGGAAGCGTCTGAGCCCTAGCGGCGGCACCGTGAAAAAGGAAGGTGTAAAGAAGGATGCCGCCCGCAAGAACGGCGGCAAGAAGAAGGGGCCGAAGAGCGAATGATCATGGTCTTGCCGCGCGGCGATCGCTATTTGGCGTCGGCTCTCTTCCATTTCTTCTTTTGCTGCTTCGCTGCCGTGCGACTTTCTTCACCGTTCCAACGACGATCGTCCCAACGCGGCGGCTGCATCGAGGAGTTCCAGCGATCGAAGAGCGCTTGCAGTTCCTGTTTCTTGTCGGGAAATTTCGTGGAGAGATCGTTTTGCTCTCCGCGATCCTCGGCCAAGTTCACGAGCATCGGTTCCAGATCGACGCCGGCTTTGACCAGTTTCCAGTCGCCGCTGCGGACGGCGTGTTGGACGCCGAAGCGGAAGTAGAGTTCGCGCGGCGCGAGCTTGTCGGTCTTGCCTTCGAGCAAGGGGAGGAGATTCACGCCGTCGAGTTGCCGCTCCGAACGCACTTCGGCCCCTGCGGCGGCCAGGGCGGTCGGCAAGACGCCGAGCTGAATGACCGGCTCGGTCGACACCCGCCCTGCAGGAATGCGACCTTTTGGGCCCAGCCCATGTCGTCGACGTAGAAGATCAGGATGTTCGGCTTCGCGCCGGCCGACGCCCTGGCGATCGCGGGGACTGCTGAGACCACTGCGGCGAGCCCCAGCGCGAGCGAAACGAAGAGCGGCTTCCAGGCTTCGGACATTTGAGGAACTCGCAAAATCGCGGAGAGAATAGTCATGCCTAGGGCATGCGCCCGTTCGGCGGTTTATTTGCGGTTTTGCGCCGTTTGCCGGGGATTCGACGAAGTGCGGGGCTCGTGATCGGCTCCGTGCCGAGGTCGCGCAGAGGCGGCAGGCAGGCGATCGGCCCACAGCAACACGTGCCGTCAATGGCGCAACGTAGCCATGTCGATGGCGCTTGGTGGGACGCCGCCGAGAAAGCAGCGCGCGGCTAGTCTTCCCCCTTTCAACGTCGATGCTGCGCTTACCCGCCGACGGGACACTCGTGACGAGGTAGCTCGTAAATCGCGCAACGGCTCGTTGGGTCGCGACATGCGCGGCTGCGAAAAATATTTTGCCTCACGCCAATCTGTCGCCCCCACTTCGTAGCGAGTGCTTGTGTCGAGACCAAATTGACTGTGATGAAGTGCCGCGCCGCGCAAGTAACTCATTGATCTACCGAGACTACGTGCGCTGAACTCACTTAGCGCCGAAAAATGCGGGACTACGGCTCAGTGGGGGATGATCCCCTTGAGAGTAGTACTGGTCGACAGATGCTCGGCGTGATGCATTTTCGCGACACGACACTGCGCGCGCAATTTTAAATTTTAAACTGTGCGCGCGATCGTATAGTTGGAATGCGGCTCGTTGATGACGACGCAAGTGGGAAACGATTGGGTGAATGATCACGACGCGTTCGTCTTGATTCGCCGTTCGTTTCTCGTCTGCGTCGCAAGTGGATGGTCGGCAACTCTCTTGCCCGACCGCGACGGATGCCGCCGTAGGTCCGATCAGGCGTTCGCGTCGTGAGTTCGCTCCGTTCGCGTCGCTTCCCAGTTAGGTGTTTGTGCCGGCCCGTTCGTGCGCAGAACTGCGCCAAGTGTGAATTCACGTTTTATGTCGTTTGTGCATGATCGATCGTAAATCACGGCATCCGGGGCCGTGGCGAGCAACGAAAGCAGAGATTGAGACGATGCTGAAGGTGACGAGCCGTGTGGTGTGTGATGGGGCCAATTCTCAGTTTTCAAAGCATCGCGGGGCTGCGATCGATGCATTGCGATGGTGCGCAGGCCGACGATCGGTCGGCAGAATTTTCCGCGGCACCGCCGTGCATGGTCTGATCATCGCGCTGATCGTCGGCGGAACTCCCGGCTTCTCTCAGGCCGCGAACTACACGTGGCAAGTCGATGCGCCGACGGCCGGGTGGAACGTCGACGGGAATTGGACCACGGCGGGGTTCCCCAATGCCTTGGGCGACGTCGCGAACCTGACGAACAATATCACCGGCGATCAGGTCGTCAGCTTGAATCAAGCGATCACGCTTGGCGCTTTGAACGTTGGAGACTCCGACGGTTCTCACTCGTTCACCATCGCCGGCGGCGGCGGCTCGTTGATTCTCGATGCCATCAGCGGTACGGCCTCGATTCGCAAGGCTTCCGGCGCCAATGCGCTCGACACGATCTCCGCGAACATTCTGTTCAACGATCCGCTCACCATTACCAACAACTCGACGGGTACGCTCGCGCTCAGCGGGATTCTTACGAGCGCCTCGAGTTCGACGCCGCTCACGTTCCTTGGCGGCGGCAAATTCTTACTGAGCGGAGCGAATAACATCTCGGGCGCCGTAGCGCTACGTGGAGGGATTACGAGCATCTCCGCGGCGAATAACCTCGGCGACGGCTCGGCGACCAATACGCTGACGCTGGCCGGCGGCACGCTCCAGGCGACGAACTCGTTCAGTCTGGGAGTCAATCAAGGGCCGATCATCGGCTTGGGAGACGCCGTTATCGACGTCACCGGTGCGAACAATCTCACGCTCAACGGCGCGCTGTCGGTGGACCCAGCCCTTGCCGGCAACGTACTTCTGACGAAAACCGGCCCCGGCACGCTCACGCTCACCGGCACGAACAACACCGCCGCGATTGCGACGGCGGTCAACGGCGGCGTCGTCAGTATTGGCGCCGTGACGAATCTCGGTGCGGGAAGGCTCACACTCAACGGCGGAACCTTGCAATACACGGGCAGTGCCGGTTCGCTGGCCAACGGTATCAATCTGGCTGCGGGCGGCGGTACCATCGACGTGACGACGTCCGGTCAAAAGCTTACGGCGACGGCACTCGTTACAGGCCCAGGCTCGCTGACCAAAGTAGGAGCCGGAACGCTGCAAATAGGCGCCACAGGCGCCGTATCGAACTATTCGGGTTCGACCACGGTCGGCGGCGGCGTACTGGCAGGCGGCATCGATAGCTTTCTGCCTGCGGGTACGCAAGTAGCCGTCAACAGCGGCGGCACGCTCGACCTAAACGCCTTCAATGTTACCGTCGCGTCTGTTTCCGGGGCCGGCATTATTACCAACTCCGGAGCAACGAAGGTTCTCACGCTCGGCAATACGTTCGGCAGCTCCGACACGACGTTTTCCGGATCGTTCAACGGCACGTTTACGTTAGTGAAGACTGCCGGCGGGACGCTCACCATTGCGTCGTCGACCCCCGGTACCGCCACGGGCGCTTGGACGCTCAATGCCGGTACGGTCAACCTCGACTACACGGCGAACGGTTCTGCTAGCGGCAACCTGCTGAACTCGCGCGACATGACGCTGAGCGGCGGCACGCTCAAGGTGACGGGTCGATCCGGCGCTACGGTCGCTCAGTCGTTGGGCAATATCACGGTCGGCGCTCGCGGCGGGCAAATCGTGCTGGTTCCCGGCGGCGGAACAAGCACCACGCTGACGCTGGGAACGCTCACCCACGTCACGACCGCCGGCGCTTCGCTGTTGATCAACGCACCGACGGGAACCGCGGTCAAAACGACGACGAACACTTCGGGTGCGATCTTCGGCGGTCGCTACGTCTTCACTTCCGACGGCGCCCATTACGATTGGGCCGTCAGTTCGGGAAGCACGCCGTTCACCATCGGCGGACTTGCGTCGGGCAACTACGTTCCGTTCGCTACCGCCGCCGCGACGGATAACGCACAGCTGACCGGAAGCGGCTTGCTCGCCGCCGCCGGAACATTGAACACGCTCAAAATCACCGCCGACGCCGCCGGTCAGTCGCTCGATTTGGGGACCTTCAATCTGGCGCTAACCGCCGGCGGACTGCTGTTCAACGGTGCGAACGACTACACCATTGCCAATGGAACGCTGAAGAGCAACTTGATTGCGGCGGCCGGCACCAACGACCTCATCATCCACCAGTACGGCACCGGCGCGCTGTCGATCGGCGCCGGCATTGTCGACGGGACGGCGGGGCCCTCAAGCCTGACCAAAGCCGGCAGCGGCACGCTGATTCTGTCGGCTGCAGCCAACGACTTCACCGGCGGGGTGTTCATCAACGCAGGCACGCTAAGTATCAGCAACAACAGTCAGCTCGGCGGCGCTCCCGGGTCGACGATTATCACCATGAACGACGGAGCAACCCTCAAGACCACGGCGGATGTTACGACGTCGTCGCCAAGCGCCGCCGGCTCACACACCTTTTCGTTGACGGGCGGCAACGCCTCTTTCGATATTGCTCCCTCGACCGTGTTCACGATCAATAGCACAATTTCCGGCGCGGGAGGCTTGACGCTTAACAATACCGGCACGCTCTACTTGGGCGCCGCCGCAACGTACTCCGGGCCGACGTTTGTCGGAGCCGGCGCGACGTTGACGGGAAGCGTGGCGACGTTTCTCAATTCGTCCGGCGGCGGCAATCTTGATGTCGCACTCGGCGGAACGGTCGACATGAACAACAACGCCGTGACCGTCGGCGGGCTCTCCGGTGCGGGCTCCATCATTAACAGCAACGCAACGGCCGCGCGAGTGCTCACGGTCGGCGGAAACAACCTGTCGACGATCTTCTCGGGCGTGATCGGAGGAGGAGCGAACACGGCACTGACGAAAAACGGAAGCGGCGCGCTGACGCTAAGCAGTCAGAATACTTACACGGGTGCCACGCTCCTGAACTACGGCACCATCAAGTTCGGCGTAGACAATGCTTTGGCCGCCACGGCGATCACGCTCATGAACGCGCAGTCCAGCGGAATCGTGCCGACGTTGCTCGACCTCGACGGACACAAGTGGACATCGGCGGGCATCACGTTTTACGGCACAGGCTCGACTTCCGTAAGCCAAGCAAGCATCAACATCGGTGCCGGAGGTACGCTCACCTTGGGAGGCGGCGTAACCGCGACGGTGAGTACCACTCCCGCCAACGGCTTTCAGGCCGGCTTTATTACCGGGGGTACCCTCGACCTGGGCACCGCGGCGCGAACCTTTTCAATCGCCGACAGTATCAATGCCGCCGTCGATCTCACGATTACCTCGGCGATCACTTCCGCCGGCGGTACGTTCGGCATTTCGAAGACCGGTACCGGAACGTTGTTGCTCACGGGCGCGAATACGTACACGGGCACGACGACGGTGAACGGCGGCGTGCTGGCGCTCGGCGGAACGGGAACGCTTGGCGCAACGACCGCGGCCTTGACGATGACCACCGGCACGTTGGAATTGAACGGCACCAATCAAAGTGTCGGGCTGCTGAACGGTGCGGCCGCCGGTACGATTCGCAATAGTATCGCAGGCACGGTCTCGACGCTCAGCATCGGCAACGGAACGACGGCCGCCACGAACGCCGCTTACGCGGGCACGCTCGTCGATAACGGCGGTATTCTCGCACTGGTGAAGAACGGAGCCGGGGTGATTTCGCTAACCGGCACCAATACATATTCCGGCGGCACGCAGGTCAATGAGGGTGTCTTAACGTTCGGCACCACCGCTTCGCAGTCCGCGAGCGGCACGACGCAGGTTGCGGCAGGTGCGGCGCTAGGGCTCGGCGTCGGCGGCACCGGTTTCTACTCTTCGACAGACGTCGACGCGCTCTTCGCCAATACGCTCGCGAACGTCAATCTTGCGGCGGGTGCGAGCGTCGGCATCGACACGACGGCGGGCGATTTTACCTACGCCACGAATCAGAACGCGGCTCGCGGACTGGTGAAACTCGGCACCAACGTGCTCACGCTCGGCGGCATCAACGGCTACACCGGCGGCACCACGATCATGGGCGGCACGCTCGCCATTTCCTCCGACGCCAACTTGGGCGCCGCCTCCGGCGGGCTCACCATGTTCGCCGGCTCGACGTTGCGCGTTACCGGTACGGATATGCCGATCTCGAATCGCACGCTGACCCTTGCCGGCGCTTCCACCTTCGAAATTGCCGATATCGCCAATAAATACACGATCAATTCGCCGAGCATCACGGCCGGCGGAAGCATCACCAAGATCGGGCCCGGCGTGTTGAACGTCAATGCCGACATTAACCTCAACGGCAACGTTCTCGTCGTCAACAACGGCGTGTTGGCGGTTACGCGTGCGATCACCGGCGCGGCGACGAACTCGTACACCGTCGGCAATACGGCACTCGCCGCGGGCAACGGCGGCGGCGCGATCGTCCTGTCGGGCGCAGGGAGCCTCGGCTATACCGGTGCCGACGCTTCCGACGTGATTCGTATCGGCAACGCTGCCGGCGGCTTCGGTTCGCTGACCGTCGGTAGCGGCACCACGGTGACGTCGACACGCTGGCGCGTCGGGATGGCCGGAACAGGCATCGCCAATATTCTGACCGGCGGAACCGTGACGCTGGCGAATTACAACATCGGCGGTTCGACCACGACGGGCGTCGGGACTTTGAATATCGCAGGCGGCACCCTAAACGGCACCATGTCCACCGGCAACGGAGCATGGTCGGGAGCGCGCTACGAACAGAACATCGGCGTTGATCTTGGTGACGGCAATTCGGGCGGTACGCTCGACATGAGCGCGAGCAGCGGCAACTTCGGCATTGTTCAGAACAATGGCGCCGGCGTCGGGATCGTCAATCTCATTACCGGAGGTACGCTCAAGCTCAAGACGAGCGTCGTGCCCGTGACGATTACCACGGGGCGCGCGGAGCTGAACTTTCACGGTGGAACCATTGAATACACCGGCACGGCGGCGAACGGCAACTTTATCCAGACCGGCGTCACGGCCGTCAATATCTGGAGCGAAGGGGCGATCATCAATAGCGGCGGGCAGAATCTGACGATTCCGGCGCCGTTGCTGGCTCCGGCAGGCAACGGCCTGGCTGGTATCTCCGCCTCCGGGTCCGGATATTTCACCGCACCTTATGTGCAAATCAGCGGCGGCGGCGGAAACAACGACGCGACGGCCGTCGCGACAATTGACGCCAACGGCAACATCACGGGGATCATCATCACGAATCCCGGGACCGGTTATACATCGGCTCCCGTCGTTACGCTGATCGGCGGAACGAATGGAGCAAGCGGCACCGCGACCGCAAATTTGAACTCGGGAAATGTGTCGGGCGGTTTGACGAAAACAGGTGCGGGCACCCTGACGCTTTCGGGAACCAATACCTACACCGGCGCGACGATCGTGAACGGCGGTACGATTTCCGTCGGTGCGACGACGATTGCAAACACAAGTTCGTTGCTCATCGGAGGCGCCGGCGACGGCGCGTTCGATCTTTATCAAGACGGCGTCGGCGCCCCGTTCAACATGACCGCCGACGCCGGGATTGTGTTGGGAGGCGCCTCGACTTCCGGCGGTCTTGGCTTCCAACTCGGCACCGTATCCGACAGCATCGTCCTCAGCGGCACCGGCGGATTGATCATCAACGCCGGCGGCGGATTCATTAACGCCACGGCGCTGAGCGGTTTCGGCGTCGGCAACTACGACATTATCACCGGCGCGAGCAGCATCACCGGGTTCTCCAACTTGAAAATCGGTACGCTACCCGGCGGGTACGTCTACAGCCTCTCAAGCAGTTCCGGAAAGGTTACGCTGGGCGTTTCGGCCGTCCCGACTGCCGACCTGTATTGGACCGGAGATGTCGGAAGTAGCTGGAATTCGACGGCGGGCGGCAACACGAATTGGTCGACCACTGCGAACGGCTTAACCGATCCCGGCTACTCGCCCGGTGCGGCCAGCACGGTTTTCTTTAGCGCCACGAATTTTGGCGCAGCGAATCCCACGACGACGCTCGACTCCGCATTCTCCATTCAGGGACTCAAGTTTCTGAGCACCGGAGCAACGGCGGCCGCGATTGCCGCGGGCACGGGGGGCAGTTTGACGGTTGGTTCCGGCGGCATCGAAGTGCAAACCGGCGGACCCGCCACGACGACCATCTCCGCACCGCTCGCATTTGGCGCGGCGCAAACTTGGAAGGTCGCCTCGGGTAGCTCGCTATTGATCAGCGGCGCATTGAGCGGCGGCGTAGCGAACTCCACTCAAGCCGCGCCCGGCCTGAACACGACGCTGACCATCCAAGGGGGCGGTACAGTCGCGCTGAGTAATTCCGGTAACACGTTCACCGGCGACATTCTCGTCGACGCATCCACGATTGCCGTGAGCAATGACCGCAGCTGGGGCGGCGCCACAATCATTAGCAGTACGTCGCACACCATTACGCTGATCAACGGCGCTACGCTCAGCTTGGCTTCCGGCACGGTCAATCCCGGAGCGGCCACGACCGTCAACTACAACTTGATTCAGATCGGGGCCGGCAACGGCAACTTCGACATCGCGAGCGGCGCGATCTTGCAACTCGACGACCCCGGTCAACTCTACGGTTCGGGCAATCTCACGAAGAACGGCCTCGGGACGCTCATTCTTCGTTCGCAGCAATCTACGTTCGGCGGCAATCTCGTGATCGCAGCCGGGTTGCTGCAAATGTCCGGCCCCACGGGCGGCTTCGGCAACACCACGGGAACCACGACGATCAACTCCGGCGCCGCCCTCAACCTCAACGGACAAAGCACGACCGAACTCGAAAACCTAACGATTAGCGGAACCGGCCTCGCTGCGTCGCCTGCCGGCGCCATCACCAATAGCGCCGGTACGGCAACCTTCGCCGGGCCCATTACGTTGGCGGCGGACAGCACCATCGGCACCGGCGCCACCAGCTCCGGAACGATGACGCTATCGGGCGGCATTACCGGTCCGTTCAACCTCACCGTCAATAATCTTGGCGCCTTCGGCACGATCTTCACGACGGCGTCCGTGAACAATGGCGGAACCATCACCAACTCCGGCACGGGCACCGGCGCCACGACAATTAGTTCCGTCATCGGGGCGAACGTCACCAGCGTCATCCAAGACAGTGCAACCTCGCAACTCGTCATGGGAGGCGTTGCCAACCTATTTAGCGGCGGTTTGATCATCCGAGCCGGCGTCGTGCAAGGGGGTTCCCATGCCAACACGTTCGGCACCGACGCGAACGTCATTACGTTGGGTGCATCTTCCGGCAGCGCCGACACGACCTTGAGCACGACGAGCAGCCAGACGTACAAACAGGCAATTAACGTGGCCTCCGGCAATACCGGCGTTGCGACCATCATCGCGGGTACGAGCACCGGAAGCATCGTTTTCAGCGGACCCGTCACGCTCAATAATCATGATGTTGTTCTGGGAAAAACAGGGACGACCGGGACCTCGCAATTCACGGGAGGCTTCACCGGCACCGGAAACATTACGATCAACAACACGGTCACGAGCACCGGCGTCATCAACTTGGCGACCGGCGTCGTCAATAACACGGGAACGATCACTAATTCCGGCAGCGCTACGGGTTCCACGACGATCAGCGCCCCCATCGGAGCCAACGTCACCGGCGTGATTCAGAACAACGCTTCGACACTAGTCCTCTCCGGCATCAACTCCGCGTTCGTCGGGGCCGTCACCGTCTCCAACGGCATCTTGCAGGTCAGCGGCGCCTCGGCATTAAACGCTTTCAACACGGTGACCATCGCGTCGACGGGCACGCTCAATGTGAACCAAAGCTTCACGATTGCCGGGCTCAACTCCATTGCGGGGGCGACGGTGACGAACACGAGCGCTACCGCCCGCGTGCTGACGTTGGGCGGTACGGGCAACTACACGTTTGCCGGCAATCTCATCGCGAACACGCCCGCGAATTTGAGCTTGACCGTCGCTCTCGCGGCCGGCGGAACGCAAACGCTGACCGGCAGCAACACGTACACCGGCGCCACGTCCGTGAATCGCGGCACGCTCATTCTCGATTTCGCGCAGGCGAGCGTGCTGACGAACATTCTCTCTGCGTCGAGTTCCTTGGTGTTCGGCGGCGGAACCTTGAGCATCGTCGGCAATGCGGCGGCGAGCAGCCAAAGCTTTACCACTTCCAGCACGGCCGGCGGTTCTTACAGCACGCTCAACGCCGTTGCCGGCGCGGGCGGCCTCACCGTCGATTTAGGCACAATGACGCGCAATGTCAACTCGGCCTTGAACGTCACCACGACGAACAACCCGGCGATTACGGTTTCGGGACTTTCGGTTGCCAACGGCATTGCGGTCGGTTCCAACGGCGTCGCCTTCCTCACGATCGACTCGACGAATTGGGGAACGATTTCGGGCGGCAACATCACCGACTTCACTTCTTACCAGAACGACGACTTCACGGCGGCCGCGAACAATGTGAACGTCACGACGTCCGCCAATTGGACCGGCACGACGGTGAACACGCTCCGTTTCGCCGCCGGATCTCCGACGCTGACGCTTTCCGGAACGAACGCTCTCGGCGCGGGCGGTTTGCTCATTACCGCAGGCGCCGGAGCAGTGACGATCGGCGGTACGGGATCGCTGGCAGGCAGCGCAGCCGGCGGCACCGTGGCGGCGCCCGTGGTCGGCGAGCTCGGCATCTTCCAGAATAGCAACTCCGTGCTGACCATCAGCACCCCGATCTTGAACAATGCGTCGGGCTTGAGCTACGTCTCGGCCGCTCCGAGCGGCAACACGCTGAACAAGTACGGCACCGGTACTTTGGTGCTTTCGTCGAATAAGAACGCCTACACCGGCGGTACGAACATCGCTTCCGGCATGCTGCAACTCGGCGCCGCGGAAGCGCTCCCCGACGGTTTCGCGGCCCTTGGCGGGTTGACGATTCATGCCGACGGTACGTTGGACCTCAACGGCTTAAGCGAAACCGTCAACGGGCTCTCCGGCTCCGGCGTCGTTGATAACACCTCGGCGACCGCCGCCGTGCTGTACGTCGGCAACGCCAATGCAAGTTCGACGTTCTCCGGCGTCATCCAAAACACGGGCGGCGCGTCGAGCCTGTCGCTCACCAAGGTCGGCACCGGTACGCTCACGCTCTCCGGTGCGAACACGTACGGCGGCACGACGACAATCAACGGCGGCGGCCTCACGCTCAATTTCACCGCGCCGGGAGCTCCGCTCACGAATATTATCAAGCCGAGTTCGGCGCTCAACATCGGCACCGCGACGCTTACGGTCACCGGCTCGGTCGTCGCCAATAGCCAGACCTTTGCAAGCACGACCATCGGCGGCAGCAGTCGCGTGACGCAATCCGGCACCACGCCGAACCTCACGGTCAACCTCGGCGCGATCTCGCGCGTCGCCGGTTCCGGGGGCACGCTGAATGTCACGCTCGTGTCGCCCGGCGTCGTCACCACCACGAACACGAACGACGCCACAGGCATTCTCGGTGCCTGGGCCGTCGTCAATAGCGCCGACTTCGCGACGGTCAACGCGAGCAATCAGATCGTAGCCTACACGGGTTATACGGCGTTCGCCGGCGCTACGGGCGCCGGAAGCACAACCCAAAATGCTCGCTTTGACGCGGGCAACAGCGTAAGCGCCGCCACCGTCGACTTCAACACCGTCAAGCTCGGCACGACGAGCATCGCGTTTGCCGCGGCGACTAATATCCTGCGTCTCGGCGCCGTCGGTTCGATTCTTATGCCCACGGGTACCGGGACGTCCACGATCGGTTCCGCGGCCAACAACGGCATTCTGACCGCGGGCGGTACCGTCGCCAACGCCGCGGGCGAGTTGAACGTCATCAACTGGAGCGCCAGCACGCTCACGATCAACTCGACGATCGCCAACAACGGCGCCGGAGCGGTGACGCTCGTGAAGTCCGGCAGCGGCGCTCTCACGCTTGCCGGCACGAACACCTATTCCGGCGGAACTATTATCAATCAGGGTACGTTAACCGCCTCGAACGCCAACCAACTCGGGTCCGGCGGTATCACGCTCAACGGCGGACAATTGACCTTCTCCGCGGATTCCGGACTCGCGCTCGGCATCACCCTCGGAGCAGGCGGCGGTACGCTCAACTGGTCCGGAATCTCCGGCGGCGATCGAACATTCGGGGCCTCGGGCAATATCGGCGTCACCGGCGTCGGCCCCCGCGTCCTCACGTTCAACGGCGGCGGCAGCGATCGTCGCGCCATCTTTGTGTCGAATATTATCGACGGAAGCGGAGGTGCGACGAGCGTCGTGTTGAACTTCGGCGCCGATAATCGCAACTTGCGTCTCACCGGAGCGAATACGTACACCGGTACGACCACGATCACGCGCGGTATTCTCGATTTCACGGCCGTCACCGGTATTGCGGGCGGCATCTCGAGCGCGGCGACCGTTGGAAATATTCTGTTCAACGCCACCGGCGCTAATCGCGCTATTCTTCAAAGCAGCCTCGGCACGCAAGTCGCCTTGACCCGTTCGTTAGGCTACGGCGACGGCCAGATCCATTGGGAAGGCAACGGCGGCTTTTCCAACAACTCGGCCGGCACGACCTGGGCCGTGAATCTCGGCGGCGCCGGGGCTACGCTCGTGTGGGGACAAGGGGGCTTTGTTCCCAACGGCAGCATACTTCAGTTCGGCGCCACGAGTATTGCAAACTCGGTCAACGGTATTGGTGCCGTCGACTTTCAGAACGGCATTCACCTCGGCGATACGTTGCGCACCATTGAAGCCGGTTCGGCCAACGATAAGCTCGGCAACACCCCGTACGACGTCATCTTGAGCGGAAATCTAACCAGCTCCGCCGGCGGCGGCATCAACAAGACCGGAGCCGGAGTATTGATCCTCGGCGGCGTCAATAATCTCTCGACCACGACAAGTGTCACGGTTTCCGCCGGCGCGCTCATCTTCAAGAACCTCGCCGCCATTCCCGGCACCGGCGCCAACATCACGCTCTCGGAGACGCCCGGCGGCAACTCCGCCTTCGGCCTCGACGGCGACACCAATCCGCTCGCTTCGCTCGGCGCCCGTATCGCCAACCCGCTCAATGCCACGGCGGCCTTCACGCTCGGCGCCGATAGTAACGTTGACTTTGATTTCAGCGCCTATCCGAAGATGCGCCTGGCCGCCTACGCCTTTACGCTTCCGACCAAGGCCATCACCTATACCGGCACGATCACTCCGGCCAATAGCACCTATATGTTCGGCGGCACGCCCTACGCGAGCGACGCCACGAATACGCTGGCTACGACGCTCGTACTCGCCAATCGCAATGCGCTGACCGGCGTCAACGCTCTCAACATGTCCTACGGCAACCTTACGTTGCTCAGCTCGAATAACTATACCGGCGGCACCACGATCGACGGCAATGCCGTCGGAAATCCGGTGGTTGGCGTCGGCAGTAATGCGGCGTTCGGTACTGGAGATATCCTCCTTTCCGGCAATCAAACGCGCGCGCTCGGCGCCGTGAATGGAGATCGGTACGTCGCCAACAATATCAGTTTTGCAGGCACGGCGCAAAGCATCGTATTAGGGGGAGACTCCGGCAACGACGGAGTCTCCAACACGGCTAACGGCGGCGGCCTCACCTATCTCGGCACCATCACGATTTCCAGCTCCCACTCGGCGCCGGCCATTGTCGGACGCACGAGTCATCAGATTCTTCTACTCGGTAACATTACCAACCCCGCCTTAACGACCGGACTGACGTTCGGCGTCAGTACCAATTCGTTGACGAGCCTTCTGGCAACGGCCGCTAACGGCGGCGTCGCGAAAACATACACCGGGACCTCCATCCTGAACGACGGCACCGTGCTCGTGATCGACGATGATAGCGCGCTCGGCGTCGCGACGAACGGGGTTCGTCTCGGCAGCGGCACTTCAACCGCCGCCAATTTACGAGTTCAGCCGGGCACCGCTGCCGTAGTTCTCAATGCGTCGCGTACCGTGACGCTTCGCACCGACAGCAGCCAGATCATTCAAGTAGGCCGCGGCAGCACGCTCACGATTGCCGGCGTTCTCGCCGGCGGCAGTACGAACACGGGCGCGCGCACGTTTTCCAAGTTCGATGCCGGAACTTTGGTGCTGCAGAACAAGAGCACCTACGCAGGCGCCGCCACCAACTCCAATTCGATTGCCTTGCGCGGCGGTGCGCTGCGGCTCGATTCATCGTCCGGCGCGTTCACCGCGACGACTGATCGCTTCTTCGCCGATGCTGCGAATCCGTTGGCCATCGCGTTTAGCGCCGCTACCGGCACCTTCGCCGGCGGCGCTACGTTGGAAATCGTGCAAGCTGCGACGAACGCCTTCGCGCTTACGCAAGGATTCGGCAACCTCACGTTCAACACGGGAGCGAACGTCATTAAGTTGACGAATAACTCCGCGACCCAAGCGTTAACGCTCAATCTAGGGTCGACCTTTACGCGAGCTACGCTTATCGGCGCTACGGTGAATTTCGTCACGAACTCGGCCGGCGGCGTGAACACCATTGGGTCGGCGATCGCGAACGCCAACGGCATCATCGGCGGCTACGCGACCTTTAACGGCGTCGATTGGGCGACGCAGTCCGGCGGCGCCATTATCGCGCTTCCTTCGGGAAGCTATACCACGCTGGCGGCCGCCTCGAACAGCGCCACCACGAACTTTGTGCTCAGCTCCGGAACCGTAGCCCTCACGGCGGCCGGCGGCAGCGTGAACTCCCTGAAGCTCGTCGGCAGCGCCGGGGCCGGCACAAACGTCACGCTCAACGGCACCTTGACCGTCACCTCGCGCGGGATTCTCTTCGACAACACCTTGGGCAATGCGTCCATTTCCGGCGGCACGCAGCTCGGCGCCAACGGTAGCGAGATCATCGTCCATACGAGCGGTAGCGGCGATATTACCACCAACAAACTCACGCTCAACGGCGTGATTAAGGGGACGTCGACGGTTCTCACCAAGTCGGGTTCCGGAACGTTGGTGCTGGCGGGCGCCAACAACTACACCGGTTCGCTCATCATCAACGAAGGGGTGCTCGAATACGCCAACGGGAGCGTCGCCGGACAAAACCTGGGCAGCCCCACGGCCGGTGCGACGAACATTTTGCTCAACGGCGGCGTTCTCCGTCAAACTACGACCAATAATCTGATCTACGGCATCACCGTCAACGGCTACGCCGCGTTCGATGTTCAGAACGGCGTCACCGTTACGCAATCCGCGCAAGGCATCACCGGCAAGGTCGGCGTCGCGGGCATCCTTCAGAAGACGGGCGTCGGCACGCTGACCTTTAGCGGCACGACCGACAATCCGTCGCTGAGCCTGGAAGTCGTCGCCGGTACGGTCAATCTCGGCAAGACGTCGACCGCTGCGGTCCACTCCGTCGGGGTCGCCGCCGGTAACGCCGCCGCGTCGACGATGGGGGCCGCGTTGCTCATCGGCGCCAACGGAACCGTGAACATCACCGGCACCGGCGGCGATCAGATCCACGATCAAAGCAGCGTCGTCGTCCGCGCCAACGGCGTGCTGAATCTCGGCGGCGGCACCGCCACGGCCGAATCCTTCGATAGCCTCGCAGGCACGGGCAGCGTGACCAACAATAACTTGAACGGCACCTTCACGCTGACCCTCGGAGCCGGCAACAACGTGAACGTCTCGGCCTACTCCGTGGCGGCAGCCGACGCAGGCGTCGCCTCGACCGGACTCAATAACTTCGGCGGCGTCATCTCCGACGGCGGTGCCGGCAAGCTGGTCGCGCTCACCAAGATCGGCGGCGGCATCCAAATCCTCAGCGGTCAAAACACCTACTCCGGCACCACCTCGATCAACGCGGGCACGTTGCAACTCGGCGTCGCCAATGCATTGCCGTTCGGCGTCGGCAAGGGGGACGTCAACATCATCGGCAACGGTTACGGCGCCGGCACGATCAACGGCGGCACGAGCATCGGCTCCGCGAACTTGATTCTCGCACCCGGCACGCTCGACATGGGGGGCTTCGACCAACAGATCAACGGCCTCAATTCCTCCACCGGCGGTTACGTACTCAACAATCCCACCGTCGCTTGGAACGGCTCGGCTTGGGTCGCCGCGAACGCGACGAATTTGCTCACGCTCGGCAACGGCGACGCCGCCGGCAGCTACAACGGCACGCTCGCCAACGGCTACTCCGTCGCTCCCGGCGCGACGACGGCCCAGGCCTACACGGGAATTCTGCGGCTCGCCAAGGTCGGCGGCGGCACGCAGGCCCTCATCGGTAAGAACATCAGCTACACCGGCGCCACGACGATCTCCGGCGGCATCCTCCGCCTCACCGACACCACGGCCTTCCAAAGCGACGTGACCAACAACGCAGCCTTGGACCTCAACGCCACGACCGGCGCGTGGACGATGGCCAACAACATCAGCGGGTCCGGCGTCGTCAACAAGCTCGGCTCCGGCACCGTGTTCCTGACAAGCCTCAACAGCTACACCGGCGCCACCACCATCAGCGACGGCGTTTTGAGCGTCACGACGTTGGCCGACGGCGGCACCGCCAGCGGCATTGGCGCAGCGCTCAGTCTCGCCGACAACCTCGTCTTCGACGGCGGCACGCTCCGCTACACCGGCTCCTCCGTCGCCATCAATCGCAACTTTAAGATCAACGCCGGCAAGACCGCGGTGATCGACGTCGCCACGGCCGGCACCGTGCTTTCGATCTCCGGCACCAGCGCCGCGACCAACGGCAACTTCACGAAGTCGGGCTTCGGCACGCTTTCGCTCGGATCCGGCGTCTACGGCCACAGCGGCACGACGATCGTCTCCTCCGGAACGTTGAACGCCGCCAACGGCGCCACACTCACCGGCGGACTCACCGTGCAACAGAACGCTACGTTCAGCCCGGGCACAAATTCCAACGGTACCAACAACAACGGCGTCGGCGCAATCACGACCGGCAACGTCACCACGTTTGACGCATCTTCGAACTTGATCTTCGACTTCCAAGGCGCGAGCGCTAATCTCTCGGGCACGGATGTTTCGCCCGGCACGAACTGGGACTATCTCAGCACCGGCACCATCAACTTGAGTCTTGCCGGCGGCAAAATTAATCTCTACATCGACTCGTGGAACGGCACGGCCGGCTACGGCCAAAACTCCGGCGCGAATCCCTTCGATCCGTCGTCCGTCACGTCGCTCGCTTCCAACGTCGGGCAACACGGCTCCGACGGTCGTTTGTACGCCTACACGTGGAAATGGATGACCGCAAGCTCCGGTGTCCAAGTCGACGGCATCAACACGTCGACCACCAGTGAAGTCGACCTCTCCCAATACTTCAACATCGTCACCGGATTGAATGGCGACGCGACGTACGGTACGGGCGTCGGCAGTTCGTACGGCTCGGCGCTCGGCGGGCAGTTCTGGGTCAGCGCCTACAATAACGAACTGTACGTCAACTACTCGGCCGTCCCTGAGCCGGGGAGCCTGCTGTTGATCGGCATGGCGGGGCTCGGCTTTGCCGGCTATCGTCGCCGCAAGAAAATCCGGGAACAAGCCGCCGAGCAAGCACCGTCGGCGACCGCGGAAGAAGCCGTCTCCTAGCGCGACCGCCGACGCTAGCGTTCTATCGACCGCGGTCATTCCGGCTTGACGCCCTTCGCGGGCGCGTCTACTTTTCCGCCCCCCGAAGCCGCGTCGTTGCAGTGCCGGAAGCCGCAGCGTCGCAAGTTTTTTCAACGAGAACGGATTCTCATGTCTCAGGGCAAACCCCACGACCAGCGCGGCGACGCGCTGAGGTTCACGACGGTTCGCAGCGACGCCTCCTTGGATGCCTCGTCGCGTCTCCTGTCGATCATTGTTCCCCTGTACAACGAAGAAGAGAACGTCGATCCGCTCTGCACGCAACTGCTTGCGCTGGCCGATAAGATTCCCGAGCGCGTGGAGATCATCCTCGTCGACGACGGCAGCCGCGACGGCACCCCCGCCGCCGTGGCACGTTGGGCGGCGCAAGACGCGCGCATCAAGTCGATTCAGTTCCGTCGCAACTTCGGCCAAACCGCCGCCATGATGGCCGGCATCGATGCCGCGCAAGGCGACATTCTCATTCCGATGGACGGCGACCTCCAGAACGACCCCGCCGACATCCCGCGCCTCGTCGCCAAACTTGACGAAGGTTTCGACGTCGTTTCCGGTTGGCGCAAAGATCGCCAAGACGAATTCCTCCGCCGCACGTTGCCGAGTCGTTGCGCGAATGTGCTCGTCTCCTGGGTCGGCGGCGTGCCGCTGCACGATTTCGGTTGCTCGCTGAAAGCCTACCGTCGCAAAGTTATCAAAGACGTAAAGCTCTACGGCGAAATGCATCGCTTCGTCCCCATCTACGCGTCGTGGCAAGGAGCCCGGGTGACGGAGCTTCCCGTCGGGCACCATCCGCGCCGGTTCGGCAAATCCAAATACGGGCTCGAACGCACGTTCAAGCTGCTGCTCGATCTGATGGTCGTCAAGTTTCTGGCCAAGTATCTCACGAAGCCGATCTACGTCTTCGGCGGGTTCGCGATCTTGAGCTTCGCGTCTGCAGGCCTCGCCTCGGTCGCCTCCGTCTATCTGAAGCTGGTCGAAGGCGTGTCGTTCCTCGCCACGCCGCTGCCGCTGATCATGACGCTCACCACGATCTCCGGTTGTCTCGGCGTTATGATGGGACTTCTGGCCGAATTGCTCACCCGCACCTACTTCGAGTCGCAAGCGAAGCCGGTGTACCTCGTCGAACGCACCTTGAATCTCGAGGGCGAGGTTGTGCCGCACTCGCTCGCTTATCCGAGCAAAAAGGCCGCCTAATCGGCGGTTTTCGCGAACAAACGGCCCATCGCCGATTGCCTTCGCGGCTTCGCTGTGTTTCCATGGAAGTTTCCAGGAATTCACAGCGCGAGTCGCAGGTTGGTCATGAGCGTAAGCATGTTGGTGCCAGCAGGTCGCCGAGCGGCCTGCACTTTGATTGTTGCCGCATTCGTCGTCGGGCAGGGGGCGCTCGTCGGCCCGGCCGCGGCGGCGGAGTTGGTCGACTTCTCTTCGGTCGCCCTGACTACGTCCTCGGCGGAGCAACCGGAGCGTTCGCCGCTCGAGGCCGTCGACGGAGATGAGAAAACACGTTGGGCCGGCGACAACGCGCAGCCCGGGCATTGGCTGCAACTCGAACTGAGCGAACCGCGGCGCGTGTCCGCTTGCCGCCTCGTGTGGGAATTTCCTGACCGTACCTACCTCTACAAGCTCGAAGGCTCGACCGACGGCAAACGTTGGGAGACGCTCGTCGACGCCTCGCAAAAGGCCCGCCCCGGCCGCGAGGAGCTGCCGCTGCCGGCTACGGAGTTTCGCTGGTTTCGTCTCACGCATCTCGGCAACCATTGGCCGAGTGTCCGCGAGCTGCACTTGCTCGGCTCGGGCACGCTCCCTCCCGCGATCAAGGCCCCTGCGATTCCCGTCGGTGTTTCGGCCGACGAAGAAGCGGAGATCTTGAAAACATTGAAGTTGCCCGAGGGTTTCGCAGCCACGCTCTTCGCCGCGCCGCCGACCGTCGACTGCCCGGTCTTTGTTGCAGCCGCACCCGACGGCACGCTCTACGTCTCCAGCGACCGCAACGGCTCGCTCGGTCGCAACGCGAAGCAAGGGCGCATCTTGCGACTGCGCGACACCGACGGCGACGGTCGCTGCGACGAAGCGAAAACCTTCGTGGCCGACGTCGATTCGCCGCGCGGCCTCGTCGTCGACGGCAACACCGTCTACGTGCTCCACCCGCCGCACATCAGCGCCTACACCGACAACGACGGCGACGGCGTTTCCGATGAGGAGCGCGTTCTCGTGAAGAATGTCGGCTGGACCTTCAAAGACCGTCCGGCCGACCACGGCTCCAACGGTCTCGAACTCGGCATCGACGGCTGGATTTACGCCGCCATCGGCGACTTCGGCTTCATGGAGGCCGAAGGCGCCGACGGCCGGAAGCTGCAATGCCGCGGCGGCGGCGTGGTCCGCGTTCGTCCCGACGGCACCGGCCTGGAACTCTACAGCTTCGGCACGCGCAACGTTCTCGAAGCGGCGATGAGTCCGCTGCTCGACGGCTTCGCGCGCGACAACACCAACGACGGCGGCGGCTGGAACATCCGCTTTCATCATTTCACCGGAGGCGAAGACCACGGCTATCCGCGACTCTTCAAGAACTTCGCCGATGAAATTATCGCGCCGTTGGCCGATTACGGCGGCGGCTCCGGTACCGGCGCTTGTTGGATCGAAGACCCGTCGTGGCCTGCGGCGTGGAACAAGCGACCGTATACCGTCGACTGGGGGCGCGAGTTGATCGGCGCCCATACGGTCGTTGAGCAGGGAGCAACCTTCATCGAGCCGAATCCGCCGGCCGACTTTGCCCGCTACACGCGCCCGACCGATCTTGATATCGACGCCCAAGGTAGAGCCTATCTCGCCAGTTGGCGCAACGGCGGTTTCACGGCCGGCCCGAAGTGCGGCTATGTTCTGCGCGTGCAACCCACGGGCTTGGAGCCTGTGCCGCCGGTCGACTACGCGCAGGCGGATGCCGAGCGCTTGATCGCCGAGCATCGCTCTCCCGCGCATCGCCGACGCTTGGCCGCGCAGCGCGAGCTGATCCGTCGCGGCATGGACGCCGCTGCAGTAAAGCAATTGGAGGCGATGGCCGCAGATCGTGCGGTGCCGCAGGAGTCGCGTGTCGCGGCGCTTTTCACGCTGCAACTCGCCGGCGGTCCGTCTGCACGATCCGGCTCGGCATCGTTGCTTGACGACCCGTCGATCGCGGCTTGGGCCGTCCGTGCTTTGACCGACGATGATCGTCGCTTGAGCGGCGTGACTGCGGAGCCGATCGTCCGCTTGCTCGCGTCCGGCGATGCCCGCACCCGTCGCGAAGCGGTGCGGGCCTTGGAACGTTTGGGGGATACCAACGCCGCCGGCGCGCTCGCGGTCCGACTTGGCGACGACGCCGCCGTCGTACGCCACACCGCCGTGCATGCGCTGGCGAAGTTGCGCGCCGTCGAGCCGTGCCTCGCCCTGCTCGACAAGGCCGACGCCGCGCCGATCGCGCGCACTTGCGCATTGCAAGCACTCGTGCGTATTTCGGAGTCCACCGTGGTTGCCGGGCTCAGCGATCGTTTGGAGCAAGAGAAGGACCCGGCCCGTCGTGCGCAATTGATTACGGCGCTCTGTCGATTGCATTTTGTCGAAGGGGTGTGGAAAGGGGACTCTTGGGGGACGCGGCCCGATACGCGCGGACCGTATTATCAGCCGACGGAATGGAGCGAGACGCCGCGCATTGCCGCACTTCTCGAAGCGACGCTCAACCGTGCCGATGCGGCGGAAGCGATTGTGCTCGGTCGTGAATTGGCGCGGCATCGGATTCAACTCGGCGACGTCGTCGGCCGCTTGATCGAACTTGCCAAGCAAGACCCCGGCGTCGTCCCGTCGCTGGTGTTGTATTTGGATCGCGAGGAGAAGGTTCCTGCCGCAGCGCTCGATTTGTTGGTGGCCGCCGCCGGCAATACCGACCCGAGTCAGCTTGCGACGCAAACCTTGGCGCTCCGGTCGCTCGTCAAAATCGACGCTCGCGCGGCGGTCGATAGTTTGATCGCCCATCTCCCGAGCACGACCGTGAAGGAGGAGAATCGTGACGTCTTCACGCGCGCGAAGCGCAATTTCTTTCTCGCGCCGCACTTCGATCGCTATGTCGACCGCTTTCTTGCCGTGGCCGATCAGCGACAATCGCCGCAATCGCTCTGGGCCGACGGCGTGTTGATTCGCTTGGCGTTCGGAGCCGGGGCCGCGCCGGCCGCCAAACAAACGGCGCTCGCGGCCGTCGACGAAGGTTGGAAGAACGCGGACCGTCGCAAGCAATTGATCGCCGCTAGCGAGTTCGCCGACGACCGTTCTCTGGCCGTGCGCATCGCCGACGATGCGGAGAACAAGAGCTCGCCGACCGCCCCCTTCGCTCGCGAAACGTTGAAGCGGATGCGTTTGGACCCGAAGCGGATCCGCGAGGTGCTCGATACGAGCGGCCCGAAGGTCGCGGCAAGCGGCGCACCGGACGTCATCGAGCAGTTGAAGAAGCTGCGCGGCGAGCCGTGGCGCGGTGAGCAACTCTTTACGCAGCTCAAATGCGCCAATTGCCACACGGTTCGGGCCGACGAACCGGTTCGCGGACCGTATTTGGGCAACATCGCCAAGACTTATCGCCGCGAGCAATTGGCGGAAGCGATCTTGCTGCCGAATAAGCAACTCGCCCAAGGCTTCGTGACGAACGTCTTCACGCTCGATTCCGGCCTCACGCGCACCGGCTTCGTTACGCAGGAAGCCGCCGACAAGGTGACGATCCGCGATGCGACCGGCCAAGAGATCGTGATCCCGAAAAGCGAGATCGAAGAACGCGAAAAGATCGCCACCTCGGTCATGCCCGAGGGCTTGGCGAAAGACCTGACGCTCGTCGACCTCGCCTCGCTCATCGACTACTTGGAATGGCTTGCCAAGCAAGAAGAGCAACACGGACAAGCGCCGTAGCTTCTTTGCGGCTCGCCGCGCGGCCGCGGCGGCTAAGCAGTGACGGGCTATCCGACCGGCGGAATGTACTTGTTCAGCATCTCGGCGTAGTCTTCGCGCACCGGGCTGAAGCAATCGAGCACCACGGCGGGGCCGCCGACCGCCACGGCTCGATGCTTCACGTTCGGCGGAATGATGAACATCGAGCCGGCTTCGCAGAGGCGCGTTTCGTCGCCGATCGAAAGTTGCACGCGGCCGCGAATCAGAATGCCCCCTTGCTCGTGCGGGTGCGAGTGCCACGGCACTTCGGCCCCTTCGTCCATTTCCAAATAGGAGAGCATCAGGTGCTCGCCGAACGGAGTGCGCATCCGGCAGCCCGGCACCGGCTCGATGACGGGCACTTCGCGAATATCGATAAACGGCATAAAAGCTCCCCAGAGT
Source organism: Pirellula sp. (assembly GCA_013822735.1). Taxonomy (GTDB): domain Bacteria; phylum Planctomycetota; class Planctomycetia; order Pirellulales; family PNKZ01; genus PNKZ01. The sequence continues at coordinate 127,774 of PNKZ01000001.1, forward strand.
CGCAAGAAACTCGTAAAACTTCGCCACCAAGCTTAGCCGCCGCGTACGCGCGGCGGAATCGGCCGCCGACATTGCCGGCAGCGGAAGTACGCCAATCAAACCGATTTGGCGGCAATTGGCATTGCCGGAAAATGTGACTCTCGGCATCATCCCGCTCCCCATCCGCCGCCGCAAGTTGCGAACGTGGAAAGGGAGCGAAATGAGCGCAGGCTGCGCACGTTTCGCAAGGTCGACGGCAAGGATGCTTTCGACGCGCCCACGCCCGTGAATCCAGGGAGGGATTCTATGACGATGATTCGAGCGGCATTGATCGTTTGCGCGCTGGCCGCGCCGGCTACGGCCGAAGAAACCGTGTTGCTCGACTTCACGGCTTCCTGGTGCGGCCCATGTCGACAGATGCTGCCCGTCGTCGATCGCCTCGCCGCCGAAGGGGTGCCGGTTCGCAAGGTCGACATCGACCAAGAACCGCAACTCGCCAAACGCTTCGGCGTCACCGGCGTCCCTTGCTTTGTCATGATCAGCGGCGGTCGCGAGACCGGCCGTCTCGTCGGGGCGACCAGCTACGAACAACTCCGCGGACTCGCGCAAGCGGGCCGCTTGTCCGGTCCGGCCGAAGCGGGGCCCAATATGCCCGCGCCGCCGACCATGGCCGCGTCGTTCGTTTCGCAACCGGCCGCGAGCGCTCCCAACGCCGCACCTGCAGCCGCCCGTTCGCATCTGGCGCCCGAACTCATTGAAAAACTGCTCGCCTCGAGCGTACGCCTGAAGATTCACGACAAAGAAGGGCACTCGGTCGGCACCGGCACGATCATCGATCAGCGCGAAGGGGAAGCCCTCGTACTGACTTGCGGCCACGTCTTTCGCGATTCGAAGGGGGAAGGACGCGTTACGGTCGATCTCCACGGCGCCGGAGCTCCGCAAGAACTGCCGGGCCGTGTGATCGCATACGATCTCGAATCGGACGTCGGACTGTTGAGCTTCCGACCCGGCGTGGCCGTGCCGACCGCCCGCGTTGCGCCGGCGGGATACTCGGTGCGTTCCAACGACGCCGTCGTGAGCATCGGTTGCAACCATGGTGAACCGGCCACGGCGCGTGTGAGCCGCGTGACGACGATCGACAAGTTTCTCGGCCCGCCAAACTTGCAGGTGGCCGGCCAGCCGGTGCAAGGTCGCAGCGGCGGCGGCTTGTTCAGCGCCGAAGGCTACTTGATCGGTGTTTGTAATGCCGCCGATCCGGAAGACGACGAAGGTTTGTACGCCGCGCTTGCCGCCGTGCATGCCGAATTGAATCAACACGGTTTGGCGAAGTTCTGCTTGCCGAGCGAGCCGATCGCCGCGACTCCGCCCCCTTCGATGCCGGTCCGCATGCCGACGTTCGGCAGCGCCGACGCTTCGCAAACAACGATACCGACCGCGGCCAGCGTCGCGCAGCCGAATCTGACCCCGGTCGCTCTGGCTGCTCCGTCGAACAGCTTGCCGATCAGCGTCGCCCCCGTCGCCGCCGCAGCTGCGACGGCGCTCGGCTCGGCTGCTTCCTTGGGTGCGGCATCTTTGGGCGCTGCGTCGTTGAGTACCGCCGAACAAGCCGCTCTGACCGAACTCGGCAACCTCGCGGCCGGCGCCGAGGTTGTTTGCATCGTTCGCCCATTGGCCGATCCGCGGGCCAAGAGCCGCGTGCTGGTGATCGACAACGCCTCGCCGGAATTTCTGCGACAACTCGCAAGCGACAGCCGCCGACAGGATGCTCGCCAAACCACTTCGCTGGAAGTGCGCAACAAGCCGAATGCGGACGCCTCGGGCCCGCAACTCAACTGGAAGCCGACGCGGTAGATCGCGTGGTACGCTTCTTGTAGGGAACGCCCTCAGTGGCGTTCCGGAACCGCTGGTTGAGTTCGGAACGCCACCGAGGGCGTTCCCTACAGAACCCGACCATCGACGTAAGTCCGCGCCGCTTGTTTCCATAGTTGCGACACTTACGTCGATGTGAATGTACGCACTGCGCAGATAACGCATGGCTATCTGCGCACCCCTTGTGGGTTTGGACCTTGTGCGCAGATAACCCCTACTTATCTGCGCAGTGCGTCGCGCTCCCGTCGACGTAAGTCGAGTTTCGTTGCGTTCGGTTTGCTTAGACTTACGCACGCCGCACCCTGTCCTTCGACTCGTGTTCCCTCTCGATTCGTCCGTCGCTTCGCACCACCTTGCACGTTAGCGATTTAGGGAATCGGTTCCAGGCAATTTTTGGCCGGCTCTCATTTGGGGCGCGTGCGCCACGGTACCCCGCGTTTCTTCGGCTCCCGGCGTTTTTCCGCCCGGCCACTGCTCGATGGGCCGCTGGTCTGTTACAATTCCGGGCTCTTCTGTAGCCGGCGTGAAACACGCATCTTGCCGGCGTCAATTCGGGTCTATTGCGGTGCCGTCGAGCGAGCTTTTCGTCGCGGACCGGTGCGTTGCGGCTTCATGAAACATTGGGATACCGTCGCCGTCGTCGGGGTCGGGCTGATCGGAGGTTCGATCGGCTTAGACTTGTTGCGCGGCGGCCTTGCGCAACGGGTGGTAGGCATCGGCAGGCGGCCGGCAAGCCTGAAGGTCGCATTGCGGCGCGGCTGCGTCTCCGAAACAACGACCAACTTGGAGCAGGGAGTCGCCGAAGCCGAGTTGGTGATCGTCTGTACTCCGGTCGGCCGCATTCTGACCGATATCCTGACGGCCGCTCCGGCCTGCATGCCGGGTGCCTTAATTACGGATGTCGGCAGCACGAAACAATCGATCGTTGCGGGCACGCGCGGCAAACTTCCCGTCGGCGTGACGTTCGTCGGCAGCCACCCGATTGCCGGGAGCGAAAAGAGCGGCGCGGCCGCGGCGCTGGAAGGCTTGTTTGTAAAGCGAACGACGGTCGTCACCCCGACCGACGAGACGCCCGAAAAGGCCGTGCTCACGATCGAGCGCTTTTGGAAAAGTTTGGGCTCGCGCGTCGTGCGGATGACGCCGGAAGCGCATGATGAGGCGCTCGCGGCCACGAGCCACGTGCCGCATGTGGTCGCCGCGGCGCTGGCCGGGGCCACGCCCGCCGAAATCCTCGGCCTCACCGCCGGCGGATGGCTCGACAGCACGCGGATCGCCGCCGCCGATTCGCAGCTTTGGTTGGAGATTCTCACCGACAATCGCCGTCAGGTGGTCGCCGGTTTGAAGAAGGTGGAAGGTCGGTTGGCCGCGTTTCGCAAGGCGCTCGACGCCGGCGACGACGCGGCGCTGCAGACGCTGCTCGACGAAGGTCGCGCACGCCGTGAAGCGGCTCGCGGCAAACCGAAAGCGACCGTTAAGTAACTTCCACAAGTAACGTCGGCAAGTTCGCAAAGTATTCGCATTTCATAACGCAGACAGGATCATCGCCGTGTCACTTTGGGAAGTTGATCTCTACCCGCTCGAAGGACAACCTGACTTGCTTGGCAGGCGCGTGACCGCGGAAGCGGCGACGCTCGGCCTTGGCAAGATCGACGTGTTGGCGGCCCGCGGATTCTTGATCCAGTCGGGCGCTCACAGTGCGGAGCTCAAGCAGGCCGACATCGATAAGATTGTCCGCGAATTGTTGTGCGACTCCGTCGTCGAGCGGGCCGTCGTCGGCCGGCCGGCCGATGCGGCGTTGCGCAAGGCGCCCGCGGGGCATGAGCAATTGGTGCACGTGTTGCCGAAGCCGGGCGTGATGGATCCCGTCGCGCAGAGCGTACTCTCGGCCATCGCCGACCTGGGGCTAAAGGCCGACGCCGTGCGGACGATGACCAAGTATTGGTTCGCGCCGCTGGCCGACGACGCGCTCAAGCTCCTCAAGGCGAAGGTGTTGTCGAACGACGCCATCGAGCAAGCGGTCGTCGGTCCGCTTCCGTTCGATAAGCTGGAGTTCGGCTCGAAGTACGAATTCAAGCCGTTGACGGTGCCGCTGTTGTCGCTCGACGACGCGGCGCTGATGAAGCTCAGCAAGGAAGGGCAGCTGTATCTGAGCCTCGTCGAAATGCAGACGATCCAGAACCAATTTCGCGAGCTGGGGCGCGACCCGACGGATGCGGAATTGGAGACCGTGGCGCAGACCTGGAGCGAACACTGCTCGCACAAAACGCTCGGCGGGCGGATTCGCTACCGCGACGGCGACCGCGAGATTTCGTTTAAGAGCATGCTCAAAGAAACGATCTTCGCCGCCACGCAAGAACTGCGCAAGCGCTGGGGCGACAAAGATTGGTGCGTCAGCGTCTTCAAAGACAACGCCGGCGTGATCAAGTTCGACGATCAATACCATGTGTGCTTCAAAGTCGAAACGCACAATCACCCTTCGGCCTTGGAACCGTATGGCGGCGCCAACACCGGGCTGGGGGGCGTGATTCGCGATCCGCTCGGTACCGGCATGGGGGCCAAGCCGATCTGCAATACCGACGTGTTTTGCTTCGCTCCGCCCGATATGGCGAATGACAAGATTCCGCAAGGGGTGCTCCATCCGCAGCGCGTGATGCGCGGCGTGGTGAGCGGCGTGCGCGACTACGGCAACCGCATGGGGATTCCCACCGTGAACGGCGCCGTGTTCTTCGACGAACGCTACTTGGCGAATCCGCTCGTGTATTGCGGCAACGCCGGATTGATTCCGGTCGATAAGGCGTTCAAGCAAACGCTGCACGGCGACTACATCGTGTCGGTCGGCGGCCGCACCGGACGTGACGGCATCCACGGCGCGACTTTTAGCTCGGCCGAGCTCACGACCGAAAGCGAAAGCGTGTCGGGCGGAGCCGTGCAAATCGGCAACGCCATCACCGAGAAGATGGTTCTCGACGTCATCCTCGCGGCCCGCGATCGCAACCTGTTCACGGCCATCACTGATTGCGGGGCAGGGGGCTTCTCCAGCGCCGTGGGCGAAATGGGCGAGGAGATCGGCGCGGAGGTGTGGCTCGACAAAGCCCCGGTGAAATACGACGGTCTCTCGTACACCGAGATTTGGATCAGCGAAGCGCAAGAGCGAATGGTGCTCAGCGTCTCTCCGGAGAAGTGGGAAGAGTTCGAGGCGCTGTGCGCGAGCGAGTCGGTGGAAGCGACGATCATCGGCAAGTTTGTGCCGACCGGTCGGCTGAAGTTGCTCTACGGCGAGAACGTCGTGGCCGATCTTTCGATGGAGTTTCTGCACGGCGGCCGGCCGCCCGTGGTGCGCGAGGCGGTTTACGATCCACCGGCCGTGTTGCCGCAGCCGCTCCCGACGAAATATACCTGGGACTACACGCCGGAACTGAAGGGGATTCTCGGCTCGCTCAACGTCTGCAGCAAAGAATGGGTCATTCGCCAGTACGACCACGAAGTGCAGGCCGGTAGCATCGTGAAGCCGCTGGTAGGTGTGAAGAACGACGGTCCGAGCGATGCGGCGGTCGTGCGCCCGGTGCTCGGCTCGAAGCGCGGCATCGTGATCTCCAACGGCATGAATCCGCACTTCGGCGACTTCGACGCCTACCACATGGCGGCCTCGGCCATTGACGAGGCCTTGCGCAATTGCGTGGCCGTGGGCGCCGATCCGGCGCGGATCGCGATTCTCGACAACTTCTGTTGGGGCGACTGCGAACAGCCGGAAACGCTCGGTTCGCTGGTCCGCGCGGCTTTGGCCTGTTACGACATGGCGCTCGCGATGGAAACGCCCTTCATCAGCGGCAAGGATAGTTTGAACAACGTCTTCCGCTTCCAAGGGGCCGACGGCAAGCGAAACACCATTTCGATTCCGCCGTCGCTGTTGATCAGCGCGATCGGGCAGATCGACGACGTCGCCAAAGCGGTGACGATGGATTTGAAAGAAGCCGGCAACTTGCTGTATCAAGTCGGCGCGACGCGCCACGAGATGGGCGGATCGCACTTCGCCGTCGTGCAGAAGCTGCCGGGAGGACAAGTGCCGCAGGTCGACGCGCCGCTCGCCAAGCGGACGTTTCAGGCCGTGCATAAGGCGCTCGGCACCGGCACGGTGCGAGCTTGCCACGACCTGAGCGAAGGGGGCTTGGCGGCCGCGGCGACCGAGATGGCCTTCGCCGGCGGACTCGGCGTGCGAATTCATCTCGCGCAGGTTCCTTACTCGCTCATGCTCAATCCCCGCAGTCAGGAAGCGGCCGAACGCTTAGCTCGCGATCACGAGCATTTGGAATTGCATCCGCTCTCGGCTATGCCCGACGCCACGGCCGTGCTCTTGTTTGCCGAGTCGAACAGCCGGTTCCTGTGCGAGGTGCCGCAAGCGAAGGCCGCGGCCTTTGAGAAGGCGCTCACCGGCATTCCGCACGCGCTGGTGGGCGAGGTGACCGATACCGGTCGCGTGGAGATTCTCGGCCTGCCGCAGCCGACGCGCGACATGCCGGAAGAGCCGAGCGAGCTGCGCGTGCCGAAGGTGGTCGATGCGTCGCTGGAAGATTTGAAAGCGGCCTGGCAACAGCCGCTCCGTTGGTAGCAGAAATTATTTGCACCACGGAGGCACGGAGCACACAGAGGCATAAGCTGATCGCCCTCTTCCGTGTACTCCGTGCCTCCGTGGTGAATTCATCGGATGGAAAGAGTTATGGCTAATCCACGTGTTTTGGTTTTGCGTGCCCCGGGCACGAATTGCGATTTGGAAACGGCGCACGCCTTCGAACGGGCCGGCGCCGTCGCGGAGCGATTGCACGTCAATCGATTGCGCGAACAGCCGAGCTTGCTCGACTCGTTTCAAATCATGTGCCTCCCCGGCGGCTTCAGCTACGGCGACGACGTTTCGGCCGGCCGGATTCTCGGCAACCAGATTCGCGTGCGATTGGCCGACGACGTCCGCCGCTTCCGCGATGCGGGCAAGCTAGTTCTCGGCATCTGCAACGGCTTTCAGATTCTGCTGAAGTCGGGCATTCTGCTGGAGGACGACGTGCCCGCGACGGGCGGCCCGGCGACGGCGCAGGCCACGCTGGCGTTGAACGAAAGCGGACGGTACGAAGATCGCTGGGTCCGGCTGCACACCCAAGGAAGCAAGTGCGTATTCTTCTCCGGCGTGGAAAGCATGTACCTGCCGGTGGCCCACGCCGAGGGGAAGTTCGTTCCGCGCGATGCCGCGGTGCTCGCGAAGCTCGAAGCGGGCGGGCAGGCTTGCTTGAAGTATCGGCCGTTGGAAGAGGGCGCCGCAACGTCGGCGGCTTTGCCTGCCGGCGCGAATCACACGGTGCCGTATCCGGACAACCCCAACGGCGCCACGAACGACATCGCCGCCGTGTGCGATCCGACCGGTCGCGTGTGCGGGCTCATGCCGCATCCGGAACGCCACATCGACGCGGTGCAACATCCGCAGTGGACGCGAATGAAGAAGCTCCCGCCGGTCGGCGACGGCTTCGTCGTCTTTCAAAACGCCGTGCGTTACTTCCTGTAAAGCAAGCGGTCGCTCCTCGGCTCTATTTAGCCCGTCTTCGGCGACGGCGGGCCGACCCCGGTCGCCGACCGGGGGCCAAATATTTCTCACAAACGAGTGCACTCCGTGAAAACCCTTCTCTCCGTCGCGGCGATTCTCGTCGCGGTCGCAACCGTCGGTTTCGTTTCTTCACCGGCGCCCGCTTGCACCGGCATCACGATTACTCCGCGCGACGGTTCGGTGATTTTTGCCCGAACGCTGGAATTTGCGTCGGATATGCAATCGAACGTACTCATCGTGCCGCGCGGTCAAGAGTATGTGGGCACCGCGCCGGGCGACAAGCCGGGCCTGCGCTGGACGAGCAAGTACGGCGTGGTCGGAACCAACGCGTTCGGCATGCCGGTGACCCTCGACGGGCTGAATGAGAAGGGGCTCCACGTCGGACTGTTTTACTTTCCGGGCTTTGCAAAGTATCAGGATGTGCCGGAAGAAGCCCTGAGCAAGACGCTGGCCCCCTGGGAACTCGGCATCTACTTGCTCGGCACGTGCGCTGATACGGCGGAGGCCGCAGCCGCCGCGAAGAGCGTGTTCGTCGGAGCGGCGGTGCAGAAAGACATGGGCTTCGTCCCGCCCGCCCATTTCATCGTTACGGATGCCGTCGGCAAGAGCATCGTGCTGGAGTATGTCGACGGCACGCTGATACTTCGCGATAATCCGCTCGGCGTCATCACCAATTCGCCCACCTTCGATTGGCACCTGACCAATCTCAGCAACTACGTCTCCATGACCAGCAAGAACATTGAGAAGGTCGACCTGGCCGGCAAAGAGATTCGCGGGCTGGGGCAGGGAAGCGGCATGCTCGGGCTACCGGGCGACTTCACGCCCCCCTCGCGCTTTGTGCGAGCCGTGGCGTTTACGCAAGCCGCCCTGCCGGTCGAAAAGGCGCAAGACGGCGTGCTCCAGGCCTTCCATATCTTAAATCAGTTCGACATCCCCAAGGGCTCGGCTCGCGGCGTCGAGCAGGGGCGCGAAGTCGCCGACTATACGCAGTGGACGGCGGCCGCCGACCTCAAGAATTTGCGGTATTACTTCCGCACCTACGACAACAGCCGCATCCGCATGGTCGACCTCAAAACCGCTGATTTCGCCGCACCGGCGATCAAGACGGTCGCGATGAAGGGGGAGGAGCAGATCGAAGACGTTACCGGGAGCGCTCGCTAAGCGATCTCGCGGCACCGCAGTGTCTTGAGCGGTAATCGACCTTCGACGCCACGCGAGGCCCGATCATCCTGTCATGCATCAGCCTGCAAGCGTGAATTCCGGGCTTCTCGGCGGAACTCGGCCCCTTTTCGGCCTCGGATAGGCTAATATTAAGGTAATTCGCGACTTCGTGATCCGTTCGGCCCGTATTCGTCGCGAACCAGTACGGGCAACGCCGTCGACATCTTGATGGGGCAGCCTATGAAAAAGATCGTGAAGGTAGAGACCCTCAAGAATGGCGACCGCTTTGAGTTCGTGACGTCGCGCTCCGAATGGGCCGACAACTGCTACCTGCCGCATCCCAAAGGGGTGATCGTCGTGGCGAAGAGCGCCTTCCGCGACACCTACGATCAGTGCCGCTTCGGTTGGCGGATGGAAAAGTTCCCCAATAGCCGGCCGCAGGATTGGTGGGGCAAGTCGCACACCGAAGTGCGCTTGCTGGGGCCCGCCCCCGCGGAGCCGCCGGTGGAAGTCGTGAAGAAGCCCGCGCCGAAGAAGAAGAAGGTCGCGAAGTAGCGAGCACGTGCGGCGCGCGTCGTTCGCTCAGCCGCCGTCGGCTCGCACAATGCGCAAGCGACGCACGTATTCGCCGGCCCGACCGTCGGGCTCCGCTCCGGTTCCCGGTTGTCGGCCCGCGAGCACCTCCACCGCTTGCAGCACGTGCTCGTAGCGCAGGCGGTCGTCGCAGCGCAGTTCGACTTGCGGTTCCGCCAGTCCGGCGGCGCGGCATTGTGCGAGCCGCCTTGCCGTTTCTGCCCGGAGCAACGGCAACGTCGCCGTGCCGCGGCCCCCCGTGCCGGCATCCAAACGCCAGGTGCTCAGGTTGCCGTCGTCGTCGGCCGTGAGCCGCACTTGCCAGAGTTCGCTTGCGCCGGTTCCCTGCTCGGTCCGCGGTCCGGAGGGGAGTCGCATGTGGAAGTCTCCCTCCACCGCCGCGACCTGAAACGTCATCAAGAAAAACGCCATTAGCTGAAACACGACGTCGATCATCGGCGTCATGTTGATGTCGATCTTGCCCGGCAGCGAAGTAGCAGACGAAGACATCGAAGGTTCTCCCCGAAGCGTTGGATGCTCCGCCGAACAGCGGCGTGACAAACAGCGGCGTGACAAAAGCGAATCGGCTTGCGGCGCGGGAAACATGCCCCGCACCACAAGCCGATTCGTTTCGTTCGTCGAGTTTTATTCGCGCCGCACGATCCGCCCGCGGCCTACCGCGGCGCGAACTTCACCTTCTTGGCGAGTTGCTGAACCTTGCCGTCCTCGCCGACTCTCGCGCTCACGGCGTCGACCGTCTTGATGATGAATTCGTAGCGCAGGTTGTCGTCGGCGTCGATCTGCACTTCGGGCTCTTCCTGACCCGCGCCGCGGGCGGCGTTCACCTTCGCGGCAATCTTGGCGCGGAGGTCGGCGAAGAGGATGGCGTCGTTGGCGTTACTCCAGCGGGTCGGAGGGGCGGCGTCGATCTGCATCACCGCTAAGTCGCCGGTCGCCTGAGCCCGCATGACGATGTTGATCATTTCCGTCTGCGTGTTGGCGGCGCCGGCGCTCCGTTCGCTCTTGGGGAGCTTCAGGTTGAAGTCTCCTTCCACCGAGGCCACCTTGAACGTCATCAAGAAGAACGCCATGAGCTGAAACACGACGTCGATCATCGGCGTCATGTTGATGTCGATCTTATCGGGCGCTTTTACGTCTCTACGCTTGGGCATGTCGGTCGATTCGCGAGAGTGTGTGAGGCGGAACGGGAGAGCGAGGCAAAACGGCGGCCGGGCGGCTGCCGTCAATCGAGCTTGAGCGCCGCCGCTCGAAAGGCGAACGTCTCAAAGCCGAGTTCCTGACAAGTTTCAAGCATTTCGCGCACGAATTTCGTCGCGACGTTTTTATCCGCGCGAATGATCACCGTCGCGGTCTGCGGATTCTTGCCTCCCTTCTTGAGAAGGTCGCGCTTGACGATCAAACGCTTCTTCACAAATGCGAGAGGCTGAAATTCTTCGGCCGAATAGAGGATCAAACCGTCGCGATTCATTTGCACGACGATCGGATCTTCCGGCGGCGCGGCCGGAGGCACGGCCAACTGGCTGCCGGGCAGCTTGATGTCCTGATTCGCTTCGGCGTCGGCGAAGTTGATCAGAATCATGAAGAACGCGATGAGCTGAAACGTCATGTCGATCATGCTCGTCATGTCGCCTTCGGCCGAAACGTCGATCTTGCTTTCCAACTTAGGCATCGAACCATCCTCAAGAGCCGGGGCCGACGAACGCGAGCGGAAATCTAGCGGGAGCCGGCCGCCGAGGCTCGGCGACCGGCGTCACGAAGCGTGCTTACTTCTTCGTTTGGAAACGAGCCATCAAACCTTCCGACACGGCGCCGCAATCGTAGAGCAGGCGGGCCAGCTTGTTCTTGTAAATACCGAACATCATGATCGCCGGAATAGCGAGCCAGAGACCGACGATCGTCGTGATAAGAGCGGTCGAAATACCGCCGGCGAGCGCCGCCGGTTCCGGCGTGGTACCCGACTGTTCGATCACGCGGAAGGACGCGATCATACCGTCGACCGTGCCGAGCAACCCGACCATCGGAGCGATCGAACCGATCAACGCGATGTAGCTCAAGCGATGTTCGAGCTTCATCGATTCGTCCGAACCGGCTTCGTTCATCGCTTCTTCGGCGGCGTCGTAGCCCGATTGCAGCTTCGACATGCCGGCGGCGAGCACGGCCCCCAAGAACGATTCGTCGCTCTTGGCCATTTCGTAAGCCCCCTGGTAGTTCTTCTCATTGAGCGCCGCTTCAAAGTTCTGCACCAGCGCGTCCGGCATGATCGCCTGCTTACGCAAGGCCAAGCCGTTGAGGATGACGAGCGCCACGAACACGAACGACAATGCCAAGAAGATCACGGTGTAGAGAATACCGAGCGAGCGGTAGTAGTAGTGCAGCACGCTCTCGTTCTGCAACTCGAGAATCTTCAGCTCTTTTTCGGAGAGCTTCTTTTCGCCGGCGGGAGCGGGCGTCGGAGCATCCGCCGCGGGAGTCGCGGGAGCGGGCTCTTGCGCGGCGACCGGCATCGAGCACAAACAAGCCACGGCGAGCAAGAGCGGCAGAACACTACGGACTAGGCGAACGAGCATAACGGCGGCCTCCACGAAGACGCGAGAGAGCGAATGGTTTGAGTAGTAAAGTGGCAGCGAATCGCCGGGGCGTTCGCGACGGTTCGGAATTAGGCAAACACGGCAGGCAAGCGCTATTCAGACAAACACTGGGAGCACTCGGCAAAACCGGCGGAATTTCCCAGTGTAATTCGCGCCGGAGAGACTGTAAAGCAAGGCAAATTAAGCATTAAGGGTCGAACGGTTAGATCGGGCGCTTCTTCGTGATCCAAGGGCTCCCCGGGTAGAGGCGATTCAAGCGGTTCAGGCATTCCTGGCCCCGTTCGTTCTTCCCCAGATCAATCCAAAGGTTCGACAGGTTCCACAGCGCTTCCGCATGGGCCGCGGGCACGGTGGCATAGAGCACGTCGACGTGCAGGAACGACAACAGCGCGGCTTTCTTGCCGTCGGGCTTGGCGTTGTAGCAGTTGCCGAGCGTCACGTAGGCCTGAGCCTGGAGTTCCGATTCTTCCGGATTCAGGTTGGCAATGACGTTTCCTTCCAACTCTTTGATTGCTTCATCGTATTGCTTGTTCGAAGCTTGGCATTGGGTGCGACCGAGCACGGCGGCGAACCGCTGGCTTTCGGCCATCGTTCCCTTTTGCGTCATCGGGTTGAAGGGAATCTGCAACACTGCTTCGTAGGCCGCTTGGGCTTCCGGGAACTTGTTTTGCGCCATAAGCGCCTTGCCGCGGGCGACGCCGGCGCGCATTTTCAAATCGTCGAACGGCGAGGCTTCGAGTTCGGCGTAGTACTTCAGCGCGTCGTCCACCTTGTTCAAGGCGACAAGCAAATCGCCCATCGTTTCGACCGCTTGGAAGTAGTGGTAGCTGTCCTTATTGTTCGAGACGAAGTTGTAGATCGCCGTCCCCGCGGCGTCGATCTTCCCTGCGCCGCGAAGGGCCAGCCGCGCTTGCGACAGGGCGGCGTAAAACTCGTAATCTTGCTTCACTTCCTTGCGCGTGAGCGTCGCCGGCTTAATCTTTGCCAATTGCGTCAGGGCGCTCTGATCTCCGCCCGACTTCATGGCGCTGCGCACCAGATTCATTTCCGAAGGTTCCCCTTCGAACTGAATCGATTCAATTTCGTTGACCGGCACGCGCTGGATGGTCCCTTGCACGTCGATGTTCACTTCGGTCGCGCTGACCCCCTTCACGGTGCCCGAGACGCGAGCGTTACCGAGCTTACGAATCGCGTCGATGGCCGAGGCGTCGGCGGCGATGCCGAGCCCGAGCGCGAGGGCGGCGATCCAGACGAACTTCTTCATTGCGAAACTCCTACGCTATGGAAATGTGCGGCGTTGATGGCGGAAATAAGGACGAGCGGAAACGAACGGAACAATCGAAGCACGACGAACGGACTTTATTGCTGCGCCTTCTTCGCCTTGGCGGCGAGTTCGTCGTATTTGGCCTTCCAGGTCGGGCCCCCCATGTCGGGCGTGATTCCCGAGGTGACGTCGATCGTATACAGCACCGCCTTAAGCAGCTTGCTCCGTTCGTCGGCCGCGGTGATCGCCATGGCGTGCTGGTAATAATCGAGCGCCGTGTTGTAGCGGCCGATATGGAAGAAGTTCATAAAGGCTTGGTGCTGAGCCATCTCTTCGGCGTACTTGGCCGCGGCCGCTTGATCGGCCGACTCCGGCTTCACCGGCACGGCGAATTGCGGCACCCGACGCATGGTGTCGGCGATGCGCTTCCAGCCCCAGATGATGTTGTCTCCCTTATCGTCGGGCGCGGTTCCGCCGATCGCTTTATCGAAGGCGGTCATGTCGCTCGTCTTCACGGCGCTGGCGGCCAGCGTTTCCGCCGCCTCGACTTGCCCTTCCATCAAATTGCGACGGCCGTTCAACACGTCCTTCAACGCGGCGACGGCGTCAGCCCACTTCTCGGCGCGACGCATGGCGCGGGCCTTGCGAAGCTTGACGATCAATTGAGCGTCGGAGTTGGGTTGCGTGAGGGGGGCGAGTTGGTCGTCGATCTTCGATGACGCGGCGAGTAGTTCGTCGGCCATGGCCTTATCGGCCGGAGCGACTTGCGGTTGGTTGAGCAGATCGCCCGCCAGCTTAAACATGTTGTCCGACGCCCAGTTCACGTTCTGGAACGCCATCGTTTGCTTCTCGGGCGGAAGCGCCGAGTATTTGTCGGGAGCGACCAGGTACGAATCGCGCACTTGCTCCAGGAAGAACTTGAAGCCGCTGGCCGCTTGCTTGATGCCTTCGACGTTGCCGGCTTGGCGATTGGTGTCGATCTGCTTTTCGAGCCGCAGCGCCAGGTTCAGGTAGGTGCCGGCGATCTGATCTGCCGTGTCCCCTCCGGCCTTGGCCATGAGCGTGTTGAGTTCCGGAATCAGCTTCTGCGCTTCGGCGACTTTGCCGTTCAGGATGTAGGCCTGCAGTGCGAGTTTGAAGGTCTCAAACGGAATCGGGTCGACCGTCGCGGCCGGGTTGGTTGCGCCGGCCCGAACCAGTGCGAGCAGGCCGAGCTTGGGATCTTCCAACAGCGCCAGGGCCTTGTCGTTCTGACCGAGCGCGATCCGCGAATCGACCAAGAAACGAATCGCGTCGGCGTCGGGGAGCGTGAACTTGGTGAACGCGTCGAGCTTCGAACGTCGACGCTCGACTCCCTTTTCCAACACTTCGTTGGCCGTCTTCACGAGTTCTTGCAGCTTCTCCGGCGTCGGCTTGCTCGGGTCGCCGTCGTCGAGCGAGAGTTGCTCGTTGTAGAGGGCCCAGAGGGTGGAGCCGGCTCGCATTTCCGCTTCGGCGCGCATTTCCGACGTTTCCTGAATCTTGCCGAGCGTCAGCAGGATGTCGGGAACGTTCTTCTCGTTGATCGCGATGGCCAGCAGGATGTTCCAGGCGTCGTCGGCTTCCGGTTCTCCCGCCCAACGCTTGGTGATTTCCGAAGCGATGGCGTACATCTTGTTGCGGTCGTATTCCGGGTTGAGCGGCTTCACGGCATTGGCGTCGCCGCTTTGCAGGGCCGCTTGGTTGTTCTGATACTCGGTGACGTAGCAGGCCAGCGCGATCTTCGCGGCCGAGCGAGCGCCGCCGCTATTGGGATAGAACTTCAACAGGAATTCGCCGACCACGGCCGCGTCGTACGTTTGCTGCATGGTGAACTTCATGTAGCAGATGTAGTAGCGGACGATGTTCTTGTCTTCGAGGCTCGTCGCTTCGTCGGCCAGCGAGAGGGCTTTGTAGAAGAGAGCGACGGCGTTGTTGCGATGTTCGTCGGCTTCCTTGAGCTTCGCCTGTTGCGCGGCGGCGTCGGTTTGCTTGGCCGCTTCGGCCATCGAGGCCGAGTACTTCCCCATTTCGTCGGTGCCGCGATTTTGCGCTTCGAGGAACGTGCGCGGTTCGCGCGTCTTGTCGACTTGCGTTCCCATGCGCTGCAGCAACGCTCGGGACAAGTCTTGGTATTCGCCCGTGACGCCCGCGACCGATTCGGCAAATTCCGCGGCGTTGTCGAGCGCGGCTTGCTTCTTCTTGAGCTCTTCTCCCTTGGCGTCGGCCGGGAACGAGGCGGCGAAGAGTTCGTTCGCCAGCGCGCCGTAGTACTTCACGGCGAGCCATTCCGGGCGGTTGAGTTCGTCGTTCGACGAGCCGCGGATGAATTCATCGGCTTGAAGCGCTGCGAGTTCGTAGAGCTTTTCCGTGTCGGCGGTCCAGCATTGCAGCGAGAGGTACATAGCGCTGGCCTTGTACGGACGGAGCGCCTTGAGTTCGTCGGGCTGGCCGAGCAAGTCGTTGTAGAGGCCCAACGCGCGCTTGGTGTCTTTCAGTTCTTGGTAGCATTGACCTTCCTTCAGCCGCGCGGCCAGGCCGGCGATGAGGGTGCGGTAGTCTTTGTAGATGGCCCCGTACTTCTCGGCGGCCGTGGTCAGCGCCGTTTTGAATTCGGCCGATTTCTCATCGAACGTCTTCGCCTTCTCGTAAAGCCCGTAGGCGTGGAACATGTGGGCCTGAATCAAATCTCCCTTGGCCCGTTCGCGTTGGGCGACGCGGGGATCGTTCGGCGCCATGAACTTCGGGAAGGTGCCGAGCAACTTCGCGAACTTCTCTTCCGCCTGTTTGAAGACCTGTTCCGACTCCGTATAGAACTTGCGGGCCTCTTCGAGCAGCTGCTTCTTCTGCTTCTCGAATTCCGGGCGCAGGGCTTGTTCTACTTTGGAACGGCCGCGTTCGACGAGCACGGCGCCCAGTTGCGTTTCGGCGCCGGGAGCTTGCGGATGTTCCGGGTTCTTGCTGACGAAGTCTTTGAACTTGTCGCGGGCGATGTCGAGCATCTTGTCGCGAATGATCGGATCGCGTTCGCTGCGCGACGCTTCGAGCGACGTGCGGGCTTCTTCAAACGGGATCATCTGCCGCTGCTCTTCCGACAGCAGCGGGCTATTACGCATGCTGTCGAGGTAGTCGAGCGCGACGTCGTAGTAGCTGCGTTGCCGCAGGCCGTTGAGGAAGTTGTCGTACTCCTCGGCCGCTTGCGCCGGAGGGGCGCCCGCGACGAGCGCAGCCAGCGCGGCCGCGGAGAAGAGACGACCCGCCGAGAGGGAGGCGGGCAACAGACGTGAGCCGAAACATTTCATCCGTGTCGTCCTTACAAGCGCCGCGAGTCGAGAACCGGTGCGCGAACTTGGGCGCAGGGATCTCGAGCGGGCGTGGTGAAAACTGGCGATGACGATGCAGACCGAAAGGGGGAGCGTCGAGATACAAACGATGTGAGACGAGATTCGCAACGTGATGTCGGAACGCGCCAACATACCGGCTGCGAAGGAAGGGACGGCGACGAAAAAAGCGATTCTCGCGACCGACCAGACCTCCTCAGCTTATAAGCGGTTTTTAGGGTAATCAAGCTTCGGCCTGTGCAATTCGCGGTATTCCCGCGATCGGTTTCGGACGGCACGCGCCTGCGCCGATTTTGCGGGCGCGCACCGGCGGCGCGTCGACTCCGAGTCGCGGCGTGGAACGCGTCGCGCCGCGGAACGATTTGCACCGTGTGCACAATTCGCTCAGACGGCTTTAAGGTGCTTGCACCTTGGCGACTTCCACGGCCAAATCGGCGGCGGCCGCCTGGTAAGGATTGGCTTCCTTCGCCAGCCGCTCCGACTGCTCGGCCGACCGTTGGAGCCAAGCCTGCCGATCGTCGGCACGCTCCGGCCCCAGACCTGCCGCGGCCAGAAAGTAGCCGCGGGCGGTAAAGTACCGCACGGCATACCATTCGGGCCACGACTTCTCTTCGGGGCGAAGGTGGGTCAAATATTCCTCACCCTGAGAAAAAGCCAACTCATACAGCTTTTCCTGTTCAGTCGTCCAGCATTCCAGCGACAAGTACATGGCCGCCACGCGGAGCCGACGGAGCGCCGCCAGTTCGTCGGGCTGCGTCAGGAGGTCGTTGTAGAGCCCGAGCGCTCGCCGCGTATCTCCTAGCGCCTTATAGCATTGTCCTTGCTTGAGCCGGGCCATGAGGCCGGCGATGAGTGTGCGGTAATCCTTGTAGATTTGCTCATAGCGGTCGGCCGCCGCTTTGTAGTTTTCTTGGGCCTCGGACGATTCCGGCGGATAGATGCCCGCCAGCTCCTCGCGGACTCCGGCGTGGTACATCCGGGCCTGAATGAGCTCGCCCCGCAGCCGCTGGCCGCGGCGTTGCACGGCTTCGTCGGTGTAGTTGAGCTTGGGGAACCCGAGGTACCGGGTGTTCAGCTGATCGACGGCGGTCGAAAAATACCCCTCCGCGGAGAGGAACGTCTCGCGCGCTTGGACGATGAGCATCGCACGGCCGGGCTCGTCGGCGGCGGCTTGGGCATCGGCGGCCAGACCCTTGGCCTGGCTCGTCAGCACGACGCCGAGCTGCATTTCCACCAGCGGGGCGTCAGGATGCGTCGGGTTTTCTTGGAGAAACGTTTCGAGCAGGTTTTGAGCTTTGCCGAGCACGCGCGTGCGCACGGTCGTGTCGGGCGCCGTGAGCGACGAGCGCACGAGGTCGCCGGCCTCGGCGATGATCGACACTTGCGCATCGGGCAGCCCTGCGCCCGAGGCCGTGGTCTTGCCGTCGTCGGCGGCTGAGAGCGGGGCGGGGCCGTAGGGCGCCGTATCGAAGAGAGCGGCGCCGCTGAGCCAAGCGGCGATGAATAGCGCTGCGATGCGGCGACTCTGAAAATTTGCCGACGCCGACATGCAATGCCGTCCGATTCGTGGGCTGGGGGTGCGCCGTGTTTCGCGGCGGTGCGGTGGGGCGCGGCGGAACGGCGCGTTAGCGTGCGGAACGCTTCTCCACGGGGCGACGCTGTGGAGGAACGTTCTGCATTTGCTTCGCGAGCTCGATCCACGGACGGACGCCGCGTACGGTGCCGAGCCGATCCAACCGCAGGGCCCATTGTAGCACCTCGGCCGGCGCGACGTTATCTCCCCACGGCGAATGACGCAAACGCCCGGCCGTGGCCGCCGCCACCGCCGCCAATTGCAGCTGCGGGGAGGATTTTTCGAACGCGGGGCTGAGCATGCCCCGGGTGATCGATTGCACGGCTTCTTGCGGCGTGCCGTCGGTCGGATCGCGCCAGCGGAGCACGGCCGTGGCCACCTCTTGGTCCTTGCCGCCGGTCAGGAAGAGCTCGTAGAGCAACGTCGCCGTTTGGCCGGCATGCAGATCGATTTCGACGCGCTGCGGCAGCAGGCCGGCGAAGTCGGCCGGTTCGTGCCCGAGCAGGCGGTAGCTGACGACCGCCTGCGGTTGGAAGGTGAGCGAAAGGACGGCGTCGGACGCGACCGTTTGGTTGCGGCCGGTGAGCGTTTCCATGAGGGCCGAACGAATGCGTTCTCCCGTGTCGGCGCGAAAGGTCTTCCCGTCGCGCCGGCGGACCAGTGCGTCCCAGGGCGTTTCTTCCGCTTCGCCGCTCAGGTCGATGAGATCCATTCGCAAGGTGCGGGCCGCGGACGTTTGCAGGAAGTGTTCGACCGTGCGCGCGCCGGTGGGGTCGAATTCGTTGAAGGCGTCGCTGATGACGACCACGCGGCGCACGACGTTGCGCGGCGGTTCGCGCCGGGCGGCCGTGGCGCAGGCCGTGAGAATGCCGCCGGAGAGGTCGCCGCTGCCGCCGGCTTGGAGCCAGTCGACCGCCGCGAGAAGTTGCTCAAGTTCGGCGCGGGTGCCGTCTTCCACCACGACGGGATTCGTGCCGCCGAGCGCCACGAGCGTGAGTCGATCGGCGCCGCCGAGCCTGTTCACGAGCGAACGGAGCGCGCCGCGGATCATTTCCAATCGGCCGCCGGCCTGCATGCTCGTGGTGACGTCGATGCCGACCGTGAGATAGGTCGGCGGGCGCGGCGCGGCCGGCAATTCGCGGGCCTGCACGGATAGCTGCAGCAGCCGACCTGTACGTTCCGGCGGCAAGGGACGATCGGCGGCCGCCGGCGGGTTCCAAGGAGCCAACGCGCCGGCGGCGATCAAACGCGCCCCTTTGTCCGTGGGTCGGCCGTAGCCGTAGTCGACCGCCGTGAGAAACTCCTCGGTGCGCATATGTTTCGCGGGAGGCCATTCGCCGGCCGCGAGATACGTGCGTGCCAGCTCATAGCCGCTGGTGTCGTGCGTGAGCGGGACGATGGAAGTGGCGAACTCGCGCGGCGTGACACTAGGGAACGTGCCGGTGTCGAGCAGAAACGTGCGCCCTTCCGCGCTGAGCGGCACTTCGACGCCGCGCGGCACGCGCACGACGCGGCGCGCTACGTCGGGCAGGTCGTCGAGAATGCGAGCTCCTTGCACAGTTCCGGGAGCAACGCCGGGAGCGGCGCCGTGGTACGACGCCGCGGCGCCCAAGGCCCAGGCCGTGGCTTGGAAAACGTCGAGCTTCGGGCGGCGGCGAACGACGAGCGATTCGTGCTGAGCGTCGAGGCGCGAGCGCTCGCCGGCGAGCGTCGTCGGCAGCGAGGCGAAAGTCGCGCGTACGGCGAGCTGTTGCGGAGGAGGGGAGGGCGCGACGAACCGAGCGTCGCCGGCCGTTTCGGCCTGCGCGGCGAGATTGAGAATCGGCGACGCCGACGGGTCGTGATGAAGGGCGACATCCGATCCGGGGCGTTGTTCGAAGCGCGGCGCGATGATGAAGCGCTGCACGCCGGCGGCCATAAGCAGCAGCGCGGCCACGGCAGCCAGACGTTGCCACGTGAGGCGAGGGGCCGCGATCTTACGAAGCCGCGCGTGCATACCGGGCGGAACTGGTACCTCGCGCAAGCGCATATCGAGCAGATCGTTCTGCGTGGCGGCGAGCACCGTTTCGAGGTCTTCCGCGCCGTTCGTATTGTCGTTATCGGCGGCCATCGCGCGGAGTCGGTCGTGCAAGCCGGCGGGGATCGGTATGTCGCAAAGTTGCGACGCCAGCGGGCCGCGCGAGCTCTCGGCCAGATCCGTCCCTGCTTCCGTGAGCGCGACGCACCGCGCAGCCAGACGCGCAGGCACCGGCACGCTGCGAAGCAGCCGGTCGAGTTCGTCGTCGCTAAAGTTCACGTCGCGGGGCATTTCAGGAAAGTCGCTGGTAGCTGGTAGCTAGTTGCTAGGTGGAGAAGGCAGAGAAATCAGACCGCGTGCTTTTGTGCAGCTTGCAATAGTTCGCGGAGTTGGCGGCGGGCGCGGCTGACGCGGGAGAGCACCGTGCCGATCGGAATGCCCAACAGGTCGGCGGTCTCTTGGTGGGTCAACTCGCCGACGACCACCAAAAGGAGCGTCTCGCGGAGGTCGTCATGGATTTGGCTGAGGGCTGCTTGAACCTCGTCGGTGTATTGCTCTTCAATCGGATCGTCGCCGCGCACGGTCAGGAGTGCGAGTTCGTCGCCGCCGGTACGTTCGCTCGAATCGCGCCGCCGCCACCGATCGACGGCTCGCCGCCGCAAGATCGAGAGCAGCCAAGCGCGGTCCCCCCGGTCGGGCTCGTAGCGCTCGCGGCTTTTCCAGACGGAACGAAACGTCTCCTGCACCACGTCCTCCGCGTCGTGCGCATCGCCCATCAGGCGATACGCCGTGCGATAGAGGGCATCGCCGTGCTCGGTCACCAGTTGATTAAATTCGGACTGTGCGAGGGGCACGCCGTCGCTCCTGCTCGGGGATCATCCGCCGTTAGCTGCCCACCTACGGTTCGGGGCGGTACAGACGCTTTATTCCGCGTGGTGGCGATGCGGGAATAACCGCGGCCGGTCGACGCGAAGGAATTGCCGAACCACAAACGAGTTACGCCGACCGGTTCCGCCGGCTCGCGCAGGTTTCAGCATTTTTCCCTGGCCGGGTCGCTATAGAATAGGGTATCCGCCGACTGCGGCGAATTGCACGATTTTTCCACGTCTTTTGTTTCCGATCTTCCGCCGGGCCCGGTCAGTCGGGCCGCCGGGTATTCCACGGCTACCGCCATGTCGACGGGCTTTGCTCCCCGTATGGAGACGACCTCAGTGCTTAAGTTTCGCACCGCCGCCGGCCGGGCCGCTTATAAACCGAGAAACTATCTGGCCCACAAGTTTCAACGGCCCTTCTGGTTTCTGATTCTGATCATCGCGGTCGGACTCTGGATTGCACGCGGCGGCGACCCTTCGCGTTGGCAAGAGTTGTTCAAGTTCGGAAATCGCGGGGCGACTCCCGGCGCCGCGACGGAACCGGTCGACAATCGTGTAGCCGTCAATGCCGTGGCTCCTGCGCCGGGCGAAGTGCAAGCGGTGCCGGGGGAAGACAAAAAGCAACCGGTCGCCGTGAAGCGCCTGTTCGGCAACGTCCGCCCGGAGTTGTTCACGGGGTTGGAAGACGACGCCGTGTATCGTCGCGACGAAGAACAGAGTCTGTTTCAATTGCTCCGCACGCTCGACGAAGCCGACGAGCGCGATATCGAAATCGCATCGGTCGGCGAACGAACCTTCCGTCAGCTCAACGAGCAGACGAAAGAGTATCGCGGCGAGATCGTCGACGTCGCGGGCACCGTGCACCGCATTATTCCGCAGCAAGCAAACCAGAATCTGCACGGCATCGAGAAGTACTACGAAGTGTGGATCCAGCCCGAGAAGAGCTTGGTGCCGATCGTGTTCATCTGTTTGGAGTTGCCGAAGGATTATCCCGCGGGCGACGTGATGCAGAACGTGCGCGCGAGCGGGTACTTCTACAAGCGACTCGGCTATGCGAGCGAGCCCGACCCCAAAACAGGCGAGCCCGTCTTTCGCAGTTCGCCGTTGGTGTTGGCGAAGACTCTGCGTTGGACCCCCAAAGGAAAGATCGCCGATGCGGTCGCTGCCGGCGAAGATGCCGTGGCCCACGTGCCGGGTCTGCCGCGCGGCATTCCCACGAAATGGGTTTTGCCGCTCTTGGGTTTCGGGATGGTGTTGATGATCGCGCTGGCCGTGTGGGCCTTTCGACTCTCGCGCACCTCGGTGACCAGCCGAGGGCCGCTCGTCGGGCGCATCCGTCGCGCGGCCGAAGAAGCCGAAGCGGCCAAAAACCTTAACAACTTGAAGATCGAACCATGACGCGCACCCCGTCGCATCGCCTGTTTGTGGTCGGCTGTTTGTTCGCGGTCGTCGGCCTCGCCGACTTGGCGATCGGCCAAGAAGCCGCCAAGGAAAGCGCCGAAAAAGCCGCCGCACCGGACGCGCCGCCGAAGATCGAGCTCACGTTGCCGACGACGCCGAAGCCGACGGACAAGCCTGTGCACGTCGAAGAGGCGATGCCGACGGATCCGTTGGGGGAGCTGCTATTTTCCGTGGGCGTGCCTCCTTCAACCTGGACGAAGTTTACCGACGGCTCGCCGCTTAGCGACTCGGAACGTCGTCCGCTGGTCGGTGTGTTCGCGGCGGTGCGGCAACTGAAGCCGGAAGATTGGTCGACCTATGCCCGACCGATGCCGGTGCCGCCGGCGACGCTCGACACCGCGGCACTTTGGCGCGCCGTCGGAACACTAAAGTCGATTGCGCCGCAAGAGTTCACCGATGCGGAGCTCGACATTGTGTACGCCGCCGCCGTGGCCAATTCGCCGGGAGATCCGCCGCGCCTGGCCGACGGCGATCCGCGTCGCAAGTTCTTCCGTTGCGAAGTCGCGGTGCCGGGGCGCACGGGGCCGCTGATCGTGTATACGTTGCGGGTGCCGGATGCGCTGCGCGGCAAGACGACGGTCGAAGAGCGCATCGGCGTGCAGGGGATGTATCTCAAGGGAGTCGGCGCCGGCCCGGATGGTTCGCCGATCTTCGCGGCCGATCGCTTGGAGTGGTTCAAACGCACGCCGCTCGGGGATCTCGGCATGGACTACGGGCTGTACGACGACGTACGGCCGTTTTCCTCGGACTTATCGGCGGAGCGCGAGTGCTTGTTTCAGTTGCTCGTGGCGATGAAGAAGGTCGACTTCGCCAAGCTGCAGGAGCTCACGAAGGGAGCCTATTCCGTCGTGCCGCTCTTCAACGATGGTCCGAAGATGCTGGGAGAGCTCACTGCGCAAGAAGGGCAAGCGCGCCGCGCGGTGTTGGTCGTCGCCGACAAGGAGTTGCAGCGTCGTTACGGAATCTCGCAGTATTACGAAGTGGCGCTCTTCACGGCGGAGTCGGTGGATAATCCGCTCCTCTTCAACCTGCTCGAATTGCCGCCCGGCTTTCCCCAAGGGCAAGACATCAATGAAACGGTGCGGATTCCGGGCACGTATCTGACCGGCTGGACCTACAAGCGCGACCGGACGGATGCCGAAAAGCGGGAAGCCGCCAAGCGCGAGGCCGCGGGCCTGCCGCCGGAAAAACCGGGGATGCAAAAGGCGCCGCTCCTGGTCGGCAAATCGCTGGTCTGGCTGAAGCGAATCGTCGCCGCTCAAGACGACGGCTTCAGTTGGCTCGTCAACGGCGCGGTCATCGTGTTGGTGCTCGTCATCGCGGCGATTGCCTGGACGACGCTGCGGGCCGACCGGACGGCGCGGGACATCGTGCAACGCACGAACGCCCCGCCGGCGGGAACCTCGCTGAACGATCTGCCGGGCGACTTTCGCAACGGGCCCGATTTCAGCAGTTTGGAAGCGCGCGACGACCGCAAGTAGTCGTACGCTCCTCCGCGACGTATGCGAAACCTTCTCCGCTTGTCGGGGTATCATCCGACGGGTTCGCTACGTCCCCGCGGCTGGTCCGCCTTGCGGAGGTTCTCGCTCATGCAACTGTTTATTCGCAGCAGCCTAGCGTTGCTCGCGGCCTGCGTCGTTTCCTGCTGGGCCGGCTCGGGCACGGCCCAAGAGATTCGGCACGGCAAAGTCGTGGCGCTCGATCTGGAACGAAATGCGATCACCATCGCCGCCGATGGAGCGGAGCTGAAGCTCGACATTTCGCCCGGAATGCAAGTGCTTGATACGCAGCGCGGCACCCTCGCCGAACGGTTTGCGCAGGCGGGCTTGAAGCCCGGCACCGAACTCTTCTTTCGTGTGAACCCGGGGACCGACGTCTTGAACGCCGTCCGGGTCGGGCCGGCGCAGAACCGTCCGGGTCGAGGCGCGGGGGGCGCTCCTGCGGCGCCCGGCGAGCGCGTGACGAAAGATACTTCGCACTTGAAGCCGCTCACGGAACTCGGCCAGGGGAAGTATCAAGGCTTCACGGGCGGGCTTTATCCCGACGGCGCCAACGAACGCCCCTCGGCCCACGAAGCGGCCGGCCTGCGACGGGCCGGCGAAGTGCGACCGCTCGATGCCGACGGCAAGCCCGACGCCGAGCGCGGGCGGATCGTGTTGCTCTCCGTCGGTATGAGCAACACCTCGCAACTATCGCAAGGCTTTGAGGCGGCGCTCCGCGGGGCCGACGACGTGAACCCGAAATTGCTCTTCGTCAACGGCGCGCAAGGAGGCATGACGGCGGCGGCGATCCAAGATCCGGAAGACGACGGGCGCGGCGCGCAATACTGGCGCGTGGTCGACGAGCGCTTGAAGGCCTCCGGCGTGTCGCGGGCTCAAGTGCAGGCCGTTTGGATCAAGCAAGCCGACGCCGGTCCGTCGCAAGGGTTTCCCGCGTATGCCCGGACGTTGCAGAGCGAGTTGCAGATGATTCTGCATGTGATCCAAGAGCGTTTTCCCAACTGTAAGCTCGCGTATCTCTCCAGCCGCACCTACGGCGGTTTTGCCAGGTCGCGTTTGAATCCGGAGCCGTATGCGTACGAGTCGGGCTTCTCCGTGAAGTGGCTGATCGAAGATCAGCTCACGGGCAATGCGGAATTGAACTTCGATCCGAAGAAGGGGGCCGTGCGCGCGCCGTGGCTGAGTTGGGGACCGTATCTTTGGGCCGAGGGAACCACGAAGCGCGCCGCCGACGGATTTGCGTACGTGCCCGAGGATTTCGGCTCGGACGGTACGCACCACTCACCGCAGGGCATCAGCAAAGGGGGCGAGCAACTGCTGAAGTTCTTCCGCACCGATGCGACGGCCAAGCCGTGGTTCTCGAAGAACGGCTCTTGAGTCGCGTCGTTAGTTGACGAACGTGTCTAACTTCGTGTCGAGCCAAGCGCGGCGCGAGGCGTACTTGAGCATGAATTCGCTCTTGGGATCGAACGTCGTGGCGGCCGTGTCGGAATCGCCGGAAACGTTGCGGCCCCAGGCGCCGCCGTTGGAAAGCTTTTGCATGAACCCGAGCCACTTGCGGTCGGGCGCCAGGCCGTAGAGCATGTTCTGCTCCGGATCGAACGAGCCCCCCATGAAGTTGCGCGACAGGGGCGCGAGGTGGAGCGCGAAGCACACAAACATCACGGCGGTCCAGCCGATGAAGGCGGCCATGAGCACGCCGCCAAAATTATCGACGGGGGGATGAAAGCGAACGCGGAACCGCGAGAGCTTCGTGCCGATGGTGCGGAGCAGCACGTAGGTGACGGTGAAGACGAGTCCGAGCGCCAGGAGGTCCCAAAAATGGAGCATGGCCGGCACGAATCCCGTGAGTAAGTCCGCGACCGGTTCGAAGTAGTTGGTCGCCACGACGGCGGCCGTGACGGTGCTGAACAGCGTAATGGTGTTGCTCCAAAGCCCGTCGCGCAGCAGGGTCGCAACAATGGAGATGAAGAGAATGAGCAAGACGTAGTTCATGGAAGTAGTTCGCGGGTCTAGGTTCTTCGTGCTTCGTGCTGCGGGCTTGGTTCGGAGTACTGGGTACTAACTACGACGTGCGATCTCGTCAGCTTCTTTCCAGCAACTAGCTACTCTCTTGACTTACTTCTTTTTCGCCGCCGGCGGCGGCTGTTGCGGTGTTCTGGCGGCGGCGGGAGCGGCCGGGGGGGCTCCTTCCTTCAAGACGCGGGCTAATTCCTGCACCGACGTGAGGCCTTTGACGACTTGCAGCAGTCCTTCCTCTTCCATGGTCTTCATGCCCCCCTTGCGCGCCGCTGCGCGAATGGTCTCGACCTTCGGCTCTTTCATCAGCGTTTGGCGGACCAAGTCGTCGACGATGAGCAACTCGAATAGCGCGAGCTGACCTTTGTAGCCCAGGCCGCCGCATTCGGTGCAAACCCCTTCGGGCCGTTGCTGCGTCGGCGGGCGATAAAACGCTTGCACCTTATCGGCCGGAATTCCGAGCTTCTGCAAGATGGCCGGCTGCGGCGGGTGGGCCTCTTTGCACTTTTCGCAAAGCTTCCGAATGAGGCGTTGCGTGATGACGCCCGACACCGCCTTGGCGTAAGTCTTCAGCGAGACCTTGGTTTGCACGGCCGGCGTTAAGAGCGCTTCCGCGGCTTCCTTGGCACGGCACGTGGTGATGACGAGGCGATCGTCGTTCAGCGCCTCTTCGCAGAGCAAGTTGGCGGTCTCGGCGTTCACCATGTCGGGCACGATCAGCACGTCGGGAAATTGCCGGATGACGCCCGGCAATTTCGTCATCGGCGTTTCTTGTTCCAGGCTGTCGTAGAGCACGACGGGGATGTTTTCGACTTCGATGTCTTTCGAGTTCTTGTCTTCCACCGCCATGCCGCTGCGCGTGAAGCGATCAATCGCGGCGATGCACGCCGTGGTGAGACTCGTAAGCCCGCCGGCGGGCGGAGCGGCGATGACGACTAATCCCTGCTTGCGATTGAGCAGTTCTTGCAGTTCGTCGGCCACTTTTTGCCGCAGGCCCAAGTCGGGCAGCCGGCGTTTGCGCACGCCCGCATCTTCAAACTGAATGAGGGCTCGCTCGCCGGTCTTCGTTCCTTGCGTGGTGATCTTGCAGTGGGCGACTTGCTTGGTGACTTCGTCGGTCGCCGTGAACGAACCTTGCTGCCGCGTCCGCCGGTCTTCGGGCTTCAGAGCGCAAATGGTTTTCAGCGTCGCGAGGACGGGGTCGCCGAGTTGCCGGGGCATCACTTCGCCGTCGAGCCAGATGCCGTCGACCAAGTATTTGATGACGACCGCTTCGGCCGAGAAATCGAGCATGATGCCCGAGGCCCGCGTGAGAAACGATTTATGCAAGACGTCGCAGGCGGGTACGAAGCCGGGGGTGGCGCGGGCCGCGATTTCGCGCTGCTGCTTTTCCACGGGCGTGGGGGCGTTGCGCGCCGTGAGCGCGACGACGCTCGTCGGCCCCGTCTTCTTCGCCGCCACGTTCATCTTGATGCCGAACTTGCCGAGCTGTTCGGCGAGCACGCGCTTGATATGAAGCGGCGTGAACGCCATGTCATCGTCCGAGGCTTTCTTGTTGCGCATGCGGACGTACATCGTCAGCGGCACGACGTAGGCGACGATGAGCAACGGAAAACTCACCAACCAAAAGAACGGAATAAACCATTGCAAAGCGAACGCGGCCGCGAACGGCGCAAAGACGATCAGGTTCCACTTGAGGTACGGGTGCTTGTGGTACTGCGCGTCTTGATTGACCCAATCGCCGCTGCGCACCCAGCAGAAGAGCAACAAGAGCGCCGCGACGATCTTGGGAATGCTGAAGTAGTAACCTTCTCCACGCTCGAAGTTTTTCAGCTTGAATTGGTCGGGATAATCGTCACCGACCCATTCCGGCCAAGTGCCGACGGGGGCCGGCGGGACCGCGGGCGCATTGGGGCCTTGTGCCAGGGCGGGCGCGACGGCCAGCGCCGCGAAGACGCCGAGTGCGAGAAAAAGGACGACGCGGAAACGGGGCATTAGAGAATTCCAGGTTGTGCGACGTTGATGCCTTTGAGGGCCATCTTCAGCGCGTCGACGTTCGGCGCCACTTCGAAGGCCGTGGCCCGATCGATCAGATCGCGATCGACGAGGCTCTTCAAACTCATGGTGAAATCTTGCATGCCTTCCTTTTCACACATCCGAATGGCGTCGGAGAGCTTCTCGTCTTTCTCTTCCAAAATGAGCTTGCGCACGATGGAGTTGAATTTCATGATCTCGACCGTCGGCACCCGACCGACCCCTTCCTTGATGGAAGGGAGCAACTTCTGCGCGACGATCGCCTTCATGTTCATGGCGATGGCGCTGCGCAGCGAAGGGTGCATCGCTTGCGGGAACAAGTCGAGAATACGCCCGATGGTCGACGGCGCGCTCGAAGCGTGGATGGTTCCGAACACCAAGTGCCCGGTTTCCGCCGCATGGATCGCCGTCAGGAACGTTTCTTCATCGCGCATTTCGCCCACGAGCATGATGTCGGGGTCTTCGCGCACCGCGTGCTTCATGCCGACCTTGAAGTCGACGACGTCCATGCCGATTTCGCGCTGATTGATCAGGCTCTTGTCTTCGGTGAACACGAATTCGATCGGGTCTTCCAGCGTCAGAATATGCTTGCGGTAGTTCTGGTTGACCCAGTTAAGCATGCTGGCGATCGTGGTGCTCTTGCCGGAGCCCGTGACGCCGGCCAGCAGCACCATGCCCTGGTGATACTTGCAGAGGTCCACCATGTCCGGCGGCAGATACAACCCTTCGAAGTTCGGAATGGTGCGGTTCACGCGGCGGGCGACGAGGCCGACGTGGCCGAGCTGCGTGAGCAGATTGACGCGGAACCGCCAACCTTCGCCGTCGACGTCGACCTGATAGGCGAAGTCGGAGCCGCCGGTTTCGTTGAAGATCTTCCGATTGCGATCGCTCATCATCGGAAAGCAGAGCCGCACCATTTCTTCGTCTTCAATGGGGGGCCGCGTGAGCGGGCGGAGTTCGCCGTTGACGCGCACGATCGGCGGCCGGCCGACCTTCAGGTGCAGGTCGCTCCCCTTGAGCTTGACCAACGCGCGGAAAAGCTTGTCGATTTCGAGATCGACCTTCTTGGCGATAAATCGTTCTGCGTCCGAGTCGACGACTGCCATGATGGAAACTGTCAGTTATGAGTTTACGAATGTTCGGTTATGAGCATCGTTAGCCGCGTCGCCTGCCGACGCCTGCCGACGAGATTAATTCTAGAGTCTCACGCAAACGCCGCGAGCGGCCATCGCTCGTTTGGCCGCCGGAATCGTATATTCGCCGAAGTGGAACATGCCGGCGGCCAGCACGGCGTCGGCATGTCCTAATAGTACGGCGTCGGCCAAATGGTCGGGCGTGCCCGCTCCCCCGCTGGCGACTACCGGAATGCCGACCGCGTCGGACACGGCCCGGGTGATTTCGAGATCGAAGCCGCGCTTGGTGCCGTCGGCGTCCATGCAGGTGAGCACGATTTCGCCGGCGCCGAGCTCTTCCACGCGCCGGGCCCAGGCCACGGCCTCGAGCCCCGTCGGAACCCGGCCGCCGTTAATATGGACTTCCCACACCTCGCGACCGTCGCGCATCACCCGTTTCGGGTCGATGTTGACGACCGTCGCACAACTGCCGAACTTGTCGCTCACGGCGCGGATCAACTCCGGCGTGCGCACGGCGGCGGAGTTGATGCTCACCTTTTCCGCGCCGGCTTGAATCAGGCCCGTGGCGTCGTCGATGGTGCGGATGCCGCCGCCGACGGTGAACGGCATGAAAATGGTTTCCGACACTTGGCGAACGACGTCGAGCATCGTGTCGCGCCCTTCATGGCTCGCGCAGATATCGAGGAAGACGAGCTCGTCGGCGCCGTCGGCCTCGTAGCGCTGGGCCACGGCGACGGGATCCCCGGCGTCGCGCAACTCCAAAAACTTCGTTCCTTTCACGACGCGGCCGCGGTCGACGTCGAGACAGGGAATTACGCGCGTTGCCAGCATCGAGTTAACCGGTCGGGAGCAAGAGGTGCGAATGCGCGCAAGATGAGTGGCCGCTAGGGTTTCCCTAGCTTCCCAGGGCACTAGCTTTTTACTCTAAGCTCCCTCCGCACACCGGTCAACCGGCGGCGAGCGGCCTCGGACAAGCGCGCCGCCGTGCGTTTTGTCGCTCAAGCCGATACGAGCTAAGTATTTAGCCCGCTGCTCACCGCCACGCGTAACGGGCATGGGTGTTGCTTCGTTGTCAGCTACCGAGCCCCGCCAGATACGCGGCCGACCTCACTCAGAGTGGTTTTCGGCGCTGATAAATAGGTTGACGCCGGGTTGCTCCATTTCGTGGCAAAACATTTGCCGCGCCTGTGCGGGCGGCCAGTTTCTATCCGCATATATCGGGTGGACGTGGCCGGCAATTAGCGAAGAAGACGCTTGGCGCGTGTGCGGAACGGATACGAGCCGGCCACGTGGTAAACCACTTGGCCACGCAATCCTGACGCGAGCGGAAGGCCGGAGATTTTGTCTCGCAGGGCCGCAATCGTTGCGATTTTTGGTGATGCCGCGTCGACTCGAGAACGGACGCGATCAGGTGTGCACGGTGCCGCAGACCGAAGCCGCGGTATAGCGTTCGCTTTAGTAGGCGAATCGCCCCGCTCGTCACGCTTCTCTTCGAGGCTTCAACCCATGACAGAGATTGTCGCCAATGCTTCGCGCGAGAAACCCGTCAACGGAATTGCCGGGCTCAAGAACTTCCGACAAGACTTGCTTTCCGGCATGGTCGTGTCGCTCGTTTCGTTGCCGCTTTCGTCAGGCATTGCCATCGCGTCGGGCTGCCCGCCCGTTTACGGATTGATTTCGGCGATCATCGCCGGCTTGCTGTTTCCTTTTGTCGGCGGTGCGTACATGACGATCGCCGGTCCGGCTGCGGGACTCGCTCCCGCAATCATGACCGTGATGATTGCGTTGGGCGGCGCCGGCGACGCCGATCACGTCGGGGCCGGTTATCCGTTCTTGTTGGTCGTCATCTTCATGGTCGGCTGTTGCCAATTGATCATGAGTCTCGCGGGACTGGCGCGCTACGCGGCGATGATTCCGGTCGCCGTGGTCGAGGGGATGCTCGCCTCGATCGGCCTCATCATTATCGTGAAGCAGTTTCC
The DNA here is from genome assembly GCA_013822735.1 of Pirellula sp. Classification (GTDB taxonomy): domain Bacteria; phylum Planctomycetota; class Planctomycetia; order Pirellulales; family PNKZ01; genus PNKZ01. The sequence continues at coordinate 158,759 of PNKZ01000001.1, forward strand.
CTCGTTCTTCGGCGTCACCGGCACGGTGCACGCGCATGAGTTCTACGAGTTCATCACGCATTTGCCCGAATGGGCGCGCAACAATACGCCGGCCGTGTTCGCAGTGTCGGCCGTAACGCTCCTCGTGTTGTTCGCGCTGGGTGCATTGCAGAAGCGGGTCAAGCTGTTTCAGATCTTGCCGCCGCAACTTGTGGCGGTGGTGATCGGCGTCGCGCTCGGCCAAATGCTGCATCTCGGCGACCTGAACGGCGGCAAGTTCCTGATCAAAGTGCCGGAGAACCCGTTCTCGGGCCTCCATACGCCTCACTTCGCGGAATTGTTCGCACGAACGGATTTATGGTACGCCGCACTGATGGGCGTCGTGCTGCTCACGTTGGTCGACGGCGTCGAATCGCTCGCCACGGCCATGGCCGTCGATCGAATCGATCCTTATCACCGCCGCTCCAACCCCAATCGCGTGTTGCTAGCGATGGGTCTCTCCAACATCGCTTCGAGCATGGTCGGCGGACTTACCATCATCCCCGGCGGCGTGAAGAGCAAGGTCAACGTCGCAGCCGGCGGCCGCACGCTCTGGGCTAATTTCTACAACTCCGTCTGCCTCATCCTGTATCTCGCCGTCGGCTATCAGCTCATCAATTTGATTCCGCGCGGCGTGCTGGCCGCAGTGTTGCTCTACACCGGTTGGAAGATGTGCGAACCGCTCGTTTGGCGACACGTGGCCCACATCGGCAAGGAACAACTAGGCATCTTCGCCTTCACCATCTTCGCGACGTTGGCCACCGATTTGCTCGTCGGCATTATCGCGGGCGTGGTCGCTAAGTTGTTTCTCAACGCTTACCTTTGCCGTAAGGCGCTCGCCTCGCAGCCCGCGGGCGCCGTTCGCAAGGGGACGTTCGGCGAGCTCTTCATAAATCCCGTCGGTCGCAAAGAATGGATCGACGGCAAGTATCATGTGTTCGTCGACAAACCGATTTGCTGGTTCAATTCCGGTAAGCTGCAGCGCGAATTGAACAGCCTTCCCCCCGACGCGGAAGAAGTGATTCTGCACCTCGATGAAACGATGTCGCTCTGGCAAAGCCTCGTCGGCTTCTTCCAGAATCCGGTCGAGCACAAGGAGCTGATCGACGGTGCGTATCACTTGCACGTCACGAAGCCGCTGGTTTGCTTCAATTCGATGCAGCTGAGCAAAGAGCTGGAATCGGTGCCGCCGGAAGCGACGACGGTGCACGTGCACATCGGGCACTCCGTCACACTGGTCGACCACTCCGCCTGCGACACGCTGATGCACGTCGTCCGCGAAGCATCTCACTCCAACGTTCCGGTCAGCGTGGTCGGTCTCGATCGCATGTCGCCTCTCTCTCATCACGAATCGGGAGTGCGCGTCGCTTCCGGCGACTTCCCGACCTCTGCGTAGAGAAGCCTTAGGATCGTTACCGTTCGTTCGATCTGACAACTGAAAAGCTCGTTCATTGAGGATGCCCATCATGTCCAGGTCGGAAACTTTGTCCGCCGTCGGCGGTACTCGGTCGGTGAGGCTTTCGGTCGTCCGACCCACGTCTCGCGATTTGAACGCCGGCGCGCCGCAAGTCTTTACGTTTCGTATCCCCGGCGCCCCGGTGAGCTTCTCTTTCGCGAAGCGCACTTGGAAGTCGGGCGCAAAATTCGCGATTGGCTCGCTGGCCGCATTCGGAACGTCCGGCTTCTTGGCTACGCAAGTAGCCGCGGCCCCGTCGCTCCAGCGCCAGACCGTGCTACTCTCCGTGATCTGCGCATTGGCGGGCGCGGCACTCGGCCACCTGGCGCTGCGTAGCCTGTGCGGACGTTGCCGCATGGACGCCTCGGGCATTCGCATCAGCCCCCGCTATGTCGGCGGTTTCATCCCTTGGCGCGATTTGCAGAAGTGGGAAGCCGACGTCCTGGGATTTCGTTTCACCGTCGCCGGGCGGAAGTCGCCGGTGTTCGTGGATCGCGAATACCTTACGTTCGACGATCAATCGAGCATGCATTCGATGCTTTGGGCATGCGTACCCGAGAAGGAAATTGCCCGCGCCGTCTAGGCCTAAAGCCGACCGCGATCGACGGGTGCCGGAAGTTGCCCGTCGTCGCTCCTACTAACGAATCGCCAACTCTTCGCTATGCACGCTGTTGAGCCAGCGGCGTTCCAGATCGGCGATGCCGTTGATGCCGTAGGTAGAACGAAGCGCCGCATCGTATCCGTACGATGCGGAGTGCTTCAGAAAGGCCGAAAAATCGGCCGGCGTGCGGAACTTGATCAGAAACCGCACCAGCGAGGCGCTCTGTCCGTAGAACGCCGTGATTCGTGTCGCGTCGGGATACTCCGTGTGTCCCAACATCTCCGCTAAGCGGAATTCGCCCCCTTGAGCCGCCGCGGCGCGGAAGTCGGCTTCATGCCGCTGTTGCTTATCCGTGGGGTCGGCCAAGATGGCGAGGCCTTCTTCGGCCCAACGTGCCGGAGGATATCCGCCGACTCGATCGGCCAGCAGTACGTGGACCAGTTCGTGAGCCAACGCTCCGGCGAACCAATCGACCCGGTCGGCCCGTAAGTCGACCCGTCGGGTGACGATCTTCCCCTCCTTGGTTTCGATCCAGGAACTTCCCAGCGTTCGTTCGCCGCCGGGAACCGCCTGCAAGTAGGTCGCCGCCGAACCGTGCACGACGACCAAACAGCGCGGAGCCCAATCCGTGGCCACGCCGTCGTCAAACCACTTCGCCCGGAGTTCCCCGAGTAGCGCTTCGCAACGCTCGCCAAGTTCGGTGAGCTGTGCGTCGTTGAGCACGGCTTGCACGACGAAATGCTCCGTCGTCGCTGTCCGCCAACCACGCACTTCGGCCGCGGCGGCCTGCCCGACCGCCGAAACCGTCAGACCGATCAGCGCCACCACGCCGGCTGCCATGCCGAAAGTGCGAATAATTCGCATCGTGTTGGGCCGAACCGTTCGCAAAGTCGTTGCTCTCGCGAAACTGCCTCACCACGCGGTACGCTGCAACCCTGCATGCGCGGCTGCGGTGATGGATTCACCCATTAGCGCACGGCGTGCCATCGGGGAGTTGGTCGGCTACCGATCGGGTTGGTCAATCGTGCATAAGCAATTGAAGTCCAATGAGTTAGGGAATCGCAAAACGGGTTAGCGCAGCCCGCGATGCCGGCATCGTCCGTGCCCGATTGCACGGCACGGCTGCTGCGCGCCGGGGCAAAACCTGGAGATTTTGACCGATCGGCGAGGCGGCGATATCGTTAAGGCATGAGTTCTCTTTCGCCGCAAAACGAACAGTTTGTCGAGCAAGCCTTGGCCCGAGGTCTCTTTGCCTCGCGCGAAGAGTTGGTGGACGCGGCCGTGGAAGAGCTTCGGATCAAGCGGGATTTCGAGCAACTCGCATTGTCGCCCGAGCAGTTGCAAGGGGTCGATCATGCGATCGACCAGTCGGAAGCAGGGCAGGGGTGCGAGTACGGGGAAGCTGATTGGCAGGACTTGCTCCGACGGAGCACCGGCCGTGGACGGCCGGGCTAAGCATGTCTGCAACGTGAGACCGTGGTGCCGCACTCATTCGGGCTTAGCCGCCGCGTCCACGCGGTGGCAACTCCGCCGACACAGAACGCCTCGGAGTGCGTTCCTACAACGGCAAGTCCGCGTCGTCAGCCGGGTGGCCTTGCGCGAAGCCGCGGCGCGATTCGATGATGACCTTCGCCTTCGGCAACGAGTTTAGAAACGTCTTGCCGTACCGCTTCGTCCGCACCCGGGGGTCGAGAATCACCACGCTCCCTCGGTCGCGAGCCGTGCGGATCAGCCGGCCGAAGCCTTGCTTGAGCTTCAGCACCGCTTCGGGGAGCGAGTAGTCCATGAACGGATTCCCGCCGGCTTCCTTGATGGCTTCGAGCCGAGCCTCGATCAGCGGTCGGTCCGGCACCGCGAACGGCAGCTTCGTGATGATCACCGTTTGCAGGGCGTCGCCGGGCACGTCGACCCCTTGCCAGAAGCTGTCGGTTCCCAGGAGCACGCCGCGCGGGTTCTCCTTAAACCGTTCGATCATCGTCGAACGCGGCATGCCGTCGGCCTGCGAGTAGAGGGCGTAGTCGTGCTTCGCCAACCAAGGAGTGAGCCGGCCGGCGGTTTCGCGGAGCATCTCGTAACTGGTAAACAGCACGAAGGCCCGCCCGTCGGTCCGCTCGACGTAGCGCTCGATCATTTCGATTGCCGCGTTCTGGAAGTCGCGAGCGTTCTCCGTCGGGTCGGGCATCCCTTCCAAGAGAATGATCTGCGCCTGCTTCGCGTAATCGAACGGGCTGCCGAGTTCCAGCGCGTTCACTTGAGTCAGACCGACGCGTGCCTTGAAGTAGTCGAAGGCGTGCGCCTCGGCGTCGCGAGCGGTCGTTGACGGCCGTACCGTGAGCGTGGCGCTGGTCATCACGACGCTCGGCACCTGTTGAAACAAATGTTCGCGCAGAAGGAGGCCGACGTCGAGCGGCGCCGCATTCAGCATGGTGCGCGGGCGTCGGCCTCGCATGGCTTCGATCCAATACACGCCGCCGGCCAGCGCTTGTTTGCACCACGCATCGACGGAGCCGCCCAGCGCCGTCAGCCGATCGGCCGCCGAGGCGACGTCTTGCTTCTCTTCGGCTTCCTCCAAGTTATCGCCGACGCGTCGCACCAACTTCGCGAGCTTCAGCAAGGCCGGGGTCAACGTGTTGTGAAACGCTTCGGCCTGCCGCACCCGTCCGTTCCCCGAGGCATGCCGATTGCGCCACTCTTGCGCACTTTCGAAAAAGGCGTCGGCCGCGAATCGGCACTCGAGCACCGTCTGCTCGGCATCGGCCGCGCGATGTTGCACGAGCAAGCCGCGGTTCGTCCGGTCGTTGTAGAGCTTGTTAAGCTGATACTCGATCTGGCTCGACGACACGCCGAGGCCCATGTGGTCGCCGGCCACGGCTTCGAGCGTATGGGCTTCGTCGAAGATCACGGAGTCGTAATCCGGCAGAATGCTGGCGCCTTGCATCCGGAGCGACAGGTCGCTGAAGAAGAGCGCGTGATTGACGATCAAAAGCTGCGCGTTGGCGACGCGCCGGCGAGCCCGATAGTAGAAACAGTCGTTGTACGTCGGGCAGGCGCGCCCCATGCAATTGGTATGTTCGCTTTGCGCTTCGTCCCACACTTGCGGCAGCGGACGAAAATCTAAATCGCTTAAGGAGCCGTCGGTCGTCTGTTGCGACCAACTGCTGATCGTGCGCAGATGGTCGAACTCTTCTTCTTCGCGAAAGATGCTGCCGGCCCGCTTGATGGCGCTCTGCATCCGCCGCAGGCTCAGGTAGTTGCTGCGCCCCTTCACGAGCACGGCCGAGAATTCCAGCGGAATCACGGCGTTGAGAAACGGGATGTCTTTCTCGATGAGCTGTTCTTGCAGGCTGATCGTGTGCGTCGAGATCACGATGCGCCGATGGCGCGGCTCGCCGCTCTCGTCGTCCGCTGGCTTGCCGGCGACCGGTTCTCCTTGAGCGACCGAGAGAATGGCCGGCACCAAATACGCAAAGCTCTTGCCGACGCCGGTGCCGGCCTCGACGACGAGATGCTTTCGCGCGGCGAACGCCTTCTCGACGGCCGTGGCCATCGCCAGTTGCTCGGGCCGCTCCTCGTAATGCTTCAGCCGCGCCGCGATGCGACCGGTCGTTCCCAAGATTTCCGCGGCGGTAAGCATTCCGTTACTCTCTGCGTCGCGTGGCCGCGACGGCTAAGCATTCGCTCGCTTAGCCCGGGCGGCCACGCCCGGCAATTGCGCCGAATCAACTCCGTTCTATTCTACCGCGGCTTCCCCGGCGCGATGATGCCCTCTTCCGGGCTGCTCGCCGTGGCATATAGCCGCTTTGGAATGCGCCCGGCGAGATACGCGAGCCGTCCGGCCGTCGTCGCTTGCCGCATTGCTTGGGCCATCTTCCGCGCGTCGCGGGCATGTGCGATGCCCGTATTGAGCAACACGCCGTCGACGCCGAGCTCCATGGCAAACGTCACGTCGCTCGCCGTGCCGACGCCGGCATCGACAATCACCGGGTACGTCGGGTCGCCGTCCTTCAGATACTCCAAGCAGATGCGAATGTTGTTCGGGTTCAGCACCCCTTGGCCGGAGCCGATTGGGCTGCCGGCCGGCATCACGCTCACGGCGCCGGCCTGCTTCAAACGCTTCGCCGTGATCGGATCGTCGGTCGTGTAGCAAAGCACCTGAAAGCCCTCGGCGACCAACCGCTCCGTGGCTTCCAGCGTGGCGATCGGGTCGGGCAGCAACGTCTTCGTGTCGCCGAGTACTTCGAGCTTCACCCAATCCGCGCCCGGATTTTCCAGGCCGAGGAGAATCTCGCGACCCATGCGAGCCACGCGTACGGCATCGTCGGCCGTGAAGCAGCCGGCCGTGTTCGGCAGGAGCGTGTAGCGCCGGCTGTCGATGAAGTCGAGAATGTTGCGCCCTTGGGCGTCGATCAGCCGCTCGCGCCGCACGGCCACGGTGATGCAATCGGTGCCCGACAGGTCGAGGCACTCGGACATGACGTCGTAGCCGGCATATTTGCCGGTGCCGACGATCAACCGGCTGCGCAGCTCATGCGTACCGATGCGCAGCAGTTCGGACTCGACGGGGGCTTCAGGAATATCGGCAGTAGTCATGTTCGTAGTCGGCAGTTCGTTCATTTAGCCGCGGAGCTCGTCTCCGCGTTCGGTCATCACTCACAATTCATAATTCATAACTTCCACCGTCATCCTCCGCCCACCAGCGTGACAATTTCCAGTCGATCACCGTCGGCAAGGCGATGTTCGGCATGACGCGTGCGCGGAACGAGTTCCAGGTTGATCTCCACGGCGCATTGCTTCGGCTCGATGCCGAGCGTGCGCAGGAGCCCGGCGACCGTGGTCTCCGGCTCGATCTCGCGAGGCTCTCCGTTGCAAACGATCTTCATAGACGTATTCAGAACGTTACGGCAAAACAGCACTGCCGTCGGGCGACCGCTTCGGGTGCGCCGACGGCAGGCGATGACACTTGCGGCGAGCGGTTCGCGTTAGCGAACGATGCCGCCCTGGCGGAACGGACCGACGTAGAGAGCCGTGAACTGGCCCTTCAAGCCGGCCGATTGGTTGAACGCACCCTTGTTGAACGGCATGCCGTACACGGCGACCTTGCCGCTATTCACTTCGGCCACGTAGATCACCGAAGCGGCCCATTGGTTCGTGCCGCCGGCGGGACGAATCGGCAACTTACCGGTGACCATCAAAAACTTCGGGCTCTTCGAAGCATCGATTTCGAGATCCTTCATCACATTGTGGGTGTACACGACGCCCAACAACGGCGGCAGCTTCGACGTGTTGACGAGTGCGCCGGTGAGGTCGCCGGTGAGGAAGTCGAGGAAGAACACCCCTTCAAACTCGCCGTCGATTTCGCCGGTGGCGATGGCGAAGTTGTCTTGGCGATCCGTGGCCGTGGCGTAGATCGGCGCGTGCGGCAGGAATCCGCCGATCACCAAGCCGACCATCAAGCCGGCCGCCAAGAATCCAAAGTTCTGTTTCCACATGACCAGTTTGCTCCTAACGATGCGGGAATGCGGTGAGGGTGCGCTTCTCAACGCCGTTTATGGTAACGCATTTTTCGCCGGAGGAAAGCGAGGGGAAATGCTGAATGCCGACCTCTTACCGCGGAACAACGGCCGGCTGCGGCTCGTTCCGGTCCGGTCAGCGAACGCTCCCCGCTAGCGCCTAGCGCCTGCCGCCTAGCGACGATTCTTTCCCACCCTCCCCCTTGAATTGTTTGCGTGCTAAAACGATGGGCCGCCGGCCGCGAGGCCGAACTTTCCCCCGTGCTTTTGATCGTCGCGCCACCCCCGCAGAGGAATTCCGTCCATGCCCACCAACGGCAGCTTGAATCGCAAACTTCGCATGGCCCTGGTCGGCGGCGGCCAAGGCTCCTTCATCGGTCGCGTCCATTGCACGGCGGCGGTGCTCGATAATCGCGCAGCGCTGGTCGCCGGGGCCCTTTCCAGCAACGCCGAACGGTCGAAGGCCTCGGCCGCCGACTACGACATCGCCCCCGAAAGGGCCTACGGTTCCTACCAAGAAATGATCGCCGCCGAGCTCAAGTTGCCGGCCGACAAGCGGATCGACTTCGTCTCCGTCGCCACGCCCAACCATACGCATTACGAAATCGCTAAGGCCGCGGTCGAGGCCGGCTTCAACGTAGTGTGCGACAAGCCGATGACGTTCGATCTCCAACAGGCCGAAGACCTGGCGGCGGCGGTCGACAAGGCAGGCGTCGTGTTCGCCGTAAGCCACAACTACACCGGCTACCCGCTCGTGCGTCAGGCCCGCGAGATGATCCTGGCCGGCGAACTCGGCGAGATCAACGCCGTCCGCTCCAACTACATTCAAGGCTGGCTCCGCACGCGCTTGGAAACGAGCGACCAAAAGCAGGCCGCCTGGCGGACCGACCCGAGCAAGAGCGGCGCGGCCGGCTGCTTCGGCGATATCGGCACGCACGCCTACAACTTGGCCCGTTATATGACCGGCCTGTTGCCGGAGTCGATCAGCTGCCACCTGAAGGTTTTTGCCGAAGGGCGCAAGCTCGACGACTACGGCCACGCGATCGTGAAGTTCGAAAACGGCGCGCTTGGTACGGTGACCGCTTCGCAAATCAGCCACGGCCGCGAGAACGACCTGTTCATCGAAATCGACGGCACGAAGGGGGCCCTCTCCTGGCGACAAGAAGAGCCCAATACGCTCGTGGTTCGCCAAAACGGCGAACCGCACAAGCTCTACACCCGCAACGGCGGCCCCTACATGCAACCGATCGCCGCCTCCAGCTGCCGCCTACCGGCCGGCCACCCGGAAGCGTTCTTCGAAGCCTTCGCGAACGTCTACCGCTTCGCCTACGACGCCATGGCCAGCCGCGCCGCCGGCGAAAAGTTCGAGCAAGTCAACACGATCTACCCGAACGTGAACGACGGCGTCGAAGGGATGTACTTCATCCAACAATCGGTCGAAAGCAGCAAACAAGGCGGAGCCTGGCTGCCGCTGAAGCACAAGCGGGCGCGCAAATAGTTGCTAGTAGCTGGTAGCTAGTTGCTAGAGGAGGCAAAGAGAGGACGAGTGGGAGATGTTGTGTCCCCTCGTCTCCCAGTTTCCTAGTCTCCCCTCCGGCAACTAGCTACTAGCTGCCGGCTACTAGCTACTCTCCGCCGCTAAGCACCTCGGCTGCCCTGCTGAACGCGGTTACCTAATTAGCGCAGCGTCACGACGCTTTGCAGCGTGCCTACGACGTACGTGCAAGCGGCGGCGTTGAGCACGCCGTGGACCTGCGCCCTGTCCGCTGTCGGTCGACGGACCGCAATTCTCCAGCGACCTCGGGCCGAATTGCGTTCGGCTCCGCGGCCGATAACCATCGTTGTTCCCGTCTGTCCCCGGAAATGGAGTTCCCATGCCCGACGGAATTGCCGAGTTGTCGTCGCTGGAAGACTTGCGTGGCTTTGTGGAACGGAGAATCTGTGACGAAGCCCAGTTTCTCGCGGGAGCTTTTGACTTCGACGAACAGCTTCTCCGACGTCATGGTCGGTCGTGCGGATTGCACTTCCGCTTAAGAGGACCTCGGGCAGTGCAGTACTCCGCGATCTGGGACGCCGCCTGTCATGCGATCTTGTTCTACGACTGCAATGGAAATCGCTTTCAACGAATTAAGTTGGCCGAATGCTTGCAGCTTCAAGATGAACTTGCGGACATCGGCGGAACCAGCGATACGTCGGACGTGAAGAACGCCTGCGTATCATTCCATTAAGCCCCTGCCGAGCGATCACGCATGGATGTTTCTCGTTTACTGGCGGCCTCGGTCACGCCCGTCGTGCTGATCTCCGCCTGCGGCTTAATCATGCTGGCTCTCTATAACCGTCTGGGGGCGATCCTCTCGCGCTTGCGCGCGTTTCATCAGCAGAAGCACGAACTTCTCAAGGGCCTGAATGAACGCGAAGCCGACGACACGCTCTCGCTCATGGCGCTGGTCGATTCCCAGGTTGAAAAAGTAACGCGGAAGGCGAAGGTCATCCAAAAAGGCTTGTATTGCCTACTTGCGGCGGCGTCGGCATTCTTACTTTGCTCGCTCTTCGCCGCCGTGGCCGTACTACGACCGGAATTCAATGTCGCGGCACTCGCAATGCACTTTGTCGGATTGTTGCTCTTCCTCGCGGGCCTCGGTTGGGCGATACGAGAACTCACGCTTTCCATCACGCCGCTTGATGAGGAGAACGCGTTCCTGCAGACGGTTACCGCCGACCATCTTGCGAAATTGCATGTGAGCAAAGAGCAGAAGCCGAAGCTGGCCGACGCGGCTTAGGATGCTCGCTGGTTTGTCTCTGCTTGACGCTCCTCTATCCTGCATCCCGGCCTAAAATTCGCGATCGACTCGCGCATGCCGCGGGCAAAACGAAGAAGGTCAGTCGGAAAATCGCTACGCTTGTAAATGCAAATGGGGAGACAAGGAGACCCATCGATCTCCTCGTCTCCCCAACCGGCTACTAGCAACTTCCTCCGCTACTCATCTCGGCTGCCGCCGCTGAAGGCGGTCACGTAGTAGAGTAGCGTCAGGACGCTTTGCAGCGTGCCTGCGACGTACGTCCAAGCGGCGGCGTTGAGCACCCCGTTGACGTGCGCCATGTCCGATGCCGGTACGATGCCCAACGACACCAACACGCGTTTGGCGCGGTTGGAGGCGTCGAACTCGACCGGCAAGTTGACGAGTTGGAAGAACACCACGCCGCTAAAGAGCGCGATGCCCAACCAGAATAAAAAGGGTAAGTGCATGAAGAGCCCGAGCATCAAGAGCAGCACGCTGATGCCGCCGCCGAAATTGGCGACCGGCACCGCGGCGTTGCGGACGACCATGAAGCCGTATTGCTCGGCGTCCTGAATCGCGTGTCCCGCCTCGTGCGCGGCAATGCCCACGGCCGCCAGCGAGCGACCGCGGAAATTATCCGGACTGAGCCGGAGCACTTTCGCGCTCGGGTCGTAATGGTCCGAAAGGTAGCCCGGCGTCTCTTCAATGTCGATATAGCTCAAGCCCGCCGAGTTGAGGATGTGGCGCGCCGCGGCGGCCCCGCTGAGCGGAGCCGGCTCTTGCTTCGCGGCGGCGTAGGCGGCGTGCACTTTCATTTGGGCCCACGCGGCGAGCAATAGCGCCGGGGCGACCCAAATTAGATACTCCAAGTTCATGAACATCATGGTTCGCTCTGTGCCCTCTTGGTACGGTGCCCTCTTAGCAGTCGGCAACCTCGGTTGGTCTCGCGGATTCGGCTGGTGGGCGTTCCTGCGGGGGAACGTCGGGTTCCGCAGAAGGCGGCCCGGCCGATTGCCGTGAGTCCATTGCAATCGTTCGGTGGGCGACGGGTTTGCCTGCGTCGCCGCGTCCGTCAGGAGCTACCGCTCCGATATCGAATTCTACGAGCCGACTGGATTTTGGTTCACCGCAGGTTTTTCCATTTGCCTAACTCGTTTTGGAATAACCATTTGCTGACGATCAGCACCGCAAGGTGGCAATCGGCTTAATCGTTTCAAACTGCGCAGAGCACGCATTTTCATTTTCTCGACCGCCGGCGGGGCATTCGGTTCGATACTATGGAGATACTGTTGGTTCCCACTTTCCGATTCACTGTATTTGTCGACGACCTCTCATGAAGCTTGCGCCTCTCCGATTCGTCTCCGCTCTATTGTTCTGCTCGGCCGTCGCTCTCGGCATCGCCGGTTGTGAGAAAGACGTCGAAGTTTCGCTCCCTTCGGCCGACGCGCCGAAGCCGGCCGACGACAAGCCGCTTACCGACGCGGAGCTTCAAGCGGCCGTGGATGAGGCGATCGACACGACGGCCAACCGCGTGCTCGACGTCGACGTGAACAACGCCTGGCAAGTGGTGCACGGCATCCTCGCCTACGGCAACGACCTGCAACTCACGGTCGACAAGAAGAGCCGCAAGACTTCGGCGCTCCGTTGGCTCTTCGACGGCAACGCCATGAACGGCTGGACCCTCTACCCGACCGAAAAAGGATTGGGCGCCGAACTCGTGCCGGGCAGTTCCGCCGCGCAGGGGCACGCCGACCAATGGATCGGCTACCTCTCGCAATGCGGCGTCGGTCTCGACGACCCGATCATCATCACGGTGAAAGGCGAAAAGCAAACGCACAAGTTCCGCGAGCTGATCGAACAAGCCAAGTGGGACATCGGCACGGTGCGCCCGCACGGTACGCCGAATCAAGAACTCACCTGGACGCTCATGGCGTTCGCCGAATATTCGTCGCCCGACTACTTGCCGCTCGACGGCACTTGGAAGAACCGGCTCGGCGAAGATTGGACCTTCGAACGGATGGTCGACATGGAAGCCGAGGCCGGCATCGTCGGCGCGGCGTGCGGCGGCGCGCACCGTTTGTATGCTCTGGCCGAAGTGCTCAAGAAATACAAAGCCACGGGCAAGCCGCTCACCGGCGGTTGGGCCAAGGCCGACAAGCTCGTGAACGACTCGATTCGCGCAGCCCGGGAGTATCAACAACCCGACGGCGGCTTCTCGACCAACAAGTTCCAACGCTCCGGCAGTTCGGCCGATCTCGATGCCCGCATCGACTCCACCGGCCACGTGCTGGAAGTGCTCGCCTACGCGCTGCCCGACGAAGAACTGAAGTCGCCGTGGTTCACGCGCGCCGTGACGTTTCTCACCAAGACGATCGACGACAGCAAGGCGCTACCGGTCTCCTGCGGCGGCCTCTACCACGGCGCCCACGGCCTAATCATCTACCGCGACCGCCGCTTCGGAAAACCGACCGCCGCCGCGGAGTGACTTTTGTTTGCCTCGCGATTGGCGCGCGGAATATAACACTCGCTTAGCCCGGCCGGCCACGGCCGGCGTTCCCGCGCTAAGCGCCGAACCAGAACATGCCGCCGATCATCGCGTACCATGTCGTCTTCTCCGCGTACGGCTTCTGGCTCCCGAACGACCCTCGCGGTTCCGGCTCCGACAAAGTTTGGGCTCCGAAGCTGCGCCGCTTCGGGCCTGCGACCAAAGTGCCGCATGGTCATTATGTTGCGCGCGTGCCGCACGCCCGCAAGCTGCGGCTTGCCGCGAAAGAGGAACTTGCTCGTCCGCCCGTTTTGTTAACGGGCGTGCAAGCGCGCTGCGTCGCTCAAGCCGTGGCAGGTGTTGCCGCGGACTTCGACATCAAGATATTCGCGGCGGCATTCATGCCGGACCATGCGCACTTGGTCATCGAGCGCGGGCGCCACACGGCCGAAGAGTGGACCGGGTACTTCAAACGGGCCGCTTCGAGGAAACTGGTCGTCGACGAACTCCATCCCTTTGCCGCAATCGACGGTCGCCGTCCGACCGTTTGGGGCGCCGGGGGATGGAAAGTTTATCTGCATACGCCGTATGAGATCGCGCGCACGATCGCTTATGTTGATGGAAATCCCGCACGCTCGAAGTTGCCGAAGCAGCGCTGGCCGTTCGTGACGCCGTATCCGGCGCCGCGTGGCCGCGGCGGCTAAGCGACGATAGAACAGTCACGCAAGTTTCCCTCCCGCTTAGCCGGGCCGGCCACGGCCCGTCCCTAGGATTCGCACTATGACGTCCGCTACTTTTGTACTCGCGCTAGCGCTGGTCGCCGCCCCGGTTGAGATGCCGCGCGTCGTGGACGACCGTTTGCAGCTGGAGCTCATTCTGCAAGAGCCCGACATCGTCACGCCGACCGGGCTGACGATCGACACGCGCGGGCGGATTCTCGTCATCGAGAGCCACACGCATTTTCGGCCCGACGGCTACCAAGGCCCGCCGCATGATCGCATCTTGCTGATCGATCCTGCGCAGAAGCCGTACAAACCGACGGTGTTCTTCGAAGGGTCGAAGTACACGATGAGCGTGGCGAAGGCGCCGGACGACTCGATCTACGTCGCCACGCGCAGCGAAATTTTCCGCCTGCGCGATCTGAACGGCGACGACAAATGCGACCAGCCGGAGGAACGCACGCCGATCGCGCATCTGGAAACCTCGGGCAACTACCCGCACAACGGCCTCTCAGGCTTTGCGTTCGGTCCGTTTCCCGGCAAGAAGGAGCTTCCAGGAATTCGGGACGAAGTGTACTTCGGCTTCGGCGAGAACCTCGGCGCCGATTACAAGCTTGTCGGCAGTGACGGCAAGTCGCTCGCCGGCGGCGGAGAAGGGGGCAACATCTATGCCTGCTCGTACGACGGCAAGAACGTGCGCCGCGTCGCCACCGGATTTTGGAATCCGTTTCACGTCACCTTCAATCGCCTCGGCCAACTGTTTACCGTCGACAACGATCCCGACTCGCGCCCGCCGTGCCGCTTGATTCATGTCGTCGAAGGGGGCGACTACGGCTACCGCTTCCGCAACGGCCGCAAGGGGACGCACCCGTTCACGGCCTGGAACGGCGAGCTCCCCGGCACGTTGCCGATGGTCGCAGGCACCGGCGAGGCGCCTTGTGCGGTGATTTGCACCAATATGCTTGAGAATCTCCTTGGCGATGAACGGGATGAGCCGAAAGATTTACATTCGACGTCGTTCAACGATTTGCTCGTCACGTCGTGGGGCGACCATCGGATCGAACGCTACCGCTTAAACCAACGAGGTAAGTCGTATGTCGCCGCAATGGAGCCGGTCGTCGTCGGCGGCGAAAATTTTCGTCCGGTAGGGATGGCCGAAGCTCCCGACGGTTCGATCTATTTCAGCGATTGGGTCGATCGCTCTTATCCGTTGCATGGTAAGGGACGCATTTGGCGATTGAGTAAGAAGCCGCAACTAGTCGAGCGACACAGTGGAATCGACGTCGTCATCCGCGCAGGCGCATTGACCACGACGACGATTATCGACGTTGCCGAGATTCGCGGTCGACACCGAGCGGAATTCGCCGAGCTCGCCAAGTCGAAGATTGACGACCCGTTTGCTTGGCAAGCCGCATCGCACGGCCTGACTGAGTTTCTCGTGGACCAACCGGTACTCGACGGAATTTCCGCTAAAGCGCTTTTAAAGGATTTCGCGCCGGCCGGCGATGCAAATCAAACGATTTGGGCCGCCGTCGGCGCGCGCGATGCCCATGCCGAGAACGCCAAGGTTCTCGCGCCGCTCTTGCTCGCACATGCCGATCCGCGCGTGCGGTTGCTCGGCGTGGTGTGGGCTGGCGAAGAGGGGATGACCGAGCAGCGCGGAGCGATCGTCGCGGGGCTCTCGCGGTCCGGCATGTCGCGGCAGTTGTTCGAAGCGTCGCTGGCGGCGCTCGAAATGTTGGATGCGGCCGGCGACCCTGCGAAGGCCGGCGTCAAACGCGATCCGAAGAAGGAACCGACCGGTGAGCAATACGCGTTGCGGCTGTTGCTCGATGCGAAAGCCGCGCCCGAGGTTCGCACGTTTGCGTTAAAGGCGCTCCGTCCCGACTGCCCGGAGTTGACGACGGACGCGCTCGTGGAGCTCGCCGGTAAAGCCGAGGCGTCGCTTTCGAAGGAAATCATTCGTACGTTGCGGGAACGGGCCGACGCGGCGGCGCGAAAGTTTGTGCGTGAAGTCGCCGCTGATGACCAACGCGCCGCGGCGTATCGTACGGAAGCGCTCGCAGGCCTGTCGCCCGACGACTCCGCCGACCGTAAAGTGCTCGAACAATTGGCGGCGTCCTCCGCCAAATCGTCCGACGGAGAGTTGCAAGCGGCAGCCCGGCGCGTGCTCGATCCGCCTGCCTTGCGCGAAACATCGTTGCGTGCCGAGGAGATTTCCGCCGGGGGCGATCCTGCCGCCGGCGAGGGGTTGTTCTTCCATCCGCGCGTGGCCAGTTGCTACCGCTGCCACGAGTACGAAGGGCGCGGAGCCGCGGTCGGGCCGGCGCTCACGACCTTCGGGCGCGGAGCGTCGCGCGAGCGCATCCTGCAATCGATTTTGGAGCCGAGCAAAGAAATCGCCCCGCATTACGTGCCGTGGATTCTCACGACCACCGACGGCCGGACGCTCACCGGGCTCTTTATCGGCGAAGAAGTCGACGGCACGCAGCGCTTTGTCGACGCCCAAGGAAAGCTCTTCAAGCTCCATCCGCGCGAGATCGAATCACGCGAGGCGGCCAAGCAATCGATCATGCCTGCCGATTTCGGCCGCACGCTCACGGAAACCGAGCTCCGCGACTTGGCGGCGTTCCTGTTGCAACCGGCGAAGTGATAGGACGCCGTGTAGGGAACGCCCTCTGTGGCGTTCCGCTCGTTTCTAAGCCCGCGCGCGGAACGCCACGGAGGGCGTTCCCTACAGAGCATCAGACTACGATCGCGGCGGTTGCGGCGCCGGCGGCGTCGACGAAGCTTGCGGGCTGGTTTCGAAGCCCGTGTAGCGGGCCGCTTCGCCGAGGCCTTCGATGAAGTGTCGGGCCGCGAAGAAGTCGTTCGTCGGCAACGAATCGTGCAGCGTGTCGAGTAGGTCGCGCATCGGGCCGGTGAGCGCCATCACTTGCGCCGAGGAAACCTGCGACGGATCGTGCGCTCGCAACGTGAAGAGCGATTGGAGCTGGTCGCGATACGATTGGAACATCGGTTGCATCAAGATCGGGTGCCAACGAATTTCGCCCGTCACCGGATCGAGTTGCGACGGGGTGAGCTTCGGACGCTTCGGCGGCGGCGCGTTGTAATCGAACGCCTTCGCTTCGCGGGCGTTCTTTTCGGCGACGTATTGCTTATTGATTTCGCGGAGTTGATCCCAGGTTTGCGCGGCTTTCAGTTTGTTGTCGAGTGCGAGCGAGACCGCCTGCTGATTCGTCTTGTTGGCTTCCGCCGTCATTTGGTTGTAGGCGCCTTGCGATTGAACGTAGGCCCCCATGCCTGCGGCCGCGCTGCCGGCGACGGTGCCGCCGTAGTAGCCGCCGCCGTAACCGTAGCCGCCGACGTTGCCCCAGGCCGTGTACGGCCGATGGTAGACGCCCGTGTCGATGTACTGCGCCGAGGCCGACTGTGCGAAGACGCCCGATAGGGCCCAGGCCGCTAACGAAAGCCGAATTGTATGGTGAGTCATCGGTGTCGATCCGCGATCCGTGGTTGCGAGCAATTGATTTTCTCAGGCGCTGTTTTCTCGCCGTCGAACAGCTACGATAATGCCAAGCGGCGCGGCCGTGCACAATAGCGGGCGGTGCCGGGTTGTCGGATTTTTAGCAGCAGAGATTTTCACGCCGAACGACTGGTCGCTTTCCGCACGCCGCGAGAGCGAAGCGGGTTCGTCGTGCGCACCTTTTGAGGAGTTTCCTTCGATGCGAGTTTGCCACGCCGCGTGGGCCGGAATGTTGTCGATGTGCCTGGCCCTCTCTGCCGCTTCGGCGCAAGCGCCCGCGGCTGCGAATATCGGTGAACTCACGGCGCAACTTAGCACCGCGACGGGCGAAGCGCGCGTCGCCGCGATCGACGCGCTCACCGACGAAGGCCCCGCCGCCGCTCCGGCTACGGACGCCCTCGCCGCGCTCTTGAGCGACGCCGATGAGACGACCCGCGGTCGCGCGGCCCGCGCGCTCGGCGCGATCGGCCCCGGCGCGGCCGGCGCGGTCGACAAGCTCGCCGCCGCGACGAAAGACTCCTCGCTCAAAGTTCGCTCCTACGCGCTGTATGCCTTGGGCATGATCGGCGAGAAGGCGCAAGCCGCGTATCCGGCGGCCGCCGCCTGTCTGACCGATGCCGACCCGATGGTGCGCCGCGAAGCGGTAAAGGCGATGAGCCGGATGAAGGTTCCGCTCGATCAGTCGGTCCCCGCGCTGATCGCCGCGTTGGAAAACGCCAAGACCGCCGGCGAGACGATGCCCGCGGTGCATGCCTTGGCGGAAGTAGGCGCCGCCGGCGTGCCGCGCCTGGTTGAAGCGCTCGGCCGACCCGAGGCCCGCTATTGGGCCTGCCGCATCTTGGCGGAAATTGGTCCGCCTGCGAAAGATGCCGCCCCGGCTCTCGTGAAAACGTTGAGCGACGAACGAGCCGAAGTACGGCGCGAAGCGGCGATCGCCTTGGGCCGCATCGGTCCTGGCGCCGGCGATTCCGCTCCGAAGCTCACCGAACTCCTCGGCGACGCCGATCCCGGCGTGAAGGCCGCGGCGCTGTGGGCCTTGTTGATGTCGGAAGCTCCGGCAGCGGACGTGTTGCCGAAGCTGCAGCCGCTTCTTTCCGACTCGGACGAAATGGTCCGCGTCGCTGCCCATTGGGGCGCCGCCAAGCTGGAGCCGGAAAACAAGGAAGCCCGCAAGCAGGCGATCGTGCTGCTGCTGAAGACGCTGACCAATGAAAACCCGCGCATGCGGGGCATGGCTGCCAACGCATTGGTCGACTTGAAGAGCGGCGACGAGCCGGGCGTGATGGACGGGTTTATCGCCCGGGTCGTGGAAAAAGACGGCGTCGTGATGACCGTGGTCGGCGAAGCGATGGTGAAGCGCGGCGAAGCGGCGGTTCCCCGGATCTTGAAGGCCCTCGATCACGAGGAACTGCAGCCGTTTGCCATGGGCGTTCTAGGACGCATCGGGCCGCCGGCCAAGGCCGCGTTGCCGAAGCTCGCCGCCTTGGCGACGTCGGAGAATAAAGACCTTCGCGCCGGGGCCGTCATGGCGCTCGCGTCGATTGCTCCGGAAGATGCCGACGTACAAGCGCGCATCGCCGCCGCGGCGGAAGACAAAAGCTCCGACGTACGCCTAGCGGCCGTCGCGGCCTTGGGGCATAGCGGCGCGGCCGGAAGTTCGGCACGCTCCGTGTTGGAGAAGCTCGCCGCCGATCCCGATTCGCGCGTTCGCGAAGCCGCGAAGTACGAATTGTCGGCGAAGACGAAGTAGTTGCTTTCGTCGTTTGTTGCTTAGCCGCCGCGGCCACGCGGCGTTGGAAGCCGGTCGTGGCCTCTCCGGGCTAAGCACGACTTAAGGCTCGTCGCTGAACTTAGACCGCGACGAACTTGTCGAGTTTTTCGCGGAGCGAGTCGGCCGAGAACGGCTTGACCAAGTAATCGGTCACGCCGGCTTGAATTGCTTCCAGCACGCGCCCCTTTTCGGCTTCCGTCGTCACCATGAAGATCGGTACGTCGGCGTTGATTGCGCGGATGTCGCGCGTGAGTTCCAGGCCGTTCTTGTTCGGCATGTTCCAATCGGTCATCACCAGGCCGATCGGTTCGCGTTGGAAAGCGGCCAAGCCTTCCACGCCGTCGCCGGCTTCTACTACGTCGGAGTAACCCACGGCGTTCAAAGCACGGGTAATGATCTTGCGCATCGTGCCCGAATCGTCGACGACGAGAACCTTATTGCTCACGGCAGCCCCCTCACAAGCGTATTTGAATTGCGTTCCGATAAATCCGTTGCCGGCCGGCGAGTGCAGCCCCGCCGTTACGGAACTCTAGTGCGCAATCCTCAGGCGTGCGCCTGTGGTAATCCGTCAGTAGGGCGGGTTTGGGGAGCGAAGTCCCCCGAGGCCGCACGATCCTCGCAATCGTTGCCGTCGGCATATCGCGCGACGCGGATTACGCCAAACGCGAGTGCGAAAAGAGTCGTTCGAGCTCCGCCGCGCCGGCCGGCTTCGTGAGATGCTCGTCGAAACCGGCGTCATGCGCTTTGCGACGGTCGCCGTCGCTGGAGAATCCGGTGAGCGCCACAAGTAGAGCGCCGGAAGTCGCCGGGGCCGCGCGCAGCCGCGTCGCCACTTCGTAGCCGTCGAGGCCCGGCAGGCCGATGTCCAACAGCACGATCTCCGGCGTCACCTGTTCGGCGACGCGCAGCGCGGCATGGCCGTCGTGCGCAACCTCGACCGTGTGCCCCCAAAACTTCCGGAGCAGCAGGGCCATGATTTGCGTCGAGCCGGGATTGTCGTCGACGACCAGGATGCGGCGCGGGACGGTCGGCGAAGGTTTCCAGCCGCTAGGATCGGGAGACATAGAAAGCGTCTTGAAACTCGCGTGGCCCGTGAAGAGTAACCAAGTGTCGGGGGACGCGTTCAGCTTCGCACGAACCGGGCGTACTTCAAGCCGGTTCGGGGCAAATTCCGGAAATACGCCCCGATTTCCCCGTCGGGAGAAGTGTGACGAATTCGCCGTCCTGCCGGGAGGTCGCCGCCCGGCAGGCGAGTACAATACCGTGTTGTTCCCGCCTACCGTAATCGCCCCTGCTTCATGGTCGCCGAGTCGCGGCCGAGAATACTCTCACGATGATTAGCCCTTCCTCCGAACCACTTGCCGGAACGCGTGCCGCTCCGCGGGAAACCTCGGCGGCGTTGCGCGAACGGGTCAAGTCGCTGCAGCTCCCCCGCGGCAAGAAAGCGAATTCCGGCGCTTCTTGGGGACGCGGCATCGCCGCGCTCCTCGTCGTCGCCATGCTTGCAGGCATCGCGTGGCAGAGCTTGGCCGGCTGGTTCGCGCCGAAAGTCGGCGCCAAACCGGAAGTCGCCGCTGCGCCCGCCGCAAGCAACTCTTCCAACGACGCCGCCCCGGGAAGTGCGAGTGCGGGGGGCGCCGCCGAGGGTGGCGCCGCTCCTTCGTCCGCAACGTCCGTCGACGCCGCCGCATCGGTCGCCTCTGCCGCGCCGCCAAAAATCGCCGCCGCCGACGGGAAGATCGTGCTCGAATCGCGCGGCTACCTGATCCCCGCGCATCAGATTCTCGTCAGCCCCAAAGTGCAGGGGATGGTCACGAAACTCAATCTGGAAGAAGGGCGCCGCGTGCAGAAGGGAGAGATGCTCGCGGAGATCGAGAGCATCGAGTTCGAGCGCGACTACGAGAAGGCCCTGGCGATGTACGAACTCTCCAAAGCTCGTTTGCTCGAAATGGAAAACGGCAGCCGGCCGGAAGAAGTGTCGCAGGCCGAAGCGACGCTCGCGCAGGCCCAGGAAGAATTGCGCGACATCGAGCGCATTTGGCGCCGCAACACGGAGTTGCGGAAAACGAACTCCGTAACGGAGCAGGAATGGCAGAAGTCGGAAAGCCAACACTTGGCGACGCTGCAAAGAGTGGAACAACTGAAGTTCGCGTTGCAGTTGCTCCGCAAAGGTCCGCGCGAAGAACGGATCGTCGCGGCCCGAGCCGAGTCGCGGCAATACGAAGCCGACATGCTCAAGGCGCAGTGGCGCTTGAGCAATTGCAAGATCGTCGCCCCGATCACCGGCACCATTCTGAAGAAGAACGCCGAAGAAGGAAACATCGTCAACCCCATGGCGTTCAACGGCTCGTTCAGCCTCTGCGAGTTGGCGGACCTCTCCGATTTGGAAGTCGATCTGGCGATCCAAGAGCGCGACGTATCGAAGATTTTCGTCGGCCAGATGTGCCGCATCCGCTGCGAGGCGTACTCGAAGCGCGTCTACGAAGGATACGTCTCGCGGCTGATGCCGATCGCCGATCGCGCGAAAGGGGCGGTGCCGGTACGCGTGAAGGTGCGCGTCCCCGCCGAAGAAGAAGGGGTCTATCTCAAGCCGGAAATGGGGGCCAACGTCACGTTCTACGACGGCCTCGACCCAAAAGAAGCGGCGAAGAAGTAGAGCTTTGTCCCTTCTCCCACTGGGAGAAGGTGGCCGTCAGGCCGGATGAGGGTGACGCTGCACGACGCTTGGAATCGCCTAGGGCACCCGCGCGGCGCGTCGACCGTCTCTGAGTCAAGCGTGATGCCGCGCGACCCTCACCCGCCGAGCTTCGGCTCGTCGACCTCTCCCGGTGGGAGAGGTAATCCGAACGCCGTTATTTTTTCGCCCCGCCGAGCGAATAGAGTTTCGCATCTGTGCGGAAGTAGAGCTTGCCGTCGGCCGCGGCCGGCGTGCTGCTCGAGCCGGAATCGAGCTTCACGCGCCCCAACTCCGCAAACTCCTCGGCCGCCGCAAGGACGATCATTTCCCCTTCGTCGGAAATGCAATACAGCTTCCCGCCGACGCAGATCGGCGAGCCTGCGAAGTTTCCCCCAAGTCGCTCCTGCCACACGATTTTGCCCGTATCGGCGCGGGCGCAGACCACGATGCCCGCGTCGGTCCAGAGGAAGAGTAGGCCGTGGTAGGCCAGCGCCGTCGGCATGTGGTTCACGTTGCGGTCGAGACGAAACACTTCCGCAGCGCCGCTTGCCGCAGACGAAACCGGCGTGCTTTTGTCGACCGCGTCGGGCCGTACCGCCACGAGAAATTTCTTGCCGCCGACAAAGCCGCAATTGCCGTAGATCAAGCCGGCCGCGGTAAACGGCGAGCCGATCGAACGCTTCTCATCCCCTTCGACGTCGAACGCGTCTTGCTCCCAGAGCACGCGTCCCGTCGTCGGGTCGACGCTCGTGAAGCCGTGTAACCAGCTGGTGAAGATCAGTTGATTGCGGCCGTCGGGGCCCGTGAAGACGCAGGGCGTGGAGTAGGACGCCTTCACGCCCTTGCGCGGGATCTGCCAACGTTTGCGGCCGGTCGCGGCATCGACGCCGATCAGCCGGCTGTCGCCTTCCTGCACGTAGTTGATCGCCACGACGCCGTCGGTCACGATCGGCGAGATGCCGCAGCCGTGTCCGCTGCGATACGCCCCGAGCTCGCAGGTCCACAGTTGCTTGCCGGCGTGATCGTAGGCGATGAGTTGCGAGGCGGTGCGGCTTTGCCACACGGTGTACACGCGGTCGGCATCGACCGCCGGCGTGTTGGAAGCGAACGTGTTCTTGAGATGCTTTTTCTCGGCGACGAACGGCACCCCTTGCTTCCAAAGCAGCTTGCCGTCGCTTACGGCATAGCAAAGGAGATAGCGCTCGAGCTTGGCTTCATCGGCCGCGGTGACGAAGAGTCGATCCCCCCAAATCACCGGCGACGAGATGCCCGGGCCCGGCAGATCGACGCGCCAGTTGTAATCGGCGTCGGTCCACGTGACGGGGACCGTCGTCGCGCTGCTGACTCCGGAGCCGTTGGGGCCGCGAAAGCGATCCCATGCCGGCTCGGCCGCGCGGGAAACGTCGATACTGTGCACGGTGCAGGCCGACCACGCGGCGAACAGGGTGAGCAGGTATTTGTGAAGGGGAGAATGCATACGTCGAGCCTCAAACGAGGAGCACAAATTCGGAGCGAGTTGCGCGAGCAGGAGTCGCTACCGTTACGACGCGCCGCCACGCGAAAAGATTTGCCTAAAGTCGGCTAACTAGAGAGACGCCGAGGCACGGAGAAGAGGATCACGTGGGTCTGGCCCCTCTCAAGACTCCGGTCGCTCACGCTCCCGGCTCGTCGGTCTTTTCATTCCCCTCATCCCCTCTGCATCCCCTTATCTCCCTTGCTGAGAAAATCGCAGCCGGCCAAAAATCGCGTGGAAATTGGGCCGGCGGTTTTGGGAGAATTCGGCGTGATGTTCTGTTCCGAACACATGGGCTGGGTGGTGTTATGGCGCTGCGAAATCGACGTAAGTGGTGCGCACTAAAGCGGCGATCCGCGCACAATTGGGGGGCGGTTGTGCGCGTCGGCGCGCTTGGAAACAAGGGAGCGCACTACGGGTCCGGCACAGTGCGCAGAGGACGGATCACGGTTCGGGGACTTACGTCGATTTGCGGCGCGGCGTCCGACGCGAATTGCCGCGTGCGACGCAGTTCCGCAATCACCGAGCCTTGCGAAGTGCGCAAGCTCGCGCACGGCTGTGTATTTCGCGAAATTCGGACCGGGCGCAGCGCGCAGCCAATGCGCAACACCGCGCACGTAAATGCCGCTCATTGCGTGCGGCGCGCAGCAAATTGCAGTCGACGGCGTAACTTACCGACGACGGATCGCTTGCGAAAAGTCCGGCGCTTCTCGGGCCTTGTAGGCCGTTTCGGTGATGCGGGCCGCGGCGCGGGTTTCGTCGAACGTGAGATCGGTCTTCAGCAGGCCGAGATCGTAGGCCAAGCGATCGGAGTAGCCCGGCAACAAGACGCGGTAGTCGTACGGCACGCGGCCCGGCGTGATTTGATTCACGTGGGCCACGATGTTCGTCGTGCAGTTGTTCGTCAGCGTATTGTAGAACTCCGGCTGCTTCTTCAGCTTGTTGACGCGCTCCATCACATGGTCGAACATTTGCCGGACCTGCGTCGAGCGGGCCCGCGTCGGATAAAGGTAGACGTCGTTCAAGCGATAGTTGGTGCGCAGGCCGATCAGGTCGCGTTCGTCGCCAAGTACGTACATGATCTCGTATTGGTTGGCGGCCGCGAGGGCGGGGTTGTAGGTCTCCCCTTTTTCTTTGCGAATCTCGACGCTCACGCCGAGATACTCCTCGCCGTCGAAGCCGAAGCTCAACATGGTGTGCGCCAATTCCGGCGTGCCGGGAAACGGCACGCGCAGAAAATCGACGGTCTTCAGCTTCGTGAGATCGTACTTCCGATCGTAGTAGTGCACCGTGTAATCGTCCGACGTACGGTAGTCGCACGAGCGAACGTTGTGCACAGTGACGTGGTGGCCGTCTTTCTCGTATTCCGCATAGGCGAGCTCGGCCTGATCGGGCGACCAATCGCGGTTGTTCGAGGGACGCAGCTTCGAGCAGCCGACGCTCGCGAGCAGAAGCAACAACACGATCCTTGCGAGCAGTCGACTTACGTCGGCCGATGCTGCGTCGCCAAGGAAAGGAATGTTACGCATAGATATATTGAGGACGGAACGAATACCCGCTCGCTTGGCGCAAAAGTCGGTCGCTGTTTGGTCCTATCCACCTGAAACGACGGCGTTAGACTGAGGTAAGTACCCCGACCGGCCGGCGACGGCAAGATCGATCCTTCTAGGGCGTGCCGGCGTTAACCTGCCGGCAATTGTTGCAATGGCTACCGCGACCGAACATTCGACGACTTCCGCAACCACCGCCCGCTGCGAGCTTTTGGCTCCGGCAGGCGATTGGGACGCGCTGCGCGCCGCCGCCGCCAACGGAGCCGACGCCGTGTATTTCGGCCTCGCCGACTTCAATGCCCGGCATCGGGCCCACAATTTCACGACCGAAGAACTGCCTGAGGTGATCGACTACTTGCACCGGCACAACGTCCGGGGCTACGTCACGCTCAACACGCTGATCTTCAGCGACGAGCTGCCGGAGATCGCCAAGCTGGTCGCCGCGATCGCCGAGGCGGGGACCGATGCGGTGATCGTGCAGGACCTCGGCCTCGCACGGTTGATCCGTCGTCTGGCGCCGGGCTTGCCGATTCATGGGTCGACGCAGATGACCCTCACCGAACCGCGCGGCATCGAGTACGTGCGCGGGCTCGGCATCGAACGGGTGATCGCCGCGCGCGAGTTGTCGATTGAGGAACTGAAGAAGATTCGCGCGGCGACCGATATGCCGGTCGAAGTGTTCGTGCACGGCGCACTTTGCGTGGCGTACAGCGGGCAATGCCTGACGAGCGAAGCGCTCGGCGGGCGCAGCGCCAACCGCGGCCAATGCGCGCAGGCCTGTCGTTTGCCGTACGAACTGGTCGTCGACGGCGAGACGCGCGACCTTGGCGAAGTGGCGTATCTGTTGAGCCCTCAAGACTTGGCGGCGTACGACTTGGTCGGCGACTTGGTCACGGCGGGCATTTGCAGCTTGAAGATCGAAGGACGTTTGAAGAGTGCGCACTACGTGGCCGCGACGACGCAGACCTATCGCGCAGCCTTGGATGCGGCGCTGGCCGGCAATGCGTTTGAACTGGAGCGTCAGCAGGCGCTCGACCTGCAACAAAGCTTCTCGCGCGGCTTCTCGCCCGGTTTCCTCGCGGGGAACAATCATCAACGGCTCGTGCCGGGCCGGTTTCCCAAGGCGCGCGGCGTGCGCGTCGGCACGGTGATGCAAACGACCGGCCGGGGCGTGGTCGTGCGACTCGATGCGGAACACGAGCCGTCGATCGTGAAGCCGGGCGACGGCATCGTGTTCGACGAAGGGCATCCCGATCAAGACGAGCAGGGGGGCCGGATTTATGAGGTTCGCAGAGAAGTTCAAGGTTCGGGGTTCGGGGTTCAGGGTTCTGACACCGTGCCGAGGTCTACTGCGAACCCTGAACCTCGAACCCTGAACGCTGAACACGAGCTCGTCGAACTCGTGTTCGCCGAAGGGGCGTTGAACCTTGCCGCGCTGTCGCCGGGCGCGCTGGTGTGGCGGACCGACGATCCCGCGATGCGCCGCCGGATGGAGCAGTCGTTCAATCGCGAAGGGGTGGCCCGACGGGTGCCGCTGGCGTTTCATGCGTCGGGCGTTATCGGCGGGGCTCTCATGCTCGCAGTGCGTGACGATGCCGGCCGCTCGGCTTCGGCCGTGTGGGAAGGACCGCTGCAACGGGCGATGAAGCATCCGCTGAGCGTCGAGAGCTTGCGCGAACAATGCGGCCGGCTCGGCGATACGCCGTACGCCTTGGGAAACGTTTCGCTCGACGCGCCGGAGCCGATCATGGTTCCCAAGAGCGTGCTCAACGATCTGCGCCGCCGCGCGGTCGAAGCGATCTCCCAGCGCACGCTTGCCGACGGTCGACGCCGTGCAGTGAACCCGACGGCGCTCGAAGAAATGCGGGCCGAAGTCGCCGTAAGCAAATCGACGGAACAAGCTGCGCCGTCGCTCTATGTGTTGGCCCGCAGCTTGGAGCAACTCGACGCCGTGCTCGCTTGGCGGCCGGAAGCGCCGCTGGCCCGACCCGCGATGGTCTATTGCGATTTTGAAGACGTTCGCCGCTACCGTGAGGCGGTCGAAAAGGCGCGAGCCGCCGGGGTGCCGATCGGCTTGGCGACGTTGCGAATCATCAAGCCGGGCGAGGAAGGGCTGTTGCGGCAGATCGCTAAGTGTGATGCCGATGCCGTGCTCGTCCGCAATCTCGCTGCGCTGACGTTCTTCCGCGAGCACGCGCCGCAGATGCGACGCATCGGTGACTTTTCACTCAACATCACCAACGAACTTTCGGCCGCGCTCTATCTCGGCGAAGGGCTCGAGCGCGTGGTGCCGGGCTACGATATGAATTGGGAGCAGCTTCGCGCGATGCTCGGCCGGTGCGACGTGGGGCGATTGGAAACGGTCGTGCACCAGCACATGCCGATGTTTCACATGGAGCACTGCGTCTTCTGCCACACGCTTTCGACCGGCACCGACGCCACGAACTGCGGCCGACCGTGCGACACGCATCGCGTGCAATTGCGCGATCGGGTCGGGTCGGAGTTTCCGTTGCTGGCCGATACCGGATGCCGCAACACCGTATTTAACAGCGTGCCGCAATCGGCTGCCGAATACCTACCGCGGATGCGCGAGGCCGGCCTGCGACACTTCCGCGTCGAACTGTTGACGGAGAAGTCGGAACAAGTCGCCCCGGTGCTCGAGCACTATGCGCGCGTGCTCGCCGGCCTGGAACCGGGCCGCGCGGCGTGGCGCGGCTTGCAGATTTTGAATCAACTCGGCGTGACGCGAGGGACGTTGGAGTAGGGTGGGTCGAGCGCAGCGAGGCCCACGCGGACATGAACGTTTCCATCTGCGTGGGCCTCGCGATGCTCGACCCACCCTACGCTTTAGATCGCGTCGCCGCCGGTTTCGCCTGTGCGGATTCGGATCACTTCGTCGAGCGAGCTGACGAAGATCTTGCCGTCGCCGATTTGCCCGGTTTGCGCCGTGCGGAGAATGGTGTCGATGACGTTGCGGAGGCGGTCTTCGTGCACGACGACTTCGATCTTGATCTTCGGCACGAAATCGACCGCGTATTCCGTCCCGCGGTACATCTCCGTGTGACCCTTCTGACGCCCGAAGCCGCGCACTTCGGTAATGGTCATCCCTTGCAGGCCTTGCTCGGTGAGCGCGTTCTTCACGTCTTCTAAACGGAAGTGGCGGATCACGGCTTCGATCTTCTTCATGGCTGCGGCTCCGTGCGGGACGACGACTGGTTGCGGAATGGTAAATGTAACGGTTGCTTGACGTGTTTGCCAAGTTGCGAGGCGGATCGTGAGATCACGTCTACTCGCCCCTGACCCCTCACCCCCGACCCCTCTCCCGCAAGGGGAGAGGGGAGATAAACACGGCCTCTCCCGCAAGGGGAGAGAGGAACCGGAGGAGTGAGCGTTCAACAAGCGAGGAATCGACTAGAGGAACAGGTATCCCTCTTCGCCGTGTTGCGTGTAGTCGAGGCCTTGCACTTCGACGTCGCGGCTGACCCGCAAGCCCATCGTGAGGTCGAGAACCTTGAGGATGACGAAGGTGAGCACCGCGGCATACACGATGCTGATGCCCGTGGCCACGGCTTGAGCCGTGAGCAGGCTGCCCCCTTCGAGCAGGCCGACCGGATGCGGCGAGCCGATCACGGCTTGTGTGGCGAACACGCCGGTGAGCAACGCCCCAAGCGTACCGCCGACACCGTGGACGCCGAAGGCGTCGAGCGAGTCGTCGTATTTGAAGGCGTGCTTGAGCTTGCTGCAGGAGAAGTAGCAAACGACTCCCGAAATCATGCCCATGAGGATGGCCGACATCGGCTGCACGAAGCCCGCGGCCGGCGTGATGCAAACGAGCCCGGCGACGGCGCCCGACGCACAACCGAGCACGGTGGGCTTGCCGCTCTTGAGCCATTCGAGCACCGGCCAAGAGAGAGCACCGCCGGCCGCGGCGAAGTGCGTGGCCGCGAACGCGCCCGAAGCGCCGGCACCGGCCGAGAGCGCGCTACCGGCGTTGAAGCCGAACCACCCGACCCACAGCATGGCGGCGCCCAAGGTCGTGTACGTAAGGTTATGTGGCGGCATCGGTTCTTGGCCGTAGCCCAAGCGCTTGCCGATGACCAAAGAACAGATTAAAGCCGAAATGCCCGAGCTGATATGCACGACGGTTCCGCCGGCGAAATCGAGCGCGCCGACCCAGGCGTTCGGGGTCTTCTCGAACGTGAGGAAGTCGTAGGCGAGGAGTCCGCCGTCCCACACCCAATGGCAGAGCGGGCAATAGACCACGGTCCCCCAGATGATCGAGAACACGACCATGGTACTGAACTTCATGCGCTCGGCGAACGCTCCGCAGATGAGCGCCGGCGTAATGATGAAGAACATCCCTTGGAAGAGCATGTGCGTGAATCGCGGCATCGCGAACAGGCCCGGCACGGTTTCGATCGGGTAAGTGACGACGCCGTCGATCAGTTCCGGCTGCACGTTTTTCATGAAGAGGTACTCGCCGTCGCCGATATAGGCGCCGCCGCCGCCGAAGGCGAGCGAGTAACCGTAAGTCGCCCAGATCACGGTCATCAAGCCCATGAGAAACATGCACTGCATGATGACGCTGAGCACATTCTTCTTACGCACCAAACCGCCGTAGAACATGGCGAGGCCGGGAGCCGTCATGAAGAGCACCAGCGCGCAAGAGACCAACATCCAAGCGTTGTCTCCCTTGTCGAACGTCGGAGCCGCAGGCGCGGCGGCGGCCGGTTCCGCAGTTGCCGATTCCACAGCGGCGGGCGCTTGAGCCGTGGCGAGTACTGCGCTCAATGCAGTGCATACGGTAAGAGCAATGAGCAATGGTCGAACAAGGCGTGTCATTAACTGTTCCTAAATGCAGGGCCCATCAAGAAGACGGAGATTGATATGAGCGAGACTATACGGGAAGCGCCCCCACTCATCTCACACGGGGCTCAAAGTTACTGCGCTACGCGACCCCCGTAAATATGCGCGTACGCCGGTATTTCAAGTGATTCGCACTGACGGGTCGCCGAAGTGGGAAACATTGGCAGTCGCAGGGATCGGGCTGAATACGCGACGCTTTGAGCGCGTCGGATAAGGTATGCATTGCATTGCCGTGGAGTTTCAAAGACTTTTGGTTGTGCGCGGTCGGCAGGGCTCCTATTTTGGAGTTGCCGAAGTCGGCCCGGGTGAAGGATATCGGTATGAATCACGAAGGCGGTGACCGCGTGAAGAAGTCATTAAGAAACCCCGCGATCCGAGAACGCCGGTGTCGCCCCGGGCGCAGATTCTTAATCGTTTGCATCGGGATCTTGGTCCCCTTTGGAAACGGCGTTACAGCATCGGCCGCGGCGGCGCCCGACTTCGAGCGCGAAGTGCGGCCGATTTTTTCGGCGCATTGCGTGAAGTGCCACGGCGCGGAGAAGAGCCAAGGAGGATTGCGACTGGATAGCGCCGCCGGAGCGTTCCTGCCGACCGATTCCGGCACTCCGGCCATCGTGCCGCACAAAGCCGACGAAAGTGAACTGCTGAGCCGCGTCTCGGCCGAAGACGCCGATCTGCGCATGCCGCCGGAAGGCGACCCGCTCTCGGTTGCCGAGGTCGACGTCTTGCGACGCTGGATCGCCGCGGGCGCCGCCTGGCCTGCTGAAAAGGCCGCACCGAAGCATTGGGCATGGGTCGCGCCGACCGCGCCCAAGCTTCCGCGGGTGCAAAGCGAAGCTTGGGTTCGCAACCCGATCGACCGTTTTATCTTGGCGCGCCTGGAACAGGAAAAGCTCGCGCCTTCTCCGGAAGCGGATGCGGCCGCGCTCTGTCGCCGGTTGCACTTCGACCTCATCGGGCTACCGCCGTCGCCTGGCGACATTGCGGAGTTTGTCGCCGCGTGCGACACGCCTGATCGCGACAAACGCGAGCAAGCGTACGCGGCGCTGGTCGATAAGCTGCTCGCCTCCCCGCAATTCGGCGAACGCTGGGCTCGGCACTGGCTCGACTTGGCCCGTTACGCCGACTCCAACGGTTTTCAACGCGACGGCTTTCGCACGATGTGGGCTTATCGCGATTGGGTCGTCGAGGCGTTCAATCAGAACCTGCCGTTCGATCGATTCGTCGTCGAGCAAATGGCCGGCGACTTGCTGCCGAACGCGACGGACGCTTCACGCATCGCGACCGGCTTTCATCGCTGCACGACCGTCAACGTCGAGGCCGGTACCGATCCCGAGGAGAATCGCGTCCTGGCGGTCGTCGATCGGGTAAACACCACGGGCACCGTCTTCCTTGGTGCGACGATCGCCTGTGCCCAATGCCACAACCATAAGTACGATCCGTTCACGCAAGTCGACTACTATCGCTTGCTCGCCTACTTCAACAACACCGAAGCCGAAATCACGCCGAGCGGTTCCTCGCGCCAATTTACCGGCCCGAAGCTGGCGCTACCGATGTCGGCCGAGCAGGAGGCTCGACGCCGAGAACTTGCCGCCCAACTCAAGGAGCTGGAAGAACAGCAAGCCGCTCGTCAGATCGAGGCCCTTGCGTTGGAGAAGTCGCTCGTTCAGCAACTAGGCGACGCCGACGCAGGACCGATCCAGCGGCATGTGCTGCCGATCGCGTCGTTCGACTCCGCCGGCGGTGCGACGCCGGTCACGCTGCCCGACAATTCGGTGCTGCTTACCGAAGATAGTCCGGAGAAGGACGTTTATACGGTCACCGTCTACACGGACTTGAAGAACATCACCGGCTTTCGCTTGGAGGCGCTCACCGACGACGCGCTCCCCGGCAAAGGCCCGGGCCGCGGCGATGCTAAGCGACCGAACTTCGTGCTGAACGAACTCATCGTTCGGGCCGCTCCGAAAAGCGACGACTCCGCAGCGAAAGCGGTCGTACTGACCGGTGCGGAAGCCGACTTCACGCAAGCGAGCTTTGCAGCTGCGGAAGCGATCGACGGCGAAACGAAGCAGGGGGGCTGGGCGATCAATCCGCAGTTTCACAAGCCGCACCATTTGGAAGTGCGAACGCGCGAGCCGATCGGTTTCGACGGCGGCACGGTGCTGACATTTGAGCTGCATCAAAACTACGGCGGCTCGCGCACCATCGGGCGGCTGCGATTGTCGGCAGTCACCGGCAACTCCGGTGCGTCGAAGTTGCCCGAAGCGGTGGTGACCGCACTGAAGAAGCCGGCAGCGAAACGCAACAAGGCGGAACGGAAGGCAGTGGAGGAATACTGCCTGTCGATCGACCCCAAGATGCAAGAACTTCGCTCGGCGATGGCGAAGACGCGCGAGCAACTCGAAGGCGTGCAGCCCCCCTCGACGCTGGTGATGGTCGAAATGCCCGCGGCCCGAACCACGGCGGTGATGAAGCGAGGCAACTTCCTCGATCTCGGGCCGACGGTGCAGCCCGGCACTCCCGCCTCGTTTCACACTTTGGAAAAGGACGCACCGCCGAATCGGCTCGGCCTTGCGCAATGGCTCGTCGACGAGAAGAATCCGCTCTTAGCGCGGGTCACGGTGAATCGCTTCTGGGCCGAGCTATTCGGCCGGGGCATCGTGGCAACGCAAGAAGACTTTGGCGCCCAGTGCGAACCGCCGACCCATCCGGAGTTGCTCGACTGGCTGGCGGTGGAGTTTGAAAAGGGGTTAGGGGAGAGGGGTGAGGGGTCAGTAAAGACATTAACCACCTCCCACGCTTCTAGCTCACCCCTGACCCCTGACCCCTCACCCCTTTCCCCATGGAACGTGAAAGCGCTGCTCCGGCAGATCGTGCTCTCCAGCACTTATCGCCAAACGTCGCGCGTCACACCGGAACTGCTCCGGCGCGATCCATACAACTTGCTGATCGCTCGCGGGCCGCGATTTCGTTTACCCGCTGAAACAATTCGTGACAACGCACTCGCCGTGGCGGGACTCTTGAACTTGAAGCAAGGCGGGCCGCCTGTTTACCCGCCGCAGCCGGAAGGCATTTGGCGCGTGACGGGCGAAGTCGACAACAAGTACTACACGTCGAGCGGCGAAGATCGCTATCGCCGCGGGCTCTACACGATCTGGCGACGCAGTGCGCCATACCCGAGCTTTGTGAACTTCGACGCGCCGGAGCGTTCCAGTTGCGTCGTGCAGCGCCCGCGCACTAATACGCCGTTGCAAGCTCTGACGTTGCTGAACGATCCGGTGTACGTCGAAGCGGCCGGTGCACTGGCTCGGCGGATCACAAGCGAAGCGCCCTCGGCAGATGAGGTCGGTCGCGTCGAGTACGGGTTCCGCTTGGCCGCCGGTCGGAAGCCGAGCAATGAGGAGAAAGACGTGCTCCTCCAAGTGTTGCGCCAAGAGCGGCCGCGTTACCAAGGCGACTTGGCCGTCACGAAGAAGCTTTTGGCCGCGGCGCATCTCGATCAAGCGAAGCCTGCGATGAACGCAGAAGCCGCCGCCGAATGGGCCGCTTGGTACCACGTGGCCGAGATTCTGCTGAATTTGGATGAGACGATTACAAAGCAATAACTGACTGATTTGACTATGAATGCTCACGAACGATTCACCGCCATTACACGTCGCGAACTTTTTCAGCGGGCCGGGTCGGGCATTGGCGGCCTGGCGCTGGCAAGCTTATTCGCGCGCGACGGATTATCCGCCGCGCCGGCGGCAAAGGCGGGCGATGTGCTTGCGCCGCATTCACCGCACTTCGCTGCGCGAGCGAAAAACGTGATCTCGTTGCACATGGTCGGTGCGCCGTCGCAATTGGAGTTGTTCGACTACAAGCCGGAACTGATTGCCCGCGATGGAGAGAAGATTCCGCAAAGCTTCATCGAAGGAAAGCGATTCGCGTTCATTCAAGGAACGCCGTCGTTGATGGGAACCAAGGCGAAGTTTCAGAAGTGCGGCGAGTCGGGCCTGATGATTTCCGACTTCCTGCCGCACTTGCAGAAACAGGCCGACGAACTCTGCATCGTGAAGTCGATGCATACCGAGGAATTCAATCACGGGCCGGCGCAGCTCTTCATGCAGACCGGCTCGGGCCGTTTCGGCAGGCCCAGCTTCGGCGCGTGGACGACCTATGGGCTCGGCAGCGAGAACGAAAACCTGCCGGGCTTCGTCGTGATGCTCACCGGCAAAATGGCCGGTGCCGGCAGCAGCTTGTGGGGCTCGGGATTCCTGCCGACCGTGTATCAAGGGATCGAGTTTCGCACGAGCGGCGATCCGGTGCTCTTCCTCTCAAACCCGGCCGGCATTACGAACGACGACCGCGGTCGCACGATCGACGCGCTGGCAAAGCTTAATCGCGCGCAGCTCGCCGAGATGGGAGATCCGGAAATTGCGACACGCATCGCCCAGTACGAATTGGCCTACCGGATGCAGACCTCGGTGCCGGAACTGATGGATATCTCCGACGAGCCGGCCCATATCCACGAGCTCTACGGCACGACGCCCGGCAAGCCTTCGTTCGCGAACAACTGCCTGCTCGCGCGCCGCTTGATTGAGCGCGGCGTGCGGTTCGTGCAGCTTTACGACGCCGACTGGGATCATCACGGCAGCGTCTTCACGGCGCTGCCGCGCAAGTGCAAAGACGTCGACCAAGCGATGGCCGCGCTCGTCGTCGACTTGCGGCAGCGAGGCTTGCTCGACGAAACGCTCGTTACCTGGGGAGGGGAGTTCGGCCGGACGCCGATGTCGCAGCAGAAGTCGAACGACGACAAGCCGAACGCTCAGCCGGGCCGCGACCATCACAAGGATGCGTTTTGCGTGTGGATGGCCGGCGGCGGCGTGAAGGGCGGCACGATGTACGGCGAGACCGACGACTTCGGCTTCAACATCGTCCGCGATCCGATGCATGTGAACGACTACCACGCAACGTTGCTGCATTTGCTTGGGCTCGATCATGAGCAGCTCACTTTCAAGTTCCAAGGGCGCAACTTTCGCCTGACCGATGTGGCGGGCAAAGTGGCGAAACCGATCCTGGCGTAGGAACACCGCATGCCGGCAAACTACTCACGACGCGAATGTTTGCGAATGACCGCGGTCGGCGCAGCGGCGGTCCTGATGCCGGCTTCGTTATTCGCGGAGACGCCCCCTCAGCGCAAACCGCGCGTGGCGGCGCTCTTCACGGAGCTCCGATTCCGGTCGCACGCCTTCAATATTTTGGAGAACTTCTTCGAGCCGTACCTGTTCCGCGGCAAGCTGGTCGAGCCGGGCGTCGAAGTCGTGTCGCTGTACGCCGATCAGTTTCCCAAGGACGATTTGACGCGCGACGTCTCGAAGCGGTTCGGCGTGCCGCTGTTTGATTCCATCGATGGAGCGATGTGCGTGGGCGGTGCTCGGCTCGACGTAGATGCGGTGCTTCTCATCGGCGAGCATGGCGAATACCCGACGAACGCGCTCGGGCAGCGCGAGTATCCTCGGAAGCGCTTCTTCGACGAGGCTGTGGCGACGATGAAGCGGAGCGATCGCTTCGTGCCGCTCTTCAACGACAAGCATCTCTCGTATCGCTGGGATTGGGCGAAGGAGATGTACGACACGGCCCGACGGTTTCAGTTTCCGCTGTTGGCCGGCAGCAGCGTACCGCTGGCGGAGCGGCGGCCGAAGTTCGAGCTGCCCGCGGATGCGGAGATCGAAGAAGGGCTGGCCGTGCACGGCGGCGGCCTCGAATCGTATGATTTTCACGGGCTGGAAGTGCTGCAGTCGATCGTCGAGGCTCGCCGCGGCGGCGAGACGGGCGTAGTGCAGGTCGAGCTTCTGCCGGAAGCGGAAGCGCTGCGCGCGGCAGACGAGGGGCGCTGGTCGAAGGCGCTTTACGACGCGGCCATGGATGCCGAAGAGTCGCTACTGGTTTCGCGCGCCGAGCGACCGCCGCTCGGTGTGCGTCCGAACCAAATCCGCACGGCAGACGCTAACGCTCGACGGATCCATCATGTGATCCTCGTGAAGTATGCCGACGGCACGCGCGGAACCGTCGTCGCGTCGGGGGGAGATTCCAATCGTTGGAACTTCGCCTGCCGATTGAAAGGGGAAACGCAACTCCGAGCGACCGCCTACTTCAACGGTCCTTGGGGCAACCGCTGCTTGTTCAAGGCGCTGTCGCACGCGATTCAGCGACTATTCACGACCGGGCGGGAGCCGTATCCGGCGGAGCGCACGTTGTTGACCACGGGCATCCTCGACGCGGCGATGCACTCGCACCAAGCAAAAGGGAAACCGATCGCGACGCCGGAACTCGCCATCAAGTATCAAACGCCCGATTGGAGCGCGCTTCGCGAAGACGGCGCCAGCTGGCGGAAGATCACCGTCGACACGCCGCAGCCGACGACGTTTGAGCCCGGCGATGCGAAGTTGTTGCAGTAGTACTTAAGTGCAGTCCGCTACGGCTTAATTCCCTGCCAGGTCCAATGGCGGTCGCTCGTCGCGCGCACCCCGGCGGGATCGAAGCCGAGTTCGGCGATCATCGCGCGAACCTCGGCGACGGTCAGCGCCGCGTGCAGCGATTGCCGGAACAACTGTCGTTGGTTCTCCGTCGAGCCGACCGTATACAACGTGACAAGTCGTTCGACTTCGGCAACGTCGGCCGGACGGAGCAGATCGCGAAAGAAGAGCAAGCCGCCCGGCTGCGTCACGCGCACCGCTTCGGCCAGCGCTTCTGCCGGTTCCGGAATATGGTGCACGATGCTGTTCGACAGCACTGCCTGAAAGCGATCGTCCGGGTACGGGAGCGTCTTCGCGTCGAGGCGCTCGAGGCGAATGACGTCGCTCATCGCCGCGGCGGCGACGTTTCGCTTCGCCACGACGAGCATCTCCGCCGCGAGGTCGACGGCCGTGATCACAAGGCCTTGGGCCGTACCGTCGGCGCGCGCTTGTCGGACGAGCTCGATGGGAATCTGCGCCGTGCCGGTGCCGAGATCAATCGCATGACACGGCTTTCCCGCGCCCAGCAATGGCGCCGAGGTGAGTGCCGTCAGAGCATCGGCGGCGAAGAGGCGATTCACTTCGCGATGGTCGATGCGATCGTAGTCGATCGCCTCGTCGATGGTATCCATCGCCTCAGGTTCGAGAACGCGGGGAAGCATATTGTGCGGGGAGGTTGGTCGGGGTGTCGGAAAGGGAACCGGAAATCGGAGTAAAAACGACCGGCGGTCCGGGGAGCGAGCATTCTCGCGCGGTCGCGGGGAAGTGCAATGGCGGCTCCTTGACGTCGAATCGAGAGCCGCCAAACCGGCAGCCGCGCCGACTGCCACGCTGCCGGTTTCGTCCCAATTTGCGAAACGGCGCAGTCGAAGTGATTGCGCAGCTCACATTGGGACGGAACGGCTCTGGTGTTCGAGCGATCGACCACGCGTCGGTTTGCAACCGCTTAAGTCAACGCAAGTTACCTATGTAACCATCGGTAAGAATTTCATTGGCAAAATTGGCCGATCGTAGCGGCACGTGCCACAGATACGAAGTGTCTCGAATGACCGTAAGACATTACTGTTTATATCCTTGTGTCTAATTGACCGTGTGCTAGTGAACATAATTCCACATGTGAATCCCACTTTGGGCACGGCAGTTGCAAATGTAGGGATCGAACTGCTTAGTCGGTTGGCGTGGTATCCGGTCTGCTCGACGACTCGACGGGACGGATGACAACCGGCTGCAGCGACTACGAACAAGGAATTGGAGGCGGAGGCGGTTCGAACGACGCGGCTGAGTGCGACGGCGAACCCTTTCTCCACGTGGTGCGTATATGATGACGGCTACCGTATCGATGCGTCGGCCCTTTGAACGTGTGACTCGATCTTGGGCGGACCGGACGGACGAAGAGTTGATGCTCGCCTATCGGAACGACGGGGCGCGCGGAGCCTTCGACCAACTGGTGGT
The DNA here is from genome assembly GCA_013822735.1 of Pirellula sp. GTDB lineage: Bacteria > Planctomycetota > Planctomycetia > Pirellulales > PNKZ01 > PNKZ01. Next base: position 196,180 of record PNKZ01000001.1, read on the forward strand.
CCGCTACGAGCGCGAGTTGTACAGCTACTTGCGCCGCTTCCTGAGTGATCAGGCGGCCGCGGAAGATGCGTTTCAGGCGACTTTCCTGCAAGTCCACCTGAAGTGCGAGCAGTTCGAGGCCGATCGTAAGTTTCGTCCTTGGCTCTATACCATCGCGACCAATCAGGCCATCGACTTGCAGCGCCGCACGAAGCGCCACAAGCTGATCAGCCTCGACCGTCGCGAACGGGAAGGAAGCGAAGACGAAGTCGGCACGTTGTCCAACCTGTTGGAAAGCCGTGAAGATGCGCCGCAAGCGTCGCTCGAAACGGCCGAACGCAAGCGTTGGGTCGAAGGTGCCGTGGCAGAGTTGCCTGAACAACTTCGCGCGGCCGTCAACTTGATTTACTACCAAGGTTTGAAGTATCGGGAAGCCGCCGATCAGTTGAAGGTGCCCGTCGGAACGGTGAAGAGCCGATTGCACACGGCCGTGCTGAAGCTCAACGAAGCCTTTCAGGAGGCTCACCTGTCGTAAACTTTCGCGAGACGTTCGATGCGCGAGGATCTGCTGGGCTACTTGCTGGGAGCAATGCAGCCTGATGAACGGCGCGAGATCGAAGTTCGGCTTGCCGCCGACGCCGATCTTCGCGCCGAATTGTCATTACTACAAACGTTGCTCGCCGAAAGCGGCGATCCGACGCATTTGCTCGACCCGCCGTCGGGATTGGCACGGCGCACCTGCGAGTTCATCGCGCGCTTGAGATCGGAAGACGCGGCGCAATTGGCTTTCGACCGCGCGTTCTCGCTTCCTTCGCCGGGCGTTCCCTCCTCCACCGCCGCCGCTTCGACGACGGTCGGTTTTACGGCGCATGCTCCGTGGGACGAACCTGCCGCGGCGCCCGTCGGCGGACGGTGGCGCATCAGCGACATGGTAACGCTCGGCGGCATCGCCTTGGCGGCGTCGCTGCTCCTCTTCCCGGCGCTGGCATCTTGGCGCTACGGCCAGCAATCGACGGTGTGCCGCGACAAGATGCATCGGCTCGGCCTGGCGCTGGTCGACTATAGCAGGCTGCACGGCGGGCTCATGCCCGAGGTCCCGGAAGAAGGGCCGCTGGGGCACGCCGGCGTGTATGCGCCTCGTTTGGTGGAAGCGGGCCTCGTGGAAGATGCGTCGCTCTTCCTCTGCCCGGGCTGCTCAAACAACGCCGAGACGTTTGCCGTGCCGCGGCTCGCCGATTTGCGACGTGCAACTCCCGACCAAGAAATTGAGCTCGCTCGAACGATGGGAGGAGGCTACGGATACGCGCTCGGCTACGTCGAGAACGGCAAGTATGAACCGCTTCGAAATCTGAATCGCGCCACGTTCGCCGTACTCGCCGACAAGCCCGGCACCGGCTCGCGAGGAAGTTTGAACCACGGCTGCGGCGGCCAGAACGTGCTGTTTGAAGACGGGCACGCGGAATTCTTGAGCAACTGCCGCTTGAGCCGTCGCGGCGACGAACTGTTTCGCAACGAAGCAGGTTTCGTCGGTGCCGGGATCGGTCGCGACGACGTGGTGGTGGCGCCAAGCGAGGCTCGGCCGCTCCGACAACCGCTGACGGTGGCACGTTAGTTCAACCGCGCGCTAGTTCGGCTGCCGCGAGTTCTCTTGTGGCGCAATGCGCCGCACCATGGCAAAGCGCATGGAAGGCGCGGCGCGTGAGAACCACTGCGCAAAAAAAAAACTCCCGGAAAGACGGGTCCCAGGGGGGCGAAGGACGCCGTTCCTTCCGGGAGCGATTGGACGCCCCACGACACGAGCCACGGTTGCGAAGCGTTTCGCCCGGCCTCCTTGCCGAACGACTCGTTCCGTGGTCCGCGATTCGAACGACTTGCGTCGCCCGTTTCGTATGCAGACCCTACCGTGCGGATATCCGTTTCGTGTCGCCCGATTCTCGCAGCGAGCGACTTGCGTCGTTCGTCGTTTGAATCGTGAGGCGGGAGAATAGGGAAACGTTTTCCGAGGGTCAAGGCCGCTTTCCGGCGGCTCGCAAAAAAACATTTCGCGGCTGCCGGCAATGCGCTCGGCGCGTCTCGCGCGCGGGGGAATTCGCGGAGTTTCGCGGCATTAAAAGAGCCGCCCGAGCGCGAGGCCGCCGACGAGTGCGACCAGACCCAACACGAGATGCAGTGCGCATGCGAGCGCCGCTTGTGCGAGGCCGCTTCCCGTGTGCAATTCGTAGAGATCAAACGTAAACGTGCTGAACGTCGTGAACGCGCCGCAAAATCCGGTGAGCCAGAGGAGCCGCGTTTCCGGATGCTCGACGAAATGATGACGCGTCATTTCGTAGGCCGTGCCGAACACCAAGCAGCCCAGCACGTTGACGATAAGCGTACCGAAGGGCCATGACTTGCCGAGCAAGTTTTGCACGAGGATCGACGTTCCCCAACGGGCCAGCGCGCCGACGGCGCCGGCCCCCGCAACGATGGCAATATGTACGGCCTGCATCGTTAGAGCGTCCAGCCTTGTCGATAAGCGCGGCGAATCAGCGGATCGGCCTCGGGGCAATCGACGCACTTCATCGCCGCCGCGTCCCAAGTGATCTTCTTGCCGATGCGATAGGCGACATTGCCGAGATGGTTCGCCTCGGTAAGCAGGCCGGAGTATTCGAAGTCGGCCGAACAACGTCCGCCGCTCTTGCATGCGGCGAGCCATTCCTGGTGGTGGCTCATCACGCGCGGAATCGTCGGCGCCGGTGTTTGGAAATCTGTGAACTTCTCCGCCGGCAGGAGCGTGTGCTTCTGATAATCGGCCAGCAGCATTCCCTTATCGCCGATGAAGAGCACGCCGTTCGGCTGCTGCGGAATGCCTCCTTGCTTCCAGATCTCCGGCTTGTTCTCCCCTTGATGCCACGAGAGTTTCACCGCCGGCATATCGCCGCGAGCTTCGTATTCATACACGGCCGACATCGACGCCGGAGCGATCTCCGCGTGCGCCGGCGGTCCGAAGGCTTCGATGGTCTTCGGCGCGCCAAGTTTCAAGGCCCAGAACGGGAGATCGTTCCAATGGCTGCCGAGGTCGCTCATCGTGCCGCTGCCGAAATCCCACCAGCGGTACCATTTCGGGCCGGGGAAGTAGACGTTGCTGAACGGCCGCGCCGGGGCGGGACCGACCCATAGGTCCCAATCCAATCCTTCGGGCACCGCATCGGCGGCCGTCGGGCGATTCGCCACGTAGACGATGTCTTTGTACTTCGCCGCGGCTTCTTCGCTTTGCAGGCCCCAGGCGCGTGAGACCCAAACATGGGCTTCGCGCACCGGTCCGACGGCGCCGGACTGCACGAGCTCGACCACGCGTCGATAGTTTTCGGTTGCGTGCATCTGGATGCCCATCTGCGTGGCGACCTTCGCCTTGGCGGCGGCTTCGCGCACGCGGCGGGCTTCGTAGATGCCGTGCGTCAGCGGCTTCTCGCAGTAGACGTGCTTGCCGAGTTCGAGCGCCGGCAACGTCGCGAAGGCATGGGTATGTTCGCATGTGCTTACCACGACGGCGTCGAATTCCTTATGTGCTTCGTCGAACACTTTGCGGAAGTCGACGAACTGCTTCGCCTGCGGATGCTTGGCGGCCGCGGCGGCGAGGTTTTTGCCGTTGACGTCGCAGACGACGGCGATGTGCTCTTCGGAGACCGCCGTGAGATTGCTACCGCCCCGACCGCCGACGCCGATGCAGGCGATGCTCAACTTCTCGTTGAGATTGCGTCCGCGCACGAAGGCCGGCGCCGCGAAGAGCCCGGTGCTTGCTGCGGCAGCCGTCGCACCGGCGGCCAAAAAGCGGCGGCGTGTGACCGACCCGACGGCTGAGGTTGTATGACGCTGGCGGCTCGACATGGCGATGGCTCCGGAACGGGTGGGATGAGGCGGGAAGGGGATGGATTAAGGAAGTTTTCCGGCTGCGCGAACGTTGGCGCCCTTGCGACCGGTGAGCGTGTCGCCGAGATCGGCCCGTGCACCTTCGGCGAGCTGCGCGAGGCGAGCAACAACGTCCGGGTGCTCGGCAGCGACGTCGCGAGTTTCGCCGACGTCGTCCTTAAGGTTGAACAAGGCTTGCGGCTGATGGCGCACGACGTAGCCGTGGCGACTCGCGATGCCTGCGAGACCGGAGACCGACATCGCCATCGGCTTCATATTCGCGAAGTTGGCCGGGCGACCGTTGCGACCCTGCGGTGAGTCGCTGGTGAGATAGTCGTGTGCGAAGTGAAGCTTCCAATCGCCGCTACGCACCGCTTGAAGCTCTTCGCCCGCATAGTAGAAGTACGCCTCGTGCGGCGATCGGGCCTCGGGGTCGCCGCGAATAATCGGCCAAATATCGAGGCCGTCGATCTTCTGGTCGGGGAGCGCCGCGCCGACGATGCCGGCCAGGGTCCGCCAGAGATCGATGGTTGCCGTGAGTTCGTCGCAAGTGCGGCCGGCCGGCACGGTGCCCGGCATGCGCATGATGCAGGGGGAGCGAACGCCGCCTTCCCAAGTTGTGAGCTTTCCCTCGCGGAGCGGCTTCGCGCTACCGGCGTGATTGCCGTAGGAAAGAAACGGCCCGTTGTCGCTGGTGAAGATCACGAGCGTGTTCCGATCGAGGTCGTACCTTTTCAGCGCGGCCAGCACTTCGCCGACGCCCCAATCAAGCTCTTCGACCACGTCGCCATAGAGCCCGCGACTGCTGCGCCCTTTGAACTTTTCGGAGGCGAAAATCGGCACGTGCGGCATGACGTGCGGCAGGTAGAGAAAAAACGGCCGCTCACGGTTCTTCTCGATGAACGCACAGGCGCGCTCCGTGAAGAGGCGCGTAAATTGCGATTGGTCGGGATCGTACGCGACGGCTTTCTCGCCGTCGATGAGCGGCAGCGGCGGCAGGCCCTTCTGCGAACCGTGGAGCGGGCCGTTGTCGTTGGAGTAAGGAATGCCGAAGAATTCGTCGAAGCCGTGCCGCGTCGGCAGAAGTTCCGGTTGCAGGCCGAGGTGCCATTTGCCGAAGGCGGCGGTCGCGTAACCTTTCGACTTGAGCATCTCCGGTAACAAGAATTCGGAAGCGGCAATGCCGATCCGGCTCTCGTGATTCAATGCTCCGAACAGGCCGACGCGGTTGGAGTAGCAGCCGGTCATCAGCGCGGCTCGGGATGCCGTACAGACCGGCTGGGCAACGTAGAAGTTGGTGAACCGGGTCCCCTCGGCCGCGAGCTTGTCGATGTTCGGCGTCTTGATATCGGCCGCGCCGAACGAGCCGACGTCGCCGTAGCCCAGATCATCGGCAAATATCAGAACGACGTTCGGCGGCCGCGGCGTTTGCGCGGAATCAGCGGCAAATGTCGGGCAGAGTGGGACGGCGATGGCGATGATTGACGCGAAGTCGCGCAGAAACCGACCTATACGAGGCGACCGGCGTCCGTGGGGAACGCGAGCAGATGATGACATGTTCTCTCGGGCTCAGGTTTAATCGAGTTCGACCGAATGAGGACGGCCTCGGGGACCTTAATATCGGTTCCGACTACGCGACGGTCAACAATTTGCAGGGTCGGCGGCGACGCGCGAAGGCTAGGCGAGGGCTCGACCGTCCGGCACATTTGCGGTGGAAGCCGCGTCCGTTGTGAAAAGCATGACCATCGAGTGATCCGTCAATCGATACGTCGAGGTGATAACCGGCACCGCTTCGTCCCATGAACAGATGTCCTGAGGGGCAGGAAGCGAAGTATCGATCCAGCGTCTCCAACCGCCGGCCGGTTGCGGCGGGAGTTCGAATTCGAGCGACTCGTGGTACGCGTTCATGGCGATATAAAATCGCATCGACATCGCCGCGAACACTCCCTCCAAGGCAATGCTTCGCGAGTTGTCGCCCCAATCCGGTTGGTTCAACTTCACGCCGTGCCAAGCTTTGGTCGCATCGCGTAGCATCGTCCGGACGCTGGTGCGCTTCGATTCGTGCACCGTCGTGCGTACGCTCCGACGCGCACACAGCTGCGATACGAGACGAAGCACGTCGGCATGTTTGTCGAGCAGCGACCAGTCGAACCAGCTCAGTTCGTTGTCTTGGCAGTAGGCGTTGTTATTGCCCAACTGTGAGCGTCGCACTTCGTCTCCCATGGTGAACATGGGAGTACCGAGCGACAGCAGCGTCGCCACGAGAAAGTTCTTGACCTGGCGGTTGCGCAAGGCTTCCACTTGCAGATCGTCGGTCGGGCCTTCGACTCCGCAATTCCAACTCCGATTATCGTCCGAGCCGTCGCGATTGTCCTCGCCGTTTGCATCATTGTGCTTCTGGTTGTACGAGACGAGATCATTGAGCGTGAAGCCGTCGTGGCAGGTGACGAAATTGACGCTCTGTTCCGCTTCGCGCTCTTTATGGCCGTAAATCTCCGGACTGCCGACCATGCGATCGGCCATGCGCCGCACGGCGCCGCCGTCGCCGCGGAAGAAGTCGCGAACATCGTCACGAAAGCGGCCGTTCCATTCCTTCCATGCATCGCCGACGAAGCTGCCTACCTGATAGAGTCCGGCGGCGTCCCAGGCCTCGGCCAGCAGCTTTGTGCCGGCGAGCACCGGATCGGTTTCGATGTCCCAAAGGACCGGAGGATTGGCCAGCGGCCGGCCTGCGGAGTCGCGACACAAAATCGAGGCCAGATCGAAGCGAAAGCCGTCGATGTGCATTTCCTGCACCCAATACCGCAAACTATCGACGATCATTCGCCGCACGATGGGGTGATTACCGTTGAGCGTGTTGCCGCAGCCGGTGTAGTTGGCATACCGTGCGCCGCCGTCTTCAAGAATGTAGTAAGTCGGATTGTCGATTCCGCGAAACGAAAGCGACGGTCCTCGTTCGTCTCCCTCGGCCGTGTGATTGAACACGACGTCGAGAATGACTTCGATGCCTGCACGGTGAAGGGCCTTGACCATGTCGCGGAATTCAGCGATGGGCCCGAGCGGAGACTGGTCGGAACTGTAAGCCGGGTGCGGCGCGAAGAACGAGATCGGGGCGTAACCCCAGTAGTTTGTCTTTCCCGGCGGACAATCGAGCGCGTCGAAGTGAAACACCGGCAGCAACTCGACGGCCGTAATTCCGAGACGTTGCAAATAGGGGATCTTCTCGATCACCCCGGCGTAGGTGCCTTGCAGGGGGCCGGGCAGTCGCGAACTCGCGTGGCGCGTGAATCCGCGCACGTGCATTTCGTAGATGATCGTTTGAGCGGCGGAGCGTCGCAGCGGCAGATCCCCTTCCCAATCGTAGTCGCTCGAATCCACGACGACGCTCTTCATCGCGTTTGCCAAACTGCTTAGCGAGGCGTCGTCGCGCGAGTAGTTTTTCGGAACGACGACGGCGCGGCCGTAGGGATCAAGTAGCAGTCTCGACGGATTGAAGCGGAGCCCGCGCTCGGGATCAGAGGGCCCATCGACGCGATAACCGTAAAGTTGTCCTGGTCGCGCGCCGGAAACAAAGGCGTGCCAATAGTGGTAGGTTCGGTTGCTCGCGGGGTCGAGCGGAATGATCCGCGCAGGAACAACGTCGTCTTCCCGATCGAAGAAGAGAATTTCGACCGACGTGGCGCACCGCGAATACAAGCTGAAGTTCACTCCCTGCTTCGTGACCTCGGCGCCCAACGGCGCAGGATCGCCCGATGTCGCCGGGAGATCTTCGGCGCGAGCGGTCGGCGTATGCGTGCTGAGCATGCGTGGACGTGGAGTCGGATTCATGGGAAATGCGGGCCTTCGGTTGCCAAGTTAATGCGGTTGCACTTTATACCCTGGACCTAAAGCATGTAAGAAAATATCCGACGATGAGGGAGATAGGTACGCCGCTAACCGGATGTGTCGGGGCCGGGCACCATGGTTGGCGCCGAGGCAAATTCTCGTCGCAAACCACGCGACCGAAGGGCCCGACCGCGTCTGACTTCGGCGTCATGATAGAATCGACTGCCTACGGAAGTTTCGGGCTGCCCGTCGGGAGGAACAAATAACATGCTGAAACCGACGCAGATTTCGATTCCCACGTTGGTCCGCGTGAAGGGAGGCGCGCTGGATCGGCTCGGCGTCTACCTTCGTCGAAACGAACACGCGAAGGTCGCGGTGCTGATCAGCGCAGGATTAAACGCGTCTCTGTCGCAGCGCGTCGTGCGGAGTCTGCAGGAGCAGTCGATCGAAACGGCCGCTTGGACCGAAGTGGCAGCGAACGATCTGGAATCGGCTGCCGGATTGTTCGCCGATCTTCCCTCGGACGTTACGGCCATCGTCGGCGTCGGCGGCGGCAAAGCGCTCGACGTGGCCAAGTACGTCGGCTTCCTGGCGCGACGACCGTACTTTGCCGTTCCCACGTCGCTCTCGAACGACGGCTTTTGCAGCCCGCAATCAAGCTTGACGGTTCGCGGCAAGCGGCGGTCGCTGCCGTCGGCGCTCCCCTTCGCGGTCGTCATCGATACGGCCGTTTGCCTTGCGGCGCCGAAGATTCTCACGCTCTCCGGGGTCGGCGACCTCGTGGCGAAGTTCACGGCGATCGCCGATTGGAAGTTGTCGTTCCACGTCACCGGGGAACTTGTGAACGACTTCGCAGCGCTGCTTTCCGACGGCTCGGTTCACGCGTTCCTGAGCCACCCTGCGCTGGATGTCGAGGGAACGCGTTTGCTGGCGACCTCCTTGATGCTGAACGGGGTCGCCATGGAGTTATGCGGTTCGTCGCGGCCGGCGAGCGGTAGCGAACACTTGATCTCGCACGCGCTCGATATGACTTCCGATCGACCGAGACTGCACGGCTTGCAGGTCGGCGTCGCGAGCTATCTTGTGAGCCGACTCCAGCGGGAGAACTCGGACCGCATCGCTCGGTTGTTCGATGCCGTCGGGTTTTGGGACGCGGTCGCCGCCGATCCGTTCTCGCGCAAGGAGTGGCTCGAAGCGGTTCGCATCGCGCCCTCGATGAAGAGCGACTTCTACACCGTATTGTCGAGTCGCGACGTGCTGCCGGAAGTCGAGCAGATGTTATCCCAAGATGCCGAGTTGGCGCGCTGCTTTCGCGACTGACGTATCCGTGGTTCCGAGTCGGTGTGGAATTACGGCGAGTTGCGCTGCATCATCTCCCGTACGTCGGCGATCGGTTGCTGGCTCACGCGGATTTGCCCTTCGCCGATGCGGTCGATGTCGGCAATCAACAGAATCACGAGCGAAAACGCCGCCGCCAAGACCGGTGCACCCATGAGTCGCCGTACGCCCGCCATGCCCCCTTGATAGCCCACGGCGAGCATCGATAAGGACGACAATGCGTAGAGGGCCAGCCACACGACGCCGGGTACGCGATACTGCAGTCCCACCGTCATGCGGCTCTGATGCAGATCGATCATTTCGTTTAGCGATACGATAAAGATGCTGCGCAGCTCACTATCCATCTGTTCTTGCGCAAGCAATTTCGTTTGCGACCAGAGGCGATCGTGCAAGCCGTTGGATTTTGCCAAGACTTCGCCCGTGTTGTCCACATTGATGTTCAGGCGAACGTCGACGTACTCGCGAAGCAATCGCCGGATCTCCGCCCCTTCTTTCGGCGGCAATAAATCGGCACGCAAATAGGTCGTTCCGATCGCATTGGCCTCATCCAGCACCAGTTGTCGGCGCGCATCAAACCGCGACGTGGCGATTCCAAAGGTGAACGCCAGGATGAAGGCGAGCAAACCCAACATCGCGCCGACCAACGAACCTAGCGGAGCGTCCGGGTCTTTGGCGCCGTTGCGCCGAAGTACCAGTCTCGCGAGCGCGGCTCCCACTTCCGTCTCGGCGATACAGAGCGCCAGAGTGAGTAAGAACACGGCCCCGAGGGGGAGCAGCCCGAAGTAATGGTTGAACCAATTCATTCGCGGAAACCCTGCCGAGACGTTGGAGCCCGCTCATCGGCAGTTGACTCTATCGCGATGTCGCCTCCATTACCACTTCCAAGCTACGCAATTTGCAATGGTCGCTGACGATTACTTCGCCGGACCGGCAACGAAGATCGTCTTCCAATCGTTCTTCATGCTGACGACGGTCCAGCCGCTCTGCTTGGCTTCCGACATCAAGCCGTCGGAGAACGTGCCGATCTTCGACTCTGGGCCGTAGGCGAATTCGCGCTCGGCGTCGTCGTGGTGGACGAGCAAGCCGAAGCGAGCGCCGGTGCCGGCCGTTGTGTATTCCAGCATCTGCCGATCACCGTCGGAGTTGCCGAAGGCCGCGATAGGTCGCCGGCCGATGTGTGAGTTGATGCCCACCGGCTTGCCTGTCTTGTCGTCGATAAAGTTGATCTCCGGTAGTCGCATCAGCGCGGGCTTGCCGTCGACCATCTCAAACTTCGTTTTGATGCTGCTGCCGACGACCTGCTCGGGCGGAATGCCGTAGGTCTGCTCCGTCCAGGGGCGCATAAACTCGATGCCGCCGCCGGAGACGATAAACGTCTTAAAGTTGTTGGCCCGCAGGTAAGCGAGCAGTTCGACCATCGGTTGATAAACCATTTCGAGAATCGGCCGCTTCGTGATGGGATGCTTGGCCGTCGTGATCCAGTCCTTCACAATTTTCTCAAACTCGTCGGTCGTCATACCCGCATGCGTCACCATGATGATTTCGGCGATTGCCGGTTCGCCGCCGGCCAGTGCGCCCTTTACGTCTCCTTTGAGCAGCGAGGCGAACGGTTCCAACTCCTTCCACTCCGGATGCTCGGGCGCAAGAACGCCGACCCGGTGCATCGCGAACAATAATTGGAAGTACATCGGCTGCTCGGCCCAGAGAGTGCCGTCGTTGTCGAATGTGGCGATCCGCTCGGCCGGCGGGACGAAGTCGGGAGAACCTTCCTTCGTCACTTTTGCGACAAAATCGACGATGCTTTGCTTCGTCGCTCCGTCGTTCCACGAAGGGAGCGGATCTTGAGCCGCGGCGGCGTCGACCCCATGGAAGATGAGCACCAGCGCGGCGGCAAGCAGCTTGGTCAGGCGTTGTGAAATCATGGCGGTTCCCTTGGTCAACGAGATGCAGGACGGCATTCGCGGTCAATAAAAAAGCGGGCGACTCTTGCGAGCCGCCCGCCGTTATTCCGTTACAACTAGTTCCCCGGCTTGTTCCTGATCGCCGCTTCTACCTTTTCCTTCACGGCGCTCAGGTTGAACGAGGCGGGGTCCTGCATCGGCGGGTAGTCGATCGCCGTGGCGGCGAGTTGCCCGACGAACTTCTGGACCTGAACGAAGCGCCAAAACTCTCGCGCGTAGAAGTCGTTCATGTAGCCGCCTCCCATGTCGTTCAAGCTTTGACCGCCGGTCGACGGCGTTCGCTCGAACGGGTCTTGGCGAATGTTGACCATCAGCGGCATGTCGGTCGTGACCTTCGGGCCCGGCCAGCCGCCCGGTTGCGTAAAGAACTGGAACTTGAAGTCGCCGACGCGAAGTGCGCCGAGCTGCGGCCCTTCAAAGTAAAAGAACTCCTGCCGAGCCGACGGACCCTTGCCCGTAAGCAGGTCGAGCTGGTTGTAGCCGTCGAGGTGGTTCTTGAAGGTGTTGCCGTTGATCTCGGCCCCCTTCAGAAGCTCCTCGGTGATGTTCGGGTTGCCGGCCGCGGCCAGCAACGTCGGGAACCAATCGAGCGCGGCCATCATGCCGTTTTCCACGACGCCCGGTTTGATCTTGCCCGGCCAGCGGGCGATGCAAGGAGCTCGGAAGCCCCCTTCCATCACGGTGCCCTTCGTGCCCTTAAACGGCGTCATGCCGCCGTCGGGCCAGGTGAACACTTCGGCGCCGTTGTCCGTGGTGAAAACCAGGATCGTGTTCTCGGCCTCGCCGATGTCGTCGAGGTGCTTCATGATCGCGCCGATGGCGTCGTCCATTTGCGCCATGCCTGCCTCGTACAAGCCGTAGTTTGTCTTGCTGTTCATCATCTCCTTGTACTTCGGAGCGAGAAACGTCCAAACGTGCATGCGCGTGGTGTTATGCCACACGAAGAACGGCTTGCCGTCGGCCTTGGCTTTGTCCATGAAGTCGCACGAACTCTTGACCAGCACTTCGTCAAACGTGGTCATGTCGAACTTGGCTTTCGGCGTGATGTCGTGCATGTTGGGCACGTTCGACATATCCGGAAACGGCGCCAGCGGTCCTTCGTCTTCGATCCGCTGCTTGCCGATCTTGCCCCAGCGCGGCATCTCGGTCGCGTCGTCCTCTTCCGTCGCCCAGCTGTGCACGATATTACGCGGGCCGTATTCATCGCGGTACGACTGTTCGTTCGGGAACGAATACCAGTACGGATCCGACATCGCGTCGAGGTGATAGAGATAGCCGCGGAACTCGTCGAAGCCGTGCAGCGTAGGCAAGTACTTGTTCAAGTCGCCCAAGTGATTCTTACCGAATTGCCCGGTGGCGTAGCCTTGCTTCTTGAGCGCGGCGGCGATCGTGCAAGCCTTGGCGGGCATGCCGACGTCGGCGCCGGCTTGGCCGACCGTCGTCAGGCCGGTGCGGAGCGGAATCTCGCCCGTGATGAAGCTGGCGCGACCGGCGGTGCAGCTCGCTTCGGCGTAGTAATCGGTGAAGCGCATTCCTTGCGACGCGAGCTTGTCGAGGTTCGGCGTCTTGCCCGACATGATTCCTTGGTGGTAGGCGCTGATGTTAAACCAGCCGACGTCGTCTCCCATGATGACGACGATATTCGGCGGCTTGTCCTGCGCCGAGGCGGCGGGAGCGAGATATGCAACGAACGCGGCGCTCAATACCGCGGCGATCATCATTCCTTTGAACTCTCGAAAACAATTCATTTTGTGTTCCCTTCAGTAGAGGTGTACCGAACGAGGGCTTGGTTCTCCCTGCGCCGGTTAGTGTAGTCTTCCCGTCACGGGATGTATCGCTTCGCAGTTATGTTTCCCGCAAGAAACTTGAGTTTCGTCATCCGACGGATCGCCCTGCGGCGGCAAAGATGAGCACGACGTGAGAAAGCGTCATGGGATCGACATCGGGGAGCGGCTAAAGCCGCGATACGGCAAAAAATGCATCGAAGATCGAGTATGGGTGGCGTCCGTGCCGCGACCATTCTCGGAGCCGCATGGCGATGATTTCACGCGCAGTATTCGTTATATTCTAATGATCTGCCTCCGGTTTCTGCCTCCCGCCTTCACGAGTATCCCGCCATGTTTTCGACGTTGTTCGTCGCCGCCGCCTTGTTGCTGCCCAACTCTCCGACCTCGAATCTTGCCGCTGCGAAATCGTGGCCGACGTTTCGCGGCGTCGATCGTTCGGGCGTTTCGCAGGAAACCGGCTTGCTGCAGAAGTGGCCCGAAGGAGGCCCGAAGCTGGCGCTGGAAATCGTCGGAGCGGGGCGCGGCTATTCCAGTTTGGCCATTGCCGACGGCCGGATCATCACGCTCGGCGACGGGCTCTCGACGGCCGCCGAAGGGGACCTCGACGAATATCTCGTGGCGTTCGACCAGAAGACCGGCAAGACTTTGTGGAAGTTGAAAACCGGCGCACCTTGGGATTCGGGCAATCCCACTTGGCAAAGCTCGCGCTCCACGCCGACCATCGACGGCAACCGCGTTTACGCGCTCACGGCGTTCGGCGACTTGTATTGCGCCGACGTCGTCACCGGTAAGCAAATCTGGAAGAAGAACCTTAAGGACGACTTCAGCGGCAAGAAGGCCGACGGGTGGGGCTACAGCGAATCGCCGACGATCGACGGCGACCGCTTGATCGTCACTCCCGGCGGCGATAAGTCGACGATGGTGGCGCTCGACAAGAAGACCGGCAAGTTGATTTGGACCGCCGTGCGGCCCGAAGATCGCGGGGCAGGGCACGCGTCGATTGTTGTTTCCGAAATCGGCGGCGTGCGCGTCTACGTGCAAACCACCGGCAGCGGCGCCTTGGGCGTGCGTGCGAGCGACGGCAAGCTGATGTGGTCGTATGAAATCGAGAAGACCACGGCCGTGATTCCGACGCCGATCGTCCGCGGCGACTTGGTCTTCTTCGCCGCCGGCTACAAGCGCGGCGCGGCGCTCTTGAAGCAAGTCCCCGCGGGCAAGGGCGAAGTAAAGGTCGACGAGATCTATCCGATCAACAAGGAACTCGCCAACAAGCATGGCGGCATCGTCCTGGTCGGCGATTATCTCTACGGTGATTCCGACGATCAGGGCATTCCGTTCTGCGCCGACTTGATGACCGGCGAAATCAAATGGAAAGGTCGCATCTCGGGCAAGAAGTCGGTCGCCGTTTGCGCCGCCGACGGCTGCCTCTATCTCCACTCCGACGACGGCACCGTGTCGCTCGTGAAAGCCGATCCGAAAGAGCTGCAAGAAGTCGGCACGTTTAAAACCCCCGGCGAATCCGACCGCCCAGGCTGGATGCACCCCGTGGTCTTCGACGGCAAACTCTGGGTTCGCGAGCAAGACAAGATCTTCTGCTACGACGTGAAGGCGAAGTAGATTCCGGCGACCTGAGAGAGTCAGCTTCCCTCCTTCGATCATCGCAAGCTGAGAAGTCGGTCATGCTCATGTGGATGCGAGCTCTTAAGCCGGCGCTCTTGGCGCTCGCGTTCTCTCTCCACACCGGCGCCTCCCTCCGTGCCGACTCGTTCGTATTGTCGACGCGGCTGGTGCGCGAAGGAGCTCCGGAAGGCGTCCGGTGGACGATTCCGCGCGTCGCAGCTTTCGGCGGCGAAGCGAATCGGCCGGAGCTGCTCATGACGTTGTCTAAGGTGAGTAAGACCGGGACGGACGTCTATCGGGGCCTCGCATTCACGACGAGCACCGACGGCGGCGAGACTTGGACCGAACTCACCGACTTGCCGTACGAGGCGCGCGAACTTCGCGACGGCATCATGGGCATGTTCGGCGCCACGGTGCCGGTGTTCCATCCGCAGTCCGGGAAAGTTCTGCTGCTCGGAAACTGCGTCGGTTATACGAACTACGACACATCGGCCGTGAAGCTTACGGGCGTCCGCTATCCGGCGTATGCCGTCTACGATCCTGCGACGCGTGCTTGGTCGGCCGACTATACGGTGCTCACCGGCGAGGAGAACGCGAACACGACGAGTGGTTTCCCCTGGATCCAACCGGACGGCACCTTGCTCTGGCCTTGCAACGGCGGCCAAATTCTCCAAGCGTCGTTCGACGGCTCCGCGCTCACCGTGCTCGGCCGGAGTCCGCAAATCGAAGGACTGGGGAAACAGCCGAAGAACACCGGCGAGTATCACCTGACCAAGCTCGGCGACAAGTACTTCCTTGCGATGCGTTGCCCCGATCAAAACCGCGTTGCCGTCAGCGACGACGGGCTCCACTTTGCACCGGCGGTCGAACTTCGCTGGGACGACGGTACGCCGGTACCTTCCTTGGCCACGCAAATGCGCTGGATCCGCCGGCAAGGGAAGTTGTACCTCGTTTACACGCGCGTCGACGCGAGCAGCCAGGGGATCTTTCGCAATCGGGCGCCGCTTTGGATGGCGGAGTTCGACGTGACGACGCTGCGACTTCGGAAAGCGACGGAAGTGATCGCCATGCCCATTTCGCCGGGGCGCGACGATCTCGGCAACTTCGGCACGACGTTCGTCAACGACCGCCTTTCGTTCGTCACCACCTCGGAATTTGGCCGTACCCGTGCCTCCAATAGCCGGGTGTATCTCACACGCATCGAATCCAAGAATTAGCCCGTCTCCTAAAGGGAGCGGTCACAATTCACTCTCCGTGCGTGGCGTCGGCTAGTTGCTTTCGCTCGATACTCGCGTGCTTATTCCTTGGCTGTTCCGTCAGGATTGCGCATCGGGTAGAGAGTGACCGCGATCGAGCAGCCCGCGTCCGCAACGGCACGAACGACTTCCGTAGGGAGCGCATGGACGTACGACCAAGTATCCCAACAGTTCAAACCGATGTTGAACTCACGTAGGGAACAGGCGTCGAACTCTGCGCGTGCGATCGGCGACAGCCTTTGAACGGCATTGAGCATCGCCACAATGTCTTTCGTCGCATGGCGATCTTGTTCTTCGGCGCTTTCCGACGATTCTACGATGGAGTGCCAACAGCCATCGTCGCCTCGAGTATAATGAACCACGCTGCACGACTGCTGCAGTTCGCGATTTAGCGCATCAAACGCCGTCGCTGACTTCAGATCGAGATCCGTATTGGCATACTCGGTTTCGACGGTCATTTCGCTTGCGCTTTCCTCGCGACGTCAATTAATCGCCGCGGCCGGCTTCTGCTTCTTGCGCGGCCCGGCCGGTTCTGCTTTCGGCGGCTTCATGTCGGGCGCCGTCTTGAGCTTCTCCGCGAGCCACGTTTCGTAGCCCTTCTTGCGACTGCCGACGTATTTATACGTGTCGAATATCGCTGCATTGCCCAAGGCCCTAGGGTCTTCATCCGCTACGAGCAAGGCCATCATCTGCTCCCGGAGTTCGACGACTTTCGCATGATGCGTCAGATCGTTGGCCAGGTTGTAGACGCACTCCGGATCGGTTCGCAGGTCATAAAGTTCATCGGCCTGGCGTTTGCCGAAGGAGAGATCATAGTAGTAGCCGCCGAGATACTTAAGCAGTTCTTTGCAAGGGCTTGGGTCGCAATTGCCGAAATCGGTTTCGGGGTTGCCGACCGGCCAACGCTCGGGGTGGAAGTTGTGCACGTAGAGATAGTCTTTCGTGCGCAGCGCGCGCACCGGATAACCCCAGTCGTGCGGTCGGCCCAGATCGTGCCGTTCCTTGCCGACGAGCATCGTGGCGCGGTTCTCGATCCAGCCCGACTTTTCGGAACCGAGGATGCCCGTGAGGCTCGAGCCGGTCATTTGTTTGTGCTTCTCAATCCCTGCCAGCTCCAAATACGTCGGGGCGAGGTCGCGCACGTTAATAAAATCGTTCACCACGCGGCCGGGCTTGATTCCCTTCGGCCAACGCATGGCCAGCGGCAAGTGGAAACCGTCTTCGTGAATCTGCCCCTTCACAAAGGGAAACGGCATCCCGTGGTCGGAGGTTACGACGACAAGCGTGTTGTCCGCGACGCCGGCCTTCTCCAGTGCGTCGAGTGCGCGGCCGATCTGCGTATCGCCCCATTCGACTTCCACGGCGTAATCGGCCATGTCGTTGCGCACGATGTCGCAATCGGGCAGGAACGAAGGGACATCGATGTCGGCGAGTTTCTTCCCCATCCGCACGCCGGAGCCCGGCTCGTAGGCGCGGTGCGGCTCGACGAAACCCATCCAGAAACAAAACGGCTTAGCCTTATCGTGCTGCTCGAGGAACGCTTCAAAATTGCGCGGGTAGTCGAGCTTGCCGATGCCCGAGGCCGGCGGCTCTTGCTGAAACTTGTCGAAGCTCGGGCCTGCCGGGTTGCGCGACCGTCCGCCGATCTTGTAGTCGCCGGGGCCCCAGCCTTTACCGGTCAGGCCTACTTCGTAGCCCGACCCTTCCAGCAGGTCGGGATACACGGCGAACTTCGACGGAAAAATCCCGCCGTGGCAAACCGCTTCTTCAAGCTGCCACGAGTTGCGGCCCGTCAGAATGCTCGCGCGACACGGGCTGCACTTCGGGTTCGACGTGAAGGCATTGCGAAACAGCACTCCTTCTTTCGCGACGCGATCGAAGTTCGGCGTGTTGACCCACTTGCAACCGTAGGCGCCGGCATGGTTGCCGCTCCAATCGTCGAAGATGATGAAGAGAATGTTGGGGCGCGGGGCATCGGCGGCATTCGCCGCTTGCGCGTGGGAGCACAAGCCGACGACGGCGGATAGCAAGAACGAGGCGAGTAGATAGGGCTTCATAATGGGCTTCTCGGCAGGAGCAAGAAAACGGCGATGAGGTCGAGTCGGCGAAAGAACAAAACGAGCGACAAGCTTCGGTCTCGCCGGGCAGCATTCTACCAAACGGCGCCGGCCCTTTTTGGCCGGCTGCAGATCTGCCACCCGTTCGTATAAGCGGCGGCTGGTTTGTCGCAAGTCCTCGGAGAATATAGACGCCGACCTCGGCCGCATTATCGGGAGTTTTTTCCTCCCACGGCGTTTCATCTCAAGCGCACCCGTTTCTTGTTCGTACGGGCCGTGCTCAAGCTCGCGAAGTTCGCACCGTCGACGAATCCGCACTAGACTGACCGCTCGACCGCCCGATGCTCGGCTCGTCGAGGGCCGTAGGGTGTCGAACGCCCGGTCAGACCGCGTGCCGCCACCGCAACCCATAGTTCAGCAAGCGCGGACCGTAAACAAAGTGCAGGACGCGCCGTCGGCTCGAGCCTTGCGACTTCGACGACGCATGCAGCAACAGCGGACGCATGGCGAGAACCGCGCCTCGCTCCGCAAGGCAACTGACCTCGGAGCGTTGCCTCGCCGCAACGGCGGCCTCGGGCGCCATGCGACCGAGCCGATGCGAACCCGGAACCACGCGGAGCGGACCGTCTTCGGCCGAACACACGTCGAGATGTAGACGAACCGCGATCAACTGTTCCAGCGTCTCCACGGGCGGTTGTACAAACAGCGAACCTTCCTTCTCCGACCATCCTCCCAGCGCCGGATGTTCGACCCGCTGGGCGACGGGAATGCTCAGGTCTTGGTGAACGGGAACCAACCAATTTCGTTCCGCGGATTTTTCAAAGTACGTGCACTGCACGGCCGCATAATCGGCAGGCACCAGCTCCGACAGCAACGGAGAACTTTGAACCCGCTTCGCCAAACGGGCGCACCATGCATGGGGCAACAGACAGCGCGAGCCGACGGAATCTGCGCCGGGCGCCGCGAGCGCAGCAATCGCCTCGCACTCGCCGGCGGCAATCACGCCGGGCACGATGGCGAACCCTTCCGTCGCGAAAGTTTCTCGGCTCATTCCCTTTGCCGTCCCACGAAGTTCAAGTTTTCCAGCGAACCGTGGTTCCGATTCCCGGGGCTTGTTCTGCGGCAGCCTTGGCTTCTGCGAGCGACGGATAGGCTCCGCCGCCGGCATTAAATCGTCCCCGCTCGATGGTCGAGCCGTACCAAACGTAGTAGGTGTCGCAAGCTACTTCGTCTCCAATTTCCGGCGGGACTTCATCGTCTCCCGTGCCCAAGCGGATCGGTCCGTAAACAATGCGAATGTCGCACTCGACCGTTCCGTCGTAGCGAAACGTCCCTTCGGCCACGATACGTTGGTTCGGTTGCAGCACGTCTTTTCACGCCGCACTCTCGTGCGACGGCTTCACGAATTCGCCCCGCTCGTTTTCGAGCACGGCCATGCGACCGCCGCGGTGATTCGCCGAGGCTTGCGGTCCTTTGATATATGCATATAATCGGTTTTGCGAATATATTACAGGTGCCTTCGCATGGCCGGCAAGCCTCGTCTCGACCTCATCGATCAAATGTTTTGCGCGTTCGCCGAGCCCACGCGGCTGCGGATTCTGCATCTGATTAAGCATCAGGAAACATGCGTAAACGATCTGGTGACCGTGTTGAAAAGCACGCAATCGCACGTGTCGCGCCACTTGCTCGCGTTGAAGAGCGCCGGGCTCGTGACTTGCCGCAAGAATGGTCGCTGGTGCTACTACGCGCTCGCCAAGCCGACGCACGGCTACCACGCGAAGCTGCTGGAGTGCCTGGAGGGTTCTTTTTCACGAGTGCCCGAGATTGCCGCCGATGCGAAGCACGCGGAGAAGCTGCGCCGCGACGGCGGTTGTTGTCCCAAGGAATGCTGAAATAGCCGGCGTTCCGAGCCGGTGCGAGTGATTTCACCCGCCCCCGAATTCACGCAGCGATCGCGAAGCCCTACGTTCTATGGAACCAATACGATGACTCTCGACGAATTCTCCGCCGCATTGTCGGCAAATCCGGGCATGGCGCTCCAACTGGTGCTGCCGGATCGTTCGTTGGTTCCTGCTCACTTTCATGTGACGGAAGTGGGGCGCGTACAAAAAGATTTCGTGGACTGCGGTGGAACCGTTCGTCGTTCGACCAGCTGCGTGCTGCAAGTGTGGGTCGCGAACGACGTAGCGCATCGCTTAGACAGCACCAAACTTGCCCAGATCATCCACAAGGGACGAGACTTATTTGAGACGACGGCGCTGCCGCTCGAGGTCGAGTACGACAACGGCCTGATTTCTCAATATCCGGTGCGCGAGGCGACGGTGTCGCCCGAGGGCATGGTTCTTCAACTCGGAACCAAGCACGCCGAGTGCCTTGCTCCCGACCGTTGCGGCGTACCACTTAACCTCTTGTCGTCCTGCTCCACGCCGGGCTGCTGCTAACGGGTCGAATCATCAGCGAGGAACGGAAAATGAGCACGACGAAACGAGTCCTGTTTGTCTGCGTCGAAAATTCGAATCGCAGCCAGATGGCCGAGGCCTTCGCCCGCATGCACGCGCCGGAGAACGTCGAAGCCCATAGCGCCGGTTCACGACCGTCGGGACGCGTAAATCCTAAGGCGATCGAGGCCATGCGGGAACTCGGTTACGACCTCGCCGCGCACACGTCCAAGGGCTTGTCCGATTTCAACGGGAAGGAAGTCGATGTCGCCGTCACGATGGGCTGCGGCGACGAATGCCCGCTGGTCGTGGCCAAGCAACGCGTGGATTGGCAGATCCCCGACCCTCGGGACATGACGCCGGAAGAATTCCGCGGCGTGCGCAACTTGATCGAAGCCAAGGTCAAAGAGTTACTGCAAACGCTGTGAGCCCGGCGGCGGAAGCAGATCGTGAAACGCGCCGGTCCGACGTCGCCGACCTGCGACGAACCCCGCCCCCGCAGCGATCCGGAGGCACACGTTCGCGATCGGCCCCCCAGACCTGCGGCCTGGGCTAAGGAAAACTCAGCCGTTGGCCGAACGGACGAGAGACACAAAACTGATAAAAGTTCCAGGCACCTTTATCATTTCTTGCAAAGAAAAAAATGCTGCGGGCTTCTCCCCGAATTCACCCCTTTGTGATTGAGTGCGTTATCTCTGGCATCTCTCTGCGTACTACCATTTTTGTACCTTCAACGGCTTCCCAAGCAACATCAATCGTGCCGTCACTTCTTTCTGAGGTATTGATCAGCTTAAGATGGAAGAATGCCCTATCAATTCTGCCCGGCGTGATTCTCTTGCCGAAAAGATCATACGTTGGAGATTCCCGGAAGAGGATGCTACGTTCTTCAAACGCTGCCTCCATTTTCTTCTTGTCGGACTCAGCAAAGTACGTGTCAACAGTACCTCTCACGTCGTTGTCTTGGTATTGCTTTTTCTGGACAAAAGCACCGAACAACTCCCGCACGGCTCGATTTAGTTCATGCGTTACTTCTGCAATCCTAAAGATGGGATTGACGCCATACATCCTACAGACCTCACGTGCTTGATGGAGCCAATTCATGACCTCCAGCACTCGATCCATCCACTTGCCATGGACTTGCACAATCGCGGCATAGGAATAGCCGGGAGCGGAAGTGATTTTGAGGTAAAGTGTTGCGGCCAAAGTTGTTGATTTAAGAAACTGCTCCCACCGTTCAAAGAACGGCAAATTGAGAAGTTCAAAACCATCCCAGTCGCTGAACTTTGAATTGATGTTCAAAGTCGGGCCCATGTCATTTCCGATTGGCCCAAATGATATTTCGAATGGCGTGCTAGGAATTCGTCCGGTAAACCGTAACTCCGCAATTCCTCCTTCGAGCAGTCCCGATATTTCTTCGATGCATTGGAGGGGTTGCCCGGCTTGGTCCAGAGTCGTAATGCTGAGGCTACTCGGGTTCTTATACGACACCTGCAAGGTCCCGCCATTACGCTGTAAGTCTTCATAGGCACGGCTACCCGTAACGAGAACTTCGCCAGGACCGAGGGTGGCAGCCTGACCTCGGTCAATTAGTTGCCTCAACTCGTCACTTCTCGGGCCAATAAAGTTGAACTTGATGTCGGTGACTTTTGCGGGCCTGAGTTTGACTACTGCGCTGCCATCAAGAGGGTTTACGACAAGTTCCGCACGCGGGTCCAGGCTTCTGTAGTAATCTCGTTTCGCGGCGATGGCGTCTTGAATTGAACTTGGGTGCGACTTGCGCATCCAGCGCTTCGCTTCTTCAACTACCTTCGCGAACGCCTGCAAGTCAGTAATCTTGTTCGCTATTGGAATCCGAATACTGAATGTCTTGCCTAATCGCCACGCTTGATCACGTTGAAGGGCTTGCTGAAGAAAGAGATACCATGACACATTATTTGTGACGTCAGCCACTACAAGAAATACTGGAAGATCGCGAACTCTGTCTGACCAGTAAGTTGCATGATGATATTCGATCGGAAACGAGATGAACGCACCCTTGTTGACCACCGACGGTTTTTGCGTTCCTTTCAATTGCACATAGAACGCATTTCCAGTAACCGTCGTCGCATCCACGATCTCAACCAAATAGTCTTTGGCGTAATCCTCTGCTTGACTATTCAAAATCCAGGGACGAATAGCACTCGCAAAGGCAAGTTGCGCCTTTTCGTCAATTTGGTGACTCAAAGGCTTGCTAAGCTTTTTGCCCATAATCGTATTCTTGCTCGTCGCTCGACAAATGCCGGGGTCAGAGGCCATGGCACGGTTCGGCGAGGTGTGACGGCGTTTATTTTTCGGCGTCGCTGCAGCCCTTCGGTCCTGCGGCCATCATCGCATCCCAGCGGTTTTGCATTTCTTCCGGCGAGACTTTTTCGATCTCGTGCTGGAGCATCCATTTGTGGCCGAAGGGGTCGCTGAGGGCGGCGCTGCGGAAGCCGTAGAACATATTAGCCGGCGGCATGTCGACCGTCGCGCCGGCGGCCCGCGCGCGTTCGACGGCCTCGTCGGTGTCCTTCACCATGAGGCAGAACGTTACGGCGCTACCGCCGAGAGTCAGCGGCGATTTCTTCCCCCAGGCCGGGTTTTCGTCGGAGAGCATGACGAGGCTGCCGTTGACCATGATTTCGGCGTGGACGACGGCTCCGCTGCTCGCATCGGTGAGCCGGTAGAGCTCCGTCGCGCCGAATGCGGCTTGGTAAAACTCGATGGCCTTGCTCGTGTCCTTCACGGTGAGGTAAGGACTCACGGGAGGATAGCTGTTGGGGGATGTGTTCATGGCTTTGCCTGTTTTGAGGTTGGATTTCGGTGTGAGTTGGGCACGTCGCCTAGTAAGGAGCAGTGTACGGAATCATCGATCCTGACCACGCCGCGCCGCTTCCTGCCGGATTCTATCCTTGCCCGGAGAAGTTCTCCACAGACGGCGGCAATGAAAGGTGCCGGTCGGTAAACGACATGGTTGTATTATTTCCGTTCACGCTCCCCGACCGCAGAACACGGCCGCCGCCGTGCACTTTGCTTGCGAGCGCAACTGCGCAACGGGATAATTCTCAGTGCCGCGCGGATACGGCTGCCGTCGGTCGCATGTCCATCAGCACTTCCAGGAACGCACTCGTGCGCTTGCTCCCCATTGATCCACGGCCTTCCCCCGCGGTTGGTGAGGCTTGTGAACAGCTTGACGTCGCGGCCCAAACGGTGCAGGCCGCGCTCGATCTCTACGCGCGGAGGGGTTTTATCCCGCCGTGGATTTGCTATTTGGCGGAGCAGGAGGGGCGCATCGTCGGGAGTTGCGGGTTCGCCGCTCCGCCCTCGCATGGCGAGGCCGAGATCGCCTACTTCACGTTCCCCGGCAATGAAGGGCAGGGGATCGCCCGCGCGATGGCCGTCGCCCTGATGCGCGAGGCGCGACAAACCGGCGCCGCCGAAACGTTCATCGCGCACACCTTGCCGGAGGAAGGACCTTCGACGTCGATCCTCAAGCGACTCGGCTTCGAATGCTTAGGCGTGATCGAGCATCCCGAAGATGGCGCGATTTGGAAGTGGCGCGAACGCCGCATTGAACCGACGGAAGGTTCCTGAAACCTTTTCTGCACCACAATATGGAAATTCGATGGAACCCGATCCCGTTATCTTCGAGAAGTTCCGTGCCGTCGCATGGTTTAGTCGGTGTGGCAACGAACTGTCGAACGCATTGCCGTTCGCTGTTAGTCGTGTATTTTGCGCGAAAGCGGCGATTGCGTCGGCACGCTCTCAGCTTTGGATGGATGTAGGCACTCATACGCAGGGTGATCTTACGGAATACTTGGCAAAAACGGACTACGACGTTTACGGCACGACCTGGAATTCGCTAGGTGACGTAATCGAAAAACGTATTCAGAACGATGTCATGCCGCAGGTGAACGACGGGCTTCGTCGAATCACTGCGGACACGTTATCGAAAAGGGTTCAACTTGATCTAAGCCGAATCGCATTGCAGTCGGCCTACGCCAAGCGGTTCCGACGAGTGCCTGATTTTTTCCAACAACTGTTCGCCATTTTTGAACGTGGTCATCTTCCTTGTGGATGGAGCGATAATCTTCAAGCGTGGCCGGAAGGGCAATTCATTGTTTACTGAAGAATATGAGGCAGCAGGGAAATAACGGTAGAGAGTAGAAGGTGGCATAGATAGTAAATGGTGGCAGGAACCTTTGTTGGGTCTTTACCCAATCGAGTTCGTCGAAGACGGCGGGGATGAACCCCGCCGCTCGCTGAGCATTCGCCGAACTGTTTGGAAGTCGCGTCTAAGGGGAGCCTACGAACTGCAGGCGGAAGTTGCCGGGGGTTTGGTTGAAGCGGCGGCGGAAGTGGATGGTGAAGCGCGAGGGGTCGTCGTAGCCGACGCGCTTGGCGATTTGGCCGACGGCGAGTTGCGAGCGTTGCAACAGGTCGGCCGCTTTTTGGAGCCGTAGCTCGATGAGGTAGTCGCGAAACGAGAGGCCGGTTTCGTCGCGAAAGAGTCGTGCTAAATGGCCGGGGCTGCAACCGGCGACCTCGCGCGCGAGCCGCGGCAGGCGCATGCTTTCGTGAAAGTGGAACGCCAGATACGCGCAGGCCCGCGCGCACGGATCGCGGGGGAGCGAGGCGTCGTCGGTGGCGGCGGCGAGGCGAAACCAAACGGCGTCGAGATGGGCGACGGCCGCATGTTCGGCCGCTTCGGCGTCGCCCGCCGCGACGGCGTCGACCAACGGGCGATGCGATTCAAAGAGCACGCCTAGATCGGGCCAGCAATGCCGGAGCGTTTGCAGGCGGAATTCGCTCTGCGCGGCGAACGCGGCTTGCCACGAGGGGGCGAGGCCGGGGACGTCGGCAAGCTCGATGATCGAGCGATGCAGCGCGCCGTCGGCGGCTGCGAACTTTCGGTAGTCGCCGGCCTCGGCCGCGGCGCGCAGCCGACGGAAGCATTCGAGCGGTTTGCGCGGTGCGACGCCGCTCTGCACGCGCGCGGCTGCGTGGCGCGCGGCGAAGCCTTCGAGCACGGCCCGAAGGTTCGTGACCGCTTTCATCGGGGTGATGGTCATGCGGGGGGAAGTGGTGAGTGGTGAGTGGTGCGCGGCGGGGGAAGGGGTGGTCGGTTGTCGGTTCTATGTGAATTCGCGCGCTGCCTTAAGTCAATGCGCGGCTATCGATTTCGTCGCTTTGCGGCGAGAATTGCAGATGTCGTTCGTACCGCTCGCAGGCAGCCGTAATAGGAGAGTTTCCAGTCATGCACGAAAACATCTACGGGATCGTCGCGCCGATGGTGACGCCGTTTCGCACCGACGGGTCGCTCGATGAGGACGCGCTCCGCGAAGAGACTCGCTATCTGATCGAAGGGGCGAAGGTGCACGGCCTCGCGGTGTGCGGCAGCACGGGCGAAGGGCATACGCTCTCGACCGACGAAACGAAGCGAATTACGGCGATTGTGAGCGAGGTGTCGGCGGGGCGCGTGCCGGTGATCACGGGCATCATCGCCGACAGCACGGCGGCCGTGATCGAGCGCGGGCGCGCGGTGCGATCGTTCGGCGTGGCGGCGCTGCAGGTCACGCCCGTGCATTATGTATTTCGGCCGGATGACGATGCGATGGTGCGGCACTTCGCCGACATCGCCGCGGCGACCGAATTGCCGATCATCATTTACAACGTCGTGCCGTGGACGTATCTCTCGCCTGCGCTGTTGACGCGCATCATCGACGAAGTGCCGGGCGTGATTGGTGTGAAACAGAGCGCCGGCGACATGAAGCTGCTGGCCGACTTGCTGCTGATGGCGGGGAAGCGCTCGCGCATTATGTCGGCCGTGGACGCGCTCTTGTATCCCTCGTTCACGCTCGGATCGGTCGGCGCGATTGCGGCGATACTCACGGCGGCGCCGACATTGTGTGTAGACCTGTGGAACGCGTCGCAAGCCGGCGACCACCAGCGAGGGCTCGCATTGCACGAGAAGCTGCTGCCGATTTGGAACGCGATCTTCGATCAGAACCTGCCGGCGAACGTGCGCTACTGCATGGAGCTGCAAGGACGTCGCGGGGGAGTGCCCCGCCCTCCGATGTCGCCGAGCTCGCCGGCGCAGAAGAAGAACATCCGCGCGGCGATCGAGGCCGCCGGGTTGTTGAAGGCCTGATCGCGTGGCGCCGCGCGTGTTGACCCTCGTGACCGACGTGAATCAAGACGTAGAAACCCTAGGAAGGCCTTGCCGATGACTCGCGAGCTGACGCATATCAAGTTAGCCGGCGTTCTGCTGGTTTTGTGGGCTTTTGGCGGCGTGATCAGTACCGAGGCCGGCGAGCCGGCAGCTGCCGCCGTCGAGTGGCATCTCGATGGCCCGGAGCCGGGCGTGAAGGTGCATGGCACGGTGGCGCGCGCCGCGGGCGCTGTCGGAGAGTGCTTGGTGGTCGACGGCGAATCGCTCGTGGAGCTACAAGAGAGCGGCAGGCTCAACGGCGGTGAGCAGGGCTTTACGTTCTCTGTTTGGTTCAATCCGTACGATCTCGACGGCGGACAGCAAGTGATCGCCGCGAAGAATCGCTACGCGCTCGGCGAGCGGCAATGGAGCATTGTGATGGAGCCCGGCGGTACGCTGAGCGCGTACCTGTCGCAAGGGAAGTGGCAGGTGATTGCGACTCGCGTGAAGCCGGAGCCGGGGCGGTGGCATCAGGCGACGCTCACCGTGGGGCCTGCGAAGGCCGTGCTGTATGTCGACGGTAAGCCTGTGGGCGAGGCGACGCTTGCCCAACCGCTCGCGCCGACGGCCGCTCCGATCACGCTGGGAGGGGTCAACGACGATGGCCGGCTACGGCAGCAATTGCTGGGGGCCGTGGATGAAGCGCACTACCAGGAGCGGGTGCTCACCGCGGAACAGGTGGCCGCGGCGTATCGATCGATTGACGCGAGGCACGAGATACCGAAGCCGGAAGTGTCCGACGTTCCGCTGTGGTTAGCGGAGGGACCGGTGCCGAAGGCCGCCGCGTTGAGCGACGCGCAAGGCGTTCGCTTCCATGTGATCAAGGCTCACGAGCCGGAGCGCGACGGCTACATCTGGCTACACGGCGTGGGACTCGCTTGGCACAAGGGAAAGCTGTACGCCTCGTTTGGTCATAACAAGGGGAGCGAGAACACGGCCGGCGAGCTGGCCTGCGGTCGGGTGAGCGGCGACGGCGGAAAGACCTGGAGCGACACGTTCACGATCGGCGTCGGTCGCGAGCGCGACAGCGCGGTGAGCCACGGCGTGTTCTTGTCACACGGCGGAGAGCTGTGGGCGTTTCACGGCGCCTTCACCGGACGGATGAAGGACGTGCATACCCGAGCTTACCGGCTGGATGAATCGTCCGGTGTGTGGAAAGAGCAGGGGAGCGTCGTCGACGGCGGCTTCTGGCCGATGCAAGAGCCGCTGAAAATGGCCGACGGCAATTGGATCATGTCGGGCGTGCATGTGGGGGATGGTAATCCGGCCGCCGTGGCCGTGAGCCGCGGCGCCGACCTGACGAAGTGGGAGCAAGTGCGGATTCCCAAGCCGGATCGCCAGAATATGTGGGGAGAGTCGACCGTGATCGTCGACGGCGCTCGGGTCATGAACATCGCGCGCTTCGGCGGCAAGCCGACGGCCGTGGTAGCGGTCAGCGAAGACTATGGGAGCAACTGGACGAAGTCGCTGCCGAGCAACCTGCCGATGGCGACCTCGAAGCCGTACGCCGGTACGTTGAGCACCGGCCAAAGATATCTCGTTTGCACGACGACGGCCGACACCGGCGGGCGCCGCGCGCCGCTCACGATTGCCGTGGGCCGTGCGGGAGAGAACGGCTTTCGCAAGATCTTCCGGATCCGCAATGCCGAGAGTTCCGCGGGCCCCGGCGAGTCCGACGCTCGGGCTTCGCTTTCTTACCCTTATGCGGTCGAGCACGACGGCCATCTCTACGTCGGCTACTCCAACTCGGGCGGCCGACGGGGGAATCACAATAGCGCCGAGTTGGCGATCGTCCCCGTGGCGTCGCTCACGGTCGACTAGCGAGCACGTTTTCACGAGTAGCGCAACAGAAACGCCCCCTTCATCCCAGGCTCGGGTGAAGGGGGCGTTCTATTTTGGTCGTCTGACTTCGCCGTCTCATCAGCTTAGGACAAGCCGCGAGGTTGCGAAGCGTTCGCACGCGTGCGAGCGACTAGGCGAGTTCGACGTTTTCGGCGCAAGGCCCCTTCGGACCGCGGCCTTCGGTGTACGTGACCTTCTGGCCTTCTTGCAGGCTATCGAATTGAACGCCCTTGAGCGCCTTCGAATGGAAGAAGATGTCCTTATCCGTCGTCGTCTTGATGAACCCAAAACCCTTGTCCGTCAACTTCTTGATTGTGCCTTCGGGCATGTCCGTACCTTCTCGAAATAAATGTCTCTTAGTGACGCCGTCAGGCAATGTTGCCGGATTCATGTCGCCGCTACCTGTCAGCAGTGTACTCCTTCTGCCGACGATTTCGCAGGACCCTTGGGCAAGAAAATGGAGGAATCTAGGGAAACAAAATGCCCAGATTGTCACCGTTTTGAGAATCCGTCCCCGCCAATGGCAGATTCGCTGGTGGAATTGAGCATCGCTCGGAGGCCCAGCACCGCCGGCACGCGAGAATGTGTATACGGCTTTCGTGGGATTTCCGGTGCGATTTCGTCCAACTCGCGAGTTCGCCCGCGATTCGACCGTGCCTGCAAGGCGCGCCCGCTATAATTCAGCTTCGCGGCCTACTTCTTGAATTGGTCCCGCTCTTTTGGAGCGACTCTTTTGACCGAGCGAGCCGCGGTTTCATTTTTGCGGCTCAGGCGGATGCCGCGTTTCGAAGGACCGTGCCCGCGTAGGGGTGGTCCTCTTTCTGATTGCGAGAAGCCATGTTGATTCGAGTCGGGTTTGAGATCGATTTTCAGTTTCCTGAGCCGACGGCGCTGATCGTGATGCTCAGCCTGCATCCGCTGCGGTCTCCCACGGTTAGGGAATACGAGAACCTGCAAGTCGAGCCGATGGTTCCGATTTCGCATTATTACGACCTCAACGGCAATCGCTGCGGTCGGGCGGTCGTGCCCGCCGGGCGTGTGCGGTTTCACAACAATGCAGTTGTCGAAGATTGCGGTCTGCCCGACCTGCAAGTACCCAACGCGGCGCAGATCAATGTGCAGGACCTGCCGCAAGACGTGCTGCAGTTCCTGATTGCCAGCCGCTATTGCGAAGTCGATAGCGAACTGAAGGACATCGCCTGGAACCTCTTCTCCAATACACAGCCCGGCTGGCCGCGCGTGCAAGCCGTCTGCGACTTTGTGCATCGACACATTCGCTTCGACTACCAGCAAGCGCGCTCCAACCGCACGGCGCTGGAAGTCTATCGCGAGCGCGCCGGCGTTTGCCGCGACTATATGCACTTGGCAATTACGTTCTGCCGCAGCTTGAATATTCCGGCCCGGTATTGCACCGGTTATCTGGGCGATATCGGCGTCCCTCCGGCGGCCAGTCCCATGGACTTCAGTGCTTGGTTCGAAGTGTTTTTGGGAGGCCAGTGGTATACGTTCGACGCGCGCAACAATACGCCGCGCATCGGCCGGGTGCTGATGGCTCGAGGCCGCGACGCCGCCGACGTAGCGCTCACGACCACGTTCGGCGTGAATCAGTTGTTGTCATTCAAGGTCTGGACCGATGAGGTTCGAACGGCCGCATTCGCTCATTAATCGACGAGGAATCGCTCGATGGAGGCGTGGTATTTCGCCTACGGCAGCAATCTTTTGGGCTCACAGTTGGCGGCCCGCATCGGCTCGGCGGTCGGCGGCGGCGGGCAACCGCCGCGCCGTGCGCGTCTCGCCGACCATCGCTTGGTCTTCCAACACCCGAAGCGGGAGCGTCCGGCGTTTGCCAACATCGTTCCCGGCGGCGAAGGCGTGCTCGGCGTCGTCTATTGCTTTACCCCGGCCGATTTTCAATTGCTCGACCGCTACGAAGCCGGCTACGAGCGGCGGACGATCCTCGTTCAATCTACCGACGGCGAGCAACTGCCGGCGGAGACGTATATCATGCGCGCGGAGGACACAGGAGCCTTCGGGCGGCCCGACGCCGATTACCTGCAGCGCATTCTCGACGGTGCGAAGCGGCACGGCCTGCCGGAGGAATATCTCGCGAGCATCGTGGCCGTCGCCGCCGGCTAGCGCACCCCTTGGACGGCATGCGCAGTCGACCGGCTTGCGACGGTTATCCGACGGGGGCGTGGACTGCAATGAGCACAGTGCCGGATGTTCCCGCGCCGCGGCAAATCGTGATTTGCTCCTTCGTCGGGCGACGATAGCTTAAGCAAGGTCCGTGATCTCCGTTCTTGAGAGAGGTAGCAACAGCATGGGAATCCTCGCACGCAAACAAGGCGATGAGTTCGTCATTACCTCCGATCGCACCTCGGGCGAAGTTCCTACCAACCGGCCGCCGAAGAAGCTGATTCTCGACGTCTATCAGATCTGGACCGGTCAAGCCTGGTCGACGACGATGTCGGAAGCGAAGACCTTTGCCTCGCTCGACACGGCCGACGACTACGTCCGCGCCAACCTCCGCTCGATGATGGCGTAAGGCGAATTTCTCAACGACGTTTCCTTGGCGCGCGTCACTGCGGCCAACCTCATGCACGTCAGCCCGTTTCCGAGCGCTCGCGCCGGACGCCTGTTCTGGCGGGGCGCGAGTATTGCGGTTTTGTCATGTTGCGGTGACGGCCGGAGTCGATAAACTCCGCTAATTGCCCAATTTGCAGCTAGGAAACAGTAATGACGATGCCCGCAAGTTCCCTCGTCGGCGAAATCCCCCGCGGCGATTGGAACGGCTTCCGCAAGTACTTCCGTTACGACTTCACTTCCGGCTTCCTCGTCTTTCTCATCGCGCTGCCGCTCTGCCTCGGCATCTCGCTCGCCTCGGGCTATCCGGCCGTCGCCGGCGTGTTCACGGCGATCGTCGGCTCCATTCTCACGAGCCTGCTGAGCAACTCCGAACTCACGATCAAAGGCCCCGCCGCGGGGCTCATCGTCATCGTCGTCGGCTGCGTCACGAGCTTCGGCTTCACCGGCGGCGTCGATCCCGCGGCCGACCTTCAGGCCTATCGCATGGCGCTGGCCGTCGGCGTCGTGGCCGGCGTCATTCAAGTGTTGTTCGGCCTCGCACGCTTCGGCGTCTTGGGCGACTTCTTCCCCACGGCCGTGGTCCACGGCATGCTCGCGGCCATCGGCGTGATCATCATGCTCAAGCAGATTCCGGTCGCGCTGGGCGAATCCGCCAAAGGCACTCCCTTTGAAATCCTGCAAAACATGCCGCACACGCTCGCCAACGCCAATCCGCAGATTGCGCTGATCGGCATCGTGAGTCTCGTCATTCTCTTCGGTAAGCCGCTCATCAACGTCGCTTGGGTCAAACGCATACCCGGGCAACTCGTCGTGCTCCTCGTTGCGGTGCCGCTCGGCATGTATTTCGACCTGCCGCACACGCATCGCGTTTCGTTCTTCGGCAGCGAGTACGAGATCAACGAAAAGTTTCTCGTCAGCGTCCCGTCGAATCTGTTCAGCGCCATCACGTTTCCCGAATGGTCCGCGCTCCGGCAAGTCGTCGCTTGGAAGTGGGTCTTGATGTTCGCGCTCATCGGCTCGTTGGAGTCGCTGCTCAGCGGCAAAGCGATCGACATGGTCGACCCTTGGAAGCGGAAGACGGCCCTCAATCGCGACATCGTCGCCGTCGGCATCGCCAACACGGTCGCTTCGTTCATCGGCGGCCTACCGATGATCTCAGAAATCGTCCGCAGCAAGGCCAATATCGACGCCGGCGCCCGCACGCGCTTTGCCGACCTTTGGCACGGCCTGTTCTTGCTCGGCTTCGTCGCGCTCGTGCCGTCGCTCATCCATCGCATCCCGCTCGCCGCGCTCGCGGCGATGCTCGTCTACACCGGCTTCCGGCTCGCCTCGCCGCGCGAGTTCGTCAACGTCTTCCACATCGGCCGCGAACAGCTCATCGTCTTCAGCTGCACCATCGTCGGCGTGCTCGCCACCGACTTGCTCGTCGGCATCGTCATCGGCATTCTCGTGAAGCTCGTCATTCACACCTACAACGGGGTGCCGCTCCGCTCCCTCTTCAAAGCCTTCTTGGAAGTGGAAGATATCGACGAACAGACGACGCTCATCCGCGCTTCGCAATCGGCCGTGTTCAGCAATTGGATTCCATTCAAGCGGCAGATCGAAGAGCTCGGCCGCGTGCAACGCCGCAACGTCATCGTCGACCTCTCCGATACGAAGCTCGTCGACCATAGCACGATGGAACGCTTGGAAGAACTGCGCGAAGAGTTCGAGCACGACGGGCTCCACCTTTCCATCATCGGCCTCGTGGGGCACTTACAACTCTCCGGCCACGCGATGGCCGCGCGCCGTCGCGCGATGGCGCGCCGCCGACGGATCACCATCGTCGTCGATGCCGAACTCGAAGAAACGCTCGTCGCCAAAGTGCTGGAAGCGGGCGCCTCCGGTTACACGACGCTTCCTTGCCACGGCGTCGGCCGGCGCACCCGATCGGGCGAGCGCGCGCCCGGCGAGCAGCCGCAAGTGCGGGTCGAGACGATCGTGCCCGAGGTCGTTATGGAGCGCATCGTCGATTACCTCCACCGCGATCTCCTGGTAAAACACAGAGCGACGATCGCGGTCGAGCACGTTGAAGTGCTGCGGGCCGAACAATTCTGACGACGCCGCACGAGCCGCCGGTCGACGAGACCTGCGCCGCGCGGCCTGGCACGGCGGGCGGGCTCGACCAATGCGGCGGTTGTTAGCGGAACATCGATGCCCCGGTTGCGAGATTCGCAAGGATCTCTGCTTTTGCGCCGAGATTCCGCGCGTGGAGCTGCAAACGCAAGTCATGCTGCTCATGCACACGGCAGAAGAAGTGCTCACGTCGAACACGGCCCGGCTCACGGCCCAAGCGCTGACGAATTGCGAGCTCAGAATCCGCGGCCGCAAAGACGCCCCGATGTCGCCGGAAGGTTTGCAGCGCGACGATCGCACATCGCTGCTGCTCTACCCGAGCCCGCACGCCGCGGAATTAAACGCCGAATTCGTCGCCGGCCTCACGAAGCCGGCCGTGCTCATCGTGCCCGACGGTAGTTGGGTGCAAACCAAACGCTTCGTGCGCCGCGATCCGGCCTTCGTCGGGATGCAACACGTAAAGCTGCCGCCGGGTCCGCCGTCGATCTATCGCCTCCGCCGACAAGTCGACACGCTCGGCCTCTGCACGCTCGAAGCCGTGGCGAGAGCGCTGGGCATTCTGGAAAGCCCCACAGCGCAAGCCAAGCTCGAACGCTTATTGCTCATCATGGTCGAACGCACCCTCTGGTCCCGCGGCGCGCTGAAGACGGCAGACAGCCGAACCGGTATCCCCAGCGAAGCCCTGGCCCTAAGAGCCCCCGGCCCAAGACGCCGACCGAGTGCCGACTAGCGTTGTAGCGCCCAGGGACGCCCACGGGCACCGGCGAGAGAGATGGGCCTAGCTGAATTTCTCTGTAAGACCCTCGCGTCGTCCCGGTATTTCCCGTAGCGGACGAAGCGGCGTGGTAACTCGGGCCAATGGGGCGCGGTGCCCGCGGCCGCCGCCCAATTGAGGAAAGGTATCACCATGTCCATCGCCTTACGGGAAAGCACGCGCGGCGTGCAGCAGACGAATCGTTACCTCGCATCCGTCGCGGAAAATGCGGCCGAACGTATCGAAACCGCCGGTCGCCATTTCGTTCGCTATGGTTTGGTCGTCGTGCTCGCGTGGATCGGCGGCATGAAGTTCACCGCCTACGAAGCCGAAGGCATTTCGACATTCGTGGCCAACAGCCCTTTGATGTCGCGAGCTTATCAATTGTTAAGCCAACGACAATTTTCCGTGATGTTGGGGTGCGTGGAGCTGCTTACGGCCGCACTGATTGCCGCGCGACCCGTTTCGGCAAGGTTTTCGGCGGTCGGAAGTACGTTGGCCGTGGGGATGTTTCTTACGACGCTCACGTTCCTGCTTTCCACGCCGGGCGTCGTTGAGCCGTCGCTGGGTTTTCCGGCGCTATCGGCCATGCCGGGTCAATTCCTGATCAAGGACGTCGTCCTATTGGGTGCCGCTCTCTGGACCGCGGGCGAAGCGTTGCGGGCAACGGGCCGCACGACTTAGCACAGGCATTCCGTTTTTCCATTAGCTGAATACGAGACTTACCGATGAGGATCGCTTTTTCCATGCGCCGGACGCTGCTTACACTTTCCGTCGGCGCTGCTCTCGGCGCCGCCGTCGACCTCGGCGGCTTAGCTATCGCCCATCACAAAGAGAAGGGCCATGTGAAAGTGGCCCAGCTCTCGCAGCGCGACATCCGTGAAAAGTTGGATGGGAACGACGCCGGGGCTACGGTGGTCGAGGTGACTTTCGAACCCGGCCAAGAGGATTCGCCGCACCGCCACGCCGGCCCGGTATTCGGCTATGTGTTGGAGGGGGAATACGAGCACGCGATCGACAACGAGCCGGTGAGAATCGATAAGGCCGGCGAAACGTTCTACGAACCGTCAGGCTGCGTGCATCGGGTGGCCAGGAATGCGAGCGGCAAGCAGAGAACTCGCCTGCTGGCGGTAATCCTGCACGCCCGCGACGACAAGCAGGTGACCGTGCCGGAGTAGCGTCAGAAGTAGCGGGCGATCGGCAGCCGATCGATCGCCGCCAACTTACCCAGGGTATCTTCCAAAAGGCCGTCCGACTCAGTGCCCGATTCGTTAGTGTCGACTCAGTATCTAGATAAAGGGGATCTACAATGAGAATTCTTGTTGCCGGCGGAACCGGGGCCATCGGTCGTCCGCTGATTGCCGAGTTGCTCGCCAAAGGACACACATTGATTGCTCTGACCCGTTCGCCGGAAAACGCTTCGGCGTTGAGGGCACAAGGGATTGAACCGGCAATCGCCGACGTGTTCGATGCCGACGCGGTTTCGGTAGCCGTTCGCCGCGCTCGGCCGGAGATTGTGATCGAACAACTCACCGCACTCCCCAGAACTTACACCGCCGAATCTATGCGTGCCGCCGCTCCGTTCAACCATCGCATCCGTTTAGAAGGGGGTGCGAATGTGTTGGCAGCCGCGCAAGCGGCGGGCGTGCGACGTTACCTGCGGCAGTCGATCGCATTCTGGGGAGTTCCCGGTCGCGGATTGGCAACGGAAGATACGCCACTCTCGCTCGATGCCTCGCCCGCAGTGGCGGCAGATGCCCGCGTAGTCTCCGAGCTTGAGCATCGCTTGCTGGGAAATCCCAACATCGAAGGGATTATCCTGCGTTACGGCTTTTTCTACGGGCCCGGCACCTGGTTCGCCCCCGACGGCGATGTCGGCCGGCAGGTGCGGCAGCAACAGTTCCCCATCGTCGGGAGCGGCGCCGGCGTCTGGTCGTGGCTCCACATCGAAGACGCGGCATGCGCGACCGTTGCGGCGGTGGAACAAGGCAAACCGGGGATTTATCTGATCGCCGATGACGAACCGTTGGCGGTGAACCGTTGGCTCCCGGCGTTTGCGCAATGGTTGAAGGCTCCGGCCCCGCCGCAGATATCTTTGGCGGATGCTCGGGAAGCGGGCGGTGAGGACGCGATTTACTACGGCATGCAAATGCGAGGCGCATCGAATGCCAAGGCAAAACGTGAGTTGGGCTTTCGGCCGCGACCGTTGGAGTGGCTCGTCGAATCAGCCGTTGCTCAGGCCGGTTAACGCGACGTGACGTCGGGGCGATCCCGGCAAGCATGTCGCTGAGACAAGAATGTGCCTGCGAGGAAAAGTTGCTTGGAACCTTAACCCGAAGTTTGCATGGATCTGCGTCGACTCACCAGGCCGCGTTTCCTTAGCACGGAACGAAGCGGGGTGCTGCCGACGACTTGGTTGAGGGCGTCCGGGAATTCATATCGGCAATCGTGGCAATCGAGTGTTCGCATTCGACGCAATAAAGCGGCGAGTAAGCGTGGAAAACGTACGCGCCGGAATTGACCGCGTTATCGAAAGAAAACGCGATCGTCAATTCGCGGACGGTCTCTGTACAGCAACCTGGGCCACCCGCGAACTGCCAAGTTGCCATTGCCCCAGAGACGGCTGTCCTTGGGCTTTGCGCGGAGTGCCGTTGTCGGGCAGTCAATTCGAGTCTTGGTTGCCGCCGATGGTGAGTTGGCCCGTCACGGTGCAGGCCACGATTCTGCCCGCGTCGTCTTTCACCTCTGTCGTTGCGACGTGGGAATACCCTTCGCGCGTCAGTAAATCAAAGGCGCTCTTCGTCCGGCCGGCGAAGTGCGAGCCGCGGAAGTCTTCCCCCGTGAACTTGGGGACGACGATGGAACGTGCGGACATCGGGCTTCCTGACTGATCGAGTTCGACGACGGCTACCCGATCATTCTACCGCACCGGCAGCAGCAACAGGGATGAATTCAATGCCGTCCGCACGCCGGCATTTACCGGCCGTGGGTGGCCCAGGTTGCTCGCAACCTGGGTCTACAAGAGGCCCAAAGCAGTGGAGAGAGTGAACAGTTGAAGCCTCTCCTAAACCCAGGTTGCAAAGCAACCTGGGCCACCCGCGAAGAAAACGCCGCAGGCGTTTCGCAACAAAGCCCAGGGTCGCTTGAGCGCACCCTGGGTTAAGGAATCCCCAACGCAGCATCTGTGGAACCCCCAGCGGGGTTCCATAATCAGGACCGAGTGGTCGCCCACCCGGAGTGCGCTGCGCGACTCCGGGCTCTAATGTGAAACCCCGGCAGGGTTTCGGCTCGGCGCAAAAAAGAAGGGACGCACTTCGTGGGAAGTGCGTCCCCTGGAATCGGACTTTTTTTTGGCAGACGGCGGGGGTGAACCCCGCCGCTCGCCGGAGACGATGTAACGCGTCGCGCGTCTTACACGCGGGCCAGTTTCTTGCGCTTTTTGCTGCGGGCCGAGGAGCTTTCGCTCTTGCCGCGGCGTTTGCCGCTTGTGCCGGACGACTTGCGCGACTTCTTCTTGCTTTGCTCCTGGATGAGCAGCGAGTGCCAGCCGGTCGCGTAGGTTTCGAAGCCCGGCGACGAGGCATGGGCGATGCAGCAGGGTTGGTCGCCGATGTGCGAGACGGTGTAGTCCTTCTTGCCGGCGAAGAGTCGGCCGCGATCGCCGAATTCGATGGTCTCGCCGAGGATCCGGTCCGACGAATCGGCCAGCACGCGGCCCGAGTCGTCGACGATGCAAACGCGCGTCATTTGTTTTTCTTCTTCGGTGAGCGACACGCCCTTCACGATGGTCTGCGCCAAGGCTTCCCAGTTGAAGACGATACCGAGCACGCCGATCGGCCGGCCATGTTCGTCGCCGTTTTCACGCACGGCACACGAGTAGACTAGCGAGAAGCGATCGTTCACGAGGGAGCTACGGTGCACGCTTTGGAAGCCGAACTCGGCGCCGCTGCGGGTAGCAAGCGCCGTATCAAACCAAGCGGCGCCGCGGTGTTCGGTTCCTTGCGAGCGGTATTGTTCCGGTCGACCGTTGGCGATGATGCGTCCTTGCAGGTCGCAGAGCACCAGGTCGTAGTAAACGGTGTACGAGTTGAGGATGACCCCCATACGGCGGCTGGCGAATTGCTGCGCTTCGGGAGTCTTCTTCGTAAGAGCGTCGACCAAGCTCGCGTCGGTGGCCCACCAGCGAACGTCGCACGAACGTTCGTAGAGGTTGCGGTCGATCAGGTCGATGTTCATCAGCGCCAAGTCGGAGAGACGCGTGCCGTTGAAGGCGGTGCTCATCGCGCGGCTGGCCTTGCCGATGCGGGCCAACGTCCGGCCCGAACGCTTCTTCAAGTTGGCGACCACCTTGGCCGAGGTGTTCGAGAGCCCGGCGATTTCCATGGCGACGATATTGAACGCCTTACCGGCTTCGCCTGCCCGAGCGGCTTCAATGCGCGCGTTCAAGGCGAGAACGCGGATCTGATCGTTGACCGTGTCGATCGCGGAGATCGTGCGGTTCATCACTTTATCAAGCGTACGCGTGAGGCCCGCGACGACTTCCGGATTGAAATTGTCCTCGGCTTGCATTTCCTCGAACTCCCACAGAGGCAAAAAACTAGAAAAAGCGCTGACAGGGTCGACGTTTCGCCTCAAACGTCGGCCCGTGCTCGGCATGCGGAAAGAGTAGGTCACAGTGAGGGAGTGGCAAATTGTCGCATGACCAAATTTGACACAATCCGTGACCTAGATTTGCCCGCACCACGAATGTTCCCGCAAGACGTCCTCGCTTAGCGGGGGGCGTGCGAATCGAAGCTGTTGGCGGACGGCTCGATTCACGCCGCATGGGGGCATGTCATGGGATCTTTTCAGACATTGCAACGAGGCCGCGCGATGATGTCCGCCGAACAAGCGTCTGCACCCGTCGATCCGCTCTTGCGCGACTTTGTCGTGGAGTCGATGGAGAACCTGGCGG
The DNA here is from genome assembly GCA_013822735.1 of Pirellula sp. GTDB lineage: Bacteria > Planctomycetota > Planctomycetia > Pirellulales > PNKZ01 > PNKZ01. The sequence continues at coordinate 234,809 of PNKZ01000001.1, forward strand.
AAGTGCAAAGCCGACTGCTGGCCATCGAACAGGCCGGCGACGCCGCCGACAACGAACTGCTCAACGACGTCTTCCGCCGCGTGCATACGGTCAAGGGGATCGCCGGGTTCTTGGCGCTCGAGCGCATTTTGGAACTGGCGCATGCTTTGGAAAATGTGCTGAGCCTGATGCGCGATCGGAAACTTTCGCCGAGCGCCGAAACGATCGAGGCCTTGCTGCAAGGCTCCGACCTGCTGCAACGGATGGTGCAAGACGTGGAACGCTCGAATCAATACGATTGCTCCGCGCAAATCGAGTCGCTGAGGCAGATCGCCGACGGTAAGAAGCAGGCGCCGGTGGAACAAAGCCTCGCGAAGGTAGAAATCGCCGTCGCGAAGCTGGCAGAAGAGACGGTGCCGGAGCCAGTGAAACAGGCGGCGGAAGCGCCGGTCGCCTTGCAAGCGGAGCCTGCCAAGGCTCCGGTAAAAGCGGCCGCCGCACCGAGCGCGCCTGCCGCGGGAGGGGAAGCCGGCGGTAACGCGACGATTCGCGTCGCCGTGAGCGTGCTCGAAAATCTGGTGAACCTGGCCGGCGAAATGGTGCTGGCTCGGAATCAACTCTTACGCGCCATCCACGGCAAGCGGCAAAGCGGCCTGAACGCGGCCGGTGCGAAGCTCGACCAAGTCACGACGGCCATGCAAGACGCCATCATGGGCGCGCGCATGCAGCCGGTCGGCACGGTGTTCGGCCGGTTTCCGCGCATGCTCCGCGAACTGGCTCGCAAGCTGCAGAAACAATGCCGCCTCACGGTCGAGGGAGACGACGTCGAACTCGATCGCACGATTCTGGAAGCGATCGTCGACCCGCTCACGCACTTGATTCGCAATTCCGTGGACCACGGCCTCGAAACGCCGCGCGTGCGCGAAGAGAGCGGCAAGCCGGCGGAAGGGGAACTCCGGCTCTGCGCGTTTCGCCGTGCCGGAAAAGTACACATTACCTTGAGCGACGACGGCCGCGGCATCGATCGCAAGCGCGTGCTCGAGAAAGCGATTTCGCAAGGGCTGGTCCCCGCGCAGCAAGCCGGCGCGATGAGCGACCGCGACGTCTATCAACTGATTTTCCGCCCCGGGTTTTCCACAGCCGAACAAGTTTCGGAAGTGAGCGGACGCGGAGTCGGCATGGATGTGGTGAAGAGCCACATCGAAAAGGTCGGCGGCACCGTCGGCGTCGAAAGCACGCCGGGCCAGGGGACCACCGTGCATATCAGCCTGCCGCTGACGTTGGCGATTTTGCCGGCGTGGATCGTTCATCAAGGAAGCTATCGAATCGCGGTGCCGGAATCGGCGATCGTCGAACTGATTCGCCTGAACACGGGCGAGGAAGGTTCGCGCATCGAACGGGTCGACAACGCGCCGGTGTTGCGTCGCCGCGGGCAATTGTTGCCGCTGATTCGGCTGGATGAGTTGCTGCCCTGTCCGGCGGGAGAAACTCCCGTGAAGCGGCCGGCCGACAACGTGATTGTGCTGGAGACCGGCTTCTTGCGCTACGGCCTCGTGGTCGAGCACATGAACGACCCGGAACAGATCGTGGTGAAGCCGCTGGGAAAACATTTTTCCGGCTGCCCGTATATCGACGGCGCGGCGGTGCTCGGCGACGGCCGCGTGACGTACGTGCTCGACGTGGCGGGCGCGGCGACGCATGCCGGCCTAAGCGGCCGGAGCTTGGAGCCGCTCGTGAACGCCGAGGAAACCAGCACGGTGCGCGAGACGCAAACGGCGCTCTTGTTCCGCACGGCCGACGGCCGCATGGCGGCGATCTCCCGCATGATGATTCAACGGATCGAACGGATGGACGCCGCGCAGATTCGGCCGATGCACGGGACGTACGCCGTCGGTTATGAAAATCGAATGATGCCGCTGGTGAAGCTGCGCGACGACATGCCGGCCCCGTCGGGCTGCGGCTACGTGCTGGTGTTTCAAGCCATGGCGGATGAGATCGGCATTTGGGCTTCGGAGCTCGTCGACATTCGCGAAGTGCCGACCACGGTCGACGCGCGGCTACGCTCGACGCCGGGTTCGCTGGGCACCGTGGTCGTCGACGGCGAACCTGTCGAACTGCTCGATGTGTTCGAACTGGCCGACGGCATGAACGACCCGCACGCGAAGACGCCGGCCAAGGGACACGACGACGGCGGCACGCCGATGACCATTCTGCTGGTGGAAGACGTGCAGTTCTTCCGTCAGCAAGTGAGCCGCTTCCTGCGCCGCGCGGGCTATCGCATCGTGATGGCCGAGAACGGCGCGAAGGCCTTGAGCATCCTGCAAGAAGGCAAGGAATCGGTGCAGGTCGTGCTCACCGACATCGAAATGCCGGTGATGAACGGCATCGAACTCTGTCGCAAGATCAAGGGAGATGCAAACCTCGCGCACTTGCCGGTGATTGCGTTGACCGCGCTCAACGGCGAAGGGGACATGCGACGAGGTCGGGAGGCCGGCTTCAACGATTGGCAAGTGAAGCTCGATCGCGACCGGCTGCTCGCCGCGATTCGCGCGATCGTACGCGACGCGAACCTTTGCGAAGACTAATCGGCGATACACGACTAAAACAAGCACTTCAGAGTGAGCGATCGGGAACGACCATGAGCATGCAACTTGCCGCCGCGAAGGATTCCGTCGGAGAAACCGTGGAAGTGATTACGTTGCGCATCGGCAGGCATCGGCTCGGCGTGGATATCGGCCGAGTCACGGAAATCAGCACCCGATTGCGGCCGTTTCCCGCGCCGGTGGCCATCGAACATATTGCCGGCGTGTTGAATTTGCGCGGCGAAGTGGTGACGGTGCTTAAGCTCGACGTGCTGCTGGGCGCCTCAAGGAATAACGCTTCGCACCGCCGTGTCGCAGACGCTGGGAAGACGAAGTACGTGCTTCTGCGTTCCGGCGACGATCGGGCCGCCGTGGAAGTCGACGAAGTGGAAGACGTGCAGGAGATTTTCCGTTCCGACGTGTTGCCGCTGCCCGATAACGTCGGCCGCCGCATTGCCGCGCTTTGCGACGGCGTGCTCCCGCAAGCGACCGGAATGTTGCTGATGCTCGACGTTGCGCGACTCTTCGCGCTGGAAGATGGCGCGAAGGCTCGCAAGTAGAGCGAGTCGTGCGAGCGGCAGGATTTACTCCCGCCGTCTGAATTCGACTCGACCGCAACGAAAGAGCGACCAAGAAAAGACGGCGGGGATAAATCCTGCCGCTCGCAATTTGTCGACTGTCGAACGCCGCCTTACTTCCCGGCCGCGACCAGTGAATCGGCCGGAGCCGGTTCGAAGCAGCCGGCTTCTTGGCGTTCGTAGTAGCGCGCTTGGGCCGCGCGAAGATCGTCGCGGCTCAGGCACTTTTGCTCGAGCAGCACTTCCGTCAGCGACGGCTGCAACCGGGTTTGTTCGCTGAGCAGTTCGCTCAAGTCGTAAGGAGTGAGATACCCGAGCTCGATCGCCAGTTCGCCGAAGCGGCGTTGCTGGGTGCTTTGCAGGCCGACGATTTGGAAGGCCTGCTTCATCGTGATCTTGCCGGTCGTCACGGCCAGTCGCCCCAGCGGAGGGCGACGTCGCGATTGTCGCTCGAGCGCCGCAACCAATTGATCGGCCGAAATGATTCGTTCGCGCACGAGAAAAACTTCGAACATGCGGCACCCGAGAATAGCTGCGTTCGTTTGCGTGAAGCAACGAGCGAAATCGCGCATCGCTACTGAAAGAGTAGGCTATCGTTACCGCCCGAGGGGGTTTTTCCGCGGTCTGCGGGTTTCCCCAAGCCCGGTTATGACGACTTTGCCGCCGCTGGGTTTAGCTCGCTCAAGCGGACTCGCCGCTGCACGACCACGCCCCCCTGTTCGTCGCGAAGTTGCAGTCGCAATACGGGGTCGGCTTCCTTCCAATCGATGAATACCGAGCCGAAGTTGCAGTCGAAGAACGTTAGGCCGACGCGATACCGGTTCAACTCGTTGCCGAAGCGCACGCCCGCTTTGGTGAAATTGGAACTGGGCGCGTTGAGGCTGCTGCTCGTCAGATCATAGAGCGGGTAGCCGATGCCGTCGGCGTCGTCCGCCGGCAAGCACGCGAGCTCGGCCAAGTGCCGATCGCCGCTTAGCAGCACCGCGCCTCCGGCTTTCGTCTCGCGAAGCACTTGGAAGAGTCGCAGCCGTTCGTGCGGGAAATTGGCCCACATTTCCCAGCGATGTTCGTCGGCGACCACTTGGAAGCTCGAGGCGATGAGCCGCACCTCGGCAGGCTTGCGGAGTTCGTCGGCGAGCCAGGCCCATTGCTCGTCGCCGAGAATCGTGGTTCCGGCGTCGTTGTTGGCGACGTACTTCCCGCGCACACCTTCGCCCGGCTCAGTCGTGTTCACATCTTGCTTGAGCGGGCTGCGGAAGTAACGCGTGTCGAGCAAGATGATCTGCACGCGCTTGCCGGGCGGACCGACAATCTGCGCGGAGTACACGCCTGGGCGCGTGCGACGGATGTCGTCGGCCGGGGCTTGGAAGAAATCGAGAAACACTTGCTGCGATTCGCGCCGCATCGGGAAAGCCGCACCGCCGTCGTTTTTCCCGTAATCATGGTCGTCCCACGTCGCCAGCACGGGGCAGGTCTGCCGTAACTTCTGAAAGCCGGGCTGAGCGCCGAGCAACGCGTATTTCTCGCGCAGTACGTTCATGTCTTCGCTGTCGCCGTAGATGTTGTCGCCGATGAAGAGAAACCGCTCCGGCCGCAAGGCGACAATCGCGTCCCAAATCGGCTGCGGCTTGTCTTGCTTGGCGCACGATCCGAAAGCAATTCGTTCCAGCGGCTGCTCTTCCGCACGAGCCGCGCCGGTTAAGCAGGCGGCGATGAACAACAGGACCGTGGCGCGGCAAATGGGCGAGGTCGACACCATGGCAAGGCAACTCCGGCGAGAACGATGGAAGGGCGGAACATGGCAGAAGCTTCGAATGGTAACGGCCCGCCGGCCACGACGCGACCACGGAGTTCAAATTTCCTCGGGCCGGTCGAGTCGGCGTGAATTCGTCGCGCCTGGTAGTTATGATGACCGGGCATTGCACGTCCCCGTTCGTACTTTTGAGGATCGCGTCGTGAATACTGCGCCGTGCCGTGGCTCCATGTTGAGATTCTTATTTGCGCCACTTTGCGTCTTGCTTGCGTTTGCACCGGCGATGCACGCGGCGGAGAAAAAGCCGAACGTGCTGTTTCTGGTTTCCGACGACTTGAACAACTTCCTCGGCTGCTACGGCGACCCGCGCGCGAAGACGCCGAACCTCGACAAGCTCGCGGCCCGCGGTATGCGGTTCGATCGGGCCTACTGTTCGTTCCCGTTGTGCGGACCGAGTCGCAACTCGCTGCTGACGGGCCTATACCCTAATAGCACCGGCATCCTGGGCAATCAGCAGATCTTCCGGCAAACGATTCCTTCGCAGCTCAGCATGCCGCAGGCGTTTCGCTTGGCCGGCTACTTTGCCGGCCGCATCGGCAAGCTCTATCACTACAACGTGCCGAACTCGATCGGCACCAACGGCCACGACGACCCCGGCTCGTGGGAACTGGAAATCAATCCGGCGGGAGTCGACCGTTTGGAAGAAGAGCCGAAGATCTTCTCGCTCACGCCGGGCCAGTACGGCGGCGCGCTGAGTTGGTATGCCTCGCCGAAGTCGGATGAGTTCCACACCGACGCCCTCATGGCCGACGACGCGGCGTGGATTCTCGAGCGCCGCGCGCAGAAGAACGACCGTCCGTTCTTTCTGGCCGTCGGCTTTTACCGACCGCACACGCCGTATGTGGCGCCGAAAGATCCGTACTTCGGCTACTATCCGGAGGGGGAGATGCCGGTCGTCGCGGGGGTGAAAGAAGATCAAGCGGACCTGCCGAAGGCGGCACTCGGCAGCCACAAGCCGGACCAAGACAAGCTGACCGACGATCTGCGCCGCCAGTGCGTGCAGGCCTACTACGCCAGCATCAGCTTCATGGATGCGCAAGTCGGCCGGGTGCTCGATGCGCTGGAGAAGAACGGGCTGGCCGACGACACGATCATCGTCTTCACAAGCGACCACGGCTACCACATGGGAGAGCACGGACTGTGGCAGAAGATGAGCTTGTTCGAGGAAAGCACGCGCGTGCCGCTGTTGATCGTGGCGCCGGGCGTGACGAAGCCGGGAAGCGTCGCCGCCGCGCCGATATCGCAAGTCGATCTCTTTCCGACGCTGGCGGAACTCTGCGGCGTCGACGCTCCAAAGAACCTGCAGGGTGAGAGCCTGGTGCCGCTATTGAAAGATCCCGCGGCGAAGTCGCGCGGTTGGGCGCTGACGCAGGTCGTGCGCGGCGGCGGCGCGCTCGGCCGGCCGACCGTGACGCGCGACGTCGGTTCGGAAGGAAAACAGTTCTTCGGCTACACGCTTCGCACGCCGCGCTGGCGCTATACCGAATGGGACGAAGGGCGCGCCGGCCGCGAACTGTACGACCACGACAACGATCCGAAAGAGCTCAAGAACCTCGCCGAGGAGGATGCGCATTCGTCGACGGTCGCGGAACTTTCGCACCAGCTCCGTGCGGCGGCAAAACAAACGTTCCCGCCGTCGGGCGAAACGCCGAAGATCCAGCCCGGCCTGTGGGTCCCGAACCTCTTAGCGCCGTAAAGAGAGCGGCTATCGCAGCTTCTCTTCGATCGACTTCCACGACATCAGTTCGATCGGCGCATTCAGTCGACTGAGCGCGAGGGTTTTCCCGTCGGGCGAAAAGGCGATACCCGTCGTCGCCGTCTCTTGCGTACGCGGCAGAGACAAAGCAAGCTCTCCCGTTTCGGCGCTGAGCACACGCAGCGGAATCTCCGACTGCTGGTGGCGATCTTCGGTCGAGTAGCCGCCGATCGTGAGAAACTTTTCGTCCGGCGAGAAGGCGACCCCCAAGACGTCGCCGGGCCCCAAATCGGCGATCCAGCGCGGCAGCAGCGTGTGCGCGTCCCACACGCCGAGTGCGCCGTGACCGTCGCCTGTTCGTACGGCCAAAGCGAAGGTCTTGCGCGTCGGGCTCATCGCAAATTGCGGCGAATCGCCGGCGAGAAAGATATCGCCGCAAGCGCGACGTACGGGCGACGAAAACGGCTCACCGATGTGTCGCGTTTTGCCCGGGGTCGCCGCGGAGAGCGACTGAGTCGCCCCGGTGCTCAAATCGTGGGACGTCACCATCAAGTTGGCTTGGTGAATACCCCAGCAAGCGATGAGGCGATTCGACGTCTCTGCGAAGGCGACCCAAATTCCGACGAGCTTCGTACTTGGCCCGGTGAGCCGATGCACGACGTTCCAGGTCTTGGTCTCGACGACGATGATCCGCCCATGATTGAGCCCGAACGCGAGGAGGGCGCCGTCATGCGAAAACGCCGCCGCCTCGACGATCGGCGGATCGTCTTCGGCCAACGTCAACTGCCGGAGCAGCTTGAGTTCCGGCGCCTCAAAAACCTTGCGCCCGCAGACGAGGTAGCGTCCGTCGGGCGAGCAGACGAGCGCTTCGATCCGCCCGCCGTAGGTATACGACGTTCGTTGCGAGGTTTGGCAATCCCAGACAAACAACGAATTGTAAGCGGAGCCCACGAGGCGATTGTCCGACAGAAACTGACATCGCCGCGCGCCGGTAGGTGCTTCCCGAACGCCGATCACGGCCGGCGTATTCTGTGCCGAGATGTTCTGTCCCGAAGCGCTCCGTTCCGAAGCGCTCCGTTCCGAAGCGCTCTGTGCCGAGGTAAGAGGGGGCGTTGTCGCCCCCCAGACGATCGCCGTCGCGAATACGACTACACGATATCTTGCCCCGGTTGCTTCCATTTGCGGATCATCTGCAAATCATCTGCGATGAAGTCAAAACTCGCTTCGCGAACCCCGAGCGTTTCCTCGCTCATGATTCCCGAAGTGTTTCCCAGCCAAAACTGGTGGCCCACTTCGTGAATGAATGTGCGCGCGAGCTGCGCCTCGGCCGTCTTGGCTTGGGCGTACCCCGGACCGTCCGCCGATAGGGCCCGGTGAGCCAGATAGTTATCCCAAATGCTTTCGGCGAAGACAACCGAGTTTTTGAACAGTTCGCCGTCGGTCGTGATGCCGGCAACGGATTTCCCGTAACCGAGCGAACCTTCGGAGCCCGACGCGCTTTCGTCGCCGTCGGCGCTCTTACCGCCGTTCACAATGACATCGGTGTCGAAATCGCGGTCGCTCGTGTACTGGTAGCCGATCCCCACATAGGAGGTCCAGAAAACGTCGCTCCCCAGTTGCTTGCTGCCGTTTTGATCGGCGACGGCGCCGTCGTAATTGACTCCGTCCTGGTTCGTCCAACTCTCTTCCCAATGGTTGCGCGCTTCGAGACTGCCGCTGTATTGGGCGAGTACGTCATACTCCGGCATGATGAAGGCGTCGGCAAATTTGTTCTGATCGGAACGGAAGCTCGACTGCATGTACCGTTTCGCTTCCGTCACGAGGTCCGCCGACATATCGACGCGCAGAGTCGGCGTTCCGTTCGGGTTTCCGTCCGGTCGTTTGAAATCGTCTTCGTACATCGTGAGCGACGAGCCGGCGTTGAACTGCGAAGCTGTGAGCTGCCGGCCTACGTCGCGCTTGACGATTACTTCGACCTTGCCGTCGACCGCGGCGCCGCTGCTGATGATCTCGAAGTTCTCGTCGCCGATCCGCAGGAGGCCTCCTTCCAGCGAGTTCTTATTGAACTGGTTCACGGCTTCGCCGGGGACGTTGAGGGAGAACAGCCAGCCGTGCGAGCCCATCATGCCGAGGTTCTCGGCGATCGTTCCTGCGAAGGAATCTCCCAGGACGTTGCTCGGGGCCATCTGGTCGACTTCCATGTGGAGATAGCGCCACACGGTCAGCGTACCGGAGGCCGCCATGCCGTTTTCTTGCGGCTTGTCGCCGGTTTTGGCGTTTTCGAAGTGCAGGTCTGCAAAGGCTTCGGTGATTTCTTCCGGCAGTTCGCCGTCGTCGACGTCCCAGTTCGGGTCGCCTCCCTTCGGCTGCGGCATGGCGACCACGCGGAAGTTGTCGCCCGGTTGGAAGCTCGTGAGGAGTTCGGCTTCGGCGTAGTACTCGCCGGTGAGGAAGTCGCGGCGTACGATGCCGGAGACCAGCGGTAGGTTCCCCATCGGGTCGCCAGGGTAGCCGTGCCAAACGTGGGCCGTGCCGTCGGCGCCGACGCCGCGCATCAGGCCGGCAAAGCCGTCGACGGAACCCGGGTCGCCCGGCGTGTGATGACCGTCGGTGATGCCTCCTTCGGCGTCGAGCGAAAGGTTCAGGCGACCGTAGTTGTCGTTGCCTTGCGGAGCGGTCTTGTCGCCGGCGTCGGCTCGCGAGGCGTCGTCGACGTCGTAGGCCATGAAATAAACGCGGTCTCCTTCTTGAAGCCCTTCGACCACGGCCCGCACGCGAACGACGTTGCGACCTTCGGTTTCGCCGAGTTGGGCGTCGGGGAAGAAGTTGTAGCTCCAGGCCTCGGACCTCATGAAGTCGTTGCCGTTGGCGATGAGTTTTCCGGTCGTGCCGGCGTCTTGTTCCGAGGTGAGGAACTTGACGCTCTTCACCAGGGGCTGCTTGACCTGCGCGACGGCGAACAGCGCCGTGCCGAGCGATGCGCCGACGATCGACTTCACGTAGAGCATCAGGCTTTCGGCGGTTTCGGTCAGCGCGTCGGCCAAGATGTTGACGGCCACGTCGACGTAGCCGTTGCCGGTGATGGTGACGGAGTCGTCGTCGACGGCTTCAAAGTCGACGTCGGATTCGGCCGTGAGGCCGTGCGTGGCGTAGTTGACCGTGACGGCTTGGCCGCTTTCGGCGCCGCTCACGCGGATGCGGAAGTGGGCGACGCCCGTCTCATCCACCGGATTGGCATCGAGCGCTTCGACGGTCACGATCGGTTGCACGGTTTCCGGGGCCGACATCGGCGTCCAGCCGTAAAGCGGATCGAGGAAGCTTGTCCAGAAAAGTCCGCCGGACCAATACTCGGGGACTTCGAACCAATAGTTGTCGCCGTTCAATCCGTACGAGTACGGATCGAGGCCGATGAGGTCGCCCGCCGAGTAATTGGCGCCGTCATACCATTCTTGGTAGTAAGTGCGGTGGTCCGCTTCGACGACGTCCCACTGTTTCCAGTCGTCGTCGATGATCGTGCCCACGCCGTACGGCACGGCGACGGTGACGCGCGGATCGGTCGACGACAACACGACCTTCAATTGTTCGGCGTCTTCGCCGCGACGGATCAATTCGTTGCTCGGATCCGCCGACGACGCGGAGTCGTCGACGATGCGCACGCGGATTTCCTTCGTCGTTTCGCCGGCCGCGAATGTGATCGAGCCGGAGGCGCTTTCGAAGTCGCCGGCGTCGGCCGTGATCCCGACGGTCGTGTAGTCGACCGTTATGTCATGTTCCGAGGCGTGGGAGAGAGTGACCCAGAAGAGGAGTTCTCGGGCATTGCCGAGATCGTCCGCGGGGCCCTCAACGTCGATGGCGTCGGAAATGCTGACGCTGACGTCGTCTTCGACAATTGTGCCGAACGCCGCGGGAATCTCCGCCAGATCGGCGCCCTCGGCGGCGGTGAGTACGACTTGGAACGTTCGTTCCAGCTCACGCTCCACGCCGTCGTTGATGAGCGGCACTTGGATCGACTTCGAGGTCTCGCCCGCGGCGAAGGTTAGGACGCCGCCGACCGATTGGAAGTGGACGCCCGCGTAAGCCGTATCGGCGACCGTGTGCCACGTGACGGAGACTGCATGATCGACCGCTTCGGAGAGCGTCAGGGTGAAGCTCGCGTGGTCGTCGTCTTCGTTGACGACTTCGGACGATTGGCCGAAGCCGACGACGGCCGTCGGCGGGTCGACGGGGTCGGACGGGCCGCCTCCCTCCGCGGAACCGGCGTAGCACTGAATCGTCAGCGTGTATTCCGGCGAGGTGTCGACGCCGCCGTCGTCGGTGCCGCCGTCGTCATGCAGGCGAACCTTGACGTGGGCCGTGCCGACCACGCCGGACGTGGTGAACCAGAGCGTGCCGTCCGGTTGGATCACGGGGAGTTCGGTGAAGAGGGCCTGCTCCGCCGGATCGTCGATGGAAAGCTCGAACGTCAGCGTTTGTTGCGCCTCGTCACCGGAGCCGGCGAGTAGGTTCGTCGCCCAGTCGGCGACGACGACGAAGCCGGCATCGGCAGCGACGGTGAGATCCGCATCGGGAGTAAACGACGGAGCGGTATTCGGTGTGCGCACGACGGTGATGTACACCATTGCCGAGCTGACATTGCCGAAGCTATCGATAATCGAATAGCTGTAGCTCAACGTCTCGCCGGGACCCGTGTAAGCGGAGGCGGGGACCGAGTTGGAATAGACTTCGAATCCGTCGCCGTCGGGATCGGAGTCGTTCGACAAGTCCGGAGAGAACGTCGAGAGATCGTAAGTGCCGTGGCCGGCGCTAAACGGAAGCGTGAGTACGTAATAGTCGTCGACGGCCGTGGGCGCCGAGTTTGGCGGAACGTACTGCTCCTCCGCGACTCGTACCGTTACGCTCGCCGTCGATTGGTTACCGTTGCCGTCGTCGACGGTGTAGGTGTAGCTTGCCGACTGCCCGGCGCCGATCCACTGCCAGCCGTTGGGATTGTTGTTGGCGACGACCGTCAACGTGTCGCCGTCGGGATCGGAATCGTTGCCGAGGTCGGGCGCGTAGTCGGCCCAATTGATCGTTACGCCGCCGCTGCTGTAGGGGGCGTAAGCCGTGTAGTCGTCGTCGACGGCCGTGGGAGCCGAGTTCGGCGGCGAGTACGCCTCCTCTTCGACTTGCACGACTACGCTCGCCGTCGATTGGTTACCGTTGCCGTCGTCAATGGTGTAGGTGTAGCTTGCCGACTCTCCGACGCCGATCCACTGCCAACCGTTGGGATTGTTATTAACGACGACCGATAACCCATCGCCGTCGGGATCGGAATCGTTGCCGAGGTCGGGCGCGTAGTCGGCCCAATTGATCGTAACGCCGCCGCTGCCATAGGGCGCGTAGACGGTGTAGTTATCATCGACGGCCGTGGGAGCCGAGTTCGGCGGCGAGTACGCCTCCTCTTCGACTTGCACGACTACGCTCGCCGTCGATTGGTTACCGTTGCCGTCGTCAATGGTGTAGGTGTAGCTCGCCGACTGCCCGGCACCGATCCACTGCCAACCGTTGGGATTGTTGTTGGCGACAACCGTCAACGTGTCCCCCTCAGGATCGGAATCGTTGCCGAGGTCGGGCACGTAGTCGGCCCAATTGATCGTAACGCCGCCGCTGCCGTACGGTGCGTAGACGGTGTAGACGTCGTCTGCCGCCGTGGGAGCGTTATTCGCAGGAGGCGCGGATTCGTTCACGACGTGGATCTGTACGTTGGCCCACGAGACGTTGCCGGCGCTATCAACGACGCCGTAGGCGTAGCTGATCGTATCGCCCGGGTTCGCATAGGCCGTGCCCGGATTGTAGTTTGCGTAGAGCACAAGCTCGTCGGCGTCGAGGTCGAGGTCGTTCGTCAAGCTCGGGTTAAGCTGGCTCACGTCGACGTAGCCGCCCGAGAAGTCCCATGGCGTGTAGAGCGTATACTCGTCGTCGCGCGGCGTCGGCGCTACGTTGTCGAGCAAGGTGATCGTGCCGTCCGACCAGGCTGTGAGGTCGGCGTTGCCGGCCGAAGTGAGATGGACCGTAAATGATTCCGGCGGTTCCGTTTCGCCGTCGGCGACGATGCCGAACTCGAGCGTTCTTTCGATTTCGCCCGGTTGGAAAACGATGGTTCCGGAAGTAACGAAGGCCGCGGCGTGGTACTCGGTAGACCAGAAGCCGTCGACGTAGTGATATTCCCAGGAGCTGGTCGTCACGTAGACATCTTGGTATCCGCCGTAGTCGACCCAATTGTCCTGCGAATAGCCCTCTTGCACGAGTTGGCCGAATTCATCGTACTGGGCGTCGATCCAAATGGGTTCGTTCACCAAATTGGGAACCCATTGCGACTCGTAGTATCCGGATTCGACCCACTCTTGCGTAGCGTACGGTTCGTGCCAAACCTCCGTGGTGTAGGCCTCTTGGAAGACGCCGATATAGTCGGAGCCTTCCTGCGCGGAGCCGGTTTGCAGCTCCCAGTTCACCGTGACGTACTCGCCCGGGTTCGCGTGCGAGAGCCGGACGTTGACGGAATACGTCGGCCCGCTTTCGCGCAGGCCCGAGTTCTCGACGTACACGAACGGCGTGGTCGACGTTCCTTCCGCGGTCAGCAGGACCTGTCCGGCGTCCAGCCCGCCGTGGTTGTCGCCGGTAAGATAGCGCCAGCTGTAGGTGTCGCCCCCGTTGAGCACGATCTGCGCGTTAGGGTTGCCGTCGAAGAACAGGCCGAGTTCGTCGCCGTCGTTATCCGTGTCGTTGGCAAGCGAAGGGGCGTAGTCGCCGGTTTGAATCGGGCTTGCGGCGCCGACGAGATACTCATCGTCCACGGCCACCGGATCGGCGTTGAGCACGACGCGCTGTTCGAGCGCGTCCATGCGATGGCGGCGTCGCAGGTCGCGACGTCGCGCGCCCACGGCGTGACGTTGCCGCCGATTGCGTCGCAAGAAACCAAGCGCTCCCCAAAACGAATCCCAAGCGTGAAGCCTGCGCATGATGACGACCCTTTCAAAATTCCGACGACGTTTTTTGGCCAGCGGCGCGAACGAGAAGGGCGCGTATCCGGCGCGAAGGCGCGAATCGGAAGCGTTGCCCGAAGATGTGGTGCACGCTTTTAAAGCAACGGGCGTGCCGCCGGTCGATTGCCGCTCACCGCACACCCGATAAGATGCCTAGCATCGGCAGAAGCGAAATGCGCGAGCCGGTCGCCGCCGGAACAGCCGTCAGAACTGGTTGCCCGATTTCGAGCAGATGGTGGAGGACCGCAACGGGCGAACGTCGGCGATCGAGAATGCGGCTCGCGGCAGACGTTGCCTTTACGCAACACGTGCGCCGACCATGGTGGCAACGCGGCGACAAACGCTATTGGCGCGTGATCCGCGCTTGCTCGAAGTGCGAGTGCGGGCTGACGGAGAAATCGCGCGGCTGACGCCAGATTGTCGTATCGGCAACGCGATGCGACTTGCCGGAGAAGTAGAAGGCCGCGCCGAGGTTGTCGTGCACCCGGCAATTGCGGTAGCTCGTGGTGCAGCGATCGACGTCGGCCACGCCTCCGGCGGCCGAGCCGTTCCAAGCGATCTCCGCGCCGTCGACTTCCATCTGAACGTCGTCGTGAGCGCTAATTCCTTCGTCGGCATTGGATAAGGCGCGCACGTTCTCCAGGCGAATGCCGACGTAGGCGCCGTGAATGTTGAAGCCGTCGTTGGCGGCATACTTGCAAGTGATGTTGCGCACCGTGATGTGCGAACATTGGATCGAAACGCCGTTGGTGCCGGCGGCGGGAGGAGCGATGATCCGCGCTTCCGCCGGTTTCTTCCCTTCCGGCCAGCGGAAGTAGAACGCGCCGTCGTCGGCGTAGCCCATTTGGCCCGGCTGGAGCGCCTCGGGCGGGAAATAGCACTTGGTTTTCCGGTCGGGATGCTGGAGCTCCGTCGCCACGTCGCGCGGAATCGAGAGCGGAATGTCGTCGACGAACAGCCCGGCGATTTGTCCGGCGCCGATCGGTTCACGCCCCAACAGTTTGGCGTTGCTATACCAGACGTCGCCGTTGCGCCGCCAAGCATGGTCGGTTACGTCGATCCCCAGATCGATCACCATCCCGGCGCCGTCGAACACGGCCGGCTTTTCCGCAGTTCCTCCCTCGCGCAACACGAGCGGCTGCGTCACGACGCGTTTTCCTTCCTCCTCATCTTGCCGCGGAGCTCGCCTCCGCGCGCTCAGTACAACACGATCAATTACCTCTCCATCTAAGCTCCTCAATTCCGCACGAGCCGGCTCCTGCTTACGAAACGTCAGCAAGAGAAAACTGTCTTCGCTCTGGAGTACCGCTGATTTTGGATCGGGGTATTTATCTCCCTTGCCGGAGAGGGATGTGTTGAAGCACGGCACGCCCTCGTGCTCGCTCCGTTCGGCGAAGTAGCCGAAGCCGGTGACCACGGCGCTGCTCTGGAGCACGTGCGGCCACCAAGCTCCCTTGGCGAGGCTGCGCACCGTGGAATGCTTTTCGTTGTAGATCGTAATGACGTACGGCTGCGTGCTTTTCGTCATCGTGTCGCGATACCAGAGCAATTGCTCCGAATCCGGTCCGAAGTCGCCGCAGGTTTGCCAGGTGGTGCCGAAGTCTTGCGTGTGGTTGAGATCGACGGCGACGAACCGCACGCCGAACTCCGGCACGTCGTGATGCCAATGCCGTTCGTTGCCGGGCAGTGCGAAGTATTTGCGGAATGCCGTAGCGGCCACGTCGTACACCGGTTCGGCCGGGGGCCTTGGTCCGCGGGGGCGAATCTCCCGATCGTGATTCCCGAGCACCGGCAGGAACGGCACCGCTTCGAACAACTCCGGCCCTTGATCGATGAGCCTTTGAAACGACGACACGTCGCCTGGCGCTGCGGGTTTGCCGCCGGCGTGCAACTGCGCGACGTTGTCGCCCGCCGTCAGTACGAGATGCGGATCGACGGACTTGACGGCGGCTGTCCAAGGACGCTTGGCGTAACCGATGTCGCCGACGACGACCGCGCGATACTCGTCTACGTCAACGCCGCGCGCCTTGATCCACGGCGAGAGCTTTTCGGAACCGCCGACTCGGTAATACCAAGGGCCATGCTCGACCGGCGGGGTGACTTCGACGGCGTGATGCTTTGTCTTCTCGTTCCGCGCGATGTGCGTCGTGCCGTTGCTCGGCTCGGATGTAGCGTTGAGCTCGACCACGGAATCTTCCGCCGTCGTCGACTCCCAGGAGATCGTCACGCGCCGCGCATCAAGCGACGCTTGCGATAGCCAAATGCGCGTCACATGCGAATCGCCGCGCGGCTGCGGAGCGAGGGGCTCTACGGCAAACGTCGCCGTCGTGAAGCTGGTCGCAAATGCGAGAATCGCAACGGTGCGCAGGGGCGAGAGCATGCGTGAAGCCGGCGTGAGACAAAGGCGGGATGCAAGCGGAGTTCCATATTATGATCGCCGGCCACATGCATACTAGCCCCGCTCTCGCCGGCAAGGGGACTTCTCGCATACATCGGCTATCGTCTTGCGCCGCGTACGATTACACTCGCCAATTCTTTGTTTCTTAAACTTTCCGATGGCTGCGCTATGCCCGACCTTACGACCGCCGAGTGGTGTTGGGCCGCCGTCGCCGCGGCAGGGATCGGCTTTTCCAAAAGCGGGTTCGCCGGCATTGGGTTGTTTCACATCGTGATTTTCGCGTGGCTCTTCGGCCCGCGCGTGTCGACGGGAATCCTCCTGCCGCTCTTGATCGTCGGCGACGTCGCCGCCGTCGCCGCGTTTCGTCGTCATGCGCGGTGGGATTACGTCTGGCGGATTTTACCGCCGGCGATCGTCGGCGTAGTCGGCGGCTGGCTGCTCATGGGACGCATGACCGACGCGCAGCTGAAGCCGACGCTCGGCGTCATCGTGCTCGGGCTCGCGCTCTTGCAACTCGGCCGGATGTACCGGCCGAATCTGTTCGCCGACGTTCCACATGCCCGCTGGTTCGCCGTCACGCTCGGGCTCGTCGCCGGCTTCACGACGATGCTCGCCAACGGCGCGGGCCCGATCGTCGCGCTCTATCTCTTGGCGGTGAGCCTGCCGAAATACGAGTTTGTCGGCACGTCGGCGTGGTTTTTCCTGATCATCAACGTGCTCAAGGTCCCGTTCAGCACGAGCCTGGGCCTGATCGATTCGCGCTCGCTAGCGATCAACACGCTGCTCGCCCCGGCCGTCGTCCTCGGGCTGTTGCTCGGCCGCCGGTTGGTACATCACGTGCCGCAAAAGCTGTTCGACAGCTTGCTGCTCATCTTCGCGGCCGCGGCGGCATTGCGCATGTTAGGTGCGTTCTAGCGCATACTAGCCCCGACGCGCCAGCGAGGGGACGTTCGGCATGCTGCAATTTCGGAGTCCCCTCGCTGGTGCGTCGGGGCTAGTATGGAGTGGCGAACCTAAGCCTTCTTTTCCATTCGATACACGCGCAGGTTCCCGTCGAAGTGCGCCACGGCGATACTTCGTCCGTCGGGTGCGAGGCTGAGATCGCGGGCCGTGTCGGGAAGTTTGAACTTGAAAAACTCGGCCTCGGCGCCCGGCCTGAAGAAGTAGAGGATGCCTCCTTGTCCGCCGGCGGCGCCGATCCAGTAGCCGGCCGGATGCCAGACCGTGCCCCACGCCGTGCCGTTGACCTTCTCTTTGCCGGAATGCACGGTCGTCGGTTTGCCGTCGGCGAAATTCACCACGGCCCAGGCGGCGTTGCCGATTCCGGCGAAGGCGTTGGTGACGTTCATAATGCCCCCGGCCGCGAGCAGCTTGCCGCCGTCGCCGAAGGCCAAGCTCCGCGCGCCGCCGATATCGGCGCGGAACTGCGTATCGTACTTGTAGATCGTCGCGGCGGAAAACTCGCGCGCGGCGGCGAGTTCGACAGGCTTCGCGCCTGGCGCACCGGCCGGCGGTACGTCCCACACCTTGCATATGCCTTTGATATCGCACGACACCAACTGCCGGCCTTCAGGATGAAACGCAATGTTGTACACATGTGAACCGTGCCCGCGCCCCACGGCGACCGGCTTGCCGTCGGCCGTGTTCCATAGTTTCACGAGTCCGTCGTTGCCGCAGGTGGCGACGAGCTTCCCGTCGGGACTCACGGCCAGCGCGCGGATCCAACCTTCGTGCGCCGCCACGGCGCGCAGCGGCGTCGGCTTCTCGGCGGCCGTGTCCCACCAGAGGAGCCGGCCGTCGTAGCCGGCGGTGAACGTCGTCCGGCCGTCGGGCGTGAAACCGATGGCCCGACACCAACTCTCATGACCCACCAGCGGCGTCATCACGCCGTCGCTCACGCGGATGCGCTCGACCGTGTAATCTTCCGTGCCGACGAAGACGTACTTGCCCGAGGGATCGTAGCGACAGGCGGTGAGCGGACGCGTGTATTTCCACGCGCTCGCCATGTAGGTTTGCGTCGGATCAACTCCGTCCGACTTCTTCTCGACTTCCTTCGGCGCAGCAGCCGCTGGCGGTTTCGCGGCCGGCTTCTTCGCAGCGTCGTCTTTCTTGCCGTCTGCTTTCTTGCCGTCCTGTTCCTTCGCACTCATGCCAAGAGTTCCTTGATCGGGCCCTTGGCCGGATCGGCGATCGGAAACTTCCGACCGGCGACGGTGAACGCTTCGGTCGACGGGATGCCGACGGCCTGCAAGTACGTGTGGAACAAGTGCCCATGATCGATTTCGCGATCGGTCACGGCGGTGCCGTTCGCGTTGGTCTTGCCGATGACCGCGCCCGGCTGAATGCCGGCCCCGCCGAGGCAAACGCTCCAGGCGGTGCCCCAATGATCGCGACCGTACCGGCTATTGATCTTCGGCGTTCGGCCGAACTCCGACATCACGACGATGAGCGTGTCTTTCAAGAGCCCGCGCTCGGCCAAGTCGGAAACGAGCGTAGCGAACGGTCGATCGAATTCGCCGAGTTGTTCGATGTGGTAATCGAAATTCTCGAAGTGCGTGTCGTAATTCGAGTGGTTCACTTGCACGAACGGCACCCCTTGCTCCAGGAGTCGGCGAGCGAGCAAACAGTGCTTGCCGAACTCGTGCGAGCCGTAGCGCTCTTGGTCGCGGGCCGGCTCTTTGGCGACGTCAAACACGTCGCGTTGGGCCATGAGTTGCACGGCCTGATCGTAGCTGAAGGTGTAAGCGTCGGTGTCGGCCGTGCGGCGTTTGCCGGCGAAGCGATCGTTGGCGAGGCGACGGAACTCTTGGCGGCGCTCGTCGCTCGTCATGGTCAGCGCGCTCGGGCGTTCGGAATATTGCGGCGCTTTGCCGTCTTCCAAAGCCACGCTGCTATAGCGCGGGCCGAGGTAAGCGGCGCTCGAGCGGCTGCTCCCGCCGCCGCGGATGAGAATATGTCCCGGCAGCGCGAACTTATCGGGCGTGAGCGACTTGGCGACGATCGCGCCGAGGTGCGGATGGGGCGAGCCCATCTCGTTGTGCCCGGTTTGCATCTGCGTAGCGCCGGGGCCGTGGCTGTTGTTCTTCGTGTTGATGCTGCGGACCACGCTGAGGTGGTGCATCTGCTGGGCGGTGTACGGCAGCAGTTCGGAGATCTGCAGGCCGGGCACGCTGGTGGCGATCGGGCGAAACGGGCCGCCGGTGTCGGTGTTCGGCTTGGGGTCCCAGGTTTCCAGTTGACTCACGCCGCCATGCAAGAAGATGGTGAGGATGCGCTTTTGCGATTTGCTCAACTCCGACGCCACGGCCGGCGAAAGCCAACTCGCATTCTTGCCGAGGCTGCCGCCGATCGCCAGGGCGCCAAGCCCCGCACCGGTAGCTCCGCGCAAGAACGAGCGGCGCGAGAGCGCGTGGTCTTCGGTTCCGCAGGAATACTGGCAACGCATGTTGGAACTCCTCTTCATCATCGCTTAGCCGCCGCGGCCACGCGGCGTTTATGCCGGTCGTGGCCGACCGGGCTAAGCATTCAGGCTAATGATTAAACCGAAACTCGTTGCTGGAAAGCAGCGCCCACAGCATTTCTTTCACCGCTTCCGGCTTGTCCTTCTCGCGACCTTGCAAGAATCCGGCGACGTCGGCTCGTTCGACGTCGCTCGGCTTGCGCGTGAAGATCGCCAAGTACATTTCGTCGGCCGCGCGCTGCGGGTCTTTCTCGGCGATAAGCCGGGCCGCGAGGTTGTCGTATTTCGGCGTGAGCCAGCCGTCGACCACGCCCCCGTTGCCGAAGAACAACGCTTGGTTGAGAGTCGCCGAGAAATCGCCGCCGGTCGCTTCGCCGTACAGTTCGATGAAGCGCGCGTAGTTGGTCTTGAGCGGATCAAACGTTTGCCGATCGACCCACATCGATTCCATGCGCGGACGTTCGGCCGCGTCGACTTTGATCAGTTCCTTCGGCACGGTCTTTTTCAGCGAGGCCAAGGCTTTGCCTTCGGAGATGCTGACGAAGCCGGTCGCTTGGAGCATGCTTGCCGCGAACGCTTCGGGCCCGAGCGGCTTTAGTAAGGGCACTTCTCCTTGCTCGGTCCAGCGCACGATGAGCAAACCCCAAGCTCGGGCCGCCGCCGTCGGATCGGCGGCTGCCAGTTTCTCAAAGGCGACGACCTGCTTCGCTTCGTCGATCTGGCGCTCGCGGGCTCGGACGAGCGTACGGACGCGGCGCACCTCGGTCATCGCTTCCGGCTTTTTCGCCGCGTCCGCTGCGGTGACTTTGGCTTCGGCAGATTTGAGCGCCGTGGTGAGCGACTGGAGTTCAGCTTCCCAGGCCGCGAGACGCTTGGCGGCCTGGCCGCGGGGGAGCGCCTTCGCATCGGGGAGGAGATACGTGGTTTGATAGGTGCGCGTGAGCACGAGCGCGCGGAGGAGTTTGCGGATATCGTAGCCGCCGGCGTGGAACTCGCGCGTCAGCAGGTCGAGCACGGCCGGATGGGTCGGCGGATTGTCGGGATGGATGAAGTCGACAGGATGCACGAGGCCGTGACCGAAGACGTGGGCCCAAAGCCGGTTGGCCGCGTTGCGCGCGAAGAGATCACTGGTGCCGTCGGTCGCCGCCTTCGCTAAGAGTGCGCGCCGGCTATGTTTCGGAACCGGCTTCTCTCCCTTGTCCGGCTTTACGATATATTCTTCGCCTTTGGCGACCGCGGGCTCCGTGAGGGCCGGGCCGCGCGGCAAGCGCGGCGGCACTTTGTCGGCGGCCTCGCCTGTGAAGACGGATTTAAAGCTCGCTTCGCCCTCAGCCTTTTCGGCGATCAGCTTGGCCTTCGTCTTCTTATCGGTATGCAGATGCGTTCGGCTGAGCAGCGCGTAGAGGCCGTAATAGTCGCCGATCGCGTAGTCGTCGACCACCGGATGGTCGTGGCATTGGTTGCACTGCATATCCATGCCGAAGAACATCCGGCCGACGTCGCGCGTCAGCTGGTTCGGTTCGCAATCGCGATCGTGGAAGAACTTCGACGCCGGACGGAGCGTCGGGTTCACGTCGTCGGCCGCGAGGATCTCGCGCACGAGCTTGTCGTACGGCTTTCCTTCCGCCAGCGATTGATAGAGATAGTCGTACCACTCCGACGCTTTGATCACTTTGTCGGGCCGGCGTTCCGACCACATCACGTCGTACATCGTCGCCATATGGCGGGCGAAGCGCGGGCTCTGCAGAAGTTCGTCGACGAGCTTGGTCCGTTTGTCCGGCGCGGTATCGGAGAAGAAAGCTTCGGCTTGGTCCGAGGTCGGAATGATGCCGTGCAAGTCGAGCGTCACGCGGCGGAGGAATTCGGCATCGTCGGCCGGAGCGCCGAGCGGTGCTAAACGCTCGGCCGCGAGCAGGCGATCGATCTCCGCGGAGAGGGAAGGTGCGGCAGGCGCGACGGCCGGCTTGGTCGGAGTCGACGACTTGTTCGCCGCCGCGAGGTCGGCGGCGAGCATCAAACCGACGAGCGCCGACAACAGCGCGAGCGCAGCAGAGCGCACGTTACGAAAGGGATATACGTGGGGCACGAGGGGTCCCTCCACGAACACAGGCAGGTAGGAAATCGGGCAGGGCAGGGGAGCGATCTAAGGCAGGCGGTGCTTCAGCAGGCAGGGCGTGCGGCAGGCGGGTCGATCAAGGTGGGGAAATCCGCGGGCCATCGGTATTCATCGACGGTCCATAAGAATCTCTTGATACGTTACCGCTACGGCCCGACAGGGTCAACGGAAATCTTCCCGGAACTCGGGTACGGGGGCTGGCCGTTGAAGGATTCAGAAATGCTCGTGAGATATCTGAACCGATTAGTTGGGCTTCTGTCTTTTAGGGACCCACATGCCGGTCGCCGACAATACATCTTCGTGAGAACGCAGACCTAGGAAAATGCCGGCGGCGTCCAACACATAAAAGTCGGCGTTTGATACCCAGGATTGAGAGAGCAGTTCCCTTACTTCCTCAAGCGTACATCCATAGCCTAGAGGGACGTCGTCGCGTTTTGCAGACCTCGCGACTGCCAAACGCGCAGGCATGTTCTGGGGATTCGGATCAAGAACCAAATGACAATCTCTCTTCCCGACAAGTTGGTCCGAGGCAGTCTCGTCCCAACAAATTCCAAATCCGACCGCTTCCCAAAGATATTGCACCGCGCTCCAATCGTGGGTGCGGTACGGTTCGAGCGCAGCTTGCGTCATCGCAAGTAATTCGGCGTCGGGAAGCGATTTCATTGGAAGAGATTGATGATCGAGGGCGAAACAACGGCACAAAATATCTCAGAGTGCCGAGAGTCTGCGAATTCCTACGTCGGGCTTGCGCTCGCCGGCGTCGTTCATTGCCGCAGGATCTTCTCCATCGCTTTTCCTTTGGCGAGTTCGTCAATCAGTTTGTCGAGATACCTGATCTTTTGCATCAGCGGATCTTCGACTTCCTCCACGCGGACGCCGCACACCACGCCCTTGATGAGCGCGGCGTTGGGATGGAAGGCGGGAGCCTGAGCGAAAAACGTGGCGAAGTCGCTCTGTTGCTGGAGCTGCTTCGCTAGGCCCGCCGCGGTATAGCCGGTCAACCAGCGGATGATTTGGTCGACTTCCGATTTCGTGCGATTCTTACGCTCCGCCTTCTGAACATACAGCGGATAGACCTTCGCGAACTCGGTAGTAAAAATTCGATGCGGAGGCATCTGCAATCGTCTCAGGGGAGAAGGAAAAGTGGAATGTTCCCGTTCTTCTCGCTTGATTTCCGAGGCCATAAAACGGTTAGGGGGCCTTACGCCGGTTGACCCAAACCATGGCGACAATGAGAGCGATGAGAACCGGCAAACCCCACATGAGGTTAGCAACCAGATTCTCAACAAAGCGAGTTCCGTAGTTGAACTGTTTGGGCAAGGACCAATCGCCAAACACCCGCTTGCCTACTTGAGAGCACACGACGGCAGCGACCATCCATACCCAAAGTGGTCCAGGAGACTTCAGTTGCTGTTTCTCATTTGCGTCGGGCATTGGTCGCCGTCTAACAGGTCGCGTGTCAAGTAGGGAACAACGGCACTAGATATATCAAGGCGCGCAGCAAGTTGCGAGATTTTGCTCGCGGCGATCGCCGTACTCGGTGGGGCCGCGCGATGTTGCATTCATCCGCCGAGCCAGGGCTCGGCGACGTTTCCCGGTGGGAGAGGTGGTTATTGCGGCGTCGTTGGCGATAGTCGAAGCCGACGAGCTGCGGCGCCCGACGGCACACGGAGTGTGCCTACAACATTTCCAGAGTCCCCTCGCTTGCGAGAGCGGGGCTAGTATGCGCTAGCAAAGCCCCACTCCGTTTCATCTCCCACATCCCCTCTCTTATCCCCCTCATCTCCCTTGCTGAGAAAATGTGGGCCGGCCAAAAGTCGCCTGGAAATAGGGCCGGCAGGTTTGGGAGAATGCGGCGTGATGCGTTGCGCCGTTTTTGCGCCAGGCACAGGTTTCGTGGTAACTCGGGCCAGGGGGAATGCGCGCGGAGTTTAGAGTCAGAAGTTGAATCGTCGCAGGCCGGGAGAAACCAGCGTGTCGCTTAAATCCTTTCCATCGAAACATTGTCGGGCCGCCCCTCATCCGCCCCGCGGGCACCTTCTCCCGCAAAGGGAGAAGGAAGGCTTGCTATGCGCGTCGCAAAATCGACGTAAGTGCTGCGCACTAATTCCTCAAAATGCGCACAACGGAGTCCTCGGAGTGCGCGTCGGAGCGCTTACCAACAAGGGGGCGCACTACGTGTTTACCTTAGTGCGCACGGGGCAGGGAGCGGTTCGGGGACTTACGTCGATCGGCAGCGCGACGGGCAGTAGCAATTGCCGCGAACGGCGTGGTATTTCACGGAGCGTGGTCGGCGACGTGCGCGGTGCCGCGCACCTTGCGGAACGCCGCGGTGGGCGATTCATGTGGAAAAATGCGCGTTCCGGGCACGAAATGGTCGGTTCGGCGCAGCAAACGGCGTGATCCGCGCAGCTCACCGTAACACCCGAATAATATATTTTGATTTCCTCGTAACCGACCGGTACCGTGAGGTCATATAAAAGATGATGGATGATTTTGCCTGCCTCGTGGTCGGTCGTTTGAACTCCCGCCTGCCCGATTTTTCCCGCCTGAACTGAAGGACTCTCGCCATGTTGCGCGTGCAATGTGATCCCGCCCAAGCCGCTTCCGGTACGAAGTATTGCGACGGCGTTTCCCGCCGCAGCTTTTTGCAAATCGGCATGGCCGGCATGGGCTCGCTCGGCTTGGCCGACATTCTGCGGGCCTCGCAAGGATCGTCGGCAGGCGCAAGTTCTTCGGCCGTCAAAGGTCCGGCAGCGACGAAGCGCGGCACCAGCGTCATTTTGCTGTGGCTCGATGGCGGCCCGAGCCATATCGACACGTACGACATGAAGCCCGACGCGCCGGCCGAAGTGCGCGGGATTTGGAGCCCGATTAAGTCGAACGTGCCGGGCATGGAAATGACGGAGCTGTTTCCGTTGCAGGCGCAGATCGCCGACAAGTTTTCGGTGATCCGTTCGATGCACCACGACAACGGCGACCACTTCACCGGCGGCCACTACATGCTGACGGGGAAGGGGGGCGTGAGCGGCGCGGCCAATGCGGGGAAGCATCCCTTCATCGGCGCGGCGGCCGTGAAGATGACCGGCGCGCGACAGCCGGGCATGCCGGCGCATGTGGCGGTGCCGCAAGCGATGAGCATCGGCTTGCGCCCCGGCTACTTCGGCGGCAACTACCTCGGCAAGCAATACGACCCGTTCGACACCGGCGGTGATCCGAACGGCAAGACGTTCAACGTGCAGAACCTGACGCAAGTGGCCGGGCTCGATTTGCCGCGGTTGCAAAACCGGCGCTCGCTCTTAAGCTCGATGGATAATTTGCGCCGCGAAATCGACGGCGGCGGCGCGCTGGAGGCGGCCGACAAGTTTGATACGCAGGCCTATGAGCTGGTG
This sequence comes from Pirellula sp., assembly GCA_013822735.1. Lineage (GTDB taxonomy): Bacteria > Planctomycetota > Planctomycetia > Pirellulales > PNKZ01 > PNKZ01. The sequence continues at coordinate 259,845 of PNKZ01000001.1, forward strand.
ACCGGCAAGCGCGCGACGGAAGCGTTCGACATCTCGAAGGAAAGCGACAAGGTCCGCGATCGCTACGGCCGGCACTCGTGGGGGCAGAGTGCTTTGCTCGCGCGGCGCCTCGTTGAAGCCGGCACGACGTTCGTCACCGTGCACTCCGGCGGCTGGGATCATCACTGGAATTTGCAGTCGGGCTATCACCGCAACTTGCCGATCGTCGATCAGATGACGTCGGCCTTGATTGAAGACTTGAGTGAGCGCGGCTTACTCGACACGACGATGGTACTGCTTTGCGGCGAGTTTGGCCGGACGCCGAAGATGAACGACGGCGGGAACGGCGGTCCTCCGGGGAGCCAAGGGACGCCGGGGCGCGACCATTGGGGCAACGCGCTGAGCGTGTTGATTGCCGGCGGCGGCGTGAAGGGAGGACGAATGATCGGCACGACCGACGCGCGCGGTGAACGTCCGAAAGATCGTCCGCTGACGCCGGGGGATTTGCACTCGACGATCTTCCAAGTGCTCGGCGTCGATCGACATTTGGCCTTCAACGACTTCAGCGGTCGGCCGACGCGCGTGATCGAAGAAGGGGACGTGATTCACGAGCTGTTCTAAAGTCGGCGCATGCGGGTTTCTCGCGCAGCGGACACAAACCCCTAACATGCGGATCGACAATACGTACGGCTCAGAATAGTTGTCTCCGAGCCGCGTCGGGTTGGTTTTGCCGCGACGCCGAGATTGCCCGTCGCGTGTGCATCCGTGCCTTCCGCCACTCCTCGACGATTGCCCCGGGCCCCGACGAAAGCGACGGCGCTTGGTTCGGGCAAGCGCTCTGTTGCCGAAGCTTGTCCGACTTTTCGAAGGCGGCTTGAACGGCGCAGCGTCTGGCTGGTCGTGTTGTTGCTCGGTTTACATGTCGGATTGGGAAATTGGGCCGTAGCGCGGAAGAGCGTGACGTTCGACGAGGTGCTGCACTTGGCGTCGGGCTACGCCTATTGGGAGTTTGGCGACTTTCGTTTACAGCCGACCAATGGGAATTTTCCCCAGCGCTGGGCCACGCTGCCGCTCTGGATCGCCGACGTGAAGTACCCTACGCGCGACCAAGAGGAATGGTATCAGTCGGGCTACCTCGGCTTGGAAATCGGCCGACAGATGCTCTACAAGATCGGCAACGACCCTGACCTGTTGCTGGCGGCGTCGCGGTTTATGATCTCGCTGTTGAGCGCGGCGCTCGGGTTGCTGATCTACGATTGGTCGCGCCGGCTCTTCGGGAAGATCGGCGGGCTTTATTCGCTGGCGCTGTACGCCGTGAGCCCCATCTTCTTGGCACACGGTTTCTTGGCGACGTCGGACGTCGCTGCGGCCGCGTGTTATCTGGCGGCGACCGGTTCGCTGTGGTCGGTGTTGCATCAGGTGTCGGTCGGGCGATTGGCCGCGATGTTCTCGAGCGTGGGGCTGTTGGCGGTTGCGAAGATGTCGGCTCCGCTCTTGGCGCCGATGGCCGTGTTGATGGTCGCCGCGCGGGTCGGGTACGGTCGCCCCTGGCTAATTGACCTGGGGGGTCGACGGCGCCTGGTCCGAGGCCGAATTGCGCAAACGATGCTCGCCGCGGGCCTCGGCGCGTATGTGTTCGTCGCGGCGTTCTTTACGATCTGGGCCTTCCATCACTTCCGCTACGAGGCGATGGTCGACGCCGTCGCGGGGCGCGACGACTTCTCCGTATCGTGGCCGGACGTACTCGACGGCATCGGCCGCTCGCAACGCGTATTTGAGTGGTGCCGAGAAATGCGCGTGCTTCCCGAGGCATATCTATACGGCCTCGCGCATACGATCAAATTTTCCCAGGAGCGCGATGCGTTCCTATTGGGAATGTATTCAATGACCGGCTGGTGGTACTTTTTTCCGTACTGCTTCCTGGCGAAAACGGCGACGTTCGAATGGTTGGCAGGCCTGGTCTCCGGCGCGACGTTGATCTATGCCGCGACCAAGGCTTCGCCGCGGATGAGCAAGCGCGGACTGTACTATGCCGTGCCGCTCGCGGCTTTGTGGTGCGTTTATTGGGGCGCCGCCGTCACGAGCAATTTGAATATCGGCAATCGCCACTTGTTGCCCATCTACGGACCTTGGTACATCGGCTGCGGCGCGCTGGCTTGGCTGCTATACGCGCGGCATGCGATGGTGCGCCGGTTGGGCGCGGTGTTAGTTTGCGCCTGCTTTGCCGATGCCGCCCATGCCTATCCACACTACTTGGCGTACTTCAACGCCTGGGTCGGCGGGCCGGATCGCGGCTATCGGCAAATGATCGACAGTTCCCTCGATTGGGGACAAGACCTTAAAGAGTTGGGGCAGTGGTCCGTTGAAGAGCGGAAAGCCGGCCGGCTGCGTGGACGATTGTTCTACGACTATTTCGGGCTCGCCGACGCCGGGTATCACAAGGTGCAAGGCGAGGAGTTCCCGCTCTTCTATGCCGCGGAACTCGATCCGAAACGCCCGGTTTCGATCGCGCCCGGAACTTACGCAGTGAGCGCTACCTATCTCGTGAACAAAGGACATTGGATCGTCCAGCTCGAGCCTTATTATCAAAAGCTCTTGAAGTCGATTGAAATACTGTCGCGCACGCATCCTTGGACTTCGCAACTTCCTCCCGACGCCTATCCGCCGGAAATTGCGGAGCAGTGGCGCATCTATCTGTACCAGCTTCTGGACTATCAAACGTTTCGGCTGTACTACCACCTGCTGAACGATCGGACGCCGAGGACGACCGTCGGGCATTCGATTCTCGTGTATGACGTCTCCCAAGAGGAGCTCGATCGTTGGTTGCTAGACTGAGCTACGCAACTGCGCCGAGACCGCGAGCTACATCGCGGCGCAACGATCATTGCCGTTTCAATCGTGAAGTCGGTGGTCGCTATCGATGAAGGCCCAACAAGCGGCGGCCAGAAAATAGGCGCCCGCGAAGAGAAACATATTGATCATCCAGTTATTGTTCGTCGCGGCGAGTATGAGCGGCACGACCATCGGCGCGATGGCCCCTCCGGCGTTGCCGACCATGTTCATGCTGCCCGCTAAGGCCCCGGTGTAGCGGCCGCCGACTTCCATGCACGCGCCCCAGGAGCACGGCAACGTGAGATCGTTGCCGAAGCTCGCCAATCCCACGGCGAGCACCGACAGCAGCGGCATGTTCAATTGCGTCGAGATCAGCATCAGCAGGCCCGCCGCGGAAAGCCCGACGATGCCGATGACCCGTCGGGAGCGAGAGCGGCCGCCGAGTCGCTTCTCCAGGGGTGTCGACACGAAGCCGGAAATGAAACAGCCGAGCCCGCCGAAGAAGAGCGGCACGCAGGCCAGCAGCGCTCGCTCGATTTCGGAGAGCGTCGTGAATTGCTCTTTCAGGTACGTCGGGAACCAGGTGATGTAGAAGTACCAAGCGTACGACATGAAGAAGTACTGAGCCCACAACATCCAAACCGTGCGTGAGGTGACGAGTTTGCCCCACGGCATGGCGTGACCGGTTCCGACGCGATCGGTTTCGCCGATCAGGGCCAACTCGGCGGCATTCACCGACGGATGGTCGTGCGGATGATCGCGGAACCAACCATAGAACAACACGGCCCAGACGACACCGAGCACGCCGAAGATCAGGAAGACCCACTTGTAATGCAGCCCGAGTCCTGGCCGGCCGTCGCCGCCGGCGAGCATCCAGCCGACCAATAGCGGCGTGAATGCGCCGCCCCACCGTGCACTGAGCCACATAATGCCCTGCGCTTTCACGCGCTCGCTCGCATGAAACCACAGCGTGAATGCTTTCGTGAGATTCGGGAAGCAGCCGGCTTCGCCGACGCCGAAGAGAAATCGGCAGATGACGAGCGACACGAGGTTCCAGGCCCAACCGGTGGCGATCGTGAAGATCGACCACATACTGACGACGCGCATCAATACTTTGCGGGGTCCGATCCGGTCGCCGAGCCAGCCGCCGGGAATCTCAAACAGCGCGTAGGCCCAACCGAAGGCCGTGAACGCGTAGCCCATCTCGACTTTCGAGAGCCCCATCTCCTCTTGCATTGCAGGCGCGGCTTGCGAAATACAAACGCGGTCGACGTAAGTAATGATCGCCAGCGTGACGGCGAAACAAAGCACTACGAAGCGGGCACGCGTCGGAGCAGGGGAGTTCATGGTGGGCGGTGTGCTTCAAGTTGTAGGGAGATCGAGCCGACCGGCGCGGTGACAATGGAGTCGAGCGACGCCGCTCGGATGCGGCGCACGGAGTTTCCGATCGAACCGGACCGTCCGAATCGGCCGACGCCGGAGGTCAGGCCGTGGCCGCCTGTACTTCCCGACGGAACTCGTGCCGATGTGGGGCCGGCGACACGCGAGCTTCTCGGCCCTCGTGAAAGGGCACAACAAAAGTGACCCGGCTGGGACTCGAACCCAGGACCTACGGATTAAAAGTGCGCCACGATCGTGTGTCTGAAATTTGAATAGCCTTTGAATCCCGGAGAATACTGGATTTACGAATGGGCGGCATTTGCCCGAAATCACGAAAATCGGCGCGAACTGGTAACCGTTTTGGTAACAGTCCGAAACTCGGCGTCGGGTTTGGGCAGGGTGCCGACTATATTACCACAAGTATCCTAGCAAGACACTTGGGTGACTCCCCTCAAAAAAGTCGAGGCCCAAGAAATTCGCGAAAGGTTCTGGGATAGTTTTCGGGGTCATCTCCAGTCGCCCGACAACGAAAATGCCGCCCAGTAGCGAGGACTGGTGCGAACTTTAACGTCCTCCGGAGCGTCGGCGCCGCGGATCACTTCGGGATGATTGAGGAGATAGAGCTGCGCTTCACGCAGTGCGTCGAGCCGCGACAGCTCCTTTTCCCATAGGTTGCAATAAAACCGTTCCATCAAAAGTCGCGTCATAAGGTCGTCGACTTTCCAGTAGGTCGCGACGGTCGTTCGGGCTCCGGCTACTTGAAATGCTCGCTGAACACCCAAGAGCCCTTCACCACCGGCAGTTTCCCCTAAGCCCGTATCGCACGCACTAAGGACGACGGTATCGACGGCGCTCAAATCGAGTACGCCGATCTCCTGCGCGGTGAGGATTCCGTCATCTGAGTTCCGACTCGGGTTGCGATTGGCGCCGGCGAGCGCCAGCCCTGAAAGTAGTCCCGGGTTCTCTCCGACGATCGGCTCCTCACGAAGGGCAAGGAAATCCCTTCCACGTTGGCCGCCGCTACGAATCCCGACTGCCGAGGAGTGTTCGGCCCCGGCAAAGAAACCATGAGTCGCTATATGAAGGTGCCGGTACCCGGGAGCCCATTCTCGAAAGCTACTCTCATTCGCTTCTCCGCGTACGATCGAACGCGGATCGTCCGGCGTCGTCTCGAAGAGTCGGGCGTATATGTCTTTAATTGCCGCGATTTCACCAGCCGTATTTGCCAGCGGATCGAATCGGCGATCATCGGTCGGCGCGCGGTTCTCTCCGGGAAGCCGTGGACGCTTTTTCTTCGGATTCGTCGAATCCGTCGCGTCTCCGGCATCGTAGTCGACGTCGCCAATCAGTAAGAGCTCCCGAGTAATCTGCCGTTTACCTGCGTCGTTCACCAAGGTCGGTAATAGTTGCGGGACTGGAATCGTGGCGAGGCGATGCTCTTCCAACAGGAACGTTCCCGGCTCTCTTCCCGGTAAGGCGCCCAGGGGCAAACGGCCGAGAGCGCCGTCGGTCGAGACGAGGATGGCCTTAGCCCCGGCTAGTGCCGGCAGAAGCGGATCCCAAAGAGTTGCCCGTAACCGTCGTCCCGCTTCTATTCCTGAAGGATCCATCCCAAAAGCAGTTCGCCAAACCCTGATCGCCGTGTTCACCGGCGCGGCTGGACCGAGCGCGAACATCCTCACTCGGTCGGTTGGCCGTTCCGTGTGTCGGACCACGAATGCGATCCACTGTCGCTCGTAGGTCGGTGACAGGCCCGGCTTTTGCGGAGGAGTCGTACGCATGAACTCCAGGAAGTCGACTAATGCGGCATCCTTAGGGAGTGCGGACACGAGGTCTTCGAGCGTCACGTCGCTTGTCGCTTTGCGAAAGTCGGCGCTCCGGGCGCTTAGTTCCGCTTCCAAGCGTTCTTTCTCCGCCGCGAGGTCTCCCAGTTTCTCGCGCCAGCCGATCGGTTGCGCTTCCGTCTCCGGGCGGACTCGACTCAGCGACGCCAGCTGACCGGCGGTGCGTTGCAGCTTGCCGAACAATTCAGCAACTGCCGGGTCCTCTGCCGCGAGACGCATTCCGCGTTGTCGGACCAGCGTCGCCCCTTTCCAGGCCAGCACTTCGCTAAACACATTCGAAACGTCGGCCGCAGAACTCACGGCGAGCGAAACGTAGTTGTCCAACTGATATCGAAGGCTTTGTCCCATTGCGAGTTGTTGTCGCTCGGATTGAACGACCGATGCCGATTCGAGCGAACGTCGCGAGATTCGCAAGGCTTGGCGGTAAAGCGATTCCGCCTGTGCTCGATTGCCGGTCGCTGTATAGACGGCGGCAAGACTATGCAGGCTTGAGGCGTAGTCGGGATGATGCTCGCCGAGCACCTTCTTCAAGATATCGCATGTCTGGGTGAGCAATCTCTCAGCTTTTGCAAAGTCTCCCGTGCTGTAGCTCAGAGCTCCCAGGCCATGCAAACTCGACGCGTAATCGGGATCGGCCTCACCGAGCGCTTGCTTGCGAATATCGCACGCCCCCGCCAGAAGCGGCTCCGCTTGCGCGTAATCGCCTTTGCGGAGATAGAGCAGACCGAGGAAATGCAAGCTGGTCGCGTAGTCGAGCGACCAGTCGTCTAATGCTGTTTTGCGAATCTCAAGGATTTGAACGTAAAGTGGCTCAGCCCGCGCAAAATCGCCGATGGAAACGTACAACGTCGCCAGACACAGCAGACTTCTTGCGTATTGGAGATGTGTTTCCCCTAAGACTTGCTTCCTGATCTCACAGGCGCTCCGATAAAGACCCTCTGCCCGAGCGTAGTCGCCCATTCTTTCGTAAAGAAGTCCCAGATTGTATTGGCTCTGAGCAAAGTTCGGGTGACGGTCGCCGAGCGCCGCGTGATAGACGTCTCGGCTCTGAGTGTAGAGCGGTTCGGCGCGCGCGTAGTCGCCGAAGTAATACCACTGCAACGCCAGATCGTTCACGCTCGTCGCGTAATAAGGATGCTGGTCGCCGAGAATTCGCTTTCGTATATCGCAAACCTGCTGCGCCTTAGCGATTGCCTCGGTCAGCGTTTCCCGCGTTAAGAACGTAAGTAGTCGTGCCCGCTGGAGATCGACGCGCTCCGCCGGAGTAAACGACTGAAGTTTGTGCGTGTATTCCAGCGCCACCCGGGCGTCGGCCGTTCGCCAATGTTCTGCGCCGTGACGCTGCTTGGTCCACTGCCAGATTTCGTCGCGCAAAGCCTCGGCTTTGGGCCACTGCTCCGCATGCTCTTGAATCTCTGCGAGCCAAGCGATCAGGATAATCGAGTTGTCATTCGTCGTCGGAACGGCTTCGCGAAAGGCCGCTAAGGCTCGACCTCCGGCTTCCGCCGCTTCGCTGAGCTTTCCGGTCCCGCGAAGGAGATTGGCTTCGTAAATCAATCGTCCGACTTGTTGTGCCTGGTCGGCCGGTGCCGTGGTTTGAGCGGCGACAAGCGGCTGGGATGCGACCAGGATCGCGCACGATACCACGAGCCAAACTATGCGCTGCGCGGTAAGTCGACGAGAAGCTACGGTAGGGAACATGGCGTTGGCTTCAAACGGAGCAGGTTGTTCCGAGTTCTACAACGTCGTTCAATGGATCGAAGTATGAACCGAGCGTCAAAAAGGCAATATATCACGGGGGATGTGGCAAGCAGACTCGTTTTCTCACGCTGCCTGCCACGGATCCTTGCCCCTCTGAAAGACTTGTTTTTCCAGCGTCTCGACTGAACCAAAGTCGGGGCTAGGTCAGTATGCGGGCAGTCACGGACTTCAGCTTGCGCTTGTCGGCGGGCGTTCGTCATTGCGCGTTCGAGTTTACGTACGCCGGCGCGGTACATAGGGACAGCTTTGGTGCTCCTCCGAATCGAATAAAATCGGACGGTCCTAACGCATCTCACCGCCTCTGAGATGACGATCATGTTGCGACGTGATAGTCTAGCCGTAGGTCTCGCCAATTGCCGCTCGTCCCTTGAAGAGCGGCTCGCAGGGTAACGCCATGTCTGCACGCTTCCATCGTGATATCTAGCATGAAATCCTCATCGCGTTCGACCCGTCGCCGGTTTCTACAAAGATCGACAGCCTTGGCGACGTCGTTGCCGGCGACTGTCGCTTGGCTCGGTTCACCCGCAGCATTCGCCGCCGATCCGAAGGCGGGCGCTTCGGCGACGTGTGAGGTCCTGGTCTACGGCAGCACGCCGGGCGGCATCTGCGCCGCGATCGAAGCTGCGCGGCGCGGTTGCAAAGTCGTACTCGCCTGTCCTTATAATCGCCCCGGCGGTATGGCCGCGTCCGGGCTTTCGACGACCGACGCCGTGCGGCCCGAACTCTTCGGCGGACTCGTCGCCGAGTTCATTGCCCGCGTTCGCACATATTATGAGCGAAAGCTCGGTCGCAATTCGCCGCAGTGGCCGCTAGTGAAAGACGGCTGGTTCTACGAGCCTTCGGTAGCCGAACGAGCATTCGACGAAATGCTCGCCGGCGAGGAGAGCCGAATTGATTACCGGCGAGGCGCACATTTGCTCACGGCCGCAACATCAGAAGGAAGAATCACGCAGGTCGTGCTGGAGCTAGCCGACGGTAAGAAGCTGACCGTCACAGCCAAGACTTTCATCGACGGCACGTATGAAGGTGACCTGGCCGCAGCGGCGAAAGTGCCGTACCGTGTCGGCCGTGAAGGACGCGACGAATACGGCGAGTCGCTCGCCGGAATTCACTACATGAATTCGAAGACCGGTGAACAGATCATGACGCCCGACACCGGCGAGCCGTCGCCGGCGATTCAGGCTTTCTGTGCGCGATGTATTTTCACCGACGACGAAGCAAAGAGAATTCCGATTGAAAAGCCCGCTACGTACGACCTACATGAAGTCGACTATCTGCCGCTCCTAGGCGATTTCAATTCCGGTCGATATAAGAGCTGGGGGAAGGGAACGCCGCTGCCAAATCGCAAATTCCAGCAGAACGGCGGCATTGATCGCCCTACGAGCTTGAATCTACCCGGCGTCAGTTGGGCTTGGCCCGAGGCCGATCGTCGTCATCGGGCGCAGCTCGCGCAGTTCCACGTCGACCATGCCGCAGGCTTGCTGTGGTTCTTGGGAAATGATCCTCGCGTGCCGTCACACGTTCGCAGGCTGATCGGACCACTTGGTCTGCATCAGGACGAGTTCGCTGACACCGGCGGTTGGCCATGGCAAATTTACGTGCGACAAGGGCGGCGGATCGAAGGGAGGGCGCTGGTGACACAGCACAATTTCATCAAAGATTCCCGAACCGGCCGAACGCCGCGAGTCGAACAGGCCGTAGCGCTCGGCGAACATTCGTTCGACATTCATCCGTGCCACGATCGTCGCTTCGCCGTCGAAGGTTTTCTCGAAGGGGTACTATGGTATCCGAAGAAGGCATTCGGTCCCGCTCAACCGGGTCAAGTTCCTTGGGGCGCACTGCTGCCGAAAACGATCGACAACCTCATCGTCCCCGTCGCGCTCTCAGCGACGCACGTCGCGTTTAGCGTACTGCGCATGGAACCGGTTTGGATGACGACCGGTCAGTTGGCCGGTCTCGCGGCGGCCGTCGCGAAAGAAAATGACTGCGACGTTGCATCGATTGATCCCCACCCGCTACCGAAGACGCTCGGCATTACGACGGAACCGCCGGTATAAGTCCGAACCCTTAGCCAAAAGAGTTACCGCCTACGGATCTGCGTTGCGGCGCGACGGCGACTCGATGAGTAGGTATTCACATGGGGGGTCAGGAATTCGAACGATTGTACGAACTTGGTTCGTGCTTCATTGTCGATCCTCCGGGGCTCATTGGGCCGATTCCCGATAGAGATATATAAGAGCTCCTTAGTCTACACGCGGTTTTCATGCCGACCTTCGACCCCATTGAAGCCATGCCCGGGCGACGGTCGCTACTTCGGTGTTTTTACCGACTCGCTTGGCTTCTTTGCCTTTTCCAGCATGCCGCGGACCCGCGCCTGCTCTTTTTCCAACGCGGCGCCCGTCACGGGCAGGGGCCGGAAGTTGGAGTCGGGCGTGAGCTTCTCGTCTGCGGGAATTGTGCGCAGTCGCAGATTTCGGAAAGAGACATCCTGGCCGTGATCTTGAAGAAGCAGCTTGCCGCCGCGCCCCGTCAGGTCGCCACCGCGGATGCGCAGTAATTCGACCTCCGCCGCCCAGTTCGGATCGTTGTAATCAAAAGAGAGCACGCGCTGCTCATTGAGCCAATGCTCGATCACGCTTCCCTTGCACAAGATTCGAGCCGTATTCCATTCGCCGTGTGGACGGGCGACGCGCTTGCTCGGAGCCATGCAAAAGAAGATGGACGCGGCTGACTGACGCGGATTCTCGCCGTAGGGACTGTTCTCGTCGTCCAGCACTTGGTACTCGACTTGTCCCGGCCGATAGTAGACGCCGCTGTTGCAGCCCTTGGAGACTTTCCAATCGAAGCGCAATTCGAAGTCATCCGGAATCAGTTGGGCTTCGTAGGTCAATTGCCCCGAAGGGCGAACGCGCGCGAACGCTCCGTCTTGAATCACCCAATTGCCGCTCTGTTTCCAGCCCGTAAATGTCTTGCCGTCACTGAGCGAAACGAATCCGAGCTTTTCCTCAGCGGGATCGAGCGCCCACGCAGGCATGGCTGAGATTGAATACAGACAAACCAGTGTGGCGAGCAAGTATGTTCGATGCATAGGGGGGGTGCGCAATTGTGTTGTGATAGGGAGCTGGCGGGAAAATTCGACGTGGGGCGGGGGCGATCACTTAGGTTTCTTCGGCGTGACAGGCTGAGCGATAGGCGCGGGCCCGGCCTCGAGAAACGTGAGAAGGTCGAGAACTTCCGACTTATTGAGCACGTTGACAAGACCGGTCGGCATCGCCGAGAGTTTGGAGACTTCTTGTTCCTCGATCGACGACTTGTCAATCTTCGTCACGTCGTGCGGCCTGAGGAGATTGTGGACAACGAAAACCGAGTCGGCGTCTTCCTTGACGATTACGCCGGTCACGGTTTCTCCGCTATCGAGAACAAACTGCATCGTTTGAAACTTCGGATGGATCGCGCTCGACGGTTCCAGAATCTGCTGCAACAGGCTCTTACCCTGAAGCTTCTTCACGGTCTCGGCCAAATCGGGACCAAGCGTTGCACCAAATCCCGCAACGGCGTGGCACTGCAGACACTGTGCCTTCATGAACGCGTGGGTTCCCCTCGCGAGGGCGAGCGGTTCGGCCGGTTCGCGAGTAAAACGCTCGCCGACCTCCGGAAAGTCTCTCAAGGCCCAAGCCAAATTACTGGTCGAGCGGTGCGACATCTCCTTCTTCGCAAACTCCGGATCAGAGGCCTTCGTTACGTATTGAACGACGTCTTTGACTTGCTTCTCGGTCAACGATGCGCCGACCGGAGGCATAAGATTCGCCGCATAGCCATCCACGAGTTGGGCGTTGGGTTCCAGAATCGATTGTTTGAGATACTTCGCGTCGGCAAGGATTTCTTGCATGTTGCCCGTTTCGGCATCGCGTATTTTTCGCGTCGAACCGACAAGTCCGACGAACGTCGGGCCGATGGATTTGAGTCCGTCGAGAGTGTGACACGAGGCGCAGTAGTTTCGATACAGCACCCGCCCGGCGTTCCCCTCGGAAAAACGGAAGTGTGGAGTTGAGGTTGTCGGCACGACCGAAGGCGCGGGACTGACGGCGCCCGGATGGTTGCGTGGGATACGATTTATGGTGTACCAAAACTCGCCGGTCCAAAGCGAAAGACCTGCCGCCGAGGGCAGCGTCTCGGGGATGCGGACGTGCAGCACATCTCCTTCACTGAGGTCGGCAATTTCAAGAAATACTCGACGACGGTCCGCCGAGACCGTCGCCGAGCGAACCGGAGTGCGACGATGCCGGACCTTAGCGCCGCCGTAAGTCTGCGTTCCCTGATAGGTCCAGCGCGTTACGTAATACCCCTCGGGATCCCAGCCGCTTCTTTCGGCGAGCGGCAGCGTGAGCTCGATTTCTAAACCGTTCGATCGTAGGCGAGCGGCCAACGGTTCAAATACCTCTTTGCCCGTGTAGCGGATGTGCGAAAGGCCGCTCACGCGATGAATAAACTCCTTATCCGATCCCCGGGCGATTCCCCCGGCGAAAACATCACCGGAATCAGTCAGGGCGAAGCGATGGAAGAGATGCCGAAAGCCCTGTGAAAACGGGAAGACCGCCCCCTGAGTGACGCCTTCAACCTCTTCCAAAAACGAGCGTTGCAGACCGCCGAACGTCGCGTCGCCGAAGAGAACTTGGCCTGCATACGGTCCCCAACTTGCGGGCAGCAGGAACGGTTCGGTCGGTGAATTGGCGATCTCCCCTTGCGGCAGCCAAACCGCCGGCGGCGTCGCTTCCATGCGATCGAACGGATGCCAAGGCTCACGACTGCGGAATTGATAAAACGCCCCGGATTTCACAGCAATGAGTTTGTTGGCGGGAAGCCACTCACCTTGATTATCGGTGACTAACAATGCGCCGCGCGGTCCGAGCCCGATGCCGTCGGGCGTTCGCAAACCGCCGGCGACGATCTCCGTCTTGCCCGTGTCGACGTGCACCTTGATCACGCTGCCGCGGAGCGGTGCCTGACGATTGTCCTTATCGCGGGCAGTCATCCCGACGCTGGAGGAAAACAGCAGATGCGAGTCCTGCACGACGGCACCGAAGAGATACTCGTGATAATCCATCGTGCAAGGCCAATCATGCGACAAGCAACGATAGGTTTCGAACGTACCGTCACCGTCTTCATCGAGCAGTTCCGTGACTTCGTTCTTTTCCGTGACGAAGATGCGACCGTCCGCGACGGCTAATCCCATCGGTTCCGAAAGGCCCTGCGCGAGGCGGCGGAACTTCGGTGGGGCGTGTTGAGGAATCGCACCGATGTCTAATGCGTAGAGGTCGCCGTCCCAAGTTGTGAAAATCAACTCACGCGGCCCACGCATCGCCATGCCGCTGATACGAAGCGTGAGCGATTCGTCACGCAGGTCGCTCACGGCGAGTGCCGGATGCAATGAAGCCAGTTTCTGACCAAACCCGGGTATCGCATCGGGCGAGGCCGGTTCCTTCGGCTCGTCTGCGAGCGATAGATTTCCCGCCGTTTCACTGGTGAGTTCGAGTTTGCGAAAGCGCAACGGGTGGTCGTACTTCCGATTCGACGGCGGTACGAGCAACACTAAGACCGGCAGTCCTGGTCGCACGCGAAACTTGCCCAACTCGACACGCGCCCACTCGTCGGGCTTCGTGACCGGCACTTCCCAGAAGACATCCTTGCCGTCAAAGGAAAGCTGATACGACTGATCGAGCGGTGCCGAGCAACTATAATCGATCGACACGGTTACTTGCTCTTCGCGACTTGCCTGCACGTACCAACCGATGATCGAACCGCGCCCCTTTTTGATCTCCAGCACGTCGCCGGCGTAGACATTGGGTCCTTTGGAAAAGATCTTCGTCGCGGGAAGGTCTAAAGTGCGCGACGGCTCCGCGGCCTGGAGAATTGTTCCGACAAGGCAAAGCAGCGACAAAATGAACGTCAAGGTGTGCTTCATGGGAGCGTAAGTCGATGCCAGAGCGTGCCCGTGATGGAAGGAGCGACCTCTCCGTCCGTCGTGGTTTTCCAGGCCTGACGTGCACCGGCCGGAGGAAGCAAAGTCTCACCCGGCGGCAGAGATACGACACGCAATTCGCGCACGACGCGGTCGACCGTCGGCGCTGCTGTCAGTGGGACACGTTCAAACAGTTTTAAGACCCCGTTATCGTGCCGGAGTTCCCACCTGAGTTCGATATGATCCTTCTGTTGCGAACAGCCGACATAACGGACCGATAGTGGTATGGTCGACTTGCCGCGGCGCAACTCCCATCCGGAATCTGACTCATCTTCAAACCAAGTCGCTCCGGTTGATCGAGTTACGAAACCAGACTTGATCAACCCCGACTTGCCTGCCGGCGCTTGCCAAGTCTTAAGGATCGTGGCCCGTTCTAGGTCGTAACCCATCCAGACATCGGTACCTTGCCGGATTGCCAGTGACCTCGGCTTTCCATCCAGACTTAGTCGACTGACGATTTCCGGAGCAAACGGCGAGGCTTGGCCCGACGTCTCCGCCGCAATGAGGGCTGCTGATCGTGTCAGCAGTAGAGCGGTGCAAAGTAGTAGCGGATAATTCATGCGGGTGACGATCAAGTCAATGGTCCGATCTGCCGCAAATCGAAAACGTCCGGGTCCGATCCCGGCTGGGAACGGTCGCCATTTTAATCACTCGTGCTCCGGTTCGCGTCGAATGTGGGTCGAAATTCAGCGCATTTGCGTCCTCGAAGAGGCAATTATCACCGGTTCATAGACTGCCGCTCTCGATAGAAATGCACGAAACAGATCCTACGGCGAGAAGTCGTATGGGCTGAAACTACCGGCCCAATCGGCCCATCATTGAAGCACTCGCCACGCAGCCGCACTTCTTGCTCGGTGACAGCTCAGATAGCCGTGAGCGATTAGCGAGCAACACCCTTGATTGGTACGATTCACGGCTTTGCAAAGCCGCGCTTTCGCATGAGGGCTTCGATGCCGGCGTCCCGACCTCGAAACGCCCGGTAGCTGTCGGTGGAGTCGATCGTATTGCCGAGGGTGAAGACATGGTCCCGTAGTCGCTTCGCGACGGCTTTGTCCCAAGGGCTTCCCGCCTCGGTGAACGCCTCCCAGGCGTCGGCCGTAAGCGTGTCGGCCCACAAGTAGCTGTAGTAAGCCGCGGAGTATCCGTCACTCCCGAAGAGGTGAAGGAATTGAGGCGTGCGGTGCCGCATGACGATCTCACGCGGCATCCCCAACTCGGCTAGCGTTTCTCGTTCGAATCGCCCCGGCTCGATCTGACGGTCGCCGGCGAGATGCAGTTTCATATCGACCAGGGCACTCGCCAAAAACTCGACCGTGCGGAAGCCTTCGTTGAACGTCGCCGCACGCTTAAGGCGAGCCACGAGTTCCTTCGGAATCGGCCGGCCGGTCTCATAGTGGAGTGCGAATTGTTCGAGGACCTCGGGCGTGGAAAGCCAGTGTTCCAGTAGTTGCGAAGGAAACTCTACGAAGTCGCGCGCCACGTTGGTGCCGGCCAGCGACGGGTAGTTCACCGAGGACAAGAGTCCGTGGAGAGCGTGACCGAATTCATGAAACAACGTCGTGGCGTCGTCCCAGCTGATGAGCACGGGCTCACCCGGCCGTCCGGGCATGTAGTTGCAGTTGTTCGACACGATCGGAGACACTTCCCCGTCAAACCGTTCCTGCGCGCGATAGTCGCTCATCCAAGCGCCGGACCGCTTGCCTGAGCGGGCGAATGGGTCGAAGTACCAAAGGCCGACGTGCATGCCTGTCCCGTCGACCACTTCCCAGACGCGCACGTCGGGGTGATACACCGGTACGCGGCCCGGCTCCAGCGGCCGAAACTCTAATCCAAACAGTTCGCGCGCCGTGAAAAACATTCCCTCGCGAAGCTTTTCCAATTGCAGATACGGCATGAGCTCGGTCTTGTCGAGATCGTACTTCGCAGTCCGCACCTTCTCGGCATAGTAGCGGTAGTCCCAGGGCTCGATCGTGATGCCCGTTCCCTCGCGGTCGGCGACCGCTTGCATGTCGGCCACCTCCTCGTGAACCCGAGCTACGGCCGGCTTCCAGACTGCCTCCATCAGAGCAAGTGCCCGCTCCGGCGTCTTTGCCATCGCATGCTCGACGCGCCAGTGAGCGTGCGTAGGGTAGCCCAGCAGCTTGGCTCGTCGGGCACGCAGCGCCAGTGTCTCCGTGATGATCGCGTTGTTGTCGTGGGCGCCGCCGTCGCCTCGGCCGACGAACATGCGCCATACCTTTTCCCGTATGTCGCGCCGCGACGCGAAGGCCAAGAACGGATCGACGCTCGAACGAGTGTTCTGGATCGCCCACTGTCCCTGCTTGCCGCGAGCTGCCGCCGCTTCAGCGGCGGCAGACTTCACGTCGTCGGGTAGGCCGGCCGTGTCAGATACATCGACCAAGAACACCACTTCGTCCGTCTCGCAAGCGAGCAGATTCTGGCTAAACGCCGTCGTAAGCTCGGCCAGTCTCTGGTTGATCGTCGAAAGTTCCTGCTTAGCGTTGGCGTCGAGATTTGCACCGGCACGGACGAAGTTGGTGTAGACGAGCCAAGTCAACCGCTGCTGCTCGGGCGTGAGGCCCGACGACTCACGCGCGGCGTACACAGCCGAAATCCTGGCAAAGAGCTTGTCGTCTTGGTAGATGCGGTCGTCGAAGGCCGCCAGCTTTGGCGACATTTCTTTCTCCACTGCCCGGAGCGGTTCGTCGCTCATGCACGCGGTGAGGGTGTCATAAACCGACTTCACGCGACCGAGCGTACGGCCCGACCTTTCTAAGGCGGCGATCGTGTTCTCGAACGACGGCGGGGCAGGATCGGCCGTGATTTTCGAGATGGCTTTGACTTGCTCCCGCATGCCGACTTCGAGTGCCGTCGCTATGTCGGCCGTCTTCGCCAGATCGTACGGAGGCACGCCGCCCCAGGAACCGCTCCAGGGTGCGACAAGGGGATTGGTGGCGGAGACTTCGGCGGCGCTCATCATATTTGAATAACCCCAAGTGACTGCAACAACGAGGTTCGGCAGGATCCGTCGGCAGCGTTCCACGGATCGCCTCGCTTGGTAGCAACATATCGCCGGAAGATTCTCGGCGACAGCGGTGCCGAGCTTGGCAACGACCGTTTGAATTATCGAACGCCAAGGTTTCATGGTCCGCTCTCTCGCCATTACGACGCCGGGGGAGGCAGCGTCACAATTTATACGTCTTCTTGAAATTACAAGAAAGGAGTTCCTATCCTCAAACTCAACATCGGATTCACCATGAAGGTCGGCGAAGCCAATTACGGCTCTCGCGACGCCAGCGTGAATCTAGAACTCGAACTCGATTCGTCGCTTGTCGGCGCTCCCGATCGGCTCAAAGAAAGGATCGCCCTCAATGCCATCGCGGATCGCAAACAAATCTCGCTTCCGGAGCTACTCACGGCGCGATTCCAGATCCAAGAGCCGTCGGGGCTCACGATCACGGAGGCTAGTTCGCTGATCGACGAGCTGAAGGGACCCGGCGGTGCGGTGGCGCGATGATCGGCGCTCTTCCGGGAAAGGAATCTCATAAGCGCGTACGAGATTAACTCAGCTACTCGGCGATCACGACCTATCAAGGCTGTCCGCTTCGGTACTACTTTCGCTATATTGCCGGCCTGCAGGAGCGGACCGTCTCGGCGAGCCTTATTTTCGGCAGTGCCATCCACTGTGCTGTCGAACATCACTTCAATGAGTTGATGTAAGGAAACGAACGACCGAAGATAGAAGAACTGCTCAGGCAATACGACCGGCACTGTACGGAAACGGACATTCGAGTAGTGCGTTACCGGAATGGAGAAGACGTTGAGTCGCTCCATCGACTGGCGCACCGAATGCTGGCGGCTTTCCAAGCCGGCGGATTGTCACGTCCGACCGGTCACATATTGGGTATCGAAGAAGGACTTCGCGGCAACATCGTACCCGGCTGCCCGGATGTACTCGGGCGGATCGACCTCTAGATCGAGACGTCCAACGAACTCATCGTCACCGACCTCAAGACATCACGTTCGAAGTGGTCAAGCGACCAAGCCGACGATGCCGCAGGGCAACTCTTGCTCTATCACGAACTCGCACCACTTAAATTGCTCGGGTTGAACCCACGCCGCGCGCTAAGAAAATATCCCAATGCTACGCCGTCATTCGCTTTCCATTGCGCTACCGCTCGCTGATCGTCGTAATCAGTTGGGCGCTGAAGGTCTACAGCACGAGCTTAGCGAAGGTCGAGCTTAGCGAAGGTAAGTAGAACAGACACGACAAAAACTGTTTCGAACGTGCGAAATCGCAAGGGATTCGCGGCAAGTTGGCTGCTAATGAGCCCCTATTCATCTTGCGGTCGATTGCGATGAATTCCGTGCGATTAACTACACTTTCCGACAATCCGAAAATCTGGGCGATCGACGATGTCGAGAGTCGATTCAAATATCATCGTTCCGATTGAGACGCCGACAGCCCCTTGATGTCAAATGATTTGGCCCAAGTTTTTACGGCAGCGTTGTCATTTCCAGGCTCAACTTCAGTATCAGGCGACGACTTCATAAAACTCTTTGTGTCGCTCGAAATTCAGCGCCCGGTTTGCGAGACCATTTCACGCCCGCGATCTTGGTCGGCAATAGCATCGCTTTAAGTTCCGGCGATGGCTCATGCCTGAACTTTTAGATCGGCATGTCGTGCTCGGTACTTGGCGTCGAAACGGATGCGCTTTTGCGTCGCAGCGCCGTGTTAGGTGTGACATCAGGCGGCATCCAATTGAGCGATGACTGTTTTCGCCTAGTGGGCCAGCCGCAGGCCTTGAGAGTTCAATCATGAAAATGCTATTGAGCGGGTTCGAATGAACGTGAGTTGGTATTCGACGCTTCTCAGTGCTTTTCTTTGCAGAGCCGATTTCGACTGAACGCGAATAGCAAACAGTAGCGACAGTGTGGCTACTGCATCACGACAGTAACGACATTTAGTCGCCGATTAGTCGCGATTTACTGCGACATCGTGACGCACATAACTCGCTTTCTGATTCGGTACGGCCGCGTCTTGGGCAAATTGCGCTGTTGCTCGGCCATTCGGACATGCCGGCATTTCGTTTGCATTCTAGGCAAATCTTGAGTTTTTCTTCGCGGCGATTTTGTCTTCGTTGTTGCCTCAATAACGAAACGTCGAAGCCGTCGCATCGCTTCTTTTGGCGATTTGCCTGCCTAGGGCTCACAGCATGTCTGATAGCAAAGCGCGAGTATTCGTTTCCTTCTCAAGCGGCACCGCTTCAAAAACAGAATCAATTCTACGAACGCCGCTGTTCGTCACCGACGCGATGCGAAGCTATCGCAATTGTCGCGCAGTTTTTCGTCGCCGCATTCTGATGATCGCGGCCCATCGAATAACAGTAGTTGCGTCCATCGCGGCGTTAGCCTTCTCCGGGATTCCCTCGCGTGCGCTCGCCGCTACAGTGGATTGGGGCGTGTCCCAAAGCGGAGAACCAGGCATTTATTCATGGCAACTGCTCGACAACTGGACCGACGCCGGACAGCCTGTGACGGCGGTTCCCAACGCAATCGCGGATGTCGCCAACTTGAATCTGCGCGATCTTATCGGCAATCAGATTATTAATCTCGACGGCCTCGTCTCGATCGGCACTTTGAATATCGGTGACGCGAATGGGCGGCAAAGTTACACCATCGCGGCCGGAACTGGCGGATCGCTGACATTTAACGGCGGGACTTCGTCGACGATAAATAAGTTCGGCATCGGGTCCGACGTCATCACGGCGAACGTCACGCTGACCGGCGCGGCGCCGCTCTCATTGAACGTCGATGATGGAATCCTGGCACTGACAGGCGTCGTCAGCGGAGCAGGGGGCCTAGTGAAGAACGGCGACGGGACGTTGATTCTCAGCGGCGCCAACACATACACAGGCGTAACTACGCTAAATAGCGGCATGACACTACTCACGGCCGTCGGTAATAACACTAGCGTTCTCGGCGCCACTTCGGCCGGCAACCAAACGATCGTCAACTCGGGCGCTACGTTGGCTTACGGACCGGATGTGTTCGGCTCCGGACAGTACGTTCCGACGGAGCCTGTCACGATCAACGGCGACGGCTTCCGCCGTAATGGCGCCATCCGCAGTTTCATGGGTACTAACGGTACCAACATTAACGGAGTGGTGACGATGGGGAGCGCCGCGCGCATCCAAAACGACCAAGCAGGCACGCTTACCATCAGCCAAGCCTTCCAGATAAACAATACGCTCACCGCGGGCGGCGTCGGTTTTGTGGACATAGCGGGAGATGCATCGGGGGCCGCCGACATTAATCATTACGGTCTTTCCGGCTTCCGAATGCGTAGCACGTCCGCGAATCAGAGTTACTCCGGCACGATCAATTCCTCTCTCGGCGAAATTCGCGCCGACTACGGAACAGATGGAGACGCAGGAAAGCAAGCGCCGTATGCGGCCGTGACCGCGCTGAACTTGAAGGACTCCTGGCTTCGCATGGGGTTCGGCAACGCCGCCGGAAATGCGACCAGTGACACCAACACCAATAGCACTCCGGACTCCCGCTTTTCCACCACCGCTCCCATCAGCATGTCCTCAAGCCAAATCTACATCGACAATGCCTCGTTCAGCAGCACCTCGACCAATTATTACGACTATGCGGTCATTCAGCATTTGGGCCTCACGACGATCAATAGCGGTCACAACCGCATCGGCTTTCGCTCGGCGGATGCCGGCTCGGTGGCGTTGACTTTCGTCGACATCCAAAACCCGAATCCGGGGACGACCTTGGAGCTGTTTGTGGACAACCTTATCGGGACCGCGCTCGGTGCCGGGACGAAGCATCGAATCTTTAACACCGCGCTCGACACACTTGGAGCGGACGTACCCTTTATCGGCGGCTGGGCATATACCTACACGGGAACTTCGGGCACCGGCGGCGCGTTCGTGAAGTACGACTTTACAGGGGGGAACGGCTACACGGCGATCACGCCATCCGCTACGGCATTGGCAGGAGCGGTTTCCACGGATGACATACGTGTGACGACCAATCAAACGGGCTTTGGCAACGTCACAGTTAACTCCCTGAACATTGCCGGCGGAGCAACGGCATTAACGATTGGCAATGCCACCGACAATCTCGTAATCACATCGGGCGGATTAATGAGCAGCAGCGGCACCAATACGATTGCCGCAGCCACCCTGACCAGCGGTTCAGGAACCTTGTACGACATTGCGATCGTCTCCCACAACATCTCCTCGGACATTACCGGAAATATCAATCTTGTGAAGGTGGGCACGGGTACTACTTCGTACCTTACGGCCAATAGTTACACCGGTACCACCTACATCAACGAAGGCCAGTTCCGCGGCGTCATCGGCTCAAAGGCCGCGGCACTTGGTTCCGGCAACCTCACTTTCGGCGGCTCGCCGAATAGCCAGGCCACTTATGAGAACGACAGTGACTTTACACGCGCGCTCGGCTCAGGTGTGGGAGAAGTGCAATTCCTCGGCGGCGGCGGCGTCGGCGGCGGCAGCGCGGGCTTCTCGGCCTACGGGGCGCCTATAAACGTCGATTTCGGCGGCGCGGGCGCACCGATAACCTGGGGAAGCGCCTCCTTTAGCCCGGGCATTTTCACGCTTAACGGCGGTAATGCTACACACGTCGTCACGTTGATCAATCCAATCGATCTCGGCGGCGAGCAACGCTATTTCCGCTTGGACGGCAACGCGTCCGGCGGAAACCGCGCGGTCATGGGAGTTGTTGCCGGAGACCTTAGCAACGGCGGCGTCGTGAAGCGCGGCGGCGGAGAACTGATCTTCAACACCCCTAAGAGCTACGAAGGGGGGACGATCGTTAGTGAAGGCGAACTCTGGCTTACGGCAACAGGTACCGCCGGCGCAAATGTAATCGGTAACGACATCCAAATTGCTTCGAACGCCAAGCTTTACATCAACGCTCCGAGCAACATTGGTTCGAAGCAGATGGTCATATTGCAGAACAACGACGTCAACACGCCTGCGGCGCTCAATCTCGGCCCGGGCTATGGTACGGGGCTCGGCATCACGTTCAGTAGTTGGACGGCGACCGGAGGGATTCCAGGCACGGGCGGCAACAACTTCTTGATTGCCAACGACCAGAGCGGGCAGGCCCGCCGCATTGCGATAACTATTACCGGCACGGATTTTCAGGCAGACGTTCCCGGGCTGATCCGCGCCGTGGCACCCAACGTCGAGACCTGGTTCGGTGCCGACAATTCGAACGGCATATTCACTGGCGCAAAACTGACTCCGTCCGGCGGCGCCATTTCTGCCTACCGACTGGGCGGTAACAGCAATAACTCAGGAGTCCTCACGATCGCGAATGAAAACGTTCTCACGGACGCTGCAGGTTTTGCAACACCGCTGATCGTCGGCGCACCGGATTCGACGGCGCGCACTTACACGCAAGGCACCGTGTACATTCCGTATTACCAAAGCTTCAGCGGTCAGGTGACGATCGGAGCGGGTGGAATCCTTCAGGTCGGCAATAACGACGCCCTCGGCGGCAGTCTATCCGATATTAATCTCCGCGCCGGCGAACTCCGCCTGGACGTGGCAGGGGGCAGCTTCGGCGGAGCAGTAGACTCTCAGTACATCATGCGCAATCTTAATGTCGCATTGGCGACGAGCACGATCCGCACCACGACGTTGCATGGCGGAGGATTCAATACCGTCCAAATTGGAGACCTTACGTTTGATTCGGTTAACAATGGCGTGACCACCGGCGTTGCGGGGCGTTCGCTGCAGGTGCTCAGCATCGGCACCAATTTCACCGACCTCGCCGTTAATAACATCAACTTTGCCGATTCCGCCGGCACGATCAATTTGATCGTCGGTAACGACAACAGCTTCCAAGCGGGAGTCGGTATTCTCACCGTGAATGGAACCATACTCGATCAAGCGACGGGCGCACAATCCATTCGAAAGAGCAACGGCGGCGTACTCGTACTGACGAATGCCGGCAACACATACGATGGCGATACGGTCGTCAACCAAGGCCGTGTAGTTCTCACCACACCGGGTGCGGCGAGCACGTCAACCATCAGCATGGCTACCGCGGGTTCACGTCGCGGCGATATCGAATTCCGGGGCGACGGTGCGGGACCAACGCTTGTTTACAACAATCCCGTGACGACGTCCGGAGGCGACGCGAATAGCTCTCGCGTGATCGTAGTCGGGCCGACCGGGCCCGGCTCGCAGGATCTGACGGTGCAAATCCCCTCACTTACAATCAATAACGCCGGCGGCTACTCCGTTGGCGGAACGGGAAGCAGTGCGCTCTTTTTTGACGGCTCCGCCGGTTACAGGCTAGAAGTCACAGGACCCGTTACCCTCACCTCCGACATCAACCTGCGCACTCGCGGCGCGCTGGTGACGTTTAGCGGGGTCGTCAGCGGCGCGGGCAATCTGGAGAAACACGAGCAGGGCACGCTCGTTCTTAACAACGCCAACACCTATACCGGCACGACCACGATCAGCAATGGTTACCTGATTGCGGGTGACGATCAAGCGTTCGGCAACGCTGCTAGCGATATCGTCTTCCGGAATAACGTGTTCTCGCAAATCTTAGCGAGCGGCACTCGCACTATAAACCGCAACTTTATCAATACGGCAACGGCAAACATTCAATCTCTCGGCGGTCTGGACGCCGGCGCAAAGCTCTTCAGCGGCAACGTCAATCTCTCGAACCGCGGCATGTCGTTCACTTCGTTCTCGGGCGGCGATACTACCTTCAGCGGATTAATAAGCGGCGACTTCGGAATTCAGAAAGAAGGCAACGGCACGGTTATTCTCGACCCCGCGACCGGCACGGGAAACACCTACACGGGTACGACGACCGTTGTTCAAGGGATTCTAATCGGCCAAGCGCAGGCGACGAGCGGCAGCCCGTTCGGCATCGGAGGAATGACCATTCTGGACGCGGAAGTCCAGCTACGCGGATTAGCGGGCGCTAGTTCGACCACCTCCAGCGCGGGTGCGTTGACCGTATCCGGCGGT
This sequence comes from Pirellula sp., assembly GCA_013822735.1. Lineage (GTDB taxonomy): Bacteria > Planctomycetota > Planctomycetia > Pirellulales > PNKZ01 > PNKZ01. The sequence continues at coordinate 283,697 of PNKZ01000001.1, forward strand.
GCGCGGATTGCCGTCAACGACCTCGCCGCCGATGCGTTCACGACGACGTTCACGTTTGACTCGCTGATTCGCAGCGGAGCGGCAGGCACGGTTACGTTTGTGCCCTTCCGCGGCGCATTGGGCACCGAGGAAAACTTTACTTTCACGAGCGCGCTCAGCAATGTGAACGGCATCGTGGGGTCTTGGGCCGTTCATACCATGTCTGGATCGAACAACGCCGCAAACTATATCGTCGGCGGAGCCACCAGCGTAGCCACTTACATTTACGGTCCCGCTTCCGGCAGCATTGATGCCGTGACCGGATCCACGCAGGTCTTCGACGCCTCCGGCATCGGCGGCACCCTCACCGCGGACCGCGCCGTTTTTGCATTTCGCACGGATACAAATATTGATCTTGGCGGATTCCGACTTCAGGTAGGAGATACGGCGACGCCGGCAAACGGCGGCGGCATCATTCTGAACAATGGGGCAAGCATCAACGGCGGCGCAGGCTCGCGCATCAACATCGAAGACACGGCGCTTTCTCTTTACGTGGACGACGCAGCCGTCTCTTCGTTAAGCGTGCCGATCAGAAACTTCCGTAGCAATGCCACGAACACGCTGACGACCGTCTTAACCAAGTTTGGCACCGGCGCGCTGCAGATCAACGCGGTACAAGAATTTGAAGGGAATATCGAACTTAGTCGCGGCACACTGCGTTTTGGCGCCGCGAACGTCCTGCCCTTCTTCTCCAACCTCGGCGGAACAAGCGGCTCGATTATTATCATGTCGCCGGGAACGACGATCGACCTGAACGGATTCGATCAGGAATTCGGCAACCTTTCCGCAGTCAACCCCAGTAACTCGTTTCAGTTCTCGGCCGGCTCGCTCATCCTCGACGGCAACACGCTCACCGTAGGACGCGAAGACAGCAATCAGGAGTTTAACGGGCAGCTTCTCGGCACGGCGGGTTCGAGACTCATCAAGGCCGGGACAGGCACGCTGACATTGAGCAACATTAACGGCAACCGACCGAATGCGCTGGATACGCTCGAAATTACTCAAGGCGGCGTGAGCGCTTGGGTCAACGACAACTCCTGGGCTACGCCCACTACCAACACCTCGGCCATTCCGAGCACGACGACCATCCTGCTTCGTGGCGGGACTTTCACGGCCCTCGCCATCGGCGACAGCACCAGCAATCAGCAACGTATCAACATCGGTAACGACATCGTCCACCAAGGTGCGGACTCTATTTTCACAACGGCCCGTGCCACCGGCAGCGGCAGCAACAAACTGCTGACATTCAACGACCTGACGCTTGACGTGCAGCTCTTTCGAGTCACCAACGGCAGCGCTTTCATTCCCCGTTTCGACGGCACGACGACGCTCACGAATCATTCCCGGCTGCAGGTAGACAATTCCCTGGTGCTAGCCGGCGTCATCACCGACGGCGGTAACGGCTATACGCTAAACAAAATTGGCGGCGGCGACCTCGAAATCGGCGGCGACAGTGGCGCAACCTGGACGGGCGGCACCGTCGTTACGGGAGGAACGCTCATCTTCGGTACTCGTGGGCTCGACGACATTCGGACCCCGGGCACCACGTTGGTGTATACGGCAACGTCCAACGCCGGTGCCGGCGACATTATCGTCAACCAAGGTTCCGCGATTCGTATTACCGCGCCTACAAACATTCTCTCCAAAGAGAATCCTTATATCTCCGGGTACAACCAGGAGGTCCGCATCTACGGATCGGAACGCGGCTCCACCACGCGCGTGGACCTACTCACGGATGCTCCGATCACCAACTACGGGCTGCGTTCACTCTCGGATGGTTCGATCGCACTAGGTCTAAGTGAAGGACTCTGGACCACTCCGATTAGTCTCGCGAAGCTTGGGTCCGGCCAATGGGGTATTTCTGCGCTTTCCAACACGTTTTATACGGCAAGTACGCTCGGTGCGAGCGTGGACAACCGCTACATATTCAATGGCACCGCCTCGGGCATTCTCACCATTGTCAATTCAAACGTACTCACAGGCACCGCCTCCGTGGAACTCGGCAAGGCGCCCATTTTTCCCGGAGCCACGCCTGCCGGGTCGGGAGCGAGCATCCGCTTGTACGGCGATCAGAGCTACACGGGAAATACGACCATCTTCCGAACGGCGGATGCTACCAGCATCGGATCGATTCTTGAGTTGACCGGTGACAGCAAGTCGCCCGTGTTCGACGTCTACGGACGCCTCACCCTCCGCGGTGCCGGTCGACTCACGGATGACACCGGTGCGCAGGTTAACGCACTGAATCTCCGGCCCGGCGGTAACCTACGTCTCGATTACAGCATGGACGTGAATGACAGCTTCGTGACGTCGCGTTACGACGAAAGCAATCTTGGTACCGAGCAGACGGAGAACAAGTTGGGGGACACGACGCCGCTTGTGCTCGACGGTGCGGGGATCAACCTGATCAACAGCAGCGGTCGTGCAAACCAGGAAACCGTGGGTACCGTGACCATCAAGAACGGTGCGGGAATTACCCTGGAACGTAACGGCACCAACGGCCAAATCAGCCTAAACATTCTAAACATCGTTCGCGACGGCCAAGCGACGCTCGCAGTGCGCGAAAATGCGAATGAACTTGGTTCCGTGAACTTACAGAGCATGAAGCTCTTCAATGCAACCACGCCTGTGCTCACGAATGGAATCGTGGCCCCGTGGATGATCAATGCGACACGTCGAACGTTCCTCTCTTACGACATTAACCTCGGCTACCAAAATGCTCCGTTTGTCACCGGCACGCCGACGTTAGGCGGCGGCAACGCGTTTCTCAGCGGCGTCGGCGGCACGGACGTCGTGCAGTTTTCCGGCGGCTGGGGCGACACCACACTTACCGGCACCAAGAACGTCTATGCCCTGCGCGTTGATGAAGAATCCGGCACGAACGATATGGTTTTTGACGGCGGCCAAATCAATATCTGGAGCGGTGGTCTGATTCTAGGAAGCGACGATTCGAATCGTGTGAATTTTAATACGACCAACGTTTATTTCGGAGACGGTATTACGCCTGTCGAAGGCATCGTTTACGGCGGACATAATACGCCGAACTCCCGCTTCGGCGGCATTGTCACTGCGGCCAACCTAACCTTCGACGGCCCGGGCGGCTTCCAGATGACCAACAGCGCGAATGCCATCACCGGCACGATCCAATTGAACGGCGGTCGTCTTTATCTCGATGGCGCCGGCACACAAGGCTCGGCCACCGCGATCATCCTAGGCGCCGACTACGCCAATAACTTCAACGGCAATCAGATGGCCGACCTACATCTGCGACACGCCAGCGCCACCACGACCTACGATATGGACATTATCGTCGCGGCGAACGTGCCTTATGCACAGATTCAGACGGAGCGCTTTTCCGGATCCGGCACGACCACAGCGGTGCAATTCAATAACTTAAGCATTCTCGGCACCGACGGTCCTGCGGGCACGCTCTTGCGGCTGAATAACAATAACTCGAACACTAACGTGCTCGGCGCGACGACCATCGGCGGCTCAAGCCCCGTGGGAATGAATGTCAACGCCAACACGTGGGACTTCCAGGGCGGGATCACAGGTGCCGCGCCCATCGTGAAGACGGGCGCCGGCATTCTGCGCTGGGACGGCGACAACTCCGGTTTCACGGGCGGCTTTACTCTGAACGCCGGCGAATGGCGACTTACCGCGGCGAATACCGCCGACTACGACGTGGGCGGCACGGGCGACGTCGAATTGAATTTCGGCGTCGTACGCATGGCGCAGAACGGCGCCTCGAGCGTCTTCACGGCCGTCGGTCAAGACATTTCCGTCAATGGTCAGGTTACATTCATCACCGATCGCAACGGCGGCGCGAGCGCCGCCAATCGCACGATCGGCGTGAACGGCTCCCCCAGCGGTAACTTCTTTCGAATGACGAACAGTCCCTATGTCATCTTCCAGGCTGCAAGCACGGGAGACGACATCATTATCGAGAGTCAGATCGTTATCAGCGGCAGTCCGACGTTCCGCGTCGACAATACGGAGCTCTTCCTCAATGGACTGGTCAGCGGAACCGGCACGTTTAATAAGGCCGGATCCTATTACATGTACTTCAATAACAATACGGCCAACACGTTCAGCGGTGGTTTCAACAATTTTGCCGGTCACACGCGTGTCGGCCAAGCGAATGCCACGCTCGGCACCGGTCCGGTGAATATCTTCGCCGGCTCCGCGCTGTCGATTGTCGGCGCGAGCAATCTGGGCCCTGGCCCCCTCACGATCTATACCAGCGGCACGGCCCTTCCGGTCATCGGCACGCGAACGATCGCCAATTTTAACGCCGTCACTGCGGCCGTCGCTGCGAGCACCATCAATGGTACCGGCGAAGGTATCCTGGCGATCGACGGTAATCAGAGTCTGTCGGTCGACCCGAATATGGGTGGACGCGATGCCGGCGCCTTCCACAGATGGTTCATCGGATCGGGCGACGGTAACGGTAATTTGACGGCCAACAGCATCTCGCCCTGGGGCGCCTTCAATAATGAATTCCGGCTCGGCGGCGGCACGGCCACCTTGACCCTACAACCGTCGACCGCCGGTTCCGATCAGCTTGCGGGAACGGGAAATCGAGTGATCATCGGTGCCCCCGACGCCGTGATGGGATTCGGCACGGTCGCTTTTGGCGCCAACGGCAACAACTCCTACGACGGCGGCACGCTGGTTTCACGCGCGCGTAATCGCGACGGCGGCTACCGCGCTGTGGCACTCTCCCTCCAAGGCGGTGCGGTCGGCACAGGCACCACCTTCCGCACGACGCTGGGCAGCGGGCAGGTGGACGTGTTTGGCGAGATCCGGATCGAAGGTGCTTCAGGCACTGCCGTAGGAACAGGTCTGATCAACAAGAATGTTTGGGTTTTCCATGGCGGCTCGCGACTCCGGTTCGACAACGGAACGCCGTTCACAGGCAGCGGCACCACGGGCAATCTCGCCTCCGGTACTATCGGCGGCGGCGGCCGCTGGGCGGACACCCAGAGCATCACGCTTTTCAGCACGGTGATCGACATGGTCGGTGACGGCACTGATCATGCTGCAAACCGGGAACTGATCGGTGACATCAATGTAGGCGGCGGCTCCGAAGTAGTCGTCCGCCGCACTACGGGCTTCGCCGCAGTGTTGGAGACGAGCAACATTATCCGTAACGTCACGCCCGGTATCGGCCAGTACGGCACGCTTATGCTCCGTCACGATGCCGGATTGCTCGGCGTCGCAGGGTCGGTGAATGCCGACCGATTCCTCGTCACTTCCGGCGCCGGCGCCGCTCTTGGTCAAGTGCCGGTTACCAACAATATGGTCGACCCTTGGATCACAAGTCGCTCGGAAAATCAGTTTCTCAAATACGACGCGGTGCTCGGATTCCAAACCATTACCCAGGGAGGAGCGCCGGCAAATTACGTCAGCTCCCCCGCCGCCACTCTAGATAGCTCCGTGCTGCCGTTGAACAATGGTACGGAGATTCTTGACACCACGGCGAATCCGTCGACGCTGGGCATGAACCTAGACATTCACGCCTTGCGAACCAGTCGAAACATAAATAACAGCCCGGACAACGTCTTCCGCAAAATTACCATTCGTAGCGGCGGCATCATTGCGGCGGCGAACACGGATGTTCTTAATCCCGACCTTTACTTCGGTTCCTCAGTCAACTCGGTCGACGGCTCGAATGCAGGCGAGGCGCTCATCTGGGCCAATTCCGGTGCACTCTCCATCAACGGCAAGATCTATGCTAGTCAGGTAACGAAGTCGGGAACGAACTCGCTGAATATCATCGCCGATCAGCCGCAGTTCACCGGCAATTGGGTGATCAATGGCGGCATCGTTCAGTTTCAGACTCCCAATGCGCAGAGCACCGGCGAGGTCATACTCAACGCCGCGCACATGGCGGACAGTGACAGCTTATTCAACCTTACGGAAGTGCGCTACAACTTCAACAGCGGCACGCCCGACCTCTTCACGTGGGGCGGCGGAAAAATCACAGTGAACGATATGGGGCAAATTCGTTCCGTCGCCGCGGCCGACCGTCTCGATCAGATCCCGGCAATCGATCTAAAAACTACCGGCGGCGGGATGGAAGGAATCGTTTTCTTTCAGTCGGATTCTTTGCGACATACGATCCGAACCGGTGCGGTCACACTGTACGACAATTACCTGATCAGCGTCGATGCCACAAGCTTTGGCCCCGGCTCGACCAGCGGCGTACAAATCGGCTCTGGAAACGGAACCGGCGGCCTGAACAACCAAGGGCTCTACGACTTGCGTACCAGCGGCGACGGCATTCTCACCCTCGGCGACAATAGCGCCAGCTTCACCGGCTTTCATACCTTTAGTATCGGCGACGGAACAGTGCGCGTTCTTGACAACGGAGCCTTTGGCGCCGGAACGGTTACCGCCTATGCCCGATCGACCTCGGCGATCGAGATTGCGGTGTCCAACTTCGTTTCCACGGCAAACCTCATCCAAGAACCTGGTTCTATCGAGCGTTGGACGCGGAGCGACGCGCGCGACACGAGCAACTATGCATTTCCCTTCGGCGTGCATTGGCAGGTGTTCACGGACGTGTTCGGCCCAAGGTCGATTAGCATCAGCGGCGGCTCAATCATGGGCTACCTCCCGCTTGACTACGATGAAGTGGCCGTGATCCAAACGATTCACAGCGATGTGATTATTAACCTCTTTGCTGATTCGTATCTCGGCCAAATTTATCCGGCCGGCACGTCGAACGGCGCCAACAGCATCTTCTACGACATGGGGAAGCTGAACACCACGACGAATCTCGACCCGAGCAACGTCGGCTTGCGCGGCTCGTATCTCGTCATCGACGGCGACATCACCGGAAATTACAACCTGACGAAAGTCGGCCAAGACGTCATCAAGCTGGCGGGCGTGAACTCCTTCCTGAATCTCAACATTGAAGGCGGCATCATTCAGGTAGGGAGCCCTGATGCCGTTTCTCCCACCTCTGTAGTGAGCACGCGGGGTGAAGGGACTTCCGGCATTTTCGATTTGAACGGTTACAACCTGACGATCGGCGGTCTCTCAGGCCCCAGCGGCGCCGTCAACAACAGTGCCTTCGACGATAACACCCTGTACGTGAATACCACGGCCGACTACGTCTATGGCGGATCGATCGGCGGGGCCGTAACCCTTCGCAAGCAAGGACCCGGCAAACAAACTCTCACAGGTTTTAATGATTATCTCGGAGGCACTGTTCTTGAAGAGGGCGTCCTATCCGTCGCCGCGGACACGAGCCTCGGCCGGGTCCATTTGACTACCCGGTCTGATTCGCTCCGCTTCGTCGGAGGCACGCTCGAAACCACGGCGGACATGACGATTGCGCTTACACGCGGCCTCGATCTCGAAGGTGCCGGAGGTTCCATCTCCACCGCGCCCTCCACCACGTTGCAGATCGACTCGATCATTACCGGTGTGGGCGCGCTGACTAAAGAAGATCTGGGGATTCTTCAAGTAAACAATGCGGCAAACGACTATTCCGGAGCCACGAACATTTTGGGCGGCACTCTGCAAGCAGGCGCGGTAAACGCTTTTGCTTCGCAATCGCGACACGTTGTGGCGGGAGACGTAGTCTCCGGAAGTTTGAACCTCAACGGCTTCGATCAATTGATCGGTTCACTCGGTAGTATCGGTGCGTCACAGAACAATGCCGTCGTGGTGCTCGGCGCGAATATGCTCACGGTCGGTAACGACGCGACGCAGAACGCCGTCTATGCGGGCAGCATCACCGGTTCCGGGATCTTCCGGCTCAACGGCAACGGTTCGTTCCAGACGCTCGCTTTAGTAGACAACAGCGCACAAACATGGAGCACGGAGATTGCCAACGGTTTGCTGAATGTGGCGAGCAACGCCCAACTAGGTTCCGGCTCCGTGATGCTCGGCGTCGCCGGAGTGAGCGGCGCCGACGACTTTACCGGTTTGAATTTGCAGAGCGTCTCCACCTTTGCCAACGATATCGTCGTGGCCAACGTCAACGGCGTAGGTAGCGCCTCCATTACCTCGTCAATCGCACCTTCAACAATCAACGGTTCGGTAACTCTGGAAAGGAATATCTACGCCGGGGCCTCCGCGGGAACGCAGTTGAGCTTGGAAGGAGCCGTCGGCGGGAACGGAACCATCACGGTGATCGACGGCGGAGCACTCCGTCTTACCGCAGCGAACTCGTACGGCGCCGGCGTGGCAGACACTTCCGGCTCGCCGTTTCAAGGAGGTACGGTCGTCCGCGCCGGATCGTTGCTGTTGGAAAACAGCGTTGCTGCGGGCCTCTACAGAATCGTACTTGGAGACGCCGCCTCGACCGTCGGTGCCGCAGTGGACCGAGCTACGTTGACCAGTATCCTCGGCTCGGGTACGTGGAATCCAAATGGTGACGGACAATCGGCGACCTCCGGCGGCCAGGACGCCACAGGAACGACCGGCTTCGGTGCCTTCATCGGCGTAAACACGGTAATCGACGGATTCGATTATTCTTCTAGTCCCATCGGAACGCGCATCCTTGTCGCCGGAGAGGAAGCCAATCCCGAACGCAACGGCATCTATACCATTACCGCCTTCAATTTCGGTGCGAACACGACGATGAATCTGGTTCGTGCCGACGACTTCGAAAACTCCAGCCAGATGAAATACGGAGCGCAAGTCGCGGTTACTAACGGTACGTATGCCGGACAAACAATGTGGATGTTTGAGGAGCAGGTCGTCGTACGCAATGAGGCGACGCAAGAGCCGATTCGCTTCCGCCAAGACGTTTTGAATCCGAACCTGGCCGTGCTTCAGAACATCAGCGGGCTTGCCGTCGCCAACGATATTGATGTCTACGCGACCAACGGATCTGGAACCGTGACCATCGGCGGCAGCAGCACGGTCACTTCCGGAACCGGCATGTTCAGCGGAAATGTGACGCTGCAGAACTTCCTCGTCGGCACGTCAGAGTCGAAAACCGTACAGTTGACGTCGAGCACTCTCGAAGGCGCCGGGATCACCCTCTCAGGAGCGATCTTCGAGATCGACCCGACTTCCGTTACCGGTGACCTACTGTCGATTGAGAAGGTCGGGACCGGAATTCTTACTCTGACCGGCGTCAACACGTACCGGGGCACGACGACGATCAATGCCGGCACATTGCAATTCGGCCGACAGGTCTCGCTCTACAATAACGTTGTCGGTAGTTGGACTGACACGAACTTTATTGTGAATAGCGGCGCGACGGCGGCGTTCAACGTCGGCGGTGTCGGTGAATTCACCACTTCGGATATCGACACCCTCAAAGTGTTAGGGACGGCAACCGGCGGCTTCCGCAACGGCTCCGCGCTAGGCATCGATACGACCAACGCACCGACCGTCTTCAGCTACAACTCCGTCATTTCCGACACCAATGCCGGCGCCAATAGTATCGGTCTTACGAAGTTTGGTACGGGTCGACTTGAATTGACGAATTCCAATACGTATAGCGGCCCCACGATCGTCAATGCCGGAGTTCTCACCATCAACGGCTCATCGAGCGGCGGTGGCGCCGTACAGGTTAACGGCGGCACGCTCAACGGCGGCGTATCCGGTGCGCCGGTTTCGATTCTGACTTCGCAAATGACTGTGGGAAGCGATGGTACTTTCAGTGCCGGTTCCAGCACTGCGGGCGATAACGGTAACGGCGTCGGCCGCATGAATGTCATAGGCGCGGCAACATGGACGGGCGGCTCGACGATGGTCTTCGATTTCGCGAGCACGCAGTCGGACGGTATCACGGGAGCCGGCACGGCCTGGGACTTATTAACTCTGACCAGCGGCTTGTCTTATACGGGCGTGGGCGAAATTACGGTGCAAATTGATTCCTGGGACAGTTTGCTTGCCGGATACGGGCAGAATGGCGGCGCAAACGACTTCGATCCTACGACTGCCGGTGATCAAGCATCGCCGTCCTATAGTTGGCTATGGGTCGACAACGCCGGAAGCCTAAGCGGTTTTACGCGCACGGCAATCCCCGGCTCGATTAACTTCGCGGACTATGTTTCAGAATTCGTGATTGACACGAACGCCGCGAATAGCAACGTGTACGGCGCGTACCCTATTAGCGGCGGTTCCTTCTGGGTTTCCGCGGTCGGCGGCGACCTTTACATCAATTACAGTTACTCCGCAGTGCCGGAGCCCGGCAGCTTGCTCTTGGTGGCGTTGGCGGGATTGGGGTTTGCGGGCTACCGTCGTCGCAAAGTTCTCAAAGAAAATGTCGGCACATTCGCATAATTTGTCGCTCAAATGCGCCGCTACGTCAAAATCGCGTCTACGATCGTATGATCGGCTTACTCGATCGCGTTACGCCGTTCACCGACTTCTTGTTGCTTGGTCGCAAGGAACGCGACTGCGGCTCAGGCGCTTGGGAACTCGCCGAGCGCTAGAGCTACGTCGACCTTTCCAACCCGGGCGCCGTCGTTGGCGCATCGGCGGGCGGCCCACCACCGTCCCCACCCCGGGCCGCATGAACGATACAACGATCGGCCTCAAAATTGGTATCTAAATACCCGTACTGAGATCCAGTTCAGCTGGATCCGCATGTACCTCGACAACGCGACCCGCGGCAACAGCAACACCGACATTTTCGCAACCCGGTTCCAGGTCGAGTTCTAAACAGGCGGTATTCTAAGCGAGGGCAGTTGGTGCGATTCTTTGTGAGTCGGCTTCGACGGTGTTGCGAACAAGGCCCCTAAATCAGAAGAAGTGATAAACCGGCTGTCGACCGGGAAATTCGAACTACTCTGCGTCGATTGCAATCGCCGCTGTTGTTGACGTTTCTTTCGCCGCGACGACGTCAGCTCGTCGCTTCTTGCGACGGCGGTAGCCCGCAAAACCCAGGCCTGCAAGGCCGACCAGCATCAAGCTGCCCGGTTCGGGCACTGCGGAGTAATTGATGTACAGCTCGTTATTGTAGGAACTGACCCAGAATTGACCGCCGACGGCAGGCGTCGGATAGGAGCCGGCGCCGAAGACTCCTGTTCCAAAGGTCGCGTCGCCGGTTTGCGTAGCAAAGACGTTGAAGTATTGCGAAAGGTCCGTGTCGACGAGCGGATTAAGCGCCCCCGACGGTCCGTCGATCTGGATGCCTGAATTGGCGGTGAGCCACTTCCAAGTGTAGGCGTAGGCGCGTCCGCTCGCGTCGTGTTGATTTATGTTCGACGCCGTGGTGACGGTTGACGGATCAAACGGATTGGTTCCGGAGTTCTGTCCGTAACCCGTACTCCCGTTCCAGGAGTCGATGTAGAGATTGATTTTTCCGCCGGAGAGACTGAGGTTGACGACCCCGGCCACGGAAATGTAGTCCCAATTGGTGCCGGGCGCGGTGTCGGTCCCCCCCGTCAAATCGGTGCTCGCTCCTTGGAAGTCGAATATCAAGTTCGAGTCGGCGTTCCACACGCCGCTCGCCGCCGACATCGTTCCGACGCCGTTGTTCGCAGCTCCGTTGGAATTCGTTCCGGCGCTATAGGTCGCTCCGGCTTCCACGACAAGTTGCGAGCTGAGGGCGCCGGTGCCGTTCAAGCTTCCGGCGGAAACCGTGGTTGTTGCGGTATGGGCGTAGGCTCCGTTCAGAGTTAACGCACCCGCTCCCTGCTTTTGCAAAGAACCCGACGGTCCGGATTCGACGCTCGAACCGGAAAATGTGAGCCGCGTCGTCGCCGTCGCAACGTCGACGATAGCCGTCTTTCCGGCGTTAATCGTGAAGCTTCGATCGGTAGTCACCGACGCTCCGGTGTATTGCAGCGCGCCTCCGTCGAACACGAGATTGCCCGCCCCGCTTCCCGATTGGCCGATGCCGCTCGCGAGGCCGCCGTTCGCAAGAGTTGCCACACTCAACATGCCGGCGCTAATCGTCGTTGAGCCTGCATAGGTATTTGACGCCGACAACGTGAGCGTGCCGTCGCCCAGTTTGGTGAGCGTCGCGGTGGTCCCGGTGATGAGGCCGCTCACGGTCGTATCTCCCGAGCCAGTGACGGTCAGGGCCTCGGCGGCGGCAATGATAGACGTTGCGGCACTGAGCGTGAGCAATCCGGCATCCGATTGGATCGTGGCTCCGCCGGAGCCCAATGTAACCGTACCGCCGTAGATGTTCGAACCGCTGAGATTACGAAGCGCGCCGGTGGTGTTGAAGCCGGTACCGGAAATGTTCAGCGCTTCGGCGCCTACGCTGATGTTCGCTTGTAGTTCTAACGAACCTCCGAACATGACCGTGGTGCCCGCGCCGGTTGTGCCGAGAGCCGTGCCGTTACCGATGCTCAGAATGCCCGCGGTCACCACGGTGGCACCGGTGTACGTGTTGGCGCCGGTGAGCACCTGAGTGCCGAGTCCCGACTTGGTGAGATTCAAGGCGTTGGCCTGATTGGTAATGTTGCCTGCGAAAGTCGCACTGCCGAAGGCGCCGCCGATGGTCAAAGTTGCCGCCGCGCCGGTGTTCGTAACGACGCCGCCCGTGGTGAGCGTATCTCCTGCGAGCGAGCCGATGGTTTCCGTCAGGCCGTTGATGTTGAAATAGCCTCCGCTCGCGATGATGAACGACGAGTCGTCCGGAATGGCGCCCGCGGCACCGAGCTGCAGCGTTCCGGCGCTAATCGTGGTGCTGCCGCCGTAATCGTTGGCGGCATTCGAGAGGACCAGGATACCGGAGCCGGACTTCGTCAGATTCGTACCCCCGGTGAGCTTGCCGGAGATCGTGCCGGTCATAAGGAGACCGTTGACTTCGATGTTGTGCGCGCCGTCCGCCAGAGTAACGACCCCGCTCAACGTCAGACTATTTCCCGCGATGGCGCGAGCGCCGGAGGCCGCGGGCGTACCGAACGTAAAGTCCTGAATGACGCTGACGGCGTTACCGATCGTGCGCGCCGTGCCTTCGCTCATGATGGCAACATTGTTGCCGAGCGTGAGCGTGCCCGTACCGACCGGACCGGCGGTGACCGCGGGAGGAGTACCGACGCTGTTCACGGCAAAGATGAGCGCACCCTGGTCGAGGTTGAAGCCGTTGGCAAAAGTACTTGCGGCACTACTCAACACTAGAGACCCTAAGCCGGTCTTCACCAGCGGAGTGGTGGCCGCAACCGTCGAGATCGGCGCCGAGATGATCAGGTTGATGGGCGAGAGCCCCGAAGAGGAGATCGATGCGCCGTCCTGCAGGGTAAGCAACGTGCCCGCGACGGTAGGTGTTAAGCTGTAGTTGTCGTTGATCGAGGTGATCGGCGTGAGCGAACTTAAGATCAACGATGTCGTTCCGATGGTGAGTGTCGGCGTCACACCGCCGCCGGTGTTGTTGAAGGTAACGCTATTGAGCGTATTGGCTCCGGTAAGCGTAAGCACACCACTTCCGTTGATGGTGACGTTGCTCGTCGCCGCGATCTGACCGCCGTTGGTGCTCATGGTCAGATTCGCATTATTCAGGGTGAGATCGCCCGGAATGACCACCGTATTCGCGCCTGCCGTGGCGTTGATTGTCAGGGTGCCTTGGTTCACGATCGTGCCGCCGGTGTACGTATTAGCCGCCGTCAGCGTGACGGCGCCGGCACCGGACTTCACGAAGCGGGCTTTGTTGCCGGCTCCGTTGTCGCTGATGACGGCGTTGATGGTGATCGTGTTCTGCGCGTTGTAGACGATCAAATCCGTCGTGCCGGTGGTCGCGGCGCCGCCCGTCGTCAGAATGCCGCGGGCCGTGGTGGTTCCCACGTTCAATGCGCCGTTTTCATTGCTGTGCAACAGGCCGCCGAGCGCCAGATTGAGAACATCCGGGCCGCCGGTTGCGGTGCCGTTCGTAAAGGTGATTGCCCGCGTCGTCGTGCCGCTAAAGCGCAGCGCGCCTCCCGTGGTGTCGGCCGCCACGGCCAAATCCGTAGCAGCTTGATTGGAAACGTTCGTCGGGAGGTTGTTGCCGCTGGCGAGCGCGGCGGCATAGGCGGGAGCGCCGGTTCCACCGTAGTTCACGACGCCCTGGGCGTTGAGATAAACGGCATAGTCGCTGGAGTTGTGAATTACATGGGCGCCAAGGAACGCGTTGTTTACCGGCGTGACGCCGTTCAGTTGCGTGAGAAACACTTGCGCACCGCTGGAAGCAGCCGAGCCCAATCCGGACGCGAAGTTGAGGGTCGTTCCGGAATTTGCCGGAAGAACGAGATTGCCGATCGTCACGGTGTTGGTGCCGCCGGTAACTCCGGCCGCGGTAATGGTGTTGGCTCCGCCCGCAAGAATCGTCACCAGATTGACCGTCGTCGTATTGTCGACGGATCCGCCCGGCGTGATCGTCCACGAGGCGCCTTGCATCGTGAGCGGAGTACTCGCGGCAATTCGCACGGGATTCAGAGCCGATAGCGGATTCAAATTCGCGTTGTTCAACGTCAGGGTTGCGAAGTTGAGCGTAATCGAGCTGGTTGCAAGCGAGGCCCTATCCTGGAGCGTCAGACCGCCGCCGCGGATTATGGTCGAGCCGGTATATGTGGCGATGTCAGGTAACGTCAGCGTGTTGTTTCCGGAGCGGACGAGAGAGAGATTGCCGCTGATCAAGGCACCGAAAGTTGAACTCGCATTCATCGCGGTGATGAGCGTTACAGGAGTCGTACTGGAGTTCGTGATCTCGCCTGCGATAAAGGCCAGCGTGTTGCTGTTGAGCAACGTTCGCACGGCCTGATTGTTGCCGTTGAGATCGAAGACGCCGCCATTGACCTGGAGATCGCCCACGGTCGGAACGGTTCCGGTTGGAGCCACGAGAATGGTGTTGTTCCCGCCCGCGAGCGTGAGGTTGCCGAGATTGAGCGCCGTTTGGCCGGTATACGACTGGAGTGCGGAGAGCGTCGTGCTCCCCGCGCCGGTCTTCGTGATGCCGGCGGTACCGGTAATGCTGCTGAGAATGTTGAGCGAGGAACCGTTCACTCGAAAGATGCCCTCCGCGGCGCCAAGCGCGATGACGGGCGTATTCAAGACGGCGCTATTGCCGTTCACTAAGAAGCCGCCGCTGGTGACGGTGAGGCCCTGTGTCGGGAGGAGCAGGCCTGTGGAGTCGATGGTCACGCCGCTGTCGGTGATCTTCATCGCATTGATGGTGCGCGCCAGAGTGATTGCTTTGAGAGTCGTCGCCGAAGTGATTTCGGCGGTGTTGGTCGCGGCCAAGGCGTTGATATCGGTCGGAATGGTGTAACCCGTGAATGCCGTGATGCCGGTGCCCGCGGCATACGTGGCAAAATCAGTTCCCACTGCGATGCGTGCGAGGATGCCGGTTGTCCCGGGAACGAGTGTAGGGGCAGTTGTGAAAAGCAGCTTCGTCGTTGTGCCGAGTCCGGTGCCGCTGACGATCGCCGTACTGCCGGCCTGCTGCGAGAGGCTGGCGAATGTCACGAAGGCCGTGCCGCCGACTCCGCTGGTCGTGAGATTGATCGTTGCGGCGCTTGGTCCGAGGGTCAGTACGCCCGCGAGTTCCGTCGAAGCTGCGGCATCGGCGCCGATGTAATTCAACGTGCCGCCGTTGAGCGTCAGAGCACCGCCTGCAAGTCGCGCGGTCAGGTTCGCCGTGCCGGAATTGTCGAGATTCAGCGTCCCCCCTTCGTTCACGATCAGAGCGGTCGCTTTGAAACTGTTTGTGCCGTTGTCTTTAAAGGTCACGGCGCCACGGTTGACGGTCAGCGAGCCCGTGGTGTTACTGTTTGCGCCGGTCGTGTCGAAGGTGAGAGTTCCGGCGCCGATTTTGGCTAGATTGAGAGTGGCCGGAGTCGCATCGTTGAAGCGGAGAAAGCTACCGGAAAACGTTGTACTGTTGCCGTTGAATCCGACGGTCAACGTCTGGGCTGTGGTAGACGACGACGAATTCATTACATAGCCGGATCCTTCGAGCGAACCGAGAATCGTACTGACGCCGTTCAGGTTGATCGCGGTCGTCGAGGACGTGAGGCTGTAGGCGGAGAATCGCGAACCGCCGTTTGTGGTTCCGATTTGAAGTCGTCCGTCATTGACGATCGTCGGCCCGGTGTAGACCGCCTGACCGTTGAATTGGAGCACGCCGTCGCTCTGTTTGATGAAACCGCCGGAAGACCCGGTAATGCCTTGGAGGTTAAAATCCGAAAGAAGTGCGGCCAGTTCTTGGGAGTTAAAACGCGTGGCGCTGATATCGAGGATACGCAGTGCGGAGCCGAAGTCGACGCGGCCGTTTAGGATGGACGTGGAACCCGGGTTTGCCGTGGTCGAGACGATGTCGCCGTTGATCGTCAGCGTTCCGGAGTTCGAGTTGACCCCGGTACCGCCCGTACCGCCGCCGTCGTCACGGAAGACGAGGCCGCCGAGCGTGTTGGCGCCGAAGAGATTCAAGACCGCATTGCCGTTCAAGGTAACGATCGCCGTTGGATCGATCTGGCCCGCCGTATTGAGCATCGTAACGGTACCGCCGTTGATGACGAGGCTGTCCGCGGGATTTGTCGCGACCGGAATGACCACGGATCCGATGGTCGCATTGAGGTTCACGGTGCCGCCGTTTACCACGGTGCCGCCGGTATAGCTGTTCGTGCCGTTGCTGAGCGTGATCGCGCCGCCGGAGGCAGTGAGCACGAGTTTCGTAACGCCGACGCCGTTGTCGATGACTTGCGAATTGACGGTTAGGGTATTTGCGCGGTTGTATACGTAGAGAGGGTTGGTGCCCGCGTTCGTTCCACCGGCGGTTAGCATGCCGCGAATCGCCGTAGTGCCAATGGTTTGATTGTTGTTCGGTCCGATGAGTCCGCCGCTGACGATATTAAGGACGTCGGTTCCGGCGGTGAAGTTCAATGCAATATTTGAACCGGACATGCTGACCGCATTGACCGTGGTTCCTCCGTTCGGAATCGTAGTCGTTGAAGTAAGACGGATGTTGAACGTCGGGAGACTTCCGGCAAAGGTGTTCGTTCGGTCGTACGGGAGAGCGCCGTTGGCGCCGAGCGCCGCCACACCGAGACCCGGGATATAGGTGGCGAAGTCGTTTTGCACCTCCGCCCAACCGCCGATGATGTTGTTGGTAAGGCCGAGCCCGACGGTGGTTGCATCGATCGCGACGCCGTTAAGTGTTCCGATCAGGATACGACCGAAGCTGCCGTACTGGCCGAGATTTGCGGTGTTGAAATTCACCGTAGCGTAGGAGCCGGCCGCCTGCGTCAGGCTCGTCAGGGTTAGTTCCGCGGAGTTTACGCCGGTACCGCCCGCGGCACTGGTGATGATCGAGAAACCTCGGTTAAGCGTCACGTCGCCCAACGTTTCCGCTGAAGCGGTTTGAGCGCGGCCGAGGAAGTTGATCGTACCGCCGCGTAGCGCGATCGGCGCCGCGTCGTTGATACGGTCGGAGAGCTCGCGGACGCCATTCAAGTTGTCGATATTGAGCGTGGCATACACGATTTCGATATCCGACGTGCCGGAGAGCCTGGCACTGTCGCGCAGCGCGGTGGTGGCGCCGGCGAGCAGAGTCTTGCCGGTATAGGTGTTGTCGGAATACATCGTCAACGTGTTGTCGCCGGTACGTAAGAAGCTCATCGCACCTTGCATCGATCCCGCCCAATTGCGGGCGGTGTTGTCCTGGAGCGTCACGAAAGTGCTGGTTGCCGAAGCACCCATTATGATGCCGCCGCCGTTTTCAACCGCAGCGTCCGTCATCAATCGACCAAGCTGAGAATTACCGTTGAGGTCAAGCGTTCCCGTCGGACCTAAAATGATGAAACTCGTGGCCGCGTAAGTGTTGTTGCCTCCGTTGAGGACGACGGTGCCGTCGTTGATTGTGAGGTTTCCCGAGAGCGTGTTGGCGCCGCGCCCGGCAATCGGGCTGGAGGGAGCCGAAATGGTGAGGGTGCCGGAGCCGTTCTTGATCAAACCGCCCGAGCCAACGATGGCGCCGGTGACATTGAGCGAACTGCCGGAATTCACGGAGACAAAGTACTCGACTGTGCTGTTGTTGAGTACCGGCACGCTGATAGTGTGCGCAGCACCGCCGGTAGCGATGATGCCGCCCGCCGTCAGAATCAACTGGGCCGGAGTGTTCCCTCCCGCGATGAAGGCCGCGCCCGTGGCGCCGACGTTGACGCCCGCCGGATCACTGAGTCGCAGCGCGTTGATGGTTCGATTTGCGGTGAGGTTCCGCGTCGTCATTACGGAATTGACGTCAGCCGTGCCCGTGGTGGCGGTAACACTATTGATGTTGGTCGTGCTTCCCGCGTTGTAGGCCGTGAAGGCGGCAATGCCGTTCGCTCCGTACGTGGCGAAATCGGTTCCGTTTACCGCGGCCCGCTGAATGATGCCGTTCGTGAGCGTCGGCGTGGTAGTGAAAAGTATGCGGTTGTTGGCAGTGCCGAGCGCCGCACCCGCGCTGATGAAGTTCAGCGACGCGTTCGAATTGACGATGTTGGCGCCGGAACCTGAGGTCGCTCCTAGGTTCGCAAACGTAATTGTGCTGGCGCCGCCGTTGCTGTCAGCAGAGACGATCCCGCCGGGACGAGCGACCGACAGAGCGCCGAGCGTCTCGGTCGACGTGCCGGTGTTCGCTAAGTAGCTGAATGTGCCGCCGGCCAGCGATATTGCCCGTCCGCCGAGGCGATTGGCGGTCGCCGCGCCGGTGTCGTCGATCGACACGGTACCAGTGCCGTTGATGGTGACCGCGCCGGTAAGGCCGAACTTCACGCCGGCGCCGGAGATGTTGAGCGTTCCCGCGTTCACGGTGATCGCACCCGCAAAAGCGGTATGATTAACGGTCACGTTGAGCGTACCCGGGCCAAATTTGGTCAGGGCTCCTCCGGCGCCGCCGTTGCCGAGCAGGCTCGAGAGATTGATGGTTCCGCCCGTGCCGGCGTAGAAGGCCGAAGTATTCCCCGTAGCAATGTTGCCGGCGATGTTGAGAGTCGCTCCCGCGTCAGCGCCATAAGTGGCGGCGTTGCCTGAAGTCTGGGTGATCAAACCGGAATAGGTATTCACACCAGAGACGCTCTGGATATGGCCCCCGGAGTTTATTCCGCCGGCCTGGCTATTGGCGGTCAGGGTGATCGGATTGGCGACATTCACTCCGCCGGAAAGTTGCAAAGCGGACCCAATCGCATTGTTGACGAGAATCGCGCCGAAACCGAGCGCATTACTATTCTGCGCTTGGATAGCTCCGGCGTTAATCGTTACCGCGCCAGTCCAGGCCGGCACCGTAACGTTGTCGGCGTTGATGGCAAAAATACCATTGTCATTTTTCGTCAACGTGTTGGTCGTCGCCGATAGCGTGAACGGCGTGTTGAGTTTGAATGTGGTCCCCGCCACCACCTCGAACGCGTTATTCGGTGCATTCAAATTGAACGTGCGGCTTGTGTTCCACGATGCGCCCGTGGCACGGAAGCCAACGCCGCTGCTGCCGTCGACTTCAAGGGTGATGCTGTTGTTCGGGTTACCAAGCGCGCCGTCGGAGCTAGCCGAGAGCACGCCGTTCAGGACGTCGATCGTATTGCCCACGCCTCCGAAGGTATTACCGCTGTTGGTCAACGCGAGCGTGCCGAGACCGGACTTCACGAGGTCGAAGCCGCCGGTATCGGAAACGACCCCGCTAAGAGTGAGGCCGGGTACGAGGTTCGAAGCAGTGGCCACGCCGATGGAGAAGTGCGAGGCGCCGGTGAGAGTCGTCGTGCCGGTGAACTCCAGGCCGTAGCCGCTCTGATTGTTCACGGCCAGAATGCTGCCGTTATTAGTGAGGTTGACCTTTTGCAGCGTCTTATTCCGCGCACTCGGTGCGGCGCCGGAGCGGTTCACGGTGATCGCGGTGTCGGCGGTGAGTACGACGTCGCCTCCAAGTGCGACGTTTTCAACCGTTCCGAGCGTGTTGCCGTCGGCCAAGAAGATGAGGCCGCCGGCGATATTGATCGTACCGTTGTAGTTGCCGAGGCTAAGGGTGCCGAGGCCTGATTTATTCACCTCGTCGGTCCCTAGGGATCCGATGACGTTGCCGATCGTCACTACCACGTTGGGCGCGACGACATTGGCGTTCCATGTAGTCGGAAGGGTCGTGTCGCCGTTGAAGGTGATGTTGTTGGTGCCGGCAAAAATGGTATCGCCTGTAATAACGACGTTATTCGTGATCGTACGCGCTCCGCCCGAAGCTACGACGGTAGTGACCGCACCGCTCAAGGTCAGCGTACCGGTACCCACCGGTCCGGAAACCACCGGATCATTGAGAACGATCGAGTTCGTGTCCGACGCCAGGATAAGACCGCCGGACGTAATGGTGACGCCGCCCGCGAAGGTGCTCTGGCCGCCGAGTTGCAGATTGCCTGCGCCGCTCTTGGTGATCCCGCCGTTTTGAATCGTCGAGTTAATGATGAGATCGCCCTGCCAGGGCGCCACGGCCTGACCGTTAACGGTCACGGCGCCGACATTGATCGAAAACGCGCCGGCGCCGTTTAGGTCGAGCGTACCGGTGCCGATGGTGGCGATTGCACCTGCATTTACACTCGTCGACGTGATGCCGCCGGTGAGAGTAAGAATGCCCGTCGGCGTGATGGTCGGCGTACCGCCGCCTGAGTTGATGACCGAGATGCCCGTGAGGGAATTATTCCCTGCAAACGTCACCGTCCCGGGTCCGCTCAGCGTTAGCGTTTGTGCGGGGATGACCGCTCCGGCCGTTTGGTTGAGGGTGGCTTGGTATACGGTAATGCCGCCGGTTCCGAGCGTGCTTGTGGCGCCGAGCGTGAGCGTGCCCATGTTGAGCACGGTGCCGCCGGTGTAGGTGTTCGTGCCGTTCCAAGTCATCACGCTGGCGCCGGTATCGCCCGAATTCTTGATCACGCGGACGGGTCCGCCGTTGTCCGTGATGGCGGCATCAATCGATACGGTGCGGTTGGTGCCGGAGTAGTTGAGGTGGTGTATGTAGAGATCGCCGCCGCCCGCGGGCCCGGTCAGATTACCATTGGTAATTGCGAAGTTGACATTGTCGGTTCCTTGGCCGAAGACCAGCGCGCCGCCCTGAATCGTCAGCGTATTGCCTCCCAAGTCCAGCGTCGTGGCAGTCGTCTGCTGGCCGAAAGTAAGTGTTCCGACGGTGGTATTCGTTGCGAGCACTGTGGTACCGGCAACTGCAATTCGCACGTTATCTACAGCCGTCGGACCGCCGATGATGCTGACGCCGGAATAGCCGGCAAAGCCGACTTGGTTCAGCGTGCCGACGCCGTAGGTCGCGTCGTAGCTCGCCAGTTCGCGGTCGACCACGGCCCATGGACCGATGAGATTGTTCGTCAGCGTCGGGGCGGAGGTA
The DNA here is from genome assembly GCA_013822735.1 of Pirellula sp. Taxonomy (GTDB): domain Bacteria; phylum Planctomycetota; class Planctomycetia; order Pirellulales; family PNKZ01; genus PNKZ01. The sequence goes on from PNKZ01000001.1 coordinate 304,995, forward strand.
ATCATGACGCGGCCGCGCGTGCCGATGAGGCCGAAGTCTCCGGCGTTGTTGAATCGCAGCGTGGCAACGGAACCAACGCTGCGCGCGAGCGAAGCGATGGTAAGCACGCCGGAGCCGATGCCGATGTCGGCGTCATTCGAGAAGATCGAGTTGTTGCCTTCCAAGAGGGTGACGGCGCCTAGCGTTTCGGAAGAGTTCGCTTGAGCGCGTCCAGCGAAATTCAGCGTGCCGCCGCGCATCGTAATCGGTGCGGCGTCGTTGACGCGATCAGCATTATCTCGCAAGTTGCCGTTCGACATCGTCAGCGTGCCGAAATAGACGTCGATGGCCGTGGTGTTGAGGATTGTGCCGTCATCCGCGAGATTCAGAGTGCCGCCAGTGATTAACGTCGGGCCGGAGTAGGAGTTGGCTTTCTGCAAGTTGAGCGAGTTCGTCCCCGTCTTATTCAGATAGATCGTGCCGTTAATCTGCCCGTTGAAGCTGGAATTGCTGTTGGTGACGAGCGTCGCCTGAGCTCCGCTGTTGGTGACGATTCCTCCACCGAGATCGGTATTACCGCCCGCGTTTGCGCTAAACAGGCTGCCGATGAACTGCACGCCGTTCTTCAGGTCGACCGTGGCGCCGCCATTCACTCCGAGTCCATTGTTAAACAGGAGCGTGTTCGTCGCTCCCGCCACCAAGTTTAGAGTGCCGCCGTTGACGTAGGTGTTGCCGCTGACGAACTGTTGCACGTTGAGATTCAACGTACCGTCAAGGTCTTTGGTTAGTCCGCCGGTGCCGCTCATGCCGCTGTTCACGGTGAGGGATTGCCCGCTCACGACGTGGATGATTCCTTCGACGGCGGCGAAATTTACGATCGGCACGTTAAGGAAGGCGCCGCCGGAACCGTTGGCCAAAATTCCGCCGCTGGTCAACGTCAACGTCGATGGAGGATTGCCGCCGAGGCCGCCCACGGCGGCCGTGTTGTTGATCGTCAGGGCGTTGAGCGTTTGATTGCCCGTAAGCGAGTTAAGCGTGGAGGTCGTTGCTTTGAAGGTTTGCGTAGCCGTGGCGCTGAGGATGTTGGTCGCCGCCGCGTAGCCCGTGAACGGTACGATCCCGTTGGTCGCGTTGTACGTCGCAAATTCGCTTCCATTCGTCGTGACGCGCGCCAGTAAGCCGGTCGTGGCGGGCACGAGGGTCGGCGCCGTGGTGAAGGTCAGTTTGTTCGTAGAGGTGCCGAACGTGCCGGTCAGGTTCAGCGTTGCGCCCGCATTCTGCGTCAACGATGCAAAGGTTACGGTGAGATTCCCGCCGGATGCCAAATTGATCGTGTTCGCGCCTTGACTGATTTGAAGCGCACCGGTCGACACATGACTGGATCCGCCGGAGTTCGGAATAAAGTTCAGCGTACCGCCGCCGATTTGCACGACCCGGTTGCTGAACCGGTTCGGCGTATTAGTGACCGAGTTGTCGAGCGTCAGCGTTCCGTTTTGCCAGACTTGGACCTGCGTTGCTCCGGAACCAAACGTGGCGGCGTCGTTCAGCACCATTGCGCCGCGGTAGATGCGAACTTCGGTATCCGGAATAGCATTGGCGCCCGTGAGGGTCATCGTGCCGTCGCCGATCTTAAAGAGAAAGGTGTTCGATCCGGGAGAACCGTTTGTGTTGTCGATGGCTCCCGAGACGTTGATGGCGCCGGTTCCCTGAGTGTTGTAGTAGCCGATGATGTTGCGGTTTGTGCCCGTACTCGCATGGCTGTAGTTCACCGTGCCGATGTTCAACGTCGCGCCGTTGTCGGCGCCAAAGCCGTAACTGCGCGTTTGGTTGTCGGCCGACGGCGTCGCATTGACCGTGACGGTCCCGATGGTGTTGGAACCCGTGACGCTTTGTACGGCACCGCCGGTATTGAGGCCCGTTAGCACGCGTCCGTTGGCGAGCACGTCGATCGTTAGGGCATTGGTGATCGTGAGACCACCCGAGAGTTGCAGCGCGGCACTGGCTTCATTGACGATCACCGTGCCGGTACCGAGCGTGTTGGCCGCGGTCGGGGAGACGACGCCCGCGTTGATGGTGAGGTTGCCGCTCCACCCCGCGTTGCTCGCACCAAGCACCAAAGTGCCGAGGTCCGCCTTAATAAGCGCCGCCGTCGAGGCCGTCAGCCCGAAACCGCTGTTAAGCGTTAGCGTGTTACCGACGGTTACTTCGATGACTCGAGTGTTAGCCGTCGTGCCGAGGTCGATCGTGCGCGACGTCGCGAAGGTGCCTGTGGCGCGGAATGCGGCGGTGCCGGTCGTGGGGCTCAGCAGAATCTGATTGGCGGTGTTACCAAGTTGTTCGTCGGAGTTCACGGAAACGACGCCTTGGTTGACGGTGATGTTCCCCGTAAAAGTGTTGTTGGTCGGGGTCGCGTTGTTGATCGCCACGGTGCCGGCGCCGATCTTGTTGAAGCCGGTGCCGGTGAGGTCACCGGTGAGGTAGAGACCTTGCGTGACGTTTGACGCCGTGGCGTTGGCAACGCTGATTGTCGGCGTGCCGGTAAAGTCGGTGGCGTCGGAAACTTGCAGGCCGTAGCCGTTGCTATTCGTCACCGTAAGCCCGAGGCCGGTGTTGGTGATGCTCGAAGGAGCGAGAATCTTGTTCGCTGCGAGCGGGAATGGCAACGAGCCACCGCGGTTGACGGTGATGTTCGGCACGATGCCCGCATCAAAGATCACGTTGCCCATGGCAATCGTTTGCACCGACCCGGTGCCGTCGCCGTCGTGGATTAGCGATACGGCGTTAGGGTTGCCGAGCGCCGTCGCGTTGAAATCGCCCGTATAGGTCGTGGCGTTGAAGATGAGCGTACCGAGGCCGGTCTTCGTGATGCTGCTGAAGGAGCCTGGGAAACTGCCGAGCAGCGCAACAGTTTGGAAGGGATTGTTCACGTTGACCGTGATCGCCGATCCCATAACGCCGGCGCCGCTGAACGCGCCGGTAAAGGTGTTTGTCCAAACGGTATTCGCCGTACTGTCGAAGCTCGGGGTGCCGGCGAAGGAAAAGGGGTTGGCCACGGCCGAAGAACTGTTTGAGAAAATCGTCGTACCGGCCGCCATGGCGACTTGGCCGGTACCGAGCGGTCCCGAAATCACGGTACCCGCACTGTTGGTGCTACTTGCGCCGATCACGATGCCGCCGGCGGCGACGGTGAGACCGCTGAACGTGCTCGCACCGCTGAGCTGCAGCAGTCCCGCTCCGGTTTTCGTAATGGAACCGGTTCCGGTGATGGCGGAGGTAATGCTCAGGGCGGGGCTGATGTTCGTGTAAACCTGCCCATTGATATTCGGCGCTCCGATGTCGATGGTCTTGGCGCCGGCTCCAAGCGCGAGAGTGCCGCCGCTGATGACGGGGAGAGTAAGGGCGTTGTTCGTGACGATGCTGACCGGCGTCGAGTTTGTCAGCGTGAGCACGCCGCCGACGGTTACCGTCGGAGCGGTCGTGCCGCCGTTGTTTTCAAAGACGAGGCTGTCGAGCGTGTTGTTGCCCACGAGCGTAAGGGTGGAGCTGCGGCGAATGGTAACGACGTTGCTCGGATCAATTTGACCGGCGTTCGTGACCATAGTTACGGTGGCCCCGCCGATAACGAGTCCGCCTGCGGGAATCACGACGCTTCCAGCGCCGCCGTTGAGGGTCAGCGTACCTTGCACTACCGAGGTGCCGCCGCCGTAAGTGTTGTTCGCCGTCAGGCTCAAGATGCCGCCGCCCGACTTGATGAGTTTGGTCGAGGCGCCGTCGATAAATGAGTTGATCGTCGTCGTGCCTTGATTATTGAACACGACCAGCTCGTTGGTTGCGCTCGTGATATGACCGCGGATCGCGCTCGTGCCGATGGTCGTGGCATTGTTGTTGTTGCTACGTAGAATGCCTCCTTGCTCCAAGTTCAGCGCGTCGGTTCCGGCCGTGAAGGCAATGTCGTTGGTGAACGCACCGGCGATTCGGAGCAATCCTGTCGTTGTAAGGCCTGATAGTGTCGTGGTCGTCGCGGCGGAAGCCGGGATTTCCGTGATTTTCCCGGGTGCGAAAGTGCCGTCGTAACCGACGAATCCCCCCTGGCCGACGATCCCGATGCCGAGGCCTGTGTTGAAGGCCGCATAGTCCGTCGTGTTGGCGATGGCCCAAGCGCCGAGTGCACCGTTTAGAACTGTGGTGAGGGGCGTCGTAACGGCGATCCTCGCGCTGTTACCCTGTTGGCCGAGGGTCGTGCCGGTAAAGTTGACCGTTGTTCCACCGATGCGAGTTATGCTTGCGAAGGTCACATCTGCCGACGCCAGTGCGCCGGCCGTACCAGTTCCTCCTGTGGTCACCGTAATTGTATTGGCTCCCTGGGCGGAGGTCAGAGCTCCGAAAACCTCGTAGGAAGGATCCGACACCTTGCCCGTGAAACTTATAGTGCCGTCGCGCAAAGTGATCGGCGTCGTATCGCCGACCCGGTTATAAACGGCCCGTTGTAAACTGCTGTTGTTGTTCAGCGTCAACGTCGCGGCATTAAGGTCGATGCTCGAAGTATTGAGAATGGTTGCGTCGTCCTGGAGTTGTAGAATGCCTCCCAGCATCGTCGTTGCGCCGGAGTAAGTATTGACGCTCTCCAGAGTGAGCGTATTACCGCCGAGCCGTGCCATGCTCACGGTGCCTGCGCCGTCATTGATGTTTGTGGCGAAAGTGGTGCTTCCGCCGTTCATATTGGTTACGAGTAAAGCCGCACCAGCACTGGACGTTATCAATCCACCCGTCTCGGGCAGTACGCCGGGGTCGGAAAGCTGTGCGAAGTATTGAATGCCTCCGTTGAGGTCAAGAGTCGCACCTTCATTCATGTTCAAGAGTTGGTTTGGAAAGAAGGTGTTCAGCCCGCCTGAGATCAGTCGTGTAGTTCCGTTGAGCAAATTGTGAGTTCCCGTGACGAAGCTCGGGGTGTTGATTGCGAGCGTTCCTGGCAAGGCCTTAATGAAGTTTGTGGAACCGATTAAGGAACTATTCAACGTCAGCGTGGTGCCGCCGGCGACTTGTATCACCGGCGTATTTGTGAAGGCGATCGACGGCACGTCGAGGCTGTTATTGCCGGCGGTGTTAATAAGTCCGCCGGAAGTGAGCGTCAGTCGAGTCCCGACCCCGCCGCCGACGCTTAAGCCGGTGCCGTTGATCTTGACGGCGTTAACCGTACGAGATTCCGTTAGGCTGCTGCTCGCGGTCAGGTTCAGCGTGTCGGAAGCGGCGGCCGTGTTTAGGTCGTTGCCGATGTTGTAGTCGCCGGGAATTAGTGCGACGACGCCGTTGGTCGGGTCGTACTTGGCGAAGTCGGTGCCGCCAAGATAGATTCGCGGAATGATGCCGTTGATGACGATTGAGGCGCTGCTAGGAGCGGTCGTGAATCGCACGAAGTTGTCGGTTCCGAGGTTGGAGATCCCTCCAAGGTTTAGCGAGGAACCGGAGTTGGCAAAGTTCACCGACGCGAAGGTTAGGTCGACGTCGCCACCAGACATGGTGATGTAAGTCTGTACGCTGTTCAGCGTGAGACCGCCAGTGACTTCCGTCGTGCCGCCGCCGGCACCGATGATGTTTAGGGTGCCCCCTTGACCGGTTAATGCGCCTGCATCTGCGAGGCGATTTACGCTCCCGCCGCCGTTGTCGAGGGTGAGTGTGCCGATTGGATTGAGAGTCACCGTGCCTGCCCACGCACCGCTACCGCTTAGTTCGATGGTGTTGCGGTTCACGGTCAAGGCACCTGTTGCGGAGTTCGCATTGGTGAGGCTCAGAGTGCTTAAGCCCGAATACGCGAGGCCGCCGGCTCCGCTCCCGCCGTTGGCGACGACTCCGCTAATAGTTACCGGAGCCGATCCTCGCACCGTGAGCGTCCGTCCGGTGTTGCTTTCGCTGAGGTTAACCGTTCCGGAAATGGTCAGTAATGCGCCACCGGTGAGTTCATTGCGGAGAAACCGGTTGCCGCCGCTGTTTACCAGCGCCGTGGTTGCGCCGAATTCAATGCTGTTGGTGCCGATGATTGTCGCCTGGTCGCCGGCAAGCGTAACTTGCGTGGTGATCTTATCCGCACCGGTAAGCGCGAGCCCGGCTTGGAGCGATCCGCCGTCGAAGATAAATTGCGAGCTTGCGCCGAACTGAGCTTGACCGGAATTCTTATTAAGAATCAGCGTGCCCTGGCCGAGCAATGTGGACCCGGTGTACGTGTTGGCCAAGCCGGACATGGTGAACGTGGCGCCGTCGGCAATTCGAATGTCCCACGCGATCTTGCCGCCGGCCGCGGCGTTTTCCCCGATGGAGCCGTTCCACACCGTGGAACCGAAGCCGCGGATGCTGATGGTTTGCGTCGCCGCAGTCGTGCCATTCTCCAGATTGACGAAGTCCCCATTGATCGTCAGCAGGGCTCCGCTTTCCATGCTGTTGCTCAGGGTCCATTGGTTATTTCCGGCGGTCTTCGAGACATTCGCATTGATGGTGATCGCGTTGGAACCGGCAAAGACGCCGGTCGAATTATTTCCGATGACCTGCGTGCTGGTAACGAGAGGGCCGCCAAAGGCGAAGATACCGCCGTTGTTTAGGGCGATGGCATTGGCCGACCCGATGCCGTTGGCGGTCAAGCCGAGGAGGCCGCCGTTGGCGTTAATATTGCCGGTGAACGTATTGGCCGAGGCGGGGTTCAAAACCCAGACGCCGCCGTCATTCTTCGCGATATGGAGCACGTTGGCGAACGTCGCGTTGGTGCTGTTGGTGAGCACCAGGTTCATCTGATTGAAGTCGGTATTGGCGCCGCGCAAATCCAGGGTTAACGCGCGGATCACGGAATCGCCGCGAGTGGTGTGGACGAATGTGCCGGTGTTCCATACCAAGGCGCCCGATCCGGAAGCATCGATACGAAATACTCGATTCGCTGAGAAATTGGCGCTCGCCTGGAACGTGAGGTCGCGATTCGAAATCTCGCCGCCGCCGACGTATAGCAAGCCGTTGAGGTCGGAGTTTCCGGGATTGTAGATAACCGCCCCGCTCGCACCGAGAGAACTGCTCGGGCCGGTACCGATTGACGTGACGACGAGATTGCCTGCATCGACGCGGGTACTTCCGGTGTAGGTGTTCGCATTTCCGAGAATGAGCACGCCGCCGCCGCTCTTAATGAGAGCGTTGCCTCCGGTTCCTGCGCCGCTGATGACTCCGGAGAGAATGCCGGCGGTGACCATGGCGCCGGTGTTTCCGTTGTTGTTAACGGTGATGGTGCGCACTGCGGCGCCGATGTCCATGTCGTTCGTGATTTCCGTTTCGCCGAGAGCCGTGGAAGATCCAAGGACAAGTGCAGTAGGATTGAAGTTTGTGCTTCCCCAAGTCACTGCGCCGCCGCCGAGTGTGACGACGAGGCGGTCCGGAGTTGCGGCGGAAAAGCCGGAAGTGCCGCCGGGAAGTTGCACGGTACCCGTGCCTGCGACCGGCGCGGCGAGAGTGCGCGTAAACGAACCGGAAGTTTCCAGCACGCCGCCGTTGATGACCAACGGACTGTTTGCCGAGAGCCCTTGGACGGTAGCCGTAGCCGCGGCGACTCGGAGCGCACCGCCGGAGATCGTCGTCGTTCCGGTGTAATCATTGGACGTGAGCGGGTTGAGGATCCAAAGTCCGGCGTCCGCTTTGGTGAAGGAGAGTGCTCCGCCGACGCCGTTGTCCGTCAGACGAATTCGCATTTCGTTGTCGCCGAGGGAATCTCCTCGCAGCGTAAACGCCCGTGTGCCGGTTCCGCTAAACACGATGTCGGCCGTGTTGCTAAAAATGACGGAGGCGTTGTTCGCGGTGCGCTGCAAAACGCCGCTACCGTAACTGCCGGACGAGTAGATGGTCGCCGCCCCGGCCAAGGTGAACAATCGGTCGGTGCTTACGGAAGGCGTCTGGGTGCTTTGGAAAATGTTCACGTTGAACGGCGCGGTGCCGCTGGAAACGTTTGCTCCGGTGTAGATGAGCGTGCCGCCGTTGAACACCAAGCTCGCCGCGTTCGCGGCGTCGCTCGTGTCGTCTCCTTTGCCGAGGGCGCTGTCCTCTCCGATGTTCGCTAGGGAAGTCACCAGCAAGCTTCCACCGTTGAGGTTCAGCGGACCGCTAAAAGTGTTGGCTCCGGTGAATGCGAGCGTGCCCGCGCCGGCTTTCGTCACGGCCAACTTTGCCGTCGCGCCATCCTGAAGCGTGCCGGTGAATGTGTTTTGGCTGCCGCCATTATTGCCGAGGACGATCGTTGCGGTGCCGGAGGCTGCGCTGTTCGTTACGGTGCCTGCGCCGCTGAACGAATTGATCGCCGCAGGGCTCAGAAGACTGACGCCGTTCAAGTCAAGCGTCGCACCCTGACGAATCACAAGGTTGACGTTGTTAGCGCCGAGAGTTCCCGCGCCCGACAGACGAAGGGTTCCTTCGTTGATCGTAGTGACGCCGGTAAAAGTGTTCGCGGCGCTGAGGATGAGCGTGCCTTCGCCGCTCTTGGTCAGGCCTGCGGTGCTCGTGGTGATCGGTCGGGCAATTTCCAACGTGTTCGCACTGCCGTCGACTCGAACTGCTAGGTCGTTACCGGCAGAGGAAACAGCCACGTTGCCCGAGGCGCCGTCGATTTTGCCGCTTCCACCGGTCTGGAGGATGCCGCTGCCGCTCGCAACACCGATCGTAAGGTTTCCGGTCAGAGTTAACGTCTGACCGCCCGCGATCCTGAGAGAATTGACGGCGACCGCACCGCTTGTGAAGCTTCCCGTGATTTCGTTATGAAGGGCTCCGGTCAGGGAGGTCGCCGAGGTCATAAAGCCCGTGTCCCCTCCGCCACCGCCAAGCCCGTCGGTATAGACAGGAGCGCGTAGAGTCGTGCCCGCACCGGAATAGGCGAAGTCGGCGCCGTTGAAGTACGTGCCCGAGTTAAGGAAGCCCGCGGTGCCGGTGATGTTGACCGTTCCGCCGGATACCACGTTGATCGTGGCCCCGGTCGTCCTGGCGGCGAGCGAACCGAATGTTAAAGTCGCCGATCCGCCGACGCCCGAGGGCGTCGCGGCGATCGTTCCCTGACCCGCCGTGGCCGTAAGTGCTCCGACAAGTTCCTCGCTCGCGGCGGCCGACGCTCCGACATAGTTGAAGATGCCGCCGGCAGCCTGCGAGAAATTGTCTACGTTAAATAGGATCGCGGCGGCATTCGGCAGTACGTCGCGCGAACTCCCGGAAAACGTATCTTGGATCTTCAGCGTGCCGCCGGAGACGGTCGTCGTGCCGGTGAAGAGATTCGCACCGGAGAGCTGCCACGTGCCGACGCCGATCTTCTGGAGATTGAGCAGTGTACCGCCCTGGGGGATCGCCGACTGAATCTCGTTGAGGGCGGTATTCGTGCCGCCGAGAACGAGCGTCTTAGAGGATCCCGCAACGGCGGTCATGACGCCGTCGATCGTCAGTGCCCCTGTGCCGCTGGCGTTGATATACGCGTTCACGGTGGTGGAGTTCAGATTAATCGGCTTGCTCAATGTATCGGTGCCGCCCGTATAGGTCAGCGTGCCCGACGTGGTCGTGGCGTTGCCGATATTGATCTGGGAGGTTGCGCCGAAGCCGCCGACATTACTGAAAGATAGCGTTCCGGCGCTGATGTTCGTTGCGCCTTGATAAGTCCCGGCGGTGCCGCCATAGAAGAAAGTACCCGTGCCGGATTTGGTGAGCACGTTGGCGACTGCCGAGGTCACGACGCTTCCAGTGATTACGGTTTCGGCGTTGCCGGCGATGGCGAAGGTGCTTGCCGTGGCATTGTTGGCATTCCACACGTTGCCGTTCAGCGTAACCGTGCCGCTGGAGTTGTTCGTAACCGTGATGCCGCGGTAGTCAGCGGCGGCCGGGGCGGTGTTAAAGGAGATGTTGTAGCCGTTGCGGCCGTTGAAGGTGAAGTTGCCCGCATTTGCCCCCGCATCACGAATGAGAGTTCCCATCGTCACGGTCTGATTCTGAAGCGACGTACCGATGCCGAGCCCGCCCGTCAGATCGTGATCGAAAAAGAAAGTGCCTGTCGTGTTATTTCGAATGCGCGCGTTGCGCCCCGCGAAGCCGGATGCCGCATCCGTCCGGATTTCGAGAGTGCCGTTGTTTAAATCGATCTGACCGGTTCCGACGTTTAGTCCCAACGCTCCGTTTGCCTGAACGCGCGCCGTGCCGCTATCGACGCGGAGCGCATCGGTGAACGAATTGCCGGCGTTTTGGAGCCAGAGAGTCGTGCTGACAAGTTGGCCCAGCTTGATGAAGCGATCGCCCGCGTTTTCGGAACCGGTCACGACGCCGCTGATGATCCAGTTGCCGTTCCCCTGAAAAGACGCACTGTTCGTAGTTCCCACGGCGAGATCGACGCCGCCGGTAATCGTCGTAGTACCGTGCGTGGCCCACACGCGACTGTCGGAAATCGTCGCACCGAGCGTCAGCCCTCCGGCAAGCGTGTTGTAACCGATGCTGACGAGGCCGCCGGTATTGTTCACCACGCCGGGACCGCGGCCGGAAACCGACACCTGACGCGCGATGGTGATGCCCGTGCCCGATGCGGAAGCGGCTCCCCCCTGAAGCACCAAGGCACCGCCGGAGAATCCGGGATTCCCCGTCTGCGCAACGCCGGTAATGGAGATTGCGGTGGTACCTAATCCCAGTTGGCCGGCGTTGGTAATGACGAGTTGTCCCGACTTGACGGCAATGTCGCCGGTAAAGGAATTCGAATTGTTCGTGAGCGTGAGCGAGCCGTCGCCGGTTTTCGTGAACCCGGAAGTTCCGGCTAAGAGCGACGCAATCGTGGCGCCTGTCCCGATTCCGTTGACCGAGATCACCGGGGATGCGACGCCAACGTCCGGCGCAAGCGTAAGCGTGCCTCCGGCGAGAGAATATCCGCTGGAATTAAAGATCAAACGGCCTGCAGATATTGGCGCTCCGAGCGTGACGGTGCCTGACGTACCCGTAAACACGGCGGTATCCGTCCCGTTGATCCAAGCCGCGTCGACAGCGACGCCGTCCCACCAGTTCGGCGTCGAAAGATCCCACGTGAAAGGCCCCACTAAGTTGCCAAGTCCCGCGCCGGTGTCGGCGTTGTTGCCCGCCGCGGTTTGGTCCGCATCCCAATAAAAAGTATCTGCCGATGCCGGTGTGCCGGAAATGATGATCGCCGCAATGACAATCCACGTAGCGACGACGCGAAGCGATGAGACACTTGGTCGATAGCGCCGTCGCCACGAAGAGCTACGACACTCGCGCGCCGCTGCTACTAAGCTTTGATAAATTTCTTTCCGCCGATGGCCATAAAGCAATTTCGCAGAATGCATTCGCAAGGATCGAAACGCCGTCGATAGGGAACCGCCCGGCAAAAGACGTCTTGTGCGTGCATGGACGGGACGCACGTGATTATTCTCTCGCCGTAATGTCTGTTGGTTCGAGTCACTAATCGCATAGGGTGGCAATTGGGGCGATGCTTTCATGGAAGACTTTCCGGGCAACAGGGCGTCATGCGACTAATCGACGGACAAAAGGTCGGGCACTAGCTGGAACGGCACAGCGCGATTGCGATCGAGCGAAGCGTCTTCTCCCGTCGCTGAGATTGGACGAATTTATGCAACGTTGCGTCGACGCGATCCCGCCAAAGCGTCACTTGCTCGCGGCAAAATGGCGGTCGCAGCCCGACTATAGATTCGCGAGAAGTCGTATCAACGGATTTATGTGCGCATTAAAAAAGTAAAAAACGGCGCTGATATTTGTGCGCTATCTGCTTCGAGAGTTGGCCTCAATCTGCTGCGACAAATCGCCGTCGGCCATTCGGAAGTCAGATAGCAGTAACGAGACGCACAACGCGCCGACTGTCTCGGCAGTGCTGCAGCATCGTGTCGCATTCGCACATTGCGCGGAACTTTTAGCACCTATCGCGAGGGGTTCGTTCTGCTTTGAAACAGATTCGCGGTGGAGTTCTTGCACTGTCGGCCGCGATTCGCTTTGTGCTTGGAAGACAAACGTCAGCGACATTCAGTCGCCTACGGCGGCAAGATGGCGTCAACTTGTCGCATCGAGCGTTCGGTGTAGGCGCGAATTGCGGTAGTCTGGCGGCACTGACCGTCGGTAGCACGGATATTTTCGCTATTAGCTGGGGCTGAACGCGACCGGCACGAGGCTTGCTTGTACGGTTCGACAAGCGAGAGGCGCAAATTCTTCTCGCAATCTTTTCTTGTCACGGCATCACACGCTTCGTACCCGCCCAACCACGAACAGTAATTCATGATTCGACACACTCGAAACGCGTCCTCGTCGGAGTGGGTTGCAGTCGGGATCGAATGGACTTGCCTGACTGAGCAATTGCGAGGGATGGACGACTCGTTGCGAAGCCGAGTGCTTTCCGACTTTGTGCGCCCCGGTGATCATTTCCTTCCGCTTGGCGTCTTGTCGCTATCCGTCGATTCCTTGTCGCAAATGACGATTGATGATTTGCGACGACTCCCCGGTGTGGGGCTCGTTAAAATCCGAAACTTGTTGGGATTGTCGCGGCGCGTTATCGAATCAAAAGCCAAGTGCGAGTTTGCGAGACCATCAACACATGAGACAGGAACGGAAACACTCGCAAGCTCACTATCGGCCGCACATGAAATCTCGGAACTCGAATGGTCGCAGTGGCGGGAGGAGCTTCGCGAGTTGCCGACCGTGCGGGAACCGATAGGCCGGTATGTTTCGCGGCTCGACGAACTTCCTTCGGGAAGTTGGTTTATGCCGCTAGCGGAGTTTTGCAAGCTCTCTCTTCGAGAGCTGCGCGAGCTTCCCGGCTATGGACCACGGCGCGTTGGCGCAATCATTGTTACGATTCGGACCCTATTGGATTTACGGTCCGCGGTCGCTCATCTTCCTGCGGTGGTTGCGACTTGGGAGAGTCGAGAGATTGCTCGGGCCGATGCATGGTTTGTCGCCGCATTGAATGCGCCTTCCCAGGCTACTTACGGCGACTTGCAAAGCGAGGTGTTGGAGCCGCTAACGCGCCAGATACGTCATGATCTGGGAGCAGCTCACGTCGACCTCGCTCTCATTGGCAAACTGTCGCCGTCGCGTGTTCGTCAAATTCGTCACGATTTAGCGAAGGCAATTCTCGTGCGCTGGCCGCGCGGCGAACAACTGGCGCAGGCTTTCTTAGGCGGTGTAAATTCGACGTGGACCAATGACGACATGGAGGCGGCCGCACAAGAACTAGGGAGGTTCTTCATGAACCTGAGGCGCGCGCCGCGATTCGTTGATATTGCTTCGCATCCGGCGCGTTTTCAGCCGGCAAGACCGTATTGGGGAACCGGCACTGCGGATTCGTACGACTCAATGATCTGACATTTGCTTGTCTCGGCAATATTCAACGTTTAGGCAGTCCTCTCAGCTCAACGTGAACTGACCATGGCCACAACTATTCCATCTTCGGCCCACGCCCATTACGACTCCTTTAAACGAGCCCGCGTCGCGATTAGTACGTTGCCCCCCGAGATTCGCAATCGTCCACTTTCTCATTTCCTTCGTCCAAGCGATCGTTGTGTACCGAAGAGTCTCTTGTCGCTCTCTCTCGATGAGATCGCCGGTTTTGCACTTGAGGACATCTTGCGTCTGCCGAACGTTGGTCCCAAGAAAATTGGGAACCTCGCGATGATCCTCACGAGGACGATCGCAGAACCTTGCACGACCGTGACCGAAGTCGCTAGGGAAGCCGTCGAGGCGGCGCGACCACTTTGGAGCATGGCGTCGTCAGTCGCTTCGCCGCTCCCTGCCGTGTCGCGGGTTTCCGAAGTCTACGCGCAAGTCGATGAACTACTTTGGGAACATTGGTGCTTCCGAATCCGCCGTTGGGGCCTTGCCGAGGAGACGCTCGGGCATTGCGTCGCACGCTTGCGTGATTTGCCGCGTAGCCTATGGTTCGTCCCCGTTCACAATTTTCTGTACCTCTCTTACGACGAATTGCTTCGAATACGCGGCTTCGGTGTTAAGCGAGTCGCCGTAATCGTCGAATTGTTCCGATCGCTTGACGCAGTGATCAGTGCCCAGGAAAACGCTTTAGCCGAATCGGCCGGAATCGCTCACTCTATGAAGGCTACGCCGGTAGTTGCACCTCCGTTCATCGCGACCGTTGATGCAGCGGTTGAAGATGTGGTCGTAGGTAGGTATGCCTGGTGCACGAGCTGGTTCGCTAACACAGTTGTGCGCGGGCTATGGCAACAGCTACAGATCGACGGGGATGAAACCACGCGCGCGTTGGTCGCTGAACGACTTGGCTGGCACCCCGGCGCGCTAGCTTCACACACACAATTGCGCGTGCAAGGACTATCACGCGCGCATCGCTTCGGAATCCTCTTTAACGTCTCAACTATGGTCCAAGCACGCTGGCCGCGCGGCGAATCGCTGTTGAACCGACTTTTACAGCAGTTGACTTATCGAAACCAAGTCGGCATACCTGCCGGAGACGACTTCGTGGCGCTCGCGATCGGGCTTTTCTTTCCGGCCCTGAAAGATTCGCTAGCGGAATGGCGCCGCCGCAGCAACGACGGACTCCGGCAAGAAGGCTTGCCGCTCACAAATCGATTAACCGGGTTTTCGTTCGCCACTCCCGTTTCGACCGGCAATTGACGAGAATAGGTATGCGATTTCCGCGACAGTTGTGATTGCTCCCCACGTCGTTGGCACGCAACCCATAGCCTAGTCAATTCGTGTTTGATTAGTTCGCAAATGCATTGCTGGTCAAAGACGAACCGCCAAGCAAAGGATGTCGAATCGGGGCCAGCTCAAGTTGTTGAAATCGCGGTGCGGCACATACGGTGGTCATTAGTCGTCATACTTCATCCGTACCTTTGCGGGCTTCGAGTCTCGCGCATCTGCATGCGTTGTCTCTATTGGACCTAGACTCCGACTAGGTATTTGCGACAAGCTTCTTTGCGATGGCTGTCGCAGTGAATAGCCGGAACTCACACCGTGATTTCGATCTTCTTGCCGTCCTTCGTGGGGACGTCGACCAGTTGTTCCTGAGGCTTCGAACCGTGCCATACTTGCAGGGTTTTCGGCAACCGCCGCACTTCCTGGATGAGCGGTAACTTGAAATACAGGCCCGGCTCCGTGCGGCTTTCGACCGGCTCGCCGAATTGCAAGATCACGGCCATTTCTCGTTCATCGACCGTGTAAAGGACCGAACTTCCCACTGGAAAGGCGAGTAAGCACTTCCAAATGCAGTTCGTCGATCCGGTGACCCGGAGAAGACCCGTTCTACCGGCGTCCTGAAGACGGGGCTGAAGAAGGATCGCGTGGAAGCGGAGCGTGTCGCCGCTAAGTGGGAGGCGGGGGGCGTTATAGCGACCCGAGCGCCATATCGTGGGAGCAGTTTCGCGATAGGTACGAGCGTGAGGTGCTGTCAGGTCTTGCGAAAGCGACGCTCGAAAAAGTCGACGGTGTGTTCGCCCTCATCGAGAAGATCCTCGCGCCGATACGCCACCGCGATCTGACTGCGGAACGATTAAGCTTCTTTACGGCTTTACGGCGGAACTTCGTAAAGAAAGGACGGAGGGTCGGAAGTCGATTCCCGGTAGCGCTGAAAGTACGATTGCCGGAAATCTATCGCATCTTCGATCCGCGCTGGTCAAGACTCCCACGGTAGTCGGCGAAGCCGCAGCGCCCGCTTGGCAAAACTATCTTCGCGGGTTGTGGTACTCCGGCCTGCGGTTGGCAGAATCCTTGGAGTTGTACTGGGATCGTGATGACCGCCTTTGTGTCGTGGATATCGAAGACGCTCATCCGATGCTACGAATTCCGTCTGAACTCGAAAAGGGCAACAAGGACCGCTTGCTGCCGATAGCCCGGAGTTCGCCGAGTTCTTGCGTCAGACGCCTAAGCAAGCGCGTCACGGGCACGTTTTCAAGCTGGTAACGAAGTACCGTCAGCGTCGGCCGACCGAATGGACCGTCTCCGAGATCGTTGCGAAGATCGGCAAGACGGCCCACGTGAAAGTGAACATGGACACGCGTACGGGGAAGGTGAAGTTCGCGAGCGCCCACGACTTTCGTCGGCCATTCGGTGAGCGTTGGGCGGCGAAGGTGATGCCTCGGATGTGATGATGCTCATGCGGCACAAAAGCATCGAGACCACGATGAAATATTACGTGGGCCGCAACGCAAAGACCGCCGCCCAAGTTCTCTGGGAAGCTCACGAGCGGTCACGGACCGCCGGTGACACTTCAGTAACAGTGCACCTAAAGAAGCATGCGACTCTGGCGATCACAACACCGCAAGCCCTTGTGAAGAAGGGCTTTAGAAAGTGACCCGGCTGGGACTCGAACCCAGGACCTACGGATTAAAAGTCCGTTGCTCTACCAACTGAGCTACCGGATCAATGACTCGCCAACGTTCTCACGGAGCAGCAGCTTCTGGAAAAGGGCGAACTGATGAGTCTAGTAAATTCTTGCCGATTGACAAGCGGCCATGAGCCGGCGGCATGCAATTCGCAATACTCCCGAATATCGCAGGATCGAAATTTTCCACCCTGAGGTGATCTATGTCGAAGAACATTGTTCCCGATCGTTCGGGAAAAGCCGGTTGGATCGTACTTTGGCTACTGGGCGTGCCGATCCCCATTTTGCTAATTCTCTTCTTGATTCGCGGCTGCACCTAGTCGACCGGCCTGAGTTGCCGTCCGGCGAGCGCGCGTATCATCATGAACGGTGCGGGAAAATAGAGATGCCGCGCGAGTTCGTTTAGCTCGCGCGGCGTCTTCTTTTTAGTGAGCGGTTAGACGTTCGAAGTAGTCATCCCGACCGCTGCATACGGGAACATGCGTCGCCGAGACAGGCGAGTGTTTCATCGGCTGTTCAACTCGCGCGTCACACGAGCGATCGTCGGCCGCGAATAAAGCCGACGACCAAGAGTACGAGAAATACCAACAGCAAAACTTTGGCGATGTAAGCCGCGGTGCCGGCAACCACGCCGAGGCCAAGCAGGCTTGCGAGCAGCGCCACAATCAAGAAGGTAAGAGCCCAGTGCAACATGATGAAATCTCCCGATGCGAAATCAAAGGTGCGTAAACTGTCGGCGTGGCGGTCTAAGCGCGGATCACTCCCGGATCACTCCCGCAGTCACCGAGCGTGACTGCCGGCCGCGATTGCCGACTAACGTGAAGCAAAGCCTGCGCCGATTGAAAATAGACCGGACGCCAATGTCGGTTTTAGGAATGAAAATCGCTGTTATGGAATTTGAAGATGCGGCGACCTGGACGATCATCGACCAGTCCGGTCGTTCCCTGAAAAACAGCGATTGTGCAACACAATTTCCTTTCGCTAAAACACTATTCGGTTTGTAAGCTGGTGCGAACATGACCTTCATCGTTTCACGTCTGCGAGCCGACGCGGCTATGCCTGTCTCCGTTTCTTTCGATCATGAGGGCACTCTTCGCCGACTCGGCGGTGATACGGGGCTCTACAAGGATTTGGTCGGATTCTTCTTAGAAGACTCGGCCGATTTGTACCAGCAGTTGCAAAAGGCGACGCTCGGCGAAGACGTGGCGGAGACCGAGCGCGCGTCGCACTCCCTGCGAGGCATTTGCGCTAATTTTGGCGCCGGAGAAGCTATCAACTTGTGCTGGACAATCGAACGACGCGCCGGCGTCGGCGATTGGCATGAAGTGCGAACGGCGCAATCGCAACTTGATGGTGCGCTCAGTCGCTTGCGTACGGCTTTGCAAAAGTCCGTCGTTTAGACGGCTCTGCAGAATAGGAAAGTCGGGCGTCCACCATCGGCGCGGTCGCCTGATTAACGGGCCTGAGTACGCACCGATCGAATCGACGCACCCATCGCGCGGCGGTCGTCAAAAATGAACCGCCCGCGCCTCGGTAGAGTGCGCACTTTTTCTGGGCGATTTACCTGTGCGTACACCGCATAAAAGGCCTGCCGCGGCTTCTAGGCCGTGGCGGGCTCCTCATCGAGCGTTACCGTCGTACCCAGCGAAATATGCAGGGCGCGGATCTTATTGCGGAGAGTGCCGCGCGTAATGCCGAGAATCTTCGCGGCTTGCGATTGATTGCCGTCGGTGTGTTTGAGTACGCGTGTGATGACAAATCGTTCCATCATCTCCAGCGTTTCCAAGTATAAGTCCTGCGAATTGCCGCTGCGGAGGCGCATTTCGAGGAACGTTTCCAGATCGCTTTGCGGAGCGACTTCCGGATCGAACGTGACCTTCTCGCCCGGATCGAATCGCACGGAATCCGGCAGGAATTCCGGCAGAATCACGGCTCCCGTCGTCTGCAGCAGCGACTGCCGAATGACCGCTTCCAACTCGCGGATATTGCCGGGCCAGGAGTAATGCACGAGCAAGTCGAGCGCTTCGGGCGAGATGCTGTGGACGTCTTTCCCGAGTTCGCGGCTAAACTTCTGCACGCAATGTTGGAGGAGCAGCAAGATGTCGTCGCCGCGGTCGCGGAGCGGCGGCAGCTTGATCGAAAAGCCGTTGAGGCGGTAGTACAAGTCTTCGCGATACTTGCCGTCGGTCGCCATCTGCTTCAGGTCGCGATTCGTCGCGGCGATGATGCGCACGTCCGTTTGAATAGTCTCCGTTCCGCCGACGCGCTCGAAGCGTTGCTCCTGCAATAAACGGAGCACCTTGCTTTGCACAAGCGGCGACATATCGCCGACCTCGTCTAAGAAGATCGTGCCGCCGTGGCATTGTTCGAACTTGCCGATGCGTCGGCTGTCGGCGCCCGTGAAAGAACCGCGCTCGTGACCGAACAATTCGCTTTCGAGCAAGTTGTCGGGAATCGCCGCGCAGTTTACGGCCAAGAACTGCTTGTTGGCGCGATTGCTGTGATGGTAAATGGCGCGGGCGATGAGTTCCTTGCCGGTGCCGCTTTCACTTTGAATAAGCACCGTCACGTTTTGCGGAGCCACGCGACCAATCGCCTTGAATACTTCTTGCATCGGCGGACAGCGTCCGACGATTTGATCGGCCTCGAGTTTCGGATGCGCCTCGCGCGGCAACTCAACCGGCGTGCTCATCAGCCGACGAATTTCCAGCGCCCGATCAACCAGGTCGCGTAGCTTTTGCAAATCGAGCGGCTTCAAGAGGTAGTCGTAGGCGCCGAGCTTCATCGCCTCGATCGCCGTGTCGCTCGTACCGCCGGCGGTGATGAAGATCACCGGCAGCTTAGGATCCCAGCCGTGGAACTTGCGCACGGCTTCCAGTCCCGAGATCTCCGGCAGCATGATGTCGAGTAGTACGACGTCGGCGCCGGCCTTGAGAATGTCCATTCCTTCGGGCACGTCGCGCGCCGTCTTCACGGTGATCGGCGTGTTGGCAAAGGCCTGAGTAATCAGGTGCAGCGTGGCGCGGTCGTCGTCAATGGCAAGGAGCGTCGGCATGGTTGTCCCCTGAGAATTCCTATGTTGGGAATTCCGAACCGGTGTATTTGCACCAACTCGGAAGATTCTAGCCTCGGTCGTCTACGGAGGCTACTAAAGTCGTGTGAAGGGTCTTAAGTTCTTGCAAACGCACGGGTTTCAGCATATCGGGCCTAAGGGAGCCGTCGCAATTCATCCGGTTCGTTCTCATCCGAGTTGATTGATCACCGACCATTCATTTAGAGGATTGGTCGATGTTCGCGCGTCGTGAGTAATACGCTGTCGTGAACTCCGGCGCTCGCTACCCTCGATGTTAATAGGCGAAGGCGAACTAACACCAACCGGCGCGGTTTCGAACTGTCCGCGACAGGATATTGCGAATGGCGTGCCGAAAGTCACGGCGGACTATCGCCACTCACCCTCTCTCTCGCGCTTGAGAGTGCGTCGACGTCGGACTATGCTTGGCCACCACTCGCACTCGAAATAGTCGCGTTCCACGCCCCACCCATTCTGCAGGTCCTCATTCGATGTTTATTCGCGTTCTTGCATTTGCGCTCACCGGTCTGATGTTGTTTGCTTCTTCGACCCGCGCCGAAGAAGGGTGGGTAACGTTGTTCAACGGCAAGGATTTGACCGGCTGGAAGGCCAATGAGTTGCCGGAGAATTGGGAAGTCAAGGATGGCGCTATTCACGGCCACGGCAACCGCAGTCACCTCTTCTACATGGAAAAGGAATTTGCGAATTTCCACTACAAGGCCGACCTGAAGCTGACGAAGGGGAGCAACTCCGGCATGTACTTTCGCACCCAGCATGCCGATAGCGGTTGGCCGAAGGGGTATGAAGCCCAAGTGAATAATAGCCACAAAGACCCGAAGCGGACCGGTTCGCTTTACAACTTCGTCAATGTCGGCGAGCAACTCATTCCGGACGACACGTGGTGGACCCAGGAAGTGATCGCCGAAGGGAACCACATCACCATCAAGGTAAACGGCAAGACCGTCGTCGACTTCACCGACCCGGACAAGACCTACATGAAGGGCTACTTTGCCTTCCAGCAGCACGATCCGGGGAGCAAGGTCGAGATCAAGAACGTCATGGTGAAAGAACTACCGTAGTGCGACGCAGACCCGTTGTTTACGGGCTTTTGTTGCATTCGGCCGCTGCGCTGATTAGTCTGATTTGTTGGCAAGGTTTCGCCGCTTGTTGCGTTCGCCGTTCGTAGGAGCTGGTGTGGTTATGAAAACGCGTTCGACTATTTCCGCCGCGCTACTCGTGATGGGCGCTATGCTGTCGTCGCCGGTGACGCGCTCCGCCGACGCGGTCGACGACAAGGTTCTGGCCTCGGTCTATCACGAAGGACTGAAGTCGTTCTACGCCGGCGACAATCGTTCGGCGCATGAAACGCTTTCGCAAGCGATTGACGCCGGCAGCAAGGACCCTCGCTGCTATTACATTCGCGGGTTTGCCAATGCGCGGCTGGGTCGCATGCCCGAGGCTCAGCAGGATTTCACGAAGGGAGCCGAACTCGAAGCACAAGACTTCGATGTGTTCTACAACGTGAGCCAAGCGTTGGAGCGTATTCAAGGTCCTGAACGGCGCTCCCTGGAAACCTATCGCACGGCCGGACGTAAGAACGCGTTGGCTGCGGTCGAAAAGATTCGGCTCGAACAGTTCCAGCGTTTTGATCCGACGGCGGTAGCCGCGCCTGCGGCGAATCCTCCGGCTGCGGAAGTACCTGCCGCGGCTCCGGCCGCCAATGATGCCTCGAACCCATTCGGCACGCAGCCCGCCGCGCCCGCCATGCCCGCCACGCCTGCGACTCCTCCGGCCGACCCCAGCAACCCGTTTGGCACTTCTACTCCGCCGGCGGCGGCTCCTCCTGCCGCGCCCCCTGCGGCGGCACCACCGTCGGCAAACCCGTTCGGTTCCTAACCTTCGGGTTGTTTTCCACGGAGAGCCTCCCGGCCGACTGTCGCGCGACGGAGAAAGAAATTGACCCGCTTCCCGTGCATGGGTATGGTCATTCAATAAGGACGAACTTATTTGAATGCACTTGGTCTCTCGACCGGTTAGACTGTTGTCGTCCGCCCGCCTCCGAAGTTTGCACCTGCCTGATAACGCTCGCCGTCGGATCGTGCCGCTGAGCCGGTATCCGTCCTCGGCATCCCGCCTGCCTCCAGCCTGCACAGCCTCTCGCCAGTCCTGCCTCTCGCTAAGGATCCGAGCGCCATGATGCGTCTCGCTATCGCGCTATTCGTGCTCGCGACCACTGTCCTCGCCGGCAATGGCGTCGCCGTCGCGCAAGTTCCAACGCTCACGCACACCTCGCCATACGCCGTGGTTCCGGGCAAGACGACGGACGTAACGTTTAACGGCGACGGTATGCTCGACGCCCTCTCTATGTGGACAAACATCCCCGGCGCCGAAGCGCGGCTCGTGCCGCAGCCTGCCGGGAAGGGAGACTCCGCTCCGAACCCGAAGAAGGCGAAGTTCAACGTCACCGTTCCCGCGACCGCAGTGCCGGGTATTTATGGCGTCCGCGTCACGACCAAGGCCGGGGCGACCAACCTGCGGTTGATCACCGTCGACGACCTGCCGACGATCGGCGAAGAGACGACGAACAAGACGGTCGCTCAAGCCCAGTCGTTGAAGCTGCCGATTGCCGTCGACGGCGTTGCCGAACCGGAGACGTACGACTTCTTCAAGTTTGGCGCCGAGGCGGGGCAACGCGTTTCGATCGAAGTCGTTGCCCGCCGCATGGGTTCGACGCTCGACCCGGTTGTGCGCCTGCTCGATGCCGCCGGCCACGAATTGGCCTATGCCGACGACGACGAATCGACGGGTCCCGACGGCCGCTTGAGCTATCGCATTCAGAAGTCCGGCGAGTATTTCATCGAACTGCGCGACATCCGCTATGCCGGCGGCTCCTCGTATCGCTACCACTTGCGCATCGGCGATTTCCCGCTGCTCGCCACGCCGTACCCCATCGGCGTACAGACCGGTACGACCTCGCTCGTCGAGGCCGTAGGCTACGATGTCGGCGCGCTCGCGCCGTTGCGAACGGCCGTGCCTGCTGATTTCTCCGGAAAGCAACTGCCGCTCGCCGCGCGATACGACCGCGGTCACGGTTCCGGCTTCACGCTACTAGCCGTCGCTCCGTCGGCCGAACAAACGGAAAGCGAACCGAACGGCGCGAGGGAAAATGCTTCTCCGCTGACGCTGAGCGGAGCGATCAACGGTCGCTTCGAGAAACCGAAAGATCGCGACTGCTTCCAATTGGAAGGGAAGAAGGGAACTCGATTCCGCTTTGTCGGCCGCACTCGCGGTTTCGGCTCGCCGACCGATCTCTTTTTGCGGATGTACGACAAAGACGGCAAGACCGTCGCGGAAGCAGAGGACGCCGGCTTGGAAGAAGGGGTGCTTGATTACGCGTTTGCCGCCGACAGCGCCTACTACTTGGCCGTGGAAGACTTGCTCGGCCGGGGCGGCCCGCAGTTCACCTACCGCATTGAAATCGAACCGTATCAGCCGAGCTTCGCCTTGGCGATCGACGTCGCGAAGTTCGACGTCCCGCACGGCGGCGTGGCGAAGGGAAAGGTCACCGCGACGCGCGTCGGCTTTACCGGGCCGATCACGCTGCGAGCCGACTTTCTCAGCGAGGCCCAAGGAATTACCGCTACGGGAACCATTCCTGAAGGGAAGAACGACGGCGTGCTGACGATCACCGTGCCGAAGAGCGTGCCGCAAGGCGCGGTCGTCGACGTGCGCATCGTCGGCGAAGGTTCGGTCGACAAAGAAGGAAAGCAAAAGCTCACGGCCGTCGCCGCGGCAACCGTACCGCTTAGAACCTTGCTCGGCGGCTTGGCAAATCCGCCGCTCGATTTGGTCGAACGTTTGCCGATCTCCGTCGCGCCGCCGGTCGCCGATTTCTTGAAGTTAACCACCTCGACGAAGACGGTCGTCCTGCCGCAACTTGTCGGCAAGGCGACGTTGGCGGTCAAGGTTGAGAAGCTCAATAAGTTCGACGCGCCGGTGAAGCTGGCCGTGGAGGGTCTGCCGAACGGAGTTTCGGCAAAGGTCGGCGAGATCGAAAAAGGAAAGAACGAAACGACCATTGAGTTTTCCGCCTCGCGCACGGCGGCGGCCCTCGATCAAACATTCCGGCTAACGGCGTCGGCCGTGCTCGTCGACCAGCCGAAGTCGTACGTGGTGGAAGACCTGACGTTGCGAATCGCGCCGGCGGTCGAAGCGCAAGTCACGGCCCCGGCCGCGCTGGTGCCCGGCACGAAGCAGACCGTGAAAATTGAAATCACGCGCCATGCCAAGGCCGCGCCGATCACGCTGAGCTGGACGTCGCTCCCGAAGGGAGTCGCGGGCGGAAAAGATTGGACGATCGCCGCCGATCAGAAGTCGGGCACCGCGGAACTCACCGTCGATGCGAAGGCGCCGCTTGGTCCGGGGGTCGGGCGATTGACTGCGACCACGGACGTCGAAGGACGTAAGGCGTCGATCGATCTCGGCATGGTGGAGTTGGTAGTCGCGCCGCAAACCGCACCGACCGCCGCGAAGCCGGCCGATAAGAAGCCTGCGGCAAAAGAGGCCGCACCGAAGCAGACCGCAGACAAAAAAGAAGCAGACAAGCAAACGGCCGGAAAGTAGCCACGCAGTCGACTCGCGACGACGTCGCCTACAACACTTGGTTCGAGGAGAGTTGCACGATGCACGGAATCATCAAAGCCGTCGGAACAATCGCCGCCGCCCTTGCGCTCTGGAGCGGCGTTGTGACTGTGGCACAAGCGGAAAGCGCCGCTGCGACGAAGGCCATGGGCATGAAACCCGCCGGCGCCGACATGGCCGGCATGGGAATGGATTCCGTTTCGATGCGTGCGACGGAAACTACGGCGATCGCGCCGATCGTCGTCGGCAAACCGGTGCGGATTGAAGTCCGACCGGAAACCATTCGCTTTGCCACGCCGATGCAATACATGAACGTCGTCGTGAGCGGCTTCTATGCCGACGGCAAAGTGCAAGACCTGACGCGCGTCGCACAGCTCACGACCGGCGACGCCCGCGTAGCTCGGGTACAGGAAGGGATCGTACTGCCGGTCGCCGACGGTAAGACGCAGCTCACCGTAACGGTCGGCGGCTTCACGGCCGCGGTGCCGGTCGAGTGTGTCGATCAAACGAAGCCGGAACAAGTCTCGTTCATGAACTCCGTTCAAGCCGCACTCACGAAGCAAGGTTGCAACCAAGGTGCCTGCCACGGCTCGCCGAGCGGCAAGGGAGGCTTCCGCCTTTCGCTCCGCGCCTATGATCCGGTGCTCGATATCGAGACGCTCGTCCGCGAATCGTACTCGCGCCGCATCGACCCGATCGATCCGGCCGGCAGTTTGTTACTCCGTAAGCCGCTCATGGAAGTGGCGCACGGCGGCGGTCGCCGGATCAAGAAAGACGACTACAGCTTCGGCATGCTCCGCGACTGGATCGCCCAGGGAGCCCAAGTCGACAAGGAAGACGCCGCCAAGTGCGTGAAGATCGAAGTCTATCCGAAGAATCGCGAGTACCTGCGGCCGGCGCACGTGCAGCAATTGCTCGTGCTCGGGCACTACAGCGACGGCTCGCTTCGCGACATCACGAAGCTCGCCGATTACCTCAGCAGCGACGAAGCGATCGCCACGGTCGACTCCGACGGGTTTGTCGTCAGCCGTGAACGGGGCGAGACCACGGTACTGGTCCGCTATCTCGACAAGATGGAAACCACGGCGCTCACGTTCCTCGCCGACGTGCCGGGCTTCCAGTGGCCCACGCCGAAGGAGAGTAACTACGTCGATAAGATCGTCTTCGAAAAGTTGCATCGGTTGCAGATCACACCGTCGGATATTTGCGGCGATGAAGAGTTCGTGCGCCGTGTACACCTCGACGTGATCGGTCGGCTGCCGACCGTTGCGGAAACCGAAGCGTTTCTCGCCGACAAGGCTTCCGAAAAGAGGACCTTGCTCATCGATCGGTTGATGGCGAGCGACGAATTTCCCTCGTTCTGGGCCATGAAGTGGGCCGACCTGTTGCGCGTGCGCAAGACCAAGGTCTCCGAACCGGGCGTGCACAAGTTCCACCATTGGATCGAGCAGGCCGTGCGCGACAACATGCCGTACGACGAGTTTGCTCGTCGACTGGTGACCGCTTCCGGCAGCACGCTGGCCAACCCGGCTGCGAACTTCTATCGCACTTCGGCCGATGTGAACGATTGCACCGAGACGGCCTCGCAGCTCTTTCTGGGCGTGCGGATTCAATGCGCGAAGTGCCATAACCATCCGTTTGAACGTTGGACGCAAGATAACTACTACGGCATTGCCGCGTTTTTCCAACGCGTTCAACGGAAGAAGACCGGCGATGCGGACGATCTCGTCGTCTGGACGGCTCGCACGGGCGAAACGACGCAACCGCGCACCGGCAAGACGATGAAGCCCTGGGCGCCGCTCAAAGGTGAGCTCGATCTGCCGGGTGAGGAGGATCGACGCCTCGCGTTCGCCGATTGGTTGACCAATCCCGATAACCCGTTCTTCGCCAAGGTGGAGGTGAACCGCATTTGGGGACACCTCACCGGGCGCGGCATCATCGAACCGGTGGACGACTTTCGCGAATCGAACCCCGCGGCACATCCGGCCTTGCTCGAAGCACTGGCCAAAGACTTCGTCGCCCACGGCTACGACCGCAAGCACGTGATGCGCACGATTCTGAACAGTCGGGTCTATCAGCTAAGTTCGCGACGTAACGACTTCAATAAGGACGACGTAAAGTACTTCTCGCACAGCCGCACGCGGATGCTGTCGGCCGAGCAATTGCTCGACGCTATTTGCCAGGTGACCGGCGTGCCGGAGAAGTACGCCGGCTTGCCGGCCGGAACTCGCGCCGTGGAGTTACCGAGCCCGGACGTCGACAACTATTTCCTCAAGGTGTTCGGCCAGCCGGCCCGCGAAACGGCCTGCGCCTGCGAACGCGCCGGCGAATCGAATCTGTCGCAAGCGCTGCAGATGATCAACGGCCCGTTGGTGCACGGCAAGATTAAGGACGCGAACAATCGTGCTCGCCTGCTCACGGTCGCCGGCAAGCCGCAAGCGGATGTGATTCAGGATTTGTACCTTGCGGCTTTTTGCCGGAAGCCGAGCCCGCCGGAATTGAAGGCCGCCTTGGATCATATTGCCAAGAGCAGCGATGCCCAGCGAGGCTTGGAAGATGTTTGCTGGGCGATTTTGAACACGAATGAGTTTTTGTTTCAGCACTAACCAAGCGCCTCACGACGCTATTCGCACGACGACGAGAATCAAGATGCAGTCATTCCTTCGTTACTCCGTTGCGTTCGCAATCTGTTTGAGTTTCGCCGGCGCCTGCTTGGCGGCCGAGCCGAAATCGGGCACGGCTCCTAAGGTGGAAGCGGCCGCGAAAACGCAAGCGTCGGGGGCTGCGAAGGCGGAGGCGAAGCCTGCGCCCGCTCCTGCACCCGCCAAACCGGTCGCCGCCGCGACGAAGCCGGCGGCGTTGAAGCCCGTCAGCTTTAAGGCGGACATCGCGCCTCTGTTAGTGAAGAACTGCTTGGCGTGCCACGGCGCTTCGGACGCCAAAGGAGACTATCAACTGCATACATTTACGGCCCTCACGAAGGCCGGCTCCAGCGGTAGCGCACCTGTTACGGCGGGCAAGCCGGACGATAGCGAATTGCTCCGACTGCTCACTTCGGAAGAACCGGAAGAGCGGATGCCGAAAGACGGTGACCCGCTGGCGAAGGAACAGATCGCACTCGTGAAGCGTTGGATCGCGGAAGGAGCCAAGTACGACGCCGCGGACGCCAAGGCGGACCTGATCGCCATCATCCCGCGCAAGCCGCACCCGAATCCGCCGGAAGCGTACCGCACGTCGGTGCCGGTGACGGCGCTGGCGTACGCCCCCGACGGCAAAGAACTCGCGGTCGGCGGCTACTATGAAGTGACGATTTGGAATTCCGCCGACGGGAAACTGGCGCGACGGATTAAAGACGTCGAGCAGCGCGTCTTCGGCTTGGCTTACAGCGCCGACGGCAAACTTTTGGCCGTGGCGGCCGGCACGCCGGGCGTTTCCGGCGAAGCGGCGCTCTACGATCCCGCGAAGGGAACGGTCGTCCGTCGGCTCGGCACGATGTCGGACGTGGCGCTCGGTTGTGCCTTCTCTCCCGACGGTAAGCAGCTTGCCGTGTGCGGGGCCGACCGTTCGATTCGTTTGTACGACGTGGCGACCGGTAAGGAATCGCTCCTCATCGAAGACCACGCCGATTGGGTCATGACGATCGCCTGGAACGCCGACGGCACGCGGCTTGTGAGCGGCTCGCGCGATAAGACGTCAAAGCTGTTCGACGCCAAGACCGGCGACTCGCTCACGACGTACCCCGGCCATAGCGAAACGGTGCTCGCCGCGGCGTTTGCACCCGACGGTAAGAGCATCTTGACCGGCGGGGCCGACAAGAAGATCCACGTGTGGAATCCGGCCGACGGAAAACAAATCGCCACAATCACCGGCTTCGGCGGCGAAGTGTATCGCATCGCCATCGTCGACGGCGAAATCTGGAGTTGCTCGGCCGACAAGACGGCGAAGCGTCACAAACTCGCCGATCGCGCGCTGGTGCAAAGCTTGGCCGGACATACGGACTACGTCTTCAGCTTGTCCGTACATCCGGGCACGAAGCGACTCGCCACGGGGGGCTTCGACGGCGAGGTGAAGATTTGGGATACGGCGACCAATAAGCCGATTTTGAGCTTCCGCGCGGCGCCCGGTTTGACCGTCGCCGCCAAATAGCGGTTCTTTCGCAACTCTCGCGAAGCTACCCTCGCGGCCATGCGAACGCATGGCCGTTTTTCTTGCCCGTGACCCCTCGTCGCCGAGTTTCCGCGGGCCGTCGCGGTCCTCGGACTTTACGTAAGCCTCGTCTCGACAAGGGTTTGCCGCACTCACGGCGCCGGCATGAAACCTGTGCGCAATCCTCATCTGGTTTGTATTGACAACACTGTTGCATCTTGAATAATCACGCACATGCAACATGGTTGCAATTAACTTCAAGTTGTGAGGAGCTTTGCCATGTCGAACTGGTCTTATTTTCGCCGTCCCGCATCCGCGCGTCGCGGTCTCACGCTCATGGAACTCG
Organism: Pirellula sp.; assembly: GCA_013822735.1. Taxonomy (GTDB): domain Bacteria; phylum Planctomycetota; class Planctomycetia; order Pirellulales; family PNKZ01; genus PNKZ01. The sequence continues at coordinate 333,522 of PNKZ01000001.1, forward strand.
TGGTGGTGATGGTGATCCTCGCCGCCTTGGCAGGCATCCTCTTGCCGATGTTGCCCGGCATGGTCACTCGGGCGCATTCCTCGACCTCGGCCACCAACGTCGGGGAAGTCGCCAAGGCCATTCAAACGCATCAGGCGGTCTATCTTGCGTATCCGAATAACCTCGATTCGCTTGTGACTGCGGCCGGTGCGCTTGTCACCTACTTGCCGGGCTCCGCCTCGAGCGACCTTACGACGGCGACGCTCACCGACGAAACGCTGGAAGCGCTGGTCGGAGCGGGCATAACGACCACCGCGCAGATGATTGCGACTCCCGCCGCGCCGGTCGGCGACTTCAATCCGACGTTTTTCCCCTACGGCACCGACAAGACGGTGATTCCCGTAAGCACGACGCTCGCCACCGGCGCTTCCGTCGCGGCCGTCACCGGAGCGTGCGCCAATCGTATGTTCGGCACCCCCATCGGTGCGACCTATGCGGTGTTCGGGGTAGGTAGTCGCACCTCGATGCAAGGCAAGTCGATGCAGGAAGCCCCCGTGCATTTCGCCGACGTGTCGAGCGAGGCGCCTCACCTGGCCTACTCGCGCTACGGCGTAGTCTTCCAACTTACCGACGCTACGGCCGATCCGCTGGAGAAGGCCCGGATGGTCGGCATCTGCGCCTTCCACGGCGACGGCTTGGTGAGCCTGAACGACCATCTCTCGGAATACTGGGCCACGAACAAGAACTAACCGGCGGTCGCAGTTCGCCGGAAGCTTCTACAACACGATCCCGACGGCAAGGGTGACGCCGTCGGGATCGTTTGTTTTTTGGGGCATCGCTCAGGAGCATTAGCGCGGCTTCGTACGTTTGCCGGCGGGCGTGCCGCCGACGGCGCCCCCGGAGCGGCCCGAATGCGGTTCGTTTTCGGCGGCCGGGTCTCGGGCTTCGCGGGCATCGAACTCGCTGCTTCCCATCGCGTCGTCGAGTTCGGCGACATCCGGGTCGCCGCGGCCGGAAGTGCCGCCGGCGAGGCCGCCGAGCGCCGTTCCCCCGCCGGCCGTTCCCGCGGCGTGCGAATCGTTCCGTCCGGCGTCGTCGAAGCGCTGCGGCTCCCAATCGGTCCGGCGTTGCGTTCGCCGATCTTCGTTCATTTCCCCTTCCGGCGCGAGCGTGTCGGCAGGCGAGTGCGGGCGGCCTTCGTTCAGATTCGCTGCGGCGCCGAAAGCCTGGGCCTCGGCACATCGCACGCAGTAGCGAGCATACGGCATAGCGTCTAACCGCTCTTCCGGAATGGTCTCACCGCAATACTCGCACGCGCCAAAGAGATCGGCGTCGATTCGTTCCAGCGCCGCGCGGACTTCGTTGATCAGGTGCTCGCCGTTTTCCAACAACACGGCGTTGATGCCGTGCAGGTACTCTTCCGTCCCCATGTCGGCCAAATGCATCGGGGCGTTCGTGAGTCCCCCCAGGGATTGACCGCCGCTGGGAGCTTGTGCTTCGTCGGTAATCGAGGAGACTTCCAGTCGCATCCGCTCTGCGAGGGCCTGTAGACGTGTGCCGTACGCTTCTCGTTGTGCACTTTGCATGGCAACCTCGATCGAAAGAGCAACCGGCTGCGGAAAATTCCGGCAGTGCCGAAGAGCCGCGGAATTCGGCGGCTGCTCAAAACGTTGCAAACTCCGCGCCATGCACGGGCGATATTTCACCGACGGGCGGCAACCGATGCAGATTCGGCGGAACTCCGAGCACGAGCGAGAGTTGAATCAAAAAACGCCGCAACGACGCGATGTCGGGTCGACCTACTTGGTCGTTTCGCGGCGCGCTTCGACGCTCAGCGCGCGGTACAGACACTCTGCGTCGGGCGGCAATCCCAGGAACGTGGCTCGATAAGTTTCCACCGCCTTCGCGAGCATTGCCTTCTTTTGGGCGGGGTCCTTAGCGGCAGCCGCCTCGGCTTCGTACGTGCGGCCCAGGTTGTAGCGGGCGCCCGCCGTCCAGCCGCCGTTGGCGTCGTCCTTAAATACGAGCCCGAAAAACGTCGCCGCCGTGTCATAGTTGCCGAGATCATACGACGCTAAGCCGAGCCAATACGTCGCGTGTTGTTTCATGCGATGCAGTTGTTCCCAATTGAGCGTATCGAGTTGCAAGCTGCCGAGATCGCTTTCCGCCGGTCGCGCCATTTGGTACCAGCGCACGATCATCGGCCGTCGCAAGGCGGGGTCGGTCTCATCCATGTTCTCGTAGTACTTACCGGAAACATGTCGCACGCGTGCGCGCCACAGCGGCGGCGTGCCGACGCGCCCCGTCGCGAGATCGCGCGGTCGGCGGCTAAAGGCGAGCAGTTGCTTGCTCAACGCTTCGTAGTTCGCTTTTTCGCGGCTGGCCGTAAATCGCGCGTCGCGCAGCGGCCAATCTTGCACGCGGGCCACGTGCGGCAGTTTTTCCACCTTCGCGGCGACGGCCTTCCGGTTCACGGAGAGCGCCAGCTTGTCTTCACCCGCGAGCGCCGCTTCCAGCTTGGCAAATCTCTCGGCCACATACGGCGACGACGTTTCGACGAGCGCAACCACCTTCTGAATATCGGCGGACTTCACCGGATACGGATGCTTAGCGTCGATGTCGAGGGCCCGCAGCAGCTTGTCGTCGGCCGCGGCCTGCGCGAGCGTGGCGACTCCCTGACCGTCGGGGCCCGGGATCGGCGTCCCCCAACGGGTGTCGAAGAGATAGAGCCCGGCCGGCTTGCCGCCGGTCGCCGCTCCTTCGAGCGCCAACGCCGCACACCACCAACGTTTCCCGTCGGTCGCCGCCAAGTCCTTATCGCTCACGTCGGGGTAAGCGAGCAGTACGACGTCGAGTCCCTGTTGTCGCGCGAGGAGTTGAAACAGCCAGGCCCGGTCGAGGGCGGTGCCGCGTCCGAAGACGAGCACGTGCCACGGGAGCAGGGGCAACCGTTGTTCGGCCGGAGCGTCGTCGGGGATTAGCTGGATGTTGCGAATCGTCCAGTCGAAAAGTCGCTCGGCCCGCTGGAGCGGGTCGGTGGCGTCGCCGACTGCGAACCGTGCGGCATCGCGTAGCCAGACGATTTCACGCAGAACCTTGCCGTCGTCTTCCGTGAGCAACGGCTTCTGCGTTTCATCGCCGGAGGTGAACGCCAGCCCTTCATTGAGGCGGCGCACGGTTTGTCGCACGGCATCTTCCGTCGACGCTTCGCGGAAATCACTCCCCCCCTCGACGAAATGGTCGAGGTTGTTGAGCATATCGGAACCGCTCGCCAGCAACTGCTTACCGAGCTCCTCGCGCTGATTCTTTTGCGCGACTTCATTGGGAGCGTCGATCGATGTAGCGCCGCCGCGGTCGTTGCAGCCCGTGGGGAGCAGAGAAATTGCGGCACCCACCAAGGCAACGGCAAGCTGCAATCCGATTCGACCCCTCACCCCCGAACCCTCTCCCGCAAGGGGCGAGGGGAGGAAAGGTCGTGTGTGGTTGTGACGTCGTTGTTCAGACACCGAATTGCTCCACGCAGCGTCGCAAGGATAATAGCCGAACGAGCATTGCTTCGAAGTCGGCCAAAGGAATCATATTCGGGCCGTCGCTCGGCGAGCGATCCGGCTCCGGATGCGTTTCGAAGAACAAGCCGTCGCATCCGATCGCTACCGCGGCCCTGGCGAGCGGTTCGACCATCGCCCGATTGCCGCCCGTCGTACTGCCCAAACCGCCGGGCTGTTGCACGCTATGCGTGGCGTCAAACACCACCGGTACGCCGAGCGCCCGCATGAGTGGCAGCGATTGCATGTCGTTGACCAGCCGGCCATAGCCGAAGAACGTGCCCCGTTCGCACAACAGAATATTACGGCAGCCGGAAGATTCGAGTTTGGCGACCACGTGCCGCATGTCGCCGGGCGCCATGAATTGCCCTTTTTTCACATGCACGGCCTTCCCGGTTGCAGCGGCCGCGACCAGCAGGTCGGTTTGGCGGGCGAGAAACGCCGGGATCTGGAGTACTTCGCACACTTCGGCGGCAGGCGCGGCTTGATGCGATTCGTGGATGTCGGTCGTCACCGGAAGGCCGGTGGCGCGGCGAATCTTATCCAGCATTGCCAGGCCGGCGTCTAAGCCAAGGCCGCGAAAGGAGTCGCCGCTCGTCCGGTTGGCTTTATCGAACGATGCCTTGAAGACCAACGACACGCCTTGCCGCGCAGCGACAGCGGCCAAATGCCGCGCGATTTGTAGCGCCAGCTCTTCCGTTTCCAACACGCACGGGCCTGCCACGAGCAGCAGCGGGCGACCGGGGCCGACCTCATAAGGACCAACTTGTGCGGGAAGATTCGGCAAGTTTGCAACCTACAAGGGAAAGGGGTGCGAGCGCGTCGGACGGCGGCAGCGCGACTGCAAGGCGAATATACCGAGATGGTCGCCGCTTGATAACCGCCGCTCATGGAGACCTAACATCACGGACCTCGAAGTCGAAAACTTCGCAACGCATCGCGAGTCGTTGCCGGCATCGATGAGTTTCGTTTCTTCTTGATCGTTCCCATATCGAGACGTAGCGCTGTGCCGGCAACAGGCGAGTGGTCTCAAAACGAGAGGTATGTACGATCTCGGTCCCTCTCTCGGGCAAAATCGATCAATTACGCCGATCGGCAGCCTCTCCGGCGCGGTTCGTCCAATATGAGACTGGCGACGTAACCAATGAGCTACGCGCGGCTTGTGGCGCGACTTTGCGCCGCTCGGCACTCACGGTACGGCGTCTGCTTTATAGGGGGGCATGGTGCCGCGAGATAATCGTTCTCACAAACCATGACTGGCCCGTGGGGCCTCCGACGAATTTATGGTTGAGCCGCTAACTTGCCCCTAGCGGTTTGATCTGCCACTGCGGAAAAGGGCCGTCGGAGGCCCCGTTTTTTTCTCTATCGCCTGTGAGCCGTTCTCCTGCTTGCTACTTGATGCGAACGGCAGTGATCCGCAGGCGGCGATAATCGGCGAACCAGCCGCCGTCGCGAAATAGTTCGGAACGCAGTTCCGCTTCGAGGCGCGAGAAGAATTCTTCCGCGCGATTCGTGTCGACTGCCGCGACGGCGTCCGTCGCGAACATACGTGCCCAAGAGCGCAGGCCGTCGTTGCCTTCCAGCGGCGTGGGCCGATCGAAAAGCCACGCCTCGCGCGTTTCCAGGCCTGCCGCTTCGAGCAGGCTTGCGTACTCCGCCACGCTCGGAAAGTACCAATCGGGAATTGCGGCCGTGGGAAAGAACTCGCCTTGCAACCGACGGAGGGCCGCGACGACGCGCGCGACGTTGCCGCACCCGCCAAATTCGGCGACGAAACGGCCGCCGGGTCGGAGGGCGCTGTGAATGGTACGCACAGCCGCTTCGGGTGGCCGAACCCAATGAAGAGCGGCGTTGGAGAACACGGCGTCGAACGGTTCGTCCGCGCGATAATCGCGCGCGTCGGCCACGAAAAACTGCGCGCCGGGATGATTGCGGCGGGCTTCCTCGATCATCGTCGCCGAAGCATCGATGCCGACCGCTTCGGCGCCGGCCGCGGCGAGTTGGGCCGTCAGATGGCCGGTGCCGCAGCCGACATCGAGGATTCGCTCGCCGCGCTGCGGTGCCAGCAGTTCGACGAGCGACGCCGCGCTCCGCCAAACAAACGCGTGGCGATCGTCATAAAGCCGGGCATCCCAGCGATTCGAGCCGTCCGTCGTCATCTCTCAAAACCCCAGCTTGCATCGTCCTGGTATTCACGGAACTCGCGGACCGACGAGTCGAATCAATCGCGAATCGGTTGCTTCCACCGCGGATCGTCCGTGTCGTTCTTCTGCACGATGACCGCCGATTGCAGGAAGTGCAAGGCGTCGGGCGCCTCAAGTTGGTCCGTCTCTCCGGAAATGATCCAGAAGTCCGGCGTGGGAAATTCCTCCGCTCGCCAAACGCGCGTGCGACCGTAGGTGCTTTCCCAACTCGGATCGACGAGCGCCACGATTCCGCGGCGATCGAGTTCCAAGACCAGGGCTGGTGCTTCGTCCCATTTCCAGATCGGGAAACGAACGACGACGGGACGGCCTTCCGGCGGATGTCGGGACAAGATAGCCGATACTTCCGGCCCGACGCGAAGCTCGAAGTGCTGGTCGATCCCGACCGGAGGCCAAGGGTAGTCGCGTCGCCAAGCTTCGGGCGCGAGCCACAAGCTGCCGCAGAGCACGATGGCGCCGGCGGTGAGAAACGTCTCCCAAGGACTTTGCCGCGAAGAGTCGCCGACCCTAGGCAGGCATCCATAGAGCGCCAAGTACAAGACGACCAGTGCCAGAGAACCGGCATAGTACGTATTGAAGTAGTACAGACGCCCCGGCTGAAATCGAGCCCAGCAGAGCGTCAGAACTGAAGCCGAGAGTACGAGTAGCAACAGCCGCCGCCAGAAGCATTGGACTTGGCGTTGATCGGGAGCTAGGTCGGCGCTGACCACCGCGGCCGATTCTTTGCGAAGGCGATAAACAACGCCGAGTAGGGCGGCGCCGAGCAATGCGAATCCGACCCGAGTGCGATGCCACAGCAGTTCGGCGCGTTCGGCGTCGAGATATTCGTTATCGCCGACGCGCTGGTCGTAAAGAAAAAAAGTTCCGAGGTACGCGGTCGCCGTTTGCCAGCTGCGCGGCGTGGAGGAGGTCGGCCGCGTATTCAGATAACGAACGAAATTGTTGTCGGGCCGACTCAGAAACTCGACGGCCATCGGTGCAAGGAACAAAGCCAACACGGCTCCGGCCCATGAAAAATGCCGCAGCTCCGTTGATCTCGCCGGCCCTACCGGTTTGACGTCGTTGAATTTGTGACGCGCGCTCCAATAGCTGCCCGCGGCGACGAGAAACAACGGCACCACGAGGAGCGTTTGTCCTACGTGGGAATGCACGAGCATTCCGCCGAGGAAAATCACGAGCGGAACGACCTTGCTTGAGCCCGCGGCAAAATCGGCGAGAGACACGACGAATAGAAACAGCGGGCCGCCGAGAATATGCGGCGGCCAAACGTGAGCGACCGTACCCAGGTTGGCGAATCGAATGGTCGAGAAATGTAAAATCCAGATCAGGAGCGCGGCGGAAAGGAACCATCGCCGGCGGCTGCGCCGCGCGAGTTTATCAATTCCGTAGGCGTAGCAAGCGCATTGAAAAAGGATGTTCGTCAGGATGTGCGCCGCGTGAGGGCTCGCAACTATTTCGGTTGCGTCGTAGAAGGTCGCTTCGCCAAGTGCATAGAGGTAAAAAAACGCCGGGCCGGGATGATGAAACCCCCAGCGCGAGTAGTTTCCTTCAAACTCCTCGAACCGCTTGGCGCGGCGAATCTGCAAACTGTTGGCGGCGGCGTCTTGCGTCTCGTAGACGACTTCGCGAAAGAGAAGGGTCTCGAGCGAAGCAATCGCTCCGGTCGACATCGCGATCCAGATGATGACGGCGCGCCAAGGAATCAGTCCTTGGGCGTATCCGGCAGCAGCGGAGAGATGGCGCATGTCGTATCCGTCGGGATCCAAGGAAATCGAAATGTCGCAAGTGTTTCGCGGAAACGGTAAACACCCCGTGAGTTCACGCCGACACCGGGCCGACGGACGATTCTCTCGATAGTTGCTTACCTGTCCAAGCGTCGAAGCAAAATGATTAAGTCGAATGCGAATGATGGATCAATGAAAACCTAACAACTTCGACGGCTTAAGAATTCAAAACGCGCTAAGAGGCCGGGGGCAATCGGAAAGTGCGCTAATCGGGACGAGAGTAAGCGAATCCTGCCGAAATTTTGCAAACCGGCGCGACGTGAATTAGTCGCAAATTCGTAGCTTTAGTTCATGTTTTCGGGCCGAAGCCGTACGAGGACTCCCCGGCGGAAAACGTTCAAGTACACTGTTTTAGATGCCGTATCAAAACATCCTCGTAACCGGCGGTGCCGGGTTCATTGGTTCGAATGTCGCCATCGCGCTCAAGTCGCGTCGACCGGACGGACGCGTTACCGTTCTCGATAGCCTTCGCCGGCGCGGGTCGGAGTTGAACCTGCCCCGGCTGCGTGAGGCCGGCGTAATTTTTCAGCACGGGGACATTCGCAATCCGGAAGATCTCGCGCCGCCGCGGGAGCCGTATGATCTCGTCGTCGAATGTTCAGCCGAACCGAGCGCTCTGGCAGGCTACGACGGCGACGTGCGATTCGTCGTCAACACGAACTTGGCCGGCACGATCAACTGCTTGGAACTGGCGCGCCAGTGTAAGGCCGACCTGCTGTTTCTTTCGACGAGCCGGGTCTATCCGGTGGCTCGGCTGAATGAACTGCCGACCGTCGAGCAGCCGACCCGCTTCGCACTGGTCGACGGCTCCGGCGTACCTGGAGCGAGCGCGGCGGGGGTCGCGGAAGAGTTTCCGCTCGACGGATATCGCACACTGTACGGCGCCACGAAGCTCGCCTCGGAACTGGTGATCGCCGAATACCGACATATGTTCGGGCTTCGCGCCGTCGTCAATCGTTGCGGAGTCGTGGCCGGGCCGTGGCAAATGGGGAAGGTCGACCAAGGGGTGTTTACGCTTTGGGTCTTGGCCCACCACTTTCGCCGCGCTTTGAAATACATCGGCTTCGGCGGCACGGGAAAGCAAGTTCGCGATTTGTTGCACGTGGCCGACTTGATCGATTTGCTGGAGCTGCAACTCGCCCGGATGGCCGAGCTTGACGGTCGGGTGTTCAACGTCGGCGGCGGTTTGGAAACGAGTTTGTCGCTTCAGGAAACGACGAGCCTTTGTCGGGAACTCGTCGGCAACGATTTAGAAATTGGCGCGGATGAAACGACGCGCGAGGGAGATGTGCGCGTGTATGTGACCGACAATCGTCGCGTTACCGAAGCCGTGGGGTGGCGACCCCGTCGATCGCCGCGCGAGATCATTTCCGACATTCATTCTTGGATCACAAAAAACGAAGCCGCCGTACGGCAAGCGTTAGGTACTTAAGGGGAACTTTAGATGGCGACGTTGTTGGTTACCGGTTCGTCGGGTCTCATCGGCTCGGAAGTCGTTTCGCATTTTGCTCCGCTCGGTTGGAGAGTGCTCGGAGTCGATAATAACACGCGGGCCGATTTTTTCGGGCCGCAAGGAGATACGCGCTGGAATCAGCGTCGACTGAAGGAGCAGTTTCCCAACTTCGAGCATGTCGAACTCGACATTCGCAATCGCGACGGGGTGTTGAAACTGTTGGCGGACGTTAAGCCGGAACTCATCGTGCATGCCGCTGCGCAGCCGAGCCACGACCTGGCGGCGAGTCGGCCGTTCGACGACTTCGACGTCAATGCGGTCGGCACGCTCAATATGTTGGAAGCGACGCGCCGCTCGGCCGGCGACGCGGTGTTCGTGCATATGAGCACGAACAAGGTCTACGGCGATCGGCCCAATACGATCCGCCTAAAAGAATTGGCGACCCGGTGGGACTACGATGATCCCGCGTATACGGACGGGATCAAGGAAGACTTCTCCATCGATCAGAGCAAGCACAGCCTGTTTGGCGCCAGCAAGGTGGCCGGCGACGTAATGGTGCAAGAATACGGCCGATACTTCGACCTGAAGACCTGCTGCCTCCGCGGCGGTTGTCTCACCGGGCCGAACCATAGCGGCGTCGAACTGCACGGCTTTCTGAGCTATCTTGTGCGCTGCAATTTGGAAGAGCGGACTTACAAGGTATTCGGCTACCTCGGCAAGCAAGTTCGCGACAATATCCATTCGCACGACGTGGCGCGATTCGTCGAAGCGTTTTATCGCAACCCGCGATGCGGCGAAGTGTACAACATCGGCGGCGGCCGTCAGAACTCGTGCAGCATTCTCGAAGCGTTCGATCGCATTGCGGCGATCAGCGGCAAGAAGATGCACTACGAGTACGTCGACAAGAATCGGGAAGGTGATCACATCTGCTACATCAGCGATCTCAGCAAGATGCGCTCGCAGTTTCCCGAGTGGGACCTCACCAAGTCGCTCGACGATATTTTCGGCGAGATCTATCAGTCTTGGTGCACGCGGCAAGGCTAACCCGGAATCGCGTCGGCTACCGTTCACGATATACGGCGCCTTGCCGATAAAGGGCCGCGCGCGCCTGAATGGCCGCGCGCATCTCGGCGGCGGCGCCGGATTGAGCCGCAAGGGCGTCCGCGCGATCGGCCGCGATCGCCGCTTCCGCGAAGCGACCGTTGAGCGCTAGGGCCGCACCGAGCGCGTCGAGCGCCGACGGGTCGGCTTCGTTGGTCATACGAACGCAAGCTTGGGCTAGGTTTAGGGCCTCGATCGCCGACGGCGCTCCGGAGTTCGTAGTCGTGGCGAGCAGCCAAGCCAAGTCGCGCGTCGCTGCAAGATCGTTCGGTTCCAAGCGTATCACTTCTCGATACGCCGCGGCCGCCTCGTCATGCCGTTTCAGCATCGAGCAGGCCAAGGCCAAGTTGGCATACTTGCGAGCGTCCCCCGGCGCGAGCCGCACCGCTTCGCGAAAGTGGCCGATTGCCTTGTCGTGCGCGCCGACGGACATCAACGCAATGCCGCAATTGGATTGCGTGGTCGCGTTCGTCGGGTTCTGAGCGAGCGCCTTCTGAAGCAGTTCAACGGCGCGTTGCGGATCGCCCGCCATCAACGCCGAAAGGCCTGCGTCCGCAATCCAATCGGGCTTAACATTCGGATCGGTCAACGCCTGGTTCCAAAATCGAGCGGCGCCGGCATGGTCGCCAATTTCGTCGTAGGCCGCCGCCGACTCCGCGGAAGCGTTGGATGACGTGCGTGCGAGCTCCGCGGCTTGTGCGAGCAGCGCGGCTTGCCGGGCACCATTGTCTTGTCGGGCTTGCAGCGCGGCGAGATAAACAAGCGTTCGACAACGAAGCGCACAAACCATGTCGCTGCCATGCCGAGCGATGAGTTCGGCCAACCGCGTGTCTCCGGCTTTCAGCAACGCCTCCGCCTCATCGAAACGGCCGAGTTTGTATGCCGCTTGCCCTTGGCCGATCGTCGCATGGAGTCGTTGATCGGAAATGTTTGGCGCGAGTTCTGCCGCTTTTCCGTAGCTTTCGAAGGCCGTTTCCCAATCTTCCGTTTCAAAGGCGACGTCGCCTAAGCAGGTCCAAGCCTCGTAAAACGTCGGCTCGATTGCGACGGCCTCTTCAACGAGCTGACGGGCTTCAAGTTGCCGGCCTTGCATGCGACGCGTACCGCCCAAGTTGCTTAAGGCGAGAAAGGCGCGCGGGTTTTGTCGCAGCGCGTCGATCCAAACGCGTTCCTCGACCTGATAGACGTAGGCTCGCTCATGTGCGTAGACGCCGGCCGCGCAAGCGAAACAGGTCGCCGCCGCAACGGCCGTGCGACGTGCGAACTCAGAATGGGACGCGCAGCGCGAGAGCAACCAAACCGGCAATACGAGAATTGCCGGCAGCGATTGATAGACGTAGTGATCGCCGACGTAGGAGTAGCGCCAGTAGAAGACGTCGGCAATGCCCAAAGATGGTGCGAGCGACACCAGGTACGTCGTCCAAGCGGCAAAGGGGAGCATTCCCCAGCGGCTGCGAAGGCGCCACGCGAGTCCCCAAACGGCAGCCGCCGCGATGTTCGGTAACCAGGCTTCGAGGGTGTTGCCGTCGATTTTCCAACGCGGATACACGAAATTCATTTCCGACAGCGCGAACGTCTGGCGGACGTAGAACCACGCGGCCCAACCGAGCGAAGCGATACGCGAAGCGAGGTCTTGGCCTCGTACGTCGAGCCCGGCAATCAGCTTTTGTTGATAGGCGACGCCGATCAGTCCAAACACCATCGACGCGAGAAAGAATGGGGCCGTGCGTATTAGAATCGTCCGGTAAGAGGCTTTCGCCGCGAGCAGCTCGTACCCCGCCAGTAGCACGGGGAGCATGATCAGCACCGGCTTTCCCGCCAACGAAAGCACGAACCAGATGACTGTGCGCACGTAAGGCGCGCGTCCTGGACTGCCCCGTTCACGCGCCGTGAGATATTCCCAGGCCGCGGCGAATCCGAACAGGGTTCCCAATAGCGTCTTGCGCTGGGAGACCCATGCGACGGATTCGAGCTGAATCGGATGAACCGCGAACAGCAAGCACACGAGCCATGGCCATGGCGCATCGAGCCGCCGGAGCAGGAGATAGAGCATGCCCGTCGTGAGCAGATGCAATAGGAAATTGGTGAGGTGATAGAGTCGCGGTTGATCGCCGACGGCTTGATACTCCAACCAAAAGGTGGTGTAAGTCAGCGGAAAGTAATCGGGAGGATCGTTCGTGAACCACGCACGATAGATGCCGTCGGGTAGCTTCATCAACTCGTTGTCGGTGATGTAGATCCCCTTGTCGTCCCAGATCAGTTCGCCATCGACGGCCGGAAAGTAAATCCACGCCACCGCCGCGATCAATACTGCCCAACGCCAGGCCCAGGCCGTTTCCGTGAGACGCTGCCGGACCGACGCCCGCACCGAAGGTATTGCTTTGGGCGTCGTGACGGCGGCTCGAGGCGAGGTGGCGGCGGATGGGGCTCGTAGTTTCACAACTGCGAATCTAGCAACCACGCTCCCTAGCGATGTTAGGGGGACATGAGAATTCGTTGACAAAATCGTGCGGGATTGCGGCCCTGCGGGGTTCGACCCTGGATTGCTCGCCCGCTACACTGGCGCGCCGTCCCCATCGATTCGTCATTCGCAATGAGCAAGGTTTTCCACAATGAACGCCGCCGCCAGTTCGACCCCTGTGAAAATCCTCGCATTCGCCGGAAGCTTGCGGAAAGGTTCGTTCAACAAGCAACTCCTTCGCATTGCCGCCGATGGTGCGATCTCCTCCGGGGCCGAAGTGACGGTTGTTGATCTGGCCGAGTATCCGTTGCCGCTCTTCGACCAAGATTTCGAAGCGGCGTCCGGCATGCCCGAGGCCGGGCGGAAGCTTAAGCAGTTGTTTATCGATCACGATGCCCTTTTGATTGCCTCGCCGGAGTACAACAGCTCCATCACGGCGGTGCTCAAGAACGCGATCGATTGGGTCTCGCGCACCACGGAACCGGGAGAGCCGGGCCTCAAGGCGCTGGCCGGAAAAACAGCCGCAATCATCGCCGCGTCGCCGGGTGCACTCGGCGGGTTGCGCGGATTGGTGCATCTTCGGTCGATCTTGGGTAATATCCAAATCCTCGTGCTGCCCGATCAGATTGCGATTCCGACAGCCCACGAAGCGTTTGCCGCAGACGGTTCGTTGAAAGACGCCAAGAAGCAAGAGGCCGTAAAGGCGATCGGCAGGAAACTCGCGGAAACCGTTGCAAGACTTCGTAGCTAGCTCGAGCAATGGCGCGGACACGTCGGCCTGAAGGGTCGTGCTCGCCTTCCGAATTCTGCGAAAAACCCGCATCGGCCGCGATTTCGAAACCCGCTAGAATCGTCGCGGGTACAATCTGCGTGGACCTCCGTCTTTCGCATATCGGGAAACGTTTATGACGTTGTCGGGCTTGTTCGTCGCGGTGGCCGTTTGTGCCGCCGCTCCCCCACAAACTGCGGCCGCCGACGCACCGACGTATTCCAAGCACGTCGCCCCGATTCTCTTGAAGAATTGTGCCGGCTGCCATCGTGCGGGGGAGGTCGGTCCGTTCTCATTGCTGAGCTATGAAGACGCCGCGAAACGCGCCGAGTTCATTGCCGAGATTACTACATCGCGGCGCATGCCTCCTTGGAAAGCGGAGCCGAACTTCGGCTCGTTTCACGATGTGCGTCGGCTCAGCGACGCCGACATCGAAACCTTGCGACGCTGGGCCGATGCCGGCGCACCGCAAGGCGACCCCGCCGACTTGCCCCCGCCGCCGAAGTTTGTCGACGGTTGGCAACTGGGCGAGCCTGACCTCGTATTGGAGATGCCCGAAGAGTTCGACGTGCCTGCCGATGGGTCCGACATTTATCAATGCTTCGTACTGCCGATTCCGACGACCGAGCATCGGACCGTGGCCGCCGCGGAGTTTCGTCCGGGCAATCGCCGCGTAGTGCATCACGCGATCATGTTTCTTGATGCCAACGGCGCAGCTCGCGCGAAAGATGCCGCCGAGCCGGGACAAGGCTATAAGAGTTTCGGCGGGCCGGGCGTGATTCCGACCGGCGGACTCGGCAGCTGGGCGCCGGGTTCAATTCCGCGCAAGCTACCCAAGGGTATCGGCAAGTACCTGCGGCACGGAAGCGATCTCGTCCTGCAGATTCACTACCATCCCGACGGCAAGCCGGAGCGCGATCGTTCAAAGGTCGGCATCTATTTCACGAAAGAGCCGGCTACGACGATCGTCGGCGGCTTGGCGATGATGAACACTCGGCTTTCGATTCCGGCCGGCGAGAAGCATCACAAGGTCACGATGAAGAGTGAGCCGATGGCCGCCGACGTTTACCTGCTCGGTCTCGGGCCGCATATGCACTTACTCGGTCGAAAGTTCGAAGCCACGGCAAAAACGCCGGCCGGCGATGTGATTCCGCTCATCCGCATCAACGATTGGGACTTCAACTGGCAACTCGGCTATGGTTACTCAGCGCCCGTGAAGCTGCCGCAGGGGTCGGTGATTCATGTAGAGGCGGAGTACGACAACTCCGAGGACAACCCGCATAATCCCAACTCACCGCCGAAGGTCGTGACGTGGGGTGAAGAGACGACGGACGAGATGTGTCTGTTGAGCGTATTGCTTATCACCGATACGAAGGCCGACTTGGTAAAGATCGTCAACATGAAGGCCGCGCGTTGGGGCGGGGCGTTGGCAGGCGGCGTGGAGGCGAAAGACTTGATGGACCCCACGGATGCCGCGGTTTCGCAAGGGATCACGCGCGACGAGATCGTGGAAGAGCTGCTTAACCGCGGCTTCCCGATTCCCAAGCAATTCGAGGGACAACTCAAAGTGTTCGACACCGACGAAAACGGCCGCTTGAGCCGCGCCGAGTTCGATGCCATCCCAGGGCCCATCCGTGACCTGATTCGCGCTGCGATTCAGGAACGCGTTAAAGCGGCGACGGGGAAGTCTTAGCATCGGCCGTGCCGGGTTTCACTTTCTCAGAACGTCGTTGTCGCCAGACTAAGAACGTGAGCGCGACGCAGCCGACTCCCAGCGTTAGGGCTCCGCGAATCAACCCGGTTTTCCAATCAGGTTGATAGCGCACTTCGACTCGCTTGGCGCCCGGCGGCACCTCGGCGACGACGCGCATCCAGTCGTCGTCGGAAACCGCGACTTCCCGTGTGTCGGCATAAGCGCGGTGTTCGTCGTGCTTAAGAAAACCGAAGACCAGTCGCCCGCCGGGATGATTTTCAGGAAGTTCGACGTCGAAGCCTTCGCAGTGTTGGTCGAGCGGATAGCCGACGTCCGGAGCATGACTGAAAAAACAGAGCGGCAACGTCTCCTGAAACTCAACGACGGCGACGAATTCTTCCGCACTAGGAACGGAATGTATGGTCTTAATCGTTTCGCGCGGATACGCGCGAACGTCGAACAGAACTTGGTTCTCATAGGGATTTGTGCCGTTGTCGTAGCTGCCCGTAACGGTGCGATGCAGCAGGCACCACCGAACGCCGTACGCCCGCAATGCGGCGGGAACGTTTTGCGAGATCAAATGATGGAGCTCGGCATAACGGCGTCGCGCGGTCGTCACCGGATCGTAGCCATGCATCGCTCCGATACCGTAGACCGCCGAAAGACTGTGCGGAAGAGCCGTCGGGTAGCTCGGGTCGTCGCTGCGCATTTTAAAACTGCCGATGATGCGCGAACGGCGCACCTCATCGCCGCCGACAAGCTTCACGATCTCCGGAGGAAGACTCGGATAAGGCTTGAAGCCGTAAGTATAGAGTGCCCCGAACGAAAGACTCACGTGGTAGAGCAGGAGGAGGCAGGCAACGGCCGGGAGCCAGAGGCAACGTCCGAGTCGAAACTCGAATTGCCGCAGTCGATTCTCCAAAAGCATCGCACCGCTCATCACACAATAGAACACGAAGGACGGGTAAATTCGGATGGGGCTGTTCCGCAAGCCGGCCGGCAAGAATGCGACGAGCTTCCAAATCCCCGCTGCCGGCCCCAAAGACGCCCAGAAAAATAGGATCGCCGACAACGTCCAGACATGTTGGGTCGCAGTGAGCCATGAATCGCGTCGGACGATTTTGCGAACCAAGTCGAAGAGCGCGGCTCCCCACAACACGGCAAAAAGCGAACCGAAGTAGTAAGCGTGCGCGGCGAACTCGGTGTTCTTGTTACCGAAATGATTCGGCATGTAATCGCGCGACAACGGGTAGGGAAGAAAAACCGAAAGGACGTGGTTGAGCATTCCCTCGCCGGCAGGCTCCATCGGGAGCATGCTCGCGGCAAGGAGGTTTTGAACGTGAAAGACCGGCAGGCAAAAACTCGCGCCCAGCAGCAGCGCGCATGCCGGCCACATCAACCTTTGCCACGGCACGGCCCCGACGGCGCTCAGAAGCAAGCAATGAACGACGAAGCCTCCCATGACGAACACGAACAATTGGGGGAAGCCGCAGTGATACAACAGCGCCGACAGAACGGCGACCGATAGAGACCATCGCCAGGAGACGGAACCGAGCCGAAGGCGATCGGCGCACAACGCCAGCAAGGGTTGGAGGGCCACCGGCACGACGAAGGCGCCCCAGCAACGGCCGTTGATCAGATTGGGTCCGGCCACCACGACCGTGAGACCGGCCACCGCGGCCAACCAGCATCGAAACCCAAGCTGACGACCGAGGGCAAAAACCGCGACGTAGCCGATCAGCAAATGCATGATCGCAAAGACGTCGCAAAGCGCAAATTCATTCCCCAGCAGATGGCGTGCAATCGCGTAAGCAAGGTAGCGCGGCGGATATGTCGCACCCCCTTGCGAGAGCATCGGTTCGCCGAGTTGGTTAAAAGGGTTGTATTCCGGTAGACGACCCTCCCACACGGAACGACATACCAGCAAATGATGCGGCAGTTCCGTTACGAGTGCATCGTCCTGACAGAAGTAGTAAGGAGCCGTCGACTCCAGATAAATCAAGCCGAGCGTCAGAACGAACAGTCCCCCGCAGAACCAAAGAAACCATGGCTCGCGCGTGCCCTCGCCCGGACGATTGCACTCTTTGTCCCTCTTGTTCGTCGAACGGGCGCTTCGGTCCGGCATGGGCATTGTCCGGATGATTGAGAATTGCTCAACTCCGCCACGTAATTCGGGTTGGGGCGGGAGTATATCATTCGCGGACTTCGTGAGGCAAACGGCCAGGGGAAACGGCGTGACCCCGCGAGCAACCGGCCCCGCCGCTTGGCTCGGCATTTGCGATGTGTTGCCAAGCGCGTCCGTTTCGGGGCGCGTCAAGGCTTCAAAGCGTCGGGACGGCATGGAGGGCCGAACGGTCGCTCCGGTCGAACGCCCGACCTGATCTTTCAAAAATGAAGCGACGAATTGCCGCAGATTCAGGCGTGCGGCGCGGGGGCTAACTCAACGCTAGCGCAAGCCTGACGAAGATTCAACCTCGAATCACTAAGCTTTCGTGGTCAATCTTGCGGCGTCGTCACAGGGAAGTCGGCGATCTGGTTCACACGCGATTGGGTTCGCGACGCAGAGGCGTCGAACTAGTCGTGGTCGCGAATGACGGTGCTTAAACAATCGCACGGCATTTTGCGACTTCCAACTTCCCATGATCGTGGCGACCAAAGTGTATCCGACGAGCGAGGTGCAACCGACCTCAGGCTCGACGCGCTTGTACTACTGGTTCTTCGCGCTGACGATCGCGGCCTTGGCCCTCCATGTGCTGATCGCTCGCCATTGCACGAATCCCGACCCGTTTACCTATGCGCAAATCGGCAAACAGCTCCTTGCCGGGAAGACATTGTACGTGGACGCGCTGACGGATAAACCGCTCCTCGCGCCGCTGCTCTTCATGCCGCCGCAATTGCTGGTACCCAATCGATATTGGCCCATGGCCGTCTACCTTGGGCTCGTCGTCGCCCTGCAGTGTGTGATTTTGCTGCGCGCCGTACGACCGTCGTTTTGGTCGGGTCTGACGGCCGTCATCTTTCTGTCGTTCGTTCCTTTTGCGTTTTGGGACTGGCACTATCTCTCCACCGAGCATCTGTCGAATGTGTTCATCCTGAGCGTGTTGGTCTGCTGCCGGCGCGTTTCCGAGGAGGGGCGGTGCGATCGTCGTTTGTCGGTTCTGTTGGGTGTGTTGCTCGGCTTGGCCTATCTCACGCGGCCGACCACCGCGGTGACCGCCCTCGTGCCGCTCTGCGTTCTTTGCTCAATACCGGGAGGTTGGATCGCCCGCTTCTCCGCGTTGATCGGCGTGTTTGTCGGAGGGGCGACTACGGTGGCGGCGTCGGTTGCCGCCGTGGCCCTTTGGACGGGTCGGGCCGAGAACTATCTGAACGTGCTGTTCGTTTATCCCCGCGTCTATGTCTCGGCCTCGTCGGAGACGGCGACGTTTCTTTATTACCTGGAAGCCGGCGAAATCTGTCAGTTACTGCCGCTTGCGACCGGTCTCGCATTTCTCGCGGCCTTCACGCGACATCGTGTGCTCATTTGGTCCGCCTTGATCGCCGCGGTGCTCAACGTCGTCGCGTCGCCCCGTCCTTATCAACACTATATCGTCAATACGTTTCCGGCCCTGGCGCTCGCCATGGTCTGTTGCTTCGACGGACCGCTTCAACTGACGGTGGATAGGACCTCACGGCAAAATTCCCGCGGGGCCGGTTTGGCGATGTTGTTCCTGGCGCTTTTTCTCCCCGCCGTCGCTGCGCGCGTGTATGTCGTAACTCGTACGGCGATTACCGTGCCCAACGTTCAAGTGCTGGAAGGCATCTCGAACGTCATCGATGAACGTTACCCCTCCGCCAAGACGATGTGGGTGGTTGCTCCCATGGGGCATGAGTACCTGCTGTTCGCGTCGCGATTGAAGCCCGCCCATCCGGTGCGGTCGGCGTGGGAGCTCGACCTGCCGCGCCCGGAGATTCTTTATAAAGAGGCGTCGGTCATTCAGGAGGAATACTTGGCGTCGCCTCCCGACTTGATCGTCCTGCAAAGTTTGTACGAGGTGTACCTCGACCCGCTGGAAGTGCCGGTCGAAAAATCACTGACCTGTGAGATCCTGCGCGCGTTGCTGAAAACCGGCCAGTACCGGTTGGAAAAGCGGCCGCTCCCCTCGACCGACGAACTTGCGATCGACCCGATGATTCGACCTTTTGAACCACGCGAATATCGCGTGTTCGTTCGCAAACCTGACTCAGTAAAACTTTAGCCGTTCGCCATCACCAACCTCGGTCGTAAGCCTCGCGTACGCCCGACGCGGCGGAACCTAACTGTGTGAAACGAAACTTATGTCCCATTCCCTGATAACTCCGAACGATTCGCCGACATCGCAGAGGACGAAGCCTTATGTGACCGTCGTCGTTCCTTGCTTCAATGAGGAAGGGAACGTCGAAGAGCTTTGGCACGCGATTCGGAATACGTTCGGCCGGGTCCCGCAGTATCGATTTGACGTATTGTTCATCGACAACGCGTCGACCGACGGCACGCGCAGCGTGATTCGCAAGCTTGCGGCGCGCGATCGTCGCGTGCGGGCGATCTTCAACGCGCGCAATTTCGGGCACATTCGTTCGCCGTTTTATGCCGTCCTGCAGACGGATGCCGACGCGGTCATCGGGATGGTCGCCGATTTTCAAGATCCGCCGGAGATGATCCCGCAGTTGTTGGAGCATTGGGAGCAAGGCGCCAAGATCGTCGTCGGCGCAAAGACCGCCGCGGAAGAATCGTGGTTGTTTTACAACCTGCGGAAGTATTACTACCGCACGCTGAAGAAACTTTCCGACCTAGATCTCTACGAAAACGCGACGGGCTTCGGTCTTTACGATCGATCCGTCGTCCAATATTTGAAGCAGTCGGGCGACTCGTATCCGTACTTTCGCGGACTGCTGGCGGAAATCGGCCACAAGCCGGTGTTCCTTCCCTACAAACAGCCGTTGCGACGGCGCGGCATTACCAAGAACAACTTTTATACCTTGTACGATCTGGCCATGTTGGGGCTGACGAGCCACTCCAAGGTGCCGCTCCGGTTGGCGACGATGCTCGGCTTTTTCACCGGTTGCTGCAGCTTGGTCGTCGCCGCAATTTACTTCGTTCTCAAGTTGGTCGTCTGGTACGACTACCCGGCCGGAACTGCGCCGATGGTGATCGGCCTGTTTTTCTTCTCCTCCGTGCAGCTGTTCTTTCTCGGCCTCCTCGGCGAGTACATCTTGGCGATTCACACGCAAGTGTTGAATCGTCCGTTGGTGGTGGAACAGGAACGTCTCAATTTCGATTACTCGGTTTCGACCGATTCGGAGCCTCTGCCTGAGTCTTGCGAGACATTTGCCGAAGGTGCTTCCGCTTTCTAATGGAAAGAGCATTGCCTGCCATGCCCACTCCCGATCTCCACCCGCGGCGCCGCTGTCCCGTCTGCGATGTCGCTGCCGCGCGGCACGTTCATACGCAACGCTTTAGCGGCGTCGGCGCTTCGTCGTTGCTCACGGGTTACAAGGTTGTCGTTTGCGACGGGTGCGGGCTGGGATATGCGGACGAGATACCGGATCAAGCGGAGTTCGACCGCTACTACGAAGAACGGTCCAAGTACGAATACGGTCATGCCGGAGGCCGCGAGTCGGCGATCGATCTTGGGCGGTTTCGCGAGTGTGCCGATCGCTTCGAACAATGGCAACCGGATCGCAGCCTTAAGATCGTCGATATCGGGTGCGCCACCGGCGGCCTCTTGGCCGAATTGTCTCGACGCGGTTACGCCGAGTTGCTCGGAATCGATCCGTCCCCGCAGTGCGTGAGCGCTGTAGATCGACTTTACGGCCTGCGTGCAGTCGTGGGCTCGTTGGGACGGCTGCCGGTCGTCGAACCGAAGGCGGACGTCGTCATTTTTTCTTGCGTTCTCGAACACGTTCGCGACCTGCGGACGATGTTGGAATCAGTCCGCCCGCTTCTGAAGGACGACGGAGCCCTCTTCCTGGAAGTCCCGAACGCCTGGGGGTTCTCAGCGTGCCGGAATGCTCCTTATCAACAGTTTAGCAACGAACATATCAACTTCTTTTCGCCTGTTTCGCTGAGCAATTTGCTGCGCACGTTAGGCGCGAAGCCGGAGCAAGTGGCGGAAGCGTGGTACGAATGGAAGCAGGGAGTATTGGAGCCGATTGTGAGCGGGCTATTTCGGCTATCGCCGCACGAACGCTCGTTGCCGCTGGAGCCGGACCGCCGGACGCGAGAACAACTGGAACTGTACTTGGATGCGTGTCGACGAGCCGATCTGCAAGTACGGCAACGCATTGATGCCTTGGCAGACTCCGCCGAACCGGTCTACGTCTGGGGCGTCGGCACGAGCACACAACGCCTTTTGAGCGATAGTCGACTTCGCAAGGCGAACATCATAGCGTTCGTCGACTCCAATATTCACTACCGCGGCAGCAAGCTCGAAGGCCGCCCGGTTCTGTCGCCCGAGCAAGTCTCGGAAACTTCCGTACCGATCCTGATTGCGTCGTATACCTGTTACGAAGAAATCGTCGCGGACATTCGCGAACGACTCAAGCTGCCCAATCGAATGATCTCTCTGTTTGAAGTATCCGAGCCTTGTGGTGCAACTCTCAACTGACGCGAACGAAATCATCGCATTGCAGCTTTTTGACTCCCCCGAATTTTCGTACTGATTAACTTATGGCCGCAACCACGCTCGATGCCGCGAACGATTCGCCGGCCTATCAACGTCATGGATTTGTATTGGCGCGGGGGCTGATCGCCTCAGCTGCCGTCGAACAGGCTCGCGGCGAATTGCTACGCGCCGCTTCCATCATTGATCCGGAAATCGCCCGTGAGAGCATCCTCGATATCGACGCCGCTTGGCAATTCTTGGTGAAGAAAGACCGTTCGCTCGGCGGCTTGCTGTACAACGCCGCGAAACTGCTGCCTGCCGTTCAGGCCCTGGCGTCGTCGCAAGCGCTGATCGAAGGCGTCCGTTCCATCGCAGGCTTTCGTTCTCCCGCGATCGTCGATGTGAACATGCGAATCGACGCACCGAATGAAGGGAAGTATCTGTTCTCTTGGCATCAAGACTATTGGTTTTCGATTTGCTCCCCGCGCTCGCTCGTGGCTTGGATACCTTTGACGGATCTCGACGACGAAACAGGCGGAGTCGAGGTGCTCTCGCTAGAGCAGTCTCAGGGGCGAATTTATAGAGTGCGCGCGGCGGAAAACTATCATTCTTACTCGGATTCGATTGTTCTCGACGAACCGTTGAACGCGTCCGAGGCAGTCCGGCCGGTGCTCTCGGCGGGCGATGTTCTGTTCTTCCGATTCGACGTCCTGCATCGCAGTCGGGCCAATCTTTCTCAAGATCGGAATCGATGGACGGTTCAAGTTCGGTTCGCCGATCTGGAAGACCCTGAATTTCGCCGCGAATCTTTTCGCCCGGGCGTCGTCACCAAGGACAAGATCACTTATCTGGAAAGGTTGGAACGTGAAGCAACGCACGCCGTTTGACGCCCCCGACAATCAGGTTTACGGCGCTCATTCTCCGAAAGACAAGCTCTATTGGGACGGTCTGGAACGAATCTTTGAGGAGACGCCTCACAGCTTGTTTCACGTGCTGACCCACTGGCCGGTTTACACGAAGCGCATTTCGCTCGTGCGCTTCTTGGCGCATTTTAAGCTGTTCGAACTGATCCAGAACATGCCGGGCAACATCGTGGAGTTCGGCGTCTCGCGCGGCGTCAGTTTTTTCACGTGGCACAAGCTGTTGGAGATTTTCTCGCCGGCCGACACGAGCCGAAAGGTCGTCGGCTTCGATTCCTTCGAGGGACTGAGCGACTTCTCGGAAAAAGACGGCGCCATGTCTGCAATCAACGACAAAGGCGTCGGAGGCTGGTCCGCCGAAAGCGTGCAACACGAACTGTTCGCTCTTAACGAGCTCCACAATGCCGACAACATCCTTGCGCGCGAGCGCTGCATTCTCGTAAAAGGGCGCGTGCAAGAGACTTTGGACGGATTTCTCGAGCGTACGCCGGGAATGAGAATTGCGCTACTGCATCTCGATATGGACTTGTACGAGCCGACGAAGTTCGTGCTCGAAAAGCTCTGGGACTTAGTGCTCCCCGGCGGCGTCGTGGTGTTCGATGAGTATGCGTTGCCGCCGTGGGGAGGCGAGGTAGCAGCCTGGGAAGAGTTCGCGTTGAAGCGCGGGCTGAGCCACATTCGCATCCAAAAGTTTCCCTGGTCCCTCACGCCGAACGGCTATCTGATCAAACCGTAACAGCAACGATACTTTTTCGAAAAGCCGAGTTCCCGAAGTGAAGCTCTCCGACTACGTATTCTCGCGACTTGCCGAACTCGGCGTGCGCCATGTGTTCATGGTGTCCGGCGGCGGCGCGATGCACTTGAACGATTCCCTCGGCAAGGAGCCCGGCCTCGGTTACGTCTGCAATCACCATGAGCAGGCTTGCGCCATGGCCGCCGAAGGGTACGCGCGAGTCAGCGGCGGCTTAGGAGTGATCAACGTCACCACCGGCCCTGGTGCGATCAACGCTCTCAACGGCGTGTTTGGCGCGTGGACCGACTCCGTCCCCATGTTGGTCGTATCCGGACAGGTAAAACGCGAGACGTGCCTAGCTTCCTACAGCCTGCCCGGCTTGCGACAACTGGGAGATCAGGAAGTCGACATCGTGCGCATGGTCGGCGGCATCACGAAGTACGCCGTACTCGTCATGGAGCCGGATTCGATTCGCTACCACTTGGAGAAGGCCGTACACCTGGCCACGTCAGGGCGCCCCGGACCGGTTTGGCTCGATATTCCGGTCGACGTGCAAGGGGCCTCGATCGATCCCGATCGGCTCGCTCCTTACGATCCGCAGGAAAACCCGCTCCCGTACGATCGCGCATCAATTCGCGAACAGACGCGCGAGATCGTTCGTCGACTTGCCGAAGCCGAACGGCCCGTCGTGTTGGCGGGAACCGGCGTTCGCGCCGCGGGTGCCTTAGACGTCTTCCAACGCGTCATACGCAAATTGGGAATTCCCGTCGCTACCGCCTGGACGCACGATATCCTGCCGAGTGACCATCCGCAATTGTGCGGACGCCAAGGCTCCATCGGCGAGCGGGCCGGCAATTTCACGGTACAAAATGCCGACGTATTGCTCACGCTCGGCAGTCGTCTATGCATCCGACAGATCAGCTACAACTGGAAATCATTCGCGCGCAGCGCGTTCAAGATTCAGGTCGATGCCGACGCCGCCGAACTTCAGAAGCCGACCATCCGTCCCGACTTGGCCGTGCATGACGATTGCCGACTGTTTCTGGAGGAATTGGAGCGGCAGCTGGAAGATTCCGCGTACGAGCGGGAACGCCATGCACCCTGGCTTGCTTGGTGCCGCGGCCTGCGGGAGAAGTATCCCGTCGTGCAGGAAAAGCACCGTCGCAGCGTCGAAGGGGTCAACTCCTATCACTTCATCGAAGAGTTGTTCGCACGTTTGAACGACGACGACGTCGTGGTCTGCGGCGACGCGACCGCTTGCATCGTCCCGTTTCAAGTCGCTTCCCTGCGTCGCGGCCAGCGGCTGTTCTCCAACTCCGGCAGCGCCTCGATGGGTTACGACCTGCCGGCCGCGATCGGCGCCGCCGTCGCGCGCGGAGGCAAGCGAGTCATTTGCCTCGCCGGCGACGGCAGCGTGCAAATGAACATTCAAGAGCTGCAGACGATCGTGCATCATCAGTTGCCCATCAAGATTTTTACGCTCAACAACGGCGGCTATCTCTCGATTCGTCAAACGCAGCAAAACTTCTTCGGCCGCTTAGCCGGCGCCGGCCCGTCGAGCGGCGTCAGCTTCCCGGATATGACGCGCATCGCCGCGGCGTACGGCATTCCGGCGAGCCGAATCGAAGGCCTGCCTTGCGGTGAGCAAATCGAGCGAGCTCTCGCGGAAAGCGGGCCCGTTCTTTGCGACGTCATGCTTGATCTCGCGCAAGGCTTCGAACCTCGGCTCAGCAGCAAGCAATTGCCCGACGGCCGCATCGTCACCGCCCCCATCGAAGACATGTTTCCGTTTCTCGACCCTCAGGAATTGCGCGAGAATATGCGCGTTCCGCTTTGGGAAGGAGCCGCCAAATGATCCGGAATTCCGCGCCGACGGCGCGCCAAGATGTTCGGATTGCCGCCTCGCAAGTTCTGTTCGACCTTGACGGAACGTTGGTCGATTCGCATCCGGGCATCGCGTGGTCGGCGTCCGTCGCGCTGTCCGAGGTGCTTCCGGAAGTCATCGTTTCGGTATCGCCTCATCTATTGGGGCCCCCGATACGTGAAATCTTCCAGCGTTTGCTTGAAGCCGAGTCGCGCGAATGCACGCCTGAGTTGCTCGACGAGCTTGAGCAAGCGTTTCGGCGAAGTTACGACACCGAAGGGTGGCGGCGGTCCCGTACCTATCCTGAAGTCGGCGAAACATTGCGACAATTACACTGGTCGGGCTTCGAACTCTTCGTCGTAACGAACAAGCCGCGAGCCGCGACTCGCAGGATTCTAGGCCGCCTGGAATTGCTGCCGCTGTTCGTCGAGGTCGTATCGCCTGATTCGCGCACCCCGCGCTATGAAAACAAGGCCGCAATGATTCACGAGTTGGTCGTACGCCACGATCTAGACCGTGAGTCGACCTGTTACGTAGGCGATACGCGCGACGACCAGATTGCCGCCGCCGCCGCAAACGTTGCGTTCATCCCAATCGGCTACGGTTACGGAACTCCGGACTCCGCGTCGGGAATATCGCCGCTCAGTCGCCTTTCGTCGCTTGGTAATGTTCTTCGCTTATCCCCGTCCGCATCGCCGTCGCTCTAATCGTCCGCGCCCCTCCTTTACCACCGCATGAATACCGACATCTTTGAAGATCTGTTCGTTTTGGAGCTTGCCAATAATCATTGGGGGCGCGTAGAGCGCGGCTTGAGAATCATTAAGGATTTTTCTCGCGTCGTGCGATTCAACAACGTGCGCGCCGCGATCAAGCTGCAGTTTCGCGACATCGAACGCTTTATCCATCGCGATTTTCGCGAACGTTCGGACATTCGCTACATCAAGAAGACGATCGACACGCGCCTGCCGAAAGAAGAACTTGAGCAATTGGTGCGAGCCGTCAAGCAAAGCGGGTGCATTCCTTGTGCGACTCCGTTCGACGAGAAGAGCGTCGACTTGTGCGTCGAGTTCGGCTTGCCGCTTATTAAGCTCGCCAGCTCCGACCTCAACGATTGGGCGCTCATCGAACGGATCGCGAAAACGCGCAAACCGGTCATCGCCAGCACCGGCGGATCGTCGTTGAAGGACCTCGACGATTTGGTCACGTTCTTCGAGAACCGCAACATTCCGCTGGCGATCAACCATTGCGTCTCGTTGTATCCGACGGAAGACGGCGAGTTGGAATTGAACCAAATCGACTTCCTGAAGAACCGGTACCCGCGACACGTGATTGGTTTCTCGACGCACGAATATCACGATTGGTCTAGTTCCATCATGATGGCGTACGCCAAAGGGGCGCGCACTTTTGAACGACACATCG
Organism: Pirellula sp.; assembly: GCA_013822735.1. Lineage (GTDB taxonomy): Bacteria > Planctomycetota > Planctomycetia > Pirellulales > PNKZ01 > PNKZ01. Next base: position 360,070 of record PNKZ01000001.1, read on the forward strand.
ACATTGCCGAAGACGGCATCGCCGTTTCCCCGTACTGCTCGCTCCCCGAGCAAATCGACACTTGGTTCAAGTCGTATCATCTGGCCCGCGAGATGTGCGGCGGCAGCGGCTCTTCGAAGCGGCTTCCGGGCGAACGCGAAATCACCTATCTCGATTCGCTCGTTCGCGGCGTTTACGCCAAACGAGATTTGCCGGCCGGTTACGTCTTGCAGCACGAGCGCATCGACGAAGACGTCTATCTGGCGATCCCGTTGCAAAAGGGGCAAGTCTCGTGTCGCGAGCTGATGAGCGGCGAAGTGCTGTTACGCGAGATCAAGACGGATGAAGCCGTGATGATCGACGCCATCGATAGTCCCTACGCCTACAGCGATCGACTCAAACAAATCGTTTACTCGCGCGGCATCTAGACGTTGTAGTTCTCATCGAAGCCGTGCGGAAGGAATTCTATTGTGAAGGTCGTTATTCTCTGCGGCGGTTTGGGCACCCGGATGCGGGAAGAAACCGAGTATCGCCCGAAGCCCATGGTCGACGTCGGCGGACGTCCGGTCTTGTGGCACATCATGAAGACGTACGCGCAGTTCGGCTTCCATGACTTCGTGCTTTGCCTCGGCTACAAGGGTCAGATGATCAAGGAGTACTTTCTCAACTACGAAGCGCTCAACAACGACTTTACGATTCAACTCGGCGCGTCGGATCAAATTCAGTACCACGGCGGTCACGCAGAACAAGACTTTACCGTCACCCTGGTCGACACCGGTCAGGAGACCATGACCGGCGGCCGGATCAAACGGATCGAACGCTTCATCGACGATGATACTTTCATGGTCACCTACGGCGACGGGCTCGCCGACATCAACCTGGATAAGCTGCTCGCCTTCCACCACGCCCACGGCAAACTTGCAACGCTGACGACCGTGCAGCCCTATTCGCGCTTCGGCATTCTCGATCTCGACGAGCGCGGGCGCGTCGCCTCTTTCGCCGAGAAACCGCAATTAGAAGGGTGGATTGCCGCCGGTTATTTCGTCTTCAACCGCGGCATCTTCGAACACCTTCGAGGGGGCGACGACTGCATTCTCGAACGGGCCCCGCTCGAACGCTTGGCGATGGAAGGGGAGTTGATGGCTTATCGCCACTCCGATTTCTTTTTCGCCATGGACACGTATCGCGACTACAAGGCGCTGAACGAAATGTGGGATCAGGGCACGGCGCCTTGGAAGGTGTGGGAATGAAGTTACCCGATCCCGGCTTTTGGAGAGGGAAACGAGTTTTCGTGACGGGCCATACCGGCTTCAAGGGGAGCTGGTTAGTAGCTTGGCTGCATGAGCTCGGCGCCCGGGCGTTTGGCTACTCCCTGCCGCCGATTACTGACCCCGCACTCTTTGAGTCGGCGCGGCTGGCGGAGCATTGCGAAGTCGATACGCGCGGCGACGTGCGCGACGCGGGCCGGCTGGAAGAGTCGCTCGAAAACGCCGCAGCAGATGTCGTGTTTCACTTGGCGGCGCAGGCTCTGGTGCGTACGTCGTATGCGCAGCCGCGCGAGACGTTCGAAACAAACGTCGGCGGCACGCTGAACGTTTTGGAAGCGGTACGAAGGCGCGGCCGTCCGTGCGCCGTCGTCATCGTCACTAGTGACAAGGTGTATGCCGATCAGGAGCAGGGCCGCGCGTATCGCGAAAGCGATGCGCTCGGCGGCCGCGACCCTTACAGCGCTAGCAAAGCGGCGGCGGAAATCGTCGCGGCTTCGTATCGCGGTTCCTATTTTCCACCGCAGCGTCTCGACGACCACGGCATTTCGTTGGCGACGGTTCGCGCCGGCAACGTGATCGGCGGCGGCGATTGGTCGGTCGATCGCATCCTGGCGGACGCCGTACGTAGCTTCGTTGCCGGGACGGAGCTGCCGCTGCGTAATCCGGCTTCTATTCGTCCCTGGCAGCATGTGCTCGATCCGCTGGCCGGCTATCTGATTTTGGCGCGAGAAATGATCGAGAATCCGTCGCCGAAGTGGTGCGGCGCATGGAACTTCGGTCCGTCGCAGGAAACCGAAATGTCCGTCGGAGCGCTTGCCGCTAAGTTTGCCGAAGCCTGGGGCGGGGGTTCGACCATCGACGCTTCCAATCGTGATGCGCCGGTGGAAACCAAGACGCTGCGCGTGAACATCGACAAAGCGCTATCGGAGCTTCCCTGGCGCCCGGTCTGGAACGTCGAGGAGGCGGTACGGCGAACGGCACGGTGGTATCGCCGCTTCTATGACTCGCCGCAGGAGTCGGCCTTGCAGCATTGTTTGACCGATCTCCGCGACTATTCGCGCCTTGCGGAAGAATCGACCATTCCACAAACTTGACTATTCGACGCGCGCGCCACCTAGCCTTTCGGTCGTCGAAGTTAGATTCGGTTCTTATGATGCACGTTCATCCGTTGGCCGACGATCTCGATGCCGTCTGCTCGCGCATCGGCGAAGCATGGCAACTCCTCAGCGGCGAGCGGGTATTTATCACCGGCGGCACCGGCTTCGTCGGTACCTGGCTGCTGGAGACTCTGGCTTGGGCCAATCGACGATTCGCGTTGAACGCACAGGCCGTGGTTTTAAGTCGCCGACCGGAGGAATTCTTTCGCAAAGCGCCGCATCTGGCGAACGATCTGATGTTCTCTTGGCAACAGGGCGATGTGCGCGACTTTGCAGTTCCTGAAGGAAAATTCAATGCCGTAATTCACGCCGCGTTTGATTCCGCGGCGCCGGTCGGCGCGCTCGACGCCGGGCAAATGGTCGACACGATTGTCGGCGGTATGCGACACGTGCTGGCAGCGGCGCGTCGGATGCAGACCGAGCGATTCTTGTTCGTAAGCTCGGGAGCCGTTTACGGTCGCCAACCGCCGGAACTCGAGCGCCTAAGCGAGACCGACGGCGGCGCGCCGGACATCGCGTCACCGAGCCCCGGCGCCGTTTACGGCGAATCGAAGCGGCTCGCTGAGTTATTGACGATGGACGCGGCGAACACGTTCTTGCCGCACGCGGCGATCGCCCGTTGCTTCGCGTTCGTCGGTCCGTACCTGCCGCTCGATCGGCACTTCGCCGTAGGGAATTTTCTCGGCAATCTATTGCGAGGCGAGCCGCTGCGGGTCAACGGCGACGGCACCCCGTGGCGTTCGTATCTTTACGCGGCCGACTTGGCCGAATGGCTTTGGACGATGTTGCTTCGTGCTCCGTCGAAGTGCGTCCTGAACGTCGGTTCCGAAGAAGCGGTGCAGATTCGGAATTTGGCCGAAGCCATCGCGTCGCTCAACCAACCTGCGCTGCCGGTAACCATTGCGAAACAGGCCGATCCGGACCGGCTCGCGGAGCGTTACGTGCCCGATTGCACCGAGGCGCGTATGCGGCTGGGCCTGGAGAATCGGACGCCGCTGCTTGTCGCTCTCCGCAAAACCGCGGCGTGGCATGCTCAGAACGCCTGAGCCGAGCTTTCTCTCGCGCGAGCCCGCGACGAGGACCGGTCCGACGTTTCTCGCAACCGCGCCGTTGTGCTACGCTGATCGATAGCGGGAGGCAAATCGGCGTTTCGTCGCCGGCCCCGAATTTGCACGCCGCACGTTCACCGGGCGGTCCGCTGCACTCTCATTCCGATCGCCGCGCGCAGCAACTAGGAGTATCGTCATGCGATTCATTCAAAGCCTGATCTCATTCGTCGGACGCGCCTTGCTGGCCGCGATCTTCCTGGCCAGCGCCATTGCCGGACATATCCCCAAGTTCGACAAATACACGGAAATGGTCGCGGCGGCGGGCGTGCCTGAGGCGCGGAATGCTCATATCGCGGCGGTGGCCTGCATGATCATCGGCGGCGTCAGCGTGCTGCTCGGGTTCTGGGCTCGCTTCGGCGCGCTACTTTTGACCATCTTCCTAGTCGGGGCGAGCTATTACTTTCACGCCTTCTGGAAACTACCTGCCGGCGACGAGCAAGAGGCGCAGATGATCCACTTCCTGAAGAACGTGGCGATGATGGGCGCCATGCTGATGATCATCGCCAACGGCCCCGGCGCCGGAGCGATCGACAAACGCAAAGTGACGCTCGAATTGAAGTGAAAATCGCGCGGCAGTACGGCATTCCTTTGAGATAGCGCTCTGAATTTGGCATCGCCGGCTCCCCTCGGCTAAGATAGATGGGTCGATCTCGCCCCGCCTTCCCGCCCGAGGTTGCCCGCCATGCCCCTCGATCGTAATACCTCCGTTGCCGCGCCGCGCGCCATTTCGCGCCGGGCGTGGTTGCAAGAGGCCGGCGGCGGTTTTGGGGCACTCGCTTTGGCGAGCTTGCTGCACGACGAAGGTCACGCGAGCACCGGCGGCGCGGCCGGGCCGCAAGGTCCGCACTTCGCCCCTCGCGCCAAACGCGTGATCTATCTTTTCATGCATGGTGGGCCGAGCCACGTCGACCTGCTCGACCCGAAGCCGGAACTCGCGAGGCTTGCCGGGCAACCGTTGCCGGAAGAATTCGGCGCGGTGATGACCCGTCGCAAGGTCGCCGCGAATCCGCTGCTCGGGCCGCTCGCAAAGTTTCGCCCGCACGGCCAGTCGGGCCTGGAAGTAAGCGACTTCCTACCGCACATCGCCGGCTGCGCCGACGACCTCTGCGTGATTCGCAGCTGCCATGCGGATAGCGTCAATCATCCGCAGTCGGTGTATCAGATGAACACCGGCAGCATCCTGATGGGTAAGCCGAGCCTAGGGAGCTGGATCAGCTACGGCCTGGGAAGCGAGAATCGCGACATGCCGGCCTTCATCGTCATGCCCGACCCGGGCGGCGGTTTGAAAGGCGGTCCGCCTGCGTGGGGCGCAGGTTTCTTGCCGGCCGCCCATCAGGGAACTCCCGTGCGCGCCGGAGCAAATCCAATTCTGCATCTACAACCGCCGCCGTCGACGACCGATGCGCGACGCGGGCGCATGTTGGAGTTTCTTGCCCGTCGCAACCAAGAACATCTCTCGGCCCGCGGACACGACGACGAACTCGCGGCTCGTATCCGGTCGTATGAACTGGCGTACCGCATGCAAGCCACGGCGCCGGAACTGGTCGATCTTTCGCGCGAAACGGCGGAATGCGAAACGCTCTACGGTCTCGACGACCCGAAGACGCGCGAGTTCGGTACCCGTTGCTTGCTGGCCCGTCGGATGCTCGAGCGCGGCGTGCGTTTCGTGCAGCTCTACTCGGGCGACACGAACGGCTGGGACGCGCACGAAGATGTGGTGAAGAACCACACGCACTACTGCCGCGCTACCGATCGCCCCGTCGCGGCGCTGCTCCAAGATTTGAAGCGCCGCGGCCTGTGGGACGACACGCTCGTGATCTGGGGAGGAGAGTTCGGGCGGATGCCGATGAGCGAAAAGGGAAAAGGTCGCGATCATAATCCGTGGGGCTTTTCGGTCTTTCTCGCAGGCGGAGCAGTGAAGGGGGGCCTCGCCTACGGCTCGACCGACGCCGTCGGACTTCGGGCCCAAGACAACCCTGTGCATGTGCACGATCTGCACGCGACGATCCTTCACATCCTCGGTTTCGATCACGAGTTGTTGACCTACCCTCACAATTCGCGTGAAGAACGCCTGACGGACGTAGCGGGCCGCGTGGTGCACGACATCCTTGCTTGAAGCTTTTGGAAGCAGAGTTCGCGCTAAGACGCAAAGACGCCAAGAAGAGAAAAGAAAGGAGATGGAATGAGACCTCGTGTTTGTTGCCGCCGTTCCTCTTCTTTTGCCTTTGCGTCTTTGCGTCTTGGCGCGAACCTTTTCCTCCTGCTCGCCACGGCAATCGTCATCGCCGACGAAGCTGCCAAGACCGAGCCGGAGCTGAACGACTCCGATCGCGAACATTGGGCCTACCAAACTCCGAAGCGTGCCGCACTTCCGGAAGTGCGCGACGCCGCGTGGTGCCGTACGCCCGTCGATCGCTTTATTCTCGCCGCGCTCGAAGGGGCGAAGTTGCAGCCTGCCGAGTCTGCCGCACCCGCCGTGCTGTTGCGCCGCGTAACGTTCGATCTCACCGGCCTGCCGCCGACGCCGGAGGAGATTGCGGCGTTTGAAAGGTCGGGCGATTACGAAGCTGTGGTTGATCGATTGCTCGCCTCGCGTGCGTACGCCGAACGTTGGGCGCAGCACTGGCTCGACGTGGCACGCTACGCCGATAGCGACGGCTACGAGCACGACATCGCCCGGCCCGAGGCGTGGCGCTATCGCGATTGGGTCATTGATGCGCTCGACCGGGACCTGTCGATTGACGACTTTCTGCGGCTACAACTCGCCGGCGATGAGCTTCGGCCCGACGAACCGCAGGCCGCGGTAGCGACCGGATTTCTGCTTTGCGGGCCTGACATGCCGGACCTCAATCGGCAAGACGAACGCCGCAGCATGGTGCTCAATGAAATGACCGGCACCGTCGGTAGTGCGCTGCTCGGCTTACAGGTCGGTTGTGCGCAATGCCACGATCACAAGTTCGAGCCGATTAGTCAGGCCGACTTTTATCGACTGCGCGCCTGTTTCGAGACGGCTGACTTTCTCTCGCAGGCCCGAAAGGAAGACGACTCCGAGAAAGATGTAACGTCGGAAAAGTGGCGCGTGTTTCGCGCGAGCAAGAAAGTCGGGGAGCCGAGCCGGCTGTGGGTACGAGGCGATTTTACGAGGCCCGGCCCGACGCTCGACGCCGGCTATCCGCGCGTGGCGAACTTGATGAACGTTTCGTCGACATCCTCCTCGTCGGCTGCAGCGGCGAATGGTGATAGCACTCGTCGGACTCGTTTGGCGGAGTGGCTGACGACGCCCGAGCACCCGCTCACGCCTCGGGTCTTCGTCAATCGGGTCTGGCAAGAACATTTCGGCTTCGGCTTGGTCCGCACCTCCAATGACTTCGGCTACCTCGGCGACGCACCGACGCATCCGGAACTGTTCGATTGGCTGGCGCGCGAATTCGTCGACACCGGCTGGAGTTTGAAGAAACTTCATCGTCTGATCGTGACATCTGCCGTTTATCGGCAGTCGAGCACCGTCGCGGCCGATTCAAAAGCAGATCCCGAGAATCGCCTACTTGCGCACTACCCGCGCCGGCGGCTCGATGGTGAAGCGATCCGCGACGCGATGCTCGCCGCGTCCGACGGCCTAAGCGATCGCCGCGGCGGGCCGGGCGTTATGCCGCCGCTTCCGAAAGAGTTGCTCGGCACGATTCGCAAGGACCATTGGAAGACGAGCAAGGACGAAGAAGACCATCGTCGGCGGAGCATCTACTTGTTCGTGCGCCGCAACCTGCGATTGCCGCTCTTGGAAGCGTTCGACCGGCCAGACACGATGGCGAGCTGCACGCGCCGCAACCGTTCGACGATTGCTCCGCAAGCGCTGGTGCTCTTGAATTCCGAGTTCGCCCAAGAGTGCGCCGCGGCTTTGGCGAAGTTTGTCGGCTCGCAAACTTCGCAACCGGAGCAACAGATCAAGCTCGCTTACGTGCGCACGCTCGGTCGCGCGCCGACCGATAGGGAACTCGTCGAAGCGAATGCCCTGGTCGATGCCGACCCGGCCGGACTGGAAGACTTGTGCCTGGCGCTCTTCAATCTAAACGAGTTCGTGTATGTCGATTGATCGCAGCGCGTAAGTCGCAGTTCCTCACTTGGCACTCGCGCCGCGCTAACACGATCTTAACCACGCGCTGCGCAATTCCTCGCGCCGGTTGACGACCTTTCGGGCACTTCCTAATCTCGAAGCATCGCTCTTCTTGAAGCTCGTTGCCTGATGGAAAGTCGCGTTTCTCGCATGCGCCAACAACAGGCCGTAATTATCGGCGCCGGTCCCGCCGGCCTCACCGCCGCGTACGAACTGTTGACGCGTACGGACATTCAACCGCTCGTCTTCGAGCAAGACGACCTCGTCGGCGGCATCTCTCGAACGGTCAATCACAACGGCAACCGCATCGATATCGGCGGCCATCGCTTCTTTTCCAAGTCGCAGCGCGTCATGGATTGGTGGCTCAAGATGTTGCCGTTGGAATCGACGGCCGGCGCGGACGTTAGTATCCGTTATCAGGGGAAGTCGGATCGCATCGCCGGCGGCGACGGGGTCGACCCGACGACGACTGACGAGGTGATGTTGGTTCGGCCGCGGAAAAGCCGAATCTACTACAACCGCCGCTTCTTCGATTACCCCATCTCGCTGAGCGCGAATACGATCGGCAATCTTGGTCTGATACGAACCGGGAAGATCGGCGCGAGTTACGTACGCGCCGGGTTGTTCCCGATTCGCCCGGAAGAGAATCTTGAACAGTTTTTCATCAATCGCTTCGGTCGCGAACTCTACCGCACGTTCTTCGAATCGTACACGGAGAAGGTGTGGGGCGTACCTTGTCGGGAGATCAGCGCCGAATGGGGCGCTCAGCGCATCAAGGGGCTATCGGTCACTAAGGCGCTTTCAAACGCCCTGACGAAGCCGTTTCGCGGCCGCCGCGGCGTTCGCCAGGAAGGGGTTGAGACCTCGCTGATCGAACAGTTCCTCTATCCGAAGTTCGGGCCTGGGCAGATGTGGGAAACCTCGGCGAGAAAGATCGAGGAAATGGGAGGGGTCGTCCGGCTGAACAGCAGCATCGAGCAGATACACGTCGAGGATAACCGCGTCGTCGCCGCAACCGTGCGCAATAAGAGTTCGGGCGAAGTCGAGGAGGTCGCCGGCGACTACTTCTTTTCCACGATGCCGATTAAGAAGCTCGTGCACGCGCTTCAAACCGACGTGCCGAGCGCGGTTCGCAACATCGGCGACGGACTAGTTTATCGCGACTTTATCACCGTCGGGTTGCTGCTGCCGCAACTGAAGATCCGCGATTCCGCGAATCCCGACTCGCGCTGTCCGACGGACAATTGGATCTACATTCAAGAGCCCGACGTACGGGTCGGACGCTTGCAGATCTTCAACAACTGGAGCCCTTGGATGGTGGCCGACCCGAATACGGTTTGGCTCGGCCTGGAGTACTTCTGCAACGCCGGCGACTCCGTCTGGTCGCTCTCCGACGAAAAGATGATTCAACTCGGAATCGAGGAACTGACGCGCATCGGCATCATTGACGGCTCGCAGGTGCTCGATGCTACCGTTCTCCGCATTCCGAAAACCTATCCGGCGTACTTCGGTACCTACGACCGATTCGATGAACTGCGGTCGTGGGTCGACGAGTTTGAAAATTTGTATCTGCTCGGTCGCAACGGCATGCATCGCTACAACAACCAAGACCACTCGATGCTCACGGCGATGACCGCAGTCGACAACATCGTGGCGGGCCGAACAAATAAGGACAACATTTGGGACGTCAACGTGGAGCAGGAGTACCACGAGACACAAGAGGAGAAGGAACGCTTGGTGGGAGCGGGAGCGAGGGGGTCGAAGTCATGAAGTCCGCCGCGGTTTCCCGACCGGCGAAACCGAGCGCTTCGTCGAAATGGAGTCGGCGCCCGGCCGCCGTGGGCCTCGTCCTGCTCGTGCTGTCGGCGTTTGCCAACAGTTTCTACGGCGTTCCCGTCTGGGACGATATCGAGGAAATCACGCGCAACGAGCATCTGCACGAGTGGTGGCCCCCCTGGCAAGCGATGACGGGGGGCAAGATTCTCCCACCCCGGCCGTTGCCGTATTGGACATTCGCCGTCGACTACAACCTCTGGGGACCTTCCGGCCCTGGTTGGCACTTGATGAACGTCGGCGTGCATTTGCTATCCGCGCTGTTTCTCTTCGGGATCGTGCGGCGCGCGCTGCTCACTCCGCGCTTGGAGCCTCGTTACGGAAATGCGGCGGTCGGCTTGGCGTTCTTCACGGCGGCGCTCTGGGCCGTGCATCCGCTGCAGACGCAGGCCGTCACGTATATCTATCAGCGTATGGAATCGATGGCGGGGATGTTCTGCTTGGCGTCGCTCTATTGTTTTCAGCGTGCTGCGGCAGAACCCGGGGAACGACGATGGGGCATCTTGTCCGCCGTCGCCGCGGCGGCCGGAATGCTTTGCAAAGAGTCGGCCGTTGCCGTGATGCCGGTCATCTTCCTTTACGACCGCTGCCTCTTAAATGATTCGTTCGGGCAGACGATCTCCGGACGATGGGCATACTATGTCGGCTTGGCGCTCGGTTGCGTCCCGATGTTCGTATTCTTTGCGGTAAACAGCGCGCGCTATAGCGAACTCCGTTATCCCGACACCGAAGGCCCCTGGAGCTATCCGCTCAGCCAACCCGGCGTCATCTTGCGCTATCTCCGGCTCTGCTTTTGGCCGACGGGGCAATGTCTCGACTACAAATGGAAGCCGGCTGCGAGCTTCGTCGAGATCGCAGTTCCTGCGGCACTGTTGATAATCCCCTTGGTTGTTGCGCTGCGTGCGTATTCCCGGCGACCGGCGCTGTCGTGGTTCATTATCGCGTTCTATCTGTTGTTGGGGCCGACCTCCAGTTTCCTGGCGGTGAGCGATCTCGCGATGGAGCACCGAATGTACCTGCCGTCGGCGGTTGTCGTCGGGGCCGTGGTTTTGGGCGTCTACGAGTTATTGCTCCGCGCAGACGACGTGAAAATGAGTCGACGCGCCATGGTTGCTGGCGTCGGATTGTGCATAGTCGCCGGCTTGGCCGTCGGCACGCACTTGCGGAATCGTGTGTACTACTCCCGCATTGCCATGTGGAGCGACGTCGTTGCCAAGGCTCCTCACAACGCCCGGGCGTTCGGTAACCTCGCCAGCGCGTATCATCGGGCCGAAGACTACACCGCGGCCATGCACGCCGGCAAGCGCGCCTTGGAGCTGAACGATAATTCGCGGCTCGTGCATCTCATCTACGGGTCCGTCACATTGCGACACGGCGATCGCGACACGGCCGTTTGGCATCTTGCCAAGGCATTGGAAATGGACCCAAACGATTCCATGGCCTGCGTCAATCTCGGCGTGGCGCTTCGCCCCAGCGATCCGGAACGGGCGCGGAGTTTGTTTCAACACGCGCTAGACGTCGACGGTGCATGCGTCGAGGCGCTCTACAACCTGGCCAACGACAAGGCTCGTCGAGGAGACTTTCTCGGCGCCAAGCTGCAGTTTGAGCAGGCGATCGCACTAGCGCCGGACGACACGCGACTACAAGCCGGACTCGCCACGGTACTCGACGATCTGCGTCAGGGGGGGCATTCGGCTCCCCAATAGGGAGCGACATTCGTAGCAGAGTTCTAAGGTTGCGAATATGAACAGGATTAAAAGTTTAGTAACGCCTTCCCGACCCGAACCGGTTTATTTCCGTCCGCTGCTTATCTCCGGCATTTCGATCCTGACATTGATCGCATATGCGGGAAGCTTCGCCGGCGTTTGTGTCTTCGACGACATCACGGAACTCGAAGAAAACCGCAATCTGCGCTCGCTCGTGCCCCCTTGGAAGGCAATGTTTAAAGGAGTGCGACTACCGACGCGGCCGATTCCCTATCTCACGTTCGCCGTCGACTATGCTTTTTGGGGACCGCCCGGACCGGTGGCCAATGCAGGCTGGCACCTAACGAATTTGGCGATTCATATCGCATCGTCGTGGCTGCTCTTCGGTATCGCCCGTCGAGTACTTCGCGAGCCTTTGTTGGCGGGGCGGTTTGCGAAGCACGCAGATGTGCTGGCATTTTGGATCACGGCAGTTTGGGCGGTCCATCCTTTGCAGACGCAATCCGTTACGTATCTTTACCAGCGAATGGAATCGTTAGCGGGGATGTTCAGCTTGGCGTCGTTCTACGCTTTTCTTTGCGCCGTTCCATCGATGGGTCGTCGACGAATCGTGAACTACGCCGTATCGGCGCTTTGTTCGGCGGCGGCGATGTGTTGCAAGGAATCGGCGATCGCCGTGCCCGCCGTTATTTCTCTTTATGATCGGTTGTTCCGCAACGACGATCTGCGCAACGTCCTCCGCGCGCGCTTCGGATTCTATGTCGCGCTGGCGCTTAATTATGTGCCTTTGGCGTGCCTGTTGCTTCTGCAAAGTCAGGAGTACAAGGAGTTTCGCGATCCCAAAAGTCCTTGGCTCTATGCAACCGACCAGCCGGCGGTCGTTGTGGAGTACCTGAAACTTGCTTTTTGGCCCGCGAACCAATGCTTAGACGTCGCGTGCCCACAGGCGCAGAGCGTCGGCTGGGAAATTGCATTATTTGCCGTGCCGCCGTTGCTGTTTTTTTTCGCTTTATCGCCGCCGGCCGGCAATTGCTTGGTTAATCGCGGTGTTTTTCCTCCTCCTGGCACCCACGTCGAGTTTCCTGCCGGTCATCCAACCGCTGGCGGAACATCGCATGTATTTGCCGCTAGCCGTCGTGGCGTCGGCATGCGTCGTCGGAATTTACCTTACCGCGACGTACGATTCGCCGGCTTCGTCGTCCGCCCGCCTACGGATTGCAAACGTTTTGGGCGCCGGGGTGCTTGTCGCGCTCGTCGTCACCACCTCGCAACGAAACGAAGTCTATCGATCGCGCGTCGCCATGTGGACGGACGTCACGACGAAAAGCCCCGACAACTATCGTGCTTGGGGCAATTTGGCGAACGCCTATGATTTGCAACACGATTATCCGCGCATGTTGGAGTCGGCGCTACAAGGGCTGCAAGTCAACGAGCGTTCGGACATCGCCAACTTTCAAGCCGGCACTGCGCTGATGAAGCTTAACGACCCCGCCAAGGCCTCGGCATTTCTGCAGCGCGCCATCGAGTTCGAAAACCCTTATGTACGTAAGGATCCGATATTCCGGACGAACCTCGGGGCCACTTTGCGAAACGTTGATCCCGATCGTGCGATCCGTCTTTATCGCGAGGCGCTAGAGATCGATCCATATTGCGTCGAGGCGCTGGTAAATTTAGGCAACGATCGGGCTCGTCACGGCGACTTTGCCGGCGCAATCCAGGATTACCAGGCGGCTTTGGCCGTCGATCCGCAGGACCAACGCGTGGTCGCCCTGTTGCAGATGGCACGAGACGATCTGCAAGCGGCGGGCGCGGGATCTTAGGCCGGAGACGTCTACTCGGCCGAGACAAACACGTCGAGCTGTTGACCGACGTAAAGGCGCTCGTTCGTGGGGTCGACGGAGTAGATCACTTGTAGAACCCGCGTGTCGACCCGCTCCGTATTGTCGCCGGTGAGCGATTTTTTCGGCACCACGTACGGCTCGACGCGCACGAACGTCAGATCGTATTGCACCTCGGGGCGCCCCTTGAGCATGGCTCGGGCTTTGGCGCCGGGGCGGAATCGAGGGATGTCGTACTCGTCGATACTGGCGCGCACATGGAGCTTGTCGACGTTCCCTAAGACGATGAACGACGTGCCGGGGGTGCTGCCCACATATTCGCCGGGACGAACGTTGAGCTGCAAGACTTCGCCGTCGACGAGCGCGCGGACCGTGAGGCGGTCGATGTTCGTTTGCACCTGATCAATCTGCGCTTGAGCTTGCACGATTGCTTGTTCGGAAACTTGGATATCGTAGATCCATGAGCCTGCTTCTAAGAGTTCCAGCTGAGCGCGTGCGTTCTCCGTTACGGCTTTGGCGACGAGGTAGGCCTGTTCTTTGGAGACGACCTCTTCTTGGCTGATGGCGTTCGTTTTGCGAAGTTGCACCGCTCGTTCGTAGAGCGCGATCTTGTCCTTCAGCATGGCCTCGGCTTCGGTGACTTTCGACTTGGCGACCGGTCGGTCTTCATCGCGTGGCAGCTTCTTCAATCGCGTGAGCGACGCTTGGGCCTGAGCGAGTTCGGCTTGCTTGAGCTTGAGCATCGCCATCTGGTCCCGATCGTCGAGGCGAAACAGCGGCTGCCCGGCCTTCACCTTTTGATTCACCTTCACATACACCTCGACGACGACCCCCGGCAATTGCGAGCCGACGGCGATATTCTCCGTTTGCGGCTCGACGATGCCGGTGCCGGCCACGGTGTGCGCGAACGGCGTTTTCGGCGGGTTTGCCGGCGGGGGCGGCGCCGATTGCGGCTGCTGCGCCTTCATCACGTGGTTCACGGCCAATGCGAACAACACGAGAGCGACGACGGGAAGTAAGTAGCGGGTAAACATGGCAAGCGAAGGGGTCAGGGAAGAGGAGTGAGGGGGCAGTAAGAACGGTCATTTAGCCCCGGAGCTTGTCTCCGGGAGTTTCTTTATGCGGGACTAAGACGTTTCCGCGACGGACTCTTCGACCATCGACGGCGTTTTCGGCGGCGGTCCGGGCTTCGGCGTTTGTTCTTCCACGCCGACGACCCGGCCGTCTTCCATCGTGGCAATGCGGTCGCCGAATTCGTACACGCGCGGATCATGCGTCACGACAACCACGGCCCGACTCTGCTCGATCGAGATCTCCCGCAGCAGTTCCATGATGGTGTGCCCCGTGCGGGCGTCGAGCGCGGAAGTCGGTTCGTCGCAGACCATCAAGCGCGGTTCGCGAATCAGGGCTCGCGCGATGGCGACGCGTTGCTGCTGACCGCCGGAAAGGTTCGACGGCGGGGCATCGGCGCGATCGCGGAGGTTGACCTTCTCAAGCATCTGGTAGGCCTTCTCCAATGCATGGCGGCGCGGAACGCCTTTGAGCAACAGCGGCACGCAAACGTTTTCGACGGCCGTGAGCGCGGGGAGCAGATTGAACTGTTGAAAGACGAAGCCGACGTTGTCGCCGCGGAAGCCGACGAGCTTGCTCGACGAGAGCTTCGTGATTTCCGTGCCGAACACGTGGATGGAGCCGGCCGTCGGGTAGAGAATGCCGCAGACCACGGAGAGCAGCGTCGTCTTGCCGCAGCCGCTCGGGCCGACAAGGAGCGAAAGCTCGCCGTTGTAGATGTCGAGATCGACGCCGCGGAGCGCGCGCACCAGCGCATTGCCGTCGCCAAACTCTTTCGTAACGCCGCGGCAAGCGACGGCTACCGTGCGATCCGACGTCGGATTGTCGTGTGTGGCAGGCATGACGGGCTAACCCTTGAAGACCACGGCCGGTTCAAGTCGCAATACCTTCCAAACGCTGAACAGCGCCGAGAAAATCACCATCACCAAAATTGAGCCGCCGGTGATCGCCACGACTTGCCAAGGCATGAAAAACGCGAGCTTGTCGGTGCGACGCATGATGAACTCGCCGAAGAGCATGGCCACGCTGCCGATTCCCAGGCCGAAGCCGATAAAGCCGACCGTGAGCGCTTGCAGCATGATCATTCGCACGAGTTGCAAATTGCGGGCCCCCATCGCCTTGAGCGCGCCGAACTGTTTGAGGTTTTCCAAAGTGAACATGTAGAACGTCTGTCCGCAAATGGCCGCGCCGACGATGAAGCCGAGCAGCACCGTCGTGAAGAAGTTGAACGGAATGCCGGTCTTGCGGAAGTAGTACCAGATCGTGGTCCACTCAAACTGCGCGCGGGTCTGGGCCTGCAGATCGGTTTGGGCTTCAATACGTCGGCAAACTTCCTCGGCCGAAACGTCCGGCTTCGGGTTCGCCAGAATGAACGAGAGCACTTTCCGCTCCATCGGCACAAACGACACCGCTTGGCTGTAGCGCGTGTAAATGATCGGGAAGGTCATGAACGTCTTGCGCGATTTGCAGACACCGACCACGACGGCGCGGCGATCGTTCATCTCGAACACCTTGCCGGCGGAGAACGGCTCGTCCGGCCAAAGTTGACGAAAGCCGGCTTCGTCCATAATTACGGCGTCGGGCCGACGCAGGTCGTCGATGGAGCCGACGATGATTTCGCGCGGCGCGCCGACCATCGTGGCGTCGTCGAGGCCGATCATGATGATTTGCTGAAACGTTCCTTCTTCGAGCCGGGCGCGCGTAATGCCCTTGTAAAGGCGAACGGCCCAGTCGACCCCTTCCACTCCGCGGACGCGCCATAGTTCGTTGTCGGACATCGGTTTGATGTCGTCGACGTACTGCATGTTCTTGTCCATGGCCCAGATCTCGGCGCCTTCGATATCTTTGATCTGGCTCGTCGTCAGCATCATCAGGCCGCAAAACACGGAGGCTTGCTGCGCGATGAGAAACGCGCCGAAGGTCACGCCCATGATGATGGCGAGATACTTACCGCGGTTGCCGGTGAGCATTTTCCAGGCGACCCAATTCATGACGCGGCCCCCGCGGTTTGGGCGATGCGTGGAAGTTGCGGCACTTCTAGTTTTGCCGCATCGACTCCGATGCCCGAGAGTGCGGCGAGCGAGAATCGCCAGATATGCGCGGCGAGTTGTTCGGGAACGTTGAGCGCCGCTTCTTCCGGCGGCACCAGCCAACGAACGATCGGGCCGGCGATCAGATAGTGGAGGCATTGCCCGACGATGCTGAACGCGGTGCGGTGGCGCACGACGTCGGGAGTTTCGGTCGGGAGGAGCTCGTCGAGAATGCCGAGCAACACCGTAAACTGCGGGCGGATGTACTCGCGGGCCAGCTCTTCGCAGGCGGCGGATGGTTGCGCGATTTCGCGGAGCATCAGGCGGCGCTGCCAGTTGTCGTCGCGATTGAGCACGCGGCAGAGAAACGTATAGATGAAGCCGTGCAGCTTGGCGGCGGCGGGCACACCTGCGGGCCATTGAGGCAGCGGCGTGTTCTGCAACATCTCGCGATGCGCAAGCTTCACGCTCTCGATATAGAGTCGCTCTTTGTCGCCAAAGTGGTAATTGATCGAAGCGATGTTCGACCCGGCGGCCTGGCAGATGTCGCGAACCGTTGCTTCGCGGAAACCGCGATCGGCAAACGTCCTGCCCGCAGCTTCCAGGATGCGTAGCTTTGTGTCGTCTAAGGCATTGACGGACATGGGCTTACGTCGCTTTTGGAGGTGTTAAACAGGCGTTTGAAACAATTGTATTATAGGAAGCTTGTCGACCTCGACCAGAGGGATTCTTGACGGTTTTTTGCGAACGGCCGGCCGACCTAGAGCGATTGATCCAGCGCTGCGCGAAGATCCTGCGCCGTCAGGACATAGAGAAAAATCGTGTCGCCCGCGCGGGCGTCGGGCCGCCGGCCGACCAAGTAGCGGCAGAGTCGGGCGTACTCGAGATCGGCGAGATCACGCTGGAGATAACCTGCCGCGACGCGCGGGTAGCGCTGCAGCAATTCGTCGCGCCGCGCGCCGCTCGCTTTAGCAAGCGCGGCGTCGATTTGGCGCAGCCCTCGATAGGCTCGCTCGCGATCGATGGTCCAAGGTCCGCAAACGGTGCCGTACATGCGATGCAATTCCGTGACCGACACGCAGTAGATGCCGGGCTCCAACGGCGGGAGTGTTTCCGGCGCCTCGAGGCGCGCTCCGCGCGGCAAAGCAAGCGCGTCGATGCCGTGATATTTCGGCGAGGCGGTGCCAAAGTATCCGAGGTAGATGTTTTGTTTCTTTGTGGGATCGGTTTGCAGTTCGCTGATCCGAGGGGCAACGCGCGTAAGGTCCTGTCCCCAATCGAATGAACTGTCGCACAAGAAGTGCCAACCTTCGTTCGGACCGCCGACGACCGGAGTGACGTACGACAAGTAGCCGGGCCATGCGAGGGCCGCTTCGACGGCCGCACTGCCGACGGCTACGGAGAGACAGATGCGCAGCGCGCGCCGCATGCCGTTCGTCACCGCACCGCGTCGCACGGCATAGCGCGCTACTCCGCCGATCAGAATCATAAGCGGCGCATAGATGGGGAAGAAATAGCGATCGCCGGTGTTGAAGCGGCTCACGACGACCACGCCGGCGAACAGTAGGGCAAATACCCAAAGAGGCGCGGTGCCATAGAGTACGCGGGCCGTTTGTCGCCACGGTCGGCGGACGGCGAAGTGGACGAACAGCAGCGCCGCGAGGCCGACGATCGCCGCCTGTCCCGGCGGCGTTTTCAGCAACCAACAGTACGGCAGATACCAAGCGGTGCCCGACTCGTAATACGTGTCGCAAAGAAATCCGGGGCGATAGGTATTGCGCTGATGCATAAAGGCCGTGCCGTACAGAAACGCTTCCGGCAACAGACGATACTCGCGACAGAGTTCGACGGTGCCGGTGACCGTGTCACGGCGCTCCAGCGCCCAATCCCAATCGGCTTGGAACTTGCCGTCGCTCGTTTGCGGCGGAAAGGCGGAGTAGCGGAAGCCGTAGGAGGCCCAAATTACGCCGATGCCGACGGCGCCTTGCAACAGCAGGAGACCAATCCCGAACCCCAACGTGTGCAAGGTACGGCGTGTTCGACACGATGGCTCGCCGACGGCCCGCTTATGCCAAGCGTGCCACGTGCGCAGGGCCAGCAGCAGCACGAACGTCGGCAACAGCAGCAGCGCCGAGTGCTTAGAAAGGAACGCGCCCGCAAGCACGACGCCGGCGACGATTACTCCGACAATCGTCGGGCGGCGAAGCATGCGCCAGGTCGCGCCGAGGGAAAGCAGTGAGAAGAGGGTGACGCACATGTCGGATTGTGCGATCGTGGCGTGGGCGAGCATGGCGGGCGAAGTGACGAACAGGGCCAAGCTGAGAAGACCGCCCCAGCGCCCCCAGAGGCGGCGCGACCAAACATAGATCGTCGCCCCGAGGCCGACGGCGACGACGAGCAGCGCGGCGCGCGAGCGCGCGAGAACGGCGTCGGCGTCGTTCCATTCGTAACAGAAGACCTTGCCGAATCGGATCGGATTGGCGCGGCGCCATTGCTTGTAGCCCTCGGCCTGCGCGGGATCGTCGACCGGCAGCGCCGCCATGCAGGCCGGCCATGCTCCGGCGATGCGCTGAGGCCAGTTGCCCGTCTCGGGATTAAGCCGGTAGTCGTTCGTTCGCCAGTAGCTTGTGCCCGCCGCGATATAAAGCGGCTCGTCCCAGGTGGCGGCGTTCGTCTGCGCCGCGGAGTAGGATGCCGCGGCATAAACGGCGAGCAACACCGCGACGACGATTCCTTCGGCGACGGTCGAGTTGCGCGACGTCGACGCCCTGTTCATTTCGGTGCGTCCGGAAGCTTGCCGGCGGGTGCAGGCCCGAGCTGAACACGATTTGCGGAGTTCCACTGCTGCAGCAGTCGGCGCGCTCCGGCGTTGTCGGGCGACGACTGCAAGACCTCGTCGACGAGGCGTCGGGCTTCGTCTCGTTCGCCGCGCCCGTAAAGCACGGCGGCCAAGTTGACGCGCGCTTGCGGATGGTCGGGCGCAATGGCCAGCGCCCGACGGTAGGCGGCAATTGCTTCCTCCGCGAGCTTCCGGCGATAAAGGACGTTGCCCAGATTAAATTGCCAATCGGCGTGTTGCGGATCAATCTCGAGGGCATCCGTGAGCGCGCGTTGTGCGCCCGTCAGGTCTCCTTCGGCCAGCGCGATGCCGCCGAGCCCGGCTAGCGCGTCGGCCAGCGACGGATCGAGCTCGAGCGCATGCGTGAAGCAGTTGCGCGCTTCGGCGAATTTGCCTTGGCTCCCGAAAATGGTGCCGAGATTGCACCAGGCTTGGACGTCGCTAGGATTGTCGTCGAGTGCGGCGGTGAGTTCGCGCACGCCTTGTTCCGGGCGACCGGTGCGCGCGTAGAGTAGGCCTAGGCTCGCGCGTCCCTTCGGGTAGTGGGGCTTGCGCTCGAGTGCCGCCTGGAGATGTTCGACGGCCTCGGCGTAGTGGCCGCCGGGGATGAGCGCGGCCGCCAAGTTGGCATGGGCGTCGGCAAAGCGGGGGTCGATCGCCAGCGCTGCGCGGAAGTCGCGCTGGGCCGCGTCGAGGCGCTTTTGTTTCAACGCGATCAGGCCGCGGTTGTTGACCGCTTCTTTGAACATCGGTCGAAGCTCGAGCGCTCGATCAATGCCCGCGGTGGCCGATGTAAGGCTGCCGTCGTCGATGCGGAGCACGGCGAGATTGTGATGGGCGAGCCAGCACTCCGGGTTCTTGGCGATGGTGTCGGCCCAAACGGCGTCCGGCCGAGCGTAGAGTTGCGATTGACGATAGGTCATGCCGCCCAACACGCCCAGCACTAGGAGCGCGGCGACGAATTGTGGAATTCGACGATCGGGAACTAGACGCACAAATGCCGCGGCGATGAGCGTCAGCGGTGCGACGGCGGAAAGATAGACCCAATGGTCGGCGACGAAACTAAAGAGTTGGCCGTAGATCGGTAGCAGGCCGAGTTGCGGCAGGAGGGTGCCGCCGAAGCACAAGGCGGCCGCGAGCGGAGCTCCGCCGACGCGCCGGCGGAAAATCCACAAGAGCGGCGGCAACGCGAGGGCCGAAAGCGGATAGAGCCACTGAGCAGCGTCGCTCGGATCGATTTGCCACCGCGGATAGATGAACGTGAGCGGGTAGGGGAGCAGAATCTTGCCGAGGTAGAACCAACACGCGCGGCCGGCGATGAGAATGCGATGCGACCAGGGCCAATCAAACTCTTCGCGTCCGGCGCCGAGTACGTTCGTTTCGATATGAATGACGATCGCGGCGACGCCGGCGGCAATCGCCAGCATGGGGACGACGCGTAGGAAATCACGCGGCGCGAGCCGGCCCCGATTCCACGCCAGCACGACGAGGATGACGCCGGGCAGGGCGGCGGCGTTGGTCTTGCTGAGAACCGCGGCGGTAAACAGGCCGATTGATGCGAAGTACCAAGCCGTGCTGCGCGGCGAAGACTTCGCGGCGTCAACGTCGGCCGCCGTCAGAGGCGCTTCGGTTGTAGGCGTGGTAAAACCTTCCGACCGCAAATAGGCCGCCAGCGCGGCGAGAAAGAACCCGAGCGAAAGTGTGTTCTTTCCTTCGGTGATCCACGCGACGGATTCCACGCAAATGGGATGCAAGCCGAACAGGGCGGCGGTGAACCAAGGATGCGGAACGGCCAGCAACCGCAAGACGCGAGCCAACATGACGCAGGCGACAAAATGCAGCAGGATGTTGATGACGTGATAGCCGCGCGTCGTCTCGCCGAACGCTTGATACTCGAACCACCAAAACGTGTGCAGCAGCGGGAAGTATTGTTGCGTGGCGCCCGGTTCGAGCCAAATGCGCCGCAGCCCGTCGACCGAACGGAGCGGCACGTTCTCGACAATATTGTCCGCGTCGTCCCAGAGGAATTCGCCGTCGAGCGCCGGGGAGTATGCCGCGAGCAGGGCGATGAGCAATAGCGCGGGCTTCAGCCACCCCGCCGGCTTGCGCTTGTCGGTGGAATGGGGAGGGGCGGCTTCGGGACGCGGCGATGTAGATTTCGACGGTACGCCGTCGCCGAGTTCAGCGATGGCTTCGGTCGCCGTGGCATGATCGGCGGATACGCTGCTTAGGATGCTCGACATGCAGTACGACGCCTCAGGCAACGGCAAAAGGAACGCGCTGGCCTTAGGGCTCGACGATCAATGAAACATTGAGCCGAGCCCGAGGACAATCGGGATGGGTCGTCGTCAGCTCGATGCTGCCGAGATTGTCGCCGACGAAGCTGACCGACTCGGAGCCTTTGGGGAGCAAGATCTCGACCGGAACGCGAGCGATCGAGTCGGAGAGCTGCTCCCGCTTTCCCACGGTAACTTGGAGGAACTTCGGATTCGCGTCGGTGAATTTGACGTCGAGTTCCTTCTCTTTCGGCGCGTTGCGGAAGTGGAGATACGCTTTGGTGGTTTTTTCCTCGCGTCGCGAGCGTTGACCGAGCATCAGCGTATTGCCGACCACGTGGCGCCCTTGCCAAGTGACGTCGCTGGTCGTTTCCCCGTTGAGCGGCAATTCGAACACGCCGGAGCCGCGGGTTCCGTCCGGAGCGTAACCGACGTACGGGATACGAACGACGCCGGAAAACGGGCCCTTTTTGACCTGAGGTTGTTTCAGCACGACGAATTGGCGAACCCAGCGGGCATGTTCGATCTGGAGGTCCTTGTTCGACTCTTCGAGCGACTGTTCCGGACTGAACTCGCAAGAGACGCCGGGCACATCGCATTCGAGCTTGCCGAATTCCATGCGCTCGAAGTTTTCGGAGAAGAGCCGCAGGACGACGTAGCGCGATTCGTCGCGCGATAAATTCGGAAAGTACGCCGAAGCGGGGAGGGCTCCTAATTCCGTCCGCACACTTCCTTCCACGGCCAACTCGAACTGCTTCGTGACCGGATCGTTTGTTTGAATCAGTGCGGCTTGGCGAAAACGGAACTGCGCTTCTTCGGCATGCCAATCGAGCTCGATTTCCGTGGAGCCGCCCGGAGGAACGCGAGCGTCGTCTAATTCGGCGAGCGTGCATTTGCACGTGGTCGACGCCAACTTCAGCTCCAGATCGGCGGTCCCCTCATTGCGCACGACGAACTTGTGCTTGCGCTTGTCGCCCGGCTTCATATTGCCGAACTCGAACACATTGTCGACGGCCACGACGCGCGGAGCGGAAGTCGGTACGGCGGGAATATCTGCAGGCGGCGAGGCTCCGTTGCCTAACGAGTCCTTGCCGAGTCGCCAAACGCCGACGGCTCCCAGCACGAATAGCGTGACTGCCGCGGGCAGGATCAGCTTGCGCGAGACCATATCGTTCCGTTACTTAGACTGCAAAATACAAAAACCAACTCACCGCCAAGAACGACGATGCCCGGAGGGCTCGCGAAGAACCCTCCGGGACGTCGATGTCAAACGAACATTGCCGCAGGCTCGCAAGCTTGAGCCGGCAACTAGTTGTCCAAGTTACCCTTCGGCGAAGCGCCGTACGGTTCGAGGAACACACCGCTGAAAATTTCAGCTTCCGGCAATTCCACGTCGCCGCCGGTGTAACCGAAGCTCGGATCCGACGCGACCGTGGCGTTGAAGCCCGGGTTCAGGTAGGTATCGCCGTTGAGGTCTTGGAAGCTCTTTACGCTACCGTCGGCGAACAGCACGTTCGCGTTGCCGCCGTGAACCGGACCGAAGTCGCGGTAGTCTTGCAGGTAGTTGAGTTGCTTGTTGGACTTCTTAGCAATGCCCTTCTTCGGTTGCTCATCGGCCGCGGCACCGCTCGCAACGCCGGCACCCGTCACGGCGTAGATCAAGAAGTTGGCCGGATAGGCGGCCGGATCGTTGATTCCCTTCGGGCCATCCGAGCTGGTTTCCACAGCGAGCGAGCCTTGGGGCAAGTAAACTTCGCCGTCAGGCGTGACGATGTCGGCCGTGAGGAAACGGTCGGCCACGTCGCCGACGTTGGCATCGCCGGCAAGCGGAATCACATTGGCGGTGACCGGCGATTGGTCAACCATGCGGCGGGTGAGCGGGCCCTTCGAGCCTTGCAGACCTTTGCACAAGTTGATGCTCACCGTCGAAACGCCGGCAGCACCCGAACCGCTGGACTTCGGAGCCGAACGGCCCATGAACCACGTGGTCATGTGGTTGGTGCCGTAGCCCTTGGCGATGAAATCGCTGTACATACGAGCGCCGGTAACGGTCGTCGAGCAAGCGCCGGCGAATTCCTTGATCGAAGTGGTCGCTTCACCCGAGGTCGAAGCGGTCGACGAACCCATAAGATCGCGGTACTTTTCCGAGGCTTGGCCGGGATTCGACGGGCAGAGTAGTTCGGCAGGTTTGCAGACCTTGGCGTTCACCAAGTCGGCGACCCAACCGTAGGTGTCCGAGCAACCGTCGCGAGTTTGATCGAAGTTGCCGGTGCTGTAAGCGGAGCTCTTGAGGCGATCGGCCATGCCGTTGAAGCCCAAGAAGAACGAACGGAGGCTAGCGCGGCATTGGGAACCACGGGCCGACTCGCGGACGAATCCGACGGCCGGGACCAGGATGGAGATCAGGATCGCAATGATCGTCATGACCACCATGATTTCGACGAGCGTAAAACCGCGTCGTCCCTTGCGGACATTCAAACTACGAATCTTCATTTCGACTCTCTCAAACGGGGTGACAAAAAACAAAAACGATGCGATACGAGGGATCATCCCTGGGGGCCCGCCGCTCATCTTGCGGCCGGCAACTTTACGGGTCGGCTGACGTGTGTCGCTCTCAGCGGCTGCAACTCTCAGGTGTCGTAAAGAAGAGGCACCAACTCCGACTAACACGATCGGCACTTCCTGTGTCGGCAACGAGTCAAGTTCTAGCCGCCGCGTGTCAGCTAAGAATCAGTCGGTTGTGAGAAAACGATAAAACTTGGAAACCACCTAGCAAGATTTCGTCCCCCAGCGCAACAAGCGCCGGGCAGAGGGCCGCAACGCCCCGCTTCTATCGAACGCGCGCCGGATCGAGCGACCACTTGCTGAAGACGAGCGCCTCCGGTAGTTCGACGGCGTCGCTCGTGAAACCAGTCTCACTCGAAGCGGGAAAGCCGTTGTTGAGGAGGCGATCTTCGTTCTGATCCATGAAGTTTTGCACGCTGCCGTCGAGAAACAGCAAGTTGCACGACGTCTCGCCGAAGTGTTGCGGCGCCCAGCCGCGGTAGTCTTGGAGAGTGTCGTTCCAGCCGGCGAACCACCGCTTCATGCCGGTGCCGGAGCCGGTAATCACCGGAGCCTTGAGCGTCGTCTTATCGCGCGGGCCGATCGTGTACGAATCGGCCAAAAACTCCCCCGATTCGTGTTCTTCAATCTTCACGGTGAGCATGTGCAGCGGGTTTTCGGCGACTCCCGCGCAACCCATGATCGGCACCATACTACTGGGCGCCTTCGAACTCGTGACCCGCGCCAACGGCAGCGGGCCGGTCGTGCAGCTACGTTCCCGCGGGCTCTTCGAACAGCCCGGCTTGGAGTTCACTAAGTCGCCGAGGTCGTCAAGAACGACGTCGCCGCGCACCAAAAACCAGCCGGCGGCGTAGTTCGTATTGTAGCCCTTCAGAAGCAGATGATCGCGAATCAGGTCGGCCTTGGCCGTATCGCTCGCTGCGGCGCCGATCGCGCGGCAGGGGTTCACAAGGATCGACCCGTCGGGTAGCGTCTGGTCTTTGCCGCCGATACTGTCGGCGCAGGTGTTCGCCGTCGGATCCATGGTCAGCAACTCGGCGTACACCTTGCTCACGTCGAGTTTGCTCGACGGGCAGAGCAGGTCGCCGACGCGAGTTCCTTGTCGCACTAAGTCGGCGACCCAACCGACTTCGGTCACCGCTCCGTCGCGCTTCCAATCCCAAGCGCCGGACGAAAGATAATTCATCCGCGTGGAATATTGCTGAAGTCCGGTGCCGATCTGCCGGAGGTTGTTGCGGCAAATCGTGTCGCGCGCATTCTCACGAACGCGGTTGAGCACCGGCATGGCAATGGCGGCGAGGATCGCAATGATCGTCATCGTCACCAACACTTCGAGCAGCGTAAATCCGTCGCGGCGTGCAAAGTGCGGCGTCGCGGATGTTCTTGGCGAATTCAGAGGGATGTCTCCCGAGCAGATGCGGTCGTGTCCGTACTCCATGGCAAATTCCCCCATTCGAGAGACGTGCGATCTTCGAATTAGGAGGCCATCGGCCGAGATTGTCACCCTGCGCGCTTAGTAGATGATGGCGACAACGTGAGAATCTAATGAGCGCGCTTTTGGCTCAGAGTTTCGCGTCGTTTCGCAATCGGAATTCTTTTGCGAGTTCGAGAGCCCGCGACCGGCGCGCTTGTCGCCAACGTCCGGATGGAGAGCCGTGCGCCGCGCCGGTCCGATCGCGGCGATGCTCCGCAGGTGAGCGTTTCGCCGTAGTAATAAGCCCCGCTACTGGCGTAATCCGCGCGAATGCGGTATGATAAAAGGCTAAGTCTGGGAAAGCTGTTGCCGGACCCCCTCTTTGGGCCGGTTTCCGTCGAACCAGCCCGCCGAAGTTCGGCTGCCTACCTTGCGCTCGACGAAGCTCCACCGAGAGTCGCCCATGCCCAGTAAAGTGAACGGCTCCAAGAAGTTAAAGAGTCCGGCCAAGGCCGCTCGTCCGGTCAAACCCGCAGCCAAGAAGGCCAAGCCGGAAGTGAAATCCGCCAAATCCGTGAAGCCCGCCGCCAAGCCCGTCGCAGCCAAGGCTGCCGTCAAAGAGGCTCCGAAGAGCGCGGCTGCCAAGGGGAAGGAAGCCGTCAAAGCCAAAGACGCCAAGCTCAAGGACGTGAAGGCGAAAGACGCGGCCAAGGTGAAAGAGCCCAAGCCGCCGAAAGAGCCGACGAAGCGCAAACGCAAAGGGGCGGGCGTCATTCGCCTCAAGGCCTACTGGGGCGTCTTCAACCAGGGCCTGAAGCGCGTGGCCGTATTCGAATATGCCGAGCGCAAAAACGCCGACAAAAAGGCGGCCGATCTGTCGGTCAGCTCGAAGCAGCCCCACTTCGTGCAGTTGGTCAAAGAGATCATTCGCGACGCGGAGTAGCCTCTGGGCAGGCGCTAGGCGTCGGGCGCTAGGCGCTCGCGAGAAAGGCGCCGTCGCGTCGTTCTGACGCTGCACACAAGCCCCGCTTTCGCAAGCGAGGGATTTGCTTTCCCGCTCCCGTCTCCGTTCTCTCGTCTCCCGTCTTCTCTCCGCCCCGTTGATTTACCCCTGCTCCCAATCTATCGTGGCGTCGGGCCGTGCGGCGTCGGCGAGCCCCGTATCTCGCTGCGCCCGCACCCCCATCTTTCCTCCTCGTCGCCCTCGCACGTCGTTCCAGATTTATGAGCACACCGACCGAAGCGAAGAAGCCGGCCAGCTACTACGAATTGATGAAGCTCAAGCCGTTTGAGCCCGACGTCAACGTGATTCGGCAGCACTTTGTGAAGATCGTCGAGCAGATCCGCGCGAAGATCGCCGCCGAGCCGACGCAGCCGCGTTGGCCGGCCATGCTCGGTGAAATGACGCACGCCATGCTCGTGCTCAGCGACGCGCGCCGCAAGAACGATTACGACGCCTCGATCGGCGGCAAGCAAGGTCGCGACGTCCGTCTGATGGACCTCGACAAGATCGTGCGCGCCCGCAAGGTGCTCGACGAGGCGGGCCTTGAGAAGGCGCAGAAGTTCGCCGATACGGTGAATCTCGACCTGCACGAAGCGATCATCAATCAAAAGCTGGCGACGCCGGAAACGGTGATGCCGCTCTACGCGGAATCGATCGGCCTGCCGTACGTGCAACTTTCGGCGCTGACGTTCGACGAATCGCTCATTGCGACGGTGCCCGCGGTCATGGCGCGGCAGAATTCCTTTACGCCGGTCCTCGTCGACGACGATCAAGTCGTGATCGCGGCGCCGCGCCCGTTGAAGCCGGATATCGAAGACCAGCTCCGGTTGCGTTTCGGCAAGCAATTACGGCAGGTCATCTGCTCGAAAGCGGCGATCGACGAAGCAATCAACAAATACTACCCGCGCGAAGCGGCCGCGGCGCAGATGGCCGCCGTCCCGCAAACATCATCGAGCGGCGGCGGCTCGTCCGCCGCGCCGGCGGCGGGAAGTAGCGGCGCGAAACCTCGGCTCAATAAGTCGGAGCTCGCGAAGAAGAAGCTCAAGATCGGCGGCATCGCGGGCATGATGACGGCGATGGTTCTCGTCATCGGCGGCACGCTTTTTACCGACATGCCGCTCACGTCGCCGATGCTGCTCCGCTTAGGCGGCCTCGCCGTCGGCGCCGTAGTCTTCGCCGTCACGTATCTCGTCGTGAACGAGTAAGTCGCGACCGCCGCGCCGTTGCGTTAGTTCTCTCTCGCCCGTTAGCTTCGGAACGTGTCTCCGGGAGTTTCCCGTTTCGCGTTCAGCCGGGCATCGCGGCTAACCAGCGCACTCTTAATGTTCTGCCGTCCGTAAAACCCCTTTCCGCTCTTGTTTTCCCGCTTCGGCGCGGCAATTGCTCAATCCGCACCTCGCTAGGTATGATGGTCGATTCCCGGTGGAACGCCCGAACGACGGGCTTCCGCCTCGTTTGCCGGCCTCGGGTCGGTTTCCCCTAACTGGAAAGTGGTTGCCTTGGCAGAGATTCTTCCCTGGCATTGGGCTGCGTTTAGCGCGTTTGTGATCTTGATGCTGGTGCTCGACCTGGGGGTCTTTCACCGCCATTCGCGCGAAACCACTATGCGCGAAGCCGGCATTTGGACCGCGGTCTGGTTGGCTCTGGCGCTGGTTTTCAACGTCATCGTTTGGAAGTGGCAGGGGCCGGCGGCCGGCGGCGAATTCCTCGCCGGCTATCTGACGGAGTGGGCGTTGTCGATGGACAACGTCTTCGTCTTCGCCGTGATCTTCACTTATTTCCGCGTGCCGATGAAATATCAGCACCGCGTGCTCTTTTGGGGCATTTTGGGCGCCGTCTTTTTGCGGCTTACCTTCATTCTTGTCGGCAACGTGCTGATCAAGCAATTTGAATGGCTGCTGCCGTTGTTGGGCTTGGTGCTGGTCTACACCGGCGTGAAGCTCGCGTTCAAGAGCGAAGAAGAGGTCGATCCCGAGCACAACATCATCTTGCGGATCGCGCGGAAGTTTTTTCGCGTGGCGCGCGGCGATCACGGCAATCACTTCTTCGCACGCGAAGAAGGGAAGTTTGCCGTCACGCCGCTGTTTCTCGTGCTGCTCGTGGTCGAGAGCACCGACGTGCTCTTCGCCATCGACAGCGTGCCGACGATCTTCGGCCTCGTCACCAGTACCGCGACCTACTTCACGTTCGTCGTTTTCACGAGCAACGTCTTCGCCATTCTCGGCCTCCGCGCGCTCTACTTCCTCTTGGCCGGCATGATGGACATGTTTCGCTACTTAAGCTACGGCTTGAGCGCGATTCTCGTGTTCGTCGGCATCAAGATGTGCGTCGAGTATGCGGCCCACTATTTCCATTGGGTGGAGCCGGGAGTGAAGATCGTGCCGTGGTACGTGTCGCTCGGCATGATCATCGGCCTGCTCACCGTTTCCATCGTGGCGTCGGTGATTGCCGCGAAGCGCGATCCGAAGACGCATCACCCGCCGGTCGTATTGCCGGAAGATTCTCCCGATCACGCGTCGTAGGTCCGCGCGCGTCGCGGGCCGGTCGACTTCGTTAGCCCCTTGCGAGGTTTGCCATGTTGGCTCGCCGCACCGGCCTGATCATCGTTGCCCTTTTCGCGCCGCTCGTCGGCGGCAGTGCCGCGCTCTTTGGAGCGGATCCGGCGCGCGACGCCAAGGCGCCGCCGCTGAACGTGCTGTTCATCGCCGTCGACGATCTGCGTCCGGAATTGGCCTGTTACGGCGCGAAGCATATGCACACGCCGCGGATCGACGCCCTCGCGGCGTCCGGCCTGCGCTTCGATCGGGCCTATTGCCAAGTGTCGGTTTGCAATCCCTCGCGCAACAGCGTGCTGAGCGGCTTGCGACCGAAGTCGACCGGCATCTTCGCCAACAACAAGTTTCTCCGGCCGACGCTCCCCGACGTCGTGACGCTGCCGCAGCACTTCAAGAACCACGGCTATTACAGCGTTTCGCTCGGCAAGATTTTCCACCACAGCGAAAAGGAACCGGGGGACGATCCGCTCTCGTGGAGCGAGCCGGCTTGGTATCACGGCACGCCGCATCAGAGCTGGTTCGCGCCGGAATCGGCGGCGTATCTCAAGAAACTGAAATCGCTTCCCAAGGCGCAGCAGCCGCGACTCCTGCGCGCCGCGCCGTTTGAAGCTGCCGATGCTCCGGAAGAAGGCTATCCCGACGCGCAAACGGCGACGCAAGCCGTCGCGACGCTCGCGCGCTTGAAAGATCGGCCGTTCTTCCTCGGCGTCGGCTTCGTGAAGCCGCATTTGCCGTTCACCGCGCCGCGCAAGTATTGGGACCTGTACCCCGCCGAGTCGATTCGCCTACCGGAGAATTACCGGCTTGCCGCCGGTGCGCCGAAGCCGGCCCTCGACGATATCTACGAGCTCCGCAGCTACGGTACCGTCCCTGCCCAGGGGCCGGTCGACGAAGCAATGGCGTTGAATCTCATTCGCGGCTATCGGGCCTGCACGAGTCTGCTCGATACGCAAGTCGGCCGCGTGCTCGACGAACTCGATCGTCTCGGGCTGGCCGAGCGAACAATCGTCGTCCTCTGGGGCGACCACGGCTACCACCTCGGCGAGCAAGGCTACTTCACCAAGATGACGAATTTCGAAAGTGCCGTGCGCGTGCCGCTCATCGTGCGCGTGCCGGGTCAGAAAACCGCGGGTAGCGCGACGCAGGCGCTAGTCGAACTCGTCGATGTCTATCCGACGCTCGCCGAGCTTTGCGGCTTGCCGATGTCGAGCGAGTTGCAAGGCAAAAGCTTCGTCCCGCTCCTCGACGACGCGCAACAGCCTTGGAAGCACGCCGCATTTAGCGAGTATCTCCGCCGCGGGCCGGAAGGCTTTCACGGTCGCAGCATCCGCACGGCCGACCTTCGCTACACCGAATGGACCGACAAGCAAGGCGCCGGCGGCGGCGTGGAACTCTACGACTATCGGGTCGATCCGCGGGAAACGAAGAACGTCGCCGGAGAAGCGGAGTACGCCGACGAAGTAAAGAAGCTCGCGGCATTGCTCAAAGCCGGACCGTAGCGGTTACCGCCCGCTCGGCACTTCCGCCGTCGGTTCGATCTCGCCGCGCAACAGCTTGCCGCCGGCGCCCGTGAGTCGCAAGTAAAAATCGCTCGGGAGTCCTTCATAGTCGATGAACGGACTCGCTCCGACCGGCGGATCGTTCGTGCACTTGAAGATCGCGGTTCCCTCGTCGACCTCGTCGAACATCGCTTGGTAGACCATCGTCGCGCCGGCTTCGCGTGCCGCGAGGTACTGGCTCCAGAGAAACTTCCCTTTGAGTCGCGGGATCTGATTCGACGGCGACTTCGGTTGCAAGTTGTGCCAACTGAAGCCGGGGAATGCCACGGGCAAGTAGTCGAGCCGGTGTTCACGGCACCAAGCTAAGTCGGGCTTTAAGACGTCGCGGCCGTGCCGTGCGACGTCGGCGGGCGTTGCGTAACGGCCGACCGTCCAAGGGCTCAGCACGTCGGCGAGCTTCAGCACGTCGTGCAGTGCCGGATCGCGCACGCTGTCGCGCGTGAGCGTGCGCCAGCCGGTGGGAATGCCGAGCATCACGGTTTGGCCGCCGTACGCGGGATCGTCCTTGAGAAACCGAATGAGGTCGGCGCATTCGTCGAGCGTGTACGGCCGGTTATCGTTGAAGCCGACGCCCCACACGGCGACGACCGGCTTGCCGCGATGTCGCAAGTACGCCTGGTCGCCCTCGTCGCGTCCGACGCGCATGCGGTCGACGAGCGTCTTCCAGTCGGCTTTCACGTGCGCAATGCCGCCGGCCTTGAGCCCGCTCAGATCGTACATCACGGCGTAGGCCCGACCTTCGCGATTCGCACCGTCGCGGCAATGCGTCAGCACGCGATTGCAATGGTCGAGCGGGACCGGCGACGACGTTTCGACGGCGAACCGTTGCACGAAGGCGCCGTCGATACCGGACTCGCGCATCCACTGAAAGTGTCGCAGCACGGTCGCGCGATTGCGCGAGCTAAAGACCTGCGCGACCTTTCCGTCGGCATGACGAAACGATGTCGCGTACTTTTCGTCGTCGGCGAGCTCGCTCACGTCGGGCCAGAGATCGATCGAGCATTGGCCCGGCTCGAAACGCCCCCTTGCGCCGTAATGCCGGAAGCCGCGCTCGGAGCCGTCTCCCTCGGCGTTGAACCAGCCTTGGTAGCCGGTCATCACCTTGCGGTCGAGCGTCGCAACATCGACGCTCGGCAACGAAGGCCCTTCGTAGGGACGAAGCAGGGCTAGGGCGCTCTCCATCGTCGGCTTCGGCTCTACCGCCCGGCACGGCGCGACGACCAGCAGTGGGAAGACGAGCAGCGAAAGAAACCGCTTCACGGCTTCGCCTTCAGCGCGTCGTCGAGGAACTTGTCGATCGCGAGTGTCGGGGGATCGTCGGGCTTGCCGATATCGGCGCTGATCGAAGTGTGCGTCTTTCCTTTGCCCGCGAAAGCTTCGGCCGAGATGCCTGCCTTCTGGAGCACGGCGGCGAAGAGCTTCGATTGCGCCGGCGCTTCGGCGCGATCGGCACAATACAAAATGAGGAACGGCGGAATGTGTTTCCCGGCGGCAACGTGCTGCGCCGGGGAGAGAGCGCGATGCGACGCCTCTTCGTCGCCGAACGCATTGCGATACGCGGCCTTCTTGGCCTCGTCGCTCACCGCGGCCATTTGCGTCGGAATATCGTACATGGAAACATCGATCGGGACGCACCCCTTGATCATCTCAAGGGATAGGCCGACCGACTTCAAGTAGCTCTCGTCGGTGCAAACGAGCGCGGCCAAGTGAGCGCCGGCCGAGTGGCCCATGACGATGATCCGCTTGCCGTCGCCGCCGTACTCCGCGGCATGGTCGTGCACCCAACGGATCGCGCGGGCCACGTCGCCGGTCATCTCCTTCACGCTCACGTCCGGCACGAAGCGATAGGTAGTCGACACGAACACGAAGCCGCGCTCGTTGAAGGCGGCGGGTTTCAACTGCACGCTCGCTTTATCGCCGCGCCGCCAGCCGCCGCCGTGGATCCAGACGATCACCGGCAGGTTCTTCCCCTCGGCCGGCGCGTAGACGTCGAGCATTTGCCGCGGGTTGGCAGGTTCCGCATACGGGACGTCGCGCACGATGCGCGGCTCCGCGGCATGTGTATGGGCGGCAAGGATGGCGGCGAGCAGCAGGGGGAGCGAGCGCATCGGAGATTCCTCAAGGAACAGACGTGCGAGTGCTCGACCAATATCAACGCCCCGTCCGACAGGGTCAAGTACGTTGAGGCATCAAGTAGGTTGCACCGCCGGCGGGGCCGGGCGTTCGGCCGTTTGTTCCAAGCAGTCGGTCGTCGCCGCCGGCAACAGATCGAGACGGCGGTGCTCGACGACGCGCAGCAAATTCTCCATGGCCGCCGACAGCCGGAAGGCGGAGAACAACGCTTGCAGTTCGGCGTCGTCTTCAGGCACCAGCAACTGCCCGGCGACGCCCGTACGGTAAGGAGTGAGGAACGACGACCAACAAGCGCTGCGCCAAGCGGCTGCGGCGGAGCGGGCCTTATCGGCGGCGTCGCCTTGGAGATGCATATGATCGATCCAGGCCTGCAAGACCTCGAACTCGACGGCCTGCAGCGAAGCGTCGAGCTGCGCGAGATCGACGAGCACGCTCCGCTTAATACGGCGCTCGGAGAAGGGCCGACGCGGATCGCCTCCCCAATCGATCAGTTGCAAGTCGTCCCCTTGCAGCAGCACTTCCTGAATGCCGAGCGCTCCGTGACAGCGAATGCGCCAGAGCAAAGCGTGCGATTCCAGAACTCCCGCAAACCGCCGCGCGACGACGGCTCCGCGACCGAGCAGCGCGCGTACGTCATCGACGTTCGGCAACGTGGTTTGCCGCGCCCATTCACGCAGCTGGTCGAGTGCTCGTTGCGAACGACTGAGATAGCCGAGATGCAAACTGCGGCGATAGTGGGTCGTGAAGACCTCGGGGGCAAACGCGGCCGGAGTTTCGAAATCGGCCAAGGCCGCGTGCATGTCGGCCAAACGCCGGCCGAGCAAGGCGAAGGTCCGTTGCGCGGACGCGAGCGGCGGCGCGGAGGTGTCGACCGTCGAAACGGGCGGAGCCGCCTGATCTCCCGGGCGTGCGGTAGAGCCGGCCGTGGCGCTTTCCAGCGCTCGGCGCAGATCTTCGCGGCACCAATCGACGAGCGTACGCTCGAAGGAGATGAAGTCGTAGATGATGCCGAGCGCCGTGCGGGTGCCGTCGGCCTGGCGGAGTTCCCAATGCCCGCGCAGGCGAGGGCAGGGGAGCGCGGCGGATTGCGGCTCTAGGGTCGAGGTCATTTCGATTTCCGGCTGAATTCCGGACTCGACGCGCCGCAGCAGCTTGAGGAACAGTCGCTGCGCCACGGCGGCGACGGTGCCGCGCGAGTCGCTGGTGCGCCAGAGCGGCTGGATGCCGTCGGCCGTGTTGGCCTCGAGCGCGGCGGCGTCCCCGACGGTTTGTCGGAGGATGCGGCCGTTGCTGAAGCCGGGGTCGCTAATCACGGCATGCGTCACAAAGCGTTCCCAAAAACCGCGCTCGGCCGTGGCATCGCAAACGAACCACCGTGAGCCGTCGCGACGGACGCCGACCTGCAAGACGCCGGCCGTCGGGCGGTCGCGCAGGATTTCGTGGGCCCGTTGTTCGCCGACTGCGACGAGCGCAAGCTGATACAGTGCAGGTTCCCCCTCCGTGTAGAAGACGCGAACGAGCACGACGGCGTATTGAGCGCCGTCGGCATCGTGCCCCGGCAGCGGCAGGGCTTCCTGAACTTCGATGCCGCGTACGATACGCTCGGGCGCTTGATGCCACGCTTGGCGCATGAGGTAGTTCACTACGGCGTCTTGGATTCGTCCGACCGAAGTCGGGCGGAAGGCGTCGAGCCAATCGTTCGGCATCCGCACGAGCGGGAGATCGGCCGGTGCGCGACGGGTCTCCTCGCCTTGCGGCCAATCGAGGCGAAACCAATAGAAGCCGTGCGGCCCGAGGGAGAGGAGATACGGCAGTTCGCCGATCTGCGGAAAGCGGGTCTGCCCAAAGAGCTCGACCGGCGCGCGGCCGCGGAACTCGCTGAGGTCGAGTTCGACAAACTGCGCCAGCCGTGAAAGGTTGACGACGACGAGGATCGTCTCGTCTCCAAAACGGCGCAAGAATGCCAAGATGCGCGGATTTTGCGGCAGCAGGAACTGCAGCTCGCCTCGGCTAAACGCTTGGTAGCGCGCACGCAAACGGAGCACGCGCCGGAGCCACCAAAGAAACGAGTGCGGGCTTTGCTCTTCCGTTTCGACGTTGTGCGATTGGTAGTGGAACTCCGGATCGACGATCGCCGGTAGAAACAGCCGTTGCGGGTTGGCGTGCGAAAAGCCGGCGTTGCGGTCGGGGCTCCATTGCATGGGAGTGCGTACCGAATCGCGGTCGCGCAGGTAGATGTTGTCTCCCATGCAGATCTCATCGCCGTAGTACATCACCGGCGTGCCGGGGAGCGAAAAAAGCAGAGCGTGCATCAGCTCCAGGCGGCGACGATCGTTGCGGAGCAGCGGCGCCAAGCGACGCCGCAGGCCGAGATTGACGCGCGATTGCGGATCGGTCGCATAGAAGCGGTACATGGCATCGCGCTCCTCCTCGGTGACCATCTCGAGCGTGAGCTCATCGTGGTTGCGAAGGAAGATGGCCCATTGCGAATGCGGCGGCGGCGTCGGCGTGTGGCGGAGGATATCGACGATCGGGAATCGCTCTTCCTGTTGCACGGCCATAAATAACCGCGGCATGAGCGGAAAATTGAAACACATCTGGCATTCGTCATCGTCGCCGAAATAAGCGGCCGTTTCGTCAGGCCATTGATTGGCTTCGGCCAGCAGCATGCGGCCCGGGAAGTGCTCGTCGATGTGCGCGCGGAGTTCCTTCAGATACGCGTGCGTTTCAGGGAGGCTTTCGCCGTTGGTGCCGTCGCGCTCGAAGAGATACGGAATCGCGTCGAGCCGGACGCCGTCGATGCCGAGGCCAAACCAGAAGTCGACGATTTCGAGCACGGCTTGCCGCACGGCCGGGTTGTCGAAGTTTAGATCGGGCTGATGCGAGTAGAAACGATGCCAATAGTACTGCTGCGCGACCGGGTCCCAGGTCCAGTTCGACGGTTCGAAGTCCTGAAAGATCACGCGCACGTCCGGGTAGCGATCGGATGTGTCGGACCAAACGTAGAATTCGCGCTCCGGACTTCCCTTCGGCGCTCGGCGAGCGCGCTGGAACCAGGCATGTTGGTCGGACGTGTGATTGATGACCAGCTCGGAGATGACGCTGAGCCCGAGCTGATGTGCGGCGTCGAGAAAGTTGCGGAAGTCGTCGAGCGACCCGTACATCGGATTGACGCTCATGTAGTCGGCGATGTCGTACCCTTCGTCGCGCAGCGGCGACGGGTAGAACGGCAGGAGCCAAATGGCCGTGACGCCGAGCGAGGCGACATACTCGAGTTTGGCGGTAAGACCGGCGAAGTCGCCGATGCCGTCGCCGTTACTGTCGAAGAACGAGCGGACGTGCAGTTGATAGATTACGACGTCCTTGTACCAATCGGCGGCGCGCGGAGCGTCGGGCGAGAGGCTGTCCGGCGCAGTTGTCGACGTGGCGGGCGCCGGCTCCGGTGCGGGTTCGTTCAACGGCGAATTGTGCAGCAAGGTGTCGGGCGTCATCGTTGGTCACTCCTGTCGTCCGTGAGTATCGCCACGGGGAACCGCTCCAGCAGCCAGGCGAGCGGAACATTGTCCGTGTCGAAAGCGTGTCGTTCGTCGGTGAGGGCGTGCTTGAGCGCATTGCCGGCGACGCCGGGGATTTCGACGTGGGTGTCGCCCCAAAGTAGCTCGGGCCGCGGCATCGCTTCGGCGATGCCTTCGAACTCCGCCGTAGCCGCGAGCTTGGCCCAGAATCTGGGCACGACGACCACGATGCCGGGGCAACGTACCGTGGGTTCGCCGTCGCCGATCTCCGTCGCTTGATGGCTGCGCCAGGAAAAGGCGATGACGTGGTCCGCTGCTGCGCCCGAAACGGTGAGCGGTGTATAGTCCCCGTTGCGAAGTAGCTCGGCGAAGTCGCTACGCAACGTAAGCAACCGCCAAGTGACAAACAGCTTTAGACGCTCATCGTGCGGAGCACGGGCCAAGGCCGCGGCGAATTCGGTACGCTGCTCGGGACGCGTGTTCCACCCGGCACGTACTTGCTCGAGCAGTGCGCGGCGATGGTGATAGTCGACCGGCCGACGATTGTCGGGATCGACCAGGCTGAAGTCCCACAACTCCTGCCCTTGGTAGATATCGGGCACGCCCGGGGAGAGGAACTTCAAGACCGTTTGCGAGAGTGCAGTGTAGTAACCGGCGGCGGCGATTCTCTTATGAAACGCCGCGAAGTGGGCGAGGAACCGATTGTCGCGACCCGGCGCGAGGCACTTCGCGACGAACTGCCGCACGGCCTGATCGTACTCCGCGTTGGGGTTGATCCAGCTGGTGTTCTGCTTTGCTTCGCGCGTCGCCTTCTCCATGTAGTTCTGAAGTCGCTCGGTAAGCTGCGCGCGAGCGGCGTCGTCGACCGGGCCCCCCGGCCAGATGCCGAGCAGGTTCTGATAGAAAAGGTATTCATCTTCCGGTCGCGGAGCGGGGGCTCCATCGACGTCTTGCCGCCAGCCGCGCGTCAGCCTGTTCCAGCGGCTCACGGCCGCGGCCCATTGCTTCGGGATCTCGCTGAGCACGTGAATACGCGCACGAACGTCTTCCGTGCGTTTCGTGTCGTGCGTCGTCGTGGTGAGCAGCCCGCCGCGCTGGCGCAAGCTGCGATGCGTATTCTCCGCATGGAAGCGCGAAATGCCGCACGTCGGCGAACTCAAATCGCCGCCGACTTCGTTCGCCGAGGCGAGCGGCGAGTAAACGTAGAACGCCGTGTCTTCGACCCCCTTGGCCATCACGGGGCTCGTCACCTGTTGGAACTTGCCGGCGAATTCCTCGCGTGCGCGAATCGACGACTCGCTAAGGCCCGGCGGATGACGCAGCAGAAGAATCTCGCGAATGAAATCGAATGTGGTCGGGTCCATCGCTTGATTGCGCCGCTTCGCGACGGCCACGGCGCGATTGACGAACCGCTGGTCGCGCTCGGAGACGCCGTCGGGGCCCGGATAGGTGCGATAGACGGGGAAGCTCGCCAACACTTCACGCAGCGCATACCGCAGCGCGTTCAGCGTGAAGTCGCGCGATTTGCGATGTTGCTCCGAGAGCCGATTGACCCGATGCGCGAGCATTTGTAGTTCGCTGGCCATCGAGAAGCGGACGATCATTCGCTTGCATTCGCGTACGACGTCCGGATAGCGGCGCGATTCGCCGGTGAAGCGCAGATACTGCTTCTCGACGGCGGCGTAGCCTTCGGGCGTGATGAAGAGGCTATTGAGCAAGTGCGTGAAGTCGTACCCGGTCGTGCCGGCGACGGGCCAAGACTCGGGAAGCGGCTCGTCGGGACCGAGGATCTTCTCGACCAGCACGTAGAGCGGAGCTACCGGAGCTGCGACGGCGACGGGCGCGGCGGCTTCCTGCGGCGGCTGCCATGCTTCGAGTTCGGCAACGTCCTGATGCCCGGTGCCAAAAACGGCGGCAAAGTCGGCGGGGCGCGGCGCGCGAAGGCCGAGCCGTGAACAAACGCGTCGCAGAAGCTCGGGTCCCAAGTGGTAAGCCTTCGCCGAGGTCGAAGTCGGCGCGGCCAGTGCGACGGCGGCGCCGCTTGACGCTTCGCCTTCGTGTTCCGCTTCCGCGGTCGGAGCAAGGCGAACTTCCCAGGCATTGGCTTCCGCCGCGTGGTCGGTCGCCGCTTCCCAATCGCGCCGCAAGCGCTGGGCCAGATTTACATACTGCAAGCGCCACAAATACTCTTCCGGCGCGTAGAGCCCGTCGACGTGATCGATACGCAAGCCGTCGACGAGGTCGTCAGCCAGCAGTCGGGCCACGAGCTCGTTGGCGGCGTGAAACGCTTCCGGTTTTTCGATGCAGAGTGCGGCAAGGTCGTTGATGTCGAAGAACCGGCGATAATTGATTTCGTCGGAAGCGGCCCGCCAGTGGCAAAGCCGATACGATTGCGATTGCAACAGTCGATCGAGGCGATCGTACGATTCCGGTTCGCCGGCGCGGCCGTTGAAGAGTTGCACGTTCAGTTCGATGAACGCGGCCACCGCCGGTTCGCGCGCTTCGAGCTCGCGGAGTCGACGCTTAATGATTTCCTTTTCGCGTTGTCGCTCGTTCACGGCCTTCAGCGTCGTCGCGGTCGGCGGCGGCAAATGCTCGAGCGCCGTAATGATGCTTTGATATTCGTGCACCGACTCGGACTCTGCGCCGAGTTGCGTACGTAGTTCCTCCAGCCGGTGCGAAAGCAGCGGAATCGCCGACTTGGGACCGAAGGGAAAGCTGCGGTCGAAATACTTGATGACGAACCCGCCGTCGACATGCTCAATCTGCAATTGGCCCGACTCGAGCACCTCGCCGTATTGCGCTCCGAGCACGGGAATGAGAACCTTGTTCTCCAACTCGTCCTTTACGGGCCGCCAATCGATGTCGAAGAAGCCGGAGTACGGAGAGTTCGGACCGTTCTCCAGCACGTCACGCCACCACGGGTTGTCGGCGGTCGCCGCCATGTGGTTGGGGACCACGTCGAGCACGTGGCGCAGTTCGTTGTCGCGCAGGGCATCGATGAATGCCCGGTATCCCTCTTCACCACCTAGCTCCGGATTGAGTTGGTTGTGATCGCAAACGTCGTAGCCGTGCATGCTGCCGGCACGAGCCCGCGCGTAGGGGGAGGCATAGACATGCGTGATCCCGAGCTCGCGTAGATACGGAACGATTGCCGCGGCATCGCGAAACGTAAAGCCGGCGTGGAATTGGAGCCGGTACGTTGCGCAAGGAGAGACTCGTCGCTCGGCGATGCTCTGCACGACCCGATCCACGACCTCTTCGACCGCGTGCTGATAAAAGACAACGTCGGGCATTTCGGCTCTCTCCTCATTGCATGCGCATCAAATGGCGAGCGCGAACCGCAGCCGGATCGCGCGAGGCGAGTTGTGAAAGCGACCCGCGTGCCAAACGGCCCTCGAAGCGGCAATTCGGTACGTAATTTGCCTTTACGACGAGTGATCCATTGCCAAAAACGCGTTTTGGTTCCGATGCCCGAAAATTCTCGTCCGCAGTTGCTGCGTGAATCTCGCGCACAGCCGCTCCATCTGGTTAAACGTCGACCAGGTTGGCCGGTCTGTGGTCTGCCGTCTGCGCAGCGCTGATGAATTGTCGACCACACCGCTTTGTTCCCACCGCCTTGCGTTACATTTCCCGCATGGTTGACTCA
The DNA here is from genome assembly GCA_013822735.1 of Pirellula sp. GTDB lineage: Bacteria > Planctomycetota > Planctomycetia > Pirellulales > PNKZ01 > PNKZ01. Next base: position 399,680 of record PNKZ01000001.1, read on the forward strand.
CGCATTGTCGATGGTCGCGAAGCTTATCCAACCGATGAAGCCTGCCCGCCGAATGCCGAGTCGATTCTTGCCCGGCTGTTCCGTCATTTCCCCGTGCGTTCTGCTTGAAGGAGCCAAGTATGTCGCTGGTCGAAGAAACACTTGCTTCGGGTCAACCGGCCGATCAGCAACATGCCATTCTCGTAGCACTTACGGCCTTACGCCGGGGCGACTTTTCCGTACGCCTGCCGACGACCTGGACCGGGCTCAGTGGAAAAGTCGGTGACACGTTTAACGACGTGATGGACCAGCTCGAAGGCATGGCCAACGAGATGGATCGCATCAGCCGCGTGGTCGGTAAGGAAGGAAAAATCCGCCAACGCGCCTCACAAGGAGGCCTGAGCGGCGCTTGGGGCGGCACCATTGAGTCGGTCAATGCGCTGATTAGCGACTTGGTGCACCCGACGAGCGAAATGGCCCGCGTGATCGGGGCCGTGGCGAAGGGGGACCTTTCCCAATCGATGGCGCTCGACCTCGAAGGGCGGCCGCTGGAAGGGGAATTCTTGCGCACGGCCCGCACCGTGAATCGCATGGTCGATCAGCTCGGCTCGTTTGCATCGGAAGTGACGCGCGTGGCCCGCGAAGTCGGTACCGACGGCAAGCTCGGCGGTCAGGCCGCCGTGAAAGGGGTCGCCGGCACCTGGCGCGACTTGACCGACTCCGTCAACTCGATGGCCGGTAACCTGACGGGCCAAGTCCGCAATATCGCCGAAGTGACCATCGCCGTGGCCAACGGCGACTTGTCGAAAAAGATCACGGTCGACGTGCGCGGCGAGTTCCTCGAACTCAAAGACACCATCAATACGATGGTCGATCAGCTCCGCTCGTTCGCGTCGGAAGTGACGCGCGTGGCGCGCGAAGTCGGTACGGAAGGAAAACTCGGCGGCCAGGCACGCGTGGAAGGCGTGTCCGGGACCTGGAAAGACTTGACCGACAGCGTGAACTTCATGGCCGGTAACCTCACGGCCCAAGTCCGCAACATCGCGGCGGTGACGACGGCGGTCGCCGGCGGCGACTTGTCGAAGAAGATTACGGTCGACGTGAAGGGAGAAATCCTCGAGCTGAAAAACACGATCAATACGATGGTCGATCAGCTCAGCTCGTTCGCCTCCGAAGTGACACGCGTGGCCCGCGAAGTCGGTACGGAAGGAAAGCTTGGCGGACAAGCCGACGTGAAGGGGGTAGCCGGTACCTGGAAAGACTTGACCGACTCCGTGAACTCGATGGCCGGTAACCTCACCGGTCAGGTACGCAACATCGCCGACGTAACGACGGCCGTGGCTCGCGGCGACTTGTCGAAAAAGATCACGGTCGACGTGAAGGGAGAAATCCTCGAGCTGAAGAACACGATCAACACGATGGTGGATCAGCTCAGCTCGTTCGCCTCGGAAGTGACGCGCGTGGCGCGTGAAGTCGGTACGGAAGGAAAGCTTGGCGGACAAGCCGAAGTGAAAGGTGTGGCCGGCACCTGGAAAGACTTGACCGACTCCGTGAATTCGATGGCCGGCAACCTGACGGCCCAGGTGCGCAACATCGCTCACGTGACGACGGCCGTGGCCAACGGCGACTTGTCGAAGAAGATCGAAGTCGACGTGCGCGGCGAGATTCTCGCGCTTAAGAATACGATCAACACGATGGTCGATCAGCTCCGCGCGTTCGCCTCGGAAGTGACGCGCGTGGCTCGCGAAGTCGGTACGGAAGGGAAGCTCGGCGGCCAGGCCGATGTGCGCGACGTGGCCGGTACCTGGAAAGACCTTACCGACTCGGTGAACTTCATGGCTGGCAATCTCACCGGCCAGGTACGCAACATTGCCGACGTAACAACGGCCGTGGCCCGCGGCGACTTGTCGAAGAAGGTGTCCGTCGACGTGAAGGGGGAAATCCTCGAGCTGAAGAACACCGTGAATACGATGGTGGATCAGCTTCGCTCTTTCGCCGCCGAAGTAACGCGCGTGGCCCGTGAAGTCGGTACGGAAGGCAAACTGGGCGGGCAGGCCGACGTGCGCGGCGTGGAAGGGACGTGGCGCGATTTGACGGACTCCGTCAACTCGATGGCCGGTAACCTCACGGCCCAAGTGCGCAACATCGCGGCCGTGACCAAGGCCGTGGCCGGCGGCGACTTGTCGAAGAAGATCACGGTCGACGTGCGCGGCGAAATCCTCGAGCTCAAAGATACGATCAATACGATGGTGGATCAGCTCCGCTCCTTCGCCTCGGAAGTGACTCGCGTGGCGCGCGAAGTCGGTACGGAAGGAAAACTCGGCGGGCAGGCCGATGTGAAGGACGTCGCTGGTACTTGGAAAGATCTGACCGACTCCGTGAACTTTATGGCCGGTAATCTCACGGGCCAGGTGCGCAATATCGCCGAAGTGACGAAGGCCGTGGCCGGCGGCGATTTATCGAAGAAGATTTCCGTCGACGTGAAGGGAGAAATCCTCGAGCTCAAGAACACCGTCAATACGATGGTCGATCAGCTCAGCTCGTTCGCCTCCGAAGTGACGCGTGTGGCCCGCGAAGTCGGTACGGAAGGCAAGCTCGGCGGTCAGGCCCAGGTGAAGGGCGTGTCCGGCACCTGGAAAGATCTTACGGACAACGTGAACTTCATGGCCGGTAACCTCACCGGTCAGGTGCGTGGTATTGCCCGCGTCGTCACGGCCGTCGCCAACGGCGACTTGAAGCAAAAGCTCACGGTGGAGGCCAAGGGAGAAATTGCGGCTCTCACCGATACGATCAACGGCATGATCGACACCCTCGCGACTTTCGCCGATCAGGTGACCACGGTGGCGCGCGAAGTGGGCGTCGAAGGAAAACTCGGCGGTCAGGCGAGCGTGCCGGGCGCGGCAGGCACCTGGAAAGATCTCACCGACAACACGAACCGGCTCGCGGCCAACCTCACGACGCAAGTCCGTGCGATCGCGGAAGTGGCCACGGCCGTGACCAAGGGAGACTTGACCCGCTCCATCAAAGTGGAAGCCCAAGGGGAAGTGGCTTCTCTCAAAGACAACATCAACGAAATGATCGTGAACCTGAAGGACACGACGCTCAAGAACGCCGAGCAGGATTGGCTCAAGACCAACCTCGCGAAGTTCAGCCGGATGTTGCAAGGTCAGAAAGACATGCTGACCGTCGGACGCTTGATTCTCTCGGAACTTGCGCCGGTGGTGTCGGCCCAGCATGCCGTGTTTTACACCTACGAAAAGGCGGAAAACACGCCGTACCTCACGCTCTTGGCCAGCTATGCCTACGAGCATCCCGGCGACGTCGGTAAACGGCTCGAACTCGGGCAAGGGCTCGTCGGCCAATGTGCTTTGGAGAGCACGAAGATTCTCCTCTCGAACGTGCCGAACGACTACATCCGCGTCACCTCGGGCCTCGGCGGTGCCGCGCCGGTGAACATTCTTGTCTTGCCGGTCGTGTTTGAAGGGCAAGTGAAAGCGGTGATCGAGTTGGCGTCGTTCGAGCGCTTCAGTCCGACGCACCAGGCGTTCCTCGATCAGCTCACCGAGAGTATCGGCATCGTGCTCAACACGATCGAAGCGAACATGCGCACGGAGAACCTGCTCAAGCAATCGCAATCGCTCGCCAAGGAACTGGGCAGTCGTCAGGAAGAATTGCAACAGACGAACCAAGAGCTCCAAGAAAAGGCCCGGCTTTTGGCGTTTCAAAACGTCGAAGTGGAACGGAAGAATTCCGAAGTGGAACAGGCGCGTCAGGCCTTGGAAGAAAAAGCCGAGCAGCTCGCGCTCACGTCGAAGTACAAGTCGGAATTCTTGGCGAACATGTCGCACGAATTGCGCACGCCGCTCAATAGCTTGCTCATTCTTTCCGACCAGCTTTCGAAGAATCCCGACGGCAACCTGACCCCGAAGCAGACGGAGTACGCCAAGACAATCCACTCGTCCGGCAACGATCTGCTGATGCTCATCAACGACATTCTCGATCTTTCGAAAATCGAATCGGGCACCGTGGTGCTCGACGTCGGCGAGCTCCGCTTCTCCGACCTGCACGGCTACGTGGAACGAACATTCCGGCACGTGGCGGAATCGAAGAACGTGGCGTTCGACGTCGAACTCGATCCGAGCTTGCCGCGCTCGTTTACCACCGACTCCAAGCGCTTGCAGCAGATTATCAAGAACCTGCTTTCCAACGCGTTTAAGTTCACGCATCGCGGGCAGGTACGGCTCAAGGTGCAACAAGCTCGCGGCGGCTGGCATTCCGATAACGAAACGTTGGGTTCGGCCGACGCCGTCTACGCGTTCTCGGTGCAAGATACGGGCATCGGCATTCCCTACGAGAAGCAGCAGATCATTTTCGAAGCGTTCCAACAGGCCGACGGCAGCACGAGCCGTAAGTACGGCGGCACCGGCTTAGGGTTGGCCATTAGTCGCGAAATTGCCCGCTTGCTCGGCGGCGAAATCGGGCTCACCAGTAAGCACGGCACCGGAAGCACGTTTACGTTGTACCTGCCGCAGAGTTCCGGGCAGGCCAAGAGCGCCCGTCGCATGGTTCCCTCGGCGGAATCGCTGCGAGAGACTCCCGTGGAACGTCAGAAGGCGCGTGCGGCGGCGGAATACGTACCGTCGTCCGAGCCGTTGGCGCTCGTGAATCAGATGGCCGACGATCGCGAGTCGATCCAAGGAGACGACGCTTCCTTGCTCCTGGTGGATAACGATCGCAGCTTCCTTGAGATTCAGATGGAGGCGGCGCGGCAGGCCGGATTCAAGACGATTGCGACCACCTCCGGCGCGGCCGCCATCGCGCTGGCGCATGAGTTCCAGCCGCGCGGCATTCTGCTGGATATCTCCCTGCCCGACATCGACGGCTGGCGCGTGTTGCGACGTGTGAAGAACGATCTCTCGTTGCGGCACATTCCGGTGTACGTCGTTTCTACCGTCGATCGGCCGGAGCGGGGCATGATTTTGGGCGCGCAAGGGGTGCTGCCGAAACCAATTCCGACGCAGGACGCGTTGCGACGATTCCTCGACGACATCTATCGACGCACCGAGCGGAAAGAACGACGCTTGGCGTTGTTTGAAACGGACAAAGAGATCCGCCGCAAGCTGCGCGACATGATCGGCGATCGTGACGTCAAGATTCAAGACGTGCGCAGCGGCGCGGAAGCTCTGGGGTTGTCGCGAGCCAGCGAGGTCGACTTGTTGATTCTGGCTCCGCACCTGCCGGATATGTCGTTGGCGGCGTTTGCCGAGCAATCGGCGGCCTCGGCAGGTCCGCGCGTCAGCCCGATGTTGGTGTCGATCGCCGGTAAGGAAGCGCAGGCCGACGTCACGCACTGGCGCCGCATTGCCCAAGAGTTCCATTTGCGGTGCGTCGACTCCGCGCCGCAGTTGATCGACGAAGCGGCGATGTTCCTCGGCAAAGCGCCAAGCGCGTTGCTGGAGCCGTGTCGTAAGCTGATACGCGACTTGCACGACCCGGCGAAGCTCTTGGTCGGCAAGAAGGTGCTGATCGTCGATGACGACATTCGCAACATCTTCGCGCTCACCAGCGTGCTTGAGCGTTACGATGTCGACGCGGTACCCGCCGAAACGGGCAAGGAAGCGATCCATATTCTGCAGTCGGACCCGAATATCGACATCGTGCTGATGGACATCATGATGCCCGAGATGGACGGCATCGACACGACGCGAGCCATTCGGCAGATCGCGGAGTTTAAGAATTTGCCGATCGTCGCCGTGACGGCGAAGGCAATGAAGGGGGATCGCGAGAAATGCCTCGAGGCCGGCGCTTGGGATTATCTCTCGAAGCCCGTCGATCCGGAAACGATGTTGTCGGTCTTGTGTGCCTGGCTGGCGAGTTAGCGAATGACTACGGCAGAGCCGATCCGAATTCTCCTGGTAGACGACGTACACGACAAACTATTGTCGATACGGGCGGTCTTGGAGGATTTGGGTTGTGAGATCGTGGCGGCGACCTCGGGCGAGGAAGCGCTGCGCAAGTTGCTCCATGACGACTACGCCGTGATTTTGCTCGACGTCCACATGCCGGGGCTCGACGGCTTTGAAACGGCCGAGCTCATACGACAACGCCGCCGCAGCGAACATACGCCGATCATCTTTCTCACGGCGTTTCCCGACGATACGTTCGCCGTGCGCGGCTACAAACTTGGCGCGGTCGACTACATTCTCACGCCGGTCATTCCCGAGGTGCTCCGTTCGAAGGTGGCGGTGTTCGTCGATCTCTATCGCTTGAACATGCAGACCCGCCGGCAAGCCGCCGAACAAGTGGCGCTGGCGGAAGAGCGCTCGGCCCGCGTCTCGGCCGAGCGAGCCAGCCGGGCAAAGAGCGAGTTTCTCGCGAACGTCAGCCACGAACTACGCACGCCGATGAATGCGATTATCGGCATGACGGAATTGGCGCTCGACGAAGGTCTGTCGCCCGTGGTGCGCGATCATTTGGAGGTTGTGAAGCTCAATGCGCACTTGCTGCTGGAATTGCTCAACGAGATTCTCGACTTTTCGAAGCTGGAGTCGGGCAAGTTTACGCTCGACGACGCCCCTTTCGAGCTGCGCAGAGAAATCGAAGCGCTGATCGGGACTTTTGGTTATCGGGCTTCGGAGAAAGGGCTGGAGCTGCAAAGTCGGCTCGACGACGGCGTGCCCGACAGTTTGCGCGGCGACGCCTTGCGCATCCGCCAAGTGCTCATGAACCTGATTTCCAACGCCGTGAAGTTTACGGAACGCGGAAACGTCGTGCTGCACGTCGGTCTCGAATCGCGCAGCGAAGATCGCGTGCGAATTCGCTTTTCCGTGGCCGATACGGGCATCGGCATTTCCGCGGCCGATCAGGAGCGGATCTTTGCCCCGTTCACGCAAGTCGACGCCTCGAGCACGCGGCGCCACGGCGGCACCGGCTTAGGGCTGGCCATCGCCTCCGACTTGGTGGAAGCGATGGGAGATCGACTGAGCGTGCAAAGCAGCGAGGGAGAAGGAAGCGTCTTCTCATTCGCGCTCAATCTTTCCACCGTGGCCCCGAAGACCGACGGCGAAACGCACCTTGAGACTTCGCCCAGGAACGAGTCGACCGAAGTGCGAGTGCCGCCGCCGGGCGGCTTGCGGGTGCTCGTGGCGGAAGACACGCCGACGAATCAGAAGCTCATCTCGCACGTGTTGCAAAAGCGAGGGCATCACGTCGACATCGCGGCGACCGGAGAAGAGGCCGTCGCGGCCGTCGTGCAACGGCAGTACGACGTGATTCTGATGGACGTGCAAATGCCGAAAATGGACGGCCTTCAAGCGACCGCGGCCATCCGTGCGCTGCCGGGCCGTGAACGCGTGCCGATTATCGCACTCACGGCCCACGCCATGTCGGGCGATCGTCAAAGGTGCCTCGATGCCGGCATGGATCATTATTTGCCGAAGCCGCTGGATATTCGCAAGCTCTTGGAAGTTGTGGAAGAGCTGACGCGGCAAGGCGTCGATTCGTGCGAGGCCTAGCTCGTGAGCTCACGTTAGCTCCCTCACCGCGCGGTTGATTGAAGTTCGCGCGGATCGATTGCCTCTCAATCAACGAAGTCGCGGAACTGCGAAAAATCGGGTTCCCGCGGCCGAATACGACGTCGCCGCTCGTTGCGCCGTCTCTTCGCCGGTAACCCGGTACGTCGTTTGCTTCCTACGAGTACGCTCTGTTCGATTTGTTTGAGACGCCGACATCACCCCCGCATTCACTTGAGCTGCACCATGGCTAGATTTACGACGTCGGCACGTTGGGTGACCTTTACCCTGGTTGTATGGCTTGTTCCGGCGATCGTTCAGGCACAAGCTCCTGCGAGCAACGTTGCCCCGGTGGCGGCGACGCCGACGGCGCCTGCGCCTGCGGCTACCAACGCTGCTCAGGAGGCGAAAGCCCGCCTCCGCTTCGGCGCCGATTATCAACTTGCCTCGTGGTTGCTGGCGGAACAAGAAAAATCGCAGGCCGTGGCGAAGCTCGTGCTCGACCGCGCGGAAAGAGCAGATGTCAAGAAGTTCGCTCAGCGCTCACTAGATGAGGGCGCCGAGCTCGCTAAGCGGCTGCGGCCCTTTGCCGATTTGCAAGAAGAGACCGAGCAAGCGACGGAAAAACTGCTCGCCGCACCCGCTGCCACGGTTCCCAATGCCGGACAGACGGCGAACGAACCGCCGCGCGTCACCGTCGATGTCGCCGCGGGAAACGCCGCCGTGCCGGTCGCAACGGAGGCGGCTCCCTCCGTCGCCGGCGGCGGCGATGCAGGCGCAGGCACCGTGATTATCGCCAAGATGACCGGCTCGGGTTTCGATCTCGTGAGCTTGAAGCGTAAGCTGGCGCAGCGCGAATCCGCCGCCGCGCAGAAATGGCTCGGCGAAGCGAGCGGCCCAGAACTTCAGTATCGGTATCTCACGCTGGAAAACGACGCGCAGGCCGGCATGCTCGTCACATTGAAAGTATTCCGGCAGCACGCCTCGCCGAAACTCCAAGCCGTGCTGGAAAGCCTACCTGAAAAAGTTCAGTCGCGCCTCGACGAAGGGCGTAAGCTTGCCGACCAATTCCGCCCTGGGCGCTCCTAGTGCATGTTGCTCCTAGTACACGTTTGACTTCTACACACCCTGATCGACTTCTCTGAGTTATGAGGATCTAGATGGATACCGTACGTCCTGCGTCCTTTCGCGCCGTGGTGCTCGTGGCCTTGGCGGCCGGCATTGTGTTTGTCCCTTCCGCATCGTTCGGCCAACCATCTCCGGCGATCGCGCCCCCGGCGACCTTGGCGCCCCAGGCCGAGGTGAAAACCCCGAGTACTACGCAAGCGCCGCCCGAGGCTGCGCCGTCGTTGTCGGGTCCCCCGGCCGTGGAACCGCTGCCGGTCCTAGCGCTCGATCGCTACTTCGTGATCGTGTTTGGTTCCGAGTCGGTACCGAAGCGGGGTAAGTACACGCATACTTGGTTCAGCATCGTGAAAGCGACGCCGAATCTCGACGCCGAAAATACATATAAGCTCGAAGTGCATACGATCTCGTGGTTGCCCAGCTCCCTCAATATTCGCGTCCTCAAGCTGCGTCCCGATTGCGGCGTGAACCTCGACCTGCATCGCACAATTCAATTCGTCCGCTCCTGCGGCGAATGCGTAGCATTGTGGGGGCCGTACGAACTGAACCCGACGATTGCGGTGGAGCTCTATAACAAGACGCTCAAGCAGATCGCTCGGCTCAATAGCGGTCGCGTGCTTTACAAAGCGGTCGACCCCGACGCCGGCCCGCGTTCGACGTATATCTCGAATTGCATCCACGCCGTTACCGATCTCGACGGCCTCGCGCGAAGAAGCGGCTATTCGGAGATTCGCAACAACGGTTTTGACGCCAGCGCCAACTTGGCCCGGGTGATGACCGGCTCCGGGCGCGTCGATTGGACAGTGACGCACGATTGGCTCATCGACGCGTTGGACCTCACGAAGTATCGCATTCAGCAGCGATCGTTGGTTCCGCGCGCCGTAGCAGCTCCGCTTGCGCAGCCCCAGGTCGCTCCGGCGAGTAATTAACACGACTCGGCGGTCGGTGTGCGAGATTCGACCGTTCGGGCGGCACGCTTCCTGCAACCGTTGCTAATGGTCGTGCGCGTCGATTGCCGTCCGCCAACCCTGGGTGCGACGGCGCGCGCACGTGCCGCCATTTAATGAAGGGGCCGCCGTTATGAGTTTCAAACAGCAGCTAGATCATCCTGCCGCCGTGCCGCCGGTAGTTGCGACGCCGTCGGCGGATGCAACGAATGAGCCTGCCCATCAACGAGGGGTTCGCGAAGAGGTCCAAGAGCGAATCGAGCGACCGTTACGAGCCGGAGTGTTCGCCGACGTCGCTGCGGCCGATCACGTCGTGAGCGAACTCGTCGCCGCCGGCTTTGCGCCGGAAGAGATCACCGTGGTCTGCTCGGAAAAGTCGGTCACCGACCATTTTCGGCAGTTTGGTCACGAGAATCCCGCCGGCACGTTTGCGCCCGCCGCCGCCGCGGCCGGTTCTGTAATCGGCGCCACGCTCGGCGGGCTGGCCGCGATTATCGGCGGCGTCACGACCGGAGGGGTCGGGTTTCTGGCCGCCGGCGGCGTCGCGCTATGGAGCGGCGGCATTGTCGGAGGACTCATCGGAGCCATGCTTACCCGCGGCGTCGAGCCGGAGCTGGCCAACTTTTATGATCAGGCCGTGACGCAAGGGAAGATCCTGGTCGCTGTCCATACGATGGAAGGGACGGCCGATCTCGGACGTCTCAATCTGGCCGATCGGATCATTCGCGAGGCCGGCGCAGAGTCGTTGCCATTGCCGCAGGGCTGAGGCAAGCGCCTCGCGGGCGGCATCGGCCGTGTGCGACACGGCCGGTGCCTTTCAGTTGCGGAACCCGTCGTTAGTAACCGGCCGGATACTCGGGGTAATCGCTCGCCGCATGTCCCGCTGCGGATGAAGAAGCCCCTTCTGATGCAGGCGCTGCAGCGGCGGACGCGGCACCTCCTGTGGTGCCGTTGCTTGCCGATTGCTCCGCATTGGCGGCGGAGCGTGCTGCGTCGGCAGCCTGCATTTGGCTGAGAATCGCGGGAATCTGCATGGCCGCGGTTTGAACGAGGGAGAACAGTCCGGTCATCCAGCCGCGCGGTTGAGCGGCCGATGCTGCCGCTTTCGCCGAGGCCGGCGCGCCCTGACGCAGGCTCTTCAAGTAGCGGGCAATGATCTTCTCTTCCCGCGGCGTCCGTAGCACTTTGGCCGCAACAAACCCGGCGGCGGCCGCCGCCCCCACGCTGGCCCAAGGATGAGTCTCGGCCCAAGCCGCCGGATCGACGGCCTGAATCGCCGCCTGTTTGATTTTCGTCGTCGTACCGCGCATGGCAGCGAGAGCCCAATCGGCTTCTCGGCGCAGCAGCTCCTCATCCGTCAAGCGTTCCGCGGCACGCGTGGAAAAGTTATCGCCCGGAGTGCGCGGTTCGAAGTGCGTCGTCATGTGCGGAAGTTCCTAGAAAGCGGTCGGTCAAAACGAACTACGGCGTCGCGTTCGGCCCTGGGGGGTTCGCGGCGCGGCGTCGGTGCTCGTAATGTTCTTGGATGCGACGCTGCGTGAGGCTCACAAAGCGAGTACTGCCGATTTTCAAGCAAGTGCCGAGTATCGCCAGAAACAGCCCGCCGGTGATCAAATTGCCGGCCCATTCACGATGCCCGCAGAGTTCGGCGATGCCGCCGGAGATGCCGTGTAAAACGAGAAACATGGCGTAGCCGATCGCCACATAGAGCGCGATCCGCCCGAAGAGCCAAGCCATCGCGAGCACCAGCACACGACGAATTTTCAGCCGCACCAAGTCGCTTTGGGCCGTGAAGTAGTGCGAGGCAAAGCCGGACCACTGGCCCAGTGCGGCCAAAAGCGGCGCGAACGGCTCCTGAGGCTTGCCATGGGCCGAGCCGTTACTTGCGGAACCACCTTCGGCCTGCGTCGACGAACTATCGGGCTCTTGCGGCGGCACGTTCGCTCCGGGCGGGGTTCCAAATCTTGAGGCGGAAACCATGATGACCCCTTGGGAAAGGCCGGAACGAAAAAAACATTCGCAGGAACGACACGGTTTGCCGAGCAAAGCCGCAATCGTCCCTGCGAGCGATGGGTCCGTCGGTTAGGCGTTGTTCCCGCGCGTCATGAGGAAGCCGATCGCGAAGCCGACGCCGGCCGCGATGAGCAGCGATTGCAGCGGCTTCGACTTGATCTGGTCTTCGAACGTGTGTTCGAGGTCCATCGCTTTTTCACGTCCTTGTTCGACATAGGCGCCGGCCTGCTTACGAAATTGTTCGACGCCGTCACGAGCCGCTTTTCCGGCCTTAGTTCCGAGGTCGCGAACAGTTTCTGCCATGTGCGCCGCTTGCGAAGAACAGGCGTCGGCCATCGTGCCGATCGAAGCGCCGGCTTCATCCTTCATCTCTTCGGCGGCATCCGAAAGTTCCGACACAGTGTTACGAAGCGTACGGTTGTGGCCATGAGAATTTCCGGCAGACATGATACGTTCCTCTCAAAAAACGGTACAAAAAAACCAATCCGTCGATCCGTCAGGCGTGTGGTTGCCGCAGGGTCGTCGACGTAAGAAGCCCAACCGAATTGCTTCGATGGCTGAGAGGGAGGAATTGCACAGATCGTGCCGAACCGGCCGCCGGCGAGGCCCCAATCCGTAGACGGCCGAAGATTTCCAAGATTCTTGGAAAACACGCGGTCTCCGATTGGTCAGGTGGCGCTCCGATCGACCGGCCGATTGTTGGATTTTGCCGAATTCGTCGGTACGTTGAAGCGGCATGGTAAATGCTAAACCATCCGCCACATCGATACCGGCGAGTTCGGAACTCGCCCGACGCTAGAGAGCGCGCACCTACGCAAAGCGAGCAACTTCCGAGATCAACCACCATGGATTACGAACACGCAACGATCAGCCATTCCGCATCGACGACTCGTAAGCGCTTGCGCGGGCGAGCCAAGCCGGCCAACGTCGTCGGCAATTGGCGCGTGTGGCACGGCTCGCCTTATCCGCTGGGCGCCACTTGGGACGGCAAGGGGGTGAACTTTGCGCTCTATGCGGAGAATGCGGAGAAAGTGGAACTCTGCCTGTTCGAATCGCAAGACGCGAAACAAGAGTCGGTCCGTATTCGGATGCCCGAGCAAACGGATCTGGTCTGGCATTGCTATCTCCCGGACGCCGCGCCGAGCCAGCTTTACGGCTATCGCGTCTACGGCCCGTACGACCCTGCCGCCGGGCACCGCTTCAACCCGAACAAGGTATTGCTCGATCCGTATGCGAAGTACATTCGCCGCAATTTGAAATGGGACGATTCGCTCTTCGGCTACAAGTGCGGCGATCCGACCGCCGACCTATCGTTCGATGAGCGCGACAATGCCGCGTTTGCCCCGCTGGCGGAAGTGATCGACCCGGCATTTACGTGGGGCGACGATCGCCCGCCGCGCACGCCGATGCATAAGACGGTGATTTACGAAGCCCACGTGAAAGGCTTCACGATGCTCCATCCCGACGTGCAAGAGAAGCTGCGAGGTTCCTACGCCGGACTAGGCTCGGAGCCGGTGATTCGCCATCTCACGGAGCTCGGCATCACGGCCATCGAACTCTTGCCGGTGCACTACCATGTCGACGATCGGCATCTCGTCGACGCCGGACGCAAGAACTATTGGGGCTACAACACGCTCGGTTTCTTCGCGCCGGAGCCGGGCTACGAGTCGCCGCATTTCTCGCTCAGCGCGGTCGGCGAATTTAAGACGATGGTGCGCAACCTCCACGCCGCGGGGATCGAGGTGATTCTCGACGTGGTCTACAACCACACGGCCGAAGGAAACCAGATGGGGCCGACGTTGTCGTTTCGCGGTATCGACAATGCGGCCTACTACCGCATCTCGCCCGAAGATCGTCGCTACTACATGGACTACACCGGCTGCGGCAACACGTTCAACATGCAGAACCCGCGCGTGCTGCAGATGATCATGGATAGCTTGCGTTATTGGATCACGGAGATGCACGTCGACGGTTTCCGTTTCGATTTGGCGAGTACCTTGGCTCGCGAACTTCACGCCGTGAACAAGCTGGGGGCCTTCTTCGATATTATTCACCAAGACCCGATCATTTCGCAGGTGAAGCTCATTGCGGAGCCGTGGGATTTAGGGGAAGGGGGCTATCAGGTCGGCAACTTTCCGGCCTTGTGGAGCGAATGGAACGGCAAGTATCGCGACTGCGTGCGCAAAGTATGGAAGGGAGACGGCGGCGTCATTTCCGAGTTTGCAACACGGTTCACCGGGTCGAGCGACTTGTACGAATGGAGCAGTCGGCGGCCGCACGCGAGCATCAACTTTATTACATGCCACGACGGCTTTACGCTCGAAGACCTGGTTTCCTACGACCAAAAACACAACGAAGCGAACGGCGAAGATAACCGCGACGGCTCGAGCGATAACGCCAGCTGGAATTGCGGCGTCGAAGGGCCGACCGATGACCCGGCGATCTTGAAGCTGCGAGAAACGAAGAAGCGCAGCATGTTGGCGACGCTGCTCCTCAGCGAAGGGGTGCCGATGTTGCTGGCCGGCGACGAGATGGGCCAGACCCAAAACGGCAACAACAACGCCTACTGCCAGGACAACGAGTTGACCTGGATCCATTGGGATCTCGGTGAACGGCAACAGAAGTTACTCGGCTTCACGCGCAAGGTGTTGGAAATTCTGCACGAGCAACCGGTGTTTCAACGCCGGCGATTCTTCCACGGGCAGCCGATCGAAGGGGAAGGGGCGCCCGACATTGCCTGGCTCAACCCCGACGGCAACGCCATGACGGCCGAGAGCTGGAACGCCGGTTTCTCGCGTTGCCTCGGCGTCGTGCTATTCGGCGACAGCATCGATATCGACGAGCATGGCGAAGAGATCCAAGGGGATACGCTCCTCATGCTCTTCAACGCCGACCATGCGAGCACCATCGCCTTTACCTTGCCGCCGGGCCGAGAAGGGGAGCACGTGCTTTGGCAACGCCTGCTCGACACGGCTGAGGACGGGCTCGACGAGACGATCCTCAAGCCGGGCGAGTGTTATGACTTACGACCCTGCTCGGTGGCGATCTTGCGGTACGTCGAGCAGCCGCCGGAAGCGGAAGAGCCTGCGAAGACGGAAGCGGTGAAGGTGGAGCCGGCAAAAGCGGAAACGGTGAGTAAGCCGGAGCCGAGCGGCAAGGCCGAGCCGGGAGTTGCAACGGTTGTTGGGAAGGCGTGAGTTCTGCTCGACCCACCCTACGAGCCGGCCAAAAGTTGCCTTGAATTCGTCGACTACCGCCTCTACGTTGCAGGGTGGTTGTTTGACAATTGGAGCGCCAACGCCGCAAGAGGATCGTATGACCGCGATCGGGCCTTGGCGATTTGGCGTAAGTTGGGTTTCGCCCGACTGCGGTCGATGGGACTTACGTCCACGACGTCCGTCGCCCGTGCGCAGATAATCGGTAGCTATCTGCGCACATGTCCAAAAACGGGGTGGGGGGCTGCGCAGATAACTCCAAGTTATGTGCGCAGGGCGGAATTCGGGAATCGACGTAAGTGCTCGCAGCGGCGACGATCGGCGCGCCGAATTACGTCGAGCGGCCGCACGGAAAACGTGCGCGCAACAAAAAACGGCGAACGGTTTTGGCCGTTCGCCGTGCGTCAGTCAGATCGTTCTCGCGTCGTCCGGAGTGCTAGTCGTTGTTGTGCGGCACGTCGATCCCGAGGGCCGTGGCAAGTTCGATCTGATGGTCCTGCTCTTCGACGAGAATCGAGCGGATGTGTTCTGCCATCGCATACTCGCCGATCGCTTCGCATTGACGAACGCGCGTGCGGTAGGCTGCGATGGTCGTCGTTTCGTTGTCGAGGTCGAATTTTAGCATGTCCTTCGCCTTGTCCGAGGTTTTCACCGGCATAGGCTCCGTGGCAGGTTGGCCTCCGAGGTAGTCGATTTGCTTCGAGATGATCAGCGCGTGCTTGAGCTCCTCGCCCGCGTGCTTTTCGAGCTCCGCGGCGACCTTCATGTACTCGGCTCCCTTGATTACTTGCGAGTACACGACATAGGCGATGACCGCTTGGTATTCGCGACGGAGATCTTCGTTCAGCAGATCAATGAGTTCTTCGCGCGTGACGTGAAAGTCTCCATTAACCTTCTTCGTAGCTTCGCCGTTGGGCTCGGGGGCGGGGATCTTCTTTTCAGTCGTGGGAGCGGGCATTTCACACCTCGAAAACGGGGAACCTTACGGGTTGGTAACTTAGGCGGAAAGGAGATGTTGCAAAATGAGTGCCGCATGAGTGCCGGCGCTGCAGCGGGCCAACGCAACAGGCCGAAGGAGGGCGAGTTGCTCGCCCATGATCGAACGTCGACCGGCGCGTGGCCGATCGCCATTCATGGTCAGGCCATCGCGATGGTGTCGGCTGGGCATCTTCAAAGAATTGCTTCGTCAAGAGGAGCGAATCCTACTACTTGGCATCAAAGCTGCTTTCAAAGTACGGCAATGAATGTCGGCACCGGAGCCGGCTCGCCCAATGTTCGTTTTCAGGAGGCTGATCTCATGACTCGCTTTATCGCCCTGACGCTGCTTGCGTCCATGACTTTGTTATCGTTCGTCGATACCGCCGAGGCTCGCCGATGTCGTCGTCGCTCGAGCTGCAATAGCTGTCAAACGGCTTGCGCCTCGAATGGTTGCCAACCCGGCGCCATGCAAGACCCCGGCATGATGCCCCCCGGCGGCCAACCGACGTATGCGAACCCGCCGGCCGCCCCGACGCAGCCTCCGGCTCCGCGTCCGCAACCCAACAATGCGGCCAACTTCAACGGCAACGTCGACGCGGAACTCACCAACTAGTTCTGCGCAGCCTGTGCCGATTGTTCGTCAATCCTGATCGTCCCCCGACGCGGCTTTGAGCTCGCCGGGGGACGTTTTGCTGGAATATTTCATGAACCGTTGCTCCTCGTTTTTGTCGAAAGCCTGCTCCGATGAATGCCGCTCCGCTTCCGCCGTCGACCCAAGTACGACGGTTTCGCATTCGCCATATCACGAAGTATCAGTACGCGCAGGCTATCGAGCGGAGCGTGCATCGGTTGCATCTGCGGCCGATCTACGATTGGAAGCAGCGCGTGCTCGAATACAAGATGACGTTTCAGCCGGACGCCGTCGGAGTGGAGTACGAGGACGCCTTCGGCAATTTCACGTCGCGCCATGAGTCGACGCAGCCCTACTCGCAAATGACGATCACTTCCGAAGCGACGGTGGAGTTGCTCGACATCGATCCCTTTGCCTTTGCGAATCTGCCGATGCGCCCGACGTTTCCGGTGTCGTGGATGCCGTGGGACTACAAGATGCTCTCGCCGTATCTGACGCCGATCGAACTGCCCGAAACGCAACTGGCCGAAATCTATGACTACGCGATGTCGTTCGTGCAACGGAACAACAACGATTTGATGGAAACGCTGTTCGCGATCAACCTCGCCTTCTTCCGCGAGTACGTTTATGCGCCCGGCACGACGAACTTGATGACGACGCCGTACGACGTGATGGTGAACAAACGGGGCGTGTGCCAAGACTTTGCCAACCTCTTCATCTGTATGGCGCGATTGATGGGGTTGCCGGCTCGTTACGTATGCGGCTACGTATACACGGGCAATCATCTCGACGAGCAATGGGCGCAGAACTCGGCGGACGCCACGCACGCTTGGGTGCAGCTCTACATTCCCAACGTCGGGTGGAAGGGCTTTGATCCTACAAACGGCATCTTGCCTTCGACGGAACACGTGCGGTTGGCCGTCGGCCGGCATTATCGCGATACGGCGCCGGTGTCGGGCACGCTCTACACGATGGCGCAAGAGTCGATGACTACGGCCGTCGAAATGATTGATCTTGATAAAGAAGCGGCGGATAAAGCCGCAGGCGCCACCTCGACCGCCTCGATTCCTGGAACCGCTCCGCAGCGGCAGCCCGTGCCGCCGCCGACCGAAGGCCTGTCGCCGCAGGGACTCAATACTCCTCCGGCGACGCCGAACGCTTCCGCAACCGCGGCCGCGGCAAGCTAAGGCCGGGTTACTCCGCCGACGTTTTCCGCAAGCAACGCAGCACTTCGGCGACGCTCCAGGCCTGGGCAATGCAGCCGCGCGGTAGGAATGGCTCTTCCGCATCGAAGATCTCGCTGATCGAGCCGACGCAAGCTTCGCTGAGGTGATGGACAAAGCCGTCGAGGGCCCGACGCGCTTCGTCGCGTTGGTCGGGGTAGACGCGTAGCAGAGCGTCGATGTACGGCCCGATGAGCCAGCCCCAGACGGTGCCTTGATGATAGGCGGCATCGCGGCAGCGGAGATCGCCGTCGTACGTCGCCTTATAATCGGGATGACCCGGCGCAAGACTGCGCAGTCCGACCGGCGTGAGCAGCGTCTCTTTCACCTTCTCCAGCACCGGCGCCCAGCGCGACTCGTCGAGAATCGGATAGTCGAGCGAGATGGCGAAGAGTTGGTTCGGTCGGAGCGCCGCGTCGTCTCCTTGCTCGCCGTCGACGACGTCGTAGAGATAGCCTCCGTCGGCGTACCAGAAGCGTCGATGGAACGATTCGGCCGCCTGATCCGCGCGAGCCGCGATGGCTTGCGAGGCGGCATCATCGCCGACTTCCTTAGTCCAGCGCTGCATCAGTCGCAGTGCGTTGTACCAGAGGGCGTTGATCTCCACGGCCTTGCCGCGCCGCGGCGTCACGACCCAATCGGCCACCTTGGCGTCCATCCAGGTGAGCTGATAACCGTCGGCTCCTTGACTGAGCAGGCCGTCGTCCGGGTCGACGTGAATGCCGTAGTGCGTGCCGCGCACATGATGATCGACGATATCGCGCAACGTCGGCAAGAGCTGCTCCAGCGTCGCCCGATCGCCGGTCGTTTCCAGATAGCGATGCAAGGCATGAAAGTACCACAGCGTGGCGTCGGCCGTATGGTAGAGCCCTTCCTTGTGTCCTTCGGGAAACAGATTCGGGATCAAGCCGTCGCGCACGTAGCGTCCGAACGTTCGGAGCAGGTAGCCTCCCTCGGCATGACGTCCCGTGGCGAGCGTTAAACCCTCTAGGCTGATCATCGTGTCTCGGCCCCAATCCGTGAACCAGTGGTAGCCCGCGATGACCGTGCGTGCATCGTCTCCGGAAGCTTGCGCCACGGCGCGATCCGCGGTTCGCGTATTCGGGCGAATGATAAACTGGTCCGCCGCGTGGATGAGCTCTTGCACGAAAGGCTCGCCCTGCGAGACGCCTGCTTGGCTCAACAAACGATCCCGGCGTTGGCGTTCGGATGCGAAGATCGCGTCCGGATTTACGGCCAAGACCGTGTCCCAGTCTTCGGTAGATCCGACGAGCACGGCCTCTTCCCCTTCCGCTAAGTCGACGCGGAAGTATCCCGGCGACCACACTTCTCCTTCGAATTCGTAGCCGCGGGCCCGTTCCAACCGATAATGCAGCGTGCGCGTGCGGCCGCCGTCGAGCACCAGGCTCGACTCGTCGGCAACGACGAACATACGCAATGGGGGCGCCTTCTCGCTGCGAATCTCGACGCGACGCTCTAACGCCGCCACGGTGTAAGGCAGCGCCGAACCGTCGCTGACGGCCGCCTCGTGAGCCCGAAAGTGGAACGACGGGCGGAGCCTCAGCCGAATCGGTTCCGGGGCCGCGAGGACCTTGTATGCCACGAGCACCGTGTTTTGCAGGTGCGGTAGCACTACCCGCTTTTCGATGCGATAAGCGCCGTGCGTATAGCGCCAGACCGGCAGGCCGGATTCCATCGTGAACTCGCCGGAAGCTCCCGCTACGACGCCGAAGCGCTGATCCATGCGTGCTTCATCAATGCTCAGCGGTTCATCCCAATCGAGTCGCAGGATGCTGCGATCGGAAAACTTGAGTTCCTCTGCCAAATGATTGAACATTACCATTCGGCCGAGCGGTGCAGGAAGCGCGGCGATGAGCAAGCTGTGATAACGGCGCGTGCACGCGCCGGAAATGGTTCCCGAGGCGTAACCTCCCAGCCCGTTCGTGGCCAGCCATTCGCGCTCCAGCAGGAGCTCACTTTCGGTGGCCGGGGCGGAAGCCCATGTGGTTCTTCGCGGCGTGCGCGTCATCGACGTGCCATCGCGAGTTTGCCCATCGGGAATATCGAACGTCGTCGTTGTTTCCACTGGTGTCGACATGATGGCACTCTATTTCTTTATCTAGAGTTTGATTCGATGAAGATATGGTCGACTGTCGGGCGTGCGACTAGTCGTTGGTCGGGTCTTCGACGTCGGCCCCGCTTTCGGCATGTGTGCGTCGGCCCGGTTCGACGGGCGCGGCGAGCTCACTGGGCACCGCTTTGAGCACGGCGGTGCACTCCCCGGGCAGTCGCCAACCGGATGTCGTCTCCAACGGAGGACTGTAATCGGCGCCATATCTGGGATTGTCGCTCGACCAGAGGAGCTGCCAACCGCAGCCGGCAGGCGGAGCGAGCAACGGCTGCGGCGACGGGCAAATCAACAACTCGGTGCCGAAGTTCACCAGGATCAAGCGCTCTTCGGCCGCGGGTGAATCGGCCGGTGCGTCCGGCGCAGCCTTGTAACGTAAAAGGAAGGCGTCGGGGCCGAGCGTGGTGGTGTGGATCAGATCGGCGCGGTGCCGCGAGAATACCGGATCGTCTCGGCGCAGCGCCAACAGATCGAGATGTAAGTTCCAAAGCGTTTGATTCTGTTCGCGCTCGTCATGATTCAGGCGGCAACGCTCGAAGGTGTCGCGCGACGCAGGATTCGGCAGGAGGCGTTGCTCTTCGGGCATGCGCAAGGCCGGGAATTGCGCCAAGAAAGATCGACGCCCTTCGGCGACCGCCTCGGCCGCGTCTCCGGAGAAGTCGGCGAAGAAGAGAAACGGCGAGTCGGCCCCGAACTCCTGTCCTTGAAAGAACAGTGGAGTTTGCGGAGACAACAACCATAGAGCCGTCATGGCCCGATACCGTCCCGGGCTCGTGAGAGCGTGAGCACGAAGACCGGCCCCGGAGTTCGCGACCTGGTCGTGGTTTTGCAAAAAGGTGACGAACGCCGTAGCAGGCAGGCCGGTCGTCGGAGTGCCGCGCGGCTTTCCTTGCCATTGCGAACGCTGCCCCTGGTAGAGAAAGCCGTGACGCGCGCAGCAGGCAAGTTCATCGACCGAGCCCAGGTAATCGGAGTAGTAGGCGGGATTCTTGCCGGTCATCCTTACCATCGCCGAATGATGAAAGTCGTCGTTCCAGAGCGCGTCTAGCCCGCTGCCTTTCTGATCCGAGGTCCGCAATAGCAACACGTCTTGCGGCTCATTCTCGCCGATGAAGTATGTGCGCCGGCTTCCCGCGGCGGCCCTCGCCGCATCCGTCGCCTCACCGAGAATGTACGGGTTCGATTGATCGTAAACGCATTGCGTGGCGTCGTAGCGGTAGCCGTCGAGATGGTATTCTTCGATCCAGTAGCGTGCATTGGTGATGAATAGCTCTCGCACCGGCACCGCGGCAGGACCTTCGAAATTTAGCGCCGCTGCCCACTCGTTTTTGTAGCGGTCGGTGTAGTAGTTGTGGGAGAATTCGGAGAGGTAATTGTCGAAGTTGCCGAAGTGGTTGTAGACGACGTCGAGAATGACGCCGAGCCCTTCGGCATGTGCGCGATCGACGAAGGCGCGGAAGTCGTCAGGGTTTCCGTAGAGACGCGTCGGTGCGAAGAGCATCACGCCGTCGTACCCCCAGCCGAAGTTTCCGGGAAAATCAGCGACCGGCATGATTTCGAGAATCGTAATGCCCAATTCCCGCAAACGGCTCAAGTGTTCTGCCGCCGCGGCCCAAGTTCCTTCTTGCGTAAAGGTGCCGAGATGCATTTCGTAAATCACACGGTTGTCGTCGGGCGGACCGCGCCAGGCGTCGTCGGTCCAAGCAAACGTCGCGGGATCGACGACTTGCGACAGCCCCGCCGGTCCGTCGGGTTGAAACCGCGACGCCGGATCGGCGTAGAGCCTTTCTCCATTGTCGAGTCGAAAGCCGTAGCGATGCCCCGTTGCGACGTCGGCGACCATTGCCGTGAAGTAGCCGTCACCGTCCGGGGCCAATTCGACAAGTCGCAACGCATCGGAGCATTCGCTCACCCGAACCGGTCCGGCATACGAACGCGCATTGCGATCGGGCACCCCCGCTTCTTCGGCCGGCGGCAGAATGCCGACGTCCACGCGTTTTCGACGCGGCGCCCAGACGCGGAAACTCGTCGCGCCGTCCGTTGTGGTTTCCGCGCCCACGGCATAGCGACGCCTCTGGACGTTCGATGGTTTTACGGTGTTCGGTTGAGGCAAAATCATGTGTTCGGCTTGTCGCAGTGAGATTAGATCGCCCATAACGCCGAGTCGTCGAGCGCTCACTTGGGAAACGTAGGGAATCGTTCGTCGTGCGGATAGTCGCTAACGCTGTGAACTCCAAATTCGTTTTCAATGTGTTCGCGATAGGGGGGCAGCTCTTCGACCTCGGTTTCCGAAGGTGCGGCACGGTCGCCATGAGCGCTGTTCCAATGATCTTCCGGTTCCACAATGGTTTCCGCGGCCGCCTCTCGATCCCAGTAGTTGACGCGCGCCGTAGGGTTGGCCCGATCGCGGCCCGACAGCTTTACGAGTCGGCTATATAGCCCAAGCATGAGAAGCGGCGAAACCCACTGACCGACGAAAAGTCCTAGGCGTCGACGGCCTGCGGTCTGCAGGCCGAGCGCCAAGCCCAGAGAACCAGCCGCCGCCAATAGGAAAGCCTGGGAAGGACACAATGCACTTCGATTTTGCAACGCCGACTCATCGCACCTCTCTTCAGCGGATTGAGTAAGCGAATTTTCTCGTAAGGATTCCAGCATGGCTTCCGTCCCCCTTATAAACGACGCGTCCGTGTAAGCTTCGCGATCTAGAAAAAGTCCCGGCAGTTTTCGATGCCGGGACCTGTGTCGGCACTAACGAACGTTAGCTGCATGTTGCTCGTTGCTGCGATACAACATCGATGCTAGCACTTGCACGACGAGCAGAATTCATCGACTTCCTTTTCCGCGCGCTCTTTCGCATAGCCGTAATGCGACTGGAGCTTTCCGGCGAGTTCTTCTCGCTTGCCGTCGATGACGTCCAATTCGTCGTCAGTCAGCTTTCCCCACTTTTGCTTCACTTGTCCCTTAAACTGTTTCCAATTTCCCTTGGCTTGATCCCAGTTCATCTGATTTCTCCCACCGCAGAACGCGGTCTTGAGGATATGGAGCGGCGCGGCCACAAATAGCCGCACGAATCGAGTAGCGATCAGTGGCAAACATTGCGCCGAACGGCTGGTCGATTGCCGCACCCGACGGCCGCATAAGAGCATTTCCGTCGATTACGTTGGTCAGCGGACAATGAGAGACAGACGTTTTACAAAGTATTCCGGCCGCCTCAGGCGTGTTTGAAGCGTCCTGGTCGATCGAGCCTCAGGCTGCTCGCGCGTTGCTCGGCCCTACATACGACCGAAAGCGCCGAACTCCTTTGCCGAAGGGGAAATAGGACGAATGACTAGGGTAAACGCCCCGACAACCGGCCCTTTTGATTCGCGATGGGACTTGTCGCACCGAATTGGCACTCGGGTTGCTGACACTAAGGTACCGCCACGTTCAGGGGCGACGCTCGCTGTTGCGCCTTCGCGGCGCAGACAGAGCGATCGTTTCCATTGCGTCACGTCGAAATGGTCCCTTTAACTAATTTTTAAAGTCAGCGAACGATCATGGCCGCGATCGACTACCAATCCACTCTGGAACGCTTCGGTTTTGATACTGAGCTCTTCGTTGAAATGGCGGCCATGTTTCAGAAAGACGCCTTAAGCAGGCTGGCGCTGCTGGAGAGGGGCGTTGCCGAGCGAAGTGTTCGCGCCGTGGCGCAAGAATCACACGCCTTGCGCGGCATCGCGGCGGCCTTCGACGCACGACGGGTCGTCGATGCTGCGGCGTCGATCGAGTCGCAGGCCCTTGTTGCGAAAGAGCTCCCCGATAGGTTGAGGATGCAGGAAATGCGAGCCGCAATTGAGGAGGTTGCCGCGGCGCTTAGTGTCTATCTGACTCGTCCCGAGCCGCTTCGGCCGCCGATAAGCTCGTTGCCTACGCCGCACGGCGTCGGGTCGGGCGTCTCCTAGAATACGGTCGAGCTCGCAACGGACTGCTCGACGGCCGATGCCGTGTTCTGTCGGGAATTGAGATCGTCATGCGAGCAAACTCTGAAGAGCTTCGAATCGTCGAGCAGGCCTTACGCCGTTGCTCGGCGCAACTCCAGGAGCTTGCTCAAATCGCCGCCAAACTCAATGCGGTGCATGACATTCCGACCGTGCTGAACCTGTTGACCGATGGAGCGCGCTCGATCATCGGCGCCCATCAGTGCGTGACGAATCACAAGGTCGATCGCGATTGGTCGCGCAGCGTCAACGTGGTTTCTCTCTCCGATAAGTATGCTCCTTGGTGCGACTTCGACGCCGATATCGACGGGTCGGGCATTTATTCGTTGCCCTGCCAAACGAATCGTCCTTTACGACTTACGCAAGAGCAGTTGACTTCGCATCCCGCGTATCGCAATTTCGGCGCGCACGCCGACAATCACCCTCCGCTGCGCGGCCTGCTGATGGCGCCCCTCGTGGGACGTGATGGTCGAAACTTGGGGGTCGTTCAGCTCTCGGATAAGTACGAGGGAGACTTCACGGAAGACGACGAATCGATCCTCGTACAGCTCGCGCAAATGGCTTCGGTCGCCGTCGAGAATGCTCTGCTATATCGCGATCTCCGTGATGCAGATCATCGTAAGGATCATTTCCTGGCGACGTTGGCGCACGAACTTCGCAATCCGTTGTCGCCGCTCACGGCTGCGGCCCAATTGCTGAGTATCGAACCAGGAAACGCCGAGCAGGTCGTCGAGTTAACGGTCGTTATGTCGCGGCAGTTGGATCAATTGCGACGGCTCATTGACGATCTGTTGGATGTCTCGCGGATCTCCAGCGGCAAGCTCATGCTGCGTCGACAGCCGGTACTGTTGTCCGATGTCGTCGCTGCCGCGGTCGATGCCGCCAAACCGGCCATGCAAGCCGCCGGGCATGCCTTTGATCTCCGCATGTCTCCCGATCGATTGGTCGTGTTCGGCGATCCCGTGCGACTAGCTCAAATCGTGGGAAACTTACTCGTCAATGCGGTGAAGTACACGCCGTCGGGCGGTAGTATCTCGCTGGATCTCGACGTCGTCGGTCGGCAGGCCCGCATTCGCGTTGAAGACAACGGCATCGGGATCGCGCCGGAAATGCTTGAGAATATCTTCGGGCTGTTTACGCAAGTCGACAGCTCCAATACGCGCGCTCAAGGCGGCCTCGGCATCGGGCTCACGCTGGCCAAGACACTTGTCGAAATGCACGGCGGTGAGATCGAGGCGGCTAGTTCCGGGCCTGCAAAAGGGAGCCTCTTCACGGTCCGTTTGCCCTTGGCGGACGCGGCGCTATACGTGGATTCTCAGGCGTCGGCAAATGAGCTGGAAACACCGCTTCCAAATTTTCGAATTCTCGTCGTCGACGACAATCATTCTGCGGCGTATCTCCTGTCGCGACTCTTGGAGAAACTTGGGCAGAACGTTTGCGTCGCGCATTCCGTTGCCGAGGGAGCGGCGGCCACGATGACGTTCCAGCCGGACATTTTAATCTCCGACATCGCCATGCCCGAGGAGTCGGGCTATCAGTTGCCGGAGCGGGTGCGAAAGTTACCGCTACCGAAAAAACCGGTCTTGATTGCTTTGACCGGTTACGGCCAAGAGTCGGATCGACAGGAAGCGATGGCTGCAGGCTTTGATCTGCATTTGACCAAGCCGATTGGTTTGCCCGCACTAAAGAAGCTCTTGGCAATGCTGAGCCGCGTCGAACGTTCGTAGTTCACGCCGATCGATTCGGTCGCCGGCACGGTAAGTGCATCGCATTCTTGCGGCTCACGCTGAGATTTATTCTCAGCGCTTCTCTGCTCTTCGCTCCGGTGTTGACTACTCAGATTTTGCAATCAAAGGCGCGATCATGAACACCATTCTGCTCATCATCCTGGTGCTGTTGTTGTTAGGCGCGTTTCCTTCGTGGCCGCATAGTCGAAATTGGGGCTACGCTCCTACGGGCTTGATCGGCACCGTACTTCTCATCTTCTTGATCTTGATGCTCATGGGTCGGATCTAGAGCGAGATTGGTGGTCGTAAGTCTCCTACGCTCCGTGCAGCGATACATTACCACGACGGGATTAACCGGCATGTCGTTCTTCATTCGCCAAGCCGTCCTAGTGCTGGCACTTGGTTGCTTGGTGTCGCAGAGGACCTTCGCTCAGAATATCGTGCCGAGCGGTGCTACCGGCACGGCGGCGCCTGCAGCCCGGCAATCGTTGAAGTTTGGGGCGGACTACCAGCTAGCTTCTTGGGTAGCCACGGATCTCTATGTCGCGCAATCGCTGGGGCAAATCGCTCTGCAAAAGGGGACGGATTCCATCCGCCCACGTGCCGAGCGAGCAATTGCTATGCGAGCGAAGCGGGTCGAGTCGCTCATACCATTTATCGGTGATAACCAACAGGCGACTCCGTCGGCTACCTCCGCAACTGTTCCGATCACCGGCGGCACCGGCCCGATTGTTTCGACGTCGACCGGCCCGGCGTTTGATTTGGTCAGTTTGAAGCGCGCCCTCGCGGAAGAAACCCTCGCCACGATGCGCAAGCATTGGAGCGCGTTGTCGGATGAGGAATTCGATCGCACATATTCGGAGTGGGAAGCGCGCAACGAGCGTTGCGACTTCGAGACATTGAGCGTCTTTCGCGAGCATGCCTCGCCCGCACTACGGCAGGTTTTCGACGCCATATTGGCGGAAACCTCTTCACACGCTCTGGAAGTCGCATCGCCCTTGCGGTAATCCCGTGTGCGCAACGTCTAGCGCACTGAATAGCGAGTCAAACAAGCTCGCGATGCGTCAGGTGCCGGCATGGTTGAAGATGGCTCAGCTCTTCGGCCCCTTTCCCCGTCATTCACGTTTAAGCGCGTTGTGCATTGATTCTCAAGTCGTTCGGCACGCACTTTGCTTCTACTGTTCTTTCGTAAACGTTTGCGAGCGATCGGCAGTTTTAACCGATTCGCTGATCGCAACTCACGTTCTCTTCGAAAGGGCTTCTATCATGTTATCCTGGGCTTTGACATTTCTCGTGATCGCACTCATCGCCGCTGCTCTTGGCTTCGGCGGAATCGCCGGCACGGCCGCGGGCATTGCGAAGATCGTGTTCTTCCTGTTCTTGGTGTTCTTCGTAATCAGCTTGATCATGGGCCGTCGTGGACCCGTCGTATAGCCGCCATCGTCATGACATCTAATGAACCAGCGGGGCGGCGATGATTTCAATATCCGCCGCCTCGCGGTGCATAGCGACTTCCACCAATCGGTATGAATGTAGAAAGGAAGGCTTACGATGAGCCGCACAACGAAATCGAATCCCGGCACCGCGCCGGGGCAGGGCAACGCGGGAATCGCCAAGCTTGTTCCGCTGGAGCGACAGGAAAGCGAGCGCGACACGGCAGGTGAAGAACTCACGCCGAAAGCAGGGCAGAGTCCTCATGTTGCGACCGCGGTCCAGCGATCCGCCGAGGGGCAGGTGAAGCCCGAAAAATCCGTCGAGAACAGCCGCGTCGACGAAGCCGCATGGGAGTCGTTTCCGGCCAGCGATCCGCCATCGTCGAACACGGGCACGTCGACTCCTGCCGACGGTTAACCTGATACATATCAGCCTGTACGCTTAGGTATGGTTTGGTCTTGTTTGTCGTCGTCGGCGAACGATACTGCTAGCTCCCCTTTCTCGCCGACGGGAGCTGCATGAAAGCCGCCGATCCGCCAGCTTACGACGACTCGCTTGAACGTCCGCTCGTCTCCGGGTCGGCGGGGCATGTACTCGCCGTCTTGAGCGGATTGCTGTTATTGGGTTTTCGCTGGGTCTCGTTCGACGTCTTAGGCACCGACGGCTCGGTGGCTTGGTCGATTCTTCTAGTCGTGTTGATGGGACGTGTTGTCGGCGGTGCCGCGAGTTGGACGGTGCTTGTCGTCGGCGTCGTCCCCATCGTCTGGCTGCGTTGGGTTGCTGATCAGCCTAACGCCTCTTGGTTATCCGCCGACATCGTCATCCGAACCATCACCTACTTGGGAATCGGCGGCTATGCGACATTGCAACGCGAGCGTTGGCGCTTGCGAATGCGGGCGCTGCGCATCGACGAACGAACCGCAGTCGAGGCCAATAGTCGCTGGCAAATGGCTTCGGAGTTTGCCGAGATCGGTACGTTCGATTGGGACATTCAAGCCGATACGTCCATTTGGTCGCCGGTCATGCAGCGGCTACATGGCTTTGCCGCCGGCGAGCACGACGGCAAGGCGGGTACGGGATTTAGCCGCGTGCATCCGGACGACGTCGCCGTGATTCAGCAAGCGGTGACGGCAGCCGCCGCGAGCGGCGAAACCACTTCACTGGTCTACCGAGTATGCCTGCCCGACGGCAGTGAGCGGTGGATCGAAGGAATCGGTCGCGTCCAGTCCGCCGACGGCAAGCCGACGCGCGTCGTCGGCGTTTGCATCGACGTCACCGAGCGACATGAAGCGAAGCTCGCCTCCGTGCGGTTCGAAGCGCTCACGACACACGCTCCGGTCGGCATCTATCAATCTGATGTGGCCGGCCGCTGCGTCTATGTGAATCCCGCCTGGACGCGAATTCTCGGCCACACGCTTAAGGACTTGAACGACGACAAATGGGCTCGCTGGATTCATCCCGAAGATCGCGAGCGCATCGTCGCGCTCTGGACCGACATCAACAAGAATCCGCGCCCTTTCGAAACGGAGCTACGGTACCTTCACGTCGACGGCCGCACCATCTCCGGCATCGCCCATAACGCACCACTCGTCGACGAGCACGGGCGACACCTGGGATTCGTCGGTTCCGTAACCGACATCACGGAACGAAAACAGGTCGAAGAATCGCTGCAATCGAGCGAGGCGCGCTTTCGTGCGCTCATCGACAACGCCGAACCGGCCGTGTTTCTCAAAGACGAGGCGGGGCGATATCAAATTGTTAACGCCACGTTCGAGCGCCTTACGAAGCTATCGGCCGAGCAAATTATCGGACGCACCGACGACGAACTGTTTCCGCCCGACGTTGCGACGTCGTTTCGCGCGACCGATCGTCGCGTTTGGGAAACCAAACAGGCGGAGCAAGTCGAGGAATCTTTGCCGCTCGCCGACGGCATTCGTTACTACTTGTCCATCAAGTACCCGATTACCGACGGCCGTGGTCGGGTCGTCGCGCTCGGAGGATTTGCGACCGACATTACGGCCCGCAAAGAGATGGAAGACAAGCTCCGTCGCGATCGCCAACTGTTGCGCGATCTAATTGACGTTCAGGAGCAAGAGCGTCAGTACATCTGCAACGAATTGCACGACGGCACGATTCAATATCTCGTCGGTGCGCTGATGCATTTGCAATCTCCGACGGTTCAGGCCGGCGATCGGGCCGGGCTGGAAAGGGTCGAGACGTTTCTGATTCGCGCCGCTTCCGAAGCGCGCCGCCTGATTGCGGGCGTGCGAAGTTCGCTGCTCGACGACATGGGAGTCGTCGCCGCGATCGAGGATTTGGTGGCGCAGAGTCGCGACGTAGGCGTCGAGGTGAAGGTTTACCGTGACGACGAATTTCGCGACCTCGACGACAAGATTGCCGTCACCGTTTTCCGCGTCGTGCAAGAGGCGTTATCCAACGTCCGCAAGCATGGCGGAGTGAATCGAGCCGAAGTCGAATTGCGACGCGGCGAGAAAGAAATCATCTTCGTGGTGCGCGACGAAGGACGCGGCTTCAAGCCCGGTTCCGAGCCCGCCGAGTGTTTCGGACTGCGCGGGATGCGCGAACGGGTCCTGCTGGCAGGAGGCAAATTCTCGCTTGTGAGCGCTCCCGAGAAAGGGACGACCGTGCGGGCCGAGCTGCCGCTCACGCCGCAGCCGAGTTCTGCAAGTCGCTAGTCCGTCGGAATAAAATTGCTTCCTCGACCGGCGACCATGATAATGTCGGCCAGGATGATCATGTCACGCAGCGTTTCGAGGGGGGCGGAATGGTTGCTCGACTTACCCGCCGCGAACGTTGGACTTGTACAGCTCTGTTCCTGATCTTCGCCCTGTTCGTCGGGCAACGATACATGGGCATCTTCGGCTATCGCGACTATGTGGAGTATCGCGCCGCCGGCCGTCACGAGTTCGGACATCGACTGTGGTTCGGCCACATGGAAGCCGGCGACGATGTCGAGTCGCTGCTCGCAGAATCGCCGCCGACGCAAATACGGCGGCTCGATGGCTGGGTGTGGGCTTCATACTTATCGTCGCCCGACGAGTTTGGCGCGAGTTCGACGCTCAACCTCACGGTACGCGACGGTAAGTTGATGGAAGCAGCGATTGATGGAGACTCTTTCGCTCGTCCATTCGTGATCATGCCCGCGGCCGAACGTCATGATTTAGATCGAGTGGAGTTTATCATGGCGTCGAAAGTAATCGGGGAAGACCGGCGCAAGCAGGAAACCCATCAGGATGATTTCAATCCTTAGTCGCCACGCACAAAGTGCGACTTACTTGCGCTGCCACGTATCCCCTTTCTCCAGCACGCCGCGCGGGCCCTCGCCGTCGAGCCATGTCTTCGCCGCGGCGTCGTCGCGGAGATACGCGTCCCAGAACGCGGTCGAAATAGCCAGAATGGCCCGATGATGGTTCGGGTTCGGCTTCGTCTTGTCGAGCGGGGAGGCCCGTTCGCTGAAAGCCGAATGTTCGGCGCCGTCGAGTACCAGTTCATACTTACCGCCGGCGGGTAATCCGGGAAACACGCGCAACCGCGATTCCGGCGTGAGTTCACCGATCGGCGAGTCATCGAGCGTCCCCGTCATGAGCAGCCAAGGAATCTTCACGTCACCGAACGATTCCGAAGGCTCGACGCCGTCGCGAGCACCGCTCGGGCTGTAGGCCACGGCGGCGCAAATCCGCTTGTCGGTGAGCGTGATACCGCCGCGACCGAATTTTTGCCCGCTCACGGCTTGCGTCGTCACGGCGCCGAACGAGTGTCCCGACATGCCGAGATGCGCCAGATCGAGACGACCCGACAGCGCGTGATCGGAGGCGGCGTTCCACTTCTCCAGTTGATCGATCACGGCGGGCACGTCCTTGGCGCGGAGCAAGAAGTTCGCCGGACCTGCGGCGGAACGTAGGGATGCCATTCGTTCGCCGATGGGCTTGCCCTGCCAGACTGAAGAATCGCTGCCGGGATGCTGCATGAATACGCAAATATAACCGCGAGCCGACCAGTGCTTGCCCATGTACGGCGACGCCTCGCGCGAGCCGCCGAGACCATGGCTAAAGAGCACAACCGGCGCAGGGTGCGATTTACCGTCGCCCGCCGACTTCGGTAGGTAGACCCGAATGGGAATCTCACGCTTGCGCGCGGCGTCGGTAATCGTGAGGTCGACCGTTTCCGCCTTGAATCCGGACGGCACGGCCAGGGGATCGTACTCCGCACGGCAGACGCCGACGGCGAGCATTACGAACCAAGCTCCGGCAAATGCGAGGGAGCAACTCCAGATGCGGAAGCGAATCATTACGGCATCCTTATTCGTCGTAGACTTCTACAAACATCTTCCCATCGCGCGTCAGCCGGCCGTGCCACATGCCGGGCGTATTCCAGGCGAACGTCGCGCGTCCTTCGCGGTCGAGCACGATCACGCCGCCGGTGCCGCCCGCGGGCCCGAGTTCGTCGTGAATCACTTCCCGCGCCGCTTGCTCGATGCTTTGTTTCTCGCGGCGCACGCGTTCCACGATGCTGCGGGCCACGCCGAAGCGAATGAAATACTCGCCGTGACCGGTGCAGGAGACGCCGCAGGCGCGATCGTCGGCATAGGTGCCGGCGCCGATGATGGGAGAATCACCGACGCGTCCGTGCCGTTTATTTGTCATACCGCCGGTCGATGTGCCGGCCACCAGATGGCCGGACTTGTCGAGCGCAACGGCTCCGACGGTGCCGAACGTCTTGCTCGACGATTGCGGCGCCGCGCCGGAAGTCTTGCCGGCCTTTGCGGCGGCCTCTTTTTCTTCGGCTTGCACGCGACGGAGTTCTTCGAGACGTTCTTCGGTGCGGAAGTAGCTTGGATCGACAAGTTCCAGCTTCTGCTCGCGGCAGAATTTCTCGGCCCCCGGGCCGACGAGTAAGACATGTTCCGTGCGTTCCATGACGGCGCGAGCCGCGAGGATCGGATTCTTGACGATGGTGACCCCTGCGACGGCGCCGGCTTGCAGCTTAGCCCCTTCCATGATGCTCGCGTCGAGTTCGTTGCGCTCGTCGGCCGTAAATACGGCGCCTCGTCCGGCATTGAAGAGCGGGGAGTCTTCCAACACGCAAATCGCGGCTTCCACGCCGTCGATTGCTCCTGCGTTCTCACGGGCCAGCGCATCACGTCCGGCTGCGAGAGCCTCGAGCATGACGGTCCGCATCTCCTGTTCACGCTCCGGCGTCAGCGACCCTTTGGCGCGCGCCGTCCCCCCGTGGATAACCAGGACGACGTCTTGGAACTCGGCGGCGGATACCGGCATAGAAAAACCGAGGCTGACCAACAGCAACGCGGGAACGACGTGATTTCGAAAACAGTCGAACAACATACCGATTCTACCCCCGAAGATGGCACAAGGTTTCGCAAGCATCGCGCTACTTGCCGCGGACGACCGGCGCCAGAATTCGCGAGGCGTGCATCGCATCATGATACACGGCATTTTCCGCGACAATCGTTTCCAGCGGCAATTCGATAGTCGCCGGACCGCCGGTTTGCGGATTGATCTCGTAGAAGTCGGCGCCCGTGCTGCCGACGGTCACGCGAATGCGATGGCCTTGGTTGAACACTTGGCTCAACCAGCCGACCGGCAGCGTCAGCTTCACCGGCTTGCCGGCGGGGAGCGGCACTTCGCGTTCGTATCCTTCGCGGTAACGGGCTCGCAACACCATGTCGATGAGCAGGATGGAGCGACCGTCCGGATAGACGTCGCTCACGCGCACAATAAAATCGGCGTCGGGTGCGGTCGAAGATACGAACATTTCCGCACGAACGAGACCGGTCCATTCCACGGGATTCGTGAGCACGTTGGAAGTGAAGGAGCGGACATCGGGGTGCGATTCGTAGGATGTCGCATCGCGGGCGCCGGGAAACGCACGACCGGGAATCGGCGCCGGATGAGCCGGATCGCTGCGATAGGTCGTGGGGGGAACTGCGTTGCTTGCCGGCGCGGACGAGAGCTTGCCGTCGGCTCGCAAGTAGAGCGACGTCTCCGCAATCTGCGGCGGAAAGTCGCGGGCCGTTTGCCACACGTTGCCCGGCGCGTTCGGTTCGCCCAATGCGCCCATCGTAAAGTAGCGAACCGTCGGTTCCCGTTCGACGCCGTTGTCGATCCCTTTCAAGTAGTGATCGAACCAGCGAATCATGTGGGCATCCATGTCGAACTTCGCCCCGTCGGGATACTCGAGTTCGCCGACCTTGTTGCCGTTCTTATTCGTGGAGCCATGCAGCCAGGGACCGATGAGAAGCTGCTGGGCGCCGCGCGATTGCGGACCACCGCGATGTTGTCGGCCGATGAAGCTTTGCACGCTCCCCGTGCACATGAAGTCGTACCAGCTGCCGACCGTAAAGCAGGGGACGTTCATGCGATCGAAGTGTTTCGTGCAATCCTCGTCGGCCCAATAGTCGTCGTACGTCGGGTGAGCGAGCATCCGCTCCATCCAGCGGACGCCGCCGCCGGGCTCGCGCGAGGTGTTGCCCATCCCTTGGATAAGCCGCCGCGGTCGAGCGGTTCCGCCGATGCGGTACCCTTCATGAAAGAGGCTCAGGCCGGTGTCGATCATGTACTGGCAAACCAAATGCGGGGGCTGTGCGACGGCCAGGAAATTCTGCGCGTAGCCGGCCTGCGAGCCGCCGAAGGTGCCGATCTTGCCAGTCGACCATGACTGCGCGGCGAGCCATTCGACGGTGTCGTAGCCGTCTTGCAGTTTGCCCCAACCGAGGGCTCGATAGCCGTCGAACGTTCCCTCCGATTTTTGCGCGCCGCGAAAGCTCTGAACGCAGACGACGTACCCTCGGGCCGCTAAGGAAGCGTGATGTTTGCGCGACGCCGCGCCGGTGATATCGGCGTAGCGCTGCTGATAAAGAACGGGCCAAGGGCCGGCGCCGACGGGTTTGTAAAGATACGCGGAGAGTCGCACGCCGTCGCGCATGGGGTTCATGACGTGCTCTTCCGTAACGCCGTCGGCAAACGTGAGCGGTGCAGGAGAGTCGGCGGCAGACGATGGGCGGCAATCGATCGCGGAGATTGCGATGCATAGCACCGCAGCGGCGCGTGCAAACGAAATGGTCATGATGGTTCTACCCCAAAACTTGGATTGGCGGTGCTCATGGTATCGCGCCTATCGACGAGCGTCATCTAGCGAGATTTTGCGCGAAACGGATCGACGCTGCGCGCCTGGCGGTAGTAACATTATGGGCATTGCCGCGCTTGGGACGATATCTTGCCGCAATGTGACTTTAGAGCGACACCAGGGAGAATTTTGCATGCGTCTTAGACTGCACTGCGCAGCGTGGGTTTGTTTGATCGGCGTTTGTTTGTCGGCGTTGGGTTGCAACGCGGCGGACGACTCCCCCACGACCGAGGCTGACGAAAACGCACCCAATGCCGCGCCCGTCTCCCTCAAGGAAGCGATCGCGGCGATCGATCTCCGTACGTTTCCCGTGATGGACGGCGCCACGCGTAGAGAGAATTCTCCGGCGGGTGCACACTTCTCCGTGCCCAACGGAACCGTGGCGGACGCGACGGCATTTGCGCGCAGCAAACTCGAAGCTCTCGGTTGGAAAACTTCCGACGACCCGAAGTTGACGACCATCAACGATCAGGGTGCGCAGATGCTGTTCACCAAGAACGGTCAGCGTCTGTATGCGGCGATCGGCGTGAGCCCGGCCGATAAGAACTTGAACTTCGCGCTGTTTCACTTAGGCAATACCGACGCTCGCAAGCTGCCGCACTTCGCCGGGGTCGAGTTTACCGATTCGATTCCCTCCCGCACGATTTGCACGACGTCTGCGAAACCCGACGACGTGCAAAAAGCGCTACGCCCGCTATTTGCCCCGCTCGGTTGGCGCGAATATCGAGACCCGCCGATCCGCGGGATGGAAGGTTACGTGCGTGAAGATCGTTCGCTCAAGTTTCTGCAGAACGGCACGGCGGTCGACATCATGATCATGCCCGTCAACGGCAAGACGAATATCTACACGACCGTGCGATTACTGAAAGAACAGTGGCCGATCGAGCCGAGCGCCGCAACGATCGAGTTTCAAGAAGATCCTCTGTTCTTGTTTTATCCCACGAAGCTGTCGCTGGACGAAGCCGTGGCCTTCCATCGTCGCGAGCTATCGGCGCTGGGCCTGCAAGAACGCAAAACCACCGGGGAGCCGAGCAAGACGAAGTTTAAAGCGACATTCGACGTACCCGACGGCAAGCCGATCAAGCTCGAAGTGGTGCGAAACCAAGACCTGACCTTCGTGATGTTGCGGCCTTGGACCGAGGACGATGACAAAGCCGACGGCGACAAGAAGTAAGCGAGGTCAAATGCTGGGCGGTGAGGCGGGGACCGGTGCGGCCGCTTGCCGCAAACTGCGGTGGAGCAGCGGGATCGTGAGCCCCAGCACTCCGAATACGGTGAACGCCGTGCCGAATCCGAGCAGCGCCGAAGCGATCACACGATAAATCTCATCGCGATCGCGCATCCGCGAGTCGGAGAGCGACGATTGGGATTCGACGATCGCCATTCGCATCAGCTCGTTGAGGTGCGCAATGTTCTGCTCGTGCGCGCCGCCGCGCAACGCATGCTCCACGACCTGCATCGGGTTGGCGGGTTCCGGCGGCGCGATAGAAGTGCCGCCGACGATCATTCCCAGGCCGACGGCTGTGAGCAGCATGCAGAGGAAGCGTCGCATGGGATTACTTTCCAGAAGAGGTATCGAAGCTACGCGATGTGTGCCCCGATCGCTTCGACGTACACGGCGTAAAGCGATTGCCCGGCCGTGATAAATAGCCGGTTGCGCTTGGGGCCGCCGAAGCAAACGTTGGAGCCGATTTCGGGCAGCCGGATCTGGCCGATGCGCACGCCGTCGGGCGCGAAGACGTGCACGCCGTCGTAACCGTCGCCGACCCAACCGGCCGAGGCCCAAATATTGCCGTCGGTGTCGCAACGGATGCCGTCGGCGAAGCCGGCCTTGCCGTCGAGTTCCATCGAGGCGAACTCCTTGCCGTCGGCCAGCGACTTATCGTCCTGAATGTCCCAGACTTTGATGTTTCGGGGAGCTTCCTTGTAGTGGCTTGCGCCGGTGTCGGCGACATACAGCTTCTTGTAGTCGGGCGAGAAGCAGAGGCCGTTGGGCTTAAAAAGTTCGTCGGTAAGTTTCGTGATCCGGCCGCTCTTGCCGTCGATGCGATAGACGGCCTCCTTTAGCTCGAGCTCCCCCTTGTTGCCTTCGTAGTGCATCAGGCTTCCGTAGCCGGGATCGGTGAACCAGATATCGCCGCCCGGATGCACGACCGCGTCGTTCGGCGCATTGAATCGCTTCCCTTCGAACTTCTCGGCGAGAATCGTCTTGGTGCCGTCGTACTCGTAGCGCACGACTTTCCGCGAACCGTGCTCGCAGGAGATCTGTCGACCTTGATAGTCGAACGTGTTGCCGTTGGAGTGCCCGGCGCGATTGCGCATCGTGCTTACGTGGCCGTCTTCGTTGAGCCAACGCAGTTGCACGTCGTTTGGGATGTCGCTCCAGACGAGATAACGGCCGACGCCGTTCCAGGCCGGACCTTCGGCCCAGAGGCAGCCCGTGTGTAAGCGCCGGATCGGGGTGTTGCCGATCTTGTACTTGGCAAAGCGCTCGTCGATCACGACGATGTCGGGATCAGGGTAACGGACCGGCTCGGCATTGGGGCCAAAGTCGCGGGCCGACAGAGCACGGCCGTTCGAGAAAACCGTCCCTGTTGCGGCGGCTGCGGCAGCGGCAAAAGTACCGGCGAGGAACGAGCGGCGCGAGGGTTGCGGGGCGGGCGATGAATCATTCGTCACGTTGTAAAACTCCACGATGTCATACGATGCGGCGGGATGCGATTACTTTTGTTCGGGAATCGGCACGAACTTGACGCAGACGGGCGCGAAGACTTCGATCGTGCTGACGGCCTTGTCGAGCGCGCCGGTTTGCGCATTGACGGGAAACGAAATGACCGTGTCGCCCGCTTGGTTGCAGACGATCGCAAATTTGCCGGTCGGGTCGATGCCGAAATTGCGAGGGACTTTCACCCCTTCGCTTTGATGGCCGACTAGCGTGAGCTTGCCGGTGGCGGCGTCGACTTGGAAAGCCGCGATGGAGTCTTGCGTGCGGTTGGAGCCGTAGACGAAGCGCCCGCTCGGGTGAACTTGCACTTCGGCCGTGCTGAACTTCGGCACTACTTGCACGCCCGCCGGCAAGGTCGACACGGTTTGAATCGTTTCCAGCGATCCTTTCGCGGCGTCGTAGGCAAACGCGGTAATCGTGCAATCGATTTCGTTGATCACGTAGGCAAACTTGCCGCTCGGGTGAAAGGCGAAGTGGCGAGGGCCTGCCCGACGGGCCGTGGCTGCGAAGGCCGGGTCGTTGGCGGTGAGCGTGCCGACGTCGGCGTCGTAGCGATAGATGAGCACCTTATCGAGCCCGAGATCGGCGCAGAAGGCAAACTTGCCGGCCGCGTCCAGATTGATCGAGTGACCGTGCGGACCGCCTTGCCGTTTCGCGTCGGCGACTTCGCCCGAGTGCTTCACGTAGCAACTCATTTCGGCGAGGCTGCCGTCGGCCTTGATCGGGAGCACGCCGCAGCTTCCTGCGCCGTAGTTGGCGATGAGCACGTTCTTGCCGGCGGCATCGATCGTGATGTGGCAAGGGCCTGCGCCGCCGGACGATTGCTCGTTGAGCAGCGTGAGATTGCCGGTCTTCTCATCGACGGCAAAAGCACTCACCGCACCGGAGGCCGTCTTCTCGCCTTTTACGCTTCCGCCCGCTTCACCGACGGCGTACACGAACTTGCGATTGGGGTGCACGACTAAGAACGAAGGGCTCTTCGTCGCCACGGCCAACTCCGGCGGGCTCAGTTTGCCGGTGGCGATATCTAGCTCGGAGCGGTAGATGCCTTGGCTCTTGCCGTCGCGCGTGTAGGTGCCGAAGTAGAGGCGGAACTTTTTGACGTTGCCGAGCCCTGCGCAGCAAGGGGGCGTGAACTCAAAAGGAATCGCACGCCCGTCGTCGACTTCCGCCGGCTTGTCGCCTGCGGCGATGGTCAGGGTACCGGCATTCAGCGTGATGCCGCCGGACGTGTAGGTATTGGTGCCGGAAAGGATGAGTGTTCCTCCGCCGCCCGTCTTGGTGAGCGTGAGCGTGCCGCCGGTGATTGTCGTCGACCCGGTGTACGTGCCCCCCTCGATTTGAATCGCGGCCGTAGTCGTCAGTTTGTCTTCCGGAAACGTCTCCAGTACCAAATTCTTGAAGCGCACTTCTTGCGGTACTTTGTTGGAATGGAGCTGCAAGCCGATCGGCGCTTCCTTGATGCGGTCGGGCTCCGGCTCGCGCCAGTCGCTCACGAGGGTGCCGTTCAATACGAAGCGAATCCGATTCCCCTGCGCGAGGATCTCCATCCGGTTCCAATCGTGCTGCTTATTAAGCGGCGCGGCCTTCGCGTTGTTGCGGTGAATTGCCGTGCGCCCGTAGAGATCGTAGAACCCGTAGCCGGAGGGAAACATCACGAGGTGCCCGGCATACGTAAATGGGTCGCCACGCTCGGGCGCAACGCGTCCCCACATCGCGATGCCGGAGTGCATCTCCGATTGCGCCAGTTTGAAATCGAAGGTGAGGCGGAAGTCGCTGAACTTACGCTCCGTGAGCAGATAGGTGCTTACCGGAATCTCGTCCTTGTTGCGGCCGACGATCTCTTCGCCTTCGACCGTCCAATATTTGTCTTTGTGCCCGCCCCAGCCGGCGAGGTCTTTGCCGTTGAAGAGGTAGAGAGTCTCGCGCTTCCCTTCGCGCGGCGGCAGCTTGGGTGCCGTATCCTGAGCTGCGTCAGTCGGCAGCGGGCCGGCGGGCTTTTTGACGGCTGTAGGCGGCGCCTTCTCCGCGGGTTTCGCAGGATCGGCTGCGAAGGCGGGGGTCGACACGCAGTACGCGGCGACTAACGCGAGGAGCGAACTTAAGATAGAGCGATGCATGCGGATGTCTCCGAAACAAAACGCGGAGGTGCGATTACAAAACATACGGTAGCGCGGAGCGAGTCTGGTGATGCGGCGATTATAGCCTGCCGCAGGACGACAAGCATCCAAAGGCCGGGCCGAAATGGAAGGTCGAGCCGTCTCGGGGGATCGTCGCCCGGCAGTTCGGCGGCCGCTTAGCTGACCACGTCCTCTTCGCGTTTACGCGGATCAAATTGCAAGCTGACGCTGCGAACGAGCAATTGAGCGGTGCCGATCCCCACGTCGACCGAGCGAAGCGGCCCAGGCGACGATCTCTCGACGATGACGGCCACGCCCAATCCGTTGCCGATGGCGAAGTTTCCCCCGGGCACGGTCGAACCGAGAAACGCCGAGATCGTGCACGATCGCGGCTTGGCGAGTTCGTCGGCCGTCGGCGAAAACGTCTCGCTTGCCAGCACTTGCACGTTGCCGGGGTCCTTGGCCGCCGTTGCAAAGCGGGAGAGCGTCAGTCGGCAAGTGAACTCTCGCGCGAACGTTCGCACGAAGAACTCCGGCGTGCTGCTGGTGCCCGCGAGTTCGATTGTGAACGTGTACCGGCCGCCGCGCGCATTGCGAATCTCTTGAGCCAGTAGCGCCCGAGCCCCGACGGGAATTTCCGCCTTCTCATCGCACAGCGCTAGCTCGAACGCCGCAGCAGGCTCCGCTCCGGCGATGCGACTCACCTGCAACAACGCTTTCGACGACTCACCGACCGGCGCCGACGCTCGCCAACCTTTCTCGCGCGTCTCGACGCCTGCCGGCAGAAACCTCTGCACCGAGCGAAAGTCGGTATCGACCAACAAGCTTGCATCGTACGGCGGCACGAAGTTCAGATCACCTTCCGGTTCGCGTCGAGCCTTCGTCGCCGGACCGTTGCCGAGCAATCGCGCGAGCGTCGTGCCCTTCGTCAGCGGATGCGGACGATCCGATGCGTCGCGAAACATTCCGCCGGGATCGATCCCCAGCAAATGGAAAATCGTCGCCGTCAGGTCGTGCGGTCGAATCGGATCGACGGTCGGGTAGCCGCCGTTGCGATCGCTGGCTCCGAAAACCTGTCCGCCCCGAATGCCCGCTCCCGCCATTGCGAAGCTGAAGACGTTCCCCCAATGGTCGCGTCCCGCGGCCTTGTTGATCTTCGGCGTCCGTCCGAATTCGCCGATCGCCACGACCAACGTTTCGTCCAATAGCCCGCGCTGTTCGAGATCGTCGACCAGCGCGGTAAAGCTCACGTCGAATTGCGGGCAAAGAAAATCCTGCAACCGATCGGCATTCTTGGAATGCGTGTCCCAAAGCGGATTGTCGACGGCGTTGTCTCCCGGCTCGCGCGGCCAATTTACATGGACGAGCCTCACGCCGGCCTCGACCAAGCGCCGCGCCAAGAGCAACGATTGTCCCCAGCTATGTCTGCCGTACCGCTCGCGCACCGCTGCAGGCTCGCGGTCGACCGCAAAGGCTTCTCGAGCCCGACCCGATGTGATGAGATCGAACGCTTGTTGCGAGAGCTTGCTATAGGTGCCGACGGCGCCGCTCCGTTCGACGGTGCGAAACTCGCGCTCGAACTCTCGCAGCAGATCGCGCCGACGATCCACGCGCAAGTGCGAGATGTCGTCCGGCGGCGCGAGTCCTTCCACGTGATAATCCGGCGCCGCGGGGTCGCCGACGAATCGTTCCGGCTCCCACTGCTTGCCTAGAAAGCCGGCGGTCTGCCCGGCCGGCGTCACGTTCTCGTTGAGCCGCATCATGTCCGGCAGCCACACGCTCGAAAGCGCGGGCAGCGTCTCGCTCGGCTTCAGCATCTTCACGAGCGAACCGAAGTACGGCCAATCGGTCGGCTTGATCTGGCGCGCGCTGCCGGGCCCGTAAGGGTAGCCGGTCAGCACCCAATAGCCGCTCACATCATGGTTATTATCGTTCGTGTGCAGCGACCGGACGATCGCCAACTTATCGGCGATGCGCGCCGTGCGCGGGAGCAGCTCGCAGAAGTTGATTCCGGGCACGTTCGTGGCGATCGGTCGGAACGGGCCGCGGATTTCGGCCGGAGCGTCGGGCTTCGGATCAAACGTTTCGTGCTGCGGCGGGCCACCTTGAAGCCAGAGATAGATGACGTTCTTCGCCCGGCCGAACGTCGTGCCTGCCAGCCCGCGCGCCAGCGGCGACGCGCCGTTCATCGCCGCACTGTTTGGCGCGGGCCCGCGGCTTTGCTCGGCCGCGGTCAAGAGTTGCGGCAAAGTCAGACCCAGCGTGCCGAGGCCGCCGATGCGCAGCCATTCGCGCCGCGTCGCTCGTCCGCTCGAAAGAACGTCTTCGCCCAACGAAAGCATGCCGCCACCTACGACTGTCGACGTCGAGACTCTTAACGCATCCGATATTATGGATGCGTCGAAGAGTCGGTAGCAAGCGAAGTTTCTCGCTCGTCGCGCACTTGAGCGACGCGCCACGGTTGGACGCTTGTCGATGTGTGCGTCGTCGCTTACTGCGCGGCTGCTTTTTTGCCGGCTTTCTTACCGCCGCCCGGCTTCTTGTTCGGCGGTTCGGGCGCCGGAGCGGTTTTCGAAAGCGCGGCAAACTCGTCGTGCTTCCGTTGCCACAATGCTTCCAGTTCCCGAACCTTGTCCGGCATCGATGCGGCCAAGTTGCGCGACTCCGCGCGATCCCCCTTCAAGTCGTAGAGCTCCCAGGGTTCCTTCTCGGAAGCGACGAGCTTCCAATCGCCGACTCGAATCGCCCGATTCCCTTCGTGCAACCACCAAACTGCGTCACGTTCGACGCTGCCCGTGCCCGTCAGCGCCGGCACCAAACTCTTGCCGTGCAGCGGCGGCACGTCGAATCCCTCGCGCGACTTCGGCGGCGCGACGCCCGCCAATTCCAACGCCGTCGGGACAAAGTCGATCACGTGGCTCGGGTCGCCGCGAAATTCGCCAGGGGCCTTGATCCCCTTGGGCCAGTGTGCGATGAGCGGCGTGCTGATGCCCCCTTCGTGCACCCAGGTCTTGTGCCGTCGGTGCGGCGTGTTGGCGGCGGTCGACCAGCCGGGCCCGAGACAGAGAAACGTGGCGGCCGAGCCGGGCGAGGCGCTTTGGTCGTGACCGTCGCCCCGCACCATGAGCTCGGCGCTCGCGCCATTGTCGCTGGCGAAGAGAATGAGCGTATTGTCGAGCGCGTTCATCTCGTTGAGCTGCGCGAGGATGCGGCCGATCTCGCGATCCATCACGTCGATCATCGCCGCATGCACGGCCATCTTGTCGGCTTGGAATGCTTGCTGCTCCGCGGAAAGCGAATCCCACGGCAGCGGACGATTCACTTCGCCGGGGCCGAGCTTGGCGATGTCTTGGGGAAAAGGGTAGGGGGGGCCGAGGTCACGTTCCGGCTCCGATAACTCGCTCGACGTGAGTCCGTCACGCTTCATTCGTACGTAGCGGGCCGCGCGAATCTTTTCCCATCCTTGCTTGTAACGTTCGCGATAGCTGGCGACGACGTCGGCCGGCGCCTGTAGCGGAAAATGGGGCGCTGTGAAGGCCACGTAGCTGAAGAACGGCGCGTCGGCATGCATCTTGGCATGCTCCTGCAAATGACGAATCGCGTAGTCGGCGATCGTCGTCGTCGCATACTTCGGTTGATCCTTGGGCGTCGGCGGCAGCTGTTTATCGTCTTCCGCATGTTGTTGCGGCGCGAAGAAGTGGTTGTGATCGTTGAGCGAATAGGAGTGCTCAAACCCGGTCGGGAGTACGTCGCCGACCAGATGCCACTTGCCGCTGTGGTAAGAATGGTATCCGGCCGGCTTGAGCAGCTCGGGCAATAGCCCGACCCAACGCGGCCGCATCCCGCGCCCGGTGCCGCCGAGCGACTGATCGCTCCGGGTCGCTTGAGCATAGTATCCGCTCAAGAGCGCGTTACGCGTCGGCCAGCACCGGGCCGTATTATAAAACTGCGTGAAGCGGAGCCCGTCTTTCGCGAGCCGATCCAAATTCGGCGTCGCGATCTCGCTTCCGTAACAGCCCAAGTCGCTGTAGCCCAGGTCATCCGCGAGAATGAACACGATGTTCGGTTTGCTCTCCGTCTTGCCGAGGTCTGCGGCAAAAACGGGGCGCAACCCTTGTCCGCAGACCGCGACGACGCAGATCGCTAGGGCACCGAGGAGCTTAGCTGATGAGTAACGTGAATGACCTTGAACGGTTGGGCCCGTTCGACCGGTTTCAACATGCGTTGCCATGACGATCTCGCGACTTGGAAGGAAGGCGTCCGGTGTTCAGGACGCGCAACAAGCCTCGAATATCGGCCGGCGAAAGCTACCGGTCAACGAAGGAGGGGAATCGTACGAGTACGAGAGCGATGCCGAGCCGAACACGCGACGGCGGATTCAGCCTTGAAGCCCCATTTCCCGCCGCTGTTCTCGTGCCGACGCCTGGTATCGCGCGTAATCGGCTTCATCTCGGCGGCAGGACGCACCTTTGAAAACCATCGCGAACGACCGACGATGTCGGTCTGCGGATAGATTGGCGTCGGCGCGGTGAATCGTCATGCCGTGATGGACGACCGCATCCCCGGGCTGAAGCGGCACGGCGACTTCCCCCAAGAAGTCGTCGGCCGAGTAGTCGGTGATCCCTTGCGAGAATCCCAGGATCTTCGACCTTGCGTGGTTTCGGTAGCCGCGCTGATGTGAGCCGGCGACGTATCGCAAACAGCCGTTCTCCGCATCCACGGCGTCTAGCGCCAACCAGATCGTGGCGACGTTTGCCGGCCGGAGACAGAAGTAATAATTGTCTTGGTGCGGAGGAGTCACATGATTCGTGGCGGGCGGCTTGTTAAACCATTCTGTCACACCCGGCTGAACAGGCTCCCCCACCAGGGCTTGTGCCAAAGCCGTCCATGTCGGATGCATTGCGTAGTCGCGGAAAAACGGATCCCCTTCCATTCGCTGCAATTGCTTCAGAGTCTCCGGCCGGCTGCGATCATGGTAGAAGGCGTCGGCATCCGCAAGCGTCGGCACGACCTCGCGAATGTATCGGTCTAAGTTGTAGCGCAGTTCCGCAAAATCGGTTGCGCTTAAAAACTGCCGAACGACTACGAAGCCGTGTTGATCGTAGGCCTGCTTTTCGTAAGTAAAGGACACCGAATTTCTCCT
This sequence comes from Pirellula sp., assembly GCA_013822735.1. Lineage (GTDB taxonomy): Bacteria > Planctomycetota > Planctomycetia > Pirellulales > PNKZ01 > PNKZ01. Next base: position 443,720 of record PNKZ01000001.1, read on the forward strand.
TGACTTCAACAACAACCGGCCTGATTTACAAATTGCCTGTGAACATACCGTAGGTACGGGGCGGCGTTCTTGGCAATCGCGCACGGCACTGCGTCTTACGTGCACGGTACTGCGGCGTTCAAGCTTCGGCCGGTTTTTAGGGATGCGATCTTAGGTCATGGCACTTCCGCTGCATCGGTCCAAGAGCTTTTGGTCCCTCCCCGCATGCGGCTCAGCAGTCTCTCGGGCAAACACCCTACGATCCGCGACATAATGACGTCGCTATCTGGACATTCGCACCCTCCTTTCCAGGGCACGAGTGTCGAAGCTCGGTGCGAAAACGACCGGGAATTCGGCCTAAATTGCCGCCTTTAGAAAACGGGGAACATTCCGTTGCCTGCCTAGCTAGGGGGTGTTAACCTGAACCCCCACATCAGGGGCATTTTGCAGAGCATTGGCCGGCCGCTCCTGTGTCAACCTACGAGACTGCAAAGGGCCGTGGATGAGGATTCAGTTTGCTCATTGGTGGGCTCTTTGGCGTCTTCGGATTCGAACCTGGCGACGACGCGTCAAGGTGGACGCACTTCAGCGACGAATGCCGGGGCGGCGACGCTTTCAATCGTTGGGCGTCGAAGCGTTGGAAGCCCGACAGGTGCTCGCGGCGAACTTTGCAGATGTCATTTCCGACCGGTGGATCGACGATGAGTCGTCCACCGTGGTCTCGTTTCAAATTGTCGACTCCACCGTTCCGGCGAGTGCGTTAACCGTCACGGCGACGAGTAATAACGGCTTCGTCATCGGCGATGACGCGCTGGAGCTGTCGAATCTTGGCGACAACCGCTGGCTCTTGTTCGCCGCGCCGACTTTGCATCAATTCGGCACCGCGAAGATCACGCTCAGCATCTTCGGCGACGGTTCGCCGGTCTCGGCGTCGTTTGACTTGCATGTCAGCGATCTGGGGTCCGGCTACGGAATCGTTTCGAGCGAATGGTTTGGGGCCTTCTCGACCGTTACCGGCTCCAGCGCCGGCCTGACGATTGAATCAACGGGCACCGATGCCGACCACACAAGTTCGAGCACCGTCGCCGGGCCCGAGGATACGGCTTCCGAATGGATCGTTCGCCTCACGGAGGAAGCGCTGGCCCACGTGCCGACGCTGCAAGAAGCGGCCGATTTCCTCACCGTGCCGGAAATCGGCATGACCGTCGTCGCCGGCTTGGGCCTGCCGGGACAAATGCTCGTTCGCGCGACCGGCGCGCTGGCCGACGTACAAGACTATTTCCGTTCGAACACGGCTTTGCGGTATTTCGAACTCAATACCGTAATTTCGTCGCAGGCGGTTCCGAACGATCCGTCGTATGCAAGCCTCTACGGCCTGCACAACACCGGACAAACCGGCGGCGTGATCGATGCCGATATCGATGCGCCGGAAGCGTGGAATATCACTACCGGGAGCCGATCGATCGTCGTCGGCATCATTGATACTGGCATCGACTACAACCATCTCGACCTCGCCGCCAACGTCTGGACCAACCCCGGGGAAATTGCCGGCAACTCGATCGACGACGACCAAAACGGCTTCATCGACGACATTCACGGCTTCGACTTCGTGAATAACGACGGCGACCCGATGGACGATCATTACCACGGCACGCACGTGGCGGGCACCATCGGCGCCGTGGGAAACAATTCTCTCGGCGTGGTCGGGGTCAATTGGCAAACGTCGATGATGGGCCTGAAGTTTCTGGATGCGGGCGGGCGCGGCACGACCGCCAATGCGATTCGGGCGGTGAACTACGCCACGGTGATGAAGTCGACCTACGGCGTGAACATCCGTTTGACGAACAATAGTTGGGGCGGAGGAAGCTTCGATCAAGGATTGCTCGACGCGATTAACGCCGGCGGCGCGCAGGATATTCTCTTTATCGCCGCGGCGGGTAATGACGGCTTGAATATCGAGGCGGATCCTCACTATCCGGCGTCGTACAACTCGCAGTACATCGTGAGCGTGGCCGCAACGGATGCGAGCGATACCCTGGCGTACTTCAGCAACTACGGCGCAACGCAGGTTGACCTCGCGGCGCCGGGCGTGAGCACCTACAGCACCGCCCCTAACAACTCTTATCAGTCGCTCAGCGGTACGAGCATGGCGACGCCGCACGTGTCGGGGGTCGCAGCCCTGGCACTGAGCGTCAACCCGAGCCTGACGGCCGCGCAATTGAAGGCGGCGCTGTTAAACAACGTCGACGTCGTCCCCGCCTTGGTCGGGAAAACGCTCACCGGCGGTCGACTCAACGCCCAAAGGGTGTTGGAAGCGATGGGCCTGAGCGTCACGGCGACCTCTCCCGCCGCGGGCTCCGTGGTGCAAAGCAAGCCCACCTCGTTCACGGTCGACTTCAGTGCGAGCTACGACGGCGCGTCGATCGCCGCGAGCGATTTTCAAGTCAACGGAATCGCGGCGAGTTCGTTTACCTTGACGGATGCGAACACCGTCACGTTCACGTTTAGCACCAGCCCGGTCACGGCTCCCGGCCTGCAAACGATGACGATGGCGGCGGGAGCCGTGTCGCGATTGAGCGACGGCGGCGCTCTCGCCGCATACAGCGGCTCGTTCCGTTACGACGACGTCGTTCTCGCGCCGATTTCCACCACTCCCGCCACGGGCTCCATCGTGGCGCTGCCGTTCACGACGCTCGATGTGCAGTTCAACGAAGCGTTCGACCTGGCCAGCATCGGCGCCGCCGATCTGACGCTATCGCAAGGAACCGTGATCGCGGCGACCGCGCTGAACGCAACGACGGTGCGCTACACGCTTGCCGGCATCACCTCGGAAGGAACGCTCACCTATGCGTTCGCCGCCGGCGCGCTGATCGACGTCTTCGGAAGCCCGTCCGCCGCGTACGGCGGAAGTTTTACGATCGATATCGGAACGGTCGCGCTGCCGACTCCGTCGCCGGTCGGCCTCTTGGGCAGCTTGGTCTATCAGACTTCGAGTTCCGGCACGATCACCGGCAGCGGCGATATCGATGCCTTCACGCTCAACGTCGAGGCGGGACAAATCATCTCCGCTGTGGCTCATCCCAATGCCGTCGGTCTCCGGCCGTCGCTCGAGTTGCGTTCGCCGGCCGGAGTCGTCCTTGCGACGGCAACGGCCTCCGCCGCCGGCAAGGACGTCGGATTGGAAGGGATCGTCGCCGCGACCACGGGTGCGTATACCTTCCATGTCTCGGGCGCAGCCGGCACCAGTGGTGCGCTAACGATTCAGGTCACGCTCAATGCCGCGCAAGAGGCGGAAAGAACCGGCGGCGCAACGAACGACACGCTCGCAACCGCGCAGAGTCTCGACGGAACGTTCACCTCCCTCGGCTCCAACGTTTCGCGCGCGGCGGTAATGGGCACGGTCACGGCAGGGAGCGTGACGGTCGCCTCCGAAGGATTCGAGAACGGATTTCCGGGCACCGCGTGGACGACGTACTCTTCCACCGCCAACGGGCGCATTCAAGTCGCTAGCGTCTACGGCGTTCACGGCGGCGCGAACGCGCTCTATATGGACACCTCATCCGGCTCAACGCTGAACGAGGCCGTTTGGACGGTCAACCTCGCCGGCCGCACGCAGGCGACGCTGAGCTTCTGGCATTCGGAGCAGGGGGACGAAGAAACCGCGTTCAGCGGCAATTTCACCGGCCACTACAACGCCGACGGCGTCGCCATCAGTGCCGACGGAGTTACCTGGATACCGCTTTGGAACGCCGCCACGCAATCGACGGGCGCCTGGACGCAATATTCGTTTGACCTCGCCGCCGCCGCTGCCGCCGCAGGTATTTCGCTGACGGCCAACTTCAAGATCAAGTTCCAACAGTACGACGACAATCCGTTGCCGACCGACGGGCGCGCCTGGGACGATATCAGCATTACCGTCCCCGCGCCGACGGATGTCGACTGGTACAAGTTCACTTTGGCGGCCGGAGAGTCGGCCTCTCTCGTATTGAAGGGGCTTCCTTCCGCCAACGTCGTGGTGCGCCTTTACGATACGAACGGGAATCTGATCGCCAATGATGTTCCCAATACGATCGATTCGACGCGCGAGGTTTTGAACTATGAAGCGCCCGCGGCCGGCGCCTACTACGCTGCGGTTACGACGACGACCGAGAGCGACTACCAATTGTCCGTGTTGCGTAACGCGCAGTTCGAAAGTCGCAGCGGTTCGACGATCGCCTCGGCACAACCGCTGGGGGCCGCTTCCGGCGCGGTACTCGGCTACTTACCGCCATCGGGAGGACTCGGGCGTCTGTATGCCTTTGATTCGTCCGCCTCGATGATTCGAGAGATCCATCCGACGACGGGAGCGATACTCAACAGTTTTGCGACGCCCGTAAGCGCAACGACGGCGCCGGACTTCGGACTTGCGACGACCCCGACGAGCCTGCTTGCCGCGGGCATTTCGACGTCGCCGATTTACGAATTGAATCCTTCGACCGGCGCCGTGATCCGCACGATCGCCAATCCCGGTATTAGTGTGAGCGGATTGGCCTATAGCAACGGCGAAATTTTCGTCCGCTCGGACGACACAAGCACGATTACCGTGCTCAACTATTCGACCGGCGCCGTCGTCCGAACGTTTACCGCGTCCGGCAACGAAGCGCTTGCCGCGGGTACCGACTACCTCTATTCCACATCAGGCTCGACGCTCTACACGCTCAATTTGCAGACGGGGGCGCTCGTCAGCACCCGAACCTTATCCGCCAGCAGCAGCGTGGAAGGGCTCGGCGTCATCGGCGATGAACTGTACGTCTCCGATTTCAACTTTATCACGGTCTACAACCGCCAGACGCTCGCCGTCGTAAGAACGATTACCGGCCTTAACGATCTGGAGGCGGTCGGCGCCGACGGAGGCGACGTCGTTCGCGGCGATTACTACTCGCTCACGTTGAACGCCGGTTCCGTACTCCAACTTTTAACATCGACCCCCGGCGATGCTCCTGGGGAATTTTCCAACTGGCTGGATCCGCTGGTGGAAGTTTACGATTCCCTCGGCGCGCTCGTAGCCTCGAACGACAACGGCGCCGGCGACGCACGGAACGCGTCGCTCTCTTACACGGCAATCGCCGCCGGAACCTACTACGTTCGCGTGATCGCGTCGTCGGCCGCGGCGGGCACTAGCGCGATTGCCGGGGAATACCTACTCTCGTATTCCGGCGCGGCCGGTAACGTCGCGAGCTTTAGCGTCGCTTCCACGACGCCTGCCGCCGGCACGAAAGTGGTCGGCTTGTTGAACTCGCTCACGGTGAAATTTAGCGACGCCGTCGACCTCACGTCGCTGGCCGCTGCGGATCTCACAATCAACGGCGTCGCCGCGACCGGGGTGACGATCTCCGGAACCGACGGCGCCGTATTCACCTTCGCCGAGCCCCCGCGCGGCATGGTCACGTTTGCGTTGGCGGCAGGTTCCATCGTCGACTTGCAACAGACGCCGCTTGCCGCGTTTTCCGGACAGGTGAACTACCAACTCAATTCGGCTCCGGTGCTCACGGCGACCCCTGCGCCGACGTTTACGTCGATTGTGGAAGACGGCAGCGGGCAGAGCGGAATGCTCGTCTCCGAACTCCTGGCGACCGGTGCGGGAGGCAACCCTATTGCCGACGTCGACGTCGGCGACGGGCCGGGCATCGCCGTCGTCGCATCCGACACGACCAAAGGAACGTGGGAATACTCGCTCAACAACGGCGGAACCTGGACCGCGCTGGGAACCGTTTCGTCGACCGCCGCGCGATTGTTGGCTGCCGATGCGCAAACGCGGATTCGTTTCACCCCGACGGCGAATGCTTTCGGGACGGTGACTACCGCGTTGACGTTCCGCGCCTGGGATCAATCAACGGGCGCCAACGGCGCGACGGCCGACGTCGGTGCCGGAGGCGGGATCTCCGCATTCAGTACCGCAACGGCGGCGGCGGCTCTCACCGTGGTCGCCGTCAACGACGCCCCTTCGTTCACCAAGGGGGCGAACATCAGCATTTCGTCCGACGGTTCCGCCAAAACATACACGAGTTGGGCGACGAGCATTTCGCAGGGTCCGAGCGAAACGGGGCAGACGCTGACGTTCCTCGTCACCAACGATAATAACGCATTGTTTTCGGTCCAGCCGACGATTAGTTCGACCGGGACATTGACCTTTACGCCTATTCTCAATGCTTCCGGCACCGCAACCGTAAGCGTGCGCCTTCAAGACAACGGCGGCACGGCGAACGGGGGCGTCGATACGTCGGCCGTGCAAACCTTCACGATTACGCTCAACGCGCCGCCGACATCAACGGTGATCGGCAGTCAAACGATCAACGAAGACGGCACGACCGGCATATTGACGTTCACCGTCAGCGACCCCGATACGCCGTTGACGTCGCTGACCGTCTCGACGACGTCGACCAATACGACGTTGGTACCCACGTCAAGCCGCGTCCTCACCAACTTGGGCAACGGCAACTATCAGCTCGTCATTACGCCGGCCGCCAATCAAAGCGGCGCCGCGACGATCGGCTATTCCGTCTACGACGGCTTCTTAACGGTGAATCGCACTTTCGTGTTGACGGTCAACGCCGTCAACGATGCCCCTTCGTTCGTGAAGGGGGCCGACGTAACGGTGGCGCCGAACTCGGGTACGCAGACCATTAGCGGTTGGGCGACGAGCATTTCGCAAGGCGCGAGCGAGACCGGGCAAACACTCACGTTCCAGGTAACCACCGACAATCCGTCGCTATTCTCCGGTCAGCCCGCGATTAATTCATCAGGCACTCTGACGTTCGTGCCCAACGCGACGCTCGGCACCGCGACGGTGTCGGTCGTACTGAAAGACAATGGCGGCACGGCCAACGGCGGCGGCGACACTTCGGCGATCCAAACCTTCAAGATCACCGTCGCCAATCCGCCGCGGATCATCAGCTCTTCGCTCCAACAAGGGGACGTTAGCTCGCCTGGAGCGCTTTCCGTCGTCATCGGCTTTGATCAACCGATGCTCGCCGCCAACTTGGATGTCTTTGATTTCACGCTGCAAGGGCTCGACCGCGGCACCACTTATAGCCCGATTTCTTACACGTACGACGCAGGCGCAACCGCCGTCACGGTTAACTTCGTCAACCTTCCGGAGGATCGTTACACCCTGACGCTATTGAGCGGCAACGGGCAGTTTGAAAGTGCCGGCGGCCTGGACCTCGATGGCGAAGCGGTCAGTTGGCCGATACCGTCCAACGTCTCGGGCAACGGTGCGCCGGGGGGCAATTTCGTCGTGCCGTTTACCATCGACGTCGGCACAACGAACTTCACGACGCCGTTGGTCGCCCAATCGCCGTTAGGGAGCCTCGTTTACGGAGGCGCCGTTTCCGGCGACATCACCGCCGCCGGAGATACCGACACCTATACGATTACGCTCGACGCAGGCCAGACGATTACCCTCACGGCGACCCCCAACGCCGGATCGGGGTTGCAGCCGACGCTCGTGCTCAAGTCGCCGTCAGGAACGGTACTCGCGACGCAAACCGCGAGTGCGGCCGGCAAGTCCGCGATCCTCTCGTCGATTTCCGTCGCCGTCGCGGGCACGTACTCCATCGAGCTGAGCGGCGCCGCTTCCACCACCGGCCTGGTCGATCTTCGCGTCTGGTTGAATGCCGGCGTCGAAAGCGAGAATCTCGGCGGCCCGACCAACGATAGCCTCGCTACGGCGCAAAACATTGACGCACAGATCTTATCCGTTTCGGGCGGAGCGTCGCGCGGCGCGATCATCGGCAGCGTTACGGGAAGTGCGGCGGGAAGTACGACGCTCTCCGCGATTGATTCCGGCTGGTGGAACAGTCTCGGTTCCCACACCAGCAGCAACAACAACTATGTCGTGGGGTACGGGTCGTCGGAAAGCGCCGACAGGCGCAACTTCTTCGTCTTCGATCTTGCATCGGTCTCGCAAAGTATCCTCACGGCTCAGCTGCGACTTCAGAATCCGTCTTCCGGATATACTAGCTCGGATGCTTCCGAATCGTACGCTCTCTTCGACGTGTCGACGGCACTCGCCGCACTTCAAGGCAGCGGTTCCGGTCAGACCGCAATCTACACCGATCTCGGTACCGGCGTGACTTACGGCGGACAAACCGTCACCAGCGCGAGCAACGGTCAAATCGTCCTCGTCGACCTCAACGCGGCAGGTTTGAGCTATCTGAATTCCGTCCGCGGTTCAAAAGGCGTAATCGGCGGCGCCATCACGACCATTGTCGGGACCGCCGATCAGTTTGTGTTCGGATACACGGCCGGGACGGAGACTCGGCAACTTGTTTTGACGTACGCTGCGATCAATGCGGTCGACTACTACGCCTTTACCCTTGCTGCCGGCGAGCGCGCGACGATCGGCTTGAAACAACTCACCGGCTTAGGCACGACGATTTCCTTGCTCGACGCCGGAGGTGCGACGCTCGCTTCCGGCGCCGCGGGCGCATCGTTCGATCAGGCGATCTCAGATTTCGTCGCACCGGCCGCAGGTACGTACTATATCGCGGTGAACAATGCGACGAATTCGTCGACGTACAATCTCGTCGTTGCGAAGAACGCCGCCTTCGACAACGGCGCGAACAATTCGGTAGCAACCGCGCAGAATATCACGGCGACGCCGACGGCTCTCGGCTACGTAAATGCGACCTCGGATTACTACTCGATTCAAATCGCGGGCGCCTCGCTGCTGACCATTTCCACGACGACGCCGGGAGACGGGCCGGGGCAGTTCGTCAATAATCTCAATCCCGCCGTCGATCTCTATGATTCCACGGGCAAGCTTTTGGCGTCGAACGACGACGGCGCCGCCGACGGTCGTAATGCGACGTTAAATTACATCGCATCCGGCGGTACTTACACGATTCGAGTAAGAGCGACGAGTGGTTCCGGCGAGTACGTGCTCGGAATAGCCCAAAGTTCCCCCGGAGCGCCGCCGACGATCTCGCCGATCGCCGACGTCTCAATCGCCGAAGATGCGACGGCCGTAATTGATTTCACGGTGACCGACTCGGATACGCCGCTCAATCAGCTCGTCGTGTCCGTATCGAGCAGTGATTCGACCCTGCTGCCGGCCTCCGGAGTAACACTTACGGATCTTGGCGGCGGCGCGTGGCGGCTGAGCGCAGCGCCCGCCGCAAATCAATACGGACCGGTCACCGTGACCGTGGCGATCAGCAACAGCGAAGCCCCCGTCACGCAATCGTTTGTTCTGAACGTTCGGCCTGTAAATGATGCCCCTTCGTTTACGAAAGGCGCCGACCTGAGCGTTCCGGGGCTCGCGGGGGCCCAGTCCGTCGCAGGCTGGGCGACCAATCTCTCCACGGGTGCAAACGATGCGGGCCAAACGCTTGATTTCATCGTCAGCAACGACAACAACGGCCTCTTTAGCGTCCAGCCGACGATCACCCCGGCCGGTACGCTTCAGTACACGCTCTCCGGACTCTTGGGCACCGCCGTCGTTTCTGTCCGCTTGCACGATGACGGAGGATCGGCCGATGGAGGCGTCGACACTTCGACCGTACAGACTTTCACGATCGAAGTTTCGCCGCCGCCGCAAATCGTCGGCTCATCCCTCCAGCAAGGCGCCGTCGTTTCGGTCGGAGCGTTGTCGTACGTCGTAACGTTTAGCGGTGCGATGAAAGCGTCGAACCTCGACGCTACCGACTTCAAACTTCACGGCAATCTTCGCAACGTCGATTACGTGCCGACCGGTTTCAGCTACAACCCCGGCGCGACGAGTGTGACGCTCGACTTCGCAAGCCTACCGGAAGACTCCTACACTCTCACGCTGCTGAGCGGCGACGGGCGTTTTGAGAACGTGGCAGGCCGCGACCTCGACGGCGAACCTCTGGCCTGGCCGATCCCCGGCAATGTATCGGGCGACGGTATCGACGGCGGCAATTTCAGCGTCAATTTCAGCGTCGACGGCGGGGCCGTCGCTATCCCTTCGGCTTTCACCGCCGATCCGCTCCCCGGCAGCACGGTCTATAGGTCGGGATCCGCCGCCGTCTATATCGCCGACGTCGCCGATACCGACGACGTCACCGTCAATCTCGATGCCGGTCAGTCGTTCTCCGCTTTGATCACCTCGTCTGCCGGGCTGCAGGCGGCCGTGTCCGTCTACGCTCCCGGCGGCCAGTTGCTCGGCACGTATTCGGCAGCCGCGGTCGGCGGCGCGCTCGGCGTACAATCCATTGCCGCTGTGGATGCCGGTGTATATACGCTCCGCATTACCGGAGTGGGCGGTACACTCGGTTCCGCCTCCGTGGTGCTGACGCTCAATGCGGCGCTCGAAACGGAAAGTGTCGCGGGACCGGCCAACTCCAATGACTCGCGCGCGACGGCTCAGAACCTCGATGGCGCGTTTACCGATCTCGGCGGCGGCGCAGCACGCGCCGCGGTGACGGGAGCCGGCGGCACACGGGTTCTTCCGTCGGAAAACTTTGAATCCGGCTTGCTTGGCGCCGCTTGGAGCACTTACTCTTCGTTGACCGGAACAAACATTCGGCTCGGCAATGCCAACGGCGTTCACGGCGGCTCCTATGCTTTGTATATGGATGCCGCCACCTCGAGCTACACGCTCAATGAGGCGGTATGGTCCGCGAATCTCGCAGATCTGACCAATGCGACCTTGACGTTCTGGCATGCGGAATTTAACGACGAAGAGAATCCTCTCGCTGCCGTCTTTACCGGCCACGCCAACGGCGACGGGGTCGCCATCAGCGCCGACGGCAATACTTGGTACCGCCTTTGGGACCCCGTTACCCAAAACTCCGGCGTCTGGACGCAATACTCTTTTGATCTCGTTGCAGCAGCCGCGACGGCCGGCATTTCTCTCAATTCCGACTTCAAGATCAAGTTCCAGCAATACGACGACTTCGCGATGACGACCGACGGTCGTGCCTGGGACGACATCACGCTCACGACCACGAATTCCGACGCCGATTACTACTCGCTGACGCTTGCGGCGGGCGAGAGTCTCTCCGTCGCACTGAAGAAGCAATCCGGCGTCGGCGCCCCGCAAGTCATGTTGCAAGACGGCGCCGGCACGGTGGTCGCTTCCGGTACGACCGGTGGTGGAATCGACAGCGCCATTCACAACTTTGTCGCCCCGACCGCAGGAACCTACTACTTGGCGGTCGCCGGCTCATTGATCTCCCCGTATACAGTTGCCGTAACGCGTAATGCCGCCTTCGACGGCGGCGCGAACGCGAACCTGGCGACGGCCCAGAATATCGGCGCGCTGCGCACCGTCGTCGGTTATGCCGACGCGAGTTCTGATTTCTACTCCGTCCATCTCAGTTACGACACTACGCTCACGCTCGCCACGAGTCTGCCCGGCGCGGGAACAAGTGCGTTCGACAATACGCTGTTCCCCGGAGTCGAACTCTTCGACTCCGCCGGCAACTCGCTCGGCTCCAATGCCGGCGGCGCCGCCGACGGTCGCAACGCCTTGCTGACGCGAATCGTTGCGGCGGGCGATTACAAATTGCGCGTCTACGCCGCAAGTAACGCCGGAGAGTATGTCCTCCGAGTTTCCGAAGGCCCGGCTTCGGCATCGCCCACGGTGTCGGGCCTGACCGATGTGACGATCAACGAGGACGGGGTCGCCACACTGGACTTCTCCGTTTCCGACGTCGACACGCCCTCGACGAAATTCGTCGTCGGCGCTTTCAGCGGCGACGCGACATTGCTCCCCGCCGGCAATCTGGCGGTCACCGATCTCGGCGGCGGAAACTATCGCTTGGTGGCCGCACCGGCCGCCAATCGCTACGGTACCGTCAACATCAGCGTATCGGTTTCCGACGGCAGCCCGCCGATCGTTACCACGTTCGCGCTGCATGTCGCCGCGGTCAATGACGCTCCCTCATTTAGCAAGGGAGCCGACCAAACGTCGCGCAGCAGCGGCGCCGTTTCCATTCCGGGCTGGGCGACCGCGATCTCGCAAGGCGCCCTCGAAAGCGGACAAGCGCTGACGTTCCAACTCACGGTCGACAATCCGGCGTTCTTCGCCGTTGCCCCCGCCATCACGCCCGACGGCACGCTCACCTACACTCCGTCGGGAATGCTCGGCACCGCCCTCATCACAGTCGTGCTTAAAGACGACGCCGGCACGGCCTCGGGCGGCGCCGACACGAGCGCTCCGCAATCGTTTACCGTCACGTTCATCGCGGCGCCGACGATTTCCTCCGTCGCCGATCAAACCGTCTTGGAAGACGGCGAATTTACCGTCGACTTCCGCGTCGACGACTTAGATACGTCGCTCACCTCCTTAGTCGTCGGCGCGACGAGCGCCGATCAAACCCTGCTTCCCAACGCCGGTCTCACCCTCACGGATCTCGGCGGCGGCAACTTCCGCCTCTCGGGACGGCCTGCCGCCGATCGCAACGGCGCGACGACGATCTCTCTTACCGCTTCCGACGGCTTCGGTGCGCCGACCGTAAGAACCTTTGCACTGAACGTCACCGCCGTCAACGACGCCCCGTCGTTCAATCTTGGAGCCAATCAAACGATCGGCTATTACGCCGGAGCGCAGGCGATCACTAATTTCGCGTCGAGCGTTTCCGCCGGACCGTTCGAAACCGGACAGGTGCTCACGTTCGAAGTCACGACCGACAACCCCAGCCTGTTCACCGTCGCTCCCGCCATTACCGGCTCGACCCTGACCTACACGCCGTCGGGCATCTTGGGAAGCGCGAACGTCACCGTGCGTCTGCACGACAACGCGGGCACCGCCGACGGAGGCCAGGACACTTCGGTCGTCAAAACATTCAAGATCGATATCGTCGCGGGCGGCATCGCAGGCGCGCTCGACACGTCCTTCGACGGCGACGGCATCCTCATGATTCCTTCCAGTTTAGGAAGCTTCGACCAGGGACGCGCGGTTGCGCGGCAGGCGGACGGAAAGCTTATCGTCGTCGGGAACAGTCTGTTCAGTTCCTCATCGAATAACTATTCGACCATCGTGCGCTACAACGTCGACGGAACGCTCGACACCTCGTTTGGAGCCGAAGGCGCGTACGTCACCGCGACCGGAATCCGCCTGACGGCCGTCAAACTCACGGCGGACGGAAGGATTCTGTTGGCAGGCGAGCAAAATACGAGCACATACGTAACACGACTGACGGCGGCCGGCACGCTGGATACATCTTTCGGTCTCAACGGCGTGAGAACCGTCAGCACCGGCAACACCGCGATCAATGCAAGCTTCAACACCTCCCTGGCCATCGCCGGCGACGGGAGCATCGCCGTCGCCAAATACAGTTCCACCGCCGGAGCATACAAGGCTGCCGTGGTTCGTCTGACGGCGGGAGGCAGCCTCGATACTTCTTTCGGCGGCGGCCCGGGATACGTCCTCGTCAGCTTCTTAGGATCGTTGGATACACCGTCCGATCTGGCGTTCCAGGCCGACGGCAAGATTGTCGTCGTCGGGACGACGAATAGCGGACAAGGTAGTACGAATGACTATTTCGTTGCGCGGCTGACCTCGAACGGAGCCCTAGATACGACGTTCAACGTCACGGGATTCACGAGAGTAAACGTCGGAACCTCGACGACGAGCGCCGATACTGCGTCGCGTGTCGCAATTCAAACCGACGGCAAGATCGTGGTCTCCGGGTCGTCATCGGCCGACTTCAGCCTCATTCGTCTCAATTCCAACGGTACGCTCGATACGACGTTCGACGCCGACGGCAAGGTTACGACCAATATCAGCGGCACCGACGCCGGCGCGGCGCTGGCCTTGCAAGCCGACGGTAAGATCGTCGTCGGTGGCTCCGCCGCCTCCGGCACGGATCTTGCGATTGCCCGCTATACTTCTGCAGGCGCGCTCGACACGACTTTCGGGACTGCGGGGAAAGCGACCTATTCCATTTCGACGGGCCTCGCCGAGTCGATCAGCGCAATGCTGCTCGATGGTTCGGGAAACATCGTCGGCGTCGGCAATAGCGCCGACGGTACGAATTCCGGCGATATTCTCGTCGCGCGCTGGGACGCGACCGGTCTATTAGATAAAACCTTCAACGACAAGGGCTGGAACGCCTACAACTTCGGCATCGGGCACTCGCGCGCTACGGCGACACTTGCGTTGTCTGACGGGCGCATCCTGCTTGCCGGAATACTGGTTGAGTCTGGGACCTCGACGTCTTCGGGACGTGCCGTCGTGTGGATGCTCCGTCCGGACGGATCGCTCGATACGTCTTTCGGAGTCGGCGGATACTACCGTTCCCCCTCGGGCGTCTCAAGCATCACGGCCGTGACCGTTCAAAGCGACGGCAAGATTTTATTTACCGACTCCTCCCAGAATCGTGTAACGCGCCTGACCGCCTCCGGAACGCTCGACACGACATTTGGAGTCTCCGGAAGTCTGTTCTTTTCCCAACTCCTCGCGGCGTCGACCGGCATTGCCGTTCTCCCGGATGATTCTTTGTTGATTTCGGGTCAAAGATTCAATTCGACGACGTCGCAATACGAGTTTGCGATCTACCGTTTCACGGCTTCCGGTGCCGTTGACACGACATTCGGCGGCGGCGGGCTCGCGGCGATCGACGTCGGTTCCGGCGACGACTTCACGGCGGCAATCGCGCTACAAAGCGACGGCAAGATCATCATCGCCGGCTATTCCACACAAACGACCGATGACTTCTCCGTCGTGCGACTTAACGCGGACGGCTCGCTCGATACCTCCTTCGCGGGCACGGGCAAACTGATCATACCTGTCAGTACGAGCACGGATCGCGTGCGCTCCATCTTGGTACAGAACGACGGCAAGATCGTGCTTGCCGGCCAGACCTCGGGCGACATCGCGCTCGTTCGACTACTCACGGACGGCACTCTCGATCCGACTTTCGGTTCGGGCGGCATCGTCGTTTCGGCTTGGAGCACCAGCACGGACGACGTAACTTCCATCCGGCAATCTGCCGATGGAAAATTACTGGGCGTCGGGTGGGGGCTTATTGGTACGTCAACGAAAGTGATCGTGGCTCGCTACAATACCGACGGCGCGCTCGACTCGATGTTTGGCGTCGGCGGTTTGTTGAAGACGCCGCTCGGTCCCGGTTTGTCGCAAGCATATGCCGCCGATCTGCAAACCGACGGCAAGTTGCTGATCGCCGGGTACGCGTACCAGGGACTTCGCAACGACGCGCTCGTCGCGCGCTACTGGTTGGGGGGCACCGCCGGCGATGCGCCCGCCATTGCTCCGCTCGGCCCGCAAAACGTCAACGAAAACGGCGTCAGCGCGCCGATTGACGTCTATGTCTCGCATCCGTCGCTGCCCGCCGATTCGCTCACGCTCACAGCGAGCGGCGGCGCCTGGGTGCCTCCTTCAGGCTTCACGTGGACGAACCTCGGCAACGGGCACTGGCAAGTTACGATCGCACCTGTTGCGAACACCGCGGGCGACGCACTCATCACGCTGACGACGTCGGACGGAACGCTTTCTTACGCTTCTACGTTTAACCTGCACATTAACGCCTTACCCGTCGTCGACCTCAACGGCCCTGCGGCGGGAGTCGATTTCGCGACGACGTTTATCGAAGATGCGTCGTCGCAGCCGATTTCATCGCCGGACTTGGCGCTCGGTGATTCCGACGGGACGACGCTTACATCGGCGCTCGTCACCATTACGAACCTCTTGGACGGCGATGCGGAATCACTGTCGGCGGCCGTCGGCGGCACGGGCATCACGGCAAGCTATGCGGCAGGAGTCCTTTCGCTGAACGGCACGGCAAGCCTGGCCGACTATCGGCAAGTGCTCGGCACCGTTTCGTACCGCAACACTTCTCAATCTCCGACTGCCGCAACACGCCTGTTGACTTTCGTCGTGAGCGATGGGTCGGCAACTAGCCGCACGGCGACGAGCGCCGTCACCGTCACGCCGGTGAATGACGCACCGACCACGGTCGCGAATCTCGGCCTGACCTTGGCCGAAGGGGGCACTGCGGTAGTCGGCGGAAGCGCGCTGAGGACCGAAGATGTCGACAACACTGCGGCGCAGTTGGTCTACACCGTGACCAGTTTGCCGAGCCACGGCTCTTTGAACTTGAGCGGGGTCGCGCTCGGCGCGAACGGCACCTTCACGCAAGCCGATCTCGACGCCGGCCGCGTCAGTTACACGCACGACTCTTCGGAGGACTCCGCCGACAACTTCACGTTTACGGTGAACGACGGCGGATTCACGCTTGCTTCCGCAATGTTCTCGATCACGATCACTCCGGTGAATGACGCACCGACGCCCGGCGCGAACCTCGGTCTGACGTTGGCTGAAGGGGGCACTGCGGTAGTCGGCGGTAGTGCGCTGATGACGAACGACGTCGATAACGCAGCGGCGCAGTTGATCTACACCGTGACCAACCTACCGAGCCACGGTTCTTTGAACTTGAGCGGAGTCGCGCTCGGCGCGAACGGCGCCTTCACACAGGCCGATCTCGACGCCGGCCGCGTCTCGTACACGCACGACTCTTCGGAGATCTTCACCGACAATTTCACGTTCACGGTCAGCGACGGCGAGTTCCCGCTCTCTTCCGCGACGTTTGCGCTCACGATCACGCCGGTGAACGATGCACCGACGGCCGGCGCAAACCTCGGACTGACGTTGCCCGAAGGGGGCACGGTTGTCCTGGACGGCGCACAACTCAAGACGAACGACGTCGACACCGCGGCTACCCAACTGGTCTACACCGTGAGCAACCTGCCGAGCCACGGCACGCTCCATCTGAACGGCGCGGCCCTCGCGACCAACGGCGTCTTCACGCAAGCCGATCTCGATGCCGGCCGGGTCGGCTACACGCACGACTCTTCGGAGAATTTTGCCGACGCGTTCGATTTTACCGTGACCGACGGCGAGTTCCCGCTCTCTTCCGCGACGTTCGCCTTCACGATCACGCCGGTCAACGACGCTCCGGTGATCGCGCCGCAGAACTTCATTCTCTACAACAAGGCGGTCGCCGGAACCGTCGTCGGCACGGTCTTGGCCTCCGATCGCGACGCCGGACAGCAGCGCAGCTTCGCGCTGCTAGGCGGCAACGGCGCCTTGACGATCAACGCCGCCACCGGCGTCCTGACCGTCGTCAACTCCAAGCTGCTCATCGGCACGGTCCTCGACTTCGTCGTCCGCGTTACGGACAACGGCGCTCCCGCGCTGGCGACCGACGCGGCGATCTCCGTCAGCCTGCGGGCCGCCGATGCCCCGCCGACGTTCGCCGTCGTCGACGGCGCCGCGACGCCGCTCGCCGTCGTCAGGAATCAAGTCAAGCTCCTGCTCGACGAACGGACCGACGTCACCGGCACGCGCAATGGTCTGGTGATCGCCGGCCTAGCCGCGGCCGACGTCGACGAGCCGGGGGTCGGCTTCCCGCTGACCATGACCGACAGGTCCGGCGCCTTCGCGTTCGACGCCGCCACCGGCCGACTCTCGATTCGCGACGAGGCCAAGCTCGATTACGAGAAGACCCGCAGCTTCACTCTCACCTTCACGGCGACCGACCACGGCCTCGTCGGCCTTCCCAAGCCGACGACGGCGACGTTGACGATGACGGTGCAATTGGTCGACCGCAACGATACCCCCACGGTCACCTCCGCGGCGACGTTCAAGCTCAAGGAGAACAACAGGGCCAACGCCGCGGTCGGCACGATCAAAGCCGTCGACGCCGACGGCGCCGCCCCATTCAAGAATCTCCAATACGGCCTCGTCAGCCAGCGCGACGCCGCCGGCAACGACGTCGCGATCTTTACGATCGATGCGGCCCGCGGCACGTTAAAAATCGCCGCCGCCAATGCGTTGAACTACGAAGCCCAACCGCAGTACACGGTCGTCGTGAGGGCTCGCGACGCCGGGGGGCTCTTCACCGATCAAACCGTCACCGTGCAAGTTATCGACGTCAACGAAGCGGTCGTGCTCACGCTGCTCGACGCTGCACAGACCCCGACGACCGGTCTAACGGTCCCGGAAAACACGGCCAACGGCACGCTCGTCGGCTACCTCCGCATCGACAACCCGGACGAAGCGCGCCCCGAGACGTTCAAGATCACCGTCGGCGACAACCTCGGGAAGGCCTTCGCCGTCGGTGCGTTCGATGTCGCTACGCACTTGGCGCCGATCACCGTCCTCAACGCCGCGAAGCTCAATTACGAAGCCGTCAAGAACGGCCAGTTCAGCCTCAGCTTCTCCGTCGGCGATTCCGGCTTCATCAACAACGACGGTTCCAGGCTCGGCGGTGTTTCGGTTACCAAGACCTACAAATCGCTCGTCGCCGACGTCAACGAAGCGCCCGCTTCGATCACCTGGAAGACCGCGGGACTGCCGGGGGGCTCCGCTCCCATTCCCGCCGGCACCCTCTTCGGCACCGCGCTTGCCGTCGATCCCGACAAAACCCCGCAAGCCTTCAACTACTCCCTCACCCCGGCCGCTCTTCACAACGACCTCTTCACCATCGACCCGCTCACAGGACAACTAAGAGCAAGCCTCGCCCTGGCTCGAAGGGGCGTCTTCAACGTGTCGATTCGCGTCCTCGACTCCGGCGGACTCATCATGGATCAAATCTTCACGATCAAGACCTGATTCCAGGAGTAGCAAACATCGGAGAGCAGGCCGGTTCCCATTACTCTTCGCCGAGTTCTTCTTGGAGCCGGACCCAATGTTCTTCCGCCGCGGCGAGCTGCGTCGTGAGTTCGGCGACTTCGTTGTGCAACTTTAAAGCCTCCTTCGGGTCCGTGGCTTGCATTAATTGTGCGTTCGACTTTTTCTTCTGGTCGTCCAGCTTGGCGATGTTTCGTTCAAGCGTGGAGATTTCCTTGCGGACTTCGCGCTCGTTGCGGCGGGGTGCGGCGGCAACCTTTCTCGGTTTCACGACGTCGACCGGAGCCTTCGACATTCGGGTCGCCTGCTCGCGCTCCCCCTCTTCGATCTCTTTATTCACGGAATAGAGGTAAGCATCGTAGTCGCCGCGGTAGTTCGTCACGTGGCCGTCGCGCACTTCGATAATGCACGTCGCCACGCGCTTCATGAAATGCCGGTCGTGGCTCGTGAAAATCAATGTTCCCTTGTACGCAAGCAGCGCGTCGGCCAGCGCTTCCACGGTATCGACGTCGAGATGGTTTCCCGGTTCGTCGAGGATCAAGATATTGAACTTGCTGAGCAGCAGGCTTGCCAAGCACAGCCGCGCCCGCTCACCGCCGGAAAGCACCGAAATGCGCTTCTGCACGGCGTCGCCGCGGAAGAGCAGGGCGCCCGCCATGTCGAGAATCTCTTGCGACTTCGTCCCGGTCGGTGCGTGGTACTCTAAGTACTCGAGCACTGTTTGCTTGTCGGGCAGGCTTGTGTAAACGTGCTGTGCATAAATGCCCGTCTGGCAACCATGTCCCCAACGCACTTCGCCGGCAAGCGGTTCGAGCGAATCGACGATCGTTCGCAAAAACGTCGTTTTTCCCTGGCCGTTGTCGCCGACGATCGCGGCGCGCGAGCCGTGTTCGATCTCTAAGTTAATGTCGTCGGCAATACGGCGTTCGGCGTAACCGATGGCCAGGTCGCGGCAACGGAGCGCAGGACCTTTGCGAGGTTCAACCTGGGGCGCGCGAATGCGGGCCGTGGCTTCATCCGCAGCGATCTCGATCAACTCCAGCCGATCGAGCTGCTTACTCTTCGAACGAGCCCGCGTGGCCGTGCTGGCCCGGGCCTTGTTCTTAGCGATAAACTCTTCGAGGTGCTTGCGCTTCGCCAAGACACCGGCGTTCGCACGTTCTTCGTGTTCGCGCTGCGAACGTTGATATTCCAAGAACGCGTCGATCTTGCCCGGATACATCGTGAGCTTGCCGCGGGAGAGATCGAGCGTGTGGTCGCAGGTCGCCCCAAGGAAGGCCCGATCGTGCGAAACGATCAGGCAGGCTTCGCGATAGTGCCGAAGGAAATGCTCCAGCAGAATCTGCGTGCGCAAGTCCAAGAAGTTCGTCGGTTCGTCCAAGAGCAGCAGGTTGGGCTCGTGCAACAGCAGCGACGCGAGCTTCACGCGCGTTTGCCAACCGCCGGAAAGCTTCGCGACCGGGCCGTCGAGATAGGCGCCCTTCAGCTCGAATTCGCCCGCCACTTCACCGCACTTCCAATCGGGCCGGCCGGAATCGCGCATCAGATACTCTAGCGCGGTCTCGCCCGGTAGAAAGGGATCGTGTTGCCGCAGGTATCCGACCTGCAGTTTCGAGCTCCGAGTCACTTCCCCTTTATCGAGTTCCTCCTCGCCAAGCAGCACGCGCAGCAGCGTACTCTTACCGGCGCCGTTGCGGCCGACGAACCCGACTTTGACGTCGTCGCTAATCGTCGCCTCGGCAGAATCGAGCAATACCTGATCGCCGTAACTTTTGGAGGCGTTTTTAATTTGCAAGAGCACGGCCATCGGCAACCAAGTCCTTCAAGGAGCGGAGCAAAATAGTTTCAAATCGTTCGTTCTACGAATCGTAACAAACCGAGCCTATTGCGGTGTAGGCGAGGTCATGCGTATGAGCACAATCTCATCAAGAAAACGGGCATGTACCCGCTCATTCGCCGGCGATGAAAGTGTTAGACTGATCCGTTCGTTTCACCATGAAGTGAATGTTTCCTCGCGCCAGCCCTTTTCGAACCAAGGACGCCAGCATGATTACCGTCGGCATGAACTATCACGTGATCCCCGGCAAGCAACAAGACTTTGAAGATAAGTTCGCGGCAGTGATGGGAGCCCTGCGCGCCGCGGAGGGACACACCAGCAGCACGCTGTGGAAAGACGTCGCTGACGATGCTTCGTACCTCATCACCAGCGAGTGGTCCGACGAACAGGCGTTCCGCGATTTCATTCAGAGCCAAGCCTTCCGCGACGTAACCACGTGGGGCAAAGAGCAGATCCTTTCCGGTCGACCGCAGCACAAGGTTTACAAACACTAAACGAGTTCGCCGACTACTCGGCGAGTTGCGAGAGCTCTTCCCATCGCTCCATGCTCGCGGTGAGTTGATCTTCTAAAGCCTTCAAACGCGCTTGCTCGCGGGCAATCTGCTCGCCCGGCTGTTGATAAAACTCCGGGCGGGCAAATTCCACGTGCAACGCGGCAATCTGACGCTCGAGTTCGTCGATGTCGGGCAGGAGCTTTTGGAGTTCTTGATTCTCTTTGTAGGTCAGGCGCCGCTTGCGGTTGTCCGGTTCTTTCGTCGCCCGTGATGCAGGTGCCGGGCTTTCGGCAGCAGGTGTTTCCGCGACCGGCGCCGGGCGTTGACGAAGCCAATCGTCGTAGCCGCCGTCGTATTCTTTGACGCCGTCGGCTTCGAACACGATGGTGCTGCCGACGACGTTGTTCAAGAACGTCCGGTCGTGGCTCACGAGCAGCACCGTGCCTTCGAACTGGACGAGCCGGTCTTCGAGCAGTTCCAACGTCTCGGCATCGAGGTCGTTCGTCGGTTCGTCGAGCACCACGACGTTGGCCGGCTTGGCAAATAGCTTGGCCAGCAACACGCGATTGCGTTCGCCGCCGGAAAGGAAGCGGACCGGCGTGCGCGCCCGTTCGGCGCTGAAGAGGAAGTCTTGGAGGTAGCCGACGATGTGACGGGCCTTGCCGTCGATCATCACGGCGTCGGAGCCGTCGCCGACGTTTTCCAGCACCGAAGCTTCTTCGTTGAGCTGTTGTCGGAGTTGATCGAAATACGCGATCTGTAGATTGGTGCCGAGGCGCACGGTGCCCGACTGCGGGGCAAGTTGCCCGAGCAGCACGCGCAGTAGCGTCGTCTTGCCCGCGCCGTTGCGACCGATGATGCCGACCTTATCGCCGCGCATGAGCATGGTCGAGAAGTTGCGCATGATCGGCCGGTCGGCGTAGGCGTACGTTACTTCCTTGGCTTCTGCCACCAACGTGCCGCTGCGGCCGGAGTTTTGAATCGCCATCTTTACGGGCCCGCCGATCTCGCGCCGGTTGCTCCGCATGCGCCGCATTTCTTCCAAGGCGCGCACGCGACCTTCGTTGCGCGTGCGGCGAGCTTTCACCCCTTGGCGAATCCACACCTCTTCTTCGGCCAGGCGCTTGTCGAAGAGGGCGTTTTGCTTCTCTTCGGCGGCGAGAGCCTCTTCTTTGCGACGGAGGAACGTATCGTAATCGCACGACCAATCGAAGAGCCGGCCCCGATCGATTTCCAGAATCCGGCTCGCGAGCTTCCGCAGAAACATTCGATCGTGGGTGACGAAAATCAACGTGACGCTCGAACGCGCGAGAAACGCTTCGAGCCAGGTGATCGAATCGACGTCGAGATGGTTCGTCGGTTCGTCGAGCAGCAGCACGTCGGGCTCGGAAGCCAATGCACGCCCCAGCAGCACGCGCCGCTTCATGCCGGAGGAGAGCGTAGCGAACTCCGTTTCGGCGGGCAACTCCATGCGCGCGAGCACTTGCTCGACCCGCTGCGTGGCACGCCAAGCGGAGGATTCGCCGTCGTCGAGATGCACGGCGCCCGTGGCGACGACGTCGCGCACGAGCCCCGTGATGTCGCGCGGCACGTCCTGTTGGAGCAGGGCGAGCCGAGTTCCCGGCGCAAACGTGATCTCGCCGCGGTCCGGATCGACTTCGCCGCTGAGCATTCTCAGCAGCGTCGTCTTGCCGGAGCCGTTGCGTCCGAGCAGGCCGATCCGCTGGCCGGGCTCGATGATGCACGAGACGCCGTCTAACAACGGAGGCCCGCGGAATCCGATCGTGAGGTCACGAATGGTGATCAGCGGCATAACGTCGTTACGACTTGGCCGTCGCGCGTTTCGGCTTCTTGAACTTGCCGGCCGGTTTGCCGTCCCCCTTGTCGAAGCCTGCCTTGTCGGCAAACTTCGGGGCGAACTTCTTCTTTGGACGCGCTTCGCCGGCCGGAGCGTTCTGCCCCAGTCGCGAAATGCTCAGCGGCCGACCGGCGACCATCGTTTGTTGCAACGCTTCAAACGTGGCTTGCGGCATACCGACGAGCAAATCGACCGTGCTGTAGTCGTCGAAGATTTCGATGCGTCCGATGCCGGAGCTATCGAGACAGGCTTCGTTCGCGATGGCGCCGACGATGTTGCCCGGCTTCACTTGATGGGTACGACCGACTTCGATGCGGAACGTCTCCATTGGCGCCGAACGATCGGCGCCGGGACCACGCTCACGACGAGGTCCGCGATCTCCACGGTCGTTGCTACGTTCGCCGCGACGATCGTCTTCGAAGCGTCGCACGCCGCCGGCATCGCGCATGCTCTTCGGCTCGCGGAAATCGGGCACTTGCAGCTCTTCGGTCAGCAGGAGCGGCTTGTCGCCCGCGGCCATGGCGACGAGCGCCGCGGCAATTTGCTCGATCGGCGTTTGCGTGGCGTTGCGATATTGCTCAATGATCGACGTGAACGTGCCGATTTCTTTGTGCGCCATGTTGGCGGTGATCTGCTCGTGGAATCGAGCGACCCGGCGCTGATTGATGGCGCGCTTGGTGGGGAGCTCCATCGGTTCCATTTGCTGACGCGTGGCGTTTTCGATGCGTCGCACCAAATGACGCTCGCGCGTGTTGAGGAACAGAATGGCGTTTCCTTCACGCCCGGCGCGACCGGTGCGGCCGATGCGATGGACGTAGCTTTCGCTATCGAACGGGAAATCGTAGTTGATCACGTGGCTGATGCGCGGAACATCGAGTCCGCGCGCCGCGACGTCGGTGGCGACGATCACGTCGATCCGGCCGGCCTTGAGCGCTTCGACGATCCGTTCTCGCTGTTTCTGCACGACGTCGCTGCTCAAAGCGGCGACGCGATGCCCTTGCGTCGAGAGATATTCGGCCAAGTATTCCGTCGTGCTCTTGGTCTTCACGAACACGATGGCGCCGTCGATCGCTTCCGCTTCCAGCACGCGCGAAAGCGCGAGTTGCTTCTGCGGCGGTGCGACGACGAGGAAACGTTGTCGCACGGTTTCGGCGGCCGAAGCGCCGCGCTTGATCGTGATTTCAATCGGGTTGCGGAGATGCCGCTGGGCGATTTGGCGAATTGAGTCGGGCATCGTCGCCGAGAAGAGCGCGATCTGCCGTTCCGCCGGCGCTTGGGTCAGCACCCAATCGACGTCTTCGGCGAAACCCATCTGCAGCATTTCATCCGCTTCGTCCAAGACGATGGCTTGCAGCGTATCGAGCTTGAGCGAGCCGCGGCGCATGTGATCCATCACGCGACCCGGCGTGCCGACGACCACTTGCACGCCGCGATCGAGTTCGCGGAACTGCACTTGGTAGTCCTGACCGCCGTAGATGGCGGCGACGCGGACGCCCGGCAAGTTCGCGGCGTAGGTTTCGAACGACTTGGCGACTTGGATGGCGAGCTCGCGCGTCGGTGCGAGTACGAGAATTTGCGGCGTACGCTTGGCCGGGTCGAGGCGATGCAAGAGCGGCAGCGCAAAGGCGGCCGTTTTACCGGTGCCGGTTTGCGCTTGGCCGAGCACGTCGCGACCGTCGAGCAACGGCGGAATCGTGCGGGCCTGAATCGGCGTGGCCGACGTGTAACCCTTGGTCTCCAGCGCTGCGAGCAACGGCGCGCTGAGGTTCAACTCTTGAAACGTCGTACCGGAATCTTGCTCGGAAATGGAATCAGACATTCGCAATGCACCCTAAGATCGGAAAAATAAACAGTATGCCGCCATGCAATGGACGACCGGGGACGCCGCGAGGGCGACCTACGGTCAAACAACGCCGTCCGCACTTTGCGCTGCTTTCGGCAGCGACGTCGGCGGACTCCACGCACAGGTTGATCGAACGCGTCAGGTACTGTTCAGAAACTTTCCGCACCGCTTAGAAGCGATGCTGCGGAAAGCGATCAACGTGCGGCCCGAAAAGTGGGGCAATCTGAAACCGGCCCGAGAGCATTCATCGAGGAACGCTTAAGAATACGGGTTTTGGCTCGAAAACAAAAGGGCTGAAAGCGCCGTAATAGCGCGCGAATATTGCATTTTGCCCCGCTTTTGGGGGCGAATTCGCTGTGGCGCTCGACGACTTAGCGGGAGCCTGACGCTTCCCAGTCGTCATCGGCGTCGCGATCGTCGTAATCACGCGGCAGGCGGATCGGCGCTTTCCAAGCGCGCAGCTCTTCGCGCGACCAGTGGGCGTGCCGTAGTTCCAGGAACATGTAATAGAGCGAGGCGAGCACCAGCATAAAGAGGATGCTGAAACCGACGGGCCCCATATGATTGGGATGCTCGCGGAAGGCCTTCTCCACGTCGGCCAGAACTTGGCCGGGTTGTGTGAACAAGTCCCAAGTGTTCAGGCGCAGGAATCGGCCGAGGTAGACGCCGAGACCGCTGAGGCCGATTGCCGCCGCCGCGACGACGTTGCCGAGCGTGCGCGATAGTCGTACGTTTACGAGCGTTTGGACCAAGTAGAGCGACACGGCCGCCAGCGACAACCCGCACAGGGAGAACGCCGTCATCATGACGACGCTGTACCATAGCTCGTTCGTCCAGCCGGGGAGATAACGCCAGTCGGTGATGAGATAGGGGGCGTTCGGGTAGAAGAAAAACCAAGCGACGAACATCAGCTTGAAGAGCCACGGCGAATTCGGCCGCCGCTGCTGCACGCGCACGGCCGCGAGCGCAATGAGGTAGGGCACCCAAGCGAGAAACAAATTGAGGTGTAGCCGCGGGCCGGTCCAAGGGCCGATGAGCTCGCGCCATGCGCCGTAGAGCAACATGGCGACCGCGCTCATCGCCGCCAGCGGAAAGAAAAATCGCGAACTAAGCCAGTGAACCATGACGGAGTTGATCTCGCGGGGTGATGGACGCAATCGTCGCCTATCCCGCGTCGAACTGCAACCGCCGTCACTCGGTTGCGCATCGGTAGATTACGCCACCAGCGGAATCCAAATCTCGATACCTCCTCGCTCCGCCGGATCGAAATCGGCTGCATAATGCTCGACACACGGCGCATGTGCGATCTTGAGCCCGCACTCCGGCACCGTGGGCGTTTGAAACCCGGTCGGCGCCGCGGCATCGGCTTTCAGTGCGACCCCCGACCGATGTTGCTCGCCGATCACTACTTCAACCTCCGTAGGTCGGTCGTTGAGGCCAGCCCGGCGGCGAGACTTCGAAGTCTTCCTGTCGACCGAAAGGTGTGCAGTCGAGCAGCCGGTATGAATCCGTCAGGCTTTCGCAACCTCGGCCATAAGTCGAATAGGTATGGAATATGTCGTCTTCCAGCCGAAAGAAGACGCTCAGGCCGTGCGACTCTCCCTTGAGAAACCACGGCTCGGTTCCCTTTCTCGCTTGCAACTCCGCTTGATCGCGATAGTTGTATTCCGGCGGCGCCTTCTCGGGGTCGAGCGTGACGTGAAAGTCGTAGTTGAAGTCGCTACCGAACGACGAAACCCAGGTGCGATTCCAACCGCGCTCTTGCTTGTATTTCTCGAGCTTTTCCAGCGGTGCGCGCGAGACGAGCACAAACTCCGTGCCGCGCTTGCCGAGCATCGAAAGGTCGCCGAGCGAGTCGACGAAGCCGGTGCAGCCGGGGCACCCTTTGTCCCACTCCGGATCGAACATGAAGTGATAGACGACCAGCTGCCGCTTGCCGGCGAATAGGTCGAGCAAGCTTACGGGGCCTTTGACTCCGGTGAATGAATACTGCTTATCAATCCGCACCATCGGCAACCGGCGCCGCACGGCGTTCACCTCGTCGTAATGCTTGGTCAACGCCTTTTCGGCGGCCAGCAACTTCTTTCGTTCCGCAAGCCACTCGGCTTGTGAAACAATCGGCGGATGGGGAACGACGCTCATCTGACAGACTCCAAAATCCGAACGACGTACGCGTGAGTTAAGAGTAGCGGTGCCCGAGCCGTCGCCAAACGCTTCGCCCGGCCATCGTTACGAGCAAACCGATGCACAGCGAAATCAGTAGCGTTCGGGTATAGCTCGCCGTCGAGAGCGAGATTCCTAGACCGGTCGCCATCGCGAAGTACGCCGCCAAGCACGCCGGGCACTTCGGCATCAGCACCAAGGCAGCGCTGGGGATGAACCAACCCGCGGCTCGAATCAACGGTCGCGCGGCCGAAGCCGAACTTGTTTCATCGCGGTGACAACAAATAGCGCCCATGACAGATACCTCGTTTACGCTCGAACCTGCACTACGTCAGCTCGTTACTCGGCCGAAGGTCATTTCCCGGCCGGCTGCGGCAGGCCCGCGAGTTCGAATACCGGACGAATCTCCACGGTCCCTTTCGTCGCCGCGGGAATACGCCCGGCAATCGCAATGGCCTCGTCGAGGTTTGCCACGTCGATCAAAAAGTAGCCGCCGAGTTGCTCCGTCGTTTCCGCGAACGGTCCGTCGGTCGTGAGTCGCGTGCCGCGGCGCACGCGCACGAGCGTTGCCGTCGACACCGGATGCAACGGCGACGCACCGAGAAACTTTCCTTGTTCCGCCAACTCATGGCAGAGCTCCGTCGACTCCTCCATGCACTCGGCGCGCTCTTGTTCCGTCCAAGCATCTTCGGCGCCGTAAACCAGCAACATGTATTTCATCTTCTTCTCGCTTACACTGAGGAGTTGTTTTGTTATTTTCCGAAGCGATTTACTTCACGCGCGTATTCGTCGCAGTCATAAACTTCACCCAATGCCCGTCGTCGCCGAGAAATTGCGAGCGCAAGATCCAAGTATCCTTGTCGACGAACTCGACGGTGTCCTGATATTGCGTCATGCCCGTGCCGTCGAACTTCGGGCCGGTCGTGTCGAGCACGATGCGTCGCTTGTCGTCGCTGAGCGTGCCGCTGTAGATCCACATGTGCGACATCATCGAGCCGACAAACGTGCCGGGGAACTTGCCCGTCGCGGCGTCGTAGCCGAGCGTCATGAGCATGGTAGTCTTCCCATTCTGAGGACATTCGCTGCACATTTCCGAAACGATCCACATGCCCTCCAACGAGCGGGTCGTTACGCGCGACTGCGACTTTTCCACCGGTTGATCGGGGCCCATGACGCATTCGGAATCCATAACCCATTCGCCCACGAGTTGTTCCAGCATTCGGTGTTCTTCTTGCGGCTTCGCAAACATGTCAGCTACTCCTCACCTGAGAATTTGTCGTCAACACCCTTTAGTCGAACGCCCGCCGGCCGAATCGACGGCGTCCTCGAAAAATCTTCAAACTACTTCCGCGAGCCTTTTTTTGAGGAAACGGCGCTCCGGTTCCTGCTGAGCCAGCTCCAAGGCCCGCTCATAAGCGGCCTGCGCATCGGTGGTTCGTCCCAGCCGCCGGCAAAGGTCGGCTCGGGCCGCATGGGCCAAGTGATAGCCGGCCAGATCGCCGCGCTCCAGAATATTGTCGACCAGCGACAGGCCCGCGGCCGGGCCGTCGCGCATGGCCACGGCCACCGCGCGATTGAGCTCCACGACCGGCGAAGGGGCCGACCGCAGCAAAATGTCGTACAGCGCGACGATCTGTCCCCAGTCGGTCGCCGCCGTGCCGGGCGCATCCGCATGCACGGCCGAGATCGCCGCTTGAATCGTATAGACGCCGAAGCGGCGCGACGCGAGCGCGCGTTCGACGAGTTCCTTCCCTTCTTGAATCTGCGTCCGATTCCAACGCCTCCGATCCTGATCTTCCAAGAGCACGATGTCTCCCTCGGGCGTCGCACGCGCGGCACGGCGCGATTCGTGCAACAGCATCAATGCCAACAGGCCGAGCACCTCCGGATCGGGCAGCAATTCCATCACCAGTCGCCCGAGGCGAATGGCCTCGCTCGACAGATCGGCGCGCGTCAACGATTCCCCCGACGACGCGGAGTAGCCCTCGTTAAACACGAGGTAAATCACCGACAGCACGGATTCCAGTCGCTGCGGAAACTCCTGCACCGACGGAACGTCGAACGGGATCTTAGCGTCGCGAATCTTCGATTTCGCGCGCACGATACGCTGCGCAATGGTGGCGGGCGCCGATAGGAACGCGACCGCAATTTGCTCGGTGCTCAAGCCGCAAACTTCGCGCAAGGTCATCGCCACCTGCGCCTCGGAGGAAAGCGCCGGGTGACAGCATGTGAACACGAGCCGCAACCGATCGTCTTCGATCTCGCGCGCGGCTCGTTCCGCATTGACTTGCGAGAGTTCGTCGAGGCGCTTCGACACTTGCTCGCGCACGTCTTGCGAATGCACGCGGCGTCGCAATGCGTCGATCGCCTTGAATCGCCCGGTCGAGACCAGCCAAGCACGCGGATTGTCGGGCACACCGTAATGTTGCCATTGCTCGACGGCGACGGCGAATGCCTCGTGCAGCGCTTCTTCGGCGAGATCGAAATCCCCCAGCAAGCGCACGAGCGTCGAAAACACGCGTCGCGAATCGCGTGCGTAGATTTCGCTCACCAAGTCATGGACGTCCATCCGCGGTTTCTCGGTCATGCCGGCATTCCTAGCTGTCGTCTCCCCATTCGGCGCTTCACCGCACGAGCCCGTAGTGTCGTCGCCCCGCCGATGCCCTGCAATTGGTCGAATAGCCTACACGTGCGTTCCCTAACTCACGCCGGCACCGCCTGCGCCGTCGGCGACTTTGCCGGAAATAACGATTATAGGGGCCTCGATCTGTCGATGTTGGTGGAGACGCCCCGGTCTCGCCGCCGCCTTGTGCGATGGCGGCGGTCTGCGTCAGATTTTGTTGTCGCCGTGTATCGTTCTTGCGCGGAGTTCATTCATGCTGCGGAAGTGGTTCCTCAGCCGACACGTCGACCGCTCGACGCGTCCGGCTCGATCCGCGTTCCGCCGACGGCTTTCCGGCCGAGGCCTCATCGTTCTGTTCGTCTGCTTAGCGACGGCGCATGCCGAGCTCGGCCTTGCACAAGCTCCGCAATTCTTTGCGCCCGATCCGCTACCGCTGACGCCGGAATACACGGCACCGCAATATCCGGTGTCGGTCGCATACGGCGCCGAGCCGTTCGTGCCCGAGCTACCCGGGCAGCAGCTTCATGGAATGGCGCCCCTCACATCGCCGTGGTTCGTCGAGCAAGCGTCGTACGCCGACACCGCCGCCCGGAACGCCGCGACGGCGACGCCCGGCACCGATGCCGCACTCGCCGAACTTCGCATGCGACTTACCGACGTTGAAGGGCAACTCAAGAAGCGCGACGCGGCCGATAAAAAAGCCGCCGACAAGAAAGCGGCCGAAGAGTTCCCGTCGCACAAGATCACCGGTTTCACGCAGCTCGATACCGGCTTCTTTTCACAAGACCCGCGCAACATCGCGACGGTCGGCGACATGCAAAACGGCACCGGCTTCCGTCGGGCGCGCCTCGCCGTCACCGGCAAGGTTCGCGAGTTTACCGCCTATCAAATCGAAGTCGATTTTGCGACCGCCGGCCGACCCAGCTTCTTCGACGTGTGGGTCGAGCAGAGCAACCTTCCCTGGCTGCAGACGCTTAAGATCGGACAGTTCTGCCAGCCGTTCAGCGTCGACTCGCTCACCGGCTTTCGCAATCTCACCTTCCTCGAACGCTCGTTGCCCTTCTTGGCAATGGTGCCGTTCCGCCGCGTCGGTATTCAGTCGGCCAACTTGTCCGAAGATGAAATGACGCAGTGGACGTACAGCATCTTTCGCACCGGCGGCTTCAGCAATGCGCCGTTCGGCGACGATCGCTTCGCCACCGATATCGGCGACGTCGGCGGCGTGTCGTTCTCGGCCCGTGCAACCCATCTGCTGCAATACGAAGAGGGTGTCGACGACCGCTACCTGTGGCACGTCGGCGGCGGCTACAACTTCGGGTTGCTCGGCGCGAACGATGCCGTCGGCAGCGGTACGCCCGGAAATACCGGGAGCCCGCGGCCGTATTATCAGGCGCGCACCTCGCCGGAGTTCGGCGTCTTGGGCTACCCGGAATTTCCTTCGACGTTCGGCCCCGGCGGCGCCGCCAACGGTACCCCGACGTTTGTCGACACCGGCCGCTACTTGGCCGACTACTTTCAACTATTCGGCTGCGAGACCGTCTTTCAACACGGCCCGTGGGGCATCCAGGCCGAATACATGGGCACCGTCGTGCAAAGCGCCGTCGGCCCCATTTTCTACAACGGCGCTTATGGTCAGGTCGCGTATCGCCTCACCGGTGAAAACCGCCTCTACGATAAGAAATCGGCGGTGTTGACGAAACTCACGCCGTACACCGACTTCTTCTCGCTGAAAGACGGTATCTGCGGCTGGGGCGCGTGGGAAGTGGCGGCTCGCTATTCGTTCGTCGACCTGCGCAATCCCGCCTCGCTCAACGGCAACTACTACGTAAGCGCCACGAACACGTTCAACGGCACCGCCTCGCAAGGCAACGGCATGTTGCAAGACGTGACCCTGGGGTTCACCTGGTTCTGGAACGTGCACACGAAGATGCAGTTCAATTGGATCCACGCGATGCTCGACAACACGACCACCGGCAACAGCACGGCGGATTTGTTCGTCTCGCGCGTGCAGGTCGACTTCTAGCGCAGTTCGCTTAGTGCGTCGTTGCGAGTTGCACGATCTCGTCGCGCTCGACCACGAATACGCCGTCGCCCGAGGCGGGGCGCACGATCGAGGTTCCCGTGAAGCGCCCGAAGGCCGGCAACACCGCGACCTCGCGACCAAACCAAAAGCAGGCCGCTTTCATGCGCGCCTTGCCCACGCCCCGAAGTTCGACCGCGGGATGAAGATGCCCGGCCACGACGTAGCCGCCGGCGTCGGGTTCCGGATGGTGCTTAAACACGAACGGCCCGACCTTCCATCGATCTCCGGCCGGCGCGACGCTCCAGACTGCCGGCAGATTCCCGGCCTTGCGATCGTGATTGCCGGTCACGCAGAGCCAATCGAGTTCGCCGTGCCGCATGCGCCAGGCGGCGATCTGGGCGACGGTTTCCTCCGTGAGACCGCGACGATCGTGCACGAGATCGCCGACAATTAGCAGTGTCGTCGGGCGCAGTTTTTCCACCAGCGCCGTAAGTCGGGCGAGATCCGTGCGCGTCGTGCCGTGTGGAATAGGAACGCCGGCATTGCGAAACGAGGCCGCCTTGCCGAGGTGTACGTCGGCGGCGATAAGCGTACGCCGTGCCGGCCACCACATGGCTCGCTCCGCGGATAGGTACAGCGTTTCGCCGGCGACCTCATGTCGCAACATGCGTCCCTCGCTGCTTGATTTGTGAGTCTGTCGCATTCTTCCCCTCGCCCCTTGCGGGAGAAGAGCCAGGGGTGAGGGGTAAGGGGTGATTAGTAGTCGGCGCCACTTCCACGGGCACCGACCCGGTCTGCTTCCGCTTCGTCGTGCGCGTCGCTTCCCGCTCCAGTTGCACCACCATGCGCTCCACCCGTTTGCTCCACTTCTCGCTGGAGACTTGCGTCTTCTGAATTCTTGCCGCCCACAGGGGAAACGCCAGGGGCGTCAGTCGGGCGATCGGTCGCATGACGATGGTTCCGGCCGCCGCACGCTCCAGGGCTTCCGTGAGTCGACGCGTTTCTAATTGTTGTTCCAATACTTCGCGTCGCGCTTGTTCCAAGAGCATGTTCTCCGGATCGTACTCCCGGAAGACGTCGAAGATCAGCCCGCTCGAGGCTTGCAGTTGTCGTGCGGCCGTCGGGGCGCCGGGGTACCCGGAGAAAATCAGCCCCGCGACACGGGCGATATCACGAAACCGACGCCGCGCCATTTCCGTCGAGTTGACGCACGCGGCCAAGTCGTCGAGGAGATGCTCCGTCGTGAGCAGCCGTCGCCACGCCTCTTCCGATAGATCAAACGGCTGCGGCGACAAGAGCTCGAAGCCGTAATCGTTGGAAGTGATCGAAATGCTGCGCGGTCCGGCCTGCGCAAGGCGATGGGCCACGAGCGTCGCCAAGCCCTCGTTGACGAGCACCCCTTCAAACGGATACACGAACGCTTGATGGCCCCGCTGCACGTGGGCCGTTTCAATGAGCAGCTGCCCTGCCGCAGGCACGGCCGACCAGGCCGCTTGAATGTCCAAAATGCTCCGGGCCTTTTCCGTTTCAGGGCCGACATAGCTGCCCGCCGCGATTTCGCCGAGCTTTGCCCGAACCGCGCCCGCGAGCTCGGTCGAGAGCGGCAGTCGGCCCCCTTCCCAACGCGGCACGGTCCCCGACTTCTTGGTCGATTTGCGAACGTAGGCCTTCAGATCGCGAAATCGCACGAACTCCAGCGTCTTGCCCGCAAAGATGAATTGATCCCCGGGCTTCAAACGTGCGACGAACGATTCTTCGATCGTGCCGAGCCGGGGGCCTTTGAGATATTGCACCGCGACCGAAGCGTCCGACGTAATGGTGCCGATCGACATGCGATGCAGTCGCGCCGTTTGCGGCGAACGAATGACCAGTCGCCCGCCGTCGTCGGGCACGAGCTTGGAGTATTGCGGATAGGCATGCAGCGCCGGGCCGCCGCGTTGGACGAAGTCGAGCGTCCAGCGCCATTGCTCGGGGGTGAGCCGTCGAAAGGCGTATGTCGTGCGGACTTCGTTGTAGAGCGCGTCGGCATCGACCCCCTCGCCGAGCGCGAGCGTTACGACGTGCTGCGCCAACAAATCGAGCGGAAGATCCAACGGTCGACGTCCTTCCAAACGCCGCGCCTCCGCCGCCTCCCGGGCCGCCGCGTATTCCACAAGTTCGAATGCATGCGTCGGCACGCAAAGGATACGGCTCACGGCGCCCGGCCGATGACCGCTACGCCCGGCCCTTTGCAAAAGGCGAGCGATTCCCTTCGGACTGCCGATTTGAATCACCTGATCGACCGGAGCGAAGTCGACTCCCAAATCCAAGCTCGATGTGCAGACGACGCACCGCATCGCGCCGCCGCGCGTGCGACCTTCGACATACGCGCGAACTCCGCGGTCGAGCGAACCGTGATGCAGCGCAATCTCGGCGGCCCATTGGGGCTTGGCGTGGAGGATTTCGCGAAACCAAATCTCGGCCTGCGACCGCGTGTTGGTGAACACGAGCGTGCTTTTAGCCTTCTCGATCGCCTCGACGACTTGCGGCAGCATTCGCTTGCCGAGATGGCCCGACCAAGGAAAGCGTTCCATCGTCGCAGGCAGCAAGGTTTCGACGCGCGTTTCCTTCGGCGCGGCGCCGCGGATGAGTACGCCGGAATCTGCGACGTCGCCGAGCAACACATCGCGTGCTTCTTCGAGATTGCCGAGCGTCGCCGAAAGGCCCCAAGTGCGCAGCGTCGGGCGCCATTGTCGCAAGCGGGCGAGCCCGAGCTCGGTTTGTACGCCGCGTTTCGTGCCCAAGAGTTCGTGCCATTCATCGACGACCACGCAGCGCAACGATTGAAATCGCTCGCGTGCGTCGGGATAGGAGAGTAGCAACGAGAGGCTTTCCGGCGTGGTGACGAGCGCCGTCGGCATGCGTGCCTTCTGGCGACGACGATCGGCCGCACTTGCGTCTCCCGTGCGAAGGCCGATCGTCCACGGCAGGCCAAGCTCGGCGATCGGCCGCTCCAAAGCGACGGCGATATCGTTCGCGAGCGCCCGCATGGGAGTGATCCAAAGCACGCGCAACGCATCGGCCTGCGCAGGCTCCGACTTCTTCTTCCTCCCCTCGCCCCTTGCGGGAGAGGGGCCGGGGGGGAGGGGTAAGCACTGCAGTTGCCGCTCGCGCAGCGCCTCCTCCAGCAACCCGAGCCAAACGGAGTACGACTTTCCGGTACCCGTCGAGGCATGCACCAAGCCGCTTCGGCCGGCGAGATAGGCACGCCATGTCTCGCGTTGAAAATCAAACGCTTGCCAACCTTGCTTGGCGAGCCAGGAGTCGATGAGGAACTCCGGTGCGGCAACGTTCGACTCGGCAACTTCGGCATGACGACGGATCATGAGCGGGGCGCCTCGGCTTCCTGATCGAGTGAGTCAGCGGCCGTGCCGGTCGGCCCGTCGTCGAGATCCCCGCCAAGATCGAACAGCATGGCCTGCCGCGAGATGCGCGGATGCAACTGTTCGCGGTGAAGCCCCGCCAGGGAGACGAGCGTTTCGAGCGAGTCGGCCTCGGCCGGCGGCTTGTCGCGCCGCCAACGATGCATTCGCGGAAACCGTACGGCGATGCCGGCCTTATGACGGGACGAGACTTGAATTCCCTCGAAGTGCAGCTCGAAGACCAGCCGCGGCTCCACTTCGCGCACCGGGCCGAACTTGTCGAGGGTGTGCGCGCGAATGAAGGCGTCGACCTCGCGAATCTCTTCGTCCGTGAGACCGGAGTACGCTTTTGCGACCGGCACCAAGCGACGCATGTCCCAGACGCCGAACGTGTAGTCGGTGTAGAGGCCCGCTCGTTTGCCGTGGCCTGATTGTGCGTAGAGGAGCACTGCGTCGATCGAGTACGGCTCCGCTTTCCACTTCCACCACGGTCCGCGGCGGCGACCGACGCCGTACGGCGCGTCGCGTTGCTTCAGCATCAAGCCTTCCACTTGTTCCGCGCGGGCTCGCGCGTATTGCTGTTCGAGTTCGTCCCACGAGCCGAACGGTACGATGGGCGATAATCGTAGCCGAGGTTGCGCGACTTGAGCGACGATTTGCTCCAGCAAGGCCCGGCGTTCCACCAGCGGACGCTCGCGCTGGTCGATTCCTTCGTATTCGAGCACGTCGTACGATTGGAACGCCGTTGGCGCTTCCTTGAGAATGCGCGGCGTCACGGTTTTGCGACCGATCCGCTTCTGCAAGGCGGCAAACGGCAACGGCCGGTCGTCGCGCCAGGCCAAGATCTCGCCGTCGAGCACCGTGCCGGAGGGAAGGGCATCGAGAACCGGTTGCAACTCGGGGAAGCGTTCGGTGACGAGCTCTTCGCCGCGCGACCAGAGGGCCGTCGTCTCGCCGCGGCGAAGAGCTTGGCCGCGGATGCCGTCCCATTTCCATTCGGCTTGCCACTCGTGCGGCTCGCCGAGCGTGCGGCAAGGCTCCTCCAGCGCGTAGGCCAGGAAAAACGGATACGGTCGGGCCGGGTCGTCGGCCGCGGCGTCGCCGGCGACGAGCCGTTCATACATTTCGGCCGTCGGTTGCCAATCGCCCGCAAGGCGGTGGGCCATTGTCGGCGCGGGCACGCCCACCGCTTCGGCCAACGCACGGACGACGAGCGTTTGTGCTACGCCGACGCGAAACTCTCCGGCGATCAGCTTGTGAAAAACCAGCCGTTCGTATTCCCCGAACACACGCCACGCCTCGCGCACGATTCTCGCCTGTTGCGCGGGCGAGGCTTCGGCGAGCGGCTGGATACGTTGCTCGATGACCGCCGCGAGTGATTGATCGACCGCGCTTTCCGGCGGCGGCAAGATCCAGGCCAGCGTCTCGCCCAGATCGCCGACGGCCTCGTAGCTGCGCTCGAGCAGCCAGAGCGGCACGCCGGCCGTTTCCGCGGCCCATTCGCGCAGAGCCCGCGTCTTGATGAGCCGCTTCAGTTTGCGACCGGTTAAAAGATACAGCGCCCAAGCGGCGTCGGCAGGAGCCGCTTCGCCGAAGTAACGGACAAGATGCGCGGTCTTCTCACTAGTGCGGGTCGTCCGGTCGAGGTCGCGAAAAAGCTGTGCGAAGCGTCGCATCAGGGCACCTCACCGGCGGCGACTTCCGCGGGGACGACGTCGGTCGCGTCCTCGGCTTCCGTTGCGGCTTCGTCGGCCGTTTCCCCGGTGAAGCGCGTTTCGATCGGTACGGCGTTGAGCCGGCGTTCTTCCGACAGGTAGCGGGCAAACGGTTCCGTGTAGCCGTGCGTGACCCACACTTCTTCTGCGCCCGTGGCGGCGACCGATTCGCACAGCCCGGGCCAGTCGGCATGGTCGGAAAGAATGAAACCGCGATCGACTCCACGCCTGCGGCGCGTACCGCGAACGCGCATCCATCCGGAGCAAAGTGCCGTCGACACGGGTCCGAACTTTCGCAGCCACGCAGAGCCCAATACCGACGGCGGCGCGATGACGAGCGCCTTGCCGCCGGCGGCGCGCACGCTCAGGGCCGAGGCATGTGCGGTCGTCGGTAATCGAACGCCCGCCGCTTCATAGAGTGGAAGAATGCGCTGCAGCGCGCCGTGTACTAAGATGGGCCCATGCTCGGCGGCGAGCTCGGCCAGCACGCGCTGCGCCTTGCCGAGCGCGTAGGCGCAGACGACGCTCGTGCGTCCTTCCGCGGCGTTGGCCTGCCACCAAGTATCGAAATCCTGCATCACGTCGGCAGTGCGCGGCCAGCGGTAGATCGGTAGCGCGAACGTCGCCTCGGTGATGAAGTGATGACAGCGAACGGCTTCAAACGACGCACAGGTCGGGTCGGGCTGCGTCTTGTAATCGCCGCTGACGACGCAAACCTCGCCGCCTCGCTCGATACGCACTTGCGCCGAGCCGAGCACATGGCCTGCCGGATGAAACGATACTTGCACGCCGCCGACGGTTTGCGACTCGCCGTAGGGCAACCCTTCGACGTCGACCGGTCCGACGCGGGCCCTGAGCACCGGCACGTTCGGCGCCGCCGTGAGATATCGCTTCGAACCCCAGCGAAGATGGTCGCTATGCGAGTGGGTGATCAATGCGCGGTCGACCGGCGACCAGGGGTCGACGTAGAAATCTCCCGCGCGGCAGTAGAGTCCTCGTTCGGTGGTTTCCACCAGCGGCATGCGATCCCCTTCCGGCCCGCGTAAAGTGCGTCGGCAAAGCGTATTCTAGCGCGGCACTTCGCCGCGGCCGGCAGCGACGTGAAAGCGGCAAAAATGGGCCGCCCACGCGCACGAGCGAAGGGGACTCTTCAGCAGTTTGCATGCCGACGCAATCCCGTACAGAATGCCGCTTCCCGCCCTTACGAGCGGCGAGCGTCGAAGCTTCGGCCCGACGTGTTCGCCCGCCCGTCCTAGACACGTCGGCCTTACGGCTCGACGCTCGCCTCAGAATTCGGAGACTTCCATGCACCGAACCCGTTTTGCATTGCTGCTTGTTGCGATGCTGGCCACCCGTGCCGACATCGTGCTTAGCGCTGAATCTCCGAGTTCCGTAAGTTTGCTTCCGGACGATTCTCGCCGTTGGTCGCAAGCGGATCAGGCCGTGCTGCTCACGGATCTCTCCAAAGCCGAGCCTGCCGCGGCGCTTACCTCGGGCCGGCGCGAAAAAGGAAAATGGAAAACGATTCCGTACGCCGTCGAGGCTTGGGAAGGGGTTGCCCTTTCGACGTTGCGCGATACCGGCGCGGCGAAAGTGCGCTTGCCGCTCGGCGTGAAAGGCCCGCATGCCGTGTACGTCGGCGTCTGCACGACTTCGGGCGGGCTCGACAACGCGGATGAAAACTCGGTGCAGGTGAAGCTCAGCGGCGAGGCGGTATATAGCCGCGTCTCTTGCACGTTGCCGCTCTTGAAACCGCGCCGCGATCAGATCGAAGAAGTCTTCGTTACGGCGGCCGATCTCGCCGGGCAGGGGCTCGATATCAGCCCGCAGCCTTTCATGCCCAGCACGCTCTGCTACGTGAAACTCGTGCCGCTCACTGCTGCGGAGTTTGCCGCTTGGAGCAAGCCGTTGCCGAAGGAGAATCGCACGGCCATTGCTACGTTCGACGGCCATAGCTGGATCTGGCCGTTTCAACCGCGCACCGCCGACGATCTACGCATCACGTTCAAAGGGCTCGAGCGGAGCGACGTCGGCAAATGGTGGTTTCAAGTGCTCGGGGCCGACATCGTTTGTTATCCGTCGGAGATCGGCACGATCTCCGGCGAAGGGACGCAGGACTTCTGCCGCTGGGAATACAAGGAGTACACGGAGTCGCTCAAGGCGCTTTTCAAGGCCGGCGTGAATCCGCTGCAGGTCGCGCGCGAGGAAGCTGCCAAGCAGGGGGCGGAGTTCCACGTGATGATTCGGCCGGCCGGCTGGGGCGCTTCGTATCCTTGGGATGAAATCTTTCGGAGCAAGTTTTTCGTCGATCATCCCGAATGGCGCTGCATCGACCGCGACGGGACGCCGACGCTGTTCATGAGCTACGCCTATCCGGAAGTCCGCAAGCGCGTCATCGACGTGCTTGCCGAGACGTTGAAGTTGCAGCCCGACGGCGTCGGGTTCTTGTTCCATCGCGGCATGCCGATGATGCTTTGGGAGCAACCGTTTTGCGATGCGTTTCAAACGAAGTACGGCGCCGACGCGCGCACCGTGCCGGAAGACGATCCCCGCATCTTAGAGCTGCGGGCCGAGATGATGACGACCGTGCTTCGCGAATGGCGAACGATGCTCGACGAAACGGCGAAGAAGCAAGGCCGGACGAAGCCGTACAAGATTACGCTCGCCACGTTCAGCAAAGAGGCCGACAACCGGAAGTTCGGCTTCGATATCGGTCGCTGGGCGCGCGAAGGGTTGGTCGATGAACTGGGCCCGGCGTTCTTTGCGCACCACACTTCATTTGTGCAGCCCGACATGAAGTACTACACGGGTGCGATCGCCGGAACGCCGGTGAAACTATATCCGCTGGTGATCGCTTGGCACTCGGGCGCCCCGAAACAATTTTGCACGCGCGTCGACGGCTTCTATCGCGCCGGGGCCGACGGCATTTGCTGCTGGGACCCCGCGGTCGAGAAGGGGTATCGCGATAAGTCGCCGGGGCACGTGTTCGACGTCGTCCGCATGCTCGGGCATCGCGACGTGATGGCCGAGTGGGCGAAGAACGGCGTACCGCTGCCGCTGATTACGCCGCTCAAACGCATGGGCGAGAATCATTACAGCCGCTGGTTTCCGAATACGGGATATTAGGAAATGCCGAGTGCTGAATACGGCATGCTGAACGGCAGCCAATGCAGATCGCTTGCGTGTTCGCGGGAGTCGGCCCTGTGAGCCCGCAAGCGATTTTGTTTTGACTAAGACACGGACACGTCGGCCTGACGGCTCGACGCTCGCTTTAGCTTAGAACCGGTGGTGACCGTGACCGTGGCCGTGGTGACCGCCGTTGAACGACGGTTGGAACTGAGGCCGGACCGGCGGGTAGTTGTTGTACGTGGGATACGGCTTCGGAGCGGTGAGGCGTCCGGCGAGGAAGCCTGCGCCTAAGAGAGCGCCGCCGATCAGTACCTTCTGCAATACCGGATTATTGGCGAGGCCCGTCGGCTGGCCGGGATAGCCGCCGTAGCTTCCCACGGGAGCGTACGTCTGGCCATAACCGTAGCCGCCGTAAGGCTGGCCGAAACCTTGAGCGCCCGCCGGTTGCACGGCGCTCGCGAGTAAGCCCATCATCGTCAAACCCAACACGCCCGACTTTATAATCCGTAACATGGCCCGTCTCCCTTCGTAGCTTGGTGCGGCCTCGTTCACGCGATCGCTCGGCGTCGATCGTCGGAGGCCGCTACGGCGAGAGTGGAAACGCGAACTACGTGCCAATGATCAAAAGCTACGCGTTTCCACGTGTTTTGGCTCATGCAACGCGGTGCGTCGCGAAGCGTGCGACGCGATAGCGTCGTCAAACCTATGACGAGCGTCGTCGCTTCGATGACAATTCAACGAGCGCCTAGCGAGCGGCGGGATTTATTCCCGCCGTCTGAGAATTGGCGTTGCAACAAAGACGGCGGGGATAAACCCCGCCGCTCGCTGGAGCGCAAGCGCCGATCCAGCGTTACGCCGGCTTGGTCAGTTCCAGCGTCGCCCACAAGCTCGGATCTTCGTGGTACGGAAACTCCGGGCCGCACGAAAAGGTTTGCGTCCCGATCTCACGGTCGATTACGGCGTAGGTGAACCCGAGCTTCGGGTTTTCCACGGGGTCCCAACCGGTGAGAGCCTGCGGCGTCACGAGGCAATCGAGCACGTAGCCGTCGGGCTTCTTGTCGCGGCGCACCTTCAGCAGGTTCGAGCGCACCGGTTTGGGGTTCTCACGGGCCCGCGAGATGAAGAGTTGCTCGCCGTATGGTTCGTCGAGATTGCGCCCGGAGCCGGACGGCATGAAGATGAACTGGTGACAGAACCGGCTCGCGCGATGGATGTTGTGCGTATCGCGCGTGTCGATCCAAACGCGCAGGCCGTCGCTTTCGTCGGGCCGGCTATCGCGACACCAGGGCAACTGCTTCTTCCCTTCGACGCGGCAACTAAACGCTACCCCTTCCTCGCTCCACGCAGCCCGCACTTCGGCATAGTTGCGCGAGCCCTCAAGTTCGGCGAGCTTCGGCAGCCGGCATTCGTCGGGCAGCGATAGGCCGGATTCTTTCCAAAGCGGCTTGCGATACGGGCAAGTGAAGCTGAAGCGGAAGAGGAAGCGCGGCGGCAGTAGTGGCGTACTCATGGATGATTACTCGATGCACATAGCGGAGGTGCGATTGCAAATTGAGAATTGCAAAATGCAAATCGCAAATTGGCGAAGGGCACGGTCTTCATTTTGCAATTTGCGATTTTCAATTCTCAATTTGCAATCGACTACGGATGGCTGGCAGGAACAATGTCAATCATTTTTCAACCGCGGCTTCGGCGTGTTCGTTGAGGAAGTCGCTCAGCGCTTCGTCGGTAACTTGATCGACGGCATCAAACTGTAGACGGACGACGTCGCGGTCGGCGCGGTCTTTGTCCATGGCCGGCGTGAGCCCGAAGCTGGCGACGCGGCCGAGGGCGAACTTGTTCTTCGGGCCATTGAGATGCAACTCGACGGCGTGCGGCTTCTTCGTGAGCACCGTGGCCCACGGCTCGCTGCGTCCCTTGAGACAATAGTGGATGAGCTGCTGGTTGTTCCAGAGGAACTGCCCTTCGGCGGTAT
Source organism: Pirellula sp. (assembly GCA_013822735.1). Classification (GTDB taxonomy): domain Bacteria; phylum Planctomycetota; class Planctomycetia; order Pirellulales; family PNKZ01; genus PNKZ01. The sequence continues at coordinate 485,361 of PNKZ01000001.1, forward strand.
CGCTCAGAAGCTCGCAAAGTTCTTCGAGCACTTCGCTATCCCACGACACCTTCTTGCCGGGCGGGAAGCCCTTGCGGGCGAAGTGCCATTTTTGCCCCAGCACCTTCCAGGGCATAATGTTTTCGGGATTGAGCGCCGCCTTATCGGCGAACTTTTGGAAGCCCCGGACCGATGCTTCGACGAATTGCCAAAACGCCGGCGTGTTGATTTCGTCCCACGCGTGAACTTGGATCTGCACTTCTTGCCACGGTCCGCGAAGGTTTTTGCACTTCACGCGCGGCTCAGTACCGTAGACCGGCAGGTCGGGCATTTCGTTGAGCGGCTTGAGGTTCAGCTGTTCGACGACTTCATCGCGCTTGAAGGTGCTCTTGGCCGTGCGGAACTTGAGCTTGAGCAACCACTCTTCGCCCGTGGAGGCGTGGAAGAACCAGCCGTCGCTTTTCTTTTCGCCGGTGATTTCGACGATCGTCCGGCTGTTGAAATTGGTCGGCGCGAAGTCGCCGAGCTCTTGGATCTTGTCGACAACAGTGGATAGGATGCGCCCGTCCCAGCGGCAGGGCTTGCCGTTGCGCGCCACACGATCGGCGATATGCCAACGCCGGCCGTCGACTTCCCACGGCATCTTCGCTTCTTCTCCGACGGCATCGAGATCGACGTCGTCTTCGCGCGGCTTCTCGATAACCGTCGGGTCGAACGGCTTCCGCTCGGCGTAGGGGCCTGCGGCGAGAATCGGCTCGAGCATTTCGCCGGTGTAGCTGCGGAGCAATTCTTGCGATGCCTTGGCGCGGCCCGCTGGCTTTTTCGTTTGTGCTTGATACGCCAAGGCGTGCGTTACGAGTTGTTCCGGCGTGCCTGCGGCGACAACGTAGCCGCCTCCCTCGCCGGCCTCGGGGCCCATGTCGATGAGCCAGTCGGCCGTTTTGATGACGTCGAGATTGTGCTCGATCACGACGATGCTGTTACCGAGATCGACCAAACGGTGCAAGACTTCGAGCAGCTTGGCTAAGTCGTCAAAGTGCAAACCGGTCGTCGGCTCGTCGAGCAAGTACAGCGTGCGGCCGGTGTCGGGCCGCGCGAGTTCCGCGGCGAGCTTCACGCGCTGGGCTTCGCCGCCCGAGAGCGTCGGCGCGGGCTGTCCGAGCGTGACGTAGTCGAGCCCGACGTCGCAGAGCGTTTGCAGGATCTTGCGGATCTGCGGGATGTTTTGAAACACGTCGAGGGCTTTGCCCACCGGCATGTCGAGCACGTCGGCAATGGAGCAGCCGCGGAATTGCACGGCGAGCGTTTCGGGGTTGTAACGCTTGCCGCGGCATTCGTCGCATTCGACCCACACGTCAGGTAGGAAGTGCATCTCGATGCGCAGCTGACCGTTCCCTTCACACTTCTCGCAGCGCCCGCCGGGAACATTGAAGCTGAAACGGCGCGGCGTGTAACCGCGCAGCTTCGACTCGGGCAAGTTCGCAAAAAGGGTGCGGACCTGATCGAACACGCCGGTGTAAGTTGCCGGGTTCGAGGTCGGTGTCTGGCCGAGCGGCATCTGATCGACGCGAATCACTTTATTGATTTGGTCGACGCCGCGCAAAGCATCGTGCTTGCCGGGGAACGTGCGGGCCCGGTGCAATGTGCGGGCCAAGCTGTTGTAGAGCACATCTTCGACCAGCGAGCTCTTCCCGGAACCGCTCACGCCGGTGACGACGGTAAACGTGCCGAGCGGGATCTGCACGTTGACGTGATGCAGATTGTTGTGCGAGGCGCCGCGGATTTCGAGGATCGGCCCGGGGAACGTCGTGCGGCCTTCGCTTTCGACGACGGCCTCGGCTTTGTCGGCCGGCTTCTTCTTGGTCTTCGTCGCAGCAGCCGAGGCCTTGGATGCCGCAGACTTTATCGGAGCCGCCTTTGCTTCCGGCTTCCCGGCTCCCCCTTCGACCCGAACTCGTCGGTTCGTCGGGATCGCGATTCCCTTGGCGCCCGAGAGGTACGGGCCCGTCACCGAATTCTTCTGTTTGCCGACTTCTTCCGGCGTGCCGCGCGCGACGACTTCGCCGCCGTGAACACCGGCGCGAGGACCGAAGTCGAGCAACTGATCGGCGCCGGCGATCACGTCTTTATCGTGCTCGACCATGAGCAGCGTGTTGCCGAGGTCGCGCAGCTTGAAGAGCGCGTTGATTAATCGCAAATTGTCGCGCGGGTGCAGGCCGATCGTCGGTTCGTCGAGTACGTAGAGCACGCCGGTGAGACCGCTGCCGACTTGGCTCGCCAAGCGAATACGTTGCGATTCGCCGCCGGAGAGAGTCGGCGCGCTGCGGCCGATCGTTAAATACTCCAGGCCGACGTCGACCAGGAACCGAAGCCGATTGCTGATTTCGCGCCACAGTTCGCCCGCAACCTTGCGGTCGCTGCCGGTGAGTTTTTGGCTCTCGACCCATTCAAGCAACGAACCGAGCGGCGTGCGGCAGATTTCGTCGATCGTGCGATCGCGGAACCGCATGGCGGCCGCGTCGTCGCGCAGGCGTGCGCCGCCGCAGATCGAGCATTCCACTTCGTCGACCAAGTGATCGAGCTTACCGCGGAGGGCAGGGGAGAGCCGTGCCGCTTCTTCGAGCGCGGGGTAGAGGCCCTTGTATTGAAAACGGAACGCCGGACCGGCGGCGCTCGCGGCGACTTCGACCCAATCTTCGCCGCGACCATGGAAAATGGCTCGCCGTGCTTTGGCGCCGAGTTGTTCAAACGGCACGTCGGTCGGCACGCCCAGATGCACGCCCAAGGCCTGCAACATCGGCTTGAAGAGCGGATGCTTGGCGTCGGGCCAGAGCGCGATCGCCCCTTGTGCGAGGGTGAATTTCGGATCGTTCAGCAGCGCCGCGGGGTTGGCGCCCGTTTGAATGCCGAGCCCTTCGCAACTGCCGCACCAGCCCAAGGCGCTGTTGAACGAGAAGTTATGCGGCGAGAGGGGCTCGAAGCTCCGTCCGCACTTGTTGCACGACATGTGGCGGCTATGCACTTCGACGCGCCACTTCTCTTCCGGCATGTTGTCGTCGACATAGGCCGCGTGAATCACGCCGCGACCCAGATCGAGCGCACTTTCGATGCTGTCGGCGATGCGCGAGCGCGCTCCGCTGCGAATCACCGAGCGATCGACGACCACTTCGACCAAGTGTTTGCGGCGGCGATCGATCGTCGGCGGCTCTTCGACGGGGTACGTCTTGCCGTCGATCCGCACGCGCTGGTATCCGCGGGCTCGCATGTCTTCAAAGAGCGTTTCGTACTTCTCGCCGACTTGCACGTCTTGCGGCGCCATGAGGTAGAGCTTCGTCCCCTCCGGCTCCTGCATCAGCTTGTCGACGATCTGGTCGACCGTTTGCGTGCCGATCGGGATATCGCAAGCCGGGCAATAAGGATTGCCGAGCCGCGCGAAGAGGATGCGGAGATAATCGTAGATCTCCGTCACGGTGCCGACCGTGCTGCGCGGCGTGTGGCCGAGATGCTTCTGCTCAATCGCGATGGCAGGCGAGAGCCCTTCGATATGCTCAAGCTGCGGCTTCTGCATTTGGCCGACGAACTGCCGCGCGTACGAGCTGAGGCTTTCGACGTACCGCCGCTGTCCTTCGGCGTAGATCGTGTCCATCGCCAGCGAGCTCTTGCCCGAACCGCTGGGGCCGCAGCAAACGGTGATCATGTCGCGCGGGATTTCGACGTCGACCGACTTCAAATTGTGCTGCCGAGCACCGCGCACTTTGATCGAGGTTGCTTCGGCCACACGCGGACGTTGCGGTCCGCGGGCCTTGGCGAGCGCTTGCTTGTGGCCGTCGCCGTAGAGGAATCGTTTCAAGGCCTGACCGGTGTGCGATTCCTCGACCGCGGCGACCTGCTCCGGCGTTCCTTGCGCAATGATGCGACCGCCGCCGGCGCCGCCGTCGGGGCCGAGGTCGATCACCCAGTCGGCCGTTTTGATGACGTCGAGATTGTGTTCGACGACGAGCACGGTATTGCCGGCGTTCGCAAAGTCGTGCAGCACCTTCAGCAGCAGGCTGATATCGGCGAAGTGCAAGCCGGTCGTCGGTTCGTCGAGCAGGTAGAGCGTGCGACCGGTGCTCTTCTTCACGAGTTCGCGTGCCAGCTTCACGCGCTGGGCCTCGCCGCCGGAAAGCGTCGGCGACGGTTGGCCGAGCTTCAGGTAGTCGAGCCCGACGTCGTGCAACGTTTGCAGCTTGTGGGCCACGTTTGGAATATTGGCGAAGTGCTCGAGGGCTTGCTGGATATCCATCTCCAACACTTCGGAGATGCTTTTTCCTTTGAAGCGCACCTGGAGCGTTTCGCGATTGAAACGGTGCCCATCGCACACCGGACACTTCACCCACACGTCGGCCAAGAAATCCATCTCGAGGCGCGTCGATCCGTTCCCTTCGCACGCCTCGCAGCGGCCCCCTTCGACATTGAAGCTGAAGCGGCCTTCTTGATAGCCGCGAGCCTTCGATTCCGGCAGCTGCGCGTAGAGCTTGCGGATATCGTCGAACACCTTGATGTAGGTCGACGGATTCGAGCGCGGCGTCCGACCGATGGGCGATTGGTCGATCGAGATCAGTTTGTCGAGCTGCTTGAGGCCGTCCATCCGCTCGAACGCGCCGGGGTTGCCGAGACCGCCGTTGAGATCGCGGTTGAGCGCTTCGACGAGGATGTCGTTCACCAGCGAACTCTTGCCTGAGCCCGAGGCGCCGGTGACGCAGACGAAGAGGCCGAGCGGAATCTCGACGTCGATGTTCTTGAGGTTGTTCGCGGCGGCGCCGACGATCGTGAGCTTATGCTCTTTCGGCGCGCGGCGCGAGGTCGGTACTTCGATCTTGCGTTCGCCGCAGAGAAACTGCCCGGTGAGGCTCCGCTTCTCCTTACAGACCGCTTCGTAGGTGCCGGCCACCACAACTTCGCCGCCGCGCACGCCGGGGCCCGGGCCGAAGTCGATCAGGTAGTCCGAGGCCCGCATCGTGTCTTCATCGTGCTCGACGACGACGACCGTGTTGCCCAAGTCGCGCAGTCGTTCGAGCGTGCCGAGCAGCCGATCGTTGTCGCGCGGATGCAGGCCGATCGACGGTTCGTCGAGAATGTAGAGCACGCCGACAAGGCCGCAGCCGATTTGGCCGGCCAAGCGAATGCGCTGTGACTCGCCGCCGCTCAAGGTCGGCGCCGTGCGGTCGAGCGTGAGGTATTCCAGGCCGACGTTCGTGAGAAAGCCGAGCCGGCCGCGGATTTCTTTGAGCACTTCGGCGGCGATGGTTTGCCGCACGGTGTCGAGATCGAGCTCGCTGAAGAAATCGACGCAGTCGGAAACGCTCAAGGAGCAGATATCGGGCAGGCCGAGGCCCGGACGATCGTGAAACCGCTCGTGCTTCGTCGTCATCCGCACGGCGCGGGCTTGCGGATTGAGTCGTGCGCCATGGCAGCTCGTACAGCCTTGCGTGCGCATGTACTTCTCAAGCTGCCGTCGCTGCATCCCGCTTTCGGATTGCTTGTACTTGCTCGTCAGCTCGGGAATGATCCCTTCGTACTTGCCGCCGTACTTGTGGCCCGACGGACCTTGCCGCCAGGTGTACGTGATGTGCAAGTCGCCGGTGCCGAAGAGCAGCTGCTGCTGAATCTCGGGCGCGAGTTCTTCCCAGGCCGTTTCGAGAATAACTCCTTCGTCGAGGCCGAGCTTGTGCTCCAGCGTATCGGCCACGCCTTGGAAGATGTGTCGCCGCCAACGACCGAGATCGGCCCAAGGTCCGATGGTTTCAATCGCCCCTTGCTTGAACGAGCGGCCCTTGTTGGGAATCATCAAATCCAAGTCGAAGCCGAACACCTCGCCGAGCCCGTCGCACTCGGGGCACATCCCTTGCGGGCTGTTGAAGCTGAAGAGTTGCGGCGTCGGCGGCTCGAAGCTCAGGCCGCACGGCGTGCAGGCATAATGCGCCGAGAGATGAATGTCGTTGGGGTTGCGCGCTCCGCGAGCGGCCCCCTTCGCTTTACGGCCAGGCTTCTCGACGGCCGTTTCCTCGTCGCCATCGTTGTCATTGTCGTCGTCTTCATTCTCCGCATCTTCGTCGAACTCTTCCGGCGGCGGAGCGACGCGGGCCTTTCCCTTGAGCTCCTTCGCATCCTTCGCGTCGGCCGCTTCGGGCGGCTCCAGCGCCACGATCAAGTTGCCCTTGCCGATCTTCAGTGCAAGGTCAACCGCTTCGGCCAGCCGCGTGCGCAGGCCTGGCCCTGCAGCGAGTCGATCGACGACGACTTCAATGTTGTGCCGCATCTGCCGATCGAGCGACGGCGGCGAACTGAGCGACACAGTTTCGCCGTCGACCCGACCGCGCACGAAGCCTTGCTTGAGCAAGTCTTCGAACAGATCGCGATGCTCTCCCTTTTGAGCACGGATGATCGGCGCGAGAATCGAAAACTTCGTTCCTTCTTCGAGCACGCCGATCCGGTCGATGATTTGCTCGCGGGTCTGCGCAGTGATCGGTTTCCCGCACTGCGGACAGTGTCCCTGGCCGGTGCGGGCAAAAAGCACGCGCAGATAATCGTAGATCTCCGTGATCGTGCCGACCGTACTGCGCGGGTTCTGACCGCTAGTCTTTTGCGAAATCGAGATCGACGGGCTCAGGCCGGAGATCAGGTCGACGTCGGGCTTCGGCATCTGCCCGAGGAATTGCCGGGCGAAGCTGGAAAGGCTCTCGACGTAACGCCGTTGCCCTTCGGCATACAGCGTATCGAAGGCCAGCGAGCTCTTTCCGGAGCCGCTCACGCCCGTCAAACAGATCAGTTTATTACGCGGCAGGGTCAGAGCCACGTCGCGCAGGTTATGCTCGCGGGCTCCCTTAATGACGATATCAGCAGCCATTCGCGTGTATTAACAATCCGTTACGCGGTTGCGGCGGTAGCAAGAATCCTAAATTGTAGGAGCGGGCCCTCTCCGGCGGCAAGCGGGCTGCGGAAAAGATTCCATCTACCGTAAACGGGGGACGTGCGAAAACGGCGGACGTTTTGGCGAAATGCGTTATGATAGTGCGCGACGTCGTCGCCTCACGCGCCCCCTTTGCCGTGCCGTCGCCATGAATGAATTGTCGAATCCGCCGGACGTCGCACCGCCGCGTCGATCTCTTTTGCCGTTTTTCTTCGCGAATCTTTTGGCGGTCTATTTGCCCGGTTTGTTGCCGACGTTGATGCCGGCAAACGAACAACCGGTCGAGTTTGATTTCAACGCCTTGCGGATTCACGCCATAGAGTTTCTGAATGCGCCGTACGGCGTCGTGTCGCTCTTCACCGACGGCGGCATGATGATGCTGTCAACTCAACTCGGCGAGTTGGGTTCGTTCTATCTCTTCTTCTTCGGCCTTTGGCTGCTCGTGCTCGGCATCACTCTGCTGGGCCGCAACGAGAAGCGACGCTATTGGGTGACGTTTTTTCTCTTCGTGCTATTTAGCGCCCAGGCGATATTCATGACGCGGCAAGCGATCATCGATGGGCGGGCGCTCGAAGGCCGCCCCGCCGTGGAAGACGACGGCGAACCAAAGTTGCCCGCGGCACGCCCGGTCGAAGTTCCATAGTTCGCCGCTATTCCAGCGGCGGCAGCACGTCGGGTTCGATTTGGTAGCCGTCGGCGAGCGTGTTCGTCATGTTGAACAAGCTCGCAATGGCAAGCGCTTCGCCGAGTGCCGCCGTGGAAAGGCCGAGCTTCCGTAAGGCCGCGGTGTGGGAATTCACGCAATAGGCGCAGCCGTTCGTCGCCGAAACCACGAGCGCTATGAGCTCGCGCGTTTGCGGATCGAGCAGGCCTTTGCGACCTTCGGCTTCCGGATGCATCAGACTTTTGAGTGCGGTCCAGACCATCTCCAATTGCGGCGGATGGGCGGCGAGCGTGCGCCACATGGCCGGCACGAAGTCGATGTTCTTCGTTCGTTTGATGTCGGCAAAAATCTCCGCGACTCGGCCCGTGGCCTCGGATTCCGCGACGGGTCGAACCGTCGCCGGTCGTTCTTCGCTCATCATCCTGCTCCTGCAAGAGGTTTGCCGCTTTTCTTGTTGACGCAGTCGCGGCGCAGACCCATCCTAGTGACGCATCCTAATTCGTGCAGCCGCCTCTGACAAACCTGCGAGCCCGCCATGCGCACTCTTATTCTCGCCGCCGCGTTCGCATTGCTTTTGCTTTCGCGGCCGACGCACGCCGCGGAGCCGACCGTGCGCGATAATCTCAACGGCGTCGCTCGCATACTCTTTCTCGGCGACAGCATCACGCATGCGGGGAAGTACGTCGCCTATGTGGAAACGTACACGCGGCTGCACGAACCGCAGCTCGCAATCGAGTTCGTCAACTGCGGGCTCTCGAGCGAAACCGTCAGCGGACTTTCCGAAGAAGGCCATGCCGGCGGCAAGTTTCCGAGGCCCGATTTGCACGAACGACTCGATCGCGTACTGGCCGAAGTGAAGCCCGATGTGGTCGTCGCCTGTTACGGGATGAACGACGGCATTTACTTTCCGCTCGCCGAAGAGCGATTCGCCAAATACCGCGACGGCATGGAGTTGTTACGTAAGAAATGCGACGCGGCGGGCGTAAGGCGCATTCTGCACGTAACGCCGCCGGTGTTCGATCCCCTGCCGATCAAGGCGCGCGTGCTCCCGGCAGGCCTCGACGCGTACCCGCAGCCTTATGAAGGGTACAACGAAGTGCTCGACGCTTACAGTGAATGGCTCGTCACAAAACGTGCCGCGAGTTGGGACGTCATCGATACGCACACGCCGATGAACGCCTTTATCGCCGAGAAGCGAAAGTCCGATCCGGCGTTCACGCTCGCCAAAGACGGCGTCCATCCCGGCAATCTCGGCCATTGGCTCATTGCCCGACCGATCCTCGCCAATTTCGGCGTTCCGTCGGAGGAACTACAATCCTTCGCCGACGGTGAAGCGGCCGTCGGCGCGAAGCCGAACGGATTGGAAGTGCTCAAACTCGTTGAACAACGCCTCGCGCTCATGCACGACGCCTACCTCACGGCGACCAAGCACAAACGTCCCGGCGTCAAAGAAGGACTCCCCCTCGACGAAGCGAAGGCAAAAGCAAAAGAGATCGAACAGAAGATCAAGACGCTGTTTCAGTGAGCTAGTCGTTGTGCAGCTTCCGCAAGCGTCCGCTGGTGCGCAGGATCCATTGCACGCGTTCGAATTCGTTGAGCCAGTCTTGGACGACGCCGTCGACCTGCGATGCGCCCGGCAGCACGATGCCCGTCGGGCAGCTCGGGCCGTCGACGATATCTGCGACGAGCGCGCGATACTTAGAAAGCGTACGGTCGCCGTACATGCCGACTTGGAAGTTGTCTTCGCTCACGAAGAGCACGACCGGAACCCGTGCCCCGCCGCACACGCTGAGCTTCTCTCCCAAGTCTGGATGGGCGTCGCGATCAAAGAATCGCAGCTTGATCGCGGGCGCGGCCTGGGCGAAATGATCGAAAATCGGGCACTGATTCACGCAATCGCCGCACCATGCGCCGGCGAGGCAAAACACTTTCATCTCGCGCGTGAACGACTTGAGTAACTCTACTTGCGAAACCTTCAATTTCACGGCCGCGTGAAAGCTGCTCCAGCGCGATTGCTGATCGGCATTGCCGTACTTCGTGAGAAAATCTGCGTACGACAAACCCTCGACAAACTTAGCCGCGAGATCCATGACGAACCCTTTCGTGAGCGTTGCTAGCTCGGTTGTTTGTTCTTGTTCGCGCGATGCAGTTCCACCGCGCGCCACATGTACCAGCTACCGACCGAGCGATAAGGTCGCCAACGTTCGGCATGTTCCTCGAGCGCAGCCGTTGTCGGCATCGTTTTCAATCCGTACGTATGCATGAAGCCTTGCCGCACGCCGAGGTCGGCCAGCGGCAGGATGTCGGGTCTGCCGAGCGTAAACATCAGAAGCATCTCGACCGTCCACACGCCGACGCCGCGCACTTGCGTCAAACGTTCCACGATCGCCGCGTCGTCCAACTTGCGCAACATGCGCAAGGTCGGCACGGTGCCGTCGAGCGTCTTCTGTGCCAGGTCGCGAATTGCCGCCAGCTTGTTTCGTGAGAGCCCGGCCGCACGGAGGGCGTCGTCTTCCAGTTGGTGCAAAAGTTCGGGAGTCGGCCGCTTGGCCGGGGCGTGCAGTGCGACGACGCGGCCGTGAATGGTCGCCGCGGCCTTGCCCGAAAGCTGCTGCCCGACGATGGCCCGAAGCAGCGCCTCGTAGGGCGTCGTCGCCCGACGCGGCTTCAAGGTAAACGGCCCCGCGCGGCGCATGACCTTTGCTAGTTGCCGATCGCGGCGCGCGAGGTGTTCGACGGCGGCGGTCGGGTCGTAGGTAAGCGTCATCTGCGCAAGCGTTCTCAGTGCGGAAAACAGGCCGAGCGCCGCCGGCCGCAGGGTTGCGGCGCGCCGCGGTTTGCGTATGTTAGCGGAAACACCGCACCGCAAGGAACCGGCCCGATGAAATTCGCCATCTGCAACGAAACCTTCCAAGAGTGGCCGTTCGACAAGGCTTTCGCCTTCGCACGGGAGTGCGGCTACACAGGGATCGAAATCGCGCCGTTTACTATGGCGCTCGATGCCCGCGAGATCAGCGCGGCGCAACGTACGGAAGTGCGCCGCCAAGCGGAAGCCGCCGACCTCACGGTGATCGGCCTGCATTGGTTGCTCGCCAAGACGAAGGGTTATTACCTTACGACGCCCGACGCCGACGTGCGCCGCTCGACCGGGGCGTACATGGAAGAGCTGGCCCGGCTTTGTCGCGACCTCGGCGGCTCGGTGATGGTGCTCGGTTCGCCGCTGCAGCGCAACCTGCTGCCGAACGTCACGATGGATCAAGCGATGGGCTACGCCGCCGAAGTGCTGGCCTCGACCATGCCGACGCTGGAGAAGCTCGACGTGACGCTGGCCGTCGAACCGCTCGGCCCCGCCGACGGTAACTTCCTCAACACCGCGGCCGACGGCGTGAATCTCTGCGAGATGGTCGGTTCGTCGCATTGCCGGCTGCATCTCGATTGCAAGGCGATGTCGAGCGAGCCGACGCCGATTCCGGACCTGCTCAAGCAGTTCCGCCGTGAGATGGTGCACTTTCACGCCAACGATCCGAACCTGCGTGGGCCCGGCATGGGAGAACTCGACTTCGTGCCGATCTTCCAAGCTCTCGGCGAGATCGACTACCGCGGTTGGGTCTCGGTCGAAGTGTTCGACTACACGCCCGGCGTCGAACGGCTCGCGAAAGACAGCATCGACTACATGCTCGACGTCTGCGAGAAGATCGCGACCTAGCTGCCGCGATCCTACTGCGCTGGGGCGGAAACTACTTCGCCCCTTCGTTCGCCTTCATCTCGGCCAAGTGCTGAGCCACGCCGACCAACCGGTCCCAGTTGGCTTCCACATATTCCGGCGGGCCGCCGCTCATCGCCACGGCCAGCGCCACCTTTTCCGTCGGCACCATTTCAATGGCGTCCCACGGGCAGACCGTCAGCTCGTACGGGTTCGTCTTCTTCTGCGGGATGTGAACGCAAACCTCGCAGCCGACGCAACGTTCCAGATCGATCTGGCACCAGCTCTGCAAGTTGTGGAACTGGTCGTATTGCTGCAGCTTCACGATGCAGTCGACCGGGCAGACCTCGAGACACGACTCGCAGCCGGTGCAGTTGTCGGCATTGATGACGGCGAGTTCTTTCGGCAGCTTCTTACGAGGGCCTGCTTTGGCCATCCGACGATTCCTCTTCTGCAACAAGCGGCGGCGGTTCGTTGAGATACAAAATCATAGGAAGAAATCGGCCGAAGTCCAACTGCGGCCCACAGCGAATTTCTGCATTTTCAGATGAAAAATCGCTCAACATCGGGCAAAATGCGAATCCCGCCGCTCGCCACAGCCCATTCCCTTCGGCCCAATCCTCCGTTCATCGCCAAGGCATCCCTTATGCGCAGTATCACGATTTGCGTTGTGCGTTCACTTTTGCTCGTTGCCGCCCTCAACGTGGCAGCAGTCTCTCTGACCGCCGAACCTGCGGCATCTCCCGCCGCGCCGGCGGCCCCCGCCTTGCTCAAGGTCGGCTTTGCCGAACGCGACATCACGCCGGAAGTCGGCATGGAACAGCCCGGCGGCTACGGTAAGTCGTACCACACCAAACTCCACGACCCCTGTAAGGTCCGCGCCTCGGTCTGGGACGACGGTACCACGCGGGCCGCCGTCGTCGGGATCGACGCCTTGCTCATCCGTCGCGAAACCGTCGACGCCGTACGGCGCGGCATCCATCAGCGGTGCGGCATCCCCGCAACGCACATCCTCATCGGCGCGTCGCACTCGCATTCCTCCGGACCGGTCGGCATGGTCTTGCCCGGCGAATTCGACCACGCCTCCGCGCAGGTGCAAGACCTGGCCTACAAGCAGTCGTCATGTGCCGATCCCAAGTATCTCGCCCAGGTTGAAAAGCAACTCATCGAGGCCGTCGTCGCGGCCGACGCGGCGCGGCAGCCGGCGGCCGTCGGCGTAGGAAAGGGCATGGAAAACCAAGTCGCCTTCAACCGCCGCTTCCGCATGAAAAACGGCCTCACCGCCACCCACCCCCGGCAAGGCAACCCCGACATCGTCGAAGTCGCCGGCCCGACCGATCCCGAGGTCGGCGTCATCGGGGCTTGGTCGGCCGACGGCAAGCTCCTCGGCTGCGTCGTCAACTTCGCTTGCCACGCCACCACCAGCCCAGGTGGCATCTCGGCCAACTACATCTGCTACCTCGAGCAGGCCGTGCGCGGCTTCTTCGGTCCGGAAGTGGTCGTCGTTTTCACGGCCGGCTGCTGCGGCGACATCACGCAAGTCGACAACCTCAGCCCCGTGGTCGGCCCCAAGCCGGAGCAGTGGGCCAAGCTTGTCGGCGGCCGCGTCGGCGCCGAAGCCGTGAAGGTGTTGCTCACCGTCGAGCCGGGGCCGGTCGGGCCGGTCGCCGTCGCTTTGAAAACCATCAACGTCGGCCGCCGCATTCCCCGCCCCGAGCGCGTGAAGGCGTGCATCGACATCTGCTCGAAGCCGCTCGCGCAGAGCGACGCCACCGAATGGCTCTTCGCCAAGGAGATCGTGCTGCTCGACGCCGTCATCCAGAAGCAGCCGCGCGTCGACGTCGAAGTGCAGGCCATCCAGATCGGTCCCGCCGTCTTCGTCTCCAATCCGGCCGAGTACTTCGTCGAGTATGGGCTCGGCATCAAGAAGGGGAGCCCGTTCCCCTTCACGTTTCCGGTCGAGCTTGCCAACGGCATCGTCGGGTACGTCCCGACCGAAGAAGCCCTCGGGCCTCACGGCGGCGGCTACGAGACGCGGCTCACCTACTACAGCAATCTCGAACCGACGGCCGGCACGCAGATCATGAACGCCGGCATCGAGCTCGCCAAGACGCTGAAGCCGGGCACGGTGCCGACGCGCGCGAAAGCCCCGCCCTATCGCGGCGGCGCCTGGACCTACGGAGCCGTCCCGCCCGAGCTGAACTAATCGCAGTAGCTAGTAGTCGGTAGCTAGTGGCGTAAGTTCACCGGAAACGCAGCATTTCTAGCGATTCCGCGCATTCTGATATGCGTCAGCCACGCAGCGCATATAATAGGAAATGCCTATCGTAGTTGCAACATCCATTGCGCATAGCGATGCGCCAGCGCACAGCGCCGCGCCGGCGCGCGGTGACAAGCACCGCGGCGAAATGGGTCTCCCCGTCTCCCCGTCTCATTATCTCCCTGTCTCTCGTCTCCCATCTCCCGTCTTCTCCGAAAGCCGGCAACTAGCTACCAGCTACTAGCAACTTCCCCGCCCATGGAACTCGACCAGCTCCGTTACTTCACCGCCGTCGCCGAGCTTCTCAGCTTCACTCGGGCCGCCGAGCGGTGCCTCGTCGCGCAGCCGTCGCTCAGTCAGCAGATCATCAAGCTCGAGCACGAACTCGGCGCGCCCCTCTTCGAACGGCTCGGCCGCACGGTGCGGCTCACGCCGGCCGGACGCACGTTCTACGAGCATGCCGTGCGCGTGCTCAGCGCCGCCGGCGCGGCCCGCGATGCGCTCCGGTCCGCCGACGATTGGAAGCAGGGGCCCGCGAGCATCGGCGCCATTCTCACGGTCGCGCCGTATCTGCTGCCGCCGGTCTTGCGCACGTTCACGCGCAAGTTTCCGCAGGCCCGGCTCACGGTGCGCGAAGACTTCACGGCCGGCATCGTGCAAGCGGTCCTGGCCGGCGAACTCGATCTGGGCATCGCCGCGCTGCCGATCGACGAGCCGCGCCTGACGGCGACGCCGCTCTTTACGGAAGAACTCCTGGTAGCGCTCCCGGCCCGTCATCCGCTGGCCGTGCGACGGAAGAAACTCACGCCGGCCGATCTGGCCGACCAATCGTTCGTACTGCTCGACGAAACGCACTGCCTCGGCGAACAAGTGGTCAGCTTCTGCCGCGACCGCAAGTTCCAACCGACCGTCACCTGCCGCACGGCCCAACTGCTCACGGTGCAAACCATGGTCGCCCTCGGCCAAGGTTTGTCATTGGTCCCGAAGATGGCCACCGAAGGCCCCCACCAACGCCGCGACATCGTCTACAAGAGCCTCGGCGACGAAGCCCCCAAACGCACGCTCTGCCTACTACGCCACCGCGACAGAAGCCCGGGGAGAATGGTGGAGGAACTGGCGGGGATGGTGACGTCGCTCTAGAGAGTGTTTTCGTCGGCTAGTATCCGCGTTTCGATCAAAGGTGAACTCGACCATTGAAATAGGTGAGAACTACTCCGACATCCCTTGCGTGAGTTCCAAGCCCGTTCGATATAGGTGGGGAATCTTGTAAGTCTTGCCAACGTTTTGCCGGCGATACTCCTGCAACAAGCCAATGCTTGTCAAGTTTCGAATGATCGAACTTGCTCCTTCGCCAAAAACCGCAGAGAGTGAAACGTCCGAGTATTCCGTTCGGCCTTGGCAGAGCTTTAGTATGTGTGGCCAAAAGTGCGGAAATTCCGCTTTTAGATATGTGTCCTTTTTGCGTTTCGAGAGTTCTTCAAGCCCGTAGACGATTGCGCCTTTACAAATGATCCAAGGCGTGTCGCCTACTGAGTCAGCTTCGTACTCATCAAGCTGTTTTTGCTTAGCTCGCGTAAGTAGATCAATGACGTCCCGGGGCGTCACGACGTTTCGACCATCCATCGTGTGCGTGTAAAGCCATTTCAACGTCGGGCTTTGTCGCTTTCCTCCATGCACGCTCGGAGGAAATATCTTATAAAAGGCAGCTTCTCGATAAGCACTATTTGTGTTGAGCTGCTCTTGCTCAACGCCCAATAAGAGACGGACTTCTTCACGTGCGTACAGTCGATTGACTATCAGTTTTAGAATTTGATCCTGCGACCAAGCCAAACGATCTGACTGTCGGCCGGTGATGTGCGACAGGGCGGTCATTCCTTCGGGCGAGTCGGTGACTTGATCCAAGATGTCGTCGCGAAGAAATATCTTGAGCCGAATCCGTGTGGCATTGAAGACTCTTGATGTTCGAAGAAGCGCCCTAAGTGCTCGCGTTTCGGTTTCTGTTCGACGAAGGAATATTTCGTCAAGGCGATCGACCATGAGCCAAAGCGTCAGATCAGACTTCTGGAGAATCTTTCCCAATGAATCCAAGATTTCATTAAGGAAAGTGCCTAAAGTTTGAGAGCTAATGGGTTCTTTCGTCTCTTCGTCAAACTCCAATTCGAGTTGGTAATACTCACCGGTTGGCGTTCCATACTTGGCTCTAGGCTTGAAACGACCAATAAGTTGCAATACCCAACCGAGGACTTCGTTTAATCGGTTGCGATTCGGGGTTTCTGGTATGCGGCAACTCCGGCAAAGATCTAGAAACCTCGTAACGTCTCTCTCAGAGCTCCGCAGAAGTTCAGAGAACTCGCCATTTTTTACGAAGCGATCTCTCGCTAGTGAGACAAGATAAACGCACCAGAAGTTTATGAACTGATCTTCCGACAGACGATCGAATTGTTCTTTGTAAGCGTGAAAAACGGAGTCCCCTTCAGACTGAACGCCGTACGCGACTACGACCTTTCGTTGCGACAGTAATCGCCGAGGTAGGAAGTCGGTGATTATTCGGTTTAGTGCGCTTTTGCCGGACCCTTTGGTACCCGGAATCAAATCAACCCGGTCTTCGAGCAAATCATGAAACACCGACGTTTCAACTCTTGCCGTTTCGAGCAGTTGGTCTGTCTCCGCGATGGACGAACCAAAGTCTATTTGACGCAACACGTCGATTGCGCGCGCTTTTTGATACGGCATATTAGGCAGTTCATGAGCTGAAAAAAATGTGACGACGGATTATAGCGTGTCGGACTAGCCGCGTGACTATTCGGGAAGCGTTGGAACTATTTCGCCCCCGGTCGGTGACCGGGGGCGCCCGCCGTCGCCGACGGCGGGCTAAATAGTCGTTGCGCATGGTGCGCGTGTGCTCTCGGGAGAGTGGTGATTCGAATGCGTCCGTGGTGCAAGCGTACTCGATGGAAGTCACTCGGTAGTTGTGCGGTGGATCGACGTTGTCTCAACGGTCCCTTGTGTCGCTTGCGGCGCGGGGGACTTTTTTTGCGCTCTGTTGATTTCGGTTGTCGGCGATGTTGAATTATTTCGACTCTATTTCGCCCCCGGTCGGCGACCGGGGGCGCCCGCCGTCGCCGACGGCGGGCTAAATAACTTACGGCGGGCTAAATAGTTGTTGCGCGTGGTGTGCGTGAGCGAGCGGTTCGAATGGTGATTCGATTGCGTCCTTCGTGAACGCGTGCTCGATTGACGTGACTCGCTGGTTGTGCGGTAGATCGGTTCAGTTTTCACGCTCCCTCGCGTCGCTGGCGGCGCGGGGGATTGTTTTGCGCTCTGTTGATTGCGGTTGTCGGCGATGTTGACTTATCTCGACTCTATTTCGCCCCCGGTCGGCGACCGGGGGCGCCCGCCGTCGCCGACGGCGGGCTAAATAGTCGTTGCGCATGGTGCGCGTGAGCGAGCGGTTCGAATGGTGATTCGAATCGTCCTTCGTGAACGCGTGCTCGATTGACGTGACTCGGTAGTTGTGCGGTCGTTCGACGTTGTCTTTACGGTCTCTCGCGTCTCTCGCGTCGCTTGTGTTGCGGGGAGTTGTGTTTGCGCTCTGTTGATTGCGCTTGTTGGCGATGTTGTCTTATTTCGACTCTATTTCGCCCCCGGTCGGTGACCGGGGGTGCCCGCCGTCGCCGACGGCGGGCTAAATACTTACGCGGGATAAATGCGCTTGGCGGTGCAAAAATGGTTGACGTTCGGTTGAGCGCGTTTTAGTTTTGCGTCGTCTTAGACAACTGCAATTTCTTTCCTTCACACGGAGTCGCGCATCGTGGGGCGGACGCTTGGGACGATGGTCACGATGACCACGTACGGCACTTGGTTGCGTGGTGATCGGCGCGGGTGGATTGACGACGGCAAGCTCATGCCGGCCGATCCCGAACTCGAAGCGGCCGATCGGCGGCGGATGAAGTTCGCTCCCTACTACTTGCCGCGCGAGCGACTCCTGGAACTCGGCGACGCGCTCGGGCGCGGGCTCCTGCAAGAACTTCGCTTACCGATCTATGCGCTCACCATGCGCTCGTGTCATGTGCACGTGGTCGTCGCGGCGGTCCGGGTGCCGATCGCGGAGGTTGCGAAATGTGCAAAAGACAAAGTGCGCTACGCGCTCGGGGCGGAGCGGCCGATTTGGGGCGGCGACTATGACAAACGGTTTTGCTTCGACTTGCCGTCGCTACGAAACCGGATTCGATACGTCGAGCGGCACAATGAGGAAGACGGATTGCCGGCGCGCCCCTGGGAGTTTGTGACGGTTCCGCGCGGGTTGGGGGAGTGAGTGGCGACGCGGAGCGTGCGGAGATGAAACGGATTCAAGCAGCGCTTGTACATATTTCGCCCCCGGTCGGCGACCGGGGGCGCCCGCCGTCGCCGACGGCGGGCTAAATAAGCGGCGGGCTAAATAGCGGACGGCGGGTTAAATAGCTCTCATTCACGCACGTACACGGCGTACAGTTTCGCGTCGTTGTTGTCCGGGAGCGTTACGCGGATGGCGAAGTTTTGGTTTTTCGGCGCGGTGCCGGCATTCCACATGACCGGTTGGCCGGTGCCGTCGGTCGTGACAAGCGCGGCGGCTTCGCCGGAGTAGCCGGGGATCGGTTGATCGCGGTCGTCGAGGAGTTCGACTTTGAGCGGCGCTTCGTTGCTGAGGCCGGCGGCGTTGACCACGATCTGCCGGCCGTGTGGGGCGGCTGCGACGACCTTCGTCGTGCAGTGGCCGGGGTCCCCTTCGTCGTGGCGGGAGAGGTAGCCGAAGCCGTCGCGGCGCAGAGTCGCCAGCCCGATCTCTTGGTTGCGGAATTGGCCTTCGCAGTCCCAATGCGAATACCAGATATACGTCTGCTCGCCGACGTTGACGAAAGCATGGCCCTGGAGCAGGGCGAACGCGTCCCATTGGTCGGACGAGCCATGCTCGAGGAACTTGAAGTTGGGGATCGGCTCGCGAAACTTCACGCCGTCGTTGCTTAGGGAGAGGCCGAGATCGATCCGCAGGCCGTCGAGACGCTTGGCGTCTTTCGGGCGGTCGCGCGGAATAGCATTCCAAAGGCCATGCACGCCGACGAGCACGTTGCCTCGGTTCCAAACGGCTGCGCCCATGTGCATTTGGTAGCTGAAGCCTTGCAGCATTTCCGAGGCGGAGGGTTGCGGATCGGTGTACTGCTGCGGCAAGGTCATCGAGAGGGCCTTGGCTTGCGACCACGAGCGGAAGTCGGGGGAACGATAGGTCATCATCACGCGGCCGCAGGGGCGACCGTCGGCCAGCCAGCACCACGGCGAAGCGAGCTGCCCGGAACAGTAATAGAAATTGCCGAAGCGATAGAGGCTGCTCACTTCGAAGCGTTCGCCGCCGGCGTTGGCGGGCCGGTCGCCGACGATCTGCCAGCGGAGGCCGTCGGCGCTCGTGGCCGTGATGATCGCGCCGACGCGCCGTTCCTTGAGGCCGACTTGGCTCATGCCGCCGGGGATGTCGTCGTACGGCGGGTGCGCGATGTAGGCCGCCTTGAAGCGGCGCGCGGGGTCGGGATCGTGCGGTTCGTAGAGCACCGAGAGAAAATCGTTGATGAGCGTGTGCGAGGCGATCTTCCCTTCGATGAGGCAGATGTTGTTTTGCTTGTTGCCGCCGAGATCGACCAGGCCGAGCGCGGGCTTGGTCCAGGTGATGCCGTCGGCGCTTTCGGCGTAGCACATGGGGCGGAACCAGCCGGGGGCCTGCGTGCCGGAGAGTTCGCGCTGGATCATGCCGAGATACCACATGCGAAACTTTTGGCCGTCGTGGATCACGGTGCCGTAGAGAATGGCGTGGCCATGGTCGGGCGATCCGGCAGGGCCGCAGCGGAGCACCGGATTGCCGGGATGCTTTTCCGGCGAGACGAGCGTGAGCTTGAGGTTGTGCTGCCAGCCGAGGCTTTCGTCGTCGAAGGCGAAGAACACGGTTTCAGCGGCGGAGGCGGGGAGCGCAAGTACGCCGGTGCAGAGAACGAGCGCGGCGAGCAGGGCAGGGGAGCGCAGCATGGCGGGACTCCGAGGAAGGAAGCGCGGAGCGAGCGGCGGGAGGGATCGACAAGCGATACCTTAGTGCGCCGCTGCGGCCGGAGCAACTTTCGTCGGGGCGCGATAGCGCTTTTCGATGAGCGCTTGCACTTGCTGCAGGCTTTCTTCGGGGGAGCTGCCCGACGATTCGATCGATTCGACGGCCGCGGCGAGGTCGTCGTCTTGCAGCGATTCGGCGAACCAGCGGGAAATGTCGTGCTGCTGCAGGTGATACTGCCACGTTTCCGGGTCGACCCCTTCGGCCATGAGCAGGAAGATGTCGAGATTCGGCGCACGGAGCTTGAGCTTGCCGGCCGGGCCGCGGAAGACGAACGTGTCGTCGGGCGGGAGGCGCCCTTCGAGCGAACGGCGGAGGTGACGGGCCCGATCGCTGCGCGTGGGAGTGGGGCGGACGGCTTGCGCGGCCTTCGCGCCGCGCTGGTAGACGAGCACCTCGCCGTGCCGCAGATGGAACGGAGCGCCGTCGGACGGTGCTCCGTTGGACGGTGCACCGTGCGGGACCGGCTCGGGCGCGGCGTCGCCGGTGAGCTCGGTGAATTCACGCAGGACGGCGCGCGGGTCGGGCCCGACGGTGACGACGGTTTGCATTTTCGCGAGCACGGCGGGAGCGACTTCCGCCGGCCGGTCGGCGGCCAGGAGTAGGCGATCGAGCAATGCGGGGTCGAACGGTTGCGCGAGTTTGAGCGCGTCGGGAGTCCAGTCGCGCGGGAAGAGGGTTTGCGCTTCGTCGACGAGTATCCAATGCGGCCGGCCGGTGGCGATGCGCATTTCCAACAGCCGCGCGAGCAGCGCATGGAACAACTTCGGGCGCTCGGCCGGCGGCAGGCCGGAGAGATTGACGACGAGATTGCTCTTCGGGTTCTTGAGCACTTGCAGCGCTTCGTCGAGCGACGGCGGGGCGTCGCTCTTGCCGAGGACGGTGCCGCCGAAGAGGCTCGCGCCGGCCGAGAGGGCGAAGTCTCCTTCGGGATCGATCGTGCAATGTTGGTAGCCGTGATCGCCGAGGCGTTCGGCGAGGCCGGCGGCGATGTTCGACTTGCCCGAGCCTTTAGGGCCGGCGATAAGCACGCCGTTGTCGAAGGGAGAGAGGCGAAGTTCGTGCGGAGCGGCGACCGATTTCGCGACGGCGACTTGCGCGGCGGCGGCCGGTTTGCCGTTGCGCAGCGTATCTGCGCCGCTGCGCGTGGTGCCGAGGAGGAACTGGTGCCGCAGCGCGCGGCCGGCGAAGTCGGAGAGGTCGTCGGCCAGGATATGGTCGATGAGCTCGGCGACGCCGGCGCCGTGGTCGTTGGCGAGCACGAGATCGGCGCGATCTTTGAGCGACGGCAGCGCGTTGGCGACGGCCGCGGAGAATTCGCAGGTATTGAGAAACGCGTGGTCGTTTTCGGCGTCGCCCACGCCGACGACTTCGTGCGGGGAGAGGCCCAAGCGTTCGAGGGCCGCGGCGAGGCCGGTCGCTTTGTTGACCGCGGCCGGCAAGATCATGACGGCCCCCTTGTTGAAGATGACGTGCAACTCCAGGCCGAGATCGCGGATAACGGCGAGCACCGTGCCTTCGTGCGGCTCCCACGTGGCGACGATGCAGCCGCCGACGCTGATGCGATCGACGCCGCGGCGGCGAAGCTCGTCGACGAACTCCGGCGGCGGGGCTTCGCCGAGCAGCGTGCTCTGGCCGTCGGACGGACGAAAAAGCTCGGCGCCGTTTTCGGCGACGATAAGTTCGAACAAGTCGAGCCGGGGACAAGTGAGCTTCAGATCGGCCATCTCACGGCCGGTGACCATGATGAGGGTTCGGCCTGCGCTGCGCCAGCGTTCGAGCGCGGCAACGGTCGCGGGATCGACGACGCCGTGCGTGGCGATGGTGCCGTCGTAATCGGTGGCGAGAGCGCGGTAACGCATGGGGTTGCTCTAGTGGTGAATGCTGAATGTCTGAATACGGAATGCCGAACAAATGAAATGCTTCGCTAGGCCGCCTACTGTTCAGCATTCAGTCATTCAGCACTCGGCATTCGTCTCTACGCTTCCACGGCGCGCGGCAATTCTTCGGCCGGGAAGACGCTGAGTTCGGGGTTTTCCGGCGGGGCGGCGGGCGTGTGTACTTGGGCGTCGTCCCACATCCGCACGCCGCCGATGTAAGCGTTGAAATTGCTGCCGAGGCGGCAACCCTCGGGGAGCTCGGTGAGCCTCTTGGCGTTGCCGCCGCCGAGCACGACGTAGTCGGCCATGAACGCCTCGCGCCAGACGGCAGCGGCGTCGAACACGGCGCGGCGCCAACGTTTCTCCCCGTGCAGCTCGAGCCCCTTGCGGCAGAGATAATGATTGAAGGTTTCACCGCGGTGGAACTTGATGTGCCCGAGCGCGAGCGGGATGATCGCGCGATCGTGAATAAAGGCGGTGCCCATGCCGGTGCCGAGGCCGATGTAGAGCATCTTGCCCCCTTCATAACTGCCGAGGGCTTGCATGCAGGCGTCGTTGGCCACGCGCACCGGCTTGCCGAAGGCCATGCCGAAATCGAAGCCGACCCAGCCCGGGCCGAGATTGAACGGCTCGCTCTTGGGGGCGTTGTGGAGGATCTCGCCGGGAAAGCCGATCGAGACGCGGTCGTAGTTCCAATCGCCCGCCGCTTCCTGCATCCCTTCCACGAGCAACTTCGGCGTAAGATCTTTGCCCGAGGGAAACTTGGTTTTCTCTTGGGCTTCGGTTTTCCAAAGCTTCACGTTGGTGCCGCCGATGTCGACCACGAGAACATTCATAGAAGTGGAGGGGCAAAGGGTGAGGGGACAGGGGTGAGTGAACGCAGGGCGATGCGGCGATTTAGAGTTTGCTGCGCGTTGCGTTGTTCATTGTTCATTTACCCGCGGAGCTTGCTCCGCGCGTAGCGTGTTCCGTGATCAACGTTGGCTTGCACATGGCATGCCGAGTTGTCGACGCGTGCGGTTTGGGATCGCGCACGAATGTTGAACAACCGTGCTGCGCGACGATTGTTCGCCCTGAGAGCGTTTGGCGCAGCGGCACTGCCGGCGCAGGAAAAGGCGGCTTGGTTGCCCATTGTCCAACATCGCGCCAAGCCGCTGGTTTTCCGCACGTTCGCTCGCCGCGCACGCGCTTGTCCTAGGCTGATTACGCCTCCATGGGCGCGGCGGCATATGAGTTGCTTCCCTTCGGCGATACGCGGAGCGGGTATCGTCGCGTCGTCTTGCGAAAGTCGACGACGGCGTCCCCTCCGTGCCATTTCTACGATCGGCGCTGCCGATCGGAATCACGTCTATCGACGATTCCGTTGCCTTACTCGTTTGTTTGAGGAGACCTGTTTATGAGCCTGACACGATTCTTGATGAGCTTCGCCGCCGCCTGTGCGCTGGCCGCTCCCACGTTTGCCGCCGACGCACCCGCCGCGGCACCCAGTGCTTCGCCGGCGCAAACGCCCGGCATGATCCATCGCTATAGCGATCTGACGAGCATGACCGTTGAAAACACCAGCGGCGAAAAACTCGGCAAGATCGTCGATGTCGTCTACGACCAAAAGAGCGGCAAAGTCCGCTATGCCGCCGTTTCGTTCGGCGGCTTCCTCGGCGTGGGCGATAAGCTCTTCGCCGTACCGTGGAGCGCCCTCAAGCATCAGAACGACACGGTGAACAACACGCACCGCGTCGTGATGAATGCCGACAAGCAATCGCTGGAGAAGGCTCCCGGATTTGATGCGGACAACTGGCCGAACGTCGGCGATGCGGCTTGGTCGGCCGGCGTCGATAAGTTCTACGGCGATGCACACGGCATTACCGCCGCTGCCGGCGAGCCGGGCTATCGCTTGAGCCGTATCGTCGGGATGGACGTTCGCAACGACGCCGGTGAAAACCTCGGCGAGATCAATGACGCCGTGATCGACGTCGACAACGCTCAGGTCGGCTACTTCGCCGTGTCGTTCGGCGGCTTCCTGGGTGTCGGCAATAAGTTGTTCGCCGTGCCGTTCGGCCAAGCGCGCGTGGCCCACAATGCGGAAGACAAGGACTATCACGTGGTGATGAACGTCGACAAGGCGGCCCTGGAAAAGGCGCCGAGCTTCGACAAGGCCCATTGGCCGAACATGGCCGACCCGAACTGGGACCGTGAAGTTCGCGACTTCTACAGCAACCGGCCGGCCCAAGCGGCGAAATAACGCGCTGTGAATTTCAGATTCACATCGCGATCACGATAGCGGTCGGCAGCGAACTTCAACTTCGGCCGACTGCATCAGGACGACGCCTGCGACGATCCCACCCGGGGCAGTCGCAGGCGTCGCTGTTTTTGGGGAAGACTGCAGACTGGAGACCGCAGACAGGAGACGCCCGACGACGCCTCGACACCGTCGGAACCGGACGCCGAGCGCATTAATTCGCCACGTCTGACGGAGCGGCTCCGCATCGCGGCTAACGATTCCGAATCGCCGCCCGGCATCCCTAGCGCAGTCAAAAAGACTGCACCCATCTCAAAACGGGCCGGTGAACGACCAGCTGGTCAACGGCCAACACGCCACCAGTCCCTTGATCGCTTCCGTCACGCAAAACTTAATTTCCCGCAAAACAGCCCATTTTTGTGCGAGTGGACACTCTGGTTATGCCGGTTGTAACGATTTGGCACGCCGGTTGCTTCTAATGGGCATCAACCTGAAACGGAAACTCGCCAGTTCGGCCTGTCTCCTTTCGCGATAAGAAATCGAACAAGGAACTGCCACCATGATCGCCCACGTTGAACGCCCTGTTGCCCGCCGCACGACGCAAGACCCCACCCCTTCGGAAATCGCTCGCCGTGCCGCCGCGATTCGCCGCAACTGGAGTTCGGCCGAACGGAACCTGCGAGCCCACTTGGCTTCGCTTTATCAACTCCGTCTGTTGGATTGCAACCTGGCGGAGGCGGCCTAACTCAGCAGGGCCCGGCTTCCGGCCGAGCGGAATGCGACGCAGCGCTCTCCCGCTGCGTGCATCGGCTTGGGGATGCCGGGCAGAAGTCGGTCGGCTCGGGCCCGTCTGCCCTGTGAGGCCCGCGCGGTTGTTATCATGCAGCGTAGCCGGATGCGTCCGGCGTACTTGATACGATCGACACCGCGACTCCGCCGCCGAAGGTTTCCGTTTGTTCACGCTTTGGCAATCGCTCACTCCCGACGGCCGTCTGCTGTTTGCGGCTCGCTCGTTGCGCCTCTTCGCCTACGGCTTTCTCTCGGTCGTTTTGGCGCTCTATTTAAAGTCGATCGGCCTGAGCGATGCCGACGTCGGCCTGCTCCTTTCGCTGACGCTGCTCGGCGACACCGTGATCTCGCTCTGGATCACGACCACGGCCGACCATTGGGGCCGGCGCCGCATGTTGTTGCTCGGCGCGCTGCTGATGCTCTTCGCCGGCGCGCTCTTCGCGGTCACGCGGCGCTTTGAGTGGTTGCTCGTCGCAGGCATTGTGGGCGTCATTAGCCCCAGCGGCAAAGAAGTGGGGCCGTTTCTCTCGATCGAGCAAGCGGCGCTCGCGCAGATTGTTCCCGGCGACCTGCGGACCGACGTCTTCGCTTGGTACAACCTCGCCGGTTCGTTCACGACGGCGGTCGGCGCCTTCTGCGGCGGCGCGGCGACGCAATATATGGAAAACTCCGGCGTGGTCGGGCCCGACGTTTTCCGGCCCGTCATCTGGGGCTATGCCGTGGCCGGCATCTTGTTGGCGGCGCTCTTTCTGTGGCTGACGCCGGCCGTCGAACATCCGCCGCGCGCGTCGGACAGCCCGGCGCCGCCGGCCGCGCGGTTCGGCTTCGGTCTCCACAAGTCGCGCGGCGTGGTCGCCAAACTCTCGGCCCTGTTCGCGCTCGACGCCTTCGCCGGCGGGTTCATCATCGATAGCCTCGCGGCGTTGTGGCTCGTGCGCCGGTTCGACGCCGATCCGCTTATGATCGGCACGGTCTTCTTTTGGACGAATCTCCTGGGCGGGCTTTCCGGTCTCGCCGCGGCCAAGCTCGCGCGCAAATTCGGCCTCGTCAACACGATGGTGTTCACGCATCTGCCGTCGAACGTGCTGCTGATCCTCGTGCCGCTGATGCCGAACCTCTGGTCGGCCGCCGCGATGCTCTTCGCACGCTCCTGCATTTCGCAAATGGATATTCCCACGCGGCAAGCTTACACGATGGCGGTCGTGGAGCCCGACGAACGCTCCGCGGCGTCCGGCGTCACCACCGTGGCCCGATCGCTGGGAGCGAGCCTATCGCCGCTCTTGGTCGGCCCGATGCTGGCCAATCCGGCGCTCTTGGGCCTACCGTTCTTCCTCGCCGGCGGCATCAAAATCATCTACGACCTGCTGCTCTACCGGCAATTCGTGAAGGTCCCCGAGCGGTGAATGTTGTTCTCGGCGATCGCCCTGTTGCTCGGCGCCGTATGCCTCACAGGTAGAAGAGGTTTTTACTCGGCCTTGCGTGGAAGCGGGAAAGTTTCGCCTTGCAGTTGTCTATTGGGTCCGTCCGGCAAGCGTTGGGCAACTAGCGGCAACTTACTTCGCCAAGCCCAAGCGGCGGCGAGTGCGTCGGCGTTGAACGCGATCGGCACCGTGCGCACGTCGTCGCGACGGAAGTCGCCGGGGAGCCGACTATATTTGTAGGCTGCCGTGAATCCGCCGGTGAAGGGTTCGTTGCGATCGTCGGCGAGCATCGAGTTCGGCACGGTCACGTAGAACGTGTCGTGCTTGGCAAAGCATCCTTCACCGGCCCGCAGCAATTGCTTCCGCAGGAACAGGCCGCGGTACAACTCGCGGGCCGTGTATTCGCCGGGGTCGACGTACGTGATTTTCTCCGCAATGAGCGAGGCGTACGGTTGTCGGCCCGAGGCATCGCGATAGGTGCGCAGGCGCTGAAAGGCCGCATCGATCGGGGCGACGGCGAGCGGGTAATGCGTGCAGCCGAGCACGACCGTCGCGATCGGCTTCGTCGCGCCGCTCCGTTGATAGGCATCGACGAGTGTGGCGACGTCGTAGCGAATGTAATTGTCGACCGAGTTGAGCCGGACGTTCGCCAGGTCGTTCAGATCGCCGACGATCGCTTGCTTGTCGAAGCCGTAGACGTTGAGCAGGGCGCGTTGCAGAGTCGCTTGTTTGTTCGCGCCCGACGGGCCTTGATACGGCGCAGATTGCTCCGACGGCGTGGTGACGAACGCCGGGTTGCTTTCAATCGCCCCGGCGAGGCCGACGCTGCCTTGTTGGCAAACGACCGGCACTTGCAAACCTTGCTGCCCGGCGAGCCGCGCGATGGTCTTGGGATAGGCGTTGCTGGAGCAGGTGCCGACCGTGGCGAGCACGGCCGCCGCGCCGGCGGTAGTGTCATTGCGCATGGCGTCGATCACGCCGTGGCCGCCGGCTTCGACGACGCCGACCACCAAGAGCGGAATCTTCCACTTCTCGAGCGCCGCGCGAATGTCGTCGAGCCCGTAGGCCGTGGCGGTGTTGCAGGCGATGACGATCGCCTTCACCGGCGGCTTGTCGCGTTTCGGCGGATCGGTCGGCAGCGCTCCGTAGTAGCGGTCGCCGAGAAGGAAGAGAGCATCGCGCAAGATCAGCTCGCGCATGAAGTCGACGCGACCGGCGGAGCCGTAGTTGCCGTACGGCATGTTGGCCTGATCGCCCAGGTAGATGAAGCGTTCATTTTGGAAGTCGGGCTTGCCGTCGGCGCCGGGTGCTCCCGTGCCGTTATGGTGTTGATCGAGTTTGAGGATCGCTTCGAGCACGGTGAGCCCGCCGATGCCGGAGTCGAACACGCCGATCGGCAGCGTGCGTAGCTCGGCGGGGTCGGTCGCGGCGGCGGCGTACGTATCCCAAGGAATAGAAGCGACGGCATCGGGCTCGCGATGGCCCGCGACGTGCGCGACGATCGCGGGGAGGTCGTCAGCGGCGGCGCTGCCGTTGGGAAGTAAACCGATACCGACGACGAAACACCAAGACGTGATGATCAATCGCACCATGCCGCGTCTCCTCAGGAGGGAAGCTGCGAACATTGTAGCCGGAATTCGGGCGTGGAAACGTGTGACGAAAACTCCTCTCCCACTGGGAGAGGATGCCCGTAGGGCAGGTGAGGGTCGCGCGGCATGACGCTTGGTAACGGGCCGGAGTCGACGGCAAATCGGGCGAAGTCTCGGAGGATCGCATCGTCCGGCTGCATTATTTAGCTCGCCGTTATTTAGCCCGCTGTCGGCGACGGCGGGCGGCCCCCGGTCGCCGACCGGGGGCTAAATAGGGGGAAACGCGAGGATTCGTTTGTCGCCTTAGCAAGCGACTTGCGGCGATTAGAATGGGGCGATGCCGGCGATGTATTTCGAATTCTCGATTTTACCAGCACTTGCCGTTCTCGGACTGTTGGGCACCGGCGCGCTCGTTTGGGGAACGTGGAGCTGGCGCGATTCGACGTTGCGCGCTCCCTTGATTTGGACCTGGATCGCCTGGGGATTTCTGAACTACGCGGGCTATGGTTCGGCGAGTGCCGATTCCTATGCGAACTACGTCGCCGCGGTGCTCGCCATTGCGCCGGTTTTGGCGGTGCTCGGCGCGAAGCAGCCGCAAAACGTTGCGTGGCAATTCATCGTGGTAACGATGGTCGGCGTGCTGCTCTTGCCCGTGCTGCAAGGTTGGGCTTACGGCGACGCCGTGCCGCACGTGCATCCGCTGTTTCGCTGGCTCATCGCGGCGCACATCGTGCTCGCGGTCGCCAACTATTTTGCGACACGCTATCGCGGCTCGGCGATCGTATACGGAATCGGGGCCGCGCTGCTGGCAGGCAACTACTTGCCGTTCCGAACAGCGTCCGACGATGTCGGCGCATTCTGGGGGCTCATCTGTTTTCCACTCGCGATCGTCGGCGTCGCCGCGCTTGCTTGGCGGGCGCGAAACGGTAGCCGCGGCCTGCAACGTCTCTGGGGCGACTTTCGCGATGCCTACGGCGCGGTGTGGGCCTTGCGCGTGGCCGAGCGTTTGAACGCCGCGGCGAATCAGCACTCTTGGCCGGTTGAGTTCACTTGGGGCGATATTCTGGTGATCGATCGCGCGCAACCGACGGCGACCGCACCGGCTCGGCCAAGCGAGGCGGCGTTAGATGCGTTGGAGCCCGAAGTTCGCCATCGCGTGGAGCGCGAACTCCGCTCGATGCTCCGGCGATTCGTGTCGCATGCATGGATTGTCAAGAGGTTGCCGAACTGCTGACCGGCGCAAGACTATCTGAGCTTGCGGGCAAATGCCGAATGCGGAATGCTGAGTGCTGAACGGCAGACCTGTCGCCGCCCCGTCCGTTGTTCGGCATTCCGCACTCAGCATTCAGCATTGTCAGCTCGCCTCATGCTCCTCGACGAAGCTCTCTTACACCGCCGCTTTCAGTCGCTCTTGCGGCTCTTGGAAATCACGCGCCTGTTGGCCGATGAGATCGATGCCGACAAGATCATGGAAGTGGCGCTGCGGGAAGCCTGTCGGGCGCTCGATAGCGAACGGGCCAGCTTGTATGCGTTTGACGAAACGACGAAGGAGCTTTACACGCAGGCGATGCTCGGCTTCGATATCGAACCGTTTCGCACGGTGCTCGGGCGCGGCATGATCGGCACCGTCGGGCAGACGCGCGTGGCCGAAATTGTGAACGACCCGCCGAGCGACCCGCGGTGGTCGTCGCGCATCGATAAGGCGACCGGCTTCAAGACGCGCAATTTGTTGGCGGCGCCGATCGTCGGCGGGGCCGATGACGCGCTGCTCGGCGTGCTGCTCTTATTGAACAAGCGCGAAGGGGAGTTCGACGACTTCGATTTGCAACTTGCCACGGCCTTCTGCGAGCACACGGCCGCGGCGTTGCACCGGGCCGAGCTGGTCGAAACGCAGCGCCGTCGGCAAGTCGTCGAGGCCGCACTCATGGCGGCGCGCGACATTCAGCGCGGGTTCATGCCGACGCAACTGCCCGAGATCGCCGGCTACGAGGCGGCCTCGTGGTGGTTGCCCAATCAAGAAATCGGCGGCGACTATTGCGACCTGATCGTCCTGCGCGACGGGCGGATCGGCATGGTCGTGGCCGATGTGAGCGGGCACGGGCTGGGCCCGAGCTTGCTTATGGCGAGCGTCCGCGCGGCGATGCGGGCTTTGCTGCTCGTGCAGTCGTCGCCCGAGACCGTATTGAGCATGCTCGGCAAAACATTGCACGGCGACCTGCACAGCGGGTTCATTACGATGTTTTTCGGCAGCGTCGACGTGCACAACCACATGCTGCACTTTGCGAATGCCGGCCATGCCCCGGCCTTGCACCTTGCGGCGAAGCGCAACCGCTTCCGCGTCCTCGACGCCACGGGCATGCCGCTGGGGGTGCAAGACCCGCCCGATTACACCACGGGTCCGACGATCAAACTCGACGTGGGTGATATTGTTGTGCTCTGCACCGACGGCATCGTCGAGGCGATGGATACCGGCGGCAAACAATTCGGACTCACTAGATTGAAAGACCTCGTCCGCAAAAACGCCGCGCTGCCGATGCAAGAACTCGCGAAGAAGATCGGCGCGGAAGTGCAGGGGCACTACAAGACGGACGCCCCGGCGGACGACCTGACGGTACTGCTGCTGCGGCGGAATGCGTAGGTCGCTTGGCGTCTGTAGGGAACGCCCTCCGTGGCGTTCCGTCTGCGTCTGCGAGGCGAGCGTCGAGCCGTCAGGCCGACGTGTCTTGGTGGGTGAAATTCCAAGGACCAAGCACCAAATTCCAAACAATGACCAAACTCGAATGACCCAATGTGCGCTGCATTGGATGCCGATTTCTGATTGCCGGCCGCATGCCGTTTCTCCCGGGGACGGCTGTCCCCGGGCTTTCGATGAGGGCGGCTCCGCACAATTGGTCAGGCCGCTTGCCCGGGGGCTTTTCCGCCGGTAAAACCAACGGTTCGACTCTCTGTAGGGAACGCGCTGTGTGGCGTTCCGTCCGCGTCGATTCCGTTTTCCGGAACGTCACAGAGGGCGTTCCCTACAGTTGCCTAGATACATCCGCTTAGGTTCATCGCTATGAGCATCGCTCCGCCCCCCGTCGTCGCTAAGGATAACGTCGCCAAGATTCTCAATTCGGCGCTCGACGCCGGGGAAGGCCTGCTGCGGCTTACGCCCACTTGGGTGCCGCGCAGCTTTTTGCATCCCGGCCATCGAATCAAGCTGCACCCGGAAGATTACTACGCCTTCGGCGCCGATCGGGGCGGCATCGACGAGCGGTGGTTCGCCAGCACCACGGAAGCGGCCAACGACAATCGCACCGTCGATGAAGGGCTGAGCTACGTGCTGCACGAAGGGAAACGCTTCCAACTGCGCGACGCCGTGAGCGAGGCCGGCGATCGGCTCATCGGCAAGGCGATGCACGCCAAGTACAAGCGGTGGCCGGTCTACTCGAAGTTCTTCGACAACATGGGGCCGATTCCCCATCACATGCATCAGAAGTTTGAAGATGCGAAGTTGGTGGGCCAGGAAGGAAAGCCGGAGAGCTACTACTTCCCGCCGCAACTCAACAACGTCGACAACAACTTCTGCTACACCTTCATGGGCCTGGAGCCGGGTACGACGAAGGCGCAGCTGCGCAAGTGCCTCGAAGATTGGAACAAAGGGGATAACGGCATCCTCGACCTCTCCAAGGCGTATCGCCTGAAGCGCGGCACCGGCTGGCTCATTCCGCCGGGCGTGCTCCACGCGCCGGGTTCGCTTTGCACCTACGAGCCGCAATGGGGCAGCGACGTCTTCGGCATGTTCCAGTCGATCGTCGAAGGGCGCTACGTGCCGTGGGCCCTGCTCGTGAAAGACATGCCGAAGGAGAAGCACCACGACTTGGACTTCATCATCGGTCAACTCGATTGGGACAAGAACGTCGATACGCACTTCAAAGACAACAACTACCTCGAGCCGATCGTCGACGAAACCCGCAGCGGGCCGGGCTACACCGATCGCTGGATCGTCTACGGCACCGTTGACGGCCAACAACTCTTCAGCTCGAAGGAACTCACCGTCGAGCCGGGCGCCAAGTGCAAGCTGCAAGAGCCGGGCTCCAGCGGCTGGATCACCGTGCAAGGCAAGGGACGCATGGGGAAGCTCGCCCTGCAAACCCCGGCGATGATCCGCTTCGGCGAAACCACGGAAGACGAAGTGTTCATCTCGCACGAAGCGGCGAGCCGCGGCGTGGAAATCGAAAACACCGGCAGCGAGCCGCTGGTGGGCCTGCGCTACTTCGGCCCCGACGTGCACGCGAGCCTGCCGAAGCTGGGCGACTATAAGAAGAAGTAGTCGCGCACGCCGCAGCCATTCTTTCGCTTAGCAATTCGCAACCATTCATTACGCCCGACTGAGGAACTTCGCATGGCCGCCCACGAAAACAACTACCCGAAACTTCACAACGCCGCCTGGCCGGGCGTGGTCGGTAAGGGTTCGCCCGACGGCGAGCCGTTTATCGAGCTCGATAAGATGCTCGACCTGACGGCGGCCGCCGAAGTCGACGGGGTGAAGTTCGACGGCGTCGACTTGTTCCTCTTCGCGCCGCATGTGGATATCGACAGCTCCGATGACGACCTGAAGCGCCTGGCCGATAAGGTAGCGAGCCGCGGCTTGAAGATCGGTTCGGTCGTGGCGCCCGTTTGGGGACCGACCGGCGGCGGCTCGGCGTTTGGAGGCGAGGCCGACCAGATGCAATTCGTCGAACAGGTACGCAAGGGATGCCGCATCGCCGCGAAGCTGCGCGACCTCGGCATCCGCAACTACGGCGTGGTGCGCATCGACACGGCCGGCGGCCCCGGCGACTGGCTCGCCGATCCCGAAGGCAATCAACGCAAGGCCGCGGCGACGT
This sequence comes from Pirellula sp., assembly GCA_013822735.1. GTDB lineage: Bacteria > Planctomycetota > Planctomycetia > Pirellulales > PNKZ01 > PNKZ01. The sequence continues at coordinate 517,826 of PNKZ01000001.1, forward strand.
TTCGCGCGGCCGCCGACGTGGCCGCCGACTTCGGCGAACGCCTCGCCGCGGAAGGGGAAATCTGTTGGGGCGGCATGCACTCCTGGCGTCGCATGGTGCAATTGCTCGAAATGACCGATCGGCCCGGCCTCGTCGGCTTTCAGGCCGACATGGCCCACACGTTGCTCTACACGCTCGGCTACAACGCTCCGGAAGATCGCATTCTGCCGGAAAATTGGAACTGGAGCGATCCGCGCAAGCTCGACGACGCGCTGGCCACGCTCACGGCGGCCCTGCGTCCTTGGACGCTCGACTTCCACGTGGCCCAAAACGACGCGACGGTGAAGGGCTCCGGCTCGCACGACAAGACCGGCAAGCACTGCATGGCGACCGACCCGAACGGCAAGCTCGACATTGCCCGCCACGCCGGCTACTGGATGCGCGACAGCTACGGCAACGTGCTGAAGAAGTATCGCCACATCTGCTGGGACGGCTGCATGTTCCCCAACGAAGTGATGATGAAGCAACAAACGTGGAACGACATCCTGCGGACGATGATCGCCGTGCGTGACCAGCACGGATGGAAGGAATAAGTTCGGTTTATAGGTTCAGGGTTCATGGTTCAGGGTTGGAATAATCCAAACCGTAACGTTGCCGCGACGCCCTGAACAATCGATGTCGTTCCTGCCTCAAACCCTGAACCCTGACCCCCGAACCCCGAACCAAACATGAAATACGGCTTCAATCTGCTCCTCTGGACCGCCGGCGTTACCGAAGAGCATCGTCCGCTCTTGGAGATGATCAAGAAGCAAGGGTACGACGGCGTCGAGCTGCCGATCTTCGAGCTCGATCCGAAGCACATGGCCAAGGTCGGCAAGTGGCTCGACGAACTCGGCCTGGAGCGCACGGCGGTCACTTGCCGCGGCGTCGACGATAACCCCGCCTCGCCCGACGCGAAGGTCCGCGCCGCCGGCGTGGCCAACAACAAGCTCGTGCTCGATTGCTGCCAAGCGGCCGGCGCCACGATCATCGCCGGGCCGTACCATTCGGCGCTCGGCTACTTCACCGGCTCCGGCCCCACGGCCGACGAGCGCAAGTGGGCCGTCGAGAGCATGCGGCAAGTTGCCGAGCACGCCGCCAAGGTCAACGTCCGGCTGGCCGTCGAGTATCTCAACCGCTTCGAGTGCTACTTGCTGAACAGCGCGGTCGACACGGCCGCCTTCTGCAAGGAAGTGAATCACCCGAGCTGCCGGATGATGTACGACACCTTCCACGCCAACATTGAAGAGAAGAGCGCGGCCGCAGCGATCAAGGCCTGCAAAGACTACACGATCCACGTCCACATTTCCGAGAACGATCGGAGCACGCCGGGCCAAGGCAACATCGCCTGGGACGAAACGTTCGACGCCCTCAAGGCCACGGGCTACGACGGCTGGTTCACCGTCGAAGCGTTCGGCGGCGCGCTGCCGGCATTGGCCGCGGCCACGAAGATCTGGCGGCAGATGTTCGAAAGCGAAGAACAACTCTCCCGCGACGCGCTGGCCTTCATGAAGCGCGAGTGGGCTAAGCGAAGCTAACGCTTCGCTTAAGGTTCGGGGTTCAGAGTTCTAGGTTCAGGGTTGCCCATCCGTTGCAATAGTGCACTTCGGCGCACTGGTGCTTTTCGGGTAAGCTCTTTCCGTAGGCGTTCAGCGAACAACCCTGAACCCCGAACCCTGAACCCCGAACCGAAAATGGCCAAACGCAAACCGAAGTCGAAGCCTGCCGACGGAGTGCCGTCGGACTCAGTGCTGCCGCCGGCAGCGCCGCCCGATTCCGGGCTCGACGCCGTGGCCGCGCCCGCCGATCAGCCTGATCCCGGCCTGTCACTCGATTCGCTCAGCGCCGCCTTCGCTGAGATGCTGGGGCAGGGGGCCGACCCGTACGAGGAAGCTCCGGCCGACGCTTCGCCGTCGACTGCCGGCGACGATCCTGTCGCCGCATTGGCCGAGTCGCTCCCGCGCGAAGCGTCGCCCGAAGAGCAAGACGCGGCGTGCGATATCTCGCCGCTGACGATCGTCGAAGCGATGCTCTTCGTCGGCGATCCGCAACAATCGGCCATCTCCGCGCAATGGTTGGCCGGCTTGATGCGCGGCGTGCGCGTCGAAGAGATCGATGCCGCGGTGCGCACGCTCAACGAGCGTTACACGGCCCAGAACGCGCCCTATGAGATCGTCTCGGAAGCGGCCGGCTATCGGCTCACGCTTCGGCCGGAGTTCGGCGGCGTGCGCGATAAAGTCTTCGGCCGCAATCGGGCCGTGCGGCTGTCGCAAGCCGCCGTCGAGGTTTTGGCGGTCGTGGCCTACCGCGGCGGACTCACGGCCGACCAGGTGAGCACGCTCCGCGGCCACCCGAGCGGCGCGGTGCTGAAACAGCTGCTCCGCCGGCAGTTGCTCCGCCTCGAACGGCCGGAGGGAACTTCGCGCAAAGAAGCGAAGTTCGTCGCCACGCGGCGGTTCTTGGAGCTCTTCGGCCTGGAAAGCTTGGAAGACCTGCCGCGCGGTCAGGACGTGCGCCCGGCGTGAAGACGAGTCATCGGGGTGGCTGGGGCAGAACGAAGTGTTGCCCCAGGTAGCGAAACTCCTTGCGTAATGCCCGGGAAAAACGCCGCTTGCCCCGGCCGGCGGGCGTCTGCTACACTTGGGCCTCGCGATTTTTAGCGCAATCGTCGACGGCGGGCCGCTTTACGTTCGGCAGGCTGTTCAGGATTTGGCTCGCGACTTGTTCGTTTCGTCGCGGGCCGCCGCATCGTAATTTGTCCCTCATTTGTCGGAGTTATCCACCGTGGGTGTTAAGAAGACTGGAAAAGGGCGTCGCAAAGTAGGCCGCAAGAAGCGCCGCATGCGTGCTCGTATCCGCCATCGCAAGGGCTAAGAGCTCTTCTTTCGCTTAGCCCGGTCGGCCACGACCGGCCCGGCGCCGCGTGGCCGCGACGGCTAAGCCAAGTTTCTTCGAACGCTTTCTGCGTTCGCTGCTGCGCCGGCGGAAATTCTCGCCGCTCGGCACTCCGTATCGGGCATCCTGCCGGCATTCTCCCTAGAATCGCTGAAACGAAACCTCCCAGGCCTGCGTCAACATACACGGACGCACCCCCATGGTTTGGAGGAGACTCGGCGATGGACGACGGCAACCACCCCAGGCGCAGTGTTGACCCGCGAAAGGTCGACGAGCCGGCTCCGGCCTGCGGCGATCGCTCCTGGGTTCTCACCGCGCTCGACGAACATGAAGGCCGGCTGACGCGTTACGCGCTCCGGCTCACCGGCGACGCCCACGCGGCGCGCGACGTCGTGCAGCATGTGTTCTTGCAACTCTGCGATCGCCCGCCGGCCTCGCGCAACGGTCAACTGACGAGTTGGCTGTTTACCGTGTGCCACAATCGCGCCATGGACGTGCGCCGTCGCGGCGGCCGTGCGACTTCGCTGGAACACGTGCCGCCCGAAAGTCTCGGCACCGATGTCGGCGATCCGGCCCTGGCGGCCGAAGTCGGCGACTCGGTCGAACTTCTCCGCGAAGTGATCGATACGCTCCCCGACGCTCAGCGCCTGGTCGTCAACTTTTGGTCGGCGGGCTTTCGCTACGCCGAAATCGCAGAGCTGCTCTGCAAGAGCGAAAGCTACGTCCGCGTCGCTTCGCATCGCGCTTGGCAGACGATACGGAAACATCCGCGCGTGCGCAAGCTGCTGGAGCAGCAGGCGGCGTGAGAACGGGAATGCTGAATGCAGAGTGCGGAATGCTGAACGAGCGCGTCGACAAGCGACGCGGCTAAATGTCGAACCCTGAACCTTGAACCCTTAACCGGGAACCCATAACCATGAACGAACATACCGATACACGCGTGACCGACTACGCTCTCGGCGAACTGCCGGAAGCGGATCGCTTGCAATTGGAAATGCAACTGAGAGACGACGCCGAACTGCGCGGCGCGGTCGAAGAAACACGCCGCCTAGCCGGAATGCTGCAGGCTGCGATTCCTGCCGGTGCCGAAAGTGCGCCTGCTTTCGTTGAACCGTCGACCGACCTGCGCGACTTGGTCCAAGCGCGATTGGTCGCTGCGCCGGCAGTTTTGCCGACGTCGCCGACTCCGGCTTCTAGCGAGCGTCGCAAATGGAATGTCGTCGTCGCCGGCCTGAGCGCGGCGTTCGCTGCGAGCTTGGCCTTGATCTTTACCGAATTCGAAGTTTGGAAATCCGCGTCGCGGCAAACCGGCGAGATCGCTCACGCACCCTGGATGACAGGCCCTTCCGCGTCCGGCACGGCCGGCATGCAATCACTTCGTCAGTATCAATTGAAGGATCGCGAGATTAATCCCGGCGCCGGAGCGGCGAACGCCGGCAATTCCCCCGCATTCAAAGGAGCGAACACCTACGCCGGCGTCACGAACGGCGACGGTACGATCCGTCAGAAGTTTGATTCCAAGGTTGCTCCCGCGCCGGTTGCCGTAACCGCCCCGTCCCCCGTGGCAGGGCCCATGATTCATTCTCCCGTCCCGGCGCAGCCGGGCGAACAGTCGGTCACGCGCGGGACCGCGTCGTCGTTCGCAATCAACGGTCTCAGCGGCGGCGCCGGGGGTGGTGGATTGGGAGGGGGCGCCCTCGGCACGACGGCGCAGCCGCTGAATTCGCCGATTCCGCAAACCAACGCGTTCAACTACGCCAAGGGGACGTCGGATCCACGCAGCTTTGGTATCCAGGGCGACGGTCGTGTCGGTCTGCAGGCTCAGTCTCCGAGCACGCCGCCGGAGCCGGGCGAACCGGCGTCCGACGAGCTGCCTCGTCTGCTTCTGTCCCGTGAAGAACAACTCGCGAAGTACGGTCCGACGCACCCCAAGGTCTTGGAAACCGAACTGAGGATCAAAGCGGTACAGGATCACGTGGAATCGCTCCGAGCGTCGGGCTTGGAAGGGCTCGCGACAGACGGCGAGCGAGCGAAGGAAATCTTTCCGCTCCAACTGGCGCACCAGGAAGCTCTGGCGAAGTACGGCCCGAAGCACCCCAAGGTGTTGGAGCTTGAGCTCAAGTTGAAAGCGGTCAACGAGCACCTGGCGACCGAAGCGGCGCCGTCGCGGCTCATCGTCCGCAACCAATCCGACGTCGCCGCGGCCGATCAAACGAACCGCCGCTGGGACGTCGACAACGACGGCGACGGCAAGGCCGATACGCTCTGGATCGATTTGGGCCGCGCTGCCAAGCCGGCGGAATTGGCCGATCTGCAAAAGCTCACCGACGAACTTGCGTCAAACGTCCGCCCGGAAACCTGGCGCGAAGCAAAGTCGGAGCCCGAGTTGAAGCAGCGTCTGGCGGAGAGCGAGCATTATCTCGACTTCCAAGCCCGCGTCGATTCGATTCGCCATAGCGATCGAGCGATGAACACCGAAGCGTACGACTCGGTGCCCGAGAATCCGTTTTACCGCACCACGGACGCACCCCTCTCGACGTTCTCCATCGACGTCGACACGGCCAGCTATTCGAACGTCCGCCGCATGCTCACCTCCGGCCAACTGCCGACGCCGAGCGCCGTGCGGCTCGAAGAGTTTGTCAATTACTTCACTTACGACTACCCGCAACCGACCGACAATGATCCGTTTAGCGTCACCACGGAAGCGGCCCGTTGCCCGTGGAACGGCGACCACGTGCTGGTGCGCGTCGGCTTGAAGGGGCGTGAAGTGCATCGCAAGGAACGCCCGGCGAGCAATCTGGTTTTTCTGGTCGACGTCTCCGGCTCGATGCAACAAGAGAATAAGCTCCCGCTGGTCCGCGAGTCGCTCAAGTTACTCACGCGAGAACTCGGCGACAGCGATCGCGTGTCGATCGTCGTCTATGCCGGCAGCACCGGACTGGTGCTTCCTCCGACGGGCGGCGACCGCAAACAGACGATTCTCGAAGCGATCGACCGTCTCGAAGCCGGCGGGTCCACCAACGGCGGCGCAGGGATTGAGCTCGCCTATCAACTGGCGACCGACAACTTTATCCCCAAGGGAATCAACCGCGTGATTCTCGCCACCGACGGCGATTTCAACGTCGGCATCACCGACCAAGGAAGTCTCGTTCGCCTGATCGAAGAGAAGGCCAAGAGCAAGGTGTTCTTCAGTGCGCTCGGCTACGGGATGGGCAACTACAAGGACTCAACCCTCGAGAAGCTCTCCGACAAGGGGAACGGCAACTACGCCTACATCGACACGATCAAGGAAGCTCAGAAGGTGCTCGTCGAGCAAATGTCGGGCACTCTGATGACCATCGCCAAGGACGTGAAGATTCAAATCGAATTCAATCCGACGACCGTGGCCGGCTATCGCCTGCTCGGCTACGAAAACCGGGTGCTCGCCGCGCAGGATTTCAACGACGATAAGAAGGACGCCGGAGAAATCGGCGCCGGCCATACGGTGACCGCGCTCTACGAACTCATCCCCGCAAGCAAGGCCGGCAAGAAGGAAACGAAGAAGCTTCCCGAGGTCGACGCACTGCGTTACGCCACGCCGGCCGTCGCCGCTCCGCAAGCGAAAGAACTCTCCGGCGAACTGCTGACGCTCAAGCTCCGCTACAAGCAGCCGGAGGGAGACGTGAGCAAGCTTTTAGAACAGCCGCTGAAGAACGACGTCGGTAGCTACGCCAAGGCGAGCCCCGACTTCAAGTTCGCCTCCTCGGTCGCCGGCTTCGGCATGTTGCTCCGTCACTCGAAGTATCACGGCAGCGCCACGTTCGACGCCGTCCTGGAACTGGCCCAAGAAGGCCTCGGCCATGACGAAGGGGGCTACCGCAAGGAGTTTGTGGAACTCGTGCGGAAAGCGAAGTCGCTGTCGCAGAAGAAGTGATTGCAAACTGGTAATTGCAAATCGCAAATTGCAAATTGAAGTAGAGCATTCCTCCTCAATTTGCAATTTGCATTTTTCGATTTGCAATTTGCAATCTTCCCGACTTCGACGACTCGTCGTTAAACTATCCGGCATGACTCCCGATCTGGTCTTCGTCTACGGCACCTTGAAACGCGGCGAGCGGAATCATTATTTCCTCGCCGCGGCCGAGTATCTGGGGCCGGCCTTCACGGAACCGCTCTATCGAATGATCGATTGCGGTCCGTATCCGGCGCTGCTCGACCCCGAGCAAACCGCCGCGCTCGGGGCCGAACCGCTCGCAATCTCCGGCGAAGTTTATCGCATCGATGCGGCGACGCTCGCGGAACTCGACCTCTTGGAAGATGAAGGCCGACTTTACCGCCGTGCGGTGATCGAAGTCATCTCGATCGACGGCGGCGCCTGCTCGCAGACGCCGCAAACACTTCGAGTCTGCACCTACTTCTGGCTCGGCTTGCCGACGGCTTTCCCGCTGGTCGCGGGCTCCACGTGGCGCGCAACGTCGCCTACCGCGCCGACGCCGAAAGGTCGGCCGGCAGACCGCGGTGACGCGTAAGCAAGTCGTCGATCGTGCGGGCGCGATAGTCGAAAATGTGCGCCAGCGTGCGACGGACGAAGAGCGCGTGCGCCACGGTTCCCAGCACGCCGAGCGGCAAGCGATACCGCACGACGTCGGTCATTCGTGTGCCCGTCACGTTGCCGGATTCGTCGGCGATCGGTACGAACGTATGCGTGTGATGCCACAGCGTGTAGGGTCCGCGTAATTGCCGGTCGACGAACATGCGCGGCGCGTCGTAGCTTTCGATGATCGTTCGCCAGCCGAAGGGAACCCCGAAGAGTTGCAAGCGGTAGTCGATCAGGGCGCCGGACTGCATCGCGATCGGCCCTTCGGTGAGCACGCGGAACTTGAGGAAAGGCGGAGTAATCGCCTCCAGGTTCCGGGCCTCGGCGAAGAAGTCGAACACTTCGTCCGGCGGCAGCGGCAGCTCCTGCACGCGGCGCAGTTCATATTCGCGGGTCATGCGTGCGCCGCCTCCTTCGAGGAACTGCCTGTCGCCGCGGGCATCGCGATAACGGCATCTGCCAGAGCCTTATCGACTGTGTCGAAGCGGAATCGGTAGCCGGCATTCTGCATCACCTTCGGTAGGCAGCGCTGCGACCCGAGCAGCACTTCCGCGAACTCACCGAGCGCGAGCCGCAGGGCAAACGGCGGTGCCGGGAATAGCGTCGGCCGATGCAGTGCGCTGCCGAGCGCCTTCGTGAAGTCGGCGTTTGTCACCGGCTTCGGGCCGACGGCGTTGTACGGTCCGCGCACGTCGGCATGGGTTGCCGCATGGAGAAACATGCCGACGATGTCGTCGACGTGAACCCAACTCATCCATTGTTTTCCGGCGCCGAGACGTCCGCCGAGCCCGAGCTTAAACGGTAGCAGCATTTTTTGCAGCGCGCCGCCGCGTCCGAGCACGATGCCGATCCGCGCCATGGCGACGCGCATCCCGAACCGCTCGGCCGCCGCCGCTTCCCGTTCCCAACCGATGCAGATTTGCGCCAGAAAGTCGTCGGCGGGCGGGGCGCTTTCAGTGAGCGTCTCATCGCCGCGTGAGCCGTAATAGCCGATGGCCGAGGCGCTCACCAAGACCGGCGGTCGGTCGTTGCCGGCGGCTTCCAAACCGCGCACCAAGTTCGCGGTGCCCGTCGTGCGACTCTCCAGGAGCAGTTTCTTCTTCGCCGGAGTCCAGCGCCCTTCGGCCACCGGTTCGCCGGCGAGATGAAACACCGCGTCGGCTCCGGCGAACGCCTCGGCCGGCGCAGGTCCACTGAGCGGATCCCACTCGAAGACGCGCACGCCGGAACCGAGCGATTGCTTCGCCTTCACGGCGTTGCGCGACAGCACGATCGGGTGGTCGAGCTGTTTGAGAAGTTCACGTCCGACGAAGCCCGTGGCTCCGGTAACGACGGCTTTCATGGCATTTCTCCAGCGATTTGAATTGCTTAACCCACTATAGCCGGGCTCGCGGCTTCGGCCGGCTCGTCTTGAGCCGTTCTCCGCGGCTAACTACAATGCCGCCCGACGTTTACGGAGCAAGGAAGCACCAGCGGACGAGGCCGGACATGGCGAGCGGGACGCAAACTTACATTGAGACGCGGGGGTTCCACCTCCGCGGGTTCGTCGGCGGCGCGCTGGTCGGCTGTTGCGGCGCGGCGGCGGCTGCGTCGGCGCCCGCTTGGCCGCTCGAGGAAACTTGGCGCACGGTCGCGTCGTCGCTCGGTTGGGCCGCGTTCACAATCGGCGGAGCGCTGCGCTTCTGGTCGACGCTCTATGTCGGCGGTCGCAAAGTCGGCGGCCGCCGCGAATCGGCCCTCACGACCGTCGGGCCGTATTCGCTGTGTCGCAATCCGCTCTATTTCGGCTCGTTCTTGATCGGCACGGCCTTCGCGCTCTGGCTCACCAGCGTTACGGTGCTCGTCGCCGTGCTTGCCGCCGCGCTGCATTACGCGCTGGTGACGGTGCCGGAGGAAGAAGCGTTCTTGCGACGCGAAGTCGGTGCGGCGGAGTTCGACGCCTACTGTCGCCGTACGCCTCGCTACCTGCCGAACTTCGCCGACTACACGGCGCCGGCCGAAGCGACGTTTTACAACAAAGCGCTCCGCAACGAAGCCCGCCGCGCGAGCCGGTTACTCGCGGCGGGCATGCTGACGGCAATCGTCGGCGCGCTGCGCTACACCGACGGCTGGCCGAACTTCTTTCGACTTCCCTAATCATGTTAGCCGCCGCGGCCACGCGGCGCGTATTCCGGCCGTGGCCGGCCGGGCTAAGCAGTGTGTTAAGCGCTTTCCTACTTATTCAACCATCCCCCCGCCGACACCCAATCTTTCAAGCGGGCCGGCCAGGTGCCGAGCACGGGATCGTCGGCGGCAAGGCCCACGCCGTGCTTGCCGCGCTGGTAGATGTGCATCTCGGCGGGCACCTTCGCGGCGCGTAGCGCTTCGAAGAAGAAGATGCTGTTCTCCGGCGGCACGCCCGTGTCTTCCGCCGTGTGAAAGAGAAACGTCGGCGGCGTCTTGTCGGTTACTTGCAATTCGCTGGACATCAGCTTCACGAGTTCCGGGTCCGGCTTGTCGCCGAGCAGGTTGCGGCGCGAGCCGGCGTGCATGTACTTCTCTTGGGTAAACGTGATCACCGGATAGCACAGCACGGCGAAGTCCGGTCGGCAGCTGAAGCCGTCGATCGGGTCTTTCGAATCCGTCTTGCCGGCGTCGAAGTGCGTAGCCAAGCTCGACGCCAAATGTCCGCCGGCCGAGAAGCCCATCACGCCGATGCGCTGCGGATCGAGCTTCCATTCCGCGGCGTGCGAGCGCACGAGCCGCACGGCTCGCTGAACGTCGCCGAGCGGCACCGGATGCTTGTACGGAGCGACGCGGTACTTGAGCACATACGCGCTCACGCCGTGCGAGTTCCACCACTTGGCGACCTCGTTCCCTTCGTGCGCGATGGCGAGTCCGCCGTAGCCGCCTCCCGGGCAAACAACGACGGCCGCACCGGTCGCCGTTTCGGCAGGTGCGGGATAGAGCCAAATCCAGGGCGTATCGACCGGTGCCGTACCGAGCGCGCCGGGTGCTCCTTCCGGCCAGAGCAGAAGCTTCTCTTGCGTTTCCGGCGGCGGCGTCCCGCGGCCGATGACTTTGGGCGGGGCGGGCTTCGCCGGCTCGGCGGCATCGAGAGCCGAGGCGAACAACATGACGAGTGCGACGAGCGTGAGCATGCGAATCATGGCGAGTCTCCTAACGTAGAAGAGTGCTTAGCCGCCGCGACCGCGCGGCGTGCATTCCGGTCGTGGCCGAACGGGCTAAGCGGGAACTATTTCTTAACGTCCAACTCCACGAAGCCCGGCAGCGTTTTCGCCGTCGGGTCGGTCGGTGGTTTATCCAGCTTCAAAAACGCAAACAGATCGACGATCTCCTGCGGCTTGTATTGCGTTTCCACACCCTCGGGCATCAACGAAAGCTTGCTGGTTTCGATTTCGTCGATATTTGAGCGGGCGATCGTTTCCAGCTTGCCTCCCTGCAGCTTGAGCACCACGCGCGTCGGGCTGTCTTCCACGAGCAAGCCGGTGAGCACGCGCCCGTCGCCGGTCGAAACAATGCGCGGCTGATACGCCCCGCCGATCACGAGGCTCGGGTCAAAGATGTTCGAGAGCAGTTGCTCGAAGTTCGAGCGGCCGTTGACCGTGATATCCGGCCCGACTTCTTGGCCGACGCCGTGAATCTTATGGCACTGCCCGCAAAGCCGCCCAAACACTGCCTGCCCCGCCGCGGCGTCGCCATGCCCGTTCTTCACAAGCTCGCGCATCTGGGCAACGACCTGCTCCCGCTGCGGATTGCGATCGGTCCGGAGCTTGCCCCAGATCTCACCGACGCGCTTCGCCAAGCCTTGGTCGCCGCTCTTTAAGAGCTTGCGCACTTGGTTGACGTTCACGGCATCTTTGGAGACATTGCCCGCGGCAATCGCGTCGAGCAATTGATTGCTCCACGCGACGCGGCTCGACAACAGTTCTATCGCGGCCGGCTGCAATTCAGCTTCAAGTTTCGGATAAACCGCCAGTACGCGTGCCGCGACGGCATCGTCGGTCGATCGTGCTAGGGCATCGCAAATCTTGCGGCGCAGTTCGACGGGGGCCGATCTCGACGGTGTAAGCAACTGTTCGATCGCCGCCGGCAGTTCGGGATCGTTGAGCATGACCCAGGTTTCGAGCGCCGTAAGTGTGGGGGCTTTGTAGAACTGATGCGTCGGCGTGGGCAAGACCATGGCAAGCGCAGCAGAGCTGACTGTTTTCGCAGCCGGCTCGTAGCCCCAGAGCGCCAGAAGTTGGGCCGAGGTCAGTCCGCGATCGGCGTCGAAATACTTTTGCAGCTTACTCTCGAGTTTGGAGCGGAGCATGGCTTGCTGCGTCGAAGAAAGTTCTCCGCTACGCCACTTGGCCGCCACAAGCTCGACTGCCGGGACCAACTGATTGCGGTCGAGATGTTCCGCGATGAACGAGGCCAACGCCGCCGTTCCCTCCTCGCGCGTCAGTTGCCAGTCGACCAACCGCTTGCGAATATCGTCCATGCCGATGAACCTGGTGTCGCCGCTGAACATCAGCTTCGGCAAGTCTTTTTCGACTCGTTCCAGTCGGGGCAGGAGGTTTTGCCAAACGATCTTCGGAATCAGTTTGTCGTCGGTCTTGTCGAAACTCTCCTTGTATAACGTCAACACATGATGAAGCGGTGCGACGAACTGATCGCCGTAGATCTTCGGAACGGCGATCACGTTCTGCAACAGCACCGCAGGTTCCATTTCCTGTAGCGCGAAGGACGCTAAATAGCTATACATGTCAGGCGTCATGTGCCGATCGCCGGCAGCACGGAGAAGCCAAGCTCGCGCCGACCAGTCTTGCGCATGCGCCAGTAGCGATCGGAAATCATCTTCGTCAAGCGTCGTTCCGCTCAACAACGCCCAGAGAGCATGTTGGCGTTGGTGCCGCGGCGACTTTCTACCTGATCCGGCTGCGGCGGACTTTAACCTCGCCTTCGTAGCCGGATTGCTCCGCTCGGCCAACAATCGCTGCGCTTGCTCGCGGTAAAAAATGTTCGGGCTCGCCAGCCGTTCGATCAGTTGATCGTCGGTCTCGTTCGCCAGGTCGAACTTCGGCGCCCGTGGGGTTTCTTGATAGCGCACGCGGTAGAGCCGGCCCTTCGCGCGGTCGACTCCCTGCGGGTCGGCATTGGCGTCTTGGTAGCAGTGGTAACGGTCGTACCAATCGAGAATGTAAAGGCAGCCGTCGGGGCCGACCTTCTGCACGACCGGCATGAACCAGACGTCGTTGGCCGTCAGGAAGTCGTCGTGCTTGATCCCTTTGTACGTGGCGCCATGGCGCTCGAGCCCGTCGACGTTGATGCAGCCGCCGTGGATATTGCCCATGTAAAGTTTCTTGCGAAACTCCTGGGGGTAGGCGTCGCTATCGAACCAAGTGATGCCGCAGTAGGCGGCCATCTGATGTTTGTAGTCGACGATCGATTCCAGCTTCCACGTGTGCGGCGGATACGGTCCGCCCTGGCGATGGTAATAGCCGGTCTCTACAAGATGCCACAGGTGATCGATCACGCAGGCGCTAATGAACGCGTCGCCGTTATCGTTGAACGCGATCCCCCAAGGGTTGCTCGTCCCTTCGCAGAACACTTGGAACTCGCGCGTGCGCGGGTGGATGCGGAACATCGCGCAATTGATCTTCCAGCCGGGATGCTTTTCCTTTTCCGCCGCCGCGAGGAACGTGTTGTCCTTGCCGTACCGCACGTGGCAATTGTTGAACACGCCGTTGAGCCCGTAGAGCCAGCCGTCGGGTCCCCAAGTCAAAGAGTTCGGCAGTTCGTGCGTGTCTTCGCGACCAAAGCCGGTGAGCACTTGCTGCGCCGGGCCGTCGGCGCGGCCGTCTCGGTCTGCATCCGGGTAGAAGAGAATGTCCGGCGCATTGGCGACCCAGACGCCGCCCGCCCCGACGGCGATACCGCTGGGGATATTGAGGCCTTCGGCGAAGATTGAAACCTTCTCGGCCGAGCCGTCGCCGTCGGCATCTTCGAGAATTTTCACACGATCGCGGCCCGGGCCGGGCTCGCGGCGCGGATACTCGAAGCTTTCGGTGATCCAGATCCGCCCACGCTCGTCGAACGTCATCGCCACCGGGTTCATTACATCCGGCTCAGCCGCCACGAGCTCGACGGTGAAGCCGGCGGGTACCGTCATTTTCTTGATCGCGTCGGCGGGAGAGAGCGCCGGCGTCGGCGGCTTCGTTTGCTTGCGAGGAATAAAGTCCGCACCTGTCGCGACAGGTGCGGAAATGAACCAATGACCAAGCACCAAATTCCAGACAAGGAAACAATGACCTAAGGCCAATAAACAGCGTCGCAGCGCCAGGTATTTGATCATTGCCGTTTGTTTATTGTTTGGAATTTGGTGCTTGGTCATTGGAATTTGCCGCGTCCAAAGTCCCCTCGCTTGCGCGTCGGGGCTAGTGTGATAGGGGCGCGCTCTCACTAGCTACCTACTACTAGTGCCTAGCTACGGCTTCAGCGTCATCAAATACGCCAGCAAGTCGGCGGCGTCTTGGGCCGTGACTTCTTTCAGCACCAGTTCCGGCATCATGCTCTTGGGGCTCGGCGTGATCGATTCGACCGATTTCGCGGGAAGCCGAATCGTCTTGTCTTCCGCCGTGCGAATGATCACCACCTTGTCGGTCTTTTCGACGAAGCCGGTGAAGGCGAGGCCGTCGTCCGTTTCGACGACGCTCGTCACGTACTCGTGCGAAATGGCCTTCGACGGATCCATGATCGTTTCGAGCAGCGCCGCCTTCTCGTACTTCTTGCCGATCGCAGTGAGGTCGGGCCCCAGCTTTTTCCCGAAGCCGCGGATGGCGTGGCACCCTTTGCAATTGGCGGCCGAGCTTTGATGAAAGATTTGCTCGCCCCGCTTCTCATCGCCCGTGAGCTTGAGAATGTCTTCGGCCTTCATCGCCGCGCCGAGCCGTTGCGGCCGTTCGCTTTCCGGAACGAACTTCTCGAAGAGAATCCGCACATTGGCGTCGGGATGCCGCACCGCTTTGCTCACGGCGAGTTTCGCCGTCGCGTCGTCGAGCTCTTTCGCATCGATCCACTTGAGCAGCGCCAGCGCTCCGCCGGTGGTTTGCACCATGTGATCGACGACGCTCGCGGCAGCCTTGGCATCGGCCCCTTTCGTGACGAGCGATTTCACGGCGGCAAATTGCCCCATGTCGACCAGCGCCGCCGCGGCTTTTTTGCGGAGCCCGGCATCGTCGGACTTCAGAAGCTTCGCCAGGGCCTCGCCCGCTCCGGCCGGTCGAGTTTGCACGGCCACGGCCAGCGCTTGATCGCGCACCGCGGCGGCCGTGTCGTTTGCCGTGGCCAGCGCGAGCACCTCGGGGCCGAGTTCGGAAAGGCCGGCGGCCGCCGCCAGCTTCAGCGCCGCCGTTTGGTAGGCCGGATCACCGGCGAGCACCTTTGCCAAAGCCGCGAGGCCCGCACGGTTGTCCTTGGCATTGTCGACCTTTACTTGCGTCCAGGCGCTCACCGAAGCATCGGCATCACCGACGTAGCCCGACCAGAGGCCGGCCGGCGCGCAGTTGAACGTAAGCCATTCAATGGCCCGCGCACGTTCGGCGGCGCTAGGCGAAGCGACGTCCGAGGCGAATGCCAGCATCGCGCGAAACGCCTTAGGATGCAGCGTCACACCCAGTCGATCGATCATTCCCTTGCGCGCGGGGGCATCCGGCGACGCCAGCGAGAATCCGGCGATGTATCCTTGTACGGCTTCGTCGAGATCGCTTGCAAGATACGGTAGTAGGTCGAACGTTTCGGCGCGGCGCTCTTTGACTGCGAGCAGGCCCTTTTCAATCGTTGCCTTGCGGTCGCGCGCCGCGATGTTCACCGCTTCCAGCGCGTAGCGATCGTGCTGCGGCAGACCGGCGGCCAGCGACACTACGGCGGCGTCGGCTTCCGGCCCGGTGCGTTTGGCTTCGAAGAGCAACAGTTCGCGCCAGGTCTCCGGCGCGAGCTTCGTGTCGCCGGCCAACTTCGTCAGTGCGGCGGCGATGGTCGAGTCGTCTTGGTGGCGACGCAAAATGCGCACGGCTAGCGATTGTGTTGCCGGGTCGCCTGAAGCGAGTTGTTCGACGACTTCGTCACGAGCTGCACCGCCGATACGATCGAGCACCCAGTAGGCCCTAGCCGCAAAGTTCGGATCGGTCGCGCCTTTCGTGAGTTCGATCAGGGCCGTGACGGCCGCTTCTCCTTCGGCCAGCAGCTTCTCGCGGGCCAAGAACTGCGTCGCCAAGTTCGGGCTCTTCAAGCCTTCGATCGCTTCCGCGATCGAAGCATACGGGCCCGCCTTGCCGACCCGCTCGAGCTTCTTATCCTTCGGCGTCAGGCGGAAGATGCGTCCTTGGTCGGGGTTGTTGTAGGCGTGGCCGCCGACGCCGCCGTCGTACCAGTCGGCGATGTAGAGGCTACCGTCCGGCGCGGTGCAGATATCGTCGGGGCGGAAGTAGTTGTCGTCGGCGCTAGTGATGAGCGTCTCCTGCTTTCCCGTGAATCCCGCGCCGGCCTTCTCATGCGGATAGGCACGCACTTCGCGCGGACCGGCGTCGCAATGGAGCGGCATGTTTTTCAAGCTCGGGATCGCGTCT
Source organism: Pirellula sp. (assembly GCA_013822735.1). Lineage (GTDB taxonomy): Bacteria > Planctomycetota > Planctomycetia > Pirellulales > PNKZ01 > PNKZ01. Next base: position 533,927 of record PNKZ01000001.1, read on the forward strand.
CCTTCGTAGTAGCACATGCCGCACGGGCTGCCGAAGCCGGTGACGATGGTGCTCGGCACGAAGCCGGGGATCGCCCCGCGGAAATGCCAGGTGTCGCCGTAAGGCGTGCCCGGCGGAAATTTCGGACCCGGCCGCTTGTACCATCCATAGTTGCCCCCTTCGAGAATCCAGCAGATGCGCACGCTGAAGTTGCCGTCGTTGTCGTTGTCGCTACAGAAGGCTTCGCCAAAGCTGCTCACCGCGATTTCGTACGGGTTGCGAAAGTTCGTCGCGACGTTTTCGAGCTTCGTGCCGTCGAGCTCGCCGCGGATCATACCGCCTGCCGGAAATGAGATTTTGGAGCCGTCCGTACCGGCGACGTCGTAGCCGGCGTCGCCGTGCGCCATCCACCATTTGTGATCAGGCCCGAGCACGAGCGAGTGCGCGCCGTGGTCGTGGTTTTGGCCGCCGAAGCCGGTGAGAATCTTCTTGGCGGGGCCGTCGGCTTTGAGGTCGCCGTTCTTATCTTCGTAGACCCAAAGGTCGGGGCTTGTGGCGACATAGACTTTGTCGCCGGCGACGCAGATGCTCATCGGCGCAAAGACATCCTCGGCGAACACCGTAACTTTGTCGGCGCGGCCGTCGCCGTCGGTGTCTTCGAGCACTTTGATCTTGTCGGCCGGCGGGTTCTTCGCGGCGCGGCGGTACCATTGGATTTCGGCGACCCAAACGCGGCCGTGCGTGTCGATGTCGATCGCCGCCGGGTTGGTGATCAGCGGCTCGGAGGCGAAGAGCTTGAGCTCCATGCCGTCGGGCACGGTGAGCGATTTGAGTTCTTCCTCGGGCGATTTTTGAGCGGCGGCCGGCATAGCGGCGAACAGCGGAAGAATCAGACCGAAAGCAAGCGCGGCGAGCAGGGCGGGGCGAAAGCAAGGCATGGCGGACAACTTCCGTAGGTGGGCGAAATAGTCAACGGCCGGCGAGTAACCGCACATTCTAACTCCCCGCGCCGGCGGCCCGCAATTGTCGACCGCCCCGCGGCGCATTATGTTCACCGGGTATCGCATCCTGCTCGCCGCCCGCCGGTCCCCGTTTATGGGAGAACTGAAATGCTTCGCTGTGCCATGCTTGGGCTATTGGCCGCCGTCGTCGCACTACCGACCGCACGCGGCGAGGAACCGCTGAATCTCGCCGTCGAAACGGCGAAGATTAACGAGGAGTTGCAAAAGGGGGTCGCCGCGGCGTCCGGCGATCGGGCCGCCGTCGTGAAGGCGCAGGCCGAGCGTAACGCCGCCCTGGCGAAGTTGGTCGAGCGCGCGGAGAAGGAGAAGTCGACGGAGCATGCCGCGATGGCGGTCGCCTATCAATCGCTGCAGCGTTACGCCGACGCCATACGAGCCGCCGAAGCGGCCATCGCGCAAAAGCCGGAGGATTTAAGCCCTCGGTTTGTGCTGATTTCGTCGTTGAGCATGTCGGGCAAACCGGAAGACGCGGCGGCTGCTCTAGAAGCGGCACGAATGGCATTGCCCGACGAGCGGCCGCTCGACGGCATGATTCATACCGTCGCCTTTGCCTATCAGCGCGCCCGCAAGTTTGATCCCGGAGCTGATTTCCTCATTAAGAGTTTCGACAGTCTTGGTGCCAAAATCGATGACCGGTCGGCGGCGACTTTGGGCCACCTTGCGTCGTCGCTCGTCAACTCGGCGCAGTTCGGGTCGCGCAAGTCCGAGGCCTTGGCCGCGGTCGAGCGCTGCTTAAAGCAAATGCGTGAGGCGGCCGAGAAGAAAGTTGATGTCGGCGAAGCCATCGACCAATTGACGACCGCGCAGCTTCAACTCTTGTCGGCGTTGGGACGCAGAGAAGACGCGAATAAGCTGCTCGACGAACAAACCGCGGCGCTTGAAAAGCGCGGTGAGCCCGACGGCGCCGCTTGTGCCGCTATGGCCGGTCTCAAGCGACAGCGATTACAGGTCGCGGGATACGGACGTGAGCGAGCTGCCGCCGTGACCGATTATTACACATACGTCGATTCGCGCTGGGAGAAGGCAAAGAATACGCCGGAATTTGTGACGGTCGCCGGCAACGCGGCGGCGCAGCAGGCCCAAACGCTAATGCAAGCCGGCGATCTCGACGCCGCCGAGAAGGTTTTGAACACTTGGGAAGAACGATTGAAGAGCGTCAAGCCCGAGGATGAGGCGTTGACGAGCGTCGCAACCGCCGCAGGGCGAGGGCTCGACTATGTTCGTCAACGCTTGGTCGGCGAAAAGAAGCGGGCCGCACTCATCGCAAGCCGTACTTTCCGATACTGGAAGCCACTTGGCTCAACGGCACACCGCTCAAGCCGGAGGAGCTTCGGGGCAAGGTCGTCCTGTTGGACTTTTGGGCCGTATGGTGCGGCCCGTGCATCGCGACGTTCCCGCATCTGCGCGAGTGGAACGATAAATACGCCGATAAGGGCTTAGTAATCGTCGGCGTGACGCGCCATTATCAATACGGCTGGGACGCAGCCACGAATCGTCCGAAGCGCGAAGAAGAACTTGCGGAGTCGGCGGAAGATGCCGCGACGCTCCAATTTCTCAAGCATCACGAACTCAAGCACCGAATTGCCGTAATGCCGGATGACGACCTCTCGGCGAAGTATCTCGTGAGCGGCATTCCGCAGGCGGTGCTCATTGATCGCGACGGTTCGATCCGCATGATCAAAGTCGGCAGCGGCGAAGAGAATGCCGCCGCACTGGAAGCGATGATCAAGCAAACGCTAGGTGTGAACGAGCAAGCGGCGAAGTGATTCGTCTTGTCGAAACTGTCTTATTGAAATGCTTAGCGGCCGCGGCCACGCGGCATCTGAAAACCGGTCGTGGCCGACCGGGCTAAGCAACACCAAAGAACATTGTTCTGTAGGAAGTCACTTTCAGCATGACGCGCAAATCTTGGGTTCTCACCGACGTCGACCACGACGTCTATGTTCCTTCCTGCAAGCTCGGACCGGGGGACGTCGATCCGACGTTGCCGCCGTTCTCCATTCGCAAACGAACCCTTCGCGGCGGCTTGCGCGACGGCGTCGATGTCGTCGAAATCGACAACGGGGCCCTGCGACTGACGATCGTGCCGACGCGCGGCATGGGGATCCATCGGGCGGAGTGCGGAGACGTCAAGCTTGGTTGGCAGTCGCCGGTGCGAGGGCCGGTGCATCCGCGCTTCGTGCCGCAAGACGAAGCTTCAGGCATCGGCTGGCTTTCCGGGTTCGACGAGTTCCTCGTCCGCTGCGGCTTGGAATACTGCGGCGCTCCGGAATGGGACGCCGCCGGGAAGCTGGTGCACCCGCTACACGGCCGCGTTGCGAATTTGCCGGCGCATTATGTGGAAGTGTCGTTCGATCCGGCTTCGCGCGAGATCGCGGTGACCGGTATCGTTGACGAAGCACGGATGTTCTCGAACAAGCTGCGCTTGAAGTCGACGCTACGGACCGTGCTCGGGTCGTCGTCGTTCTCGATCACCGACGAGATCACGAACCTCTCCGCGCAGCCGGGCGAGTTGGAAATGCTCTACCATATCAATCAGGGTGCGCCGCTGGCGGGGCCGGGGGCGCGATTCGCCGCGCCGGTGCAAACGTTGGTGCCCAAGGATGCCGCGGCCGCCGTCGACATTCCGACTTGGCAAACCTACCCGGAAGCGAAACAGCAGCCGGAGCGGGTGCTCTTCTTCGAGTTGGTGCCCGGCGATGACGGCTGGACCAAAACAATGCTGAGTTCGGCCGACGGCAAGCTCGGCCTCGGCTTGAGCTTCGACCGTCGCCAGTTTCCGCTCTTCACACTTTGGAAGAATCCGCTCCCCGCGGCCGACGGCTACGTGACCGGCCTGGAACCGTGCATCAACTTGCCGCACACGAAGAGCTTCGAGAAATCGCAAGGGCGTGTGGCGCTGCTCGCTCCCGGCGAAACGCGCCGTTTCGATATGCGCCTGGAAGCGCTCGGCTCGACAAAAGATGTGGCCCGCGTGCAAGGAGAGATCGACGCGCTCCAGAAGCGGGCCACGCCGAAGATTTTCAACGAGCCGCAATCGGGCTGGTCGCCCGTGTAGAAAGCTTCTGTAGGGAACGCCCTCCGTGGCGTTCCGCCCACACGAACGATTTCCGAACACGTCGGCCTTACGGCTCGACGCTCGCCGGAACGCCACAGAGGGCGTTCCCTACAGATGTCGCACAACTTGCCGGCAGTAGCAGCATCCCGTGGCGCGACCTCGTCTTGACCCCCCGCCGGCGAAGTTCTAGAGTTCGCCCCGCTTGAGAAGTCGGGGACTTACGGCAGCCCGCGCGCCGCCGCTTCTCGGGCAGTGTTCTCGCAGTCAGGTCCTTGCCCATGTCCTCCGAATCCGCAGCGCCGTTGCCGGTGCCCTTGTTCGATATTTCCCGTCAGCACGAGCAACTCGAAACGGAACTGCTCGCCGCGCTCAAGCAAGTGTGCACGTCCGGCAAGTTTGTGCTCGGCCCCGACGTGGTCGACCTCGAAAAGCGGATGACTGATCTTTGCGGCGCGAAGCATGCCGTGGCGTGCGCCTCGGGGAGCGATGCACTGTTGCTCGCCTTGATGGCCTACGATATCGGCCCGGGCGACGAAGTGATCTGCCCCAGCTATACGTTCTTCGCGACGGCCTCGGCCGTCACGCGGCTCGGCGCCACGCCGGTGTTCGTCGACATTGAGCCGGATACGTGCAATCTCGACGTCGCTCAAGTCGTCCAGCGCGTCACCTCGCGCACGCGGGCGATTATTCCCGTGCATCTGTATGGCCAATGCGCAGACATGGAGCCGCTCCTCGGGCTGGCTCGGCTGCACGGCTTGGCCGTGATTGAAGACGCTTGCCAAGCGATCGGCGCAGGCTACCAAGGAAAATCGGCCGGCAGCATCGGCGACATCGGCTGCTTCAGCTACTACCCGACCAAGAACCTCGGCGCTTACGGCGACGCGGGTATGCTCACGACCAACGACGACGCGCTGGCCGACAAGCTCCGGTTGCTCCGCGGCCACGGCATGCAGCCGCGCTACTATCATAAGCTCGTGGGAATCAACAGCCGGCTCGATTCGCTGCAAGCCGCCGTGCTCAACGTGAAGCTGCCGCATCTCGAGCGCTGGACCGAAGCTCGACGAACGCGCGCCGACCGTTACACGAAGGCGTTCACCGAGCGCGGCCTCGGCGAAGCCGTGCGGTTGCCGGTCGTGCGGGACGATCGCAAGCACGTGTGGAATCAGTACGTGATTCACGTCGGCGGCGAGCGCCGCAATGCGTTGCGCGCCTTCTTGGCCGACCAGAAGATCGGCACCGAGGTGTACTACCCCGTGCCGTTGCATCGGCAAGAATGCTTCAGCTACTTGGGCTACGGCATTGGTTCGCTGCCGCATACCGAGCGGGCGGCCGCCGAGACCGTGGCCTTGCCGATCTTTCCCGAACTGCGCGACGACGAGCAGCAGCGGGTGATCGACGCGATGACCGAGTTCTTCCAGCCGGCCGGCGCGAAGCACGCGCTGAGCGGCCCGAACTTTATGAAGGCCCGCGACGGCGCGAAGAGCGATCAGCGGATTTAGGCTGACCGTGGTCCGTGGCTCGTTAGGTGCGGTCGGTGACTTGTCACCGACTATTCATCTTCGTGAAACGGTAGGTCCCAGCGACGCAGGGCCGGCCAGCACAATGGTGCGGCGATTAAAAACACCGCCATGCCGGTGATAAAGTATTGCATCGTATAGCCCTTCGAGGGCGGTGCTTCCTGTTCCTTCTTCCCCTTTTGTTGGGCGAAGGATTCGGCAGGCACGAGCAATACGACCCCGAGCACGAGCGTGACGACGAGCAGGGGAGTGCGGGCGGCACCAAGGGTTAGCAGGCGGCGAAGCATGGTCATCGAACCGAATCTCCGATACGTCGCGCGACGTAAGTTAATAGCCGGGGCCTACAGCAAGTCGTCCATCGGCTGAGCCCACTGCCGCAGCGAAGCGCTGGGCATGGCGAGCGTTTGCCACTTCGGCGAGATCAGCTTGGCGTGCTCCGTGAAGTGCGCCAACCGCACGCCGAGGAAGGCGTAGCGGCCGTCGCGAAACGGAAACAACTGCTCCGCCGGGAGCGGCGAAACCTCGCCCGATACATTGTAGGCAAACACGAAGAGACTCTGGAAGCGTCCGCCCAGTAGATTTTCCCACCGGGCCATCCCTGCCAAATCGTCGCGCGTGGCCCAATTCTTCCAGAGGCGATTCTGCCGCCCGGAAGGGAATTGTCGTCCTTTTACGTCGACGAGCCAGGTGAAACCCTGCGACGACGTGACGAGGAAGTCCAAACTTTTGAGCGACCCGACGACGTCTTCCGGCAGATCGAGCGGCATCAAACTGCGCCGGCTTTCATCGACGGCGATGTACGGGGCGCGCCGCGCACGAAGATATTCTTCAAACGCCGCCTCGTAATGGTTCGAGCGTTTGGACATAGAGGAGAAATTGAAAATTGCAAAATGAAAATTGCAAAATGAAAATTTGGACGATGCGCGGGCTCCGGTCAATTTGCATTTTGCGATTTGCAATTACCAATTTGCAATCAAACCGTCACACGTCGGCCTTACGGCTCGACGCTCGCCAGGAGCGTGCGTAGCGTCTGCTCCAGCGCATCGCCTACGAGCGTCACCGGCGTGCTCGCACCGGTCTTGAGGTCTTTCACCTGCACCGTGCCTGCGGCGAGCTCGTCGTCGCCGGCGACGAGCGCCGCGCGGAAGCCGCGTTTATCGGCGTACTGCAATTGCTTGCCGATTTTCTTCGCTTCGGGATACATCTCGCAGCCGATTCCTGCCGCGCGAAGGCGAGCCGCGAGCTTCAGGTAGTCGTGCAGCCGGCTTTCGACGAAATAGACGACGAACACCGGCGCGGGCGTGGAGACCTTTTCGATGAGATTCAACTGGGTCATCGCTTCGAGTAAGCGATCTAAGCCGAGCGACGCGCCGACGCCCGGCAGTTCTTGCTTCGTGTAGAGGCCGGCGAGATTATCGTAACGACCGCCGGAACAGACGCTGCCGATCTTCGGTAGGTCGTTCAGGAACGTTTCGTAGATGACGCCGGTGTAGTAGTCGAGCCCTCGCGCAATCGAAACATCGAGCTTCAGCCGGCGTTCGGGCACTCCCGCGGCCGCGGCGGCGGCGAGCAGGTCGCGCAGCTTTTGGGCTCCCTCTTCACCGCGCGGCGAACCGGCGACGAGTTTGGAGACTTCGCTGAGTACGGCGTCGTTCGACCCCTCGAGGCCGGCGAGCTTCAGCACATCGGCGGATTGCGCAGCGGTAGCATCGGCCGTGGCCGCCATTTCTTCGGCGACCTTTTCCGGCCCGATCTTACCGAGCTTGTCGAGCGCGCGGAGCACCGGCACCGAGCGTTCGGCGAGCCCGAGCTTCTCCAGAAGGCCGTTGAGCAACAAGCGGTTGTTCAGGCGAATCGTGAAGTTGTCGAAGCCGAGCGCCGCAAAGAGGTCGTTGATCACGAGCACGGTCTCGATATCGGCCGCCGGCGAAAGCGTACCGATAGTGTCGAAATCGCACTGCATGAATTCGCGAAACCGGCCCGCTTGCGTGTTTTCGCCGCGCCAGACGCTGGCGATATGGTAGCGCTTCCAGGGCGTGCCGAGCGTGCCGATGTGTTGCGCGGCGAAGCGCGCGAGCGGCACGGTGAGATCGAACCGCAGGCCGACCCAGCGATCGCCGTGGTCTTGGAACTTATAGAGCTGCTTGTCAGTTTCGTCGGAGCCCTTGCCGGTGAGGATCTCGAGATATTCCAAGGCCGGCGTATCGATCGGCGAAAAACCGTAGCTGCGATAGACGCGGCGCGCCGTTTCGATGAGCCGCTCGCGCGGAATCATCGCTTCGGGGAGATAGTCGCGAAAGCCCTTGAGCGTGCGCGGTTCGATTCGTTTCACATCAGACATAGCAAACTACTTTCACGCACGGCTGTCGTCCCTTGTTGAGGCAAGAAGGAATTCAGCAAGGGGGATGTGGGGATAGGAGGAGATGAGGAGGATGTAAGTCAAGGAAGAGGACGAAATGGGTTTAAGCTGAGTTGTCTTCCAATTCAATCTCCCATATCTCCTCCTATCCCCCTATCTCCTTTGCTGCTCCGAATCAGCGCAGCGCGGCTAGTTCAAGAGCGGCAGTAGCGGCGGCTTCGGGCTGCGGATGCTCTTTTGGCCTTTGGGGGGCGTGACCACTTCCATGTATTCATGCACCTGCTCGGGCGTTTCGAAATACTTTTCGTAGACGTAGTGGTCGTCGAATTCGCAATCGTCGGTCGAGTAGGTGCGGCAGATTTCCGGCCGCGTTTCGTATATGCCGCAGAGGTTGTCGCTGCGCAGATGCTTGCAGGTCGTGTGGACGAGGACGTACCAATCGTCGTCTTCGACGAAGAATGTCGTTTGGCTATGAAGCATGGCCCAACGGATGTAATCGAAATCGCCCCGCTCGCTCGGACGCTCGATCGGCCAGGCGAAATACTTGCAACACTTCGCCGAGCAATGGTCGCAGAGGCTTTGGCCGGGAAGCAGCACCGGTCGCGGCTTGCGCGACTCATCCATTACGGGCGCCGGAGCAACCGCCGGGGCGGTCTTCTTTGTATCGCGCTTGCCGCGCGACGGCTTTTCAATAGACGCGCTACCACGCACGGTGACGGACGGCTCTTTGCGACGCGACGACATGCGCGCTCTCTCCTGAAGACGACGGCCCTGAAGAACAACGTACGGGGGCCGAAAACGTGCGGGCAAGACTAACAGAGACGACGCGTTTTTTCCAGTTGCGGGATCGGAGGCCCGCCGTCGCCGACCGCGGGCTAAATACGAGAGGGAAGTAGCACGAGAGGGAAGTAGCGTGAATTGACTACTTCGCGAGAACCACGGCCGTGGCTTGCCCCGCGGCCGTGTAGCTCACGACGACGCACGCGGGTGCAAATGTCGTAAGCGGAGCGCCGTGGACGACGTCGAGGCCGCACTCGGGGTCGGGCTTATCGCAATGGGCCGTCGGCGGCAGGTAGCCTTGATCGAGCGCCATGGCGGCCAGAGCCGTTTCAACGGCGCCGCAGGCCACGCCCAGGCAGCCCATGTAGCCTTTGGCGCCGAACACCGGCACGCCGGGGAGTGCCTTGCGCAAGGCGGCGGCTTCCGCGAGGTCTCCTTGTCGCGTCGCCAGGCCATGCGCGACGACGAAGCCGACGTCGCGCGGCGTGAGTTTCGCATCGGCCAGCGCTCGCTCGACGGCGAAGCGAACGCAATCGCCGATGAAGCCGCGCCCGGCAATGCGCGGATCGATGCCGGTGCCCCAGCCGAGTACTGCGGCGAAGATGTGCGCTCCGCGAGCTTCGGCGTGCGCGCGACTCTCGAGCGTGAGTACGGCCGCCCCTTCACCGCGCGTCTGACCGTCGCGATCTGTATCAAACGGGCGTCCGGCGCGCTCGAGATCGGCGCTGGGGGACATCTCTTCCGACATTTGCCGACGAAGCAAATCGTAAGCGTTCACGCGCGACGACGCGGCGCCGGCCATCATGTAGTCGGCCTGTCCTCGCTGAATGACGCGCGTCGCTTCGCCGATCGCCGAAATGCCGGAAGCTTCGGCCATGCAGATGCTGTTGTTCGGGCCCCGGGCGTCGTGACCGATGGAGATATGGCAGGCCGGCATGTTCGGCAGAATCTTGAGCATGCTCAACGGGTAACAGGCGGTCATGCCGGTCTCGCCCCACCGGGCAAAGTCGTATTCGCCGTCGATCATACTGGCGCGAAAGGGACCGGCGACTTCTTCGAGCGGGCTGCGGATCACTTCGCCGCCGAAGATTACGCCGAAGCGCTCGGGGTCGAGGCCCCCGTCGGCGATCGCCGAGTCGTCGCGAGCCAAGCCGGCCGCGGCGACGGAGAGCTGCGCATCCCGGGCCATTACTTTGAGCGCTTTACGGGGCTTTACGTAGACGACCGGATCGAAGCCTTGCACTTCGCCTGCGACCCTGGCCGTGAGGCCCGCCGTGTTGAAGTCCGTAATCGCGCGTAAAGCCGACTTGCCGGAGCGGAGCGCTTCCCAAACGGCATCGCGCCCGATGCCTAAGGGACAAACGACGCCGAGCCCTGTAATGACGGCGGGTGCTTCGGCGTTCATTCTCGGCGGCCCGTCTGGGCGACTCGTCTCGACGACAAGTTTCGCGGCTTAGGAATTGGTCTTCACCGCATCGAGGCGATGGCTCGGCAGGACGACGTCTTTCGCCAGTCCGACGGACTGAAGGAATTTGATCGTCAGCCACGTGAGATCGAACTCCCACCACTTATGGCCATGCTTTGCGCTGCGCTGATCGGCGTGATGATTGTTATGCCACCCTTCGCCGTTGCTGACCAGTCCCACAAACCAATTGTTGCGGCTGTTTTCATCGGTTTCGTAGTTGCGATAACCCCAAACGTGCGAGAGCGAATTCACGCTCCAAGTCACGTGCCAGACGATCACGGTGCGGACGAAGACGCCCCAGATAAGCACGCTCCAGCCGAATTGCGCGGCCTCGCTCGCGTTGGGAAAGGCGAACGTGTAGTAGGCGGCGAAGCCGAGCACGAAGAACACGACCCAACTGGCGACATTCAACCAAACCCAGAGGAGTTTGCGCTCCAGACCGAAATAGAACGGGTCGCGCAGCACATCGCGGGCGTATTTTTCGTAGTGGTTTAGGCTGTGGATCTGGACGTTATCCACCAACAGCCAGCCCATGTGACCCCAGAAGAAATTCACCAGCGGACTATGCGGATCGGGCTGTTCGTCTGAGTGTTGATGGTGCAGCCGATGAATGGCGACCCACTTGGCGGGCGTGTCTTGCACGCAAAGCACGCCGAGCATGGCAAACGTGTGCTCCAGCCACTTCGGTACGATAAAGCCTTGGTGCGTGAGGAGTCGGTGGTAGCAAAGGTTAATGCCGAGCGTACCGAAGACGTACATTCCCAAGACCGCGAGCGTCACGCCGGTCCAACTGAAGAAGTACGGAAAGAACGCGAGGCAAGCGACCGCGTGGTATACGACAAACGAAATCGCGTAGTCCCACATGATGGATTTGCTGCGTACGGTCGCCGGACGGGGCAATCGCCCGTTTTCGTCGAGCCGGGCGTGCCATTTCTCCATCGGCCGATCGGCGATGAAGGTGCCGGCCGGCACGTCGGCCGCGGCATCCTCCGCGGAGTTGAGTTTCGTGAGAACCAGTTGCTGCGTTTGCTCGGTCATCCGCGGAGGGCTCCTGTCGAGCTGCTTACGGGGCGCGACGCGTCGTCGTGCTCATCTGTCGGCCGGGCCGATACTTAAGGCCGTGTTCGGGCGGAACTTCCAGGCCTGTTGCCGCCGTCTTTGCTCGAAGTTCCCATCTTGACAAAAGGGGGTTTGAAGTCAACACCAGTCGGACGTCCGAACGAACGGTGTTGCCTAGATGTCATCCGTACGTAAGTGCCTTCGTCAACATGGGTTGCACACGTCTGCCCGGTTCCGTGCGGAGCGGCATCACGCGCGTGCGGAGAGGCGCATTCGGGCTGTGCGACACCGCCGACAACCGGACAACATGCGGCGGGCCGCACGAACGGTGGTTCGCTGAACGGCCGATGCCGGTTATCGTAGTGGTCTCGCACCTTCATGGAGGATTCCGCGATGCCTGCCCGCAAGTCCGAGCGACCCCGGCCAATTGTTGAATTGCCGGCGGCGCGCAAACTTTGGCGTTTTGATTTGCCGCACGGAATGAAGCCGCCGCATCTGCCGCCGCCGAAAAAGTAGAACGTCGCAGTGTGTGAGGCGCCCGAGCGCGTCGACAAGCGACGCGGCTAAATGGACCTTGCCGGCTCGTCGAACCCTGAACCACGAACCCTGAACTGATTCATGCAGATTGTCGTCACCGCTGTCGGACCCGATCACAAGGGGCTCGCCGATCCGATCATTCACTTCCTCACGACACAGGGAGCGAATATCGCCGAAATCCAGATGTACGACCATGACGAAGAGCGCGTCTTCGCCATGCTCTGTCGGGCCGAACTGGAGGTCGACGACTTCGCCAAATTACGTAAAGAGCTGACGGCGATCGGCGTCGACAAAGAGCTTTCGGTACGCGTCTGGTCGCCCGAGCTTCGCGCGAAGCGGCCGCGCCTGGCGATTTGCGCTACCTATCGGCCCGAAGCGCCGCTCGCATTATTGCGGGCGATCCGCGACGGCGAACTGAAGGCCGAAGCCGCCCTGATGCTCGGCAACCGACCGAATTGCCGCGCCTTGGCCGAGCAGTTCGGCGTGCCGTGGCATTCGATCGGCGACAACACGGGTGTTGCGAACGACGACGACATGATCGCGCTGTGCGATCAGTACGACATCGATTACATCATCCTGGCCCGGTATATGCGCATTCTGCCGGCCGCGAGCTGCTGGAAATATGCCGGCGGCCGGATCATCAATCTGCACCACGGGCTGTTGCCGAGCTTCAAAGGATTGCGGCCGTATCACGATGCTTATGCTTCGCGCATGCTGACTTACGGGGCAACGTGCCACTTCATCGTGCCGGAACTCGACGCGGGAAATCAAATCATTCAACAAGCGACATTTACCGTGCCGCCCGGCACTCCGCTCACGGAAATCATTCGCCTCGGGCAGGAAGACAACGAGCCACGTTGCCTCGTCGAGGGTGTACGCCGCGTCGTCAATCGTGAAGTGCTGCTGCATTTCCATCGCGTGATCGCCAGAGGAAAGAGTAGCTAGTAGCTGGTTGCTAGTAGCTAGTGGAAGAGCGCGTCGACGACTGACGCGGCTGAGTGCCTCTTTACTCACTACTTATCCCCGACCTCTCCCCCTTTCCGTTCCAGCAACTAGCTGCCAGCTACTCATGACTTCCACGTACCAATACGACGTCGTTGTGATCGGAGCCGGACATGCCGGGACCGAGGCGGCGATGGCGGCTGCGCGGTTGGGAGCGAAGACGGCGCTACTCACGACGAGCCTCGATACGGTCGGCCAAATGAGTTGCAACCCGGCAATCGGCGGCGTCGCCAAGGGGCAGATCGTCCGTGAAATCGACGCGCTCGGCGGCATCATGGGACGCGTCATCGACGCAACCGGCATCCAATTTCGGATGCTCAATCTTCGCAAAGGCCCGGCCATGCACAGCCCCCGGGCGCAGGCCGATAAGCGGGCGTATCAAAACGAAGTGAAGCGAATGGTCGAGTCGCAAGCGAATCTCGATCTCCGTCAGGAAGTGGTCGAAGACTTGGTTGTGGAGCAATTGGCCGCCGGTCCGCGCGTCGTCGGCGTGCTGGTGCGCGGCGGCGCCGAATATCGGGCCGAGCGCATCGTCATTACGACCGGCACGTTCTTGCGAGCGCTCATGCACACGGGCGAGGCGCAAACTCCGGGCGGGCGAGCAGGCGAAGGGACGACTACCGGCATCAGCGGCGCGCTCGGTCGGCTCGGGATTCGCTTGCAACGCTTCAAGACCGGCACGCCGCCGCGACTCAACGGTCGCACGATTGATTACGACCGATGCGAACTGCAGCCGGGCGACGCTGATCCCCGGCCGTTTTCGTTTCTCAACGACCGCATCGAAACGCCGCAGATTCCTTGCCACATCACGTATACGAACGACGCCGTCCACGAATTGATTCGGGCCAATCTCTCGCGTGCGCCGATGTATAGCGGCCAAATTCAATCGAGCGGGCCTCGCTACTGCCCGTCGATCGAGGACAAGGTCGTACGCTTCGCCGACAAAGATCGACACCAGCTTTTCTTGGAGCCGGAAGGGCGCGCGACGCACGAAGTCTACGTCAACGGCGTGTCGACGAGCCTGCCGCGCGACGTGCAGGATCAGATGTTCAAGTTGATCCCCGGACTGGAGAACGCGCAGATCATGCGCTACGGCTATGCCGTGGAATACGATTTCGCGCCGCCGGAGCAGCTCTGGCCGAGTTTGGAGACCAAGCAAGTTCGCGGGCTCTATTTAGCCGGACAAATCAACGGCACGACCGGCTACGAAGAAGCGGGCGCCCAAGGTCTGCTGGCCGGCGCGAATGCCGCGCTCGCTGCGCGCGGCAGCGATCCGCTCGTCCTCCGTCGCAACGATGCTTACATGGGTGTACTAATTGACGACCTCGTGACGAAGGGGGTCGACGAACCGTATCGCATGTTTACGAGCCGAGCCGAGTATCGCTTACTGCTCCGGCACGACAACGCCGATCGCCGTCTGACGCCGATTGCCGAAAAGCTCGGTCTCGTTGATGCCGAGCGCAGCGGCAAGTTCGCGGCAAAGCTTGCCGAGATCGATCGCGCGCGGCAGGTGTTGCAAGCGACACGCGTCGGCGGCGAATCACTAGAACGCTTCCTTGTGCACCCCGATTCCACCTGGGAGGGAGTCGTCGAGCGCTGTCCGGCACTGGCCGACATCTCACGCGACACTGCGGAGCAAATCGTCAACGACGTGAAGTACGCAGGCTACGTCGACCGGCAAGAGTTGGAGATCGCGCGCGTTGAGCGGTTGGCGGAGAAGCGTATTCCGGCCTCGTTCGACTTCGGTGCCATCAAACAATTGCGGACCGAAGCGCGCGAAAAACTCTGTCGCATTCGGCCGGCGTCGCTCGCTCAGGCCGCGCGGATTAGCGGTATCACGCCGGCCGACTTGGCGCTTGTGCGCGTTTATCTCGAAGCGTAACGGCGTTGTCGGGCCGTCTCGTGAGACCGAAGACCCTTGTCGGAATCCGCCCCTATTTTCCCCGCAGGCCCCTCTCCTTTCGCGGGTCTGCCATCGGTCCGGGGTTCACTAAAGCACGCGAAACAGTCAGTTTTCCGCTGTGTGATTGGTTTTCGACCGTCTTCAATGCATACGTAAGGTGACCGAGGATGTGGCCTTGGAATTCGCCGTATGTCGTAAGCGATTGCCGGGATTGATGTTGCGGCTCGCAGATCAGTATTGACTCACTCCTGGCCGGGCCTATAATCGCAACAGGTGGCAAGCTCGGCAATTTCGGTTAAACCGGACATTGTCAGAGGTTGAGACAATGCCAGTGACTGAGACAAGGTCAGTGACTGAGTGAGTACCACGGTTTGAGAAGTATGTCGGTGACTCTCCGATGCGAAGCGTCGGGTGAATTGTCGGCAGATAAGTGTTATCGAAGAGTCAGTGGAGAGAGAGTCTGCACGGCGGTTGGTTCGCGGCCCAATGGTCGCGGTCATTCGCACGGTCGGGGGCAGGCGTGCATCGGGCGAGCGTCCGAATAGCGTAACACGGAGGATTAGGAACTTTGGTGGCGCTGTGGCACGCGGCGTCGGCTAAGGTCCCGCTTTGGACTGGCTCGACTTTTTTGAGCCGGGGAGAAGGGTGGTAAGGGCTGCATGAAAACCGTATTCACAACGGGCGAAGCCGCGAAGATCTGCAAGGTCAGTCAGCAAACGATTATTCGCTGTTTTGATTCCGGTCAACTGAAAGGCTTCCGCGTTCCGGGAAGCCGCTTTCGCCGCATTCCGCGCGACCAGTTGTACTCGTTCATGAAAGACAACGGCATTCCGACCGACGCGCTGGAAAGCGGCAAGCGGAAGGTGCTCCTCGTCGACGACGACGTCGAATTAGTCGAATTGATCTCCGACGTGTTGGAAAAAGACGGCCGTTTCGATGTTCGCATTGCCAACAACGGCTTCGATGCCGGCATGCTCGTCAAAGAGTATGGCCCGGATCTGATCGTGCTCGACGTCATGCTTCCGGATATCAACGGCAAAGAAGTTTGCCAGCGCGTCCGCAAAGATCATGCGCCCGAGGAAGTGAAGATCATTTGCATCTCCGGCATGGTCGAGGAAGACAAGATCGCCGATTTGAAGGCGGCCGGCGCCAACGAGTTCCTACACAAGCCGTTCGAAGTCGATACGCTGATCGACCGAATGTGTCGGATGCTCGATATCGAAACGGCCACGACTCGCTAAACCTCTCCGCAATCGGCCTCGGCCGATCGACGACGTACGACTATGACGACGTACGACGCTGCGGAGTTGGAACGTGCCAAACTCGAAGCGCTCGCCGAATTTGCGGCGGGCGCCGGGCATGAAATCAATAATCCCCTGGCCGTGATTTCCGGTCGGGCGCAATTGCTGCTCCGCGACGAAAAAGATCCGGAGCGGCGGCGAGAGCTCGGCATCATACGTGCGCAGGCTTTGCGCATTCATGAGATGATCGCCGATCTGATGCTTTTTGCCCGACCGCCGTTGCCGGTGCGAAAACGTCGCGACTTGGCGGCGATCGTCGCCGCCGCCGTCGAAGCAATCGGCCCTAAGGCCGAATTGCTACAAATTAGCGTCGTGCGCAGTTTTGCGGCCGACGCGTGCTCGGCGGAGGTCGACGCCGACCAGATTCAGGTGGCGTTGCGGGCCGTGATCGACAACGGCCTGAATGCGCTCACGGCGGGCGGGCGGATCGAAGTCGAGCTGCGCGTGGTCGACGATGCGACGGCGGAGATCATCGTGCGCGACGACGGCCCGGGAATTCCCGCAGCCGTGCGCGAACATCTGTTCGATCCGTTCTTCAGCGGCCGCGAAGCCGGCCGAGGGCTCGGCATGGGGCTCGCTAAAGCGTGGCGCATCGTCACGAACCATGGCGGGAGCATCGAAGTCGGTTCGACTTCCCCGCATGGCGCATCATTTACACTGCGCATCCCGCGCAACTAGCGCACTTCGCATTTAGCCGCGGAGCTTGTCTCCGCGGGAATGCGTAAAGCGCGCGGAGACAAGCTCCGCGGCAAAATAGACTTCGGAAGTAGTACGAGCTACGCCGGGAGCAGCGAAGCAAGATCCGGATGCGGGCGAGCGATCACGTCGGCCAGGATCAGCTTGCCGCCGAGCCGTTCGACGGTCGCCTTGCCGGTGGCGATGGCCGATTGCACGGCCGCGACGTCCCCCTTGATCATGATCGTTACGTAGGCCGAGCCGATCTTTTCCTTGCCGACCAGCTTCACCGACGCGCTCTTCAGCATGTCGTCGGTGGCGTGCAGCGCGGCGACCAAACCTTGGGTTTCCAACAGACCGACCGATTCAATAGGGCTCATCGACTTCTCCTTGGGAATCCGCGTATCGTAGTCGCCGAACGTGGGACTAAACGCGGGCTTGTTACGGACCAATTTCGCGATCTCTTCGAGCGGGTTCGGGATGACCGACCAGGTGGCGGTCGCTCCCATTTGCCGGGCCAACGCCACGCCGATTTCAGCGGCGGCGGTCACGTCGCTCGGCGAACCGAGCAGTTTGATGCACTGGCCGGCGCCGTCGGAACTTTCGATGCCGACGATTTCGACATTCGCTCCCTTCACGCAGCGGTCGACCGCCAGCAGCGCAGGAGTGAGGTTACTGATTTCAAGTAGAGCGAGTGATTTCATAATTTAAGGGGGAAGGCGGAAGGGGGAGGGGGGAAGGAAACTTCCCGGTCCCTTATTAAGCGATTCCTCGTCGTTTCAGTTCGGCGATCACGCCTTCGACGATCTTGCCCACTTCGGCGGGCGTCGTTCCGGCGGACGATTGCGGGGGGCAGCCGCCGAGCGGTTCGTCGGCGAAACCGCTTTCCGACAAGATGCATTGCAGCGTATTGCGCAAGGCGGCGAGTTGTTCGTGTTGCTGGGGCGCAAGCGGTTGCCGGCCCACACCGGTGCGAAACCCTCGCAGGCCCACCGCCGCGCGGAAGCCTTCGGGGAAATCGGCCGAATAGAGCATCGCATCAAACAGCGTCAGCAGTTTGTATTGCAGTTCGCGGGCCTCGTCGATCTTGCCAGCCATGACTAGGTCGTACAGCTTACGGGTGACTTCCGGTACCACGCCGCTCGTGGCGTTCGTGCCGCCGTCGCAACCGATGAGGAGCATCGGCAGCAGGGCCGCTTCCCAGCCGGTGAGAAAGCTGAAGTCCGGACGAATCGGACGCACGGCCGCGATCATCCGCATCATGTGCGGCAAGTCGCCGGAAGAGTCTTTGATGGCCACGATCTTCGGGCACTCTTCGGCCAAGCGACGCACGGTCGGCACGTCGATCGGCGAGGCGAACATCGGGATGTTGTAGAGCGTTACGTCGATCGGCGTATTGCGGCCGATCTCGTGGAAGTAGGCGTACACGGACGCCGGGCTCAGTTTGTAGTAATAAGGAGAAACGATCGCGACGGCCCGAACTCCGAGCGAGTGATAGTACTCGCAGGCGGCGATGGTTTCCTTGACGTTGGCCTCGGCGGCTCCGGCCAGAATCGGTACCCGGCCGCGCGTTTGGTCAGCCATGATCGCCACGATCCGGCGACGTTCTTCGGGGGTGAACCGCGTGAACTCGCCGGTCGACCCGTTCGGATAGAGGCCATGCACGCCCTTGCCGATGAGCCATTCCGTATAACGGCGCAGCTCGGCTTCATTGATGTCGCCGGCGTCGTCGAGCGTGACGATATTCGGCGTGAAGATGCCGGTCAGACGGGGCATGGGCGGCGTTCAGGGTTCGGGGTTCGGAGTTCAGGGTTGAAATCGAGAAGCGGTCAACGGCAGGGCATGCGAACCCTGAACATCGAACCGTGAACCCTGAACCGGTTTAGCTTAGTTCACCGCCGGCAAAGCGGAAGGGCTGCGGGCTTTGTAGGGGCTCGTTTTGCCGGATTTTCGGGTCATAACGAGTCGGATGGGGGCCGCTGCCGGACTTGCCGGCAGCAACACGCCTACACGCCAGTCCCCTTGTGGCTTCCTTGCGATCGTCTTAAGCTACCCGATGCCCGCGATGGAATCGTCGGGTCGGCGCTTCAAGGATGAACGCCGTGACCTACGAATAGCGAGCTCCTGGCATGGATTACGGCCGGAACATTCGTCTCGTGTCCACGGACGGACAACGAGTGGCTTACTCTCCATTGACGCACACTATGGCCCAGCCCGAACATGAGCGGCTTGCGGCTCCTCTGCGGCGCGCGATCAGTCGCACGCGGCAATGGCTGCTGGGCGAACAAGCGTCCGACGGTAGTTGGTGCGCCGAACTCGAAGGCGACACCATCCTCGAGAGCGAGTACATCTTGCTCTTGGCCTTCCTCGGCAAGCACGACTCCGAGATCGCGCTGAAGTGCGCGCATTACATTCTCGAAAAGCAAAACGCCGACGGCGGCTGGTCGCAATATCCGGGCGGTAAGCTCGATGTGAGCATCAGCGTTAAGGCGTACTTCGCACTAAAGCTCACCGGCCACGAGCCGTCGAGCGCCGAAATGCAAAGGGCCCGCAAGGCCATCCTGCAGGCCGGCGGCGCTGATTCCGTGAACAGCTTCACGCGGTTCTACCTCGCGCTCTTGGGGCAGATCTCCTACGACCAATGTCCGGCCGTGCCGCCGGAGATGATGCTGCTCCCCAAGTGGTTTCCGATCAATATCTACTCGATGAGCGCCTGGAGCCGAACGATCGTCGTGCCGCTGGCGATCATGTGGGCCCATCGTCCGACGTCGAACATTGCGCCGGAAGAAGGCATTCGCGAACTCTTCCTCAAGCGACCGGAAGAATGGCCGCCGCTCCGCTGCCCAGGCCTCCAGGGAAGCACGAGCCTGCTGAGTTGGGATCGTTTCTTCCGCACGGTCGACGGCGGCTTGAAGTTCTGCGAACGCAACGGCATCAAGCCGCTGCGCAAGCGTGCTTTGAAGCAAGCCGAAGACTGGATGATCGAACGGTTCGCCGGCAGCGACGGCCTCGGCGCGATTTTTCCGCCGATGGTTTGGAGCATCATCGCGCTGCACGTGCTCGGCTACTCCGACGACTCCGCAGAGATGCGCTACTGCACCGAACGCCTCGAAGGGCTCATCATCGAAGAGAAAAAGACGGCTCGGCTGCAACCGTGCAAGTCGCCGGTGTGGGACACGGCCATCACCTTGCGTTCGCTGTTCGACGCCGGTCTGCCCGCCAACTATCCCGCGATGCGCGAGGCAATCGGTTGGTTGCTCGATAGGCAAATCGTGCGCAAGGGAGACTGGTGCGAAACGGTTGACGCGCCGACCGGCGGCGGGTGGTGCTTCGAATACGAAAACGATTTCTATCCCGACGTCGACGACACGGCGATGGTCGCGATGGCCTTGGCCGAACAATACGCGCCGACGTCCGCGGCTCTGCTGCCGCCCGAGCTTTCCCTGCACGACGACGATGCCTCACCGCGGGGATATGAGGAAGAACAAGATGCGGCCCGCCTGAGCCGAACGACCGCCGCGCTGCAGCGGGCCGAGCGCTGGCTGCTGGCCATGCAGAATCTCGACGGCGGCTGGGGGGCATTTGATCGCGACAACGACATGGAGCTTCTCTGCTACGTGCCGTTTGCCGACCATAACGCCATGATCGATCCGAGCACGCCGGACCTTGCGGCCCGCGTGCTCGAAGCACTCGGCACCCTCGGTCGGCGCATCGGCGACCCGGCCATCGACAAAGCGGTCGCGTATTTGCGCAAGTCGCAAGAAGCCGACGGCAGTTGGTTCGGGCGCTGGGGGGTCAACTACATCTACGGCACTTGGCAAGTGATCACCGGCTTGCGGGCCGTCGGCATGTCGCCCGACGATCCGATGATCGTCGCCGGTCGCCAATGGCTGCTCTGTTGCCAGCAGCCGGGCGGCGCTTGGGGAGAATCGTGCGACACGTACGAAGATCCTCGCCTCCGCGGCACGGGCAATGCCACGCCGTCGCAAACGGCCTGGGCCGTGCTGGGTCTGATCGCCGCAGGCCTGCACGATCACGAAGCCGTGGCCCGCGGCGTGCGCTACCTAATGGATACGCAAAAAACTGACGGAACGTGGGGCGAAGCGGAGTTCACAGGCACCGGCTTCCCGCGTGTGTTCTATTTGCGATACCATTACTACCGGATCTACTTCCCGCTAATGGCCCTGTCGCGTTGGGCCGAAGCGGTGGGCGAGCATTTGGAAACGGCCGAGAACGCCTCGAACGGCACGTTGCTGGAACACCCGAGCGTGCTGTAGGGACGATTCGAACGGATTGCGTAGGAGTTAGTCATGGCCGTACCGATGTCGCAAATGTTCACCGTTGCTTCGTATGTCATGCGAAAGCGGCTGCGCGGCGTGAAGCGGTATCCGCTCGTGCTCATGCTCGAACCGCTCTTTCGTTGCAACCTCGCCTGCGCCGGATGCGGCAAGATCCAGTTTCCTGCGGAGATCCTGCGCAAGAACCTCTCGCCGGAAGCATGTTTTAAGGCCGTCGACGAGTGCGGGGCCCCGATCGTTTCCATTCCCGGCGGCGAACCGCTGTTGCATCCCCAGATCGACGAGATCGTCGCCGGACTTGTGGCGCGTAAGAAGTATGTTTACCTCTGCACGAACGCGCTGAAGCTCGAGGAAGCGCTGCCGAGGTTCAAGCCGTCGAAGTATCTTTCGTTCTCCATTCACATGGACGGCCCGCGCGAAGAGCACGATCACGCGGTGTGCCGAGAAGGAACGTTCGACATCGCGGTCGACGCGATCAAGGCGACCTTGAAGGCGGGCTTCCGTGTCACGACGAACACCACGCTCTTCGACACGGCCGATCCCGAGCGCATCCGCGGCTTCTTCGACGAGATGATGCGGCTGGGCGTCGAAGGGATGATGATTTCCCCCGGCTACAGCTATGAGAAGGCGCCCGACCAAGAACACTTCCTGCGCCGTGAGAAAACGGTTCGCCTCTTCCGTTCGTTGCTCGAAAAGCCGCGCCAGTGGGTCTTCAACCAGTCGCCGCTCTTCTTGGAGTTTCTCCAAGGCAAGTATCAGCTCGAATGCACGCCGTGGGGCAACCCGACGTACAACGTGTTCGGCTGGCAGAAGCCGTGCTACTTGGTCGGCGAAGGATACTGCGAGACGTTCCAAGAATTGCTCGACACCACCCAGTGGAGCAACTACGGATGCGCGAGCGGCAATCCGAAGTGCCAAGACTGTATGGTCCACTCCGGCTACGAGCCGAGCGCCGTGACGTCGACCTTCGCCTCTGCTGCGGGGATGTGGCGGACCGTGCGCGTCATGTTGTTCGGCCCCACGCGCGGCAAGCCGCTGCCGCAAATCGCCCAAACGCGCGTGAGCGGCGGTTCAAGCGTGCCCGCGCCGTTGGTGCGCAAATCGGCCGATGGTTCGTTGGAACTGGTCGTTAATAAATAGGCGCGGCAAGCATGGCACTCGGGCAACCGTGCGATATCGGCGTCGTCTTCGCACTCGGCGCCGAGCAAGGTTGCACGGAAGACTTGCTCAACGATTTGCACTTCATTGAAGCGGCCGGCGTGCCGATTCGCCTCGGGCAACTCGAGGGTCGCTCGATCGTGTTGGCGACTTCCGGCCACGGAACGGTCGCCGCGGCCAAAGCTTGCCAAATGCTGCTCGATGTTCATCGGCCGCAATGGCTGATCTCGGCCGGATTTTGCGGCGGACTGCAAGCTTCGCTGCGACGCAACGATATCGTCGGCGCGACCGAGTTCGTCGACCGTCCGGAACTTTCCGAATCGTTGGCAAGAGCTTGTGCGAAAGCCTTGGCCTCCGGAGTTCCAGTTCCGCAGCATCAAGGGCTCTTCGCGACGGTCCCGCGCATCGTGGCTCGTAGCGCCGATAAGCAGGCACTTGGCGCTTCGACCGGAGCGCTGGTGTGCGAAATGGAATCGGCGGCAGTCGTCGAATTTTGCGCGGAACGCGCGGCCCCGTGCCTCGTGCTGCGCGTGGTAAGTGATCCGGTCGATGAAGATCTGCCGCCCGACTTGGAGCCGCTGATGTCGGCCAAGTCGACGGCGCGCACGCTTGGAGCGGTCGTCGGCGCTCTTTGGCGCAGGCCGGCGAGCGCGAAGGATCTTTGGCAACTTAAGGAGAACGCTCTCATCGCGGCCGACACCTTAGCGAAGCACCTCCGCGAAGTGATGCTCCGTCTCCCGCTCGAGCCTCGCATCGGCAATATCGTGAGCGACGAATAGATGCCGCACGTCATCCGACTCCGCGATCCGTGGGAAACGTTGCTGACCGAAGACGGGACGTTGCGGCAACGCCGGGCGTTTCAAAAGCCCACGGGCCTGGGCGCGGGCGACGTCGTCCGGTTGGTGATCGAGGGGGCCGCAGGCCTCCGCACGATCGCCGTGAACGAACAACCGCAAGCCGCACCACCGGCCGAAGGTATCGCGTCCTTCGACATTACCGAACTTCTGCAGCCGCGCAACTTCATCGAGCTCGCACTGGTCGCGGGGGGCCATCGCGGCGAAGTGCGGTTGGAAATTACGGCTGCCGGCTGACCGTTCTCAGCCGCCGCTTTCTTCGCGCCGGACGCTCGACTAAGATACGGCCGTTTTCGCCGCCGTACTTTTCCCTGTCGAGGGTCTTGGATATGTCGCCTTGGCTACGTGGGCTGCTCTTGATCGCGCTTGTTGGTTTTGTCGGTTGCGAAGCGGGGAAAAAACCTTCCGGCGGCTCCGGCTCGGGTGGTTCCGGCTCAGGATCTGCCGCGAAGGCCGAGCCGGGTAAGCTTCCGGTCGGCGCCGAAACGGGGCAAGTCGACATTCGCACCTTCGACGGCAAGCCCGCCCCGACGAAAACGATCCCGATTCTACCGGCCGACGAAATTGCCGCCGGCTGGCTCCGGTTGTTCGACGGCGACACGCTCTACGGTTGGGAACAGTCGGCGCCGGCCGATTGGAAGGTGACGCCGGCGGGAGAGATTACCGTTAGTTCCGGAGAGAAGAGCTTGCTTTGCACGACGAGCGACTTCGGCGACTTTGTCTTCAAATGCGACTTCAAAGCGCCGCCGTCGACCAATTCCGGCATCTTCTTGCGCACGCCGCTGAAGCCTACCGATCCGGCCAAGGACTGCTACGAACTGAATATCGCCGGCCCGGAAACCAGCCCGTTCTCCAACGGCGGGTTCGTCGGCCGGCAGAAGGCGACCAAGTACGTCGATTGCTCGGACTGGCGAACATACGAGGTGACTGCCGAGGGTGGGCACTTCGTCGTGAAGATCGACGGCGAAACGGTGCTCGACTACACCGACCCGAAGCCGCTCGGTCGGGGACGGATTGCTTTGCAGCACAACTCCGGACCGGTCTCATTCCGCAACGTCAAAGTAAAGCCGCTCGGCTTGAAGCCGATCTTCGACGGCAAGTCGCTCGCCGGTTGGAAGAATCATCCGGAATCGAAGAGCGTCTACACCGTTACGCCCGAGGGCTGGATCAACGTGAAGAACGGGCGCGGGCAACTGGAAAGCGATGCCCAATTCGGCGACTTCATCGCGAAGTGGGACTGCTTCTCTAACGGCAAGGCGTTGAACTCCGGCGTGTTCTTCCGCTGCATTCCGGGCGAAGTCACGCTCGGCTACGAGTGCCAAATTCAGAACGGTTTTAAGGACGGCGATCGCACGAAGCCCGCCGATTTCGGCACCGGCGGCTTCTATCGCCGCTCGCCCGCCCGCATCGTCATGGCGGATGATTTCACGTGGTTTACGCAGGTTTTAGTCGTCACCGGTCCGCACATGGCCTGCTGGGTCAACGGCTTTCAGGTCAGCGATTGGACGGATACTCGTCCGCCCAACGCGAACCCGCGTGAAGGCCTGCGGGTCGAGAAGGGGACCCTCATGCTGCAAGGTCACGACCCGACAACCGACCTCAACTTCCGCAATCTCGAAGCTGTGGAACTCCCGGCGCGCTAATGAATGCTATGCATTTTCATTCTTCTCCCCTCGCCCTTTGCGGGAGAGGGGCTGGGGGTGGAGGGGTTGAATCATTCAAAGTGTTGCTCAATCACCACACGAGCATCGTGATAACTTTCACGAACAGCGCTCGACAACGACGGTACCAACCACGTCGCAATTCTTTACACGGCGCGTGGCAATTCTTCGCGCAGCTCGAGCGAATATTCTGCACGGAATTTGTTTGACGCTCTGCGCGCAAGCCCGCTAGAGTCGGGGATAGGAACAGCGTCGGGCAGTACGCGTTGGGCAACAGAGCAGCGCCTTGCGACGATCAGTCGGTGCGTCGCGCGGCTCTCACTTCTTTATCGGTTCCGATTCATCTCTCGTCCGCAGGAGGATTCCGCCGTGAAACTGATGGACATATTGCGCAACAAGGGTACGACCGTTTATTGCATTACTCCCAGCGCTACGCTGGCCGACGTCGTACAGAAGCTCGTCGAGCACAAGATCGGCTCGCTTGTGGTGCGCGAAGATCTCGGCCCTCGCCTCGGCCGTGTGTTGGGCATCATTACCGAACGCGATATCCTCAAAGCGTGCGCCGGCAACCAACGGTCGCTCTCGGAGCAATCGGTTGCCGAAGTCATGACCGGCGAAGTGGTCACCGGAACTCCTTTCGATTCAATTGATGAGACCATGGGATTGATGACCGAACACCGCATCCGTCACTTGCCGGTGATGGACGGGGAAGAACTCAAGGGAATGATTTCGATCGGCGACGTCGTCAAGGCGCACCACCACTTGGCCGTCGTCGAGAATCACTATTTGAAGAGCTACATCCAGAGCTAGGCGGAAAGCGTAAGTCGCCATAACGCGGTTCTCTGTGCGGCGGGGGCTCGTCCCCCCGCCGCTTTTTTCTTGCGCATGGATGGGATCGTTAAGTGCTAATTCGCACAGCGCGCCGACTTCGCCACTTCGTGCTTGGTGAGCATTTCATGTGCTCCCGGGGAAAAGCAGATTATTTCTCCGCGAGGCCGGCTCCGTCGGGGTGCGAAGCGGTACGATGTCGGAGATTGATCCCAAGGCGTAACCGTCGAACGCACTTCACACCTCCTTAAGAATAATCAACCATGTTTCGTCCACTCACCACTGCCACGCTTGTCCAGTTTCTGACAATTATGTTGTGCGTCTCGGCGACACTCGTTCATTCTGCGCCGCCGCGCGGTGCGGGGGGCGGATCCGCAGGTCGTGGAGCGTCGGGGGGCGCAGCAGGGGCACGCGGCGGTTCGGCGCCCGGTGGAAATTGGTCGACGCAAACACATCGCGGCGGCCAAGCTTCCGGCGGGCAAGCTTTCGGTGGATTGGGAGCCGGAAACTCAGGGTCGTTCGGCGCGGCGGGAATTCATGAAGGCGCCGGCGGCGCCGCAGCCGCGAATCATCGCGGGGCGCAAGGGGCCGGCGCGAACGACGCTGCGGCGGGAGCTGCCGCCGCCCATCGCCGAGGACCGCAAGCGAACAATGCGGACAATGCCGCGGCGGGCGCCGCAGCGGCCAACCGTCGCGGTCCGCAAGCGTCGGGCGCAGAAGATGCTGCGGCTGGAGCGGCGGCCGCCAATCGTCGCGGACCGCAAGCGTCCGGTGCAGAGGGAGCTGCCGCTGGTGCGGCGGCGGCGAATCGCAATGCGCCTCAAGCGTCCGGTGCCGAAGGCGCCGCGGCGGGTGCGGCCGTCGCCAATCGCAATCAACCGCAATACTCGGGTGCTGAAGGGGCCGCCGCCGGTGCGGCGATTGCCGATCGTAACCAGCCGCAGTATTCGGGCGCAGCCGGCTACGCCGCCGGAACGGCCGCCGTACGCAATTCGTATACGAACCCTGTGCTCTACGGCGACCAATGGTACGGCGCGCATCCGGAAGTTTGGGCTCCGCGCGGGATGACGGCCGCTTCCGCTTGGGCTCCGACCAGTTGGGCAGCCGTCGCCGGGCATCTCGGCGCGGCCGCCGCACCGGTCGCCTATAACTACGGCGACAACGTCACTTATGCCGACGGCCAGATCGCGGTCGACGGCCAGAACGTCGGCACAGCCGCCGAATTTAGCCAACAAGCCGCCGATCTCGCCCAAGCCGGAGCCGCCGCTCAAACATCCGACGACGACCAGTGGCTGCCGCTCGGTGTCTTCGCCATGGTTCGCAATGAGCAGCAGCATCCACAGCTCATCATGCAACTCGCCGTTAACAAGCAAGGAGTGATCCGCGGCAACTTTACGGACGAAGTGAGCGAGAGCACGCAGCCGGTGCAAGGATCGGTCGACCCGAAGACGCAACGAGCCGCTTGGACCGTCGGTACGAATCAGACCTCGATCATGGAAGCCGGCATGAGCAACTTGGCACAAGGCGTTGCTCCCGCTCTGATTCACAAGAATGGTCAGACCGACCACTGGCTCTTAGTTCGCCTCGATCAGCCGAACTCGGCCACCGGTGCGGCGGCACCCTAAGACGTCGCCGGCATTTGCCTAGTACCGCTTCCTACGATCCATCGCTTGTTCGGGAAGCGCCGGAACCGGCGAAGTGGGCGTTCGTCGAAGAGTGCTTATCGCCGGCGGATCGCAACTCGCGCGGTAGCGGAAAAAAGACTTCCTCGCGCCGAACCATGCGGGCTTCCACCGTCGCTCCGAAGAGCCGCTTGAGGAGCTCGATGCACTCTTCCACGACGAGTTCCGGCGCGCTCGCTCCGGCCGTAACAAGAACCGTTTCATCGCCGCGGAACCAAGCCGCATTAATGTCGGAAGCGCCGTCGATCAGATGAGCCTTCTTGCCGCTCTCTCGTGCGAGCTCGGCCAAGCGTTGGCTGTTGGAACTATTTTGGCTGCCGAGCACCAGCACGATTTCCGCTTCGCTCGAAAGCGTGCGCACTGCTTCTTGCCGGTTTTGCGTGGCGTAGCAGATGTCGTCTTTCGGCGGATTGTCGATGTGCGGAAAGCGGACCCGAAGTCGCGAGATGATTCGGTTGGCGTCGTCGACGCTGAGAGTCGTTTGCGTCAGATAGGCGACCTTCCGTTCGTCCGGCACTTGGAGCGCATCGACTGCTTCCGGCGTTTCGACCAGAAGCATCGACTCCGGCGCCTCCCCCATCGTGCCGATCACTTCATCGTGTCCTTCATGCCCGATGAGCAGGATCGTGTAGCCGAGCTTGGCGTAGCGGATCGCTTCGAGATGCACCTTCGTAACGAGCGGACAGGTGGCGTCGACGGTCTTGAGCTTGCGCGAAGCGGCCAGTTCGCGAATCTGCGGCGATACGCCATGTGCCGAATAGAGCAACAATGCGCCCTCGGGCACTTCCGTCAGATGGTCGACGAACACGGCGCCGCGATCGCGAAAAGTTTCGACGACGTACTTATTGTGCACGATCTCGTGATAGACGTAGACCGGCGTGCCGAACATCTGCAGCGCCAGGTCCAGGCTCTCGATCGCCATGTTGACGCCGGCGCAAAACCCGCGCGGACTAGCCAGAAGAATCTTCATAACGGAAGCGTCGCCGAGGTTCGAAAGCGAGACGAAAGCCGCGGCTTGTTGCGTCGGTTGGAGACTCGCACCGCTTAGAGGTATCATATCTCCACGGCCGCACAACGACTAGGCGACGGCCGGCATCCCCCTACGACGAACAGCGTGAGCAGTAGCAGTTTCTCCATCGACGCCGAGTTGCCGATTTACGGCCCTGCGGGGAGCGCTGCGCCCCCTTCGCTCAACGATGCGGAAGCGTATTGCCGGCATTTAGCGACGACGCACTACGAGAATTTCGTCGTTGCCGGCGTGCTGGTGCCGCGACGTCTGCGGCGGCATTTTTATAACGTCTACGCCTACTGTCGCTGGTCGGACGACTTAGCTGATGAAGCCGGAAGCGCCGAGCGCAGCTTGCAACTTCTTGAATGGTGGGGCACGGAACTCCGCGAATGCTACGCCGGCCGGTGTCGGCATCCGGTCTTTGTTGCGCTGCGCGGCACGATCGAGCAGTTCGGCATTCCGATCGAGCCGTTCGCCGATTTGCTGACGGCATTCCGACAGGATCAAACGCAGACGCGCTACGGGTCCTATGACGAGCTGCTCGGCTACTGCCGCAATTCGGCAAACCCCGTCGGGCGGCTGGTGTTATATATGGCTCGTTGCCGCGAGGAGCGGTTCTTGCCGTGGAGCGATGCGATCTGCACCGGCCTGCAGTTGGCGAACTCTTGGCAAGACGTGAGCCGCGACCTCTTGAAGGGGCGCGTTTATTTGCCGCACGAAGATCGTGAACGGTTCGGAGTAGACGAAGCCGCGCTCGACCAAACGTCGACGCCGCGGAACTTGCGCGATTTGATTGCCTTCGAAGTAGATCGCGCCGAGCAGTTGTTGCGATCCGGCTTGCCGCTGGTCGATGCCGTGCCCCGTGGGTTGCAGGGGAGCATTTGGATGTTTGCCCACGGCGGATTGAAAATTCTGGAGAAGATCCGAGCGATCGACTACGACGTACTCGCGATGCGACCGCGCGTCACGAAGGTCGACCAGTTGCGTTTGCTGGCGGGCTGCCTTTGGCGCAATGCGTGGCGCGGCGAGGCGCTGCGATGAGCATAGTCTCGCTAAAAGAAAGCTACCGCGTTTGCAGCACCACGGCACGCCGCTCCGCGGGGAACTTTTACTATTCCTTCTGGGCGCTCCCGGCGGCGAAGCGGCGTTCGATGTGTGCGCTTTACGCATTCTTCCGCCGTACCGACGATCTCGGCGACGACCCCGGCCCGGTCGACGAGCGCCGCAAGGCGCTGATGCGATGGCGCGGTTCGCTGAAAGACGCCGCCGAGGGTAAGTTCGACGATCCGGTCTTTCCGGCCTTGATGGATACGATTCGTCGCTATGAGATTCCGTTGGAATACTTTGAAACGGCGATCGACGGCGTGGAAACCGATCTCGCGCGGACGGAGTTTGAGACGCTCGCAGAGTTGGAACGCTATTGCTATCAAGTTGCCTCGGTCGTCGGCTTGGCTTGTATTCATGTGTGGGGCTTCCATCGTGAGCCCTCCGCCTACGAAGCCGCACATCATTGCGGCGTGGCATTTCAACTGACGAACATCGTGCGCGACGTGAAGGAAGACGCCGAACGCGGCCGCGTGTACCTTCCACGCCGGCTACTATTGCAACACGGCATCTCCCCGAGTTCGCTTATCGACGGGCATTTCGACGCTATCGTTTGCGACGTCATTCGCCGCGTCGCGTACCACGCGGAAGAGCATTACGCGTCGGCGCGCCGGCTCACGCCTTATCTCAGCTCCGACGGTCGCCGAGCCTATGGCGCAATGCTCGCCATATATCACGGCCTGCTCAAGCGGATTCACGCGGCGAATTACGATGTGTTCACGACCCGCATTCGCCTTCCGGCTTGGCGGAAAACGGCCATTGCTCTGCAACATATGTGGCCTCGGTTCGTGCCGCAATTCGGTTCGCGCGCGCCGCGGCGGACGATTGATTCGCTGAGCGACCATTCATGACCGAGCCGCGCGGACGAACGATCATCGTCGGCGGCGGACTCGCCGGCCTAGCCGCGGCCGTGGCGCTGGTCGAGGCCGGTGAACCGGTGGAACTGTTCGAGGCCCGGCGCCGTCTGGGGGGCCGCGCCTCGTCTTGGCTCGATCCTTCGTCGGGCGAGATGATCGACTTCTGCCAACACGTCGGTATGGCCTGCTGTACGAACTTCGCCGACTTCTGTCGCCGCACCGGCTTGAGCGGCTCGTTCCGTCGCGCAAGCGTGCTCCATTTCTTCGGGCCTGATGGTCGACGCTACGACCTTCGCGCAACGCCCGGCCTTCCCGCGCCGCTGCACTTGCTGCCGTCGCTCCTGCGGCTGGGCTATCTTTCCCTGACTGAACGGCTTAGTGCAATCGTCGCCGTCGGGAAGTTGGCCCGGATGCACTCCGGGCTCGATGCGATGAGCGTCGGCCAATGGCTGCGCGAGCAGCGGCAGAGCCCGGCCGCCCTCGAGCGGTTCTGGGCGCCGGTGTTGCTAAGTGCCTTGGGGGAAACGCTCGACAAGGCGTCGCTCAAGTATGCCCGCAAGGTCTTCGTCGACGGCTTCTTGGCAAACCGCGAGGCTTTCCAGGTCGACGTGCCGCAAGCTCCGCTCAGCGAACTGTTCGGCGAGCTCGTGCCGGCGTGGCTGCGCGAGCGGGGGGCCATGGTGCAAACCGGCCTCGCGGTGCGGTCGATCCGTCGCACGGGCGCAGGCTCCTACGAGCTCAATCTCGGCGACGGCGTCACGCGTGAGGCCGAGCGGGTCATCGTCGCGCTGCCGTGGCGCAAAGCGGCCGAGGTCCTTGCGCCGGTCGCCGATGCCTGGCCGGCCGTACGGCAATGGCGGACGATCGACGGTTCTCCCATCTCCGGCGTCCACCTCTGGTTCGACCGGCCGCTTACCGATTTGCCGCACGCCGTGCTGGTCGGCACCCTCGCGCAATGGCTCTTCCGACCGGAGCTCGGCACGCCCCAGACCACCGGCGGCGAGCACTACTATCAGGTCGTCATCAGCGCGTCTTACGACCTCGAAGCGATGGACAAGCCGACGGCCGTCGCACAGATCGTCGGCGAACTCCAGCGAGCCTTTCCACAAGCCGGCGACCTGCATCTCCTCCGGCATCGCATCGTCACCGAGCGTGAGGCGGTCTTCTCCGTTCGCCCGGGCCTCGACGTCGTGCGGCCGTCGCAGAGGTCGCCGCTGCCGGGCTTGGCGATCGCCGGCGATTGGACCGCCACGGGCTGGCCCGGCACCCTGGAAAGTGCCGTACGGAGCGGCTATCTCGCGGCCCAAGCCCTCCGGCGCGTCGAGGATCCTGATATGCGTCAGCTCGTGTCCGATCTCCCCACGGCTCGGCTCGCGCGGCTCCTGTTCGGGTTGTGACTTTGGGGCAATGTGCAAGGCCGCACGGCCGCCGGCGATGCCGGCTTCGCAGCCCGCCTTGTTTGCCTAAGCCGCACCCGTTACCATCCGCCGCCTTGTGCTAATTCCTCGGGCATAATTGTCTGCGGGAAGCGGCTCTTCTCGCCGAAGCGCAGCGGCAAAAGTCGCCGCGGCGCCACGTTGTTCACGTTCGGCTTGCGGGGAGATTTCGGCCATGTGCCGACGAACCAACATCATCATCTGCGGAACTCTCGCGCTGCTCGCCTTGTCGGGCTGCGCGCAGAACCCGCTCGCGCTGCAAGGCAAAGTGCAAACGCTCGAACAGGCGCAAACGTCGCTTGCGTCGAAGAACGACGAACTGCAAACCCGCGCGAACTCGCTCGATCGCAACAACCAAGAACTCGAAACGCTCCTGGCCCAAGAGCGCCAGCAGAAGCGCATCTTGGAAGATCAAGTCGGCGCGATGCGCGATCAACTCAATACGACAAACTCCCAACTCGCGAAGGTGAAGGGAGACGCCGACACGTTCACTCGCAAGGCCGAGACGCTCGAAGCCTCGCTGAAGAAACAAACCGGCGCCACAATCCGCGCGAACAACAGCTTGCGCGCCTCGCTCCCGACCATTCGCATTCAAGGCGTCGAAGTGCGTGAAGACGGCGACGTCGTCCGTATCGAGCTGCCGGCCAATCGACTGTTCGAGCCCGGCACCGCTCGTCTCACTCCTGAAGGCGTGCGCCTCGTCGACGACGTCGCCGCCCAAGTCCTGCGCACCTATCCTGAGCAGATCATCGGCGTCGAAGGGAACACCTCGACCGATCCGGTTCCCGCCGGCCGTTGGGCCAGCCATCATCAATTGTCGACCGGCATGGCGATGGCCGTCTACGACCAGCTCATGGCCCGCGGTCAGTTCGGCGCGGCGCGCTTGTTCATCGTCGGCCACGGCTCCAACCATCCGGCGGCGTCGAACGCCACGCAGCCCGGCCGCGACCGCAATCAACGGGTCGAACTCGTCGTGTATCCGGATAAGCCGGTCGGGCGATAGGTCGCCGGAAAATGCGGAATTACCGGGCTGCTTATGCGGCCCGCTCGCCGGTGAATGCACGCATTTACGCGATCCTGCACGGCTAGGATTTCAGCCCCTCTCATTTACAATGGGGCTTTCCCGCGAACGCAATTCCGCGTTCGCGTGTCTTCGATTGCGAGATCCGCTTTCGCAATCGTTCCCGCCCGCGACCACCGGTCGCGGCTTTGTGTTTTGATCCCTTGTTGGATATCGCCGCCGCATGATTGTCATCGTCGATTACGGAATGGGAAATCTGCGGAGCGTGCAGAAGGGGTTCGAGAAGGTCGGCCATGCCGCGGAAATCTCGAGCGACCCCGCCGTCGTGCGCCGCGCCGCGAAGGTCGTGCTCCCCGGCGTCGGCGCCTTTCCGGATGCCATGACCGAGCTGCGAGCGCGCAAGCTTATCGACCCGATTCGTGAAGCGATCGACGCCGAGAAGCCGGTGCTCGGCATCTGCCTCGGCTTGCAGCTCTTGTTTGAAACCGGCACCGAAGGAGGTCGCTACGAAGGGCTCGGCATCCTCCGCGGCGAGGTCGTGAAGTTCGATCTGCCGCACGAATTCAAAGTGCCCCACATGGGGTGGAACCGCTTGAACATCGTCCGCCCGTCGCCGCTCACCGCAGGGCTCTCGGCCGAGCCGTTTTTTTACTTCGTCCACTCGTACCATGTCGTTCCCCAGGACGAAGAGATTGTCGCGGCCACGTGCGACTACCATCGTCCGTTCGTCGCGCTGGTCCGGCGGCGCAACCTGTTTGCCGGCCAGTTCCATCCGGAAAAAAGCCAGCACGACGGGCTGCAGCTGCTCAGGAACTTCGCAGCACTCTGAGGCGAGCGTCGAGGCGCCAGCCCGACGTGTCCGGAAATCGTCGCCGGAATGCCCAAACACGTCGGCCTTACGGCTCGACGCTCGCCCCACTCACTTTCTTGCTTTCCGCCTGCTCGCGTGTCATATTCGGGTCGTTCGCTTTGAGGAGTTTCGCTTCGCATGAAAACTTCCGTTTTGGAAATCTGGCCGGCGATTGACTTGCGCGGCGGGCAATGCGTCCGCTTGCAGCAGGGAGACTACAATCGCGAAACGGTCTTCAACGGCGATCCGGTCGCCGTGGCCCGCCAATGGGTCGAGGCCGGCGGCGAGTATCTGCATCTCGTCGATCTCGACGGAGCCCGCGACGGCAAGCTCGTGAACCTGGAAGTGGTGCGCGCCATCACCAAGGCCGTGAGCATCCCTTGCGAACTCGGCGGCGGCGTCCGGAGCGAAAGCGATATCCGCACGCTGCTCGACGCCGGCTTGTCGCGCGTCGTCGTCGGCACGAAAGCCTTGCGCGAGCCGGAATGGTTCCGCGAAATGTGCCACAAGTTCCCTCGCAAAATTGCGCTGGGGATCGACGCTCGGAGCGGCATGGTCGCCACGCACGGCTGGTTGGAAACGAGCGACGTCTCGGCCGTGAAGATGGCGCGGCAGTTTGAAGACGAGCCGATCGCGGCCCTGATCTATACCGACATTGCGACCGACGGCATGCTCCAAGGTCCGAATCTCGGCGCCATGCGCGAGATGGCCGAAGCGGTGCAGTTGCCGGTCATCGCTTCCGGCGGCGTGAGCAACGCCGCCGACGTGGCAAAACTCACGGAGACCGGCGTGGCCGGCGTGATCATCGGCCGCGCTTTGTACGAACACAAACTCACTTTAGGAGACGCCCTGGCCGCCGCGCGAGGCTCCCCGACCATGTAACCCGGCAACTCGTGACCCGTCAACGAACGGGCCCCGACGCCAAGCTAAGGGGAGCGCCCTGCAGAGAAGCACGACGGCATGACGGTTTTGGTTTACTGACCGAACGTTGGCCCGCTACTCGGAAAGGATCGCTCTTATGTCGCACCCCAGCGTTGAGACCATCCGCAGCATTGCGGTTTGCGGCCATGGCGCCGCCGGAAAAAGCACTCTCATCGAGCAGATGCTGCTCAAGACGGGCGCGGTGAAGCCCGTCGTCGGTGACCAAGGAACCGACATCGTCGACTACGACGAACTCGAAAAGGCTCATCATCACTCGATCGAGAGCCACGTCACCCACTTCGAACACGCCGGCAAGTATTTTCAGATTATCGATACGCCCGGCTATCCCGACTTTATCGGGCAGACGATCGGAGCTTTGC
The DNA here is from genome assembly GCA_013822735.1 of Pirellula sp. Lineage (GTDB taxonomy): Bacteria > Planctomycetota > Planctomycetia > Pirellulales > PNKZ01 > PNKZ01. Next base: position 568,643 of record PNKZ01000001.1, read on the forward strand.
ACGGCGTCGACACGGCGGTGATCGTCGTCAACGCCCACTCCGGCCTGGAAGTAAACACGCGCCGCACCTTTTCGGAAGCCGGTAAGCGCGGGCTCGGGCGGTTGATCGTCGTCAACAAGCTGGACTCGGAGAACATCGATTTCCCGGGGCTGCTCGCCTCGATTCAAGAAACGTTTGGCGCGGAATGTCTGCTCTTGAACGTGCCGGTCGGTTCCGGGCATGAATTCAAGAGCGTCGTGAACTTGCTCAAAAGTGCCGACGGCGCGAAGGGCGCGCTCGTGAATCCGGCCGAGCATTCCGTGAAGCTGATCGAATCGATCATCGAACTCGACGACGAAGTGACCGGTCGTTACTTCGAAGGGCAGCAACCGACCGAAGCAGAAATCTCCCGGCTCATCATCGAAGCCGTGGCCACCGGGCACGTGATCCCCGTGCTTTGCACCTCGGCCAAGACGGGGGTCGGCGTCGTCGAACTGATGGAAGCTTTGGCGCTCGCTGCGCTGCCGCCGAACCGGTTGCCGCACTTAGCGACCAAGGAAGACGGCACGATGGTGGAAGTGAAGCCCGACCCGACGGGGCCCTTCGTCGCGCAAGTGTTCAAGACGCGCATCGATCCGTACGTACAGAAGCTCAGCTTCCTGCGCATCTACTCCGGCACCGTCAAGAAAGACGACGTGGTCCACGTCTCCGGCCAGCGCAAGGGAATCAAACTTCACCAATTGCTGCGCGTGCAAGCGGGACAAACCGAAGCGATCGAGAGCGCCGGGCCGGGAGAAATCATCGCCGTCGCGAAGACCGACGAACTGCACACCGGGTCGACATTAGGCGACCTGACGATGGAGCCGATTCATTTCCCCACGCCGATGGTCGGGCTGGCCGTGATGCCGAAGAGCCGGAACGATGAAACCAAGCTCAGCGGTGCGCTGCACAAACTGGCGGAAGAAGAGCCGACATTGCGCCTCGATCGCGATCCGCAAACGCACGAGCTCGTGATGAACGGCATGAGCGAACTGCATTTGCAGCTCATTCAAGAGAAGATCAAGAAGCGCGACAAGGTCGACCTCGAAACGCACGAGCCCAAAATTCCGTATCGCGAAACAGTGCTCGGCGAAGCGGAAGGAAGTTATCGGCACAAGAAACAATCGGGCGGCCGCGGCCAGTTTGGCGAGGTGCATATCCGCGTTTATCCGCTGCCCGAAGGAACGAAGCCGGAGTTGTTTTGCACGAAGGACCGATTCCCCTCGATGCGCGAATACAAATACGACCCGGAGTTGAATTTCCTTTGGATCGATTCGATCGTCGGCGGCACGATTCCGAACAACTTCCTGCCGGCGGTGGAAAAAGGGTTCCGCGAGCGGATCGAGAAGGGAGTGATCGCCGGCTACCGTTTGAAAAACGTGGCCGTCGAAATCTTCTTCGGCAAGCATCACCCGGTCGATAGCTCGGAAGCGGCGTTCAAGATCGCCGGAGCGATGGCCCTGCGCAACGTCGTGCGCGAAGCGAGGCCGGCCCTCTTGGAACCGGTCGTGAAAATGAACATCACCGTGCCGAGCGCAAAGCTCGGCGATATCTCGAGCGACATGTCGGGCCGGCGCGGCCGCGTGTCAGGGATGGAAAGCGCCGGCGGCGACCTGCAGACCGTGATCGCGGAAGTACCGCTCTCGGAAGTGACGACGTATGCCCGGAGCTTGTCGAGCATCACGGGCGGGCAGGGGAGCTTCACGATGGAATTCAGCCACTACGACGCCGTACCCGGCAACGTACAGAAGCAGATTATCGATAAGGCCGGCGTGACTCACGATGAGGAAGAGGTGGAAGTGTAGGATCAGGCGCGGGCCGAGCACCAAAACTCCTCTCCCCCTGGGAGAGGATGCCCGCAGGGCAGGTGAGGGTGGCGCGGCAAGACGCTTGGTATGGGAGATGAGAAAGCGCAGCAGCGTTATCCACCTCGAACGAATACGCGCAGCCAAGCGTGTGCAGCGCGACCCTAATCCGGCCTTCGGCCACCTTCTCCCAGTGGGAGAAGGGTTGAGAGTCAAGACGGCGCGGGCGGCGCATCAAAACTCCTCTCCCACTGGGAGAGGATGCCCGCAGGGCAGGTGAGGGTGGCGCGGCGTGAAGCTGGATATCGCGTGTGCGCGGACGTGAGATTCGTAAAAGCGCACTCCGGTTTGAGTTCGCATCACCAAGCGTGTGCGGCGCGACCCTCATCCGGCCTTCGGCCACCTTCTCCCAGTGGGAGAAGGGTTGGGGTTCAACGCGGCGCGGGCGGCGCATCAAAACTCCTCTCCCACTGGGAGAGGATGCCCGCAGGGCAGGTGAGGGCCGCGCGGCAAGACGTTTGGCATCGCGTGCGCGCGGACGTCAGATTCGTAAAAGCGCACTCCGGTTTGAGTTCGCATCACCAAGCGTGTGCGGCGCGACCCTCATCCGGCCTTCGGCCACCTTCTCCCAGTGGGAGAAGGATTGGGGGCTAGCGCACTCCGGGTCGGCCTCTCGTCCTATTTGTAGAACCCCGACGCGGTTCCACAGATCGTTACGTGGGTGATTCCGTAACGCAGGGTGCGCTGCGCGACCCCGGGCTTTGTTGTGAAACGCCTTCGGCGTTTTCTGCGGAGAGACGTTTTGGATTTATGAAAAAGTAGAATGTCCCCTTTTCTGTTTTGTCCCCTTTTCTGTTTCCCCTTTTCTGTATTTCCCTTTTCTGTTTCTGACAAGTGCAGCGGCTAAGTCGGCGTTTGGGCACTATAATTCCACCCCGGCCGCCTCGAACGCCTGCGACATAGCCATATCGGCCGCCTCTGCGAACCGATGTGACTTTGCGTCAACGAGATGGATTGTGATCGCGGTGAGTGTGACCTGAAGGTATCCCACATCCCGACGCTCGGCCGCTCGCCGCGATACGAAGGATCGGACTCCCTTCTCGACATACGGGGCGAAACACGCCGCATCTGAATTCGCGACCGCCGAGGAGAAACTCACTCCGGGGTTGTCTAGGTCGGGGGCAAGCCGGAGCGTGAGATTGGCCACGTAACTGCCGCCCGACATATTGAGGTTCTGATGTCGTATGGGCTGCTCGAACTCGCGGTCAACCGTCCACACCTCGAAGCCTCCGTCGCCGAACTATGTTATTAGATAGTTTCTATCTTTCACCTGTAGAGGGCAAGTTTGCGTCCTATCACGCAGACGCTGTTTTGCCGTAAGTCTGATCCTAGCTGACGCTTGCTGAAGTTTCACGAGTCGCGATGCGTGATAGATCGTTTCTTGATAACGCGCAAATCTGACGCGCACGTTGTCTGTGGGAGCGGAGATCGCGAGACAGAATGCGGGAGCGATTCTTCGCCGAGTTGCTTAGCCGCCGCGGCCACGCGGCGAATGGACGTCGCAAGTAGAGTTCCCGGACGTGGACGACCGGGCTAAGCGAAGTGGTAATATTGGTCCTTAGTTCCGGTCAAAATGTCCGGCGGCGGCGTTAAGTTCGGCGGTCTGCGTGGTCGAAGAAGATAACGTGTCGCTTGATTTTGCCGTCGGCAACGCCTAGCATGCCGGTACAGACTACGCAGCTTGCGCGGTTTGATGGTGTGTGGAAAAGCGGCGGTCGCTTGCGGTGTAAGAAGTTCCCGTACGGTCGGTATGACCCTGCGGGAGCCGACGCCGCGAGCGCAAGTTCATGGTTCAAACGGTAGGTAAGGGCGCCTCGCGTGGCCGTTCGGCTCAGAGTGTGTTGTTGCACGTGTCGCTGTCCGGCGTAGGCGTCGGATGTTGCTTGCATTGCGCCGCCCCGTTTTGAATTTTCTTCCGAAGTCCTGATTGATGCGCGCTCTTTACCGCTTGCGCGCAGGAGCAGACTACCGTGGCTTCCGATCTTCGCCGTAAAGAACAACTGCCCGAGCTCACGAAGAAAATTGTCGAGACCTACCGCGAGGTCGGCTCGATCAATCATTTGGGGCATTGCCCGCTGCCGAACTACGACGTGGTCGTGACCATCTTGGAGGATCTCAAGGAGATTCTCTTCCCGGGCTTTCGCCGGCGCGAAGGTTTGCACTTCGGCAACGTGCTCTACCACGTGGGCGACCTCATCGACGGCCTGCACGATAAGCTCACGACGCAGATCGCCCGGGCGCAGCGGCATGAGGCCGGCCGCGTATGCCTGGATGAAGGGGACACCGATTTCGAAGCGCTGGGGCAAGCCAAGGCGATTGAGTTTCTGGAACGCATTCCCGAGCTGCGCCAGATGCTCTCGCTTGACGTGCAGGCCGCCTACGACGGCGATCCTTCGGTGCGCGGACTCGATGAAATCATTTTTTGCTATCCGGGCTTGGAAGCGGTGACCGTGTATCGCATTGCCCACGTGCTCTATGAGCTCGAAGTGCCGCTCATCCCGCGGATGATGACGGAGTGGGCCCACAGCAAGACCGGCATCGACATTCACCCGGGGGCGACGATCGGCACGCATTTCTTTATCGATCACGGGACGGGCGTGGTGATCGGGCAGACGTGCGAGATCGGCCATCATGTGAAGCTCTACCAGGGCGTGACGCTCGGGGCGTTGAGCTTTGCGACCGACGGCGACGGCAACTTGGTGCGCGGCACGAAGCGGCACCCGACGATCGAAGATCGCGTGGTGATCTACGCCAACGCGACGGTGCTCGGCGGCATGACCGTGGTGGGGCACGATTCCGTGATCGGCTCCAGCGTGTGGCTCACGCGCAGCGTAGAGCCGCGCTCGACCGTGGTGCTGGAAAAGCCGAAGCTGCGGATTCGGGCCGAGCAGGAAGAGCCGGAATCGAATTATACGATTTAGGCGAGAGTCGAGGCGTGAGCCCGACGTGTTTGCGAGATCGACGTCGGATAAACCGGACACGTCGGCCTTACGGCTCGACGCTCGCCGTCCAACGAGCGTTCACTGCTTCGCTCGGACGTCGTACACCAGCAGCGTTCCTTGGTCGCGCAAGTACAGCATGCCGTCGGCGACGACCGGGTGGGGCCAGCTTGGTTTATCGCTCCGGTCGGGTTGTTCGAACTCGCTGACGACCTCGCACTTTTCCGGCGAGACGTTTACGAGGCAGAGCTTTCCTTTTTCGCTGCGCGTGATCATCTGGCCGCCGGCGAAGTAGATGAGGGAGCATTTGCCGGGCGCGCGCTCCTGCCATTGGTCTTTGCCCGTGGCGAGCTCGATGCAGGTGAGAATGCCGGGGTCGTCGCTGCCGTAGAGGAAGCCGTCGACGAGAACCATGCCGCCGTGGTGGTTCTTCATTTTCTTGGTGAAGAACGCTTCGTCGGCTGCGAACTTATCCCCCTCTTTCTTGATGTCGGCCGCGCCGCCGCCGGTGCCGTAGCCGCTGGCCGCGAAGACTTTGTTGCCCGCGACGAGCACCGTCGAGCAGTTGGCCGTGCCGTTGGCCGGCGCTTCGTAACGCCAGAGCGGCACGCCGTTGCGGGCATCGACGCCGACGACCGCGCCGTGCATGAACTGGACGTATTGCTTCACGCCGTCGATCACGGCAGGGGCGATCGAGGCGTAGCCGGCCCGTTCGCCGAACTCCGAACCCCAGGCTTGCTTGCCGGTGAGCTTGTCGAAGGCCGCGAACGTGGCTTTGCCGCCGCCGGGAGTGACGACGACCCAAGGGCCGTCGACGAGCGGCGACTCGGTGTAACCCCAGGTGGGAATCTTGCCGTCGAACTCGGCGACGAAATCGTGCCGCCAGAGGATCTCGCCGCTGCGCACATCGAGACAGACGAGGTCGCCGTTCAGGCCGATCGCGTAGAGACGATCGCCGTCGACGGTGGGCGTACTGCGCGGCCCGGCGTAGCCCGCGCCCTTGTGGCGCACGGGGCCGATCGCCGTGGCCCAAAGCTCTTTGCCTTGGGTGCGGACGTCGTAGGCGAGCACGTATTCTTGTTCGACGTCGGCCTCGGCGCCCGCTTTTGCTTTGCGGTTGCCCATCACGAAGAGCTTGCCGCCTGCGACCGACGGCGTGCTGAACCCTTCGCCGAGCCCGGTGATTTTCCAAGCGAGCGGCGGACCATCGGCGGGCCAAGACTTCGCGAGGCCGGTCTCTTGCGAAATGCCGGTCCGCGCGGGACCGCGCCATTGCGACCAATCGGCGGCCGGGGCCGGCGATGTTTCCAAGGCGACGGGTAACAACAGTACGGCAACGACGGCGCGAAGCGACATGTAATCCTCATCCGTGGGAAAGCGTGCGATGGGAGAGAGTTTAGCCGATCGTCTCCCCTCGCGACTACGGAAGTCGCCCGGATCTGCCGGCACGCGCTGCGATATTATTGACACGCTTCGTCGGGGGGCTGAGAATCGCCCACGCACGCGCGAACGAACGTTTGCGCGACGCGTTGACGATGCCGTTTGCCGGATGCCGCCTGCGCCCCACGGAAAGAGCGATCGATGGCCAGCCCGATTCTCTACGTCGAAATGCTGACGGTCGGGCGCCGTCGCCGATATTTTTTACTGCGCGTCGCGTATGCCTTGTTGCTGCTCATCGCGGCATGGATTTGTTACGAGTCGACGTTTCACCGCTACGGTAGTTCGCCGCTGAAGGATCAGGCCGAGTTTGCGTATGCGTACTTCATCGCGTTCACGTGGATTCAGCTGTTGGCCGTGGTGATGATGACGCCGGCGATGCTCGCCGGAACGATTGCATCGGAGCATGAGCGGCGGACGATCGACTACCTGCTGACGACGCCGCTCAACGATTGGGAGATTGCGCTCGGGAAGTTCACGGCCCGGTTCGGCGCCGTGGCGTATCAATTGGCGGTGGGCTGGCCGATTTTGGCGATCTTCATGACGCTCGGCGGCGTCGGGCCGGACCAGTTGGCGATGTCGTTCGGCACGGCGCTGCTCACGCTGATGTCGACGGCGAGCATGAGCTTGGCGATTTCCGCGCGAGCGAAGAAAGCGCGGGAGTCGATCACCCGAACGTATTTAGTGCTGATCGCGCTGCTGCTTATTCCGCCGATGGCCGCGGGGGTTTGTGCCGGGTTTCGGCGTGCGAGCAGCTACCCTCTGTTGTCGACCATCGCCGAGCTGCTCTTCGAGCCGATGCAGTGGCTTTCGGCGTTCAACCCGTTCGTGTTTCTGTTCGACGTGCTCTTGGAAGGGCGCATGAACTTGCCGATCGGCTTTGCCGGCTTTGCGACGGGGCACTTGGCGGCGACGGCGTTCTTACTGTATTCGTCGGTCGTGGGGACGCGAAGGTTCTATTTGCGCTCGGCGAGCGCGGCGGTGAAGAGCGACGGGGGAGCGCCGGCGCGAACGGCTCCGGTGCGATCGCCGGCGGCTGCGAAGCCCGTCGCACCGGTTGCCGCGGCGTCCGTTGCGCCTCGAGAAGAGCTGCTCGAACCAATCGAGGCCGATCCGGCGCCGACCGCCGCCGCGCGGGTGACTATCGCCGAAGTTCCTCGTTCCGGCTACGCGGGGCGGTGGTTGCGCACGCTTGAGAATAGCCCGATGCTCTGGAAAGAGCTGGTGAGCGAACGAACGGCGCTGAAGCTCGGCATCGTCGGCAAAATCGCCGCGGTGCTCATTTACGGCAAGGCCGTGCTCTGGATCATCGCGGCATTTTGGTTCAGCATCGATCGAGAGTATTTCTACGATCAACGGCCGATGAATTCGCCGATGCAGATTTTCGCCATGACCGGCGTGCCCATGATGGCGTTTCTCGCGCTGTTGCTCGTTACGTCGCGCGCCGCCGGATCGCTCACGGCGGAAAAAGAGCAAGATACTTGGCTCACGCTGTTGAGCACGCCGCTGGAGGGGCGCGAGATCGTACGGGCCAAAATTCTCGGCGCGCTTTCCAGCGTGCGCTACTGGTACTACTTGGTCGGCGTTACGTGGCTCTTGTGCGTGATACTCTACCCGCCGTTTATCGTCGCCGTGCCGTTTCTGTGCGCACTCCATCTGTTGGCGGCGCTATTTTGCGCGTGTGTCGGCGTGCGGGCCTCGCTCACGGCATCGACTTCACTCAAGGCGATGGGCGGGGCGCTGGCGGCCGTGTTTTTCGGCGCGGCCGTCGGACCGCTGATCGCCGCCGGAGTGCTGCAAACGGTTTATGCGACGCCGTTTTCACTCCCCACGCTGATCTGCTACGGGCATGCGTTCTTTACGGCGATTCTTACCGAGTGGCATTCGTCGTCAGATTATTCCGTGACGAGCGAATCGGAATTCGTCGGTATGACGGCGATGGGCGTGATTGCCGTGCTCGGCTATGCCGTGCTTACTTGGTTCGCCTACCAAGGCACCGTCAACCGGTTCGACGAATACTCCGGCCGCATCCGGCCCAGGCCTGGCGGTCCGCCGGTCAATCGCTCGACGAAACCGCCTGCGACGTTGCAGCCGTCGGACGTCGTCTAACGTTTGCCGGCTCGCGGCGGCGTGCTGGGGCCAAACAATCGGCGGAACGCCGCATCCAAATCCGCCGCGAGTTGCTCGGCGTCGACGCGCACGAGTTCCACGCGGCAGCGGGCGGCGTCTTCCATCAGCGCCGGCGGCTTCGTCGTCGTGGCGGATTCGGTCTTCGAGCCGGGCCACGCGAGATCGCGAGCCAAGCGAGGAAGCGAAGCGACGATCGTCGCCGTATTCGGCATGGTTAGTCGTTCCAGGTTTCCAGGGGGCCGAAGGGAAACGTCATGGCCTCGAAGAGCCCTGCGGCGGGATCGGCCGTCACGATTTCCGGACGGCTGATGCTGCGCGGGAAATCTCCTTCGGCAAACTCGGCCGAGTTTGCGGGCGACGGCCAACTGATCCGAATGCGGAATTCGTAAGGGCCGGTGCGGAGCCGCGAGCCGTCGGGGACCAACGCCGAAGAGAGCACCGGCTGGGCATCGACCGTGATCTCCGGGCCTTCGCCGAGCCAGCAAAGCGTCAGGCCCAGCGGGCTGCGTAGCAGGTACGAGTGCGAATCCGGAAACTGCTCGTCGGCCAGGACGAGGTCGTTGTCTTCCGCAGCGCCGATCAGGTAGGCGAGGCCGCCGATCGTGCGCACCGTGTTCCGTGCCCGACCGCGCGTGATTTGCAATTCCACTTCGGGCAGCACCGCCGGGGCGTGAGGACGACCGAGCGAGTGCGAGCCGTGACGACGAATCGGACGATTCATGAACCAGATTCCCGGGTGCCGCTGCCGCCGGGGCGACGACCGCCCGGGCGAGTTGCTCATGGTGACGAAGCTTCCGAGGGAAACTTCCTAGATGATTTCGGCAACCGGCAGCCGGCGCGTGAAAGGCATTCGGCGAGAGCGCGCAGTTTGACGCGCGCGGCCGTGCGAGGGTCGAGTCCGGCAAGATGTGCGGGCCGGCGGCGTGCGAACGCGCCGACGTTCGTCGCAGCGCGGAGAATCTACAGTCAAAATGGCGAAATGCGGCGAACTATTTCGCGGAGCTATTTGGCAGCGCTATTTGGATCGGCGCACGGCTCGCAATTGGGCCCGCGATTGGGCGATGACGCGGTCGCGGATGGCGAGCAGTTCGTCGGTGTCGGCCTTCTGCTTGAGGGCACCCTTGAGTTGCTCTTCGGCCGCGGCGGCGTTGAGATCCTTCACCTCGACCGAGCGATTCGTGAGCACCGATACGACGTTGTCGGCGACCTGCACGAAGCCGCCGTCGATGTAGATGCGATGTTCGACTTCGTTGCGGACGATCCGCATTTCGCCGAAGCCGAGCCGGCCGATCATCGGGCTATGCAACGGCGCGATGCCGATTTCGCCGTCGAACAGCGGCAGGGCGACGAAGTCGGCGACGTCGTCCACCAGCGTGGCTTCCGGCGTCACGACGACGACGCGAAGTTCGCCGGGGGGCGCGGTGATTTCAGGTTCTTTTGCCATGATTGTTCTTTTTATTTAGCCGCGACGCTGGTCGTCGCGCGGAGCGCGGAGGGGAGCTCCGCGGCTAAATGGATCGAATTCGAAAAGTCGTTCGACTACTACTTCTTGGCCTTGTTGGCTTGGGCTTCGGCTTGTTCGATCGGGCCGACGTACATGAAGGCGTCTTCCGGCAGGTGGTCCCACTTGCCGTTACAGAGTTCGTCGAAGCTGCGGATCGTATCGGCCAGCGACGTGTATTCGCCGGACTTCCCTGTAAACACTTCCGCCACGTAAAACGGTTGCGAGAGGAACCGCTCGATACGGCGGGCGCGATGCACGATGAGCTTGTCCGCTTCGCTGAGTTCGTCGACGCCGAGAATCGCGATGATGTCTTGCAGTTCGCGGTAACGTTGGAGGGTCGTTTGCACTTTGCGGGCGACGGCGTAGTGCTTCTCGCCGACGTACGCCGGATCGAGAATGCGGCTCGACGAGGCCAACGGATCGACGGCCGGATAGATGCCCTTTTCGGAAATCGAACGTTCCAAGTAAAGGAACGCGTCGAGGTTGCCGAACGCCGTGGCCGGGGCCGGGTCGGTCGGATCGTCGGCCGGCACGTACACGGCTTGCACCGACGTAATAGCTCCCTTGTTCGTCGAAGCGATTCGTTCTTGGAGCGCACCCATTTCCGTGGCGAGGGTCGGTTGGTAACCCACCGCGGACGGCATACGACCCAGCAGAGCCGACACTTCCGAACCGGCTTGCGAGAAGCGGAAGATGTTGTCGATGAAGAGCAGGGTGTCGGCGCCGGTCGAATCGCGGAAGTATTCGGCCATGGTGAGGGCCGACAGCGCGACGCGGAGACGGGCGCCCGGCGGTTCGTTCATCTGGCCGAACACCATGCACGTTTGCTCGATAACGCTCCGGCCGGTGTTGCCGATTTGCGCTTCTTGCATTTCGATCCAGAGATCGGTTCCTTCACGGGTACGCTCGCCGACGCCCGCGAACACGGAGTAACCGCCGTGCTTCGAGGCGATACGGGCGATGAGCTCGGTGAGAATAACCGTCTTACCGAGACCGGCACCGCCGAAGAGTCCGGCCTTACCGCCGCGGACGAACGGCGTGAGCAAGTCGATGACCTTGATACCGGTCTCGAAGACTTCCGTCTTGGTGGAGAGGTCGGTCACTGCGGGCGGATCGCGATGGATGGGCCAGAAGTCGTCGGCGGCGACGGGGCCGCGGTTGTCGATCGGCTCGCCCACGAGGTTGAAGACGCGACCGAGCGTGGCCTTGCCGACCGGCACCGTGACCGGCTTGCCGGTGTCGACGCAATCCAGGCCGCGAATCAAACCGTCGGTGCTGCCCAGCGCGACGCAACGGACGCGACCGCCGCCGAGGTGCTGCTGCACTTCGCCCCACAGGCTGATGGTGATTCCCTTTTGCTCGGAATCAATCTTCACGGCGTTGTAAATCGCCGGCATGTGCCCTTCGGGGTATTCGACGTCGAACGTCGAACCGATGACTTGGGTGATTTGACCGATGTTCTTGGCGGTAGCGGTGGACATGAGGGCGTCCCTTTGGGGATTCGTCTGTATGCGTGGGAAGTTGATTGGTTGTTCGGTTATGAGTGGAGAGTTATGAGTTATGAATACCGAAACTCATCATTCATAACTCTTAACTCATCACTTGTTCTTGAGCGCTTCGACGCCGCCGAGCACTTCCATGATCTCGCCGGTGATCTGGCTTTGGCGGGCGCGGTTGTAGGTCATCGAGAGCTTCTTGATGATCTTGTTGGCGTTGTCGGTCGCGGCCTTCATCGCCGTCATACGGGCCACTTGTTCGCTCACGGCCGCGTCGAGGAAGCACTTGAAGAGCTTCACCTTGAAGCTGGTCGGCACGACCTCTTCCAAGATGCTCGCAGCGGACGGGAGGAATTCGTAGTCGACTTCGGCCTTGGCGCTCTTGGCGCCGGCTTCGGACTCAGCTGCCGCTTTGGCGTCGAGCCCTTCAATGGTCCCGAGCGGCAGCAGCGTTTCGACGACGGCCGACTGCTTCGAGATGCTTTCAAAGCGCGTGTAGGCGACGTCGAGCCGATCGATCTGGCCGGTGAGGTACTCGTTTAAGTACCGCGTGGCGAGGACTTCGACTTCTTCAAACCGCGGCTTGTCTTCGAAGTTGAAATAGGTCTGGTCGGCGATGATGTTTCGGTTTTTAAAACCGGACACGCCGCGCTTGCCGGAGATTTCCAGCGATACGTTCGGGATCGAAGCTTTGAGTTCTTGCAGTCGGGCAAACGCCGCGCGGAGTACGTTCGAGTTGTAGCCGCCGCAGAGGCCGCGGTTGCCGGTGAGCACCAAGAGCTTGGCCGACTTGATTTCGGGCCGCGTTTCCAAAAGGGGATGGCTGACCGAAAGGCCGGCGTTCGCCAAGTCGGCGACCAAGGCGGTGATGCGCTTGGTGTAAGCCGTCGAGGCCGAGGCGCGGTCCATCGCCTTTTTGAAGCGCGCCGTCGCGATCAGCTCCATGGTCCGCGTAATCTTGCGGATGTTGCGGATCGCTTTGCGTCGTTTATCTAGTGCGCGAGCTTTTGCCATAGTCGAACTTCGTCAGCTAGTTCCATTTAGCACGCGTCGAAAAGTCGCCACGCGCCGAACACGCGGAGGCGAGCTCCGCGGCTAAATGTCCTTTTAAAAACTACGCCTTGGCGTACTTCAGGTCGTACTGCTTTTGGAAATCGCCGATGGCGCCTTCCAGGGATTTGATCATCGCGTCGTCGAGCTTCTTCGTTTCGGCGAGCTTGCCGCGTACTTCCGACTTCTGCTCCCGCATGAACGTGATGAATTCCTTTTCCCAGACGGCGACTTGACTGCGCGGCACCTTGTCGAGGAAGCCGCCGTTGCCGGCGAAGATCACCATGACTTGGTCGATCACGTCGAGCGGCGCGTACTGCCCTTGCTTCAAGAGTTCGATCATGCGGTAGCCGCGATCAAGCTTGGCCTGCGTGGCGGCGTCGAGATCGGTACCGAGCTGCGCGAAGGCTTCGAGTTCGCGGAAAGCGGCGAGCGCCAAACGCAAACCGCCGGCCACGAGCTTATGCTTCATCGCCGGAATCTGAGCGGCGCCGCCGACGCGGCTGACCGAGATACCGGGGTTCATGGCCGGACGTTGGCCGGAGAAGAACAAGTCGGGCTGCAGGTAGATCTGGCCGTCGGTGATGGAGATCACGTTCGTCGGGATGTACGCCGAGACTTCCCCTTCGAGCGTTTCGATGATCGGCAAGCTGGTGAGCGAGCCGCCGCCGAGATCGGCGCTGAGCTTGGCCGAACGTTCGAGCAACCGGCTGTGGGCGTAGAACACGTCGCCGGGATACGCTTCACGGCCCGGCGGACGACGCATCAGGAGCGACAGCTGGCGATAAGCCACGGCTTGCTTCGACAAGTCGTCGTAAACGATGAGCGCGTGTTGGCCGTTGTACATGAAGTATTCGGCCATGGCCGTGCCGGAGTACGGCGCGACGTATTGCAGCGGGGCAGGGGAGCTGGCGCCGGAGACGATCACCGTCGTGTAGTCCATCGCGCCGTGTTGCGTGAGGGCGTTGATGACGTTGGCGACCGTGGAATCCTTCTGACCGACTGCGACGTAAAAGCATTTTACGCCGGTGTTCTTTTGATTGATGATCGCGTCGATGCCGATGGCCGTTTTACCGGTCTTACGGTCGCCGATGATCAGTTCGCGCTGGCCGCGGCCGATCGGCGTCATGGCGTCGACCGCCTTGAGGCCCGTCTGCAAAGGCTCGCGCACCGGCTGACGTCCGGCGATGCCGGGCGCGTTGCTCTCGACCATGCGACGGTGCGGGGTGACGATCGGGCCCTTGCCGTCGAGCGGATTGCCGAGCGGATCGACGACGCGCCCCAACAGGGCTTCGCCGACGGGCACGCTTAGGAGCTTGCCCGTGCTCTTAACCTCTTCTCCTTCGGAGATGTTGAGGTAATCACCCAGGATGATCACGCCGACGGAGTGTTCTTCCAGGTTGAAGGCGAGGCCGATCGTGCCGTTGGCAAACTCGACCATTTCGCCCGCCATTACGCCGGAGAGGCCGTAAACGCGCGCGATGCCGTCGCCCACCTCGAGAACGCGTCCGATTTCACGGACGTCGATCTTGGCGTCGAACTGCTCAATTTCCTGCTGTAGTACGGACGCTATCTCGTCGGCGTTGAATTTCATGGACGCTCCTAGTGATCAACTGTTCGCGAAGTCGTGCCAAATTAGCGGAGAGCGAGCCGTCGAAAACGACGTCGCCGACCTGAACGACCAGGCCGCCGATGAGGCTCGGATCGACTTCCGTCTGGAGGATCGGTTCTCCTCCCAAAGCTGTACGAATACGGGCGGCGACGGCTTGCGCCTGCGCCGGCGACAACGGAGTGGCGGTTCGGACGCGCACGGGAATGATCCCCCGAGCTTTGTCATACAACTTGCGAAACTCCTCGCGGATCGACCGCAAGATGCGCACACGTTGATGAACCGCCAGCACTTTCAAAAATCGTGTTAGTAGCGGGTGAGCCCGCCGGCCGAAGGCCCGGTCGATCATCTCGACCTTTTTCTCCGGCGAAAACATGCCCGACGCAAAGACGTCGACCAGTTTCGGGTTTCTGTCCAAAGCTTCCGTGGCGAGCGCGTCAAACTCTTCGACGATCACGTCCAAGGCGCCGGCCTTTTCCGCGGAGGCGAAGAGCGCTTTGGCGTAAGCCGCGGCGAGCGGTTGCAAACCGATATCGACCGGCTCGGCGAACGCCCCTACGTTCAAGGCTTCCGCCTCGCTCTGATTCGTCGATTTTGCTTGGTTTGCCATCTTTAAGGAACGCTGCTGCTGAAGTAACTCGGTGGCTCGGCTGCGACTCGGTTAGTTACGGCCGGGAGTCAGTTTCGGCTGGGACTCTTCGTGGGGAACTTGGCCAACGCGTCGTCGATCAGTCGGGCATGGTCGGCGGGTTGCAGCTTTTGTTGCAACAACTTGCCGGCCAAGGCGAGCGCCTGATCCGTGGCGACGGTCGCCAACTCGCGCATCGCGGCGTCTTTCGCCGCCTCGATGTCGCGCATGACGCGCGCCCCTTCGGCCGCCGCTTCCGCTTTGGCTTCGGCCACGGTTTGCTGCTTCGCGTTCTCGGCGTCGCGTCGTGCTTCGTCCAAGATGGCGCGAACTTCCAACTGCGCGGCGTCGAGCTTCTTCTGGTATTCGACCAGAATGGCCTTGGCTTCGCTGTTGGCCCGTTCGGCCCCGGCGATCTCGTGGGCGATGTGCCCTTCGCGCTTTTCCAGGCCCGCGGCGATCGGTCCCCACGCGAACTTGCGGAGGATGACCACCAAGAGCAGGAACACGGCGGCAGTAAACACTGCCATGTCCGTTTTCACTTCTCCCGGCTCGGTGTTCGCGCCGGCATGTCCCAAGTGAGCGTGATCGTCGTGGTGGTCGTCCGAACCGTGACTCTCGGCCGCGGCGGCAGCCGCGTAGAGGTCGCCGGAGTTCGTGAGCACGCACGCCCCGATCACAAGCACTGCAGAAAGTACCCGACGCAAGAGCGAAGTCATGGCGAATCCCATAACGAAAAGTAGCCGGACAGGAGGAAGCGAAACGCGACTCGTCGCGGCGGCCTGTCAGTCGCCGAAACCATTGAAAGCCGAGACTGGGCGGAGTTACTTACCGACGCTGTTCAAGCAGACGACGAGCGCGAAGAACGTGAAGCCTTCGATCAGAGCGGCCGCGATGATCATCGCCGTTTGAATGTTGCCGGCAACTTCCGGTTGGCGAGCCATGCTCTCGTAAGCGCTCGAAGCGAGCTTGCCGATGCCGAAGGCGGCGCCGAGCGTGACGAGGCCGGCGCCGAACGCGGCGCTGAAGCCGATGAGCGGTACCGGAGCGGCCGTGGCTTCGGCGGCGGGAGCGGCGGCCGGAGCTTGAGCCAAGGCGGGAGCCGCCGAGAAGACCAACACGACCAACGAAGCGAACACGAATTGAGCGAGCTTATTCACGGAACGCACTCCTACATGAAGATGAAACAGACTGTAAACCGAGGCGGCCGACGCTTCGCCGGGAAGCGTTACGCCGATCGCCTTTTGCTAGTGTTGATGAACGGCCGCCCCGATGAAGAGGGCCGAGAGAAACGTAAACACATAAGCCTGCAAGAAGCAGACGAACAACTCCAACAAGCTGAGCAACGTCGACCCGAGGATGCTGGCGACGGAAACCGTGCCGTACATGGCGGACGACACGTTCGCTTCGACGGCCACGATGATCAGGCCGAGGATCGACAGCAGCACCAAGTGGCCGGCGACCATATTGGCCAGAAGACGAATGGCCAACACGCCGTGTTTGATCGCCAGCCCGAGCACTTCGATGACGAAAATCATCGGCTTGAGGAAGATGGCGATCGGCAACGGCAGGTCCATCGAAGGCACTTGGTTTTTCCAAAAGCCGACGACGCCGAACTTCAGCGAGCCGGCGATGAGCGTCGTGGCGAACGTGCAGCAGGCCAGGGCCAGCGTAACGCCGAAGGCCCCGGTCGGCGCGCCGAGCCAGGGGAGCATGCCGAATAAGTTGCAGAACAAGATGAAGAAGAACATCGTCCACAAGATCGGCAGGAACTTGTCGCCGTCGTGGTGATGCACTTGGCCGTGGATATGGCCGATGCCGTTTGCCTCTTGCTCTTGATCGTTCGGCGTGTGATGCGAATGGTCGTGCTCGTCGTGGCTGTCGATCGCCGGGCGGGCGATGCCGTCGCGAACGAACACGAGCGTGGCTTCGAAAGCGTTCCAGAAATAGCCCTTCGGGGCCTTGCCGGAGGCGATCTTGGGAGCGAGCCGCGTGAAGATCAGCACGATCACGGCCGCGATGATCAGCTCGATCACCATGAACTTCGAGATGCAGAAGCCCGACTCGGCGGCGTAGAAACTCTTGAGCTTGCCGAACGGCTGCGGGATCACGATCTTGCCCGACAACTCATGGTTGACGTCGGCGATGGTGAACTTGCCGTGGCTCTCTTCGACTTCGTGCTTCAAGAACGCCAGGGTCGGCGGCAATTCTTCCAGCGTCTTGTAGTGCGCAGGCCAGAGGACCTTCGGCACTTCGAAGTAGTAGGTGTCTTTGATGTGCAGGATGGCATCGGCCATGACTTTAGACTCGCGCCTCCGCGCCAGGAGCACGACCGACAGGCCGCGCTACGACATTAACGAATGGAGCGACCAACAGCGTGCGGGCCGTCAAAGTCGCCAGGAAGAAGACGATGAGATAGTTGAAGAACCCGGCGTCGTGGAACGCGTGGCCGGTGTTCTGCAGCGTCATGGCGATGCCGAGCGGCACGGCCATGGCCAGGCCGTCGCCGGCCAAGACCCAAGCGACGCTGGCGGGCGTACCGCGTCCGCGATGCGCCAGGAGCAAGGCGACCAAGCCGGTCGCCAAGCAAACGACCGCCGCAAGGCCGGCCGCTTCGAACGCCGGCGTACCGCTGCGCGCCGCAACGAAGCCGACGGGAATAGCGACACAGACGACCGCGACGACCAAGAGCGCGCAGCGAGCGACGAGCGTAAGCCCGCTGACAAATGCGCTGTAACGGCCGATCAGCCCGATCACGTTTCGTCGCTCCGAGCGAGTGGTCGGCGGCCGAAATGGATCGGCTCGGCGAAAACTCGTTCGCGAAAAAGTTATAAGGAAGAACTAGCTGCTAACCGGACGAGGAAGCATCCGAATCGTTCGAATTGGATTCGCGCTCCGCGCTCGGCCGATTCGCGTTGGTCCCCAGCGTAGCGTCTTTGCTCTTCGCGCTCTTGCGCCGTTGCTTCTTGTTCGAGTCGCGAACGATCTGCAACAACTGCCAAAAGCCGACCAACAAGCCGACGACCAAACCGACTAACGCCCAGTACGAGGTCCCGCGCTTCCCGTCGAGCCAACGCCCTCCCAAAATCGGCAGCAACGTCATCAGGGCCACGGTAACGATCCGTGAGACCCAGTTCATTGCTTCCGCGACGGGTGACGACTGTGGTCGATAATCCATGGCGACCACACGCGACGACGGCCAATCCGACGGCCCCATAAAGAAGCCGTGTGTCCCAATATTAAGGACTTTGATACCGACCCGACTGGCGGAATCGAGTAGTCACAATGCCCTTTGGGGGCACCGTTTGTCCAAGAAATATCGTGAACGACGAATACGATCGAGAAACCTGACTCGGCGTTAAGGTGGTTAATCTATCGGAGCCAAAACAGGGTGTCAATCAGACATCGTGTTTTTTTTCACAAAGTCTTCATCTGTTCGCAAAGTCTTTTGTTGTAATGGTTTATTCTTATTCACACGGACTGGGTCGGCCGAATTCGAGGTTTTGGTCACGCCTCAAGCTTGGCCGGCAAATCGGAGCGGCAGGAAGCGTGGGGGATCGGGCGAGCCTTGCCCAAATTAGCGATTTTGAGGCGCGACGCGCCACAGTTTTCCCTAAATTGGGCGGTATAAACAGCAAACGCGTTGCAACGCCAACCCAATGTGGTTAAGATAAATCCACTGCTTTTCTTCTCTCTTTCGCTCCAGATGACGTGGAAAGCCACGCCTTCGGGAGTCCTGCCTTCGAGAGAAGCGATGCATGTCTTAATCCATCTTTAACGGGACGTTGAAGTGTGCGGTTAAGACATTCGGCATGTGCGTGAGACCGGAACGGTCGGCGAGTAAGTTTCCCCAACTTGCAAGCCTTCCAAGCTTGATCGGACGAGGATCGTCCGCAGGTGCGGTCGAGCGCGATTTCTGTCAGGGACGACATAGTTCAGGCATCAGCCGACGCATGGCTTCCCGCCGCGGGTGGGAGAGTGCGCGGCCCCGTGTCGGGAGACGCCGTCTGATGACCGCCGAGACTCTTAATAGCTATAGCGCAAAAGATCTGGCCGAGATGGCCAAAAACCGCGGCGTGCCCGGCTGGCACGGGATGCGGAAAGAGCAACTGATCAAGGCTCTCGTCAAAGCGGCGCGGCAGAAATCGAACAAAGTGCGCGGGCGCGAAGCCGTGCGAAGTTCGACCCCTCCCGCTCGCATGGTGAAATCGACGAAGCCCGCAGTCGCCGCGCCTCCCGTCTCCTTAAATGGCGCCAAGATGAATGGCGCGCCTGTGAACGGGGCCGCCTCGCACAAGGCCGCCGCCAACGGCAAGCCGACGGCGATGCCGGCGAAGGTCGCCGCCAACGGTGCGTCGACGAACGGACACGCTTCCAACGGCAACGCCGCTCCGCAGCGTCCTTCCGCCCCGCAGCGCGCCGCCAAGCCGCAGCCGCCGCGCGATCCGGAAGTAACGCGTAAGCTCGAAGTCATTCGCACCGCCTCGGCGCTCAAGAAAGACTTAGCCTACCTCTCGCATCAACTCGCCGCCGGCAAGAATGGTCGCGGCCTGCAGAAGATCGTTAAAGATCGCCTCGTCGTCATGGTGCGCGATTCGTACTGGTTGCAAGCACATTGGGAACTTTCGCGCAACGGCGTTGAACGGGCCCAGGCCGCGCTCGGCCAAGAATGGCATGCCGTGAAGCCGGTGTTGCGATTGGTCGAAGTGACCGACGGCGGCACCACGAGCGCCGTCGAAACGCCGGTCCGCGACATCGAAATCCACGGCGGAGTCAATAACTGGTACATCGACGTTCAAGATCCGCCGAAGAGCTACCGTGTCGACATCGGCTATCTCACGGCCGGCGGTCGCTTCTACGGCCTCGCTCGCAGCAACGTGGTGACCACGCCGCGGGCCGGCAGCAAAGACGACCTCGATCAAAATTGGAGCGACATCGCCAGCGACTTCGAGCGGATTTATTCGCAAAGCGGCGGCTACAACGGCGACGGCAACGGCAGTGTCGAACTGCAAGAAGTGTTTGAAGAGCGTCTACGCCGCCCGATGGGCTCTTCGCTGATCTCGCGGTTTGGTCCCGGCGTCGACGGCCTGCTTGGCGGTCGCAAAGCGTTCCACTTCGAAATCGACGCGGAACTGATCGTCTTCGGTAAGACCGAGCCCGACGCTCGCGTGACGCTGCAGAACGAACCGATCAAGCTCCGTCCCGACGGCACGTTCACCGTTCGCTATAGCCTGCCGAACGCTCGGCAAGTCATTCCGGCCGTGGCCGCCAGCGCCAACGGCTTGGAGCAACGCACCGTGGTTCTGGCCGTCGAACGCAACACCAAGACGATGGAACCGCTCATCCGCGACGGCGGCAACAACAACTCGCAAGACTAAGTGCCATCTGTAGGGAACGCCCTCCGTGGCGTTCCGTGCGACTGAAAAATGAGAATTATTAAGGCCCGTCGAGAATTGATTTCTCGACGGGCCTTATTCATGGCCGGAAGTCTTTCTTGCCCCCGGCCGGCCGCGCGAGTATCATTCCGGGGTCCTCTGCCATGCCCGTGCTGGAACGTCTCATTTTCCGGGGAGCCGATAAGAAGTCCGCTGGGCGCCTGAAGATCGCTCTGGGCCGCGTGTATAGCCGACGCCCGCACTCTTCGGAGCTGCGGAATCAGCGGCCGGATCACACAACCCCGGGGCCGGTGTGCCCGCCGTTCTACGGTTAAACGGGCTCCCGAAAACCGCGTTACCACGGCATTGCGGTGGAGGATATTTTTTGTGTCCGCAGTATCGTCAGAAACCGTATCGTCAGAATCCGCGTCGTCACAAGCCGATCTCGCTCAGCAAGACCTCGCTTCCACGGGGCTGACTGCCAAGCGCGATCGGCTTGTGGCGTTTCTGGCCGATCTCCAGCACGTGGTCGTCGCCTACTCGGGCGGCGTCGACAGCGTCGTGGTTGCGAAGGCCGCACATGTGGCGCTGGACGACGCGGCGCTGGCGGCCACGGGCGTCAGCTCCAGCCTCGCCTCGGGCGAGCTCGACGATGCTCGCCGGCTCGCGGCGCTCATCGGCATTCGTCACGAGATCATCACCACCCAAGAATTCGCCGAGCCGGCGTACCTCGCCAACGCTCCGGACCGCTGCTACCACTGCAAGACCGAGCTCTACACCCGGCTTGAAGAATTGCTCGAGCGATTCCCTGACGCGGTGATCGTCAACGGAGCGAACCTCGACGACCAAGGGGACTACCGGCCCGGCATGACCGCGGCCCGGGAGTTTCGCGTTCGTAGCCCGCTCTTAGAGTGCGGGCTCACGAAGGCCGACGTCCGTCTGCTGGCCGCGCATTGGGAGTTGCCGGTATGGGACAAGCCGGCCTCGCCCTGTCTGAGCAGCCGGATTGCGTATGGCGAAGAGGTGACGCCGGAGCGCGTGGCCATGATCGATCGGGCCGAGCAATTCCTTCGAGCGCGCGGACTACGCGAATTGCGCGTACGGTATCACAAAGGGGATATGGCTCGCTTGGAAGTCCCCGGCGACGCGATTGCGCGGCTTGCCGAACCGGCGCTGCGCCGCGAGATCGTCGCGCACTTGCGCTCGCTCGGCTTCAAGTTTGTGACGCTCGATCTCGAAGGCTTTCGCAGCGGCAGCCTGAATCAATTGCTGTCGATCGAGCCGGCACCGCAGCGCTAGGGCCGACTGCGCCGATCGCGGAGTGCGGTTCGCCCTGCTATTTCGCTTCGCTCGACTTGGCTTCCGGTGATTGAATCGGCGCCGGAAGCACCGACAAGATCACCCACGCCAGCACTGTGCCGGCGATCGCGGTCATTTCGCGCCCCATGCCCGCCGTCATGCCGATGGCGGCCGTGAGCCAAAGTCCGGCGGCCGTCGTAAGGCCATGTACGCCGCGCTCGTCGATCCCTTTGACGATCGATCCCGCGCACAGAAAGCCGATACCAGCGACGAGCCCTTGTATGACGCGCGAGAGATCGGCACTGGTGGCTCCGGCCTGTTGCGGCACGAGGACGAAGAGCGCCGAGCCGAGGGCCACGAGCATATGCGTGCGCAGTCCCGCGGCTTTGCCCTTGTGCTCTCGTTCGAAGCCGATGATTCCGCCTAAGATCACCGCCATGAAGAGTCGCATCAAGACGCGCGTGCACGCGGCCGTATCCGGCAGGTCCGATAGCTCGCTGCGAATCGTCGTCAGGATCGCGTCCAGCATGTGGGGCGTTCTCAGGTGGGCTTGTTCTTTCGCGCCTCGATTTTAACGCGCGCTTCGTCCGCCAGCGTCAGATATCTTTTTCGCATCTGATCCAACTCGCATTCATCGAGTTCTTCGAGATCGAGCAGCGCATTCTCGGCCCCTTCCAAGGCTCGAATCAGCTCGTCGAGCTTGATTTGCACCGCTTCCGAGTCGCGATTTTGCGAGTTCTGAATCAGGAACACCATCAGAAACGTGACGATCGTCGTGCTGGTATTGATAACGAGTTGCCAAGTGTCACTGAAGCCGAACACGGGGCCAAGCAGCGCCCAGGCGACGACGACCCCCAACGCGCCCGCAAACGTGATCGGTTCACCGGCCGCGCGGGCCGTGACCTTGGCGAACTTCGTGAACCAAGAGCCTTTACCGGATGGGGCAGCCATGGGAGTGCTTGTGGAAATTGGGGGCGTACGGGGCGAAACAGAACCGGGCGAAATCGAGCGGGAAGCGGACAACTCGCGTCGACCGCTGCGGGGCGTCGCTCTACAATCGCGGCCATCCCCTATGAGCAGCAATTCGAGTGCCGTTCGCACTTTAATCCCTAGCGAGCTTGCGCCTTGTCGAATCCCTTGCCCACGTCGAACAGTGCTCCCTCCGTGCCGTGGCCGGCCCGCCCGCGGGTCGCCGTAGCACTGTTGCTCTCAATCAATCTGATGAACTACGTCGATCGCCAAGTGCTGGCGGCGGTCGAAGTGAAGATCGGGCACGAGTTCGCGCTCAACGGAGTAGTGATCAGCGATGCGAAGATGGGGCTTCTCTCCACGGCGTTTCTCCTGTCGTACATGCTCGCGTCGCCGCTCTTCGGCTGGTTCGCCGATCGCACCTCGCGCTGGAAGATCGTCGCCATCGGGGTCTTCGTTTGGAGCTTGGCGTCGGGAGCTTCAGGGCTCGCAGAGTTCTACCTCGCGCTGCTGCTCACGCGCGTCTTCGTCGGTATCGGCGAAGCGGCTTACGGGCCGACGGCGCCGACGATCATTTCCGATCTCTATCCGGTCGAGCGGCGCGGCAGCGTCTTGGCTTGGTTCTATATGGCGATTCCGGTCGGTAGCGCGCTGGGCTACGTTTGGGGCGGTCACTTGGCCGACATGCCGAATTGGGGCTGGCGGTGGGCCTTCTATCTGTCGGCGCCGCCGGGAATCTTGCTGGCGATCTGGGCGTTGTTCATGCACGAGCCTCGCCGCGCCGTGAATGCCGACGGCACTGCGCCCCGACAAGCGACCTTCGCCGACCTCAAAGTTCTGCTGCAAACGCCCTCGTACGTTTACAACACGCTCGGCATGACGGCGATGACCTTCGCGCTCGGTGGGCTGGCCTTCTGGATGCCGCGCTACATCGTGCTCTTCCGCGGCGAAGGCACCTTGGCCGACGTCGGCACGAAGTTCGGCGGCATCACGGTCGTCTCCGGACTCGTGGCTACGCTTGCAGGCGGCTACGTCGGCGACAAGCTGCGCGTCCGTTTTCCCGGTTCTTACTTCTTGGTCTCCGGCGTCGGCATGCTCATCGGCTTGCCGCTGTTTCTCGGCTTTCTCGTCGCGCCGTTCCCGTATGCCTGGGCTCTGCTCTTCGCGGCCGAGTTCTGCTTGTTCTTTAATACGGGCCCGAGCAATACGATTCTGGCGAACGTCACGCATCCGGCCGTGCGGGCTTCGGCCTTCGCCGTGAACATCCTCATCATTCACATGTTCGGCGACGCGATCTCGCCGTCGCTCATCGGCTATATCACCGATTCCACGAAGACCGCCGAACTCCCGGTCGGCAACATGAACCTGAGCTTCGGCGCGGGGGTCTCGCTTGCGATCTTTCTGAGCGGAGTGTTCTGGATGCTCGGTGCGAAGCATCTACAGCGCGATACGGAGCTCGCTCCAACTCGCTTGAACGTATAGCTTTCGCTTCTAAGTTCGCTGTGAGCAACTATTCTGCACCGCACATTTCTTTAGTCCCGCGGAGTAAAATTCATTACGAAAAGCAGGCACAAGAGCGCGAGTCCCAACGCCAAAGTGCTGAGTACCGTCGCGACAACGACGGCTAAAGCGAACCTGCCGGGGTTCGTTTGTGGGAGAGTGAGTCGTCTTGCAACCAACCAACCCAGAATAGCGCCTGGACCGAACAGCAGGATGCACCTGATCAAGCTGTCGATCATTCCTTACCTCGGCGTTGCATGACGACGTGACCGCCTTTGCGTCGCACTTCGACGAATCCGAGCGCAAAGAGAATCGAACAAACTTCTGCGCCGGAAAGCACGCGAAGCTTACCCGACGCGCACCTCGAGCGGAGTTACATACGACTCGACATTCAACCGACCAGCAATTTCGGTATGCGAAGCTGTTTCGAGGAGTAGCTCCACCGCTTCGCGAAGATTATCCCGAGCTTCTTCGATGGAGTCGCCCTGGCTTGCGACATCCAACTCCGGGCAAAGCGAGACGAATCCGTCTCCTTCGCGATGAACGATTGCAGTGAACGTTCGCGTGCTCATTTTGCTCACGCCCCTGCCGTGCCCGCCGGTAATTCAATCTCCACGCGTTGCGAGCCGTTCGGCATTCCGTTCATCTCTGGAACCGTGCCGCCGTTTTCGTCCGCCATCGCGCGGATTTCTTCCGTGATCTTCATGCTGCAGTACTTCGGACCGCACATGCTGCAGAAGTGCGCGCTCTTAAACGTGTCTTGCGGCAACGTTTCGTCGTGCATTCGTCGAGCCGTTTCCGGATCGAGCGCCAAACGGAATTGCTCGTTCCAATCGAACGCGAACCGAGCGCGCGACAGCGCGTCGTCGCGGTCCCGGGCTCCCTTGCGGTGCCGGGCCAAGTCGGCGGCGTGGGCCGCGATCTTGTAGGCGATCACGCCTTGCTTCACGTCTTCCTTGTCGGGCAGGCCCAGGTGTTCCTTCGGCGTCACGTAGCAAAGCATCGCCGCGCCGCTCCAGCCGGCGATCGCGCCGCCGATGGCGCTGGTGATGTGGTCGTAGCCCGGCGCGATGTCGGTCGTCAACGGGCCGAGCACGTAGAACGGCGCACCCTTGCACACCTCGATCTGCCGCTTCACGTTCATGTCGATCTGGTCCATCGGCACGTGGCCGGGCCCTTCGACCATCACCTGCGTGCCGCGGGCCCAACCGCGCTGCGTGAGTTCGCCGAGCACGTCGAGCTCGGCGAATTGCGCTGCGTCGCTGGCGTCGGCAATGCTGCCGGGCCGCAAGCCGTCGCCGAGGCTCCAGGTCACGTCGTACTCGCGCATGATGTCGCAGAGGTCGTCAAAGCATTCGTAGAGCGGGTTTTGCTTGCGGTGCGCCATCATCCACTTGGCGATGAGCGAGCCGCCCCGGCTCACGATGCCCGTCACGCGGTTCATCGTCAGGTGCAGGTGTTCGTAGAGCACGCCGGCGTGCACGGTCATGTAGTCGACCCCTTGCTTGGCCTGGTGCTCGACCATGTCCAAGAAGTGCTGGGCCGTCATGTCTTCGATATTGCCGCCAAGCTCTTCGAGCATTTGGTAAATCGGCACCGTGCCGATCGGCACCGGCGAGGCGTCGATGATCGCCGCGCGGATGGCGTCGATGTTCTTACCGGTCGAGAGGTCCATCACCGTGTCGGCGCCGTAGTGCACGGAGTAGTGCAGCTTCTCGAGCTCGCTGGCGATATCGCTCGTCACGGCCGAGTTGCCGATGTTCGCGTTGATCTTGCAGGTAGCGGCGATGCCGATGGCCATCGGCTCCAGCCGCTTCGTGAGGTGCACTTTGTTGGCGGGAATCACCATCCGACCGACCGCCACTTCCTCGCGCACCAATTCCGGCTCGAGCCCTTCGCGCTGAGCGACGTACGCCATCTCCGGGGTCACGGTTCCAGCCCGAGCTTGTTCGATCTGCGTCATCTGCGGCGATCCTCCGTAACGAAACTTCCCGATCGGTCTCGGCCGATGCGGGCTGCAGGCCGTGCTGAAAGAGCAAGGCGGCCAACGACTTGTGCGAATTTTATGGTACCGGCGAGCGGGTGAATGTCAAACCGGGTAAACGACGGAAAGGCGCTTCGTCGAGCCGTTAGGCCGACGTGACGAACGGCGGCGGACGAAAATCGACGTAAGTCCGCGGCAAGGTTTCCCGCGCCAACACGACTTACGTCGAGCGTGCGCATCGTCCCTGCGCAGATAACTCGAGCTATCTGCGCACCCCTTGTGGGTTCTGGGGTTGTGCGCAGATAGCCGGAGTTATCTGCGCACTCGCCGAGGGCGCGCATCGACGTAAGTGGCCGAAATAGCGGTACGGTTTTCAACGACTTACGCACGCCGAAAGCTCACGGTTGGGCGCCACGCGACGGCGGTCTGTCGCACACGATTCACCATCCCGCAAGGTAGCGATTTCGTGGCGCCAAGCAAGAAAACTTTTGGCCGGCCTCGTTGCTTCGAGCAGAGTGCGCGCCAAGACGCCGAGAAGGCACAAATGCGATACTCTTGAATACTAGCCCGCTCTCGCAAGCGAAGGGACTCTGCAATGTAGTAGGCCCACCACGTGTGCCGTCGGGCGCAATACAAAAAACGGCTTCGGCTATCGTGATCGGCGTCGACCAAGGTCGACGAAGGTAGTGGACAGCGACGAGCTGCTAAGGGGCGACGGCACGCGGAGCGTGTCTACTACATTTCGCCCTAGAGCGTCTTCAGATACTCGAGCACGGCTCGCCGCTGCGTCGCATCGAGCGCATCGGGAAACGTGTGGCCGGCGGCGCTTTTGCCGGGGAGGCTCGTGTCGAAGTAGAGGCGGCGCTTGCGGTAGTCTTTCGCGTCGGCAGGCGGAAGTTCGCTCAGGCTCTCCGCTTCGAGGCCGATCTTGGTTTGATCGTAGCCGTCGAGCGTGCGGCGCCAGATCTTCGGGCGCGTGGAGCTTTCGAGCACGGCCGCGAGCGTCGGCACGCTGCCGTTGTGGAAGTAAGGGGCCGAGGCCCACACGCCTTCCAGCGGCGGCGCGACGTAGCCGCCCGGATCGAGATCGGTGACGTCGTTGCCGAAGTGCGTGAACCAGGTGGCGGCGTACTTCTCGCGCCCGGGACGGCTCATCGCGTCGAGCCGGACCGGATCGGTGCCGATCTCCGTGCGCGGGATGATCCGTTCCGGGTAGCTGAGGAGCGTGCTGTGTGTGGGGTAGGAGTTAACATGAGGCGTAGTGGCCGCAGCATCGCGTCTCTCACCCGCGCCCTCTCCCGCCAGGAGAGAGGGGGCCGAACCGTTCGCGGTCGGCGCGCGATAGCGGCCGTGGCAGTCGGCGCAGTTTTTCTCGAACACTTGGTAGCCGGCGGTCGCCAGTTTGTCATCGATTGCAAACGGATACTTCGGCGCTTCCAGCGAAGTGATCCAGGCCTCCACGTCTTGATACTCGCGCTCCCAGGCCGCGAACTGCTGAGGGCCGTTGCGCGGGATAAGCAGAAACTGCATCAGCGCGCGATGGTTCTTCGGCGCGAAGTTGTCGACGTAGAGTTTCGTCTTGTACTTGTAGTGCCACCACGGAATCGCGTCGGCGTCGTGATGCGTGAGCTTCGGCAGCGGGCGATCGGCGTGAAACGTCAGGTCGGGGTCGCGGAAGTTTAAGAGGATGTGGCCGAACATCACGGCGTTGGTCGTGCCGATGCTGCCGCCGAGCGGATAAAGGAGCGAGCCCTTATCCATGTGCGTGAACTTCTTGCCGGTGGCAAACTTGATCGTGCGAACGTCTTCGGTGAGCGTTTGCAGCAGGTATTGCGTGTTGGGCGCGCCGAACACGACACGGCCTGCGACCCGGCCCGTGTGGCAGGCGAGGCAGTTCATCGTCCAGCCGCCCGCGGGAGCGGGCGTGTATTGCAAGGCAGTGGCGCGCGGCGAATCGGGAAACTCGCTGAGGCCGTAGCGTGCGAAGGTGAGCGCGCGCCGTTCGGCCGGCGTCGCCCGCTGGGCGGCTTCGCGCGCCGCCGGCTCCCACGTCGTGTAGAGCTTGTCAAAAACTTCCTGATCGAAGTCGGGCGTGAGGTACGCCTTCGTCGTCAGATAGCGGAAGCCGCGCTCGGCCGATGTTTCGGCGGCTGCAGAACTGAAAAGCGGAGAGGTCACCGCGGAGGAACAAAGATATGCGCACAGGAGAAAAGAGACTGCGAGACCGGTGCGGCGGATCGACCTACGATTTAGCTCAGTCATCCGCGGCCCTCTCTCACCCCATCGGCGTGCATCGGCGTCCATCTGCGGTTGCGATCAGTAGCTACTTCTTCTCCGCGGTCGGCTTGACGTGGGCCAAGCTTTTGCCGGCCACAAGGTCGGCCAATTGTTTCGGAATCGCTTCAAGTTCGCCGATGCCCACGTGCACGACTTGCACGACCCCTTCGCGATCGATGAACACGGTTTGCGGCACGCCGCTCACTTTGTACTTGGCGACGATCGCCCCCTCGTCCTTAACGATCGGGAGCTCGAGTTTCTTCTCTTCGAGAAATGCCTTCACCGTGGCGGGGTCTTCCTGCAAGTTGATCGGATAGAAGACGACGCCGTCGGCCTTGTACTTGGCGGTCATCTCGGCGAGCTTCGGCAGACCGGCGACGCACGGCGGGCACCAGGTGGCCCAGAAATCGAGGACGACGATCTTCCCCTTTTGGTCGGCGAGCTTGAACGTGCCGCCGTCGAGCAGCGGCGCTTCAAACGCCGGAGCCGCTTTGCCGACGAGCGTCATCGCCAACGGATCGTCGATGTTTTCCAGCCGATCGTAGTCGGTCGGCGGCGTGATCGTGAACGCGTCGGCCGAGGCCGGGGCGTCGTATTGCCAACCGTCGAACGTGACGTAGAGGTTCAATTGGATGCCCGGCGGGAGCGAACCGCGGCCGTTTTTGGCGGCCATCTCGGCGGCGTTAGGCTGCGCCTTACGCAAGGCGTGCGGCTTCTCCGAATCGAACCAGAAGTCGTGATGCACTCCTTCGGCCAGCGCGCGAAGGTGATGCTGCTTGCCTCCCGACGTTACTTCCAGGCCGACGTACTCGATAAACTCATACTTGGCGCAGAGTGCGTCGAGCGACATGCCGCCGACGGCGTCGGCCACGAGCGGCAGTCCTTGTTGCGCCAGGGCGCGCGTCAGCACGAGCGACTTGCTCCAATTGGCCGGCGGAATCGAGAGGCCGAGCGTGTAGACCTTCTTGCCTGCGTCGACGGTGAGCAACTGCTTGCCGTCGTTCACGAGCGAGACCGACGAATCTTCGTCGCTCTTCACGAGCTTGAGCGACCAAAGGTCGGGACGTTGGAGCGCGAACTTGTATGCTTCGCTCACCGCTTGCACTTCGCTGCCGTCTTTCAGCACGACGAACTTTGCCGCGGCGTCGGCCGAGAGCGACTTGGCCGCGGTGACCGCGGCATACCAATCGGCCAGCACCTGCTTGGCCTCGGTCGAAACGCCCTTCGGCTGCGGCTTGTCGTCGGCCTTCGGAGCGACGTCGGCGGCGACGGCCGGTGAGATCGGCGCGGCTTTCGGATCGGCCGGAGCGAGCGCTGCGGCGCCCGGCGTTACGGAAGGGCTGCCCGAGCCGCCGGGGGTCGAAGGTCCTTTTTGTTCGCAGCCCGTTAGCAGGGCGACGGCCGGCAAGAGGGCCCAAGTTGCGAAGCGACGGGACGAGGCAAGCATCCGTGTGAGGCAAAGCATGGAGAAGTCCGTTAGCGAGAAGTCGTGGAGTGCGGGCAAGGGAGCGCGGACGTTTTCGGGCAGGGAAGCACGCGGCGGCAGGTGAATCGTAGGCATCGCCGGTCCGGGTAGACTAGCCTGACCGCTGCGCTCCGACAAGGTGAGGCTCTGCCGTGCCGGCACGGTATCGCGGGACATTTGGGCCGGCGGCGTTTGTTAAGCGCCTGCCCAAGGGCCGACCTGAGGGGCAATTGCCGCAATGTCGCCGCCGCCGCATAATGCGCGCGAGCATCCACGACCACTTTTGTCAGCGGAAGGAACGAGGCGCATGGCGGCGACTGAGGCGATGTTTACGGCGCTCGAACAGGGAACGACGCGTCGACGGCCGTCGATCTACATCGCTTGGGCGGTGCTCCTGCTCGCGCGAGGGGCGAGCGCCGAAGAGGCCAAGCCGGCGGCGATGTTTGCTCCGGCCGGGATGGGCGTGAGCGTGGACCTGCCCGGTAAGCCGGAGGACCATAGCGGATGGGTCAAGTCGCCGACCGGCAAGATGTATCTCTGGGTCTATCAAACGACCGATGCCGCGCGGCGGCAGTCGATCACGTTGACCGTCGGGCGATTGGCGGCCGTGCCCGAGGGGGACGACGCGAAGAATGTGTTTAAGAATGCGCTCGAAGGAATCGCGGCCGCGGTGCTGGGAACGGTGCGCGACGATCGCGATGCGCCGCTCGGGGAGTTTCCGGGTCGCGCTTGGAGCGTGGCTTTGCCGAGCGGCGCTTTCGTGCACGGTCGCATGGCGCTCGCCGATCGCCGGTTCTATCAACTCATCGTCGAGTCGCCCCGGGAGAAACTCACGCCCGCCGAGCAGCAGCTGGTCGACTCGCTGCGCATCACGCCGGGGGTGAACATCGTCGAGCCGCCGCGGGCGCTCGATTGGCGCTGGGTGACGCCCGAGGGAGAGCAGTACGCGGTGCGGTTGCCCGACGATCCGCAAGAGGAGACGTCGCGACGCAAGACGTCGCTCGGCGATGTGGAAGCGCGGCGGATGGTTTGGGAGTCGTCCGACGGGAAGCGGAGCTACGCCGTCGTGGCGCTGCGTTTGCCGCGCACGCCGACTGAAGACGAAGCCGAATCGCTGATGACGGAAGCGCGCGAGCGGTTGAGCAAGATCGAAGGCGCCGAGCCGCAGGACGAGGCCGATGTGCAGATCGGCGGCAAACCGGGCAAGCGATGGTCGTACCAAGCCGGCGAGCGGGCGCGGCACGTGCGCGTCGTCGTGGCGGGAGACCGGCTGTACGAACTGTCGGCC
The DNA here is from genome assembly GCA_013822735.1 of Pirellula sp. Classification (GTDB taxonomy): domain Bacteria; phylum Planctomycetota; class Planctomycetia; order Pirellulales; family PNKZ01; genus PNKZ01. The sequence goes on from PNKZ01000001.1 coordinate 599,476, forward strand.
GTCGCCGGAGCGAAGGCTTCCGAGGAAGATACGCAGTTTTTAGAGTCGTTGAAGTTGCCGCAGTGACAAGGTTGCCGGAGTGACTCGGGCGGCTTACTTGTCGAGGAGGATGTAACCCGACACCTTCGTGTTCGTGCAGAAGTCGAGGTGCACGCCCGAGGTGGTGTCTTCGCTAATCCGGCCGACGGCGAATATTTTGTCGGTGCTCACGGCGGCGACGAGCGCTTGGCGTTCGAGGCCGTACGGGATGATCGCGCCGATGCCGGTCACTCGGCTGTTGCCGATTTGGTATTCCAACAGACGCGGGCTGAAAGAATCGTTCTTGAGCGTCGGGAAAATCGACATCCGAACGGTGCCGCTGTAGCCGCCGCGGTTGAGGATGTGCTTGCCCGAGGTAATCGTGTAGTTGCCGTTGAAGACCGGGGCCCCTTCGAGCGTTTCGGCGCCCAGCGCCGAGGCGCCGTCCTTCATCGCGGCCTGCGGAATCCATTCTCCCTTCACTATCTCGTCTTGCGCTTCGTACACGCCGAGAATGGTGCCCGCGGTAGGGCCGACGGCGGTCCAGAGTTCCTGTTCTTTAAAAGCTTGCCGCGCGATTGCCGTACCGGTCCACTTCTGGCCGTTCTGGAAGTCCATGTTCACGCTGAAGTAGTTGCCTTGCTTCGCAATCTCACAAGTTCCCTTGGCGAGGAAGGCGATATTCGAATTGATGATCGTGAACTTGCCGAGAAGTTTGTCGCGCGCCGCTTGCGACGATGCCGACGAGGCCGCGTCGGCTTCCTGCTTGAGCTTTTCCAATTCGGCGGGGCTCAATTTAAAGAGCGCCGGATTCCATTGATAAAGCGCCGCGGCGAGTTGCGAACGCGAAAGCGCATCGCCGTCGAGATAGAGCACGCGCGGCCCGCCGGCTTCCTTGCGGACGTCCTTGCCGTCGATCACCAGGAGGATCGGGCCGCCCGGCGAACGACGCAGCGTGTTGCCGTCGAAATAGGCGACGCGCGGACCTCCCGGCTCGGAGCGAACGTTATCGCCGTCGAGATAGAGCACGTGCGGAGCGCCAGGACCGGTGCGGATCGTGTTTTCGTCAATGAACAGCAACCGCGCGCCGCCCGGGGCGAGCAGCACGTCGAGGCCGTCGACCACCATGAACCGCGTGCCGCCCGGTTCGCTGCGCACTTCTGTCGCGGCGCGGGCGTCGTCGAGCAACGTCTCACATGAAATGCCGGCGAACCAAATCGCGGCCACACAAGATATTCGTGAGAATGAAACGAAGACATTCAGCATGGTGGACGACTCCGGCTCCATTTCGTCCGGCGTTTGCCCACCGCCGAAGCGGCTTAATTATACGTCACGGAATCGGCGCTTTTCCGCAAGTTTCTTGGGGAAACTCGCCGCTCGTCGCATAATCAGCCCGCCCGAGACGCGTAACTGGCTGCGACAATTTGTCGCCAAGCGTGCGATTACGGATCGTATCCAAGGTTGGGCGAGAGCCAGCGTTCCACTTCCGCCACCGGCATTCCCTTGCGCGCCGCGTAACTTTCCACCTGATCGCGCGTGAGCCGGTCGACCGCGAAGTAACGGGCTTCCGGATGCCCGAAGTACAGACCGCATACGCTCGCCGCCGGGTGCATGGCGAAGGTTTCCGTCAGTTTGACGCCGGTCGAGGCTTCGGCGTCGAGCAGCTTAAAGAGCGCCGGCTTCTCCGTATGATCGGGTTGAGCGGGATATCCCGGGGCAGGGCGAATCCCCCGGTATTCCTCGGCGATGAGTTGCTCGTTGGTCAGTTTCTCTTCACGGCCGTAGCCCCAATCGCGGCGCGCTCGGGCATGGAGGTGCTCGGCAAACGCTTCGGCCAAGCGATCGGCCAAGGCTTTGGTCATGATGGAGTTGTAATCGTCATGGTCGGCGTCGAACTGCGCGACCAGTGCATCGCAGCCGTCGCCGGCCGTTACGGCAAAGGCGCCGATGTAGTCTTCGCGGCCGGAATCTTTCGGCGCGATGAAATCCGCCAAGGCCGTGAAGTGCGCTTGGCCTTTGCGTTCCCACTGCTGCCGGAGCGTGAAGAAGCGGCAGAGTTCCGTGGTGCGCGATTCGTCCGCGTAGACGATCACGTCGTCGCCGTCGCTCGCGGCGGGCCAGAAGCCGTAGACGCCGCGGGCCTTGAGTTGGCGCTTCAGCACAATCCGGTCGAGCAGCTTCTTCGCGTCGTCGTAGAGCTTCTTCGCCGTCTCGCCCACTTCGGGGTCGTCGAAGATTTTGGGGAACTTCCCCTTCAGCTCCCAGGTCATGAAGAAGGGAGACCAGTCGATGAGCGGCGTCAGTTCGTCGAGCGGCACGTCGCGCAATTCTTTTCGTCCGATAAAGGCCGGCTTGTCGATCCGCACGGTCGCCCAATCGGTCGGAAACTTCCGCTCGCACGCGTCCTTGTAGGAGACGAGCTTCGTTTCCTGACGATCGCGGTACGCACGAATCATCTCCGCTTGCGCGGCGCGATTCTCGGCGTCGAACAGTTCCGTTGACTTCGGGTTAAGCAGCTTTTCGACGACGCCGACGCTGCGCGACGCGTCGAGCACATGCACGGTGCTCTTCGTGTATTGCGGCGCAATCTTCACGGCGGTGTGCTTGGCGCTCGTGGTCGCTCCGCCGATGAGCAGCGGCAAATGGAAGTCCTGTCGCTGCATCTCGCGGGCCACGTGCACCATTTCGTCGAGGCTCGGCGTGATCAGGCCGCTGAGGCCGATGACGTTCACGCCCTCTTTCTTCGCCGTTTCCAAAATCTTATCGCAGGGGACCATCACCCCTAGGTCGATGATCTGATAGTTGTTGCAGCCGAGCACGACGCCGACGATGTTCTTGCCGATGTCGTGGACGTCTCCCTTCACGGTCGCCAGCAAAATCTTGCCGCGCGGTTGCTCGGCGGCGCCGCTCAGGCGTTTCTCCTCTTCCATGAAGGGAAGTAGGTACGCGACCGCTTTCTTCATCACGCGGGCGCTCTTCACCACCTGCGGCAAAAACATCTTGCCGGCGCCGAACAAATCGCCGACCTGCTTCATGCCGTCCATCATCGGGCCTTCGATGATCGCCAAGCAAGAAGGGTACGTCTTACGGGCCTCTTCCGCATCGGCTTCGACATATTCGACGATGCCCCGCAGCAGGGCGTGCGCGAGGCGCTTTTCGATCGGATCGTTGCGCCAAGCGAGCTCGGCGCTCAGGTCGCGCGGACCTTGGTTCTTGACCGACGCCGCAAAGTCGAGCATCCGCTCCGTCGCGTCGGGGCGGCGATCGAAGAGGACGTCTTCCACATGCGCGAGCAGGTCTTTCGGAATGTCGTCGTAGGTCGGCAATTGGCCGGCGTTCACGATGCCCATATCCATGCCGGCCTGCACGGCGTGATAGAGAAACGCCGAGTGCATGGCCTGCCGCACCGTTTCGTTGCCGCGGAACGAGAACGAAATGTTGCTCACGCCGCCGGAAATCTTCGCGCCGGGGCAACATTCCTTGATTTGCCGCGTGGCTTCGATGAAGTTGATCGCGTACCGGTTGTGTTCCTCGATGCCCGTCGCCACGGTGAGGATGTTCGGGTCGAAGATGATGTCTTCCGGCGGAAAGCCGATCTGCTCGGTGAGTAGCGTGTAGGCGCGCTTGCAAATCCGCACCTTGTCTTCAATCGTGACGGCCTGGCCTTCTTCGTCGAACGCCATCACGACCACCGCGGCGCCATAACGGCGCACGATGCGGGCCTGCTCCAAGAATTCCTTCTCGCCGGCCTTGAGGCTGATCGAATTGACGATGCCTTTGCCTTGTACGCATTTCAGGCCCGCTTCGAGGATCGACCATTTCGAGCTGTCGAGCATGATCGGCACGCGGCAGACCTCGGGCTCAGCGGAGACGAGGTTCAGAAACTTCGTCATCGCGGCGACGCCGTCGAGCATTCCCTCGTCCATGTTGATGTCGATGACGTTGGCGCCCGACTCGACTTGCTCGCGAGCTACGCTAATGGCGTCTTCGAACTTTTCATCGAGAATCAGCTTCGCAAACTTCTTCGAGCCGGTGACGTTGGTGCGCTCGCCGATGTTGATGAAGTTCGTCTCGGGGCGTTTGACGAACGGTTCCAAGCCGCTGAGGCGCATGAGGCCGTCGGGCTTCGGCGGCGTGCGCGGTTGGTGTCGGCTCACCGCTTCGGCGATTCCCTTAATATGCGGCGGCGTGGTGCCGCAGCAGCCGCCGACGATGTTCAACCAGCCCATCTCGGCATAGGCGCCGAGCGTGTCACCCATCATCTCCGGCGTTTCGTCGAAGCCGCCGAAGGCGTTCGGCAAGCCGGCGTTCGGGTAGCAAGAAAGCGGAATCGGCGCGAGCCGGGCCAAGTCTTCCACATAGGGGCGCATGTGCGAAGGCCCGAGCGCGCAATTGAAGCCGACGCTCATCAGGTTGGCGTGCGAGATCGAATGCCAGAATGCTTCGACCGTTTGCCCCGAGAGCGTGCGCCCTCCTTGGAAGATGGTGACCGACGCCATCACCGGTAGCCGAATGTTCTTATCGAGGAAGTATTTCTCGATCGCGAACAATGCCGCTTTGAGCACCAGCGTGTCGAAGGCCGTTTCGGGTAACAGAATATCGGCGCCGCCTTCGACGAGCGCATCGATTTGCTCGTAATAGGCGGCGACCATTTCGTCGAACGTCGTCGTGCGCTTGCCGGGATCGTTGACGTCGCCCGAGATGGAGAGCTGTCGGTTTGTCGGACCCATCGACCCGGCGACGAAGCGCGGCTTGTCGGGAGTCTTCTTGTTCCACTCGTCGACGGCCTGCCGCGCCAACTTGCAAGCGGCGAGGTTCAGATCGCGAACGCGATGCCCGAGGGCGAAGTCTTCCATCGCCACGTTGGTCGCGCCAAACGTGTTGGTCTCGATAATGTCGGCGCCGGCGGCCAAGTACTTATTGTGGATCTGCCAGATCGCGTCGGGTTGGCTGATGCAGAGGACGTCGATGAAGTTCTTGAGGTCCTTCGGCGTGTCGGCAAACTGCTTTCCCCGGTACTCCGCTTCGCCGAACCCGAGCTGATGGACCATCGTCCCCATCGCCCCGTCGAGTACGAGAATCCGCTCCCGGAGAAGCTGGTCGAGGGTTGATTGGGTTTGCTTTGAATTGGTAACCGCCACGAGAAATCGCTCCCAACGCCGAATTTTTCAAACGAAAGTCGTTACAGGGCAAGCACTTGAGTTCGGGTGATTTAGGTAAGTATGGTCAGGCCGTGCCTTGAGAACAAGGGTCGACTGCCACAAACGGACCATGTCGTCGATGCACGCAAACCATGCAATAACGTCTCTTGCCGCGTCTGGAACGGAGTTTTTTCAGCTCGTCGCGGTCAACGCTTATCGGAAGTGACGCCGTAGCAATGCTTGCGCCATCGTGAAGCGTGACTTCGGCATCCGCAATGTCTTCCCAGATTCCGCCGGCTGCGAAATCGGAAACTTCCTCAAGATCGGCAGAGCCAAGGGTCGATCAATGGGGACGAGCCCCCGACGGCACACCCGTGCCCTTTGCGCGGACTCGTCGGATCTAAGGATGGATTGCCATGGCGCAGAACGCTCCTTCATTTACGAACGACCCGGGGCGCGTCGATTCGGTTCGCATTGCGCGTCGCCAACTGCTTACGGCGCGTGCGACTTCGGAACAACCGCCGCCGCGCGTGGTCTTGCATCTGCCCGACCTGAATGCGCTCGACGGCGTAGTACTGGGGCCGCCGAAGCCGATCACGCACCGTCGCTTTGATGCCGCGCATACGGCGGACGATGCCTATCCGCCGCCGAGTCGCGAAACCCAAGCCGACGCCCGCCAGAAAGCGCCGGTGCGCACCGAGCCCACCTTGGCCAACGTGTTTCGTGTGCCGCTGGGGAAGTTGATGCCGCAACTGGCGAGCGGTACGACGCTCGAGAAAATCGGCAAGCTGATCATTCTTGTCCAACAACCGAAAATGCTGCTCGCGGCCATCGTCGCCGCGGCCTTGCAATTGGCCGCCGTGCTGGCGATGTTCGTCGGCGAAGGAACGACGAGCGATCAAACTAAGTCGCCTGCGGACGATCACCACGACCACCACGACCACGGTCACGTCGCCGCGCATGCGGATGGTCACTTCAAAGGATTTGTGCCGACCACGGGTTCGAGCGGACAGATTCGCACGCCGGCTTCGACCGGTTTTGCAACCCCTTCGGCTCCGTCGACCCCTGGTACTTCCGGTAGCGTCGCCGGTCCGACGTTGGCTCCGACCTTAGCGCCGACGTTGCCGCCGCCGCAAAGTTTGCCCGGCGCGGCGCCCGGCGAAGAATTGCCGTGGCAAGCCCCCGCCAACATGGCGACGTCCGGCGCGCCGACGTTAACGCCGCCGAAATCGGCCGGCAAACCGACGCGTGCCAAGCTCGTCGGAACCATTAAATCGTTAGGGACCAGCGGAGCGACTCCATGAGCACTTTGGACCAAGCTTTCATCCGCGCCTACCAGGCGGAAACCGCCGCTCCGCGCAAGGCAAGCTCCGCCGCTCCGGTTGCTGGGCAGCCGCCGGAACCGCTCGCCGACAAGCCGACGCGTTTCGCCGCGAAGCCGACGGCTTCCGCGACGACCACGGCGCAGCCGCCGAGTATGTCGCCGTCGTTCGCGCAGCCGACGGTGCGAACTTCCTTACTGCCGGAAGACTCCGCGTTGCGCTATTACGTCGACTCGGCGCACACCGTGCCGTCGCGTCATTTGCAAACGGCCATTCCCGTCTACGCGGAGCCGGCCGTGAGTCTTTCGGCCGCCGCGCCGCCGTCGCCGATGGACACTTCCGTTCAAGGCGCGTTTCGCGCCGCGTTTGAAACGCAGCGATTTTCTTGGCCGCGCCCCGTCGAAGTGCTGATCGCCGCCGCGGGTAGCGAATTCGCACAGTTCATCACGGAGCTTGAGGAACGCATTCGCGGCGGTCGGCAATCGCTCACGATCACCGGTTGCCAGCGGGGGGAAGGTCGCACGACCCTCACGCTGGCCCTCGGCCGACTGTTGGCCAACCGGGGCCTGCGGACGGTGCTCGTCGATTGCGACGTGCGCGCTCCGCAAATGGCCGAAGCGCTCGGCGTCCGACCGGAACTCGGTTGGGACGACGTCTACGCCGAACGCCTCAGCGTGACCGACGCTATGATCGAATCGCTGGACGATCGTATGAGTCTGCTTCCGATGCGCAACGGGCTCGCCAATCCGCGCGCCATGGCGGGCAATCGCACGTTGGCCGGCATCATCGATACGCTGCGGGCCCACTTCGACGCCGTGCTGCTCGACGTCGGTCCGCTCGCCGACGACCCCGCCGCGATTGATCTCACCTCCGCGATGACCGGCTCGCGACTCGACGATGCTCTCGTCGTGCGCGATCGACGCCGCACCGGCTCGAAGGAAGTGCAGGCGGTTTGCCGCCGTCTTTCGGCGCTCGGCATCCACCATTGGGACATCGCCGAAAACTTCACGGAACTGCAAGGCTACTAGTAGGAAATGCTGAATGCAGAGTGCTGAATGCTGAACAGCCTCTGTTGCGAACTTGTTCAGCATTCGACATTCAGCATTCAGCATTGGAAGTTCATCGATGTACGAATCCTACTGGGAGCTGGAGCGGAAGCCGTTCGGCAGCGGTTGCGAAACCGAACTGTACTATCCCGGCGAAGCGCACCAAGGAACCTTGCTCAAGTTGCGCTATGCCGTCGAAAGCCGGCATGGGGCGGCGCTGGTCACGGGGCACTCCGGCACCGGGAAGACGCTCATTGCGAAACTCCTCGGCGAACGGGTCGCTCCGCAGTGCAAGCCGTGGGTGCATCTCACCTTTCCGCAGATGCCGACGGCGAATCTCCTGGCCTACCTCGCGCACGAGTTGCAAGCGCCCGGCACGAGCATCGGCCGCGAGCCGTCGATCGACGAGTCGGTGCGGCTCGTGCAAACGCAGTTGATCGAAAACGCCAAAGCCGGCGGCCATGCGACGATCGTCGTCGACGAGGCGCACCTGCTCGACGGCACGCGGACGTTTGAGGCGCTTCGGCTCCTGTTGAACTTCGAACACGAGGGACAGCCGACGTGTACGCTGCTCTTCGTCGGGCAACCGGCGCTCCTGCCTATGCTCGAACGGATGCCGCAATTGGAACAGCGCTTGGTGGTGAAGTGCTTGCTCCGCGCGCTGACTGTGGATGAAACCCATGCGTACGTGCAGCATCGTTTGCAAACGGCCGGCGCGAAGCGGCAGATCTTCGAACCGGAAGCGCTCGACGCCTTACGGGCCGTGAGCCAAGGCATTCCGCGCGACATCAACCGGCTTTGCGACCTGGCGCTCTTGATCGCCTTTGCCGACAACGATTCGCGGATCACTCCGGAACGGATCGAAGCGGTGGCGGCGGAGCTTGTGAACGTCGCCGACGACTAACATTCGAAGTCGGGTGGCTGGGGCAGGGCTTATGCGATGCCCCAGTCGATGGAGTCCTGGGGCATCACTTCGTTCTGCCCCTGCCACCCAAGGCTATTGCGTTGCAAATCGCGAAGCGTAGAGATCGAGCCCTTCGCGATCGCCGATGATTGTGAACAGCGCCACGATCTGCTCATGGCCGTGCGACAACAGGAAGTCGCCGCGCCGGCCGTAACTTTTTGCACCGAGCACGTAAAAATCGGGCTCGGGATTGAGCAGCGCTTGGGCCAACGCACGCCGCAGGGCCGCAGAGTCGGACAAAGGTTCCAAGGCTTGGCGGCGCAGGAAATCGGCCATCGGCAACGGCGCTTCCGTCGCCGGACAAACGAGCATCTGCATTTCGCGCCATAGCAAACCATCGGGCCGTCGGACGACGTCGGCGATGATGCGATCGAACGTCGCACGACCGGCGTGCAGGCCGCTGAATTCGACTTCGATTGGTCCGGCGTCCCCTGTTTGATCGATGGCTTCGATGTGCGTCGCCGGCCAAAAGTCGAGAATGCCGCCGGGTTGCGCGGCGAGTTCGTTGGCGCGTCGGGCTAACTCGGCACGCGCGGGAAGCGGGTCGTTCGCGAGTTCGACGATCGGCCCGCCGGCGGAGTCGTTCGGCATGCTCCGCGTGACCCAAGTGATGCGCGTTTGGGAGTTCTCGGCGGCGAGTTGTGCGAGTTGCACGACGGCCCGGGCCGCATCGAGGCCGTCGCCGAGGGCGAGCGTGTGTTTGCCGGCGAATTCGGAACGTTGCGTTCCGAGAAGATCGGGCAAGCCAAGTTCGTCGCCTCTAAGGGCACGGTTTCCCAGTGTGGCCAGCCCGCCGTTTCCCTCATTACAGTGAGCGCCCGCACTACCTGAGCAGTCGAAGACGACGTCGGCATGTTCGACGCGCTGGTTCCCCTCCGCATCGCCGATAATCAACCGAAACGGCACGTCGATCCGGCGGTCGTCCTGCAAGTAGTCGCCGCGCAGCAGGCCTTCGCGCCCCAGAGAGTGAACAAAGTTGTTTTCTTGAAGGCAATCGGCGAGCAAGTCACAGGCGGCCAAGGGGAGGAAGTAGCGCTCGGCGAGTTCGCCGTAGGTCAACAGTGCGTCATCGTCGGCGGGACGCCATTGCGGATTTTGGTTGGCTATCGAAGCTCGACCGAGCGGTGTGGTGACGCTGCTCCAAGGTTCCAGCGAGCGTACGTGCGCGGCTTGTTGCAAACCTTCCACCGTGCGCCCGCACTCGTAGAGATCGACGTCGTAACCGAGGAAGCGCGCGTAAACGGCGGCCTCGAGCCCGACGGGCCCGGCGCCGATGATCGCGATTTTAGCGGGAGTATCTACGGCCATACGAAGCTGCAGTGCAAAGAAGAAAAGTTAAGAACGTGGAAGCTCGGCCGCTTCGCTACGAGGAAAGCAGCGCGTCGTACTCGTAGTGATTGCCGATCCAAAACCAGACGAGCCCTTCGCTTCGATCGCGCGCGAGAGCTCGATAACGCAGGCCGATGCGCGCCGACCAAAAACTGCCCACCTTTTTCAACCGCAACGAAGGGTGCTGGGGATTCTCGCGCAACAGCGAGAAATTCTTATCGGCCAGCTCACGCACTTCCGGAGGCAAAAGGCGGTAATGATACCAAAAGCCCGGCGTTGCAAAATGCGTCATAGCGGCGTGCAACGGCCCGCGTCAAAATCGTCGTCGGCGCGCTTGGCGGCGCCGTCAAGTCGTCCGGCGGCAACGTCGGATTCAATGCGTCGATCCCAGGCGTCGGCAAGAAACTCCTCAAACCACTGCGCGAACTCGCGCAGCTGATCTTGAGGTAATCCGCTCACAGCGGTTTCGAGTTCTTGAAGACTCATTGCGTTCGTCGCCCGAAAAATTGCAAAGGGGTTTTATGCATTATGGTCGCCGCGCGTAGTGTTCGCAATTGGATGAGCGGTGCGGCGGCTGTCTACCGCCCGATGCGAAACGCCGTGAGGTCCACGCTTGTCGGTTCGCCAAGCAGGAGTTGGGTCATCACGACGGCGGTGCCCGGCGAGAGGGCCAAGCCCCAACGGTAGTGCCCCGCTGCGACGCAAACGTTGGACAGGTTCGGGGCGCGGCCGAGGTAGGGAACGCCGTCGGCCGAATGGGGTCGTAAGCCGGCCCAGGTGCGCTCGACGCGGGCGTCTTGCAACGCCGGCGCAAGTTGCACGGCGAAATCGAGCAGGTCGCGGATCGTGCCGGCGGTCGTCGACTTATCGAAGCCGACGTCTTCTTCCGTCGAGCCGACGAGAATCCGGCCGTCGTCGCGGGCGACAAAGTATTTCCGTCCGACATAGACGATGCCGCGAATTACCGTTGCCCCGGGATTGATCAAGGCGATCTGACCTCGGATAGGTTTCACCGCGAGCTGCAGGCCGAGCTCGGCGCCGACGCGACCGCTCCAGGCGCCGGTAGTGAGGCAATATTGTTCGGCGGCAAACGCGCCCAGCGGCGTGCGCACTTCTACGAGCTTTCCGCCGCGTACGACGAACTCTTCCACGGGGGCGCCGGTCGTCAGGGTCACGCCCCGTTTCACGCAAGCTTCAGCAAGAGCGCGCACGTGGCGCGGGTTGCGCAGTTGCGCTTCGCCGGGAACGTGAAAGCCGGAGACGAGTCGACCGTCGTCGAGCGCGCCGACTAGGGCCGGTTCGATGGTCGCCAACCGTTGCGAGTCGATCGGTTCGCAAGATATCTGCTGCGCGCGAAACGGTGCGAGCTCTCCTTCGGCCTTGGCCAGCGTCTCCGGTCCGTCGGCCAGGTAGAGCGCACCGGTGACGTGGTAGCCGTTGTCGATGCCGGTCTCACTCCGCAGTCGCTCCGCCCATTCGACATGCAACCGCGCCGAGAGCCCGGCCAGTTGCACAAGCGGCGCATCGGCGCGATTCTCCCTGGCCGGCGGCACGATGCCGGCGCCGGCCCAAGAGGATTCGCCGCCGAGTTCGCCGCGCTCGACCACGTGCACGCGTCGCCCCCGGCCGGCAAGTTCGTAAGCGATGGAGAGGCCGACGGCGCCGCCGCCGATCATGAGAACGTCGTGCATCGGATTCGGTCCTTAGTTCACATCGGCGAGCAATCGCCGCAAGAGTATCGGTTCGATACGGCCTCGAAAGCGGACGACGCCGTCGATCTCAATGACCGGCACCCATTCGTGGTGCGCGTCACGCAACGCCGGGTCGGCGTCGATATCTACGAGCTGCGGCGTGAGCCCATGTGCATGGAGCACCTGAGCCGCATCGTCGCACAAATGGCAACCGTTTCGGGTATACAGCACGACGTTTTTCAGAGGGCTTCGGCTCATGGCCCGCATAACCCGATAGTTTGTGAGGAAATGGTTTGTTTCATGTAAGAATGCTCCCCGGTGTCGAAGAGATTCTTATGATTCGAGCTGTTACGCCTAGGGAAACGACGCCCGGCCGGCTAGGCTCGACGATTGAAGTTCGTAGGCGAATCGTTCGCCGAGTGACGCACGGGCTGCGCAGTCGCGTGGTACGCGTCTCGATGACTACTGACCAGTGTAGCTTCCGCCCGCAGGGGAGGGGAGCGGGTCGACGATGTGAGGGAACCTCGGAGATTCGCGGGTGAACAAGACGGTCGTCCCGACGAATGCCAACATGACGAACGCTGCCGGCGTGAAAATACTGGAAACCATTGAGAAGAGCGCGCTGCTCTCGGCCGAGGTCTTGCAGAAGACCGTCGTCGAGTGGGAGGAGCGTTGCGCGCAGGCTGGGACCAACATCTTTGAGGACGACGGCTCGCGCTCGTTGTTGGAATTCTTCGTCGCCAGCGGCCGGTTAACAAATTGGCAAGCCGCCAAATTGCAAGACGGCCGGCACAAGGGTTTTTTCCTCGGCAGCTACCGACTGCTGAACCGGCTGGGCGCGGGGGGCATGAGCACCGTGTATCTCGCCGAGCACGTGCACATGCGACAGCTGCGCGCTTTGAAGGTCTTGCCCCGCCATCGCGTGGGCGACTCGTCGTACCTCGAGCGCTTTTATCGCGAAGCGCGCGCCGCCGCGGCCCTCGATCATCCCAACGTCGTTCACGCCTACGACGTCGGCTGCGACGACGGTACGCATTACCTTGTCATGGAATATGTCGAGGGGAGCGATTTGCAAAAGGTGGTCGCGCGGCGCGGCGTGTTGAGCTATGACTCGACGGCCGACGTCGTCCGCCAAACCGCCGAAGGGCTGGCACACGCACACAAGGCCGGCGTTATTCATCGCGACATCAAGCCTGCCAACTTGCTGCTCGATCCGTCAGGTCTCGTCAAGATTCTCGACATGGGACTCGCGCGCCACACCGCGGAAGAGTCGGAGAAGCAAGCGTCGCTGACGCAGTTGCACGATGAGAACGTCATCGGCACGACCAACTACCTCGCGCCGGAGCAAGCGCTCCACAGCCATTCGGCGGACGCCCGGAGCGATTTGTATAGCCTCGGCTGCACGATGTACTACTTGCTCACGGGCCTGCCGCCGTTTTCGACCGGCACGGTCGCCGAGCGTTTGATGGCGCACATTCATCAAAAGCCCGAACCCGTCACGAAGCATCGGCCGAACGTGCCGGAGTCGTTGGCGAAGATCTGCGCGAAGTTGTTGGAGAAGAAGCCCGACGATCGCTACCAGTCGTCCGAAGAACTCGCCTCGGCCTTGAAGGCCTGGCGCAAAGAGTGGCTTACGCAAGGGGGCGCGGAATCGTCGTCAGGCGTACAGGTAGGCGTTCCCTTCTCGGGCACGGAACAAGCGGACGAAGTGGAAGTTGCCGGAAGCGGCAGCATGCGGGATACCGACGCCGTGCGTGCTCAAGCGACCTCGATCGGACGGCGTTCGACGCAAGATGACGACGAACTTCAACTTGCCGATGTCGACGATATCCCTAAGTCGAAGGGTGCTGCGACGCGCCGGCCGACCGCGCCGAGCAAGCCCGCTTCCGGATCGTCGGCACGTAAAACTTCGTCGCCGCGGCAGGCCGATTCGTCGCGGTCGAACCTCAAAGCTCCGAAGAAAGTGTCGGATACGGTCAACTCCGCGGCGATTGCGGCGCCCGCGAATAGCGACTTCCTCGATGAAATCATGTCGGCGGCATCCGCTCCCGCGCCGGCCACGTATTACGTTCCGCCGACCCAGCGCTCCGGGGGGCTTCCCGCGGCGCGTCCGGGACGTCCGATGCCCGGCGCCCCCTCGCGCAGCCCGTCATCACGGCGCGACGTCGACGATGGGGATGTGAAGTCCGATGTGGAGAATCTATTCCGGAAGCACCCGGGGTTTGCAGCTTTGGTGTTCTTATTCTTTAGCTTGGTGCTTGTATTCGGTTTATATTATATGATAAGAACTTCGGCTGAATCTGCCGTTCCAGATTTCTCGGGAACCGCTCGCGACTAAGTTCGCGCCAACGTCCTTGAGGGGTTGGTGAACGGCAATAAGACGCCCGCACGTCCCGTATTGTCCGTTCTCCATCGCACGATCCCCTCTGAGCGACGCGCTCACGCGCGCCGTGGTCGGCATTATGTCGAACCTTACCGGCGACAAATATCTGGAGCTTGTGGAGAAGAGCGGCCTGCTCGAGGCCGCCGTCATCACGAAAGCGCTCGCAGATTTTGAATCGGAGCTTTCCGCGACAAGCAAGAGCGGTTCGCCGGCGCCCGCCGATCCCGCCAAAACCGACGGCCAACGATTCATTGAGTATCTGCTGCGCGTCGGCTTGGTCACCGAATGGCAAGCCGACAAATTGCTGCAAGGGCGCCACAAAGGATTCTTCCTCGGCAACTACAAGTTGCTGCGGCATCTCGGCTCCGGCGGCATGAGCGCCGTGTTTCTCGCCGAGCACAAACACATGCGGCAGCGCCGCGCGGTCAAGGTGTTGCCGCAAGCGCGCGTCAACGATTCGTCTTACCTCGGCCGCTTCTATCGCGAAGCGCGGGCTGCGGCGGCAGTCGAGCATCCGAACATCGTGCGCGCCTACGACGTCGATAACGACGGCGACAATCACTTCTTGGTGATGGAATTCGTCGAAGGACAGGACCTGCAGAAAATCGTCGATACCGGCGGCCCGCTCCCGTACGAAACCGCGGCGGAGTACATCCGCCAGTCGGCCGCAGGGCTGTCGCACGCACACGGCGTCGGCCTCGTACATCGCGATATCAAGCCGGCGAATTTGCTTGTCGATCCCAAGGGGACCGTCAAGGTGCTCGACATGGGTTTGGCGCGCTTCAACGACGACGAGAAGCAAGCGTCGCTCACGCAGATGCACGAAGAGAACGTGCTCGGCACGGCCGACTATCTTGCCCCCGAACAAGCTCGCGATAGTCACACCGTCGACGCCCGCGCCGACATCTACAGCCTCGGCTGCACGCTTTATTTTTCCCTTACCGGGCACCCGCCGTTTAACGAGGGGACGCTCACGCAGCGACTGCTGGCCCATCAGAATCGCGAACCGCCGGCAATTACCGTCGATCGGCCCGACGCGCCGAAGGATTTGCTGGCGATTTGTCGCAAAATGATGTCGAAGGATCTCGCTCAGCGTTATGCCACGGCCTTGGATGTCGAGCAGGCTCTAACGCAGTGGCTCGTCGATCGCGGAGCGATGCGTCCGTCCGGCGGGGCATTTCAGCAGAATTCGAATCGCCCCACGCCGCCGCGGGCGGCTTCCTTGTCGCCCGGCGCCAATCGCCCGGGTGGAAGTCCGCCGCAGGCTCAACGGATCGCGCCGAAGGCGAAGTCGCCTGATAGCTCCGGCGCAATGCCGGCCGTGCACGATACGCTCTCCGGGCAGGGCCAACCGACGACCAAGGGGCCGGCAGGCCGTTCGCCCGACGCCGCTCCGGGCGATAGCTCGTCGAAGCTCGGCAAGAAGCCGCCGGTGGCGAAGTCGATCGAACCGCCCGGTTCCGGAATCGGCAAAGGGGGCAAGCCGGCCGATGCATCCGGCGGCTTCAACTTCCAGATCAAGACTGATGGTAGCGACGTCCATTCGACGAAATACGGCAAGAAGCCGACCAAGCCGGGGGAGAGCGGGAAGCAGTTGCCGGTCGGCGGGACCGGTTCCAGTAAGTCGAACGTGCCGAACAAAGCCATTTCGGATACTTCCGTCCCCAAGTCATCCAAGCCGGGCTCGGGAAAAGGGTTGGGAAGCGATTCTTCCGGAAGTGCGAAAGCACCTGCACTCGGCGCCGCCAAGGAATCTGACGGCAAGCCGGTCCCCCCGAAGAAGCTTCGGAAGCAGGGAATGTCGGTGAAGTCGCTGATTGTTATCGGCGTCGGCGTGATCCTGCTGGCGATCGGGCTTGTCGCCGGGCTGATCGTCGTCTTGCAAAAAGACGCCGAGCGTAAAAAAGAGAATATGGAGAAGCTGAAGTCGAAGGCGGCCGCCGGCGTCGCTCCGGATGCCGCAGCACCCGCAGGCGCACTTCCATCCCCCGTTGCCCCGCCGACCGCCGGTCCTCCGGCACCCGTTCCGCCGACTTCGGCGAACGATATTCCGATCGTGAAGCCGCTCTCGCCGAAGTAGTCGACGGCGCTTCCGTCGCGTCGATGCACCTCGTGCGCGCTTCATTCTGTTGCGCAATTGGCAGCGCGCTGCGCCTCAAAATGCGACAAGCATTCCCTCTTCACCGTCATCGCAACGTCGATTGCGCTCGATTCCCCTGCGAGGCGAAAAGGGTCCCAAAACCCTCTGAACGGCCGTTTTGGACCTGTCAAATGGAATTGCAAGCCCTTGCTGCTTAGAGACTTGCGTCTTCGCTTGTCTCCCGCCCCCGGTGGCTTAGCATTGATAGGAGGGCGGTACGGGCGGTTTTGCCGATCGTACCGCCTTTTGTCTCGGCTTCGAACTCGATGTTTGCCGCCGCGACGTCTCTCTGAATCTGTTTCACCGCACGCTGCGGACCAGGCCGAAGACGGCCGACCTTCTCGAACGGACTCGATCGCACGTGCCTCGTAAGGGCCGCTTTCCATGTCGAGCTTCCACGGTCGCAATAGCAATCGTCCGCAAGGTGCCGCAGGTCGGGTCAGCCATTCACGGCCGGCCCGGGTGCGCTCCAATCGCCGTGTCGCGCCGCGCACCCGTAGCCGTGGCGAATCGAACGCTCCTAGAGTCTTCATGCCGCCCGAAACGTGGTATGAACCGCGGGAAAACGCCCAAGGGTACCGCGTCGTGGTCCAGGATGCCGGGGCCGGTTATCGGCACGTTGTCACCCCGGGAGAGGTTCGCGACCGTCTAGCGATGCTTCCGGCCGAGTTCACGGCCGACCTGCAGATCGTGCAGCTTAGCCGGATGACTCGGAAGAAACGGTCGATGCCGCTCTACGGCATGCAATGGGGGCCGTCGATCTACCTTTACCCAATCGAGGAGAGCCTCGTCGAGAGCTATAGCCACCCGCCGACCCCGGCTCAGTTGACCGAAGCGCGGATGTACGGCGGTCACTGGGAGCCGGCGGGCAGCGGCGGTTGGCGGCTCGTTTGGACCATGGAGGCCGTTAAGGACTTCTACCTGAACAACATCCTGCTCCACGAGTTGGGGCACCTGCTGGACAATCGGAATACCCGGACCGTCGATCGCGAACGGTACGCGGAGTGGTTTGCCGTGCACTACGGCTACCTGCCGACGCAACCGGCCCGGCGGGGTAAGGCGACCGGCTAACCGAAGTCGCTCCTATGGATGCTTAGCCCGGCCGGCGACGGCCGGGTTTGTCTTACGCCGCGGGACCGTAGTACCGGTCCCGCGGCCCCTCTTCTTAGCTGGACGCACGCTTTGCGGCGTCGCTATACTGGCCTGTTAGTTTGAATGCATGCATTCTCCTGCCGCGTCTCCGATGCACCGCATGCGCATCGACGGAACAGAGACAAGGGCGTTAGAGACATCGGTGCGGAGCCGTCGCCTCAGAGACTTCGGCCTCGCGCATTTCGGAGAGAGGTAACAGAGTATGAACGCGCGCCGCTGGTTGGTGAGTTGCGTCGTGGTCGTCGCCATCGTCGGCTCGATGCCGTCGTACGGCGTCGAACTGGCGCCCGAGCACAAAGAGAAACTCGTGTGGCTCGATCAGTCGTTGCAGAAGGTCGTGACGCTCTATCGTGAAAAGAAGAGCGACGAGATGAAGAAGCTGATCGACGAGATCGACAGCGCCATCAACGGTCTGCAGATCGCCAATGAATCCGACGCCGCAATCGGCCCGGTGCTCGAACCGTTCCGCGTGCGCTTGGCCGCGGCGCGTAAACTCTCCGTGCACGTTCCGGCGCAAGTTGCGACCGCCGCCCCTGCGAAGGCCGCGCCCGGCATGACGGCGACGCCCGCCCCCGGCGCTCCGATGCCCTCCGGCACGATGCCGCGTCCGATGGCTTCGGCCACGCGTCCCGGTCGTCCCGCGAACCCGAACGCCGCCGTGAGCTTCGTGAGCGACGTCGCTCCGATTCTCGTCGCGAAGTGCGGCGGCTGCCACGTGCGCGGCAATCGCGGCGACTTCAGCATGGCCAACTTTGCGGCGCTCGCGGCCGGCACCGGCGGCACGCTCGCCGTGATCAAGCCTGGCCAAGGCGCAACGAGCACGCTCATCGAAAAGATGGCCTCGGGCGAAATGCCTCCCAACGGCAACAAAGTCACCGATGCCGAACTTGCGATCATGACCAAATGGATCGACCAAGGGGCCAACTACGACTATCCGGATCGCATGGCTTCGCTTCTCACGTTTGCACCCGGCGGCGCCGGTGGTGCTGCGGCAGGCGGCATCGCACGGGCTACGGGCAACGAGAAGGTGCAGTTCATGCGCGACGTCGCGCCGATCCTGATCGACAACTGTTTCGAATGCCACGGTGCGCCGAACCCCGGCGACAACTCCGACAACTTCGGCATGAATCGCTTCGGCGATTTGATGCGCGGCGGCCAAAGCGGCCCGGTGATTCAGGCCGGGAACGCCGACGGCAGCCTGATTGTGCAAATGCTCAAGGGAACCGCTAAGGGCGCGCAGAATGAAGCTCGTCCGCAGATGCCTCGTCGCGGCGAACCTCTCTCCACCGAAGAGATGGGCAAGATCACGACCTGGATCAACGAAGGGGCGAAATTCGACGGCGAAGATCCGCAGCAATCGATCGAGCTCGCCTGGCGTATGGCCGTTGCGAAGAAGTCGACGCATGAAGAACTCATGCAAGCGCGCATGACCACGGCCAAGAAGAATTGGACGACCGGCAACCCCGACTCTCCCGCCGAGTTCGTCGAGTCGAAAGACTTCTTCATCATCGGCGACATCGGGATGACGCGTTTGGAGGAGCTCAAGGCCGCGCTCGAAGCCGAACGGACCAAGATCGCCACGAACCTGAAGATCCCCGCAGGCCAGCCGATGGTGAAAGGGCGCATCACGATCTACGTATTCGATAAAGGTTTCGAGCACAAAGAGTTTGCCCGCGTGGCCGAGCGCCGCGAACTGGCCAACGGGATCAACGCCCACTGGATGTTCAACTACATCGACGCCTACGGCTGCGTGACGGCGACCAAGGGCCCGGCGACCGAGTATGCGGCGCTATTGGATGAAGTGATCCTCGGGTGCTACTTCGACTCGACCGTCGAGAAGTTGCCGCGCTGGTTCACCGTCGGCACGGCCCGCAACATGGCCGGCAAGATGCACCCGCAGAGCCCGATCACCAAGGCTTGGGAAGACGACATTGCCAAAGCTCCCTCCGGCCTCACGCCGAAGTCTCTGATGGACAGCAAGAATCTTGATGCCGGCATGTCGGCCATTTCGCAAGCCTTCGTGAAAGACTTGATGAAGTCGCCGCAGTGGGCCGGCCTGATGGGCAACCTCGGCAAGGGCGCTAATTTCGACGGCGCCTTCGCACAAGCCTTCCGCGGCCAACCCGTGCAAGTGCTCACACAATGGCTCTCGCGCCGTTGATCGGCTTGTGAGCTCGGTAATCGCATACTGGCCCCGCTCTCGCAAGCGAGGGGACTGACAGTAACCGAAAAGGCCCGACGATCCACACCGGTCGTCGGGCCTTTTCATGCGCGCACCACCTCGCGCATAATGACGCGACTCACGCCCGCTTTCTAATCTCCGAACACGGAAGGTTCCCATGCTTGGCGCCAAGCTCGACGTCTCGGCCTATCTCGATCGCCTGAATTCGGAAACGGCGCGCCTCGATCAAGGGGCGATTCAACGCTGGGCCGATCTGATCTACGGCGCCTGGGAGTCCGGCAAGTTCGTCTACATCATCGGCAACGGCGGATCCGGCTGTAATGCGTCGCACATGGCCGAAGACCTCGGCAAGAGCACGCTCCGCGAACCGGAGTTGAAAGACGAATCGAAGAAGCGGCTGAAGGTGCTCAGCCTCACCGACAACCTCGGCTGGATCATGGCCGTCGGCAACGACATCGGCTACGACCAAATCTTCGTCCAGCAACTCATGAACTACGGCACTGCCGGCGACGTGTTGCTCGCCATCTCCGGCTCCGGCAACAGCCCCAACATTCTCGCGGCCGTCGATTGGGCCAACCGCCACGGACTGAAAACCTTCGGTCTCACCGGCTACTCCGGCGGTAAGCTCCTCAAGCAGCAACAAGACGGCCTGCACGTGGCGCTCGACGACATGGGCATGGTCGAAAGCCTGCACCTCTGCGCCTTCCACTGGGTGCTCAACGACGTATTTGCCCGCATCAACGGCGAAGGACGGTTTGCCGCGGCCAAGTAGTACCTGCACTGCAACGACGCGTGATGCCGCCGGCACTACATGCGGCCGTAAAGTTTGCGGAACCGTTACAGTTTGCCGGCCCGGGTCGCCGATAACTGCCGGTGACGGCGAAGTCGGTCTTCGGCGTCGTTGCCGGCAATTGTACGCCGGCACCTAGAGCCGGAGCGTGCGGCCATGTGGTGTTCCAGCTGTCGACAAGAAGTGCCCGGCGTGACCAGCCCGGTCGACGGCAAGCACGCCTGTCCGCGCTGCGGCATCCTGCTCGGGCTCGATAGCGGGCTCGACCTGGCCGACTTCACCCCGGAGTTGCTCGCCGCGGAAGCGGAGCGGGTAGCACCGATCAAGCCGCGCGAACCGCTCCCGGATTTCAAACCGGTCAAGCCGCCGCAGGCCGAGCCGGTGCGCATCTCATCGCTCCGCTGGGAAGCGGCCAATTGGGAACTCAACGAAAAGCTGCGCCACGTCGAACGGGTAACGGCGACTGCCCGCCGCCGCTACGACGAACCGAGCCCGCATGCTTCCGCAGGCCCGCACTTCGCGCTGCCGTACGTTCCTACACAGCC
The DNA here is from genome assembly GCA_013822735.1 of Pirellula sp. GTDB lineage: Bacteria > Planctomycetota > Planctomycetia > Pirellulales > PNKZ01 > PNKZ01. The sequence goes on from PNKZ01000001.1 coordinate 620,179, forward strand.
CGCTTCGAATTTTCGCGCTGAAGCGGAACCGCCGGCCTTCGCGCCGCCGCCGCGTCAACCGTATGGTCCGCCGGCGTACGCTCCGCAATATCCATCGCCGCATAGTCCGAGCGGTCCGCAAGATCCTTACCCGAGCGCGCCGGCTCCCGAGTCGGCGCCGCACGAATGGAACGAGCAGGACGATCGGCCGCGCCCGGGCGTGTTCGCCGCTTCGGTCGTGACGTGGATTTTTCTCGGCCTGGCAACCACGGCCTTCAGCTGCGGCGGATTCCTCGCCGCTTGGGGAGCCGTCGTCGAACGCGAAGCGTTGCAACGGCTCGGCATGCCGATCTTGCTCGGCGGCGTCTTGGCGCTGGTCGTCGGCGTCTTGCCGCAGGTGATGCTCAAGAGCCTCGAAGACGAACGGAAACGCCGCGAAGAGGCGGCGCATGCGGCCTGGCTCGCGGCGAAACATGAATCCGCGCATCTGTCGGAATCGGCGCGCAGGCCGGCGCACTACGAACGCCGCGCCGCGTAACTAGACTTGCTTAGCCCGCTCGACCACGAGCGGGATTCGCGCCGCGTGGACGCGGCGCCTAAGCCCGAGACGGACGTTGATTCCAGATATCGGGTTTTAGATCTCTTGTCCCGCGGCGTCGGCCTTGGCTTGCGGCGGTAACGCTTGCGGCGGATTTGGGGCAGGGGCCCGTTTCACCACCGGCTGCCCGCCTTGTGCTTCCTCCGCTTCCATCCGCTGCACGATCGTGCGAAAGACGTCGATGTGCCACGTTTCGCCGGCTTGCACCTCGCGGGCCTTTGTGAAAAACGGGGCCGAACGGAGCGGATCGGCATCGAAGAAGAGCATCACGCCGGTGAGGAAATAGAGATCGGCCGAAGGTTGATCGAGGGCGGCCTGCGCTAGCGCTTCGAGGTGCGAGGTCTGCGCGAGCCGATTGTCGCCGTAGAGCTTCGTGTATTTAAACTCACCGTCGACGTACGTGCTCGAAATGCGCAGGCCGTATTTCAAGGCGTCGACCGCCGCTTCATAGCGACGCTGCGCAACGGCCGCGGCCGCTTGATGAAAGTAAGCGTCGGCGACGTCCGGCGCAGCACGCGCCGCTTCCTTGTACGCGATCCACGCATCGCCGTATTGCTGCTTGCGAAACCAATCGTCGCCGATTTCCAGTTGCCGCTTGCTGCGCGCGCGCGCTTCGGCGTTTGTCGGAGGAATGTGCAACTTCGGCGGGTTCACGCCCCCGGCATTCACACCGAAGCCGCCGCCGTTGCGAGGCACGCCGTTGTTCAACGCCGTGTTCGGCGCGTTGTTGACGTACGTCGTGTTGTTGACGACCGACGTGCCGAGCGGCGGCGCGATTCCCATCACGCGCTGCACGGCCGCGGGTCCGTACATCACCTCGGCCGGAATGATCGCCGGCGGGAGCGCGAAGCCGTTGATGAAGGGGCGGCCGTACCAGCCGCCGTAGCGACCGTAGAACGGATAACCGCCGTAGTTGAAACCGTAACCGCCGGGAGCGTAGCCGACGAACGGTCCGCCGCCGTAGTAGCCCGAGCCATATCCCGGACCGAAGTAGCCGCCGTTCCAGCCGCCGATGCCGTAGTTGGTATAAGCGCCGTACGGACCGTACGTCACTGCGCCCGCCGTGATGCCGGGTGTGACGAGCAGCGTCGTGCCGGAAGTGAACGACGACTGCGAACCGTAGGAGCCGAAGCCGTTGGATAATCCAAACGACGCACCGCCGCCGACCACTGCGACTTGAGCGCGCGCGACGGATGAAGTCGACACGGAAAAAATAGACGAACCGACGCCGGGGATTTGCACTCCGCAAACCACCGCCGCGGCGACGACACAGGAAAGCAATTCTCTACGCATGGCCCCGGTCCTTTGCAGAGGTGAGTATCAAAGGACCCCTCTACTATTCACTAGAGCGAACGCGGACCGGAATTGCAACATTCGTCACAAAGCCGCGAGCGGTGGTCGCGGTCTGGAACGAGCGGGGCATACCCGCGACCACCGGTCGCGGCTTGATGGGAGCGATCGACTATGTCCCCATATCCGCCAGGCCGAGCACCTTCCGCAGCGCCGTAATCGCGATTTCGCCGAATTGTCGTGGCGGAATCTGCCACAGCTGCGGGTTCATTGATTCGACCGATACGGCGCCCGTGTAGCCGATGTCTCGAAGCCGCTGGACGATCGGCTCCAAGCGAAAGTCGCCGTCTCCCGGCAGGACGCGATCGCCGTCGGACGCCATTTCACGCGGCACGGCGACGACGTCGCAAAGCTGCACGTGGAACAGATTGTCCGGCGTGAGCAGCCCCAGGTCTTCTTCTTTGCTCGGGCCGGCGTAGTAATGAAACACGTCGAAGCAGAGGCCCAGGTTCGGCGAACCGATCTGCTCGACCAAGGCCACGGCCGTTTGCAGGTTGTTCCCCAAGGTCGCCGTCGCTTGAAACTCTAAGGCCAGCCGTACGCCGGCCGCTTGCGCCTTTTGCGCCGCTTGAGCGAGCGAGACATTGATGCGGTCGAGCGCCGCTTGATCAAGCGGGCCGTGGATATCGCCGGCGACGACGAGCGTGCCGACGCCGAGTTCCGCCAACAGCGCGAGCCGCTTCTCAAAGTGGTTCCAATGTTCGCGCCGCGCGTCCCCTTGGCTGATGAGCAAGCCCCCTTGGAACGACGCCACGGGCGCGGCGATGCCGTGCGTAGCCAGCAACTCTTTCAAGTCGCTGGGTGTGCGATCTTTAAGCCAACCCTCGACCTTGCCGAGCCAGAGTTCGATCGCCTCGACATGCCCGGCGGCGTAGTCTTCGACGTCTTTCTCCAGCGGAGCATGGAGCGAGCAGATTTGGCTGAGTGCGGGGAGCATGAGGATGGGTCCGTGGTCAGTTGTCCGTAGTCCGTTGCATTATTACCGACGCTTCATCACTCACCACTGACAACGGACTACTGACGACGGACAACTCGCCTATTCCCCCTTCACCAGCTTGGTGATCTCGGCCGGGCAATCATCGGCTTTGATGCGCCATTGCTTCAGGCTGTCGCGATCGCGCACCGTCACGGTGCCGTCGGTGAGCGTTTGGCCGTCGACCGTGATGCAGTACGGCGTGCCGATTTCGTCTTGGCGACGATAACGGCGTCCGACCGCGCCGCCGTCGTCGTAGAAAGCGTTGAACTGTTTCTTGAGCGCGCGATAGATCTTCTGCGCCGCCTCGGGCATGCCGTCTTTCTTCACCAGCGGGAGCACCGCCGCTTTGATCGGCGCAAGCCGTGGATGTAGCTTCAGCACGACGCGCTCTTGCGGCTTGCCGTTTTCGTCCGGAGCGGTGTCTTCGTGATAGGCCTCGCAGAGGAACGCGAGCGTGGCCCGATCCGCGCCGGCCGACGGTTCGATCACGTGCGGAATGAACCGCTCCTTCGCTTGATCGTCGTAGTAGCTCAAATCCTTGCCGCTGCCGCGGTGCTTCGGCTTGCCGTCGGGGCCGAGCTCGACCTGCAAAGGCCGCGTTTCGGGATTGAGCTTTCCTTCCATGTGACTGCGAAGATCGAAGTCGCCGCGATGCGCCACCCCTTCCAGCTCGCCGAATTCGCCGGCCGGCAAGAACGGGAATGCGTACTCAATGTCGGCCGTGCCCGTCGAGTAGTGACTCAATTCTTCGGCATGGTGCTCGCGTAATTGCAACCGCTCGCGCGGCAGTCCGAGATCGAGATACCATTGATACCGGCGATTGCGCCAGTAGGTGTACCAGGCTTGGCTGGATTCCGGCTTGCAGAAGAACTCAATCTCCATCTGCTCGAACTCGCGCGAGCGGAACGTAAAGTTGCGCGGCGTAATCTCGTTGCGGAAACTCTTGCCGATTTGTGCGATGCCCACGGGCACCTTCACGCGCGAACTATCGATGACGTTCTTGAAGTTGACGAAGATCCCTTGCGCCGTTTCGGGACGAAGGAAAGCGGCGTCGTCATCGCCGCCGAGCGCGCCGACGATGGTCTTGAACATCAGGTTGAACTCGCGCGGCTCCGTGAGCGAACCGGCGCCGTTCACATCAGGGCCGATCACGTCGGCCAGCGTGACCCCTTGTTTGAGCAAGTCCGGCAGTTTCTTGACGTCGGAAATCTTGAAGGCTTCGTCCACGTTCTTGGAACGGATAGACAGCTTTCCCCCGGCACGTTTGTAGACGTCGGCCTTTTGCTCGTCGGGCGTCGCGGCCAGCGTGGTCCAGTATTCGCCAAACTCGGCCCGCTTGCTGATCTCGGGATTCGTCGAGAACTTCGGCGTCACCTCGAGCCGAACGACATACAACTGGTCGAACCGATAGCGCTTCTTCGACTCTTTACAGTCGACCATGAAATCATGGAACAAGTCGTAGTGGCCTGAGCACTTCCAGACCTGCGGATGCATGATGATCGTGCAGTCGAGGCCGGCCATGTCGAACGTCGACGGCGCGCCGGGCAGTTGCGAGAGCTCGTCATGGCCCGAGACCATGTCGTGCCACCAGGCTTCTTTAACGTTGCGCTTGAGCTCGACGCCTAAGGGGCCGTAGTCCCAGAAGCCGTTGAAGCCGCCGTAGATTTCCGAGCTTTGGAAGAGAAAGCCTCGCCGTTTGCAGAGCGAGACGAGTTTGTCCATGTCCATGGCGGAGTCAGTTGTCCGTTGTCAGTGGTCAGGTCGTGAGCGAACGCGCCGAAGCGAACTAAAGAGTGTAATCCTGCGGAGAAAAATGGTCTACCGCAGCGTGATGCGGCCCGTCGCTTGGTCGAGCCTTGGCAGTACGCCGCAAGCGTCGATCGCCGCGGCGGTGTCAATGTCGGCGTCGAAGCCTTCGGCGATGAGGTTTCGGCCCCCTTGGCATTCGCGCAGGGCCATGCTAATCGCTACGGGGAAACGTATCGAGTCGCGGACAGAGGCAGGTACAGCGTTCTGCCAGGAATGGAAGGCAAGGCGAGCCTGATCGTTCCATTGCCATTCCGGACCTACATAGGAGCAGCAAACTCTCTCAATCAACGCTCCGGCAAAGAGCGCATCTTCAAACGTTATGGCTCCATTGGTGCCTGCACAGACAATATCGATGGCTTGTCGTTGTGAAAGATGTTTTGCAAGGGTCGAAAGATTGACGAACGCTCCCATCAGCAACTCGCCGGCTTGCGCGGCTCGGCGCATGGCACGGGTGCCGTTCGTCGTGGTGAACACCACGGTGCGATCGGCGACGGCCGCGGCGGTGTATTCCGAAGGGGAGTTGCCGAAGTGGAATCCTTCGATGCGGCGTCCGAGCCGTTCGCCCCCCAGGAGCGCGTCGGGTCCGAGCTTCGCGGCCGTCTCGCGAGCCTCGTCGATCTCCAAGCACGGCACCACGCACGCGGCCCCGGCCTGGAGCGCACGGCAGATCGTCGTGGTCGCGCGCAGCACGTCGACGACGACCACGGTGCGGCCGGCCAGATCGGCGGGGTCGACGAGCGCGGGCAGGAGATGGACGCGAAGTTCTTGCATGGCAAAACGCGTGAAATCGCTCGGGAAAAGCCGCATCCTAGCACGAAGGCCCCCTTGCAACCCAGGGGCGGGCGACAACAATCTGAACTGACGCTTATTGCCTAACGCCTAACGCCTCGTATTCCATGGCCGTCGATAAAACAGAACGCAAGATTCGGAGCATGTTCGGCGAGATTGCGCCGCGCTACGATTTGCTGAACCACCTGTTGTCGATGTCGATCGATAAGCGTTGGCGGAAGAAAACGGTCGGTCTCGTGCCGCCGCTGGCCGGAGCGGGTCCGATCTTGGACCTTTGCACCGGCACGGGCGATTTGGCGCTGGCGTACGATCGCGCGGCCGGCGGCAAGCTGCCGATCGTCGGCGCGGACTTTTGCCACCCGATGTTGACGATCGGGCGCAAGAAGGGGATCGAAGCCGGCGGCGACGGACGGGTGACGTTCGTCGAAGCCGATGCGCAGCACCTGCCGTTTCCCGATGCGAAGTTTCAGATCGTCTGCGTGGCGTTCGGCCTGCGCAACGTGACCGACACGGACCAAGGATTGCGCGAAATGACGCGCGTCTGTGCGCCGGGCGGAAAGGTGGCGGTGCTGGAGTTTTCGCAACCGGCGTGGAAGCCGTTCCGCGCGGTTTACAATTGGTACTTCAAGAATATTCTGCCGCGCATCGGGCAATGGCTCAGCGGCTCGCCGCAACAGGCCTACACGTATCTGCCGGCGAGCGTCGGCGAGTTTCCCTGCGGTGAAGCGCTGGCCGTGCGGATGCGCAACGCCGGACTCCGCGAAGTGTGGTTTAAGCCGTTCACGCTGGGAATCGCGACGTTGTACGTCGGCACGAAGTGACGGAGTTCGCGCCAACACGCGAAGACGCCAAGTTCGCAAAGATAGGAAGAGAATGCAGGATACGCCGCGAGCACGACTTTCATTTCTGTCTTTGCGTCTTAGCGTCTTGGCGCGAGGTTTTTCCGAATGACCAGTGCGTCCCCCAAAATCGTGCTTGCCATCACCGGCGCCAGCGGGGCCGTTTATGCCGTGCGCCTGTTGGACGTGCTGTTGGCCGCCGGGTGCGACTTGGCCGTGAGCATTTCGCCAGCCGGAGCGTCAGTGCTCAAGCAGGAACTGGATCTTGATATCGATCTGAAGTCCGTCGGCTTCGGCGATCTCTTGCCGCCGACTGCGGAAGCGTTTGCCGGTGACGCGCGGTGGAAGACCTTGCGGGCAGTGTTGGGCGACGGGCCGCTCGCAACCCATGCGGTCCTATCCGCTGACCCCTCACCCCTGACCCCTCACCCCTCTTCCACAGATCGCTTCACCTATCACCATCATCAGAATCTATTCGCCCCGATCGCCAGCGGTTCTTCGCTTACGGCCGGTATGGTCGTCTGCCCTTGCAGCGGCGGAACCTTGAGCGGCATTGCGCACGGCACGAGTGCGAACCTCATTCAGCGGGCCGCCGACGTGCATCTCAAGGAACGACGCAAGTTGATTCTCGTGCCGCGCGAGACGCCGCTCTCGATGATTCAGCTCGACAACATGCGCCGCTGCGCCGAAGCCGGTGCGGTCGTTCTCCCCGCCATGCCGGGCTGGTACAGCGGGGCCCGTACGCTCAGAGACTTGGTCGACTTCGTCGTGGCCCGAATTTGCGACCAGCTCGGCGTGCCGAATGCGCTGATGAAGCGCTGGGGAGCGCCGGAATGACGAATGTCGAAGCTCGAATGACGAATTCCGGGAAGCCTTCGGTTTGGGCGCGCGTGCGGATGTTCGGCGAATTGATCCGGTTCAGTCATACGATCTTCGCACTGCCGTTTGCGCTGCTGAGTGCGGCAATGGCCTTGTGGATGCGAAGTCTGATTTTTGACTACGTCGATCTCGCCGTCGCTCAAGCATTCGTTGAAGACACGCGGTCTCCTAGTGAACAGCAGGCCGGTCTGATTATCACGGCGAATTCCACATGGTGGAAAAGTTGGCGGTGGCAAGAAATTGTTGGCATCCTGCTGTGTATGGTTTTTGCACGGAGCGCCGCCATGGCTTTTAATCGAGTCGTCGATTGGAAGTTCGACGCCGAAAATCCGCGGACGGTGAAGCGGCACATTCCGGCCGGACTGATGTCGCGCGGCACGGTGATCGGTTGGACCATCGCTTGCTCCATCGGCTTCGTCGCTTCGACGGCGCTGTTTCTGCCGAACAAGTGGCCGCTGATTCTCTCGGTTCCGTTTCTCGCTTTCATCTGCGGCTATAGCCTAACGAAGCGATTTACCTCGCTCGCGCACTTTTGGCTCGGCATGTCGTTGATGCTCGCTCCGGTATCTGCGTGGATTGCCGTTCTAGGAGACCTTACGTTTCACATTTCGCACATTCCTAACCTCGCGCCGCCTCTGGTGCTCGGCGGAGCGGTGCTCCTCTGGGTCGCAGGCTTCGACATTATTTATTCCACGCAGGACGTCGACGTCGATCGCAAGCTCCGGCTTCGGAGCGTGCCGGCGCGGTTCGGCGTCGCCGGAGCTTTGCGCATTGCCGCATTGTGCCACTTGGGGACGATCGGCCTGCTGTTCTTAGTGCCAAGCGTTTTTCCGGCGTTTGGCTTCGTCTGGTACGGCGGGGTCGCGCTCGTCGCCCTGTTGCTGGCGTACGAGCACGCGCTGGTCCGGCCCGACGACTTGAGCCGCGTGAATGCGGCATTTTTTAACTGTAATGCCGTTGTGAGTTTAGGGCTGCTCGCGGTCGGCATCGCCGATTTGCTCGTTTGAGCTTGGTTGTTACGATTAGTTAGCGAAATAAGTGTTTGCCGAAGTTCGAGAAAGCAACGTACATGACTAAGTTCGCAGATATCCGCAGCAAGGTTCTCGCCGGCGAGCGGCTCACTTTTGACGACGGCGTGCATCTCTATTCGCCCGAAGTCGATTTGAACGAACTCGGCGCGCTGGCCAACGTCGTGCGCGAACGGATCAACGGCAACTTTGCGTATTACAATATCAATACGCATTTGAACCCGACCAATGTCTGCATCTACCGCTGCATCTTTTGCGCGTTTCGCAGCGATCTGAAAGATCCGCGCGGCTACCTGATGAGCGACGAGCAGATTCTCGAGCGCGGCCGAGAAGCGGTCGAGAGCGGCTGCACGGAGATGCACATCGTCGGCGGCCTGCACCATCAGCGGAAGTTTGATTGGTACTTGAACATCGTGCGCATCTTGCACGAGGCCTATCCGCGCCTGCATCTGAAGGCCTGGACCGGCGTCGAGATCAATTGGTTTCAGCACCTCACCGGCTGGTCGATCGAAAAGATTCTCACGACCTTGCGCGAAGCCGGCCTCGGCAGCTTGCCCGGCGGCGGCGCGGAGATCTTTCACTCCGACGTCCGCGACATCATCTGCGAACACAAAGCCGATGCGGAAAACTGGATCGACATCCATCGCACGGCCCACAAGCTCGGGCTACGCAGCAATTGCACAATGCTCTACGGCCACATCGAAACGGCCGAACATCGCATCGACCATCTCGTGCGGTTGCGTGCTTTGCAAGACGAGACCGGCGGCTTCCAAACGTTCATTCCGCTGGCATTTCATCCGGACAACACGAAGCTCGACCATATCAAGAAGCCGTCGAGCTTGATGGACCTGCGGACGATGGCCGTGTCGCGACTGATGCTCGACAACATCGCCCACATGAAGGCCTACTGGATCATGCTCGGCATCGGCACCGCGCAGACGGCGCTGTCGTACGGGGCCGACGATATCGACGGTACCGTGCGGCACGAACTGATCTACCACGACGCCGGCGCTGAAACGCCCGAGATTCTGTCGGTCGACGACATTCGCAACCTGATCATCGAGACGGGGCGCGAGCCTGTCGAGCGCGATACGCTCTACCATCGCGTCGTGCGCGACGGTACGCGTTGGGAAGCGAGCGAACCGGTGGCGGTGGGAAGTTAGGGGTTGCTAGTAGCTGGTAGCAAGTTGCTAGAAAGACAAACGATCACCTGCATAGCCCGATCGGCCACGATCGGTTCCGCCACGCATGTTTGACCTGTTTCACGAAGTCGGCATGTTGCCGTTTTGGCTCGGGGCGGGCCTCGTGCTGCTTTGCTTGGCCGCGGCTTGGTTTCGCAAGTCGCGCCGCGCGGCGGGGGCCGCCGTCACGCTCGTGTGGGTCGCCGGCTTCTTCTACGTGCCGTACTTCTTGTTTCAGTACGCGGCCTACAACCAGAAGCTGGAAGCGTCGCGGATCGGCGAACTGCTCGATCCGGCCGATCGGGCACATTTCGCCGAGACGCAACGGGCTGCGTTGATGTACGCCGTGCTGCTTTCCGTCACCGGCGCGACGTTCGTCGTGCTCAAGTCGTACAAGGCGCCGCAACTGCGAACGAGCCGGCTGGAGATGGAGCTCGCCAAGGCGCTTCAGTTGAAGCACAAGAAGGCGGTAGAGAAGGCGGCCGAAGAAGCCGCGAAGAAGTCCGCCGTGAAATCGAATGCGTCGCCTAACGAGGATCACGGCGAACGCGACAACGAGCTTGACGACGGCACGACGAAGTAGTGGGCCCGAGAGGACACGTCGGCCTTACGGCTCGACGCTCGCCTTCGTTGTTGGGAGCGACTCCGCATCCGCCGCCGACATCGCGATCACGGCCAGGGCCGTGCACAAGATCGGGTCGTCTTCCTTCATGAGAAAGCCGGCGCGATTGACGAACGAGCCGTCGGCCCGTTGTTCCATGCGCAGGCCGCTCTGGAGATCGCTCTCCCAAGGGCCCGGCCAATGGAGTGCACGGTAACATTCGGCCCGCACGGCGTAGTGGTAGAACTGGATCGACGCACCCCAGTTCTCGTTCGAATCCTTCGGTACGCCTTCGGGGTAATGCAGGTTCGGATGTTTTTCGAGCCAGCCGATCGCGGCGCGTATCCGCTCGTCGTCGCGCGGCACGCCGCAGGCCAAGAGGGCGAGAATGCCGTCGCACGTCGCGGTCGCGTAGCTGCGGAAGTACGGCGTAGGGTGGGGCGAGCCTGCGAGGCCCACGCGGTCCGTCGTTGGCTTGTCCGCGTGGGCCTCACTCCGTTCGACCCACCCTACGCCCCCTTTGTTGGCGGCCAGCACGACCGGCGAAAAGTAAAAGCCGCCGTCGTAGATTTGTTCGCGTACTTCGAGCGACAAACGACTCCGGTCGCTGACGCTCCCGGCTCGCTCCGGAGTTTCTTCTGCGAGCGACGGTTGCGGGCGGTCTTCGGTCGGGTGCTTCTGCACGAGTCGCAAGAATCGCTCGGCGCGGGCATACATCGCGGCATCTTTGTGACCGGCCGCGCGGAGCGCTTGGAGCACGTGCCGCGTATGGCCGATGTCCATGTGCCCCGGCGAACCGCCGACCGGTCGCGGGCCGCCGAAGCCCCAGCCGCCGTACGCGGGATGCTCCGGTCCGAAGCCGGTCGCCTCGCAGTATTGTTGTCCGACGAGGTAAGCCGTCATCCGCGCGATAAGCGGCTTATCAGTCGGGTCGTTCTCGGCGACGAGACATTGCAAGGCGAGCGAAGTCGCGTAGTTGGGGTATTCGAGCAGTTCGGGATCGTCGGCGCCGAGGGAGCCGGCGGCGCTAACATGTTGCCGAATGAACCCAAGCGGTCGTAGGTGTAGGCCGGGGCAACGTCGCAGACCTTCCGCGGTGTGGATTTGGGATTCGACGGCGATGCGCACCAACGGAGTGAGGGCCGCTCCGTTGCGAAGCTGCGCGTAGTTGGCGCTGTGCCAGCCGCCGTCCGCTTGTTGTCGACTTGCCAACCAATCGATCGCGGCGACGAGCGGATCGGCGGTTGTCGCCGGGGACTGAGACTTGGATAGGACGGGAGATGCCTGCTCGCATCCTATCGCGAGGAGCGCCCCGCACGCTGCGCAGAACGTTGCGAGCCAACGGCGGCGCGTGATGCCCCCCGCATTCCGCTCGACGACGAGCGGCCTAAGCCGGAGAGAGCGCGGCGCGGCAAGTTCGCGTGGAAGCACATTAGCCCCCGGCGAGTCGCCGGGGGCAAGCGACGTTCCATACACCTCGGCCGTCTCCCCAAATGAGCGACGATCCGCCATGGCATGCTTGCTCGTTGGGGCAGAGGGAGAGAACAGGAAGCAAGTTATTGGTTCTTCACAAGAACTTCTTTCTTATCGTCACTCTTCTCATCCACTTTCGCAATCGCCGCGGCTTCCTTCGCAAGCCGCGTGAGCATTTCGGCGTCGTGGTCGGCCGTCATGGTTTGCACGACCGCGGCCGTGCAGAACACCGGGCTCGTGATGCAATGGTGGCCGCTCCAACTGCCGTCGGGGTTTTGCACCTTCGAGAGTCGGCCGCTCATCCGGTCGTACCATTGGTTCCAATCTTTCTCGCCGAGAATCACCATCGATTCGCTCGCGAGCATGTAGCTCAAGAATTCTTCGCCGCCGTTGTTGCCGAAGCCGGCGAGCAGTGCTTCGTCGTCGGTCGCGGCGGCCGCTCCGGCCGGCAGGCCCGCCGAGGAACGGGTCACCGGGCTAGAAATGACGCCGCCGCTAAACGTTAATGTTCCCGCGCCGACGACCGTTGTCCCAGCGGACCCCAAAGTAATGCCGCTCACGTCCGTGGTCGAAGCCACGCTCTCGATCGGCGGCGCCGCGGCGACGGGACCCGAGGTCGGCAAGGCCGGCTTGGCCGATGCGACCAAATCTCCCGACACGGTACTGGTACCGCCGGTGAACGTGTTCACGCCGTTGAGCGTCATCGATTGACTCGTCGCGCTGCCGTTGGCGCTCATTAGGAGACTCGCAACGCCCGCTTTGACGCCGGCGATCTTCAGATTCTCTTCATTGAGCGGCGCGTCGGCCGGCAGCTTGCCCTCTTGCTTGGCCTTCTCGATGAAATCGGTCGCGGCTCGGGAGTTGGCGGCATTGGCGCGGAACGAACTGTTGTTGGCGTACAGCGCAATGCCGGCCGATGCGCCCGTCTTCACGATGCCGGTCTTCGCGTCGAAATTGTCGCCGTGGTACTTGCGGGCCAAGTCGAGCCTTCCTTGATCGACTTTCTTGCCGGCCGCTTGCGCGTATTCGAAAGCCGAGCAGCCGAGCGACGATTGCAGCACGTTGGCCCAACCGCCGCCGACGTTCCAACTGCCGTCTTTCTGTTGCGCTTCGCCGAGTTTGGCGAGGCACTTGTCGAGCGCCTTATCGACCCGGCCATGGAGCGAATCGCTCTTCGGCAACACGGCCAAAGCGCGCGCTAGATACTGGGCCGTCATTGCCGTGTCTACCAGCGGACCGAGCTTCGATTGGATTTGCGTTCCTTCGAGTTCGGTGATCTTCGGGCCCGGCTTCGTGTATTCTTCGACGACCGAGCAAAGGTACTCCGTCGCGCGACGGGCGTTGGCTTGGTACTTGCCCGAGGCCGGCGTATGGCCGTAGCGCAAGAGCGCCGAGGCGACGAATGCGGTCGTCGCGGGATCGACCACCACGGCATGCGGATCGCGAATGTCTTGTTTGGCGTGACTGCCGGCTCCCCAACCGCCGTCTTTATGTTGCGCGTCGATGAGCCAGACGAGCCCCTTGTCGATGAACTCCGGAGCAGGGCGGGCGCGCACGATGCCGGCAGCCGTGGATTTCGTCGGGTCGGCCGCTTCGCGATGTGCGACTTTCGTCAGCAGAGGTGCGGTGTGCGGCGTAGGGGCGCGGGCTTCACGATCGGCCGAGGCGTCGCCTCCGCAGAGCATGACGATCAGGCCCGCCGTGCCGAGGCCTGCGGCGACCGCGGCGGCCGCTTTGCTGAAACCGGAGAGACTTTGAGTGCTCATGGCGGAGTTTCCTAAATGCAAGTTGCGAGATCGGCGCGCGAGAAACCGGGCGCGGACGACGGCGCAGCATACATTCGGGGGCCGTCGTCGAAGACTTGGACGCGGCAAGCCGGAAAAGAGTTTCCGAGAATTTTCGGAGAGCGAGCGGCAGGGTTGATCCCTGCCGTCGGGACTTCATTGGGGACGGCGGGGATTAACCCCGCCGCTCGCCGAGAAGTCGTTGGGACTCGCCGGGTCGCTCTACCCGCGATTCGGAGTCGAGTCGGTCCAGCGGCCGAACCAGAGCGCAAAGCCCCCCAGGGCCGCAAGCATGGCCAAGCCGCCGCAAATCAGGAGGTCGCCGCCGGTGGTAAGAATGGTCGCGTGGTCCGACATGGCCGTAAACTCGTTAGCAATACGTGGGTAAGGGTAGGTCGCCGCTCAGGCCTGTCAAAAGGCCCCACGAACAACCGGCATATTCGATGCCGACTGCTTGAGCGCGGTGACGTGCGAACTGTTACCGCGGCAGTAGCTAGTTGCTGGTAGCTAGTAGCTAGAACAGCGGAGAAAGTCGCCTAATGTCGACTGTCCTCATTTAGCTCCGGAGCTTGTCTCCGGGAGATATACCGCCGCCGCCGGCGCGTCTTACACGGAAGCCGGCCCTTTTTTCCCGCCCCGCAACGAAAGCAGTATCGGCGGCCCGGTAAGGAGGGCGAGAAACGCAAAGGCGATCGCCGTGGCCTGATATACGCCGTAGCGATGCGGAAGTTCGCCCACGATGGGCCCGATCCCCAAGCCCAGGCCGATCGCCACGGCGATGCTGAAAAAGATCAGCAGGAAAAACACGACCATGCCGGCGTCGGGCATATACGTCGCCACGACCGCCGCGCCGCCGAAGAGCGTGCCGAATAGCGCCAAGATCACGAACATCGCGAACATGCTGAGAAACTGATACTCGGCAAACGCGGCGTACGAAACCTGCTCGGCCGTTTCGAGGCCTGACTCGCTGTCGATGTGATGCGGCGCCTGCACCGGCAGGATGAGCAAGCTTAAGAGCGCCATGATGAGCACCGGCGTCATGACGCCGAGGCCGTGCCAATAGGCATCGTCGCGTTCGGCTGCCTTATCGGCACTTCTGTCTGCCGAGCCTGCGACGGCAAACAGTCCGCGCCCGATATAAAGCGCGACGAAGGCGAATGGCATGAACACGATCGCCACGATCACCCACCAAACCAGCATGAGCAGCAAGCTGAGAAATCCGGAGATGCCGTATTGAAACAGTTCGTCCCACGGTCGCAACCAAAACGGCACCTCGGCCGGATTTCCGACCATATATGCGCAGATGCCGCATACGAGAAAGTGCGCGACGACGGCACACCACCACACGCCCGCCATGATGAGCACGGAGAACAACCCCGGCGGCGGAGCAGGGGTGGTAGGCAGAGATGCAGGTTTGGGTTTGGTCATGTCTCAGAATAAAGCGATCAACGATGATGCCTGCCCCTCACCCCATCCCTCTCCCCGATAGTCGCCGCTCAATATCACCAACGTGAAGCGTCGGGGCGAGGGGGCCGAACAGGTTTTAAATTTAGCATTCAGCATTCAGCATTCCGCATTCTCTCGAACTCATCCCACATCCCCCAGTTCCAGCACCGCCCCATACCGCTTCAGCATCTGTTTGCGCAACCGTTCATGCTCCGGCTTCGTCAGGCCGGGGTCTTGTTGCACGAGCGCCAGCGCATCGGATCGGGCCTCGGCGACCACGGCTTCATCGCGCGCGAGATCGGCGATGCGCAGCGGCGGCAGGCCGTGTTGCTTCGTGCCGAGCAGGTCGCCGGGGCCGCGCAGCTTGAAATCGACTTCGGCCAGTTCGAACCCGTCGTTCGAGGCGACGAACGCTTCCAGCCGTTTCAAGCCCTCCGGCGTCGACGGCTTCGCGAACACCGTGCAGAAGCCGGGATGCGTGCCGCGCACGATCCGGCCGCGGAGTTGATGCAGTTGCGAAAGTCCGAAACGTTCCCCCCCTTCGATCGTCATCAGCACCGCATTCGGCACGTCGACGCCGACTTCGACGACCGTCGTCGCCACGAGAATCTGCGTCTTGCCGGCCGCGAACTCGGCCATTGCCGCTTCCTTTTCGTCGTTCGACATTCGGCCGTGCAGCAAGCCGAGACGGAACGCTTCGAGCGGCCCGTTCGCCAAGGCTTCGAACGTGCGCATGACGCTCGCGCGATCGTCTTCCGGATCGTCGCTCTGCTCGACGAGCGGTGCGATGACGTATCCTTGCCGACCTTCGCGGAGCTTCTTGCGGACGAATTCCCACCACCGCTCACGCTGCTCGTCGTTGGCGAGATACGTCTTCACCGGCATCCGGCCGGGTGGAGCGTCGCGAATGGTGGAGACATCGAGATCGCCGAACATCGTCATGGTGACGCTGCGCGGGATGGGAGTTGCCGTCATCACTAAGTAATGCGGCGCTTGACCGGCTTTGCGCAGCTGTGCTCGTTGGCGGACGCCGAACTTGTGTTGCTCGTCGACCACGACAAGGCCGAGCTTGGCGAACTCAACGTCGTCTTGCAGGATGGCCTGCGTGCCGATGACGACGTCGATGTCGCCCGACTTGATCTGCGCGAGTATCTCGCGACGCTCCGCCGTGCCGAGCCCGCCGACGAGCGTCGTCCAACGAACACGGCTTTCGCTCAAGAGCTTGCCGAGCGTCCGGGCATGCTGCCGAGCTAGCACTTCCGTCGGGGCCATGATCGCCGCTTGCCGGCCGTGCGCGACGGCCGTAAGCACGGCGTACACCGCGACGATCGTCTTGCCGCTGCCGACTTCTCCTTGCAACAACCGGTTCATCGGAAAGTGCCGCGAAAGATCGGCGCCGATCTCTTGAATGGCCTGCTCCTGGCCGGGCGTCAGGGCAAAGGGCAACAGCCGTCGGATGCGGGCGTCGATCTTGGCCGTCGGCTCCAACTGCGGCGCACTGCCGTCGACCTGCAGTCGCAAACGGCGCACGGCCAGCGCAAGCTGCAGGATAAAGAGCTCTTGGTAGACGAAGCGCCGGCGGGCCTGTTCGAGCTGCGCGCGATCGGTCGGGAAATGGATTTGCGTCAGAGCTTCGCGCAGCGGCAGCAGGTTGTGCGCCGCAAGGAATTCCGGCGGGAACACCTCGTCGAGCAGCGCCGCGCAGCCGTCGAGCGAGGCTTGCACGGCGCGGCGGACCGACGCTTGGTGCAGGCCTTCGGTGAGCGAGTAGACGGGCAAGATCTTCCGTTCGGCGTCGCCGGGCTCTTCCTGTTCGAGCCATTGCACGCGCGGGTGCGAAAACTCCCATCGCCCGCCCTTCTTCTTCGCCTTGCCGGTGAGCAGCACTTGTTGGCCATGCTCGAACCGCTTCCGCATATGCGGCATGTTGAACCACATCGCACGGACGTAGTCGGCCGCGGCCCCTTCACCGCATTGGACGAGCACGCCGAGCATCGAGCGGCCGCTGTAGCCGCCGCGCATCTCGATTTCGACCACGGTGCCGCGCAGTCGCACCAGTTTATCCGGCTCAAGCTCCGCAACCGACTGGAGATCGGTGAGGTCCTGGTAATCGCGCGGGAAGAAGAAGAGGCAATCCGCGGCCGTGAACAGCTCGAGCTTCGCGAGAAGCTCGGCGCGTTGCGGACCGACCCCCTTCAGAAATTGCACGGGTGTGGCAAGCGTGAGCGGAGCGGAAGTCGCCGGGCCGGTCGTCATGACGGCATTCTAGCAAACGGCAGGGAGACTAGGAGACGGAGAGACTCGGAGAACGGGAGACGACAAGCGTAGTGCCTTTCTCCTAGTCTCCGCGTCTCCCGCTCTCCCAGTCTTCTTCAGTAGCCCGCCTTGCGTTGGATCGCCTCACGCACTTCCGGGAGCGGGTAGTTGATGATGGCCGCTTCCGTGTTCAGGACCTCGCGGAGCCGCCGCCAGCCGCGGGTCACGAGAGTTTCGCGTTCGCGCACGTACGCGGGATCGAGTAAGCGCTTATCGAACGCGCCTTCGACGACGACCGGAGCGCCGAACTCCGGATCGACGATAAATTGTGCGATCGTCGGATTGCAGCGAATGTGGCGCTCGGGCGAAGTGTGGAGCACCTCGGGATCGAGCTCGCCGATGACGTAACGCAAATAGAGATCACTCTCGACAATCTCAGCGACGTCGAGCCCACACACTTCGCAGAGATATCCCTCGTCGCATTTGGCCATTGCAGAGAAGTAGCTAGCTACTGAGTCCGAGGACATCGGCCATTCCGTACAGTTTCGGCGGCTTGCCGACTAAGAACTTTGCAGCAGCCAGTGCGCCTTGCGCGTAGCAGTCGCGGTTCGTCGCTTTCACGGTGATTTCGAGAGTCTCACCTAGTAGGCCGAAGATGATCGTGTGCTCGCCCGGGTTATCGCCGGTGCGTACGGCGTGATAGCCGATCTCGTTGTGCGGCCGTGCGCCGGGGCGGCCTTCGCGGCCGTGGGCGACGCCCGTCTGCCCCATCTCGGCGGCGATGATCTGGCCGAACTTTAAGGCCGTGCCGCTCGGGGAGTCTTCCTTGTAGCGATGGTGCCGCTCGATGATTTCGACATCGGCGCCGCTCGGATGATCCTTCAGCGCGCTGCCGGCCGTGGCGCAGAGCTTCATCGCCAGATTCACCGCCATGCTCATGCTCGGCGACCAGAGCACGGGGATCTTGGTCGTCGCTTCGCGCAGGGCGTTGATTTGATCGGGCTCTAAGCCGGTCGTGGCGACGACGAGCGGTACCTTCTGGGCGGCGCAGCGTTCGACGATGCCCGGCACTGCGGCCGGGACCGAAAAGTCGATCACCACGTCGCAAGGTACGTTGAGCAGCGAAGTAATCGGCACGCCGATCAGGCCGACGCCGGCGACCGCGCCCGCATCCTGTCCGAGTTTGGGATGGGTCGGATTCTCCAAAGCCGCGACGATTTGAAACGCGGAATCGGCCGAAGCCAGGGCGATCAGCCGTTGGCCCATGCGACCGGCGGCTCCATGAAAGGCAATGCGTACCGACATAAGCGCTCGACGTGAGTAAGGGGTTTCCGTTCGTAAAACTCGCGGTTCCGGCGACTTATTGAATCGGTTACGCGGCCGATTGTCTACCGCCGCGTGGGGGAAATCGCCGCGAAGGCCCGCAGAATCGGACCTTTCCGTATAAGCGTGCCCGAAGCGCGATCGATTTCTGACCTAAGCTTCAGCCGGACAACTTTACGCGGTCCGTTTTTGCGCGGCCGCGAGGCGCTTCAGTTGGGGAAATTCGTGACGAGCCAGCTTATGGAACGGTCGGAACATTGTGCGGTCGTCGAACGAGGTGACGCGGGCGCAGCCAAGCGCGGCGATACGCTGCGGCTCGGCGAGGTGCTCAGCGCACTCTCCTACGCGCTCGACATCACCGAAGGGCAACCGTGCGGTCACGCCGCGCGTTCGTGTCTCGTCGGGATGCACTTGGCGGAAAAGCTGCATCTGTTGTCGTCGGATCGATCCTCACTCTTCTACGCGCTATTGCTTAAAGACGCCGGTTGCTCGAGCAACGCGGCGAAGATGGCGTACTTGTTCGGGGCCGACGATCGCAAGATCAAGCACGATCTGAAGGAGATCGATTGGTCGAAGGCGGCCGAAGGGCTCCGCTTCATGCGACAAAACGTGTCGCCCGAAGGTTCGCGGACCGAACGTTTCCTGAAGATGGCGGCCATGCTGCTGCACGGCCCCGGCGGCGCAAAGAAATTGGTGCAAACACGCTGTGAGCGCGGCGCCGCGGTTGCGCGCACGCTCGGCTTTCCGGAGATGACCGCGCAAGCGATCCTCGATCTCGACGAACATTGGAACGGCCAAGGACATCCGCGCGGCTTGCGCGGTGAAGAAATTTCGCTCGCCGGACGGATCGCCGGCCTGGCGCAAACGTTTGAAGTTTTCTACACGAAGCTGGGCCTGACGGCGGCGCTCGAGATGACGCTGGCCCGCAGCGGCACGTGGTTCGACCCGACGCTGGTGAGCCTGCTACACGGCTTGGCGGCCGAAGACGAATTCCGCAGCGAGTTGGCTCGCCGCGACGCCGACGTGGCCGTGGCCTGTTACGAACCGCACGACGTGCCGCGCTACGCCGACGACGCGCTCTTGGATCGCGTGGCCGAGGCGTTCGCGCAGGTGGTCGACGCCAAAAGCCCGTGGACGCACAAACATTCGCGCGGCGTGGCCGACTTGGCCCTGGGCATGGGCCGCGCCGTCGGCTTCGAGGCCGATCGCCTGCGTCGACTTCGTCGCACGGCGCTCCTGCACGATATCGGCAAGCTCGGCGTATCGAACCTCGTGCTCGACAAGCCGGGCAAGCTGACCGACGAAGAGTTTGCGGCGATGAAGAAGCATCCCGATTTCTCCGAGCGAATTCTGGCCCGGGTGCCGGCCTTTGCGAGCATGGCGGAGATCGCCGGCGCGCACCACGAACGACTCGACGGCCGCGGCTACTATCGGGGCGTGGCATCGGAAACGCTGCCGCTGGAGTCGCGCATCGTGATGGTCGCCGACGTATTCGAAGCGCTCACCGCCGCGCGGCCGTATCGCGCCGGAATGCCTGCCGAGAAGGTGATCGACATGCTCGAACGCGATGCCGGAACGAGCGTCTGCCCGACGGCGCTGAACCTACTGAAGCGTCACTTGGAGCGCAAGGATTTCACGTCGCGCGTGGAGCATCAGCTCGAAGCCTTGGATCTCTTGCACCAAGACCTCGCCGCGCCGGTGTGCATGGCCTGCTAAGTGATCACGGCGTCGGAAACGCTTTCGGCAACGGTCCCTAATCCAGGCGGGGCGCTTATGACTACCTCGGAACTCCGGCAACGGCTGGCGCGCTTTGCTGTTCTGCTGACGATGGCGGCGTTTGTCGTCGGGCTTTCCGCAACCGTTGCAAGCCACCTGGTGGCGCGACAAATCGCGCCGCTCTTGGCGCGGCTCAAGCCGGCGGAAACTCCGCTTGTTCCGGCGCGCGCGAGTCCCGTCGTCGAGCTCGGTTTCTACGAGGCGACGGGAATCCGTCGCGAACAGCTTGAGGGATATCTAAAAGAGGTGGTCCGTCGCGATCATCTCGACGACTATCCCGCTCATCTTACGTTCGAGAACGCCCGCGGCGACTGCCTCGTCGATTACCCGGTAAAAGTTCTCTGGGACGGCGGGAGCGATCTCGTAACGATCGGATCATCGGGCGTGTTGCGAATCATGCTTCGTCCGGAGTTGCTGCCGGGGCTGCGATTCGGCGTTCCGCCGGAGTATGTTCGGATTCGGCAGTGGACGATTCCGTTGGGCGTCGGGCATGAGGAGTATCGCCGTGGTCCCGACCCGGTGCTCGGCGGCAACGTGGTGAACGACTACGAATTGCAAATGGAGGTGTGGCGCCAGTTGTCACGACAGCGCGCGGCGGGCCCATCGCTCTCTCGCGAGCGATGGCAAGAGCAAATCGTCAGGACACGCTGCGATTGGAAGCCCGCGAAACCGAACGCTCCGTCCGGCTTGCTGGATGCGGCGACGATCTATCGACAGAAGCGACAGACGGTCGTGATCGTAGCCCATCTCCTGCCCGACGGAGAGGTGATTTACGCGGCGGGCGTGGTCGTCGACCCGTCGGGCGTCATTGCCACGGCCTGCCACGTCGTCGATAAGCCGACGGCGGTCGCGCGCACGGTGCTGACGTTCGACGGCCAAGCTTTTCCTGTGCAAGAGATCCTCGCCGCAGATCGCATTGCCGACGTCGCGCTCATTCGCGTAGATGCCGAGAATCTCGTCGCGGCAACGCTCTCCGCCGGTGATCCCGAAGGCTCTCCGCTGACGATCGTCTCGCATCCGGCCGCGGAGTTCTACAGCGTGACCGAGGGGCTATTACGCAGGTATCAATCTTCCGTCACCCTCGGCAAGCAAACGGTGCAGATGTCGGTGACCGCCGACTTCGTCGACGGCGCAAGCGGCGGGCCGGTATTCAACGCGCGCGGCGAAGTCGCGGGAATCGTCTCCGCGCGCCGACGGGGTACGGAACACGAACTCGCCAAGATCGCCGCGCCGGCGGCCGCGATCCGGGCTCTGTCGGCCGACGCTCCTTAGCAAAGTACTTTTCTCCGGTTGGGAGTACCGGACCTGAAACGCTTCGCCTGGTTTTCGTTGCTTTGTTTGTACTCGCCGTCATGTCGGTGTCGGCGCGTTCGGTCCCCTCTCTCGAACGACGGCCCCATTGCCTAAGCCGCACAAGCGTTATTGCCGACGCCTGCATGCGGGTTGCCGCGTCGAAGTTCGATAGCAGTGCATAGCTCGCCATACCGTTCGACGGCAATGTGCGGCGACTCCACGGAAGGAGCATTCGGCCGTGACTTGGCTGGTCCATATCATTCGTTTGACGCTTTGCTTCGCCACCATCGCGGCGGTCGTCGGTTCCGTGATGGGATCGACGGCGCGCGGCCAATCGCCGACGTTGACCGAAGTCCCAAACGGCCGCGCCGCGGATGGTCTCTGGCTCGATAACCTCCCCGTCGCGCAGAACTTTTCGCTTTTCGCCGGCCTGGAAGGTTCGAAGCAGCCGCAGGATTTCGGCGTCAACGCGGCCTTCGGCGGGCGCGTGGCGCTCGACGGCGCGATTCCGCTTTGGCGCGACGCCGGGCTTGGGCTGCAATTCGGCACGTCGCTCAACGCCACGGCTAACGCCGTGCAGGTCACCGAACGCGTCGAAGGCTCCACCGGCAGAACGCAAAACTTTACGACCCTCGGCATCTTCCAGCGGCTCGACTCCGGCCTCGTCTGGGGTCTGGGCTACGACGTGCTCTACCAAGAGTACTATGACGACTTCCTCCTCACGCAGTGGCGCGGCAAAGTCGGCTATCGAATCTTCCCCACGGACGAGTTCGGCGTGCAGGCGGCCGTGCACGACCGCGGCGATTCCGGCAGTTTCGTCGTCGGCGGCGTCGGTGCGGTGCCGGTTACGCTCCGTCCGCTGACGCAAGGCAGCTTCTACTACCGGCATTGGTTCGAAAACGGCGCGATGCTCGGCTGCTGGTTTGGCGCTTCGCAGAGCCACGGCGAAGTGAATGCCGCGCTCGGCGACCTGCCGCGCACCGGCGCCGAGTTTTTGTTCGGCAGCGATCTGCGTGTGCCGCTCACGTCGCGCATGTCGCTCTACGGCGAGGCGAACTTCATCATGCCTGCCGATACCGGCACGGTCGACGCCTTTCTCGGCTTCGAGTTCCGCTTCGCCGGCGGTAGCTACACGGTCGGCCGCAACCGCTTTGCGCCGCTCCTCTCGACGTCCGGCAGCACGACGATGTCGGTCGACATGCGGCGCTAACAATTGCTCGCCGCGCGCATGCACTCCGCCGTCGATGTGCGCGAAGCCGCTTTCTGCATCTACCGGCTCCGATGGGTTCCTTGTGGCCTCGGCCGCTTCCCTTTATGGTAAACGGTTCGCCGTTTCGTTTTTTCTACGACCGTTTTATTGCCGGGCCGCTGCGCGCGCTCCGTCTCTTCTCCTCGGAGTGTCTCTCATGTCGCGTTTTACCGATCAAGGTTGGCAAAAAATTCTGGAGCTCTCCAACCGCTACGGGGTGAGCACCGATGCCGTCACGAATATGTTGCAAGCCGTGCAGAACGGCGGCGGCACGATGGCCCAATTCTATATTTCCGAACTCGGCGGCGGCGGGCAGTGGATGCAAGGGGGCATGACCATGGTCGGCGACATGTTCAACTACGGCCTGAAGTCGAAGGTCGACAACCTCTGCTCGGAACTCTCGCAGCTCTTGGCGCAGCAGCCGTTCGTGCCGACGCCGCCGGTGAATAATCAATCGCAATATCAAGGGGGCGGCCAGCAGCAGCAACAGGGCGCCGGCTACGGTCAGCAGCAGAGCAACGGCTCGAGCGGCGGCAATCCGGTGAGCTTGTTCGTGCCGGGCTCAAGCGGCGGCTACGGCTCGTGGTGGCCCGGCGACTTGGGAAGCCCCAATTCCAGCGGCGGCCAAAACAACGTGCGCTATGCTTACTTCGCGAACTCGCACCGCCTGGCGGTCGACGTCAACGGGCAGGTGACGGTCTACGATACGCTCGACCATCAGATCGGCGGCGTCTCGCAACAGCAAAGCGGCGACGGCTCCGTGACGTTCACCAGCCAATACGGCACGGTCAACGTCGGCAGCTTGCCGGTGATCTCCGGCCAGGGCTTCCAACAAAACAGTTCGCAGCAGAGCTACGCGCCGCAGACGCAATATGCTCCGCAAACGCAATACGCACCACCGCCGCCGCCACCGATGTCGAACAACTCCGGCAACGGCAGCGCACACGAGGCCGACATCTTTGCGAAGATCGAACGCCTGGCCGAACTCTACGACAAGAAAATCCTGTCGCAAGAAGAGTACGCGGCGAAGAAGTCGGAACTCTTGTCGCGCCTGTAACGGAATGAGAGTGGCGGGTGACGAGTGGTGAGTGACGAGTGAAGACGAATCACTCTCTCAAGTTCATCAATCACCATCCGCCACTCATCACTCATCACTCATCACCCCGACTTCCCCCGTCTCTTCCCGCGACAGCGCGTCGTCAAATCGATCGCGCTCGTCGGACCCGTCGCAGGGGTTGGATTTGCGATTTCTTCGGGAAAAGCGGCTTCTCAGACGTGCGGCGTCACCTTTGGCATGCCGGCTGCATCTTACTCCGGTAGATCTCGCAAAGGAGTAAAGCCCCCGCTTAGGAGCCCCGGCCATGAAACGCTTCGCCATCACCTTAATTGCCTTGTTTGCTCTTGCCGCCGTGTCGGTGCCGGCCGAAGCCGCCAATAACAATTGGGACCTCGCGAAGTCGCCGTCGCGGCCGAGCGTCTCCGGCTTTCGCTTCGAGCAGGGCAACGTCAACAACGGCAACAACGGCAACGCGAACGTCAACGTGGGTAACACCAACGCCAACCGGAACGGCCGCCACCATCATCATCACCACGGCGACTACGGTCGCTCGGGCTATCCCTACGGCTACGGCTATGGTGTCGGCTACGCTCCGGTCGTGGCTTATCCCAGCTACGGTTATGGCGGCTACGGCTACGGTTACAACACCGGCATCCCGGCCGCGAGCTTCGGCAACGCGGCGTCGTACGGCTTCGGCCCCGGCGCAGTGTTTGGTTGGTAAGCACTGTTCGGCTGGTAATAATTCATCGGCGGGTGCCTGGGGCAGAACGAAGTGATGCCCCAGCCGACGCATGCGACGCTTTCGTATAACTCGCTTACCCGACGCGCGAGCGCAGCAGTACGAAGTAGGCGATCAAGAGTACCGCTAAGATCACCATCAGCAGGTTCACGTCGCGCCGCCGGCCGCTTAAGAGTTTGATGATCGGGTAGCTGATCAGCCCGAGCGCCAGGCCGTCGGCGATCGAGTACGAGAGCGGAATGCCGACGAGCGTGAGAAACGCGGGCGTGGCTTCCGAGGGATCGTCCCAGGCGATGCGCGTCACGCTGTGCATCATCATCGCGCCGACCAAGACCAACGCGGGCGCCACGATCGGCGGATAGCTGCCGACCATCGCAATCACCGGGCTGAAAAACGGCGCGAATAAAAACAGCCCGGCGGTCGTCAGGCTCGTCAGTCCCGTGCGGCCCCCTTGTTCCACGCCTGCAGCGCTCTCGATGAAGCTCGTCACCGTGCTCGTTCCCAAGCATGCGCCGGCCACGGTGCCGACGGCGTCGGACAGCATCGCCTGCTGAGCCCGGGGCAATTTGTTGTCGCGCAGTAAGCCGGCCTGCTGCCCGACGCCGATCAATGTGCCCACGGTGTCGAACAGCACCATGAACAGAAAAATCAGAATAAACGGGAGCATCGCGACGTCGAGCGCCCCGACCAAATCCATCTGAAACGCCAATGGCGCTACCGACGGCGCTCGCGACACGACGGCGTCGGCAATCGTAAACCGCGTCATCAGCAAGGACTCTTTCACGATCGCCGCCTCGGCGAGTTCCGGCACCTGGGGTAGGGCGGTACGCAGCGCGATCGCCAGCAGCGTACTTCCGGCCATGCCCCATAGCAGGGAGCCCGGCACGCGCCGCGCGTGCAGCACGGCCGTGAGCAGCAGGCCGAAGAAGAAGACGAGCAAGTCGGGCGAATTGAAGTGCGGGTTCAGCGTCACCGCCGTGCCGGGATGCTTGAGAATCACGCCGGCGTTCTGCAACCCGATGAAGGCGACGAAAATGCCGATCCCCGCGGCAATCGCACTCTTCAAGCTCGGGCTCACGGCATCCAGAATGCGTTCGCGGATGCCGGTAAGCGTGAGCAAGAGAAAGAGCACGCCGGAGTAAAACACCACGCCGAGCCCGACTTGCCAAGGAGCGACCCCGCGCGCGGCAGCCACGGCCGCGGCGGCCGGCAACGTCGTGAGCACGAAGAAGAAATTCTCCCCCATGCCCGGCGCTTGCGCAATCGGATACCGCGCATAGAGCGCCATGACGGCGGAAGCGAGCGCCGCGGAGAGGCAAGTGGCAGTCGTCACCGCGCCGAAATCCATCCCGGTATCCAACCCAAACATCCGCCCCGAAAGCACGGCCGGCTGCACGACGATGATGTACGCCATCGTGAGGAAAGTAGCGAGCCCGGCGAAGAGCTCGACGCGCACCGTAGTGCCGTTTTCCTTGAGACGAAACCAACGCTCGAACATAAGTGGGTCCTTCCACGAACTCGGCTGGCTGTTTCCGCGTGCCCATCATCGTCATTCAAACTCAGATGCGGCAAGATCGAACCGCCCGACTCGTCTAAAATACGTCCCCCGTTCGGTCCCCTCGCCCCCGCGTGCGAGCTTGATTGTTCCCAAGCTTGGATCGGGGGAGAGGGAGAGGGTGAGGGGCGAGGGCGAATGAAGAAAGGCGACTGCTGAATGCTGAACAAGCTTTGAATCGGCGTCGGCTTGTTCAGCATTCCGCATTCAGCAGTCAGCATTTCCTGCCCCTTACCCTCTCCCTCTCCCCGAATTCACGTCGGCGGCAATTGGTCGCGTCGTTCGTCGGGGCGAGGGACCAAACAAGTTTATGGGGTCTAGGGTGGGTCGAGTAGCGCGAGGCCCACGCGGTTGCGACGGCGTTTCGATTTGCGTGTGTTGAAAACGAATGCTCGGTAAAATCGAACGGGCCACGTCGTTAACGATCTCTGAGCCAAGCGTGATGCCGCGCGACCCTCACCCGCCGAGCTTGCGCTCGTCGACCTCTCCCAGCGGGAAACGTGGTTTGTGACGGCGTCGATGGCGATAGCGGAAGGCGACGGCACACGGAGTGTGCCTACTACATTGCGGACTCCGGTCGCTCACGCTCCCGGCTCGCCTGCCCAGCTATTTCCCACCCCCCTCCTCATTTCATCTCCCCAATCTCCCTTTCTTCTTTGCGTCTGCTTCGCGTCTTTGCGTCTTGGCGCGCACTCTGAAAGAAAATTACAGCCGGCCAAAAATCGCCTGGAAATGGGGCCGGCAGGTTTGGGAGAATGCGGCGTGATATTCCCTATGCGCCTCGTTGTGAGTCATTCGTCATGCCGAACATTGCGTGGATCGATCGCTCTGCGAAGGAGACGACGCCCCCTCAACCGCCCTTCGGGCACCTTCTCCCGCGAGGGGAGAAGGAGGCAACGCAAGTCCCGCGAGGGTCGAAGGAAGACTTGCCGGAAGCGTCGCAAAATCGACGTAAGTGGTGCGCACTAAATGGCGAGAATGCGCACAATCGCCCCCTCGTTGTGCGCGTCGGAGCGCTTACCAACAAGGGGGCGCACTGCGTGTTTACCGTAGTGCGCACGGGGCAGGGGGCGCTGCGAGGACTTACGTCGATTTTGCTCGCGGCGATGGGCAACATTTGCCGCGAACGGCGCGGTGTTTCACGGAGAGTGATCAGCGACGTGCGCGTTGCTGCGCACATTGCGGAACGCCGCGCAGCGCGTTCCCTACAAGGCAATGCGCGAACCGCGCACTTAGATGTGGTTGCGGCGCATGAAAATGTGCGTACTCAGCATGATGCGCGCAGTAAACGGCGCGAAACTTTAAACCGTCGCTGCCATTCCTATTTCTATTTCGCCCCCGGTCGGCGACCGGGGGCGCCCGCCGTCGCCGACGGCGGGCTAAATACGCGTCAGATCAACAACCGGCGCACGCTACGAGTAGAGCTGAATGGCGCGGATGATTTCGTCGAGATTGTTGTTCACCGCGACCGCTCGGTTCGCAAACGCCGCGCGCTTCACGCCCCGGCTGCCGAGGATCTTGTTGAACATCTCTTGGTCGGTCGTGTGGTAGCCGACCGTCGCGTCGGGGTCTTTGAGTTGATGCCCGGTGAGAATGCAGACCACGGTTTCATCGTGGCCGATGATTCCTTCTTCGACGAGTTTCTTCGCGCCGGCGACGCTCGCGGCGCTGGCCGGTTCGCAGCCGAGGCCCCCCGCGCCGACTTGCGCTTTAGCGTCGAGGATCTCTTGGTCCGTGGTTTCGCGAACCACGCCGTCGCATACCTCAAGGGCTCGCAGGCACTTCGTCAGGTTTACCGGACGATTGATTTCGATGGCGCTGGCGATCGTCGAGGCGCGGCGATTCTCGGCGTCGAGCTCTTCGTAATAGTTGCAGGCGATCGCCAGGTCGGGCTTCGCGTTGTTCCAACGGAGTCCGCGTTTTTCGTAGAGTTGGTAGAGCGTGTTGCTTCCGGCGGCGTTGATCACGGCGAGCCGCGGAATGCGGTCGATGAGCCCGAGCTGGTGGAGCTCGAAGAAAGCCTTGCCGAAGGCGCTGGAGTTGCCGAGGTTGCCGCCGGGAACGACGATCCAATCGGGCACTTGCCAGCGGAGCGCTTCGAGCACGCGGAACATGATCGTCTTCTGCCCTTCGAGGCGGAAGGGATTCACGCTGTTCACCAAGTAGATGCCGAGCTCTTTGGAGACTTCGCGGACGCGCTGCATGGCGTCGTCGAAATCGCCGGCGATTTGCACGGTGAGCGCGCCGTAGTCGAGGGCTTGCGAAAGTTTGCCGTACGAAATCTTGCCGGAGCCGATGAAGATGACCGCCTTCATCAGCTTGCTCACCGAGCAGTAGGCGGCGAGCGACGCGCTGGTGTTGCCGGTCGACGCGCAGGCGGCCCGCTTCGCCCCGATGCTATGGGCATGCGTGAAGGCGGCCGACATGCCGTTGTCTTTGAAGCTGCCCGAGGGGTTCATTCCTTCGTATTGCAGATGAAGCTTGCCGCCGCGGAGTCCGACGAACCTGGCCACGGCCGGGGCATGCTGAAGCAGGGTTTGCCCTTCGCCGATGGTGACGATGTTGTCCGGCTTGGCGAACGGCAGCAGCCGGTGGAACCGCCAGACGCCGCTGAACGCCAGAGGGTCGTAGCGTCGCGACCAGAGGGCCTCGAACTCGCTCAGCGATTTCGGGGGGCGGACGCGGTCCCAGTCGTAGAGGACGTCGAGCAGGCCGCCGCACTTGGGGCACTCGGTCAGGACCTCGTCGACGCCGTGCGTGGAGCCGCAAGCCGGGTTGATGCAGCGCTGGAAGGCCAGATCGGTGGTGGCGGCGACGGCGGCGATGGCGAACTCTCCCAAGCGGGGGCGACGGGCAAAGGGGCGATTTTGCGAAGAGATTGCCAGTCTATTCGTGTCGGCGAAAACGGACAAGCGAAGCGCCCCAGGCACGGACTTCGCGACAACGGGACGGTTTTCGTGCCGCAGGGCCGGGATGCGATGCCGGATGTGGGGGGGCGCAGCCGGCGGAAGAAGTTCGAACAAACAGGCGCGCTGGGCCGTATGGGGTGGGCGGAGAGACGCCGCGGGGCGTACGCCGTGAGTGGCCTCCTAGGATGGCTAAGTATTGCAAAAACCGCGGTTTTTTCGGGGTTTTGCGGCATTGCGCGGTGGTCGGATTATTTGACACCCCCTGCCTACGGATATTACAATGGCGATTCTAGGCCTTTCCGCAAGCACTTCTGCCGTGCTTGCGCGGCGTCTGAGAGTGAGCGTTTTGCACGTTATGGTCTGAATTGCCCGAGCCTGCCTAAGGGGGAGAATCGCTGATGAAGAAGACCGAGATGAAGCCCTATCGCGAACGCCTCCTGGCTTTGCGAGCCCGTTTGCGAGGGGAAGTGCATCAATTGGCCGATAATGCGTTGCGAGGTTCCGGCGGCGACCATTCGACCATGCCGATCCACATGGCCGACCTCGGCAGCGACACGTTTGAGCAAGATTTCACGCTGCAACTGATGGAGTCGGAAGAAGGGACGCTGACGGCGATTGAAGACGCGTTGGACCGAATGGACGAAGGGACTTACGGCGAATGTGAAGCCTGCGGTTCGAAGATCCCGAAGCTCCGGCTCGAGGCCATTCCGTTCGTATCGCTCTGCGTGAAATGCGCCGAGAAGGAACAAAAGCCTCGCTAGCTGGCGACGGCCGCCGTTTCGCACGACGTACTCTGCGACGCTCAGGCGGGGCCGGCCGAATTTAGCATTGCGAGTTTGCCGAAAGATTGCGACTTTAGAGCCCGGGGACGAAAGGTTCCCGGGCTTTTTTTGTTCGTATACGACGAGCTTCGCAAGAGGCCGTCGGTGAGAAGACTTAGCAGCGAAGGCGGCGGCCATGAAGGGATTTGGCGCGGGACGAATTCTGCTCTTCCTTGCGATTGCGCTCGGCGGCACGGGGCTCGATTTGTGGTCGAAAGATCGGCTGTTTGCCGAGCTGGGGCCGCCGGGGGCTTATCGCGCGGCCGACAATATGGAAAGCGTCCGCTGGATTTGGACCGACTTCTTCGGGCTGCAAACCGCGCTCAATCAGGGAGCGCTCTTCGGCATGGGCCAAGGCAAGGTTTGGCTCTTCGCCACGTTGAGCATCGGGGCTGCCGTGGCGATCGTGTATTGGCTGTTCGTCGTCGGCGCGGCCCGCGATCGGTTGCTGCTGGTATCGCTTTCGGGCATTACGGGCGGGATTCTGGGGAACCTCTACGACCGGCTAGGGCTCTGGTGCACGCCCGAGTTGGAGGCCGTCGGTTATCCGCGCCATGCGGTGCGCGACTGGATCCTATTTCGCTTCAGCGGCTGGACTTGGCCGAACTTCAACGTGGCCGACATGCTGTTAGTCGGCGGCGCGGGGCTGTTGATTCTGCACGCTTGGACAATGCCGAACCCGGCGGCGCAGGGTACCTTGAATGAAACGCCAAAGGAACCGGCGGCTGAACCGGTGCGGTAGCGATCGCTCGAATTTGCCGACGTTCTGCGGTCCGGCGAGTTCGTCTCGGATGCATTGTCGCAAGGGGTAGCGTGGTGCTCTGGAACGGCGCGATGCGAGCGTCGTTGTACGAGTGCCGGGCGAGACCGATCTGAAATGGTTTCGCGCCGACGATACGCATCGTGATTTATTTCACGGTGTGGTTTAACGAAAACGCGCGGATATTGTTTGACTCTGTCACGTGCGATTCCGACAATCCTCCCAATGTGGGGCTTTTGCATAGGAGTTCGGGACAATGCGATTCCGAGCGTCGGAATCGAGATTTGACATCAAGCAGATGTGAACTCAGCACGCAGGGCCGCGCGCGACGACCGGAACCGTTGCGCACGGGCCTCGAAAGGGGGCGCAGTGAAGCTCTCGCGCACGGTGGAATACGCAGTGCAAGCCATGTTGGCTCTTTCCCAACATGAGCGCGGCACGCCTGTTCCTTGCAGCAAACTCGCCGCAGGCGGGCACATGCCCGAGCGGTTCTTGTTGCAGATTCTGCGTAGTTTGGTGACGCACGGCATTCTCTCGTCGACGCGCGGCGTTGACGGCGGCTACGCCTTGGAGCGGACTGTCGACGAGGTGTCGCTGCTGGAAGTGATCGAAGCGATCGACGGCCCGATGAGCGGCGAACCGTCGTCGGCCAAGGGAATGCCGGAAGAAACGCACCGCCGCTTGGCCGACGTGCTGAACGAAGTTACGGCGACGACGCGGCGCGAACTATCGGCGATTAAGCTCTCGCAATTGATGCCGCCGCCGGCGCGAATGCAGAGTGCGGACTGAAGTCTAGAGCAAGATTGCAGACTGAAGACGGGAGACCGAAGTGAAGACTTCGGCGGCCGGCCAAATCCGTCCTTCGCGCCGACAATGCCGCACCCTATTCTGGATGCCGACGTTGTTTACTTCGGTCTCCAGTCTCCGGTTTTCTCATGTCCGAACTCGCCGCACGTTTGCAACTTGCCGTCGCCGCCGCTCGCAAGGCCGGCGACCTGACGCTGACCTACTTCCAGCGCGACGACCTGGGCGTCGAGATCAAGGCCGATGACTCGCCGGTGACCGTGGCGGATCGCGGGGCGGAGCAACTGCTGCGTCGGGAGATTGCCGCCGCCTTTCCCAGCGACGGGATTCTCGGCGAGGAGTTCGGCGAGCAGGCGGGCGCCTCGGGTTACCGCTGGATTCTCGACCCGATCGACGGCACGAAAAGCTTCATTTCGGGCGTGCCGCTGTATGGAACGCTGATCGGCGTCGAACACGAGGGGCGCAGTGTCGTCGGCGTGATCCATATTCCCGGCCTCGCGGAAACCGCGTATGCCGCCAAAGGCGAAGGGGCCTGGTACGTGAAGGGAGATGCGGCGCCGCGACCGGCGCGCGTGTCGAAGAAGCAGGCCTTGCGCGAAGGCTTGTTTTGCACGTCGGAGGTGCGCAACTTCGAACGGATCGGGCGGCGCGACGCCTATGACAAGTTGCAGGCAGCCGCAAGGATCAGCCGCTCATGGGGCGACGCTTACGGATATCTGCTCGTCGCCACAGGCCGGGCCGAGTTGATGGTCGACCCGATGATGCATGTGTGGGACTGTGCGGCCTTGCAACCGGTGATCGAAGAAGCCGGCGGCACGTTCACGGATTGGAACGGCACGCCGACAATTCATGCGACAAACAGCATCGCCACGAACGGCCTAGTGCTCGACGAAGTGCTGGCGGTGACGCGGCAAGCGTAACGCCGGCGACTTTAACACCCGGATTTACGGCAGCTTTGCGATGATCTCTAAACAGAGCTCGCGCACGCGGGCCGGGTTGGCGTTGGGATTCTTCTTCTTCGCCTGACCGACGAACGCCCCGGCCGCTTGCATCTTGCCGGCCTTCACATCGACGACGACTTTGGGATTGGCCGCGACGAGCTCTTCGCAGAGCGCCATCAGGGCCGACTCGTCGACCTGTTCGATGCCGAGCGCCTGCATGGCTTCGGCGGCCGTCTCATTTGTATCGAACATCCGTTGCAACACTTCGCGGCCGCGGCTGGTGTCGACCTCGCCGGCGCGGACCCGTTTCAATAAGTCGCCGAGTGCGGCGGCGGGGACGGGATAAGACTCGATTGTGAGATTGCGCTCACCCATCACGCGGAGCACGTCTTGCTGGAGCCAGTTCGACGCGGTTTTGCCGTCGCCGGCGATATCCGCGGCGGTGGTGAAGTACGTGATGAACGTGCGGCCCTGGTTGACGATGACGTCGCTATCGTAAGGAGTGAGGCCGTACGAAACTTCGAGCCGGGTGCGAATCTGGGCCGGCAATTCGCCGAGGCTCTGCCGCACGGCGCCGATCTGTTCGGCGGTCACGGTCACGGGCACCAAGTCGGGATCGGGGAAGTAGCGATAGTCGCTCGACTCTTCCTTTTCGCGCTGGCCGCGCGTTACGTTGGCGGTGTCGTCCCAGCCGCGCGTCTGTTTGAAGACCCCGGGATCGCCGAGCTTCTTGCCCGTCTCCTGCCAGACCGAGTATTGCCGCTCGGCTTCGTAGGCGACAGCCTTCTCGACCGCGCGGAAGCTGTTCATGTTTTTGATTTCGACGATCGGCGTGGCGACCTTTCCGGTCGGCGTCTCGATGTGCAAGTTCACGTTGGCGTCGACCCGCAGGCTCCCCTCCTGCATGTTGCAATCGGAAACGCCGAGATGCGTGAGCAGTAACTTTAGCTCGGTGAGGTAGGCCTTCGTCTCGGCAGGGGATCGCAGGTCGGGATGGGTGACGATCTCCAACAGCGGCGTGCCGGTGCGGTTCAGATCAATCTTGCTGTCGGCCTTGCCCGCGTGCTCATCGTGCATGCTCTTGCCTGCGTCTTCTTCCAAGTGAGCGCGAATGATGCGGACGCGCTTCGGCTCGAACTTGCCTTTGGGGTCGCCGATCTCCAGCCAGCCTTCGTAGCTGAACGGCAGATCGTATTGGCTGATTTGGTAGCCCTTCGGCAGGTCGGGATAGTAGTACTGTTTGCGATCCCACTTCGTGTAAGTGGCGATGTTGCAATTCAGCGCGGCCGCGGTTTGCAGCGACAGCTCGAACGCCCGGCGGTTCATTACCGGCAATGTTCCCGGGTGACCTGTGCAGACAGGGCAAGTTTGCGTGTTCGGCGGAGCACCGAACTTCGTGCTGCACCCGCAGAAAAGCTTCGTCGCCGTCTGCAACTGCACGTGGGTCTCAAGCCCGATGACAATGGTGTAGGGAGCTGGTTTGTCGGTCATGGCTTTCACGCAAGCTTGGGGCGGCGGGTGTGCCAGTCGGTGGCCGTTTGATACATATGGGCCGCGCGGAGCAGTTTGTCTTCGGCGAGCGGCGGGCCTTGCAGTTGTAGGCCGATCGGCAGGCCTTGCTTGCTGAAGCCGCACGGGATCGATATGCCGCCGACGCCCGCGAGGTTGGCGCTCACGGTGTAGAGATCAACGAGATACATAGCCAACGGGTCGTCGACCTTCTCGCCGATCTTGAAGGCGGGCGACGTCGTGCAGGGGCCGGCGATGAGGTCGACCTGCTCGAACGCTTTGTCATAGTCTTGGCGGATCAAGCGGCGGACTTTCAGGGCCTTGAGATAGTAGGCGTCGTAGTATCCGGACGACAGTGCGTAGGTGCCGAGCATGATGCGCCGCTTGACCTCGGAGCCGAAGCCTTCGGCGCGGCTCTTGCGATAGAGCCGTACGAGCGACGTATCAAGGCTTTCCGCTTCGCGCTTCTTGCCGGCCGCGAGAAGTTGCTTCCGTTCGGCATCGAGCTCGGCGATGAGCTTCGCTTCGTCCGTGCGGCGGCCGTAGTGCACGCCGTCGTACCGCGCCAAATTGCTCGAGGCTTCGCACGGCGCGATGATGTAGTAGACGGCCACGCCGTATTCGGCGTGCGGGAACGAGACCTCTTTCACCTTCGCGCCAAGCGATTCGTACACCTTCACGGCTTCGCGTACGGCCGACTCGACTTCACCATCAAGCCCTGCGGCGAAGTGCTCGCGTACGAGGCCGACGGTCAGTCCTTGAAGCGGCTCGCGCACGTTTTGTGAATAGCTGGGGACGGGCACATTTACGCTCGTCGCGTCGTGCGGATCGTGCCCGGAGATGACTTCCAGGAGCAGCGCGGCATCTTCGGCCGTGCGCGCCATGGGGCCTGCTTGGTCGAGGCTGCTGGCGAACGCGACGAGCCCGTAGCGGCTCACGCGCCCATAGGTCGGCTTCATGCCGGTGATGCCGCAAAGTGCGGCGGGCTGGCGGATCGAACCGCCGGTGTCGGTGCCGATCGAAAGGCAGGCTTCATCCGCGGCCACGCACGCCGCCGCGCCTCCGCTGGAGCCGCCGGGCGTACGCTCGAGATCCCAAGGATTGCGCGTCTTTTGGAAGGCTGAGTTTTCGGTCGAGCCTCCCATGGCAAACTCGTCCATGTTCGTGCGTCCTAGCAGCACGGCGTCGGCGGCTCGCAGTTTGGCGACGACCGTCGAATCGTACGGAGCGCGATACGTTTCTAGCATCCGCGAGGCGCAGGTCGTCAGTTCGCCTTGCGCGCAAAGCAGGTCTTTCACGGCCACCGGCACGCCGGCCAACTTACCAAGCGGCTCGCCGCGCTTGCGACGGGCGTCGATCGTACGGGCCTGTTCCAGAGCGCCGTTGACGTCGACCCGTAGATAGGCGCCGACCTTGGGATCGACTTGCGCGATGCGCTCGGCGTAAGCGCGCGTTAGTTCCTCGGAAGTCACTTGCCCGGCGTTGAGCAAGCCGAGCAGTTCGGTCGCCGTCTTCTGATAGAGAGCCACGCTTAGTCGGTCCTGGAATCAAATGCAGAATGCTGAGTGCTGAATGCTGAACAAGCGAGGCATAAATCCGTTCAGCATTCAGCATTCCGCATTCAGCATCGCCTGCTTATTCTCCCAACACGGCGGGCACGAGATAAAACTCGCCGTCGGCATGCGGCGCGTTGCTCAAGATCAGGGCACGGTCGGCGCTCGGCGTCACGACATCGTCGCGGAAGACGTTTGACGTCGGCACGGCGTGCGCCATCGGCTCGACGTCGTCCGTGCTGAGCTCCTTCAGCTGCTCGATGTAGCCGACGACGGCGCTGAGCTGCGTCGTCATGAGGTCGAGCTCGGCGGGCGTGAGTTGCAGTCGCCCGAGCAGCGAGACTTTTTCGACTTCGGCGCGGGAGAGGCTCATGCGAGGGTTCCGGCTCGGAAGAATTGGTACGAGGCGACGGTACGGCCGCTAGGTATCCGCTGACCCCTCACCTCTGCCCCCTCTCCCGCAAGGGGCGAGGGGAACAAAGCATTTACCGCTTACTTGCCGGTCTTCGGATTCTTCACGGCCGTCGCTGCCTTGGCTTCCGGCTTCTTGACCGGGGCCTTCTTCGCGTCAGTCTTTTTCACTTCCGGCTTCGACGGGCCCTTCTTGGCGGCATCGGGAGCGGCGGGCAAGCGGAAAGGCTTGGCCTTCACGAGCTTGGTAATCATGCCGCTGCGGATACATTGCACGCAAGCCATGATGGTCTTGTTCGTGCCCCCTTCGGTGACGCGAACCCGTTGCAGGTTCGGCTTGAAGGTGCGGCGCGTGATGCCGGTGATTTTCGTACCGACGCCGCCGAGGTATTTCGCCTTACCGCGGATCGTAACCTGATTGCCCGTTTGAGGGCCTTTGCCGCAGACGTTGCATACCCGAGCCATCGCCGCACTCTCCAAACGTTATCACTGCCAAAATAGGAAACCGCCCAGTATATCCGATCGTCCCCGGCCGACAAGGCGGGTTCGCTGTTCGGCGAACCGTGAAAAACTGGGGATACCCGTGGATTCGGGCTTAGCCGCCGCATGTCCGCGCGCTCATTTACCGGCGGCAATCGCCGATTGCACGGCAGGCGGCAAATAGCGGATCAGATCGCTCGCAATCAGCGACGGCATCCCGAGGTCGGCGGCCGCCAGATCGCCGGCCAACCCGTGGACAAACACCCCGAGGCAGGCTGCGTCCCATGGTTCGAATTCTTGGCAGAGTAGGGCCGTGAGGATGCCGGTGAGCACGTCCCCCGTGCCGCCGGTCGCCATGCCCGGATTGCCCGTGGTGTTGGTGTAACCGCGGGTGCCGTCGGTGACGAAGGTGCCGTGCCCTTTGAGGACGATGACCGTCTGCGTGTCGGCCGCCAGCTTCGCCGCGGCCTCGCACATGGTCGAGCGGTCGGCAAACTTGCGTCCGCCGACGAGGCGTTCAAACTCGCCGGGGTGCGGGGTGAGAATGCGAGGACCAATGTGCGTGCTGAGTGTATTGCGATGCTCGGCGAGTGCATTAAGAGCGTCGGCGTCGAAGACGGCCGGTTGCTTGACTTCGGCGAAGAGCCGCAAGGCGATTTCGCTCACGCCGGCGCCGCGTCCTAAGCCGGGGCCGACGGCGACGACCGTGGCCGGCTTTGTTGCTTCCATCAACGACGCCGTTGCCGAACGATGGAGCCGTCCGTCGTCGTCTTCCGCCAGCGGCGTCGTCATATATGCCGGCTCGTAGGAGGCGACGATGGAGACGATGCCGCGCGGCACGGCTAAGCGCACCAGTCCTGCGCCGGCACGAAGCGCCGCCATGCCGGAAAGTCCGACGGCCCCGGCCATGCCAAGCGAGCCGCCGACGATGAGCGCGCGCCCGTACGTTCCTTTGTGTCCGTCGACATCGCGAGGCTTCAGCAACGTCAATCCCGAAGGTCGAGTGGCTGAAAGTATCTGTTTTCCGCGGTCGGAGAGCGTGGCGGGGTCAATCATGAGCCGGCTTCCTGACGAATGCGCGAGGCAATGAGTCCGGCGAGGTAGCCTCCTTTAAATCCGGCGTCGATGTTTACGACGGTGACGTTCGCTGCGCAGCTGGTGAGCATGCCGAGCAGCGCCGTAAGTCCGCCGAGGCTGGCACCGTAGCCGACGCTCGTGGGGACTCCGATCACCGGACAATCGACGTGCCCGCCGACGACGCTCGGGAGCGCCGCTTCCATGCCTGCCACCACGACGACGACGTCGGCCGTGCGAATCTCGGGAAGCCTTGCGATGAGCCGTTGCGGGCCTGCGACGCCGACGTCTTGAATGAGCGCGACGTCGGCTCCCATCCAGTCGGCCGTTTCGCGAGCTTCTTCGGCCACCGGCAAGTCGCTGGTGCCGGCGGTGACGATGACCACCCGACCAAGCGGCTTTGCCGGAGTTTGGGTCTGTTGTCGCGCCGCGATATTTCGCGCCACGCGAAACGTGCGCGCCACGGGGTTGTAGCGTCCCGCAGCGTAGCGCGGCAGCAACGCCGTCGCCTTCTCGGCCGCAACGCGTGTGGCGAGCACTTCATCGCCGTCGGCCAGAAGTACGTCGAAGATCTTCGCGAGCTGCTCGACCGTTTTCCCTTCGCCGTAGACGACCTCGGGGAAGCCGCAACGGCGACGACGATCGAGGTCGACCTGGGCGTCGCCGAGGTCGGCGACCGTCGATCGGGCCGCCGCCGCGAGAAATTGGTCGATATCCAGGCCGCCGGCCAAAAGCCGTTCGGCCAAGGTGCGAAGTGGGTCGGAGTTCATGCGTGCATCGTAAGCGACGCCCCCGCGACGGGGCAGGGGATTACCGGCGGAACGCCGCTGTTCGAGCTCTACGTCATCTTGACGGTCGCGCGCCGCCGGGGGTACATTGTCGCCCAAACCTGAGCACTCATATAGGTTTCAGGCGAGGGCTCGAGACGACGATTCACGTCGCCGCGGGGTAACCGCAACTGGTATCGCGGACCGTGGGTGATTACCATCTCTCGATGCGCTTTCGGTTGGACGCATTCACAAAATGCCGCCGTGCTCGCTTCGGTGAGCGGATTTGCCGCAAACGTTGAAGCCGCCGGCCGGTACTCCTTTTAGTAGGTTAGCAAAACTTTATGGGGTCGGACTCGGAGAACGAAATGACCAATTCCCCCGGCGGCGATGTGTTCGACGTGCGCAAGATTCGACGCCTGATCGAGTTAATGAAAGAACACGATCTGAACGAAGTCGACCTTCGCGACGGCGACGTACGCGTTCGCTTGCGCAAAGGCGGCGAAACGATTGTCGCCGATACTCGCCCTTATATGGCCGCCCCGGCCCCTGCAGCACCCGCAGCGCCTGCTGCCGCGGCGCCTGCCGCAGCGGTGGACAATCACGCGGTGATCAAGTCGCCGATGGTAGGCACGTTCTACACCTCGCCCAATCCGGATGCGCCGGCGTTTGTGAAGGTCGGCGATCATGTCGGCGCGGAAACGGTTGTTTGCGTGATCGAGGCGATGAAGGTGTTCAACGAGATTCCCGGCGAAGTCGTCGGTAAGATCGTCGCCTGCCTCGTGCAAAACGGTTCGCCCGTGGAATATGGTCAGCCGTTGTTCAAGGTCGATCCCAAGGGCTAGTCTCTCGGGCGTCCGTGGTTCGTTGTCCGTTGTCCGTTGCAACGGTCGAATAGCACCTCTTGCGCC
Organism: Pirellula sp.; assembly: GCA_013822735.1. Classification (GTDB taxonomy): domain Bacteria; phylum Planctomycetota; class Planctomycetia; order Pirellulales; family PNKZ01; genus PNKZ01. The sequence continues at coordinate 659,099 of PNKZ01000001.1, forward strand.
CGCCGCCGTAAGCGCAACTGACTACAGACAACGGACCACCGATACCCAGACATCGCCCCCATGTTCAAACGTATTCTAGTCGCCAACCGCGGTGAGATCGCTCTGCGCATCATGCGCGCCTGTCGCGAGATGGGCATCGAGACCGTGGCCATTTACAGCGAAGCCGATCGCGGCGCGCAATATCTCGAGCTTGCCGACGAGGCCTACTGCGTTGGTCCGGCCAAGTCGAATCAGAGCTATCTGAAAATCGATCGGGTGATCAGCGCCGCGGAAGTCGGCAACGTGCAGGCCATTCACCCCGGCTTCGGATTCCTTTCCGAGAACGCGCATTTCAACGACGTTTGTCGGCAGTGCAAAATCGACTTCATCGGCCCTTCGCCGGAAGCGATGCGGCAGCTCGGCGATAAGAACACGGCGAAACAACTCGCGCGCAAGGCCAATGTGCCGTGCGTGCCGGGGAGCCAGGGGCTGATCGCCGACGAGAAGGAAGCGATGCGGATTGCCGGGGAAATCGGCTACCCGGTGCTCATCAAAGCCACGGCCGGCGGCGGCGGACGCGGCATGCGCGTGGCTGCAAACGAACTCGCATTGGCGAGCGCTTTCGGTCAGGCCCGGCAAGAAGCCGAGGCGGCGTTCGGCAATCCCGACGTGTATATGGAGAAGTACGTCGAGAATCCGCGGCACGTGGAAGTGCAGATTATCGCCGACCATCACGGCAACGCCGTGCACTTGTGGGAACGTGATTGCTCGACGCAACGTCGGCATCAGAAGATCATCGAAGAGAGCCCGTCGCCGTTTCTGAAGCCGGAAACGCGCAAGGCGCTCTGCGACGCGGCCGTGCGGCTCGTGAAGGAAGCGGGCTATACGAATGCAGGCACCGTCGAGTTTATCGTCGACAAGGACCAGAACTTCTACTTCATCGAAGTCAACGCGCGGATTCAGGTCGAGCACCCCGTCACGGAGTTGGTGACCGGAATCGATCTGATCAAGCAGCAGATTCGCGTGGCGGCCGGCGAACCGCTGCCGTGGAAGCAATCGGACATCGCGGCCAAGGGGCATGCCCTGGAGTGCCGTATCAACGCCGAAGATCCGGCCCGCAACTTCCAACCCTGCCCGGGCAAGATCACGCAGATGTACATCCCGGGCGGCTACGGCGTGCGGTTCGATTCGCATGCCCACGCGGGCTATACGGTGCCGGCGCATTACGACTCGATGATCGCAAAGCTCATCGTGCATCAGCCGACGCGTAACGAAGCGATCGCCAGCATGAAGCGAGCGCTCCGCGAAATGCGCATCGAAGGGATCAAGACCACGATTCCGCGCCTGATCGAGATTCTCGATCACCAAGCGTTTGTGAACGCGGAAGTCGACACGCGATTCATCGAGCGCACCTGGCCGGCATAGTTCGCGCCACGCAAACTTGCGCGATCAGAAAAGTGTGGAACTTTCTGACGAATCTGTAGGGAACGCCCTCCGCGGCGTTCCGCGGTCTGAGAGATTGCATCGAACGGAACGCCACAGAGGGCGTTCCCTGCGGGCTATCCCCGCGAAGCACGCCTTGGCGAACCTCCGCGCGCCTTTCTAGAATGGCGGCTTGTCTTGGGCCGGCGCATCGCACCCGTACGGCCCCCATCTCGGTCTCGTACTAGAAAGTTCTCGCTCGATGAACACGCTCGAATCTCCCTCGTCCGTCGCGACGCCCATCAAGAAGGTCGCCATCCTGTTTGCCGGCGGGCCCGCTCCCGGCGCGAATGCCGTCATTTCCACTGCCGCCGCATCGTTTATTCGCAACGGCATTCAAGTGCTCGGCATCCGCCACGGTTACTCAGGCCTGATGGAGTTTGGCCCGGAACGGCCGATGACGGAAGGACGCGATTGGATTCCGCTCGATCAGAAGGCGCTCCGTCGGACGCGCAACAGCGCAGGGATCATCATCGGCACGGCACGCTCGAACCCGGGCAAGAAGGTGTCGAGCCCCGAGCATCTCGACGACGCGGAGAAGACGAAGCCGCTGCGGACGGTATACGACGCCCTCTGCTCGCTCGGCGTCGATGCCTTGGTTTCGATCGGCGGCGACGACACGCTGAAGACCGCCAACAAGCTGCAGATGTTTCAGCGCAAAATGCCGGCCGGTGCGAAGCAGATTCCGGTCGTGCACCTGCCGAAGACCATTGATAACGACTATTGGGGAATCGACTTCACGTTCGGCTATTTTACGGCCGTCGAAACGCTGGCCGGGGAAGTGCGCAACCTGCTGGCCGATGCCGAGGCCGGGCGCAACTACTTCCTCGTCGAATCGATGGGACGCAGCGCCGGCTGGTTGGCCTACGGCGTGGCGATCGCAGGCGAAGCGAGCTTGGTCATCAGTGTCGAAGATATTCGCGGCAAGTACCGGACGACGGAAACTTACACGGATGAAACGAGCGGGGAATCCAAAACGCGCGACGTGATGGAAGTCGACGAAGTGATTCGTCGCATCGTCCGCACGATGCTCGCACGCGAACGAGAAGGAAAAGAGTTCGGCGTGATCGTCGTCGCCGAAGGTCTCGCGGAGCTCTTGCCGCACAAGTTCTTAGCCGGCGTCCCGCGCGATGACCACGGGCATATCGCGATTTCGCAGCTCAACCTGGGACGGACGCTCGCGAAGCTGGTGGGCGAAGAATACAAGAAGGTGACCGGCGGCAAGTCGCGCAAGATCGTGGGGCTGCAATTGGGCTACGAAGCGCGTTGCGCACGGCCGCACGCGTTCGACGTGATGCTCGGCAGCCAACTCGGCGTCGGCGCGTATCGGTCGCTGGTCGAGCAGGGGATGAGCGGCGTGATGGTTTCCGTCTCGGGACAACTCGACCTGCGGTATGTGCCGTTTGAAGACCTCGTCGACCAAACGACGCTCGTCACGAAGGTGCGTTTCGTGGAGCACAACTCCGACTTTCACAAGTTGGCTCGTTTCCTCGAGACGTACATCAACAACGATCCTGGGAAGTAACGCGTCGTGTGAATATTTAGCCCGCCGTCGGCGACGGCGGGCGCCCCCGGGTCGCCGACCGGGGGCTAAATGGCGTTACGTCTTAAAGAGTCGTCGTAGCGGCGGCGGGAGCGGAGACTCCAAGCGAATCTCCGCGCCGCCGACCGGATGCGGGAACGCCAAACTGCCGGCGTGCAATGCGAGGCGACCGCAGAGGTCGAGCTTGGCGCCGTAACGCACGTCGCCGGTGACCGGGCAGCCGAGATCGGCCAAGTGGACGCGGATCTGGTGCTTCCGGCCGGTCTCGAGATCGATCTCGACGAGCGTGCATCCGTCGCCGATCTGCCGTGTGCGGTAATGGGTCATCGCTTCGCGGCCGCCTTCCGTGGGATGGGGGCTGCTGTAAACGCGGAGCGACTTGCTCTCGACGAGAAAACTGTGCACGTTTCCTTTCGCCGGCATCGGACGTCCTTCGACGACGGCCCAATACGTCTTCTTCACCTCGGGCCAGGACGCTTGTAGCACTTGTTTCACCTCGGCCGACTTGGCGAACAAGACGAGACCTGACGTTTCGCGATCGAGCCGATGGACGACATGCGGATGTGCGGCACGCGAGCCGTCGCGCTCGATGAGAAAGGCGCGAAGCCTGGCAAAGAGGGTGTCGGTCTTGTTGTCGTCGGTGGCGACCGTGAGTAGGCCGGACGGCTTGTCGACGACGAGCAACGCCTCATCTTCATGCACGATGCGAATGCGGGCCGCCTGCAATTGGTTGCTTGCGGCGGCGCTTTTGAGATCGCCAACGACGATTTGGTCGCCCGACGCCAGTGCTAAGTCGAACTGGCGCGTTGGGTTTCCGTTGACCGAAACGGCGCCGAAGCGGAGCAGATTCTTTACGGCCGTGCGCTTCAAGCCGAGCTTGGCCAGCAATTGAGCCAGCAGTTGGTCGGGGCGCTCTACGGTCCAACGTCGTGAGCCGGAAATGGCTATGCTCCGCGGCTGAAGGTAACGACGACCTGCCGGGCACCGACGAGCCGTACCAAGGCTTACATCGGGCCTAGATGGCTTCCGAGCCCCGTTCGCCGGTGCGGATGCGGATGCAATCGTCCATCGGGAGCACGAAGATCTTGCCGTCGCCAATTTCTCCCTGGGCACCGCTCTTGCCCCCCTTGATCACCGCCTGAATCGTCGGTTCGACGAATTCTTCGTTGACGGCGATTTGGAGTTGGACCTTGCGGAGCAGATTCACGGAGAATTCGTGGCCGCGGTAGAGCTCGGTATGCCCCTTTTGCCGGCCGAAGCCTTGGACGTCCATGACGGTGAGCCGGAAGACTTCGACCTCGGTGAGGGCCGCTTTGACCGCTTCGAGCTTGCTGGGCTGGATAATGGCGATAATCAGCTTCATAGTCACGATCAACCGGGCCAAAGAGCGAACGATACGCGGCGAAACTCTGCCTTAATCGTAGGCGGCCAACCTTGCGATCTCAAGGGCGTGCCGCGGCATAGCCGTTCGATCGAGCACTTTGCCATGGGCGGGCTGCGAAAGGCCTATCGGCTCAGTAGACCGCAAATCATCGTAGATACGGCGGATGGACAAAATAGTTGGGTCCGTTGTATCGTCGCGGGTCGGACTTCAACAGCAAGTAGTGCGGCGTCGGCGCACTGGACGTATTGCGACGCGCCGTGTAGCGGCGCGCGACCAATTGCATGGATGATGGCGCGACGGCTACCGAGGTCGGACGATTGGCGGCACGAGCGGCCGTCGCAGGAAATATGCTCGGCAAGAACGCCAATGCAACGATAAGAACGAGCTTTAGCATGAAGTGATCTCCAAGGCGGGGGCGATGCGTGGTCTAAACCTCGCGTCTTCGGCAGAATCCGCGCGGCTATTATCTTTCTACGCTCGTCACGCGGCCGCAGCCTTGATAATCCTCATGAAAAGCTTGAAATGGGCACGAACGCCCCCGACGGCGCGGCGAGTGAAGAATCGTCCCCGATCGAAAAGTACTAAAAGGCTTTCGGAGCAAGGATTCGTCGAACTCACAACGTTCGGGAAGTGATATCGTCGGTGCAACTCGCGGCCTAAGACGAAAAACGCCAAGATGCCGTCGAAAAACGCCGGCAAGCCGAGAAATGGGTGTTGCATCCCATGTGAACGGGCTCGAGCAGGGGGTGGCTTCATCCAAAGGACGAAGCCTAAAAAAAAGCTGCCCGCGGCTAAGGGCCCTCAGCCGCGGGCAACGCATCGCACGCCCAAGCCCCTCTAATGCAACCGTTATGCCGAAGTGCGCCGCTTGAGAATGCGACAACGGCGGGAGGCAAACTGCCGCAAGCACTTAGGGTTTGAAATGCTCAAACGATGTTTTTTCGACTGACAGTTTTGCGTTCGTTTGCTGCCTGATTACATCGCAAGCAAAGTACAAGAACCGGGCAGACAACACACGTCGACTCGCCAAAACAATCAGGCCTCGGGTCTTGCGACCCGAGGCCTGTTGTTGAGCTTTAACTCCGTTCTTCCCGGTGAGGGTTAGAACGTGAGGATGGCGTCGCAACCGACGATCGTACGGTTGAACAAGCCGTTCGGATCGCCGTTCGAATCGTTGCGGCGAACTTCCGGACGAATGATCAGGTTCGGGGTAATCTTGTAGTTGATGCCGCCGGTGTACGTGTAGTACGAGATACCGTCCGCCTTGTACCATTCGCTACGACCGCCCAGGGCCAGGCGATCGGTGAGTTGGTAGAAGGAGTAACCGATCGCACCGACCGAGTTGTTGGTGATACCGTTCGTTTGGAACGTGCCGCCCGAGCTCGGAGGTCCGCCGGGACCGCCGTTGTTCGTGTTGAGCACGTCCATTTGACCGATCACGGTCCACTTGTCGGTCATCTTTACGGTGAGGATACCGCTGGAGATGTTGCCGTCACCGCGCCAGCCGAAGTTGCCGAGCGAACCGGCCCAAGCGAGCGTGATGTTGTCGGTGAGCGTGGCGGTGAAGCCGTAAAGGGCTTGCGATCCGTCGTTGAACCGGTAGAAGCCGGTATCCCAGCCGGCCGCCCAGCCGCCGATGACCGACAAGTTGTCGGAAATCTTGTACGTGCTGAGGAAACCGGTGTGGGTAAACGGTTCGCTATTGTAGAACGTCAACTGACGGCTCAGGAAGAAGTTGTTCGGCGAGGTGACCACTTCGTACCCGATCGGGGTGTAAAAGTGTCCGATCTTCGTTGAGAGATCGCCGAGGGCCACTTCGGCATATGCCTGCGGCAGCGCGATTTCATACGGGCCGTGATCCACCGGATCACCGACGCCGCCGAAGCCGTTCAAGTAATCCCAACGTCCGGCGTTCCAGTTACCGAAGGATTGACCTTCGTTGCCGTCGACGCCGTACATGCTGTCGAAGCGGAAGCCCCAGTCGAGGCCTTGCGAGCCGTCGGCCACTTTCGCGACGTACGTGTAGAGTTGGTTGAGGTTCAGGTTGCCGGCTTCATTTTGGTTTTGCAAGAAGCCGTTGCCGGTGAACGCACCGTCATTGCGATCTTGCACGCCCATTTGAATCCAACCCCCGTAGTCGAAACCGGAAAGGTCTTTCACTTTCCAAGGTTCGCCCAACGAACGGGTCGGAACTACGCCGAAGCCGAACAGGCCGTCAGACTGTGCGGACGCTGCCGTTGTCCAAAGGCAGCAAACCAGGGCCCACATCAGGGCCTTCAAGGACCATTTCATAACTCTGTTCTCCCATCCGTGGATAAGGTTCGCTCGGCATCCGCCCACGCCGAGTTTTTACACAATTCCGATACGGCTCAGCCGGCATTACGCCGCCTTGCGCGTCGACTCCGTTCGGATACTGATTGCATCGGTGAGTCCGCGGGAGCGAGTTCAGGTGAAAGTCGCCGTTGCGACTCCGATTCTGAGTGGAAATCAGCCCGGCGCGTTAAGCTGTAACGGTCGCATTGACTTTGATTTGCCTTACATGCCTGTAACCGACTTCGGAGAGAAATCGAGACGATGATTTCGCCTTCAAAGCAATGACGGGGAAGCATGTTCGCAACCGGTTCGGGATCGTACGGCTGCGCTTCGGGCCGTTTGTACGTTGCGGATGCATTGCCGGCGTCGTCATGCTCGACCCATGCCGGCGATTACTACCTGCCGAATGCTCAGCGCGGTTCCCGCGCGGGTAGGTGCATCTGTCGTCGCTTCGATGAAACCTTCACGGGTGCGAACGCTTTTTGGGCACCACCAGGCACAAAAAAACGCTCGGTCCAAAATTTGGACCGAGCGTTTTGGCTAAACGGCGGGCGATCGCCGCGTTCTAGTCGGTGAGCCGATCGTTGTAGCGACGCGGATCCGATTCCGGCAGTAGGTCGATCGGCGTCTGAGAACGGTAGCTGCGCGGAGCATGAAAGGTTCGCGTCGGGGTCGTCTTCGGCAGTACCGAGATGCTGCGCGTGCCTTGGGCGACGGCGTCGGGCGTCGGAGCAGCCGGCGTGGTCGCGGCTACGCTGGGAGCACAAGCGTTCTGCGTTGCACAACAATTCGACGCGGTGTTGCCGCAGCGGCGACCCCGTGCGTCGGCGTTCAGCGCGCACGACCAGACGGCGAAGCCAAGCGAGAATGAAACAAGTTTTACCATGGGAAAACTCCTCTACAGCAAAATGGACGCGCCCGGATCGACCGGGCATTTTAAGGGCCCTGTTCCCCCGACAACCCGCGGCGCATGGGCGAACTTTTGCAAAATTAGCGGCCGATAGTCGGGAATTGTTGGAGAAGCGACCTCCGAATCGCCACTAACGGCCGGCGCGGATCGCGACTGTTAGGTCTTCCAAGTCGCTTCCGACCTCAGTCGTCGGCCAACCGGTACCCGACGCCTTGTTCGGTCAAGAGATAGCGAGGCTGCGCGGAATCGACCTCAAGCTTGCGCCGTAAACCGGCCATGAACACGCGGAGGTAATTGACCTCCGCGAGATGCTCCGGTCCCCAGACTTGCGCTAAGAGCATGGAGTGGGTAAGTACTTTGCCGGCGTGTCGGGCCATCAAGGATAGAAGCCGATACTCCGTCGGCGTCAGGCGAATTTCACGTTGGGCGACAAATATTCGTCTCGCCACGAAATCGACGACCAATTCTCCGACTTCGAAGCGAGGAGTCGTAGACTCGCCGGACGACGTCGGACTTGAACGGCGTAGCACGGCGCGCACGCGCGCCAAGAGTTCCGGTACTCCAAAAGGCTTCGTGAGATAGTCGTCGGCCCCGGCGCCGAATGCCTCGACCTTCTGCAATTCATGGCCGACCGCTGAAAGCACGATGACCGGTATCTGCGACCACCTTCGCAACTCGACCAGCACCTCCTGGCCCGAAAGGTCGGGCAATCCGATGTCGAGAATCATCAAGTCCGGCGGCCGGTGCATGGCTGCCGCCAAAGCTTCCTGACCCGTCCCGACCGCGGCCACTCCGTATCCCGCACCGTCGAGGGCGGCGGTGAGGAACGCGCGGATGGCCGCTTCGTCGTCAACAATGAGAATGGTCGATCGCGCGTCGGTCATAGTTCCGTTTCCGTCGAAGCTACCATGATGGGTTGCGGGGCTATTAACTGAGGCGATGCGAGTTCCGTTGCGGCGGCGGAGTGAACCGGCAACCACAGTCGAAAGCGAGCTCCTCCCTCGGGCCGATTCTCCACGGCAATGGAGCCGCCGTGCGCCGCGACGATAGCGCGGCAAATGGTTAGGCCGAGCCCGCTCCCCAATTGATCGTTGCGAAATGCCGCTCCGCGGAAGAACTTGTCGAATACCCGCGATTCCTCGCCGGGAGCAATTCCGGTCCCGTGGTCGCTCACATCGACACGTAGCCGTTCGCCGTCGATTGCCGCCGCGAGTTCGATGGGGGTTTCTTTAGGACTATACTTTTGGGCGTTGTCCAAGAGATTGATCAGCACTTGTTGGAAGAGAATCTCATCCATGGGGACGAGCGGCAAGTCGGCGGGGATGCGCACTTCGATGCGGCGTCCTTGGAGGGTTTCCGTCATGCTGCGCAGAGTCGAACCGACCACTTCTTCGAGCACATGCGATTGCTTGGCGACTTTGAAGACGCCGGACTCGATTCTTGTCATATTCAAGAGGTTGTCGACGATCCGCGACAAGCGATTGGCATTGTCGAAGATGGTGACTTGCAGACTGCGCCGGGCTTCTTCGGTGAGGTGAACTTGCGCGTCAAGCAACGTGCTGCTGGCTCCGGCGATTACGGCCAGCGGCGTGCGGAGGTCGTGGGAAACGGAACTGAGCAGCGCGGCCCGCATCCGTTCGTTTTCCATTTCATCTTGAGCGGTTTGGATCTGATGGGAAAGTCGGTCGCGTTCGAGCGCTCCGGTAAGCTGATTGGCGAGCATCAATAACATGCGGTGTTGCTCTTCGGTGAAGTCGTGATGCCCGTCAGGCGGCCGTGCGGCCAGCACTCCGACGGCATTCTGGCCAAGTGCCAGCGGCAGAAATTGGGCTGTGACGTTCGGCGTGGTGTGCGTCCCGAGGCCGGTCGCCGTGCGGGCGTCGAAGGCCGCACGCGCCGCCGACCATTCGCGAGCCCGGAAGTCGGCGGCCAAAGGGGCGGCCGGGATGGGACGAAACCCACGGCGCGGGTCGGGCAATAGCACCGTCGCCATGCCGCCGACGACCGATTCGATATGGCGAACGGTTGCACGAATGAGGTGTTCGCTGCCCGCCAGATCCGCAAGTTCGCGACTAAGTCGATACAAGGCCTCAAAGCGTTTGGCCGTGCTTCTCGCCACATCGGCTTGGTGCATGACCTGCGACGTGAGATTGCTGATGACGATGCCGATGGTAGCCATCACAAGCAATGTGAAGACGTGTTGGATATCGGACACCGCGAAACTGAAAATCGGCGGCATGAAGAAGAAGGCGAGTAGTGCCGTGCTGATGCACGAAGCCCAAACGCTTGGAGCAGTCCCATAAACGACCGCGACGACGGCGACGCCCAGTAAGAAGACGAGAAAGCCGTTTTGCACGCCGAAGACTCGCTGCAACGTCCAGCTGAGAAGCGTGCAAAGGATGGCAACTGTGGTCGCGACTAGGTACGCGTCATAACCGGAGCCGCGCCGTCGACGATTGAGTTGGAACCGAAGACCGAGAAAGTGGATGGGTTCGCAGTCGTCGACGATCGACATATTGCCGTTCCGCAGTGGCCTGATGGGCTGCACAATCCGACCGCTTCAGTGCATCACGAAGCGGTGGAGGCGTAAAGCGGCGTTAAGGAAGAATTAGCGCCCTTACGCTCCTTAGCCGAGTGTTGGAGAGCCGGTTTTGCGATCGAACCGTCGCCTTTTCTCAGTCGGAGGCCGATTCGGCAAACATCGCGTCTACGAACGGCACGGGGTCGAACAGCGCAATGTCGTCGGCCTGTTCGCCGATGCCGATGTATTTGACCGGCAAGCCGACTTGCTTGCGAATGGCCGTGACGACGCCGCCTTTGGCCGTGCCGTCGATCTTGGCCAGCACGATGCCGGTGCATTGCACGGCGTCGGTAAAATGCTTGGCTTGGCTGATCCCGTTTTGGCCGGTCGTGGCGTCGAGCACGAGCAACACTTCGTGCGGAGCGTCGGGGATCTGCTTGGAAATCACCCGGCGAATCTTGGTCAGCTCGTTCATCAGGTTGGCCTGCGTCTGCAGCCGGCCGGCCGTGTCGACGATGCAAACGTCCATCTGCTTATCGATCGCCGCTTGAACGGCGCGATGTGCGACGCTGGCCGGATCGCCGCCGGCCGGTCCCGTGACGATTTCCGCTCCCAGGCGTTGCGACCATATGGTGAGTTGTTCGACCGCCGCGGCGCGAAACGTGTCGGCGGCGCCGAGCAGCACGCGCTTTCCTTCGCCGGTAAGCATCTTGGTCAGCTTTGCGATCGACGTCGTCTTGCCTGCCCCGTTGACGCCGCAGACCATGATCACGGTCGGACCCGTCGGCGCGAAGCGAATCGGCGCGCTGGGCTGCGCCATGAGCTCTTTGAGCTGTTGCTTGATGTCGTCGACGATCTCGCTCATGTGTACGACGCGGGCCCGATACTTCGTGCCGATCTGCGCGATGATTTCTTTCGTGGCAGGCACCCCCATGTCGGTCTTGATGAGGGCCGCGAAGAGTTCGTCGAGGAACGCGTCGTCGACGAGGCGACCTTGCGCCTTGAACAGGTCGCGCACGTCGGTGTTGAGCAGTCGCGAAGTTTTCCGCAGACCATCCTTAAGCTTGTCGAAAAATCCCATCGGTGCGTATTCGTTCCGGTCTGTGTTTTATGACGACGGCCCGAGCCCGGGCTTAGGTCGAGGTCGAGCGACGGTGCGAGGAGAGCAGTTTGTCGAGAATGCCGTTCACGAATTGCGATGAATGGGCCGAGCCGTATCGTTTGGCGAGGTCGATCGCTTCGTCGATGGCCACGGCCCCCGGCGTGTCGGTATAGAGCAGTTCGAAGGCGCCAAGTCGGAGCACGTTGCGATCCGTGGCGGCCATCCGTTCTAGGCCCCAGTTATCGGCCGTTTTGCCGAGCAGCGCGTCGAGTTCTTGGCGGTTGCGGCGGACGCCGGCGACCAGGGACCGAGCAAATTCCGTTAGTTCGCCGCTGCGCAGCCGACGTTGCAAGAACGCGTCCGTTTCGGCCGGATTGTGGCCGGGATTGAGATCGTCTTGAAACAAGACCTGCAGAGCAATGGCGCGAGCACGGCTACGACGGGACATCAGAACGGTTGCCTACCTGAACTAGAAAACGGAGACTGCACGCTACGGCTCGACCTGCGACGCCGGAAGCGATGAAAATATTATACCGCGACGGCCCGACGGACCGGTGAAAACGGCCGACTAGACCTTTTCCGCCACTTGCTGTAACAAATGAGCCATGCGCAAAGCCGCTTCGGCGCATTCGGCTCCCTTATTGCCGACGTTGCCGCCGGCCCGATGGAGCGCCTGTTCGAGGGTATCGCAGGTGAGCACTCCGAACAAGACGGGGACGCTTTCCCGGACGCCGAGCTCGGCCAGCTGCATACTCACGGCGCGATTGATGTGTTGGTCGTGCGTCGTCTCGCCGCGAATTACTGCGCCCAAGCACAGCACGGCGTTGTAGTCGTGGTGCGCGATGGCCACGGCCGCGACGGTCGGCAGCTCAAATGCGCCGGGCACCCAATAGACGTCGATATCGGCATCAGCGGCGCCTGCATCGACGAACGTCGACACGGCCCCTTCGAGCAGCCTGCCCGTCAAGTGATCGTTGTAGCGCGAGACGACGATCGCCCATTTGCCGGCGACGGCCTGCGGTTGTCCTTCAAAAACGTTCGGCATGGTGTGACTCTCTAGCTCTTCATGCTCATCAAGAACTCCGCGTTCGTGCGGGTCTTCCCGAGCCGCGTCGTCAGAAGTTCCATCGAATCCACAGGGTTCATTTCGTTCAACACGCGCCGCAAGACGCACACGCGACGATACTCTTCAGGGTCGAGCAACATTTCTTCGCGCCGGGTGCCGCTACGATTGATGTCGATGGCCGGCCAAACGCGTTTGTCGACTAGCTTTCGATCGAGCACGATTTCGAGATTGCCCGTCCCTTTGAACTCTTCAAAGATTACGTCGTCCATCTTGCTGCCGGTGTCGACCAAGGCGGTGGCGACGATCGTCAGCGAGCCTCCTTCTTCGACCTTGCGAGCCGCGCCGAAGAATCGCTTCGGCTTTTGCAACGCGTTGGCGTCGACGCCGCCGGAGAGGATTTTGCCGGAATGCGGCACTTCGGCGTTCCAAGCGCGCGCCAGTCGCGTGATGCTGTCGAGGAAAATGATGACGTCGTGGCCGTATTCGACCATTCGCTTCGCCTTCTCGATCACCATTTCCGACACTTGAATGTGTCGGGCCTGGACTTCGTCGAACGTGCTGCTGATGACCTCGCAATTCGGGCCTTTGATTTGCCGCTCCATGTCCGTGACTTCTTCCGGCCGCTCGTCGATGAGCAGCATGATCACATAGACTTCCGGATGATTCGTGAGTACGGCCTTGGCCATCTTCTGCAACAGGATGGTTTTGCCGGCGCGCGGCGGGCTGACGACGAGCCCGCGCTGACCGAAGCCGATTGGTACGATCAGGTCGATGACGCGCGTGCTCGGCTCATCGGCCGTGGTTTCCAACCGCACTCGCTTGTCAGGATGCAGCGGCGTGAGGTCGTCGAAGAAGACCTTTTCCGCGTGAAGGCTTGGGTCTTGGAAGTTGATCGCTTCGACCCGCAGCAATGCGAAGTAGCGCTCGTTCTCTTTCGGTGGACGAATCTGGCCGCTGACGACCGTACCGGTGCGCAGACCAAAGCGACGGATCTGGCTCGGCGATACGTAAATGTCGTCCGGGCAGGAAAGGTAGTGATAGTCGGGGCTGCGCAAAAAGCCGAACCCGTCGGGAAGCACTTCGAGCGTTCCTTCGCCGAACATCAGTCCGTTGAGTTTCACGCGCTCTTTGAGGATCTTGAAGATCAGATCCTGCTTCTTCATCCCCATGTAGTCGGTGAGGTTTTCCATCCTGGCCTGTTCGATCAACTGGCCCATACTCATCCGCTGCAATTCGGCGATGTGAATGTCGCCTTGCTTGATTTGCTCGTAGCGCCGATCGGTCTCGTCGAACCCTTGTTCGGCTTCCTCAGCGAGTTCTTCGGCAAGGCTCAGCGGTTCCTTTTCGTCGTTCAGTTCTTCGTGCGCAACATCGGGCGGCGGCGACAAGCCGGGTTTTGAACTGACACGCCGACCGAGTGGTCCCTGGGGCCGGGAGCCGCGAGGTTCGGTCATGATGGGAAACTCCGAAATGGGAACGATCCTTGCCCCGCGCGAACGGCCGGGCGGCAGGATGCATTGGCGAGCGAGATGGGAAGCAAACGAGAAGCGGGTGCGAGCAGATTGGGATTCGACCTTGCCGGCGTTCTCCGACGGCGACGAGCCTTATCGGCCGATCGCGACGGAGTGCGATGCTAGGAGGAAGGGATCGAGCAGGCGAACGAGAAATCGGGAAATGGGATACGCGGGCGGAAGGCAAGCGCGAGCCGTCGAACACGTGTTGAGTCAAACACGAGGGATGTGAGTCGGGCGATGTTCGACCGCTCTATTCTACCCGACTAACGACGGCCACAAGCGAGTTATTTGCAAATTCGTCCCCCCGGCAGAACCAGAATTGTCGACCGTAAAGTCGGCGCGTCGCTTCTTTTCGTCGACCGGTTCTTGTCGCGCTTCCCGCGCTGCGAACTCGGAGTCGGACCAACCCCGGCTCCGCGCTCTTTCGCGTCGCATTTCTAGTGGTGCATCCACAAAGAGCAGGTGGTCGCAAAGCTTGTCCCAACCGGCCTTTAGCATGACGGGGGCGTCGAGCACGAGGAGCGGCGTACCCGACTCGGCCATTGCCGTGGCCCGCTCCCGCAGAACTTCGCCGATGAGAGGATGGGTGATTTGTTCCAGATGCGCAAGATCGGCTCGTCCTTGGGGAGTGTCCACAAACACGAGCCGAGCGAGGGCAGGGCGGACCACATGTCCCGCAGCATCGAGCACTCCGTCCCCCCAGCGAAGCCGGATCGCCTCACGGACGTCGGGACGCCGCAGCACTTCGTGTCCGGCCGCGTCGGCGTCTAAGAGCCCGGCCCCCAGCGCAACGAGCTGTGCCGCGACGAGACTTTTGCCTGAGGCAATGCCGCCAAGCAGCCCGACGATGCGCGGCTTGGTGCGGGAACCAGAGGTTGGCGGAAGGAGCGAAGTCATTGTTGGCGGGAGATGGTCTTACACCACTTCCGTTTCCGCCCAGTTCTTGCCGAGTTTCACGTCGACTTGTAGCGGCACCTTGAGTTGCATCACGTTTTGCATCTCGTCGCGGACCATTGTGATCAATCGGTCCTGCTCCGCCGCCGGCGTTTCAAACAGCAGTTCGTCGTGGATTTGCAGCAGCATCTTGGCCTCGGCAAATTCCTTTTGCAGTCGTCGGTGAACGTTGATCATCGCCAGCTTGATCAAGTCGGCGGCCGAGCCTTGGATAACGGTATTGATCGCCGTGCGCTCGGCGAGGTTGCGCTGTCGACCGCCGTTGGTACGAACACCGTTGATCGCGCGCCGACGCCCGAGGATGGTGCTGACATACCCGTCTCGCGCGCAGTCTTCCAATACGCCGGTCATGAAACGTTCGACGCCCGGATACTGTGCGAAGTAGCCCTCGATAAACCGCGAGGCTTCGTCCTGCGGGATGCCGAGCACCTTGGCGAGGCCGAAAGCACTCTGTCCGTAGAGGATTCCGAAGTTGACCGTCTTGGCCGTGCGGCGCTGATCGCGCGTCACCTGATCGAGCGGCACGCCGTACACTTGCCCGGCGACACGCGTATGAATGTCTTCTCCGGCGGCGAAGGAAGCCAGCATGCCGGGGTCTTCCGAGCAGTGGGCCAGCAATCGCAGCTCGATCTGCGAATAGTCGGCCGACACCAGCATCCAATCGGCATGGCCGGAGAGAAATGCCGAACGGATTTCGCGGCCTTCTTCGGTGCGAATCGGAATGTTTTGCAGGTTCGGATCGCTGGAGGAGAGGCGACCGGTCGCCGCCACGGCTTGATGCAGCGAGCAATGGACGCGCTCCGTTCGCGGGTTCACCAGCAGCGGCAGCGCGTCGACGTACGTTCCTTTCAACTTCGAGTACTGGCGAAACTCGATGATCTTCGCCGGCAGCGGATGTTGGCGGCCAAGTTCTTCCAACACGTCGGCATCGGTGCTCGGGCCGGTCTTCGTCTTCGAGATTACCGGCAGCTTCAATTCTTCGAAGAGCACGGTGCCCAGCTGCTTCGGCGACGCGATATTAAATTCGTGGCCGGCGATGGCGTAGATCTCTTGTTCGAGCTCGGCCATGCGCACGGTATAGCGAGCGCTCAGCTCTGCTAACCGTTCGGGATTGATGCGGATGCCCGTACACTCAAGGTCGACGAGCACGTCCACGAGCGGCATTTCGACAGTGCGGAAAAGCTCGGTGAGGCCTTGCTCCGCCAGCCGCGGTTCCAGTAGATCGACGAGCCGTAGCGCGACGTCGGCGTCTTCGGCGGCGTACTTCGTTACATCCTTCACCGGCGCTTCGTCCATCCGGCGTTGATTCTTGCCGGAGCCGATGAGGCTTTCGATCGTGATGTTCGTGTGGTTGAGGTAGCGTTGCGCCAACTCGTCGAGATTGTGATTGCGTTCGCCCGCGTCGAGCAAGTACGCGGCCAGCAGCGTGTCGAACGACACACCTTTGAGATGGATGCCGACGCCGCGAAACACGATCTGGTCGTACTTCAGATTCTGGCCGACTTTGGCGATGGACGGGTTTTCCAAGATCGGCTTGAGCACGGCGACGACCATCTCCAACGGCAGCGTTGGCTCGCCGGCGGGCCCTTTTACGGGGATGTAATAGCTGGTGCCCGCCTCCCAGGCGACGCTCACGCCGACGAGCTCCGCCTGGGTTGCCGTAACGCTCGTGGTTTCCGTATCGACGGATAGCCGCGGCTGGGCCGCCATCGCCGCCGAGAGCGTTTGCAGCTTCTCCGGCGTGTCGATCGTTTGGTAGTCGACGATCCACGCCGGTGCGGGAGCCTTCGGCGCCGCCGTGGCTGCGGGCAACGTTCGCATCTGTTGCGTCAGGCGGTGGAAGCCGAACTCGTTGCCGAGCGCGACGCTCGCCGCCGCGTTGATGCCGCGCACGCGAGCGGCCCGCCAATCGATGGCCAGCGGCATTCGTCGTTCGAGCCGTACGAGCATCTGGCTCAAGTACGCTTTATCTTTGTTCTCAATGAGCGTCTTCTTGCGCGCTGCGCCGCTGATCTCTTCCACATGTTCGTAGATGCCGTCGAGAGTGCCGTACTTTTCGAGCAGTTCTTTGGCCGCCTTCGGCCCGATCTGCGGCACGCCCGGCACGTTGTCGACCGAATCGCCGACGAGCGCTTGGAAGTCGACGACCTGTTCCGGTCGCACGCCCCAATCGGCCATAAGCGCCGCGGCGTCGTACGTGCTGTTCTTGCGAAGGTTGAAGATCTTTACCTGGTCGCTAAGCAACTGCCGGCAGTCTTTATCGGCCGTGACGACATAGCACTCACCGCCGAGTTCTTCCGAGAGTTGCGCAATAGTCGCCAGAGCGTCGTCGGCTTCGTAGTCGGGATGTTCGAGAATCGGAATATTGAACGCCGAGATCATTTGCCGGATCAGCGGGAACTGGGGAATCAGTTCGGTCGGACATTCCGAGCGCGTTCCCTTGTATTCGGTGTACTGCTGATGCCGAAACGTCGGTTCGCTGAGGTCGAACGCGCAGAACAGAAAGTCGGGCTTCTTCACCTCCAGCAGATACATCAGATCGCGTGTAAACCCGAACAGCGCATTGACCGGCTGCCCTTTGGGGCTCGTCATCTCCGGAATTGCGTGGAACACCTGGAAGATGAGAGAGTTGGCGTCGATCACCCAGACTTTCTTCCCCGCGAGGTTCGGCGGATCGAATGATTCGGCGTCGTCGAGCGAAGCGGCGTCGGAACCCACTTCCGGCCCGAGTTGGCCCGACTCGGCCTGGCGGATAACGTCGTCCGGAAGCCCCGAGCCTTCGTCGCCGACCCCTGCGCCGAGGGGTGCCGATTTGGTCGCCGGCGGCGCTTCGGAAGGCTCTGAGTCGGCAAAGCCCGCCAGAAGCGCCTGATTCTGGTTTTTCGCAGTCTTCCGAGCAGCCATGCAAAGTCCTAACGTGAGCCGGTACGAGTGTTAATCGAGGCGTATATTATGGCGGGCAGCAGCCTCGAAACGGCCCCGCCGCGCATCGTACGGGGGTCGGAAAGGGGCTGTCAACCGACGGGCCGTTGCCGTGCTTAAACGCGTTGTCGCCAAGCGACAACGATGTGGCGTTTCGGCAACGTCCGCACTCGCCGACAAACGCTCGAATTTGTTTTGACGCACCGTAACGCCCTGCATAGACTTGAATTCATGTATACCGACGCGGCTTTCTGCTGCGCCGGAACGTCGTTTGCTTGACGGTTTGTACCGCATACTCCATCGCTGCCGTGCCCGCGGCTTCCTATCTCTTCCGCGGGGCGCGGCTCGATCCTAAGTTCTCGCCGCCCCACATCGTTGCCGTTAGAGGAATTCGTCCATGGCCAATCAAAACCAAGGCATGACGATCGCCGTGATCATCTTCGTGATTCTCACGGTGATCTCGATGGCGATTGCCGTCGTATTCGTGCAGCAGTCGGGCGAACTGCAAAAGCAATTGAGTGTGGCGGAGAAGAAGGCGAAGGATAGTTCCGACTTGGCCGACGCGACCACGTTGGAATTCAACGAGGTGAAGGAGATCATCATGCCGGCCGCCGACTCGAACGGCGTGGCGATGTCGGCCGTGAGCGAGCGGTTTAAGGCCGACCTCAAAAAGCACGGCGATCGGTTGAAGAATATTGCGACGGAAACGACGGTTCCGCAAAGCTATTCGCAAATGCTCGACAGCGCCATGGCGGCGCTCGATCAGCGCAACACGGCGCTCGAAGCCGAACGGGTCCGACTCGTCGATACGGAAAAGCAGAAGGCCTCGCTTCAGGGAACATACGAAGCGCAGGTTACGCAGTTCAAGCAGCAAGCCGATGCCGTGGTCAAGGAGAAGGCCGATCTACAAAGTAAGCTCACCTCTTCGGAAGAGCGTTTAAAGAACGTTCAATTGGAGGTGACCGCTAAAATCGACCAGTCCCAGGCCGAGACGCAGAAGGTTCGCCAGGAGTTGCAAAAGACGATCGACGATCAAAAAGAAAAGATTCTCCAACTCGAAGGCGCCCTCGCCAAGCTGAATGAACGCTTGACGAGCTTTATCGAGGTTCAATTCGCGGCAACTTACGACGGCGAAGTGACGAAGGTCAACCCGTCGGCGCGAACGGTGTGGATCAACCTCGGCTCGTACGACAACCTCCCGAAGAGCCTCACGTTCAGCGTGCAGGCTCGCGGAGTTCCGGCGGGCAGCCAAGTGCCGCCTAAGGCAAAGTTGGAAGTCACTGAAATTCTTTCCGATCACTTGGCCGAGTGCCGCATCATCGAAGACGATCTGCGCAATCCGATTCTCCCGGGCGACAATATCTTCACACAGATGTGGGCCCCCGGCCAACGCACCCGGTTCGCCTTCGCCGGCAAGATCGACATCGACAACAACGGCTCCGACGACATGGATCGCGTTCGGGCCATGGTGGCCCGCGCCGGCGGTCAGATCGACGCCGAAGTCGTCAACGGCGAACTACGCGGCAAGCTCGACATCGAGACCCGGTACTTGGTGCTCGGTGCGGTTCCGGCCGACAAGAACTCGGCCGATCGCTACAACGAACTGACCGCCGAGGCCGAACGCCTGGGCATTCAGCGCGTGCCGATGGCCGTGTTCTTCGATCAGATCGGCTATAAGCGTGAGGCGCGCACCCAGACCTTCGGCAGCGGTGCAAGCGGCACGCGAGATTTGGAAGCCCCCGACGGCGGTCAGCGCGTCTCCAACGGTCGGGTCACGCCGATCTTCGAACGTCGCAAGCCGCCCGCCGCCATCGGCGGTAGCAGCTACTAACGCGTTCTTTTCGGCTAGTCCGCCTCGTTAAGCCGCTTTAGGTACGTCGTCGCCGAAAAGTCGCAGGCGGAGTTCCGCGAGGGCTTCGGAGTATCCTTCTTCTTCTCGGTCGTTTGTCGGCTGGAAGTATTCCGGGTGCACGAAGAGCAGTCCCGGCGTATCGAGCCGTCGCTCCTTGGCTAACGTGTGGAGCAGCATGATCTCGTTCCGTTGCAAGCGGTGCAACTTGCAAAGTTCGTCGAACAGCTTTCTCGGCTGATAGAGATTCGGACGCCGATCGCGGCCGCGCATCGTCGTCGCCGCCCACCATCCCAAGGCGCCCACGGCGATCAACGCCGCAATCCGCCATGCGTAGTCGCTTCCCTGCAGCGAGGCTCCTGAACTCCGCATCCAAGTATTTTGGGCGAAGAGCGCCGCGACGGCCTGCGCTCCCGCGACCGGTAGACTAAGGTCCATAGCCGGTCTCCGTCGGAGCGTGGATGGGGCCGGAGAATGTGCCCGGTATCGAGCTGGGCAGAGGTGCCGGAGTAGCGACCGGAGCCGCAGGCGTCGGGCTCGGAACCTTGGACGGGAGCCCGGCTAAGCTCTCTCGAAGTTCGTTCAGCTCTTCGAGCTGCAGCAATCCCTCGTCCCTCGCTACGTCTTCCATCGCCGACCAGGCCGCCTCGCGTACTGAGAAGCTGGCGTCGGCGGCCATCGACAACAGCTTTTCCTGCGCCGCCGCCGAAGGCGCAATGGCCAGCACCCGAGCCGCTTCGACGCGCACCAAATGGTCTTCGTCGTCCGCCCGTTGGAGCACGGCGTCTTCCAATTCTTGCGACAGGTCCATCGCCGCAATCACGCGCAAGGCCCGCATTCGGCGTTTTCCTTGCGGCGATTCGAGTTCCTCGCGCAATTGCTGCGGCGCCGAATAGTCGATCTTGCGCACAAGGCCGGCCGTCGTCCGGCGCACCTCTTCTTCCATCATGTCGAACGCGGGCAGGAATCGTTTGAAGCTGAACTCTTCCAGATTCGATCGCGCCGCATCGCGCACCGGCCGGGAAGGACTATCCAGCGCGTCGAGTAGGCTCGTGAGCGCGCCGGGAATGCCGCGCATTCGCAATTGTCCGAGGGCCGCCGCTTGCACGTAGACGTCGGCGTCGCGCAAGGCTCGCAAGACTACGACGTTGACGTCGGCGCCGTTGTAAGCGCGTAGCCCCTCGAGCGCCGCACGCCGCCCCCCCGGCTTGCCGCGCTGCGCGATGTAGTCGAGCGCTTTGACGATCTCGTCCCGCTTCAGGCTTACCAGGGTGACCAGCCGCACCAGCGATTGCTGCTGCGCATCTTCAAGGTCGGCGATCAACGTGTGGTCGCCGAGCCAAGCAATGTTGTCGACATGCTTTAGATTGTTGCGAATTGCCGGGTTCGGCTCCCCCCCGAGCTTTTTTAGCAACGCATCGACGCAGCGGCGATCGGTGCGGCGGAACAACGACGTAAGCCCGGCCGACGGCGGCCGAGGGTCGTCGAGGAAACCGATCAACAGCCGCAGCACTCCCGGCCGGCAGCTCCCGTGCAGCACTTGCAGCAGCGGTACGAACGTCGATTCATGCACGTCGTTGAGAAATCGCGTCACCGCCGCATTGTCGCGCGTCGTCAACTGTAGGAATGCCTCGAGCGGCTCCAATCGCTGGTGTCGCGGATACCGTCGCACCGACGACTCCAATGCCGTCACGGCGTTGCGCCGCGAAAGTTGCGGATCGCGCCGACGCCGCTCGTCGCGCGTGCCGGCCAGATCTTGAAACAACGCATCGGCCAGATTGATGAGCGTTGAAGCAACCGTCTCGCGATACGCGTTCCCTTCGTCTTCCAGCGCCACGAGCAACGTCGGGATGAGATCGTATTCGTAGAAATACTCGGCCGCTTGGCAGCCGTTTTCTACAAGGTGGGCATCGCTGCTCAGTACGGCGTCGCGCAGGGCCGGCAGCATTCTGCCGTGAAACTCGCGGATGACGTCGCGCCATGCTTCGTCCATCTCATGGAAGCGGTTCAACAGTTCGCGCATTCCGGTCGGGCAGCGACGTTGCAAAATGGCGCGCACCGCGCCCAATTGCACATCGCGCGACGGCGAATCGAGCGCCGCCGTGAGCACCGGCACGGCCGCCTCGTTCTTCGTCTTCGCCAGCAGTTCGAAAGTGGCGGTCAGGGCCGCATTCACAAAATCGCTTCCTTTGTCCGGCGCCGAATCAGCCGTATCATTTCTCTGCTATCGTCCCCCCGTAACGTGCGGCTTGAATGCCGGCCCGGTCATGCCGGTTGGGCAAGCTGCGGATTGTTCGCGCGACCGTGCCGTCGCCATGGCGCCCGTCGAAGTGCTTGATTTCCCGGCTCCCGCGATCCAAACTGACGGGATACGATCTTCTTCAGCCGCCGACGGAGCCTTGACGCAAAGGTCTCCCGAAGCGCCCCGCCCACGGCTGTTTCCGGCCGTCTGCAGCTACCGAATTCCCACCGGGAGAACTCGCCGATGTCCGTGCCGATCTCCGCCCCCGAGTTGCTCTCTCGCGACTTCCTCGAGGTTCGCGCCAAGATTCTCGAACTGGCCGCCTGTCTCGATCGCTTTCAACGGGCCGCAGGTTCCGTCGAAGGCGACCCGCGCATGCGCCGCATCGCCGAGGGCCTGCACCTTCTGCAATCGGCCGACCAACCCGACCGCGCCGAGCAAGTGCAACTCATCTTCTCGCTCCCGTACGAAGAGGGCTGGCGCGGCAAGTGGAACGTCTGAGCGGTCGCCCGCTCGGCGAATCCCCCGGTGACAAGCCCCGGGGCTAAATGACGGTCTTCAAATCTTGAACCCTGAACTCCGAACCCTGAACTACTCCGACCATGTACTACATCGATCCGCACATCCACATGGTCTCGCGCACGACCGACGACTACGAGACGCTCGCCAAGATGGGCTGCGTCGCCATGAGCGAGCCGGCGTTTTGGGCCGGTTTCGATCGCGGCAGCGTCGACGGCTTTCGCGACTACTTCCGGCAGCTCACTTCCTTCGAACCGAAGCGGGCCGGCTGGTACCACATGCAGCACTTCACTTGGATGTGCATCAACGCCAAGGAAGCGGAGAACGTCAAGCTCTCGCGCGAAGTCATCGCCATGATGCCCGAATTTCTCGACATGCCCGGCGTGCTCGGCATCGGCGAAATCGGCCTCAACAAAAACACGAAGAACGAATCAATCGTCTTTCTCGAACATCTCGACCTTGCCGCCAAACGCAGCGAGCAAATCCTAATCCACACGCCGCACTTGGAGGACAAGCTCAAGGGAACACGGATGATCGTCGACATGCTGTGCGATGATCGCCGCCTCGATCATTCGCGCGTGCTCGTCGATCACGTCGAAGAGCACACGATTCGCGGCGTGCTCGAAGAGGGATTTTGGGCCGGCATGACCTTGTATCCCGTCAGCAAGTGCACGCCCGAACGGGCCGTCGACATGATCGAGCTCTACGGACCGGAACGCCTCATGGTGAACTCCGCCGGCGATTGGGGGCCGTCGAAGCCCACGGCCGTGCCCGACTTCATCATGGCGATGCGCCGCCGCGGGCATCCCGAATCGCTAATTCGGAAAATCGTGTACGAAAACCCGCTTGAGTTTTTCAGCCAGAGCCGCAACTTCCAATTTACGCCTCCCGAAGGCCTGCCGACGGCCGCCGCAAAGTAGCTTTCTAGGCGAGCGTTGAGCCGCAAGGCCGACGTGTTCGCTTCCGCTTGCAACATCAACGACGAACGGCCCGGGGACTTAATCCCCGGGCCGTTCTGTTTTCAGTCGCTATCGCTTCGTAGTACTTACGGAGCGGGGGGCGCGGCAGCGCCCGGAGGACCACCGCCGCCGCCGAACATCGGCAGGAAGGCGAGGATGCCTTGCAGGGCCGCGTCGAACGAGGCTTGATCCTTCGCGGCGGCTAAGTTGTCGAGCATGCCGTCGGCCAGGGCCGTCAGCTGCATGACTTGGGCCTTTTGTTCCGGCGGGATCTTCAACTGTTCGAGCCCCTTCATGGCCTTCTCGATGTTGTCGTCCCATTCTTCCACCATCTTCGAAGGGAGCCATTTGCCTTCGACTTGCGTAAACTTTTCTTCCTTCGGTTCTTCCCCTTCGGTTTCAAGCTTCAGCGTCGCTTCGTCCCCTTCTTGGCTGACGAGCGTGACCTTGGCCTTCTTGAACTTTTCCATGCCTTCGGCGGCATCCGGATTCGAGTTGGCGGCGGCCACGAGGTCGCTGATGAGCTTGTCGCCCGTGCCCTTGAGATACTCGCCGACGTCCAGGTCCTTTACGCCGTCGAGCGTCTTGATGTCCGACGACACGAGCGTGTCGAGGCTCGTCACCGCGGCGTCCCAGTGCTTCTTCATTTCATCTTTTTGTTCGGCCGGCATCGAAGCCGTCAGAGCCGAACCGAGAATGAATTCCTTCTTGTCTTTCAGCACCTTCACCAACTTGCCGGCGGTCTTGAATACGCTGTTCCAAAGGTCGGCGTCCATCTTCTCGCCGAATTCGCCGATTACGTCGTGCACATCGTCTTGGTAGCTCTCGGGAAGCGCATTCCAAAGGGCCGAGCCGTTGCCGGCGCCCGCGTCTTTCATGAGCTTTTGCACGTACACGTCCGGCGCTTCGGCCGCCACGACCTTGGCGAAACCGGCGGTCATCGTAAACATTCCGACCGCCGGCAGGGTCGCCAGAACGACCATGCGGTAAACCCAACTCTTCATAACTGTTTCCTTACTTTCAGGATGAAAAAAGCCGCTCGTCGCGGCATAGCCTTATCCGGCGAACTCGCTCACCATACCGCTTCGCGCCCTGGCGGGCTATTACCGTACGAAACAAACGGTCGAAAGATCGCCGGCAGCGACGAAATTTCGAAAATTCGCCGCTGTCGATTTCGTGAGCATCTCTCAGCGTGCCGCCGCGCCGATTGTTACGGCCGGGCGGCTCACCATCTGCAAACCCAGTCCTCACACGGCTTCCGAGCCCGTGCGAAGTGCTTGTCGGCGAATTATTTCGGCACGCTCGGCAAGTTCGGCCCTGCCCCCGGAGCGGTCGGCAGCGTGGGCGTCGAGCCCGAAGTCGTCGTTCCCGGCAGCGTCGTGCCCGGCAACGTAGGACCGGTGCTCGGCAAGGTCGGTGTGGTGCCGGTCGGCATCGGCATCGGCAAACTTCCCGGCGTCGGCAACGTGCCCGGACCGGTCGGCTTCGGTCCGCCAAGCCCGACGGGGCCTCCCGCGCCGGGCGGCGGTCCGCCGAGTTGCGGCAGCATCATCGGGATCATGGCGGCGATCGGCGCGAGCTCTTCATCAAACGCCTTTTGATCCTTCGCCGCCAAGAGCTTGTCGAGCACCATGTCGGCCATGGACAAGGCGGCCAGCGCTTGTTGCTTTTGATCGGGCGTCATCGACCCTTGGGCGAGCGAACCCTTCACGCCGGCGATGCCCCCGTCCCAGCTGTCGAGCAGTTCCGTCGGCACCCATTTGCCGTCGATGAGCTTCAGCGGCATTTCCTTCGGCGCGCTTCCTTCCGCTTCGATCTTCACGGAAGCCGTCGCGCCGTCTTGCTTCAGCAACGAGACCTTCGCTCCCTTCATCATCTTCCAATCGGCCGCCGTTTCCGGGCCCGATTGATCGATGAACGTCACGACGCCGGTCAGCACCTTCGTGCCGGTCGTTTCGAGAAACTTGCCCGGATCGGTCGCCTTCAGGCCTTCGTGCGTCTTGATTTCGGAATTCGCCAACGCATCGACGATGTCGACGATCTTCTGCCAGTTGCGGGCCAACTCTTCCCTTTCTTCCGGCTTCATACCTTGCGTGAGCGAGCTGCCGAGGAAGTAATCCTTCTTCGTCTTCAAGAGCTGGCTGAGCTTACCGATCGTCGCGAAAGTCTTGTTCCAAACGTCCGGATCGATCTTGCCGGCCGCTTCTTGCACCACGGCCTTCACATCGGCCTGCTGCTTCGGCGGCAGAATGGTCCAGGCGACCGTCGCGTCACCGGACGTCGCCGAGGCGATCATGTTTTTCACGGCCGCATCCGGCGCACCCCCGAGAGCCTTCGGGTCCGGCACTCCCGGTCCTTCGCTCTTATTGCAGCCGACGAATAAGGCGACGAGCGCCAACGACCAACCGAATCCACGCAACCCCATGACCAACTCCTTTATCTGTTTTCGCGCGTGCGAATGGAGGAAATCCGTCAGAAAACGGGCATTTCCGTGCCCCGCCGCCCGCTAACATAGCCGATCAGAGGGGGCCTTGCCAACGACCAGGCTCTAATTCCAAAACGACTTACTACGACCATAAAGGGCACATGCCCATGAGTACTATGCAGAGGATGACAAGGCACGCCACTAGTACCTGACGACCTGCTGCAAGTGCCATGGCTAGAACTAACATGAGTATTTGCACGTCCGTGAATCGCTTGGCGAAAATGATGGACGTTAAGAGCGTGATTGCGAAACAGGACAATGTATAGAGGGGGCGATCACAATACATTGCTTTGCCGTGTCATTGCTCTGCCGTGTCTACCGCTTCGCTTCTTCTTTTTCTTCCGCTTTCTCCTCCGTCGCCAGCAGGCCCGTCACTACCGAGTCGAGTTGCTTCAGGCCCGCTTCGCGATCGACCGGGTAGTGCCCCACTTTGTAGTGCACGATCTTTCCGTCCGGTCCGACGACGACGAACAGCGGTAGCTCGACCCCTTGCAATCGCGGGTCGCCGAACTCGCGCACCAGTTCGCCGCCGTCGAAGAGAATCGGGTAGCTCAGGTTCATGAAGTTCTTCAGCTTCCGCACGCCGACCGCCGCGCCTTTGGCGCCTGCCGGTTGTTGGAAGCGCCCGTCCACGGCGACCCCGAAGAGTTTTAATCCTTTCTCTTTGTGCTTGTCGTAAAGGAACTCCAAGTAGCCGACCTGCCCGTACGGTTCCTTGAGCGGCTCGTCGCGGTAGTCCCAGAAATGCAGCACCGTCACGGCGCCCGAGAGTTCGTCGGCGCGGAGCGCGGCGCCGTCGAGCCCGGCAAGTTCAAACGCCGACGGTTTGCGTCCCATTTGTTCGGCCGTCACCTTGTCGATCGCGGAGGTGCGGCCGGCTTGCTGCTTCAAATCGCGCTCGGCCGCCGCCAGGAGCTTCGTCGCCGCACCTTCGACCGCCGTACGCGTCGCGGGAAGATTTGCTGCGAGCAGTTTGAGCTGAGCCGGCGTCAGCTTCTCGTCGATCGTGCGCGGGGCTCGCTTCAGCTTGCCGTGCAATTGCACGAGCGCGGTAAAGCTCGCTTGCCGCGCGGCCAGCGCCGTCGGTTCTAAGAATTCGACGTCGGCTAATTCCAACGCCAAGCGATACTCGGTTCCTTGGTCCATGAACACGCGATCTTCTTCCTGCAGCACGACGCCCGAGGCTTGATCGACCCAGACGCGCCGCTGCACGCCGAACTGATTGCGAACTTCGACGACCCAGGCCGTGCGGCCGTCGATGGATTGCGTGCGGAGGATTTCCGATTCGAGCCCGTCGGCCGTCCACTTCGCGCCGATCTCCGGCTTCTTCCGCTCGCCGTTATCACTCGGTTCGCCGAGCGGCAGCTTCGGAGCGGGCAGGGCAACGACATGCTTTCCCTTGCCGTAGTCGTAGAGCAGGGCGGGGCCTTCGATCTCGGGCGTTTGCCCGGCGGCGTTTTGCGACCACTTGCCGAACCGCTCGGCCCAACCGAAGGCGCCTTGCCCGCGCTCGTCGAGCAGCCAGTAGTAGTCGGTGCCGTCGGGACCATCGCCCGTCACCAGCACCGACAAGTCAAACGACTTGCCGGCGGCCTGCGTCGAGCGATCGCGTTCCACGCGGGCCACGGTGCCGCGATAGTGCAATTCGACGCCCGGCTTGATCTCCGGCTCCGCGGCGGCGACGGCATACGACAAACAGAGAGCGGCGATCCACATGGCAAAACTCGCGAGAAGTGAACGTAGCGGAGGGGCTGTTTAGTTTAACTTCGCCGGCGGCGGGAGGGAAAGGAAGGGGCCGACGGCAAATGCGGACGGTTGACTGCGGACTGCGGAAAATGGACGAAAATCGAGCAGTTCGCCGTTTACTGCGCGCCACGTGCCATTTGACGCATCGGCCTGCGCCGTATTGCGCATTTGTTGCGCGCTGCGCCCGATCCGAAATTCGCCGAGTGCGCGGCAGTGCGCGGATTCGTCCGTCGCGCGAGACTCGGGTGTCGTCATCCTGCGCCCCGAGCGGCAAATCGCGTCGGTCGCCGCGCCGCGCCGCGCATCGACGTAAGTCCCCGTAGCGCGACCCGGGCCGTGCGCACTACGTCCGACCCGTAGTGCGCTCCCTTGTTTCCAAGCGTTCCGACGCGCACAACCGACCCCCGGTTGTGCGCGAACCGCCGATGGAGTGCGCAGGACTTACGTCGATTTCGCGGCGCGCGACGACGGCTCGACATGGCAAACGACTCCCTAACGATGCGGAGCGAGAAAATTACGCAACCATTCTCCCCGAACCGCCGGTCCGATTTCCAGGCGATTTTTGGCCGGCCGCCATTTTCTCAGCAAGGGAGATGAGGGGGATACGGAGGGGATGGGGGAGATGAATTCAGAAGGCGAGCCGGGAGCGTGAGTGACCGGAGTCCGAAACACCTCTCCCACTGGGAGAGGTCGGCGAGCCTGAGCTCGACGGGTGAGGGCCGCGCGGCATAACTCTTGGCTCGGAGACGACTCATCGCGCGGCGCTTGTTCTGTGCGCAATACCAAGCGTCGCGCAATGTCACCCTCATCCGGCCTTCGGCGACCTTCTCCCAGGGGGAGAAGGTTCGATGCACAGCAATTACTCGTAGCGCAGGGCTTGGATCGGGTCGAGCCTGGACGCTTTCCAGGCCGGGTAGAAGCCGAAGATCACGCCGACCAAGACCGACGAGCTCACCGACGCGACGATGGCCCACACGGAGATTTCCGTGCGCCAAGCGGTCCAATAATTGATGGCCGAGGAAATGCCCCGGCCGGCCAGCACGCCGGCGGCCGCGCCGAAGAGACAGAGGATCACCGCCTCGATGAGGAACTGTCGCAAGATGTCCCCCGGCCGTGCGCCGACGGCCATGCGCAAGCCGATCTCGCGCGTCCGTTCCGTCACCGTCACGAGCATGATGTTCATGATGCCGACGCCGCCGACGAGCAGCGACACGAACGCCACGGCCAAGAGCAATGTGCGCATCACTTCGCTGGTCGAACTCATCGCGGCGCTCTGCTCGGTCATGTCGCGGATATTGAAATCGTTCGGCTCGTTCTCGCGCAGCCGGTGCTGGCGGCGGAGCATTTCCGACATCTGCTTCTTCGCCGTCGTCATGTCGGCGTCGTCGCGGACGCGCAGCGCGATCCGGTCGACGTTCGTCAGTCGGTTGGCCTGCGGATGGTTGGCCTGTTGCGCGGTCGACGCCACCGGATAGAGCGGCAGATGCATGCCCGGGTAGCGTTCGTTGAGCGTGTTCACCTGCGAGGCCGTGTCGAGCGGCAGCGCCACGCTTTGGTTGGTCTCGGTGAGCGACTCGCCGGCGACCTTGTATTTCACCGTCGTCCACGGCGCTAGGAGCGTATCGTCTTGGTCGAAGCCGACCATGTCGGAGCCCTTGCCTTCGAGCGTGCCGATCACGCGAAACGGCTGGTTGTTAATACGCACGTCCTGCCCGACCGGATTCACGTCGGGGAAGAGTTCCCGCACGAGCGTTTGGCCGAGTACGCAGACCGGCACGCTGTTGCGGACGTCTTGTTCGGTGAAGAACGAGCCTTCGGCGAGTTGCCATTGGCGAACGTCGGGATATGAGGGGGACGTGCCGTAGAGATAGAACGGCACCCAGTTCTTGTTGCCGTAGACGACTTGCGTGCGAGCCCGAACGACCGGCGCGACGTCGGCGATGAATTGTCCGCACTCGGCTTCGAGCGCCGTGACGTCGCCGATGAGGAGCGTGTTCGACGAGCCGCCGCCGAGCGTGATGCCGCCGCTTGAGGCCGCGCCCGACTGGATCATCAGGTTCTTGGCTCCCATCCGTTCGATGGTCTCGCGAATGCCGGCGGCGGAGCCTTGGCCGATTTCCGTGATGGTGATCACCGCCGCCACGCCCATGAAAATGCCGAGCGTCGTCAGCGCCGAGCGCATGATGTTGCGCCGGAGCGATTTCAAAGCGACGCGGGCGGTTTCCGTGAAGGGGAACATGGGGGAGAGTAGCTGGTGGCTAGTTGCTGGTAGCTAGAAGTTGTCAGTGGTCTGTGGTTAGTTGTCCGTTGCGCGCTGCAACTTAATGAGTCGTTGCCAAGTTTCCCGCGCCGTCGCTTTCGATCAATCCGTCGCGCATGACGATTTTGCGGTGGGCCGTGGCGCCGACGTTTTGATCGTGCGTCACCAGGAGGATGGTGATGTTTTCCTCGGCGTTGAGGCGTTGGAACAGTTCGAGGATTTCTTTACTGGTGTGCGAGTCGAGGTTCCCCGTCGGTTCGTCGGCCAAGAGCAGCTTCGGTTGGTTGACGAGCGAACGGGCGATCGCCACGCGTTGCTGCTGACCGCCCGACATCTGGCCCGGCTCGTGGTCGAGCCGGTCGCCGAGGCCGACGCGTTTCAGCAATTCGACGGCGCGGTCATGCGCCGCGGAGTCGCTAGGCCGGCTCGTCGAATACTCCAGCGGCATCAGTACGTTGTCGATGGCGCTGGTGCGGGCCAAGAGATTGAAGTTCTGAAACACGAAGCCGATCTTTTGACTGCGCACTCGCGCCAGCCGATCGCGCGACATGCCGGCGACTTCTTCGCCGTCGAGCGAGTAACTACCGGAGGTCGGGCGATCGAGACAGCCGAGCAGGTTCATCAGCGTGGTCTTGCCCGAGCCCGAGGCTCCCATGAGCGAAACCATCTCACCGGAGTGAATCTCGAGGCTCACGCCCTTCAGCACCGGCAACGGCACCTCGCCGAGCAGGTACGTCTTGCGGACGTCTGCCAGTTCGATGAGAGCGGAGTTTTCGGAAGGGCGAATCATGGTACGGGCGACTACCCTTCCTTCTTGCCGCTGCTGTAGACCTTCGGCGCGAAGGGGTTGACGCTGCCCGAGGCGCCCGAGTCGGCGCGTATTTCGCCGATCACGAGTTCCATCTTTTCCGCGACGTCGCCGCCGCTGATTTCCGTGCGCGTGCCGTCGGTGGCGCCGAGCTTCACTTCGATGGGGCGGACGAGCGCGCCGTCGCGAACCCAAACGAACGACTTACCGCGGGCCGCCGCGCCTTCTGCCGGATTCACGCCTCCGGAGATTTGCTCGGGGCGCGGCTTCCAGCGGAGGGCGGAGTTCGGAATGAGCAAAGCGCCGCTGCGCTTCATCACTTCGAATTGCAGATTCGCCGTGAGGTACGGCAGCAGTTTGCCGGAGGAGTTGTCGGCGGTGACCACGACGGTGTAGGTCACGACGTTCTGCGTCATCGACGCGTTGAGACGAATTTGGCTGACCTTGCCGGCGAACGTTTCGCCGGGATGCGCGTCGACGGTGAACCGCACCGCTTGGCCGGTTTGAATGCGTCCGATGTCGGCTTCGTTCACCGAGGCCCACACTTGCATCTTGCTGAGGTCTTGCGCGATGAGAAACAAGCTCGGCGCGTTGAGGCTGGCGACGACGGTCTGCCCGATGTTGACGCGACGATCGACGATCACGCCGGAGATCGGCGACTTGATCGTGGTGTAACCGAGATTCTTTTCGGCCCGGTTGAGCGACGCCTGGGCCCGATCGATATCGGCCTGCGCCCCCGCGACGGCGGCCTTGCGCGTGGCCAGGGCCGACTCGGCTTGCACGAGCGCCGCATCGCCGACGCCGAGCGCGGCTGCGGCCGTTTCGTAGGCCGCTTGGTAGGTGTCGTAATCTTGTTGGGAGACGACGTTCGTCTTGATGAGTTGCTGAGCGCGGGCCCAATCTCGTTCGGCCTTGCGCAGCACGGCCTGCATTTGCTTGAGGTCGGCTTGGGCGCGAGAGACGTCGGCCTCGGCTTCGATCACGCCGGTGCGCGCTTGTTCGGCGGTGGCGCGGGCCTTGGCGACGTCGGCCTTCGATTGGTTGGCCTCTTCGCGATAGAGCGAGTCGTCGATGAGCGCGAGGACGGTTTCGGGCGCGACGTGGGAACCGTAGTCGATTTCCTTCCCTTCCGAATCTTTGCCGAACGAAACGATGCGTCCGGCGACTTGCGCGCCGACGTCGACCACTTCTTCCGGCTCGACGGTGCCGGTGGAGTTGACGACGACGATGAAATCTTCACGCACGGCGGGCGCGGTGCGGAACGCCGGGCCGACGGCTTCGGCGGGTTGCACGACAAACTTCCAAGCCGCACCGCCGACCAAGGCCAGCAAGCAAGCGGAGACGACGAGAGTTTTCATACGCGTAGCGGTGGGCGGGAAGGGCGGGGCGGAACGATGCGAGGCGGGACGGCTGAGGCGTAGCGGGAGCGCCGTCGGAGGTTACTTATCCGCCGAGGGCAGATTATGACTAATTATGTCGGCCCGGCCGCGCTCGGCAAATATCGGGCGGCTGAAAAGTCGGAAAGCCGCTGCGTTTTACCGATATTGCCCGCTCTAGGATCGCCGGCGATTTCGACGGGCCGTCACTTGGCCTTGCTGGGCTTGCGCAACTTCGCGTCCGGCCTACGCTTCGCCCCGTTGGCAGGCTTCGCGACGGAGCTTGCGGTGGGCAGCGCAAGGTCGTCGCCGGCAAGATCGTCAGAACTTGTCTGCGACGAATTGTCGCGGCCGTCCGGGTGGTGTTCCGGAGCGATTGCGGATGGCTCGTCGTGGGACACCGGCGGATCGGAACTTTCCGCCGTCGTCGCGTCCGTGGTGTCGTTCTGCTGCGCGGCGTTGCTCTGTTCGGCCCCGTCCGGTTCCTGCGCCGCTTTGTGGACAGGAGCCGGCGGCTTCGAAGGGTCGACCCATTCGATGGTGACCTTCCTTTCGAAGGCGTCTTCAAACAGCTCCGTGCGCTTCGCCGCGGCCCAGATATCGACCTCGGGATTCGTCTGCGCCACGACGCGGAGGATGATGCGGCCGTCGTGTTCGGTGACTTGCACCCCTTGCACGTTCTGACTGTTGCTGCGGTCGAGCCCGCCTGCGATGCGGAGGATGCCCGCGAGCTTCTTCACGCGCTTGCGGTCGGCTTTTGCGAGCCGCTTGTAGCCGGAGTGCGATTTCTTCGGCAATGAGCCGCGATGGTAGCGGGCCACATTGGCGATGATTTCCAAGTCGCGAGGTTTGAAGCCGGCGAGCCGGCTATTGAGAATCAGGTGGTAGCTGTGTTTGTGGTGCTGATCGTAGTTGATCAGGTAGCCGACGTCTTGCAGCCGTGCGGCGGCGTCGAGCAGCGGGTGGTCTTCGGTCGTCAGGTCGTGCGTGCCGATGAGTTGAGAGAGCATCATGCCTGCGAGCTTCGCGACTTGGCGGCCGTGCTTGACGTCGGTGCCGCAGCTCACGGCGAAGCGTTCGACGGCCGCTTCCTGATCGTGCGGGTTGTCGCCCGGCGCGCCGAGCGAGCGATCGATCATCGTGAGGAGCAAGCCGTCGCGCACGCCGCGATCGTGGATTTGCACGCGGTTGACGCGGAAGTGTTGCATCACGCGATCGACAATCGCCACGCCGGCGGTGATGATGTCGGCCCGATCGGGGCTGAGGCCCGGCACGTTGCGTCGGGCCTTGGCAGACATTTTTCGTAGCCGATCTGCCATGTGGCTCACTTCGGCCCGCGTGAGCTCGAAGCCGCGTCGCGGCGAGCCCGCCTGACCGCGTCCGGCGGCGATCATATCGGCCAGGGCCGTGAACGTGCCGCCGGAGCCGATGAGGATGTGCGGTTGCAGAATGGCTTGCTTCGTGCGGCGTTTCAATTCGCGATCGATCCAAGCGACCATCTTTTCGTAGTTGCCGTCGAACTGGCCTTGAGGGTCGGCGAACATTTCCGTGAGGCGCACGGCCCCCAGCGGCGTCGTGCAGACCGCTTCCACGATGTTGCCCGAGGCGAGAATGATCTCGGTGCTGCCGCCGCCGATATCGGCCACGGCCGTTTCTTTCCCTTCGAGTTGAAACGCGCGGGCGACGCTGCAGAAGGCCAAGTGCGCCTCTTGGTCGCCGCTGATGATTTCGACGTCGAGCCCGATCTCTTGCTTGACGCGGCGGCGGAATTCTTCGCCGTCTTCCGCTTCGCGCACGGCGCAGGTGGCGATGCACTTGAGCTCGTTCACTTGGTAGCCGTCGGCGATTTGCTTCATGCGACGCAGCGCCGCGAGCGCGCGTTCGACCGCTTCCGGATCGAGCTTGCCGGTGCTGCTGAGCTTGCCGGCGAGGCGCGTCGTTTCCTTCTCTTCGTCGAGCACGCGATAGTGCCCGTCGCGCAAGGCTTCGGCCACGATCAGACGCAGGCTATTGGAGCCGATGTCGATGGCGGCGAGCCGGTGCGAAAGCTCGGGCGAGAGGATGTATTGTTGCGGTTCGGCGGCGGGCGTCATGGGCGACCTCGCACAGATGGGGCGCGGAGAACGGCGTCGGGCGTGCGCATCGGGGGTCCGTCGCGCGTCGTACAAATTTACCATACTACGGGTTCGAAAGTGCGTTTAGTTTCTGTTGCCGCGGGAGTTTCTACGGCTTGAGTCAAGCGGTTGTAGCGGTTGACCCTATGCCTAAGTCAAACGATACTTGGAGATTACCCGCGAAGCGGGGGCGACCGGTGTCTTGGCCCCTCCGCCGAGTCGGCAGGGCCTGCAAGAAGCGCGTCGGAGGGATCGGTTTGTGAAACTGCTGCGAAGCCTCGAAGGTTTGTCGGCCGACGTGCGCGGCGGCGCCGTCACGGTCGGCAACTTCGACGGCGTGCACCACGGCCACGCCGAGATCGTGCGGCAGTTGCGCGATCAAGCACGGCGTGTCGGCGGCCCGGCGGTGGTGTTTACGTTCGACCCCCATCCGGCGTGGATTCTCCGGCCGCAATCGGCTCCGACGCCGCTGACCTGGACCGATCGCAAGGCCGCACTGCTCGAAGAACTCGGGGTCGACGTGCTCGTCGCCTACCCGACCGACGAGGCCTTGCTGAACCTCACGGCGCGGGAGTTCTTCGATCGCATTTTGGTCGGCGCATTAGGCGCCAAGGCCCTCGTCGAAGGAACGAACTTTTGTTTCGGTCACGATCGAGTCGGCACGATCGACGTGCTCCGCGGGTTCGCAGCGGAGACCGGAATCTCGCTCGACGCCGTTGAGCCGATTCGTTTCGCCGGCGATGTGGTGTCGAGTTCGCGAATTCGCCAAGCGATCGCCGCCGGCGACATCGCCGAGGCGGGCCGGCTGCTCACACGGCCTTATCGTATCCGAGGGCTTGTGCGACATGGCGCGGCGCGCGGCGCGAAGCTCGGATTCCCGACCGCCAACGTCGACGGAGTCGATACACTGTTGCCGGGCCCCGGCGTGTATGCGGGGCGTGCCTGGGTGAAGGGAAAGCCTTGGCCGGCGGCGGTGAACATCGGGCCGAACCCGACGTTCGGCGAGCAGGCTCTGAAGATCGAGGCGCACCTCATCGACTTCGCCGGCAACCTTTATGGCGAACTGTTGGAACTCGACTTCGCGACGCAACTTCGGCCGGTGCAGAAGTTCGCCGGCTTGGAAGAGCTGAAAACGCAGCTGGCTCGCGACGTTGCAGCGGCGCGCGAAGCGGTGAAGGGGATGGAAGGATAAATGCGGACTGCTGACTGCGGACGGAAGCAACGGACAACCGACAACGGACCATAATCAAACTCCCGGTGACAAGCACCGGGGCCAAATAAAACGCAACACTCTCTTTCTACTTTCTAGCGCCTAACGCCCAACGCCTCATTCAAAATGCAAATCAACTGGCCCCGCTTCGTCGAAATCGTTCGCGCGCACTCGCGCTTCCTGCTCATCAGCCACGTGCGGCCCGATTGCGATGCGCTCGGGAGCGAACTCGGCATGTGCGGCGTGCTCGAGGCGCTCGGCAAGAACGTGCGCATCGTCAACGGCCAAGCGACCCCGCCCAACTTGGCGTTTATCGACCCCAAGCTGAAGATTCAATCGATCGGCGCCGGCGTTACGGCCGAGGACCTCGCCGATGTCGAGGTAATTCTCATCCTCGACACCAGCGCTTGGGCGCAGCTCGGTCCGATGACCGAGGTGATCCGCGCGAGCAAGGCCAAGAAGATCGTGCTCGATCATCACGTGAGCCAAGACGATCTCGGCGCGGAGAACTTCAAAGACACCACGGCCGAAGCGACCGGCCGGCTCGTGTTCGACGCCGCAACGCAACTCGGCGTGACGCTGACGCCGGAAATCGCCATGCCGCTCTTCGCCGCCGTGGCGACCGACACCGGCTGGTTTCGCTTCGGGTCGACCAGCGCGGCGACGATGCGTTGTGCGGCCTCGCTTATCGAAGCAGGTGCCAAGCCCGCACAGATCTACAATGCTCTGTATGAGCAAATGACGGTCGGCCGGCTCCTCTTGATCGGTCGCACGCTGGCGGCGACGCAGCTGGAACTCGGGGGCCGGTTGGCCCATACGCGCATTCTCAAGGAAGACTTCGCGGCGACCGGCGCGCTGCCGAGCGATACGGAAGACGTGATCAATATGACGCTGCAAATCGGCGGTACCGAAGCGGCCGTGATTTTAGTCGAGCAGGCGTCCGGGCAATTCAAGGTGAGCTTCCGGAGTCGCTGCGCCGTCGATTGCAGTAAGCTGGCCGAACAGTTCGGCGGCGGCGGCCACAAGGCGGCGGCCGGGGCCACGGTCGACGGTCCGTTTGCCGAAGCGCAGCGACGGGTGCTTGACGCCGTAAAAGCGGCGATGCGATAATCGCAGGCGTGTCGAACGTCGGTCTCGCGCGGCCTTGCACGGAATTTGCAAAGCCGGGATCGTCGAATCGTCATCCCCGCCTCAAAAAGCATCCGCTCGCATCGTCACCTTCCCAAGGAACGCGTCGTGGACGATATCCCTTTGGCGCCCGTTACGCCCGCCGTGCGCAAGAACCAGCCCGGCCCTTTGCCTCCCGGACGCGTGCCGCCCACGGCGCATCACGCCGTCGCCCCCGGTTTCCAAGAGCCGCCGCGCCGCGGCTTCTTTATGCAGGCACTGGCGGTTCTGCTTGGCGGCTTGGTCGGCCTGGTCCCGCTCGCCGCCGGCTTGGCCGTATATCTCGATCCGCTCCGCCGCATCAGAGGGAAGGCGGAGCCGGTGCCGGTCACCACGCTCGATGCGCTCCCCGATGCCTCGAAGCACGATGCCTTGGTCGGGCTCTACAAGATCATGGCCAATCGCCAAGACGCTTGGAATCTTTATCCCAACGAGCCGGTCGGGGCCGTGTACCTCGTGGTGCCGAAGGGAACGAAGGAAATCAAAGCGCTCAACGCCACCTGTCCGCACCTCGGCTGCTTCGTCGACGTACAGCAAGGGTCCGACGGCTATAGCTTCAAGTGCCCCTGCCATACGAGCGCCTTCACGGGGGACGGCAGCCGCATCATGCCCTGCGTCTCGCCGCGCAATATGGACGAAATGAAGTGCACGGTCACGAAGGTCGACGGCCGCTTGGACGTCAGCGTCGTCTTTGAGAATTTTCAACCCGGCTTGGAAGAGAAGAAGCCCAAGACATGACATCACTCATTCGCTGGGTCGAAGATCGCACCGGCATCGGCGGACTACTGCACGAAGCGCTTTACGAGCGCGTTCCCGGCGGCGCGCGTTGGCGCTACGTCTGGGGCAGCACGCTCGTGTTTGCCTTCGCCGTGCAAATGATCACCGGTCTGTTTCTCTGGATGGCCTACAGCCCCAGCAGTCAAACGGCTTGGGAAAGCACCTATTACATCCAGCACCAGATGCAATTCGGCTGGCTGCTGCGCGGGCTGCACCATTACATGGCCCAGACCATGGTCGTGCTCTTGGCGCTGCACTTGTTTCAAGTGGTGATCGACGGCGCCTACAAAGCGCCGCGCGAATTCAACTTCTGGCTCGGCCTCGTCTTGATGCAGATCGTCCTCGGCCTCGCGCTCACGGGCTACTTGCTTCCGTGGGATCAGCGCGGCTATTGGTCGACCGGCGTGGCGACGAGCCTGATGAGCTTGGTGCCGTTCGTCGGCGAACCGTTGCAGAAGCTCGTGGTCGGCGGCGGTGAATATGGTCACCATACGCTCACGCGATTCTTTGCTTTGCACGCCGGCGTGTTGCCCGCGCTCTTGATCGGCTTCTTGGTGCTGCACGTGGCGATCTTCCGCAAGCACGGCATCCATCCGAAGAAGCTCGACCCGAAGCGCGATTGCTACTTCTGGCCCGACCAGGTGTTGAAAGACGCCGTGGCCTGCTTGGCCGTGTTGTTGGTCGTGCTGTTCTGCATCGGCATGCCGGTAATCTTCGGTCACGGCGACGGCAGCACCTTCGACGAGCGCTTGGCCCAGGCGAAGGCGGACCCCGGCGCGCACCTCGGCGCCCATCTCACGGCCCCGGCCGACCCGTCGAACGCGTTTTCCGCGGCCCGGCCCGAGTGGTACTTCTTGTTCCTCTTCCAGTTCCTGAAGTTCTTCCACGGCGAAGATGCCGAACGGATCGGCGCGCTCTACATTCCGGGCGCGGTGATGGGGGTGCTTTTCCTGATGCCCATTCTAGGCCGCTGGAAGCTCGGGCACCGCTTCAACGTGTTGTTCCTCGTCGTCCTGTTGGCCGGCGCGGGCTACCTCACGGCCCAGGCTTGGCACGACGACAACATGGCCGCGGTGAAGCAGGACCTGAAGTTCCTCCCCGGCTTCGAGAAAACCGATGCCAAGGTGAAGGCTTCCGAAGCCTACTTGGCCGCCGTGCGCGACGCCGAGTCGGAAGCCGCTCGTTCGGTCGAACTCGTTAGCGGACCCGACGGCATTCCTGCCCTCGGCGCCGTTTCCGTCCTGCGTAACGACCCGAAGACGCAAGGTCGTCGCTTGTTCCAAACCAAGTGCGCTTCGTGCCACAGCTGGACCGATTCGTCGGGGCAGGGGATCGTCGCGGAGTCGCCGTCGGCGCCGAACCTCTACGACTTCGGTTCTCCATATTGGATTGCCGGCCTCCTAAACCCCGACCGGATCGACACGCCCGACTACTTCGGCAACTCGGGCCACGGCACGAAGGGGATCGCCGCCCGCGCCGAAGCCGCGAAGAAGGCCAAGCAAGAAGCGCCGAGCGACGAGAGCATGACGATGTGGGTTAAAGATAACTACTCCACCAAGGGGAAGGGGGCCGTCGAGCGTATTGCCATCGAAGAAGAAGTGCGGGCCGTTTCCGCCGCGCTCGCCGCGCAGGCCGGCATTGAAGGACGGATGCTGTTCGAAACGCCGCAGCTGCCGAAGGCCAAGCTCACGGCGCTCATCGCGAAAGGGAACGAAGTTCTTAAGGACGAAGCCAAATGCGCGGGCTGCCACAAGTTCGGCGACGTCGGCGACCACGGCATGGCGCCCGATCTCACCGGTTACGGTTCGCGTGAATGGCTGCGCGAGCTGATCGCCGATCCGACGCACGAGAAGTTCTACGCCGACCAGAACGACCGCATGCCGTCGTTCGCGAAAGATCGCGGCAATCCGAAGAACAACCAGCTCTCACCGAAAGAGTTGGAGCTACTCGTCTCCTGGCTCCGCGGCGAATGGTATCGCAAGGAAGAGTAGTTGCACGCCGCAACGATCGTGCTTAGCCCCGCCGGCCACGGCGGGGAAATCGCCGGCGAAGCTCCGGCTACTCCCCGCCGCCGGTCGCGCGACTCGATCGTTTGCCGCCGAGAAACTGCTGATACGCGGCGACGGCCAACTCGTCGCAACGGTCGTTCTCCGGATGGCCGCTATGCCCGGCGACGCGCGTGTACTTCAGCCGATGCTGGGCCGCGAGCTTGTCGAGCTGTTGCCAGAGGTCGACGTTCTTTACTTCTTTCCAACTGTTGTTCTCGCGCCGCCGCCAGCCGTTGGCCTTCCACTTCGGCATCCATTCGCTGAGTCCCTTGCCGACGTAAACGCTGTCGGTCATGAGCTCGACGAACGTCGGCCGCTTGAGCACCTGCAGCCCCTCGACGACCGCCTGCAACTCCATGCGGTTGTTGGTGGTCTCTGGTTCGCCCCCCGACTGCTCGACGGTCTTGCCCGTGGCAGGGTGCACCAAGATATAAGCCCAACCGCCGGGCCCCGGGTTCCCGCTGCACCCGCCATCGGTATAGAGCACGACTTCGGGCTGTTCGTTGTTGTTTGCCATGGCGATAACTTTACGGATCGCCGATGCCGAGGCTAGGGGCCGGGGCGATGGAATGTGCGGGCCGGCCGTTTTGCTCTTCGCGAGCCATGTTGCCCAGGGCCAGGCCGTCCAGCGAATCGCTCAGGTTCACATTCGGCCGCGGCCGGCGGAAATGCCACGGAATCACGGCCGTGAACTCGCTCCCTTTGCCCAACTCGCTCTTCAACATGATCTCGCCGCCGAGCAGTTTGCACAGTTCTTTAACGATCGAAAGGCCCAGCCCGGTGCCTGAGTATTCGCGCGTCATCGCATCGCCGGTCGTCGAGATGGTCGTCCCCTGGCGGAACTTCTCAAAGATCGCCGTTTGGTCTTCTTCCGCAATGCCCACGCCCGTATCGGCCACGACCATTTCTAATTGGTCCTCGGCCGTACGCCGCGTGCGCACGTCGATGCGTCCCCCTTCGGGCGTAAACTTGATGGCGTTGGAA
This sequence comes from Pirellula sp., assembly GCA_013822735.1. Lineage (GTDB taxonomy): Bacteria > Planctomycetota > Planctomycetia > Pirellulales > PNKZ01 > PNKZ01. The sequence goes on from PNKZ01000001.1 coordinate 699,333, forward strand.
AGCAGATTGTTGAGCACCTGCTGCAGCTTGTTCTGGTCTTGATAGAGCGGCTCGTCGGCCGGTTCGACATGCACCGTGAGGTCGATGTTTTTCTTTTCCGAGAGCGGGCGGACCGAGTCGCATTGCGCGTGCACGACGTGTTCGATCGGAAACTCCGAGAGCCGAAGCTCCATCTTGCCGCTCTCGATCTTCGCCAGATCGAGAATGTCGTTGATCATATCGAGCAGCACTTTGCCCGACTTTTGAATGTTGACGACGTACCGCTTCTGCTTGTCGTCGAGCGAAGCGATGGAGCCGAGCACTTCGCTGAAGCCGATAATCGAGTTGAGCGGCGTGCGCAGCTCGTGGCTCATCGTGGCGAGGAAGTCGCTCTTCAAGCGGTTGAGCTCGAAAAGCCGCATATTGAGCTGCGCGAGTTCGTCGACCTTGGCGTCGAGTTGCGAGTTGGTCTTGCGGATTTCCTGCTGCGTATCGGTGAGATGCCGAAGCATCCGGTTAAACGCGGTGGCCAAGGCTTCGAACTCGTCGCCGGTGTGAATGTCGGCCCGTTGTGCGATGTCCCCCTTACTGATTTCGTCGCTCACGTCCTGCAAGTGCTTGAGCGGTTTGACGATCACATACCGCACGATCACCCAGCTGGCGACCATCGCGAGAAACACCGTGACGATGGCCGAAGAGAGGAGGAACGCCCGATTGAGATTCAGATTGGCCTGCGTCGGGCCGTTGGAGATGCGCACTTTGGCGACGGCCATCAGGTCGCCGTCGAACAGTTCGCGCGAAACGTCGCGCACGCGATGGCAGCCGATGCAACTCGTGGCGGCGTAGATCGCTTGGTAATACTCGTACTGCTGACCGCCGTCGGCGAAACGCTGATCGAAGAACACCTTCTTGTCTTCGTCGGGCGACGTCTTCGCCCCCGCCGCCGTCGTCGGCTGCGCGGCTTCCAGTTCGGCGCGACGGAGGAAATCGCGTTCCCAGTCGTCGATCTGCTGCTCCCCTTTTTCGACTTTGTCCGGGCGGATGAAGCTCTTGTCGAACTTGTTCATCTGCCAAGTTTTGCTGAGCTCTTGAATGAGCTCTTGAAACTCATCCTTGCCGCCGGCCGGGGCACCGAAGTTGCCGCCGCCGGCCGGTGGGGCATCAGTAGTGCCGGGGTTCCAATTCTCCCAATGTTCTTGAATGAGCGCAGTGTCAACGAGCAACCGCCCGCGCGTCGGGTTCTGCTGATAGACGAGGCCCTCGGTCAGCCAGCCGTAGAAGAAAAAGCTCGCGGCAATGAGCACGAGCAAACAGGCCCCGAACAAAAACCGACACTTCCGCTCCAGGCTGGTCTCGCCAAGCACACGTTTGAAGGAGCGGTAACTCATGCCTTCATTCTAAATGCTGAATGCGGAATGCGGAATGCTGAACGGGGGAACGACCGGAATCGCTCCTGTTCGGCATTCGGCATTCCGCATTCGGCATTTCCTACAACATGTCCAGCGGGTCTACGTCCACGATCCATTGCACGTCTTCCGGCGGCTTCAGGTCGGCGATCGTCTTGCGCACCGCGGCGTGCAGGCCCGCGGTGTCGGTCGATTGGAGTTGCAGGTGAAAGCGGTGGAGACCGCGGAGCCTTGCGATCGGCGCCGGGGCGGGCCCGAGCAGTTTCGTCGGTACGCCTGCCGCCGCAGTCGCCGACGTGAGCAGCTTGCCGAGGTGCATGGCGAATTCCTTGGTCACCGGCTCACGCGGCCCACGCACCACGAGCCGGACCATGCTCGAAAACGGCGGGTAGCCCCATTCTTCACGGTTCTTCAATTCCTCGGCCGCAAAGAGTTGGTAGTCGTGCCGCGAGGCCGCCATCACGGCCGGGTGATCGGGCGAGAGCGTTTGCACCAGCACGCGCCCGCCGCGCTCGCCGCGCCCCGTGCGGCCGGCCACCTGCACGAGCAAGTGAAACGTCCGCTCCGCCGCGCGGAAGTCGGGCAGGTGCAGCGCCGTGTCGGCGTTCACCACGCCGACCAGCGTCACGTTCGGGAAGTCGAGCCCTTTGGCGATCATCTGCGTGCCGACGAGGATCTGCGCCTCGCCGTCGCGAAATTGCGCGAGGGCCCGCTCGTGGCTCCCCGGCTTCTGCATGCTGTCGGTATCCATGCGCAAGCAGCGGTAGCCGCGAAACCGCGCGTTGACCTCCGCTTCCAGCTTTTCGGTGCCATAGCCGCCGAAGCGAATCTCGGGGCTGTGGCAACTCGGGCAGGCCCGCGGGGCGGCGATTTCATAGTCGCAATAGTGGCACAGGGCGTTCCCTTCGTAGCGATGATGCGTCAGCGAGATGTCGCAGTTCGGGCACTTCAGCGCCTCGCCGCAGGCCGGGCATTGGATATGCGTGGAATAGCCGCGCCGGTTGAGCAGCAGGATAACCTGCCCTTCATCAGCCAGTGCCTTCTCCATAGCCTGCGCCAGCGGCCTGCTGATCGCCCCGCGCGAGCCGCGCTCTTTGGATTCGTGCCGCAGGTCGACGGTGAGCACGTCCGGCAACGGCCGATCGTACACGCGCCGCGGCATTTCGATGAGCCGAAACTCGCCGGCCCGGGCCCTTTGAAAACTCTCTAGCGACGGCGTGGCCGAGCCCAACACGAGCGGCACGTTCTCCGACCGCGCGCGAAACAGCGCCACGTCGCGCGCATGGTAACGCGGCGCGGTTTCCTGCTTGAAAGTCGACTCATGCTCTTCGTCGAGCACGATGAGGCCGAGGTGCGGCGTCGGCGCAAACACGGCGCTCCGCGCGCCGACCACGACCGGCACCTCGCCGCGCGAGATCTGTTGCCAATAGGCGTGCCGTTCCGCATCGGTCAGGTGGCTATGCAACACCGCCACGCGCCCGAAGCGCGCCCGAAAGCGTTCTTGCACCTGCGGCGTCAGGCTAATCTCGGGCACCAGCACGATCGCCTGCCGGCCGTACGACACCACTTCTTGAATCGCGCGGATGTACACTTCCGTCTTGCCGCTGCCGGTGATGCCGTGGAGCAGCATCGTCTCATGCCGCTTGCCGCGCAAGGCGGAGAGCAACACGTCGAGTGCGTGTTGCTGGTCGGGATTCAGCTCATGGTTTTCTTCGCGCGCATGCACCGGGTGCACGATGTCGGTCGTCTGCAACCGCACGGCTTGCGAGCGGATCATCCCCTTGCGCCGCAACGTCGTGATCGGCGCCATCGTGCACTGCGCGGCCTGCGCCAGTTGCTGCGGCGTCATCGCATGCAGGGCCGATTGCAACATCTCCAACACGCGCCGCTGCTTCTTCGGCAACGGCAGGTCGGCGAGCTTGCCGCGGTATTCGTCGGCCAGGGTCAATAGCGTCGTGAGCTTCGTGCCGGCTCCCATCCGCACGCCGGCCGGCACCACGCTTTCGAGCACCTGCCCCCATTCGCAGAGGTAGTACTCGCTCATCCATTGCGTGAGCTTCAAGAGCGGCAACCGAACGAGCGGCACCTCGTCGAGGCATTCGGTAATCTCTTTCAGTTTGCGCGGGCCGAGCGTCTTCGTTTCCAGCCGGACGCAGTAGCCGTCGACCGGCCGATTTCCGCGCCCCAGCGGCACGCGGACCCGGCAGCCGACTTGCAGCACGTCGAGCAATTCGTCCGGCACGAGGTAGTCGAACTCTTGCTGCGGCCCGCTCGCAAAGACCACGGCGGCGACCATGCGCAGTTCGGCGTCGTCCTCTTCCCAAGGAGCGTCGTCGCCGAAGAGGTTTTGCTGCGTTTGCTCGGTCATTGCTTGCCGGAAGTCATCGTCGGTAGAATTGCGAAACTTCATTGTACGAATTGTCGAGTCGGGAAGTAGGCTTCATGCGCATCGGTATCTTCGGCGGCACTTTCAACCCCGTGCATTACGGCCATCTCCTGCTGGCCGAAACTTGCCGCGAGCAGCGCGGACTTGACGAAGTGTGGTTCCTGCCTGCCTCGGTGCCGCCGCATAAGCAAGATCTTGTGCTGGTCGACGCCGCGCAGCGCCTCGAAATGCTGAAGCTCGCGGCCGGCGGCAATGAGGCGTTTCGCGTGAGCGATCTTGAGTTGAAACGGGGCGGCGTCAGCTACACCGTCGACACGCTCGAAGCCGTGCATGCCGAACGGCCCGAGGCCGAACTGTATTTGCTGATCGGCGCCGATACCTTGGCCGACTTGCCGAATTGGCGCACCCCGAAGCGTGTGTGCGAGCTGGCCCTGCCGACGGCCGTCTGCCGGCCCGGCTCCGGCGAGCTCGACTACGAACCGCTCGCGGCGTTCGTCGAACCGACGCGTTTGGCCCGGCTGCGCGAACTGCGCGTCGAGATGCCGCAGATCGGCATCAGCAGCCGCGACCTACGGGCCCGCATCGCGGCCGGCAAAAGCATTCGCTATCAGGTGCCGCGCGCGGTGGAGAAGTTCATCGAGACGGCGGGGCTGTATCGCTGAGTCGCTTGATAATGCTTAGCCGTGGCGGCCACGCCACGCCACGCTTCGCCACGTCGCGACGGGCCGTGGCCGGCCCGGCTAAGCAGCGCGGCGCGCGTACACCAGTCGCTCGAGCTCCGGTGCTAGCAGGAGTTTCGCCGGCAGCGGTTTGCTGCGAAGCAGTTCCAGCACGGCGTGCAAATGTTCGATCGGCTTCTGCCGTGCGTCGAGAAAAAGCCAACGCCGGCCGGCGAATTCGCACACGCCCCCTGCGGCTCCCTCGTCCAGCACTTCCGTGCGCACGCGGTAGCCGAGCTTTTTCGCCGCTGCGATCGCCGCTTCCAAAAGTTCGATCGTGTGCATGGCCGCTACCTTGTCTGTAGGGAACGCCCTCCGTGGCGTTCCGCGAACTGCCGGACGGAACGCCACGGAGGGCGTTCCCTACAATCTCAATCGCGGGCGGAATGATACCGATCTCGGTTTCAGTCGCGAAGGCCGACATGACGATAGGCTTTTCAGAGCGCTAAAACATTGCCGGCCAGAGGTTTAAGTACGCGACGGTTGCGGGGGCAAGGAAGTCCCGGCAGACGGCGTAGATTCCTCGGCTTTAGGTAATTGCGGCAAGAAGTTCCGAGCGGTGCTGTCCAGGGAAGGGGTAAGCCACGATGTCGGTAGGCGGATCGGATCAGGCTCGGCTCATCGAACAGATCGCGCTGCTCAAAGACCAGCTCGCGCAGGCCCAAAAGCTGACGGCGCTTGGCGAACTCATCAGCACGACCACGCACGAATTCAACAACGTGCTGATGACCATCATCAACTACGCGAAGCTCGGCCAGCGTCATCCCGACGCGGAAACCGCGGCCCGCTCGTTCGACAAAATTCTCATCGCCGCCAACCGTGCGGCCCGCATCACCAACGGCATCCTCGGCTTCGCGCGCAATCGCCCGCCCGGCTTCGAGCCGACCGACATGGTGAAGCTGATCGACGATACTCTACTGCTGCTCGAGCGCGAGATGGTGAAGTATCGTGTGAAAGTGGAACGCCGCATTCTCGAAGCACCGCCGGCCTTGGCGAACACGAACCACATTCAGCAAGTGCTGTTGAACCTGTTGATCAATGCCCGGCAGGCGATGCCGCAAGGGGGCGTGATCCTCGTGCAACTGAGTCACGACGCGCAGACCGACACCGTCGATCTCTACGTGCGCGACAACGGCACCGGCATTCCGCCGGAAACATTGCGACACATCTTCGAACCGTTCTACACGACGAAGAGCGGGCCCGACGCCTCGGGCAAGGGAGGCACCGGCCTCGGGCTGGCCGCCTGCCGCGACATCGTCGAAGCCCACCACGGCAAGATTCGCGTGGAGAGCGCCGTCGGCAAGGGAACGGCCTTCACGGTCAAGCTCCCGGCATATCACGCGGCTCCCGTAGCGGCGCCGATCGCAGCTCCCGCGCCGATCGTCGCGATGCCGATGATTGCTCCGATGCCGTTGATCGCCGAGTAGACTTGCTTAGCCCGGTCGGCCACGACCGGTGCATGGGCGCCGCGTGGCCGCGGCGGCTAAGCGTTCGAAACCATCGTAGAAACGTGCAGTTCGGCGTTACTGCCGACTTTCGATCGCCGGGGGCAACGTTTCGAGCGCTGGGCCCGGCTGTTGCGGCACTATTTGGGCGCCCGGCGGCAATGTGTTTTCCCCGCCGAACCATTCGTTGGGAATCGCGCCGAAGCCGCCGCTAGCCGGAGCGGTGCCGGGCGGGGCGAGGCGTACCCAAATCTCTTGGAGGATCGTTTGCTCGAGTGCCGCGTCGCGGCCGAGCGGGATCCAGCCCTTGGTCGTCGCTTGAACGCCGACCGGTTCTTCAATGCGCACGAACGAGGCGTCGTTGCGAAACGTCGCCGCGCCGGCCGTACTGTACTCCGGCCGTGCTAAGTCTTCGAGTTCTTTGAAGACGGTGACTTCGATTTGGAAGACGTCGCCGGCCGGCACCACTTGCACGACCGCTCGGCGGCGGATGGTTTGCAGCGTGTCGTGCGCCTTCTCGTACGTGTCGGCCGCGTCGCCCCGCCAGGGCTCGAGATAGGTCGCGCCGGTGCGCGGCGCGGTGTCGATCCGGCCGACCGTGAGAATCTCGCCGGCCTGACGGACGCGCTGTTCCGTCTGGATGTCGAAATAGTTGTCGACCACGTCGACGATCTGATCCCACATGGCATCGCACTGCGACGCCGGGACCGTGAGCGGGTTCTCAAGCGGCGGCAGCTTCTGCTTTTGAAAGCGCGCGCAGCCGCCGACGCAGAGGAGTGCGACGACGACGGATAGGAGAAGTGAACGCATTGCGGAGATGAGCGCGACTAAAGTAGTCCGCGACTCCGTCGCGGAAATGAGCGTAGTTGCGGTGACCAACGATGGCGATCGGATTCGATGGGGAGCGCGTATTTCCGCCGCGGAGCGGCGGACTACTTTCGGGGGGCGGTAGTGTGACGATGCCCCCCGGCCCCGGCAATATCAGATTGGCCCCTGCCGGCACGGGCCGAAAACCGCGGATTTCGGCCGTTCGAACATTCCGGGAACTTTTTGCCGGGCTGCCGGCGTCGAAGGGTGAGCAACCTTGCGCCCGGCGTCTCTGCCGGCGTCGCCCTTATTCGCAGCGGGAGTAAACGGTCATGAACGCACGTGCCCCTTTTCTATCGGCCCTCCGTTTGTCGTGGTTCTGCTTGGTCGTGCCGGCACTGTTGTTCGCTCCCGCATTGGCTTCGGCCCAAGGGTTGCTCGTCAACGTTTCGCCGCATGAACAGGTGCGGCTCCCCCGACCCGACGTCATCCGCCCGCGTCATCCGCTGCCGCCGACCACCGCGGATTCCTACCGGATCAAAGCGCTGGAAGTATCGGCGACGCTCAAAGATCAGGCCGCGAGCGTGCAAGTGACGCAGACATTTGAGAACACCGGCAGCCGGACGATGGAAGTGGCGTTCGTGTTTCCGTTGCCGTACGACGCCGCCATCGATCGTGTGACGCTGCTGGTCGACGGCAAGGAACTGCCCGGCAAGTTGCTGACGAAGGAAGAGGCCCGGCGTCGCTACGAAGAGATCGTGCGCAAGAACCAGGACCCGGCACTATTGGAATGGCTCGGCGGCGGCATGTTTCAAACGAGCGTGTTTCCCGTCCCGCCGGGCCAAACACGAGAAGTGCAAATCCGCTACACGCAACTCTGCCGCCAGACCGACGGCGTGACCGACTTCCTCTTTCCGCTCTCGACGGCTAAATACACGACCCGACCGGTGGAAAAAGTCTCCGTCCGTGTAGCGATCGAAAGCAAGGATACGATCAAGAACGTTTACAGCGCGACACACGACGTCGACGTGAAGCGGCGCGGCAAGACGGCGACGGTGACGTACTTCGGCAAGAATGAAATCCCCTCCGGCGATTTCCGGCTGATGTTCGACGTCGGTCGCGGCAAGCTTTCGGCCCGAGTGCTGAGCTACAAGCCCAAGGGAAAAGAGGAAGGTTACTTCCTCCTCTTGGCGAATCCGCAGATTGAAGACGATCGCCCCGCGCCGGCGAAGAACGTGGTGTTCGTGGTCGATCGCTCCGGCAGCATGAGCGGCGAGAAGATCGAACAGGCCCGCAACGCGTTGAAATTTGTGCTGCAGCGGCTGCACGAGGGAGACCTGTTCAACATCGTCGCCTACGACGATCGGGTCGAAAGCTTCAAGCCGGAGCTGCAACGCTATAGCGATAAGACGCGCGACGAAGCACTCGGCTTCATCGAGTCGATCTACGCCGGGGGGAGCACGAATATCGAAGGCGCGTTGACGACGGCGCTGGAGCAATTGAAGGATTCCGAGCGCCCGAACTACGTGCTCTTCATGACCGACGGCCTCCCCACGGCCGGCGAAACGAACGAAGCGAAGATTGTGGAAAGCGCGAAGAAGCACAACCGCGTACGGGCGAGAATCATCGCCTTCGGCGTCGGTTACGACGTCAACAGCCGGATGCTCGACAAGCTCGTGCGCGAAAACTTCGGCCAAAGCGAGTACGTTCGGCCGAACGAAGACATCGAAGAACGAGTGAGCAAGTTGTACGGCAGGATGGAGTCGCCGGTGCTGACCGGCGTGTCGATTGAATTTTGCGATGAAGAGGCGCCGGCGAAAGGTTCTGTCGTGAATCGCGTTTATCCGAAGGACGAGTTCGACCTGTTCGCCGGCGAGCAACTTGTCGTGGTCGGACGGTATCGACGGAGCGGCACGTGCGACGTGCGCGTCTCGGGCACGGTCGGCAAGGAGACCGAGGATTTCAGTTTCCCGGCGAAGCTTACGAAGGAAAGCGAGGACGAAACAAACGCCTTCATCGAGAAGCTCTGGGCTACGCGACGGATCGGCGAGATCATCGACCAGCTCGATTTGAAGGGGAAGAACGAAGAGCTCGTGAAGGAACTCGTCGAGCTTTCCACGCGGCACGGGATTCTCACGCCGTATACGTCGTTCTTGGCGGACGAAAATGTGAACATTCACTCACTCTCGTCGAACGCCACGACGGCGACTTCGAACCTGCGAGCGTTGGAGCAAGTCGACGGACGCGGCGGGGTTGCCCAACGCGCGGCCAAGGGAAGTTTCCAAGGAGCGCTGAACAATGCGGCACCGAAGTCCGCAGCGCCGGCGCCGGCCGGGGCGGCCTACTATCGTGATGCCGCGAGCGATAAGGACGTGTCGGTGAGTACGGTGCGCAATCTCGGTGCGAAGTCGTTTTACTGGCGCGAGAACCGGTGGCAGGACTCCACCGTGACCGACGAGCAGATCAAGACCGCGCGACGCTACGAGCAATTCAGCGACGATTACTTCAAGCTGGCCGAGAAGCACGGCCGAACGTTGTCGCAGTATCTCGTGTACGACGAGCCGGTGATTCTGAACCTCGACAACGAAACGCTTTTGATCGAGCCGGCGAAGAAGTGAAACAGGCGCTAGGCGGCAGGCGTTAGGCGCTAGACCAGGCGCGTGTTATCCTGGAGCACGTTATTTCGTACGTGCTCTCAGGGATTTGTGCGGATGTTATCTACGCCGATCGGTCGTTTGCGCGTTATCGGGTTCATTGAAGGACTCTCGTATTTGGTGCTGCTCGGCATTGCGATGCCGCTGAAATACTGGGCCGGCATGCCGCTGGCGGTGCGGATCGTCGGCTCGCTGCACGGGCTGCTGTTTGTGCTGTTCTTCGCGGCCGTGACCGAAGTGGCCGTGAAACGCCCCTGGTGGTCGGGCGAGTTTTGGGGGAAGGCGTTCGTCGCCTCGCTCGTACCGTTCGGCACGTTCGTCTTCGACAGCTGGCTCAAACGCGTGGAAGCCGCGGACTTGGCGCAAGCGAGCGCGTGAACAACCGGAGCAAGTCTTAGAAACGCCGGCGCATAAAAAAAACACAAGCCGCCGGTAAGGTCCCGGCGGCTCGCGCTTTTCCCTAATTCGCACATCGGACCATCCCAGTCCGAAAGCGCCTTGCGGCACTAGAAGTGCGAATCCATCCCCAAACGCATTTTGAGTTCTTCGAACTGCTGGAAGTAGTAGTCGCTCGAAGAGTGGACATGTTCGGCCTCGGTGATGAACTTCATCTTCTCGTTGCAGTTCACCGCGCGGCTCTGAAAGATCGATTCGTAATCGCCCAGGTTGTCGCCGTAGACGATCAGGAGCTTGTGTTCGTCGAACTGGACTTCTTGCGGAATGTTCGGATTCAGCACGGCGATGCCGGTGCAGCCGTCGTTCAGCAATAAGTCTTCGTATTCGTAGAGGATGCTCTTGAGCACCGGCAGGTCGATGTGCTCGCGGTAGAGATCCGTGTGCCCCTTGTTGTTGCGGTGGTGGCTCGTTTCGAGCACCACGTCGACTTCGAAGCCGAGCGGATCGAGCAGTTCGAGGAAGGTCTCGAAAAGTTCGTCGCTCGAAGCCGCGGCCATCAGCACCGGCACCGAGGCTTTGTTGTCGGTGTCGTTGTAGACGTCGTGGCGGAAGCCTTGCGTCGGTACGACTTGCAGGTCGAACGACGGTCGGACCGCGTCGGTCAGCACGAACTGGCCGTAACGAACCACGCCTAGATGGGTCTCTAGGGCGTCGTCGGTGACGCGCTCGAAGCTGCTGCCCGTGTTCGGAAGCGGCTGTTGGCCTCCTTCACGAATCACGTTCTTGAAAAACCGTTTGATGAATCCCATGGAATTTTGCAAACCTTTACTGCGATATCTGCGCTTTCGCGTCGGCGATTTACGAGTACTGTGCGAAAGCGTCCGCCCTTACAACCGTAGGTTACTTTTCTTACGTCCGGCGGAATTCCGGCCTGTTTGCGGTTTCGACTAAGTCGAGTTACGAGAGCGGCAAAGTCGTCATAAACGGCCTTGTCGCACCCGGCCCGGCGAGGCGAACGTTCCCGTGGGGAAAGCTGGTTTCCCCGCGAGAAACGAGCTCTTGGCAGAGCCGGCATCGCACTCACCCTGTAGTCTAGCACCGAGCTAGATGCGTCGATCCGCTCGCCGTAGAATTCGGCTCGGATTGCGGCAGCCGTGCGCCGCGCCAATCGCGGCCACCGGCGAAGTTTGCCGGCCGCCTGCTCCCCCAGATGCTCCGGACGGCGGGGTCGACGTAAGCCGACCGACTCCCCGATCCGCAGCCTCCTCGTGAGGTGCATGCGGCGGAACCGTCCTGTGTCCCCCCAAGGTTCGATACGCATCGGGCGGGGGAAGCGTTCGCCGTGACGGCCGAAGTTTTCGAGAAACGGCGATTTTGCCGATTGAGCGTAGCGAGAAATAGTGAGCTGAGCCGTGCTAGGTTGGGCGGCGCGACGAGCTTGGACGTAAAGAGCAAAGCGGGATGAGACTCACAAGGAGACGGGGATGCGAAGCAGGATGATCGCCGAGAGACCATGGATTGCGGCGATCCTCGTCGCTTGTTGCGGTTGTGGGCCGGAGCCGAAAGCGGAGCAGGCCGGCGGCGTCGCGGCCGCACCGCCCGTGGTTTACGTCACACCGCCGACGCAGGCGGGGCCGCCGCCGTTTCGCGAGTTTTGGGAAGAGCACTATTTTCAGAACAGTAAGATCGGCCATACGCACGGTGCTTACTTTCACGACGTCGTCGACGGCGAACCGGTCGTGCGGATCGAGCAGACGGGGCAGATGGTGCTCTCGCGCGGCGGTCAACGGATCGAGCAGGCGATGCACGACATTTCTTGGGAGACGCCGGCCGGCGAGGTGCGCCGATTTCGCAACTCGATGACCGTCGCCGGGGCGGCCCAAACCACGACCGGCACGGTGCAGGGGGAGCACGCCTTGCTCACGCTCGAAACCAGCGGCAAGGCCACGACCAGCAAAATCGACTGGCCCCGCGGCACGCTCGGCGAATTCGGCGTGACCGATTGGATGCTCCGCAACCGGCCGCAGCCGGGCGCCGCGGCATCGTTCCAAACGTTTCTACCGTTCTTCAATCAGATCGTCGGCGTTACGCTCTCGGCCAAGCAGAAGGAGCCGGTCGTGCTCGGCGCCGAAACGCGGCAGCTCCTGCGCGTCGACACGCAGGCCGTGCTGCCCGGCGGCATGAAGCTCGACTCGACCGCTTGGGTCGACGACCAAGGCGTGGTGTGGAAGAGCGTCTATCCGGCGCTGCAGCAAACGACGCTCCGCGCGACGCGCGAGCAGGCGCTGAAACCGGGGGATGCCGCAGCAGCGGTCGACTTGGGTCTGGCGACGAAAGTGCCGACCGTGCCGCCGCTGGTGAAGCCGTATGAAACGACGTTTGTGCGGTATCGCGTGCGACTGGCCGACGGAGACGCCGCCGCGGTGTTTCCTTCCGGAGAATCACAGACGGTGGCGCGCCGCGACGACGGCACGGCCGAAATTACCGTTCGCGCCGTGCGACCTGACTCGCCGCGCACGCCTGATGTGCCGAATGCGCCGCCGACGGACGACGATCGCCGAGCGAACAATTGGATCCAAAGCGATGATGCCCGCGTGGTGCAACTTGCGAGCGAAGCGGCGGGGACGGAGACGGACCCTTGGAGCGTTGCCGTGAAGCTGGAGCAATCGCTCCGGCCGAAGTGGCAAACGAAACCGCTCGGTACTTCCTTCGCCACGGCGGCCGACGCGGCGCGCGAACTTTCGGGTGATTGCACGGAGTACGCGGTGCTCTTGGCCGCGATGTTGCGCTCGCGCGGCATTCCCGCACGTACCGCCGTCGGGCTCATCTACGTCGAGAGCGAACAGGCGTTTCTCTACCACATGTGGACCGAAGCGTACCTGGCCGACCGCTGGATTCCGCTCGACGCAGCCTGGGGCCAAGGAGGCACCAGCGCCGGCTATCTTAAGGTGGCCCAAACCAATCTCGCCGGCGTCGAACCGCTCTCGGCCATGCTCAGCGTGGCGCAAGTGATGGGCAGGCTGAAAGTGGAAGTGCTGGAGCAGCGCTAAACGCCGACAAACGGTCGCCGGCGGGGATACTGGTCTGTAGGGAACGCCCTCTGTGGCGTTCCGCGGCTAGTCGCAAATCCAAATAACCAAACACCAAATTCCAAATAAGGACCAATGACGAAAATTCCAATGTCCGCTGCGGCGCGATTCGGTCATTCGGTACTTCGTATTTGTTTGGAATTTGGTGCTTGGAATTTGGTCATTCGCCGCCAAAGACACGTCGGCCTGACGGCTCGACGCTCGCCTGGCGGAACGCCACGGAGGGCGTTCCCTACAACAGAATTGCTTGCGCGATCGCGAAGTAGACGACGATGCCCGTTACGTCGACCAAGCTCGCGACGAACGGGTTCGACATCAACGCGGGATCGAAGCCGAGTCGCTTGAGCAACAGCGGCATCAACGCCCCGACCAAGTTGCCGGCAAGCACGACCGCCGCTACCGCTAGGCCGATCGTCAGCGAGAGTTTGAAGAGTTGCCCCTCGGCCACGCGATCCGACGGCGTAATCAAGGCGCGCAGAAAGCCGACGAAGCCGAGCCCGAGACCGAGGGAGAGCCCCATCAGCACTTCGCGATTGAAGACGCGAAACCAATCCCTCGGCGTCAGTTCGCCGAGCGCCAACGCACGCATAATGAGCGTGGCCGATTGCGAGCCGCAATTGCCGCCGGCCGAGATAATGAGCGGAATGAAGAACACCAGCGCCGGAACCTTCTCGAAGTCGCCTTCGAATTCCGTCAGCGCCCAAGTGGTGAGAAATCCGGCCACGAAGAGGATCGAGAGCCACAGCGCCCGATTGAGCCAGAGCTGCGCGAACGAAGATTCGAGATAGCTATATTCGAGCGGGCCGACGCCGCCCATGCGATGCACGTCTTCGGTCGCCTCGTCGACGATAACGTCGATCACGTCGTCATGCGTTACGATGCCGACGAGCCGATGCTCATGGTCGACCACGGGCAGGGCGAGCAAGTCGTACTCGGCGAGCTTTTCGGCCGTCTTCTCGCGATCGTCGTCGACGTTCGCATAGACGCAATCGCGCTGCATGATGTCGGCCACGCGGCGGTGGGCGGGCGCGATGATCAGGTTCTTCAGCGAGACGAAACCCTTGAGATGCCGGTCGTCATCCACGACGTAGCAGTAATAAATCGTCTCGCGATCGGGGGCCACGTGCCGCAAGCGTTCGATCGCCGCGGCGGCGGTTTCGTCGGCCGGCACAATCGCATAGTCGCTCGTCATCACGGCGCCGGTCGTGCCGTCTTCGTACGATTGCAGACGACGGATGTCTTCGCGTTCGGCCCGCGCGAGGAGTTGAAAAATGTGATCGGGCCGCTCGACCGGCAGACGCGACATGAGGCCGGCGCGCTCGTCGTGCGACATGTAGGTAATCAGCGCGGCCAGATCGTGATCGTCCATCTGGTCGGCGACGGCGTCTTGCAGCGTCGTTTCGAGGTAGTCGAAGATCGCGGCCCGCTCTCGCCCCGGCAGTAAGCCGAGCACAAACATCACGTCGCCGGCTTCGAGATCGTCGAGCAGTTCGGCGGCATCGGCCGGGTGATGGCCGGAGAAGAAATCGCGCAGGCCCGCCTCGTCGCGCTCGGCGACGAATTCACGTAGATCGGGGGCGAGCAACGGATTACGCATGGCGACCAAAAATGCCGGCAAGGTCGAAAACCGGCGACAAGAAGTGCTTCGGCAGGTCCCGCCGGACCGGCGCGAAAGTGGGAGCGAGGTCGCGCGACGCCGCCCGTGAAGTTTCAAGATACTCGCGACGCGCGATTCTGGCCAGTAGTGAGGCGTCGGGAGGTAACGCTGCTCACCGGATCCGAACGGCCGAAATGACTACAGCCGAAACGCCGTGCGGCCGCCGACGAGCGTCATCACGGCGCGGCCGGTGAATTCCCAGCCCGCGAAAGGACTGTTCTTGCTCTTCGAGCGAAACTGCTGCGGGTCGCAGGTCCACTCCAGGTTGGGGTCGATGATCGTGACGTCGGCATCGGCGCCCGGCTTTAGCGTTCCCTTGTCGACTCCCAAGATCCGAGCCGGATTGATCGTGAGCTTCTTCACCGCTTGCGACCAAGTGAGATGGCCCGGCTCGATGAGTTGCGAAATCGTCAGCGGCAAGCACGTTTCCAGGCCGACGATGCCGAACGGCGCGACGTCGATTTCCTGCATCTTCTTCTCGAGCGCATGCGGCGCGTGATCCGTGCAGATCACTTCGATCGTGTCGTCGATCAAGCCCTCGATGCACGCCTCGACGTCGAGCCGGCTCCGCAGCGGCGGGCTCATTTTGTAATTGGAATCGAATGTCCGCAGGCATTCGTCGGTGAGCGTGAAATGGTGCGGGCAGATTTCCGTCGTGACGCGCGAGCCGGCGAGTTTGGCTTGCCGCACCAGCGCGACGCCGCCGGCCGTGGAGATATGCATCACGTGCACGCGGCCGCCGGTGACGTCCATCAGCGCAATGTCGCGGCCGATCATCACGTCTTCCGCCGCCGAGGGCATGCCGGGCAAGCCGAGCAGCAAGGAAACAATTCCTTCGTGCATCATGCCGCCGCCGCGCGTCAGTTCCATTACCTCGGCATGGTTCAAGATCGGCTTGTCGAACATGCTGCAGTATTCGAGCGCGCGGCGCATGAGCTCGGCGTCGTACACGGGAGCACCGTCGTCGCTAAAGGCCACGGCCCCGGCTTCGACGAGTTGCCCGATCTCGGCGAGTTCTTTTCCTTCGCGGTTCTTGCTGACGCAGGCGACGACGAACACGTTGCAGTGCCCGGCCCGCGCGGCTTGATGCTGGATGAACTCGACCGTGGCTTGCGTATCGATCGGGGGCGCGGTGTTCGGAATGCAGGCGATCGAGGTGAACCCGCCGGCCGCGGCGCTGGCGGTGCCCGTCGCAATGGTTTCGTCTTCCTCGCGCCCCGGCTCACGCAAATGCACGTGCATGTCGATGAGGCCGGGGGTGACGATCTTCCCGGTCGCGTCGATCACCTGGTCATACTGGCCCGACGGTGCGTCGAAGCCGACGACTTTGCCGTCGCGCAGGAGCACGTTGGTGACGCGATCCACGTCTTGGCTCGGGTCGATGACGCGTCCGTTCTGAATCAGCGTGGTGGGCATGGTTGCGGTCTATCGGTTGCTGCTTGCTTAGCCGGGCCGGCCACGGCCCGTCGAACATCGCGTGGCCGCGACGGCTAAGCGGTGAAGGAATCGGTCAAAAATCTATTCGCTATCTCGCGCCGCCGCTCCGCACACGAGCCAGAGCGCGGCCATGCGCACGGCCAGGCCGTTGGTCACTTGCGACAGGATCAGCGAGTGCGGGCCGTCGGCCACGTCGGTCGTGACTTCGACGCCCCGGTTGATGGGGCCGGGCGCGAGAATCAATACGCCGTCTTTCGCGCGATCCATCCGCTGCCGGTTCATCGCGTACAAGTGGGCATATTCGCGGACCGACGGGAACGGTCGGGTCGATTGCCGCTCGAATTGGATGCGGAGCAGGTTGAGGACGTCGCAGCGCGGCAAGATGTCGTCGAGGTTGTGCGAGATTTCGACGCCGAACTCGCGCCACAGCGGCGAGACGAGCGTCGCCGGGCCGCAGAGGATGACGTGGGCGCCGAGCTTGCGCAGGCCCCAAATGTTCGACCGGGCCGTGCGGCTAAATTGAATGTCGCCCACCAAGGCGACCGTCAGACCGGCGAGCGTTCCTCGTTGTTGGCGGATCGTCAGGATGTCGAGCAGCCCTTGCGTCGGGTGTTCGTGCGGCCCGTCGCCGGCGTTGATCACCGAGCAATTCAAGTTGTTGGCCAGCAAGTGCGGCACGCCCGGCGTGCGATGGCGACACACCACGAGGTCGATCCCCATCGCCTCGATGTTCTTCGCCGTGTCGATGACGGTCTCCCCCTTCGACATGCTCGAACTGCCGGAGGCGAAATCGAGCGTATCGCCGCCGAGGCGGCGCATCGCGAGCGAAAAGCTGAGCCGAGTGCGCGTGGAGTTTTCGAAGAACAGGTTCGCACAGGTTCGGCCGGTGAGCACCGGAATTTTCCGTGTGCAATCGTCGGTCGCTTCTTTGAACATCTCGGCGGAGTCGAGAAGGATGTTTAATTCCTCGACGCTGAGGTCTTCCAAACCGAGCAAATGTCGGCGGGTCCAAGCGGAGGGAATACTGCCGATTTCACTCACGTCGAGACTCATGGCGACGGCCTTTGCCGCTAGGGAAGCGGCTCTTGCGTGCAACTGCCGGCCCGAAGCAGGCCGCGCGCTTCACGAGATTGTAACAGCGGTCGATTTGCTCGCAAGCGACCGGAAAACGCCGCTCCCGGCGATGCTGGTTATAATCGGATGTTATGGAAAAAAGTTTGGGAAAGATCTCGATCGTTGCGGCCGATGCGGGCTTGCGCGCGCGCGTTGCGGCGGCGCTTGCCGAGCGTGCGGAGATCGATTTCGGGACGTCGCCGGCCGAGGCGGATGTCGAACTACGGGCCGACATGACGGAGGCCGAGTTCGCGCGCACAGTCGAGCTTTTGGCAAAGCTCGCGGCGGCCCGCGCCGAGCTACGTCGCGCCGCCGACGGAGCGCGCCATTGGGCGCGGCTCGCCGAAATCGATTCTCTCACGGAATTGCCGAATCGTCGCGCTTGGGACGATGCGCTGGCCGCGGCCTTGCACGAGGCGGCGGACAAGCAGCCGCTGTGTTTGGCGCTCGTCGATCTCGACGACTTCAAGCGCGTGAACGACGAGCGCGGCCATCCTGTCGGTGATCAGGTCCTGCAAGCGCTGGCCGACGGGTTGCGTTCGGCCGTGCGACGCGGGGACGTCGCCGCGCGGATCGGCGGCGACGAGTTCGGCCTGTTGCTTCCGCAGCTCGCGCCGGAGCAGGCTCCCGCAGTCCTCAAGCGCATTCGAAATGCCGTGGCGGCGCGACTTGCCGAACGCCGACTCCCGGCGGTCACTTGCAGCATCGGCTTCGCGGGACGTAGCCCGGAGCTACCGAATGCCGCACTACTCTTGGCCGCCGCCGACGCAGCTCTGCACGCGGCGAAGCGCGCCGGTCGGAACCGCATTGAAGCGGCCGCCGACTTGAGTTAGTTGGAAAGTTATATCGGGTGCCTGGGGTTGGAGCCGAAGGCGAAACCCCAGTCTCCGACATCACGAACTTCTGGGGCATCGCTGCGCTCTGCCCCAGCCACCCGGATCGACTGAATGGAATCTAGTCGTGCGCCGTACGGGCGCTGCGCATCCGAGGGCCGCCGAGAAGTTGCAGCAGCTCTTCGGTGACGAGATCCGCCAGGAGTTCGTGGCCGGCAAGGTTTGGATGCGTACCGTCTTGCAAGAGGTCGGCGGCCTGCGGCTCGGCGCGGAACGCCCGATGCGCATCGACCAGCGGTAAGTTCATCGCGTCGGCCAACCCGCGCACGACGTCGGCGTAATGTTGCATGACGTCGCAAAGCGTCTCCTGAGAGTTGCCGTGCTCGTCACTGCCACGATCGACAATGCGTCGCATGCCGCCGGCCGGGACATAGCGCGGATTGGGGACAATCAAGATCGGCCGCGCTCCGAGCGTCGTCGTGCGGTCGATGAGTTCCAGCATGTTCGCTGCAAACTCGGCGGGGCTCCGCGGCGCGCGTCCCTCAGGGGGCAAGGCGTCGTTGAGCCCGACGTTGAAGGCCACCCAATCCGGATCGTGGGCCGTGACCATGCGGTGATAGCGTTTGAGCAGATAGCCGCTGTCGGCGCCGTCGAGCGCATTGCAGAGCACCTCGACATTGAGCCCTCGCTCTTGGAGGCGCTCGGCCGTGAGGCAAACATACGACGGTCTGCCGCCGAGGCCGAAGCCTGCCGTGACCGAATCGCCGATAAACAATATTCGCACGCCGCGCGGCATATCCATCACCTAGCATACCGTGTGCCCGAAGTTGGCCGGCATCCGTACTGCGGCCCCCGCTATTTTTACGCGGGCCGGCAGCTCCGGGTTCGTTTTCGTCAGACTCTCAGTGCAAATCTTGCGTGGCAGTCGAACCCTTCGGTCGGATTCTAAACGTGTCAGGCAAATAAAGTCACGAACAAAAAAGTTACGCCGACGAAAGAAACTTGCCGCCCGTTGGTAAGCTGCGCAAGCAACGCCGGTCGTCCCGTTTGCCGGCGTGCTACCGCATGGCAACTTCGATGCCATGTTCGATCGCGAGCATGAGCTGATCGATTTCGTCGAGAGAGATGGAAAGCGGGGGGAACATTACAAGCGTGTTTCCCAGCGGCCGCAGCAGCACCCCGCGCTCGCGCGCGGCGCGGCAGGCCAAGTGTCCGCGACGCTCACGGAACGCAAATGGACGGGCCGTTGCGCGATCTTCCACCAGTTCGATGGCTCGAATAAGACCACGTCCGCGAACATCGCCGACGTTCGGATGTTGCGCAATGCGCCGCAAGTGCATTTCAAGGCGTTCGACTTTGGCGGGGAGCTTTGCGAGCGTTTGCTCTTCGGCGAACACATCGAGCGAGGCGAGCGCCACCGCGGCGCCGAGAGGATTACCGCAGTAGGTGTGCCCATGATAAAACTGCCGCGAAGCCTCGTACGGTCCGAGAAACGCTTGCCAGAGTTCGTCGGTCGCCAGCGTGGCGGCGAGCGGCAAATAGCCGCCGGTGAGGCCCTTGGCGAGGCAGAGCAAGTCGGGCGTCACGTCCTCGTGCTCGCAGGCAAACATCCGGCCGGTGCGGCCGAAACCGACGGCCACTTCGTCGGCGATGAGCAGCACGTTATAACGCCGAGTCAGTTCGCGGAGGCCGCGCAGGTAGCCGCTCGGGTGGGTAAGGATGCCGGCAGCGCATTGAATGAGCGGCTCGATCACCACGGCGGCAATCCGCGCATGCTCGCGCCGCAGAAGTTCTTCGGCCTGCGCGAGATAGTAGCCGCAGGCATCGGCCGCGTTGACTCCCGGCGGCAAGCGATAGGTTTGCGGCGCGGGAAGTCGCAAGGTTTCGAAGAGCAGGGGGGCGAACATCGCGTGGAAACGCTCGACCCCGCCGACACTGACGCTGCCGAGCGTGTCGCCGTGGTAGCCGTCGGTAAAGGCGACATAGCAAGACTTCGCCGGCCGAGGATCCGGCCGCTGCCGCCAATATTGGAACGCCAACTTCAACGCGACTTCCACGGCGGTGGCGCCGGAGTCGGAAAAGAAAACGTGCTCCAGGCCCGGCGGTGCGATTTCCGTAAGCCGTTTGGCGAGCGTGATCGCCGGCACGTTCGAGGCCCCCAGCGCCGTGGTGTGGGCCACGCGGTCGAGTTGCTCGCGGAGGGCCGCATCGAGCCGGGGGTGGCGATGTCCGTGGAGGTTGCACCAGAGGCTGCCGACGCCGTCGAGATAGGCGCGCCCCTCGATATCGTAGAGCGTGCAACCTTCGGCCCGCTCGATCACCAGCGGCTCGTAGTCGGCCATCTGGGTGAACGGGTGCCAGAAGTGCTCGCGATCCCAGCGGTAGAGGTCGTCAATGTTTGACATCATTTAGCCGCGACTTTTGTCGTCGCGCTCCGAAGTTCGCGCGGAGGCGAGCTCCGCGGCTAAATGAAGGGGACACTTACCAGATGACCGAGACCGGCGTGCCGGCGCGGACGCCGAGCATCATCTCCGCGCTGTCGCCGACGATCGCCAATTCCAGGTAGCCGCTGGAGCCGATGATGGCCACGAGCGTCATGGGAGGCTGATCGCCGTAGGTGCGAAACAACCCTTGGGTTTCGTGCTCGTCGCAACGAACGCAGACCTGTTCCGGATCGGTCGGGACGTCGGTGAGCTTGTCCGCCGCGATGTCGGTCACGAGGTTGCCGAACGAGTCGATCGATCGGACCGTGCCCTTAATTTTTCCCGGCATGACGCTGACCTCGGACCAAGGGATCTCGACGAGCTTCGCTAACGGCGGTCCCAATGCGCGCGGGTCGAGCCCAAGGCTCAGCCGCGCCGCCACCGGGGCCAAGATATCCCGACCGTGAAAAGTGTTCGACACGGTCGGCAGCCAGTATTGCCGGCTTTCCAACGCGACGATTGTAGTGGGGGGCGACCGCCGAGCCAAGCGACTCAGCACGCCGTTGTCGGGAGCGAGGTAAACGGCCGATTCCCAGGCCGCGTAGATCATTTTTCGGGCGGTTCCCACGCCCGGGTCGACCACGACGACGTGAATCGTCCCCTCGGGCCAATACGGGGCGACTTCCTCCAGGACCCAGGCGGCGTTGCGAATATCCTGCGGCGGAATCGAGTGCGTGACGTCGACGATCCGCACCGCCGGATGGTGAGACAGAATCACGCCCTTCATCGCCGCGACGTAAGGGCTGTCGCGACCGAAGTCGGTCGTGAGCGTGATGACCGGAGCGAGCGACGTCGTCATGGTGCGGCGGACGATTCAAAATTGGGGCGGAGCAGCAAAAAAGAAGGCCCGAGGACGGATGTCCCCGGGCCTTCGCGTACCAGTTTACGTTTTCAAGCGGCGGACTAGTCCAAGAAGCCGGTCAGTTCTGCGGCGCGGCTCGGTTGTTGCAGCTTGCGAACCGCCTTGGCTTCGATTTGGCGGATACGTTCACGCGTCACCTTGAAGATGTGGCCCACTTCTTCGAGGGTGTAGCTGTAACCGTCGCCGAGACCGTAGCGGAGCTTGATGATTTCCCGTTCGCGGTAGCTCAACGACTTGAGCACCTTATTGATCCGCGTACGGAGCATTTCTTGCGCGGCGCCGATGGCCGGGCTTTCGACCGTGCCGTCCGGCAGCAAGTCGCCGAAGTGGCTGTCTTCGCTATTGCCCACCGGGCGATCAAGCGAGATCGGGAAGCGGCTCATCGCCAACACGCGGCGGGCTTCTTCCGTCGGCACGCCGGCGGCCTTGGCCGTTTCTTCAATCGTCGGCTCACGGCCGAGTTCTTGCAGCAGCTTCCGCGACACGTTGCGCACCTTCGACATGGTTTCCACCATGTGGACCGGAATGCGAATCGTGCGGCTTTGGTCGGCGACGGCCCGCGTGATGGCTTGGCGAATCCACCACGTGGCGTACGTGCAGAACTTAAAGCCGCGGCGATATTCGAACTTATCGACGGCCCGCATTAGGCCGGCGTTGCCTTCTTGGATGAGGTCCAAGAAGCTCAAGCCGCGGTTGCGATACTTCTTGGCGATCGACACGACCAAGCGCAAGTTGCCTTCCGACAAGCCGCGCTTGGCACGTTGGTATTCCGTGTAAGTGCTCTTGAGATAGGCGACGCGCTTCCGCAGGCTCGTCGGCGTTTCTTGGCAAGCGACGAGAATCTTGCGGAAGTCCGAGACCATCTTTTGGCGGTCGTCGAGCGGGCCGCGGTTGGCCTTGCTGGCGACGATCTTGGCGCGCAGTTCATCGACCCGCCGGCTGAACTCTTCCAGCGTCCGAATTTTTTGTTCGATGCGTTGGGTACGCAAACCGAGCTCTTCGACCAAGCGCACGGCGCGACGGCGCTGACGGCCGAGCCGACGCCATGCTTCCTTCCGTTCGCTCGTCTTGAAGCTCTTGCCGGCGGCGATTTGGTAATCTTTCCGATTACGCCGGAGCAACACGTCGAGCGTCCGCAGGTTGTGCGGGAACCGCCCCATGATCTGCTCTTTTTCCAAGTGATCGGTCACCGACACCTGCACGGTGCGGTCGAACGGCAACTCGCCGAGATGCACGCGGCGCAGAATGCGCACGGCGTCTTGAATCACAAAATCACATTCCAGCAGCTTCCGACGGAAGCGGGCACGGGTGATTTCGATTTGCTTGGCGAGCGCGATTTCTTGTTGGCGCGTGAGCAGCGGGATTTCGCCCATCTGCGTCAGGTACATGCGCACCGGATCGTCGGACCACGAATCGTTGTCGTCCGGACTGATCAGCAGTTCGTCGGCTTTGAGTTCCGGCTCGGCATCAAGGTCTTCGGCCGGACTCAAATCGTCTTCTTCGACCAACTCGTCGACTGCTTCGTCCTTATCGACCAATTCCGCCGCTTCTTCTGCGCTCGGCGTCTCTTCGTCTTCCAAGTCTTCCAACAATGCGTCGTACAAAGCCCTGCTCCTAACTAAATGTTCGTGGGAAGCGTTACCGCGCCGTGCCTACCTGGCCGCATAAGGTGGTAGATCCTCATTACGACACCGAACTCGCAGTTCCGTCACGCTGCTCAGATCAACGAACAGATTCCGTTGCCGGAATAATGTCCGTCGACGAAGCGACGCAAACGAAGTTACAAGCCGGGCGGGCCGGGTCAGGAAATGGTTATTTAGGTGAACCGCAAAACAAACTTCGGGATCGTCCAAAACGAAAGTCGGGTCGTCGATTCGTCGGGTCGACATGGTTTGCAAAGGCGCGTGTCGCAGAGGCTAAGGATTGGAAAGTTGCCTCCTGCAGTGAGCCACGGCTTTTGCGGTTCATCATTCCCCGTAAGCCATCGAATTATCTTCATCGAGGTGGGGAAATTCCAACGAATTCTAACACGATTTTCGTACCTACTTGGAGAGTGCCGCACGGTTGGCAAAAAATGACTGTTATTGGACTTGCGCCGTCAACAGAACATCCATTTCTGCTCCCCAACTTAACATCAAAACAACCCAGGGTACCCAGGCTATCAAATTACCTCCAGGGACAATCGGCGGCGTTTCTCCGCAAGGTCTTCCACGTCTACCCCACTTTCGAGCAGGACACTTGGGCGGTGAGCCCTAAAGTCAAGCCTATCTCCTGCCGCTCGTGGGGCAAACGTAACCGACTGATTCTTCTTCTCTCCACAGCCTTTACGTGCGGAACTTGCCGAACGTTCGTGCCGGCATGCCCAGAATGTCGGGGTTCCACTCCGGCTGGACTGGCCCGCTCGTGCCACTATGGCGCGTGCCCCCAGGGGGCTATCATGGTGAGTTCTTCTCGCCGAAGCGATTTCTTGCTGCTCGGCGGCCTCGCCGTTCCTTTCTGAGTATCCGCATGCCTCGCGATCAACGTCCGCCGTTTCGTAAACCTACCGGCTTTAAGAAGAAGCCCCGTAAGCAGCCCCGTCGCGACGATTCCGATGGCGATACCGTCGACGGCGTTCGCCTCCAAAAAGTCATGGCCTCGGCGGGCATCGGCAGCCGGCGGCATTGCGAAGACCTGATCGCTGCGGGACGCGTGCAGATCAATGGCGACATTGCCAAGCTCGGCGCTCGCGTGCCGGAAGGAGCGAAGGTCACGGTCGACGGCGAAGCGCTCCGCATTCAAAGCCGGATGGTCCACTACTTAGTCAACAAGCCGAACGGCGTCGTCTGCACCAACTACGACCAGTCGGGCCGCACGCGCGTAATCGATCTCGTGCCACAAGACGATCGGGAGCATCTCTTTCCGGTCGGCCGGCTCGATCTTTCCAGCGAAGGGCTGATCATCGTCACCAACGACGGCGAACTCGCGAACCAGTTGACGCATCCGAAGTTCGGCGTCGAGAAGACTTACCTTGCCCTGATCGCCGGTCGCCCCGAGCCCGGCGTGCTGCAGAAACTTCGCCAAGGCGTACACTTGGCCGAAGGCATAGCGCGTTGCGTCAGTGTTTACGTCAAGAAAGAAATGCCGCAGAGCACGCTGCTCGAGATCGTCCTCAACGAAGGGAAGAACCGCGAGATCCGCCGCATCTTGGCCAAGGTCGGCCACAAGGTGCTCACGCTCAAGCGGATCGCTATCGGCGACGTGACGATGCGCAACTTGAAGCCCGGCGAGTTTCGTCCCCTTTCGCCTCGCGAACTGCGCGATCTGCGGGAAGCGCATGCCCGAAGCCGTAAGCCGAGCCAAGCGCGTCCCGTCAAAGAAGAGGAGTTGCTCGCCGCGGCGAAACCGGCGCCTGCCGACGCCGCACCGACGGGCGAAGATCGACCGCCGCGCCGCGGAGGTGACGATCGTCCGGAACGACCTGCTTACGGGCGACGTTCCGCGAGCGGCGGTCGCTACGAAGAACGAACCGTTACACCGCGCCCGCCGCAAGACGGCCCGCGCTACGGCAAACCGCCGGCGAAGCGCACGGTGCTCGGCGGCGGCGACGGCCGCGACGGCGGCGATGATCGCCGCGGCGGCAAGCGAGGCTTCGAACGTCGGGGTTCTGGAAGACCTGGCGCCGGACGACCCGGCGGTGCGCCTGCGGGCGGACGTCCGCCGTTCGGCAAACGTCCTCCTTCGCGCGGCGGCGATGAAGGGGAATCGCTCGGCGCTCACCCGGCGCCGGAGCCGCCCCGCAGCGTCCAACCGGAAGGAATCAACGGTCGCGTGCCGAAGAAGTTTGCCCGTAAGCGCCGTCCGACGCCGCTCTTTCCTAAGCGGAAGAAACGGGGATAATCGGGCCGTCGCTCCTCGCCGCGCAGCTCCGGCCGCGCGACGAAGATCCCCACTTCCTTAAGGCCCCCAGCGAGTCGTTTGCGATCCGTCATGCATGAAGCAACCTTTGCCGATCGGGCCTGCCAGGAAACGGTAACCGTCACGGAAAACGTCCGGTTGGCGCGCGATACCTATCGCGTGCGCTTCGCTTGCCCGACGTTGGCGTCGCGCATTGTGCCCGGCCAGTTTTTAATGCTGAAGTTGCACGGATCGAACGACCCGATCTTGGGCCGGCCGCTTGCGCTTTACGATACCGTGGTCGACGACGCGGGTCGGCCGGTGGGCGTCGACGTCGTATACCTCGTCGTCGGCAAGTTCACTTCGCGGCTCGCGCAGCTCGGGCCCGGCGCGAAGCTCGACGTATGGGGGCCGCTCGGCAACGGCTTTGCTCCGCAGCCGACGGGGCATCTCATCATGGTCGCCGGCGGCATCGGCCAAACGCCGTTCATGGCGCTGGGGCGCGAAGCGCTCGGTCTGCGGCAATACGGCGAGCCGCAACGATTGGTGCAAAAGTCGCGCGTCACGCTTTGCTACGGCGCCCGCTCGCAAGAGTACTTGGCCGGTGTCGACGACTTTCGAGCGCTCGGCATCGACGTCCGCGTGAGCACCGACGACGGCAGCGCCGGCCGCCGCGGCTTCGTCACCGACCTTTTGCGTTCGCTTCTCGATGAAGAACCCGCGACGACGGGAGAAGCATCTCCGCAGATCGTTTGCTGCGGCCCGGAGAAGATGCTCGAAGCCGTGGCCCACTTGGCGCACGAGCGCGGGGTGTCGTGTCGCGTATCACTGGAAACACCCATGGCCTGCGGCATCGGCATCTGCTTCAGCTGCGTCACGAAGGTGAAGGACGAAACCGGCGAATGGGACTACCGCCGCACGTGCGTCGAAGGCCCGGTATTCGACGCGGAATCGATCGTCTTCTAAAGTAAAGCAGGTTGCAAAAAAAGTTCAGGGTTCAGGGTTCGCGGTTCTATAGGCCCCAGCGTCTTGTAAGACGTCTGCCATAAAACCCCGAACCTCGAACCCTGAACTAGGAACCCCGAACAGCCGAGCCTTGGGCTCGGCGTTACTTCTTCGCGGCCTTCAAGGCCTTCGAGAGGCGGCTCTTTACGCGGGCCGCTTTGTTCTTGTGGATCACGCGACGGGTGGCCGCGCGGTCGAGCTTCTCTTGCGCCGTGATCATTTCCTTCTTCGCTTCGTCGAGCTTGCCGGCGGCTACCGCGGCGCGCACTTGCTTGATTTCCGTACGCAGTTCGGCCTTCACCGAACGGTTGCTCGCCTTACGACGCAGGCTTTGCTTCAGACGCTTCTTCGCACTTTGAGTGTGGGGCATGTTCTTTCGCCGACTTCCAAAAACCAGAAACCAAAATAAAAACGGCGGCGCTCGTGGGGGAGCTACCGCTCGTTAGAAGATACCGAGTTCGCAGGCCCGGCGTTAGGAAACGTCCGGGTCCCCGCCATTCTCACGAATCCGGGCGATCTTGTCCAGCCGTTCCGCCACGTCCTTATAGCCGAAATCGAAGGTTGCGAGCAGGTTCAGGTGCTTTTCGGCCGTCTCCCATTCCTTCAAATGTTCGGCCACGCGGGCCGCGTTGTAGATCGCCATCTTGTAGTTGTCGGCGTCCCGCTCCGAGATTTCCGCCACGGCCGACTCGAAATTCTGCAACGCCAGCCGGTATTGCTTGATCGCCGAGAAGCAATTCCCCAGCGCGAAGTACACGGTTCCCCGACGTTTCGAGTCGCTGCGGGCCTCTTGAAAGAGCTTGATCGCCTCGGTGTATTTGCCGGCCTTTTGCAGGCGCAAGGCCAATTCGTATTTGAAACCGAGGTTCGTCGGGTACCGGTCGCAGCGCTTCCCGTAGATTTCCATCTCTTTGTTGTTGAGCTCGACGCGCATCCGATTGTAAAGGTCGACCGCCTCCGGCGTCTTTTCCTGCTTCGCCTTGGTTTCGGCGATCTGCATGTGCTGGCGAGCCAAGCGGAGTTGTGCGTCTTCCAAGCGTTCGCGCACCATTACGTTGCCGCCGCCCGTGGCGTCGAGTCCCTTCTGCATAATCGCCACCGACTTATCGTAAAGCTCGTCCTTCATGTAGATGTCGTTGAGTTCAATGTAGTTGTTGACGTCGCCGGGGTCTTTTTCGACCGCGCGCAGCAACTTCTCCTCCGGCGAGAGGGCCGTGGCGTCGTCGTCGCTGGCCTGGTTGAACTTGTTCTTGCGAACGTCTTTCGAGCTTGTGGCGTCTTGATAGCCCCCTTTGTCGATCGTCTTCTTCACGGCGAGGTTGCTCAACGCCTTAAGAGCTTCTTCATCTTTCGGCTGAGCCTTGAGCACGCGGCTGAACGCGATGATCGCTTCTTGAAAGGCTCCCGTCCGGTCGTAGGCGCGACCCAGCATGCGATTGGCCTGCGCATCTTCCACGTCGCCGTCGACCGCCTGCTTCAGATATTCGACCTCGGCCTCGTCGAAATCTTGCGCGACGCAGGCGTTCGCAAGTTCGGTGAGGATTCCGCTGTCCCAAGGATTTGATTTGAGCGCGTCGAGGCCGGTCTTCAGTACTTCGTCCCACCGCTTCATCCGGCTCGATTTCATCAATGAAGCCTTCGCGGCGACGAGCGTCAGGCCCGCCAACTTCCCGCCCTTCTTGTTGTTGTTGAACTTCTTGCTGAGGTTCGCCAACATCGCCTTGACGTAAATGGGGTTGCTCGGGTCGCCGATCACGCACTGCGTGTACATTTCGTGCGCGTAGTCGAACTGTCCGCCGGAAGAGCTCTTCGTGCCGAATTCAAATTGCGCTTGCAGGCGACGACGAACGGCGGGGGGCAGCGGCTGGCGGCCCGGCTTTTCTTCTGTGGACATCAGGCAAACCGTGGAAAGGGGTGCGCGGAACGACCGGCGGCGAGTATCATCAAGTAGGGCGGGCGGCGCTCCGCCGCAAAAGCCCGTCTAGCATCATCTTAGCACCCCCGCGCGTCAACTCAACGCAGCCCGGCGTTCGGGCCGTTTTCCGCTTATGGAAGGTTCCCGCAGTCAGGCTTCCGCCGCCCGTTCGCAGCCGGGTATCGTTGCATTTGGCACAGTCGCACTGGTGGGCGCCGGACCGGGCGACCCGGGCCTGATCACGCTGCGCGGCGTGGAGTGTCTCGCGGCCGCCGACGTCGTGCTCTACGACTATCTGGCCAACGCCCGGCTGCTCGAACACTGCCGGCCGGGCGCCTTGCTCGTTTGCCTCGGCAAACACGGCCGCGATCGCATCCTTTCGCAAGACGAAATCAATGCGCGCATGACGAGCGAGGCCCTCGCCGGACGCTACGTCGTACGTCTCAAAGGGGGCGACCCCGCCGTCTTCGCACGCTGCAGCGAAGAGATCGCCGCGCTCGAAGCCGCGGGCCTGCGCTACGAAGTAGTGCCCGGCATCACAACGGCGCTCGCCGCCGGCAGCCACGCGGGCATCGCGCTCACCGACCGTCGGCATGCGTCGGCCGTGGCGCTAGTGACCGGTCATGAGCAAGACGATCAATCGACCTCGAAGCTCGATTACGCCGCGCTCGCCAAGTTTCCCGGGACGCTCGTCTTCTACATGGGCGTGACCAGCGCGGGAGCGTGGACCAAGCAATTGATCGAGGCCGGGATGCCGGACGACACGCCGGCGGCCGTGATTCGGCGCTGCTCCTGGCCCGATCAAGAAACGCATGTGACGACGCTCGCCGACGTCGCCGAGATGATGAAGCGATTGAAGCTCAGGCCGCCGGTGTTGACCATCGTCGGGCAGACCGTCGCCGAGCGCTCGATGCATTCGTGGTTTGCCGAGCGCCCGCTCTTCGGGCAGAAGATCGTGCTCACCCGACCGGAAGAACAATGTCTCGAAGCGCGCCGCAAGCTTACCGATCTCGGCGCCGACGTTCTGCTACAGCCGGCCATCTCGATCGGTCCGCCTGACGATTGGGCTCCGCTCGATGCGGCGCTCGCGCGGCCGGAAGACTTCGATTGGATCATCTTTTCGAGCGTGAATGGCGTCGAAGCGTTCCTGCGCCGGCTCGCGTACTCCGGTCGCGACGCGCGAGCGCTCGGCCGTGCGAAGCTCGCGGCCATCGGGCCCGGCACCGCCGACGCTCTCGCCGCGTGGCGTCTCCGCGCCGATCTGGTCCCGAGCGAGTTTCGGGCCGAGTCGCTGGCTGCGGCGCTCGTGACGGAAGCGAAGGGGACGCAGCGCCGCTTCTTGTTGGTTCGTGCGAGTCGGGGCAGGGAGGTGTTGGCCGAATCGCTCACGGCCGCGGGGCACGCAGTGACGCAAGCCGTCGCCTACCGTAGCACCGACGTCACGGCGCCCAATCCCGAAATCGCCGCGCTCTTAAAGGAGGGCAAGATCGATTGGGTCACCGTCACCAGCTCGGCAATTGCCCGTTCGCTGGTCGCCCTCTTTGGCGACGATCTCCGCAAGACGAAACTCGCGAGCATTAGCCCGATCACTAGCGGCGTCCTGCGCGAACTCGGTTTCGAACCGGCGGCCGAAGCGAAAGAATTTACGCTCGATGGGATCGTGCGAGCGATCGTCGCGAAGGCGAGCGTCGAGCCGTAAGGCCGACGGGTCTTCAAATCGACGTAAGTCCCAGGTCGCAAATCGGACTTACGTCGATTCTCGTTTTGGCCCTGCGCAGATAACTCGCGTTATCTGCGCACCCCTTGTGGGTTTTTGGGTTGTGCGCAGATAGATGGAGTTATCTGCGCAGGGCGTAGATCACCGTCGACGTAAGTGGAGAGTCGAAGCGAGAGGTTAGAGCGAGACGTAGGGTGGGTCGAGCAAAGCGAGGCCCACGCGGAATGCGACGTTGCGAGACCGCGTGGGCCTCACTTCATTCGACCCACCCTACACGCGAAGACTCCGGTCGCTCACGCTCCCGGCTCGCCAGTTCTGTTTCTTATCCCCCTAATCCCCTCCGCATCCCCCTTATCTCCCTTGCTGGAAGAATGCGGAATGGAGCTTCTGCGGACGGCACACGGCGTGTGCCTGCAACTTTCTAATTGCCAAAGATCAACTCGTCACGTTAGCAACGGGGCGAATCAATCTCCAGGCAACTTTTGGCCGGCCTTGTAGTTCGGCTTACGGCAACTCTCGGAACGTCGAGATGCTCATATAGCCGAGGAGGAGCGAAGCGACGATGAAGCCGTAGTCCATCGTCGTGTTGGCGCTGTTAAACGGCCAGCCGGCAAAAGCGTCGGCCGCGAAGATCACGAGCATCGCCAGGCTGATGATGAGTCCAAACATGGTGAAGGTCTTGGCCATGAGCGTGCAACGTGAAAAGATTTCTTTTGAGGAACGCGGTGGTTCGCGAAACCGGGGCAATGCAAGCAGTGTAGTATAGTTGGCCCCTCGACACACTTGAAGTGTCGATGCCGTAACTGATTGTGGCCGTTAGGAAAACGGTCGGATTCGGTTAATCGCCGGCAGCCCGTGAATGAGGGCTTAAAAGATCCTCTTTACATAGCCTCGGGGGGTGCCCGGCGGTTGAGTTGCCGCGACAATTCTGGTAACCCTGTCGCCCCCGACGGTGTCATGGAAGACGAACGGAAAGGTATGAATCGATGATTACAGAACCCCAGACCGAACGCACGAAGCGTTCTCTACCCGCCCCCAACTGGGAAACGCTCCGCGCCCAAATGCCGGCCTCGCGCCGCTGGGCCTATTACGATCACGCAGCCGTGGCGCCGCTCTCCGGCCCCGCGCAAGATACCCTCTGCGCCTGGGCCACCGATAACGCCGAAAACGGCGACGTCCATTGGCCGTTTTGGGCCCGGCGGATCGAACAGGTCCGTCGCCAAGGGGCGAGCCTCATCGGCGCCGAGGTCGACGAAATCGCCCTGGTCCGCAACACCACCGAGGGGATCAACCTCGTCGCGGAAGGGTACCCTTGGCAGGCGGGCGACAACGTCGTTTGCTTCGCCGACGAGTTCCCGTCGAACCGCATTCCGTGGCAACATCTGCAAACGCGCGGCGTCGAATGTCGCGTCGTCGCGACCGACGGCACCGACGACGACCTCGATCGGTTGCTCAAAGCATGCGACGCGCGAACGCGGATCGTCGCCGTGAGTTGGGTCGGCTACGCGAGCGGCCGGCGTTGGGACGTGCCGCGCCTGGCCGAAGCCGTGCATGGTCGCGGGGCGCTGTTGTTCCTCGATGCCATTCAGGGGCTCGGCGTCTTCCCCATCGACGCCTCGGCCGCCGGGGTCGACTTCCTCGCGGCCGACGGCCACAAATGGTTGCTCGGTCCCGAAGGGGCCGGCCTGGCCTACGTTCGCCGCAAACATCTCGACCTGCTTCGTCCGACCGGACTCGGTTGGAACAGCGTCGTCGACGGGCACGATTTCACGCGCACCGAGTGGCGCGTTCGTCCCAACGCCGCGCGCTACGAAGGGGGCACCATGAACTCCGGCGGGCTTCTGGCCCTTGGTGCCAGTTTGGCGCTCTTGGCCGAGTACGACACGGCCGACGTCGCACGCCGGGTGCTCGACGTAAGCGAGCGGCTCTGCGAAGGTTTGCGCCGCGCCGGCGCCGTGGTCTACAGCGATCGCCGACCGGAGACGGCCTCGGGCATCGTCTCGTTCGACGTTCCCGGACGCAATCCGGTCGCCCTGCGTCGCGACCTGCTCGAAGCCGGGGTCGTGCTCAGCTGCCGCGCCGGAAAACTTCGCGCGAGCCCTCACGCCTATAACAACGACGACGACCTCGAGCGGCTGATCGACGCGCTATAGGTTTGCCACTGCCGGCTCGTCCGGCAGTGCTGAATTCAACGCGTGTTCACTGCCGGGCAAGCCGGCAGTGGCACAAGGAATACACGGCCGTTTGCAATTCGCCGGGGGCGAGGTGATGATGTTTCGGCCGAAGGGGCATTCCGCCCGTCGCTGCCTGCAACATCATTGATGAGCCCATGAGTTCCGCGAAGCCGCGCACCGCCGTTTACACCGGGTCGTTCGATCCGATAACGCTCGGACACTTGAACGTCATCGAGCGGGCCGCGACGTTGGTCGACCGTCTGGTCGTCGGCGTCGGCATCAATGTCGGCAAGCAGCCTTGGTTTACGACCGAGGAGCGCGTCGACATGGTGAAGCGGACCGTCAAGCATCTGAAGAACGTCGAAGTTCGCAAGTTCGACGGACTCGCGGTGGTCTTCGTACGCGAGTGCGGAGCCCGTGTGATGATCCGCGGCGTCCGTCCGCTGCAGGATATCGAAAGCGAATTCACGATGATGCTGGCCAACCGTCAGTTGGATCCGGGCATCGAAACCGTGCTGCTGATGGCCGACAAGGAATTCGCGCACGTTTCCAGCTCGCTGATTAAGCAAATTGCTCCGCTCGCCGGCGATGAAGAGCTCGCCCACTTCATCCCGCCGGCGGTGATCGCCGAACTGCGGGCCAAGGTAAAGCGCCAAGCGCCGGAGAAGCCGGCCGCTCCGAAGAAAAAGAAGTAACCCAAATTTCTCCCGCCCGGCAAGGGCTCAGCCGCCGCGTCCACGCGGCGCACCCAAGGAACCAGCATCATGTCGCGCCTCATCCGTTCATTGCTGCTCGTCGTCGCGTCATTCGCAGCCGGCTCCCTTTCGGCCGCCGAGTTTTTCTTTCGCGACGGCGATCGCATCGTCATGATCGGCGACAGTATTACGGAACAGCATCTCTACAGTAACTATGTCGAGATGTGGGTCACTGCGCGCTATCCGAAATGGAATCTAACGTTTCGCAACGTCGGCATCGGCGGCGACCGGAGCACCGGCGGCAACCAGCGATTTGCCCGCGACGTGTTGATCCACCAGCCGACGGCGATGACCGTCGATTTCGGCATGAACGACGGCGGCTACCGCGCCTTCGACGAAGCCGGTTTCAACACCTATGTCGGCGGCCTGCAAGGCATGGCCGATCAAGCGAAGAAGGCCGGCATCCGCACGGCGTGGTGCACGCCGCAACCGCTCGACGGCCCGGAGCAGGGGCCTACGGCACTCACCGGCTACAACCAAACCCTGGAGAAGTACGGCGACCTCGGCGTGAAGGCGATCGCCGAGAAGAATGCCGGCCTGTTCGTGGACCAGTTCCATCCGTACCTCGCGGTGCTCGATAAGGCTCGCGCCGCGGGGCCGAAGTACGACCGAATCACGGCCGGCGACGCCGTGCATCCCGGTCCGCCGGGTCAGGCCTTGATGGCCGCCTCGATCTTGAAGGGGCTGAGCCTGCCGAAGCTGGTGTCGTCGGTCGAGATCGACGCCGCGGCGGAGAAGGTCGTCGAAGCGGTGAACTGCCGCGCGACCGAACTGAAGCGCGCCGGCGACGGACTGAGCTTCCAACGGCTCGACGATGCTCTGCCGTTCTTCCCGGAAGAGGCCGCTTCGATTTTGAAGTGGACGCCGATCCTGGAAGACCTCAATGACTACGCCTTAAAGGTGCGCGGCTTAAAGGCCGGCGACTATGAAGTGCGGCTCGGCGACGCCGTGGTCGGGAAGTATTCGGCCGAGCAACTTGCGGCGGGGGTCAACCTCGCGGCGCCGGCCTTGGCGAAGGGCCCGGTCTCGGCTCAGGTAAAAGCAATCCGTACGGCCATCGAAGCGAAGAACCGGTTCCATCACGATCGCATCTTCCGCGGCGTGGTACTCGTGAACATCGGCACGCTCCCCGACTGGCTCGGCGTGCCGATGACCTCGGCCGAAATCGAAGGCAAGCGGCAAGCGGCCTTGGCCGAGCGCATGAGCAAGATGCCGGAACTCGACGCCGCCATTCGCACGGCGCTGGAAATGAAGCCGCACACTGTGGCGATCGTCCCGGCGAAGTAATCGCGCCGACGAAGTAAGTCTGTCGCGAGCGGCGGGGTTTATCCCCGCCGTCTGTGTTGTCTTCCGGATGGCGGGATAAACCCCGCCGCTCGCCTCTTCTTTCTGCGTTTCCCGCGGGCTATCCCGCGATTTGGGTAACGCCTTTCCTTGCTTTGCGCTAAGGAATTCATGCTCGCCGTGCTCGCGAGCATCCCACCTTTCGCAAGTGCCGCAGCACATCCGCTCGGCAAGCCATTGAAAAGGCCACGACGATGCTTCTCCGCACCACCGTACTGCTGCTGATCTTCTCCGTCGCCGCTCTGTCGGCCTTGGAACAGCCCGCGAAGGTCTCTCAGGCCACGGCGTCGGCGGAGTTCGTGTCGCTTACCAATTATCGTCCCGCGAAGGCTCCGACGCTCACGGCGGACGAAGTCGCACAGCAGTTGGCCCGCCGCGCGTATGTCTGGGGCTGGCCGATGGTTTACGTGCAAAACGCCCGCGAGTCGCTCCGCAAAGTTTCGAAGCCGGGCCGCAGCGGCGGCATGCCGGTCGCGCCGATCAATCAGCTCAGCATGCTCACCGACTACATCACGCCGACGCAAACGGCCGTGCCGTGCCCGAACCAAGACGTCGTCTATGGTTTCGGCGTGTTCGATCTCGCCGAGGAGCCGGTGATCGTGCAAGTGCCCGACTTCGGCCCGCGCTTCTGGCTCTACCAAATCGGCGATCAACGGACCGACAGCTTCGCCCGTTGCGGCAAGGCCTACGGCACGCCGGCCGGCTGCTACTTGGTCGTCGGTCCGAATTGGAACGAGAAGCTTCCCGCCGGCATCGCCGGTGTGTTTCGTTCGCCGACCACGACGGCCTACTGCCTGCCGCGAGTGTTTATGGACGACACGGCCGAAGATCGCGTCGCCGTGCAACCGCTCCTGAACGGCATCATGGCCTACCCGCTCAGCCGCTTTACGGGCAGCGCTCGTACGACCGATTGGACGAAGTCGAAGTGGTACCCGAAAGTCGGCGTCGCCGGCGGCGATCGCTCGAAGCGAGTTTCGCCGGAGAAGTTCTTTGACGATCTCGCGACGGTGCTCGACGACGTGGCCCCGCTCCCCGGCGAAGAGCCGTTCTATGCCGAACTCCGCGATTTGCTCCAACGTGCGGCCGGCGATGCTCGGCTGAAATCGCTGATCACGGCCGCGGCCGTCGCCGCGGAGCAAGAAGTGCTCGCCCCGATGTTTGAGTTCCGCAATCTTGGCACGCGATTGCCGAACTACTGGACGACGATCACCAACGGCGCCGCTTTCGGCACCGACTACCTGACGCGAGCCGCTGTGGCGAAGTCGAACATCTTCGTCAACCGCAACGAGGAGACGAAGTACTTCTACCAAGATTGCGACGCCGCCGGACTGCGGCTCGACGGCGGCCGCTCGTACCGCATCACGTTCCGCGCCGGCGAACTGCCGCCGACCGCCGGGTTCTGGTCGCTCACGGCCTACGACGCCCAGCACGCGTTCGGGCCGAACGAACTTAATCGCTACTCGCTCGGCACGAAGAATCGCGGGCTACGCTTCAATGCCGACGGATCGCTCACGATCGTCGTACAAAAGAATCGCCCCACGGGGGACGACGCCAACTGGTTGCCCGCCCCGCAAGGAGCCTTTTCGCTCTACCTCCGAGCCTATGCTCCGGAAGCGGCGATGACGAGCGGTGCTTGGACCCCGCCGGCCGTGGTTGAGGCGAGCAGCGACCTGCACCAAGTGGCGAGCCGCTAGTGCATGAATCCTGTAGGGAACGCCCTCTGTGGCGTTCCGAGCGCCGGCAAATGACCAAAACTCCAAGCACCAAATTCCAAACAAACACGAAGGACCGAATGGTCGAATGGCGCCGCAGCGCACATTGAGATTTAGGTCATTGGTCCTTGTTTGGAATTTGGTGCTTGGGCAATTGGTTATTCCGCTCGCGGCAGACACGTCGGCATTACGGCTCGACGCTCACCCCGGAGCGGAACATTTCAGAGCGGAACGCCACGGAGGGCGTTCCCTACAGATGTAGCGCGAAGACTAGTTCTTATCCGCCGCGCCGTCTTCCGTGTTCAAATGAGCACGCAGATAACGGGCGCGCTCGATATTGCGGTCGGCCGTGTCGAGCTCGGAGCCGCTCAGCTTTTGCAGGTGGGCCGGCTGCGTGTGGATGAAGAGCTGGTTGAGCGTGGGGATCTGCAACTCGGGAATCAGTCCGAGGTTGACGCCCATTCGCACGCTGGAGAGCAGATGCATCGTCTCTTCGCTGGAGATCGTTTGCGCGGTGCGGAGAATGCCGTAGGCGCGGCTTACACGATCGTGCAGGTTTTGCTTGCTCTCGCGTACGAGATACTCGCGGGCCTTGCGTTCGTAGTCGATGATGCTGGGAACCACTTCGCTGACTTGCTTGACCAGCTCTTCTTCGGAGCGGCCGAGCGTGATCTGGTTGCTGATCTGGTAGAAGTCTCCCATGGCCTGGGAGCCTTCGCCGTACAGGCCGCGCACCGCGAGGCTGATTTTCTGCAGCGATCGGAAGAGCTTGTCGATCTGCCGTGTGATCACGAGCGCCGGCAAGTGCAGCATGACGCTTACGCGCATGCCGGTGCCGACGTTCGTCGGGCAAGCCGTGAGATAGCCGAGCCGTTCGTGGAAGGCGTAGGTCGCGAACGATTCGATTTGGTCGTCGATCGCGTTGATCTTTTCCCAGGCCGCCGCGAGATCGAAGCCGCTCTTGAGCACTTGAATGCGCAGATGATCTTCTTCGTTGATCATCAGGCTCACTTGCTCGTTGTCGTCGATGGCGACGCCGCGAGCCCCTTCGCTATCGGCATGCTCGCGACTGATGAGCTGCCGCTCGACGAGAAACTGCCGATCGAGCCCTTCAAGCTTGGAGACGTCGAGGTAGGAAACGTGGAACGCTTCGCCGAGCTTACGGATGCCTTCGCGGAGCGTCTTTTCGATTTCCGTGCGATCGGCCGGCGAGGCCCGACTGATAAACGGATAGTCGGCTAAGTTGCGCGCCAGGCGAATGCGGCTGCTCATCACGACGTCGGACTCAGGGCCCGACCCGCGCAGCCATTCCCCCGTCGATCGTACTAGTTCTTCCAGATCCACTGCCGCCATATCTTTCTGTTCGCCGTTGCTTCAATGTTAGGTCTAGGTCCCCTCGCGTCAGCGCCGGGGCTAGTGTTGAAAACCTGGGCCTTGTGCGACCCGATGAGCTACTTCTTGTCCCCTTCGAGGCGACGGATTTCGTCGCGAACCTGCGAGGCCCTTTCGTAGTCTTCCGCTTGGACCGCGGTCTTCAGATCTTTTCGCAACCGGATCAGGTCAGTGAGTCGATCGGTGTCGGTCGGCGAGCGTTTGGGGCGTTTGCCGGTGTGGGCCGTTTCCCCGTGGATATTCACGAGCAGCGGCTCCAGCTCTTTTTCGAAGCAGACGTAATCGTGCGAGCAGCCCAGGCGTCCTTTGCTCCGGAAGTCGAAGAAGGTGATGCCGCAGACGGGACAGGCTTGCTTATCGAGCTTGGCCAATTGCTCCACCGTTTGCCCGACCGCCAATTGCTGGCCGAGTGTTTCGGCCGGTTCGGCCGCTTCTTCGGTCGTTTCGTTCTCGGCCAAGTAGTCGCGTGCGTGCTCTTCGCAGAGGTGCAACTCCTTCGGCTTACCGCCGGCGAGCTCGGTAATGTGGAACGTCGCGGTCTTATCGCACTTCTGGCATTTCATCGGCAACCATCCTGCGATACGACGACAAACGATCAACGCTTTGAAAACAGCGTAATTTCCAGCAGAATTCTAGCAGTGCGACCCAGGGTGTCAATTCCGACTGAGGTATCCCGTATCCGGCGCAACTCGAAATACGTGCGCGAGATGCGCGCTGCGGCGGGTTGTCCGAATTCCGGGGCGAAGTTAAGCTGCAACCAACTTTAATCGAGGTAGCGCGTGAGAGAGTGTAAGCCCGCCGTCGACCGCTTTCGCCGCCTAGCGGCAGGCGTTCACTTGGTTCCCGTCTACCGCAAGTTGCTGAGCGATTCGCTCACTCCGGTCGGGGCGTTTCATCGACTTGATACGGGCCCGTGCGCGTGTTTGTTCGAAAGCGTGGTGGGCGGAGAAAAAGTCGGCCGATATAGCTTTCTCACGGCCGGGCCCTTCCGTTTGCTCGAAGCGTTCGATCGCCACGTGCGCGAAACCGACTTCGCCGCCGACGGTAAGCCCACGGTGCGCGAGTTTGAAAGTGCCGATCCGCTCGACGAACTGAAGGCCCGCGTCGACGCGTTGCGCTCCGCCGTGTGCGAAGAGCTGCCGCCCTTTACCGGCGGGGCCATCGGCTATGCCGGCTACGACACGGTGCGCTACGTCGAAAACCTTCCGAACGCGCCGACCGACGACCGGAAGCTGCCCGACCTGAGCTTTGCGTTCTTCGACCACATGGTGGTGTTCGACAACGTCGATAAGACCATGACCGTGATTGCGCTGGCGCGCGTCGACGAACAAGGTCCGCACGCCGCCGATGGTCGCGTCGACTTGGATGCCGCATATGCCGAAGCCGCGGCGCGCGTCGAGCGATTGGTCGCGCAGCTCTCGCAGCCGAGTTCCGATCTGCGTCCGGCCGAAATCGAAACCGGCGGGCCGGTCGCCATTCCGTACACGTCGAACTTCACGCAGGCGGGGTTTGAGTCGGCCGTCGCGAAGTGCCAGGAATACATTCGGGCCGGCGACATCTTTCAGGTCGTGCTGAGCCAACGATTGCAGACGGAACTGACCGCGCCGCCGTTTGAGCTTTATCGCACGCTGCGCATTGTGAACCCGAGCCCGTTCATGTTCTATCTGCGGTTGCCGCAGGTGACGCTGGTCGGCAGCTCGCCGGAGATCATGGTGCGCGTGGTCGAAGGAAAGGTGACCGTACGACCGCTCGCAGGGACCCGACCGCGCGGGCGCGACGAAGCCGACGACCGCCGCCTGGCCGAAGAACTTTTGGCCGATCCCAAGGAACGCGCGGAGCACGTCATGCTCGTCGACCTCGGGCGCAACGACGTCGGGCGTGTGGCGAAGTACGGCTCCGTCGAATTGAGCGACGTCATGGTCATCGAGCGCTATAGCCACGTGATGCACATTACGTCGAACGTCACCGGACAATTGGCCGACGGCCAAGACGCCTTCGACGCCATGAAGGCCTGCTTGCCGGCCGGCACCGTCAGCGGTGCGCCGAAGGTGCGAGCCATGCAAATCATCGACGAGTTCGAGCCCCATCGTCGCGGGCCGTACGCCGGTGCGGTCGGCTATATCGACTTCAACGGCAACATGGACACCTGCATCGCGCTGCGAACCTGCG
The DNA here is from genome assembly GCA_013822735.1 of Pirellula sp. GTDB lineage: Bacteria > Planctomycetota > Planctomycetia > Pirellulales > PNKZ01 > PNKZ01. The sequence goes on from PNKZ01000001.1 coordinate 738,658, forward strand.
TGGTGCAAAACGGCCGGGCGTACGTGCAGGCCGGCGCCGGTATCGTGGCCGATAGTGTCCCCGCCGACGAGTATCAGGAGACGCTCAATAAGGCGCGCGGGATGCTCAAGGCGATCGAAATCACCGAGCGCCGCGCGGGAAAAGCGGCGAAGTAGCGGCGCTGTGAGCCGCGGGCGCATACCCGCGAGCCCCAGATATGCATCTGCGGCGATGGAGATTGATCGTCCACTCGGTCGTCATCCGCCTTGTCCGTCGCGCGGCCCCTCCACTAGAATTACGGGCCCGCTACTTTTTCGTTCGTTACCATTACCTCCGACCTCTGAAAGTAAATCATGAAACGTTTGTTCTCCGCCGCCGTCGTGGCCCTTGTTCTCAGCGGCGCGGCGTCGGCACAAGAAGCTCCTGCGAGCGCAGCGCCGGAATTGAAGGATCTGAAGTCGAAGGTCAGCTACCTGATCGGCATGAACATCGGCAAGCAGATGAAGAACGACGGCATGGACCTGGACCTCGCCATCTTCTCTGCCGGGATGAAAGACGCCATCGCCGGAGCCAAGCCTGCTTTGACCGATGCGGAGATGCAGGCCGTGATCGCGGAATTCGGCGCACAACAAGAAGCCAAGCAACGCGAGATGGCCAACGCCGCCGCGAAGCAACAAATGGAAGGCAATGCCGACCTGAAGAAGCAGTACGACAAGAACACGGCCGAAGCTGCTACGTTTCTCGCCGCCAATGGTAAGAAGGAAGGGGTCACCACGCTCCCCAGCGGCATCCAATATAAGGTGATCAAGAGCGGCAACGGCACCGGCGCCTCGCCGAAAGTCACCGACACCGTGACGACCCACTACAAGGGAACGTTGCTCGACGGTAAGACGTTCGACAGCTCGTACGAGCGCGGCCAACCGGCCAGCTTCCCGCTCAACGGCGTCATTCCGGGTTGGACCGAAGTGCTGCAAAAGATGAAGCCGGGCGACAAGTGGGAAGTTTATATTCCCGGCGAACACGCCTACGGCCTGCGCGGCACCGGCGACGGCGACATCGGCCCGAACGCCTTGTTGACGTTCGAAATCGAACTGATCGCCGTTGAAGGGCAGGGAAACAACTAAGCGTCGTTCGCCGGCCTGTAGGGAACGCCCTCCGCGGCGTTCCGTGCGTCGGCTAGCGATCGGAACGCCACAGAGGGCGTTCCCTACAGAAGCCTAAACAAAACGGACGTCGCGCGTTCATTCGCGCGGCGTCTTTTTTGTTGGCGCTCTATCGCGTCCCGACCCCTTGGGGCTCCGGCTGCTCGCGGCCGAGCGGATCGAGCCAGACGACACGGCCTTCGAACAAATGGCGTTGCAGGTCGGAGGCGACGTGCAAAACGTAGGTCTTGCGTCGGTCGGCATCGCACGCCTTGATCGCTTCGGAGAGCGAATCGGTACGAATGACGACCACCGGTTTCGCGGCGACGGAACCCATACTGTCGTCATCGTATTGCACGGCGAATGTTTTCATGTCGACTATTCTATCAGGCGGCCTGTTCTGGAGTTGACGTTTTGCGGTGAAACGACGGTCGACTTGCAAACGCACCGATAATTGGCGTAAATAGGCGTTCTCCATCCCGTTTGATACCCCCGACGGAACCCGCTCTCGTGATCCACGTTATTGCCAGCATCGAACTGCATCCCGGCAAACGTGCCGAGTTTTTGGCCGCTTTTCACGAATTGATGCCGGCCGTGCATGCCGAAGACGGCTGCATCGAATACGGTCCGACGGTCGACGTGAAAACGACGATCGGGGCTCAAATTCCCCTGCGCGAGAATATTGTGACCATCGTCGAGAAGTGGCGCGACCTCCCCGCTCTCGAGGCCCATCTGGTCGCCCCACATATGGGGCCATACCGTGCGAAGGTCAAGCCGATCGTAATCGGCACGCAGCTCCAAATCCTCGAACCGGCTTAAGAGCTTTTTCATCTCGGACACACGGAGGACACTGAGGAGAAGGCAGAATCGTCCATTGCGAAAGTGCTTCAACCGTCACTTCCTAAAGGGCCGCCGCCGATGAAAAAGGCGATCGAGTCGATTTTGATCTTGTTGGCGCTGATCATCCTCGTCTTGGGCTGTGCGTGGTACTTTGTTGCAAAATTTGGTATGGGCATGAGCGGCTTTGGCGTTAGATGAACGCGCGGACGAATCGTTCATCCCTGCGGAACTACGCTTGCACATTCGTTCGTAGTCCTCCTTGTTCTCCGTGCCTTCGTGGTGAACGAGTCCCCAGGCACGGCGAGCGATTTGGATACACTCGGCGGTTGTCGCCGCGTTCGCCCCCCCGGATGATCGTTAAATTCGGCAAAGTTCCGCCCAATTTGCCGGAAAACCGCCTAGAAACTTCGCCGAAATCCGGCCGGCGCTATCTTCTCATCAACGCCTCATAAGCCGTTTCGAGCTAACCTTCCTCTGTCGGAACTACGCACGGACGAAGGCGGCTCGCGCAGGGATTGCGCTCAATTTGGGATGCGCAATGCTTCGCGTTTCGGTCGACAGAATTGAACCTGGGATGGTCTTGGCACGGCCCGTGCCGTTGCCCACGGACCCGCACAGGTATTTGTTGCAGCGCGATATGGAGATCGGCCCCGACGTCCGCCGTCGGCTCAAAGACCTGGGCATTTACGAGGTTTGGATTCGTTGCCGCGATCTCGAATTCCTCGAAGGCGTGATCGACGAAGAACTGTGCGAGCAGCAGCGGTTGCTCTACGCGCAAGTTCGTAAGAACTTCGAGCAGGTCATGCGCAATGCGGTGGTCGAAATCGACATCGTGCACTTTCAGAACTCGATCAGCAGCCTGTTCGACTTCTTGAAGAACAGCTCGTTCGGTCGCGTGATGCTCGAAAAGCTCGACGCGTTCGACAATTACCTGATGAGCCACTCGACGAACGTCTGCTACGTGGCGTTGCTCGTCGGCATGAAGCTCGAACGCTATTTGATTCAAGAACGCAGCCTGTTGAAGCCCCGCGACGCCAAAGACCTGCGTCACCTCGGGCTCGGCTGCTTGCTGCACGACATCGGCAAGATGCGCATCCCGCAAGAGATCTTGAACAAGCCGGGCAAGCTCACGCCCGAAGAATACGAGATCATGAAGCAGCACCCCATGATCGGCTACGAGATGCTGCGCGGGCAATCGCCGCCGGCCGCCGCGCAAGTGGTGCTCCATCACCATCAACGCTGGGACGGCAAAGGTTACCCCGTACGAGTCGATCAGCACGGCAAGCCGCTGGAGCCGATGTCCGGCCGACAAGTGCCGATTTTCTGTCGCATTGCGACGATGGCCGACATCTACGACGCCGCGACCAGCCAGCGGGTCTACAGCCCCGCCAAGCCGTCGGTGCAAGTGCTCCATGAAATGCGCACTTGGTGCAAGGGGGCGTTCGACCCGATCGTCGAACAGGCGTTCTACGAAGTGATTCCGCCGTTCCCGATCGGCCAGACCGTGCGGCTCTCCAACAATATCGAAGCCGTGGTGGTCGATTTTAATCCGCGCTTTCCCGTAAGCCCGAAGGTGCAATGCATTCGGACGCCGAGCGGCGAGCGCTTCCCGGATCCGTCGCAAGAAGAAATCGACTTGTCGCAGTATCCGGATATCGAAATCGCGAGCGTCGACGGCACGGACGTCCGGCCGTTTCTCGATACGCAACGCTCGCGGCCGCTGCACTCGCTCGACCCCGTGCTGGTGTAATTGCAACGCCATCCGAGCGGCTACCGCTCGCCGACCGTTGACCCTGCCTCTACACTGACGGTATGGGTAACGGGCTCCGATACGCACTCGTCGGCACGTTGGCGGCGCTAATCGCCGTCGTCTACTTCACGTTGCTGCGCGAACCGTTCCGCTCGCCGCCGGAGAAGAGCACGGGTTCACAAGTCGCTTCGGCCTCCGCTTCCCAAGGTGCAAGCGGCACGAAAACACGCAAATTGCCGCTCGATCTGCCGCGGGCCGTTTCGCTCCCCGGCGCTTGGGGGCAGGGCTTGGTGTTCGTAAAGCCCGGGCATTGGTCGAGCGTCTGGGTCGAAGGAGAAGCGGATCAGGTCGACTACCGCGGCTTGCTCACTACCGAGCTTACGCCCGAGCCGGATGCGCCGGAATCGCTTGCCGTCTGGGGGCGCTTGACCAACCGACGGCCGGTCACGTTCCCGAAGCAGGAAGTGCGTGTGGTCGAACAACTCGTTTTTGCCCCCAACAGCTACGACGCTTCGCTGAAGCCGCAAGCGGCGCAGCCCACGCGTAGCCGTACGCATCGCCTAGGTCCCGCGCCGCCGCAGCCCGATAGCCTGCTACGCGGCGGGCAACTGCGGCTGACCCTGGGGGAGGGCCTGCTTACCGATTTCGATACCCGGCTGCCGGTGACGACGCTCCGCGATCATCAATCGCTCTTGGTCGTGCTGGCCGAGACTCCGAATGCCTACCGCTTTTGGTCGCAGTTGCCGCTCGTCGCCGCGCCGCATGACCAGCGGTCGCTCGCGCCCGAACAGCAGGCCCACTATCGCGTGGTCGTTGCCGACGACTCACTCCGTGCTCCGTTGCCGAGCCTGCTCGAAGGTTGGACGACGACGTCGGTTGTCGTCTGGGACCGGTACGATCCGGCACGGTTGAGCGATGCCCAGCGGCAGGCCTTGCTCGATTGGCTGCATTGGGGCGGCCGACTGATCGTCTCCGGGCCCGACTCGCTGCCGCTGTTGGCCGAGAGCTTCCTCGCACCGTATCTGCCGGCCGAAACCGGCGGACCGACGGAACTCGGCGACCCCGACCTGGCGCCGCTCGACGGCTGGACGATCGCCGGCTCCGGCAACGTCGCTCGTCCGGCACCTTGGCGCGGGGCCCGATTGCGACCGGCCGACGAGAGCGTGACCTTGCTCGGCGAGGGCGCCGACCGAATGCCGCTAGTCGTCGAACGTCGCGTCGGCCGCGGCCACGTCTTGGTCACCGCCTTTCGCATGACCGAGCCGGCGCTCGTTGATTGGCCGTCGTACGACTCGTTCGTGCATGGTTGCCTGCTCGGGCGGCCGCCGCGCGTTTGGCGGTCGACGCCTGATCCGGAGGGGGCAATCGTCCGCGGCGAATGGGCCGACGGCACCCCCTGGTTCGAACCGGCGCGGACCAGCGAACTATGCTTCGCGTCGCGACAGGCCGGCCGCGAGGCTCGCGCCCGGCAAGCGCCGGATCCGACCTCGCGGGCTTCCGGAATTCAAGACTTGGTACGCGGCATCGAACCGGCGATCGGGCCCGGCATCGCCGCTTGGCGCGACGACGACGACGTCTCGCAAGCGGCCCGCGAGCTGCTCACGGCCGACGCCGGGCTCACAATTCCTTCCGTGCGGTTCGTCCTCGGGCTGGTCGCCGCTTACGTCGTTCTGTTGGTGCCGGTCAATTGGTTGGTCTTCAGTCGCGTCGGCCGTGCGGAGTTGGCCTGGGTCGCCGCGCCGCTGATTGCCGTCGGTTGTTCCGCGTACGTGGTGTACGACACGAAGCTCGACGTCGGCTTCGTCCGCACGGCGACCGAGGTGGCCGTCGTCGAACTGCAGCCGGGCTATCCGCGAGCGCACGTGACCCGCTTCGGCACGATCTACAACTCGCTCGGGCACGACTACCGCTTTGCGGGCGACGACGGCTCGCTCGTGGTGCTCCCCGTCGGCGACTCCGACACCGCCTCGTCCGAACGCGACTCCGATAAGCTCTACACGCGCGACGACGCGACGTCCGGCGACGCCGCAGCGCGTACGGCGCTTGGCGGCTTGCAGGTGGCGTCGAACAGCACGACGCTCTACCGTGCGGAACAGCTGCGTGATTGCGGCGGCTCGATCCTTTGCACGCTCGTCGACGACGGGCATTGCCGCCTCGAAAACGGCACGCCGTGGGAGCTCGTCGACTTACAGATCTCCGGCACGTTCACTGCGAAAGCGGCTAAAATAGGCCCCGGCGAGAGCTTGGTGCTGGAAACTAGTTATGCGTCAGCCGGCGACGCGCCCCGCCGGCCCGGGAGCCCGACCGAGCGACTCCGCGCGGTTGTTGCACCTGCAACTATCGGCGACTCCCTCCGCGTCACGGCCTGGGCCCCTGACGCCGAGATCGAAACCGCGCTCGACCCGCTCCCCGGGCAGGTTCATCGCCGTACGCTGGTGGTCGCTCGCTTGGAGTACCCGACCATCGCGCGGCAACACGAGCGCAGCTTACCCGCCACGCTCACGGCCCGTCCCCAACCTTAGTTCGTTTCGTTCGCTCGCGCCGAGGCTCCCTTGATCGAACTGCAAAACTTCTCGAAGCGCTACGGCGACTTTACCGCCGTCGAAAACCTGACGCTGCGCATCGGACCAGGGGAGCTCTTCGGGTTCATCGGACCCAACGGCGCCGGCAAAAGTACGACGATCCGCTTCCTCGTCACGCTCCTGAAAGCGACGTCGGGTCAAGGCTTCGTCGCCGGCTTCAGCGTCGGTCGGCAGCCGATGGATGTGCGGCGCAGCATCGGCTACATGCCCGACGCGTTCGGCGTCTACGACGGCATGAAGGTCTGGGAGTTCCTCGACTTCTTCGCGGCAGCGTACCAAATTCCGCATGCGCGTCGCCGCACGATCATCAACGACGTGATGGAGCTGCTCGACATCGGCGGCAAGCGCGACGAACAAGTGAGCAGCCTCTCGCGCGGCATGACGCAACGGCTCTGCCTCGCGAAGACGCTCGTGCATGATCCACCGGTTCTGATTCTCGACGAACCGACCAGCGGACTCGACCCGCGCGCCCGACTCGAGATCAAAGCTCTCTTGCGCGAGTTGCGCAACATGGGAAAGACCATCCTCATCGCGAGCCACATCCTCACGGAGCTTGCCGATTGTTGCACGTCGATCGGCATCCTCGAGCGCGGCAAGCTGCTGCTGCACGGGCCGATCGACGACGTCTATCGCCGCATTCAGAGCAATCGCCGCGTGGAAATTCGCTTCGTTGCCGTCCAGGAGAGCAACAATCAACAGCGCGGCATCGCGATCTTGCGGCGGCAGCCGGGCTTCGTCGATCTGCAGATCGACGGGCCGAAGGTCACCGCCGAAATCGCCGCCGACGAAGCGGCGCTCGCGACCATTGTCGATGAGTTCGCCGCGGAAGGGGTCCGCTTCCACAGCTTCGCCGACCTCGACCCGACGCTGGAAGACGTGTTCATGCTGGTGACGAAGGGGGCCGTGAACTAGTCGTGGCCAATCCCGTCTTGCAACGTGAACTCGTCGCCAACCTGCGGTCGCCGCGCGCCTTCGCGCTGCAAGCGGCGTTTCTCCTGTTGCTCGGCGCCCTCGTCGCCATGGCGTGGCCCAGCGCGCCGCGCCTCACCCTCGCAAATCCCGAACCGGCCCGACGGTTGGTCGATCTGTTCTTCATCGGCCAGTTCCTTTTGGCCTCGCTCACCGCGCCGGTCTTCGCCGCCGGAGCGCTGACGGGCGAGAAGGAACGGAAGACCTACGAGCTACTGTTGGCCTCGGCCTTGCGGCCGGCGCAGATCGTGTGGGGCAAGTGGGCCGCGGCGCTGCTGCCTTCGGTGCTCTTGATCGTCTCGACGTTGCCGATCGTCGTACTTTGCTTGCCGCTCGGAGGCGTGTCGCTCTACGAAGTGCTGGCCGCATACACGGCTCTCTTGGCGGCGCTCGCCTGCTTCTCGCTCTTCAGTCTGCTTTGCAGTGCGCACTTCACGCGCACCACGGCGGCGCTCGTTACTTCGTACTTTTGCATCCTGCCGCCGGCGCTCGTGGGCGTGGCACTGTGGCAGTTGCTCGGCGAGTGGTCGTCCGGCGTACGGCTGGCGCTCTTTCTCGGCGTGTTGCCGGCGTTGTCGGCCGGCGCGTGCGTGTTGTTCTTCGTGCTCACGAGTCGCAAGCTCTGGTACCCGTCCGACATCGGCAGCGAAGGGCGCGATATCGTCGACGAGCAACAAGAACTGCGCGAAGCGGTCGGGCTCGTCATCAGTCGCGACGAGTTCCCCGACCGGCTGTTCGCGCCCGCGAAGCGCACCGATCTCTTGCCCGACGATGCCAATCCGGTCCTCGACAAAGAACTCCGGAGCGAGCTCTTCAGTCAGGGGACCTTGATGCCTCGGGTGGTGATCCAGATCAGCTTGCTGTTGGCCGTGCCGCTGATGGGAGCGTGCTTGTATCTGATCCCAATTTTTGCGCCGTGGTATCTTGCGTACGTGTTGCTCTTCAACATGCTCACCGCGCCGGTGTTTACCGCCGGCAGCGTCTCGGGCGAACGGGAACGGCGCACGCTCGACCTGTTGCTCGTTACCACGTTGCGGCCCGGCACCATTCTGTGGGGCAAGCTCTTCAGCGGCCTGCGCGTGTCGAGCGTGCTGACGATGTTTCTCATGTGGCCGGTCGCGCTCGCGTGCGTGCTGGTGCCGGAATACTATGCGAACCTGCCGACCTTCGCCGGGATGCTGGCCGTGGTCGCCGTCACTTGTATCGTGAGTTCGGTCGTATCGCTGTTTTGCTCCGTCAGCTTTCAGAAGTCGTACGTCAGCCTGACCGCCGCGTATCTCGCGCTCGGTTGCCTCTACCTGCTGCCGCCGGCGGCCGACTACTTTGCGCGGACGTATCTATCAGAAACGCCGGCGGCCTCCGCAGTCCACACGGCCGCGGCCGCAAGCCCGTTCTCGGCGGTGTTCGCCTTCCCGCTCGAGGTCAAAAATCCGAACGATCCGAACCCCAACGCTCCCAAACTCATCCGCCCCGCCGACTGGCCGCTGGTCGCCGGCTACTTCGCCGCGCAAGCGATCCTGGTGCTGCTGCTCCTAGCGTTCATCCAGCGCACGTTCCGCAACCGCTACGATGCGGCAGGCGGGTAGGAGCAGGCGTTAGGCGCTAGTACGGAAGCGATTCCCGTGCGCCGCACCTTACCGCAACCGCCCCCGGTTTGGTCCCCTCGCCCCGCGCACGATGGTGCCTTGCTGCGCGAGTCGGCTGCGGGGAGAGGGATAGGGTGAGGGGCAAGGCAAATGCAGAAAGTCGAATGCTGAATGCTGAACAAAGTTCGAATCGGCGTCCGCCTGTTCAGCATTCCGCATTCAGCAGTCAGCATTTCTTCCCCTCACCCTATCCCTCTCCCCCGATTCGCATTGGTCGGGAATCGCGTCGTGCCGGGGGCGAGGGGACCAAACTGAGATGAATTACGGTGGGTCGTACGTTGCAGTGCAGTGCCGTTGCCGGCGGATGAGCTTCGATGTGGACGGTTGCGCGTCGGTCCGAACGAGTCATCACTTACCGATTCGTTACAACCGTCACCAGCTGTGTACTTCGCTGCGTAATCGAGGGAGTCGGCCGGCGTTTACTGTTGGCCTTTTCGCGGCGCGGTGGTCGATGAGCCGTTTAGGTGCGGCCAATTACGTTTTAGTCTCCGGCGAGCCGCCGGGGGCAAGGGCGGCGACGAAGTCATACGACGCCGCGAACAACGCTACGGAAGATATAGGTCGGCTGCCATGCTGCGGACGCTCGGGATATTTGTCGTCGTGCTCGTCTGCGGGGCGGGAGTCGATGTCGGCGTCGCTTGCGCGCAGTTTGAGCCGTTCGCGCGGCGCGGCGGCGCGGTCGAGGACGAAGCTGGAGAGGCTCCGGAACTGGAGACCGACCGCGATGCGTTTACGCCGGCCACGAGCACGGTCGGTCGACGGACTTCGGTCGTCGAGTCGTCGTACTCGTTCATCGACAACCGCGACGTGAAAGACACCCATAGCTTGCCCGAGCTGCTCGTGCGTCGCGGGCTTACGGAAAACATCGAACTGCGGCTGGGCTGGAACTACGAAGTGGGCGGCACCGGGGACGTCGTCTCCGGCAATGAAGGCGGAGAAGGGGGGGCCGACGGCGCGCTCGAACGGGAATCGCAACTGCTCTACGGCCTCAAGGCGGGGCTCACCGAGCAGAACGGATTGACCCCGCGCAGTGCGCTGATCGTGCAAGGCTATACGCCCACGAGCGGACTGGCCCCGGCAACCGATTGGGTCGGCGCGTATGCCTTCGGCTGGGAGCTTCCCAACCGGATGCGGCTCGACTCCTCGATGCGTTACGGCACCGAGCACTCCGAACACGACGTCTTCAATCTTTGGACGCCGTCGGTCGTGCTCCGAGCACCGCTGACCGAGCGTTGGCAGGTCCACGCGGAATACTTCGGCATCTATTCGCAGGGGGCCGAAAGCGACTTCCGCCGCGCATTCTTTAGCTCCGGCACGCACTATCTGCTGACGCCGAACTTGGAACTGGGCCTTCGGGTCGGCTGGGGGCTGACCGACGACGCGCCGAACTTCTTCTCGAACGTCGGTGTCGGTTGGCGATTTTAACGGGCGCGGCTTGGCACAGGGGACGATGGCAGTGCGTCGCGTTTGGCGATGCCCTGCGGTATCGACCGCACTACCGCAATTCCGCCGCGGAGCGGCGGACTACTATCCCGGTCGTCTTTCGATCAGTCTTCGCTAATCGGCATCCGTTGCTGTATGTTGGGGCGACCGCGCATTTCGCGTCGCCGCACATTGCCGCAGCTGAGAGCATCCGCCATGGCCCGCATTACGTTAGTGAATCCGCGCTTTGACGCGTCGTATTGGGGGATGGAATATGCGTTGCCGTTCTTTCGTCGGAAGTGCAACTTGCCGACCGCGTGCTTGCCGCTGTTGGCGGCGCTGACGCCGGGGGAGCATGAGATCACGCTCGTCGACGAGAACGTCGAAGAGCTCGACTACGACCAGCTGGCGAAGGCCGACATCGTGGGCGTGACCGGCATGAGCGTGCAGCGCGCGCGGATGCGCGAGATCCTTACCGAGCTTAAAGATCGCGACGTGTTCACGGCCGTCGGCGGCCCTTGGGTCACCGTGCGCGAAGATTATTTCGGCGACCTCGCCGACGTGATCTTCGTCGGCGAGGCGGAAGAGACTTGGCCGAAGTTTCTCAACGATTGGAAAACGGGGGACCATCAGTATCGCTATGAGCAGGTCGAAAAGACCGACATGACGAAGGTGCCGGCCCCGCGCTACGATCTGCTGAAGATGAATCAGTATATGTTCGGCAGCTTGCAGTTCTCGCGCGGCTGTCCGTTTCAGTGCGAGTTTTGCGACATCATCATTACGTTCGGCCGCCGGCCGCGGCTGAAGACGGTCGACCAGGTGATCGCCGAACTCGACGGGCTGCTTTCGCAAGGAGTCGAAACGGCGTTCATCGTCGACGACAACCTGATCGGCAATAAGAAAGAGATCAAGGTCGTGCTGCGGCGCGTCATCGAGTGGCAGGAGAAGCATCATTACAAGATGAACTTCTTCACCGAGGCGTCGCTTGATTTGGCCGACGACGCCGAACTGATGCAGCTGATGGTCGACGCCAACGTGAGCGCCGTGTTTGTGGGCATCGAGAGCCCGAACGAGGCGTCGCTGCGGGAGACGAAGAAGTTTCAAAACGTCCGGGCCGGCGGCACGATCCTCGAAAAGGTGCATCGCGTGCAAGACGCGGGCATCGACGTTTGGTGCGGTATGATCCTCGGCTTCGACAACGATGACGCGTCGGTGTTTGACGCGCACTACAGTTTTTTGAACGACGCTCGCGTGGTGCAGGCGATGGTCGGCATGCTCGCGGCCATTCCCAAGACGCCTCTTTATACGCGGCTGGGGAACGAAGGTCGGCTCGGCGAAAGCGACGAAGCGGAATACGGCACGAACGTGATTCCGCAGCAGATGTCGCGCGACGAACTCCGCGACGGCTACGTAAAGCTACTGCGGAAATTGCACGTGCCGAGCAGCTACTTCGACCGGCTCGATGCGCTGTTCCTCGATCCGAAGTTTCACCTGAGCAAGACCCGCACGAAGCACTGGCGCAAGCATCCGCTGGTTTGGCTGCGCGAGAACACTTGGCACATGGTGCGGGCCACGGGTATTTATCTGCAACTGATGCGGATGGTGCCGGAGCCGGAACTGCGCCGCGAATACCGCAAGCGTTTGTGGGGGCTGCTCCGCAAACGGCCGGACCCGGTGATCGCGTTTATCTATCTGATTAAGTGCGCGATCCACTACCACGTGCACAAGATGACGGCGCAGATGGAAACGCGCACGCGACAGATTGTGAATTCGTTCTGAAGCGGCGATGTAAAGCGACCATTTAGCCCCTGGTCGGCGACCAGGGGTGCCCGCCGTCGCCGACGGCGGGCTAAATACTTTATTGAGCGTTGCTTTACTGAGCGTTACTTTTACTGCGCGTTGCTCTTCGAGCCGTACGGGGAGCCGCTGATCGGTTGGCCTTCGGGTAGGGGGCGGCCGGCGACCGTGTAGCCTTGTTCGTAGAGGTACTCGCGCAGCCGGCGGTACTCGGAGAAGCTGTCGTGGTAGGCCCAGAGCGTGATGGTCACGCGGCGCGGGTCGAGGTCGACGAGGGCCCGCTGGAAGTTGGAATCGCGGGCCATGGCGTCGGCGTAGGTTTCGCCGATTTGGTCGGAGGTGGGCAACAGCGTGAATTGCGTGGTGCGGATCATCGTGCCGCCGGGAGTGATGCTGTTTCCCATTTTCTGCGGCGGCACCGTCACGCGCTCGAGCGAATAGCGCATGCGGAAGTCGCCGATCGGTCCGACCGTTTCCGTGATCTCGTCGATTTCGTCGGCGCGGAACGATTTGCTCTGCATGTTGCGCTTGAGCTCTTCGACCAATTGATCGAGGGGCACTAAAGCGAGCCGGCCGCGGCGGAGTTGGAAGTGCGCTTCCTTGCCGTATACGGAGCGGCTGATCGGCGTGGGATAGGTTTTGATTTTGATGACGTCTTTTTGCGGCGAGTACACCAACGCTTCGATTTCCGCCTCGAGCGATTTGAGCTGCGACTTCTCCAGCAGCAGCGATTGCTGCACTTCGAAGGCGTCGCGCTCGCCGGCGGCGAGCCGCCCTTTGCGATCTTCGAGCGTTTTTTCGCGGGCGGAGACGAGCAGGGCGAGTTGACTGCGCTCTTCGTAACGCGAGGCGGAGAGCCCTTCGAATTCGGCGGCTTGGCGGACCAGACTGCGCGAATCGGCTTCCAAACTGCGGGCTTCGTCTTCCAGCGGCGCGAGGTCGATCTTCGGCGCGGCCGGCTCTTCGACGACGACTGGAAAGTCGGCGGCGTTCTTCACGCGCAGGCCGACGACCATCACGAGGATGATGAGAATGCCGACCATGTTGGCGACGATATCGAGAAACGAATCGCTACCGAACGATTCGGTCGAGTCGACGGGTGGCGGACGTCGGGACATGGCGAAACCGGCTGTGCTGTGTGCGAAGGACGGAAGCGAACGGGTTTAGCGTTGCGTCGGCGCGGCGGGCGTGGCGAGTTGGATTTGCTTGCCGTTGAGTTCCAAACCGCTGTGGGCGAGGAGTTGCTTGAGTTCGTTGAACCGCGCGGCGCCGTCGGGGGCGACGTGCACCGAGAGGACCGGCTTCCAATACATGCCGCGGCCGGCGAGGCCCCAGGTCTTCACGTGGTCCCAAATTTGGGCGACGAGCGTATCGACCGCTTCTTCAGTTTGGCCGCTGAAGACGATTTGCTTATCGGGCAAGCCGCGATCGGAGAAGAGCGTGAGTTGGTCGCGCGAGACGTAGAGCTGGATCGGACGCGTGAGCGGCGTGGAACGGGTGTTCGCATCGGGGACGCCCCAGTTCTTGCCGCGCTTGTGGGCCATGCTCTCGACGTATTCGCCGGGGCCGGGAGGAACGTTGACCGAGAGACTCGGCGGCGATGCGGAAGGATCGCCGGATGCGGAAGCGCCGGCCGAGCCTCCTGCGCTGCCGCCGCTTGCGCCGGAGGAGGGCGTGCCGCCGAGGAACGAGGGTGGTGCGCCGCCGCCGGCCACCCCGCCTCCGGCATTGGCGACGCCGCTCGTGGCGGTGCCGCCGGTGTTCGAGCCGTTCTGGCCGTTGGGCGCGGCACCGTTGCCGGAGGAGCCGGTGCCTGCGACGGGACCATAGCCTTGTTGGCCGCCGCCCGATTGGCCTAGGCCTTGTTGAGCGGAGCCTGGTTGAGCGCCGTTCGCGCCGGAGCCGTTGCCGCCGCCGCCGGCCTTATCGAACGGGCCGGCCGGGTTGAGCGAGTTGGGATCGCCCATGCTTCCGGAACTTGATCCGCCCGGGCCGTTGCCTTGGCCATATGGACCGGCGCCGCCGGTGTTGGAAGCGTAGCGATCGCCGACGGTGCTCGGTGCGCCGCCCGCGGGACCGGTGCCGGTGCCATTGCCGGCGAGAGCGCCGGTGCCTTGCGCCGGATTTCCGAGCGCGGGGCCGCCGAGGGCGGGGCCACTGAGCGGCGCAGTGTTTCCGAGCGGTGCTGCGTCTCCGAGCGGCGCTGCGCCGGTCGGGTTGCCGCCGCCGGGAGCTCCGGGATAACCGCCGCCGTTGCCGTAGCCGCCCGGCGCGTTGGCTGGTGCGCTGCCCGAGCCGTAGCCGGCGCCGGCGAGGTTGCCGTAGCGGTCGCCGGTGGTTTCGGGCATCGGCTCGCGCGTCGACGAGTAGCCGGCGTCGGGAGGAACGAAGCGTTTGGGTTTACCGGCACGTCCGCTGCCCGACCCATCGCCGCCGTCGAAGCCGGCACCGTCGAAACCGCCCCCCGAGCCTTGATTCAAAGCGAAGGTCGGTGCGCCGCCGCCGCCGCGTTGTTCACGCAAACGGGGAGCCGCGCGGGCCATGATGATTTGTCGTTGACGGGCTTCGTCGGCGGTCTTCGCAAGCATTTGTGCGAGCAGCGGATCGGCCGGCGGAAACTCCAGCGGCCAATCTTCGTTGATCAGTTCGTAGCCGAAGTCGCTGTCCCAACTCTGCATCGCCTCGCGAGCCGAATAATACGCGCCGATGCCGGAGGGGCGGACCAAGAGCAACGGATAAGGTTGCTCTCCTTCCGCGTAACGATTTTCGCGTGTGATCGTTTCGCTCACGAGCCGTACGCACGAGGCCAACGGATTCGAGGGGCCCATCGAGCCGGCGAAATCGGCAGGTAGAAACTTCGTACCCTCGGGCTGCAGCACTACGGCGTCGCCGCGGCATTCGATGTAGATGGGTCGGCGGCGCGTGCCGTTTTTGCCGTCGTACGGCACGACGGCGAAAGCTTGCGCCTTCTTGCCGGCGGCATTGGCTTGTTCGAGCTTGAGTTTCGCGTCGGCGATTTTCGTGCGCAAGTCGGCGAGCTCGGCTTCGAGCTTGGCCTTCTCTTCGTCCGTGGTCGTGGAGCGCGTGGCGAGCAGCTTGTCGGCCTCGTTCAGGTCGTCGAGTTGCTTGCGCAGCCGCGCGGAGTGCTCTTCCAAATGGCCGAGCTGTTCGCGGAGCGTGCCGACGTCGGCGAGCGTTTTTTCGCGCGCGGCGGCGAGCTGCTTGATGCGCCATTGCAAGTCGTCGCGCTTGCGCTCGAGCTCGGCGTTGTCGACCTTCGAGCGGGCCGCTTCGGCGCGAGCCGCGGTTTGGGCCGCTTCGGCTTCGGCTTCCGCGGTCGCGCGGGCTTGTTGGGCGATGAGCATCAGCAGCAGGATCAGCGCTCCCATCGTGCAGAGGAGCACGGCGAGAAACGGGAAGAGCTGAACGCCTGCGCCGGCGCCGGCCTTCGGTCGCTTACTCATGCCGCCTTTCCTCGAACGACGCCGGTGACGCCGATGTGCGTGCTCGGGTGCGTGAGCGTTTCGAGCCGCGAATTGAGCAGGCTCACGCCCGACGTGAGGTTGAGCAGCGTTTCTTGCAACAGTTGCGTCGAAGCGAGCGCCGCGACGTTCGTCGTGAGCGCTTCTTCCAGACGTTTCACTTGTTCGGTGGCATCGACGACGCGGCTCAGCACTTCGCCCGTACGACGCAATTCGAGCTGCTGCGTGGCGTTGCTCGCCGCGCACGCTTCCAAAGCTTGTTGCACTTGCAGCCAATGCTTCCGGTTTTGTTCGGCGGCCCCTTCTTCGCTCGCGAGCAGATGCTTGCGGTGTTCGGCCATGCTGCGCGAGAGGGCCTTGGTGAGGCCTTCTTCCAAGTGGTCGGCGCCGCCGTTGGCCACGGCTTCCCAGCGCCCTTGCGCGACGTCGATCGTTTCTTTCCAAAGATCGACCTGGCGTTCGACGAGCCGTTCGACGCTCGTCACCACGGCTTCTCCCATGCGGCGAATGCCGTGGAGTTGCGGATCGTGATCGGCGCCCAGCGAGGGGAACCGCGCGGATAGGAGCAGCAGCGATTGCTCATCGACCATGCTGAGGAGCCGCGCTTCTTGCTTGTCGACGAAGAACTGCCCGAACATCAGCACCATCGAGAGGGCGAGAGCCAGGGCCGTGGTGTCGAACGCCACGCCGAGGCCTGAAGTGACGACGGGCAGCGAGCTTTCCATTTGTTTGGCGTCCAGGCCGGCGATGGCCATCGTGATGCCGATGACCGTGCCGAGGAAGCCCATGATCGGAATGGCCCAAATGATGATGCGGACCATGGCATGCGAGGCGTGCGCGAGTCCGGCGTCGGCGTCGGAGAGGAAGCGGAGATCGTCTTCCAAGCCGTCGGCCGAGCCTTTGCGGCAGACTCCCTCGAGGGCGTTGCGCAAACGCGTCGGGAGATAGGTGCGTTGTTCGGGTTCGGGAAGTTCGCCAAGTTTGCCGAGCATCGAGCGAGCTTCCGCTTCGGCGTCGCCGAGCGGGAAGGTTTGATCGAAGATCGCTTTCTTCAGCTTCGAACGTTGCTCGGTGAGCTCGCCGGCCTTGAGAATGATTTGCGCCAGCGCGATGAAGAACATGATCGTTTCGACGTACTCGACCCAGTGGCCGGCGAAGTAGCGGCGAAAGAAATCTTTTCCCAGGAGATTCGAGAGGAGATTTGATTCCAGAGCGCCGGTTTCAATGAGCGCGAAGAAGCCGAGCGAGGCGAGCGAGCCCCACATGATCGACGATTGCATGAAGGCGGCGGCAAAGCGTTTAAAGCGGCTCACGTTCGTAATCCTCCGGTCGACTTCGGAGCCGGCAGCGTAATGCCGGCACGATAATTCGTTGGTAAGCGCAGCGTCCCCTTCGGGCCGCCTTGCCGTGTGACGTCGGTAGAATCGGCCTGATCGTTAAACTTGATGAGCCAAAATCTGCCGCTTACGAAAATTTGATAAACGGCGGGAAGCTTGACGGCGCGTCGCGTGAGGCGCGCGTGCCGGCGTCGCCGGCGCTAGGCGTTTTCACACTGCCGTGAACGCAGGGTGAATAAACTACGTACGAAGAAAAGTCGCAACGATCGTCAACCGTCGCCAAAGTTCTCCACGCGTCATGGTCGATACGGTCAGTAGGTCGGCATCGAACGTCGACATCGACTTCTGCTCGTCAAAAGAAATCCGCACGCACCACGAGCAACAACGAACACTGGTCGAGATTGCCTGGGAGGGGAAGCAGTCCGGTGCGCCGCGAGGCCCCGGACTGTTTTTTTTTGCCGCGCACGAGTTCGGAGAGTGACGGTTTCGCCGCCGTTTCTCGGGCTGCGGCAACGTCGGCGGACAAAGTAGGGGAATTCCGGCCGGCGCCACGGTACGATAGCACCGTCCTGCCGGTCGCTTCGCCCCGCCGCCGTGTTGGGTTTCTCCCGCCATGCTTGCTCGCCTCGCTTCGCGCTGCGCATTGTCGCTCATCGCCGCCACGACGTTCTCGTCGCTTGCGCCGGCGGCGGCAGATGAAGATTTTGCCGTCGCCTCGTACTTGCGAGCGCACTGCCAGGATTGCCATACCGGCGACACGGCCGAACATGGCGTGCGACTCGACAATCTCTCGGCGCAAGCGGACGACCCGGCCGAGTTTCGTCGTTGGGAACGGGTGCTAAAACAACTGCGGCGCGGCGCGATGCCGCCGAAAGATGCGCCGCAACCGCCGCGCGCCGCGACGACCGCGACCGTCGCGCAGATTACGACGCTCCTCGACGCGGCGTCGGCGCGTCGTCGCGCGGAGGGGCGCGCCGTATTGCGGCGCTTGAACCGCGTGGAGTACGAGAACACCGTGCGCGATCTGTTCGCCGTCGACGTGCGCGTCAAAGAGATTCTGCCGGAAGACACCATCGCCCACGGGTTCGACAATGTCGGTGCCGCGCTCAATATCTCGCCCGTGCTGATGGAACGCTATTTGGAGGCCGCCGATGTGGTGATCTCCGCCGCGTCGGTCGCCGTGCCGCCGTCGCAAGTTCCCCCTGGTCGCGGGCAGCCGATCGCCGTGCGCAAGCAAGAGAGCTATTCGCTGTTGGAATCGTTGCCGAGTTGGTTTTTGCCGAGCGTCTATCCGCGCGATAAGAGCGTCGTGCTCTTCCAGCCCGACTCCTCGGCGACGGCGCTCGATAAATTTCGGGCGCCGGCGCCGGGCCTCTATCGCTTCAAGATTCACGCCTCCGCATATCAATCGAAAACGTCGCTGCCGATGCTCGTATTGGCCGGCAGCTTTCGTTCAGTGTCGGGCAGCGCCGAGCAGCTCGGCTATTTCGACGTGCCGCCGGGAAAGCCGTCGACGATTGAAGTCGAGGCCCGTCTCCACGCGCGCGGCGAAACAATCAAAATCGTCCCCGCCGACCTCCTGAAGGTGTATCTCAAGCGGGACATCATGCCGACGTATCTCGGCCCAGGCTTGGAAATCCACTCGGTCGAAGTCGACGGACCGCTCCCCGAGGTTTCGCCCCCCGCCGCGTTTCAGCAGCTTTTCGGCGGCGTCGATCCGACGAAGGGGACGCTCGCCGATGCCGAAGTCATTTTACGCCGGTTGTTGCCCCGTGCGTTTCGCAGACCGACGACCGACGAAGACCTCGCGCCGTTGCTTAAGTTGGTCGAAGCCGAGCTCGCCGCCGGCCGAACGTTTGAAACGGCGCTGCGCGGCGGCATCAAGGGGGTGCTCTGCTCTCCGCACTTTCTCTACTTTCGCGAACGACCGGGCCCGCTCGACGACCATGCGCTGGCGACTCGGCTCTCGTACTTTTTCTGGAGCACGGCTCCCGACGCCGAGCTGACGCGTCTGGCCGACGCCGGCAAGTTGCACGAGCCTGCAGTTCTGCGAACACAGGCCGAGCGGCTGTTGGCCGACCCACGCGCGGCGGCGTTCACCGCGAACTTCACGGGCCAATGGCTGAGCTTGCGCGACATCGATTCGAATATGCCGGACGCCCAGCTCTATCCGGAATACGATGAACTGCTGAAATGGTCGATGGTGGAAGAGACGCGGGCGTTCTTCAACGAGCTCCTACACCACGACCTGAGCCTGTTGAACTTTCTCGATTCTGATTTTGCGATGATCAACGCCCGCCTCGCGCGGCACTACGGCATTGACGGCGTGGAAGGCGTGGCGATCCGCAAAGTGCCGCTCCGACCGGAGCATCATCGGGGCGGAATTCTGACGCACGCCTCGGTGCTCAAGGTCACGGCCAACGGCACCACGACGTCGCCGATCGTGCGGGGAGTTTGGGTACTCGATCGGATTCTCGGCGAGCCCCCTTCGCCGCCGCCGCCGAACGTTCCTGCCGTGGAGCCCGACATTCGGGGCGCGACGACCATTCGCGAGCAGTTGACGAAGCATCGCGCGACGGCGGCGTGCGCTTCGTGTCACAAGTACATCGATCCGCCGGGCTATGCCTTGGAGAATTACGACGTGATCGGCGGCCGCCGCGATCATTACCGCGCGCTCGGCGTGAAGCCGGTCGCGGTGACGGGGCTCGAACCGAGCGTGCTCAAGATTCTCCAGAAGCCTCGCTGGGGCCACGGCCTCGCGGTCGATGCCGGCGACACGCTCGCCGACGGCCGGAGCTTCGCCGACGTCGAAGAGTTTAAGCAGTTGCTCTTGGCTTATCCCGAACGGTTCGCCGAGAACCTCGCGCGGAAGCTGGTCATTTACGCGACGGGGCAGGGGGTCGAGTACGGGGATGAGGCCGAGATCGCCAGGTTGGTCGAGCAGTCGAAGCGGTCGGGCTACGGTTTGAAGTCGCTGGTACTTGAGATTACGAGTAGCGAGTTGTTTCGCAATAAGTAAGGAATGGCGCGCGATGAACCATCTTTCGGCAACCGCTCGACGCATCTCCCGCCGCGCCCTGCTGCGCGGCACCGGCGTGGCGCTCGCTTTGCCGTGGCTCGATTGCATGCGGCCGGCGCGCAATCGTGCCGCGGCCGCCGATGCGAAGGCCGCGCGCGGGCCGCTCCCTTCGCCGCGTCGGATGCTGTGCATCAACACGACGCTCGGCTTGCACGCGGAGAACTTCTTTCCGAAAGACGCCGGCCGCAAGTATCAGCCGTCTCCCTATTTGGAGATGATCCAAGAGTTCCGCGACGACTTCACCGTCTTCTCCGGCCTCTCGCATCCCGAAGTCGACGGCGGACATTCGGCCGAAGCGTCTTACCTTACCGCCGCGCCGCATCCTCGGGCCGACAACTTCAAGAACACGATTTCGCTCGACCAGTACGCGATCGAACAGCTGAACCCGGACACGCGATATAGTTCGCTGTCGTTGTCTTCGTCGTCGAGCCGTAGTCTTTCCTATACGCGCAGCGGCGTGATGATCCCGGCCGATGATCGTCCGTCGCAAGTCTTTCGCCGACTGTTCGTCGACGGCACGCCGGCCGAAGTGCAGACGCAGATGCAACGGCTCGTGCAAGGTGAGAGCGTGATGGATACGGTACTTGAGCAAGCCAAGCGGTTCGAGCGCGACTTAGGGAGCCGTGATCGCGCGAAGCTCGACGAGTATTTCACGGCCGTGCGCGAAGTGGAGCAACGGCTCGTCAAAGCGCAGGATTGGGCGAAACGTCCGAAGCCGAAGGTCGACGCTCGTCCGCCGGTCGATATCGCCAGTTCGGCGGAAGTGCCGAGCCGGGTGCGGTTGATGATCGACTTGATTCACTTAGCGCTTAAGACCGACTCGACTCGATTGATTACGTTCGCCCTCAGCGGCTTGAACGCCGTGCCGGTGATCGACGGCGTCTCCATGGATTGGCACAATGCCTCGCACCATGGACAAGATCCGGAGAAGCTCGCGCAGTTGCGGATGATTGAGCTTGAGCAATTTCGGCTCTTCGGTGAAATGCTCGGTAAGCTCAAGCAAACCGATGAAGGGGGCGTGAGTTTGCTTGATCGAACGATCGTGATGTTCGGCAGCAACTTGGGGAACGCGAGCAGTCACGATAACAAGAACATGCCGATGCTCGTCGCCGGCGGGGGCTTTCGCCATGCGGGGCATCTGGCGTTCGACCCGAAGAAGAATCCGCCGTTGGCGAATCTCTACGTGCAGATGTTGCAACGTTTGGGCGCCGAGGTCGACGGCTTCGCCACCAGTACCGGGACGATCCCGGGCTTTGAGTTGGTGTGAGGAGTAGCGCGCGATCGCTCTAAGTTAGTCACCCCTCACCCCGCGCCCCTCTCCCGCAAGGGGAGAGGGGGGCATGAAACACGGCCTCTCCCGCAAGGAGAGAGGGGAACATGGTCGTGTGTCGTTCTATGGAGCACGCCTTAGCGGCAGTGGTGATGATGATGGTGATGGCCGCCGCCATAGCCGCCGCCGTAATAGCTGCGGTAGCCGGGATAGCCGCCGCCGTAGCCGCCGTAGTACGAACTACGGAACGAGTACGGGCTGCCGTAGAAGGAACTGTAGCTGCGGTACGAACTGTAGCCGCCGCCGTAAGGCGAACCGTAGTAACCGCCGCCGTACGGACTACCGCTGTAGATCGAAACGCCGAACCCTTGGGCTTCGGCCGCCTGCGGTGCGGCCAAGAGCGAAGCTCCCAGCATCACGGCCGGCATCACCAACCATTTCATGAAACGCGACATCGAGACACTCCTTCAGCAATGCGACGAATCCCGGCGTCGCTTCCGGACCTGCCGAAGTTCCTCATCCTCGGCTGCGGCAGGTCTCAGTATCTGAAGCGTCGCTCCAGCGACGCGTTGGACGAGGCCTTCTCAATGCCCCGCGTACCAGACATCGCACGCGCCATGCCGACATTGCCGGCGATGGCTCGCGGCACCGTGCGCAAGCGCCAACGGCGGAAGGGATTACGACCGCAGCGAAGAATTCCTAGTCGCGTCGCGGCGGGGTGCGAAACTGCGGGAATGCGTCGCGAAACACGCTGCGCTCGTCGTCACTTCGACGGCGCGTAAGTCGCGTAACAGTTGGGAGTTTCCCAGAGATGCGCCTCGACGATGGGAAACCCTTGGCTTTGCGTGAAGTCGAAGATGTGCTTGGCGATGTTCTCGGCCGTCGGGTTCTCGTCGAAGAGATAGAGCGGCTCCCCCATTTCGCGCAAGACTTCGACCGCCGGATCATCGCGGTGCAGCAGCATCCGATGGTCGAAATTGTCGTCGATCCACTGGCTCACGACCCGCTTGATGTCGGAGAAGTCGAGCACCATGCCCCGGTTGTCGAGCTTCGGAGCTTCGATGGCGATGATGGCCCGACCGTTGTGGCCGTGCAGATACTTGCACTTGCCGTCGTAGTTGAGCAAGCGATGGCCGTAGCAGAAGTCGATTTGGCGGGTGACGCGAAACATGCGGACGGGACCTCGTCGTTCGAAATAAGAAACAGCGGAACGGGCGACTTGCTCCGAGGGAGCATTCTACCGCGCCGCGGCGTAACGCGTGCGGTCGATCAGTTGCGCGCGGCGAAAAGCTTCGCGACGTTCGGCGCATTTGTTACACACGCCGCAGTGCAGGCCGGCGATCGGCGCGATACAGGAAAACGTTAATTCCAGCGGAAAATCGCGGCCGATTTGCATCACGTCGTTCTTGTGTAAGGGGGCAAAGGGGCGCGTGATGCGCAGGTTGCCGGTGGTCGCCAGATTGAGCGACTGCTCGAAGCCGTGGAAGAATTCGGGCGTGGCGTCGGCGAACGGATTCGAGCCGAGCGGGGCCAGCGCGAGTTCGTCGATGCCGTTGAGGCCGCACCACACCGCGGCCTTGATGACGAGCAGGGCGTTGCGCGCCGGCAGATACACGGCCTCGTCGGGCGTCGCGGCGTCGGGCACGTCGCGCCCCGTCACGCTCCAGTGATCGCGATACACGTCCGTGAGCGGCATCTCAAACTCGACCAACGGGCGCAGCAGATCCGAAGCAAAGTGGTCGAGCAGACGACGCAGCGCGGCAAGTTCGTGCTGTTCCCAGAAGAGCCCGGCCCGGACGTAGAACGGCTGGACGCGCCGCCCTTCGCCCAGCAGTTTGCCGAGCAAGATCCCGCTATCGAGGCCGCCGCTGACGAGCAGCCCGACGGTCGGCGAAGGCCCCGAGTTCGGCTGCGCTGCGTTCGGCGGGTGCGGAGTCGAGATCATTCCGAGGAGGTTCTGCCGGGGGAAACGGGGTGGGAAAGGTCCGTTGTTGCACTGCCGGCGAGCCGCATCGCTCGCCCTCTCCTGCGATTGTAGATGGTTCGACCGGCTCGGGGAGTGAGAACCGGCCCGGAAAGGGCTTCCGCTGCCGCTGCTGACCTTGTTCGGCCGACGGCAAAATCCTACACTCCCGCCCCCGTAATAGCGGCGGTTTGCGGGCTCAATTTAACGCTGGTTCCGGCCTTAACGACGGCGATGGTAAGGCCGTCGGTGCAAATCACTTAAACCACGCATTTTCCTTGAATTCAACCTGGGGCTTCTTAAAATGAATAGTGTAAGCGCTCCCGTTTTCCTTACGCCTTCAGTAGTTAGGCCTCGTCTAACGGCTGCGGTCGGCGGGGCCTTGCTGAGTGCGATTCTAACCGTCGTAGCCTTGGGGTTTCTCCCGTCAGGCTCGTCTGCGCATGCCGACCCGATGTCGACATGGCAGCCGGGATCCGGCAGCGAGTTGATTACCTCGGTGACTCCGGCGGGTGAGAATCGGCAGCTCGTCACGATGATCGATCCGCGCACGCGCGTCATGGCCGTGTATCTGATCGACGGCGCGTCGGGCGAAGTCTCGTTGAAGAGCGTGCGCGCTTTCCAGTGGGATTTGCAGTTGGCGGAGTTTAACGGCACGAGTCCGCTTCCACGCGAGATTCGTTCCTTAGTCGAACAACATCGGTAGCTTCCCGAACGCGGTGCTTCGTGCGCCTCTTCGCGGAGGCGCCAGGACATACGACCTTCCAAGGTCGGCGCAGCCCGCGGAGATTGCAATCGTTATGGCCGGAAAACTGATCACTCTCGAAGAAGCGGCTCACATCCTCGGCGTCTCGGCGTCCGAAGTGGGTGAAATGCGGCAACGTCAGGAGATTTACGGCTACCGCGACGGCGGCAGCTGGAAATTTAAGCAAGACGAAGTCGAACGCTTGGCCACGGATCGTTCCGGGATGTCGCCCGCCGCCGGCGGCTCCGGAATTCTTCCGGTCGATCTCGACGGCGGCGATCAAGTCGTGCTCAGCGAATTCGAGCTCGGCGACTCGGGTCCCGGCTCAAGCACCGTGATCGGCGGCGGCTCGAAGAAGCCCGACAGCGATTTGAAACTAAACACCGACTCCGGCCTCGACTTGGCCGGCTCTTCTGATTTGTTCCTAGCCGGCGACTCCGTTTTGTCGTCGACCAGCAAGGGTAAAGGCAAAGACAAGGCCGGCGACTCGTCGGACGCCTCGAATGTGCTCGGCGGCGGCGGTTCGAGCCTCGATATCCTCGGCAGCGACGTGCGCTTAGCCGGCGATTCCAACGTGCTCAGCGGCTCGGCTCCGCTCCCCGGCGGCTCGATGGCCGCGGGCAAGACGATGCTCACCGCCGAACTTGCGGAAAAGTCCGCGCCCGAGTCATCGATCAAGCTCACGATGCGCGACTCGGAAAGCGTGTTCGGCGATTCCGGCAGCGACGTCACGCACAACGTCGGCGGCAGCGGCATCAACCTGCTTGGCCCGCAAGACAGCGGCATGCTGCTCGACGATTTGGATCTCTCCGGCGCAAGCGGCTTGGCCCAAGCGATTGGGGACGATTCGGAAATTAAGGGCGACGACGACTTCCTCCTGACGCCTTCGAGCGAAGGGGGCGAAGATTCGATGGACAGCGGTTCGCAGGTGATCGCGCTCGACGGCGATTACGGCGACGATGCCACGGCCACGTTGCTCGCCGGCGACGTGCCCGGCTTGAGCGCGGCGCTGGGCAACGAAGGCATGATGATGGGGGGCGGCGGCGGTGCGATGTCTTCCGGCTACGGCACCGTGCCCGACACGCACTTCGGCGTCGGCTCGGTCGTCGGACTTACGTTTTGCACGATCTTCATGGCGCTTACGGGCATCATGATGTACGACATTATTCGCTCCATGTGGAGTTGGGATACGCCGATGTCGGTGAGCAGCTCGCTCATGGACATGATCCCCGGCGTGCGTAACTAGAAACACGAAGAACGAAATGTGCGGGCGGCAAGATGCCGCCGAGCGCCGCGAGCATGTTTCGCGGCGTCGGGTGTTCGAAAGGAATCGAACGATGCAGACAAGAATCCATGCCGCAATAATCGTCGCGACGCTCTGCGTCGCGCCTCCGCTTCTCAGCGGCTGCGGCTATGTGCCGAAAACGCAGTTCAACGCGTGCGAATCGCAAGCCCGTATTTTGAGCGAGCAGAGCAAAGCGCAGTTGGCCGAGATCGCAAATCTCAAGAGTCACTCCAAGAAGCTTGAAGACGATCTCCTCAAGGCCGAGAAGGAACTCGCGGCGGCGCAGCGCGGCACCGACGCCGATCGCAAACGACTCGCCAATTTGCAAGTCGAACGCGAGAAGGTCCAAGATCAAGTGAAGGGCTTGGTTCGCGGCGCGACGCTCACCGGCATCGTTCCCGTGCGCGACGACGAAATCGAACGGCTCATGAAGCAGTTTCCGTTGTTGCGTTTCGATGCCGCGACCGGCGCCTACAAGCTCGACGCCGAGCTGGCGTTTCAAGGGGACGAAGTACGGATCACGCCGGAGTCGCAAAAGCTGCTCAACGAATTTGCCGCCTTGTTTGCGGAGCCGGGCACGCGCGATCTACGCGTCTTGGTCGTGGGGCGCACCCCGCCGGCGGAGGCTGCCGAAGTTCGCGGCGCGGAACATCGCCTCGGCGCGGAACGGGCTCTGGCCGTGGCCGACTACCTGCGTAAGGTGGGCTTGCGCGGCGAACAGATCGGCGTCAGCGGGCTCGGCGCGCAGGCCGACCCCGCGGGCAAGACCCCGCCTCCGGCGGCTGCCGGCAAACCGCGCCGGGTCGACATCTTCGTGATGGGGAAGAAGACCCCGATCGTCGGTTGGGACGATCTCTCGACGGGCCGCTTTTAGAGCTTTGCCGGCGGATCGGCGTTCGGCGATTGGCGGGAAAATACCGTCGCCGGCGCGGCATTCGCCCGCTCGACGAACGGCTCTACGGCTCCCTATAATGAACCGTACGTTCGAACCGCCTCTTTCGGGACCTGACGACTCGAATCCTGCCTGAGCTCGTCGCTCCCGCGAACGTCTAACCGGTAAAGCGGAGTTGCCCGAGGATGGAATGTTTCCATCGCCGCGCCTCCGGACTCGCCGCGCTCCGGAGTTTCTTGTGATTTTCCGCTTTGCCCGCGTTGCGCTTGCCTATTTCCATGCGATTTCCCGCGAGCGCTCGGGTCCTCGCCTGTTGCTGCCCTGCGTCGCTTGGTGCGGTCTCGCCTTGTGCGTGGTCGCCGGCTGCCGCAAACAGGAACAGATCACGACCGAGATCGAGCCGCATCTCACCGGCATGTTTGAACCGCAGCGCGAGCCCGCCTCCGCGCCGGGCCGGCTCGTCGGCGTGTTGCTCAATCACGCCGACGAAACGTGGTTCTTCAAAGTCTTGGGGCCGGATGACGCCGTGCGGCGGCAAGTGTCGCAGATTAAAGGGTTTCTCGTCGGCCTGAAGTTCGACGGCAACACGCCGAAGTGGAAGCTCCCCGACGGCTGGCGCGAGCAACGTGATAACCCCAACCGGTTCGCGACGTTGCTGCTCGACGATTCGACGCCGCCGCTGGAGCTGGCCGTGTCGAAGTTTCCCGGCGGGCAGGACGTCGCCGCCAACATCAATCGCTGGCGCGGCCAACTCGGCCTGCCGCCGCAACCCGCCGACGAGGCGAAGCTGTCGATCGTCGAACTGAAGACCGCCGCCGGACCGGCGCAATATGTCGAGCTCTCGGGCACCTACACGCCGGAAGCCGCGGCCATGCCGCCTTTTGCCGGCGGGGCGCGGCCGGACGGCAAGCCGGGCGTCGGGCCGGGCGTCGGGCCAGTACGGGACGAAGCGAAGAATGAACCTTTGCCCGCCGGTCATCCGCCTGTGGGCCCAATGCCCGGCGGTCAGGCGCCTGCGGGTAAAGCCGCGCCCAAGACCGCTTCCGCCGGACCGGTGCAATACGTTGCGCCGGCCGATTGGGCGTCGGTGCCGCCGTCGCAATTCAACCTGGCCGCGTTCAACGTGAGCGAAGGAGCGGAAAAGCTCCGCATCACGATTAGCGACGCCCAAGGAGATTTGCTTTCCAACATCAATCGTTGGCGCGGGCAGGAGCTGAGTCTGCCGCCGATCGATGCCGATCAATTGGAAACCGCCGTCACGAAGATGAAGGTCGGCGGGCGCGATGCGAGCTTCGTCGAACTCATCGGCTCGGCCAACCCTGGTCCGCAGCAAGCGATCTTCGTGGTCGTCGTGCCGCAAGCCTCGGGCAGTTCATGGTTCTTGAAATTGAAAGGTGACGCGCCGCTGGCACAGCGTCGCCGCGAAGAGTTTGCGCGGTTCTTGGCATCGTTGAAGTTCGCCGATTGACGGCCGAGTCGTAGGTCTGAATCCCGAATAACGAAGGTTTCCGCGTAGATTCCGCTGGACTCGCGCGGTGGAGAATGAGCGATGGCATTGGATATCGAAGCGCAAGACAAGCCTTATTCGGCCTCCCCGGCGCGCCCCGCTCCGGAGCCTGCTCTCTGGCCCGCGCTGCGGCGCCTGTTCATGCCGCTGGCTTCGTTGAAGCTCACGGTGGCGCTCTTCGCCGCGGCGATCTTTCTCGTGTTCGCCGGTACTCTCGCGCAGAAAGAAGTCGACGTTTGGGATGTCATTGAGTATTGGTTTCGCATTGATGAGCGGAACCTGTTCAACACCGAGGCGCCGTACTTCCATCCGAGCGAACTCTTCGTGCGCATTCCGTTGCGCATCTTTTGCATCGATTTATTGTGGCCGTCGTTCATCGGCACGCCGGATGTCGGCAACGCCGGCCTTTGGTTCCCGCGCGGCTGGTTGATCGGCCTGTTGATGGGCGTCAACCTGCTGGCGGCCCACACCGTGCGCTTTACGGTGCAAACGCGCGGTACACGGCTCTTTGCAGGGCTCGGCGTGCTGGCGCTGGGTTGCCTCGCGACCTATGCCGCCATCGAAAGCGGCTCGAGCGAAGGACGCATCCTCGGCGGCGCCATCTTCGGTTGGGAGACCATCTGGAAGCTGTTGCTCGTCGGCCTTGCCGCGTGCGGCTTCCTTTCCGGTTCGTACGCTTTTCTCGCGCCGCGCGATCGCGCGTTCCAGCGCATCGGTGCCGGAGTGTTTGCGGCTGCGGCGCTGTTGTGCGTGGCCGGAGCCGTCTACTACCAACGCACCGTCGGTCAATCGTTTCTGCAGCCCGAGTCGATGCGCATTCTGTGGCAGCTTCTCAAGGGAGGCGGCGCAGGCCTGCTGCTGCTCGCCGGTTGCGTGCTCGTCTTCAAGAAGCGCGCCGGGATCGTGCTGTTGCACGGCGGCATCGGCTTGATTTTCTTGTACGAAGTCGTCGTCGGCACCTCGCACAAAGAGTCGCAGATGACCATCGTCGAAGGAGAGAGCAGCAACTGGACGCAAGACGTCCATAGCCCCGAGCTCGCCATCATTCTCCCGGGCGCGAAAGACGACCTCGTCACGAAGGTCCCCAAGCGATTGCTCGGCGAAGGTTCGACGGTGAGCGACGTGGAACTGCCGTTCGATTTCAAGGTCGTGAAGTATTATCGCAACGCCAACATTCGGCGCAAGGGCCCGTTCGAGCCGACCCTAGCGACGGCGGGGGCCGGCATGTCGCGCGCGGTTGTGGAATTGCCGCCGAGCGTCGGCGCGAGCGGCGGCGGCGAAGTCGATACCCCTGCGATGTTCGTCGAACTGTTCGACAAGCGCAACGGCGGCAAGAACGTCGGCACGTATCTCGTGTCGGTACTCATCAGCTCGCCGCAACGGCTCCCAATCATCGACGAGAAGTCGGGCAAGCCGTACGAGATCGCCTTTCGCTTCCAACGCGATTACAAGCCGTACACCATTGCGGCCAAGGAAGTGCGCGCCGACCACTACGTAGCGAGTAGCCGGCCGAAGAACTACTCGTCGACCGTTCGCGTGCTCGATCCCGAGCGCAACATCGATCGTGAAGAACTGATCCGCATGAACAGCCCGATGCGCTTC
The DNA here is from genome assembly GCA_013822735.1 of Pirellula sp. GTDB lineage: Bacteria > Planctomycetota > Planctomycetia > Pirellulales > PNKZ01 > PNKZ01. The sequence continues at coordinate 767,947 of PNKZ01000001.1, forward strand.
GCCGGCGAGACGTTCTACCAGAGCGGCTACAAAGAAATCGAAGGCCACCGCGTAACGACGCTGCAAGTCGTCGACAACGCGGGCTGGATGTTGCCGTACGTCTCCTGCATGATCGTCGCCGTCGGCATGTTGGCGCAGTTCGGCAGCGTCCTTTCACGGTTCTTGGCGCGCCGTCAGCAGGCGCAAGTCCGCGATACGGAATACGCCGAAGCGGCCCAGGTCGCCGAACGCAAAGGGAAGCGGGGCAAGACGCACGAGCATTTCCACGTCGCCGCCCCGCGCAAGACCGGCGTCGGGCCGAGCGTCATCGTTGATGAAGGGCCCGCGCCCGGCAGTTGGTGGATGCCGGCGTTGATTGTTGCGCTCCTCGTCGTGTTTCTCGGCTACACCGCGCGTCCGCAAGGGGCCGACGACCGCGGCATGCAACTCGGCGAGTTCGCCAAGCTCCCCATCGCGGCCGACGCGCGCGTGAAGCCGTACGACGCGCTGGCCCGCAGCACGTTGGTTTATCTTTCGCAGAAGCAAACGTTTAAGTTCAACCCGGCCGATAAGAACGAGCGCGCGAAGCCGGCCGTGCGCTGGTTGCTCGACGTGATGGCGGGCATTCCCGCGGTCGACGATTACAGAGTGTTTCGCATTGAGAACGACGATCTGGTGCGCACGCTCGGCCTCGAGACCGATCCGAGCCTCTGCTACTCCTGGAAGCAACTCTTCCAGAAGAAGCATCCCGGCAAGGCCGGCGAGAAGGAACTTTCGGAACTTGAGTACCAGTTGCAACTCTCCGCGGAAAAGGAGAAACGCAAGGAGACCGGCGCGTTCGAACGCGAGCTCGGCGAACTCGAGGCCCGCATTCTGTCGTATCGCCTGCTGCTGCTGGCGTTCGACGATCCCGCGCGGACGTTATCGTTCGACGCGCAGAAAATTGTCGACGACGCCGATGCGCTGGAGCGCAAGGTCCACGAAAACTCGATTCGGCTTTTGGAGATGCTGAGCGACTCGGAGCGGCTCAAGACCGACGAGCGGAAATTGGCGCTCGCGGTGCACCTTAATGAAGGCAATTGGGAATCGGCCTTCGAAGCTCAGCTGCAACGCTTCATTCGCGCTCCCGAGCACAAGCTCGAGGTCGACCTGATGCGGGTCGGCATCGATCGCCTGATGGAGACGGTTGCGGAGATCGCGCAAGACAAATCGGTCGACCCCGACACGATGGCCCGCCTGCAACGCGCGGCCCGGTCGGCGCTGAAGTTCCATGATATGCTCGAGGCGCGCGACGCCGGCAAGTCGAAGCCCGGCGAGGGAGAGCAGAAGTACTTCGCCGTGATCGACGCCTACCGTGCCGGAAGCGCCGAGAAGTTCAACGCGGCCGTGGCCGACTATCACACGTACGTGAAGCAGTCGCCGCCGGCCGAATACGATCGAACGCGCCGCAATTTGGAATCGATGCTGCTTCAGGCCGAGCCGTTCTTCTGGTGCTCTTACATCTACATTCTCGGCGGGTTGGCGGCCGTGCTCGCCTGGTTGGCAATGCCGCGCGGATTCAATCGTGCGGCGACTTGGATCGTCGCCACCGCGTTCATCTATCACACGCTCGCGCTCATCTTGCGGATGTACGTCACCGAACGTCCGCCGGTCGTAAATCTCTACTCGTCGGCCGTCTTCATCGGCTGGGCGGCCGTGCTCATGGGGCTCGTGGTCGACCGCGTTTATCGCAACGGCATCGGCATCATCGTCGCCGCCATCTCGGGCTTCGGCTCGTTGCAGATCGCGCATCTGCTCTCGCGCCAAGGAGACACGATCGAAGCCTTGCAAGCGGTGCTCGATACGCAGTTCTGGCTGACGACGCACGTCGTCTGCATTACCAAGGGATACTCGGCGACGTTCGTGGCAGGCATCCTCGGCGCGGTCTACATCATCAAGGGAGTGCTCACGCCGAGCCTCGACGACAAGCTTTCCAAAGACATTGCCCGAATGATCTACGGCATCCTCTGCTACGCGTTGTTCCTCAGCTTCGTCGGCACCGTACTCGGCGGACTTTGGGCCGACGACTCCTGGGGCCGCTTCTGGGGTTGGGACCCGAAGGAAAACGGCGCGTTGATCATCGTGCTCTGGAATGCTTTAGTCCTGCACGCCCGTTGGGACGGCATGATCAAGGAGCGCGGCCTCGCCGTGCTCGCCGTCGCCGGCAACATCACCACCAGCTGGTCGTGGTTCGGCGTCAATCAGCTCGGCGTCGGCCTGCATGCCTACGGGTTCAGCAAAGAGCTCCGCATGTTCCTCACGTTCTTCGTCGTCGGCTCGCTCGTTACCATCGTGCTCGGCTTGCTGCCGAAACAGTTTTGGCTCAGCGGCAAAGCGATGGCGAAGACGGCGTAACGGCCGCTGCTCGGGTGGCTGGGGCAGAACGAAGTGATGCCCCAGTTGGTGCCATGACTGAATCGCTGGGGCATCGCTCACGCTCTGCCCCAGCCACCCATTTATCGCAATTGCGGCTCTTCGCCGGTCGGGCCGCGCAAGCGGAGCCGAGGTTGCGGGAGTTGCGACTGATGGATTGCCGGGCCGTCGCGACGCGGGCTCGATTGCGGCAGCGGCAGAATGTCGAGCAGGCCGGCCGTCGGCGCGGCGAGCGGCACGAGCAGTTCCCGCTCCGGTGCCAGCGCCCGTAAGAGATTCGCCGGCGATTGCGGCAGGTTCGCCGGAGCCACCCAGTACGCCGTATCGCGATGCCAAAGCAGTGCGTCGGGCCGGGCTGCGTTACGCGGCAAGATGCGCAGCCCGTCGGCATCGAGCGTGAAATCGAATTCCAGGCGGTCGAAGAGCAGGGGGGCGTGCGTCGTCGGCACGACGCGCGGATCGCCGAGTCCTAAGTGCTCGATGCCCGCCGCCACTAGATCGCCGCTGATTTGTCCCGGCCCTCCTTCCACGGTGCCGCGCATCCGGCGAATGCGGCCCCCTTGGAGTTCGGCCCACGTCACTCGCAGTGCTCCCTCGGCCCACAGTTGTTGCGACGAATGCTCGCCGACCAGTTGCTGGAAGTCGACCTGCCGCAGCGCTCCGCTCAGCACTCCTTCCCAACCGTCGGGCGTGTGTTTCAATTTGAACCGGCCGTCGACGAGCGCCTCGGCGCCGAAGTCGGCGGCGGCGGGCACGAGCGGTGCGAACATCGAGCATGGCAGCGGAGTCGACCCCGTCGCCAGTTCGACGCTCGTCTCCGCGCCGCTCGCTGCGCTCGTGCGGGCCAGCCGCAACGATGCCGGTTCGTCGACCCCCGACTTCCCGCCGATATCGGCCGGCCGGAAGTTCACGAGCAATTGCCGGCCCGACTCCGTGGGACCGACGAGCGCGTCGAAGTGCGTAACGGTTTGCGGCCCGGCGGCCGTGTGCCAAGTGAGTTGATCGAATTCGCAGCGGATCTGCATCTCCGCGTCGGGGAGCTCGCGCTTCAGTCGACGTTCGAGCGTCGCGAAGAGCCGCGCGCCGCGGTCGGCGAACACTTCCATCTGCCCAGCCGAGAGCGCGAGTCCGTCGCCGGAGGGCTCCGCTTCGAGCCTCGCGGTTTCGAGCACGAGCGCGTCGGTCTCGGGATCGTAGGCGCGGAAGCCTTCGAGCAACGTGAGGCCCGGCAGCGGATAACGGACGGCGTCGAGCGTGACGCGCATGCCGAGGGCCGCGCCGATTCGCTCGGCCACGGCTTCGCGATGTCCGGCGGTGCGCAACGAATACGACCACGCGCCGACCGCCGCCGTCGGCAGCAGGCAGACGAGCCAAAACAGCGCGCGTAATAATTCGCGGCGTTGTCGGTCGTGCATGATCTCGTAAACTCCGCTTCCTTGCGGACGCTCCGGCAACGTGCCGAAGCCTCGTCATCCGTAAATTACCGCTCGCGAGCCATCTTCAAAAACAATTCGTAGCGGGCCAGCATCTCCGGCAAGCTATCGTTGCCGAATTTCTCACACAGCGCCTCGGCCACGGCAAAGGCGACGACGTTCTCCAGGATCACTCCCGCGGCCGGCACGGCGCAGACGTCGCTCCGCTCGTAATTGGCCGCTTCCGTTTCCTTAGTCGCCAGGTTCACGCTTTCCAGCGCCTTGCGCAACGTGCTGATCGGCTTCTTGGCGGCGCGTACGACGAGCGGCTGCCCGTTGGTCATGCCCGCTTCGAGTCCGCCGGCGTTATTGGTCGGGCGGGTGTAGCCGAGCGTGAGGTTGCCGGCTTGGGCGGCGTCGTAATGAATCGGGTCGTGCACTTCCGAGCCGCGACGGCGCGCCGCTTCGAAACCCATACCGATCTCCACGCCCTTGATCGCTTGCACGGCCATGACGGCCTGCGCGATCCGGCCGTCGAGCTTGCGGTCCCATTGGGCATGCGTGCCGAGTCCGAAAGGCAACCCTTCGACGCGAATCTCCAATACGCCGCCGAGCGTGTCGCCCTCTTTGCCCACTTGATCAATGAGCGTTTTGACTGCTTCGTCTTGCTGCGGATTGAGCGAGTAGATCTCGCTGGCGTCGCGCAGGGCCCGCTGTTCGGCGAGCGAGCCGGCCGTCGGCTCCAACCGCACGCCGCCGAGCTCGAGCGTATAGCCGAACACGTCGATGCCGAACGCCGACAATAGTTGCTTGGCCAGCGCACCGGCGGCGACGCGCACGGTCGTCTCCCGCGCGCTGGCCCGTTCGAGCACGCCGCGGATCGACCCGAGGTATTTGATCGCGCCGGTCAGGTCGCCGTGGCCGGGGCGCGGCCGTTCGAGGTCGCCGAGCCGTTCGAGCTTGTAGTCTTTGTTGATGACCTGCAGCGCTACGGGGCTGCCGATCGAGCGCCCTTGCCAGATGCCGCTGAGGACGTCGACCCGATCGGTTTCGATCCGTTGCCGGCCGCCGCGACCGTAGCCCCCTTGTCGTCGGGCCAGTTCGCGATCGATCTCGTCGGTGCGTATTTCCACGCCGGCCGGAAACCCGTCGACCAGGGCCAAGAGGGCCTTTCCGTGACTTTCACCGGCGGTCCAATAACGCAGCATCGCAGACTCAGGAGACTCGGTTCGGTAAGGCAAGGTGCGCAGAGCACCCCAAGGCAGGTGCACGGCGCACCGGCGAGCCCGTCTATTCTAATTACGACCTGCCGGCGACGGTAGGTCGATTGCGAGCCGGCACGACGGCTGCCGGCAACGCTCAACAGCCTGTTTTGCGGTTTCCGAAGCGGCTTGATTGCGGCGACTACCAGGCGAACTTGCGGCCCGTGAGCCGCTCGAACGCTTCGACGTACTTGGCCCGCGTTTTGAAGACGACGTCGTCGGGCAGGGCCGGCGGCGGGCTGTTTTTGTCCCAGCCTGATTGTTCGAGCCAGTCGCGCACGAACTGTTTGTCGTACGACGGCTGCCCGTGACCCGGCTCGTAGAGATCGACCGGCCAGAAGCGCGAGCTGTCGGGGGTCATTACTTCGTCGATGAGAATCAGGCGTCCGTCGTCGGTGCGGCCCCATTCGAACTTCGTGTCGGCGATGATGATGCCGCGGGCCAGCGCGTATTCGGCGCCGCGGAGGTAAACGTCGATGCTCCGGCGGCGCAGTTCGTCGGCGGTGGCGGTGCCCACGGCGTCGCACATTTGTTGAAACGAAATGTTCTCGTCGTGACCGGTCTCGGCCTTCGTGGCCGGCGTGAAGATCGGCTCCGGTAAGCGATCGCTTTCGATCAACCCCTGTGGCAAGGTGATGCCGCAGACGGTGCCGCTGCGTTGATACTCTTTCCAGCCCGAGCCGGAGAGATAACCGCGGACGACGCATTCGACCGGGACGACGTTGGTCTTGCGGACGACCATGCTCCGTCCGGCAAGCGCCGCGAGATCGGTCCCGGCGGGAAGTCCGGCCGTCGCGGGGTCAAGCGAAAGCAAGTGATGGTCGCCGCCGAGAAGTTCAAACCACCAAGCACTGAGTTGCGTGAGCACGCGCCCTTTATCGGGAATGCGCGTCGGCAGAATCCAATCGAAGGCGCTGATCCGATCGCTGGCGACCAAGAGTAGACGCTCGCCGAGATCGTACACGTCGCGCACTTTGCCGTGCCGTACGGGAAGCGAAGGAATGGCGACTTCAGGAACGACGGACGACGACATCGGAGCAGCTCGCACTGGGGAAATGGGAACGGGAAATAGTGTAACAAAAATGACGACCGCGGACTGAGAACTGCGGAATTGCCGAGAATACCGCGGCCACGAGCGATGGCTTCCAGAGGAAAAAGTTTGAGTCAAATACTGCAACCGGCGATAATCGGCGCCATTCGGCGAAGTTCGTCGTGCGTTACCCAAGGCGGATCCATCATGTGTCGCATGTTCATCGCGGCTTTCGTTTTGAGTCTCTGGTCAGGGGCAGGTTCCTCCGCTGCGGAGCCGGTTGCTTCCAGTGATGGGGCGAGCGTTGTTGCCCAGGCCGTGAAAGCCGCCGGCGGAGAAGCCAAGCTTTTGAAATTGCTACGGATCAAGGAGGAGTTGGTGCTCGGGGCCGATCCGGCGGGGAAGAAGAGCGTGCGCACGTCGGTGCTGGAGCCGCCCAAGTATTGGTGGCTCGGCAAGCGAGAGAGAGTCGGTCAGGATAAAGAGCCGGCGACTTTTCTGGTTTGGGCTTGGACGCTGGGGGCCGTGACTGATCCGAAATCGAAGTTGGAAGCGCTGCCGGAAACCGTCGACGAGGAGAAGCCGGTCGTCGGCGTGCGCGTGAGCGAAACCATCACGCCGGCGATGGATCTCTACTTCGACAAATCGACCGGTCGGCTCCTGCGCATCGATTGGCGCAGCGACATCCATCGCTTCAGCGATTGGCGCGTCCACGACGGCGCCGGCTATCCGGCGCGCTGCGTCGGTTATAAGAAGGCTTCGGGAAAGCCTTGGTACTACTCGCAGATTGTCGAATTGGAACGATTGAGCGATCTGCCCGAGGGGCTGAGTCGCTAGATTCCCGAGATGCGCACGGGTGAGCGAATCTTGCTCAAACAGGCCCCTCTTTGTGCGGCTGCACGCGACGAGATCGCCGCGATTCGGTTTGCCGACCTCTAATCGCTTCCGGAAATCGCCGGGCATACAACTTGCTCAGCTTATTGGCCGGATAGTCACCTTCGTGCTTTTCCGGAGACGCCCGCCATGGTTACTTCGACGCGCGATCGGGTTCCGATGAACACCGACGCCTGCATCAACGCTTCCATCCGTCGCAAGACGGAGAACAACATTGCCTACTTTGCTTCGGGCGGATCGGACGCGATTACGCGTCGCTTGGCCGAACTTGACGACGAGTGGGATATCGAGCGCATGCTCGAAACGAACGCGGCCACGGCTACGCTCATCGGTATGACTCTCGGCGTCACCGTCAGCAAGAAATGGTTCGTGCTGCCGGCCGCGATTGCGGGATTCTTGCTCCAGCACGCCGTGCAGGGGTGGTGCCCTCCGTTGCCCATTCTGCGACGTTTGGGCTTCCGGACGGCCAGCGAAATCGACTACGAACGCTACGCGCTCAAGGCGCTCCGCGGCGATTTTCGTAACGTCTCCGAAGCTGGAACCGCGGGTCACGCGCTGGCCGCGGCGGAAAGCTAGAAGCAGAAGTTAGAGGGCGGACGCCAGAGGCCGGAACCGGACACCGGCGGTTTCGGGCGATCCCCTGGCTTTTAGCTCTGACGTATATCTTCTGCCTGCGAGCTGGGCGACTAGGATTCGAACCTAGACTAACTGGGTCAGAGCCAGTCGTGCTACCATTACACCATCACCCAAGATTGCGACGAAGCGGCACGGGGCCTGAGCCGACGCTGCTTAAATCGTACGCAAGTCATTTAGCCTAGAGCGGTTGTTGCAATGCGTCAAGCCGCGCAGTCGGCGATTGACGCGACGTGGCGCGGCCCCCTAAAATCGGGCGTTTGATGAGTTCTCGCCGTGACGGTGCGCGACCCGTTCGCCGCAGCGTTTACGTGAACTCTCACCTCATTTCTCCGCTGCGTGCCGAAGTGCAGCTTCACGGCGCGCGGATTTCGTACCTCGAGGTTGCCGGGCAGGTCCATGGCGGTACTTCAAGTTCTCAAGGGCATGACCCCCGGGCAGGTGTTCGCTTTGAGCGGCGAGCGCATGATCCTCGGTCGCCATCCGGAGTGCGACATCGTACTCGACGTCGGCGCCGTCAGTCGGCAGCATGCCGTCGTGATACGCATGAACAACGAGTTCTACGTCGAAGACCTCAAGAGCCGCAACGGTACGTTCGTCAACGGCGAAGCGGTGATGGGGCGCCGGCGGTTGCAGGAAAACGATCGCGTCAAAGTCTGCGACATCGTCTTCGCCTTTCACGTCGGCGCGGCCCATCGCGACTCCTCGCCGGCCACGGTTTCCGACACCTCGCCCGACGACAGCTCCCGCGCCACATTCATCGACGATATCGGCGCCCGGGCTTCGGGCACGATCATGGGCTCGTTCGATTTGCAAGCCAACCGGTCGGGCTTTCAGATTTCGGTGAATCCGGAATTGAAGCTGCAAGCGCTGTTGGAGATCACGCGCAACTTGGCGTCCTCGCTCGATCTCAATTCAGTGCTCGGCAAGGTCATCGACAGCCTCTTCAAGATTTTTATTCAGGCCGATCGCGGCTTCGTCGTCTTGCGCGATCCGGAAACCGGCGCGTTGGTGCCGAAGGCGGTGAAGTATCGGCGCGGCGACGACGCGGAATCGATCCGCATCAGTCGAACGATCGTCAATCAGGTGATGTCGGCGAAGGAAGCCATTCTCTCGGCCGACGCCGCCGGCGACACGCGGTTCGACGGCAGCCAGAGCATCGCCGATTTCCGAATTCGTTCGATGATGTGCGCTCCGCTCATCGACACGGCCGGCGAGGCGCTGGGGGTGATTCAGATCGACACGCTCGATCAACGGAGCCGCTTTCAAACCGGCGACCTCGACGTCTTGGCGGGCGTGGCGTTTCAGGCGGCCTTCGCCATTGAGAACGCGCAGTTGCACGACGTGGCGCTGAAGAAGCAAGCCTTCGAGCGCGACTTGGACTTGGCTCATAAGGTGCAGCGCGGGTTTCTGCCTGACGCTCCGCCGGAAATCGCCGGCTACGAGTTCTTCGATTTTTACGAAGCGGCCAACCAGATCGGCGGCGACTACTTCGACTACATTCCGCTCCCCGGCAATCGCCTGGCCGTGGTGCTCGGCGATGTGGCGGGTAAGGGGATGCCGGCCGCGCTGCTCATGGCGAAGCTGTCGAGCGACGTGCGATACTCGATGGCGACCGGTTCGTCGCCGTCGGACGCGATTAATCGGTTGAATGCCGGTTTTGCGCGCAGCGATTTCGAGTCGCGGTTCGTCACGTTCGTGGCGGCCGTGCTCGACTGCAGTACGCACGAGGTGACCGTGGTGAACGCCGGACACATGGCCCCTTACCTTCGCGGCATCGACGGCAAGGTGTCGACGGTCGGCGAAGACGAGAAGGGATTGCCGCTCGGCGTAATCGACGACGCGGAGTTTCGCTCCACCAGCGTCACGCTTCAGCCGGGCGAATGCCTGACGCTGTACACCGACGGCATCAATGAGGCGATGAATGCGTCCGACGAACTCTACGGCTTCGAGCGCTTGGAAAAGCAGGTGGGGCTCCCCTCGCTGCCGATCGTCGCGCTCGGCAAAGCAATCCTAGAAGACGTGAACCTGTTCGTCGGCAAGCGGGCCCAGAGCGACGATCGCTGTCTGATCTGCTTCGGACGGACGAAGTAGCATTTTACGAGCGCTTCAAGCTTCTGCGACGGTCGTTCCTTCGCTGCGTGTAAGCTCCGCGAAGAGTTCCGAGAGCCGGAGCGTGACGGGGCCGCATTGGCCGTCGCCGATTTTGCGGCCGTCTACTTCCGTAACCGGCGCGATTTCGCCCATCGTGCCGGTGCAGAACATTTCGTCGGCGCGGTAGAAGTCGGTGAGCGAGAGATCGGTTTCCGCGACGGCGATCTCGTGTTTCCGGCAGAGTTCTAAAACCGTCGAGCGTGTAATTCCTTCCGGGCAAGCGACGGTGCGGGGCGTCGCCACGGCGCCGCGCGTGACGAGGAAGACGTGCGTCGCGTTCGTTTCCGCAACGAAGCCGCGAACGTCGAGCATGAGCGCATCGTCGACGCCGGCCGCATTGGCTTCGATCTTCGCGAGGATCGATTGCAACAAATTGTTGTGGTGGATTTTCGGGTCGAGACAGTCGGGCGGGAATCGTCGCACGCTGCTCGTCGCCAACCGCAAGCCGCGCTTGTCGTACACCGGCGGCTTGTGCTCGGCGAGCACGATGAGCGTCGGGCCGGCTTGATTGAGCCGAGGGTCCATGCCCGAGGTGATTTTGACGCCGCGGGTAAGCGTGAGCCGGATGTGGACGCCGTCAAACATCTTATTCGCGGCCAACGTGCGGCGGATTTGTTCGGTGATTGATTCGTGCGACGGAATCTCCGCAAACGCCAGCGCCTTCGCCGAGCCGCGCAGCCGATCCAGGTGTTCCGTCAGCCGGAAGATCCGCCCTTGGTAGAGTCGCAGCCCTTCCCAAACGGCGTCACCTCCCTGCACGGCCGAATCAAACGGACTAACGCCGGCCTCGTCGCGATGCGCGAGTTTGCCGTTGATGTTGACGATCAGATTGCGATTGGCTTCGTAGAACTTTTGTTGCATGCCCGTGGCTCGGCCTTATTCGATGACGTGTTCAGCGCAACCGCACCTTACGCAAGCGGGCGTAAATCGCGTCACACTCGCGGAGGACGTCGAAGAAATTGCTGGGGACCGTATCTTCGTTCGCCGGTTCGTTGCGCGGTTTGCCGAAACCGGTCGTGTTCACGACTTCGCCGTACCAGTGCGGAGCCCAAATGCCGTCCGTCGGACGATAGCCGGTCGGCCAGGAGAGCATTTCCTCGCGCATCGGCACGCCGAGCGCGTCGCAAAGTAGGCCGAGCGTCTCACGCGGCCGTTCGAGCACGTCGCGCGCGTCGATGACGATCGGCGTGCGGCCGGTCCGCGCCTTCACATAGTCGTAGATTTCCGCTTGTTGCGGAAAGCCGAGGTCGAGCGCCGTCGGCTCGTAGTTCTTCTTCAGGTACGAACGAAGCACTTCGTCGGGGCTGCGGATCAGGAAGCAATTCGTCACAAGGTCGAGCCACTCACGGCCGACGTCCGGCAATTGATGGTGCGTCATCTGCTTTTGGTAGAAGATCGCTCGGCCGGCGCCGTTGCTCTCGGCGGCATCGTCCTCGGTCATTCGGCGTACGACTTCGCGCCAATCCGTCGGCCCGGCGGCGATGATCTCCGCCGCCATCGGGTGCGGCGCGCCGGTCTGCGCCAAGTAATAGGCGTAAAACGGCTCGTCGCACACGCGCGTGTCGGGCCGATTCTCCCAGGCCCGCATCATTGCCGTGGAGATGTTGCGCGGGCCCGACCACATGGCGATTCGCAGAGTAGGCATGGCGAAACTAGTCCGGTTCTTCCTCTCGGGCGCAGCAAGAGGCTTTCTGCGGTTGTGATGTTCTCGAGTTGATGAATTGCCTCGTGTCAACCCAGCTTGCGAGCAAGCTGGTCCACCCGGGCGCTACTTCCCTTGCGCAAATGCGTGCCCGGCGACTTCCATCGGTACCGTGTAGAGCGACGTGCGGGCCGTCACGTACAACGTCTTGCGATCCGCGCCGCCAAAGGTGCAATTTGCCGGCTGCTCAGGAATGGCGATGATGGCCAACAGTTTGCCGCTTGGGTCGAAGATTTGCAGCCCCAAGGCCGACGTGATGTACAAGTTTCCCTTCACATCGACGGTCAGTCCGTCGCCCCCTTTACCGGTTTGTCCTTCCTTCTGCTCCAAGGTGCAGAACACGCGACCCTTGCCGAGCTTGCCGGGAGAAACGACGGGGTAGGCCATCATCTCGGCTTGGCCCGAAGGGATGACGTAGAGCGTATTCTCATCGGGCGAAAGAATCACGCCGTTGGGCGCTTTGAGGTCGTCGACGAGTCGCGTCACCTTGCCGTCGGCGGCCGTGTAATACACGGCGGTCACGCCTTGGGGCAGGGGAGTCGGCGCGCGGAAGTGCGGGTCGGTGAAATAGACCCCGCCCGCCGAGTCGATCACGAGATCGTTCGGAGCATTGAATCGTTTTCCTTCGTACTCTTTGGCAACGGTGCGAACCACTTGGCCGTCGGCTCCCATCACCGTGACTTGTCCCTGCATTTCGCAACCGACCAACTCGCCCGCGGCGTTGACCATCGTGCCGTTGACGTTGTTCGAATTTTCGCGAAACGTCGTGAGCTTGCCTGTCGTGTCGACCTTGTAAATCTTCTCCGCGGGAATATCGGAGAAGTAGACGTTGCCGTCACGGTCGGCTGCCGGGCCCTCGGTGAATTGGAAACCGCCGTGAAGTTTCGCGACCGGACCGGTCGGGCCGAGGCCTGCGATCGACGTCCGGGCTTCATCGGCGGCTTGCGCCGGCAGGCTCCCTGCGAGGCAAATGGCGAGAGCGCCGACGCAAGATCGAGACGTGGCTGCGGCAAACATGGAGTAGTCTCCCGGCTGGATAGATTCGCACAGTGCCGACGGCCGCCCGCCGCGCACTCAGAATAGAATCCGCCGCTCGGGCGATTGCAAGTGTTACCGCGCTCGGGAAAACACGACTTACAGCACGTGTTCTTTACGGATGGACGTCAGCGCGGAAAACACGGGCTTCGGTTGGCCGCGCGCGTCGAGAAGACCGGCATGCGCGAGCTCGTGCGGTTCGTCGTCGCGATATTGTTGCCAAGCGATTCCTTGCACGGAAGGTTTGGCCAACAACATCGGCACGATATTACGCACCCATTGGGCCTGCGATTCCGGCGTCCAACCGCCGGGCCAAGCGCCTGCGATCGGCTGCGAGCGCGTTTCGGCGAGGGCATCGTCCGTCTCGGCGCTTGGCGCCGCGAGAAAGATGTACAACGGAATGCCGAGCATCGACCACGTATCCAGCAGCTTGCTCAGCTCCAGCGCGTCGCGAAGATAGGAACCGTCGCCGGAGTAGCCGGCCTCGATCTCGAGCCCGAGCGCGGCAATGGGAAGGCCGGAGCGTACGAGATGGTCGGCAATGTGAATGGGCGCGTAAGCCAGCGGCGTCTTCCGCAAATACTCACCCCACGGCGCATCAAAACTTACGATGAGCGGCGTTTCGGCGTCGAGCCGGCGAATCGTTTCCACGACCCTCGCGATGATTCGCAGCTTCTCTTCGTCCTTGAGCCCGAGCTGATGCGTGCGGTAGGAAAACGTCGCACAGTTCCAGAACGACACGCGGCCGAGAAACTGCTGTACGACGCGTGCCGTGTATTCGGCCGAGAAGGCGGCGATGGCGTCAACGTCGTCTTGCCAAGCGTTGAGCCATGTGGGGAAGCCGCGATCGTCGAGCTTTACGAGGGGTCCGGCGCAAGTGTTCATGCCTTGCGTTTGGCACCAGGACAATTGTTCGGAGTAGGCGTCCCAACGGTAAACGTCTTCTTCCGGCACCACGTTGCGCCAGACCAGCGGCACGACGGCCGTGTTGCAGAGCGCCGCGGTTATTTTCGTGAGGCCTTGCTCGGGCCCGCGGCGTCCGAGCGAAGCGCCGAAGGCAATGGGCAGCTTCGCGACGCTTCGATGCCGCGCGGCGATCGCTTGGTCCGCATACAGTTGTGCCGTAAGTTCGGCGGCGTCGACGGCATCGACCAGTGCGTCTTGCGCGAACATGCTCGCGAGCTGCGGTTCATGTTGCCGCACGGCGGCTTCCGTGAAATGATGCATCGCCGACTTCAGCTTCGCGCGCAACGCGGCATTTTGCTCGAAGCCGGCCTGCTCCCAATCGGCGATTTGGTTGCGCACCGTGTTGAGTTTGCCGCGCGCAAGTTCGAGCGGCAGTAGATACGGCCGATCACGCTGCGACAACGTACCAGTCGTTAGTAGCGGTTCGCCCCGACCGTCGATGCGCCATGGGAGATTCAACTTCGCGGAATCGAAACCTTCGCGTTCGACGAGCAAGTCGCCGTTGTCGGCAAAGCGGGCCCGGCAAAAGCTCGGGATCGGATCGAAGCCGGTGAAATACGCTTGCTGCGCGGCCCGTTCGGATAGACGGCTCCGCTCAGGCACGATGAAGCGCAACTGTCCGACCGGCATGTCCGCTCCGCCCTGGGGCCGTTGATCTGAGAAGGAAAGCGCTCGGCGCCAAGCGCGCGAGACGACGGTACGGCACGCGCCGCCGTAGGTGTCATCGGCATAAAAACCCGCAAACCACCTAAATTTCACCCAAGCGCGAGTCTAACCCACTCGGCGGGGGCGCACAAGGCAGAACACGGCGGCGAGGACGTAGCCATCGCCCGACGGATCTCGGCTTGGCAAGACACGGAGTTCGTCTGCGTAGGCGATTTCGGCGAGCGACCTAAAATCCTGCGGTGATGCAGTCCGCTTACGGCCTGCGGGTCGCCGCAGACCATTTCCTGAGATTGATCATGGCCGTTTCGGCATTACTTGACGCCCAGTTTTTAGCCGCCGTGGTCATGACCGCAATCATTTGGTTCGTGCAGATCGTCCACTACCCGCTCCTCGCGAATGTCGGGACCGACGAGTTTTGCCGATACACGCAGCGACATCAAGTTCTCATTACTTGGGTCGTTGGGCCGCCGATGCTCGTCGAAGTTGCGTCGGCCGGAATGCTGCTGATCTATGCTCCGCTACTACTTACCTCTCCGCTCTATGCGACGGCACTCGCGCTGCTGTTTCTAATTTGGATCTCAACCGCCGTGTTGCAGGTGCCTTTGCATGCCAAGTTGTGTCGATCGCGCGATGAGCGCAACATTCGCAGGCTTGTGCTCACGAATTGGATTCGGACCATCGCCTGGACGGGCCGCGCAGTGCTGCTCGGTCTCGTCGGCACGACGCCGGACGTCTTGGCTCAACGTTAATGATTTTTGGGGAGTTTCACCGTATGTCCGCCGTCGCAATCTTGGGTGCCTCGGGCACGATCGGTAGCGCCGTTGCCCGCAAGCTTGTGAATAGCGGACGCCGCGTGCTACTCGTC
Organism: Pirellula sp.; assembly: GCA_013822735.1. GTDB lineage: Bacteria > Planctomycetota > Planctomycetia > Pirellulales > PNKZ01 > PNKZ01. The sequence continues at coordinate 782,957 of PNKZ01000001.1, forward strand.
GGCCGCGACCCGGAAAAACTCGATCGGTTGGGTGCGGAACTTGGAACTCCGACGGCAGTCGTTGATTTCCGATCGTCTCAGCCATTGGAAGCCGCGTTGGTCGAACATGGCGAATCGCTCGGCGGATTCTCCGGATTGGTCAATTGCATCGGCTCCCTACTGCTCAAGCCGGCACATGCCACGAGCGACGAGGAGTTTCGTCAGACGATCGAAACCAACTTGTTCACTTCGTTCGCTCTGGTGAAGGCCGGCGGTCGCCTATTGCGCGACAGTGGAGGCGCGATCGTGCTCTTTGCTTCAGCTGCGGCAGAGGTCGGGATTCAGAATCACGAAGCTATCGCGGCGGCTAAGGCCGGAATTGTCGGATTGGCCCGTTCTGCCGCGGCGACTTATGCCCCGAACAACGTGCGGGTAAACGTCGTCAGTCCCGGCCTGGTGCGCACGGAATTGACGCGCCGCATTTGGGAGAGTTCCGCCGCGGCCGGGGCGTCGCGGGAGTTGCACGCGTTGGGACGGCTGGGGGAGCCGGAGCAGATCGCTTCGCTGACGCAGTGGCTTTTGGATCCGGCGAACGATTGGATGACCGGCCAAGCCATTGGTCTCGACGGCGGACTTTCCCGCGTCTTGCCGAAGCGCCGTCCTGCAGGCGGTTAAGTCCTTGTACCGTTGCGATTTTATCGAATCGCGACAGGTTGTAGCGCCCAGAACACCCCCGACTTTGCCCGTTTCCGCACACGGCGGCCTTGGTACACTGGAAGGGCCTGCCGCGCCCCGCCCGTACCCACGCCGCACGCAGTGTGCCGAGTCGTCTCCTCAACGGCTTGTGCGTGGGTTCCCGCCTCTTCCTTCGTTTGCATTTAGTCGCCATGCGCTACTCTCGCAGTACACGTCGACATTGCTGGATATTTGCCGCGGCTTTGGCGGCTTGCCTTCCTGCGACCGCCGTCGCGATTGCCGCAGATGCCGACGAGCAGCAGACGGCCGAAGTTGATTTCTCGCGCGACGTTCGGCCGCTCCTCTCGCAACATTGCTTTGCCTGTCATGGGCCGGATGCGGGAAGCCGCGAAGCCGGTTTGCGGCTCGATCGGGCCGATGCGGCGCTTGCCGAACTCGAAAGTGGCGCGACGGCGATTGTGCCGGGCAAGCCCGAGGCGAGCGAACTCATCGCTCGCATCACGACCGACGATGCCGACCTGCGGATGCCCCCGGCCACGAGCGGACACACGCTCAGTGACGAGGAGATCGACGTGCTCCGCCGCTGGATCGCCGGCGGCGCCAAGTTCGACGACCACTGGTCGTTTCGCCCGGTGGCAAAGGTCGAACCGCCGGCCGTGAAAAACGAAGCTTGGGTTCGTAATCCGATCGATCGCTTCATTCTCGCGAGGCTCGAAAAAGAAAAACTTGCGACTTCGCCGGAGGCCGATGCGGCGACGCTCCTGCGGCGCCTCTCACTCGACCTGACCGGTTTGCCGCCGACGCCGGCGGAAGTCGCCGAGTTTCTCGCCGACGACAGGCCGGATGCCTACGGCCGGGCCGTCGATCGCTTGCTCGCCTCGCCTCATTTCGGCGAGCGCTGGGGGCGCCATTGGCTTGATCTGGCCCACTATGCCGACAGCGACGGTTATCTCGGCGACGCACTTCGTCCGAATGCCTGGCGCTACCGCGATTGGGTAATCGACGCCGTCAATCGCGACCTGCCCCACGATCAATTCACCATCGAACAACTCGCGGGCGATCTGCTCCCCGAAGCGACGCTGGAGCAAAAGACGGCGACCGGCTTTCTCCGTAACACGCTGCGCAACACCGAGGCGGGCGTCGATCTGGAAGAGTATCGCTTGAAGGAAATCGTCGATCGCGTGAGCACCGTCGGCATCGGCTGGCTCGGGCTTTCGGTCGGTTGCGCGGAGTGCCATTCGCACAAGTTCGACCCGATCTCGCATCGCGAGTTCTACGAGATGTTCGCGTTCTTTAACGACGCCGACGATGTCGACTTGGCCGCACCGTCGCCGAGCGACGAAGAACGCTACAAGGCGAACAGTAAAGTCTGGGCCGCCGCGCACAAGCAGCTCATCGACGCCGTAGATGCGGCGCTCGAAAAGGCAAAGGATGTAAAGCTCGGGGTTGATCGCAAGGCTTGGCTCGCAGCGCTGGCTGTGGATGCCAAGAAGCGATCGAAAGAACAGACGCAGCTTATCACCGATGTGCAGAAGCATCCCGACGTCACGTTGCGCAAGGCTTGTGCAGCTTACGCGGCTCACCTTGCGAAGAAACCGGCGGCGCCTTCGTCGAAGGTCATGACCGTCGCAGCGCGAAAATCGACGCGAACTTCCTTCGTACATTTGCGCGGCGATTATCGTAGCCGGGGTGAAGACGTTACGCCCGGCACCCCCGCGGTACTGCCGCCGCTCAAGCCGCGCGGCGCGAAGGCCGATCGGCTGGACTTGGCCCGCTGGCTCATCGACCCGGCGAACCCGCTGACGCCGCGCGTGACCGTGAATCATATCTGGCAGCATCTTTTCGGCCGCGGGCTGGTGTCGACCGTCGACAACTTCGGCTCCGGCGGCGAGGCCCCGTCGCATCCTGAACTGCTCGATTGGTTGGCCGGCGAAATGGTGCGGAACAATTGGAGTCGCAAGGCGATGATCCGGCTGATCGTCGACTCGGCCGCCTATCGACAGACTTCGGCGATGCGCAGCGATCTGGAAGCGCGCGATCCGCTCAATGTGCTCGTGGCCCGACAGTCGCGCTTCCGCGTCGAAGCGGAAGAGGTGCGCGACGCGGCTTTGGCGGCCTCGGGCTTGTTGCACCGCGCCATCGGCGGACCAGGTATTCGTCCGCCGCAGCCGGCCTATGTGGCGAGCATCAGTCGCAACACGGGCTGGGAAACTTCCACCGGTCCCGATCTCTATCGCCGCGGCATGTACATCGTGTTCCGCCGCGCGACGCCGTATCCGATGTTGCTGACGTTCGACGCTCCCGACTCGACGCAGGCCTGCACCCGTCGCGAGCGTTCGAATTCGCCGCTGCAAGCATTGACGCTTTTGAACGATCCGGTGTTCGTCGAATGTGCGCAGCACCTGGGCCGACAATTGGCCGAGGGCTCCTCGCGCACCGTCGAAGCGCGGATCACCGAAGGTTTTCACCGCTGCCTCGGCCGCGATCCGCAGCAGATGGAACTCGATCGACTCCGTAGCTACTATCTCGGCGAAGTCGGCCGATTTTTGGCAGATCCTGGCGCTGCGAAATCGCTTGCGAGTTCGCCCGCGGCGATCACGGCGAAAGGCACCGTCTCCCATTCGACGAAGAAAACCGACGAGGAAATAGCTTCCACGGCGGCCTGGATCGCCACGGCCCGAGTGCTTATGAACCTCGATGAATTCATCACGCGCGAGTAACGAAACGATGCACGATCCCGCGCACTATTCCGGTTTGTACGATCCTGCCGCCCTGGAAGCGGAGCGCCTCGCGCTGGCCCGGCGCCGGTTCTTAGTCGGCGGGCTCGGCGGGGCGGGGGCCTTTGCACTGTCCGGCTTGCTCGATCCGGCGAGCGTAGAAGGAGCCGGCTCGTCGAAAAAATCGCCGCCGTCGCACGATCCCACGTTGCCTCGCCCCGCTCACTTCGCGGCCAAAGCGAAGCGGATCATTTATATCTATCTGGAAGGGGGGCCGAGCCAGATGGATTTGTTCGACCCGAAACCGGAGTTGAACAAGTTAGACGGGAAGCCGCTGCCGGAATCGATGTTGGCCAACGTGCGCTTCGCCTTCATCAAGAAGGAAACGGCCCGGCTCATGGCGACGCCGCGAAAGTTCGTCCGTTACGGCCAGTGCGGCACCGAGATGAGTGATCTGCTGCCGCACATCGGCAGCTGCGCCGACGATCTTTGCTTGATCCGTTCGATGCATACGGATCAGTTCAATCATTTGCCGGGCCAACTACTGATGAACACCGGCTCGGCGATCTCCGGCCGCCCGAGCCTCGGCTCGTGGCTTTCCTACGGGCTCGGCAGCGAGTCGCGCGATTTGCCGGCCTTCGTATCGCTCGTCACCGTCGGTCGCGGCATTCCCGGCGGCTCGGCCAGTTGGTCGAGCGGCTTCTTGCCGAGCACCTATTCGGGTACGCAGTTTCGCTCCGACGGCGACCCGGTTTTGAATCTCGGCAACCCCGCAGGGATCGACGCCGCGGCGCAGCGCTCGAGCATTTCGGCCGTGAACGATCTCAATCGCATCCATCAGCGCTCGATGCGCGACAGCGAATTAGCGGCTCGCATCAATGCGTACGAACTGGCGTTCCGCATGCAGAGCGCAGCGCCGGAACTTACCGACCTCAGCGACGAGACGCAGGAGACTCTCGATCTCTACGGCGTCGACCGCAAAGAGCCGCCGATCAAGAGCAACCTCGGGGGCGTCGGGTTGTTCGGGCCGTTTGCCCGGAACTGTTTGTTGGCGCGGCGAATGGTCGAGCGCGGCGTTCGCGTGGTCGGCATCTTCCATTCGTCGTGGGATCACCACAGTGCGCTCGATCCGCAGCTCAAGCACAATTGTTTGATGGCCGATCAACCGATCGCCGCGTTACTGAAGGATCTGAAGCGACGCGGAATGCTCGAAGATACGCTGGTCGTCTGGAACAGCGAATTCGGCCGAACGCCGCTCGGTGAGAATCGCACCGGGGCCAATTCGCGGGTGACCGGTCGGGATCATCACCCGTATGCCTTCAGCATTTGGATGGCAGGCGGCGGCGTGAAGGGTGGGCAAGTCATCGGCAAGACCGACGAGATTGCCTGGAGCGCCGTGGAAGACAAGGTGCACGTGCACGATTTGCAGGCCACGATCTTGCACCTTTGCGGGCTCGACCACACGCGCCTGACGTACCGCTTTCAAGGGCGCAATTTCCGCCTGACCGACGTGCACGGCGAAGTCGTGCATAAGGCGTTGGCGTAGCGAACCGCCGCTCTAAGACGCGGGCGCGTCGAGCAGCTTGAACGCTTCGCGCAGTTCTAGGTCGCTCGGCCGGGCCAGTTGCGCGAGGATTTGGCCGTTGCGGAGCAACACGAGATTCGGCCACAGCTTCACGCGAAACGTGCGGCCGAGCATCTTGCCCCGACCGTCTTCTATTTTGAGATGTGTCACGTTCGGCCGGCGATCAAGCTCGGCCTTTAGCGCCGGCTGAGCCGCCTGGCAATGCGGGCACCAACTCGCGCCGAATTCCAGCACGACCAGTCCGGGCATTTGGTCGACCGCTTCGCGCTCCGGCTCGACGGTGCTCTCAGACATGTAGGGGGGCATAGGATGGTGCTCCGCGTTGAGCGTGGGAGAAGTTCAGGAGGAATTGTACGCGGCCCGATGTGCTTGAGATACAAATCGCCGGCTGCGGTTGCGAACTGCCGCTGCGAATCGATAAACTCCCAGACCGATATCTTGCGACAGTTGGACGGAACGAACGAAATAGACGGATATGCCCCACGAAACTTTGATCGCCGCTCCCGGTCCCGCGGAACGAACTGTGCGCACGGCCGACGGCCGCGTGCTCGACGTTCCGGCCGGTTGGGTGCTCGTTCCGCCGGGCGATCCCGGATTGACCCGGCGCGTGAAGGCCGCGGGGCCGACCTGGACGATGCAAGAGAAGCGGGGGCGCAAGTTGTTTTCGCGCGGTGTGTGGGCCGACCAAGCGAACGTGAAGCGGATCGCAACGGAATTGGCCGCCGAGCGCGCCACCCCTGCCTATGCCCGCAAGCAAGCGGCGGCCGGAGAGCGTCGCGAGCGCGAGCAAGCGGCGTACGTCGAATCGTTCGAGGAATCGGTCGTAAGCTTCCTGTGCTTTGCTCCTCCGCACGCGACCTTAGCGCGGCATCTTGCGAAGGTGGTCGCCGCCCACGCCACGCCGGTCGGCAGCGGCACCGTGGCGCGGACGGAGCGCATTCCGATCGAGCGCCGCGCCGAGGCCGCGGTCATCGCTTGGCTGCGACATCAAACCACGGCGTACGACTCGCTGAAAATTCCGCGCGTGAAGGGGAAACGGCGCGAGGTGCGGCGCATGTTGGCGGAACAGTCGCGAATTTTGCTAGAAGGGTATCGACGGGGGCAGGCAGTCGATCCGGCTCGTTGCCCGTTGCGGCAAGCGCTCGCGAAGCTACCGGCGGCGGCCTCCTTGTAGGGAACGCCCTCCGTGGCGTTCCGCGCCGGCTACGGCTTCAACGTTAGGCCTTGTTCAATGCTGCCGATCGCAGGAATGAGTCGGGCCGTGTAGCCGACGCCTTTCTTGCTTGTGCCGCGGGCCACGAGAAACTTCCCTGCACCGAGCGGCACCAAGCCGAGCGACGCATCTTGCTCGAAGCGACGAACGTCGGAAAAGTCGGCCGCGGCGGTGAGCAGAGTCTTCGGGTCGCCGTAGCAGCCGAACCACCACCGGTCGTCGGCGAAGTTTGCGGTTTGAATTCCCATCAGCGTGTAGCCGCCGCCGAGCGTGTGGCGACGGACGAATCGAAACGTGTCGCGGAATTCGTACTCGTAGACGTAGTTCTCGGCGGCGCCCGGGGGCAATCCGCCGACGAGGTAAAAGCGCCCGTCGCGCTGGGCCATGCCGCCGGCGCCATGCACCAATTCTTCGACCGGATGTTTGGCGAGCAGTTGCAGATCGTCGGCGTCGTAAATGTAGACGAGGGAGACGGCTTCCCCGGCCGGCCGATTGAACTTGCCGAGATTCACGGCGACAAATATTTTTCCGTCGTGATAACAGAGATCGCCATGGTGGTCATCGACGGGAACTTCCCGCTCGATTTTGCCCGCAGAGTCGGTCTTTACGAGTTGCGAGGTGAAGCACCAATAGAGACGGCCGGCGTCGTCGCGACACGCCCCTTGCAGATGCTGCTTATAAACGCCCGGGCAGGCTACGTCCTGAAACGGCAAGATATCGGCGGCGCGCAAAGAGACGCCTGCTGATGTGATGCACATTACGGCGATGCCTAAAATCGCAATGATTCGAAAACTGGCGGCCATGGCGTTCTCACGGCGAGAGGGGATGGAACGCTGTTAGAGTAGCACAAGTCGTAGCGTACCGGCATAATCGGCCTGGGCGTTTTTGCGGGGCAAGCGGAGCAGGGGAGCATGTCGGAGATCGTCGCCTATCATGAAGCCGGACATGCGCTGATGGCGCATTTGCTTGGCGGCCAAGTGCAACAGGTGACGATCGAGCCCGACCGCGACGACGGCCCGCAACGAGAAGGAGATACGCAAGTCTTATGGCGACGCTCGCGACTTACGGAGCGCGCCTTCGCCGAAGTTGCGGCCCAAGTGAGCCTAGCGGGTCCTGCGGCGGAAATGATTTACACCGGCGAGCCGAGTCATCCTGGGCACGTCGCGGAATGGGCCGGAGATTGGGAAGAAGCGTGGCGCTCGGTGGCGCCGTGGTATGCGGAGGAACGTCGGCGGCTGCTGTATTTAGAGCGGTTGTCCGTAAGCATCTACCATCGGCTTAAGGGGGACGATATTTGGCCCTGCGTTGCGGCGTTGGCCGATGAATTGCTGGCGCACGAAACGCTCGATGAGGAACAGATCGCAGAAGTCATGGCGACCTGGCTCGGCACGGGCTAACGTTTCTTTAGTGCAACTTACATAGCGAAGGACGGGATCATGAACGACGTCAGGCAGCCGATCGTGCGAGCGACGAATCAAGGGCGCTTAGTTGCCGTTGTCGGCGACTTGTACCGTTTCTTAGCCGAGGGCACCGATACCGCCGGCAAATACGCGACGATTGACGCGACCGTTCCGCCCGGCGGAGGGCCGCCGCCGCATAAGCATTCGCGAGAAGAGGAATCGTTCTATGTACTTGAGGGAGAGATCACCTTCTCCATCGACGACAAACAAACCGTTGCCGGCCCGGGCACATTCGTACAGATGCCGATCGGCGTGTGGCACGGCTTTCGAAACAACAGCGACCGTCCCGCGCGGATGATCATTAGCGTTGCGCCCGCCGGATTGGAGCAGATGTTCATCGAGATCGGCACGCCGATGGCCGAGGGTTCGACTACGGCCCAGCCGCCGACGCCGGAAGAAATCGGCAAGTTGCTCGCCGCGGCGCCGCGCTACGGCATCGAGGTGCGCGTGCCGCCGCATTAATGCCGGTCGCCGCCGTCGTTAGCTGCGTTTCAATTTACGCACTTCCTGGTGTCGGTAGCATTCGACGAGGTGGTCGTTGACCATGCCGACCGCTTGCATGAAGGCGTAGCAAATCGTCGTGCCGACAAACTTGAACCCGCGCCGCTTAAGGTCTTTGCTCATGGCGTCCGATTGCTCCGTGCGGGCCGGAACGTCTTTCATGGTGGTGTGACGGTTCTGAATCGGCGCGCCGTCGACAAAGCCCCAGAGGTAATCCGCGAACGATCCGAGTTCTTCGTGCAGCGCGAGAAGCGACTTCGCGTTCGTGATCGTCGCGTCGATTTTCAAGCGGTTGCGCACGATGCCCGCATCGGCCAAAAGACGCGCCTTCTGTTTGTCGCCGTAGCGCGCAATGCGCACGGCGTCGAAGCCGTCGAAGGCGCGACGATAATTGTCGCGCTTTTTCAAAATGGTTTCCCAACTCAGCCCGGCCTGCGCCCCTTCGAGGATGAGCATCTCAAAGAGCAGCCGATCGTCGAATTGGGGTACTCCCCACTCCGTATCGTGGTAGGCGATGTATTGTTCACCGCGGGCCCAGGGACAGCGATTTCGAACTCGAGGAGTTGCCATGGCAGTCGAGAGTGGGATTGGCGCGCGTTGAGGACGGAATCGCATCACGCCGCAAGCATCGCGGCGTAAGCGTGCTCGACATCGTAACGAAGAACGCGCCGCCGACCAATCGCTAGTATACGATCGGCAAAAATTGCCGCGGTACGCCGAACGCGGCGGCCAAAGCGCAAACCCGTTGTTGTGAGACGGTGCGCGAAGCAGGGAGCCGTTCCAGGTACTCGCCCAATGTAATGTCGGTCGCCATCGACTGCAGGCCGAGCGACTCAAGATTTTCACGCACCACGCGCAGCGCGTGCCGCTCCAAGAGTTCGACCCGATCGAACCAATCGCCGAGCCGCGACGCGAACTTCGGCGGCTTAGAGTTGTTCGGCTCCTCTTGTACGGCGATGGACGTCATCAATGTGTGTCGCGAGGTGGGAGCGATATTCATTCCGCAGCGCGCGTTGAGTTCGTCGATAAGCGGTAGGCAATCCGTGCAAAACCATTCCGACCAACGCATGCCGCTCATCAGAAGTCGCCGGCCGCAGCAACGGCACAGCGTGACCGCCTGATTGAAATCGTAATCGTTCCAACGCGGAGAAAGCGCCACCGACGCGCAGGCGCACTCCTGACGCAAATTGCGCTCGACCGTTGCTACCGGAGGTAGTTGCGTCTGTTCGGCCGACGGCGTTTCGCTGCGAATCACTTCGCCATGCAGTTCACCGCAAATGCGACATACCGATAGCCGATCGAGAGGTACGCGAATCGAAACTTGTCGTGATTGAGGATGCATGACGCGATACTCTGCGGAGAATGAGTTCGTGCGCTCTAACGTTATCGAGAGAAGCGGCCGAACGGATCGGCTTGCGCCGCGTACCCCTGCAGCACCGTCGCGGCCCTCCGACGGTATTCATGAGTTTTAATGAGGTGCTGAATACGAACAATTCCCCAATACTGGCGGGCGGTGTGATTCGCTCTGCCGCGCCGGCCATAAACGCCCATCTTTTCGAGGGGCAGATCACCTAGTACCGACAACGCGCCGGAAATGGTTTCCCGCCGCCGACGCGGTAGTTAGAATCGACGGCTCCTGCCCTGATTTCTGCCCACACGGACGCCAATCTCATGAAACTCCGCGCCTTGGCGGTGTCTTCGGCACTGCTCGTTCTGTTCGTTACTTGTCACCTCGCATTCGCGGCAGAGGCTCCGGCCGAGAAGCCCGCCGCAAAACCCCAGGCCGGTGACGGCAGTCCCTCCGTCAAGAAGAAACCGGAGGATTCTGCCGCGAAGTCGGCGGAAGCGAAGCCCGCGCCGAAGCCGTCGGGACCGAAGCCGACGATGGCCAACGTGCCGTACGGCGACGACCCGGCGCAAGTGCTGGATTTTTACAAGTGCGAATCGGCCGTGCCGACGCCGCTGGTGTTCTACATTCACGGCGGCGGGTGGATGGGAGGAAGCAAGAACAATGCCGGCGCGGTTCCGACGTATTTTGCTGAAGGGATCTCCGTCGTTTCCATCGAGTATCGGTTTGTGTCGAAAGCCACGGCGGCCGGTATCAAGCCCCCCGTGCAATGGCCGCTCCACGATGCGGCCCGCGCGCTGCAGTTCGTTCGCAGTAAAGCGAAGGAATGGAACATCGACAAGACGCGCATCGCGGCTACCGGCGGTTCGGCCGGCGCCTGCAGCAGCTTATGGCTCGCATTCCATGACGATATGGCCGATCCGAGCAGCAGCGATCCCGTCGCGCGCGAGTCGACGCGGCTGCTTTGCGCGGCCGTCGGCGGCGCGCAGACGAGTCTCGATCCGAAGCAAATGAAAGAGTGGATGCCGAACAGCAAGTACGGCGGGCACGCCTTCGGCTTTGCAACCGACGTCGAAAAGAAGATTTCCGCGTTCGACGCCTTCTTGGCCGGCCGCGAGACGATCATGCCGTGGATCAAGGAATACTCGCCGTACGAACTCGTAACGTCCGACGATCCTCCGGTGCACCTGTATTACGGTGCGCCTCCGGCCATGGGGCAAGAAACGAAAGATCCCACGCACTCGGCCAACTTCGGCGTCGGGCTACAAGAGAAGTGCAAGAGCGCCGGCGTCGAATGCGTCCTTTCCTATCCGGGCGCAAAAGGCATCGAGTATCCGCTCACGCACCAATATCTGATTGCGAAGCTCAAAGCGAAAAAGTAGGGCGATAATTGTCGCATCGTCTACCTATCCAGGCCGTCCGATGGTCGCAAAACGTTGCGGTCGTCGGGCGGCCGGGTCGTTATGGGAGGGAGCGTCTCTTGTCGCCGAGCGACGCATCGCATAGAAAAATGTCGTCCCAAGGAAGCAGGGTGACCGGAGCCAATTCGGAAGGCGCATGAGTACGACGTCGAAGAATGCCGCGGAATTGCTAGACGCGACCGTGCTCGTCACCGGGGCCGACGGCTTTATCGGCAGCCATCTGACGGAGCGACTCGTCGAACTCGGCGCCCGCGTGCGCCCGTTCTGTCTCTACAATTCCCAAGGTTCTTGGGGCTGGCTCGACCAATCATCGACCGACGTCCGCAGTCGGCTAGATGTTCGGCTGGGCGACATTCGCGACCCTCGCTGCGTTGAAGAGTCGCTGGAAGGGGTCGACTACGTCTTTCATCTCGCGGCGCTGATTTCCATTCCGTATTCGTACGTGGCGCCGGCGAGTTACGTCGAGACGAACGTTTCCGGAACGCTCAATGTGTTGGAGGCCGCCCGCCGTCATCGTGTGCGGCGGATCGTTCATACGTCGACCAGCGAAGTGTACGGTACGCCGGCGACTCTGCCGATTCGCGAGACCCATCCGCTGCAGGCCCAATCGCCGTATGCCGCTTCGAAGGTGGCCGCCGACCAGCTCGCGCTCTCGTATCATGCGAGCTTCGCAGTGCCGGTGACGGTCTTGCGGCCGTTTAACACCTACGGACCTCGTCAATCGACGCGCGCCGTCACATCGACGCTGCTGCATCAACTTCTAGGCGGTGCGCGCGAAGTGGAACTCGGCCGGCTCGATACGCGCCGCGATATGACTTACGTCGGCGACACGGTCGACGGGTTCATCAAAGCGGCGCTGGCCGAGGGGGTCGAAGGGGCGACGATCCAACTCGGCACGGGCCAAGCCGTTTCGATCGGCGAGTTGTTCGCAATGTGTTGCCAAGCCGTCGGGGTGCAGGCCGAAGTGCGGCAAGACCCGCGGCGGATGCGTCCCGATGCGAGCGAAGTACTCGTGCTCGAATCCGACCCGAGCCTGGCTCGCGAACGCTTAGGTTGGGAACCGCAAACGCCGCTCGTGGAAGGGTTGCGCCGCATGGCCGATTGGATTCGTAGCCAAGGCGCGGGCCGAGGCGACGCGTTTTTGCATCTCTAACGCCCCGCTCGCGAGAGGCGCCTAGCGCGCGATATTCGCGGGCAATTCGTTGCGGCGCACCGTCGGCAAGTTCGGCGCTGCGACGGCGTCGATCGCCTCGCGTCGGAGCTCCCAGCCTTTCTCCGTGGCCACGAATTCGTACGTTCCTTCGCCGAGCACGCGGTGTGTGGAACCGAAGTCGCCGCCGCGATCGAACGTCACCGCGTAGCTGGCTTTGTCTTTCAGCGGTGCGCTTTCCCCGGGCGCGAGATCCATCTCCGTGCGTTCGTCGACTACGAACGCCACCTTGCCGCCCGAGGCTTGGGGGTTGCGGATGGTAACGCCCGAACCGGAGTAGGCGGGGAGTGCGTTGCTGCGAACCACGGGACTCGCGGCAGTCGTGGGTTGGGAAGCAGACGTCGAAGCGGCCAACGTCGGCGTCGGCGTTTGAATCGCCGATAGCTGTTGCAAAGGCACGACCGGTGCGACGGCCGGGGTGACGTAAACGGTCGGCGGCGGAGCAACGTACACGTAATCGACATAGGGTCGATAGTACCAGCTCGCACCGTAGCCGCCGTACCAGTGCGGATGGTGGTGATGATGGTGGCCGCGGTACCCTTCGCTATAGCCGAAGTTGACCGACCATTGGGCATGGCACGCATCGACGCCTGCGCCGGATGCGAAGAGTCCGACGACGAGCGACAGAAGCAACTGGCGATTCATGGCGATTCCGTGCCGAGAGTGGAGACGCATCCGTCCGTATCTTTAGCATCGGCCGGGAATGCCGGGCGACTATAGTTTCACGACGAATCGGAGCCTAGGCCGCTATCGAAAGTCGCGGGCGGCGCGGTGCCAGACGTGCCGGCACTTCTTGCGCGATCGACTCGGCGTCCAACTGATACGCCTTCCGGAGATACGCTTGCGAACCGACGAGCGTCGCGAAGCCGCCGCGGAGCCCAAAGCGGTGGAATACGCGCGGCGCGGCGCCCCGTTCGAGCAGGTTCTCCGCCACGGCGCCGCCGAGGCCGCCGTCGATCGTGTGCTCTTCGACCGTGAAGATGCCGCCGGTATCCTGAGCTGCATCAGCTAGTGCATCGACATCGAGCGGTTTGATCGTCGGCATGCTCAAAACACGGCATTCGATCCCGCCGCGGGCCAGCCGCTCGGCCGCATCGAGGGCCACCGGCAAAATGCTGCCGGTGGCGACCAGCGTGGCGTCGCTCCCTTCGCGAAGCCGACGAGCGCGGCCGATCGCAAACGGTTCGTCGCTCTGTCGTACGCCGGCGACCGAGCCTTTGTCGAGTCGCAAGTAGCAGGGGCCCGCGTGTTCGGCCGCGGCCTTCGTGCACGCGCCGGCTTCCCAATCGTCGCCGGGGGAGAGCACCGTCATCTCCGGCAAGCTGCGAAGTATGCCGAGGTCTTCCGTCGCGTGATGCGAGAAGCCGAGCGCGCCGTAGCTGAAGCCGGCGCCGATGGCGACCACCTTCACGTTGGCGCCGTGGTAACAAACGTCGTTGCGAATCTGTTCGAGGCAACGGAGCGTGGGGAAGTTGGCGATCGAGTACGTGAACACGGTGCGGCCGTCGAGCGCTAGGCCCGCGGCGACGCCCATCATGTTTTGCTCGGCCACGCCGACGTTCAGATACTGCCGCGGGAAGCGCTCGACAAACGGCTCGAACATCCCGTAGCCGAGGTCGGCCGTGAGCACGATCAGCTGCGGATCTTGCTCGGCCAGTTGTAGCAATGTTTCGACGAACACGCCCTTCATGCCGCTTGCTCCAACTCCGCGATGGCGCGGTCGAAGTCTTCGCCGCGCGGCGTGCGATAGTGCCAGGCCACGCTGTTTTCCATGTACGATACGCCCTTGCCTTTCACGGTGTGCGCCAGCACGACGAGCGGCTTGTCGGCTTCGTCGGCAGGAGTCGTAAGAGCTTGTTTCAGCAAGTCGTGATCATGTCCGTCGACTTCGCGCACCAACCAGCCGAAGCTGCGCCACTTGTCGGCAAACGGCTCGAGCCGAAGCGTATCGTTCACGCTCCCCAGGCTCTGCAACTTGTTGTAGTCGACGATTGCGACCACGTTCGCGAGCTGATGATGGGCCGCGAAGAGCGCCGCCTCCCAGTTCGAACCTTCGTCGCATTCGCCGTCGCTCAGCAGCACCACGTGGCGATGTCCGCGGCCGTCGAGTCTCGCTCCATACGCCATGCCGCAGGCCACGGGGAGCGCATGGCCGAGCGATCCGGTCGACAGCTCGACGCCGGGAATCCCTTTGTGTGAAATGTGCCCGCTCAGGTCGGCGCCGTCTTGTCCGTGGCCGGCGAGTTTCTCCAGCGGGAAGAATCCGCGGAGCGCCAGCGTCGCGTAAACCGCCGCCCCGGCGTGCCCCTTGCTCAAGAAAAACCGATCGCGCTCGGGCATCCGCGGTTGCGTCGGATCGATATGCAGTACGCGGCCGTACAGCACGGCCAGAATGTCGACGATCGAGAGCGCCGAACCGACGTGCGAACTTCCGCCCCGGTTGACCATGCGGAGAACCTGCAGCCGGATTTCTCGCGCGAACTCACGCAGATCGTGCACGGGATTCGTCGTGGTGTTCATGACCGATTGCGACGCGTTAAGACGTACTAGGAACTGCCGACCGGGCGTGCTTTTTTCTCGCCGAAGGCCTCACGAAGCGTCGGCGGTTATCCGGCGCGTTTGGTGTGCCAAGCGAGGCGCGGCCGGATCGGGCCGAGGAAAATGGGTTCGCTGCGTTCGGCGATCGCCGGATCGGTCACCGTGAACGATAGGACGTCATTGCAAAGCAGGCCGGCGTCGGAGGGACGACTGATCGGAACAATCTCCACGGAAACCGCGTACGTTTGGTCGTTCAGCAAATCGCCGGGAATGTGGCACGTCGACTCGAACACGCCCAGCGGATGCGGTTGGTAGGTCCAAGGATCGCTCTTGCCGGCCGACGCATATTCGTTTCCGCACGACAGAACATAGTTGCCTTGTTGGTCGCGAAGACGAATCCGAACGCGGTAGCTCTCGCCGAGTTTGAGGTTGTTATAGGCGATGCGAATGATGATCGGCTGATCGAGTTCGAACTGCGTCGTCGGTACGCCGTCGGTCGATGACAGTTCGACGGAATGCAAGCTGACGTAGTCGTTCGACGGAGCCGAGAACGGATCGTTCCAGGAAACCGAAGCGGCCGTCGGCGTGTCCGTCGCCTCGGCGGTTTGAACTTCTTTGGGGAGGTAAAAGTCGATGACGTCCTTCACCGCGCCGATGGCTTCGAGCTTGCCGTGCGACAAAACCAGCGCGCGATCGCAGAGGGTTTCGACCGAACCCATGCTGTGCGATACGAAGAGCACGGTTCGTCCCGTACGCGTCAGGTCGCGCATCTTCTCGATGCATTTCTTCTGGAAGTCGAAGTCGCCGACGGCCAGTACTTCGTCGACCAGCAGAATCTCCGATTCCAAGTGCGCGGCGACGGAAAACGCCAGTCGCATGAACATGCCGCTGGAGTAGTACTTCACGGGCGTGTCGAGGAAACCGCCGATCTGTGAGAACTCGACGATCTCGTCGAACCGCGATTCGATTTCCGCGCGACGCATGCCGAGCATCGCGCCGTTGAGGTAGATGTTGTCGCGGCCCGAGAGTTCGTAGTGGAAGCCGGTTCCTACTTCGAGCAACGAGCCGACGCGCCCGACGACGCGCGCCCCGCCCGAAGTCGGGGCGGTGATCCGGGAGAGGATCTTCAGCAACGTGCTCTTTCCCGAGCCGTTGCGGCCGATGATGCCCAGCACTTCCCCTTGGCGTACGTCGAACGAAACGTCTTTCAAGGCCCAGAAGTCTTGGGTCTTGCGCCCTTCGCCGGGAGGGCGACCTTTGATGGCCGAGTGCAAACGGCGGACGGGCGCAGTGAATGCGGAAACGAGGACGTCGCGAAACGTACCGTAGCACGCCGCCGCTTCGGCGACCTGATAGCGCTTACTCAGTTGGTCTACTTCAATTGCGAAATGCATCGATCGTGCTTTTAGGTTTCGGAGGGCGTCTTAAACCAAATCGG
Organism: Pirellula sp.; assembly: GCA_013822735.1. Classification (GTDB taxonomy): domain Bacteria; phylum Planctomycetota; class Planctomycetia; order Pirellulales; family PNKZ01; genus PNKZ01. The sequence continues at coordinate 799,063 of PNKZ01000001.1, forward strand.
CGAAGTTTTGTTCCATGCGTTGGAAGTAAATCGCTCCGGTAACGAGCATGATCAGCGACATCACCGCCGACACGCCGATCATCAGCGGAGGCGTGTTCGCTTCCGTGTTGCATAAGGCCCACCGGAAGCATTCGATGACGCCCGTCATGGGGTTCAGTCCGTAAAGAATGCGCCAGCGTCCTTCCACGAGCGACGACGAATAGGCGATCGGGCTCAAGAACATCCAGATTTGCAGGCAAAACGGCAAGGCAAAGCGTACGTCGCGAAACTGCAAGTTGAGGGCCGACAACCAAAAGCCGGCGCCGAGCGCCGTGACGAGGGCGAGCAGCGTCGGAATCACCAGCAAGAACACCGACCACGACGGAGTCATGCCGTAGCACAGCATCAGTCCGAGCAGCGCCACGAACGAAAGTGCGAAGTCGACTAAGTTCGATAGCACGCTGGCAATCGGAATCACGAGTCGGGGAAAGTACACCTTCGTGATCAAGCTGGAGTTGCCGAGCAGGCTGTTGGAGGCCGAAGTCAGGCTATTGGAGAAGAACATCCACGGGATCAAGGCGGCGAACGCGAAGATCGGATACGGAATTCCGTCGGAGTTTATGTTCGCCAAACGACCGAAGAAGATCGAAAATACGATCATCGTCGAGGTGGGCTGCAAGATGGCCCACACGATGCCCAACACGGTCTGCTTATAGCGGATCTTGATATCGCGCCAAGTGAGCACGGAGAGCAACTCGCGATGCCGCCAAACGAGCCCTACGTCGGGGAGCGACCATCGTTGATGGGGCCCGATGTTGCATACGAGCGATGCTGAGGAGCCGATCGTATCGGCCTGTACGCTAAGTCCTGACATGTCTTGTGCTTGTCAACCTATGCTTGCGTGGAGGCGCACCGGTGCGAAGTTCGGAAACAGTCGAGTTTGCAAGGCACGGGAAGCTATCGCAACGAGCACGACCGGGCAAGGTCAGTTGATTTGCGCCGGAGTCTTGCAAAGCGAGCCTAGGCGGAGCGTTGCCGGCTCTGCTTGCTCGTGAGCAGCCGTTGCGGAATGTCGATCAACCCGGCGAGGGATCGCCGCGCGATCGCGCGTAGGTACAGGAGGCGATTGGCCCGACGATACCCGGCCGACCAGCGCTCGACGTGCGCCTCGGAGAAGCGGTCGGAGAACTCCGGCGAGCGCATCAGCGAGGCGGCAAAATCGACGATGTCCTGATTCTTCCGCAGGCTGCTTTGCGATCCTTGGCTCAGACTGCCGGCAAGCTTGCGCCAAACCGCGAACGGCTGCGGGACGTAGGCCGCACCGTACTTCAGCGCGATGGCGCGAATGGCGAACGTATCGCACCAGTGGCCGAGCTGCGGCCGGAACCAGCCGACCTCGGCCAAACAATCACGACGGTAGATCGTCGACGTCGACAGCGAACGGTACGGCGGCTGACGATCGAGATACTCGGTGAGAAATCGCGCCGGAGAGACGTACTGCGTCGATTCCCAAGGGGGAGCTTGCACGTCGCGCGGCTTGCGTCCGGTGTCGTCGACCGACATGAGCTTGCCGAACACGATGCCCGCCTGCGGAAAGTCGGCTGCGGCCTTGAGCGCTGCTTCAAAGAATCCGGGCAATACGAAGTCGTCGGCCGCGGCGCCGTAGAGGTAGTCGCACCGGCATTCTTTGACGAGTTCGTCGATCGTCGCGACGGCCCCTCGGTTTTGAGTATGACGGATGAAGCGAATCGAAGCGTATCGACGGGCGTACGACTCGATGATTTCCGCGCTTTCGTCCGACGAAGCGTCGTCGGCGATAAGAAACTCGTCCGGCGGCCGCGATTGCCCGACAATCGCCTCAATCGCTTGCGGCAAATAGGCCGCGTGATTGAAGTTGGGCATATAGATGCTTAGCGTCGGTCCGCTCATGCGATTAGCTCGGTTCTCGGCGACTCGGACGGAAAGTTCAACGCTTGGTCAGACCAGGATTATCCGGCCGCCGCCAGCGGCAACGCCTCGCGATTCCAACGCAAGCGGCATTTCCCTGTCGACACGGCGTCACGAGCCGCGGCTAACCGTTGTTCCGAGTCGATCGCACAGCGGTATCCCTCCAGCGGATAGGCGTACACGCGTCCTTCCGGTACCAACTTCGGCAGGATATCCCGCGCGAGGTCACAGACCGCGGCTTGCGGGATATACGAAAGCAGTTCCGGTTCGCAGATCCAGATGCCGGAGTTGACCCACGACGACGTGATGCCTTGCCGCTCCGCTTCCGTGGGACGCTCGAGGAATCGGTCGACGCGCCCGTCATCGGTCAGGCAAACGACGCTGTTGGAGCCGGGACGTTCGTGGACGAGCATCGTTACGAGAGCGTTCTGTTCGCGATGCCGAGCGAGCATCGGACGAAAGTCCATATCCGTGAGGATGTCGCCGTAGTGGATCAGGAAAGGCTGGTCGGCGGGCAACAGCGACGCCATGTTCTTTACGCCGCCGGCCGTGCCCAAGAGTTCCGGCTCGGGGGAGTATTGAATAGTCGCTCCGAACTGGGAGCCTGAGCCGAAGTGATTGCGGATGACTTCCGGCAGGAAGTGGAGATTGATTCCCAGATTGCGGTAGCCGCACCAGCCGAGGTGCCGAACGATGTACTCCAAAAGAGGGCGACCGTGCAGACCGAGCATCGGCTTAGGAGTCAGCTGCGTGAGCGTGCCGAGCCTCGTTCCGAAGCCGGCGCTCAGTACTAAAGCGTGCATGCGGTACTTTCCTCAGAAATCCAAGCGGCGGCTTCGACGAGGTCGGCACAAGCGCGATCGGGCACGATGCCGACCGTCGCTTCGCCGCCGACGATCGGCCGATCTAAATGGCGCCCCGTCTTCACGAGCACCGTCCGACAACCGGCGGCCGCGCCGGCCGCGATGTCGGTCGGGCGGTCGCCGATCATGTAACTTTGCGCCAAATCAATGCCGAAGCGTTCCGCCGCTTGGCGGAGCATTCCGGCCGCAGGCTTACGGCACTCGCACGAGCAGCGGTACGCGGCGACGTCGGCATGAGGATGATGCGGACAGTAGTACCAAGCGTCGACGCCGCCGGAGTCGCGGTCGAGCTCCGCCTGCAATTGGCCGTGCAGCGCTTGCACGTCGGCCTCGGAAGCCAAGCCGCGCGCGACGACCGTTTGATTGGTGACGACGACGAGCATGAAGCCCTGCGAACGTAGGCGCGCCAGCGACGGCCCGACGCCGGGCAGGATGCGCGCCTGCGCGGGATCAACAAGCAGTTCGACGTCTTCGATGAGGACGCCGTCACGATCTAAGAAAACGCCACGGCGCATCACGGCAGCTATTCCTTATGCACGTAGTCGAGCGTTTCCTTCTGGATGCGATCCCATTCCTCATTGACCCAACCGATGACCCCTTGGATCCCTTGCTCCAGCGTGATCTGCGGTTTCCAGCCGAACTCTTGGAACGCCTTGGTCGAATCGATCACGTAGGCGCGGTCTTGGCCGAGACGTTCCGGGCCGACCTTCGTGCTGGCGGCGAAATCTTTGCCCGAGAGCTTGCAGATGGTGTCGACGACGTCGCGCACGGCGACGCCGGTCGGAGTCGAAAGGTGGTACAGGTTGCCGGGACGTCCCTTTTCCATGGCGAGCAATTCGCCGCGCGAGATATCGCGAATGTGGATGTACGATTTCACGGCGACGCCGCCGCCGTGCAGCTCGATCGTCTTTCCTTGCTTCAGGTAGATGGCCGAGCGCGGAATAATCTTGAAGAGCTGCTGATGGGCGCCGTACACGTTCGTGCCGCGAATCATGATCAGCGGGAAGTCGAAGTTTTTGACCAGCGTAAAGAGCATGAAGTCGCCGGCCGCTTTCGAGGCGGCGTACGGCGTGCTCGGGTCCATGCGGTGATCTTCCTTCACCGTGCCTTCGCAGCTGCCGTACACTTCCGGGGACGAGATGTGCACGTAGCGCTTGAGCCACTTCTGGTCTTTCAGATAGTTGCCTAGCGCCGCAATGGCGACGGCGTTCGTTTGGAACCAGTGATCGGGATGCGCCCAACTCGGGCCGACTTCGCTTTGCGCCGCGAAGTTCACAATGTAGGCCGGCTTCAATTCCGACAGGTAGGCCTGCAGGCCGGCCATGTCGCGATTCAAGTCAAGCTGCTGGAACTGAAAGCGATTCAAGAGCGACTGACGCTTGCGATACGGGAGGAAGAGCGAATCTTTCTCCGCCGAGCGCGTGATGCCCACGACTTGGTAGTCGGTGTCGGTCAGCAAGTAATCGATGAAATCGCTGCCCGAAAAGGAATTGCTGCCGATAACCGCGACCGTTTCCATAACGCTCTCCCGACGTTTCAAAACTCAGAAATGTACAAATGTGATTGGTAACGTTAGCCGCGCAGGTCGATCATGGCCCGACCGGCGATTTCGCCGGATCGCATCCGCGCGACCGCTTCGTTGATGTCTTCCAGCGGGAAGCGCTCGGTGATGAGCTCCGCGAGGTCGAGGCGTCCGGCGTCGGTAAGGCGCAGGAACCGGGCGATGTCTTCATTCGGCTTGGTTTCGCCGCCGTGCGACCCGCTCAGCGACTTGCCGAAGTGCAGCGGCAGCGAGTAGACGGAGATGTTGTTTCCCTTTTTCGGCACGCCGACGAGCACGGTGCGCCCTTGGGCATGGGTGAGCTCGTAGGCGAGCTCGATGATCGAGGGTTGGCCGGTGTTGTCGATGGCGACGTCGACGCCCGAGGCGCCGATGATTTTGCGCACTTCTTCGCGCGCGTCGGCGTTGCGGGCGTTGATTAAGTGCGTGGCGCCTAAGCGGCCGGCGAGTTCGAGTTTGTTGTCGAACAGATCGACGGCGATGATCGGATTCGCTCCGGCAAGCGCGGCGCCTTGAACGACGTTGAGCCCGACGCCGCCGGCGCCGAAGACGACGACCGATTCGCCGATGCGGACTTGGGCGTTGTTGTTCACGACGCCGAGGCCCGTCGTCACCGCGCAACCGAAGAGCGCAGCCTGCTCGCGATCGAAGTCGGGCCGGATCGTCGTGAGCCGGTTTTCCGAGATCACGGCGTATTCGTTGAACGTGGTGACCCAACCGGCGTTGAGCCGTTTGCCTTGCCAACCGTAAACGGCGGGCTGGGCTTCAATGCCGCGACCCTTCATCCAGTGGAGCACCACGGCATCGGCCACGGCGACGTGCTTCACGCCCGGCCCGACGGCCAGCACTTCGCCGGAGCCTTCGTGGCCGAGCAAGTGGGGGAGGAACTTGTCTTCCCCTTTGGCGCCGTCGATCTCACCGATTTGCGAGCCGCAAATACCGCTGTGGTTCAGATGCACGAGCACTTGCCCGTATTGCAGTTGTTCGGGAAGTTCGATCGTATCGACGACGAGCGGCTTGCGCTGCTCGACGAGAATCGCCGCGCGCGTGGTGCGCGGGAGCGAGGCGTTGCGCGTGGTGGGATCGGTGAGCGTGGAAACCGTCATGGGTTACTCGAAGTAAATGAAGGAGTGATCGCCCGTGTAGCCGCAACGGTCGAACCACCATTGCCATTCTTCCGGCGTGCAGAAGGTTTCGCAGGTGAGTTGCCAGTAGAGGAGGTTGGCCTTCTCTTCTTGATTGCGGTACGACTCGACGACGATGTACTTGTCTTTCTTGCCGACGCGTTCGATTTCGCGCAGGGCGCTATCGAGTTCGTAGTTGAACAAGTTGTGCAGCGTGTTGATCGAGATGATCAGGTCGAACGAGTTGTCGCCGAACGGCAACTGGGCGGCCGAGGCGACTTCCAAGAACGGCCGCATCTCTTCTTTGGCGTGCTCGATGCCGTAACGCGAGATGTCGATGCCCACGACTTCGAGGCCGGGGACCGACTGAGTGAGATCGTAGAGCAAGAAGGCTTTGCCGCAACCGACGTCGAGGACGCGGTCGCCGGCTTTCAGGCCGTAGTGCTTGGCCAAGCCGTCGGCGACGGTGCGCCAGCGGCCGTCGTATTTGTAGCCCCCGTAGCCGACCTTGCGGTCGCCGTCCCAGTAGTCGAAGTCGAACTTCTTGGCCAACTTGGCCGCTTCGGCTTTGGGAAACTCGTTGACTCGGGCCAGGTAATCGCGCTTGGTGCGCGTGTGAATCGGCGACAGAAAATCTAGGTACGCCACGCTCTTACTCCACTCCATTGGATGAGACTTCGCATGTCTTAAGGCATATACCCCGCGACGGTCAACCGGAGTTTGCCGGCAGTTGTGCGACGCGGCCCGCCGGCGATGCCGGCAAGTCGCGATTGTGCGATGCAGAGAGCCTAGGCGACGCTCTCGACCGCGCTTCGCAGCCCGGGCTGCGAGCGATGCGAGGCTCCGGCGAGTACGGCGTCGAGCGAGGTCAACATACGCTCGACTTTCGCCAATTGCAGCTGCTTGCGGGCGCGGCGTTCGACGTCGGTCTGCGCCCCGGTCGAGGTGGCAAGTTGCCGACGGCGACCGTCGACCGGAAGGAACTCGTTCAGCAAAATGCAGCACCATTTCATTTGGTACGCGGGCAGAAGCAGCTCGATGCGCGCGGCATGCAACGCAGGATCGGAAAGGGCCGCGGTCGTCGTGGCGATGAACTCCGGCAAGTGCTCATGCGCGACGGGGAGGGCGGGCTGGCAGAAGAAATCGCACGCCAGCTTCGCGGGATCGTCCCAGCCGGCGTATTCGAAGTCGATAAACTTCAGACCGTCGGCCGTTGCCAAGGCGTTGTGAAAGCCGAAGTCCGACGGCGAAAGGCAATAGTCCGTGGGGTCGATCTCTTGCGACCAGCCGAGGCCCAGCACGGCACACCGGCGCCGCAATTGATCTAGCAGTTCAGCCCACTTGGGCTGCAGCACGTTGCGTACGAGCAGCCCGGCGGCTTGATCGAGATCGGCATCCGTCGTGCCGGACGAGACGAGGTCGAGCTTGTCGAGTCGTTCGAGGCGTCGCGTGACGCAGTGGCAGTGCGCATCGATGCTAAAGCAAGCCTCGGCGGCGATGGGGAGCGCGTCCGCGGCGTTGCTGTGCTTGTGGTGATTGAGTTCGACGACGAAGCGGCTCGCCTGACGGACGGCGTCGGCGTCGACTTCGTGCGGTTCCAGACGCCGGCCCGGCACGAACTCGTAGAGTCCGAGATGCCGCCGAGCGTCGCAGGCCAACGGCCGCGGCAAGCAGCGGAGGCCGGCATCCCAAGCGAGTTGCGAGAAGGCAAACTCCGAACGGAGCCGATCGCGCGGATCGTCGGGGTGATGGAAGTACGCCTTGAGCACGGCGTCGAAGTTTGTAGAGCGCGCGCGATAGACGCGGTTGTTGCCGCCGCCGGCGAGTCGTTCCAACGTCACCGGTTCATGGCAGCCGGCGGATGCGAGTAGTTCGGCGATTTCCGCAGAGCCGAGATCGTCGCTCATCGGCAACTCCCGGCGACGCGCAGGAGCCGCTCGTCGAGCTCGCGCCACGAACCGGCTCGTGCGAAGCGGGCCTCGTGCGGATGGTGATCGTTCGGATCGAAAAGCCACCGCTCGACGGCGACCGGGAACGCCGGCTCGCTCAACAGCTCCGGCAGATCGTCGATAAAGTGGGCACAACCGCAGTCGCCGATTTGTCGCAGTTTGTCGGCGAGCGTCGTGCGCAGGTATACCGATTCACGCGGGAGGTCGATCCCTTGCGGGTCGAAGAAGCCGTTGTGCTCGAGCCAGTCGAGCGCGGCACGATGCAAATCGTAAGCGGGGCCGCGGAAGGGATGCTTCGTCTTATGGCTGACGATGCAGATTTCGACGCCCGCCGCGCGACAAGTTTGGAAAAACTCCTTCACACCGGGGAATGCCGAAGCCTCGCAGATGCGGGCGCCGTAGACATACCCTTGCAGCTCGGTCCACGCATCTTCCCGACCGGCGCGACGCATGGTGTCGCGCACTTGCTCCTTCGTGGCGGGCACTTCCGGGCCGATGTGGCCTTGTTCGACCGCCAGGCGATGAAACAGCGCGTCGTAGGAAACGATCGTGTTATCGAAGTCGACGCCGATCAGCATGTGGCAACCTTGCGAGCGCGAAGGGGAAGTTAGGCCGCGCCGAGTCGCAGCCCGGCACGTCGGCGTGCGAGCCAGTCTTGGCATTGTTCGGAGATGTTGTGCGAGGTCAGCCCGAAGCGCTCACGGGCATGTTCTTGTTCCATCGATTCGTGCAGGAACATGTCTTCGCAGCCGAAGCGGAGCAGCTTGGCACGCGGCGTCCAGGGTTGATCGACGACCCATTCCGCGACCGCACCGCCGAGACCGCCGATGAGGCTGTGTTCTTCCACGGTCGCCACGACGTCGAACTCGGCGAACACCGTGCTCAAAAGTTCCGTATCGAGCGGCTTCACCGTGTGCATGCTCACGACCTGCGGCGAGATGCCTTGGCTCTTCAGTTGCGCGGCGGCGGCGACCACTTCCGGCAACATGTTCCCGGTGCTGAGCAGGCAAACATCAGTGCCTTTTTCGAGCACGAGCCCCTTGCCGATTTCTACTTCGGGTAAGCAGTCGTGAACCGCCGGTTCACCCTTCTTGCCGATGCGCATGTAGACCGGACCGTTGTGCTTCACCGCGGCCCGGAGCAAGGCGCGGAGTTCCCACGAATCGGCCGGGCAGAGCACGGTCATGCCGGGAAGCGAGCGGAGCAGGGCGATGTCTTCGCACGAGTGGTGGGTCGGGCCGAGGCCGGCGTACGACAAGCCGGAACCGGTGCCGACGATGATCACCGGCACTTCGTGGTAGCAAACGTCGACGCGAATCTGCTCGAAGCAGCGCGTCGTTGTAAACGGAGTGATTGTGTACGTCACCGGGCGCAGGCCCGACATCGCGAGGCCCGACGCCAAGCCCATCATGTTGGCTTCGGCGACGCCGCAATTCATGAAGCGTTCGGGCGATTGCGCGCGGAACTTATCGAAGAGCCGGTTGCCGATGTCGCCCGAGAGCAACACGACGCGCGGGTCTTCTTGGGAAATGGCCGTGATTTCGGCGGCGAAAGCGTTTCTCATGCGAGTCCGAGCTCCTTATGGGCGGAGGCGACTTCGGCTTCCGTCGGGATGCGATAGTGCCAGTTGTTGTCGTCTTCCATATACGACACCCCTTTACCTTTGACCGTGTGCGCGACGATCGCCACCGGCTTGCCGCTGCCGTCGGGCACGTTGCGGAGCAGGTCGACGAGGCCGGCGATGTCGTGGCCGTCGGTCTCGTAGGCGCTCCAGCCGAAAGCGGTGAACTTGTCGACCAGCGGTTCCAGGGCCATCACTTCGTTCGAACGGCCCGTCGCTTGCCACTTGTTGTAGTCGACCACGGCGACCAAGCGTTCGAGCTTTTGAGCCGGGGCCAACATGGCCGCTTCCCAAACGGAGCCTTCGTTGCATTCGCCGTCGCTCATGACGACGCACACCCGATACGGCTGCTGTTGAATGCGCCCGGCCACGGCCATGCCCAGGCCGATCGGCAACCCGTGCCCCAGCGAGCCGGTGCCGGCTTCGATGCCCGGCGCGCTGTTGGGGCTCGGGTGTTCGGCCAAGATGCTGCCGTGCGTGCCGTAGCTATCGAGGATTTCTTCCGAGAAGAATCCTCGGGCTTGCAGCGCCGCGTACAGCGTCGTCGCCGCGTGTCCCTTGCTCAGGATGAGCCGATCGCGCAGCGGATCGTGCGGTTGATCGGCGTCGATGGCCAAGGCGCCCCAATAGGCGGCGACGAGGATATCGACGCACGACAGCGACGACGCGAGATGCGGCGTCTGCGCTTTGTGCGACATTTGCACCAAGCGACCCCGAATGCGGCGCGCGATGGCCTGCATTTCTTCCAGGCTCGTGTCTAAAGCGATGCTCATGAGTGGTTCCTGAACTGCGGGACGCGCGGCGACTGCGAATCGCCGTGCGGCGAACTAGGCGACGTTGCTGCGCTGCGCGGCCGTGCGAAGGAAAGCCGGGCCGCGAACGGCCGGTTCCGGTTGCGGACGTTGCAACTCGGCCAATTTCGGGCCTTGCAGCACCTTGAGGTTGTAATAGCCGATGTCGGTCATCGAGTTCGGGATCTTGCCGTCGCGGAACGCCGCCACGAGGTCATTGATCGCGTCGAGCACGGTGTGCTTCGGCTCGAAGCCGAGTTCGCGTTTCAGCTTCTCCGAGCAGACGCGATACGAACGGTTGTCGTCGGTCGGCGTCGTGACGATCTTGCAATCTTCGCCGAGAACGCTGCGCACCATGTCGGCGATTTCGAGCAGCTTGTAGTTCTGATAGCCGACGTTGTAGATCTTGCCGTCGATCTGCTTGTCTTCCCAGAGCAACGAGTGCAAGTAAAAGGAAGCCATGTCTTCGATGTGCAGGTTCGGGCGTTGTTGCGTGCCGCCGAACACCTTGATCACGCGGTTCGTCACGGCGTGATTCGTGAGAATGTTCACCGTGAGGTCCAGGCGCAGACGGGGCGAGTAGCCGCAGACCGTGGCCGGACGGAGAATCAGGGTGGTGAAGCCGGGACGGCGCTTGGCCATCAACACGTCTTCGCACAACGCCTTGTATTTCGAGTAATCGGTAAGCGGCTCCAGTGCGAGGTCTTCCGTTACGTTCTCTTCTTCCTTGATGCCGTAGACGCTCGACGACGAGGCGTAGATGAAGCGCTTCACGCCCGCGTCGATGCTGATGTCGACGAGCGGCTCGAAGCAGTCGAAGTTGATCGACTTGCCGAGGTTCGGATCGAGTTCGAAGCTCGGATCGTTCGAAACGCAGGCGAGGTGAATCACGGCGTCGCAGCCCGGGATTTCCCGTTCGAGCAAGGCTTGGTCGCGCAGATCGCCGCGGATTTGCGTGAGGTTCGGGTGATCGGCGACTGCGGCCAGCGGATTGTCGTGGTACAGGTAAAGGTCGAGAACCTTAACCTTGTAGCCTTCTACGAGGAGCTTCGGTACGAGCACCGAGCCTACGTAGCCTGCGCCGCCGGTGACAAAAACTTGCTTAAACTTTTTTTGCATTGCTGAGGGCTTTTCCATTGCTAGGGGCCTACGCTGCTCGGGTGTGAGAGGTGTTGAGGAGAGTGTCGATCGCGTGGGCCATGCGGCGGTGGTCGACCGCCTCTCGATTGCCCACGATGCTGACGGCTTGTGCGCCCGCCAGGTTGCCGAGAAAGTTCAGGACGTCGGGCGGCACGCCGCGGGCCGCACAGAGCGAGGTGAGCGAGAAGACGGCATCTCCCGCGCCGATGCGGTCGACGATCTTCGTCGCCAGGGCGGGGCTTTGATGAAAGCCCGACTCGGCGTCGTACAGGAGGCTGCCGTTCTTGCCGCGGGTGACCATCACCATTTTCGCCGTGAGGCGTTCGCAGAGGTTCGACATCAGGCCGCGCAGTTCGCCGCGGCGACAACGGCTGTCGAGCCGGAGCTCTCCTTCATGGATGGAGATGTAGTCGGCGCGTGGATATTTCGAAATCGTGTGGTAGCCGATGTTCGCGGCGTTCAGCTGCGTATTGACCGCCAGATACGGCGCTTCGTTGCAGAGCAGCGAGACGAGGCGATCGGTCATCAGCCCGTGGCCGAAATCGGACACGATCACGGCGTCGGTGCTTTCGAGGTTCCGCGACAGCGCTTGGTGCAACTCCGACTCTTCGGCTTCGCTCAACGCGTCGTCGTTCAAGTCGTAAACGGCGAACAGCTTGGAGCGGGAGTAGTTGTCGAGAAACCGGCGCTTGAGGATCGTCGGCGAGTTCTCTTTGTAGATGAAGATCGGCTTGATCTTCGGGCCGAGATGTTGTCGGACAAAATCTTCTTGCGAGTCGTTGGCGCCGAGATAGGTGAACAGCGTGACTTTGCCGCAGAAATTAGCTAAGTGATTGGCGATGGCCAGCACCCCGCCCGCGTGCCGCTCTTGGCAAATGTGTCGCATGGCGAGCACCGGCTCTTTGCCGGACTTGCCGAGGGCGTCGCAGTAGACGTACTCGTCGAGGATCGTCTCGCCGACGAGCGCCACTTCCATCTCGCGCAGCGATTCCAAGTGCTCGATAATCTCGCCGGTCGAGTAGCGCGAGCGGAAATCGCTGAGGTGATTGTTGACCTCGGGCGTGAACGCTTCGACGTAACCGGACGCCTTTTTCGGGCTCTTCGTGAAGCGAAGTTGCGAACCGGCGGCGCGGGTCGCTTCCTGATCGGTAATGGTTTCGGCCGAGAGTTCGACGCCGTGCTCATGACGCGTCAGAGTCTTGGCATGGACGTCGGGACGGATGAGCCGGATGACGTCGGCGGCGGCCGCAAACGGGACCAAGCCGACGAAATCGACGACGCCGACGGCGGCCACGAGTTCGGCTCGTAGGGCCTGTGGAAACGTCGGCCGCTTTTCGCCGGTCTGGCAAGCGCCGTCGGGGCAGAGCGTGACGATGAGCACGTCCCCCATGGCCCGAGCTTCGCGCAGATGCAGAATATCGGCCACCTTAAGCTGATCGAACTCGCCGTGGCAGTGGACGATGCGCTGACCGCGGTCGCGGCAGTTGTTCGCGAAATCAACGAGCCGCTCCAGATCGCCGATTTGCGCTTCCGGGCTCGTCGTGGGTTCGCCGCTCATGTGTTCTTCCTTCCCTGGTTTTGCCATCTCGCAAGACTTGGCGGAATCCTTCCCGCCCGAGGGCCGCTGCGGCACTCGGCCGCGCGCCGCGCAAACAGAACTAGGCGACCTTCTTCGATAGATACGCGAACCAATCTTTCGTGGCGTCGGCGATCGACGCCGGATCCCACACCGGAGCACTGCGCCACACGTCGATTTGGTCGAGCATCTTGCGGACGCCCAATTCAAACGACACTTGCGGCTTCCAACCGAGGTCGGCACGCACGCGCGAGGCGTCGGCGAACGTGCAATCCGGTTCGCCCGGACGCTTCGGGATGTAGGTCTTCTCGCCGCCGAGCAAATCGCAGAGGTGATTGACGCTGTAGGTGCCCGACGAGCCGATGTTGTAAATGCGCCCGGATTGATCGGAGCCGGCGGCGCGATAGAACGCATCGACGACGTCGGTGACGTACGTGAAATCGCGCGTCTGCGAACCGTCGCCTACCACCGTGAACGGCTTGCCGGCGAGCTTCTGCGCCAAGAACACGCCGAAGACCGCGCCATAAGCGCCCGTGGTGCGCGAGCGCGGGCCGTAGACGTTGAACAAGCGGAGCGAGACGCTCGGAATGTTATAAACCTGCGCCCAGTGCAGCACGGTTTGTTCGCCGAGATACTTCGTCAGCGCGTAAGGGTATTGCGGCTTGGCTTCGGCGGATTCCGGCGTGGGGAATTCGTCGGGAATGCCGTAGCACGAGCTGGAGGCGGCGTAGACGAGTCGCGACACGCCGGCCAGCCGGGCCGCTTCGCAGACGTTGAACGTGCCGTCGACGTTCGCCTTGCGATAGTCGAGCGGCTTCTGCATCGAGGGAACGATGTCGGCTAGGGCGCCGAGATGGAAGACCCACTCGACACCGTTGAAGAGCGGCTGGAGCGCTGCGAAATCGGTGATATCGCAGGTGTGGATCGAGAGGCGAGGATTACCTTCGGCTTGCGACAAGTTTTCGCGACGACCGGTCGCGAAGTTGTCGACGACGCGAACTTCGTGGCCTTCGGCAAGCAGCCGATCGGTGAGATGGCTTCCGATGAATCCGGCACCGCCGGTGACGAGACAACGCCGCTGAGCCATGATCGGCCTTCCTTGGCAGAGAATCGTTCGAGAAATCAACGGGCAACCCGACTTGCAATTCCGTTGCAAGCAGGCGAGCGCCGGAGGCGTGCCCGAATCGACGACGGTTATATGACATTCGAAAAGTGTTGACAACAGCACGTCGGTGCTAGCATCGGAAGGATTTTTGACCATGCGGGGGAGCGCAGATGTTCGCCGTCGGATTGGCGCATTGAGCCGATCAAATGGACTTGTTGATCGCCTTGCGAAAGCACTACATTCCCCTCGCCTAACTCGGCAAATCCCCAAATATTGTTGCCGAACGGAACGTTTTCCCCGCCTGGACGCGAGTGTTGCGATGAGCCCGAATGTCCCGCTGAAAGATTATCGTAAACCGGCCAAAATTCGCGTTTGCCATGTGCAGACGGTACCGCAACTGGCCGGCGCTCAGCGAGTGATGCTCGACATCTTCGAGGAGCTGGATCGGAGCCGATTCGAATTGCATGTTGCTTGCGGGGCGGCCGGCCCGCTGACCGAGGTGTGCCGTGACGCGGGAATTGAGAGCCACATCATCCCCTCGTTGGTGCGGTCGATTCGTCCGCTACGCGACTACCGCGCCTATCGAGAGTTGCGGACGTTGTTTGAGCGCGAGCGGTTCGATGTCGTACACACGCATTCTTCCAAGCCGGGAATTCTCGGCAGGCTCGCAGCGCGACACGCCGGAGTGAAAGCGATTGTTCATCATGTGCAAGGCTACGCCTTCCACGAATTTACGCCGGCCCCGCTACGCATGCTCGGCACGCTTGCCGAGCGTTGGGCCGGGGCGCATTGCGATCGCCTGGTGTTTGTAAACCACGAAGAGCGCGAGTGGGCGATTCGCAACGGCGGAATGCCCGCCGGCAAGTGCGTCACTATCTACAATGGAGTCGACCTACGGCGATTTTCCCCGCTCGAGAATCTTGAGCAGCGCGCTCAATTGCGCAGCTCGCTGGGAATCGGCGCGGAGGAAGTTGCCGTGCTGTTCGTCGGACGGCTGGCGCCGCAGAAACAGCCGCTGATCATTCCGCATGTTGCCAAGCATTTGGATGAGCTCTTGCCGGATGCGGCGTGGAAGATTCTCGTCGCCGGTTCGGGCCCGCTCGGAGACGCTTTGAAAGCCGAGATTGCCAAGCTGCAAATAGAGCGGCGCGTGCAACTACTCCCTTGGCAAGATAAGGCGGAGCGATGCCTGCAAGCAGCCGACATCCTTTTGCAGCCGACGCTTTGGGAAGGGCTCCCGCTCGCGGCCATTGAAGCGATGGGAACCTGCATCCCCGTGGTGGCGGGAGACGTGAAGGGAAATCGCGAAGCGGTTTCCGAAGCGACCGGCGCTGTGTGCGAGCCCAAGAATGCGGAGTCGTTCGCTCGGGCGCTGGCGCGATTCGTGAGCTCGCCGCAACTTCGACACGAATGCGGGGCGGCGGGGCGGAAGCGCGCGGAACGGGACTTTAACGCGGCGGTGAACTATCCCCGCATTGGTTCGCTGTACGAAGAGCTAACCTCGGGGCCTGCGTCGTCGGTGCGCCGCGCGGCGTAGATTTCCGACCGCTCGGTACGTGCGTGTTCAACGTTGCGATGTTTCACTGCGCGAAGTTTCACTGCGACGCGCTTGCAGCGGCTGCTCGATTAGAACGACGTATTTGCTTCGGCATTCCGGCGGCAGTGCAGCGACGTCGACCCTGCGATAGTTTGCCGGTGCGAATCCGGCTTGTGCGGCGACGTCGGACGTCAGAATGAGCACTTCGGGAGACTGATTCGCGATGAGCGAAGCCAGAGGCTCCGGTCCGCTCGGCTTATAGAAATAGTCGGCCGCGGAATAGTACGCGGCCACGGAAAGGGTTTCGGAGCCGGCAAGGCGACGCCCCGGCCCGACTTCTTGGCGAACCCAGCGACCAAGGGCTTGCTGAGAGCGAAACGGTGCGTCGTGGGCTAAGAACGAATCGGTGAACGTGATGAGTGCGGCGATGCCGAGCAGCAGCGCGGTCGCCACCTGTTGCGGAGTGCTCTCCACGAAACGTGCCATGCGACCGGCAATCGATTGCATTGCGGAAGACCGCCGTTGCAGGAACGCTGCGACGGCGAGGCATCCCGTCGCGGCGAAGGGGGCTCCGGCAAGTACGAGCGGCAGCGCATAGCGGCTGCTCGTTACCTTGCTCTGCCAGGTGTGCAGCCAAATTGCCAACATCGTGGCGACAAAGAAGGAGAGGATCGCTCGCTGATCGGCGTTGAATCGTCGTCGTTCGCCGACGAGGCCGATGACGAATAGCGCCGCATAGAAAGGCCCGAATCCGCGCACGAGCACGCGGCACGCGAGCCAAGTGACTTGCAGGGCGTTGATCGCAGGAGGGGCGGAGCCGATCAACACTTCGGAGTTTGGCGAAGGAGCCGTGACGGAACCCTCAGGCGATGCCGTGAGTAGCGCCTGTGGTGCCGTCGGCGGCGGCAAGGCGACCCCTTCCGGCGTTCCGGAGGGAGGGAGCAAGGGAGACGCGTTTGGGAACCACTCGGCCGGAATCAGCGCGGAAATGCCCGGCACATGCTGAAGGTACGTGATCTTGTGTAGGTTGCCCCCCGAGACCCGGCCGTTGAATAGCCCGCCGAAGGCCGCATTGATCGCCAGAATTCCCAGCGGCAGCATCGCTGCATAGGTGAGCCAACCCCAAGCGAGCGATCGCCGTTGGTCGGGCATTCGCCAGACTCGCGAGACCGACCACGCGATTTGCGGAAGCAGCAGGAACCAACCCTCAAAGCGCGTTTGCACGGCGGCGAACGTCGCGAGTCCGGCGGCCAGAAACCATTTCAGGCGCAATTCCGAAACGGCGCGCCAACTTGCATAGAGCGAGCAAACGGCGAAGAGGCAGAACGTCGGATCGCGAATCAGTTGCGGCGACCATTCAATGAGCTTCGGATGCAAGCCGGCGAGAACAGAACCGACGACGGCGATCTCGTCGTTAAACATTCGTCGCAGCCAACCGAAGAGCGGCAACACGACCAGCGTGCCGCAAAGCACGCCCCAGACGCGTCCCGCCGTTTCCCAATCGCAGCCGAGTTGATGCAGCAGCATCAGAATGGTCGGGTAGGCGTTGAACTCGCGCGGATCGAGCGTGCCGTTTGTAGCGGCACTTTCCATTCGTGCGGCCAAGCCGATATACGTTACGCCGTCGGGAAAAAGAACGTCTTCCTTCAGCGCGATGGCCAAGCGCGGAACGAACCAGAGCACGACGAGTCCGACGATCGCCCAACGCCGACGCACCGACCAAGAACGCGGCTCGCAAGATCGGGTTGGCGGCTCACTTCGGAGCGCAGGCGGTTCGTTAGGCCGCATGCGGCTGCGAACGATCATCGAGTTCGTCATCCTTCGGCAAGAATAGTTTGAGGCCGGACGGCGCCGTAAGGTCGGGACGGTATTCGCCGACCAGGTTTTTCAGTTCGGCGATAATCCGTTCCGGCATCGAGTTCGCCAGCAATTCCAAACGATCGATCCCGGCGGCAATTTCGGCGGTCGTCAAAACGGCCGCTTTTTGCACGACTTGGATCTTCGGATGGCGCGTCGCCTGATGCACTTCGCCGGTGATATGAAGTTCCTCGAAAAGCTTTTCGCCCGGCCTGAGCCCGACAAACTGAATGTCGATGTCGTGGCCGACGCGTAGGCCGGAGAGTCGAATCAGGTCGTGTGCGAGATCGACGATGCGGACCGGATCGCCCATCTCCAAGACGAAGATGTCGCCGCCGCGTCCCATGGAACCCGCCTGAATGACGAGTTGGGCCGCTTCGGGAATCGTCATGAAGAACCGCTGCATGCGCGGATCGGTAATGGTGATCGGGCCGCCGCGGGAAATCTGTTCGCGAAAGATCGGCACGACGCTGCCGGCGCTATCGAGCACGTTGCCGAAGCGCACCGTGACGAAGCGGCAGGCCGAGCGCTCGGAGAGCGATTGAACGTAAAGTTCGGCGACCCGTTTGCAGGTCCCCATCACGCTGGTGGGGTTCACGGCTTTGTCGGTCGAGATCAGCACGAAGGCTTTGAGCCCCCGCTGGTCGGCGAGATCGGCCAAGTCGCGCGTGGCGAGTACGTTGTTCTTCACCGCTTCGCCCGGGTTTTGTTCCATCAGCGGAACATGTTTGTAGGCCGCCGCGTGGAAGAGCACGTCGGGCCGAAGCTCATCGAACAGCTGCTCCATGCGGGTGCGATCGGCGATGTCGGCGATGCGTACGTCGATCGGCACGTGAGGGGCGACGCTCCGCAATTGCCTTTCCATCTGAAACTGGCCGTTCTCCCAACGGTCGACGAGAACCAAGCGTGCCGGACGGAATTGGAGCAACTGTTTGCAGATCTCGCTGCCGATGCTCCCCGCGCTTCCGGTGATCATGAGCACGCGGCCGTTCAGCCATTCGTGAATCTGGGGCGTATCCAGAGTCACCGGTTCGCGGCGAAGTAAGTCGTCGATGGCGACCTCGCGGGCCACGACGCGCATTTCGCCGCTCAGCAATTGCTCATAGTTCGGCAGCATTCGCACCTGAGCGCCGGCGGCCGAGCATGTTTCCATCACGGCCCGGACGCGCTGGCCCGAGAGATCGCCGGACGTCAACAGGATGTGATTCACGGCATGGCGCGCAATCAGATGCCGCAGCTCTTCGAGCTTGCCGACGATCGGCACTCCGCCGATGCGTTCTCCGGAGTGGCGGCCGTCGAGATCGACGAAGCCGACGATTTCAAAGGGAGAACGTCGGCTCACTTGCATCGCGCGCAACAGACCTTCTCCGGCCTCGTTGACGCCGACGATGAGGGCGCGTTCGGTCGAATTCGCGTTGGCGACGAGCAGCCGGCGATAGCCCCCGTACAGCGTTCGCACGAGGCTGCGCATCGCGCAAACGACGATCAGCGTGGCGCCCCAATCAAGGATGAAAATGCCGCGCGAGACCGGTTGCTCGAGCGGCCACAATCGATCGGCCAACACGATTAAGACGCTGGCCGCGGTCGTTGCTTGGGCGAGCGAAGTCAGGTCGTGAAACGTGACGAAACGGGTCCAGCCGCGATGCATGCGGAACCAACCGAACGCGACCAGCTTCAGAATGACGAAAGCCGCCAGCGTCTGTCGCAACGTTTCGGCATGGTGAGGCTCGATGGCGCCGTCGAAGCGCACGAAATAGGCGCCGACATGCACGGCCGTGAAAACGCCGGCCAGCGCCAATAAATTCAGCACGTCACGTCCCAACCGCTGTGATGCGGTGGGCGTGGGGGTCATGTTCCAGATCATCCCTGACTCCGGTCCGGCGCCATCCGGCCTTGTAAGTAGCTCGGGAGTCTCCGACTCCCTCTTCCGGGTGCGGAAGTGTAAGTTGCCGCCGGAGAACGAGTCAAGGTCGCTCACGGGATGCCGGCAGCCACGATAGTCCGCTCTACTTTCGCTAGGCGGCTCGAGCCTGATCGGCGGCGTTCTGTGGTGCCGGCATAGCTTCCAGCGGGCTTGCCGCTCGCGAAGTCTGCGCCGATTGCGAGCCGTCGGGATGTACGACGTGCAACGCCGTGGCGAAGAGAATTTTGAGATCGAGAATCATCGATTGATGGGCGGCGTACCAGGCATCGGCGTCGGTCTTTTGCTCAATCGTAAACTCATCACGTCCTAGAATTTGAGCCCAGCCGGTGAGGCCGGGCGTCAGCCGATGCACGCCGCGCGCGGTACGCAAGGCAATCAGATCGTGCTGGTTGAAAAGCGCCGGACGAGGCCCTACGAGGCTCATGCTGCCGTTGAGGATGCACCAGAGCTGCGGCAGTTCGTCGAGGCTCGTGGAACGCAACAATCGCCCTATCGGGGTGAGCCAACGCTCGGAATCCACCAGGAGATGGCTGGCCACTTCGGGCGTGTCGATGCGCATCGAGCGAAACTTCGGCATCTTGAACAATTGATTGTCGCGACCGACTCGGTCCGACCAGTAGAGGATCGGCCCGCGCGAAGTGAGTTTTACGGCGAGCGCGAGGATCAGGCAGGGGACCGCCGCGACAAAAGAGACGGCGAGCGTCACCGCGAGGTCGAACCATCTTTTCATGCGGATTCCCTTTCCGATCTCCTCGTCACGCTTCTGCATCGCTCCCTAAAGACCGGGCCTTCCTCGGATCTACGCCGCAGATTGACTTGCCTCGACATAAACCTTCGGCAGGAGGTCGGCGTGCGTACGCAAAAACCGCTTTCCGATACGCGAATGGCCGCGCAGGCCGTGGCGATTGACGATGGTTTGGAACGACTTCTCCATCTCGAGATCCCGCTCTTCGGTTTGGTCGTTACCGTCAAGCATGTCGCACATCTCTCGGACCGCTTCGCGGATTTCCTCGGGACTGTTCTCGAGGACTCTTAATCCTTCCCGCGCTAGATCCAGGCAAGAGTAACCCAAGCGACGAACGGTGGGGTGGTAGAACTCGTCGAAGCTGAGAAGTCGCTGCTCGCGATCCGACCAGCAAAGCTTGGGAATGAATAAGTCCCGACGACCGTAGACCGGCAGATGGTTCGAGACCCAATTGGTCATTAAACTCGGTACGCCGAACGCGCAGGGGACGCTGCAAAGGCCTGAGGCGACGCCGAGAAAAAACCGGCTGTTGGAGATCAAGAAAATATCCATCCAGTCGCTCTTGAAGCGGCTGTGGGCATAGTCGACAACCCCATGGAGCTGCGGCAGCGGTTCCATACTAGGGTCGCCTAGTCGAATTACCCAACCGCCGCGGGAGACGATCTCCTCGATCGCCGGTAGGTACGACTTGACATCGGCGTTGCGGTGCGCCTGCTGCGGATTGCTCCCTTCGCGATGGTAACCGGGCGAGCGGACGTGCAAGACCACGAACCAAGCGTCGCTCGGAACGCCCATTGCCGCCAGGCATTGTCGACCTCGTCTCGAATCCTCATCCTGCGCGGAAACCGTCAAGAGGGGCGGGCGATCCTGTTTCTCCCACGCCTCCTGTACTTCTCCCATCGCATCGCAAAAGTATTCGACTCGACCATTAGGCAACCGCAGCAAGCCGGCCACTCGCTGACCCAACGCTTGGGCAAGGGGCGTCAAACTTGCAATCAGATGCGCGTCGGAAATCACCGTGAAATGCTTTTTCCAATGTTCCAAGAAGTTGGCATTCGCCACTCTCGACGGCGGCGCCAGGACGACGATATCCTCCCAATCGGTCCAACCGAGATGCTTCATCTTCAGCAAGAAATCCAACAGAGCAATGTGACCGATGTTACGCACCCAGTCGTCGGGGAGGTACAAATGTCGCATTCTTTCGAGGCCGAAGTTCTTGCGATACTCGTGTTGCACCGTCTCTCTGCGGTCATAGATATCCAAGGCAACTTCAAAGTTTGATTCGGCGTTAATGATCTCCTCGGCCAGGTCGCTATGGGCCTCGATGAGGATCTGCATGTGATCCGCGGATAGCGAATTCAAACTCGCTTGGAATTGTTCTTCCGTGGGCATCGGACTCACGGTGATCGGTACGATGTTGCCGCGCTCGATTTCCAGCCGCGCCCAGCTGAAAAATAAGGCCGATTCAATCTTGCCGCGTTTTAGCATCAGTTGCGCGAGTTGGTGGTACAACGCGCGGGACTCTTCACCACTTCGCTCCGGCAAGACCAGCGCCGCCTGGAAGTCCTGCAAGGCTTCGTCGTATCGGCCCAATCGTCGCAATGCCGATCCGCGCATAATGTAGGCATCGCGCGCCAGCGGAAAGGCATTCAGCGTTCGGCCGCATTGCGCGATCGCGGCCTCGCAATAATCCTGAGTCATGAGAGACTGACACAGGTGCCTCAAATACTTCGCGCGCATACGAGGCCATACGACCGGAAGCAGGCGATAGACGAATATCGCCACTCCGCGCAGCACGGGGATCCGGCGTATACACTCTTTACTGAAGCAGAAGGCGGATTCCAGGGAGTTCACCCCTCGCCGTCGCAACAGTTTTAAGAGACGGAAGGCCGCAATATTGCACAGGCCGAGCACGCTCAATGAAACTAGAAACGCTTGCAGGAACGTCATTCTCTCTTCTCTCGAAAAAGCTGCTTACGCAGTCCGGTTACATTGTGCGTTACGCCGACTCTCGCGGAAAACTCGCTGTTTACGCGACATACGCCAACGGCAAGGGGACCAGGAAATGGCCGCCGTTATCGCTGAAGCGTTGGTGTCGTTGCTTGATCGGCTGCACGTAGTTCCACGCCAAAACCAAAACGTCCGCCGGTTCGGCGTAGAGTCGCTCCGACGAATAAGTCGGAATGTGCTGTCCGGGGCTATGCGTGTTTTGCTTCACCGGGTTGTCGTCCACGATGAAATCAAGAACTTCGCCCAAATCAAATTGATAGAGCAGCGTGGTCACCGTCGGCGAGGCGCCGTAGCCGGCCAGTTTCTTCTCCGGTTTCTTAACGGCCGAGATCAGAGCATGCGTTGCATCGCGCGCGGCGCGGATACGCTCGCCGTAGGCGAGATACGTCGCGGGCTTGTCTAAGCCGAGGCTCAATTCCAGGTCGATCAAGCTCTGAACGACGGCGCCCTTCGGTCGAGGACCCCCCGCCTTTTGAACGCTGCCGCGAATCGAGCCCCCCTTGGTGGCGATCCGATCGACATGAAACAGTTCCAAGCCGTGGCGGCGGAAGAACGACTCCAGCGATCGAACCGAGTGGTAACAAAGGTGCTCGTGATAGATCGTGTCGAAGATCATCTTGCCCACGGTGTCGACCATGTAGGACACCTCGAACGAGAACACGCCGTCGTCGGCGAGCAAGTCGCGGATGCCGTCGGCCATGTCGGGCAGCTGATCGGAATGGGCGAACACGTTGTTGGCCGTGACGATTCGCGCCGGGCCGAGACGCTCGCGTAAATCTCGGGCAAGTTTGGAAGTGAAAAAGTCGCCGACCGTGGGCAGGCCCTCGTCCGTCGCACGTTTCGCGATTTCGATGGCCGGGTCGACCCCCTGCACGCGCAATCCTTGATCGCGGAAGGCGCGAAGCAGCGAGCCGTCGTTGCTGCCGATATCGATGGCCAAATCGTTGGAACCCTTGCCGACGCGTCCGAGCATATCGGCGGCATAGGAGCGGAAGTGCTCCCGGAGCCCCAGCGACGAACTCGTCGAATAGGTGTAGGAACGAAACAGTAAATCGGGGCTTACGACGTCCTCAATTTGACCGTTGCCGCAATCCTGGCAGAGGAGCAGCGTGAGCGAGTAACACTCTTGCGGCTGCTTCGGACCCGGCAGGTAGTCGTTACCGATCGGCGTCGGCACCATCGGCAAGGCGAGGTCGAGTTTGCCGCTCCCGCACATGAGGCAGCGATCAGCACGGTAATGCGTCTTCGTCATACTTTTACTCCGTCACTTCTCTCCTCGCCGGCTTCCATAAGCTCGCGAGCGAGTGAATCGTGCAATGTCAAGGAAAGTCCGCCGTCGACATACAGGTTTTGGCCCGTGATGAACGAGGCTTTGTCGCTACTCAAAAAGGCAATTACTTCGGCCACTTCTTCGGCCGCCGCCATCCGCCCCAGCGGCGTGATGCGACAGTACATGTCGTGAAGGGCTTGGTTGTCGAGATAGTAGCGCCGCGACTCCTCTTTGAGGACCGTGCACGGCGATACCGCGTTGACGCGAATGTTCTTTCGTCCCAAGCGAACCGCGTAGTAGCGCACCAATTGGTTGAGGCCCGCCTTGGCGACGTGGTAGCCGGGCGATTGGTTGAACGCGACGAAGTCGCCGGCGTTGGAGCTGACCGCGACGATCGCTCCCCCCTTCGCGGCAAACAAAGGTGAAACGCCTTCGATCAGTTCTTTCGTGGCGGTGAGCGTGGTTTGAATTTCGCCGGCCCAGGTGTCGCCGTCGCCGCGATAGCGCTGCACGAAGATCAGGGCCGAAAGCGGCGCCTCGACGTGTCGTTTTTTGATCTCGGCGACGATCTCTTCCGGCTTGGCTAGATCGCCGGCAAGAAACGAGATTCCGGGCTGGTCGAGAGGCAATTTGACCGGCGGACGACGACCGACGAGCGTAAGTTGCCAATCTTGCGCGGCCAAAGTACGTGCGACTGCGAGACCGATACCGCGCGTCCCCCCGACGATCACGGCGCGATTCATGATGGGACGACCTCTTCGAGCCGGTCGAGGCCGATCGCTTGAGACAGATCGCGCAAATAGTCTTGGACCGCATCGAGGTCTTCTGCGAGCGGGGCCCAGGGAGCAAACTCCGTCTGGCCGGGTTCGAAAGGTCCGTTCGTCGTTTCGTGGATGAGCGCCTGCCCGTTGAGAGGGAGCACCGTGTGATACGCGGCATCCTGCAGTCGATAGTAAAAGACGCGTCCCGATTGGTAGTCGCCCATCGGGATCACTTCGTCGATCGTACCGTCATCGTGAAAGACGACGACCGTCAGCGATCCGGCGATCACGTGGAACGATTCGCTTTTGCCGTGGTGGCGATGCGGACGTACGTACGAAGCGCCATCGAGGGCGATCAGCATCTCGTGCAAGGGGTTGCTGGAGGCAGTATGCGCACACAGTCGGGCGCGGCGGCGCGGACTGCGCGCCGCCATCTCGCTCAAGGGCGCGACATCTTCGCGAGCCACTTTCACGATTCGGTCGCGAGCGACCAAAACTTCTTCACTAGTCCGTTGAAACCGCACGCATTCTCCCTGTGGAATCATGAGTCTAGGCCGCGCGCCTGGCGTAGCGACTGCCCGCGTTCAACGATGCGAATTGACCGCCGCTCTCGAGGAAGTCTTGATTCTTAGCGACAATGACGTCTTCGATTTCCGCACGAACGCCCATCAGGCACAGCCCCACCTGTTCCGATTTCAACGCGGCGCTTCCGCGAATCGGCAGTTGGGAACCGGGCATTAAGAGCCCCTGTTTCTTGGGGTTGTCGTCGATGACCAGAGTGATGAACTCGGCGAGCTGGAAGAGATTGATGAACGCACAAGTGGCGTGGCCGGCGCCCAGCAGCGCGATTTTGCCGCGTCGGCTTTCCCGGGCAAAGAAGGCCCGCTCGCTGCGCTTGCGCTCGGCAAAGCCGTCGAGAAATCGGCGCGCTCGCGCGACTTCATGGGCGACGACGTTCGGCTCTATTGCATCCGCGACTCGGCTCGCACCGGGCACGCGACAGACGGCGACCAGTGCATCTTCACCAGGGCAGGGGTAGCTGTGCATGAATGCGGGCGTCAGACCTGCGGCCGCCAAGCAAACGCGTAGCGTTGCAGGCGTGAAATAGCACGTATGTTCTTCCCAAAGCGTGCTGTAATCGCCCCCCTGCAACGAACTCGAGGCGTTGGGGACTTCAATCAGCACGTATCCGCCCGGTGCGGCAAGGCGAACCAAATTGGCGATGAATTCGACCGGATCATGAGCGTGTTCGAGGATGTACCGAGCGGTCACGACATCCGCGCGGCCATGTTTCGAGACCAGTGCTTCCGCCGGCACGCTGGTCAGCCGCTGCTGAAGGGTCTCAATGGCTGCGCCGGGCGCCGTAATGTCGAGGTCGTCGCGCGGCGACAAGAGACGGACGCGCGCCGAACAGGCGGTCTGCAAACGACGCAGCGCGGGTTCATCGTATCGGCTTACGCCGAGGACGACTGCCTCCTGAGGCACGCCCGGCAATTGAGCGATGTGCTTTGCCAAATCGTCGAGGTGCGATTCCGGTTCGTTGTAAACAATCCAATCGACGCGCGGGCGCGCTTCGTCGGCCGGCATCGGATCGACGAGTTGGACCAGCCCGCACGCTTCGCAAACGGAAATCGCCAAAGGGTGGCGATATTCCGTGTTGTCGCGAGCCGTCAAGAAACGGTTGCTCGCCGGTTGCAGGCCGAGATCCAGGCGCTCGGCTACAGCGGATTCTTTGCAAACAAGGCACACCGTCATGTCTCGTGGCTCCTGCTCCACCAAGCCTAAACCTTAGGCTGGGTGGCGATCGCAAGCAGGTAGTGCGCCATCGGGTGATAACCGGTGTGGACGACCTCGTCATTCATCGAGAACAGGAAAACATTCTCGAAGTGTTGTCCGATGGTCCGCTTGAATTCCATGCCGTCTTTGCAGTTGACGTGCCCCTCGATGCTGCCCTTCGAGGCATAAGCCTGCGATTGCAGCGACGGCGAGCCGATGATGACCACGCCGGTGCGCGACACGGACCCCGCGAGGTTGCGAAGAAAGTCGTGCTCGACGGCCGGCATAATATGCTCGAACACGTCGAGGCAGTAGGCGGCGTCGAAATTCTCGGCCAGCGGGCCTTTCAAAATGTCGTGAACGCGGCACTCGCACGGCCAGCCGTCGGCGGCCATGCGCTGTTGGGCATCTTCGATGAAGAGCGGGTCGAAATCGGTCGCGGTGACCGAGCCGACGGATTGTTGCACGATGCGAGTTCCGAAGGCGTCGGCACAGCCCACTTCGAGCACGCGCTGCTTGCCGCTCAGCATCTTGGAGACGAACTTGTACCGCGAGAGTACAAACAGGAGTCGCTTGGGGTCATCATGCCAAGTTTGGTTGCTCATGATGCCGAAGCGGGACAAACCCGACTCGCGGGCCATGTCTACTTCGAACTGATACTGCGGTTCCTTCGTCGTCTGCATGGACATGCCCTTCCTTGGGGTAAACACAAGATCAGCGCACTTTAGTCAATGGGTCGATTCAACGTCAATCCGGATCGGCGGCGCAGAACCGACGGACTGGGGGATGCTTGATCGCACCATGTGCGGCAGGAGATCGTGCTAGCATTGGGCGGGCGATCTGCCATGGCGGCGCGATTTGCTTACCGGATCAGATTCGTTCCCGCCGAAGGCGCAAACGACGCGACAAACGGAGTAACCAGTTCCCGCTCGAGCCGTGTCGAGAAGGCAATCGAACCGGGCGGGTACAGATGGAACCCATCCGTGAAATGGGCGTCGTCCGCCCAGGCCCGGGCGTCGATGATCCGCACTTTTGTGTCTTTGTGCAGGTCGGCGTAAAACTTTTCGACCTTGTCGGTAAACGCCGGCGGCCCTTCGCGCATGACGGTCATTTCCGGCATCCGCACGAGGGTAACCGGGATCTTGGCTTCTCGACAAACGGCCACGATTTCGCGAAACGCACGCTCCGATTCGGGGAAGATCGGTGCATAGCTCATCGCCTCCACATGGTACTTGGCCGACGCGAGCACTTCCGCGGGCGTGAGCGGCGTAGATTGACTTGTCAAACCGCCTTCCCAGCCATGTTGATCGGTGTAGTCCCAGACGCCGATGCGTTTCTCTCGCGGTACCCATTTCGGGAGGAGAGTGTTTTGCAGATCGTGGCGGTGGTCGTACCAGGGAATTACGTGATTCCAGGCCCAGTCGAAGACCAGTTGCGTCGGATTGGCGTCGTAGCGCATGAACACCGAAAAGTCTTGCAACTGCGTGCGGTTCACCGGAAAAAAATGATGCTTGTCGTGAACGTGGTTATAGCCTTCGAAGAGGAACCAAGGGTGCGTTTCAATGAGCACCAGGTCGGGACGAATACCGGCGTTCAGCAGACGCTTGAGGCACGCCAGTTCGACCATGACGCCGCTACTGTTGATGCCGAAGTTGTAGACGACGGCGCCCCGCGAAGGCGCGGCTTTGACGTTGGACATGGCGCCGGGGTTCAGCCCCCAGCCGGTCAGCGAACTGCCGAACATCACGATGGCCGGCCGGTCGGCGGGCTTTTGCTTCAGGTGGTTTCGTAGGTTGACGATCTTGTGGCCGTACTCGCCGTCTTGAATCGGCGGCCAAAGCATGCTGGCCGGGAAGAAGGTCAGCTGAAGCGCCACAAAACCGAAGAACGTCCAAGCCACTACGGCCCTATTGCGGCGCGACCGTTTCGACCGCCTTTCCGCGCGAGTATTGACTGCAGTGTCGTGGGACGACATGAGGGAGAGCTCCTTCGAGGACCGTACGCTCGGGAAACGCAGTTCGAGCTTTAAAATTGGAAGTAGATGAAGACCTTGGCCGTTTCGGGCGTCAGTATCAATGTCAGTGTGATAATCGCCGCATAGCTGACCCCCAAAACCGCGGGGGGCAGCCGTTCGACCATCCGCTTCCAGAACTCGATATACATCAGGATGTGGCAAACAAGCACGACGGCAGCAAGCGTGAGGCAACTATGGAACGTCAGTTCCACCATCGAACCGTCGCTCCAGAACGCGAGTCGCTTGACGAATGCGATCGCGGCGCTGAACGTGGTCGCCCGAAAGAAGACCCAGGCGAAGCTTACGCACAAGAATGTCGCCGCGATGCGTCCCACCGTTCCCACAGGCGATTGCAGCGCTCGATCCAGCGAGGGCCGGCGTTCACAAAATGCGCGGAACTCGCGATGAACGATCAGGAACATGCCGTGCAGCAAACCCCAGACGACGAACGTCCAGGCCGCGCCGTGCCACAAACCGCCGAGTGCCATGACGATGATCAGATTGCGGGAGACCTTCCACTCGGAGACGCGGCTGCCTCCCAGCGGAATGAAGAGGTAGTCGCGCAGCCAGGTCGAAAGCGAGATGTGCCAGCGGCGCCAAAACTCGGAAACGTTCGCCGACAAGTAGGGGAGGTTGAAATTCGGGGCCAACTTGTAACCCAGCATGTGGGCCGTGCCGATCGCCATGTCCGTATAGCCGGAGAAGTCGCAATAGATTTGCAACGCATAGGCCAGCATCGCCAGCCACACCGCGGCCGAGCCGAACGATGCCGGGTCGGCGAACACCGGGTCGGAAAATCCGGCCATGCGGTCGGCGATGACCATCTTTTTGAACATGCCGACCAGGAAATATTGGATGCCGAGATGAAGGCGCGCCCAGTTCCAATGCTTCGACCGGCTAATCTGCGGCAAGAAGTCGCGGGCTCGCACGATCGGGCCGGCAACCAAGTGCGGAAAGAACGTGATAAACAGCATGAAATGAAACAGATTTCGCTCGGCCTGGATCCGCCGCTGGTAGACGTCGACCGTGTAGCTGATCGCCTCGAACGTATAGAAGGAAATGCCGATCGGTAACATGACGTTGAGCACCGGCATGGACGACTCGGCGCCCATCGCTCGCAATGCTTCCTCCACGGAATGGAGGAAGAAGTTCATGTACTTGAAATAGCACAGCAGCCCGAGATTGCCGACTAAGCTGACGGTAAGCAACAGCTTGCGTCGCCCCGTCGTCGCCGTCGGCGAATCCATTCCGCGCGCGATGAGATAGTCGGCCGCGGTTGAAACGCAGATGATAAGCGCCAGCCACTTGTTCCAACTGGCGTAGAAGTAAACGCTCGCTCCCAGCAGCAACCAGACCCGAGCCCGCTGCCACGGCATCGCCCAATAGGCGGCAAAGACGATGCAGAAAAAGACGAAGTACGCGGTAGAGCAGAAGAGCATCGGTTCAATCCCTGAACTGCGCCTGGGGTCTCGGCAATCGGAGGGGGATGGTATCTCTGTCTTTTTTTGGGGTCAAGATTGATCGCCGGCCGCGCCGGCGGCGCGTGTTTGACGAAAAACGTCGAGCGTCCGGCGCCCGTTCAAGTCAAACCTTGCAGGATGCTAGCAGTGGCGTGTCGGCGAGCGGATAATAGGCGCATGAAATCCACTCGTAGTCGCACGGCCGCGCTTCTCTGCCTCTTGCTCTTTAGCGCCTGTGAGCGAGCTCATACTCGCCAACCTGCTGCGCCGGTGGAGAGTTCCCCTGCGCCCGTCACGAGCAAGCTCTCTGCGGCCGAGACCGAGGCGTTCGTTGCCTTTCACAACAAGGCCCGCGCCGAAGTCGGCTCTGCGCCCGTGCGCTGGTCGCCGAAGCTCGCGAGTTTCGCGCAAGCCTGGGCCGAACACTTGGCGGTTGCCGGCAAGCTGGAGCACCGGCCTCTGGAGGGAGACGACGCTTCGCCTTACGGCGAGTGCCTCGCGGCCGGATCGTCGAGCGCATTCAGCGCCGTCGATGGCGCCAAAGGTTGGTACGCCGAAAAGGAAATGTACGAGCCGGGAACTCCGATCCCAATCGACATCACTATGTGGAAGGCCGGCCACTACACACAAATGGTTTGGAGCACGACCCGCGAAATCGGCGCAGGCCGAGCCGTGATCGCCGAAGGCGCAATGCAAGGCTGGACGGTGATCGTTTGCAATTACGATCCGCCGGGTAACGCCGAAGGGGAGACGCCGTACCCGCTACCCGCGGCGAAGTAGATTCGCAGGCCGGCCAAAAATCGCCTGGAGTTGTGGTGGTGCCGTTGGTACGTTGCCGGATCAGTCTGCATAGTAGGCCGCCACTCCGTGGCGGCAGACGACTTTGCACCGTCGGGCATGATGGCCATCGGGATCGATTTTGCAGCGCGCTTTTCCGCCACGGAGTGGCGGACTACTTTGCACAGTTACGTCGACGGCAAAAGCCGTGCTGCGCAGATAGCCTGCACTTATCTGCGCACACGTCCAAAACACCCCCGGGGGGCCGCGCAGATAACTCAGAGTTATCTGCGCAGGTCGAAATCGCACATCGACGTAAGTGGCAAATCTGGGAGCGGGGAATGAGAAGTGAATCTAGTTCGCGGCGGTCACCTTGCGGCGTTGTCGGGGTCCTTGGTTCAAGAATGCCGTTTCCGGAGAATTTGCCGAGGGCTGGTAACCCGAAATCGTTGACTTTGGCCGGCCCGCCGGCGACACTGAGAGGATTGTAAATAGCTCGCCCTCGGCGGCATTTGCAGCCCGCCTCCGAATCCAATCTCCGTACCCTCCTGGGAGTTCGTGTGTATGAAGCCGTCGAATTCTGGCGACCTGTCGCGTCGCGACGTTTTGAAGAAGTCGGGCGAAGCGGCTCTGGCCGCCGCCGCAGTCGGTAGTCTCGCCTCGGACGTGCTCGCGGCTGCTCCGGAAAAAAACATTCCCAAGGTGCACACCGGCGGCGATAGCACGATTCGCGTGGCGCTCGTCGGTTGCGGCGGTCGCGGAACCGGCGCTGCGGTCAACGCGCTCTCCGTCGAAAACGGTCCGATCAAGCTCGTCGCCATGGCCGACGTGTTTCCGGAGAAGCTCAACGCGGCGTACAAGAATTTGCAGACGAAGGTCAAGAAGGACAAGCTTCCCGGCGAATTCGACGTGCCGGAAGATCAGAAGTTCATCGGCTTCGACGCTTATAAGAAGGCGCTGGATTGTTTGCGCCCCGGCGATGTTGCCATCTTTGCCACCCCGCCCGCGTTCCGCTGGGTGCATTTCGGCGCCGCGATCGACAAAGGCGTCAACGTCTTCATGGAGAAGCCGGTCACGGTCGACGGTCCTTCGAGCCGCAAGCTGCTGAAGCTGGCCGAAGAATCGGTGAAGAAGAACATCAAGGTCGGCGTCGGTCTGATGTGTCGCCATTGCGATGCGCGTCAGCAATTGCACGACCGAATTAAAGCGGACGAAATCGGCGAGATTATCTTGATGCGCGCTTATCGCCAGGCCGGCCCGACCGGCAGCGCCTTCTGCTCGCCGATGCCGAAGGAATGGGACAAGGGTGAGCTCTTGTTCCAAATTAAGAACTTCCACGCCTTCTTGTGGGCCAGCGGCGGCGCATATAGCGACTTCTTGATCCACAACATCGACGAGTGCTGCTGGATGAAGGACGCGTGGCCCATCAAGGCGGAAGCCGCCGGCGGCCGTCACTATCGCCAAGATTACGTCGATCAAAACTTCGATACGTACTCGGTGATGTACACCTTTGCCGACGGCACGAAGTTGCAGCTCGAAGGGCGCACCATGCCCGGCTGCAAGACCGAGTTTGCCAGCTACGCGCACGGCACCAAGGGCGTGGGCGTTATCTCGACGGCCGGTCACACGCCTGCCAAGTGCCGGATCTATAAAGGCCAGAACATGACGGAAGATAATCTGTCGTGGAGCTATGGCCCGAAGGAACCGAACCCGTACCAATTGGAATGGGATCACCTGATCGCGGCGATCCGCAGCGACAAGCCTTACAATGAGGCGAAGCGCGGCACGGAAGCGAGCATCGTGACGTCGATGGGTCGTATGGCCGCGCATACCGGCCGCGTGATCACGTTTGAAGACATGCTCAATTGCGAACACGAGTTCGCGCCGACGGTCGACCAACTCACGATGGACGGCCCCGCGCCGATCCTGGCCGACAAGAACGGCAAGTACCCGATGCCGCAACCGGGCGTGAAGACGAAGCGCGAGTTCTAAGAACCGCGGTCGTTCTACGAGTTAACCTACAGGCGGCGTCGGTGTAATCACCGGCGCCGCCTTTTTCGTCGTCGCATTCCTGAAATCGCGGCGAATTCGGGCTCCGCCGCCAATAATCGCCGCGGTCTGCGCGTCGACTTTGCGCAGTGGAAGTTCGGTATTCCGTCCTCAACAATGGCCGTACATCGCATCCGTTTCCCTCGCCATTCGCCTCATCGAGAATCTTATGCGTCGCGCAGCCTGTTTGCTTTCGATCTGCTGCAGTTTGTTGATTGCCGGTCACTTCACCCTGGCGGATGCCGCCGATCTCACCGGCCGTAAGCCGAACATCGTGTTCGTCATCACCGACGACCAAGGCTATGGCGACATTTCTGCGCACGGCAATCCCGTGTTGCAGACGCCGAACCTCGATCGACTGCATGCCGAAGGGGTGCGGTTCACCGATTTTCATGTGAGCCCGACGTGTTCCCCGACGCGCTCGTCGCTGATGAGCGGGCGTCACGAGTTTCGCAACGGCGTCACGCATACGATCTTAGAACGCGAGCGGATGTCGCTTGGCACGGTGACGTTGCCGCAAACGCTCAAGGCCGCCGGCTACGCGACCGGCATTTTCGGCAAATGGCATCTCGGCGACGAAGCCGAATATCAACCGAATCGACGCGGCTTTGACGAGGTGTTCATCCACGGCGGCGGCGGCATCGGGCAGAGTTATCCCGGCAGTTGCGGCGACGCTCCGGGCAACAAGTATTTCGACCCGGCTATTCTGCACAACGGTAAGTTCGAAAAGACCAAAGGCTATTGCACGGACGTCTTCTTTGCCGAAGCGATGAAGTGGATCGAAGCCCAAGCGAAAGTGACCCGCGCGGCAGGGCAGGGGCGTACACAGCCCTTCTTTTGCTACATCGCCACGAACGCGCCGCACGGACCGCTCGATTGCCCGCCGGATTACGAAGCCCGCTACTCGAGCAAGGTCGACTCGCGTGACGTTGCGAAGTTCTTCGGGATGGTGGCGAACATCGACGACAACCTCGGCAAGCTGTTGCAGAAGCTCGCCGATCTCGGTATCGAGCGCGATACGCTCGTGATCTTCATGAACGATAACGGCGGTACGGCCGGCACGAAGGTGTTTAATGACGGCATGCACGGCCAAAAGGGAACGCCGTATCGCGGCGGGACGCGTGCGGCAAGTTTCTGGCGCTGGCCGGGCACGCTCAGCCCCGCCGATTGCCGTCGCCTCGCCGCGCACATCGACGTCTATCCCACGTTGGCGCAACTTGCCGGCGCTCCGCTCTCCGCGGCGGCGCAAGCACAGATCGAAGGTCGAAGTCTCGTGCCGCTGCTCGCCGAGCCGCAAGCCGAGTGGCCCGATCGGATTCTGTTCACGCACACAGGCCGGTGGCCGAAAGGAAGCGACGCGAATTTGGCGAAGTACGCCAACTGCTCGATTCGCAATCCGCGCTGGAATCTCGTTAGCCCGGGAAAGCCGGGACCACGAGGCAACCCGAATCCGGCGGTCGTCTCAAAGCGGACGACTCCCAACTGGGAACTCTATGATCTTTCGGCCGATCCCGGCGAAACGAAGAACCTTGCGGCCGAACATCCGGAAGTGATCGCCGAGTTGAGTAAGGCGTACGACAAGTGGTGGGCAGAAGTCGTGCCCGCCACGTTGGAGAATGAAAAGGCCGCAGGGCCGGCGATTAACCCCTTTCATGAAATCTACTATCGCCAGTTCGGCAAGCCGACGAGTGCGAAGGGGAAGTCCGATGAGGTGGTTGCGCAAGCGTCCGCGAAAGAGGATGCCGCAGGCCCGCCGAAGGCCGCCGCCAAGCCGAAGCCCGCGCGCCCGGCCGTGCGTCGTAAGCCGAGTCCGTCGCTGCAGCCGATCGTCGACGACCCCAAACTCCCGCGCGTGCTCCTCATCGGCGACTCGATCTCGATGGGCTACACGCTCGAAGTGCGCGATTTCTTGAAGGGGAAGGCCAACGTGCATCGCATTCCCACGAACGGCGGACCGACCATCAACGGCCTTATGCACCTGAAAACCTGGCTGGGCGACGGCAAATGGGACGTCATTCATTTCAATTGGGGTCTGCACGATTTGAAGTACATGCCCGACGGGCATCTGCAAGTCGCACCGGAAGCGTACGAGAAAAACCTGCGGGAGTTGGTCGCGCAAATGAAGGAGGTCGCCCCGGGCGCTAAGCTCATTTGGTGCTCGACCACGCCGTATCCGGAAGGGCTCACCGATCCGAAGCGCGTGGTATCGGACGTAACGAAGTACAACGCTTTGGCGAAGAAGGTGATGGACGAGGCAGGCGTGGAGATCAACGACCTCTACGGTTTTGTGCTGCCGCGGATGGCCGAGCTGCAAATTCCGGTGAACGTTCACTTCCACGAATTGGGCTCCGCCGTGATGGCGACGAAAGTCGGCGCCGAAATTGAGAAGCGGCTGCCGAAGAAGTAGCGAACCGGCCGATTAACTTAGCGCGGTATCGTTCAGCATTTCGCGTAGCGATTCGATGATCTGTTCTGGGTGACGCGCCGTGAGACGGCCGTCGCTTTGGACGTCGAGAAGTTGCCAACGAATCAACTTGTCGACGGCGTCCGACACGTCGAAGTCGACGTCGCGCATGAGTTCGGCTTGCAGCAGGCGCTCGGCGCTACGATCGAGATCTTCCATCATCCAGCCGTCGTGCGGGGCTTGCCGCCAGAGGAGGAACCAAGCCGTGAGCGCTTCGCGGTATTCTTGATCTTCGGCCTCGTCGCAAAGCCGGAGCAGCGCGCCCCAATCGCCGTCGAGCTTTTGGTAATAAAGGTTCTGCGTCAGGCTCAGTTGGTACTTCTCTTTGGTGCGCTTATAGCCGAAGAACGAACGCCAACCGTAGCCGATGGTGCCGATGAACAGCGTGAGATAAGCGAACAAGCCGTAGAAGCCGACGGCCGCGACGAGCAAGGCCCCTTTGATGATCTTCCAGATGGTGATGACGATGCCGGTTACCGCGGGAAACCAAATCTTCCCTTGGTCGACCATCGTCATTTGCACGTTGGTGCCGGGGAGCACCATATCGACATCCCCTTCGGGAATGTTTTTGAAGAGCTTGAGATAAATGCGGTTGGCGATGTAACCGCGCGTATCAAGCTTCGTCTCACGCGGTCGGAAGACGATCATGAGCCGCTGGTAGAGCGGCACGCGAATATGCTGTAGGCGAAACCACGACTTCCACGAGCGGCGTACGCGATGGTCGATCTTCTCCCCACGCGACCAAATTTCTAATCGCTCGAAAACGCCGAGGTCGACGCGCAAATTCAAGCCCCACGGGCTGACGGCGCTTACCGCCGCATCGACTTCTCCTCGCGGCAACGCGCGGAAGTTCGCCTTCTCCAGCAGCAGCTTCGCGTCGGTGAAGATCGCGTCGCTTCGTCGGTTTATCTCAGCCAGATCGCCGCGATGCAGCGAGTGAACGTCGGTGTCGGGGTCGAGGGTCGCGTAGTTGTCCTTCAAGCGCGCGGCGATCATGTGGTACTCGCGATGCACGACCGCTTCGAGCAGCTTGCAGATTTCGCGAAACTGCATCGTGCACAACGCGTCGGGCTCGACGTGGCGGGCCAGTAGCGCTTCCAAATCACGACGGCCGACCGGAATGAACCGGCCCCGCTTGTATTTGTGAGGCCCGGGCTCGGCGTGCTCGGCCGCCTTCGCGACGTGTTTGGGGATGGTGTCCGACATGGTTACGCTGTGCCCGACTAATTGTGCCGGGCCTATTCGTCGCTCGGGAGGTTATCGTTCGACGGGCCCATGAAGCGCGAGAGATCAATCCCGCCGCGCTGTTCTTCTTCCACCAGCTTTAAGCGCCCTTCCAAACGCTCCATGCGCCGCACCAAGAGCGGCAACACGTGCTTCTGTTCGTCGGCGCGTTGGAGTCGCGGGACGGTCGGGTAATTGAGGTGCCGCTGCAAGGCCGCGAAGAGCAAGAGCGGGTCCTTCTGACGATTCGCCAACGCGATGCGTCCTTCCTTTTCGCCGAACAGAATCGGTCGTTCCGGGCCGTCGAGATCGAGCCCCTGCGCGCGACGCGCTTTGAGATAATGTTCGCTGCGCCCGTAGATCAGGTCGGCAAAATCGACGATGCCGATTTGTCGTCGAACGTTGAGGATCCATTCGGACCATTCGGGCGTGTAGATCGGATCGCGCGAAATGGCTTCCAATCCGCGATCGTAGCCGAGGCGATTGCGTGCGAGGCTTTCGAATTGATAGACGAACGAGGCCTGGGGCGTGCTTCCCTCCCCGCGAAACGCCGCTTCACGACGAAGAACGTCGATGGCGGTGCGGAAATCAAACTTTCCGCCGTCGCGTTCCGACTCGCTGACGACGAAGGCCTGAAACGGCGTGAAGTAATGGCTCAGTCGGCGCATGCCTTCGCTGAGGCCGCCGGTGAGCTTGAGTTCCGATGTGAGGAAATCGACCGCTTTGGGCAGATTCGTCGTGGAAAGGAGTTCTTCACGAATCGATTGCAGCAAGTCTTGCACGGACGCGTTGTCGCCCATCCGCTCCAATAGCGAGCGGAAGAGGTACGCTTGTTCGATGTATTCGTCCCGTTCGAGCATGACGTTCCCGGTCGGCTGCGAATCTGACTCCGGCGGATCTATTGTAACCGGTCGGTGCGCGGACGGGGCAGGGGAGAGCTAGTTGATCGTGGTCAAAGCCCTATAATGACGCTACCGGCCCTGTTTTCTGTGGAAGAAGCGGCCCCCGCACGCTTGCTGCGGGAGCGTTCTTAACGGCTCGGCCTTACGGTTTGCCCGGGAGCTTGTAGTGTCCGATCAGTATTCGACGATTGAAGCGGTGGTGGAAGCGATCGCCCGCGGCGAGGTCGTCATCGTGGTCGACGCCGAAGATCGCGAGAACGAGGGTGACTTCGTTTGTGCCGCGGAAGCGGCGACGCCGGCGATCATCAATTTCATGATTACGCACGGCCGGGGCCAAGTCTGTATTCCGGTCCTGCCCGACGTTTGTCGCCGGCTCGAACTGCCGATGATGGTCGAGACCAATACCGCCCCGCTCGGTACGGCGTTCACGGTGCCGATCGACCATTACACGAACAAGACCGGCATCACGGCGCAGGAGCGCGCCGCGACGGTGCTGGCCGTGATCGATCCGAAGAGTAAGCCCGCCGATTTCGCGCGGCCCGGGCATATGTTTCCTCTGCAGGCACGCGAAGGGGGCGTGTTGCGGAGAGCCGGGCATACGGAAGCCGCCATCGACTTGGCCCGGCTTGCCGGTCGCTTTCCCGCCGGAGTGCTCTGCGAGATTCTCGATTCCGAAGGGAATCGAGCCGATCGCGTTCAGCTTTTCCGGCTGGCGCGCGAGCACAATCTCGAAATCATCACCATTGAACAATTGATACGCCATCGGCGGATGAGCGAGAAACTCGTCTATCGCACGGCCGAAGCCGATCTGCCGACGAAGTACGGCACCGGTCGCATCGTCGCCTACGGCGTGAAGTACGAAACGCAGGAGCCGATTGCGCTGGCGATGGGCGACCTTACAACGGCCGAAGCGCCGCTCGTGCGGATGCACTCTTCGTGCTTTACCGGCGACTTGCTGGCGTCGCTACGCTGCGACTGCGGCGACCAGCTGCACATGGCGCTGGAGATGATCAGCAATCACGGGGCCGGCGTGCTTGTTTACTTGCCGCAAGAAGGTCGCGGCATCGGGTTGGTGGAGAAGATCAAAGCCTACGCTCTCCAGGACGAAGGGCTGGATACCGTCGACGCGAATCTGCGGCTCGGGCACAAAGTCGATTCGCGCGAGTACGGCGTCGGCATCCAGATCTTGAAGGATCTCGGCCTGCGAAAGATTCGTCTGCTGACGAACAACCCGAAGAAAATCGACGCGTTTCTTGCCGGCGGCTTCGACC
Source organism: Pirellula sp. (assembly GCA_013822735.1). Lineage (GTDB taxonomy): Bacteria > Planctomycetota > Planctomycetia > Pirellulales > PNKZ01 > PNKZ01. The sequence continues at coordinate 836,760 of PNKZ01000001.1, forward strand.
TGCAAGTGGTCGACCAGATTCCGATCGTGCCGCCGATTCACGAGCACAACGCGAAGTACCTGGCGACCAAACGGGACAAGCTCGGTCACACGTTGCCGGAATAATACGCGGTCATTGGAAGCACGCGGAACGGCGGCGTCCGGAAATGCAGACGGCGGGGATAAACCCCGCCGCTCGCCGGTGCTTGGTATGTCGTCGGAACTTTGTCTTTACCGCAGCCGGCCCGCGATAAGCGAAGCGTTGTGCCCGCCGAAGCCGAAGCTGTTCGACATGATGATGTTGAGCTTTCGTTCCCGCGGGCGGAGCGGCGTGTAATCGAGATCACACCCTTCATCCGGCGATTCGAGGTTGATCGTCGGCGGCACGACGTTGTCTCGTAGCGCCAACAAGCTCAGCACCAATTCGACGCCGCCGCTGGCTCCCAGCAAGTGGCCGAGTTGGCTCTTCGTGCTCGAGATGCTCACCTTCTTCGCGTAGTCGGTGAAGATGGTCTTGATCGCGGCGGTCTCGGCTTTATCTCCCAGCGGGGTGCTGGTGCCGTGCGCGTTGATGTAGTCGATTTCGTCGGGGTTGAGCTTGGCATCGCGCAAGGCCAAGTGCATCGACTTCGCCGCTCCCTTGCCTTCTTCGTCGGGCTGCGTGATGTGGCCGCCGTCGGAACTGACGCCGTAGCCGAGCATTTCCGCATAGATGCGGGCGCCGCGGGCTTTGGCATGTTCGAGTTCTTCGAGCACCAGCAAGCCGGCCCCTTCGGAAAGAACGAAGCCGTCGCGATCTCGATCCCACGGACGACTGGCCCGCGGCGGATCGTCGTTGCGTTCCGAGAGGGCGCGCATGTTGGCGAAGCCGCTGATGCCCATCGGGGTGAGCGCCGCTTCGGTGCCGCCGGTGATCATGACGTCGGCGTTGTCGTACTGAATGGCCTTAAAGGCCTCGCCGATGCCGTTGGCCGCGCTGGCGCAGGCCGTGGCCACGGCGGCGCTGGGGCCGCGCAAGCCGTATTGAATAGATACATGGCCGGCCGCCGCGTTTACCATCAGTTTCGGAATGGTGAACGCCGAGACGCGATCGGGGCCCTTCTCAAGCAGCCGCGTATGCTGCTCTTCGATTTCGTTGAGGCCGCCGATGCCCGAGCCGAGAATAACGCCGCAACGGTAGGCGTCTTCCTTGGTGAAATCCAAGCCGGAATCGCGCACCGCATCAATGCCCGCCACCAGCGCAAACTGGGTAAAGCGGTCGATGCGCTTGGCATCCTTGGGCGACACGTAGGCGTCGGTAGACCAGTTGCGAACTTCGCCGGCGAACCTCACTTTGAAGTTCGTGGTGGGGAACAAGTTGATCGGACCCACGCCGCTTTCGCCTGCGCAGATCCGTTTCCACAAGTCCTCAACTTGGCAGCTCAGCCCGGTCACGGCACCAAGACCGGTGATGACGACTCGGCGTTTCATTTATTCGCGTTGGCCTGAGACTGTTCGATATAGTCAATCGCCTGACCGACGGTTTGGATCTTCTCCGCGGCGTCGTCGGGGATGTTGATATCGAATTCTTCTTCAAGCTCCATGACCAGCTCGACCGTATCGAGCGAGTCGGCGCCGAGGTCGTTTACGAACGAAGTCTCACGCGAGACTTGTTCTTTGTTCACACCCAACTGCTCGGACACGATGTCGATTACACGTTCTGAAACTGAGGCCACCTTGGGGTTCCTCCAACGGCGCTAAATACAAACAGGACAAAAACTTCAAACACGACCGCATCGGCGGCCGCGAGTACTTACTGGTTCTTAAAAAGACTCTCTATTCTTCGCCCGACCGGCAACGCCGGCAACCGCTTGAAGATGGAGAAGCTCTGCAAAGAAGGTCAAGATATACCGACTTTTCCTACACGTGTCCATACGTCATCGGGCTGTGCCGTTTTGGCCGGCAAAGCCTTATCGGCCGCCGACTTCCGACACTTGAGCCCCGATGGCTGGGGCCCTTGACCTTAGGCCGTCATGCCGCCGTCGACCACGAGCAACTGCCCGGTGATGTACGCCGATGCCGGAGCGGCAAGGAACAGGGTGGCATTGGCAATGTCTTCCGGCTTGCCCAACCGTTTGGCGGGGATACGCTTCTGCACTTCGTCGAGGATCGCGTCGCCGAGGGCCGCCGTCATGTCGCTTTCGATGAAGCCGGGGGCAATGGCGTTTACGGTGATCTTTCGACCGCCAAGTTCGCGGGCCACGGTACGCGTAAAGCCGTGGAGAGCCGCCTTCGAGGCCGAATAGTTCGCCTGGCCTGGGTTGCCGATCACGGCCCCCGAAACGCTCGCCATATTGATAATCCGGCCGTAACGGGCCGACATCATCACGCGGCTCGCGGCCCGGGCGAAGAGAAACGCGCCCCGAAGGTTCGTGTTAATTACTTCGTCCCACTGCTCGTCTTCCATGCGCGGTAGGAGAGTGTCGCGGGTGATGCCGGCATTATTGACGAGAATTTGCAGCCCGCCGAAGCGCTCTACAACCTTGTCGACCACTTCATCGACGCTCTTGCCTTGCGAGACGTCGCAGGTGAATGCTTCGGCAACACCGCCGGCGGCGACCACGGCATCGACCGTTTCTTTAAGTTTGTCGGCGCTGCGTGCGACGCAAGCGACGTTGGCTCCGGCCTTGCCGAAGGCCAGCGCGATCGCACGACCGAGCCCGCGCGAGGCGCCGGTAACGAGCGCCGTTTGGCCTTTGAGGTCGACCGTGGTTTCTCCGGTGGGTGCTTCAGGGCGTGCCATAAGTTCCTCTTCTTAGTCAGCTGTTCGAGTGGGGGCGATGCGGCGAGAGCCGTCTCGGCAGATATTTCGAGTAAGCCTATTCGAGTACGCCTTCGCAGGGCGTTTTGCGATCGATCCGTTTCAGGAGCCCGCGCAAGACGCGCCCCGGCCCGACTTCGTAAAACTGGCCGCAGCCTTGAGCCAGCAAATAACGGACGGAATCTTCCCAGCGCACCGGCGACACAAGTTGCTGCACGAGTAGGGCGCGAATCTCCTCCGGATCATCATGCGGAGTCGCATCGACGTTGGAAACGACCGGAATTCGCGGCTTTTTCATCGGCACTTCGGCCAAGGCAGCGGTGAGGCGGTCGCGGGCGCTTTGCATGATTTTCGTATGAAACGCCCCGGCGACTGCCAAGGGGATGGCCTTCATAGCACCGAGCGACGGCGCCAATTCGGCGGCTCGTTCGCAAGCGCCGTTAGCGCCCGACACGACGATGTTGCCCGGACAGAGCAAGTTGGCGATTTCGAGAATGTCTCCCTGGCGGGCTTGCGCACAAAGCTCTTCGACTTGCGGACGCTCCAGCCCGAGGATGCTCACCATGCCGCTCGGCACGGCGTCGGCGGCGGCCTGCATGGCGCTGCCCCGTTCTTGAACGAGACGTAAGCCGTCTTCAAACTCGATGACGCCGGCAAACGTGAGAGCCGTGTACTCGCCAAGGCTTAACCCGGCCGCGGCCGAGCAGCCGGTCACGACATCGGGCGACTTCGCGCGCAGGCTCTCCAATGCGGCTAGGCTCGTTACGTAGAGAGCCGGCTGGCTGCGGTCTGTTTGGTCGAGTTCTTCGGCCGGGCCGCTGAAGCAGAGCGTCGCCAAGTCGTAGCCGAGAACGGTGCCGGCGCGATCGAACAACGCCTTCGCGGCCGGAAGTTCGTCGTACACGGCTTGGCCCATGCCGACGGCTTGGGCACCTTGGCCGGGGAAAAGAAATGCGGTCTTGCTCACGGCCTAGCACCCTGCGTGGAAAAGTTCCCAGAAGCAAGCGGGCCGAGCATCCGAGCGAACCTGCCGCCGTGTCGGCAAACTTCGAAGCCATGCCGGCTTCGACTCAATGCGGCGTCCGAGTATTGCCGACTGCGATGGGCCCGGACTCAGACCGCAAACCGAACTATTCGGCGGCGTCTTCGGTTTCGACGACCGTACGACCCATGTAGTAGCCGCAATTCGGGCAGATCACGTGCGACGGAATCGCGGTGCTGCACTTCGGGCAATAATGCAATTGCTTCGGCTTCTTCTGATCGTGGGCCCGGCGGGAACCGGTACGGGCATTACTCTGACGACGCTTTGGTACGGCCATGACAACCACCGGGACGGAACGGCGACACTTGGGGAAACCAACGAATTTAGAGGGGCAGGGCCCGGGTGTCAAGGCGGCAAAACGCCGGGAACTACCGCCGGAAACGATGGGGAAACCGCAATTTCCCCGAGACATTCCCGCGATGGCTCGTTGCGGGCGTCGACTATGCCGAAGCGCGCGCGGTGCGCGGCGCCATGACGGTTTCGTAAAGCAGGATATGCCGTCGCGCGACTTCGCTCCAGGCGTACTGCTGCGCGGCTTCGCGTGCGTTGGTTCCCAGCCTCTCTGTTTCCGCGCGGTTGCCGAGGAATTGACGAAGCGCGTTCGCTAATTCCGTCTCGGATCCGGGGGATACGAGTAGTCCTGTCTTGCCGACTTGCACTAGGTCGCCGAGCCCCGGCAGGTTCGAGGCAATCACCGGCCGACCGGCTGCATAACCTTCCAGCGCGACCAAGCCGAACGACTCCCATTTGCGCGACGGCACGACGACGCCCAACGCTTGCTGCAAGAGAAACGTCTTCGTCGTGCCGGATACGCTACCGACGAAGCGAACTCGATGCGATAGGTTCAACTCGGTCGTCAGGCTTTCCAAGGCGGGGCGAGCGACGCCGTCGCCGGCGATGACCAGTTGCACGCCGGGTGCTTCGGCGTCGACGGAGCGGAGCGCTCTCAGGAGAACATCAACTCCTTTGCCTTCATGCAATCGCCCCAGGAACAGCAGGTATTGCTGCGGGACGATCGCGGCATCCAAGTTTTCAGGCCGCGCGGCCTGTTGCGCAAACGGTTGAAGATCGACGCCGTTGGGGATTTCGACCAGGGTTTCCAATCCGGGACAAACCGCGTGGTAGCCTGCCGTGGTGAAACGACTGATCGAAACGACGGCGTCGGCCGATTCGAGAGCCGTGGCGTGTCGCTGCCGCATGCCCGGTTTGGCGTAGCGTGCGCTTCGTCCCCAGACATCACCGATGTGGTCGGTGATCACCGTCGGAATGCGGAGCTTCCGCTTGCTGAGCGCCGCTAAGTAGCCGCACGGATGCGTGCTGTGGCAGTGCAACACGTCGAACCGCTCGCGACGCTGCAATTGCTCGAGCCAGTGACGATACCAGCCGACGAAGCGTCGCGTAGATACGAACCGCGGATGGCGCACGACTTGATAAGGGAACGCGGCGTCGTTGGTTCGGATCGGGCGTCGCGGCGGTTGCGTGAAGACGACCACGTGATGCCCCAACGCCAGAAACTGACGCGCCAACGCATCGACGACCATTTCCTGGCCGCCGATCTTGGGAAGGGCCGTCTCCGTGTAAAGGCAAATCCGCATGACGTTATCCGAGTTGGTAAGGTTAAGCCGCCCGGCTCCAAAGGGCGCACAGGTTGGCGCCGTCTTGAGGGAAGTCGTCGGCTAATCGTCGGCACTCTTGCTGCCACTCGCGCGGGAGACGCGCCTCGGCAAAGGTTCCCATGAACGAGTAAGAATGCACCCAGCGAAGTTGCCACTGGCCGCACAGTTCCGCCTGCAAGAGGTCAATGTCGAAGCCACGCCCCGCCGTCGCTTCCGCCGCCGAGTGGGCGACATGAAAGTCGACGAGTCGATCGATCACATGCGGCGTGGGGCGCCGGCCGAATAGCCCCTGCTTGTAGGCGGCTCGGGCCGTGAGACGTTTGGGGCTTCTGAACTTGGAAAGCGTCTTATGCCACCGCGTTCCCAAGGCCGCCGGCGTGAGACCTCGCCACCAACGCTCGCCGCGACGGCTCTTCGCGGTCTCGCTGTAACGGCGGTACAGATTCAAGCAGTCGGGGTTCTTGTAGTAACGGCTCGACGGCTCGTGCCCCGCCAACCAAAGCGCCCCGGGAGCGAGTTGTTCCGTGAGTTGCCGAACGGTCGCTTGCGGATCGGGCAAATGATGGAGAAGCGAATTGGTAAGCAATAGGTCGAAGGGTCCGCCGGCCGCGAGCGAGGCCGCATCACAAATGAATTGCGCCGCCGGAAACTGCGGGGCGATCTTTTCTCGGCAGCGATCGACCATCTCCGGCGAAAGATCGTAGCAGACCAGCGATGTGATCTGCTCGGCAGGAAGATGCTGCAGAATTTGTTCCGAAGCGAAGCCGGTGCCGCAACCGAAGTCGAGAATCCGCCAACCGCCGGGGCGGGGTGCGATGCCCGCCTGTGCGATCATTTCTTGCCAGTAGGCGGGGAGCTGCTGATGGATCTCGGGGTGCCGGCGATCGTAATCGCGAGCCTCGAAGGCGTGAAAGATCTTGTTCACTTCGACGACAAGGCGATCGAGCGGCAATCGCGGTTCGAACGGTTGCAGCCACGCCGGGTAGGTATCGACGGCAGACATTGTGCTACGCCAGGAACCGTGGGGGAAAACGTCGGGGGCGGATTGTCAAACAACCCGGTAAACGAGGCAAGATCAATCACGCCGGCACGGCGTTGCGGCGGAAATGCAGGAAGTTGCCGGCAATGCAACGAACTTGACCGCGATTTCCGCGAACTGCTACAGTGCCGCGCGCAACAAGCGTTACGCGAAACTCTTACGGTAGACGAGCAGACGATTATGTCGACGAGCGATGCACCGCTGCGCATGAAGCAGTCGACGCTGCACAAACGCCTTTCGCGGTCCGCCAAATCGGTGATTCGCAAAGCGGCTGCTCCGCTTCTTCCGCTGATGCCCGACGTCGTGAAGAACGTGTTCCCGGGCCTGGGGCGCGTTACCACGCAGCTTCCCGGCGGCGGCACGCTTCGTCTTATTTCCGACGGTGACGACGGGAAGGATTACATCGCCTACAAAGTGGCCGGACGAAGCCTCGACCGGTTTGAGCCGGAGACGATGCTCATCCTGACGGCGTTGCTCGGCGAAACGCGGACATTCTTCGACGTCGGCGCCAACACCGGCTTGTTTGCCTTGGCGGCCGCAGCCGATCCGCAGCGACGCGTCGTTGGCTTTGAGCCGGTGCCGCAGATTGCGCGGCGCTTTGCCGACAACGTCCGTTTGAACGGCTTTCGCAACCTGCGCGTGGAAGCCTGTGCGGTCGACGAAGCCGACGGCGAGCTCACGTTGCATATTCCGCTGACCAAATCGAGCCTGCCGACCAGCGCTTCGGCAGCCGCCGGGTTTAAAAGCCAAACCTATGAGGTACGAGTCCCCGCCGTTACGCTCGATCGTTACATCGCAAAGCATGCGATCGACCGTGTCGATCTGATCAAGCTTGATACCGAGACGACGGAAGACCGCGTGTTGCGCGGCGCCGCCGCGTTGATACGGCGCGACGCGCCGGCAATCGTGTGCGAGGTGCTTCATCAAGGATGCCGGCCGTCGATCGCAGACGTCCTTGCCGAGCAGTTGACGCCGCTCGGCTACCGCTACTTCTGGATCAAGCCGGAAGGGCTGATCGAACGGGCCGCGCCGGCGGGAGATCCGACGGGCGAGTTCATGAACTACTTGTTCATCACGGAGCGTCGGCTGCAGCCGGTCGCTTCACTTATCGTCTCCGACCAGCCGTAGCGAGCGTGCGTCTAAGCCGAGTGCGTAGGAATTCACCGCGCAACGTATTGCAGGATCGCATCCGCGGCGGCGGCGAGATCGTCGACGACGAAATCGGGACGACAGGTTCCTTTCTTTTCCACAGCCGCGCCGTATCCGGTCCGCACTAACACACTCACCGCTCCGATCGCGTCGGCGAGTTCGACGTCGAGGGCCTTGTCGCCTATGACAAAGGCTTGGGAAGCGTCGAACCCCAGTTCCCCAGCGGCTTGTAGCGCCAGGCCCGGCCGCGGCTTGCGGCAGTCGCAGGCGTCTTCCACCGTGTGCGGGCAGTAGTAAATCCCGTCGATCGTGATCTGCTCCTGCGCGAGCAGCTCACACATGCGCGCGTGGATCGCGGCGAGTCCCGCTTCGTCAAAGTAGCCCCGGCCGATTCCCGATTGGTTGGTGATGACGACCAATCCGAATCCGGTCGCTTGCAACTTGCGGATCCCTTCCGCGGCTTTCGGCAACAATTCCACGCCGTCGGGGTGGGCCAAGTACTCGCGCTCGATGATCATCGTTCCGTCGCGATCGAGCAGTACGTAGCGTTTGATCGGCATAACTGCGTAGGTTACTTGCCCAAGCAATAGAGCGCGGACTCGGTACGCAAATAGATGCGGCCGTCGACCAGTGCGGGGGTGGCGACGGCCCGTTCGCCGAACGAACGCGAACTGATCGCTTCCCACGCGGCGTCGCCGTCGGTCGAGGCGGCTTTCACGACGTTCAGATTTCCCGCGTCGCTCAAGATGTAAACCTTGCCGTCGCCGGCGACCGGCGATGCGAAGAACTTCCCGGCCCCCGGCACGCGGCCCACCTTCAGCGTGCGCCCGTCGTCGGCGGCTAAGGCGCTGAGGATGCCGCCGTCTTTGATGAGGTACACCACGCCGCGATACACGAGCGGACTCGGCACATACGGCAGATTCTTGTCTTGTTGCCACACCAACCGCGGCGGATTGCCGGGCACATCGCTCGCGCGGAGAGCCATCACCGAATTGCGGGCCAGTTCAAACACTCGGGCATATTTGACCCACTCCGCCTGATCGAGCTTCTGGTCTTGGTCGAGGTCGATGCGGTAGAAGCGGTCGAGCACGTCGGGATTGGTGCACTCTTCGCGCGTGAGCTTCTTGTCTGCGTTCTTGTCCCACTGCGCGAGCGCGGTTTCCCACGGCTCCATGCCGATGCGTCCTTCGGTATCGCCGCCGGGAGACCAAGTGGAAACGTAGAGCATGTCGCCGACGACGACCGGCGTCGTGTTGACGATTCGCGCCAAGCCGTCGACCGTCCATAGGAGCTTGCCCGTCGCGAAGTCGTAGCTTGTGAGTTGCAGCGCCCCGGCGACGATCACCTGCTTGGTCTTGGCCGCGCCGACGCCGAAGTCCGCCACCACGGGCGTTGCGTAGCTGCGCGTGGTCCCTTCGCGCACCGTGCGCCAAAGGGTCTTGCCGGTCGCCGCCTCGACGCACAGCAGGAAATTGTCTCGATCGTGATCTTCGTTCAAAAGAACGCGACCGTCAACGACGATCGGCGAGCTGCCCGAGCCGAACTCGTCTTGAAACGGCCCCATCGGCAGTTGCCAGAGGAGCTTGCCGTCGAGGTCATAGCATAAGAGCCCGTAACTGCCGAAGAAGCTGACGACGCGCTCGCCGTCGCACGCGGGGGTCGACGTCGCCGCGCTGCCCGACGGATGCGTTGGCTCAACACGATCATGCGGGGCCGGCTGCGTCCAAAGCACCTTGCCGGTGGCCCGATCGAGCCCGACGGTCGCGAGCTTCCCTTCGACGAACGTCGTCAGAAAGATCCGCTCGCCGCAGACGCACGGGGACGAATGGCCCGACCCCAGCGGCGTTCGCCAGCGCACGATGTCGTCGGATTCCACTTCCTCAACGAGCGGCGTGCGATCGCCGACTGCGATTCCGGAATCACTACGGAAGTATACCGACGGCTCCGCAGCGCCGACCGCCACGGTACACGTCGCCGTGAAGGCGAAGACCAATACGAATCGCGCCGTCATGCAAACTCTCCGCAGTGTCTCTGTATTGCGCCGCTCGGCATTTAGCCGCCGAGTTGTTTCACCATCGAGTCGCGTCCTTGCGTGAGGGCTTCCGGTAGTTTTTCCGCGTCCTTGCCGCCGGCTTGGGCCATGTCTGGCCGGCCGCCGCCGCTTCCGCCGACCAGGGCCGAGGCCGCTTTCACCCAGTTGCCCGCGTGCAGCTTCTTGGCTTGCAGGTCGTGTGTGATGCCGGCCACGAGCGTGACCTTGCCTTCGTCATCGCGCGCGCCGAGCAATGCCGCCACGCTCGGTGCCTTCTGACGGAATTGGTCGATGATCGCACGCAACGTGTCGGCCGTGCCGCCGGGGATTTCCGCGGCGACGACCTTCGTCGTTCCCACGGTCGCGGCGTCGGCCAGCATTTGGTCGACCGTCGGCCCGCCGGCGCGAACGCCCGAGGCCATTTGCTTGCGTAGCTCTTTGACTTCCTTCGCCATCGCGGCGACGCGCGCCGGCAGTTCGTCAATCGGCGAACGAATCGCGGCGGCCGCTTCTTGCAGGAGTTGCTCCTGCTTGCGCGTGCGCTCGAGCGCGGCCTTGCCGGTAACGGCGGTGATGCGGCGCGTGCCGGCGGCGACGTTTTCTTCGCTGACGATCTTGAACAGGCCGACTTGGCCCGTGTTGTCGAGATGCGTACCGCCGCAAAGTTCCTTGCTGAATTCGCCCATGGAAACCATGCGGACGACGTCGGGGTACTTTTCGCCGAAGAGCATCATTGCCCCTTGCTGCTTGGCATCGGCAATCGGCAGATTGCGCCAGTTGATCGGCGCGGCCTCGGCGATCTTGGCGTTCACTTCGTTTTCGATTTCGATCAGCTTCTCCTTCGGCACCTGCGTCGGATGCCCGAAGTCGAAGCGGAGTTCGTCGTCGGAAACCTTGCTGCCGCGTTGCAACGCTTCCTTGCTCACGTGCTTCTGCAGCGCGTAATGCATGAGGTGCGTGGCGGAGTGCGCCCGACGAATGCCTTGTCGCCGATCCGGGTTGACGGTCGCCGTGACCTTCACCCCTTGGCGAATGATGCCCGCGCGCAGGTGGCCGACATGGAGCATGAAGCCCCCTTCCTTCTGCGTGTCGATCACTTCGAAGGCGAAGCCTTCGCCGCGGATTTCGCCGATGTCGCCGACTTGGCCGCCGCTTTCGCCGTAGAAGGGCGTTTGATCGAGCACGACGACGATCGGCTTCGCGTGGCCGATTTCATCGACCTGATCGACGAGCTTGTCTTGGGCGATGAGGCCGACGACTTGCGCCTCGGACTCCATCTTCTCGTAGCCGAGGAAGGTGCTGCCGTGCATCGCCTTCTTGAGCGCATCGAGCGGGCCGCTGGAGAAGACGATCTTCTCGCCGACGTTGGAAATCTTGCCGTGCTCCTCCATCGCCTTCTTGAAGCCGGTCCAGTCGAACGTGAAGTTGTGCTCGGCGGCGATTGTTTCAAACAGCTCCGGCGGGAAGCCGTGCGTCTGATACATGTCGAACGATTCGCGGCCGGGCACCATGACGCGGTTGGCCTTCTTCATGTCGTCGAACACTTTGTCGATGCGGCTCAGGCCCGCGTCAATGGTCGCGAAGAAGCTCGCCTCTTCGCGCTCGATCACCTTCGCTACGGCGCCGGTCGTTTCTTGCAACTCGGGGTAGGGGCCTTTCATGAGCTCGGCGACCTTCGTCACCAGCTGATGCAGGAACGGTCGGTCGAGCCCCATTTGGCGACCATCGAGCACCGCGCGGCGGAGCAAGCGGCGAATGACGTAGCCTTGCTTTTGCTTGTCAGGATAGACGTTCTCGTGAATCGCAAAGGAGCAGGCGCGCACATGGTCGGCGATGCGGCGCAGGCGTCGGCCGTCGTCGCCGGCCGGATCGTATTTGCGACCGCACACTTCGCCGGCCGCTTCGACGAGCGGGCGCAGGATATCGATGTGGTAGTTCGTCTCATGCCCCTGCATGACCGAAGCGATGCGCTCCAGGCCCATGCCGGTGTCGATGTTCTTACTCGGCAGCGGGCGCAGATTGTTCGGCGGCGAGCCGACGCGGTTGAACTGCGTGAACACGAGGTTCCAGATTTCGACGCTCTTGCCGCTCGGCGGATGGAAGAAGATTTCGGAGCAGGGGCCGCAGACGCCGTCGGGGCCTTGCGTCGGAGCGCCGGCCGGCCAGAAGTTGTCGTCTTCCCCCATGCGCTCGATCCGGTCGACCGAGAGGCCGATATCCTTCTGCCAAATGCCGGCCGCTTCGTCGTCGTCGAGATAGACGGTGACGGTGAGCTTGTCGGCCGGCAGCCCGAGCCACTTCTTGTCGGTGAGAAACTCCCAGGCCCAATTGATCGCTTCGCGCTTGAAGTAGTCGCCGAAGCTGAAGTTGCCGAGCATCTCGAAGAACGTGTGGTGGTAGGCGGTGCGCCCCACGTTGTCGATATCCCCAGTGCGGAGGCACTTCTGACAGGTCGTGGCCTTGGTGAAGTCGAGCTTGCACTTGCCGAGGAAGTGATCTTTGAACTGATTCATGCCGGCCGGCGTGAACAGCACCGAAGGATCCCAGCGGGGAACCAGCACGTCGCTCGGGCGACGCGTGCATCCTTTGGAGGTGAAGAATTCGAGGTACTTTTCACGCAGTTCGTCGGTCTTCATTGTCGGCGCTGAATGGGTTCGTGAGTTTCGGGAGGGGAGTGGTTTCGGTCCGGCGGCCGTGTCGGGAGTCCTGCGACTCAAAGACACGTGGCGGCTCGATATTGTTCGGCAACGGGAGAGGTCGCCGCGCATGCTAAGGCATGCGCCTTCAACGGGTTGCGCACCCGGCGACTGGTCCGCCATCATACCGGGGGCCGGCTGAGGCGACTAGGCGAGACTTGGCCGGCCCTCACTGCGCCGCAGGCCCCATCGCGCTCATTCCTCGACCTTCACGACCGGCGGTTGGCCCGGCAGCGCTTCGATGCGCAGTTCGATGGTGCCGCGAGCTTTGGCCGCTTGGGTGGTGAACTCGTCGGGGTTTTCCACCGCGACGTTGTCGACATGCGTGATGAGCATGCCGCGGCGTATGCCGGCGGTCCAGGCCTTGGATTCCGGATCGACGTCGATCACCAGTACACAGGGAGCCGCGAGCCGGATGCCCTGATTGAATTGCGGATCGAGTTCCGGATGTGATGACGGGAAATCGATGTGTATGCCGCGCCATGACGGACGGGGCGAAGTCACGATGTTTTTGCCGCGGACTTCGTACTTCGCCAAGGTTACGGTCTTGGTCGTGACGCGTCCGTCGTGTTCGACGCCGACAAGAGTCGGCTTCCCCGCCGGTTGCTTGCCGATTTGCAGCATCAGGCCGTCGACGTCGTTGATCGGATGGCCGGCGACGTGCGTGATGATGTCTCGCGGATAGATGCCGGCTCGTTCGGCGGGAGAACCGCCGCGAACCGAATCAATGCGCACGCCTTGCATGCCGGCGCGGCGTTCGGCGGAACCGAGCGTCGCGCCGGAGACGCCGAGCAATCCATACTCGACTTCTTTCCCTTGCTTGAGCGAATCGATTGCTCGAAGGAATAGGTCGTCAACGGGTACGGCATAGCCCGCCGATTGTTCGAAACCCGCGGCCGCGGCTTGTGAGATCGTGAGGCCGATCATTTCGCCTTGCAAGTTGAGCAGCGCGCCGCCGCTGGTGCCGAGATTCAGCTTGGCGTCCGTTTGGATGAGCGTGCCGAAGTGGTGGATCGTGTTCTTCTTGTCGCGCGCGTCTTCAGCATCTTTATTCGGCGCCAATTTGCGCGAGACGTTGGCAATGATTCCCCAGCTCGCGCTGGTTTGTCCGTCGCGCGCGATGGCGTACGGGTTGCCGAGAGCGATGACGATCTGCCCCTTCTTGAGCTTTGAGGCGTCGCCGAACTTAATGGGAGCGAACGTTACATCTTCGGGCGCCGACTCGACCTTCAATATGGCCAGATCGCTGCGAGTGTCGGAGGCCGTGATCACGGCGCGCATCGGGCGTTTGGCGATGGTTGTAACCCAGAGTTCTCCCTCGCCTTTGACGGCTTGGTAGCTGGTCACGATGTAGCCGGCCTTATCCACCACGACGCCGGTCGCAAAGGCATTGGGAACGAAGTCGGGATTCGTCGGATTCTGCGATGAGAGAGGATCGACGAACTGCATGCCCGGCCGGGGGAACATGACTTGCGGGATATCGCGGGCCGCGGATTCGGGATTGAAGCGGGCGATGCTGACGACCGAGGCTTCGGAGCGCTCGATGGCTTTGACGATCACCTGCTCGAGAATGATTGCGGCTTGCAAGCCGCTCGGCTCTTGGGCCGCGAGAGGTTGCGCGCTTAGGCCGGCAAGCGAAGCCGCCGCGGCGCATGCGCAAAGAAAAAGCATGCTTCGAGAGGTCGCCGCCGCTCGAAACATGCCTAATAGCCGAACGTTGCCGAGGAGGATGTCGCCGACAAGACCGTGGTGAGAGCAGGGCCGCATGGCGCCGTTCCTTCGTGTGCGAGAGTAGGTATGCCGTCCGTTAAGCATACCAACCCTCGCAACCGACCGAATACGGTCGACGCCGGAATTCGCCGATTGCGGCGACCTGCTCCCTCACCCGGCTTACTCTTCCGGGCGTGTTTCTTCTTCCGGATCGGCGACTGCATCTCCGGCGGCCACGGCCAAGTTGGCGACGCCGACGTTGAGGATCTTTTCCCGCAGTTCCTTCGTCAGTTCCGGGTGTTCCAGCAAGTATTGCTTGGTCTTCTCGCGACCTTGGGCCAGCTGTAAGTCGCCGTAGCGGAACCAGGCTCCGGAGCGAACGACAAGCTTCTGCAAGATCGCCAGATCGAGAACGTCTCCCTCATAGCTGATGCCGTTGGCGTGCATCATATCGAACTCGGCGACCTTGAACGGAGGAGCCACCTTGTTCTTCACGATCTTCGTCCGGACGCGCTGCCCGATGACGTCTTCCCCTTCTTTCAACTGCCCGATACGGCGCACGTCGATACGGCAGGAGCAGTAGAACTTCAGGGCGCGACCGCCGGGAGTGGTTTCCGGGCTGCCGAACATCACGCCGATCTTCTCGCGGATCTGGTTGATGAAGATCACGCAGGTCTTGCTTTTCGAGATGCAGCCGGTGAGCTTGCGCATGGCCTGACTCATGAGTCGAGCCTGCAAGCCGACGAAGCTGTCCCCCATTTCACCGTCGAGCTCTTTCTTGGGTACCAACGCGGCCACGGAGTCGATGACGATGACGTCGACGGCGTTGCTCTTTACGAGCATTTCCGTGATGTTCATCGCCTCTTCGCCGCTGGAAGGCTGGCTCACGAGCAGCGATTCCAGTTCCACGCCGAGCTTCTTGGCCCAGCTGGGGTCGAGCGCGTGTTCGGCGTCGATAAAGGCGGCGATGCCTCCCATTTTTTGGGCCTGCGCGATAACGTGCAGGGCCAGCGTGGTCTTACCGCTAGACTCCGGGCCAAACACTTCGATGATGCGGCCGCGCGGCAGGCCTCGGCCTCCCAGGGCGATGTCGACCGAAAGGCTGCCGGTCGGGATGCATTCGATCGTGTGGTTGATGTCCGCCCCCAGGGGCATGATCGTCCCTTCGCCGAATTCCTTGTCGATCTGAGCGAGGGTGTTCTTCAGCGCAGGGTTCTCGGCCAGCATGGCGTCCATCGGGCTCAGCGACTTGGGAGTCTTGCCGCCGCGGGACGATTCTTTGTCTTTCTTAGCCATGTGATTGTTCGATTTCGTCGCAGTAACCATCGTCGAGAACCCTTCGCTTTAGAGGAGCCGAGGCGACGGGCGAAGCGGCCCGAGCAGTCCGGCTCCAGGAAAAAATAAATGCGGTGTACGCTTGGATACTGTATCGGCGTACACCATGCGAAGCAAGAGTATTTTTCGTGGGTTTTTGCGACGGCGTGCGAAGCTCCAAAAGGTGCTGAATTGCGGAGAAAAGCGTGGAAAACTGTGCGGTCTACGGCGGGTGTGATGCTAGCAGATGGCGGCGCGCGGCTAAAGAGGCGGCGCGGAAATGCGGACTGCTGAATGCGGACTGCTGAACACGTGTTCGAACTGCTATGAATTCGCAGTGGTCGCAATGTTTTTCCTCCAGCACAGCAAGTTATTTCACCATGAACGCCGATCCGATCGCCGTCGTCCAAGAGTGCGCCGCTAAGAGTTGGGCGGATGAAATGACGTTTCCTGAAGTCGTGGGCAAGCTCATCGAGGTCGGAGTCGAACGTTATCACGCCGATTACACGCGCGGCGAGTTCACGTACTACTGGCCGGACGGCGCGTCGACCGTGGTCTCGGCGGATCACCTGAAGCATGCAACGGGGATTGAGTTCGATCGCGAAGCGATCGTGGCGGCCATTCGCCAAAGCCAGCGTGGCGAACATACGTTCGCCGACTTTGTACGGAAGACGACCGCCGCCGGTTGCGTCGGCTACTTTGTGCAGATTCATGGTCGTCGGGCGATCTACTTCGGCCGCAACGGCGACGAGCACGTCGAGTTGTTTCCGTCGGCGACGTAATGGGCGGCGGGCTCCCGGAGACGAACTCCGGGGCTAAATGAGAGGATGAAATTATCCGCGGCCCACGTACGGCATGCCGGTCGCCATGACGGTCATCGTCAGCACGTTCGCATCGAGCGGTAGGCTTGCCATGTAAAGCACGGCGCGGGCCACGTGTTCGACCGGCATCGTCGGCTCGGGGGCAGTGCGGCCGTCGGCTTGGAGCACCCCCTCTTTCATGCGCGCGGTCAGATCCGTCGCGGCGTTGCCGATATCGATCTGGCCGACCGCGATGTCGAAAGCCCGGCCGTCGAGCGCCGCGGATTTCGTCAATCCTTCGATTGCATGCTTCGTCGCCGTGTAAGGAGCCGAGTTGGGGCGCGGTACGTGCGCGGAGATGCTGCCGTTGTTGATGATGCGTCCGCCGCGAGGGCTCTGCGCCTTCATCACGCGGAAGGCCTCGCGCACGCACCAAAACGCACCGGTGAGGTTTACATCGACGACCCCTCGCCATTGGTCGTCGGTAAGTTGGTCGAGCGGCACCGGCGGCGCGCCGATGCCCGCGTTGTTGAAGAGCAGGTCGACCCGGCCGAACGTGGCGACCGTGCGATCGAACACCGCCCTCACCGCGGCCGCATCGCAGACGTCGGCGGGGCAGAGCAGGGTGCGCGGCGCGGTCGAGGCCGACGCCGCGGCCAAGGCGGCGGTTTCCGCCAGGGCCTCGTTGCGACGGCCGACCAGCGCCACGGCGTACCCTTCGCTAAGTAGTGCTAAGGCCACGGCGCGGCCGATTCCGGACCCGGCGCCGGTGACGATGGCGGATTGGGAAGACATCACTATCCCTCTTAAGACAAAAACGGCTTGCAACGTGCTCGATACCTGATCGATGCGGTCGATAGGAGAGCAGCAATCTTGCGCGTACGGACTTCAAGGGTCAAATGGCGCGAATGGTTTGTCGCGACGGAACAAGAATTGCCAAGGATGCACCGTCTACATCCCTAAGGAGTTCGCTCGATGGCTAAGAAGTCGCAAAAACCTGATTCCGCCTCGATCCCGCAAACCACCGGCAATGCCGGAGAAACCCATCAACGCGCCGGCGGATCGGCCGAACTTCTCACCACCGATCAAGGCATTCCCGTCGCCGACAATCAGAACTCGCTCAAGATCGGCGCGCGCGGGCCGGTGCTCCTCGAAGACTTCGTACTTCGCGAGAAGATCACCAACTTCGATCATGAGCGCATCCCCGAGCGCGTGGTGCATGCCCGCGGCTTCGGCGCGCACGGTTATTTTCAACCGCACAAATCGCACGCGAAGCTAACGCGGGCCGCGTTCTTGCAAGACCCCGGCGTGAAAACTCCGGTTTTCGTGCGATTCTCCACCGTGGCCGGCAGCGAAGGTTCGCCCGACCTCGCGCGCGACGTCCGGGGGTTCGCCGTGAAGTTTTATACGAGCGAGGGAAACTACGATCTCGTCGGCAACAACATTCCGGTGTTCTTCATTCAAGACGCCATGAAGTTTCCGGACCTGATTCACGCCGTGAAGCCGGAGCCCGATCGGGGCTTTCCGCAAGCCGCCTCGGCGCACGATACGTTCTGGGATTTCGTCTCACTGATGCCGGAAAGTACGCACATGCTTCTGTGGGCCATGAGCGATCGCGCGATTCCCCGTTCGTTTCGCATGATGGAAGGGTTCGGCGTACATACGTTTCGCCTTGTGAACGCCAAGGGCGTTGCCACGCTGGTGAAGTTTCATTGGCGGCCGAAGCTCGGCACGTTCTCGGTCATTTGGGACGAAGCGGTGAAGATCAACGGCGCGGATAGCGACTTCCACCGCCGCGATCTTTGGGACGCCATCCAAGCCGGCGACTTCCCCGAGTGGGAACTTTCGGTGCAGGCCTTCTCTGAAGAAGAGGCGGCGGAGTTTGATTTCGACGTCTTGGACCCGACGAAGCTCATTCCCGAAGAAGTGGTGCCGCTTACGCCGCTGGGAACGATGGTGCTCAACCGCACCGTCGACAATTTCTTCGCGGAGACGGAGCAGGTCGCCTTCTGCCCGGCGAACGTCGTGCCGGGGATCGAGTTTTCGAACGATCCGCTGCTGCAAGGTCGGCTGTTCTCGTATCTCGATACGCAACTCAGCCGACTCGGCAGCCCCAACTTTCATGAGTTGCCGATCAATCGTGCGCATAGTCCCGTGCAAAACCAGCAGCGCGACGGGCACATGCGAACGACGCTCCAGCCCGGCCGCATTGCGTACGAGCCGAATAGTTTGGATCCGAGTCAGGCGCGTGAAAGCGTCGAGCGCGGGTTCACGAGCTTTCCGGCCGCGGAAGCCGGCGACAAAATGCGCATTCGGCCGGAGAGCTTTGCCGATCACTATTCGCAGGCGCGGCTGTTTTACAACTCGCTTACCGAGCCGGAGCAGCGGCACGTCGTCGGGGCGTTCGCGTTCGAACTCGGCAAGTGCGAAGTGCTCGCCGTTCGCAAGCGGATGCTCGGCCGGCTCGCGCTGGTCGATCAAGAACTTTGCGATCACGTGGCCGATGCGCTCGGTATGCCGGGCCAAGCCGAAAAGCTCAAGCCCGCGGTTCCGGCGCGCGATCTGCCGCCGTCGCCGGCGCTGAGTCAGTATTTGAAGGCGCCGCAATCGATCGAGGGTCGTAAGCTGGCGATACTCGTGACCGACGGCGCGGATGAAAAGCTCATCGCAGCGCTGAAGCGAGCCGCGAAGGCCGAAGGAGCCGTGGTCATGGTCGTCGCGCCGAAGGTCGGCGGCTTCACGACCGCCGGCGGCGAAGAGATGCCGGCCGATTTTGCGTTGAACGCGGCCCCGTCGGTGTTGTTCGACGCGGTCGTCGTCGCGCCCTCGGAAGCGGGAGTCGAGGCGTTGCTCAAGACGGCCGCCGCCGTCGATTGGGTGCGCGACGCCTTCGGGCACCTGAAAGCCGTAGCGTATACCACGGCCGCCGAGCCGTTGTTAGCCGCGGCGGGCGTGCAGCCGGAGGCCGACGAGGGAGTCGTGTCGCTCAAGTCGCGCGACGGGCTGGCCAAGTTCATCACGGCGGCGAAGCGCCACCGGCTTTGGGATCGCGAACCGCAAGTGCGGTGAAGAAGAAGTGGCGAGTGACGAGTGGTGAGTGGCGAGCCATCTGTCTGGTGCTACGCGGCACTTGTTTTCCTCGCCACTCGTCACTCACCACTCGCCACCTTTCTTACGATCGACACCATGGACCTCAAATCGAACTTCCCGTTCTGGCTCGTGAAGAACGGGCTGATGGCCGCGTACCCGGCGCTGGAGCACGATGAGGTGTGCGACGTGCTCGTGCTCGGCGCGGGCATTACCGGCGCGATCTTCGCCGAAAGGCTCTCGCGGGAAGGGTTCGACGTCGTCGTACTCGACCGCCGCGACGTAGGGCAGGGGAGCACCTCGGCCAGTACGGCGCTGCTCATGTACGAGATCGACACGCATTTGGTCGAGCTCACGAAGCTCGTCGGCCGTGCGCATGCCGATCGCGCTTATCAGCTCTCGGCCGCGTCGATCGATACGCTGGAGCAGCTTGCGCTGCATAGCCCGGTCGATTGCGGTTTTCGGCGCAAGCGGAGCGTGTACGCAGCGAGCACGGAAGCGGAAGTGCCCGACTTGCGCGCGGAGCTGGAGGCCAGGTTGGCATGCGGTATTCGCGCGGCGTGGGCCGGTCCGCGCGAGCTCAGCGAGCAATATGCGATCAATTATCCCGGCGCGATTGTTTCCGAAGCCGCCGCCTCGTGCGATCCCTATCGATTGGCGCACGGACTCTTGCAGCAGGCGCAAGAGCGCGGCGTGCGAGTATTCGATCGCACCGACGTCACCAAGTTCACGCCGCAGCCGGCGGGCGACGCATGCCGGGTGACCGCGCAGACGGATCGCGGCCCGAGCGTAAAGGCGAAGCACGTCGTGTTTGCGAGCGGTTACGAATCGCAGCAATATTTGAGCGAGCGCGTCGTGAAATTTAAGAGCACCTACGCGCTGGTGACGCAGCCGCTGCCGAGCGTCGCCCCTTGGCCGGAAGATTGTTTGTTCTGGGAGAGTTCACGGCCGTATCTTTATTTGCGCGCGACCGACGACCGACGGTTGCTCGCCGGCGGTGAAGACGACGATTTCCATAGCCCGACGAAGCGCGATGCGCAGCTCGGCGCGAAGGCCGACAAGATCCTGAAGCGGCTGCAAACGATGTTTCCGACGCTCGCACTGGAGACCGAGTTTGCTTGGGCCGGCACCTTCGGCGAGACGAAAGACGGGCTGGCCTACATCGGTCGGCCGCCCGAGTTGTCGTGGGGCTACTTCGCGCTGGGGTTCGGCGGCAACGGCATCACGTTTAGCGCCATTGCCGCCGACATCATCGCCGACGAACTCTCTGGTCGACCGAATGCCGACGCAGCGATATTTCGATTCGGACGGTGAAGGAAGACCGAAGAACGGAGACCGGAGATGGGGAAGGATTACTTCTTGCCCTTCGGCTTTTCATCATCTTTCTTCGGCTTGTCGTTGCCGGGGGCGGGCGCTTGCGGAGCGGGGCGTTCGGTCTTCGGGGTGCGTGCTTCCGGTTCCGGGCGGGTGCGCTCGGCCGGAGCCTTCGGCGACTGAATCGACTGTCGCTGTGGCGGCGCTTCCCGCGTTTGCGGAGGGCGCTGCTCGGTGGGCCGCTCGCGCGACGGTTGCGGACCTGCCTGGGACGTTCTTTGCGTCGGCAATTGCGGCACGGCCTGGCGATTGGGGGCAGGCGCCTCGGTCTGCGGCGGACGTTGTTGCGGGCGACTCATTTGCGGCGGTTGGCTATCGCTGCGACGCGCGGCGTTGCCACGAGGGTCGTTCGGTACGTTTTGACGCGGATCGCGCCCCGGCGTTGCTTCCGGCGCACTTCCCGTCGGACGATTGCCGTTTCCTCGGGCATTCGGAGCCGGCAAGTTGCGTGGCACATTCGCGGGCGGAACGACGACCGGCGGTGTCGTGGTCGGCGGCGTCACCGTGGGAATCGTGGCGTCGGGCTTCGGCGTCACCGTCGGAATCGTCGAGTTCGCCGGCGGCGTGACGTTCGGCAAGTTCGTGCGCTCGGGTCGACCGTTGCGCGACGGCACCTCTCCCGAAGGCATCGGACCGGAACGCGGGTCGCGCGGCCGATCGTTCGGAGCAGGCAACGTGCGCGGGACATCCGCATTGGGGACATTGGCTCCGGGAACGTTTGCGTTGGGCGTGTTCGGAGCGCTCGGTTTAGGCACATCGCGGCCCGGCATGTTCGGACGCGGCGTGTTGGGGTTGGGCGTGTTGGGGTTGGGTTCGCCGACGGCGATGCCCGGGCGCGGACCTGTCGGGCGCGGCTCACCAACGTTCGGTTCCGCAGGTCGGGCGACGTCGGGCTTATTCGACCCGGCGCGCGGACCTGGTTGCGGGCCTGCACTTGGCGGCGGCGTTTCCGGTGCCGGACCCTTGGCAATGGCCGGGCCGGCATCGGGAAGCGTGAGCTGCGGCAGCTTGCCGGGGCCACGACCGTCTCCGGGAGTACGATCTCCGCCGGGACGGTTGCCCGGCGTCGGGCGAACGTCGCCGGGTTGCGGCTGATTGCCGGCGCCCGGCGCGTTTACGGCCACGCGCGCTTCCGACTCGACGCGTGCCCGCTGGTCGCGACTGAACTGCTTATTGTCCTTCGCTCGTTGCTCAAATGTTTGCCGCTGCTGCGGATCAATACGACGAACTTCCTGCGAGATCAGCTTGGGGTTGGCAGCTATGTCGCTCAGCGATACGGCCAGAATATTCGAGCGATCGTCGCGATCGCGTCCGTCAGGTCCGCGATCGTTGGGCCCGCGACCATCCGGACCACGGTCATTCGGTCCGCGGTTGTCGGGCCCGCGACCGTCGCGTTGTTGCTGCTCCCACCAACGTCGTTGCTCTTCGTAGGTGTGGCGCGGCCGGGCATCACGGTTGGCGGCGTAGTAGTCGTAGCGCCGGCGATAGTCGTTCATCCATTGGGGATTGCTCTGGCCGTAACGCGCGGAGTTGTAGGCGAAGAACGGATCGTACCAGCCGCGGCGCTGCGTCGAGGAAAGTCGCGACGAGGCGTACCACGGGTAGTAGCCGCCGGCCGTATAGCGCGGGTCGTAGTAGTCGCCGAAGTAGTAACTGCCGTACGACGGTCGCGCGAAGAGCGAGTAGAGCAACTGCGTCGTCGAGATGAGTACCGACGGCGAATAGCTAAAGCCGGGTTGCGCGTAGACGCGGTTCTGAAAGTAGACCGGCGCGAAGATCATGCCGCGTGTTTGCGGCGGGTAATCCCAATAGCCGACGTTGTAAACGTAGCCGCCGGGGGTCCAATTGTAATAGGACGGAGTCCAAACCCATTGCTCTTGCGAGGCGGCCCAATAACCGGGCTGCCAAACGTACCGCGCATCGACCGTCACCCAATTGCCGGGAACCCAGAAGTAGTTGGGGCCGGGAGCCGGCGAACTAGGGCCGGCCTCGAGGCTGGCCGGCGGCGCCGGAAGATAATTGACTTGTTGCACCGTGGTCGGCGACCAGAAACCGGAGACGCGCTGAAAGCCGCCGGGGGCGTCGATCCAGTAGCCGGCAATCCAGCGATGCTCCGGAGGAGGAGTGCGCCATAGCCCGCTCACCCACAGGAAATCTTGTCGTTCGTCGTCCCAGGCCCAATAGCCGCCGATCCATTGGGCGTTGGGGTCGGAGGTCGAAACTTCCGGCGCCAGTTCTTCAATGTCGGCCGGCGGTTGCGTCGGCACGATCACGCTCACGACGGGATCGTTCCCCACGGGCACGGCGAACGCCTCATGCACGGGGCCGCGTGTAAGGACATCGACGTCTTGCACCACCACGTCGCCGCTCGGTGCTTGCGCGAAAGCGCGCGGCTCGTTGAGCAAGCCGACGGCAACCCACGCGGCAGCCGTGAGTACGCTGCCGACGGCAATTCGACGCCTGGAAATATTTGACGACATGACCACTTCTCCTGGACCGGCCTCTGCTGAACCGGCAACATGCGGCAGCGCCGCGTCGTTCCATGTGAACAACGCGTGCGCGGTGCGCAGAATCGCAGCGAAGATGTCGATGCAGATGACGTGCCGTGGTCTAACGATTCCGTTAGGTGATGGCTGGAACGCCTGTTTTTATGCGATTCGGCCCTGAATATTCTCGCAACCATCACACCGACCGAATGCGTTCCTCATCCGAGCTGTCGTCGGTTCGACTTGTCCGTCGCACGGTCACGCGACAGAGGGGCGAATAATCGATCAGGAAATTGGTCGACGATGGAACTTTTTCCGCTCGCGCGTGGTAAAACCACGTAGCCCGACCGCGCCGCGCATCCGGCAAGGTCGTCACGTCCGTCGCGCCCCGATTCATTTCCACTTCGCGATCAATCTATGCCCCTGGGATCTGCTTGCCGGTCCGCACGCGTGCGGCTCGCCCTCTTTTCTGTTTCGCTTCTTGTGCTGGCCGTATCGCAGAGCCAGGGTCATCGCGACCTGGCCGCGAAGGCTCCGGAGGAGAAGTCGCCGGAAGCGGCCGTGCGACAAGCCCCCAAGGTATTGAAGCCGGGCGACCACGGCGTCGGCCGGCAGACTCGCGATACGAGCTTCAAGGATCTGTCCGGCCGCATGCATCAACTCGGGGCGCTTTGCCGGGACCGGATCTTGGTCGTCGCGGCGACCGGCACCTCGTGCCCGTTGAGCAAGAAGTACGTGCCGTCGTTGGTCGACTTGGCCAAGCAGTTCGACGGCAAGAACGTGCGCTGGCTGCTCGTGAACGCGACGAAGACGGACGAAGCCGCGGCGATGCAAGCCGACCTGGCGCGGTTCGCCGAGTTTGCGAAGGACGACGCCGTCGTCTACGTGCACGACGAAGCGGGAGTGCTCGCCCAAGCGGTCGGCCTGCGGACGACGACCGACGTCGTTGTGCTCGACGGCGCTCGGACGGTGCTCTATCACGGCGCAGTTGACGATCAATACGGCCTCGGCTACGGGAAGGACGAACCGAAGCGACGCTACTTGGCCGACGCGCTGACGAGCATTTTGGCGGGGCGCAAACTTGCGATCGCGGCGACCGACGCTCCCGGCTGTGCGCTGGAAGGGCCGTCGGAGTCGGCCGGAAAAAGTAACACTTCCATCACGTACCACAACCGCATCTCGCGGATCATTCAAAACAATTGTCTGGAATGCCATCGTCCGAAAGGCTCGGCGCCGTTTTCGTTGGCGACGTACGAAGAAGTCGACGCCCACGCGCCGATGATTGAGCAAGTCGTTCGAGGCGGCATCATGCCGCCCTGGTTCGCCGCGAAGTCTGCCGAAGTGAAGCACGCCGGTTGGGCGAACGAACGCTCGCTCGCCGCGGCGGATCAGGCCGATCTCTTAAATTGGATCGCCGCCAAGCGCCCGCGCGGCGACGAAGCCGACGCCCCGCGTCCCGTCGAATTCTCCGACGATTGGACCATCGGCAAGCCCGACGCCGTGTTCGGGTTCAAAGACCCTGTGCAGATCCCGGCGACGGGAGTCATGCCGTATAAGAACATTTACGTCGACACGAACCTGCCGGAAGGGCGCTGGGTGCAAGCGATCGAGATTCGACCCGGCAATCGGGAAGTCGTGCATCACGTGCTGGTGTTTGTAGCGACCCCCAGCGACACGGCGGGCGACATCGAGCGCCAAGAAAGCGGCACCGCCGGCTTTTGGGGCATCTACGTGCCGGGCAACAGTGCGTTGGTATATCCCGAAGGAATGGCGAAGGTCTTGCCGGCCGGCGCGAAGTTGCGATTTCAAATGCACTACACTCCCAACGGCACGGCGACGACCGACCGGACGGAGATCGGCGTGATCTACGCGAAGAAGCCGCCCGTGCACGACGTGCGCGTGACCGGCGTCGCCAACCTGCGTTTGAACATTCCGCCGCGCGACGCCAACTTCCGCTCGCTCGGCGTGTTGCGATTGCCGTACGACGTCGAGGTGCTGAGCTTCTTGCCGCACATGCATCTCCGCGGCAAGGCATGCCGGTACGACGTGCAAACTTCCGACGGCACACAGTTGCTGCTCGACATTCCGCGCTACGATTTCAATTGGCAACTCAACTACCAACTGGCGGAACGCGTTCCGCTGAAGCGCGGCGACGTACTGCAGTTCACTGCCTGGTACGACAACAGCGAAGGGAACCCGGCGAACCCCGACCCGTCGAAGAACGTGCGCTGGGGTCAGCAAACCTACGACGAAATGCAGCTCGGCTATGTCGAGTACATTGTGCCGGGCGACGAGCCCGGCGTGATGGGTCCGCGCAGCAAGACCTCGAAGCTTGCGGCGCTGGCGGCGCAGAGCTTGTTTCATCGGTTCGACACCGACGACGACGGCTCCGTCTCGCGCGAAGAACTCGACGTTGCGTTGAAGGAGATGCCGCGCGTGAAAGAAAACCCGAAGCTGGTGGAAGCGCTCTTCGAGCGCGGTGACGTCGATCGCGATAAGAAGCTGAGCCGCGCGGAATTCGAACGGCTGCGCTCGGCCTTGGCCGAAGGGCGCTAAGCCGATTCGGGAGCGATTCCGCGGGTTTCCCAGGCGTTCTCACTGCGACAGTTCGGCCGGCGTTGATGCATTCGCGGTTTCATGCACGCGCCGTCTCAAATAATGCCCTGCCGCCGGGCGTCCTTGCCGTGTAAGAAACGTGCGCACGTTTCTACAATGGAGGGGGCGGGACGGATCACAGCCGTCCCCGTTTTGCCTCCACTCTCGCAGGGGGCGTCTTCCACGGAAGTCTTTCTGATGCCGGCATTGTCTCACGGCCGCGGCCTACGCGGTGCGTCGTTCGTTTACGTTTCGGTCTTCGTCATGACGTTCGCCGCGGGCCGGGACGTATCGTCCGCCGAGCCGGCCGCGCCGCAACAGAAGGCCCGCGCGCAAACCGAGTTCTTCGAATCGCACATCCGTCCCGTGCTCATCGAGCAGTGCGTCGCGTGCCACGGTCCGCAGAAGCAGGAGTCGGGCCTCAGGCTCGATTCGCGCGACGCCGTGTTTAAAGGCGGCGCCGGCGGCGCGGCGGTCGTGCCGGGTCGACCGGAAGAGAGCCTGTTGATCGAAGCGCTCCGCCACGAAGGGCTGGAGATGCCGCCGGAGAAGAAGCTCGACGATGCCGTCGTCGCCGACTTTGAAACTTGGGTTCGCAGCGGCGCGTTTTGGCCGGCGGGCGATCGACCCGTCGCGGCGGCGCTCGGCGACCAGGTTGCGATCTTCCAGCAAGCAAAAACGCATTGGGCCTTCCAACCGGTGCGCAAGCCCGAGCCGCCGACGGTACGTGACGCCGCCTGGGCGCGCACGCCGATCGACCGCTTCGTCCTCGCCAAGCTCGAAGCGCACGGTTTGCACCCGTCGCCGGAAGCCGATGCCGCCGTGCTTTGCCGCAGAGTTTATTTCGATCTAGTCGGCCTGCCGCCGTCGCCGGAAGAGGTGGATGCCTTCGTTCGCGCATACACCGGCTCCTCGTCACCCAATCTCCCCGTCTCCCCTGCCGGCCAAGACGAAGAGACTCGGAGAAGGGGAGAGAGGGAGAAGGCATATGAGGCGTTGATCGACAAGCTCCTCGCCTCGCCGCACTACGGCGAGCGCTGGGGCCGGCATTGGCTCGATGTGGCCCGCTACGCCGACACGCGCGACTTCATTGCCGCCGGCATCGATCGACGCTATCCGTATGCGTATACCTATCGCGATTGGGTCGTGAAAGCCTTTAACGACGATCTGCCGTACGACGAGTTCATCCGTGCCCAACTCGCGGCCGATTTCTACGCGAGCGATAAGCAATCGCCGTCGCTGGCGGCGCTCGGCTTGCTCACCGTCGGTTCCCGGTTTCGCAACAACGAGCAGGAGCAGATCGCCGACCGCATCGACGTCGTCACTCGCGGCTTCCTCGGCTTCTCCGTGGCGTGCGCCCGTTGCCACGATCACAAGTACGATCCGATTCCGACCGCCGATTACTATTCGCTCTACGGCGTGTTTGCCAGTTGCCAAGAGCCCGCGGAGTTCCCGCTGATCGCCGGCATGATTCCGCCGCCGGATCTGCTGGCCGACTATGAACAGGCTCGCCAGGAGAAAGTGAAAGCGCTCGACGACTACGCCGCCGGCCTGCGCGACACGGCCGAGGCCGATCTCATGGAGAAGATCGATCAGTATTTGCTCGGCTACTACGAACTGAGCGTCACGAAAAAAGAATCGATTCGCGGACTCATCTCCAGCCGCAAGCTCAAAGAAACGGCGATGACGCCGCTCGCCGCGAACCTCGAGGCCGCGCGGAAGTTGCCGAAGTGGCGCAGCGATCCGGTGCTCGGCCCGCTCTTTCATCTGCTGACCGTAATCGACAAAAACTTCGACGGGCACCTGCGGAAGATCGTCAAGTTCGGCACGACCGGGGATGAAAAGCCTACCGAGGTCAACGCCGTCGTGCTGGCGACGCTTCGCGACGCGCAGCCGAAGACGAAGAGCGACGTGGTCGCGGCGTACGGCAAGCTGCTGCTCGAAGCCTCGCAAAAGTGGGCCGCCTTGCGTATGCAGTCGCCCTCGGCCGATCGTCTGCCCGACGCCGATTGGGAAGCGATTCGCGCAACGATCGTTGCCGAAGACGGGCCGTTTGCCTTGGAGCCGAAGGCTTGCTTACAAGCGTCGCGTTTGTTGGGCAACGGCCGCACGACGCTCGCAAAACTAGAGAACGAAATCAAGGAAGTCGACATCACGCATCCCGGCGCCCCGGCGCGAGCGTTTGCGATTGAAGACAAGCCGAAGCCGGTGAACCCCGTGATCTTTCTGCGCGGCGACAGCGCTCGGCGCGGCGATCCGGTACCGCGGCGCTTTTTAGAGGTGCTCGCCGGCAAAGAGCGCACGCCGTTCGCCGTCGGCAGCGGCCGCAAAGAGCTCGCCGAAGCAATCGCCGACCCCAAGAACCCGCTCACCGCGCGGGTCTACGTCAATCGTCTTTGGCTCCACCACTTCGGCGCAGGAATCGTCGATACGCCGGCCGACTTCGGGTTCCGCAGCGATCCGCCGAGCCATCCCGAATTGCTCGATTGGCTCGCGGCGACGTTCGTCGAACAAGGCTGGTCGACGAAGCGGATGCATCGCGAAATTCTGCTCTCCAGCGCCTATCGGCAAACTTCCGAAGTGCCCGCCGCGGCCGGCGAAAAATCTCCGGCGGCCGTCGATCCTGAGAACCGATTGCTCTGGCGGGCCAATCGTCGCCGGCTCGATTTCGAAGCCCTGCGCGACGCGATGCTCGCCGTCTCCGGCAAGCTCGACCCCGCCATCGGCGGTCGGGCCGTCGAACTCAGCGCCGAGCCGTTCTCCTGGCGGCGCACGATCTATGGCTTCGTCGATCGACTGAACCTCGATCCGGTTTTTTCGACCTTCGACTTCGCCTCGCCCGAGGTGAGCACGCCGGAGCGGGCCGTTACGCTGGTGCCGCAACAAGCGCTCTTCGGGATGAACCATCCGTTCGTCATCGAGCAAGCCCGCGCCCTTTGTGCGTCGCCGGAATTTGCGCAGGCCCGCGACGACGATGCCCGGACCAAGGTGCTTTATCGCCGCGTGTTCGATCGCGCGCCGACTCAAGGGGAACTTGACCTCACGCGAAGTTTTCTGGTGGCGGCGGCCGACGCCGAACGCAACTCCGGCGACCGTCGTCAAGTCTGGCGCTACGGCTATGGCGCGGTCGACGCTTCGGCCGACGACGCCGACCGGTTCCACGAGCTCACGTTCTTCGACGGCAAGAACTACCAAGGAAGCAAAGACTATCCCGATCCGCGCATCGGCCACGTCCGGCTTTCGGCCGTCGGCGGTCACCCGGGCCGGAGCCAAGAGTTCGCGACCATTCGTCGCTGGACCGCGCCGGTCGACGGCGACATGACGATCTCCGGCACGCTCGCGCACCTGCGCGACAACGGCGACGGCATCCGCGCCCGCATCGTCACCGGCGACGGCCGGACGCTCGGCGAGTGGAAGCTCCTCAACGACAAGGCGGCGACCGACGTGGAGCGTATCTCGGTTCGCGCCGGCGACGTCATCGATTTCATCGTCGATTGCCGCGCGAAGCCGACGGCCGACGCCTTCACCTGGGCTCCCGTCTTGCGACAGCTCGACCAGCCGAAACAAGGCGCGCCGCTCGTCTGGAGCGCCAACGCCGATTTCGCCGCCCCACCGCCCCCGCTGCTCACGGCCTGGGAACAATGTGCCCAAGCATTGCTGCTTACGAACGAGTTTTGGTTTGTCGATTGAGAACAATTTTCCATCGTCTGTAGGGAACGCCCTCCGTGGCGTTCCGCGGCGCTTCGTCGAGCCGTAAGGCCGACGTGTCTGAAACGTTGATACTTAAATAACCAATGACCACGCACCAAATACCAAACAAATTCCAATCACAAAAATTCCAATGATCCTTGCGGCGCACATTCGGTCATTGGTATTTGTTCCTTGTTTGGAACTTGGTGCTTGATTATTGGTCATTCCAAAAATGGCTTGCTAACTCTATGACCCCCAATCTCTCCCGTCGCGATCTTCTCAAGCATTGCGGCTTCGGTTTCGGCGCCGTCGCCTTGAGCAGCTTGCTGAACGAAATGGGCTACGCCGCCCCGGCCGCCGCCGACGCCGCTTCCTCTGCGGGCCTGCCGACGCCCCTCGGTTCATCGCTCGCGCCGAAGGCCCCGCACTTCGCTCCCAAGGCGAAGCGCGTGATTCACCTCTTCATGAACGGCGGCCCGTCGCAGATCGACACATTCGATCCGAAGCCCGCCCTGGAGAAGTATCACGGCAAGGTTCTGAAAGATGAACTCAAGGGAGATAAACGCATCGGCGGGGCCGCGTTTGCCTCGCCGTTCAAGTTCGCCAAGCATGGTCAGGCCGGCATTGAAATCAGCGAGCTTTTTCCGAACATCGCCAAGCACGCCGACGACCTCTGCATCATTCGCTCCACGCAAACCGACGTGCCGAACCACGAGCCCGGCCTGCTCATGATGAACTGCGGCGACATCAGCCGGGCCGTGCCGAGCATGGGAGCCTGGACGCTCTACGGCCTCGGCACCGAGAACCAAAGCCTCCCCGGCTTCGTCGTGATGTGTCCCGCCGGCCTGCCGACGGCCCAAGGAAGCAATTGGCGCAACGCGTTCTTGCCCGGCATCTATCAAGGCACCTACGTCGACTCGCAGCAGACCGATTCCGCGAAGCTCGTCGCCAACATTCGCAACGACGCCATTTTGCCGAAACAGCAACGCCGCCAGCTCGACTACTTGCAGCAGCTCAACGAAATGCACCGCGCCCGTCGGGCCGACGACGAACAACTCGACGCCCGCATCCAATCGCTCGAGCTCGCCTTCCGCATGCAGCGAGAGGCCGGCGAAGCGTTCGACGTTTCCCAAGAGCCGAAGCATGTGCTCGAACAATACGGCGACACCGTCCACGGCCGGCAAACGCTCATCGCCCGGCGTTTGGCGGAGCGCGGCGTCCGCTACGTGCAGGTCTACCACGGAGCGGGCCAGCCGTGGGATTCGCACTCGAACGTCGCCGACGCTCACAAACGTCTAGCCCGCGAAAGCGATCAGCCGATCGCGGCGCTTCTGGCCGACCTGAAGCAGCGCGACATGCTCCAAGACACGCTGGTGCTCTGGAGCGGCGAGATGGGACGCACGCCGACCGTGCAACTTCCGGTCGGCCCGAAGCCGGGACGCGACCACCATCACGACGGCTTCACCGTCTGGATGGCCGGCGGCGGCTCGCGCGGCGGCTACGTGCACGGCTCGACCGACGAACTCGGCCTGCACGTGGCGACCGATCCCGTGCACGTGCACGACCTGCACGCGACGATGCTCCGCCTGCTCGGCTTCGACCACGAGAAGCTCACGTTCCGCTACGGCGGCCGCGACTTCCGCCTCACCGACGTCCACGGCCGCGTCGTGAAAGAGCTGATGGCGTAAGCGGCCGCGTTGACGGCGGAAAGCGGCGCCCTACGGCGCGGCGTCGACAAACGGAGGCGGCGGCGGTTGGCGCGGTTTCCCTCCGCCCCCGATGCTCTCCGGACCGTTGTTGTCGACCACGTGCAGCGCCTGGATCATGCGATTGATCTCGTCGCGCCACGGTTCGCTCTTCATCGACACGCGGTACGCCTTTTCGAATTCCAATTCGGCGTCCCGTTCGACGATCAGGTCCCACGTATCCCAGGCGGCGTCTTCGGTAAAATACGCGCCGTAGTTCTGCAGCGCGAAGAATAACTTACGCCCCGGCGGCGATCGAATCCCGAGGCTCTGCGGCGTGACGTTCGGTTTGAGCGCCAGCAGCGAACCCATGACGACCGCCGGATTCGTCCCCTTGTACGTGGTCGGAGCGTAATCGTCGGCTTCTTTCGCAGGCCAACGAAAGCCGGGCACTTCCTTCGAGTAGTAACAGTAGCGCGCCGCGAACGGATTAATCTTGACGGCATGGCGAATCGGTTGCGGGCCGACGAGTTCGCCGATTCGGATCGTCCCGCCAAGCGCCGACATGCCGGATGCTCCTTGCCCGCCGCCGTCGAGGCCGTCGCCTCGAATGCTGACGGTCTTGCGATTGTTGGGATACTTCATCCAATCCGGCAGAAAAATCGGTCCGCCCCGAGTCGGTCGGCAAACGCGGCAGCCTTGCAATACCTGGTCGCCGTCGGGCATCAGAATCGCGTAGTTGGCGTTGGGAGTCAGCCCGTACGGGTTTCCCTCGCCCGTCTCCGGCACGATCCAGTCGTCGGGCAAGCGCAACGAGAAGCCGAGCGGCGTCGTTCCCGTCGAGCGCTCCTTGAACGAGGGGCTATTTAGAACTTCGCGCTCGGGATCGGTTTCGGAGGTGGTCAGCAGAAACTGCGTATCCACGCCGACGCGCGGCGACGGTCCTAAGCCGGCGGGTTTGTAAACGGCGCCCGAACCGATCGGAGTGTTCCAAATCGATTCCGCGGCAAACGGCCAACGCCAAGCGTCGCGGCCGGGCGATTTCTTGTCGGCTGCGATCAAGGTCGACGCGCAGGTTGCCAGTATTCCGCAGAGGCCTAAGGTCGTTTGCAACTTCATACCGCATCTCTCTCGCTCACGCTTTTGGGAAACTCCCGAAGACGCACGTCGCGGAAGGAACCTAACCGCCGAGCGAAACAGAAGCAACTATTTCCGGGGGCGGCGCGCCATATGCGCCGTGGCCGAAGAAATAGGCAGCGCCGCAGGCAAGAAAATCGGCCCGATGACGCACGGCGAGCCCTGAACGGGGCGACAAGACTTTCCGGAAATCGGCGTCCTACGCGCTAGTAGGCCTCGCCGGTGATGTCGTTTTTGTGCACCGAGATGCGATGCACGGTTTCACGCACGTCGTCCGCCGCGAGACCCAACGACTCCAGCGTGGCCAGCAAGTGCTGCGCGTAGACGTTGAAGTGGTGGGCTGTGATGCCGCGCCCGGAGTGCACCCAGCTCAGATCGAGCCCGCCGTACGATTGCGGACCGCCGAGCGCGGCGCCGAAGAACTCCTTCTGCATGCGCAGCAGTTTGTCGAGCGACGCGTCTTGAAAGAAGCCGGCCAGTTCCGGATCGTCTAACACTCGGGCATAGAATTGGTCGAGCAGAGCCGCAACACCGGCCTCGCCGCCAATACGTTCATACAGCGTCACCATGGGCGTGGTCACGTTTCTATCCTCACGGGGGTGCGTCAAGCGATGCGATCTGCAAACGATGCGTGCGTACGGCTCGGGTGCGACGAGCCGACTACGACAACCCGGCGGCGGTCGATGCCGTGGTGAACGACCCGAGGACCGCCGCCCGCAATTGTGCGAACCGACTTCCGAGCTTCGGCGCTTTCCGTGGGCGCGGGAGGTCGATCAGGAATTCTTTGACGTTGAGCGAGCGCGTATCCGGCGCCAGCGGCACCACGCGGTCGGCCAGGAGCAACGCTTCGTCGACGTTCGACGTGAAGAGCAGGCAGGTCTTGCGCTCTTCGGCGATCAGCCGAGCCAGGTCGGTGGAAAGTTGTTCGCGCGGCCCGTCTTCCAAACCGCAGAGCGGATCGTCGAGCAGCAGTACGTCGGGGTTTACGGCGAGCGCGCGAGCCAAGGCTAAGCGACGGCGGAGCGGTTCGCTCAATTCGCCGGGGCGCTTGGCGGCGACTTCATCCAGGCCCGTCGCCTTTAGATAATAGTCGGCGCGAACGCGTTTCTGTTGGGACGACTGGAACACGTTGTCGATGGCCGTCATGACGTTGTCGCGGACGCTCAGCCAACCGAGCGGAGCTTGCGACTGCGACATGAGAGCACGATCAGGGCCGGGACCGCTCACGCATTTGCCGCCGAGCGTAATGGTGCCGTAGTCGGGGAGCGTCAGTCCGGCGACGAGCGCCGCGAGCGTCGTCTTACCGTCGCCGAGGCGTCCGTATAAAGCGACGAATTCTCCTTGCCCGACCGACAAGCTGAAGTTCTCGAGAACCGCAGTGCGCCGGGCGCCGCAGCCGAACGTCTTCCGCAAGTTCTTGATTTCGAGATAGCCCATGGCAGGCAACTTGGCGCGCGCTAGTACAAGGTTTGGGAAACTCGTTAGGACCCGACGCGAAAGGTGTGTTAGCCGAAACACGGCTTTTCGCACGCGCCGATCCTCTGCCGATGCGCCGCCTAGAGCACGGAAGGAGTGCGAGGAAACTATTAGCAACCGGAGTGCCGCGGCGTACGGGGGGTTGCAATATTTTTCATTCGAACTCTCAAAACCGCATCGCGCGGCCGAGTTTCGCGAGAGGTTAATTTTCGGCCGGCGGCGCGCGGGCAACGGCGTGCCGGAGAGCCGTGCAATGCGTGCCTACGAGCAAGGCGTGCGGCTTAGCGCAACGAGGCGACAAACCCGCACTTCCTGTGCGTCGGAAGCGGACCGAGGGTGGGCAGCGACTCTATAGAATCCGGCGCGCCGGGGAGTCGACTTCGGGGGGTGGAAGCGCGCTGCGTACCTCGGCCGATTCTGCAGCTGCCCGATGCAGAATACCGCAAATCGTCTGGATTTCCTCTTCCCCGACCGTCGGCCCCGTCGGCAGCAGCAGCACCTTCGCGGCGACCTCCTCCGTCACCGGCAGCTGCTTGCCGGCGTCCGGGAAGAGCGTTCGATACGGCTCCATCCGATGGCAGCCGGGATAGAAATACCGTCGGGCTCGGACGTTCTCCGCCGTGAGCACCTCGACGAGTTCGTCACGCGTGAGGGGCGACTGAGCCGAATCACACTCCAAGACGACATACTGATAGTTGCGCGCTTCGCGTTGATCGTGAACCGCTGAGGCAGATGCGGCCTGTTCGTAATCGAGCAGTCGCACGCCCGGCAGGCCGCCGAGCCCGTGATGGTACAGCTGAAAATTCCGGCGATTGTGCATGACGACGCGCGGTAGGTCTTCGAGCGACGTCAGCCCCATCGCGGCGTTGATCTCGCTGAGCTTGCCGTTGATGCCGAGGTAAACGACCCGGTCGTAGCCGGCGAAGCCGAAGTTGCGCATGAGCCGCATCTTCTCGGCCAGCGCGTCGTCGTTCGTGGCGACCGCGCCCCCTTCGAATGCCTGTACGCACTTCGTGGCATGGAAGCTGAAAACTTCGGCGGCGCCGAAACGGCCGATCGGCGCGCCGTGATGCGTGCAGCCCATCGCGTGCGCCGCATCGAAGAGGAGCGTCAGCCCGCGACGGTCGGCGATCTCGGCCAAGGCCGCGACGTCGCACGGCCGGCCCCAGGTGTGCACGCCGATGATGCCCGTGGTGCGCGGCGTGATGAGCCGCTCGATTTGCGCCGGGTCGATTAAGTGCGTCGCCGGTTCGATGTCGGCGAAGACCGGCGTGATCTCTTGCCACTGGAGCGCGTGCGCCGTGGCGACGAAGGTGAACGACGGGACGATCACTTCTCCCTTGAGCCCCAGCGCGCGGATGGCGATCTCCAGCGCCGTCGTGCCGTTGCACATGGCGACCACATGCTTCACTTGCAGTTGTCGACGGAGCGCCGCTTCAAACTCTTGCACGAGCGGGCCGTCGTTGGTGAACCAGCGCCGGTCGAGCGCTCCTTCGATCCGCTCCAGAAGCTTCGCCCGGTCGGGCACGTTCGGCCGACCGACGTGCAACGGCTCGGCAAACGCCGGTGCGCCGCCGAGCGCCGCCAGCGGCGTCGGTTTCCAAGGTCGCGAAGAAGCGGGATCGGGCGCGTGCATGGTCTTCAAGTGTACGGGGCGTGGCGGGCGTTAGACGGCGCGGTCGTCGAGCAGCAATTCCAGCATCGAAAGGTCGAACGTCGGGATGCCGAGCGCTTGCGCGACTTCGCGCCGTTCGGCAAAGCTGTCGTCGATGAAGATGGCCGCCGCCACGGTGATCGATTTGCTTTTCGGCACGCCGCGCGGAACGACGATCACTTCGTCGAACAGCGATTGCAAGCGATGTCGGGCCAGCGTATCGGCGGTCTCTCCGCGATGCCGCGTCAACAATACCAATCGTATCCCGCGGTTCAGGCATTGGTAGAGAAAAGCGACGAGCGGCGGATGCACGGCCCCGCGAAGAAGGAGCGTATCGTCGAGGTCGACGTACACCGTGTCGTAATGGAAATCGTGACGGTAGCGATTCGTGAGGGCCCGATCGAGCGCGAGGCTGCCCGCATTGGGAAGCAAATCGACGGCAACCCCCTCCGCTTCATACAGGCTCAAGAGCGGCAGGTTGATGCCTCGAGCGCGCGTGAGCGACGAGGCGCCGGCGGGACGAGGCGCGACTTCTAGAAGCTTCAGCGCTCCGGCCGCATCCCGTTTGGCTTGAAAGAACCAAGCGCCGTGGAATGCGAGCTGCTTGGCGATGTGCGCGGCCCAAGCTTGCAGCTCCGGGTCGTCGACGAACGTGGTGCTCATCGCGATGCCGGAGCGCGTGCGAATGCGCTCGCGCGGGCCGGCGTAGAGCAATCCTCGCTCGCGGTCGGAAAAGCAATCGACCGTATATTCGGGGCCGGGGAGATATTCGGAGACGAGCAAGTCGGGCTCCGCGGCGAGGGCGACATCGAGCGCCGCGCGCGAATCGATTCGCCGAGCACGCTGCGAGCCTTGCCCTTGATCCGGCTTCACGAACACCGGAAACTCCGGCACCGCCGACGGAGAAGCGGAGGTTTGCGGCACGGCGACCACGTCGCGCAGGTGAGCGTAGGTGAGACTTTTCGAACGGCAAATCTTGCAAGTCGCGAGCGGCGACGTCACGACTCGAGCCCGCAACTGTTCGCTATGCTGCGCCAGCGCGAGCAGCACGTCGTCGTGCGCGGGATAGATGTGCGTGATCGACCAAGCCTCGACGACTTCTTGCAGTGCCGCGAACCAGCCGAGCTCGGTGACCGGCGGAATCGTGCGGTGCCGCGCGAAGGCAAACGGGGCGTGGCTCGAAACATCGGCGCCCGCAGAAAACAGAGCGACTTCCTTTGCGCCGGCCAAGGCCCGACCGATCTCGAGCCCCAGCTCCGTGCCGCCGGGAAACACGAGCACGCGCAAGCGCGGCTCAGGAGGAAGATCATCGGCAGGCGGCGAGGTGGTCATAACGGACAGTATAGCTCGCGACGGCCTCGCTCGTCGTCATCGGCGCCTGTAGGGAACGCCCTCTGTGGCGTTCCGCCCGCGCTGCATTGGAATGACCAATGACCAAGCACCAAATTCCAAACAAGGAAAAAATTTCAATGACCTAATGTGCGCCGCACCGGTCATTGGAATTTTGAACTTGGACTTTGTTTGGAATTTGGTGCTTGGTCATTGGGATTTTCGCCGGCGCGCGGAACGCCACGGAGGGCGTTCCCTACAAAGGCGTTTCGGATTCTGCTTCTTCCGTCGGCGGATCAAGAAACGTGCGCTCGACCAGATACCTCGGCCGACCGCGGGCTTCGGCCAGCGCGCGCCAGACGTACTCGCCGAGCACGCCGAGCATGAGCATTTGGACGCCGCCGAGCACGAGCACCACGATCATCATCGGCGCCCAACCTTCGACCGGCACGTTGCCGCGCAGCTTGGAGACGAAGATGATCACGGCGTAGAGAATGCCCAGCAGTGCGCAGCCGATGCCGGTGAGACTCATCCAGCGGAGCGGCGCATCGGAGTAGCTGACGATGCCGTCGATGAAGAAGGTGAGCTTCTTACGAAAGGTCCAGCGCGAGCGCCCTTCGCCGGCGCGCGCGGCGCGATGATACGGCAAGAACTTCGGCGCGTAGCCGGTCCAAAGAAACTCTCCCTGGAAGAACGGATTGGCTTCCGGGCTCTGTTGCAACACGCGCAACACGCGGCGACTGAAGCCGACGAAATCGAAGCCCCCTTCGGGCATGTTCGGAAAGCTGAGGCGGCGGATCAACGAGTAGAAGATGCGCGACGTCGCGCGGCGGAAGAGCGATTCGTCGCGGCCGGTGCGATAGGCGATGACGAGCTCGAACCCTTCGTCGCGATGGGCGCGGAGCATGTCGACGATGAGCGATGCGGGGTCTTGGCCGTCGGCGGAGATGGCGACCAAGAACTTACCGCGCGCATGCTCGAAGCCGGCCCGCGTGGCGTTGGCCTGGCCGAAGTTGCGCGTGAGCTTGACGAGGCGCACGAGCTGCGGGTGTTGTTTGCGGAGCCGTTGCAGCACGGCGAAGGAATCGTCGCCGGAGCCGTCGTCGACGAAGACGATCTCCGCGGTGAGGGGCAGGACGACGTCGACCACTTCGCGTCGGAGCGTGGCGAGCGTGGCCTCGAGCTCGCGGGCGTTGAAATACACCGGCACGATGATCGAGAGATCGACCTCTCTCGATGATTGCGACAGGGCAGGGGAGTTGAGCGGAAGGTCGTCGCGCTGCGAGGGATTTTCAGCGGATGACGACATGGCGATCGGACAAGATGTGAACGTGAGGCGGCTGATTCCACTCTAACTCCGCTCGACAGGGAAGCAAAGCGGGCACTCGCCCTTGTGCGGCGGGGGTCGGGGTTGCTAAGGTCAACGCCGCAGCGCACCTTGCCCACAACCACGGACGGAAACGCCGGATGATCGTCGTTACGGGAGCCGCCGGATTCATAGGTTCGAACCTCGCGCACCGCTTGGCCGCCCAAGGCGCCGAGTTGCTGCTGGTCGACCACCGTCTCACGCCCGCCAAGGCCGCCAATCTTGCCGGGCTTCCCTCGTTTCGGTTTGTCGAGCACGAGCTGTTTCTGGACGAGTTGCGACGACGAGCTGACGCATATCAGGTTATTTTCCACCTCGGCGCCTGCAGCAGCACGACCGAAACGAACGCCGACTATCTGGAACGGAACAACGTCGGGTACACGCAAGCCTTATGGAAGTGGTGCTCCGCGCATGGGACGCCGCTCGTGTATGCTTCGAGCGCCGCAACCTATGGCGACGGCTCGCAAGGGTTCGACGACGCGACGCCGCCCGACCGGCTGACGCCGCTGAACTTGTACGGCAAGAGCAAGAACGATTTCGACCGTTGGGCGTTGGCCGAACTGGCCGCAGGAGGGCCCCGTCCGCAAGGCTGGGCGGGTCTGAAGTTCTTCAACGTGTACGGCCCGCGCGAACAGCATAAGGCCGGCATGGCAAGCGTCGTTTGGCAGGCATATCGGCAGATCGAGACTTCGGGGCGTATGAAGCTCTTTCGTTCGAACGATCCGCAATATCCCGACGGCGGGCAACTTCGCGACTTCGTGTTTGTGGAAGATTGCGTTGATCACATGCTCTGGCTCTGGAATAACCCGGCGGCCTCGGGCATCTACAACAGCGGCACCGGCACGGCGCGGACCTTTCTCGACTTGGTACTGGCCGTGTTTGCCGGCCTGGGTCGAGAGCCGCAAGTCGACTTCATCGAGATGCCGGCGAACTTGGCGCGGCAGTATCAGAACTACACGCAGGCCAAGATGGATCGGCTGCGAGCCGCGGGCTACGCTTCGCCGCCGACGACGCTGGAAGCAGGCGTGCGGCGGTATGTGGAGTTTCTGCAGGCCGGCTAAACCCCTCGCTCGGTACTGCCGGCAGGAAGTTTGACAATCCGGCGACCTGCCGAGATGATTGACCCGCTGAGGGCCGGTTTCTCCGAGTTTTGCCGAGAATAGGGCCCCCAGGGGACGGCTGTCCCTGGGCTTTATGAGCTTGTTGATCGCAGTTTTTGTTCCCTTGGGGAACTTTCGTCCTGCCCCTCGCGTCGAAGTTGGCGTGTGAACAACGTGACTGACGATCAACTTATCGACGATGCTCTTTCCGGGCGCTCGGCGTCGTACGGGCTGCTGGTCTCGAAATATCAAGACCGGCTGTACACGGCGCTCGTGCACGTGGTCGGCTCGTTTGAAGATGCCCGCGACGCGGCGCAGGATGCGTTTGTGCAAGCGTTCCTCAAGCTCGATTCGTTCCAGCGGCAGAGCTCGTTTTACACCTGGCTCTATCGCATCGCTTTCAACAAGGCGGTGAGCGCGCAGCGGCGGAAACGGCCGCAGGGATCGCTCGACCAATGCCGTGAGGCCGGCGGGCCGGAACCGATCGACCGCAACGGGGCGCCGGAAGACGCGCTCGAACGCCGCGAACGGGTGAGCCAAGTCCGCGGGGCGCTGGACGCGTTGCCGCACGACTATCGCGCGGTCGTCGTGCTACGCGAGATCGACGGCTGCGATTACGAACAGATTAGCGAAATTCTCGATATCCCGGTCGGCACCGTCCGCAGCCGGCTCCATCGGGCACGGCTGCAGTTGAAAGATCATTTGAAAGCGGTGGTGCAAGCGGAGTGATGAAGCACTGAGTGCGGCGCGCTCCCGGTGACAAGCACCGGGGCTAAATAGAGAACTCTGAACCCTTAACCTTGAACCCTGAACCGATTCCTCCCATGTCGCTTCCTGATGAAGAACTGATCAGCGCTTTTCTCGACGACGAGTTGTCGCCTGAGGAACGAGTGCGCGCCGAGCAGCTTCTCACGGAGCGGGCCGATTTGCGGCGATTGCTTGAGGAACTGCGCGGGCTGCGCGAAGGTTTGCAATCGTTGCCGACCTATACTCTTGGCGAGGAGTTTAGCTCCTTGGTAATGCGACGCGCCGAACGCGAAATGTTGCGCGGCGGCGACGCGGGTAAATCCCTCGATTCGTTGATTGCCGCCGCACCGTTAAAGCCTCGCGATCACGAACCGGCCGCCGTTGCAAGCGGGGCGCCAATGCCGCGGGTCGAACCTGTTCTTGCCGAGCGTTGGCGGCGTCCGGCCGTGTGGGCCTTGGCGGCGATGGCGGCCGCGCTGGTGCTGACGTTCGTCGAACGGGGCATGTTCGCCCCGCGCGACGGGAATGTGGCCATGAAGCCCGCCGAGCCGGCACCGGCCGCCCCGGAAGTTGCGGCGAAAAATTCCGGCAAACTGGGCGACGACCGGGAGACGTTCGGTAAAGAAGGTGCAGCCGGAGCCGGCGGTTTTCGGGCCAAGGAAGATGCCGGCGAGCTTGCGAAGACGATGGATGCGAAGCCGCAAAACATTGCCGGGCTAGATGCCTTGGCAGCTCCGAAGAAGGCGGGTGACGCCCCGGCGGCGCCCTCGAGCAACGACGTCGCGATTGGCGTCACGCGCAAAGACGGCCTCGGCGCGAACGGCAGACAATCGCTTGAAGCAGAAGGGCTGCGCGGAATCGCCAGCGGCGGGGCAGTTTTCGGGGGAACGATTCAGGGAGCTGCGGGGCAGGGGGTCGTCGGACAGGGGAACTTGGCCTACGGCGACTTGGCCGGAATTGCCCAGAACGATTTTAATCGAGCGCTGACCATTGCTTCGCAGGTCCGCGCCATCGAGAACGAAACAGATACGCGGCGCTTGTCGGCCGTGCAACTGCAGCAACGTTTGGCACAGGTGGAAGTAGCCAACTACCGCAGCCGTCAAAACGTTGCCGGCGATGAACAGTCG
The DNA here is from genome assembly GCA_013822735.1 of Pirellula sp. Lineage (GTDB taxonomy): Bacteria > Planctomycetota > Planctomycetia > Pirellulales > PNKZ01 > PNKZ01. Next base: position 877,789 of record PNKZ01000001.1, read on the forward strand.
CAGTTGTTTAGCAATGCCGCAGCGCCCGCGGCGGAAGGGCAAGCGCCGGCCGCGGCATCTCGCGCGCCGGCCGCAGACTTACCGCAACAGGCCGCAGCTCCCTCCGGCGTGGCAATTGCGAACGCAGGGCAGGTCGCGCAACGCGATCAACTCCAAGAAAAGAACGCGTTGGCGTTCAACGCCGGCGTGCTCGATCAAGCTGCCGTGGCTGCTCCGTCTCCGCTCGGCACGTCACTCGGACGCAACGTGCTGGTCGTCACCGTGGAAGGGACCGAGGAAGCGATCACTAAGGTGTTTGCTCCGGCGCTGCGCCGCGCGCAAGTCGCCGATTTGAACAACTCCTGGCAAACCGGCGACGGCTCGTTCGCGGCCGTGGATTCCTCGAATGCCGCCGCCGGCAACGCGTCGAACTACTACAACGCCGTTCCGCCGAACGCCGCAAAAGAGCCCCTGCCGCTTGTTACCTCCAACGCCCTGTCGCCGCAAGACGCCGACCTTGCGCGAGCGTTGTCGCGACGCACGGCCGATAAGTCGGCGGACGACTCGGCAAAGCAAAGCGTCGCCCTCAAGCAGGATGTTGCCGCGAAGCAGAATGTCGAAGCGAAGACGGCCGGTGAAAAGCAGGCCGCGGTGAAGACGCCCAGATCGTCATCGAGCGAGGAGTATTTCTATGTGGTCGCGCCGGAGGGAAGTCTTGAAGCTGCGCTGAATTCGTTGCGTACCGACTTCGGATGCGTTCACAATCTCACCGTCGAACCCGGCCCGACGACACCGGTCGATGAAAGCCGTTGGTCGTCGTACAACCGCAGCGGCGTGACGACTCCGACGAATCCTCCGAAGCCGGACCCGATGTCGGTCGTTGCCGCGGCCAAACCCGCGGCCGTTCCGCCGCCCGCTGCTCCCGCGGCGGCCGCGACTACGCCCATTGCACCTCCCTCCTTAGCAGCCATGCCGAACGATTCGCGTTCGGAAACGGCTTCGAAGTCAAAAGTAGCGGCGAGCTCGACACCGGCGCCCACTACGGCTGCGGCCCCAGCCTCTCCGCCGAGTGCTCCGGCCGCGCAGGGTGCTCCTTCACCATCGACGGCGAACGTGACAACCGGTTCCACACTCGTCGTCGGCGGGATGCTCTCCAAATCCGGAGCGGGCACGTTGGTGCTCGGCAACACGGTGCAGGGCTCGCTCGGCGACAATGGATTCAGCGGACAGACGACGATCACCGGCTCCCCCGGACTGAACAACACCCAGGGAGGCTATTCCCTGTCGGGTGCCGTCAACGGCCCGATCGTGGAGAATAAGGCGCAGTTGTCTTTTGGGACGGGAGCCGTCGCGACGCAACAAAGCGTTCCCATGAATCCCGCGCTACCGGCGATAACGCAACAGAGTTTGCCGGCTCCTGTATCGCAACAGTTTTTTGCGGGGACGCAGCAGATCGTGCCGATGAGCCGCGCCCAGCGACTTACGGCTGATCAAGTGGCGGTTCTAGAAAACGCCGCCATGTCGGCGCCCAATTCGGCCTTGGGGCTACAAAGCGCGGCGCCGCAGCCGGGAACGGCGAGTCGGCAGGATACTTCGCGGATGGGGCGAGGGGTCGACGAGCCGAGCTCCTATTCGCAGCGGCCGAAATCGGCGGCAGATAGTATGAAACGCGAGGGGGAGCGGAGCGACGGAGCCGATCGCATGTTGACGAAGAACGCCGGCGAATCGAGTTCAGGCCTCGCGGCGACGAACGCCGGCAAGAGCGGCGAGCGCAGTTCACTCGCGCCGTCGAGCGGTGCCCCGGCTACGGCTGCACTGTCGACCACGGTTCCCTCTCCCGCCGCAATGACTCAGGCCGCGACGGGTACGCCCGCGGCTCGGCCGGCCGAACAGATGACGCAGCAGCAAGAACGGGCGGCCGGCGAAGCGACCCCGACGACGCAGCCGTTTGCCTGGTCGTTCGCGCAATCGAGTCCGTCGCTGCCTGCCGATTATCGAGAGGCGATCTTCGTGTTTCGCGTCGTATCGCCGGAAGCGGGAAAGCCGGTGATGAACGATTCGCAGACGAATGGCCTCGCAGCGCCGATACCCGTTACGAAGTAACGGCGGACGCTGCTGCTCAAAGCTTCCGCCGCCGGCTTACGGCTTCTTGCGAAGGTTGGCCAGAATTTCGGCCGTCGAAAGTTTCTTTCCTTCCGCGGCGGGTGCGGCTTTCTTTTCCGGTGCCGGCGGAGCCGGGGCGGGTTCCGGCTCGGGAGCGGCGGCGGCGGGTTCCGCAACAGCGGGCTTCACTGCAGGGGCCGGAGCGGCGGCGGGTGCGGCACCTCCCGCTTTCGCAGCGGCCTGGGCCCGCAACATCTCGGCGACCGACGGCTTCTTCTCCCCCGTTGCAGCGGCGGCCGGTTTTGCAGCGGCGGGGGCAGCGGCAGGCTTGGCGGCAGCGGCGGCCGGCTTCGGCTTGGCGTGCTTCTCTTCTTCCGGCTTGGGCTCCGGCTTCGGCACGAGCTTCAAAAACTCGGGGTTGATGTCGAACCAGCCGATATTGTTGTCGCCGCCGTCGAATCGCACGAGCGCCCGACCGCTCATGTTCACGGTCTTCACCTGGCCGGTCATGTTCTTAAAGCGTTGCAGCTCCGGACGGCTCACGTCGACCACGACGTACTTGTCCGTGAAATCGCGCTTCAGTTTTTCGATCTGATCAAACATGGCGACCGTGCGGCTTTCGGAGTAGGTGGACCAGCGGGAGAAGTCGATATTTTGTCGCCGGCGGCCTGCAAAATCAAGGACGTTCGATTCCGTTGAAAACCGCGTACTTCCAGCCCAGCGTGGCGGGCGGATTCGGAAAGTCGGCCGTCGGGCAAATCTGCGGCGCGCCAGCGGGCTCGCGGATTGCGTCGAGCGTTGCCGGAGAATCGGCGACCAAACGAGGCCTGCCGCCGCGAAAACTCTCGACAATCGCGTAGGCGCTTCCCAGGTGCTTCGGTCGTGCCTGAAACCGTACGGCCACGTCGAACCGGATGCTCCGTCGATCCGCGGCCGCTTCGACTGCCGCCGACCAGTGCGACTTGCCGGCCATGCCGATGAGAAACACGATCGGGCCGGTCGGCCGTTGTTCGACGTGCAACTGCTGAAACGGCGGGCTCGGCGGCCAAGCTTCGTCGGCGCGACCTTCGAGCGATGTGAAGGCGGTCGCCCAGTCGCTTGTAGCGTCATCGCGCACTTCGACGCGGTGCGCAATTCGATCGCTGTCGCGAAAGAACACGATGCGGACGCCGTCGGCCTCGAGTGTGGTTTCCGATGTCGGCAACGTTTAGCCCTGCACCACTTCTTGGCCCGCTCGCCAGCGCAAAACGGCATCGAGGAAGTTTTGAATGTCGCCGTCCATCACGCTCTGGAAGTGCGTTTCGCCGTAGCCGGTGCGCTGGTCTTTGATGCGCTGATCGGGGTGTTGGAAGTAGTTGCGAATCTGTGAACCGAAGCCGGTCTTCGCCTGCGACTGATACTTCGCGTTGATCTCCGCTTCGCGCCGTTCTTCTTCAAGCCGCATGAGCCGGGCCCGCAGCATCTTCATGGCGAACGCCAGGTTCTTGTGCTGGCTCCGCTCGTTCTGGCATTGCACGACGATGCCGCTGGGGGCGTGCGTAATGCGAATGGCGCTGGCCGTTTTATTGACGTGTTGTCCGCCGGCGCCGCTGGAGCAGAACTTGTCGATGCGGATGTCGTCGTCTTTGATTTCCACTTCGAAATCGTCGTTCACTTCCGGCGACACGTCGACGGCGGCGAAGCTCGTCATTCGTTTGCCTTCCGAGTTGAACGGGCTGATGCGCACCAAGCGGTGCATGCCGCTCTCGCCGCGCAAGTAGCCGTAGGCCATCGGGCCGCGAATGGCGATGGTCGCCGTCGAGATGCCGGCTTGTTCGTTGTCCTGGCGATCGAGAATCTCGACGTCGTACTCGTGCTTCTTCGCCCATTGGATATACATCCGCAGGAGCATTTCGGCCCAATCGTTGGCGTCGACGCCGCCGTCGCGGGCATTGATCGTCATGATGGCGTTGCGCGAGTCAAACGGCCCGTTCAGCAGTCCCTTGAGTTCAAGGTCGGCCAGAACCTGCTCCAGGCGATCCAGTTCGGCGGGGACTTCGGCCGCGAACTCCGGATCTTCTTTGGCCATCTCCAGCATTGCGTCGAGGTCGGCCAACGAGGCGTCGAGATCTTTGATCGGCTTCACCAGCGCGGTGAGCCCCTTCAGTTCACCGACCACGGCCTGCGCCTTTTCTTGGACGTTCCAAAAATCAGGCTCGGCCATCTGTGCTTCGATGGCGCTTACCCGTCTCACCTTGGCATCATAGTCAAAGAGAGTCTCGGAGCTGGGTGACCCGGCTGCGAATGGCGTCGGCACGATCGGCGAGCGTGTTGTCCATGACGAGAGAGTTGCTGGTAGCTGGTAGCTAATCGGAACAAAAGCTGTTTGGCCGCCGCGGCCGCGCGGCGACAAACGTTTCACAACTTATCGAATGCCGGCACTGCCACGACCCAGTGCAAGTTTCCGGCGACAAAACGTAGCGGTCGCGGCAAGTTGCGAGCTTCGGGGAATTGTATCGCGTCAAGTCTCTTCGGGCGAGGGCTTAGACCTTGCTCAAGTTCCCTCGTCGGTACAACCGATACTTTCGAGAGTACCATTTGTCGGTCGCTTGCGCGTGCCTATGGGGGGCGCGTCTTCTCGATCGGCGTACGACCGGCGTCCTGGCGACGTCGGAGGAGTTCGCTCGATGCACGCCTTCTTCTCATCGCTTGCCGCCGCAGCCCATGGTGGTCGCCAGCCGCGACATGTCGCGTTGGCGGTCGTTCTCGGCTTTATGGCGGGGGCGGTTTGCGATTGGAACCTCACTTTCGCGAGCTTGCTGCTATTGGCAGTGTGGCTTAATTGCCGACTCTGGATGCTCCCCGTCGCGGCGGCTTGCGGCTACACGCTGGCTTCGATCGGCGCGCCGCTGACGTATGCCGTCGGCGTCTTCTGCCTCGACAAGCTCGAACTCGGCGCAATCATCGCCGGGCCCGGCACCGGTCCGTTTCTCGCACTTTTCGCACTGGACGATTATCGTACGTTCGGCGCCTTGGTTACTTCGCTACTCATCGCACTTCCCGCCGCGCATGCGGTCGTGCGGGTGGCAAGTCATCGCACCAACGAATCCGGTAAGTCGACCGGAGCCGCGACCGATCCGCTGTTGCGCTCCTTTGGTTTCCCGGCAGTTTGCTGCGGCGCCGTGCTCACGGCGACGCTCATCCACACGGTCGGCGAACGCCGCGCCGCCGAGGCCTTGCTCCAGCGCGCTTCGCTCGCGCTCGACGTGAAACTCACGGCCGACTCGGTCGACTACGGTCTCTGGACCGGCCGGCTGGAAATTAACAATCTCCGCATTGCCAAGATTGACGAGCCGGAAAAGACGGCTCTCCTGATCGAACAAGTTTCCGCGCAGGCCGATCCGGCGCTGTTCCTCCGCGGCCGTTTGGCGTGCTCGGAGCTCACGCTCGCAGGCCTGTTCTGCGATGCTTCGTCCCGTCCCCAGTCGCGTCCCGGCGTCTTTACGGCAGGCCCCACGCTGTTGAAGGAAGACGTGCCGCAAACGTCGCACAACGAAGAACCGTCACGCGGCGTCGACCTGCGCGACATCGTGCGAACGTGGGATGCCGCCGGCGAACGTCATGCCGTGCTGCAGCAATTGGTGACGACCGTCGAACGGCTGAGCGATCTGGAAGCTCCGGCCGGCGGCGTTCTCCAGAAGTTCACCGAACGCGGCTTCGCGCCGCGAATGTCCTCGCTCGTGCCGGCCGCTCCGTTGGTGCAGGTGAAACGGCTGCGTATCGAACGATTGCCCGCCGCTTGGCGGTTGAGTCCCGACACGCGTTTAGAATTGACGCACCTCAGCAGTGCGCCCGCCCAAGCAGAGCACTTCGCGCAGCTGAGCTGCCGTGACGCCGCCCACAAGCTGAACCTTGCGATGACGTTCCACCTTGCGGACGCCGATCGTCGGCACGCCGTGGAGATTTCTTTGGAAGACCTCGCGGCCGACGAGGTGTTGAACGTCGCCGCGATTCGCAATTCGCTCGATCTGGGCGCGGCGCGTTTTGCATCGATCACCGGCCGCGGCACCGCGACGCGCGAAGGCCTGGAATTGAATCTGTGCGCCGCCGCGAAGAACGTCGGCGTTCCCGCCACCGCCGGCCCGATGGCCGGACTCGATGCCGCCCTGTGGCGCCAGAGCTTGGCGTACCTCGGCGAGTACCGCATCGACGTCAAGGCGGCCGGCCGTTGGAACCAGGTGAAGCTGCAATGCGTCCCGGCCTCGGCCGTGGAACAACTGAAGCACCAACTTCGTGCCGCCGGGGCCCATGACCTGGTCAAGGCCGTCGAAGCGCAACGTTCGTTCGCTCCGGGCTCCATCGCCGCTCGCCCGGCCGCGCCGTCCTTGTCGGCTTATCCGACGACGCAAACTCCTGCGCCCGCTTGGCCGCTTGCTCCGGCCGCATTGCCGAAGCCTGCCGTGCCGACAGTGCCTCCCGTCGCGGTGGCCGCGACGCCGATCGCCGCAACGACGACGGCTCCGGTTGCGCCGGCCGTAACGGCGCCGCCGGCCGTCGCCACGGCATCTCCTTACGCAATTCCGGCCCCGACGTACAACGGTCCTCTGACCGTAAAGCCGGCGGCGATGGAAAACGTCGCGCTGAATTCGGACGGGATTGCCGCCGCACCGTCGACTCCGGCGGTTCCGGTGACGACGCCGAAGCTCGCCGCGGCAGCCGGCGTGCCGGCCCCGTCGACGACTGCTACGGCAAGCACCACGACTGCTGCGACTACGACGGCCGCTCCTGCCGTGGCGGCGAACGCTCCGGCAGCCCTCGCGACCTTGCCCGTCGCGCCGAAGGAAGCCGCTGCTGCAACCGACGCCGCTACGAAAGCGTCGCCGACGAAAGAATCGACGGCAGCCGCTGCCGCGTCTAAAGAAGCTCCGGTCCCAGCGGCCGCGACGCCGGTCGTTCCGCAACCGCAAGTCGCGGCGACGACGCGCGGTGCGCGGCCGGCGATCGGTGTCGCCAGTGATGCCGATCTCGGCGACACTGGTCTTGTCAAAACCGGCACTGCTTCGAAGGCGCCGCAAGCGTTTGATCCGGCGCCGAACACTTCCGGCGATCGTTATGCAGTCGCTCGTCCCACGCTCGACGCCGCGACGAAGTCTGCCTCGGAGAAAAGCCTCGCCGCTCCCTCGACGCCGTCGAAATCGGTTCAGACCGTCGCCTTGCGTCAGCCGTTGAGCGTGCTCGATCCGAGCGCCGCTCCCGGCCCCGTCAATCTCTCGGTCGGCTACACGGAGGAACGGAGTTTCACTCCCCGTGCCGGCGATGTGCCGAGCACGCAGGCGACTCCGTACGTCGTCGATCGTTCGGAAGCAGGCTTGCGTCGCGAACCGGTCGATGGTCGCGGCAGCGCTGCAGGACCGCAACGGTCGTCGCCGCAGCCGCTCGCGCAGCAGTCTAATACGGAACGCCGCGCGGTACGCGAACTTCCGCGGCAAGCGGTCGAGGCTTTGACCGACGGACCGACTGCCGTCGCCGAGCCGCGAGCCAAGTTGACGGAAGACGAAACGGAATCCAAATCGCCGCGCAGCCTCGACGGTACGACCCTCGCTCGGGCCCCGGACGGCGAAGAAAAATCGTCCGGCGGTCACCAGTTCCACTCGTTGCCCGAACGACACGGCAATGCGGCGGGATTGGCGAACGAGCGTCGTGCCCCCGACGGCACCGTGATCAAATCGAAGGGCCTTCTCGGCGGCCTTTCCCTGTTCGGCGCCAAGCCGAAGCCGGAACCGATGGGGGAATCGATCGAACTCACCCCGCCGCCCCGAGCGGAGATGCAAGTCGAACAAGCTCCCAAGGCTCCGTCGGGCCCGAAGAAGATGTTCAATAAGGTGAAATCGTTCTTCTCGTTCGGCGGCGAACCGCCTGCCGAGCTTCCGGAGCCGACCGGAGCCCCGGCTTCGATCGACGAACGCAACGGCCCGCCGGGCATGTCGCAACGCGACGAAGTCGTACGGCCGTCGAGCTATGCGGATGATCCCGCGGCGCGAGGCGAACCCGTGCGTCGCGCTGTTCCGGAACCGACCGGGGAGCCTGCCGCGCGAATGTCGGCCAACGAGTCGTTTTACGGCCGTATGGTGCGCTAGACGTCGGTGATCGAGCCGTGGCGGCCGCTTGTCGGTTTTTTCCCGCACGACTACACTGCGCTGAGAGCTTTTTTCAGCGCGGGGTGACCGGTTATGGCCAAGGTCGTGTTAGCAATGTCGGGCGGGGTCGACAGTAGTGTCGCCGCGCACCTCTTGCGCCGCGACGGACACGAAGTCATCGGCCTTTTCATGCGCCACGGCGAAGCGGCCCCCTCGGCTTGCTCCGTCGCGGCGACGAACTCGGCGAGCGCTCCGTCGACCGGCATGGGCGCAGCCGATTCGCTCATCAAGCTCCTGCCGCCGAAGGGGAGCCATAAGCAAGGGTGCTGCAGCTCGAGCGATGCGGCCGATGCCCGTCGGGTCGCCGATCGGCTCGATATCCCGTTCTACGCGCTCGACTTTCAAGACGACTTCGGTCGGATCCAAGATTACTTCGTCGAAGAGTACGTTGCCGGCCGGACGCCGAACCCTTGCGTTATGTGCAACAACTGGCTGAAGTTCGGCAAGCTGTGCGAGTATGCCGACGGCATCGGCGCCGACTTCGTGGCGACCGGTCACTACGCCCGGCTCCTTCGCGGCGACGACCACGCGGCACTTCCGCAGCTGGTGCGCGGCGTCGACGATTCGAAGGATCAGACGTACGTCTTGTTCGGCATCGAGCGCGAAGTGCTCCGTCGGGTGTTGTTTCCGGTCGGAGATTTCCAGAAAGAGGAAATCCGCGACATGGCCCGCGACATCGGCCTGCGCGTGGCCGACAAGAAAGATAGCCAAGAGATTTGCTTCGTGCCGGACAACGACTACGCCGCCTTTGTGCGGAGCCGCGTCGGCGAACTGGAATCGGCCGGTGAAATCGTGACGACTTCCGGCGACGTCGTCGGCCGCCACGAAGGGATCGAGCACTTCACAATCGGCCAACGAAAAGGTCTCGGCATCGCGTTCGGCGAGCCGCGCTATGTCGTAAAAATTGAAGCAGATACCAAGCGCGTCGTGGTCGGCACCTCCCAAGAGTTGCTGCGCGATGAGCTCACCGCCTGCCGCACCAACTGGCTGTGCGACGAGCCGACGGATCCGCGCCGCTGTCAGGTAAAAATCCGCTACGCCTCACGACCGGTCGAGGCCGTGGTGACGGCGCTCCCCGGTGAACGGCTGCACGTGCAGATGCTGGAGCCGCGCGGCGGCGTGGCCCCGGGTCAGGCCGTGGTGTGCTACGACGGCGATCGGGTCTTAGGCGGCGGTTGGATCGAATAGTCCGCTATCGCCGTCAGCCTGCTTCCATTAAGGCGGTGTGAGCGACACTCGCTTTTCGTCGCCGAACGGGTATCCTTACGGCATTCCGTACCCGACGGTTTCACCTTGTCTTTGCATCAGAGTCCGCAATGAATTTCTCCCAGTTGCTGCTCTTCGCCCAAAAGAATGCCGGGAACCTCAGTATTCCCGTTTTGGCCGGCATCGTCGTGCTCGTCTTCTTCGGCATCGTGCTGCTGATCGTCGCCATGAGCTACGGCAGCTTGTGGTTCCAGGCGTATATGTCGAACGCGCGCGTCAGCATCTTTAGCCTCGTCGGCATGTCGCTCCGGCAAGTGCAAGCCCGGGTCATCGTGCAATCGAAGATCATGGCGATGCAAGCCGGCGTCGACGACGATCCTCATACCGGCATCACCACTCGTCGACTGGAAGCGCATTATCTCGCCGGCGGCAACGTGCTCGGCGTGATCCGCGCCATCATCGCGGCCCACCGCGCGGGCATCGACCTCGACTTCGACAAGGCCGCCGCGATCGACTTGGCCGGCCGCGACGTGTTGGACGCCGTGCAAACGAGCGTCAATCCGAAGGTGATCGATTGCCCGAGCCAAGGCTCCGGCAAGACGTTTCTCTCGGCCATCGCCAAGAACGGGGTCGAACTCAAGGTTCGTGCCCGCGTGACGGTGCGCACCAATATCATGCAACTCATCGGCGGGGCGACGGAAGAAACGATCGTCGCCCGCGTCGGCGAAGGAATCATCACGTCGATCGGCTCGGCCGAAAGCCACCAGGAAGTGATGAAGAACCCGAACGTGATTTCGCAAGCGGTGCTCCATCGCGGGCTCGACGCCCAAACGGCTTTTGAGATCGTCTCGATCGATATTGCCGACATCGACGTGGGCGAGAACATCGGCGCTCGCTTGCAAGCCGATCAGGCCGAAGCCGACACACGCGTGGCCCGTGCCAAGGCGGAAGAACGCCGCTCGTTCGCTATTGCGAAAGAGCAAGAGATGAAGGCCGAGGTCGTGCGCAATCGGGCCTTGGTCGTCGCCGCGGAAGCGGAAGTGCCCGCCGCGATGGCGAGCGCGTTCGCCAACGGCAAGTTCGCCGGAACGGGCTCGGCATAAGCACATTGCTGAGTCGTTCTGTAGGGAGCGCCCTCTATGGCGTTCCGTGGATCGCTACACGGCGCTGATTGCCTTTGCCGTGCCGTCCCAAAAGGCGAGCCGAGCTTCGATCGCCTGTTGTGATGCCGTCAGCGCTTCGTGCCAGCGACCTTCTTCTTGGCCGCAAAGTTCGCTAAGCATCGCGTGCGCCATCGGGCCATGCTGCCCTTCGTCGACCTCGATATGGCGATCGAGGTAGTACGAGAACCGGCTCAATCCGGCGGCCGGCTGCGTCGCCAAGCCGGAAACAATGCGACGGAACATCTCCGGCACGACGTCTTCCCGGCCGAACGTGAATGCCGCCGCCGTTTCGCAGAGCGTGCCGTGCTCGGCGACCGCAAGCGTGGCACTGGTAAACTGCCGTGATTCCGGCGGGGCTCCGGCTTCAAGCAATGCCGCATCGACCGCGAGACCCCGGCGCAGCATCTCTTGAAAGCGTGTGATCGGCCCGACGTCGGCGCCGCATTCCGCCATCGCGGCGGTGTAGAGCTCGAAGTGGCTGAGAAAGCTTCCTTGGCCGTCGGCGTCGCTTTCTTCGCCCAACACAATTTCGTTCACGAGCCGGCAAGCCAGCGGATGGCCCGATGGCAGCCAGGGGACGTCGATGCAGGTGAGCTTCCGTTGGAGTTGCTTCAAAAGCGACATGAAGTCCCACACCGCGAAGACGTGCCGCTCCATAAACGTGCGCAGTCGTGGCAAGGAGTCGACGAGCCCGTAAACCGGGTGAGCGAACAGTCGTTCGCGCAAGGGTCGGAGCGAAGTTTGTAGAGCGGACAAAGGAGAGGCGGTCGAGACGGTCATGCGGCTGCGAACTCCGGCGGCGGGACACAAGTGAGATTTAATAGTGTACTCGACCTCCGCAATCCGACGAGCCGTGCCCTTCGGCTAGTCGTCGCGCGTCATGCGGCCGCGCGAGTAGCCGCTGTCGTCGGGAGCATGGTAACGAACGTCGAGTAATTTGCTTTCCAGCGGCTTTTGTCCTTGTTTAAGCGAGCGCATGCCGAGGTCCAAGACGGTGCTTGTGAGGAGCGTACGCTCGACAGGGTAGGGGGGCTTGCCGGATTCGATGAACTTTTCAATGTTCCACATCAGACCGTCGAAAAAGTTCGCCCCCGGCGGCGGAGGCAATACAAAGTGGGTACTGATCGGATCTTCGCGCTCGGCGACGCGGCCGGCGAAGGAAAACTCGGAAACCTGTTCAATGAGGTTCAACGCGGCGCCGCGCGTGCCGTCGGCATAATCGACCAGAATCGCTTGCGGCTTGCGGACGTTTGCGCGCACGTCGCCGACGTTGTTGGAAGGATTGCGCCCGAGCGCCGCGTGCAGAAGTTTCCACGACCAGAGCCCGTCGTCGCCGGCCTTCCACACTGCGGGACCTTCCAGCGCCGTCACGCGTCGCACGCCGGTTTCTCCGCCGCTTCGTCGCTCCAGCATGCATTGCAGCGTTTCGAGCGCGTGGAAAAAGTAGATTTCCGAGGGGCCGCGATCGAAGCCGAACGCCACGAGCCCTTCTTCGAGCTTGATGCCGTACGGCGGTTCGAGTTCCGGGCGACGCCAAGTAACCGGCAGCGACGAGCCGGCCATGAGCCCGAAGCCGAGACGTTGTGACGTGTCGACCATCTCGTGAGCCCGTGCGGCGTCGTAGGAGAGATGCTTGTCGACGAACACCGGCACCGAGCGACCGGCGGCCTCGAATACTTTCACGATTTCTTGAAACAACTCGTAGCGCGGATAGAGCACCTGATCGTACTCGTTCGTCTTGTAGTCGCCGTGCTCGACGACGAGCAGCACGGCGTCGACGTCGAGCTTGCCCGACTTCGAAAGAAGTGCCTCGGCCGGCGTTTTGACGACTTCGAAACCATCGCGCTCGGCGTCGCCGCGCGACAGGTCGTCGGCAGGGTACTGGTCGTTGTACATCCGCGCGAGCGTGAGCCAGGGCCGATGATGGAAGCCTTCGCGATCGTATCCGTGCAGAATGCGCTTCCCGAGGTGGTAGGCGTGCGAGCGAAAACGATAGATCGAGTTGATCATCGCCACACGCTTGCGAATCGGCGGGCCGGCAGAGGCGGCCTGCGTCCCAGACCAAGCCGCGGCCGTGGCGGCGAGCGCCGAGTGTTGCAGGAAGGCGCGTCGAGACGTGCGCGGAAACGACATGTTGGGATGCTCCGGAGGTGAGAACCTCCGAAGACTATAACCCGACCGCGAGCGATCGGCTAACTTTGTTGCGGGCCGCTCAATTCTTTGCGCAGTTCGTGCAGCCCTTCGACGCAAATCTCGAACTCATCGCTCAGGCGTTCGAGCACCGGGCCGGCGACGGCATCGTCCGGGGCGGGAATCTCGGCGGCGATGGAGTAGGCGAGCTTGCCTTGTTCTCGATAGTCGACGAAGCGATCGAACCGGCTTTTGTTCTGCCGGGTTTCGAGAATGTCGGGGTAGAGGCCGGTCCAGAAGAGCGTGAAGTCGCCGATGTGGCGATGGGCTTCGCGGCGTGCTTCGCCCACGCGTGCGGCGGCTTCGAGCATCATCTCCGTCACTTCTTCGAGCCTGCGGCCGACAGGGTCGCGCAGCCGATAGATGGCGTCGAAGTGGATGAACCGGCCGAGCAAGCCCGAGACATAGTCTACGAGCGGCGGATCGGCGAATCCGAGTCGCGTCTCAAAGACGTACTCGGTCAATCCGGCAAAGAAGCGATCGGGCGAGACCTGCGAACGAATCGGATCCATCAGCAACGACCTCCGGCAGGTGAGGCACGCGGTTGCGGCCTCCACGGCGAGACTTCGTACTAGTTAGTATCGGACCGAACCCCTATTCGAAGTTTAGGCAGCTGTTGGAAAATGGGTCAAGATTGTAATTGCCGCGTAAGAGGCGGTTCTGCGAAGTTCGGTTCGAGCCGTAAAAAACGAGCTTTCCGGCTAACAATCGATCATCTCTGGCGGGCAACGCGAGGTGGACAACGCGCGGTCGGGTAAATGGTCGTGAGTTCTTTGCGGGATTGAGCACTCGCTGTTGTGATGCTTTTCGGTAGATCGGTTGTTAGACTAAAACGCCTCCCGCCCCGTTCGCTTCCCACCCCCTTGTGATGGTCGTCGCCATGCATGCCCGCCGCCGTTTCGCATCGTTCGTCGCCGCAGTAATTCCCTGTTTGCTTTGCTGTCTGACGGGAGCCGATTGGCCGCAATGGCGCGGTCCGTTGCGCGACGGCGCCGCGCCGGCCTCGCCGTCGTTGGTGAGTTCGCTGCCGACCGACGGCTTGTCGCCCACTTGGCTCAGCGAGACGTTACCCGGCGGCTTCGCCGGCGGTTGGGGAAGCCCGATCGTCGCCGACGGCAAGGTGTTTCTCTTCGTGCACCACCGCGCGCAAAAAACGCCGGGTGCGTTGCCGAAGCGCAAGTATCCGTACCTCGCCGACGACAAACGGGGGGGCATGTCGCCGGCCGAGTATGAAGAATACGAAAAGAATCGTCGGGCCGAAGATCTTGAGTTCGGCAAGCTTTACGAATTCAAAGAGACCTTGGTCGCGCTCGATGCCACGAGCGGCAAAACCCTATGGCGCACCGATACGCCGAGCACCTATTCGCGCTTTGTGCAGTCGGGCACCCTCGCGCATCACGACGGCAAGCTCTACTTCCTCGGTGCTGCGCGTACGGCCCGCTGCGTCGACGGGGCGACGGGCAAGGAACTCTGGCACACGACGCTGCCGGGCGAGTTCATCGACGAGTTTTACATGTCGAGTTTCCTCATTGCCGACGGCGTCGCCGTGGCCTTCGCCGGAACTTTGTTCGGACTCGACGCCGTCGACGGCAAGCTCCTGTGGGAAGGCTCCGATAAGATGAAGGGGCAACACTCCAGCGCGGTGGCCTGGATGCACGACGGGCGCAACCTGGCGATTGCCAACGTCGCCGGGGGCGAAACGATCGGCTTCGAGCCGCGCACGGGCAAAGAGCGGTGGCGCGTGAAATCGGAAGCCAATAACTCCACGCCGGTCGTGGTCGGCGATCGTGTGATTACCTACGGCTCCAGCCGACGCAGCGGTATGCGTTGCTTCAAGGCTTCCGCCGACAAGGCCGAAGAAGTGTGGAACTACCAGCGCGCGGGAGATAAAGGGAGCAGCCCCGTCGTCGTGAAGAATACCGTTTATGTGCAAGGGGAGAAGCGTCTCGCGGCGGTCGACATCGAAACCGGCGACGAACTCTGGAGCGCGAACCTCGACTTGGCCTCGCCGCAATACACGTCGCTCGTGGCCGCCGACGACAAGGTCTTCTACGCCTACGACGGTCTCCTTTGTTTCGCCGCCGATCGGGGCGAATTCCGCCCGTTGATCGACGTGAAATTCAACAAGACCGGCCTCATGGCGACGGAAGACGATCAACGCAAGCTGCTCAAGCTCGACGAAGTCGAGAAGAAGCCGAACGGCCTGGAAGAATCGACGAAGATCTACAAGCGCGAGGTGGGAGACCAAGGTCCGCTCCCGTGCGCATCGCCTGCTATCGTCGACGGCCGGTTGATTCTGCGGCTGCGCGACAAGGTCGCCTGCTACGATCTTCGCGCCAACCGCTCGTAAATCCGCGGGGCTGTTTGTTTCGGTCGCACCGACTCGTACGCATCTGCCTCATAGTGGGGCAAGAACAACGACGCGTACGCGAGGGATCGACGATGAAACGCATGGCTTCGTTCGTGGTCGCATTTGTCGTCCTTGCGACGGTCTGTGGACCTTCTCCGGCCGGCGACGCCCCGGGCGCCGGATGTATTTCGACTTCTGCGCCCGCGCCCGCGAACGATGCCGGAACGGTCGGCCTTTATGCAGCGCTTGAAACCGGGATGGTTGACGCCAAGGTGATCGCTCGCGATGCGTATCATCTGCGCGTGTTTCTCAGAAACGCCGGCAAGGAGGCGGTTCGGCTCCAGTTGCCCACCGTCATTGCCGCGCGGCCTGTCGCTCTTGCCGCCGCTCAAGACCCGGCGAAGCAGCATCTCGCCCAACAAAATTTCTTCAATCCCGGCGCCAATCCCGGCGGGGGGACGTTCGGTCAAAACTCGCAAGGGGGCGCAAAGACTCAGGCGGTCTCAGGCCCAACGACCTTCGGCATCACGGCCAATTCCGCAAACAATCAGCAAGGGCAGAACAACGTCTTTGCCATCCCGCCGGAAAGCACCCGCGAGTTTCGCGTGGCGACCGTCTGCGTCGAGCACGGCAAGCCGAACCCGCGGAGCATCGTGAAATACGAACTCGTGAAGCCGGAAAAGGTCGGCGTCGGTCCGGAATTGGCGGACGCGCTCGTGAGCTACGGGCGCGGCGAGAGCGATCGAGAAGCGATGCAGGCAGCGGCTTGGCACTTGGCCAACGGCAAAACGTGGGACGAGCTGCGCAAGATGTCGCGAATGACGGCGGTCAACGCGCAAACGCCGATCTTCACGTCGCAGGAACTTGCCGCAGCCCGACGCTTGGTCGAAGCTTCGCAACAGCGCATTGCCGCGAAGAACAAGGCGAACGAAACGAAGAGTTCGACGAAACTGGTCGCTTTGCCGAAACTCTAGACTCCCGACTAACGCCTGCCGCCTGTCGCCTCTTCTACACCGCCACCGGCCGGCCTTCGACTTGGATGCAGTTCTTTTTGGCCGCGGCGTGAGCGTAGGCTTCTAGTCCGCGGTTCATCAGCATCGTGGCGTCGTCGAGTTCGTTGATCTCGGCCAAGCCGAAGCTGGCGGTGAAATTCACTTCCGCTAAGCCGTCGACCGGCAGCCGGCACTTTTCGACGGCTTGGCGAATACGTTCGATCTTTTGCAAGGCTTCGCCGGCATTCACTCCCGCCAGGACGATGGCGAAACGATCTTCGGCGATACGGGCCAGCATTTCCTGGTCGCGAAGCACGGCCTTGAGAAACTGAGCGACCGCGCGAAGCACGACGTTGCCCGCTTCGTGTCCGTGGCGTCCGACGATGGCGCCGAACGAATCGACGCCGCAGTACAGAATCGTGACGGGTGCGTGATACTTGTGGTGCTGCTCGACGCGGCGACGCACGTCTTCCACGAACGCCTCGCGGTTCGGCAGCGATTGCAGCGGGTCCTTCGCCGTGGTTTCCGCGGCGCGATCCGTCGACTTTGTTTCGGCTTGCTTCGGCTCGGCGGCCTTGGGCGATTCCGCGGCACCTTGTTTGCCGCTGGGGATCAGCTTCGTGCCGTCGTGAAGATGGACGCAGTTGCGGCCGGCCTTCTTCGACGCGTAAAGCCCTTGGTCGGCGCGGGCCACGAGGGAATCGACTTCTTCTCCGGCAAGCGATTCGGCGATGCCGCCGCTGACCGTGACTTTGAGTTGTTGGCCGTTCGACTCGACGACCATCCGTTCGATCGCCGTGCGGGCTCGTTCGGCGGCCAAGATCGCGCCCGGCGATTCCGTGGCCGGCAGAATGATGGCGAACTCTTCACCACCGTAGCGGCACACGAGATCGACGTCGCGCATGACCATCGAGAGGGTGCAAGCGACGTGGCAGAGGACGTCGTCCCCCGTTTGGTGGCCGTATGTATCGTTGAACTTCTTGAAGTGGTCGATGTCGAACAGCAACAGCGAGACCGGCGTACGGTAGCGTTGGTATTCCGACACGCGACGTTGGATTTCATCGTCGAAGGCGCGGCGATTGAGTGCGCCGGTCAGGGCGTCGGTGCGGGCCATTTCCATTTGGCTTTGCAGCGCGGCCGCTTGTTCGGCGAGCTTCGCTTCGGCCGAGCGCAATTCGGATTGCAGCTTTTCGTTGGCTTGCGTCATGTTGGCGACCGCGGCCAACACGGCCGATTCCAGATCGTCCGAACGTTCGCCGGCGGCCCCGGAAAGTTCGTCGTTGATTTGCTTGACGCGAGCGTTGTGTTCGCCGACGTCGTGGCCGATCCGTCCGGTGAGGCGATAGACCTGTTGCATCGCCTCTTGGATTTTCTTCGAGTCTTCCCGCTGCTTCTCGCGCAACGCTTCCATTTCTTCCGTTCCGGCGGCGTCGGAGCCCCCGGTTTTCGCGGCGCCCGCAAATAGCCAAACGGCCGCGGCGCCAAAGAGGAATTGCACGATGGCGACGATGACTAAGATGTCGATTCCGAACTGATAACTCGTTTCCATGACCGTCCAGTTTCAAATCGCTAGATGTTGGCTCGAACGCCGCGACCGCGAGGGTCGCCTGCGCCACGAGGCTTCGGTAAGCCGCAAAGTGGGCTACAGAGATGTAGGTTACCGTTGACGGCATGCCAAACTTCGCGCGGGAAATTAATGCGGTCGGTTCCCAGCGGTTTCGGTCGTAACGGTCGTGCCGTCGGCGTCGATCGCACGACGCGCGCTCCGCCGGGGACACTCCTTTCGGGCGGTCGTAACGGCGGCGGAAACGCCCGGAAAACGATGGACGGCGACGCTTTGCTGGACTCGCCGCGACCGCACGGTCATAATAGTTACAATCGTTACGCCCGTCGGTCGGAACCTATGGTCATGTTGTTTGCGTTCGCTGCTCACGAAGCGTCACCATACGCCTACGCCGATATCGTGAAGGCCGCCGCGGGCTTCATCATCGTCGTGGCGGTCGGGTTCTATCTTGTGGGTAAGTTTCGCGGTGCGTATCGACAAACGGATGGCGTCGATACGAATTTGCTCTCGAACTTCCGAGAATTGCATTCCCGGGGTGAGCTATCGGATGAGGAATACCGAACTATAAAGGCACAGCTAGCTACGAAGATCCGCGAACAGTTTGCCGAGTCGGATAAGACGAGCGTCGCCGACAAAGTCGATTTCACGGATGCGTAGTTACGGTCGCCTGCAACGATTGCGATGGTGTGCCGGCGCGGTGGAGTTTGCGGACGAGATCGATGAGACGTGATTTTCCGCCGGGAAGTGGAAAACCGTCGTCCGGATGCGACGTATTAGATGCGTAGCTCGGATGGTTACGGACAGGGAAGGCCTGCCGGTCGAAATGTGTCGGCCGCTCGAGCGACAACTTGCGGAGTATTCCGAAACGTGTGCCGAACAATATGTTCGGCGGACTTCGGAGGAGACGAAAGGAACAGCATGCCTTCAGGACGAGACTTGACGGGTGGTCGACGGAGCGCCGGCACCACGAAGAAAAACGCTTTCTGCTCTTTCTGCCGAAAGAGCTACCGAGACGTCGGCCCGCTGGTCGAAGGTCCGGGCGACGTGTACATCTGCGGCGAATGCATCGAGCTCTGCCAGTCGATCCTCGACCAAGAGCGCAAACGCCGCGGCACCGGCAAACCGCTCTTCAATCGGATTCCGCCGCCGCGCGAAATCATGACCAAGCTCGACGAATACGTCGTCGGCCAAGAGCAGGCGAAGAAGGTTCTCTCCGTCGCCGTGCACACGCACTACAAGCGTCTGCAGGTCGGCAGCGAAGGAACGATGAGCGACGTCGAAATCGACAAGTCGAACATCCTGCTCGTCGGCCCGACCGGCAGCGGCAAGACCTTGCTGGCCCGCACCTTGGCTCGGCTGCTCAACGTCCCGTTCGCCATCGGCGACGCTACGACGCTCACCGAAGCCGGCTACGTCGGGGAAGACGTCGAAAACCTGTTGCTCAAGCTGCTCCACGCGGCCGACTTCGATCTGGAATCCGCCCAACGCGGCATTCTCTACATCGACGAAATCGACAAGATCGGCAAGACGAGCAACAACGTCTCGATCACCCGCGACGTGTCGGGCGAAGGGGTGCAACAAGCCCTCTTGAAGATGCTCGAGGGCACCGTCGCCAACGTCCCGCCGCAGGGAGGCCGCAAGCATCCCGAGCAGCAGTACATTCAGATGGATACGTCGAACATCCTGTTCATTTGCGGCGGCACCTTCACGGGCCTCGACAAGATCATCAGCAAGCGGCTCGGCAAGAAGACGATCGGCTTCAGCCAAGACTCGGTGCGTAACAACGCCGTGGAAGAGCACGAAGTCGGCCGACTGCTTTCGCAAGTAACCAGCGACGACCTAATCGAGTTCGGCATCATTCCGGAACTCTGCGGACGTCTGCCGGTGCTCGCGCCGCTCCGCCCGCTCGACGTCGACTCGCTGATGAAGGTGCTCGCCGAACCGCGCAACGCCATCGTGCGGCAGTACCAGAAGCTGTTCGAGATGGAAAGTGCCGAGCTCGAGTTCACGGAAGACGCCGTTCGCGCAATCGCCAAGAAAGCGCATGAAAAGGCGACCGGTGCTCGCGGTCTGCGGACGATCATCGAAGAGCTCATGCTCGACATCATGTTCGAGCTGCCGGAAAACGGAGCGGGCCGTCGCTACGTCGTCACGCCGGAAGTGGTCTTGGGTCATGCCAAGCTCTTCCCGGTCGGCGAAGCCAAAGCCAAGTCGGCGTAAGCCTGAAACAAGTCGGCGTAAGCCGACCAACGTCGGCGGCGAGGGGCATCCGAGAGTCGGTCTCGGCCCCTCTCCGCCACGACGCGGCGTTTCCTCCAAACAAAGTCGGCGTAACGTTCAAGCTCGGGGCCGCGCGACGCAAGTCGTGATCGAACCGCCGAGAAGTCAAGTTACGCCGCCGTCACGAGCCCGAGCCGGTAACCAATCCGGCCGGGCTCTTATTGTTGGAGTGGCGGGTGGCGAAAAAACGTGGGTGGCCCAGGTTGCTGTGCAACCTGGGCGGGCAAGAGGCAATAACACTTTACACTTCCGCGGCTGCGTCCCCCAGACCGACGCGAGTATTCTGCATGACGTTCGGTGGCGATACGCTCCGTTCGCCCATGACCGGTCAGGGCCTCCCGTAAACCCAGGTTGCACAGCAACCTGGGCCACCCGCGCGTTCATTGCCGTGTCGCCCTTAGGACTGTGGGTCGAACCCGAAGACGCGCAGTTCTTGGTCGCACCGACAGGCCTTGGCGATTCGCGCCGCCCACGCGACGGCCTCGTCGCGCGAAGGGAGTTCGAGCACGGTGAAGCCGCCGTTGAGCGTGGGCGCCCAAGAATAGCCGCCGCCGGCAACCGCGCCGTCAGCCGCGACGAGCACGGGCGGTACGCTTTCGTCGATTCCGCCGGCGAAGACGTAAACACCGGCGGCCTTCGCCTCATCAATCGCGGCGCGCGCGTCGCGGCCCACCGCTTCCAATTCGCCCTCGGGCACCACCATTGCCGCGCTGGGAAAAGAGATCAGATATTTGGCCATGGTTCTCTAGCTTTGGGAATTGATAACCGCTGATTGCAAAGCATTTTGCCTAACGATCGCCATTACCCGGCACGCGCGAGTAAGGCTGCCGTGTCAAAAACGGCTGATTGCGTGCTCGCCGTACGGGTTGTTCACACACTTTTGTTCAACGCGTTGTCGAGACGTATTGAGAGAATCGGTTGAGTATCGCCTGCCAACCGTCGCGTTGCTGATCCAGGGAGTGAGTCGGTTCGGGATCAAATAAGACGCGAACCGTGACGTCCGTAGGATTTTGGATGAATTCGACCTTGGCGTGGCGATCTCCAAAGGAGTATTCAATCAACTCATTCGTGACGATGTTTGTATAGGTACCGGCAAAATCGAAACCGAAGCTTCCGTCCTTTGCTTCCATACGCGAAGAGAATTTGCCCCCTATGCGCAAGTCCACTTCCGCGGCCGTGGTGTGCCAGTCATCCGAGGCGGCATTCCAATTCTTGATATCATTGGGGGTCGTGTAAGCTCGCCACACGGCATCCATGGGCGCGGAGACGGTGGTTTCAACAATGATTTGCATCTGCTTGGCCTTTATGGAGTCAAGTGTTGGAATCTGCGGTCACATCGACCGCGATACAACTTGTCGATTGGGGCAGGGCGGAATCGACGACGCGAGCAAGTTTTTTTTGGGAGTGACAGGTATCCGGCCGCCGATTTGCGGGAGATCTTAAACGCAAAAGTGCGGTCTAATACGGAACAACGGCAATAGATATATCATGCCTGGCAAGTGCATGCGATTCCGGCGTCGGGCCTTCGCAACACTCGGCCGCGGGCGGGGGCTTATGAACTCCTCTCCCACTGGGAGAGGATGTCCGCAGGGCAGGTGAGGGCCGCGCAGAAGGGCGTTTGGTTTCGCGTGTGCGCGGGCTTGAGATTCGCGGAAGTCTTCGTCTGGCTGAATTCTCAGAGTCCAGCGTTGTGCGGCGCGGCCCTCATCCGGCCTTCGGCCACCTTCTCCCAGAGAGGAGAAGGCTTGTTCCGCATTCCGCGTTCAGCAGTCCGCATTTCTCCCGTTACCGCTTCGCCAATCTGCGGAGCACTTCGATGCCGCGGTCGATCACGGCGTCGGGCGCTGCGTACGAAATGCGGAAGTGCGTGTCGCGGGCACTAAAGATGCCGCCGGGGATGATGAGGAGTTCGTTCTCGATCGCTTTGGCGACGAACTCCGTGGCGGTGCCCCACGGGGCTTTGGGGAACGCATAGAACGCGCCGCCGGGAGTGGCGAGTTCGTAGAGGTCGCCGATGCCGGCCACGAGGCGATCGCGCTTCTTGCGGTAGTCGTTGATGTGCGGCGTCATGTCGACGTCGAGCGCCGCGGCGCCGGCCCATTGAAACGGCTGCGGTGCGCAGACGAACGTGTATTGCTGCAGCTTCGCCATTTCCTGAATCACGGCGGTGGGGCCGTGAGCGTAGCCGAGCCGCCAGCCGGTCATGCCGTAGCCCTTGCTGAAGCCGTCGATGACGATGGTCTGCGGGTTGAACTTCGCCGGCGAGACGAACGGTTCGTCGTATTGGAAGGCGCGGTAGATTTCGTCGCTGACGAGCGCGATGTTCTTCTCGGCCGCGAGCTCGGCCAGGTCGCGCACTTCGGCGGCGGTGGCGCTCACGCCGGTCGGGTTGGCGGGGCTGTTGAAGAGGATCGCCTTCGTGCGCGGCGTGATCGCGTCGCGCACTTTGTTGACGTCGATGTGAAAGTCGGGATACGTGTCGATCGGCTTGAGCACTGCGCCCGTGAGCTTCACCAGGGAAGGGTACATCACGAAGAACGGATCGAACACGATCACTTCGTCGCCGGGATTCGCCAAGGCGAGCATGGCGAGGACCAAGCCGCCGCTGGTCCCGGAGGTGATGAAGAGATCGCGATCGGCGTGGCCGAACGTCGCCTGGGTTTGGGCGAGCAGCTTTTCGCGCAGCGGGCCGATGCCTTGCGTTTGCGAATAGCCGTTCTTGTCGGCATGGATCGCATCGATCGCCGCTTGCTTCACGGTCGGCGGCACGGGGAAATCGGGCTGGCCGATCGAAAGATTGATCGGGCTCTTCATTTTGGCCGCCAGATCGAACACCTTGCGGATGCCCGAGCTGTCGAAATGGGCCATGCGGTCGGCGATCCAAGGATGAGGCATGTGCGGAGGCGCTAGGCGTTGGGCGCTAGGCGCTAGAAAGAGAGAAGGGGAGGGGAGGGCGATGCGCGACACGGGCGTGCTGCGCGGAGCGACGGAGACGCCCAAGAAGTATAGTCGGCGCGGCGGCGGTCCCGCTAGCGCCTAGCGCCCAACGCCTATCTCACCTTGCAGCGGAAGCGGACGAGGCCGCCGTCGCCGGGCGCGAGCGGTTCGTCGATTTCCCAGCGGAGCTCGAGCGATTCGGCGGCGTTGTGCGCCGTTGTGAAGTGCGCCTTGCGGCTCGATTGTGCGCTGTCGGGTTCGTAGGCCAAGCGAGTCGTGAGGCTGTCGAGAATCACGATGTTGCCGACGGGCGAATCGCCGACGTTGTCGTAGCGGATGGTGAAGTCGACGAAGTCGCCTGGTTGGGCCGCGGGAGTCGAAGCGATCTTGCAGATGCGCAGGCGCCCGTCGACCGGCTCGTGCACCGCGTAAATGGCTTGAGCGCGCTTGTCGCCGGTGACGACCTTGGCCGATTGCTTCTCGATGAAGACCTTCACGCCGTCGTCTTTGCTCCAGATGATCGCGCTCTCGACCCGTTCGGCGAGGCGAGCCTTGTCGGCGCTTTGCATGGCGCCGATGCGGATGACGGCCAGATCTTCAAACGGCGCGAACGTTTGTTGAAAGCTGTGCGCGAGCAGGGCCGTCGAGGCGACGCCGCTCTGTTGGTCGCGGCGATAGACGGTGAGCTTGGTGTTGGCGACCTGACCGATCGGTTGCAACTGTTCCGTCCTGGTGACGACGCGGGTCCGTTCTTCGTAGTTGACGACACGTTCCGGTTTGCGAATCTTCGTCGGGCCGTCGACGAACTCGCTCGACGAAGCGTTGACCACGCTGCGAACCGAGCTGAAACGCGGCGCGTAGACGTAGGCGCAGTTCGAAGGTTCGACGAGCGTTCGGCCGTCGATCGTGTCGTAGTGGGCGACCGTGTCTTCGACGTTCAGGCCTTGGACGCGCCATTCGGGGCTCACGCCGACCGGTTCGTAGGCGTCGCCGCCGTCGTGAAGGAATTCGTCCTGCGGCCAGGGACCTTTAATGCCCGGCGGCTGCCAGGCGCTCGCAGCGAGGTAGGGGACGGGAATTCCTCCTTGGATTTCGCAGCCCGCCCGCGGAACCACAGGCAGTGGCTGACCTACGACAGGTTTCCCCTTCGGCACGCCGAGGACTTGCACGGAATTGGCGGATTTGGGCGGTTCGGCCGCCGGCGGAGCAGGGGGGACCTCAGCGGGTTGCGTTCGCACGGCGACCAGATCGACCACGGCTTTCGGCATTGCCTTGCAGGCAGGCAACGCGAGAAGGCCCGTGAGCATGCCGAGCGCGAGGAGCCGTCGGCCGAGCGTCGAGAGGAGAGGCGTACGCATAACGGAAACCACCGCGAGAGAGGTGAATGGTTACTGTGCGGCGGCGCGCGGCGCTCGGGCCGATTGAATCGGCGCGGCTTCCGGAGCCGGCACAAACTGCGCTTCGGCCGGCGCACTCAAGCGTTGCCACGGCGGGCAGCCGTACGTGAATTGCAAATCGGGACCTTGGCGTTCGTCGGGCATGCGCGCTCCGATGCGCACGATAGCGACCGGGCGGCCCAAACGATCGGCTACTTCCAGAGGATTGGCGTTCGAACCGGCGTCGTGCCACAGTTGGTCGCCGGGCGCTTGCACGCCGGGAATTGCTTGTTGCGGGTCTTCCACATAGATGACGCGCGTCACGAGCATCCCTTTGGTCGCCAAACGGAGATCGTCTTCGTTGAAGACCACCGGAATCGGAAATCGGCGCGCCATGCCTTGAGGAGCGTAGGTGCGGTCGATGATTTCGACAGTCGGGTAGCATTCTCGCGAATTGAACTCTTCGGGGAGATTCTGAAGCTGCACGCGGTACGGCACGCCGAGGAGCATACCGGCGTGGAAGCTGCCGTCGACCGGTTCCGTCCAGCCTCCTTGAGCGGCCATTCCGATGAGCATTCCTTTGGGAGCCGAGATTTCGACCGGTTGGAAATAACCTTGAACCGGCCCTCCGGCTTGCAAACGTGCGGCGCCGACTGCGCCGGGCGGTTGCTGCGACGCGGCAAACTGATAGTGGGCCGCACGCTGTTGGGCCGACGCAAGCGATCCGCCCGTTGTATTGAGCAACGTGGCGACCAGTGCCACGGCGAGCGGCAATCGCAGCGACCGAACATGCCGACGGTTCGAATTGCGAAAGGGTAGCGACATGGCGTCGTCTGGTGGGCCGAGAGTGGCTGAGAAGTGAGATCGGGCGAGAGCGGAGGCGCGGCGAAGCTCTAAGGCGGGCCGTGCTTGTGAAGTCGCCGCCGCAGCAAGGGTGCTGCGGCGGCGTTTCACATTCTGTCGGCGAACCAGGTCGATTCGCCGGATGGTTTCATTCGCCGAAGCGAAGCATTTACTTACTGCTGACCCGGCGGGCAGTATTCAGCCCCGGCACCGGCACCGAAGCCGCCGCCGCCACCATGTCCGCCCAAGCCGGCGCGAGCGTTCTCGTGGATGTACGCGTGGTTGGCAGGCTTCGGATAGCTCATGCCCGGCGTTTGCTTCACGTGAATGCTTTGCTTCTTCGACGGGTGCGGATAGTGCTGGAACGTGTGGTTCTTGATCGAATGCTTTTGCATTCCGGCCGGGCTGCCGAGCGGAATGTGCGGCGGTCCGGGCAAGCCGATCGGCGTGGCCGTAATCGGAATGCCGTACTGAGCTTGTTGCACGCCTTGGTAAAGGCCGGAGCCTTCGACAAAGCCGCCGTCGTTCGAACCTTCGAGGCCCGGCACTTCCAGGTCTTTGTTACCGATGCGGATGATCGCCATGATGGCGCCTTGGCGATCGGCTTCGACGATCGGGTCTTGGCCCGGATCGAGCCGCGTGCTGACGAGTTCTTGCACGCCGGCGACGGCCAATTCTTGGAACTCCGGATCCGGTAAAAAGATGACCTTGGTGACGAAGTTGCCCGAGAGCACCTGGTCGAGATCTTCTTCGGTGAACTGGATCGGAATGGCGTTGTGCGAGAGGTACGCTTCCGTGCGATGCACGGCCGGTGCGATCTCGATCGTCGGATAAAGCTCGACGCCCGGGCGGCCCGGCAGGTCGGTAAGCTTCAAGCGATAGAGCGCGCCTTGCGGAAAGTTGCTACGGGCCGGAGCGACGAGCGGTTCGCTGTCGAACACGCCGGCTTGGCCGACGCTCCACGCGACGGTCGCCCCTTCCGGACCGATAAAGGCGACTTGTGAGTTTTGCAAAGGCATCATGCCGGCGGGATCGCCGATCGTCATGACGCCCGGGCCGGGGCCGTCGACGCCGGGGCCGGGATGCTGCATCATCGTCGCCGGCGGCAACGTGTGCGACACGAACGGTACGCGGCAACCGCACACGGCGGCGACGACGCACAGAAAGGCAAATCGGTACTTCATCGGTTCCCCCTTGGATCCATCCCTGTTGGGCCGGGCGGTCGATCCCGCTGCCCCGCTGGTGATTGCGTCGCTGCTCGGCGTTTCAACCAACGCCGGTTGTTCGTCTTTTGGCGTGGACCATCATGGTCCCCGTTCCTACAATGCCGCCCGTTTCGGGGCGTCTAGGCCGGCAATGCGGCGCGAGCGCTTCCCTGCGCTCACTCGCCGCTTTGAGGCCTACACTACGTATCCTCGGCGTCCTACAACGCGATTCTTTGGTAAATCCGTTAGAACCCGACCATGAAGTACAGCACCTACAGTTTGCCTAAGCGGATCGCGGCAAGCTGGGGCGTGCTGCTGGCGCTCGTTTCCGGCGCCGCGAGTCAACAGCCTGCGTTGCCGGCACCACCGCCCGCGGCGGCCGTCGTCGGGCCGTCGGAGCTTGTCGATCGTTCTGCCGCCGCGCTTTCGGCACATCTATCGATCGTCGCCAAGGTGCGGCATCGCGGACGAATCTACGGTCGCGACATCATCGGCTCCGGCGAGTATGCGCAAGGGCCGATCCATTCGCGGTTGTTGCGTTATGAAATCCGGATGAAAGTCGGGGAACGGACCGTTAATCTGCTGCAAGTTTGCGACGACCGCTATCTCTGGACCTCTCGACAACTCGAGCATGAGCCCGAGATTCAACGCGTGGAAATCGATCGCGTGTTGGCAGCGCTCGAACGGCAAGTTGCAGCGCAACCGACGGGAGCATTCGGCGTCGCGAATCTGCATCAAGCCATCGCCATCGGCGGCCTCGGTCAGTTGCTGGCTTCTCTGCGCAAAGATTTTCAATTCTACGATGCGACCAAGTCGCAACTCGGCGACCTGCCGGTGTACGTCGTCAGCGGCAAGTGGAAGAGCGAAGCGCTCGGCGGCTTTGCGGCATCGCAGCCGAAGGGAGCGAAGTCGGGCGCTACGATGATGCTTCGCCCGCATGTTCCCAATCGTGTGCTTCTGTTCCTCGGAGCCGACGACCTGTTTCCGTATCGCATCGAGTTTCGTTCGCTCGACGAAGGGGCAGGGGAGGGGAGTGCCGCCGCTCCGGAAAAATCTGCGGACGCGGCCGACGAACTCCTGCTGGCGATGGAACTTTTCGAAGTACAAATCAACGTGCCGCTCGAAGAACGCCTATTTCAATTTGCGCCCGGTTCACGCCCCTATACGGATGTGACCGATCTCTATCTGCAAAAGCGCACCGCTTTACCGTAGGGTGGGTCGAGCGCAGCGAGGCCCACGCAGTTTGCAGAGCTTACAAGTCGCCGCGTGGGCCTCGCTGCGCTCGACCCACCCTACAAGCGGCCCCTAGTGGGCACAGGTAACTTGTCGCTAAAATGGCGATGTCCCGCTGCTACCGAATCGAGACGACTGACGTGAACCGCATTTTCTACCCGCTGGCTCTACTGGCGCTCGTGGCCATGGGCGCCGTGATGGTGCTCGGACTGTACCTGCATTCGAAAGACATTCGCAATCCGCGCGACGGCGATGCTCAGCGCCTTGCGACGGTGCATCGGCTCTCAGGGATCGCGGCCGGCGTCTGCGTGCTCTTGGTCAACAGCGTCGTGATCACGTACTTCGTCGGTACGAGTCGTTGGACGAAAGAGGTATCGGAAACGTATCGCTTGTCGAACGACTTCGTGGCCCGCAGCAGCCGCTTGAAGCGACGGACCTTTCCCATCTCGGTGGCCAGTATGTTGATCGTCGTCGGCATCGTAGCGCTGGGTGGCGCGGCGGATCCGGGCTCGAGTTTTTCGCGCGATTTGATCTCACGTTTCGGCGACAACTTCGCTTGGGCCGACGTCCATCTCGGCGCGGCGCTCGCGGGTATGTCGCTGATTGCCGTCGGGTTCTACTACCAGGCGTCGTACATTCACGACAACCAGTCGGTCATTCAAGAAGTGATGACCGAAGTAAAACGTATTCGCGACGAACGCGGCCTCGACTAGCCGACGTTGTGCTTACGGCACGGTCGGCGGCGTAGCGGGCGTCGGCAGCGCGACGTTTGCCGCCGGCGGAGCAGGGGGGGCCGGCAGATGATGGTCGTGCCCGCGCTCTTCCAAGAATACGATCGCTCCGGCCAGGCCGAGTCCGGCCAAGAGCGCGGCCGAAAGTCGAAACCGGTCGTGCGTGTGAAACTGCAGCTCCGGCAACAAGTCGCTCGTGGCGATACAGAGAAACGTACCGGCGGCCGCCGACAACGCGTAGCCGACCAATTGATTGCCGCCGATGCCGAGCGAGATCGCTCCCAGTTGGAACAATAGTGCGCCCGTCGGTACCGCCAGTGCGTACGCGACGTTCACCAGATGTCGATGCCGGGCGGAACGGCCGCCGACGGCCATGAGCGTGCCGAGCGTGAGCGAATCGAACGGCTTGTGCAGGACCACGACGAGAAACACCGCCAAGCCGGCCCACGCGACGCCATGCCCGTCGCGCATTTCCGCGTCGACCGATGCGGCCAAGGCGACGCCGTCGAGCAGGCTATGGAGCGCCAGCCCTAATAATGCCGCTGCCCAACTGGTTGAACGACCGCCCCCGTTGTGTCCATGCTCGTGGGCATGACCGTGATCGTGGGCATGTTCGTGACCATGGTGTGCGTGTTCGTGCGAGTGATGCCCGAGAGCGCAATCGTGGTCGGGACCTTCCGGATCGGCCGACTCGTCGGAATCGGGCGCACCGTGATGATGGAAGTGGAAAGCCCGCTCAATAAAGAACATCAATAGAAATCCGGCCAAGGTCCCCCACATGGTCCGATCGATCGAGCCGAGCAATAGATACGCATGCGGCACGAGATGAAGCAGGCCGACGCCGAGCATCGCCCCGGCGACGAAACTCAGTGCGGTTTGCATCCGCGTGTGCGTCAGACGAATCCAGTGCGGAATGAAGCCGCCGAGCAACGAAGCCGCCACGACCAGCGCACAGTAGATCAATAGCTGCGACGAAACGCTCATGCGGCGCGAGCCTGGACGAAAAATTTGCGGCGTTGAACCAAGCAGCGCAAGGCACGCGCCGCGATAAGGTAAACAGTATCCTCTCCCATGCCGGAGTTCACAAGCGGGCCGAAACCGTCGGTAAGCGAGTCGATTTGATAAGCGGCCAGGGGAGTTGCCGTCGTCGACGCGGCGCGGCTATGTTGGCGACCGGCGACTTTATGGAACGCTCGGTATCCGCGATACGAGTATCAGCGAAGGATTTGTGAAATGCGAGCGGTCGTGCAGCGCGTGACGCGGGCTTCGGTGAAGGTCGGCGATGAACTGGTCGGCGCGATCGAGCAGGGGTTGCTCGTCTTGCTCGGCGTCGGCGTCGACGATACGCAAACCGATGTCGACTACCTAGCGGAGAAGATCGTCGGCTTACGCATCTTTGAAGACGCGGCGGGTAAAATGAACTTGTCGCTCGCCGACATCGGTGGCGCGATGCTCGTCGTGAGCCAGTTCACGCTGTGGGGCGATTGTCGCAAAGGGAAACGGCCCGGCTTCACCGATGCCGCGCCGCCGGAAACGGCCGTCGTGCTCTACGAAGCGTTCGTCGCTGCAGTAGTAAAGCAAGGGATTCGCACCGCCACCGGAACGTTCCGCGCTCACATGGCCGTGGAATTGGTGAACGACGGGCCCGTGACGTTGCTCGTCGACAGCCGGAAGAACTTTTGAATTGCCGGACCAACAGCGCTAGTTAGTAGCGGCGCGTCATCGGACCGTATTGGACGCGCGGATCGTATGGTGCGCCGGCCGCCGGCGTTTGTTGCCATCCATTGGTTTGCGGCGTTGCGTACGGCTGTTGAGGGTAGCCTTGCGGAGCGTAATTCTGCGCCGGGGTGTTTTGCGGCGCGTAGCTTTGCGGCGGGTAGTACGGTTGCTGCGGCGCCGTTTGGCTGTAAGCAGGCGTCTGCGATTGCCACGGTTGTTGATACTGGTAGACGGGCTGCTGGGGTTGCTGCTGTGCGTAGCCTTGCGAC
The DNA here is from genome assembly GCA_013822735.1 of Pirellula sp. Classification (GTDB taxonomy): domain Bacteria; phylum Planctomycetota; class Planctomycetia; order Pirellulales; family PNKZ01; genus PNKZ01. The sequence continues at coordinate 908,105 of PNKZ01000001.1, forward strand.
TGCGGGTAGCCGCGCTGCGTAGCGTACTGTTGAGACTGTTGATAGTACTGCTGATTGTAGTTCGTCCCCGCGACGTTCTGTTGCCCGCCGTAGTTTGATGGTGCCGCATTATTCGACGGAGCTGATCCGATCGCGCCCGCGCGCGGAATGAGACCTTGGGGAAGTTGAAGATTCGCTCGACTCTCAATCGTCTGCACGACGCCGGATGCGACTTCGTGAAACCGCGATGCTTCCGGCGAAACGGTGGCCCAAATCGGATCGTTGAATACCAGTACTCCCAGTAGCACGAGCTTGCCGTAGCAGGAGATATTGGCCCACATGCTGTCGCCCCACAGCTTCATCGCGGTGCCGGACGAACTTTTCAAGCCGATGCGACCTCCCTGCACGCGCACGCTCCAGATTTCGTCGAGAATTAAGTGTGAGAAAAAGCCGACCAAGACGGCGCAGGCTTTGTACGCGCGCAGGTAAATATCGCCGCTGGCGCAGACTAAGAATGCGACCTCGCCGGCAATGAGCGCTGCAGGAATGCTGTGAAACATGCCGCGATGCACGGTGTATTTTTTGAGCGCCGTGCCGAGCCCGAAGCGAACGACGACGTACACGATCGCGCAAGCAAGGATTACGCCTTCGTTGGGCCAACCGAAGCTTTCAAACCTCGGCAACATCATCGCCGGGATGCAAGCCGCGGAAAACGCCAAGCTCTCGCGGAGCGGTACGCCGGAATCGCTATCCAAGTCGGGCAGCATTCCCGAAACGCTGCACAGTGCGCCGGCCAAAGCGCAGGCCGGCAGCGGCACGTTGAAGTGACGATTGGCCACGACCGCATAGCCGAGGCCTAATGCCGTGCTGGTGGTGATGTGCGTTTTGAAATCGGCCACGCGCGTACTCCGTGCGCTCGCCGCCGGCATCCTGCACCGCGGCGCGGCGGGCACAATACAGCAAGCTGCCGGCAAGAGCAAACCCAACCGTCGCCCCTCCGGCGAGTGCCGGCACGAACTGCTCTTCGCGATTTTCCATAGGCCGCTCTATACTTCATGGGTGCGCCGCCGCACGTTGGGGCAAACCGTGCGGAACGTCGTCCGGCAAGCGGTGCAAGCTACTCGAAAGTCTCACATGCAAACGTACGACATGGTCATGCTGGGAGTGTTGGGCTGCGCCACGCTCTTCGGCTTTATGAAAGGCTTTGCGTGGCAGCTGGCGTCGATCGCCTCGCTGGTGCTCAGCTATTTCTGTGCGTATCGCTTTGCCGACCAGCTGGCGCCGTATTTGAATGCCGACCCGCGCTGGAGCAAGTATCTAGCAATGCTCGTGCTCTATTGCGGCACGGGCTTTGTCGTTTGGATGGGTTTCCGCTTCATCTCCGGAGCGATCGACCAAATTCGTCTCCGCGAGTTCGATCGTCAGATGGGCGGCCTACTCGGCTTCGGCAAGGGCGCCCTGCTTTGCACCGTCATTACATTCTTTGCCGTCTCGCTCAATGACGATACGCGCGCCGCGGTCTTGAAGTCGAAGTCGGGCTATTACATCTCCGACATTCTCCACAAAGCTACGCCGATCATGCCGCCGGAGTGGACGAAGCTGCTCGGCCCGTACCTCGACAAACTCAATCGCGGTCTCGACCCGAATCAAGAGATCGATCCGCTTCAATTGCCGTCTCTGCCGTCGCTGCCGCAAGGTTTGCCGGCCGGCTTGCCGCAATCGCTGCCGCAAAACTGGTTGCCTCAAGGCCAACCGCAACCCGGCTACGGTCAACCGCAGAACTACGGCCCTCAGGGATACCAGCCCGGCTATCAGAGCGGCTATCCTCCTCAAGCTCCCTATCAGCAGCCGGGCCAGCCGCAGTCGCCGTACTATGCACCGCCGAACACGGCGCAACCGGGCGGCTATTCGAGCGGCTTCGGCAATCGGTAGCGCACCGCCCTACCCTCGGCGATGAACTTCGGAGCGACGCAACGCGGGTAAATGGTTCCGAAGACTTCGATTGGTCGGGCACGCAAAAGCCGGCCGGTTGTTCCGTGGGCGGCAAGCTTGGGATTCGCGGCACAGCGAGGCAGGGGGGCGCAACCGGATTTGAGCCTGAGCGATTCGGCAGGCCGACGAACCCTTCGAGGGCCGCCCGGAAGTGTTTGTTGGGAGCGGCGTTTCGGGAACGGTTCGCCGGCCGTCGAACTTCGGACGACACACCGAGGCGACCCGTGCCGACCACCCCTGCTTGGCGCTCAGATTTCTGCGTCCCGTCGGCGCCCAAAATCGGGCCCCGGAAACGGTCCGTGATCTTCGTCGCCGAACGTCGAACGGGCCGCGCCGCCGCAACGAAAAACTTCTCGCGATCTGCCCACGGTCGACAACGCCACGGCAGCCATCGAGCCGGCAATCACACAACAACAGGGCAGCCGTCGCATGAACCGCGAAAACGCGTAAATCCCGAGAAAACCGAGGCCGCCAACCGAACATAAGAAACAACATCTGGATAACTTGGAGAAAACCAAGTAATATCCCGGAGCGCCACGGATTTACGGCGATTGCGAGCGCACGCAAGCCACGTGCAATTGCAGAATGCGAAGCTGAGCCTTAAAACGGCTTCAATCATCGGCCACCATCCATGGTCGGTGCAAGAGCGACGGAACGCTGATTACGTTACGTAGCTCGTATAAAGCCCGGGCTGATAACCCGAGCAGAAGCATATGCCTCACGTCGCCCGGCAAGGCGGCGTGAGGTTTTTTTACGCCTCACGGTCGGTAGGCTACTCCTAAGCCTAACAACCTGTCAACGTGTATCGGCATTCGCCTTTGAGCCCTTGAGTCCTTCAGATACGCCCGGACGACGCTCGTTTTACCACCGCCGAACGCACACCATGTACGGCCCCTATTTCCACGCTGAGGATTGTCAAAGCTATGTCCGAAGACGATCTCAAATTCATGAAGTTGGCAATTGAGCAAGCACGCAAATGTTGTGGAGAAGACGACCGTACGCACCCCAAAGTTGGCGTTGTCGTTGTAAAAGACGGCGAAGTGCTTGCGATGGCGCACCGCGGCGAAATGACAGGTGGCGAGCACGCAGAGTTTACCGCCTTAGAAAAGAAGCTTGCAGAGAATCATGTAGCTGGCGCAACGATCTACACGACTCTCGAGCCGTGTACGTCACGCAACCATCCTAAGGTTCCCTGTGCCGACCGCGTTATCGATCGCCGTCTTAAACGCGTCGTAATTGGGATGCTCGACCCCAATCCGAACATATGTGGTAAAGGACTTTGGGCACTACGTGAAGCGCAGATCGAGACAGATCTTTTTCCACATGCTTTGATGGCGGAAATTGAAGAACTCAACCGTGAGTTTATCCGTGCTCATCGCCCGCGTGCGAAGCATGTCGCACCTGCGCATGACCCCGGCAATGAGGTCGCGCTGCTCGCTGGTGCCCAGCCCCCTTCGCCTCAAAGTAGTGCGGATCTCGCCACGTTTTTTCAGAATGGTGATTTCGCCGGGGCTGAACAGCTATTCGAGCGGCTTTGTTCAGAGACGACCGATCCGAAATCACAAGACGAATTAAGGGTTGAGTTTTTGTACTTTCGCGTCGTTTACGCGCATGACGTTGATGCACAAACCGAACTTGAAAAAGCGACTGCCTCGCCAGCCGTCGGCGCCTTCGCTACTCACCTGTTGGCGTATGCGTTGGAAACCGTTGGCGCTCCTCATGACGCCGCCGCTATGCTCGCGCGTGTGGCGGCTGCTGCCACTAGCCCCGATGATAAAGCTCGCCTAAGTCTGAAACGATCTGAAGTGTTCGACAAGTCGGGAAATCCTACGGCGGCCAGAGTCGCCGTGCTCGATGCTCTCAAGTGCGCTGTAAATCCGAAGGTACGAGCTGCCGCTTTCGCCAAGCTCAGTGAACTTTTCGACGGGCCGTACCCGGCCTTTACGAAGGCGGCGTTGCTCTGCCGCGCGGCATCCCTCGACCCATCTACAAATCGACGATTCTTCGCTGGCCTAGAACTCTCCAACGCCGGACTTAATAGATCGGGAATGCTGCAATACGAATACATATTGGTTACCGAGCCAGATCACGTAGGTGCGCTCAACAATCAATTCGTTTCTATTCAGGAAACGGGATTAATCGGAAAAGCAATTGGGCGGTTGAAGGCCGCCGCTGACAAAGGTATGCCGCTTGCGGCGGCAAATCTCGCACACAAATATATGGCGGCTGGCTTTATGGATGAGGCGGCCGAGTGGATCAAGAAGGGGCTCAAGTGCGAAGATCCACACGAGCTGGGCAGCGCAATGACGGCGCTCAAAGAACAACAAGAGGACGAAGCTAAAAAATGGTCTGCGATGAAGAAACGCGCGAATGGCGAGCTTCGCTTTTTTGAGTCGTTGGCCGATGCCCTAGCGGCTTCCGCCGACGGCACAACGATCGCTGGCGATTGGCGCACGAGTACGGCGTCAACGGCGGTAGTTACCATAGACGACGCCGGCAATATCACAGCTGATTGGGGAGAAGGTTCCCACAAAGGGCGTCTCACTGGAAGCATCATCGGCAAGGCAATTATCGGAAAGTACGAAACGTGGGATTCGCTGTGGGACAAATTTCGGGACAATGGAACCGCATTTTTGGCTCAAACAAGCGACTTTGACGTCGCTTGTCTGTTGCTCGCTAATGATGGTGAAACTCAGATTGTCGAGTGGCGTCGTCCCGCTCCGATTACCGCTCTGCCATCGAACCATTCATCGGAAACTCCTCGCTTGTCAAACGAACAGTAACCGACGCTTCGTTGTGTGCCGAAAGAACATTCGCATGAGCTATCACGCACGCTTAGACACCAATTCGCTTAAGTCGCGACTTCTCCAGGTCCATCATGGAAACAATGGATGGGCATCCTGAATGAGCAAGCGAAAAGTTGATCCGGAGCAGATGCTCCTTGAACTCGCCGAAGCCAAAGGGCCGGATGTATTGCATCTCCCGTACACGTCAGAATTCGAATCCCTCTGCGAGCGAATCACTCCTGACGCCACGACCGAAGATAAGCATCGATTGTGGGAGAAAATGCTCGAGCGGAGAAACGAAGACTTATCGGAGGACGAAGGATCGGCATCCGTCGCATCACTGCCTTATGTCCCTGAAGTCCTCGCCAGCGATGTCGAAACAGCGTCACCGGCTGCGAAGCCCGCCGTGGAGTTTTCCCGCCCTCCTGAAGAAAATGGATTGCTTTTCGACATTCACGATCCAATTCCAGATCTTCAGCCGTGGACTGTTGCGTCTGAGCCAGTATTACCGCCGGAGCAAGTAGAGCGTCGAGACAGAATGTTGGCCGCCCTTGCGGATTCTTACCTCGCAAGCCGTGAACAAAGAGTTGCTCGTATTCTCGAAAAATTCCCTGAAACCCGCGACAGCGACACTGCCCTGGGAATTAGATATTGGAAGTTGTTTCAGGCGGACGTCTTGGAACAGTGGCACCCGCTTGAACTAGAAGTGCTTTTTGAGCTCGACCGTATTGAAACACTTGGTCGCGTACGCCGCATGATCCAAAACGAGTTAAGACTTTTCCGAGGACTCGAAGACACACGCCGCGCTCGTGAAGCCATGCAGGCCGAACTGCACGAATATATTGCTGCTCACCGTGGCTCACTTCCGGAAATCCGATTTTACCTGGATGAAACCGGCAATGAGGGCGACAAAGCCTACACCGGAGTTGCTGGAATCTGTGTAATCAATTGGAAGCAGTTCGAAAAGCATCATGCCGCGCTTCAGCAATGGCGAGCGAGGCAGGGATGGCCTGAAACGATACATTTCGCCGACACGGGGATCGACAAATTGGATCGGGCGGTTGCGCTACTGCAGCAACTTACGTCGCGGCGTTCGGGCATCCTCTTCCTTGGCTATTCGATGACATCTCGCGGCCGCACGTCAGAGGTCTTGTTCTCATTACTCATTCAACTCGTCGTGGATTCGTTGAGACACCTGCGCAAATGCGGATGTCTTGGAAGTCCCCGCAGCGTTCGTGTCATTAAGGAAGCTGAGCCGGGTTTTGATTCTCTTCACTTGCAGATGATGACAAAGCAACTTGCCGAGATCGTCGCGCTCGACTTCCCCGGTGAGCTAAATGTTCTGCCTGTAGAGTCAGTCACAAAGGGACGCACAGTTCTTCTCGAATGTGCCGACCTAATCGCCGGCGGAATGCAGCGCCGCGCTCTAATGAAAGGGCGCAATCCGAAAGATCGGCTCGCTGAGGCGATCATTAACGTCACCGGCTTCGAAGACGGCGGGGACACGGGCACGGTCTTCAAGTACTATCCGACCGTGCGCTGACGCAGATGGTAGTTGAGCGCGTTCTTGTCGCGAGCTATTGCGCCAATATAAAGCGCTTGGCAGTGACTTCTCTTACTCGTTTTGCGAGCGTCAACACATCGTACGTATTTCCAAAGCTCTCAAAATGAAATACGTGACGCACGCGGTTTCGGTCGCAAAGAATTGCTTCCGTTTCACCAAGTTTTCCACCTTTTTGGTGACCGCAGTACGACTGCAAAACACCAAACAGTTCCGTCTCCGTGGTTCCTCCAAATTCTGAGCGAAATCTTTCTGATTCAACGCAGTACTTGCATGGATTGAGGGGGTCGAAGTCGTCGTTAAGTCGCCTCGGGTGTTGTGTCACCATCGCAACCAAAGGCATATCCGCCGCTTCTACGAATCGCCACAACGTAGACGTGACGGTGTTTCCGTACCGCCCCGCAAGTGTCTTGATGCTTTCAATACTTCGAGCACTGTCATTCGATTCACGGATGAACCGATCTTGCATAAAGAGAAGACGTCCCGCCGCGTAATTTGCTTCGGCCTCAATTACCTCATGGCATTCAGGACGCAAAGTGAAGTCAGTGTCGCCTAGATTCATTTCCACGTGCCACTCAATGAAGCTATGCCCAATTTCGTGGGCTTCGCTCCATCGATGCTTTAATCGTGGTTTGTCCTGATCGATAAGAATTAGTCGTTTTGACGGCAAATAGAGGGCAGACAGGTCTGCCTTCTTAATGGCATCCCAAAGAACCAATGGGTTCTTCAGGATCTGTTTACCCGCTACTTTCAATCGGCTAATCGTTTGCCGAAGTAGGCCAGCGTCCACGCTGCTGCTGTAGTAGCCCTTGTCGAGCTCAAGGAGTTGCCGCACGGCCGCAAGATCCAACGGAGGCTCGGGATTTCCTAGCCCTCGAAGGATCTTCGCAATCTGTGTGTCAATGTCCTTGGCCTCATGCTCTCCCACCCGCATGTTCTTCATGAACTCGCTCGTCTATTGGATGCTTAGGAATTTCACAAACGCATTTAAGGCATTCTTCTCCTCGGGATCTAACTGCGTTACTTTCTTTGCGTTAGCGGCAAAAGCAATTGCAGCATGCTGAATTTCCGGCGAGACCGTTTCAGTCAAATTTGATAATTCATAGAGTGTTTTCTCGGGAAGAGCAAAAAAGGTAGCAAGCTGATGAATTGTTCGTGGCTTAGGTATAAACCGAACGTCACACTCGATATTGAGAAGTTCCATAGGATCTACTCTCGCTTCGCTAGCCAATTCAGCAATTGACAGCCTCCTGCTGCGTCTCAACAGTTCCACTAAAGTGCTAAAAGCGCAATGCTCAACGTTGTGATACCAAATTGAGCCTCCGCTCCGTTCAGTCGTTCGACCCAAATCACCGGCACTAATCTCACAAGCATTCTCCTCCTTTGCTTTCCTAAGAATCCACTCCTTCGGAATAGAAAATTTCATATTATCGTCCACCTAATAATTTATATTAACTCCATAGAATGCCCTCATTCATTGGAACCTATGAAGGTTCGTGCCTGCTCCTCTGTCATCTCGAAATAGCGAAGATGCTTTTTCGGATCTATTCCACAGTCAGTCATTCCGCATTTATCTCGATAGAACCCTTCGCTTTGCGGAAGCGAATGAAGTCCGATGCGTCCGTCGTAGTCGAAATCCAAGCTAGTCTGCACGGCGACGTTGATCATCGTGCTACCTACGCCCGTAAATAGCGGCGTTGGCGTCAACTTTCTTCGATTCCAAGGCGCTGCGGCTACAAGAGCCACATAAATCAAGGACTTGTCTTTCTGAGACGGAAGCGTCGCCAGCCCCCCGTCTTTCAGAACCATCAGCCCCTGTGTTTTTCCTTCGCAAGTAAGCGAAAACGCGGGAAAACCGAGTTGGCCTTCAATACTCTTTGCAATTTCATCCCAGTTCCATGAGTCACTCTCATCTTTCTTTAATTCAGGATTCCTTGCGTAGCGCTCTTCACGCCACGCCTTCCACGAGTTTTCTGTGTCCAGTACTTGCGACGCGCCAATTCCCGACGTGAGAACGGCATCGACGGCTTCGTCTGTCGAAGTACGAACTAGGAAAACCCTAGATTCCGACATGATCACACCTGTAAATCATATGACTACCAACTCCGCTTTCTCTTTAGTTACTTCGTTCTCAAAAACCACTTTGTCGCCTCGCCGCACTCGCACTTCCACTGTCTGATAAAGGCGGATTGCTTGGCGGATTAGCGCTGTCTTGCTCAGGCCTTTCTGTTCGCAGAGGGCATCAAGGGCCTCCATCTCTGCGTCGCTCAAATTGAGCGTCATTGTTCGCTTGGTCACATTTCACCTCCTTTGCTGGATTATACGCTTATCGGCTAATGAGTCAATGTTTTTTAGCTATAAAACAGCTATTTTGTGCGACGGACTGAAGTCTTTTGGCCGTATAAGCTTATGACCACATCCGACGCGTTGCGGTCAACTTGCTCGCGTGCCTGGACGCTCACCCGTTGAATCAGCCCGGCCGCACCTGGTGCACACAACGACGCCGCCGATGCGTTCGAGGTTGTGGCAGTCGTGGCGAACCTGATTGCGAATCCACTCGCCCCAATCGCGCACGCGGAATCGCGAGCCAGCACGGGCTGCTTGCCATTGGAAGACATCGAGAAGTGGCACGAGCTGCACTCGCGGCCGATCTTCGAACGTCATCAGCCGCATCTTTCGGCTTTTGCAGGCTAGTACAAATCCTTCACGCGAGCATGAACACATTCGCGCCGCGATGTGCACCGGTACGACGCCTTCCGGGTGCGTTAGCACCTGTTCGACGTACCACGCGACGAGTTTTTGATTATCGAACACTCCGGGCATACGCTCAGCCATCGCATTAACTCCTAATGCAGAAGGGAAGGGGAGAGGTGGGCCAAATGTTGGCTGGCGAATGGCTGGCTGGTAACATTTAGCTCACACTCTGCAGAGGGGCAAACAAAATGCAGGCCGTGCCGCCACCCGACGAACCGCACGTCATCTACTTACCGCCGCCATCACCGAGCGCCACTACGACGCAGTGGATACTGCCCACGCCGAAGGTCCCGGTCTATCCGCAACCTCGCGCGAATCCACGGCCACTTACGGCAAAGGAAACCGCTCTCGAGCCACGCCAAACAAATCCTTTCCGCTCGACGCACTCTGATCTCTGGGCGGCGCTCGGGATCATCACAGTGGGCATCGTCATCGGCGTCGTTCTCAAACGACATTCGAACCGTCACCGCAACGACTTCCGCCCATTGCCGTACCACGAGTTTCCAACGCTGCCCAACCGCGACGATATTATCGACGTTGACTGACGTGCTATGACGACAACTTTTACTGCCTGGATCGCCCTGATCGCCGCACTGATCGCTGCGGGCGTTACAATTTTTAACTCGCGATTGACTCGTTTTACGCGCGAAAAAGTCTGGGAGCGTAAAGCCGACGCTTATGAAGCCGTTATCGGTGTCTTGGCCGAAGTGATTTACGATGCTGAACGAGAATCGCGACTTATCGAATTGGCTTCGACCGAAGAAACCGCGCGCACGTTGAATGACCTGCGGCTTAAGAATCTCGACGCTGGAATTGCGATTCGAAAGGCCGCCGCTTCGGGCGGTTTCCTGATTTCCGAAGACGCAGCAGACGCGCTCTACAGATTGCTTCATGAGACAGACGGCGACGATCCGGCTAGTCGGTCTTCCTGGCTGCTTAGTCATTTGTTGGGAGCTCGCAGTTGTCTCAGGCGAGTTGTTTTCGAAGCAAACAAGGATCTTAAAACGGGCTCGCAACTCAATTGGCATCCACCCGACGAAGACAATTGACTCGAATCGTCCACTGTTCGCTGCGCTCATCATCGCGGCATTCTCCTACGCCGCCTCGCACTCTGCGCTGACACCTTGGGGAAGGTATCGCTACGAGAGCGGCCGGCTACTGCAACAACACCGGCCCAACTTCCTGTGTTCCGTCAACTGGGGGCAAGGGAACAATCTCGGCCTGCGCCGGTGCCGAGGGCTGCGCTAAAGTCGCTCCGCCCGTCGGCCCCGGCTCTGGCCCATCGTGAGCAGGGCAGGGGCCTGCGATCCGGTACGACCTCGCCCACACTTGCACGAGCTGCTTTGTTTGCTTGTCGCGGCCACCGATGCCGAGCCACTTGGCCACGTTCTTTTCGTTGCCGGTTCGGTCCAGGGCGCCGAGCAGATAAACGCCGCCTGAGCTGATGACCGAAGCGGACTTGAAATCGTCTTTCGCCAGAATGGGCGCTTGGTCGACGTACCCGACTACCGATGAGATCGCCGCATTGACGGTGAGCTTTGTACGATCGAAGCCGACTTCGCGAATGCCGACGTCGAGCTGAAAGCCAGTATCTACGAATTGGTACGCCGTCGTGTTGACGGTACCTTGATTGCTGACAGTGCGGAGTGGAATTGGCACGCGCTGGCCCGAGCCCAAGTGAGAAGTTTCGCCATCGACGAGGAGAAAGAGCGGCTCGCCTACGATGCTGACGGAACTGCGTTCTCGAGCGGCTTGTAGGACGACGTCGAGCCCGCCTTTAAGCTGTGTGGTCGGCGTGAGAGAGGGCAGGGCGCCATTGCTGGCCGAGGCCACCGTTGCGGCTACCTCGAGCGCGGGCAGCACGTCGAGGCCGAGGCTCATGACGTCGTCGGCCGTGAGCGACACGATGTAGAGCTGCACGACCCACGCCGCCGCTTCGGCCGCTTCGACTTGGTCGATCAGCTCAGAGATTCTTTGCAATACCTCGACACGGTCCCCGACGACAACGAGACCATCGGTAAACGGCTGGCACCGGCCATGCTCGGACAGAAGCACCGAGATAGCGTTGTTCCATTCCTCCTGCGAAAGGCGCGTGCACTTGCGGACCATCACACCACGATCTTCCGGCCGCAGCTCGCCGAGGAAATAGAGCTTTCCGGAGCGAGTCACCTGCGAATTGGCGCGCCGTGCGACCATGCCGAGGACGTCCGACACCGCGACGTCTGCAACGTCGAGCGTTACCGTTCGCCCTTCGAGCCTGTCATCTATAACGACGGACACGGCCGCACGGTCGGCGACCCAACGAGCGAACATCGTAATCGGCATTCCCTCAACGGCGATCGTTAGTCGGGGCTCATCGCTGGACCGGCGTTCCGGCCTGCTCAGCTCCGCCGAGAGTCGGCCGTAGATTTCCGGCAGGGTAACGCGCGGGTTTGGTTCCGCCCACGTTAGCCGCCGTTTCACTTCCTTGCACGTCTGGCACCCCGTCAGTAAGCACGCCCACACCACCGCCCATGCGCAGAACTTCGCCATCGCTCAACCTCACCACGCGCCGACGATAATCGATCGCGACGACGCGCGCCCCTTTATGTTTGCCCGTTTCGATTTGGTCTCCCAGCGCGTACGCGTCGCCGGACCGCATGACCACTTCCGTTTGACTAACCAACAAAAGCTCCGAGAGCTTCGCCTGTTTTTCTTCATGCTCCGCCATTCGCGCCGACAACACCTGCTCGCGTCTCGCGACGTCGTCTAAGATCTTTTGTTGCTCGACGGTCACGAGCATTTTTCCTTCGGGCACCCTCACGCCTGGTGCTACGCCTGGTGCGGCCGGCGGAGTGTACGTTTCTCCCTTCCGCTCCGCCGCCATGCGCTTCTGACGATCCGCCACCCAGTTCACGGCCTCATCAAACTTCTGCGCGCCCCATCCCGCGCCACCGCCTAGCGCGAGCCACAGCAGCGCCGAGAGTAGACCTATGCGCCAGCTCAGATGGGGAGAATTCTTGACGAAGAACCACAGCAGCAAATTGAAACGGCCACGACGCTCAAATTCTTTCTTCGGCCGCTTCGCACCTGCCCCCGTCCCCGACTCCGGAGCGGAGAACGAATCGTAGAACCGGAAGTAATCGCCGATGAGCTTAAACTGCCGACGGTTGACCTCGACGGGCTTCCCGTCTTGGTCCATGCGTTCGATCTCCACGACGGTCGACGTGTAGTTGCCGGTGAGGAACTTCGCCCGCAGCTCGTACCAATCGCCCATTTGGATACCGCAGATCGGATCGCGCAAATCGTCGATCTTGACCAGCGAGAGTTGGACGCCCGCTTCCTTAATCAGTTCCTTCGCGATCTTGTCGCGGTGCTGACTGATCAGCTCGACCGACGCGCCCCGGTGTCGAATTTCGCCGAGCCAATTTTTCCAAGCGTGCTTCGTGGCGGGCTTCGAGTCGGAACCGCAAAAGACGTGTACTTCGTCGATAGCGATGTGGCAGTTGCCGATGTCCTTTTCTTTGAAGAACTCCCACGGCCCCGACTCACCGGTTCGCCACCGCTCGCACTCCGCCTTCGGAATGATGTTGAGGCGCTCTAAGTACTCGGTGACGGTCCCGCCTGTTTTTTCCGCGACCGCTTCGGCGATCCGCTCGACGAACAGCTCCCCCTCGTACTTGGGCGGATAGTCGTGATCGTCCGGCACGGGACCAATCGGGAAATTGGTCCAGACGATGCTTTCCGTTTCCGGGAGCAGCTCGTCGACCAACTGCACCGCGCAGCGTACGAACGATTTTCCGCTACCAGAGCGGCCGGTTGTAAGCGTAATTACTGACCGCGAGCCCATCGCTAACCTCTAATCACGTGCCACGCGACGAGCAGCAATTTCGTCATCGTGAGGCCCGCGAGAAACGTGTAATAAATCATGACCAGCGAAATCATGTAGTCGAACGGCAACCACAAGTTGACGATTCGGAAATACTGCGCCAGCGGTGCCATATCGACTAACAGCGCTTCGGGAATCACGGACCACAGCGCCGAGAAGACCCATTCGGTAACGCCGTCGAAAATCGACGTAATGGCATCCCAGGCGAGCAGCAGAATGCCGCGCTCGCCGCCCGTCATAACGCCGTCGCCGTTGGCATCGACGCCGACGAACGTACGTTGCCACCATCCGGGGTCATGCGTCGTGCGCTCCGGTTCGGAGCCCGCCGGATCGCTGTTGCGATAGATTCTCTTAACCTGTGCGTCCGCCGTAGTCGTCAGCACGACGACTAGAACGATTGACGCAAAGCACGCCAGATAGCGCCGAAGCAGACCCATGACGACACCACTTTCGCAACAAGTATTAAAAGGTTCCGGATCATTTCGAGCGTGGCGCCATACCACGTCGAGGGATCTGGCAGCGTAGGAATAACGAACGTGCGCTCGCCGAGGCCCGGCAACGTGAGCGTGAAACTCATTTCATGCGCGACGGTGCCATATGCGTTGCCAGTCGAACCGCCGAAACCTGGCCGCAGACCCTCGAGCCCTTCCGAAATGGACTCTGCCGCGCCTTCCAATGCTTCGCCGCGATCCGGTGACGAGCGCTGTTTCCAAGTGCCGCCGCCCGCGCCTTGGTAGTTGGTCGACACGCCCTTCGGCACGTCGATTACGACGTAATCCCCTTCGCCCTGCGTTGTCCCCGAGCTGCCGGTCCCTGGTGGTAAGTACACGTTGATCGGGTTGCCGCTGGAATCGACGTACGCTCCGCTTCCGGCACCGATGTTCGAGTTCTGCGTGCTGTTGCTGTTGTCCACGTACATTTGGTTTGGGTTGTTCGTCGTCGACGGCGCCGTGATCGTGCCGCCGGTCTGCGAGCCCGGCGTAAATACTGTCGGCGGCGTTGGCGGAGGAACGAACGGAGGCGGGGCAGGGGGGTCTGGCGGGTCCGGTGGGTCCGGCTCATCTTCCGGCTCGCCGATGATGACGCCCGAGCCACCACCACCGCCGCCCGGCTCGACGTACCAATCCCAAATGCCGTCGCCGTTCCCATCGGGAAACCACGTGTCGTCATCCGACGGCGTCGGCGTGATCAGCTCCAACCAATTAAACGCCCCGTCGTTGTCGTCATCGCCAAACGGATTCGGACCTTGAAACGCCGTGCCCGGATAATCCGGGTTCTTAGATACGAGAATCGGATACCACGACTCGATGTCGGCCGAACTTCCCGGAGGGTGAGACTCCGCATCAAGCGGGTCGCTGATGGTCCCCATACCGTTTGACTTCGGCCACGACTCCAACCAATTCGGCCAGCCGTCGCCGTCGTTGTCGTTCATATCGGGCAGCTCGTCTCCGTCCCGATCAGGGAACGAATTCACGTTGTACTTATGCGGGATGCCCGTCGCGGCTACCATGCGCGCTTCGACAACGTCTAACTCGCCGTCGCCATCGGTATCTTTCTCTCCGCTCGTGCCGTTGTTGAGACCGTCGCCGTCCATATCGGTCATGATGCGGTTGAGGTCGGCGGCATCAATGTCGCCGTCTCCGTCCGCATCCCAGATAGCATTGTTCGCGACGAGCCATCGCGCGAACGGCTGGCCCGAGATCGTACCGAGCGACGTGTTGTCGAGAACGTTACCCGTTGACGCGTACGATAGCGCCAGAGGGCTCAAGCCGGTGAAGGGAACGCCCGTCGTTACGAAATTCCCCGTGATCCACGAGATAGACTCTGCGACCGGAGTATAGCCCGACTCTTGGAACCCCATGTAGACCTGCCCGGTCGGAAGCGCCGTACGCGAGCCGCGCTCGTACACCTTCCCCCAACCGAACTCGTTTGCGATCCAGTACGCGCGGTCGTTCCCGCTTCCCACCGTCGCGCCGATGGGCCCCTCTGCGAAGCAGGCAATCGGCGGCATCAGGTTGAGGTAAACCGCCAATACCGAGATCTTCCAAAAGTCTGAGAAGCGGAACATTTTTGAGATCCTGAAAAGGACTAGCCCCACCAACTTTTCGCACGCACGGCCGTCAAGCACATCCAAAGGAATTGCACGCCCCAGATAAACGCGACGCCGCACAATACGGACTGCAACACGAACAAGTGTTGATCGGCCGAGGCTTGCAGCGCCGCGACTTTCGCGAGCAGTTCGGCGGCTTGCTCTTCACTCATACGGCACCTAGCGCCGCACCGCAGACGAGTAGAAATGCAAATCGTCGAACAACGAGGGGGGCGAAGAAGGCTCCGACGGTTCGACCGACTCCGCCAGCTCGGCAGGCGACGTCTCGGGCGGTACGTACGGCTCGACGTGCGGAGCTAATGACCAGCCCTGCCGAAACACACACAGCGCGTAGGCCGTGAATCCGACGTGAAAGATGAAGAACGTAAGAAGGAGCGCGTCTCGCGCTGTTGAGAATAGATTTTGCCACGACATTAGAACCCCATCCGTGAGGAACGACGCGGAGAAGTAAGGGCAGGGGAGGGGCCCCGCGACGAGCCCCTCCCCGAAACCAAACGCGTAGCACCCACTACGCGCGCCCAGCCAAGACTACCGAGGCGACAAGGCGCGGCCGATCCAGCCGAGGCCCCGGAAGAGAACCTTCCAGCCGATCTTGTAGCCGATGGCTACGAGAGCGATGGCAGCGACGGCCGCCGAGGCCAGCGGGATGTAATCGGCCGGATCAATGCCGAGGTCCGGCAACGTCGGACCCGACTGAGCGAACGACGACGACGCGGCCAGCAACGTGACCACGGCGAACGCACAAGCGCGAGCGCCATACTCCGCGACGAAGCCCACGGCCAGCATCAGCATTGCGGCCGCCGCCTGAATCACGGCTCGAGCCGGGACACAGAGCGAGCGGCAGAACGACACGACACCGCAAACGATGTGAGAAAACATCAGACCAACCCCCTTACAAAAACGGACACACGGAACAACGCGACAAGCATCCTTACCCGTCGCGATCAGACTCAGGCAAAAACCAATCCCAATGGTTCGTGTTCACGATCTGGAGAATGAACCAGATGCAAAGCATGAACGCGAACCCCTTCCAACCCGCGTGAAAAAAGTATTGAAACGGTGAGTCTGGTTCCGTCATAACTCACCACCGCAAGAGCCAGGCCCCGAACGCGACGAGCGCACGCTCGCCAAAAGCGCCGAAGCACCAACCGAGCAACCAACCGATACCGAACGACAGAGCAGGGGAGTTCATACGAGCAGCACCCCTTTCGAACATTGAAGCGCTCCGTTCTGATCAAACACGCGCAGCGCCGCCCAAGTGCTCGTTTGCTGCACCTCTTCGACCCACGCCAGAATCGTCTCGCGATCCGACCGCAGAAGAATTCCGCCGCCGTTCGTGAACTCGATCATGAGATTCCACATGCCGCGCCGCCTCTCATGAATGTTTCAAAGCGGGACAAGACCGGCGATTCGTGCGCTGGCGCTTCGCCCATTCTGCTCGCCGGGTTCGACGCTTCGAACAACGACCGTTTCCGACACTGCCGTTTCACGAACGCGGTCCAGTCTTTCGCATCGAGCGTGCGACGCAGCTCGCGACACGCCTGCTTGAAGAACGCGCGCTTCTCAAGAATCACGCCTTGTGCGTACACGATCGACGACGACACCGTTCCCAACGTCTGCCGCGCCAAGGCCTGGAAATCGAATACGACGCGCTTAACGCACTTCGCTGCCTTCAGCGGGCACGCTTGAAGAAAAAAATCGGCAGAGCGCACCACACGCTCCCACACCGACCACGTTTCAGCACGCGTGTGATGCGCGTTAGCGCGGTCGACGTCGTGCTCGGTGAACCTGATCCACTGCGTCGCAAAATATCGTACGACGCCAGCACGTTTCTCAAGCCAGTCTTCGACCGTATCAATTTCCATCGCAACGAGCTTCTCGCGACGACATTGCCATTCCACGCGCGTCGCACTGTCCGGCAACGCTCCGCCCCAGCGATAGAGACGCAACGCTTCGAGCTTCGCTTCATCGTGTTTTTGCGACACTTCGTGAAGTTTGTCATATACGCGGAGGAACAATGCTGCGCCCGGTGCGCCAATCGTGAAACCTGTTTGCCGCCGCGCCATGTTGAACGACCTCACTTCGAAGTCTTCACCCTTCGACGCGCGGCAGATGAATTGCTCGGCCGCTTTCTTGGCGCAGAAATCCGTCACCGGAACGTCAGGAAGATCGACGCACACGTCTACGCGCGAGAGCGTGTTTCGCACGATCTTGCCGCCGAGATTTTCAATGTCGCGCTGTACGCATTGCCACAACTCTCCAAATGCGCGAAGCATCAACGGCAGCGACCCAATTACGACCTTCACAGATGGGAACGACGACGACGGTTCCTCGCGGTCGGCGATGTGGTACTTGATGCCGTCGCGAAGCAGACGCCACGCGTAACGCGGCCCCTTGCCGTCGCTGGCCGTGCCGGTCGGCATAATCACGAACTCGTCATCAAACACGACTACGCAATCCCCGCGCTCCGTGTCCTGACCCATGGCCTCAACCTTGGCTTGTTGCTTGCCGGCTTCTAACGCGGAGCGGAGGATGTCGAACCGCCCCCACTCGACCCAAAGGGAAATTTCAGCGGTGTCTTCGCCGCCCGCGAATTCGCCGTTCGGCCCTAACGCTTTCGCTACGGGCTCTCCTTGGCTAATTGCGGGGGGCGTGTTACTACATTCGCCCCCCGCAAGCGTCGGCTCCGCCGACGCCTGAACCAAATCCGATCCCAAGCACAGCATCTGCTGCCGCACTTTCGGCAACCGCCCTGCCCGCTTGTCAGCCAGGCGTCGCTGAACCTCACGCCCGACCCAGTCCGTGTCACGGGCTAGGTTCGCGATGAGCTTCCGCGTACGCGCTTCGCGTTGTTCGTTGTTCAAAGGTTCGTTCGTCATCTGGGTCAACTCCGTTTGCCGGGGAAAACAAACTTCACAAAGCCCGACCCTGCCCGTCCCGAACGCATGAGACGGGCAGGGGAGCACACAAGGAATTCACTCAGCCGCCGTTTGTCTCGCGGTCGGCACGCAATCCGGACCAGTCGACGCTCAGAACGCCCTGGCCTTCCAAGTACAACGCGTTCTCTTCGAACTCCCGAGCCACGGCCGGCACTCCATACAACAGGCAACGCACGGCTGCGCAATCCATGGCAAAGGCGACGAACCGCGATACTGGTGACTCCATCGACTCGGCCACGACGGCCGCAGTGCCTGCCACGTCTTCACGAACCTCGACTGCCAGTGGCGTCGGCGCCCTGTAGCCAACCGAGAACCGGCTCATGCTTTCTTGGTCCGCCTTGTTCTGTGCTTGCATCCGACCCCTACCCATCGCGAGAAACGCCGACACAAACCAGCCGACGAAGAAGTCGCCGACCTGATCCGTCGTCATGCCGCTCATCCCAGCCACGTCGACCACCACGGCCGCCGTCGGTCCTACAACCTCGATATTCATTGCCGTCGCCCTCGTGTGTCCGCCTTGGAAAACACCCCGGCCGCAGGCGGCGGAACCTGCGACCGGGGGCGGCACGGGGCTTACGCCGCCCGGCGTTGGCTGGGGTCACCAGCCGCCAGCCGAGGCGCTTCCGCACGCATGAACTTGAGACCGCCGATTTCCTTCTTGCCGTAGTCGGCCGCTTCGAGGTCCGTGACCTGCAAAGTCAGCACGACGGGCTGGCCGTCTTCCGGGACGGCTTTGAACTCGTCCGAGGTCGGAACCTGAACCGAAACCGAGCCGCCGAGCGTTGAGACTTTCAACGTTCGTTTGGTCTTCCCCTCGAAGACCTTTTCTTCCTTCTTTGTGACCACGCCGGACACCGTCAAAATCATTCCGAAATTCATGGCTGGAACCCCTGCCTACGAGAACAAAAAAAGCCCGGCCGCATCCGTGCGACCGAGCCTGAAACTGCCACCGATTACGCCACCGCGAATGCTCGCTACAGCGATGCAATTTCGAAGGGCGGGAGAGACGTCGCCAAAACCCCGTTTTTGCGAAAATGCCGAGAATACGGGGGTTGGGAACCGAACATAAGAAACATTATCGGACGTTGTCGGGGCGGGTTGTTTATGGCTTTGGGGAGCCTGCTTTCCGGCCTTGGCCGTCTGTTCGCAGGCGTCCGTGTGAGACTTCGGCGACTTCGTTTGCGGTGCCCATTCGAGGTCGAACTCCGAACCGATTTGAGAGCGGATTTGCGACCGGCTCCGTGGACCGGAAACCGTCTGAAAGCGACCGCGCCGCGACTCGCAATGCGAGCGCCCGGCCGGCTTCGGCGGAGCGCCAAAACGAGCGCCGACAGACCCATTGAAAATGGAGTTTTCAGTAGGGGGGCCAAGCACCGATTGACCGGTCGATCAGCGCTCCGAGCGAGCTGCCGATCGGTGTGCCGAGTTTCGCTTCCGCCCCCCTGCCCGCCTTGAGCCGGCGTCCGATCCGGCCGGTCGAGTTTGCCGGATCGCGCCCATCGTCCCCAGCCTGACGATCACGATCAATCGTCAAGCTCGGGGTTGCTCGCCGCCGGCATCGACGGCCAGTGAGCGTTTGGCGGCGGCATCTTCGGCGGAAGACGTGATGGACGTCGTGCAATATATCGCGACGGCGCCGGTGGAGCGGGGCGGTGAAGCAAACAAGCGTCAGGCGACGAGACGCTGCGGATCTCTTTAGGCCGACAGTCTCTTAGCCCGGTGCGCCTTCTGTGAACACGCCCATCTTGCGGAACTTCTCGTAGCGGCCGGCGAGCAGCTGATCGACGGGCAGGGCCTTCAGTTCGCGGAACGACTTTTGAAGATACATCTTCAAGCGGGCCGCGGTTTGATTGTGGTCGCGATGGGCGCCGCCGAGCGGTTCTTCGATAATGTCGTCGATCACGCCGAGTCGGAGCAGGTCGCGTGAGGTGAGCTTCAGCGCTTTGGCGGCCTTTTCTTTATGCGTGTGGCTCTTCCAGAGAATGCCTGCGCAACCTTCGGGACTGATCACCGAGTAGTAGGAATGCTCCAGCATCGCGACGCGGTCGCCCACGCCGATGCCGAGCGCGCCGCCGGAGCCGCCTTCGCCGATCACCACGCAAACGATCGGCGTCGGCAATCGCGACATTTCGAACATCGAGTACGCGATCACCAACGATTGGCCGCGCTCTTCGGCGCCGATGCCGGGATAGGCGCCCGGCGTATCGATGAAGCAAACCACGGGCAAGTTGTATTTTGCCGCGAGCTTCATCCGGAGCATGGCCTTACGGTAGCCTTCGGGATGCGCGCAGCCGAAGTGGCAGGCTTGGCGTTCCTTGAGCGTCTTACCTTTTTGGTGCCCGATCACCATCACCTTTTGCTCGCCGAGTTTGGCGAAGCCGGTGAGGATGGCGCGGTCGTCGCCGAACGACTTGTCGCCGTGCAACT
Source organism: Pirellula sp. (assembly GCA_013822735.1). Taxonomy (GTDB): domain Bacteria; phylum Planctomycetota; class Planctomycetia; order Pirellulales; family PNKZ01; genus PNKZ01. Next base: position 928,521 of record PNKZ01000001.1, read on the forward strand.
CGACGAAGTCGTCGAAGAGAATGTTGAGGTAGTCGCTCGTCATCGGTCGATCGGGATGGCGCGACACTTCGACCGTTTGCCAAGGCTCCAGCGCACCGAACACCTGCTTTTTGAGATCGACCGTTTCCCGACGGAGGCGGCGAACTTCTTCGACCTCGTCGGAACTCTTCTGCGGCGAAGCTTCCAGCTTGGCAATGCGCTCTTCGAGTTCGTGGATCGGGCGTTCGAAAGCGAGTCGATTCGCGGCCATAGATACGGAAGCCTCGTACGAAGAATCAAAAACTGCGGCGAGCGCAAGGGTGCCGCCCTGGACAAGCCGATCATTTTAACCGCCGATCGGCGGTGTGTTAACCCGCTTCGGCGATGCGGCAACCCTTAAGATGCGGGAAAAAGAGGGCTATTTGCCGTGCGATCGAGTTGGCAGCGAGTACGAGCCAATGATTTGCCGCGTCGTGCGAGCCCGCTTACGTCGTGGCGACCGGAGTCGGCTTCATCACTTGAATGGCGTTCACCTCGCGCAAGACTTCGGCGACCGAAGGAGGACGCTTTGCGGGCGTCTTCGCGAGCATCCTCCGAATCAATGCGGCAAACTCGACGGTCAGCATCGGGTTGTTGACCCGCGCGTCGGGGATCGGGTAGATGAGATGCTTCGTCAGGAGATCGTTCGTCGACGACGCGGTGTACGGTTGCACGCCGGTTGCCATATGAAATAGCGCACAACCGAGACCGTAGACGTCGGTGCGTAGGTCGATCGGTTCCAGCCGGATCTGTTCCGGAGCCAAATAGCTGCGCGTTCCTTGAATCTGCGTGTTGCGGCGCTTCCAGAAATAGCGCTCCCAGGCGTTGGGCACTTTTCTGGCCAAGCCGAAGTCGATGAGCTTCACGCCTCCTTCCGGCGTGAGCATGAAGTTGTCGGGCTTGAGGTCGAGATGGATCCAGCCCCGCGAGTTGAGATACGCCACGCCCTCGCACGCCTGCTCGACGATCGACGGAAGCCACGGCTCCAGAGCTCGACGGCTCTTGCGAATAACATCACGCAGATTGAGCCCTTCGCAGAGCGGCATCTTGAGGTACGGTCCCAGCTTCGATTGGCCGAAGTCCGTCGCCCCGAGCACACGAGAATGGTTGAGTTTGCTGCCGACTTCGAATTCGTGTTGCAGGCCCTGAATGTGTTCGGGGGCTTTCCTGAAGTCGTCGAGTAGAAGCTTCAGGGCGAATCGTTCGCCGGTGCCGTCGTCGATGGCGGCCCAAACCTGGCTGAAGCGACCGGAGCGAATCTGATACAGCAGACGATAGGAGCGAACGAACTGGTTGGTGAGAGTTACCACGATCTGTCGCTTCAAAAACGCGTGACGCCGCCGAAATTTACACCGCCGAATCGTTTAACTTTAGCAACGTGATTTCGGCACGCCAAATCCAAGTCAAAACGGAGATCGCATAAATGCGCGTGACTTGTTAGCGTTTGATGAGCGCGCTGTTCAATCGTTCGGCTGCGGCGCGATGTCGTCGTAGCCGACGCTCACAAGAAACAAACCTTGCGCGGGGACCTTCATGCCGGCCTGACGGCGATCGCCGACCTTGATAATCTCCGCGGCCCAAGCTTCCGGCTTCCGTGCGCGGCCGATTTCCACCAGCGTGCCGACCATCGTGCGGACCATATTGTAGAGAAAGCCGTCGGCTTCGAACTCGAAGTAAATGCGCTTCTCCAGCGGCGCCGGAAGGCGGAAGCACTGCGCATCGAAAATCGTGCGTACGCTGGAGCTGCGCTGCGGCCATTGGGTTTCGAAGGCGCGAAAGTCGTGGGTGCCGACCCAATGTTGCGCGGCGCGGTGCATGGCCTCGGCGTCGAGCTTGCCGAAGCAGTAATGCCAGGAGCGATGCCGTTCGAGGACGTCGTGCGTTCGGCTGTTGTGAATGACGTAGCGATAGCGCTTCCGCTTCGCTTGCTTGCGGGCATGCCAACCGGAAGGCGCTTCCTCGGCCTTGAGCACGGCGATATCGCCGGGAAGTTCGGCGTTGAGCGCTCGTTGAAAGGCGAGCGGCGTCAGCCGGGCCGACGTGTGGAAGCTGGCGACCTGTCCTAAGGCGTGCACGCCGGAATCGGTGCGGCCGCTGCCGGCGATGATGATGCTCTCGCCGGTGATGCGCTTAATCGCCTGCTCGATCGCATCTTGCAACGTCGGCTTACCCGGCTGCCGCTGCCAACCGGCGTACGCGGTGCCGTCGTAAGCGAGCGTGAGCTTGATGGTTCGCAGGTCGGTTCGGGGTTCGGGGTTCATGGTTCAGGGTTGGAGAATCTGCAGCGAATCTTTCTCAACCCTAAACCTTGAACCGAATCACCCTGAACTAGACGGCGGCGGCCGTCTTGGCCAATAGCTCCGCGATTTGCACCGCGTTCGTCGCCGCCCCCTTGCGGAGGTTGTCGCTCACGCACCAGAAGGCGATACCGTTGGGGCTCGAGATATCTTCGCGGATGCGGCCGATGAACACTTCGTCGCGGCCGTCGACCGTCATCGGCATCGGGTATTGCTTCTTCTCCAGATCGTCGATGACGATGATGCCCGGGAAGTCTTGGAACAGCTTCGTCGCTTCGGCGACGGTGAGCTTTCGTTCGGTTTCGACCAGGATGCTTTCGCTGTGGCAATTCGAAACGGGCACGCGCACGCAGGTCGGGCAGACCTGAATCGATTCGTCGCCCATGATCTTGCGCGTTTCGTACACCATCTTCATTTCTTCCGAGGTGTAACCGGCATGCTTCGGGCCGCCGATCTGCGGAATGAGATTGAAGGCGATCGGATGGGCGAACGTTTCGTAAGCGTGATCACCGCCGGCGAGCTTGGTGCGCGAACCGTTTTCCAAGTCGCGCTGGCCGGCCACCCCTGCTCCGCTCGTGGCTTGGTAGCTGCTCACCACCACGCGCTTGACGCGGGCCGCATCGTGCAGCGGCTTCAACGCCACGACCATTTGCGTGGTCGAGCAATTGGGGCTGGCGATGATTCCTTGATGGTTGCGCACCGCGTCCGGGTTCACTTCCGGAATCACCAGCGGCACCTTCGGGTCCATGCGCCAGTAGCCGCTTTCATCGACGACGATGCAGCCGGCCTTCACGGCCCAAGGACAGAAGTCGCGAGCCGTTTCATCGGGCGTGCTGCCGATGGCGAGATCGACCCCGGCAAAGGAATCGGGCGTGAGTTCTTCGACCGTGTGTTCTTCGCCGCGGAACGAAAGCTTCTTGCCGGCGCTGCGCTTCGTGGCCAGAAACTTCACTCGCTTAGCGGGAAAGTTCCGCTCTTCCAACATTTGGCGAATCAAAGTTCCGACGGCGCCGGTGGCGCCCACGATGGCAATCGTCTCAAACACGGCAAGCTCCGAAGAGAAGGGGTCAGGGGTGAGGGGACAGGGGGCAGTAATTGAATAGAGAGCGGCGACGATCCGGCAGGGTTCGCAAGGCAAACGCTCAGGCGACGAAATCGCTGCAAAACCGAACTATCTAATATATCCTCCCCTCCCCTGCCCCTTCAATGAGGGCGGCACCCATGGTTGCGACACGGGGATGCCGCATAAACGGCTTTAGCAAACTTTACGCTTGCGCTTCGCCGCGGGCTTCTTGCCTTCCTGACGAGCCCACATCTTCGCAATGTAGGTCTCGGCGTCGGGTGTTTTGCAGTCGGTGTCGCCGTGGTCGATTTCGACCGGGCCGATGCGCTTGGCTGCGATGAGTGCGAGTTGCTTGAACTTCACGTCCCGGCCGCCGATGGCAATGAGAGCGCCGTTCATGGCGTAGCGCGTGTGGTTGGGGGCGTTTTGAATGTTGGCCTCGATCGCGGCGACGCAGGTGGCGAAGAGTTCGTCGAGCGCTTCGTTGTCTTCTTGGTCCGTGCCGTGGTCATGTCCACAAGGTTCGTCGGGGCCGTGGTCGTGGTGGTCATGGTCGTGGCTCATGGCCAGCACGGCGATGGCGCTCCAGCCGGTGGCGCTGAGGAGATCGTTCTTCGCCGCACACCATTTGCTCGCCAACTTCCAGGCGTGCTTCGTGTCGGCGACGAAACTGCCGAGCATGCCGCACAGCCCGCGATTGTCTACTCCCCTGCCCCAGGCGTTGAGCGTCGCGAGTTTTATCGTGTCGGGATCAGCGATGAAAATCGCGAGGCTTCGGCAGTCGAAGTTGCCGGTCGCCCAAAGTTTCTCGGCGAGCGGCTGGTCGACGCCGATCTGCTTCGCGAGCTTCTTCAGATGCGCGAAGCTCACGCCGAACATCGGCTCCGGGATGCCGTGCCGCGCGTAAGTCTTGCGGGTCTGCGCCGTGCCGGCGGCTTTCAGGTTGCGAACGACGGCGGCCAGTTGCATGACGGGAATCTCTCTACGACGTGGAAGTGTACGAGAGATTATCGTACCCGCGATCGGCGGCTTTGGCGACGACGCGCGTTATCGTCGGCCGGAACGTGGGGCGGCGCGCCGGCCCGTCGTGGCCGACGGGGCTAAGCCGGATTGCTTCGTCGATTCAGATTTTATGCTCCCCTCCCCTGCACCGCTTGTCGTTGCGACTTCCGGGCGGCGTTCGACTAATCGCCGCGTCCACTCCGGCGGCACGAACGCGTAGACGGCGATCGGCATGATGAGCCCGAACGTCATCAGGCCCATGCAGATGCCGATGCTCAGGTGCAGCGCCAGAGCCACGAACAACATCAGCGGCCGCAACAGCCGGGGCCAGATCAGCACGCAGAAGAACAGCTCCCAATAGGCGGTGAGTTGCGTCAGCAGCGCCATGAGCACCGGCACGTGCGCCAGCCAAGTGAGGTCGACCGTGCGATATTCCATATTCGCCGCCGCGCCCCAGAGCGCGTAGCCGGCCCACCAGGAGTCGCCTTGCAGCTTACCGATGCCGGCGAAGAAATAGATCGCGCACATGTGCAACTGAATCAACCGCGCGGCGATGTTCGCGGTCGTCGAAGGGGGCGCGTCCGGCAAGGGCCCCCCTGCCCCGTACCGCTCTCTCTTCCGCGCGGCTCGCCAACGATCGAGCGAATACGCTTGGCCGCACGGCGCAAGCGCCAGGTACAGCGCGAGCATGGCGTTCAATTGGTCGGTGCCGAAGAGCACGAGCGGCAGTCGATGGATGTAGCTGAGCGTGAGTAGGCAGGTGAGGATCGACGTGACGCGCGTGAACAGCCCCGCCGCAAACATCGCGAAGACCGCCAGCGCCGCAAGGTGCGCGGTCCACAAAGCCGCCGGCGATCGGAACATCCACAAGTGCGTAAACGCGTAGCCGGCGTTGGCGCCGTAATACGCATCGAACGTAGTGCGCGGGAGCAGGCCTTCGGGGCTCAGAAAATCGCGGAAGCCGAGCCCCCACACGAAATGCGTGTAGAACAACATCGCCCCGGCGCCGATGCGAACCAGCGCGAGCGTGGCGACGTCCGACGGCGTGAACCAGAAACGGTTCCAGCCGTCGCCGGCGGCACGGCTAAGTTCGCGGAGATAGGCGACGGCGAGGTTCACTTCTGCTCCCCCGGCGTGTAACTGACGAGCAGTTGTTCGCGATAGGTGTCGGGGTCGTCCGACTTCCGGCCTGCTGCGAGATCGGGCGGATCCAAGAAGAGGTGCGTCCGATAGAAGACGTCGACTCGCGACGCGCCGTGCTTCCGCGCCAGGCGCTCGGCGATGCCGCGGTAATAGATTTCCGCCGGCGGCGGACCTTCGGCCGGCGGCGCGCGGGGCACGTTTTCGGCCGGGACTATTTCGCCAAGCGTGGCGACGCCCGGTGCGCTCGCCGGCGGAGTTTCGCGCGGCCGCGGCAAACTCTCGGCGAGCATAAAGTAGCGGTGGTAAAGCAGTCGCGGCCAGTGCTGCGTCTTGTCGGGAAACTGGTTCCGCAGGTCGCCGATCTCTTTACGGCCGTCGGCGTAGTACAAGTCGTACCGCAGCAAATGGCTCGGGCCGGGATTGGGCGCGAAGAACTTATAGGTGTGATCCAGCGATAGAGCCGTGATGTACGGCTGAAACGCGGGTCGGACCGTCTCGGGCAGAATCGGCGGCGCGCCCGGGGTGTCAAACTGCGGCATCGTCCCGAGCGGGTGAATCAACACCGCGACGAGATGATAGAGCAGTGCCGCGCTAACGACGACGCGCGCCCCCAAGCTCCACCCAATCGGCGGTGCGGCAGGCTTCGCGGCAAACTTGTCGGCGGCGACGGACATCAGGCGACTCGCACCGAGGGAGCGGTAATCAATACCGCGGAAACGAATACTCGAAGTATCGGCGCGCCGGACGACGTGCGGCGAGTTTTCCGTGACGGGCCTGCACGTCGGAGCGCAGGTCGCGCAAGCGCACGAAAAAACCCTCGGTAAGGTCGTGAAACCTTACCGAGGGTTCGTGTTTTAACGATTGTCGCAGCCGCTTGGTTCCCGCAAGCGGGAGCGACGACGAGCTTACTTCAGGGCCACGAGCTTCGGCGAGTCGAGGTTGAACTCCATCGCGCGGGCTTCGCCGCCGACGAGGCTCAGCTTCTCTTCGGCCGAAACCGTCTTGCCGTCACGCGTCACTTCGACACGCACGGTGTAGTTGTCCCAAGCTTGGCCTTCGGCGAGCTTGGTGGTGGCGAATTCGCGAACTTCGCCGGCAGCCTTCGTTTCCTTGCCGGCGATGAACACCTTAGCGTCGGCCGGAACGTGCAACGTCAGCTTCGTCTTCGTCGGTTCGCTGACGATCTTGTCCGAAGGTTGAGCGACGTCGTCGAACGAGAATTGCAGCTCGCTCACTTGACCGGCTTGCAGCTTGATGACCTTCGTCTCGGTGACCGGTTGGCCGTTGCGGACCACTTCGGCCTTGAGTTCGTAGGTGTAGCTCTTGCCTTCGACGAGGCCGTTCGAAACGTAGCGACGGGCTTCGCCGGTGCTGGTCGTTTCATAGCCGTTGACGAACACCTTGGCATCGGCCGGCACGGCGACGTTCAACACGGCCGTGTCGTTCGAATCGAGAATCATCGCAGCCTTGCCCGGAGCAACCGGAGCGGCCGGAGGAGCCATCGGAGCGCCAGGAACCACCGTGCCCGGAACCATGTAACCGCCCGAGCTGCCGCCCGAGGAGCCGCCGCTCGAACCACCCGAGCTGCCGCCGTAGCTGTAGCCGGAGCTACCGCCGTACGAGTAGCCGCTGCTGCCGCCGCTCGAACCGCCGGAGCTGCCGCCCCAACCGTGATGGCGGTGAATGTGCGAATGAAGACGCGAGAAGAAGCCGACGTGGCCGTAGCCGCCGCTGGATCCGCCGCTCGAACCACCGGAGCTGCCGCCATAGGAATAGCCGCTGCTGCCGCCGTAGCTGTAACCGCTGCTGCCGCCGCTCGAACCACCGCTGGAGCCGCCATAGCTGTAGCCGCTGCTGCCGCCCGAGCTACCGCCCGAACCACCGTGCCAGCCGATTGCTTCGGCCTTCGAAAGATCGACGACCGAGCTACTGAGACCGACCAATGCGGCCAGGACCAACTTCTTCCAATTCAACGCCATGATATTGCGCTCCTGTGGGAACTGCGGGGTTTGCGTAGGCTATATCGCTCACGAAGATAATCAAAGCTAGCACGCAATTCAAGCAAACTGGGTGGTTTTTCGCGGTTCAGTAGAATGCTTAAAATGAGTGCACGTTTGGCATTTACGACGGTTTAGCCCCCCTCCGGAAATGACGAGGAAATCGATTAACCGGCCGCGCAGAGCCCGGAAAACCCCAAAAGACGGGTTTGCGTTTCGGACTGCCGCAGCGACGACGATTACAATGAAGCGTGATCCTCAATAGAGCTCCTCCGACTGCGCTTTCGCGCACCTGACGCCCCCCTGCCCGGCACCCCAAGGCCCGAAGTGACTTCACCGCACGCACTGTTCTGGCGAAGTCGACCGGCCCAGAGCTCCGGAGCGTTTCGGCGCAGCGTATTCCGCCTCGCGGCGATCTGCGGCGCAGCGGCCATGTTCGCAACGGGGGCGGTCGACGTCTTCGCGTCCGAGTCCACTTCTCCGCTGGGCGCAGAGTACGAACGATCGACGACGCGGTATCGTGCCGCGTTGGAAGAACTGGCCGCTTGGGCCGCGGAGCACGATCAGAAGTTGCAGGCGGAACGTGCCCGCGCTTGGTTGCCGGCCGACTCCGATCGGGCCCGATTCTACTTGGCCGGTGAACCCGAATCGGCGCTTGTCGGCAACGCGACCTCTTCCGAAGATGCCGCCACGTTTCAAGATCGGTTCGCCAAGCTCCGGCAAGCTCGCGCCGCGGAACTCTTTGCCTTGGCGCGGCGCGCGGCCGAGGGGAAGCAGTTCTCGCAAGCCGTGGCTTGGACTTACGAAACGCTGCGCGAAGATCCGGCCCATGCCGACGCCGGGCGCGTGCTCGGGTGGCAACTCCACGACGGTCGGCAAATGTCGGCCTTTGCCATTGCGAAACGGCGCGCCGGGCAAGTGTGGCATCCGTCGTTCGGCTGGCTCCCGCAGGATCACGTGGCCCGTTACGAAGCCGGCGAGCGCTACCTCGGCGGCAAATGGGTCACCGCCGCCGAAGATGCCCGCATTCATGCGACGATCGACCGCGGCTGGACGATCGACACGGAGAATTTCCGCGTCGTCACGAACCACAGCTTGGAAGAAGGCGCCCGACTGGCCGAGCGTTTGGAAAAGATGCATCAGGTCTGGCGTCAACTGTTTGCCCGTTACCATACGGCCGAAGCGGAATGGACGCGTCTCTTCGCCGGCGGTACGCCGCGCGAGTACAACCGCAAACGTTACAACGTCGTCTACCTCCGCAATAAAGACGAGTACGTCGCGGCCCTCGTAAAGCGCGAGCCGAAGGTCGGGCTCACCTCCGGCATCTTCATGGCCGACGACGATCGAGCCTACTTCTTCGCCGACGCCGAGCGGAGTAACGATCCGTTCGTCTTCCACGAAGTGACGCACCAACTTTTCTCGCTCGCCAAACCGACGGCTCTTCGGGTCGGCACGCGCGGCAACTTTTGGATGGTCGAAGGAGTCGCCTGCCACTTCGAATCGCTTGCGCTGCAGAGCGACTATGCGGAACTCGGCGGCGTCGACAACCCGCGCATGAAGGCGGCCCGCTTCCGCTTGCTGCAAGACAAGTTCTTCGTGCCGACCACCGAATTCGCCGCGATGTCGCTCAGCCAGATGCAGAACAACCCGCGAATTGCGACGCTCTACAGCCAAGCGGCGGGCATGGCCTCGTTTCTCATTGAAGCCGACGGCGGCCGCTATCGCGAAGCCGTGGTCGACTACCTGCAAGCGATCTACGGCAACAAAGACACGGCGACGACGCTCGCTCAAGTGACAGGCCGGAGCTTTGCCGAACTGGATGCGGAGTACCAGGCGTACATCGCGGGACTAGTGCAACCGCCTGCCGGCGCGGCGCCGTGACAGGTACACGGCGACATTTGCCGGTGCCTGTATGATTGCAAATTACAAATCGAGAATTGCAAATTGCAAAATGACCGAGTGCCCAGTCCCGGTTCATCTGACAACTTGCAATTTGCGATTTTCAATTAACAATTTGCAATCCCTTGGACACGCGTGCGATGGCTGATATCCCGTCGACCTCCCCTGCCCTTCCCTTCGCCTACACCGCGCGTCCTTGGGTCTTGGCCGAGACGAACTATGCCTACGCGAAGGGGAACCCTTACGAAGTGGCCGTGTTGCCGCTCGGGGCGACGGAGCCGCACAATTTGCATCTGCCGTACGCGACCGATACGTACCAGTGTGACGAGATCGGCGAACGCGTGTGTGCGGCGGCCCACGCGCGTGGAGCCAAGGTCGTGCTGCTGCCGACGATGCCGTACGGCACGGAGACGAATCAGCAAGAGTTTCCGTTGGCGATGAACGTCAATCCGTCGACGCTCGCGCTAGTGATTCGTGATCTGTTGGGCTCGCTGGTGAAGAGCGGCGTACGCAAGGTCGTCTTGCTCAACGGCCACGGCGGCAACGACTTGAAGCCGGTGCTGCGGGAGTTGTTCGATAAAACGCCGGCGCAGTTGTTCTTGTGCAACTGGTATCAGGTCGCCGCCGATCGGTATCCGGAGATTTTCGTCGACGCGGGGGATCATGCCGGGGAAATGGAAACGGCGATGATGCTCGCCTACCGCCCGCACTTGGTCGAGCATGAAGCCGACGGCAAACTCACGGCCGACGACGGTGCGACGGCATCGACACGGTTCGAAGCGGTGAACCGCGGCTGGGTATCGATCACCCGCCCTTGGCATTTGCTCACGACCAACACGGGAGTCGGCAACCCGCACCCGGCGACGGCGGAAAAGGGACGGCAGACGACGGACGTCGTGGTCGAGCGCTTGGCGCAGTTCTTAGTGGAACTCTCGGCCGCGAAAGTTGACGATCGGTTTCCGTATTAACCGTTCTCCCGCCGCAGGATGCTCAGGGTGGCCCAGTTTGCTTGGCAAATTGGGTTGAAGAGAGGCCCAAACCGGTCCTGGTCAAAACCGATTGTTGTCGCACAAGACGACGGGTGGCCCCGACAACTTGTTGTCGGGGTCGCATCGCGACAAGCGGCGGTGTGACGTCGTATCCAATCGGGGCGACCCATCTAGCGCCTGCGGCGCACGGACAACGAGTTGTCCGTGCCACCCAGCGTCGATGGCGATAGTCGACGGCGACGAGTCGCGGCGACCGACGGCACGCGGAGCGTGCCTACTGCTTTCGACTCCGGTCGCTGACGCTCCCGGCTCGCCTCAGAATTCATCCCCCCAATCTCCTCTCTCATCCCCCTCATCTCCCTTTCTTCTCTCCGTCCGCTTGGCGTCTCTGCGTCTTGGCGCGCACTCTGAGAAAATGGCCGCCGGCCAAAAATGCGCCTGGCCAAATCTGCTCTGGAAAATGGGCCGGCGGGTTCGGGATAATGCGGCGTGATTTACTACACGCTCCTTGTCATGAGATGCAGCCATGCCGAGCCGTGCCGGGAATTGTCGTTCGATGAAGGACGCCGTCGCCCCCTCACCCGCCCCTGCGGGGCACCCTCTCCCGCAAGGGGCGAGGGGAGTTCCATTGTGCGCCTTTCAAGCATTTGAGAATCGAAGTAAGTCCTGCGCACTAAATCGTCGAAATGCGCACAACTGGGCCCCCGTTGTGCGCGTCGGAGCGCTTACCAACAAGGGGGCACACAACGGTTGCGAACTAGTGCGCACGGCGTGGGTGGCGCTTCGAAGACTTACGTCGATTATGGTCGCGATGACCGTTTACATTTTCCGCGAACGGCGAGGTCCGGCCGGAGGGGCTGAGAGGGACGTGCGCATTGGTGCGCACATTGCGGAACGCCACGCAGCGCGTTCCCTACAGCAAAATGCGCGTTCCGCGCAGCAAAATGTGCCGTCGGCGCATCAGGATGTGCGTTCGGCGCACGATGCGCTCGGCAAACGGCCGGCCCCTCTAGCTGCCTGCGGCTTCGCCGCGTTGGGCCGATTCGAGAATCTCGAGCAGATACTGGCCGTACGGGTTTTTCATGCCCCGGCCGAGGCGCTCCAGTTGAGCGGCGTCGATGAAGCCTTTGTGGAAGGCGATCTCTTCCAGGCAAGCGACCTTGAAGCCTTGGCGGGCTTCGATGGTCTCGATGAAGTTCGAGGCCTGCAGCAGCGACTCATGCGTGCCCGTATCGAGCCAGGCAAAGCCTCGGCTGAAGGTTTGCACGTCGAGCGAACCTTGCGCGAGGTAGGCCTTGTTGACGTCGGTGATCTCAAGCTCGCCGCGAGCCGACGGCTTCAGATTCGCGGCGATGTCGATCACTTGGTTGTCGTAGAAGTAGAGCCCGGTGACGGCGAACTTCGACTTCGCGACGGCCGGTTTTTCTTCGAGCGAGACGGCCTTCCCGGCGGCGTCGAACTCGACGATGCCGTAGGCTTGCGGATTCTTCACGGCGTAGGCGAAGACCGTGGCGCCGTGCTCCTTCGAAGCGGCGCGGGCCAGCATTTGTTGCAGACCTTGGCCGTAGAACAGGTTGTCGCCGAGCACCAGGGCCACATGATCGCGGCCGACGAACTCGCGGCCGATGTGGAAGGCTTGCGCGAGTCCCTCGGGCTTCGGCTGCTGCGCGTAGCGGATGTTCATACCGAGCCGCGAGCCGTCGCCGAGCAAGCGTTCGAAGCTCGGCGCGTCTTGCGGAGTAGTGATGATCAGCGCTTCGCGAATGCCGGCGAGCATCAACGTCGACAGCGGATAGTAGATCATCGGCTTGTCGTACACCGGCAGCAACTGCTTGCTGACGGCGATCGTCACCGGATGCAAACGCGTGCCGGAGCCGCCCGCGAGGATGATGCCCTTCTGGAAGTAATTCATGGCGAGGGCTCGGCGTTAGTGGGAAGCGAGACCGAGACGCTGGCGGGCATACACGCCGCTGGTGATGCGCTCGACCCAACCAAGGTTGTCGAGGTACCAGCGCACCGTGGCTTCGAGGCCGGTCGCCAGGTTTTGCTGCGGTTCCCAACCGAGCTCGCGCTTGATTTTGGACGCGTCGATGGCATAGCGACGATCGTGGCCGGGGCGGTCTTTCACGAAGGTGATCAGCTTTTCGCACGGGCCGTGGGCGAGGCCCGGGCGGAGGCGATCGATGGTGGCGCAGATGGTGCGGACGATCTCAATGTTGGCTCGTTCGCAATTGCCGCCGATGTTGTAGGTCTCGCCCGGCACGCCGCGTTCGAGCACGGCGCGGAGCGCGCGGCAGTGATCGTCGACGAAGAGCCAATCGCGGACCTGCATGCCGTCGCCGTAGACCGGCAGCGGTTTGCCTTCCAGCGCGTTCAAGATCACGAGCGGAATCAGCTTCTCGGGAAATTGGAACGGGCCGTAGTTGTTCGAGCAGTTGGTGATGACGGTCGGCAGATGAAACGTGTGTTCGTAGGCCCGCACGAAGTGGTCGGACGAAGCCTTGCTGGCGGCGTACGGCGAGTTCGGGGAGTAACGCGTGGTTTCGGTGAAAGCGCCGGTGGGGCCGAGCGAGCCGTAAACTTCGTCGGTAGAAACATGCACGAAGCGGAAGCGTTCGCGCTCGGCGGCAGGCAGCTCGCGCCAGTGCTTCAACGCGGCATCGAGCAACGTGAACGTGCCGACGACGTTGGTTTGAATGAACGCGCCGGGACCGTCGATGGAGCGATCGACGTGCGACTCGGCGGCGAAGTGGACGATGGCCCGCGGCTTGTGTTCGCGGAGGAGTTCGGCAACGAGCGCGGCATCGCAGATGTCGCCGTGCACGAACTCGTGGCGCGGATTGTCGCGCACGGAAGCGAGCGAATCGAGATTGCCGGCGTACGTGAGCGCGTCGAGATTGACGATGCGGCCCGGCGAGTCGGCCAGCGATTGGCGGACGAACGAGCCGCCGATGAAGCCGGCGCCGCCGGTGACCAGAATTGTATCGTCAAGCATATTGTCCCATCCCATCAAGCGTTCGGCGGCCACGCGAAGTCTCCCCGGTGCAGATCGGCGACTACTAATCGGAAAACGGTAGTGAACTATATGTCACTCCGGGGGAGCGGGTTGCGAAAACGATTATACGGGCCGGCGCGGTCGTATCGCGGGGCGACGGCAAGCGTGAAAACGGTCTGCTCGTGGAAAGTTGCGGCGAACCGGCGGGCCGAAACCGGTGTCGCTGACCCTTGCCGGAGGCGGAAAACTTGCTTAAGTTAGAAGGCTCTTCACGGTGGCTATAGTTCAGCTGGTTAGAACGCTTGATTGTGGTTCAAGAGGTCACGGGTTCGAATCCCGTTAGCCACCCTGCTCTTTTCTTTGATGAGAGCGCTTCTTCCGTCGGCCCGGGCTCCTCAGCACGCTCACTTTGGCCGGCGAGTGCCGTTTGTCGCAGGCGGTTTTTCGGGCGTTTCCACTAACTAAGTTGTGGATTCCCGACGTTTTTCCCCAGTTGCCGCCCGGCGGACGTAAGAAATCGATCGTAGCACCGGCACGACCGATACTATCGCTTCGCAGCGCTTGCCGATTTCCACCACCTGCGACGGGCCGCCGCACGAGCGGTTTGGATTGCAACCTAGAGTTCTCCGAGGCGTGATCCGGGCGATCACGAGGCGACCTCGTTTTACCCGCGCGACATCGATGATGCCGCGTGCCGTTGCACATTTGCGCTCCGCAGGCCTGAAGCAGGCTCGTCGGATCGCAATGGAATCGAGAATCCATGACGATGTCGGCCGTTTCACTCGTGAATCTCGGTTGGGTCTTGGGCTGCGCCACTTTGGTCATGCTCATGCAGGCCGGCTTTTGTCTCTTGGAAACCGGCTTCTCGCGCGCTAAGAACGGTATCAACGTCGCCATCAAGAACCTGGTCGACTTTCTTATCTCGTCGCTGTTGTATTGGGCATTCGGTTTCGCCCTGATGTTCGGCACGTCGTACGGGGGCTGGTTCGGCACGTCGCTCTTTGCGCCGGGCATCGATCTTTCGCCGACGCTGATGGCCGGCTTCCTCTTTCAACTGATGTTCTGTTCGACGGCCACGACGATTATCTCCGGCGCCGTCGCCGAACGGATTCGCTTCAGCGCCTATCTCGTCACGGCCGTCTTCGTTTCGGGTTTGATCTATCCGGTGTTCGGGCATTGGGCATGGGGCGGAGCGTTCGACGGCGTACCGACCGGCTGGCTCGCAAAACTCGGCTTCCTCGACTTCGCGGGTTCGACCGTCGTGCATAGCGTCGGCGGGTGGATTTCCTTGGCGCTCTGCCTGAAGCTTGGGCCGCGTATCGGCCGTTTTACGCCGGGCACGCCCCCGATGGCGCCGCACAACCTGCCGATGTCGACCGTCGGCGCGCTGATCCTCTGGTTCTGTTGGTTCGGCTTCAACGGCGGCAGCGCTATGGCCCTGACCGACGTCGTGCCGCTGGTCTTGCTCAATACGAATCTCGCGGCCGCCGCAGGCGGGCTTGCCGCGCTCGGCTACTCGTGGCGACGTGAGCGGCGCGCCGACGTCGGGCATGTCGTCAACGGCGTGATCGGCGGCCTCGTCGCCGTCACGGCCGGCTGCAACGTCATGGCTCCCGTCGCCGCGGTTGCGGTCGGAGCCGCGGCCGGCATCATCAGCGTCTTGGGAACTTATTGGCTAGTAAAACGTCGGATCGACGATGTCGTCGGAGCGATTCCCGTTCACGGGATGTGCGGCGTTTGGGGCACGCTGGCCGTAGGCATCTTCGGCGATTCCGCGATGTTTCCGCATGGAGTTTCGCACTTCACGCAATTCGGCATTCAGTTCTTGGGCATCGGCGTTTGCGGCGTTTGGTCGTTCGGCTGCACGTGGTTCATCTTGGTGCCCGTGCTTAAGCGGTTCGGATTCCGTGTTTCGCGTGAAGCGGAGCTGCGCGGTTTGAACGTCGCCGAGCATGGAGCCAGCACCGAACTGTTTGAACTGCTCACGAACATGGATCGCCACCAACGCGCGGGCGACTTCCGTACGCCGGTGCCGGTGGAGCCGCATACCGAAGTGGGGCAGATCGCCGCGGAATACAATCGCGTGATCCGCCGTGCCAGCTCCGAGATTCGCGCCCGCGAAGAAGCCGCCGCCTCGGCGCGCACCGCGGAAGAAAAATACCGCAGCATCTTTGAAAATGCCGTCGAAGGGATGTTTCAAACCACGCCCGACGGAAGCTATCTGAGCGCCAATCCCGCCTTGGCCGGCATCTATAAGTACGATAGTCCCGCAGAGCTGATCCGGTCGTTGGATAAGCTCGATGTGCAGCTTTACGTCGAACCCGGCCGCCGTGACGATTTCCGCACGCTCGTCGAGCGCGACGGTATGGTCCGCGACTTCGAATCGGCCGTCCGTTGCCGCGACGGGTCCATCATTTGGATCTCGGAAAACGCCCGCGCCATTCGCGACGCCAAGGGTAACGTCACCTGCTATGAAGGCACGGTAGTCGACATCACGGCCAAGCGTGAAGCGCATTCTCTCCAAGCGGAAAAGGAAGCGGCCGAAACGGCGAACCGCACCAAGAGCGAATTCCTGGCCAACATGAGCCACGAGATTCGTACGCCGCTCAACGGCGTGATGGGCATGCTCGAATTGCTCGGCACCACCACGCTCAACGCTCGACAGAAGCGCTTCCTGCACCTGGCACAATCGTCGTCGGATACGCTGCTCGGTCTCATCAATCAGTTGCTCGATTTCTCGAAGATCGAAGCCGGCAAACTCGAGCTTGAGAAGATTGAGTTCCGCTTGCACCCGCTGGTGGAAGATTTGGCGGAAGTGTTCGGCCATCGGGCTCAGAAGAAGGGGATCGAACTTGCCTGCCGCATTCGGCCGGAGGTTCCTAACTCGGTGATTGGCGATCCGGAACGCATTCGCCAAGTACTCGTGAATCTGACGAACAACGCCGTGAAGTTCACCGACCTCGGTGAGGTGCGGATCGAAATCTCCTGCGAAGCAGAAGAGGGTTTGCAGCGCCAAGTTCGCTTCGCCGTCTACGATTCGGGCATCGGCGTTCCCGCCGATCGTCGCGATCGTCTGTTCCAGCCGTTCACGCAAGTCGACGCTTCGACGACGCGCAAATACGGCGGCACCGGGCTGGGACTTTCGATCTGCAAGCAGCTCGTGGAAGCCATGGGAGGCGCCATCGAGTATCTTGATCGGCCTGAGAAGGGTTCGATCTTTCAATTCACCGTGCCGTTGGAAATTGCCGCCGAAGCGGCTCCGTACTCGCGTTTGTTGCCCCACGCTTTGCGACAGATGCGGGTCTTGGCGGTTGACGACGTCGAAGCCAATCGCGAACTCCTGCACGAAAACTTCTCGCGCTGGGGACTTACGGTCGACACGGCCGTCGACGGCCTGGATGCGATTGAAAAGGCCAAACAGGCCGCGACCGACGGGGTTCCCTATCGATTGCTGGTCCTCGATCGTCGCCTGCCCGACCTCGACGGCTTGGATCTCGCCGAGCGTCTCCACGCCGAAGAGGCGTACGCCGATACGCGAATCTTGCTGCTGACGTCGCTGAGCGATTCGCCCGATACGGAAGAGCTGCAACGGCTCGGCATCTTCAATGTGATGAGCAAGCCGATTCGCCAATCGCAGTTGTTCGACGCCGTGGTCGAGGCCGCCGAACGCCGCGACGTCGCGTCCAATGCGGCCGTCGCCTCGTCGCTGGTCGGCGCCGCTACGAAGTCGACCCTTCCGGCGCGTCGTTGCACCGACGGCGACACGAGCCGACGAATCCTCGTTGCCGAAGACAATGAAATTAATCAGATGGTCACCGAGGAAATCCTCCGCTCCGCCGGCTACGATTGCCGCATCGTCGACACCGGCTTGGCCGCGCTCGAAGCGCTCGATCAAGAGTCGTTCGGCTTGGTGCTCATGGATTGCCAAATGCCGGAGATGGACGGCTTCACCGCCGTCGGCGAACTCCGCAAACGGGAAGCGGCAGGGCGTCGCTACGCCGCGGAAGGTCCGCTGCCCGTCGTGGCTCTGACGGCCAACGCCGTGCGCGGCGATCGCGAACTATGCATTTCCGCAGGCATGACCGACTACACCACGAAGCCGATCGACCGGATCGCGCTGCTTTCGATCATCGCGAGACTGCTGCCGCCGAAAGCCGCTGCGGAAGCGGCGACCGTCGCCGTCGCGACAGTCGCAAGAGCCGAACCGCCGCAAGAATTCACGTTCGGCAAGGAGACCACGGCGTCGAGTATCGCCGCGACCGACGACGCCGACGTCGAGTCGGCCGTACTGGCTGAAGCGTTGCACGTCGGCGATTTGCTCAACCGTTGCCAGGGGGATAAGGCCTTCGCCTCACGTCTGCTGGAAAAGTTCCGCAGCAGGCTTCCCGGCGACTTCGACGCCCTGCGCTTGGCCGCCGCCGCGGGCGATCACGAAACCGTACGTAGCCGAGCCCATCAGCTCAAGGGTTGCGCGAAGAACCTCGGCGCCCAAAAGCTCGGCCAACAAGTCGCCGTCATCGAAGCCGAGGCCGCGACCGGCACTGCCATGTATGCCGAAGCGGCCGTCGATGAGTTGCGCAGCGAAATCGAAAACTGTCTGAACCACGTCGATTCGTTGATCCAAGAGTTCCAAAAAGCGTAAGCGAGTTTGAACATGTCGAAACGAATGTTGCGGATCATGGTGGTCGACGACGACGAAATCTCGCGCGACCTGATCGAACATACGCTGACCTCGGCCGGCTACAGCGTCGCCACGTTCGCCAACGGCGCCGAAGCGCTCGATGCGCTGCGCGACGGGCAGTTCCGACTCGTCATCTCCGACTGGGACATGCCGGTCATGAGCGGCGTCGAACTTTGCCGGGCCGTGCGCGGCAGCGACATCGACGGCTACGTCTACATGATCCTGCTCACCGGCAACGCGGGCCCCGCCGAAATCGTCGAAGGCATGACGGCCGGCGCCGACGACTTCATCGCCAAGCCGTTCAACCCGAACGAACTCGTCGTCCGTGTCCGGGCGGGAGAACGCATTCTGAGTTTGGAAACGCGCGACATGGCGATCTTCGCTTTGGCGAAACTCGCTGAATCGCGCGATCCGGAAACCGGCCACCACTTGGAGCGCGTACAGCTTTACTCGCGCATCCTGGCACAACACATGGGCCGGCTGCCGAAGTTTCGCGACCAGATCGACCCCGAGTACGTGCGGCTGATCTACCAAACGAGCCCGTTGCACGACATCGGCAAAGTGGCGATTCCGGACTGCGTACTTCGCAAGCCGGGGCGTTTCAGCGACGCCGAATTCGCGATCATGAAGACCCACGCACAGGCCGGCGCCGAGACGCTCGATGCCGCCTTGGAGCGCTTTCCGGAAGCGCGCTTCTTGCAAGTGGCCCGCGAGATCGCGGCGACGCACCACGAGCGCTGGGACGGCACGGGCTACCCGCGCGGTTTGAAGGAAGACGCCATTCCGCTCTGCGGCCGCATCGTGGCCTTGGCCGACGTGTACGACGCGCTGACGAGCCGACGCTGCTACAAAGAGCCGTATGCTCACAGCATTGCCCGATCGATCATTGTCGGCGATGCCGGGAAGCACTTTGATCCGGACGTCGTCGAGGCGTTTATCCAAGTCGAGGAAGAATTCGTGTCGGTGTACAACCGCTTCCGCGAACCGGACGAAGGGGAAATGATGCCCCCGTCGAAGGCCGCGCCCATCGGCGCGAAAGTGTAACTTCGAACGTCAGCTCCCCCAATCAGGAGCCTACCGCGTGCCGGAAGCGACTACTTCGCGGCGGCCGTCAATTCATTGACGCGGGCGTCGAGGTCGTCCTTGATCGACGGATCGATCTCCAGCGCGCGGGCGAAATCGGCGTCGGCCTGCGCTTGGCGCTTTTCGAGCAAGTGAATGAGCCCCCGACCTGCGTAGGCCCAAGCAAACTTGGGATCGAGTTTGATCGCCTGATCGTAGTCGGCGACGGCTTCCTTATAGCGCTTCTGCAGCTGGCGCGTGTTGCCGCGGTTGAAATACGCCAGCACGAACTTGTCGTCGAGCTTCAACGCCGCCGTGAAATCGGCCTCGGCCTCGATGAGTCGATCGAGCGACTCCTTTACGATGGCCCGATTCACCAGCGGCTCGGGATTCTGACGATCGAGCTCGTGGGCGCGGTCGTAATCTTTAAGGGCCTTCTCCCATTCCTCTTTCCCTTCATACGCAAAAGCGCGGTGGAAGTAGGCGCCGGCGAGTCGTTTGTCGAGCTCGGCGGCGGCGGTGAAATCCGCGATGGCCGCGTCCCAATCTTCTTGCTCTAACCGCACGGCGCCGCGCAATACAAGAATTTGCGCATCACGCGGGGCGAAGTGCGCGGCGCGGCTGAAATCGGCAATCGCCTCGGTGTACTTCCGTTGCGCCTGACGCACGGCGGCGCGGCGCAGAAACAGGGCCGTGTCGTCGGGGCGTTGCTGCACGAGCTTGGTATATTCGGCCTCGGCGGCGGCAAAATCGCCGCGATCTTCATAGACGCGGGCTCGATTCTTGTAGGCGTCGAAGAGCTTGGCGTCGAGCTCGATGGCGCGATTCAGGTCGGCCAGAGCCTCGTCGAACTTTTTCTGCACGCGACGCGTGCTGCCGCGATTGTTCCAGGCCAGCACGTCTTGCGGGTTGAGCTCAATGGCGCGGTCGTACGCGGCGACGGCTTCGTCGAGCTTGCCTTGATCGGTGAGCACATTGCCGCGATCGACGTAGGCATTCGACGACTTCGGATTCAGCGCGATCGCCTTGTCGTAGTCGGCCAGCGCGCCTTCGAAGTCGCCGCGGATTTTTCTCACCCGTCCGCGCAAAAGGTACTTGAGTGCATCGTTCGGGTCGATTTCGATCGCTTTGGCAAGGTCGGCGAGTGCGAGAGCATGCTCCCCTTTCGCCAACCGCACACTACCTCGCCCTAAGTACGCGGAGGCATCTTCGGCATTGAGCGCGAGCGCTCGATCGAAATCGGCGATGGCCCCGGCATGGTCACCTTGTTGCAGCAGATATTCGCCCCGGCCGACCAGCGCGTAGCCGTAGTCGGGGTGATACCGCACGGCGTTATTGAGGTCGTCCATTGCGGCGTCGGACTTCCCCTGCTCCGCCAATGCCTTGCCGCGCCGCACGAGCACGTAGGAGTCGTCGGGCGCGGCTTCGAGAAACTTCGTAAAGTCGGCGACCGCCCCGGCGAAGTCTTTCACGTCTTGGCGCGCCATGCCGCGAAAGCGATAGCCGGGCATCAGGGCCGGATCGAGCTTTAGCGCGGCGTCGAAGTGCGGTAGGGCGCCGGCTGCGTTGTCTTGGTTCAGTAGCCCGATGCCGCGGCTGAGCACGACGATCGGCTCTTCACTTTCCGCGTGAACGATTCCGGCAAGGGCGAACAAGAGCAGCGGCGCAGCGAGGAAGCGTCTCGCGGACGAAGGTTGAAGAGCGTGCATCTCTCAATTCTCTCCCGCAGGTTTCCGAGGGGCGGCGTCAAAAAAAGCGCCCGGTCGAGGACGACCGGGCGAAGGGAACTTTTATCGTCGGCAAGTCGCGGCGTTACTTCCGCATCTGCTGTTGGCGTTGCGGTTGCGCCACGCGTTGTTGCGGCGGCGCGACGCGTTGCAGCGTCTTCGTCGTTTGCGGTTGCGCGGTTTGCGTTGCTTGCGGCGCCGTGGCGGCCGGCTTCGGCTTCTGCACGAAGCGTTGACCGTAGGCCTCGAGTTTTTCGCCGCCGCGCACCACGTACAGCGTCGGATCGTCGATCACGAACGGCGTCGACCACGAGCGACCGTCGTCGCGATTGAAGCAATCGTAAAAGAACGTCTCCAAGATGCGGCACGGCATGTTGTACGGCACGTAAGAGGCGAGGTAATCGTCCGGCCCGAGGTTATCGACGCCGGGATGGGCGTAGTAGTGCACGCGGCCGTCGGCGGTGAACGACATACCGAGCGTCCACCAGCCGGTCTGCGGCACCGGAATCGAATGGATGTCGCGACCGCGGCCGTCGGCGCGGATGACGAGGAAGATCGAGTCCTGCCGGGTCTTAGTGGCGGCTCCGCTTTGGAACTGGATGAAGAGGCCCGGCCAGTATTCTTCGTTTTCCGGTCCGCCGCGCACGCCGGCTCGCATTGCGAACTGGCTCCCGCTGCGACGTTCCCATTGTTCGACCGGCGGCAGGTAGACGCGCGTGACGATGCTCGGTTCGTAGCTTACGGAAATCGGACCGCCGACGCGCTGACGCACGTTGGCGATGAAGTCGTCTTGTTGATCCTGATTGCTCGGCTGGCCGGGAATGCCCGACTGGAGCGTACGCAACATCAGCGCGCCGCGGCTGCCGGGCAAACCGCCGGGAGGCGTGTCGACCCGTTGCACGTAGTCGGGCTGGCCGCGCAAGGCCGCTTCAAACCAACGGCTGTTGCTCGAGATGCCGCCGGGATTACGCGTGCGCTTGTCGATGTTGTTGCTGCTCTTCGGCCAGTTGGGATAGTACTCCCACGTGGGATCTTCAAAGTCGTCGCCGACGGTCGTGATCGCTTTGCCGTAGCCCGGCACGAGCGGACCGGCCGCCGAGGCGTCGGGCGCGAGATTCGAAAGGGCGGCCGAAAGCAGACCGCCGAACAACAAGCGAAGGCTTCGCGAACGCATAGGGCTTTCCCCACTCGACAAGATCGATATGTGTATTTCACGGCTCGACGCGGCTCCGCCGCCGACCGCGCCGGCAAACTTTTCCGAAGGATCGGATTATTCCACCTATCGGAAGTTTCCGGAGCGGCGCACACTCATAATTGGCGAGCGTGACGAAACCGCGCACCGCTTACGATTGCCGGCATTCGATTGCCGGCGTGCCGCCTGCACGGAAGGGCCTACGATAATTGCCCCCGGCGCGCAAAAAAAGGGGGCGGCCGAAGCCGTCCCCTTTTGCGAGCGACAAATGAAACTTTTCTGGCTTACCCCTGACGTCCGCCGTCCGGGAGCGATTCGTTGAACTGTTGTTGCGAGTAGTCCGGCGTCCGGCCGTAGCTATCGCTTACGCCGACCAGCGAGGCGCGTTCGCCGCTGGCATAGAGCTTGAAGTAGACGATGTAGCGGCCGTAGTACCTGCCGTCGCAGCCGGGATAGATCGGCGAATTGGTCAGCGTCTTGCTCACGGCCGTATTGCGCGGACCGACGCCAAACGCCACGACGCGCTCGCCGGTCTTCAGCCCCTGCGGTACGAGCTTGCCCAACATGTAGGTGCCGGTGACTTCAGCCACGTCGATCGACGAGGGCGCGGTGTTTCCGGTGCCGTTGGCGTCGGCCACGAGAGGCCGAAATGTGGCGCCGGAATTGTTCGCGTTGGTCGCCGCAGAGTCGTGGTCGTAAAGCCAATCGAAGCCGCTGCGCGTGAGGGATCGGGCGTACGTCGCGTCGGAAACGGTAAGCGTCGCCTTGGTTAGCTGCGCCTGCAGTCGCGTGCCGTCGGCCCCGGAATACGGCAGGCCGCGCGATTGCGTGTCGCCGTTCGACGTGTCCGACGCGTACACGGCGCCCGAGGTGTCGAGGAGTGAATCGAGCCCTTGCGGGTAGCGCTTCTGCAGCGTGAAAAAGAGTTGCACGTTGCTTGCGATGTCGGCTTGAGTCTTGGCCGTGGCCGCCATGTCGGACGAGCGGCCGATCATGCCGATCTGCGGGATGACGAACCCGGCGATCGTGGCGATGATGACAATCACCACGACAAGTTCGATGAGCGTGAAACCACGACGATGACGAGTCAAGCGTGCGAACAGACCAGCGTTCATGGGGGAGCTTCCTGTGACGGGAATTTGCGACCGGCGGGCCCGGAAACCTTGCCTGTTTGCAAGGATCATGCCGCCAAGCCCATACCCGTGTTGGTCGCGCCTTGATCATCGCCGGAAGACGATACTGTAGATACCGTTATGAATATTGCGGTTTATTCAGATGGTCGCCTCGGGTAGCTGATGACGCCGTATGTCCATCGATGGTGCGGCGATTTTTTCGCCGCCGACGGCGATTGGTTCGCCGCGATCGTTTTCGTCTTTGGGCATTACGAAGCCAAGACCCGAGCCAAGGTCGTGTTCCCACGAAAGGCTTTGGGGTCGTAATCGCCAACGGTGACCCATGCTTCCCTTGGACCCGCAACACAACAGTGGAAGTTGCCCAAGTGCGGCACACGGTCCCCTGCCCCGACACCGTCTCCCTCCAGCGGTACGACGATCCGTTCCGTGTTTCGTACCAACCGGAGCGTACGCCGATCGACGAGTGCGATGAAGAGCGGCGCCCGCCAACGCATCACGCTCAGATTGGTCGGGTCTTTACGCACGTAGACGAGGTACAACTCGCCGTCGAGCGTGAGCCAACGCTGTTGCGTGGTCGAAGTGACGAGCGGTTCGCCGTCGTCGAAGGCCCAAGCGATTTGCGGCGTCCAAGTGCTTCCTTCATCGTCGCTGGTGCTTACGTAGCCGCGCTCGTCTTCGGCGCGAATCGTGAGGTAGTGCCGGCCGTCGAGCTGCGCGAGCGACGGCTCGAGCAGGCCGCGTCCTTTCGTGTTGGTGAGTTCGTTGCTCGTGGAGCGAACGCGAAGTTCACGGCCGTCGAACGCGCAACGCACGACCACGACGCTCCGTGCGGCGGATGTCGCTCCGACGGAAAGAGGGACCAAGATGTCGCCGCCGGTGAGCGTCGTGCGTTGGGCGCAGTTGCAGGTATAGATGAACGCGCCGCGCGGATCGTTCCACTCCAGTCGCTGGAGCGGCCCCCACGTGCCGTCGGCGGCGCGCACTAAATACACCGCATGTCGCGGCGGCTGATCGCGGAAGAAATGGCCGTCGCGATAGAAGACGTCGTGCCCCATGGCGAGCACGGTGCCGGTCTGCCGATGAAACTCCGGCACCATGTCGCAAACGGTCACTTCCGTTCCGGCGGAGTCGCCCAGCGGCGTACGACCGAGCCCGGGCACCGGCGTGGGCACGTTCCACGTCTGGCCGGAATCGGTCGACTCGGTGACGTGCGTCGGCCCGAAGTAATCGCTGCCGGTGATTTCACAAAGCAACATCAGTGCCGTAGGAGTCGTCCGCTCCGCGTTTGCCGGGGGCGGAATGAGGCAACAGCGCGTACTAAACCAAGTCGTGCCGAGCGGCTTCCCGGCGGCATCGAGCGTACCGCGAAAAATGGTGCTCCGCTTGATGGCCCGAATCCGATCGCGCGGCGCGGCAAGGGGCGACGAACCGCACTCGCCAAGTGTTCCGGTGACCGTTGCCGGCAAACAAGTCGTGGCGACGAGGCCGACCAAAGCTTCGCGCCGCGATATCACCGACAAACGCCCCTGACGACTCATGGCGGAATTCCGTACTTGAAATTAGTTTCGTCTCGCGCCGCAGGTTAGACTCGGTTAGGAAGTAGTCGTTGATTCGCTCTCCCAATCTGCGGAAAGCGCTTGTAGTTCCGCGCGCAGTCGATTGCGAATCGTGCGTTCCTCCTCGCGAAGCCGCGGCACGAGTTGTTCGTCGATTTCCAAGATGCGATTTTCCGCCTTCCCAAGATCGACGCGCCATTGTGCGGTTTGCGCATCCTGACCGCCGGCAGCGATGTTCTTTCGGAGTCGCTCCTGACGTTCGGCCAGCCGCGCGGTTTCACTGACGGCATCGCTGATCTCCTGCTTCTTCGTGTCGAGTTCGGCTTGAATCTCCAAGCAGCGCACGAGGCCCGGATGTTGAGACAGGGGGCCGTTGGAAGCGATGAGAGTTTCTTGCAAATAGGCCGTTTTCAATTCCTCCTTGGCCCCCTCGCCGACAATAAAGCGCACGACGCTGGTTTCTACGCGAGACTCATAAACCACCAATTCCAGCGTTTCATGAGGCGCCAAAGTAATGAGATAACGGACTCCGGCCTTAAGCTTCTCGCTAGGCTCG
Source organism: Pirellula sp. (assembly GCA_013822735.1). GTDB lineage: Bacteria > Planctomycetota > Planctomycetia > Pirellulales > PNKZ01 > PNKZ01. The sequence continues at coordinate 953,831 of PNKZ01000001.1, forward strand.
AGTGGTTCGTCATCACTGTTTCGACGTTTGACGATCGCACGTCGTTTCGGCGAAGTCAGCCCTTCTTCGTGATCGACTAAAAGCTCGAAGGTCTCGTCTTTCAGGCTTTCCACTCGGTAGGAATAAGTCTTCTCGTTCATCCTGCGGATACTGCAGGCTCCTTGTGAGAGTTGCAAGCCGATCACCGTGTCGCGTCCGGAAACATATTTGCGGCGGATCTTGACGCCCGACTCCAAGGCGTGTGCGAGTAGAGTTTTTTCACCGATTACCGAGGCCGGCAGCACGCAACTTCCGGCATAGGTTCCCGTTTCGAAGACCGTGCAGACGCCACGTCCGAGTGGATGCCCGGTCTCATTCTTGAATTGCACCGTTCGAAACGAACGCTCGGCATGATTGCTTTCGTTGTAATGCAGAATCGAGCGCGTTTCGGCGAGCGCCGTTTGAAACACGGGAACTATCGCCGAGCGATTAGCACCGATGGTGACCGGCTCGTCGGCTTCGAAGATGCAAAAGTCGCCGATTTCACGGCTGGTTGCTTTGGGCAAGTCGGCCCTTTGTTCCACCATGAGATCCATGCTCGCATAGTCGCGACTAACCTTGGCTTGAGACTGCTTGCTTTCCAATCCGCGAGACTTGCTCATTTTGAGCGCACCGGCTGGTGCACCTGCGGCGGGCCCCGCGATTGATTGCATTAGGATGCGTTCGCCTTCTTCGATTTCAACCGCGCTCAAAGCATCACTACGCACGACGTTGACGCGCTGTCGCAACGGCGTTTTCGATTCAGCCAAGTCTGTGGAAAACGTGATCGGTTCGCCGGTAACTACCGCCAAGCGAAAATCGTTCCAGTCTTCATCGGTGTTGTTATCGACGACCGCAAACCCGTGTAGCTCATACCGGCCGTCGGTCTGCGCGATAAGGCGATAGGAAATCTTCCAGGCCGCGGCGGGGAGCGTGTATTGCAGCACCGCTTCGGTTTCCGTTTCCGCGGTCGTGAGCGTAAGTTCGACGAACGTGCTGTGCGGCTTGATCTTTTGGAAATTGCGCTTGAGCGCCTTGTCAATTTCGTCGCGCACTCCGGCGTCGGCAAAGCGTAAAGCGGTGATGTCTCGCAAGGCAACGCGCACGAAGCCCGACGGGCCGAGCACGACCAGCGACTTAAGGTAGGTTCTTTCCGCCGGTTTCCCTTCCGGTTCGCCGTGCAGTCCGACGACGACGCCTTCGACCACTCCCGCCGCCGTATCCACCGAGGCATGAGCGCCGGAAAGTTGGTCGGCCAAGCCTTCCAACACGTTCTTCGTGTCGAGTGTCAAATTACCGTCGCTTTGATTGACCGGTCGATAACTGGGGGGCGACGACAATCGAACCGTTCCGAATACATTCAGCGACGCCAGGACATCCCCCACGTGATCTTGACGGACGGGAATGGAGATTCGTGTGGGCGCATCGCCGCGAACTACATAGCTGCGTTGCACATCGGCGATGCCGTTCGAGAAAATAACGATGCGATTGTGGGGCATGTTCTGCTTCAGTAGCGCGTTGAGAAGGAAAGTATCTTCGTACGAAGAGATTCGCGACATTCGTTAGGTTCGCGTCTTCGCGAGCGTCGCAGACGAAAGGTCGATCGTCAATGAAACTTTTGGCCGGCCAAAAGTTGCCTGGAGAACGGCGGATGATTTCGCTACGTTGCCGGATGATCTTTGGCAATTCATTGTAGGCCGCCACTACGTGGCGGCAGAGGGCGTTGCGCCGTCGTGGGTGATGGCTATCGCCATCCGCTGAGAACGCGTAATTCGGCCGCGGAGCGGCGGACTCCTTTGTCGTAAGTTGCTGGTCGTTTTCCTCACTTACGTCGACGGTCATTTTTGCCCTGCGCAGATAACTCGAGTTATCTGCGCACAACCCCGAAACCCACAAGGGGGGGCGCAGATAACTGAAGTTATGTGCGCAGGCACGTTTTGGAAGTCGACGTAAGTCTCGCAAGCGTTTGGCGACTTACGTCGAGTTGTCGTCACGCGAAACCAAACGCGTCAGATTGCGGCATCGATTCCGCGTGGGCCTCGCGGTGTTCGACCCACCCAACTTTCTGTTACGCAAAACAAACCGCGTAGACCGGCGGCAGGCGGGCCGGCAAGGCGTGCCAATGTTCGCCGCCGTCGGCCGTGGTCCAGACGCCGCCGGTCGTCGAGCCGAACACCAGGCGTTCGCCGGTTTCGTCAACGGCCAGCGCGTGCCGAAACACGATATCGTACGCGTGGTCTTGTGGGAGCCCGTTGGCGAGCGTTTCAAACGTTCGGCCGCCGTCGCTGGTGCGGGTCACGACGAGCTTGGCGTCGACCGGAACGCGGCGTTCGTCTTTCACGCCCGGCACGAACCACGCCGTTTTGGGATCGTGCGGATGTACGGCGACTGCGAAGCCGAAGTTGGCCGGAGCGACGTCGGTGCTCTCTTCCCACAAAGCGCAATCGTTCGACGTGTGGAAGATGCCGTTGTGGTGCTGAATCCAATAGTGGTCGGGGGACGACGGGCACTGCACCATGCGATGCGGGTCTTGGGCATCGAGATCGTAGGCCAGATCGGGCGGCATGTACGCGGCCCGCATTCCTTGCGAGACGTTGGTCCAGGTGTCGCCGCCGTCCCGCGACGTCCAGGCTCCGCCGCAAGAGATGGCGACGCTCACATGACGCGCGTCGCGCGGGTCGACGCAAATCGAATGGATTCCGGCTTCGTCTTTACCGCCGCCGAACCACTTGGCGCGTTCGGGTCGGTCCCAGAGTGAGCGAATGAGTCGCCATGACGCGCCGCGGTCGTCGCTGCGGAATAAGCCGCCGGGAATCGTGCCTGCCCACAAAACGCCCGACTCATCGGGGCCGCCGGGTTCGAGCGACCAGATCTCCATTAATGTCGCAGGGCGTTCCTTGCTGCGAACGTCGGTCGGCGCCGCGAATCCGTTGGCATAGAGCGTGCAGCCTTCGGGAAACTCCGGCACGGCGAGCTCCGTCCAAGTGGCGCCTTCGTCATCGCTGCGGCGGAGCTTGGTGCCGAAATGCCCGAGGTTGAGCACCGCGTAGAGAGCGCCGTCGCGCGGGTCGCGCAGCGCGAGATTGAGCGGGTCGCCGAGAAAGTCGACCTTCGCAATGTGCCACGGCAACGCAGGGTCGCTGGTCGGTGCGAGTGTGAACAATCCCTTACGGGTGGAAACGAGAATCTTGGAAGACATGTTTGCTTTTGCTTCTCAACATTTGGCCTGGAGCTTGCCTCCGGGAGATTTTACATCGCTGGAAATGTTAACCGCCGGAGAGCGCCTGCAAAACATAGATTTCGCTCGTCGGGCCGACGGCGTCGCTCAAGCCTTCTCGATCGGTGATCGGTTGGTTGTCGACGAAGATCACGACATGTTTGCGCAGGCGAAAACGTTCATCGACGATGTAGCCCCGGAGCGGTTCGTTGGCGAGGAACACTTGCTCCAGCGCCTCGCGCACGGTGCCGGCCGACACGCTTTGCGGCGGACAGGAGAGGTGGCGCTGAAGGTGCGGAGTGAAGACGATGCGCGGCATGATTTCCGTTCGCTAAACGCCGATGTCTTCGTTCCAGAGTTCCGGGCGGTCGCGAATGAAGTTGGTCATCAGCGCGATGCAGCGCTGGTCTTGCACCACTTCCACTTGCACTCCCCTGCTCCGCAGCAATTCTTCATCGCCGAGGAACGTTTGGTTCTCGCCGACGATCACGCGCGGAATCTTGTAGAGCAAGATCGCGCCGGTGCACATCGGGCAGGGCGAGAGGGTCGTGTAGAGCGTGCTTTCCGCATAGATGCGGGCCGGCAGACGCCCGGCGTTCTCCAAGGCGTCCATTTCGCCGTGCAAGGTCGGGCTGCCGCGCTGAATGCGGCGGTTGTGCCCTCGGCCGAGGATGCGCCCGCCGGCTTGCCCAGGAGGAGTGTGAACGAGCACCGAGCCGATGGGGATGCCCCCCTCGCTCAGACCTGCTTCCGCTTCTTCAATCGCCGCCAAAAGAAACGGATCCATCGCCGAACCCTCGCGCAAGGTTGCGCGAGTTTACGTCGTGAGGCCGTGGTCGCGCGCCCAGTGCCGCACCGCGCCGTCGTCGACGCGTTCGAGATAAGTATAACGCGGGTGGCGACCTTCTTTGTATGGATTATTTCTGGCCAAGTTGTAGCAGCAGATCAGCGACCAACGCGGGTCGGGCGAAGTGTTCTGGTCGCTGCGGTGCAGCAAGTTGCCGTGGAAGAAAAGAGCGTCGCCCGGCTCGGCCTCGATGTATTCCAAGGGGAACATCTGCATGGCCGCGTCGATACGTTCTTGCTCGATGCCCACCTGATCGCCGGTCTTGCCGTGTTCGAGCCGGCCCATTTCGTGCGAGCCGCGCAGGACCTGCAAGCAACCGTTGGCTCGCGTCGCGCGATCGACGGCGATGAGGCAACTGGCCATGTGCGGCAGGAGGCAGCCGTTGTTGTACCAGTAGCCGTAATCTTGGTGCCATTCCCAGGCGCCGCCGACGTACGGTTCCTTCAGCATCATCTTGAAGTGGTAGAGATACGCTTCGCCGCCGAGAACCTGCTCGACGCGCTCGACGATGCGCTGCGACTTCGCGAAGACGCTGTAGAGATCGTCGCCGGGATGGTTGTAGAGTGCGAGCTTGGTGACTTGGCCCGTGGCGTCGCGCCGGCCGTAGGCGTCGCCGGCCAGGCGCTCGTCGCCCCGCGCGTATCTCAGCAGCAACTGCATCTCTTCGCGATCGAAGAGGCTCCGAATGAAGAGATAGCCGTCGCGGTGCCAAGCGGCGAGTTCTTGTTCGGTGAGAGGCGAAGCGATCGTGGCCATGGCTATTGTCTCTGTGCGTTTCCATTTAGCCCCCGAGCATATCTCCGGGGCTGCGACTCGTTCTCATATCAGTATCGGCGAACAACTGATCTATTCGCAAGCGAAGTTGTCGACGGTTTTGCGAGTTTTCCGGGCGTTTTGAGGGAGGGGGCCGTCGGAGCTGATATGAAATGAGCAACTGATATGAGTTCGACGCCGGAGTTCGGTACATTGGTCCGTCTGCCGATACGGATGATCGCGCGGAGGCAAGCTCCGCAGCTGAATGACGACGCGTAATTACGCCGACTGACAACGGACTACGGACAACGGACTACGGACAAATATGAAAGCCGCCTTCATTCGTGAGACCGGACCTGCGACGAACATTGTGTACGACGAGTTGCCGACGCCGGAGCCGGCGGCAGGGCAAGTGCTCGTGCGCATGGGGGCCGTGTCGGTGAACCCGATCGATACGTACATCCGCGCCGGCGGGATCAAGATGCAGATTCCGCTACCGTTTGTGATCGGTTGCGATCTCGCAGGCACGGTCGAGCGCATCGGCCCGACCTGCTCAAGGTTCAAGGTCGGCGATCGGGTGTGGGGAAGCAATCAGGGACTTTTCGGCCGACAGGGAAGCTTCGCGGAGTTTGCGGCCGTCGATGAGCAATGGCTTTATCCGACGCCGGCCGGCGTGAGCGATGAGAACGCTGCGGCGGTTGCGCTCGTCGGGATCACCGCGCATCTAGGTTTGCATCGCGCGGCGCTAAAGCCGGGCGAGACGTTGTTCGTCAACGGCGGCACCGGCGGCGTCGGCTCGACCGTCGTGCAGATGGCCAAGGCGATGGGAGCACGCGTGGCGACCGTCGGCGGCAGCGATGAGAAAGTTCGGCTGTGCCCGAAGCTGGGGGCCGACGCGGCTTGGAATTACAAGACGGAAGATGTCGATGCGAAGCTCAAGGAGTTTGCCCCGAGTGGCGTGAACGTCTGGTGGGAGACGTTGCGCGACGCGAACTTCGATCGTAGCGTCGGCCACTTGGCGATGCGCGGGCGGATGGTGCTCATGGCCGGGCGCGACGCACGGCCGCAGTTTCCGGTGGGGCCGTTCTATACGAAAGACCTGACCTTGATCGGCTTCGCGATGTTTAACGCCGCGCCCGACGAACAACGGGCCGCCGCAGAGGATATCAACCGTTGGTTGGTCGAAGGAAAGCTTAAGCCGCGGATCGATCGCGTGCTGCCGCTCAGCGAAGCCGCCGCCGCGCATCAGCTGCAGCAGGACAACACGCTCGATAAGAAGGGAACGCTGGCAGGGAAGATCGTGCTCAAGCCGTAGAGGCTTCGGGGCGCGAGTTACTCCGCGGGAATCGCCGGTTCTTCGCTCGCCGCGGCGAGCGTATAGGAATCGAACCGTTCGCGCAGCACGGTCGTTTGCCGGCGGAACTCGCCGAGGAGCTCTTCCGAGTCGCGATAGTCCAGCGAACGGGCCAGCTTCGTCAGTTCGATTTCGTCTCCCGGCAGGTCGTTGCGGGCCGTAAGGCTGAGCAATCGCAAGCGGCTCTTGAGGCTGCGGAGGAAGCCGTAGCCGGAAGAGAGTATCTCGTAGTCGGCGGCCGAAAGCTTGCCCGCCTGTTGTAGTGCGCCGAGCGCTGCGATGGTGTTCGGCACGCGCAGGTTCGGCGCTTCGCCGGCGTAGCGCAGTTGCCAAAGCTGAACCAAGAATTCGACGTCGAGCGCCGCGCCGGGCGAACGTTTGACGTTGCGCGCGCCGGCGTCGCTTTCCAGCCTGGCGCGCATCTCACGGATTTGCAGGGCGTCTTCCGGCCGCCAGGGGTGCCCGAAGGCCGCTTGTTGAACCACTTCGAGCGCTTCCCGCGCCGCGAGCTTGTCGCCGAAGATCACCCGGGCGCGGCAGAGCGACTGACGTTCCCAAAGTGCGGCGTGCCCTTCACCGTAGTAACGGGCAAACTCGGCGTGGCTCGTGGCCAGCGGCCCGCTCTTGCCGGTCGGACGGAGCCGCGGATCCACTTCGTACAGCCTGCCGAACGTCCCGAGGTTGGAAGCCGTCTTGATAATGCGTTGCCCGAGTTCGCCGAAGAAGTGCTGATTCGTCGTCGGCTCGCCGCGCCTCGGACGGCGGATTTGCGTATGCCCCTCGGCTTGGTAGAGGAACACGATGTCGAGGTCGCTGCGGTACGTGAGCTCGCGAGCGCCGAACTTGCCGAGCGCCACGACGGCAAACGAGCAAGGTTTTCCGGCGTCCGCCCCTTCCCCGATCGTCGGTTCGCCGAGCTTTTCGACCAATTTCTCAAATTCGGTGCGCACGATCCGCTCGAGGCAGGTCTCCGCGAGATCCGTCAGCGCTGCGCCGATTTGCTGGGCGTCGTCTTTGCCGAGAATGTCGCGCACGCCGATTCGCAGCAGGCCTGCGTTCTTGAAGCTGTGCAGGATCGGCTCCAGGTCTTCGGCGCCGGAGCAGAGTTCTTCCAAGTGGTCGCGCAGATCGTAGCGCGTCGGCAGCTTATTGAGGACGAGGCCGTCCATCAACTCGTCGATCATGCCGGGGTTGCCGACCAAGATGCCCGAGAGATACGGGCTCGTGGCGCACAGTTCGACATACAGCTTCATCGACGGCGGATTAAAGCTGAACAATTCCCAGAGCACGCCTTTGCCGCCGAGCGAATCGCTCACGTGCGCGAGGTTGATGAGCGTCGAGTCGGGATCGGTCGTGGCGGCGACGGCTTTCAACAACCGCGGCGCAATCGAAGCCAGGAAGTGCCGGCAGCGGCGGGTGCTGAGAAAGCGAATCCGTTCGGTTGCCAGCGAATCGAGCAGATGATACGCCTGCTGCGGATCGCGGAACTGATAGCGGCCGAGCACCTCGGCGATCTTCTCTTCCGGCGGATCGGGGTCGAGCACCAAGTCGACTTCCGGTTCCGTTTCGGCGTCTTCACCGAAGGCGTCGTGCAGCAAGTGGTCGAGAATCTTCCGGTTCACCTCGGACCGCTCGCGGTACTCGGTTTCGAACGCTTCTAGGGCAGTGCGCTCCGCCGTGTCGACGAAGCCGAGGCGGATGGCGAGGCGACGCAGTTCGATCGGGTCGCTCGGAATGAGATGCGTCTGCAAGTCGAACATGATCTGCAAGCGATGCTCGATGCGACGCAAGAAGGCGTAGTTCTCCTCAAGCAGCATCCGTTCTTGGTGCGTGAGGCAACCGCACGCTTCGAGTTGTTCGATGGCTTCGAGCGTACCGGTGACGCGAACCTTGGGAAGGTCGCCGCCGTTGAGCAGTTGCAGGAATTGAATAACGAATTCGACGTCGCGAATGCCGCCGCGGCCGGTCTTGGCGTTGCGGGAGTCGTGCCCTTCACGAATGACGCGCTGTTCGATGCGCCGCTTCAGGGCCTTGATGCCCGTGATATCGGCCAGACCGAGATAGCGGCGGTAGATCCAGGTCTCCAAATAGCCGAGAAACTCCCGGCCCAGGTCCATGTCGCCGGCGCAAGGGCGGGCCTTCACATAGGCTTGGCGTTCCCAAGTACGGCCGAGCACGTCGTAGTAGTGCATCGCACTTTCCAGGTTGCGCACGATTGGTCCGCGCTCCCCCTCGGGTCGGAGTCGCAGGTCAACACGGTACGCAATTCCCAGCGGCGTGCTCTCGGAGAGCAACTTCACGACGTCTTGCGCCAGGCGGTCGAAAAATTCGGCGTTCGACCAGCCGCGCGCCGCGGAAGCGGGCGCTCCCTTTTGCGGTTCGGTCTTGCCGTCGACGTCGTAGAGGAAGATTAGATCGACGTCGCTCGAGTAGTTGAGCTCGTTGCCGCCGAGCTTTCCCATCGCCAAGACGACGAAGCGGGCCGGGCGACCGTCGGGGCGTTTCGGCGCCCCACGCTTTTGCTCAAGCCGGCGGCGCGCAAACCGCACGGCCGCTTCGATGATCGCATCGGCCAGATAAGAGATTTGCGTCGTGACGACGCCGAGCCGCTGATTGCGGATAATATCGCCGTAGGAAATGCGCAACGTCTCGCGGCGCTTGAACCGGCGGAGGGCCGTCATCACGGCGGCTTCGTCCGGCGCCCCGTCGATCTCGGCCGTGATCTCGCCGACGAGCATCTCGCGCGAGACGGGACTTCCTTCGGTGAGCCGGAGCAAGTCGTAGCTTTCGCCGTCGCTAATGAGCAAGTCGCCCAAGTGCCGGCTCGTGGCGAAGATCTGCAGCAGCGTCGGGAGAGCGTCTTTGTCGCGCTCGAAAAACGCGGCCAGGGCCAACGGCGAACGGGCCCCTTCGAAGAATCGTCCAAGGCTCACGATCGCCAAATCGGCGTCGCTGGAGCGCGGCAGGTGCTCGGCTAATTGGTTGCCGAGCGTCACGAGCAAATCGATGGTCACGCCGAGATCGGCCAGCCGCACGAAGACGCCGTGCGCGGTCGCCGGATCGGTCAAGCCGAGCGAGCGCAGCCAGGGTTCGGCCGCCGCGGAATCGTCGAGCAGCGGGCGAAGTTCGGCTTCGTTCATGGCGACGGCGCGTGCGTTGTGAAAGTCGAGGTGTGCGTATTAGAGCGAGAGTGAGACCATCTGCGGGCCGACGTGCTCCGTCACCACTTCGCCGAACAATGTAAACGAGTTCGCGTCGTACACCGTCACCGGAAGAATCTGCCCGATCTGTCGCGGGTTGCCGTCGAACACGACGATCCGGTCGCAATTCGTCCGGCCGACGAGTTGCAACGGGCCGTGCACATGATCGTGACTCTGTTCACCGCCTGCTTCGGGCTGGTCGTCGCCGTGCGCGTGGTCTTCTTGTCGACGGGCTCGTTCGCTCGGGCCTTCCACCAAGATTTCGACGACGCGCCCCAAGAACGCTTGATTGTCTTCGTAGCTGATGCGGTTCTGCACGGCCAGCAATTCGTTATTGCGGCGGCGCTTCACGTCGTCCGGCACGTCGTCCGCGTAAAGTTCGTCGGCCTTGGTCCCTTCGCGCGGACTGTACTTGAAGATGAAGCTGTTTTTAAACCGCGATTCTTCGACGAGCGCGACGGTCTTCTGAAAGTCTTCTTCCGTTTCGCCGCAGAAGCCGACGATAAAATCGCTCGTCACGGCCGCGTCGGGAATCGTCGTGCGAATGCGCTGGAGCATTTCGCGATACGATTCGACCGTATAGTTGCGCTTCATCCGCTTGAGCTGCTCGTTCGAACCGCTCTGGCAAGGGACGTGCAGGTAGTGCGAACACTTCTTGACGTCGCGCACGGCGTCGAGCAGGTCTTGCGTCATGTCGTTCGGAAAACTCGTGACGAACTTGAGCCGCGCGATGCCGTCAATCTCGCTCAGTTGGTGGAGCAAGTCGCTCAGGCGCGTCGTGCGATCGCCGTCTTTGTATTTGTAGCTGTTCACGGTTTGCCCGAGCAGCGTGATCTCGCGGCAGCCTTCATCGGCCAGCTTACGAGCCTCGGCGACGATCTGTTCCGGGGGCCGGCTTTGTTCCGGCCCGCGCACTTTGGGGACGATGCAATAGGTGCAGAACTTATCGCAGCCGATCATGATCCGGACGAAGGCCTGATAACGCGAGGGGCGCATCGCTTCGTCGCGGAGCGGATCGTAACTCTCGAAACTGCGCTCGACGTCGGAGCGTGCGCCGCCGGTGCGGTCGAGACTCACTTCGAGCTTCTGGCCGCCGCCGGCCGCGATGTCGCGCACGAGCTGCGGGATTTGGTGGAGTTGTCCCGGGCCGACGACCAAGTCGACGTACGGGGCGCGCGTGAACACCGTCTTCTGATGGTTCTGCGCCATACAACCGATGACGCCGATGATCTTTTCCGGATTGCGCTTCTTCGCGTTCTTCAGCCGTCCGAGAGCGCTATAGATCTTTTCTTCGGCATGGGCACGCACGCTGCAGGTGTTGAAGAGCACCAGATCGGCGGCCGCCGGAGCGTCGACGAGTTCGTAGCCGTTGCGGCGCAGATCGGCGACGACCAGCTCGCTATCGAGCATGTTCATCTGGCAGCCGACGGTTTCGATATAGAGCTTGCGGGTCATGCTTCGTGACAACTGCGAACGTGTTCGGTGCGACTACGATTTCCGCTACTGCGATTTCTTCTGGCGTTTTTCGGCGGCAACCTTAGCCTGCCACTCTTGCAGCACTTGGTTGCGCCGCGCCGTCATGATTTTTGCCAAAGCCGCGACGGCGATAAATCCGCCGACGACCCACAGGCCGATCGTCCAACCGTCCATGATCGAACTCCTCTCCAGTCGGCCTCGGTTCTCAAGGCCTAGCTCCGCCATTGTAATCGAAACCGGTGCGGCCTGGGGAGACGGTTGCCGGCGGCTCAGACCGCGGCGGGGCCGAACTTTTCGCCAACTTTTACCTGATAGCCGCGCAGAAATTCGCCGGGGGCCATCACGCGCTTACCGGCCGGCTGCACTTCGCGAATCAGCAGCAGGCCGTCGCCGGTCGATATGACCAAGTCGTCCCCCGACGCATTCACGATGGTACCCGGCAGCGCGGCGGCGCCCCCTGCAACGGCTTCGGCCCTGCACAAGATCAGTCGGAGCGGCTCGCCCGCGGCACGTAGCCAGCAAGTCGACGTGCGCGGCCAGGCGTAGAGCGCTCGAATCTGATTTTTGATCTGCTGTGCCGAGCGGTTCCAGTCGACTTCGCCGTCGGTCTTGCGAAGTCGGCGGGCCGGCGTCGCCAGGCTACCGTCTTGTGGAAGCGGTTCGACTTTGCCTGCGGAGAGGCGATCGACGACGTCCATCACCAGCGGCGCACCGAGTTCGGACAGTCGGTGCTCGAGCTCGACGGCGTTCTCGTCCGGATCGATCGGGGTCGCCGCTTTGGCCAAGCAAGCGCCCGCGTCGACCTTCGACGACATCTGAATGACGGTGACGCCGGTTTCCAGGTCGCCGTTGTAAATGGCCCAATTGATCGGGGCGGCGCCGCGATACTTGGGGAGCAGCGAGCCGTGCAGGTTCACGCCGCCGAGCGGGGCCACATCGAGCGAGGCGTTCGAAAGGATCTGCCCGTAATCGGCGACGAGCAGTAAGTCCGGCGCGAATTCGCGCAGTGCGGCCCGGGCTTCGTCGGTGTTGATGCTCTCGGGGTCGAGGATCGGCAGGCCGCGCTCCGAAGCAACTTGCCGCATCGGGCTTGGCGGGGCCGGCCGATTGCCGCGCCCTTCGCGCGCCGGCTGCGTGACCAACGCCGCCACGGCGTGCGACGACGCCAAAGCCGCGCGGAGCATCGGCACGGCAAAGGGCCCGGTGCCCATGACGACGAGTCGCAAACGCTCAGTCACGCGCGGTTCCTTCCACAGATGCTGCGGGCCAATTACGTTCGCAACTTCTCGAGTTGCGCCAAATGCTCAAAAATCTTCGCGTCCGCCGGAATCTCTCCGGTTTCGCGGCGGTGTTGAAACTCCTCGCGGAAGTTCTCAAGTTCGTCGCGCACGTCCATCAGCGTCGTTTGGCTGATGCGGTCAATAAACATCACCCCGTCGAGGTGGTCGTTTTCATGTTGGATGACGCGGGCCAAGAGTCCGTCGGCGTCAAACTCCACGGCTTGCCCGGCCATGTTGTACGCGGAAACGTGGATGGTCGCCGGACGTCGGACCGGGGCGTAAAGCTTCGGCAGGCTGAGGCACCCCTCTTCTTTCTCTTCCGAACCTTTCGGTTTGCTCAGCACCGGATTGATAAACGCGTATTCGAGATCCTTCTCCTTCGGATCGCCCGATGCGTTCACGACAAACAGTCGGTACGGCAGATCGACTTGCGGCGCAGCCAAGCCGATTCCGTCGTGCTGATACATCAGTTCGAACATCTCGCCGACCATCTTCCGGAGTTCGGCATCGACGCGCGCCAGCGGCTTGGCAGGCCGCAAAAGTGTGGGGTGAGGATAATGCAAAACGCGCACGGCGAACTCCGAGAGACTTGGCGAAACGTTCGATTATAGGTATCGACCTCGTTTCGCAGTAGGCGACCCGAGGGCATGTTTACCCGTTGGCTTGAGCGACGCTTTGCCGTTGCGCCGTGTCGCCTGCCGTTTCGCTGCAATTGACTCCGCTGCGCACGACGCCCTAAAATTGACGGAGTCGCATCGCTGTAATCGGTTGTCCTGCTTTGATTTCGGGAGTTTTTCGTTGTCGCGCCAGCCCGCTACCGCCGTCGTTGCGCAGGTCGGCCCCCGCGGTGCCGAGCCGCGCGATCGGCGTTGGGTGGTGACGCTCGAAACCTGGGGGCTTTCAATCCTCTTTCACGCCTCGCTCATCGTCGTACTGGGGCTCACGTGGAAAGCCGCCGCTAAGCCGGCCGGCGATGCGCCCGAGGTGCTGCGAACGGTCGAACTGGTCGCCAAACGCGAATCGGCGGCGGGCCCCGTGTATCTCGACCAAGCGGCGGCGGAAGCCGAAGCCGCGGCGGCCGCCGCAACCAGCGACACGGTCGACATGAAAGCGCTCTTCGGCGGAGCCGGCGGCGCGCCGCAGTCGCCCATTGATATTAGCGGCGCGCTGCCCAAGGCCTCCGACGTCGCAGGACTCGGCCTCGGCTCCGGCCCGCCGCTTCTGGGCGGGGGCGGCCTGCTCGATGGCCCGGCCGGCAAAACCGGCGTCTCCGGCGGCAAGGGACGCACGAAGGTCTACGGCCTCAAGGGGGAAGGCTACAAGTTCGTGTACGTCTTCGATCGCTCCGGCAGCATGGGAGGCTCCGGCAATCGAGCCCTCAACTCCGCCAAGCGCGAGCTGCTGCAAAGCATCGACGACCTTGGCGAGACGCACCAGTTTCAAATCATCTTCTACAACGAACTGCCGACCATCATGCGGCTCGACGGCCAGTCGCAGCTGATGTTCGGCACCGAAGCTAACAAGAAGGAAGCGCGGGCCTTCGTGAACTCGATCGCCGCCGACGGCGCCACGCAGCACGAACCGGCGATCAAGCTCGCCATGCAACTCTCGCCCGACGTCGTGTTCTTCCTTACCGACGCTGATCAGCCGGAACTTTCGCGGGCACAGCTCGATCGCATTGCTCGGATGAACGACGGTCGAGCCGTGATCAACACGATCGAGTTCGGCTTGGGGCCGAAGATTCGCAAAGCCAACTTTCTTGATCGCTTGGCGGAAGAAAACGGCGGACAGAGCGTCTACGTGGATATCAGCCGCCAATGATTCTTCCTCGCGCTCTCCTCACGTTTGGCTCGACTGGGTGTTGCACGGTTGCGGCCGTTTGGTTCGCGGCGACCGTCGCTTCGGCCCAAGCTCCGGCAGCCGCCGCGCCTGCGGTCGATACCGTGGTGCTCGCGCCGCGCGCGGATGCCTCGGGACGAATCGTCGTCTCGGGGCGCATCCTCGACTACACCGGCGCTGCGCTGGTGCTCGAAGCTTCCACGGGGGGCAAACAAACGATTCCCGGCGGACAGGTCGTGGAAGTGCGGAGCACGTGGACGCCGGAACAAACGGCCGGCGACGAACTTTGGCGGCGGCGCGACTACGCGGCGGCCCAGGCCAAGTACGCGGCCGCGTATGCCGCCGAGCCGCGCCGTTGGGCGAAGCGTTTCGTGCAAAGCAAACTTATCGCTTGCTTGCGCGAACAAGATCGTTGGGAACCGGCGGCGGAAGAGTTCTTGCGACTGGTGCGTGACGATCCGGCGACGCCGTATTTCGACGTGATTCCGTTGCCTTGGACGACGGCGGCGCCCAGCCCGACCCTGGAGGTGAAGGCCCGAGCTTGGTCGGCGGATGCCTCATCGAACGTCGCGCCGCTCTTAGGCGCAAGCTTTCTCATGGCCACGTCCGAGCGGACGGCCGCCATGAAGCGAATGCGTGAGCTCGCGCTCGACGGGGATAAGCGGATTGCGCTCTTGGCCGAAGCGCAGCTGTGGCGCTCGGCGGCCGTGACGGCGGACAACGGTGCCGTCGAAAGCTGGGAACGGCTGCTCGATAAACTCCCGGAGGCGCTCCGAGCCGGACCGGCGCTCGTCGTCGGGCGAGCGTGGGCGCAGCGTAATGAGCCGGAGCGTGCGGCGCTCCTGCTGCTACGCGTGCCGATCTTGTATGACGACCAACATCGCTTGGCCGCCGAAGCGCTGTGGAGCGGCGGCCAGATGTTGGAGAAGTTGTCGCAGCCGGCGGAAGCCGCGACGCTCTACCGCGAACTCTTGCGAGATTTCCCTAAAGCGCTCGTCGCCGGGCCGGCGGCCGATCGCGCGAAGGAACTCTCGGCAAAGCCCTAACTCTCACGAAGAAACGAGTTGTCGGATGGATCGACTGTCGAGACGGACGTTCGGATGCGTCGCTGCAATCGCCGTAGTATTCGCGGCTGCGCCGGCTTGGGCTCAGTCGAAGAGCGCAGCCGCCGCCGAAGCAGCCCCGGCTAATGGATTTATCGACCTCATCAAGGCCGGCGGTTGGGTCGGGCACACCATCATCGTGCTCTCGGTCGTCGCCGTGTCGATTTCCATCGAGCACTTGCTGACCATTCGCCGCAGCACGCTCATTCCGCCGGGGCTCCCGGAAAAGGTGCGCGACTTGTTGCGGGCCGGGCAAGTCGCGCAGGCCGACCAACAGTGCAAGCTGCAGCCCAGTGCGCTGGGGCACGTCTTGCAAGCCGGCATCGGCGAACTCGACGGCGGTTGGCCGGCAGTTGAGAAAGCGATGGAAGACGCCATGGCCGAGCAAGCGGCCCGCCTGCATCGCAAGGCGGAGTACATCTCCGTGATCGGCAACATCGCACCCATGCTCGGGCTGCTGGGCACGGTCATGGGAATGATCGAGGCCTTCAGCATGGTCGCGGCATCGCAAGGTACGGCCCGAGCCGCCGATCTTGCCGAAGGGATTTATTTGGCGCTGGTCACGACGGTCGAAGGGCTCGTCGTCGCGATTCCGGCCTTGGCGGTGTTTGCCATCTTCCGCAATCGCATCGACGGGCTGGTCGCGGAAGTCGCTTACTGTGCGCACCACGTATTTGCTCCGTTGCGTCGCGCCGCCGCCGCGCCGGTAACGCGCCGCCCTGCCCCACCGGCTCCGCCGCCGGTTGCGGGTCCCGCGTAACGGCGGGCGATTGCGCGATCCCGCTCGTGGACGAGCGGGCTAAGCACGGTAGACGAGTGAGTAAATTGGCCCGCTGCCCGCAGTTTGTTCAGTATTCAGCATTCGACATTCAGCATTTCCGCCGATGCGCCTCCCCAAGTACCAAGATCGCGGCAGTCTGGAGTTCAACATGACTCCGATGATCGACGTTACGTTTCAGCTCATCATCTTCTTTTTGGTGTCGAGCCATTTGGCGCAGCAGGAGATTCAGGTCGACGTCGATCTACCAACCGCTTCGAGCGGCGACGAAATGAAAGATGAGCCCGGCCGACGCATGACCGTGAATCTCTTGGCCGACGGGCGCTTGCTCTTGGCGGGCGAAGCGATCGACGCCGAAGAACTCGGTCGCCGGTTGGGGCTGGAGCGGCGCACGAATCCGCAATTCGAGTTGCGCATCCGGAGCGATCGACAGGTCGAATACGGCCGCGTGAAACCGCTTTTGCGGCAGTGTCTGCTGCACGATGTCTGGAAAGTAACGTTCGCCGTCGTGAAACCTTCCTGACGAACCAAGCATGCGATCCAGCGGTTACAACTCGAAGCGGGCCCGATTCGACGTCCAGATGACGCCGATGATCGACGTCGTGTTTCAGTTGCTGATTTTCTTCGTATGCACGGTGAGCTTCCAGAAGCAGGAGCAATCGTTGCAGGCGACGCCCAAGGCAAGTGCGGCGAAAGGCTCCGGCGGCGCGCAGCAGCAGATCCCGCCCGAGTTGGAAGACTTGCGACAGGTGGACGTGTTGCTCCGTCGCACGGCGGGGCGTACGGAGTGGCTCGTCAATCAAGACGTTTGCACCACGGCCGCCGCCGTGCGAGCCCGCTTGACGAGCTTGGCGCGGATCGCCGAATACAAACGGATCGTACCTGTCGTGCTCGACGCAGCCGACGACGTGCCGTTGGCCGATGCGATCGACATGTACGACCTTTGTCTCAGCCTGGGCTTTGCGAAGGTGCAGTTCGTGACGCCGGAATGACGGCGCGATGGGAGATGGGAGATTTGAGACGGGAGCGGCGAAATCTGACGCGGATGTCCTTCGCATTTGCGATGGTGTCGTGCGCCGTTGCGCTTGGCCTCGCTAGTCCGGCTGTTGGGCGCGCGGAGCTCTCGGAAGCGTCTGAGGTCCGATATCTGGCAGGTCTGCGCGAGCGGCGGTTGTTTTCTTTGGCCGAGAGTTACTGCCGCCGGCGTTTGGCGGATGCCTATGTGCTGGATCGCCGGCGGACGGAACTCACGGTCGAACTAAGCCGTACGTCGCTCGAGGCGGCCCTCTTTGCGAAACCGCCCGAGCGCGATGCGCGGTTTACGCAAGCTTCGCAAGTGTTGGACGAGGAGCTTCGTCGCAAGCCGAACGGCGCGTGGCGGGCCCCATTGCTCGTGCAGCGCGGGCTGGTCGACTTGATCTGGGGAGAACGGCTGCGCGAAGAGGCGCAAACGCTGCATTCCGGTGATGCGGCATTAGAGCAGGCCCGCGAGCGTTTGCGCGCCGCGGCCGCGCAACTCAAGCAGGCGGCCGAACTTGTGAAGGAAGGGGCGATCGAAGCGGGCCGCAAGCGCGGCGGCGCGGATGCGCCCGATGTCCCGACGCCGGCCCACTGGTCGTCGCTTCGGCGGCAACTCGAATACCATCAGGCGCGCACCCAACGCAACCTCGGCGAGAGTTACGCGGCGCGCAGCCCGGATCGTTTATCGGCGCTGGAGCAAGCGGTCGAGATGCTTGAGGCGCTATCGCGCAGCGAAGCGATCGACGCGGTGACGTGGGCCGCCCGGCTCGACGAAGCGAATTGTCGCCGGCTGCTTGGCGATTTGAACGCTTCGGAACGCGTGCTCGATCTCATCGACGGACAATTGCCGCCGAGCGACGTCGCCGATCGGGCGCGAGCGCAGCGGATTCGCAATCGCATCGCCGCGGCACGGCTCGACGAAGCGCAGAAGTTCTTCCGCGAGGACGATGCGGAGCCGGCGTTTCACGTTGATCCCGAAGTGCGGCTGGCCGAACTGGAGTGGCTGATCGCTTCCGCGGCGGCCGCAGAAAAGGAAGGAAATGCGAAGAACGTCGCCGACTATCGCGGTCGGGCCACGGCGATGGCCTCGCTGATCGAAGAGCGGCACTCGCCGTACTTCGCCCGTCGCGCGGAGACATTATTGGCGTCATCGGTCGCAGGCACAACAACGGGCGGACACGACGACGGGGCGTTGGCCAAAGCGGCAGAGAGTTTCTATCGCCAGGGGAATATCGAAAAGGCGCTCGAGCTTTACGATCAGATGTTCGCACAGGCTCAACAGAAGGGGAACTCCGCGGGCGCGTTCGCCGCAGCCTTCACGGCGGCGGCCTTGGAGCAGCAACGCGGTAAGTTTGCGGCGGCGTCCGAGCGCTTCGAGCGGCTGGCCGCCACGCTGCCGCAACATGCCCGGGCCGGCGAAGCGTCGCTCTTGGCGGCGTTTAATTGGGGGCAGAGCTTGGCGGCGGTGGCGGATGCCGCGGCCGGGCAAGTCGGCTTGGAGCGGTACGTCGGGTTGTTGGAGTCGCATCTGCAGCGACACCCCATGGACAAGACCGCATCCCAGGCGCGGCTCTGGCTCGCGAAGGTCTACGTTCAGCGTAAGCAATACGACGGGGCAATCGCGCAACTGCGGCAAGTGCCCGCCGGCGACGCGCTCGCGGCTCAGGCGGTCGAGGCGCTGCAGCAAGCGGCGAACTTGGCAATGCGTGCGCCGCGATCGGCGAAGGAACGTGCCGCGGTCGCCGATTCTTATGCGGAGGCGTTGCGAACGTTCGGCGCTGCCGGGGCCGCCGCCAAGCTGCAACTTACGTACTGCGAGGATCGCTACGCTACTTGTGCGGAACAACTACGGACTCTGGTGCAAAAGCCCGGATTTCCTGAAGAGGAGCGCGACGGACTCGTTGCCTGGCTCGCGCTTGCGGAAGCCGGCGCAGGTCGATTAGACGCGGCAACCGCCGAAGTTGCGAAGTTGAAGTCGCCTTTAGATAGTTCGGCAATGCCGATCGTCGCGCGGCTCGACAACTTGGCCGCGCGGGCACCGGTCGACCAGCGCGACGCATTCGCCTCGCTGGTGACTCGATTCGTCGAGCTGCTCCGCTCGCGAAGGGAGACGATGCCCGAAGTTTGGATCGCGCAGGTGGCGCCGGCCGAGGCTCGGGCCCTGTCGCATTTGGGGCGCGTCGCCGAGGCGCGGCGCGTGTGGAGCGACCTGGCCGCGGCACGTCCGCGCGATGCGGCGGTCCAAGAGGGGTACGCGGATTTCTTGTTGGCGCAGGCCGATCGCGAATCGTTGCAACTTGCCGCGGCGCGCTGGCGCGAAGTGGAGCGCGCCGTGCCGGAAGCCACGCCGGCCTGGTACCGCGCGCGGTTGGGTACGGCACTGGCGTACCAAAAGCTCGGGGATAGTGCGAGGGCGCGACAAATTGCCGACCTCACCGCGGCTTTGCACCCCGACCTTGGCGGACCGTCGCTCAAGCCGCGATTCGATGCGCTGCGAAGTAAATGACGCAACGCATCCTATGAGCCTAGCATCGCCAGGTTCGGGGCGATCTCTTGGAGTTGCTCGTCCATGTAGCGGATGATTTGCGCCGTGGTGCGCATTTTGAGCACCTGTTTGAGTATGGCATCCGCGCGCTCCGTCGTGAGTCGGCGCAGGAGCTCTTTGACCACCGGCACAAAGGCGGGGCTCATGCTGAAGCTGCGCAGGCCCATGCCGAACAGCAGCACAAAGGCCCGAGGCATCGCCGCGATCTCGCCGCAGAGCGTCACCGGCTTTTGTGCCGCGTGACAGGTTGCAATCACATGCGTGAGGACCTGCAACACCGCCGGGCTCAGCGGCTCACACAGCGCGCTGACCTTCGGGTTATCGCGATCCGCGGCCATGAGGTATTGCACTAAGTCGTTGGAGCCGATGGATACGAAATCGGCTTCTTCCAGCAACACGTCGATCGAGACGGCGGCTGCCGGAACTTCGAGCATGAGCCCGACGGGCACGCGCGCATACGGCACCTTCCGTTCGACAAGTTGCCGTTCGGCCTTATGCACGAACGAGCGAATCTTGCGCATTTCTTCGACGGTGGTGACCATCGGAAACATTAGCCGAACGTCTTTCGGGCGGCCGTCAGGGGCCGCGGCGCGGAGAACGGCCCGGATTTGTGCCAGGAAAAACTGCGGATGCTCGAACGAAATGCGAATCGAGCGCCAGCCCATAAACGGATTGGCTTCGCGGCTTTCGCCGATGTAAGCGATCTTCTTGTCGCCGCCGACGTCGAGCGTGCGAATCGTGATGCTGCGGTTGGGGGAAGCCTCGACGGCGTCGCGGTAGTTTTGATACTGCTCTTCTTCGTCCGGCACGTCGGGGTGCGTGAGGAAGAGATACTCGGTGCGATAGAGACCGACGCCGGCCGCGCCCATCGGGCAAGCGGCTTTGGCATCCGCCACGCCGGAGATGTTGGCCATGAGTTGCACCTTCTGGCCGCAAGCGGAAATCGCAGGCTCGTCGCAATGCTCCGTAAGCTGATCGCGAAGATGCACGAACTCGCGCTGAATCTTTCGGTAGGCGGTGAGTGTTTCGTAGTCGGGGTTGATGAGCACGACCCCTTCGCGACCGTCGACGACGACGATGTCGCCCGACATTGCTTTCTGCAAGACCCCTTCGACCCCGGAGACGGCGGGAATGCCCCGGCTGCGGGCCAAGATCGCCGCGTGGCTGGTGCGTCCGCCCGTCTCGGTGACGATGCCGACGACGTCGCGATCGCCGAGCATGAAGACGTGCGACGGTACTAGCTCGCCGGCGATGAGAATGTTGGGCTCCCCTTCCAGCGCCGCTTCGTCGGCCGCCGCTTCGTCGCTACGCTCGGTTTCGTTCAAGTGACCCGCGATGCGAATGATCACGTCGCGGATATCGGCGAGTCGCTCTTTGAGGAATTCGTCGGTCGTATAGGCGAAGAGATCGGTGTACTCGCCGAGTAGTCGCTGCAACGCGGCCGGAGCGGCCTGCTTGGAGTCGACGATCCACGTGCGGACCTTGGCCGTGAAGGCGGGGTCGTGCAGAATCGCTTCATGCGCCAAGAAGATCGAGGCCTGCTGCTCGCCGAGCTGGTCGAGCACCTTCTTGTAGACGGCCTTCAAGTCGGCGGCCGTGCGTTCTCGAGCGGCATCGTAACGGTCGAGCTCGCGCAGGGCCGCGGTGTCGTCGAGCGGTCGTGATTCGTCGCCGATGAAGATGTCGCGAATACAATAGGCGCGACCGACGGCGACTCCCGGCGAAACGGCGTTGCCTCCCCGCAGTACGGCGGGCGGGCGGCGTCGAACGTCGCGCAGCGCCGCCTTATCGCGGGGCGGCGCATCGTTGCCGACCGCGGGCTTGTTGCCGCTGGAAGTTGTAGGCTTGCGCTTTGCCGCCATGGAGCTCCGCTCGCCAAAGTGCCGCCGGCGTACAGGTCTGGGGTGCCCCTGTTCCGGTTGCCGAAGCCGCCAATCTATCAGGCCGCCCGCGATTCGAGTAGGCACCGGCTCGCTCGCACCCGATTCCGGCGCAGAACGCCGCAACTAGCGGGCGCCGCGCTCCGGCGACTGCGGGTTGATCAACGAGTTCGACGGCACGGGGAGCGACGCGGCTGGTTGCGCTCCGGCGCCGTGCGGCGTGGACGCGGCGATGTCGATGGAGTGCGTCGGGCGTGCGGGACGATGGTAGCCCGCCCGCGGCGAAGCGGTGAACTTAGGACGCAGCAAACCGAAGACGATGCAGCGCAACACGGCCGAGCCGACGAAGAGGCCGAGATAAACCTCGCGCTCGGCTCCCAAGCCCAACAGCACGGCTCCGCCCAAAAGCGAACCGACGACCGAAGCGAGCGAGTGCCCGAAATTGAAGGTGGTGAGGACGCTGGTGCGCTCTTCCTTCGGCAGCATTTCGAAGAAGAGAAGGAACCAAGCCAACTCGTATGCGGCCCAGCCGACTCCGCCGGCGAGTTGCAGGCCGAGCAGATACCAATAGTTGTTGCTGACGAGCCACATCGCGGAAAGCGGCAAGATGCCGATGCTGCCCCAGACGAGCAACTTGCGAGCCCCGTGACGGTGGGCCAAGTGCCCGAGCCACGGGAGCGCGAACATCTTGGCGGCGAACGCGGCCGCGACGAGCGTCATGTAGTCGACGTACGACAACTGCAGCTGCTTGAGCATGTACGGCGTGAAATACGGCCCGGAAAACTGCACGGCCGCCTGCACCGCCATGAGGTAGAGCAGGAACTTGCCGTCGGCGCGGCGGCCGATGCGGGTTGCAAACTCGCGGAGCGTCACATGTCGTTCGGTTCCGTGAGGCGGCACCGGTTCGGTTTTTCCGGCCAGCGCCATGCCGGAGATAAACCGCGAGACGGCGGCCGCAAGAAAGAGGAAGGCAAACGCCGTGAGCGCCGCGCCCCGGCCGGCGCCGTATTGCAAAGCCATGCCGCCGCCGACGAAGCCGACAAGCGTGCCAAGCTGCACTAAGCGCGTACGCCAAGCGAAGAACCTCGCGCGAATGGTGACGGGCACCAACGTGCCGATCCAAGTGTTCCAAGCCGGCCCCGTGGCGAGGCCCATACCCCAATAGATGGCGGTGAACACAAACACGAGCTCGGCCGGAATGCGCTGATCGAGCGCCATCGCGATGAGCGGAATAAAGATCGCCGCCTGACAGAGCACGGCGCAGACGATCCATTTCCGATAGGAACCGAACCGCCGCAGCATGTAGGGCGCGGCAAGTTGCAGCATGGAGCCGGCCAACAGGGGCAACGTCGCGACGAGCCCCGAGGCCACTTGGCTTAAGCCGAGCGCGAGCGCAAAGGCGGCGAAGTAGGTTTCGCCGCAGCCGACCATAATGCTAAACGCGGTGCCGTCGACGAGGCTGGCGTTCAGATTGCGTCGCAAGGCGGCGCGACGCACCGCCGCGGGAGAGACGTCCGACGAGATTCGAACCTGTGAGGCGCCATTCTGAACGGGCGCGTCGAACCGCGGCTGCGACTCGCGACGGAGGGCCGACGGACGAGATTCGGAAACAGCGGACTTGAGCGGTGCTATCACGGGCATAGGGCGGACGGGAAACTCGCTCGACGGCGGCTTGCCGAAAGCGGTCGAACGTCTGGATTTTAGGCGAATTGACTGCGAAGAAAAGTCATAGCGACGTGCGGGTCGGGATCATAGCAACGCCGCTCGGACGGGCAAAGGCAGATCGAACGGCAGGGCTAACCATCCGCCGTACGCCAACTTGCGCTCGCCGGCCGACCGGCAGAAATTCTTGCCGGCGGCGTTTGCATGCACTGTTTTAGTTGCCCACAATAAGACATCGGTCACATCTTTCGGCAGGTTGTCCGAAGTTTCTTCCCACGCCGGTTCCGGCAGCTGCGCATTCCCGCACGAGCTAAACTATGACGCGATGTTCGCGGGCGTTATTAGTTGTTTGCTTGTCGCTATGCGCCGTGATCGCCGACTCCGCCTTCGGAGCCGACGACGCTACGAACGGCGCATCAGCCGCCAACGGCGCGGCAAGCCCTTCCACCGCCGCGCAACAAGTTGCGGCCCCCGCTAAGTCGGTCGCCGTGGCAAGCGCGCAAACTCCTTCGGCAGTCGACGCGAGCACGACTGCCGCATTGGCGGCCGCCTTGAAGCCGGTGTTCGATGCACCCGAGTTTAAGCATTCGCATTGGGGACTCCTCGTCGTCGATCCGGAAACGTGTCGCACCCTCTATGACCACAACGGCGACAAATTGTTCGCGCCGGCGAGCGTGACAAAATTGTTTTCCGTCGCGGCGGCCCTCGATGAGTTGGGGGGTGACTATCGTTTTGAAACGCCCGTGTATCGCCGCGGCGATGTCGACCAAGACGGCATTCTCGACGGCGACTTGGTGCTCGTCGCGTCGGGAGATCCGAATCTCGGCGGCCGCGCCGAAGGTCCCGACCGCATTGCGCTGCGCAACACCGATCACACGTACGCCGGTTTCGCCAATGGCGCCGAGCTCACGGAGCCCGACCCGCTGGCGGGGCTCGACTCGTTGGCGCGGCAGGTTTATGAGTCGGGCATTCGCGAGGTGACGGGGGACGTGCTGGTCGACGATCGCCTTTTCGCACCGGCGATCGCGACTGGGAGCGGACCGACGAAGCTCTCGCCGATCGTCGTCAACGACAATGTGCTCGATTTCACGATCAGCCCGGGCGAACTCGGCAAGAGCGCCACAATCGATTGGCGCCCGAAGACGGCCGTCTACATGATTGATGCACAGGTACAAACCGTTGCTGCCGGCGGCAAGACCGCGATCAAGATCGAAGAGCCGCTCGCCGGCACCGTGACGATGCGCGGCACGATCGCCGCCGACCGCAAGCCGATGGTCATGGTGCACGAAGCGGACAACCCGGCGTCGTTTGCCCGGTCGCTCATGATCGAAGCGTTGCGTCGGGCCGGCGTGCGCGTCGAAGCCTCGCCGCTCACGGCCAACGACATGAGCCGCCTTCCCAAGTCGGAAGCGGTTGCCATGCTCGAACGGGTGGCGGTTTGGAAGTCGGCTCCCTTCGCCGAAGAGGCCAAGCTCATTCTGAAGGTCAGCCACAACCAGCACGCGAGCATGTTGCCGTTGCTCCTGGCCGCGCGTCACGGCAAACGGACGCTCGCCGAAGGCCTCCATTTGGAGCGCGAGGCGCTTGCCAGAGCGGGCGTTTCGGTCGATGCCATTTCTTTCGGAGGGGCCGCCGGCGGCGATCGGGCCGATTACGTCACGCCGCGAGCCGCCACCGAGTTGCTTTGCGCGATGGCTCGGCGCGACGACTTCGCCGTCTATCGCGATGCGCTGCCGATCTTAGGCGTCGACGGTACGCTGGCCACGGCGGTCGGTGAAAGCTCGTCGGCCCGCGGGAAGATCCGCGCGAAGACCGGCACCTTGGCTTGGACCAACGTACTCAACGACCGCACGTTGCTCCAAAGTAAGGCTTTGGCCGGCTATGCCGAGACCAAAAGCGGGCGCACCGTGGTGTTCGCATTCTTCGTAAATCTCGTGCATTTACGCGAACCGGGCGATCGCGACCGGATCGGCCGCGTGCTCGGCACGCTCTGTGAGAAGTTGCACGAAACGCTGTAGCCCGGTAAATTCAGCGATTCGATTTTTCGCGGCCCCAGTTACTATGTGTGCCATTGCCGGCTCGTCCGGCGGTGTGCTTGGGTCGCGTCGCCGGCTCAAGCCGGCCGCGTCGCCGTTCACGTTCCTTCACGCCCTTAAGAGTTCGCCATGAAAGCCGTCGCCGTTCGCCCCGGGAATCCCAACAGCGTCCACATGGTCGACGCTCCCATGCCCAAGGTCTCCGATATCCCCGACGGTCGCGGCGTGCTCGTAAAGGTGCTCAAGGTCGGCGTCGACGCGACGGACAAGGAAATCAACGAAGCCAAATACGGCAACGCGCCGGAAGGGTGCAACTACCTCATCATCGGCCACGAAGTGTTCGGCCTGGTGCAGGAAGTCGGTCCCGCCGTTAAGCATGTGAAGCCCGGCGACTATGTGACGCTCACAGTTCGACGCCCCGGCAACTCGATCTACGACATCATCGGCACGAACGATATGACGAGCGAGTCGACCTATTACGAACGGGGCATCAACCTGCGGCACGGCTTCATGACGGAATATGTCGTCGACGACCTGGAGTTCGTCGTGCCGATGCCGAAGGGGCTCAAGCACATGCACATTCTGGCCGAACCGATGAGCTGCGCGGCCAAGGCAATTCACCAAGCCTACGAAGCCCAGCGCCGGCTAAAAGTGTGGCGTCCCAAGGTCGCCTACGTGCTCGGCGTCGGGCAGATCGGCCTACTGGCGACGCTCGTCCTCCGGCTCCGCGGCATCGAGGTGTATTCCTGTGCCCGTAGCCCGAAGGGAACGATCAATTCAAAGATCGTGGAAGGGCTCGGCGCGCACTACGTGAGCACGCGGGAAACATCGCTCGCCGACTTAGCGGCCAAGGTCGGTAAGGCGGACCTGATCATCGAATGCACCGGTTCCAGCGCTTCGGCTTTCGGCGCGATGGAAGTGCTCGGGCTCAACGGCGCGCTGGTTTGGACCAGCGTCACCGGCGGGCAAGCTAAGACCGAAGTCCCGTCGGATAAGATCAATCTCGATTGGGTGCTCGGGAACAAGCTGTTGCTCGGCAGCGTGAACGGCAACCGCGAACACTTCGAGATGGGCATCCGCTATCTATCGCAAGGGGACCTGATGTACCCCGGTGTGATGCAGCAGATTCTCACGACACCGGTGCGCGGGCTCGACAACTACCAAGAGATGATGCGTCTTTTGGTGGAAGGCAAGAGCCTGAAGGTGTTCCTGGAAGTCGCCGAAGGATAAGGCGACAAAAGCGAGCGGCGGGGTTTATCCCCGCCGTCTTTTACGTGCGATTACGATGCGCAGACGGCAGGGATAAACCCTGCCGCTCGCAGTATGCAGTATGTGGTTGACGAACGCGCAGCGTTATTGGCATGCACACGGCTGCGCATATTGCGGCGCCGCGTAATTCTGTTGCACCGGTTGCAAGGCCGGGGCCGGCATCTGCGGATAGCAGTAGCCGTTTTGAAACGAGCCGCCTCGTTGCCAACAACACATTCGGCAACAGCCCGACGAAAGTAGCGCGGCCGCCAGCGCGGTCCAGAGTCCAAGTTTTCGCATGTGCATCGCTCCGTACGTCGCGCATCGCTTTCGTGCGGCGCAATGCATCGCCGCGACCGAACCGCGAAACCGTCGCACGCCCAAGTAAGATGTGATGGGAGGGGGACGTGAGGGGGCGGAAAAGTAGGCGACCGGGCGAACTACGTCAAGACACGTCGCTTGCCGGCACTGCTCCGCCGCGATCGCCGATCCGGGAAATCCGCCTCCCCTCGCCCCTTGTGGGAGAGGGGCCGGGGGTGAGGGGTTGAACCTCTAACGACGCAACCTTCAGACTCACCCCTCACCCGTCTCGGTTCATGTCTGCGACATGAACCGAGCCACCCTCTCCCGCCAGGGGCGAGGGGAGAATCTCACGGGCGAGCGCACAGAGCAGTTTAGTAATCCCGGAACGGGCCGCGCGGCTCGGCGGCGTCCATTTCTTTCCGCCAGGCGGCGAACTCCGTCTCCAACTGTCGGGCCAGTTCGGGGCGCTCTGCCGTGAGGTCGTACTTCTCGCCGGCGTCGACGGAGAGATCGAACAAGCCGCTTCCCTTTTCCGACGACACCCATTTCAGATCGCCGACCCGCGCCGCACGGTCGCCGCGACGTTCCCAAAACATCTTCGTTCGCGACGACTTCTCGCCCCCCGCCAGCACCGGCAGCATGTCGAAGCCGTCGAGCTTCACGCCGTCCGGAAGCTTCGCACCGGCGGCCTTCGCGAACGTCGGCAATATTTCCAGCGTGCTCAGTAGCGCGTCGCTAAGCCGGTTCGCCGGCAGCTTCCCCGGCCACCACGCAATCATCGGCACGCGCAGGCCTCCTTCAAACATCGTCGACTTCTGCCCTCGCAGCGGCACGTTGTGCACGTTGCCGGAGCCGCCGTTGTCGCTCGTGAAGACGATCAGCGTGTTGTCGATCGCGCCGGTCTCTTCCAGCGCTTTACGAATCAGCCCGACTTGCTCATCCATCCGCGTGACCATCGCGTAGAACTTCGTCAACTTGTCCTTAGGATCGCGGTTCGGATACAGCGTCAAGGTTTCGGCCGGCGCCTGATAACTATCCTTCTCCAAGTTCGATGCCGCATGCGGCGCATTAAACGGCACATAGAGGAAAAACGGCCGGCCGCGGCTCTCGCGCACGAAGCGCACCGCCTCGCGCCCGAACAGGTCGGTCGCATACCCTTCTTCTTCGATCCGCGAGTTGCCGCGAAACATCGATTCGATGCCGTAGCGCTGATGCGTGTAGTAGTCGATGCCCGTGTTGGCGAAGCCGTAGAAGAAATCGAAGCCCCGTTGCAACGGCAAGTAGCGGCGTGCCCGCCCTGAGTCCCATTTGCCGACGACGCCGCACGTGTAGCCCGCGCCCTTGAGCACTTCGGCGATCGTCGTTTCCCGCTCGTCGAGACCAAGCGTCATCTCGGGCGACAAGGCATATTCGGCTTCCGTGTACTTGTGGCCGTAGTTCACCATGTCGTTGCGAATCATGTCGTAAAGGCCGTGCCGCTGCGGATAGCGCCCGGTAAGCAAACTCGCCCGCGACGGCGTACAGGCCGGCCACGTCACATAAAACTGCGTGCAACGGACTCCCTCTTTCGCGAGGCGATCAATATTCGGGGCGATCGTTTCCCGGTTGCCGTAGCAACCGAGATCGCCAAAGCCGAGATCGTCGGCGTTGATCAAGACGATGTTCGGGCGATGCGGACGAACCGCATTATCCGCCGCGACGGTCGGCGAAACGCAGCAACTCAATGTGAATGCGATGACCAGTCGCTGATACCGGTTCGCCGCCGGAAATGATCGGGGATCCATCGTAGCCTCGCCCATCGCAAAACAGATATTCGCCGCGGCCGCCAATATGGACATGAACGCGGCGCGGGTCAAATCGTGCGCGAGGCATGCATCGATTGTGAATCGCACCGCTAGGCGACTACCCGGCGTTCACGGCACGTAACAGTTTATCCAGCATCGCGCTTCAGTTAGCTATCTCCGCCGTGCGGCGGACAACTGTTGTTTAGCCGGAGAAACGGAATCTGTCATGAAAGGCCTCGTCCTTAGTCTCGTCACCTCGCTGGCGCTCGGTCTCACCGGTGCGGCCTCGACCGCCGAAGCCGGCGGAAGCCACCCGCATCACCATCACCGCTACCAGGCCTATCGCCCGGTCTACCCGGTAGTGATTTATCCGAACCCGTACTACATCAATGCCTGGAACGGCGGCTTCTACTATCCGCATCCGTTTTATCCGCAACCGTATCCGCCGGTGATTTTTTACAACCGGTACTAAGGTTTGCGCCGCAACGCCGCGAATGCTGCCGGAATAGCTCCGGCAGCTTTCGTTGCGCGCCCTGGGAATATGTGAGAGGGGCGATTCGAGATCGATCTAGGTGAGGGGCAAGAAGTTGCTCCGCGCGTGCCGAGCACTTACGATAGGCCGGCAGTTCACGCAGCACATGTGTTGCGCCCGCCCACCAATCGCCTCTCGAATCAGGTTCTCCATGCCCTCCGCTCCGTATCGCGTCGCATTGCCGCGCTTCCCACTACGTCCATTACTCTGCGCTTTGACCTTATTCTGCTCGCCGGTAGGCTTCGTCGGCGCCGCCGACAAGCCCGCTCCCAACGACGGGGGCGAAGGGGTAAAGCCTGCATCGTTGCTCGGCGTCGTACAGGGAACCGTCGACGCCCTGGTCGAACATGGTCGCGATCAATGGGGCGAGCGCAAGACGGCGATGATCGCCTCGATGCTCGATCGCAAAACCCTCGCCCCGCCGAAGAAAATGCCGGGCGCATCGATCGGCGTCCGTGAAAGCGACCGCACCAACACGTTCGGTAGCAATGCCGACATGCAGCAGAATCTTTATCGCACGATGTTTCTGCTTTCGGAGCTGACGGGGGACCCGCGCTACGGCAAGGCGGCCGAAGATGCGTTGGTCGATTTCGTCCGCTATACGCAGTCGACGGAAACGCATTTGCTCGGCTGGGGCGAACATTTGTTCTACGACATGGAGAAAGAGCAGACCGCGACGAACACCGACGCGGGCCGCGCGACGCTGATTCACGAAATCAAGAAGCCGCTGGAGTATTGGGACCTGCTCTATGCCCGCGAGCCGGAGCGGATGCTCGCCTACGCACGGGGGCTGTGGGAACATCAGATTTTCGATCACAAGACGGGAGACTTTAGTCGCCACACAACCTGGAACAAGCACGACCCGCGCCGAGGGTTCGACTTCACGAAAGAAGCCGGGTACATGATCGAGATTTGGTCGCGCGCGCAAGCCGCCAAACCGGATCCGGTGTTTGCACAGGCGATTTCCGTGATGGTGAAGCGCTACACCGACAAGCTTAATGACCTGAACCTGCTCGACTACGACGGCACGCGCAAGAACTACTGCAACAACGGGCACAACGTCACGCTCGCGATGGAGTGTCAGGCGGCGGCCGATCGACTCGGGCCTGCCGACTCGGAACTCGCGGAACGATTGCGAAACCTGGCGACGCGCATCGACAAGGGTTACCTCGCCTGCCGCCATGCTCCTGACGATCCCGCGCGGGGCTTCATCGCCACTTGCTACACGAACAGCGGCGAGCCGTGCGATCGCGAAGCGGCGGGCCCGGGCGGCAACTCGGTGCTGTGGGGCCTTGGTTACGGCAAGCAAACCACGGCGATGAACGCGCTGCACTGTTTCCACCGGATGCGGCAGTTGCCCGACGGTCCGACGCGGCGGGCGTATCGCGATCTGTTCCTTGCGGCGGCTCGCACGTATCGCGATGCGAAATTGCCGGATCGCAAGAAGATGACGGAAGAGACGAAGATCGACGTTTGGCCGGTTGAGCCGGGCCTGGCGATTCAGTTGGAGATCGCCGCGTATCGCGAGACGAAAGACGCGGAGTTTCTGGAGGCCGCGCGACGGTTGGCCGACGAATCGGTCGCGGCGTTTTGGAGCGCTTCGAGTCCGCTGCCGAAAGCCAGCTTGTATCGCGACCATTACGAAGCGATGACCGGCGCCGATGCACTGCTCTTGGCGTTGCTCGCGGTGCACACGACCGAGCAGAAGAGCAAGGTCGAAGTGCCGATCAGCGACGTCGACCGATAAGAACATCACTGGATTATATTATGATGCTGCGTTCCGTTTGTTTCACCGCGCTCGCGTGCTTTGCTGCTCCGTTTGTTTCGCAATGCGCGGAGCCCGTGCCTGCTCAATCGCCCGGCTTCGAACGGGCCGGCATCGTCGCCGTGTGGGAGAAATACGCCGATCGGCTTACCTTCGGCCGAGGGCAAACCTTAGCGCTGCTCGACGACGGCTGCAAGCCGGGCCTGCCGGAGTGGAGCGCGAAGAACGGCGACGGCAAGCCGAAGACGCTGGTGATTTACGACGCGGTCGACGGCGACGACGACGCCAAGCACGAAGGACGCGGCTACCACGGGTCGACCATCGCCGGCCCGTCGTCGGTGAACTACGGCGGCAAGCGCGGCGTGGCGTATGAGAACCAGATTGCGATCGTGCGCAGCCTGGAGTGTTGTCATTGTAAGACGGCGGACGGCGTGCCGCTGGCTCGCGCCTTGCAATGGGTGATCGACAATCATGCGAAGTACAATATCACGACGGTGAACCTGGCGCCGGTCGACGACCAAGAACATGCCGAGCCGGTGCCGACCGATATCGACTCCAAACTTGCCCAACTCCGCAAACTCGGCGTTTGGGTGAGCGCTCCGGCCGGCAACCATAAGTTCACCGCGGGTATCTCCTGGCCTGCGTGTCAGCCGAACTGTTTTGCCATCGGTGCGGTTTCTCCCAAGACAGACGTCGTCTATCTCGACCGGAGCCCAAAGATCGATCTGGTAGTGCCGGCCGCGGCGACGAGCTCTTCGAACGCCATCACGTGCGGCGCGGTAATGCTGCTGCGCGAAGCGATCGAAAAATCCGGCTATGATTGGAAAGCCGACGGCCCGACGCTGCCGGACGCGATGCTGAAGATTTTGCAAACGACCGGCGTGCCTGTGGACGACCCCGGCTCGAAGCAAACGTTTCGCCGGCTGGATCTCTTGGCGGCGATCGATTACGTGTTTGCCAACGGCAACACAAAATAGCGACTCATCATCCGGCATTCAGCTCCGCCGGCGTCAGTTCGTTCCAAAGCGGCTTGCCCGCGAGATAGTGCTCGATGTTGTGCGTCACGATCTCCCAGAACCGCGGCACGAAGTGCGGACCCTTGTCGGACCCGGAAATGTGCGGCGTGAGAATCACATTCGGCATTTGCCAGAGCGGATGTTCGGGCGGCAGCGGGTATTTGAAATGCGTGTCGAGCGCGGCGCCGGCGATGCGGCGGTCGGCGAGCGCGCGCAAGAGCGCCGCTTCGTTCACCAGCGGGCCGCGGGCTGGGTTAAGTAGAAATGCGGTCGGCTTCATGGCCGCAAACTCGCGCTCGCCGACGAGGCCGGTGTTCTGCGGGGTGATCGGCATCGAGAGGATCAGGAAGTCGAGGCCGGCGAGAAACTCCAGCTCCTGCCCGGTCGTGAACGAGCGATCCGGCAGCGTGCCGTCGGGGTCGCCGGTGCCGGGCACCGCGTACACGTCGTCGCCGCGCACGCCCACCGGCCTGCGCGTGAGCGTGTGGACGGTCAGCCCGAGCGCTTTGGAAAGCCGCGCCGTTTCGCGGCCGATGCCTCCGTAGCCCCAAATGCCCACGGTGCTCCCGCGAATCTCATGCTGGAAGCGCACGCCGGACGTATCCCACTTCGACGCCTCCTGGTTGCGAATCAACTGCCGCAAGTCGCGCGCGAGGTTGATCATCATCGCCACGTTCCACTCGGCGATCGCCGTGTCGAACACGCCGCGGGCGTTCGCAGCGCGAATGCCGCGCTGCGGCAGGTTCTTGCCGTAGAGCTGCGCATAGCCGACGGACGAAATCTGCAAGAACCGCAATTGCGGCATCTCGGCGAGATTCGTCGGCGGCAACGTGCAGACCAGCACCTCCGCATCTCGGGCCATCTCCTTCGGCAAAGGTTGCGGCGCGGCCATCAGCGCGAGCGGCTCGGTGCGACTCACCCGCACGTCGGGCAAGGCTTCCAGGCGCGCGAGGCCCGCCGGATCGACTTTCGTTTGAACAATAACGTGCGGCATAGGAAATTATTGTAGGGAACGCCCTCCGTGGCGTTCCGTGGTGGCTAGTCGGTAAGTATCTTCCCCGGCACGCTATTAAATTCCCCGCTCCCCGGCACAAACGGATACCGATTCTTGATCTCGTCGGTCAGCGTAACCCCCAGGCCCGGCTCTTCCGGCGGCAGCACGTCGCCGTCTTCAAAGCGGAAGTCCGTCGCAATGTCCGTGTGAATGGTTCCTAAGGCCGGGAGCACTTCGCAGATCACGCAGTTGCCCGTGGCGAAGGCCGTGTGCGTGTTCTGCATCAGCGCACCGCCCGCCCCGGCCGAGTGCGTGGCCACGTGTTTCCCGCGACCCTCTAAGAGCGCCGACACGCGCATAAACTCCCCCAACCCG
Organism: Pirellula sp.; assembly: GCA_013822735.1. Classification (GTDB taxonomy): domain Bacteria; phylum Planctomycetota; class Planctomycetia; order Pirellulales; family PNKZ01; genus PNKZ01. Next base: position 986,856 of record PNKZ01000001.1, read on the forward strand.
CCGGTGAACGCCGCATCCGGCTGGCCGATATCGAAACAATCGCGCTCCGCAAACACGCGCCATTCGTACATCGCCGTCAGGCACTCGCCGCCGGCAATCGGCACCGACGTCCCGCGACAAAGTTCCGAGTAGCTCCAAGGATCGGTGTAGTGCAGCGGCTCTTCGAAGAAGAACAGCCCTCCCGGCTCCACCGCTTTCATCACGGCCTGCGCGATCCCCAGATCCCAAGTAAATCGCGAGGCGTTCCCCATGTGGCCGTCGAGCATCAGCTTCACGTTCTGGCCTACGTGCTTCCGCGCAAACGCCACCTTGTCTCCTTCAAACTCCGCGGCTTCCACCGCCGTGCGCGGCGTGTAGCCCCCCTGCCCTTGCGTATAGCTTCCTGCCCCGAGTTTCACCCCGGTGAAGCCCAGGCCCAGGTAGAAGTCGAGCTTCCGCGCGAGTTCGCTTTGCGGATAGTTGCTCGGCCCCCCCGAGGCGTAGCAAGGCAACCGGTCATGCTTTTTGCCGCCGAGCAATTGATACACGGGCAGTCCGTACTCCTTCCCCTTCAAATCCCAAAGCGCCGCTTCGATGCCGTTGAGCACCGTGACGCCGAGCCCGACCCGACCCCAGAAATTTCCGGAGTGATACATCCGCTGCCAGAGCGTGGCGATATCGTCGGGCGATTGGCCGATCAGAATCGGCTTCATAAATTCGACGATCGGCGGCACCCCTTCCGGAAAAAAGTAGCCGGCATACGTCTCGCCGATGCCCACATGCTCCGTGTCGGTGACGATCTCGATGAAGGCCGCGCTGCGCCGCGGTCGCAAAGCGCAGATATACGGATCGTTGCTGTACGGACCGGTGAGTAACACCGTGCGAACGTCGGTGATGCGCATGGCGGTGAGCGATGTTGTGGGTGGGCGGTTTGCGAGGGGCGAGCGTGCGGCCCGTAGCGTCGCACCTCGCGCCGTCGAACGCAAGTTTTTTGAAACGAAATCGGCCGCGGCTTTTGAGCCGCGGCTTTCGAACGGCCCCGCCTCGGGCTAAAGTGAAACGCGCTCCGTTGCACGTATTACGAAACCTCAACCAGCGGATACTCGAATGATCATGTCGCTCTCGGCATTGTGCTTGGTCTGCTGCGCGGCGGAACCGGCGCCCGCGTTAGTGACGGTGCCGCAAGCCCCGGCTTGGCTCAAGCCGCATCCCGCCGCGGTCGCCAACATCCATCCGCCCGGCGAGGTCGATGTCCCGGCGCTCGTGCCGTTCATCGTGGCCGATCCCAAGTCGCTCCCCGGCATCGTCGTCGACGAAACGGAAGCCGTGCTCGTCGGCAGTTGGCAATATTCCACCCACACGCCGCCGTACGTCGGGCTCGGCTATATCCACGACCAAAAAGCCGGCAAAGGAACAAAGAGCGTCACGTTCACGCCTGATCTACCGCGTGCCGGTTGGTACGAAGTGCGCCTCGCCCATTGCTACAACGTCCGCCGCGCAACCACCACGCCGGTCACGATCCATCACGCCGACGGCGATACCACCGTCCGGATCAATCAGCAAGAGCCGTCGCCGCACGACAAACTCTTCCGCACGCTCGGCACGTTTCGCTTCGAGGCCGGCAAGTCGGGCTACGTGCGCATCGACACCGACGGCACCGAGCCGAACAAGGTCGTCATCGCCGACGCCGTGCAATGGCTCGAGCGGCCGGCGAAACCATAGTTCTCACGTCGCAAGACACCTCGTTCCCATCGCACACTTCGGAACCGCCCGATGCCCGCCGCTCCCCTCCCCCGCGTCATGGCCGATGGTCCGCTGGCTCCCGCCGTGCTCGAACCCTTGGCAGGCCAAGTCGAGTGGCTCCCTTGGACCAACGAGCCGGGCACGGACTATGCCGACGTCGCGGCCGTCTACACGTACGGCCATCCGCATGTCGGCGGCGCGCTGCTCGATCGCTTGCCGAAGTGCCGCGTCGTCAGCAACTACGGCGTCGGCGTCGATCACATCGATCTGAAAGCCGCGGCGGCCCGCAACATTCCCGTCGGCAATACGCCGGGCATTCTCGACGGCGCCACGGCCGACATGGGCTTCACGCTCTTGCTCGCCTCGGCCCGCCGCCTGATCGAAGGAGACACCTACGCCCGCTCGCCGCAGTTCACCACGTACGATCCCGGCTACATGCTCGGCCGCGAAGTGCATGGCGCGACGCTCGGCATCCTCGGCATGGGGCGCATCGGCGCGCAGGTCGCCAAGCGAGCTCGCGGGTTCGACATGCGCGTCCTCTACCACAATCGCAACCGTCGGGCCGAGGTCGAAGCGTCGCTCGGCGTGGAGTACATGGCGCTAGACGTTCTGCTCGCCGCGAGCGACTACGTGATGCTCTGCTGCCCCCTCTCCGACGCCACGCGCGGCATCATCAACCGTGAGACCTTGGCGAAGATGAAGCCGACCGCCACGCTGGTGAACATCGCCCGAGGCCCGGTCGTCGACACCGCGGCACTCTACGAAGCCCTGGCCGAGCAGAAGATCGCGGGTGCCGGCCTCGACGTCACCGATCCCGAACCGCTCCCGCGCGACCATCCGCTCTTGAAGCTGCCGAACGTCGTGATCGCCCCGCACCTCGGCAGCGCCACGATCGAAACCCGCCGCAAGATGGCCGAACTCTCGGTCGCCAACTTGCTCGCAGGCTTGGCGGGTAAGGAACTGCCACATCGGGTCGCCCCCCCGGCGTAAGTTCTTTCTTTGGGTTTAATCGTCCCAACTGCCCCAATGAACTGGGTGGTAACCGGCATCACGAATCGCATGAGAAAATGCCATTGCGTATTCGTCGGTGTCGAATTCAAACCAAAGTTCAATGCAATGCGATTCTGGTGGCTGGTCTTCTGAATGAAGCACCCCGGAGTAGGAGTTCGCAATGCGGATAATCGCTTGATCGATCACTTTGTCTTTTGGCGGTTTATACTCGGCAGCAATAACGGTTTTCATGCCGCAATATTAACTCCCGCGTATGGTTGCCGGAATAAATCAAATCTGCCACAATAGATGTAATCGCTCGGGCCCGTTCCGCCCCCCTTTGCCCCGCGATTCGGCTTGTCGAAATTCCCGGGTGCACCTCGGCCCTGTCGATGAGCTCCCGCCTTACCGCATCCCGCCGCAATCCATGAGTTCTCCATGATGGTTTCGGACCTTCGTCTTCGCGTTGCGCTCGCTGCCCTGTGTGTCGCCTTGAGCATGGTCGCCGGCGTTGTTACTTCGCCCGTCGCCCACGGCGTCGAGCCGTTGGCCCCCGGCACGGGTCCTGCCTCGCCGGTCGTCATGTGGGACTTCGATCCGGAAGAGGAAACGCCGCTCATCGCGGTCGGCGGCGTCCACCGCGATCTCCCCGGCCCGCGCCCGCCGCAGTATCCCGACTTCGATGCTTCGAACTCGGCCGTGAAGTTCGACGGCAGCGGCGCTCGCTTCACCTACGCCGATACCAATAACAAAGGTCCGCTCGATTTCACCAACGGCGACGCCATCACGATCGAAGCCTGGGTGAAGACCGAGGAATTACGCGACGGCCAGAACGTCTACATCATCGGCAAGGGGCGCACCAACGACCCCGGCTTCGAGCGCGACAACCAGAACTGGGCCTTGCGCCTCCGCGGTCAGGGGGGCAAGGCGTGCGTCAGCTTCCTTTTCGCCACGCCGCAAGTGGCCGGCGCCGAACGCTCCGACGCCCATTGGCATCGCTGGACCACGAAAGACGGCTTCAAGCCGGGCGCCGGCTGGCATCATATTGCCGCCACGTATCGCTTCGGCGAGCCGGAAAGCGTGCGCGGTTGGGTCGACGGCAAATCGCTCCCCGGCAGTTGGGACATGGGAGGCTCGACCAAGGAAGCCCCCGTCGTCGACAACGACGCCGTTTGGATCGGTTCCTCCATGGGAGGCAGCGCGGGCAACAGTTTCCGCGGCATGCTCGACCTCGTCGCCCTGCATCGCTCGGTGCTCGACGACAAGACGCTCTCCGCGCGCTTTCGCCGCGTCGGCGATGAGCCGGTCGTAAAGCTCGCGCCGGAAAAGATGCCGGACCTCGGTACGCTGCCGGCCGATCAGGTGACGGTGACGTTCCTAGAAGGAATGCCCGCCCATGAGCGCTGGCTCAACGAAGATGAGAAGTGGCCGGCGGAAACCATGCGCTGGTCAGGCGATGCGTTTCTGCTGCCGCGCTTGCCCGTGCGTTACGACGACTGGGGCATTCGCGAAAGCTGGAAAGCGCCGGTGCTCGTGCGCATGGCGGCCGACGTGAAGTTGCCCCCCGGCAAGCAAACGTTGCTTGTGCGCGCTCGCGCCTTGAGCCGGCTGTGGGTCGACGGCAAAGCGGTGGCCCGCACGAAGCCGATCTCCGGCTCCCCGAGCGGCGAAGAGCCGATCACGCCGGTCGCCGAACCCCCTGCCCCCGGCATGCGACGGGCCGGACATCGCGAACAAGAACAAATTGTCGAAGTAGAGATCCCCAAAGTCGAAAACGGGGAGCAGCCGACGACGCGCATCGTCCTCGAGGCGTTGGCCGGCGGATCAAAGTTCCGCGCCGAGCCGGGCGAACTCTGCGTGGCGCTAAAGTCGGCCGACGGGAAGTCGTTCGCTGTGTTGCAACCTGCCGGCTTCTCTGGGCCCGAGCTTCCGCTCACCGACGCAGCCGTCGAGGTGAAGCTCGCAGAGATCGGGCAATCGCTCGGCAGCTACGACGACCAAACTCGTCGCACGGCCGCGGCGACGCAAGATGCCTTCTGGGCGCGACGTCACAAGATCGCAGCCGAATGGGCCAAGCAGAATCCGGCCCCGGCCGCACCGTCGAGTTCGACGAACACGAACCAGCCGATCGACGCGTTCTTGGTCGACAAGATCGCCCGCGCCGAAGCGGCCGCGGCAGGCACGTCGCCCGACGAAGCGAAGCACTTCCACGAGAAGGTGCTGCCGATCCTTCGCAACGAATGCTTCCGCTGCCACGGTGAGAAAGATCAGGGAGGCCTCCGACTCGACTCCCGCGCCTTGGCGTTAAAGGCCGGCGATTCCGAACTGCCGGCGATCGTGCCGGGCAAGTCGTCGGCGAGTGAGTTGATGCGCCGCATTCGCCACGAAAGCGAAGACGAGCGGATGCCGCCGACCGGCAAGGGACTCACGGCCGAACAAGTCGACATCTTGGCGAAATGGATCGACTCGGGCGCCCCGTGGCCCGCACTGCCGCTCGCGCCCGAGCAAACGGCGCTTGCCCCCCTCGTCGACGATGCCAAGTTCCTGCGACGCGCCTATCTCGACACGGTCGGCGTCCCGCCGACAGTCGATGAGGCCCGCGCGTTCCTGGCCGACAAATCGCCGACCAAGCGCACCGATCTGATCGATCACTTGTTGGCCGACGAGCGCTACGCTGATCATTGGATCAGCTACTGGCAAGATTTGCTGGCCGAGAACCCGACTTTGATCAACGCCACGCAGAACAGCACCGGCCCGTTCCGCTGGTTCTTGCACGACGCGTTGCGCGACGACAAGCCGCTCGATCGGATGGTGACGGAGCTCGTGATGATGCGCGGCAGTCAACATGAAGGGGGCAGCGCCGGCTTCGGGCTGGCCGCCCAGAACGACGCACCGCTGGCCGCGAAGGCCCACGTGGTCGCCGGAGCGTTTCTGGCGCTCGAGCTGCAATGTGCCCGCTGCCACGACTCGCCATATCACAGCACGACGCAGCGCGACTTATACTCGCTCTCAGCCATGCTCACGCGCAAAGCGGTGACCGTGCCGAAGACGAGCAGCGTTCCGGCGGCGTTCTTCGAGAAGAAGGCCCGCGAGTCGCTCATTAAGGTGACGCTCAAGCCGGAAGAATCGATTCCGCCGAAATGGCCGTTTGCCGAAGTGACCGGCGCGGCCGACGATGAACTGCTCGACGCCTTGTGCGAAGAGCCGAAGGACACGCGGGAACGGTTTGCCGCGCTCGTGACGGCGCCGCAGAACACGCGCTTCTCGCAAGTGGTCGTGAATCGCATTTGGCGACGTCTGATGGGCTCGGGCATCGTGGAGCCGGCCAACGATTGGGAAGGTCGCCGCGCGAGCCATCCGGAGCTGCTGCGTTGGCTGGCCAATGAACTCGTCGCCAACGACTATAGCCTCAAGCATGTCGCGCGCTTGATCATGACCTCGGACGCATACCAGCGCGAAGCGGTGGGCGAGAATTTGAAGGCCGACGCCGATGCGCGGTTCTTCAATGCACCCGAACGTCGCCGACTTTCGGCCGAGCAAGTGGTCGACTCGTTCTTCGCGGCCGCCGGCGTGCCGATGGACGTGGAACTCATGACGCTCGATCCGGACGGACGCCGCCCGGCGAGCAACAGGAATTCGTTCGACAAGCCGCGCCGGTCTTGGATGATGGTGAGCTTGTCGAACGAGCGTGATCGCCCGAGCCTGACGTTGCCGCGAGCCGCGGCCGTGGCGGAAGTGCTGGAAACGTTCGGCTGGTCGGCCGCGCGGCAAGTGCCGAAGAACGATCGCGAGACGGCTCCCAACGTGCTCCAGCCTGGTGCGCTCGGGAATAGCTCGCTGGCGACGTCGCTGACGCGGGCCGCTTACCGTTCGCCGCTGGCCGAGCTGGCCGTCGATGCGAAGGAGCCGGGCGAGGTTGTCGATACCGTGTTCCTGCGGTTCTTGAGCCGGCAGCCGACGGACGCAGAACGAAAGTTGTTTGTCGCGGCGCTCAGCCCCGGCTTCGACGAACGTTTGACGCCGGCCGACGAGATCAAGCTGCCGCCGCCGCCGGAACTGCTGCCGCGCGTCACCTGGTCGAACCATTTGCGTAACGAAGCGAACACCATTCAACAAGAATGGGAAAAGCGCACACGCGACGGGCCGCCGGTCGATCCGCGACTGAAGCCGCAGTGGCGCGAGACGTACGAAGACTTTGTTTGGAGCGTCGTGAACCTGCGCGAGTTTGTGTGGATGCCTTAGGAAGTCGTTCGTTGCCCGGCCCGTCGTTTATCACTCGCCACCCACCACTCATCACTCACCACAAAACAGCCATGTCAATTCCTCGTCGCCAATTTCTTGCATCGGCCGCCGCTGCTACGCTTGCACCTTCGCTCCTTGCCGGCAACTTGGCCCGGGCGAACTCGGAAGGGGCTCGCCTCCGGGGCAAGGCCGAGCATGTGATTTCCATCTGGCTCGGCGGCGGCATGGGGCAGATCGATACGTTCGATCCGAAGCGCCGCGGCGATCCGAAGAAGAAAGTCGCCGGCTCCTACTACGACAGCATTCCGACGGCCGTCGACGGTGTGCGGCTGTGCGAACACTTCTCGAAGCTCGCGCCGCTCATGGATCGCGTGACCGCGGTGCGGACGGTGAACCATGCGGTGATCGACGAACACGCCGCGGCGACGAATTGGATGCACGTCGGCCGACCGGTGAGCGGCACTGTGATGTATCCCTCGTTCGGTTCCATTATTGCGCACGAACGGGGGGCGGCCGTCGACGGGGCGCCGCCGTACGTGTTGATCGGGTATCCGAACGTCACGCGCGGACCCGGCTTCCTGGGTGCGAAGGCCGGCTATCTTTACTTGACCGACACGGGTCGCGGACCTGCCGGACTTTCGCGGCCGGAGACGGTGAGCGATGCTCGGGCCGCAAGACGCGAGCAGTTCTTTGCTTCGCTCCGTGCGGAACAGCCGAAGGTCGAAGACAAGCGGTTGCTCGATTACGATGCGGCCATTGATCAGAGCCTGAAGCTCAGCGGCCCGGAGTTTATGCGGAGCTTCAATCTGCACGAAGAAAAGGGTTCGCTGCGCGACGGCTACGGCGGCGAGTTTGGTCAGCGTTGTTTGCTGGCGCGCCGACTTTGCGAACGGGGCGTGCGGTTTATCGAGGTGTCGCACAATCTGAACTTCTTGAACGGCGCCGGCTGGGACGTGCATAACGGCGGCATCGTCGACCAGCACAAGCTGATTCAAGAGCTCGACCAAGCGATGGCTGCGCTCATTCGCGACCTCGAAGCGCGGAAGATGTTGGATAAGACGCTGATCGTGGTGACGACGGAGTTCGGACGGCCGCCGGAATTTGACGGCGGCGGCGGGCGCGGTCACCAAGGCAGCGCGTTTAGCTGTGTCTTGGCCGGCGGCGGCTTGAAGCACTCGGGCGCTTACGGCGTGACCGACGAACTGTCGAAGAAGATCGTCAGCGATCCGGTCTCGGTGCCCGACTTCTTCGCGACGATCCACGCCGCGGTGGGAGTCGACTACGCGAAGAACCTCTACGACGGCGATCGCCCGGTACCGGTAACCGACGGCGGCAAGCCGATTGCGGCGCTCTTTGCGTAAACGCTACGCAGTCAGTTGCGTCTTCGGGGGCCAAGCGAAGCCGCGCGGGCGGCGCTCGATGTAGATCCACAACCCCGCGGCCGCGGCCAACAGCAGGATGCTGATGTGTTGCGAGATGCTCAAGCTCGTGCCGAACATGCCGGGCTCGTCGATGCGGATTTGCTCTAAGAGAAACCGCGAGATCGGATGGATGGTGAGCAATAGCGCGAAGGTCTCGCCGTCGCGACGGGCGAGCGGCGTGAAGGCGAGCAAGAGCAACATGCCGAGGAACCCGTCGATCGCGGCGTAGAGCTGCGCGGGATGCGTCGGCAGGCTGTGCTGCGTGAGGCCGGGGATCACGTTGACGGAACGGACGCCGCGATCGGTGCGCAGCTGCACGGGGAGGCGATTGTCGCGCACGGCGTAGAAGAGCAGGTCGCGGGCTTCGTCGAGCGAGGCCACGGGGCGGCCGTCGATCGCTTGCAGGTGTTCCCCCTCGGTGAGCCCGGCAAGTGCCGCAGGCGACCCGGGGACGACGCTATCGACCGTCAAAATAGGCAACCGCGCGTCGCCGGCTGACGCAGTGCTAGTTAGCAGGAAGCCGAACGCTTTTCCCTGCTGAATTTGGCGAATATGGGGAGGTGTTCCGGCGGGGAACTCGACCGCCCACGGGGCGGCGCAGACGTCGCCGAAGCAGCAGCCGTTGCAAAAGCAGCCGATGCGGCCGAGGGCAAGGCCGAGCATCATGCCGGGCGCCGCAAGGTCGGCCAACGCCAAACCCGGCAACTTGTGCTTGTAGGCGAACATCGCAAAGGCCGCCATGGCGCCGAGGAAGCCGCCGAAGACGACGAGCCCCCCCTGCGTCATGTTGAGCACGGCGATGATGGTTTCCGAGAGCGACTCCCGCTGGAACGTTTGCCAATACTCGATGACGTAGAAGGCTCGGGCTCCGACCATGCCGGCGACGAAGACCCAGAGCGCGAGCGAGAAAATGGTTTCCGAAGCAAGGCCGACGCGGCGGGCACGGTAGAGCGTGAGCCCGACGCCGGCGACGATGCCGGAGAGGAGCATGACGCCGTAACCGCGAATCGCGATGCCGGTGACGCCCGTGACTTCATCGCGGATCATGATGCGCGGCACGACGTAGACGATGACGAAGCCGACGGCGGCCATCGCGCCGAGGGAGCTTGCGAGTTCGCCGTTGAAGCCGGTGCGGCGCACATTCAAGACGGCATAGACCACGCACCAGACCGCCCACAGCACGGCGGCGATACCGAAGCCGAAGAGGGGCACGCCGGCGATTTCGTTGGGGATGGTAAACAGGGTTTGCAGCATGGGGCGACTCGGGCAAAGCGACGGTACCGAGACTCAGGGCCGAAGATGAGAGAAGATGGCACGCTTTGCGATGGTAGGCAAGGTCGACTCGGCGCCGTCGTCGCCTACTTCGGCGGTGCTAGCAGCACGTTGTCGATCAAACGGGTCGTACCGACGTGGGCGGCAATCAATGCGACGCACGGACGATCGAGAATTGCCGGCTCGTGCAACGTTTCTGCATCGGCGACCACGGCATACTGCACGCGAACCTCGGGAACGGTCGCGAGCTCGGTTTGCAGATCATCGCGCAACTTCCAGACATCGCGCTGGCCGGCGGCTACCGACTGCTCGACCTTGCGCAAGGCGCGGCTGATGACCAAGGCGCTGCGGCGTTCGGCGGCCGAAAGGTAGATGTTGCGACTGCTGAGGGCGAGGCCGTCGGGCTCGCGTACCGTCGGGCAGACTTCGATTTGGATCGGGACGTTGAAATCGCGCACCATTTGTTGCACGACGCGGGTTTGCTGATAGTCCTTTTGACCGAAGAAGGCGATGTCGGCGCCGACCATTTGGAACAGCTTGAGCACGATGGTGGCGACGCCCCGATAGTGTCCCGGGCGAAACTGACCTTCGAGCGGTTCGGCGACGCCGCTCATTTCAACAAAAGTGGCAAATCCCGCGGGGTAGACCTCGGCATTGTCCGGAGCGAATACAAGATCGGCACCTGCACGACCGACCGCCGCGACATCGGCATCGAACGTGCGCGGATACTTGGAGAAGTCTTCCTTGGGGCCAAACTGCGTCGGATTCACGAACACGGTGACCACCGTGTACCCGCAGACCGCGTCCGAAGCCTCGACGAGGCTGACATGTCCGGCATGCAGCGCTCCCATCGTCGGGACGAGGCCGATTTTCTTTCCTGAAAGTCGCGCGGCGTTTACCGCTTGGCGTAATTCGGCGACGGTTCGAACGATCTCTGGCGGCATCACGGGCATCGCATCGGATTGATTCTTCAATGGGCGGCTTCAAGGGCGGCGGCGAATTCCATCAACGCGTCTTCGCGCCGGCTGATATCCAAGACGACTTCGGGCAACCCGCTAGACGGAGCGTCGTTCGAACTTTGAGATGTGATCAGTCGGGCAATGAGTCGCGGAGTCGGGGGAACGGCGATCTCGGCAGGGAGGCCGATCATTCCGGCGCATTCGGCAAGCTCCCGAAATTCGTCGGACCACCAGCCGTCGTCGACCACCCATCGATCGCCGGCGGCCGTTAACGACGACGTTACGGCGGCCGCTCGCGCGTTGACAAATTGTAGCACTTGTGACGGCAGCAGACCATTGAGTGACGACAACGTTTCGAACGGCGCAACGTCGTCGGCCGTCGCTTCCACCAGAGACGCTCCGGCGGCATCGGCAGCCTCGGCGGCGAATTGCATCCGAAAACCGCCCAGGTGTCCCACGAATGCCACGTAATGCGGCGCCTTCGCCAAATGTTGCCATAGTTCGTCGAGCGTGCGACCTATTCGAGGATGACGCATCGCGCCGGCAATTTTTACGGCCCCTTCTAGGACAAATTTCCGATAGCTCAAGCGCGGGTGCGGCAGCGTCAGCCTTTGGCTTTGCAGCACGAGGTCGTCATAAAGCAACACGTCGAGATCAAGAGTGCGCGGTCCCCAAGCGATCTCGCGCACGCGGCCATGCGTGCTTTCGACGGCTTGCAGTGCGTCCAGTAGCGCTAACGGAGCCAGTGAAGTCTCCAGCAGAGCGGCGCCGTTCAAGAAGACATGTTGACCGCCGGGGCCGCCGACAGGAGAGGTTTCGTACCAGCGGCTGGTGCGAACGACGTCGATGCCGGGCGTCGCCGTAAGATCACGACAGGCGTCGTCGAGTGTTTGGCGTCGATTGCCGACGTTGGAACCGAGAGCGACGAGTGCGTGGGCCATAGCGCGCGAAAGCGGCGGAGGGTTTGAAGTCGAGGTTGCCGTGCCGAATTATTCGGCAACGTCATTAGGCAACAAAAAACGCCCGTCGGGAAGCGGTCGCCTTGCGAAGACCGCTACCCGAGGGCGTCTGACAACAAACCACGAGGAAATGAAATGGTTGGGGGGGCATCCAGGCCGCAAGCAGAGTCGCCGAGTTCGATCCGTCGGTCACGCCCCCAAGCTATTTCACTAAAAGTCCTCGAACAGGAATGCCCAAGCTGAGGAGCGTCCTGCTCCGCCGCCTGCACGAGTTCTTCGTGCATAGTGGGCAAACCTGGTCGTCAATTGTCTTGAATTGCACGGCCCCGTCATTGTCGCGACGGCAGCTCATCACATCGACGAAGAAGAGTTTCCGATCGCAGTCGTCGTTAATTGTTCGCGGAGGCGAGCGCCGCGTGAGCGGCCCCAAGCATCCCGACGATCAATTGATTGCGACAATTTCTCGAACGCAAAATGTTATTCGAAAAACTGCGAGATTCGCAGGCAACGGACGCTTCTTGTGTCGAACGTGAAGAGGGTATTTTGTCGGCGGCGCGCGGGTTGTCAAGTTCGGCATCGACAAAATTAGATGGCGCTTCGCCGCAAGAAACAGTTGCAATTTTGGGAGCATTCGCTCCGTGCGTGAAATCGGGAGCGCGATACCGGGGGGTGAGTGCGAATCGTCGCCGACGACTCCATAAAAAAATTTTAGAACGTTCGACGATGTCGCAGTGCAGGAAGTTGGGCGCGGACTTCGCTGATCCGATTCGCACACAAAGTCGCGCGCAAAACTGCTTCTCCCTCGCCGGCGCGTGCTAGCACTACGCCCCACGGATCGACGATGAGAGAATGTCCATATGTTTCCAGAGCCGCGTGTCGTCCGGTTTGATTGGCGGCGGCGAGGAAGCATTGGTTTTCTACGGCGCGTGCGCGACACAAGAGCTCCCAATGATCACGCCCGGTGGTCTTCGTGAACGCCGCCGGTACGGTGACGAGCGCGACTTCACGGTCCGCGAAACGGCGAAAGAGTTCGGGAAACCGCAAGTCGTAGCAAATTGCGGGAGCGGTCGAAATCGATGTCGCCGCAGCGCCCGTTGCGGCCGACATGTCGACCGACGTTGATAACTGAATGTCGGTGATCACGACGTCGGAGCCGGGCGCAAGCCACGACGATTCGCAGTATGTGAGCTTTCCGGGCAGGTCGACGTCGAACAAGTGCAGCTTGCGATAGAAGGCTTGCACTACGCCGGCGGCATCGATGATCAGGCAAGTGTTGTGAGCGCGCGACGGATCAGCCGATTGTTCGCAAAACGTTCCACCGACGAGCACGATGCGGAGCGATTGGGCTAAATCTTGGAGAAACTTCGCGGTCGGCCCGTCGAGAGGCTCGGCTTCTCCGAGCATCACGCGCCGATCGCCGAGACAATTGAAATACTCGGGAAGTACCACGAGCTTGGCGCCGAAGTCCGCAGCTTGACGGACCAGTCGATCCGCCGTGGCCCAATTGGCGCGCTTGTCTTCGCTCGACGACATCTGAACGACGGCGATTTCGAGATCTTGCTGCATGATTACAAGAGGGCCGACTAAGAATCTATGAGGTTGTGTAACCGGTTTAGCATAGGAGGAGCAGGCAGAGCGTCGCAAGCCGACCCGCCGCCCACGCACCGGAAATGCGACGCTCGAGAACTTTGTGGAGTTCGAAGAGTCGCCTGAGAGTGCAGCAATAGTAGAGCCTTGGGCAAGTATGCCCAAGGCTCTATTGCGAATCGATCAGGTATGATCAAGCGAATCGAACGACTATGGCGCGGGAGCGACGGGAGCGGCGGACGTGAGCTTTCCGGCAAACTCGTCGCGAAGCTCCTTCGCCACGGTGTCTTGCGGCATGAGCTTTAGCCCCTTATCTAATTCACGCACCGCTTCCTTGGGATAACCGAGGTAGCCGTAGTGGTAGCCAAGCAGGAATTGCAGTGCCGGAGACGGGGTCTTTTCGCTCGCCGCCTCCAACGCACGCAACTGATCCGTGTAGTCCTGAGCATTGCCATAGAGCTCACGGAAATTGGCGACCACCGTATTGCGATTTTCCTTTGGGAGGCCTTGCAGCGCGTGTTGTGCGGCGCCGGCGGCCTCGTCGAAGTTGCCCGTTGCGAATTGCGCCTGACTTAACATGAGCAGGAGCACCATGTTGTCGGGATCGTCGACCAAAGCATGACGCCACGACTTGGCAGCGGCAGGATACTGGCCCGCTTGAAACTCCGCTTCCCCTTGCGCCGCGAAGTCTTGAGCGTTGGCTGCAAGCGTCGGGCTTGTAGGGCTTTGAGCTACGACCGTCGTGCCGGTTGCGTACGTCGGATAGGTGTTGTAGTTCGTGGCGTAGTAGGACGGAGATCCGTAACCATAGCCGCCGTAACTTCCATAACCATAGCCGCCGAATCCGCCGTAGCCGTAGCGTGGATAGCCGTAGCCGTATCCGTAGCCGCTGCCGTAGCCATAGCCGTAGAACGGACGAATGAGCCAAGCAGCGCCGCGCACGATACCGGCGGCCAGTCGCAGCACCGGGAAGCCCCAATAGCCGTAGCCATTGTAGCCGTAGCCGCCATAACCGCCGTATCCAAGTCCGTAGCCGCCGTAGCCACCATAACCACCATAGCCTAGTCCGTAACCGAACAGACTGGAGTACAGGCCGTAACCGGAGCCGTAGCCGCGATACGAGTAATACGGCAGGCCGCCGCGATAGGCGTAGTTGCCGATGCCGTTGTGGCCGTAGTGACCGAAATGGTTGTAAGCGTTGTTGCCGTTGTAGCCTACGTGATGCGAGCCGTTGTAACGGTGCCCGTTGATCTGCGAACCCGTTCCATTCCCGCCGCGGTGGGTATGTAGAGCGTTCGAGACGTTCGAGCCGTGGTGATTGAGAAATTTCGCCGACGATGCATGATGCCCGTTGCCCGAGAAATTGCCGCTGCTTCTTGCGCCGCTTAACGACGCGCCTGCACCGTGATGCGAAGCGGCAAAGTTGCCGGAGCCCGATGCATTGGCGCCATGATGGCTTAAAAAGTTCGAGCTGCCGCGATGCGTGCCGTTGGCAAAGCTGCCGCTGCCGAGTGAGGTGCCGCCCGCGTGGCGCGTACTAAACGAATTTTGCGAACCGACCGATCCATGCGAGAGGCCGTGTGCTGCGCCTGAGCTTTGCACGCCGTGGCGCGACGAGAAGGACGGACTGCTTCCGCCCAGCGAATGCGCGCCGGAGTGGTTGGAAAACGAACGGCCGCCCAACGACGACGCACTGCCGAATGATTGACCGCCGGAGCCTAGGCTGTGCGACCGGGAGAAGCTGGGCGCGGAATAGCCCGACCCGAGGCTACGCGACCCGGAGAAGCCGTGGGAGCCGGAGAAACCCGAATGGCTCGGCGCGGAGAGGCTATGTGAGCCCATGCTGCGTGAGCCCATGCTGTGGCCGCCGCTAAAGCTATGACCGCCGCCACTAAAGCTGCGGCCTCCGCCGCTGAAGCTGTGCCCCATACTATGGCCGCCACCGCCGAAGCTATGGCCGCCTCCCATGCTGTGGCCGCCCATGCTATGACCACCGCCGTGACCGCCACCTCCGCCGCCGCCATGGCCATGCGCGGCCTCGACGTAGGCGACTGGTCCTAAGGCGAAGCTCACCGTCGCGAGCCATGCGCCCAAAAATCCGATGCGTGACATAACTCACTCTCCCTGGCGAAAAGAAGGATCGCTTGATCGTTCGCGTGCCCGGGCCCCTGTATCAATGGTACGAGACAGATAGCGAAACCGTATATACTGTCCGAGTTGTAATTCCCTCGGAGACGCGAAGAATGCGGCGCGTTGTTTTGCGCAAAGTTGCGCGAGTACGGATGTCGTTCTCTTAAGGGATGCGTTAAGACAACGAGTAGCCGCCGTGTCGCGAACGACCGCTACCGAACGGATGACAAGTGTGGTGACATTGACGACACTTTGTGCTCGTCGTTCGAGCTGGTGTGCCGTCGCTGATTTGCAGACGTAGCGAAACGAGGAGCGTAAGAATGAAGGCATTGACTGTCGGAGATCGGGCGCCCGATGTGTCCGCCGCGGCGCACGACGGCCGTCGTGTCGCATTGTCGGAGTTCTTGGGACGGAAAGCGGTCGTGCTCTTTTTCTACCCTAAAGACGGCACCGGAGTTTGCACGAAAGAAGTGTGCGCCTTTCGCGACGCCTATGAAGATTTCGTCCAGGCCGGCGCCGTCGTGCTCGGCGTCAGCTCCGACGGGGAAGAATCGCATCGCCGTTTTGCCGAGCGGCAGAATCTGCCGTTTACGCTGCTTAGCGATCCCGACAAGTCGTTGCGTCGTGCTTTCGGCGTACCGAAGACTTTTGGGCTCTTGCCGGGGCGCGTGACTTACGTGCTCGATCGGGACGGGATCATTCGGCATGTCTTCAACGCCCAATTCACGGCGGACCGGCACGTCGTGGAGGCGCTGGCGATCGTGCGTCAATTGGCGGCGCCTTAGTTCCGCGAACTTGCGACAGCTTTGTGAGTATTCGATAATGACGAAGTCTGCGGGCCTCGCCGTAACAGCGGAACGCTGCAGATTACCTTCAGCGCCGATTGGGGGGCAACATCTCATGGCCACCGAAAACTACGCCCATCCGAAAGTGTATCTCGGCACCAAGCTGCCCCGACGGCGGTGGCTGCAACAGGTCGCTACAAGCGCAGCTGCCGGTCTCGTAGCTGGGCGAATTCCGCATTCCCCATTGATTGCCGCGGACACAATCACTCCGACGGCCGATCTGCTTGTTGCCGGAAAAGATCGAAGATTGATCGTACATAACGGTTCGACGACCGGCTTCGAGATCGAAACGCCATTGGATCTGTTGTCAGGCGAGCAAATCACGCCGGTCGAGCGGTTATTCGTCCGCAATAACCAGCAGCCGGAGTGGAGCGCGACGCTGAAGCCCGCGCCCACGAAAGATTGGAAGCTCGAAATAGAAGGTTTGCTCGCCGAATCCCGAACGGTGACGTTGGACGAATTGCGCGCGATGCCGCAACGGGAGCACGAGATTGTTCTGCAATGTTCGGGCAACGGTCGGGCCCTGTTTGGCGCCGCGGCACCGGTGAAAGGGGCGCCGTGGCGACACGGTGCGATGGGGTGCGTGAGGTTTCGGGGCGTGTTGCTCCGCGACGTGTTGAAAAAACTAGATGTACGTCCCAAGCCGGAGGCTCAATTTGTTACGGCACAGGGGACCGACTCCCCTGCCCTCCCCGACGGCGCCGATTTCGAACACAGCCTGCCGCTCCACGATGTTTTGGCGCGCTCGTTACTGGCATTGGAATTGAATGGAATCCCGTTGCCCGCGGTACATGGAGGTCCCTTGCGTCTGGTGACGCCGGGTTACTACGGCACGATGCACGTGAAATGGCTGTCACGTCTTCGTCTCGATGCGACGGAAACGACGAATCACCATCAGGTTAAGCGTTATCGGACGCCGCTTGACCAAATTGAACCAGGCGCACCGTTCGATTACCGACTCGAAAATAGCGAGCCCAACTGGCGAATGCGGATTAAAAGCGTCGTGTTTGCACCGATTCAGGGAGCTCGCGTACCTGCCGGAGAGGTCTTAGCTAAGGGCGTCGCTTGGAACGACGGTACTTCGCGCATTGACGCCGTGGAGACATCGCTCGACGGCGGCCATACCTGGCGACGGGCGGAGTTGGAGCCGCCGTCCGACCGCTATGCCTGGTATCGGTGGCAGACTCCGTTGACGGTCGCCGCCGGCGATCAACTATTACTATGTCGAGCCATCGACACGCTGGGGAACACGCAACCGCTCGATGGCGCCGCCGATTGGAATCCGGCCGGCTATGGTTGGCACGGCGTGGAACGAGTCCGCTTTCAAGCGATTTAAAACTTCCTATGCGGTCTCAAAATGCGGTCGCGTTTGCGTCGGCGACGGATGCGATGCAATGGGATGCTGGAAGCGGCGATGAACGTCAGGATGAGCGAACTCGGTTCGGGCACCGCCGAGTAATTCAGATAGAGATCGTTCGCGGTGCTCGTGACGTAGAACTGGCTGGAGCCGATCGGCGTGAACGGATTGTTCGAGCCGAACACCCCGGCGTTGTCCGTCGTGGCGTTCAGTAGGAAGACGTCGCTGCCGGACGTGAACGTGATTCCGCCGCCGGCATGCAAGATGTGCCACTGATAGGTCAATGCAGGATTGAAGTTATCGGCCGCTCCGTGCATCGACGTGAGCGGCGAAAAGGAATCGATGCGAATGGTGATGCGGTCGATACTCGTGGCACCGATGATGAGCGCGCCGGTACCAAGATCGAGATAATCCCAATCGGTACCTTCCGTGCCTTGCGTACCGGCGAGTCCCGGATTCGTATCGGCGTTTTTGAACTGGAACGAGAATTCGGCGCCGCCGTACCAAGTGCTTGCCGCGCCGTCGGCGGCCGTAAGCTTTCCAACGCCTTCGCCCGGTGATACTTTGCCGCCGGTCTGCAAGTTCACGCCGCCGACCGAGCCTGCTCCCGTGAGGACGCCGCCGGTCGCCACCGTCACCGGCGCTGCGATTGCGCCCGAGGCCAAGACCGTACCGCTTGTGATCACGTCGCCGCCTACCGCAATCGACGCGCCGCTGCGAACGTCCAGTGTTGCGCCCGAGGCGACGGAAACCACGCCGAAGGATTTGATCGAACCGCCGGAGAGAATCGCGAGCGTTCCGCCGGCGACCGTCGTTCCGCCGTCGTAGGTGTTGATTTGAGTCAGCTCCAGCGTGCCGCCGCCCGATTTGACGAACCCCGCGTTGGTCGAGCCGGTGATCACGCCGGAAAGCTGAGCGACGTCGGTCGTGGAGTTCGGATTGTCGATCACGCGAAACTCGCGCGGGCTGTAGCCGCTCAAGGCCGTACCGGAATCGAGGCCGATATTGTTAGTGAACGTTAGGCGACTGTCGGACTTGATGGAGCCGAGCAGAAATACGGCGCCGTCGGCCAGCCATTTACCGTCGTTCCACACCAGCGACGTAGCGTTTGTACTCCCGATCGTCGCAACGAGCTTGATCGTCGCGTCGCCGTTGTAGGCGGAAAATCCTCCGCTGCCGCGATCGGTCGTGCCTTCGTCGAACGTTAGCCCGCCGCCGGACGCCGTTCCTGCGACGTCGATCGCGCGACTGTAGGCGCCGGCGTTGCCGCCGCCGTCAATCTCAAGTACTCCGCCGCGAAACTTGAGCGTGGTACGAGCGCCTCCGCTCGATGTTCCTCCGCCGAGGCTTCCGACAGTGGCGCGCAGCACGCCTGCGTCGAGATAAATATCTTGCGTCGAGGTAAACCCCATGAGGTTTGCCGTCCCCGTTAACGCCAGAAATCCGTCGCCTGATTTGACGACCGCTTGTTGCGAGCCGTTCAACTTGACGCCGATATTCAAGATCGTGCCTGCCTGAGCGACGAAGATGTGGCGATCCGCGGAACCGCCGAGGCCGCCGGTGCCCGTGCCGGTGTTTTGAATCGTGAAGTTATTCGCGCCGTCGAGCAGAATGGCCGAAGTTGAAATGTTCCCGCTGCTAGTCAGATCGAGCGTGGCGCCGGCCCCGGCATTGATTTTCAACGTGTTGAAGCTTGCCGTCGCTCCAATCGTTGCGGACCCGTTGAGCAATACGTTTTGACCCGATGAAAGCGGATTGCTCACAGGCGGCGGCGTCGACGTTACGGGAACGACTCCGAACGTGTTGTCGTAGCCGGCGAAATCGAAGCCGCTCACACTTTTCACCAACGCAAAACCGATGATGCTGCTTACGTCGCTATTGGCAATCACACCGTTGACGAGTCCGGGTCGCGTCGAGAAAAGGATCTTCGGACCCACGGCCGCCGAACCCAGGGTTCCCCCTTCTCCGGAAAAGATGAGCGTCCCGCCGACTCCTCGCGCGAACGTGTTGAAACCTAACGTGGTATCGGCGAGCCCTCCGTTGTGAACAACACGAACCGTCGCCAAGCCGGCGCGTATCGTCAGAGTGCCCACGGATTCCGTCGTGCCGAAGGTGGAGTTGCCGAGGAGCGAAAATGTTCCGCCCCAAACCGTTGTTCCCGCCGTGTCCAGCAAGCGATTTGTCGTCACGCCGGCGTCGGTGTTGGCGGAGGAATTGTCAAGCGTCAGCGACCCGCCGCGGAGCGAGATCGTCGTGCCGACGGCGGTGAGCGCCGCATTGCCCGCAAGGAGGAGTCCGCCGATGGAACTACCTCCATATGAGCTTCCGTATACGACCGTTTCGCCGGAAAGTCCGGCGACGTTACCGGTGAGCGTTTGCACGCCGCCGTTGCCGCGGATGGAAAAACCGCCGGTCGTGGTCAGCGTGCCCGCGAAGGATGCATCGGTGGAAACAATCAACGTCAATGCCCCGTTGTTGCCGGGCGTCACCGTGCCGCCGCCGGTTAATTGGCCGACTCGGATCTCCGTGTTGCTATTGCCGACGCTGGTGAGGAATGTGCCGGGCGCAAGATAGACGGCGTTCGAACGAAGCACTTGCGCCGAGCCGTTGTTGTTTGTTTGGCTCGATCCGAGTTGCAATGTGCCGTTGCTCACGGTGACGCCGCCGAAGAGTTGATTGGGGACGGTAATTGCGCTATCGAGCGCGAGGATGCCCGTTCCGGTTTTGGTGAGGCCGATCAATCCGCGCAAGCCGGACGTGATCGTGAGCGTGCTGCTGCTCGCTACGTCGATTACAGGCACCGTTTTGCCGCGCAGATAGAGCGCGGCGCCGGAAACCCCGGCAATGGTGTAGATGCCCGGAGTGTCGGGCGCCACGGTGATGTCGTTGACGTAGATCGTGGCATTGGCGTCGAGCGTAATCGTGCCGACGACGCCCGCGAGTATGGCGTCGATGTCGTCGCCCGTGTTCTGCCATTTGACGAGCGGGTCGTTGGTCTCACTGCCCAGTCGCCACAACAGCGTCCCTGCGCTGAACGGCGGGTTGGAGAAGTCCCACGTGCCCGTTCCGCCGATTCCTGCGCCGCCACCATTGGCATCCCAATAGTAGAGGTCCGCCGACACTTGCGAAGTGGAAAGTGCGACGAGAGCAACGATGAAAAACGTCGTCGCCCGCCACGCCGATTCGCATCGCCAACTGAGCGATTCCGCATGCGCCTGGGCATCGGAATCAAGCCGCCTTCGCCTCTCGCCGCTCATCTTTCCCGACACTCCGCACGAAACTGCCGTTTTTCGTAGCTCCAAGATGTGGCGTTAGAATACTACCGGTTCGGGGAGGATGCACCCAGTATTTTGGGATGAGCGCATTTGTTTAGAACGCGTTAGAGGATTTGCATGCGCGTTGTAAGGAACTCGTGAAAAGACGCCAGCGGTTCAAGCGAAAATCTGCGATTTTCCGGCGCAAGTTTTGGTCAGCGTCACGTCTTTTTGTGATTCTTATCGAGCAGTCCAAGAATCGCTTTGGCACACGCTGATGCGAATGGGGGGGAGTTGATTTCGAGGTCAAGTTCGATCACTTCAATCTCGGGTCGTAGTGCAGATTTCAACGATGTGAACAGTGCCGCATCGGCATCCGCATCGTGAAACGGTCCGCCAGGTGCTCCGATTACGCTTAAGCCGCGCAACGGCAGCAGCACGGTTACGGTGCCGACGTATGCGTTGAGTTTCCTCGCAAGAATGCCCCCTAACTCTGCGCACTCGTCGACGTTGGTGCGCATTAAAGTCACTTGCGGATTGTGCGCGTAGAACTTTCGGCCGGCGAACTTCGCAGGCACGGTTTCCGGTGCGCCGAAATTCACCATATCTAAGCAGCCCGGCACGACGACGGCCGGCACTCCCGCGCGGCCGGCGCCTTCCAAGCGATGCGGCCCCGCAGAAAGCACGCCGCCGACAAGTTCGTCGGCCCATTCCGTGGTGGTGATATCAAGCACCGCGGCGACGGGGCCGCCGACGATCGTGGCTTCCATCATCCGCCCGCCGGCACCGGTCGCATGAAACGTCAATACTTCGTAGCCGGCTTGTTCGATTAGTTCCTTCGCGATGCCGACGCACTGCGTGGTGTTGCCGAACATGCTGGCGACGACGAGCGGACGATCTGCGCCCGTTTCCTCCAGTTCGACTGTCGCTTCGACCATGCCGCAGATAGCGCCCGCGGCGCGGCGAAACAAAGAATGCGAAATACGATTCAGTCCGGCGATATCGACGATGCTCGGCATGAGCACCAGATCGCTCTCGCCGATATAAGGAGCCGTGTTGCCTACGGCGAGCGTCGATACGATCAACTTGGGAAACCCGAGCGGCAGCGCGCGCATCGCCGCTGAGGCAATTGCCGTTCCTCCTCCGCCGCCGAGAGCAATAACTCCCGCAATCCGGCCGGCCTTGTGCAATCGCTCCAGCATGCGCGGCGCGGCGGCTGCCATCGCCGCGACGCATTCCCCGCGATCGCCGCGCGCAAAAATAGCGGCCAGATCGATGCCGCCGGCCGCCGCGACTTCCTCGCGCGAGATATCGACGGCGATCTGCGGCGGCCCGCCGGTACCGACGTCGATCAGCAGCACATCGTGCCCGCGACGTCGAATGCACTCGGCGAGAAAGGCGTGCTCCGTTCCCTTCGTGTCGAGCGTCCCTAAGACGGCGATGGTAGCCATAACGCTCCGCGCTTATTTTGCAGCTGTGCTCTTCGTCGCTTCTTGGATTTCGCCGCCGAGCCAAATGTCGGTACAGGTCGACGGCTTGCCCGGGAGTTCGCCGCTGAGGTTGACCCGCAGCACCACTCCTTCGCGCAAATCGTCCAAACTCGCGGCACGGGCATACCGCCAAACGCGCGACTGCTCATTTACGCGTAACTCGCAAGCGCCGATATCCGGCGGACGTTGCATGTCGCCGTTGTAGTCTTTGACTTCGGGGATCTGTCGGGCCACTCGCAGTTTCCCCTCTTCCCGAAGGAACGTCAGCACGCGATAGGTCTCGAAGTTGGTCGCCAAACGACTGAACGCGTCCGACACCAAGCTTGCTTGGGTAAACTTCCCTTGCTCATCCTGATAAAGTTGAAAGCGACAACGCGCACCGAGCGGCAAGTCGGAAAGTTTCGCCGATTTACCTCGTGCTTGAACCGTCCCCTTGTCGATCAGGCGGAAGTCGTTGATCTCGCCCGTGCGATCTAGTGCGAACTTGCCTCCGCCGTCGGAGCTATCGACGCTCGTCAGGGTGCCGTAAACCACATGCTCGGAATACGGCGGCGGCGCCACACCTTCTCGCAGTCGATACCACGGCTTTTCGAAATTTCCGAACTCCGTCCGAAACGGAAACTGGTCAGGATACTCCTTTGCCGGATTCTCCTTGAGTTCCTCATGAAGCATTCGGCCAAAGCCGTAGCCCATCAGGCTCTCACCGTAGAACTGATCCTGCACCTTCCAACCGGGGCCGAAAATGCGCACGATGCGGCCCCGTCGAAACCCTTCGAGCATGTTGGTGACCTTAAACGTCATGCGAACGCCGGCCGATCCGGGCTCAACGACTTCGAACTCTTCAATCTTCGTAACGGTGCCCCGTTCGCCGTCGACCGGCGGATTCCAAGTGCGAAGTTCGTCGTTGGCGACGCAGACCTTGGCATCTTTTCCGACGGCGAACTCCGGCAGCCAGGTCTTTTTAAACCGGTCGGCATCAATACTAAAAAACGCGACGGTAACAGTCGCGGCATCGGTCTGCTCGATCCGTCCGGCGAGTCCGCGTGCGCGCGTGAACTCGGCAAACTTCTGACGCTGTTGCTCGGTCGCCGGGGCGTCCCGGCGCGATCTGGTGAAATCGTCTTCCACGGCAGTTGGTGCTAAGGTGCCGTTCGGCGATTCGTCGCCCGCCGTGAAATGTAGCACGATGCCGAGCGGCAACTCGCGCAAGTCGACTTCGGTGTTGAGATACTGCGCCGTGATGTTGGGGGCGAGCGTGAAGTCGTGCAATTCGCCACGTTTGTCGCGGTATTGGCCGGTGCGATGGATATAGTCGAGGGCGACCAGAGTACCGCTTCGGAGAGTCGAGTCGTTCGAAGGTTCCTCGGCGACTAGCGGCGCGATAGCGCACGTATACGTCGCGATCACTAAAACAACAAGTGAGATTCGAGCGCCGATCATGCCGTGATCTCCGACACCGGTCCGAGGCTGTCGACGAACGTCTCGGCATCGACTTCCATTTTCTGCAGCATCGTCACCATCACGTTGCTCAGGCGGGCCGACGAATCTTTCGGCTTGCCGCAGAGCGATTTCCATTCGTCGTACCCGAGGGTGTAGTCTTCCTTCAGGTACGGCCGGTTGTAGTCGATATGCGTGCCGTGCTTGAGTCCGAGCCCTGCGCCGCCGGCGAGCAAGATGGGCAGGTTGCCGTTCGAATGGCTGTGGCCGTAGCTCATACCGCTGCCGAAGAGCACCATCGTACGATCGAGCAGCGGCGTGTCCCCGTCGGCCACGCTGCGCAGCTCGTCGAGGAAGTGCGCAAACTGCTCCATGATGAAAGCATCGCTCTTGGCGAGCCGATCGAGAATCTCCGGGTCGCCGTTGTGGTGCGAAAGGTTGTGACGGGCCTGGGTGATGCCGATTTCCGGAATCGCCAGCCCGTTCCCTTCGCTCCCGTTCATGTAGGTGACGATGCGCGTCATGTCGGTGCGGAGCGCCAGCACGATGAGGTCGAACATCGTACGCCAGTACTCGCCCGCTTGGGCCTTGGGAACGTCGCGTTGAAATGGCGCGGCAAGTTTCGGTTCCACTTTCGGCTTCGGAGCGTCGAGCCAGGCATCGAGCCGTTCGATCCGCTGTTCCACGTCGCGCACGGCGTGCAGGTATTCGTCGAGCTTTGTGCGATCTTCGCCGCCGAGCGACGACTTCAGGGCCTTGGCGTCGTCGAGCACCGCGTCGAGGATGCTGCGTTGCTTGAGCAGTCCGTTACGTTGGGCCGCGATACCGCCGGGGACTTCGCCGAAGAGGCGGTTGAAGATCGTGCGCGGATTGTCTTCCGCGGGGAGCGGCACGCCGTCGCGCGAGAAGGCGAGCGTGTTGGTGCCGAACGGCCGCCCGGTGCCGGACGAGATCGAAAGCTCCAGCGACGGGAAACGGGTTTGAATGCCGACGGTCTCGGCCATCACTTGGTCGCAAGAGATCGTGTTGTCGTACTTGCGGCCGCTCTGCGCATCGATCTTTGCGCCGGTGAGCCAGGTGTCGGCACAAACGTGCGCCTGACCAATGCCGTTGGGGTGATGCAGGCCGCTGAAGACGGTGAAGTCGTTGCGGTGCGCCGCCAACGGTTTGAGCGACGGCGACAGGTCATAGTCGCGGCCCGACTTCGTGACTTGCCATGTCATGCCGTTGACGCCGTTGGGAATGTAGACGAACACGCTGCGGCGCGGTTTTGTTTCCGCCGCGGCTCGCAAGGCCGCTCGCGCGTAACGCGGCGTCATTGCGTCTAAGAGCGGCAGCGCCATCGTTGCGCCGACGCCGCGCAGGAAGTGTCGCCGCGAGAGCACGCGATGGTCGGTATAAATGTGCGCCATGGTGGTTCGATTTGCGTTTAGCGTTTAAGGAACAGCGGACTTGCGACAAGCGACTCGATGAGCGAGGTGATTCGGTAGTCGTCTGCCGCCGCTTGCTCGGTAATGTGCTTCAATTCTTCGCGATCGACGAACGTCATGCCGCGGCGCAGGGCGTACGTGGCAAGCTTCTCGGTAAACGCGGCGGCAAACTTGTCCGTGTCGGCGAGCAAGAGTTGCTTCAGTCCTTGCGCATCCGCGAAAGTGCGACCATCGACGAGCCGGCCCGAGGCGTCGAGCTTCGGATCGGCGCCGGTGCCGTCTCGGACCGTTTCCACGGTTCGCCAGCGGCCGATCGCGTCGTAGTTGTCGAAGGCGATTCCGAGCGGATCGATCTTGTTATGGCAGGCGGTGCAATTGGGATCGGCTCGATGGGCTTCGAGCTTCTCGCGCACCGTGGTCTTCTTCTCTTGCGGCGCAGGAGTGCCGAGCGCGGGCACGTTCGCCGGCGGCGGCGGGGGCGGCTTGCCGACGATCGATTCCAGCATCCAAACGCCGCGATGCACGGGGCGATGGCGGGTGCCGTCGGAGCTGAGGCTCAAGATGGAGCCGTGCGTAAGCACGCCGCCCCGATGATCGTCCGGCCGAAGCGAAACGCGGCGTAGCGCATCGCCGCGCACGCCGTCGATACCGTAATGCACGGCGAGTCGTTCGTTGAGCATCGTCCAGTTCGAGTTGAGAAACTCGCGGAGGCTGCCGTTGCGGTCGAGCACGTCGCGGAAATAGCCGAGCGTTTCGGCCACCATGCTCTGTTCGAGGTTTTCGTCGTACTCGGGATAGAGGAGTTTGTCGGGCGGAAACATGCCGACGCGCCGCAACTGCAGCCATTGCCGCGGGAAGCTTTCGGCAAAACGGGCCGCCTTCGGATCACGCAGCATGCGCCCGACTTCGGAGCGTAGAACGTCCGCGCGATGCAACTCGTTACGGCCTGCAAGTTCGAGCAGGCGTTGGTCGGGCATCGTGCTCCAGAGGAAATACGATAAACGCGACGCCAACTCCCAGTCGTTGAGCTGCGGATGGAATTTCGCCGGCGTACCTTCCACGAGATACAGGAAGTTCTTCGAACAGAGCACTGCCGTAAGTCCGCTCTTCACGGCCGCTTCAAACGGCTCGCCCAGGCTTAGCGACTTTCTATAAGGCTGCAGCAAAAGCTCCGCTTCGCCGGCTGCGAGCGGACGTCGCCACGCTTTGGCCGCGAAGCGCGCCAGAATCTCGCGCGCATACACATCGTCCTGCTTTGCTTGTTCGCCGCCGAAGAAAATCTCGCGATGGGCGGGCGTCGGCCAAGACTCCACGAGCGGGCCGTCCCATTCTACGGAGTCGATGATGAGCGTCGGCTGGAGCGGCCGGTAGTCGTCGTCGGTGAGCTTGAGTTGCCAAGGCACGCGACTGCGCGTGGTCGTGAAGGCGTTCGGCGTACCGGAGTGCCGCGAACGGCGTCCTTCCGGATTCGGTCCCGGCACGGAGTTGATAATCCGCACCGGGTACGAGCCGGCGAGGAGATGCACGCGGGCTTCCACCGTAATCGGCTGGTCCTCTGGTGCGTCGATGTCGCGCTCGATCAACGTCTTGTCGACATTCGAGAGGTACACCTTCAAACGCGGAGGGCGACCGCCGGCGGGGCGCAGCCCGCTAAGCTTTAGCCGGATGAGATACTCGCCGGTCGTTTTGACCGTGAAGTTCCAGGTGTCGGTCGTGTAGTTGTTCGGCACGATCTCGATGCGCACCTGATCCGCGATGCCGCGAGATTCGTACTCCGGCTGAAACCCCTTCCAGCGCATGTCGAAGGCGCCCCAATGGACGAGTTCGCGTTTGGGTTCGGGGCGCAGCGACAGAGCTTCGTTGAGCACCGCATCCGCGGCGGCCAGATATTTCTCAACGTGCGCGGGGGACAACGTCAGCACCGAGCCGATCCGCTCGAAGCCCTTCCAATCGGGATCCTCGGGCAAGCCGGTCGGCGCGTTGACGTCGAATGTCACGCCCAGCAGGTCGCGAATCGTGTGGGCATATTCTTCGCGCGAAAGTTTGCGAAACGACACGCGTTCGCCGGCCGAAGATTGCTTGGCGGTCTCCGCTTCGTGCAATTGTCCGGCAATCCAATCGGCCGCCCGGGCCACATCTTCCGGCTTAGGGCGCTGCTCGCTTTCCGGCGGCATGTCGCCGGAATTGATCCGGTTCATGATCTCTTCCCAATGCGCCATGATCTTCGGCGAATCGAAGTTCACAACGAGATCGTCGACGCGCAAATCCCCTTCTTGCTTCCGTGCGCCGTGGCACTTCGTGCAATGGCCGGCGAAGAATGACCGAACGGTTTCATCGGGCCGCGAGGGGACGGCGCCGCAGGCCGTATGGTTTGTGAGCGCTACGCAAATGGTGAGCGTCACACACGCGATAGAGCCTATCGGGACTGACGACCTTCTGAGCACTCGGCTAAATAACATCATGCGCGGCAGATTTCGGCAATGCGGGGCCGAGACGACGAGGTGGGTTGTGGCGGGATTCGACGAACGCGAACCACAGTGAGCTCGCGTTAGGAGGCGGGGACCGCTGGCTGCCGTTGTCGGCAACCTTCGGCATGGCGGGCGAGATTCGCAACATGCGGAATCTGGTGTCGATTCCGCAACGCAAGTGTAAGCCAAGCTCGCGCCCCGTTCCAGCAAGGAAATAGGCCGGCGCGGCTGAATTCACCTTCGAAATCAGCCGCGGCCCTTACGCTGCCTTGGCGGATGGATCCGCACTCTGACGGACCGTGCCACTTTCCAAGCGTAGCCAAGTACGCGCACGTTGAGCGGCGACCGCATCGTGCGTCACCATGACGATCGTACGCCCTTCGCCATGCAGCTCGTCGAGAAAGTCGAGGACGATGCGGCGACTGTCCGGGTCGAGATTCCCCGTCGGTTCGTCGGCGAGAACGATGCGAGGGTCGTTGGCCAACGTACGCGCCAAAGCAACGCGTTGTTGCTGGCCGGTGCTCAGTTCGCTCGGCTTATGATCGAGGCGATCCGCCAAGCCCATCCGTTCTAATAGTTCGCCGGACCGCGCCCTCTGCTTCGCCGGCGATTGTCCGGTGAGGTAAAGCGGGATCTGCACATTCTCTTGTGCCGTGAGGTACGGAACCAAGTTGAATGTTTGAAAGACGAAGCCCATGCGCTCGCGACGAAACTCCGCGCGACGGGTCGGCGACATGTCGTAGAGCGAAATGCCGTCGACGGAGACGCTGCCCGAGTTCGGCGAGAGCATTCCGCCGAGAATTGAGAGGAGCGTCGTTTTTCCGCTGCCGCTGGGGCCGAGAATGGCCGCGTATTCGCCGTCTGCGATCTCGAGCGATTCCGTGCGCAAGGCCAGGACTTCGGACGATCGGCGCGTGTAGGTTTTCGAGACGTTCTGCAACTGAAACACGTTAGACCTCTTGGAAGCAGGTGCAGGGATCGAGTCGCGCGGCGCGTCGTGCAGGCCAGTAGGCCGCCAACAGCGTCACGGCGAGAGCCGCAGCCACTGCGACCAACGCTAATAACGGCAGCGGGGCCACGGAGACGCCGGCCCAATACGGCCCGAGGAACACGGCCGCGGCGATGCCGATAAGGCACCCGCCGACGCCCCCGGCAATGCCCAGCCAAAACGCCTTCAATAGGAACAAGCGCGAGATCAAACCGGGCGCCGCGCCGAGCGCCATCAATGTGCCGATCTCACGCCGCCGTTCGCGCACGTTGGCGGAAATCGACGACGCGACGGTCGTCCCCCCGACGATGACGAGCACGCCCAACACGAACACCGACGAGCGCGCCATGAGACGATTGATTCCCACTTGGGTTTGCACCACTTGCGAGACCGTCACGACTTTCGAGTCGGGAAGCAGCGCGGAGAGTTGCGGCACCAGGTCGCCGGCGGCATCCTCGCAGCATCCGAGAACCTCGATTGCGCTGACGACCTCGCCCGCCTTAGTGCATCGCTGAACGGTGTGGAGATGCGCGAAGATCCGCCCGTCGTCGACCGTGCCGGTCGACGGCAGGACCGCGACCACGCGAAACTTTTCGCCGAACAGCACGAGCGACGAACCGGTTTTGAGTTCGGAGCGGGCCGCGGTATCGGCTCCGACGACGACTTCGTGGTCGCCCAGTTCTCGAATCGTTCGGCTCGTCGCGAGCGCTTCAGGCGACGCATCTTCCGCCGAGTCGGAGTGAACCTTGGTGCAGCCGACGTGCTTCTTGATGCTGAACATCGAAACGGATTGCCAAGCTGCCTTGGCTTGAAACTCCGTTTGCGGCAGGATGCCGGTGAGAATCACGTCCTTGCCGTCATATTGCGTCGGCACGCAAAGCTTCGGTGAGAGCTTTTCAACGCCCGGCAGCGAGGCCATGAGCACCTGCGAGACGCGTTCTTCGGGCAAGGTCTGTCCGTTGAGGTCGGCGGAGTAATAGTCTTGCAGCGTCGCCGCTTTGGGCAGGATGAGGATGTTGGCGCCGAGCGTTTCGAGCTGGTGCGCCACTTCGCGTTCGGAGAACACGGTCACATGTCGAATGGCGACGAGCGCGGCGACTCCCAGCAGAATCGCGGTCACGCTTGTGAGCATCGCCGTGGGGCGCTCCCACATTTCTTTCCAGACGATCGATCGGAGATTCATCAGGGCCGTCCTTGGCTATGATCTTGTTTTGCGAGTCTAGCGTGCCGTCGACGCCTTGGGCCCGTGCGCGTGGCCGTGTTTGCAGTTGGGGTCGTCGCAACACTTGCCGGCCTTGTGGAGTGCTCCGGCGATCTCGAATTTTGTGGATGCGGCGGTGAACTTGCCGACCAATACTCCCGGCGGTGCGAAGAATACCGTGTTGGCCTGGTTGGCGGCTACGCCGAGTTGCAACTCCGCCAATAGCTGCGCTTCCGCGGGGTCGCCGTCTCGCACCAACACGACATTGCCGCGATCCTTAAATTGCGCGTCGGCCAGGAAGTCGGCGACTCCTTCCGGTACCGTCGGTTGCGGAGTCGTTTGCAGGCAGAGAAAGACTAGCTTTCCTTGCTGCATCGCCTTCATGCAATGCGACATGGCCGGCGTGACATAGGCCTCGGTCAATTGCTTCTCGACGACCCGTTGCGGGAACACGCCGGTGATGGCGCCGTTGGGGGCCGTGACCATGGTGAGCGGCATCGGAGCTCGGCTCACGTCAAATTGCTTGACGATCGCTTGCTCGGCGGGATTGGAGATTTGCACAAATACCGACGCAACCGTTTGCGGTTGCGTCGCAACCGTATCGCCGACGACTTGCGCCATCGAGCGCGTGGCCTGATCGTCTTCGCGATAAAAGACGATGTACGTGAACTTGCCCGACGTCGCCGATTGGGCGAGAACCTGTTGGGCTCCCACCGCAGCCGGTGCGGTTTCTTGACCCCGGCCGATGCCGGGCTGAAAAAGTCCGCACGCCGCTAGCATTGCTATTGTGAACAGTCCGATTCTCATAGCGATTCCTTTCGCGACCAAATGGCTTATTTCTAAAGCTATCGGTATCCCTTTTCGGGAGAACTAATGTTTGTGTTCCGCATCTCCTTCTTTGCCATGCTCATGCTCGATCGCGCCGCGGAACTGTTTTCCGCTAATGGTGACGACCAATTGCGCGTCGGCTCCTTCGGCGTCGAGGTCGCCCGCGAGTTCCTTGTCGGCCGAGAAAAATCGCGAGGAAGTTCCGGCGGTTTCGCCGGACTCCGGCTTCGCGGCAATCTTGAATTGCTCCGCCTTGCCGCCGTGCTTCAAGTTGACGACTAGTTCGACGGCGTCGATCGGCACGGCTTTCTTCGCCGAGCTATCGAGGATGTAAAACGTCACTTCGCCGGCCTTGTCGTCGTGAATGAGTTCGACGTGATACTGTTCGTCGCCGAGTTCGATCAGGTGGCCGCCGTGAGGACCTTCGCTCGGGTGAGCGTGCTCCGCTTGGGCGGAACTACTACCCGAATGGCCCTTGGGGGGCGATGCCGGTCCGCAGCCGACGACCATGAGCACGCCGGTCAATGACGCGAGCGCGAGAAATCGAAAAGTGGAACCGAAACCGTACGGGGAAGGATTCGTATTCACGTAACACTCCGAGATAGGAACAGGAGAAACGGGGATTTGTAGAACTTGTGGTCGATGTTTTTAAGGATCGGCGAAGCGGCGTCAGCTGATTTGCGGTTGCGGCGCGTGAACGGCCTCGTCCAACTCGTCCGTCTCGCCGGCCGCCACTTGGTGCTCGGCGTCGCGGCGCCCGAAGAGCCAGAAGAGCGCCGGGTGGACGAAGAAGTCGAGCAATGTGGAACTGATCAACCCGCCGAGGATGACCGTCGCGACGGGGTAAAGAATTTCTTTGCCGGGTTCGCCGGCGGCCAGCACTAGCGGAATAAGCGCGATGCCCGCAGTGAGGGCCGTCATGAGCATGGGGGCCAAGCGTTCCCGGCCGGCGCGCTCGATCATCCCCGGTGTAAACTTCTCACCTTCGTAACGCACCAAGTGCAGATAGTGGGCGATGAGCAGAATGCCGTTACGCGAGGCGATTCCCGAGAGCGAAATGAACCCGACCATGCTGGCGACGGTGAGCGACTGGCCCGTCACGACGAGCGCGGCGACGGCGCCGATAGCCGCCATCGGCAACGCCGACAGCACTTGCAGCGCCATGTTCACGGAATGAAACAGGGTGTAGAGCGCCAAGAACATCGCCGCGAGCGAGATCAAACTTAAGAGGCCCATCATGCGCGTGGCGTTGCGTTGGCTTTCAAACTGGCCGCCGAACTCGACGAAGTAACCGTGGGGCAGCGATGCTTGAATCGGCGCGAGCCGCTTCTGGATATCCGTGGCGACGGAGTTCAAGTCGCGCCCCGCCGTATTGCATTGCAAGATGATCCGGCGGCGGACGTTTTCGCGATTGATCGTGTTCGGCCCGCTGCTTTCGTACACTTGCGCCACGGCGGATAGCGGCACGCGACCGCCGCTCGGCAGATTAAGGGTCAGGCGCTGAAACTTCGCGGGGTCTTGGCGGAACTCGTCGTCGAGCCGCACGACAAGATCGAACTTGCGCTGCCCGAGCACAATCTCGGAGACCGTCCGGCCGTTCATCGCCGTTTCGATAAACTCGTTTACGTAGTCGGACGTCATGCCGTTGGCGGCCAGTTGTTCGCGGTCGAGCTTGATTTGAAGTTGCGGGATCTCGACCTGTTGCTCGACCATCAGATCTTTGACGCCCGGGACATCGGCAATGGCCTTCCTCATTTCTTCCGCCTTGTTGCGCAGCACGGTGAGGTCGTCGCCGTAGAGCTTGATGCCGACCTGCGCCTTCACGCCGGAGAGCATATGGCTGATCAGATGCGCGAGCGGCTGCTCGACGGCGATGACTACGCCCGGCACTTGCGTAAGTTCTTCACGCATCTCTTCGAGAATCTCGTCGCGCGATTGTCCCGACTGCGGATTAAGGCTGACGATGATTTCCGAAACGTTCACTCCTTCGGCATGTTCGTCCAGCTCGGCGCGCCCGGTGCGGCGTCCGAAGGCCAGTACTTTGCCGTCTTGCTGCATCTTTTTGAGGCGGTCGTCGACCATGCCCGCGATGTGGTTCGAGGTGGCGAGCGAAGTGCCGGGCGGAAGCAGGACGTTGACCTGCACGCTCCCTTCATTGAAAGGCGGCAGGAAGTCGCGCCCCAGCTGCGTAACGGTGAACACGCTCACGACCACGGCCGCGGCGACGATGCCGAGAATCGGCCAGGGATGCCTTACGCTCAGGCGAATCGCGAACCCGGCAACCTTCTGCAAGGTTCGCACGAGCAGGCCGTCTTGTTCATGGGCCATGATCTTGGCATTCGGCAAGAGCCAGTAGCTCAAGACGGGCGTCACGGTGAGCGAGACGACAAGCGATGCGAGGATCGAGACGATGTACGCCACGCCGAGCGGAGTAAAGAGCCGCCCTTCCATGCCCCCCAAGGCGAACAACGGCACGAACACCAGCACGACGAGAATCGTGCTGAAGACGATCGAGTTCCGCACCTCGCTACTGGCCTCGTAGACCACGCGCAGGGCCGACTTCGGCTGCGCCGCATGGCGATTCTCGCGGAGTCGTCGGAAGATGTTCTCGACGTCAACGATCGCGTCGTCGACCAATTCCCCGATCGCCACGGCCAAGCCGCCGAGGGTCATCGTGTTGATCGACATGTCGAACCATTTAAAAACCAGGCCCGTCACGACGATCGAGAGCGGAATAGCGGTGAGCGTAATGAATGTCGTGCGGAAGTTGAGCAAAAAGAGGAACAGAACGATCACGACCAAGATCCCGCCGTCGCGCAGAGCCTCGATAACGTTGTGAATGCTGAGGTCGATGAATGTCTTCTGCTGATAGACATCCGTATTGATGCGCAGGTCGGCGGGCAGCGAAGGCTTCAGTTCGTCGAGCGCCTTGATTACGTCGTTGGTGAGCTTGCGCGTGTCGGAGCCCGGCTGTTTGGAGATGGTCAGGATGACGGCCGGTAGCCCGTCGACCGCGGCGTCGCCTCGCTTTACTTGCGCCGCCTCGGCCACTCGGGCCACGTCCGACAAGAGGACCGACCGTTCGCCGGAGCTCTTCACGACGATACTGCCAAGCTCGTCCAAACTCTGAATGCGCCCCAAGGAGCGAACGAGCAACTCGTTCCCTCCTTGATCGAGATAGCCCCCCGTGGCGTTGGCGTTGCTGGCCGCGACGGCCTTCTCGACGTCTTCCAGCGTCAGGTCATACTTCAACAGCTTGTCGGGATTCACGAGCACCTGAAACTGCTTGCGCCCCCCTCCCATCGTTACGACCTGCGCCACGCCGGGGATCGTCAGCAACCGCTGCCGGATTAGCCAGTCGGCGGTCGTGCGTACTTCGATCGGATCGGTCTTGCCTCCCTCGCTCCAGACTCCCACTTGTAGGATCTGGCCCATGATCGACGAAATCGGCGCCAGCTGCGGTCGCACCCCTTGCGGCATCCGGTCGGAAGCGAGGGCGATTTTCTCGGCGACGATCTGTCGATCGACGTAGATGTCGGTCCCCCAGGCAAACTCGACATAGATCACCGACAGGCCGACGCCCGACGAACTGCGAACCGCTTGCACGCCTGTCGCCCCATTAAGCACCGACTCTAGCGGAAACGTGATGAGCGTTTCGACTTCCTCCGGCGCGAGCCCCGGCGCTTCGGTCATAATGGTGACGCGCGGCCTGTTCAGGTCGGGAAAGACGTCGATCGGCAGGTGCGCCAACTCGTAGCCGCCATAGCACGTGGCGACCAGCGCGAGCGCGATCGTGACGACGCGATAGCGGAGCGAAAAGCGAATAATGGCGTTGAGCATGACGAACGATCCTGGCGGCGATAGCGAAGGCGACGGGCGGAGCGGCGCGAGTTAGTGGTTGTGTCCGGCGTGCGGGTCGATCGCTCCGCCCGACTTGTTCTTCAGCGCCAACTGCATCTGCTGCGCGCCGACGGTGACCACGGCGTCGCCGGGGAAGACCGATCCGTCGTTGGCGATGACCACGGAAAGCCGATCGCGGTATTCCACGTGGACCGGATGCCGATCGAAGTGATCGCCGTTGGGGAGAAACACGTACGTTTCCACGCCGTCTTGTGCAACGGCATCAACCGGGAGGACGATGCGGTCCTTCCACTTTTCGACCGGAACCGTCAGCTGCACGCGCTGGCCCGGCTTGTAACGCCAGCTGATGAAGCGGTGGCCGTCTTCGCTCGTCGTGTCGCGCAGCAGCGGGTTCGGCAGCTTCGCGTAGAAATGAAACGTCCGCGATTCCGGATCGATGTCGCCGGAGACGTAAAGAATCTTCAGTCCGCTGATGACCTCCGGCTTCGTGTCTTCCGACTCGATCGTGGCCTGGATCGTAGCGCCGATTTCGATGGCGCGATTGATCGAGGCGACGTCTTTGTCAAACGCGTTCCCTTCGATAAAGAGCTCGGCATGGTCGGTGAGCACGGCTAACGACTCCCCGGCATTGACGCTCTGCCCCCGCGCGATCTTTAGGCTCTTGATTTCGTAGGTCGTCGTTGCGGCCGGCTTGTCGGCGCTGTTTTCGCCGCTCTCTTCGGGCACGCGCACCGTCAGGTCGCGCAGCAAGGTTCGCTTGGTCAGAATCTCTTGCACTTGCACGTCGCTTAAGCCGTGGAGGAGCAAGGCTTGCTTCTGTGCCCGAAGTACGGCTTGTTTGTTTTGCTGTTCATACTGGCGCTCCAAGACTTGGCGTCCCGGGATGCCGCCGTCGACGGCGATCTTCTCCAACCGCTTGATCTCGCGTTCGATCACGTCGAGCTCTTCAGCGACGCGGAGAAAGTCGCCTTGGGCCTGCACCAGTTCTTCGTGCGTCAGGCGAAGCTC
Source organism: Pirellula sp. (assembly GCA_013822735.1). Lineage (GTDB taxonomy): Bacteria > Planctomycetota > Planctomycetia > Pirellulales > PNKZ01 > PNKZ01. Next base: position 1,022,305 of record PNKZ01000001.1, read on the forward strand.
AAATAGCTTCTGACCCGGCCGTACCGCTTCTCCTTCGATCGGGTAGATCTGCGTCACGATGCCGGTCAGCGGCGCCGTGATCTCCACGGTCGATCGCCCCGGCCGCTCGCGCAGCATGCCGGGTATGGTGATCGTGCGCTCGAACGTCGAGAGCTCGACCTTGCCGACCTTCAGCCGGATGTTTGCTTGGGCCTGCTTGCTCAGCTCGAGCGAATCGGTCTTCGCGTGGCCGCCGTGGTCGTCCCCCGCGTGTCCTTCATCGGTATGCGCGCCCGACTCGTCGCCGTGCTTCTCATTCCCCTGCCCCGCCTCGCGATCGCCGTAGATAAACGCCGTCAACCGTTCGCGCAGCGTCGGCATCGCGCCGACGGCGATCGTGGCGGCAATCACTACCGAGGTGAGCACGATGAAGAACAGCCGAGATTTGGGTCCGAGACTCATAGTCGATTCCTCAAGACGAACAAGCGATGGCGCTATAAGTTGAATCGAAGCTTGCGGCACGATGTGCGGCGAGCAGAACGATTCCGATGCGGAGAATCACAACGAATACGAATGCGTCGGAAAGCGTAGTTTCCACGGCAAGCGTAACGGTCACCGATGGTGACGCGGGACAAAAGAAACGCCGCGCTTCGACCCTCAGGTCGAACGATGCGACGCGGTCCCGAACCGCTTTAGATCAAAAGCAGCTGATGAAGCAAATGCAGACGTAACGGCGGCGGCGCGTCGGATGCGCCCCAGCCGTCTAAGCGACGAACGACGAAACCGTTTTCCGGCGTCACTACGGATGCGGCCGCAAATGCGCCGAGAGCGACCACTGCGACATCCAACTCCACGCTCACACGGTTTACCGACACAAACGAGCACTTCGCGCCGCACGATTCATGGCGCGAGTCGGGCTTCTTGTGTTCGCAATCTTGGTGCTCGACACCTTGATGATCGGCGTCTTGATGCTCCGCAAGCTCGGCCGCGGCGTGGTCGTCGCCATGATGCGGGCAGCCGCCGTGATGATCGTGAGCCGCCGCTTCGAGTTCCGCCGTGTCGCCATGCGTATCGCACGACGTAGCGCCGCAGCAACTGCTCGCAGTCGCGTGCGCATGATGCCGACAACAACCCAGCAGCATGTGCAGGGTCAGAGCGGCGGCGACGAGATAAGTAACGAACGTGCGCACGAAGTGTTCCGGCCAAAAGGTTTCACGCAACATCACCATTATCGTCCGTCCGGTCAAGATTGCTTATCGATTCGCCGGTAGTTCGCCGCCGACGCTCGTTGCCAAACTCGGCAGCCGGCAATACATCGAATCGCAGGTCGCCGTTCGTCCTCGGCGAGCGCAACTCCAATGCCGCACGCTCGTTGCGGATACCTGTCGGCCCCCCTTTACGGCCCGGCGTAAGACGTGCGAAGCGGGCACTCCTGGGAACGCCGAAAGTTCGGTGTAAGATAGCCCGCTTGTGAATGACAGTACGGTAAGCATTGCCGTCGTCGTTCCTTTCATCGACTCCGCCGCCACGCAGTCCCTTCGAGACATTGCCATGCAAGACAACCCCCTCCCCTCTCCGTTTGGTCGTCGCAAGTTTCTTAGTGGAGCCGGCGCGGCGGCCGGTGCGGCCATCGTCGGAGCTTCCGCCATCGCGGCCCGCGCCGATGAAAAAGCTCGGGCCGACGAAAAATCGGCCTCGTCCCACGGCCGCATCAAGCAGTCGATCGTCTTCTGGTGCTTCAACGTCGCCGGCGAAATGTGGGACATCGAGCGCACCTGCCAAGTCGCCAAGCAACTCGGCGTCACGTCGATCGAACTGCTCGGCACCGAACATTGGCCCGCGCTCAAGAAGCACGGGCTCACCTGCGCCATCGCTCCCAACGGCATGCCCGGCGCGCCGTTCATGAAGGGCTTCAACAATCCGAAGTACCACGAAGAAGTGATCGGCCGCACGACGAAGATGATCGACGACTGCGCCGACGCCGGCTTCCCGTCGGTCATCGCCTTCACCGGCTTCAAGTTCCGCGACGCCGACGACCCCAAGAGCGAAGTGATCTCCTTGGAAGAAGGGCGCGACAACTGCGTCGCCGGCTTCAAGAAGATCATCGGCCACGCCGAGAAGCGCGGCGTCAACATTTGCATCGAGCATTTGAACAGCCGCGACGGCTCGCACCCCATGAAGGGACATCCCGGCTACCAAGGGGACGACGTCGACTACGTGGCCGACATCTGCCGCCGCGTCGGCTCGCCGCGAATGAAGTTGCTCTTTGATATTTACCACGTGCAGATCATGAACGGCGACGTCATTCGCCGACTTGAGCAGCACAAAGACGTCATCGGCCACATTCACACCGCCGGCAACCCGGGCCGGAGCGAGCTCGACGACAACCAAGAGATCAACTATCCGCCGATCATGCGGAAGCTCGTCGAGATCGGTTACACGGGCTACGTCGGCCAAGAATTCATTCCGACCCGCGCCCCGTTGGCCGGCCTGGAACAAGCGGTCCGCCTCTGCGACGTGTAATTGCGCCGCGGGCACATTTTGTTGCGCCACACCGGCATTTTCGTGCGCGGTAGCGACATTTTGCTGCGCCGTACTGCGCGCTCTCTGTAGGGAACGCCCTCCGTGGCATTCCGCAATGTGCGCAGCAATGCGCACGCGGCCTGCAATTTCTCCGGCCGACCGGCGCCGCAAGCGGCAAATATCGCCGGCCGCCAAACGGAGAATCGACGTAAGTGCTCGTAGCGTCCCCCGCCCCCTGCGCACAACGCCGAACCGGTAGTGCGCTCCCTTGTTGGTAAGCGCTCCGACGCGCACTCGCACCCCCAAGTTGTGCGCGAATCGAAGAAAGAGTGCGCACCACTTACGTCGATTTTGCGAGAGCCGTCTGAGCCCCCGGCGAGCCGCCTGCCGTGAGCGGAGCCGAACCGCCGGGAGCGCGTTCGTAGTGCATCGATGGGAATTCGTTGAGCGTCGCATAGAGAAGACACGCTCCTCGTATTCTCCCCTCGCCCCTTGCGGGAGAGGGGCCGGGGGTGAGGGGTTCGCGGGATGTAAATCAGCCCGCACGGCCCCCGTCGACTCGACGGGGGCTAAGACGGCGCAAAAAATCACGCCGCATTCTCCCAAACCCGCCGGCCCAAAATCCAGAGCAGATTTGGCCGGCCAAAACTGCGTTTGACAAAGCAGTCCGCCCAAGTAGTACGCACACTCCGTGTGCCGTCGCCCGCCAAATCAAAAACGCCTTCGGCTACCAAGTAGGGTGGGTCAAGCGCAGCGCGGCCCACGCGGATGTTCGACGCGTACAAGGCCGCGTGGGCCTCGCTGCGCTCGACCCACCCTACGCGTCCGCATTAGGCGGCGAGAGCGGGCAGACTTCCATGGCCTGGATCAAGCCTGCCGCGATCGTAAAGCGGTGGCCGACGTGCCCGTCGGCGACGACGCCGCCGGCCATGTCGCGGACGACTTGATGCACCTGCACCAGCATCCGCCCGCCGGCCTCCGGGTGAAACGAGGCCGGCTCGACGTGCGGATCGATCTCCGTCCATTGCTCGGTCCAGTAGTCGCGCACCTCTTGATGGCCCCGAGCGCAGCCCCCTTTAAACGCTTTCGGCCAAGCGACGTCGGGAGCCATTGTGGCGAGGGCCGCGTCGATGTCCCGCGCGTTGAAGGCGGTATACGCTGCGTGTAGCAGCTCGACGTCCGGCGACGGCTGATCCGCCATGAAGGTCCTCAGGAGTAAATGCTTTTGTCGCCGAACGGCTCGGTTCAACGGCGGCATGCCGGCTCCGGCTGCTGCAACCGTTGGTTCGCCGGCTACTCCGCCTGCACGATCGCCGGCGGCTGCCAAGTGCCTTCGCCGACCGGGAGGATCGACGGCGGCGTTTCCTTCGGCCAGTAGAGGCGCATGACGAGGTAGATCGGACCGTCGGGTGCGGGGAGCCAGTTGGCCTCCTTGTCCGGTCCGGGCGAATCTTTCTGGATGTAGAGCGTGAGTGAGCCGTCGGCGTTCTTCTTCAGGCCCGGCAGCATCGGTGAGTTGATGAGGTAGCGGTTGATCGGGTTCTTGATCAGAAACTGCGTCTTGCCGTCGTACATCGTGACCGACCAGAACGCGTTGACCGGCGGCAACTGCCCCGCGGGGAAGGTGATGGTGTAGTTGTGCTGGCTGCCGTCGAGCGTCTTGCCGTCGGCGAGCGTTCTGCCCATCGGATACACGGCCTCGACGGTGTCGTTGCCGTAGATGCCGCCCGTGGCCGCGGCGGCGCGGAGCAGCCAGTTGCCGTTGTAGAAGGCGCGGTCGCCGAACAGGTTGCCGGCTTTCCAGCCGTTGATGGTTTTCATCTCCGTATCGAGAAACTGCTTGATCTTCTCCTCGCCGGCTTTCATCCCTTCGGCCGCAGCGGCCTTCAGCTCGGGCGTTGCGTTCTTCATCCCGGCGGCGAATCGTTCGAGTTTGGCGCGAATCGCCAGCTCTTCCGGTCCGGGCGGCGCCAAGGGGAGCGCGAAGGCGAGGTAGTCCCAGAATTGGGTCTTCGCCAGCTCGTTGTTGATCTTGGGAAAATCGATCGCCGGCGCTGCCGGGGGCGCGGGCTGCTTGAGGTAAGCCGAGAGCGGTTGAGACCGGTAGCCCGATTGCACCTGGACGACGTTCGGCATGTCCTCCGCATTGAACAACTGTGTCCGGTACGCCACCAGCGAGAATTGCGTGGTGGAGCGAAACACCTTCTGGATGCCCGCCGGAGTCTCCCCTACCCAACCCGGGCCGACCACCAGGTAGTTGCCGGCTTCGGGCCCCGTGGCGCGCTGGCCGATGTAACCGTAGTTGAACGTGTTGCCGTCGCAGAGCATCACCGAGTAGTAGCGCTCCTTGGGAACGGCCGGGACCGACAGCACGATCGGCTCGGCCCGCAGGTCGAGCCACAGCAGGGAATACGGCGTGTCGCTGTTGGGAGTGACGATAGCCGTGTCCTCATACGTGAAGACGCGCGCCTCGTTCTTGATCTGGTTGAACGGCGCCTTGTATTGGCCGGAGTTCTTGTCCACGCAGTACTCGTACATCACCGCGTAGTTCATCACGATGGGCAGGCCGTAGATAAACCCTTCCTCGGCGATGGCTTGGGCTTCGGCGGGAGTGAGGTCTGCCGCCGAAGCGGACGTGAAGGACGCGAGCAGCATCATCGTGAATGCAACGGCTTTCAGTAGGGCGGGTTTCATGAACGACTATCTCTTTTGGAATGAGCCAGCGGCGAGCTAACGTCTTTGGTCAGTTGCTCGCCCCGAAGTCGGACGAGCTTGAAGCGAATTGTAACTCGATCGATGGTAACGACGTCAACGGCCGGCCGACGGGCGAGGCAACTGCAGCGAATGTCTAGGCAGCCCAACTACGTGAGTTATGACGGAGGACATGGGGGGTAATGGTCGACGCGAACAGCATGCCCGGTTGCCTTCATCGCGCTGATTACTTCGTCTCGGCGCTCATGGAGCCACACCGGAACGCAAACCGTCCATTGCGCGTCAGACGGTATATAAGCCACAAGTGGCTGTTTGCCCCATCCGCAGTCAAATGCAAAGCTACGCTCTTGTTCGTCAATGATGTATAGCGTTTCTTTCCATTCCGCACGTGCGATTAGTGCCATGCTGCCAAACAGGTATTCGGCCGCCGAATTGCGGCAAAAGATTACCGCAAAAGTGCGGTCTAGTACGGAACAACGGCACTAGATATATCACGCCGTAGAAGAGTTTGCGAATCTTTGCGAACGCCGATTGCCGTGCGACGCCGCACAGGGCGCCGTACTCGGCCGCCAACGGAATGCGGGACCGACGCGTCGGCGACGGCGAGTGCAGCGACTGCGGATCAAGCGTGAGCCGTGGCCGCTGCCGCCTTACTGCTTTTCTGCTTCCCAGTCGTCGGTGCGAAACGGTGACGCCGGGAGCCCGGCGCCGTTGATGAGATTGCATTTCGGGTTCGAGGCCCAACCGTAACGCACGGCCGCAGGCTGCGGTACGTTCGGACTTGTGACCACGACGTTGCCGTCGACGATCCGCGCTTCGGCCCAATGGAATTTGTGATCGTCGCCGGCGACGGCAAAGGCGGTTAACGCGCCGGAAGCGGTACGAAGACCTTCGGCGTGATCGAACGTGAGCACCATCGACGCGCCGTCGCGCTGCGCCGAACGAAAGAGCGGGCCGCGGGCGACCGTGTCGGACTTGCCGTAGACGTCGTGCAGCGCCAAGAGCGAAAGCCGGCGAGCGTAATCCGCCTTGTTCGTCGGGTGGCCGTCGGTCACGCCTCCGAGGTCGATCGTCACCGCCATGCCCGTATGAGGAATCGCGGCCGCCTTTCGCATTTCTTCGCGAACGACGACTCCCCACGCCTCGGGTTCGCTCGGCAGCTTTTGTTCACGAGCGAAACGGGGCAATTGGACGTAGGCGAAATAGAGCGCCGGGTCGGACCAGCGCGTGCGCCAATCGTTGATGAGGGTCCGGAGCTGCGCGCCGTAGAACTTCGACAACGGCCCGGCGGCGTTGCGTTCCCCTTGGTACCACAGCACCCCGCGCACGGTGTACGGCATCAGCGGCGCGATCATGCCGTTGAATAAGCCGGCCGGTCGCATGACGTCTAGATTCTTGAAGGCGGCCGGCGCCTTGGGGGCAGGCTGCTTTTGCTTGACGGCTTCGGCCCGACGCTGGAGCCATTCCTTCTTCGCTTGCTCGAATGCCTGCTGTGCGGCGGCAGGGTCGAAGTCTTTGGTTCGCGTTTGCCAATCGTCGAGCACCGGCTTCAATTCGCGTTGTGCCGTCTGCGCTTCAAGGCTCGTCCACGCTTCGATCGGCGTGCCGCCGACGGCGCTGTTGATCATGCCGACCGGCACGCTGAGCTCGCGCTGAATGTCGCGGCCGAAGTAGTAGGCGATGGCCGAGAATTGCGCGGCGGTCGTCGGAGAGCAAACGAGCCATTTGCCGGGGCGATCGACCAGCGGCTCGCGCGGCGGCGAGGCGAGCTCGTAAATGCTGTACAGCGCGTCGTGCACGAACATCCGCAGCTGCGGATGGTCGGCGGCGGCGATTTCCGCGTCGGCATTGTCGACCGCGCCGTGCAGTCCTTTCATCTGCATGGCCATGTTCGACTGCCCGGAGCAGAGCCAGACTTCGCCGACGAGCACGTCGTTGACCGTGAGGGTGTTGCGGCCGCGGACCGTTAACGTTTGCGGCGCTTGCGTCGCGCGGAGCGAATCGAGGGTCACGCGCCACGTGCCGTCGGCCGCGGCGGTCGTCGACTTCTCTTGGCCGGCGAGCGATACGACGACGGCCTCGCTCGCTGCGGCCCACCCCCACACGGCGACCGGCTTCTCGGCCTGCACGACCATGTGCTCGGAGAAGATCGCGGGGAGTCGAACCTCGGCCTGAGCCGACGACGGAGCATGAACGAACAGCGCCGCAAGCAACCCTGCGGTCGGCAGAAAATTCTTCATGGAGTTGAACTTCCCACAAGGCGGGACGTTGCCGAAGGTCGGCAGCGCGGTTGACGAGGGGGGCGGATCGAAATAATATCAAGCCGATGATAATTAATCAAACACTCCCGTAGGCTTTGAAAAACAGCCGGTTTTCCCGCTGAAACAGGAGCTTTTCTCATGTCCGTGCCGCACGCCGTCCCCGCATTGAGTCCCGGCGACCTGCTCGAGCTAAAGCGTTGGAACACGCCCACCATCTTCAACGGCTGGGAGCAGGTCACGCGGCACGACATTGCGAAGGTCGGCATCAACGTGGAAGAGACGCGCGACTTCATGCCGCACATGGGGCCGATGGTCGGCTACGCAATCACCGTGGTCTTCGAACCGAGCAACCCCGAACACCCGCGTCGCAACGCCAAAGCTTGGAGCGAGTATCGGGAGTATGTCGCCGGCGTGTCAGGTCCGAAGATCGTCTGCGTGCAGGACCTCGACAAGCCGCGCACGGTCGGCGCGTTTTGGGGAGAGGTGAATTCGAACATCCATCGGGCGCTCGGTTGCGTCGGCACGATCTGCGACGGCGGTATTCGCGACCTTGATGAGATGAACGCCGCGGGCTTTAAAGCGCTGGCCCGTCGCCTCTGCGTGGGGCACGGCTACTCGGTGCCGGTGAGTTGGGGCGCCGAGGTCGAAGTGTTCGGCACGAAGATCGTGCCCGGCCAATTGATCCATGCCGACAAGCACGGCTTCCTCGCCGTTCCGCTCGGCGACGAGGCGCGGCTTCTCGAAGCGTCGCGGTTTATGGACGGCAACGAATGCCAAACGTTGATTCCCGCCGCAACCGGCTCGGCCGGGCAGGCCGCCGCGCAAACGCTCGCGGCCATCAACGCGGCCGGCGCGCAGTTTTCGGCCAACGCCGTCGCGAAGTTCGGCCGCAAGGGAGAGTGGTAGACTAGTGCGCCGCCTGGTTGTGGCAGCATGATTTGGCAACTGCCGGCGTCGGTGCGTAGCAGTCGTGATAACGGACCCAAGCCATCGGCGAGGAAAGATTCGCTTCGTCGCGACCCTTGGGGGCACGATCGAGTATCGCGTAGGTCCCCATCACCGCGTCGAGGCCGCGCGCGTACGTCGAGTACGTGTGCAGTACCGAACCGCCGGCATCTTTGTAGAAGAAGCTGAGGCCCGGGTTCTCGATGTCGTAGGGGGACATGGTGTCGAGGTTGTACGTCTTCGCGCCGGAGGCGACTTCTTCCTGGCGGAACGACACGCGGAAGTCGTGATTGAAATCGCAACCGCCGGACGAGAACCAGGGGATCCGCCAGCCGAGGCGCTGTTGGAAGGGCATCAGCTTTTCGAGTGGTGCGCGCGAGACGAGCACCAGCGTGACGTCGCGAGCATGCAGATGCTCGAGGATGCGGTCAAAGTGGTCGGTGACGAACGAGCAGCTCGGGCACCCTTCGTTCCACCCGGGAGCGAACATGAAGTGGTACACGGCGAGTTGGCTGCGGCCGGCGAAGAGGTCGCCCAAACTTGCTTTCCCTTGCGGACCTGCAAAGACGTACTCCTTCTCGACGCGCGTCCAAGGAAGCGCGAGCCGGCGTCGGGCCAGTTCGTCGCTCCGCTTCGTTAGTTCTTTTTCTTCGGCCAGGAACGCTTGATGCGTTTCGAGCCATTGTTGTTTTGAGACCACATCGTGGTCGAGCATGTTCGTGGAGTTCATGACGGTGTTCTCCCGGCGGCAGTGTGAAGGAAAGCGGGCATGCGATCGACGGTCCGTATTACTATTTCGCTTTTCGTTCGGCTCGGGCGCGCATCTTGTCGATCCAAATGGCCCAGCCCTTCGGCATGCCTTCGCGGTGTTCCGAAAGAATCGCTCCGACGCCGCGATGCAAGAATGTCAGACGCGTGCCGCCGGCCTGGGCCGCGAAGCGGTATTGAATGTGGTTCATCGCCGGGTACGACATCATCATCGGCCCGCAAATTTCCAGCAGCGTCGGCGGCTTGATCACTTGCACATGTCCCCAGAGGTGGCCGGAGTCGTTGCCGAGGTCGCGAAACCAGCGGCCGCCGGGCCAGGCTTCGAGCTTAAAGGGCATCGGCTTGCCGTCGCCCGATTGACCCTCGGGACCGAGTTCTTCGAGCATCGCTTCGAAGGCAATCTCGATCGGCGCCGCAATGTCGATCGTCCGGGCGATTTCAAGGGATTCGAGCGGCTGCTGATTCAGGGTAGCGGTGGTCATGAGAGTTTCCTTTCGGAGAGTTGGTTGTTGGTTTGTGTGAACTATCGGGCCGTCCGGTAGTTCCTGGGCTGCGCTCGGTTTTACCGAGCTGCGCGTTGCTCGGCCCGGGCGCGGATGCGGTCGAGCTGATGTTCCCAATGCTTCTCGAGCGTCTGGACCCACTGCTGCACGATCCTCAATTGATCGAGGTTCAAGTCGTAGACCCTGCTCTTGCCTTGTTTCGTGACGGTGACGACGCCGACCTCTCGGAGCACGCCGAGGTGCTTCGAAACGGCCGGCTGCGCCAGCCCCATCGCGAGCACGATCGCCCCCACGGCGAGGCCGCGCTTTCGAGCGAGCAGGTCGATAATTTGCCGTCGCCGCGGATCGGCGATGGCGTGAAAAACGTCGGCGGTGTCGGGTGTTGGCGTCATGGAGGCGATCATATTCCATTATTGGAATATGTCAAGATCGCGTTTTAAATTATGAATCGTCGTCTGTTTCTGCCGTGATGGCCGCTCGATTCGCTCGGGAGTAAGATGCCCCCTGCCCTTCAGGAGATTGCTCGTGGACAATTTCTTTCACAAGCTCGGAATCGAGCTGCCGATCATTCAGGCCCCGATGGCCGGCGTGTCGACGCCGGAGATGGCCGCCGCGGTGTCGAATGCCGGAGCGTTGGGTTCTATCGGCATCGGATCGGTCGATGCCGAGGCCGCACGGCAGATGATCGTCGCTATTCGTGCAAAGACTGATCGTCCGTTTCAAGTGAACGTGTTCTGCCATCGGCCTGCGATGGCCGATGCTGCACGCGAAGCGGCGTGGCTCCATCGACTCGAGCCGGAGTTCGCTCGCTACGGCGCGAAACCGCCGGCGCGGCTGACGGAGATCTACCGATCGTTTCTGACCGACGACGCGAAACTCGCGATGCTGCTCGCCGAGCGTCCGGCGGTGGTCAGCTTCCACTTCGGCCTGCCCGACCGTGAACGGATCGACGCTCTGCGTGCCGCGGGCATCGTGCTGCTGGCGACGGCGACGAGTCTTGCCGAAGGGCGAGCGATTGCCGCCGCCGGGATCGACGGGGTCGTCGCGCAAGGTTACGAGGCCGGCGGGCATCGCGGCGTGTTCGATCCTGCGAAGCCTGACGATCGGCTCGGCACGATGGCGCTGACCAGGCTCCTCGTGCAGAAGCTCGATCTGCCGGTGGTTGCCGCCGGCGGCATTATGGACGGCGCCGGGATCGCGGCGGCGCTCGCACTAGAGGCCGTCGCCGCGCAGCTCGGCACGGCCTTCATCGGGTGCCCGGAATCATCGGCGGACGCCGGCTATCGGGCCGCGCTCCATGACCCTGCCGCGCAACAAACCGTGATGACGGCGGCACTTTCGGGCCGCCCTGCCCGTTGTCTCGCCAATCGGTTTACGGCGCTGGGGGACCGCATCGAACCTGGCGTGATTCCGGACTACCCGATCGCTTACGATGCGGCTAAAACGCTGCATGCCGCCGCGAAATCGGCGGGAGAATTCGGATACGGCGCGCAATGGGCCGGGCAAGGGGCGCCGCTGGCTCGCGCATTGCCCGCGGCGGAGTTGGTCGCTCAATTACGGAGCGAGCTAAAAGCGTCGGGCGGCTGGGGCTGAGCTGCAGGCGAAGCTCCAGATAAGATAATTGGGGCATCACTTCGTTTTGCCCGAGGCGCCCGTGCCGCTTGCCTGCTAAGTCGATTTGTTCGCGAGTTGTCGCCGGTACTCGGGCGTCGGCAGGCCGCCGACTCCCCAATTCTCCAACTCCACTTCTTCAATGATCACGAAGGTCAGCGCCGGCGGCTTGTTCAGCACGTCCACCAGTAGGTCGGTCGCCCCTTTGATGAGCGCCGCCTTTTGCTCGGGCGTCGCTCCTTCACGAGTGATCTGAATCGTTACGATCGGCATGGCTGTCTCTCCTGTTACGCGTCGTCTTGGCCGTTACCATTTGCCCGCATGTGCCCCGCCGTCGACGGGGAGCGTTGCCCCGGTGATGAACTTGGCGGATTCCAAGTAAAGCACGGCGTCGACCACTTCTTGCACTTCCCCCATGCGCTTCATGGGATGCAGGCTTGCCAGGAAGTCGAGCGTCTCCGGGGCGTGCATCGGCGTCTTGATGATTCCCATCGCCACGGAGTTCACGCGAATATTCTTATCGGCGTATTCGATCGCCAGCGCTCGCGTCACGGCATCCAAGCCCCCCTTGGTGAGCGAGGCGAGCGCCGCCGAAACCTCCTTCATCGGTTGGTCGACGAGCGACGTCGTGAAGTTCACGACGTGTCCGCCCCCTTGCTTCAGCATCTGCCGAATCGCATGCTGCGAAACGTAAAAGAAACCTGCCAAGTTGAGGGAGATTTTGCGATTGAAGTCGTCCTGGGTGTATTCCGTGAACGGCTTCGAAATGAACATCCCGGCGTTGTTCAGCAGCGTATCGACCCGGCCGAACTTATCGACGGCGGCGCGGATCACACGCTCGGCGACCGCCGGATCGGCGATGTCTCCGGCAACCGTCTGCATGTCGGCCGTCGCTTCCGCCTGGATGGAGCGCGAGTTGGCGACGACCTGATAACCATGGTCGAGAAATCCTCGCACCAAGCCGGCACCGATGCCTTGTGAGGCACCGGTGACCACGACCACTTTGCGTTGCGCACTCATGACGGTATTCCTTTGCGAAGCAGTACTCTACGTAAGCGGGTGTCGCGTTTAGACCAAACTCGGCTCTTGCACCAAGTTGAGTTCGACGTCGACGTTGCCGCGGATGGCCTTGGAATACGGGCAGGTCTGATCCGCGGCTTCCAGCAGCGCTTGCGCCGTCTCCCGATCGAGGCCCGGCAAGCTGACGTTCAAGCGAGCGCGGAGTTGGAATTCGCCGTTGGTCAAACCGAGGTCGACTTCCGCGTCGATGGCCGTTTCCGCAGGCAGCGTCACTTTCATCTTGCGGGCCGCGAGCGACAGCGCTCCTTCGAAACAGGCCGACCAGCCTGCGGCGAATAGTTGCTCGGGATTCGTCCCGGTGCCGGCGGTTCCGGGCGTCGATAGTTTGACTTCGAGCCGGCCGTCGGAGCTGCGCGAAGCGCCGTCGCGGCCGCCGGTGGTGTGGGTCTTCGCGGTATACAACACCTTGTCGATTTGCTTAGTCATGGCATTCTCCTTTTGAAAGTGATTGCGGCGAACTCTCGTCGCCCTCAATCGGTGTGCCCTACTAAGCGTAAATACCGGACACACGCTCGAACCTTTCAGGAGAAACTGCGATTTCGCGGCCGAAGCAGCAGAAACGTCGGCTTTTGCCGAAGAATGCCTCGTCTTGATCGGGCCTCGTCAACGATTGATCATGCGCTCCGCGGCCTCGGGATAGCGGGCCCCCTGCACCGTGATCTGAGACGCGGCTTCGTCGATTTCGCGAAGATCGTCCGGAGTGAGCTCAACCGTGGTCGCCGCTAGATTCTCTTGTAGGCGATGCAGTTTGGTCGTGCCCGGAATCGGCACGATCCAAGGCTTCTGCGCCAAGAGCCAGGCGAGTGCGATCTGGGCGGGCGTCGCTTGCTTGCCTGCCGCGATCCGGCCAAGCAGTTCCACCATCGCCATGTTCGCCTTCCGCGCCTCGGGTGCGAAGCGCGGCACGACGTTACGAAAGTCGTTGCCGGCGAACGTGGTGTTCTCGTCCATCTTGCCGGTGAGAAATCCCTTGCCTAAAGGGCTGAACGGTACGAAGCCGATGCCGAGTTCTTCGAGCGTCGGCAGGATCACTTCTTCAGGCTCGCGCCACCAAAGCGAATACTCGCTCTGTAGCGCCGCGACAGGCTGCACCGCGTGCGCGCGGCGGATGACCTGCACGCCCGCCTCGGAGAGACCGAAGTGCCGCACCTTCCCCTGTTCGATCAGTTCCTTCACGGCGCCGGCCACGTCTTCGATGGGCACGTTCGGGTCGACGCGGTGTTGATACAACAGGTCGATCGTGTCGATGCCCAGTCGTTGAAGGGATGCTTCCGCCACCTCTCGAATGTGCTCGGGTCGACTATCGAGCCCGGCCTGCTTACCGTCAACGATATGGAATCCGAATTTCGTGGCGATGACGACTTGCTCGCGCACCGGCGCGAGCGCCTTGCCTACGAGCACTTCGTTCGTGAACGGACCGTAGACTTCGGCGGTGTCGAAGAAGGTGACGCCGAGGTCGACGGCGGCCCGAAGAAGCGCGATGCCGGCTTGCTCGTCCACGGGGGGACCGTAGCCGAAGCTCATCCCCATGCAACCGAGGCCCATCGCCGAAACTTCCAAGCCGCTCTTACCGAGTTTGCGCTTTTGCACGTTCGATCTTTCTATGCATGGTGCTTGATATACTGCGTCAGGGCATCCGGTATCGGTGATCCATCCGCGTTCATCCGCTGGTCGGTACTTCACCGAGCAACGTTGCGAAAATCAATTTAACGGAAAGGTTGCCGCAGCTCACCTGACGACTTATCGCGCAACGCGCAAGGTCTCCTTTTCGTGAGACAACGACGGCAACCGCTGCCGGCCCTGCCGGAAGTAGCATAGCCCGAATGCGGGTCACCCCTAGAATGTCGGCGAGGCCGGTGGGCGATGCTCGATAGCACTCCCGCGGTTTCGCGAACCTCGGGCAGCTGTTCGGCGTCTGTCGATTTGCGGCGCGGGAACGGCCGTGAGATTACGGAAACTTTAGTGTTAGGACGGATCGTTTGATGACGCAGGAGCATGTCGCACTTTCCGAGTCCGCGCAATTTCGGGCCGCAAATCCTAAGGCTGCGCGACGGCGCGAGCAGTTGATTCTGTTTATCTTGGCCGCCGTGCAATTCACGACGATCGTCGACTTCATCATTGTGATGCCGCTGGGCCCGCAATTGATGCGGACGCTCAACATCGGTCCGGCGGAGTTCGGCGCCGTGGTTTCGTCATATACGTTTGCCGCCGGCGTTGCGGGACTCATTGCATCCTCGATCGTCGATCGATTTGCGCGGCGCACGACGTTCCTCGTTCTGTTTGCCGGCTTTCTCTTCGGCACGTTTCTCTGCGCCGTCGCTCCAAACTATTGGGCCTTGATCGCGGCGCGCGTCGCCACCGGCGCGTTCGGCGGAATTCTGGGCGGCATCGCCATGACGATCGTCGGCGACGTGTTTCCTGAAGAGCGGCGCGGACGCGCCACGGGTTCGCTCATGTCGGGCTTTGCGCTGGCTTCCGTGGCAGGCGTGCCGCTTGGGCTGTTTCTTGGTACGAACTACGGTTGGCACGTCCCTTTCATCGTCTTGGCGGTGAGCGGGTTGCCGATCTTATTTCTCACGCCGCTGGTCATGCCGCCGCTGCGCGGGCATGTGGGGCATAAGCACGCGCATCCGTTGCGATCGATGGTCGATATGTTTGCGAACGTCGATCACTTGCGGGCCTTCACGCTCACGGTGTTTTTAACGCTCGGCGGTTTCTTGGTGTTTCCGTACATCAGCACTTATTTCGTCACCAACGTCGGGATGACGGAACAAGAGCTGCCGGCGATTTACATCGTCGGCGGTGCATTGACGCTGATTGCTTCGCCGATCTTCGGGAAACTCGCCGATCGCTACGGCAAGCTGCGCATCTATCGCATCATCGCGCCGCTTTCGGCGTTGTTGCTGTTCGCCGTGACCAGTCTGCCGCCGGTGCACATGCTCGTGGCGGCGACGGTGTTCGGCTCGCTGATGATGTGCAACGTCGGCCGAATGATTGCCGCCATGGCGATGATCACCAGCAGCGTCGAACCGCGCCGGCGCGGCGGCTTCATGAGCGCGAACTCTTCGATCCAGCACATCGCCAGCGGTTTGGGGGCGTCCCTCGGCGGATTGATTATCACGCAGACGCCCGACGGCAAACTGGAGCACTTCGGCACCGTAGGCGCCTTGGCGGCGTCGGCGACGCTGGTAACGCTTTGGCTCGCGGGCCGTGTGCGCATGCCGGAGCGAGCGACCGCAATGAGCGCCGAAAGCCTGGGTCTTGCCGCAGCGGCGGAAGCCAGCGTGAACGACGGCGAACCGCTCGTGGCGCTGATGCAGACCGATGCACCGGCGACGGAGCGGCGCGCGTCTTAGTGAGCGCGGTTCCGACAGACGAGCTTGCCGCTACTTCGTCGTCGCGCGCGATCGTCCGATCACTTTGCCTTGCGACGTGAAAGCGATTCCCAGGTTGTGCGCGGCGTTGATCATCACCGCTTCCACGATGGGCATGCCGACTTCCTTCTCCGAGCGCCACTCGACCAGAAAGTTTGCCCCGAGACCTCCCGCCGTGTTCGATTTCTCGATGATTAAGTGCTTCGTTTCCAGGGGTCGGAGCTCGAGCGGTTGCGTGACATATGGATGAATCCGCTTGCCGGAGGTGTCGTGATAGTCGGCCTTGGTAACGGTAATCGTCTGGTCGGGATTCACGTTGTGAATCGTGAGGGTCGCGGTGAGTTCCAGCGTTCTCGTGTTGTCCTCGTAATGAATCTGCGAGTAGATCGGCACGTAGACCAAAGCCCCGCGCGCCGTGTCGACGGGCTCCAGGTCTGCGCTCATCACGGGCGTCGAAACTTCCGGCTCGGATTGTGCCGCCGGGCAGCCGATGAACATCGACGCCAAGATGAACGACCCGGCGCACATCGGCACGCTCAGCAATATCCGATTCATAGGAACCTCCGCTTCGGCTTGCGCCGATGGAAGCATCGGACGCCGCCGGCAGTAATTCATTGCAACGCGCGCTCAGTATAGCTCGTTTGCCGCCGCGCAAAATGCGCGAGGCGAGCGACGCGGCAACTCTTTCCGGCGAAATCGGCTTGAACGCAATCAATCTGTTTTGGGATCGCCAAACAGTGCGTCTTTGCAGAGCGCGTGGTTGAACATCGCTTCGTGATCGTGTCCCACGTCGGGCACCACGATCAAGCGCCAGCGGAACTCCCACCCCTTTGCCGCGGCGAACCGTCGCGCCTCGTCGTAGGCGTTGCGGCCGCGCTCGTAGCGCGTGCGCCCTTGCGCTTCGCCCCATTTCGTCACGTCGAGATGTTCGTCGCGCTCGAGATCTTTGGCGCCCAGATAGAGCGTGATCGGTTGGGCGAGGTAGCGCCGCAGCACGGCGTCGTCGCTGAGTTCTTTGGGCAAGCCGCCGAAGCCGAATGGATAGGGCGATTCGTGCGAGGTACGAAGATACGTGCCCGGGTTGGCGACGACGATCCTTGCGACGTCGGTCTTGACGAAGCCTGCGAGACGAATGAGAAACTGACCGCCTCCGGAGTGCCCGATAAAATAATAGGGCATGTCGGGCCGGGCTTCGCGCCGGCGAATGTCGGCCACGATATCGGGCACGGCCCACCATGTGCACGACTCGAGCGGCTGCGGACGGCCATCGATGACGAGCCCTCCCTTTTGATAGCGCTCGATCGAGAACGGCGGATCGGGGAAGTGCGGCGCGACGACGATGGCGCCATGCCGCTCGGCCAGCGCACGGGAATGGTCGCGATACTCTTCGGCGTTTCGTAGCACCCCGTGGAAGACGACGATGAGCGGGCCGTCGCGGTACGCCGCCGGTTTGTAGGTGAAAACAACTATCTTGCCGCGACAGGTTTCGACTTCCAGCCGCGACGAACCCCCCGGCACAGGCGACAAGCGGGGTGCCGGACCGAGGGTGGCAAGTGCGACGGTGAGAGCAACGAGCATTCGAAGTCCCTAATGGGGGATGTGGTCGCGCAATATACAGCTTGGGGAACGCCGGCGGCAATTTGATTCACGCGGAAGCCGACGGCCGGAAAAACTAGACTCTGTCGCGCGGTCGCGTTAGCATGCAGCCCGGCTTGAAAGAGCCGTACGCATTGCCCCGCCCTGCCCTCGCATCGCACTTGCAAAGGCCTGTTATGTTTCGCATTTGCCGGCTCGCCCTCGCGGCGAGTCTGTTCGCGGCAATCTGCTGCTCGTTCGAAATTGTTTCGAAGGCTCACGCCCAAGCGCCTGCCGCCTCAGGTGCACCGGCCGTTCTGCGGGCCGATCCCGCCGACCTCGGCCTGCGCATTCCGGTGGGCGAGACAAAGCCCGGCGCCGGTCGCAACGTGCAGATCAAAACCGACGACGATGAACTCGTCGTCGCGAAGGTGCACTGCGAAATCTCCGACCATTACATTCTCATTCTGCCCGACGGCCGGATCAGCGTCGTGCCTGCGAGCGAAGCCACGATTACCGACCGGCCGTTCGTCGGCATTCCCGTGAAAGATCTTTCCGCAAAACTCACGCAGAAGTTTCCCGGCTTCAAGGTGCAGGCAACGAAGCACTTTATTTACGTCTACAACACGAGCCCGCTTTTTTATCAGGGGACGAGCCGCATTCTCGAATCGCTCTATCCCGGCCTCTTCAACTACTGCAAGACGCGCAAGCTTCCGGTCGCGGACCCGCCGTATCCGCTCGTGGTCGTGATGTTTCGCACGCGCAAGCAGTGGGAAGATTACATGCACGGCCAGTTCGCCGGCTCGTCCGTCGCGGCCTTCTACGACGGCGCCTCGAATCGCGTACTCATGTACGAACAATCGGAACTCGGCGAAGACGCGCCGGAGTATGCGCTGAAGCAAATCATCTCGACCGTGGCCCACGAAGGGGTGCATCAAATCCTGCACAACATCGGCGTACAGCAACGACTTTCCCGTTGGCCGATGTGGATCAGCGAGGGAGTGCCCGAGTATTTCGCGCCGACCTCGGTCGATAAGAGCCTGCGCTGGAAAGGGGCGGGCCAAGTGAACGATCTGCAGATGAAATCGATCTCCGACATGATCAAGCAAGGTCCCTCGGCGCGACAGAACAGTACGGCGAAGACGACGGTCGAGGCGATCGTCACCGCCGACAAGCTCGACGCCGACGGCTATGCCTGGGCTTGGGCATTGACGCACTTCTTGGGAGAGAAGAAGCGGGACTTGTTTACAAAATATTTGGCCGAAGTCAGCCTGACCGGGCCTTTAGAGACGCCGAAGACCGAGGAACGGCTGCGCCTATTCGTCAAGCATTTCGGCGGCGAGTTTTCCAAGCTCGATACGGAGCTTTTCGCGCACCTCGACAAATTGCCGTATGTCGACCCGATCGAGAACATGACGCACTACGTCATTCTGATGAGCTATCCGGTCGGCAACGCGACGATGCAATCGTACGGCATCACGATGTCGCCCAAAGAGGTGCAGCGCTCGCGCGACGAACTGCTCGCGAAGGTGCCGGCGCTGCAGCGCAATGCCGTAACGTTCGACGTCCGCAACTTTCCGACGCGCACCGGTGCGCTAAATTTTGCCCGCCAATGGCTGGGGCGGTAGTCGCGGCGCGCCTAACGCTCTAGTTCTTCAGGAGCGCGCGGAGCTGTTGCTCCAAGCGTGCGGCCGCTTCGGGCGAGTAAGCTTTGGCGGCGGCCGCATTGCGAAACTCGGCAGGCGCGGGAAGCGGCTTCCCTTCTGGAAGCTTGGTCGATGCGAAGGTATCCGATTGCGGCGCGCCGAACGTGATGGTCGACCCGTCGACGTGCATTTCCCAATCCATCACGTGGTTCTGCGGCAGCACCTGCAGCGTGTCGCCGTGGAAGCGGTTTCCCTCGGGCGCGGCGTCGAGCACCCAATAGGCCGTCTTCAGGTTGCCGTCTTGCGGTTCGACGAGCGCCATATACCGCGCCACGACCGGTACGCGCGCACCGTCGCGAACGAACGTGAAGGTAAAGTCGAACATCGCCATGGTCGGCGAGGCGCCGGGCGATTTCACCGTGCTCAATTCCTTCTCGCGCTCGGAAAGCAGCTTTCGCTCGAATAGCCCGAGACTCACGCCGACTTTGCCGGCGGTCTCTCGGGTGATGACGACGTCGACGCCCTCTTTCGGTTTGCCGATGCCGATGCGATGTCCTTTGCGGCGAAACTGCCCCGGCTTGTTCGGATCGGGCTCGCTATCGACGAGCACCAACGTGGTGAACTCTTGCAGCGCCTCGCGAATCGATTTGCCGACCTTCGTGACGTCGCCGGAGGTGAGTTTCGGCTGACTCCGAAACACCAGATGCGTTCCCGGGGGCAAAGCCTTCGGGTCGATCTTCGTGCCCGGCTCGATCAGTGCGACGATCGCCGGCTCAGATGGCGTGCCGTCTGCCGTCGTCGCCGGGGGAGCCGGAGCCGGCGCTTGCGGCTGACAAGCGGGCGCCGCCGCAACCATTGCCGCGAGAACCATACCGGGTAGAAAGATCGTCGGCCGCATGAGGCTTTCCTTCGACAATTGTGAAGCTCGATGACGAGCGATACCCGCGGCCTCCGGCCGCGATGCGTTCACAATACCAGATCAACGCATCTTGCTCTTCTCACGGTCAAAGAGAATTCACGGGCCCGAAGTTCTTTGCCCTTACGCCGGTGGAGGGGGCGCGACGGCCGTTACCGGCGCGAATAATTTTGAGGAATCTGGAAGTCGGTCGTCGATTCGGTCGGCGGTCGTTCGACAAAACGGCAGAGTGCGATTCTGAATAACCCCTGTTTCGCGGAGAAATGAAACATGACTCGAACATTCTTGCTGAGCGGGCTGATGCTCGTCGTTCTTTCCGGCGTCGCCGACGGTGAAGACAAGCATCAACATCATGCGTTGCCGCCGGCACCCACGAATGCCGGCCTAGAGAAAATGAAAACGCTCGTCGGCACGTGGGTGATGGCCGACAAAGAGGGCAAGCCGACGGAAGAGGTCGTCTCGGTCATTAAGCTCACCGCGGGCGGCAGCGCCCTGCATGAGACCCTCTTTCCCGGCCAGCCGCATGAGATGATGTCGGTGTACACCGCCGACGGCGCCGATCTGGCGATGACGCATTATTGTGTGATCGGCAACCAGCCGCGAATGAAAGGGACTTTGAGCCCGTCGGCCGATCAGATTAAGTTTGAGTTTGCCGGCGGCTCGAATCTCGACCCGAAGAAAGACAAGCACATGCACGGCGCCACGCTGACGATCGTCGACGCCGATCACATCAACATCGAAGGCGAGGGTTGGGAGAACGGCGCTCCGGCGAAAGAGATGTGCGCAGGTATGAAGCTCGTGCGCAAGAAGTAGGAACGTGGAGGCGCCGGGTGTCGCAATGTTCAACCGTGCCGCAGGTTCCGTCGGTTTCGCCGAAGGCGCTTGCGGCACGGCCAGTTTTGTCGCAATGATTTGCCGAGAGAGGTTTACCCATGCACGACGTTGCTTCGCCCCCCGAATATTTGGTGATCTCGCGCGGCCAATGGGACGAGGGGCTGGAGCCGAGCGTGATTCAAGCGGCGATCGATCGGTTCTACGCCTGGCACGCCGAACTGGTCGCCGAGGGGAAGATGGTCGCCGGGCAACGTCTCGCGCCGGAGCGGAAGCTCGTCTCGAAGAGCGGCATCACCGACGGCCCCTTTACGGAAACGAAGGAAGTCATCGGCGGCTACTGGTTCATTCGCGCGGCGACTCTCGCGGAGGCGGCGAAGATCGCGGCCGACAACCCCTGCATCGCTTGCGGACTATCGTTCGAGATCCGTCCGATCGAACCATGCAAGGCCAGCGCGTACGACGTCACGACCGAAACGCCGACGCGCGCCGGCTGACGGGTCGCGGCTGCGCGCCGCTTAGTCTTGCTTGCCGGTTTTGCTTCGTGCCGCGATCTCAACTACGGCAAACATCAACCGGCAGGCGTCGCCGCGCGTGATCCGATTGCCGGCCGATACCTTCAAATGCTTCATCGCCTCATCGACGTCGCCGGCCGGAAGGTGCTCGGTGATCAACGATTGGCGAAGCATTTGGGCAAATTCACCGACCGTGACGGAATCGGCTGCCGCAGCGTCCGTATCTTGTTTCGCCACGGATTGGGCGATCTGCATGGCGTCGAATCGCTGGTCGCTTGCGAGACGCGCGAGGCCTGTTGACCATTGAGTTGCCGTCGTCGAGGTCAACGGAGCATTGGACCGGGCATCGTAATCGGGAAAGAACCCCTTCGTGCCGAAATACTGCACGGCGGGAATCCAGGGCTCGCTGCCGTCGGTCGTCACATCGTTAAAGAAGCTGACGAACATTCGGCGCTCGACCAACGTGCGCAGCAGCAGGTCCGGATCGAGTCTGCCGGGCGTCGTGCCCTGTTGCTTCGCTAGCGCCGCCGCGAAGCCGGCCGCCTCGCCGGTTTGCATCCAGACCGGCTCGAGACGGACGGCACCCCAGGCGACATGCGTCGCCGATAGACAGACCGGCACCAGTAAGTTGTCGACTCCCTGCGGCAGCAGCGAGCGATACGGAATCTGCGCCGGCCGCGATTCTTCGGTCAGGATCAATTTGCCGTCGTACGCATAGCCGGGCCTGCGGTCGGTCGTGCAGTCGTGCGAATCCATCGACCAATCGGTGATCGCCACGGAGTCGCCATGAATCGGCGGACGCGTAATGCCCGGCGCCTGACTGTTGTCTTGCTCTTTGAAGATGTAGCGGCCCACGATTCGGCGGGCCTCGCGCACGTACATTTCGTAAGGAAGGTTGTCGTTGTCGGCGTATTCATCGAGCGGCAGGCCGATCTTGCGATAGGCGGCCTGTTTCGATTTCGATACCGATTCGTCGTTCTGCAGAAAGTACATCAGGCCGAGCGCGAAGTTTTTGTGGCGCTCGATGATCTTCTCGCGCGTCGGCCAATCGGCGTCGGGATACGCGTGATTCTCGCCGGGGAGAATGGCGCTATTAAATGTTCCTTTGCCGTTGAGCGCGCCGGAGTTCATGCTGAGGCGGTTGTAGTGCAAGTACTCGTTGCGATCGTAGCCCGGCGGCTTCTCGGGCAGGCGGCGGTTGCTCGGATCGCCGCTTAGGCAGAAGCGGTAGTTGTAGGCCTGGATCGCTCCGTCGGCCGTATGCGGGCTCGTCGGGTCGACCGTCCCTTGCGAGTGCCGATAGGGATGCAGATTCAAGCGACCTTCCACGGCGTCGCGCGGGCCCGCCTTCGAGGAGAGATTGCAGAACACTTTGCCCGCGTGCGGCTCGCCGTACTCTTCGCGACTTTCGCGACCGACCCGATACGGCACCTTGGCCAAGGCCGCGAGGTCCCCTTCGTACGTGCCGTCGGCGAAGATGCCGGCTCGCACGTTGATTTCCTTCGTGCCGCCGTAGGCGCGCAACGTTACGCCGCGCAGAAGGCCTCCATCGCGCTGGGCGGCGCTCGGGTAGTGCTCGAGAAGCAGCGTGAGATTCTTCTCGGCGGCGACGAGGCGATCAAACTCGCGCTCGGCGACCGAAGGCTCGAAGCGGCTCATCGGGTAGTGCGTTTGCGTGAACCGTGCCAAACGATATTGGGGCGACTCCGCGCCGTAGGTGCGCAGGTAGTGTTGCTCGATCAGGCCGGCGAACTCGTTGAACAACGGAGCGCGATGGCCGGCGTAGAGAGCGTCCCATTGGCAGAGACCGTTGGTGAGCATGCCGCCGATGTGCCGATTGTGCTGCACCAGGAGCACCGACAACCCTTCACGCGCCGCACGCACGGCGCAGGCGATGCCGCCGGGCGTGGCGCCGACGACGACGAGATCGTACGACTTGCCGTCGACCCGATTCGCCGTCGCAGCAGCTTTTGCACACGAAACATCGACTGCAACAGCGATTAGTAGCGCGAACGGAATCGCGAGCCGAAAGTTGTGCGACGCATTCATCGTGCATGGATCCTCTCGACAATCGCATACATGAGTCGACAGGCGTCGCCGCGTGAGAGGGAATCGGTCGAAGCAATCTTCAGCGTGGCGAGAAGATCGGTTACGGACACCGCCTTGTCAGGCGTCGTCGGCAACACGGCGTTGAGAAGCGTCGCAAACTTGCCGACCGGAATGGCCGACAAATCTTCGACCGCGGCGGCTGAGGGAGGGGGCGTCTGTGCGGCGGGGTCTAAGAGCATGCCGAGCGCCTCGGCCCAATGCCGGGCCGTCGACGCGGCGAGCGACTCGGTCGCGCGAGCGTCGTAGTCGTCGAAGAAGCCCTGGGTGCCGAAGTACTGCACGGCGGGAATCCACGCCTGCTCGCCGCCCACATCGACATCGTTAAAAAACGCGAGCAGCGACCTTCGCTCGCAGAGCGCGCGAACTAGGCGATCGGAATCGAGCTCCGCCGCGGTGGTTTGATCTTTCTTTGCGAGTGCGGCGGCGAGGCCGGCGGCTTCGCCCGTTTGCATCAGCACCGGCTCCAGTCGCACGGTGCCCCAGGCGACATGCGTCGCCGAGACGCAAACCGGCACGAGCAAATTGTCGACCCCTTGCGGCAGCAGGCAGCGATACGGCAGCTGGCCGGGAAACGTTTCCTGATGCAGCATGGCCTTCCCTTCTTCGAGGCCGCCGGGGACGCGGGCCGTCGTGCAGGAATGGCTGTCCATATACCATTCGGTCACGGCAATCGAGTCGGCGTGAGAAGGCGCTCGGCTGCGGCCGGGCGCGAGCATGGCGTCGTGTTGCGTGTAGATCGCGCGGCCGGTGATGCGCCGCGCTTCGCGAATATACATCTCGTAAGGCCGATGCCCGTTGTCGACGAATTCATCCTTCGCCAAACCATATTCGAGCCACGCCTTGCGCACGATCTCCGGCACTGTCGGGTCGTGTTGTAAAAAATAGAGAAGACCCATGGTCATCTCCCAATGTTCGTCCATAAGCTTCTGCCGCTCCTGCCAACTTGCTTCGACGTACGGCGTTTGCAGGCCGACGAGTTGCGGACGGTTCCAGCCGAACTTGCCGTTCGGAATCGACTCGACGCCGGAAAAGATTTCGAGCGACTTCAAGAAATACGGATCGTAATGCTCCGGCTTCGGAA
Organism: Pirellula sp.; assembly: GCA_013822735.1. GTDB lineage: Bacteria > Planctomycetota > Planctomycetia > Pirellulales > PNKZ01 > PNKZ01. Next base: position 1,046,734 of record PNKZ01000001.1, read on the forward strand.
TCGGCGCACGATTGGCGGGATCGGTCGTGAGGATCGTCCGATAGTTGCAGGCCTGCACCGCGGCGTCGGCGGCGCCGGTGCTTTGCGGCAGCGGTTCTTGCCAACCGGTGAACTTGCGGAGTTTCAGTTGGTCGTGCAAGTTCGCCAGGTGCGCCGCTTCAGGTGTGGGGGCTTGCGAAAACGGCCGCATGAAAATGATGCCGGCGTGCGGCTCTTTGAACTCCGTGCGCGCCTCGCGGCCGACGCGATACGCCACCTTCGCCAAGGCCGCGAGATCGCCTTCGTAGGTCGCATCGGCAAACGTTCCAGCGCGCACGGTCGTCTCGGTGTCGTCTTTCGTCGATCGTAGAGTGACGGACTTGATCAAGGCGGCCTTGCGCTCGACGGCCGAAGGCACGTGGTTCTTCAGCACCGTGACGTTTTTCTCGCGCGCGACCATCTCGTCGATCAGCTTCTCCACGACGTGCGGCTCATACCGACCATTGGTATGGCCGGTTTTGCCGGGAAGCGCGTCACGATATTGGGGCGAATCGGCGCCGTAGGCGGTGCGGTAATGCGCGAAGAGGGCCTCACGCAGTTCGTCGTAGATCGGGCTCCGCTTCCCTTCCCATTGCGAATCCCAAACGCCGAGACCGCTGGAGATAATGCCGCCGAGATGTTCGTGCCGATTGACCAACAATACCGTCAGCCCTTCGCGCGCGGCGCGCACGGCGCAGGCCACGCCGCTCGGCGTGCCGCCGATGACGACGAGATCGTACGACTTGCCGTCGACCGGGGCCGCGGGCTCGGCGGCTGCGCACGCATTCGAGCTTGCAGCGCCGAGAACCAGTGCGAAGAACAGCGTGAGCGGCTTCATGGCTAAGGAACCTCGGACGCAAAGTAGAAGCTGTAAAGTTTGGTGCGCGTGCCGGTGAACTGAAGTTGCACGTCGCGCCCGAGCAGTGCGGAAAGGTCATTGCCCTCCTTCCACGCAACCACGGCATGGGTCGAGTTGCCGCGAACGACTTGGCAATCGCCTGCGCCGAAGCCGGGGATCTCCTTGCCGTCGGCGTCGAGCAGCGCGGCGCGGAGTTGCCCGAGGGCGCCGGTATCGACGTTGAGCAGGAGCCGCGAGCCGTCGATTTGCACCGGCGCGGTGACGCAACGTCCTTTCACGTCGCCGAAGTCGAGCGAGACGAAGCCGTCGAGGCGTTGCACGTGGCGATAGATGGTGCCGTCGGTGCGCGTGTCACGGGCCTTGCGATCGCCGTGTAGCGAATGCAGGCCGATGCCGTATTGCCAGATTTCGTCGCCGCGAACGGCCAGGCCGGTACCCATGAAGGTCATGTTCTGACTTTCCGAATCGGCGAGGCCCGGCTTGAGGTAAGGCGTCCGATCGTAACGATGCCAGGTGATGCCGTCGCCGCTGCCGGTGAAATGCGTTTCCAGTCGGCCGAGGCTCCGGTGCGTTCCTTCGCGCTGCAGCAGGGAAGGAAAACCGACATACCAACGCGGATCGGGCGGGTACCGCAGCGCGGAAAGGTTGTAGACGTCGGCGTTCGCAGAGTCGCGATCGTCGAGCGCGAAGACCGTCGGAAGCTCGTCGTCGATCACGGCCACCTTGTCCTTGCCCCACAATCGCCGACTGTTTTCCGAAGGAACGACGTCGATCGGCTTCGTGAGACTCGGAGTCTCCGCGCGGACCACCTTGCGATAGAGCAACTTGTTCTCGCCGCTGAACCAGCCGCGTAAATAGAAGACGTACTTGCCGATGCGCTCGTCCCAAACGGTGACGTTCTGCGTGTCGGACCCAAACGTCAGCAGCGGCTTGGCGTCGCGGCTCCAGTGCAAACCGTCGGGAGAATGGAACCGAACCATTCCTTCCTCGATAAGATGCGTGACGTATCCGTAGCGTTCCGCCTCGGGCGCGTTGGGGTCGCGGAACACGTTCCCTTCCAGCGAGGAGAGCCCGACGAGATTGTTCTCCTTGCTCCCTTCGAAGTCGACGATGCCGAGGTTCGGCTTGATCCAAGTCACGCCGTCTTGCGATTCGGCATAGGCGACGTTCGGTTGGTTCGCCTTACTGCGGCAGATGTACCACATGCGCAGCTTGCCGCCGTCGTCGAGCACGGTGAGGAAGAGGCTGATCATCCGCTGCTCCCACGGCTTGTCGGCGCGGATCACGATCTCGCTGCGCTGCGGCGGGTTGACGCCGAGCGACACCTTGTCGATTTCGCGCAGAAACGCCGGTTCGAGAAAGAGATGCCGCAGCGGCTCGCTGCGCGCATCCGAGGCGAAGAGACTCGCTGCGGCCGTAAACGTCGCCAGCCAAACGAGGCGGATTCTGTAAAACGTATTCATCGGGTGAGTGCCCGGCGGAGTCGCAGTCATTTCAGTCGCCATGCTTCGCCGAAGTAATAATCGTCGGCGTCCTTCAATTCCACATTGTGATGGCTGTAGTACGAACGCGAGGTTTCCATCCGCGGCCAATCGAGCTCGACTCCCTGTCGCGCAAGCTGCCGCTGGAAGTCGGCGAGATGTTTCGGCGTGTTGCGCACCTGGCGCGGCGTGAGTTGCTGGGCCAAACAAAACGCCGCCAGGGCGCCTGCGGCTTCGCCGATGTTCCATTCCACGGGATGCAGACGGAACGCGCCGTTCGTCACCGCCGTGACGCCGAGGTTCTTGCAGGCCGGCAACAGGTTCTCCACTCGCACCGGCAGCAACGCCCCGAGCGGGATCTGCTGACACCAGTGCTTGCCGTGGCTCGCTTCCGTGATGCTCACCGTACCCTTCCGCGCCGGCTTGTGTATGTCGATCCGATAACCGCCGACGCCGACGCTGTCGGGATACTTCACCGGGCCGTGCTTCGTCGCTGCCGCATCGGTGCGAAAGTGCTGTTCGAGCACGGTGAACTCCGCACGAATGCGCGTCGATTCGCGAATGTACGGATACGGCGCTAAGCCGTCGGTCGTGCCGAAGATGTCGCCGCGCGGCCGCAAGCCGGGAAATCCCGTGCCGCCGGTCGCGTGGTCGGGTGCTTCGGTTTGCAGCCAGTAGAGCAGGCTCAAGCTGAGTTGCCGCGCGGCTTCCATGTTGCGCCGGCGTTCTTCGGCCGGCACCCCGCAGAGCACGCCGTCGTGATATTCGTTCTGGCTCCAGATGGCGACCGTCACGTCGCTCGGGAAAGCCCCCTCCGCGAAATTACTCCGACAGAGCAGCCGCCGAAAGCTCCAAGTCTTCGCGATGTACCGCTTCGCATCAATCGGTCGACCGGCGTGGTCGGCCTGCTGCCCGAAGAGGTCGGCCACGGCCAGCTTCGGTTTGCCCGTGTGCGAATTCTTCGCGGCGCGCCAGAAGTCGTAATCGCGCGGCTTCTCAATCACATGCTCTTCGCCGGGCAAATAGTCCATGGCGACCACGTGCGTGAAGCCCATCTGATCGCGCGGGTCGGCCTTCCCTTCCAGTGCGTTCGGCTCGCCCGTCTCCGCTTGCGATTCGGCGCCGACGACACGTTCGACATCGCCGAGTTCCAGCAACTCGCCGAGTTCCGTCGCATCGAGAATGTACGGGGCCGTCAGCGTTCGCTCAACGCCGGACGTTTCATCCAACACGGCGACGGCCTTGGCGTAGTCGCCGTCCATGGTCATGCCGATCGGCCGATGTCGGGTAAGAATCGTGATCCGTCCCGACGAGAGATGCGGCGCGAGCATTTCGTAGAGCACGGCAAGCCCCACGCGCGGCTCGAAGCCGAGCCCGCTCACCCACCCTGCCCCGGGATTCAACGTGCGGTCGGCGCGTGCCTCCGGCGTGAGCGGATAGTGGTTGCGATAGTACGCGCGGACCCCTTCGCGAAAATCGGCGTAGCTCTGCGTCCGGCCGTAGCGCTCGATCCAAGGATGTTCGTCGACCGGTACGCCTTGCACCGTGGCCTGCCCGCCGATCCAGTCGGTTTCTTCCGTCACGATGACGCTGCGACCGAGCCGCGCCGCCGCCAGCGCCGCGGCAATGCCGCCGAGACCGCCGCCGATCACCAGTACGTCGGCTTTCAGTTCCTGCCGCTTGCCGCCGGCTTCGGCGCCCAGCGCGCTCGAACGAAAGTCGAAAAACGAACCCCCCGCGGCGAGTGCGGACGAGGTCGACAGAGCACGTAAAAACGCGCGGCGTGAGGAGAGCATGGCAGGCCGAGGGGAGGATTCAGGCGACCGGGGGGAGGGACCGACGTCTGATTCTTGCGCGCCGCGCCGGCCGGGGGAAGCCCCGAAAGCGAGAGCCGATACGCAATGGACGCATGGCCGGCCGCTCAATTTAAGATGCAAACTCGGCAAAGTGAGTCGGCCGAACACTGTCTGCGATCGGAAAGAAGGCCGGCGTCGTCGTCAAAAAGTCGGAGCGCAAATTCTCCACGGCGCACGACCTAGGCCGGGCATGGGCAACTCGTTGGGCTCCAAAGGGAAAGCCCGTAGCGCTGCAACTTCTGATGCGAGAAGAGAGTATCGAGACGACGTTGCGGTATTACGTGTCCCAGGACGCCGATGACATTTCCAGAGAACTCCGGCAGACAGATAGTTACGCAAATCCAACGACGAAGTCCACTGTAAAGGAGTGAACGGTTGTGCTCAGTTGCCCGCCCGAAGTCGGGCGTGTACGCGATTAGTCTAACGTGCTCGAAGCGACTGAGCCAAATCGGCCGAACGAACGGCGGGGCAACTGCAGCGCTTCGTTAGGTGCAATGTACCGTTTGACTGCAAACCGGACACGTCGCCTGTTTGGCCCAACTGCGAACGCGATTGCTGCAATTGGTGCAAGTTCCCGATTGGCAAATCGGCGCGTCGTCGACCCAGTCTGCATACTGCTGGCGGTCATGAATCGCGATCAGGTCAACATCCCAAGGCTCGTCGGCGACGATGCGTTCGGCGTCGGCGAGAATGAAATGTCCGTTCCAGTCGTTGCGATCGCTGGTAGTCCGACCGCGCACTGCTTCGTAGAAGAACTCGGCAAATGCTTTGTCCGAGAGCGTCGATAAAAAAGTCAGTGCGTGGCTCCGAGCGTTCAACATCCCATACACCTAACGTCGTTGATCAGTTGCCCGCACGAAGGTGTGCGGGTTTGCGAACCATCCTAACGCACCCGAAGATAACGAGCCAATTTGCCGGGGACTTGTGCGGGACAACTGGAGCAAATCGTTAGGCTATTCATTCATGGATCGACTGCTCGCCAGGGGCGCTTACCACCCCGCCGTACGAATTTTCCACCGGACTTTAGCCAGGCGGCCCGTTCATTACGCGTCATTCTAGCTCCGGCGGCTGCCTGCTCATCGGATAGCATTTGCATCGGCGTGTCGCAACAAGCAGGCCACTGTGGATCATCCGATCGTTGCAATGCATGTGGCGACGTTTTCCGACGAAGCGAGCAACACTTACGACAGAAGAAGTATCGTCGGAAGGTTGGAGGCGATGTCACCGCTTAACCTCAAGGCCTAACTATGTTGTTAGACGGATCAGCCTATCACGCTGTAGGCCGCGCCATTGCAGCCTAACGCGCGAGCCGGGTTTTCGTCTAAGTCCAAGCCTAGCAAACGCTTGCTCGAACTTCACGCTTCAGCGTGCGCGTTAGGCTGTTTCCGGATAACACTCATCGCGTGAGTGTTTTCGCCACCGAAAGCGGAAAGGTACGGAGCGTTAGCTCTCAACCAGCTTGCCGGTGACGCTTCGGGTGACACCGGCCGCGCAAAGAAAGGACCGGAAGTTATCCGGTCGGTCGCAAGTGACTGCGAATAAAAGAGTTACAAGAGCGGAGGACATGGGATTCGAACCCACAACCCATTGCTGGGCATCTGATTTCGAGTCAGACCGCTGGCCAATTCGCTTATCCTCCGTAGCCCGATACCGCAGCGGCGGCACCGGCTAAGCGACACAATACTACTAAGGTCGGTTCGGCGCGGCAAGAACCGTTGTCGGCCCGGCGGCCGCGCCAAAGTCGGCGGATTTCGGCATTCTCCCGCCCGCGGCGCGTCGGGAGATACCAATTTTACCGGTCCTGCGGCCGCTTTCAACGCCGGCGCGGGGGCTTGGTTTGCCCCGGAATGCGTTGCGAACTAGGTTTCTGAAAGCCACGCTTCGCCGCCGCATTCCGAGCCGTATCTCCATGCCGTCTTACCACGATCCCGACGAGCCTCGTTCCCATCACCGGGCCCCGCTTGCCCCTGGCGACTCGCCGGAAGCGGTCACCCTGCGCACCGACGACACCGCGGTCGGCGGTCTGTTGGCGGTCGTCGAATTGGAGCGGGGGGATACGAGCGAGCGTTACCCGACCTCGTCGTCGGAGTTCTCCGTGGAGACGCACATCAACGTGGAATCGTTCGAAGCGCACGAAGCCGAGGTCTGCATCGGCCTGCAACTCTTTCAACCCGCCGCAGAAGATGACGCCGACGTCGCGGCCCGGCTCGCGATCGACGACACGCTGCCGAAGGTGCGCGATGTGATGACCCCCGCCCCGACCTGCATCGACTCGCAAGCGACCATCTTGCAGATCGTGCGCCTCGTGCATGCCAAGAAGTTTCGCCACCTGCTCATCACCGACGAGCAAAACGAATTAGTCGGCGTCGTCAGCGATCGCGACCTCGTCCGTTGCTTCGGCCCCGGCGACTTCCCGGACGACTCGTTACTGGAAAAAATGCGCGCCGCCGACGTGATGAGCACCGACGTCGTCGCCGTCGGCCCGGAAACTTCCGTGGCCGCCTGCATCGACGAGATGCTGAGCCACGGCATCAACTGCCTGCCGGTGGTCGTCGGCCGTCGCCCGGTCGGAATTCTCACAACGGCCGATCTGTTGCGGTTGTTGCGCGAACGGCTCACGAGCTAACGCGCGCAACCGACGGACGCCGCGGCGCTTGCATTTCACCGGGTCGCCGTTTCCAATACGGGCCGACGTCGGAGCTGGAAACTTCCGCGGCACGCGGCAAAACGGCAACGTGCCGTATTCCTCGCGCTCACGACGGTCGCCGACCCGTGGAGCCTGTCGTTATGTCGTCCGGATCCGATGCCGTCGACCCGTTGCGCGAAGCGCTGCGTTACTCTCCCGACAACGTCCCGCTGCGCCGCCATTTGGCCGGCACGCTCCTCGCGGCCGGGCGCTTCGAAGAGGCCGAGCTCGTCTACAAGGAAGGGCTGCAACGCCATCCGACCGACGCGTCGCTCAAGCTCGGACTGGCCGACGCCTTCTATCGTCAGCAAAAAGATTCGCCGGCGCTCGTCGTAATCGAAGACCTGTTGAAGGCCTCGCACCCGCCGGCGGCGGCGTACATTTTGCATGCGCGCCTCTTGCTGCGCGGCGGCGAAACGCAACGGGCCGTGCATCAATATCGCGAAGCGCTCAAGGAAGACCCGACGGCTGAAGACCTCGGTCTCGCCGCGCAGCTCGGCATCAATGCCTCCGGCGTCGAAGAAGTGAGCGAAGGTCGCGTTCGCCAAGGCTGGGAAGGCGATGGCGCGGCGTTCTCCGAGTTCTCCGTCGAGCGGCCGACCGTGAAGTTCGCCGACGTCGGCGGCATGGAGAAACTCAAAGAAGAGATTCGGCTGAAGATCATTCTGCCGCTCGAACATCCGGAGCTTTTCAAAGCGTACGGCAAAGCGATCGGCGGCGGCATCCTGATGTACGGCCCGCCGGGCTGCGGCAAGACGCACTTGGCCCGAGCCACGGCGGGCGAAGTGAACGCTGGCTTCTTGAGCATCGGCATCAACGACGTGCTCGATATGTGGATCGGCCAGAGCGAGCACAAGTTGCACGAGCTGTTCGAGCAGGCCCGCCGCAATCGGCCGTGCGTGTTGTTCTTCGACGAAGTCGACGCGCTCGGAGCGAGCCGCACCGATATGCGTTCGTCGGCCGGCCGGCATTTGATCAACCAGTTCCTCGCCGAACTCGACGGCGTGCAAACCTCGAACGAAGGGATCTTGATCCTGGCCGCGACAAACGCCCCGTGGCATCTCGACTCGGCGTTTCGCCGCCCGGGCCGCTTCGATCGCATTCTCTTCGTGCCGCCGCCGGATCTGCCGGCCCGCGCTGAAGTGCTGCGCATTCTTTGCAAAGGGAAACCGGTCGAGGCGCTCGACTACGACGGCCTCGCCAAAAAGACCGACGGTCTTTCGGGCGCCGATCTCAAATCGGTGATCGACGTGGCGGTGGAGGCCAAACTGCGCGAGGCCCTCAAGACCGGCGCGATCAAACCGCTCACGACGAAAGACCTGCTGGCCGCGGCCGGCAACGTACGCCAGTCAACCAAAGAATGGTTCTCCACGGCCCGCAACTACGCCCTCTACTCGAACGAAGGCGGGCTGTACGACGATATCTTGAGCTATCTGAAGATTCGCTGAGAACTGGCAAGTCATGTCGGAACATCTTGCGCGCGCTCAGCAGTTGATGGAATGGGAGCGCTACGAACCGGCGGCCGCGTCGCTTCTTTCGGCGCTGGCAGAGGAGCCCAACGACGCGATTGCGCATGCCATGCTCGCGGCCTGCCATCTTAAATCGCGACGCTTGTGCTCGGCTCTGGAAGAAGTACGAACTAGTTTGGGGCTCGCGCCCGATTTTGCGTACGCCCACTACGTGCATAGCTTGATCTTGTCGCGACGAGGGGAGACGGACGAAGCGATTGCCGCCGTTCGCGAGGCGATTCGGATAGAGCCGCATTCCGCCGACTACCTATTCTTTCACGCCGCCCTGCTGCACGATTGCGGAAGACTCCGCGAATCGCTTCAGGTCGTCTTGGCGGCGCGGCGCGTTGATCCCAGGCATGTCGAGTCCGCCAACTTGCACGTCCTTTTGCTCGCCGCTCGAGGAAAAATAGACGAGGCCGAAGCGGCCATCGACGCGATTCTCTCCATCAATCCCGAATTCGCTTGGACCCATCGGAATCTCGCCTTCATCTCCGCGCAGCGAGGCGACTTTGCCCAAGCGGTTTCCTCTTATCGCGAAGCGTTGCGGCTGAAGCCCACCGATTCGATCGCCCGCGATGGATTGGTGGCCGCACTCAAAAAAAGAAATGTCGTTTATCGATTTCTGTTTTGGTTTTTTGCTGCAGATCCCGGTCTGTTGGCGGGCCAGGCGATGATGCAAGGGGCGATGGTGAGCTTTCTCGTCTTAATCATTCCAGGGCTGGTCTTTGCTTGGTATCGCGACCCGAACGCAATTTTCCCGTTTTGGCCGCTGGTCGTGCTTTCCGGAACCTTGCTGTTTATGCCGATTCAACTTGTGCTTCGGATTCTTTTCCTGTGGCTGGGCGACCATGCGATCACCGTATTGCTTTGTCTCGATCCGCTGGGAAGGAAGGCGCTCATGCCCGAGGAAAAACGTGCGGCGCAGATTGCGATAGGCTGCGTCGTGGCTGCGATCGGGCTGCTCATGGCCGCCGTCGTATTCCGGCTGGCGTTATTAGCGGTAGTCGCTGCGATGAGTCTCTTAGCGGCGATTTCCGTGCCGTTTGTGCTCAGGCATCCTGCAGGGCCGTTACGCAATAACGCTCTAACGCTCTTGGTGTTCATCTGCTCCTCGGCTTTCGCCTGGGTTGGTTTACGATTTCTGCTCAACACGGAACTTGCCGAGTTGTTGTTCGTGGTGGGTGTGTGGCTATGTTATGTCCATTACCGATCGGTCGACCGAAACCTGCGTCGCCGACAAGTCGAACTCTCTGCCGCGAATGAGAATCAATGATCGACTCGCAACTCAACGGCCCCGCCATGCTCATGAACATGGGGCGTTACGAAGAAGCCGAGCGGCGGTTGCGGCAGGTGCTCTTGGCCGAGCCGCAGAATGCCGATGCACATATTCTGCTGGCGCACTGCTTACTCGAAGGGCAGAAGTTCGACGAGGCGACGAGCGAGGCGGAGACTGCGGTCGGATTGCGGCCGGATGAATCGCGGGCCCACTACGCGCTGGCCCGGGTTTGGTATTCGCGGCGTTATCCGGACCGTGCGGCCAAGGCGATTGAAGAAGCCATTCGGCTCGATCCGCACGACGCCGACTACCATTCGTTTCGCGCCGCCCTGCTCTTCGAGCGGAGCAAATGGCAAGATGCGCTCGCCGCGGCCGAGGCGGCGCTGGCGATTGATCCCGAGCACGTGGCGGCGAACAACTTTCGCGCCATGGCCTTGGTGAAGCTCGGCCGGCGTGCGGAAGCCGGACAGACGATCGATGCCGCCCTGGCCCGATCGCCCGAAGATGCGTTTAGCCACGCCAACAAAGGTTGGGCGTTGCTCGAGGCCCGGAAGCCGAAGGAGGCGCTCGATCACTTTCGCGAGGCGCTTCGGCTCGATCCGAACTTCGAATACGCGCGGCTCGGCATCATCGAAGCCTTGAAGGCGCGGAACCCGATCTACGGCTTGTTCCTGCGCTACGCGCTGGCCATGGCGAAGCTGCCGCCGAAGTGGCAGTTCGGCGTGCTGATCGGCGCGTACTTCGGCAATCGTTTCTTGCGCAATCTCGGCCGTCAGAATCCGGCGCTCGAGCCGTACCTGATGCCGATCTTCATCGCCTACGGCGTGTTCGCGCTTTGGACCTGGCTGGCTCGACCGGTATTCAACCTATTGCTGCGGCTGCATCCGCTCGGCAAGCATGCGTTGTCGCAAGAAGAGAAGACGGAAACGAATTGGATCGGCGGGCTCTTGGCCGGCGCGCTCGTGTGCGGCGCGGCGTCGTTCTTGAGCAAGTCGTCGGGCGATTTGTTTTTCGTGTTGGCGATGATGCTCGCCGGGCTGACGATGCCGACGTTTCTCTTTTTTCAAGCCTCGCCCGGCTGGCCGCGTAGAATATTGCTGGGGGCATGCCTCATCCTCGCACTGGCGACGGCGGGAACGATCGTCGTCGAAGTGCTCGACGATGCAACGGCCGCCGGCGCGATTGCGCAGATCTACGTGTGGACCTGGATCGCAACAATTTGGGGCGGACAACTCGTCGCCTCGGCAACGCCGCGACGATGAAGTCATACGACGAAGGGTGGCTGGGGCTGGAGCCGTAGGCGAAGCCCCGGTTGGGCTGGGGCATCACTTCGTTCTGCCCCAGGCACCCGGACGTTTACAGTTAGGAGCTTTCAGAAATGGCCAATCTAAAGTTCGGCGGCGAGGAAGAGTTCGCGGCGCCGCCGCACGAAGTGTACCGTCGGCTCACCGATCTTGATGCGCTCGCAGCGAGCATTCCCGACTTGGTGACTTCGCAACGGATCGACGAGCGCACGCTGGAAGCGGTCGTGCGCCCCGGCTTCTCCTTCTTGCGCGGCACGCTGAAGATGCGAGTCACGTTCCCGGAATTGGAACCGACGACGAAAGCGAAGATGCTGATCAGTGCGCAGGGGATCGGCGTGACGATGGGAGTCGTGTCGCTGATGCAACTCACGTCGTCGGTGACCGGCACTAAGCTCACGTGGGAAGCGGAAGTGACCGAGCTCAAGGGGCTCGTCTCCACGCTCAGCGGCGGCCTGATCAAAGCCGCGGCCGAACAAGTGATCCGCCACGGCTGGGGACAACTGCATAAGCAGTTGGAAAACAAGGGATAGTCTGAAACTCGTTAGCTAAACGCCGCGTATTCTTTGCCGAGCAGCGCCGAGGCGATCTTGAGTTGCATGATCTCGTCGGTGCCTTCGTAGATGCGGCAGACGCGGACGTCTTGCAGGTGCCGGCCGACGCGATAGAGTTCGCTCCAGCCGCGGCCGCCGTAGATTTGCACGGCTCGATCCGCGGCGTCCCAGGCGGCGTTGGAAGCGAAGAACTTCGCTTCGGCCACGCGCAGGTCGGCCTCGGCCAAGAGAGCTTTGTCGCCCGGCGCGTCGTCGCTCGCTTGCTTGGCAACGGCCGCACGCTCGACCAGCGCATCGCTGCCGGCGCGATCCATTTCGATATGCGCGAGGTGCGCTTGCACGAGCTGATGCTTGCCGATCGGCTTGCCGTGTTGGTGCCGCTCTTTGCACCAGGCGATCGATTCGTCGAGACAATCTTCGATGACGCCTAAGCAGCCGGCGGCGACGCTCAAGCGGCCGGAGATCAGAGTGCCCATGGCGATGCGGAACCCTTCCCCTTCTTGGCCGAGCAGGTTGTCGCCGCGTACCGGATGGTCGTTCATTTGAAACATGCCGGTGTTGGCCGTGAACATGCCGAGCTTGGCCGGCATGTCTTCGCGCTCGAAGGTGTCTCCCTTCGTGTCGACGATGAACGCGCTCATGCGTCGCTCGGGCCCTTCGACTCCTTCGGGATAGGCGAACACGATCACGGCGTCGGCGATGGCGCCGTTGGAGATGAGGTATTTGACGCCGCTGAGGAGAAAGCGATCGCCGTCGCGACGGTAGGTGCTCGTCATCTCCAGCGGGTTGGAGCCGGCTTCCGGTTCGGTGAGCCCGAAGGCGAGCGTACAATCGCCGCGCGTCGAGGCGGGAAGGTAGCGCTGGTGCTGGTCGGCATTGCCGAACTTATAGATGGGGTACTGGCCGATCGAGGTTTGGCCGGAGAAGAAGGTGCGAACTCCGGTTCCTTCCCGACCAAGCCGCGCCAGACACTTGGCGTAGGTCACGGCATCGGCGCCGCGGCCGCCGAGTTTTTCGGGGAGCGGAATCCCCAAAATGTTGTGCTTCTTGGCGAGCGGAATGGTCTGTTCGTTGTAGCGGTGCTCGACGTAGCAAAGCTCTTCCGAGGGGCGAAGTTCGCGGCAAAAGGCGTCGACGTCCGCCAAAACCGCGTCGGGCTGGTGCGTAGACATGGCGTGGTTCTCCTCCGAAGTATTCTACGGGGAAGGCCGCCGGCGGCCCCAGGCCAGTCTGACGAAGTCGTTCGCGCCACGGACTTTGCAGCGCCGGGGTCGAGCAAGAACGGCCGATTCTGCGCCTCCGCTCGGGTGCCGAAAGTTCGGTCGGCTGCCGGGTGGTCGAAGGTCGTGCCGGCAAGAAACTTGACATGGTCTCTCGGGGGTGGTTAGTCTAAAATCTAACTAGTTGGCCGCTTTAGAGTTAGCCCCATTTCGCCCCCTGCCTGCGCAACGAGCTGATGCATCTCAGGATGCGCGGCGCGGCACATGGAAAGATGGAGAACTCTGAATGCGGCGCGCAGCATGCGTCGTCGCATCGGTCGGCGGCGTGTTTTCGTTTCACGTCGCTCGCCGTTCGGCCCGCCCAACCGTCGGCTCTCCGTAGAGGATTCGCTAAGACATGTCGGAATCGCTTCGCCCTCAGATCGGTTTGCTTCGTTTCGGCTGCGCTTTGCTTTTGGCCGGCGCCGCATCGCTCGTAAGCGGAGTTCGGGCCGAGGCGCAGGAAGCGCAGATGACCGCGGGCGTTTCCGTCGACGGCAAGACGCCGATCGACGTCGCGAACCTCGTTACCAACTTGAAGTTGGCCAATCAGTTGCGTTCCGTCGTCGTTCCGATCATGCAGGTCGGCAAGGCCGACGGCCAGCAGCAACTCTCCAACTTCGACCTGTTCGTCATCTTTCGTATCGCCGAACTCACGCTTCCGCCTACGGACGCCAAGGACACCGTCGAACGCCGTCGCCAGAAGATCAAGTCGACCGAAATTCTGCGCATCACAGGCAACGCCAATATTCCCCAAGATTTGCATGAGCGAGCCAATCAGTTGATGATTGCCAACTTGGTGCCGCTGATCGGTAATGCTCAATATTCGATGGATGCGCGCTACAACGCGATGCTCCTGCTGGGCATGCTCGACAAAGTTGAGCCCGATGCGGCGGCGGCTCGCCCGGCGGTTCCGCTCGACAGCACGGAGCCGATTCTCCTCCAAGCAGCGAAGACCGCGACACTGCCGGAGATCCTCCGGATCGGCGCCTTGGTCGGCTTGGCCCGCCATTGCGATTTGCAACTCGCCGGCACCCATCGCGCGGCGATCGCCGCCGAGGCGCTCGCGCTATTGTCGGCCAAAGTGCCCCCCTCCGGTTTTTCCGCCAACGGCTTCCATTGGGCCCGTAAACAAGCGATTGCCATGGTGATGGGGCTGGCGAAAACCGGTAGCGAAACGAGCCAGCCGCCGTTCATTCAGGCGTTGCAGGCCCTGTTGGCCGACGAATCGCAACCGCTCTTTTTGCGACGCGACGCCGCCTTGGCCTTCGGCTACGTCGATCCTGCCGCGATCGCCGCTGGGAGCGTCAAGCCGGATGACATTTGCAAGGCGATCGCCAACCTGACGTTGGCCGTGACGAAAGCCGGGACGCCGCGCTTCGATCCGACGGCGCCCGTCGATCTTTCGAAGCCGGAAGATGTTTTCCAAACGCCGAACGAAGACAATAAGGTTCGTTTCGCGGAAGGGGTCGCCTACTACCTGAATTGTATCGCGACCGGCCTTGGCGGCCGCATCGCGAACCGCGGGCTGATCAAGGGAATTAATGGCGCCGATCCGACTTTTGCTCGGGTAAACGATTTGTTGAATAAGCACGTGAATCCGCTGGTGACCGCGCTGAGCAAGCCGAACCCCGATTCTAATCGCCTGCTTTCCGACTTGGAACAAAAGCGCGGGCCGCTTGAGGAATGGATGCGGCAGAATCAACTTGTGGCCGGGCCCGGCGGCGGCGCCAATATAGTTCCCGCGGGCAACGGTGCCCCGGCCGGAGCAGGCGGGGCGCTCGGCGCACCGCGCGCTCCGTAAGTTTGCAGAGAACCGCACGTCGCAAGGATGCGACTTGAGTTGTGTTTGGCAAAGGGAGTTGCCTGTTCATGTTCTCGCGCACGGGTAAGCCGAAGTGGTCGGTTGCTGCCGCGCCTCGCTGCGCGCTCCGCGTTGCGCTAACAACGTGGCCGACGTGCTTGCTCTGCTTCGGCTTCATCGGTTTGTGCGTGCCTGTCGGCGGCTGCGGCTGGCTACAGCGCCCGGCCGAACTGCTCACGGCCCCCTTTCGCGAAAAGGAAGCAATCGATTTCGCCGAGATGGGGACTTCGCCGATCGAGGCGGCGCTCTTGGCGAAAGACGATTGGGTGCAAGCCCCGCCGAACCCGCGCCGCGCGTTCGATCCGGCGTTGCCTCATTTGGTTCTGCCGCCGCTCGAACCGTTGCTCCAATTGCAAGGGGCGAACCGCCCGAATCTGCTGCCGTTGCTCGATCACCCAGAAGCGCCGGTGCGCGACAACGCCGCGATCGGCTTGGCTCGTTGGGGCGACGGCCGTGCGCTGGAACCGGTCGCGGCGATCGTCGCCGACACCCGGCGCAAGCAAGCGCTGCGTGAAGCGGCGGCCGAATCGCTCGGCTACATCACGCACCCCTCTCCCGCTCCGGCTCTCGGGCGGCTCATCGATCAATTCGGGCGCTACGAACCGTCGCGCATGATGGACTACTCACCGGAGTTACACGGCCACTTGCTCCGCGCGTTGGGACGACACGTCGACGCCGCGGCCGACACGCGCTTTCAAGAGGCGCTCCGCGCGCCCAGTCTCACGGCCCGGCAAGAAGCGCTCGCCGCCTGGGGACGTAGTTCCGTGACGGAGCTGCCGGCCGCCGTCGTCGATTTGCGGGCCGATCCCAACCCCCACATCCGGGCGTCGGCGATCGGGATGATTTTGGCGAAGCGTCATCCGCGCGCGTTGGAGTTCGCAAAGAACTCGCTGCAAGACGCCGAGACCGATGTCCGCACGGCCACGATCGCCGGACTCGGCAAGCATGGCGGCGCCGAGGCGACGGCGATGCTCGACCGCGTCATGCTCAGCGAAGGGGAAGTGCTGCGGGCCGCCGCGGTGCCGGCCTATCGCGACGTCGGCGCCGTCGACAAAGTGTGGGCCGCCGCAAGCGACAAAGCATGGCGGGTGCGACGCGCCGTTGCCGAGCAACTTGCCTACTTCCCGGAGCAACGCACGGCGGCGCTGGCCTATCGGTTCCTCTCCGATAGCTCCAGCGAAGTGCGCAAGACGGTCGTCGCTTCGCTGGATGCGTGGCCGGCCAACTCGGCCGGTCCCGTGCTCTTGGCGGCGCTCAAGGAGCCGACATACGAAACACGCCGACTCGCCGGCGAGCAGCTCTCGCGCCGCTGGCCGCCGGCCGCGGAATTCACCGCCGATTTGCCGCTCGAGCGACGTGAGCAAATCGCCGACATGCTCGCAGCCCGTTGGGGTGTGGAGTTCGGCGCGTTCGATCCGGTGGCGCTCGCGGCGGCCGCGACGGGCCCCGCGCCGTCGCAAGCCGCGACGATTCCGCCGGAGCGGCTAGACCAGATTCAGCAAATGCTCTCCGCCGCCGAACGGGGCGGCCCGCTCGATCTTCCGGCGTTGGAAGCTCTCGGGCCTTCCGCGGTCGACGTCCTCGAACGACTGCTCGTCGAGCGCAACGTAGCGCTGCCTGACGCGGTGTATCGTAAGTTTCTGCCGAGCCGCAGTTCGGAATTTGCGGCACTCGAAATGTTGACCTCGACCGACGTGAACGATCGCCGGCATGCGGCGGATCGACTTGCGGAGCTTGCCAAGGAGACGCCGCCGCGGCCGTTGGTAACCGCGCGGATCGCGCAACTCGGCGTCGTCGAAGACGACGGACTCGTCTGGCGCGGCCTCACTGAAGCGGTGAAAAGTGATACGACCGAAGCTTCGACGACGTTGGCCCTGGCCGGCCTTTCACATTCGTCCCCCGAAGTGCGACGCATGAGTTGCGAACTTCTCGGACGCCGTCCGCAACCGCAACACTTGGCGGTGTTGCTCACCGCGACCGGTGATCCGCACGTCGGCACGGCCGCCGTCGCCGTGAAGGCGCTCGCCCAGCCCGGCCTGCTCACGGATCCAGCGCCGCTGGAGTTTTTGCTCACCTCGGGCGACAACAACCTCCGCTTCGAAGCGGCCCGTACCTTGCAGATCAACGGCTTTGCGAGCGGCGCGGCCGCGTATGAACGCTTGGCACATGATATCGATCCGGAGATTCGCCGTCGGGCCGCCGCGGCCATGGCGGAGTCCGGCGATCGCACGTTCCAGGCGACGCTCGTGGGGCTCCTCAGCGACAGCTCGTTGAGCGTCAGAAAAACGGCCGTCGATGCGTTGGTCGCGCTGATCGGTTCCGACATCTCGATTCGCCCGAACGAGCCGACCCCGGCCCTTTCCGAACGTGTGCGGCTCTGGCAAGCCTGGCACGCAGCACAGAACGAAAATCGCTGACGGCCGCCGCCGTTAACGTCTTAGCGGCTATCGGCTTACGATTCGCTTATGTAGCTGATTTCGGCCATTTGACGACCGCTGCCCGTTCCCCTAAACTCGACGGGTTCATAGCCCTTGCTCGATGTAAAGCGTACCTCGAGCAGCGCCGATCATGCCGTTCGTGCCCGGACACCCGCCGCTCGCGGGTTGCTTTCCGCGATGTCGCCGGCAGCGATCGAACCGGGCCGTGTCGTACTTGTTTCCATCTCGCAGAGTCGCGCCTTCGGGCGCGCCGGCCACCTACGGAAGCCACTATGTCGATCGACGAATCCAGCCCTTCGCATGCCCCTGAAACTGTCGTGTCGCCGGAAGTTGCGGCCGCCATGGGCATTGAGCACTTGGCCATCAACACGATCCGCACCTTGTCGATGGACGCCGTGCAGGCCGCCAATAGCGGTCACCCCGGCACGCCGATGGCGCTGGCTCCCGTCGCCTACACCGTGTGGCAGAACTTTCTCCGCTTCGACCCCGCGGATCCCACGTGGCCGGCCCGCGATCGCTTCGTGCTCTCCTGCGGCCATGCTTCGATGCTGCTCTACAGCATGCTGCACCTCGCGGAAGTCAAACAGGCGGATCATTACGGCGACGTGGTCGATGAGCCGGCCGTACCGCTGGAGCACATCAAGAAGTTTCGCCAGTTGCATAGCCGTTGCCCAGGACATCCCGAGTTCGGCGAAACCGGCGGCGTGGAAACCACGACCGGTCCGCTCGGCCAAGGGTGCGGCAATAGCGTCGGCATGGCGATCGCGCAGAAGTGGCTCGCGGCTCGCTACAACAAGCCGGGCTTTGAGCTGTTCAACGCGAAGACGTACGTGCTTTGCAGCGACGGCGACTTGATGGAAGGTGTGGCCAGCGAAGCCGCTTCGATTGCCGGACACCTGAAGCTTTCGAACCTCGTCTGGATGTACGACGACAACAAGATCACGATCGAAGGCGAGACCGATCTCGCGTTCACGGAAAACGTTGCACTACGTTTCAAGGGTTATGGTTGGAACGTGCTCCGCGTCGAAGACGCCAACGATCTCGAAGCGCTCCAGAAGTCGCTCAAGAAGTTCAACGCCACGAAAACCGGCCCGACGCTCGTGATCGTGCGCAGCCTCATCGGCTATGGCGCTCCCAACAAGGCCGGCTCGCACAAGGCGCACGGCGAACCGCTCGGCGCCGACGAAATCAAGCTCACCAAGGCGTTCTACAAGTGGGACGAGCCGGACTTCTTCGTGCCGGAAAGCGTCTACGAGCACTTCCGCGCGGGCGTTGGCGCTCGCGGCACGAAGCTGCACAAGGCCTGGAAGGCCAAGCTCAAGAAGTACGCTAAGGAGTTCCCCGAACTCGCCGCCGAACTGGCGAAGATGGACCAGCACGAACTGCCCGCCGATTGGGAAGCCGCCCTACCGACGTTCCCTGCCGACGCCAAGGGAATGGCGAGCCGTGCCTCGAGCGGCAAGGTGCTCAACGCCGTGGCCGCGCGGATTCCGTGGCTCATCGGCGGCTCGGCGGATCTTGCTCCGTCGACCCTCACGCTGATCACGGCGGAAGGCTCGGGCGACTTTGAGCCCGACCATTACGACGCCCGCAACTTCCATTGGGGCATCCGCGAACACGGCATGGCCGCCGCGCTGAACGGCATGGCCCTCTGCGGCATCCGTCCGTACGGCGCCACGTTCTTCGTATTTACCGACTATATGCGTCCTTCGATGCGGCTCGCTTCAATCATGAAGCAGCCGGTGCTCTATATCCTGACGCACGATTCGATCGGCGTCGGCGAAGACGGCCCGACGCATCAACCGGTCGAGCACTTAGCGGCGCTACGGGCCATTCCGGGCCTCGTCGTGATGCGACCCGGCGACGCCAACGAAGTGGCCGAAGCGTATCGTGCCGCTCTCTTGATGAACGACGCGCCGACGGCGATGGTGCTCACGCGCCAGAATCTGCAAACGCTCGACCGCACGAAGTTTGCTCCGGCCTCGGGCGCAGCGAAGGGGGCCTACGTGCTCACCCCGAGCGACGAGAAGCCGCAAGTGATTCTGATCGCCACCGGCAGCGAGCTGCAAGTCGTGGTCGCCGCCTATGAAACGCTCACGGCCAAGGGCATCAAGACGCGCGTCGTCAGCATGCCGTCGTGGGAACTGTTCGACATGCAAGACGCCGCCTATCGCGAAAGCGTGTTGCCGAGCGACGTACGCGCTCGCGTCGCTTGCGAGGCAGGCATCGAAATGGGCTGGCAAAAGTACCTCGGCGACAAGGGCCGCTTCGTCGGCATGTCGAGCTTCGGCGCCAGCGCTCCGGCTCCCCTGCTCTTCAAGGAGTTCGGCATCACGGCCGAACACGTCGTCGAAGAAGCGGAAGCCGCGATCTTGGCGTAACAAGCGGTAGTTAGCCCGCCGTCGGCGACGGCGGGCGGCCCCCGGTCGCCGACCGGGGGCTAAACGCTACTCAGCGTGATTAGTTCCTTCTTGTCAGCCGCGTCGCGCGCCCTGAGCACGATTTCCGTCATCGCGTAGGCGTCTTCCTTCGGGAACCGGCAGGGGGTGCCGTCGACGACCGAGTGGAGGAAGTCGACGAACATGTTTTCGCTCGTGCCCGGATCGATCTGGTAGGTCTTCTTCTTGGCCGTCGTCAGGGCGATGTAGTTCCAAGCTTGCTGCGTCTCGATCACGCCGTCGCCGCCGGCGATCCGGAGCCGATCGTCGCCGTGCGTCGCGTAGGTTTCCGGCAGCAGATAGTCGAGCCGCGCAGTGCCGGTTGCGCCGTTGCCGTAACGCACCAGCACCGAGGCCGTATCTTCGCTTTCGACGAACTCCGGCGAGGCGACGTTGGCATGGAAGGCCGCGAGGTGCGTGAAGTCGAGCCCCGGTACCCAGCGCATCAGGTCGAGCGCGTGCACGCCGATGTAGGGAATTGTGCCGCCGAGGCGCTTACGCGACGTTTCCCACTCGTCGCGCTCTTCGAGTCGATACGATTTTTGGCATGTCACAAGACCGACCGTGCCGATGTCCCCCTTCTGCACGAGCTCGCGCATCGTGCGGTACTTCGCTTCGTACCGCATCCGCAGGAGCATCGTCAGCTTTACGTTCGCGCCGTCGACCGCCTTGCGAACCCGAGCAAGGTCGTCGAGCGTCGTCGCCAGCGGTTTCTCGGCGCAGATATGCACTCCGTGACCGGCCAGCTTGATGAGTTGTTCCGGCCGCAAGACGTTTTCATCGGCGACGACGCAGACGTCCATCTCCGTGTGCTCGACGAGGTGCTGCCAATGTTGATACTGCTCCGCCTTCTCGGCGAGCGGCTGTTTCTTGCAAAACTTGGCGACTTCCTCCTTGTCGTAATCGCTCACGGCGACGACGCGCGCGTCCTTCCACTGGGCCGCCCCCTTCATGCAATCGCTGACGTGCCCGCGCAGTCCGATGATGCCGATACGCATGATGCCGCCTTCTTGTTTCATTGAACCACAGAGACGCAGAGGCACGTAGAAGATGAGGAGAGGGGGAGGCTGGGAGAGTGCGACACCGGGGGATGAAGTGTGGCGAAACTCATCTCCCTCTCTCCCCTTCTCCGAGTCTCCCCGTCTCCCTGTTAAACCTTCATCGCTTGTTCAAATTGCAGTTTGGTCCACGTCGGGCGGATTTCTTCGAACGGCGTTTCGCGCGGCGTGGTGCCGCTCAATGCCGCCACGGCGGCCGCCGCACCGGCCGCTTCCCCCAACGCCACGGAGTTGCCGGTCACGCGATAGCTTGAGTGCGAGATGAAGTCGCCGCTGATGCACCGGCCGGCCAGCAGTAGGCCGTCGACGTCTTTCGCCACCAACGCGCGATACGGAATATCGTAAGGGTGCGACTTCACCGGTTTCGCTTCAATTCCCTTGGTCTTCGTCGGATCGGTCGAGTGCACGTCGATGCCGAACGTCACGCGGCAGACGGCGTCTTTGTGCCGCACGCCGACGGCCAAGTCGTTTATCGTCACTTCGTAGAGTCCGCGAATGCGGCGTCCTTCGCGGACGCCGATCTGTTCGCCGGTCGCCACGATTTTCACGCCGCTCCAGACGCCGCCGAGGCCGCGCAACCCGTTGACGAGCTTGTGCAACTCGCCGCGGGCGCGCATCGTGGCGGCGGTCATCTGCCCGGCATCGAGCGACGACACGCCGTACTCATGGTTGGCCATGAGCGCAAACAGGTCTTCGCGCAGATGAAACATCGTCGGCTTGGCGTACGAAGGGGAATGGCCCCCCTTCTCCATCTCGGCGCGCAGCCGATCTTTCGGCCCGGCCCAACCGCCGGCTTCGGCCAGTTCGCGCGTAAACGGCGTGACGTCCTCCGGCTTGATGCCGGTAAGCAAGGCCATCAAGCTCATCGGCTGGGCGAGCCCGCCGTCGGGCGAACCGTAGTCGAAGCCGCAACCGGCGAGCGCCGCCAGATCGCCGTCGCCCGTGCAGTCTACGAACGTTTTGGCCCGCCACGCTTGCCGGCCCGACTTGCTTTCGGTGACCACGAGCGCGAGCCGGTTCTGCTTGTCCTTGAGCGCTGCAACGACGCGCGTGTGCAACTGCACGCGCACGCCGACGGCAGAGACCATTTCTTCCAGCAGCAATTTCATCTGCTCGACATCGTACGCCACGCTCCCTTTATGTTTTTGGGCAAAGCGGGCTTCGAGATGTCGCACGATTTCCGCCATGAGGCCCGGCTTGTTCGCGTAGTCGAGAATCCAGGTGAGGGCTCCGGCCGTCCACACGCCGCCGAGGCAGCCGTGCACTTCGAGCAGTCGCACCTTCGCGCCGGCGCGGGCCGCGTTGATAGCCGCGGCAATGCCGGCAGGCCCGGCGCCGCAGACGATCACATCGCACTCTTCGACGACCGGCACGTCGCGAGCCGCTTCATGAAACACGCCGGAGGCGAAATCGCCGCTCGCGGGCGTGCGACTGCCTAGCGCCGGCAGGTCTTTCACGTCGGCCGGTGCGGCAGGCGTTGCCTTCGCATCGGCCGCGGCTGCGAAAAGTTGCGGAGCGGCGCCGAGTGCGCCCAACGCGCCGGCGGCGGCTTGGCCGAAGGCGCGACGTGTGTAACGGGAAGACATAGCAGAGATCTCGCGGATGCGAATGCGTGTGTGAAGGCGGTGAGCCCGGGGTCGCCGACCCCGGGCTAAATGGCGAAGACGGACACTTGCCGATTGTAAGCCGCGCCGGGCGACGCCTGCAAACATGAACCGCCGGTAAGCGGTAAACGCAGGCAGGCCAAAAACTCCTTGGACATCCACGTACGCGGCCGGGAAAATGACGAGAGCATCGCCCAACGTTGCGGAGTTCTGACTATGAAATGGCAAACGGTCGGGTATCTCATAATCGTCGTCGGGGCGATATCAATTGCAGGCTATGTTGCTTGTGTCCCGTGGATCAACCGTGTTCCTGGCGCGCCAAAGCGGATCATCGTGGAGATCGGCCAACTGCAGACGGCGATACAGTCCTACAAAGAAAAGCACGACGAGTTTCCACCCTGTCTCGCCGACGCGAACCCGACCGACCGTAAGGTGCGATTCATGCGGCATCTCGAGAAAGCGTTTGAACAGTCTGCGTACGGTAACTCTGAGGAGGCATTCGATCGCTTGAATGCGCAAGTTCAGAACGGCTTCGCTGGCGGCGGTCAGGCGTACAATTTCAAGGACGCCGGCGGAACGATTCGGCCGCTTGATCTTGATACGCTCGATGCCGCCGAGTCGATCGTCTTTTGGCTGGGAGGATTTCCGACCCCCTACATCGCACAGTCCCAAGCCACGATTGCCAATCGTCGCATTTTTGGATTTCATCGAGATGCCGACGATCCCATGCGTCGCGATGCGGCAGGGACGGAAGGACTCGATCCGCTGCGCTATCGGACCGATCCGTTTCATCAGTTCGACGAAACACGGCTCTGCGATCAAGACGACGACGGCTGGTTCGAGTATTTGCCGTTTCCACAAGTTGCAAATGCGGTCGTCGCCCCGTTCGTCTATTTCGACGCCAAGTGCTATGTCGACTCGGGAAAGCAGCCGAGCTTGCTAGGAGCGGTGCTCTATCCTCGCGACCTACAACTCACGAAGGAATTCGGCTTTGCGGTTCCCTATGCCGAAAGGTTCACGCCGTCGACGAACGCCGTTACTTGGCACAATCCCGAAACCTTCCAGATCGTCTGCGGCGGACTCGACTGCCTGTACGAAACGCCGAATCCCAGATTCCATAAGAAACAATTTGGAAGATACGAGCGAAGAATCGTGGTCCTGCCAGACGGCACGACCTACCAATGGGAGGCTTCGGGCCAAGTTACCATCAGCGAATCGATGAGTAGCGAAGAGAGCGATAACCTGACCAACCTGTCGTCGAACACCATCGGAGAGATGGCGACAGGAAGTTAATCAATGTAGGCGAGCGTCGAACCGTGAGGCCGACGTGTTTGGGAATTGCGGCATCAATTCTCAGAGAACGCCGGACACGTCGGGCTTACGCCTCGACGCTCGCCTCGGAAAGATGCACGACCATGACTAGCGGCGCACTCTGCCGCTCGTCGAGCCGCCCATCAGGGCTTCTACTTCTTCGCGGCTGGAGTAGTTGAAGTCGCCGATGATCGAGTGTTTCAGAGCGCTGGCCGCGACGGCGAACTTCAGGGCTTGTTGAGGGTCGGCATGTTCGGGCGTGTTCAAGGCGAACATCAGACCGGCCGCGAACGAATCGCCGCCGCCGACGCGGTCTACGATGTCGCGGATTTCGTACGGCTTGTACTTCCCCTCGGCGTCAAGCGGCGCGTAGAGGGCCCGATCGCCGGCCTTTTCATACAGCATGGCGCCCCAATTGTTGTGGTCGGCCGAGTAGCTTTCGCGGAGCGTCACGGCGATCCGGCTGATGTTCGGGAAGCGGCGCGTGATCTCGCGGGCCACCTGCAAGTAGCCGGCCGCGTTGAGCTTGCCGGCTTCGATGTTGGTGCCGGCCGCGTGGATGTCGAGCACGTCGGCGGAGTCTTCTTCGTTGGCGATGAGCAGGTCGACGCTCTTGAGCACTTCGCTCATGCACTCGCGCGCGAGCAAGTTCGGCTTCATGCCGGGGCGCCAGCGCCAGAGCTTCTTGCGATAATTGAGGTCGCAAGAAACGGTACAGCCGCGGCGCTTCGCTTCGCGCACGACGGCGAGCGTCGCTTCGAAGGCCCGTTCGCTGAGCGACGGGGTGATGCCGGTGGCGTGTACCCAACGAATGCCTTCAAAGGCTTTGTCGAGCTTGTATTCTTCCGCCCCGGCGAGCGAGATGGCGCTGTAGTCGCGGTCGTACGTGACGGTGCTGCCGCGCTGGTTGGCCCCGGTTTCGACATAGTAAACGCCGAGCCGGCCTTCGGCGCGACGTGCCACGGACGACGTGTCGACGCCGAGCCCCCGCAGGGTGCAGACGACGGCGTCGCCGAGCATGTTCTTCGGCAGCATCGTGAGATACCGGGCCTGCGCGCCGAGCAAGGAGAGCGAGACGCAGCAATTGGCCTCGGCCCCGGCAAACGTGACGTCGACCGAACCGGGGAGAACTTGCGCCAGCCGGCGATGACCGGCGGGCGCAATACGCATCATGACTTCGCCGAAACCGAGGAACATGCAATTACTCAGCTAAAGAAACGGGGGATAGTCCGTTACTTATAACTGGCTCGAAGCCTGGCGCTAAGGTCCTTCACCACGTCGGCGAATTGCGGATCTTCGGCGAGGTTTTTCATCTCTTCCGGGTCGGCTTCGTGATCGTAGAGTTGCAGGCCTTGGCGACCTTCGTCCCATTCGATGTAGCGGAAGCGCTCGGTGCGGATGGCGCGACCGAGGAAGCCTCCCTTTTTCTTGCCGGCACCGGCGCCGGTCTTCGGGGCATCGCCCGCCGCGGCAACGGCTTCCGGCTTCTTCTTGCCGGCTTTCTTGGCACCCGGCTTCTTCGCCGGGGCCGCCTCGGCCTTGGCGTCGGCAGGAGCGTTGATTGCCGGCGACGTCGTGCCGACCGGCACGCCGCGCAGCACCTGCGAGAACGCCGGATGGTCCCACGCCGCGATCGGATCGGCCAAGAGCGGCTTCAGGCTTTCGCCGTCGGTCTTGGGGGCATCGATGCCGCAGAGGTCGGCGAGCGTCGCGTGCAGGTCGACGAGCTCGACGGTGCGCGGGCAAGAACGGCCGTTGGCTTTCGCGCGCGGGTCGTAGATCAGAAGCGGCACGCGGGCCGATTGTTCCCAGATGCTTTGCTTCTGCCACAGCCCATGCTCGCTGAGATGGTAGCCGTGGTCGCTGTGGAAAACGACGATCGTCTTGTCGGCAAGCTTCAGGCGATCGAGCGCATCGAGCAGTTTGCCGACTTGAGCATCCATCAGCGAGATGCTGGCGTAGTAGGCCTGAATGATCTCACGCCGCGTCTTGTCGTCGAGCTGGTCTTGTTCCTTCTTGTAGCTGCCGAAGGCCGCAGCGGGCAACACGGCACGATGATCAGAAGGAACTTCGGCCGGCGTGCACTTCTCGAGCGGATAGAGCTTGAAGAAGTTCTTCGTCGCCACATAGGGCGTATGCGGACGAT
Source organism: Pirellula sp. (assembly GCA_013822735.1). GTDB lineage: Bacteria > Planctomycetota > Planctomycetia > Pirellulales > PNKZ01 > PNKZ01. Next base: position 1,072,394 of record PNKZ01000001.1, read on the forward strand.
AGAAACCACAGGCCAAGAAAAACGGTTTGTCTTGGTTGGCTTCGAGCAGCTTGATGGTTTCGGCGGCGCCGATGCCGTCGGTTTGGTCGGCGTCGGAGCCGTCGACGGCCAGCCAGCTGAGCACGCCGCCGAACTGGCCCGGCACGAGCGTGTGGATTTTGTCTTCGACGTCTTTATCCGCTCCGCGCGGGTTGACGACATGTTGCCACGATTTGGGATCGTCGACGCCGTCGGTGCCGATCTGCGTCGGCACGCCGTAGTGGAAGAGTTTGCCGACGCGGGCCACGTAGTAGCCGGCCTTCTGAAACGATTGCGGCATCGTTTGCACGTCGGGGATGTTGTCGCGGAAGTGGCCGCCGTTGCTCAGTTGGCCCGTGTGATCGGGACGCAGGCCGGTGAGAAACGACGAACGGCTCGGCGCGCAAAGCGGATATTGGCAATAGGCCCGATCAAAGCGAATACCTTTGGCGGCGAGGCGATCGAGGTTCGGCGTCCTCGCGAGCGGATCGCCGTAGCAAGCGAGCCGATTGCAAAGGTCGTCGGAGACGACGTAGAGGACGTTCATCTTGGCCGCGCCGGAATCCGCGGCGTCGGCGGAGAAGGCGGTTGCCGCGACAAACAGCAGCGACAATGTCAGGCGTTTCAACATGGGAATACTCGTGAGGATGGGATGCGGGAATGTTCGGGTGGTTCGCTGGCGCTACTCTTTGCGCGTGGCGAGGATATGTTCGCAGACACGGGCCGCGTAGCCTTTGTCGACTTTCGCGAGTGTCTTCACTTCCGGCAGAAACGCGGCGGCTTGCGGCCCGAGAGCGTCGACGGCCAGAATCGCGACATGTCGCACTTCGGGGTTGTCGCTTTGCATTCCTTCGATATAGATCGGGCGCGCGAGCTTCAGCGACGATTCGTCGACCATGCCGTCGGCGGCGCGGCGCAGTTCGACGAGCGACTGGGCCGCGGCAATCCGTACGGGAAGTTCGGAACTGCGCGAAGCGCTCAAGAGCATGTCGGCCGCACGGGGCAAATCTTTCCAGGGGCCGCCCAGGAATTCGGCGCAGCGCACGCGAATCGCCGTGAGGCCCGGGCCGAAATCTCGCGACGCCTTCACGGCAAGCATGTCGTTGATGATCGAGGCGGGGTCGTGCGTGGCGGCCCAAGCCGGGTCGAACTGAATTCGCCAGAGCGCGTGGATGCGCTGCGCGGCGTTACGCATTTCGGCGTTCTCGCGCCACTTCGGCCCTTGACGGAGAAATGTCTGCAGCGAAGTTTCCGGGAGAAACCCCGTGTCCCGCACTTCGTCGACCCATGCCTCGTGCGCGGCGCGGAGGCGTGCGAGGGTCGCCGCATGTTGCGGATCGGCGGCGAGGTTGTTGATCTCGTGCGGGTCGGCGTTGCAATCGTAGAGTTCTTCGCGCGGTTTCTCTGCGGCCATGAACGGAAGCTGCGCGCCTGTGAGCTTGCCCTCGGCCGAGAGCCGACGTAGCTCTTGCATCGTGGGCATCTCGTTCATGTAGCTGATGTTTTGCGAATAGGGTTTCCACCACTCGTAGTTGCGAATGTATTTGAATTGCGCGTCGCGGACGCTGCGAATCATATCGATACGGTCGTCCATCCGGTCGCGCGCTCCGTACACGTATTCGCGCGGCTTCTCCGCTTGCGCGGCGCCGAGAAACGCCTGCCCCTGCATGACGGAGGGAATCTCCAGACCGGCGATCGAGAGTACCGTCGGCGCGAGATCGACAAATGCGACGAGGTCGTCGCGCACGGTGCCGGGCTGCAGCTCGACGGACTTTGTCGCCGCGGCGCGAAGCTTCTCCGGCCAGCGAACGATGAGCGGCACGTGGAGGCTGGAGTCGTAGAGCCAGCGCTTGGCGCGCGGCATGCCGGCGCCGTGGTCGCTATAGAAGAAGACGATCGTATCGTCGGCCAGGCCGGCCTCTTCCAGTTCGCGGAGCTTATCGGCGACGAGGTAATCCATCGCCGTAATGTCGTCGTAGTACTGCTTAATGTCTTTACGCACGACCGGGGTGTCCGGGAAATACGGAGGAACCGGAGCTTTCGCGGGATCGTGCCGCTGGTCGGCCGTGAGACGCTCGGTGTTTCTCTCGTAAGCCTTCTGCGGAGCGCGAATCTGGCTTTCGTGCGTCACGGTGAAATTGAACACGGCGAAGAACGGCTGGTCCTTGCCGCGATTCTTCCAGTGGGCCTTGCCGCTCGATTCATCCCACGCTCCGGCGGGAGCCGTGAAGTTGTAGTCGGTCTTGGAGTTGTTCGTGCAATAGTAGCCGGCGTCGCGCAGATACTCGCTGAAGCACTTCACATCGGGCGGGAGCACCGTCTTCGAGCGCATGTGCTGCGAACCGATCGAGCAAGGATACATGCCGGTGATGATGCCGGAGCGGCTCGGCGCGCAGACGCCGATATGGGTGAAGCAGTGCGTGAAGCGCGTTCCCTCCGCAGCCAGCCGATCGATCGTCGGCGAATGCGAATACTTATCGCCGTAGCAACCGAGGTCGGGGCTCATGTCTTCGCAAGTGAGCCAAAGGATGTTGGGCTGCGCGGCGGCCTTGAGCGACGACCATGGCGCAAGCGCCGCGAGTACGAACATCATGGCCGCGCCGAAACGGCGAGCCGACCGAAAGTGTGCGAACGTCATGAGGCAAAGACTCCGTTGCGACCATGCTATGCGGTAGGACGATGCGAGGTGGGCGGCCGGCTGCGCGAATTGAAACCAACGGTGTGCCGGGCGGCTCCAATCCTAGCCGGCCTTCAGGCGATTTGCCAGCCGCATGACGACACATAACTCGTTGCTTGAGAGAGAGTTCCGTTAACCGAAAGCATCCTCGTTTCGCCCCGCTTCGAAGGCCCAAAGAATTCAGGCGTGACGAAAAATAAACGATTGGTGAGGCGCGTCAGTTAAACGTCGAGCTACCGACAACCTCGGTTTCGGCAACTCGAAACGCCGCGCCACCGGACGACCGGAGCTCAGGCGGATTCGTCCCGTTGCCCGCTGAGTCATCGTTTCTTGTTCCCCCGTCCGCCTCCCCCCTAGTGATTTGGAGTTCTTGGTCATGCGTAAGTTTTTCAGCTACCTGACGGTTGCCGCTTTGGTTCTGGGCGTTGCCGCCCCCGCTTTCGCCGCCGACAAGGCCGACAAGCCGAAGGTTGATCCCGCCGAAGCCTTCAAGAAGATGGACAAGGACAGCGACGGTTCGTTGACCGAAGCGGAAGTCGTCGGCAAGAAGACCGGCGAAATGGCCGACAAGGCCAAGGCCATGTTCGCGAAGAAGGACAAGGATAAAGACGGCAAGCTGAGCCTCGAAGAATTCAAGGCCGGCGGCAAGAAGGCCAAGTAACAAGTAAGCTGAGCGATACACTCGCTAAGACGAAAATACGAAACGCCGGAGCGCACGTAGCGCTCCGGCGTTTTTTGTTGAGCGAGCTGATCGAGAGATGCCGGCGAGCTAAAACGTCTTGCAGAGCGTCCCGCCGTCGACCAGCAGCACGCTGCCGGTAATGTAGCTGCCGGCGTCGGAGGCCAAGAGCAAAGCCGGGCCGGCGAGCTCGCGCGGATCGCCCCAACGTCCGAGCGCCGTGCGGTCGGCGAACGTCTTCTTTTCGGCGTCGCTGAGCATCTTGCCGGGCAGGTCGGTGAGAAACGGTCCCGGCGCGATGCAGTTGCAGGTGATGCCGTAGGCCCCCACGTCTTGCGCCGTCGCCTTGCACATGCCGACGAGCGCCGCCTTCGTCGCCGAGTAGGAATTGCGTCCTTCCTTGCTGGCGAGCCCCATGATCGACGAAATGTGAATGATGCGACCCCAGCGGCGCTCTTTCATCTGCGGCACCACGGCGCGCGTCAGAGCCATGACGCTATTGAGGTTCAGTTCGATGATGCGATCCCATTCGGCGTCGGTGATCACGTCGATTTGCTGCGGCGTATTGCCGCCGGCGTTGTTGACGACGATGTCGACCTTGCCGAGCCGTTGCGTTGCGTCGGCTGCAAGCTTCGCGACGGCGGTCCGATCGAGCATATCGGCCACGGCGTACTCGACGCGTACCTTCAAGCCGTGGCCAATTTCTTCCGCCGCCGAGCGGAGTTCGTCTTCATGCCGACTACTGATGAGCACATCGGCGCCCGCTTCCGCGAAGCCCCGGGCCATTGCTTTCCCTAAGCCGCGGCTACCGCCGGTAATCAATGCCGAACGACCTTGAAGATTGAAAAGCGGGCTGCTCATGGATGGCGACTTTCTAAAAACGGCGGGCATGAGGCGGGCGGAAATTGCGACAATCGGCGGAGCACACGAGGCGGGGACTTCGCGCTCGGCACAATCTTGCGGCTCGCGCCGGCCGATGTCAATCCGGCGTCGGCAACCGACGGAAAGCGAAATCCCTACAGATTGCGACGATACCTAACTTGATATCCGCCGTGCGTTTCCGGCACATCGACGACGGCAGGCCCTTGTGACGCCGGCAAGCTGTTGTCACCATATTACTTTCCCGATACGCAACTTGTTCTGACTGCGAGGATCGTTCGGCCCGAATCTTCGGGACCGACCAACTACATGGGCGCTTCCCCTGCGCAAGCCGTAGACGTTGTTCAGCCGCATCACGATGAACACGGTCACGGCCACCATCACCAGAGCATGTGGCTCGGTGTCATGTGTCTGACGGGCGTCGACTATTTCAGTACGCTCGGCTACCAACCCTCGATCGCGTTCGAAGCGGCCGGCATTCTCGCGCCGGTAGCGACCGTCGTGCTGGTGCTCGTCACGCTGTTTGGCGCCTTGCCCGTGTATTCGCACGTCGCGAGCGTATCGCCCAACGGCCAAGGCTCGATCCAAATGCTCGAGCGCCTGATGCGCGGCTGGACGGCGAAGGTCGTCGTGCTGACGCTGTTGGGCTTCGCCGCCACCGACTTTGTGATTACCAAAACGCTTTCGGCCGCGGATGCCGCCGAGCATCTACTGCATAACCCCATTTGGGAAGAGCACGGTCCGGCGTGGCTCGCAGCATGGTCGACCACCGGGCAACGCATGGCCATCACCATGTTTATGCTCGTGCTTTTGGGCGCCAGCTTCATGCGCGGCTTCAAAGAAGTGATCGGGATGGCCGTCGGCATCGTCGGCGTCTATCTCGTGTTGAACGTCATCGTGATCGGCAGCGGACTCTTTTACTTAGCGACCCATCCCGAGCGGCTGCAACTTTGGTTTGAGCATCTCCTGGCCGGTACGGAACATTGGGAGATCGAGCATTCCGAGCATTTCCCTTTTTTAGACAAGGGGATCGTCTCGATCTTCGTCGTCAGCGCATTGATCTTTCCTAAGCTTGCGCTGGGCTTGAGCGGTTTTGAGACCGGCGTCGCCGTGATGCCGCTCATTAGGGGAGACGACGACGATACGCCGGAACATCCGCGCGGCCGAATTCGTAATGCGCGGAAGCTGCTCGTCACGGCGGCGTTGATTATGTCGGCCCTGTTGCTGGGGTCGTCGTTGGTGACGGCGATGTTGATCGAACCGACGGAATTGCACGCCGCCACCGAGTTGGGCGGCGGCCATGCGAAGGACCGCGCCTTGGCGTACATCGCGCATGGCGAAGGGGCGCGCGTCATCAATCCGCTCTTTGGTCCGATTTTCGGCACCATCTACGACATTGCGACGATCGTCATCCTTGGGTTCGCAGGCGCCAGCGCCATGGCGGGCTTGTTGGCCTTGGTGCCGCGATACTTGCCGCGCTACGGCATGGCTCCGGAATGGGCCCGCGTCACGCACTTGCTCGTCATCATGTTTACGTTCATCAACTTGCTGGTGACGTGGGTCTTCAAGGCCGACGTCAGTGCGCAAGGCGGGGCTTACGCCACGGGCGTACTCGTGCTGATGTCGAGCGCCTGCGTGGCGACGGTGATCGACGTCTTCCGCTCTCACAAGGATCGGTTCATCCTGTTTCGCATTCCCTGGGGCTATTTGCTGATCTGCGCGGTGTTTCTTTACACCACAACGGCGAACATGATCGAGCGCCCCGACGGCATCAAGATCGCCAGCTGCTTCATCGGCGCGGTGCTCGTCTTGTCGTTCGCGTCTCGCTTGTCGCGCAGCACCGAGCTCCGCTTCGAGGGCTTCGCCTTTACCGATCCGACTTCGCGGTTCCTTTGGGACAGCTTGAAGCACTTGGAATTCCCGGTGCTGGTGCCGCATCGTCCCGGCCGGCAAAGTTTGGAAAGCAAAGAACAAGGCATTCGCGAATTACATCGCTTGCCCCCCGAGGTGCCGATCGTGTTCGTCGAGGCGGAACTCGGCGACCCGAGCGAGTTTTCGCACATTCCGTTAATGGAAGTGATCGAAACCGAAGGGAAGTTCATCATTCGGATTAAGCGCTGCGCTTCGATCGCGCATGCGGTCGCCGCGGCGGCGTTGGAGCTTTCGAAGGTCGGTAAGCCGCCGGAGATTCACTTCGGCTGGAGCGACGAAAGCCCGCTGGCCGCGAGCTTCAGCTTCTTGCTGTTCGGCGAAGGAAACGTACCGTGGATGGTGCGCTCGCTCATCAACAAAGTACAACCCGACCCGGAACGCCAGCCGCGTGTGGTGATCGGATAGTTGCCCGTCAATTGCGCGCAGCATTGCGATCGCTCCCGGCGAGCCGCTGGGAGCGAACGAAGTCGCGACTAACGAGGAACGGCTAACGGAGTACGTTTCTCGGTAATCACCGGGCTCACTCGCGACATTTCCTCGTTGACTGCGATGAATTCCTTCATATTCGCCGGAACCTCGACATCTTGGTAGATTGCCGACGTGGGGCATTCCGGTGCGCACGCGCAGCAGTCAATGCACGAGTCGGGATCGATATACAACATCTTCTCTCCTTCGCGAAACGATTCGCAGGGACAGACGACAAGGCAATCTGTATAGCGGCATCCAAAGCAAGATGCCGTAACGACGTGGGCCATGGTGCGCAGCTCCCAAAGTATCGGCGACATCCCGACTGCCTCGAAAAGTCTCGGCAGCCACGTTCGCCTATTGGGTAGATGCGGAAATGCGGACACTGGCGGACAAGATTCCTAAAAAAGATGTCCGAAGAGTCGTTATCGCTGGGAAGGCGTTACTTTCAGGGGGATCGATCCGCCGAGGCGTTGCTATTCCAACGCTATGTTCGTCGCCTCACGATCTTGGCCCGTTCGCGACTTGCCAAACGCGACTCGCCAAAAGGATCGGCGCACGGGTCGACCCCGACGACGCCGTTCAATCGGCGTTTCGGAGCTTCTTTATCGGCGCGCGAACGGGCAAGTTCACGCTCAACGAAAGCGACGACCTGTGGCGACTGTTGGCCACGATTACGGCTCGCAAGGTTGCGCGACTTAACGAACGTCATAGCGCTGCGAAGCGCTCGGTGAAGAAAGAGCAAGCGACGGAGGCGAATGACGATTCCGCTGCAGATTGGGAGGCGGCCGACCATCGGTACGTCGGACCAGTCGAGTCGGCTGTGCTCGCGGAAGAACTCTCGCTTCTAATGGCCGGCCTTAAATCGGAACTGCGATCTATTCTCGAACTCCGACTCCAAGACGAATCGATTGACTCGATTGCGGAGCGACTGGGGAAGTCGCCGCGGACGATCCGGCGGCGTGTGGAAGAACTTCGCCAGATCGTGGCGAGTCGCATGGCAGAGAGCGATCAGACGCCGCTTCCTGATGCCGTAGGCGATTCCGCGTCCGCCGCCGCGCACGGCAGCAGCACTCTGTCGGCGCCGAGTACGAGCATCGATTATCACGACTTGCTCATCCAATCGCACCTCGGCAGCGGCGGCGTGGGTAAGGTGTATCGAGCATGGCGACGTAGTGACGGAGCCACGTTTGCACTGAAGGTCCTAAAGAAAAAATTCCATCAGAACCGCGGGGCGGTCGCCCAGTTTCTCGAAGAGTCGCAAATCATCGCCGGTTTGAATCATCCGGGAATCGTGAACGTTTACGGCTTGGGAAAGATGCCGGGCGGCGGCAATTTCTTTCTTATGGATCTGCTGCCGGGCCCGAGCCTGGGGCAGGTTCAACGAGGATCATTCGATTCCGAAACCATCAAACGATGGCTCCGACGATTAATTGACGCACTTTTGTGCGCCCACGAACGAGGTGTCGTTCATTGCGACTTGAAACCAAGCAACGTACTTTTGAATGCCGAAGGCGAACCCGTCATCGTGGACTTCGGGTTCGCGACGTCGGCACGCACTTCGGTGGTCGGTGCTACTCCGGCATTTGCAGCCCCAGAGTTGCTCGAGCCCCGACTGGGAGTGATTTCCTCGGCGACGGATGTTTGGGGAATCGGCGCAATTCTCTATTGGTTGATCTTCCAGAAGGCGCCGCGCTCCGTCCAAGGAATTGCGAGTTGCTTAGAAGCTCCCCTGCCGCGTACGGTCGATCAAGGGCTCTGCGAGATATGCCGACTTTGCCTCCAGGTTGATCCGAGTTGCCGACCTGCGCTAGAGCCGCTGCGTGAGCGGCTCTCGGCAATATCTGCGCAATGAATTGAATCGATTAAGTTACCCGGAGCGGAATCTCATCGAGCTATTTGGCCGGCTCTTCGTCGCCTGCTTTCACGAGCGTGAACGCGCCGTGTTGCGTGCCGAAGCGGTAGGCTTCGATGACGAACTCTCCTTCGAGACGATCGTCGGCGGTGAGTTTGCCGTGGAGGACGACGTCGTCTTCGCCGTCGCCGTAGCGGAGCGTTAAGACGTTCGGCGTGTCGGCGCCGACGAAGCGCACTTCGGGATCGTCTTTCAACTCGAGCACGACCTTGCCGCGCTGGAACGAAAGTTTCATCGATTCCGCGTCGTCGCTGACGCCGTACTCTTCATAGATCTGAATACGTAACGAATACGCCCCGGGCGACAACGAAAAATGGGGCGAAGCGGGCAACACCGAGGCCGCAGGCCATGCCGCAGTTCCCTGCATGGCGACCCCGAGCGCCGCAATCCCTGCGGCCAACAATCGGTGCATAACAAGTTTCTCCCACGTTTACCGAAACGTGCGAGCGACGGTTCGCTCGCAGTGGAAGGAGCACACGTAGGGAGCTTAACCAACCTTCCGAAGTTAGACAAATTTCGGGAGAAGCATCCGCGCCGAAGCGCCGCGAAATTGCCGGAGATTCCGGGCGACAGTGCGGAAAACCCCATGCTTGAGCGTGAGGTTGCTTCATCACAGCCGCAAATGAGATCAGGCCGCGAAGCGGATCGGGCCTTGCGGGCTGCGCAGTCTGAAGAGCCCGAAGATCTCGTCGTGCGTCAGCCCGCTCTGCGCTGCCGAAGGTTCGACGTCGGAGAAGATCGAATCGAACAGCTCGCGCTTTTCGCGGAGTACCTGATCGATCCGTTGTTCGATGGTGTCGGCCGCCACAAAGCGCGTGACCGTCACCGGCCCGGCGGCGCCGATGCGATGCGCTCGATTAATCGCCTGGTCTTCCACGGCCGGGTTCCACCAGCGATCGTAGAGAAACACATAGCCGGCAAATTGCAGATTGAGCCCTACCGCGCCGGCACCGTAGCTCATGAGCAAGATCGGGTGTTTCTTATCTTCTTTAAACCGCTTCAGCACGCCGTCACGCTTGGCCGACGGGATCTGCCCGTGGTAGTAGAGCGGGTTCAAGTGGCCGAGCCGGTCGCCGAGCTTCTCCAGCGTTTCGACCCACTGACTGAAAATGAGCGCCTTGCGGCCGCCGGCGACCACTTCCTCCAGGTCGGCCTCTAGGCGTTCGAGCTTGGCGCTTTCGCCGGTGAGCGGATCGAAGTTGCAGATCTGCTTGAGCCGCATCACGAGTTCGAAGACGTGTTGAATCGTCAGGCCGGGGCCCATGTCGGTGAGCCGGAGCACCCCTTCTTCTTCCGCCAAGCGATAGGTTTCTCGCTGCGCCGCAGAGAGTTCGATTTCCACGTCGCGAAACATCTTCGGCGGTAGGTCGGTGAGCACCTTGTCCTTGGTGCGGCGAATAATGTAGTCGGCCGCCAGCGTTCCCATGCGGCGCGGCTTCATGCCGGGCGTTAGATAGCCGGGCTGCAGAAACTCGAAAATGCCGACGAGGTCGTCGGCGCTGTTTTCCACCGGCGTACCCGTGAGCGCCCAACTGCGCGTGCGCCGGATCGAGCGAACGACTTCGCTCGTGGTGCCGGAGCGGTTCTTGATCCGCTGCGATTCGTCGAGCACCACGAGATCGAACTTCAGCGACTCGTCGTCGATGATGTCGCGATCCCGAACCACAACTTCATAGTTGGCGATCTTGACGGGCGACTCGGTCTGGTGCCATTGCCAGCGCCGCTTCGCTTGGTCCCCTTCGATGATTGTCAGCGGCAGTTCGCCCGCCCACGTTTGAAACTCGCGTTGCCAATTGGTTACCAGCGGCTTCGGGCAGACGAGCAACACGTTGCGGAGCTCGCCGGCATGCAGCAGCAAGCGCACCGTGGTAATGGCCTGCATCGTTTTGCCGAGGCCCATCTCGTCGGCCAAGATCGCCGCGAAGCGCGGATACAAAAAGGCGATGCCTTCAAACTGATACGGAAACGGCGTGAACGGGAAGTCCAGCGTGCCGCCGGTAAACACGCTTTCTAGCGGCGGCTGAAGGACGTAGTAGAGGCGATCTTCCAGCTTCACGACGTCTTTCGGCGGGGCGATCCGCGTCGACGACTTGAACGCCTTCGCTCCGCCCGCCGCGTCATTTGCCGGTTCCACATTCGTCGGTGCCGGGGCTGTCGCCGTCTTCGCAGCTTGGGCGGCGACGAACTTCTCGCGCCAGCCGGGCGTCTGAGGAAAGAAGAAGCTGCGGACCTTGAGCCGATCGGCGCGGATCGGCACCGACGCGATGCCGGGCCTCCATGATTCGACGGCGATCGAACTGGCCGCCACGTCGATTTGCGGCGAACTCGAAGAGACGATCACGTCGAGCGCGGCGGGGGCCTTCAGCTCTTGCGCGGCACGGAGAAACAACGCGGCGTCTTGCGCGGCTTGCGAGCCGGCGGCGGCGTAGTCGCTCATCGGCCGCTCCGCTGTGCTTCCTCAATTGCTCCGCGAATCCGCGCAAACGGCTCGGCTAAGTCGAAGTGCTCCGGCAATAGCCCCAGCCCCTGCTCCAGCGCCGCGGCGTCGCCGGCAAATCGTTTCGGCAGCGCCAGCTTGCGAGGGCCGAAGTGCACATGGTGCAGCCCGCGCTCATGCGCCGCATCGACGCGAAACAGCGGACGATCCTCGGCCTCGGGCGCGGCGTCGGCGACGACCATCGCCACCGGCGCGTCGACAAACTCCCGCACCGCCAATGCCGCGGCGTTCTCGACGCAAAGGAACGTCGGAGCGCTCGTTGCTTTGGCCAGGAGCGCGGCCCCGATCGCTTCGCCGTAGAGGTACGATTCGAGCGACGCGCCGTAGAGAATCTCTTGAGCCCGGTTCGGCTTGATCGGTGCGGTGCAATGAAACTCCAACGGCCGGCCGCTCTTGTTGAGCAGCAACAGGCCGCCGAACAGCCCATGCTGCTCATGCGCCACAACGGTGTAAAAGCCTCCGACGGCCGACGGCTTATCGCCCGAACCCATGCTTGCCCTGCTCCGCGCGTTTGCCGACTTCGCTGTTGCCCATTGATGCGCCGCCTGCCGTAGTATCGGGCCAAGCGCGGGCAGACTTGAAAGGGCTCCGGGCAATCCGTTGACGGCAAGCAAGCAGCGGCCGGCCGCAGCAGAAACGCGTTGCCGGCGCTGCTTCGCGTGCAAGCAACGCCGGCGATTCGTTACGCGCCTTACTTCGCGGCTGCGGGGGCCGTAATCTTCAGGTTCTTAAACGAAGCCGTTTCCCCGGCCACGGTGAAACCGACGTTGGACTTCGCCACGGCGATGTCCGGATGCTTGCCGGCCAGCGTATGTTCGCCGACTTGGGCCGTGAACTCTTCGCCCGTTTGCGTCAAACGCACGTGGTACCAGCGACCGGTTTCCAGCTTCGTTTGCAGCGTTGCGACGACGGCGGCCTTGTCCGGGCCCGCGTGATCGTGGTCGTCTTTCGTCAACCGAATTCCGATCGGCGTGATGCCGAGCCGGCTGTTGTGCCCCTTGGGGTCGTTGATCGAAAGCGAAATCGATTTGGCGCCGTCAAGTTTGAAGTCGAATTCAATCACGGCATCGGTAAACACGACATTGTGCCGAGCAACGGCGCCGTGCTTGTCGGCTTTGAGCTCGGCCCCCTGCCAAGCTCCATCGACGAACTTCCAGTCACCCTTAGCAACTTTCCAGCCCGCGGCGTGTTGCGTGGCGAGCGGTTCGTCGAGCAATACGCCGCCGGCAGCCGGTGCGGCCGGAGTCGTGTTCGGAGCGGCGGCCGATGCCCGACCGGCAGTCGAGCACAGCCCGGCGAACAAGCACAATGCGATAAACGTGAGGTGGCGTGTCATAGCAAACGGCTCCGAGGGCGTGATGAGGAAGGCTACGCAAACTTTGCCGACGACGCGTGCGTGCGATGTCGACGAGGCGCGAATAAAAGATCGACGTCGAAACTGGGCAATTTATCGGGGTCGCACAGCCGAGCGTTGGTTAAAAATCAGCGGGAAAGGCGGCATGGTCGTTACAAATTCCTCGACAATCCTTCGCAGCGCCGCCTATACTGGGCCCTGTGGCAGCCTAGGATGAGCCGCTCGGAGAGTTCGATGTCGCACGAAAGTCATTCCCGCCCGCCGATTTATACCCAATTGGACGTATCGTCCGCCCTGCCCCCTCATCACCCTTCTTCTGATGGGGATGATGTGGTCGAGTCGGCCGTCGTGCTGCGCGATATTCGCGACACGCTCGACAAGCAAAACGTCTTGTTGGAAGAGCTCGTCGGGCTGCTCGCTCACAATCAGCGTCAACGCAACCAAGAGCTCGCGCAGTGGAAGGCCGCCAACCCGGCGCTCGTCCGCAGCTGCCGTCGGGCCGCGGAAACGTTGTCGCGCGTGCAGACGGAATTCCTCCGCCAGATGACCCGCGAGGTCAACGACAATTCGGAGGCCTTGGCCGACGGGGAGTTCGTGCTAAACGAATTCGTCGATCGCTTCGGCCCGCGCATGGCCCACCTCAACGGCGTGTTGCAAGTGCTCTCGACCTTGAGCAACGCCAACGCCCCGAGCGGCGGCTAATCAGCCGCTGCTTGGTGTCGAGCTCTCATGCTTGTCGATCTTGTAGAAACGACCGCCGCCGACGGCCTACGCCTCGACGGCGTTTTGTTGCCCGCGGCTCGCGATGAATCCGATGTGCGTTCGCCTCTTGCGATCGACGCCGTGCTCGTTGTTCATGGCACCGGCAGCAACTTCTACGGCTCGCGCTTTCTCACCGCCATCGCCGAGCGAGTCGCCAAGTGGGGTGCCGCGGCGCTCGTGGTGAATACCCGCGGGCACGACCAGATCGGCAACGCGCTGGTTCGCCATGCCGACGGCTTCGCGAGCAGCCGCACCATCGGGTCGGCCTACGAGTTCGTCGACGAAGCTCGGCTCGACATCGCCGCTTGGCTCGCGCTGCTCGGCGAACGCGGATATTCGCGCATCGCCGTGATCGGTCATAGCCTCGGCGCGGTGAAAACGATTTACACCGCCGCGCATGATGCGATGCCCGGCGTTGTGGCGCTCGTCGCCGTTTCACCGCCGCGGCTTTCGTACACGCATCTTGCCGCCAGCGCCCGAGGGCCGGGCTTCTTGGAAGAGATCGCGAAGGCCGAACGATTCGTCGCCGACGGCAAACCCGAGACGCTCCTCTCCATTCGCTTTCCGATTCCTTACATGATCACGGCCGAAAGCTATCTCGATAAATACGGGCCGGCCGAGCGCTACAACCTGCTGAAGTATCTCGACCGCCTCACGCTGCCGACGCTCTTCACTTTCGGCTCGCAAGAAGTGCAACAAGGAATCGCCTTCCGCGATTTTCCGGACGAACTCGCCAAAGCCGAAGCGGCCGGCGCGAAGCTAAAAACGGCCGTCATCGCCGGCGGCGACCATCATTACACGGGCGTGCAAGGCGCCCTGCTCGACACGATCGAGCGATGGATCAGAAAAACGGTGGTTGCGTGATCTCCGTTTTTATTTAGCCCCCGGTCGGCGACCGGGGGCACCCGCCGTCGCCGACGGCGGGCTAAATGAAGCGATGAATCGACGTAAGTCCCAAAGCACATGCGCGACTTACGTCGACTTCAAAAACGCCCCTGCGCAGATAACTCGAGCTATCTGCGCACCCCTTGTGGGTTTTAAGGTTGTGCGCAGATAGATGGAATTATCTGCGCAGTCCGTTTTCGCCCGTCGCCGTAAGTGCCGAGCATGATCAGCGACTTACGACAAAGTTGTAGGCACGTTCCGTGTGCCGTCGGTCGCCGAGTCACGTCGCTTCGGGCTACCGCCGCCGGCGAAAACTCCGGTTGCTCACGCCCCCGGCTCGCTATGAAACCAAATTGCCAAACAACCATCCCGCAGAGTAGCGATTTGCCGAATCCGATCAAGGAAACTTTTGGCCGGCCCGCCAGGACGACTAATCGCACCGGCAAGTTTTGTGTCGCAGACCACGGGAGCATTAGAATGGGAGAAGCTGCCGGAACTGCCCGACGAGGCGAAGCTCTCCGAGACCAAGTCGACCTCATTCCCTAGCAGGCTCCCATGATCGCCCGGCCTCGCAGCGTGATGAACAACAAGCAGCGCCTGGTACTCTTCAGCGCGGCGGCGATCTTTTTGGCGCTCAAGGTCGCGCTGCCGTCGTGGCGATTTACGGAGAATCACGATGCTGATTTTTCTCACGCCGCCCAAGTCATGGGATGCATCTCCGCGGTGAGCATGATCTCCGTAGTTCTGCTGATTGCATTGCACGGAACGAAATAGCAGTACACGGCCCAAGCGACTCTCCAGACGCTAAGACCAGCGGAACGATTTCTCTTCCGTCATGGGGCACTCCGACGCATCTGTGGCCGTTGTTGCGAAACCTTGCGGTTTTTGCCGGCCTTCCGGCCCATTCGGCCCGTTGCCCGGGGGCCGTAAGTCGGGTAATTTGAAGGGTTCACGGAGTTCGCCTTCGGCCTCGCTCACAGGCCGTCTGAGGGGCCGGCACTTTTGGTCGCCGGCGAAGGATACTACTCGGACGGTTTCGTCGGCCCTGGCCCGGCTTCGTGGTCCCGCCTCGCCGATCTCCCCACCTGCGACAATCATCCTCCGATTTCCAGCAATCCATCCCGGCTCATTGAGCGCACGCGCGCGGCGCGTTGTTCATGGCCGATCGCCACGTTAGTCCCGTCCGCCGAGGAGCATTCATGAGCCAGTCCGCATCTGCCGTGTCGCCCGAAGTGCAAGCCAAGGCCAAAGCCGCCCGCGAACGTCTGGACGCCCACACCTACGAAACGGTGCAGTGGCATTTTCACCCCACGACCGGTTGCCAGTTTTGGCTCGAGTACGCCAAGAACGAATTGAAGTTTGATCCGCTCAAGGAGATCAAGACCTACGACGACCTGAAGAAGTTTCCCGAGTTCCAAGACGAATGGCTCCGCGGCGGCCCGATCCGTCGTTGGGTGCCGCAGAAGTTGATGGACAAGCCGCTCTACGTGTTTGAAACCGGCGGCACCACGGGCGTGCCGAAGAGCCGCGTGTCGCACGACGATTGGCGCACCGACTATTCGAACTTCAGCGAAACCTTGCCCGACGATAAGTTCCCGCGCGGCGCCAACTGGCTGATGCTCGGCCCCAGCGGCCCGCGTCGCCTGCGCTTGGCCGTCGAACATTTGGCTCAGGTTCGCGGCGGCATCTGCTTCTGCGTCGATCTTGACCCCCGTTGGGTGATCAAGCTCATCAAGAAGGGGTGGATGGAACACCTCGAAGAATACAAGAAGCATTGCATCGACCAAGCGCTCACGATCCTCGGCGCCAATCACAACGTGCAATGCATGTTCACGACGCCGAAGCTGCTCGAATCGCTCTGCCAGGCGCTCGAGAAGCAAGGCAAGACGCTCAAGGACGTGGGCATCAAGGGCATCTTCTCCGGCGGCACCGAGTTCACTCCGCAGTGGACCCGCTTCGTCACGGAAGAATATCTCGACGGCGTATTCATGACGCCGACCTACGGCAACACGCTGATGGGCTTGGCCTGCTCGAAGCCGGTCACCGCGGCCGACGGCTACAAAATCAGCTACTACGCTCCGCAACCGCGGGCTTGCACCGAAGTGGTCGAATTCAACGACTACAACACGACGGTCGGCTACGGCCAAACGGGCCGCGTGAAACTCACGACGCTTACCAAGGAACTCTTCGTGCCGGGCTTCATGGAGCGCGACGAAGGCGAACGCGAAATGCCGTTCGACAAGTATCCTTGGGACGGCGTCAGCGGCGTGCGCCCCTTCCACGAACTCGCGGAAGCGACGACCGTCGGCGTGTACTAACAAGCATCATCATCAAGCCGCGACCGTCGGTCGCGGTTCGGGCCGTAGGGTGGGTCGAGCAACGCGAGGCCCACGCGGTTCATCGTACGTCATTCGAACATCGCCATTAGTCATAGGTACCCGCCGTGCTCACCATTCCCGTCCTGCGTTGGGGCAAGCCGTACGAATCGCTCGAACATGATGAAGTCAAACACTTCCTCACCGGCGAACCGATCGCGCGGCTCGGCCAAGCCAACGGCGGCATCTTGCAACGCGACATGCGTTTCGCCAAACGCGCTCGCGACGTTTTGCGCGACATCCCGCACGACGAACTGCTCGCCCGCATCGCGAAGGCCGCCGATCTGTACTTGAACGGTACGCTGCCGATGGGCGACGGCGTGCAGTCGCCCGACGATTTCGCCAAGCAGCAATCGGCGAGCACCGGTCTGCCCGTGCATATGGCGAAGGCCAATATGGCGAAGAACCATTACGTGCTGACGAACATGTCGACGATGCTCGACGCGCTGACGCGCGGCCTCTCGCCGGCGATCTTGTCGCGCGGCTACGGCGTCGAAAGCCGCGGCGTCACGGTGAGCTACCAATGCCAATCGCCGGTCGTCGGGCTCGTGCTCCCGTCGAATTCGCCGGGCGTCCACACGCTCTGGCTCCCGGTGATCCCGCTGCAAGTCGGGCTGGTGCTCAAGCCTGGTTCGTCGGAACCTTGGACTCCCTACCGCATCACCGCCGCTTTCTTCGAAGCCGGCATTCCGCGGGAAGCGATCAGCATTTATCCCGGGGGTCACGACGTCGGTCCTGCCGTGCTTTCGAGCTGCGATCGGAGCATGATCTTCGGCGGCACCGCCACGATCGAAAAGTACAAAGGCAACCCGAAGGTGCAGGCGCACGGCCCGGGCTTTAGCAAGATTCTGCTCGGCGACGACATCGTCGATGATTGGCCGAAGTATCTCGACGTGATGGTGCAGAGCGTCTACGCCAACAGCGGCCGCGGCTGCATCAACACTTCGGGCATTTGGGCCTCGCGCCACACGAAGGAAATCGCCGCCGCCATCGCTGAGAAGATCGGCCCCGTGGAAGCCTTGCCGCCGGACGATCCCAACGCCGGCCTCGCCGCCTTCACGACGCCGGGCGCAGCGCAAGCCATTTGGAAGCTCATCGAGAGCAAGTTCAAAGAGTCGGGCGTCAAGCATATGACGGAGCAATACGGCCCGCGCCTCATCGAGAAGGAACGCTGCGCGTACCTTCGCCCGACGGTCGTGCACTGCGCCAACTCGGCCTGCGGCATCGCCAAAGACGAATACATGTTCCCGTTCACCACCGTGGTCGAGTGCCCGCAAGATCAGATGCTTGAGCAGATCGGCCAAACGCTGATCGCCACGGCCATCACGAACGACGAGCGGTGGATCGGACAGCTGACCGACGCCGTGCACATCGATCGCTTGAACGTCGGCCCGATTCCGACCATCAAGCTCGATTGGCTGCAGCCGCACGAAGGAAACATCGTCGAGTTTCTCTTCCGCAACCGGGCGTACCAAACGACGCCGGAGCGATTGGCGAAAGTTAAGTAATGTCGAATGTCGAAGCTCGAATGTCGAAAGAATGACGAGATCCGAATGACAAATCGAGCTGTTACCCTTGCCGCTTTGATTACGGCGCTGAGCTTGCTCGGCCCATTTCTAGCGACATCGTACGCGGCCGAGTCGGCGCCTGCGGCGGGCATCTCAGGCATTGCCGGAGAGCCGATCGTGCGCGTGCTCGCGCCGGATGCGCCTTCGGGCAAGCAGTGGCTTTATCAAGTAGGTCTGCCGTTTCAGGTTTCCCCCACCCAGGCGGCCCTCTTCTGCAACGTGCGCGAGGCGCTCGCGCAAGGGGTCGATTTTGAAGTCGGCAACGACGTGATGGTCTTCGGCAGTTTGGCCGAGTTGGCCGCTGCGGTGCCGGTCGTCGCGAATCGCAATCACGTCGACGTGAATCCCAAAAGCGAGCCGGCCGGCAAACCGGCGACGATGGTCAAGTATCCGATCCGCGGCGGCTTCGTGCCGCTCGGCGCCAAACGCAGCGACGGCTCGCCGCATCCGCACGCCGGCACGGGCTTCGGCCTCGGCATGGTGCAGGCGTGGAAGATTCTCCAAGAAGGCCCGCCGCCGTATTTGCAGAACAGCTACAGCGGCGCCGAGGCGTTCGGCTACTGGGAGTTTCAGCAATACACGTTCGACGGGACCACGTTTCGCGTCACGGCGACGGAGCGCGTGCCGTTTAAGGATCTGTTGTCCCCGTGGCAATTCACCAACGGCGGTATCGGTAACGCGATAGCCGACGGCGACGACCTGCTCGTGCCGATGGTCGGTAAAGGTTCGCTCCCGCAGGCGACGGCGTCGGGCGCCAAGGGGGAAAGGTTCAACGGGTCCGGCCTCTTGCGCATGCGTCGCACCGCCGACGCTTGGCGGCCGGTCGAATTCCTGCCTGTGCCGCAAGCGTCGGGCACCATCGAGCCGAGCGTTGTGCGCGATGTCGACGGCTCGCTGCTCTTGGCCGCGCGCGGCGGCAGTTTCGAAGGTCGCCGCAACGATATTCGCGTCCGGCGATCGCAGGATCAGGGACGCACATGGAGCGACCTCATTGAGGCCCGCGGCGTGATCTCGCCCGGCCCGATCACGCTGAATCAAGCGGCCGACGGCACTCCGTATATCGCCGCGAACCTCCGCGAAGTAATGCCCGGCCCGAAAGATCCGCTCGCGCTGGTCGCAGCGGATCGAAAAATAAAGTTGGAGCCCGGCCGCGATACGCGCAATACCCTCGGCGTTTGGCCGCTCAACGCCGCACGCGACGGGCTCATGTCGCCGATCGAAGTGCTCGACGGCCGCGCGAAGTTCGGCCCGCCGGCAGGCTCCAACTGGACTTGGCGCGCCGACCACCCCTCGGGAATGACGGTACGCCTCGCCGACGGAAAATGGCATCATCTGCTCGGCACGCGTGTGCAAGACTATCGCGAGATCAAAGAAGCGATGCCGCCGACGTCCCGCACCGGCATGTACGTTTACGAAGTTCTCAGCCGCGGCGAGCCTCGACCGGTTTGGAAGTTTTGACCGCGTATGGAATCACCCGGCCGCTTACACGACCGGCTCGCCTCGGAATAAGTCTCATCACTCGCCCCTGACCACCCGCCCCTGACCACCCGCCACTCTTCGCCCGCATGCACTCCTTCGATTACCAGCTGACGACGAAGCTTGTGTTCGGTCCTAACCGGATCGAGCAGCTCGGCGCGTTGGCGAAGGATTTGGGCGGCTCGCGAGCCTTGGTCGTCAGTGATCCGGGCATCGTGAAAGCGGGGCACACGGCGCGCGGACTGGACGCGTTGCACTCCGCCGGTTTGCAGACGCTGGTCTTTAGCGACGTCGGCGAAAATCCGACGACCGCGCATGTCGATCGCGGCACGGCCGTCGCCAAAGAATTTCGGCCCGACGTGCTCATCGGTCTCGGCGGCGGCAGCAGCATGGATTGCGCCAAGGGAATCAACTTCATCCATTCCTGCGGCGGACGCATGCAGGATTACCACGGCACCGGCAAGGCGACCGGCCCGATGCTGCCGATGATCGCCGTGCCGACGACCTCGGGCACCGGCAGTGAAGCGCAATCGTACGCACTAATCAGCGATGCCGAGACGCACGTGAAGATGGCCTGCGGCGACAAGCGTGCCGCCTGCCGCGTGGCGTTGCTCGATCCGACGCTCACCGTCACCCAGCCGCAACGCGTCACCGCGCTCACGGGCATCGACGCCATCGCCCATGCGCTCGAAACGTACGTGACGACGAAGCGCAACTTCATGTCGATCTTATATAGCCGCGAAGCGTGGCGGCAACTCGAGCGCAACTTCGTCCGCGTACTCCAAGACCCGACCGATCTCGAAGCCCGCAGCGGTATGCAACTCGGCGCGTTTCTCGCCGGCACGGCCATCGAGAATTCGATGCTCGGCGCAACGCACGCCTTAGCGAACCCGCTGACCGCGCACTACGGCGTGCCGCACGGCCAGGCGATTGCGATGATGCTGCCGCACGTCGTACGCTTCAACGGCGAGGCGCACCGCGATTGGTATTGCGAACTTTTGGCTTACGTTTCCGGCGTCAACGGCGCGCCGAGCGTCTCGAGCGGGCCCGACGGTTTGGCCGGCTTTCTGCGCGATACCGCCGCCGCGGCGGGGCTCGAAACCCAGCTGTCGCGCGTCGGCGTCGGGGAAGAATCGCTCCCGGCGATGGCCGCGGATGCCGCGAAACAATGGACCGGAACCTTCAATCCGCGCCCCGTAGCCGCGGCGGATTTACTCGAACTTTACCGGGCCGCGTACTAAAATACTGTTTCGGGACGGACGCAACCGCGGATCAACGCCGATGCATGCAGTTCGAAATACGAGAAAGTGCCTGCCGTCGCGGTTCGCCGCGCTCGCCGCTTTCTATCTATATCTTTCCGTACTCCCCGGCGGTTCTCTTACTTCCGCCGCCGAACCTGCGGCGCCGGCTGCCGAAAGCAAATCGATCGCCGCTTCGGCCGATGCTTGGCCGGTGTTTCGCGGCGACGCACTTGCTCAAGGCGTCGCCCGTTGCGAACTGCCGGAGAAGCCTGGACTGCTCTGGAAGCAATCGTTCTCGCGGGCCGCATTCGAGGCGACGGCCGTCATCGCCGACGGCATGATTTACATCGGCACCAATAACGACGACGCCACCGGCGACTTCTACGCGCTCTCGCTGGCCGACGGCAAGGAGAAGTGGAAGTTCCATAGCGACGCCGGCTTCAGTTCGGCGGCGGGTGTTCGGGGCGGGCACGTCTTCGTGGGCAACTTCGAGGGACGCTGCTACTGTCTCAATGCCGCCGACGGCAAAGCCCTCTGGGGTTTCGACGCCCGCGCTACCGTGCACGGCGGCCCGAACTTCTATGCCGACAAAGTTCTCTTCACTTCGGAAGACGGTACGCTCTACTGCCTCAACGCGGCCGACGGCAAGCCTGCTTGGCAATACACGATCGACCAGCCGCTCTATTGCAGCCCGACCGTGGTCGAAAACCGCGTGTTCCTCGGCGGTTGCGATTCGGCGTTTCACGTCGTCGACTTAGATACTGGCAAGGCCGTGGCGCAGATCGACATCGGCGCGCAAACCGGCAACGCGCCGGCCGTGCTCGGCGATCGGGCCTACTTCGGCACGCTCGGCGCAGGCGTGCTCGGCATCGATTGGAAGAAGCCGGCGATCGCTTGGACCTTCAGCGCTCCGCGGCGCAAGCAAGAATACAAATCGTCGGCCGCGCTCGCAGGCGGCCTCGTCGTGCTCGGCTGCAACGATCGCCAAATCCGCGGCCTCGATGCCGCGAGCGGCGCCGAAGTCTGGAACTTCGCCGCCAAGGGAAACGTCGAGTCGTCGCCGGTCGTGGTCGGCCCCAGGGTTTACGTCGGCTCCAACGACGGACGGTTCTACGGTCTCGATTTGAAAACCGGCGAGAACGTTTGGGAATACGAAACCGGCGCGGAGATCGTCGCCTCGCCTGCCGTCGCCGCCGGCCGCATGGTCATCGGCGACATCAACGGCGAGCTCTACTGCTTCGGTGCTAAATAGAATGCATGTTCATTTAGGAATTTCAGCAAGGGAGATAGGGGGATGAAGAGGAGATTAGGGAGATGAAAGCAGAGTGAAATGGGATCGGTTTTATTTGATAACGCGGCTCGTACTTCTCCATATCTAGATTTCATCCCCACAATCTCCTCCTATCCCCTCATCTCCTTTGCTGGAATTCCGTTTCCGAGAAAGTAAGACGCGAAAGCGACCGTATGACGACGCAACTCAAAAAGACCGAAGTCGGCAGCTACTTCATCGCCAATTATCCGCCGTTCTCGCAATGGTCGGCGGAAGGGGCGTTGGCCGACGTCGAAGCGGCCTTGCATTCGCCGCCGCGCGAGGTGCCGCTGGGTCTGTATTTGCACATTCCGTTTTGTCGCAAACGTTGCAAATTCTGCTACTTCCGCGTCTACACGGATAAGCATGCCAACGACGTCGAACGTTACGTCGCCGCGCTCTCGCGCGAGATCGAGCTTGTCAGCAAGTTGCCCGTCATGGGAGGTCGCCCCTTCCGCTTCGTTTACTTCGGCGGCGGCACGCCGAGCTTTCTCAGCGCCAAGCAACTCACGTCGCTCGTCGATCGCTTGAAGGCCAACATCAATTGGGACAAGGCCGAGGAAGTCACCTTCGAATGCGAGCCGGGCACCCTCTCGCGCCCGAAGCTGGAAACGCTCAAGGAACTCGGCGTCACGCGGCTCAGCCTGGGGGTGGAGAACTTCTCCGACGCCGTGCTCGAAGAAAACGGCCGAGCTCACCTCTCGGGCGAGATCATGAAGGCCTGGGATTGGATCCGCGACATCGGCTTTTATAACGTCAACATCGACCTCATCGCAGGCATGGTCGGCGAAACGTGGGACAACTGGCGCGAGAACATTCGCCGCACGAAAGAGCTGCAGCCCGAGAGCGTGACGATCTATCAGATGGAACTGCCGTTCAACACGGTGTACTCCAAAGATATTCTCGGCAATCAGATCGAAACGCCGGTCGCCGATTGGCCGACCAAGCGCGCCTGGGTCAATTACGCCTACGACGAACTGTTGGCCGCCGGCTATCACGTCTCCAGCGGCTATACGCTGGTGCGCGACAAGAGCAAGGTGAACTTCAGCTACCGCGACAACCTCTGGCACGGTAGCGACCTGCTGGCGACGGGCGTCGCAAGTTTCGGCCACGTGTCGGGCGTGCATTACCAGAACCTCGCCGAGTGGGAGCAATATCTTACGTCGCTCGAGGCCGGAAAGCTGCCGCTGATGCGCGGCCTGAAGATCACGCCGCAACAAGCGACGATTCGCGAGCTGATTCTGCAACTCAAAACCGGCCGGCTCGACGTCGGCTATTTCCGCAACAAGTTCGGCGTCGACGTCATCGAAAAATGGCGCGAGGTCTGGAACGAATATCGCGACGAAGAACTGCTGTCGTACGATGCCGACAACGTGCAGCTCACGCGCGACGGCCTCCTCTGCGTCGACGGACTCTTGCCGGCCTTCTTCGAGCCGGAGATGCAAGGGGTTCGATACACATGAGCGACGAACTCGTCTTCATGATGGGGAAGTTCGCCGCGAAGTTTCCGACCGATCGACTGTACGCCAAGAACCACATGTGGGCCCTGCCCGCCGGCGACGGCTATCGCTTCGGACTCTCGGCCTACGCCGTGCGGCTGTTGCAAGACGTCTACTTCTTGGAATGGTCGGTCGACGCGCCGCAGCGGCTGCGCGAGAAGCAAACTCTCGGCAACATCGAGAGTTCGAAGGCGGAAAGCGAGCTGTACGCTCCGGCGACGGGCGTGCTCACGGAATTCAACCCGGTGTTGCTGAAAGACCCCACGCCGATCAACGTCGGCACCTACGACGCCGGCTGGATGTTTGCCATGGAGTGCGATCCGGCCGGCCTGCTCTCGCCCGAGGCCTACCAAGTGCACTTGGCCGCGGCCTGGAAAATCGCGGAAAAGACGATTAAAGGACAGATGAACGAGTAAGAAGCGATTGCAAATTGCAAATTGAAAAATGAAAATTGCAAATTGGACGTCGTTCGCTCTCCCGATTTGCAATTTGCGATTTTCAATTCCTCAATTTGCAATCCGGCGCATTCGGCGATCGATGAACCATGCGGATTGAACTCTCACCATAAGTTGCTCTGAATGGCTCGTAAACTTACCGTCGTCATCTCGCAAGGTCAGAGCGCCAATCCCGCCAAGCGCAAGCTGGAGGAGGATGTGGTCGCCGGCCTATTGTTTGAGCGGGGCGTCGAAGTCACGGTCGTGCCGAACTTGTACGACCTCACGCCCGACGGTACCGGCATGCTTTGCCTGCAAGGCATTTCGGGCGACATGGTCGTGGTGAGCTGGCTCTTTAGCCGCGCCGCGTTTTGGACGCTCGACCGTAACGGCATCCGCGGCCGCGAAGGAAAGGTCGAACTCGTCAACGAAGCGGAAGAAGCGGACGACGAGGACGACGGCGACGAGGAAACGAAAGCCGACGACAAGCCGCGCGTGCTGCAATCGCGCGAGCTGCCGAATCGCCAGATCTGGTGCCTCGACTTCAAGGCCCGGAATCTGGCTCAGCCGTTTATCGAAGAGATTCTGCGCATCAAGCGGTTGGCGGAAGCGCAGCCGGTGCAGATTCTCAATTGGCTCGGCGGCACGCCGACCTCCGCGCAACAAGAACGCTTTCTTAATCCGACGAACAGCACGAGCGGCCTCGACGTGCTCGGGATGCTCAACGGCACCAACGGCCACGCCGCCCCCCCTGCCCCATCGTCGCCGCAAGCTTCCGCTCCGGCAGTCGACGCCCCGCTGGACGGCGCTCCGGCTGCTCCGACGATCATCGCCGAGGACGCAGCGCGTCGTTGGTATCCGGTCATCGATTACGCCCGTTGCACCAACTGCATGGAGTGCATCGATTTTTGCCTCTTCGGCGTCTACGGCGTCGACAAGGTCGATACGATCCTCGTCGAGCAGCCGGACAATTGCCGAAAAGGTTGCCCGGCCTGCAGCCGTGTCTGCCCGGAAAACGCGATCATCTTCCCGCAGCACAAAACGCCGGCCATCGCCGGCAGCCCCGACGGCGAGGCCGGCTCCTTCAAGATCGACCTCTCGAAACTCTTCGGCGCCCCCGACGCTCTGGAGCAAGCGGTGCTCGAGCGCGACGTCGAACTCACGGCCGTCGGTCGCGATGCAGTCGGCATGGCCGTCGGCATTCCGAAGCGGCAGGACGAAAAATCCGTCGGCCCGAAAGACGACCTCGACAAGCTCATGGACAGCTTGGACGATTTGGACCTGTAAGCCGAACTCGTCGAGCGCAACCATCAAGGAGCACGGCTTATGCCCTGCTCCTTGGTTCGTTTGCGGAGAACTAGTCGGCGATCAAACTCTCCGCGACAGTGTGCACCGCAGGGCGACTACGGGAGGTTCCGGAAATCCGGCTGTCCGCTCCTCCGCGCCAACACCGCCCGTGTCGTGAGCGGTCCCTGATACTGCGCGCTACCGAATCCCAGAATCGGATAGCAGATAAACGGGACGAAGAATGCCAAGACGCCGAAGCCGGCATTCTTTCCGAAGCGTTCCGCGAGCTTCATGTTGAGCATGAGCACGGGAATGATTGCGATGCACGGAATAAACATGAGGAAGATCATGAACCCCGAGAGCCCCGCGATGCGTCCGAGCACGATGGCATTGTAAATGGGGACGATTGACGCCCAGCCGGGCTCTCCGGCCTTGCGGAACATCTTCCAAATCCCGGCGACAGCGACCAAGATCACGGCCCAAGCGATAATCAAGATTACGTATTGGATCGGTCCGAAGTCGGCATCCTGATATCGCTGGGCGAACAACGCGAAAGACATGCTCATCACCGTTTTGCTCCTGGAGTAGCTCTGATGCGGGGAGTTTTATATCCTCCCCGTTTCGAGCAGACAAACTTTTTCTCACGCGCAAAACGATGCGTGATGCGAAGAGATGAAGGGCACAGAGACTAGCCCGATGCTTCGTCGTGCAATTTGAGCGGCAAGGTCAATCCATGCCGTCTTGGCATGATGCCTTTTACCTATCGGCGGATCGAATCGAAGCCGCTGTTCGCTCCGCTACGATCCCGTCTCGATCGTCACCGGCACGCCGCCGAGCGTTGTCGAGGCGGAAGTCGTCTTCCGTTGCTTCTGCGCTTCCGCCGGCACGACGTAGCTCAAGCCGCCGTCGTAGGCGCCGAAGTCGTTGAAAGCGAACTTCTTCAACAGCCGGTAAACCAAGCTGCGTTCGGGGATCTCATGCCCCGGGTCGTACTGCGACGGCCGGCATTCCATTGCTTCGAGTTCCGCCAGGGCCGTGCCGCGCACCGTGGTATCGCGCGCGCCGTGCTTGACCACCAGTTCTTTGAGCAAGTCCGGCCGCTCCAGCACGATGCAGCCGCGCGTGCTCGTGGCCGCCAGCTTGCGGAAGTCGCGCAAGAACTCGGAGCCGCCGATCACTTCGCCGAGCGGCCGCGCGTCGTGGATCGATTCTTTGGCAAACTGCACGATCGGGCAAGGTTCGATATCGCCCCAAGGGCTCACGTGATGCGTGAAGCCGGTCGCGGCCGGGCAGAGCGCTTTGCCGTCGCCGTCGTAATAGGCGTCGACCACGGCAATCGGCTTGGTCGCTCGCGTGTCGACCACGAACTGCCGCGTGCGGCGCTGTTGTTCGGGCGTGAGGCAAAGCTCCGGGTGCGAATCGGGGCCGACCGCGCGGTACGTGTGGTACCACATATAAAGGACGCCCATCTCGATCAGCCGATCGACCCACTGCTCGGTGAGCAAGTCGTCGATGTTCGACGCGCAAAGGCTTGTGCAGACGCCGGTGAGCAACTTGTTCCGCAAGCAGGCATGCAGCCCTTCCATCGAGCGGCTATACACCTCGGGCTTGCCGCGGCGAACGTCGCTGATGATTTCCGTTCCTTCGATGCTCACCAGCGGCGTGACGTTGCCTGCCTTGCGAAGCCGCTTCGCCACGGCGTCGTCGATCAGTTGTCCGTTGGTAAATACCTGGAAATAACAATCGGAGTGTCGCTCGAAAATCTCTAAAACTTCCGGATGCATAAACGGCTCGCCGCCGAGAATGCCGAAGAAACTGTTGCCCATCTTCTTCGATTCGGAGATCAGGCGGTCGATGGCCGGCAGGTCGATGACGTGCTGCTTCGCCGCGACGTCGACCCAGCATCCTTGGCAACGTAGATTGCAACTATTGATGATTGAAACATAGAGAAACGGCGGGAAAAACTCCCCCCGCTTCAGTCGCCGCTTGTGTTTCCAAATGGCGACCGCGCCTTTGGCGCCCATGTTCCAAGCGAGCTTCCAAACGAGTCGCTTGTCGGTTTCCAGCAAAGCGCGCTTAGCGAGGCGGTAATACATACGGCGGTCGACGGAGTGAGTGCAGGTTTTAGCCCCCGGCGAATCGCGGGGAGAATGCGGCTCGCTACAGTATAGCTCCGCCGTTCGGCATCCGACACCGCCCCGCTCTCGGGTAGGCACGTGCTACCGCGGCCATTACGATTTGGGCACCATGATCGACCGCGAGAGACTATTGCAGGCGTATGCGACAGCCCGGAAGGCGCTGTTGGACGAGCGCGTGCCGGCAGGTCATTGGGTCGGCGAACTCTCCTCGTCGGCGTTGAGCACGGCCACGGCCTGCAGCGCTTTGGCCGTCGCGGCTCGGCATGCGAAGCCGGAAGCGCGGCGCTGCTACGCGGAGTTGATCGATGCCGGGCTGGCCTGGATTCTCCAGCGCCAAAACTCCGACGGCGGCTGGGGCGACACCGACAAAAGCCTCTCGAACATTTCGACGACGATGCTCGTGCGCGCCGCGATTCATTTGGCGAAATCGTCGAAAGGAAGCTGGGTGCATGAGCGCCCGGCGTCCTGGCCGACGGCGTCGTTGCAACGCGCCGAGCAATACATCGACGCCCAAGGGGGCGTTCCCGGCCTTCGCAAACGTTACGGCAAAGACAAAACCTTTGCCGTGCCGATCCTCACCAATTGCGCGCTCGCGAAGCTCGTCCCCTGGAGCGAAGTGAGCCCGCTCCCTTTTGAAGCGGCCTGCTTGCCGCAATCGTGGTATCGCTTCGTCCGCTTGCCGGTCGTCAGCTATGCCATTCCCGCGCTCGTCGCCATCGGGCAGGCAAAATACTTTCACGACAAGCCGCGCAACCCGCTCGCGCGCGGCGTGCGCGCCCTAGCGGTCAAGCCGAGCTTGAACGTGCTCGAAGAGATGCAGCCGGCGAGCGGAGGCTTTCTCGAAGCGACGCCGCTCACAAGCTTCGTCGTCATGAGTCTCGCGAGCATCGGTCGGCACGATCACCCGGTGACGCAGCTCGGGCTGAAGTTCCTCGTCGACTCCGCGCGTCCCGACGGAAGTTGGCCGATCGATACGAACCTGGCGACTTGGGTGACGACGCTCGCCGTCAATGCGCTCGGCGATTTAGAGCCCGAAGTCGCGCAAGAGGTCGGCCTGTGGATTGCGAACTGCCAACAGCCGACGAGCATCGGCATCCCCGACGCTCTCCAATCGCTCCTCTGGCTGCGCTGGGGCGAAATTACTTTGGGGCCGCGCCGCTGGCGACATCCTTTCACCGGGGCGGGCCCCGGCGGCTGGGGCTGGAGCAACCTGAGCGGCGCCGTGCCCGACGCCGACGACACGCCCGGCGCGCTGCTCGCGATGAGCCGCTGTCGATCGACGGAGCGGACGACGGCGGCGCGCAAGCGTGCCGAGAAGCGCGACGAGCCCTCGGCCGCGGACGAGTTGCCGTCGCCGCGTTCCAAGCCGCTTGCCGACTATGCAGCGCATGGCGAACTCCTCGGGGTCCATTGGTTGCTTGGTTTGCAGAACCGCGACGGCGGTTGGGCGACCTTCTGCCGCGGTTGGGGAACGTTGCCGTTTGACCGGAGCGGAACCGATCTGACGGCGCATGCCATTCGCGCCTTGGCGCGCGTCGGCGTCGCCGCAGGTCGTCGCGCGCGGCGTTGGATGGACCGTTGTAGTGCTCGCGGATTCGCGTATCTTTCCCGCACGCAACGTCCCGACGGCTCTTGGCTGCCGCTCTGGTTCGGCAATCAGCACGGCGACGACGACGAGAATCCGCTCTACGGCACGGCCCGGGTGCTGCTGGCCTATCGCGACCTCGGCCGGATGAACGATCCGGAGGCGCAGCGCGGCATCGCCTATTTACTCTCGAAGCAGAACGCCGACGGCGGCTGGGGCGGTGCCGGCTTCGGGCTACTCACCGCGCGCCATAAGGCCGAATTGCATACATCGAGCACGGCTTCTGAATCTCACCCAACCCCGACCTCTGACCCCTCCCCCCTTTCCTCCGTAGAGGAAACGGCCGTGGTCGTCGAGGCCCTTTGTGCCTGCGGCGATCGGGCCGAAGTGCGCAAATCGCTGGAGCACGGCGCAGCTTGGCTCATTGAGGGGGTGGATAGCGGGCGATTTAGTGAGCCTTCTCCCATCGGTTTCTACTTTGCGAAGCTGTGGTATTATGAGAAGCTATATCCGCTCATTTTTACGGTCGGCGCGCTGCGTGCCGTCGCGGAACTGAGCGGAACGGACGCATAGCTCCGCCCGCAGGCAAGTCGTGGTTGCTCACGCTCCCCGGCTCGTCGCTCCCACCGCATAGCACCCCGCCCCCCACGACATCCGGAGGTTCGGCAACTTGGCGACTGCACCATTGAGTTCGACCGAACACGTTCATCTCGCCGATTCCCTTTCGCCGGCCGAACGCCTCGCCGCCGAAACCGCCGGCCTGAACGGTTCGTCGGCCGAAGGGGGGGACGGAAAGCGGAAATCGAAACGCCGCAACACGAGCCACCTGAAAGACGTGCCCGGCACCAAGGCCGACCGCGAGGCCTTGCGCGAGCGCTGCCGCGCGGTCGCCGCGAAGTTGGATAAGTCGCGCCCGATCGCGAAAGACGAACTCGAAGCAATCAGCCGCCGCACGCTCGACGAAGCCGGCCTGCCGGAAGCCCTTCTCGGCTGGACGATGGTCGTGTTGGCGTCGGAGTTTTGGGAAAGCCAAGTTGCCGGCGTGCCGTTCAACCGTCGCCTGTTCCTCCTGCCGCATTGCTTGAAGCACGCCGAAGGGTGCCCGGCCGATTACGACGACTTCGGTCTCGATTGCCGCAAGTGCGGCGCGTGCAGCATCGCCGACTTCCGCACTGCCGCCGAAGACCTCGGCTACAAGGTGCTCGTCGCCGAAGGATCGCCCATTGTTTTGAAGATCATCGTCAGCGGGCATGTCGACGCGATCTGCGGCGTCGCTTGCTTAAACGTGCTGGAGAAGGCGATCGACAAGATCCTCTTGGCCGGCATTCCGTGCGCCGCCGTGCCGTTGCTCTCGAGCGATTGCCGCAACACGAGCGTCGATGAAGATTGGGTCATGCGGATGGTGAACCTCCGCGCCGCCGCGCCGGAAACGACGACCAAGTCGTACGTGCACCTCATGCGCGCTGCAACCGGCATGTTTGAAACCGCCGAGCTCGAACGCTTGGTGCCGCGCCTCCGCGGCGGACCGCGCTTGGCCGAAGTCAACGGCCAAGGCATTGGCGCGATCGATCCCATCGCGGGCACCGAAGCCATTGCTTACGACTTCCTCGCCAAGGGAGGGAAGCATTCGCGCCCCTTCATTACGCTGGCCGTGTACGACGCTCTCACCGGCGGCTTCGGCGCCAAGGCCGACGGCGCCGACCACCTTGCGAAGATTCCCGACTACGTGAAGCGGGCCGCGCTTTCGATCGAAACCTTTCACAAGGCTTCGCTCGTGCACGACGACATTGAAGACGACGATCGCTACCGCTACGGCGACGAAACGGTGCACCGTAAATACGGCGTGCCGACGGCGATCAACGTCGGCGACTACATGATCGGCCTCGGCTACCGGCTCATCAGCCGCGATTCGCGTGCGATGGGCCCCGACGTCGCCGCCGACATTCTCGATCGGCTCGCCGACGCGCACATGAAACTCTCCGAAGGCCAAGGGGCCGAACTTTTGTGGCGTGATTCGCTGCAGAAGCAACTCGCGCCGCTCGACGCCCTGAAGATCTACGCCTTGAAGACCTCGCCGGCCTTTGAAGCGGCCCTCTATTCCGGACTCCGCCTCGGCGGCTGGAAAGACGATGCTCCGCTACCCGCCGCCGAAGCCAAGTCGGCGGGCAGCGCGAAGTCGGCCGAAGCCGCCAAGCCGGGCGCTTGGGTCGGTCAGTTCGCGCGGCATCTCGGTGTGGCGTTCCAAATCTTAAACGACTTGAACGACTGGCGCGCCGACAACCATAACAAGCTCAGCACCGGCGGCGACGTTCTCGGCGGCCGGCCGACCGTACTTTGGGCCCTCGCGTTCGAAGGGCTTGGCGCGGAATCGAAGGCCGAACTCCTCGCACTCGCCGCGCAGAAGCAAGCCACGTCGCAATTGGTGAGCTCCGTGCGTCGGCTCTATGAAGAAGCCGGCGTCTTCGAGAAGGCCGAGAAGCTGGTCGACAAATATCAAGAGCGGGCCGAAGCGCTCGCCGACGAAGTGCAGCCGGAAGAACTGCGTCGCTTGCTGTACTACCTCATTGATACCGTGCTCGAACGCCCGGCCGCTGAAGCTGCCGGCCCGAAGTCGGTACCGATCCAGATCCTCGGTCTCCCGCCGGCCCCCACTCCTGCCTAGTTTTGCTCGCCTGAATTTCCTGAAATCTATCTCACCACGGAGGCACGGAGAGCACTGAGCACGGGAAGAGAGTTGCCGTCGCAACTTTACTCCGTGACCTCCGTGCCTCCGTGGTGAAATCTTCCCATGCCTGAGAATCCCGCCGTCGAGTCTCCCGACCTCGCGACGCTCGCGGCCTTGTTTTACCAAGCGCCCGCAGGCGGAGGCTTGCCCGCGGAGTTGGGCCGGTTTGAGCGCGTTGCGGAAGAGTCGCTTCCGGCGGGCGAACGCGAGTTGCTTGCCCACCACTCGCACATGACCGTGGCGATGGAGCGCTTTCATGCGAGTCCGGTCGACGTCGAAGTGCTCGACCGTCGCACCGACGGCAAACACTACTCGCGTAAGATTCGCTTGCGCACGCAGCGCGGCGGGCGCGTCGTGCAGTTCGGCATCGTCCGTTTGAATCTCGACTACCTCGCGCCCGACGTGCGCGAAGAAGTCGTTTCGGAGCGCACGCCGCTGGGACGCGTCCTCATCAACCACGGCGTGCTCATGCAAGTGCGGCTGACGGCGCTCTGGCGCATCATGCCGGGCCCGGATCTTTGCCGCGGCTTCGAGCTTGCGGAGCCGACCGTACTTTACGGCCGCACCGCGATGATCGATTTCGAAACGGCGCCGGCGATCGAACTGCTGGAAATCTCGGCACCGCTGGCGTCGCAGCAATAACGCTGGAACGACCTGCTTAGCCCCGTCGGCCGCGACGGGAATCCGCGCCGCGTGGCCGCGGCGGCCGAGCGAACGTATAATAGCTCCTCGCACATTGGTTCACATTCACTGTTCTGCACTCTTCATGAAGATCGTCTACATCGCTTCCGGTGCGGCCGGCATGTACTGCGGTATGTGCTTGCACGATAATACGCTCGCCGCCGCCATGCTCGCGGCCGGGGAAGACGTATTGCTCGTGCCGACCTACACGCCGCTGCGTACCGACGAGGCGAACGTCAGCAAACTCCCGCCCATGATGTACGGCGGCATCAACGTCTACTTGCAGCAGATCTCGCCGATCTTCAACTACACGCCCCGCTTCATCTCGAAGTTGCTCGACTCCGAGCTGTTGCTCAACTTGGTCAGCAAGTTCGCTTCGTCCGTGCAGGCCGAAAAGCTCGGCGCGCTCACGGTCTCGATGATCGCCGGCCGGGCCGGTCGCCAAGGGAAGGAATTGAACAAGCTCGTCGACTGGCTCAGGCATGAGAAGCCCGACGTGGTGCATCTCTCGAACACGATGCTCGTCGGCATGGCCGGACCCATTCGCGACGCCTGCCGCGTGCCGATCGTCTGCTCCCTCTCGGGCGAAGATATCTTCCTCGAAAAGCTGGTGCCGCCGCATTACGAACAGGCCCGGAAGCTGTTGAAGGAAAAGTCGCACGACGTCGAGGCGTACATTGCGCTGAATCGCTACTACGCCGACTTCATGATCGAGTACATGGCCATCGATCCGGCGCGCGTGCACGTGATTCCGCACGGCTTGAAGCTCGCCGGGCACGCGAAGCGCCCGCCGCGCGATCCGGCCCGGCCGGTCACCATCGGCTACTTCGCCCGCATCTGCTACGAAAAGGGGCTGCATCTCTTGGCCGAGGCGTTTCGCATTTTGCACGAGCGCCGCGACCTGCCGCCGCTGAAGCTCGTCGCCGCCGGCTATATGGGCTCGGCCGACAAGCCCTACTTGAAGCGCATTCAGCAGGATCTGAAAGCCGCCGGGTTGGCCGACAAATTTGAGTATCTCGGCGAGCCTGATCGCAACGAAAAGATTCGCATCCTGCAATCGTTCGACGTGATGAGCGTGCCGGCCGTATATCGCGAAAGCAAAGGGCTCTCGATTCTCGAAGCCTTGGCCAACGGCGTGCCGGTCGTGCAGCCCGCGCACGGTTCGTATCCGGAAACGATCGCAGACACCGGCGGCGGCGTGTTGTTCGAACCGGAAAACGCCCGCGACTTGGCCGACAAGCTCGCGGCCGTGATTCGCGATCCGGAACAACTGCGCACGCTCGGCGACCGCGGACACGCGGCCGTGCACTCGCGCTACGACGACGTGCGCATGGCCCGACAAACCATCGCCCTCTACCGTCGCCTGATCGAAGAGCGCGCCGCGCGCAAAACAGGATCCGCCGGCACCGTTCTGCTCACGGATAAAACGCTCGGATGAATCAACCTACCAATCCGGCTCACGCTCCCGGCTCGCCCGATCGCTATCAGCGCCGCATCCAGTTTCGCGACACCGACGCGGCGGGCATCGCGCACTTCTCCACGTTCTTCCTCTTTATGGAAGAGGCGGAGCACGAGTTTCTCCGCGCCCGCGGCCTGAGCGTGCTGATGCACGACGCCGAAGGGGCGATCTCCTGGCCGCGCGTCGCCGTGAAGTGCGACTATGCGAGCCCGGTGAAGTTTGAAGACGTGCTCGATATCGACGTGGCGATGACGCGCATCGGCGAGAAGAGCGTCACGTATTCGTTCACTTTCACTTGCGCCGGCCGCCCCGTGGCCCGCGGCGAAATCACGGCCGTCTGCTGCCGCGTCGGCGGCCCCACGCCGCCGAAGAGCATTGCGATTCCCGAATCCATTCGGGAAAAACTGAAGACTTAAGACGGAAGACTGAAGTTTTCAACGTTCCATTCTCACTTGAGTCTTAGGTCTTAAGTCTTGCTCCCTTATCTTGAAGACATCACCGTCCGTCTCGCGCAAGGCATCGATCGCCTGCCCGAGGCGACGCGCGCTCGGCATGCGGAGTTTCTGAAGAGCAGGCAGCGTGACGACGGCGGCTTCGGCGGTCGCGAAGGCCCGAGCGATTTGTACTACACCGGCTTTGCCCTGCGCGGCCTCGGCATGACCGGCGAATTGCAAGGCCCGCTCGCCGAGCGCGCCGCGGCATTTCTGCGAACCCGGCTCGCCGGCACGGCCCCCATCGTCGATTTTCTGTCGCTCGTCTACGGCGGCATGTTGTTGGAAACGTCGGCCGGTATCGACATCTTCGCCGCGTCGCATCCCCAGTGGCGCACACAGGTCTCGGCGGCGCTGGAGCGTTTCCGTCGCCCCGACGGCGGCTATGCGAAGACCGACGAAGGGCAATCGTCGAGCACCTATCACACGTTCTTGGTCGTGATCTGCAACCAACTCATCGGCCGACCGATCGAGCAACCGGAGCGCATCATCGAATTTGTGAAGTCGCGACGGCGTGAAGACGGCGGCTTCGTCGAGATCGGCCCGATGACGCGCAGCGGCACAAACCCTTCCGCCGCGGCCGCCGCCCTGCTCCGCATTTTAGACGGTTACGATCCGACGACGCGCGAGGACCTGATCGACTTCCTCGTCGATGCCCAAACCGACGAGGGGGGCTTCCGCGCCAACACGCGCATCCCCGTGGCCGACGTCCTCAGCACGTTCACCGGCGTGTTGACGCTCGCCGATCTCGGCGCGCTCGGCGAAATCGACGCGGCCGCGGCCCGTCGCTACGTGCAATCGATGGAACTCCCCGACGGCGGCTTCCTCGGCGGCGTCTGGGACTCGGCCACCGACGTGGAATACACGTTCTACGGCCTCGGTGCGCTGGCGCTCTTGGCGGAGTAGTAGATCGCTGGTTAACGCCGGCCACGCCGCACGAGCCCCGCTCTCGCAAGCGAGGGGACGTTGAGAATGCTGAATACTGAATGCAGAGTTCCGAACTGCGGAGAGCACAACGGCTCATAACTCGCCGGTTGTAGGGTGGGTCGAGCGCAGCGAGGCCCACGCGGTCGGAACTTCAGCTCGCCCGCGTCGGGCACGGCGCGCATCGGCGTAACATAATGCCGCGGTTGCCGCTTCCGAGTAGATCGTCGTCGCGGCAGGCGTCCCCACTTTGCGGATCGCCCGCGACGACCTCCTCATTTGCTTCCTCGGAGGTCCGCCGTGTTGCTCAGGTTCGTTCGTCACGCGTTGTTCGGGTTCATGTGCAGTGCTCTCATCGCCGGCGCTTCGCTGCTGATCGGCGATTCGTTCGTCCTCGGCACGCTCTTCGGCGGCGAGTTCCACCACGCCAAGGCCCAGGAACCCGCGTTCGCCAGGCCGCACAATTCGAGCTTCCCGTACCTCGGCCAATATAAGGTGATGCACCGCAGCACCTACCAGCAGGCGACCTCGAACTTCTTCACGCTCGGCCGACCGACTTCCAGCGAGCAGCCCGTATGGCTCGGCGGTCGAGGCTTCGCCCCCTACGGCACCGTGATGACGTTCGAGCGCGGCAACATCTACCGCAGCGACTCCGGCCCGCATCGCGACGAGCCGCTGATCGTGTCGGGCCAGATTCTGCGCGAGTATCGCAAGAACCGCACGTACGACGGCCGGCTAGGCTTCCCGACCAGTCGGGCCTACTCCACTCGCGAGGGCTTCCAACAAGAATTCCAGGGAGGCCGGATCATCGTCTTCCGCAACGGCCAGGCCTTCGTACGATTCAATCGCAACGATCGGCCCGACAACAACCACGGCCACAATCACGACGGCCATGGCCACGACCACGATCACGACCGCGGCCACGACCACAACCACGACGATCACAACCATCGGCCGGGCGTTCCGGATCGCCGCGTCACCACCACGCAGAGCGACCTGCGCTCCAACTAGAACAAGTGTTGGTAGTTCGAGGCCGGGTGGCTGGGGCAGAACGCAGTGATGCCCCAGTCGACCCGAGCAAAACGAAGTGATACCCCAATTCCCTGGGGCTTCGCCTTCGGCTCCAGCCCCAGCCACCCTTCACTCCGTCGTGAAACGGACTTAGCGTCGCAACGAGGCAACGCACCACGCGGTCATCCCCGCATGCAGCAGCACGGCCGGCCAGAGAGCCAGGCCGTGCAGGCCGAGCCCCAGTCCGGCGATGGCCAAGACGACGACGGCCCCCAGGTTGTAAACCGTCATCCCGCCGATCAAGGCCCGCGCGGCCCGGCTCGTGTCGTCGCCGCGCGCCAGCCAACAGGCGACGCCGAGCGCCAACAACCCCGCCCCGCCGACCCGCGCGACGGTCAACGCCCCGGCTGTTTCCAACGCCGCGCCCACCAGGAGCTGCGAAGTCATCCCCGGCAAGAGCAACAGCGCCAACCCGGCCCCGACCTCAATCGCCGCCGTCGCGGTCTGCAAAGTTTTCATGGTTCGGCGATCTCGCGGATGGGTGATCGGGGCTTCGTGGTTTTAATCCAAGTGGGTAGCCCGGACAACTTGTTGTCCGGGTCGCGCAGCGACAAGAGGCTTTGCCTGACGGTTGCATCACGCACGAACGCCAGAAGAAATTCCTCTATCGCCTTCGGCGCACGAACCACGAGTGATCCGTGCCACCCCCGCGGATCCTAACGACGAACGACCGCGCTCACCTCGTGGTTATTGCAGTAGTTTGCCGGACCGCACCGAGCCATTGCTCGGTGCGGTCTTTTTTAGACGGTTTCGAAAGCCACCGTCCCTGGTTCTCTCAGCATTGTTGCCCCAGCACGCATCTGCATTTTTCAAAACTCGTACTGCATGCGAGTTCCGAAGATGTCGGCCCCCGTACGGCCGGAAGCGGCCGGGTCGAGAAACGCATGAACGTAATTGCTCGTAATGCGCATATACGGGGTGAGATACCAATTGAGCCCGATCGTGAGATCGGTAAGTCGCCCGCCGCCGATGTTGGCGTCAGTCAGATCCGCCTGCGAGACGCGCGCGGCAACCTCCCACGCCCCCATCCCTTGTTGCACTCCTTGCCGAGTGCGAACGCGAAAAAATTCGGTAAAGGGCTGCACGCGATCAAACGTCGCCGTCTCTCGGCGAAAGGGGCGATGCTCTCCGGTGAGAAAGTAGCCCGCTTGCGCGTACCAGCCGGTAAATAAGAGATTCGGCCCGGCCAATTGGTCGACGGGTACCAAAAAGTATTCCGCTTGCAGGTAGAGCGAGCCTAAGCTGCAGCCGAATTCCACATTGTGCAAGTTGTAAGACTGGGCTGCGATGTTCCCGGTATCAATGAAAAAGGGCACATTCGGCGTCGCAGCGCCGAGTCGCGCTTCCGGCTGCGCGCGAAAGGAGATCACGTTGTCGGTCGTGCGCCGGTAACTGTTGGCCGTGCCGAGGTGCAGGTAGTAACGGCCGCCGCTCTCTTCGTCGTACCAGGGCAACACCGTGAAGCGACCGTCGAACGCCCAATCGCCCGTGTCGGTAACGCCGTCGCCGTAATTGTCGATGCGCGGACGAAACACGCCCAAAGTCCAAACGCCGTGATTGTCGTGATGCGTGTTGTGCACCTGCATACCGGGATTGCGCTGCGGATCGTAAGGCTGATCAGGCAGGTTCCGCTCCATAAACGGTGCAAAGCGATTCGACGTCAGCCGCTCCAAGCCGATCGGCTCGAAGAAGTTGCCGATCTTCACCTGGCCGACCACCGGCAAATCGTTGATCGCTCCCCAGATGTCGAGAAAGCTCGGCCGGCCCGGCTGCGCGAAGTCGACCTCGAGGCGATACTCCGTAATGCTGTAATTGCCGAGCGCGGCGATGCGCGCCCGACGAAATGCGGTACCGTCGGGCATGTCTCCCACGGTATCGCGACTTTCGCTGTTTTGGCCGAAGAAGTAGGTGTCGAGTTGCAACTCCGCGGAGAACCGAATCGCCGGCTTCGCTTCGTCCGCCACCTTCGCTTCCTTGCTCTTCTGCGCGCGCTCCGCTTCCGCCTCGCGCAGCGTCTGCACTTCACTGCGCAACGTGTCCAACTGTCGCCGGATCTCCGCCTCCGAAAGGCTCGGCGTCTCCTCGCCGGCGAAAGTCGTTGCGCCGAGCGACGAGTGCTCGCTTGCCGGCGCTTCGACGACCGGCCCCGTGAAGCCCGCGCCGCTTGTGAACTCCGCCAACTCTTGAGCCGTCAGCGGCGCGCCGGCCGCGCTGCCGAGCGGTGTCCGGCCGTGCGAATCGCGGGCAAACATCAGCGACAGGATGACCGCGGCCACCAGCCGGCGACGGGGGTCTGCGGCCAATCCTCTTGGTGAGACTATCGAGCCCATTCGCGGTGGGGAAGTTACGGCTGTGACAAATCCGCCGCCTGCAACG
Source organism: Pirellula sp. (assembly GCA_013822735.1). Taxonomy (GTDB): domain Bacteria; phylum Planctomycetota; class Planctomycetia; order Pirellulales; family PNKZ01; genus PNKZ01. The sequence goes on from PNKZ01000001.1 coordinate 1,111,096, forward strand.
ATTGCATGGCCTGGGAACTTCTATCGTCGCCGTAGTGTGCCGCTCGTCACACTTTAATAGAAATTCGCGAAGTTCTCGCAATCTCGAAAAAAGGCCGATCAATTCGTGCGGCAACCGCCATAGTAGCCCGCCACTCCGTGGCGGAAAGCGACGATCCACCGTCGAAGAGGTCAGCCATCGCCCGTTCGCGTCGCGCCGCGCATTGCCGCCGCGGAGCTGCGGACTAATCTGCCGCCTCGCATGCCACGCACTTCGTGCGGCATCGCCGCGAACGATTGCCTACTCGTAATTTGGCATCGCAAACACGAGCGCCGCCAAAATCGCAAAAGCGACCCCGAGTCCGCAGAGGGCGCCAAGTCGGAACCGGTCTCATGCACTGCCGACGGTCGCGCCCATCATCAACCACACGGTGATGAAGTACGGCAGAGTCAATCTGCCGTTGGGATTGTAAAGCTCTAAATTAAATAACAAGAAGAGCGCCAGAGCGACGATCGCGCAAATGGCCGTGCGTTTGCTTCGATGACTCAAGGTCGCAGGCCGCGAAATGACAAGAGGCTTTGCATGACGGACGAAATCTCATCGAACGCCGGAAGGAATTCCTCCAGCGCCTTCGGCGTACGGACAACGGAATCGATCACCTGCCGAGGCGGCGGGTGAGGTGTTGATTTTTGAAAGATTCTAATCGCCGTCGCGGTCAGGTGCAGCGTCTTGTTCGGCACTCCGCGAGAATACATGAGTTCACAGTCGCCGGAGCGACGGAAGGCATGACGCCGAACAAACCTAGGTCTTCTCCAACAGCCGTACTATGTCCGACCTGCCCCATTCCTTAGCGAAGGCCAAAGCGTCCATGTCCTTCATGTATTTGCCGTTGTATTTCACCCTAGTGTCAATGCCGCTATCAATTAGCAACTTTGCGACCGCAGTGTTCGCATCCGAAATGTCACCTGCTATTGCGGAAAACAGCGGATTACGAATGGAATCCGATGTGTCTAAGAAGGCACCTGATTCGATAAGAAGTTTGACAACATCGACATGCCCATTTGCTGATGCATCGGCGAGTGGTGGGCTTTCGTTCGACTCGTTGTACGCATTCACATCTAACCCTTGCGACAGTAGCCACTGAACGATGTTCAGTTTTCCATGACTGGAAGCATCGTGGAGCCAAGTTCCAAATGGGGTCCACATGTGCAGAAGCGACTTGTCATCCGCAATGAGACGGGTCACCTCAAGCAGATTCCCCTGCTTAATTGCCCTGTGGATCGGCATCACTAGATTGCTATCCGGCATCCCAACTTCCCTGCGTGACAATTAGGGTCGAACTCCCTGGGATTATATCACGCCGTCGACGAGGTCGCCGACATTGGGCAAGCTGCCGTCACCGTGCGTTTGCCAGACTTGCTTGCTCGGGATTGGCACAATAATGCGACCGGTAGGACGACGCACTTCGAAGTTTCCGCCTAACGCTGTTGATCAGTTGCCCGCTCGAAGTTGAGCGGGGCTGCGAATATCCTAACCCACTCGAAGTCGTCGAGCCAAATTGGCCGAGATCGGGCGGGACAACTGGAGCAAATGGTTATGAAGCCAACTCAACGCGTCTACCTTTCGATACTCAATCGCACGTCGATACCCTCTGATGTCGTGTAGATAAGCCGTAGCGGGGAATCGTTGCTGCGTGCTTCGATACTGGCTTTGTGTTTCCCACCTTCTTCGACCATTATGCAGCAAACCGCATTATGCTTGCGGTATTGGCCGCTCACCTGCAGCGCCTCGCCGTTAGGTAGTACGACCGACTGATCGAAAGCCTCCAAGAGCTCCGGGGTGTCCGAATGTCGCTGGACAAGAGCCACCTCTCGATGACAGATTCAATCATCGCTCCCATCGGCGTCCGGTATCTCTATTCTCAGCTTCATAACGATGTGAGATCACCTGCACGGCGGCAGGTGGGATGCTGATTTTGCAACGAGTATAAGCCGCCGCGTCAGGTGGAGCGACTTGTTAGCTGGCACCCTTAGAGACTCGGTACAGGTCGTCGATGCGGCGGACCGTTTCATGCCAATGGTCCGGTGACATCAGGTTCACGATGTCGTCCCATCGCTCATCCACAAACACGGCGGCACCGAGTCCAAGATTCCAGCGACCGGATCTTGGCGGATCCAATAAGTCCCGAATAAACGACGCACTACGCAAAGACTCTCGGGACCGTGTTGACCCGACGCGGAAATCTATCAAGCCGCGCTCGTATTCCACCTCGATGCTCACGTCGTCTGCCGTATAGCGCCTCACGGCGTAACCAGAGGCATTCTCGCAGAAACCTGAAGGTAACCAGCCGCGGTTGGTA
>PNKZ01000002.1 GCA_013822735.1 Pirellula sp.
GTCGCGAATCGCCTTGTCGTAGTCCCCTTTTTTAGTCCAGGCGACGCCGCGGCTGACGTAAGCCGTCGTGAATTTCGGATCGAGTCGCAGGGCCTCGTCGTTGTCGCGAATCGCCTTGTCGTAGTCCCCTTTTTTAGTCCAGGCGATGCCGCGGCTGACGTAAGCCGGTGCGTGTTTCGGGTCGAGCCGCAGGGCCTCGTGGTAGTCGCGAAGCGCTTTGTCGTGGTCTTGTTTGCGACTCCAAGCGTTGCCGCGGCAGGTGTAATGGGGCGCTGAGGGATCAAGCCGAATCGCTTCGTTGAGATCAGCAATTGCGATATCGAGTTCTCCCAAATTACTCCAGACATTGGCTCGGCCGTTATAGAGACGTGCGGAACTTGGATTGGCTCGTAGCATCGCCGTGAGTCGGTCGATCGCGCGACGGTCGAGCGGGATCACCTTCGTCACTTCCAGCCAGCCGGGCTTGCCGTTGCTGAGCCAGAGCCAGCCGCGGTTCACGTCGGTGACCGTGAGCACAAGGCCCGGCCACACGTCGTCGACTTCCGTCCGGCCGTCGACCAAGAGCTTGCCGTCGGCGACGACCACGACCTTGTCGCCCGCGCGATAGGTTCGCCCCTCCGCGCTGCCGGCCATCGCTGCCAGAGCCGCGGAACCGATTACCAAAACCCAAAGCATTCGGAACATCGGAGATCGCTCCTCGGAAGTTACGAAAGCCGGCAACGTCGCCGAACGAATTTAACATACCCTGCTGCAGAAAGGGGCGGCAAACGGCCGGTTGTTGACTGTCCGGATCGCTGCGAACCGGTCCACAATATTCTCAATTCGCGGGTGGCTCAGGTTGCTTTGTAACCTGGGCCTACAAGAGGAAGAGCGGCGTTCAACTTTTGCGACGGCGTGTTTCCTGGCGACCCGCGATGATTCTGCAGCGCGTTCGAGGCTGCAATTAACGGTCGGGCTGCGGCTCGCTTCGGCCTCTCCTAAACCCAGGTTGCAGAGCAACCTGGGGCACCCGCGCGGCAGGCGTGCCGTCGCGATGGATCGTGGCTCCGAATTCCTCCAGCGCCTCCGGCGCACGAACAGTTGTCCGTGCCACCCTGCGACTTGCCAAACTTACGTGTAACGACACGCACGATTGCCCTAGTGAGTGGAAAGCCTTCGCGCGTCTTAGCCCCCGACGAGTCGTCTGTCGTGAGCGGAGTCGAACTGCCGGGGGCAATACGGCCCGATCTGCGTGGAGCACGCGTCAACAATCCCCGGGCGACTCGCCCGGGGCTAAGACGACATACAAACAAGCTGCGACAAGAATCTTTCGACGACTCTTCGCGCACGCACTTATTTCAAGACGCGTTGGTACTTTACGTACGTCTCGAACGTGCCCTCGACGGATTTCATTTGCTTCGGGCGCGGGGCCGTCGGGACGGCGATGCACTCTTCGTAGGTGTCGCCGTCGAGGCGGTAGATTCCTAAATGCTTCTGCCCGACCATCTCGGGGTAATCGTCGTATTGCGTCGGGCGAAACTCGAACTTCGCCGGCGACCGTTTGGCGGCGACGTCGTACTTCGCGAGGCCTTTCATCACGAGCTTGTCGCCGTCCCAAACTTCCAGCTTGCCGTCGGCATGTTGGATGTAGCGATAGCGTTCGGCCAGCGGCGCGCCGTCGCTGACCACTTCCACCACTTTCCACGTGCCGACCAGCTGGGCGGGCACCGGACTCGCTTGCCTGTCGTCGGTGATCGCCGCCGAGCTAAGCAAACGCAGCGACATGAGACCGGCGAGCAGCCAGGAGAGATGCATCGTAGAGAGCTCCGGATGGATGAACGGAAGGAAGTGCAGAACGTCGCCACCCGGGCGTGCCGCAGGGAGCGGCATTTAACATTTGCGCCGATGTGTTTTGCGATCGTCGCGAATATTCTGCCGTGTTGTGGGACCTACGGCAACGAGTTGGGGGATGACTTGCTGCGGCCTCTGGTGAACCCAGGTTGCGGAGCAACCTGGGGCACCCGCGGACGGCACACGGAGTGTGCCTGCAACTTTGCAAAGTCCCCTCGCTTGCGCGTCGGGGGCTAGTGTGTGATGGTGATGCCCTGCTTCGCTTCGGCCTCTTGTAAACCCAGGTGGCCGAGCAACGTGGGGTGCCCGAGCTTGTTGAGCGTGTTCGTCTGTTTCCGTGCCATTGTGCGGGAAAACGGGCGACATCGGGCGTTGATTGCCGAACCTTCCTGGATCCGTCCATCGCTATTCGTCGGCCGCGGCGGTAGTATAGACGGCTGAAGTTGGCCGGATGGCCCTCTTTTCTTATCTAGCTGCTGCGCCTCTGGCGTGACGTGACGGCTATCTAACCAATCTGCCCCATCCGTTTTCGGATCGTCTTGTTCCCGCGGGAAGCAAGATCGTTGCGCAGAAAGGTGTACCGTCATGGCCTCGGACAATGAACACGAGCTCTCCTCACAAGAAAAGGGAGAACGCTTCGACCTGTTGGCGACGGATGCGAAAGAGTACGCCGTTTTCTTGATCGGGCTCGGCGGCCAATTGATTTGCTGGAACGTCGGAGCGGAACAGCTCTTCGGCTACCAAACCCATGAAATCGTCAACCAGCACTTTTCGCGCTTCTTCACGCACGAAGACGTGCTCACGGGGCAGCCGGAGCACGAGCTCAAGACCGCAATGAGCGAAGGTCGGGCAGACAGTTTTTGCTGGCAGGTTCGCAAAGACGGTTCACGATTTTGGTGCCACGTTGTTCTGACGCCGCTGCTCAACGAGCATAAGCAAGTTCGTTCTTATGCCCGAGTGATCCACGACCTTTCCGAAAAAGACGCCACGCAGGCGCAGCGGATACGTGCCGACGGACTGGCGGAGGCGAATCGAAGCAAGGAAGAGTTCATGGCGTTGCTGTCGCACGAACTGCGCAGCCCGTTGTCGCCGATTCTCAACGCCTTAAACATCTTTCGGCAGTTGCAGACGAGCGATCCGATTCTCCAACAAGCCGCGCACATTATTGAACGCCAAGTAGGCCAGATGGTGCGGCTGGTCGACGACCTGTTGGACATCACGCGCATCACGAAAGGAAAGCTGCGCCTTACCAAGGAGCAGGTCGAGCTGCGACTCGTCGTGAACGTCGCGGCGGAAGCCGCTCGTCCCTTTATGGATGCGCGCAAGCACGAATTTTCCGTCTCGCTCCCGACGGAGCCGCTCTGGGTCGAGGCCGATCCGGCGAGAATGGAGCAGGTGATCGTCAATCTGCTGAATAACGCCGCGAAGTACACCGACACCGGCGGGCTCATCCGAATGACCGTCAGCCGAGAAGAGAACGACGCCGTGATCCGTGTACGCGACAACGGCGTCGGGATTGCGTCGGAACTTCTGCCGCACATCTTCGAACTGTTCACCCAAGTCGACGGCTCGCTCGGTCGCTCTTACGGCGGCTTGGGCATCGGCTTGGCGCTCGCCAAAAACTTAGTGGAGATGCACGACGGCAGGCTACAGGCCTCGAGCGCCGGCTTGGGCAAGGGGTGCGAGTTTACCGTGAAGTTGCCGGTGCTGACGAAGCCGACGGCGCGAGAATCGGAAACGCGGCTCCTGCCGGGAAAGACCGAGCGACCGCTCCGGGTGCTGATTGTGGAAGACAATGTCGATGCAGGCGACAGCTTGAGCATGTTGTTGCGGCTGCACGGCCACGACGTTCGGCTTGCGCGCTCCGGCCCTACCGCGCTGGAAATGGTGGCGACCGCACTTCCCGACGTGGTGCTGCTTGATATCGGCCTGCCCGGCATGGATGGTTACCAAGTGGCGAAGCAGCTACGGGCACGCCCGATTTTCCAGAACGTGATGCTGTGCGCCTTAACGGGATACACGCCGAGCGAAGCGGACCGCCAACGGCAGCAAGAAACGGGCTTCGATCACTACTACGTGAAGCCGATCGAGTTGTCGAAATTGCTGGAGCTCTTCAAGACGGTGAAGCTCTCGCCGTCCTGATTGCTCTGCGGGAGTTTGGCGGCCAGCGCGAACGTGGGCTGCGCGCGAGTTACTGCACGAGCTTGAGCGGTCGATCGGCGGCGACTTGCGAGAAGACGGCTTCCAATTGCGCTTGCACTTGAGCGATCGGCTGACCGCCGGGAACGATAAACGCGGCGCCGCCGGTGATATCGGCCACTTGCTGCATGAGCGCGGTGTCGGCATAGGCGCCCAGCGCGATGGTGACGACGGGAATCTTGGCCGAGGCGCAGGTATTGGCCTCGTTGATCACGGCCGCCTTGTCCAACGTCGTATTACCCGTCGGCAGATTCACGACGCCGTCGGTCATGAGGACGATCATCTTCTTCGCGCCGACGCGAGCATTATTTTGCAAATCGATGCGCGCCTTCGTCATACCGGCGGAGATGTTCGTCCCGCCGGTGTAGTGGCCGGCTTGCTTACTGCGACAGAGACTCGAAACGGTCGCATAGACTTTCGTCAGCGTTTGCTCCAGCTTCGCCGTTCCGTCGCTGAAACTATAAATCGAGAGGCTGACGCGATCGTCGGTACTATGGTCGGAAAGGAACGCGAGAAACACGTCGACCGCATCTTTCAAGGCGGTTAACGGCTGTTCGCTCGTCGCGTACAAAAACGGCGTGTCGGAATAGCCGCAGCGCTTTTCCAACACATAGCTGAGCATCGTCATCATGCCGTATTTGCAACGATAGCCGGCCGCTTGGACATCATTGTCCGTTTGCACGTAGTCGATGAACTCGTCCCAAGAGCCTCCGGGGCAGGGGTAGCTGACGGAGTTTAATCCGAACTGATTCTTCACGGCCGTATTGCTGGTATTCGTGGAGCCATACGCAACCGGCGTCCAGTTCATGGTGCCGTAGCGCGGCGACCCGAGCTGCTGCCAGATCTGAAGGAGATTCGCCTCGATCGCCGTCTGTCCCAATAAGTTGATGTTGCGAAACTGACTGTCGTAGCACATCGATCCGGAGTAATCGAGCACGAGGCCTATGTCGCGCGGCTGATAGGTGGCGATCGACTTGCTTTGGATGTTGAAGGTCTGGGCGTTGAGCACCTTGCCGAAGAAGAGCGGCGTCTGGTTTTGATTGGCCGTGACTCGAACGGCGTTCGGAGAATTGTTCGTCACGGTGAAGACGCGCGTGTTCAGATCCCAGAAGCCGTACTCGAACGTGGCGTTCGACGTATTGATTGACTTGCCGCCGACTTTGTTCGCCGTGAGATAGGCTTGTCCTTCCGTCGTGGCCCCCGCCGTGCCGTTGACGAGTGCTCCGGCGGCGGCGTAAGCGGCGGCATCGGTGGCACGCTGGATCTCCGTACGCGCATTCGCGATATATCCGATGTCGACCGCAAATGCGATCAGCCCGAGCATGAACGTCATCAGCACTGCGGTTAATACGAGGATGATGCCGCGACGCGAAGCTGGACTGCGGCGATTCGTAGGCCTGCAGCGACGGATGAATGTCGACATACGCTTGATTCAGTCTCGGTTTTATTAGTCGCAGAACCGGCATTACCGACTGCCTGAGAAGGATACACCCCAATTTGTTCACGGATGGCGTCGTCCGCTGGTCGATCTTAGCGCGGTCGACGGACGTTTGCGGATGGTGACGGAGCGGGTGCGAGCACTCGCGGGCGGCAATCGTCAAGCGTTGCCATCGCGGTGCGGCGCTTCGCAGGGGAGTCGGCACGGCATGGTTGGGCCCGACTTCAGGAGCACCCGCTATTCGGATCGCGAAGCGGTCGCCGCTTTATTCCGACGGTGACGATTGCATCGACCGATTCGTGTTCAGATTGCGGTTTTTACTACGTCGCTGCCGGTTGCGAGCTAGGATTTTGCAGAACCCATTCACGAAGACGATTGCGGCTTTCGTACGATGCTCTACATGCAAACCTCGACTCCCGAAGAACTGCACAATCAACTGGAGCGAATGTTTCGGCAAGCGGCGGCGATGACGGAAGGGTCCGAGACGGACGCCGATCTGGCGAGGCGGATGCTCAATCAGCTGGCGATCGGCATCGAGTCGACGCGAGCGCGACCACGAGCCTCGGACGCTCCTGCGCAAACACCGTCGGACGGGCAGTACTGCAGCGCGCGACGGTAGCGCTTCGTTCCGGTGGTAGCGGTTGTTACGGCCCGCGAGGTCTCTGAAGCGGCGTTTCTGCTCACATGGCGCAGCAGCGACCTAGACTATGGGAGGCTTCGCTGCGCGAGGCGCCGCGAGCTTCCTGATTCGACTTCGGCATCCTTTTCCCACGGCCATCATGCGTCACGTTCTACTTTGCGATGACGATCTGCCGTTGGTGCGAGCCATGGAAGTCGGATTTCTCCGCGAAGGGTATCGCGCTAGTTGTTGCTTCGACGGACAGTCGGCCTTGGAGTCGATACTTCGTGACGTGCCCGATTTGCTCATTACCGACTATTGCATGCCGCGGTTGAACGGCGTGCAACTGATTGAAAAGCTCCGAGCGGAAGAACAAACACGGGCTCTGCCGATCATCGTGTTGACGGCGAAGGGGCACGAGCTCGACTTGGAAAAATTAGCCGGCCGATACGGCATTCATTCGGTGATTTCCAAGCCGTTTAGTCCGCGCGCGTTGATCCGGTTGGTGAACGCGACATTGGTCGCGGTCGCGCAGTGGCAAGCCGCGCAGTAGCGAGCCGCGCAGCGACTCGGCCGTCGGCGTCGCCGCGCATCGCACGCCGCTTCGGCTGCAGCCCGACGGCTCGTGCTACGCCAGCGACACGCCTTGATGCTGCAACTGGCTTTTCAGCATTGGTTCGAAGTGCTGACCCGGCGCTAGTTGGCAGTCGACGACCATCTGGCGCAACGAGACGCTGCCGAAATCGCTGGCGACGGCCGCCTCGGCGGCGTCGCGCGTGTTGCCGATCCGCACGAGCCCGTTGAGGTGCGCTAATCGCGTGGCGTCGAAAATCAGCCACCGGCCGTCGATGTAGGCCTCGAAGCAGGCATGGAAATCGGGGGGCTGAAGCTGGTAAGCGTAGCCGGAAAAATAGCGCGCCGGAATCGTCAACGCCCGGCAAAGCGCGATGCCGAGATGCGCGAAGTCGCGGCAAACCCCTTCGCGTTGCGTGACGGTATCAAACGCCGACGTTTGGGCGTCGGTGCTGCCGGGCACGTACTTCACGTTGCCGTAGATCCAATCGGAGATGGCGACGACCTTTTCATACGTCCCCTGAATCTTGCCGAACAAGTCCCACGCCAAGCGCGCCAACCGATCCGATTGGCAATAGCGGCTGGGAAACAGAAACGGCAGCGCGGCCTGGTTCATTTTCGCCACCGATTCGGCATCCATGTGCTCGGGCTGGTGAAACTGATAGGCGCAGTCGACCGTGCCCTCATAACGAATGGAAAGTTGCGTGGCCGTGCCGGTTTCCAAACGGAGGTAGCGGTTGTCGCCGCCGACGTCGGAAAACTCTTCGACCTGGATGTACGGCTCGATCGTAAGCCGCTCCTCGACCACGGTCTGCACCGAGTTGCGTTGCGGGTTGATGTTCAGGATCAACGTCGAAGGGCACTCGACGTTGTAATCGATTTGACAGGAGACGTTAAAACGCAACGACATGGCAGGGGTTCCGGAAAGCAAACGTGAGAAAATCAGCGAGATTGCCGCAATAGAGCAAACAGGATGCCGGTGTGAGGCGTTTTCCGCTCGTTCAATTTGAAGAGATTGCGGATGCCACCCAAAGGTCTGCGCTGTCAGGTTCTTCGAGCCGCGGAAACGTCCGCAAGGGCTCGCTCATTCCGACGTCGGCGCGCACGCCCGCGACATTCGAAGGAACTCGCCGCGCACGATGGCGGAGCTTAGGCGTTCGTTTCTTGCAGGACCGAAGGCGGCGGCAGTTTGACGTCCCACACGATGCCCAGCCGCTTCAGGCCGCGGATGACGTTGTAGCCCAGGTCGGACTCGTGCGGCAGGAAACCTTCTTGCGCCGAGCTCGGTGCGCGATGGTGGTTGTTGTGCCAGCCGTCTCCCAACGCCACGATGCCGAGAATGAAATTGTTGCGGCTGCTGTCGCCGGTGTCGAACCGTTGCGGGCCGAAGGTGTGTCCGACGGAGCCGATGGCCAACGTGATTTGAAAGGCCAGCGCGGTGCCGAGGCAATAGCCCCATACGACGCCGTTCCAGCCCATGAGCCAGTAGGCCGTGACGACGCAGGCCAAGGCCGGCAGCATGAACAGCCGGTTGAGCCAGACCAGCTCCGGATAGACGGTGAAATCCTTGATGCGCGCATAGTCGCCTTGCGTGATCTTGCGCGAGAGCATCCAGCCGATGTGCGAATGCCAGAACCCGTGCAGCACCGGAGAGTGCGGGTCGCCTGCTTCATCGGAATGGGCGTGATGGTTGCGATGCGTCGAGGCCCACCAGAGAGGACCGTTTTGCAACGACGCGCAACCGACGAAGCCGATGAAGAACTGAAACGCGCGCGAGGTCTTATACGAGCGATGCGCGAAATAACGATGATAGCCGACCGAAACGCCGAGCCCGGCGAAGTAAGCAAAGAACAACATCGCCGGAATCGACCAGCGAGTGAACTCCACGAAGGGAACGGCGAACACCGCGAAGTGCACGGCAAATCCGGGCGCCATCGTGAGCGCGTGCTTGATACGTTCGGCGGTAATCGACGGAGCGCGCGGCAGTATGCAGGGCGCGACGACTTCGCTACTCATGAAATTCCTAACGACGACGTAGGGGCGCGTTGCAAGAACCGGGTCGGTCTTCTCGGAGAGTCCGACAAGACAAGCGGTAGAAAGAGCCGTCGTTCCGAAAGAAACGACCGACGGGGATTGCCCCACCGCGACGAGTTGCCGGCTTGATTGTAACGGCCTGCGTCGACGGCCACTAGCGACGCCGTTCGACCCGGTCGAAAAACGCGCAGCGCTCACGGCTGCATCGGAGCGCCGACTGCAACTAACTTTCCCGCCCGCTATTGGCGACCAGCAGCACCACCAGCACGATGAACACGCCTACGAACAGTACTTCGTTTTGATAGATGAACAGCTCGGGGATCGCCCCATCGAGCGCGGGCAAGGAGTGCCACGCGTAGAGAAAACCTACGGCGAGTGAAGCGATGAGCAGTCCGGAAGAGGTGAAGATGCGCATAGGCGAAATAGTTAACGGTGGCGGATGGCCCGGAAAAAACGACTCAACCGCGGACGGCCGCTTCGATTGTCGCGACGTCGATCTTCTTCATCTCCATCATCGCGGCGAAGGCTCGCTCGGCGACGGCAGGGTCGGGATGGGTGACCGCTTTCGTCAGAGCAATGGGCGTGATCTGCCAGTTGATGCCCCACTTGTCTTTGCACCAGCCGCACTGGCTCTCTGCGCCGCCGTCGCCGACGATGGCGTTCCAGTAGCGATCGGTCTCGGCTTGGTCCGCGGTGGCGACTTGAAATGAAAACGCTTCGCTGTGGTGGAAAGCAGGGCCGCCGTTGAGGCCGATGCAGGGGATGCCCAACACGGTAAACTCCACGGTCAGCACGTCCCCTTTCTTCCCCGACGGAAAGTCCCCCGGCGCGAGATGCACGGCGCCGACGGACGAATCAGGAAACGTGCGGGCGTAGAACTTCGCCGCTTCCTCGGCGCCGCTGTCGTACCAGAGGCAGATCGTGTTTTTTGCCGGCGTCGCCATGGGCTGCTCCTGGGTGATGGTTAGCGTTGTCGCGAGCCGCGCGGGGCCGGAGTTCGGCGGTCGTGGTCGGGAGAAATTGTACGGCAAGATTTGTGCCGTGCGAGCGCTGTGGAATTAGCGATCCCGGCGTCACGTGCGGGCAAAATAGGAACGGCGGGGTCCGTTTGCGGAGAACGCGTCGCGCGAGCGCGGCGTCACCACCAGTTGCGGCCGGGGTTCCAAGGCCAGTAGCTGCGCGAGCGGCCGCCGCCGATGCGAATTTCCATACCGGCCGTGAGCGTGATGTTGTGCATGTCGCTCACCTGACCGCTGCTGAACGTGTAGTTGTCGAGCAACTCGAAGCGGAGCGCCAGACGCGTGCTGTGGCGATACTTCATGCCGACGCCGAACGGCAGCGTGACGAGCGTGTTGTGATAGCGCTGAACCGTGCTGTAGAAGTTGATGTCGTTCAGACCGCTGCCGACGAGCGCGTAGGGACGCCAGCGCGTGTCGCCGGTCCAGTACCACAGCCAGTTGACGTCCCAGTAGAAGATTTTGGCGTGGCGGAGGTCGGTGCCCGTCACGAGATCGCGCACGCCGACGTCGGCGCCGGCCAAGCGCGTTTCGATTCCCCAGTGGGGGCCGAGATCCCAACTCAGGCGTCCGCCGTAGGTGAGGCCTACGTCGCCGCCGACGACGTTTTGAATCGGATCGTCCAAAAACATGCCGCCGACGAAGTAGCTCATGCCGAACGGTCGATTGAGCCAGCTATCCGCCATGAGCGGCATTTGGCGCGGACGGTTTTCGAGATAGGTCTTCAACGGGTGATGCTGAAGTCGTCTTTGCACGCCCGGCGGCGGGCCTTGCCATGTAGACGATGGTTCATCAACGTAATCATCGCCCGTCGATGCGCCGGGAGCGCGCGGATCGTCGGCATAAATCGGCGGCGCTTCTTCGACAACCGACTCATGCGGCGGAAGATCGTCTTGCAGAATCTCTTCGCCGAGTTGCGCGCGCGGCACGGTGGGAAGTTGGGGCGGTCGCGGAGCGAGATCGACGGAACGGGGATCGAACTCCGGTTCGGCTGCGTAGTACGTCGGCTCTGCTTCCGCTTCGTACTGCGGTGCGACGGCTTCGCGGCGCGCGATCGGCCGAGGCTTCGGCGGCGCGGCGAGTGCGACGACGCTTGAGGCGCAAGTCGCCGCAATGACGCCAACCAGCACGGCGGTTCGCACAAGATGAGCCATGAATGCGCGGTGCTGGCGCCTCGGAAGCGCGAGGTTCTGCGGCACGGCCACGGCGACGAACCGAAGCCTTGTGAGGGGGCGGGATTATGACGAGCACCGCCCGCGGCGACAAGGCGGATCGGCGGCGGCCGGCGCGGGAGGGCACGCCGTCGATTTGGCGGGGGGCGGACCGAGCGCAACCCGTTCGTTGACAGTGGGTTTCGGCCCCATTACGCTGAATCGTTGCGTCGGCCACGGTTCCTTCATTTCTCGGCCGCGCGTGCAAATCGCCCATCTTTCGCCGTCTTTCAACAAGAATCCCATTCATGGCTGATTTTCTCGAGATTCTCGTACGCAATAAGCTGTTGGATGCGCCGAAGGTCGCCGAGGCAAAAAAGCTATCGCGCGCATCGAATATCTCTACGGGCGAGGCGCTTGTTAAGCTCGGATATTGCACGCCGGAACTGGTCGCCAAGGCGATGGCCAAGGCCGGCGGCATGGAATACGTGAAGCTCGACGGAATCGACATCCCTCAGGCCATCGTCACGATCGTCCCGGAATCGATTGCCCGCGAGCATGCGGTGCTGGCAATTAGCGATGACGACGGCGTACTCAAGGTCGTGATGGCTGATCCGGACGACTTGGAAGCGATCGATAAGCTGCAATTCATCGTCAATCGGAAGATCCGTGTGGCGATCGCGCCCAAGGAAGCCATTCTCACGGCGGTGAACAAGCTCTACGCGCGCGAGGACGAAACGGCCCGCATGATGCAGGAGGTTTCCGACTCGGCGATCGACTTCAGCGAAATGGGGGGGATATCCGACTCGGACGAGGCGGTCGACGAAACCAGCGCCCCGGTCATTCGCCTCGTGCAGATGATCATCAGTGAAGCGGTTACGAGTCGGGCCTCGGATATCCATGTCGAGCCGTTTGAAGATCGGGTCCGGATACGCTACCGGATCGATGGAGTTTTGAGCGAACGCGATAGTATCCCCAAGCGACTGCTGGGGGCGGTGCTCTCCCGTATGAAGATCTTGGCCAAGATCGACATCGCAGAGCGCCGGCGTTGCCAGGACGGACGCATCAAGGTGACGGTCGGCAGTAAAGAGCTCGATCTTCGTGTGAGCGTGATGCCGTCGAACCATGGCCAAACCGTGGTCATGCGGTTGCTCGACAAAGACAACATCAAGGTCGGCCTGAAGCAGCTCGGCATGTCGGACGAGCTCTTCCGCCAAATGAATGCACTTATCCGCCGCCCCAACGGCATCATCCTCGTGACGGGGCCGACCGGTTCCGGAAAGACGACCACGCTCTACGCCGCGTTGAACGATCTGAACCGGCCCGACCGCAAGATCATCACGGCCGAAGACCCTGTGGAGTACTATCTGCCGGGCATCAATCAGGTCGAAGTGAAGCACAGTATCGGTCTCGATTTTCAGCGCATCATCCGGGCAATGTTGCGTCAGGCGCCCAATGTGATTCTCGTGGGCGAAATGCGTGATAGCGAAACGGCGGAGATGGGAATTCAAGCATCTCTAACGGGACACTTGGTTTTTAGTACGCTACATACGAACGATGCGCCCAGTGCCATTACACGTATGGTCGATATGGGGGTGCCCGCCTACCTGGTCGCAAGCAGCGTGATTGCCATCCTTGCGCAGCGCCTGGTGCGCAAGGTTTGTGAGAAGTGTAAGCAGCCCTACACCCCGCCCGACACCGTACTTGAGCAAGCCGGATTAACCCCCGAACAGGTGTCGAAGGCTACCTTCATGAGGGGGAAAGGATGCACTGCCTGTAATCGCATGGGATACCGCGGACGGGTGGGTATCTACGAGCTGATGATGATGACGGCTCGGGTGCGAGAACTCGCGTTTCAAGGGACTTCGTCACAGGCGTTGCGAAAAACGGCCGTCGCCCAAGGGATGACGACGCTCTTCGACGACGGTCTCGTGAAGGCGCTCCGGGGGCAGACGACCCTGGAGGAAGTCTTCCGGATCGCCAAGCGTGCGGAAGAGTAAATCCGGTGCTTGCCCTGTTGAAAGCCTGGTAAAATGCGGCGACTGGGCGGGCCTGCTCTGCGGCGACTTTGCCGCACTTTTCGCCGGTGGCGGCGGCGGCGGATGAAAAACGGAAAACGATTTCACCTTCATTGCAAAGCCAATTCCTAACAGTTTTTTGAGTTTCACCGGGGGCGTACGAATAATCTCGATGCGTGCTGGTCGGAGCAGGCTACTCCGGTCCTTTTCCCACGCGAGTCATTCGACGCGCACGTCCCCGGGAATCTCATTCGAGATTCTTGTTACTTCATTTCACAACTTCGGGACGTAAAGGATCGCAACGGTATGGGCACGGTTCTCATCGACAAGCTGCTGCAGACGGTCGTCAACCAAGGCGCGAGCGACTTGCATATTTCGGTCGGTCAGCCGCCGGTGATTCGTCTGCACGGGCGCATGCGGCGTCTGGAAACCAAGTCGCTGACGGCCGACGATACCGCCGCCCTGATGAAGAGCATTACGCCCGAACGTTGCCAGACCGAGCTTCAGGAAGCGGGCGGGAGCGACTTCGGGTTCTCGTTCGGTACGCAAGCCCGGTTCCGCGTGTCGATTTTCAAGCAGCGCGGCTTCATCGGCATGGTGCTCCGGCAGATTCCGAACAAGTTCATGTCGATGGAAGACCTGGGCCTGCCGCCGGTTTGTCGAGAATTGATCAATCGCCCGCGCGGACTGTTCCTCGTCACGGGGCCGACCGGGTCCGGCAAGACGACCAGCCTCGCCAGCATGATCAACTGGCTCAACGAAAACACCGATCGGCACATCATCACGATCGAAGATCCGATCGAGTTTCAGCACGAACATAAGAAGTCGACGGTCAATCAGCGCGAAATCGGCGTCGACGTCCCGTCGTTCTCCGAGGCGATTCGCCGCGCCTTGCGACAAGACCCCGACGTGATCCTGGTCGGCGAAATGCGCGACTTGGAAACCATTGAAGCGGCGATCACCGCGGCCGAAACGGGGCACGTGGTGTTCGGCACGTTGCACACGACCGGTGCTCAGGGAACGGTGAACCGCATCATCGACGTGTTCCCCACGAACCAGCAGGAGCAGATTCGCACGCAGCTCTCCACCGCGATCATCGGCATTCTTTCGCAGACGCTCGTACCGAAGATCGGCGGCGGCCGCCGCGGCGCCTACGAAATGCTCGTGGTCGATTCGGCGTGCGCCAACCTGATCCGCGAAAACAAAACCTTCCGCATCAACTCCGTGATCCAAACCGGATCGAAGAAGGGGATGCGCTTGATGGACGACTCGCTCTACAACCTTTGGAAGAAAGGAGATTGTGCCAAGGAAGAAGTGTTGGAACGCTCGGTGTATCCCGACGATCTCAGCGCTCGCATCGCGAAAGCGGAACGCGGCGTGTTTGACGACGAAGCGTAATCCCGAGCCCCCTTCCCCTTCCGGCAAGTCTTCTTAAGAGCGTCGTTTATGGCATTCAAACGCATCGGCCAAATCCTCGTTGAGCGGAAGTTCATCTCCCGCGAACAGCTCGAAACGCTTCTCGAAGAGCAGAAGAAGCGTCCGGGGGAACTTCTCGGCCGTATCGCCGAAAGCATGAACCTGATCAACGACGAGCAGCTCATCGAAGCGCTCGCCGAACAGATGGGCATGCAGGCGGTGTCGTTGGGCGAAATTACGATTCCTCCCGACGTCTTGGCGTACGTCACCGAGCCGATGGCGCAGCTGTATCGCATTGTCCCGCTGAGCTTTCGCGACGGCGTGCTCACGGTCGCCATGTGCGATCCGCAGAAGCTGCAGATCCTCGACGAATTGCGCAACTTCTTGGGTTATGAAACGCGCGGCGTCGTGGCGTCGGAGCGCGATATCGTTGCGGCGCTCAATCGCTATTACTCGACCGCCGAGAGCGTCGAAGACATCATCGGCGATTTGGAGAACGACGCCGAACTCAAGGAAGCGTTGGAAGGAGCCCGCTCGGGCGCTTACGACCTGACGAAATCCGAAGAGTTGGCCGATAGTGCTCCGGTGCGCAAGCTGCTGAATATGATCATGCTCCTGGCGATCAAAGATCGCGCGAGCGACATGCACTTCGAACCGTTTGAAGACGAATTCAAAGTGCGCATCAAGGCCGACGGCGTGCTCTTTGAAATGGTGCCGCCGCCGAAGCATTTGGCGTTTGCCATCACGACCCGCATCAAGGTCATGGCGAACCTCGACATCGCCGAGCGCCGGTTGCCGCAAGACGGGCGCATCGAACTGACGATCGGCGGCCATCCGGTCGACTTGCGCGTGTCGGTGCTGCCGACCATGTTCGGCGAAAGCGTCGTCATGCGGGTGCTCGATCGTTCCGTGGTGAAGCTCGACCTGGAAGCGGTCGGCATGACGCCGGAAACGCTCCGCGACTTCCGCGAAGTGATCGCGCGGCCCAACGGTATCGTGCTCGTGACCGGGCCGACCGGCTCGGGCAAGACGACGACGCTCTATTCGGCGTTGAGCGAGCTGAACGACATCGCGGACAAGCTCATCACGACCGAAGACCCGATCGAGTACGACATCGACGGCATTACGCAGGTGCCGATCGACGCCTCGATCGGCAACACGTTTGCCAACTGCCTACGCGCCATTTTGCGACAAGACCCCGATGTGATCCTGGTCGGCGAGATTCGTGATCCGGAGACCGCGGAAATCGCCGTGCAGGCCTCGCTCACGGGGCACATGGTGTTTAGCACGCTCCACACGAACGACGCCCCGAGCTCGGTCACGCGTTTGCGCGATATGGGCGTGCCGCCGTTTCTGATTACGGCGACCGTCGAAGCGATTTTGGCCCAGCGGCTCGTGCGGCGCATTTGCTCGAAATGCATCCAGGAAGTGAAGCCGAGCATGGACTTGCTGGCCGAGCTTCAGCTCACGCCCGACGACATTCTCGGCAAGAAGTTCTACCGGGGCGTCGGCTGCGACACCTGCAACGGCACGGGCTACAAGGGGCGCGTGGGACTCTACGAACTCATGGTGTTCAACGACGACTTGCGCGAGATGGTGATTCGCAACGCTTCCACGGAAGAGTTGCGCGAGAAGGCCCGCAGCTACGGGATGGTGACGCTGCGCGACGCCGGATTGGAGTACGCCTTTCAAGGCGTGACGACGATCGACGAAGTGGTCCGTGAGACGGTGCTGGAAGCCTAACGAACGAACACGATTACGCAAACAGATACACGCTAGCCTAGGCCGCGACCGAGTAACGCGCGGCGAACTTTGAGAAGGATGCGACGATGCCTACGTTCCAGTTCGAGGCGATGGATCCGGCCGGCAAAGAGATCAAGGACGTAATCGAGGCGGCGAACGAAGAAGAAGCCCAGGCCACGATACGCGGCATGGGCTACTACGTTACGAAGATCTCCGCCAAGAAAGCGAAGCGCTCGGCGGAGAAGAAAGGAGGCGACGGCAAGGGCCGCGCCTTCGTGATCGGCGGCGTGAAGTCGAAGGAACTGACGATGTTTACGCGTCAGCTCTCCATTCTTCAAGACGCCGGCCTGCCGATCTTGCGCAGTCTCAAGATCTTGGAGCAGCAGTCCAAGCCGGGGCGTCTCAAGAACACGCTGATGGACGTGTGTGAAGACATCGAATCGGGCTCGACGCTTTCCGACGCAATGTCGAAGTGCCCGAAAGTCTTCGACCGTCTCTACGTCAACATGATCAAGGCCGGCGAAGCGGGCGGTGCTTTGGAAGTGATTCTCCGCCGTTTGGCCGAGTTTCAAGAAAAGTCGCAGTCGTTGAAGCGCAAGGTAAAAGGCGCGATGGTTTATCCCGTCGTCGTCGTGATGGTGGCCGTCGGCATCTTGGCGTTCATCATGATCAAGATCGTGCCGGCGTTCGAAAAGATCTTCAAAGACTTTGATGCCGAGTTGCCGGGCATGACGCAAATGCTCATCAACATTTCCAATTGGACGGCGAGCTACTGGTTCTTGATCCCGATCATCCCGATCTCCATCGTGCTGATGGTGAAGCTGATCTGCAAGTTCAAGGCGGGGCGATTCGGCTGGCATCTCTTTACGCTCAAGCTGCCGGTGTTCGGGCAGATCGTGGAGAAGAACATCGTGGCCCGCACCACGCGCACGCTCGGCACTTTGGTGGCGAGCGGCGTGCCGATTCTGGAAGCGCTCAACATCACGCGCGAAACCAGCGGCAATGCGGTGTTCGAGCAGCTTTACGGGCGCATCTACGATTCGATTCGCGAAGGCGAGTCGATCGCCAAGCCGATGCGCGAATACTCGCGGACAAAATTCAATTTCGTCGCCATGTTCTTTTGGACGTTCTTCATTCCGGTCATCGGTTTGGTGATTTATCTCACGCGCGCCACGCAACGCATCATCGACGACCTGGTCGTCAACATGGTCGACGTCGGCGAAGAGACCGGTGAGTTGGACAAGATGCTTTACAAAGTCGCCGACAATTACGACGAAGAAGTCGACGTGCTCACGGAAAGTTTGGTCAGTTTGCTCGAACCGATTTTGATCGTCGTGCTCGGCGTGATCGTCGGGTTTATCGTCATCGCGTTGTTCTTGCCGCTGGTCGCGCTGATTCAGAAGTTGAGCTAGCCCGAGCGTCGTCGAAACGCGTCGCGAAGTAGGCAGTATAAGAGTTCGAAACTAGGGAAATTAACTTGTCGTTCGCGCCTCAGGATCGATCGCGGGAAGCGATTGAGCGCGAAGCCGGCGTAGTCGGGAGAATCCGTATGTTGGTCGGAGCAATCGCAAACCGCCGTAGCGTCGCATCGCGTGGAGCCGCGGCTCGTCTGGGCTTTACTCTCGTGGAAATGCTCGTGGTGATCGCCATCATCGGCATGCTCATGGCATTGGTGAGCGTCGCCGTGTGGAAGGCCTTAGAGCGCGCCCGGATGACGAAGATCATCGTCGAAATCGGGCAGTTGCAGACGGCGATCCAGTCGTACAAGGAAAAGCATCTGCAGTACCCGCCGTGCATGGCGGAAATCAACCTCACCAATCGCAAAGTTCACTTCATGCGGCACGTGCAGGTGGCGTTCACCAACGCCAACTACGGTACCGCGGAAAGCAACTTCAACAACTTGCGAAGCAATCTGATGACGGGCACCGGCGTAACGGCGCAGGTTTACAATTACAAAGACATGGCGGGCGTCGTCAAACCGCTCGATCTCAATACGCTCGATCAAGCGGAAGCGCTCGTCTTTTGGATGGGCGGTTTTCCCACCCCCTTTAATTCGGGCAGCTCCGCTTCGATCGCCAACCGCCGCATCTTCGGCTTCCATCGCGATCAGGACTCGCCGTTTCGCCGCGACGCTGCCGGGACCGAAGGTCTCGACCCGCTGCGTTACCGCACGGACCCGTTCTTTCAGTTCGACGAAACGCGCTTGACCGATCAGGACGGTGACGGCTGGTTCGAATACCTCCCGATGCCTCAGGTCGGCAGCGCGGTCGTGGCGCCGTTCGTTTATTTCGACGCTGATTCTTACAGCACGGCATCCACGGCCACCGGCACCGCGCTCGAAATGCAAATCTACGGCTATCCGCGACTCGGCGACCTCAACTCCTTGGAGAACGCCGGCATCTGGGGCTTGTCCGTGCCTTTCGCGTCGTACATGGATCCGACGAATTCGAGCCCGATGCTTTGGGCGAATCCGGAATCGTTTCAAATCCAATGCGGCGGACTCGACGGCATGTATTCCGCGCCGGTCGACGACTTGTCGCAGGAAATGCGAGTCGTCATTTATCCCGGCGGCCAGGTTTACAAGAAGTCCGACGGCTATTCGAAGCTGGGATCGCTCTCGGTCGAGGAGTCGGACAATCTTTCGAATCTAAGCAGCAACACGCTCGACGGCGCTCGTCAGGAAGCCGGTAGGTAAAATGAGCGGCAATTTTCTCACCTCTCGCACGCGTGCATCCGCCGTAAGGCTCGGCCGTCGCGGCTTCACGTTGGTGGAGTTGATCGTGGTCATCACGATCATCGCCATCTTGTCGTCGCTGTTTCTCGGCGCGCTCGATCAGGCGGAGCAAACAGCCAAGGCCGCGCGCACGTCGTCGCTCGTGCAGAAGCTCCATAACATGATTATGGCGCGCTGGGACAACTATCGCGCGGTCCGTCTGCCGATCAACGTGGATGCGCGCGTCGGCGGAAATTTTGCAAATGCCGGCAATGAGCAGCAATCGCGCTTTCGCCAAGACGTGGCGCGACGACGGATGGTGGCGATTCGCGAATTGGTCCGGATGGAAATGCCCGATCGTTATGAAGATCTGACGTTCACACCGGAAGTGTTACGCTCGCCGCAAAACGGCAATCCGATTCGTCCGTTTCTCTGGAGCGCTTACCAGCGGCGGATGCTCTCCGCGAAAATGGCCAATAGTTTGACAAAAGACGAGAAGATGGCGGACTTCATGGGCCGCATCGCCGTCGACAATCAGTCGGCGGAATGTTTGTATTTGGTCATGACCGTCGGCGTGGAAAACACGTCGACCTCGACCGAGCATTTTACGTCGGCCGATTTCGGCGATACCGATCGGGACGGCATGCCGGAGTTCGTCGACTCTTGGGGGCGCCCGATCAACTTTCTCCGCTGGGCGCCCGGCTTCGTCTCTCCGGCGCAGCCGCTCTACCGTTATTCGCCGAGCGACCCGAAGGCCTCGGTGTTCCACGGCACGCAACCGCGTGATCCGGAGAACGGCATGATCATGAGCCGCTGGAAAATTCAGATCGACCGCGCGACGGACACGAGCGTCAGCCCGGCGAAGATTTACGACAAGCTCGTCATCATCGATCAAGACGATCCGTTCAATCCGATGCGCATCGGCCCCATCGCCGATACGATTCCCGGTCAGGGATGGTTGCGTTCTTCCCGTTGGCGGCCCGGCGATCCTGCGCCGGAGCACGGTTTCATTCTAATGCCGCTGATTTATTCCAACGGCCCCGACGCGCAATCGGGCATCGATCATTGCTACTCCAATTTCGGCTACACGATGAAGCAGAGCCCAACCGAATCGCTCGGCCCCGTTTGTCAAAGCGATCCGTACAACCTTTACCAAGTCTCAGGTACCGAAGGCATGCGCTACCGAGGCGTTTCGCTCAACGACGGTCGGATCTTCGATAATATTCACAACCAACAAATTGCCACCAAGTAGTGCGAGCGCGAATCGGCGGGGGCCCACAATGCATCGACGACAAGTGACGACTGCGAGCACGAACATGAGCGATAATCGACTGTTACGAACGGTGATTCGGCGCGGCGGATTTACGCTGCTGGAGTTGCTGGTCGTGATTCTCATCATGTTGTCCGTCACGGCCGTGACGATTCCCGTCGTCGCACCGGCCATGAAGGGGCGACAGGTGCGCGAAGGCGCTCGCATGTTCAATACGTTTCTCAATGCGGCGCGCAATCGCGCCATTGAGTCGGGCCGGCCGTGCGGTGTTTGGCTCGAAAGAATGCCCGGCCTGCGCGAGGCTTGCGTCAACGTGCATTTCGCGGAAATTCCGCCCGCCTACGCCGGCGATTTTCTTGATTCGTCCATCGAGTCGTTCATCGTCAACGGCAATCCTGCCGACGGCGCGACGGGAACGATGTCCGGCCAGTTTTTTAACGTTCCGCGAACGGAAACCTCCTGCCGCGATTACTGGAACATCATCATTCCGCGCAGCCGTACGACGATGAACGTCGATTGTTGGGCCAGCCCCGATCCGGCCGATCAGCAAGTCGTTCGGGAAGGGGATCTGATTCAGTTTGAGGGGGACGATCGTCAGATCCCGTTGAAGGTCGTGAAGATGACGATTCCCGGTGCGACCAGCGCCAGCTCGAAGAATCTCTGGTGGTACCTCTATCGCGGGCGCAATTGCGACTGGAACGTCGGTCCCGACGGCACCTATCTCCCCGGCAACAGGAATCGACATTGGGACGGCGCCTACATCATCAACTGGTTTGATCGGTCCCATTACGTCAGCGGCGACACGGTTCGCATCACCACCTGGATGCCGATGAATCCGAACGTGACCGGCCTGCGTTACAAAATCCAACGGCAACCGATCAAGATGCAAGCCGGCTCCTTCAAAATGCCCGACGGCGTCGTGATCGATCTCAATTTTTCGTCCATGAGCGACGGCACGGCCAGTACGACCGTCTACGCGGCGACCACGAACTTCAATAGCGCCACGGTCGGATTCGGCTCTCCGGGCTGCCCGTTTCATCCGCGACGTGATCCGGGGGATACGACGAACATCAAGTCGCCCTACTGGGGCGACCCGATCTATCCGCAAGACGAGACGCCAATCATTCTCGTGTTCTCGGCGGGGGGGCATTGTGAGCGCGTCTATTGCCGAATCAAAGACGGCATTACGGCGAATTCGCAATGGTCGTGGCAAGGGTTTGAACCCTACGGCATGATCCATTTCCTGGTCGGGCGCCTCGAGCGCATCATCCCGCACGAGCAGTACTACATGTCGCAAACCGCCGCCGTGAATCTTGAGATTCAAAAGAAGAAAAACTGGCTCGATCTCGACAACCTGTGGGTCAATGTCGAAACACAGTCGGGCATGATGACGACGTCGCTGATCGACAACGTCGATCCGTCCGCCGGCTTCGCCGCGCAGGCCGGCAATCCTCACAATGTGCATTTGACGCGGGTCAAGGCCCGCTTGGGTCGAACCTACGGAGGTCGCTAAGTTGACCACGAAGATTCAGCGCGGACTACGTCGCGCCGTAACTCTGTTGGAAGTCCTGGTTTCGATGGGCGTCATGTCCGTCGGGCTCTTGGGGGTCGCCGCGCTCATTCCCTTGGGCCGGATGGAACTTGCCGAAGCCAACAAGATGGACAACGCCTCGACGATCGGGCGTTGGGCGTTTCGCGATCTGATGGTGCACGGATACTTGCAGCCCGAGATGTGGGTCGACCCGCTGAGCGGCCTCCAGTCGATTCGACCTTCGTTTATTTCGTCGCCCACGACCGATCCCTATTCGCTCACGCCGAGCGGATTGCCGAAATCGCGCTTTGTTACGACCACGAACGGCACGATCGTTCCGCCGTTCGGACCGATCATCATCGATCCCTTGATGCTGGCCCCTCGCCATTTCGGAGGCGGCTATTACACCGGTACGTCGGGGATGGCTCCCCAGGAACTTACGCATCGCCAGATTTGCAGCTCGTTTCCCTACAGCGTGAATTTGGCCGGCGCCGCGGCAGGTATGCCCGAGCAGCGCTCGGATGTGCCGCGCTTCGCACGCGTTTCCTTGCGTACCTATCCCATCGATACGTTTACGGCGTCGCCGCAACAATTCATCATGCGCAACGACATGGCGTCGCGTTTCTTTAAGTCGAACGACGATCTGATCATCCAAGTACCGCGCGACAAATCGCGCCGCCCCGTGCAAGTGTTCACGCAAACCACGACGACGAGCTCCAACGTCAACATCTTGAACAACGACGGCTACACAAACGAAGTGCGCACCGACGGCATCGCGTTTCGCAAGTTTCGCGGCGATATGAGTTGGTTTGTGATGGCCGAGCCGAGTATGGCCGAGAGCTACAATCAAGCGGTTGAAAACGCTCCGGCCGCAGCGGGCCCCGTCGGTTCTTCGGCGACGACCAAGCAGTACCGAGCCTGGGTCGTCGTGTGCCACCAGCGCGATCTACGCGACGTCAGCGGGCAAACGCTTACCGATCCGCGCGGCGTCGGCGAACGGATGGTGTACGTCGACTTCATTGATCGCAACACGGCTCGCTTGCGTTGCGGCGGTCTCACGACCGAAGGAGCGGCGGCCACCGCGCTCGGCGTCAAGGCGAATCAGTGGATCGCCGTCTGCGGGCGCTATTTCGAGCCGGTCCTTCGCGCGAATCGCTGCATTATCGAGTGGTATCGCATTACCGGCGTGTCCGATCGTCCGACCTCGATGGGCAGTAACAATTGGTATCGCGAAGTGACGCTCATCGGCCGCGAATTCTCCGGCCTCGGCTTCACGTTTCAAGACGAAGATAACACCACCTATTCCGACTTGAGCATGACGCTCACCGGTGAGACCGTGGCGGCGCAGCCCATGACGGGCTTCGGCATCCTCATTTCCGGGGCCTGCGGCGTATATGAGAAATCGATTTACGTCGATCGTCCTTCGTTGTGGTCCATCCGTTATTAGTAAGTTCTGAGAAGATCGGCGTCGATGACGACGCCTCGCGCGTCGTCGCCGTGACGAAACCTGATCGAATGGAATTCCGAGCTATGAATACTTCCGCCAAAGCAGTTATCGCCGTCCGGCCGACACCCGGTCCTCGAGGCGTCATCCTCCTGATCATGCTCGGGCTGTTGGCGTTGTTCACCCTGATCGCGGTGACGTTCGTGGTTGCCTCCGGGCAATTCCGGCGCGGCGCCACGGCCGCGGCAAGCGCGGAACGGATGGGAGATCCTTTCGACACGCTCCTTCATCAGGCGCTCATGCAGGTGGCCCGCGGTTCGAATCACCCGCATTCGGTGATCGGTCCGCATAGCTTGTTGGAAGATATGTACGGGAACGGCGACGCCGTAACCGGTTGCTGTTTTATCGACACGCAGCAAATCGGCGGCACGGTCCCGGCGTCTCTGTACTCACAACCCGCCGGCGGTTCGCCGGCTTTGTCCGTGCGCGCGGACAGGAATATTAAGAATTATAAGGGAATGCCGGGTCAGGCCGCGCCGCCTATGCTGATCGAAATCGGCGCCGTCAGCTTCGGTTGGGATCGTGAGCCGGGCGTCGCCTTGGCCGACGACAACAACAACGGCGTCACGGACGACGCCGCGGAAGTACCGGATCGTGCGAGCGATCCGCTCAACGGCGACGATTGCTTCTTGGGCGCCACGTACGCTCACCCCGCGATGGTCGGCGAAGATCCGACGTATTGGCCCACCGTTTGGCAGAACAAACAAATGTCGGACGGCAGTAGTGCCTTGCCGCTGATCGACAATGTGGAGAACTATTATGCCGGGCGAGTGATTACGTTCGTCAACGGGGATGCGGCGGGCCAAAGCGCGTATATCGTTCGCTCGAAACTTGTTCCCGTGACATTCTCCCAGACGGCGAACCTCGCGTTTCGCACGATCTTGTACATCCAGCCGTTTGCGAACGGAGCTCAGCCGTCGCACAAAGATCGTTTCGTCATCAACGGCCGAGCCTTCAACGGCGCCGGCTTCGGTTACAACCCCTACATTGCCTCGACCGCAAGCTTGCTGACGCGCAAGCCGGCGTACGTACCCAGTGGTAGTACGGCGCCTAACGTCCCGAATCCGCTGCTGCGCGCGCTCGACATGCCCTATAGCGAGCCGTTTATTCGCACTCCAGCGAACGACGGCGCTCCCTACACCTTCGACATGATTCGCAGCGGCGGATATCCGATGGCGTTGCTGCCGAACCCGGTCGACGGCGGATATCGCGACTATTTGAATCGATACACGTCGATTATCGATGCCGACGAAGACTACGACGCTCCCGACGAACAGAACATGTTGTTGTCTTATAGCGTGTGGGTGCCGTCCACGAACGGCTGGGATCCCGGTCGCTATCGGACGATCATGCCCTCGCTGCATCGCCCGGACTTAGTGAAGTATTTTACGAACAAGCCGGAGTTGTCGGTCGCAAAACCGAGTTCGATAACTTACGCGCGCTGGCACGACGTTCCGCCGTATATTCGCCGACGCTACATCATGCGTCCCGACCCTTCCGATCATTACGACTGGACGCAAGAACTCAATGCGACGCAACCGCAAAACAGCGACGGTTGGACGCCGGGCGAGCCGTTCCTCGATACGAACAACAACGGTCAGTGGGATCCGGTTACGGTCGTCGGCGGCGCCGCCGGCCCGGCGGAGCAATACACCGACTTGCCGAATCCGAAACAGAATCAGATGTACGACATCGGTGATCGGGCCTACTACAACACCGGCTTCGACGCCATGGACGGCCCTTGGGACGTCGACAACGACAACGACAATTTGCCCGACAGCATCTGGGTTGATTTGGGAGCGCCAGTTACCACCGCGCCCGACGGCAAAATCGTGAAGCCGATGTTTGCCGTTCTCGTGCGCGATCTCGACGGCCGCATCAACGTCAACGCCCACGGTTCGGCGAAGCACTACGATCGGACGGCGGCCGCGTACGGCCCGTATACGCCGCAAACGAAGCCGAATCCGTACCAGTCGCACGAACGCTTGCGCATGGGGAACTATGCGGTGGCCATGTATCAGTATGAACCGGACGTCGCGTGGAACACGGTCGACGTTATCAAGGTGCATACGGCCGGCGATCCCGACGCGAAGCGCGACGGTATGACATTTCGCGACATTCCGTTTCAAGGCGTGTGGGCGTTGCCCTACTACAACGACGGCCCGTTCTTTGGAAACAATGCTCTGAAGGCGACGAACTACATCGTCACGGTTCCGAACAGTCCGACGTTTCCGGCGTTCAACGGCAATCGGGGTGGTCCTCGACCGTTGATGTTCGATATTCGCGGAAGCGCGAATTCCGCCGGAGCCGTCGACTGGGCGCGACAGATACGCGGCTTTGAGCCTGCCGTAGGCCAAGGCTGGTCCGTGGCCGACATCAATCTCGCGCAGGTGCTCCAGACCGGCTTGCACGGTCTGTCGACCCTTCCGAATTCCAATGCCACCAGCGTTACTTCCTACGCCTCGTCAAACTACTATCGCTTTCTGCTCGAAGGCGTTCCCCACGAGAAGGGAAATAGCGCTCCGGCGGTCGGGCGCTATGGCGAAAGTTATTTGGTGGCTCCGAGCGGCGCCGGCGGCTCTTTTCCCGGACTGGTCGGACCGCGCGCCGGCGTGACGGATCTGATCACGATGTATCCGAACCTAGTGGCGGCCGGCACTCCCGCGGTAACTGCCGTGGCCGCCATGCCGCCCGTGCGAGGTGACGACGATATTCCTGCCGCTCCATCCCGCTTTGTGGCCCCGTCGAACGATTCTCGCTTCGTCCGCGGCGGCGCATTTCGCAATGCCTTTATGCCGTTCATTCTGCCGTATAAGGTGCCGACCGCTTTACCCACCGATCAGCCTTACGGCGTTACGGTTCCCGAGTTTGGTCCTCGCGTCCCCAACTCGCCGACGACGCTCTCTTATTCGCCCAGTCCTTGGGGTTCGTTGCACGGAGATTTCGGCACCCCGGGCGATGCCGACAGCGACGGCTCGGTCGCGCTCGACGCAAGCGGCCAACCGGTCTTCGTGAAAATGGGAACCGCCAACGAAGAGTTCGACGATCCGACGGAAATTAATTTGCATCGACGATACTTCGCGCAAACGTTCTTCGGCATTAGCAACCCCGGAGCCGGCCTGTCGGCATCACTAAACGGGGCGGGAGTTCCCTACACCACGGACATTGACGCACCCTTCGCCCCGGCGGAAATGGAGCGCCTGCTTCGAGCGCGCGATGCGGGAAGTGATACGTTGCCGAGCCGTCTGCGCAACCTACTGCGCGGCGACGGTGAAGGTGGCGACATCGACAACTATGACTTGCGCCGTTCGCTCACCACGGAAAGTTGGGACGTGCCGTGCCCGCACGTCGCCCCGACTCCGGAACTTGCCGCCGCGATGCGGGCGCTGAATCTCCCGATCAATAATCCTTCGATCAGCGATTTGCTCCGCGCGCGGTTTTATTTGGCTTCGGGCCAGGCCCCATCTACGGCGCTGGCGCTGAAGTCGGCCCGCTTGGCGACCATCGCGATGCGCAGCTATCGGTGGCAAACAGCGCCCGTTGAGTATAACCAGCTTCCCACCAATGCGACCGCCGACGAGAAGGCGCAGTTCCCGGGAAACTACAGGCTCACGAACGTGGCCCGTAAGCGTTGGCACACGCGCTTGCTTTCGGCCGACCTGGGTCAAGGCTTGCGGATGGACCTGAATGTGCCCTTCGGCAACGGCTTCGACGACAACAACAACGGCGTCGTCGATGAACCTTACGAATGGACGTCCGGCGGAACCGGTAACGGCAGTATTTTCGGTGCGCTTAACTTCGACGGCAATCGCGACGGCAACTATTTTCCCAATCTCGATGAAGAACCAAGGCAGCAATTTGCCAAAGAATTGTACTGCTTGATGATGCTGTTGATCGATCAGAATTATGTCGAGTTGATGCCGCTGTCAGTTTCCTCAACGTCGACCGCCACCGGAATTTTCAACGTCGGTCTGGAAGCCAACTTAGCGTACACGGGTGCCGCGACCGCGCTGTATCCGTATATTCCCGCCACCG
Organism: Pirellula sp.; assembly: GCA_013822735.1. Lineage (GTDB taxonomy): Bacteria > Planctomycetota > Planctomycetia > Pirellulales > PNKZ01 > PNKZ01. Next base: position 27,091 of record PNKZ01000002.1, read on the forward strand.
GGAATAATCCCGTAACCGGGATTTCGTATGCCCAAGAAAAACTACGCCGCTGGCTTACGGCGCGGCGCATTGCCCAATGGGCAATCAACGTCGTCGATTTCCGTGATCGCGACTCCATCATGACGCCGTTTGAGTTCGACGCCGATCCGTTCTTCGACAACGACAACGACACCGTCAACGTTCCCTCCGCGGCCGCGGCGGAAGGCTCGATGGCGGCGCACCTACCTACCTGCAACGGCACCTGGGACGTCGACGGCTATTTGATCCCGACGACGATGGCCGACGGCTTCAACGACACCCTTCAGCCCTGGCGCGGCGTCGTCTGGGGTTGTGAGTATCCCGACCTGTTGCTGACGGAGACCGCGGCGTTTCATGATCGCAGGACGCAAAATCTCAAATCTGTGGACGGAAACACCAACGGCTTGACATTCGCCACGACCAACTATTTGACGGAGATTCCTGCGCCTACCGGCACCCCTGCACCACCCAACGATCCAAGTTGGGATTCCTATCGTATTCCGCAGGGGACGGCGCTCTTCGAACTTTACGCGACGGGCAACCCCAACAATCCCGCCTTGCCGCGCGAACTCTATACTCTGAATCCCTCGACCGGCGACCTCACGCTCGACCTTACGCGGACCGTGTCGGCGACGACAACCACCGCCGGAACGCAGATCTATCCGGTTTGGCGCCTGGCAATTACGCAATCGCATTACGTGGGGGAAGTGCCCCAGTCGCTCGCCACGAACATGAATCTGAGCATCGCCGACCGGCTCCGAGAGTATCCGGCAACGTGTTCGCTCGACCTGCGCGACCCGGGCATGTCGCTGTTGCCTAGTTCGGTTTGCACCAACATCACTGCGGGATCGGAGCAGTACGTTCCGATCGAACGCGTCGTGACGTTCGTGCAAAACCCGACCGCGTCGTTCAATGCCAAGGCCGGATTGACCTCGAGTAAGACGTTGGCGAATCAGGTGGGCACGATCGATGTGTACTACAACACGACGACCAACACCAGCTACGCGCAAGTGTTGCCCGGCGACTACGTCGTCGTCGGACCGGGTCGCGACGTCGTCGCCGGCCCGCGCAACATCACTTGCATCGGCAAAACGTATCCGAAGATGGTCTTTACGTCCGGCTCCACGAGCACGACGCTGACCAACTACAGCTATCCGCAAAGCATTATCGACATGGGGGACCCGTCGGTCCCCGGCCGTTACTTCCTGCACACCAGCGTGAATGGGGTCGACGAGTACCCGATCCGCTATCTCGGCGCCAGTACGCTGGGGAATTTGGTCCGTCCGACCACCGCTCTCGGGTCGTTGAACATTCTCGACATCCCGGGCTACCTGCAGATTCGTCCGCCGGTGTCGGTGCCGTGTATGGCTACCGTAGGGTCGACCGGTACGCGCCGCGTCGGCCTCAATATCTCCGAACCGACGGTCTCCGGTGCGGGATCAACGTATTATCCTGCCCCCACGAAAGCAACGAAGGACGAATGGCTGACGACGCTGGAGACCATGGACGCGTATACGACCGTTTACGACACGCCATTGGATGAAATGACGCAAGGGGACAGCGGTTCGCACAATGAAAATATTCCCCACAGCGCGACGGAAGAGGAGGATCGCACCCTTCTCAACTACAAGACCGTGTTCTTGCAACGTCTGGCCGATCCGACGCGCGGTTGGGATCAGTATCTCAATCCGTATCTAACGATCGACTGGATGCCGATCGATCTGACGATCTACAACGGCGAGCCGCACTACGTCTATAAAGATTCGGCCAACGTCTATCAAAAAGACATTACGAAGACGACGCATCTCATCGATCCCTCGAAACAGAAGCGCGTTACGGTTGCGAAGCCGCAATACGCCGCGGATGTTCCCGCGACGGCCATTCGCTACGGTTCGCGTCAGCGCGGCGCGCCGCGCACGCCGTTCCGCGGCAACTATTCCTACTACGACCTTTGGTCGCAGCCCGATTGGCTGGATACGTCCGTGGAGGCTGACACGCGTCCGCCGTTGACCGGTCGCGTGATGGACAGCAAACTCAAAGTCCTTCACGTCGGCGGCACCAGCACCACGCTGACGCCCGCCTACTACAACGTGGCGGCATTGCGCTGGCAGGATCCTTTCGACCACACGTTTGGTTACCTCAATTTGGGATACCATACGATGCGGGCTCCGACCAACGTCAACAATCGCGCCAGCTTGGCCATGCAAGACCCGCTTTGGGTCAACAACGCGGCAACCGACTTGCCGGAAGCTGTGTCGAGGTACTGGCTGCGCATGTCCCCCGTGCGCGAACCCTTGCGCCGGCCGTTCGGCGACGCCGGCTTAAACACGGGCTGGTTCACGGCCGCGGATCTCGGCGGTAATACGCGCTACGTCGGTACGCCCCGTCGGCCGTTTAACTGGCTCACTTGGAATAATCGACCGTTTGCGGGGTCGATGGAGCTAATGCTGGTTCCGGCGTCGTCGCCGGGTCGGCTATTGCATGAATACTCCATGCGCGTGCCGACGCCCCCTTCCGTACCCGACGATTTAGCGCCGGGCGCCCCGAATCCGGCGCAGCCTGAAACCAGACTTTTCGCCAACCGTTACGCTCCATACTCCGGCGTACGTGCCGCAAACCATTACATGCCGAGGGTCGCGGCGCCGCAAGCTACGATTACGAGCGGACATACGACCGCCGCGCCGGCTTCCGGTTCCAGCGTTTACGCCGGCAACTTCATGGCGGGCTTTATCAGCAAGCCTCCCTTTGGACATTTGCTCAACTTCTTTGAATCGTCGAATGCGACGGGCATGACGTATTCGGTGGACACTTCGATTCCGCCGGTGAGTATTTCGCCGACGCTCAACAACACCAAGCAGACCAACGCGGCGAATTTCTTTCGCTTGTTCGAGTTTGTCAACGTGCCTTCACGCATGGCCGGCTCACGGATGCCGAATTACTCCACGCTCTATAACAATGCCCCGGCACCGCTGGGCTACGAGCACCCGGGTTGGCCGTTTACCGCACCGCATAATCTCTTCTCGGCGTATCGCGAGCCGGGACGCGTGAACATCAACACGATCATTCCGCTGCATTCGATTGTTCGATTCAATTCGGACAATAAGCCCTACGGACGAACCGAAGGAACATCCCTCGCGAACGGAATGGCGGCGGTCGTGCGTAACGAAAGGTATCGTGACGACGGAGCATCAATTTGGCGCTCCGTCCTCAACGATTTCCATCCGGCGATTCGCTGGGTGGGAAATACGGCGGCGGATGTCGTCGACGGACTCGGAGTGCCGCTTATGCCCCGTGGCGTAGGGTCGCCGCAGTTGCAAACGCCGAAAACGATGGCGCATTTGCGACAACAGAATACGTCGACGGCCTCGGGACAGACCGGTACCCGAGCCGGCTTCATGCAAGGCGCGAATGACGTGACGCAATCGCCGTATATCTTCAACCCGAGTGAAGACACGGTCGGCAACTTCTATTCGGCGTTTGCCAGCATGTTTAAGGACGATACCAATTCCGACCCGCGCGGACCGGACGGCGTTTACCAGAATTTTCCTTATTGGGATCCGCTGACGAGCACGGTTTACAACAGCGACGATCGGTTCTTGCATCCGTTCTGGAACGGCGCGAGTCCGCCCAAGCTCTCGCGCCACGACGGTTTCCGATCGTCGATGATCTCCAATCCGTTCCGCTCGTTTATGGAAGACTTCTCGGCGACTCCCAAGGGGCAGCCGGCGGTGTTCGGAGCGCTTGCCGACAAGCGATTCTCCACGTTTGAGGACCTAACCAATAACAACCAGAGATTGCCGTTGCTTGCCGTCGATTCCACGTTGTTGCGACGTCGCGACACGACTTGGAACCCATGGCATCGCAATTGGCTGCCGATTAATCCCACTGCAGGCGAAATCCAAGCGGCCTCGGTGGGGACGGCCCCGACGAGCAAATTGTTTGGACCCGCTCAGATCGACCCCCGTTTCGACCCGCTGTTTGCCTTGAACTATCCGCGCCCGTTCCACCACCGCTCGCAGCAGCAAGGGGACATCTTTAGCACCAACGCGATCGTGCCGGGAACTACGGCCAACGTTGCCAAGCCGGCTTGGTGGATGTACTCGGGCCTGAGCTCCTCGTTGGCACATTATATCGGTAGCTCGTCGGTCACCGGGGCGATCACCTACGGGGCGGCTACGGTGGATGCCATCCGGGTGAAAGACTCCGACTATCGCAACACCGATCGCAATCCGTTCTTCCGTTATCAGCTTTACACCAAGTTGAGCAACACGATTACGACGCGTTCGAACGTTTACGCCATCTGGGTAACCGTCGGCTACTTCGAGTGCGAACGAGTGCAACCGGGCGTCATCTACCCCGTGCAGTTCGGACATTCCAACGCCACCGAGTTTGCGACCAAGCATCGTTATCCGGACGGATATCGAATCATCCGCGAACTTGGGAGCGACAACGGTGAAACCCAGCGACACCGGGCGTTTGCGATTCTCGATCGGACGATTCCGGTCGGTTTCCTACGCGGAGAGAATCTGAATGTGGATCGCTGCTTCTTGATTAAACGCGTCATCGAGTAGCGATCACTCGATCATCTTTTACTGCCGAGACTATCCGATGAAGAACCATTCCAAGCCTTGCGGCGCGTGCGTGCGAACGTCACGAAGCGCTTTCACGCTGCTTGAAGTTCTGATCGCATTGACGATCACGCTCATTCTCATGGGCCTGGTCATGGAGATGTTCACGCGCGTCAGCGCCGGCATCAACAACAGCCGCGCCAACATGGATCTCAACGATCAGCTGCGGCATGCCAAGAATCGACTCATCTTAGACTTACGCGGGGCGACCGCGCCGACGGTGCCGCCGCTCGACCCGAACATGCATCTCGGCTACTTCGAATACGTCGAAGGACCGAGAGTCGCCACGTCGCAGTTTGCTGCGAACAGTACCGGCGGCGACATGGGAGAGCAACTCGGCGGCAATTGGTTCACGAGTCGTGGGCCCACATGGCCGGCGGGCGCGGCCAATCTGAACGTGAACTCGGTGATCGGCGACAACGACGACATTCTCATGTTCACGACCTGCAGCTACGACGACAAGTTTGTCGGCCGCGGCGGCATCAAAAACGGCGTGCCGTTGGCGCTGAAATCGCGCCACGCCGAGGTCGCGTGGTTCTTGCGTCGTCGGACGCCGGGCGAGGTGAATTCGATTCGGAACGACTCTCGAACGGAAGTGTATACGCTCCATCGCCGACAGTTCGTCATCTTGCCGAACGGCGGATATTGGGGATCGCTCGACTATTCCAACGTGGATTTTTCCATGCGTGCGCAGGGAGGAAACTACGACAATCTTCTCGTCCCCACGAATAACGTAACCGGCAAAAAGGCGTTAGACCCCGCGGCGGCCCGCAATAGCCTCGGCGATCTTACCAAACGTGAGAATCGCTCACTGCATCAGCCGTTTCTATGGCCGTATCAAATGGTCTACGTGGCGCCGCAATTTAACAGCGGCACGACGAACCACGGCACTTTCAATCCGGCCTCGATGCTGGGCTCAAATCCTCTCGCTGCGGCCACGGATCCGCTCCGGGCCTATGCGTTTAATGTGCCTATCAGCGCCCTTTCGATTCCGACGCTGGCCGAGCAGAGTCACGGCGCGTTTCCACTACCGAATCCGGAGAAGGTGTCCGGCACGGGCAATTACGTGTTGAAAAATCTCATGACGCCGACGCCGCCGGGCGGCTACATCGGAGGCCAAGTGCTGCCGCAAACGGGATCACGCATCGGCGCCGATATCATCCTGACGAACGTGATCGGCTTCGACGTGAAAGCGTGGGATCCGGGGGCGCCGGTATTCCGAGCCGAATCGTCGTCGGCAAATCCCAATAATGCCGGAGTGCTTGTGCCGGGCGATGCCGGCTACGTGCGGGCCGTCGACCTGTTTATCGGCGGCGCCACCACGGCCGCTCGGCAACCGGTGGCATTTGGCGCCTTTGCCGATTTGAACTATCTGGGGATGGATGCTGCGACGAGTACTTCGGCGACTTCCGCACTTGGCAAGTATCGTAGTTATCAAGAGCCGCTGACCGGGCTTTCGACCTTGCAAAGAATGGAAGCCGGCGCGCCGTTTAATAGCAGATGCCGCGTTCCTCGCGCGCAGTTCGCACATCCCGGTAGCGGCCCGCTTTCCGGAACGCCCACGCACGGTTTCGCGCGCCCAGCGGTCTGGGATACTTGGTCGACACATTATGAGTACGACGGCGTCGACAACGATTTCGACGGAGTCATTGACGAATTGACCAACGGCGTCGATGACAACGCCAACGGCCTTGTCGATGAGCCGGACGCGACCGTTAGTAACGGAGCCTACATCGGCGAACTAGAGGCCCCGCCCCCTTATCGCTCGCCGCTACGCGGCATCAAGGTGACGATCCGCGTGATGGAGCCCGATAGCAAGGAAGTTCGCGAAGTGACGGTCGTTCACGAATTTGTGCCGCTCTAATCGGCGTTATTCATTGAGCGTTGTTGCCGTTGCGAGGCTTGTTCCTCGGCAAATTGTTCGGCGTGGAACGGTAGCCACGCGGCTTGCGTATAGACGGCGTGGCCCGCGAGGTGTTCTTCAATTCCTCCTCGCGGCGGACCATAATCCACGAGCAACGTTCGTCCGGACTCGGCGGTGCGGATCCCGGAGTTGATTCGAGCCCAGAGCGTCGTCGCGCCGAATTCGTTCGGCTGCAAGAGTGCGTTCAGTTTTCGATCGGCCGACCAAGCGCGCCACATCCAAATCGCCGGCGGCGTATTGGAACCGGCGATGCCGAATTGTTGAACATAGTCTCCCCCCGACGCCTGTAGCAACTCGATGGCCCCGCGCGGCGCCTTGGTGCGGTGCGGCGGAGCGTCGGTCGGAGCGCGATGGTTCACGAAATGCACCAAAGTCGCGCAGCCGGCTTCGCACCAAGCATAGCGCAGCGGCGTACCGAACGTCGCAATGTCCAAAGGATAGCCGAGTGCCGGTCGCGGGCCGTCGCGTAGCATCTGCTCGACGTTGTTCCAAACGGCCAGATCCGCCGCACCTTTCCAGGGTGAACGAAAGTAGCAGCGTGCCGCATCGAAGAACGCGGCAACCGCTTCGCGCGGCCCGGCCAAGAGATGCGTTACGAGGGCCGCGACGTTGCCGCCGTGGCTATGCGTCCAGAGCAATACCCGGCCGCCGGGAGGAACTTTCGCGTGCAGCAGTTCGTCGACGAGCCTCACCGCCGCATGAGCGCGACCCAGATGATGATTTTCACCCGTCCAAGGAAACAGCGTCACCGGCGCACTGTCGCGACCCGCCGCACGGAGCGCTTCGGCCAGCTGTTGTGCAAACGCGGGCGTGTAATTCCCGTTGTCGCGCATCACGGCGTCGACCAGTCGCTTCGAGAGTCGCGCCAAACCGTCGCGCAGTTCCGGAAAGCGCCGCCCGATTTCCGTGCCGAGGCCTGAAGCATCGGTTCCCGCGAACGTGCCGTGGATGATATAGACGCGCGCCGTGCCGGCGGCTCGCAGTTTTGCGGTCGCCGCTTGCAACTGTTCGCGCCAGGCGCTACTTCCGACGTCCGGTGGAGGCGGAGGACTTAAATGCCGCGGTGTTAAAGTGCGGGGCTCGTCCGTGTAACGCTGATGGGGAAACAACGCGCCCGACGGGAGCGTGTCCTTCGGCGGCGTCGAGCCGTCGGTTTTGGTTTTCGGCCGGACTAATTCCCAGAGTGCCTGACCAAGTCTCATAAGGCCGACCTCGGCGCTCGTCGCCCTGGAAGAACGTCAGGTAAGTCATCACGTCCGAAGCCAAGAATTCGTGCTCGGAAGGAGCGAGCATCGTCTGACGATGCACGCGCCGCCAAGTGCCCGAATTGAAATACGTTTGGTTCAGTACGTATCCTTCGGCGTAGCTCGCATCGAGCGGCACGCTTTCCGCATAGTGCGTGTGCCCGTACACGATATGTTTCGCCCGCCGGTTGCGGAAGTCTTGTTCCGCCAGCGCGTGCGCCGCGTACGAATCGTTGTCTTGTCCGCGCAGCCCGTTCACGAGCTTGAGCAGATCCGCGGCCCAGCCGACGGAGAGTCGCTTGCTGAACTTCAGCACCCGTTGCAAACTGTCGACCAAATCGTTCGGATTCCACGTGTCGCGCTCGCGCACGAAAGACAATTCGAGAAACTGATCGGCGAGCCGATCCCAGATGATTTTGACGCGGCGACGCATTTCCGGAAAGGCGCAAGTCCGTTCCAGAATTCCGTCGATCCACACCGGAATCAACAGGAGCGGTCGCACGTTATCGATCTCGCGCAAGCCGTGGAAGGTCGCGTCGGGCAAGTCGGCCCCGAGTTCCGCTTCCACTTGCGCCGGAAAGCGATTCAGAAGTTCGATGACGATCGCGTCGCCCAGGCTGCTCGCATTGCGATCCCCTTCGAAGTTGAACGGGTCGTAAATGTCGCCGTGTCGGGCAAACACTTTGTGGCGGCGCATCGTATCCAGCAGCGCATCGTTCTCGTGCGGGTCGTGCGGAAACGGCTGATCCGGACGATTCGCCAGGCCTAAGTGCCGCACTACCGATTGACGCAGCAAGTCGTAGCCGGGGCCGGGAAGCCGGAAAAACCAATCATGGTTGCCGACCATGTAGTGAATGTTCACCTTCACGGATTGTTGTTCGCGCGTGTCGGCGATGCGCCCAAGCTTGTCGGCCGGCGGCAAGGTGATGCCGCCCGGTTCCGATAGCCGCCGGAGCGTCGCCAGCGACTCTTCATTTTGACGCAGAATTCCGGCGGTCACTTGGTTGACCATGTCCAAGTATTCCGGCTTGGTCGGATCCGTCCAAGGTCGCACGTCTTTCCGTGCGAGCCAGCGCGTCGAACGGATCACGTCGAGCACGTCGCCGAGCAATAACACGTCGATCTGTTCCAGCGGCCTGTAGCCGCCGTCGACGCGTAAAGATGCCGCGAGCGCCATGTCTTGCAGGCGTTCGGCGAAGACTTCGAAGGCGCCCGACGAAATCGTTTCGCCGCTGGTGCCGTCGGTGAGGTGAAGATCGCTAAGGACGACGAGCATGGCAACTTCCTTGTTGCGCGAATCGCAAATGAGCAACGCTACGGCAATGCGCCGAGTCTGCTCGTCCTAGCTATCGGCATACGGAAAACCTTGAATTGAGAAGATTTTCCGATTGTAGGGAAAGTAGCGCCGCCGGCAGGGCCGGCGGCGCTCGTTCAAGTTGTCAAAGAGCCTGGCGCTTCGTATCGCTCGGGTGGCTGGGGCACAACGAAGTGATGCCCCAGTTTCCACCACGACGCGGGGCCACTGGGGCATCACTTCGTTGTGCCCCAGCCACCCTTTGCCATGCAGCCAAGCTACTTCGTGTTCACAAAGCGGAAGAAGCGATTGCCGGTCGTCGTGAAGTACAACTCGCCCGCCTCGTCTTCGCCGAACGAAACCACCGGCGCCACGTTGCCGGAAATCTCTCGGTTGGATTTCACCTTCTTGGTCGCCGCGTCGTAGTCGAGAGCCCACACCGTGCCGCGGATGTAATCGGCGTACACGTATTTTCCTTCCAGCGCCGGCACCGCCTTGCCGCGATACACATGTCCGCCGGTGATCGAGCGCCCCAGGTCGTGGTGGTATTCCCAGATCGGTTCGATGTACTTCGGGTCGGGGCCCGAGCCGTTGGCGCGGAACTTGTGCATCCCTTCGCGCAGGTTCCAGCCGTAGTTGCCGCCGCGTTCGATCAGGTTGATCTCTTCCCAGATGTCTTGGCCGACGTCGGCGGCCCACAACGCGCCGGTCTTGTCGTCGAACGATAGCCGCCAGATGTTGCGGATGCCGTAGGCCCAAATCTCGGGGCAAGCTCCCTTTTCACCGACAAACGGATTGTCTTTCGGCACGGCGTAGGCGAGCCCTTCGTCTTTGCCGTCGACGTCGATCCGCAAGATCGAGCCGTTGAGCGTGCCGAGGTTTTGGCCGTTGCCGTGCGGGTCGTTAAACGCGCCGCCGTCGCCGAGCGCAATGTAGAGCTTGCCGTCGGGACCGAAGGCGAGCGTGCCGCCGTTGTGGTTCCAATACGGCTGCGGGATGCGGAGCAATTCCTCTTCGGTCGCCGGATCGGCCTTGTTCGCATCGGCCGACGAAACGCGGAATCGCGATATCACCGAGGTGTGCGGCGGAGCGTCTTTCTTCGTATAGAACAGGAAGAACTGGCCGTTCTCCTTAAACTTCGGATGGAAGGCCATGCCGAGCAGGCCTTCTTCGTTTTCCTTGTCCTTGTACATCACATGCGGCTGGAACTCCATGAAGAGTTCCGGCTCGGCATCGTCCGTGGCTTTCGCGAGCGAATAGATGTTGCCGAGTTGCGAAGCGACGAACAGTCGCCCGCTGCCGTCGCCGGCATGCGTGATGTCGATCGGCCGCGCGACCTCTTCGAGCTTCTCAAACGCCGGCACGATCTTTACCTCCGTGAGCGGCGTAACGTCGACGTCGGTCGGCACCGCGGAAACGATCGACACGCCCAGGAGCGTGCCGGCCTTCATGTCGGGCACCAGAAGTTGGCCGGTCTTGGGGTTTAGGCAGAGGTCGGCACAAGCGGTGAACGACGGGCCGAATTTCTCCGCAGGACCTTTGCCGCCGCGAAGCAGAGAGAGAATCCCCTTCGACCATTGCGTTACGTACAGATTGCCGTCGAAATCGGCCGCAAGTCCGTCGCCCCCTTCAAGACCGTCGGCGACCTTTTCCAGCTTGCCGTCGGCGAGATTGAGACGGTTGAGTTCGCCGCTGAAGAAGTCGAGGATGAGCAGCTGATCGGTGCCGACCAACAGCAAGCCGTTCGGCGCACGGATGGCGGGGTTCTTCCCGTCGATCACCGTCGACACTTTGCCGTCGGCGGCAATCTTGTAAACCGCTCCTTCGCCTCCTTTGAGGTCGCCGGAATCGCTCACGTAAAGATTGCCCGCGGCGTCGACTTCGAGGTCGTTGAGGAACTTGGGCGGCGTCGGGAAAGCTTCCGCCGCGGCAAATACTTCTTTGCCCCCCTTCGGTCCGACGCGCCACACCTTCGTCTTGTCGGCGACGAACAACTGCTCGCCCACGAAGGCGAGCCCCTTCGGGTCGTCGAGGCCGTCGGCGAGCGTCACTTTTTCGGCGCCTTTGATCACGGAGACCTTGCCGTCGCCGTCTTTGCCGAACTCTCCGATCTCGGCCACGACGATCGTGAACTGGGGAAACTGCTTGGCGTAACTTACGCCGACCGCGACCGATTCCGGATTGACAAGCCCCTTAGCCAGCGGCGTGACGACCGGATCGGCCGCCCCCGTTACGAGGGACCAGGAGCAGGCGCTCCAGAGCGCAAGGGCGGCCGGCGCGTAAGCAAGAGTCTTATTCATGGTGACCAACTCAACGGGGTGACGAAGCCAACGGATTGCAATCCGGCGATGATACGCCGACCGCAAGTCGATTGCCAGTCTGGGAATGGCCGGTCTCCGGGCCTCGGCCGTGCCCCCTCGTGCTAGGGCATGCAGGTATACTGCCGGCAAGGCGGCCCCGGCGTATTCCCGTAATTTTCTTGCCTGGAGAGCGCCGATTTCTAAACTTAACGGCTGAGGGTATTTCCACGGGATTTCTCTGCTACGGACTACAGAGGTATGGCAATGCGTTCGACGAATCTCGGAACTCGCCGTTGGGTCATGGGATTGTCGGTATTGGGTCTTGTCGCAGGAGCGGCCGCTTGGCAACTCAGCGGCTCCGAAGACGATTCGCACGTGGTCACGATGCGGCCGATAGTCGACGCTTCCGCGTCTGCTCCTTTGAAAACCACCGGTGAATCCGTGGCGGCTTCTGTTCCCGTGCCCCACGAAGGGATCTTTCCCGTTCGCAAAACGATCGACATCGCCGGCGTGCCCGCCGAAGTGCGACTGACGGGGCAAGCGATCCGCAAGGCGATGATGATCAAGTTTTATCAGATCGCCAGCTATTGCGACCACGCTCACGCACCGGCCGACGTCGATGCCTTGGCGGCCGCCGATTGCCCGAAGCAACTTTGTTTGACAATGGTTCGCGACGTCCCCAAGACGGTGTTGGAACGGGGCTTCAAAGAGAGCTTTGCGAAGAACGATCCGGAAGGGAAATTCGCCCGCGAAACCGAGATCATGCTGGAGCACATGCTGAAGTCGCCGCTGTGCGAGGGGGAGACGGTGCATATCACGCACTTGCCGAAGCAGGGGATTCGCGTTTCCGTGCGCAACGAGGCTCCGATCGACGTCGATAACTTGGCGTTTGCGCATGTCGTGTGGAACGTCTACATGGGTCCCGACGGCGTCTGCAAAGAGCTGCGACGCGGCCTGGGCGAAAAGCTCGCCGCTAAATAGCGGTTTACTGCGCGGATGTTGCTCCGATCACCCGTTTTGCTGCGCCGCAGTGCGCAATTCCTGCGCGCTTCGCCCGATTGATTTTCCGCGGAGTGCGCACTCGCTCGGGAGACGCGCACTGCGTCACCGCGCGGAATCCGAAACTTGCGTCATCGACGGCAAATTCGAATCGCAGCCGCGTCGGAAATCGACGTAAGTGCTCGAAACGTGAATCGCCTCCTGCGCACTCATTTCGACGGTAGTGCGCCCCCTTGTTTCCAAGCGCGCCGACGCGCACTTCCAGGCGGAAAAGTGCGCACCGGCGCGATTTAGTGCGCAGGACTTACGTCAAATCTGCGCGTCTCGCTGCGCCCGCTGTCGCCGAACGAGAGCAATGGTCGATTACAAGTTGCCAAAGATCACCCCGCACTCTATCGAATCGGCCGGCCCAATATCCAGGCGATTTTTGGCCGGCTGTGATTTTCTCGGCAAGGCTAGACCCACGCGCAAGCGAGGGGACCAGAGTAGTCCGCCACTCCGTGGCGGAATTAGACTGCGCACCGTCGAAGCAGATTGCCGTCGTCCACACGCTGTGCCAACCGCTTTTCCGCCGCGGAGCGGCCGACTACTTTGGCGCAAAAAAAAGCCGCCTCCTCGGCGGGAACGAGGAGGCGGCGGTGACGGCAATCGGAAACTTTTCCACGAGCGCTTGGCCGGCCGATTTTGCGGCTCCGACCAAGTTTCGCGGGCGGGTTGCAAGCGGCCGTTCGCAGTATTCGCCGGCCCACCGAGCCCTGACAAGGCGAGCAGGCTTTCCTACGAGTTCCCGTTTGCATCCGACCGCTGGGTGTTGTCTGCCATGACGAGCCGCAAGCCCTTCTCATCCTCCGTTGCGCCTGAAGTCGGCCGAAGCGCGACTTCAACGCGGTTGAATCTTCTGGGGGATGTGTCTTCCGGGGCCTAGAAAAGCAAACTGCTTCTCTAGCAAGAAAGGCCTACGTATCACGCGCAGACTCCTCAGCGCGGTTCCGATTGCCCGTTGAGCGGGCTTCCGAGCAATCTGGAGATAAAGATAGCGAAGTCGCCGATATTTGCAAATTTTTTCGCCCGAGCTGATTACTTTGTCACCGCGCCCGAGCGGAGCCCAACGGTCGGGCCGTTGCTTCGTGCCGGCAACTTCGTCAGAATGCTTGGCTGCCGCAAACGGCCTTACCCGGCAAGGGAGCTTCCCTGCTCCGAGGCGACGTGATCGGCCGCCGGACACTTAGTGAATTGACTTATGAAAATTGTGCCGCTCAATGATCGGATTGTCGTACGACCTCAGGTGCCGGAAACGCGCACCGCCGGCGGGATCGTCTTGCCCGACGCCGCGCAGGCCAAGTCGCAGCAAGGCAAAGTGCTGGCCGTGGGAGACGGCACCCGAATCGACGGCACCGATCGCCGCACGCTCCCGCAAGTGTCGGAGGGGGATCGCGTGCTGTATGCGCCCTATTCCGGCGCCACGGTGGTGGTGAACGGCGAGGATCTCTTGATCCTCAGCGAACGGGATATCCTGGCCATCTTGGATTGATGCAGCTTCGGTTTCTGCACCCCGAGCTCTGTCGAGAACGCCCTCCGTGGTGTTCCGTGCGATCGGGCATACGACCAAACTCCGCAGACACGTCGGCCTCACGGCTCGACGCTCGCCGGAACGCCGCAGAGGGCGTTGCCTACACCTGCCCCAATGGCGAAAATCTCGCCGCTTCCGTCGCTAGATTGACCGCTCACGAGCGTCCGGCGGTCCGTTACTTCAGGCCGGCTGCCGGGTTAGAATACGGCCAACGTCGGCGATGCGGCGACACGGATCGGGCCCGCTCGGCCAACCCTCCGCCGACGGTGCATCATCTCACGAGGCCCACGGTCATGCTTCGCAGCTCTTTTGTCGCACGTTGTGCGGCGTTTTTACTTCTGCCCGTTTCCATAGCCGCCTCGGCTCGCGCCGAGGACGCCTCACTTTGGACGAAGCGCGATGCCGCCGTGGCCAAGGCCGCAGAATTTCTGGCCAAGGCCCAATCGCCCGAAGGGGCCTTTACGCCCGCCGCCGGACCCGCGGTGACGGCGCTCGTAACGGCCGGGCTCTTGAAAAACGGCCGCACGGCGGATGACCCCGTCGTCGCCAAGGCATTGAAGTACCTCGAAGGATTCGCCCAAGCCGACGGCGGGATCTATCTGCCGGAGAGCAACCACCGCAACTACGAGACCTGCATTTCGATCGTGGCGTTTTCCGCCGCCAACACCGACGGCCGCTACAAAAAGCTGCTCGATGGAGCTGAAAAGTACGTGAAGGACTTGCAGTGGGACGAAGGGGAAGAGAAGACCAAAAGCGATCCCTTCTACGGCGGCGCCGGTTACGGCAAGAGCAAGCGGCCCGACCTTTCGAACACGAGCTTCTTGATCGACGCGCTGAAGGCGGCCGGTCGCGGCCCGGAAGATGAAGCATTGCAAAAGGCGCTGGTGTTTGTGTCTCGTTGCCAAAACTTGGAGACGGAATTCAACACCACGGAATTCAGCGCCAAAAATCCCGACGGCGGTTTCTACTACACGCCCGCCGCGGGGGGCACGAGCCAAGCCGGCAAGACCGACCAAGGGGGCTTGCGCTCCTATGCGTCGATGACCTACACGGGCCTGAAAAGCATGATCTTCGCCGGCGTAGGGCCGGAAGACCCGCGCGTGAAGTCGGCCGTGACGTGGCTGCGCGGCAACTACTCGCTGAAAGACAATCCGGGCATGGGAGACAACGGGCTCTTCTACTACTACCACACGTTCGCCAAGACGCTCGACGCCCTGGGCCAAGAGAAGTTTGCCGACACGTCCGGCAAGGAACATGCTTGGCGTGAAGAACTGGCCGCCGAATTGGTGAGCCGGCAGAAAGAAGACGGCTCATTCGCCAACTCCAACCCTCGCTGGATGGAGGGGGATCCGAACCTCGTAACCGGCTACGTATTGCTGACGTTCGCCTATTTGCATCCGGCGAAATAGTAGTCCGCGACTCCGTCGCGGAAATGGATTGTGCGCTGTCGATACCGGTGGATACGTAATCCGTAATGCAAATGCCGATTTCCGCCGCGGAGCGGCGGACAACTATGCGGGAGGGTGCGGCGCGGGGCGAGTCGGGGATTGGTATAATCCTCGCACGCGACCGGTGCCCTGCCCTCCCGCTTTCTTTTGCCACACGGACGTCGACGCATGAATCCTCGCATTCTTCCCGCCGCTCGAGTTCTCCCTGCGGCCCTCGGTTTGATCCTGATCTGCCTCACGGAGGCCGGCGCCGACGATTGGCCGCAATGGCGCGGCCCGCAGCGCGACGGCGTCTGGCATGAGTCGGGTCTGATCGACAAGTTCGCCGGGCCGGAAGTACCGATCGTTTGGCGAGCGCCGATCGCCTCGGGCTACAGCGGCCCGACGGTCTACCAAGGGCGCGTCTACGTGACCGATCGCCTCGTCGAGCCGAAGCAGCAGGAACGCGTGCATTGCTTCGACGCCGCCACGGGCAAACCGGTTTGGTCGTACGTTTACGATTGCGCATACGAGCGCGTCGGCTACGAAGCGGGGCCGCGCGCGAGCGTGAGCTGTGACAACGGGTTTGCCTACGCGCTCGGAACGATGGGGCACTTGCATTGCTTCGAGGCGGCGACGGGAAAGATCGTTTGGCAGCACGATCTCGACAAGGAGTACAAGATCCAGATGCCGATCTGGGGCATCGCCGCGTCGCCGTTGGTCGAAGGAGATTTGCTCATCGTGCAGGTCGGCGGCGAAAACGCCTGCTTGGC
This sequence comes from Pirellula sp., assembly GCA_013822735.1. Classification (GTDB taxonomy): domain Bacteria; phylum Planctomycetota; class Planctomycetia; order Pirellulales; family PNKZ01; genus PNKZ01. The sequence continues at coordinate 43,268 of PNKZ01000002.1, forward strand.
GGCCTTCGACAAACGGACCGGCGCCGAACGTTGGAAGGCTCTCGACGATCGAGCCTCGTACGCCGCGCCGATCATCGTCGAACAGGCCGGCAAACGCGTGCTGGTGTGCATGACCGGAGACAACGTCGTCGGGCTCGACCCGCAAACCGGCGCCGTCTATTGGACGCAGCCGTTTCCGCCGCAGAACATGCCGATCGGCATCTCGACACCCGTGGTCTCCGGCAATCGTGTGTTCGTCACCTCGTTTTACGACGGCTCGCTGATGATCGGCCTCGACGGCGCGAAGACCGAGGCGACGACGCTCTGGCGTCGCAAGGGCTTCAGCGAGAAGAAGACGGACGCCTTGCACTCGATCATTGCCACGCCGCTGTTTTTGGGCGATTACGTCTACGGCGTCGATAGTTACGGCGAACTGCGCTGTCTCGACGCCAAAGACGGCGAGCGGCTCTGGGAAAACACGACGGCCGTACCGCCGGCCCGTTGGAGCAACATCCACATGACCGTCAACGGCGACCGCGTTTGGATGTTCAACGAGCGCGGCGACTTGATTATCTCCAAACTTTCGCCGAAAGGCTACGAAGAGATCAGCCGCGCGAAGTTGCTGGAGCCGACCATGGATCAATTGCGGCAACGGGGCGGCGTCTGCTGGTCGCACCCCGCGTACGCTGAGCGCCACGTGTTTGCCCGCAACGATAAGGAACTCGTCTGCGGCAATCTGGCGAAGTAGCGTGAATAGTCGCCACGACTACTTCTTACGCCGTTCCCGCTCGTAGCGAATCATGCAGCCGATGGCGACGGTTTCCTTCGTCGTCGGCTGCTTCCCTTGGGCGACGAGTTGCACGGCGTCTTCGAGGTAGTGCTTCTTGGCCAGCTTGGCGCTGCTGTGATCGTCGAAGCCGCCCATGTAGGCGATGCGGCGCTCGCGATTGATGACGAAGAATTCCGGCGTGAAGGTCGCCCCGTAATCCTTGGCGATCTTCTGCGTTTCGTCGTAGAGATACGCAAACGGAAACTTCTTCGCCTCGGCGCGCTTCTTCATTTCCGCCAGGCTGTCGGCGGGGATCTTGTTGACGTTTACGGCCACGAACGCCGTCTTCGTCTTGGGGCCGGCAAACTTTTCGGCGAATTTCACGATGCGATCTTCGTAGTCGGTCGCCACGTCGCAGCTGTTGCAAGTGAAGCAAAGCACGATGACGTCTTTGTCTTTTAAGTCGTCGAGCGAGTGCTTCTTGCCGTCGATGCCCGGGAGGTCTTTCCAGGCGGGCGCCTTATCGCCGACGCTCAGCACCGGATTGTAGTCGCCCGCCGAAGCGGCGCCGGTTGCGAAGCCGAACAAACACACTGAAGCGCCGAGGAACAGCAACGTGCGAAACGACGCAAAGCGAGACATGGCAACTCCGGTGGGCGGCGAGAACGGGCGGGATGCGAGCGGGCGAGCTAACCGTATTGTAGCGCGCCACGCGGCCGGCGCGAAATCGTCGACGCGGATTTTTCCCCCGCTACGACGTACCGTCGGCTGCGATTTCCGGTTCGAGGACGAGCAGCGTCAACTCCGGCGGGCAGAAGAACCGCAGCGGCAGCTTTCCGGACGTCCCTCGGCCGACGTGCATCACCGTCGGCGGTTCGTGGAACACGCCGCACGCGTAGTGTGCTCCATGCACGCTGGGAGCGAGAATCGGCCCGAGCGGCGGGATCTGGATTTGCCCGCCGTGCACATGGCCGGCCAGCATCAAATCGAAATCGTATTGCCGCGCCCAGGGAAGTTCGTCGGGGGTGTGGGCCAGCAAAAGCCGGAACGATTCGACGTTGCGCGGACGCAGCGGCGGATCGGGCAGAGGCGGCGGACCGAGCCAGGGAAGCTCGTTGCCGGCGAGGAGGGAGTCGATGCCGCGAATCTCGATCCGGCGGCACGCGGCCCCGAGGTTCACGAGGCCCGACTCGACGAGCACCTGCCGCGTACGCTCGTGATCGATCCGGATGTCGTGATTGCCCAGCACGAAGTAGGTGCCGTACTGCGCTCGCAGGCTGCCGAGGGTGCCGGGGAGCCAGTCCCAACACGGCGTCTTTTCCACGAGGTCGCCCGTCAGCGCGATGAGGTCGGGCTCCAACGCGTGCGTGAGCTCGACGAAGTATTCGTAGATTCGCCGATCGAGTTCGCCGGTCAGGTGCAAGTCGGAAAGATGCGCGATGCGCAGGCCCGCGAGCGCCGCGGGAAGTCGGGGAATGCGCAACCGCTTCGTATGCACGGCGAGCTGCAGCGCCTGATTGCCGGGGATGGACGTCAGGAGGCGCGCGCGGAGCGAATGCACGTGCGGCGCTTTGGTTTCTTTGCGCAGGTCAAGAAGCCGACGCTCGTCGCTTAGTAGCACGTCCGCTTCGCGAAACGTCAGACGCCGCACGAGCCACGGCACGAAGCCCACCACGGTATTGACCACGCAAACGGCGACGTACGTGCGCCAGACCGGCGACAGCGGCAGATCGAGCCGTTGCAATAGTTCGGGCAGCGCGTAACCGCTGGCCGATCCGATGCGCACGCCGGCCCAAACCAGCGCGACCGCCGCGCCGCCGACGAGCCAAGTATCCAGAGCGCGCGTGATGAGCTTGAGCTTGTGCTGGTCCATCAGCCGAGCGTGCAGCACGTTACTCAGCCACAATAGCCACGACACGTGGCCGGCAATGCCGAGAAGTGCGAGCCAAGCAAAGGGGTCGATCATCCGCAGTATTGCCCGCTCGAAAACGGCGCGCTCGAAGTCGGCGGGAGCGGTGTTACGTTAAGAAACGCTCGACCGTGTCGAGCAATTGGTCCAGGCGGAACGGCTTATAAAGCACCGCCTTCAGGCCGGCTTGTCGCGCCTTCACGATCGAATGTCCCGGATCCCAACCGAAGCCCGACATGAGCACCAGCGGCACCGGGTCGATCAATTCGCCGAGCTTCATCATCACGTCGTACCCGGTCATGTCGGGGAGGCGTACGTCCGAGATGATCACGTCGTACGGATGGGCCTTCGAAATGTTGCGAACCATGCAGACCGCCTCGGCGCCGTCATGCGCGGTTTCGACGACGCAGCCGTAGCGTTCGAGCAACTGGTGTGCGGCGGTGCGGACCGTATCATCGGCGTCGACCACGAGCACTTGTCGCCCGCGCATCCGCGGCCGATCGGGGCCCATCGTCCCTTGCGGCAGGGCTTGGCTCGGCGCCATCTTCTGGCCGACCTTCTGGATCACTTGCTTGATGTCGCGGGCATTGCGCAAGATGCGCTGGAGCCGCTCCGCTACGTCGGGCTCGTGGCCGATGTAGCGTTCCATGATGTTCACGGCGTCGTTCAGAATATCGTCGACCGGCAACGCGACGGCGCTATGGATCGCCTCGACGCTCATCGCAGCGGCGCCGGCCCGTTCGACGACGAGCAATTCGAGCGTATTCAGCGCCACGGCGACGTCGCGGGCGAAAATCTCGAGGAACTGCTGATCGTTGTCGCCGAAGGCCCGCGGCTCCGGACTTTCGACGTTAAACGTGCCGATCACTTCTTCGTGCAACAGCAGCGGCACCGTCAGCGAGCTGCGACCGCCGTGCGCCCCTTCGATATAGAGCGGGTCGGAGGTCGTGTCTTCGCAGAGGTAACTTTTGCGCGTGGCGGCGACGAAGCCGGTGACGCCGTTCCCCTTCGGCTCGGCAAACAACTCGCGCTGCGAAGCCTCGGCCGACATGCCCACCGCCAAGAGCGGCTCCAGCCGGCCGGTCTTCGCGTCGAGCAGGCGAATTTCGATGATGTCGAAATTCAGCAACTGCCGCGCGTAGTGCAGGATGTTGAGCTTGAGCAGTTCGATCCGCTCGTCGATCGTCATGCGGAAGAGTTCTTCCGGCGACAAGTTCGCAAGCTCGACCCCGGCTTTGTGAATGGCGGCGAGCTTCTGCTGCTGCACGACTTCTTGCGTTACGTCGCGGAGCGTAACGATCAATCGTTTCGCGGCGCCTTCTCCCATGGGAGCGGCATGCACGCGATAGAAGCTTTCTTTCGAGTGCAGCGTCGAACTGCTGGCCTTGCCCGAGGCGCGTGCCGTGTTGAAGGGGCACATGTCGGGTCCGAGAATTTCGGGCCCTTGCAGGGCGCTGTAGAAACCCATGCCGACGAGCGAAGCGTGGTGCGTCCAATCGCTCAGCCGCTGATTGGCCCAGACGATCCGATTGTCGCCGTCGAGCACGACGACGCCGTCGGGCATCGAACGCAGCATCTGCTCCGGCGTGCAACCGGAGTCGGTCATGCTCAAGTGGTCGGCGGTCATCGGGGGCGTCGCTGCGGTAGTTGCCGTCGGTGCGACGGCGGGATGTCCGTCGCCGACAACTTCAAAACGCCGCGGCTCGGCACACGGGCCGACATCGTCGTCGGACGAAACCGGTTCGACGGCACTCTTCTCAGAGGTCGCCGCAGGTTTCGCCGTTTTGGTGTGGGCACTCAATTTACAGTTACTCCGCAGGGACCGGGCCGCCGCAGATCGTCGAGCCGATTGGAGTAAACCAATCAGCCTGACGGCCGCCTATCGGCTGAACGTCGCCCCGAACCCCGTACAAAGGATTATAGGGATAGCGTTTGCGACGAACAACGAATTTGCGCAGCCTCAACCATTCCATCGACCGCCGGACGAAGACACTTTGGAAGCTTCGCGTAATGGGCTAACTTTTCCAATTGTGTCGATGTCAACGACGGGCGTTGTGACTGCTAAAGTAATCTGAGCCCCGTATTCTCCGCAACCGGAGAAGCGAACGAAGCTCGCGCAAGTCGTGCACAGATCGTTGGTCGGCAAACCGCCGAATGCGGCCCGTTCGACATGGGCGCATCGATCGTTACGAACGGCAATCGGGGACAATTCTCAGAGAAAACGCCGGCGAACTCCGATTGATTACTCGATGTCGGACGCGCTCTAAAGCGGGGCGATGCCGCGACTTCGTCGCCGCATGCCGGCGTGCGTCCCCACGAATCGGTCGGAGTTCAATGAAATGTGGCGCTCGTTGTTTATCGCGGTCGGCATTTCAGCCGTTCTTTTGGGGGTGGAGTGCCTTCTCATTGATAAGGCAGTTCTCGCGCGCCGCGAAGCGCCGGCCCCGGGAATGCAAGAAGCCGTCGGGCGCAATCGAGAATTCGTACCGCCCGATTGGGCTCCGTGGAGCCTAATGTCGACCGGTGCCGTGACGGTGCTCTACTCGTTTAGCCTGCCGCGCCGCGGCGCATAGGACGCCGCAGGCGGATAGGACACCGCCTCGCTGTCGCGATCGATGCCGTTTGCTACGGTTGCCGCAGCGCGTCGAAGTATTGCTTCTTCTGCTCGCGTCGTGAGCGATCGAGCGCTTGATGCTCGAGTTTCTGCGTTTCCGTGTTGCCGGCGACCGCGTCGGCTTGGCGACGGATCGTGTCGAGCACTTTGCCTTTTGCGTTAGGGCCGTCGGTCGGACCGACCGCGCGCATGGGGCCTGCACCGACATCGCCGCGGACGCGCGAATCGAAACCGCCGCCGCCGTCCGTATTCGCGCTCTCTTTGCCGAGCCCGGGACCGACGCCGCGTCCCGGCTGAAGTCCGCCGGGCTGCCGGCCTTGTTGACTCTTGCCTTGCGCCACGCCTTGTTGGCCTGCGCCGGGGCGTTGCTCTTTGCCCCCTTGTTGACCTTGCTGCGCGTCCCCCGGCTTGCCTCCGGCACACATGCCCGACTTGCATTCGGCCAAGTCGTCGAGGCTCTTTTGTAAGAGCTCGCTTTCGCCGGCTTGCTGCGCCATTTGCTCGAGTTGTTCTTGCAACGACTCGAGCGACTTCTCCGCGCCGGCATCGTCGCCGCTTTGCATGCTTTGAGCGGCCTGTTCGAAGGAATTCTTGAGCGCCTCGAGTTCGCTGTTTTCCGCGGCCAATTGCGAAAGGCTTTCGGCCAGCGCCACCGGATCGTCACCGCCCCGTTCGCCGGGATTGGGCGCGCCGGAGGGATTGTTCGCGTCGCCTCCTTGTTTGCCGGAGTTGCTTTGTTCGCCGCTCTTGCCTGGAGCTTCAGCCGCGTCGCGGGCCTTCTGCTCTAAGTCTTTCTGCATTTCCTTGCGCGCGTCGGCCATCTGTTCTAGCTGTTTTTGCAATTGTTCGAGCTGTTGCTCCAGTTGCTTTTTCTTTTCGGGATCGAGTTGCTTGGCCGCGAGTTCTTTGCGCAGCTGCTCGAGTTTGTCGGCCGCGCCGCGATAGTTGCCCTGGCTCAGCGCCTCGGAGAACTCGTCGGCCGGTCCCTTCTTCTTCGAACGGAGTTTGCTCAGTTCCTTCTGAAGCTGCTGCGCAGCGCCGACGTCTTTGCGCCGCTCGGCCAATTCGCTCGCCATATCGCTCAGCTGGAGCAAGGCGTCTTTTTGACCGACCTTGTCGGCGCTCTGCAGCTTCAGAGCCTCTTCTCGGAGCTTATCGAGCAATCGTTGCGCCTCGGCGAGCTTCATCAGCTCCGCTTCTTTGCGTCGCTCTTCGAGCTTCTTTACGAGTTCTTTGGCGTGTTCTTGAACCTGCGCCGTCGGGGCGGCTTCCACGGTTTCGCCGGCGGGATTCGTCGTGATCTGCGGCGTAAACCAAATCGCCAAGCCGACGGCAATCGCCGCGGGTACGAGCGGCCACGCGGCACGGCGAGGAAGCGTTAGAGGAAAGGCCTGCTTGGCGTCGACCCGCTCCGCCGCGCGCTCGGCATCGAGATACACGGCCTCGGCCATCGGACTTGGTGCGGCATTATCTGCCGCGCCGGCGCGAGTCGAAAGCGCGCTGGAGAGCCGTTCCTGCAGGCCGCACCGTTTGTCGAGTTCGACGGCCGTTTGCAAATGGGCCGGCCGCGTGGCAATGCTCCAAACCAACGCGGCACCGAGCGTCGCACCCGTTGCCGCACCGAGCAAAGTCGACCACGCGGGCCCGCTCACCATGTACTTGCCCGCCACGATGGCCGCGGCCGCCGCTAGGAACGACACCGTCGCACACCAGGGCAACGCGCGTACAAATCGCACGAGCATCCAACGACGCTGTGCGGCGGCGATCCGGCGATCGAGGGACGACGACATACGGCCTCCGGGCGACGGCAGAAGTGATCCTCTAACGATTGTAGCCGCTTCCCGACCGAAAGTGAGCGTCGGCGTAAGGGAAGTCGGGATTCGCCGCGGAAAACAGCGAGGAAACACCGCTCTCCGCACAATCGCGGCTGCGCCGTATAATAGAGTGTCGGAAGTCGATTGCGGGCGGGGGCCGTGGCCGGCCCGGCTAAGCCCGATAGGCACTCCAGTTCTACGTCTCTAGTCTTCAGTCTTGCTTGCCATGCATGACGTCGCCGCCAAATCCGTCGCCCTTCCGTCGCCCGTGGATCGTCCGTCGGCCGATGTGGTGATCTACGACGGCGAATGCAAATTCTGCACGGCGTCGGTCGAGCGTTTGGCTCGCTTCGATCGCCGAGGACTGCTCGCGTTCATCTCATTGCACGAGCCGCTCGTGGCCGAACGCTGGCCGGAGCTTTCGCACGACGACATGATGCAGTACGTCTACCTCTGCACTGCCGACGGTCAAAAGTATCGCGGCGCGGAAGTCTTCCAGTATCTAAGCACGCGCATGCCGCAGTTCTATCTGCTGGCGCCGGTGCTGCACTTTCCCGGCCTGATGCCTCTCTGGCAAATGTTCTATCGCGCGTTTGCCAAGCGACGATACCGCTTCGGACGGATCGAAAGCTGCACCGACGGCAGTTGCAAGATTCCCGCCCGCCGCTAACGGCGCCATGGTGATTCGGTCCGGGCGATGCGCGGCAATTCGCCTCAGTGAGTCCGAAAATGGATGCACCTAGCGGAATTGCGGGGGAGTTCGGGCGGCGAATTTTCTCCTCGTTCCGGCTATAATCGAACGTTCGTCGGGCCGGGCATTCTCGGAAGCGCCTCGCGCGACGAACTCCCGCCTTACGCTTCGCCTCCGCATCCTCGCGAATTACTCTCGCCTATGCGACATCTCTTTCTGTTAACGGCCGCCGTTTCGTGGAGCGCCGCATCGACGGCCCTGGGCGCGGACGCTCCGAAGCCGAGCGAAGCCGCGCCGTCTGTATCTGCGGAACACGCGAAGTTGTTCGATCAGCAGATCAAGCCGATCTTGGCCCGCCATTGCTTTCAGTGCCACAGCCACGCGGCCGGCAAAGACAACGGCGGACTGATGCTCGACGCGCGCAGCTCGATGCTCGCCGGCGGCGACAGCGGCACGGCCCTGGTGCCGGGCAATCCGGAAGAGAGCCTGCTGATCACGGCCGTGAAGTATGAGGAAGATTATCCTCGCATGCCGCCGAAGGGGAAAATTCCCGAGGCCGACGTCGCCGCGCTCGTCGAATGGGTGCGCATCGGTGCGCCATGGCCGGGCTCCGACAATGCAGCGGCCGCAAAGCCTCGCGAGAAAATCACCGACGAAGATCGCAAGTATTGGGCCTTCCAACCCGTGACGCATCCGAAGCCGCCGGAAGTTGCCGATGCAGCGTGGCGTGCGAACCCGATCGATCGCTTCATTCGCGCCCGACTCGACGCCGAAGGTTTGCAGCCTTCTCCCCCGGCGGAAAAGGGTGCGCTTTTGCGTCGGGTCTATTTCGACTTGGTCGGGCTGCCGCCGTCGGCCGAGGAGATCGACGAGTTCGTGCGCGACGACGCTCCCGACGCCTACGAAAAGGCCGTCGATCGGTTGTTGGCGAGCCCGCGCTACGGCGAGCGTTGGGCGCGGCACTGGCTCGACTTGGTGCGTTACGCCGAATCGGACGGCTACCGCATCGACGACTATCGGCCCGACGCGTGGCGCTATCGCGATTACGTCATTCGGTCGTTCAACGCCGACAAGCCGTATGACCAATTCGTCCGCGAGCAACTCGCCGGCGATGAACTTGCGCCGGACGATCCGGAAGCGCTCTTGGCGACGAACTACCTGACGCTCGGCATCTACGAATACAACAACCGCGATGTTCGTACCCAATGGTCGAACATGCTCAACGACGTGACGGACGTGACGTCGGACGTGTTTATGGGACTCGGCCTGGGGTGTGCACGATGCCACGACCACAAGTTCGACCCGATCTTGCAGAAGGACTATTTCGCACTGCAGGCGTTTCTCGCACCGATGCAGCCGACGCACGACCTGCCGCTGGCGACGCGCGCCGAGCAGGCCGAATACCGCAAGCGTCTGGCCGCGTGGGAGAAGGACGCCGCTAAGATTCTGGCTGATATCGAAGCCGTCGAAGCACCGGCCCGCGAGAAGGCGGCAAAGTCGGCGATCGAGAAGTTTCCGGAAGACATCCAAGACATTTTGAATCGGCCAATCGACAAGCGAACGCCGCTCGAGAAGCAAATCGGTGCGTTGGCCTACCGCCAAGTGCAGTACGACTACGATCGCTTAGACCGTGTTTTTAAGGACGCGCAAAAGCAGAAGCTGGTGGAGTTACGCAAGCAACTATCGGCTCATGCCGCGAAGAAGCCCGAGCCGCTGCCGACGGCGTGGACGGTTCGCGACGTGGATGCCGAAGCCCCGCCGGTGACCATTCCGAAGAAAGGGAACGACTCGATCGAGCCGGCGTTTTTGACGGTGCTCGGTCACGCGCCGCCGAAGATTGCACCGCCGCCCGCCGTAAAAAAGCTCGGCGAGAAGTCGACGGGCCGCCGCACGGCGCTGGCCGAGTGGCTCACTAAGGCCGACAATCCGTTGACGGCGCGCGTGATGGTGAATCGCGTTTGGCAGTATCACTTCGGTCGCGGCATCGTGACGACCTCGAGCGATTTCGGCCGCTTGGGAGAGAAGCCGTCGCACCCGGAATTGCTCGATTGGCTCGCGTCGGAGTTTGTCGAACAGGGCTGGCATTTGAAGCCGCTCCATCGGCAGATCGTGCTTTCGCAAACGTATCGGCAATCGGCCTTGGCCCCGGCGCCGCAGGCCGCGCTCTTGAAAGACCCGGAGAATCGCCTGCTGTGGCGGATGTCGAACCGCCGGCTCGATGCAGAGCAAGTTCGCGACGCGCTGCTCGCGGCCACGGGCAAGCTCGACCTGACCGAAGGGGGCCCGGCGGCGGATTTCTCGAAGCCGCGTCGTTCGATCTATAGCCGCGTGCTCCGGAATTCGCACGACCCGCTGTTGGAAGTGTTTGACGCGCCTGAAGGGTTTCAGAGTGCCGCTGGGCGCAACGTAACGACGACGCCGACGCAAGCGCTCTTGATGATCAACAGCAATTACATGCTGGATCAAGCCGCGGAGTTGGCTGAACGGATCGACCGTGAGCATCCGTCGAACGACGCGACCGGCAAGATCGACGCCGCGTTCCGTTTGGTCTTTGGCCGGCCGCCGCGCGACGACGAGCGTTCGCTGGCTGCGGAGTTTCTCAAGCAGCAGGCCGCGCGCATCCATCCCGACGATCCTCCGCCGCCGGTCGTGCAGCTCGACAAGATTCCGTTTCGCGACGGCAGCGCCGTCGTAATGCAGCCGTCCGGACCGATGCGCCGCGCGGAAGTTCCGGAGAGCAAGAAGTTGCCGAACGGCGACTTTACGCTCGAGGCGTTCGTCGTGCTGCGCAGCACCTACGACGACGCTAACGTTCGCACCATCGCGGCACACTGGAGCGGCGATAAAGCAAAGCCGGGCTGGTCGCTCGGCGTGACGAGTCGCAAATCGCAATTCAAGCCGCAGATGCTTGTGTTGCAACTGTGGGGGGAAGACGCCGAGGGGGAGAAGGCCTATGAGCCGATCTTCTCCAGCCTCAACGTGCAATTGAACAAGCCGTACTTCGTGGCCGTGAGCGTGAAGCTCCGCGACACGGAGCCGACCGGGGTCACATTCTTCGCGAAGGATCTTTCCAATGACGACGAACCGATGCTCATTTCGCAGAACTCGCATCGCATCGTGAAGATTCCCGAAGAGCGGGGCATGTTCACCATCGGCGGCTGCGGCGATCGGGCCTATAGCAAAGTATGGGACGGTCTCGTCGACGACGTGCGACTTTCAGCAACTGCGCTACGCGGCGAACAATTGCTGTTAACCGCTGAACAGTTGGGCCCGAAGACCGTCGGCTTTTGGGAATTCGAACCGCAAGCGGGCGTGTTCAAAGACACGTCGGCCAACAAGCTCGATATCCAGTTCAAGGCCCCGAAGCACAAAGCGGAAATCCCGCCCGAACGCCAAGCCTGGCTCGACTTCTGCCACGTGCTGCTGAATGCGAATGAGTTTTTGTATGTGGATTGAAAAGGGGTCAGGGGTGAGGGGCCAGGGGTCAGTAACGGACAGAGTGAGCAATTAGAGTGAACGCTGGAATCAAGAGTTTTCGCGATCTATTGGTTTGGCAGAGATCGATGGAACTCGCAAAGATTGTTTATGAGCTAACAAAGGCGTTTCCCAGTGACGAGCGTTTCGGATTAACGAGTCAAGTGCGACGCGCCGTGGTTTCAGTTTCGTCGAATATTGCGGAAGGACATGCGCGGCAAGGTCGAGAGTTTTCGCATTTTCTCTCCATCGCGCGCGGGTCGTTGGCGGAAGTAGAGAGTCAGTTGATTTTGGCGGTGAAGCTCGAGTACCTTCCGGAAGCAAGTCTTAGCGAAGCAATGAGCGTGATGGCGGAAGTTCGTAGGATGGCATCCTCGTTGGCGGAGAAGTTAGCATGAGCCTTACTGACCCCTGGCCCCTGACCCCTGACCCCTCCGAGCTTGCTCGGCTTTCTCGTCGTGACGCGTTGCTGCGCGGCGGTGCTGGTTTCGGTGCTCTAGCGCTTGCGCATCTCCTGCGCGATCACAAAGCGTTCGCCGCGTCGAGCAATCCATTGGCGGCCAAGAAGCCCCATCATGCGGCGAAGGCGAAGAGCGTGATCTTCCTATTTATGGAAGGCGGCCCGAGCCATATCGATACGTTCGACCCGAAGCCGCTCTTAAACAAGTTGGCCGGCAAGCCGATTCCCGAGAGCTTCGGCAAAGTCATCACGGCGATGGGGGAATACGGCTCGCCGCTTTTGGAATCGAAGCGGAAGTGGAAGCAGTATGGCGCGGGAGGGACGTGGATCAGCGATTGGTGCCCGCACGTCGCCGAGCATGCCGACAAGCTGGCGGTGTTGCGCTCCTGCTGGGCTGACGGAATCAACCATTCGGCCGGCGTCTGCCAGATGAACACGGGCAGCATTCTTGCCGGCCGGCCATCGCTGGGTTCGTGGGTTTCGTACGGTCTCGGCTCGGAAAATGAAGACCTGCCGTCGTTCGTCGTCATGCAAGACAACGCCTCGAGCGTGGTGAACGGCACGCGCAATTGGGGCGCCGGTTTTATGCCGGCCGTGTATCAAGGGGTGCGTTTTTCGCTCGGGAACGAGCCGATTCCGAACCTTAAAACTCCCGTCGGGGTGTCGGAAGAACAACAGCGCGGCAAACTGGAGTTTCTCAATCGGCTCAACCGCGAACATGCCTTGGAGCGTCCGCTGCAAACCGAGCTCGATGCCCGCATGCTGGGATATGAGCTGGCTTTTCGGATGCAGGCCGAAGCGCCCGAAGCGGTCGACCTGGCAAATGAGACGGCCGAGACCGAAAAGTTGTACGGGCTCGATCACAAAGACACGGCCGTGATGGGGCGCAATTGCCTACTGGCCCGGCGGATGGTGGAACGCGGCGTGCGCTTCGTGCAGATCTATCACGGAGCCGGCAGTAAGTGGGATGCGCATTCGAAGATCGAGTCGAATCATACGCAGCTCTTTGCGGCGTCCGATAAGCCGATCGCCGGATTGTTGCAAGACCTGAAGCAGCGCGGACTGCTTGACCAAACGTTGGTCGTGTGGGGCGGCGAATTCGGACGCACGCCGATGTCGGAAAAGGGAGACGGCCGAGATCATAACCCGACCGGCTTTACCATGTGGATGGCCGGCGGCGGCGTGCGCGGCGGGCAAACCATCGGCACGACCGACGAACTCGGGCTCCACGCGGTCGAAGACCGACTGCATGTGCACGATCTGCACGCGACGATCTTGCACCTGCTCGGGCTCGACAACATGGCCCTGGTGTTCAAATACAAGGGACGCCCGGAACGGCCGACGCTCAACGAAGGCTCGGCGCTGCAGAAGATTACGACCGGGTAGCGCCGCGCGGCCGCGGCGGCTAAGCGATTACGTTCTCATGTCTGCTAGCGGCGCGGGCGGACGAGTCCCATTGCCGATTGCACGCGGCGCGGGCCGATCGCCATGCCGATCCAGCCGTCGCGGATGTCGACTTGTTGCACGTCGAGATCGGCAAAGCGCGGGTCGGTGCCGAGCTTTTCCGGCCAGAGCGGTACGCGCATGTCGTCCGGAAACACCTTGGCGAACACCGTGCGCAACGCGATTTGCGAGGTTGTGCCGAGCCGTGGTCCGCTGAGGTGAATCAAGCCGTCGCGGACGAAGCAATTGCAGCCGTCGACGATTTCGGTTTTGAACTCCGTGCGGACCGTGAAGTCGCGCCAGCTCTTGCCCGCGCGTTGAAGTTCTTCGATCGCCAAGCGGAGTTCGACGCGGCCGTTGTCGCAATGGATCGTGATCGGGTCGACCTTAGCGAACGTTACTTCGATGTCGCTCGGAATCGTCGCCGGATCGACGACGTCGGGGAGATAGAGCTCGTCGACGGCGAAGCGATAGAGCTCCGGAGCCGTGAAGTGCCTGCCTTGTAGGGCGAGCCGTTCGAGTACGTTGTTGATCGCCGACTGGTGTACTTGCACGCTCGCGACGTTGTCGCTGTAGGCCCGAGGGCGCGGCGTGTGCGAGGCCAACTGATCGGCGCCGGCAATGCGTACCCGCATGATGGCCCGTTGCTCGTTCGATTGGAGCTCGATCACGTCGGGCGCGAGTCCCAACTTGGCGAGCGGGGCGACCACGTATGCATCGAGCTTATCGTCGGCTTGTTGCAGATGCTTGTCGAGTTCGCGATCGAGACCGCGTTCGACTTGGCGCGAAACCTTCGCGGCCGCTTCGCGCTGGGCGGGAACTCGCTTTTCGGCATGCTGGTCGAGAGCGATCGATTCGACGATGCTCCCCAGGATCGGCATGTGGTCGAATTCGGTGCGGATGCCTTGCAAGCGCGAACGGCTCGAGGTGGTCGCCGTGGCCGGAACGACTTCCACACCCCGCGGCGTGAGACTGAAGTCTTTATAGGCCGTGAAGTTTGAATCGCTATGGCTGAAGAGCCGTACCGGACCGCTGAACGTTTGCGTTTGGGCGTGCACGAGGCCGTTGGCCGTCATACGCACCGCGAGGCTGTCGTTGCTCGGCAGGAAGTTGATGCCGATGCCGGTGCGCGTCGAGCTCCAACCTTGCGTCGGCATGCCGAGCACCGTTTCGTTCACCGGCGCGTTCTGTCGCAACGGTTCGGGGAGCATGCGGTTGAGCAAATCGGCCGACAGCGTTACGCGGACGTTGGCATTGCGGTAGTGCGAAGTGAGCCAGAGCGCGAGCTGTTTACGTTCGGCGTCTTCCGATAAGTCGAGCATCTTGCATTGGCGAGCCAGGGCATGGGCGTCGCTCGGCAGGCCGCCCCCTTCGAAACGCTCGATGCTTTCCAGAAGCGCGTGTCCGTCAAGCTCCGTCGCCGCCAACGTTTGGAGTTGCTCGTCGAGACTAGCAAACGCTCCTTGCTTGAGGAACGCATTGCGCTCGTCGCTCGCCGCGGCTTTGTGCATGCGTTCGAGAATCGTACGGGCCAGTTCGCGACGCTGCGCTTCGTCGCCGGCGCCGCGGGCCGCTTGGCCGAGCGTGTCGAGCATCAGGTAATCGCGCCATTGGCGGCCCGTCGCGCCGGCTTCCGCCGTTTCGCGTTCGAGCTCGACCAAGCAGACGGCCAGATCTTCAGAGCTCGCACGCACGAGAGTCGGCGGCGTGGATTCATGCTTGACCACGGTCGACAACGACTCCCAAACGTCCAGCCGCCGTTGCAAGGCGTGGCGCGTTAGCCGAACTTGAAGCGCCAAACGCGGATCGAGTTTTTGCTCGTCCAGCAATTTGGGGTCATTCAGGGTCGCCCGCAGCTGTTGAACGATTTCCAGGGTGCGCGGGGAAGCTGCGTCGGTGATCTTGTCGAGACCGGCAAGCAACGACAGGCTGCGCTCGGCAAAGGATTGCGTGTCGCGATTTTCCGCGAGGTGTTCGAGCCGAGCAAGCAAGTCGACCGGACGCGGCCACCAAGTCTTAACGACTACCGGAGTCGGCGCCGGTTGCGGCGTCGGAACGGCGATCACCTTCGGCGTCGGGAGCGCACGCGTCGGATTGGCGCCGGCGGCGGGCGACATGCGGCTCGCCACGAGCTCGGGCTGCGCCGGACGCGACGTTGCAGCGGCGACCGGGGGCTGAACAACCGGCGGCGCTTTCGGCGCCGGCTGTTGCGGCTTGGGCGTCGCCGACGGATTTTCCAGCTTGCTCGGTTCGGCAATCTTCGGCGACACGCTCGCCAATGGTGCGATGATCGGCGCGGCGGCGATCGGCGCACCGGGCTTGTGACCGCCGTGCAGCACGAAACCGGACGGCGAGGGACGGTAGGTTTGCACCGTGATGGTCGGCGCGGCGGCAATCTTAGGAGCGATCACCGGCGCCGGTGTCGGCAGATTGGGCGCCACGGGAGAAGACGCGATCGTCGTTTGCGCCGGAGCAAGCGTCGGCGCACTCAGCGTGGGCACGCTTAAGTTCGGCGCGGCAATGTTGGGAAGCGCCGCAATGGACTGAACTTGCGATTGCGGAGCCTTCGCAGGAAGCGCACCGCTGAGACGTAACGCCGGAGCGGGACCGAGATTCGGTTGTGCAAACGTCGGTTGCGCGGCCTGCGTCGTCGCGGTGGTAGGCTTCGTCGCGTACTGCGAGGTAACGCGCGGCTGCGGCTCGGCAGGAGAACCGACGGCCGGAACCCTCTCCGTTACCATGGTGTACGTAGCCGTGATCCGCGTCGGACCGGTGCCGCCCGCGACGTGGCGCGTGCAGGGTTCCAGCGGCGTGCGTTGAGCGTAACGCTCCCAGTGACGGGGTGACGTAATGCTCATGGCGAACAGAAACACCAGCACGAGCAAAAACGGCCAAATTGGCGGTGATTGTCGGCCGTGATTCTGATTGCGGTGATCCATATCCATCGTTCGCCTTCGTCGCCGAAGCCGAGCCCCGAGATGATTCCGTTCGATCCGTATCTATGGGAATCGGCCGGCGGCATGCACTTCATGCATGGCGGATGGATAAATTAGCCGTTGGCGACAATCGGTCGCGGGGCTTAAGGGTTTCGCCCTAAAACGCGACGACGCCGCTGGTTAGAGCGATGCTTGCGTCCCCAGATGTGGAACTTCGCACAATGCGAGGCGGTGACCGCGCTCGGAGAATCGTTACAACTCACCGAGATTCCCGGGAATTTTGCTTGGCGCTGACGCCGCTCGCAACGCCGGCAGCACCGGCGTGCGAGCGATTTCGCGCTCGCAAGCGCTACTTCGTCTTGGCTTTTCCAGCGGCACTCTTCTTTTGTGCGGCGCGCTTCGATGCCGACTTGCTGACCGAACCGGTAGCGTCGGCCAAGCGGCCGGTGGCGCGAGCGGCAAAGCCGGCGATCGCCGCTTGTCGTGCGGCGCGTCGGGCCGCGATGTTCTTACCGACTTGTTTTACCGTTGCGGTAATCTTTTCCAGCACCGTGGGCGATTTCTTTTTCTTTGCCGTCTTGCGCTTCGCCGAACCGACGGCGGCTCGCTTCTTCGTTGGGGCGGATTTCGTAGCCATTTCAGTACCTCTTGGGAAATTCTTCGCAAACACTGAGCCGTGCGGAAACATGCCGCACGCGCCGCGAATCGCACGGATTCTCAACTTGACGAAGCGAGACGCAAACGACGTGCCGCGCATGGAATGGCGCGGCGTTGCACGCCGCCGCGTGCGCGCTATTCGGTGATTGCCCGAATCACCCGACAAGGGTTGCCGGCGGCGACAACGTCCGTCGGAATATCGCGCGTTACCACGCTTCCCGCGCCGATTACCGATCGCGAGCCGATCGTTACGCCGGGGCAAACGATCGCGCCGCCGCCGACCCATACGTCGTCGCCGATTGTGATCGGCTTGGCGAATTCTTGACGTCTGCGCAATTCGGCGTTCAGCGGATGCGTCGCCGTGTAAAGCTGCACGTTGGGGCCAAACAACGTGAAATTGCCGATACGCACGGGACAAACGTCGAGCACGACGCAGTTGAAATTGAAGAAGACTCGTTCGCCCAGAAGAATATTCACGCCGTAGTCGCAGTAGAAGGGGGGCTGCATCCAGACGCTATCGCCCCCGGCTCCGAAGAGCGCCGTGGTGACGCGTCGTCGCAACTCTTGCTCGGCTTCACGCGACGCGTTCAGGTCTTGGCAAAGATCGCGCGCTCGTATTCTCGCGGCGACAAGCTCCGCATCAAGCGGGTCGTAAAGTTCGCCTGCCCGCATTTTGTCCCATTCGGTCGCCATTTGCTCAGCTCGCGGTGCGGAAGGTGAGGGAACAATGACCGATCGTAGCCTACATTCGCCGGCTTACTCCGAGTCGAAGCTCGGGGGCGGTTCCTCGCCGCGCGATTCTTCAAACTTCTTCCAAGTGCGCTGCAGCACGTCGAGCAGGGCCGGTACCTGTGGGGCGGCCATGAAGACGCGCGCCGCCACCACCGATTTTGGGTAGAGGTTCGCGATGAAGTCGAAGCAAAACTCCGCCGGGGCGTGACCGATCATCACGGCATTCGCGTAACACCCGCCGAGCTGTTCGTCGGAGAGTTTGAGTTGTTCGTAAAGTTCCTCGATCGAATCGGGGGGCGGCTCTCCTTGCGTGGCCATGCGCGCCACGGGCATTTGCGGCATGCCGCCGAACGTTTCCTGATAGACCCTGAGGTTTTCTTGCAGCGCGGCGATAAACCGCGGCACGACCCCCATCGGAAGCACGATGCGCGCCGTAATCTGATGCGGATGCGCGAGCTTCAGGATGAAGTCGATGAGAAACTCATCGGGACCCTGCAGGACGATGGCCCCGGTGCTGAAGACCCCTTTGGCCACGCGCTCCGGCACACGGGCGCTCACCGGCTCAAATTGGAATTGCTGACTCAAGTGCTCCGGCGTTTCGCCGGAGCTATCGTCGTCGCCCGTCGGTTCATCGTCGGAGAAGTCGTCGCCGCTCATGCTGAAAATCTAGTCGCAAGGATATTCGTAACGTGCTCGGGCGTTCGCCGCGTCGGCGGCGCCGTCGCGCTCTGGCAGAATCGTATTCCACCGGTAATCATAGGCGTGTCGAGCCGCGCTGCCTATCCTTCGATTTGCGGCCGCTTGCTTGCTGCGAAGAGTCGAACATCTTGAGCCAAGCAGAATCGCGGGCCTCCGCTTCATCGGTATTGTTGCGATTGGAAAATGTCGGCAAGACCTACCATATGGGCGAGGTCTCCGTAAACGTATTACGGCACGTGGCGCTGGAGATCCGAGATCGTCAGGTACTCGCGATCCTTGGTCCCAGCGGATCGGGAAAAAGCACGCTGTTAAATATTATCGGCGGACTCGATTCGGTCTCCGAAGGGCGCGTTTGGTATCGCGATCGCGAAATGACCGCGTTCTCCCCCCGCGAGTTGACCACCTACCGTCGCGAAATCGTCGGATTCGTCTTTCAGTTTTACAACCTCGTGCCGAATCTCACGGCGCGAGAAAACGTGATGGTGTCGACCGAGATCAGCCGCCGGCCGCTCGATGTCGAGGAGGCATTGCGGCTGGTCGGGCTCTCCGACCGCGCGGAGCATTTTCCGTCGCAAATGTCCGGAGGCGAGCAGCAGCGCGTTTCCATCGCGCGAGCGCTGGCAAAGAATCCTGAGTTGCTCCTCTGCGACGAGCCGACCGGCGCGCTCGACTACGACACCGGTAAACGGGTGCTGCGTTTGTTGGTCGACGCCTGCCGCAAGCTCGGGAAGACCGTGGTAATCATTACGCACAACGCCGCCATCGCGCAGGTGGCCGACCATGTGATCCGCCTCCGCTCCGGCGAAATCGTCGAAGCACACGACAATCCGGATCCGGCGCCGCCCGAGGAGATCACCTGGTGAAGGTGCTCGACCGCAAGCTGCTGCGCGAGCTTCGTAGTACCGGCTTCTTGCTGCTGGCGGTCGGCAGCATCATGGCCATCGGCGTTTCGGCATACAACGCGCTGGGTTCGGCCTACCGCAATCTGACCATCGCACAACGGCTTTACTACGCTGATTGCCGGATGGCCGATTTCTCGCTCGACTTGAAGAAGGCGCCGCTGGCCGACGTGGCCGTCATTGCGCAATTGCCGGGCGTCGTCGAGATTCGCCCGCGGATTCAGTTCTTTGCCACGGTCGACCTGGAGAACGTCGTCGAGCCGATCAACGGGATCGTGATCTCAATGCCCAACGAGCGCCGGCAGGTGATCGACGATATCGTTCTCCGCCAAGGCGGTTACTTCACCGATCGCCGCGACAACGAAGTGATTCTCAACGACGCCTTTGCCCGGGCCAACAAGATTTATCCCGGCATGTGGATCCATCTACTGCTAAACAACCGTCGGCAGGAGTTGTTCGTCGTCGGCACGGCCATTTCGAGCGAGTTCACGTATCTCGTCGGCCCCGGTTCTTTCGTCCCCGATGCGAAGCGGCTGGGAGTGTTTTACGTCAAGCAAACGTTTGCAGAAGAAGTGTTCGACTTTCAAGGAGCGTGTAACCAAGTGCTCGGTCGCTTGGCGCCGTCGGTGCGCGATCGGCCGGAGGAAGTATTGCGCCGCGCGGAGATTCTGCTCGATTCCTACGGCGTGCTCGCCGCCGTGCCGCTACGAGATCAGCCGTCGAATCGTTTCTTGAGCAACGAGATCATGGGCCTCCGGGCCTTCGGCGTGATTAACCCGGCCATCTTTCTCGCCGTGGCGGCGCTCGTGCTCAACGTGCTCATGTCGCGTCTGGCGGAACAGCAGCGTGTCGTGGTCGGCACGCTGAAAGCTTTGGGCTATTCGCGTGGGGCCATCTTTTGGCACTTCCTGAAGTTCGGCTTGGCCGTGGGGGCATTTTCCGGATTAGCCGGCTGCGCTCTCGGCTACTGGCTCGCCGGCGGCATGACGGCGATGTACGACACATTTTTCGAGTTTCCCAATTTAGAGAATCGCTTCTATCCCGACCTGACGGTGAAAGGGCTCGCCATCGGCTTGGCGTGCGGCATGTTGGGCTCGTTTCACGGTGCTCGGCAAGTGCTGCAGCTGGAGCCTGCGGTGGCCATGCGTCCGAAGCCTCCGGCCGACGGCGGAGCGATTTTGCTCGAGCGCTGGCCTGCGCTGTGGCGACGGCTGTCGTTTCCCGCGCGGATGGCGTTACGCAACGTCTTTCGCAGCCGGCTGCGCACCGCGGCCGGCATCTTCGCGGCGGCCATGGGAGCCACGCTCTCGGTCGACGCACTCTTGCTCGCGTTCGAAACCAGCTACATGGTTGATTTTCAGTTCGAACTAATTCAGCGCAGCGACATCGACCTCACGTTCAAAGATGAGCAAAGCCGCGAAGCGTGGGACGAAGCCCGACGCTTGCCGGGCGTCGATCATGCGGAACCGCTGTTCGACGTCAGTTGCACGTTTACGCACGGATCGCATTCGCGCAAGGGAGGCATCACCGGCATTTTGCCCGGCGCCACATTGATGATCCCCCGCGACACGGAAGGGCGCCCGCTGCGCATTCCCGAATCGGGCTTGCTACTCACGAGGAAAATGGCGCAACTGCTGCACGTGAGGGTCGGCGACGAAATCGAACTCCGTCCGACGAAAGGGTTGCGTGAATCGCGACGTGTGCGCGTGGCCGAGATCGCCGACAGCTTTCTCGGCGTCGCCGTTTATGCCGATATCCATTTTCTCAGCACGCTCATGAATGAAGAGCTCGCGGTAACCGGCGTCCAGCTGAAGGTGCGGACCGACGGCAGTTATCGCAAAGATCTTTTTCGCGAAATCAAGCAACTTCCCGCCGTGCAGGCCGTCTCGGTGCGCGCCGATATTATTCGTAGCGTCCGCGAGACTTTGGTGCAGAACCAGCATGTCTTCATCGGGCTTCTTGTGATGTTCGCCGGCGTGATCTTTTTCGGCAGCGTGCTCAACTCGTCGCTCGTCAGCTTGCAGGAGCGACAACGCGAGGTGGCGACGCTCCGCGTGCTCGGTTACGGGCCCTGGCAGGTCGGCTCGCTGTTTCTTCGCGAAAGCGTGCTCACCAACGGCATCGGAACTCTTGTCGGCTTGCCCTTAGGGTACTTGCTGAACTACGGCATCGTCGTCGCGTACGACACCGAAATGTTCCGCATTCCGCTGATCGACCCGACGCAGGTCTGGTTCATCGTTATCGGCCTGGGGGCGGCCTTCGGGCTCGCGGCACACTTGGTGGTGCAACGGAGCATCCATCGCATGGATTGGCTCGACGCCCTAAAAACGAGAGAATAGAAGCGCGGTAGTTTCATGTTTCCTAACTACGAGCCTCGGCTATGAAGTGGACCATCATCACGATTGTCGCGGTGCTTCTCGTCACCGCCTTGGCGTATTCCGCCGCGTCGTCGGGCGTGGTTGTGCAAACGGCCGCCGTCCGGCGCGATTCGGTGCGCGAGTTCGTCGATGAGCAAGCGCAGACTCGACTGCCGTTGACGCACCTCGTCACCATGCCGTTCGACGCGCGGATTGAAGCGATCGCGCTCAGCGAAGGTGCGCCGGTGAAGAAAGGCCAACTCGTCGCGCAGGTCGTGCCCGTCGATCTGCAACTCAATACGCAAGACGCGGAGGCCAACATCGCGCGGCTCAACGCATCGATCAAGGAAAGCGGCGACAAGACCGTTGAATCGACCGGGCTGAAACAATCGTTGGAATACGTGGCCAGCATGCAGGCCACGGTGCAAGCCGCGGAGGCGCGCGTCGAAGCCGGGTTGGCCAAGCTCGACTACGCCAATAAGAATCTCCGACGCATCCGCGCGCTGCGGGAAACCAATAGCGCCAGCGAAGACCAACTGAACTCGGCAGAGGTGCAACAGGTGCAAGCCGACGTCGACTACCGGCAAGATCAGCTGGTGCTCAAGGCCTTGCAAAGCATGTTGGCGGCGACGGTGCTCGTGCCGACGGTCGTCGAGCAGTACATGGCCCGCAAGGATCTAAGCGTCGCCGTGTTGGAGAACGAAAAAGTTCAGGCGGAGGTAAAGCTCAAACGAGACGAGCGCGACCGCACGCGCGGGCTGATGACGAGTCCCGTCGACGGCGTGGTGCTCGAGCGCGTTGAAACCAATGAACGAAGCGTTCCCGCCGGCACTGTTTTGTTAAAGATCGGCAACGTCGACGAATTGGAAGTCGAAGCCGACATCCTCAGCCAAGACGTCGTTCGCGTCCGCGAAGGTCAGGCGGTGGAAATCTACGGTCCGGCAGTCGGTGCGGCAGGCGCGCGCGGTACCGTGGCGCGCATTTATCCGGCGGGCTTTACGAAGGTGAGTTCGCTCGGCGTCGAGCAGCAGCGCGTGAAAGTGGTCGTGGCGCTCGCGGCAGGAGAGCGCGAACGACTCCAAAAGACGCAGGATCTCGGCGTCGGCTATCGCGTGCGGGTTCGCATTTTCACGGCCGAGAAAGCCGACGCGCTCGTCGTTCCTCGCTCCGCAATTTTCCGCGGCCCCGACGGTCGCTGGCAAGTGTATGCCGAACGCGACGGCCGTGCCCGGCTGGTGAACATCGACGTCGGGCTCATGAACGACGAACGGGTCGAGGTCTCCGGCGGACTGGCCGACGGTGAACTGGTCGTCCTTGCTCCGGAGTCGACGCTCGTCGACGGCACGCGCGTAACTCCGGCGGCACAGAAATAATCTCGGCGAACCAACCCATGCAATTCACCAACCGTTCCTTCTTGGTTACCGGCGGCGGCTCCGGGCTCGGCGAGGCCTGCGTACGGATGCTCGTTGCGGCAGGTGCTCAGGTTGTCGTCGTCGATCTGAATCGCGCGGCGGGCGGCGCGCTGGTCGCCGAGTTGGGGGGAACCGCGGAGTTTGTCGAGGCCGACGTTACGGATGAAGCCGGTGTGCGCAAGGCGATCGCCGCAGCTCAGGCCCGAGCGCGGTTGGCCGGCGTCGTGTGCTGCGCGGGAATTGCGCCGGCGGCTCGCATCGCCGGTCGCGACGGCCCTCACGACTTGGCTCTCTTCGAGCGGGTGATTCGCGTCAATCTGCTCGGCACGTTTAACGTGCTGCGCCTCGCCGCCGATGCGATGACGCACAACGAGTCGGGCACCGACGGAGAGCGCGGCGTGATCATCTGCACTGCGTCCGTCGCCGCGTATGACGGTCAGATCGGTCAGGCCGCGTATGCCGCGTCGAAAGGAGGCGTCGTCTCGCTCACGCTGCCTGCCGCGCGCGAACTCGCGAAGTTCGGCATCCGCGTTGTGACGATCGCCCCGGGAATCTTTGCCACGCCGCTCGTCACGGCCATGCCTGCGGAAGTGCAACAATCGTTGGCCGCACAGATTCCGTTTCCGGCGCGCCTTGGTCGCCCGGAAGAGTTCGCCGCTCTCGTGCGGCACATCGTGGAAAATACGATGCTCAACGGCGAAGTGATCCGCCTCGACGGCGCCGTGCGAATGACCGCGAAATAGCGTGATCTCCGGTTAGTCGCGACGCGCAGCGGAGCGCTCCCGATCATCCAAGAAACAACGCGGTTTCTAGATTACAATGGACGTTTCGCCTCGCATCGTCCGTTTCGCCGCCTGAGGAATCTTCGTAGTGTCCACGCGTGAGGAAGTTGTCGTTACCGGACTGGGGGTCGTGAGCCCGATCGGTATCGGCGTCGATGCGTTCCAAGAATCGTTGCGAGCCGAGCGCAGCGGCGTTCGTCGGCTCACGCAGCTTGATCCGTCGCTGCTGCCGGTTCAGTTCGGCGGCGAGGTGATCGACTTCGAGCCGAAGAAGTACGTGCGCCCGCGCAAGAGTCTGAAGGTGATGTCGCGCGATATTCAAATCGCCTTCAGCGCCGCCGACCAAGCGTTGATTCAAGCCGGCGTTAGTGCGGGCACGATCGACGGCGAACGATTCGGCGTCATGTTCGGCAGCGATCTCATTCAGCCTGACCCTGAAGAGGTGTTTCTCGCCTATCGGGCTTGCCAGACCGAGGGCGGTTTCGATTTCGCCCGCTGGGGCGAAGCATCGCAGCGTGATATCTACCCGCTTTGGATGCTCAAGCACTTGCCGAACATGCCGGCGTGCCATATCGGCATTGCCTTCGACGCCCGCGGCCCGAACAACACGGTGACGCTCGGTGAAGTCTCGAGCCACGCGGCGATGGCCGAAGGGGCCCGATTGATCGAGCGCGGTTGGGCCGACATCGTGCTGACGGGCGGCACCGGCACGCGCGTGCATCCGACCTGGATTGTGCGCAACAGCGTCGCCGAGTCGTCGCGGCGCAACGACGCCCCCGAGCGCGCGGCACGGCCGTTTGAAGCCGCGCGCGACGGCGAGGTGTTCGGCGAAGGAGCGGCGGCCGCCGTGCTCGAAGGACGCACCGCGGCGAAACGCCGGGGCGCGAAGATTTTGGCCCGAGCCGCAGGCTTCGGCAACGCGTTTGGTCGCGCGCCCGACGGCGGCGTCACGCAGACGGCGATCGAGCAATCGATCATCGGCGCCTTGCGCGACGCCGGACTGCGTGCGGAAGAGGTGGGTGTAGTCGCCGCATTCGGCCGCAGTACGCGCACGGCAGATGAGATCGAAGCCCGAGCGATTCACGCCGTGCTTGGAGATGTCCCCGTTACCGTTCCGAAGAGCTTTTACGGCAACCTCGGCTCCGGCGGAGGGGCGGTCGATCTCGTCGCCGCGGTTACAATGCTCCAAGCCCGGCAGATCGTACCGACGCTCAATCACGAAACGCCCGATCCGAAATGTCCGGTAAAAGTCGTTTCGCGAAGAACGCCGCTTTCGAAGCCGGTCGTGCTCATGCTCAGCCAAACGCCGATGGGTCAAGCCGCCGCGGTTTGTCTTGTCGGGGAAGGATAGTGTTCGCATCCCCAATTCAGTTTACAGGAGATATCGATCTATGTTGCGTCGTCTTTTGTCGGTTGCCGTGGTCGCGCTGTGCGGCACGGTCGGTGTTTCGCAAGGAGCTGATAAAGTGCCCGCCGCTCTCGATTTCAAAATGCAGACGCTCACCGGTCAGCCGGTGGAGTTGTCGAAGTATCTGGGCAAGGTCGTGTTGATCGTCAACGTCGCCAGCGAGTGCGGACTGACGCCCCAATACGAACAACTGCAGGCCTTGCATAAGAAGTATGCCGATCAAGGGCTCGCCATCGTCGGCGTGCCGGCGAACGAATTCGGCGCCCAAGAGCCGGGCTCGAATGACGAGATCGCCACGTTCTGCAAATCGAACTACGGCGTGGAGTTCGACATGCTTTCGAAGGTCGTGGTCAAGGGGGACGACATCTGCCCGCTTTATGACTACCTGACCAACAAGTCGAAGTTTCCCGGCCCGATCGGCTGGAACTTCGAGAAGTTCTTGATCGGCCGCAACGGCGAAGTCGTCGCACGGTTCGCCCCGCGCGTAAAGCCGGACGCCCCGGAAGTGACGGCGGCGATCGAAGCGGAACTCACGAAGAAGTAGTCGAACGCGATCGTTGAGTCTAAAGAAAAAGCCCAGGGACCGTTGTCCCTGGGCTTTACTTTTTCATCTATCGCTTGAGTTGGGAACTTACAGTTCCCAGCCCTTGCGGTATTCCTTGCGGATAAACTCCTCCGCTTCGGAGCAATTCGTTACGCGGCAGGCGGGTCCGTCCCATTCGAGCTTCTTGCCGGTGCGAATGGCGACGTTGCCCAACAGAATGAACTCCGTCAACATGCCCGCGACGTCGAAGTTCGAGTAAGGTGCCGGCCCGCCTTGGATGGCGGCAACCCATTCTTCCTTCATTCCTTTATCTCCCTTGCCGTTGCGCGGGATGGTCGGTTGCGGCGGCTTGTAGCCGACGAATTCCTTCTTCGGGAAGAGCACGTACGCCGCGCCGTAGTCGTTGGGCGAATAGAGCGTTCCCTTATCGCCGACCAAGAGCGAGCCGCTGCCCGGCGGTTCTTGTCCTTGCAGCAGTTCGGCCGACGGCAGGTTCTTCACCAGCTTGCCGTCTTTGCCCGGCACCTTGCCTTCGTACCACACCACTTTGCACGGCGGCAGATCGCCGCGGGCCGGGAACTGGAACGTGACCGTTGCGAAGCTCGGGCAGGTTTCTTTGTTTACGTCGCCTGCTTGCGCTTCGATCGAAGTCGGCGAGCCGAGCTTCAGTGCACGAAACGCCATGTTCGCCGTGTGGCAGCCCATGTCGCCGAGAGCGCCGGTGCCGAAGTCCCACCAGCCGCGCCAAGCGAACGGATGGTAGACGTTCTTCTTCTTTCCCTTGGTGTCGGAGTCGCGATATTGCGAAACAAACGGCCGCATCGGGGCGGGGCCGAGAAACGCTTCCCAATTGAGCGTCTTCGGAATCTCGTCGGTGTAATCGGGGCGCGCCATGACGTCGGGAGCTTGCAGCCAAACCGGACGGTTCGTCCAGATATGGGCTTCGCGAATCGGGCCGATGACGCCGGATTGCAACACTTCCACCGCTTCGCGCAGACCGTTTTCGGCGGAACCTTGGTTCCCCATTTGCGTGGCGAGCTTCTTCTCGGCCGCCGTCTCGCGCATGATGCGGGCTTCGAACACCGTTTGCGAGAGAGGCTTCTGCACGTACGTGTGGATGCCCATTCGCAAGGCCCGCATTGCGGCAGGAGCGTGCGTGTGGTCGGGCGTGCTCACCGTAACGGCGTCGATCGATTTTCCCACTTCGTCAAACAGCTTGCGGAAATCGGTAAAGAGCTGCGGCTTTTGCGCTTCGAACTTCTTCGCTTTGCCGTTCAGCGTGTTTTCATCGCAGTCGCAGAGTGCGACGAGATCACACAACTCTGCGGCGTGATCGGTATCGCTTCCCCCTTTACCGCCGACGCCGATGCATGCCAAGCGAACGCGTTCGTTGGGCGACTTGCTCGGTGCCGCCGAAAGACTATTGGCGATGAAGAACCCTGAGCCGATGACGGCCGAGGTTTGCAAAAATTCACGACGGGTGGCCGCTGCTTGCGGGCGGCCTTTACGAGGGCGTGCCATGCCGAAAAGCTCCTAAAAGTCGAGGCGGGATGTCTGAGGAATGCGCCCACAGCATGCCAAGCGGCGCGGGGTGCTGCAAGCAGTTAACCCGCGTAGGATACGCATCGGGCGGCCGAAAGTGCCGTCGGGCAACGGGAATCGCCCGAGATGCGACGGTGTAGAGCGTTTCCGAGCCGTGAAATCGGGGGGCGTGCGGCGGACGGCGCGTCGGCGCGGAATCCCTCAGAGGGCGGAAACTTTTGCGATGAGCCGGGGTTAGATGAACTGCGGCGGGCGGTGGTTTGGCCGAAACGGAGAATGAGAGCATGCCTACGGTTCTTACACGTTTTAAGTCGTTGCCGGTGCGACCATGGCTCAAGGCCGTATTGGCACTACTGCCGACGGCGTTCTTCGCCGGCGCGCTCGCTGCCGAAACGCTCAACACGGCGACGAGCACCACGGCTCCGAAAGTGGCCGCGGCCTCCACGTTTCAGGCCCGGCTCGACGAATCGCTCATTGCTGAGTCGCAAGGATCGGCGATCGCCGGTGCCGTCACGACGGTTAAACGCGTCGACGACGAAGCCTTCGTCCGTCGCGTGTATCTCGACATCGTCGGGCAATGGCCGACCGCCGCGGAGTTGACCGCCTTCGTGCTCGACCCTTCGGCGAATAAGCGCTCGGAGTTGGTCTCGCGCTTGCTCGAAGACCGGCGCTACGGCGAAAACTGGGGCCGCTACTGGCGCGACGTCGTGCTCTATCGCCGCGCCGAGGATCGCGCGCTGCTCATGCAAGGCACGGCGGCGCAATACTTCAGCGAAGTGCTCAACGTCAATGCCACGTGGGATACCATCGCCGCCGAATTGATCACTGCCTCGGGCGACGTGAGCGAGCAAGGTTCGACGGTGCTCTTCATGGCGCAGATGGGCGATCCGAACGAAGTGGCGTCGGAGGTTTCTCGCATCTTCTGCGGCGTACAGATTTCGTGCGCACAGTGCCACGATCACCCGACCGACCGCTGGAAGCGCGAGCAGTTTCACCAGTTGGCGGCGTTTTTCCCGCGCACCTTTGTGCGGCCGGTCGTCGTCGACGGTCAGCAACGGAGCTACGCCGTCGATTCGCGCGACTTCGGACCGCGCTTCATGCCCGCCGGCGCCGACGCGAACAACCCTCGCTTCCGCCCGATCGAGCACTATATGCCCGATCTGAAAGACCCGGCCTCGCAAGGTACGCTGATGCAGCCGGTGTTCTTCGTGACGGGACAGAAGCTGCCTGAAGAGCAAACCGACATGCAGCGTCGCGAGACGCTGGCGAAGTGGCTCGCATCGCCGGAGAACCCGTGGTTTGCCAA
This sequence comes from Pirellula sp., assembly GCA_013822735.1. Classification (GTDB taxonomy): domain Bacteria; phylum Planctomycetota; class Planctomycetia; order Pirellulales; family PNKZ01; genus PNKZ01. The sequence goes on from PNKZ01000002.1 coordinate 71,695, forward strand.
AGCGCTCGTCAATCGACTTTGGGCCGAACTCGTCGGCGAAGGCTTTTACGAACCGGTTGACGACATCGGGCCCGATCGCCGTTGCTCGGCTCCAAAAACTTTGGAACTGTTGGCGACGGAGTTTACGAAGCAGGGCTACGATCTCAAGTGGCTCTATCGCACCATTCTCGCGACGGAAGCCTACCAGCGGGAAAGCCGGCCGCAGCGTAATCCGGAAGATCCGTCGTTTGCTGCCAACTGCGCACACCGTATTCGGGCCGATCAACTATACGACGCCTTGCTCAATGCCTTAGGGTTGCCGAGCGACGACGCGGTTGCGACCGGCATGTATCAGCAGAATCCCCGTTTTGCGCTCGGCTCGCCGCGCGCACAGTTTAGCCGCGTGTTTGGCTACGACCCCAGCTCGAAGCGCGACGAAGTGACGGGCTCCATTCCGCAAGCCTTGCTCCTGATGAACGCCCCGAATCTGGCGGCAGGCATCAACGGTCGGAGCACGGCGACGACGCTCGGCAAACTCTTGGCGGAAGACCGCAAGGACGAGAGCGTCGTCGTGGAACTTTATCTGCGTTGCTTGGCCCGCGAGCCGAATGCCAAGGAGTTGGCCGTTTGCTTGGAGCATGTGAAGCAGACCGAAAACCGCGTCGAGGCGTTTGAAGATCTACTCTGGTCGATTGTGAACTCGACCGAGTTCTTGCATCGACAGTAGTCGATCGCGCGCCCGTTTTTAATTTGTCGAATCCCGTACGGCGGAATCTTCCATGTCGCAACATCTCTATCGTGAATCGCAAGTCCGCGTGCACGGCAATCGCGTGATCGGGCGCCGTGAATTCTTCAAGCGCACGGCGCTGGCCGGAGCCGCCGCGGGAGCGCTCAGTTGGACCGATTGCATCTCGGCCCAAGCCGCCGACCTGCGGAAGCGGGGCATGTCGTGCATTCTGCTCTGGATGCAGGGAGCGCCGAGCCAGTTTGAAACGTTCGATCCGAAGCCGGACCACGAAAACGGCGGCGAGACGAAGGCGATAGCTACGAACGTTTCCGGTATTCGCATTTCCGAAAACCTGCCGGAGATCGCGAAGCTCGCCGACAAGCTGGCGATTATCCGTTCGATGTCGACAAAGGAAGGAAACCACCAGCGGGCCAGCTACATGCTGCACACGTCGTACGTGCCGACGGCCACGGTTCGGCATCCTTCGCTCGGTTCGGTCGCCGCGCACGAACTCGCGGACGCCGCTTGCGAGCTGCCGGCGTTTGTGCGCATCGGCCAAGTGCAAAACGGCGGCAACGGCGGCTACCTCGGCACCGCCTACGATGCGTTCGACGTCGGCGGCGGGGGTGGGCGCTTCGCGGGCGCCATGGGGAGCGGCGGCGGAATGACGCCGAGCAATACCGCGATCACGACGAGCGCGGATCGCTATCGCCGCCGGTTGAACTTGCTCGATCGCTTGGAGGGGGCGGTGGAGAACCCCGCCATCGCGCAAGCCGCGGCCGATCACCGTAAGCTTTACGACAAGGCGGCCCGGATGATCATGAGCGAGCAGATGAAGGCGTTTGAGTTGCGCGACGAGCCGCAAAGCGTGCTCGATGCTTACGGCTCCGGTGCGTTTGCTTCCGGCTGTTTGTTGGCGCGCCGGCTGATTGAAACCGGCGTGACGTTCGTCGAGGTCGGCCTCGGCACGTGGGATACGCACCAAGACAATTTCACGGCCTGCAAGGCGCTCTGCGGCCAACTCGATCGGCCCTACGCCGCGCTGTTGCGCGATCTCGAACAGCGCGGCATGCTCGACCGTACGCTCGTGGTGTGGATGGGTGAATTCGGGCGCACGCCGCGCGTCAACCCGCGCGGCGGCCGCGACCATTATCCGCGCGCTTTCAACGTCGTGCTGGCCGGCGGCGGCGTGAAAGGTGGGCAAGTCATCGGCGAAACCACGGCCGGAGGCGAAGACGTCGTCGATTCGCCGATCAGCGAGAAGGACCTGTTCCAGTCGATCTATCAGACGTTGAAGATCAACACGCACAAAGAATTCATGAGCCCGATCGGTCGCCCGATGAAGGTCGTCGAAGGGGGCGCGCCGATCCCCGGTTTGACGGTCTAGGACCCGATTGCTTCTGCGCGGAGGCGGCGCAAGCTATTTGCCGTCGCCGACGAGCGCTTCGTTCTTATAGATCGGCAAATGCCGGTAGTACACTTCGAGCGTGCACACGGCCAGCGATGTCATGTAGAGCCGGCCTCCCATGAGGTCGTGATTTCCTTCCGGCTTCCAACTGCCGAGCTGATGCCCTTCTTTGTCCTGCAGTTCGATCAACAGCGGCCGCATGCGCTCGTTCCACTTTTTCCAACGTTCGCCGCCGATATGGTGCATCGCCTGCGTGGCGTAATACCAGTAGTACATGTTCGAGTCGTTTGCTTCCGGCAGATGATTTTTGAGGAGCCAGTCGGCGCCATGTAGCAGCGGAGGGAAGTCGGAGCGCCAGCCGGAGTAGAGCCGACAGAGCAAGCCTTCGGCCGTCATGGTTTCCGTCGCGCGCGATTGCGGCATGTAGCTGAAGCGCCCTTGCGTATCGCTTTCTTGCACGCTTTTGAGAAACCCATTGCTCGAGCGGAAAGTCTTTTCCGGCACGGTCAATCCGCCCATCTTGGCGCTGCGCAGAGCCATGAGTTGCCAGCCTACGACGCTCGTATCGCCGGACTGACCCGGATAGTATCGCCAGCCCCCAGCCGAGTGCTGCGCCTCGACGATGAAGTCCACCGCCTTCTGAGCCGGGATCCGTAATTTCGAATCATGCGTGAGTGCGTAGGCTTCGCAGAGCGCCATGGTCGCCTGACCATGCGCATACATGCCCGTATTGCCGAAGACGCGATCTCCCATGAGGCTGCCGCTGTCGGCCTGATTGGCTACGAGCCAATCTAGTCCCCTTTGCACTTCCGTTTTGTATTCGCAATCGACGCGGTGCGTGTAGCCCGCACCGAGGAACGGCAAGAGCGCGAGGCCTGTTCCCGCGGTGTCGCTCGGCACGCCGATGTCGACGCATTGACCGCGGCATTCGGCGGCGCGGTGAAAGTTGTCGAGGCTCCACGAGCCGTCGCTGTTTTGATGCTTGGCGAGCCAACGAAGCCCCATGGCGACGGCGATTTCCGAACGATCGTTGCCACCTTCGATGTTGAGGAGTCGCGAGCGCACGCGCGGGTCGCGGCCGGCTAAGAGCGTGCCCGCCGTCGGGCTTCCGACTCCGGCGGCCGCGGAGATCGGCAAGTTCGCAAGCGCCGATTCTTCCACCTTCTTGCGCAAGTCGGCAAGATCGGCTTGCGGCAGCGCTCTCTCTTGCAGCTTCTTTCCGATGTCCGGCTTGGCGACAATCGGGGAAATCGGTTGTGGGCCGAGCGGGTCTTTCTTCAGCGTCTTCACGACGACCGCGGCTCCCTTCGGCCCGCCGCCGTCGTCGGGCATTACCTGCGCTTCGATAATCATCACGCGCGGTCGCTCCGGCATGGGATAGAGCAGCAGGCCGAGGAAGATGATGATGAGCATGTTGACCAGCGCGCTGGCCAAACAGGCGATGACTAACTCCCAGGGGAAACGCCACGCGGCCTCCTGAGCAGCCGCGACCGTTTTCGAACGGCGCGGCAAGCGCGGGGGTTGCGGCAGCACGCTTGCTTGAAGCCGGGGGACCGGCACGCTCGGCGGCGGTTCCGTGCGTACGGGCTCCGCGCGCAGCGGCGCTTCACGAACGGGTTCCGCGACCAATACCTCGGCGATGAGCTTCGGCGCCGGAGCAGGCTTGACGCCCGGCGCGCCGAGTATCGGCAACGGTTTCAAATCGGGACGTGGGAGCGGCGGCCGAACCGGCTGCGTCCAGGCGGTATTCGGAGCTTCGCGTCGCGCGGTCGGCGCGCCGACGCTTTCACGATTCGCTAACAATTCCTGCGCCTGCCGTTCTTGCTCTTCCGTGAGTTCGACCTGAGCGCCGCACATGCGGCATTCGGCCAGCGCCAGCCAAAGGCGAATGCTCATCGGCGCGCCGCAATCCGGGCAGGCGCACGAGAGAACTTCCCCGTCGAGCCAAATTTGCGAGGCTGCCGCCGAATGGCGCGATGCCGGCTTCATCGATTTTGCGAACGAGTCGCCGACGTCGAGACGATCGGCGGACGAATCGCGGCCGGCAACCGACGACATGGCTAGGCCGCCCCTGAACTGGTGCGAAGTAAGAAATGTATTGTCAGTGTATACCCGTCGACCGGCCGGCGGCAACATTTGGAAACCGCCCCGATCAATTGTCGCCGTGAGACAATCGGGTACACTGAATCCCCGGGGACCGCTGCGAGGTTCGTTGCCGCGCGTGGTGTCGCTATTCGGTTTGAAAAGCCCCCAGCTTTCCCTTTCGACGCCGAATTGCCGGTCTATTTTGCCGTCGCTCCGCCGCCTTCGTTCGGGGTTGCCTGCCGCCCTCGGACCGTCGCCTTGCGGTCGCCGCTTGCTACAAAAGGTTCAGGAATGTCGCCGGAATTGCAAGAGATCGTCGCCGCGCTCGAAGAAAACATGGGGCGCGTGGTGCTGGGCAAACGGGACGTCGTCCGGCTCTGCATCGTCGCTTTGCTCGCCGGCGAACATATCCTCTTGGAAGACGTGCCGGGGGTCGGGAAAACGCTCATCGGCAAGGCCTTGGCGAAGAGCGTCGACGCGCGCTTTGCCCGACTTCAATTTACGCCGGACCTGCTGCCGAGCGACATCATCGGCAGCAGCATCTTTAACGCGCAGTCCAACGAGTTTGTCTACAGCCAAGGTCCGATTTTCGCCAACGTGGTCTTGGCCGACGAAATCAATCGAACGACCCCTCGAACACAAAGCGCGCTGCTCGAGGCGATGAGCGACAATCAGGTCTCCGCCGACGGACACACCTACCCGCTGCCGAAGCCGTTTTTAGTAATCGCGACCCAGAACCCGTTTGAGTTTGAGGGAACGTACCCCCTGCCGGAAAGCCAACTCGATCGCTTTTTGCTCCGGACGAGCGTCGGCTATCCGGAACGGGAAGACGAACTCCGAGTGCTCACGAGCCATCGGCGCGGCGAACCGGTCGAGGAACTTCGTCCGGTGATTGATACGGCCCAAGTGAACAGGATGCAAGAAGCGGTGCGCGCTATTACCGTCGACGACTCGATCCACGAGTACTTGCTCGATCTTGTCGAGGCGACGCGCCGCTGCGATGAGCTGCAGGTGGGCGTCAGCACGCGCGGGGCGCTGGCGCTCTATCGCGCTGCGCAGAGCTTGGCTTTTATCGAAGGACGCGAGTTCGTCATTCCGGACGACGTCAAGCGCTTGGCCGTGCCGGTTTTGGCGCACCGCGTGATCGCGAAAGGTTTTCTACACGGCAACAGCCGCGACCATTTGGAAAACATCATTCAGCGTTTGTTGGGAGAAGTCGCCGTTCCGCAGTAGGTTTTCCACTTTTGTCACGGTTCGGCGTTATGCGTCGCCTCCATCACATGTCGATTTCGCGGGAGGGGTTAATCTACCTCGCCGTGATGGGCGTCATTCTCACGGCGGCGATTATTCGGCAGATCAATCTCTTGATGCTGCTTTACGGCGTGTTGGCCGGACCGCTTTTGATCTCTTGGAGCTTGGTCCGACGGACGCTCAAAGGGCTCGACGTCGCCCGCAAGCTGCCGAAGACGGTCATGGCCGGAGAACGGTTTTGCGTCGAGCTGGTGGTGACGAACGCCAAGCGGCGCAGCAGTTTCGCGGTCACGGCACGCGACGAAATGCTACGTCGCGAATCGGGCGCCAAGCCGATCGGAACCGAGGTCTATTTTCCGTACGTGCCGCCGAAGGAGAGCCGAGCGGCGACCTATGTCGGCGTGCTCGAAGACCGCGGCGCCTACGACTTCCAACCGATCAAGATTTCCACGCGCTTTCCCCTCGGCTTGCTGCGCACGATGTTGCGGATCGAGAAGCCGCAGCGCTTGCTGGTGCTGCCGCGCGTCGGCAAGCTCGCGCCGCAATGGCAGCGGTTGTGGAAGGCGGATGAAGATGCCGTCGGCGGACCACGACGACGCGGCGGCTTGCAAGAAGGAGATTTCTACGGGCTGCGCGAATGGCGCTCCGGGGATGCCCGCAGCCGAATTCATTGGCGAACATCCGCCCGCCGACAGGCGCTGACCGTGCGGCAGTATGAGCGGAAGCGGCAATTGATCGTGACGCTCGTGATCGACCTGTGGCAACCGGAAAAGCCTTCCGCCGACGACCGTCGGCTGGTGGAAGAGGTGGTGAGCATGGCCGCCACGGTCGCCGCCGAAGTGTGCCGCGAGGGAGGGCGAATGTTCACCATGGAGATCGTCGGCAAGACGACGCGCAGCGTCCGCGCCGCATCGTCGCCGCAGGCCTTGGAGGAATCGCTCAAGAATTTGGCCCAGGCCGAGGCGACGTCCAACGATCGCCTCGGCGCGGCTTTGGAGACGACCTTTGCGCAGTTGCGCGCCGGGGCCAACGTGTTGATCGTGGGGACGAGAAAGCTGACGCTTGACGATGCCGCTCAGTTTCCGCAACTGGCCGCTCGGCCCGACATTCGCGCCTGGGTGGGGCGTGCGGCGACGTTGACGCCGAACGACCCGCTTTGGCGACAGCTCTATCGGCGGGGGGAATCGCCGTGAGAATCGAACGTTCCCTCCAGGTTTGTTCGGCGGCGCTGTCTTGTATCGGCACGGTGATGCTCGGCGTCGGCGAAGAGAACTACACGCTCGTCGTCGTCTCGATCATCGTCTCCGTGGCGTCGCTCGTGCTCTGCGATCGCTTACGTTGGATTCAAATTAATAATCTTGTTTCGAACATCGCTTCGGTTGCCGTGTTGATCTTCGCCGTCGTGCTGGCCGGTTCGAAAGAGTCGGACCAGCGCGTATTGATCATGGCAGAGCTGATGGCGCATTTGCAGTTTATCCTGCAATTCAAGGCGAAGACGGTACGAAACTATTGGCTGCTGGCGATGGTGAGTTTCCTGCAGACCTCGGTCGCCGCGGCTTTGCAAACGGGGCTCGCTTTCGCGGTGTTGCTCGTCGTTTACTTGTTTTGGGCGTTGTTCTTCCTCGGCATTTTCTACCTGTATCGCGAGCAGTTGCGTCACTCCGGCGACGCCGCCGCAAAACTGAAGCCTTCCCGGCGAAACGACTTCGTCTCCCGGCCGGCCTCGGAAGGAATGCTCGACGGCGCATCGCGCGAGTTTTCGCGCCGCATGATCGGTCTGGCGTTCGGCACGCTCGCGATGGCGACGCTGTTGTTCGTCGCCGTCCCGCGCATCGGCAAGACGGGCTGGGAGCCGGTCTCGATTGTGGAGACGCGTACCGTCGGGTTCTCCACGGAAATCAAACTGGGGTCCGGCGGACAAGTGATCGAAGATCCGGAAGTGGTCATGCAGGTGCGTTTCTTCGACTATCGCACCGACGCGCCGTTGCAGATTGACGGCGACGTCTACATGCGCGGCACCGCGGTGATGGAATATGCCGACGGGAATTGGAAACGAGGGAACTTGCGTCCCTTTTTCCGGAACGGACTCCCCCCGATTACCGAATTGGCATCCGATCAGGGGCTGATTCGCCAAAAAATCGCGATCGAACCGCTCTCGCGCAACGTGGTGTTTTCCTGCTACCCGGCGTTTACCGATCGGGTTGAGGAATCGAGGCAAATGTTCTTCCATCAGCCGCTGCTCGGCCAGATCACACGGGTCGAACCGCTGCGCACCAAGCGCTTCGAGTATGAGATCGTGACGCCCGCGTTTCAACGAATGCGGCAGGGAGCGATTGTGCCGTCGTTTCGCACGATTTACGACGAAGAGGAGTTTCTGGACATGCCGGCGGCGCGCGACGGTCGCGATCCGCTGGCGGGCCTTAAGCAAACGGCCTTGCAACTCGTCGCCGATATTCCTGCCGGCAACATTTTCCAACGCGCCAAGCGATTGGAAAGCTACTTTCGCGATTCCGGGCGATTTCAATATTCGCTCGATCCGCTGGAACGTCCGCAAGGTGTTGACCCGGTGGAGGACTTCGTCGTCGATCGTCCGCAGGGGCATTGCGAGTATTTCGCCGGCGGACTTGCGCTGATGTTGCGCGCCGTCGGGATTCCGTCGCGCGTCGTGCTCGGCTACCGCGGCGGGCAGTACAACGTCGTCGGCGGTTTTTACGAGTTTCAACAATTGCATGCCCATTCGTGGGTCGAGGCCTATTTGCCGCCGAGTGAAGTGCCGCTCGACCGGCTGATGGAAACGCCGGGGCTGATTCCGCCGGCGGAAAAATACGGCGCTTGGTTGCAACTCGACGGCACCGCGCCGACGTCGTTCAGTACGACCGCCGTGGCGAATACCACTTGGAGCCATATCCAGCAAGGACTCGACTACGTTCGCTTCCTCTGGGTGAACTACGTGATCGGCATGGATTCGGCCCGGCAATTCGAGTCGGTATACGGCCCGGTGACGGCGACGATGACTGAAGTGACGAAGCGGATCACGGATCGGTCATTCTGGAACGATTGGCGCCGCCGCGCGGCGGGCGGGCTTCGAGCGCTCGCGACGCCGTGGGGAGCGCTTCTGCTGATGCTCGGCGCCGGTTTGACTTTCGCGCTGGTGCGGGTCATGACGAGGTTCCGACGTCGAAGTACCGATGTGCGCAAGGGCCCGACCAAGCGACCGCGGCGGATGGCGCCGCCGACGGAGGAGTTCTACCTGCGCTTGGAACGGCTGCTGACGCGGCATTCGATCGTCCGAACCGCCGATCAAACGCCGCGCGAGTGGGCATTGGCGGCCGGCGGCGAACTTTCGGAACTGGCTCACACGCGCTCGGCGGCGCCGCTGCCGCGGCGGATCGTCGACTACTATTACCGCGTGCGGTTCGGGAATCGACCGCTCGATGCCGTGGAGCATTCCGAGGTCGAGCAAGCGCTGGTGACGCTCGAACAAGCGATGACGCCGCCCGACAAGCCGCAGCGACGCTAAGGGTTTGTCGAACCGGCAGGCGCTAGGCTCGCAATGTCGCGCCGTGGCTCTTGGCACACGCTTCGACGACGCGCGTGCGCAGATCGTCGGCTTCCACGTTCGTGAGCGTGCGTTGCGGCGAGCGGAGCTGCAACGTTACGAGCAGGCTCTTCTTGCCCGGGCCGAGCCGCTTTTCATCGCGATACGGCTCCCCCTTCATATCGAACGATTCGACCAGCCCGTCGCCGCAGGCTCGCACCGTGGCGGCCAAGTCGTTCCAGCGCACCTGTTCGTCGACCACGAGATTGATATCGCGTTCCATCGCCGGATAGGCGGGGGTCGGCACGTATCGAGGCACGAGCACCGCGGCCCTCGCGAGCGGCGCAAGCTTCAGTTCGGCGACGATCGTGGGCTCGCGCAGGTCGAGCTTCTTCAGGCCTGCGGGGCTCACTTCACCGAGCACGCCGACCATTTCTCCTGCGAGCAGCAACTCGCAAGCCCGGCCGGCCGTGAGAAGGTCGTGCTTCGCGTCGCGCACTTCGAAGCGAGCGTCGGGCTGGAGCGCCGCCAAGATACCTTCGAGCACGCCTTTCAGATAAAAGAACGAGCTTGGCCGCGAGCCGGAACTCGTGAGCGCGAGCATCAATTCTTCTTGCGGCAGTTGGCCGGCGCGCGGCAAGTAGACCTTGGCCGTTTCGAAGAGTTCGATCGTTCGGTTGCCGGCCGCTTCATTCTCGCGCCGGGCCTTGAGTAGGCTCGGCACCAAGCTGCGGCGGAGCTTATCCGCACGTTCCAAAATCGGCATCTGCAACGCCAGCGGCGCGGCATCGGTCCACGGGCTGAACGACTCGCTAAGCCCGTCGTCGACGACGCTGATCGTCAGCGCTTCGTCGAACCCGCACGCGGTGAGCACGTGCCGCACTTTGGCAAGTACGCGATCTTCGTCGGTCCGCGCGCTGCGGGCCATCGGCACGCCGACGTCTTCCGGAATTTTGTCGTATCCGTGAATCCGGGCCACTTCTTCGATGAGATCGATCTCACGCTCGAGATCGCGCCGCCAGGAAGGAGGTGTAACGGTTACCTGTTCAGGGTTCAGGGTTCCCGGTTCAGGGTTATCGGACTTGTTGCTCGTAACCCCGAACTCTGAACCCCGAACTTCTTCCAACCCGAGCGCAGCGAGTATTCGCCGTACTTCCGGCATCGGTACGTCGATCCCGACGATTCGCTTAATACTCTTGGCTCGCAGCGTGATCGGCTCGCGCGGCTTGCGCGGCGCCGCGACGTCGATCATGCCCTCGGCCATTTCCCCGCCGCAGGTTTCCAGAATCAACTCGCAGCAGCGGCGGCTGACCCAATCGGCGTTCTCAACGTCGACGCCCCGCTCGAAGCGGTACGACGAATCGCTCCGCAGTGCGAGCTTCCGCGCCGTGGTGCGAATCGAAAGCGGATCGAAGGCGGCGCTCTCGATCAGCACTTCGGTCGTGGCCGTCGATACTTCCGAATCGACGCCTCCCATCACGCCGCCGATGGCCACGGGGCGTTCGGCATCGGCGATCACGCACATGCCCGGCTCGAGCGCGTAACTCTTATGATTGATCGCTTCAAACTTCTCGCCGCTGCGGGCCTCGCGCACGATGATCTTCCGCCCGCGAAGCTTCGCGAGGTCGAAAGCATGCAACGGCTGCCCGGTTTCCATCAGCACGTAGTTCGTAATGTCGACGACGTTGTTCACGCTCGGCTGACCGATGGTCGCCAACCGCTTTTGCAACCACGCCGGGCTCGGGCCGACCTTCACGCCGCGAATCACGCGGGCAGTGTACCGCGGGCAAAGCTCCGGGCATTCGACGGCGACCTGCGTGAGCGTCTCAACCTTCGTCGCGCCGGCCTTCGGCGCGGCGGCGGGCAGCTTCAGCGGCGCACCGAACAATACCGCCGCTTCCCGTGCGAGCCCGATGTGCCCGAGGCAGTCGGGCCGATTGCTGGTGATTTCCAAGTCGACGCACCAATCGTCGCCGACGGCCGTGGTGCTTTCGTGATTGAAGCCGGCCATCATCATGCGCAGCGCAAACTCATCAACGCCGACGCTAAGCGGCACAAGCGAATTCAGCCACTGGTAGGAAATGAGCATGGCTTAGAACTGTTCCAAAAATCGGACGTCGTTCCGATAAAACTCGCGAATATCCGTGACCTGATGGCGGCGAGCACAGACGCGCTCGACACCCAGCCCGAAAGCGAATCCGCTGACTTCTTCGGGATCGTAGCCGACGGCGCGCAAGACGTTCGGGTCGACCATGCCGGCTCCGCCCATTTCGATCCACCGGTCGTTCCACTGCATGTCGACTTCGACGCTCGGCTCCGTGAACGGGAAGAACGACGGGCGAAAGCGGATGTGCACTTCGCCGCCGAAGTAGCTGCCGGCGAACAGTCGCAGCGTGCTCTTCAGGTCGGCCATCGTCACATGCTTGTCGATGAGCAAGCCTTCGATCTGATGAAACATCGGATAGTGCGTGGCATCGGCCGTGTCGGGCCGATAAACGCGGCCGAGCGAAATGATGCGCACCGGCGGCGGTTGGTTCTCCATCACGCGAATCTGCACCGTGCTCGTTTGGCTACGGAGGAGAAGTTCAGGGTTTTTCGGATCAGTGTTCGAGGTTGAAGAGGAACCCTGAACCCCGAACCCTGAACCCTGAACCTTGCCGGCGACGGCAAGGTAGAAATTCTCCAGCGGATCGCGGGCCGGGTGGGCCTTTGGAATATTCAGCGCTTCGAAGTTGTGCCGCTCGTCCTCGATCTCGGGGCCGTGCGCGACGGTGAAGCCGAGCCGGCCCATGATGTCTTTGAGCTCTTCGATCGTCTGCGTCAGCGGATGTAGATGTCCGAGTCGCGGACGCAGGCCGGGCTGTGTCGGGTCGAACGGCGGACCGGCGGCGACCTTCGCTCCGCCCGCCCCGGCGCGCTCTTGCGCCTCGGCGAAAGCGGCTTCGATTGCCGCCTTCACGTCGTTGAACTTCTTGCCCGCGGCCGGCTTGTCGTCTTTGCCGACGGTGCCGAGCCCCTTCTGCGCGTCTTTCAAGCGGCCCGACTTCGCGCCGAGGAATTCGACGCGCGCGGCCTCGAGCGCCGCGGCATCAGCGGCGGCGGCAAACTTCGTAGCGGCCTCGGCCGCCAGTGCGTCGAGGTCGGAAATGAAAGCGGCGAGCGACATGGCGGAGACCCGAGACAGGAGACTTCAGACCGGAGAAGTGGAAGTCCGGTCCACGAAAGACCGGTAGCTTGGAAAGTCTCCGGTCTCTCGTCTCCAGTCTCCCGTCTTGCTGCGCTTAGGCCTTGGCTTCGAGCGCGCCCTTCACCAGGGCAAACACTGCGTCAAACGCGGCCGGATCGCTGATCGCCATTTCCGAGAGGGTCTTGCGATCGAGTTCGATGTTCGCCTTCACCATGCCGGCGATGAACTGGCTGTAGCGCAAGCCCCGTTCGCGGCAGGCGGCGTTCAAACGCACGATCCACAGAGCGCGGATATTACGGCGCTTCGTCTTGCGATCGCGGAACGCATAGACGCCGGCCTTGATGAGGGTTTCCTTGGCCGTGCGGAACATCTTGCGACGACCGCCGACGAAACCCTTGACCTTCTTACGGAGACGCTTCTTCGCTTGGGTGCGTGCCGCACCTTTCATAGAACGCATGGAACCAACCTTACCCTTCTGATTAACAAGCCTAAGGCCCCGCCAATAAGTTCGGCGGCGTTTTTTCCAGCCCGACCTGCAATGGTGCGGCGGCGTTGTACGTCAACGCTACGCCGCAAGTGCCGCAGGCTTTCACCCGCAGCGTATCGAGCGCTTCGCTCGATGTTCCTCTTCACTAGTAACTAGCTACCAGCTACCAGCAACTTCATTTAGTAGCTGTTGCCGCACAACAAGCGTGCAACGCGCTTCGATTCGCTCTTTGTCGTGGCCGACGTGCCGCGGAGCTTACGCTTCCGCTTTTGCGACATCCGGCTCGCCAAGTGGCTCGTGCCGGCGCTGCGATGCATGGCAATGCCGGTCGCCGACAAGCGGAACCGCTTCTTCGTACCCTTGTGAGTCTTCATCTTCGGCATAGGTCACCAATCTCGATCTCGAAAGAGTTTCCGGCGTTGCGTCTCGAACTTCCTTCGCAAAGGAGGCTCGGTGCGACTGCTCGACAACTTCCGTAAGTTGGAAAGCCCGTCATTATAAGTTGTTACGGCTCCGGTGGAAGTCCATTCGGCGGAATGATCCTCGGTTCTTGAGCAGGGGCAGATAAACCTCGACGGGGCGGCGAATATTTGCGTTGCCGTGGGCGTCAAAACCTTGGATATTCGCAGCTTACCGGCCGTTTTGCCCGCCGCCGCTTCGACCCCGCCGACACCCTCCCGGAACCCCCCAATGCCCGCCGCCGCCTGGCTTTCGAGCCTCGTGCTGTCGTTTGCCGCCGTTCTGCCCGACGCGCCGTCGTTGCCGGCACATGCCTGGCCCCGCTGGCGCGGCCCTGCGGAAAACGGCCACACCACGGAAACCACGCTCCCGGTGAAATGGTCCGACGCCGAGCTCGCGTGGAAAACGCCGCTCCCCGGCAACGGGCAATCGTCGCCGATTATTTGGGGCGATCGCATTTTCCTCACCACGGCCCTGGATAAGGGGCGCGAGCGGGTCGTGTTCTGCGTCGACCGCAAGAGCGGCAAGATTCTCTGGCAGCAAAGCGCCTGGAAGGGGGAACCGGAGAAGGTGCACATCATGAACGGCTGGGCCTCGCCGAGCTGTGCGACCGACGGCCAAATCGTCGTCGCGTTTTTCGGCCTCGGCGGCATCCATGCCTACACGGTCGACGGCGCGCCGCTCTGGTCGCGCGATCTCGGCAAGTTTGAAAGCCCCTGGGGCGTCTCGGCCTGCCCGGTGATCGTCGACGACAAAGTCATTCAAAACTGCGACGCCGACGTCGGGGGCTATATCACGGCGCTCGACAAGCAGACGGGGAAAGACGTTTGGAAAACGGAGCGCACACTGAAGTCCGATCCGGAGCAATCGATGCGCGGCTGGAGTACGCCGATCGTCGTCAACGCCGCAGGCCGCCGCGAAGTGGTGCTCAACGGGCACGACGGCGTTCGCGCTTATGATCCGGCGACCGGCAAAGAACTCTGGTACTGCAAAGGCTTCAACGGCCGGGGCGAGCCGACCGTGACGCCGGCCGGCGATCTCCTCACCGTCGTCAACGGACTCTCGGGCGACTTCTACGCCGTGAAGCCCGGCGGCTCCGGCGACGTGACGGCGACGCACATGGCTTGGCACACGCCGCGCAAAGACGGCCGCGATTGCCCGTCGCCGATCGTCATCGGAAAATATGCGCTCGTCGTCAGCATGTCGGGCATCACCACCTGTTACGACGCCGTCGACGGCCACATGTATTGGAAGGAACGGCTCACCGGCAAGTTCAGCGGGTCGCCGATCGCCGCCAACGGGCTGGCGTATCTCCTGAACGAAGACGGCGTCACGTACGTCGTTCGCCCCGGTGAAACGCTCGACATCGTTGCCGAGAACGCCCTTACGGCAAGCGACGAAGAAATCTTCCGCGCCTCGACGACTCCCTGCGACGGACAACTGTTCCTGCGTTCGACGACAACGCTGTATTGCGTGGGGAAGAAGTAGCTGATCGCGCGACGTCGATAAACATTAGCCCCCGGCGAGCCGCCGGGGGCAGAGCGTGTCGCATCAAGACGGAGAACGCGTTACTTATCGGCAACGCACATGGCCCCCGGCGGCTCGCCGGGGGCTAACGATCATTCGGTGCGTGTTCCCGTGATCGACTTCAAGCGAACGCCTTCGCCCGGCGCCGGGTCTTCCGTCGGATCGAGCCGCAGCGCGATGATCGCTCCTTGATAGTTCGCGTGTTGCGAGAGATCGATCTCGTACGTGCGCATTGTGCCGTCGGGCACGACGTCGAAGTTTACGGCGCTCGGTTCTGAGAAGCCCGCTTCGCCGAGCCGCTGCCAATAAAGGCGCGCGTGCTGTTGCTTTTGGCGAAAGGCGGCCGTGACGTAAAGCTTCGGCGCGTCCGCGGCGAGCCAGAAATCGCGGGCGCTCGTCAGGTGCGGATCACGGCCGTCGAACGTGACGTCGAGTTCGCCGCGAATCGGCCAGCCCGAGTCGTGAGCATGCGCATAGCGCCAATGTCGGCGATCGCGCTCAAAGCGGAAGTTTGGCCCGCGCGGAGTTTTGTCGGCATGCGTCGTGACGTAGTCGCGAATCTCCGGGAGCGTCCCCAGGATCAGCACGTAGCGATAGTCGTAGTCGATGTTGTGGTCGATGATCTCGGTTTGCACCGGGGCGATGTAGCCGGTCGGCCCGTCTTTGGTGCCGCCGACGCCGGTCTTCCCCGCAAAGCCGCCGGAGAACTCGAAACAGCCGGGATGCCAAACGCCGAGTCCCCAATCTTGCTCGTTCAAGAGCGCGGCCCAGTTCTCCGTCATGGTCGTGTGCCGCCAGGGGAAACCCTTCCCGTTCGTCACGTCGAAGTGCGTGAGCGCGTCCCCCGTGTACGGCTTCGGGCCCTGGTAGCTCACATGCCGGTAGTACGGCCCGTTCACGTACACGGCCGGCAACTCCTGATGTCGGGCCGGGTACTGCGTTTTGTCGCTGCGACGGTTGACCATCCGACTGCGGACATGGGCCGTCGCTCCGTCGAGCCGAACCCAAGATTCGAACTCGCACTCGGCCGGCACGTCGTCGAGCGGCCATTGCATGGGAATGCAGCGCACGTACAACTCTTGCTTGGCTTCATCGAGGCGGAACTCGAGGATCTTTGAGCCGTGTTTGTAATCGTCGCCGGTTTGAATGGGGTTCCAGCCGATGTGCGCCCAATGCGGCTGCGGCTTCTTCTCGCCCACGGTGAACGGCACCGGGCCGGAGTAGAACGACATTTGAATCTGCCGTCCGAGATCGAAGTTGTTGACGACATTCTCGTCGCGGCCGCTCGGCGAGAAGTAGCTGATACAGCCGCCGCGCGAGAGATCAACGCCGAGTCGGACGGCGCCGTTGTCCAAAAACTTTTCGCCGGGCGTTTCCGCGGAAAGCAGATTCGCTGAGCAGCTAAACATCGCGATGATCGCGGCAACGGTGCAAACTGCATGAGCCCCCGGCGAGTCGCCGCGGGCACACGACGTTGCTTGATTCATACAACATAATCTCATAGTGGATCGCCGATTGCCCCCGGCGACTCGCCGGGGGCTCATGTTTTGTTGAGTGTCGTAGGGTGGGTCGAGCAACGCGAGGCCCACGCGGCGCATACCGAAATAACTCCAAGACCGCGTGGGCCTCACTTCGTTCGACCCACCCTACGCCGTCTTGTGTTCTTTCAATCCTAATTCCGCGATCATCTGTTCGCGGATCTTAAACTTTTGAATCTTGCCGGTCACCGTTTGCGGGAAGCTCTCCACGAAGCGGACGTAGCGCGGGACTTTGTAATGCGCCAGGCCGGCTTTCACGTACGCCTTCACCTCGTCTTCGGTGAGCGTTTGGCCGGCCTTGAGTTTGACCCAGGCGCAGAGTTCTTCCATGTACTTGGGGTCGGGCACGCCGACGACCGACGCTTGCTCGATCGCCGGATGACGGAAGAGATACTCTTCGACTTCGCGCGGATAGATATTCTCGCCGCCGCGGATCACCATGTCTTTGATCCGACCGGTGATGTGGTAATAGCCGTCGGGCCGGCGCACGGCGAGGTCGCCCGTATGGAGCCAGCCTTCGGGGTCGATCGCCGAGGCCGTCGCCGCCGGGTCGCCGTAGTAGCCGATCATCACACCGTGGCCCCGCGCGCACAGTTCTCCTTGTTCTTCGTCTCCAAGCGTGCGACCGTCGGCGGGGTCGACGATTTTCACTTCGAAGCCCGGCAGCGGTTGCCCGACCGTTTCGACGCGGAGTTCCAGCGGGTCGTCGTACCGCGTCTGCGTGATGACGGGCGACGCCTCGGTCTGGCCGTAGGCGATCGTCACTTCGCGGGCGCCGAGCACGTCGATCACTTGCTTCATCACTTCAATCGGGCAGGGGCTGCGCCATGATGCCGGTGCGGAGCGACGTGATCTTTCGTTCGGCGAGCGTCGGGTCTTGGAGCTGGGCGATGAACATCGTCGGCACGCCGTAGAGGGCCGTGGCTTGCTCGCGCTCGATCGCCGTGAGCGTGGCGCCCGGATGGAAAGAGTCGGCGGGAATGATCATCGCCGCGCCATAGACGGCCGAGCAGAGCGTGCCGAGGACGCAACCGAAGCAATGGTAAAACGGGACCGGGATGCAAATGCGATCGTCGGCGCTCATCCGCTGAGATGCGCCGATGTAAAACGCGTTCATCAGCAGATTTCGGTGACTCAGCGTGGCCGCCTTTGGGAAGCCGGTGGTGCCGCTGGTGTATTGAATGTTGATGGGCTGGTCGAAATGGAGCGACGCTTCGACCGAGGGCCAATCGACTACTTGCCCGCGACCGCGCTCGAGGAGATCGTCCCAAGAGATCGCGCCGGGCGGCGTTTCGCCGCGAAGCGAGATGACCCATTGCAGCTCGGGATACTCGGGCGATTGGAGTAGGCCTGGTTCCGATTCGACGAGTTCCGGGCAGGCTTGAGCCAGCATCGCAAAGTAGTCGGAGGTCTTAAACCGATCGACGAGGCACAAGCCCCGGGCGTCGCTTTGACGGAGGACGTATTCGAGCTCAAATGCACGATACGCGGGATTGATGGTGACGAGGACGACGCCGATCCGGGCCGTGGCAAATTGCAGCACGACCCATTGCGGCACGTTCGTGGCCCATAGCGCGAGGTGGTCGCCGTGGCGGAACCCGAGCGACCAGAGGCCGCGCGCCGCGAGCTCGACCTCGTCGTAGAACTCGCGCCAGGTTCGGCGGTAGTCGAGCGAGGTGAACACGAGCGCATCGCGGTCGGCGTTGCGTTCGGCGGTTTGGCGCAGCACTTCGCCGATAAGTAAGCCGTCGACCCAAGGTTTTGCGCCCGCCTTGCTCATGCCGGTCCCGCCTAAAGGTTGCCGATGGAATTGCGTGGACCTATCGGGAAACTCCAATGACCAAGCACCAAACTCCAAACAGATTCAAAACTCAAATGACCGAATGTGCGGTGCACGTTTGGTCATTGGTAATTGTTTCCTTGTTTGGAATTTGGTGTTTGGTTATTGGTCATTCCGGTCACGGAGACACGTCGGCCTTACGGCTCGACGCTCGCCTGGCCCTACAGATCGTCGCGGTATTCTATACACGCTCTCGGGCCGCGTCGCTATTTATCGATCCGGTCGTACATCGCCGTGGCGACCGGCACGAAGATCAACAGCGGCAGCCAGGCGGCTAGCGACGGGCGGAAAACGACGATCGAGCCCAGGTATTGGCAGGCCATACCGACGAGCATGAAGACGACCGTCAGCCCCAGGCAGAGAAATACGGCCACGAAGACGTTGCGAGTTTCGCGGCGCAGCACGAGCGGCAGCCCGAGAAACAGCAGCGTCACGTCGGCCAGCGGTTGCACGAGCCGGCCATGGATCATCACGCGGACGTCGGCCCCGAAGTCGAGGCTCGGGTTGGCGAGCCCTTCGACGAGCTCCGGCGTCGACATGAATTTTCGCCAGGTGCGTCCGGTGCTGAGCTGCGCGAAGCTCACGGCGCTGGCGACGAAGCACTCGTCGGGCTTGAGCCACGTGGGGTGGTCGACGGGCGTCATCACGACCGTCTTGTCTTTGAACGTGAGCGACGGCTGCTTCAGCAACTCCGGCGGCGAGGTCACCGGCCGAAAGAGATAGCCCGCCGGGTGGTCGTCGTTCGCCGGCTGGAAGTAAGCATCGACGCCCGAAAGATGCTTGCCGTAGGCGTCGAGCCCGGGCGGCATGACGAACGTGGGGCGATGGATCTTTTGCTCGTTGACGATGGTGAACTGGCCTTTGAGGATCAGGCCCGTTTCGTGATCGACCTGCGTGTGCATCTCCTGCGCGGTGTTGCCGATGAGGTCTTTCGGATCGCGCGTGAGGTGTTCGCGGAGCGCCGGTATGACGAACTCGCGACTGCAGGCGGCGCCGACGGTAACGACGGCCGCGGCGATGAGAATGGGCCGGACGACGCGCATTCGCGAAATGCCCGCGGCCAGCAAAGCGGTGAGCTCGTTGTGGCGCGTAATGCCGGTGATCGTGAACATCGCCGCAATCATCGCGAGGATGGCGCTGCAGCGATCGAAAAAGTAGATCGAGCGGAAAGTGTAAAACTCTCCCATGATTCGCACGAGCGACTTGCCGCTATGTTCGGCATAGCGCATGAACTCATCGAGGTTGCTGAACGCATCGACCACGACGTACAGGCCCGTCAAGCTGATCCAGCAGATCAGAAAGGTTTTGACGTACTGGGCCAGCAGGTAGCGGTCGATGATGCGCATGGGGCGGCGTTACCTCGCCACCTCGGCGACGGCGGTCGCCAGCAAACGGATGCCTTCTTCGATGCGCGCCGGCGACTGCACGCCGAAGCTGAGCCGGATCGTATTGTCGGCGATCGGCATTCCTTCGGCGGCGTAGGAAAACCCGCCGGGTACGTAGAGCACGCCGGCCTTTAGGGCCGCGGCGAAGAGCGGGCTCTCGGTTCCGGCATCCACCCCCTTGGGCAAGGTGAGCCACACGTAGAGGCCGCCGGTCGGATGGAGCCAGCGCACGCCGGCAAGGCCCGACATGTGATGCTCGCACGCCGACACCATGGCGTCGCGTTTCGTGCGGTAGACGTCGCAGAGCTTGGCCGTTTGTTTGGCCCCCGCGCCGCTGCGCATCGCTTCGTAGACGATATGCTGCGCGAAGTTCGGCGCTCCGAAATCGATGTTCGACTTCTGATCGCAAAACGGCTGCACGAGTTCCGCGGGCAAGATGCCCCAGCCGACGCGAATGCCGGGCGAGAACGACTTGGAGAACGTGTGCGTGGTGATCACCGTGCCGTCGTCGTCAAACGCGGCAAAGCCCGGCACGTCGTCGCCGGAGTAGCGCAGTTTGCGGTATGCGGCATCGTCCAACACGTAAATCTTCTGCTCGATCGAATACCGCTGGGCCAGTTCGACGATCGCGGCCCGTCGCTCGGCCGGCAGCGTCACACCTTGCGGGTTGTCGAAGTAGCTGACGACGTAAATCGCCTTCACCCGCCCGAGCTCGCCGGCCTTGGCGAGTTGTTCGAGCTTCTCGGCGAGCGCTTCCGGCACGAGGCCTTGCTCGTCGGTCGCCACGCTCACGGCGCGAATGCCGAGATTCTTCAAGACGCCGAGATACACATAATAAGTCGGCGCGGCACAGAGGACGATGTCGCCCGGGTCGCAAAGCGTGTCGGCCAAGAGATAGAGAAGCTGGTTGCTGCCGGCGGTGACGACGACTTGCTCCGGCCGGAGTTCGCGCATGCACTCCGGGTTGCCGTCGGCCGCGCGTAGTTCGTCGAGCAAGAGTTCGCGGAGCGGGCGATAGCCGTGCGTGGTGCCGTATTGCAAGGCGGCGTGGGCCAGGCTGCTGTCGGCCGCGAGCGTGCGCCAGGCTTCGTCGACCGCCTCGGTCGGCAACGATCCCTGATCGACGAACCCGGCGGCCAGCGAGATCAGCTCCGGCTGAGCCAGGGCCGTTTGCATCAGGTAGTTGATCGGCTGCCCGCCCGAAGCGCGCGCGCGGCGGCTGAGCGATGGGGCGACGGCAGTGGAAGCGGGCGTTTTCACGTGAGTGTCTGGCCTTGCCTGAGCAGGCCCTCCGAGGGGCGGGAAGAATACGGGAATTCGGCGGCCGGGGTCAATGCCGGCAGAAAGGAGAGGGGCGATGCCTGCTGGCGGTTCGCCCATTCTACAGGCCCGGCGCGCGAGAATGCCGGCAGGGCCTGCAACCCACGATTCGCTAAGCCACGTCGGCTTCGGGCAATTTCTGCAGTTCCCGCGGCTCAAACCAGCGGTAGATCGCCGGCACGACGAACAGCGTCAGCAGCGTCGAGGTGACCAATCCGCCGATCACCACCGTCGCCAGCGGCCGTTGCACTTCCGAGCCGCTGCCGGAGGCGAACGCCATCGGCACGAAGCCGAGCATGGCGACCAAGGCGGTCATGAGCACCGGCCGCACGCGCGACATCGAGGCCTCGACGATCGCCTCGTCCATCGGTTGGCCGCCGCGCCGATGTTCGAGAATCGACGTGACGAGCACCACGCCGTTGAGCACCGCCACGCCGAAGAGCGCAATGAACCCGACGCCCGCGGAAATCGAAAACGGCAAATCGCGCAGCCAGAGCGCAAACACGCCGCCGGTCACGGCCATCGGTACGTTCAAGAAAATGAGCGACGCCGCCTTGAGCGAATCGAACGTCAGGTGCAGCAGCGCGAAGATCATCAACAGCGAGAGCGGCACCGCGATCGCCAGCCGGCCGCTCGCTTCTTGCAGGTTCTTAAACTGCCCGCCCCACGCCAAGGTGTAGCCCGCCGGAAGTTTCACGTCGCGCTCGACCGCGGCCTGCGCATCGTGCACGAAGCCGGCAAGGTCGCGCCCGCGCACGTTCGCCTGCACGAGGATACGCCGCCTGAGCGCATCCCGGCTGATCT
Organism: Pirellula sp.; assembly: GCA_013822735.1. Lineage (GTDB taxonomy): Bacteria > Planctomycetota > Planctomycetia > Pirellulales > PNKZ01 > PNKZ01. Next base: position 93,230 of record PNKZ01000002.1, read on the forward strand.
GCGCAGGGCCGTCTTCCACAATCAGGTCGGCCAATTGCTCCAGCGGAATCTGCCGACCTTGCGGATCGGCGATCTTGATCGCACGGAGGGTCTCGACATCGTGTCGCCAGGTGGGTCCGAGCCGCACTTGCAGCGGAAAGCGGCGTTGCCCTTCGAACACTTGGTCGATCGTGCTGCCGCCGATCACGGCGACCGCGTCCAGCACATCGCGGGCATTGATGCCGTAGCGGGCGATATCGTTGCGCCGCACGCGCACGCGCAAGGTCGGCAGGCCCGCGGTTTGCTCGGCAGCCACATCCGCGGCGCCGGGCACCTTCGCGACGACGGCGGCAATTTCATCCGCCTTAGCCTTCAGCGCCTCGAGATCGTCGCCGTAGAGGCTAATGCCCACATCGCTCCGCACGCCGGCGATGAGCTCTTGTACGCGCAGTTCGATCGGTTGCGTAAAGCCGAACGAGTTGCTCGGCACCGCTTCGTCGAGCGCCTTTTCCATCCGCCGCACCAGTTCTTCTTTGGTGATCTTCTCCGGCCACTCCGCTTCCGGCTTCAGCGAGATAAACAAATCGGTCAGGTTCACCGTCATCGGGTCGTTGGCAATTTCCGGTCGTCCGGTCTTCGACACCACGCTCTCGACTTCCGGAAACTTCTTCAACGTTTGCTCGGCCTTGGTCATCATTTCGATCGACGCCTCGAGCGACACGCTCGGCAACCGCACGGCTTGAATCGCGAGCGCCCCTTCGTCGAGCCGGGGCACAAACACGGCGCCCAAGCTGAGTGCCACGACGACGCTTAACGCAAAGATGCCTCCCGCCGCAAGCAGCACGCCGCGCGGATGCGCCATCACGCGCGCCAAGAGCGGCGCATAAACCCGCTTCGCCCAGCGAATGAGAAACGTTTCCTTCTCCGTGATGTTCTTCCGGAGAAACATCGAGCCGAGCACCGGCATCAGCGTGAGCGCCAGGATCAGCGACGTGAGCAGCGCGAAGATGACGGTAAACGCCATCGGGCGGAACATTTTCCCTTCCAGCCCGCGGAGCGAAAGAATCGGCAAGTAGACGATCATGATGATGCCGACGCCGAACACCACGGGCCGCGCCACCTCGTGGCACGCTTTGCGAATGACGCTTTGCGGCACCTTCTGGCCCGGATGATGGTGCGCGTATTCGCCGGAGCGGCGCACGATGTTCTCAATCAGCACGACCGAGCCGTCGACGATGAGGCCGAAGTCGATCGCGCCGAGACTCATCAGGTTGCCGGAAAGTCCGGTGAGCACCATGCCGATGAACGCCCCGAGCATCGATAGCGGCACCGCCAGCGCCACGATCAGCCCCGCGCGCAGACTCCCCAGCAGCAACAGCAGCACGATGATGACGAGCAAACCCCCTTCGGCAAGGCTCTTCTCGACGGTCGCAATCGTCTTACGCACCAAGTCGGTGCGATCGTAAAACGTATCGATCATCACCCCTTCGGGCAGCGTCTTTTCAATCTCGGCGACCTTCTGCTTCACGCGATCGACGACGACCCGCGCATTCTCCCCCATGAGCAACATGACGATGCCGACGACTCCTTCGCCGCGCCCGTCGCGCGTCACGGCCCCTTGTCGCAAGAGCGGGGCTAAGCGCACATCGCCGACGTCGCGCACGTAGATCGGCGTGCCGTCGGCCCGATCGTCGAGCACGATGTTCGCAACGTCGTCGATCGACGTAATCAGCCCTTCGCCGCGGATCACGCGCTGTTCTTGCTGATGAACGAGGTAGCCGCCTCCTTCGTTGGCGTTGTTCTGTCGCAGCGCCTCGAACACCTTGTTGATTGAAATACCGTAGTTCAGCAGCCGATTCGGATCGATCTGCACTTCATACGTCTTCAGCTCGCCGCCGAACGTGTTGACTTCAATCACCCCCGGCACGCTACGCAACTGGTAGGCGATGTTCCAATCGAGCACTTCGCGCAGCTGCATCAGCGAATGATGGGTGCCCGGCTTCGAGCGCACTTCAAATTGGTAGATCTCGCCGAGCCCCGTCGAAATCGGGCCCATTTCCGGGTCCCCCATGCCGGGCGGAATATTCTGCCGGGCAATCTGCAAACGCTCGCCGACCATCTGTCGGGCCCAATAGATATCGGTCCCTTCGTGGAACACGACGGTGACCGCCGAGAGCCCGAACTGACTCACCGAGCGCACCTCTTCGACACGCGGCACGCCGCTCAGGGCCGTTTCCACCGGGAACGTGATGAACTGTTCCACTTCGAGCGGACCCAAGGCCGGCGCCGTCGTGAGAATCTGCACCTGCACGTTCGTGACGTCGGGCACGGCGTCGATCGGCAAATTGATCGTCGCCCAGAGGCCGATGACGATGAGCAGCAATGTGTTGAGCCCGACCACGAAGCGGTTGTCGAGAGCCCAGTCGATAAACTTAGTAATCATGGCGGCGCGTCAAAGGTGCGGAGCGAAGAGGGGAACGGAGCGAGCAGCGGCAATTATTCGGCGAGCAGATCCTTCATCATTTCGCTTTTCAGCGCGAAGCCCCCTTCGACGACGATCTTCTCCCCCGGCTGTAACCCTTCGCGTACCTCGACACGTTCGCCGACGGTGCGGCCGACCCGAATCGTCCGCTTCTGAAACTCGTCGGGTCCCGCGGCGACGAACACGTACGACTCCGTCCCTTGCGATTGCACGGCCGAGCTCGGAACTTGCACCGAAGTTCCTTTCGAGCCGATCGGCAACGACACGGCGACGAACATCCCCGGCTTGAGCAAACGCTCGGGGTTGTCGGCAATGGCGATCAGCCGCACGGCGCGCGTTTTTTCGTCGACGGAGTCGCCCGTGTATGCGACTTCGGCCGTGAAGCGACGGTCCTGGTAGCCGGCGGCCGTGAACTCCAGTCGCTTGCCGGTGACTCGTTCGAGCGCGGGCAAGTCTTTTTCAAAAACGTCGGCGTGCAGCCAGACCTTCGAGAGATCGGTGATTTCGTACAGTTGATGCGTCGGCCCCACTTGTTCGGAAAGCACCGCGTGTTTGCCGATCACCGTGCCGTCGAACGGCGCGCGGATTGGATAGTGGGCGACGTTCTCCCCTTCGGCCAACGGGTCCATCGCGTCGATCTCGGGGTCTTTGTAGCCGAGGATCAAGAGCGAGGCGCGGCTCATCCGTTCGGCCGTGAGCATTTCTTGCAACTTCTGATCCGCTTCGCGTAAACGTTGCTGCGTCGTGAACTTGAGTTGTTCGAGCACCGCTTGATACGTAGCGCTCGCGGATTCGAATTCGGCCTTCGCGCGGATGTAATCCTTTTCGACGCCGACCTGCTGCTCGCGCAGCGTATGCAGCCGTTCGTAGTCGGCCTTGGTTTGTTCGTACTTCGCGTAACCGGCAACAAGCAGCTGGCGGTTGTCTCCCATCGGTTGATCTTGGAATTGCTTTTCCAATTGCGACACCGGCGGCGTGCTCGCCAGCGCCTTGATCAAAGCTTGCGTATTGTTGTGGATCGTCGTGGCCCACTGCTGATTGGTGCGGGCAAAGCCGAGGTTCATCCGATTACGCGCCAAGTCGAGCTTCGCTTGGCCGACTTCCTTGCTGTCGACCATCGCCAAGAGTTGTCCGGCCTTTACGTCTTGGCCGAGCTTGACCGGCGCTTCGCGCAACACGCCGTCGACCATCGAGTAGACATGCGCCAGCCGATCTTCATCGACGGCAAGCTTGCCGGTGACCGTGATGGTCTCTTGCGATTCGACCGCTTCGACCGGCGCGGTTTTAATGTTCGCGGCCGCTTGACGCGAGGCGTCGAAGTGCACGGTCGCGGCACCCTTCGCATTCTCCGCGGCGGAGGCCGGCGCTTCGGACGCAGCTTCCGCAACGGCGAGTTTCTCGACGCGCCGCGCTTCCCACGCCCGCCCGGCCCAAGCGCCGCCGGCGAGTATGGCGATCGCCGCGACGATCTGTACGGCGCGCGACGAAGTGAAAGACGTAGCAGGCGAAGAACCGGCGGCGGGAGCATTCATGGCAGGACTCGGCAACGAGCTGGGAGAGGCGGGATACTCTCAGGCTACGTGCCGCTACCGACTTCGGGAAGATGCTAAAACCGTGGTAATCCGCTGCTGAGACGCGGTCGCAACGCGCGACGGCGCGAAGCGATTTTTTCGACCGCGCGAAACTACGAATTGCGCGATGTGTGCCACTGCCGGCTTGCCCGGCAGTGTCTAAAACGCGCACTTCCGGGCAAGCCGGCAGTGTCACACAATCAATACCGGATCGACCAGCCGGCGCCGGTGAACGCCAGGTCGTCGGAGGCTTCGCTCAGGCCGACGGCGCTATGGATGTCGAGTTGCATGTTGTCGGTGACGAGATAGACGAAGCCCGTGTGAAAGTAATACTGCGTTTGAGCGGTGAGCGCGCCGGTCGGCGTAAAGAGGATGAACTCGTAGAACGAGCCGAATTTATCGGTGATCGTCACTTCGAAGTTCGCGGTCTGAATCAGTTCGACGTAGGTGTGCAGGGTGTCGTCGATCCGCCGGTTCGCTTGATTGTTGCATTCCAGTTCGAGCCAATCGTTGATGGTCCAACTGTAGGCGAATAAGTAGCCCGGCAGCACTTCGTCGGCCGAGAAACCGTCGCGTCCGACGGGAACGCGCATTTGGGGAAAAATCGCCGTCTCCGGGAGAATGCCGTCTTGGCGCGTCAGCGCGAGTTTGGCGCCGACGTAGAGATCGTCGAAGCCGCGGAGTCGCGTGCTGCCCGTCATCGGATCGCGCTGTTGCTCCAGGAGATAGGTCGTCGCCAAGCGGAACTCGAACCATTCCGCGAAGACGCCGAGTCGCAACAAGGGCTCGCCGAACGACTGCCCCTGCGTGACGACGCCCGAGTTGCTGTCGCGAGAATAGCTGTAACCGGTTTCGAGCTGTGCGGTGCCGAGGCCGACCAAGTTGCTCGCTTCGCTGATGTGGGGACGATCGGTGATGATCGTTTCGCTGCGCCCCGGCTCACCCGGACCTTGCCCCGCCCACCGCAAGAGCGACTTCTCATAACGAAACGAAGTCCGCGCCACCGGGCGGAGCCAATCGCCGTCGAGTGCGACGGTCGGCTCTTCACAGCGCGCGGTAGCTGCGCACGCCAGCACGGCGAGCGTAACGGCTCTCAAGAGTGCGGTTTGGATGCAATAAAAGTGAGGCATGCTTAACGAATCGTCACTCAGTAGGGTTTTTGATGACTCAAAATTAGTATTTTCAATCGCAGTAAACGTGCGATGATAGGAGGTACTTCTCCGGCAAAACCCCTGTCGCCCTTTGACAGTCCGCCGCTTCAGGACCTAATCTGACTCTTTCGACCATCCAAAATGAACAATTCTGTGCTCAAAAACACGCCCTGCGGTAATGTTCGAAGTCGGTTGCTTGGGGCAGCACGACGTAATGCCCCGGCGGCCCGGGGCCTCGGCTTCAGCTCCAGCCCCGGCCGGCCTCGGCACTTTATTCATTGCCTCGCGACGGCCGTCGTACTGACGCTCGTATGCGTCGGTTGCGGCCCTTCTGCCTCCGACGCTCTCCAGCCAGGCGAGTCGCGCACTTGGCCTCCGTTTGCCGGCAAGCGGCCGATGAAGGCGGTCTGCACGACCGGCATGGTCGCCGACATAGTGCGGCATGTCGCCGGCCCGCACGCCGAGGTCGAACAGATCATGGGGGAAGGGATCGACCCGCACCTCTTCAAGGCGACCCCCGACATTATCTCCCGGCTCGCGCAGTCGGACGTAATCTTCTACTCCGGCCTGCATCTGGAAGGGCGCATGGCCGACGTCTTCGAGCGGCTCGCCGAGCGCAAGCCGACCATTGCGATCACCTCGAGCATTCCGGTCGATAAGCTGCAGAACATCGGGCACGACGAACACGATCCGCACGTTTGGTTCGATGTGGGCCTCTGGAGCCTGACGATCGACTCCGTCGAAAAGTTTCTCACGACCTTCGATCCCGCGCATGCCGCCGATTACAAAACCAACGCGACCGCCTATCGGGCCGAACTCAAGCAACTCGACCAAGAGTGCCGCGAAAAGCTCGCCGTGATTCCGACCGACGGCAGGGTGCTCGTCACCGCTCATGACGCCTTTCACTACTTCGGCCGGGCCTACAACGTGGAAGTGCGGGCCGTGCAAGGGGTGAGCACGGAGACGGAAGCCGGCGTGAAAGAAATCAACGGGCTGGTCGATTTCATCGTGGCCCGCAAGATCAAGGCGGTGTTCATCGAGACGAGCGTGAGCGATCGGAACGTGCAGGCGCTGTTGGAAGGTTGTAAGCACGAAGGGCACAACGTCGGCATCGGCGGCGAACTCTTCAGCGACTCGATGGGGAAGGCCGGCACGCCGGAAGGAACGTACGTCGGCATGGTCCGGCACAATGTGGATGTGATCGCCAAGGCGCTTCGTTAGAGGTTTGCATGATTCAGGTGCCGCAAGCTGCAAGTTCTACGACCGGTGTGAAGACGAGCGATTCGAAATCGAACACTGCGCGGATTCTCGACGTGCACGACATGACCGTGGCCTACCACCAACGGCCGGTGCTCTGGGACGTCGACTTCACGCTCGACGAACCGCGGTTGGTCGGCATCATCGGACCGAACGGCGCGGGAAAAAGCACGTTTATTAAGGCGATTCTCGGCCTCGTGCCGCTGGCGGGCGGGAGCGTGAAGCTCTTCGGCACGGCGCCCGAAGCGCAACGTAAGCGCATCGGCTACGTGCCGCAGCGCGAGAGCGTTGATTGGGATTTTCCCGTGAGCGTGCTCGACGTGGTGCTGATGGGAACCTACGGCCGGCTCGGCTGGTTTCGCAGGCCGCGGGCCGCGGACATTGCCTGGGCGCGCGAATGCCTGGCGCAAGTGGGGCTGGCCGATTTCGCGTATCGGCAGATCGGCCAACTTTCCGGCGGGCAGCAACAGCGCACGTTTCTGGCTCGCGCGCTGGCGCAGAAGGCCGACATCTACTTCATGGACGAGCCGATGGCCGGCGTGGATGCGGCGACCGAGCGCGTGGTGTTCGCGCTATTGAAACAATTGCGCGCGGAAGGGAAGACGCTGCTGGTGGTGCACCATGACTTGCGCACCGTTGCGGAATATTTCGAAATGGTGGCGATGCTCAACATGCGCCTGACGGCGGCGGGCCCGACGGCGGAAGTGTTTACGCCGGACAACCTGCGCAAGACCTACGGCGGCCGCTTGGAAGTGCTCGACGCGGCGGCCGAAGCGCTGCGCAAGAAACAACGAAGCGACTGAGAAAGGAGTTATGAATTGGGAGTTATGAGTTATGAACAAACTCATCGAGCGTTTGCCCTTTCATAACTCATAATTCAAAACTCATAACTATTCCCCCGTGCTTGACCTCTCCTACAACACGATCGTCGTCTTGCTCGGCACTTCGTTGCTTGGGGCGGGGGCGGGGCTCGTCGGGAGCTTTACCGTCTTGCGCGGACGGGCGCTCATCGGTGACGTCTTGGCGCATGCCGCGCTGCCGGGTTTGTGTCTCGCGTTCTTGATTCTTGGGCGACGCAATCTGACGTCGATGCTCGCCGGGGCCCTGGTTTCAGGCCTGATCGCCGTGTTGCTGCTGACGCTCTTGCGTAGCGCGACGCGCGTGAAAGACGACGCCGTGATGGGAACGATTCGGAGCGTCTTCTTCGGCGGCGGCGTCGTGCTCATCAGCTATATCCAGAACCGCTCGGTCGAAGGAAGCAAGGCAGGGCTCGATTCGTATATCCTCGGCAAGACGGCGGGGATGATCGCGGCCGACGTGCAACTGATCGGCGGCGTGGCCTTGGCGGCGCTGGTGTGCATCGTGTTGCTTTACAAAGAGATGCAACTGGCGTCGTTCGATCCCGGCTTTGCCCGCGTGCAAGGTTGGCCGGCGTTGGCGCTCGACAACTTGCAGATGGCTCTGGCGGCGCTGGTGACCGTGGTGGGGTTGCCGGCCGTCGGCGCGGTGCTGGTGGCGGCGATGCTCATTCTGCCGGGCGTGACCATGCGCTTCTGGACCGATCGCTTAGGTAAGTTGCTGTTGGGAGCCGCGCTGATCGGCGCGACGATCGGCGGCGCGGGGACGCTGGCCAGCGCGAAGTTCAGCCTGTTGCCGGCCGGCCCGGTGATCATTCTCGTGGGGACGTTCATCTTCGTGCTCTCGATGCTCTTCGCCCCGCGGCGCGGCGTGCTCGCCCGAGCCGCGGCGCTGCGCGACTTTCGCCGCATGCTAGCGCGGCAGAAGCTGCTGGCCGCGCTCTATACATTCTGCGAAGGGCCCGAGGGGGACGATGCTTGGCTGACCGATGAGGAGATCGCCGCGACTTTGGAGATGTCGCCCCGTGCGGCGCGGCGCGTCGTCTACGATGCGCTGCTGAGCGGCGCCCTGCAGCCGCGCGAATCGGCGAAGGGAACGGAATACGGCCTCACGGAGTTTGGCTGGGAGCACGCGATCCTGATCGTGCGCGGCGAACGGCTGTGGCGGCTCTACTTGCTCGAACACCCTGATTTAGCCGGACAATTGGTCGATTTGGACCTGACGAAGGTCGACGAGCATTTGCCGGCTGACGTAGTGCAGGATCTCGAAGCGAAGCTCCGTGCGGAGAACCGCTTGCCGGAAACGGACGCCTCGGCCGATGCTTACGCCGCGGCGCACCGTGCCGCAGGAGGGGGGCCATGAGCGACTTCGTCTTATGGGGACCCGGCGCCGAATATACGTGGTGGAATATCGCCGTCGGGGCGATCGTGAACTCGGCCTGTGCGATCTTGGGATGCTTCTTGGTACTCCGGCGGATGAGCATGCTCGGCGATGCGATCAGCCACGCCGTGCTGCCGGGGATCGTCTTGGCGTATCTCTTCGCCGGACGGGATGCCGTGTTCATGCTCTTCCTCGGCGCGATGCTCGTCGGCGTGTTGACGGCGCTGCTCGTGCAAACGCTCCACCGTTTCGGCGGCGTGGCGGAAGACGCCGGACTCGGGATCGTGTTTACGTCGCTCTTTAGCATCGGCGTGGTGCTGGTAAGCAATTACGCATCGCGGGCGCATATCGACGTGAACTGCGTGCTGTTCGGCGACATGGATTTCGTCTCGCTCGACCGTTTCTATTGGGGTCCGTTTGACGTACCGCGATCGCTGCCGAAGATGCTCTTGGCGCTAGGGGCCGTGATCGTGTTCGTGACCGTGTTTTGGAAGGAACTGAAGATCGCGTCGTTCGACCCGGCACTGGCGACGGCCATGGGCATTAGCGCGGTGGCGGTGCATTACCTATTGATGGGGATGACGGCCGTCGTGACCGTCGCGGCGTTTGAAGCCGTCGGGGCGGTGATTTGCGTGGCGATGCTCATCGTGCCCGCCGCGACGGCCTACTTACTTACCGATCGTTTGAGCACGATGACGCTGTTGGCCGTGGGCGTGGCCGTATTGTCGTCGTTCGCCGGCTGCATCATCGCCCCGATTACCGGCACCAATATCGCCGGCATGATGGCGGTTGCGGCGGGGGGCCAATTCGCTTTGGCCGTGGCGTTCGCTCCGCGGTATGGTCTCCTCAGCAAGGCTTGGCAAGCTTGGCGGCTTTCGGCCCGCATCGCCGCCGAAGATCTCACGGCCCTGCTTTACCGAGCCGACGAAACGACCAAGCCGGACGTGCCGCGCGGGCTGCGTATCGTCGACCTGCTGGCCGCCGTGGGGCGCGGGCTGACCGGACGATTGGCGCTCCGCAAGTTGATCCATTCGGGCACCGTCGAGCCCAGCGGCGCGGGGCGACTCGTGCTCAGCGTTGCGGGACGTCGCGACGCGGAATCGCTCATTCGGTCGCACCGTTTGTGGGAGGCCTACCTCGTCGAGCACTTTCAATTGCCGCTCGACCACCTGCACGAACCCGCTGAGCATCTGGAGCACTTTATCGGGCCGGAGTTACAGCAGCAGTTGGCGGCGAGCCTGCCGAAAGCCGACACCGATCCGCACGGCCGCGAGATTCCGCCTAAGCAGAATTAGTGCCGACGCAGCCGTTTGACGTGGCGCCATAACCCGCCGCTCGGAAACTTCGCGGCAAATCGCCGCGGTGGATTTCTCGCATCGCCGTCGCCGGGGTACTATAGTGCAGACGGATTCCTCAACGCTTGCGGGGTGTGACGTGAGTTGGATGCAGGTCGGCTGCCCGCGCTGTCCGGCGTTGGTCAACGTGCCGGTGACGATGGCGGGGCAAATGGTCGTTTGCCCGACGTGCGGGCTTTCCTATCAGGTGCCCGGCTATGCGGCGCCTGCCGCGCCGATGCCCCCGCCGCCGCAATACGGTGCTTTGCAATATCCCGCACCGCAATATCCCGCGCCTCCGTACATGGCTCCGCCGTATGTTGCGCCCCCGTACGGTGCCGTCCCGCAACCGCCGGTGGAATATCCGCCGCTCTTCGCCGCACCGACGGCGATGCCGCAGGGAGCTCCAGCGGCGCCTCAGCAAATGCCCCCTTCGCAACCGTTGCTTCCTCCCGCGCCCGCCGCCGCGCAGCCCGCCGCGCCGCCGACAGGTCTGAAACCCGTGGCCGTTCTGGCTCCTCCGCCGATTCCCGGCTCGGCGAAGCCGGATTCGGGACGTCCGCGATGGCAGCATGAGAAGCGTTCGCAATCGGAGTCGGCGCGCCCGACCAAAGCCGAGGATTCGCCGACGTCGATGCTTCCTCCGTCGGCCACGAAGGAATTTCGCGCAGCGGCGTCCGACATGCCTGCAGGCATTGATGATGCGAAGAAGCCGCTCGCGTCTCCCGCGCCGAATACCGCAAGTTCGACGACATCCTCTTCGAAGCCGCCGTCGAAAACGTCGTCACCCTCAGCGGCAAACCCCGCGTCGAACATTCCCGATTCCGCGTTTCCTCGGCTTCCCGGCGCGGGCGAAGCCGCTTCGCCGCCGGAGCCGCATGTGGCGGGGCCCGCGCGCATGGACTTGTCGGCCGTCGAAGAGCGCCTCGCGCTGGCCCGGCGTAAGACGCAGACGACGATCGCCGTTGCGTTGTTCGGGCTCGTGGCGATGACGCTCTTCGCGTGGTTCGTCGTGAATCTCTCGCGGCCGCACTAGGCATGCGCCCGCACCGCAAAGATCGCGTTATTTCAGACCGGAAAGCGATCCGGCGATCGACGTGAACCAAGCCGCGCCGCCCACATAGACGCTGAAGACCACGATCGCCAGCATGCCGAAGCAAAGATATCGTTCCGCGCCGACGCCGCCGATGGCCACGGACAGTAGCCCAAGCGAGAAGAGAATCGTGCCGGCGACGAATAGCATCTCACGCCAAAAGCCCCACACAATATTCGAGGCCGCCGCTTCGGTGGCGGCGTTGCGCATGGCTCCCCACTCCACTTCGTTGAGGCGGCGGTCCGTTTCGTGTTGCTTGCGGCGATCGTCGAGCCGCTTTTGCAAATCGGTGCGCGTTTTCTCGGCGAGCTTCTCGGCGCCGAGTTCCGCTTGAAGCTGCGCCACGTCTTGTGAGTAGGCGTTCTCGAAGATCAGCGTCTCTTGGTCGACCTTGGCTTTAAGCCGACTGACGTTGCGTGCGCCGAGGCCGTCGCAGCCGCGCGCCGTGAGCACGAGCGTGAGGCCGATCATCAATACGCCTTGCGCCAGGGCAAGCCAAGCGCCGGGCGACGCTAATGCGCCGCGAGGGGCATACGACTGCGGCCCGCGCGGCACAGGTCCGGGCGCGGGTAGCGGCGCTTGCTGTGGGGCTTGTTGCGGCGCCGCGGCTTGAGGCTGCGGCTGGGTTTGAGGTTGATCGGTACCGGTCCAGCGCGAGCCGCCGGCGTCGCTCAAAGGTTGCGCCGGCGACGAACCGGTGTTCGGCACATAGGGAGCCGGCGCAGGTTGTTGTGCGGCATAGCCGGGTGCGGGTGGTGCGCCGGCGGCCGGTTGCGGCGCGGCCCCCGTTGCCGGCGGAGGAGCGGCGCCTGCGCCCACGGGCATCGTCGCGCCGGTCGGGCTCGTCGCCGAGAGTTGGAAGATCACGCCGCAGCCGGGTGCCGGGCAACGCAACTTCATGCCTGCGTGTTCCAACGGCACCTGCAAATGATGACCGTTCGGGCAGACGGCTTCCAACATGGAGCGAATCCTTGAGTGCGCGAGAGCCGCGATTTGTCGGGCGTGCGATACGGCGTCGAGAACCACAATATAAGGGCGCTCCGTCAACGATGCAAAACAACTGCAGGCGAATCGGTCGTCCCTTTAGCCGCATCTTTCACCCTGCTTGCCCGACCCTTACAATCGCCCCTGGAACGAGCGCGCGGCATCGCACTCGCCTTCGACCTGACGCAGAACAAAAATGACCGCCGAACCGACCGATCGCGAACTCGAAGCCTTTCTCGACGAAACGCTCCCGGCCGAAGACTCGGCGCGGCTTGAACGCCTGCTGCGCGACGATCCGGCATTGCGAGCCCGCTTGACGGCGGTGCTGGAACGTCGCGATCTGGGGGGCCATTCGCTGGGGGCGGTCTGGCAACAGCATCGGGTTTCCTGCGCCGATCGGGCTACGCTCGGCGCGTACGTGCTCGGCGTACTCGACGACGACGCCCGTCGCGGCTTGGAGCTTCACCTACAAGTCGTCGGCTGCCGCTATTGCCAAGCCAATCTCGACGACATGCGGCTCCGTCGCCAAGAACCGGCAGCCGCGGCCGATGGTCGTCGTCGCAAATTCTTCGAATCGAGCGTCGGGCGATTGCGGAAAGACTGACGAGGGATGCGATGGCGAGCGTCGAGCCGTAAGGCCGACGTGTCTGCAGGCAGGCGCTATGCTCGAAGTTACTCGAGCAGCGCAAGCATTCTCCCCTCGCCCCTTGCGTGAGAGGGGCCGGGGGTGAGGGGGAACCGCACGTTGGCGCCTCGCCATGAGTATTACGGACACGTCGGTCTTACGGCTCGACGCTCGCCAATACGCCGTTCCGAGTCGCCGGAACGCCACGGAGGGCGTTCCCTACAAAGAGTTTTGCCAATGCAAGTACGCTTCCCAAGTGCGCCACGCGATCAATACGAAGCACAGCGTTCCAATCGCCGCCATTGCCGCTCGTTCCCATCTGCGCATGGTCTGCGGCGGATACTGGGTGCGCGGTCGGCGCGGGTCGAAGCCGCGGGCGGTGACGCTTTCCGCCAAGGTTTCCGCCTTGCGTAACGCCCCGGCAATCACGGGCAGAAGAAAGCCGATCTCTTGCGGCAGTTTGTACCAGCGGAACTTGTAGCCCCGGTAACGGCGCGCTTGCCGTACGAGCGCCACTTCCTCGACGAGCAGCGGGAGGAATCGCAGCGCCGTAGCCGTCATAAACGCGAGCGCCGTCGGCACGCGAAACCAGGCCAGCGCCGCCAGCATCCGCTCGGGGCCGGTCGACAAACTGGCGGTGAGCCCGGCCAGCGCCGTGGCGACGAAGCGTAGCGATTGCACGGCGCCGTAAACCAGTCCCTCCTGCGTGAGAACGACCCCTGCAAAATAGTCTTCCCCTGCGCCGCGTGGCGAAATGATCGTCAAGAGCACCGTGCGGGGCGTCCCAACATAGAAGAAGCCTTGCGAAAGCATCGTGCTCCAAACGATGACCGCCAATACGCCGACAATGGAGAGCCAGCCGCGCGAGCGCAGCCGTAGGCCGGTGCTCCACAGCACGGCGACGGCGCAACAAGCCGCGAGCGCGCGCATATCGTCGACGCAAACGACGACGACCGACATGCCGAACACGGCGGCTAACTTCAAACGTGGATCGAGCCGCGCGAGCCAAGGGCGCGCAACGTCGGGCCCGAACGTGAGACCGTTCATCGCGGCACCTCGCGGCGCTCGAGCGCGGCCCGATCGGCATCGATGACCCAGCCGTCGCGGCCGGCAATCCAGATACGATCGGCGTAGTGCAAGGCGGTACGCAGGTGATGCGTTGAAAACAGCACGGCTGCGGGGCCGTGCGCGGTGCCTACCGTGCGGCGGAGCGCGGCCATCACCAGATCGACCGTCGGTCCGTCCTGCCCGGTCGTCGGTTCGTCGAGCAGGAGCAAACTCGGCGACGTCGCGAAGGCCGCCGCCAGCGCCGTCCGCACGCGTTGCCCCCGGCTGAGGGCTTGCGGAGGTTCGTCGAGCAATGCCTCCAGTTGAAACGTCGCGGCGGCAAGTTGCACGCGCTCGGCGACCGTCGCGGCGTGGCAGTCCGTTTGTCGGGGACCAAACGCCAGTTCGTCGCGCACCGTGCGAGAAAAGAGGGTCAGGTCGACCTGCTGCGGCACCAAGGTTCCGGCGACGCGATGTTCGGTCGCGTGCCAAGTGATCTTGCCGGCGGTAGGTCTTAACGCTCCTCCTAGGAGGGCGAGCAGCGTACTTTTCCCGACACCGTTGGGTCCGACCAGCGCGATGCACTCGCCGTCGTGAATCGTGGCGGTGAGGTTGGTCCACACGTCGCACGGGGCCGTCGGATAGCGAAAGCCCACGTCGGCGAGCGTCACGATCGATGCGGCATTTTTCGATGCGCGAACGTGCGGCACGGGCTCGACCGACAAGACTTCGAGGCGCGCTGCTTTGAGTGCTGCGGAGACTTGGACTGCGTCGCGCGCGACGACATCCGCCACGAGCCGGCCGGCATCGAGCACCAGCAACCGATCGGCGTGCGGCAGAACGTCTTCCAATCGGTGTTCGGCCATAACGATCGCGACTCCGTCGTCGCGCAGTCGGCAAAGTTCCGCGAGCAGCGAGCGCGCCGCATTAGCATCGAGTTGGCTAAGGGGCTCGTCGCACACGAGTACCAGCGGGCGCATCGCCGCCACGGCCGCTAAGACCAATCGTTGCCGCAAACCTCCGGAAAGCGTTTGTGGCGACGCATAGCGGAAGCCGTGCAAGCCGAAGCGTTGTAAGGTTCCGTCGATGCGGCGCCCGATCTCCTCCGACGGCAGCGCGAGATTTTCCAACCCGAACGCAATCTCCGCGTCCACGCTGCTCGTGCAAATCTGATCGTCGGGCGACTGCACGATGAGCCCGACGGTGGGGGCAAGATCGGCCGGCGCGGTGGTCCTAGTGTTGCGTCCGCAGATCTGCACGAGGCCCGCCATCGTGCCGGACGCTTGGTGCGGGATGAGCCCGGCCAGCGCGCGGAGCAACGTACTTTTGCCCGAGCCGGTCGGGCCGGCGACGACCGTGAACGACCCGCGCGGCAAAGTGAACGTGACGTCATGAAGCGTCGGCACGGCGCGCTCGGCGAACGTGTAGCCGAGTCCCGCCGCTTCGACGGCCGGACCTTCCACAGCGGCTGTAGTCGGCAAAGCATCGCTCACGGCGCGGTCCGGCGCAGCCTGCGCCCCCATGCCGCCCCGACGGCCGCGCCGATTACGCCGTAGCCGAAGCCGGTGATGAGCGACACTTGATGCACGAATGACATTGGAAACTGCAGGTCGTACAACTGGATCGCAATGAAGAACTGCGCGTAAAGCACGGCGGCGTTAGCCACGCCGACGGCCAGTGCGATGCATAGCTTTCCGTCGCCCGCCGTCGTCGGCCCAGCGTGACGCCCGACAGCGCCAGAATCGACTCGTGCATCACGACGCTGACCGACACTTGCACGATCGAAGTCACGCTGAATGTGCCGGAGACGATTGCATTCAAGAGCCACACGGTGAGAATCGCGTAGGTCGCCGTGCCGACGCGCGGCACCAGCGCGACGGTCACCGCTAGCAGCAAACACGGAATCCCTTCGCCGCCGATACCGTCGACGAACGTCGACCAAGGGCCGAGGAACACATAGAGCACGCCGCCGACCATGCGCGACGCGAACGACACGGCGAAGTGCAAGGCCGCGAGGACCGCGATCGTGGTCAGTTCCCGATTGGTAAAGTGCCCCGTCCGATCGTGCCGCGGGAGGCAGGAGTCGTTGAGAAAGGCGTTAGCTTGCGGCATGCGTTCCCGCGCGAACGATTCGCGTGCGACGGTGGATTGAAATCGCCGGGCCGATACAATTACCTGAGCCCGACCGAGAGTGAGTAGGATACTCCCCCCGGTTTCCCATCGCCGGCCCCAAACGTTGCGGAGCATCGTATGTCTTCGGTTGTCACGCTGTCGTTTCCCGAGCCCGACGTCGCCCTGCTCACGCTCGACGATCCCACGAAGGGGGCGAACATCCTCGCCCGACCGGTGCTGGAGGAGATCGCGGCGCATCTCACCGCGTTGGAAAAGCGTACCGACTTGGCCGGCTTGATCGTCCGTTCGCTGAAGCCCGGCATCTTCATCGCAGGCGCCGACATCCGCGAATTTGCCGCCGCGAAAGATATCACGCGCGAGCAGACGATCGCGATCGCCACGGAAGGTCGCACGCTCTTCGAGCGACTCGCGCGAACGCCGTTTCCCACCGTGGCGGCCATCGACGGCATCTGTGTCGGCGGCGGCGCGGAGCTCGCCGTGTGGTGCGATCGGCGGATCATGACCGATAGCCCGAAGACGCAGATCGGTTTTCCGGAAGTGAAGCTCGGGATGTTTCCCGGTTGGGGAGGAACGGTGCGCACGCCGCGCATCGTGGGCCTTTCGAACGCCGCGGAACTGATCACGGGCGGCGAATCGATCGACGGCCGCGCGGCCGCGCTGATGGGCTTGGCCACCGATGTCGTACGGACGAGCAGCGCCCCAAGCCCGGCCGCCGCAGCCGACCTGCTGCTACAAGCCGCCATCGCGCTCGTGCGTGCGGAGAAGCAATCGGGCGACTACTTACGCACGCGCGATGAGTGGTCGAAGCCGATCGTAATGAGCGAGACCGAACTCGCCTTCCTCGGCGCCACGGCGACCGCCTACATCACGCAACAAACGAAGGGGCAGTATCCGGCACCGATTGCGGCGCTGAATCTGTTGCTCGAAGCCTCTCAAAGCGATGCGACTGCGGCAGGGGTGCAGGAAGCGGAAGGGTTCGCCGAGCTCTTCGGCACGCCGGTGAACCGAGCGCTCATCAACGTGTTTCTACTCACCGATCGCAACAAGAAAGATACCGGCGTCGCTGATCGCAGCTTGAAGCCGAAGTCGATTGCGAGCGTCGGCGTGATCGGCGCCGGCATCATGGGCTCGGGCATCGCGGGAGCGTGCGTGAAGCGCGAGCTCCCGGTGACGCTTACCGACGCCCGGCCCGAATCGCTCGCCGGCGGCATGCGCAAGGCGGTCGAAGAGGCCTCGTACGATCGCGTCGCCAAAGGTCCGACGACCGAGCGGCTCTTGAAGTTTGCCCCGCTCGTGCGCGCCGTGGTCGCCGAGAGCGAGTTTGCCCGTTGCGATCTGGTGATTGAAGCAGTCGTCGAAAACGAACGGGCCAAGCGCGAGCTTTATGCAAATCTCGAAACGCACTTGCGCGACGATGCGATTCTCGCCTCGAATACTTCGGCCATCAGCATCGGCCGGCTGGCCTCCGGCCTGAAGCACCCGGAACGATTCTGCGGCATCCACTTTTTCAACCCCGTGCGAAAGATGCCGCTGGTAGAAGTGATTCGCGGGCCGCAAACGAGCGACGCTACGATCGCCACGGCCGTCGGCTTTGCGAAGGGTTTGGGCAAGAGCCCGATCGTCGTGGAAGACGGCCCCGGCTTCTTGGTCAACCGGCTCCTGTTCCCGTACATGAACGAAGCGCTGGAGTTACTCACGTCCGGCGTGTCGATCAGGCACATCGACGGCGCGGCGAAGGCTTTCGGCATGCCGATGGGCCCCATCACGCTGTACGACGTCGTCGGCCTCGACACCGCGCTCTTCGCAGGCTCCGTGATGCACGACGCGTTTCCGGATCGCGTCCTCGCGTCGCCTCTCTTGGAAGCGATGGTGAAAGCCGGCCGCTTGGGGCAGAAATCCAAAGTCGGATTCTTTACGTATAAAGAGAAGAGCGACAAGGGGGAGCCGGACCCGACGTTCGACGCTTTCCTGCAACCCTATCTGAAGCCGAGCCCGCCGAAGCTCGATCCGCAAACCATCACGAACCGCCTCTTCCTGCCGATGCTGCTGGAAGCGACGCGCGTGCTCGCCGAGAAGAAGGTTCGCGATCCGCGCGACGTCGACCTCGGGCTGATTTTCGGCATCGGCTTTCCGCCGTTTAAAGGAGGCTTGCTCTTCTGGGCCGACACCCTCGGCGCGGCGAAGATCGTGGAAATGCTCAAGCCGCTCGAAGGCCTCGGAGCACGCTTCCAGCCGACGCCGCTGTTGCTCGACCTCGCGAAGAGCGGGAAGAAGTTTTACGAACTCAACGCATAACCGCCCGACCTGTAGGGAACGCCCTCCGTGGCTTTCCGTGCATCGTCCTACCGAACGGAACGCCACAGAGGGCGTGCCCTACAGAAAGAAATCGAGGAGCCCAACATGACCGAAGCCGTCATCGTCGACGCCGTTCGCACGCCGATCGGTCGTTCTCATAAAGATAAAGGGGTCTATCGCGACGTCCGCAGCGACGATCTCGCGGCGATCGTCGTGAAGGCGCTGGTCGAGCGCACCGGCGTCGATCCGGAGCGGATCGAAGACGTCGTGCTCGGCAACACGCAGCAGCAAGGGGAGCAAGGGTTCAACGTCGCGCGCAATGTCGCGCTGTTGGCAGGTCTGCCTGCGACGGCGGCCGGCGCCACCGTGAATCGCCTCTGCGGTTCGAGCTTGCAGGCCGTCGCGCAGGCCGCGCATTCGGTGATGGCCGGCGGCGAAGACGTGCAGATCGTCGGCGGCTTGGAGCACATGCTCCACATTCCGATGGACCAAGACCTCGACATCAACCCCAAGCTCTTCCAGCAGACAAGCAAAGCGGCCCTACACATGGGCTACACCGCCGAATTCCTCGCCCAGACGCAAGGCATCTCGCGCGAAGACCAAGACCTATTCGCGCTGCACAGTCATCAGAAGGCGACGGCCGCGTTCGCCGCCGGCGAGTTCCGCGGCGAGATCATTCCGGTGTGGGGACGCGATGAAACCGGGCGGCGGGTGCTCGTCGAGGTCGACCAATGCGTCCGGCCCGATTGCAGCTTGGAAGGTCTTGCCGCATTGAAGCCGGCGTTCATGCCGCCGGGCCTCGGCACGGTGACGGCCGGCAACAGCTCGCCGCTCAACGACGGCGCCGCGGCGCTCTTGATGATGGGGCGCGCCACTGCCGACGAACTCGGTCTCAAGCCGATCGCCAAAATCCGCTCGACGGCGGTCTGCGGCGTCGATCCGGCCGTCATGGGCACCGGGCCGGTTCCGGCGACCAAGAAGGCGTTGAAACGCGCCGGCCTGACGCTCGCCGATATCGGGCTCATTGAACTGAACGAAGCGTTCGCGGCGCAGGCCTTGGCGTGCATCCGCATGCTTAAGCTCGACGAAAGCAAAGTGAACGTCCGCGGCGGGGCGATCGCCATCGGCCATCCGCTCGGCGCAAGCGGCGCCCGCATTTCCTGCACACTGTTGCACGCCATGCAAGATCGCGACGTGCAGTTCGGCCTCGCGACCATGTGCATCGGCATCGGCCAAGGCATCGCCGTGGTCTTCGAAAGAATCTGAGTTTCCACTAGCGCCTAACGCCCAACGCCTACAATCATGTCCACGGTCGTCGCACTCCCGTCGATGGTTCACCACTTCGTGCGGCACGTGCGCGCGCGGCCGGAGCGGCAGTGCCTCTGGTTCCACGCGCCGGGCCAGCCGGCCGATCTCATCGAAAAGGAAGTGACCGTTCGCACCTGGCGCGAAGTCGCTCGCGACGCCGCCCACGCCGCCGCGGCGTTGCAGAAGCTCGGCGTGCGCAAGGGTGACCGCGTGGCGCTCCTTTCGCCGAATCGCTATGAGTGGATTGCCGTCGATCTGGCGATCATGAGCCTCGGCGCGGTGCACGTGCCCGTGCACAATTCGCTCTCCGGACCGCAAATGCGGTTTCAAATCGCCGATTGCGGGGCCGTGTGCGTGCTTGTCGCCGGTGAGGAACAGGCCGCGAAGCTCGCCACTGCCCCATTCACCACGGAGCAGCCCCTATCTAGCAGCATTCGCTACGCGTCGTTCGACCCGACCACGACGCCGCTCGGCGCTGCGCCGGTCCCGCTGTTCTTCCACCTCGGTGCGCCGCCGAACGACGCCGAGTTCGACGCTTGGCTCGATTCCGCAGGCGACGCAATCGCGCCCGACGACGTCGTCACAATCCTTTACACCTCGGGCACCACGGGCGAGCCGAAGGGAGTGATGCTCTCGCATCGCAACATCACGAGCAACGCCGAAGGGATCGTCATCGGCTTCGGCGGCGCGCAAGAAGAGCGTCGACTGAATCTCCTGCCGCTTAGCCACATCTTTGCCCGTACGTGCGATCTGTATTGTTGGCTGATCGGCGGCTCCGAAATGGCGATGGCCGATTCGCCGCAGACCGCCGTCGAAAATTGCGCCGAGTTCCAGCCGCGCATCGTCAACGCCGTGCCGTATTTCTACGAGCGCGTGATGCGCAAGGTCGTCGAGGTCGGCATGGCCGACGTGCCCGACATCCTCCCGCAAGTGATGGGGGGCAACATCCACTACTGCTGCTCCGGCGGCGCCGCCCTGCCCGACCATATCGCCAGGTTCTTCTGCGATCGGGGCGTGCTGCTCGTGCAAGGGTACGGGCTCACGGAAACTTCCCCCGTGATGACGATGAACACGCCGGCCGTGCACAAGTTCGGCACCGTCGGTCGGCCGATCGACGGCGTGGAATTGCGGATCGCCGACGACGGCGAGGTGCTTACTCGCGGGCCGCAAGTGATGCTCGGCTATTGGCAGCGTCCGGCCGATACGGCGGCCGCGATCGTCGACGGCTGGTTCCACACCGGCGATCTCGGCGCGATCGACGACGACGGCTATCTCCGGATCACCGGCCGCAAGAAGGAAATCATCGTGACGACCGGCGGCAAGAAAATCGCCCCGGCCTTGCTCGAAGCCAAACTCACGGCCGATCCGCTGCTGCGGCAGGCCTGCATCGTCGGCGACGGGCATCATTTCCTCGGGGCGCTGCTCGTGCCGAACGTCGACGCGCTCGCGGAAGCGGTGCGCGCCGGCGGCGACGACGTTCCGGCCGACGCGCTGCTTGCGCATCCCGCCGCGCAGCGCGTGGTCGCCGAATGCGTGAAGGCCCGGCTCGCCGATCTTTCGCATTACGAGCAGGTCTGCCGCTTCGTGTTGCTGCCGCGCGAGTTCGACGTACCGCACGGCGAGATGACGCTCACGATGAAACTCCGTCGAACCCAAGTGGCGCAAAACTTTGCCGCCGAGATCGCCCAACTTTTCACGACTTCCGAACGAGCCGCACCATGACGACCGCATCGAATCCCCCACCTTCCACCAATGAATCGAAATCGTTTGCGGAAACGGCGCTGACGCTCGGCGGCAAGAGCGCCGACGAAGCCCGGCGGATGGGCGCCGTCGACAAGGCCGACGACCAAGTCGAAGCCCTCTTCGCGCCGCAGTATCAAACCACGGCGAGCCCCGCACATCGGGCCGTGTGGGACGATTCCGGCGTGCCGGTCGAACTGTTCGCCTTCGAGACGGTTCCGGTCCCGCCGGCGGTTTCGAAGGTGATGAACAACTCGCTCGACGTGGTCCGCCGCGCCCGCGAGCGGAAGGCGCTGCACAATGCCGAAGGCAAAGTGACGAACGAACTGCTGCAAGAGCTGGCCGGCGTCGGCTATTGGGGCTTGCTCGTCGACAAGGAGTACGGCGGCTCCGGTGCGCCGTTCGCCGCGTTCGCGCCGTTTCTCACGCAAATGGCGACGCTCGACCCGACGATCGCAGGCATGGCGAGCGTACACGGCTGCATCGGTGCGGTTGATCCGGTGCGGACGTTCGGCAATGCCGAACAGAAGCAGCGGTATTTGCCGGCACTGGCGAACGGCACAAAACTTTCCGGATTCGCACTCACGGAGCCCGGTGCGGGCAGCGATCTCACCGCCTTGCGCACGCGGGCCGAACGCCGGGGCGACGACTTCATCGTCAACGGCGAAAAGCTGTTTATCACGAACGTCGTGCCGGGACGCACGCTCGGGCTGGTTTGCCTCATCGAAGGAAAGCCGGCCGTGCTCGTGGTCGATCTCCCGGCCGAGGAGAACGAGAACTTCCAACTCGTGAAGTACGGGCTCTACGCGCTGAAGCACACCTACAACCGGGGCATCATTTTCAAAGATTTCCGCGTGCCCGCGGCGAACCTGCTCACTCCCGCCCGCGGCGACGGACTGACGATCGCCTACCACGGCTTGAACCTGGGGCGCGTCGCCCTCTGTGCGACGGCCGCCGGAAGCATGCGGATCATGCTCGCGGAAATGCTCCCCTGGGCGAAGTTCCGTAAAACGTACGGGGCGGCGATCGCAACGCGTGAACTTGTGCGACGCCGCATCGGTCGCCTCGCCGGGCTCATCACCGCGGCCGACGCGCTGACGTCGTGGTGTTCCTCGCTGATCGACCACGGTTATCGGGGCGAGATGGAGTGCATCATCGCGAAGATCTTCGGCAGCGAAGCGCAGAAGGAAGCGGCCATCGAACTGCTGATGAAGACGCACGGCGGCCGGTCGTTCTTGCAAGGGCACATGTTCGGCGACAACGTCCACGAGTTTCTCGCCCCGTGCATCTACGAGGGCGAAGGGGAAATGCTCGGCATGGCATTCTTCAAATCGCTTGTGAAGCAGCACGGCACCGAATTCTTCGAACCGATCGGCAAGGCGCTGGTCGCGGCGGGGATCAAGAAGCCGAACCTCTCGAGCCCTGCGCACCTTTGGGCCTTGCGCGGCCCGATGACGCACTACGGCAAATGGATGCTGGCCCACAAGTTCGGCGGCCGCAAACAACCGACGCTGCCGCCGATGCCCGAGTCGTTGCGGAAGCACGCGGAGTTCGCAGTGTCGTTCCTGAACGGTTCGGCGCTGGAGATCAGCGGCACGATGCGGAAGCATCAACTGGCGCTGGCCGACCGACAATGCCGGATGTCGGAACTTTCGTCGCGCGTGCAAACGGCGATCATCATGCTGGCGACGAGCCTGTACGCGTCGCGGCAACACGATGAACTCGTGCGCACTGCGGCCGACTGCATCTGTCAGGATTTTACCAGACAGCTGACGGGACGCCGGCCGGACGATAAGTACCTTCGGACCGTTACGAAACTCGGCGAACAAATCGCCGACGGCGGCTTCTCGCCGATCGCCGGCGTACCGCAAGGTGAGATTCTGATGCGGTATGAGAGTTAGAGGGAGAACGGAGCGCGATCGGTTGGCGGGGGCAGAGCTTAGCGATGCCCCAGATGATTCCATGTAAGTTCACTGGGGCATCACTTCGTTCTGCCCCAGCCACTCTGGCATCGATTCGCGACGCACAATTTGTGGAGCCAAAGTGCAGATGACGGAAATTCGCCGGATCGGGGCCGGGGCGCGGTGGTCGGACGTCGTCGTGCACGCCGGCGTGGCGCGTTGGGTGGAAGTGGCCGAAGACGGCAAGGCCGATACGGTGGAGCAAGTGCGACAGGTGCTCGCCCAGATCGACGCGACGCTCGCGGAACTCGGCGCGTCGCGCGAGCGCGTGCTGCAAGTGATGATCTATCTCGCCGACTTGGCGGACGCCCCGACGCTGAACCGACTGTGGGACGCCTGGGTCGTCCCCGGCCAAGCCCCATCGCGAGCCTGCGTGCAAGCGGGCCTCTCCGGCACGTTGCGCGTGGAGATGCTCATCATGGCCGCCGTCGACTAAGGCTTCGATGCATTGTGCAAGCCACGATTTGGCCGGCCAAAAATCGCCTGGAGATTGCCCGACGGTTTCGGTACCGTGCAGGGTGATCTTTGGCAATTCATCGTAGTCCGCCGCTCCGCGGCGGAATTGGATGTTGTGCCGTCGTGCGCGCCGGCTATCGGCAGGCGTTCGGAGCACGCTTTTCCGCCGCCGGAGCGGCGGGCGACTTTAACTTAAGTCACGGCTCGTGTTCTCTTACTTACGTCGACGCTTAAAAGCGGCGTGCGCAGATAACTTCGGCTATCTGCGCACAACCCAAAAACCCACAAGGGGTGCGCAGATAACTCGAGTTATCTGCGCAGTACGAAACAGAGAATCGACGTAAGTCGCGCAGCTGAATGCGGACTTACGTCGATCGTAACTCGTCATTTAGCCCGCCGTCGGCGACGGCGGGCGCCCCCGGTCGCCGACCGGGGGCTAAATGGCAACGAGCCGGCGAATACTCGCTACTTCCCCGGCGCCTTGGTGGGCTTCGGCCCCTTGGCTTGCGGCGGTTGGAGCTTGTCTTGCCATTCGAACTTGTGCTTCTCTGCGTCGAATGGTTTGAAATAGCTCTCGTCGCCGAGTTTGTCGCACGACCAGAGGAGCCCGCGGGTGACCATGTCGAGATAGCGCGGGTCGGCGCAGGTGTAGCTGTTGTGGCCGAGCGTGGTGGCGAAGACGCGGGTCTTATCGTTGTAGGTGTTCGTCCAGGTGACGACGTATTCGACGTCGGATTCCGTGCCGTCTTTCGCCTTCACGTGTTGCTTGCCCCGTTGCAGCGGATGGGCCGTGTCGAAGACCTTGAGGTTGTTGTAGAGCTCTTCTTGGATCGTGGTCCAATTGGCGGCGCCGTTGGTGATCGGGTGTTGGTCGTCGAGGTTCGTCAGCGCGATCGGCACTTGCGGGCCGTGGCCGGAAGATTGGATGCCGCAGAACTTGAACCATTCGTCGGTGCCGCTGCGGTAGCAGTGCATTGCGCAGTGCAGGAGGACGGCGGGCTTGCCGGCCTTGTGCGGCGCGAGGATGCGATCCATCCAGGCTTGTTCCTTCACGGCGGCGAAGCATTCGTCGTGCAGAATCACATCGAATGCGTCGGCCCAATTCGGGTCTTCGTAGAGCTTGATCTTGGAATCGGTGGCCGTGCCGCCGTCGTGGACGACGGTGAACTCGACGTGAGCCCGAGCCGAGATGCCGTCGGCGATGATTCGCTTTTGGAAGTCGTAGTCGTGGCAGCAACCACCGACGATGAGCAGGGCCTTGAGCGGCTTGGGGGCGGGTTCGGCGGCTTGCACGTTGCCGACGAGAGCGACGGCGAGCACGAAGAGTGAAGTGAGGGAGCGGCGCGTCATGGCGGGAGGTCCTTTTAGCTTGCGAGCGAGGGCGATGGTTGCAGTATGGGTTGGGTTACCCCTCACCCCGGCCCTCTCCCGCAAGGGGCGAGGGAGAAAAAACAAAGCCTCTCCCGCAATGGGCGAGGGGAGTATGAATAGCGTGGGGTCTACGATAGTCGGGCGTGAGGCGTGGTTCAACGGGCGGTTAGGCTTCGGGGCGAATAATCACGCGGCCGGTGACGCCGCCCTGGAGGATGCGGTCGACCTGTGCGGGCACGTCGCGGAGCGTAATTTCCTGGGCGAGGTCGGCGAGCAGCGGGAGGCGCCAGGCGTCGGCCAAGTTGTTCCAAATCCGCACGCGTTGTTCCATCGGGCACTCGACGGAATCGATGCCGGCAAGATCGATGCCGCGGAGGATGAACGGCATGACGGTGATCGGAATCTCGACGCCGCCGACAAGTCCGCACGCCGCACAGACGCCCGCTCGCTTGAGACTGCGGAGCACGGTACCGAGCGTTCTGCCGCCGACCGTGTCGACGGCTCCGGCGAACCGCGCCGCCAAGAGCGGCTTCGGGCTTTCGTCGACGACGTCGGCGCGCGTGAGAATGGTTGTAGCGCCGAGACGCTTCAAGAGCTCCGAAGCGTCCGGCTTGCCCGACACCGCGGCCACGGTGTAACCGAGCTTCGCCAAGATGCCGACCGCGATGGAGCCGACGCCGCCCGAGGCGCCGGTCACGACGACTTCGCCGCTTGCAGGCGTGACGCCGCGGGCGACGAGCGCTTCGACGCACTGCGCCGCCGTGAGGCCGGCCGTGCCGTAGATCATGGCGTCGCGCGGAGTGAGATTGCTGGGAAGCTTCACGGCCCAAGCCGCGGGGACACGCACGTAGCCGGCCATGCCGCCCCAGGTGTTTTGTCCTTGGTCGAAACCGGTGACGACGACGGCGTCGCCCGCTTGAAAGAGCGGCGAGTCGCTCCGCTCGACGATGCCGGCGGCGTCGATGCCCGGCACGTGCGGGAATTTGCGGGTGACGGCAGGGTTGCCGGTCGCGGAAAGTGCGTCTTTGAAGTTGAGCGAAGAGTAGGCGACGCGGATGAGCAGTTCGCCGGCAGGAAGGTCGGATTCCGAGCAGGTTGCAACGGCGCCACGGATGCCGGCGGCGTCTTTGGTCACCAAATAGCAAGGAAACGAGACGTTAGTCATGGCGCGTAACTCCGAGAACGGGGCGGCATCCAAGAGGGTGCAAGCGGGGCATTCACGTTGTACCGGGCAGGAAACTTGGCTGCTACGGGCTCGCGAGTGCCGATACCAAATGCCTGGTTCGGCCGGTCGGTCGATGGTTTGACGCTGGGAGCGGCAAGCCTATAATTCCAGAGCTTTTAAAGAGCTATCTCCAAGCCATAGAACAGTTTTCGTTGAGGAGTTTTGTCATGGGCGCCAACACGGTTGAATTCACCGATTCCAATTTCGACGCCGAAGTGCTGAAGTCGCAGCAGCCGGTGCTCGTCGATTTTTGGGCGCCGTGGTGCGGTCCTTGCCGCCAAATCGCCCCGATGATCGACGCTCTGGCCACGGAATACGCCGGCTCGATTAAGGTCGGCAAAGTGAACGTGGACGACAGCCCGCAAGCGGCGGGGCAGTATGGAGTGCAAAGCATTCCGACGCTGATGATTTTCAAAGGCGGCGAGATCGTCGATCGGTTCGTCGGCGCGAAGCCGAAGAGCGTGCTCCAAGCGGCGCTCGATGCTGCGAAGTAACGACTGATCGTCGATTGCAAATAATTTCAGAGCATTGCACTGAGCCTCGGACCTGCAAAGTCCGGGGCTCGGTTCGTTGATGAGGCGAGCGATTCTGCTGTGAATCGAGTTTTGACGAGCAGGCAGCGCCGGCGGCGTTAAAGTTTCGGCAAATTGTGCAAACCGCCGTAAACTTCGCCGCGAGTTGTGCCGATCAAAGCACCGTTAAACTTTGCCGGTTTTGCCGATTGTGCGACGCGATAGCAGCGATGCGCAGCTCGGACGGTGCCGGCATCTCGGACTTGCGCGAGGTGCACGATGGCGGCCAGACGAATTCGAAGCGGAACGACGCCGGCTGCGGCAGACGCTGCGGAGTTGCAAGACGTGCGGTTGCTTTCCACCGATACGCGGCTCGACCCGGCGCAACGCGTGCCGGCTCCGCATCAGGAGCGGAACGAGTTCGAATACGAGGGGCCGCGCGCAGACGACCAGGGCCGTTCGCAACCGAGCGGCTCCGGCACGACCGTGGAAGTGGATCTCGAAGCGGTCGAGCAATTGCGCAATCAGGCGCGGCAGCTGGCCGTACATCTTCGCATCAAACAAGACGAGCTTGATCGGCGCGATGCCGAGTGGCAAGCGCAGATTGCCGCACACGACAACGAGCGCCGGGCCGCGCAGATCTGGTACCAGCAGCGATGCTCGGAACTCGAAGAGCGCGAAGCCGTGTTTCCGGCGCGGGAGCGCGAGTGGGCCAATCGACGCGAACAAATGATTGCGGCAGAAGCGGCCGCGGTGCAACTTCGCCAGAACGAAGAAGCGGTGCTGGCGCGACATGCCGCAGCGCTGGCAGGCCAATCGCTTGAGATCGCGCGCCGCGAAGAGGAGCTCCAGCAGACTGCGATTCGCATCGCCGTGGAAACCGCGGCGCAGCGGCATGCCGCGGCCGAGGTCGAGGCTCGACGCGCGGAACTGCAGAGCGAAATGCAAAGGCTGCGGCACGAGAACGAAGCACTGCAGCGGCACCGTGATCAGGTCAATGAGGAACTACGAAAACGCCGCGAAGAATGGGAACAGAAGGCCGCGGAGCCGAGCGAGTTTCAAGTCCGCCACCAGCGCGAATTGAATGCTCGCGGCGAGGCGCTCGATGCGCGTGAGGCGGCCGTGGTCGAACAGGAAGGTTATTTAAGACAAGCGATGCTCGAGTGGGAACGTTGGCGCGCGGAGTTAGAAGAAGAGCGGGAGCGATTGGCCGCGCAGCAACGACACGACCGACTTGAGCTGGCCGAATTGCGACGCCGTGCGGAAACGGACGTTTCCGAGCGCCGCGAGGCGATGGAACGTCAGAGCGAACAGCTCGATTTCCGCCGCGCCGCAATTCGCCGCGAACAAGAGGAACTGGCCGCCGCCCAACGCGAGACGCTAGAAATGCGGTTGGCCGCCGAGGAACTGTGGACCCGGCTTTCGGGCTCGTTGCCGCCTGCGGCGCTCACCGAGCAAATGGCGCGGATTCGTTCGCGACTCGGCGAGCAGTATCGCATCGTGCAGACCGACCTCGCTGCGCAGAAGATCGAACTCGACGCCTTGCGAGCCGATCTGGCCGCCGAAGGGGAACGCCTCCGGTTTCAGACTCAAGAGCTTCATCGCTGGGCCGAGGCGCGGCACGAAGAGATCGAACGGCAAGCCGCCTTTCTGACCGGCCGCGAAGCGGAACTTGAACGTCAAGACGGTTCGCTTTATCAACGAGCGAACGCTTGGCGACAGGAACGGTTTCAGCTGGAGCAAGAAATCCGGCGGATGCAGACCGAGCTACGCCGTGCGGGGATCGAATTGCCGCCCCAACCGCAAATGACCGAACGACGACGGAAGGCAGCCGTCGCGTAATCGGCCGTTAAGCTCGTTCGATCGGGAACGGCAAGACCTCGGCGATGTCGCTTTTGCCCGCCGCGAGCATGACGACGCGATCGAAGCCGAGTGCGCAGCCGGTGCAGGGCGGCAGCCCGTGGCGCATGGCGGCCAGTAATCGGCTCTCTGCGGGAAGCGTCGGTTTACCGTCGGCTGCTCGAAGTTGATTACTTTCTTCATTGCGACGCAGCAGCGTTTGCGCGTCGAGCAACTCGTGATAGCCGTTGGCCAGCTCGAAACCGTCGACGTAGAGTTCAAATCGTTCAGCGACCGGCGGATCGTTATTACGCACCCTGGCGAGCGCGGCTTGCGATGGCGGGTAGTCGCAGAGAATCGTCGGTTGCCCGATCCCAAGATGCGGCTCGACGAGGCCGGTGAGCAGCAGATCGAGCCAAGCATCACGATCGGCCGGATGTGCGGAGGAATCGAACGCCGCGGCAGCCTCCGGTGCGCGACTACGAGCAACGTTCGCAATGTCGGCCGTCGTAGCAGTGAGCGGATCAACGCCGATGTGCTCTAAGAACGCTTGACGATAAGTGACGCACGCGGCCGGTCCGCGCCCCAGCAATGCTTCGCAAAAGTCGCTTAAGAGCCGCATGCCGGCCGCGTAATCGTCCCCTTTGCGATACCACTCGACGAGCGTGAACTCGGGGTTGTGCCGCGCGCCCCGTTCACCTTGACGGAAGGCGTGGGCGATTTGGAAGATCGCTTCACCGCCGGCCGCCATGAGCCGCTTCATTGCAAACTCGGGCGACGTCTGCAGGTAGAGCGTGCGCGGCGGGCCGATGCCTTCGAGGGTCGTCGTCAGCGGATCGAGGTGGCGATCGACGACGGTATCGGCCGAAAGGATCGGCGTTTCGACTTCGAGAAACCCACGTTCGTGGAAGAACGCGCGCGTCTTGCGAAGGAGTTCGGCCCGAAGCCGCAAGGTCGGCCAGTCGGCGGTGGGAAGAAAACTCATAAGCTCCGCCGCAATTCTCCGGCGGCCACGACGTCACTTCGCGGAGGCGTACTTTTCCGCGTACTCGAGGACCCAAAGGTCGACGGCATCGCGCAGAGAATGGACGTCGGACTCCGTCAGTTTTTGAAACTGCGATCGGGCGAAGACTTCCTTATTTCGGATGGTGCCCTTGGCGGCAATTTCGACGACGTGCGCCGAGGAATAAGGACGCACCGTCACTTCGAGGCGGCTGTACCAGTTGCGGCGTCCGCCGTCGCCGAGCGCGACGTCGTCGCGCGAGCAGGCCGCGCCCCAACCGCGATCGCCGACGATCGATTCCCAGCGGAAGCCGGGAAAGTGGTCGGGAAGCTTTTGCAGGCACTTTTCGATGTGGTCGGCCAAGTCGAGCCGGAGCGCCGAGTGCAGCCGCTTAAACTCTTCTTCGGTGAGCGCTCGGCCTGCCGCTTCGCGCTCCTGAGCCTCGCGCACCTTTTCGCCGCGGGCAATCGCCTTCTGCAGCCGTTCGTCGAAATCCATCGTACGAAAATGCCTTCTCGGAATACTCGAATGGTGGCGAGCGTGCGCCGGGTGCTCTTAGGCCGAAGGTGTATCGCCGGTAGGTTCCGTAGCTTGCGGCTTTTCCGTTGCAGCCGGTTTCGTCTCGGCGGGACTCGTTGCGGCGGGATTCGCGGGAGCCGGATCTTCCGTTTTCACGGTGATGAACTGCTTCAACTCCCCGAACGATTGCAGATAGGCCCGACCTTGAATCTTGGCCTTGGTGAGCTTCGGCGGCGGAGGAGGAGGCGCCTTTTTCTTGGCGGCTTCCAGCGCGGCTTCGGCGGCTGCGAGATCGGCCGATTCTTCGTCGGAGCGTCGCGGGCGACGATCCGGCTTGCGTCCGCCGCCGCCGGGTCGACCTCCGCCGTCTTGAGGACGGCCGCCGAATCGACGACCCCCGTCGCCGCCGCGACCTTGGCTTTGTTGGCCCGGGCCACCTTGGCCTTGCCCGCCTTGTGCCGATCCGCCTTGAGAAGCACCGCCGCGGCCTTGTCCGCCGCGCGGGCGATCGCCGCCGCCACGTCGTGGTCCGCCGCCGGCTTCATCGCCGGTGCGAGCCTCGCGACGTTCTTCCGTGCGCTTGGCGCCCGGCGGAATCATCGTGAGCGACACGCGACGGCGTTGCTTGTCGACCTGCATGACCCACACTTTGACGATGTCGCCGACCGAGACGACTTCGTGCGGGTCCTTTACGTACTTGTCGGCCAAGTGGCTGATATGCACGAGACCGGAGTCTTTGAGGCCGATATCGACGAACGCGCCGAAGTCGACGACGTTGAGCACTGTGCCGCGAAGCTCCATGCCGGGCTGCAAATCGTCGAGCTTAAGGATACCTTGCTTGAAGATCGGCGGCGGCAGACCTTCGCGCGGGTCGCGGCCCGGTCGCGTGAGTTGCGTAATGATGTCGTGCAACGAGAGCGTGCCGACACGTAGCTGCAACGCCATGCGTTGCAGATCGATGCCGCGAGATTTTTCGGCAATCTTGGCGACTTTTTCCTTGTCGGCCAAATCTTCCGGCTTCGCGCCGAGCTGCTCAAGAACGCGTTCGGCGGTCTCGTAGCTCTCGGGATGAATCCAGGTGCCGTCGAGCGGGTTTTCGCCGCCGGTGAGCTTGAGGAAGCCCGCCGCTTGTACGAAGGCCGCTTCGCCGACGCCGCTGACGGCCTTCAGCTGTTCGCGGCTTGCGAACGGTCCGTTGGCTTGGCGATGGTCGAAGATGCGCTGGGCCGTGAGTTGATTCAGGCCGGAGACGTAACGCAGCAGCGAAGGGCTGGCCGTGTTCAAATCGACGCCGACATAATTCACACACGATTCGACGACGCCGTCGAGCGAGTCGCGTAAGTGTTTGGCTTTGACGTCGTGTTGATAAAGGCCGACGCCCAAACTATTGGGCTCGATCTTCACGAGCTCGCTGAGCGGGTCCTGCAGCCTGCGACCGATGGAAACCGCGCCGCGGACCGTGGCGTCGCGATCGGGGAATTCCTCGCGACCGAGCGGGCTGGCCGAGTAGACGCTCGCACCGGCCTCGCTCACGATCACGTAGGAAACGCCCGTGCCCGCCAAATCGGTCGAGATCAGGTCGGCGACGAAGGTTTCGGTTTCGCGACAGGCAGTGCCGTTGCCGATGACGACGACGGAGAGTTGCCGTTCTTTCGCGACTTCGACAAGCTTCGCCTTCGATTGGGCGCGGCGTTCGGCGTTGCCCACAATAAAGACGACGCCGTGTTCGAGCAAGTTGCCGAACTCGTCGAGGGCGACCCACTTACAGCCGCTCTTGAAGCCGGGGTCGAGAGCGAGCAGGCGACGCTCGCGGACCGGCGGCTGCAGCAGCAAGTTGCGCAGATTCTTGGCGAAGACCTCGACGGCGTGCGTCTCGGCGTCGTCGGTCAGTTCGCGGCGCATTTCCCGTTCGAGGCTTGGCAACACCAAACGCTGGAGTGCGTCGCGGCCGCAACCGCGGAGGAACTCGGCGTGCGGATGGCCGGCCGGCACGAGCAATTCGTCGACCACGCGCTCCATAGCGGCGATGTCGGAATCGATTCGTACGCGGAGGACCTTCGCCTTTTCGCCGCGATTGATCGCCAGCACGCGGTGCGGCGGCAGCTTCGAGACCGATTCGGAGAATTGGAAGTAGTCGCGGAAAGCCCGCTGCATTTCCGCAGCGCGGCGTTCGGCCTTCGTCAGAATCTTCTTCGGCTTCTTTTCTTTCTTGCGCGGCTGCCTTTGTGCCACGGCTGCCCCCGGCAACGGGGCCGATTCGTCCGTCGACGGCAACGGGGAATCGACGACGCGGGCCGTCGACTCGGTGTCTTCGACGCCTTCGGGTGTCGCGGCGGCGTCCGCTTCCGGTACGGCCGTATCGACCGGCGGTTCGGCGGGATCGACCGGAGCCCCTTCTTCTTCCATGTCCGAAGCTTGCAACTCTTCCGGCGTTTCGACGGCGTCGAAGTGCGGCGTCTCGACGTCGGCGACCGCATCGGCTACGAACGTCGCGCTTTGCGCCTCATCGCTTTCGTCTGAGAGGCCGGCGAAGAGCGGCTGCGATGCCTCGTCGGCCTTGGCGCTCTTTTCGGCGGCATTCTTTTCCGCTTTGTCGGCGGCGGCACGTTCCGCTTGCTTCTCGGTCCCCGGCTTTACTTCCGGTTCGACGGCGGTGGTCGTGATCTTGCCCGACTTTTCGAGAATCGTACGTACGCGCCCGCGGAAATCGGCACGCTCGCTAAAGAGCTCGGCAAGGATGTGGCCGGCGCCGAGCAACGCATCGGCAGGAGTGACCACCTGTTTGTCGGCGCCGACGATGTCGGGATTGTTCGTGTTGACGAAATCGGCGAGCCGCGTATTCAGATCGGCGGCCAGCGGATCGGCGGCCAGAATCTCCAATGCCAGCGGTTCTAGGCCGCGGGCCCGGGCCGAAGTGGCGAGCGTTTGCTTCTTCGGCTTGTACGGGAGGTAAAGATCTTCCAAGCGCCGCGCGGTCGTTGCTCCTTCGATTGCTTTGGCGAGCTCGGGCGTGAGCTTTCCTTGCGAATCGATCGACCGGAGGATCGTTTGCTTGCGCTCGACGAGCTGCCGTTGCTTCGTCACGCGATCTTGAATGGCGCGGATCGGCTCTTCGTCGAGACCGCCGGTTTGGTCTTTGCGATACCGTGTAATGAAAGGAACGGTGTTCCCTTCATCCAGGAGCTTGACCACGGCTTCAACGCGCGGTTGCGGGAGGTTCAACGCCTTGGCAATCGGCGAGAAGTCGATCGCGACGGGAGATTCGATGCTCGAGAGAGACATGCGCCGGGCCGAGCGAAAACGAGACGAGGATAGCGACGCCGGCATTTCGATAGGCGCTAGGGCTTATCGCGATACCGCTAGTTCGACCACCGAGGCTCAGCCGCGGCGTCAAACGGACGTCACACTTCCCTGCATTGCGGTTGGTTTCACCGCCTCGTCTGGAGTCGCCCCATGGTCCTTAAATAGTTGACTGCGAGAGACTTAACGATTCGGCAATCTAGGCGTTGCGTAGACGAGTGTCAAGCGAACGACGAGCGCGAGCGTGGCCAAATTCCGCCACAATGGCTGAGGTAACTAAGTCGAGAATGGTTCGCCGGCGGTCGTATAGGTTTCGCCAATTTCACAAACCATTGAATTCCCTTGCCTGCTTTCTCCACATGCCGGCGTGAAAAACGCCGGCGATTAGGAAATTGTTATCGATTCCGACGAAATGTCGCAAGTTCCCCTGCGGGTAGGTCGATAACTGCCTCGCCGCAGTGAATCGGTGAAAAGAACGTCCGGCGTGCATGGGATGCATCACGGGAGTTTGAGATCGGAGACGCCTCCGACGACCGCCCTGCGAATCTTGTCGCGATAGAAGGGATGCTTCGCATGTCTAAGACTCAATTGCGCGTTTTCCGCGGTCCTGAAACGGTCCAGCACGTCGAAGAAGCCTGCGAGCCGAATACGGTACGCGTTCCGTTCGGCGAAATCTATCCGCTGCTGGCCGATGCCGTCCGGAATCGCCGCACTTGGCTGCATGATTTCGATCACGACGACCTCGTCATCCCGACCGACCTCTACGAAATGCTGCTGGCTTACCAATTTAGCCGCCGGCCGTCGGCGTAGGGTGCGAAATGTGCTTGGTGCTTCGTTGCGTTAACCAGCGGCGGCGCTTAGATAACGAAACACTCGGCACCACAAACTTTGCACGCTCGGAAACCGCCCGGCCTGAAATGGTCGGGCTTTTTTTTGCGCCGGCGCGTACTATTTGGTCGTGCGCCCCGAAGTTTTTCGGTAAGGAAACCCGCCGATGAGTTCAGCCGACCCGCAACAGAACCCGCCGCCGTTTGACCCAAGCGGATCGATTCGCGGATCTTTTGTGCAGCCCGATATGCCGGGCGGTCCGGCGCCGCGCAATCGCATCGAGCCGGTCGGCGGCCAGGAACGGATTGCCGATTTGATTTCGGCGCTCAAGGAAACGGTCGACAAGATGGCCGCCGATCAGGTGAGCCGCGGCGACCTGAAGATCATCAACCGCACGGTGCGCGAACTGCGTTACGCGTTCAAAGTATTTGCCCCGTATCGTCGCAACCGGAAGGTGACCGTGTACGGTTCGGCCCGTACGAAAGAAACCGATCCGGCGTACAAGGCGGCCGTGGCGTTCGGCCAAGCTATTGCGGCCCAGAAATGGATGGTCGTCACCGGCGCCGCCAGCGGCATTATGGAAGCCGGGCACGTCGGCGCGGGGCGCGAAGCGTCGATGGGGGTGAATATCATGCTCCCGTTCGAGCAAGGCTCGAACCCGATCATCGCCGGCGACAAGAAGCTGGTGCACATGAAGTACTTCTTCACGCGCAAACTTATGTTCGTGAAAGAGTGCGATGCGCTGGCGTGTTTCCCCGGCGGTTTCGGCACGCTCGACGAATTCACGGAGATCGTCACGCTGCTGCAAACCGGCAAGCGCGATATGGTGCCGATCGTCCTGCTCGACGCCGTCGGCGGCACCTACTGGCACGACTTCATGGTGTTTGTGAAGAAGCAACTGCTCGACGGCCGGATGATCTCGCCTGAAGACATGTCGCTCTTCAAGGTCACGGAGAACATGGACGAGGCCGTGCAGGAGATCGTCGGGTTCTTTCATACCTATCACAGTATGCGGTACGTCCAAGACCGACTCGTGCTGCGCTTGCAGCACACGCCGACGCACGCGCAAATGCAGACGATCAACGAGAAATTTGCCGACATTCTCGTCTCGGGTAAGTTCGAACTGTTGCGCGAGCCGATGGACGAAGAGCGCGACGAGACCGATCTGATGCACATGACCAGGCTGATGATGCACTTCAATCGCCGCAGCTTGGGCCGCCTCCGTCAGCTGATCGACTGGCTGAACCAGAATTGCCGCGCGTAGGTTCGCGGCGTCTTCGGCTACGGCTAATTCAGCGCCCGACGATGCGCTCGGCCGCGGCGCGACCGCTACGAATGCATTGCGGCACGCCGACGCCGCGATACGCGTTACCCGCCACGGCGAGGCCCGGCAATGTGGCGACGCGGCTTTCAATGCGGTCGACGAGGTCGACATGCCCCAGATGATACTGCGGCATCGCCCTGTTCCAGCGCGCGACTTCCCAGAGGTGCGGCTCGCCGCGCAGGCCGATGATTTCTCCTAGTTCTCGGCTCACGATCTTTCGAATGTCGGCATCACTCGCTTCGACGAGATCCGGGCGCATAGCTCCGCCGAGGAACGTGCGAATCAGTACGCAACCGTCCGGAGCGCGTCCGGGGAACTTTCGACTGCTGAAGCTGGCCGCCAAAATATCACGGCGCTCGGCCTCCGGCACGACGAACCCAAATGCATGGAGCGGGTTAGCGATCTGATCGAGTTTGTATCCGGCGACGGCAATCGTCGCCCCGGCATATTCGATTTGTCCCAGGTCGGCGGCGAGGGCGGCATCGACTGTGCCTAGCAATCGCGCGGCGTGCGGCGCGGACACGGCCACGATGACTCCATCGAACGATTCGTCCGGTCCTTCGTTTACGGTAATCTGCCACGCGTCGCCGTTGCGCGACAGCTTCATCGCGGAAACACCGGTGCGCACGCATCCCGTCGGCAATCGCTCCGTTAGCGCCGTGACGATCCGGCCCATGCCGTCGCGCGGAGCTACGAATAGGCTGTATCGTGCGCCGGAGGCCTCGCGCTGCGCCGCCCCTTCGCTGCCGCGCGCCTTTCTCGCGGCTCGAATGAGGCTCCCGTGTTGTTGCTCTTGCTCGAAAAATTTCGGTAGTGCGGCGCGCATGCTCAGCTTGGCGGGGTCGGCAGTGAAGATGCCCGAGACGAGCGGTTGTACAAGGCGTTCGTACGCCTCACGGCCCACGCGGCGCACGGCGAATGATTCCAAGCTCTCATCACTCGCTTCGCGGCGCGGCGGCACCCAACATTCCCCGAGCGCGCGCAGCTTGCCGCGCCAGCTCAAGAGCGGCGATTTTAGTATCGGCAGCACTTGCGACGGGGTCATCAACTGAAACCCCTCCGGCACCGGATGCAGTCGGCCCGCTCGCAATACCAGCGCTCGACGGCGCGCGGGGTCGGTAGGCAGCAGCTCACCTTCGATACCCAGTTCGCGACAAAGCTCCAATCCGCCCGACACGTTGGTGACGAAATTGTCCGCCGAGCGCTCGATAAGATAACCGTCGCGCCGCTCGGTTTGCAGAATGCCGCCGAGGCGATTGTTCGCTTCGAAGAGCGTGACGTTAATGGAGGGATCGAGCGTTACAAGCCGATGCGCCGCGGCGAGCCCGCTAATGCCCCCGCCGATTACCGCGATGCGCCGACGATTTAGCCCAGGCGCTTGACGCCGGGAGTCCGCGATTGGATCAGGAGCAGATTCATCCATAGGGAAAGTTCAGCCGTCCGCAGTCTACATTCCGCAGTCGTTCACGCGCCGTTGCGCCATTCGTGCACGGCATCGACCAAGGCGATCACGTTTTCCACCGGTGTGTGCTGATAGATACCGTGACCGAGATTGAAGATATGCCCCGGGCGACCGGCGGCCTGCGAGAGCACTTCCCGGGCGCGCTGACGAATATGTTGCGGGGTCGAGAGGAGCACCAGCGGTTCGAGGTTCCCCTGCACGGCTCGGTCGTAGCCGATCGTGGCCCAGGCTTCATCGAGCCGAACCCGCCAATCGACGCCGATCACCGCACCGCCGGCCTCGGCATAGAGCGGCATCAGCGCGGGATTGCCGGTGCCGAAATTGATTACCGGCGTGCCGGGCGTGATTCCTTCGATGATCTGCCGGACATAGGGGAGCACATAGCGACGGTAGTCGTCCGGCCCGAGGCAACCGACCCAGCTATCAAAGAGTTGTACGACTTGCGCGCCGCCGGCGATCTGGCCGTTGAGATACCGTGTGATACTGCGAGCCAGCTTCGTCATGAGCTCGTCCCAAGCCTTCGGCTCGCGATACATGAGCGTCTTAGTATGGACGTAGTTGCGGCTGCCGCCCCCTTCGATTACGTAGCTGGCAAGCGTAAACGGCGCACCTGCAAAGCCGATCACCGGAATATGCCCCGGCATGGCGGCGCGCGTTTGCCGGACCGTTTCCACGACGAATTGCAGTTCATCGAGGTTCTTGAGCTCGTCAATGCGTTCAACGTCGCGCGCTACGCGTACCGGATTATGAATAACCGGGCCTTCGCCGTGGGCAAACTCCAGATCGACTCCCATCGGCTCGAGCATCGGGAGTAAGTCGGAGAAGATGATCGCCGCATCGACGCCGAGCCTCGTGACGGCCGTGACCATCACCTCGGCACAGAGCGCCGGATTCTTGCAGAGCTCCAAGAACGTCGTCTTGGCGCGGACCTCGCGGTACTCCTGCATGTAGCGGCCGGCTTGACGCATGAGCCACACCGGCGTTCGGTCGCACGGCTCGCGACGGCAGGCCTTCATAAACGGCGAGTCGTACCAAGGTGCCGTCTTATCGGCCGCGGTTTGCAAAGCTTCGGCGGTTTGCGAAGCCACGTTGGCATAAGTAGCTGTTACTCGTGCAGCCGGGTACGTAGCCGCAGGCGAAGACCCGGTTTGTTTCTTCAAGCTGAGCCCCGCCTTGCGTCGCGCGATGAGTTGCGGTGCGTGCTCTGCGGCCGCTTGTACGAGCTGCCCCATCTTGCCGTGCTGCGGTTCGATATCGACTCGAATGTCGTTGTCGTCGAGCGATTCGCTCGTCGTCGGACCAATGGAAGCGACGATCGTGCGGTCGAGCCCCTCGCGTACGGCGTCGCCGAGCCCGAGTTGTTCGGCCATCCGCAGGAGATTGATCACCTGATGTGCGGAGGTGAACATCACGACGTCGAGTTCGCCGGCCGCAATGCGTCGGATGTTGGCCTCAAGCGGTCCGGTGTCGGTGGGAAAGTCGTAGCTATAGACCTTCACCGTACGCACGTTGGCGCCGCGCGCTTCGAGCCCCGCCGTGAGGCTGACGTTGGGCTTGCCGTATTCCTGCACGCCGACGGTCTGCCCGGCGACCGGCACACCGCCGTCGATCACGGCCAGCACTTCGCGCCAGGTGTTCGGCTCGGCGGCGCGGAACTTCGGCGTCACGCCCCACTCGCGCAAGACGGCCGTCGGCTTCGGGCCGCGGGCGATGGTCGTGACGTCGCTCAAGGCGTTGATGAATTGCTGCTTGTCGACGTGTCGTTCGATTTGGCTGACCAAGTGCCGCGTGCCGACGCCGGTCATCAGGATCACGATGTCGATCTCGCCATGGATCACCCGCTGGGCGAAGTCGACGGCATCGGCATTGCTCTCCAGCCCTACTTCGCGGAGCGACGGCGAGACTTGCGGCAGCCCGCCGAATCGCTCGATGAGTCGGGCCATTTCCTCGGCTCGTCGGCTTTCGAACGCCCCGACGCGTAGACCCCCGAAATTCGCCGTCGCTTCACTCACGCTCAATGCTCTATGTGTAGTTGTGTCATTCGCTCGTCAAAGGCGAGCTGCCGACGTAAGTCGGCGGGTGAACCATGTATATCGCCATGCTACCCCCGTGGGCGCAAGTAAAAAAGGTGGGCTGCCCCGGCGTGAGGGCTCTGTTAGGATGAACGGCTCCGCCGGCGCGCCATCGTGCGCGTGCCCAAGCTTACGCACACCCCGCCGTTGCGCACGCCGCGCACTCTTCTCGCCATGAGCTCAGCCGCACCTTCGATCTACGACGAACTCACCCAAGCCATGCAAGCCGGCGGCGTCGATCAAGCGCTCGAACGCTTGGCCGCGCATTTCAAGTCGGCCAGCCAATTTCACGACTTGTTCGACGTGCGCTTGATGCAGGCCCGTCGTAAGGCCGGCCAGCCGATCATCTGGACGAAGACGATGGAAGACCTGCCCGAGCCCGCGCGCACCGCCGTGGAAGACGCCTCGCTCGAAGCGTGTCGCGAAGTCGGTCATGGGCTTCTGGCGGTAGGTCGCGTGCGCGAAGCTTGGATGTACTTGCGCCCGACCGGCGATAAAGCCGCCGTCGCCGTGGAACTGGAAAAACTCGTGCAGGAAGACGAGAGCCTCTCGGAAGACGTAATCGACATCGCGCTCAACGAGGGTGTCGCTCCGCGCCTCGGTTTTCAGTTGATGCTGCAGAACTACGGGCTCTGCAACTGCGTGACGACCTTTGATTCGTCGATGCACCAGCGTCCTAAGGCCGATCGCATCGCCGTCGTCGGCCTGCTTGTAGAGCATATTCACGACGAACTGCTTAACAACGTCCGCGACGACATCGCACGGCAGCAAGGAACGAAGCCGAGCGAAGCGACGTTGGCCGAACTTGTGCGCGAACGGGAATGGCTCTTTGAAAACGACAACTACCATACCGACGCCACGCACCTACAATCGATCGTGCGGTTCGCAGTGGTGCTTGACGATCCGGCGCTGCTACGCAAGGTGATCGATTGTTGCGAGTACGGTCGGCATCTCAGTCAGTCGTATCAGTTTCCGGGTCGCTCGCCGTTTCCGGATGTGTACGTACATCACGCCCTCTACTTCCGCGCCGTGCTCGGCGAGAATGTGGAAGAGGCGATCGCGTACTTCAAGGCCGAAGCGGAAGCGGCGCTCGACGACCAGGACAAGTCGCCGATCGAAGTTTACCTGTCGCTGCTGGCCCGCACCGGTCGCACGGCGGAGGCGATGGACGAAACGGCCCGTCTGCTGCCGGCCGGCAAACGCCAAAGCGATCTGGCGCCGAGCCTGCAGGAACTCGCGCAACTCTCCGGCGATTACGGTCGCTTGGCAAAGCTCTCGCGCGACCGCGGCGACCTACTCGCTTTTGCCGCGGCATTGACGAGCACGAAATAACTAACATCGTGCAATGACTTTTCTCCTCGGCCCGATCGTCGTGCTTGTGTTCTTCGGGGCGTTGGAGGCGGTCTCGCGGTTTTTCGGCATTCCGCTCTCAATCTTCGGGGCGTTGTTCGCACTTGTGCGGCAAACCGACGAGCCCCGGTTCCAACGCCGGCAGGCCCTGACGATGCTGCTTCTCATCGGCGGCATCGTCTTGCTCGGCGGCGGAAGCATTTACTTGGCCGCAGGCTTCTTCACGCAGGCCGTTTTCATCTGCACGATCGTCGGTGGCCTGCTCCTCACTACGGCGGGGAGCGTCGGCAGTCGGACGCTCCGTGCAATCGGCCGGAGCCAACAGGCAAAAAAGTAATCGACTCGGCCCCCCTCGCCGGCCCTGTCGAACATTGTCTTCCCGGCCTGCTGCACACATACTACATCGTAAGACGTCGCCTCGCCTGATGCACTCATAACGTCTCGCTTCCTGCCTCAATCGCCTGCCAAAAATGTCTTCCCCCGCCCGCTCCGCAGCCGCCGACGAATCCGACCTTTCCGGTCGGACGCTCGGTGATTTCCGGTTGTTGCGTCGGCTTGGTCGCGGGGCGATGGCCGAGGTGTACCTCGCCGAGCAGCAGAAACTTCGCCGCCAAGTCGCGCTGAAGGTGCTCAAAACGAACCTCGCCGGCGACGCTACGTACGTGGCACGCTTTCAAAACGAAGCGATGGCGGCCGCCGCCCTGGTACACGCCAACATCGTGCAGATTTACGAAGTCGGTCAGGCCGACGGCTGCCACTACATCGCGCAAGAATACGTGCCGGGCATGAATCTGCGCGAATGGCTCCAACGCCATGGTATGCCCGACGCGGCTTTTGCGTTAACCGTCATGCGACAAACGGCCGCCGCCTTGCACAAGGCCGCGCAGGCCGGCATTGTGCATCGCGACATTAAGCCCGAGAACATCATGCTCTCGACCGGCGGCGAGGTGAAAGTCGCCGACTTCGGTCTCGCCCGCATCGGCCGCGACGACGACGCCCTGCACCTCACGCAGATCGGCGTGACGATGGGCACCCCGCTCTACATGAGCCCTGAGCAAGTCGAAGGAAAGGACCTCGATCCGCGGAGCGACCTCTATAGCTTCGGCGTCTCGTGTTACCACATGCTCTCCGGCAGTCCGCCGTTTCAGGGGGAGACGGCGCTGGCCGTGGCCGTGCAACATTTGAAAACGCGTGCTCGCCCACTGGAGGAGCTTCGGCCCGATCTTCCGCTCGACCTTTGCCGCATCGTCGAGCGGCTCATGGAGAAACTGCCGACGAATCGCTATCCGTCGGCACGCGACGTCCTCCGCGATCTCCGCGCCTTGCCAATCGCCGCCGCGGAAGACGACGCCGCCTGGACGCGCGGGCTCGATGAACACACGGCGCTGGAACTCAGCGCCGCCGGCGGCCTTCACTCGGCCACGCGACAACTCGACGCGCTGATGAAAACTCAGGCCGTGGTGCTGCGCAAAAGCGAGTCGTGGCTGTATCGGTTGCTCGCCGCCGCGGCCGTCGCGTTTGTCGTCGGGGCGGGCATTGCAGGCGTTAGGGCGTGGCTCGAACCGTCGTTGCTCGAAGCCTCGGCCGCCGGTAAGCCCGACGCCCCAGGCGCCGTGCCGCCCCGCGAATCGGCCGAAGCACAACTCGCCTCCGCGCTGTGGCCCGGCTCCGACATGGAAGCTCGCCTCAAAGCGGTCGAGCGGTATTTTCCGGGCGAGACGTATTACGTGCAGCGGGCCAAGCAGGAGCTTGCCCGCATGTACTGGCGCGAGAATCGCCTCGACGAAGCCCTCGCCCTCTTCCACGAGTTCAAGAACATGATCGCCGAAGAGTACCAAGCCTTCGGACTCGCCGGCGAGAGTCTGGTCTACACGAAGCGCGAGCAAGTGTCGGAAGCGGCCGAGGCCATCGGTCGCCTGCAACTCAAGAACTATTGGCGATTGCTCGACGGCCGGATGCAGCAAGAAATGCAATACGCCGTGACGGCCAATCGCAAAGCGCTGGCCGAACGCAACGCATTACCGACGACTCCCACGACCAACGTGCCGCGCCAACCCAACGGCGAAGCGCAAGTAAATTTTGCGAGGATGCAGCTCGACGACAAAGCCCGCGAGGAAGCGCTCAATAGCGTCCGCCTACATTTCCCCGACGATGCCGACTCAGTCGATCAAGCGCGCCAAGAATTGGCGCTACTTTACCTTCAACAAGATCGCATCCGCACGGCGCTGCCGGTCTTCTTGGAATTCGCCGGCGCGCCGAGCGAGCGCCGCGATCTTCGCGCCTTCGGGCTGGCCGGCGAAGCGATTGTCTTCGCGCGACAAGGCGACACGGCTCAGGCCTGCCGCGCCTTAGAACTTCTCTTGCCGCTCCAAGCCTCGCTCGACCCGCGGCTAAACCGCCAAGTAGCGCAAGTGCTGCCCGATCTCCTGACGAAACTCGATCCCAAAGTCGCCGCCGATTGGGGCGTCTGGCTCGGCCGACTGAAGTAGGAGACGGGGAAGCGGCGGAGAGCGGGAGACTATTCCGCGAGGAGACTTTCGAAGCTCTCTATTACGGTCTCCCCGTCTCCAAGCCTCAGGGCCTCCTCCCTACGCTCCCTCTCCTGGTCTCCTTGCGTTGCCCTTTGACAGTGCTCCGGAGCCGAGATATAAAGAAAAGTCTCATGCCCCTATCGTCTAGAGGCCTAGGACAGCGGGTTCTCAATCCGTC
This sequence comes from Pirellula sp., assembly GCA_013822735.1. Lineage (GTDB taxonomy): Bacteria > Planctomycetota > Planctomycetia > Pirellulales > PNKZ01 > PNKZ01. The sequence goes on from PNKZ01000002.1 coordinate 136,398, forward strand.
AACCGGGGTTCGAATCCCCGTAGGGGTAGTTTCGCCAACGCTCGCCGAGGTTCGCCCTTGGCCGTCTAAAGCGTTGTGAGCCAACAAGTTTGCTTCAACTGTGTTGGCGTATGCGCTGTCGGGTGTTTCGCCACCCCTCGCCGCGTTTTGTCCCGTTTCGCCGCCCGAGTACTGACCACTATACTGACCGCTTCGCGCGTCGTAAGTCCTTGTTGTTTTAGTCACCTCCGTCGACGCCTCCGTTCCAGTGGCTCGCAAGACTTGCCGCTCGGACCGGTTGTCGTCGGATGTGTTGGTCGTCGGTAGAGCTTCCAATGCCCCCTGGAGGTCGTGGAGCCGCGTATGGGCATAGCGGCCGATCGTGAGCGTCGGTGTCGAATGCCGCGCCAATTCTTGGGCTACTTTCACGCTGGCCCCACCATTGACGATGGACGAAATGTAGGCGTGCCGGAAGGAATGGAAGTCGGCCACTTCGCCGGCCGCGTTCTCATAGGCAAGAAAATCGCTTTCGGCTCGTAGCATCCGTTCGGCCTCGGTTTCGCCCTCGGCAATCCAAGCGTTCCGTGCGGCTTTCAGGTCGCGGCGTAGCATTTTGGCGGTGTCGCGAGGCAATTTGGCAAATAGCGTCCCCTCGGGCTTCCCCTCCAACCAGCGACCCAAGGTTTCGGCTAAATCGTGGCGGATCGGCTGGGCGTCGGTCCGTCGTCGCTTCGAGTGGGCTGCGTGAACCGTCACGGTCGGTGGTTCGTCGTCGAGATGAAAGGACGACGGCGTAAGGCTTCGCAGCTCCGAGGCTCGAAACCCTGTACCGAGGGCCAACCGATAGATCATCGCCCGATCGGTGCCGGGCATGTTGTGTTCGGGCCGCGTTCTCCCTTCTGTCGTTGCAAACAACCGGACCAATTCCTCGACCGTCAACTCCCGTCGAACATGCTTGGGATCAGTCGCGGCGTTGAACGCTCGTAGCGTCGCCAACGCATCTTCGCGGGTTCGTTTGTCCCTTTGCAGCCAACGGGAAAAGCTCTTGATCGCCCGCAGGTAGTGATTGCAGGTCTTGAGCGATTTGCCGTCGTCTTTCAGCGACTTGATGGCAGCTTGGACGGCTGAGGCCGTCAGGTCGTGAATAAAAACAGCGGAGCAGAGTTTCACGATTTGGGCGGCCTTCGTGTGCGTTTCCCGGCAGTGCTGGGCCGTATTCGCTCGGGCAACAATAGTCGCCTTGAATTCGTCGAGGTGAAGCGCGAGCGGGCGCCGGGCTTCAGTGGAATAGCGATCGGCCGTCGGATCGATAATTCCTTCCTTGCGCAACAATACCCCCCGCTCTAGCTCGCGAGCCATCTGTTCGACCGCATCACGATCGGTGCAACGGGTCGACCGGCGTTGGCGTTTGCCGTTGTGGTCGTTGTATTCGATCTCGTAGCCGGACGCTTCGATCAATACCTTGGTGCCGTCGGCGGTGATTGGAGCGCGTTGCTTCCGCTTTGTCTTGCGATTCACCCAAACCGCAAATCGTTCTCCTCCGCGCTCATTAATCTCTGCTCCGGTGGGTATCGGACGCTGTCGAATCCGCTTGAAGATTGTGGCCATGTGATTCTCGCCTCGCTTTTTTGCTTGAGTTGTTCAGTCTTGTTTTGTCGTGCGAAGGGCGCCGCTTATTTTTTAGCCCGTCGCTCGACAAATCCATTATCGCGGTTGGTCAATTGGGATAGCGTGTCACTATCGATGTCTTGGGCTAGTTGAGTGCCTCTCTGTCTTCTTCGGACGAAATCGGTCTTGGCACGCCATCGTGGGATGAGCACGAGTCTTTTCAATCTTGCCGCTCCGATTCGCGTTGGAAGACTTCAATTAAGACAGGTCGACCGTTTCTGACGTTCGTCCTTATCGATCCACTCGGGGGCAACCGGCCGAGATCCAGGCTTCTATATCGCGGCGACGATAGCGAACCGCCGATCCGCCGATCTTGATTGGGGCAGGGGCGATCCCGCTGCGGGACCAACGCCATAGGGTACGTTCGCCGATACCTGACAGTCGGGCCGCTTCGGCCGTCGTGAGCAATAGCGATTCGCTATGAACGTCATTCAATGCATCGGTCGTCGAATCGTTGCGAGAAGGCATATCAATTTTCCAGTTCCACCTTGCTGAGGCGGGACATTCGTAGCGGGAGCAGATTATCGGGTCTCTTACCGCAAGACTGCTGGTCGCGAACTACGTCTCGTAATCCCAATTCTCGATAGTGTTGAAGTCAGCTCACCACGATTGAGAGCATCGGACGGGAACGCATCAATAATCGGGGCTTCACGCCCCAGTTCAAAGGACGCAAGTACTTCCAACGACGGCTTGCGATCGTGCGGTTGCGCAACGGGCGGTGTCGCCGAATTATTTTCAGCAGAACGTCGGTGTGGGGATGATTTCGCTTATATTCCGACCCCTGAAATTGCCCTTCTGTGACCTCACGCTCCGCCAGCGGAAGTCCTATAGGTTTCCAGCGAAGCTAGGTGTTATCTTCCGACACCACAGTTCAGTGCTCTCGCGAGACATTTGATTTCGACGCTTTAATTGACGCGGAATCGTCCCGAAAGCAATTGGGCTGGTAAACGCAGCCGACTAATGCGGCGGCTTCAGATGTGTCCAGGAAATGCTGGTGCAGTTTCGCAGCTAGAGGTGTAAGCGGATGGCTGCTTGCTATCCCCGTCCTGATTGATTTCGCTTTGCGCGCTGAAATCCTTCGTACTCGCCGATTTTCTCTAATCGACGAAGGGCCTTGCCGGCTCTTTGGCCGTGCAACACGCCGTGAAAGAGTTCTTCGGGCGGCGCAGTGCGGCCGCGGAACAGGATTTCACGCCGCATGACGTTGTCGTCCGACTCGTTGCGGTTTGCTCCCCAAATCTTCGGGACACGCCGGACCTCAGCGGTAGGCGTCAGCACAGCGCCGATGGGCGCCGGTAGATAATCGGGACATTGAAGGTAGGTCATTGTCTCCCGCACATCGAGCATCCACATGCCGGCGTAAAAAACTGCGCTTAGCATGGCTGGTCCTTTACGAAGGAACTCCGAATAGCTCGACCAACGCTGGGAGCAGCGTTTGGCCAATGCATTGTCGACGCGGCGCAGGCAGTCTACGGCCTTGTCGAAATAAGTGCCGGTTTCACGACATGGCGTCCACGTCAAAGCGGTTTTGTGGTTGAGCCAGTAGATCACATCAAGTGCGCTTGAGCAGCTTTTTATGAGCTGCAATCCGTCGCCGATTGTGAATGCCAAATCATTATTCGCTTGGACCAAGCAAGTGGTCTCGGGAATGTGCGGCAAAACGAAACGTAGCTTGTCGGCGATATACTCGCGTTCAAAATCAACGATCCGAGCTCCACCGAACGCCTGTTTCGGCTCTGACGCACATTCCGATTCCAAATCCCAAGCCGATGCCGAGAGCAAAGATCGCCGGCCGCTCGAATCAAGGTGAGTGCGTGCAGTTGCGTTATCGAACCGGCAAACGCCTCGGTCGCCGCTTTCGATGGGCTGCGTGAGTTTTCTGCGGAGAGGAACCAATCCAAGCGTCCAAAACGACTTTCGCAACTTTTCCACCACCGGAGCAATAGCGTCAATCGATTTCTCGACCTGCGATTGGTTGGGCGGCGGAAGCCGAATTGTCACAACGCGTAACGAATTCTTGGGCCGCTCTCGCAGGCGATTGCTGGGGCGGAATGACGGCGTCAATTCGCCGTTTAGATCATCGAGTCGTTCCTCCCGTAAGGCGTCGACAAGCGAATCGATTGCAAGCCGCCACATGATGTCGACTAACTCGTGATCGTTGAGCAACAGAAATGGCCGCCGCGCAAATCCCATATTTGGCAGGTACCGAAACAACGGCGCCGCGCGCCGATCGACGATCCGACCGGCATTTCGGCTCAAAATCTGACAGAGATGTAGATCAAGTTCATGAACCGCATTTAGTCGAAATTGATGAGGCTTCACGGCAATTCATCGCTTGTCACAGGTTTAGCTGTACGGAACGACGGGTCGATCTCAAATCAAAAACGATGGCCTGACTTTCGTCAAGCCAATTGCAGTTCCAACTGTCCAGCGGCGCAACTCACTTGTCCGAGTGGTCCGAGTCCGGAAGTTAAGGCGGTTCGACGAGCCGGCGTTATCGTCAAACATCGCGAGTCTTGAGACGGTGTTTGAGTTCGAGGAAGCAGCCGAAAGTTAGCGGTGACTTGTGTTTTCGATTGCCGGATTTCGACGCAACGTCGTAACCCTCAGAGTTTGATGAGGTCGGAAGTTAAGGGATTGCTCCCTAACTTCGTACCATCCGCACGCGAAGGATTTCGCAACGTCGCGTGTGCGGCGGCAACGAATTTTTCAAGGAGACCGAAGGAGATGAATCGATAGGGCGGCATTTACTCACGCGTTCGTGAGGCTGAACGCCAGTTAGCCGAGTTCGGCATTCTCTAATCCTGGGATCGGTAATCGAGGCTGACGTCTCCCGCAACGCGTTGCTGCGTCGAGAACTGTCGGCCATTTTTTGGGGAGATATTCTCGATGAAGAAAAAAGAATCTGCAGCTTCAAAGATTTACAAGCAGCTAATGAAGAAGTGGGAAGTCCCTGTTAAGCGTGGGATCCCCACGCTAGTTGCCTGCACCCTTCTCGCCGTCAACGAGGACGGCTATGGGAGTTGGTCCGAAGCTGGTGATCTGGAGACTTCTTGTGCGGAGCTGCTGGACGACGTGCGCATGGCGTGGCGCATTATCGCTCGAGAGTTTCCTGGCGTAAGCGTCACGATCAAGTATTCCGAGGGAAAGAGTCGTGCGACACGTTATTGTGGGCTCACGGACGACCTCGAAGTGTTGAGCTTCGACTTTGTCAAGGACGATCACAACGTAGATCGCGCCACAGCAGACGAGATCTGCGCGAGACTCGTGTGCGCATTGGGCAATCGCGGAATCGAACAAATTGATCGTTTAAAGCAACGATTAATTCAAGCGGAATGCGAAAGCAAGTTGCAATCGGCATTCTGGCAAGACTTCGACCGTCGCGTTGCGCCCATCGACAAGGAGGGATACGGTGTTCTTTCCTCATTCAACTGGGCTGGCGAAGAGTCGCGAAACATCCAATTGCTGATTGAACAATTAACCGCAAAACATGAAGCGCTCAATGCGGCCGACTCGGAGCGTTTGCAATTAGAGGAAGAAAAGGCCAACTAGTTTGGTCGTAAGGTGCCGGCTATCGCTTCGCGGCCTTAGCCGGCGCCATTTTTTGTGACGCGTTCCAAGGACGTCGCATGATCTCCGGATATCGTGACGAATTACGGCCATCGGGGTGAGCAGTTGCCTAATTCCATTTCAACATTGCCAGTCGCAGCTTTCGGTCTCGGTGCCCTCGCCAACTCACAGCCATTCCATCGCCAGATGGCGTGCGCCGCATTGGTTGGACCACCTGGAAACAACTACGGCGCACGCCACAACAAAACCGCCGATAACTCGCTCTTCGCGATGAGACGTACCGTTGACCAGTCAGATTTAGACGAGCCGGAATCTTACAAGACGATCGTTCGCAATGCCGAACGTCGCTGGCGAGACCTCAGCATGCACGAGGAATACTTTTACAATCGTGCTGAGAGCATCATCGATATGCTCTACGCGACTGCAGATATGCACTCTTCGGCAAGGCACCTAGCGAGGTGGATAAGGGACGACGTCATCCCAATCGCTGAGGAGTTGCAGCGTGGTTTACGAAAGTCGCTGCCGGTCAAGCTGCGACCGTACTTCGATCTCGGATACGCGTTTGATCAAGGCTTGCGACGGCCTGACGCCTACGCATATGTCCAGCAAGCTGTCGGCCGGCCGATCATCGGTTCACATTACGGCGATGTGTGGTGGCCGTATTGGGGGCCGTTGGGGCCACTAGAAGAGAAGCTGACGGAGTTGGTTGATCAGATTCCTGCCGCAGATGCCGATGAGTCGGAGGAGGAGGAAGGCGAGCTCGATCTGTCAGTGGAATCAGCCGTCGATCTACCGTCCGAGGACTACGTCGCTCCCTACGACGTGCCGCCGGGGGCGTTGGCACCCGAGTCCTGTTGGTTCACGACGGTTCGCGAGCATTGCCGAAAGCTCGATCTGAAGGTCGGCGAGAAGTTGACTGAGCTGCGGAAGGTTTGTCGCCGAGCACTACGCGGCGAAATCTATCGCGAGCAGTGGCTGCTCGAACTGGGCGGATTTCGGCGGGAGTTGGTGCTGGAAATGCAAACGGCGGCAATGGCCGGCGAGCGGCCCTGGGCGAGCTGGGAACGCGACTATTGGCTCTACGAAAACCGAAAGCAAGGCGTACCGCTTCAACAGCTTCGCCAATTACTTGGGGCGGCGAACAAGGACCATCCCGATTGGGGCGTCATCGAACCAGGCCAAATCTCGGGCGTGTCCATTCGCGTCGCAAAGTATTTAGGAGACAACAACATGTTGAAGGGGAGGGGCCGGCCCATGAAAAAGAAGACCGGCAAGTAGTTGCCTCGCCGAGCCTACTGGGCCCATTGGGCCCTTTCCGCAGAAGACAGGCAGTCGTTGGCCGACTGGATTTTTGTACGACCAGCTTTCTTGTTTTGCCGTCTTGATCGCAATTGAGTAGGTGGCGCGGGCATAAACTTGGTGTCAATGGCACGATTGGGCCCCGTGGGCCCCATTTGTAGATGAGAGCCGGGGCGCCGCCGTCGTGATTCCAATCGTTGGTGGAGTGCAAAGCAAGTCGGCGTGGGCCTCGTGGGCCCATTGGGCCCCATTGTCAGGACGGATAGCCGTCGCTGCGCAGCCATCGCCGGTTACGAGACGTGGGCCTCATGGGCCTATTTCAAGACAACACTAGAGCACCGTCTCATAGTTGCCCCCTACATGTAAATCTAGTTAGAGAGAGAAGAGAAAGAGAGAAGAGTTAGATAGATAGATAGTAGATAAGAGTTAATGATGATGAAGAAGTGATGAAGTAGAGAAGCTTGGTTGCTGCTATGCACTCTTCACTCGGCAAGCCGGCTCTCTCATTTTAAATGGGGCCCAAGGGGCCCAGCGGGCTCACGCCCGAGCCGACGCCGCCGTGCATCAGTCGTGAAAATCCCGCCGTCACATTTTCACCACGGCCGGCAAGCGACGACAACGCGTTACGCCCACGCATTGAATCATTGCGTTTTACGGCCTCATAAATTCCGGTTCATTTCCGGAATCTTCCGGAAAGACAAAGCCGCCCTCGATGCCCTAGGCTAATTGAAGTTGATCGCAATGAGTTTCACGAGGTAAAGCGATGTCCATCGATCTGGCTAACGAACGCTTGTTGACGTTCGACGAAGCCGCCGAACTGCTCCCACCGGCACGGCGCCCGTCGCACGCAACATGGTGGCGCTGGTGGCGGCATGGGGTCCAAAACGTACGACTGGAAACGGCCGTCGTGGGAGGCCGCCGTTACACAACTCGCGCCGCCGTCGAGCGTTTCGCAGCGTCTATGACTGAACATCGAGAGCGACAGGTGCAGCTGCTTCAAGCAACCGTCGCCGCCCCTCAACTCATTGCGACCGCCGACACCAGTAAAGTTGGCGAAGTTTAGTACGCATTGGGCGAACTCGCCCAGGAAGATTTATGATCCAAAAAAGTAAGCCCGTCGTGTCAGGACGGGCTCTAAACGAACCAGGTAATCCCCATTTTAGCGCCCTACGACTCAAAGCGCAACCACCGCGCAACAGCTGGGAGGACGTCGTAGATTGGCACCTAGAACGCGGTATCACGACCGTGCCGGTCAAATTCAAAGGCAAGAGCCCTTTTGGTACAAAGTGGCAGAAGACCACCGACCCGGTGGCAGCCTTTCGTGAGTATGTAGGCGAAGACGAGCGATTCAACATCGGCATTCTGTTGGGTACCGCTTCGGGTGTCGTCGACGTAGATCTCGACACACCGATCGCCCGAGATCTAGCCCCTAAGTTCCTGCCTAAAACCGACTACCGCTGGGGCCGACCCGGGAACCCATCAAGCCACTACTTGTACCGCTGCCGTGGCGAATCTTTGGCTACCGCTCAGTTCAAAGGCCCCGACGGGACAATGCACATTGAGGTCCGTGGTAACGGTGCCCAGTCGGTCATCCCGCCCAGCACCCATGAGTCCGGAGAGCCCATCGAGTACGTGAGCGACGGAGAACCGGCCACCGTTGACTACAAGACGCTTCTGAACGTTGCGGGAAAAATCGCCGCAGCCACCCTCCTCGTCAAGAACTATCCGGGGCAAGGCGGCCGTAATGATTACGTCCTCAAGTTGGCCGGCTTCTTCGCCCATGCTGGTTGGTCCTTAGAGGAAGCTCAAGACTTCATCGGCATCATTGCGATCGAAGCCGGCGACGACGAATTCGATAGCCGCATGACGACCGTAAAATCGACCTTCGAGAAGCACGCTTCGGGGGAAGAGGTAACGGGGCAACCGGCGCTGGCGGAGCTGATTGGCGACGACGTCGTCAAGCTGGTAGCGAAGTGGCTACATATTGCACGCGCCGGCACTATGTCGCACGCGGCTTCTAGTACCGATGTGGACGAACTGTTGGAACAAGCTCGTACGACACCAACGACGTTCGTGGCGGATGTACTGAAAGACTGTACGAAGGTGCAGAAGCTTGTGGCCATGCATAAAAAGACACCCGCCTTGTTCTCTTCGCTGTGCGTCAGCTTGACTACCGTGCAAGGGCTGGAGAAAGCCGGCGTTGCAACGTTCCGGCAAGCGATAGTCGCCGAAGCCAAGCCGCGGGCGAAAAGCAAAGGCACGGAGAGCCGCTATCAGGCAACGGACGAAGGGATGTTCATGCTTGTCGGCGAAGAGGAAGCTCCTAAGCGGTTAGCTAACTTCAACGCCAAGGTCACGAACGAGATCGTGTACGACGACGGCGTCGAGCAACAGCGGTTCTTTGAACTCGAAGTGTCGCTCAACGGTCGAACGATTACCTGCACGTGCTCGGCGAACGACTTTGCCGGGATGAACTGGGTCGCACCGCAGTGCGGCGTAGAGGCGATCATGGAACCGGGCATAGCCAACAAAGAGCACCTTCGTGTGGCGATCCAATCGCTATCGGGTCGTGTGCCGGTCAACCACCGGTTTACGGCGACCGGCTGGACCAAAGACCCGGAGACCGGCGTCTATTGCTACGTGCACGCAGGTGGTGCGATTGGGCCCGATGGGCCCATGTCGAACGTGCAGACGGAGATGGACGGCGTCATGGCACGCTATCGATTGCCGGATCCGGTTGACGGTGAGGAACTTCTCGCTGCGTTTCAAGCCTTTAAGCGGTTGCGAGACGTCGCCCCCGATCGCATCCTCATCCCATTGCTTGCCGGTGCTTTTCGCGCCTTGTTCGGACCCGCCGACTTCGGCCTCTTCCTGGTTGGTAAAACCGGCACCGGCAAGTCGGAGCTGTCCGCTTTAGTAAACCAGTTCTTCGGCCCCGAACTAAACTCACGCAATCTGCCGGGTAGCTTCACCAGCACCGGCAATGCTTTGGAGATGCAGACCTTCATGGCCAAGGACGCCGTCTTCACCATCGACGACTTCGCCCCCTCGGCGACACGCTTCGACGCTCAGAAGATGCATGGGACGGCGGATCGCTTGGTCCGTGCTATGGGGAACGGTGCTTGCCGGGCTCGGTTGACGTCCGATGCTACGCTACGGGGTGCCAAGCCGCCTCGGTGCATGGTGCTGATGTCAGGTGAGGACGTCCCCCAAGGACATTCCATCCGAGCTCGTCTGCTCATCATCGAAGTCGAGAAGACGGATATTACGCCGGAGGCTTGGAAAGGCGCCCTCACGGATTGTCAAAAATTCGCCTCGTTAGGCCGGTACGCCGAGTTGATGGCGACGTTTATCCACTGGCTGGCAGAAAAGCACGACGAGAGAATTTCCTACTACCAGAAAGCTCGCGACCAGATTCTGAACGCCCATGACGAGACGGGCAACCACCGACGGACGAGCAGTATCGAAGCGCAGCTGCTGGCGTCCTGGCGAATGTTCGCGTGGTTTTTGAAGTCAAAGCGACTCATTGACGAAGCCGGCCGAAAGGCACTCGTCGACGAAGGACGAACGGCACTTGCCGAAGCGGTAGCGTACCAACAGGACTACCAAGCGGATCACGACGAAGTCGATCGATTCTTACAGTACCTAAAGACGGCCATGTTCCAAGGTCTTGCTCACATTTCCGACGGCGGTGGTAAGCCGCCCACATGGCATCACTTGTGCGGGTATTCCACCAGTCGGGAAGGCAATGTTAATCCCCATGGGACCAGAATCGGTGTTTACTTTGACGAGCAGAATGCTGTTTGGCTCAATGCGACGTCGGCCATAGCCGTCGCCGGCAGAGTCGCAAACGCCGGTAGCACGCAATTCAATGTGTCAGCCATCACGCTGGGGAAGCGCTTGAAAGACCGTGGAATCTTAGTAGCGATTGATAAAGCACGCGGTAAGAACACCGTACGGCGAAAACTTGGTGACGAGCGAGCCGGGTATTGGATCATCAACGCCGAAGCGCTTGGATTGCCGCATGTGACGACGATGGAGGAACGTAGAGCGGCTTGTGAGGCAGATAAAGCGGCTACAGAGACGACCGCAGCTTCGAACGAATCAGAATAATAGACTTGGAAGGACCGTCGGCGATGACCTCGTCGGCGGTCCATTTCATTTCGCCGTCCTAACTCCAAGCCGGGAGTGGCGGTTGCGATGAACCGAGCGCGCCGGCGCCGTTCACGCAAGTCTTCGCCCTCTCGGACGGGGCTTCCTTCACATACACCCGTGTTTTTGGGTGCAAATCCCGTAAGGCCCACGGTTGGGAAACGCTGTTAACGCCCCTTGAAACGAGGCTTCCAACCGGCCTCTGGATGCCGCACTAGATAAGCCGAACCGCGATGCTGAACGCAGTGGCCCGGAGTCGAAACGAACCGGCAATCGGCCAATCGCGGTCTTTGTAACGTGCCCATTCGTTCTTTTCCTCGGCACGCTAGGCCACCGAGAACCGAGCTTGGGGTTCTTGTTGCGACGTCCTGTACCGCCGATTCTAATTTCGCCCATGAGCGACACACCGGAATTCAGCGGCGATGATCTCAACGGCGTAGAGCTTCACGCTAAGAAGCTCGCGATACGCGTAGCTCTGAAGATAATTAACGACCTAGTTGATAGCCTGGAAGCAGTGAGGATCGAAGGAGATGAGGCATTCGTGAAGGGGGCGGCCAAGGGCATTCAGACGGCCGTGCAGCTTGCTGAGGATTACGGCAGTATGTTGCGGAAGATGGAGTAGACCCTTCCATGCGTTCTCTCCTCCGTACTTCCGCGTTCTTCTTCCCGCTCCTGCTCGCTGGCTGCAACCAGCCAGCACCGCCGCAACTCGTCCCGATCACCAAAGAATTCACGGCCGAGAGTCGTGGACTCAAGTTCCGGTTCCGCTATCCGGCCGATTGGGAGATTAACCCAAAGCCGGCCCCGGGCGCGACGCTATCCATCTTGCTTGTGCCGCCAAGCAAGGAGTTGGGCACGACCGTTGCATTCGCGTTAGTCGACGGAGAGGATGCCGCGAAGCTGATCCGCAATCTGCCGCTGATCCAGCCCGACGCCGAGATGGTGTTGAATGAACCGAAGGAAGTTAACGGCCACAAGCTCTATCGAACGGAATGGCACGGCGACTTGCCGGAGCAAATTGCTCCGGCCTATCGACACTGCACTTGCCTCGAAGGGGCGATCGGCGACCGCTTCGTATCGTTGCGATGCTTCACGAATGCACCGCGCGGCGATGCCGCCGGCGCTAATCAGCGGTTCGAGAATTGGCGGGAGTTGTTTGAGGCGATTTTGGGGACGGTGCGAATAGAAACACCGGGGAACTAAACGTGCCGCGCACCCGCCACGAGCTTCGGTACGAATATTATGAAGCGCCGCCGGTTGAAGTCGGCCAGCGGTTGAAGTGTGCCGTTCGTGGCGAGGTGGTGGTCGTCGGCCTGTCGAAGGGTCGAATCCCCTGGCCGATCGCTTACAAGCCCGGCAACGCCAATCGGATGCTCGTGGTCTACAGCGGTCTGAAGCGTGCCGTTGAGCGCGAGGCCGCGATCGCCGTCTGTCACTGGTGGGGCGTCACGGCTCAAACAGTCAGCCGATGGCGCGGCGTGATGGGCGTTAGCGCGAATACCGCCGGCTCGGCCGCCCTCCGTCGCAACCACGGAATGCGGAATTGGGCAAAGGTCGGGCCGCGGCTGTTATCGAAAGCACACGATCCGGAGCGAGCCGCCAAGATCGCAGCAGCCAAGCGAGGCAAGCCACGGCCGCCGCACGTTATCGAGGCGATGAAGTTGGGAAAGCTCAAGCGGAAACAAAAACCGACGGTGTGAGACATGAGCAATCCTGATCGCGGCGCCCAAGTGGTCCGTCTGATCGTGATTGTCGTGCCGCCGATCGGCCTGCTGGTGTACGGGTATTTGCAAACGCTGTAAGCCCGGAGCCGCCGGCATCTGTCGCTTCTAGCCGGAGCGAACGCAATTGTCTTCGCCGTCGCTGATAGGTAAGCAAAGGCAGCGTGGCCGAAGTCGGCGTCTTATTCCCAGCGGCCCAGCGACAAGCCCAATGAGCCGCCGCAGAGCCGCAATCACTAAAGCGTCAGCGGGGTTCTTTGCCCGCTGTCGACGCATAGGTAAGATAAAGGCCGCAAACGACGATCCGTCGTCTGCCAAATCGATCAAGTATCGGAGCTATCCAACTAAGACGACCACGCCGTGGCCGTCTCACAATTTGTAGACGTGCGTAAAGTTCTGCTTCCTCGAAAACGACCAACCTGAGCCGCAAGGCTCTTGATAAGTGAGGCAGCACTTGACCGCGTCCCCGAAAGGGGGCGTCGGCCAGTGCTGTTCACTTATGCCCCTTGGTCGGGGTTCGAGGAGCGGTGTTGGTTCGACGCTCCTTTCGTTTTGAGTGTCGGGCCGAAAGCCGCTGAATGGTTTTCCACTGGAGCCCGACCATGCCGCTCATCGCAATGGCACTTGCTCCACGGGTCGGTCAAACAGACTTCCTTGACACGGTAACTTGCGAGGAGATTGGCATGATTCATCCCAAGCTGAAGCTGATCGCGTGCGGTACCATGTTTCTGCTGTGCAGTGGTTGCAGTCGGGATCCCGGAGCGACGACACATGCTTACTGGAATGAGCTCATGCTTAGTTTGGCCGTCAAAGCCGAAAAGCAGCCCGACGAGCGCACCCAAGTAGCCGCCGATGCTCGTGCAAGCGCGACCGCTATGGAGAATCTGCCGACTGCGGGGGTGGATATTGAAGCAGCCCGAATTGCTCTTACGGGTGCGCGGCTTCAGCGAGAATATGCCGAACTTGTGACGCAGGAAGGCGTCCTTCCGGGCTTCGTGTTCATGGACGGATTCATGTGGGGCCTAACCGGCCAGGGTAGTCCGTTCGACACGGCGGCGCAGTATAGCGGTGCGGTCAGTGCGTGGAGGGGACGTGTTCAGGCTTGGTTTAATGACTCTCAAGTCGTTCGCATGGAACTCACGCACAAGTACGGCAAGGAGTTTCCAACGCTACTTGGATCTTCAACGTCCACCTCTGCGAACGGCGGCGCCGTCGCACAACAGTCGTTTTTGTCGCAATTGTGGTCGGAGTTTAGTTCGGTCATAGCTTGTGTCGCGATTTTGACGCTTATTGTCGTCGCTAATTACTTCTTCTTTGAGAGGACGAAGTAAGCGTCATGATGCCGAAGCGTTCGCTCAGCATTCACCGCAAGAAAGAGTCGATTACGCCAAGGCAGCGAACTGTCAGCCATGCGCCGAACAGTAACGCGATCCAGCCCCAGATGCCGAACAACGGCGTGAGCACGAGGACGACACCGGCAGCGACGCAGCCGGCGACAATGAGATCTTGATCCGAGAACTGATTCATCTTGAGCTCCTGAATTGCTTTGATTTCGGGATTCACAAATTCGGGCTACCGGCGCCCGCGCCGTTTCTTGCCGACGAAGAAGCCTTGGCGGCTGCCGGTTTGTTTGCCGATGCGATAGGCCCAAAAGCCGAGCCCGACGAGGCCGGCGAGTACGATGAGTTCCATGGTGGTGTCTGCCTTTCCAGTAAATGTGAACCTTTAGAAGTGCGTTTCTGCGTCATATTCAATCATCAGCGCCATTAGGCATGATGCACCTAACGCGCATAATGCACCTCTTGAAAGTCCAAAGGCCGATAACAGCTATTGGAGCGCAGAAAGTTAAAACCGACGAACTTCTCATGGGCGTAAGTTCTAGATGATGCGGCGGATCCCAGAATCAACGCAAAAAAGCGGCACTCGGGAGTCACGTTGTTAGATAGGTGATGCCCATCGCTTATTGTTGTAGAGTTCGAGCAAGCTCCAACTCGCTGGCTGTCGGTATTCCGTATAGACTACCGGCTTCAGCTTAAAGCAATAAGTTAACTGAATGCCGGGGAAACGCTGTGTTGAATTGGTTGGCGAGATATTTTAAGAGCATCAACATCGCAGGAGTGTTAGGCGTTGAGTTTCGCGACCCGCCAGCACCCGTTGCGCCAGGTCGACCTCATCCGCAAACTTTGGAATACGCGATAGCGACATCATCCAAGTTCAGCGATGCTATTCGGTCTGATGCCCGCGTTTGTCGTCTTTTGGAGAACGCCAACTGGAAACAAGCGGCCGAGTCGGCGCTTGCACAGTTCCTTGATGGCAAGATGTGTCTAAATAATGGCTGGGTAACTTCAAAAACCTGGACGGTAGTTCGAGTATCGTGCCTCGATCATATTATCGATTCACTTGGCCGTTTCCGGCAGCGGGCTTCGTATGGAGCAGTTGCGACAGTCGTGGGCATGCTCCCTCACACAGTCATGACGGGACGCCCGAAAACGCCTGCAAACAGTTGGGTTGTCGGTGCTGACCCACCACACGTGCCCAGTGGATATGCGGCCGAGGAGTTGGCCCCGAGTTTGGCAGAGAGCGAAAGGGTGCTTTGTACGGCTGACGAACTTCGAGCATGGCTACGTGCCTTGGATGTCTAGGTAAACATCAAGTCATAGAGACTTTCTCGCGACGTAAGCGTTAGTGGTTCCCTCAAACACAAGGCCGACACTCGTCGAAGAGTTAGCAGGCCTGCGATAGATGATGACCATCACAACTGGGTTACGGATTAACTCCATGGCTGTTCCAATCAGCTCGCTGGACTGGACGCGTTGACACTTAGCCAATCCAAGCTCGGCACTGCTTCCGAAACGAACAGCCAGGACACTGCATCGGCGACGGTGCCGGGTAGTAGATCTTCGCGTCGATGGCCTTCCAGACCCGCTCGACAATCCGTTTAGTGCGGTCGACGGCACGCCGGTCAGCCCGCACCTCGTGCAGTTCGACGGACAACTCCTTGGTCTTGGTCAGCACTGCGAATTGTAGCCGCACCCGCTTCCGAGGAGCGAAACCGCGTACAAGCTCATGGTAAAGAAGAAGCTGCCCGGCTGAGTCGTCAGCTTGCTCGCAGGACCATCTCGATCGCGATGTCTTGAGATCGGTCACGATTAGTTCGTCGGCCGTTTCGACGATCAGGTCGATTCGCCCCAAAAGATCGGGACAGCCTGCTACGATATTGCCACGGAGTTCTTCTTCGACACCGATGATTTGACCGGCCGGATTGGCGAGTGGGCTCGTCTGAAACGCCCCGAACATCTTGCTCGCCAGTTGGCCGAGCGACTCGAGGTCGTCGCCCTTGCCGAACTTTACGGCTTGTGGATCGGCTTCTTGCCAGTGACGGTCGTACTCGCCGGTCAAGGCATCTAATTTCGGCGGTTCATTGCCGGCCATGAGTTCGTTGAAGTGATGCTCGACAGCACGATGGACCGCCGAACCGAAGACTAGGCTCGACGAGACAGTTTTCTCCGGCAGACCGGCGATGTATTTGAAGTAGTAAGAGAGCGGGCAGCGTTGATACGTCGTGATTGCCGAATAGCTGAGGTAGTCTCGAAGGGGCTTAGGTGGCTGCGTCGGTGCTGGCGGCGGAGGAGATCTCGTTCGCACTGGGGATTGAGCGGCGGGGTTCTTTAGATTGAGCATGTGTCCCTCCAAGGTTTTGAAATGTGCGTCACCAGCGTCACGTGCGTTGTTCGAGTGACGGTAGTGACGCAAATGACGCAGGATTTGTGATTCCAGGGTGTGGAGCGAACGGAGACTACCGCCGGCCGTTGCCGGCCGATTCGCCCTTGAGTTCGTCGATTAAGTTGCTGGCCTCGGTGATCGTTAGGCCGGCCGGATCGTCGATTTGAAACCGCTCTGTGAGCAATGCCGACAGATCGAGCTTGCGACGATCGGCGATGGCGTTCAGCGCCCGGACCTGGCTGGCGGTGGCGGCTCGCGTGCCGTCTCGGCGACGGCCGTTGGACTGCCCTGTAACTCGGCTGTTGCCGGTCGCTGACGCATGACCATTACTATTTGCAGCTGATTGCCCGGCACCGGCGGCAAGCTCTTCGTCGACCGACGCTTTGACCAATCCGAACAGATGTCGAATCCGCTCCTTGAGTCGATCAGCGTCACCGACGAGCGACGAGTCGAGTTCGAGCTCCAAGTTGACGGCAGCACCGCGAGAGCCGTAGTTGGCCTCGCCGACTTTCTTCGTGAATCCGACGTTGAGTTTCAGCATGAATGGCTCTTGTTTGTAATTTGGGTAAGGCGCACAAGGCGCGATGTTGCGCACGTAAGGGCGATAGAATCGCGTTGGACGCGCAGGGCTGAGATCCGACCTGGGACAGCGCCGAGCCGACAGTGGCGCTCTACGGGCGCGCTAGGCGCCTTGGAAGCGCCTGGCGGCGATGAGGGCAGACGATTCACAGGTGGTCCGGCAAATCGACCGGGCTAAAGATCACGGCGACGCAGACCGTCACCTGCGTGGTTGCGGCGACGACCGCCCGCTTTTCGACTCGCGAGTGGCAGTTGCGTCGAAACGCCGCGAATCACGGGGCATTAAGTGGCACTCGTAAAAGGCCACTTGCTGTCAGCCGAATCGATGCTCGCCGGCAGCTAGGAACTGGCACCAACTGGCACTCGGCGAGGTGCCAGTCGAAGTCGTTGCTACGCGCGCACTTGCAATCAATTGGCACTAGATCGTTGCGACGTACGGCAGTACACGCTACTCCAGGTCAATCATACCACCTTCATCGATCGGACATACGCGTCAGCGACGGCCAAGTCCTGAACGGCCGCCGCGATGGCCTTGATCTGTTCCGCCTCACGAGCGCGGTGCGACGCCGCGATGGTTTCGAGGTCGTCGATCGCAGACTGAAGGGCCTGCCTGAGTGGCAGGAGTACAGGCGCGTAACGGGAGGCGACCCGTCTCTTTTCCGATTCCGGCAATCCCTGTTTAGGCCGGAACGACGATGCGAGCTTGTCTCCCCAATCGATGAGACGCTTACTGAGAACTGACCCGATCCCTGGTACTTTCTGTTGGTTCAACATGGTGACATCCTTGGCTGTCTCGATGCCAAAAGATTCCAGTGAGAGAATGCGATCACCTGAGATGTTCTTAAGCTTCGCGTGACGAATCAGAAACTTGTCGAGGTGTTCCTCCAACTGAAGCTTTTTCGAGTTTACCTCAGCGTGACCCAATTCCCGTTCGTAATCCTGCAGCGCTCCGTCGTGGGACTTGAGCACGGCTTGGACGTCCAACTTTCGCTGTTGAAACTTCGAAATGATCATACGCCGCTGCGCCACGAACCCGTCCTCCAGCCGATTGATAGTCGCAGTAGCGAATGATTCGCGGTCGCGCCATCTCTTCTGCTCGGCGATCCAGGGGGAGTTCGCGGACTCCCACGCCTCAATTGTTTTTCGATTCATGGCGTCGATCGAGTCGCATTTCTGGCGATGCTCGGCCTGGCGAGCGGCTGTTCGTAAGTCCCAGTCGATGTTACGCAGCTGATTCTCCAGTTCGATCTTTCGTCGCGCCTGATCGTAGGTCGTTTGGCGGGTTCGATTCTCTGCTTCCCAATCTAGGAGGACACGGCGGTTCTCTTGTTCGATCTGTTGGGTGGATCGAAGGTGGTCAGCATTGATCTCGGCCTTGGCGGCTTCCCAAGACACGATGCTTGGGCGGTTCTCCACATCAACCGCTTCGCATAGCCGGGCATACTCCGCAGACTTTTCCCCGTTCGCTGCGTTCCATGCGTCCAAAATCTCAGCATTAGCGTTCTCAATACGCTGGATATATTGCCGGTACAAATAGACTAGCCTCATGTATTCGGCTTTGTGCGCTTGTATGTGGGCTTTCAGAGCCATCTGACGTCGTATCTCCTCGGTTCCCTTCATGATCAGCCACCAAGCTCCGAAGCCGACCAACATGATCACGCCCATCGGCTCGATGATGTAGTACATAGGTATTCCAGCTACGAACCCAGCGATGCTGAGCCTGGCCAAAAACGGGTCGAGCGGTTCTGGAGCGGGAGCCGGAGGAAAAACTGGCGCCGGCGGTTTCGAGTGCAGTTGTGGAGGTGGCAATGCGGTTGGAGCAGGCGGGTAGGGCTTGAGTTGGGGCGCTGGCGGGAGATTGGGGGCGCCGGGTAGCGGGCGGAGAGACGGCTTGGCCAAGAAGGCGGGTAAAGGCGGCGACGGTAACGGCTCAGGCTTCTGAACTGGTGCGTGCGGGGCAGGGTGAGGCTCCAACGCCGGCTTCTGAACCGCGCGCAATCCAGCGGGTAGCGTAACCTGGATAGGCAATTGCGGCCTTGGCCGGGTGTAATAAGTGGACGTGAACGCCAGTTGCATGCCGGTGAGCTTTTGTATCAAGCTGCGGATATCTTCGATACGCAACGCCAAGTCAGCCGAACCCTGACTGGGCACGAAGAACGGAAACCGGTAAACCGCAATATGCTGGCACCACGGGCAATTACCGGCTACTGGATAAGAATGCTTGGAATCATTCTTGCAGCGTTGGAGCCCCTTCATGGACGCATCTAATACGACGCGCCATTCGGCCGCCGTGGGACGCTGGTGCGAGCCGAACGCTCGCTCAAACAGTTGTCGCGTGGGGACATCCAGCATCGCGAGGGGCGGTACGTGCGGAGGCGGCTTCAGCTTGCTAGGGTTCCGTGCGTAGGCGTAAAGCCCGTCCTGTATCGCCTTCTCGATTGGGATATCGAAGGTGACCGTAGGCACACCAGAGAACGGGTGACGGCCCATCATCAGGAGGTGGAAGACCATGACTGCCAGACCGAATAGGTCATGATTCGCGTTCCGGTCCACGTCCGTAAACCTTCGACCTTGGAGTTCGGGCGGAGTATATTCCGGCACGCCCACGCCGCAGCGGAAGATGCGAGTCCCCTCTTTCACTTGAAACGAGTCGCAATCGACCAGAGCGACGATGCCCTTCTTCGACACCATCACGTTCTTCTGATTGACGTCGCCCACTACGTGACCGTGGCCGTGGATGCTCTCGAAGGCGATCGCGCAATTGCGGGCCGTGTGGAGCAGGAAGCCCCAGTCGACCTCGGGGAAGTCCTTCTTACGCTGAGCCACGCTGTAAAGATGATGAATCTCCTTGTGTTCGGAGATCCGAGGCATAAGGATGCCTTCGACAGCCGCCGGGTTACCGTTGCTGAGCGTTGCGGTAGGCCAAGCCGCGATCTTCAGCAAGTCGGGGCTGCACAGTTTCGCCATCGCTCGGAGTTTGTCGCAACGCTCTTTGTTCTGCGGCTTGCTGTAGAGCTTGGCGACTAAATCGGGGCGGCCCACGACGTCGAAGACCGCCCCTTCTCCGCCTGTGGCGAAAGGTTTGGCCGGCAGCCGGACCTCGTGCCCCAAATGGTCACGCAGTTGCGTCGGGTAGGTTCGGCGGGACATCGACGGTGATTCGGGTGGCGAGGAGGAGGGTTTTATCGTCGTCCGTGCGCTCGTTCACCCGCTTCGAGTCCATGAATTCCAGGAGCGAGGTTTGTAAGACCGCTGTATCGGACTCATTCCTCACAGCTTTGAACAGCGGAGCGAAGAAGGGATCGTGGACTTTAGCCCCGGCGATATCGAGCGCAAGCATCTGCAGGCCGTCGGTCAGAACGGCCAACTCAGAGATATGCCGCTCGACGATTTCTACACGCAGATGCTGGCTGTAATTGTCTTCACTCAGGAAGCGAGTGGTGTTGGCGTACTCTCCGGTGTCGGGCCAGAACGCGATTTCATAGCCTTCCGGTCCGTCAAAGACGATCACGCCGTCTCCCACTTGAGCGAATGCAGCCCAGCCATCGCCGACCAGCGCGGCGAGGAATGTGCACGCGAGTTGACGGGGTGTCGATTGATTGGTCTCCGCCTCGTGCAGAAGACGCTGCCGCGCGGAGTCGACCCACGTCTTGACTTGTTCTTTCGTCGGCAGTGCGTCGCCGGAAACGACTTCCATGAAGCCATCGACCGCCGCCTTGGAACCCAACTGCGAGAGTTCCGCGCTGCCGGCTCCGTCGGCGCACGCGGCCACCAGCGTCGTGCCAACGATGGTCCCAACGCAGTAGTCTTGGCAGGGCAACCCCGACTGAACGTGAGATGTGCCCTGCACGCTGCCGCAGACAAGCTTCCACATGGGCTTCGTCAAACCTCAGTCCAGCCGGGCGTCGTCAACGCTACAGCGTCACCAGGGGAAGATTGAGAGACGGCCTGCATTGACTGGGACAGCCACAGGAACATCTCGCGGAAATTGACACCCTTGAGTTTCGCGGGTGGGCGAGTCGAGATTTGAGCCAGCACCGCCATATTTGCGCCTTCGACCGCCACTGTGAAGAAGGCGAACGACTTTTTCGCTTCGCCCTCTTTCACCTGCACCGAGGCTGACTGCCAAGGGTCGCCAGGGTCAGGTCCGCCGTCGGTGATAAGGAAAATCCACGGTCGATAGTACGAGATGCCCGCCGAACGGTAGGTCGCCTTACGTGCGGTGATCATGTCTAAGCCGGCCAAGATCGCTTGGCCCATCGGCGTGCTACCCGAGGTCTGCAGGCGCGGCGGCTGAAAGTGTTCGGCTGTCACGAAATCCTGGATCGTCGTGACCGTGCCCCCGAACGTCACAATCGCAATCTCAGCGCGGCGACTGGCGAGTGAGTCGGCAGCGAGTGATTCTTTGAGGGTGACCAAACCCTCATTCAGAAGGTCAATCCGGGTCTTCCCGCCCGAGACGACATTATACATCTGCCCGTCCTGCATCACGGTCTCGCCGGTTGCATGGTCGAAGTCACCAACGACCTCGCTCATCGAGGCCGACGTGTCGAGCAATAATACACATGGTACGCGGGGATCAGGATTCTCGGCGAATTCGCTCGCTTCGAATCCCGCATATTCGATCTGGTCGGACATGGCTTTCCTTTCTGGCCTCAACTAGTTGTCGTGTTCTGAAACGGGACTAATCCACATGGTCCGTACAATTTGCTACCTAAGGCGCGGCAGAATTCATAGCAGGACCACATACGCAAAAAGCATCGCGCCCAACCCGCGTCCGTAACCACCAGTACAACGGTTCACGATCTAATTTAGATACAGCGTGAGGGCACAAGTCAACTATTTAGAGGGGGTGTTTCTCCACCTGTGCCCGACGTCGAGATTTACACAGAAACTCATAAGCTGTCGATGAATTTAAGACTCGATCCAAGGTGGGAATCGAAAGAATCAAACTCGCCGAACGCGGTTTCGCATAATCTTGATAGATGTGACCGTGCTCTAACACGATATCGGAATTGCCATCTAGTGGGCCGCTACGAGGCAGATTCGGAGTGCGTGTCGCGCTGCTATTCACAACTTTACGCGCTGCGGTCACATCGGCCGTCGAAGCATAAAACCGGGCACCCGACCCAAACATGAACTCGGCCTGCGTAGCGCCTCGGCGAGCCGGCCTTACGGATCAGCGCTCAGAACGTGCTGAGGATGCAACAGGATATTGAAATCACGGCAAAGCTCCTGGGATAAAAAGCGTCGCCCGCTCCATGATGGAACGGGCGACGATGGATGGGCGCATATGACGACGGCTATGCCGCCACGCGGCGGCGAATCGGCCGCCGCCGGAGAACGTAGCGCATCGGCTCGCGTTGCTGCACTTGATCCCAATCGACGACGAGCGGATTACGATCGGGCACGATGATCAGACTGAAGCCTCGGCTACGAATCGTCGAGAGCGATTCACCAGTCGAGCGGGCCAATTCATGTTCAAATTCCAACTGAGTCATCACTTCAACCTTTCCAAAATGCGGCGGATTACGTGCAGGACCGCCTGGGAATAACTACGAACATTTCGCAACCATGAGGTGTGGAGAAGAAAGCCACGGAGTTGTGGCGAAGAGCGATCGAAAGAGCATCGACGATCTGTAGCGATCACCGAGACTGCGGGAGGCCTACTGCTGATTCCGCCCATCGATTGCGGACATTACCGACGGCCATAGAGACGGGACAGACTTCAATCTCGTATGCGGCGAGCGACTGTAAGAGCGATTCGAGCGCATCTCGCCCCTTGAGCTTCGTCTCGGGGCAACCGCCTTTGGACTTCAAGACTGAGTAAGGCCGCGTTCGTTTCGAACGGCGAAGTTCGCTTGTCTTCGAGCCCGCGAACTTCGATGTACACCTGAGTTGACAGAAAAACGCTCATTTCAGTCTACCGCTCGGCCCACTAGCGGCATTTGCACATCGCCAGTTGACCCCCCTAATCCGCGTGGTAGGCTGGTCACGAAAACGGTCGCAATACAAGCGGGGCACATAATAGGATGAAGGTTTTCGCGAATGCGTTTCAGCTTCAGTCGACTGATCTGTTTCCCGTCGATGAGTTCTTCGATTCTCTCGTTGCCGGTGGAATCATTGAATTCGTGCACAGCGGGCGGCAACGCTATTTATCCGTCGATCAGACTCGCGACTATTACTGTGGCATCTTGCTCTCGGAGCGAGATCATCAAAACTTTGTGGTCTTAGGCCGCGACCATCGTGACCGACTTACGGTCCAGGTAAAGAATTCTCCGGCCGGCCAGCCGATGGGCGACGTCAATTTCATCGTTTTGAAGAAAGGCACCCAGGCGGGGCTATTCACGGCATATCACGGTTCGGGCGGAATCGTGGCGTTTGGGAACATGCTCGGCAAGATCTACAAAGAACGATCGCTGTCAAAGGCAGATCAGATTATCGAAGAGCGCGGCGAAGCGGATGACATCGACGATGCCGAAGAGCAGAGCATCAGAAAGGTCCATCGAAAGGTGAAGCTTTCGTTGATGCCCATCCTCACTGACCCCAACTTCGTGAGAGAACTTCGACGGTTGGCAAGGGTTCGCACTTTCGAGTTTGTTGAGGTGAACGTGAATGATGCTAGATTCGGCCCCGTTCGACGAGAGGTCGAAAAACGCCGGCAAGCGTACTACTTTAAAAAGGAAAACGTTGTAGATCGGTTGATCAACTTTCTTGCTAGCTTTGTGCGCGACTCAAGTATTCACGAGGGCCGCGTTCTCGGGAATTTGCCCAACGGTGACAACTACGAAGTGCCGATAGAACCCGAGATATCTTGCCTCGCGAAGTATGAGCACGATGAGGTAGTCACGCCCGAAAACATGCATCTCGATAGGATCGCGCGTTTGCCGATGATTCGGGAGCTAATCGGCGTCGCGGAGTCGAATGCCGAGATTTTTACCGGGCAGCGGTAATGGACGATTTGCTGACGTACTTTGCGGATCGCGACGAGTTCACCGTGTTCTACGCGGAGAAGCTGCGAGGCAGCTTGTTCAGCGCGTTCCTCACGCTCAGCGGCTTCCTCTTCAGCGTGAAAACCTTCTTGATCGTTCGACTCGATGCTGACGTCTATTCACAGGAGGACTATCAAGACTGGGTGTTAAAGGTAGGTCGAAAATACAACCCTGACATAACTGTCTACGGATCACTCCGACGACTCGGTAGGTTGCTTTTTTGGGGCGTGTGTCTCTCATTCGCTGCATCGATCGCTCAATTGACAGTCGGTTTGTGCGAACGGCGATGGAGCACTTGGGTCGCTATAGGTACAGCGATCGTCGCCTCTTCTGTTTTCGTGCCCACCCTGTTTATCGTTCGTGGCGTTGTTCGTTCGTGGGTGAGCTTTCGCGAAGAAAAATGCAATCAACGTTTCGCGGCGAAGCAAAAAGTCCCTTCCTCTGAAAACACGGCGATTTAGTTCGGAAATGCAATGGCCGCGATCTGAGCGTGGATAGGATTCGGTTGAGTTCTTCGTCAGCGGGAAGCATTTTCCTAGAACGCGGATAAGCGTTACTTCGGCGACGTCGCGCCGCGCTGATAAGCTACTGTTCGCCGACAGATGAGCGTTCCGGCGACGTGAGCAACTTGCTTAGTCGCATTGTCGCCAAGGCCGACTCCGCCGGGAAACGCGACTGCCGTTCGCGACCGAGCACTTCGGTGAAGCAGTTGAACAGTGCGTAGGCCGTGCGCGGTCGGTACTCCTCACGCGATGGCCGACGCCACTCTTCGACGACCAGCGGTAGCAGTCGCAGTCCGATGATCCGGCGTTCGTAGGCTTGTAACAGCAGCGAGTTTGCGGCGTCGGTGCAGAGCCGGCGAGCCTGCATCCGTTCGATCCAGCCCGCCGACGATCGACGGTATTCCTCCAACGAGCCGACGGCGCGGGCCAAGCCTTCCAGATATCGCTCCTGGCCGAACCGAGTATGCTTCTTGCTCACGACGATCTCGGATGTGAAGGCGAGATTATCGCAAACGAACACCCGCTGACCGCAGCAGAAGCCGATCGGGAAGCTCTGGTCGTTGGAGTTGCGAATCCCCACGGCCAGCGATACGCCTTCGATAACCGATGTCGTAAGGTCTAGCGTGCCGAAAAAACGAGCGCCGCCGTGCGATACGGACAAGCGGCTTCGACAGATCATGAAGCCGGCTCCTTCCAGCGCCGAGCACACTGAATCGAGAACGGCACGGTGAGCGAGGGGATACCAAGTCCGTGTCGGTGCCGGCGGTTCGATCGTCGCCAACTCTGCCGCGTTGACCTGCCGGGCACCGCAATGATTCACAAGCGTCGAGCTGACCATAGGGCCTCCGAAAAGAATGATGAAAGGGTCGAGTTTGCCGCCTACAAGGGCGAAACGTGTGAACGTCTGAGAGTTACGCACTCGCTCACTTATGATGACGCGCCTTGGAGCTCGATTTAGCTCCCGCTGAGCCTTCGCGGCGACGCGATTGATCTTCGGGCGGCTGCTGTCGTCGCAGTTCGCCGCTGCCTATAATCCCGGTTCACTTTGCACTCACCGACGACCGTATAGCAGCATGGCTCTCAAGAAATCCGAACTCTACTCGTCGCTGTGGTCCAGTTGCGACGAACTCCGCGGCGGCATGGATGCCAGCCAGTACAAGGACTACGTCCTCGTACTGTTGTTCATCAAGTACATCAGCGATAAGTACGCCGGGCAGCCTTATGCCCCGATCACGATCCCCAAAGGAGCAACTTTCGCCGACATGGTCGCCCTCAAGGGCAAGCCCGACATCGGCGACAAGATCAACAAGAAAATTATCGGACCGCTGGCCGGCGCCAATAAGCTGTCCGACATGCCCGACTTCAACGACGCGACGAAGCTCGGCGACGGCAAGGAAAAGGTCGACAAGCTCACGAACCTGATCGCGATCTTCGAGAACCCGGCCCTCGACTTCTCGAAGAACCGGGCCGACGGCGACGACATCCTTGGCGACGCTTACGAATACCTGATGCGGCACTTCGCCACGGAGAGCGGTAAGTCGAAGGGGCAGTTCTACACGCCCGCTGAGGTGAGCCGCATAATGGCCCAAATCCTCGGAGTCCACGAAGCCAAGACCACGCCGAAGACGACCGTCTACGACCCGACGTGCGGCTCGGGGTCGCTGCTCCTGAAGGTTGCCGACGCGGCGACCACCAAACTCACGCTCTACGGGCAGGAAAAGGATGCGGCCACCAGCGGCTTGGCCCGCATGAACATGATCCTGCACAACAACCCGGGCGCCGTCGTTGAGCAGGGTAACACGCTGACCGACCCCAAATATAAGGACGGCGCGTCGCTCAAGACCTTCGACTTCGTCGTCGCCAATCCGCCGTTCTCCGACAAGCGTTGGAGCACCGGCCTCGACCCGAACAACGATTCCTTCGATCGGTTCCAATCCTTCGGCACTCCGCCGGCCAAGCAGGGAGACTATGCCTACCTGCTGCACATCGTGCGGTCGCTCAAGAGCACCGGCAAAGGGGCGTGCATCCTGCCGCACGGTGTCCTGTTTCGCGGAGGCGCCGAGGCCGTGATTCGCAAGAACCTCATCAAGAAGGGCTACATCAAAGGGATCATTGGCCTGCCGGCGAATCTATTTTACGGCACCGGCATCCCGGCCTGCATCATCGTCATCGACAAAGAACACGCCGGCTCCCGCAAGGGAATCTTCCTCGTCGATGCGAGCGGCGGTTACTTGAAGGACGGGCCGAAGAACCGTCTCCGTGCCCAAGACATCCACCGCATCGTCGATGTTTTCACCAAGCAGACCGATACTCCGCGGTTCGCCCGCATGGTCGGCATCGACGAGATCGAGCGGAACGACTTTAACCTGAACCTGCCCCGGTACATCAACAGCCAAACGCCCGAGGATCTGCAAGACATCGCCGGGCACTTGCAAGGGGGCATCCCTACGCGCGACGTCGATGCCCTCGATCGCTACTGGGACGTCTGCCCGAAATTACGCAAGGCGTTGTTCAAGGCGAACCGTTCGGGCTACGTCGATTTGGCCGTCGCGAAGTCGGACATCAAGACGACCATCTACGGGCATCCGGAGTTCAGCACGTTCATCGAGGACATGAACGCTCACTTCGCCGCCTGGCGAACGGCGGCGGTGAAGAAACTCAAGGGGCTCAAGCCCGGCTTCCATCCCAAGGAAGTAATCGCCGAGTTAGCCGAAGAACTGCTCGCACACTACGAAGGCCGGCCGCTCATCGACGCCTACGACGTCTATCAGCACCTGCTGGATTACTGGGTCGAGGCGATGCAAGACGACTGCTACCAAATCGCCGCCGACGGCTGGAAGGCGGCGACGTATCGCGTGATCGTGAAGGACAAGAAGGGGAAAGAAAAAGACAAAGGCTGGGCCTGCGACCTGGTGCCGAAGCCGCTCATCGTGGCCCGGTACTTTGCAACGGAGCAGGCCGAGATCGAAAAGCTCGCAGGTCTGTTGGAAAGCGCCACGGCGGCGCTAATCGAGATGGAAGAAGAGCACGGTGGCGAGGAAGGCGCTTTCGCCGAGTTGGAAAAGATCAATCTCGGCACGGTGAAGGCCCGCCTTAAGGAACTGACAGAGGGGGGCGAACTCGGCGACGACGAGATCAAGATTCTCAAGAAGTATCTGGTTTTGTGCGAGAGCGAGATTCGGCTGAAGCGCGACCTCGCGGAGAAGGAAGAAGAACTCGACGCCGCGGCCTATGAAAAATATCAGCCGCTAAAGGAATCTGACATAAAGACGCTCGTCGTCGAAGACAAGTGGCTCTCTGCCCTCGACGCCCGTATCCACGGCGAAATGGAACGCGTCAGTCAACAACTTACGACCCGCGTGAAAGACCTTGCCGAGCGATACGAGACTACGTTGCCGAACTTGGCCGCCCGCGTCACCGACTTGGAGGCAAAGGTGAACGGTCACCTGAAGAGGATGGGCTTCGCATGGATATAAAGCCGAAGTTCAAGCAGACCGAAATTGGCTGGATCCCAAAAGATTGGCGAGTCCAATCGCTTAGAGATTTGGGCTATCCTGTGCGCGGCAGTTCTCCCCGACCAGCCGGTGATCCTCGATACTTTAGTGGTTCCTTCATACC
This sequence comes from Pirellula sp., assembly GCA_013822735.1. Lineage (GTDB taxonomy): Bacteria > Planctomycetota > Planctomycetia > Pirellulales > PNKZ01 > PNKZ01. The sequence goes on from PNKZ01000002.1 coordinate 164,202, forward strand.
TTGGCTGACGGTCGCCTCACTGACAGGCCTCTCATCCAGCAAGCTGATTGTCACGGAGACCTCCGACTTCTTGACGGCTGAAGGGGCAGAACTTAGCCGAACGCTGATGCCTGGGACGTTAATAATCGCGAACAGCGGCGCTACTTTAGGGGTCGCCAAGTTATTAGGAATTAAATGCTGTGCGAACGACGGAATCGCAGCCCTGCTTAACTTGAGTAAGGACGCCGATCCCCGATACCTCGCCTATTTCATAAACACCAAAACGGATTACCTTCGGAACCATGTGGCCACGGGAAACGGTCAGCCAAATCTCAACACGAAGTTGATTGGGAATTTCAAACTGCCTTTACCACCAATGAAGGCGGAACAGGAAGCAATTGCGGGGGCGCTCGGGGATGCAGATACGCTGATCGACGCGTTGGAGCAACTCGTCGCCAAAAAGCGGCAGATCAAGCTTGTAGCGATGCACGAACTCCTCACCGGCCGCAAACGCTTGCCCGGCTTCCGCACCAAGTGGGATAAGGTCCGAATTACGGACGTCGCGAAACTCGAAAGTGGACATACACCTAGCCGACGCGAGCCAAGATACTGGAACGGTGGCGTGCCGTGGGTGTCTCTCCACGACAGCAAGAAATTGGAGGTCAACGAGATAGTCGAGACGGAGTTGACCGTCAGTGAACTGGGGCTTGCGAATTCATCAGCACGATTACTTCCAGCGGGCACAGTGGTTTTTTCGCGTACGGCTACGATCGGAAAGTCGACAGTCCTTGGCCTACCGATGGCGACTAGCCAAGATTTTGCCAACTACATCTGCGGCTCCAGAATTCACAATCATTTTCTGGTGGAACTCTTTCGGTCGATGTCCGAAACGTGGACGAGCCTGATGGCGGGAAGCACGCACAATACCATCTACATGCCCACATTCCGAGCACTCGAAATCTCGTTGCCGCCGATCGACGAACAGATAAGTATCGTCGGCGGCCTACGAGACATGGACGCGGAGATCACCGCGATCGAGGCAAAACTCGCCAAGGCTCGACAGGTTAAGCAGGGAATGATGCAAGAACTTCTCACCGGGAGGATCCGCCTCGTATGAGCACGATCACACCGCACTATCGCACCGTTAAAGATCTGCTCCAGAGCCAGTCGTTCTCCATTGACGAGTATCAACGGGAATACAAGTGGGAGCAGAAGAACATCGAGGAGTTGTTATCCGACCTTCGCGACAAGTTCATCAGCTCGTACCAGCCCGGTCATGAAACGACCAAGGTCAACGACTACGAAGACTATTTCCTTGGGTCAATTATTGTCAGCAAGCGCGGCGGGAAGCGTTTCTTGGTCGACGGTCAACAGCGAGTGACATCGCTAACACTGCTGCTCATCTATCTGTATCGTGCCGCCGAAGAGCAAGAACTGCCGGTTAAGAGTAGCCTCGCGCCGCTGATCTATTCCGACAGTTTCGGTAAGCCGCGATTCAATCTCGATATCGTCGAGCGCCTGCCCGTCATCGAGGCGCTGTTCAAGGGAGAAGAGTTCACGCCGGACGGCAAGGAAGAATCAATCCAGACGATGTACGCACGCTATCAAGACATCGAGCGGATTGATCCTGCCGATGAATTCAAGGAAGCCTTGCCGCATTTCATTTACTGGCTGATGAACAAGGTCGGGCTTATCGAAATCGCTACCGACAACGACAACTATGCATACGCCATTTTCGAGACTATGAACGACCGGGGAAAGCCGCTAAGCCCCGTGGACATGCTCAAAGCCTATCTACTAGCTCCCATCGAAGACGAAGACAAACGGCGAAACGCGAACCAAGTCTGGAAAAAGCAAGTCTTGGAACTCATTTCGTGGCAAGGCGAGCACGAGGCGGAACGAGATGCCAACTGCATCAAGGCTTGGCTGCGCGCCCAATATGCGGAGAGCATTCGCGACCGCAAAGCCGGTGCCACGGACAAAGATTGGGAGCTGATCGGCACGACATTTCATCGCTGGGTACGGGATAACCAAGCTCGCTTGAAAGTCGGCGGGGAATCACAGAATCTCGCCCTAATCACTCAGAAGTTCCCGTTCTTTAGCAAGGCCTATTTGACGATTTACGATGCGAGCCACACCTATACGCCGGGGCTGGAGGCAGTGTTTTACAACGCCCACAACGAGTTCACCTGGCAAAACACAGTGCTGCTCGCGCCGCTGACGAGTGAAGACTCCGACGACGTCGTCCGCCGAAAGCTGGCGGTCACGGCAACGTTTCTCGACATCTGGCTGATGCGACGGACGACGAATTATATTCGTGTCGGCTATTCGAGCGCGAGCTACACCATGTACCTGCTGTGCAAAGACATTCGTGGCAAGTCGCTGCCGGATTTGGTGCAGACTCTTTTCGATAAGCTTTCGCAGGACGACGTCACTTTCGACGGAAGCACGCAGAAAGGGCGGACGGGGATCGGAGAACTGGGCCTCAATCAGTTCAGTCGCAAGTACATTTATCACATGCTGGCCAGAATCGCGGCGTACGTGGATCTCGGTGCCGGCCGGCCGGACTTGTTCGATAAGTACGTGGATCGGGATTGCAAGAACCCTTGCGACATCGAACACATCTGGGCCGACGACCGGTCAGCGTATCAAGCAGATTTTGCGACGGAACAGGAATTTCAGGACTTCCGAAACCATGTCGCGGGGCTACTGCTGCTCCCCGCCGACGTAAATCGTAGTTATCAGGCGAAGCCGTTTCAGGAAAAGGCTCCGCACTACGCAAAGCAGAATCTTTATGCGGCAAGCCTGACCGCCGGAGCCTACGAACATCAACCGCAGTTCGAGCAGTTTCGACAGGCTCACGGTTTCGCGTTCAAGCCGTATGCGCAATTCGGCAAGAACGAACAACTCGAACGACGAGAACTGGTCAAACAGTTGGTGAAAAGGATCTGGTCGCCTGAACGCCTGAAGGAGTACTTAACGTGAGCGACGTCGGCAAACCGGAACGGGCCACGCAGGAGCGTATCATCGCTTTGTTCCGCGACGAACTCGGCTATCGCTTCCTCGGCGACTGGACCGACCGCGCCGGCAACAGCAACATCGACGAGAAGCTGCTGACCGACTGGTTGACGAAGCGGGGCGTCACGCCGCCGCAGATCAGCATCGCCCTGCACAAGCTGCGCACCGAGGCCGACAACCACCACCGCGGCCTCTATGGGAACAATCAGGCCGTCTACAACTTGCTCCGTTACGGCGTCGGCGCGAAGGTCGAGGCCGGCAAGGTCACGGAGTCGGTCCATCTGATCGACTGGGAGAAGCCGGAGAAAAACGATTTCGCCGTCGCCGAAGAGGTGACTCTAAAGGGAGGCTGGGAGCGGCGGATTGATCTCGTGCTGTACGTCAACGGCATCGCGCTGGGCGTGCTGGAACTGAAGAACAGCCGCGTCAGCATCGGCGACGGCATTCGGCAAAGCCTCTCAAATCAGCAGCCGGAGTTCAACGCCTGGTTTTTCAGCACGGTGCAGTTCGTGTTCGGCGGCAACGACTCGCAGGGGTTGCAATACGGCACGATCGGCACCCAGGAGAAATACTTCCTCAAGTGGAAAGAAGACGAGGACGACGACGCCCGCTACAAGCTGGACAAGTACCTGCTCAAGATGTGCGATAAGCGGCGGCTGATCGAACTGCTGCACGATTTTGTGCTGTTCGACGGCGGCGTGAAGAAGCTACCGCGAGTCCACCAATACTTCGGCATCAAGGAGGCGCAAAAGTACGTCCGGCAAAAGAAGGGGGGCATCATTTGGCATACGCAGGGAAGCGGCAAGAGTATCGTCATGGTGCTGCTGGCGAAGTGGATCTTGGAGAACAACCCGAATGCCCGCGTGGCGATCATCACCGACCGCGACGAGTTGGATAAGCAGATCGAAGGAGTCTTCGGCGCCGCCGGCGAGACGATCTACCGCACGAGTAGTGGTCGCGATCTCCTAGCTCAGCTCGGCCAAGCCAAGCCGCGGCTGCTGTGCTCGCTGGTCCACAAATTCGGTAAGCGAGGCAAAAAGCAGAGCGATGCTGAGTTCGAGCGGTTCATCAAGGAACTCGAAGCCCAGCCGTGCCATACCATAGGCGAGCTGTTCGTGTTCGTGGACGAGTGCCACCGTACCGAGAGCGGCCGACTTCACAAGACAATGAAGGCCGTGCTTCGCAATGCCGTGTTTGTCGGCTTCACCGGCACGCCGCTATTGAACCAAGACAAGAAGACGAGCCTGGAGGTCTTCGGCGAGTATATCCACACCTACAAGTTCAGCGAGGCGGTCGAAGACGAGGTCGTACTTGATCTGATCTACGAGGCGCGGGACATCGACCAGAAGCTCGGCTCGGAAACGAAGATCGACGCTTGGTTCGAGGCGAAAACCAAAGGTCTGAACGACTGGCAAAAAGCGGAACTGCGGGCCAAGTGGGGCACGATGCAGCAGGTGCTCAGTTCCAAGTCGCGGATGGACCGCGTTGTGGCCGACATCGTATTCGACTTCAGCGTTAAGCCACGACTCTCGAACGAGCGCGGCAATGCGATCTTGGTCGCATCGAGCATCTACGAAGCTTGCAAGTATTACACGCTCTTCCAAAAGACTCCGTTTAAGGGGAAGTGTGCGGTCGTCACATCGTACGACCCGCAGGCTCGCGACATTACCCTGGAAGAAGTTGGCGGCAATACCGAGACCGACAAGCAGGTGGTGTTCAACACGTACACCGAACTGCTGAAGGACGTCGTCCCGAAGCCCGGCATGACTAAGACTGAGACCTACGAAGACTGGGCCAAGTCGCTGTTCAAGGACGAGCCGGCGAACATGAAGCTGCTCATCGTCGTCGACAAGCTGCTGACCGGGTTCGACGCACCACCGTGCACGTATCTCTACATCGACAAGACGATGCAGGACCACGGCCTCTTCCAAGCGATCTGCCGGACGAACCGCCTCGACGGCGACGACAAAGACTTCGGGTACGTCGTCGATTACAAGGATCTGTTCAAGAAGGTGGAGAAGGCGATCGCGGTCTATACGTCGGAACTCGATCACAGTTCCGGCGGCGCCGACCCCGAGGTGCTGTTGCAGGACCGGTTAACCAAGGGTAAAGAACGACTCGACGGCGCTATCGAGGCCCTGTCGCTTCTGTGCGAGCCGGTCGAGCAACCGCGGGGCGAACTAGAGCACATCCACTATTTCTGCGGCAACACGGAAAAGCCGACCGACCTTCACGAACGCGAACCGCAGCGTTCTCAGCTGTACAAGTCGGTCGTGGCGCTGGTGCGGGCCTTCGCCAATATCTCCGACGAATTGGAGCAGGCTGGATACGGCGAGTCTGACGTCGCCCGCATCAAGTCGCAACTAGAACACTTCTTGAAGGTGCGGGAAGTCGTGCGGTTGGCCAGCGATGAGATCTTGGACTTGAAGCCCTATGAAGCCGACATGCGGCATCTGATAGACACCTACATCGAGGCCTCGGAGCCCCGCAAGATTTCACCGTTCGACGGGATCGGCCTGCTCGACCTGATCGTGAACACAGGAATCGCCGCCGCCATCGCCGACAAGCTGGGCGAACTCAAGGGCAACCGGGACGGCATCGCCGAAGTCATCGAAAACAACGTCCGCAGCAAGATCATCAAGGAGCACCTCAACGATCCCGCGTATTACGAAACGATGTCGAAGCTGCTCGACGAGATCATCGCCGCCCGTAAAGCGAAGGCTGTCGAGTACGAAGACTACCTCAAGCAGATCGCGGAGCTAGCCAAACGGGTGCAGGCAGGTAAGGCCGACGACATGCCGCAAGAACTCGACACGCCGGGCCGCCGGGCCCTCTACAACAACTTGAAGCGGGATGAGGAGTTGGCGTTACAAGTCGACGATGTCGTAAAGACCGTGCGTCATGACGGCTGGCGAGGCGTGCAGGCCCGCGAGCAAATCATCAAGTCCGCACTCTACGGCGTGTTACAGGACGCCGGTGAAGTCGAACGAATCTTCTCCATCATCAAGGCTCAGCCCGAATACTAATGGCGGCTCGAATTCAACTCGGCGAGCTGGCGATCAGGGTGGCGTTCAAGGAGATCAAGAACGTCCACCTGAGCGTCCATCCGCCCGGTGGCCGGGTCAGTATCTCGGCCCCGCGGCACATGAACCCGGATTCGATTCGGGTGTTCGCGATCTCGAAGCTCGACTGGATCAAGCGGCAGCGAAAGAAGATCCAAGAGCAGGAGCGGGAACCGAAACGCGAGTTCATCGACCGCGAAAGCCACTACGTTTGGGGCAAGCGATACTTACTCTCGGTCGTGGAGCGGAATGAGCCGCCGGCCGTGGAACTAAAACACAACCGCCTGTTGCTGTACGTTCGTCCTGGGACGAACCGGAAAAAGCGGGCGGAGACCCTCGCGGCTTGGCATCGCGAGCAAATCCGGCTGGCTACGCCCGAGCTTATCGCTAAATGGGAACCGCGAATTGGTGTCGAGGTCGACCGGTTCTACGTGCAGCGAATGAAGACCCGTTGGGGCAGCTGCAACCCGGCGAACCATAGCATTCGACTGAATACCGACTTGGCAAGGAAGCCGCGAGACTGCCTCGAATACATCGTCGTTCACGAGATGTGCCACTTGCTGGAGCCGACCCACAACGGCCGTTTCGTGGCGCTGATGGACCGATTCATGCCGCGGTGGCAGTTTTACCGCGACGTACTGAACCGGCTACCGGTTCGACATGAGGATTGGGAGTATTGAGCGTGCCCGGCCTCGAACCATGAACCACTTTTCAGTTTGTGCATGAAATTAATGGCAAGCTTCATCCATACAGCTATTGAGGCACCACCCAAAACAGTGAAAGTGCTGGTCGACTTTTACGACGAGATTGAAAAGAAGGCATTCCTTTCGAACCCGTTTAGCGACCGCTTGAAAGAACTCCCAACGACTCTTGAAATTCCAACAGCCGACCTTTGCACGTACTACCTATACTACAAAAGGCGCGACGGAATACCCGGGTTTTCCAACCATGAAGACATTGCAAAGAAGTGGCATCATGCGCTCTATGAGTTCGACGGCCAGACTACATTCGTTGACGGAACAGTGCGACTGTTGCAATCCCAAGGTACGGACGGTGGAGTCATCGAGGGCATTGGCGAATCGATCGGCCTTGCCGTGCCGAGCGACCTTCATAATCTCTCGAACGCAGATTGGCTGCGCGTGCCCGAATCGAATCGCAAGAAAACACTCGACTTCTGGCACCCGTGGACGGCCTCTGACGGGAGACGATTCGTTCAAGTCGAAAACAAGGGGTCAGGTCCAGTTGATGGAGATTACAAGTCGTCGTCAATTTCGAAGCATAAAGCAAGCATCAAAGCTAAAAAATCTGAAGCAACGGACGACGAAAAGAAATCATCTATTCTGTATGGGACGATCGGCGTCATCAGTGAGCAAGGAATTGCCCGTTGCTGGCTCGTCGACCCGCCTCCAAACGTCCCGGATGATCCTCTCCGTTTTCAAATCATTGCACGTATAGAATTTACAGCCCGACTAGTGTCCTTCATCGCTGGCCGATCGACGCTCGCTTCTGCTTTACAGACGCGCCTTGCTGCTCTTAAAGCATTGACCTCGATTTCGGAACTCGACGGCATTCCAATTCGAAAGGGAAATGGCGAACCATTTTCTAGTGAGGTTTTCGATTTCGGACGGGATCATAATCCATGGCTCGCCGGCAAATCAGTCGTTCACGACAAACCTGTTGGCGGCCAACTGATTCCCGTCGACAGGAGTGGGATCTTTTTCTTCGGACTTCGCGAAGAGCTTGTGGCAAGTGCCGTGCTACAGTCATTTGACTTGGCACGCACTCTGAGCTTTGAGCCGGCAATTACTGACGAATTGATCGATTGTGTTGTTCCTTCAGGAAGGTTTCGCAATTCTTTTGAGCGACTCTATAACATTCCGACGCAGGAACGCTTCGAAAGTGGTGGCTATGTGCGCTTCCAGATGGCAAGTCGACTGATTCAAAGCACGGCAGGGCTAGTCTTTGGGGTTCTCGAAGTGCCGGAGTCCTGGCAATTGCCGAGCGGCGAACTATTTCCGAAATAAACCATGCTCACGCGTAATCTGGATGCGAGTGTCCAAGTAATGCGGCCGCCGACAGGGTGGGCCTGAATAAACAGAGAGCTCAGTCTCGATATTGCCAGCTTGCTCTCGCAATACCGCAAACGGCCGTAATCACGACCAAATGGGAACGGTCACAGCCTGAATCGTGTTTTCACATACTCATACTGCTGCGCACCTCTTAACAACTGGGACGATGGAGTTGTTCGCACATAGAACTCGTTGTTGTCCAAGAAGCATGGGCGGTTGGATGGATTGCACTGAACTACCAACACCTTCTGCTCATCGGCTTCCATAAATCGGTAGTTGATATCTGGAATAATCTCAGTGCCGATGCGGGTCATCACCAAGTTTTTGAAGTGCAACAAACACTTGTCCAAGTCGCTGCCGTGAAGCACTTGCAAGTCAACACAAAGGCCAGCAATTGTTCCGTTATTACGAACACCGATCAGCAACACGCCACCGTCCGTATTTAAGAACGCAACAATCGTCTTCAGAATCTTCTCTTCGGTGGGCTTGTTCCTTACCCGCAATTTCAAATCGAGGCTGAGCGACTCTTTAAACTCTACGGTCTTTGATTCACCTTCGCGTATTTTGCTTCGCACGTAATCGGCATCTGACAATTCGCCAAGAATTAGCAGCATTGAATCTAGTTGCTTTTGAAGTCCCTTTAGGCCGGTCGGATTCAGTGACAATCCATGATCGACTTCGCTGATCGCCTCTTTTAGCGAAGAGAGTTTACGGTGCGTCGCGACGATTTCTTGCTGCGATTTGAGATCCGGCAGCGCAATTATGCATTCTTGTAGATCGTCCTTGTTTAGTCGCTGGACGACACTTCCCATAGCAAGTAGGGAGAGCGCGTGTTGGCCAACGGATGTGCCCAAAAACTGGGCGACGTATGCATTGATCGCTCGTTCATTTAGGATGACCTGATAGTAGCGATCATGTTTTCCGTCAAGTTCTTCGAGGCGGTCGGTTATCCGTTTTCCCACAATCGGGATGTAGACCGCGTTCGGAACGTCCTCGAATGCACCGCCTCGCTTCGCCGCATTGACCTCAACCGCCAGCTCTTTGATTGTGTGTTTGGCAAAGTTGTCGTAATGAGAGACGAGCCCTGCCAGTGATGAAGAATCTGCATATCGAGGAATGTTTAAGTTGTACGAATTAGCTCGTATTGCCTCGATGTCTACAACATGAGAGAAGCGATCGGTTTCCGAATATGCATCGAATGCAGTCACTATTCGGGCGACGTCTTCAGGTCGAAGCTTGTTCACCCGTCCATCGCGCTCGAAATCACGATCTGCGTTGATGAAGAGAACTTTGCCGACTCGCTCAAGAGGTTTCTTTTTGTTGATGATCAATACAGCCGCAGAAGCTTCTGACCCATAGAAGAGCCTTGGTGCAAGTCCGATGACGGCTTCCAGCAAGTCATCGTCCAAAATCCCTTGCCGAATCCTTTCCTCTTTGCCGCCACGAAAGAGGACGCCATGTGGTGCTACTACCGCCATTCGCCCGTGTGGCTTGAGCGAGGCAATCATGTGCTGAAGGAATGCAAAGTCGCCGTTGTGTTTTGGGGGTGGGCCGTAGCGGAACTGGGCGTATGGATCATGCTCCAAATCAATGCCACGCAGCGATACTGAGAATGGCGGGTTAGCGATCACACGATCAAACTGTGTTAAGCGTCCTTGATCGACAAAGCGTGGATGAGACAGGGTGTTACCAAGTAATAGTAGTGCGTCGGTTTCTCCATTCACGGCAAGATGCATCCGGCCGATGGATAAGATGTCTTGATTAATCTCCTGTCCAAAAAGTGAAAGTCCGTGCTTACCTTGCTGGGTGCTGGAAACATAACGCACTGAACTTAACAAGACGCCTGCTGTACCAACGCATGGATCGTAGACGCTCATTCCACGTTGCGGCTTCACAAGCTCGACTAGAAGCGTCGTGATTTCCTTCGGCGATGAAAACTCCCCCGAACGCTGACCGGATGCACGGGCAAAACGATCGAGTAGGAATTCGTAGACTTTTGCAAACGTGTCATCTGCTGCTTCCGCAGAGACTTGAAAAAAGAGTCTCAATAAGTCGATAAGCGGTGGCTTCTCCGGCCTGTTGTAATCGGTCTGGGTAACAGTGCCTCTGAGATGTTCGTTCTCAGATTCAATGGCACACATCACCCTGTTTAGCGCATCGCCGAGGAGCGACGGAGGTACCGAAAACAGGTGATCCCACTTTGCGATGTCAGGGAGTCGCAATGTTTGACCAGACTCATTTAGCTTTGTGCTTTGTTGGTTCGCGTGGGCAAGAAACACCAATCCAAGAACAATCCTTGCATATTCGTCGAATTTCAACCCTGAGTTGATCCGAAGCTCCTCTACGACTTTCCAAGTCAACCGTCCAAGGTCGTCGATCGTACGGCGTTGTTGTTCACCTTCGATTGGCTTCGTTTTATTTGTGCCAAGAGTATCCATGTATGCCGCTCGCAACCGATGCCCTAGTGTCAACAGTCAAGCAACTCGCGAAGCAGCGATCATATAGCAGCTGACAATAAATGTCAGCAATACTCGGTGGTTAGCAACGCTGTCAAATCCCAATAAGTACTACGGCGGATGCGGTGAGCAATCGCATAGTGGCGATCGAAGGAGCTTAGACTTCTAATGGACTCGCGGTACGGTTAGGTTGAGAGCCTATCCGAGAACTCCGGCGATTCTTAGCGTGACGAAGGTGAATTGAAGATGCAAGAAGCCGAGATAGTTCGCCGCTTTCTTTTCCCAGCGGATGAGCAGTCGTCGGGCTCGATTGAGCCAGGAGTGGGTGCGTTCGACTTTCCAGCGACGCGCTTTGCCGCGGCGATACTTCGGCTTGGGCGGTTCGTTCGCCTTGCGCGGAACGTGCGGCACGTAATCGGATAGCCTCTAAAAGAGGTTCAAGCATCTGATTGTGGCGCCCGGAGAATTTAGCATGCAATCGAGAATTGGAATCCTCTACCGCCAGCGCACGAAAAGCGGCAACGCTTCGACCGTCGAATCGACGGAGAACTAGGTGGCGGCGTCGACGCAATACTTGGGCTGTTACTGAGCGACTCGAACAATTGGTTCGTACGCTCGCTAAGAGTGAATTGAGATACCCCTGCTATCTCCGGAGTTTTTATGCGGCCCTTACTTCCATTCCCCGACGAAGATGAACGCCGTGAGGCGGTGCAGCAGGCGAACGCCGTTGAATTTGAGTTTGCCGAGCGTGTGTATCGCGTCTGGCTCGAGATGAGCAAGAGACCGTCTCGCCCCTGCACCGCCCTTCATGTGTTCTACGTTGCGATGCTCCTCAATCTTCAGGCGTGTCGCATCTACCGCTCCATTATTGAGGAGTGCAGCCGAGCGGAAGGCGTCGGCGCGATTATCCTCTCACGCTCTCTCTTCGAGACGATTGCCGCCCTAAAGTTCGTGCTTGCACGTCATGTCCGCATTTATACCGAGCCCCTGGTCAAAAACGGCGTGCACAAAAAGGACGCCAACGGCGACCTTACTTATTCCGTGCAATGCGAACGGCGGCCCTCCCGTAAGAGTCCGAAGCCAGCGACGCCGACACCGAAGAAACGCTTGAAGAGTTCGCACAAGTTTCCGTCCGTCGAGGAGCGTGCGTGGTTCTATGTCGCCAGCCAGGCATTCAACGAACCGCGTCGCTACAACAAGATGATCCAGCTCCGCGGACTCAAACGTGTCTCAAAGCATACCCTAAAGAAGTTGGACGACACATTGACCACTGCATACGCTAAGCGCATCGGCGACGATTGGGCGTACGTGCTGAAGAAGGAGAAAAACTACTCCGGACTCAAAATCTACCAGCTCGCAGAAGTCCTTGGGAAAGAATTCGTCCTCATCTACAAGTCCCTCTACGACATCTATTGCCAAGTGACGCACGCGAGCGATGCAGTCCGGCACGGCGATTTCGACGACGACAACCAGCTCCGGCCGAAATACTTTTCCGACGACGGCGAGATTGGCGGCACTCTCAACGCTGCTACGGCGATGATCCTCACCAGCATGACCGTTTGCCGCGACTATTTCGACTTCGGCCTCATTAACAACACGATGATTAACGGTCTCGGTGAGGAGTACCGGAAACGCATCCTCGTCGAAAGCCGCAAGCCGTTTGATTCCTGACCGTCGCTATAAATGAAAAGTGGAAATCTAACTTCCCGATAGCTTCCCCCTAGCCCGCTTCGGTTTGCTCTTTCGGTTCTTCAGTTTCTTAAGCAGTTCCGGCTGCTCGTAGACCTGCTTGAAAACGTGCTAAATTGCATCGATGCATTCGCCGACCAAATCAAGCGGAGGTTCATCCATCTGGTGGACGGCATCATTGCCGAGTTTTCGAAGCTCATGTAACACCTTTGCCTGATTCTTGCTGACGTTGCCCTTGTCGCAAAGAGTGTTGAGTTTTCCCTCAATTGTTGAGCGCGAGGATCTTATTGCTCGTTCTGTCGCGAACCACTTTGCCTCGATCAGTGCGGTTCTTGCCCGTCAAGATTTTGAGGTTGAGGCAAACACCTTCGACTAGCAGGCGTATCCCGGCGGCAGCAAGAATATTCAATCCGTTGTTGAAAGCCGAGATAGTTTGCTGATAAACGGACTCATCCGATCCATCGTCGGGCAGGTTCTTGAAGACCAGCGGGTATTTTCGGAGGTTGTTCCGAAGGCCGTGGGGTCAGTAGACAGTTGCCGTCACCGAACTTGGTCGATAAAGCCAGCGATTCTTCCGTTACGGTCGTTGATTGCCCTGCTAGGCCGCGTTAACTTGATCGCACCGAATGCACACTTTCGGTCCACCATTGAGGATCACATGAGCCGCGACTTACTAACGAACCTGCTCTCGGTGGGGCTCGACTCTGCCCTCGCACAAAAGGCACTGGATGCTGGGCTGACTCTCACCAAACTTCGCGAGGCAGGGACAAAGGAGCTAAAAGCATCATTCTTCGACAACGAAGTTAAGCTGATAAAAGCCGCGGTTAAACGCAAGGAGATAGACGACGCCGTCATACTTCAGTTGGTTCAGAAGTGCGATTGGTCTTGTTGTATCTGTTGGAAAGTCGACGACCGAGTGCCAGTAATTCTCCATCACATCGTTCCGCACTCCAAAACCGCCGACGACTCTTACGACAACTTAGTCGTCCTTTGTCTGAATCATCACGGAATGGCGCACAGCAAATGGGAAATCTCACGACACCCGACGACGCCGGAACTTATCAAGTCGCGGAAGAGCGAATTCGAAGAGGCGGTTGCAGGTTTTAAGAAGGGCACCCGTCCCGTACCGGGGCGCGAGGGCGATGGCAAAGACCCTGCGTCGCATTCGGACGTGAAGGCGCTAACCTTGATTGCAGGCTTTCTATCGCGACCTGCGGTCTCCCGGTCATTTGTTGCCGAAGGAAACATGCAGGACTTCTTGAGGGCCATGCAGGACGTGATACGCACGCTCAACACAGGCATCATGAAGACACGCGAAGGAGATGAGATCGATCGCACGAAGGCCGGACGGCAGTTTACCAATCCGACATGGCGCGAACGGCTAGGGTTACTCTCAAAGAACTTCGATTCAATAGCTGAACGTGTTCAGCTGGCGGTTCGAAACAACGAGTTGCAGCTAGACCCCGTGAGTGGTTTCTACAGCTTCAATAATTGTATGCTTCCCGATGAGATCGACGCTGCACGCCATTCCGCAATCAGGTTGCTCAACAGCGTCCTGTTCGAAGCTGGCATCGACCCGGTACGAGGTCCAGGCGGCTAAGGCTTGTCCTTCCGCGAAACGCCGATACGAATGTTCTTGATCGTGGCCGGATCGACGCCGTACCGCTACATCGAAGCCTCACTCGATCAAATCGTCTGACCGAAGCCGAGATAGGGCGAGACCACGTCGTCTACGCGCTCGAGCTCCTCATCAAGTTCCAGCGTCAACTCCGAGTAGAGTTTGTCCGCTTTCATCCGCTCTTCGTGGCTGATGTCGTCGTATTGACTGCCACTAGTCTGCGTTAGAATCCGTCGCGCGTGGTTCATCTGTCTCGCCTTCTTGCGCAATGACTTCAGCCATTCGTTCACCTCGATCCCAAACACAAACCGGGCTGGCTCGATCTTCTTGATATGCGCGGTGTATTCCGCATCCGGCACGACGCGGCCCTGCAGGTCATTGATCCAGTCGTTTATTGCCACATAGACGGCATAGCGACGATCGAATAGGTCCAGCTTTAGCTTATCGCCAGCGATCTGCGCCTGCCGCGTGGCGATCTTCCACGCAAAATAGCCGAGCGTGATGGTCGCCGCTGCGGTGGCGGTCTTGATCAAGAGGTCTAAAACGAGTGCCCAAGTCGGCATGACACGCCCTTAAGTGACAAGCTGGAATGTAACCGCAAAGAACATCGCCCTGATCGTACCGGAATCAACGCACCCTTCACCAGACAGGAACCAACGCCGCACGCAGCCGGTTCAAAGACGCGACGACGGCAGGACGAGTTATCTCGAAATTCTTGACCGGAGGAAAACGATGGTTTTCATCGAGGCCCCGGATCGCTCGACAAGCTAGGGGTCACAGGTTCAAGTCCTGTTCGCTCACCGTCGTTGGTTTACGTTGAGCAAACTTGCCCAGCAACGGAAGCGCGGTCCTTCTCCTTAGCGGAAAAGTGTACCTGTGCTTTTGCCTTGGAGCGGGATCCCTGCTTTGCCTCGGCTCTTCGGCAAACTGTACGGCGGCCGTTGCATCGTATGGCAGCTGTTCTACGGAAGGTCAATCAAGCTTGGTGATTGGACGGATCGAGAGAGCAGTCAGTTCATTCACCCAGCCTAGGGCAGCCTTCATCCACCCATTTCTTGAGCACTCCAAGATTCCACCGGACCGACCTGCCCATTCGAATTGGCGGCGGCATCTCGCCGGAGTTCTGCATTTTCCACAGGGTTCGGCTGGAAACCTTGAGCATCTTTGCCGCCTGCCGAGAGTCGAGCAGCAAGTTTGTTGTGTCGCTTGGAGCCGACACCGGGGAAGGCGTAGGGAGCGGCGAGAGGTGGCGTCGCAACGAACGTTCGAAAAGATTGGCAAAAGTCTCTACGGCATCTTCATTAAATGTGATAGCCAGTTGCAGATGGACAGTTGGCATGGTGGAACTCCAGATGGATTAGTGGGTCTTGGAAATCAGTCTGAGCATCGCCTCTCGGATCTCTTGCGAGAGCCGGGGCCAAGCATCGACGATGCGGGCTAAGTCCGTCTCGAAGCGGCGATCGCTAGTTGCTACCCGCCCTTTTACTGACCCATTCGCAGAAACCGCTTCATTTCCCGGCGAAAGAGGCCTAGGACAGCGGGTTCTCAATCCGTCAACCGGGGTTCGAATCCCCGTAGGGGTATTTTGGGTTCTTGCACTAAATCGAATAGTGCCGCAAGCCCCGGCAAAACCGGGGCTTTTTGCTGCGCCGGCGCAGGTCGCTTCGGGACCGTTCGAGCCGGTTCTGCGCCTTGCTGCAGCGCTTTTTGCAGCGCGCGACGTTCAGGCGCTGCATTTTGGTCGTTCGGCGCTGCACGGACGGCCTTGGCGAAGTGCTCGTCGGTGATCTGGAGATAGTGCTTCTGGGCGACCGATTCACTGTTGCCGATCCAAGCACAGACGACATGGGCCGGGTACGTCTCCATCAGTTCGGTCTCTCGCGTACTGCGGAGATTTTGGAACAGCTTGGGCCACGGCTCGATACCCGCCCGGCACACGATCCGCTTGAATTGAGTCGAGAGGTTCTGCCGGACCTAACGGTATCGAGTGATGAGGAACTCAGCCACCACGTCGGCTTCAGCCCGTGCGGCTTCCAAGTGAGGCCGTAGCTCGGGGAATAGCGGGATCAGTCGCGACTCCTTCCCTTCGATATGTTCGGTCTTCGGGCTTGGGACGCGAATTAGGTTGTGCCTCCAATCCACGTCCGTCCAGCGAATACTCAACGTCTCACTGGTGCAACGGACTCCTCCAAACCGACTGAGGGCGAAGTTCAGCTTCCACTCGGCATTCGGGCAGTTACATGCAAGTGGCACTAGATCGTTGCGACGCACGTCAGTGGCCGATTGCGACCCGGCGTTGTCGACATAAACGCTTCGGTGTGTCGTGCCGAAGTAACGCCTGCGTCAAATCGAAAAACCCAAGATCGCCGCAACATACCCGGCAATTTATCCCGCTATTCCTTGAGCAGACTTAGCCATCACCCTTCGCGCTCTGTCGGCCGACGAGCCCGGCAATGGCTTTACCGTTGGTCACGATAGGTGTGGGTCGGCCGCTGAGGTTCGGAATCGTGGCGTGTTCGTAATCGATGCCGAGGTGATGGTAGATGGTGGCCAAAAAGTCTTGCGGACCGACCCGGCTCTCGACAACCTCTTCCCCTTTGGAATCCGTCGCTCCGATGACGCGGCCGGTTTCAATGCCGCCGCCTGCCCAAATCATGGAATTCGCATTTGGCCAATGGTCGCGGCCCGGTTGAACCACGCCCGCCGCGGCGCTGGCTTGGCCCGGTCCGCTACTTGCGACATAAGAGATTCTCGGCGTGCGACCAAACTCTCCCGTCACGACGACGAGCACGCGGCGATCCAATCCTCTGGCGTAGATGTCTTCGATAAGTGCCGAGACGGCTTGGTCGAAATACGGAGCTCGATACGCCAATGCATCGAACACATGGTGGTTCACGGCGTGGTCGTCCCAATTCGCAACGCGACCACACAGCGGCCCGTCGAACGTCGTGGTAACGATTTCGACGCCCGCTTCGACCAACCGGCGAGCCATCAGGCACTGCTGTCCCCATTGGTGCCGGCCGTATCGATCGCGAGTCTTCGGTGATTCACGATTTAGATCAAATGCTTCGGCGGCTTGCCGACTTGTCAGTAGCTCCAGAGCTTGCGTCTCGAAGCGGTTCATGGCGTCCATGACGCCGGAAGAATCGGCGGCCCGGCGAAACTGGTCAAGCGAGGTTCGCAGCCGAACTTTTTGTTGCAGGCGCGCAATCTGCCCGTCGTCGGTAAGTCCGATGTTGAGAATTTGAAACTTCGGATCGCTGGGATCGCCGGACACTGCGAACGGCTCGTAGGCCGGCCCGACGTACGACGGTCCGGCGATGCGGAAGCCGTCGTAGTTCGTCACCGGGTTCACGCCGATGTAGTTCGGCAAGGCACGCGCTCGTTGCCGCCGCATGTAATGCGCGACCGTCATAAAATCAGGATAGACCGGCTTCGGCTTATCCTGGGCATCCGGATCGCCCGACAACATTTGCAACGAGCCGGCAGGGTGCCCGCCGCCGGTATGCGCCAGCGAACGGAGAATGGTAAACTTATCGGAAATGCTCGCCTGGCGGGGGATGAGTTCCGTTAAGTGCAGGCCCGGCGTACGCGATTCTATCGTCGCGAATGGGCCTCGATAGTCGCTCGTTGATTTCGGTTTCGGGTCGTACGTATCGAGATGGCTGCAACCGCCGCGTAGCCACACGAGGATCACGGCCGTCGCGGGCGGATTCCCCTCTTGTGCCGGCGAGGCCGCGCGAAGCCGCAGCAGCGATGGAAGCGACAGACTTCCCAGTCCCCGAAGACCCGCGTGCAGGAACTCACGGCGTGACGAAGTTGGGGGTCTTTGCGCCGGGGAAGGCATGAGTGTCTTCTAGTGCAATACAGTTAATGCCGAATCCAATGGGTTTCGCGGCAGCCGCTATTGTGGAGCATTGTTGATTTTGACGCGAGCAATATAAACCGCGCACTTTCCGGTTTCGCTGGAGTAGTAACTGATCCAGAGTTCGTCGCCGAGTAGATAGAGCCCTGGATACCCGGTTTCATGTTTCGACGGCAAAGTGAACAGCGGGCGCAGCCGTGGCGGATCGGTCGTCAACCAAGCGAGAGCGGTCTTCGCCTCATTGGCGCCGGCCGGCTTGGCGCGGCCGCCGACAAGCAGCCGCCCATCAGAAAAACGGGCCAGCGCCGGCCCATTAAAGCGATCGTTCAAGTCGGTCCAGGTCCATTGTTGATATGGAGGGTGTGAGAGACCGAGCCTGCTATTTCCTCCTTCGCGGCGTAGCAACACCACGCAGCGATGATCGGGTTCGAACGTGAACGCCGCCTCATTGACGTAGCCTCCGCCGGCCTCGGACTGCGTAATGCGTTCCCACGTCAGACCATCGCGACTGCGATAGAAGTTAAGAAAGGTGTCGCCGCCGAGTCCTTTGGGTCGTTGACGATATCCCAGGCTATAAACGAACTCGCCATGGGTCACAAAACGCCACATCCAAACCTGCGGGTCGCCCACGGTGCGCAACTCCCAATTGCTCCCGTCCACGGTCACGGCTACTCGGGTAACCGTTCGCCAGTTCTGCGGATCCTTCTCGTCCTGGGTACGGCAGCCCATTCCCACAAGCAACTGACCGCTGGGCAGCACGCAAAGCTTGGGATCGCGAAGGTCGCTTCCTTTCTCGACAAACTGCGCGAAGCTCACCCAGTTTTCGCCGTCGGCACTGCTAAGGATTCGCACCGTCCCGTCGTAAGAAGCGTGCTCGCTCCCTTCACGAAACGAACAGTACCAATGATTTTTCCAGCGGATGAGGTCTGTAAAGGCATTGTGCGGCGATGCATCCCAAATCATCCGGGAGCGAAGGAGATGCGCTTCATCTTTCGCGCTTGGTGCGGTCTTGGTCTCGGCTCCTGTGGACGCGGATGCAAGTAGTACGATACTGACGATCGTTAAGGGCGCAAGAACTTGATGCACATTCCACCTTGGAAGCCGTGTTGCGAAGTTATCGATGATTGCTCCGTCCGAACTACGTCAGAATTTCTCGGACGACGTTCCCTTTCACGTCCGTCAAGCGAAAGTCGCGACCACTGTAGCGGTACGTAAGTTTTTCGTGGTCCAGGCCCAACAAATGCAAAATCGTGGCGTGCAGGTCGTGGATATGTACGCGGCCGTCAAGTCCTTCGGAGCCATAGTGATCGCTCACACCGTGCCGGTAGCCGGGCTTTGTGCCGCCGCCTGCCAGCCAAACTGTGAATGCGCGATTATTGTGATCCCGACCATTGTCGAACTGTGCGAACGGCGTGCGGCCGAATTCGCCGGCAAAGACGACGAGCGTATCCTTCAACATGTCGCGCTGCTTGAGGTCGGCCAACAGGCCGGCAATCGGCCGATCGACTGCGGCCGCGCTGCGTTGCATCTCATCTTTCAGGTCCTTGTGATGGTCCCAGCCGCCGGTGCCGATTTCGATGAATCGCACGCCCGCCTCCGCAAACTTGCGAGCAAACAAGCATTGGCGACCAAATGAGTCGGTGGCTGCCGAGCCGATGCCGTAGGCTTTCAGCGTGTCTGCCGTTTCGCGACTGAGGTCCATAAGGTCGGGCACGGCCGTCTGCATTTTAAAGCCCATTTCATAGCTTCCGATGAGGGCTTCCAACTGGTCGTTCACTTGGTCCGCTTGCATTCGCCGCGAGTTCATGCGACGCAACAGGTCGAGTTGCAATCGTTGTTGCTCGGGATTGAGATGCGCCGGTTTAAGATTGGCAACGGGATCGCCGAGTTCCTTGCCGCCGGGTCGAACCAGCGTGGCTTGGTACGAAGCCGGCAAGAAAGCGCTGCCGTGATTGTTGCCGCCGAATCGGTTGAGAGGATTCATGGCGATAAAGCCCGGCAAGTTCTCCGTCTCGGCACCCAGCCCGTATAAAACCCAGGCGCCGATCGACGGTCGTGCTTGCAAAGCGTTGCCGGTGTGAAACATCGGCACGGCCGTTTCATGGGCCTGCGCCTCGGTGTGCATGGCCGTCAGCACGCACAGATCGTCGGCGCGGGTCGCTAGACTAGGAAACAGTTCGCTGATCCATTGGCCGCTTGGGCCGTGTTGTTTGAATTTCCAAGGGCTAGCTAACAGCTTGGCCGCCTTCCCGCCGGCCATCGCCTTGCCGTGGTCGGCTTGCAAGCGAGGCTTGTAGTCGAAGGTATCGACATGCGAAACGCCCCCTTGCATATACAGCAAGATGACGCGTTTTGCCTTGGCCGGAAAGTGCGATTCGCGCACCGCGGCCTGAGCGCTTAGTCCCGCGAGTGCCGTGTAACCGAATCCGCCCAGCGTGAGGCGGAGCATTTCCCGGCGACCTAACAAGGCGTGGTTTATCATGAGCTGCGGTTTTGGCGAGATTCGATTAGTAAAGGTATAAGAACTCGGCAGAGGCAAAGAGCGACTGGCACAGAGCGGCAACCGCGTTCTCGCGCTTAGCGCCGCCGCTTTCAAACTTGTTGAGGAACACGAGTGCGTCGTCAACCTCGACCGCTTGCGGTCGGCGATTAAGAATGCGCAGGTACGCTTCCTCGATAATGCCCCGCGGTTCGCCGCCGCCGGCAACCAACCGCTCCGCCGTTTTGAGCGACTGCGTCGCAATGAACGCGCTGTTCATGAGGTGCAACGCCTGCGTGGGGACCGTCGTAATGCCGCGAGCGCCGGTGACGAGCTCGGGGTCGGGAAAGTCGAATAGTTTCCAGTCGTCCGGAACGTGATCGCGCAATACCGGTTGATAAATCGTGCGATGTCGCGTGGTCGGCATGAACCATGCTTGTAGATCCATCGACTTCACGCGGTCGTCATTTGTCGTAAGCGGAATGGTCGGGCGCGGTCGGTCGTAAACAAGGTCGCCGCTCGTTTGTCGAACGCCGTCGAATAAGGCGTCGGAGTCCAGTCGTCGGCGATTGGCGCGCCACAACAGACGATTCGCCGGATCGATCTCATAAGCTTGGGCATCGTGCTCGGCCCCAAGCTGATACGTACGGCTCTGCATGATCTCAGCGATCAGCTTCTTGATACTCCAGCGATGGGCTACGAACCTCGTCGCTAAATAATCGAGCAACACGGGATTCGACGGCGGCTGACCGGTAAAGCCGAAGTCGTCCGGCGTTTCGACCAGCCCGGCGCCGAATAGGTGCTGCCAAATGCGATTTACCATGACCCGTGCGGTGAGCGGATGCGCGGGATCGGCGATCCACTGCGCCAGTTGCAATCGACCACTTTGATCTGAGGGCAGCGGCCGAGCATTTCCCGACACGAGTACCTGCGGGAAACCACGCGGAACAGTCGGACCCAGTTGCGAGTCCTCCCCGCGGATATGAATCGCGCAATCCTCGATGTTCGAATCGCGCATTCCCATCATGCTTTGCCGGAGGGCTGCGTCGTAACGTTCGGTAAGTTCGGCCAAACGCTCTTCCAAGACCTTCAGTTCGTCACGTAACTTGCGAACTTTCGGGTCGGTCCCCAGCATCTCAGCGTGCTTCTCCATCTCCTTGACCTTAAGGCCCTTGAGGTTCAGGATACGCCACTGTTCATCGCGAACCGCCAGACGCTTGTACGTGACCTCGACGCGTGCTTTGAGCAATTCCGCGAACTCGGCGTCTCCGATTGCAGCCGAGGAATCGGCTTTCGACAATACGCCGGCGGCGAATGCGTTACGTTGGCGGTTGCGGCGCGCGCCGAGCATGGGTTCGCTGCTCGTGAAAATGCCGGCCAGAGCGTAGTAGTCGGCCGTCGGAATCGGATCGAATTTATGATCGTGACATTTGGCACAGGCGAGCGTCAGTCCTAAGAAGGCGCGACCTACGGCATCGATTTGCTCATCCGCCATGGCCATGCGAAAGCGGTGGGTGTCATTTTCGCGCAGGTCCTTCATGCCGACGGCCAAGAATCCGGTCGCAGCCAACTGGTGATTGCGGCGGGCCGCGTCGTCGGCAGGCAGAAGATCGCCGGCGATTTGTTCACGGATGAATTGGTCGTAAGGCTTATCCGCATTCAACGAGTCGACGACCCAATCGCGGTAGTGAAACGCAAGTGGAAACAACACGTTGTGACCACCGCCCGTCGATTCCGCATAGCGAGCTACGTCGAGCCAGTGACGCCCCCAGCGTTCGCCGAATCGCGGCGAAGCAAGCAGTCGAGCGACAAGTTTTTCGAAGGCCTCACCGCTCTCAGACTGCTTCGCGACATCGTTCAGAAACTCGCGGACCTCCTCCGGCGTGGGCGGCAGGCCGATGAGATCGAATGTCGCGCGGCGAATGAGTTGCTCCGGTGCGGCATCACGCACCGGCGTCAAACCTTTCTGTTCCAGTCCGACCAAGATAAAACGGTCGATGTCGTTTTGAACCCAACCGGCGCTCTGGGGCTGCGGAGGCCTCGCGTCGCGTATCGGTTGAAACGACCAGAACTTCCGTCCCGCTTCGATGTCGATCGTCGACTTCGATTCCTGCGCCCCCCCGTCGCGCGGGTCTGCGGCGCCTCCGGCGATCCAGATTTCGAAATGCTTGACCACGTCGTCGGGCAACCGACCTTGAGGCGGCATCTCGAATCCTTCGTAGCGCAGCGCCTCTAAGAGCAAGCTCTCCTGCGGCTTCCCCGGCACTACGGCAGGCCCGGAATCGCCGCCGCGAAGCATTCCTGCGCGCGTATCCAGCAGCAAGCCTCCTTTGACCTTCTCGGATTTTTCCGAATGACAAGCGTAGCAATGCTTCACAAGCACCGGACGAATATGCTTCTCGAAGTCCGCGAAGTCGCGCGCTTCCGCACCGTAACCGACCTGCGGTACGACGACGCTCGCAAGACAAATGAACCACACTGCCGCGGACGATGCCCGTAGTCCAGCAACACAATTCGTCATGGCAAAGTCCTCTGCTGCACCACCGACCACCAGGTAGAACCCACTCTCAGGTCGTCGAGACCTCGCGCGGCGGGACCGTGCGAAGTGACGAGAACATCCCGAAGCGAACCGCTAAGCTGTACGCCGCGCGTCGATACGTCCCAAGCCTCCGGTTCAAGGCGCTCGCTTAAATCCTGCGTGTCGAGAAAGATCAGCGACAACTCGTCTTCGCCGACCGTCCGCGATAACAGCTTGCCGACAAGTCGAACGCTTTTTGAGTTCGGCAGTTTCGTGCGGCCGACAAAGCTGCGACCGGCCGACGTCTCGACGATGGGCCTCAATGATTTATTGAAACCTAATGCGAACGACTCCGACGGCGATGGGGGCGCAGCGCGAAAGGAAAGCCGCACGGAGCGTGCTTGTTCAGCGAAAGGCCCGGAACTTGCGACCGTTTCTTCGGCATAAATGGTGAGGCCGATGTAAAGCACGCCGTTCGAAGCTAAGTCGATGGGCTCCGACAAGGAACGAACGCGAAACGATTTTCCGGCCGGCGACTTCCAAAAGCTCTCACCGGTCGCCCCTGGGGCGATAGAAATCAGACGCTGCGTACCGGGATAAGCAGGAGATCCGTCGCGCTCTACAGGAAGTCGCCAGGCCCCGTCCCACCCGAGGCCCCCGGAAAGGAGCTTGGGTTCGTAGGCGCCCAAAGGATACTCGAATGATTCTTGCGCTCGAAGCTGCGACGGCAAATCTTCGCGGAGGCGTTTGACCATCTCGGAAATCGGTTCGCCGTTATACGCGATCGGCTCCAAATCCGCATTGTGTTCCTGTTGAATACGTACGGCGTGCTCGGCCAGAAGGATGGGGGCCGCTTCCGCCGCGTCGGCATGCTCCACGCGCACCGAACCTTCTACGACGTGCACTTCCGTGTTGCCTTGCCCATCGACCCGCAGAACAAACTCGGTTCCTAGATCTACGACGGTCGCACTAGGGACATGCACCACAAAGCCGTCTGCCTCATCGGCCGACCGAGCCGTGACGACACCGCGTCGCATGTTGATCGCGCCGTCGCTGCGAAGTTCGAGATCGCAATCGCCGTTGAGCATGAGCAGCGTGCCGCCGTCGAGTCGAATAACGGCGTTGCCGCTCAGCAACCGTATCACGCCCGCCGGCACGCGCTGGCCTTCTCGATAGCTCGTGCCTTCCCACCGACACTCTTGAGCCAAGACGATCGTTGCCTGAGTCATTGCGGCGGCGTCTGGCGGTCGTGATCGTTCCGTAGTGTCATCGACCGACGGCCAACTTCGTTGAAGCAGTAAACCCATGAGCAGCGCGGCCGCCGTGGCCATCGCGGCATAAGCAATAGTGCGACGGCGGTCGGCCGCGAGCTTCAAAGGTCGCACTTCGATCGCGCCGGCCGCCCAATCCTCCAGGGCGGCGTCGAGATGCATAAACTCTACAAACTCGCGTCGTAGCGACGCGTCTTGCAGAATCGCCTCGTTGAGACGTTGAATCTCCACAGCCGTCGCTAGACCCGCGGCGTACTTTGCAAATTGTTCGCGACGATCGGCGGGAGTATTCATCGTACTTCACCTGCCAACGCATGCCGGCGTACGCAATCCAACAACTTGCCCCGAAGCCGCTGGAGCATCTTGTACAGCGATTGCACGTTTCGCCCGGTATCGCCGGCAATCTGCTCGAGTTTGGCCCCCGGAGCGTAGGCGGCACGAAGCAATGAGCGGTGATGTTCGTCAAGTTTATCGAGGCAACGATCCAACGCGGCACGTTGCGAATCGAGACGCGATAGATCGTCGGTTGCCTGAACGGCCAGAACCTCCAAAGCCGCATCGCTGAGTACGAGCCGATCACGAGCTTTGTCGCGACGCCAAGCCAAAACTTCAAAACGCGCCACCCCGAACGCCCAACGACGGAAATCTTCTTGTCCCTGGAAGTTGTCAAACTTTCGCCACAGCACCAGCGAAATATCCTGCATGATTTCCGCGGCGTCGTCTCGCGTCGTCACTATCGTGCGAACATATGCCCGTAGGGCCGCATCGCTGGCCGTATACAGCCGCAGAAAAGCTTCATGTCGATCGTCGCCCATTTCCTTCATGCCTATACACTCCGCAGAAGTCCCGGATTGGACATTGCGCACGAAGGTCCGGCAAACTTAATGCGTTGCGCATGACTTCCGCCTTCGACACCCTTACGAATATCGACGGCTTCAAAGGAGATCATATTGAACAAGCACGATATGAATGTAGGCTCGCCGCGGGCCGGAGAGAAACCGCAGAGATTGGTTCCAAATGAGCATTGAGAGTTAGGATTGCTGGCAGTAGTTCTATATTTACTATGGTGGATGCGAGATCACTACTGGCCGCCCACTCAATGAAGACGGGTCCGAGCGGCTTAACAAGTAGCCTTGTCAGACGCCGCGTTTCGAACGGAAGAGTTGCTCGATCGGACGTCCGTGTTACCGTCGGTCACATCGACCGGAGCGTACTACCGGCTTGTCGGCTCGCCCGTTGGTGCTGGGCTTCATTAGACGAATTGGTCGATGTCCAATTAGGACAGCCGCGTGCACCAGAATTCGCAATGCTAAAGCGTTATCCGTATATTCGGTCCGCAAATATTACATGGGAAGGTCTTCATCTTTCCGACGTGAAGTCGATGGGATTCGCGGATCCAGGTGCTCTGCAAATGAAGACAGGAGACGTATTGTTGAATGAAGCGTCAGGAAGCCCTACCGAAGTAGGTAAGCCTGCTCTATGGCGATGCGAAATTCCGAATTGCTGCTTTCAAGCTACGGTGCTGCGGTTACCAGCCGTTCACCCAGCCTTCGCCCCGAATGGCTCTACTATAATCGGCTTAGGGACGCGATTTTAGGCGAGTATGCCGCAAAGACTCCGGGGCTTGGAATTATTTATCTAACAGCGAAGTTGCTGCGGAGATGGCCAATCCCGCTTGCTCCGATCGAAGAGCAGGATGCAGTCGCCAAGACACTTGCGACGGCGACGACGGCACAGGCAGTGATGCGCAGCGGCATCTGAAAGAGATCGCTCAGGGCCGTTTCGAACTCCGAGCGATTCAGACGCCGCATTGCACTCCGGCCGCTAGTCGCCTCATCGACCTTCGGCCTAGCGGCTTCGCCCGCGTACGATGTCGGCCTTGAGCGCGGCAAAGAGTTCCTTCGCCTTGTCGGGCTCTTGCGCGAAAAGGTTGGTAGCCTCGCCGGGATCGGTGCGGAGGTTGTAGAGTTGGAACTTGTCGGTCGAGCCTTTGCCGGTGGTCTCGACGATGTGGTCCGGAGTGATGCCGCCGTCCTGCACGGCATAGACGCGTGAGGGCAGGATGAGCTTCCAATCGCCCTCGCGGATGGCGAGCGTGTAGGACCCGTAGTTCACATGCACCATGCCGTTGCGGATGGGTTGTGCGGGTGTCTCGCCGCGCAGCAGCCGCGTGAAGTCGAAGCTGTCCTCGCCGGCATCGCTCGGGAGTTTTTCCCCGAGCAGCGAAGCAACCGTGGCCAGCATGTCGGCGAAGCAAATCAACTCACCGCACGAACTGCCCGCTTGGATCTTGCCCGGCCAACTCGCGATGAAGGGCATGTGATGTCCTGCTTCGGTGAGCGCGCCTTTCATGCCGTCCCATGGACCGGCGGCGCGGTGGCCGAACTTCTCGATGTCCTGGACGTACCACACGGGGCCGTTGTCGCTCGAGAAAAAGACGAGCGTGTCGTCCTTCAGTTTCAGCTTGTCCAATGTCGCCATCACTTGGCCGATCTTCGCGTCCACTTCCATCACAAAGTCGCCGTATTGGCCCGCGCCGCTCTTGCCCTTGAATTCGCTCGACGTCGCCCATGGCGCATGAGGCGCGGGGATGGCGTAATAGAGGAAGAAGGGGGCGTTGTTCTTGGTTTGCTTTTCCAGCCAGCCATCCGCCTTGCTTGCGATGGTAGAAAGGTAGCCCTCGAACTTCCATCCCGGCGCCGCCAAACCTTGGCGCCAGTGCGCACCTTGCGTCTCGATATTCGTCACGCCTTCGCCCGGGTGATCCTCGATGGTCTCGGTCGGCGCGACGACGAAGCGTTTGTTTTCGATCCATGCATACGGGCCCTGCTCCGGCGCATCGAAGCCGAAGTAGTAATCGAAGCCGAAGTCCAGCGGTGTCATCTTCAGCGTGCCGTCCGCCTCGGCCTTCGTCGACATGCCCTGATGCCACTTCCCCACACAAGCCGTCGCGTACCCCTGCCGCTTCATCAGCGTCGCGAGATTGAGCCGCGTCGGCTCCTTATGCAGCATCGGCGGCGCAAAATGGAGTGTTTCATGGCCGTTGCGCATCTGCTTTTTCGCACCATGTGAAACCCAGCTGCGATACGGCATCCGTCCGGTCAGCAAGCTATACCGGCTAGGCACGCAGATGGACGCTCCCGCATGAGCGTCGGTAAAACGCATCCCTTCCGCGGCCAGCTTGTCGATGTGCGGCGTCACGATCTTCGAATCGGGATTGAAGCAGCGCGGATCGCCGTAGCCCATGTCATCGACAAGAATGATGAGGATGTTGGGCTTCTGCGCGTCGGCCGCTTTTGCAGACGAGAGGCTAAAACAGAGAATGAGGAGCCGCAGGAGGAGTTTCATGGCTTTGCAATGAGCGGGGGCAGCTTTTGAATCTTGGCGGTGAGTTCGGTAACGACGTCGGCGTGTTGCGCAGAGACATCGTGTAACTCCTCGGCATCCGAATCGTGGTCGTAAAGTTCGGTTTGACCATCGCTCCATCGTGTGAAGCGCCAACGAGCCGTGCGGATGCTTTGGCCGTAGAGTTTCGGACTCCGTGTGACGAGGGTGAAGGCGGCGTCTTTGATGCCGGCAGCGGGATCCGCCAGGATCGGCCGCAAACTGGCTCCGGCGGCGGGGTGGGGCATTTTCAGGCCGCAGAAGTCGGCGACGGTGGGATACACATCGACGAACTCGGCGAGCGAGCGCGTCGTCCGGCCGCCTTTCATCCCGGGCGCGGCGATGATCAGCGGCGCACGGCAACTCCGCTCGAAGAGAGTATTCTTGTTCCACCACTGCCGCTCGCCGGTGTGATAGCCGTGGTCGCCGACGAAGATGACGAGCGTCTTGTCCCAGAGTTGGCGCCGATCGAGCGCGTCCAGCACGCGACCAAGCTGCGCGTCCATGAAACTGGTGCCCGCGAGGTAGGCGCGGAACAACTCACGCCACTCCTGCTGCGTGAACTTGTCAAACGTCGTGCCGTACTCGCCAAAGCCCACGCTGTCTTTGCGCACGGCTGTCATGCCCGCGGGATCGCTCCAAGGCTTCAGCGAGTCCGGCGGATAAAGATCGAAGTATTTCTTCGGCGCGATGAAGGGATCATGCGGTTTCATGAAACCGCAACCGATGAACCACGGCGTGTCGCCGAGCTTCTCGATCATGGCCACCGTTGCCGCGGCAATCTGGCCGTCTGGTTGGTCGTCGTCCGTGCCATCCGCCGCGCCCCACCGGCACCATTTCAGAGCACCGCCGGTTACGTCGCGGCCTTCAAGCAGCTTGCGGCCCGTCGATGTCGCCTCGAACGCCTGCGCTGTGTGCCAGGAGCGCCCCGCGTCCATCCAGCGCAACCTGGCTTCGGCATTCCCGCCTCCGCCGAGGTGGTAGAGCTTTCCAAACGCATGCGACTGCCACCCGGCATCTTTGCAGAGCTGCGGCAGCGTGATGATGTCCGGCATTTTTTGCCGCAACGGGATGTCATTGCCGACGATGCCCGTCTGTTCGGCCCGTAGTCCCGCCATCATGCTGCTGCGACTCGGATTGCACACAGGATACTGCACATACGCCCGCTCAAAGGTCGTGCCGCGAGCCCGGAGCCGATCGAGGTTCGGCGTCTTGACGACCTCCTTCGCGAACGCCCCGCCAAAGTCCCGCAGATCGTCCGCCATGATGAGCAGGACGTTGGGCTTGGCCGGCAAAGATGCCGACTCGGCGACACCTAGCACCGACAGCGGTACGAGCAGCAGCGTGATGAGAGTTAATGAATGCTTCATGGTAGAGGTTAGACTCGGTGTCGCAACGTGTTTTAGGACAGGCAAATGGAGACGGAAGGACCCAGTTTAATCGGCATGCTGTGGTCCGACCTCGTTCACTCTCTCCGAGGTGCGCCGCGGGGGAGTTCGAAGGGCTGGTCGTCGTCCTTGGTGAATTTGCGCCATTGCGTGAACTCTTGACGCAGGCGCGCCAGCGTTTCCGCGTGAGCGGGATCGTTGACGAGGTTTTTCACGGCCCAAGGGTCGGCGTCGAGGTCGTAGAGTTCTTCCCGCGGGGTGTCGTTCATGCACAGCCGGCGCAACAGTTCGTAGGGTAGCGGTTGGTCGGCTTTGTGGCGCACGGCTTCGTCGTGGAGGTCGATGTGGTAGGGCGGGCCGGGATCGCCGTATTCGCCGTTGCCGCTGCCGAGGTGGAGCACTTTTTCCACCGGCTCGTTGACGGTGTCCTGATAAACGTTCCCGATGTAATAGAAGCGACCGTCGCACACGGCTCGCGCCTTGGTGGGCTTGGTCGTACTGGGGGCCGAGGCGAGGCCGCCGTTGGTCTCGGTCATGATCGTGACGCGCTCCGGCAGCGCATCCGCCTTTCCCGACAAAATCGGCCAGAGCGACTTTCCATGACACACGGGCTGCGGTGCGATGCCGAAGGCTTCGAGAATGGTGGGATTGAAGTCCATCTGCGAGATCGGCGTGGTCAACGTGCGGCCGGTCTTGATGCCGGGGCCTTTGATGTAGCACGGCACCTGGGTGCCTGCCGGATAGACGCTGGTCTTGCCGCGGAAAATCGGAATGCCGTGATCGCCGCTGAAGATAACGATGGTGTTCTGTGCCTGCCCGCCGGCTTCGAGCTTCTGCAGCATCTCGCCGACGAACTTATCCACATTGAGCACGCAGGAGTAATACTGCGCGAGGTCGATTCTTGCCGCAGGCGTGTCCGGTAACCACGGCGGCATCTGAATCGCCGCGGGATCAACGTCTTTTGGTGCAGAGTTCGGGTCCTTGGGGTCGACGAGCTTACGCTGCACGTGCCGCCACCACGCCGCATGGGTATCGCCGGGATTGCACCAGAAGAACCACGGTTTTTCGCCCGCCGCCTTGATCACCGCCTCGAGTTCCGCCGTGCCGACGAAGGCATCATACGGAAAGTTCCGCGCGGGCTGCTGATGCAGTTTTCCCGACAGAGCGCAATATACGTCCTTCGCCTTCAACATCTGGATGAGGTTCGGGATACCTTCGTGCATTCCGCCTGCCGCGAGGAATGTGGGATCGTTCTCCTTCGTCAGCGGCCGCGGCAGTGGAATCCACTGCGCCGGTCCGCCCAGCTTCGGATGCGCATTGTGGCAGTTGCGCCAGATTCCGTTCGTGTGCGGCAGCAGTCCGCTGTAGATCGCCGACTTGCTGGGCGAGCACACGCTCTGCCCGCAGAAGGTGCGCGTGAAATTCACGCTGCTTGCGGCGAGCGCGTCGAGATGCGGCGTGTGCAATCCTGCGAGCCGCGCGTTCGGCTCCCGTGCGGCACGTTCGCTGGTGTAATAGCCGAGGTCTTCGACATAGATGAAGAGGATGTTCGGCTGCTTTTCGGCGGCGAAGACGGGTGCGGCGAACGAGGTGCAAATGAAGAGGACGGCGAAAAGGACGGCGAAGAGAAGTCTCATGGTGCTGGGTTCAATCAAGGAGTTCGTTGCAGCGATGCTCGCACTTTGGTCTTGCTCAGAAATCCCAGCGGCGTGGTTTGCCGGTCGTTTGAAGTTCGATGGAATCAACCTCCACGTCTTGCTGCTGCGCGGGGAGATACACGCGTATGATGCCGGGCAAAGCATCGGCGGGGATCGTGGCGGTTAGTTCCTCCCAGTCTCCGCCGGCGAGTTGGAAAGGCACGGATAGCGCATCTGTCTGTGTTTTGCCTGCGGGGATCCACTCGAGCTTGCCAGCGCCACCCTGGGCACAGCGTGCGCGCAGCTGGAGTTTGATCGGGCCTTGGGCTCCGCCGCCGCCGATGCCTAGAAAGGGCGCGGCTCCCTGGCCGGTGAGGGTGAGGATGCCGTTGCTCACCACGGCCTTGGCGTTGCGGGCGACCCAGCCTTGCAGCGGATCGGCATTCTTCTCGGGCACGGCGGATGCGGCGGCCTGAAACGCGGGGTTGAGCTTCGGGATGACCGCGTCGGTTTGCTCGAGGAAGGTGTCGATGAGGGCGTTCAGCTCGCGGACCAGCTCCGGCTTATCGCCGGCAAGGTTTTTCGATTCACCGACGTCGTCGCGCAAGTTAAAGAGTTCCAACGTGTCGCTACCGTTGGGCTCATTAGCGAACAGGCGAATGAGCTTCCAATCTCCTCGGCGGACGCTGGTGCCGGGCTTTTGCCCGCTCGCGGGAGTATCGTGCGGGAAGTGGGTAAAGATGGCCTTGCGGTCGAGTTTGTTCGTTTCCCCTCTCAGCAAAGGCGCCAGGCTGAGGCCATCGGGCTTCACTTTCTGCGGCAGCGGCACTCCCGCGATGTCGAGCAGCGTGGGCAACCAATCTACGCTTTGGATGATGGTGTCGTCGGTGGTGCCGGGCTTGGTGATGCCTGGCCAGACGACGATGCAAGGCTCGCGCACGCCGCCTTCGTAGAGGCTGGCTTTGCCGTTGCGCAGCGGGAGATTGCTCGTGGGCGGTGACGTCATATCGGCCTGAAATCGAACACTTTTATGGCCTTTGCCGGCCTTGTCATCCCAGCTCACACCGCCGTTGTCGGAGAAAAAGACGATGGCGGTTTTCTCCGTGAGGCCGCATTCGTCGAGGGCCGTGAGCACGCGGCCCACGGCTTCATCCAGACTCTGCACCATGGCGGCATAGACGGCATTTCGTTGCGGATTCGCAGGGTCGGCGAGGGCGCGATACTTGGCCACCAACTCGTCCTTCGCGTCATAGGGGGCATGCACGCTCCAGAGCCAGTAGTTGAGGAAAAACGGTTCGTCCCTGTGTTGGCGGATGAACTGCGCGGCGGCTTCGGCCGTGGTGTCCTCGATGTGCTCACCGAGTTTACCTTGTTGTGGAAAAGCGGGTGCCCACGGCGCGATATAGCTGCCCGCCGGCCCCGGTCCCGGCCACGCGGGGAAGTCGACATCGAAACCATGCTCGCGCGGCGAGTGCGGTGCTTTGCCCAGATGCCACTTGCCGAAATGGCCGGTGGCGTAACCTGCTTCGCGCAGAATCTCCGGCAACGTCAGGTAGTCGGTGCTCAGCCGCGTGACGCTCTGCGCCACGAGTACGCGCGTCTTAGGATTGCCCTTGGCGAGTCGCTTTTCGAGGACAACCTCCGGCAGGTGACACACCGGAGCGGTAATGCCGGTGCGAGCCGGCCATAGACCGGTAAGGATGCTGCTGCGCGTGGGTGAGCAAAGCGGATTCGCGGCGTAAGCCTGGGTGAACTTCACTCCGCGCGCGGCGAGGCGGTCGAGATTCGGCGTTTGGTGATAGGTGCTGCCGAAGCACCCGAGGTCGCGCCAGCCGAGGTCATCGGCCATGATGAAGACGATATTCGTCGGACGCGAATCCGCGGCGTGAAGCGCATTGAACGACGCAAGCAGCAAGGCAACGGCCTGGATGAGAGTGTTTTTCACGAGAAGTGTTTCGGGTGGATTGGGAGTGTGGACGGCGCGGGGCTAGGCCGGCAAAGTTTTATCATCGTGAGGTGGAGGAAAAATCGAGCGCGCGGAACTCGGCCGCTCCGGCAGGAATATGGACGCGCACATGGACAATGCGGCCTTTCGCGGGGAGCGGGATCTCGTACGACTGCCAGTCCTTCGCCGGCCGAATCGGGAAAGCGACGCGATGGGCCGGGAGAAAATCCTTCTCCTCGCTCGTGCGCCAGGCCACCGCGGCCTCACCGGACGACGCGGTTCTAAGCGTAATTTTGGCCATGGCGGGGCCGGGGAGGTCGAAGCCGCTACGGGTGATAAAACTTGATTTGGCCGCATGGTCAGGCGTGAAGAACCAGGTGCCGTCTTTTTCAGTGAGCGCGCCGCCGCGAGCGATCCAGGTGGGTTTCTCCGCTTTGCGTTGGGGCTTTTCCGCGCGCGGGTCGACCGTTTTGCCTTCGAGATAGTGATCGAAGTAGTCGTTCCACGTTCCGGCCATGGGGCCGAGGGCCATGCCGGGCGGGGTAAGTCCGGCGGCCCACGTTTGGAGCTTGGCGCGGAGTCGTCCCGCGATCTCGGGATACTGCGAGGCGACGTTATGCTTTTCTTCGCGGTCGGTGGCGAGGTCGTAAAGATATTCGCGATCGCCGCCGCGCAGGAGTTTCCAGGTCCCCTCGCGAACGGCACTCTGCGCGGTCCAGCGCCAATACAGCGCGTCGTGCGGCGCGGCTTTGTTTTCGCCGGTGAGATGCGGGAGGAGATTCACGCCGTCGAGGTCACCGGGGTTCACCTTGAGCTTCGTGACGGCGGCTGCGGTGGCTGCGACATCCAGCGCGCTGACCTGGTGATCGTATGTCTGACCGCCGGGGATGGTGCCGGGCCACGCGATCAGAAAGGGGGTGGACATGCCCCCTTCCGCGAGCATGCCTTTCTCGCCGTTGAGCGGCGTGTTGAGGCTGCCGTCCCAGCCGCCGGGGTCGCCATTGAGCGGCGAGTCCGCTTTGTGAATCTTCAGCGGCGCGCCGTTGTCGCCGATGAAGAAGATGAGCGTCTTCTCGGTGAGGCCGTGTTTTTTCAAGGTGCTGTTGATCAGGCCTACGCCGTCGTCGATGGCCGAAAGCATGGCAAGAGCGGCGCGGCGTCGCTCCGGCATTTCCCCGGGAAAGCGGTCCATGTAGCTCTGTGGTGCATCCAGTGGCGTGTGTGGACCGCGATAGGCGATGTAGAGGAAGAAGGGCTCGTCTTTATAGCGCTCAATGATCGAGGCGGCGGCCCGCGAGCAGCCGTCGAGGTGATAGGCCTCGGGAGCGAGGTCGCTCATGGGGCGGTCTTTGCCGTCGAGCGTGATGTTGGCAGAGAACTTCTGCTGACCGTGCTGCGAATAAACGTGGCGGAAGCCGTGCCGCGTAATTTCCGCCGGCGGACCAAGGTGCCACTTTCCAAACTGCGCCGTCGCGTAGCCCGCATTCTGTAACCGCGTCGCGATGGTGGTCTGCTTGTTAAAGCCGTCGAGCGATGAGCCGTTATTATCGAGATCGAAGCGCCCCTGGAATCGGCCCGTCATCAAGCCGCCGCGCGAAGGTACGCACTGCGGCGCGGTGCTATAGCCATGCGTGGCGACCACGCCGCTGCGGGCCAGCATATCGAGATGCGGCGTCTTGACGTCCTTCACGACGCCATGGATGCCGAGATCGGCGTGGCCGTGGTCGTCGGTATAGAAGACGATTATGTTGGGCTTTTCCGCTGCGAAAAGCGAAGGGGCGAAGGCGCAAATGAGGACTGTGAGAGGGAGTAGTCGTAGTCGCATATTGATTGGAATTTGAAGTGCCGTTAGGGCCATTCCTTTAAGAGTGCGCCATTAGCGCTATGGAGTCGGAGAGATTTGATGCGCACTTCACCGGTGCCGCTGCAGGGATCGAGACGCAGCGCGTGCAAAGTTTTGACGTCGGCGAGATCGAGTGACATCTCATGCCACCGGCCGTCATGGGTGACTGGGAAGAGTTGATGCCGGCCTTTGGGCAATGAAGTCGTCGCATCGGTGGTCCAGTAGAGTTCACCCTGACCGCCGGCGTGGCTTAGTAGGACGAACTTCAATGTATAGGGGCCGGGGACTTTCACATCGCTCGTATCGAAGGTCAGTCCCGGATCGGGGCCGGTGGCGGTGAGAACGAGCTGGTCGGCGTCGATAGCCAGCTTCGTGTCGATGCGGGCGCGAATGGCTTTCACTTTCGGAGCGGTGGTAGACCCGGCAGCAGGAGCAGACTCGGCTTTGTTCCGCTTCTTCCTTGGTTTTTTCGTCTCTTCATCGCCGGCGTCCGTGCCGCCGCCCACAAAGCGCTCCTTTACATCGGCAAGCCGGCGGTAAACGGGCTCGCCCCCGGCGGATTTCATCCGCAGAGAGGTCTGCTGTGACCAATCGTTCCAAAGCTTCTCCAGTCGCGCGACGTCTTCGGGCCGCGCCTCGGAAAGGTCGTGCAGTTCGGTGCGATCCGTCGCGAGATGGAACAGCTCCCAGGGACGTCCCCAATCCGAGACGAGTTTCAAGTCACCGGCGATCACGGCGCGATGATCGAAAAGATGAAAATAGAGCGATTCATGCGGTGTCCGCTGTTCGCCGACGAGAATCGGACGAAGGCTCTTGCCCGGCAGTGGCGCGACCTTGGCTCCGCCGGCCTCACCGGGCCAACTGCCGCCGCCGACATCCACGATTGTCGCCATCAGGTCGATGATGTGAGCACGCTGATCCGTGACGCTGCCGGGCTTCTTCACGACGGCGGGCCAAGCGACGATGCAGGGCGTGCAGCTTCCTCCCTGGAACATGTTGCGCTTGTAGTGACGGAACGGCGTCGCGCTCGCGTTTGCCCAGCCGAGACCATAGCCGAGATGACTCGTGCCGTTGAGCAGCGGTTCGATCTGGCGCGAATCCACTGAGCCGTGATCGAATGGGCTCGCGCCGTTATCGCTGAGGAAAATGACCAGCGTATTCTCTTCTTGGCCGAGTTGCTTGATCGCGGCGAGCACGCGGCCGATTGCTTGATCCATCCGGTCGACTTGCGCCGCATACACGGCCATGCGCGCGTCTTCAAAATCCTTTTCCGCGTCCGTCAATGAGTCCCACGCAGGAATCGTGTCGGGCCGGGGCGAGAGCGACCATTCCTTCTTGATGATGCCCAGGTCGATTTGCTTTTGGTAGCGTTGCTCACGCAGCTTATCCCAGCCGATGCGATACTTGCCCCGATACTTCGCAATGTCCACAGGCTTGGCCTGCAGTGGAGCGTGCGGAGCATTGAACGCGAGATACATGAAGAATGGTTTCTCGGGATGCTGCGCGTGAGCCTCGCTGATGAATTGAACGGCGTAGTCCGCATTCGCGTCGGTGGTGTAGAAGGCGCTATCGGCCGTAGGCTTGAACGGCTTCAAATCCAGTCGATGCGAGGGACTGCCCTTGAAGTAATCGCTGCCGCCGCTGAGGTGTCCAAAGTAATGATCAAAGCCGCGCTCCACCGGATTGCCGTCCAAGTGCCACTTGCCGATCGCGAAGGTGTCGTAGCCCGCAGGCCGCATCGCCTGACCCATCGTGAGTCCCTGCTTCACGCCCAATCCGCAGTCCTGCCAATACCGGCCGCTCATCAACGAGGCGCGCGTCGGCTCGCACTTCGCGGAGTTGTAGAAGGAGCTGAAGCGCCATCCGTCGGCCGCGAGCTTGTCGAGATGGGGCGTAGCGATCTCACCGCCGTAGCAACCAAGGTCCGAATAACCCAGATCGTCCGCGAGAATGAGCAGGATGTTGGGCTTGGCTGACGTGGAAGCATCGCCGGCGTGCAGGCAAAAGGGTGCGAACAGCAGGGCGGCGAGCGTGAGCGACGCGGTCGTTTTCATCGGTTGTTTCCGCCGTCAATTATTTGCACGTTACCGAACGACCCTTCTTCAATTTTCACTTCGCCTTCTTCTCCGAAGCAGGACTCTTTTTGGCCTCTGTCATCATGAGCCGTTTTTCGCCCACGCTGCTCGACCACCTACTTCGACTAACCAGTCTCCAGGCCCGCCATTGTTCCAGTGCTGGAGCCGAAGTGGTCGGTCTCGACGCCCGAGCGCTGCAACACCGAGACGAACAAATTGCACAGCGGCGCTTGGTTGACTCCCATCACCGGCGTCTTGTTGTTTTCAGGCGCTTTCTCTTCGACCGCGTGGAGCGTCTCCAACAGCCTGCGGTTGAACGCAAGGTGCCGGCCGTGCCGGAAGCCGCCGCCCGCGAGAATGGCGGGTAGGTCGTAATTGCGATGCGAATTGCCGTCGCGCATGTTGCTGGTGAGGAGTACGGTTGTTTGGTCGAGAATTGGTCGACCGGAGCCTTCGCCGTTCTTAAGCTTCGTCAGCAGGTCGTTAAACGCCGTGAGCAGTTCGACTTCGACGCCTCGCAACTCGTTCAACTTCTCCGGCTCCTGGCCGTGGTGCGTAAGGTTGTGGTGCTCCGTGAACGTGCGGAGCGAAATCGCGCGGGTCGAATCGGTGACTAGGGCCAGGTAGATCACGTCGCACATCAACTCAAGCTTCGATCTCTGCTGTCCCGGCCCGTCAATGTCTTTCGGCGGCTTTCCCGGCGGTGCCGGCTTCGGGCGATTCACCCACTCGCGCGACATTTGCAGTTGCCGCTCCACGTCGCGGACTGAAGTCAGGTATTCGTCGAGACGTGCGCGGTCGGTGGCGCTGATTCGCTTGCGTAGTCGCCCGGCTTGTTCGGCGACAAAGTCGAGCATGCTTCGTCCTTCGCTGATTTCGTGCAGTTCCACTTCCGCCTGCTCGCGCGAACCGGCGAGGAACAGTTTGGCGAACACCTCGGCCGGACTTTCCAGCGGCGGAATCGGTACCCCGCTGGGCGTGTAGGAAAGGCTAGGCGAATGGGTCGTAGGGCCGCCGGTACTTAGCACGAGGCTATCGTAGCGCGTTTGACCGCGCATGTGGGCGGCAAATTCCTGATCCAGCGAAATCGAATTGTGCAGCGTGGCGGCGCCGGCCATCGGCGCGCCGGTCAACATCACGCGCTCCGTCTCGTGCGCGCCGCTGCATTGCGGATGGCTCACGCCCGTGATCAACGTAAAGTCGTTACGATGCTCCTTCAAATGCTCCAAGTACGGGCTCAGCGGATAGTCGCGACCGTCGCGCGGCGGAATGAACGACACCGGATCAAATCCGAACGGGGTGCCGATCAACACGAGCCGGCGCGGAGCATCGTTCGTCGGCGATTTTTCGACGGCCCGTGACATCGACTCAAGCAGCGGCAACGCCAGTGCTACTGCCGACGAGCGAAGAAACGTGCGGCGGTTCCAAGCGTGATGCATATCGTGATCCGTGTGGGCTTATTTACTTGTTGCGAAACAGATCGCTCTGCACGACCGCATGCACAAGCGACCGCAGTCCGTACTTATGCGAGGCCGCGTCCTCGACGACGGCGTCGAGCGCGAGTAAATCCCCCGGCTCCGTCGCCCGGCCGGTGGCGAACGTCACTAGCTTGCTTGCTAGGCAACGCGTGACGGCGTGCGGCTCCGCCAGCAGCAGCTTCTTGAACTCTTGAGGGCCGGCGAATCGCTCGCCGTTGAGCAGGCTTCCGGTGGAATCAACCGGTCGACCGGGCAGGTACGTCATCGGGCCCAGCACGTCGCGTCCGCGTAGGGGTTGTG
Source organism: Pirellula sp. (assembly GCA_013822735.1). Classification (GTDB taxonomy): domain Bacteria; phylum Planctomycetota; class Planctomycetia; order Pirellulales; family PNKZ01; genus PNKZ01. The sequence continues at coordinate 202,276 of PNKZ01000002.1, forward strand.
CCGTAGCGGCCCCGGGTTGCGGCCGCTTTTCTTTGAGCAGGTCGACACCGTCGGTCGTGCGATAGACGTCGCGCCACTGTCCCGCAGGATCGAAGCTTTCCAAGGCGAAGCCCGGCGGGTCGATCTGCCGATGGCACGAGGCACACCCGGCGTTCGACTGATGCTTTGCCAACTGCTCGCGAATCGTCATCGAGCCGCGCGTGTCGGGATCGATCGCTCCGGCATCGGGCGGAGGAGGTAGCGATTTGCGCCCCAGAATGTTTTCCAACACCCATGTGCCGCGCACGACGGGCGAAGTCCGCGTACCGTTGGCCGTGACTTTCAAGATGCTCGCCTGCGTTAATACGCCGCCCCGCGGACTGCCCGCCGGCAGCGAAACGCGCCGCATCGTAGATCCTTCAGGCTCCGGCAACTGGTAGAACGCCGCGAGCCGGTGATTGAGATACGTGAAGTCCGAGTCGATGAGGTGCAACAAGCTCGAATCGTGCTTCAGCAGATCGCCGAAGAAGAGCCGCGTTTCGTCCAGCATCGACTGCACGAGGAGTCCGTCGTCCTTGAAGTTGCGACCACCCTCTTGCACGTAAAACTCGGGGAACAGCAGCTTGTCGGGCTGCGTGGCCGTGATCTCGCGCAGGTGTAGCCATTGATCGAGGAAGTCGTCGACGAACGCTTTCGATCGTGGCGACGCGAGCAGCCGCTCCGTCTCCCGCTTCAATACCTCGGGGCGGTGAAGCTCACTGCGATCGGCGACGGCGCGCAATTCGTCATCGGGGGCTGTTCGCCAAAGAAAGTACGAAAGCCGCGTAGCGAGCGCGTGATCGTCGAGCGTACCTGCGGGCTCGACCAAAAAGAGGAACTCAGGCGAACACAGCACCGCGCGGTAGGCCGCGACTAACGCCGCCTCGAAGCACTCGGAACGATCCAAGTGTCGCTGGACGATCGCCAGATAAGGCGCGACGTCTTCGGCATCGACCGGCCGACGATACGCGCGACCGAGAAAGGCTTGGAGCAAACGTTTGGCGTCCGCTTCCGGCTGCGTCGAGACGGGCGTGAGTTGGTCCCCTTTGCGCATTGGCAACAGCGTGCCGGGCGTGACGACATTTGCCGGCAGACTCTTGAACGACGCCATGGCAAGATCGCCGAACAACCGTAGGTGACCGATGGGCGGCCAAGCCTCGACCAGCGGCCCCTCGACCTCGACCCAAGCGACACCGAGCGCAAGCCCGACCGGAACGGCGCCATCCTCCGGCGGATACTGGCTCAGTCCGCGTTGCCGCCGCAGATCGTTCAAACGATAGGCTTCGACGACGATCGAATCGCCGGGCAGGAACAACCGTTCGACCTCGAATACCTCGGCGACGTCCGGCGGCGCATCGAACCAGCCGAGCGGATCGTTGCCGGCCTTTTGCTTTTTCGTCGCGCCGCGAATCGCCAACACCGTGCGCTCTCCGTCGCCGTTCAGCGTGCGCGCCGCGACGCGCACCCGATATCGACCCGGCCGTTTGCGGGTGAGGTCGGAGAATTGTTGTAGAAACGCGGGATGCTCCTTGTCCGCCTCGGCGAAGAACTGCAATTCACCGTCGCGGCGCAGCAGCATGCCGCCGTAGCGGCGCTGGTCGAAGAACAGCTGCTCCTTGCGATGATCGTAAGAGAACCGCGTCGTCACCGTCTCCGGCCGTTCGCCGCGCATCGTCGCCGCGCGTAGGGCGACGTCGGCCGCCTCGATGTAGCGCTGAATATGCACCGGCGACACGCTCAACGCATCGGTCCCGGTGTCGAACCCTTCGACGCGATCGTCGACCGGCAGCAAGTCTTGCAGCGCCACGTCCACGTGCAACAGATCGTGAACGGTGTTTTCATATTCCAGGCGATTGAGCCGGCGCATCCGCGTTCGTTCGCCGGCGCGGCTTTCAAAGGCTTCCGCCGCGAGTTGGGCCTTCATCCACTGCAGCGCGGCGTTTGCCTCGATGGGCTTGAGTCGTGCTTCATGATCGGGAGGCGGCATCTCGCCGGCCTCAAGCCGTGTGACGATCCGTCCCCACGTCGCAGCATCGGCGGCGCCAATCCGATTGGTCGACAACCGATCCATGGCAAGGTTCCCCTCGGCGGCGCCGTTGCCGTGGCATTCAAAACAATGGCGCGAGAGGAAATCACGAATGGCTTCGGCCTGCGCGGACGTTGTACTCAGAAAAATGAAAACGAGGGACGTCAGCGTAATTGCAAGTTTCATCGATATCCAGCTTAAGCAGCGTCGCCGACATCCAAGGACATCCCAAAGGCATATTCACATATTCAATTGACGCTCGCCGCCGGCAGATTATTCGCGTCGGTCGGCAACCTCCGCCGCGGCAATGAGTTACAAGGGCGGTCGCACGCGAATCGAGGACGTAGGAGGGCTAACGCTCAGGAATCGACGCGGACTTAACAGTGCAGTAGTCTGGCTCTGTAGGCTAGCTAGGCGTCGAGGTCGGCGTCGGTGAGCGGCTGAATTTCCGAACCGCTTCTATTCCGTTTTGGTGACCGATGAGACTTATTCTGCAATTGTTTGCGATCCTAGCTTCGACGCTCGTTGCGCCTCAATTTTTGTCAGGGGCTCAACCGAACGTCGTCTTCATCTACGCCGACGACTGGGGTTGGGGAGATCTGACGTGTCACGGTCATCCTGATTTGAAGACGCCTCACCTCGACCGTTTGGCGCGCGAAGGGACCGATTTTCATCAGTTCACGGTCTGCAATCCGGTCTGCTCGCCGAGCCGGACGGCAATCCTGACCGGCCAGTATCCGGCGCGGCATCGCATTCACGAGGCGATCTCCGATCACGCGTCCAACGAATCTCGCGGCATGCCCGACTGGCTAGATCCGCAAGTTACCACGCTGCCGCGCTTGCTCCGACAAGCCGGCTACACGACCGGGCACTTCGGCAAGTGGCATCTCGGCGGACGCAACGACCAATCGGAGGCGCCCAAACCCACCGCATACGGCTACGACGTCTCGGCTGTTTGGAACGGCGCTGGGCCTGACGTTTGGACCGGCGGTTCCGATCGCAACCGCGGCGTCGACGACCAGGCTGGAGAGTCGGCTCACGACAAGTTGCACGCATGCCTGATGTCGTCGGCCGCGACCGAACATGCACTGCGGTTCATTCGCGCAGCCGGTGCGAAGCCGTTCTTCGTAAATCTGTGGTTGCACGAGGCGCATCATCTCGTCGCGGCAACGGACGAAGATAAGCAAGCCTACCCGAACACGCCCGAACCGCAGCGCACCTACTACTCGGCGCTAACGCGCGCCGACGGCCTCATTGGCAAAGTGCTCGATCTGCTCGACGAGTCGGGCACGGCTCAGAACACCATCGTCGTGTTCAGCAGCGATAATGGGCCGGAAAACTCGCATCCGAACCCGGGCCAGAAGTTCTACTACAGCGTCGGCACCACCGGCGGACTTAAAGGCCGCAAGCGAAGTCTGTACTTAGGAGGCGTCAACGTGCCGTTTCTCGTCCGCTGGCCTGCGCAAGTTCCGGCGGGTCGAATCGACAAATCGTCGGTAATCTCCGGCGTCGATGTGTTGCCGACGCTGCTCGACGCTGCAGGGATCGCATTGCCCAAGGACTATCGCCCCGACGGCGTCAGCGTTCTGCCCGCGCTGCGCGGCGAGAAGTTCGTTCGTCCGCAGCCAATTTTCTGGGACTGGCGCGGAACTCATGCGAGCGAAGTTACTTGGCCGGAGCTAGGAATGCGCGACGGAGATTGGACTTTGCTGCTGACCCGCGACGGCGGCCGAATCGAACTCTATGACGCCGTGCACGATCGCGGCCAGTCGTTGAACGTCGCCTCGGCGCAGCCCGACCGTGTCAAGGAGATGCGCAATGCCTTGCTCGCTTGGAACGGTACGTTGCCGCAGCCGGTCGCCGGAACCTCGAAATCGCAAGTCGTTAAAAAGCCTGCGGCCAAGGTCAAGAACTCGGGTCCCAATCGAGCCGGAGCATTTGCACGATGGGATAAGAACAACGACAAGTTGCTGACCCTGGAAGAATACCGCCAAGGATTGAGCAATTCGACGAATGCCGAACAACGGTTCAAGAATTTCGACAAGAACGGCGACGGCCGGTTGACTCGCGAGGAGTTCGTCGGCCCGGCCGTACCCTAGCCTCGAACGATCCCAAGATCGTTCCGCGATGCGGCCGAGGTATTTCCATACTCGTTCCTGCCGAGACGGCGCCGAACCGCTATGCGCCGAACAGGATTCTCCACGGAATGACCCACGGGTAACCGGCGATGATCATCAGAAACGTCAGCGAAATTCCCCCCGGAACTTCTTGGATTCGCCCAACCAACAGGCGCGGCAAAACGAAGACGACCAGCCACAGCGACTTATAAATCACCTGGATCAGCAGCAGCGCAGACATCGAGATCGGGAAGAACAGTCCGAGAACCGACCCGATGAGAATTGCCGTCCATAGCGAACCGAGGATCGTGCGAAATCCTTCGCTCTCGGTGAACTTGCCTTGGCAAGCGATACGTCCTCCACGCTCGCCGCCGAACAACGTCATGAGGCCGATAGGAACGAGGACCATGATGTTGAAGATGTAAGGCAACAACAACGGATTCATGCCCGTCACCAATTCATCGCCGTGATGCTCAGTTGCAAAACGGTCGCAATCGAGACCCAGACCAAGTACGGCACTTGCGCCGCGGCGATCCAGCGGTAGTGTCGCCAAATCGCCGCGATCATCCAAAGGATCGTGACCCAGACGATCAATATATCCACCGAGGCCAGCGGCAGGTTTTTCAGGCCGAATTGAATCGGCGTAAAGCTCAGATTCGCCAGGAGGTTCAGGGCGAACGGCAAGGCCGCCAACCAGGGCAGCTTCCGACGAAACGCCTGCACGAACACGAACCCGAAGCTGACGAGGATGATCGGGTAGAGAATCTGCCAGATCAGACCAATGGTCGCGGGGGCGGGCGTCCAACTCGGCTTCGCTAAACTTTCGTACCAGGGCATCCAGTCCATCACCGATTCTCCCTTAATTCGTTGGCGGCTCGTTGCATCGCCGCGGCCGACTCTCGACCAAATCTCTTCTGCAACCGACGCACCAGCGGATAACCGAGTTTCGTCAGAATGTGCATCGGCTGCGAGAACGCTTTGATGTCGTACCACACCGAGTCGTCTTCCAAGCGTTCCACAAGAAATCGTTCTTCGCCGCGCTCGACATGGCCGGGCAAGGTGCCGTAAGCGAAGCCGAATCGCCGCGGCTCGTCCAACACGTAGACGATGCGAGCCGCATTCACCGACCATACGCCGCCGGTCCGGGCAACGACCGCTACGACTTCCCCGGCGCGAATCGGAGTGTCGGCCGGATAGGCGTGCAGCCATCCGAGGTCAAATTGCCGCCAGCCTTCGACCGCCCGTTTCGCCGAGCGAAACAGTTCTTCGCCGCTCCCCAGCCGAATTCTCGTGTGGTCGACGACGAACTTCTCCGGGGAGTTTGTCGCCGTCGCTCCGACTTCCAGGTATGTGAAATCAAGCCGAGCCTGAGACTGCAAGAATCTATTGATGACCGGAGCAGTTGGTTGGCGAAGGAGGAACACGGCATCCCCAAGTGAATGAAATCGACCTTAAGGCATTCTAGGTTCGACGATGGATCGTACAATGCACAACCGCAATCGCCGACGCCTGCTCACACTTTTCGTCAACTATTATGACCGATCAACCACGCGTACTGCTGACCGGAGCGACCGGCTACATTGGCGGCTTGTTGCTCCCGCTTCTTGAAAAGCAGTCGGCGACCGTTCGTTGCTTGGCCCGCAATCCCGACAATATTCGTCGCAGCGCAGCTACCACCGAAGTGGTTCGAGGCGACGTACTTGACGTTGCTTCCCTGGAGTCGGCGTTGCAGGGAGTCGGCTCGGCGTACTATCTCGTTCACCTGATGTCGGGGTCGAAGGACTTTGAACGAGAAGATCGGCAAGCGGCGGCGAACTTCGCCACAGCCGCCAAAAAGGCCGGGGTAAGCCGCATTATCTACCTCGGCGGCCTCGGCGACGACGCCGATCCCAAACTCTCGCCGCATCTGCGCAGCCGTCATGAGGTTGGTGGCATTCTGCGGCAGTCGGGAGCCGAGGTGATCGAGTTCCGGGCAGGTATGGTCGTGGGAGCGGGCAGTCTTTCTTACCAACTGCTGAAATCCTTGACCGACCGACTGCCGGTGATGCTTTGTCCCAAATGGCTCTCCACGCCGACACAGCCCATCGCCGCGGACGACGTGCTGGCCTATCTGTTGGCGGCCAGGGACCTAGCCGCCGGTGAAAGTCGCATTTTCGAGATCGGCGGAACCGACGTCGTTACGTACAGCGATCTCATTCGAGTATATGCCCGGCTCAAGCATCTGCGTCGTTGGCTCATCTCCGTGCCGGTGCTCACGCCGTATCTCTCCGGTTTGTGGTTGGCTATCGTGACTCCCGCCAGCTTCGAGGTCGGGCGTCATTTGATCGAGGGCTTAAAGAATCCGACCATCGTTCGGGACCACACGGCCCTCAAAGTTTTCAAAGTCCGGCCGATGGGCGTCAACGAAGCAATCCAAAAGGCCGTCGATCAAGACAGAAACGGATAGCGGCACTTCATCATGAATGCCGCTGCGATGTTTGGAAAACGCCGCAGGCCTCTTCGCCGGTCGCCCGTGGGGCGTCCAGCTGAGAGGCCTGTTGAAAAGGCAACGTCTGTAGCGGCGTTGCGGTTTCTCGGTGTCGTACTCGACTTCCGCGGACTACGACGTCTTGGCGCTCGGCGTGGTCGACGGTTGCGACGGCGTGCTCGGCGTCGTCATGCCGGCCGGACGCGAGCCGTGGTGGCCGTTGTACCCATGATGACGATGCGCGAACTGATTGTTCAGCGACGGCTTACGATTCGCCGCGCTGAACTTCGTGCCCGAGAACTTCGGGCCGCTCGCGTGCCGCATGTACCGCGAGTACTTGTTTCCCGACGAAGTGCCCGCCCAGCCTTTGTTCCACGCGCCGCGGCGCTCGGAGCGGCGAACGGCAGTCGCCTTGGTGGGCGAAGTCTTCTTCGTCGAAACCGTTCGCACGTGCGATTTCGCGGTCGGCTTCGCCAAGTCGGCATAGCCCTTGGCCGAAGCCGCTTGCGGCAACGCCGTCACAACGCTCAACAACAATGCACACGACGCCCAACCCATGATTCGTGACATAAGTCACCTCCAGCAGAAAAGAAGAATGTTTCCCACTGAGGATTTCTACGAAGGAAGCTCTCAGCCCGACCGACGACTGAACGAATCGTAACGCGTACGGTGCAAAGCTGAAGGATTCGTGAGCGAACGCTTCTTGAAGTGCGGAACTTACACGCCGGGCTTGCGACGAAGCAAGCTGCAAGCGGTATCCCGTAGCGATCGGTTGGGTTCTGCCGAACAACCGGATCGGTCTGCGGCGTCCATGACCGCATTTCCGAGGCATTCGGCGCTCGTCGATCATGGCGTCGGCCGATTTCGGTCGAAGAAATCAAAGAATCGGCTTATTGGTTCCGTAGCCCGACGTAGATTTCTCGGCAGCGCTGAGAAATCGATGGTGAGTTCGTGTCGTCGTACTAGCGCAACTTCCGGCGTCGAACGAGAAATGCCTTTGTTCGTACTGTCGCGGTAACTAGGATCGATCGGAAGCGAACACCCTTGAAAGACGACTCATGATCACATTGGAAACTCGAGTGAACGTCGAAGGCCTGCGGGCCCAAACCGTCTTCGAGTTTCTGCTCAACGCCACGGATCGCGACTACCAAACGTGGTGGCCGGGAGTGCATCTAAGTTGTCGGACGCTCAAGCGCTTCCCGGCGCATGTCGGAAACGTCGTGTACTTCGATCAGTTCATCGGCGACTACCGTGTGAAGCACACGGAGGTGATCGTCGAAGCCGTTCCCTGCCGCCGCATCGTGCGACAAATCGTCAAGGGGCCGATTCGGTTGCCGGTCCGAATCGTTCTTGAGATGGAGGACGACGATGCCGGCGTGTCGATCACGCACACCATCTTCGCCGGTTACTCAGGCCGGCTGCGCGTGCTCGATCCGGCGTGTCGCATGTACTTTTCCGATCGCTTTGCCGCCGCCATGGACGAGCATCTGAAGGCCGAGTGCCGGTTGCTGCGCAATCTTTCAGCAACGCCGACGGTCGCCGTCGCGGCCCGATAACGCGCCGGATTTCGATGGCCGCGCACGATATGTCGAGCTCCGTCCGCGATCTGCGGTTGATAGCTCCGACTTGCAATGCGATGATTCTGGTACCTACCGGGGCGTCCTCCAGCGAGAGTCTCGGGCCGGGTCGCCATTCGGAAGATTTCTCGCATCCTGCCACGAGACGAAGAAGAGATAGTTATGGGACGTAATTTCGAGAACCGCAAGAATTCGATCTTTAAGACGGCAGCTCAGAAATCGAAGCTGTACTCCAAGTACGGCAAGCAATTGTACGTGGTTGCCAAGAACGGCGTTCCCGACCCGGATAGCAATCCGGCCTTGCGGCATCTCATCGACCGAGCCAAGAAAGAGCAAGTTCCCGCCCACGTGATCGAAAAGGCGATAGAGAAAGCCAAAGGCGCCGGCGGCGAAGATTTCGCAGCGGCCCGCTATGAAGGCTTTGGTCCGGGCGGGGCGATGTTCATCGTCGATTGCTTGACGGATAACAATCAGCGCACGATCTCGGAAGTCCGCAATTGCTTCTCGAAAACCGGCTCCAAGCTTGGCGCGACCGGTTCCGTCGCGCTGTGGTTCGACCAAATGGCCGTGCTCTCCTTCAAAGGAGACAACGTCGACGAAGTGATGGAAGCGATGTTGAACGCCGACGTGAATATCGACGACGTCGAAAGCAACAACGGCACCCTCACGATCTTCGCGCCGCCGGCCGAGTTTTTCAAAGCCAAGACGGCGTTGCTGCAGGCCTTCCCTAAGACAGAATTGGAAGTCCAAGAAATCACGTTTCTCCCGCAGTCGATGAAGGCAATTACCGCAGAAGATTTGCCGATGTTCGAAAAGTTCATGGGCATGCTGCACGATTGCGACGACGTGCAGGACATCTATCACAACGCCGAATTGCCGAGTTAGCGCACTCGGCCAAATCGACGCGGCAAACGGCCGGCAATTAGAGGGACGTTCTAGTTCATTAGGCAACTAGAACGTCCCCTTTGCGTTTGCTCGCCCGACAATCGCCGGCGTTGTCCAACCCGAGAAACTTCGGGGCCTCGGCGAGATCGTCGGGTTCACGCCCCGCCGCGCACGCAATCGCCGCCGATGGAGATTCCCGGCATTTTTTGCGTGATTCGAGGTGTGCGGTACCCGTACAATCGGCAGGTCAGGCGATCCCCGCAAATTTAGGGGCGTGTCTCGGCGCGCGAGCCGCGTTTCCTAGCGCCATCCATCCGTGTTGGGCAGTACCCATGAACCGTTCCACTTTCGTCGAAACGCTCACGGCCGACGGCTTTGCCTCCGCGACCGAAATCGCCGCGGTGGAAAAGCAGATTCCGCAATACGACGCGGCCGACGCCCAACCGCTTGCCCGGGCGCTTGCGCAAACGGGAAAGCTCACAAAGTTTCAAGCCGCCGCGCTCTACCAGGGGCGCGGCAAGTCGCTGATCTACGGCGACTACGTCGTGCTCGATCGCGTCGGCGCAGGCGGAATGGGTCAGGTGTTCAAGGCCCGCCATCGGCGAATGGACCGGCTCGTTGCGCTCAAGGTTATGTCGCAAACCGCGATGAAGAGCCCCGACTCCGTAAAGCGGTTCGAGCGCGAAGTGAAGGCCGCCGCGAAACTGACCCATCCGAATATTGTGCACGCCTACGACGCGGGCGTTCAAGACGGCGTGTATTACCTCGTCATGGAGCTCGTCGACGGCGCGGATCTGTCGTCGCTGCTGAAGAAGCACGGCAAGCTGGGGCTGAAGCAAGGTTGCGGCTTCATCGCCCAGGCTGCGCGCGGCTTCGCGGCGGCGCACGCCAAGGGCGTGGTGCATCGCGATATCAAGCCCGGCAACTTACTCGTCGATCGTGAAGGGAACGTCAAGGTGCTCGACATGGGCTTGGCGCGCTTCGACGACGGCGGCGTCGGCGGCGTGATGGCCGAAGGGGAACTGACGGAAGTCGGCGCCGTGATGGGCACGGTCGACTACATGGCGCCGGAGCAAGCGCTGAACACACGACACGCCGACGCTAAGTCGGATGTCTACGGTCTCGGTTGCACGCTTTATCGAGTCATCACGGGCGAGTCGGTCTTTGCCGGTGAGACGCTGGTAGAAAAGGTCTTGGCGCATCGCGAGCAGCCGATTCCGTCGTTGCGGCGGGTGCGGCCCGATGCTCCCGCGGTGCTCGATCAGTTGCTCTCGCGCATGCTGGCGAAAAAACCTCAGGACCGCCCCACGATGCAAGAAGTAGCCGACCGACTCGCGGCGCTCGATTTCGGGGCGTCGGGCAATTCCGGCATCGGGCTGAGCGGCGCTCTGCCGCAACCGAGCAACGCGGAACCGTCGGGCATCGGCTTGGCCCCCGCCCCAGTGTTTCCGGGGGCACCGACATTTTCCGGCCTCCCTCCGCCACCGCGCGCACAAGTCTTGGCGGCCGCGCCTCCGCGCAAGCGGTCGAATTTGCCGCTCCTGGCAATCGCCGGCGGCGGAGCGCTGCTGGTCTGCTTCGGCATTTGGGTTTACATCAAAGACCAAGACGGCAACACGATCGCCGCCGTGCAAGTGCCGGAGCAAGGAAGCGTAAGCGTGGTTTCGGGCACGGCTACTCCCGCGGTTGCGGTATCGCCTGCACCAAAACCGACGAACGCTACCCCGCTGTCTGCCACGCCGCCGCTTTCGACTGTGCCCGCACCCCTGGCGTCGAGCACCGTTGCGCCTGTAACACCCTACGGCTTGACGCAGCGGCCTTCTTCCGGCGTAACTGCGATAACCCCCGCTCCGCAGGCTCCCGGCGCGACGGCGCTGTCGACGGCAGTCGCAGGCGCGCCGGCCGGTGAAGACCAAGTCAAGATATTCTCCAGCCAAGCGTATCAACGACGACCGCTCGCAGAACTCTTCGTCACGCAATCGGCGCCGGATTATTTGCGAGACAAGACGCCGTTTCTCATGATCCATGAGAACAACCGGGCGAACGTCACCACGGGAGGAGTGGGCTTTCGTCCGACGAGGTCGGGCCCGCTGTATATGGCCGTGAGCTGGAACGACGACGGCGCGATCGATGAGAAGCTTCGCGTGCACATCATGGACGATGCGGCGCTTCAATCGCGAGGCTGGAAGCCGGTCGGCCAAACGGTGTTCCGGACTCTCATGGAGCCGCCGCTTCCGCAGCCCCTCGACGAACCGTACACGGTGTACGTGAAGAACTGTGTGGCGGGCGAAAATCTAGCGGCCCGCACGCGCAAATACCGTCCGCCGGTTTTCTTCCTGACGAACTCCGCAGGACCGTCCACCGCCGTCGCTCAATCGCCCGTGAACGAAGCGCACCCCGCGGCGGCGCCGCCGCGCGCAGTCACCGATCCCGCGAGCGAACGCGCCACGGCCCTGGCGGTGCTCGCCAAGCAGGGCCGTATCAAGGTCCGCGTCGGAGGTCAGTTTGTCCGCGACTACATCGACGTGCCTGCATCGCTGCCGACGCAGCCTTTCGAACTCGTCGAAGTAAGCTTTTACAACATCGCTGCGGCAGGCGATCAGGATTTGGCGCTAATTCGCAATGCGACGGCAATCGAAATTCTCGTTCTCAACAACACGCAAGTTACCGATCAGGGTCTCGCGGCGCTACGGAATCTCAAACAATTGCGCACGATCAAGCTCGCAGGCACGCAAGTTCGCGGTCCGGGGCTTGTGCACTTGGCAGGCCTCACGCAATTGCGCGATTTGATTTTTGCCGATCGCTCGGTGGACGACAGCGTGGCCCAGACGATCGGCATGTTGCCGCAGTTGGAACATTTCGAATTGGTCCGTACCCAAGTCTCCAATTTCTCTTTTCTGCGATCGCTTCCGAACGTGACGAATCTGAACTTCGGCGGCTCGCCGGTGCGCGACCTTGCCGGTTTTGAAACGCTGTCGAAACTGAAAACGCTCGCGCTTGGGAGAACCGAGATCTCGGATGAAGACGTCCCTGCGTTGCAAAATCTCATCTCGCTGGAGACTCTGAATCTTTCCGAAACGAACGTAACCGATGCCTCGGTGCCGTATCTCGAGAAGTTGACGAGTCTCAAAATGCTCAACCTCAAAGATACCTATGTGACGGGGGCGGGGGCGGCGCGTTTGCGCACCGCGCTTCCGCCGCAATGCAACTTGATGATTGCAACAAGAGCCGGCTCGCCCCCTCCGCCGACTCGCGCGCCGCCGCCGATCGCCGCCGCGGCCCCCTCGGCGATGCCCACGGTTCATTCCGCGCTGGGCGCCGCCCTCGCCCCTGCCGTTCGCGTGCCGGTGCCCGATGCCGCCGCGCAGCAGAAGGCGCTGGCGCTCGTGAAAGAAGTCTTCCAAGCCGACTACGCGGCGGCGAAAACGCCGGAACAAAAAGCGGCCCTGGCGGCCAAGCTTACCGACCAGGCGAATCAAACGCAGGACGATCCGGCGTCGCGCTACGTGCTGCTCAACGAAGCGCGCACGTTGGCCCTCGATGGCGCCTCGGCCGAAGCGCTGCAGAGTGCGCTGCAATCGCTGATTCGCAATTACGAGGTCGCGGCCTCGACGACGCTCGTCGAAGGCTGGACGGCGCTCACCAAGCGGCCGCGCGTCGATCCGTCGACGTTCCAGCTGTTGTTCAACGAGGCGTCGATCGCGTTCGACGAGGCCGTGATCGCCGCGAAGTTCGACGACGCCAAACGGTTCGGCGATTTCGCGCTGACCATCACCCGGCGCTTGAGCAATGCCGCCGCCGAAACCAAAGAGACCACCCAGCGCAATGCGGCACTGGCCGTCCGTCAAAAGGAATGGCCCGGCATTCTCGCGGCCGCCGAGAAGCTCTCGTCATCCCCCGACGACGCCGAAGCCAATCTCACCTTGGCCCGCTATCGGGCCCTCGTCGAAAACGATTGGCCCCACGCCTTTCCGCTTTACGCCAAATGCGGCGAGGAAGTGCTGGCGAAGTTGGCGACGAAAAGCATCGGCGTCCACGGCGACGCCGCGGCTCAAAGCGCGGCGCAAACCGCCATGGGAGACGAATGGTGGAACGTGGCTCAAGTGGCCAAAGCGCCCCAGCGCCCGGAGCTCTTGGCCGCGGCCGACTATTGGTACGGGCTCGCGGCGCCCGGCCTGAGCGGGCTGCAAAAGTCGCGCGTCGATAAACGGGTCGCGGAAATCGAAGCCGCGATTCCCGCGAGGATCCTTCCCGCGACCCGATTGCCGCAAGACGCCGCCGCCGCGGCGAATCCAGTCGCCGGCTCCTCCGCTCCTCCCGGCTTCGACGTTCGGGCCATGCCGGTGCGCGGCGGCTTAGGCGATGCGCCGTCGGCCGGCCCTCCACGGACCCTTTCGCTCGGCGGTCCCGCTTCTCCCGGAACATCTACTGCGCCCGGCGCATCCGCTGCGCCCGGCATGCCGACTTCGACGCCGCCGGTCAAAGTGGTCCCGGTCATCACGGCCTCGATCGGTCCCGTCGTGGCCCTACCGCCGCCGAAGCGCAATTTGCAGCCCGGCCTCGGCGTGCGCGAGTATGCGGCGCAACCGAACCAAATCGATCGCAATCTTTACACCGGTTGGGTTGAGCCGGCCGATCTCGGCAATCACGTCGGCAATCCGTACGTCGTTTCTTCGCTCGACTGGAAGTACGACGTCGAGCGCAACGCGATCGCATCCGGCTTTATCGATATCCAAACGCCCGGCGAGTATACGTTTCGCACGACGACGCACTTTGCGCGCGGCCTGTTGTACATCAACGGCGCCATCGTGAATCCGTTTCGCCAAGTAGGCGCGGGCGTGACGAAAGTCGTGCTTCCTCGCGGCCTGCTCTCGTTACACTCCTACGCCTTCCCTTACACACGCGGCGTGATCAAAGTCGAATGGATCCCGCCGGGCCAAACGGAATTCACCGCCATCCCGAGCAACCTGCTCTTTTACGACACCACCGGCAAACTCCCGCCCCTCCCGCCGCGCAAACCCGACGCGACCACGCCCGCCAACTGACGCCCCGGCTCCGGCGCGCAAGCCGATGAACGATTGCTCGGCGCCCCGCGTAATGCGGCGCGTTATCAAGAAACGATATAACGCGCACGGCAGAGCGTGAAATCTGAGCAAGAGTCGGCTAGGATGCGACTTACGGCATAGCCGAGTCTGCGCGTTATTATACAAACTTGCCGTCTACAGTGATTACGTAGAAAACTATCTAACAACATAGTTCTGCCACGGAGGCGCACCGGTGCTGCCAGTCGCGCTTACCCGTTACTTTGCAGATTCCCAATTGAAGGTGGAGTCGTTTGTCGGCGATGAGAATACGCTCGCTGTTCGAATCGAGAAAGAAATTGGCCCAGAGACGGGCATTATCAAGTTCCGTCAGGTCGCGTTTATGTCGCTGCCCACGTACTTGCCCGGTGAGTCTATCCGTTCGCGGTTGATTGCAGAGGCTGAAGTAGACTTCTGGTCACGTTGTAAGTTGGACCGCAACGAGTTCGATAAGGATGATATTTTGTTCGAGATCGAGAGCCAAGATGGTCCTGTTTACTTCGTCGTGGCCAAGTCCCTCGATTACGAAATCTTGGCAGAACCAGGCGTTGCACCTGGCCGCGGCGGCACGTAGGTTTTTCAGGGGCCAAGTCTCACCTGCCGCCGCGGCAGGTGAACGGTATCGTTAGGCGGCAAACCATTTCGGTGTTGAGTCATAGCACATTACGGAATCGCTATTACGCCCTCTGTAAACGACTCGGTGCGCCCAGGACAGCATCGGTCTATCACACCGTTGGCACGGGGTTCGGCGATCCGCATGTCGAGATCAATTCAGCGGGCTATCACTACGTGGTAACTGAACGAGGCCAAGAGTATAGACGGAGGACAACGACGGACGCCGAGGAGCTCTTGTACTGGCTGATCTCCGACGTTGTGTTTGACATGGCTAGCAAATACGAATTGCAGCACCGCGTGCCTAAGCAAGACGGCCGTCGGTTGATGTTTCAAAAGCGCATCGAACTAATTTCAACATTGAGCCCGGAATGGGCTGAACGGAAACGAGCTGAGATTGAAGCGATTCTTGCCGAGCATCCGTATTCCGACGACTAATCGCCTAACCATATGCTCCAGTTGGCCCGCAAGCGCCCAGCAAATTGGCTCGCTGGCTTCAAGTGCGTTAGGATAATTTGCATCCTCGTTCAACTTCGAGCGGGCAACTGATCAACACCTTTATGTCCTTTGGAAGCATGTTTCGTCGCCTCGTCAATTCGCTGATGCTCTCTCCGCCGGCAAGCGACGAGATTGATCATTATCGTCGTTTCGAGATTCCGGCTAACCGGGACGTGTTGCCGCGGTTTTCCGGTTATCCCTCGTATCCCTACTCCCAAGCCGTTCGCCGAATAGAAGGCCGTAAAGCCGTCATGCGACCGCTGCTCGGCCATCCCGACCTTCACCGCTACTTATGGTTTGAAGCGGGCGCAAATATTCCGTCGGATTGCCGCTGGGTTGTCTGCGGCATCGCTTCGTTTGCGCACCCGGAAACGAACATCATTTTCGCAATCGCGACCGGGTCGCACGAGCTGAGCGTTCGGGTGCCGCAGTCCGAACTCCCACAATTTGCGGAAATGAAGAGTGAAGTTGACAATGCAATCGCCGAATCAGTGTGGATTAAGTCTCGCCTGCGTGTCGACGAAGATCAGCGATTGCTCGCTCTTGCGCACAGGAATGCCTCGTCCCGTCCAGGCACCGCATAATCAGTCGCCGCACCTGACGCGGCGGCTTAAACTCAAGTCAAACTCAACGTCTCGCCTGCCGCCGCGCAGGTGATCGATAACGTTATGTCGCTAATACGAAACTGAACCCATGGGCATTCGATCTAAGTTTGCATTGCCGACTGCTCCAATGAGCAGATCATCGGGGAAGAAAAGGGGACATTCTGGTTTAGTTTTAAAAATAGAATGTCCCTTTTTCTTTTTCCCGGCGTTAGCTGGACCCGGACCCCTTGGGCGGTCATCAAGCGCCGCGACGTGCAGGAGCGTAGTACACAAGTGAAAGACCAAGTCATGTTCAATAAACTACTTCTTGCCGCCCTGGCATTTGCGTGTCTGGAGCTTGGGAAGCCGTCGGCCGTAGCCGATCAGCGTAGCGAGATTGAAGGGGAATGGACGATCGTGGCTCTGAGCGATGGTGGAAGGAAGAAAGATCCCCAAGGCGCCACGATGGTATTCGCCGGAGACGACGTCACCTTAAAACGTGGGGCGCACCAAGAAAAGATGAAGTTCAGTGTCGATTCGTCGAAGTCACCCCCTTGGATCGACTATATCGAAACGGAAAAAAAGCGAACGTCACCGGGAATCTACGAGCTGAAAGGGGACGATCTACGGATATGCGTTAACGGGAATGTCGAGAAGATCAAGGATCGACCTGCCAGATTCGCATCGGAGTACAGGGCGGCGCACGACACACTGTTTGTGCTTCGCCGTGTTGGGGCGGCTAACGTCGCTTCTTCGCAGCCGCCGTTATCACTCCGCGATGCGGTCCGTGCCGGGGACGCACCGCAAGTTGCATTAGCTCTGCAAAATGGGGCGGATCCGAACGTTCGTAATCAGTACCCGACGCCCATCGTGGGGTCGCGTTTGCAGGAACCGATCCTCTGCGTGGCGGCGAAGCAAGGTAATGTCGAAATCGTTCGGTTGCTGCTCAAACATCAAGCCGCAACGGAGGATCATAGCCACGAAGGACTAACGCCTATCGGCGTCGCCGCCCGCTACGGTCACCGCGAGGTGGTCCGACTACTTTGCGAGCACAAAGTCGACGTGCAAGCGTCACCCTCCGGAAGGACAGCACTGAGCGAGGCTTTTCTACGGGGCGATTTCGAGACGGCGAAGCTACTAGTCGCTCAGGGCGCACTGACGGCCAACCCCAAGCATACTCACAACATCGCCTCCGTCTGGTCGTCTACCGTTCAACGTACAAACGTACCGGCCGTACGGTTTCTGCTTGCCCACGGCGTGGATGTGAATCAGCGGAGCGCGGGCCTAACGCCGACTTCGAAACGGAATCCCGGCGGTGACACGGCGCTCACCTGGACACGTTATGAAATCAGCGTCGTGCAAAAGCGCTGCGATCACTTGATCGGACAGATCAACGGTGCCAACCCCAACAAGGAATCGTTACAGTCGTCGCTCGAATACGAACAGAAGGGATTGGCCGTGCTCAAAGCGCAGGAGCAGGTACTACTCGACGCCGGAGCCAAAGAATAGCAACGTCGAGCAGCGGCAATTCTGTTCTAACGATAGCCGCGAGAGGGACGAAAAGGGGACAGGGGACAGGGGAAGAAAAGGGGAGGGGAAGAAAAGGGGACATTCTGGTTTAGTTGAAAAAGTAGAATGTCCCCTTTTCTTCGTTCTCGCCTTTTCTTCGTTCTTTTGCGTCGACGGAGCCTTTGCTTTTTCCCGACGTCGTCAACGCCTCGATTCGCATTACGGCAAGAGAACCGGACGGCTGTGCCGCAGTGGAGTCAGTTTTTTGCGTTCACGCAGACCAGGGGGAAGACGAGGCCCCTCTTCCCCCGGCCCCCTTCTACCCTCTTCTCTGTTCCGGTGGTTGCGAGCCGTTGCAGCTTGGAACGCCGCCTGCGGCCGGTTTGTTCCGTCGACCCTCGGAGTGATATCAAGAAACTATCTATCACGCATCGCGACGCGTGAAAGACGAGGAAGCATCGGCTAGGATGAGACTTACGGCAAAACCGGCTCTGCGTGACAGGACGCAAGCTTGCCGCATAAAGCTGATAGACAGACACTATCTAATAACAGAGTTTAGGCCGCAAAGAATGCCAAGCATTCGGGTGCCATACAAAATGAAGAGCGCCATTCTCTTTTCAGGCGTGTGCATTGCGCTGTTTTGCTGCACTGGTTGCGGACCTCGGAGTTCCGGATACCAGAAATCTGGTGGTCATTGGTCGTACGTTTCAATGACCGGGAACGGTCTTTATGCAACTGACCTTGGCGCTGATTCCGAAACCTTCGTCGTCTTTAATCCACATGGGTACGCCAAAGACAAACAAACAGTCTGGTACTCCGGCACACGAGTTCGCGATATCGACGCCGCGTCGTTTGTAGCATTGCCCGGCGAAACTTTCGGTCGAGATAATTTGCATGTATTCATTCGCGGCCATGTCATCCCGGGTGCCGATCCGGACACGTATGCAGTGATTGGAGGTCCCTATGGTCGCGACAAATCGTCGGTGTTTTGTGGAAACGTAAAGATGCGCGTACAGAACATTAATTTATTCGAAGTCGTAGTTGTCGGATTGTGGACCGAGGAATACGACAAGGAGCATTTTGTTTTGGCATACGGAGATGAGTTCGCAGACCTCGAAGTATCTCGTGACAATCCCGCTGTTTTAGCGTGCGCGTGGGGCCGCGATGGGACAAATTATTATTGCGGACCGGCCCGACTTAAGGGGGCGGATTACCAAACTCTCAAAGTTGATGACCTCGGCTTCGGCAGCGCACAAGATAGGAATCGCAAATACATCCAAGCCTTCTCTGAGGATGAATATCATCAGCGTCAAGAGGATGCATTTCAACGGCGTCGAGAGGAAGAATTTCAACGGCGTCAAGAGGAAGAATTTCAACGGCTTCTAGAGGATCTAGATTCTAGCGAATTGAAGACTCGGTTTGAGCGTCACGGCTCCGCGAGCGAGCCCAATTAGTCGTTGCACCCGTCCGCCGCAACGACTTAGCAGGGAATAACTCAACTCCGCGGCCGGTGAACTTCAACGTTCCTGCAATGCCATTACTGCCCGCAGCAAATGATTCGGCCAAGCCTGGGCGTCGAATCGCAGCAGTTCTAATGGTGTCCTGTCGCCCCGACGTGTGCGATCACTGATTTGTTAGAGGCGGGTTGCCGAGAGGATTTCATCTCGGGCTAGGCGCGAGAGCGTGAAGGGGTCGGCGAGGTAGCCTTCTTTTGTTGCGCGGAAGCCTTGTTCGAGGAGCCACTGCTCCACCTCGGCTTCGTCCCAATCGCGCGAGGTGTCGGAGTCGCGGAGGTTTTCCAGCAGCACCGGGAAATTGATCGTGACGAGAAACTCTGCGGACATGAGTGGTGAGTGGTGAGTGGTGAGTGGTGAGTGGCGGGCTGGCTTGGGAACGTCGCAGAACTTCGTGTCGCCTCTGCCGGGAAACGTATCAGAAGTTTGTCTAGCGAGCGAGCGCCCGACGGGCGCGGCCGTGCGAGAAGTCGCTGCCGTCGTCGGCGGAATTTTCGGTGCCGTCGGCGGCAATGAGGGGAATGACCCCGGGAGCGATTTTAAAAATCGATGCTTCGGCGGCAACAGACGGAAATGCGAACTAGTTTTGACTGTTGAGTTGCGCTCGTCATCCCATTCGCATGATTGTTACCACTATGGTCGACTCGCCTGAACCGAATGCCGCCGATTCCGTGAACTCCTTGCGTCCGAAGCTGCTCGAGGCTTCGCCGCACGGTTACATTCTCATCGTGCATGATGAAGCGTCGGACGAGTGGGTCATCGATCTCGACGAGCGGATGGACGGCGTGCTCGTGGCGCAGATTCTCGAAGCATTTCAATCGCAGATGGTCCGCTGTATCCAACAGCAGGCGCGCGTGCTCGACGCCGAGGTCGGACAAATTACGGCGGCGCCGATTCCGGCTGCACGGGTGGACGACGCGTTGCCCGACGCTGTGTTGCCCGGGACTGCGTTGCCCGCCACAGTGTTACCCAACACGGCGTTGCCCGTCATCATGCCGAACGACGGGATCAACGCGCGTTAGTCGGCCGTCGACCGTGCGTAGCCGGCCCGCGTTTGCTTAGGCCGCCGTCGCCGCAACGGCCGCATCCTGGTAGTGGCGATTGATTAAATCGTTTTGCAACCAGAGCAATTTGTTGAAGGCGCGCAGCGTGCGCACTTCGTGCTCGCGCTCGAGACCCAGGCTGAGAATGGTGCTCGTGAGGGCGTCGGCGACGAAGCCGAGCAGCGCGTTCATTTGCACGAGCGGCACGTTGAGCTCGGCGGAGCCGGCCTTGGGCGTGTGCATCTTGCCGACCATGTCGAGATAGCCGACCATCTTGCCGTCGTAGGGACGGGTGACGAGCGCCGCGAGGTACCGGCCGAGATGCTGCTTGCGGTACTGAATCATTTCATGGTCGGGCGTGACTTCGGCGAGCGTGTGCGGCACGGCCCCGTCGTAGCCTGACTGCCGCGGCAGAAAGTGTCGCCAGGTGGCGTCGTATTGATGGAGCTTGTCGTAGACGGCGTTTACGAGCGTGGGGACCAGCGGAGCAATGGCCGGAGCCGCGGCGTGGATCGTCGCGATGTCGTCGGCGCCGAAGCCCATGAATGCGGCGAGATACTGGAAGCGGTACCCGAGGTCGGATTCGAGACGTTCTTCGTTGATGGAGATCATGGCCGGAGCTCCGAGGGGAGAAAGTGAATGCGGCAGCTGGTTGATTATGGACAATCGTATCCGATTTCAAGGCAAGGATAGGATCGGCAATTATGGATGTCAACATCTTCTTTTCTGCCATGTGGAAAGTCGCAGGCTGACGCATATCAGGATGCGCTTGGAAAGGCCGGAAATACGGCACTTCTAGAGCAGAAGATCCGCAACCGGATTGCCGGCCGCGACGAGGCGATGGGGCCGCCCGAGCTGGTCGTGGACCATTTGGGTCGGGTCGATGCCGAGTTGGCCGTAGATCGTCGCCAGGATGTCGCCCGGCACGAGCGGATCGCGAGCCGGGAAGGCGCCGGTCTTGTCGCTCGCCCCGAACTGATGGCCGCCGCGAAAGCCTCCCCCGCCGAGCATGAGCGAGTAGCAGTAGTTCCAATGATCGCGACCGGCGTTCTTGTTCACGGTCGGCGTCCGGCCGAAGTCGCCGAATACGGCGACGATGGTGCGATCCCAGAGGCCGCGATCGACTAAGTCGTCGACGAGGCTGGAACAGGCCGCGTCGAATTGCGGAAGTAGGGTACCTTTGAGCTTGGCGAAGTTGCCGCCGTGTGTGTCCCAAGTAGCGTTGGCATCGGGGGCCCACGAGATGGTGACGAACCGGGTGCCTGCCTCGACGAGACGCCGGGCGAGCAGCACGCTCTGGCCGTAGATATTGCGGCCGTAGCGCTCGCGTGCGGCGTCGGGCTCGCGGCCGAGCTCGAGTGCCTGCTGGGCTGCGGACGACGAGAGTAAGTCGAAGGCCCGCTGCTGGTATTGGTCGTAGGTGCGGCCGGAGTCGCCGAGTGCGGCGGCGTCGTGCCTGCCGAAGCCTGCGAGCAGCGAGCGCCGCGCGGCGAGCCGCTCGGTCGACATTTCGCCGGGGAGCGCGAGCTCGGGGACGCCGAAATCGGCGGCGTTCGGGTCTTTCAACACAAAGAGCGGATCGTAGCCGCGGCCGAGGAAACCGCCGAAGAATCCGGGCTGCGGCGGGCCGTTGGCGCCTTCCTTTGTGAGATAGGGCAACACGACCGACGGTACGACATTGGCCGCCGGCGGACGGAGCCGGGCCAGCGCGGCGCCGGGGGTCGGGTAATCGGTCGCCGCTTGGCCGACGATCATGTTCGCATCGCCGCGATCGTGGCCGGTGAGGGCCGTATACACGGCCAACGCGTGAGCGTTGTTCACGCGATGGTGCATTGACCGCACCACGGTGAAGCGGTGCATCTGCTTTGCAACCTTCGGCAGGTGCTCGCCCACATGGTAGCCAGGTACGCTCGTAGCAATCGACTGGAATTCGCCGCGCACGCCGGCGGGCGCGTCGGGCTTGAGGTCCCACATATCCAGATGGCTGGGCCCGCCGTTGAGGAAGAGCACGATGCAGGCGTCGGCCGCAGGCTTCGCGGCGCTCCCGGCCGCGAATGCTTGTAGACGGAGCAAGTCGGCCAAACCGAGCGCGCCGATACCTGCGGCGCCGGTTTGCAACCAGCGGCGGCGCGACAGCGTGTTTCGAGGGGGGCGCAGTTCCATAAGACGACGTTGATCATCCGACGGCACCCGCAGGCTGTCAAATTTTTTGCACCACGCCGCTGACGCCTAACCGCACACCGCTGTGGCGGGGCGCGAGCCGGTTTATCCGCTCCAAACGTCCTAGGGCACACCAAGTCCGATCGGAAAGCCGACGTGCGCGACGAATCGATTAGTCGCAACCTATCATTTTCTATGACGAGGACGGGAACGCGGCACATTGCCGGTGTTTGTGAATGCGCGCCTCAAAAGAAGTTGCGGGTACAAGTCATGTCGCAAGTAGAAGCAGTCAAGTCGCGTGAAGCGATGCGCTTTGAAATCTTGGGCGATCGCCAAGCGACGCTCGAGATCGAGCCGGTTGATCTCCATAGCGAAGCTTCGCTGCTCGCCGCGCGGCTGGTGAATTTGTCGTCGAAGGGAGCCAAGCTCTCGGTGTCGGAAGACCTCCCGCGAAATCGCGCGATTCGCATGAAGCTGGCCGTCGACGAACTAGGCCTCAGCTTCTATTTGGCCACTCGCGTTTGTTGGACGACGAAGGGGGAAAACGGTTCTTGGTTTGTCGGTTGTGAACTCTCGCCGAACGTTCCGGAGTCGATCCTCAAGCACGTCACCGAAGGGGGCCGGCTCGAACGTCGCGAAGACGATCGTCGTCCGGTCGTTCACGAAGTGGGCGTTTGCCGTAAGACCATGTTTCGCACGAAGGAAGACCTCGGCGTACTTCGCAATTTTGCGTCCGGCGGAATGTGCGTGTCGACCACCGCGCCGGCCAAGCTCGGCGAGAAGTTGGCGATGCGGTTCGGGCGGCTCGCGGAAATTCCGCTGGTCGAGGTCGTCGTCCGCTGGCAGATGCAGCAGGGGGAGCACTACCTCATCGGCTGTGAATACGCCGATCCGGGAAGCTTTGCCATGCTCAATTCCCTGCTGAAATAGCCGCAGCCGGGCCGCTTCGAACTGCCCGGTATTGACCTCGCTCCCCGCCGGCACCTACTCTTCCGCCGGCAGCGTTCCGCGGAAATGGAATTCCTCCGGCCTACGATGGATCGACACTCCACCTCAACGTCGTCGCAGGTACGTCCGACGACAGCGTACTTCGTAACGCTAATGCGCGAGCTATGCACTAGTCGCGTAGCGCCGGCCGGCGTGGTATTGGTGACGGTACTGTTGCCAATTCTGTTCGTCTCCCGCGGTGAACATAGTGAATGGAACAATTGTTTCGTCGTTGCAGCCCGGCATATGGCGGCGAACGAAACGATCCACGGCCCCGGCGCATACTATGCCTATCCGCCTTGCATGGCGTGGCTTGCCGTACCACTCGCGCTGTTGCCGCTGCCGGTATCGCTTTTCCTTTGGTCGCTCGTCAATATTGCCGCCGTCATTACGTCGTTCGTCTGTTGTTGGCGATTGATGAACGGACCGCAGCTAACGAAGCTCGAGTCCCCTTGGGTCGCCGTCTATTGGCTCGGGCTGCTGCTCTCGTTGCGCTGGGTCGTGTCGTCACTCGAGCACCAGCAATTCGATACGGTAATTACCGCTCTGCTGCTCGCGGGCTGTTGGGCGATTGCCCAAGGCCGCGACTTGCGCGCCGGAGTACTCATCGGGCTCGCGGCCTCGATGAAATGTACGCCGTTATTGTTTGTGCCCTATCTGATCTGGCGCGGACGGTTTCGTGCCGCACTAGTTGTTCCGGCGGCAACCGTGGTTTTCAATCTGCTGCCCGACCTTTGCTTTCCGAAAGCGGAAGGAGGGCTCTACGTCGTCGATTGGTGGCGGCAGTTTCTCGTCGGGCTCCAAGACAGCGCGCCGGGCCATTGGCACACGTCGATCCAACTCAACCAGTCGCTGGCCGGCTTCTTCAATCGGTTGCTCGGCATGCGTCAATACGGTCTCTTGGCAGATCTCACGTTTGTGCAGTTCGATCCCGCGGACAAGAGCTGGATTAAGTTGCTCACCTATAGCGCCGACGTACTCCTGGTCCTGATCACCTTGGGAATCGCTCGACGCCCATTCGCGGCCCCTGCTCCCTTACTTGATAGAAGATTCGCTTACCCCCAATCCTCCGGCCCGCTAGTTCACCCTCTTTGGGGCGTCGAGTTCGGCGCGCTCCTCACGCTCATGTTGTTGCTGAGCCCGATGAGCGGCAAGGCGCACTACGTCGCCCTTTGGTTGCCGACGTTATTGATCGCCCGGCATTGTGTCGAGCGTCCGACGCGCTTTCGCATCGGACTCGTCGCCTTCCTGCTGATTACCGGTACGCTCACTTCCAAAGGCTTCACCGGTCGCACGCTCGGCGACTTGACGCTCACGCTCGGCTTACCGACGCTCAATGCGTTCGCCACGCTCGCGGGCATGTGGGAACTGCACGCGGCCATGCGTCGCAAGCCGTTCACGGCCGCCGCGCAGGGCACCCGTACAACAGTCCCCGCGCCGCTCGGCCGGGCTTTTCAACGCCGTGTAGCGAAATTCACCAAATCCGACTAAGAACAGGTCGCCTCGGTCAAGCGACGGCGGCCGTTCAAAGTGTTCGTGAAATCGCCGGACGGATACCCGGGCGGCCGACGTTCCTTATGTACGGCGAAAGTAGCGCCGACGTACGGCATCGATGCGAATGTTGATTTATGTCAACATTGATCCGCTAAATCCACTCCCCGCGACCGGGCGTCCGTGGTTTGCCGAGGCAGCCTTCCATCTCCGACGCCGACGATACGCGCGTGAGGTAAGGTTGGAGTATCGGTTGCGATTCCACCAAGAGCTGCCGGCCAACACTTCGTTTTTGTCGGAATCCGTGTCCATGTTATCGAACCAGCACAGTGACGATACGGAGCTCGATCTGACGCCGGTTCGCATCTTGGCGCTCTATCCCCCGGTGAACATCGACGTCGATCTATACTTGCCGGAGTCGAAAGGGCGAGCGACATGTCTCTATGCTTCGGCCGGCAACTCGCCGAAAGCGACCGACCTCGACAAGCTTTGTGCTCGGGGCATCTTCTCACTACTCGTGCCTCGCGCTCAAGCCCGGACGCTTCGGGCACAATTGCGAAGTTTATCCGCCTCAAGCGAGCAGCTGGCCCCGAGTGTTCGACTCGAGTGCGCGCGCGAGGCGGTGAAAGAAGATTTTGCGAGGGCTTGGTGCGAGAAACTCCCCATTGCTCTCGTAAAGCATGCGGCGGATTTTAGCCAGCAAGTAGTCGACGTTTGTCGTAGCCGCGATGAAATGGTGTCTGCCCTAGCATCGCTGGCCGCTCACGATCGCGATACGTTCGCGCATATTTCCAACGTCTGCGTTTACTCGATCTTTCTGGCTCGCAGCGCCGGGATCAATGACGACGAACAGCTCCTGCGAATTGGGCAGGCCGGTTTGCTGCACGATATCGGTAAGCGGCTGATCCGTACGGATATTCTTCAGAAGCCCGGTCCGCTGACGGACGATGAGCGCCGAGAGATCAACCAACACCCGCGATTAGGATTCGAAGAATTAGCCGGATTGCCGAACCTCACGCGCGATCAACTTTTGACGGTTTATCAGCACCATGAACGACTCGACGGCAGCGGTTACCCCGTGGGCCTTGTGGGTGACGAAATCTGCGAGATGGCGCAGTTGTGCGCCGTGGTCGACGTGTTTGACGCGTTCACGGCTCGACGTAGTTATCGACAGGCGGTTTGCATTGAGGACGCACTAGCGACCATTCGTCGAGGGGCGGGCATTCACTTTTCCGCGGAGTATGTGGAATGTTGGACGGAACTCGTCGCTCGGACGACTCCCTTGCCCGTGTAGCGGTCGAACAACCGATCGCCGACGGCGTACGTGCGCAATTGCCCGAGGATTTCTTCTTGAAGCACGGCGATGTGCCGAGCAAGGAATCCGAACGCAGGCGTTTCGCGCGGCGCTATTATCGCGTTCCGGCACGCGCGAAGTTGCTCGGGCTGCCGCCGCTCTTTCCTCGCCACGGCCAGTGCGCGGCGGCGTATTTGTCGGACTTTTCGCGCGGAGGAGTGGCGTTCTTCTGCGACCGGCAGCTGTTTCCCGGTGAAAGCGTGGAACTGGAATTTCCGCGCGTGGGCTTTCGCACTGTCGTTGTAAAGCGTTGCCGACGGCTGACTGCGGGATGTTTTGAGATCGGTTGTACGTTCGGCAAGTCGAGCAATTCGTGACGAGACTCTGCGATCGTAACCTGCGGTCAGTTAGCGCGAAAGCAACTCGATCACCGCACCGACGCTGACCGGCAAGCTGATTTCATCGGGTAGCGGGACACGTTCGACGTGAATCGTAAGCCGCGCCAAATCAACGCGCAAGAACGCGGGTACCTCGTTCTCGGCCATGCCGGCATTCGAGCCGTAAAGCTGCTGCAACGGGCCGCGCGCTTTCACGTGGATCATGTCGCCCGGCTTCATTAGACGCGAAGCGATATCGCACTTCATCCAGTTGACGAGGAAGTGGCCGTGCCCGATGCCCTGCCGCGCTTGGGGGCGCGTGGCGGTGAGGCCGCCGCGACGAACGATGTTGTCCATGCGTAGTTCGCACATGATCAGCAGGTTCTCGCCGATGTTGCCCGGAAGCCGCATTGCTTCGTGATAAAGTCGGCGAAGTTGGCGCTCGCTGAGGCCGTAGAAGTACTTGATCTTCTGCTTCTCGAGCATCCCTTTGCCGTAGTCGGAGAGTTTACCGCGGCGTTGATGCATGCCCGGCATGCTATCGCTCCGTCGATCGAAGGCTTTGCGAGCGCCGTTGCTTTCGAAGATCATTGTGCCGAGACGTCGATTGATGCGGACCTTCGGGCCGGTGTAGTGTCCCATGATGCGTCCTTGTCTAAAAATTACGCCGCGGCCGGCTCGAATGTCGCGCTGCCGCGGGGGGGGGTAATTAGTGAGGGGAGTTGGTCAAACGGCGATCGTGCAGCGCCGCGAGTAACCGCAATTGCTCGCTGCGACGTGCGGCCATTCGCGCCTGATTTGGAGCGCGTCGTATAACCGACTTGAAGCGGGCCGCGGCCGAGCACGCGACGGGCCAGAGCGTGAATCCGGCAGCCATCGCCGCAGCGATGCCGAAATGCAGGAGGATGAGTCGTGCGACGTGCATGGTTAGCGAGTTCCCGGTGCGGAATCGGGTCGCGACGACGCGGTCGAGGACGCGGAGGTAGTGCGCGTGCGACGGCGAGGAAGCTGCAAGGCCCGAATGAGCGCCGCGTCGCGTCGTCGAGCGTCGTCAAATTGCTCGAACAGTCGCGTCATGACTCGTAGACAACTCATACAAGTAACTTGTTGCGGATCGACGCTGCAAAGTAACTCGTAGGCCTCGTCGCAAAGGCCCAATCGCGTACAGGCGACGCCGACGCTGAGGCGATAAACTGGTCGCTCCGGCTCAAGCGCGAGCGCGCGACGCAAAAGCGGCAGTACGCACTCGGCCGGATACCCGAGCCTGTTCATGAAGAAGGCCATGCCGAAGCAAGCTTCGTCGTCTTCCGGCTCGCGCAACGACGCTTCACGACAAACATCGAGCGCGAGGGCATACTCGCCGGCCCGTCCGAGGCCCGAAGCCAGTCTGGGCAAGTGCGGCAGCGCAACGTCGTCGATGCGTGCGGCTAAGAATCGGAGAATGGTTCGAGCGTCGTCGCGCCGTCCGGCCGCGAGGTGAGCATCGGCCCAGGCGATTTGAGCGCCGATCGAAAGCGGTATGAGCAGCGCGGCGGTTTCCAAGGCACGGCAGGCGGCCGCGAAAGCTCCTTGCGCGTGCCAGACGAGCCCCTGCCATTGGATGAATCGTCCGTCGTCGGGAAATCGCAACAGCGCGAGTCGCAACGCGCAGTTGCATGCATCCCACTCGCTCGCCTCGTACGCTTGGGCAATATCACAAAGTAGGCCGTCGGCAACGGAATGAGACACGGTCGACTCCTTCGATAACTAAGCGGGTCGCGGAATGAAAAGCCGGAAGCTACTTCTGTAGGATCAGACGGTTTTGCATCGTGATGCGCAACCGATAGAGAGCGCCGCGGTGCGCGATACAGACCTCACGCGACGCACCAAAGATTTCCTTCGACAGCAGCATGCGAACGGCGGTCGGCGGCGCGAGGTCTTCCGGGGTCGAAGCGGCCGGACAGTCGGCGGCGGAAGTGCTCAAATCGGCGGTCGCTTCGAGGCGAGCCGTTTCGAGCATCGCTGCGATCGGCAAGGCGGGTGGCGCCAGGCCCGGCGCGGCAGGCGACGGTTCGGCGAGCGATGGATGGATCGAGTTCATCAGAGCGGGCTCCCGATGGAGATTCTTGATTTCCAAGGCGCTTCGAAATGAAGCGACCTGTGGTCCTCAAGACGTTGCGTCCGGCTAAAAGCCCGGCAATTCGCCCGTCTCTTGATGATATTGAGTCTCAGTAGCGATTAGTTTAGCGATCTTTTCGGCTCTGTCAAGCGCTCGCCCGACGGCATTCTCAACGCGTTTCCCTTACGCACCTTAAGCAAAAAAAGAAGGCCCTCCGGCAACGCACCGGAGGGCCTTCTACTATCGGATTGCGAAGTCGAGCCGCGGTGGGCATCGAAATCGCTTCTACGTTTGTCGCCGAGCGACCTGCTGCGCTTTACGCGGCTTCGCGCTCCTGGCGATCAATCGGAGCGACTACGACCAACCTCGGGTTCGACAAGCAAGCAATCGTACTACTCAATTGATCACCCCCTTTCCTTGGCTAAACATCGATTTCGTTCATGCACCTGTATCATACTGCACTAGTCAAGGGCCCCGCGACTGCAAGGTGGAAGCGTGACGTCTGAATTCGCCTTGCTATAGCGCGGCGGGTTATGCGAGTTGCCCGGCTTTGACAATTCCTCCCTGCATCACGGCGATGAAGTTCGCACGGTCTTGAAGTTTGCGAATGTCGCGGACCGGGTCGCCGTCGACCACGAGCACGTCGGCGAGCTTACCGGCTTCGAGCGTCCCAAACTCCACGCCGCGGCCCATGATCTCGGCCCCCGTTTTCGTAGCACACATTAACACTTCGAGCGGCGTGAGGCCGACGTACTCGACGAAGAAGCTCAACTCCTTTGCATAGTCGCCGTGCGGATTCCAGGCAAATCCGTAATCGCCTCCCATGCCCAAGCGGCCGCCGGCGCGAAAGATGCGCCGCGCGCTTTCGGCGCCCCCTTCCAATGTCTCGCGATGTCCTTCAATCACGCGTTTGCTCATGCCGAACTCCGGCCCGCGCTCGATGCTCATCAGTTCGAAGTAGAGCGCGGGGACGCACGGCACATCGCGGGCCAGCAACATCTCGAGCCCTTCGTCGTCGATGAACGTGCCGTGTTCGACCGCGTCATAACCCGCACGCAGTGCGTTCTTGATGCCTTCGGTCGCGCGGCAATGTCCTGTGACTTTCAGTCCATGATTATGAGCCGTTTGCACGACGGCGTGCATCTCTTCGAACGTCATGCAGAGCGTGTGGTGGTCGTTGGCGTCGGGCGCGGCGGCGTCGCCGGTCGGGTACGTCTTGATCCACTCGACACCGTCTTTCACAAGCTTGCGTACGGCGGCGCGAGCTTCGTCGGGGCCGTTGACCAGCAGCACCAACCCTTCCATGCCGATCTTGCGATAGTCGGGATTCCAATCCATGAGGCCCGCCGCTCCGCAGATCTCGCGGCCGCTCGTGGCAAGCCGCGGGCCGAGAGTGATCCCGCTTTCGATCCCCTTCTTGAGCCACACATCGATATTGAACAAGCTCCCGCCGCTGCGAGCCGCCGTGTAGCCGCACTCCAAAGCAAGCCGCGCATTCGCAGCCGCCAAGAGCGTTACGTACTCGACCGGATACTTGATATCGAGATCTTCCAGCGCCGCGACGTTAAAGTAAGTCGGGTGGAAGTGCGCTTCGACGAGGCCCGGCATGATCGTGCCGCCGCGGGCGTCGATCGTCGGCGTGCCCGGCGGCACATCCGGTGCGGCTGCGGCGGGGCCCGCATAACGGATGCGGCCCTCTTCCATCACCAGCGCGGCTTTCGGAATCGGCGGAGCGCCGGTGCCGTCGAACAGTTGGCCGTTGCGAATGACGGTGATTCCGGCGGCGGTTTGCATGGGATTCGTCTCGAAGGCGACGGGCGATTACGGGGCGGCGAGCTATGTCGAGCAGCGGAGCGATTCGACGAACGCGAACGTCAGGTTGGCAATGTCTTGAGTTCGCTGCCAGTGCATCATATGGCCGACTCCGGGCAGGCGGATGTGCATGGTTTCCGGCACGCGGCGGCGAAACTCCGCGACATCGTCGTCGACCAACATGCCTCCCACCGCCGTATCGGCTTGCAGCAGCAACACCGGACAACGAATGCGGGCGAAGATGGCCGGTTCGTCGTAGCCCTGCATCCATTGCCCGCCGACGAGCGGCGTCAGGATACGCTGATCCAGTTGATTCAGCGAAGCCGCTTGGAACCGCAACGAGACGGGATCGCGCGTATCGCCGAAGCGCACGGTCGAACCGCTCTGAGGGTCGGTAATGCGAATCTCCGCCAGCGCGCGCGCCAAGTCATCGGTGCTGCGCGGGACTTCGAGCAGGTCGGCGATCTGCGAAAAGTAGCTCAAAAAATTGGTGCCGCCGATATGCGGACCGAGCGTGCGGAACGGCGGGTCTTCCAAGATGCAGCCGCGCACCAAGTCGGGGCATGCGGCAGCCGCGCCGGCTGCGACCATCGCGCCTAGCGAATGGCCGTAGAGTACGACCGGCCGGCGCACGCATTCGCGCAGCCAGGCCACGGCGTCGGCCACGAAGTCGACGACAAGGTACCGATCCGCCGGGGTGCTCGCGCCGTGGCCCCGATGCTCGAGCAGCCAGAGGTCGTACCGCGCGCCGAGTTGCGAAGCCAGCGGCGCGAAGACGTCGGCGTTACGCAGCACGCCGTGGAAGAACGCCAATTGAGGCGTCGGCGCATCCTGATACGCGTCAGCCTGCGACGCGCTGAGCGACCGTCGGTAGGCGAGCGACCGGCCGTCGAGCACGAAGTCCAGCGATTTCAAGATCGAGGTCATGTCAAAAGCTTGTTTTTGTGCCGCTCCAACCGTATGCTGCATCCTGCATGCAGTATGGAGCTTGTCTATTAGAGGCTCCTATCGCCGCGCCGTCAACTGCGGAGCGCGGCAAATTCTACCACGTTCGAATCTGTGAGAGTTTCATGGTCACCGCAACTCCGGCCGACGCGACGCTCAAACGCGTTTCCTTGGCCGACGCCGCTTACGACGTCCTCCAGCAGGCGATCCTGCGCGGCGAACTTCCCCCGGGCGAGGAGCTCAGCGCCGTCGCGCTGGCCGAGCGATATCGCGTCAGCCGCACGCCCATCACCGAAGCCTTGCAACGGCTCACGCACGACGGCCTCGTGCTGCAAGAGCCGCATCGGCAGCCGAGGGTCGTGAAGCTCGGGCGGAGCGACGTCGTCGAAATCTACGAGATGCGGGCCCAGCTCGAAGCGGCCGCCGCCGAACGCGCCGCGTCGCGCATCGCGCCGGCCGTGTGCGAAGCGCTGGAAAAGCGGCTCGACGTTCTCTCCGCCAAACGCAAGCCGAGCAATTGGGCCGAGCTCGCCATCGAGTTCGATCTGCAATTCCACGACGCCGTCGCGGAAGCCTCGGGCAACGGCCGCTTGCGCGACGACATTGCCCGTTATCGTCGCTTGGTGCGCTGCTTCTGCAGACTCACCGGCAACGACGACAACCTGCAAGCCGCGATTGCCGAACATCGCACGATTCTCGCCGCGCTGAAAGCACGCCGTCCGGCAACCGCGCGCAAAGCGATGGCCGCGCATATTGAGAAGCGGCTCGCCGCCGTTCTGGCCGAACTCTATCCGCAAGCCGTTGCGAGGAACTCGTAATGTTCGTCCCGCATCTCACTCGCCGCCCCCTTGTTCGTTGGTTCCTCGCCGCCGCCCTGCTCTGCCAAGTCGCGGCCGTTGCAAACAACAAAGCCGTCGCGGCCGACGCAACCGACGACTTGTTCCGTCGCGACAATCTCGTCGCCTGGTGCATCGTGCCGTTCGACGCCAAGAAGCGCGGGCCGGAAGAGCGCGCGGCGATGTTGGAGAAGCTCGGCTTCAAGCATTTCGCCTACGACTTTCGCGCCGAGCACGTGCCGACGTTCGAAGCCGAAATCGAGGCCTGCCGGCGGCACGGCGTCGAGCTTTCTGCCTGGTGGTTCCCCGGCAGTCTCAACGCCGACGCGCTGCACATCCTGGCCCTCTGCAAGAAGCACAATATCCACCCGGAGCTCTGGATCTCCGGCGGCGGCACCATTCCCGCTACGCCCGAGGAACAGAAGGCGCGCATCGCGCAAGAGGCGGCCCGCATCCGGCCGATCGCCGAAGCGGCCGCCGCGCAAGGGCTGAAGGTCGGGCTCTACAACCACGGCGGTTGGTTCGGCGAACCGGAAACGCAACTCGCGATCATCGCCGAACTCCAGCTGCCGAACGTCGGCATGGTCTACAACCTGCACCATGGGCACGATCAAGTCGAGCGGCTCGCCGAGATCCTCCAGAAGTCGCTGCCGCATTTGCTCTGCGTCAATCTGAACGGCATGGTGCCGCAGGGAGACCGACAAGGTCAGAAGATTCTGCAACTCGGGCAAGGCTCGCTCGATCTCGGCGTACTGAAAACCATCCGCGCCAGCGGCTACCGCGGGCCGATCGGCATTCTCGGCCATACGCAAGACGACGCCGAAGCGCGCCTGCAAGACAACCTCGACGGCCTCGCGTGGCTCGTGCCGCAACTCGACGGCAAGCCGGCCGGCCCGAAGCCGACGCCGCGTACGCCGGTGCCGGCGGCGAAATCGCCGGAGACTTCTGGGGCATCACTGCGCTCTGCCCCAGCCACCCTTGTCAACGTCTCAACGGCGCGGGGCGTCGGCTACGTCATCGCCGGGCGCGAGGAATATCGCACGCCACCGCTGCGGGTCGAAGTACGGGCCAAGCTCCGCGGCAAGTCGGGCTACAACATTCTCACGGCGTGCGAACCGAAATCGTCGCCGCGTCATTGGGAGCTCTTCACCATGCCGAACTCGGGTGCGCTCACGGCGTATCTGCCGGGACGCAAGCCTGACCATGTGCGATCGAGCGTCGACGTCTGCGACGGCAAGCCGCATGACTTGGCGATGAGCTACGAGACGGGCAACGTGAAGCTGTTCGTCGACGGCAAGCAGGTGGCGGAAGAACGGATCTCCGGCGACGATGCGAAGGCCTCTCCGAAGCCTGGCGACTTCGCCGTCGGCCAACTAGTCGAAGGCAACCTTCGTTGCGAGGGCGAGATCGAATCGGTCCGCTTAATGAACGCCGCGACCGACGCGCTGCTCGGCTCGTGGCAATTCGCGAAATCCGACGCTGTAAAATCCGATACAGCAAAATCGGATACAGCGGAAGTGCCCGACCTTTCCGATCGTAAGAACCCGGCGAAGCGCAGCCCCGCATCGCCGGCCGCCAGCGGTGCCGCCAAGGCCCCAATTCCGCCGCCGGGCGTGCATCTGAAAGCGGTCGATCCGCGTCTCAAGGTCACGCTCATCGATCGCTCGCCCGACCAGGTTTACATGGGAGTGAAGGTCGATCGCGATGGGCATGTGTTCGTCGGCGGACGCGAAGGGGTGTTCGTGTTCGTCTCGAACGGTGACGGCACGTTCGCCGCGCGCCGCGAGATTCTGCGGTTCCCGCAAGACTCGATCATCATGGGCCTGGAGTTTAAGAACGACGATCTCTTCGTGCTCACCTGCAATGCCCTCTATCGCGTGCCGCAGGGGCGCGTGCAGCGTGAAGGCCTCAAGCCGGAGCGCATTCTCTGGGGCCTGCCGCTCGACTTGCACGTGAGCTTCCATTGCTTGGCGTGGGGACCGGACGGCGATTTGTACATCACGCACGGCGACCCTTGGCTCGGCTACGGCGATTGGAACCGGCCAGACCATTGGGGGCATTGGGTGCTGTACAGCAAGGGGTCAGGGGTGAGGGGTCAGGGGTCAGTAGGCGAGCCGGGAGCGTCAGCGACCGGAGTCTCTGCAGCGCGCATCTCCAAAGTCGATCCATCTTGGCGCGAGACGCCCTATTGCGGCCAGGGGGCCGTGTTGCGGATGAACTTGGAAACGGGTGCGATTGATGTGATCGCCACCGGCTTGCGCGGGCCGGTTGGCTTGGCGTTCAATGAGCAGGGAGAGCTCTTCACCAACGACAACGATCATGAGAGCAAAGCCGATCAGTATGCCCCTGCGAAGTTGCTACACGTTGCGAGAACCGGCACCGATTTCGGCTGGCCGCGCGGCTGGATGGCGTCGAAAAGTCCCGATCGACTCGATCTCAACGAACCGATTTGCGATCTCGGCCGTGGTGTCCCGTGTGACCTGTTGTGCTATCCGTCGCGCTACGCTCCGGCAGCGTGGAAGAATCGACTGTTGATGTGTCGCTGGGACCGCCATTCCGTGACGGCGTACGATTCCAGAACCTCTTCCACGCGAGAAGAGACGGTACTTGTTGGAGAAGAAAACTGTAGGCCGGTAGGAATTGCTGTTGCCGGCGGGGGCGGCGTTTTCGTGACGGCCCTCTACATGACCGGCAACATGGCCGCCCCGTATTGTGCGAGCGATCTCTACTATGTGACGACCAGCGAACCGAATCCCGTCGTACCGAAGCCTACAGGCGAAAGAAGAATACTGTTCGATCCCGAACTTCCCCGCACTTACGACCAACCGCCGACGGATGAAATGAAACGTCAATACTGGGAGTCGTCCAAGATTGAGGAGAAAGCGAACTCGTATTATTCGGAGGAAGAACGTCGAATCGCAGTCGTGGCGATCGGCGAGCGATTGACCCGACCGGCAACTCATTATGTTCCGCCGACTGAGTTGCCGCTCTTCTACCCGAACGAGAGTTCGTTCTTCAAGCGAAAACAGAAGTTCTGGGGAAGCGACGACGCGATCGATCTGGCCGACGTGGCGCGGATCGGCAGTTTCACGATCGCCCAGCGTTGGAAGGCGTTGCCGCATTCGGCGGACGAGGAAAAGCTCTTCGGCCTCTTGGTGACCATGCTCGACGACAAGTCGGACGCCGTGAGGTTGCAGGCGGCGTATTATCTGTCGCTCTTGAACGATCCGCGCAGCGAACCGGTCGTTGAATTAGCGCGGCGCGACGTGCAGTTGCGGCGCTTAAGCAATACGCAGGAGACATCGTTGAAAGAAGCTTGGATCGTCGGACCCTTTCCCGACGGCGACGACATGACGCTGTCAAAATCGCATGCGCCTGAGCAAGGGACGCTCGATCTGACGACAAGCTATTCTGCGGGCACGCGGAGTTTGACTTGGGATAAGGCTCTCGCTACCGAGCTCGGTTGGGTATCTGCGACAAGCGACACTTCGAGCGACGAACGGCAGTCGTGGTACGTCACATTTCGGGGTGCGAGTGATGCCCGTCGGCAAGGATTGCTGACCGTCAACTTCGTCGGCGCGACGAGCGTCCGGCTCAACGGTGCGGCGGTGACCGATCGTGTACCGTCACGCAACGCGTGGATTGTCGATTTACAACCCGGCGGCAACGAGTTTTTGATTCGCCTACAAACCGGACCAGGCGCGGACGCCGGGACCGTATTCTTCGGTGCGTCGTTACAAGCGGCAGGCAAAATCGAACTAACGCTGCCGGAGAAGCTCGACTCGGCCGAACTTGCGGCCCGGCTGCGCGAGGCGTCGAGCTCGGGCGGAGCGCAGTCGATTGCGAAGGAATTCCTCGCGCTCGATTGGACCCAGGAAGCGGCGCACGGCGATGCGGCGGCGGGGCGGCGGTTGTTCGGCACGCTTGGGTGCGCGAAGTGCCATGCGATTGTGCCCGACCAGAAGTCGGCCGGGGCGCCGAGCTTGTTTGAAGCGCGCAGGCGGTTCAACGTGCCGCACTTGGTGGAGTCGATGCTCTTGCCGAGCCGGCAAGTGGCCGAACCGTTTCGTGCTCAGCAGATCACGACCGACGACGGGCTGACGCTCACGGGCCTCGTCGTGTCGGAGTCGGCCGACAACGTCGAGCTGGTCCTGCAAGATGCCAGTCGCCGGACGGTGCCGAAACGTCAGATCGAGGAACGTACGGTGACGACGCTTTCCCCGATGCCGCAAGGGTTGGTGAAGACCCCGGACGAGCTGCGGAACTTGCTGGCGTATCTGTTGAGCGAGAAGCCGACGCCGCCGTAGTACGTGGCGAGTGATGAGTGGCGAGTGGCGAGTGGTGAGCAACGTCGGACGATGCTTTGATCGCTTTTTGATATTTAGCCCGCCGTCGGCGACGGCGGGCGCCCCCGGTCGCCGACCGGGGGCTAAATAGAAAAGCGAGATCGAGCGCCGTGCGCTATTCCTTCACGCGTTCAAAGCTTATCGCGACGCTCCTTCTTCGGGTGCGTCGAAGCTCGCGGGGCGAGATTGCGCAGCATCATGTCGCGACTCGCAGGGGCGGTTTCGAGTACGCGAGCGTGCATCGGATATTCTAACGAACGGCAGAATATGGGGATGCGGTGTGCGAGATTCGATGAGACGATTGTTATTTCGTTATTTCGCCCGCCGTCGGCGACGGCGGGCGCCCCCGGTCGCCGACCAGGGGCGAAATAAGGCGGCGAAAGGCGAAATAGCGCCGACGCAATAGACGTCGAACTCGCTCAAATCCGGTGGAAAACTTGTCGGATTGTTTTTGTTAGAATGTGCCGCTTCACAATGGAAACACTTGCGAAGCTTGCCATGATGCCGGACTTCTTGAATCGGATTCACAACGGGGATTGCGTCGCCGGAATGAACGGCTTGCCGGAGGGGTGCGTCGACTTGGCGTTCGCCGATCCGCCGTTCAACATCGGCTACAAGTACGACGTCTACGACGATCGCCGCGAGCGGGAGCATTATCTCGATTGGTCGCGCGAGTGGATCTCGGCCGTGTATCGCGCCCTGAAGCCGAGCGGCACGTTTTGGTTGGCGATCGGCGACGAGTATGCCGCGGAACTCAAGGTCCTGAGCCAAGAGATCGGCTTCCATTCGCGCAGTTGGGTCGTTTGGTACTACACGTTCGGCGTGAACTGCGTGAATAAGTTTACGCGCTCGCATGCGCACCTGTTCTACTTTGTGAAGGACCCGACGACGTTTACGTTTCGGGGGGACGCGCCGGAGAACCGCATCCCGTCGGCGCGGCAGCTCGTGTACAACGACTCGCGCGCGAACCCCAAGGGGCGGCTGCCGGACGATACGTGGATTCTGCGCCCGCAGGACATGGCCGATTGCTTCACGCCGGAAGAAGATACCTGGTACTTTCCGCGCGTGGCGGGCACCTTCAAAGAACGGGCCGGCTTCCACGGCTGCCAGATGCCGGAGCAATTGCTAGGCCGGATCATTCGTTATTGCTCGAACGAAGGGGAGACGGTGCTCGACCCGTTCTCCGGCAGTGCGACGACGCTGGTGACCGCGAAGAAGTTGAATCGCAACTATCTCGGCTTCGAACTCTCGCCCGAGTATGCGGGGCGCGGTTCGGAACGGTTGACGCTGGCGGAAGTGGGCGCGCCGCTGGTGGGCGCCGCCGATCCGACGCGCAGCGCGCCGGCGACTCCGGACGGCTCGGGCAAGCGGGGACGTACCAAGGGGGCGAAAGTTGCCGAGGTGCCTGCGGCGCGCTATGCGATGACGGAGCCGGCGATGGCGGAGTTTGCCGCGGCGACCGCGACGGAAGAGTCGGAAGCTGCCGAGATCTTGGCCGTGGCCGAGGTGGTGGCCGACGTCGAGGATGCGGCGTTGAGTGAAACGGCCGGCGAGCGCGTGGTGGTCGAAGGGGTAGCCCTGATTGCGAGCGGCCCTGAGGCGTCGATTCATGTGACTTCTGTCGAAGTTGCCTCGGTTGACGCTGCTTCCGTAACTTCGGTTGAGCCTGGGGAGGCGCGGAAGCAGTTGCTGGTTGAGGCGTTTCGGCGGTCGTGCCAGGGGTACTCGGCCGATCGGATTGTGACCGATCCGGCGCTGCAGGCCGCGTTTCAGGCGGAATGCCGCCGACTCGGCGTGGCCGGCGAGGCGCGCGATTGTAATGCGGCGCTATTGAAGCTGCGGAAGGCCGGCCGGCTTGCGGAAGTGCCGACGACGGCGCGGACGGAAATGACCTGGGAAGAATGTGAACCGCATGCGGCGGCGGCCGAGATGGCCGCGGCGCGCGTGCTCGGTAGCCGGCCCGACGTGAGCCTGGACGACTTGTTTTGCGATCCGCAATTGACGGCCGAGTTCGACAAGCAGGCTTCGCGTGTGGGCGGAGGACGGAAGCCGTTTGCGTACCGTTGGACGGCGCTGAAGCTGCGGAAGGACGCGCACCAGCTGCAAGAGCGCGGCGCGGCGTGGCGACGACGCGAGCTGAAGTTCACGACGCCGACGCCGACGAGCCGTAAGAATTGGTGGAAAAGTTTGCCGAGTGCCGCCGGCATTTATCTGGTGCTCAACGCCGAAGGGACCCGACTGTTTGTGGGGGCCGCGCTCGACCTGCGAGCACGGCTGGAGAAGCTGCTGGCGCCGACGAAGCTGGCGGCCTTGGATCGGTCGCGCGATATTCGCGTATCGGTTTGTGCGATCGATGCGCCGTGGATCGAACTCTTGGCCGGAGCGCATGCGTTAGCGCAACGGGCCGGCGCGCCTTTGAATTGGTTGTCGCATGCGCACGGCGCGGAAAGTTCGACGGCCGACGTCGGCGAGCGACGGTCGACGACGAAGCAGCGACAAACTGCGCGGCGGCCGCGACGAATTGTCGCGACCTCTTAAACCTGCCGCAATGATTCACGCCGCGACGGCAAGGATTGCGGAGAGCCGAAAGTTCCTCCGACAAACTGTCGGGCACCTGCGCGCTGAAGTTTCGGCAATTTTCGGGGTAGTCGGGTTGTTTGCGAGGTGACTCGGGGGACAATAGCAGGGAGAGGCGGGCACAAATCAGTCGGGCTTTGCGATGACGCTATTCCGTGACAACCTGACGGCGACGGAATTGTCGCGGACGAAGTATCCGTGGATGGTGTCGGCCTATTTGTCGTTTGGCCTGGCGCTCTGCGTCATTTTGGGAATTGCCGCTTGGGGCGCTTCCGTCGACTTCGAGGAAGCACGCGTCAGTTTGCTCCGTGCCGAGATCAACCGCATTCGTTCGCACGGCGTGCGGACGGTGATTCGGTTGCAAGAGTTATTGAATAAGGAAAACGCGCCGGAGAACCTCGCCCACCCCGAGGTGCGGAAGTTTCTGTACGAGCAATGGTCGCGCAATATCCCGAGCGATCCTTCGCGGCTCTATGCGGCGGTCGTCGATGAGCACGGTCGGATCGTTGCGCACTATCATCAAAACTTGGTCGGTACGTCCGTCGGCGAGAATTGGACCGGCGTCAGAGTGCCGGAAGCGGGTGACGACGTCGTCGAGACCGCCGACCCGCGGATGACGGGGAGCGATGAGCGGGGACTGGACATTTCGATCCCCATTACGCACGGCACGCGCGAGATCGGCGCGTACCATTCGGCGTTTCGTTTGGCGTGGTTTGAAACCGAGCTCGCCGAGAAGCGGCAGGCGACCACGCTGCGCTGGAGCGCGGCATTTCTGGTGATCTCCGTGGTGAGCATCCTGGCCGGAGTGTCGCTGTTTCATGTGGCCCGGCGGTTGACGAACCTGCAGGGGGTGGTGGCGATGGAGCATGTGCGGCGGCTGGCGGATTTGGGAACTCTCGCCGGCGGCATCGCGCACGAGGTGCGCAATCCGATGAATGCGATACGGCTGAACCTGCACGTGATCAAGAAACTCACGGCGCAGGGCGTGCGCGACGAGCGCACCGACACGGTGATGGACGAAACGATTCGCGAGATGGAGCGCGTCGACGGTCTGCTGCGAACGATGCTCGAATACGCGCGCCCCGCGGTCGGCAGCGTACAGTTGATGGATTGCCAGGCCGAGTTGCGTTCCGTCGCGAGTTTTCTCAATCCGCTGTTGGAGCGCGAACGGATCACGCTGCACATGGATTTCGAAAACGCGCCGTGCATGATTCGCGCCGACACGGGACAATTTCGCCAAATCGTGTTGAACCTTCTGAAAAACTCCATGGAGGCGATGCGCAGCGACGGCGCCATCGTCGTCGGCTGCCGACGCGCGGGGACGAATATCGAAATGAGCGTCTCCGACGAAGGCCCCGGCGTGCCCCGCGCGCAGCAGGCGCACGTTTTCGACCCGTTCTTTTCGACGAAGGAGATCGGCACCGGCCTGGGGCTGACGCTCGTCAAGCGCTATGTCGAAGCGGCGGGCGGTTCCATTCGCTATGAGAACCGCGTGCCGCATGGCGCGCGCTTTGTTTTTCTACTGCCCCAAGCGCCTGCCGAGCCGCCGACCGACGGCGATTCGGGCGCACAGGGGCAATCCGCAACTCGCAGTGCCCTGTCTGTTTAGGAGAATCGATCATGAGTCAAGCGACCACTGCCATGCCGACGAACCAAGAGAAATCCGATTTGAAGTCTGCGAACCGTCGGCCGTTGATTCTCGTCGTGGAAGACGGCCCGGCCGAACGCGAAGCGCTGGCCCGCGTGCTACGGCTGGAGGACTATCAGGTGCTCACCGCGCGCAATCCCGAACACGCGCTCACGCTCTTCGACCAACCGGTTTCGCTCGTCATCAGCGATCTGAAAATGGGGGTCCGCAGCGGTATCGATCTGCTGCGCACGTGGACCTCGCGCCGTCCCGAAACGCCGTTCATCATCGTCACGGCCTACGGCGACGTCGAATCGGCCGTCGAGGCGATGAAGCTCGGCGCCTGCGATTTCATGACCAAGCCGATCGATCCGACCAAGCTGCTCGATATGGTGAAGCGTTGCCTCGAGTCGCCGGTCGCCGCGAATGCGGCCCCCGCGGCAGGCTTGCAACCGGTCGCCGGCGTCGACGTCCGGCTCGACGTCGAGCGGATGGTCGGCGTCAGCGCATCCATCCGCCGCGTGCGCGATCAAATTCGTCGCGTCGCCCCCAGCGACAGCACGGTGCTGCTCCTCGGCGAATCGGGTACCGGCAAAGAACTCGCCGCCGAAGCCGTGCATGCCCATAGCTCCCGGGCGCAGAAGCCGCTCGTCGTGGTCAACATGGCCGCCGTGCCGGAGTCGCTGGTCGAAAGCGAACTCTTCGGGCACGTCAAAGGGGCGTTCACCGGCGCCGGCGTCGATCGGCCCGGCCGTTTTGAAATGGCCGACGGCGGCACGCTCTTCATCGACGAAGTCGGCGACTTCCCGCTCTCGCTCCAAGCCAAGCTCTTGCGGGCCTTGGAAACGCGCGTCATTCAACGCGTCGGCGGCAACGACGATCGCGCGGTCAACGTGCGCTTGGTGGCCGCTACGAGCCGCAACGTGCGCGAGATGGTGCGCAGCGGCAAGTTCCGCGAAGATCTTTACTATCGGCTCAACGTCGTCACCATCGAAATGCCGCCGTTGCGCGAACGACGTGAAGACATTCCCATGCTCCTGGAGCACTTCGCGACCCACATCGCCCCGCCGCTCGGTAAACCGGTCCCCACTTTCGATGCCGACCTGC
This sequence comes from Pirellula sp., assembly GCA_013822735.1. Lineage (GTDB taxonomy): Bacteria > Planctomycetota > Planctomycetia > Pirellulales > PNKZ01 > PNKZ01. Next base: position 243,864 of record PNKZ01000002.1, read on the forward strand.
AAGGCTTCCTCATCAGCTACGAGTGGCCCGGCAATATTCGCGAGTTGCGGAATTCCTTGGAGAGCATGATCGTGCTCTCGCGCACGCAAGAGCTCACGTTGGAAGACTTGCCGCCCAACTTGGCGGATGACCGGCAAAACGGCCCGACGTCCGAGGAGTCGTCCTCCGCCGACGATCTCCAACTCTCGCGTTTGGAGAAGTCAGTAATCTTGCAAACGCTGAAGCGCACCGAAGGCAACCGCACGAAGGCGGCCGAGGCCCTCGGAATCTCCGTCCGCACGCTGCAACGCCGGCTCAAAGAATGGGGCGGCGAAGTATAGAGGAGCCTGGCGAGCGAAGGGCGGCGAGTGGTTAGTGACGGGTACGGCGTGGTTTCGGCATTCCCTCTCCCCTGGCGGGCGAGGGTGCCGCGTAGCGGCGGGTGAGGGGGAATTCGCCGTCGACCAGGCGACTTGCAGTCATTTGCGTGCCAATTGGCCGCCCCCCTGCCGCTGACGTTTCACCGTCGCCGGACTACAATCTCCGGTAGCCGTGCCGCCTGTAACCTTGATCCTCGTCCGGCATCCAATCTCCCGTCAACGGGCGAGCGGCCCGCGCACCCGGAGTTGTCGCCATGTTACGAATCGCCGTTCTCTCCGCGTTGGGTGTGGTTGCCATGAGCGCCGCCGTTTGGGGCGCGCTGGAGTGGTCTCGCCCGGCCGTCGACAGCGCGTGCGCGCTCCCCGCGCCTACTAAGGAATCAAACCAGGAGTCTCCTCGCATGATCTCCGCCAAAATTGCCGACTCCAAAAGCGGCAAAGTCGCCCAAGCCACGTTCGCCGCCGGATGCTTTTGGGGCGTCGAGTCCACGTTCCGCGCCATCCCCGGCGTCCTCAGCACCTGGGTCGGTTTCACCGGCGGTAAGACCGACAACCCAAGCTATGAAGAGGTCTGCCGCACCGACACTAACCACGCCGAGGTCGTGCATCTGGAGTACGATCCCGAGCAGGTCTCGTACGAGCAACTGGTCGAGGTCTTCTTCGCCAATCACAACCCGACGACGCGCAACCGCCAAGGTCCCGACTTCGGCACCCAATATCGCTCCGCCATTTTCGTTCACGACGACGCCCAACGCGCCGCGGCCGAAGAGGCGAAGCGCAAGCTCGGCGAAAGCGGCAAGTGGTCGAGCCCGATCGTCACGCAAATCGAGCCGTTCACGAAGTTCTACCCCGCCGAAGACTATCACCAGCAGTACCTCGAGAAGCGCGGCAAGACGCATTGTCATCTCTAAGGTGAATGCTGAATGCTGTCGGCGAATGCTGACTGCTGAATGCTGAATGCTGAACAAGAGGGCTGAATCCTATCCTGTTCAGCATTCAGTCATTCCGCATTCAGCATTTACCCGGGTCCGCCTTGCCGCGTCCCGCCCGTCGCGGTACAGTCCCGCCCCCTTCGGTTCGGCCGTTCGGCCCTCCTTTTCGGCGGACTTAGCAATGCAACGTCGTTCCCTTTTGCTCGGCGCACTCGGCTTCCTTGGGCTCACGGGCCTGCACGCCTTCGGGCGGTTGCCGCTGGTCGGTTCTGCGGTCGCCGTCGATCCGCCGCCGCCGCTCGGTAGCGATCTTCCGAAGGGCCTCACGTATCAGAGGCAATTGGAGACGGGCCTGAAGGCTCGCCGTCCGAGCGACTTCACGTTCATCGCCGAAGTGATCGCCAAAATCGAGGCCGGCGAACTACCGCAGAAACTGGTCAACGAAACGTTCGACTACGCTCGCGGCAAAAGCTCGTACTACCCGTTCATCTACTTCCAATTCGCCATCCGCAAACGGGCGGAAAAACTCGGCGTGACGCTGTAGCGTTATGTCGTCGAGTTTGGTGACGGCAAAGCTCCTCTATTTCGCCCGCCGTCGGCGACGGCGGGACACCGCGACAACCGGCGCGGGCGGTTACTTCCCGCGCAGGTGCCTACTCAAAAACTCCTGCACGCGACTCAGATTCTCGCCGGTAAAAAACACTTTGCCGCCGTGCCCTCCGCCGGGCACGAGAATCATGTCCACGTCGAGCTGGGCCGCTTCGTACGCTTTGCGAATGCTCTCCGACTGATCGAGATACACGGTCTTGTCCTGGTCGCCATGAACGATGAGCAGCGGCGGATCATCTGCGGAAACGTACGTGACGCCGCTCGCGCGCTTCGCCTGCTCGGTCTTTTCAATTGCCGGGCCTCCCAACAGGTCGAACGTGCTGGAGCCTTGCGCATTGGCGCGCTCCGGATGCGTTTTGGCGCGCAGCACGAAGTCGGTGGGGCCGTAGTAATCGACCACGGCGGCGACGCGCGACGATTGATCCAAGTTCCCCCCGACCGTTCCTTCCAGGTCGGCGACTTCGGCCGAGGTGCCGAGCAACACCGCCAAGTGTCCCCCTGCCGACGTACCTGCGACGCCGATGCGTGAGGCGTCGTAGCCGTACTTCCCGGCGTTGGCGCGCAGCCAACGAACGGCACCTTTGCAGTCGTGAATTTGGGCCGGGAAGATCGCGACGTCGGTGAAGCGATACTCAATCGACGCCACGGCGAACCCTTGCTCGGTCAACGACGCCAACGGACAGCTTTTATAACTCCCGGCGCGCCAAGAGCCGCCGTGAATATAAACGACCAACGGCGGATTCTTGACGCCGCTAGGCACGAAGAGCCGCAACGGCAATTTGTGGCCGTCGACTTCCGCATAAACAACATCCTCCTGCCGCACGTTGTTCGTGTCGGCGGCGGCAAGCGTGCCGGTTGCGGCGAAGATCACGGACAAGATGAGACCATGTGCGAGGCGATTGATGAGCAGCATCGGAGGCATTCGCGCGAATGAGGCGGGACGGCGTATACGGAACTATCGCCTAAGATACTCGCCCGCCCACAATGACGCAGCACTCGTACGGATTACTTTGTTCCAGTGCCCTTTGTGCCGGGGACTCGAATCCATCCGCTCCGCGCACTATGCTGACGCTCATCGGCATCCAGCCCGTTCAGGATCGACACCCATGCGCTCTCCGTTCATTGCGTTCATACTCGCCGTGTCTTGCGGCGGCTTGTTCGATTCGTCCACCGCCGCGGCCGGCGAGCGTTACTTCGTCACTATTTTCGGGAGCGAATCGTCTCCGAAGCGGGCCCGCTATACGCATACTTGGGCCACGGTCACGCGGGCGACTACGGACGACGCGAATCCTGCCGCGCCGCCGGTTCTCGAATCGCTGACGATCTCTTGGATGCCGCGCAATCTCACGATTCGTCCTCTCGCGCTCCGGCCGGAGTGCGGCGTGAACCTAAGCTTGGAGGCGACGATTCGCGACTGCCGTTGCAAAGGGGAATGCATCGCGATGTGGGGACCGTTCGACTACGACCCGTGCATCGGCCCGACGCTCTTTGAGAAAGTGCGCCGGCAAGTGGCGCGACTCGAAAGCGGCTGCGTCCTTTACAAGTGCATCGATCCTGACACCGGCCCGCGCTCGACGTACATCAGCGATTGCATCCACGCCGTCACCGATTTGGATCCCTACTTGCCGCGCCCTAGTTACAACGAACTGACGAACTACGGCATGGATGCCTCGCGGCATCTCGTAAGCATCATGGCTTCGCGAAATCGGTTCGATCCCCAAGATCGCCACGAATGGGTGGCCCAAGCGCTCGGCATCGATGCCGGCGTGCAACGCCGCACGCCGCATATTGCCGTCGAGCCGGCAAACGTCGCAACCGAGTAGACGATTAACTTCCCCAGGGCGAGCGTCGAGCCGTAAGTCCGACGTGTCCGCATAGTAGTCCGCCGCTCCAGCGGCGGACTACTATCTGGCAATTCGACGCTCGGCAAGTTACTTTCACAGGTCCTTGATTTATCCCGCCTGTGACGGAGTTCTCGCCGATGTCGTCGTCTTTGCCTAATCGCGCCGCGCGGATGTTATCCCGCCCGGCTCTTTGCCTATTCGCACTCGTCGCGATTGCCGCTCCCGCCGCCGCCGACGGACCCGCCGATAATCATCCGGCCGAAGTGCGGCGAATTCCCAAGCTCGGCATCGAGTTGCCTGTGGAAAAAAAGGCGCAACTCGAAACCGCGCTGAAGGAACTCGACGACGCAATTGCGCCGCTCGCGAAAAGCAAAGATGCCCGCGTGCAGGAGCTTCTGCCCGACATTCGGATCTACAGCGAAGCGGTGCGCACGGCGCTGACGTACCAAGAATTCTTTGACCTCAAAGAAACCGGCGCGGCGTTGGAACTATTGGCCGAAGGCAAACAGCGGGCCGCGGACCTTGCCGCCGGTCGCGCGCCGTGGACCACGCAAACCGGCCTCGTCGTACGGGGCTACGTCTCGAAGATCGACGGCTCCGTGCAGCCGTACGGTCTCGTAGTTCCGGCCAGCTATGGGCCGGGGCCCTATCGCTATCGGCTCGATTTCTGGTTTCACGGCCGGGGCGAAACGTTGAGCGAAGTGAACTTTATCCAAGGTCGGCGGAAGTCGGTCGGCACATTTTCGCCGGAAGACACGATCGTGCTGCATCCGTACGGCCGGTACTCGAACGCCAATAAATTCGCCGGCGAGACCGACGTGTTTGAAGCGCTTGAAAGTGTGAAGAAGCGTTACAAGATCGATCAGGACCGGATCAACGTGCGCGGCTTCTCGATGGGAGGCGCATCGACGTGGCATCTCGCCGTGCATCATCCGACCGCGTGGTCGTTTGCCAACCCCGGGGCAGGCTTCAGCGAAACGCCTGACTTCCTCTTGAAGTTTCAGAACGAAAAGCTCGACCCGACGTGGTATGAACGGAAACTTTGGCACCTCTACGACTGCACCGATTGGGCCATGAATCTGTTTCACTGCCCGACCGTCGCCTACTCCGGCGAAATCGATCGTCAAAAGCAAGCGGCCGACATCATGGCCGAAGCGCTCACGGCCGAAGGCCTGGTACTGACACATATCATCGGCCCGAAAACGGCGCACGCCTACGAACCGAAGGCGCGCGACGAAGTCGAGCGGCGCGTTTCGGAGATTGCAGAATATGGTCGCGTGCTCTATCCGGCCGAGGTTCGTTTCTCCACCTACACGCTGAAATACAATCGCTGCTCGGCCGTACAGATCGACGGCCTCGGGGAGCATTGGGAGAAGGCGATGGTGAGCGTCGCCCAAGCCGATGTGGATCTCATCGAAGTGGCCACCGACAACGTGACGGCGCTCACGATCGACTATCCGCCGGGTCCTTCGGCTTTTGATCTACTGACGCCGGTGACGATCGACATCAACGGCGAAGAGCTCGAAGGACCGCAGCCGCAAACCGACGGCAGTTTTCGCGTGCAAATGCACTCGACTGATGACGGTTGGAAGCTCGGTCCCGCGCCGCAAGAAGGGCTCGCGAAGCGCCACGGCCTGCAAGGCCCGATCGACGATGCCTTCATGGACTCGTTTATCTTCGTGCGCCCGAGCGGCAAGTGCCGCAGCGAACTCGTCGACCAATGGAGCAAGGCCGAGCTAGAACGAGCCATCGAGCATTGGCGCCGCCACTTTCGCGGCACGGCCCGCGTGAAGCTTGATAAAGACGTGACGGACGCCGATATCGCCTCGGCCAACTTGGTGCTGTGGGGAGACGACCAGGCGAACTCGGTCTGGGCTCGCATCGCCGACAAGCTGCCGCTGCGATACCAAGGGGAATCGCTCGTCGTCGGTTCGGGAGACGTCGAGCGCAAGTTCACGGCCGAGCATCACGCGCCGATCCAGATTTTCCCGAACCCGTTGAACGGCGAGCGTTACGTGGTGACAAACAGCTCGTTCACGTTCCGTGAATACGCGTATCTCAACAACGCACGGCAGATTCCGATGCTGCCGGATTGGGCCGTGGTGGATCTGCGGCAAAAGCCCGACGCGATTCGCCCGGGCAAGATCGCGGAAGCCGACTTCTTCGGCGAGCAGTGGGAAGTGCGTGCTCCGCACGAAGACTAGGAGAAGGAGAGAGAGGGAGACGAGGAGAGAAGGAGACGAGGTTCCAAATCTCCCCCTCTCCCAGTCTCCTGGTCTCCCTATCTCCCTGTCTCCAGTTCCCCGCGTCTCTGTGTAAGATGGCGGCATGGCCATTGAGGATCGTTCACATAAGTTCTGCATCGTCGGCGCGGGAAGTTCCGGACTTGCCGCCGTGCGCGCGCTCGTGGCCGCAGGCATTCCCTGCGATTGCTTGGAGCGCGAAGACGAAGTCGGCGGCAATTGGTATTACGGCCGGCCGCACAGCAGCGTCTATGCGTCGACGCACACCATCAGCTCGAAGCGGCTGACGGAATACATCGATTTTCCGATGCCGAAGGAATACCCGGCCTACCCGCACCATCGGCAGGTGTGGGAGTATTTGAAGTCGTACGCTCGGCATTTCGGGCTGTACGAACATATAGAACTGCGGCAGACGATCGCCAACATCACGCACGACGGCGCCGGCTGGATTGTGCGGCTCGCCGATGGCGCCGAGCGTCGATATCGCGGACTCATCATCGCCAACGGGCACAACTGGGACCCGCGTCTGCCGGAGTACCCGGGCTCGTTCGCCGGCGAGATATTGCATTCGTCGCAATACAAAACGCCCGACGTGTTGAAAGACAAACGCGTGCTCGTGGTCGGCGCGGGCAATTCCGGTTGCGATATCGCCGCCGAGGCCGCGCAGCATGCCGCGCAAACGTGGCATAGCACGCGCCGAGGATACCACTACCTGCCGAAGTTTTGGCGCGGGCTGCCGATCGACCTCCTCAACGAGCGGCTCTTGCAATGGCGCGTACCGAAGGGCGTTCGCCGGTTGCTCGGAAGTTATATCGAGCGGCTCGCATTCGGCGATCCGAAGTACCGAGGGCTACCGAAGCCCGACCATCGCTTGTTTGAATCGCACCCGATCATTAATTCGCAGTTGTTCTATTACCTCGCGCACGGGCGGATCTGCCCGAAGCCGGACGTTGCAGAACTTTGCGGCGACGAGGTGCGCTTCGCCGACGGCACGCGCGAGGCCGTCGATACGATCGTCTATGCGACCGGTTTTCGGATTTCGTTTCCGTTTCTCGATCGCACGTTGCTCAACTGGCACGACGGCAAGCCGCAGCTTTGGCTGAACGTGTTTCATCCGGATCGCGACGACTTGTTCGTCATCGGTTTGATCCAGCCCGACAGCGGCCAGTTTGGGTTGGTCGATTATCAAGCGCGGGCGGTGGCGGGCTTTCTAGCGGCAGCCGAGCATCAGCATCCCGCCGCCGACGCCTTGCGCCGCCGCAAGCAGTCGTCCGCCGACGTCACCGGCGGCGTGCGCTATCTGCCGTCGGAGCGCCACCTGCTGGAGGTGGAGCATTTTTCCTATCGGAAGCAGCTGCAGAAGCTTGTTGCATCGCTACCGACGCCGTGAATGAGCCGAACCACCCGTAGTGGTTGGTTTAGCGCAGTTTGCGACCGGATATCGAAAGTCGCGTGATTTCTTAACATTCGTGGCGGAAAAGATTTACGTCGCCAGGCGTCGACGTAAGTTGTGGGCCGGCGCGGTCGCCGATAGAATGAGCGACTTGCAAAATGTCAGGCCGCATGTGGCCGAAATCGACCGCCCCCGACCATAGAGAGAGCATTCGGTGCAGATCAAGATTTCCTCGCGTCATGGCCATCTAAGCGAAGCCACCCAAGCCAAACTTCAAGCCAAGCTGGAAAAGCTTACCCGACTCTTCGAGCGTTTGACGGAAGTCGAACTGACGGTTGACTTGGAGAACCCCGACCTGACGCACGTCGAACTTCGGGTCGACAGCGAACATAAGCATGACTTCGTGGCCAAAGACTCCAATGCGGAGTTTATGGCCGCGGTCGACGGCGTGATCCACAAGCTGGAACAGCAGTTAAGAAAATACAAAGAGAAGATCCAAGAACATCGCGGACCCGGCCTTCGGCAACAATCGGCGGACGTGTTGCCGGACACCAACGAATAACGTCGGCGACCGGGCTACTTAGCGAACAGCGTAGAATTTTCGGCGGTCCGAACGAGCTTCGGTCGCATTCGATACAACGGGTATGAGGAGCAGAGGTAATGAAGTTCTCCGACTTCGTGGAGCGTCAGGCGGTTACGGCCGCGCTGAAGGCCGACACGAAAGAAGGCGTCATCCGTGAGATGGTGCAGTCATTGCTCGACGCGGGAAAGCTGGATCCGTCCGAGCACGAAGGAATCGTCAAGGCAATTTTGAAGCGCGAAGAACTCGGCAGCACCGGCATCGGCCGAGGCGTGGCCGTGCCGCATACCAAGCATGCGAGCGTGAAGAAGCTCGTGGGCGCGGTGGCGGTGAGCCATGAGGGAGTCGATTTCGACAGCCTCGACGGCGAGAAGGTCTACCTGTTCTTCATGCTGATCTCTCCGCACGACCGACCGAGCGACCACTTGCGCGCCCTGGAAAACGTCTCGCGTCAGTTACGCGACGACTCGTTCTGCAAGTTTTTGAAGCAATCGACGACGCCGGAGCAGATTTTGCAATTGCTCGACGACGCCGATAACAATCAGTTCGGAACGTAACGGAATGGGCGAAGTTTCGGTGGTCACGCGCAGCTACACGGTGAGACCGGCCAACGGTTTGCATCTGCGGCCTTGGAGTCAGTTTGTGAAACTGGCGCACGGTTACAAATGCCGAATCGAAGTGGTGAAGGACTCCGCGCGCTCCGACGGACGCAGCATGCTTTCGCTCCTCACATTGGCCGCCAAGTGCGGCGATACGATCTCCATCGAAGCCGACGGCGACGACGCTGAGAACGCAGTTAACGCACTCATCGCATATCTCGAAGCCTACGAAGACATCGACGAATAACCCGGCAATCACCGTGAGCGCCAGGCCGACGGGGCCGGCCGCGGAGGTTGCCCGAAGAGACACCACGAACAACCAAAGCACGGCGCCGGGCGGTCGACGAACGAAGCGTCGCAACGACCTCCGGCCAACACGACGATTCGCACCTTCCGCCGCTTGCCGCACCCCTCCTGAGGCCGTGCGCGAGCGCCCGAAGCTCGGCGAATTTTCGGCTGCCGTGCAGCACGAAGGAATGGGATGCAGAAGCTGCAGGGCATCGCGGTTTCTCCGGGCGTCGCCATCGGCGAAGCGTTCGTGCTCGACAACGAGGGGTTTCGCATCCCTCGCCGGTTCGTAGCGCGCGACGCGGTCGATAGCGAGGTCGAGCGCCTCGGCCGCGCCTTCGACGAAACACGCGCCCAAGCCGAGCGGCATCGCGATACCGTCAGCCGCGAGTTAGGGTCGCAATACGCGGCCATCTTCGAAGCGCACGTGCAAATGCTGAGCGACCCGCAATTGCGGCAAGAGCTCGACGATTCGATCCGCACCCGGCACTACTCGCCCGAATATGCCGTGAGTCGCGTACTGCGGCGCTACGCCAAGGTCTTCCAATCGCTCGATAGCAGCTTCCTCGCCGAGCGCTCGAACGACATCGTCGATATTGAACGCCGGCTGCTGCAGGTGCTGCTCGGCAAGCCGCGTGAGGAGATTTCGAATCTCACCTCGCCGGTGCTGATTCTGGCCTACAACCTCACCCCCAGCGAAACGGCCGCCCTAGATCGACGCTTCGTGATGGGCTTCGTCACCGAGATCGGCGGGGCCGCCAGTCACACGGCCATCGTCGCCGAAGGGATGGAAATTCCGGCAGTCGTCGGCATCGGGCCGTTTTTGAACGACGTCTCCGGCGGCGACCTGGTGATCGTCGACGGCAACACCGGCACCGTCATACTGCAGCCCGACGAAGAGACGATCGCCCGCTATCGCTTCGAAGCGGAGCAAGACAAGTCACGGCACGCTCGGCTCGAAGCGTTGCGCGATCTGCCGTCGCAAACCATCGACGGCGTGCGCATCGAGTTGATGGGCAACATTGAGTTTCCCAACGAAGCGCCGCATTGCTTGGAACGCGCCGTCGACGGCATCGGCCTGTATCGCACGGAGTTTCTCTACCTCGGCAGCGACAGCGTGCCGGACGAAGAAGATCACTACCGCGCCTACGCCGAAGTGGTGCAGGCCATGCAAGGCCGTCCGGTCGTCATTCGCACGCTCGACCTCGGCGCCGATAAGCTCGTGACCCGTAACCCGACGCCCGAAGATGCCAGCCCCCTCGGCCTTCGCAGTATTCGTCTTTCATTGCGAAACATTTCGCTCTTCAAGACGCAGCTCCGGGCCATACTTCGGGCCGGCGCGCTCGGCGACGTGCAGATCATGTTCCCGCTCGTGTCGGCGCTGCACGAATTTCGCCAGGCGAAAATGATCGTGGCCGACGTCATCGATGATTTGCTCGAAAGCAACTTGCCATTTTCGCGCAACGTGAAGCTCGGCATGATGGTCGAAGTCCCTTCGGCCGTGATCATGCTCGATCAGTTCGTCGAAGAAGTCGACTTCCTCTCGATCGGCACGAACGACCTCATTCAATACACGCTGGCCGTCGATCGGGGCAATAAAGACGTCGCCGATCTTTATAGTTCGTCCGATCCGGCATTGCTGCGGCTCATCGACATGACGGTGCGCGCCGCGGCCTTGAAGCAAACGCCCGTCAGCCTCTGCGGCCAGATGAGCGGCAGTACGACGTACACCATGTTGTTGTTGGGGCTGGGGCTGCGCAGCTTGAGCGTGCCTCCCAGCGCGGTTTATGAAATCAAACGTGTTATTCGCAGCGTCACCATCGAGCAGTGTCGGGCCGTGGCGGCCCGAGCGCTCGTTATGGAAAACGCCCGCAACATTCGCAATTTCCTGAAGGAGGAATTGAAGAAGGTTTTGCCGGAAATGAACGACTACCGCTGACGCTTCGCCGGGCCCGGCAATCGTCGGCCCCCCCGGAGCGCAGCCTGCTGAAATTGTCCGTGAATCTGTTTGTTATTGTCCCTTATCCCTTTTGATAGGTCGGCATCGCCATCGGCGGCGTTGCCGACGGAACCTGTTCATGGTTCGTCCTAGAGTACGCATTCGTTTTCGCAAAGAGCTCGACCTCCGCTTCTTGGGTCATCATGATCTGCTGCGCACATGGGAACGCCTCTTGCGCCGGGCCGAAGTTCGGCCCGCGCATACCGAAGGCTTTCACCAGCGTCCGCGGGTCAACTACCCCTCGGCATTGGCGGTCGGAGTTTGCGGTCTCGATGAAGTCATCGAGATGGAGTTGGAGCACGATCTGGAACCTGTCGATCTGGCCTCGGCGCTCGGCGCCCAGGCCCCGGAAGGTTTGTCGATCGTTTCCGTAGAACGAATGCCCGCCGGCACACGGTTTTCGCAACCGCGCGCCGCCGAGTATGACATCCGCGTGCCCGACGACCGCCTGAGCGCGGTCCGAGCCCGGCTGGAGAGTTGGCGCGACGCCGCGGCGACGGAAGCTTCCGTCGCGAGCGACGCGCCCGCCCAGGAATCGACATCCGCCGCCGCACCCTCGACCGTCGAGTCGTCGACCGCCGCATCTCAGAATGATGCGCCCGCCGCCGAGGCTCCCCCGGTCGTCGCTGCAACCGTCGAGAAACCCTGCCCGGAGCGCCTGCCGGCGACCGTGCAGAGTTTGGATCTCGTCGACGGGGTGCTCCGGATGCGCCTGAAACTCGGAGAAGCGGGCGCCGTTCGTCCGCGCGAATTGCTCGCATGGCTCGGTCTTTCCGATCTCGAAACGACGGGTTCGCTGCTGGTGCGCACCCGCGTGGAGGTATCCGGATGATCGCTGCCGTTCGAGCGGTTCGCTGCCGCCTGCCACGCTTGGCGATGCTTACTCGCATCCTAGCCGGAATGGAAAATCTGCACGATGAAACAAGAAATGCTGATCAACGTGTCGCAATCGGAAGAATGCCGCATTGCGATCATTGAAGACGGTTTGCTGGAAGAGCTCTACATCGAACGTTCGAGCCAAAACAACTACGTCGGCAATATTTACAAAGGAAAAGTCGTCAACCTGGAGCCGAGCATTCAAGCGGCCTTCGTCGATTTCGGCGTCGGACGCAACGGCTTCTTGCACATTAGCGACATCGAGCCGCAATACTATCGTCAAGGAGGGCTCGATCCGACTGCGCCGATCGACGACCCGGATTTGCGCCGGTTCGACATGGCCGACGACGATGAAGACGCCGGCGGCGATGAACCGCTGGAAGCCGAAGGGGGCGGCGGCGCTCCTGCCCGTCACAAGCGCCGCGGCCCGCGCCCCGGCGCTCGCCCGCGCGTCAAGCCGCCGATTCAAGACATCCTGCGTCGCGGCGACGAAGTGCTTGTGCAGGTCATCAAGGAAGGCATCGGCACCAAGGGGCCGACCCTCTCGACCTATATCAGCATCCCGGGCCGCTACGTAGTGCTCATGCCCGCGCTCGGTCGCGTCGGCGTTTCGCGTAAGATCGAAGACGATCAAGCGCGTCGCACGCTCCGCGACATCATGTTGGAGCTAAACCCTCCCAAGGGGCTTGGTTTCATCGTTCGCACGGCAGGCGTCGACCGCACGAAGAAAGAAATTTCGCGCGACTTGGCCTACTTGCTCCGACTTTGGAAGGTCATTGTTCGCCGGCTCAAGAAGGAACAAGGTCCCTGCTGCATCTATGAAGAGTCCGACATCGTCATCCGCACGATTCGCGACATCTTCACCGCCGAAGTCGACGCGATTCAAATCGACGAGCCGACCGCCTTCGAACGGGCTAAGGAATTCTTGCAGATCGTGATGCCGCGGTACGTCAGCCGGCTGCACCTCTATGAAGGGCGTGAACCGCTCTTTCATAAGTACAAGCTCGACGACGAAATCACGCGCATCCATCAACGCAAGGTTCCGCTCAAGCACGGCGGCAGCATTGTGATCGATCAGACGGAAGCGCTGGTGGCCATCGACGTGAATAGCGGAAATTTCCGCGCCGACGACAATGCCGAAGAAACCGCCTACCAAATGAACCTGCACGCGGCGAAAGAAATTGCCCGCCAGATTCGCTTGCGCGACCTCGGCGGCGTGATCGTGAACGACTTCATCGATATGCGTAAGGAACGCCATCGACGCGGAGTCGAACGAGCCCTGCGCGACGCGGTGCAACGTGATCGGGCCCGCACCAAGATCCTCCGCACGAGCCCCTTCGGCCTCATCGAAATGACGAGGCAGCGCATCCGCCCGAGCATCAAGCGGAGCGTGTTTGATAACTGCCCGAACTGCGCCGGCACCGGCTTCGTGAAGACCTCGGAAAGCATGGCGATCGAAGTCATTCGCGCCTTGATGCTGGCCTCGCAGGAAGAAGGGGTCAGCCGCATCAGCGTCACCGTCGCGGAAGAGGTAGCCCACTACCTCAACAACCGTAAGCGTCGCGAATTGGCAAAATTGGAAGACGAAGCCCAGGTTGTGGTGCAAGTCTTTAGTCGCGAAGGGGTTGCGCCCGAGCACTTGGCCGTCCAGTGCATCGACGCGAACGGTCGCGAAGTAAAGTTTGTGCTCGAATAGTCGGCTCAAATTGAACGAAATCCGCCGGAATGCCGACCTTAGCCGGTCGGCATTCCGGTAGTTCGTCCGGGGCTCGCTTGGGGATTCATGGCCCTCGACGCCGGGCGGCGAATTTGTTAGTTTTGTGAGTTTCCATAAATCAGAATCTGCGAAGTAGTTGGGTTTACCATGTACGCGATCATCGTCGACGGCGGCAAGCAATACAAAGTTCGTGAAGGTCAAGAAGTCACCATCGACTTCCGCGATGCCCAAGGGGGCGACAAGGTGACCTTCGATCGCGTGCTCGCCACGAGCGACGGCGCCAGCATCAAGATCGGCCAGCCGACCTTGGCCGGCGCGAGCGTCACGGCGGAAATCGTCGACGTCGTGCAAGGTCCGAAGCTCACGGTGCAGAAGTTCCGTCGTCGTAAGAACTCGAAGCGCAAGACGGGCCACCGCCAAATTCACTCCGTCGTGAAGATCTCCAAGATCAGCGTCTAACTCACGCGACTGATCGCGGCGCCGCAATGGTCGGCGCCCGCGATCGCCCGAGCTCATGATCGACTGGATCTCACTCCACTGGAGCCAGTTGTTCTACGCGAGTGAATGGGTCGTCCGGCTCGTGATGCTCGTCTACGTGCCGCAGCGCCGCAGTCCGGCCGCGGCGCGCTCTTGGCTGCTGCTCATCTTTCTGTTGCCGTTGCCGGGGCTGCTGCTCTATGCCCTCTTTGGCCGCGCCTTTATGCCGCGGCATCGCCTGCAATTGCAAAGCCGCGTCTCACGGTTGCTCCAGGCGCAGCCTTCGCCGGTCTGGGGGACGCGGCCCGAGATGATCGACTTTCCGCCCCGCTTTCGCGAGGCCGCGTCGCTCGCCGAACTGATGGGAGAATTCCCGCTCGTCGAAGGCAACCAAGTGGAGCTGCTTCCCGATTACGATGCCTCGATTGAGCGCTTGATCGGCGATATTCGCGCGGCTCGTAGCCATGTGCATTTGCTGTACTACATCTTGGGCGACGACGCCGTGGGCCGCGCCGTCGAGAAGTCCTTAGTCGAAGCCGTGGGGCGCGGCGTGCATTGCATCGTGCTCATGGACGCCCTCGGCTCACGTAAATCGATCGCGACGCTCGCGCCCCGGCTGCGCAGCGAAGGGGTCGATGTTCGCGTGCTGCTTCCCGGCGGATTATTTCGCATCTTTCACAAAAACGCCGCCCGCTACGACCTCCGCAACCATCGTAAGATTGCCGTCATCGACGGCCGCGTCGGCTACGTCGGTTCGCAAAACCTCGTCGATAAGATGTTCATTCCGGGCCTCATCTATCATGAGCTGGCCGCGCGCGTGACGGGACCGGTCGTCAAGCAGTTGCAGGCGCTGCTCTTAGCCGATCGCTTTTACGAAACGGAAGACCTGCCGCGGCACGATGAAGATCTGTTTCCCGAGCTTCCTTCGACTTCGGGCGCGGCCGCTCAAGTGCTGCCGAGCGGGCCCGGCTATCCGCAGGCCAACAACCTGCGCTGGATCACGTCGATTGTTTACGCCGCTCAGCGTCGCATCGTGCTCACCACGCCGTACTTCATTCCCGACGATACTCTGCGCGAAGCGCTCGTCACCGCTTCGCAAAAGGGAGTGGAAGTCCACTTGATCGTGTCGCGCGTCTGCGATCAATGGCTGGTCGGCCACGCCCAACGCTCGTTCTACGAAGAGCTCCTCGAAGCCGGCGTGCACATTCATCTCTATCGCGACTACTTTCTCCACGCCAAGCATCTCAGCGTCGACGACCAAGTCGTGCAGGTCGGCTCCAGCAATCTCGACATCCGTTCGTTCGCCCTCAACGCGGAAGTAAGTTTGCTGGTGTACGACCGCGATTTGGCCGAGCGGTTGAAAACCATTCAACTTGATTACATGGCGCGCTCCGAGGAGTTGACGCTGGAAGTGTGGCGCCGCAGGCCTGGATTCGAGAAGGTGTTGGAGAATATCGCGCGATTGGTCGATTCGCTGCTGTAAGTCGGGTCGTTGCCCCGGCATGTATAATGCAGTGACTTGGGACGAACGCCCATTGGCCGCACCCCCTTTGCTATGAGCACCACGAGCTCGCCGCCGCCGTCGCCCGCAGAGACCGATCGCCCTGCGATCGATGTTGCCGGTAATGAATTGCGGTTGTTCACCGAGTCGCCGGAGATGATCGCCGCTCTCACGGCCGACGTGCGGACGGCCCGGCGCCGCGTATGGATCGAAACCTACACGATTGCGGCGGACGATACGGTCGCCGGATTGATTGAAGCCTTGAAAGAGCGCGCCGCGGCCGGAGTCGAATGCCGATTGCTCTACGACTCGGTGGGAAGCCTATCCACGCCGACCGCGTTCTTCGACGACCTGCGACAAGCCGGCATCTTGGTGCACGGCTACCACAGTCTCAGCGGTATGTTTTGGCAGACTCGCTTTTTCCGTCGTTTCAATCGTCGCAACCATCGAAAGCTCGCGGTCATCGACGACGAGATCGGCTATTTCGGCGGCATGAATCTCGTCGATCAGAGCGGTCCGCCGATTTTACGCAACAACAAAGTGGAGCCGGAGCGCACGGGTCGGCCGTGGCGCGACGTGCATGTGCGGCTTCTCGGGCCGGCGCAAACGCATATCGCTTCGGCGATGAACGACCTCTGGTTGCGCGTGCTGCGCAAGCCTCGTCCGACGCTGGAACTTTGGCCGACGCGCGAGTTGTTCTCCGGTAAAGACGACGCGATCTACTTTTTCGACTCGCGCCCTACGCACCGGCAACGACGCCCGGACAAGGTCATGGCCTCGATCTTGAAGCGCGCCCATGAAAAAATCGTCGTCGCCATGGCGTACTTCGTGCCGCTTCGCGTCATCTTGCTGCAGTTGTTCAAGGCGCGCAAGCGGGGAGTCGACGTCGAGTTGATTCTGCCGGGAGCGAGCGACGTGCCGGCCGTGCAATGGGCGGCGCGGCACCTGTATCGCATTCTCTTGAGACGCGGCATTCGGATCTACGAGCGCGAAGACCAGATGCTGCATTCCAAGGCGATGGTCGTCGACGGCCGCACTTCGGTCGTCGGATCGTGCAATTTCGATCCCCGCAGCTTGCGCATCAATCTGGAGTTTTTCGGCGTCGTTCGTTCGGGGGCGTTCGCTGCTGCGCTGGAGCAAGTGTTCGTTTACGAGAAGGCGCATAGTTTGCCGATCGACATGCGTCAGCTCGAGAAAACGCCCTGGTATCGCCGCTGGCTCCATCGCTTCGCTTGGTGGTATCGTCATTGGCTGTAGACTAGTCGCCAGGTGCGCAACGTCGAACGATCGTGGAAGCTGTTATGCGATTGATGACTTACAACATTCACAAAGGAATCGGCGGCCACGACCGCAGATATAGCCTGCGCCGCGTGATCGAGGTGATCGAGCACGAGAATCCCGACCTGCTCTTGCTGCAAGAGGTGACGCACCTCTTTCATCGCTGCGGCGGCGACGATCAAACGGCGCTGCTTTGCAAGCAGTTCTCCGCTGTCGATTCGATGTACCAACAAAACGTCCGTCTGAAGACCGGGGGCTACGGCAACCTGCTCGTCACGCGTTGGCCGATCGTCGAGAAGCATTCCATTTCGCTGCAGCAAGGGAAACGGAAGAACCGCGGGGCGCAGATCGCGGTCATTGACACGCCCGAGGGCCGTCTCAAGCTCGTCAACCTACATCTCGGCCTCGCGGAGAAGGAGCGGCATTGGCAGATCGGCCATCTGCTCGGCCATCATCTGTTTCGGGGCGTCGAAGGCCTGCCCGAACTCGTCGCCGGCGACTTCAACGATTGGCGCAACACGCTTGCAGCGCGGGCATTCGCAGCGCACGGTTTTGCGCACGTGACGGGCCCTCCTTCGAAATTCCGTTCGTTTCCCGCTTATTTTGCGCTGGGCTCGCTCGATAAGGCGTTTTGCCGGGGCGACGTCCATGTGAAAGAAGCTCGCATCGTCTCCAGCGCCGCCGCAAAGCGCGCATCAGATCACCGCCCCCTGGTAATCGACTTTCATTTAACCGGCGCGCCGATTCCCGTGGTGTAAGGCGTCCGTCAGGCTTCGCGCGCTCGGCCGTTTGCTCTGTTGGGTCTTCGAAAGGTAACATAGTAGTTTACTTTCGCCGCATTTAGGGTTGCCTACGACGTCATGGATTCTTCCGCCGCAAGTGTCTCGACTTCGGGCCTGCCCGCCGAACCTCTTCCCGCCAACATCCGCGGAGTGCAGCCCGGCGGCGGCGTCTGCTATTCGATCGAAATGGCCTGGGGGGGCGTGCGTCGCGCGCTGCTGAAGACATTGCGACCCGGCTACGTTCGTCGCATGGCCGAACTTCGCGAAGGGGATACCCGCGGCGCACCGCACGAGATTCTTGATCCGCGCGACCTGAAATTCTGTCGCAATGTTTGCTCGGCCCATTGGGCGCCGGAGCACGATCGCTTCGCATGGCGCGAACGATTGCCGTTTGCACGGTGGGGCTTGGCCGAGTTGCTGCTCATGAGCATCCCGTTGGCTGCGCTCGTCGCCGCGGCGGCGCCTTCTCCGTGGCCCTGGCTTGCCGCCCTGCCGGGCATCGTGCTGGTGCTCGTCGTGTGGTTTTTCCGCGACCCGCCGCGGCACGTTCCCGCCGGGCCGGGCATTGTGGTGTCGCCGGCCGACGGCCTTATCGCGGAAATCACGCCGCTCGACCATCACGAGTTCGTCGGCGGCCCCGCGGTGCGCATCGGCATTTTCCTTTCTATCTTCAACGTGCACATCAACCGCAGCCCTGTGGAAGGCCGTATCTTGCGACTGGCCTACCATCCGGGCAAGTTTCTCAACGCTTTGAATCCGGAAAGCGCGATTCTCAACGAAAACATGGTGATCGGCCTGGAAGAGGCCGCATTTCCCCATCGACGCCTGATCGTGCGGCAGATCGCCGGCCTGTTTGCTCGCAAAATTGTGTGCGATTTAAAGCCGGATCAGCAAATCGGCCGGGGAGAGAAGTTCGGTATGATTAAACTAGGTTCCCGTACCGAGCTTGTTTTGCCGGCCGAACCGGGGCTCGCCATTGAAGTGAAGGTCGGCCAGAAAGTATCGGCCGGGTCTACGATCTTCGCGCGGTACGCTACTTCCTAAGAACCACGCCCCAGAATCTCGAACAATCTAGCCATGCATCGAATTCGCGCCGTTAGCGTGTTGCCGACTTTGTTCACGCTGGGCAATCTCATCTGCGGCTTCTTCGCAATCGTCGTCGCTTCGCGCGTCGGAGCGCCGCTCTCGGCCGAAGTGCCGACGACTTCGGCCATTAATGCGGTTTACGAGGCGGGGATCTTCTCGCTGCTCGACAAGCAGGACCCCGTTCACAATTGCATGCTCGCGGGTTCGTTGATTTTTCTGGCAATGATTTTCGATGCGCTCGACGGCCACGTGGCTCGCTTGGCGAAGTCGTCGAGCGATTTCGGAGCGGAACTCGATAGCCTTTGCGACTTGGTGACGTTCGGCGTCGCTCCGGCGTTTCTCCTGGTGAAGATGTGCCCCGGCTTCACGTTCAACCATAGCAAACTCGTTTGGATCATCGCTGCGACCTATGCTTGCTGTGCGGCGTTGCGCCTGGCCCGCTTCAACGTGGAGTCCGACGAAGATGATGACCACATGGGCTTTTCAGGCCTGCCTTCTCCCGCGGCGGCGAGTGTGCCCGCGAGTTTCGCCATTTTGTTCTATGCTTTGCGCGTCGATACGAACACGTTGGAACATGCTCCCATGATCGACGCGGGAATCCAGCGGTCGCTTCCGTTCCTGGCCTTCGTGGTCGCACTGTTGATGGTGTCGCGGATTCCGTTTCCGCATGTCGCCAATCAGCTCTTTCGCGGCCAGCGCAGCTTCGGGCACGTCGTGGGGGTGTTGTTTGCTTTGGGGGCGGTGATGGTCGCTCCCGGCTACGTGCTGCCGCTTCTTTGCACCGGTTTCGCCCTGAGCGGCCCGATTCGCTACGGCTGGCAGGAATGGTTTCAGAGGAAGCCGCACGACGAGCCGCTGTTTTAAGTCATTGCAGGCTCAGTCATTGCAGGTGCCGGCATTTGCTCGCAGTCAGGGCCGTCGATGCCGGCACGCGCCGACATCCGGGTTTGTCGATTCCGCGTCAGCAGATAGACTTTCCCTCCGCTCGGCCGCCAAGGATGGCCGCCGACGAAACGGAACCTCGCACAGCTATAGGCTACTATGTCGGCGGAACGGATGCCGCACGGGCACGACGAGTCGATGCCCGCACGTTTGATGACCGGACTTCTTGCCGGCGTCTTGCGTTACCCACTGCTCACCATCGTCGGCTCCCTCGTCCTCACGGCGGCGGCCGGCCTCTATTCGTGGAAGCACCTCGGCTACAAGACGAGTCGCCACGACTTGGTGAATTCGAATAACGAATACGGCCGGCTTTGGAACGACTACATCCAAGAGTTCGGCGAAGAAGATGACGCCGTCGTCGTCGTGGAAGGGGAAAGCCGCGAGCATGTCGTGCCTGTCTTGCAGGAGCTGGCGACGGCGCTGGCCGGCGAGAATAAGCACTTCCACGCGGTGCTCCACGGCGTGAACCTAGAGAAGGTGCGCTCCAAAGGTTTGCACTACCTGCCGCCGGAAGAACTTCTGGGAGTCGAAAAGTTTCTCGACGAAGCGGGAGCGGTGGTTCACGGAGATTGGGCCCGGCTATCGGTCGGCGGCATGGTGCAGGGCATGACCATGCGCATGCAGTATGAGAAACAACTATCCGGCGATGCGAACGCCTCCGCGCCTTCGGCGTCGCCCGGCGATCAACCCGCTGCGGCCGCGGCGAATTCGAAAACTGCCGGTTTGACGTCCGGTCTAGCGATCACGCCCGAGCAGCAACTCGCGCGACTCGGCGATAGTTTGCTGACGTCAATCAGCAAGCAAGGGGGCTATCATTCCCCTTGGCCGGAAATGCCGTCGTCGTTTGCGACCTTGAGCGAACTCAATTCCGAGTACCTGCTCACCAAGGAAGGCCGCCTCGGCTTCGTATTGCTGCGGTTGGCAAATAGTGACAACGACGGCTTCGCCCGCGGCGCCGCTTCGGTCGAGGCCCTGCGTTCGTTGCTCGCGCGGTTGCGATTGCGCCATCCCGGCGTCCAGATCGGCCTGACGGGCGTACCGGTCTTGGAATACGACGAAATGGCTTCGAGCCAATCGTCGATGACGTGGGCCGGCATCGTTTCGCTCTTCGGCGTGGCGGCCCTCTTTATCGCCGGCTTCGGCGGTATCCGTCACGCGTTGCTTGCCAATATCGTGCTGCTCATCGGCATGGCCTGGACGTTCGCCTATATCACGTTTGCCGTCGGCCATCTGAACATCCTGAGCATTTCCTTTGCTGCCACGCTCATCGGCATCGGCATTGACTACGGTATCCACTACGTGGCTCGGTACTTGAAACTCCGCGAACATATTCGGACGCCGAAAGAAGCGTTGCTCACGGCCATGAACGGCGTCGGACCCGCGATTGCCACGGGAGCCGTCACAACCGCCATCTCGTTCTTTGCCGCGGGCCTTACCAACTTCACCGGCATCGCGGAATTGGGCATCATTGCCGGCGGCGGCATTCTTATCTGTTGTGTCGCCGAACTATACGTCCTGCCGGCGGCGGTTCAATTATTCGATCGGAGCGGCGCGGGCTTCAAAATGCCGAGCCCGTTGCCCGTGCATGAGTGGATCGCGCCGCTGATGGAATCGCCGCGCAAGTTGCTGGCAATCACGATGGTCTTTACGCTCGTCGTCGGCGCCGGATCGTCGAAGCTTTGGTACGACCATAACCTGCTCAATATGCAGGCCGAAGGTTTGGAAAGCGTGGAGCTGGAGCGGAAGCTACTCAATGAGTGCAGCCAGAGCATGTGGTACGCCGTGTCGATGGCCGATAGCCGCGACGAGTTGTTGACGCGCAAGGAGAAGTTGCTGAAGTTGGCGTCGGTAGAACGTACGGAAGAGATTGTGTCGCTGTTGCCCGTCGACCACGAGCAAAAGCGTCCGATTATCGAGCGTATCCAAACGAAGCTGGCCAACCTCCCGGAACGCCCGCCGGTGATTCCGGTCGACCAACCCGAGGTCCTCGGCCAAGCGCTGGCCGCGGCGCAACAAGAACTGATCGGCCGCCAACAGTTGCGCGCCGGCCGTACGATGGAACAGCTCCGCGATACGCTGCGAAGGCTGCCGACGCAGGATTGTATTTCGCAGCTTTCGCAATTTCAGCAGCAGATGGCCGGCGACTTGCTGAGCCGGCTTCACGCGCTGCGGTCGATGGCGAACCCCGAGCCGCCGCAACTCACCGATCTACCGGAAAGTTTGGTGAATCGCTTCGTCGGCAATAACAATCGGCACCTGCTGAAGATTTACGGCCGCGGCAACATTTGGGACATGGATGCCTTGTCGCAGTTTGTGAAGGACGTGCGTTCGGTCGATTCCAAGGCGACGGGCAATCCGCTGCAAGCGTACGAAGCGTCGTTGGAAATGAAAGGAAGCTACGAACACTCGGCGCTCTTGGCGCTGGCCGTGATCATGGCGGTACTCTGGTTCAACTTCCGCAGCGTTCGCTACGCCCTCTTAGCTTCGCTGCCGCTAGGGGTCGGAGTGTTTCAAACCTTCGGCATCTTGGGAATTCTCGGGCTGCCGCTGAACCCGGCCAATATGATCGCGCTGCCGCTGATGCTGGGGCTCGGCGTCGATTACGGAATTCACATCGTGCACGACTACCTGGAGCAGCGCGGTCCCTATCGCATGTCCCCTTCCACGGCCGTGGCAGTGCTCGTGGATTCGTTGACCACGATCGTCGGCTTCGGCGCGCTGATGATCGCGTCGCACCAAGGGCTCCATAGTCTGGGACGCGTACTGACGATCGGCGTGAGTTGTTGTTTATTCACGTCGATGATTATGCTGCCGGCCTTGTTGACGTGGATGAGCGCCGGCCGGTCGGAAGTGGATGTCATGTTGGAGCGGATCGAAGGAGACGACGTCGACCACGACGAAATCGATCGTGCCGTGCTCAGCGAAGATCGACCGCATCCGGGCGGTTCGCCGCACTTGCAAACGCCGGTACGTCGCGACCAATCGTTGCGCGCGTAAGCGTGCACGCCGGCGTGCGTTACTTCTGAGCTCATTGCCGGCAACGAAAGCCTCCGGCGCGCTCCACTCTCATGCGATATCCGTTTGACGACTGTTCGTCGTCCGTTCGATGACGAACTGTGCCGGGTCTCGCTTCGTACTACTTCGCGGCGACCGCGAATTTACGACGCGATGCGAAGGTTTTCCACTTCAGGCACGCGGCGTGCGATGAGTAGTTTTCCCCGCATCGAAGGCAGAACTTAGAAACTGCCGGCGGTGCGAAAAACTAACGCGCTTTTCGCTCAATTAATTGCGGCGAGCCGTCGATAGAAGGGGCAACGCAACGGTCATGTTGTCGGAGTCATAACGCTTATGAGACTATCATTGCGAAAGACGCAACAAGCTCCCGCCGCTTCGACCACCTCCCGTCGCACGACGACTCGGCGAATTGATCCTGCCGCCGCCGTGGTGGAAGGTCCGAACATGTCGACGTCGGGCGATGCGGAAGAAAACTGCCCCGTGATTCGGGCCAATTGCATCGTGCTGGCCCCCGCAACGCGCGGGCGTACGCGAATCGTTTTCTTCTAAACGTTTGCGGATCTCCGGCGGCCGCGGCCATGGGCATGCTCCCGAGCGTCGACTGCCGTCTCTTCTCTTGAGCAGTTCATCGCTTGCGAAGTTTGCGCGTACACTTTGCAAGCCTGCTCCTCGGCGCTGGCGCAAGTTTTACAAATCGCTTTTATCAGCGAGATTAAACTTTACGCGCTTCGCTTCTTAATTGCGTTACAGCCCAATTGGGGGTGTGTCCCGCCAAGTCTTAGTCGGCAGGTGGTGTATTGCTTGTTTATGTTCCCTAGTTTGAAGTATTATGTGCCGCGACGTCGTGCCGCTATCGCGAGGCTGCAGAGCGAGACTCTGTAGCAAGCGTGAGCGTCGGCGGAGTGTGGAACGCGTCGTTCACTGACGCGTCGATTCATTGAATTGGGGATTGTCATGCCAAAGGCCGTAACCGCCGCGAAACGCGGGCGCTCCAAAGCGGGCGTGAATAAAGCACAACTGGTGCGCGAAGCATTTGAAAAGTTGGGGATCGATGCTTCGGCAAAAGACGTGCAAGCGGCCTGCGATGCGCACGGAGTGAAAATTGCGCCGGCGCAAATCAGCAATATTCGCACAAAATTGAAAGAGGGGCGTTCAGGGCGTAAGGTCGTCAAGACGACCGTCGTCGGCGGCGTGACGGCGAAAGAATTAATTCAGGTTCGCATCATGGCGGAAAAAGTCGGCGGCATTGCTCGGGCTAAAGAATTGCTCGATATCCTCCATCGCCTTCGTTAATTACGGCCTTACGGCGACCTTTCGCCGTTGGCGAAACGGCAGGCAAATCAAAACTCGGCACGGCGGCATCGTTATCGGTGCCGCCGTGTTCGTTCATCCATCGTGGATGCTCCTCGCAAGCGAAGCAGCTCGCCAAGTCGCCGCCTCACTCGCTGCACTTCTTTGCCGATTGCTCAGCACGGCACGTCGAGAACAAATCCCGTCGACCGCGGCGCCCTGCCAACGTCATCGAATCTCTGTTTGCGAATCGCGATCATGCATCGGAACTATGCCGCCGTGCGGTCGACTCGCTGCGAGCCGCTGCCGGCAGTGCGCTCACGCGATAATGCAACTTCCGATGCCGCCGCTCCGTTGGCCCTCGCAGCCTCACCGATATCGCTGCGACGCTCCATCGCACGCGACTCCAGGCCGTAATGCTCGAGCAACGTCGGCAATATTTCCGACAGCCGACGTGGATCGCCGGTCGGCGATAAGCGCGATGAAGGAATTCCCGACCAGGCAAAATTTGCGGCGACCATAGCTGAGCCTCACTTTCTTACGCGACGAGCGGGTAGTGGACATGCGTATCGTATCGATTGTAGCGAGATGTGAACGCATGTCAACTAATTCTTGCGGGGCGTTCTAGTCGCGGGCTTTGCACAAGGTACGGCCGCCTGTGGCAAACCCATGCACCTCGTGAGGATTCGCCGGCCGATGTTTAGTCACGTGCCGGGGAAGCTCAGGGAAACGGGCTAGCAGGCGGCGAGCCCACGTAAAACAGGGATGGCTCCATGCTTTCGACAGTTACGCCGACGGAAGTGCGGCGGCTCGTCGTCGAGTATCTCGCGCAAATGAAGTTTGCCGTAGCGGATGACGCCGTAATCGAGACGTTGCTCATTCGCGAAGGGCGGTACTTCGGGCGCTCGTATCGCGCCGCCGGCGCCATGGCCATGTGGATGATCGATATCGGCCTTATTCAGTTCTACGCCGCCGACGGCGAAATGCTCGGTAGCCTCAGCTTGCTCGAACCGGTTGAAGCGCCGCAACAGCGTAAGGCTGCATAGTTCGGTTCCAACGATCGGCAACTTCAGTGCAAAATGGGTCGCACTGCGCCGGCTAGCGAAGCGGCGCCTTGGGCGGGACGACCACGGCCGCCGGTTTCGGCGCCGCTTCGACGGGCGCCTTCGGGGCTTCGCCCGCCGCCTGCTTCGGCACCACCTTCAGAACTTCCTTCGCGGCGTCTTCCGCGGTGCCGGTCGGCGCGGTGCCCGTATCGACGACCATGTAACCGCTCCAGAAGAACGGGTGTGCCGCGCGCGGCGTCTCGTCGGCCGCGTCGAGCTTGATGCGCGGTTCGCTCGAGGGATCAATGGTCGTTTGACTCGCCAAGGCGACGCTCCGCTGCCAAGCCTTCGAGGCCGATTCGTACGGCAGCTCCTGCATAAACTCGCGCGTCAGATCAAACGAGGTCCGGCCGGCGGTACGCCAGCGGCTGATGAGAATGGTTCGCGAACCCGACGCCATGAGGCTCATCACCGTCTGGAAGAGTTCGTTGCCCGCGTCGGCGGGAGCGACCTTTTTCAAGCCGTTCTCGGCGCCGGAGTGAAAGCCGGGGAGCGCCACATGCGCGGGACCTTGCCACGGCAGGCGAACCCAATCGGCAAGGGTGCCGCCGGTCGCCGTCTTTTCGCCTCGCAGCGGCGCCGCTTGTTGCGGGCCGGTTTGTCCCGGCACAATTTCCGTATAGGCGACCAAGCGATCGGCCAAGCCTGCGAACAGGGCTTGCGACGCCGGCAACTTCGCGCGCATTTTGAGTTGTTCGGCCTGCGGCACGGCTCGCAAGAATTCGGCATAGGCCGTTTCGGCGACGGTTTCGTCATCGGTCGGATAGAGCTTGCCGGTCGTTACTAGCGATTTGCCTTTGTCGAGACGCGGCAACTTATCGCCGACCGCCAAACCCATCGTCGGCGCGTAGCGAATACGCACCTGTTCCAACAGCGGCCGGGCGACGCCTCCTTGCGGTGCGGCGTAAAGCGTTTCAAACGGCACGTACCACAACATTCCGTCGGGCACGATCACCAGCTCTTCAAAGCCGTACGGGATGCTCGCTTTCGAGTCTTTCGTCAGCATGTCGAGCAGTTCGCGCGACGACTCTTGCCAGGCCGTGGCTTGGAGGTCGCCGAGCGTGAGAGATTTGTTCTCTTCGAAATTGCCGATCCCCTGCAACACGGTGACGAGCTTTTTCTGCACGTCGGCCGGCGCCGTAATCGGCCAGTAGCCGAACTTCTCGTCGGTCATCAAGAAGCCGAAGGTGTTGCGCGTGCCGGTGAAGAACGCGAGCAACGCATGCCCTTGCGGGAGGGCCTTCTGTACTTCTTCCACCGTGCGGATCGGCGGAAACACGATCTCGCTGGGCAACCGGCGAACCGCCATTACCTTCAGCATGATCTCTTGTTCGCGCGACACCTTTTCCAGTTCCGCGAGCTTCGCCGCCTGCTGCTTCGCCTGATCCGGATCGGTCGCAATGATCGGCAACTGCCCGAGCTCGGCGCGAATTCCTGCGGCATGTTGCGAGAGCTTGTCGTATTCGGGGAATTGCGTGAGCAGCGCTTGGCGCTGCAAGGAGGCTTCCTGCGGCAAGACCGAGGCGGGGCTTTCTAAGATCCAGCGTAGTGCCAGCAGCCGGCCGCCGAGTTCTTGCGTGGTGAGAAACTTGTGCCGCTTCCAAAGGTCGGCGATCTCCAACGCCCGGCGGCCGTCGAGTTCTTTACGTTCGAGGGCCACTTCGAACCAGCGCTCGAAGTAGAGCGGATGCGGATGCACGAGCACCGCCAGCGATTCGAGCGGGTCGTAGATCCATCGCCCCGGCGCCGGGTCGCGGAGCAATTCGCCGAACACTTCCGCGGCGGCGCGCGTCGTCAGCGAGCGATCTACCACCATGCGGTCGGCCTGGCCCATGCGATAGAGTTGCAACGAGCCGGTTTTCGCGAAGAGCAGGGCCGCGTTCACGGCGGTGTCGCCCGCCGCGACGTTGCCGAGCTGGTAGCTCACGTGAGCCTGCGTGAAGTTGAGCTGGGCGCCGATGCGCGCCTTGAGCATGTCGCGCCGGGCGATCACCGCGCGGGCATTGTCGAGCGTCACGCTCGCTCCCTTGGCGTCGTTCAACAGGCATTGGTTCTCGGCGGTCAGCAGCAAGAGCCGCGTTTGCATTTGGCGGTAGTTCATCTGCCGAGCCCAGGTCGCGCCGTTGAGCAGCGGCGTGTATGCCCCGCCCCGATTCGCCAAGAAGTGCGTAATTACCGCGTAGCGAAACGCGTCTTCCACATGCTGCGGATCAAGGAAGTAGTAGCCGGAGTAGCTTGCTTCTTGGAAGTACTTCGTCGCCAAGTCATAGTCGCCCGCGTTGAGCGCGATGCGGCCGAGTTCGACCAAGGCCGCGCACGTCATCGGGTGATCAAACGTGCCGCCGGCCAAGAGCGATTTTTCCAAGAGCGGCTTGGCCTGAGCGTCTTTGCCGACCGCCGCAAACGCGCAGCCGAGCATGACGTCGATCCACGATTCCGTCCAATGGTTCGGCTGCACCGGACGCTTCGACATCACCGCCACGAGCTGCCCCGCCACGGGATCGTAGGGAGCCAGCGGTCCGAGAATCTCTTGGCGACGTCGCAACGCGAGGCAAACGCAGCGCACGATTTCTTGCGGATTGATCGTTCTTTGGGTCGCTTGTTGAACCACGCCGCCCCCTTGGGCGATCAAGCGCGATTGATCGACTTGCCCCTGTTGGATCAAGACGTTATCGGGAAACGCGCCGATCATCATTTGCCGCTGCGGCTGCCCCCAGGGTATGGGACGTAGCGAAGCCTGATTGGCGGGCCGAATCGCTTGGTCGAACTTGACCGGAATCATCCAGTCGCTGAAGGCGATCTGCAGTTGCAGCGCCTTGTTGTATTCATCCATCGCGGCCGGGTACTGCCCGAGCTGGAAGTAGCACTCGCCGCACATGGTGTGGTAGCAGATGGAGTCGATCCAAAAACTGCTGGGCGATTTGATCGCGCTGCGCAAGCACGATTGGAATCCGCCGAGGGCTTGCAGGTAGTCGCCGTCGTACAGCGTGCCGAGCACAAGGAAGTACTGGTCGGTCGGCACGGTAATGCGGAAGCCGGTACCGCCGCCGCCTCCCACTGCAACGGCGCCCAATTGGGCTTCTGCGCGTTCGGCCGTGCCCAGTGTCACAGAGAACAGCGTCGCCGCGATCAGTAGGAGCGACCCCAAGGCGGCTTTCTGGCCGCGCTTGCGAGTCACCGTGAACCCGAATTGCATCTTCCGCTCCCGTGGAGAATCTACTGGACGTGCGCCGGCGCAGACCTTCCCCTACTCGTTGCTAGCGTCGAAGTTCGCCGAACGTTACACGCCCGGCGACCTGCCGCTCCCTCCGTACTACGGTCTTCAGGCACGAAAAGTCTACGCAAACACCGCACGCGCCTCGCCTTATCAACATACCGCCTTGCTAGGGAGCCGGCAAAAACCCGCCGGCAGTCGCTTGCCGGCGGCCGGCGGACATTTGGAGGGTTTTATGCGAGGTTTTCCGGAAAACTGCCAAAGTCGGGCCGCCTGTCGGTCGATAACGACTGTGACGATTTTGCCGACGATAACGGTCGAGACGTTTTTGCGGACATTTGTCTCGCGTCTCCCTGAAGTCGGTCCGGCAAGAATAAGCAACTCCGAGGACCGAGCACATGAAGCGGCCCCAAACTCCGGCACGTAAGCAGGCAGGCGTCGTTGCGACGCTGGGATTGTTGGCTCTGACCGGCCTAACCGGCTGTCAGGTCGACGTCAGCGGCCAAACGCTGCCGAGCCCCTACTGGCTCTCCGACGACGTCCAATACTTTGCTCCGGGCACGGAGTTCAAGCTGTCGCGTGAAGCGGCCGCCATGCAAGCGGAAGCCGCCGCTGCCAACGCTCCGAAGGCTTCTGCTCCGGTGCCGAGCCCTGTGCCGGGTGCCGGCGTCGCCGACCCCGGTCCGCTGCCGGTGGCCGTGCCGATCGGCCAGCCGTAAGAGTTGTGACAAAGTCGCAACTCCGCCAACGGCCGACGTCGATTGTGCCGATAGTCATTCATGTAACGCCTCGGTCGTGCGCGACCGGGGCGTCTTCATGCCCGGTCGGCGAACTGTTTTCGCGCGGCCTTTGCTAGAACGTCTTCACGGGTGCCGCGATGCTCGACAGCCCTGAATTTCTCAAAGCGTTTGAGCAAACGGTCAACGATATCCTCGTTTGGGTCGGCTTCGGCACGCTGGCGGGCCTGCTGGCGAAGGCGATCATGCCGGGCCGCGATCCCGGCGGGACCGTCGCCACGCTCATGATGGGCATCGGCGGCACGGTAATCGGCTCGGGCGTGCTGATGTTCTTCACCGGCGGCAAACGGATTACGCCGATCAGCCCGCTGGGTTTCGTCGTCGCCACGGGCGGCGCCTTCATCATCTTGGCCTTCTACCGCATTCTGGCCGGCTACTATTTCCGCGAAGGCAATCAACCGCCCGTGCCGGGCCAGCGCCGAGCCACGCGCCGCAGCGCCCGCGGCACGACCGTCTACATCGACGATTAACGGCGAAGCTTATTTAGCCCCTGGTCGGCGACCAGGGGGCCCGCCATCGCCGACGGCGGGCTAAATAGCAATGCAGGAAACTTCGTAAGTGCTTGATCGCTTACGCGACTTACGTCGACAATCCATTTCGCCCTGCGCAGATAACTCGACTTATCTGCGCACCCCTTGTGGGTTTTGGGGGTGTGCGCAGATATCCGGAGTTATGTGCGCAAGCCGTTTTTGAGCGTCGACGTAAGTGTCGAAAGGGAAATCGGACTTACGTACCGTGGGTCGAGCAAAGCGAGGCCCACGCGGCGTTCGCGACGCCGCACAATACTGCGTGGGCCTTACTTCGTTCGACCCACCCTACGAAGACTCCAGTCGCTCACGCTCTCGGCTCGCTACTTTCCTATCCCCAACATCCCCTCTCTCATCCCCCCATCTCCCTTTCTGCAAGAACGCCGAAGCAGCTTCAGCGGACGGCATACGGAATGTGCCTGCAACCATCAAATTGCCAAAGACCAACCGGCAACTTACGCGTTGCCTAATCCGATTTCCAGGCAACTTTTGGCCGGCTTCCGGCTGCGCAAGCCCGAAGCACGCCCTGGGTTTTGGCCGGCCTCGCAAGTAGAATGGGGCCATGAATTCCCCGTTCACGTGCACTTCGATCGCTCCTGCGCCGGCAACCGGACCCAACTGGGTGCCGGTTTCGCTCTCGGGCCTCGGTGCGCCTGCCGCTTCTCCGCCCGCGCCGCAGCGGCCCAGTATCGCCTCGCCGCTGCCGTTGCCGATGACGCGTGCGGAGATGCAGGCCCGCGGATGGGATGAAGTCGACGTCGTGTTCGTCTCGGGCGATGCCTACGTCGATCATCCGAGCTTCGCCATGGCGTTGCTCGGTCGGTTGCTCGAGAGCGCCGGCTATCGCGTGGCCATTCTGAGCCAGCCCGATTGGCACAGCGCCGATGCTTGGCGCACGTTCGGCAAGCCGCGTCTGTTCTTCGCCATTAGCGCGGGGAACATGGACTCGATGATCAACCACTACACCGCCAACCGGAAGGTGCGTAACGACGACGCCTATAGCCCCGGCGGCAAGATCGGTCGTCGCCCTGATCGCGCGACGCTCGCTTATTGCCAGCGCGCCCGTGAGGCGTATCCCGGCGTCCCCGTCGTGGCCGGCGGCGTCGAGGCGAGCCTCCGTCGGTTGGCCCACTACGACTACTGGAGCGACAAGGTCCGCCGCTCGATCATTCTCGACTCCAAAGCCGACCTGCTGATCTACGGCATGGGGGAGCGCGGCATTCTGGAAGTGGCCGATCGTTTCGCGGCCGGACAAACGGTGCGCGAGATGCGCGACATGCGCGGCCTCGTCTATCGCCTGGGCGCCGCCGAGACGCCGCCGAGCGACGAAGGCACGCTGCTGCTACCGTCGTACGAAGAAGCCTCGACCGACAAGCGGGCCTTCGCCGTGATGACGCGCATCGCCCATCACGAGACGAACCCTTACAACGCGAAACGGCTTGTGCAGTTCCACGGTCGCGAGGCCATCGTTTGCAATCCGCCGCAGCTGCCGCTGGCGCAGCCCGAGATGGACCGCGTCTACGGCTTGCCCTACACGCGCAAGCCGCACCCGAGCTACGGTACGCAAACGATTCCGGCGTACGACGTCGTGAAAGATTCCGTGCAGATCATGCGCGGCTGCTTCGGCGGCTGCACCTTCTGCTCGATCACGGCGCACGAAGGGCGCATCATTCAAAGCCGCAGCGCCGAGAATGTGATGGGCGAAGTTCGCAAGATGACCGCCGATCCCGACTTCAAAGGCGTGATCAGCGACATCGGCGGCCCCACGGCCAACATGTATGAGATGCGCTGCACGAAGCCCGAGGTGGAAGCCGTCTGTCGCCGGCTCTCCTGCGTGCACCCGACCATCTGCAAACTCTTGGGCATCAGCCATGACCCGCTCATCGATCTGATGAAGCAGGTCCGCGAAGAGCCGGGCGTGAAGAAGGTGTTCGTCGCCTCGGGCATTCGCATGGATTTGGCCCGCCGCAGCCCGGAATATATGAAAGAGCTGGCGACGCACCACGTCGGCGGTTTGCTCAAGGTTGCGCCCGAGCACACCGACTCGCGCGTGCTCGACCTGATGAAGAAGCCCGGCAGCGACGACTTCTTGAAGTTCGATGAAGAGTTCAAGAAGGCCTCGGCGGCGGCCGGCAAGAAGCAGTATCTCGTGCCGTATTACATCGCCAGCCATCCCGGCAGCGATCTCGACGCGATGATCGACCTGGCGCTGTTCCTCAAGCGCAATCACTATCGGCCCGATCAGGTGCAGGATTTCATTCCGAGCCCCTTCGATCTCGCGGCTTGCATGTACTACACGGGCCTCGACCCGCTGACGATGAAGCCGGTTTACACGGCCCAGCACTTGCGCGACCGCAAACTGCAACGCGCCCTGCTGCAATTCTTCAAGCCGGAGAATTACTTCGAAGTCCGCCGCGCGCTCGAGCAAGCCGGTCGGCAAGATCTCATCGGCGACGGCTGCGATTGCCTGATTCCATCGCGACCGCCGAAGCAGGCGCTCGATAAACGCCGCCGCGAGGCGAATAGCCGTACGAGCGAGCAGCGCGAAGGGGATCACATCCGCGGCGGCACGCAACCCAAGGCCGACGCCGGCGGCAAGACGCCGCCGCAACAACAGAAAGCCGGCTATCGCCCGCATCGCAAATCGCACGAACGTCGCGATCGGAAACGGTAGTTCACAGCTAATGTCCGCACCACTGATCACCAGCTTGCAGAATCAGCGCGTCAAAGACGCGGCAAAGTTGCGCGACCGTCGCCAGCGTGACAAGCAGCGGCGGTTTCTCATCGACGGCATTCGCGAAATCGAGCGGGCCATTGATGCCGACGTCAAACTCTGCGACGCCTTCGTCTGCCCTGAGCTATTGGCAACCGACGACGCGCGGCACTTGTATGTGCGTCTCGATCACGAGCATGGCGACCTTTTGTTGCGTGTGACCCGTGAAGTGTTTGAGAAGTTGACGTTCGGCGAACGATGCGACGGCATCATCGCCACGGCCCAGACGCCGCATCGCAGGCTCGAAGATTTGCGTCTGCCCGACGACGCGCTCATCTGCGTGCTCGAAAACGTCGAGAAGCCGGGGAACCTTGGCGCGATTTTGCGCAGCGCCGATGCAGCCGGCATCTCGGCGGTGATCACGGCCGATTCGCGTACCGACTTGTTCAACCCCAACGCCGTACGGGCTTCGCTCGGAACCATCTTCCACGTGCCGACGGCGATCGCCGACGCTGACACGACGCTCGCCTGGTTGCGGGAGCGTAAGTTTCGTATTTGGGCCACACGCGTCGGCAGCGGACCCGTTTACACCGAGGCCGATTACCGCGGTCCGACGGCGCTAGTGCTCGGCAGCGAAGCGGAAGGCCTGTCGGCCCGCTGGTGGAGCGACGACATCCGCCCGCTCCATCTGCCGATGCTGGGACGTGCCGACAGCCTGAACGTCAGCGTGGCCGCGGCCGTGGTGTTTTACGAAGCGCTGCGCCAACGCAGCCTCGCGTAGGGTGGGTCGAGCGCAGCGAGGCCCACGCGGTCGCGATGCGTCTTGTGATTAGAGTCCGCGTGGGCCTCACTCCGTTTGACCCACCCTACGGAAAATTCGTCACGACCGGCCCCGGCTCAGGTCCGCAGAGAATTCCGGCCGAATTCCCGACCTGAGTCCGTTTTCTAACCTATGTTTGCGATGTGTCTTGAACGCCCGGTCACGCGAAAGCACGCGTCGCCAAGCGAGCCGGACGCACCCCTGCTACGTCCCACCGCGGCCGATTCCCAAGGTCGCAAAAATCCCGCCTCGGTTCGTGTCTGAGTCCGCCACACACATCGAAGACCCGCAGCATTGAGGACCCACATGCGATTGCAAAACTTCTGTTTGAAGGCGTTCGCCTTCGTCGGCATGGTTTACTTCTTCGGCGAGATCGTCCCGTCGCTCACGGGATAGTCCGTGCGACTGTTGCCGAACTTTCGGTTGGCTCGGGCAGAACGCAGTGATGCCCTAGATCAACTCGTAACGCACTGGGGCATCGCCTGCGCTCTGCCCCAGCCACCCCTGAGCTAACCCGGCCGGTTCTAATGCTCCGCCATTTCGCGGGCATGATAACTCGAGCGGACGAGCGGTCCGCTCGAGACCGACGCAAAGCCCATTGCCTTGGCCGCGGCGCCGTATTCGTCGAACTCTTCCGGCGGCACGTATCGTGTCACCGGCAGGTGTTCGAAGGTCGGTTGCAGGTATTGGCCGAGCGTGAGCATGTCGCAGCCGGCTTCGACGAGGTCGGCCATCGTGTCGAGAAGTTCTTCGCGCGTTTCCCCGAGACCAAGCATGAGCCCGCTCTTCGTCTTGATCGTCGGGTTGATCTCTTTGACGCGTCGCAATAGGTGGAGCGTCCAGGCATATTCGCTTTTGCGCCCGCGCACTTCGCGGTAGAGCCGCGGCACCGTTTCGGTGTTGTGGTTGAAGACTTCCGGGGCGGCTTCACAGACCCGCTCGATGGCGCCGGGCTTGCCGATGAAGTCGGGCGTGAGCACTTCCACGGCCGCGCCGGTGCGCGCGCGTACGGCAAGCACGGATTGATAAAAATGCTCGGCCCCGCCGTCGGGCAGGTCGTCGCGCGTGACGCTCGTGATCACCACGTGCTTGAGCCCCAAGCGGAAGGCGGCCTCGGCGACCCGCTCCGGCTCGTCGATCTCTAAGGCCTGCGTCTTTCCCTTGGCCACGGAACAGAAGCCGCACGGGCGCGTGCAAACTTCTCCCATGATCATGAACGTCGCCGTCTTCTGCGAATAGCACTCCATCCGGTTCGGGCACTTCGCCTCTTCGCAAACGGTCGTGAGATTCAGCTCGCGCAGCAACTTGTCGGTGAAGCCGTCGGCGTTTCCCTTCGGCACGTTGCGCTTGAGCCAGCGCGGCAACCGGCGATCGAGCGCGGCAGGCACGCCTTCGAGTTGCAGCAGGCCCCCTTGGTCGGAGCAGCCGCCGGTGCCGCACGAACCGCCGCTCGACTTCGACGAGCCGCCGCAACAGCCCGAGCCGCCGCTCGTGGTTTCCACTTCGAGCATCGGCAACATCGGCAGCGAGATCGGCTGGCTATCCGGCACGGGCTTCATCCTTCGCGGAACTATCGGACGGGGGAATCATGGTGCGGGCCAACAGCGGATGGCCGGTGAATAAATGATACCTCTCGCACCCCAGCGCCGTCGACAGGCTGGTCGCCGCCAGTTGCCGCACAGTCGTCATCCGGATCGGCCTGCGTAAAACGGCGGCCAGCGACACCGCTTCACTTCCCTCGTTCGGGTCGGTCGCTACGCCGTGCAGCCACCGCTGATCGGGATCGACTTGAAAATACGCGCCGAAATAGCTGACCCAGTTTTTCACGGCCGCGGCCACGAACATCGCCTGCCCGCCGCGTGTCCAAACGCCGCGCCGGCCGGGGCGCTCGGAGCGTTGCAAATGCAGCTCGTCGGCCACGGCTTCGAGCCCGTTCTGCAGCCGGCGGAGATACTCGCCGACGGAGTAGCCGAACCGCTCGAGCGGCAACACGACGTAGGCCGCGAGTTGGCCCGGCGCATGGAGCAACGTGCCGCCGCCTCGATTCAGCCAGCGAATGCGAATCTGCTCGCGCTCCAGCGTGTCGTCGCTCAGGCGCACGTCGATGCGCGAACCTTGCCGGCCGATCGTAATCTCCGGCGGATGCTCGCAAAGCAGGATCGTCGCCGTGCGGTCGCTACGGCCGGACGATTCGTAAACGAGGCGCTGCTGCAATGCCAGCAAGTCGTCGAGCGGCGTCGGCCCGAGCAGATGGATCTGCGCGGTCGGCAAGGCGGCTGCGGCGGCTGACGGCGATGGCGACATGTGCGTTGCGGGTAGTTCGCGGCTCGGTTTCGAGGTACGATTGAGGCTCGTCGCAATCTAGCACGCCCCGACGATGGATTAAAGGTGAGCGCAAAGCAGTCGAAACCGAAAGAACGCGAGAAGACGGGAGACGAGAACGAACGTCTCATCGCGCAGAACCGTCGCGCGCGTCACGAATACGAAGTGATCGACACGATCGAGTGCGGCATTGTGTTGGTCGGCAGCGAAGTGAAGACGCTTCGCAACGGCAAAGTGACGCTCGACGAAGCGTACGGCAGCGTCAATCGGGGCGAGGTCTGGCTGCACAATTGCGATATTCCCGAATACACGCAGGCCAACCAATTCAATCACGAGACGAAGCGCAAAAGGAAGCTGCTGTTGCATCGTCGCGAGATCGAGAAGTTCGCCTCGCGCGCGTTTGAGAAAGGTCTCACGCTCGTGCCGCTGAAGCTCTACTTCAAGCGCGGCAAGGCCAAGGTGCTGCTGGGCATCTGCAAAGGCCGGCAACTGCACGACAAGCGCGAGAAGATGAAGAAGGACACGATGAATCGCGACATCCAACGGGCGATGCGCCGGGATTAGATTGCACCTTCGCTCCGCCCGGGATCCCACCTCCCCAAAACTACGAAAAGTTTTCTTGACGCGCTATGTATAGCACGGCTATACATAGGACGGCTACACGTAGGAGGTGTTTGTGGCGGCATCCATTGATTCGGAATTGTTGCGCGGAAGTCTCGATCTGATGGTCCTGGCCGTCTTGGCCGACGGTCCCAAGTACGGCTATCTGATCCAGCAGCAGCTGCGCGACACCAGCGGCTCGCGCGTCGACCTCCAGGCCGGCACGCTCTATCCGCTGTTGCATCGCTTGGAGGCGGATAAGTACGTCCGCACGCGCTGGGAGACCGAGACCGGTCGCCGGCGCAAGTGGTATGAGCTCACCGCCGCAGGAAAGCGTCGGCTGCAAGACCAGACCCGCGCTTGGCAGGAATACGTCGAATGCTTGCGAGCTTTTGTGGGTTCGTCGGCCCCCGCGCCGCGAACCGCGTAATGGAGCAACGCTGCATTAACCGGGGAGCAACATCATGTCGGAAGACGAGTTTGAACTTTACTTACGGTTGTTAGGAAAGTTTCTCCGCTTGAGGCCGGGACAGCAGGCGGAGATCTTCGACGAGTTGCGCGACCACTTGGAAGCGCGGCTCGACGAACTTACGCAATCCGGCCTCAGTCGTACGGCGGCGATTGAGCGAGCCCTCGATGAATTCGGCGACGCCGCTTCGCTGGCCGATCACTTCGCCAAAATTGTTTACGAACGGAAAAGGAGGCTCGTTATGCGTTGCACCATGGGTACCGTCGCCGCGGCCGTCGTAGCGCTCGTCGTCGGTTCGATGTTCTGGCCGCAAGCACCCGGCGCAGTGGGGCCGGCGCCGAACTTTGCCTGGGGCGAAAACAGTGCAAAAGCGCCCCCTCCTGCAATGGCCGCCGCGCGGGAAGCGGAGCAGGATCGCATCCTGCGCGACAAACTCGAATCGGAGAAGCTCGATTGCGAATTTGATCAGACGCCGCTAAGCGACGTCTTGGCGACGATCGGCGACCGAATCGCCGTCGATGTTTACGCTCCGAAGAGCGAATTCGAAGGGGAATTGTCGATGCCGATCACCATGCAGATCAAGCACACTCAGCTCAGCGGCCGAGCCGTGCTCGACCTGGCCTTGCAGCAGGTAAAGCTTGGGTACACGGTACGCGACGGTCTCGTCATAGTTTGCCGGCCCGATTCGCTGACGGAAGTCCGTGTCTACAACTGCAGCTCGTTGAACCTGCCGGATCGCGAGGTCATCGACGTTTTGGGCGGGATGGGTGGTGCGCCGGCGTCAAACGTCGAACCCAAGCTCAAGCGGCAGAGCGGCGTCGAAAGTTTGGCGGAACTAATTCCGTCGATCGTTACGCCGGACGCGTGGTCGGTGAACGGCGGCGCCATGGGAGATGCCGAAGCGTGGGGTACGCTCTTGATCGTTCGCGCCTCGCCGACGATGCATCGCGAGATCGAATTGCTGCTGCAGCAGCTTGCGGCGCCGCGCACCGTCAGTAACTAGCGGCTGCAGCGTAGGTGAAGTTCGGCAATCAGTAGCGTTCGGCAAGCGCGGCGATACAATAAACCGCCGCTTGCCGAACGTGTGACGTGAAGCACGAGCGGCGGATTCGCACTCCCACCACCCGCGCGCCGAACCATGCTTGATCTAGCCGTCAAAATGAACGAAGCCGCCGACTTCATCACCTCTCGGTGGAGCCGTAAGCCGAAGGTCGGCATCATTCTCGGCACCGGCCTGGGCGGGTTCGCCCGCGAGGTGCAAGCGGAAGCGGTCATCCCTTATTGCGAAATTCCGCACTTCCCGAAGTCGACGGCGCTGGGCCATAAAGGCCAGCTCGTCTGCGGACTTTGCAACGGTGTGCCGGTCGCCACGATGGAAGGACGCTTTCACTGCTATGAAGGGTATCCGCTCCACCTCGTAACGTTGCCCGTTCGTGTCATGCGGAAACTCGGCATCGAGCTCCTGATCGTGTCGAACGCCGCCGG
This sequence comes from Pirellula sp., assembly GCA_013822735.1. Taxonomy (GTDB): domain Bacteria; phylum Planctomycetota; class Planctomycetia; order Pirellulales; family PNKZ01; genus PNKZ01. The sequence goes on from PNKZ01000002.1 coordinate 281,727, forward strand.
CGGGATGAACCCGCATTTCAAGGTCGGCGACGTGATGGTCATTGAAGACCATATCAACCTGATGGGGGACAACCCGCTCATCGGCTACAACGACGAAACGCTCGGCCCGCGCTTTCCCGACATGAGCGAGGTGTACGATCGGGCGTTAGTCGATCGGGCCTTGGAGATCGCCCGGCAGGCCAACTTCGTGGCCCATCGCGGCGTGTACGTCGGTCTGAAGGGGCCAAACTTCGAGACCCGGGCCGAGTACCGCTTCTTGCGGACCATCGGCGGCGACGTCGTCGGGATGTCGACCGTGCCCGAGGTGATCGTCGCGGCACACATGAGCCTTCCGGTGTTGGCGATCTCGGCGGTGACGAATGTCTGTCTGCCGGATTTGCTGGAAAAAGCGGACGGCCACGAGGTCGTGCAGGCCGGCAAACTTGCCGAGCCGAAAATGCGCAGGATCGTGATGGACATTCTTAGTGACTTCGCCCAGCGCGAAGCGCGCTGATCGCCTTCTATCTGCGAATGTTCATTTTCTCGTCGCTGGCTGCTCAGCGATTAGGCCGCGCCTAGTACGTTTCGAAAACTATTAGCGCGTTTTTGATCGAAATTTCCAGCGTCTGTTATCGCGCGCTTTGGATTGGCACGATAAATGTTACTGGTGCATGAGTAGGGGCGCGGCTTCGCAAGGAGCTGCATTGACCTATCGCGGTATTTCAGTTTCTGATTTACTCGTTAACTGATGTACTCCGATTCGAGCGCCAAGGACTGGCGCTAAGCATTGCGGCCGATCCACATCGTGACGCACGCCTCTGATTTCGGCAGCAATCGAACCGACCACGTCGGCCGGTTCGCACTACCGACAGGAGGCGGTCATGGCATCGGTCTCGCTGTACTCGTCCGCGTCGCCGCGAATGAATCGCCGGCGGCATTCTTGGAGCGAACTCTTCGCTCGGTACGTTTCTCGTCCCCGAAACAAAACGCTGGCCCGTTTGAAATCCTTGGTGTACGTCTGCGCCGGCTTGCTCGCGATCGAAGGAATCGTGCGTTTAGCGGAATATAGTGCCGGTTCGTCGCTTTCCGACACGCAACGCGTCGCCGCGGCAAAGCTACCCGCCGGCGCTTGGTTGCGAGGCCGCTATGTGAATAGCTGGGGCTACTGGGACGACGAATTCGACGGTGCCGCGCCCTATGAGGGCACTCGCCGTATTGCACTCTTGGGCGACGCTTCGCTGCTGGCCGGCAACGCGCAAACGAACATCGCCAGTCAACTCGAAGACCGGCTTTCGCATACCGAAGTCGATCATTTTGCGGTTGCCGCGGGAGGGCCGCGCGAATTTGCCGCGCAGTTTCCGTCCGACGTGGTTCGCCGCGCTCCGCATGCGGCGATCGTTTGCCTGACGATGACGCCCGTGGTTGCCGCACCCGTGCACGATGAACGATTTACACAATGGCACACACTACACTTTGTGCAATCGATGTTAACTCCGAGTACGGCCCACGCGGATGCCCGGAGCTTCTCGCTTGATGCACGCGGTATCGCCGACTACGACGACTACGTCCGCAATCGTGCTTCGAGCGTCTTCGCTTGCCGCGCGGTCGACGGCTCCGCGGCCGATGTCGAATTGCGCGCTGCACAAAACGCCGTCACGCGATTGGCCGAAGCGTGCCGCAAGCAACGGATACCGCTGACGCTCGTGCTCGTGCCGGGCGATTTCCAACTGAGCCCGCAACTCACGGCATCCTTCTGCCGTCGCGAGGAGCTCGATCCCGCGGCGCTTGATCTCGAATTGCCCCAGCGTCGGTGGCGCGCCTTGGGCGAACACCTAAACGTCGGCGTGGTCGATCTGTTGCCGACGCTCCGGGCCTCGGGCGAAGTCGTCTACCGCGAAAACACATCCGAATGGAACGATCGAGGCATCACGCTTGCCGCGGAGACCATCGCCCGCGGGCTCTAGGCTCGTTTCGCCAGACGCCGCCTAGAAAAATATTGAGCGATGGAAGTCCGACCCCGGGATGACCATGCTATGCGCTGGAGAACACTTCGACGGCTCGTTCGGCGAATCGCGCTCGCTACGCCAATCTCACCAGCTGCGCCGCCCCCACGAGGCCGGCACGGTTGCCCAATCGGGCCTGCATCACGTCGGTGCAGCCATGAGGATTTAAGGTCGCCGCATCGATCGCGTTGCGTGCGGCCTCGGCAAACAAGCCGAAGTGGTCGTCGATCATGCCTCCCCCGAGAATGATCCGCTCGGGTAGCAGCGTGTGCTGAATGGTCCAGACGGCGACCCGCACGGCGGCTAGCGCTCGATTCACAATGTCGCGCGCCCGGGAGTCGTCGTTGGCCAGCGCTTGAAAAACGCCGCGCGCATCGCCGAAGCCGGCGGCTTTTCCTGCCGCGGAAATCGCCGTGCCGGAAGCCAGCGACTCGATGCAGCCGCGAATGCCGCAGTAGCACTCCGGCCCGTCGGGCTCGATCGGCAGATGGCCTAACTCCGGATGCGTATCGGCCGCGCCGCGGTAGATGCGCCCGTCGAGCAAGATGCCCGAGCCGACGCCGGTGCCGAATGTGAGCATGACGAGCGAGCGGCGATTTTCTCCGGCGCCGAAGTATGCCTCGCCGACGGCCGCCGCATCCGCATCGTTCTCGAGCATCGCCGGCCGATCGAAAGTCGTCCGCAGCGGCGTAACGATGTCGACGCCGTCCCAAGTCGGCAACGTGTGCGGATTGTCGATGGTCCCGCGCTTTGGATTCACCGGCCCGGCACAACCGACGCCGATTCCCGCCAGCTCCGCCCGCAATCTTCCCGCTTCGCTCAAGCAGGCGTCAATTGCGTCAGTGATCCGCGTGACGCCCCGCACGAACCCGAGGGCCGCTTCCGTCGGAAACGCCCGCTCGGCCAAGATGCGGCCCTGTTCATCGACGACGCCGACGGCAATCTTCGTCCCGCCGATATCGACGCCGGCGGCAAGTACGCCGCGTTCAGGGTTCAGGGTTCGAGGTTCAAGGTTCACTGGCAAATGATCTATTCAGAGCTCAACTATATCGCATAGCGCGAGCGGCGGGGTTTATCCCCGCCGTCCGGCAATTCGCGGCGCGAAGAAGTCGGCGGAGATAAACCCCGCCGCTCGCTTCGAAATCGCTACTTCCGCACTTGCTCGAAGTAGAACGTCCCCTTCTTGTTCGACACGGCAATGTCGTACAGGCCGTCGCCGCTGATGTCGCGTACTTCGAATTGGGTGCCGACCCCGGAATCGTTGTCGATTTGATGCGGCTTCCACATTGGTTTGCCCCCTTGGCGCGTGAGCTCATACCAATAGAGCACGGCCGGGTCGCCGGGATTGATGTCTCCCTTGGGGCCATGAGCCCAGTAGCGCTTGCCCGTGACGAAATCCATCAGGCCGTCGCCGTTCATGTCGACGAAGCACATCGCGTGCGTTTGCGAGAAGGTCTTGTCGATTTCATGCGTCGTAAACTTGCCGGGCTCAGTTTGTTCGTGCCACCAGATGCCGATTTGATGCGCGGCGCTCGAAAGGATGTCGGCATCGCCGTCGCCGTCGAAATCGTACACATACATCTGTGCCGCCGGTCCTCCGAGCTGCGCTTCGTGGAATTTCCACTCGCCGGTCGAGTTCTTATCGGCCGGCGCTTCCCACCAGCCGCTCGGCGTCACGACGTCGTTGCGGCCGTCGCCGTTGATGTCGCCCCGGCCGATACCGTGATAGAACTTCCGCGCCATATCGACCCCCTTCGCCGAAATGGCCGTGATGCCCCATTTGGCCATCGGGTCTTTGTCGCGTCGCGCGATGCCCACATACTTCTGCGGACCATCGGCTTCCTTCGGTTCCGGCGCGGTGCCCATCAGCATTTCCTTCGTGCCGTCGCCGTCGACGTCGAAGTATTCCGGGCTCTCGTTGTTCGTCACGTCGGCCACGACATAGCGTCCCCACGGCCGTGCCACGCCCTTGGGATTCTCCAGCCACACGGTCGCTTGGCCGGGAAATTCAACAACGAGCAAATCGTCCCAGCCGTCGCCGTTGAAATCTTCGGCCCAGGCCTGAAAGCATTGGCTGTACTTGAGCGGATCGAAGTCGCGCGCCTGTTCGCGCACGGCGTTCAGCTTCCAATTGGGCGCGGCGTAGAAGCCTTCGCCGTTGGCGATGTCGAGCTTGCCGTCGTGGTTGAAGTCGCCGACGGCGACCCCCTCGGCGCGAAACTTCGGGTCGATGTGCGTCTTCTTGAACGAAATCTCTTCTGCAAAGGCGGCGGGAGCCAATGCCGAAGCGAGTGCGAAGGCGAGGAGCGTGCGTGTCATGGAAACTGTTCCTAGAACAAATTCAATTCCGGTGCGAAGAACCAAGTGCGATGCACCAGCATAAACTCTGCGAAGTTACTTCGCCAACAGCGTGCGGATTTGGTCGCGATATCGAGCGGCGTCGCTGCGAATCGCCTCCGGATCGAGCGTCGCCGGCCGGCGGTCTGCAACGATCACCTTGCCGGCGACCACCACCGTTCGCACATCGCTCGCTTTCGTGGCGTAAGCTAATTGCGAATAGACGTCGTAGAGCGGAATCTGATGCGGCGCGTTGCTCCCTACGAGAATGAAATCAGCCTCCTTCCCGACTTCCAGCGACCCGATCCGTTCGGCTAGGTGAATGGCTCGGGCGCCTTCGATCGTGGCCATCGCTAAGGCCTCGCGGGCTGAGAGCACCGTCGGATCGCCGGTGGCAACCTTGTGCAACTTCGCGGCCGTGTCGATCTCTTCCCACATGTCGAGGTCGTTGTTCGACGCAGGCCCGTCGGTGCCGAGCCCGACGGCCAATTTGAGCTCGAGCATTTTCGGCACGGGGGCAATGCCGGAGGCGAGCTTCATGTTCGATTGCGGACAATGGGCGACGCCGACGTTGTGCTTCTTCAGCAGCAGCAGCTCATCGTCCGTTGCCCACACGACGTGCTTCGCGATGAGCCGAGGACAGAGGAGTCCGAGCTTATCAAGATGCACGACCGGCGTGGCCTGATACTTCTCGCGCACGTCCTTGATCTCTTGTTTCGTCTCGGCGACATGGAGCAAGATCGGCGCGCCGTGCTTATCGGAGAGCTGCTTCACCTCTTGCAAGTGCTCGGGCGACACGGTGTACGGCGCATGCGGCGCCAGGGCCGGCACGATGAGCCGATGCCCTTTCCACTTGGCGAGGTACGCATCCGTCGCGGCAGTCATCGCGTCCCAGGTTTTAAAGTCCGGCGCCGGGAAGTCGATGAGCGTTTGCCCTAGCACGCCGCGGAGGCCGGCCTTGGCCGTTTCGTCGGCCACGGCGTCTTCGAAGTAGTACATGTCGACGTAGGTCGTGGTGCCGCCCAGCGCCATTTCCAACAGCGCGAGCTTCGTACCGGCGCGAACGAACGCTTCATCGACGAATTTCGCTTCCGCCGGGAAGATGTAGTTGCGCAGCCAATCCATCAGGGCGCGGTCGTCGGCCAGGCCGCGAAAGAGCGACATCGCCGCATGGCCGTGCGCGTTGATGAGACCCGGCATGATGATCGCGCCGTCGGCGTCGAGCGTGCGTTGCGCTTCAAAGCGGCTAGTGAGATCGGTCGACTTGCCGACGGCCGCGAGCTTGCCGTCTTTCACGGCCAACGCGCCGTCGTCGATCACGCGAAACTCGGCGTCCATCGTGACGACCGTGCCGCCCCGTACCAGCAAATCAACCGGCTCCTTCGCCGGCAATCCGTCACAAAATGTCGGACCTGCGATGGTCGACAAGAACAAGAAGTACGGCAGCAAGCGGCGCATCGGGCACCCTCAAGAAGTGGCAGCATACATGTCGGCGAACGGACGCGCCGGATGGCGGTCAATCATCTAACCGAGCTTGCCGAATCGCAAGCGGCGGGGGGATTTGCGTAGATTTTCCCGTCTCACGGCGGTTTCCGGCGGTCAAGTGCTTTACTTTCCCCGGAGGTTACGGAAGATCGGTATTAAAGTTGCTCGATTACGTAGCCGATTGCCCATTGCCGACCTTAGAGTCTTCAACGTAGGTGTTTTTGCATGTGCGGAATTGCCGGTATTTTGGATCTCCGCGGACAGCGTGAGCCCGACCGTGCGGCATTGGAGCAGATGACGCAACGCATTCTGCACCGGGGACCGGACGAAGACGGGTATTTCTTCGCACCGGGCATCGGCATCGGGCAGCGGCGACTCAGCATCGTTGGTTTGGCGGATGGGCAACAGCCGATCTACAACGAGGACCGTACGGTCGCCGTAATGTACAACGGCGAGCTCTTCGACTACCCCGAGCAGAAGGCGGCGCTCGAAGCCCGCGGCCACACGTTTCGCACGCATAGCGACACCGAACTCCTTGTGCACCTGTACGAAGACTTCGGCGACGGAATGTTCGATCATCTGCACGGGCAATTCGCTTTTGCGATCGTCGACCTCAAGAAGCGGACGATCATCCTGGCCCGCGACCGCGTGGGAATTTGCCCGCTGCACTGGTCGCGGCAGGGAGATTGGTTTTACTTCGGCTCCGAGATTAAAGCGATTCTCGCCTCGGGCCAAGTGGCACCGTCGTGCGACGAGCGTGGACTCGATCATATTTTTACCTTCTTCGCGATGGGGACCCGGCGGACGATGTTCGCGGGGATCTCCAGCATCTTGCCGGGGCATTACCTCAAGATTCAATTTCGCGACAACGGCGAGCCGGCCGACGTCGTCGAACGACGCTATTGGGATCTCGACTTTCCCGATCGGGGCGACGAATACGACCCGCCCGACTCGGAAAAGCTGATCGACGAATTCGACGCCACGTTCCGACGGGCCGTGGAAATTCGCCTCCGTGCCGATGTTCCGGTCGTCGGCTATTTGAGCGGCGGCATCGATTCGGCGATGGTGCTGGCCAACGCTTCGAAGATTCGAGGCAAGGGTGTGCCGAGCTTTACCATTCGCATTCCGAAGCTCGATGAAACGGCCAAAGCCACGCAAGCGTCGCGACACATCGATTCGCCGCAGACTGTGGTGCATTGCGACGAGCATGTGATCGCCGACGCCTACCCGAAGCTCGTCGCCGCGGCCGATTGCCCGGTGATCGACACGTCGTGCGCTTCGCTCTATTGCTTGGCCGGCGAAGTGCACAAGCAAGGCTATAAGGTGGCGCTCACCGGTGAAGGCTCCGACGAAGCGATGGCCGGCTACGTGTGGTTTAAGACCAACAAGATGCTGCGCTGGTTCGATTTCGCCGGGTTTCGACCAAGCGCCGCGTTAAGTCGCGTGGCGCGTAAAATTTCCGCGCCGCACTTGTCGTTCGGGCAGCAGCGCGACATCGATCACATGATCGGCGGGCCGCACGCGCAGTCGGAAATGTATAACTTCGTGGCCCTGTCGCGGCACCGCTTCTACAGCCGAGAAATGAAAGAGCGGCTCGGCACGCACTTAGCTTACGAAGACCTGCCGCTCGATATGGAACGGATGAAGCGTTGGCACCCGCTCAACCGCTCGCTCTACATCGGCTACAAGACGATGCTCTGCGGTATGCTCCTGAACCACAAGGGAGACCGCGTGGCGATGGCCAACAGCGTCGAAACGCGCTACCCGTTCCTCGACGACGACGTCATCAAGCTTTGCTCGCGCGTACACCCGCGCTGGAAGCTACGCCGAGCCAGGTACGACAAGTACCTGCTTCGCCGCACGGCCACGCGTTATCTGCCCGACGACATTGCGATGCGCCCGAAAGCGATGTTTCGGGCTCCATTTGCGGATAGCTTCTTCGCGCATGCGCCGCCGTTTGTGCGGCAGCTCATGAGCGAAGAGTCGCTCCGCAAGACGGGCTACTTCGACGTGGCCGGCGTGCGCAAGCAGTTTGAGCATTACCTCAGCGGCAACGCTTCGAAGGCCCGCTTCTTCTTGGAAATGGGCCTAATCAGCGTGCTCTCGACGCAACTCTGGCACCACATGTACCTCGGCGGCGGCCTCTGCGAGCTGCCGGATACGAAGCCGAATCCGAAGGTGGATCGCCCGGCGGGCGTCGTGGTCTGACGTCGCCCCCTTGATGGAACGTCGTGACCGGTCGCTATCGTGCCGACGCCATGCGAACGCCGCGCGTGTACTTGTGACACTTCACGCAGCTCATCGTCATTTCCATGTAGGCCAACGTGGCGGCGTCGATATTTCGTCGTTCTGCCGCTTTGTTCAGATCGCGACATATCTCGTTAAAGATGTTGCTGTGAGTGCGGTAGTCGGGCGTCTGGAAGACCATCCACTTTTCGTCTTCGAGAAGTACCGACATTGCTGAAGCGTGCTTGGCGATCATTTCGAAATCTTCCAAGACGATGCCTTCGAGCACTTGCTGGGAGTGCCCTAGCTTTAATCGCATGAAGGCATGAATGTCGGCCGGACGTTCGCCGCCTACGCGTACTTTATCTTCGGCCTGCAATTCGAGAGCTGCCAATGCAAGGACGGCGGCTGCCGTAACGCTTCGCAGCGTCAGTTTTCGATTCATGGAAGAATCCTTTCGATGAGTGCAAAGAGATGAGCGGCGACAGCATCATCTCCGGTCGGGGACGTCCCGCCAAGAGGATTGTTCGGTCTCCCGTAAATCACCGTCGCGTGTCTGAGCCGCACACCTTCGCGGGTTCGCCATCGGCGGATGTAACGTTAGGTGAGGAGGCGACGGATCGGTTCGCCGCCGTCGGAGATGGCGATCGGCCGGCCGACGGGGCTCATCGCTTCCTTCGCCGGGTCCATGCCGAGCAGCGTGGCAAGCGTCGCGAAGTAGTTCGGCACGGTGACGGCGTCCGATACGACCTTCGCGCCGGTTTCGTCCGTCGCGCCGTACGCTTGGCCGCCGCGCACGCCGCCGCCGGCAAGTACCGTGCTCCACGCATTGGGGTAATGGTCGCGCCCGTCGACGCGACTGATCGTCGGCGTGCGGCCGAACTCTCCCATCCACACCACCAGCGTTTCGTCGAGCAGTTTGCGTTCCTCCAACTCCCGCAGCAGCGTCGCCATGGCAGGATCGAGATCGCGCATGAGAAGCGACGTCTTGGTGAAGTTATCGATGTGCGTGTCCCAGCCGTCGAGCGTTACTTCGACGAACTGTACGCCCGTCTCGATCAAGCGGCGCGCCATCAAGCAGCCCCGGCCGAAGTCGCTATCGCCGTAGGCCTTTTGCACGGCGGCGGGCTCCGTCGCGATGTCGAACGCCTTCACAAGCGGCGACCGCATCATTTGCGTCGCCTTGCGATACACGGCGTCGTGGTTGGCCGGCGCCGCCGAACGTGAAACCGTGCGGAAGTCGTCCTGCAACATTTGCAGTGCCTCTAGACGAGCTGCAAATCGGGTCTGGTCGACGTCTTTAGGAGCCGCGAGGTTGCGCACGCCCCGGCTCGGGTTCTGGATCGCAAACGGGTTGTGCTGCACGCCGAGGAATCCGGAACCAACCGACGGCCCGCGGATGCTCACGAAGTTCGGCAGATCGAAGTCCGGATTGCCGAGTTCGCTGCTGACCCACGAGCCAAGGCTCGGGTGTTTGAGCGTGCCGCTCGGCGAGTAGCCGGTGTGCATGAGGTACTGGCCGCGATCGTGGTTTCCCTCTTTGCTCGTCATCGAGCGCACGATCGCCAAATGCTTCGCTTGCTCGGCGACCTGCGGCAGGTGCTCGCAGATTTGCACGTCGCGCGCCGAGGTCCTGATCGCCTTGAACTCGCCGCCGTTCGCGGTGCCGGGCTTCGGATCAAACGTGTCGATATGGCTCGGGCCGCCGTTCATCCAAAGCAGAATGCACGCCTTCGGCTTCGTGCTCTTGCGGCCTTCCGTGGCGCTGGCCAATGCCGCGCGAGCCTGCCATTGCGGAATGGCCAAACTCAGCAGCCCGCCAAGTCCGCCGGCGATGAACGAGCGACGCGCGATGCCCGCTGCGGGGCCGGCACAGGTCAACTGACGATGTTCGTACGACATAGAGTCTTTCCCGATCGGAAGCCTTAGTGATTGCTTAAAAACTCGCTCGAATTCAGCAGCGCCCAGTACATATCTTCATACGCTTGCTCGCGCGGAGTCGATCCGCCGCCGACGGATGCCAAAAATTGAAACGGCGCGTCGGCCGCATAGGCCCGAAATGCTTTGGCGTAGAGCGCGGCATCCGCGTTGTTCTGCATCTTGCCGCGCAGCGCCATGTAGTCGGCCGCGGTGCGGGCATGCTTCAACAACTCCGTGAAGTCGGCGTCGTCGGCGGCATTCGCAATTCCCGGGCTGACCTTCTTGGCGTCGGCTCCAACAACCACGTCAAGTTTCTCCCCCGGTGTTCGCACGACTTTCCGGCCTCGCTCGATGAATGAAATCCAACGAGCGAGCTCCGCCGAGGTCGGCTGGCGTGAAAGGGTGCGCAGGTACAACTGCTCGATGACCGCCGCATCGTCCGAATTCTTCGTCAGCGTCGCTAAGCCGAAGCCGGGCGTCAGACGCGAGGTACCGCAGACGAGGGCGCCGTTGAGCATCATGAGCGATCGCGGAATCGTTTCTTCCGGCTCGCTCACTTCAGCCATGTCGTCGGTGCCCATCTGTACGACGAGTTCTTGAATGAACGAGCCGCGAATGAGTTCAAATTGGTTCGTCGCGATCTTGTCGAGTCCCGCCCGGGCTTCGGTCGCTTGCACCACGGCGTCGAATAGCTCCTCGACGTCGAGCGCTTTAAGCGGATAGGCGGCCCAGTAGTCGTGCTTCCCGGCCCCGAGTTCGAGTTCGACAGACGCGCGACCGTACGCTTCGGTGTTGCAGATCGTGCGGAGCAAATGCCGCAGGTCGTACTTGTGGTCGCGGAAATCGCCGGCCAGGGCTTCGAGTACGGCGGGCATCGTCGCCGGATTGCCGGGCCGGAAATCATCCACGGGGTCGACGAACCCGCGGCCGAGGAGCTTCCCCCACATTCGATTGACGATCGCCTGGGCGAACCAGGGATTGTCTGCGGCAGTGACCCAATCGGCCACGAGCTTGCGTCGGCTTCCCCAGGTGCGCAGTTCCGGGCCGTCGAGCAGTTTCGGCGTCACGTCGACATAGTCTTTGTACGAGCCGAACACCTGCTCATATTTGTCGACCGGCGGCACAATCAATCGATCTTTCAATTCCATGCGAAACACGCCGACCATGGTCGTGAGCATCGCAGGCTTTTCCACGTAAGTCGGCCAGGTCTTCGTGAAGCAGGCGGCAAATTGCTTGAAGTCGTCCTGCTTCCACTTCTCGGTCTTGTGATCGTGGCACTGCGCACATTGAATCTGCACGCCGAGGAAGAGCTTCGACGTCGCTGAGGCCATATCGGGCAGAGCCCGGGAGTAACGGAGAAACCAATTCGAGGCAGGGCTGAACCGCTCGTCGAAATCTTTCGGGTCCGGCCCGCCGCCGCGTAAAGGACGTTTGTTCGTGTTGTACCCTTCGGCGGTGATCAGCTCGCGAACGATCGCGTCCCATGGTGCATTCGCGGCAAATTGCTCGCGCAGCCATTGCTTGAAGGCCTGCCGGTCGAGAAACCCCTCGCGGGTCAATCGGCCCATTAGAAGCGTGTCCCAATAGGTTGCCCAGTGTTCGGCATACTCGGGGGACGCGAGCAATCGATCGATGGCCGCAGCACGTTTGTCGGAAGATGTCTCGGCGGCGAACTTCACGACGTCGTCCGGCTTCGGTAATCGGCCGGTGAGGTCGAGCGTCACGCGTCGTAGGAAGCGCTCGTCGTCGACTTGCGGCGCCGGCGTAATGCCTTGCTCGCGCCAAGCGGCGCGCAGCTGGCGATCGACGGTCGTCACGATCGCCGGCGTTTCCGCGCGACATGTATCGGCGACGGTTAGCAGCAGCGCCATTCCGAACAGGGTGCGGCAATTCATGGCCCGACTCCAGGCAAAGACTTCGTTAATTTGGCGAGACGGTATTGATCGCGAACCAACTACTTGCGATTCGAGCGGCCGGCTTCCATGCTCGGCATGCCTGCGCCGCCCCAGGGAGACGGCTTCTCCATCGCTTCGATGATTGAGCGCTTGAGTTGTTCCTGTTGCGGCTCGGGGAGTTTGATCGCCACGGCCAGCAGCAGCTCTTTGACGATGCTCTTCCGTTTGGCTTCACTACCGTCGCGAAGTTCCTTCATTTGCATCATGGCGTCGTCGATGATCGGGCGAAGCTCTTCTTCTTGGGCCACGGTGAGCGACGCCGCCTTACGCAGCCACTCAAGCGTCCGCGGGGTCCAAGTCGACTCATCGAGCTTGTTGCGGTACTCACGCTGAATGGCACGAACCGTGCCGACCGCCCCGCAGGCCGCTCCGGCGACGAACACCAAGGCGACGAGCAGAATCGATTTCCAATGGCGAAAAAGGCTCACGGCAGCAACTCCCAGGTGACAAGTCCGTCGAACGGCGAGGGTCGCGGCGACAGCAGCGACGACAAGTCTTGCCAACTCGACACGGCCAAGAGCAATGAGGCGGCCAACGCGAGGGCGGCGCTCCAACCAAGGATGCGTTCATTCGTTACGTCGCTCCGTCGCATCGGACTACGGTTTCGCACCGCGAGCAACACGCGATCCGCTAGGCCTTCCGGCGGCGCGAGTGGTACCTCCGCCGACGGATTATCGCGGGCCGCGGTCGTCAGTCGCCGCCAGGCGTCGTCGATGTTCGGATTGGTCATAACTTTCGTTCTCCCAGCAGTCGTTCGAGCGTTGCACGGACCCTCGCTCGGGCCCTCGCGAGTTTCCATTTCGTCCACGACAGGCTCCAGCCCAAGGTGGTCGCCGTGTCATTCAATGTTCGTTCTTCTAAGTCGTGCAGCCGGATCAACACGGCGTCTTCCGCTTCGAGTCCGGCTAAAACGTGGTCGACCAGTTCCTTCGACGCAGCCGCTTCCGGCCCGGCGGAGTTCGACGAATCAGCCAAGGACGCGTCGAGCGCCGCACTTTCCGTTTCGCTCAGATCGGCCCGTCGCAGCTCGCGCCGACGCTTGGTTTTTCGCAAGGCGTCGAGGCAGGCGTTCACGGCGATCCGAGCGATCCAATGTTCCAGCGGCGCGTCGCTGCGGTACTGGTCGAGCCGCTCGAACACGCGGAGGTACGTTTCCTGTTCGCAGGCCGCGCGGTCTTGGGCCGGCGAAAGGTGGGAGCGCACGATCCGCGCGACCAGCGGATAGGTCGCGTCGACCAATTCCCGGAAGGCTCCGTCGTTGCCCGATTGCACTTGCGCCACGCACCGGGCGGCGTCGAAGTTGGCATCGGTCATCGGCTGAGGCTCAATCCGGCGAGTCGAACGTTCCTACCAAGAAGAGTGACGTCCGCCGACGGCGGACCGGCCACGATAAAAAAGAAAATATCGCGGAATGTAATAAAACGCGAGCAAGAGCGGCGTTATTGAACGCTGCGCGTCGCGCTATTTAGCCCGCCGTCGGCGACGGCGGGCGCCCCCGGTCGCCGACCGGGGGCTAAATAAATGCACTGTACGAAGCACTACCCGCGGCGGCGGATTGCCGGCTTGTCCGTAGGAACTTCGTCGTCTTGGTGCACTGCCGCACCGGCGAGTTCGCGGCACTTGGCGGCGATGCCGGCGGCGTCGAGCCCCAAATCGGCCAGCAATTCCCCGCGCTCGCCATGTTCGACATAGCGGTCGGGAATGCCGAGACGATGGACGTTGGCAGTCGGCAAGCCGGCTTCGTTGGCTGCTTCGAGCACGGCCGAGCCGAAGCCGGTCATGAGTTGCCCTTCTTCCACGGTGAGCACGAACGGCGCCGTCGCGACCGCCTTGAGCATCGTTTCGTTGTCGAGCGGTTTGACGAACCGGGCATTGACCACGCCGATATCGAGCCCTTCGTCGCGTAGCATCGCGGCGGCGCGCAGGCAGTTGGTGAGCAGCGTCCCGCAGGCGAGGATCATGCCGTCGCCTCCCCATTCGATCACTTCGGCTTTGCCGAGTTCGATCGGTGCCGGAGAACGATCGACCGTTTCGGCCGGCGCCTTCGGGTAACGGATCGAAGTCGGCTCGTCGTGCTTCAGCGCGAAGTCGAGCATGGCGGGCAAGTCGGCTTCGTCGCCGGGGGCCATCACCACCATGTGCGGGAACATCCGCATGTAGCCGATGTCGAAGACGCCGTGATGCGTCGGGCCGTCAGGGCCGGTGAGGCCGCCGCGGTCGAGCAAGAACGTCACCGGCAAATTCTGTAGCGACACTTCTTGGAAGATTTGGTCGAAGCTTCGTTGCAAGAACGTGCTGTAGATGTCGACGATCGGTCGCAGGCCTGCCTTCGCTTGGCCGGCGGCGAACGCCACGGCGTGCGATTCGCAAATGCCGACGTCGAAGAAGCGGTCCGGATAGTCGTCGCGCACCTTCTCCAGGTTGGTTCCTTGGCACATCGCCGCCGTAAGCACGGTCACCTTCGGGTTGGCCGCGAGTTGGGCATGGATCGCGGCGCTGGCGACGTTCGTATACGCGCGGCTGCCGCTTTTCTTGCTTGAGATAATGCGAGGGCCGTCGTACGCGAACGGCGCGGGCGTATGGAAGGTCACTGGATCGTCTTCCGCCGGGCCGAAGCCGTGCCCCTTCTGCGTGACGATGTGCAACAGCACCGGCCCTTCGGCCTCTTGGCACATTTCCAAGTATTGCTTGAGCAGGCCGAGGTTATGGCCGTCGATCGGGCCGACATAGCGGATGCCCAACTCTTCGAAGAGCATCCCGCCGTGGAACCCGGCCTTCACGGCGTCGCGGGTGTTCTTCAACATCCGCTCCATGCCGTCTCCGATGAGCGGCACCTTCGTGAGCGCCTTCGCGGCGCCTTGCTTCAGGCCGACGTAGAGGGGCGTCAAACGTAAGCGGTCGAAGTAATCGGCCACGCCGCCGACGCGCGGGCAGATCGACATTTTATTGTCGTTCAACACGACGATCATCTTCTTCTTCAGACCTGCGGCGTTGTTCAAGGCCTCGAATACGATGCCCGACGGAAACGCCCCGTCGCCGATCACAGCCACGGCTTGCCGATCTTCCTGGCCGGGGATCAGGTCGTCGCCGCTCTTCAGACCGAGCACCGTCGAAACGCTGCTGCCGGCGTGGCCCGTCACGAAAAGGTCGTAATCGCTTTCCGCGGGGTTGGGGTAGCCCATCAGGCCCCCCTTGGTGCGAATCGAAGCGAAATCGCGGAAGCGGCCCGTGATGAGCTTGTGCGGATAGATTTGGTGACCGGTGTCCCAAATGAGCCGGTCGCGGCGGAAGTCAAACGTCGTGTGCAACGCCAAGCAAAGCTCGACGACGCCGAGATTCGACGCGAAGTGCGCCGTGCGGTTGGTAACGACTTTACAGAGCGCCTCGCGCATCTCGGCCGCCACTTGCTCCAATTGCATGAGCGAAAGGGGACGGAGATCTTCAGGGGAGTCGATCGTAGGGAGTAGCGGCGCGGCCATCTTAGTGGTTCCTTTCCACAACGTAGCGTGCGAGGTCTTCCAAGACCTCGACGTCGGTGCCCACGGAGCGAACTGCGGCGATCGCTTCCGTGGTGAGAGCGTGAGCTCTGCGGAGACTTTCCTCTTCCCCGAGCAGGCCGGGGAACGTGAGTTTGCCGCGGGCGGCGTCTTTGCCGACGCGCTTACCCACCGCGGCTTCGGAGCCGCGCACGTCGAGCAGGTCGTCCATGATCTGGAACGTCAGCCCGAGGCGCCGGCCGTATTCGTCGAGAGCGCCGCGCTGCGCGGCATCGGCTCCGGCGACGACGGCACCGAGTCGCAACGAGACGAGCATCATGGCGCCGGTCTTGCGACGGTGGATCGCTTCGAGCGCGGCGAGACTTTGTGCGGCGGTTCGCAGGGATGTGTCGGGAGCCCCGGGCACTTTGCCTTCTTCGGCCAGGTCGTCGGCTTGTCCGCCGACGAGTTCGCAAGCTCCGGCGGCGCGGCCGAGTTCGGCGCAACATGCGGCAGCCGCTGCGGCCGGACGAATGCGGGTCGCCAGAGTTTCAAAGGCGAGCGTGAGCAAGGCGTCGCCGGCGAGAATCGCCAAGCCTTCGCCGAATACTTTATGATTCGTCGGATTGCCGCGGCGCAGGTCGTCGTCGTCCATCGCCGGCAGGTCGTCGTGGATCAACGAGTAGCAGTGGATCATCTCGACGGCGCAGGCCGCCGGAAGCGCGGCTTCGAGATCGCCGCCGCAAGCGCGACATCCGGCAAGCACTAAGAGCGGACGGAGCCGCTTGCCGGGAGCCAGTAAGCTGTAACGCATGGCGTCGGCCAGCGTGCGCGGGCAGCCGTCGCCGGCAGCTTCCGTTTGCGGTAAGCCGGCGCTTGGCAAACATTCGGCAAGTGCCGCTTCGATCCGCGGGCGCCACTCGGCCGTGAAGGCGTCGAGGGCCGAGAACGTCGTCCGCTGGGCGGTGCGGTCGGCGGTCGAAAGCGTAGGCATCAACACGTGCTCGGATGAACTCTCTGGGGGCAGTCGAAGCGTTGTTGGCGCGCGAAACGCTGGACTGCCCGGCCGTGCGGCCTGCGATTCCCCCGCGAGAATCGCTCAATTCATTCTAAAACAGGGTTCCCGACTCGTCCACGCTATCGCCGCCGGCCGACGAGGAATTTCCCCCTTCGGCAGGCTCCACGGCGGCGGGCTTCTTCGTACTACGTCGCTTAGAGCGGGTTTGTGCTTTCTCTTCGAGAGAAATCGTCGATTGGTCGTCGAAAGGCTCTGTCAGCGGTTTTCCGTCGGCATCTACGCCGCTCAAGAGCTCGATGCGCCGTTCCGCGCGCTCCAGCAGACCGTGGCACTGCCGCAGGAGCTTGACCCCTTCTTCGTAACCGGCGAGCGACGCGCCAAGATCGGTGCGGCCGTCTTCCAATTGCTGCACGATCTGCTCCAGACGCGCGAGCGCTTGCTCGAAGGTCGGCGGAGTTTGCGGATTGGGTGGTGCGATGGGATCAGTCAAACGTTACTCCCTAAATCCTTTACGAGCTGCGCGTTGCGAGTTGTCGTTCGACATACTTCGCCAAGAGATCCGTTTCTAAGTTCACGACGTCGCCCCGCTTGAGATCGCCGAGCGTGGTGACGGCCAGCGTATGCGGAATGAGTTGCACGCTGAAGCGTTCGGCCTCCGCGGCGACGACCGTGAGGCTCACGCCCGCGACGGTGATCGAACCCTTCTCGACGAGTTGCCCGGCATATTGCTTTGGAAAGCTAAACCACATTTCCGACCAAGGGCTGTCGGTCGACTGCCCGAGGTCGTTGCGTTCTGTGAGCGTGCCGGTGCAATCGACGTGGCCGGTGACGAGATGGCCGCCAAGCCGATCGCTGAGCCGCAGCGATCTTTCGAGGTTGACGAAGCTGCCGGGCTTCAACGCCCCGAGGCTGGTGCGTGCGAGCGTCTCCGGCCCGGCTTCAAACTCGAGCACGCCGCCGTTGAACTTCACCACGGTGAGGCAACAGCCGCTGACGCAGATGCTTTCCCCGAGTGTCGCTTCCGCGGCGATCGCAGGCGCGGCAATGCGCAACCGTTTCCCCGGCGGCTCGTCCCGCACTTCGACCACGGCGGCTTTGAGTTCGACGAGACCGGTGAACATGGGGCGGAGGGTTCGGGGTTCAGAGTTCAGGGTTCGTGGTTCAACATACCAACGACATGTCGCTTTGGGCAGCGTTAATGGTTCGCCGGTTTCAGCATCGCCGGCTGGATGCGACCGTCGTGGAGGGCCGAGGCGACCAGCGCTGCAGCGCAGCCCGATTCGTGCACTTGCCGCACATCGGCGAGGTCGCGTACGCCGCCGCCGGTGAGAAGCCGAAGCGTCGGGTACTTCGCATGCAACCGGCGGCAGAGTTCCAAAGTCGGAACTCCCTCGCCGCCGCCGACCGCCGCGAGGTCGAGCACGATCAGCGTCTGCACGCCGATCGTCACGGCGGTCTCCGCGATTTGCTCGGGCGTTTGCCCGGCCCAACCGAACGACGGGGCAAGCGGCACGCCCTGCTTTAGGTCGAGGCTAAAGACGAGCCGTTGCCAACCGATGCGGCGACCGATGCCGGCGAGCGTCGCAACGTCGGGCACCGATTCTAGGCCGACGATTACGCGACTTTGCGGCGAACGCGACGCGATGAACTCCGCAATGCGTCCGGCTCGATCGACGCTCGTCGTACCTGCGTCGATCCAAGGAGCTAGGCCGGCGGCGATTGTCTCTTCGTAAAGTTGCCAACTCGGCTCAGCGCCCGCGATCGCATCAAGATCGGCAAGGTAGCACGTGTCGAAATGAAACGCCTCGCGCAATCCACGGGCGACGCCGGCGACTTTTGCACCTTCGCACCAGCGGCTATGGATGGGCCGATAGTTCTCACGGTCTCCCGCGACGCCCCGAACGACGAGCTCTCGCTGCAGATCGAGAACGGGTAGAATGCCCGACGCGCGCGGCATTTGGTTGCTTGCCGTTCGTTCTGCGGCGAGACTATAATCTGAATTCACTTGCCCGCTCTCCCGCCTTTCGTCGTTCGCTCCCACGACCATTTCCGAGGACTTTTCGATGCCTCGCTTGCTCTCGATCTCGTATTGCCTACTTTTCCTCGCGACGGTTCTCGACAATTCGCTCGTCGCCGCAGCAGAGCAACCGCTCAAGGTGACGTTCCTCATCGGCGAAGATGAGTACCAAACCTGGGAGACCTTGCCGGCCTTTGTCGAACGCGAATTGAAGCCGCTCGGGATTCAGTCGACGATCATCCATGCCGACCCGGAGAATCTTAACCACTTTCCGGGCATCGAGAAGGTCGCCGACGCCGACGTGCTCTTCGTTTCGGTTCGTCGCCGACCGTTGCCGAAAAAGGAGCTCGACGCAATTCGCGACTACTTGAAGGCCGGCAAACCGCTCGTCGCGATCCGTACGACAAGCCACGCCTTCGCGACGCGGGCCGATAAACCGAAGCCGCCGGGGCTGGAGCAATGGCCGGAATTCGACGTCGAGGTGCTCGGCGGCAAGTACGAGAACCACTACGCCAACGACATCGGCAGCGACATCTCAATCGCCTCGCATGCCCAAGGGCATGCGATTCTCAAGGGGATTCGCCAAGGTTCGTGGCATAGCACCGGCTCGCTCTATAAGTGCACGGCCAACAAGGGAACGACGGTCCTGCTCAACGGGATCGCCAGCGATAAAGGGAAGCCGGTCACGCATCCCGTGGCGTGGACGCACCAATACGGCAAGTCGCGCGTGTTTTACACATCTCTCGGGCACAAGGACGATTTCACGCTGCCGCATTTCAATCGTTTGCTGGTGAACGGCATCTATTGGGCCGCCAATCGCACGCCGCCGGCTTCGCTCGATAAGCAAGCCGATGCGGGCGAGAACCGGGATAAGTTCAAAGAAGGTCTCACGGCCAACGCCGACGTCGAGCGCGTGATGAAGGGATTCTCCGGCCGAGGAGAAGTCGGCGACGATTCGCTCCCGACGCCGCCGGCCGAAGCGTTGAAACTGTTCCAAGTGCAAGACGGTTTCGAGATGCAACTGCTGGCCCACGAGCCGACGGTCGCTCAGCCGATCTACATGTCTTGGGATGCTCGCGGCCGGCTGTGGCTCGTGCAGTACCGGCAGTACCCGTTTCCGGCCGGGCTCAAGGTCGTGAAGTACGACCAATACCTGCGGGCCGTGTTTGACAAAGTTCCCGCCCCGCCGCCGCTTGGCGAAAAAGGGGCCGACAAAATCACGGTGTTCGAAGACACCGACGGCGACGGTAAGTTCGATACGTCGAAGGATGTGATCACCGGGCTGAACATCGCCGTCAGCGTCGCGGTAGGCCAGGGGGGCATTTGGGTTCTGAACCCGCCCTACCTGCTGTTCTATCCCGACGCCGACGGCGATGACGTTCCTGATGGCGATCCGGAAGTTCGCTTGAGCGGCTTCGGCCTCGAAGACACGCACTCGGTGGCCAACAGTTTGAAGTGGGGCCCCGACGGCTGGCTCTACGGCGCCAACGGCAGCACGACGACCGGCGTGGTGACAAGCGACGCGACGAAGAACGTCGCGTTCCAGGGGCAGATGATCTGGCGTTACCATCCCACGACGAAGGTCTTCGAGATTTTCGCCGAAGGGGGCGGCAATACGTTTAGCGTCGACATTGATAAAGTGGGCCGCGTCTTCTCGGGCACCAATGGCGGCGGCACGCGCGGCATGTACTACCCACAAGGCTCCTACGGCGAGAAGAATTGGGGTAAACATGGCCCGCTCACGAATCCGTACGCCTTCGGTTATTTCAAGCATATGCGTCACGAAGGAGACGAGGTCCGCTTCCCGCAGACGTTCGTCGTCTACGAAGGGGGGCAGTTTCCAAAACGTTTCGACCATGCGGTGATCGCGGGGAATGCCCTGCACAACCGCGTTTGGGCCAGTGAGTTGCTGCCGGATACGTCGACGTATCGCACCGTCGATATGCCGATGCTCACGGTCACCGCCGATCATTGGTTTCGCCCGGTCGATGTCGAGGTCGGTCCCGACGGCGGGCTCTACATCGCCGATTGGTACGACAGCCGGCTGACGCACGTCGACCCGCGAGACAACTGGCACAAGGGTTCCGGTAGGATCTATCGCCTGCAAACAAAAGGTGCGAAGCCGATCGCGCCGTTCGACCTGGCGAAGTCGCCGACCGAAGAACTCGTAAAGCTGCTCGGGCACGATAACAAATGGTTCCGCCAACAAGCGGTGCGCGTGCTTGCCGAACGAGGCGACCGGGCGTTGGTGCCGCAGATGCGCGAGTTGATCGATGCCGACGATCCGCGGGCGCTGGAAGCCCTGTGGGTTGCGTATCGGCTCGGCGGATTGGATGAAAGCCTCGCCCTGGCCGGGCTCCGTCATAAGAACGAACATGTGCGACGCTGGACCGTGCGACTGCTCGGCGACGATCGCGCCGCACCGGCTTCGGCGGCCGCGGAAATGGTGAAGCTCGCGGCTTCGGAACCCCAGGTGCAGGTCCGCGTGCAGTTGGCCGCGTCGGCCAAACGATTTCCGGCCGAGGTCGGGCTGCCGATCGCCCGCGCTTTGGCGGCGCGCAGTGAAGACGTCGCCGACTTGCATCAGCCGCTGATGATTTGGTGGGCCGTCGAAGCAAAGGCGGCGACCGATCGCGAAGGGGTGCTGGCCCTATTTCGCGACAAGGAGTTTTGGGCTTTGCCGATCGTCGATCAGTTCTTGGTCGAGCGAACGATGCAGCGCTACTCGATGACGGGGGACAAAGACGATCTGGAAACCTGCGCGAAGTTGCTCGCCTTGGCGCCCAACGCCGCGCAGAAGAATCGCCTAGTGGCAGGCTTGCTCGAAGCGTTCCGCGGTCGCCGCATCGACGGCCTGCCGAGCGAGCTCGCGTCGGCGCTCGACGAATACCAATCTCAACTCGGCAAGAGCGATCTCGCGCTGGGGCTCCGGCTCGGCAAGAAAGAAGCGATCGACGCGGCACTCAAGATCGTGGCCGATGAAAAGGCGCCGAAGCCGCAGCGGCTCGCGTACGTCGAAATTCTCGGCCAGATCAAGCAGCCCAAAGCGGTCGAAGTGCTGCTCAAGTTGCTGGCCGCCACGCCTTCGCATTCGCTCAAACGGGCGTCGCTTGAAGCGCTAATGAATTACGACGACGCCAAGATCGGCGAAACAGTCATTCGTCTGTACCACAGCTCCTTGCCCGACGAACAAGGCGTCCGCACCACGGCGCAGAAGCTGCTCGCTTCGCGTCCGCAATGGGCCTTGCTGATGCTCAAGCAGATCGACGACGGCCTCATCCCCAAGAGCGCGCTGCCGCAAGACGCCGTACAGACGATGTCGCTTTTCACCGAACCCGAGGTGAAGAAGCTCGTCGGCAAGTTCTACGGCCGCATCCGTGCGACTCCCGCGGAGAAGCAACAGCAGGTCGCCAAGCTGATGTCGCTCGTCAAGCAAGGGGGCGGCAATCCGGCGGCGGGCCATGCGCTCTTCACGAAGAAGTGCGGCGTCTGCCATACGCTCTTCGGCGAAGGGGGGCAAACCGGGCCCGACCTTACCGGCTACGAGCGCACGAACCTCGACTTCTTGCTCACCGCAGTCGTCGACCCGAGC
Source organism: Pirellula sp. (assembly GCA_013822735.1). Taxonomy (GTDB): domain Bacteria; phylum Planctomycetota; class Planctomycetia; order Pirellulales; family PNKZ01; genus PNKZ01. Next base: position 303,735 of record PNKZ01000002.1, read on the forward strand.
GCGGCCATTCGCGAGGAGTTCACCAACTTCGCGATCACCACGGTCGACGGCCGGACGCTGACGGGTCTGCTGACCGATCAGAACACGCGCACCGTCACGATGCGCGGAGCCGACAATCGTCCGGTGCTCTTGAACCGCGACGACATCGAAGAGCTACAAGCCTTGCCGATTTCGCTGATGCCGGAAAATCAGATGAACGAACTGAAGGAGCAAGAGCTCCGCGATCTGTTCGCTTATCTGATGAGCCGGGCCCCGTCGAGATCGCTAACGGCGAAGTGACGGCGGCAAGGTTCGCGTAGGGTGGGTCGAGCAAAGCGAGGCCCACGCGGTAACCGCCGATAGCAATCCGCGTGGGCCTCACTTCGTTCGCCCCACCCTACTCGGCACAGCGGCGTTTCGCGTTTTTGCGCCATTTACTGCGCCGCACTGCGAAATTGCTGCGCGCCGTGCGCATTTCTTTGCGCGCCGCTTCCGAAGTGAAAATCTCGCGCTGCGCACTAAAAGCTTGCCGGCCGACGCGTCGACTGCGTGCGACCGATCCGATCGAGTCAGCCCGCACATACCCGCCGACGATTCCTCGTAAAAAGGGGCGGTTTCGTCAACCGGCGGAGGCCGCTCGGTCTTCGTAAGTCGCCCCTCGCTTCGCCCACTTACGTCGATGCGCTTCGCACCCTCTGCGCACTAACGCGATCCCGTAGTGCGCCCCCTTGTTTCCAAGCGCGCCGACGCGCACTCACCGGCATGAATTGTGCGCGAGAGTGCGCAGCACCGTCGACGTAAGTAGGAAATAGACTCGGGAGGTTAGAGCTGGAAGCGAAACCAGAAAAAGGCTCCGGTCGCTCACGCCCCCAGCTCGACTTCGGTCACCGCGGGAGGCTCGCCCTTCTCCATATCCCCAACATCCCCTTCTCATCCCCCTATCTCCCTTTCTGAAAAGAATGTCGAAGGAGCTTCAGCGGACGGCACACGGAGTGTGCCTGCAACAATCAAATTGCCAAAGATCACCCTGCACGTTAGCGAAACGTCAGGGCGATCTCCAGGCGATTTTTGGCCGGCCCCACGAATAGCCGCCGGGTACTAACTCTCTCCATCCGCCACTCATCACGACTTTATTTGATCGTCACGTCGGCGACCCAGATCGCGCATTCGCCGCGGCCGCGGCCGTAGTAGAAGTAGAGCTGCCATTGGTCGCCTTCCTTGTGCAAGAGCCAAGGGTAGCCGAGGTCTTTGTTCGGATTGTCGTCCGATTTCGGCATCTCGACGAGCTTGCGATCCTTCGTCCACTCGAGCTTGTCGATGTCGCCGCGCCAGAGCGTCACGTTGCTCGGTGTCGTGATCTTGCTGCCGGCCCGCTCGTTGGTGAGTACCAGCAGTTCCTTCGGGTTGTTGGGATTCACCACGGCAAACGGAGCGGCGAGCCCGTGCCCGGGCGTGGGTGCGAGGTTGGAAAGTGCCGTCGACCAAGTCTTCCCCGAGTCGTCGGAGTGAGCGACGTATTGCCGCCCCCCTTCCTTCTTGCCGCGCAGAAACGCGACCCAGCGGTTCTCCGTGACGACGAGCACCGGCTCGGCCGCCGCGGCGTCGGTGATTGCGCGCGGCTCGCCCCAGGTACGTCCCTGATCTTTGGATTGCGCGAGCCAGATGCCGGCGTCCGGCTTCGAAGGTCCGCGATAATGGCCGAGTACGATCAATCCTTGGCCTGGTACGTCGACGATGCGGCCGAAAACGGAGCCGGTAATGTTCGGGCCGAGCTTCGAGGTGTCGGTCGGCGTCCAAGTGCGACCGGAGTCGGTGCTGCGCCAGCCGTAGATGTTGTTGCCGAGGCCGGCCGTGCCGACGGTCTTGCCCGTGCCGCCGGTGTAGGCCATCGCCAGGAGCACCAGTGCGCCGTCGTCGGCCAAGCCGATCGCGAGGTTGCCGCTCTGCGTGTAGTCTTTGTCAGGCCCGAATTCGCGCAGCACGTTCGGCGCGCTAAACGTTTTGCCATCGTCGGTGGAGATAGATATGGCCGGCGAGCCGCCGCCGTGATCGCCGTGAAAGACGCCGGCCGTATATGCGAGCACGATCGTGCCGTCGGCGGCGCGAACGGCCTTGGGCCAGGACAAGTGCGCGAATCGCAAATCCTTCGGCGCTGCGACGGCGACCCGAACGCTCCCGTCGCCCACGACGCGCGGTTGCCACTCGGCCGGAACTTCGGCCTGCACCCAAGAAGCGGAGCCGATCAAAATCGCCAGGAGGGACGCGCAAGCGCTGAGAGTCTTCATGAGAAAGTCCTGCGGAAGCGGGCGGGAAAGCAAGGCGGGCGGGTTGCCAATATGGCAAACGGCGCGATGCTTGGGAAGCGCCTGCAGGTTCGCAGCTTCGGGTGGCAGTGGCAGAACGAAAAGAAGCCCCAGAACTGGGGCTTCGCTTTCGGCTCCGGCTCGTCCGCGGCACTTCTATGAAGTGCTGCTCCGATAGCTCAGTGCGTCAAAGTGCCGCGACCGACGGCACACGGAGTGTGCCGACTACTTTTTGGCGGCGACTTCTTCGTTGAGCTTCACTTCGTACGGCAGCTTGCCGCGCCAGAGGGCCAAGGCCCGACCGGCGTGCGAGAGGTACGTGAAGTACGATTCGGTTTGTTCCGGTGTAAGGTTGTCGACGGTGCGGACCATCCATTGGCCGGCCTTCGCCAAGACTTCGCGCGGCGGATGGCATTCCTTCGGCGCCAACGCCCACCATTCCAAAGCGTGACCGGTCGCGAGGATGCGATCTGCGTTGGTGTCGCCGCTGACGTTTTCCTTCGAGTCGCTCGAAGCGGGCTGGTTCGGCCAGCGGCCGTCCCAGTATCCGTCGGAATGTTGATGACGCACGAGCCGGCCGGTCATGTCTTGCATGAAGGCGATGATTTCCGCGCGGACGGCGGGCGACAAGACGTGCTCGGTGTCGTCGACCCGGAGAAACATCGCAAGCGTGTGCAAGCGATGGTTGCCGAAGCAGACGCCGCGCGGCATTTCTTCGCGCATCATCCGTTGGGAGAGCCGGTCAAAAGACATCTCTTGTCCTTCTGTGGTGCGCCAGCGTTTGGTGGGGGGCAAGAACGCGATCATCGTCAGGCCCGACCATTCGTACTCGACTTGATTCAGATTGAAGTCGTGCATTACCTGATCGACCATGGCCCGATACGTCGTTTGACGTAGCGCCGTGACGACGGGGAAATCGAGCGGCGTGCCGACTTCCGAGAGTCCGCCGACGGTGTGATCGAAGTGGCTCGACGACAAATTTCCTTCCTGCACGCGGACACGAACGCCGAACGGCGTATCGATCAAGAGCGGCTGCGCCTTCTCGCCGTAGAGTGCCATGAAGCGGCGATTGTCGGTAACGATCCCGCGCAGTTCTTCGCCCGAGAAGAAGGCCGGATCTTTAAACTTCGCGTACGGCGTCCAGAACCGCAGAGCGTGGTCGATGTGGTTGAGCTTCGTCTTGGCTCCCATGTTGCGCGGGCGGAGCTTCAGTAGCACGCGTTCCAATTGTTCGTCGCTGACGACCGCGGGAATGTCGTATGTCGGCCTAATGGTGAGCGGTTCGTTGCGCAGCACCGGCGGCGCCAGTTCCGCGTTGCGGTGCCGCCACTGCACCGAAGCCCAAGCGGTTCCGGTCGACACGATCAGAACTTGCACGAGCAAAAACTTCGCCACGCCCGAAGCCCGAACGTGTGCGTATGCGGAATCGAAAGGCTTGTTCATTGTGAGACCGAAGACGAAGGAGAGACCAGAGACAGAAGACTGGAGACTGGAGACTCGAGCGAAGAAGTACTAGTGGCAGGCGGTGGGTTTTGGTTCGGCCGCTTTCGTCGACGATTCGGCTTTAGGCTTGCGGCGGAAGACTTGCGCTTGCGGGTCTTCGTAGACGAGCATCCAGTTGGGCTCCGTGCGTAGCGAACGGGCGAGTTGAGCCTGCAGCGCCCGATCGACGATCACGGTCTGGACTCGGTAGCGGTCGAGCGTCGTATCCCAGCCCGGCTGCGTGCTCACCATGCGACCGTAGTCTTGCCACACGCTTCGAGGGGTGAGATGGATGTTGGTCGTAGCGAAGAGCTGCATCGGCTTCGGACCGGCCCAAGCGAGCCAATCGCCCCAATATTGCGGATTGAGCACTTGGCCGGTCGGAGGATTCTTCTGGAGCCAGGCGACGAGTTGCTGCGGCGATTGTTCGCCGAACAACGCCTCGGGCGTGCGCGGTGCGCCGCCGAGCAACGGTCGGCTGAGCGATGAGAACGCGAAAGCGATCCAGAGCACGCCGAGGCAACCGAGCGTGTAGCGGAACGAATGACCCACCGGAAGCGACGGTGCTTCATCATCGACGTCCACGTTCGTTTCGGCGACGTGCTTGCGACGTGCCGCACGATCGGCGAGCCAGCGCGTGACGAGGTCGGCGACGTGCGGTGCGGCAGCGACGGCCCACACCATGGCGAACCAGCCGATCATGCGCAGCTGAAGCGTTGCGGCCAGGCCGAACAGCAGCAAGGCGGCGACGTCGGCAGCCGCGAACGGTCGCTTGCTCAGGCGGAGCAACAAGCCGAGCGCTACGACGGAGGCGGCGAATTCCCAGCCGGCGGGGAGTCGCAGTGAGAGGGGCGCCCATTCCAGGACGTCGCGCAGGTTCAGGTTTTGCGAGAAGCGGATTGCTTCCACATAAGCGTCCATCGTATACGGATTCACCAGCACGGCCGCGGCCGCCAACTCACACCAGTAGAGCAGTCGGCGCACTTCGCGATCGAGCAGCACCGCGCGGACGCTGCGTTCGTTCCAAAGTACTTCGCACACTCGGCCGACGAGATAACAGCCGAGCAGCGCCAAGCCGCAGAAGAATGAACCGTGCAGGTTGGCCCAGAGGGCGAAGATCACGGGAATACCGAGCCAGAGCCTCCAGTCGCCGCGGGTATCGTCGGCAAGCACCGATTCGTCGCGGCGCACGCGGCGGCCGACGAGCAACCAGAGCAACGCCGCGAACAGCAGCAACGCGAAGTTCTCCGGGCGAATCGTGCTAATGCGGCTCCAGCCGATGCCGAGTGCGGCCATGGTGACGACCGTGCTCAAAAGCGCGCTGCGCGTTTGCAAATAGCAGGTGCGAGCAACAAGCAAATAGGTGAGCCAAACGGTCAACGTAAACAGACCGACGAGCGCGATGGGCCCGCCGGCTTGTTCGACCGCGGCGTAGATCGCTTGCGAAAGCCAGCTCAGATCGACGACCTGCATGCCGACGGCCAACGGCTGGATCGGATCTTCGGTAGGGATGGAACGTTCGGCAAGAATGCGCTTGCCCCATTCGAGATGGCCCCAAAGGTCGGTGCCGCGTAGCGGGATGTGATTTAAGAAGACGAACAGCGCGCCGAACATCGCTGTCGCCGCGAGGTGCTTCCAAGTGAGCGCCCAGCGCGAGCTCAAAACCGGAATGAGTTCGGGGTCGAGCGAACTTGGGCGCGACGGCGGCACGGCGTCGACGACGGAAGTTGCGGAACGTTCGAGCGAATCGGACATCGCGTGTTCGGTGCTCATAAATCGAAGTGCGCCGTGAGGCGCGTCGCGGAGGAGTACGGAGGAATGATCAGGCAAAGTTGCGGCCGTAGGGTTAACTAAGGACGCAAGTCGAGTCAGTCAAACATAGTTCGTAGTCCTGAGTGTTAACGGGAGTAAATAAACACCGACGCCCTCGGAACTACGAGAGTTCCGAAGGCGTCGGGCATCACGGGGAGGAGAGAGACCCGAGGCGGAGCCATTGCAGGCTCGGCAATTTCATTGTTGTCGTTGTTGTCGGATTAACCTTCCGAACCGGCCCAGGCGGCGACGTTAACGCACTTCGACTCTTGTCCGGGGCAGCCGTTGTTGCTGTCGCAGAAGTCTTGTTGGTCTTGGAAGTGGCCGCCGCCGCTCGAAGCCGCGTGACCGCTGGTGCCGCTGTAGCAGTAGCTTTGGTTGATGTTCGCAAAGGCTTGGCCGACGTCGGCGAGTTCGGTGGCAATCGAGTCGCGGACGCTCTTCAGACCGACGATCACGCCGAGGACGAGGATCGTGGCGGCGAGCATGATTTCAGCCGAGACGACGGCACCGACTTCTTCGTTCCACAAGCGTGCGATGGTGATCTTCATAATGTGTTTCCCCTGTGATGCGTGATGCAAACCCGTGATTTGTAAGCTGATGAGGCTTCTCTTCGCTCGTTGCGAAGGTGAGGAAGACTGAAAGCAGAGGGCGTGCCGGAGAGGTGCTCGAAGCGACGAAACTGGTTGTTTCAAGAAGCGGCAAGTCGCGATGAGACTGCGACTTAGCGATTTTCAATTTCTTGGCGCCGCGGTGATTCCGCGAGCGGCATGAGGCAACGCATGTTGCCGCCCGGCAACGGCGCTGCGGCGACGCGTGTTGCCGTTTCGCCACAAGCCGGCCGGGCGCGGCGAACTCTCGCGTTATGTATTGCGGAAATTGCGCTCGTCCGATCGGTCGCACGTCGTAGAACGCGACCTAGGCTTGAATAAGACGGAAGCGCGGAACGGGCAGGCGCTAACGATTGCGCCGGTCGCTCAGGTCGCACGGCGCGCATGGAACAAACATAACAACCGGCAATGGTTTCCTAAATTTGCGGGTTGGTAAATACAACCTATTTTCTTGATGACTACTCTGGAATTAGCCAGGGTCCGTAAACACATCCTTTCGTGAAGGTGCTCCACGGTGAATACCGTCGACTACATCCAATTTGGTTTCGTGGTGTTGTTCACCATGGTCGCCGCCGTGTGCGATTTTCGCACGAAGCGGTTGCCCAATTGGTTAACGGTGCCGGGCTTCATCGCTGCGCTCATCTTTCACGGCGTACGCGGCGCGATGGAAGGAGGCTGGAGTGGTGCGGGCGGAGCGTTGCTCACCGCGATGGGCGGCTTCGCCGTCGGCTTCGGCATTCTGTTCCTGCTGTGGATCATCGGCGGCGGCGGCGCGGGCGACGTCAAGCTCATGGGAGCGCTCGGCGCTTGGTTCGGCCCCATGAATACCTTCAACCTATTCGTCATCAGCACGGTGTTCGTCCTGATCTTGAGCGTCGGCGTGCTGGCTTGGCAAACCATTCAAAAGGGCGCATTCAACGTCAAGCGTCGCTACCTGGGAGACGAATCGGCGAGCGACAAGCTCAAAGCGCGCGGCCTCACCCGTGAAGAAGCCGCGATGCAGCGCAAGGTGAAACGCCGCTTGATGCCGTACGGCGTGCCGGTGGCGCTGGCCGCTTGGGTGGTGCTGGTCTGGTCGTTCCGCTCGCAACTGTTTGGCGCCTAAAGCGTGCAGGATCCTCGTCGTATGAAACGAATCAACGCAACTCGACGCTCGTCGCAACGCCGCCGCCGGCTCGGCGCCGTGCTCAGCATGGAGCTGATCCTCGTGCTGCCGATCATGCTCGGCATGATCTGCGCGCTCATCGAATTCGGCATGTTGTGGAGTTCGGGGCAACGCGTGAAAGAAGCGGCGTCGGCCGGTTGCCGAACCGCGACGTTTCGCGGCGCTGATGAAACCGCCATCCGCAAGAGCATCGAGCGAACCTTGGGCCGCAAGTCGCTGGTAACCAATTACAGTCTTCAAATCGATAAACCTGGTCCGGATTCGAAGGAAGTCGCCGTGACGGTGAGCGTGCCGATGAAGGCCGCCGCGCCCGACCTGCTGTCTTTCATCGGCTTCGGTCTGAAGCAACGAGCCGTGATCGCGCGAACGATCATGCGTTGCGAGTAGCGTCCGAGTCCGATCGCGTGTTGAAATAGTCACGGCGTCGAATACGACGTCCGTTCAAGTCTGAATGAAATAGTTCCGCAAGAGAGGATGAAACCATGGCTCGCATTAGTACCGGCACGATGACCGTCGGAATTTTCGCCGTCTTATTCGGCTTGGCAGGAGCTTATGCTCTGCGCGCCGCGTTGACGGGCCCCGCCCCGCTTCCGCCCGCCGCTCCGCGTACCGTTTCGGTGCCGTTGGCGACGCTGAACATCCCGGCGGGACGTCAGATCGTCATGGCCGACTTGGCCTTGGCGCCCATGACCGCCGAAGACATGAAGTCGCGCAAATACAATCTCGATTTGGTGATGCTCGATACCAGCCAAATCATCGGGCGCATCGTGCAAACCGACATCAAGCAAGGCGAGCCGATTCTCACGACGGCTCTCTATCCGCAAGGTTCCGGTCCGAAGCTTTCGGATAAGCTGAAGCCGGGCATGCGCGCTCTGACGATTCCGATCGACAACCTCGCGGCCGTCGGCGGCTCGACCGTCGAAGGCTGCTTCGTCGACGTCATCTTCCGTTCGAAGAAGCGCGATGCCGACATGCTCCGCGGCATTCTTGAAATTCCGGCGACCACCGTTACGTTGTTGGAAAACGTCGAAGTGTTGTCGGTGGGGCGCGTGGGCGATCCTGACGCCGGCGCCGCCAACGGAAACGTCGACGTCCGTCAACGTTCGCAAAACAACACCGCCGGTCCTAAGGGGTACGGCACCAACTACCAAGACTCGACCGTCGTCAGCGTGACGATCGCCGTGTCGCCGGATCAAGCAAACGTCATCAAGGCGGTGCTCGGTCAAGGGGAAATGTCGCTCGCGCTCCGCTCGGGGCCTGCCGCCGCGGATAAGCCGGGTCCTCAAGGTGCGGCGACCGATGCCGTGACGCCGAACAAGTACACCCTGGAGAGCATCCTCGGCGTCAAGCATCCGACCATCGCCAGCATGGATCGCATCGAGATCTTCCGCGGCAGCAATGGGCGTCAGTCGATGAGCTTCGCCGACGATAAGCTCGTCAAAGACGAACAGAGTTTGGTCCCCGGAGTTCCCTCCGGTCTGACGTTCCCGGTGCCTGCTCAAGTGCCGGCCATGTCGAACGCTTCGGCGGCCGTCGGGGTCGATTCGAAGACCTACCGTCCGACTCCGAACATCTTTCAAGGTGGCGGCGGATGGGGACGCGGCGGCGTGGGCGGCTACGGCGGCGGCTTCGGCGGTTACGGCGGCGCATACGACTACGCGCCTCGCAACTACGGCGGCTATGGCGGCTACGGCTTCTAGTTCCACGGTCGGTCGAACTGATTTTCTCGCAGCGAGTACGAAGACTTTCCGCAGCCATGAACACGCGATCTCACCTGCCGACGCCGAGCGCTCCGCGATGCCCCGCATCGCGTCGATCGCGCATTGCGCGGCAGGGGACTCGACGCGGGTTGAGCTCCGGTTTGTTGATCCTGGCCTGTGTGTTCCTCTCCGGCTTCATTGCCTTGGGGCTCAATACGGCTCGGTTGCTGTGCGTGCGGGCCGAATTGCATGCGGCTTGTGAAGCGGCGGCGTTGGCCGGGGTTGCGGAGTTGCTCGACGAAGGAGAAATCTGCGGCAACCCGGATATTCGCGACGACATTCTCATGGCTCGCGAATCGGCACGGCTCGCCGGCTTGCGAAACTACGTCGATGGTCGCGGCTTTCGACTCGATCCCAACTCTCGCAACCTGCCCGGCGGCCATATCGTCGTCGGCAGCGTCGAACCGCTGGGGCCGGTCGGCATGCCGCTCGGCATTCCGCCCGACATCGACAATCCGGGCGCCGTGAATACGCTGCGGGTCACAGGGCGATTGTCGCAAAACACCTTCAATAAAGTCTCGCTGTGGCTCGGCGGTTTGACCGGCGTCACCACCGCCGATCCGGCCTGCGTCGTGCAAGCGACGCTCGATCAACGCGTCGCGGGCTTCCGTCCGGAACCGGGCGTGAAAGTCCCCGTCGTCCCCCTTATCGCCGAGTACGACGCCTGGATCGAGCAATCGCTGGCATCCCCCACGGCCGGCGTGAACGACAATTTCGGCTTCGACCCGTTTACGGGCCAAGTCACCGCCGGACCCGACGGCATTCCGGAATTGGTATTCGTTTGCGGAGTTCCGAATTCCGAACCACCGACTCCTGATGACGAGCCCGCTGCGGATGCTTCCGCGACCGAAGCCCCTGCGGCTGACGGCGAGGAAACCGAAGAGACGGCGCCGCCGCAGGCCGTGCCCGGTTGGTGCGTCGTGCCGGATTTGTTTAACGAACTGAATATCGACTACGTCTGGCCGGTGCGTGCCCGCGAAGGTTTGTCGCGCGGCGATCTCTCGGCCTACGGCGGTCAACTTGTCTTGAATGGTCCTACGCTCAATATGGCGGTCTTGCCGGCGATGCCCGGCGAGCTGGCTTACGGACTCATGGACATCATCGGGTCGACCCGTGCTTGGCCGTTGGCCGATGCCGTGTCGGCGTCGTCGGAATATCCGTCGTGTGAAGTCGTCGACTTCGCGGCGGGCCGGATCGTGGCGGTTCGTCGAACGCCCGATACGCAAAACAGTACTTGGGAGATCGTCGTCCAACCCACGACGCTCGTCAGCAGTCAGGCGGTCACCGGTTCGGCGACCCCGCGCAATCCTTGGATCGGAAAATTGGAGCTCACGCAATAGCCATGAATACTTCCTTCGCAATTGGCGGCAACGGGGCGGACCGGGTCATCGACGCTTCCGAGCACGAGTTTCAACGGATCAAGTCGTTGCTGCACGAGCAACTCGTCGAGTCGTTCGACTTGTCGAAGATCACGCGCATCAATCGCCAGCAACTGGCGGAAGAAGTGCGGACGATGGCCAACACCGCCGTCGGCAATCGCAAAGACATCGCCCAGAAGATCGACCGCAACCGTCTGATGGACGAGTTGATGGACGAAATCTTCGGCTTCGGTCCGCTGGAGTTGCTGCTCAAGGATCCGACGATCAACGATATCCTGGTCAACGACGCGAAGACGGTCTACGTCGAACGCCGCGGCAAGCTGGAACTGACCGATCTACAGTTCCACGACGATCAGCACCTCATTCGCATCATTCAAAAGATCGTCTCCAAGCTCGGCCGTCGTATCGACGAATCGAGCCCGATGGTCGACGCCCGTCTCCCCGACGGCAGCCGCGTGAACGCCGTGATTCCGCCGCTGGCGCTCGACGGCCCGACGCTTTCCATTCGTCGCTTCGGCGCCGATCCGCTCAAGATCGAAGACTTGCTCCGTTTCGGCACGATCCTGCCCGAGATGACGCAGTTCGTCGCCGCGGCCGTGGCGGCTCGCTGCAGCATTCTCTTCTCCGGCGGAACCGGCGCCGGTAAGACGACGCTGCTCAACGCCTTCTCGCGCTACGTGCCGGCGGAAGAACGCATCATCACGATCGAAGATTCGGCGGAACTTATCCTGCAACACCGCCACCGCATCCGTATGGAAACGCGGCCGGCGAATACCGAAGGCATCGGCGCCGTCACCCAGCGCGACTTGGTCCGCAATAGCTTGCGTATGCGTCCTGATCGGATCATCGTCGGCGAAGTCCGCGGTCCCGAAGTTTGGGACATGTTGCAAGCCATGAACACGGGCCACGAAGGTTCGATGACGACGATCCACGCCAATACGGCCCGCGATGCGCTCACCCGTTTGGAAATGATGGTGGCGATGACCGGCGTCGAATTGCCGATCAGCGTCATTCGCCAGTACGCGGCGGCCGGCATCAACCTGGTCGTACACGGCTCGCGCCTCAAGGGCGGACCGCGACGCATCATGCAAGTGTCGGAAATCGTCGGCGTAAAGAACGGCGACTACGTGCTCGAAGACATTTTCGGCTTCGAACAAACGGGGGTCGATGCTTCGGGTACCGCCGTCGGCGAGTTTTTCGCGACCGGCTATCGTCCGAAGTGCTTAAGCCGCTTGAAGGCGGCCGGCGTCACGTTGAACGACGAAATGTTCGCCGCTCGCCGCGTCGTTCAATAACGACCGAGATCCATCCGCTCCGTCCTCGTGAACGTTTGAACTCGGCACCGTAACGAAACAGTTTTTCGCGAAGCATTACGAACATGGACACGACGCTTCTTCTCTACTTCGGTTTGCTGGCCGTGTTTCTCGGCTCGGCGATCTATTTGATCGTGCGCGATCTGAATGTCGACAATCCTCAGAAAGCCGTCGAAGAAGAACAACCCAAGCTCTCGACGCTGCCGTTCGCCGGAGACCAAGTTCCGCCGGACGGTGTGAGCGACCGTATTGATTACCGCTTTCGCGAGCTGATTTTTCAATCGGGTCTCGACCTGGCTCCGGAGCCGGCTTTTCTCTTGATGGTGTTCGCCGGTCTGCTCGTCGGCGGCGGCATCTTCCTCTGGCGCGACGACGTGATGCTGGGGGTCCTCGGCTTCCTCGTCGGGTTTGTCGCCACTTTCACCTATTACGTCGTGCAACGACGAACGCATCTCAAGACTCTCCAAGAGCAACTTCCCGGCTCGATGGAAACGATGGCTCGCGCGGTGCGCGCCGGCGAAACGCTGGATCAAGCGGTCGAAGCGACCGGTAAGGGGACGCTGGAGCCGCTCGGCGTCGAATGGCGCCGAACGTCGCGGCACTTGGAGATGGGCCTCGCCGTCCCCGCCGCGATGAAGTCGATGATTAAGCGCGTGCCGCTGATGGAACTCCGCATTTTGTCGACCGCGCTCAATGTCCAACGTCGCACGGGCGGTAACCTCGCGGCGACGCTCGATCGCATGTCGCAAGTGATCCGCGACCGATTGAGCTACCATCGCCAATTTCAAGCCGCGACCGGTTCGAGCCGGATGGCCACGCTCCTGATCGCCATGGCCGGCCCCGCCGTGTTTACGTACATGATGATCTTCCAGCACGACTACATGGGCCAATTCTTCATCTTGCCCGGCGGCATCACGCTGCTGGCGATCGCCGGCGTGCTGCAGGTGATCGGTCTCGTTTGGGTCTACGGCCTGCTGCGGAACAACTACTAGGAACGCGCCGCTTCGCGTCGGCCCGACATCGACTAACTAACGCAATTTGCCATGATTATTAATATCGTCACTATCGCGGCGTTCTTCCTCTTCGCGGGCCTCGTGTTCGCGATGCGGGCCCTCATTATGAGCTGGCAAGGAACGTTTGCCTCGCAACTCGTCGGTCAAGAGTCCGGAACCTACGTGCCGAGCGAGCCGGTATTCGGCGCGCTGACCGACCCGTTGGCCGAGCAATTGCCCGTCTTGGGCGCCACGGAAGACTCGCTGGTACGCGATCTTCGCCGCGCAGGCTACTACAAGCCTTCGGCGAGGAACGAGTTTCTGGCGCTACGGAACATCATGGCGATCGGCATCGTGATCCTTACGGCGTCGGCGGCGGTGCTCGTCGGGCCGGAACGTCGCGACTTATTGCCGCGAATCATTATCTGGGGTTTCGCCGCGGCCGCCTTGGCCTACGTCTTGCCCTGGTTGTTTCTCAAACAAAAAGTTCGCAGCCGTGCCGAGGTGATTCAACGCGGCTTGCCGGATGCTTTCGACATGCTCACGATGTGCTTGTCGGGCGGCTTGGGAGTGAACGATTCATTAGCTCACGTGAGCCGAGAGATCTATCCGGCGCATCCGGCCCTGGGACTTGAGCTGGAGATCGTGCGCCGCCAAGCGGAAATGAGTTCGCTGAGCGACGGCTTCCGTCACTTTGCCGAACGGGTCGACATTCCGGAGACGGCGGCTCTCAATGCGCTGATGCAACAAAACGAGCGACTCGGTACGAACGTGGTGCAAGCCGTGCGTGATTTCTCCGACGAGATTCGGACGCGCCAACGTCAAACGGCCGACGAGCGTGCCAGCAAAGCGGGCATCAAGCTGCTCTTCCCGCTGGTGTTCTGTTTGGCGCCGGCAGCGATGATCGTTCTCTGGGGCCCTGCCCTCTTGGAACTCCGCAACTTCTTCGCCACGTTCGGCGACTAGGCTGCCGGCCCCGCCGAAAAAATCGAAAACGCCCGAGAGCCCGAGGAACCCCCTTCCTCGGGCTTTCTTTTTTTGCCGCGGGCGCAACAATAGTGAGTATGAAACGAGTACTCAGCATCGGTCAGTGCGGGTTTGATCACGGGCAGCTATCGGCGCTGTTGCGCCGAGAGTTCGGAGCCGAGACCGTGGCGGCGGCGACCTTGCCGCAAGCAGAACGCCTGCTCGAAGGAGAGCGCCCTGCGCTGATTCTGGTCAACCGCAAGCTCGACATCGACGGCGGCGACGGTATGGAGATCGTGCGGCGCTTATGCGCCGACGAAAAAACGAGCGGCATCCCCGTGATGCTCGTGACGAACTATCCGGAATACCAAGCGGAAGCAGGCACCTTGGGCGCCAAGCCGGGCTTCGGCAAAAGCGAACTGGGACGTCCGGAAACGCTCGACAAGTTGCGGGCTTACTTGCAGTAACGCCGGTCGGTAGCGTTTAAGCGCCCGCGTTGTGCCGCACGATGTCCCCTTCGATGATGAAGATCACTTCTTCGGCGATGTGCGTCGCCATATCCCCGAGCCGCTCGAGGTTGCGCGTTACGGAATAGAGCTTCAGCAGCGAATCGAGCTCGTCCGGATGGTTGCGAATAGTATTGCGCAACTCTTCGTAGAGCTCGTCTTTCAGGCTATCGACTTCGTCGTCGTCGGCGAGAACTTGGCGCGCCAACTCCACGTCGCTGTTGACGAAGGCGTCCATGCTCCGCTTCACCATGAGCCGCGCCTTTTCGGCGATCTCGCGAAAATCGACGTTCGCGCTCGTCGGCGAAACGCCGCAGAGGTAGCTGACGTTCTTGCCGATCTTCTTCGCCAGGTCACCCATGCGCTCGAGATCGTTGTTGATCTTCAGCGTGGCGACGACAAAGCGGAGATCGCTGGCGACCGGCTGATGGAGCGCCAGAATCTGTTGGCATTCCCCTTCGATGCGCACTTCCATGTTGTCGATTTCGGCATCCGCCGCCACGACCTCGCGAGCGAGTCGCGAATCGCGTTGCACGAGCGCTTGAACCACCTTCGCGACGGCGTCTTCCACCGTGCTCGAAAGAAAAAGAAGGTGATGCTTCAGATCGTGCAGCAGCTGCGGAAGACTTTGATTCATCGAGCGTCCATCCATGAGATTTGCAGGGCCCTCGTGTCGAAGCAAGCGCAAGTGCGCGACGATGTAATGTCTAACGTAACGGTGGCCGCCGGCTGCGTAAAGCGGATTCGTGGCGAAACAACATGCTCGGCACAATGGAGAAGAAATGTGAGAAATGCATTAGACGCCGGCACGATGGCAAGCTCGTGGCGTTACCCCGCCTTGATCGCCGCCACGAGATCGAGCACCGCCTTCTTGCCGTCGGCGAAATACATCAGCGTGTTGTCGGCGGCAAAGAGCGGATTCGGAATGCCCGCGAAGCCCGGGCTCAGGCTCCGTTTTACGACGACGACCGTGCGCGCCTGATCGACGTTCAAGATCGGCATCCCCGCGATCGGGCTCTTCGGGTCCGTGCGGGCCATCGGGTTCACGACGTCGTTGGCGCCGAGCACGATGGCGACGTCGGTCTCCGGAAACATCGGGTTGATGTCGTCCATTTCCCGCATCAGGTCGTAGGGCACGTTCGCCTCGGCCAAGAGCACGTTCATGTGCCCCGGCATGCGGCCGGCCACCGGATGGATGGCGTAAAGCACCTCAATACCTTTCGATTGCAACAGGTTTGCCAAGTCGCGTACCGAGTGTTGAGCCTGCGCCACGGCCAAACCGTAGCCCGGCACGATCACGACCCGACGGGCCGTGTCGAAGAGCATGGCGATCTCTTCCGGTCCGGCCGACTTGACCTTGCCGCCGTAGACATCGTCGGCCGAAGGGCCGGAAGTTGCCGTGCCGCCGAAGCCGCCGAAGAGCACGTTCGTGAGGGACCGGTTCATCGCTTTGCACATGATCTGGCAAAGGATGATGCCGCTGGCGCCGACGAGCGAGCCGGCGATCACCAGCACGTTATTGTCGATCACGAAACCGCTCGCGGCGGCGGCGATGCCGGAGTAGCTATTGAGCAAGCAAATGACCACCGGCATGTCGGCCCCGCCGATCGGCATGGTGAGCAGAACGCCGAGTGCCGAAGCGACGATCACGAGGAGCCAATACACGTACCAAGCGCTCGGGACCGCGGCGACCCACCAGGTGAGCAGCAACACGACGACGGCCAGACCGGCGTTGATGACGTGCTGCGCCGGGAAACTCCACGGCTTCTTGAACTGTTCGTATTCTTGCAGCTTCGCGAAGGCGGCGAGCGAGCCCCAGAACGTGATGGCGCCGATGACGCCTGTGGCCGCCGTGGCGAGGATCATTTGACCATACGCCTCGGGATGCGCGCCGTGTTTCAGCGCGGCTTGGAGTTCCGCGCCCGCCACTAGCAACGAGGCGGCCCCGCCGAAGCCGTTGAGCAGCGCCACCATCTGCGGCATGGAAGTCATCGGGGCGCGAATGGCGAGCACGCCGCCGATGCCGCCGCCGAGCAGCAATGCAAGCAAGATGCGAACAGTGCCGCCGACGCCCGCTTCACGACCCAACAACACCGGGTACTCGTAAAACGCGGCGACAATGGCGATGGCCATGCCGATCGCGCCGTAAAGATTTCCCTGCACCGCCGTGCGCGGCCGCGCCATGAGCTTAAACGCCATGATGAACAGCATCGATGCGGTCAGGTACGCGAGATTGAGCCAAGCAGAACTCATAGGCGATTGTTCGCAGCGGGCCGTTATCAAAAGGAAAGAAAACGTCGAACCGGCCGACTTACTACTTTTTCTTAAACATCATCAGCATCCGGTGCGTGACCAGAAATCCGCCGACGACGTTGATCATGGCAAACACTGCTGCAACAAAGCCGAGCGACGTGGCGAACCAGCCGGCCGTCGCTGCGGCCGCGCCCGTCGCCACCATCGAGCCGACGATCGTGATGCCCGACACCGCGTTGGAGCCCGACGTCAGCGGCGTATGCAAGATCGGCGGCACCTTCGTGATAACTTCGAAACCGACCCACATGGCTAGGAGGAACACCGTGAGTAGGCGGATGAATTGATCGAACCCGCCGACAGATTCGGCGAGCAAGCACAATTGAAAAGTCATCGTCGGCATCGGTCGTCTCCCAGTTCCGCGGTCGGCAATCCGAATTTCGCAGTTACGCCGTCTTGTTCAAAAGTTCCAGTACCCGTGCATGCACGACCTGTCCGTCGCGCGTAATGAGCGTGTCGCGAATGATCTCGTCTTCCAGATTGAAGGCGGGCATTCCCGTCTTCACCAAGTGCAGCAAAAACGTGGCGACGTTCTTCGCAAACATCTGGCTGGCGTGGTAGGGCACCAAGGCCGGCAGGTTGCGCGGCCCGAGGATTTGTACGCCGTTTTCGACGATGTTCTGCCCCAGCCGCGTGAGTTCGCAGTTGCCGCCTCGTTCGGCGGCGACGTCGACGATGACGGAGCCCGGCGCCATGGCATGCACCATTTCGGCGGTCACGAGAATCGGCGCACGTTTTCCCGGCACGGCGGCGGTGGTGATTACCACGTCGCTCGCGGCGACTGTTTTCTTCATCAGCTCGCGCTGTCGCGCGATGGCCGTTTCGTCGAGTTGTTTGGCATAGCCCCCCTGCCCTTCCGCGGCGGCCGTCTCCAGGGGCAACTCGACAAACTTCGCGCCCAGGCTTTCCACTTGTTCTTTTGCCGCCGCGCGCACGTCGTAAGCTTCTACCACCGCGCCGAGTCGCTTCGCTGAGGCGATTGCTTGCAAGCCGGCCACCCCTGCTCCGACGACAAACACTTTCGCCGGCGAGATCGTACCGGCGGCCGTCATCATCATCGGAAACATTTTCGGCAGCGCGTCGGCGGCCAGCAGCACGGCTTTGTAGCCGGCGACCGTGGCCATCGAGGAGAGCACGTCCATGCTCTGTGCGCGCGTGATGCGTGGAATGAGCTCCAGCGCAAAGTGTGCGACGCCGAGCGCCGCGAGTTGCTGCGCGGCCTTCGGTTCGCCGAGCGGGTCGCTCATGCCGATGAGCGTTTGTCCGCGTCTCAACAGGCCGAGGTCCGTCACGCCGTTTTCCAAGTTGGCGCCGAGCGAGCGAACCTGCACGACGATATCGGCGTCCTGAAACACTTCTTGCCGGCTTACGGCCAACACCGCCCCACGTTCGCGATACGCGGCGTCGGGGTATCCGGCGGCGGTGCCGGCACCCTGCTCGACGACGATTTCCAGCCCCGCTTTGGTAAGCTGCGCCAGCGCCGTGGGGACCAGTGCCACACGATGCTCGCCCGGGAAAGTTTCCTGAACGACGCCGACTTTCATGGGCCCTACCGTTGGTGTTTGGGAGCCGATCGTCCGATAACAGATAATCTTCGAGTTTCGCAGAGCGGGAAACGGGCCCTTTCCCGGGGAACCGGGAAAACACGTCTAGGGCGAACACGCCCGTTCGCCGTTCCCCCCTGTCGGGACGAGCCCAAGCCTAAGTTGCCGGCCTTGAACTCGCAAGTGGCGAACGCTAGACTGCTTAATTCTCATGTTTGCGAGGGCCTCGTCCGGAGCGTTTCCGCCCGACGCCGGCACCGCAATTTCGCCCGTATTTCTTCCGCCGTAGCTGATTTCAAAATGTTGACCAAATCGTTTCTCGCCAAGCCGGGTGAAGTCGAACAAAAGTGGTACCTCGTCGACGCCAATGACAAGGTCGTCGGTAAGCTGGCCACGAAGATCGCCATGATCCTCATGGGCAAGCACCGCCCGACCTACACTCCCCACGTCGACACCGGCGAGTACGTCGTCGTGATCAATTGCGAAAAGGTGGTTCTCACCGGTCGCAAGTGGGAGAAGAAGGAATACACCTACTACACCGGCTACACGAATCTCCGCCGCGAAACCGCCGGTGAGCGTTTGGCCAACAAGCCGGAAGAAGTGCTCAAGGAAGCCGTCCGCCGCATGTTGCCGAAGAACAAGCTCGCCGTGCAAATGCTCGACAAGCTAAAGATCTACGCCGGCACCGAGCACCCGCACCAAGCTCAAAATCCGCAGCCGAAAGATTTGGGCGTCTAAAGAATACGTTTGTTTCCCTACACCGTTCGCCTGACGCGGCCGTTTGAACGCCGCGAAGAGTCTTAAGAGGAAGATATGACGACCGCTGAGAAGAAGATCAACGAAACGACCGGCACCGGCCGGCGCAAGACGGCCGTGGCTCGCGTACGCGTGCGTGCCGGAACGGGCAACATCGTCGTCAACGGGAAGCCGCTCGGCGAGTTCTTCGCCAACGAGCACGATCGCTACACGGTGATCTCGGCCTTGGAACTTTGTGATCGTCGCACCGTCGTCGACCTGACGATCACGGTCTCCGGCGGCGGCACGACCGGCCAATCCGGCGCTTGCCGCATGGGCATCGCCCGCGCTTTGAAGCTGTGGGACGCCACGCTCGAAGAGCCGATCCGCAAGAATCGCTTGCTCACGCGCGATAGCCGCATGAAGGAACGCAAGAAGTACGGCTTCCGCGGTGCCCGTCGCGGTACGCAATTCTCGAAGCGTTAATTCGCCTGCCGGCGACTATCGCCGAGCGAGTACGAATCACGAAAAAACCCCGAGCCGCGTGCGGCCCGGGGTTTTTTCTTGCGCCGGCCTTGGAAGCTGTCGAAGCTCGTCCTACTCCGCAAATCGGTACGCATACACATCGGCGTCGCGCACGACGAAGCGGAGCCGCACCGTCTTGCCGGCCAGCGACGAAACGTCCGTGCCGTTTTTCCAGGCGAACGGACCGTCGATCTTGTCGCCGAACAGTTCCGGCGCGTCCTTCAGCGTGAAACCGGGGATCGGTTTGCCGGCCTCGTCTTGAATCTCCACCTGCACGGTGCCCGCGGCACTCGTGGCGTAGTTGAGCTCCAATCGCTTGCCGGTGAACCGCAGAGGCTTGGTTACCAATTCCCCCGGCTCTCCTTCGGCGTGCAGGCTCGCGATGCCGTCGAGGCGCAGCACCCCGCGCCGCATTCGATTCGACGGATAGCGGTAGTTCTCCGAGTAATACACGCTCATCTCGTCCGGGCCGGTTTGAACGAGGCCGTAGGCCGTCATGATGCTCCGGTCGCCCCAGTTCAACGGGTCGCGGCCCGGGCGAATGAAGGCTTGGAGAAACTCCCGATCGAACCGGAGCCCGTCGCGGCTGCTGAGAAACACGCCGTCGGAAATGCCGTTATGCCCTTCCAGCCCCGAGCGCTTCCCCATCAGTCGCTTGGGGAACATGAAGTAGTAGTGCGGCGCGCGGAAGTACGGCGTCGTTGCATTCGTATAAAGATGTTCCGCCTTGGTGTTGCCGAAGTCGATGGTCTGCGGATCGCTCCAAGTTGCAAAGTCGGGAGAAGTCGCCATGGCGACGGTCCGGATGCCGGCGGTCTGCAATTTCTTGTCGTCGTACTCGCTGCCGGCCGTCACGCGGTAGTAACTTCGATACTGGTTCGTCACCGAGTCCCAAAACGCGATGTTTTGCGAGTCGAACGCTCCCTTCGTGATCACGGGCTCATCCGACGTGAGCCGCCAATGGATGCCGTCGACCGAGGCGAACGACGAGAGCCCTTTTCCTTTGCCGTTGATCGAGCCGTACGTTTGCAACGCCTTGTAGCGCTCGTCGGCCGCGATGCCCGGTCGAGTATCGATGAACGGCGCAAAGTTGTGCGACGGATGGTCGACGACGATGTTGTTTTCTTTCGAGCCCTGGAATTCATAGAGCCCGAGCTTCGGCTTGGTAAAGGTGACGCCGTCTTTGCTCACGGCGAGGCAAGTCACTTGTCGCTCAAGCGAAGTGCGCTTGCTGCCGTCCTTGCCGAGGGGGCCCGGCTTCCAGCCGCGGTAGTACATCCGCACTTCGTCGCCGTCGCGCAATACGGTGACAAAGGCGGAATAGTCGCCATCCCAAGGGGAATCGAATGCCAGAGCAACATTCGCAGGCACCGGTGAATGCAATTGCAGCCGTGCGCCGCCGCTGATCGCTGCGGTTTGTCGGCGATCGACGAACAATTCACGGCGCGAACCTTGCTCGTAAACTGCAGGCGCCTCATCAGCCCCCGCGGACGACCAAGTTGAAAGCCAGGAAAACACGACGCCGAACAACCCGGCCACGAAAAAACGAAGAGGCAACGTCATAGAGAAAGAATTCCGCAAAGAAAAGAGATGAAGTCAGGGAAGGGTGGAGAGAGCAACAGTCAACCGTCAACTCGGGCTTAGCCCGGCCGTCCACGGCCGGGGTCGATCAGGAATCGCAGCCCGTAAACAACCTAGTCCGCGAATCGATACGCATACACGTCCGCGTCGCGCACGACAAAACGGAGCCGCACCGTCTTGCCGGCAAGCGACGAAACATCTGTGCCGTTCTTCCAAGCGAACGTGCCGTCGATCTTGTCGCCAAACAGTTCCGTGGCGTCCTTCAGTGTGAAGCCGGGAATCGGCTTGCCGGCCTCGTCTTGAATTTCCACCTGTACGGTTCCCACGGCGCTTGTCGCGTAGTTCAGCTCCAATCGCTTGCCGGTGAATTGCAGCGGTTTCGTCACGAGTTCCCCCGGCTGCGCGTCGGCGTGCAGGCTCGCGATGCCGTCGAGGCGCAGCACGCCGCGGCGAATATGATGCGACGGATAACGGTAGTTCTCCGAGTAGTACACGCTCATCTCGTCCGGGCCGGTTTGGATGATGCCGTAGGCGGTCATCATGCTCCGGTCGCCCCAGTTCAACTTGTCGCGCCCCGGGCGGATGAAGGCCTGCAGAAACTCGCGATCGAAATGCAATCCGTCGCGGCTGCTGAGAAACACGCCGTCGGAAATGCCTTTGTGCCCTTCCAGTCCGGAGCGATTCGACACGAACCGCTTAGGGAACATGAAGTAGTAGTGCGGCGCGCGGAAATATGGAGTCGTCGCGTTCGTGTAGAACTGCTCCGGCTTGGCGTCGCCGAAGTCGATCATTTGCGGATCGGTCCAGGTCTTAAAGTCTTTCGACGTCGCTAGCGCGACGGTGCGCACGCCGCTCGGCTTCCATTGTTTGTCGTCAGTCACGCCGCCGGAAAACACGCGATAGTAGCTCCGGTATTCCTTCGTGTTCGGATCCCAAAAAGCCAGGTTTTGCGAGTCGAATGCCCCTTTCGTGATGACGGGTTTCTCCGAGATCACCCGCCAGCGAATACCGTCGGCCGAGGCGTACGCGGCCAAGCCGCCGCCGAGACCGTTGGTGGAGCGATGCGTTTGCAACGCCTTGTAACGTTCGTCGGCCGAAACGTCGGGCCGCGTGTCGATGAACGGCGTGAAGTTATGCGAAGGATGAGCGACGATGATGTTATTGTCTTTAGAGCCGGCGAATTCGATGAGCCCGAGCTTCGGCTTGGTGAACGTGATGCCGTCTTTGCTCACGGCGAGGCAGGCGAGCTGCGGTTGGTCGGCGCTCCGTTTGCCGTCCTTGTCGGGAGCGCCTGCCTTCCACCCGCGATAGTAAAAGCGCACTTCGTCGCCGTCGCGCAAGGCGGTGCAATAGCCGGAGAATTCGCCGTCCCACGGAGAGTCGAAAGCCAAAGCAATGTTCGCAGGCTGCGGCGAATGCAATTGCAGGCGAGCACCGCCGCTGATCGATTCCGTTTGTCGGCGATCGACGAACAATTCACGTCGTGAGCCCTGCTCGTAGACGGCCGGCTTATCGTCGGCAGCCTGCGCAGCGACCGCTTGAAAACTGAGCGGCAGCACGGCCCAGAGCAGCCAAGCAAATGGAAAGCGAAGCAATAGACTCATGGCGGGGAAGCTCCGTACGAAGTTCGAGAGGCGGGAGCGAGGTGAGGCAGGAGGAAAGCGAGCTGCGCGCTCAACATAACCCCGGGTGCGCGGCGAGTCTAGAATTTTCGCGATTGCGCTTTGACGCGTGCCGCACGTCGCGCCACAATCGGTCGCCAACCCGAGCCCCTCCTTGAGTACCGTGTCTTGAGTACTGTGTGAGTGACCGTTCCCCTAGTATCGACAAGCCGGCGTTGCGCGGGGCGGTACGTCTCAGCTACGTTGCCGCCGTGCTTTGGGCCGCGGGGAACGTGCTTTCCAGCGGGCTGCTTTTGGTGTACTTAGCACGCGCGCTCGGCGCGACCGGCCTGCAAGTGTCGTTACTGCAGGCCGCGCCGGCGCTGGTGGGGCTGTTGCGACTTTTCACTCCGGCGCTGATCTTGAAGTTTGGCACGGCGAAGCGCGTCTGCCTGCTGACGAGCGTTGTCGCCTACGCGCTCTTGGCGCTGGTGCCGATCGTTGTCGGCTTCGGCGGAAAGGCGTCGTTGGGCGCTTTACTCTGGTTACTTTGCGTCCATCAACTGTTGGAGCAAATGGCAACGGTCGCTCTATGGACTTGGCTCGGCGACCTCGTACCGCGGCGATTGCGCGGCCGCTACTTCGGTCGCCGCAATATTCTGCAGCTCTGCGTGCTCATACCGTTGCTGCCGGCGAGCGGTTGGGCCGTCGATGCGCTGAAGCGACACTTCCCCGAGCAGCCGGGCGTGCCGTATGTCCTTGCCGTCGCGATCGGCACGGCGTTGCTGTTGCTGTCGCTCGTGCCGCTCGTCTCCATGCCTGCCGGGGACTCGGGCACGACGAAGTCGCCGCTCGGCAATGTCCGCAATCTCGCCGACTTGTTGCTGCAACCGCTCTTCGATAAGGCCTCGCGACGGCTGTTACTCTTCGGCTGCTGGTTCTCCTTCTTCAACGGGCTGTTCTCGACGGCCCAGAATATCTTTCCCAAGGCCGTGCTCGGCTTGGAGCTGGGAGCGATGAATCTGATGCAGGCGACGATGCGCCTCGGGCAGATCGGCGTGAGTGCGGCCGCGGGCCCGATCAGCGACCGTCGCGGTAACCGGCCCGTGCTGGTCGCTTGCCAGTTGCTCGTCGGCACGGCGCCGCTGTTCTATTTTGTCGCCTCGCCCGAGCAGCCGTATTGGCTTTACGGCGCGTGGATTTTGTGGTCGGCGTATGCCGGCATCAACATCTGTTTGCCGAATCTCACCATGCGCTTGGCTCCGCCCGGCCGGCATGCGGCGAACCTCGCTGCGTACTACGCGCTGACGAGCGTCTTCCTGACGGCGGGCACATTTCTGGGCGGCTATCTCTTCGATCTCTACCCGAAGCAAACGTGGGACGTCCTCGGCTGGTCGCTCGATCGCTACACTCTGGCGTTTCTCTTGGCTTGGATCACGCGCTCTGCCGGTGCCGGCATTGTTGCGACCGTGCCGGAGCCGGGCGTGGGGCGACACGTGACTTTGGCGAAGGGCGACAAAGGGTCTGGAGCGCGGGAATAATCCGGGGCATCGGCTGCGAATGATTTGCCGACTATCGCACTTCGTTTGATCTTCCTTCGCCCGCTTCGATCATCTTTCACCTCACGCTCGTGGGAGTGCTCCGCCATGACTTCACCAACTACCGTTGCGCGCACACCCGAAGAGGCCGTGCCGTCGTCACCGCTCGTCGGCCGATCCATGCTCTGGGGCTGCACCGCCGGCGGCAGTTCGATGGTCGTGCACCTGGCGCTATTGCTCGTACTCGGGCTGCTCATCACACCGCAGATCACTCGGCCGCCGGTGCAGATCGTGGAATCGCAACTCGAGCCTCCGCGCGAAATGGAAGATTTTCCGACGCGGCTCCCTGTCGACGCCAAGCCCGCGAAAGTGCTTAACCCTTCGCCGCCGGACGGCCCGAACGGCCCAGTGAATGAAGATATTTCCGACGCAGTTGCTGCGGCCATCCGGCAACCAAAGCTGCCCAATTCCGTTTCCCTTGTAACGAACGCACTAAGCGTCGAGGTTGGTGTGATGAACCTGCTCCATGGCTCGCGCGAACGGATGCAGGTGGATGTACCTGAAGGAACTCGCGGCGAACCGCTCGCGTCGGTGCGGGGCATCGACGATGCCATGGATCGCATCACTCAAGAGATTCTCAATCGTCTCGCGCATCGCAAGCTGCTGATCGTGTGGCTCTTCGACGAATCGGAAAGCATGCAAGACGATCGGGCCGACATTTCCGCCCGCGTCCATCGCGTGTACGAAGAGCTCAAGCTCTCGGGCACCGCCAAAGGGGATGCGCTGATCTCCAGCGTCATGAGCTACGGCGCCGGCGTAACGCTCCACACGAAGCTGCCCACGAGCGATCATTTGAAGGTGGAAGCCGCCATCGCCGGCATCCCGAATGATCCGTCGGGCAAAGAGATGATGTGCGGCGCGATCAACGCCGCCCTTGCGCAACATCAAACGATTGCGCAACAAAGCGGCCGTCAGTTGATCTCTATTCTCGTCACCGACGAGAGCGGCGACATGACGACGAACCATACGGACCTCGAATCGACGATCGCCGCGGCCCGAGCGGCCCGTTGCCCCATCTACATCCTCGGGCGCGAGGCGGTGTTCGGGTATCCGTACGCTCATCTCCGCTGGATTGATCCGGAGACAAAGATTTCGTTTTGGCTCCGCATCGATCGCGGCCCGGAAACGCCCGACCCGGAACAGTTGCAGGTCGACGGCATCCATCGCCGCCACGACGCGCACCCCAGCGGCTTCGGGCCTTACGAGCAAGCCCGACTCGCGCGACAAACCGGCGGCGTGTTCTTTCTGCTGCCGTCGCCGGAAGCGAACTTGTGGCGCCGCGACGATCGCATCTACGACGCCGATGCGATGCGGCCGTACCTGCCCGACCTTTCGGCGCGCGGCGACTACGCGGTTGAACGCGACAAACATCCGATGCGCGCCGCGTTGTGGAAGGTCATTACCGACCTGAATCCGTACCTGCCGCCGCGCGGCGCACTGGTGCAGGTCCGGTTTTGGGATTGGCCGATCGATCCGGCGGCCTTTGCCCGCGAGGCGGAGACGAACATCAAAAAGGCGCAGACGTTGGAACAGTACTTCGCCCTAGCACAGCGCGAACTTGAAAAGGTGCGCTCGCAGCGCGACCGCGATCCGAGCTTGCGATGGCGTGCGAACTTCGACACCACGTATGCACAAACCATCGCGTATCAGGCCCGGCTGCGTGAATACGTCGCTTACATCAAAGCGTTCAACGTGAGCCCTAAGGCCATCAAGAATGTGCTCGGTCCGGCCCGACCGACCAATGCGTGGGACGGCGCCTACATCGCTCGTACGCTGGTAAATGATTCGGAAACGCAGCAAATGCGCGAGCGTGCGACGGCCCTTTATCGGCAAACGCTCAAAGATCACGCCGGTACCCCCTGGGCCGCTCGCGCAGAGTTCGAACTGGCCCGCGGCTTCGGGATCGAGCTTCGCGAAGACTACGAAGACCCACGCCGCGGAGCGGTTCTAGTGCCGGAACAGTGAGAAATAGTAGCTAGTAGTCAGTAGCTAGTAGCTAGAGAAATATCAGCAGACTCTCTCAAACTAGCTACCAGCTACCCTCATCACATCTTCACATGCCCATGGTCGCCCGGCTCGTATTGCTTGCCGGTGACGAGCGCCTTAACAAAGCCGACGATCTGAACCATCTTGCTTGAAGGCGCATCCCAATACTCCGCTTCGTCGACGGCGACGCGCAGCAGCATCAGCTCCGGATCGTCGAGCCCCTTGGGGAACCACGCCTTGTAAATCGGGTTCCAGAGTTCTTCTGCCTTCGCTCGATCGCGAAACACCGACGCTGTGCCGGAGACCGACACATAGCGATTGCCTTTCGGGTCGGCATAGTTCAGGTTCACTTGGCGATGCTCATGGAGCTCGTCGACCTTGAGCGAACTCGCCGCGGTGAAGAACCAGAGGTCACCGTCAAACTTCGTCTTCTGCGTCGCCATCGGACGGCTGTGCAGAATTCCATCGGCGCCGACCGTCGTCAGCATCGCGATCTGAATGTCGCGAATTAATTCGCCGAGCTTCTCTACGGCGCGGGCATCGTGAGTCGCGGTGGCCATGATTGGGTCCTATCTAATATGGGGCGGGCGACGATTCGTCGCCCGAAATGAATGCACTCGCACGAATGCGTTGCACAGGAAATGCTGATGAATGAAAGTGCAAACGGAGTGCCGCCCCGCCTCGGCTCCTTGCAGGCCTGAATACTTTGGAGGATATTGCACGCCGCACGTGCGCTATGGTCGCCCGTCGACCGGTTCGCAGCGGTCGACTTTTGTCCCCACTTGCCAAATTCGAAAACATGCTGAAGCACTCGCTTATTCATCCGCGTATTAACGAAATCCTCGGCCGCGCGGGTCACCACGCCAAGATTCTGATCGCCGACGGTCATTATCCCGCGTCGACGAAAAAAGGCCCCAACGCCGAACTGGTTTCACTCAATCTCGCGCCGGGCATCGTGAGTTGCTCGCAAGTTCTCGAAGCGATCCTGTCGGCCGTGCCGGTCGATTGCGTGAATACCATGATGTATGAAGAGAGCGATCCTTATACGCTCGGCGGTGATCCGCCGGTCTGGAATGAGTACCGCGCCGTCTTGAAGAAGGTCGGGCTGCCGTTGGAGCTCGAGCCAATTAAGAAGTGGGATTTTTACGACGCGGTCGGCACGCCCGACCATGTGCTCACGGTGCAAACCGGCGACATGCAACGATTCGCCAATCTGCTGCTCTCGATCGGCGTACGCATGGAATAACGCCGCGAAGACCTGCCCGAATTCGACGACCCACGGAGACTTTTCATGAATACCAAAGACGCAATCAAAGCATCCGGAAACTTCAGCATGATGGTGCTGAAATCATACTTCGGCGATTTCGAAGACGCCGAACTGATGCGTCGCCCATCGGCCGGCTGCAATCACCTCGCTTGGCAACTCGGCCATCTGATTAGTTCGGAAGTCTCGCTTCTGAACATGATTGCGCCGGGCGCGGGCCCTGAATTGCCGGCCGGATTCAACGAGCACCACGCCAAAGAGAACGCAGCGAGCGACGACGCCTCACAATTCTGCACGAAACAGCAATACCTTGAGCTCTTCGACAAAGTGCGCGCCGCCAGCAACTCGGCGCTTGATGCGATGCCGGACGCCGAACTCGACGCCCCCGGCCCGGAGCAAATGCGATCGTTGGTCCCGACCGTCGGTCATATGTTTGTGTTGATCGGTACGCATCCGATGATGCACGCGGGGCAGTTTGTCGTGGTGCGACGAGCTTTGGGGAAACCGGTAGTGATTTAGGAAATGCGGACTGTGGACTGCTGAATTAAGAAGAACTAAGCGTCGATTCTCCCGGAGACAAGCTCCGGAGCTAAATGAGAATTACTGACCCCTGACCCCTGACCCCTGACCCCTCGCCCCTGACCCCTTCGTCTTCTTCCCATGCCCATCATCGACGCGCATCATCACTTTTGGCAGTTGTCGAAGCCGGCCCCGTTCGACTATGCCTGGCTTGCGAAGCCTGAGCATGCGGCGATTCATCGCGACTTCTTGCCGGAGGATTTGAAACAGCGAATCGATGCGGTCGGCGTCACGCATACCGTGTTTGTGCAGACGCAGCATCATCCGGATGAGAATCGTTGGGTCTTGCGCTTGGCCGACGAAAACCCGTGGATCGTGGGCGTCGTCGGTTGGGTCGATTTGCAGTCGCCGGCCGTCGCCGAGCAGATTCTCGATTGCAAGCGGCATCCGAAGTTCGTCGGCGTCCGACACATCACGCAGGACGAGCCCGACGACAATTTCATCATTCGCCCCGCAGTTTTGCGCGGCCTGAAGGCGCTCGAAAAGCAGCAGGTGCCGTTCGACTTGCTGTTCTTCGTGAAGCATTTGAAGCACGCACCGACCGTGGCGCAGGCAGTGCCGGAACTGCCGCTGGTGATCGACCATTTGGCGAAGCCGAAGATCAAACAGCAGAGCTTCGACGATTGGCTGCCGCAGTTTCGCGCCGCGGCGGCTTGCGAGAATATCGTCTGCAAACTCTCAGGCATGGTGACGGAAGCGGACTGGAAGCATTGGAAGCCGGCCGATCTGCAGCCGTATGTCGACCATGCCTTAGAGCTGTTCGGGCCCGAGCGTTTGATGTTCGGCAGCGATTGGCCGGTGAGCGAACTGGCCGGCTCCTACGAGCGAGTGTTCCGCGCGTTGGAAGAATGCTTGAGCAAGCTCAGCGCCGACGAACGGGACGCGATCTACTATCGCACGGCGAAGAAGTTTTACGGCCTGAAGGTGTAACGGAACGGCGGCGTCGCGAATGTCCAGCCCGGTTTTGGGCCGGCCAAAAATGGGGTGGAGATTCGCGCAGCGACTGGGTACTGTGCGGGATGGTGTCGGCATAGTAGTCCGCCACTCCGTGGCGGAAGAGGGCTTGGAACCGTCGTGGACGATGGCAATCGGAGTCGATGAGGAGCGCGCTTTTCCGCCACGGAGTGGCGGACTACTTTGCCCACTTACGTCGACGCGCCGAATGGTCACTGCGCAGATAACTCGGAGTTATCTGCGCACAACCTCAAAACCCACAAGGGGTGCGCAGATAGGTTGAGTTATCTGCGCAGTCAGTGGTCGGACGAATCGACGTAAGTCGGAAAAGTACGCGCTCGTTTTTGAGATCATTCTTATGGAAAGCGTTTCGATGCGTCCTGCAATTTTTCGTGCGGCTCAAGTGCGCACGGTCGCGATGGTCGCCGTCGCACTGTCGTGGTTCGCGGCCTGCGAAGCTTGGGCTGCCGAGCCCATCGTCAATTCGCTCGGCATGCGACTGGTTCCGGTCCCGGCCGGTTCGTTCACGATGGGCCAGGCCGGGCCGCCGACCGACTACAAGCTGATGAAGCATGCCGACAAATTCGACGACGCCGATTGGGACGAACGGCCGACCCACGAAGTGCGGATCGCCACGCCGTTTCACATCGGCGCGACCGAAGTAACGCTCGGCCAGTACCGCAAGTTTGCTCCCAAGCATCGGGGCGGTCGGGGCGACGCCGATGAAGCGGCCCGGGGCGTGTCGTGGCATGATGCGGTGAAGTTCTGCGAGTGGCTCTCCGAACGGGAAAAGAAAACCTATCGCCTGCCGACCGAGGCCGAATGGGAGTACGCCTGCCGCGCGGGAACGACCACGCTGTTTCACATGGGCGACGCGTTGCCGGCCGGCCATTTGGTGTGGTTTCGCGACAGCGGCTTCCTCGATCGCTATTTCCCAGGCGGCAAGCTGCCGGCCGAGTATCGCTACAGCAACGACGAACCAAAGCTCCCGGTCGGCCGCACGACGGCGAACGCGTGGGGCTTGTACGACATGCACGGTAACGTCGCGGAATGGTGCCACGATTGGTACGGCCCCTACGAAACGGCGTCGCAAACCGATCCGGTCGGCCGCATCGACGGCGACTTCCGCGTGATCCGCGGCGGCAGCCATACCACGTTCACGCGATTGCTGCGG
Organism: Pirellula sp.; assembly: GCA_013822735.1. Taxonomy (GTDB): domain Bacteria; phylum Planctomycetota; class Planctomycetia; order Pirellulales; family PNKZ01; genus PNKZ01. Next base: position 333,854 of record PNKZ01000002.1, read on the forward strand.
TCGGCGAATCGGGCCGGCTGGATTCCGGAAGCGGTGAACGAAAAGACCGGCTTCCGTGTGGTGCTCGGTGAGTTGCCGAAGACGGAGCCGACGCCCGTGGCCGAACCGCCGCTCAACGCGCGTGACGTGTCGCAGAGTTTGCCGAAGTTGCAAGCCGTGTCGGCGGAGACGCCCGTGTTTGCCGGCCCAAAGCCGTTTGTGATCATCCCTCCCGATTCGTACGGGCCGCTTTTCTCATGGCATAACCACAGCCCGGCAATTGCGGAATGCCCGAACGGCGACTTGCTGACCGTGTGGTATTCGTGCGTGGAAGAGCCGGGGAGTGAGCTCAACAATCTGGCGAGCCGGCTGCGCCTCGGGGCGGAAGAATGGGAACCGGCGAGCGTGTTTTGGGACGGCCAAGACGTCAACGATCATGCGCCGAAGCTCTGGTGGGACGGCGACAAGACGCTCTGGCATTTCGCACGCGGATTCACCGAGAACATCTACCGCACGTCGACCGACAACGGCGCCACCTGGTCGAAGGCGATCGTCATGCAACCGTACGGCGAAATCGGCAATGAGCTCCTGCGCACCAAGGCGGGACATCTGATCTTCACGCACGATTCGCAATCGACGTCGCTCGTCATCAGCCACGACGGCGGCAAGACCTGGACCTACACGGATCCGAAGAAGCGCAAGAGCGACTACCGTAGCGGCGGCACCGGCTTTCGCCACTCGGGCATCCATGCGCCGATCGTCGAATTAGCCGACGGCCGGCTCATGGCGTTTAGCCGCGATAATGAACCGGAGGCCCAAGCGAAGTACGACGGCAAGGCGCCGTTTTGCTTCACGGCCGACGAAGGGAAAACGTGGACGTACGAGGCGTCGCCGTTTTCGGCCATCAGCAGCGTCCAACGTCCGGTAATGATCCGCCTGCGTGAAGGGCCGCTGCTGCTTTGTACGTTCACGGATCAGCGGCGCGATTGGGACAAACGCAAAGGGATGAAGTTTAAGAGCGCCGACGGGAGCGAGTTCACCGGCTACGGCATCTTCGCAGCGCTCTCGTTTGACGAAGGGAAGACCTGGCCGCAACGCCGGCTGATCACGCCGGGGGGCAAACCGCGCGAGATTCCCTCCATTGATCGAGGCATTGCGGAACTCAGCGATACGATGAGCGAGTCCGCGGCGTACTTGGCCTGCTGTCAATCGCGCGACGGTATGATTCAACTCATTACGAGCAAGAATCACTACGCGTTTAATCTCGCGTGGCTGAAATCGCTGCCGAGTGTGAAATAATAATCGTTTTGTAGGGAACGCCCTCCGTGGCGTTCCGCCGACTAACCAGCGGCGCACGAAACGCCACAGAGGGCGTTCCCTACGGAAGTCGCTAACTTGACAACCCTCCCCCGCTCGGGGACGATTTTGATTGCCGCCGCCCGGCTTTTTGCCGGGCGGCCGCGAGAGTTTGCACCCAGGGAGAGCCTCCAATGCAGGGTCCGGTCATGATCATCGCGCTTGTCGTGGCGATCGTCTTTTTTCTGATTCTGTTCTTGGTGTTTGCCCGCTACTTTCGGCTTTGGATTCAATCGGTCACGACCGGCGCGGGCATCGGCATCTTAGATCTGATCGGCATGACGTTCCGCAAGGTGCGGCCCGACGTGATCGTGCGCAGCAAGATCATGGCCGTGCAGGCCGGCTTGGGAGAAGAAACCGGCATTACGAGCAAGGCCCTCGAGGCGCACTATCTCGCCGGCGGCAACGTGCCGCTGGTGATTCGCGCGATCATTGCGGCCAATAAGGCCAAGAACATTCCGCTCGATTTTCGGCTTGCAACGGCCATCGATCTGGCCGGTCGCAATGTGCTCGGGGCCGTGCAAACGAGCGTCTATCCGAAGGTGATCGATTGCCCGGGCGCGAATTCCGGCAAGGAATCGCTCGACGCCGTGGCGCGCAACGGCATTCAACTTAAGGTGCGGGCCCGCGTGACGGTGCGGGCGAACATTCGACAGCTCATCGGCGGGGCGACGGAAGAGACGATCATCGCGCGCGTCGGCGAAGGAATCGTGAGCGCGATCGGCTCGGCCGAAAAACATAGCGACGTGCTGGAGAACCCCGATCGTATTTCGAAGGCGGTGTTGGCCCGCCGGCTCGATTCGCAAACGGCGTTCGAGATCGTCTCGATCGACATCGCCGATATCGACGTGGGAGACAACGTCGGTGCGCGGCTGCAGGCCGATCAGGCCGAGGCCGATACGCGCGTCGCACGTGCCAACGCCGAAGGACGCCGCGCGATGGCGGTCGCCGAAGAACAAGAAAACCTCGCCTCCATCGAAGAGAGCCGCGCTTTGGTGACGCAAGCCGAAGCGCAAGTGCCGAAGGCGATCGCGGCGGCGATTCAGTCGGGCAAGTTAACCATTATGGATTACTACCGCTTGCGCAACGTGCAGGCCGACACGGAGATGCGCAATAGCATCGCCGGCGCGGGGAGCACGCGTAGCGCACAAAGGACCGGCTCATGAGCTTCGCCGCCGCGACGTTCGGATTCGCCCCGGTGCTCTTGGCCGACTGGATTTCGACCACGATTTGGTTGGTCGTGATCTCGATCGGCATCATCAACCAGCTGATGGGCGAAAAGAAAAAGAACGCCGCCAAGCGTGCGCCTCCGCCTCCGGCCGATGGTGCGAAACCGGCGCCGGGAGGCAAAGGTTTGCTCGACGAGGTCGAACGATTTCTGCAAGAAGCGCGCAAGGCGACGGAACAGGCTCAAAACCGCCCGCCGCAGCAGCAAAAGCCGGTCGTCGCTCCGCAGCAACCGCCGAAGCAACGTCGCACGCCGCAGCAACAGCGCGATCAGCAGCAACGCGAGCAACAGCAGCGGGCCGCCGCGAAGAAGAAGCAGCAGCGCGCTTCGGCGACGAAGCCCCTCTCGCAAGAAGAGCCCCGGCGTGATAGCGGTCCGCTCTCCGCGCGGCAAATCGGCTCGATGCCGCAACAACTTTCCGCCGAAGAAGAGACGTTTCGCGGCTCGGTATCGCAGCACGTCTCGCAGCATTTGGATACCAGCCGTTTCGCGGAACGGGCCGGCCGACTTTCGCACATTCAGCAATCGGTCGACACCGACATCAGCGGCCACGTCCGTTCGGTGTTCGATCATCAAGTTGGGACGCTTTCGCAGTCGGGCGCTCCGCGCGACCCGAACGAAGCGGTGCCGTCGGAGTCGATCAGCCCGCTTGATCAGATCGCGCTGATGTTGCGCGACCCGCAAAGCATGCGCGCCGCGTTCATCATGCAAGAGATCTTGCGTCCGCCTAGCGAGCGCTGGTCTTAGAATATTCCGTTCGCACGGCGAACTTGGTCGTGCCGTCCGCCGACCGTTCGTCGGCGATGTCGTTCATTTGTTTACTCGTATCGAATCAGTGAGATTTTTCGCAATGAGCGTTCTCGAAATTGTTCCCGGCAAGACGCGGCTTGGTTGGATCGGCACCGGCGTGATGGGCAAGAGCATGGCCGGCCACTTGATGGACAAGGGCTTTCCGATGACGGTGTACAACCGCTCGCAAGCCAAGGCCCAACCGCTGCTCGATAAGGGAGCGAAATGGGGCGCGACGCCGAGGGCCGTGGCCGAGCAGAGCGACGTGGTCTTCTCAATCGTCGGCTTTCCGGTCGACGTGCGTAACGTGATCCTCGGCGCCGACGGCGCATTGGCCGGTTGCAAGCCGGGCAACATTCTCGTGGACATGACGACCAGCGAGCCGTCGTTGGCCGTGGAAATAGCCGAGACGGCGAAGAAGAAGGGGGTCTATTCCGTCGACGCTCCAGTCTCAGGCGGCGACATTGGGGCGCGCGAAGCGCGGCTCTCGATCATGATCGGCGGCGAGAAGGACGTGATCGACGCGCTCAAGCCGTGCTGGGAAGCGATGGGGAAGACCATCGTGCACCAAGGGGGCCCCGGCGCGGGTCAGCATACGAAGATGGTTAACCAAACGTTGATCGCTTCAGGCATGGTGGCGCTTTGTGAAGGGTTGCTCTACGCACACAAGGCGGGGCTCGATCTCAACACCGTGCTGCTCTCCGTGGGGCCGGGCGCCGCCGGAAGTTGGTCGCTGGCGAACTATGGGCCGCGCATCATCAAGAATGATTTCGCGCCGGGCTTTGCCGTCGAGCACTTCATCAAAGATATGGGCATCGCGCTGGAAGAATCGAAGCGCATGGGATTGGCGATGCCGGGCCTCGCGCTCGCGCATCAACTTTACATTTCGCTCAAGGCTCAAGGGCACGGGCGCGATGGAACGCAATCGCTGCAACTGGCGCTAGCGCGATTGGCCAACTTCGATTGGAAGGCGCGCTCGTAAGCGACGCGCTATGCGAGAACACTAGTCGAGGATACGAAGAAACGGATCGGATTCGGCGCGGCGCGCAACGCCCGCCGCTTCCGATTCTTGGCCCCGTTCGGCTAGTTCGCGATTCCAACGGGCATAGCAGGCATTCAAGGCCTGCGCTTGCGGGCGGGCTTCGTCGGCGCTCACGGCGCGAGCCAAGCGTTGTTGGTGCAGCGCCACGAGGTTCTCGTGAAACAGGCCATAGTCGGGCGCGTATTGCAGGCCGGTTTCCAGCAAACGCAGGGCTTGGGGGAAATCGCCGTTGCGGCTGAGTTCGAGCGACCAATTGTTCACGGCCGCGAGGAGGTTGGCTCGAGCGGCGCCGTTGGCGGCGTCGAGACGCAGGGCCGCTTGATTTGCCGCCACGGCGGCATCGTGCCGTCCGGCTTCGAGTAGGTCGACGCCTCGATTGTAGTAGACGACGGCCAGCAGACCGACATCGGTGAGGCGTCGCGGAGACGGACCGCTTTCGGAGGTCGCCGCCGCGGTAGCGCCGATGGTCTGCCGCAAGAGCGAACGTTCAACTTCGGCGTCGCCCGCCGCGGCAAACCAATTGCGGCAGGTGGTTTGCACGACGACACGTTCCCTCGGTGTTTGCACGATCGCGTAGGCATGGCCCGGCGTTTCGACGCCGTAGGCGGTCAATCCGAATCGTTCGGCGAGGCAGCGGAAGAGAATCGTGGAACTGATGCAGTTGAAGCGGCCTTGTTCGAAGGCCTCATCGAGTGTGCTGCTCGTTTCGCGAAAGCCGCCGACGAGGGCATGGGCATGGAGATATTCGTGAATGGCCCGAGCCTTCTCCCGTTCGGTGCCGACCACGCGGCCCGACACCTGTAACTCGGCGATCCATTGCTCAAACCGTCCGCGATAGGTTTCCAACCGGCGCGGCTCGGCGACTCCGCCGGCGATGAGGGCCGCTTCCAAAAGGGGCGATTGGTCGAGGCGACCGTCGGCGGCGTCGAGCAGCAAGGTATCCTCCGCGGCAGCGGCGGCTGCCGAGGCATCGACCGTCGCCGAGGCGGCTTGGCCCGGGAATACGAAGCGCGTGTCTGCGGCCAGCGCCGCGGCCGGAGCGGCCAGCAGCAGTGCAGCGGCGACGAACGCGAGGAGTTGTGCCAAAAGCCGAAGCATGGAGAGCGACACCGAAGAGCTTGCGTTTAAGAACGATGCCGTGCGTGCCGGTTGTAGCGGCTACGAAAGAACTCACGGCGCGAAGAACAAGCAAGTATGCGCTCCGCTAACGGAGAGAGAACGCAAATCGGAGCTTTTTCGCAATCGGAGGAGAGACCGCGATCGCTACGATCGTCACAGTTTCTCGTCGACGCGAATCGCGAGGTTTGCTATGCGCCGAACTTCAATTTGCCGGCCTGCAAGGCCTGCTGCGATTGCTCGACTTCGCAGTAGTATTCGCGACGATACAAGCTCGAAGCGGCGTCTTCATCGACGACGGCGATCACGTCGCGGTGCAGTTGCAACGCGGACGCCGTCACTTGCGCAGTTACCGGGCCTTCGACGGTGGCGCGAATTGCTTCGGCTTTGTGCCGTCCGCAGGCCAAGAGCAGGCAGCGGCGCGACTCGAGAATGGTGCCGACCCCCATCGTCACCGCCAACCGCGGGACTTCCGCGGGGTCGTTAAAGAAGCGGGCGTTGTCGCGGACCGTTTCCGAAGTGAGGGTCTTCAAACGCGTGCGACTGCCGAGCGACGAACCTGGCTCGTTGAAGGCGATGTGACCGTCGCTGCCGATGCCGAGCACCTGCAGATCGATCCCCCCTTCGTCTTTGATGCGGCGCTCGTATTGTTCGGCGTGAGCTTCGAAGTCGAGGGCCCGCCCGTCCGGCACGTGCGTATTGCGCTGGTCGATATTGATGTGCTGGAAGAAGTTGTGCTGCATGAAGTAGCGATAGCTCTGCGGATGCGAAGGCGCCAAGCCGACGTACTCGTCGAGATTGAACGACGTGACGCGGGAGAAATCGAGCCCTTCTTCGCGATGGAGCCGGATCAACTCGCGGTAGAGTCCCAGCGGCGTGCTCCCCGTGGCGAGGCCGAGAACGCAGGTCGGCTTCTTCCGTACGAGCGCGGCGACGAACGTCGCGGCCATGCGGGCGACTTGTTCCGGAGACGATTCGACGATGACGCGCATGCCAATTCCAGGGTGTTTTCAAGCAGTTAGGCGAGAACCGCGACGCGCCGCCGGCAACGCATTCTCTCTGCCGCCGGCGTTGGAACTATTGTAATCGCTCATCGGGCGCGAACACAGGGAGTTCGCCGGCGTCGCTTGCTCTAGACCTAGGGGGCGGAGCGACCTACGATTGCCGCCCCGCTGCCGGAATGTTGCGCGGGAACAGACCGGTGTCCGGAATGCCCTCCGTCGAAGGTGCCAAGTCATGCCGCAACTTGCGATTCTGAACCAAAAAGGGGGCGTCGGTAAAACGACGACCGCCGTCAATCTCAGTGCAGCTCTAGCGGATCTCGGCAACCGTGTGTTGTTGATCGACCTCGATCCGCAGGCGCACGCAACGTTGCATCTCGGCGTGGTGCCGAACGATGAAACGACGAGCGTCTATGACGTGCTCTGCCGCGATGCCGACATTGCCGCGGTCGTACAGCCGATCAACGAGCGCCTGAGCCTGATTCCTTCCAGCATCGACTTGGCCGCGGCCGAAGTGGAATTGGCCGGCGAGGTGGGGCGCGAACTCTTGCTCCGCGACCATTTGGCGAAGATCGCCGACGACTACGATTACGTGCTTATCGACTGTGCTCCTTCGCTCGGTGTGCTGACGCTCAATGCGCTCGTGGCGGTCGATGAAGTGATCATTCCATTGCAGCCGCACTTCTTAGCGCTCCACGGACTTAGCAAGCTGCTAGAGACTATCGAGGTCGTCGCCCGACGCATCAACGGTCGGCTGCGGCTCGGCGGCGTCGTGTTCTGCATGTTCGAATCGGGAACGCGTTTGGCCAATGAGGTCACTCGCGATGTCGACAGCTTCTTCGAACGCGTCGGCGAGCGCAAGACGCCGTGGTCGGAGGCCCGGCCGTTTCGCACGCGCATCCGCCGCAACATCCGCTTGGCCGAGGCCCCCAGCTTCGGGCAATCCATCTTCCAATACGCGGCCGATTCGCACGGTGCCGAAGACTATCGAAACCTGGCGAAGGAATTCGTCGCGGCCTCGGGAGCCGGGCAAGGTTCGCACGCCCACGCGGCGTAGGCGAACGACTTCGCTAAGTACCGACTTCCACTACGGCTTTAATTACGCCGGTCTCCGGACGCGTAAACGACGGGAAGACGTCGATCAACTCATCGAAGCCTGCGCGGTGCGTAATCCAGGGTTGCGTATCGATGCGGCCTGCTTCGATCAGGCTAATGATCCGCGAGAAGTCCGGCGAGAGCGCGTTGCGACTACATAGCAGCGTTCCCTCCGGCCGATGGAACATCGGGTGGCGGAACCTCACTTCTTCCGTCGTAATGCCGACGTAAACCAGTTTGCCGCCGTGGCAAATGAGCCCGAACGCCTCGGACATCGACGCGACGCTTCCCGTGGCATCGATGACGACGTCCGGAAGATGGCCGTCGGTAAGTTCGCGCAGTTCCTTATCGAGCGATTCGCCGGGCTTTAGGGTGTGCTGCACCCCCATGACGTTGCGGCAAAAATCTAACCGGCCGTCGTGCATGTCCATCACAATGACCTTCGCACCGGTGAGCTTGGCGAATTCCAGGGCTGAAAGTCCGATCGGGCCCGCCCCGATAATCAGGCACGATTCGTCGCTCTTGAGCTCGGAGCGATCGACGGCATGGCAACCGATGGCCAAGGTTTCGACGAGCGCCAGTTGCTCGAATTGGAGCTTGCGCGAAATGTGCAACTTGCGGGCGGGGACTAAGAAATAAGGGCGGAGTCCGCCGTCGCAGTGCACGCCGAGCGTTTGGTGCTTTTCGCAACAGTTGTTCTTGCCGCGGCGGCAGGCATAGCACGTTTGGCAATTGATGTAAGGCTCGACGGCGCAGCGATCGCCGGCTTTGACGTTTGTTACCCCCTCGCCAATTTCCACGACTTCTACACCCAGCTCATGGCCGGGGATGCGCGGGTAGCTGAAGAACGGCATCTTGCCGAGATACCCGCTGAGATCGGTGCCGCAGATGCCCACGGTGTGTACGCGCACCAAGGCTTCACCCGCCGCAGGCTTGGCGGGCTCGGGAATGTCCAGTCGTTGCCAATGTTTCGGTTCGGCGAGCGAGAGAGCTTTCATCTTGAGTCCGGATGTCGAGTGAGTTAGCGATTAGGTGCCATCGTTGTTTTCGGGCCGACCTTCGATGTAGTGCCAGTTGTGAATCGGCCGAAGGATTGCGAGCACTTCGGCGAGCAGTTGTTCGTCGATCGGCTGTTCCGACCATTGAACCCATTTGCGCACGTTGTCGGGGTTGGCGGAGCCGACGACGCAGGTCGCCATGTCTTCGTTGGCAATGGAGTACTGTAGCGCTAGCTGCGCGATGTCGATCCCGCGGCTCGCGCACAGTTCTGAGGCACGGCGGGCACAGTCTCGCACTTCGGGGGTCGCTTTGTGCCACTTCGGGAGCGTTTGATTGGTCAGCAGCCGCGCGGAAAAAGGCGCGGCGTTCATGATGCCGACTTGCTTCGCCTTTAAGTACGGCACGAGGTCGGCGAACATTGTGTTCTGCAGCGTGTAATGGTTGTACGAAAGCACGACGTCGAGATCGGTCTGATCGAGAATAAAGCGAAACATCTTCATCGGGTAACCGCTGACGCCGATGAACCGTACCTTGCCTTGGTCGCGCACTTTGCGGAGTGCGGGCAGGGTTTCATCGACGATCTGCTGCATGTCGACGAATTCGATGTCGTGGCACAGCATGATGTCGAGATGGTCGACTCCCATGCGGTGCAGGCTGACGTCGACGCTTTCCGCGACCCGTTTCGCCGAGAAATCGAAATGCGCCGCGTCGTAGCGGCCGAGTTTTGAGCCGAGGAGATAACTGCTGCGCGGCACGTCGCGAAGCGCTACGCCGAGGAGGACTTCGCTCATGCCTCGCCCGTAGAAGGGGGACGTGTCGATGAAGTTCATCCCCAAGTCGAGCGCAGTGTGCACGCTGCGCATCGCTTCATTGATGTCGACGCCGCGAAACTCCTGGCCTAGCGACGAAGCGCCGAAGCTGAGCCAGGGGAGTTGCAGGCCGGTGCGGCCGAGCGGACGGTATTTCATGTACGGAGATCCTTGGCGTGGGGAACCTGCGACGGCGTGAATTTACCGCGCAGGGGGCCGCAACGGGAGGCTTGGCGTTGCCGCCGGCGGGGGAATGCCGCGTTGCTATAATTGAAGTTCACGCCGAACCTTCCGCTTTCCTTGCGATTCTGCCATGCCCAGCTCGACCGCCACGCAGCAGCTTCCCGAAGTCCTGCACCTCAACCCGGCCGACAATGTCTGCGTCGCCGTGACGAATCTGGAGTCGGGGCGGCAAGTCCACGTCGCGGGACGAACGCTGACGATCCAAGGGGCTATTCGCATGGGGCACAAGATCGCCGTCGCGGCGATTGCCAAAGGCGCCCCGATACTTCGCTATGGTGAGACTATCGGGTTCGCTTCGGAAGCGATCGAGCCGGGGGAATGGATCCACGTGCACAACGTCTCGGCTCCGCTCTTCGAGCGACATTACGAATACGCGACGGAAATCCCGCCGGAGCCGACGCCGATCACCGGGCGCACCTTTCAAGGCTATCGACGACCCGACGGGCGCGCGGGAACGCGCAACTACATTGCTATTATTTCCAATGTGAATTGCTCCGCCTCGGTGAGCAAATACATCGCGGCCCGGTTCGATAAGGAAATCCTCAAGAAATTCCCCAATGTCGACGGCGTGCTGCCGCTCGTGCACAAAGGGGGCTGCGGTATGCAGTTCGGCGGGGAAGACCACGAACAACTCAATCGCACGCTTGCCGGCTGTGCCGATCATCCGAACGTCGCCGCTTACATACTCATCGGGCTCGGTTGCGAGACCGCTTCGCTGCCGTATTTGGTCGATAGCCGCAAGCTCGTAGAACTCAAGGGTCTCGGCGGAGAGACGATTCCGACCGGGGGCAATCGTGCGCCGGTGCTTGTCATGCAAGACCTTGGCGGCACGCAGAAGACGGTAGAAGAGGGACTGCGCCAAATCTACCAGCTTCTGCCGCGCGTGAACGAGATCAAGCGTGAAGCAATTCCGGCGAGCGAAGTAGTGCTCGGCTTGAATTGCGGGGGGTCTGACGGCAACTCCGGCATTACGGCCAACCCGGCGCTGGGCGTAGCGAGCGACATGCTTGTCGCGGCCGGCGGAACCACGGTGCTCGCCGAAACTTCGGAGACCTACGGCTGCGAGCAATTGCTTACGAAGCGTTCGCGGACGCGCGCCGTCGGCGAGCGGCTCGTGGAACGTATTCGCTGGTGGGAGAAGTATGCAGCGATGTTCGGCGCCCGGCTCGACAACAATCCGTCGACGGGAAACAAGGAGGGTGGTCTCACAACGATTTACGAGAAGTCGCTCGGCGCCATGGCCAAGGCCGGTACCACGGCGCTGAACGACGTCGTGCTGTACGGCGAGCGCATCAAGAGCCGCGGTTTCGTCTTTATGGATACGCCGGGCTTCGATCCGGTGAGCGTGACGGGGCTCGTCGCGGGCGGTTGCAACGTCGTTTGTTTTACGACCGGCCGGGGCAGTTGCTTCGGATGCAAACCGACACCTTCGATCAAGATCGCCACGAATACGCCGATGTACGAGCGGATGATCGACGACATGGACCTGGACGCGGGCGTGATCCTGAGCAAGGGAACGCCGCTGGCCGAAGTCGGCAAGCAGATCTTTGAGCTCGTGCTGGAAGTTGCCGGCGGTAAGAAGACGAAGAGCGAACTGCACGGCATCGGCGAAGAGGAATTCGCTCCTTGGTCGATAGGCCCGACGCTGTAGCATCCGATTGCCGCGATAGGACTTACGGCAACTTGCGGCACTCGGCTGTAACGTCTGTCCCAGGGTTACGCTTCGATAGATAGCCGACTGCGACGCCAGCTTGCTTGACCCGCAATGGCCCGCGGCGGAACTCCGTCGAGAGCTGAATCATGACGCGCAAGATTCAATTGATCCAAGCCGCACTGATCGCCGTTTGCCTGTGGTGGGGCGTTTCGGCCCTCGTTGTGGCCGCCGGATCGGTACGCTAGCCCCGATGTACACTACTATGTCAGCCGGCCTTCGTAGGCCCAAAGCCCAAGTGCCGGATTGCTGATGTAGAAGATACGCTCTCCGTCCCCCAAAGTGTTCCAACCGTCGGCTAAAACCTTGGGGTCGTAGCGACTCGACATCGCTTTCAAGTCGGCGTAATGATAGCCGACTCCTTCCACTTCATGCCGCGTGAGTTCGCCGGGGCAATACGTCACGTCGAACCGACCCTCGGATGAGCCGTGGATCAAGTGCGCCGCCGCCGAGAGATTGCCTTGTAGGTCGGCATTGTCGCGCATGAAGCCCATGATTTCCGGCGTCGTGCGGTAGCCGTACTTGCGGATGAGCGCATCGATTTGAGGATCCTCACCGAACGTTTTTACGCCCGGGGCTAGGACGACCAGTTGTCCGCGATCGGCAATGGCCATGCGCGTGCGATAGATTGCCTTGTTGCCGAGCCAGGTGCTATGGAACTCTTCTTCATCGAGGTAGACGACGACCTTCGGCAGCTCTTCCTTAAGAATCGTGAAATTCACTTGAATGGAGAGGGCCGCGGCTTGCTCGTAGCAATCGTGGTCGTCGCCGATGAAGAGTCCGCGCGTTACCAACTCGCGGCGCTCGTTCGTGCCGACGACCGTGAGCGCGTAGAGCAGCGGCAGATCCTTGCAAAAATGTTCTTGGGCATAGTTGAGAATGCGGCGCAGCGGCGTATCGGCGCGCCCCATCATCCGTTCCATGCCGTAGGCTGCGCCGATGAAATGGCTTTCGTTAATTCCCTGCGAGCCGCCGGTGCCGACGAAGATGTTCTTGTTGTAATTGGCCATCCCCATCACTTCGTGTGGCACGACTTGGCCGATCGAGAGAATGAGGTCGTGCCCACCTTGCCACAAGAGCTTGTTTAGCTGGGCGGGCCAAGGGCGATTCCAGATCCCTTCGGTTGCTTGCGTCACGAATTCGGCGGGAACGTGGCCGATGGTCACGACATCGTCGCGCCAACGGTGTTCGCGAAAGAGCGACTTCGGCACGCCGGGATACATCCGGTCGAGCTGCCAGTCGGGCATGACGAAGTGCGTCCCGAGGGCCGGCATAATGTCGACGAGCCGGTCGCCATAGTACTCGTAGGTCTGGCAAGTCAGCGGCCCGCTGCGGCTGTTGAAGCGCGTGAAGTCGGGCGGTACGGCCAGCACGCGGTTGCGCTCGCCGAGGCGGCGAAACACGCCGTGCAAGGCCTCGCGAAGGTCGTCGTTTGAAAGCTCGGTGGTCGGCGAACCGACGGCATAGTAGGTGGTCATGCCCTCTATTTTGCGGCATGTCCGGGGCGATCGTCTAGTCGTAACGTTCCGACTCGGCCGGGATAGGGCCCGATCCTACGGCTTCATTTCGCCCGCCAATCGAAGCACCTCTTTGGTGAACTTTTCCGACGCCGTGCGTTCGACCCGATTCGTGCCGAGCCATGTTTCGTAGCCGCCCAGATCGTGGTGGCGAGGCGTCGGGAGGTAGCCGTAGTAGCCGTGTGCCAGCGAGACGAGGAATGAGTTTTTAATCGGCGAGCGCTTGCGGAAGTCTAAGCCGATTTCGCAGAATACTTCGCAAGGCATCGTGCCGATACAGACATCGCCGATGCGCAAGGCTTGCACCGGCAGATTTCCTTCCGCGGGATATTCGGCCAATGCCAAAGTTCGTTTGGCGTAGGCGTTCTGAAGAATCGTCTCGCGCCCTTCGGGCAGCTTATCCGCCTGCACCTTCTTGGCCCAGGCAATTTGATCTTCGGTCGGGCGGCGCCAAGCGATGGTCGGCTCGGAGTAGCGCGCGTCGAGCGTGAGGTCGCTACGATAGGTCAGGTCCTTCATCGCGAGTTGCACTTTCTTTGCGACGTCGTCGGCCACGATTTGCATTTGTTCGTAAGGGCCTTGCTTGCCGCGCGGGTTGCGAAAGTTGATGTTGTTGATGTCGCCGCTCGTGCCGTTGGCCATCATCGCCACAAACGGCGGATCCTGTCGCTCGGGCGTAAGCAACTTCTTCATCTCTTCGGCGAACATGCCGAAATAATCCGCCGACACCGCGGCGCCGCTCACGCCGCCGACGTAGTGCAGCGAATAGGCGGCGAACAGTCCGATCGGCTTGCCGCCCGGCTCGCGCACTGCGACGAACGAAACCGTGGGATCGGTCGGCCCGGCCGGCTCCACAAGGTTCGGGTTGCCCGCGCCGGGATTCATTTTTACGAGATCGGTGCCGCCGAACGGGTTGGGCGGCATGGTGCCCGGGCGGAGAAACCAGCGACGATTGAAGACGTGTTCGGGGATATCCACGGAGCCGTAGGCGAGTTCGGCGGGCCGGAGCGTGTTGACGCAACGCTGCACGCCGTCGGCGATGCGGCGGGCAACGAACTTTTGATACTCGTCCATTTCCGGGGCATACACATAGCGATCGTTACCGAGTGCGCTGCTGGCGGAATGCGTATGCGTGGCGGAGATCAGCACGTTTGCGCGTGGAATGCCGGTACGCTCTTCGATGATGCGGCGTGCTTCGTCGCTGATGAGCTTGTGCACGCCCAACAAGTCGCAAACCACGAGCGCCAGCTTCGTTTTGCCGTCGTCGAGAACGAGGCAGCGCGCGTGCAGTTCGTCGTGAATGTGCTTCGACGGCGACGGGCTGAAGCCGCCGATAATGTCGCCGCCGATCGCGGGAGTAAGGTTGCTCGTGGCGGCCGCGGCGCGAAACGGCGCCGGCTTGCCCTCGTGATCACCGGCGAGAACACTTGAACCAAGGATCGAAGCGAACAGCGCGCAGAGGAGCGAAGCGGACAAACGAAAGTGCGTCATGGGAGATCGGCGGAAGGAGGATGCTGGAATGGAGATTTCTCGGCGGGGCGTGTAGTGTGCCGCGCCGCGCTCGCAATGTCCAGCAATTCTCTAGCTCGCCAACCCGGAGCGGGTGCGTAGGAAGAGCGGCTCCAGCGCCCCGGCGGCGGCAGGTTTGATCAAATGTTCGTCGAAGCCGGCCTCGCGCGAGCGGCGTCGGTCTTCCGATTGTCCGTAGCCTGTGAGTGCGACCAGAATCGTTGAGGCGAATTGCGGCTTTTCACGCAGGCGACGGGCGATGTCGTAGCCGCTCAGTCCGGGCAAACCGATGTCGAGAAAGATCACGTCGGGCCGGAAACTTTCGGCCGCTTCCACAGCCTTGAGGCCGTCGTGCTCGACCAAGGTTTCATGTTGCCAGAACCGCTCAAGCAGCGTCGCCAAAGTTTGCGCCGAGCCGACGTTGTCTTCAACGATGAGCACGCGCAGGCGTGGGACCGTGCCAGACGGTCGGGCGGCCGGCGATTTCGCCGGGAGTTCTGACAATTTATCCAGAGATAAGTGCACGGTAAATTCAGCGCCGTGCTCGGGGCCGTTGCTATGCACCTCGACCGTGCCGCCGTGCATTTCGACGATACTGCGGACGACGGTGAGTCCGATCCCGAGTCCCCCTTGCGCACGTTCGATGGTCCGAGCCGATTGCGTAAAGAGGTCGAAGATTTTCGGCAAGAGTGCGGGCTCAATTCCCATTCCTTGATCGCGCACCGTGACTGCCACGCCGCCGGGCTCCAACTCGGCCTCGACGTCGATTGTGGTTTTCGGCGGCGAGTATTTGGAGGCGTTTTGCAGCAGGTTCACCAGTACTTGGCACAATCGCACGAGATCGCCATAGAGCGGCACGGGAGCATCCGGCATACGAACCTGGAGTGTTTGTTGGCGCTCGTCGCAAATCGGACGAACCGTTTCGACGGCACGGTAGACGACGTCCTCCAGCGACACGCGCTCCATGCGCAATTCGATTTTACCCCGCATGATGCGTGAGACATCGAGCAAGTCGTCGACCATGTGGACCATGTGTTCCACTTGCCGCGACATGATCGGCAGTAATTCTTGTCGCGTTTTTTCGTCGTCGCCGAAGCTATTAAGAATCGTCAGAGCATTGCGGACCGGCGCCAACGGGTTGCGTAGCTCATGACCGAGCATTGCCAGGAACTCGTCTTTTCGGCGATCGGCGTCTCGCAACTCGGCATGAAGCCGTGCGTTGTCGACCGCGACGGCGATACGCCGGCCGAGGTCTTCGGCCATTTCGAGATCCGCCTGTTGGAATGTCGGATGGTCTGCGGCAGCGCCGAAAAGCACGCGTCCGATCAAACGCGAGCGGATTATGAGGGGAACGCTGAGCATGGAATCGGCGGCAAAACGAATCTCGGAGTTCGCATTGTTCGGGGCGCTGGAGAGATGCGATTTTGCATCGTCGTCCGTAGGCGCGAGCGTCTGCGCCCAATTCGTCAGCTCGGCCCTTTGCGATGCATCCGTGTGCACACAAACACTCCGCGCCGGATGCTCTGCCTCCTTCATGACGTCGATCACGCACCAAGAGGCGAAACGCGGCACCGCAAGTCGAGCGACGATTTGCAGCGTGCTTTCCAGATCGATGAGCCGGACCAGCGCCTCGCTTGCTTCGGCGAGAAAGTGGAAGCGGCTCTCCGCGCGTCTGCGTTCTTCAATCTCGCCTTGCAACGATTCGTTGGCCGCGTGCAATTCGGCGGTTCGAGCTTTGACATCCCTTTCCAGCGCCTCGGGACTTCGCATAGCGAGCACCCGAGGTACGTTCGGGATCAATGCAAACACGGTCGCCCAAGAGACGAGAGCCGTCGTGAGTTTGATGAGGCCCGAGAGCCGATAGGCCGGCCACCAGAAGATGACGGCGTCCATCAGATGCGTCGTGCCGCAGGCGAGGATGAAAGCGCCGAAGAGCAGGAACACCATGCGAAACGGCAGGTCTTTCTTTCGCGCCGCGAAATAGACGAGGATTCCCGGAATGGTGAAGTACGCGGCCCAAATCGCGCCGTCGGAAAGGATGTGCAACCATCCATGCACGGTCGTCCAGCCGGAACCACACGACCAGCGGGGTGGGAAGCCCGTCGTGTCGAACAGACGCCAAAAGTAGTCGAGCATGCTTTGCGGCCCGGATGGCAAGGAGAATTTCGATGTCGCGCCGAACGATTAGCTCAGGCCCGTATGTCGCCTAAACTTCGACATGTCCGAGCTTGCTGCGTTGTATGCCTAAGTCAGCACCGTGTCGACGTTTATCGCCGGCCTAGGAAATCGTCGGCGTCGATTCTATCCCGTAGTCCTCGAATCGGGCTTCTGCAGATTGTGGTCGATCATTGACCACCCGCCCCAACGAACGTCGGCTTCGCGCAGTCGTCCAGAATCACGCAGTGAAGCTGCGTAAGATCTCGGCCGATTTCTCGCGGCCTACTTGCGGTCGAGGGAGTTGGCGAGCGCCTCGCCAACTTGCTGCACGTCGGTTTCATTGACCGAGCCGAAAGCAAAACGGGCCGCGATTTTTCCACGATATCCGACGATTGCCACCAACTGCACGTCGTTGCCGGGTTGCCAACCTTCGGGCCCTTCGGCATCCGCAAATACGCCGAGACTCGACTTCTGCAGTTGGAGTGATTGCTGCACGCGCGGTAGATATTCCTTAGTGGCATCCACCTCGGCACTGAGCCAAATGGCACGGATTTCCGCGGTCGCACTGTAGCCCGACAGCTTCTCATCGAGTGTTTTCAGGAATCGGGCCACGGGGCGATCCCAACGCGCGCTTGGTATCAACAGGTATACAACCGGCTTAGCGGCTGCTGCTTGAGCCGCATCGATCTGCGCATAGCTGCCGTCCGCTTGCAGCAACTCGACGTTGAGAGGCTTTGCAGTCGTGCCGATCGCGACATCGTCCGCAGTAAGCGGCGTCGTGCAAAGCGCAATGGCGGCGGCAAAGGCCAGGAGATGCCGGAGCGTGCTGAGTGAACGACAATCGAGTAGTTCGGTGTGCATTTTCCATCTCTTGGGTGTGCTGCGCGGCAATCCGTCCGATGAATCTAACCGCGGGGCGATGGGAATGTTTCGCCGATCCACTTATTGCATTTGGGAAACGTCCGAATTCTGGGGCAGGCCCGAAACAGTGATGGGCTTCGCAACCAACCACGCATGCAAATGTTCAAAAGTCGCCACAGCCGCCGCAGCTGCGGCACCGTACGAATCGCGTGGAACTGCAACTGTGGCGGCTACGGCGAACTCCGACCATTTTTTTCCTACGTCGCGACCATAGCACGAGAAGTACGACAATCCGCCGCCGGGCAGAAGGCCCCATTTTGCTCGAAAATGTCGCGCCAGTATTTCTCCTCCCAGCGTCGATCCTTCGACGACATACCAAGATCCCCACGCGTCCGCGGCAGTGCTCAAGCGCGGAAGGCAATCTCGTGGCGCGGTTCGCAATAGCGAGTCCTTCGCAACGTCGGCGAGCTCGCGTTCGTGCGCAAATCGCAAGTCGTCGACAAGTAATTCTGATTTCCGTCGGGCGTCGAACATCGCGCGGTCGGCCGATCCGAGTAATGCCCCGACTTGCATTTCCCAAGGAGCGATAAAGGCGTACATGCTTCGCAACAACTGAAAATAGTCGCGTCGGGTTAGGTCCGCTCGTAAGAGGTCGAGATCGCTCTCCAATCGCTCATGAGCTTGCGCCGTCGCTTGTCGTAGTTTCGCCAACAACATATCCGGTCACCTAATTCGAACTCTTTGCGACGCCGTCTGTGAGCGTGATGTTGCGCATGACGTCGGTTAGTAGCGTCCGCAATTCTTGAGGGTCGGTCGGCTTGACAAAATGGTGATGGAAGCCGGCCTGTGCCGTCCGCCGTCGATCTTCTTCCCCGCCATAGCCTGTAAGCGCCACGACGCGAACCTTGCGCAGGGGTTCTAATTCGTGCACCTGACGAATCACTTCGAACCCGTCCATTCCCGGCAGCCCTAGGTCTAAAAGCATGAGCTGCGGGGGGCGGTCGACGGCAAGTTGGAGCGCTTCGTGCCCGTTATATGCCGTGGCCACATCGCAACCCCAGAGACGCACGAGCATCGCCAGCGTGGCGGCCGAATCATGATTGTCGTCGACGATGAGAACGCGTAGGCGTTTGTCGAATTTTGTCGGCGGTTCCATGGGGCGTTCACCTGGCCGGGGGTTTGCGGCCGCTTGTTCCGCAGCGATGGGAATTCGTAGGGTAAACTCGCTCCCTTGGTTCAGGCCGGAACTCTGCGCCTCGACGACGCCGTCGTGCATTTCCACAATCCGGCGTACGAGCGTGAGCCCGATTCCCAAACCTCCTTGCGCACGGTCGAGCGTTCGATCCGCTTGCGTGAAGAGCTCGAAAATCGAAGTGAGCGCGTCGGGTGCGATGCCGATTCCATCGTCACGGACCTTAATCAAGGCTTGGCCCTCTCGGGCTTCCAGCATGATGTCGATGGTTCCTCGGTTCGGAGTAAACTTCGCCGCATTCACCAGCAGATTGATGACGACTTGAGCCAGGCGATTGCCGTCGCCGAAAACGTAGATGTCGGCATTCGGCGTGCTGGTCCGCAAACAGTGTTCGCGAGCGTCCATCAGAGGCTTCGCAGCTTCCACGGCCCGAGCGATCACGTCGTTGAGCGAAGTCGGTTCGCGTCGCAAGACGATTTTGCCGCGCGTGATCCGCGACACGTCGAGCAAGTCATCGACGAGTCGAACCATGTGGTCGACTTGCCGCGTCATGACTTCGGCGGCGCGTTGGAGCGGCACATCGAGCGATCCATCCATTTTTAACACGTGCAACGCGTTGCGAATCGGCGCCAACGGGTTGCGCAACTCGTGCGCCAACATCGCCAAGAACTCGTCTTTTCGTTGATCGGCTTCACGCAAGGCGTTCTCCGCCTGCTTGCGTTCTCGGATATCGCGAACGAATGCTTGCGTTCGTCCGTCCGGCATGGACCGAGCCCGAACTTCGACCGGTAGGAAGCTTCCGTCCGCGTGGCGCAATTCCCATTCGCCGGAGTGCATGCTGCCGGAATCACCGAACGCGGTTCGCAGTTGCTCGAAGCGGGGAAGTTCACTTTGTTGCAGCAAATCCACCGCCGGCCGACCGAGCAGTTGTTCGCGACTCCGGCCCAGCATTTCACAACCGCTGCGATTTACGTCGACGAGCTTCCCCTCCGAATCGGCAATGAATATTCCGTCGGGGGCGTCTTCCACAAGCTGGCGATATCGCTGCTCGACGATCTTCAATTCCGATTCGATGCGTCGTTTGTCGCGCCGTTCTTCGACTAACTTTACGGCATCACGCACGGCGGGCAACAGCCGATCGAGCCGTTGCTTGAGGACATAGTCGTTGGCCCCGAGCTTGAGCATATCGACTGCTAATTCCTCGCCGAGCGTCCCCGATACGAAGATAAACGGCGTGTCGAGGTCGAGCGACCGAACGAGCCGAAGTGCGGCGCGGCCGTCGTAGTCGGGCAAGGTGTGGTCGGCCAAAATCAAATCATATTTCTTCGCGCTCACGGCATTTTCAAACTCGCGGCGCGAAACCGCGATCTCAAGTTGGAAGCTTAGACCGCTGTCGCGCAGACGTTCGCGCACCAACTCCGCATCGTTGCGGCTGTCTTCCAACAGGAGTATTTGAAAATCGGACACGACCGCGACCCCTATGTACAAATGCTTCGACAAACGTGGAGACTTCGGCTTGATCTCGCTTTAGCGGAAATCTTGGGAAACGGAGCGATCAGTTGGTCAGCTCGCGGGCGCATCGGCAAATCGCGGCTTAACGCTGCCGGGCGGAGGCTCATTGAGCACCGCCCAAAACATGCCGAGCGATTGAATGGCCTCGATAAAGTCGGGGAACCCCACCGGCTTAACCACGTAGGCGTTCACGCCGAGCCTGTAGCTGTTGATCAAGTCTTGCTCTTCGCGCGACGACGTCAAAATCACGACCGGCAGTGACTGCAGCGCGGAATCGGAACGAATGGCCTTCAAGACTTGAATACCGTCGAGCTTCGGTAGCTTGAGATCGAGCAATACGACGGCCGGATTGCCTTGCGGTCGCTCGGTCCAATTGCCGCGCCGCATCAGGTAATCAAGCGCCTCGACGCCGTCGCGCGCCGTCACGACGTCGTTCGCCAAGTTGCTCTTGGCCAGTGCGACGAGCGTGAGTTCCAAATCCTTCGGGTTGTCTTCCACCAATAAGATGGGTTTGAGTAAGTTCGTCATGGCTTCGACTTCGGTAATGAAAAAGTAAACTCGGCACCGCAATCGACGGCCCCTTGGGCCCATGCGCGACCGCCATGCCGCGCCATGATTCGTTGTACGTTTGCGAGGCCGATGCCTGTTCCTTCAAAGTCCTCCATCCGATGCATACGTTGGAACACGCCGAAAAGTTTGTCGGCATACGCCATATCAAAACCGACACCGTTGTCGCGCACCGAAACCATGTACTCGTGCGGAGTTTCTTGGGCCCGCACGGTGATGACGGCGTCGCTGCGCGTTCGGGTGAATTTCACCGCATTGGAAAGCAAATTGTGTGCCACCGACTGAAGCATCGAAGGATCGGCTTCTACCGTGGGTAAATCGCCGATATTCCAGGTTATCCGTCGACCGCGCGCGTCGAGCATCGCGTCGGTCTGCGCGATCCGAAATACCTCGTTCAAATTGACCGGCCGCTTTGCCAGTTTGGTCCGACCCATGCGCGAGTACGCGAGCAGGTTGTCGACTAACTGGCCGGCAGTTTCGGCCGAGTCGGCAATGATCTGCAAGTGCCGTCGATCGTCGTCTGTAAGTCGCTCCGCAGCGCGCTCGCGGAGGAGCTCGCTATATCCGACGATGTGCCGAAACGGTGCGCGCAGGTCATGCGACACCGAATAACTGAACGCCTCTAGTTCTTTGTTGCTTCGTTGCAACTCGGCGGA
Organism: Pirellula sp.; assembly: GCA_013822735.1. Classification (GTDB taxonomy): domain Bacteria; phylum Planctomycetota; class Planctomycetia; order Pirellulales; family PNKZ01; genus PNKZ01. The sequence continues at coordinate 355,193 of PNKZ01000002.1, forward strand.
AAGGTCGGCGTTCTCTTCGGCCGTTCGCAACACGATGCCGATGATCGAATTACGGAGATCGGCGAGCGCTTCCCGTTCGGCGGAGGTAAAGCGTGCCGAATGTCCGCGCACGGTCTCTTTCCAAACTTCGAACGATTTGCGCGGGTGCAAACGCTCTTGCCCCGGCACGCGCGGCGGCTTGCGCGGGTCGCCCGCCCAGTGCACGGTCGTCGTCTTTTCATCGCGGAACCATAGCACGAAACTGGGATGCAGCTTCGATATGGAAATCGCGGCCATTCCCGCCGGGCACTGCGGAATGTCGCGCGTGAACGGGAGTTCCGTGGTCAAACAATCCGTCGTCACGACGTCCGAGTTCCCATGTTTTGCCAGGTGTTCGGCGATGCGAATGAGTTGATGTTCGTCGGGGGTTCGCCCGACGGTCAACGTCTTCTGATCGACAACGACGGCCGCTCCGCTCGCGTCGGCGAATTCCAGCAGTGCCTGTTTGTTCTCCACCAGACCGGCCGAGTAGTCGGTTCCGTGGCCCGCCATGGAAGTCAACAATTGCGACTCAAGCGATCTCAACTTGACGCGGCGCTCCGCCTCCGCGGCCCGTTCGTGCGTTTCGATTTGCAATGACAGGATCTGCGCGACGAAGTCGCAGGCCGCGCGCACCGCGAACGGCACAAAGCGCGGCTCGGTATGATGGCAGGCAATCAATCCCCAAAGTCGACCGCGATTCACCACGGAAATCGACATCGATGCCGCCGTCCCCATGTTGCGCATGTATTCCAAATGAACGGGGGACACGCTGCGCAACACCGCGTAGGTGAGGTCCAGAGGACCTTCGTCATTCGCGTTCGGCGAAGGAACGATGGGTACCGGAATGTAGTTCGCATCCAGGATCAATCGCACGCGGTTGAGTCGATACAACTCCCTAGCCTGAGCAGGAATGTCGTCGGCCGGAAATCGCAATCCCAGGTACCCGGGCAGAAGGTCGTTCCCCGATTCGGCGATGGTCGTGCCGTGCTGATCTTCGTCGAATTGGTAGAGCAGCACTCGATCGAATCCGGTCAGTTTGCGAATCTTTCGAACAGCCGCGTCTTGCGCGACCGACGCGTCGTCGGATGCCTGCAAAGCCGCCAAAAATTCCGTCGACTCCGCGTGGAGTTGCTCCAGTCGGAAATCCGAGGTCGCCGCGGTGCGCTCAAATTCCAAGATGAGTTTGCCCGCATGTCGATGCGCAAGGGCGAGATATTCGCCGCCGCCCGTGGGACCGACGATTCCCAATTGTTGCGGGCTATTGCCGATCGAGGCTTGCGACAGGAGCGCTCGCCACGAAACCCCGTTCACGGGGGGCAAAAAGTCGTCGATGGAGCGATCATACGGCGACGGCACTTCAAGGATGGCGGCGGCATTCGCACTCGCCAGCGTCACCCGAAAGTCGGGTTCGCTTAATACGAGCAGAAATCCGTGTGGTTGGATGCTGCCGGGAATGCGAATCGGTTCATGTTCGCATCCGGTCGTATCGACCGTCTGAGGAAACTCCATATCCCGCGCCTAACCTCGAAACGAATCGCTTTTTTCTACGATGCGCGCCACCGCTCATCGCTCTTGGGAGAACCTTCGAATTCGCTTGACATGCGTGGGCATTCTATCGGACGATCACGGTATGCGGCGGTGGTTGAAATCTGACCATCGCCTCGCGAATTGGCTATTTTTGGGTCATTGCAGCATGCTTAGTGATAACGTCGGATCCTCGCGTCGCGATGTCTTGAAAGGGGCGCTGGCGGCATCCGTGGGGGCCATGGTATTGCCGGCAGATGGGCACTCCGCGGCGCAAGGTAAGCCGAAAGCTGCGAGCGGCGAAGTCGATTGCCCGATCGTCGTCGAGAACGCACTTTCCGGTGCGCGCGATTGGCAACTGACGCGCGTGCGACTCGACAAGAGCGGCGGCTATCGCTCGCCGGCGATCGAAGGATTTTGCTCGCACCAAAGTATCGAAGTCGGCGAGACGCTGCGGATCTTCGTAAGCACCGAGCCGGCGGCGCCGTTTCAGATCGAGATCTTCCGCATGGGCTACTACGGCGGTGCCGGGGCCCGACTGATGAAGACGATCGGGCCGTTGGAAGGTAGAGCGCAGCCGGTGCCCCCGATGGGCCCGAACCGCGTACATGAGTGCGCGTGGAAGCCGTCCGTTTCATGGGAGATTCCGCCAGATTGGCGAAGCGGCGTCTATCTCGGCCGACTGTCGACGCTTACCGGGCACGACGGTTCCGGATATTGGCAAAGCTACGTGATCTTTATCGTTCGCGATCGCCGTCGGGCCGACGTGCTGTTTCAGTGCTCCGACAATACTTGGCAGGCCTACAATCGCTGGCCCAACGACTTCTCGCTCTATACGCATCCCGAAGGTGCGCATCACCCGGGCGTCGCGGTCTCGTTCGATCGTCCTTATGCCCGGTATCCGCAAATCGTCGAAGCGCCGCAATCGGTCGGCTCGGGCGAGTTTCTCTTGTGGGAATATCCGCTCTGCTATTGGCTTGAGCAGCAAGGGTACGACGTCACGTATTGCTCGAACCTGGATATGGTCGATTCGCAGCAACCGCTGCGCAGCAAGGTCGTGTTGAGCGTCGGTCACGACGAATATTGGGACCTGCGACAATACGAGACTTTGCAAAATGCCGTCCAGCAAGGGGTGAGCATTCTGTTTCTCTCGGCGAACACGGCTTACATGGTGTCGCCGTTTACGCCAAGTGCGGCGGGCGCGGCCGATCGCATCATCACGCGCACCGCGAGCTTCGGCCCAATGTCGGACGAGGAGACGAAGGCCTACGGCCACATGATGGGCCCGTTCCCGTCGGCGGGGCCAGATGAAGCGCTCCTCATCGGCGCACGAACGACGGTCCCCTTTAACGGGTGCGGCGATTGGATTTGCACGCGACCGGAACATTGGATGTTTGCAGGGACCGGCATGCGACGCGGCGACGCGGTGCCTGGCTTGGTGGGTTGGGAGTTTCATGGCGATCCGGCAAACATTCCGGGCCTGGAGGTTGTCGGGGAAGGAACGGTGCTTTCCGGCGGCGTCAAGCCGGGGCATTGGACGTCGACGATCTATCCCGGCCCTAAGCAGAATTTCGTCTTCAACGCTTCGACGATTTGGTGGGCCCAAGGTCTCGCCGCACCGCCGGGACATATGCTACCTTGGTCTCATTGGTCACGGCCGCACGGACCCGACGATCGGGTGCAACGCATGACGCACAATCTATTGCGGCGCGCGCTCGGCCGTGAGGCGTGAGCAGGTAAGCTCCGTCGCGTCGGGCAATCGAGAAGCAAGGCCGCACTCGTGGTCGTGGAACCTGAACCGTCGTCGGAATCCGTCGTCGATGACGACGTCGATATGGCCGACGCCGCTTCACGAGTGGTGATGTCGCCGGCACCGCCTCCGAATCCTCGTCGCGGACAGTTTCTCTTCGGACTGCTGCTCGCCGCAATCTGCTTCTTTGTCTACCGCGGCACGTTTGCGTTCGACCTCCTGACGTGGGACGACAACCAACACGTCACCGAGAACGAATACTTCCAGAAGCTCACTTGGCGAAGTTGGGCTCATTTCTGGGCTTACTCGTACATCTTTCTTTACATCCCCGTCAGCTACAACTTCTTCGCATGCGAAGTGTGGATCGCCCAATGGTTCCCGACCGGTGATCCGGCACACCCGATGAACCCGGCGGTGTTCCATATCGGTAACGTGCTCGTGCATCTCGGGTGCACGCTCGCGGCCTATCGCCTGATGGTCCGGCTCACGTGCAATGCCTGGGCGGCGTTTTTCGGTGCACTCTTGTTCTGCGTTCATCCGCTACAGGTCGAAAGCGTCGCCTGGGTCGGTGAAACTCGCGGTACGCTCAGTACGCTCTTTTCGTTCCTGGCCGCGGGGCTCTATTTGCGTTATGTCGGACTGAACCCGACGGCAGGCATGTTTGCCGACGCGGCGTACGAACCCCTTCAGCGCCGTAGCCGCGACTATTGGCTGGGGCTGCTCTGTTTTGGTTTGGCCCTACTTTCGAAGCCGTCGGCCGCGTCATTGCCGCTGATCCTGCTTGTGATCGACGTCATTCTGCTGCGCCGATCGTTGCTCAGAGCGATCTATCATTTGATCCCATGGTTCGTCGCTGCGGCCGTTATCACGCTGATGACCAAGTACTACCAAAAAGACTCGTACATGTTCGGCCCCGCGGTCGCTCCGCTGATTGATCGACCGTTCATTGCCGGAGACGCCTACGCGTTTTACTTGCAGAAGCTCGTCTGGCCGCTGGAAATGGCGTTCGACTACGGCCGCACGCCGCATCTGGTGCGGGAATTGCCGGGCTTTTGGCGTGCATGGTTGTTGCCGTCCGTCACGGCGTTAATCTTCTCGATGTGCCCGCGGCGACGAGTCTGGCTCGGCTGCTATGCGATCTTCATCGCGGCAATTCTGCCGGTCAGCGGCATCGTGCCGTTTCTTTATCAATCGATCTCGACGACCGCCGATCGCTATATGTACGTGCCGATGTTCGGCTTCGGCCTTATGGCAGCCGCGTGGCTCGCGACGCGCCGTTCGTCCCTCGCTCCGGCCATCGTCGCAGCCGTGGTACTCGGATTACTCGCCCATCGCACGGTCGATCAGTGCCGTTATTGGCGCGACGATTGGGTCGTCTTTCGACACGGCATCGAAGTGAACCCTCTGAGTTACATGGCCCATTTGAATCTCGGCGGGCGCTACCGCAAGGAGAAGCAATACGAACCGGCATTGCGAAACTTCGCGCGTGTGTTGGAGATTCGTCCCGACTACTTCTGGGCCGACTACGATCGCGGCACTTGTTTCATGGCTCTGCATCGTTACGACGATGCGATCAAGGAGTACAAATCCGCTTTCGATAAGTATCCGTCGGCCTTTGAGGTGCATGTCGGATTGGCCGATGCCTACAAAGTGAAGGAGCGATTCGACGAAGCGGAGCGTTGGTACCGAAAGGCCGTGAAGACCGCGCCCGACAATGTTGTTCCGCACCTCGGATTGGGCGAGTTCCTCATGATGCGCGGTCGAATTGAGGAAGCAAACAAGGAGTTCGACGTCGCCGCCGAACTCGCTCCCGAATCGCCCGACGTTCCGCGCCGCCGCGGGCGAGCGCTCGTCGAAGCGAACCGCCCTGCGGAAGCGGCGCCTTATCTCGAAGCGTGGGTGGCCGCCGCGCCCGATTCGGCGGGGGCTCACAATGAGTTGGCGAGTTGCTATTACTTGCTCAGCAAGTTTGCGTTAGCGGTCGAACAAGGCGCCGTGGCCGTGCGGCTCGATCCCAAGCTCTTCGAAGCGCAATACAACTACGGGCTCGCGCTCGCCGCCGTCGGAAAAACGGCGGAAGCGCGCACGCAATTCGAACAGGCGCTCGCGTTGATTCCCCCCGGCACGAAAACCGCGGCGGAAGTGCGCGAGTCGCTCGATTCGCTACGTTAGGCCTTCAGCTGTTCGTCGTGCCGCATCATGCTTGGCGGTTGATCCGCGCGGTGAACGTTTGCCAGCGCCGCACGGGCTCCGGCATGTTGCTCCACGTCGTTATCTTCCCATTCGATCGACACCGCGCCGCTGAAGCCGGCCCGATTGAGTTCGACGAACAGCTCTTCGACCGGCGTGGCGTCTCGCGCGGTGCCGGCCGTCACGAAGTTCCAGCCGTTGTGTTTATCGCCCATCGGCTTGTGGCCGCCGAGTCTGCCGTTCTTCGTATAGCTCTTGCTCACTTGCACACCCTTAATGTGGGCGCAATGGATGCGGTCGCCGTAGGCGCGAATGAAGTCGACGCCCGACACCCCTTGCCATTCCATGTGCGAGCAATCGAAGTTGAATCCGGTCGCCTTTTGGAAGCCGGCCTTGTCGCAAGCCGCCAGGTATTCGCCGGCACTGGTGATGTCGCCCATCGCGCGTTCGCTCGGGTGGCATTCCAAGTCGTAGGTCGTGCCGTACTTCAAGCAGGCTTGAAACACCGGCGAGAAGCGCTCGAGCAACAGCTCCAGGCTCACTTGGAAGACGTCGGGAATATCGTAACCGCCGAGCGACTTCGGCAACGGCGGGAAGAGGAACCAATGGCTCCAGCAATGCGCCGGCGAACCGACGAAGCCCGAGACCGGCACGGTCCGGTCTTGCAGCTTGCCGACGAAGTGTGCGAGGCGCACCGTATTCACGAGCGCCGTTTGCGCTTGTTTGTGAGCAATCGCGGCGACGTCTCCCGGCACATAGAACGGATCGGTGCGCGGCGGCGTGTTTCCCTTGCCGCGCCAGGCCTTGTAGGCTTCGACGCTCTCGCCGCCGATGAATTGCAACGTCTTCGCACTCGGCTCGTCGCCGAGCACCTGGCCTTGCAAGTGTGCGGCCAGCGAGAAGATTTCAAGCCCCCGGCTCTTGGCCTTCGCCACGCGCTCCTTGGCGTAGGCTTCCGCTCCGGCATCGTCGCCGCAGCGCGCGAGGTCAAGTTCCCAAGAGGCTTCTTCCCAGCCGTCGAAGCCGGTCTTCGCAATCCAGTCGAGCCATTGATCTTCCGGCACGTTGCCGAACTGGCCCCGCACGAGACCGATCTGATGATGCGAGTGCTTTCCCGAACGATGCGACTTGGTTTGCTGGTAGCCCATGGTGATCTCAAAAGTGGCGTAGGATGGCGACGAAATCCCGAACTTGGACCGGCGATTATAGCATCGGCTCGCGGCGAAAAAACCGTGTCACTTCCGCGAGTCCGTGAAACAAATAGAGCGCGGCGGTGTAGTGCCCGGCGTCGTACCAAACGATCGGCGGTTTCCCTGCTTTTTCCCAGAGGCTCGTGGTGCATGCCGGGGGAATCACCTCGTCGTGAGCGGCGTTGATCATTAGTAGCCGCCGCGAGCGGAGCCGCTCGCCGTGCGTGGCCGGATCGACGGGGCTGAGCACCGCGAAGAATTCCTCCTTCGTGCCGCCCGACGCCAGCCACCGATCGCGGGCTTCGCGCAACTCGGAACTTTCCCAACTCACGCGGCCGAGGTCGCCGCCGGCGAGCATCAGGCAGACGTTGCGAAACCGGGGCTCCTGCTCGGCGGCCAGCGCCGCGGTAATGCCGCCGAGGCTGATGCCGAAGATACCGATTTGCTCCGGATCGACTTCGGCGCGCGAGGCGAGCCAGGCGCCGGCGCGACGGATGTCGAGCACCGCCTGACGCAAGCCGACTACCGAATCACGCGGGTCGACGTCAATCATCCGCTTATGCACTTCGATCGGCTGACGCGGCCCGTAGTACGGCATTTTCACAAACAGCGCCGGAGTGCCGCTCGCGGCAAGGTACCGCGAGAACAAGCGGGCCAGCGGAAAATCGCCCCCCATAATATGCAACACGACGACCGCCGGACGGCGACCGGCTCCGCGCGGGCGGAAGTATTCGCAATGCACCGTGTTGTTGCAGGCGAACTCCGTTTCGACCGGCGAGGGAAACGTCACTTCGGAAACTGTGATGGCGCGGCTCGCGTCGGCGACGAACGATTGAATGTAGGGAAACCTATGCGCTTCCAGCCGAAACATCTCGGGCACGTTCGCTTGGTCTTCCAGCGGCTGGAATTCCACGGTCGACGTTTGCGGCGGCGGCAATTCGACCGCGAGGGCCAAATGCGCCGATGCGAACACAAGCCCAACGACGACGACGCACGCCGAGATAAATGCGCGTGAGCTGCGCGGTTCGCGCATTTTGCACACATTTTGATGCGCGGAACCGACATTTTCGTGCGCGGTGCGTCCGCTCGCATTTCGGGGCGAGTGCGCAACTGCGGCCGTGCTGCGCACGTGACGAACGACGGCGACGAGCGAGCCGCGCCGTGGACGGCAAATACCACCGCGGCCGGTTCGAAAAATCGACGTAAGTACTCGAGGCGCGCCTGCCGCGGTGCGCACTACGCTCGATGGGTAGTGCGCGGCCTTGTTGGTAAGCGCTACGACGCGCACTGCGGGGGTCGAGAAGTGCGCATGTGCGCGAATTAGTGCGCAGGACTTACGTCGATTGGGAGTCATGGCCGGGCAATCCCTCCGTCGTGCCGCGCGGCAAACCGTCTTGCTGCGCGATGCCGATACGAAAAACCAAGCGATTATCCCCGACCTGCCGGCCCAAAATCCAGGCGACTTTTGGCCGGCCGTGATTTTGTCAGAGTGCGCGCTAAGACGCAGAGACGCGAAGAATCGCAAACGAAGAAAGGGAGATGAGGGGGATGAGAAGGGGATATTGGAGATAAGAAGACAGGCGCGCCGGGAGCGTGAGCGGCCGGAGTCTCATGTAGGGGGCACACTCCATGTGCCGTCGCCCGTGGCGGCTCGTCGGCTTCCGCTACCGGCATCCGCGCCACAAGAGCGTAGGCGAGCGTCGAGCCGTAAGGCCGACGTGCGGCTGTCATCTCCGGACACGTCGGCCTTACGGCTCGACGCTCGCCATTAGAAAACACGACGGGGGCGGATCTTTCGATCCGCCCCCGTCGTGTTGGTCACCCGGTAGTTGTAATTCCCTCACCCCCGGCCCCTCTCCCGCAAGGGGAGAGGGGAGGAGTTGATGGATCGCATGGTTCACGCGTCGCGAGCGACGCGGCTAACATCGAACTAAGAACAATGAACTTAAGAACCCTGAACTCTCAACCTTGAACCCTGAACCGTTAGGAGCAGCCCATGCTCGCTCCGCAGTTGTGGCAGAGGTAGCAGTTGCCGGCTCGAACGCAGATGGAGCCGCAGTTGTCGCAACTCGGGGCGTCGCTTTGGAAGCCGGCGAACTGTTCGCTGCGGTTCGTCATGTTGCCGGAGTTCAGCACTTTGAGATCGAACTTCGGGGCGATTCCGGCACGCAGCAGGACGTCGTCGGCTTCGGCCTTCGCCAAATCCGCCTTCGCCGTTTGCTCCGTGGCCTTGGCCGCTTCCGCCTTGGCCGGCTTGGCAGCCGAACCATTGGCATGGCTACCGTTGGCCTTCGTGGCCGACCCGTTCGCGCTCAGCCCACCAGCCTTCTTGGCGGTGGGCGCCGATTGCCCCGACGCATCATCTCCTTCCGACGACTTGGCCGCGGGCGGTTTCTCGCCGTTGGTCGCTTCGCGGAAGCCTTCGAGGAAGGTGACGCCGAGGAACCGCACGATGTAGTCGACGACGCTCTTGGCGATCTTGATATCGGGGTTCTTCGTGTAGCCCATCGGCTCGAATCGCATATGCGAGAACTTATTCACATAGGCTTCGAGCGGCACGCCGTATTGCAGGCCCATCGAGATGGCCGTACCGAGCGAATCCATCAAGCCGCCGACGGTGCTGCCTTCTTTGGCCATGGTGATGAACACTTCGCCCGGCTTGCCGTCTTCGTAAAGCCCGACGGTGAGGTAGCCTTCGTGGCCGCCGACCGAGAACTTGTGCGTAATCGAGTTACGCGTATCGGGCAGGCGACGACGACGAGGACCGGCCGCCTTGGCCGCCTTGTCCGCGGTCTTGCTTTCTTCGCTGCTCGTGTTGAGCGGCTGGCTTTCCTTCGAGCCGTCGCGATAGATGGCCAAGGCCTTGAGGCCCATACGCCAACCTTCGGTGTAGGCTTCAGCGATGTCTTCCGGCGTGCTCTCACGCGGCATGTTCACCGTCTTCGAGATGGCGCCCGAAAGGAACGGCTGAGCCGCGGCCATCATCGAAACGTGCGCGTGCCAGGCGATGCTACGGGTACCGTTGCGCGGGGAGAACGCACAGTCGAACACCGGCAGGTGCTCCGCCTTCACGGCCGGGGCCCCTTCAATGGTGTCGTTCTTGTTGATGTAGTCCAGAATGCCGTCGATCGTCGGTTGGTCGTAGCCGAGCTTCTTCAGCGCGGCAGGAACCGTGTTGTTGACGATCTTGAGCATGCCGCCGCCGGCGAGTTGCTTATACTTCACGAGCGCGATGTCCGGCTCGATGCCGGTCGTATCGCAATCCATGAGGAAGCTGATCGTGCCGGTCGGCGCGAGCACCGTGGCCTGAGCGTTGCGGAAGCCGTGCACACGGCCGGCCGCGAGCACTTCGTCCCACAGATCGCAAGCCGCTTCCTTCATATAGGCCGGGCAGGCCGGATCGATCTTGTCGGCCGCATCGCGATGCATCCGCATGACGCCCAACATCGGGTCGCGGTTTTCAGCAAAGCCGTCGAACGGACCGACCGCCGCGGCGAGTTCGGCGCTCGTCAGGTTGCCGGCACCGTGCAACAGAGCGGTGATCGCTCCGCACACGCCGCGAGCGCCGTCGGAGTCGTACGGCAGGCCGCTCGACATGAGCAAGCTGCCGAGGTTCGAGTAGCCGAGGCCGAGCGGGCGGAACTTGTGGCTGTTGGCCGCAATGCGCTTCGTCGGGTAGCTGGCGTGGTCGATCAAGATTTCTTGAGCGATGAAGAACAGCCGGCAGGCGTTGCGGAACCGTTCGACGTCGAACGAGCCGTCGGCTTGGCGGCACTTCATCAAGTTGATGCTCGCCAGATTGCAAGCCGTGTTGTCGAGGAACATGTACTCGCTGCACGGGTTGCTGCCGTTGATGCGGCCGGAGTTCGGGCAGGTGTGCCACTTGTTGATCGTGGTGTCGTACTGCACGCCCGGATCGCCGCACTGCCAAGCGTTGGCGGCCATCTTGTTCATCAGTTCGCGAGCTTGGTACGTCGGGCCGGCGATCTTGGGGTTGGTCACCCAATGCGTGGTCCAAGGGCCGTCGGCGGCACAGGCTTGCATAAACTCGTCGGTGACGCGCACCGAGAGGTTGGCATTCTGGAACATCACCGAGCTGTACGCTTCGCCGTTGAAGTTGGCGTCGTAGCCGGCGGCGATGAGCGTGCGGGCCTTCTTTTCTTCCTTCGCCTTGCACTCGATGAATTCGAGAATGTCCGGGTGCCAGATCTTCAGCGATTGCATCTTGGCCGCGCGACGGGTCTTGCCGCCGCTCTTCACCACGGCCGCGATTTGATCGTAGACTCGCATGAACGAGAGGGGCCCGGAAGGCTTGCCGCCGCCGGAGAGCTTTTCGCGTTCCGAGCGGAGCGTCGAGAGGTCGGTGCCGGTGCCGGAGCCGAACTTGAAGAGCATGGCCTCGCTGCGCGCGAGCTCCATGATGTCTTCCATATTGTCTTCAACGCTTTGGATGAAGCAGGCCGAGCCTTGCGGGTATTCGTACGGGTTTTCCGGAATGCGGACTTGTTCGGTTTCTTGGTCCCAGTGCCAGTTGCAGGCCGCACCCTTCACGCCGTATTGGTGGAAGAGGCCGACGTTGAACCAAACGGGCGAGTTGAAGGCGCCGTGCTGGTGGAGGCAGAGCCAGGAGAGGTCGCGGTAGAAGCGCTCGCCGTCTTCGTTGGTGGCGAAGTAGCCGTCTTTGATGCCCCAGTCCGCGATGGTGCGCGTGACGCGGTGGATCAGTTGCTTCACGCTGTACTCGCGCTGCGGCGTATTGATTTCGCCGTAGTAGTACTTGCTGCAAACGACGTTCGTGGCCAACTGCGTCCAGAACACCGGCACTTCGCAATTGGTTTGCTCGAAGAGCACCTCGCCGTTTTCGCCTTTGATGGCGGCGGTGCGGGTTTCCCATTGCACGGTGTCGAACGGACTGGCGACGTCGGTCGGGCAAAACACGGGCTCGACCATCAAGCCTGTGGAGAGACGACGCGACGACTTCTTAGGGGCGCGTTCAGCCACGCCGGATGCACTGGATTCTGCCATGAAGAAACCCTTGAGAAAGGAGCGGGTGACGAGGGGCATCCATACCACTTGCGCACGGATTAAATGTACGCACGTACACTACAGCCAGATAGGAGTATCGGCAAGACGCGGCTCTGTGCGAAACCATTTCGCTGCCGTAGTCTTGCGAATCTCCAAAACCACCGCATAGATCGGCAGAATTTGGCTCTCGACACCAATATATTGTAGCAGATGCCCTTCCTACCACAACATACGGGCGACAGGGGTTCGATCTTACCCGTTAACCAGGGCTCGTCAACGAAATTCTTTCGAGGCGTCTCAACCCCTTTCAGAGGGCGAGCTTAGGAAAACAAGAAGCCGTGAGGCTTTTGTGGGCCCTTGATGAGCTCGGGATGTAAGTTTTTGCGCCATAGCCACTTCGGTGAAACTGTTTGACACGGTTTGCCGGCACCGCTAGCGAGCGACTATTCCGAAATTTTTTCCCCGGCGCGAGGGGGTAAAAACCGCAGGGTGCTGATCATCGCGGGGAGGGTGCCTGTAGGGAACGCCCTCCGTGGCGTTCCGGCGAACGTCGAGCCGTGAGGCCGACGTGTCAGCGAAATCATCAATCACCGAGCACCAAATTCCAAACAAATACCAAGGACCGAAAGTTCGAATCGCGCCGCCGCGCATATTGGAATTTCTGTCATTGTTTTCCGTTGTTTGGAATTTGGTGCTTGGTCATTGGAATTTGCGCCCCCCAGCGGAACGCCACGCAGGGCGTTCCCTACAGACGAGCGTCGATTAGTGCGCCAAATCTCCGGCTCCTTCCGGCGGCGTGCGTTTGCCGTAGAAGCTGTAGAGCACGGGAATCAAGTTCGTGAGTGCGAGGGTCACGAGCATGCCGCCGACCACGACGATCGCCAACGGCCGCTGCGTTTCGCTTCCCATCTTCGTCGACAAGGCCGCGGGCAACAGGCCGAGAATCGCCGTGAGCGCCGTCATGCATTGCGGACGGATCAATGCCTCGGTGCCGAGGCGCAGCGTCTCGCCGAGATCATGATCGTGGGCGCGCAACATGTTGAAACGTGAGATGAACAACATCGCGCTCATCGTGCCGACGCCGAGAATCGAGATGAAGCCCACGCCTGCCGAAATGTTAAACGTTTCGCCGGCGAGCATCAGCGCCCAAATGCCGCCGATGCAGAGCACGATGACATTTGTGAGCACGACGATCGCGTCGAGGAGCGACTGGAACGCCAAGTACAGCAAGATCAAGATCAGCATCAACGCCAGCGCCGAGACTTGAAACAGCCGATGACCGGCTTCCTGCATTTCTTGGAACTCGCCGCTCCACTCGACGTCGATGCCGGCCGGGTAGAGATGGGCCGTGGCCGCTTGGGCCTCGGAAACGGCACTCGCCAAGTCGCGACCGCGCACCGAGAAGCTTACGGCAATGAGCCGCTTCCCTTGCTCGCGGTAAATCGTTGATGCGGCGGAGCGGACGAAGCTCCCCTTCGCATCGGGCATTCCTTGCTCGTTGACCGGAGAAACCAAATCGCCGAGCCGGCGGCGCGGTACCTGGTCGAGATAGGCGGTCGACGAATTGAACGCGTTGCCGGCCAGCGACGGCTGCGTGCGGTTAGTCCCCAGCGGCGAGACGGCAAGGTCGTCGGTGCCGGCAGGATTCGTATTGGCGGGCTTCACGGCGTTGCGCAGTACGTCGACCGGGATCTGCAGAATCTGCTCGGCGCTCGAACGGAGCCGCTCCGGCCAACGGAGCGTCAGGTCGTAAGTGCGCTCTCCTTCGACGATCTTCGTGAGCGACTTGCCGCCGATCGCCGTTTGTACCACGTCTTGCACGTCGGCCGTGCTGGCGCTCCAACGAGCGCACTTTTCCGGGTCGATGAAGAACTCGAGATTTGTTTGCCCCTTGATGCTGAAGATGCCGACGTTCTCTACGCCCGGCACTGAATTGAGGGCCTGCTTCGTCTTCTCCGCCAACTCCTGAAGCTGCGTGAGGTCGGGGCCGATGATCTTGATCGAGTTTTCCCCTTTCACGCCGGAGAGGGTTTCCAGCACGTTGTCGCGAATGGCTTGCGAGAAGCTCCAGTCGACGCCGGGAATGCTGCGCGAAAGCTCGCGATTCATCTCCTCGATGAGCTCGTTCTTGCTGCGATGGCGATGCGTGGCCCCGAGCCAACGCCGCCAGCCGGCTTCCTCCTTCACGTGCGGCCACTCTTCTTGCGGCAGCAGCGGTGCGAAGAGTTCGGCGTTGTAGAAGCCGGTCGGGTCGGTGCCGTCGTCGGGGCGGCCGAGTTGACTCAGCACACCTTTGATCTCCGGATACTTCTGCATGATGTCGCGAGCGATCTTCGCTTTGTTCGTCACTTCCTCGAGCGAGACGTTCACAGGGAACGTGCCGCGGACATAGACGTTTCCTTCTTCAAGCGCCGGCATGAATTCGCGACCGAGCGAATTCACGGCGAGCACCGTGGCGCCGATCATCCCGAGGAACCCGACGACGACGATGACGCGATGCCGGAGCATCCACTCGAGCTGCCGCAGGTAGAGGCGGTTGAGCCGGCGGACGAGGAAGTTTTCCGGCCGCGGCTTCAAGTTCTTGAAGAAGATGCGGCAGAGCGCCGGGCTCAGCGTGATCGAAAGCAGCAGCGCCGAGCCGAGCGCCACGGCGTACGTGTTCGCCATGGGGCCGAAAATCTGGCCTTCCGGGCCTTTCATCGTGAAAAGGGGCAACAACGCGAAGATCATGATGAGCGTCGAGTAGAACAGGATTTTCTCGATCGAACTCGCCGCCTTTTCAATGCGCTTCTCCATCGGCAAGTGCGGGTCACGGCCGGTCGCCAGGAAGCGATAGACGCATTCCACCATGATGATCGACGAGTCGGCGATGATGCCGAAGTCGACGGCGCCGAGCGAAAGCAGATTCGCCGATTGCCCGGTGAGATACAGCACCGCGAACGCGGACAATAGCGAAAGCGGAATGTTGATCGCCACGATCAGCGCGCAACGCAGGTCGTTTAAGAAGATGAGCAGAATCAAGCTTACGAGCGTGAGGCCGACGAGCACGTTTTCCTTCACCGTCTCCGTCGTGCGGTTGATGAGTTCCGTGCGGTCGTTAAACGTGACTAGTTGCACGCCGGGCAGCAGCTTACCTTTCCCCTCGTTGAGCTCTTTGACTTTGACTTCCACGTCGCGGAGCGCCGGTAGCGATTGCTCGCCTTTGCGTAACAACGCGACCCCTTCGACGACGTCGTCATCCGTGTTCCAGATGCGATTGCCGTCGGCGTCGAGAATGTATTCGTCGTGCCCGTCTTTTTGCGGCGTGGCGACCGCGACGCGCCCCATGCGCGTGGCCCTGCCGACGACGACGCCGGTATCCGACAACTGCAGATCGGTTTCGGCGCGGCCGCCGTCGACGACGTCGCCGATGCGCACCGGAATATTGTTGTTCGCAGCGAGCACGATTTGGCGAATGCCGCGCAGCCGTTGTTCTTCGGCCGTGCGGAGAAACTCGCCGGCTTTCACGGGGTCGTCCCATGTGAGCACGCTGCCGACCGGATCTTGTCCGCCGCCGATCAGGCCGAGCCCGCGCACGGCTTGCACCGTCTCGCCGAGCATCAAGTAATCGCCGCCGGCGTTGCTGTTGGAATTGCGCAGCGAGTCTTCCAGCGTGTTGAGCGAGATCCCGTATTTATGCAGGCGTTCGGGGTCGGGCTGCACTTCATAGCGCTTAACTTCGCCGCCGAAGCTCACCACGCTGCCGATGCGCGGGATACGGCGAAACTCGCGGTCGAGCACCCAATCTTGCAGCGACTTCAAATCGGCCGTTGTGTAGATCGATTTGCCGTCGGCGTCTTTTGGGCCGGCGATGTAATAGCGGTAGATTTCACCGATTGGCGAGGCCGGATTGAGCTGCGGCGTAACGCCCGGCGGAAAGTTGACGCCGCCGAGTCGGTTGATCACCTCGGTCTTCGCCTTTACGGGGTCGATGCCGTATTCGAATTGGTTGCGCACGTGCGCCAGGCCGAAAAGCGATTTAGATCGGGTGGTCGTCAGGCCGGGCATGCCGGAGAGCGCCACTTCCATCGGCACCGTCACCTGCCGCTCGACCTCTTCCGCCGAAGCGCCGGGATATTGCGCGATGACCTCGACGATGGCGGGCGCCGGGTCGGGGTACGCCTCGATGTTGATATTGACCAACGAGTAGCCGCCGACCGCCGCGATGGCACACGCGAGCAGAATGACGACGAGCTTGTTGTGAACGGCCCAATGGATGAGGCGATGCACCATGACGATACCCGTACGCGACGAGAGGTTGGCTTCGCCGAACGGCCGCGATTCCTCGGTGAAATCGCGGCTGCAGCGGAGTCGGAAGTGTGCGTTTTACGGAGCGCGCGTGAGTTGGGGCGAACCTTCGGCGTTGTCGGCGCGACGCGCCAGGCCCAGCTCTTTCCACGTGCTTTCCAGAATGACGATGCCCGAAGTGACGATGCGCGTGCCGGGCTGCAAGACGGTGAACCCGCGGCGCTGCTCATCTTCGGTGAGTACGGTGCGCAGGTGCACGTACGACCGTCCGCGATGCGCCACGGCCGTGACGCGGCGCGTGAACTCGTTGCCGTCTTCTCCGCCGACCGTGTACATCACGGCCCCTTCGCTCGATTCGATGACCGAGCCGGCCGGAACCGCCACCTCATTCGTTCGCGGCAAAAGTTCGACGAGCGCCGAAATAAATTGCCCCGCGATGAAGCGACCTTGCGGATTGTCGATATAGCCCACAAGCTGCGCGGTGTGCTGCACCGGGTCGATCAGCCGTCCGGCAAGTTCGAATGTTCCTTCCAGCGGCGGCTCTTCCGGCTCGGCGGTAAGCGAAATCTTCCAGCGGCGTTTTTCGGGCGGTAGTCGTTCGATCTCGGCCAAGTCTTCTTCATAAACGTTCGCGGCCACCATCAGCCGGCTGACGTCGCCGATCTTGAACAGATCGAGACTCGCGTCGACGATTTCGCCGACGGTGATGTTCTTCTCCAGCAACACGCCGTCGAACGGGGCGCGCACTTCCAGTTCGGCCCAACCTTCGCGCAGGGCGGCGGTTGCTTGTTCGCTCGCTCCCTCTTTGTGCAGACGCTCCGCTTCGTTGCGAATCGCCGTGACGTCGGCTTCCGAGAGCTGCCACGAACGAAGCGTTCGTTCGCCGTTCTGGGCGCTAATCAGCGCTCCTTCGTAGGTGCGCTGGGCGTCGCGCATCACATGGTCGGAAACTTCCCCCGGCCGGAGCGTCTTCAATTTGTCGAGCGTCGCTTTCGCCAAGCTCAATTGCGAATACGCGTCGAGCAATTCGCTCTTCTTCTGGCCGATCTCCTTGCTCCAGACCACGGCCAGGGTTTGGTCTTTCTTCACCTTGTCGCCGAAGCGCAATGCGCGGGGCTTCTCGCCCGGCGGCGAAATGGTGCCGAGCGTCATCACGATCCCTTCGAATCGCGAATGGATGCGCGCCAGGCGGTTCGAGTCGAGCATCAGCGACCCGGGAAGTTTCAAAGGCCGAGACTTCGGCGCGGGCTCAACTTGCGCGACGCGCACGCCTAGACGTTTCATCACGTCCGTCGGCAGCACTAACGTATCGGGGCGCCCTTCGGCGAGGCAGGCTTCGCACTTCGGTTCGACCGTGTGCGAGGCAACGGGCCGAATCTGTTCGGAACCCGGCGGCACGGCCTTTTGCCGCATGAAATAGCCGCCTGCCGCGGCGCCGAGAATCAGACCTGTAAGCGCCGCAGCGCATACTATTCCGCGCATCGACGTCATATCTCACTCAAACCTAGGGCAAGGGCCGGGGCGGTTAGCGTCTAGCGAATTCTAGAACTATCTAATCGCCTGCGAAGGCCGAATGAAGAGACTTGCGGAGTCTTAATCGATCTTCATTCATGCTAACTGAATCGTTAGCCCCTGAGCAAGAAATGCTTGCGGAAAACACATCGGAGCGGTGTGGCACGGCACGAACGTGCACCGTCGTGTCCCGACGGTCGACTACGGAAACTGCTCGACTTGCAACAGCCCGGCGATTTCGGCGGCCGCCGTCCAACGCGATTCCTGAGCCTCGATGTAGCCGAGATCGGCTTCGATCAACGTCCGTTGCGCTTGGAGCAAGCGAAGGAAGTCGGTCTGCCCTTGCTCGAAAAGGCTGCGGTTCACCCGAAACACTTCCTGCGCCTTGGGCAGGATTTTCTCTTGGTAAATCTTGGCTCGCTCGCCGGCCGCCAGATAGACGCCCAGCGCCTGCGCCGCTTGTTGTGAGAGTTCGTTTTCCGTGCGCTGCAAGGCCGCCGAGGCGCGAGCAATATCGGAACGGGCCGCGCGAATACCGCCCTGATTGCGATTGTAGAGCGGAATGGTCGTCAAGAACTGCGCGTAACCTTGATCATGCAGCGGAGCTTCCGTCGCGTATTGATAACCGGCCTGAATGTTGAAGTTCGGCCACGGTTCGGCGCGTGCGCGGCGCAAGGCGTACTGCGTCTTCTGAATCTCCACCGCGGCCGCTTGCGCCACCGCGTTACGATCGACGACTCCCTGCCGGACCGCTTCCAATTCGTAGTCGGGCAGCGGCAGCGTGAAGTCAAATTTCAAACGCCCGATTTCCATTTCCGGCACGCCGATCGCGGCCGCTAGTTCCTTTCGCGCGGCCGCCACCGTCGCTTGAGCGTTGGCATGCGCAACGCTCGCCTTGTCGTATTCGATCTCCAGTTGCACGGCGTCGGCCCGATTCGTTTCGCCGGCCTGCAAGAGTTTCTGTCCGACGTCGCGCGAGCGACCGGAAACGTTCATCAACTCCGAGAGCACCTCGACGCGTCTCTGTGTCGCCGCCGCCGTGTAATACGTCTTGCGAACGTTCGTCAGCACTTCGAAGCGCGTACGCGTGAAATCAAGCTGCGCTTGTTCCACCGAGCGATAGGCGACGGCCCGATTGAGCCCGAGCTTGTGCGCGGTGATGAAGTCTTGCGCGAACACCCAGTTGTATTGGCTGATGCTGCCGGTCCATTGCGGTGAGCTCGTGAAGAACGTCGGGTTCGGAATGATGCCGACCTGCACGGCTTGGCCTTGGGCGACGCCGACCTTCGCCGAAGCCTCGCGCAGCGCGGGGTTCGCGGTTTGGGCGAGGAACTGGCATTCATCGAGCGTCATGCCGACGTCGTCGTGCGGCTGCGGCGCGATCGGCTCGGGCGACGTGGCCGAATCCATCGGGCTCACCACCTTCGGCACCGACGGCGGCAGCGTGTCGGTCGAGAGCGCCTCGGGGCGCTGTTGCGCGGTCGCCATGTCGACAACGGCCGTGTTCAGCAACAGGGCCGTCGAAAGTTTCCACCAGATTGATCGACGCATACAAAACTTCCCTGAAGTTGGTGCCCTGGCCGACCGTCGCCGCCGCGACGCCCAACGGGCTTCATTCCGTTCGAAAAGGACCATGTTGCCACGACTACGACTGCTCTACGCCTCTCTATCGAAACATTCCGCAATTCAGGTGAAACCGGCGTTGCCGGCACGTTGCATACTACCGGTGCGCTGCAACTGGCATTGCCGCTACAATCGGGCCTGACAATTCGTTTCCGCTCGTATATGCGCGCATGACCGCTACGTTCGTTACCGTTTATCAAGACGATCGGTTGCTAGTGCTGGATAAACCCTCCGGATTGCTGGCCGTACCCGGCCGTGGACCCGATTTGCAAGATTGTTTGAGCGCCCGGGTGCAACAGGCTTACCCCTCGGCGTTGGTGGTGCATCGTCTCGATCGCGACACCTCGGGACTGCTGGTCATGGCGCTCACCCCGGAAGTGCAGCGGCAACTCAACCGGCAATTCGCAACTCGCAGCGTGCGGAAGCGTTACGCGGCCGTGGTGGCCGGCAACATCGCGGCCGATGCGGGGCTCGTCGACCTCGCCCTGCGGAAAGACTTCGACCATCCGCCCCGGCACATGGTCGACCCCGAACTGGGCAAGCCTGCCCAAACGCGTTGGCGCGTCATCGGGCGGTCGTCCGATCGAACGCGCGTCGAATTGGAGCCGATCACGGGTCGTTCGCATCAGTTGCGAATCCATCTAGCATCGCTCGGGCACCCGATCTTGGGCGACCCGCTGTACGCGTCGCCGGAAGTCGCGGCGATGGCCCCGCGCTTGCTGTTGCACGCGGAACGTTTGGCGTTTACGTACCCCGACGAAGACGCTCGGGACCCGCGCGTTGACTGCGGGAGAACCGTCGAATTCACGGCAGAGTGTCCGTTCTAAACGTTCGCGCGGGCCACGCGCGATCGGACGCGATCAAGCAATTTGCCGGCGGCATTCGCCAGTGTCGCTCGCTCTTCCGCGCTGAAGATGCTAATTGCCGGCACGATTCCCGAAGCGACGACGACCGTGCCGACCAACGCCCACCAGGGCCCTAGGATCAAGAGTGCCGGGAGCAGCGAAACAAGCACCAGTCGGCGATCGACGGGCATCTTGAGCAGCCGGCACATCGTCCAGAGCAGCGCCAACGAGAGAAACTTCGACGCGGCCGAAGCCACGACGACGCCGTTGAGACCGTAACCCGGCAGCAATACGAGATTCAGGCCGACGTTGGTAATTAGCCCGACGAAGAGCCCGACCGTGGCGAGCCGCGAACGTTCGGCACACCAGAGCCAGTTGTTGCTGATCATCGCCAGGCCCGTCCAAAGGGCACAGGCCAACGTCCACGGAAAGATCGCCTGCCCGAAGCCGAACTTATCGGCCAAGGCGGTGTGAAAGAAGAGCGGTGCTCCGGCCAGCATCACAATAGAAATGCCGAGGAATGCGAGCAGGAACACCTTGAGAATGAACGCCAATCGGGCTCCGACCGCCTCGCGCCGCCCGGCTTCCCAATCACCGATCAGGTGCGGCGTGATCCATGTCGAAAGCATGTCGGCCAGCCCGAGGAACAGGACCGGCATGACGCGGGCGCTGTGATATTGGCCGACGAGATCGAGCGCCGTGTGGGCGTCGAGACCGCCGAAGTGGACGATCATGTACCGATCGGCGAGTTCGAACGAGTTGGAAACCCAGTTCGTCACCCAAACCCAAAAGGCAAACGGCATCAACCGTGACCAGAGTTCGCCGTGCCCAAGCGGCTGTTCGACGGCGGGCAGCTCGCGCCAGAGGCGAACCATCCATACGAGCGACGCCGCGCCGGAGATGAAGCAAGCAATGCCGAACGCGGCGACGCCCGCCTCGGCCTTCGCTTGCCAAGTGGTCATGAACACTAAGCTCAACACGGCGAAGATCACCGTGTTGGAAAATTGCATGTACGAAAAAATTCGGCCGGCGCGGAGGGCCGTGAAGAAGCAGCCGAGGAAATTGAACCCGATCAGTGCGGCCAGTGCGGCCGACATGGTGAGCACGAGCGACGCCTGTTCACGTTCGCCGAAGATCAACTCCGCCAACCAGGGACTTAGTGCGGCGGCCGCAAGGCAAAACGTAATCGCGGGTACGACGCTGGCCCAAGTGGTGCGCCGCAGGAAGGCACGGAGCCGCCCGCTTTCGCGATACGTTTCCACATAGCGGCCGAAGCTCCCCGGCAGCCCCAACACGGCGAGCGGCGCGGCGAGCATGAGGAAGTTGAAGGCCAGGTCCCATTGGCCGAGCTGTTCGGCATCGAGCCAACGGCAGAACAGAATGCTGCGGAGGAACCCGACCAGCCGCTGCACGACCGTCAGCGCCAGCAAAATCACTACGCCTTCGGCCAACGAACTGGCCCGAACCGCCGAGGGGGCGGGTGCTGAATGTGCGGATATTGCCGACGATGCCATGACGCCCACGCTGCTAGACCTTCGGCAAGCCCGCAAAAACGGGCGGCCAAGCAAGCTTAGGTCGCGGAGAGGCAAATGCGGAATGCTGAGTGCTGAATGCTGAACAGGTAAGGGGTGCCGCGGAGCCTCGGTTGTTCAGCATTCAGCATTCGAATGTTCAGCATTCAGCATTCGAATGTTCAGCATTTACGCCAAGCTCTGCTCCATCATCCTCAGAGCCGTCAGCAAGTTTCCCTGCGTCCAGAGGAGCGGCGTTTGGTCGACCGGCACGTAACTGCCGTTTTCCAAGTAGTACGACTCCGGGCAGCGCAAGCCGCCGAAGCGTGAATCGTCGCTGGTGAGATGGCCCAAGGAGCGGTTGAGATACTCCGTTTGCAACTTGAGATCCGCGGCGGAGCGCGATTGCTCGTACCGCCGGCCGTAGGCGGCGGAGAGCATCGGATCGAAGATGCACCATTGCGCTTCTTCCCCTTCGCGCAACAGTGCGTCGCGGCCGCTCAGGTCTTCGCTGTAGTCGGCCGAGCGGGCCTCAGCGGAGGAGATTTTGGTTTTATAGTCGGCGCACCAGTACGAATCGCCCCGATAACGACGGATGCCGATGTCCCCTCGCAGGTCGCGCACGACGAGGTCGATGATCTTGTCGGCCGCCGCACCATCGACGATTTCCAGCGGATAGATCAAAAACAGGAGAGCGGCATCAGCTTCGCGACGTTTGGTCGGGTCGGGATTTGCGCATTCGTGCGGCAACGTTTCGAGCAACGTTTCACGTCCACGCTCGACGAGCTTGCGCAAACGCGTATGTGTCAACGTTTGCTTGCCGAAGGCCGGCTCGTCGCCGAGGAGCGGCGAATCGTATACAGCTTCGAGCGCGGTAAGCCCGGCCAGCGCGGTGCCGATGCTCGAAGAGCTTTGCTTGCGCGTTTCTTCCCAATGGCCGGAATCTTCGTCGGTCCAGTATTCGATCTTCTCGAGAAATAGCGCCATACCGGCGAGCACTTCGCGGAGCGTCGCATCGAACGGTAGGGCCTTTTGAGCCACGAGCTTCGAGGCGATCCAGAGAAAATAGCCGAGCGCGTCGTTCTGAGCATGGGCCCAACGTTCGTCGATCTCGGCGACCTTGTGGCCGTCGAACCGGATGTGCGGTCGATGCATCGGGTCGCTCGCATCGTTCTCGCCGTCGAGCACGGCCTGGATGCGCTTGCGCTGCGTCGCGAGAAATTTCGCCAAGCCCGACACCACTGCCGCTGCGGCTTCCGGCCGGCCGTCGATCAGGTGGGCATGCGCGACGTGGGCATTGTCGCGCACCCAAATGCTCGCGTAGCCGGAAGGGTCGTCATGTGAGACGTGTGCCGCCGGGTGCAGGCCGCTGGCGAGCGCGGGAAAATGAAAGGTGCCCGCCTCGCGCAGAAACGCGGTGAGCCGACGGACGTCGTCGAGCGTGTATTGGTAGCGGAGGTAGTCGAGTAGTCGCGGATTATAAATACGGAGCATGAAGGAGTTCGGTGGGAAAGGTTGCGGAACCGGAGTTTTAAGCCAGAGAGGCGCGGCAAAACTAGCAATTTAGCCCTCCGCCGACAACCCGGCCCCGTGCGAGGGGAAATTTTATGAATCCACGGGATGATTCGCCGCCGGCGGAGTCTTTAGTATAGGCGCTAGGCCGCAGGCAACTGACCACTCGCCCCTTACACCTACCGCCATGCCCATTGTGCCCGAGCTACTTGCCGCGTTGGTCACTCGTTATGCGGGCCCATTGGCATTGTATGCGCGGCAATGGTGCGACGAGGCGGAAGGGCAGGGACCCGACGACGTGGTGCAGGAAGCGTTCGTGCAACTGGCGCGCCAGGGAGTGCCGCCGGACGATCCGCCGGCATGGCTCTATCGCACGGTGCGCAACGGCGCGCTTTCCGCGCGGCGCTCGTTTTGGCGACGCCGCAAGCGCGAGCAGGCCGTGGCTTCGGCCAGGCCGGAGTGGTTTCAACCGACGGAAGAATCACAACTCGACGCCGCCACGGCCGCGGCGGCGCTCGCCGGACTCGACGACGACCTGCGCGAAACCGTGACGGCGCATCTGTGGGGCGGATTAACGTTTGAACAAATTGCCGGCCTGACAGGCGTAACGTCGAGCACGGCCCACCGACGCTACAAGCAAGGCCTAGAACAATTACGAGCACGATTGGAGCGAACATGCACGAACACGAACCCCTAACGCCGGACCTACAAGCCCTCGAAGCCCGCTTGGCCGGCCTCGCGCCGACGGCCGGCATCGACCGCGACAAACTCATGTACGAAGCCGGGCGCGCGGCGACGGCCGGTTCGCAGGCGGCCGGCCGACGCGCGGCGTGGCCCTTGGCGACTTTGCTTGCCGCCGCCTCGGCGCTCGTCGTCGGACGTTGGACGGCGCCACAGGCCTCGATCGATGCGCCTCTCGTCGCCGTGATCGAATCTTCCACCCAGTCACCCGCGGAAGTTTTCACGAATGAACGTCTCGCCGCGCCCGACAGCTATGCCCAATTGCGCCGGCAGCTGGGCCCGGGCGCATTGGCGCAGGCCGACCGTGCGGCCAGAAGTGAGTCGCCGCGCTCGTCCCATTCACGCAATGCTTTGCTGCAAGAACTGTTGAATTAACTCGCGCCACACGTCAAACCCAACTCGGGAATCATCGATATGAAACACTTCCTACTCATCGCCGCAGCTTTGTTGCCTCTTGCCTCCGGGCAGGCTTCAGCCGAAGACGAGAGCCCCGTTCGGCTGGCGATTACGCCCGCCGTTGAACCATTGCCGGCCTTGAAATATCAGTTGTTGCCCAAGTTTATCGACCGCCGGCCCGGCAATGCGGCATTGCGTTACACGAAAGCGATGCTCGATTACCGGCCCGAAGCGAAAGTCGATGCGCAGGTCGATGCTTGGCTAAAGCTTCCGTTCGCGGAGTTTGCCAAGCGCGAAACAATCGACGCGATTCGCAATTCTCACGACACGTATAAGACGTTCGAGGCCGTCCACCAGTCAAACGTCACGTACATCATCGACGATCTCCGCGCCGCGGCTCGGCTCGAGTCGTGTGATTGGGAGTTGCCGATTCGCGAGCAGATGGTGTTCGCTATCAAATTGCCCGAAGTGCAGGAGATGCGGCGCATGTCGCGGTACGTCGCCTTGCGTGCCCGCCTAGAATTGGCGGAGAAGAAGTATGCGGAAGCGGTAGAAACGCTCGGCGTCGGCTATGCGATGGCGCGGCATGTTTCTCAAGGTGCGACGTTGATCAACGGCCTGGTCGGCGTCGCCGTCGCCGCACAGATGGATCGCGTGTTATTAGATTTCGCCCAAATGCCAGGTGCCCCGAGTTTGTATTGGGCGCTGACCTTTCAACCGCGACCGCTTGTCGATCCTCGGCCCGGCTTGGAAATGGAAATGACGGCGCTGTTGCTTAGTTTCCCCGCGCTCCAGACGACGGAACGTTCCGAAGAGGAGTGGAAGATTACGGCGCAACGATTGGCCAAAGAGTTTACGCAGATGTCGGCGTTGCTTTCCAACGAAGGACAGCCGGCCGAGTGGTGGTCGAAGGTCTTGGGACAAGTGGCGTTGATGACGCAGGTTGCCGTCAGACGCGACAGTTTGCAAGCGTTCCTCGTGCGGTGCGGGGCCGATCAGAAGGACGTGGCAGGGCTGAGTGACGCCCAACTCTTCATTGAGTTTAGCCGGCTGAAATATGAAGACCTGCGCGACGATATGTTCCGCTGGACGATGCTGCCGTATCCCGAAGCGCGTCGGGGCATCGAGGCCGCCGAGCAACGTTTGGCGAAGGCCAAGGCGGGCAACGGCGACGATCAAGAGATCATTCCGTTTGCTGCGCTCTTGTTGCCCGCCGTGGCGCAGGTGTCGAAAACTTACGCTCGCGGCGAGCGACGTCTCGACGTCTTACGAATTGTCGAAGGCTTTCGGCTCCACGCCGCCAAGAACGACGGGCGGCTCCCGACGTCGCTCGACGACGTGCAGGTCGTGCCGTTGCCGAAGATCGACGCCGTAACCGGGCGGCCGTTTGAGTACTCGCTCAAGAACGACACGGCAGTACTCACGCTGCCGGAGGAACGGGGCACGGGCCACAAGGACGCGCTGACGTACGAGATCACGGTCGCGAAGTAAGCGACGTTGGTTAGAATGGGACGATGCCTTCTCACGACGCCACGCACGAGCTTGTTCGCCGCATTCATGCGTCCCCCGAGCGCGCCGTGATCTCGGTGACCGGCGGCGGGAGCTTGGCGATGAGCAGGCTCCTCTGCGTGCCGGGGGCTTCGCAAACGGTGCTCGAGGCCCGCGTGCCTTACTCGGCGGCGGCGCTGGGCGAATGGCTCGGGCTACCGCCGGAACAGGCTTGCTCCTCCGCAACGGCCCGAGCCATGGCAATGGCCGGGTATCGCCGGGCGGAGCACTTACGCGGAACGGAGCCGTTCCCGGTCGTCGGGCTCGGGCTCACGGCGAGTCTGGCGAGCGATCGACCCAAGCGCGGGGCGCATCGCATTCATCTGGCGGCGCAGACCGCGGCGTGCACTTGGTCGCAATCGGTCGAGCTTGTGAAGGGGGCTCGTTCGCGCGACGAGGAAGAAACGCTCGCCGCCGATTTGTTGCTCGACTTGTTCGCCGACGCATGCGGGCTACAGCACCGCCCGGAAGTCTTGCTGCGAGCGGATGAGACCTTGGAGCGACGACGAACCGACGCGCCGCAATCGTGGCAAGAACTCATGGCGGGGCGGTGCGACAAGATTTCGGCCCGTGAGGAGTCTACAGCGGCGCGCGAGGCGGCCGTCGGGATCTTTCCTGGTTCGTTTAATCCGCCGCACGACGGACATCGCCGGATGCACGCCCTGGCCGAGGCGCGGCTGGGCGGGCCGGTGCACTTTGAAATCTCCATCGAGAATGTCGGTAAGTTGCCGCTCGATTTCGAAGACATGGCCGGCCGGTCACGCCAGCTCACCGCCGAACTCGATTTCACGCGCGCGCCGCGAATGGTGCAGAAGGCCCGACTATATCCCGGCCGGACGATCGTCTGCGGGCTCGACACCATCACGCGCGTCGCCGATGTGAAGTTTGCCGAGGGGAGTGAAACCCATCGAGATCGGACGATCGCCGAAATCGCGTCGCTCGGCTGCCGTTTCTTGGTGTTCGGCCGCGCGACGCCGCAAGGCTTCCAAACGCTCGACGATCTCGAACTGCCGCCGGCGCTGCGAGCGATCTCCACGGGGGTGACTGAAGCGGAATTCCGTGCGGACATTTCCTCCACTGCCTTGCGGAGGCATGCAGATTAGTTCACCACGGAGGCACGGAGAACACGGAGGAAATTCAGATATTGCTTACCTCAGTGCCCTCCGTGCCTCCGTGGTGAAATGTCGCTTGGAGTTTTTTACTTCCGCGCCGCCAGTTTCTCGCGGACGCCGGGAATAATCCGCGCCGCGTTTTCGTGGTACACCTTCTTCAACACTTCGTCCGGCAGGTGGATACCGTAGATGTTCCAGAGCCCTTGCGGCGGGAACGGGTTCTCGGCGTAGGCGAAGTATTCGTCGTCGGTTTCTAGGAAACGCCAGTACGGAAATAGCCGGCCTGCCGCGCGCGGGCCGTCGGTGCCGAAGAGAATTCGGTCGGCGTACTTCAGAAAGAACTTTCGCGCGGTGTACGGCTGCCGGCCGAGTTCGGAAATGCGCGAAGCGATTTCGACGACGAGATTCGGATACGTGTCGAGCCAAGAGGCCACGGCGGCCAGGTCCTCCGCGTTGTTCGAAACGTGGGCTCCGATGAAGGTCGTCTGCGGGTGGCGCTCGACGATCTTGAGGTACGCCGCGAGTAGATCTTCGCGTTTGGGAAAGCCGGGCCCGTGGAAACTCCATTCCGGATGCCGGTGCAGCTCTTCCCAACGTTCGTTCTTCTCGTCGATCGGCAGGAAGAATGCCGTCGGGTCGCCGCTATGGATGATCACCGGCAGGCCGAGTCTGCCGCAGGCGGCCCAAATCGGGCTCCAGCGCTCGTCGTCGATGCGGATGTAGGAGCCGTCGGGGTTCTTGAAGACGAGCCCCAGGTCTTTGAACACCTTCAGCCCGCTCACGCCTTTCACCTTGGCCGCTTCCAGGGCGGCGACCATTCGTCGGGCGAAGTCGGGGCGTTGGCAGTCCCAACTAGCGGGGTCGTCCGCCTTTCCGTCGCCGCGCCAATCGATATTGGCGAAGATCACAAACCGGTCGCGGTATTTCGTCCAGACGTACGCCAGGTGTTCGTCGAGCGCCGTGCCTAGACCGCCGTCGAGGCTGACGCAGAGCGCGATATTGTGGGCGTCCATCGTGCGAACAAAGTCGTCGAGTTGCTCCGGCGAGTGATGCAGCCGGATCCGCGGATGGACGTGCACGTCGACGACGGGAAACTTCGCACGGGGTAAATGATGCACGGGGACGGCGAGCATCGATTGCGGGCGAAAGTTTTCAAGCGCTAGGTCGCGGCCGTCGCGCCCGTCGAGCGGGGCCGGAGCTGTCGAAGTTGACGGCTTCGCAGGGTCGTCGCCGCGCGTCATGCTCGCCGTGAGCATCACCGCTACGAGCGGCGCTAAAACGCGCAGCACATGAATTGGGTTTGTGAGAGCGATCATGGTTGTTCTTTGTGCGGATTGCTTGGTCGTCGCTCCGGCATGCGCGGCATAGTCGTTACGACCTGCTCCGCGGCCTGCTGCGAGCGACCGCTTGTAGCGAACCTAGGTGAAGCGCGGCGGATGCCGGTTCACGCGAATCGTACGGACCTGCCGGCACGCGGGAAAGCGATATATTTCGCGGCCGGTACCCGTCGATATCTGCTTAGCCTATCTACGGTCCTTCCCCCCGTCTTCCCCGGAGTCGCTCAGGATGTCGCAAGACAAGTTCGTGTATCGTGTCGTCACTCGAGGGACCGACGGCGAGATTTCAACGAAGGAGTATCTGCGCATCGACACGTTGGAGAAGTCGCACACGCAGGTGGGCATCGACGATTGCAGCACCGACTTGGCGCTGCGGGGCCTGCCGGTGTTTCAAGGGCTAATCGGCCCGATTCCCGACGGCAAAGGCTTCGTGCGCTACGAATCGCCGGAAGTGTTTGAGACCCTCACCAAAGAGTGGACCAACACGAAGATTCCGCGCCGTCGCCGCCGTACGGCCAAGCCGGAAGGCTTGCAGGCGCAGCCGGTGCGCGACCCGCTGCTGGACGCGTAGGGAATTGAGATTTGGAGTGGGGGAGATTAGGAGACGAGGAGACTAGGAGACTGGGAGATGCGAAAGTGTATTCTCGCGATCCCATATATTTTCTCCCAATCTCCGCGTCTCGAAGTCTCCCTGGTCCTTCCTCCGCTCCCTGGAAACTCCTCGGCGGGCGGGGTATAACGTGCGAGCGTCCACGCTCGCTGTTTTCCCCGTGCCGACTTGCTCGATGATCCAACCTGAGTTTTTGCAGATGCTCCGTTGTCCGGAAGACCGCACGCCGTTGGCGGAGGTCGATGCCGCGACGCTCGAGCAAATCAACGCCGCCGTGGCCGCGGGAACGTTGCGGAATCGCGGCGGCGAACTTGTGAGCCGCAAACTCGAGGGGGGGCTCGTCCGGGCCGACGGCACGTACGTCTACCCGATTTTCGACGGCATTCCGATCTTGCTGATCGACGAAGGCTTGGCCTTGGCCCAACCCGGTGCGTGAAGGCCGGCACTCTTAGGCCGGTTCTACTAGGAAACCGAAATCGTGGCACAACCGACTATCTTTCAGCGGATCATTGAGCGGGAAATTCCGGCCGACATCGTCTACGAAGACGACGAATGCCTGGCCTTCCGCGACATCGCGCCGCAGGCTCCCGTGCATGTGCTCGTGATTCCCAAGCGGCCGATCAAATCGTGGGCGACGCTCGACGACGGCGACGCGGCGCTCGTCGCTCATATCGTGCTGGTGATTCGCAACCTCGCGGTCGAGCTGCAATTGGAAGACGGCTACCGCGTCGTTTGCAACTCAGGGGACGACGGCGGCCAAACGGTCGACCATCTCCACTTCCACCTGATGGGCGGCCGCCCGATGCGCTGGCCGCCGGGCTAGGGATGACTTGGAGACGAGGAGAGTGGGAGAAGTTTGTCGTCTCCTGGTCTCCCCCTTCTCTCCTTCTCCTCGTCTATCCATCCTCAGCGCCAGTCTCCCGACAAGGCAAACGCGGCCCAATAACGGGCGGCGGTGCGTAAGCGGGGTTCGTCTTCAGGCGGTTCGGCCCCGCGCACTGCGTCGGGATTGTTGAGCAAATAGAGTTGTGCTTCGCGCAGAGCCGCGAGCCGAGGCATTTCTTTGTCCCACAGGTTGCGATAGAAGCGTTCCATCAAGAGCCGCGTGGCAAGGTCGTCGACCTTCCAATAGCCGGCGATCGTCGTGCGGGCTCCAGCGACTTGGAACGAGCGTTGCAAACCAAGCAGCCCTTCGCCGCCCGCCACCTCACCGAGGCCGGTTTCGCAAGCGCTGAGGACTGCCAGGTCGACGTGCCGCAAGTCGAGCGTTTGCACTTCTTCGGCGGTGAGGATGCCGTCGGCACGGTCGGGCGCAGAGGGACGATTGGCGCCGGCCAATGCGAGCCCTGAAAGCAAGCCGGGGTGCTGCCCCACGAGCGCCGGACCGGCGCCGGCAAGCGACCGGGTGCCGGCGGTCGATGTTGCAGGTTCGTCGCTTGCGGCAGTCAACGCCGAGCGCAATTCCGGCGGCGCGAAAAACCCGTGCGTCGCCACGTGCAAAAACAAATGCTTGGGAGCTTCTGCTTTAAAACGTTCTTCCTCGGCTGCGGCTTTCTCAAGGCGCGTGAGTCCGGCATCGCCGAATAGGTCGCGATAGGTTTTTTCGATCACCGCGATCTCGCCGATGGCGCCCGTGAGCGGCTCGAACTTTCGCCACTCGGCGCCGCGCGCCACGCGCCGACCGAATGACTTTTTGGGGAGAGCCGCCATTCCGCCTTCGTCGGCGTCGTAGTCGACGGCGCCGACCAACAGCATATTGCCGAGCTGCACCGCGGGTTCGGCTTTCTCGGCCAGGACGCTCGGCAGCGCCTGGGCGACGGGTACGGTCGCCAGAGCCCAATCTTCCAGGAGATAAGATCCTTCGGCTCGGCCCGGCAGTGCGGCCAAGGGAAAGCGGCCGAGCACGCCGTCGGGCGAGATCATGACGGTTTGCCCCTTCGCAAGCCGAGCTTCCAGCGGCAGCCAGACGAGCTCACGAAGTTTTCGGGCCGCGACTGCGGCCTCGGGCGCGGTGCCGTACGAAGCGCGCCAAAGATCAACCGCCGCTCCAATTTCATCGGCGGCCCCGAGTTCCACGAGTTCGATTGGTCCCGAACGCCGCACGATGAACGCCGCTAAGCGACGATCCGGTTCGTCAGGCTTACTTTCGTCCTGATGTCGGGCGTCGGTCGCGGCCGGCGAGCGCTCGAACTCCAAAATATCGCACAACACAACGTCGTCCGGCAGCACGGCGCGCACGTCTTCGAGCGTCGTCACCTTCCGCGAGGAACGAAACGCGGCGCTTTCGGAGGCAAGCCTGCGCTCCAATAATTCCTTTTCCGTGGTGAGTCGCTCCAGTTCGTTGCGCCACGCCTCGCGCTGTTCCGGCTTCGGTTCGCGCATCGCCTGATCGGCAAGTTGCGACGTTATTCGTTGCAGCGATTCAAACAACGGTGCCGATTTCGGATCGTCGGCCGCCGCGCGGAGCCGGCGCTGCTGCATCCAGGCGCTTCCTTTATGTCGCAAGGCGAAGCGATAGGCCTGCTCCGTGTAGTCGCGCGCATCGACGGCAATGGCGAGGTAAACGTCGAGGAGCCGAGCCTGCGCGGCAGCCATCGCCAATTGTCGACGCTCGGCTTGCGACTCCATCACGCGGTCGGTCCAGGCTTGCGAGCGCTCCAAGGCTTCGCGGCCGAGGATTTCCGCCGCCGGAAAATTGCCGACGGCATGCTCCAGCGACGCTAGTCCGAGCAAGCGACCCGGCAGACCTTGGTAATCGTCCCCTTCGTCGGCACGGGTGCGATCGATCAGTTCTCGATATAGCGCTCGCGATTCGTCGACGCGACCTTGCAAAAAGCGGACCGACGCCAGGGTCTGCGTCGTGGTCGCATACTCCGGGTGCGATTTGCCGACGAGCTTTTCCTGCAACGACCGAGCTTCTTCCAGCAATTGGGATGCTTCGTCGAGGCGATCCAGATGTCGATAGACCGAAGCTATCTGACTCAACGAGCGCGCGTATTCGGGATGCTTGTCTCCCACGGCCGCAAGGTAACAGGCGCGCGCTTCTTCCAGAACGTCGCGAGCTTTCAGGTATTCGCCACGGTGGCCGTAAATGTGGCCGAGGTTGGCCAGCGTCCGGCCATACGGCAGGCTTTCGCGTCCATAGGCCTGCAGGAAGATTTCCAAATTGCGGCGCTGCAATCGCTCCGCTTCGGCGAAATCGGAAAGGCCGACGAACACCAACGCCAGGTTGCTTTGCGCCGCGGCCACGGAGGTGTGGTCTTTCCCGAAGAGCGCCGTGTAGATCTCGACGGACTTGCGTTCCGGCTCTTCCGCTTCGAGAAACTTGCCTTGCATCGTGAGAGCGCTGCCGATATTCCCGAGCGTGCGCGCATAGCGACCGGTTTTCTCGGCCTTGATATCGCGAAAGATGGCGAGCGCCTCTTCGAACAGGGCGAGCGCCTCGTCGTAGCTGCCTTGCGACCAACGGAGCGCCCCGAGATAGTTCAAGCCCAAGGCGTGCCCGCCGCTGCGCTCGCCGAAGGCGGCGATGTTCACGGCCAATGCTTCGCGAAAATACGGCTCTGCGGCGGCGTAGTTTCCCTGCGCGCGATACAGACTGCCGAGACTGAACAGAGCGGAGGCGTATTCGGGGTGTTTATCGCCGAGCATCTCCTTCTGTCCGGTAAGAATTCGACGGAGCAACGGTTCGGCTTCGGCGTACTTGCCGGTTTCCACCAACATGTCGGCCTGGAGGTTTAACGTGCGCAGCGTTTCGGGGTGGTTCTTCCCCTTGGAATACTCGTAAACCGCCACAGCTTGTTTGTAATACTCGGCGGCGCGCGGATAGTCGGACTTGCAGTCGTAAAGATACCCGAGATTCGAGAGCACTAGTCCGTAGAGTTCCGAGCGCGGGCCCAACGTCCTACGGGCGATTTCCAGCGATTCGCGCAGCAGCGGTTCGGCCTCGCGAAACCGAGCCAAGTTGTTGAGCGACGCGCCGGCGTTGTTGATAAACAGCGCGTAGTCGCCATGCTCCTTACCGATCGTCGCTTCGTAAATCCGGGCGGCTTTCTGGAGCAAAGCGAGCGCTTCGGCGTATCTGTCGAGCGAGAAGTAAAGCGAAGCTAAATCGTTCGTCGCCTGAGCGTACTCCGGATGGTTCTTGCCATACGTTTGTTCCGCCAACGCAATCGTGCGCCCGAACAAGCGTTCCGCTTCGTCGTAGTTGGCCTGCGAGCGATGGATGAGCGCCAGTTGTTTGATTGCTTCGATATATTCCGAGCTGTCTTGCCCCATGACGCGCTCGATGCTCGTCGCGGCCTGGGTCACTTGCACGATCGCTTCCCGGTAGCGTCCCTGAGCTTCTAAGCTCTTGCCGGCGAGCAATGCGAACATGCCGCCGCTCATTCCGAGCACGGCGCCGAACGTCGCATTTTGACAATCTTTCGCGCCGCGCGCGCTCACGCGGGCGTCGACGCGGCGCCAGTAGTCTTGTGGATAAGCGCGGCCCAGTTCGACGTCGAGTTGGTTGAAAATTGCGAAGGCGACGTCGTATTGCGTACTGCTTTTGAACATTTCAGCCAGGGTTTCCGCCTGTTCCACCAGGTCGTCCGTGAGTTCGGGCGCCGATTTTGGAAAGCCGGGGAGTTGCCGCACGGCCGCGGCGAAGAGCTTTTCCGCGACGTCGACACGCTTGATCAACAGAACGCGACGATCTTCATCGCTCAACTTGTTTGCGCCGGCGGCGAGTTGCTCGTCGAGTTGTTTGCGAAGGGCGAACTCGGGCCGTTTGAAGAATGTTTCGCGGGCGAGCCGTTCGGCATCGGCGGTTTGAGCGGCGAAGGCAGGATCGGGAACGGATGCGCTCGGCGAAGATGTCGTCGCCGACGCCGTGTTTGGTACGGTTGCTTCCGGTTCCGCAGCCTGCAGACGAACGACGACGCCCCAAACCGCCGCGCAGGCCGCGAGGTAGGGGAGACCAAACGAAAGTAAATTCGCCGTGCGTCGCATGACGGGCTTTCCGAATTCGGACATCGGTTCCGCATATTTGACGGAACCTTGTATTAATGTCCCCACTACGTGGCGGGGAATCAAGTGTCGAGCTCGACTTGCTGGTTGCTGAGGGGACAATTGCCGAGAAAACTCCGGCGAATCGAGCGCTAGGCGGCTTGTTGCCAGTGCGCGTCGAAGTCGTCTCGTTCCATGCCGATTTCGCCCGCCAGGACGACGGCGCGATCGTAGCCGGCCGGGGTTATTAGTCGCGAGAGAAGATAGAGCAACATCGCGAGGTCGGTTGCGAGCAGTGCTTGGAGCACATGCTGAAGCTTCTTAAACATTTCGCCGCCCAGGCCGTTCGGCCGCAGCACGGAGAGCTCCCAGCCGATCAGCACCGCTCCGATGATGAGCAACAGCGACTGCACGACGACAAATCGCGTGCCGGGCGTTTTGTAGATCGCGGCATACCAAGCGCCGCAGAGCGCTAGGAACACGGCAACGGCAAGGGGCGCTTCGCCGCGAGGCACAAAGAATCCGCCGCCGGCGACTCCGGCAACCACCATGGCAATAATGCCGACGGCCGCCGACCAGCCGCGCAGATATCCGACGAGCACCGACTTCGCATTCCAGCCGATTGGCTTTCCTTGGAACTGCTCGTTCCCCGCCGCGGCTTCCAGCACAACGTACGAGCGCAGCGGAATGATCGGCACGAAGTTAATGTGCCAGAACATCGTCGACACGTAGAACAGGCCCGGCACGTGGTCGACCTTGCCGTACATCTGTTCGCCGTGAACGCCCGCCATGAGAAAGCTTCCGGTCGCGTGATTTGATTTATTCGCCGCGTCGCCCGCGGTGCTTCACGCGGCTATATTATCGCGTCGAACGGGACGATGCGAACTTCGAATCGGGAAATCATGAGCGGCAACGGGGAGCGAGTATGAACGTCGGAATTGTCGGCATCGGCTTCATGGGGATGATCCACTATCTCGCCTATCAAAAGGTGCGGGGAGCGAAGGTCACGGCTATCGCGACGCGCGATGCGAAGCGTTTGGCCGGCGATTGGCGGGGAATCAAGGGAAACTTTGGGCCGCCCGGCGAGAAGATGGATCTTGGCGCGATCGGCCGATATGCAGATTGGCGCGAGATGCTTAAGGACCCGAAGGTCGATACGGTCGACATCTGCCTGCCGCCGGCATTACATGCCGAAGTGGCGCTGGCCGCTCTGACCGCGGGGAAGCACGTGATCGTCGAAAAGCCGATCTCGCTGGAAACCGCGGATGCGCAGCGCATGGCGAAGAAGGCCCGCGAGGTGGGGAAGCTGTTGCTGGTGGCGCACGTGTTGCCGTTCTTTCCCGAGTATGCGTTTGCTCGTGAGGCGGTGCAAAGCGGGAAGTACGGCAAGCTACTCGGCGGACATTTCAAACGCGTGATCAGCGACCCGACCTGGATCAAAGACTTTTACGATCCGCGCGGCACGGGGGGGCCGGTGGTCGACTTGCACATCCACGACGCCCACTTCATTCGCTTGTTATGCGGCCTGCCGAAGGCCGTGTTTAGCTCCGGTCGGATGCAAGACGACGTCGTGCGGTTCCTTACGACGCAATTCATCTTTGACGATCCGAAACTCGCCGTCACGGCTTCGAGCGGCGTGATCGATCAGCAAGGACGCAGCTTCACGCACGCGTTTGAAATCCATTTGGAGAAGGCGACGCTGATCTACGATTTCTGCGTGCTCGACGGCAAGCCGACCTTGAGCATGCCGCTGACGGTGCTCACGCACGACGGCAAAGTAAAACAGCCCAAGCTGGGCGAAGTCGACGCCTTCGCGGCGGAGCTAGCAGAGGCGGCGCGGGCCGTGAAAACCGGCAAGCCGTCGGAACTGCTGGCCGGTGAATTGGCGTTGGATGCATTGAAGCTGTGTCACAAGCAGACGGAAGCGGTGAGGACAGGCAAGCTGGTGAAAGTCTAAAGACTGACACATTCAAAATTCCAATGACCAAGCACCAAATTGCAAACAAACTCCAAGCACGAATGTTCGAATAGCAGTGCATCGCACATTTGAACCTTGGAATTTGTTCGTTGTTTGGAATTTGGTGCTTGGGTCATTGGTCATTCATCTCGAGCGGTGAACTCCCTAGCCACCCGCATCGTAGTAATCAACACACGGCAGGACTTGCCGCACCACGGCGACGCATCGTCGTGACGGTCGTGCGGCTCCTGTCGTGGTTGGCTCTCGTAACGGCATTATCGATGATGCCGTCGGCTGCGGGTCGTGCGTAGCGATTATGTCGCGCGTGCCGCCTGCGGCTTCTGCAAGGGAAGGCGTTTTTTCGCGGTTTCTTTGACCGGTCTGAAAACGTGTCCTATATTCCCTTGGCCTGAATTCTGTTCGCAGAGTTCGGCCGCGTCGCTTGACGTACCACCATGACGTTACGCCGCGAGACGAGAGTCGCCGACCGCCGGGCTTGCCCTGCAAGCACCTTGGCCGCGGTTGCGCCGCTCTGCGAGCCCGCTGCGTTCAGGATGTTGAAACGTATGCCGCGTCGGGTTCTAGTCGCCGGATGGATCCTCGTCTCGTTCTGCTGTTGCTTGGCAACGGTCGCACCGGCACGAGCCCAACTTTCGTTCGCACCGTCGGCGTCGTCCGGTCAGCCGACGAACTCCGTGCAGCCGCTCGAGGCCGCGCCGCAACTGCAAGCGCTCCCGACCGGCGCCGGCCAGCCGCAAGCCGGCGTCCCCGCGGAAGTGCATGCCGACGTTGCCGAAGCCATTCGCGTCGGCCGGGAACTCGAGTCGCAACGTCGTTGGAGCGAAGCGCTCACGTTTTACGAAGAAGCGCTCCGCCGTACGCCGCAGCAGCAAACGCTCGAAGAACGTCTCCACCTCACGCGGATCCACTACGATCTCACCGGACGTTACGGTGACCCGACGTACGTCGACAGCCTCCGCACGATGGGGCGCGATAAGACGCTCGAACTTTACGACGAAGTGCTGCTGAAAATCCAATCGCACTACGTCGATCCGCCGCACTGGCAACAACTCGTCGACAGCGGTACCGCCGCGCTCATGGAAGCGCTGCTCGATCCGCTCTTTCTCGAAGTCAATCTGCCGAACGTGCCGCAACCCCGGGTCGAGGCGTACCGGCGGGTATTGCGCGAAAAGATGTTCGCCGCGCCGACTCAAGATCGCCAAGCCGCTTTGAACTTGGCCGCGTTCGCCGCGAAAACCGGCCGCGAGCAAATCGGGCTCAGCGAATCGGCGATCGTTTACGAATATGTCTGCGGTGCGGCCAACGCTCTCGATCCGTACTCCACTTTTCTTTCGACCGGCAAGCTCAACGAGGTCTATTCGCAGATCGAAGGAAACTTCGTCGGCCTCGGCGTCGAGCTCAAGGCGCACGACGGCAGCCTGCTGATCGTCAAGGTGTTCACCGGCGGACCGGCTTATCAGGCCGGCATTCGCCCGGGCGACTTGATCACGGCGGTCGAAGGACGCACGACGGAAGAGCTTTCCACGGACCAAGCCGCCAATATGCTGCAGGGCCAGGAAGGGACCAGCGTCGAAGTCACCGTCACGTCGCCGGGAGCCGCGCCCCGCCGGCTGCGGGTCCGCCGCGAACAGGTCGAAGTGCCGAGCGTTGACGATATCAAGATCATCGACGCCTCGAGCGGCGTCGCCTACCTGCGTCTCACCTGCTTTCAGAAGACGACGAGCCGCGACTTGGACGCCGCTCTGTGGCGCCTGCATCGCGAAGGGATGAAGAGCCTGATCATCGACTTGCGCGGCAATCCGGGCGGACTGCTCAATATCTCGGTCGACGTCGTGGATAAGTTCGTCGACGAAGGGGTGATCGTTTCGACCCGCGGCCGCAACCCGTACGAAGACTACAACTACACGGCCCATCGCCCCGGCACTTGGCAAGTTCCGCTCGTCGTCCTGATCGACGGAGATAGTGCCAGCGCCAGCGAGATCTTCGCCGGAGCGATTCGCGACCACCGCCGGGGGACGATCGTCGGGGCCCGCAGCTACGGCAAGGGCTCCGTGCAGGGGATCTATCCGTTGAGCACGATCAACGGCGGCATCCGGCTCACGACGGCGAAGTTCTACTCCCCCAACGGCCATCCGTTCAGCCGCGTCGGCGTCTCGCCCGACGTGCCGGTTGCCGCCGCCGCGGCCCAACAGGCTGCCCGGCCGACGAGCGACGGCCAATTCGTGCCGGCGGCGCCCGTAGACGCCGCGCTGGAGACTGCCGTCCACACGGCTCGCCGTCAGATGGCCTCGCGGTAGAAGTCCGCCGTCGTCAGATTTAGCGGGGTGCCCTGGTCGCGCCGGCGTGATCGGGAGATAAACGGCCGGGCCTCGGCGTCGCCAGGCGCACGTGGCCTCGGCGCCAACGCGGCTTCGCTCCGATCGCGACGTAGAATCGCAGGCGATCCGGACCGAGCGATCCGCCGACTTCCCGTGCCGTCGGACACGGTGCCGGCATCGCCCCGCCGGTCCCTGCCGGACTCTACAACCGAAATGGTTTCGCTATCTTCACTTGCGCAGACCTGCGCTTATGAAGAATTAGCGCGAATTCAGTCCGATTTTGCCTTGATTAGGCAGGCAAACTCTTGGAGCACTGGCGGAAACCTAGTACGATCGAACATTCGTGCACGGTTCTTGAACGCACGGATCGATATTTATTGAGGTTAGCAAAATATCGAGGTCGGGTTTCGGAGCGCCATTTGCCGCTGTGTTCGTCGCCGTCGGAGTATCTCCGTTCGGCTCTTAGGTTCGCCGCCGGGCCACCTTGGTAACGAAACACGCGACAGCGGCAGGTTCGGGCCGACCGCGAGAATTCAAGAACCGCCGGAACCGCACGAGCACTAGTCGACGCGAATGGACGCTCGACGACAAACTAGCATTATGGTGGACGCACCCCACAAATGTATGCATTTCTAGGACGATTCGTCGCTCGCCGCTGGTGGCTGGTCATTCTGGTGTGGATTCTCGCCGCCGTGGCGATTAATCCCAAATGCCAGCGCTGGGCCGGCTTCAAGCTCACGCCCACGTGGGACGAAGTAACCAAAGACGGCGATCTCGCTTACCTCCCCGCCCGCATGACGTCGGTTCGCGGCCAAAAGCTTTACGGGGAAGCCTTCCCGGAAAACAAGTCGCGTAGCGAAATCGTCGTCGTGTTGGAGCGCGAAGGTGGTCTTAAGCAGGAAGACCTCGACTTCGCCCACGAAATCGGCGACTACTTCGACACGGAAAAAGCCGCCACGGCAGGTTGGACGGCCGAGAATAAACGGCCCGACAATCGCTTGGCAGCCGTGGAAGTGATGCGTCCGGCGCGCAACTTGGAGCCTTCCAAGAGTAACGCGGAAGACTTAGTCGGCGCCAAGCTGATGAGTCCCGACCATGAAGCCGTGCTCGTGGTCTGTTCCCTCGAACACGAGTTCATCGCCATCGATTCCGCCCACGTGCTCGGCACGGTACGCGGCAAAGTCGGCGAAATGCAAGCCGAGGCGCAGAAGCGCGCCGAAAATCCGCTTCCAGCCGGTCTCAATTGGGGCCTCAGCGGTTCCGCGGCGGTCGGCGGCGATACGCTCATCGAATCCGACAAGAGCATCAAGAACGTCCACTTGGCCACCGGCGTGCTGGTGTTGCTCATCTTGCTGGTCGTGTATCGGGCCCCGATTCTCGTTTTCGTTCCGCTTATCACCATCGGCATCTCGGTGATCGTCGCCAAAGATCTCACCGCCTGGCTCACGCAGCTCGGCACGGTTCCCGGCTTTAGCTGGTTCCACTTCGAGATCTTCAAGACGTCCGAAATCTTCATTTTCATCATCCTCTTCGGCTCCGGCACCGACTTCTGCCTCTTCCTCATTTCACGCTATAAGGAAGAGCTCGAACGGGGGCTCGACAAGTCCAAGGCGCTCGAAGAGGCCCTCGCGCAAGTGGGCGAAGCCCTGACGGGCAGCGCACTCACCGTGGTTTGCGGACTAGGAATGATGTTCTTTGCCGACTTCGGCAAGTTCACCTATAGCGGCCCGTCGATCGCCCTCTGCCTTTGCATCGCCCTCTTGGCTTGCATCACCTTCGCTCCCGCCCTGCTCCGCGGCTGCGGGCAACTCATCTTCTGGCCGTTCGGCCTGCGGATGCATACGACCCCGCAAGCGACCAACGAAATTCTGGAAGAGCACAACCACACGCTCATCGGCCGCTTTTGGAATTGGACGAGCGACCACATCATGGCCTACCCCGGCCTGATTCTGCTGGTGAGCCTCGTCGTGATGACGCCGTTCGCCTTCGCCGGTTGGGAAACGAAGATCAGCTACGATCTCCTTGCCGACTTGCCGAAGGAGTCGTTCGATCGCGCGGGAAACCCCGTCAAGAACAGCGTTTACGGCACCGATCTGCTGCGTAAGCATTTCCCCGCCGGGGAAACGGGCCCCATCACGATGCTCGTCGTGAAGCAGGGCGCGCATTTCGAGGATGCCGATTGGCGCAATGAGATAACGACGCTCACCAAGCAGCTCTATGCCCTATCCACGGACGAAATCAAAGGTGTGCGCAGCCTGACGGCGCCGCTCGGTGAAGTGCCGAAGAAGCGAGGCATTCTGGATAAAATCGGCGGCACGACGATCGCCCATCATAAGGTTACCGAGGCGAAGTACGTCGCTCAAAACGGCCCTCGCGCCGGCGAAGTCACCCGGTTCGACGTCATTCAGGCATACGACCCCTTCTCGCCGCAAGCCGAGCAAGTGCTCAGCAAGCTGGAAGCGTTTACCGACGGCCTTGCCAAGAACCCCGATTCGAAGTGGTACCAAGCGACGTTCGACTTCATCGGCACGACCGCCGGAACGCGCGACTTGAAGGCGATCATCACCAGCGACGAACGCCTGATTCAACAACTCGTCGTGCTCGGCGTGTTCGCGGTGATCCTCTCGATCCTGCGCCGTCCGATGATTTGCCTCTACCTCATCTTCACGGTCGTCTTCAGCTACTTGGCGACGATCGGCGCCACGGAACTTGCCTTCGAGTGGATGTACGGCGACGAATTCATGGGGCTCGACTGGAAGGTACCGATCTTCTTGTTCGTGATCCTCGTCGCGGTCGGTGAAGACTACAACATCTACCTCGCCACACGCGTCTTCGAAGAAGAACGTCGCCTGGGTCGCGAGAAGGGCCTGCGCGAAGCAATCATCAAGACGGGCGGCATCATCACCAGCTGCGGCGTCATCATGGCCGGCACGTTCGTGTCGCTCATGACCGGCACGCTCAAGGCGATGCACGCGCTCGGTTTCGCACTCACGCTCGGTGTGATTCTCGATACCTTCATCGTCCGACCGATCTTGGTGCCGGCCTTTTTGGCATGGCTCTATCGACTGATTCCGGAACGTAAGGCCGTGCCACACGAAGCGGTCGAAGGCCGTTTGGAGCCGGCTCTGGCGGGATCGATGGCCGAAGCGATTACCATTCCGGCTAAGCCGCACACGGAAATGGCGGTCCGTCGCTCGGTCAAGGGATAAGCGAGTCGACTGTTTAGCCGCGATGCGCCGCAGAGCGCGTATTGCGTCGCGCCGGCTTCCGCGTTGCCTCCTCGTCGTCAGGCATTCACGCTCTGCTGCGCACTTGCGCTCTGCTGGGCACTGTGGCGAACACGTGTTATTCCGCAAATCGACACGTCCTCTCGCTACGCTTTCTCCAGTCTGCGCGACGTGCTCCTGTCAGCGATTTCGACGCTGAAAAAAACGGCAATTTTCCCCTGTCTGCTTGCAACTTCAGCATACGACTCCTACGCTGAGGGCCACGTTTGAAGTCGTCGAAGTCAGCTTAAGACCTTTGCCGGTTGACACTTACGTCTTTTTGCCGCGGCACGACGCCAATTCTTGCGGCACGGCCTTTGCCTTACGACCGGCGTCCTTCTGATTCTATTTTTCGCGGGGAGCCCCGGAGGAGATGTCACTTGAGTAATGCACGTAAAGAGGCGATTGCGGCAGTCACGACGTTCAAATCGACGGCCCCACCGTTGAATTTCAAGGAAACGCCGACGAACGAGATCTACGGCAGCAACGTGTTCAGCGACGCTCAAATGAAAGAGCGTCTCCCGAAGGCCGTGTACAAGGCCTTGCAAAAGACGAT
The DNA here is from genome assembly GCA_013822735.1 of Pirellula sp. GTDB lineage: Bacteria > Planctomycetota > Planctomycetia > Pirellulales > PNKZ01 > PNKZ01. The sequence continues at coordinate 397,034 of PNKZ01000002.1, forward strand.
CAAGCAGTACGAAAAGCTCGATCCGTCGGTGGCCGACGCCGTGGCGCTCGCCATGAAAGATTGGGCCATCGAGAAGGGTGCCACGCACTACGCCCACGTCTTCCAACCGCTCACCGGCATCACCGCCGAAAAGCACGACAGCTTTTTGAATCCGACCGGCGACGGCAAGACCCTCGCCGAATTCGGCGCTAAGGAACTGATCCAAGGCGAGCCGGATGCTTCCAGCTTTCCTTCCGGCGGATTGCGTTCGACGTTCGAAGCCCGCGGCTACACGGCCTGGGATCCGACGAGCCCCGCTTATATTCTGGAAAACCCCAACGGCACGACGCTCTGCATTCCCACGGCCTACTGCTCGTGGACCGGCGAAGCGCTCGACAAGAAGACTCCGTTGCTCCGTTCGATGCAAGCGCTGGATAAGCAAGCCACGCGCGTGTTGAAGTTGATGGGCAATTCGAACTTCGGCCCGGTCACCGCTTCGGCCGGTCCCGAACAAGAATACTTCTTGATCGATCGCAACTTCTTCTTTGCTCGCCCCGACTTGGTGACGACCGGTCGTTCCCTCTTCGGTTGCAAGCCGCCGAAGGGACAAGAATTCGAAGATCACTACTTCGGCGCTATCCCGGATCGCGTGTTGGCGTGCATGCTCGACGTCGAACGCGAGCTGTACAAGCTCGGCGTACCGGTGAAGACCCGGCACAACGAAGTGGCTCCGGCGCAATACGAAATTGCCCCGGTCTACGAAAATGCCAACCTTGCCGCCGACCATCAACACACCACGATGATGGTTCTGAAGAAGGTCGCTTCCAAGTACGGCATGGAATGTCTGCTCGCCGAAAAGCCGTTCGCCGGCATCAACGGCTCGGGCAAGCACGTCAACTGGTCGATGGGCTGTGCCTTGGGCAACTTGCTCGATCCGGGCGACAACCCGCACAGCAACATGCAGTTCATCATCTTCTGCGCCGCGGTGCTTCGCGCCGTGCACAAATACGGCGACTTGATGCGTGCCTCGGTCGCGTTCAGCGGTAACGATCATCGCCTCGGCGCCAACGAAGCTCCGCCGGCGATCATCTCCGTGTATCTGGGCAGTCAGCTCGCGGACATCTTCTCGCAAATCGAAGCGGGCGGCGCGACGACGACCAAGAAGGGCGGCACGATGACGATCGGCGTCGACATTCTTCCGCAGATCAAGAAGGATGCCGGCGACCGTAACCGCACGAGCCCGTTTGCCTTCACCGGCAACCGGTTCGAGTTCCGCGCGGTCGGTTCCAACCAGTCGATCGCAGGTCCGTTGGTCGTTCTCAATACGATCATGGCCGAAAGCCTGGAACATCTCGGCGACGAGTTGGAAAAGGAACTGGGCGGCGATCCGAGCAAGCTCCCGGCGGCCGTGCAGAAGGTCGTGTCCGACAGCTACAAAAAGCACAAGGACATCGTCTTCAACGGCAACGGCTATTCGGAAGAATGGCACCAGGAAGCCGAGAAGCGCGGCCTACCGAATCTCAAGGATACGGTCGCCGCCATTCCGGCCTTGCTCAATCCGAAGAATATCGAAGTGCTTAGCAAGTACGGCGTACTCAGCGAAGGGGAAGTCCACAGCCGCTACGAGATCTACCTCGAACGCTACTGCAAGGACATCAACTCCGAGAGCCTCACCGCCTTGGCCATGGCCAAGACGATGATCTTGCCGGCCGGCTTCCGCTACCAAGCGGAACTCGCCAACACGGCCGCTTCGTTGAAGGCTTGCGGCAAGAACCCGCACCTCGGCACGCTCGACAAAGCGACGGAATTGGTCGCCCAACTGGAATCGGCCATCGACAAGCTCGAAGGCGCGATCAACCATACGGCCTCCGGCGACATTCTCGCTCACGCCAAGCACTTCCGCGACGAAGTGATCCCGGCGATGAACGTGGTGCGCTCGATCGCCGACAAGCTGGAGACCATCGTCCCAGACGATATCTGGCCGCTGCCGACCTACCAGGAAATGTTGTTCATCAAGTAAAGCAAAATATCCGCGAGCGGACGGCGTCGGCCGGCCGGTCGCGGATCGCTTGAAATCGCTGAAAGGCCCGAGGACTCCGCGTCCTCGGGCCTTTCGCATTTACCCGGCGAAACGTCAATGCCCTAATCGCATTGCCGAAACACGAAGCGAATTTCGTCGGCCGATCGATTATGATGGAACGAGTCATCGCCCCGCCCGTCTCGCCCTTCTCGGAGCTCCGCGCGTGAAACCGAAGGAAGTCTTGGCCTTTTGCCGCGAAAAGAACGTCAAAGCCGTCGATCTGCGGTTCATGGATTTCCCCGGCGTTTGGCAACACTTCACGATTCCCGTCGGCAAGCTCAATGAAGACGTTTTTGAAGACGGCCTCGGCTTCGACGGCTCCAGCATCCGCGGCTGGCAGGCGATCAACGAGAGCGACATGATCGTGGTGCCGCAGGCCGACACGGCCGTGCTCGATCCGTTTGCCGCCATTCCCACGCTGTCGCTGATCTGCAACATCCAAGACCCGATCACGCGCGAAGACTACTCCCGCGATCCGCGCAACATCGCCCGCAAAGCGGTGAACTACCTGAAGAGCACCGGCATCGCCGACACCTGCTACATCGGGCCGGAAGCGGAGTTCTTCATTTTCGACGACGTGCGCTTCGACCAGAACGCGCACGAAGGCTACTACCATCTCGATTCGAGCGAAGCCGAATGGAACCGCGGCCGCGACGAGAAGCCGAACCTCGGCTATAAGTTGCGTCACAAGGAAGGTTACTTCCCCGTGCCGCCGGCCGATCAACTCATGGACGTGCGCAATGAAATGATGCACACCATGATCGAGTGCGGCTTCGACGTCGAAGCCCAGCACCACGAAGTCGCCACCGGCGGCCAATGCGAGATCGACCTCAAATTCCAAGATCTCGTGCGCATGGCCGACGCGATGTGCCATTACAAGTACATCGTCAAGAACACGGCCCGCAAGTACGGTAAGACGGTCACCTTCATGCCGAAGCCGCTCTACGGCGACAACGGCTCCGGCATGCACACGCATCTTTCGCTTTGGAAGAACAACGAGCCGTTGTTCGCCGGCGGCGGCTATGCCGGCCTTAGCGAGATGGGCCTCTACGCCATCGGCGGCCTCTTACGGCACGCGCCCGCTTTGTGTGCTCTCACCAATCCCACGACGAACAGTTACAAGCGCCTCGTGCCGGGCTACGAAGCCCCGGTCAACCTCGCGTACTCGCAGCGAAATCGTTCGGCCGCCTGCCGCATTCCGATGTACAGCTCGAGCCCGAAAGCGAAACGGGTCGAGTTCCGCTGCCCCGATCCGAGCTGCAACCCGTACCTCGCATTCGCCGCGCTCTTAATGGCCGTGATCGACGGCATCCAAAACAAATATCACCCCGGCGCGCCGCTCGACAAAGATATTTACGATCTGCCGCCGGAAGAACTTGCAAAAGTTCCCAAGGCGCCCGGCTCCCTCGACGAGGCCCTGGCGAATCTCGAACGCGATCACGAGTTCCTGCTGCGCGGCGACGTCTTCACGCAAGACGTCATCGGCACGTGGATCGATTACAAGCGGAAGCGCGAAGTCGACGCGCTGCGTCTCCGCCCGCATCCGTACGAGTTTTGCTTGTACTACGACATCTAGGGCGCATCACGCTCTAGTCGCGCCGTCGTAATACTCGTCGCGCTTCCATTCACGTCGCGAGTGATAGCATCGCCGCGCGCCGGGCCGTCGAGAATTCTCGTCGAACCTTTGCGAATGTCGGTTCGTAGAGGAGCAGATGTCGGCGCATCGGAAACGAACGCGATTGTATGGAATGTTTCCAATCCGCCAGATTCTCGAATGAATCGTGCCGGAATCGCCCTGCTGCAGACGGGTGTCGTGCCGCGAGGCAGGCGCCCTGTTGCTCGTTTGTCGACCTATGCACTTTGATCGATGATTTGCTCCATGGATAAAGCCCCGAGCAAGTGGTTGCGTAGGGCCGGCGCGTCTCATAGATTGACCGGCATCGGTCAGTCTTTTACTGCACCCCAGTTGTTCGTTATGGAGAAGAACTTATGAAGAAGTTGTTTGCTTGCTTGGCCATCGTTGCCATGTCGTGCGTTGCCGTCTCGGCGGAAGAACTGAAGAGCGGTTTGGCTGCCGGCGAAGTCATCGGTGCGTTCCAAGTGGTGAAGGTTGCCGGAGCTGAAGGGGACGGACTCGCTGAAAAGGGCGACCAACTTTGCTACCGCTGCAAATACGGTCCTCGTCCGCAAGTCATGGTTTTCACCCGCAAGACCGACGGCCAAGTGGCTTCTCTGACCAAGGAACTGAACACCGCGGTCGGCGCCAACTCGGACAAGAAGCTCGCTGCGTTCGTCAACGTGCTCGGCGCCGACAAGGACGCCGCTGAAAAGGGCGCCAAGGATTTGGCCGCTCACTCCGACGTCAAGAACGTTCCGGTCGTCGTGCCGGTCGAAAGCGAAAACGGTCCGGCCAATTACGGCCTGAACCCGGACGCCGAAGTCACCGTGATCATCGCCAACAAGACCAAGGTCGTGGCCAGCATGGGCTTCGCCGCCGGCAAGCTCGACGATGCCGCCATCGCCTCGGTGATCAAGCAAGTCAAGTCGGCCATCGAGTAACTTCGAGCCCGTCGAAACTTCCGCTTCTCGCGAAGTGTGTAAACGAAGAAACCGTGGTCGAGTCGCAAGGCTCGGCCGCGGTTTTTCTTTTGTGCCCGTACGCGTCTCTGTAGGGAACGCCCTCCGCGGCGTTCCGAATGCGTGACTAATCCATCAACGGCGTCACAATCTTCTCCACCTCGGCGTAGGTCGTCTCCGTGTTGATGAGCTTCACGAGCTTGCCGTCGCGATCATAAATAAAGATCGCCGGCACCGACTTGATGTCGAGCTTCTTATTGACGACGGAGTCTTCGTCGGTCGAGAGGATGTTGTCGAACGTCGCCCCTTGCTTGCGCAAGAATTCGATCACCGGCTCGATCTCGTCTTCCACTTTGCCCAGGCCGACGTAGTTCATGCAGAACGAAACGCAGGCGATTTTCTCGGGCCCGTACTTCTTGTGCAGACCGACGAGGCCGGGGAACTCCTTCATACACGGGTCGCAATACGTGCTCCAAGCATCGACGACGACGACCTTCCCCTTCTTCGCGGCGATCAGCTCGCGCAATTGTTCCACGCTCTTCAGATCGAGCTTGACCTCGGCCGCAGGCTTTGCGGCCGCCGAGGTTTGCGATGCCGAACCGCTACCCGATCCGCCGACTTTTACATATGCGTCGTGAGTAAACTTGTCTTGCTCGCAGCCGACGCAGGCGATGGCGATGACGGACGACAGGAAATAACGAAGTTGCATATTCAATCCTTGAGGAATTCCCGCACCGTGCAATAAGTCCCGGGCAGGCAGGGCGTGAAACGGCAGGCGGACAAACAATCAAAGCGTCTTCAGATAAGCGATGAGGTCGGCCCGTTGTTCGGCCGTCAGCGAGCCGTTGCCGGTGACCTTCTCGGGATTGTGATCGCCGGTGAGTACGTCGTCGAGCGACTTGGCACGGCCGTCGTGCAGCAGCCGCACCCGTTGCCAAACGCCGATGAGCGACGGCGTATTGTAGCCGTCGTACTTGTCTTTCTCCGAGCCGAGGCCGACGTCGTGAATCTTGCCGTCGGTGAGATACTCTCCCTTGTGACAAACGGCGCACCCGGCGACGTTGCCGTGAAACACTTCCCGGCCTCGCTCGACCGACTGCTGCAACTTCGCGTCGCGGGCCGCCGCTTGGGCAAACGGATTCGGCGGCGGTTGCAATTCGTCGAAATAGGCGAGCATCGCTTCGACGTCCGCCTCCGTCGGTTCAGGCCCGAGCATCGTGTCGTGCAGCGACTTCCGCATGGCGGCCCGTAGGTCCGTCTGCCAACCGTGCCAAGTCCAGGGTGCGGTTCGGGTGAGGTTATAGAGGGCCGGCACCGTCTTGTACGTGCGATCCGAGCCGTCGTTCCGCGTATCCATCGGCACCGCGTTCGGGCCTCCCTCCCAATGGCAGCTCGCGCAGCTGTACCACTGGTCGAGGCTCCGTCGAGCATCGCTAAAAATCGCTTCCCCTTCCCGCGCGAGCGACGGCTTCGCCGGGCCGCCGAGCGAAATGGTTTGCGAGACTTTTCGATCCTGGAGATCGACCGTCTGCACGCTGTTCGAGAAGGCGTTGGCGACGAAGACCCGGCGTCCGTCTTTCGCGACGCGCAAATTCATCGGCTTACCGCCGAGCGGCACGCGATAAAACTTCGACGGGTCGCGATACACCTTCGGGTCGGCCACGTCCCCCGGTCCGCCGACGCTCATGAACTCCTGTTCGGCCGTGCGGTAGACGAGCAACTCATGTGTGCCCGAGGCGCTGCAGACCATCCACTCTTCGTTCGGCGTGAGTGCAAAGCCGTGCGGATCGCCGACCGCAACGCCCGGCACATCGAGCGAGATCGCCTCGCGGTATTTGTTCTCATGTAAGTTGGCTCGGGCGATGCGCGTCGCCAACACCCAGCCGAGGCGAATGTTCGATACGGTCACGGAAAATTGGCGATAGATGACCCACGGGAAGTAGATGAACTCGCCGGAGCGGTCGATCTGCAGTTGGCCGATGTTCAGGCCGCCTCCGGTGCGATGTTGGAAGTCGAGCTTGCCGGTCGCAAGATCGACGACGGATACGGTTTGGTCGCCGCTCGTGCCGACGGCCAAGCGCTTGCCGTCGGGCGAAAGTGCCATTTGCCGCGGCCACCGGCCGACGTCGATCGTGCGCAGGACGCGCCGTGCGGCAGGGTCGAATTCCGCGATCTTCGCGTCCGCCGACAGCGCGACGTACGCCCGTTTTCCGTCCGCCGCAGCGGCCAGCCCGTAGGGATGCATGCCGACATGTACGGCCCCCGTCTTCTTCAAGCCGGCTCGCTCAACGCGATATGTCTCGACATCGCCCGAGTACCGGCAACTCACCAGCAACGTCCGGCCGTCGGCGAGCAAGCAAAGCGAGGTCGGGTTCTCGCCGCAGGCCGTTTCGGCAATGACGCGCCCCGTCGCCACATCGACGAGCGACAACGAGTTGGAAAGCTGATTCGCGGTGACCAGCAATCGCTCGTCGGGCGTGAGCACTAAATCGACCGGGCCACGTTCGGCGTCGTCGGCAATGGCCCACTTGTCTTGCGGTAAGCTCGTCGACTCTTTCGTCAGGTTTTCCGGCGCGGCGGCAACAGCCAGCGCGGCCGCTGCGAAAAGTACACCGGTGATACAAAGCAGCAAACGCGGCATGGCGGGAACCACTCGATTGGTACCACGAGGGGAGGCGAAGGCGGGACGAACGTACCTATCGTACCCCGGCCGCGAACATTCTCGCAAGCAATCCCTACGCAACGCCGGCACTATGTTTTAGACTTCCGATACCTGCCGCTCGTAATTCCCGCCTCACGCAATCCCGCGATAGCATCACACATGACTACATCCGCAAACGTCGCGGCGTCCCCTCCGCTTGGTGCCACGGTCGACGAACTCGACACGCCTTGCCTTTGCCTCGATCTCGATGTGATGGAAGCGAACATCCGCGCCGTGGCCGCGGCGTGCGGTAAGCGCGGCGTGGCCTGGCGTCCTCATGCGAAGGGGCACAAGAGTTCAACGATCGCCCGTGCGGAAGTTGCGGCCGGCGCGCTGGGCGCCACGTGCGCGAAGCTCGGCGAAGCGGAAGTTCTCGCCGCCGGCGGCGTGCGCGATCTGCTCATCGCCAATATGATCGCCGGCCCTCACAAAGTGCGCCGCCTCGTCGCGCTGCGCAAGATCGCCGACCCGGTGATCGCCGTCGATTCCCTCGCGCTGGCGGAGCCGGTCGGCAAAGCCATGGCCGAGGCAGGCCTGCGGGTGCGCGCCATTATCGAAGTCGATATCGGCCTGAATCGCGTCGGCACGCAGCCGGGCGAACCGACGCTTGCGCTCGCCAAGGCCTTGTCAAAAATGCCGGGCATCGAGTTCGCCGGCATCATGGGCTACGAAGGGCATCTGCTCACCATCGACGATCCGACCGAGAAGCTCGCGAAGATCAACGCCGCGCTCGACATCCTGAGCGACACGAAGCGGCAGCTTGTGGCCGCGGGGATACCGTGCCCGATCGTCTCGTGTGCGGGCACCGGTTCGTATCTGATTTCCATCGAGCACGCCGACGTTACCGAAGTGCAGGCCGGCGGCGCGATCTTCATGGACGTGTTCTATCGCGAGAAGTGCCGCGTGCCCGATTTACAATTCGCACTCACGGTGCCGGTGACCATCGTCAGCCGACCGACTCCGGAACGGGCCATCATCGACGCCGGCCGCAAAACGTTGAACGTCGAAGTCTGCCCGCCGCAGGTCTTGGGTCGGAGCGATATTCTCGTGAAGCGTCTCTCGGCCGAACATGGCGAACTGGAGTTGGCCCCCAGCGCGCAAGGCCTCAAGGTCGGTGATCGCCTCACGATCGTGCCGGGCTACGCCGACCTCACGGTGGCGCTGCACGATAAGTTCCACTGCTTCCGCGGGGGGAAACTTGTGGACGTGTGGGACGTGGAAGCGCGCGGACGATTGACGTAGATGTCGGTAATAGTTGAGTTCCAAACTGTGCCTATTGCCTGGGTAGATTCTGTAATTCGGAAGTCGCCCAGATCGCGATCTCGTGAACTAAGGATTCCGCCGTGGTCGTTTTTGCGACGATCATGAAGCCCATCCAAACATCCCAGTCCAGGCTGATCACTTGATCGTTCCGGCAAAACTCCCAGAACATCTGATCGATACCGACTAAAGAGGACTCCATCGCGGGTGCGAGTTTGAACGTGTCGGCGATGTTGCGACAAAGTGCGGGATAGTGTTCCGCAGTTACGGTAGACAAATCGAAAGTCAATCGTCCGCTTGCATCGCGCCACAATCTTTCGTCCAGCATGGAAATCCTCGACGGCCTTGCATCGTTGGTGCGACCTAAGCCTTGCTTTCCAACAATTCCGCCAAGTGCAGCACGCGGATTTCTCGCCCTTCGCGGTGCAGCTTGCCGCCGATGTTCATGAGGCAGCCGGCGTCGGTGCTGACCACGGCATCCGCGCCGGTCGCGAGAATGCAGCGGGTTTTGTCGGCGACCATCGCCGTCGAGATCGACGGGTAGCGCACGGAGAACGACCCGCCGAAGCCGCAGCATTGGTCTTCGTGCGCGGCGGGCACGTAGGTGAGGCCTTGCACGCCGCGAATGAGCTTTTCCGCTTCCGTTTGCAGGCCCAGGCCGCGCAAGTGGCAAGCGTAGTGATAGGTTACCTTGCCCTCGAACTTCGCGCCCACATCCGTGATGCCGAGCTTGTTGACCAGAAAGTCGCTGAGCTCAAACGTGCGATTGGCCAGTTCGACGGCTCGACCGTGCCACTCGGAACCTTCTTCGAAGAGGTGCGGGTACTCGACCTTGACCATCGCGGCACAGGAGCCCGACGGTACGACCACGGTTCGCTCGCCCGCGAACGCCGCGATGGTATGCTGAGCCTGCGCTCGGGCCAGATCGGAGAACCCGCTGTTGTAGAACGGCTGTCCGCAGCAGGTTTGGGCCGCGGGGAAGTCGACTTCGTGCCCGAGCCGGCGCAGCAGCCGAACGACGGCCTTGCCGACCTCCGGGCGGACGACGTCTCCCAAACAGGTGATCATCAGCGACAATTGCATGGCGAGCATTGTAACGTCGCGAACCTGCGGCCGGGAGAGTCGGTCTTGGGTGAAGTTGCGATGAAATTTCGTAGTTAAGTCTAAGTCCCCTCGCTGGCGCGTCGGGGCTAGTATGTGATGGTCAGCTTTACCGTGATTTCTTATGTACATTCCAGCCGCGTTTGAAGTATCGGATCAGGCCACGTTGTTTGCGTTTGCGGAGCGGCACAGCTTTGCGACGCTCGTGACCACGCACGGCGACGCGCCGTTCGCCACGCATCTTCCGCTGCTGCTTGAACGAGATGCCGGGGCGCACGGGACGATCGTCGGGCACGTGGCGCGGGCCAATCCGCAATGGCGCGACGCGGCGGGTCAGTCGGTGCTCGTCATCTATCAAGGGGCCCATGCCTACATCAGCCCCACGTGGTACGCCGAGCCGAACACTGTGCCGACGTGGAACTATGAAGCGGTGCACGCCTACGGCACGTTGACGCTGATCGAAGACCCCGCGGAACTCACGGCGCTCGTGGCCCGCATGGTCGAAGTCTACGAGCGGTCGATGCCCGAGCCGTGGCAGTTTGATTCCACCGCGCCGATGGTGGCGGGCCTCGTGAAGCAGATCGTCGGCTTTCGGATCGAGGTCGAGCGTTGGGAAGGAAAGGCCAAGCTCAATCAGAATCATTCCGTCGAGCGACGGGAACGAGTCGTGGCTGCTTTGGAACAACAAGCCGGCGAAAACGAGCTCGCCATTGCGGCACAGATGCGCTCACAGCTCGGCTCAAGCTAAGCTATCCGCCGACGAGCGCTTGTGCCGACGTCGGAAACACCACGGTGATCTGCAAGTCGTCGGGCTTTGCGCGGCGTAGGGCCATCGCATCGGCCAGGATTTCCAAGTATGTGCGTAGCTGCGACTCGCGCGGCGAAAACGGCACTCCTTCGTGCACGATCACGACCTGATTCACCTCTTTCAGCCACGAGAGATCGCGCAGGCATTCTTCTAGCGCATCCCAATTCCAGCCGAAGTATTTGGGAAACCGGAGCGAGCCGGCCAAGACGCCGAGCAATTTCTCTTTGCCGCGCGCCGCGATGGGCACGCGCACGACGAGCGCCGCCGAGTTGCGATACGCGGCCGGATCGTCGACGAATTGGAAGTAAGGGTCCGTCGACATTAGCGCGCACTGGCAGGAGTGGCAGGAAGGCCCGACGGGATGCGCTCGAAGTTGCGGTAATGGTCGGGCGTGTACCAGACGTCGCCGTCGGCGCCGACGACCAAGCGTTGCGGGCCGGGTCCGCCTTCGCCGGGAGTCGGCACGACCCATTCTTCGTAGTAGCCGGGGGCTTTACGCGGCAGCCGACCTTCGCGATTTTGGAAGGTTGTGCCGTCATGCGAAAACCGCAGCTTCCGGCCTGCCGCGACGCGCTCGAGCGAAGGCCCGAGATCGATCTCACCGCGGTAGATTACTTGGCCGTCTTCGTCGCGCAAGGTGACGTTGCGACGGACGCTCGGCTTCGCGGCCGCCTTGGTCGAAGCGACCGGCGGTTTCGCAGCAACCGACGGCTTGGCCACGATCGGAGGTTTGGCGACCGTGGTCACCGGCTGTTTCGCCGTCGGGATCGACGACGGCGTTGACGACGGCGAACTCGGGATCGACGCGGCTGTGCCCGACGCCCAGGGGCGCGGCAGGTCGTCGACCTTCGGCGGCTCGTTCTTCGCCGTGTAGTACTGGTAGGCGAAGATCGCCAGCGCCATCGCGACCCAGATGATCATCTGTTCGCGACGCATAAACGGCCGGCTCTTGGGATTCGCTGCCATCGCGCTATTTCACATCCATCTTCAGGGCGCGGACAAGAAAGGCGTAAGTGTCGGCGAGTTCCTCGATTTGCTTCGTCGTCGGGGTGCCCGCGCCGTGCCCGGCGCTGGTCTCGATGCGAATGAGGGTCGGGGCTTCGCCGGCTTGCGCCTTCTGTAAGGCCGCGGTGAACTTAAAGCTGTGGGCCGGCACGACGCGATCGTCGTGGTCGGCCGTCGTCACGAGCGTGGCGGGATACTTCCCGCCGGCGTGCACGTTGTGCAGCGGCGAGTATTTGAGGAGCGTTTCGAATTGCTTGGCATCGTCGGCCGAGCCGTATTCGGAAACCCAGGCCCAACCGATGGTGAACTTGTGGAAGCGGAGCATGTCGAGCACGCCGACGTCGGGGAGCGCTGCGCCGAAGAGCTCGGGGCGTTGCGTGAGGCAGGCGCCGACCAGAAGTCCGCCGTTGCTGCCGCCGCTGATCGCCAAACGGTCGGGACGCGTGTAACCGTCGGCGATGAGGCGCTCGGCAGCCGCGATGAAGTCGTCGAACACGTTTTGTTTGCGCTCGATCATGCCGGCTTCGTGCCACTCGCGGCCATATTCACCGCCGCCGCGGAGATTGGGTATGGCGAGTACGCCGCCCATTTCCAACCACGCGAGCCGACCGGCCGAGAAGCTCGGCGTCAGCGAGATGTTGAAGCCGCCGTAGCCGTAGAGGATCGTCGGGTTCGAGCCGTCGAGCTTGATTCCCTTTTTGTTGGTGACGAACATCGGCACCCGGGTGCCGTCGCGACTCGTGTAAAAGATCTGCTTCGTTTCATAATCGTTCGGATCGAACGCGACCTGGGCTTGGCGAAAGATCGTTTGCTCGTCGGTGGTCAGGTCGTAGCGGTAGATGATCGGCGGCGTCGTGAAGCCGGTGAATGAGTAGAACGTTTCCTTCGCGCTGCGGAGACCGGAAAAGCCGCCGACGGTGCCGATGCCGGGGAGCTTGAGTTCACGACGCAGCTTGCCGTCGAGGCCGAACTCGCTGACCCGATTGTGGGCGTCGGTCATGTAGACGCAGAACATGCGGTCGCCGAAAACGTCGGCGCTTTCCAAAACGCCGGCCCCTTCGGGAATTACTTCTCGACGTTCTTTCGGCTTCGTTATGTCGATGGCGATCACGCGGTAGCGTGGGGCATCGAGATCGGTCTTGAAGTAGAAGGTCGGCCCGTCGTTGGCGAGAAATACATACTCGGCGTGATAGCCTTGAATGAGTTCGACGACCGGCGCGTCGGGCTGCTGCAGATCTTGATAGAAGATTTGGTTGTTGGGATCGGTGCCGCGCCAGACGGCAATGATGAGGTAGCGTCCGTCTTCGGTGACGTAGCCGCCGAAGCCCCATTCCTTTTCGTCTTTGCGCTCATAGATGAGCTTGTCATCCGCTTGCGGCTTGCCGAGTTGGTGGAGATACAGCTTCTGGTAATAGTTCGAGTCGGTGAACTCGGCGCCGGTTTTCGGTTCGTCGTAGCGGCTGTAATAGAAGGCTTTACCGTCGGGAGTCCATGAAGCGCCGGAGAATTTGACCCAACGGATTTCGTCGGGGAGGTCTTTCGCGGTGGCGACGTCGCGCACGCGCCAGGTTTCCCAATCGCTGCCGGCTTCCGCAAGCCCGTAGGCCATGAGCTTGCCGTCGTCGGTGAGTTCGTAGCCGGCGAGCGCCACGGTGCCGTCGGCCGAGAGTTTGTTCGGATCGAGCAATACGCGCGGCTCGTCGGTGAGGGAGTCGGCCGTGTAGAGAATCGCCTGGTTCTGCAGGCCGTCGTTGCGGCTGTAGAAGTAGCGGCCGCCGCGTACTTGCGGTACGCCGTAGCGCACGTAGTTCCAAAGTTCGGTAAGCCGCGACTTGATCCGCGGGCGGGCGGAAACCTCGGCGAGATACTGTTCCGTAGCTTTGTTTTGCGCGGTGACCCAAGCTTTGGTATCGTCGCTATCAGGCTGTTCGAGCCAACGATACGGATCGGCGATTTTGCGGCCGTGGTAGTCGTCGACTTGATCCACGGTTTTCGATTCCGGGTATTTCAAGCGTTGGGCCTCCGTGAAGCTGGGGCTTGCGAACAGGCAAAGCGAGAACAGAACGAGCAGGCGTTTCATGCGCGCTCCGAGATACTTAGTTGCTGGATTCGAGAAGTTCGAGATTCGGCGCGAGTTCGTGCACGCGGCGGCCGACGAGCTTGCGGACCTGATCCGTCGTACGCTGGCTCGACACGTCGCTCATTACGGCGGCCGCTTGTTCGAGGGTGATTTGCGCCGCGAGGTCTTTGATCGTGGGGATCAGCGCAGGGCTCATGCTGAAGGTGCGCAGGCCCATCCCGAGCAGCAGGACGAACGAACGCGGGTCGCCCGCCATTTCGCCGCAGAGGTTCACCGGCTTCCCGGCGCGATTGCAGGACTGAATGACGCGCTGTAATACGCGGAGAACCGGCGGGCTGAGCGGTTCGCAGAGATGGCTGACCTTGGGGTTATCGCGATCGGCGGCCATGAGATACTGCACGAGATCGTTGGAGCCGATGGAAACGAAATCGACTTCGCGCAGCAACGATTCGATGGTGAAGGCCGCGGCGGGAACTTCGAGCATCAGGCCGAACGGCACGAAGCGATACGGCTTCTTCTCGGCGGCGAGTTGCTTGCCGGCCTTGCGGACCATGGCACGGATGCGACGGATTTCTTCGAGCGTAGTGATCATCGGGAAGAGGAGCGTGATATCGGCGTCGGCTCCTTCCGGCGCCGCGGCGGCGCGCAACACGGCCCGGATCTGTTCCAAGAAAAACTCGGGATGCTCGAACGAAAGGCGAATGGAACGCCAGCCCATGAACGGGTTGGCTTCGCGATCGTGCCCGAGGAAGGGAATGGTTTTGTCGCCGCCGAGATCGAGCGTGCGAATGGTGACGCGCTTCCCCGGCGCGGCGGCGATCACTTGGCGGTAGTTGGCGAGTTGCTCTTCTTCACTCGGCACGGCGGGATGCGAAAGGAAGAGATACTCGGTGCGATACAGACCGACGCCGCCGGCCCCCATCGCCCCGGCGGCTTGCGCATCTTCGACGCCGTTGATATTTGCCAGCAGCGTGAGTTCGACGCCGTCGGCGGTGCGCGCCGGGCGGTCGCGATTCTCTGCGAGCTTGCCGCGGAGGTCGACGAACTCGCGCTGCAGCTTGCGGTAGGCGCTTTCTTGCTCGGGGTCGGGATGGACGATGACGGTGCCGTTGCGGCCGTCGACGACGATGAGATCGCCGTTGGCGCAGTGGTCGCACACGCCGCGAGCCGCGGTGACGGCCGGAATGCCGCGCCGCCGGGCCAGGATGGCGGCGTGGCTCGTGCGCCCGCCGGTTTGCGTGACGATGCCCGAAAGGGCGAGCCCGCCGATGGCGACGATGTGCCAAGGGAGCAACTCTTTGGCCACGAGTACGCGGGGCGTCTCGTCCGGTGCGCCGTCTTCTTTCAACAGCGGCGAGAGTTGGCCGCTCAGGCGAATGACGACGTCGTGCAGGTCGAGCAGTCGTTGTTTGAGGTAGGCGTCTTTAGTCTTCGCGCGGAGTTGGTCGTATTCTTTAAACACGATTTCCAGCGCAGCCGGCGAAGGACGCAAGTAGCGAACGATTTGGTCGCGTACTTTGCCGATGAAGGCCGGATCGCGAAGGATCGCTTCTTGCGATTGGAAGACGCCCACTTGGTCTTTGCCGACCTGGCGGGAGACCTTTTGTTGCAGGGCCCGAAGTTCGGCCGAGGTCCGCTCGCAGGCTTTTTCAAACCGGCACCACTCGGCGAACACTTCCTGCTCCGCCAGCTGCGTATGCTCCGGATTGACGAAGATCTCGTCGACGCAGTAGGCCTGCCCGACGGCGACTCCCGGCGATACTCCGATTCCCTTCCGCATGCCTGCTCCGCTCCCCGCTTAGATGAAAGCTGATGGTAGCCGACGCCCGCGACAGGGGATAGTAGACCGGGGAATCTTGCGGAAACGGGCTTCTGTGTCCCTTCGCTACATGGTGCGGGACCTTGCCTCGCGCCACGGCGGCACGAAGCCGATCGAGTCGCTGTTCGACGATGCCTATCTTCCCTTCGGGCCGGGAATGCTTAGAGGGGTAGAGGGCCCTGAGAGATCCTACGAATGAAAGGTGTCCGCGGCTCACCACGGCTCGAAGCAGTCGTAGCTTCGTTGGGCGATGACTCGGCCGTCTCGAAATTCGAGAAACGAGGCGGATTTCGGCTAAATCTCGTCTCGCCCCGTTGGGCATCAGGCGGTTGGGAAACTCCTCCTGAATCACCTCCGGATGGTACAGGGCGGCAAGGGCCTCGCCCGTGACGCCGCGTTCGAGAGCGGCGAAGTACTGTTGTGTGAGTTCACGAACGTTCATCCGTCGCTCCTCGGCCGCTGCTCGAATCAGTTTCAAGGAACGGTTCGGTCTCCCGCGCAAACGTGATGAAGTCGGTGTTGATTACCGCTCCGCCGCTTCGGGCGATGATCTTCGCGATCTGCCCGCGGTGGTAGGGGCCGTGGGTGACTACTTGCGAGAGAATGTCGAGGACGGAGCTGATGAACTCTTGCCCCTGAGCGGTGCGGTAGCAGACCGACCCCGTCGGTCGGCCGTCGCCGAGTCGCCCGATGAAAGCTTGATAGCCGGCCTCGTTCGCGGCGGACAGCGCGTCACACTCGTCGAGGGTCAACGTCGGCCAGACCGCGTGAGTGGGGGCGCGTTGCTCAAGGCGCGCCAGCCAGACATGTTCCGCGGCGAGCAGGTGGGCCAACAGCGGCAAAGCCTCGGCGTGGGCGGCCGGCGCCGCTCGCAAGGCCGCGAGCGATCGCTGGTCGGCCCAAGCCGAATAGTGGAATAGTCGCTGAAAGTAAGCCTTCACATCACCGCTCCGCCGCCGAACAAGGAATGAGAAAGAACACAGGGAAAGAACATGGTATTAGGAACCGCTATGCCAAATAAGCTTCCTAACATCAGCGCTCTTCGCTTGATAAATACTCTCGCAATGAGCGGACCGTTTCGAGGGGATTGCGAAACGCGTCGCGTTCATTTTTGCGCGAAGTTGGGATAGTGCTTTTTAATACATTCAGGGCAGAAACTGTGAGTGAACGTGGCCTCTGAACGACTGCTGACGTAGACCTCGAGTCGCTGCCAAACGCCATCGTCATCGCGGATTGCTTTGCAGAATGCACAGATGGGGAGCAAGCCTCGCAATGTCTGCACTTCGGACAACGCCGCGTCCCTTTCCTTTAAGGTACGTTCCAAAGCTGCTTCCCGTTCGCGCAACAACGTCACATCCGCAACGTGAACTGAAAATCCACGTACTTCACCATCCGTTATATCAGGCGTATACGTGGCGATGCTCTCGCGAATTTCGCCGCTCGGCAGCGGAATCCGCCGTTCAAACACCTGCTTCTCCCCGTTTAGGGCCGCCAGGATATACGGAAGGTTCAATTCGTATAACGGCCCCAGCAAATCCTTCAGCAGCATCCCCTTCATCTCTGTCGGACTTTTGCCGAACCATTGCCTGTAGGCATCGTTGGAAAACACGCACTTTTGCTGCGCGTCCCAGTAGGCGAGCATCGCTGGAATATGATTGGCGATGCTTAGCGCAATGTGCGACGGCTCAAGATTCATACTGCGGATCCTCGACACGCCGCCGCTTAATCGACTGACTTATCTCGACATGAAGTTCAGCGGCGCGCCGCCGAACTAGAAACTGGACCGAATTCGTCCGTATCGCTCCGGAGCATATTTGCCACGGTAGTCGGACGTCAAGAAATTGCTGGGCCTTACGATTCTTAAATGGAGTGCACTTCCGCTCACTTGGCAGACCGATTCCGCAATCTCCGCAACAAACCCGCTTCGTACGTCCGGCGCGCGGGTGTGCAGGTTGTTTTGCAGAGGGCGTCCGGGAACTCAAACTTGAAAACGCCAGCAATCCGGGGCTTTCAAATCCAAACCAGGCACGACGCGTGAGCTACTCCGTTCCCTCGCGGCAAACAGCGTTCGTGCGAAAGTCGGTAACGCGCCGAATGATCTCGTCGCCTTCGACGACGGTTAAGTGACGATCGTACTCGACGTCCGTTATCGCATTGAACGGGCACCATTCGGAAATCGGCCCGCGAAGCTGTGTCGCAGGGCGGAAACGAAGACGCGCCCGGCGCGACGCAAATAGGGGAGAGAGAGGACACGTCGCGCCGGGGCGATTGGTCCGTCGGTATCGAATATCGAACAGTACCCATAGTAAATTGCGGCAACCGCTTTCGGCCGACGAACTTCCACAACCGAGTTTGACTTTCCTTCGGTTATTCGCCCGGTTCGACACTGAGTGATCACCCTGTTTAGTGGAGAACCGCTTAGCGTGGGTGTGTCTCTGGGCGCGCCAGGACTTACGTCAGGTGCCCCGGACAACTCGTTGTCCGGGTCGCGAAGCGACAAGATGCTTGCCGCGGCCACCCCGCGGCTTCGCACCCTAGTTGCGGGCAAAACAATGCGCATGATCACGCATCTTGCCCACCCGAAGTTTCCGTAGCCCCTGCTGCTTCCGATAGCCGCTTGTTGATCGAGACGCATTCGCGAAAGATCATCATCAGTGCCGCCGTCGTCATGAAGGCGCCTGGAACGCTGATGAGCATTCCATAGGCAAACCCGCCACGATTCGGAAACGTGCATCCCATCGCAACAAACAGCGGCCCAAAACTTGCGCACGCAGGGAACAAATTCGACATGACAGATTCTCGCAATTGGTGAGCGCTTGGAATGGCGGACGCATCCGTCGGGTTGGTTCGCAAATTGTCCGGTGGAAAGAGGTCGCGGCTAACGTGTTTGGTCAGTTGCCTGCCCGAAGTCGAGCGGTGCTGCGAATCATACTAACGCATTCGAAGCTATCGAGCCAAACTGCCCGTGGGCCTGTTGGATAAGTTGATTCTTTATTGATACCGGCTTACTTCGCAGCGTCTTGTTTGGTGGTGGCGATTCTTTGCGTGAGCGGGAAAATCAATGGTCGGGCCTCCGGATAAAGGTCTTCATCGTCCACTGGTCTGCGCATCCCTTTTTCATCCGTGTGGACAAAGCTTTTTTCCAGTGATTTGAGGCCATCCTCCCGCCCGAGAGTCAATAAGTTTCCCTCGTTCAAGATGCGTAAACGAGGCCACCTTTGATCGGCAAACGAGAGCTCGATTCCGTTGTTTTCGGTGAACGCGTAGGTCCCGGGATAGTTCGAAAATCCATTGCCCCAAGTATAAAGATGAACCTTAGCATCCGCGAAGAAATGCAAGCTCAAAATGGCTCCGTCCAGGGAAGCTCCCAGCTGTGAGCTGTCGATAAACACGAGTTCCTTATTTCGGTTGATCTCCTTCTCAAACTGATTTACCAAGTTCGCATTTTGGGGTTGCGCACGGCTGCACGCGTCGAACATGCATACAAAGCCGACCAACACCACAGTTGCCGTTGCTTGGGTTGTTCTCGCTGCTCTCATACAAGATTCGCTAAGTCCACCGAACGGATCGACGTTGGAGTCAATAAAGGTGTCAGGAACCTTTAATTCTTGGCAAAAAGGTTCCTGACACCTTTGACCGTCTTTACATCTGACACCTTTACTTCGCTTCATTTGATGCAGGAGCTCTAAAGCATGTTGCACCGGCGCGCTTTCCAATACGCGGCGAGGTGGTAGAGGATGCCGCAGCTCGAGTTGTGTAAATAGTCGGATTGCAGAATCACCTCTCGCAGCCGCTGCTTTTGTTCCGCTGTCATCGAAGGCGTATCCACCATCAGCGGAACGAGCGCGGACTCTCCAGCTTCGCGAGTGAGATGCCAAATCTCGCGATACGGCCCCCATTGCGGATTCAAATAGCCCTTCTGGTCTTTCCAATCTTTCACCTGACGCCAGTCCGGTCCCAGCATGCGCATTTCCTCCGGGCTCTTTTTAGCGATCCCTTTCAAGGTGGATGTCAATCGCCGTTCGGCGAGAGAGCTCACGTGATTCATCGTCGCGGAAATTGTATTTTTCAGGTCCTTGTCAGGCTCGAGCGCGTAAAGCAGTTCTAAGGAGCATTGCATCTGCAACAGGGCATACGCCGGCTTGGTCTCGACCGGCGACGCCGATTGCGCCACGGCTTCGGCGACATACCTGCGCCATTGCTGCCGGTAGCGATCATCACCGGTCATGTCCCACGCGGCGGCATAGATCATCGGCAGGCGTGCGGCCTCGTGAGCTTGCACGTTCCACATGCGACAGATGCCCAACGGACATCGCTGCCCGTCGGCCCGACAAAAGTCATAGTCGTTTTCGGGAGTGACCAACGCGATCATGCGGTCGGCCACGGCGGCGAGAATGGTGCGAATCTCCGTCTTCGTCGTCGGGGTCGCGAGGGGGCTGTGATAGTATTTCCAAAGTCCGTGAACGAAATGAGTGTATTGATCGCGGGACGAGCTGATGTAGATACTTTTTCGGTCTTCCGGGCAGACGTTTCTAGCGATGAATCCCGACACTCCATGCACCGTAGCGCAGCGACGCATGCCGCCGAAGACCTGGGCGGCGCCGTCGCGCAAACTCTCCTCACCCGTTACGGCAAAGCGATCACACATCAGGCTCAGCATGGCGCCGCCGAGGATCATGCCGTCCTCCATGCCAGTGCTGTAGCCGCAAGGATTGGGATACTGTCGGCCGACTTCTTCGGCCGTGGGCAGGTGCGTCAACTCCTTCCCCTTTTCGTAACTACTTAAGTAGTCCATGAACGTCTGGACGTCCTTTTGGAAAAAGCGATCCCAAGCGACTTGCCAGGCTTGGTCCATCTTTTCGTCGAGGGCAGCAGCGGGCGCCTCCGTACTGACGACGCTGGAGACTGTCGTCAAGAATGCGAACAGCATTGCAAAAACGGCTTTCATAAATCTGACAGTCATCATTTAAGGGAGTTGCTCAGGGGGCTGCAATTCGCGCGTGACAGGTTAGGCATCCGCAGGGTGGCCCGGACACTTCGTTGTCCGGGTCGCGAAGCGAGAAGATGCTTGCCGCAGCGGTCCCATCTTATGTGAGCATCCGAAAAAACCTCCTGCGCCTGCGGCGCACGGACAACGAGTTGTCCGTGCCACCCCGCGATTAGGCGACGTCGGATTCACGGGGAGTTCGTTGCGACGCGAATCCATTGGGATGCCGCAGTACGAAAATTTGCGGGCATTTCCGCCACAATATTAGCGGGAACAGGACTGTTGCCGTAAATCAAGTTGCCATGATCGGAAAAGTCCTTGGGAGTTTCCGACGGTAGTCGGACAAAGTTTACGTAACCGACTACTTCTTGCGAGGCGACCCAGAGGCGCTTCGTAGACAATTCCCAGCAAAATACGAACGGCTGACCGGAAGCCGCGAGCGGACTATGGCCGGTTTCGGAGGAGGTTTGGTCGGGATATTTGCGAGCGACGGTCCAGCGAATGGGAGCATCTCCGCGATCTTCGATAACTAGGCGGAGCCCATCGGCAAGGATGTGCTCTCCCGCGGATCTGATCAGAGGCGTTGGCTCGGCCGCAAACGTGGAGATGCTCAGTGTGGAGATGCTCAGTGTGATGAAAGCGGCTATGAAGTGTTTCATGTTGATTGCGTGGAGAAAGCTCGCGTTGTTCGCCTAACGTTGAAGATCACCTGCCGAGGCGGCGGGTGATGATGTTGAACTCGGGACAATTCTAATCGCCGCTTCGGTGAGGTGGAGCGTCTTGTTCGCCTTCGTTTTTCACGGCGCGGTCATACTCCGCTAGCGGCCCTTCCTGCCACTCCTGCGTCTTCCGATACAGAGCCTGCAATGATTCAAAGTCGTAATCGCCAAAGAAGTCGCGAACGAATTCACCGATCGTAGTTGCGCGAATCCGACTATGAATGTGAATTCCGATCTGTTCCTCCCGCCGGACTACTTCTCGAGGAACGTCCTTAGGGTCCACGTCTAGCCTGATGAGGATCTTAAACGCGTACGCAGCAAGTCGGGGATCTGGATTGGACAACTGATCGATTAAGAGTGGCTTTGCATCCGGATAGTGTTCCGCGAACTCGAGGCAAAGTTGATGCTGAATTGGCGTTCTCCAAGTCGCGCCGACCTCACCAGAAAGCACTTGGTCAGACTGCCGCCAGATGTTGCATAATTCAGGCCAGTCTTTTGCTGGGTCTCCCGAGAACTGAAAAGAGTCGTTCATTTTTTCTTAGGCGAACTAGTTATTGGACAGAATTCGCCCGTCTATCTCCGGAGCATATTTGCCACGGTAGTTGGAAGTCAAGAATTTGCTTGATGTTGCGATTTGCGGATTGGTGCACGCATGCGCGCTAAGCAGACCGATTCCGCAATGTGTGCAACGAACTGCTTCGTTCGTCTGGCAGTCCCGGCCCGCCGGGCCGGGCTATGGAAACTGGGCCCGTCGGGCCGACGCACATCGCCGCCTACAAAAAAGGTTCCTGACACCTTATCTCTGACATGACACCTTATCTCTGACACCTTATCTCTTTCAACCCCAGAGATCCAACACCGTAGATTCGATAGTAGTGATTCAAGGGATTATGACGGCGTAGCAAAAAGCAAATCTCATAGCCGGCATTTCGTGCAATACTAGTTCGGCATCTTGAAAATGGTTTGGCGGCCCGATAGATGCTCCCATCGAATATTTCATGTGTAATTCAGGGAGAGCTGGCCGTGGGATCAACTTCTATTGAACCGATCGTCAACAGCATTCTGTGCCGAGTCCAGGCTTTTGCCACGAGCAACGAGCGGATCGCTTCGCAAACGCGCCTCCTGGCACTAAATGCCACCATTGAAGCGGCTCGGGCCGGCGACTCGGGACGCGGCTTCAGCGTCGTGGCGCATGAAGTCAAGCAGTTGGCTCAGTCCTCAAGCGAAATCTCCAATCAGCTTCGCACGACAATCCTCGAAGAAATTCGATCGCAAACCACGCAACTTCAGCAGCAGTTCGACGGTAATGATCGACAACGGTTGTCGGAAATGGCTCAGTCGCTCGTACAACTTATCGTTCGCAATCTTTACGAGCGAACCGCGGACGTCCGTTGGTGGGCAACAGATTCGGCGGCAGTCCGCTGTCTCGAAACCGGCAAGGAAGATGATTTTCAGACCGCACAGCAGCGACTCGCCCTGATCAATCGCTTTTATTCCGTGTATCTGAATTTGGTTTTGGTTGATCTCAAGGGCCGAGTCGTGGCCTGCTCTCGGCCGGATGCCTATCCCAGGCTTAAGGGAAGCGATCTCTCGGCCTGCAACTGGGTTAGAAAGGCACTGAGCACCGCAAGCGGTGACGAGTACGTCGCCGACGAAGTTCGTCACGACGCCGAACATCAGCGTTTGGTTGCGGTCTACGCTACCGCGGTTCGCGAAAGCGGTCGCGTTGACGGCAAGCCGATCGGCGCGCTCGGCGTCTACTTCCACTGGGAGGAGCAAGCCCGTGTCATCGTTTGTGACGAACCAAATCTCACCGCCGCCGAGTGGCCCGTCTGTCGCGTGATGTTGCTCGACCAACAACATCGAATCATCGCGGCATCCGACGGCGCGAACCTTCTTGAGAAGTTCCCGCTGAAGTGCAACGGCGATTTCAAAGGAACCTACGAGGCAAATGGCGAGTTGATCGCGTTCGCCCGGACAATTGGATATCAGGAGTACGACGGCCTGGGCTGGTACGCGGTGATCGTTCGCCGAAACGGAAGTCAACTGCCGTCGGCGGAAAGAACAACTTAGAATTGATTGTCGCGGGAGGAAACGCCGCTTCGTCCGACGAGCGCGCTTTTTGAGCGCACAAGGCAGACCAAGAGCCAGGCATGAAACTCCTCGATCAAGTGCGCCACGCCATCCGTGTGAGGCATTTTTCTTAGCGAACCGAGCAAACCTACGCCCACGGGATCGAACGCTTCATCCGCTTTCACGGCAGCCGAGAACAGAACTTGCCACGACGTCCCCGACAGGAATCTGTTTGGTTCCCTCGCCCCGACGAACACCGCGACGATTGACGCCGAGATGCATTCGGGGAGAGGGGCAGGAAATGCTGACTGCTGACTGCGGAATGCTGAACAAGCCGACGCCGATTCAAAGTTTGTTCAGCATTCAGCATTCGCCTTTCTTCATTCGCCCTCGCCCCTCACCCTAGCCCTCTCCCCGCATCGCGTCGTGACGTGACGGATGCGAAGTCGAGCGCGGGGCGAGGGGACCAAACCGGTTTTATATTGATTGCGGAGGAGATCGCGGTATCGAGCCGGCCCGCTTCGAACCGGAGGCGCATGAAAACGGCCCGACCGTGGGGCGGTCGGGCCGCTTTAGGTTATCTATGAGAGAAGTCGAACGGCTGGGGCAGCACGTTGTTCTGCCCCAGGCACCCGTAAAACTTTCCTGCGACCCAAGCTACGCCGTGCGGACGGTGACGCGGCGCGGTTGCAGGGCTTCAACCTTCGGGAGGTGGAGCGTGAGGACGCCCGCGTGGTAGTTTGCCGAGATGCGCGAGGCGTCGATCGACTTGCCGAGTTGGAACACGCGGCGGTAGCTGCCGACGGCGTATTCCTCGAGCAGGTAGCGGCCGGCTTCCGCCTTGCGCGGCGCGACCGGCGCGTGGAGGCGAAGTTCGCCGTCGACGTAATCGACGTCGATGGCGCCGGCGGCGGCGCCGGGGAGATCGGCCGTGAGGACGAACTCTTGCGGAAGTTCGACCACATCGACTTGCGGCACGAAATGACGAGGGGCTTGGGTGGGCTGCGCCGCGGGAGTCGGTTGCGCCGGGCGGCAAGCTTGTTGCGAAGTGTGTGGAGTGGTCTGTTGAGTGGTTTGTTGTTCGCAGAGCATAGGAGAATTCCTCGAAACGGAGTGTTGATGAGTTAGGTCGCGTACGCGAGGACAAATTCGAATTAGGGAGAGCCGGGGCCGAGCGAGGCCGGCCAGCGACAGTATTGCGTTCAACGGAGTTTCCGGTTTCGCTGCGCATCCTGCATCAAGCAGGCCGCGCTCCGCCACGGCTGTTCCCTAGGCGCCGCACGCGACATGATGCGCGTGCGGCGCTTCTCAACTACGAGTACTACGATTGCTGCTCGGCTTCGTTCACGGCTGGGTTCACACTGACGGACTGGTTCACGTTGATCTTGCGCGGCTTGGCGGCCGCAGACTTCGGCAACGTGAGATTCAGTACGCCGTCGACGAGCGAGGCTTCGACCTTATCGGCGTCGACTTCGTACGGGAGCACGACCGTGCGCGAGAACTCGCCGACGGCGCGCTCGCGGCGATGGTACGTGCCGGTCTCGGGCGCGGCCGGAGCGCGGCGGCCCTTGAGCGTGAGCTGATTACCGACGACGGTGAGGTCGAGATCTTCCTGCTTGACGCCGGGGAGCTCGGCTTCGGCGTAGAGGACGTCGGACTCTTCCCAAATGTTCAGGCTGGGAAAACCGGCGACGCCGAAGCGCTGCCAAGCCGCTTGCGCGGGACCGAAGAACTCATCGACGACGCGATCGAACTCGCGACGAACCTGACCGACCTGCTGGGGACGAAACCAATCGCGAATGACGTACGACATGAGAACGAGCCTCCTGAAAAGACACCCGAACTGAAACAACCCGCCGGCGAATGGAACTCGACGCGGCGAGACGAATTTCGAACCGTTGACAGGCGGCAGATCGGGCAGATGCCGATTTGCCGCGAACGGAAGGGGTGTAATGCAGGATGCGTGCCGAATGCGGTCAGTCGATCGTAAGTTGTTTTATTTTAGTTACTTACGGATTTTTTGAACGATGTGGCTCAAGCCCCGGCATTGCCGAAATGGCAGGGAGTGCGAGTGCTCCAATTAAAGAGAGCACTCGGAGAGAACGCGGATGCCGATTTGGCAGTTACCGCGAAGTCGCGAGCTGACGCATATCAGGATGACTTGCGTAGAAAGGCGGCCGTGAGCTCTTCGATGACTGCGGCGGACATGGGGACGACGTCGCCGAGCGGCCGACTATTGATGATGGCTTCGGCCGTCGTCTCGAGGACTTCGAGCCGGTCGAACGCATCGAGAACGCTCGTGCCGCAAACGAGTACGCCGTCGTTCTCCAGGATTGCCACAGGGTTCTCGGGCGAGAGTCGCTCGGCGATTTCGAGGCCGTCGCCGAACTGTTCGCCGTAGGGAATGCGGAGGACGTCTTTGAGGAAGATGTAGCTTTCGGGGATGGTTCGGCTATCGAGTGGAGCCGAGGTCGCGCTGAAGGCGGTGGCGTTCACGGGGCAGGCACTCACGACGGCCCGAAACTCGGGATGCCTGCGATAGATCGCACGGTGGAGCCGCGTGGCACGGCTGGGGGACTTGCCCGTTTCGCGACGACCGGCGTTCACGAGCACGAAGTCGTCGAGCGTGACCGTGCGGCGATCGAAGCGGGCCGGGGTTACGAGCAGTTGGTCGCCGTCGACACGCGCCGAGAAGCTTCCTTCGGTGCTGATAAAGAGTCGTTGCTGGTAGCCGCGACGGATGAAGTCGACGAGCTGTCGGCGCAGCTCCTGCTCGGGTACGGTCGCCGGCTCGGCGGCAAATTCGGGGAGCGCGGGGATACGCGTCAGCGGGAGCTTGGTTTGTTCGACGTCGAGGTAGCGGATTTCACCGAGCATCGACGCTTTGACGATTGTCTTGGCGCTGAACTCCAGCGTTTCGAAGCGGGCAAAGGCCTCGGCGAGGTTTGCGCCGCCGACGACCACGCCGTGGTTTTCCAAGACGACGCAATCGTGCCCGGCGCGGAATGTGGAGGCGATGTTGTCGCCGAGTTGCTTGCTACCGGGCAAGGCGTACGGAGCGAAGCCGACTTCCCCGCAAACGTTGCGGGCCTGCGGGAAAAGTCGGGTATCGGGGATGCGCCGGCAGACGCTGAAAGCGACGAGCGCCACGGGGTGTGCGTGGACGATGGCCTGTAACTCAGGCCGGGCATCGTAGATGGCGCGGTGGAAGGGAAACTCGCTCGACGGCCGATGCGGCCCTTCGACGGAGCCGTCGGCGCGAACGCAGATCATATCTTCGCGTCGCAGGCTTCCCTTATCCACGCGAGCCGGCGTGATCCAAATATTTCCTTCCGCATCGCGAAGGGAAACGTTGCCGCCGGAGGTCGTGGTCATACGAAATCGGTAGATCCGCTCGATGACATCGAGGATTTGATCGCGAGGGTGGACGAGCTGACGTTTGGAGTCAGGCATGCTGCGCTAGTATGTTGTGCGGTCGGAGAGGATCATCCGATACCGCTCGCGGAGATGGTAGGTCGTCCAGCCAAGGTAAAAGTTCGCCCCCAGTGACGCGAATAACGCTACGAGCGAGAAAGTCAACGAAGCCCACTGCGATTGGGAATCGGTGTTCGGAACGTTGCCGATCTTGGCCGTCGTGGAAGCGCTGTGCAGATTGGGGTCGGTGGCCGCACGCGGGTCCGCCGTGTTGGCAAATCGCGGATCGTTCTGGCCCTGCTGGAGCGGGCCCTGCTGCGGTTGGCTGTTGTTGGCAAACGGTTGGGTGTTCGGGGGGAAGCCGTTGGGGTTTTGTCCGGCGTACTGCGTGCCGTAACCGGGCGTGCCGGTGGGAGCCGGCATCTCGATGCTCGGCTTGGCGGTCTGCATGCCGTACGACTGCGGATCACCGAGACGAGGACCTTGGCCGTAGTAATTCGGATCGGTCGGCAGGTTCGGATTTGCGCCGTTTGGATTCGCGGCCATGTATTGCGGAGCGCCGTTCAGCGGATAGCCGTTGGGGCCGTAGCCGGGCTGTACGTAACCGTTGGGGTTGTAGCCGGTCGGCGTGTAGTTCGGTGCGCCGTATTGCGGACTATTGTAGGGCGGAGCACCGTAGTTCGGCTGTTGCCCGTTGTTGTTCGTGTAGCCGGTATTCGTCGTGGGCGGGTTACCGTAACCGGCCGGCGGCGCATAGACGTTGGGCACATAGTTGCCCGTGTTGGTCGGCACATAGGGCGTCGACGTACCATTTTGCATGGGGAATCCGCTGGTCGACACGCCGCTGTTCGTCGGATTCGTGCCCGCGTAGTATTGCGGACCCGTTCCGCTGGGAGCCGGATTCGGAAACTGATTCGTGCCGGAGCGCCCGGGAAGCGAGGAGTTTACGAAGCCGCTATTGTTGTTCGCGTAGCCCGTGTTATTGGTTGTTGTGTTCGGCGGATACGTCGACTGCGTCGTGCCTGTCGGCTGATAGTTGTTGGGTTGTGTTCCGTTTCCCCAAGCCGTTGTGGCGGGAGCCGGATTGATTGTGCCCGACGTATTCGACGCGGCTTCCGGCGGGAGAATGTTCTGGTTTGGGAGCCGTTCGCGACCGACGCGGATCCGGTAGTTGCGAATGTTGCGGAGTTGCGGCGGCAGGCTGCTGATAAGCTCCGTGCCGGTCTTCATCTCGTCGACCGCTTCCGGCTCGATCTGCACGATATACTCAATGGAGTTGTCCGGCTGACGCTCCCAGCCGAAATCCACTCCCAACGCCGTCGGCAGCAACATGAGTACCCAAGCATTCATAAGAGCAACTCCGACCGCAATTGCAGATAGCGCGAACGTATAAGTCCGAAGGGACGACGTCAGCCGACGAGAAGGGCGAGCGCGCTACTTCCGCTTTGGGTGCGAAATCGCGCATCACGCAGTGTAGCCAAACTTCGACGGGGGCGTATCTTAGCCCCGTTTCGCGTTTTGCCACAAGCTCGAAATAAGGGGTTAAGAAGCGGTACTTACGCGGCTTTTGTGAAATCGGAGAGTCGGAGCGGCGACGGGCGGGTTAGCGTTTGCGAAGGGCAAGATAGGCCCCCTGCAGTACGCGACTAGGTTCGCTTTTGTTCCCAGCTTTTCATTTCACCACGCAGCATCACCAGCAAGGTGTGAAGCAGCGCCAGCACCATCGGGCCGACGAACACACCGATGGGGCCGAGTGCTTGTGCCCCGCCAAGCACGCTTAGGAGCGCCGGCAACGGATGCAGATTGGATCGTTCTTGCAAGACCAGCGGTTTGATCAAGTTGTCGGCCAACGAAACGACCACAGCGCAGTAGACGGCAAGTCCGATCGCCGCCCCAGTGCGTTGCTCGATGAAAAACAGCCAGAGGCACGCACCACCCCAAACGAGCGTTGCTCCGACAAGCGGCACCATGGCGAATAGAATGGTCATGATCGTTAGCAAGAAAACCGATCCGAGGCCGACAAAAAGATATCCGGCGCCCGCAAGCAGACCTTGCGCGAGTGCCGCGAGCACCATGGAAAGGACGATGGCGCGCGTAAGGTTGCCGAAATCGGCCAGTAGCGTTTCGGTGTGCTTGGGATCGAGAGGGGTAAGTTCGACCAGCGATTTCAACATCGATGCGCCGTCGGCGAGAAAGTAGTAGACGCCGAGCAGTACGATTACAAAACCCACGGTGAGCTGCCAGAGTAACCCGCCGACGAATTGAGTGGTGTCGATTGCCAGCGGAGCGGCGGCAGATCGCGCCTTGGCCAAAATTCCGTCGAGTTGTTCATTGTCGAGCCGTACAAACCGCTTGATCGGCGCTACGAGCGGACCGCCGAGTAGCTCCGTTTGAAATTGCTCGAGTTGCGAACGAGCGTTTTGCCAAGCGGCATGATTGGCGTCGGGCTGCGGCGGCTTAGGAGCTCGAAATGCCGTGAGCCAACTATTCCAAGCGGCTGAGAGCTGGGCCGGGGGCGCGGTAAAGTCGGCGCCCGCGGGAACATTCCCCAAGTGCAATTTCTCTTCGATGACGCGACTATCCGTTTCGATCTGGCTCTGTAGTTCCTCGATAGGCCTCAGCTTCGCCAAGGCATCCGGTTCTACAAAGGGCCGGTCTTCTAATTGGCCGACATTGGCTCGGATTCGTTCGATGGCCGTCATCACGGGGGCGGGCGGCGGCCCGAGCGAAAGCCGATTTCGCAATGTTCCAAACTTGCGAACCAGCTCTTCACGGTCGAGAGATTCGACGATCGTCGCCGTTTCCGAAACGGCGAGCACGCCGATCAGAATCGACGGAAGCAATACCGAAAGGAGCACGAGGAGCGTAGTGAGCCCGGCGGCGAGTTGCGAGCGATTTCTCAGCTTCCGCGTAAGCGCGACCTGAATCGGTTGAAACAAGACCGCGAGCATCACCGCTAGGAATAGCGGCAAAATAAACGTGGCCATTACCTCGAAGGAGAGTATGCCGATGACGACGACCAGGGCCAGCAAGACGCCTAACGATATCGATCTCGCCAACTTTGTCGTTTCCCCCTGCAGTGCCGGAGCCATTCGTCACCTGAGAAATCTGCCGTAACCCATGGAACAGGACGCGACGACGATTCTAGCGAGCCGTCGGCTTTTCCGCGGCGCGGCTTGTCGGAAATCGGTCGTCACGCGAGAATCACCGGTTTACCACTTCGCCGTTTTCGCCGACTATTCCATGCCCAAATTGCCCGCCGATCTGATGAAGCGCGTAAAGCTCGTCGCTCGGCCGGTGATGTTCTTAGTCGTTGTTTGGTTCGTGCAAGGAGCGGCGCGCGAGGGTTGGCGAAAACTTCAACTGCGCATCGATGCCGGGGAGTGGAGCCTCGACCAAATGGATTGGGGCTGGCTGGCTGCGGCCGCCTTGATCTATTCGCTGGGGCAACTCCCGTTCGGCCTTTTCTGGCGCAGAATTCTTGCCGGGCTAGGGCAGCGATTGCCGCTGGGCCCCGTCTTGCGAGCGTTCTACATCGGTCATCTCGGCAAATATGTACCGGGCAAGGCGATGGTCGTCGTGATGCGAACGAGCATGCTTGTGCGTCAGGGAGCTTCGGCAGGCGCTGCGGCCGTCAGCGTCTTTTACGAAACGCTTTCCATGATGGCCGCAGGTGCCGCATTGTCGACGCTCCTTATTCTCGTCAAGTTTTCCGACCAGCGCAACTGGCTCCTCGGATCGATGGCAATGCTCGTCGTCACCGGCCTGCCGATTCTTCCTCCGGTGTTCGAGCAAATTATACGTCGGCTAAGAATCGGCAAGTCCGACGAGGCCGGCGCATCGCATGCCCTCACGGGAATCGGCTTTCGCACTTTCGTCGTCGGCTGGGGCTTATTGTTCGTCGGTTGGGCCATGCTAGGAGCGAGCATCGTCGCAACGGTGCGCGCGGGCGGATTTACGAGCCCGGTCGGTATCGGCGATGAGTGGACCATCGCTACGGCCGCCGCATCCCTTGCCGTCGTCATCGGCTTTTTGTCCTTCATTCCCGGCGGGTTCGGCGTACGCGATGGAATCCTCTTTACCGTGCTTACTTGGACGTATGACGAAGCCGCGGCGATGGTCACGGCGATTCTCGTCCGCTTGATTTGGTTGGTGGCCGAGCTTCTCGTTTCGATTATCCTGTACAAATGGGTCGGCAGCCCCAAAGTTGAAGGCACGCTGCCGGGGGCCAATGCCGATTTGTACGATGCGGCCGATGCCGAAGCCTAGCGTCGAGTGTCGAACTCTCTAAGAAACACTGCCTTGAAGATTTCCGCGGTCATCCCGACGTACAACGAAGTCGAAAGCCTGCAGCAGCTCTATGCCGAGCTGACCGCAGTGGCGACGGAACAGGCGTATGATTTTGAAGTTCTCTTCATCGACGACGGTTCGACCGACGGCTCTTGGGATCTGATCCGCCGACTCTCGGAAGCTGACCCGCGCGTGCGCGGGATTCGCTTCCGCCGCAACTTTGGAAAAGCCGCCGCCCTGCGCGCCGGCTTCGAGGCTTCGAACGGCGACTTCATTATTACCTTGGATGCCGACCTTCAGGACGATCCTCGCGAGATCCCCCGTTTCCTCGCCGAGCTCCGTGAGAAGCGTCTCGACGTCGTAAGCGGCTGGAAACAAATTCGCCACGATCCCTGGCACAAGGTTTGGCCGTCCCGTGTGTTCAACCATTTGGTCGGTTACCTGACGGGCGTCAAGCTGCACGATCACAACTGCGGAATGAAGTTCTATCGGCGTGCCGTTGTCTTTGAGGTGCGGATCTACGGCGAGCTGCATCGGTTCATCCCGGTATTGGCGCATGCCCGAGGGTTTCGCGTCGGCGAGATCGCCATCAAGCATCGCGCTCGACAATTCGGCTCATCGAAGTACGGCTTCCGCCGATTTTTCAAAGGCTTCCTCGACTTGCTGACGGTGACGTTTCTCACCGGTTTCGGCCATCGCCCTCAGCATCTGCTCGGCACGCTCGGGCTGATCAGCTTTTTGCTTGGCGGTCTCGGTATGGTTTACCTGGGAGGGTATTGGATCAACGCCGAACTTCACGGACATGATCCCAAGCTCCACCAGCGTCCCGCCCTGCTCTATTCCATCGCCGCGCTCTTGATCGGCGGGCAGTTCATGTCGATTGGCTTCTTAGCCGAGTTGATCACTTCGCATCTCGGACGCGATCTCGATACCTTCAGCGTGGCCGAACGAACCGAAGAACCTCGTCCGACGGAAAACTGAGTTCGGTCGCGGGCGGAATTCGGCTACAATCGGCGCGGCTTCCGTCGAACTCGTGCATCTTTTCGCAGCGCCGACAGTCGTATGCCCAGCAACTCCGATTCTTCCGCCGCGCTGCGCCGCATTCTTTACGGGCTCCTGATCGTCGTTGGAGCCGCCGGTATTTCCGGCCGTATCTTGGCCGTCGATGCGGTCGACTCTACTCGTTTGGAAGGGTACCTCTTCGGCATCGGCCGCCCCGATTGGCAAAAGAAGCTGCCGTTTCTCAGCGCCAACGACCGCAGTCGTTGGATCACGATCCGTTCGCTCGTGGAGCACGGCACCTACGAGATCGACGAGATTATCAAGGAGCCAAATTGGGACTCGATCGACGTCGTCAAGCACGATGACGAAGGACGGGCCGCGCCCGAGCCGGGCCAAGGGCACTTCTATTCTTCGAAGCCGCCGCTTCTTTCGACGCTGATCGCCGCCGAGTATTGGTTGATCTATCACGGCCTGGGCTACTCGCTCGGAGAACATCCGTTCGGCGTCGGCCGCTTCATGCTGCTCACGATTAACGTTCCGACGATCGTCGTTCTCTGGCTGCTGTTGGCCCGTTATGTGGAACGGTATGGCCGGACCGATTTCGGTCGGGTATTCACCATGGCGTGCGCGATATTCGGCACGTTGCAAACTACCTTCGCCGTTTCACTGAACAATCACCTCATCGCCGCGGCGTCGGCGATGGTGCTGCTCGATGCGGTGGTGCGAATCGTCGTTGAAGGGGACTTGCGCCCGCGTCGGTTTGTGCAGGCGGGGTTCTTTGCCGCGTTCTTGGCCGCGAATGAGTTACCGGCCCTGTCGATCGCCGCGCTTGCCGGAGCAGGCCTGTTGTGGAAGTTTCCGCGACAGACGTTGCTCGCCGGAGTGCCTGCTGCGGCCCTTGTCTTGGCCGCCGCTTGGGGAACCAACTACGCTGCCCACGGCACGCTGGTTCCCGCCTACGCGCATCGCGACCCGGCGAACAACTGGTACATCTACCGCTACGAAAAGAATGGTCGCGTGATTGATAGTTATTGGTCGCACGTCGATCGCCGCAGTGCCATTGATCGAGGCGAACCGTCACGAGCGACGTACGTCTTCCACGTACTCATCGGCCATCACGGTATCTTTTCGCTCACGCCGATCTGGATACTCACGGTC
The DNA here is from genome assembly GCA_013822735.1 of Pirellula sp. Lineage (GTDB taxonomy): Bacteria > Planctomycetota > Planctomycetia > Pirellulales > PNKZ01 > PNKZ01. Next base: position 430,087 of record PNKZ01000002.1, read on the forward strand.
GCGGGCCTGTGGATGCTCTGCCGCGATCGCACGGAACCGCTGCGCGGAATTGCCGCGGTTATCGCGCTGGCATCGCTTGTTTGCTTGGCGTTTTATTTGTCGCGCCCGCAGATCGATCGCAACTACGGCGGCATGGCTTCCGGTTTCCGTTGGGTATTCTGGTTCATGCCGCTGTGGCTCGCGGGACTGTTGCGGGCAGCGGATGCTTGTGCATCGAGTCGTACACGAATCGGATTGTGTTACGCGATGCTGGCAATCTCGGTCGTCACAGTCACTTTTCCGACTTGGAATCCTTGGACGCTCCCATGGCTTATGCAACTCTGTGAATTCATGGGCTGGTCGCGTTTGGGGGGCTGAATTCGGCGCTTGGGAGAAGTTTGCCGCGGCGCAAAATCAGCGGGGAATCCGGCCGTTGCTCCCCTTGCATGAATTGGCGAAGCGTCTAGGATGATGTGCTTACCTATTCGGCCAAGTGTGTGAGGAGGGAGCGATGGGAACTCGCCCAAAGACCAAACTGACCCGTTCGCGGCAAAATTTGCGTTGCCCGAAGTGCGGCTCGGCATATCGTCGGCAATTGAAGCGCTGCAAGCGTTGCGCTAAGGCTCTGCCGAAGAACTAGCCCATTCCAGACATCCGCGGCAAGCGAGCGGCTGTGCACGGCCCTTGCTTGCTCCACGGCCCGCGGCGCGACCGTCCTGAAGGCTCGAACCTTCACGATAGTGGCGCGGCGGGCTGCGTCGTTTTTACGACCTGCTTCGTTTCGACACGGCAACGTGCTGTAAAGTCCACAGTCGCCGTCGGCCACGCCGCATGAAATAATGAAACGGTCTGCGAGTGTCGTTTCCTTACTTTGTTTTCGATCGGCCCCGCCATGCGCGCCTTCGGTCGTCGCTATCTTGTACCGTTTCATCCGAAGCGAGTTCCGCATCACTTCACCGATGTTTTGATCATCGGCGGAGGATTAGCCGGCCTTCGCGCGGCTTTGGCGATAGATCCGAAACTGCAGACGCTCGTCATTACGAAGCTTGCCCTGCAGCAGTCGAATAGTCAGTATGCGCAGGGCGGCATCGCCGGCGTAATGGATCCCGAAGACAACTTCGCCAATCATGTGGCCGATACCATAAGGGCCGGCGGCGATCTTTGCGACGAGGCGATCGTCGAACTGGTCGTGCGCGAAGCGCCGCGGCGGATTCAAGAGCTCATCGGTTGGGGAGCACGCTTCGATCTTGAATCGGGCTCGCTCGCGCTAGGCCGCGAAGGAGGGCACAGCCACGATCGGATCGTGCATGCCTTGGGTGATGCCACCGGCCGCGAAGTAATGCGGGCCGTGATCGAGAAGACCGCGGGACTCCGCAATGTCGACAATTGGAGCGACACGTTTACGCTCGACTTGCTCACGCACGAAGGAGTCGTCCGAGGCGCACTCGTTTGGAATCTCAAGCACGGCAAGACGCTGGTATGGGCGAAGCAGACCATTCTCTGTACGGGCGGGGCCGGACAACTCTATCGAGAAACGACGAACCCTGACGTTGCGACCGGCGACGGCCACGCCATGGCGTATCGCGCCGGCGCCGAGTTGCGCGACATGGAGTTCATGCAGTTCCATCCGACGGTACTCTACATCGCCGGTTCGAGCCGGAACTTGATCACCGAAGCCATGCGCGGTGAAGGCGCGTACCTGGTCGATCGCGCCGGTAAACGCTTTATGTTCGAGTACGACGAACGGGGCGAATTGGCTCCTCGCGACGTCGTAAGCCAGTCGATCGTGTTGCAGATGGAAAAGACGCGGCACCCGAATGTATATCTCGATCTTTCGCATCTCGACGCCGAACGCGTCCGAAAGCGATTTCCCGGCATCGCGGCCTGTTGTGCGGAGTTTGGGATCGATATCACGCGCGATCGCATTCCGGTTCGTCCTGGTGCGCACTACATGATGGGAGGCGTTACGGTCGACGACCACGGTCGGACGACGCTGCCCGGCCTCTGGGCCGCCGGCGAAGTAACTTCCAGCGGACTGCACGGAGCCAATCGATTGGCGTCGAACAGCCTCCTGGAAGGATTGGTGTTCGGCGCTCATGCGGGCGAAGGAGCTTCCGCGGCCGCATTGCAAATTGACGATGATTTCCGCGTCCCCCTGATCGAAAATGCCCCGCAAGAACAGGCGGCCGATTTGTTGGACATTGTTGATATTCGCAATTCGCTGAAGAGTTTGATGTGGCACAGCGTCGGCGTTCGTCGCGAACTGGCGGGTTTGAGCGACGCGGAGGAAACCATTGGTCGCTGGTGCGGCTATGTGCTCAATCGGCAGCTGACGACTTCGGCCGGTTGGGAACTCCAGAACATGCTCACGATCGCCAGGCTCATGGTCGATGCGGCTTTGCGCCGTCAAGAATCGCGCGGTACGCACCTGCGCCTCGACTTTCCCGAACTCGACAACGCACACTGGCGTAAACACATCGTCTTCCAACGGGAAGGCTAGTCGTCATGCCGCGCTACGTCGTATTGCGCCACGAGTTGCCGCTCGATTCGGAGCGCCCTTCGCATTGGGACTTCATGCTGGAAAGTGGCGAAGTGCTGCGAACCTGGGCTCTGCTGCAACGGCCGGATACGTCGGAACCGCAAATTGCGGAAGCGTTGGTCGATCATCGCTTGGCGTATTTAGAATATGAAGGGCCCGTCTCCGGCGACCGGGGGTGCGTTGTCCGCTGGGATGCCGGAATTTACGAGCCTCTAAATGAAACGGAGATTTCACAACCATCGCTTGCGATTCGCGTAGCGGGAGACCGATTGCGCGGCGACGTAAAGCTCTTGTCCGCAGCTGATGCGTGGCGATTCGTGTACTCTGCCGACTCTTCCGACTGACAGGTTACTGCGTCACTTGCGTCGCAACTTCCGGCGCGGCTTGGGACGTTTGACCGGAAACGAACAGCTTTCCCTCGGCGATCTTCAGCTTTGTGAGTTCGAAGTGCAATCCGCTCTTAAACGATTGCGGCAGGCCGACGACCGCGGTCGGATCAGAGTCCATCGAGGTCCAGTGCAGCGGTAGCTCCAACTCTTTCGCTACCGCAGTGATCGAGTCCAAAATGGTCGCCAGCGGCAACGGCACGGCTCCGGCGCGGATTTCCCGAAAGCGCAGGGCGATCTCATGGGTATCGGTCATGCGCGCATCTACATTCATCCAAGCGACCGTTTCGACGCCGCTGACCGTGTAGCGAACGCCCAATTGCGCATGATCCTCGAGCAACTTCACTCGCGGGTGAGCAAAGTTCGGCGGTAGCAACAGCGGATGCTTTTCCACAAGGTCCGTGGCAAGCCAGCCATTGATCTGTTCGTCGGTGAAAAGCGCGCTCCAGGATCCTAGCTTTTCGACGTCGTTCGCCAACGCGAATGCTTGATCGGAGAACTGGTCGCTCGCCTGTTCGGCGACGGCAGGAGGAATCTCCACAGCTTCAGAGTAGAAGTCCGGCACCTGCTGTGCCGCCTTGTAGAGCGAGTAGACGCCGACTCCGACGGCGAATGCCCCCAACGCGAACACGAACAAGAGTCGCCGTAGCCAAGTCGATACCATCGCCAATGCACTCCTTCGCGCCAAACGGCGCGGGCTCAGCGCATCGTTTCGTGCGCAGTATTCGGCCGAGGGAATCGTAGGGACCGAGCGATGAAGGGTCAATTCCGATCGACCGTCGCTTCTCCGCAGGAGCGGAACTTTCGCCGTGAGCGGCATGGGTTGTGACCGGGCATCAGCCCGTTAAGATGGGTGGATGATTCAGAATCTGCCCGTCAAATCGCTCTCGTTTAAGTCGTTGACCATCGAAGGCTGGTCGCGTGCCGCCGTACAAACGTATTGGCGGATTCCGGAACTACGGCTTGGTTTCGACCTCGGCGCCCACCCATGGGAATTCATGGGGACCGAGAATTGGTTTGTCTCGCATACGCATCTCGATCACATCGCGTCGTTGCCGGCGTACGTCGCGCGGCGTCGTATGATGAAAATGGAGCCGCCGCGGATTTATCTTCCGGAGCATGCGGTCGACACCGTCGACAAGATACTCAAGCTCTTTACGCGCCTCGATCGAGGCCGCATGCCCTGCGAACTGATCGGCGTAAAGCCGGGAGATGAAATTGAACTCTCTCGCGAGCAAGTCGTCACAGTTTGGGAAACCAAGCACACGGTGCCGAGTGTCGGTTACGTCGTGTGGGAACGCCGCAAGAAGCTCAAGCAAGAGTACACGGGCCTTTCCGGCGACCAGATTCGCGACCTGCGGCAAAGCGGCGTCGACGTCACCGAAGAGCGGCGTTTGCCGATCGTGGCTTACGTCGGCGATAGCGCTCCGGCGGGCTTAGACAACTGCCCGGCCGCTTTCGAAGCGCAGATTCTGATTACCGAAATCACGTTCGTGGCCCCCGGCCATCGCAAAGAGAAAATTCACAAGTTCGGCCACATGCACTTGGACGATTTTCTTGCTCGGCGCGAACTCTTCAAGAACGAGCTGATCATCGCCGGGCACTTGAGCACGCGTTACAGCGTCAAGCAAGCGCGACATATCGTCGAACGTGCCGTGCCCGACATGCTCGGCGGTCGCCTGCATTTGTGGCTGTGAACCCGCGATGACCGGAGCTACGCTGCCATCCCGTCGCCCGCAGCAACCGACGGCCGCCTACGTACACGTACCGTTCTGCCGACATCGGTGCGGCTATTGCAACTTCACGCTGATCGCCGGCCGCGACGACCTCATCGCCGGCTATCTGGATGCGCTCGAACGTGAACTGTCGCTCCTTGAAACGCCGCGCGACGTGGAAACGATTTTCCTCGGCGGCGGCACGCCGTCGCATTTGCCGCCGGCTTCGCTGCGACGGCTCCTGCGCATGGTCGAGCATTGGTTTCCACTCGCCGTCGGAGGCGAGTTTACGGTAGAGGCAAATCCGCTTGACCTGACGAATGAGCGGCTCGATGAATTCGAATCGTCGGCCGTTACGCGGCTTAGCCTCGGTGTGCAGTCGTTTCAAGCCGACAAACTGCAGTTGCTGGAGCGCGACCACTGCGGCGCAGACGTTCGGTCCGTGTTGCATGCCGTGGCGGCGCGCTCGCGTTGGAATACCTCGCTCGATCTAATCTTTGGTGCTCCCGGCGAATCGCTCGAGGCCTGGAGCCGCGATCTGGACGAAGCCGTCTCGTTGCGGCCAAGCCACGTTTCTCTCTACGGGCTGACCTTCGAACGCGGCACTTCGTTTTGGTCGCGTCGGATGAAAGGCGAACTACGCTCACAAGAGGAAGAAGCGGAGCGAGCCATGTATATGGCGGCGATCGATCGCCTCAAGGCTGCGGGCTATGAGCATTACGAAACGTCGAACTTCGCGCTCCCCGGTTTTCGTTGTCGTCATAACGAGACGTATTGGGCGGCTCGTGAGTACTACGGTGCAGGGCCGGGGGCGGCGCGATATCTCGACGGCGTGCGGTCGTCGAATCATCGCAGCACCACGACCTGGCTGGCTCGACTCAACGCAGGTCAATCGCCGATGGACGAATCCGAGTCGCTCGAACCCGAGGACATGGCCCGAGAAGCACTGGTGCTCGGGCTGCGACGGGTGCAAGACGGGGTTGACCGGCAGGCTTTCGTCGCGGAATTCGGCTACGATGTCGACGTCCTGGGGGGCGCAGAACTGCCGAAGCTCGTCGCTTCCGGTTTGCTGGAAAACGTCGATGATCGGTTACGTTTGACGCGCGAGGGATTGCTTTTAAGCGATTGGATTTGGTCGAAGTTTTTACGCTGCTAGCCTGAGTGAGGCACACCATGCGAATGATTGTGGTATCGCTGATGGCGCTTGTCATCGCGTCGAATTCGGCTGATGGAGCGGAAGTAGTCACGCGCGAGTGCGATCTATTGGTGGTTGGCGGCGGCGAGTCGGGCGTTGCGGCGGCCGTACAAGCCGCGCGATTGGGCGTGCCTCGCATCGTGTTGGTAAACGATTGCCATTGGCTCGGCGGACAGTTCACAGCCGAGGGACTCGGCGCCGTCGACGAGTGGACTAAGTATCGCGATGGTCGCGCACCCTTTCCCCGGAGCGGCTTATTCCTCGAAATCATGCAAATGATTGAGGATGACATGCAGCGGAAGTACGGCACGCCGCGCCCCGGCAATTGCTTCTGTGCCTGGACGACCTGCGAGCCTCGCGATACCGAGTTGCTTTTCCGCAAGTTGGTCGAACCGTATCTCCGCAAGAATGGCGGACCTTTGGAAATCGTTGAACGGATGGAGCCGACGCAAGTCGTATTGGAACGACGTGCCGTCGCATGCGTGGAGTTCGTCGAAGTTGGAGGGGGTGAGACGGCAAGCAAGCTCCTAGTACGTGCGGGAATGACGATCGACGCGAGCGACTGGGGGGACGTAGTGCGGTTGTCCGGCGCAAAGTTCTATTGTGGACCCGACTTGAAACAGCGCTTCGACGAGCCGAGCGCGCCGGAAAGCTTCGCCGAGGTCGGCCGGAACGAGATTAACCCCATCACTTACAACTTGGTGTTGCGCGAAAGTGCCAAGCCGATGATTGTGCCGAAGCCGAAGCATTACGACGAGCGTCGTTACTTCGCCGCCACTATCGCGACACGTGCCGAATTTCAGGGGCTCGGCTGGCCGGCCGCGGCGATGAAGCCGTTTGCCGCGGCATGGCGCGATACGAACTTGCCGAAGGGGCCGTACAGCGAATCGCCGACGGTTTATCATCATCGTCGACTCGTCGATCGGCGGCATCTCTCGTTACCGGCCGGATCCGAACGGGTACTGGTCAATTGGCCGCTGCAGGACTACCCGACAGACCGATATCCGCAACACGTGGTCGATGCTTTAGAGGAGGCCGAATCGGGGGCGTCGCAAATGAACTTGGCGGAGATGTCGCCGCGACTTCGGCGCATTGTGTTCGAGGATGCGAAGCTCCATGCGCTCGGGCTGCTGCACCATCTGCAGACGACGGTCGCCGAGCGCGACTTGGCCGCCGCCGGCGGGAAGCCGATCGTGACATTTCGCGACCTGGAGCTCACGGATGAATTTGGCACGCCCGATCGATTGCCGCTCAAGCCGTACTTGCGCGAAGCGCTGCGGACCGAGTGTCTCACGATGTTGCGCGAGCAGAACGTGCGCGACACCGACGGCGTGCAATGTTGGGCGGCCAAGATGGCGACCGACGGCGTATTCGGCTTTCAGTTCAACATCGACTTCCATCCGACACGGCGTATTTTCCTCAACGACGACCCTAAGAAAACTTGGACGCTGGTTCATACCAAGCACCGCAATTGGAGCACCGACACCGATCGATCGATGATGCCGCTGGGTTCGCTGATTCCGCGCGAGATCGACGGCCTGATCGTCGCGGGCAAAAGCCTGGGCGTATCGAGTATCGTGCAATCTGCCGTGCGTCTACACGGCCATGGGATGCTCGCCGGTCAGGCGGCGGGGACGTTGGCGTTCCAGGCTCGAGCGGGGAAATTCAAACCGCGCGAGCTAGCACAAGATCCCGAGCTCGTTCAACAGGTGCAGCTCGCGCTGCTTAAACCGATGGACGTCGTTACAAAGCGTTCGCCGCCGGGCGTCATACTTTGGCCTTATCAAGACGTGACACCTCGCGACCCTTGGTTCGTTGCCGCAAATGTGACGGCCGTTCGCGGAATCTATCGCACCGACGACGGCGTACCGGATTTTTCTCCGAAGCGGCCCGTCACAGATGTCGAGGTGCAAGGCGCGACGGCGAAAGCAAACGTGAAACTGACGACGCGACCGCAAACGCGCGGCGAACTCGTGCTTGCGCTTTTCGCCGCTCTCGGTGACGCCGAAGCCTCGGCAAAGTAGGACGTTATGTCGTCGCTTGCTCGCGGCAGGCGGTGAGCGTGTTCTTGAGCAACATCGTGATCGTCAGGGGGCCGACGCCGCCCGGGACCGGCGTGATGTGGCTCGCGACCTCGGCTACGGCGGCGAAATCTACGTCGCCGCAGAGCCCTTGCGCCGTGCGGTTAATCCCGACGTCGACGACGACGGCCCCAGGTCGAACCATATCGGCGGTGATGAAGCGCGGTCGACCGATGGCGGCCACGAGGATGTCGGCCGTCCGCGTGACGGCGGCAAGGTCGCGCGTGCGGCTATGGCAAACGGTCACCGTCGCATCGGCGCCGGCCCCTTTTTGCACGAGCATATTCGCCAGCGGCTTGCCGACGATGTCGCTTCGGCCGACGACAACCACATGCTTGCCGGCCGTATCAATGCCGTTGCGCAACAAGAGTTGCTGAACGCCGTGCGGAGTGCAAGGAAGGAAACGCGGCCGTCCTTGCACCAGCAAGCCGACGTTCTCCGGGTGAAAACAATCGACGTCTTTCGCCGGATTCACGGCGTTCAGAATCCGTGTTTCGGTTATTTGTTTCGGCAGGGGCAGCTGCACGAGAATGCCGTGCACTCCGGCGTCGCGATTGAGCTTTCGAACCAACTCAAGAAGCTCCGCTTCCGTGGTTTCGGGCGACAACTCGTGATGTCGACTTTCCATGCCGACCCGCTCGCACGCTTGTCGCTTGTTGCGGACGTACACTTCGCTGGCCGGATCGGCTCCGACTAGCACGGTCGCGAGGCAGGGAACGGTCGTATTGTTTTCGATGAATTCCGCGACCTCGACGGCGATCTCCCCTTGAATCGTGCGCGCGAGCGATTTTCCATCCAGCAGTTGTGCGGTCACAAGTTTCCTCGTAGCGAAAACAGAATCACATTGATGCCGATTCGTGCGGCGTCGTCTCGATTATATCCGGCGCATTCCAGCGAGTTGTGGCGTTCGAGCGCGCAGCTCAAATCATACTTGGAGAAGATGACGCCGTAGCGGTTGCCGAGCTGCACGCCTTCAAGTTCCGGCGAAGTGCGAATGACGTCGAATCGTAGCGGCCCGGCGCCGTTGCCGCGGCGCGGATCACGGAGCGTTACTTGTCCGAGTGCGAAGCCGCCGAATTTCTCGCCGAACATTTCGCTGCTCGCGGGAATAGGACGTAGCGGCGCGTCGCTGAAGATCTGTCCCATTTCACGGCGGAACGACGCCGCAAACTCCTCGCTGCTGCAAATGGCGTCGGCAAAGATCAGGCCGCCGCGTTCGACGAATAGTCGCAATTGCTTCCGTTCCGCATCCGAGAAGCTGAAGCTGGATCGCCCGTGCATGAATACCAGGTGATGGTCAAAGACCTCGTCTTGCAACGGCGACAACTCGCGCTTCTCCGTACTTACACGCAGGCCGGTGTCGAGCGACAGTTGCTTGAGCAAGTTCACGAGCGCCGTCGGGGCGATGTTCGAGCCGCCGCCGTGCTTGAGTTCCGCAATATAGAGCTTGGCCCGTTCGACGGCGTCCGGCTTGCCGCTGTCCGCGAGAATATGCGGAATCTCGAGCTTGTACTTCACTTCACGATTCGTGGCGTAGGCCAGAACGTTGATACCGATCGAACGGACGGCACGAATTTCCGCTTCCACCGCTTCCGGGTAGCGCTGCTTGCGACCCAAACGATCGAGTTCCCAATAGCAACCGAGGTTTTGCGGACAGTAGATCACGCTCGTGCGGCAGCCGACGTCGAGCCCTTCCAGCGGTCGCATGTGCTTCGGATCAACCGGTTCCTCGGCATTCCAAACGGAATGCTCCAGCGGCAGTGGACGAAGTTGATAGAGCAACGTGCCTCGCTCATCGCGATCGGGAAACATCCGCGCGAGCATGGCGCGGAACCCGGCGTCAAATTCGTTTCCGCCGCAACAATTTTCGGCAAAGATGAAGCCCCCGAGATCGAGATACTGCCTAAGAATCTTGAGCTCCGCATCACTCCAGGCGGGAGCTTTGCTGCCGGAAATGTAGAGCACCGGCGCTTGGTTCAAATCGTCGACCGTCGCAAGCTTCGACCGCATTACTTGCCACGTGAGTTCGCGCTGCCACTTCTTTTCGCAATAGCGCGTCAGATTGGCGAGATCGTGGCGGTGATTGTCCCACGACGGTTGCGGGTCAAACTCGAGCTTGGCGGCCAAGACCGGTCGCCGCCCCTTCGCGAGAAACAAGAGTGCGAAGCAGGTGCCGACAATCGGCGTCTGCTCGCCCGAACCGGCCCCGATCCAGGCGCCGCCGCCGAGTTGCGCTTGGCGGCGCACGAGGGCTTCCGCCCCTTCGCGATACCAATCGTGGTTGCCGATCAGTCGACTGTTCGTAAGTCGCCCGACACGCTCGAGGCCGTAGAGGTAGTAAAGAATGTGGCCGGCGTCGCCGGGATTCTGATAGACGCTGAAATTTCGGCCGAGCCAGCCCATGGCTCGGGCAATGGCATTGTCGGTCGTATGTTCGACGCAACACTCCACCGTTTCGCCGGAAACCTTGGCGTCCCCCTCGGCCAGCTTTTCGCGCGCCATGAGCAACGCCGAAATGCCGGCGCAGGTCATGCTGCCGCTGCCGGGCTGGCCGGTGAAATAGCCCCACGAACCATCGGCGTTTTGCGAACGTTCCCAGTAGTCGCGCGCCAGTCGCCACGTCGCTTCGCTGGTCGTCACTCCCGCCCGCTCCGCCTCGTGTAATGCGAGGAGCACGAACTGAGCGTTGGAGTTGTCGGCGATCCGCGACGGATTCTCGTAGGCCCAGCTGCCGCCGCTCCGATCGTCGCGATGTTGCCGGCTTTCCAGCAGTTTCACGTTACGGACGATAAGCGCTAGGTCTTTTTGCGGCTCGGCCGCCGCGAGAACCATCGTTTGTAGAGAAACTACATAGTTGAGCTTTGGGTCGAGCGTGCGCAGGTAAGCCAAGGCCTTTTGAATGACCGGGTCCCCAACTTCGACGCCCGCCGTAAGGAGCGATAACGTACAGAGGGCCGTCGTGCCGCCGGGATAGTTGAGGTAATCTTCCCAAGAACCGTCGGGCTTCTGTTGACGCTCGAGGAACCCGACAGCGTCGTCGATGGAACGGCGCACTTGCTCGGCCGTGACTTCGGCTTGTGCGGAGCTTGGCAATACGAGGCCGAGCCACAATGCCGCGCCGACGGCTGCCGCGACCAAGCGCATATTCGCCAAACCTCCAGATCCGTTTTCGGTGGACTCTGACTATCGTAGGGCGTGATCCCTAAAGTCACAACGCCCCACACCCCGGGCGATTGCCCGCAACCTAGCGCTGCCGATAAGATGAAGGCTTGGCGGCTTGGGCCGCGCCCTAGGTCTATTCGTCGAAGCTTACGCAACTCTCCCCCTTGCCGCTCGTACATGACTACGCAACCCCGCAGCCTGCGCGACGTACTGCAAGAGTTCGCTCAGACCCGTAAGCAGATGCAGGACGAGTTGCAGAAGGTCATCATCGGCCAGAATGAAGTGGTCGAGCAACTCTTTGCGGCCATCTTCACACGGGGCCACTGCTTGCTCGAGGGGGTGCCGGGGCTTGCGAAGACCCTGATGGTCGCCACGCTGGCGAAGATTCTCGACGTGAATTTTAAGCGCATTCAGTTTACACCCGACTTGATGCCCTCGGACATCACCGGGACGAACGTGCTGGAAGAAGACGACAAGGGGCATCGCGACTTCCGGTTTATGGAAGGCCCGATCTTTACCAATATTCTGCTGGCTGACGAAATCAACCGCACGCCCCCGAAGACGCAAGCGGCATTGCTGCAGGCCATGCAGGAGCGAGAAGTTTCCGTTGGGCAGACGACTTATGTGCTCCCGGATCCGTTCTTTACGATCGCGACGCAGAACCCGATCGAGCAGGAAGGAACCTACCCCCTTCCGGAAGCCCAGCTGGATCGGTTCATGTTCAATATCAAGGTGAACTACCCGACGCGCGACGAAGAAGAGAAGATTCTGGCCGCGACGACGCGGGGCGAACGGCCCGAGGTGCGGAAAGTGCTTTCCGGTCGAGCGATCTTGCATCTGCAGAAGTTGGTGAGTTCCGTCGCCGTGAGCGAGTATGTGATCAAGTACGCCGCGACGCTGGTGCGCGCCACGCGCCCGAAAGATGAATCGGCGCCGGCGTTCGTGCGCGAGCTGGTCGATTGGGGGGCCGGGCCTCGGGCTGGGCAGTTCCTGATTCACGGCGGTAAGGCCTTGGCGGCGATGGACGCGCGTTTTTCCGTCTCTATCGAAGATATCCAGAAAGTGGCGGTGCCCGTCCTGCGGCATCGCATCGCGACAAACTTCCAGGCCCAAGCGGAAGGGACATCGACGGAAGACGTCGTCAAACGCTTGTTGCGCGAAGTGCCGATGCCCGCGATTCCTAAGTATGAATGACGTCCAGGGAGCCGGCTCGCCACCGCTGCTGGTTCGACTACAATAAGCGCTCGCCGTAGTTGCGGCCGCTCCCCACACGCCCCGGTTGTTAAAAGGAAGCCTTCGTGAACGCACCTGAAGTGAATCGTCGCAAATTCAACGAATTGCTCGCCGGCGCATTCGGCGGCTTGGTAGTGGGCGCGAGCCTTGGCTGCACCGGCGAGGCCGGCAAAGGGGGTTCTGCGGGAGCATCGGCTGCGGGTGGCTCGGCGGCTGCAAAAGGCGAAACGGCCTCGGCAGGCGAAAAGCATGCTTGCCGCGGCTTGAACGAGTGCAAGGGGCTCGGAACCGGCGGCTCAAACGCATGTGCCGGGCAGGGGATGTGCGCCAACGTAAAGGCCCACTCCTGTGCGACGCAGAACGATTGCAAGAATCTCGGCGGTTGCGGTGCCAAGGCCGGCGCCAACGACTGCAAAGGTCAAGGCGGCTGCTCGGTGCCGATGCATGAGGGGGCTTGGGAAACGGCCCGAAAGCATTTTGAAGAGCGGATGAAGAAGGCCGGCAAGACCGTCGGCCCGGCGCCGGCGAAGGCAAGCTAAGGGCGGTGCCGCGCCGGTTGTTCGAGTCGACGGCGAGTGTCTAGTCCGAGGTTTTCCTATGTTCGAAAATCTAGGACTTGGCGTCGGACTGCGAGCAGCGCACTTCGGCTATCTGCAGGAGCATTGGCCGGCAGTCGATTGGTTCGAGATTATCTCGGAAAACTTCATCGATTCCGGCGGTCGTCCGCGTTACGTGCTCGAGCAACTTGCCGAGCGCTATCCGATTGTCATGCACGGCGTGTCGCTCTCAATCGGCGGCACCGACCCGCTCGACTTGGATTACTTGGCGAAGGTTCGCAATCTTGCGTGCGCGACACGGGCCCGATGGGTGTCGGACCACGTCTGTTGGACGGGCGTCGCCGGTCGCAATACTCATGACTTGCTCCCCTTGCCGTTCAACGAAGAGTCGCTGCGCCGTACGGCCGAGCGCATTCGCACGGTACAAGACTTTTTAGAGCGGCCGCTGACGTTGGAGAACCCAAGCAGCTACGTGACGTTTCAGTCGTCGACGATGAGCGAATGGGAGTTCTTGTCGCGACTCGTCGATGAGTCGGGCTGCAAGCTTCTGCTCGACGTCAACAATGTATACGTGTCGAGTGTGAACCACGATTTTGATGCGCTGGAGTATATTCGCCGCATCCCGCACCAAGCGGTAGTGCAGTTCCACTTGGCCGGGCATACACGAGCGGTGAGGCATTTGGTGGATACGCATGACGGGCCGGTGATCGACCCTGTGTGGGAACTCTATCGCGAGGCCCACCGTCTCACCGGCGGTGCCGCCACGCTCTTGGAATGGGATGCTCGCATCCCGGAATTCTCGGTCGTACACGCCGAGGTGCTCAAGGCCCGCGAAGTGCTGACGACGGGATTGCCGCCCCGCGTGCCGGTCGCGCCTTCACCGAACTCAGCGCCTCATGCCGACTTTGGTGACGATGAGGCGATGGTTCCGCATCCGTTGCACCATCTCACGGCCGAGGTGCTATAGAGATGCCTGAGTCGGTACCTAAGAACGCTTTGTCTTCGCCGTCGCTCGACGCCTTACAGCGTTGGTTCCAAGCCGCCACGACGCATCCCGGAGGCATCACTGCGGGTGCCCAATCCGCTCCGGCTGTTGACGCGATTCCGGCGACGACTGTTGACGAGATCGTTTGCCGGTCGTCGCGACAATCTGCGGAGGAACGCGTCGCGGTCTATGCCCAGGCGTATTGGGCTCGATTGCTCGAATGTTTACGCGAGGAGTTTCCCGTCCTTCGCGCCACGGTCGGCGAAGAGGCCTTTGATGGGTTGGCCGTCGGCTATCTCATTGCCCATCCTTCAACGAGCTATACGCTCGGCCGGCTTAGCGAGACGTTCCCGGAGTATCTGCGGTCGACAATCGCGGCTGATTCCGGCGTCGATCCGTTCTCCGAACTCGTGGTCGACTTGGCCCGGTTGGAACGAGCCGCCAACGATGTGTTCGATGCATCGGGAGGTGAAACGCTCGGGTTTCTCACCGTGCAGCAGTTGGATCGCGTAGCCCCTGAGCAGCGAGGTGCGTTAAATCTCGCGCTGTTGCCTACTGTCCGGCTGTTGTCGTTTCACACGAACGTGAACGACTTCTTCACCGCCATGCGTACTTCTGCCGAATCGGCGCCGACGCCGGAAATTTGTCGTACGTTCGTCGCTCTGACGCGACGTGACTACATCGTTCGCAGGCTCTCGCTCACCGAGATGCAGTACGAGCTGCTGACGGCCATCGCAACCGGGCAGTCGTTGAGCGACGCGTTGCGTATCGTTTGCGAACGGCAAACGAGTTCGCAAATAGAGACGATAGCCGCCGCTGAACCGGTCGATTCCGAAACGTTGCGGACCTGGTTCGCCGACTGGGCACGAGTGGGCATTTTCGCGGCTTTAGAACCGTAATTCGAGGTGGTCGGGCGGCTGGTTTTCGCGGCGTCGGCAGACGATAATGTGCGGCACGTGCGACCACGACCCTTGGTCGCCGATTTTCATCGTTGCACATTTCGTCGTTCGACCCATCAGGTTCATTATGCCGGCCTTGCCTCGACGTGATCTTCTCATGCACTCCGCCGGAATTCTGGGGGGGGCCGCATTGGCCGCCGTTGTCGGAACGTCGACCAGCACGGCTGCCGTTCCGGATTCCGTGCGACCGGCCGACGAGCCGTTTGGATACTGTCTCAACACCAGCACCATCCGCGAGAAAAAGCTCGGCATCGTCGCGGAGTTGGAGATTGCGTCGCGCGTCGGCTATCACGCCGTCGAGCCGTGGATGCGGCAGTTGGCGGAGTATGTGCAGGCGGGCGGTTCGCTCAAAGATCTCGGCAAGCGCATTCGCGACCTCGGACTAACGATCGAAAGCGCCATCGGCTTTGCGGCATGGATCGTCGACGACGACGCGGCCCGCGCGAAAGGTTTGGAAGAAGCCAAGCGCGATATGGCGGTCTTGGCGGAGATCGGCGGCAAGCGCTTAGCCGCACCGCCCGTGGGTGCGCAGAAGATCACGGGAATGGATCTGTTCGTCATCGCCGAGCGATATCGCAAGCTTCTGGAACTCGGCGACGAGATGGGCGTGGTACCGGAAGTGGAGGTCTGGGGGCATTCGCAAACGCTCGGTCGCTTGGGAGAAGCGGTGTTCGTCGCCGTAGAAAGCGGTCACCCGAAAGCGTGCCTACTGCCCGACGTGTATCACATCTTCAAAGGAGGGAGCGATTTCACCGGACTGAAGCTCCTGAGCGGTTCGGCGATTCACGTATTCCACGTGAACGACTATCCGGCCGAACCGGCGCGCGTCGAACAGACGGACGCGCATCGCGTGTACCCCGGCGACGGCGTTGCCCCGCTTACACAAATCTTCCGCGACTTGCACGCCTCGGGTTTCAACGGCTACCTCTCGCTTGAACTATTTAATCGCGACTATTGGCAGCAAGACCCGGAACTGGTTGCGAAGACCGGTTTGGAAAAGACGCGCGCCGCAGTCCGTAAGGCGTTCGCCTAAGTGCCGATTCTCATCCGTTGCCGGCAGGACGCGACCGCACGATGACCGCCGATTTTTCGACTCTCGCCGGTCTCCTTTGCCGCTTGCATGAAGCATTGGCGGCCCTCGAACCTGCCGCGGCATCGATCGGTGCGCCGCCTGCCGCAGACGCCGAATGGCGGCAGTTGCTCACACACAAGCTTGCCCCGCAAACGCGCGGCGACGTTCCGTTGATTGTGGCGGTCGTCGGCGGTACGAATATCGGCAAATCTGCGGTCTTCAATCAGTTGGCCGGCGACAACGCGAGCGCCGTGAGCCCCTTGGCCGCCGGTACCAAACACCCTGTCTGTCTTGCGCCCCCCGGCGCGGCCGAAGAGTTGTTGCTGCGCTCGCTCTTTCCAGGCTTTGTGCTCCGAGCTTGGGGTCAAGCCGACGACGCGCTGGGCGCCGCCGAGGAACATTGCTTATTCTGGCGAACGTGCGCCGCGCTGCCGCCGAAACTGTTGCTGCTCGATACGCCCGACGTGGATTCCGACGCCCAGGTAAATTGGCATCGGGCCGACATCGTGCGGCAAGCGTCCGACGTGTTGTTGGCCGTCGTCACGCAGCAAAAATACAATGACGCGGCAGTGAAGAAATTCTTTCGGCACGCGGCGGCGGCCGACAAGGCGATTGTTCTAGTGTTCAATCAGGTCGACCTCGCGCTCGATCGCGACGTTTGGCCGCAGTGGCTCGACGTATTCTGCCGGGAAACCGGCGCGCATCCGGTGTTTGCGTGCGTCGTGCCGTACGATCGTGCCGGCGCGGTGTCGCGGGGGCTTAAGTTCTATTCGATCGGCGTCGACGGTCGACATTTCGTCGAGTCGCCCGTCGACCTGCGCAGCGAACTTTCGGAGCTTCGTTACGATGAACTCAAGACGCGCTCTTTGCGCGGCGCGTTACGGCAGGTCGTCGAAGGCGACGACGGAGTAGAATCGTACTTTAGCGATATCCGAGAGGCGGCGCGGCGTTTCGGCGAAGCGCGGCAGGCGATCGTCGATGCGCATCGCGTCACCACGGCTTGGCCGGGCCTGCCGGCAAGCGTCCTCGTTGCCGAGATTCAGCGTTGGTGGGATGAGCGGCGCGGCGTTTGGTCGAAGCAGATTCACGGCGTCTATCGCTCGGTAGGGCAGGCGGTTATGAAGCCGCTTAGTCGCTTGTGGAATGGAGCCGACGGGTCGTCCGACCCCTTAGAGGAGTTCCGCCGCCGCGAACGAGCGGTCATCATCGAGGGAGTCTCACGACTGCTCGACGAACTCGATCGGTTGGCGGAAGTCGGCAACGAGATTTTGCGCCCTCGTTTGAAAGCGTTACTGGGCGGCAGAGCTCGCGCGGAAACGCTTCGACGCATCGAAGCGGCCTACGAAAAACTGCCGCCGGTCGACGAGCAGTTCCGTGGTCACATCGAGGTCGAACTGGAAAAGCTGCAACGCGAATATCCTCGCGCCGCCTCGACGCTACGTTCGCTCGACACGGCCGCGGCATTCGCCCGACCGGCCGTCACGGTGTCGCTGGCGCTGACCGGCATCTTCCTACCGGCCGGCGACGTGCTCGGACAGACGCTTGTGCATGTCGCGGGCCAGACCGCTGGAGAGATCGCGACGGCGGTTGTCGTCACCGGAGGCGGCGAAGCGGCGGTCGGAGCGGCGGGCTCGGGGCTAAAGCATGCGGCGGGGCAACTTTTTCGTCGCCTACAGGCCGAACACGCTCGACGCCGCGCCGAGCAACTTACGGCGATCTTCGAGCGCGAGCTGCTCGGGTCGTTGCTCGACGAGTTGGCCCGAGGCGCGGCCCTCACGGAATCCGCCTCGTTTCGCGAAGCGACGGAAACGACGAATGTTTTGCGTCGTCTTGCGGCCGCCGACCACCGCTAATCATTCTCGCTATTTCGGCGGCACGCCGAGCGATTTGCCGCCGTCGATGGCTACGCTCGTGCCGGTGACCATCACCGCCGCATCGCTCGCCAAATAGCAGATCGCCTCGGCAACCTCGTCCGGCGTGATCATGCGACGATACGCCTTGGCCAACGGGCTCGCGTCGATCATCTGATCAGCGAGCGCCGCGGGATCAATGGCCTTCTTTAGATCGGCATTCATCATGCCGGTATCGCCCACAGGCCCCGGGCACACGGAGTTCACGCGGATCTTGTCGCGAGCATGACACAGGGCCAAGCTGCGCGTCAGGGCAATCAGCGCCCCTTTGCTGGTCGAATAAACCGGATCGTGTGCACGGGGCAGCAGACCGGCATTACTCGACACGTTAATAATGCTGCCGCCGCCGCATGCGCGCATCGGCCCAATGGCGTATTTTGCCGTGAGAAACGCGGCCTTGAAATTCGTGTCGAGGCAGCGGTCCCACTCCTCTTCCGTAACGTCAGGAATCTGTTTCACAAGGCCGATGCCGGCGTTGTTGACGAGGATGTCGAGTCGATCGTTCGCCGCGACCGCCGTTTCGATCAGCTTGCGGACGTCGGCATCGCTGCGCACGTCGCAGACCAGCGCCGTGATGCCGAGCTTCGCAAACCGCTGATTGTTCTCTTCGCGCGATTGGATATCGCCCGCGAAGACGCGAGCACCGCCCAGCGCGAGGCGCACGGCCGTGGCGCGGCCGATGCCGTCGGCACCGCCGGTTACAACGGCCGTTCGCCCTTCAAAAGGAAGTTCGTTCATTCGGTAGGCAATGCAAAGAGGTAGTAAGCGCGAGGCGTGGTCAGATCGAACAGCGTCGACAAGTCGGACTTCTGCATCGCGGCGGAAGCGCCCATTAACACATCGAAAGCGGTTGACGGTTGGTGGTACCGCACCACCTTGGCCGAATCCTTATTAAGCGAGGCCAGCTCCAGCGCTCGACCGATCGCATCTTCGATAAATCCTTCCTTGTCGACGAGGCCGAGCTTCATGGCTTGTGCGGTCGTGAATACTTGACCTGTCGTCGCTTGCTTCAGTTGCTCCGGCGTAATCTTCGGCCGGCCGCTCTTCACAATGCCCTTAAACCGATCGAAGCTCTCGGTGACCAATCCTTCGAGTACCGCTTTCTCTTCGGGCGTCATCCGCTTGGTCGGGCTCCCGACCCCCTTGAGCGGCGCGCTCTTGATGGTGTCGTCTTCAATCTCCAATTTTTCCATCAGTCCGGCCACGCTGTAGTGCGGGATCAGCACGCCGATCGAGCCGGTCCAGGTCGTAGGTTCGGCGAAGATTACGTTCTCTTGCTTGCCGCAAGCCATCGCCGAGTAGTAGCCGCCGCTGGCCGCCAATGAGCCCATGCTCACGACGAGCGGCAGCTTCCGATCGTCGACGAGCTTGCGCAGATGATGATAGATGAAGTCGCTGCCGGTGACCGTTCCGCCGGGCGAGTCGATGCGCACGACCACGGCCTTCACCTCGTCGTCGGCCCGCACTTTGTCAATCTGCTTCTTCACGGCCTTGCCGTCCATGATCGTGCCGTCGATTTCGATGATCGCAACTTTCTGCGTGGCGGTCTTCGACAACGAATGGTAGCGCTCTTCCAGCTTGTTGTCGGGATCGCCCGACAGCGAGCTCGGCATGAACACGGCCGTGACCATAACCATCAGGAAGAAAGCAAATGCCAGCCACTGAAACATGGAGAAGAGGCGTGATAGCACGCTGCGGGGCTGTTGCATCGGCACGGCGATATACACGGGCTGGCCGGGGCCGGGAGGTACATAGTTGGAATACGACGACATTTCCAAATCCTTACGTGAGGGAGAGCCTGCGAACGAACGGACCACGTGAAACGCGCCCGCCGTGCGGCATTCGGCCGATTCTATCGGGCGGGCCGGCACAGGTCCAACGGGCCGCCGGCCGGCTTCGCCGCGACGGGTGCGCGTGGGGTTGCCGCCAAGGCCCCCACGGCGGTAAGCTACGCCGTCGCTGGGCCGCACGCACGCTGGAATTGCCGGCGGCCCAGCGACCGATTTGCCTCGCGCCTCGGGCGGCTGCGCAAATCGGGTTCGCCATGTCCGAGTTCGTACTAGGGAGAGTACCGTGTTCGTCGCAGCCTCTACGGATTGTTTTCAACAGCTTTCTTTCGACGCGGCCCTCAAGAAGATCTTCGATCTGGAATATACCCGGGTCGAGATCGTATTGCGTGAGAGCGGCAATCAATTGAAGCCGTCGCAAGTGGCCGCCGATCTGGAAAGCGCCGTCGTCGCTTGCCGCGATACGCATCGGTTGACGCCGGTTGCGTACTTCTTCGACGCCGATCCGGAAGTCGCCGACTACTACAAGCAATTCACCGCGATCTGCAAGTTGGCAAAGGCGACGAAAGTCGTCGTCGTGGCGGTGCGAGCCGGCGAGTTGGGTACGCCGTTCAACGCCGAAATCGAGCGGCTCCGCGATCTCGTAAAGATCGCAACGGTCGAAGGAGTGCTCGTCGGCCTGAAGACCGAAGCCGATCGTATGACGCAAGATCCCGACACCGCAAAGGTACTTTGCGACAACGTAAAGGGGCTCTGCCTCACGCTCGACCCGAGCCACTACCATCATGGCCCGATGTATGGCGCGAAGTACGATCACTTGTTTCCTTACGTTTGCCATACGCAACTGCGCGACTCGAATAAGAAGCACTTTCAGGTGAAAGTCGGCCAAGGGGAAATCGAATACGGCCGGATCATTTCGCATCTGCAAAAGTTCAAGTATCAGCGCGCGTTCTGCGTGAACATCGCCGACATGGAAGATCCGGAAATCGACCACCTCGGCGAAATGCGGAAGATGCGGTTGCTGTTGGACAGCCTGCTTTAAGCAAATTCGCCGAAGCGGCTAACCCAAGAACGGCACGATCGCCAAGATCACGGCCACGACCCAGGCCGCCACGCGCCCGTTGCGCCCGGTCGATGCGACGTCGCAACGCAGTGCTACGTGGGTGATTGCCACGAGCCATATCGCCGTCAAGAACCAACGGGTCAGCTGATCGCTCCGCGCACGGCCGAGCACCTTCTGCGCTTCGGCCTGCCATTTGTTTTGCAGCTTCGAATCGAAACGCAACTGCGTGTGCAAAAAGAGCGATTCGCCGTCGCCGGTTTTTACGTGTTCCTCCCATTGCTCGCTGATCACTTGGTCGATGAGCTTAGCGTCGATCACGGTCGGCGGCTCACCGGGAGCCTCGGTTTGAAACGTTCCCAGGTATTCGGCAATCTTCGTACGCACGGCCGCTTCCGTGGCTTGATCGAGTGCCGTGCGCGACGACTCGGGCCCCACGAGCACTTTCGTTTCAAAAGTTCCGCCGTAGAGTCCGGCGGGGCGATCGATCCAAGCAGGACGAGGCGTCGTCGTCACAGCGGTGGGCGTCGTGGGCGCAAGTGTGACACTTGCGCCGTCCCGAACTGCCGCAGGCTTCGTCGGTTTGGAATCCATCGCCGGTGCGCGACCGCTCTGAATTGTTAGCGCGAGAGCGAATAGGCAAGTCGCCGCGCAAATGGTCTGGGTGGTTTTCATTGGAGGCGGCTCCCGAGTTTTAGTCTCGCGTTCGCATTCGGATGCGTTGCGACTTGGAAAGAATCGGAAACGCCAGCGGCACGATGACCGCAGTGCTCACGGCCACGAGAACGCCCCAGCATTGCGGAAACGGGAAGAACATGTGAATGATAAAGCCCCAGAAGAGCGCCACGAATCCGTCGGCGAGATTCCAACGCGTCTTCCGTTGCGGCCACGTCGAGCCCCACCAATCGAGCACGCAAAATACGAGGCCGAAGTAGCCCATGAATGCGACAATCGTCGGCCGGCCGGCAATGTAGCACTCGGGCCAACGTTCGAAGCCGACCCCTTCCAACGGGCTTTCGATCGGCAACGTCAACTTCAAGAAATTGACGATGAGCCAAGAAGCTGCTCCCGCCGTGACGCCCATGAGCAACGATATGCCCCGTCGCGTGAGAGGCTCGGGATTTTTCGGATAGATGCACTTGAGCACGACGACCCAAAGCGCGGAGGCGACAAAAGTGGACGCCGCGGCCCAAAGATATTGCGACATCTCCAAAGGGGACGAGCGAAACAGAAGCAATAGCCGCGTCAAAATGATCGACGCCGCGAAAACGATCAACAAGCCGCCGGTAATGTCGATCAGGCGCGTACGCAAAGGGGGGCCGCGTGCCGTGGGTTCGGCCGACGCGAGCTGCGTCACCTCCAACTGCTCGCGGGCCGCCGGAGCCGCACTCGGATCATGATGTTCGTGCCCGCGCTTGGCCAGCCACCAAACGAGACCGAAGGAAATGCCGATGACGAAGAGTAGTGAGATCCCTAGCACTGGAGCTCGCACGGTGCCAACTTCCGCCGGCACCGGCACTGGTTCGCGCGCAACGACGAAGTTGGCGTCGGGGGTGATCTGCACGGCGGATGATTCGGCGCCGCTCCCTCGAACAATCGTCAACTCGTCCCGAATCGGATAAGCAACTTTGGCGGCTTCGGGCGGTTTCTGGCTAACAACGCCGAACAACCCGAATCCGGCCAACATAAGAACCAGACCGACGACCAGCCATTGTCCGCCGCTCGAGCTTCTAGCGACTGCGTCTCCCGAAAGTGCCGCAAGCGCCTGGCGACGGCGATAGACCCAGCTAGCGATCCAGGTGGAGAAGGCGGCCGCGACCAGCATCGGCGTGATCTGCATGAACCACGGCGCGTGCGACCCGAGCCGCAGCGCGTAGAGCGTAATCGTGCCCATGGCAATCAGCGGCACGGCGGCCAAGAAGTACGACGGCGGCGATTTCGGCTCGCGCAAACGAGAGGAAAACTCTCGCCGACGTCCTGACCCACCGTTTTCCGCGGATTGCCGCTGCCGGCCGCTTCGCGAGATCAATACGAGCGGCACGACGAAAAATGCAATCGTCGTGACGAGGAACATCGCAAAGCCGATCGAAGGTTCGGAGTGCGCGCGCGATTCGGAACCGGCCGTGAATAGGTAGAGAAAGATGAAGCTGCCGACGATCGGCAAAGTCCATAAAACGGCTTGCGATGGAGCCGTCGCGTCGTTCGTCGCCGGTTTGATGTCGGACGTTGTTCGATAGACCGCTTCCGGTTTGCGAACGGCCATCTTCGGCTGCGGCCCAAGCGGCGCGGGGACCCCAATCGATTGCAAAAACTCTTCGACGGTCTTCGGCCGCCGCTCCGGGTCTTTCTCCAAGGCTCGAGCGATCGCCGCACGGTAGCCGGCCGGCGCGGCCGAGAGGTCCGGTTCGGCGGTGAGATGCTTCATCAGGATCTCGCCGACGCTTTCGCCGTCGAACGGCACCCGGCCGGTCAAAAGCTCATAGAGCAGGATGCCGAGCGCGTAGACGTCGATCTGCTTGCCGTAGCGACCGTTGGAAATCTCCGGCGCCATGTAGTGCACGGTGCCGACGCTTTCGGTCTGCCCGCTCCGCCGGCTCACGGAGATAAACTTCGAGAGCCCGTAGTCGCCGATCTTTACGACGCCGTTTTCCAGGAAGATATTCGCCGGCTTCAGGTCACGGTGCACGATGCCGTTATCGTGCAAATAGGCCACGGCCGCGGCAATGCCTTCGAGCGTACGAATCGCCTCCGCCTCGGGCAATCCCTGCGGATGCCGATCGATGATTTCGACCAACCGATCGCCGGAGACATACTCCATGACGATCCAATAATTGTCTTCGGCGTCGGTGCGAACGTCGTACAGCCCGACCAAGTTCGGATGCTTGAGGTTCAGGCATTGCGTGACGCCGCGCAGCTCCACTTCGAGATTGCGGCGCACGACCTTGAGCGCCACTTCTTTGCCGGCGTCGCTCAAGGCGTAATAAACTTCGCCGAAGCCCCCTTGGCCGAGGCCCCGTTTGATCGTGTAGCCCGGCAGCGGCTGCGATCCGGCGGCGTAGGTAAACGCCGGGGCGCGCGTTCGTTCCGGGGGAGCGGCGCGCGGTTTGTCGGGCAGCGAGGCGGACATTACGTGTTCTCTCATGGTCGCACGACCGTCGAGCTTAAGACGCCAGAGGTTCAAGGTGGAGCGAAAAGTCGTCGGCGCGAATCCGTGCCGTGCGATCGATCGACGTCGTATCGGTGTTGCGCGCGCCGTCGACATCATACGAACCGGCGGTGCGAAACACCAAACGACCGTCGCTGCGGCGATGGATTACCAACGTGCGCGGCAAACGCGGAATACACACATGCACATCTTCCGCCGGGCCGATGAGGCATGAGTCGGCCAGGAGCAAGATGCCGTCGGCGTGCGGCTGCAGACGGTGCTTGCTTTCGACAACGATCCGACCGGTGAGGCTGCAGACGTTCGGCAGGTCGAAACGCATTTGCAAGCCTCGGCCGGGCCGATCGCCAAGTTCGAAACGGGTGCCGTTGCCGAGCCGTCGCGGCTGCGTCGCCGAGCCGGCTCCGCCGAGCACCGAACGCAACGGGCGAAGCAGGTAGTGCTCGCCGTGGCGTTCGACGAGGGCATGCCGTCGCGAGATGTCGGCCATCACCGGAATGTCGATCAAGCCGTGGACTTCATCTTCGGGCCGGACGGTATTGGCTGCGATTCGTCCCAGCGTCGTCGGCTGCCCGATGGCGACGCTGGGGCGTTCGCAAACCAAATAGCCGCCGACGCCGTCGATCCACAGCATGAACCGGCCAACGGCATGGGTCACGGCAAGCGACATAGCGGCAACATCACCGGGGTAGTGCTTCGTTACAAAACTGGCCGACGCCATCCTTACTTACTCTGGGCGACTTTCACCGTCGACGACTTGTCGTCGCCGAAGTACTTCGTAACCTGTTCGACGATGTCGGCGCCGCCGGCGTCGTCGAGTTGGATCTCATCGACAGGCAAACCTTCCACCGCCACAAGCTTCTCCGAGACGTCGAGCCGCGACTTCAGGTCGTCGATCAGTTGCCGCGTACGGCTCAGGCGACCATCGTCGAGGCACAGACTGCTCGTCGTCCGCGCGGCTTCCACCATCTTGAGGCGGGAATCGAGTTGTTCGATTTCCACTTCGAGCTGTCGCTTCGCCGCGAGCATGCCCGTCATTTTATCACGAGCGGCGGTCAAGCTACGTTCGCGGGCCGTATGCATTTTCCGCAAGTTCTCCAGGGTCTCGTCGGCGACCTTGCGGCGCTCGAAACGTCTGGCCAGGTCAGCCTTTACGCTGTCGACGTTGTAGCTCTTTCCTGCATATTGGAACGTTTTCTTACCGCTAGCCACATCGTCTTTCAGCCGCACAATATCCCCGGCATCCTTCTCCCTGCGCTCCTCCTGAGTGGCGATCTCTTGCGAAACTTTCGCTAGCGCCGCCTCTTCTTGGGCGATCGCGACCATGTTTTTGTGCACCTCGGGAATGAGATCGTTGAGCATCGTACGAGCTCGCCGGATCTCAAACTCCACCGGCACCGAATCCTGAATGGCGCCGGTTACTTCGGTGACCGAGGTCTTCACGTAGCTCCACGCATTCCACCCGAAGACGCCGATCGTCAATGCTCCCGCCGCCAACACGCTGCCAACTAGCTTGAACGCCATAATTCCACCTCGCCCCGCATCAATGAATAGCCCCCGCCGAGCACCACGCGCGGCTATGAGGTAGTTCGCCGGGTCTGGGAAAGTCTTGGGAGAATTCTTGAAGAATTCTGAAAGCGCTTCGTCGAGCCGTCAGGCGGACGTGTCTGTCGACTGTAGGGAACGCCCTTGGCGGCGTTCCGTAATGCGTTTTGTATTTAGCGTCTATTTCGCCCCCGGTCGGCGACCGGGGGCCGCCCGCCGTCGCCGACGGCGGGCTAAATAACGCTGCTCAAATCGACGTAAGTTCCGAAACGGAAATTCGACTTACGTCAATTCTCACTTTCGCCCTGCGCAGATAACTCGAGTTATCTGCGCACCCCTTGTGGGTTTTGAGGTTGTGCGCAGATAGATGGAGTTATCTGCGCAGGGCGTAGATGACCGTCGACGTAAGTGGAGAATGCATGCGAGAGGTTAGAGCTAGAAGCTGGACCAATGTAGTAGGCACACTCCGTGTGCCGTCGGGCGCAGAATCACATCGCCTTGAGCTACTTGCCCCCTACGACGACTCCGGTCGCTCACGCTCCCGGCTCGCCTGTTCCTTTACTTATCTCCCTAATCCCCTTCTCATCCCCCCTATCTCCCTTTCTGGAAGAACGTCGAAAGAGTCTCTGCGGACGGCACACGGCGTGTGCCTGCTACTTTCAAATTGCCAAAGATCACCCTGCACGGTAGCGAAACCGGCGGGCGATCTCCAGGCGATTTTTGGCCGGCCTGGGGCTTCGTAGCTACTTGGCTTTGTGCCGCGGGCGGTCCATCAGCAGGATGCCGGCGACCATCAGGCCGACGCCGCCGAAGAGGGCCGTTGTCGAGGGCTCGTGGAAGTAGAGCACTCCGGCAATTGCCGCCATGGCCGTTTGCGAGGCGTTTACCACGTTCACATACGCCACCGGGATCAACTGTAGCGCTCGGGTTAGTAAAAAAAATCCGCCGGCGTTGAACATGCCGGCCCAAAGCATGGTGTGGAGATCGTCAGGCGCCGTCGCCAACACGCCGTTGAGCCCAATTCGGCCCAGCGTGATGCTTCCCAAGCTGATGATGCCGGAGATGCTGATGATCAGCAGCACGACTGACGAGTTCACCACGCCGGTAACGTTGCGACGAATGACCACCCCCAACACCGCGTAGGCAAAGCCGGAGAAGCAAGTGATGCCGAGGGCTACGGCAAGGGTGACGGCATCGGGGCGGGGCAGTGCGTCGGACGGTTTGGCGTGTTCCGTATGCAGCCCGAGTAGCGCGATCGAAATGCACAGCAGGCCCATCGCCGCGGCGGAGCGAACGCTGATGGCTTCGCCGAGATAGAATCGCCCCAGCAGCGAACCGCCGACGATGATGGTGCTGAACGTGAGCGGCACGGCGGCGGCCAGCCCGACGACGCTCAAACCGTATTGAAACGCCGCGTTGCCGCCGATGTGTGCGAGCAAGCCGGTGAGCACCAGCGTGACGACCGTCCGCGTGCCGGGAAAGTTGGGGAGCCCGAGCCTGCGGCGATTCGCGACGATACCGCCGGCGATCAAGAGCGTCGGCACCGCCTTCAGGGTCGACACCCAATAGATGTCGCACTTCGAGGCGGCCCGGAGGCACATATTGGTAAGCGTGTAGAGGACTGCGGAAACGAGGGCCAGCAGAGTGCCGGTGAGCACGGCTTTCGCATGACCGGCCAGAGCGGCTTTGTGATCCGCGGCCGCTTGGTCGGCTTCTTCCGCCTCGTTTTCTTTTGTGGCGGCGAGCGACGTGGCGATTTCCTCTTGGTCGGCGCTCATGTCGCGGCCGCTTCAGGCCTTGGCCAAGCGGGGTCGAGGAATCGACCGTTTTCGCTGATCAATTGGCCGTCGACGAAGATCTGCCCGCCGTGGCGCAGGTCGCAAACCATATCCCAATGTAGGCCTGATTCGTTCTTACCGCCGGTTTCCGGATACGACGAACCGACCGCGGCGTGGAACGTGCCGCCGATCTTCTCGTCGAACAACGTGTTCTTCGTATACCGCTCGACGGAGTAGTTCGTGCCGATCGCGATTTCGCCGAGCACGCGGGCGCCCGGGTCTTGGTCGAGCATGGCGATGAGGAAGTCTTCCCCCTTCGAGGCGGTTGCATCGACGACCTTGCCGCCGCGAAACGTGAGGCGAATGCCGTCGCATTCGCGTCCGCCGTGCACGGCCGGGAAGCTGTAGCAAATGGTTCCTTCCACGGCATCTTCGATCGGGCCGGTGAACACTTCGCCGTCGGGAAAGTTTTCATGGCCGTCGCAGTTGATCCAGCGGCGGCCTGCGACGGCGAGCTTAATATCGGTCCCCTGCGGCGTAACGAAGCGAATCTCCTTTTTACCTTGCAGGTAATCGGTGAGCCGTTGTTGTCGCTCGCTGACGCGCCGCCACGCGGCCGCCGGGTCGTCGTAATGCAACAGACCGGCGCGGAACACAAAATCTTCGTATTGGGCCAGCGACATTTCGGCGTCTTGAGCCGCGGCGTGGCAGGGAAACTGCGTGCCGCACCAGCGCAAAGATTTGTCGGCCGCACGTTGGAAAAACTTCACCATCATCGGCCGCCGCGCTTGCCCGACCAATCCTTGCCGTGCGGCGGGGATTTGCGTCAACGATTTTGTGTTGTCCTGCCCCCACAAGCTGATCGAAACGTCGATCGCATCGACCGTGGCCAGCTCAATCGGGTTGACGTACAGCAGTTGCTCGTCGGACCCTTCGATGAGTTTGGTTTCTTGGCACTCGTCGAGCGTGACCATGAGAAACGGATTGCCGCCGGCGCGGATCACGGCACGGTAGATCGCCGCCAACAGCGGTCGGCCGACCACGGGCCCCATCACGCGCACGAGGTCACCTTTGCGAACCCCGGTGGAGTAGTTCACAAGCACATCGGCAAGGCGATCGAGGCGTGGATCGGGCATGGGGGAGAAAAGAGTGGCGAGTGGTGGGTGGCGGGTGATGAGAGGCGGGTGATGAGAGGCAGGTGATGAGAGGCAGGTGATGAGAGGCAGGTGATGAGAGGCAGGCGGCAAAGAATCGGCGAACGGCGTTACTCCAGGCTCTCGCCACTCGCCACTCGTCACTCAGCACTTTTCCCGGCAAATTCGTTACATCCGTCGCACTAGCTCCATTTGACCGGTGTGCTCTTTCGACCTAGGCTTGATCGGTAGACTTTAACGCACCACCTCCAGAAAGCGGAAGGGCCTTACGACCATGGCCGCTCTAAAACGATTTCTCGCCGATACCGACGGCACTACCGCCGTTGAATATTCGGTTATGTTGGCAATGATCCTGCTTGCGATGTTGGCGACGATCGCCGCTTTCGGCGGTCAAACGGGTACGATGTGGGGCAACACGAACACCAAGCTCAACGCAGCCGGGTTCGGTTCGTAGTTGCCGCGACGGCAAGCAATCTGAATTCACGCAAGGCCCGAGCTTCATCGCTCGGGCCTTGTCGTTTCTAGGTACGTCGGATCGATGCGCGACGTCGATCGTAAAGCAGCAACGCGGCGATCGTCTTGGCGTCTTCGATCTCGCCGCGCTCGATCATCGCCATGGCGTCGTCGAGCCGCACGATGTAGTTTTGGATCTCTTCATTCGCTTCGCGCTGCGCGGGGCCTGGCTGAAGGTCGCCGGCTACGAACACGTAAATGCGTTCGTTCAGAATGCCGGGCGACATGAGCAACTCGGTGAGCGGCTCCAGGCGACCGGCTATGTAACCGGTTTCCTCTTCTAATTCGCGACGGGCCGTCGCAGCCGGCGGCTCCCCCACTTCGAGTGTGCCGGCCGGAACTTCGATGAGTTCGCGCTCGACGGCTACGCGATAGTTACGAATCAGACAGACGTGCTCGGCGTCGACGACGGCCACGATCGCCACGGCCCCCGGATGCAGTATGACCTGCCGCGAAAACTCCCGACCATCGTCGGTTTGGCGACGACGGCGGACCACGCGAAAGCGGTCGGCTAGGTGTAACAGCTCGTCGTCGTTCATGTTCGCGACAAAGAAATTGATCACTGCGGAAATCGGTGTTAGGATACAAGCCGCGCAATACTTCTTCTAGCCCGACTCATTCGCCGCGGCGTCTCCTCACGTCGTGTTTGAGCCATGCGAAACGTGCTGAGTTGGAATGTTTCCCTCGGATGCTGGGCCGACGTCCAGGTGCGTCTCCACGTCGCATTTCTGGTGCTGGCCGCGGCAGTGCTCCACCTTTGCACGGGCACGGCCGGCGATCGCGACGCCGGACCGGCATTGCTGGGATTAACCGTGCTGTTCGCAAGTGTGTTGGCCCACGAATTGGGTCACTGCATGGCCATTTGGCGCTGCGGCGGCCGCGTCGATCAGGTAGTGCTTGGTCCCTGGGGCGGCCTCACGTATCTTTGCCCTTCGCGCGATCGGCAAACGGAACTGATCGTGGCCGCCGCCGGCCCGGCGATGAACTTGGCGCTTTCGGCGGCTGCCGTCGTGACCCTGGCCGCGATGCAGCAACCGGTAGCAACGATCTTCCACCCGTTCGCGTTACCCAAGGTCGGCGACGGTTTCTCCTTCGCTCAAGGTCTGGCGCTCATCGCGTGGATCAACGGTTTGATCGTGCTGGTGAACCTGCTTCCGGCTTACCCGCTCGACGGCGCCCGGGCGTTGCGGGCCGTGTTGCGACCGGCTTACGGTTTTCGCACGGCGGTCGTCGTCACATGGCGATCGGGTTTAGTCACTGCGGCCGCGCTGATTGTTGCCGCTTGGTTCTTGCGCCACGAATTCGCCATGGCCTCGCTGGCCTGCACGATCTTAGGAATCTTTCTCTACTTCAGCAGTTGGGAAGAAGGCGAACGGCTACACGGCGGCACGGCCATGGAAGACGCCGGGTACGAACAACGTTACGACGACGCGGAAGATGACGACGACGACGAACCCCGACGCCCGACGATTGGACCGCTGCGGCGCTGGATCGTGGAACGTCGCGAGCAGCGACTTGCCCGGCAACTCGAAATGGAACGGGAAGAGGAATCCCGCGTGGATGCCGTCTTGGTACGGCTCCATACGTTGGGCTCCGATGCTCTAAGCGCCGAAGACCACGCCCTGCTCAAACGTGTGAGCGCCCGCTATCGCCAGCGTCAGCAAGGGTAGGGGGCGGCTCCCACCCGCGCTGCTGGTCGATCTGCAACCATGCCCGTCGCCGGCGTGGTTCGATTGTGCGGGCCGTTCGGTCTTTGCCGTCCCAAAATCCCTCTTCCGATCGGTCGCATAGGGTGAAATAGCTCCAATTGCTCAGAGCCGGATATGACCTAGAGTTTTTCTATGGCATCCGTCTCGCCCCGCCATTGGAACTTCTATGATTGCGCCCGCAACGATTCCGGTTGTAGACACGATTGTCGCCGACGCTGAAAAGCTCCGCCGCGATACCGCTGCGGCGGTCAAGGACGCGGAAGCGCTGCGCGAAGAGCTGTCGCACCGGCTGTTCGCCGTGTTCGACGTCTACGATCTGACGAACAAGCGTTTTCTCGCCGGCCGCACGAATCGCGCCGCCGAGGAACTCGAACATCATGCGGCGTCGCTTGAGCGCATTGCCGCCATGCAAAAGCCGGAAGTGATCGAGCGCAACGGGAAGTCGTTGCTGTTGGCATTACCGCTGGGCGTACATGGCCAGTCGACGTGGATCGGCTTGGGCGCAGCTGAGGGAATTGAAGAACATATTCTCTTGTCTCTGGCGGAGTTGTTCGTCGAGACGAATGATTCGCGTCGCCGCGCCGCGGAATTGCACGACGAATCGCGTCGACTTTCGGAGCACATCGCTTCGACATTTGAAGAAATCACGCTCATCTATCGATTGACGCAGAATTTGTCGATCGCCCACGGCTCGCAAGAGCTTGGTGTTCAAGCGCTGAAGTGGCTCTCGGACGTCGTCCCCGCCGAAGGCATGGCTATCTGGTACGACGGCGCCCGCGGCAGCGAACTGGTCCCGAATGACGAAAAGCGCGAGACGAACTACGTCACGTTCGGCGAATCGCCGCTCTCGCAAGAAGAGTTTGGCGATCTGATCGATTCGCTCCGCACCTTGCATGAAATCGACGGCATGCGTCCGCTCGTGCTCAATCGCGGTACGCCTTGCGCCGCACGCTCGGTCTTCCCGCAGGTGGCAGGGCTGGTGCTCGTGCCGCTCCGTGAAGGGGACCGACTCTTCGGCTGGCTGGCGGCGTTTAATCCGCGCGACGATCGCGAATTCGGCAGCAGCGAGGCGAACCTGCTCGCCTCGGTCGGCACGATTCTCGGTATTCACAGCGGCAATATCGACCTCTACAAGCAACAAGCCGAGCTCTTCGGCGGCGTCGTGCGCGCGATGAGTTCCGCGATCGACGCCAAAGACCCGTACACGCGCGGCCATAGCGAACGCGTGGCGCGGGTCGCCGTGCGAATTGCGGAAGAATTGAATTGCGACGAGAACACGCTTCGCACGCTCTACCTCGGCGGACTGCTGCACGACGTCGGCAAGATCGGCGTCAACGACGACGTGCTCCGCAAGCCGGGCAAGCTCACCGACGCCGAATACGAACACATCAAGACCCACGTCGAGATCGGCTACCGCATTCTGCGCGGCCTCAAGAAGATGGGGCACTTGCTGCCGATCGTCTTGCATCACCACGAATCTTGGGACGGCTCCGGCTATCCGTTTGGCCTGAGCGGCACCAACATTCCGTTCCTCGCGCGCATCGTGGCCGTGGCCGACGCGTATGACGCGATGGCCAGCGACCGTCCGTATCGCCAAGGAATGCCGGACGAGAAGCTCGACTCAATCTTCCGCGCGGGCGGCGGCAAGCAATGGGATCCGGAAGTCGTGGCGGCGTTCTTCCGCGCTCGCGACGACATCCGCGCCATCTCGCAACGTAATCCCGAGCCGGTCGAATGTGTTTCCCTGGAATGGACGCATTGATATAACCGGGGGCGTCGTCGCATAACTGTTTGTCGCCCTTGCGTGATCGATCTGTTCATGGCCCGCGAAGAATCGGATCGCGAAGACTTATTGCGCGAGGCGGTTGCGCTGGTCGAACGCGTGGAGTTACGCGTCGCCGGCGAGACGGAAACCGTCACGGCCGGGTATCGTCGCAACGGCGCTCTGAGCCTCTTCTTCGGCCCCGATCCGGTCTGGCAATTCAACGCCGCCGGCGAACTGCGGCGCGGCTATCTCGCCGGTAAGTTGCTCAAGGCCGAAGGCCGTCGGCTTGTCGAGATGACGCGCGAGCGTACTGTCGAGTCGACTCAACTTGTGAGCCGACCGCTCGCCGCCGAAGTGCAGCAGGCAGTGCTCCAAGAAGCCTCGCGACGCATTGGAGAGTTGCACGCTGCGCTAGATGCCGGCCAGTATGATGTGGTCGGCCAAGTGCCCGCGGAAGAAGACGTAACGGCCCGCGTTTTGGCGAGCCTGGCGACATTGAGTGCCGGCCTTGCGGTCGCCGCGTCGCCGCGCGTCGGCGCGTAAACGAAAAAAGCCCGCGAGAAGCGAATCTCGCGGGCCTTGGAATGTCGGACGGTCGTGGCGACGGACGGACCTGTGCTTAGGCGGCGCCGCGACGTTGCTTGCGGAAGAAGCCGATACCTTCCAGCGACTTGTAGACTTCTTCGAGCGTCTTTTCGCCGAAGTTGGAAATGCTCAGCAGGTCTTCGCGCGTGCTGTTGAGCAAGTCGCGAACGGTGAAGATTCCCTTTTCTTCCAAGCAATTGGTAGTGCGCACCGTGAGGCCGATTTCGGCCGTGCTCATCTCCAGCTTTTCTTGCATGCCGCGAGCGGCTTCTTCGGCGGCGCGGAGTCGAATACGAGTCATCTGTAGTTACCCTCCCTGGTAATGTCGGACGAAATGTCGGGTCGAGCCGTCGCGTTGCGAGTCCCTTGCTCGACGACTCGGGCGAGTATATCAAACGCGCTCGAATTGTCGCACGTTTTTCCCGCAGAACGGGTCGGTTTAGCACTGCCGGCGATGCCGGCATTCTCCGCGCGCAATTCTCATTCAAGCGACTTCAGCACGCTTTGGGCCTTCTCCTCAAACAACCGCTGCCACTCGGGAGCGAGCAGGCAATCGCAATCTTCCTGGGCATATCCGGAGTTGCGACGTTGCTCGGCCGTGGGAGCGTAGTAGATGTAGCCGTTCGTATACCCGGCGACGAACGTGAGGTCGCGCGTCGCGCGCTGTTTGATATTGAGGCCGATCTGCGCCGTGAGTTCGCCGGGGAACGTCACAATTCGGAAATCACCGATGCGCAAGCCCGCGATTTCGACGTCGAGCGGCCCGCCGCCGGCCGCGACGGTTTGTGCCCGATGCTTTTTCAGCAGCGCCAGGTTGGTCTGCAAGCGCGTGAGTTGTTCCATCGTCTGGATATTTCGGCGGTAGGCCTCGATGTTCGCACGATTCACGGCATCGAGTTTGACGAGATCGTCGCGGCCGAGCTCCTTCTCGCGGAGGTATAAATGCGAATAGTACGAAGGGAAATTGCCGGCGAGCTTGTATTGAACCCAAAGCGGCGCGAAGGTTTCAAAGTTGAGACTGGTTCCTTTCAGCGAGCCCAGCAGCTTCGCTTGCTCCGCCTCGATCGCACGCATCCGATTTTCGAAATCAGTTTCGCGCGGCAAGGCGAGGTGCTCGCTGACGGCTCGCAGTTCCGCAGCGTCGGTCGTCTTGATGGTCTTCAAGGTCCGCAGAACGCTTAGGCCCAATAAGTTGCCGAGCGGTTCGGCGTCGTGCGGTTGATGGACGTCTTTATAGCGAACCGGGTTCACGTCGCCGGCGCAACCTTGCAAGAAGAAAGCCATGACGCCGTCGCCAACCGTTTCTTCAATCGCCTTCGAAGCGAAGCCGGGAAAGTCGGCCGTGTTGCCGCCGCTCGGAACTCCCATGATCGGGTGACACGCGAAGTTGTAGACGACCGCCAACGTGCGCCCGTCCAGGCGATCGAAGCGAATGACGCCGATCTCCGGATCGACGGGACCGGTCCCGGCGACGTCGTCGTTCTTCGGCAAGGCGTAGGCGTGCCGCACATCGGCCTCACTGCCGTCTTTGAGCCGCAGCCGCCGGTTTTCCGAGACGCGTTCTTCTTTCCCAACGCCGACCCCGACGCGCACCGCCACCATCGATTGCCAAGCCGCTTTCACGGCTTCAACCGTGCGCTGCTCGACGTCCGCCGCGATGACGCCGTGGCAATGGCTGGCGTTCACCAGAACGTGCTCCGGCTTGAGCGGAAGCTCTTGGGCGAGTTGTGAGCGAACGTCGACGAGAAAGCTGCTTTTGATCCGCCCGATCTCGCCGATGGCCACCGCATCGACCGTAACAATAACGACGGCGGCCGAATCGGATTTCAGCACGAGTGCTCTTACATACAGCGTGTCATTGACCGGTCCGGCTTCACGGTCGGTGATGTCCGACTTGGCGATGCCCGCCCAGAGTCCTTCGCTGCGGGCTTCGTCGGGCATCGCAATACCGATGCCGCCAAGGACCATGGCTGTAACGATGCGTACTAGGCCGGACACCGTTCGAAGTCGAGGTGAACGCGCGGAGCGAGCCGGAAAGGTCGGCATGGGCCACCTACGGAGATGCGAGGGAATGAAGCGACGGCAGGAGGAGCGGCAGCGAATATCCTAACCGGAACACGTGCGGCAAGCGCTAGTGCGACCCGGTCTAATAGGCTCCGTCGCGCGCCTCGAAATGCGTCGGCTTATCGAGGCTGCGGCCGCCGGCGAGAATCCAATCGGCGACCCAGCTCATTACCTCGGCAATCGGCACCTTCGGATAACCGAAATAGCGATGCGCCCATTGGCCGTTGCTCAAGAGCGCATCCAAAGATTCGGCCCCCGTGCACGTCAACGTCGACTTAAAACGATCGGCGAAATACTCGGCCACGCGCCGCACCGAGAGCGTTTCCGGACCGGCCAGATTATAAACGAGCGCTTCCGGCGAACAGAGCTCGTGGAACGAACGGAGCACGGCCGCGTTGGCGTCTCCTTGCCAAAGGGCATTGAAGCAGCCCATGCCGAGATCGATCGGCTCGCCCGCATGGACGCGCCGCGCAACGTCGGCTAGCACGCCGTAGCGCAATTCGCAGGCATAGTTGAGCCGCACGATCGCCGTCGGCGTGCTCGTGGCTTTGGCGAAGTACTCGTACATCCGCTCGCGTCCGAGCGTGCTCATTGCATATTCGCCCACCGGGTTCACCGGGTCGCTCTCGCGCGAGCCGCCGAGCCGTACGTCGCTCAGGCCGTAGACGTTACCGGTCGAGAAGGCGACGATCCGACTGCCGGCGTAGCGTCGGCAGATGAGCGTCGGCACGTAGACGTTCATTCCCCAGGTAAGCGCCTTGTTGTCGCTCGAGCCGAACTTCAAGGCCGACATCGCCACGACATTCGCCGCATCGGGTAGTTTGGCCACCTGTTCCGGCTCCAGCAGATCGCAGCGAAGCGTCTCCACGCCCCAGGCTTGCAACTGCTTCTCCCCGCGGGCATCGGTGAAGCGCGACACGCCGATCACGCGCCGCTTCACGCCGGCTTCTTCCGACGCTCGCACCGCCATGCGCGCGAGCGTCGGCCCCATCTTGCCGCCGACGCCCAAGAGAATGATATCTCCCGGCAATTTGCCGAGCGCTTCAACCACTTCCGTCGTCGGGCGACTCAGCAACTCATCCAGTTGCTCGTCGTTGGAAATTGTTCCCGGCAGCGTCGAAGTGTTCATCAGCTAGATCGGCGCAGCCGCCAATTGTTGGAGTGCTCCGAGCGCGGCGACGACGTCGTCGGCCGACACTTCGGACCATTCCTTCATCTTATGATGCAGGATCGCCAATTTGAACGACTCAAAGGCCTCGCGCAGGTCGCCGGGAAGTTCGGCCAACCCTGCAAACGGACGGATCGGGTTCGTCGATTCGAACGGCGCTTCCAGGTCGACGCCGGCCGCGACTTCGTCACCTTGCGGCGAGCCGGCTTCTTCATCGCCGAAGTCCGGGCCTTCATGCAGCGGGCCCGTCTCCGCATCGGCGTCGAACTCGCGCGGGTTGCGGATCTCCGCGACGCTGGAGCCTTCCGTGGCCGGGCCGGCGTCTTCGTCGAGATCGGCCGCCACGACTTGCTCTGCCAGCGGTTCTTCCCCGGCCGGGCTGCCGAGCGTTTCCCAACGCTTCGACCGCATGTCGTTGATCGACCAATCGTTTTGCACGGCCCCTTCGAGCCAGAGCTCGGCGTCGTTCCATTCCAGGGCGGCGAGGAAGTGGCTCCAGTAGAGCCCCTTAAAGGTCGCCTGCTGCCCCTGGAAGCGAACGTACGTGCGACGGAGACGTCCGACGTGCTGCGGCGTCACCTGCCCGACGAGCCGCGACCACGCTTCGTCGGCGTACTCGTGCGGGGCCGCTCCGGCCGCGATGAGGGCTTCACGCCACTCGGCGATGATTCTTCCCTTCTCCCAGTTCGTCTGACTGACCAAGAGCCCCCAGCGGCCCAAGAAAGGCTCGGAGGCCGTGTTCAAAACGCTCGTATCCGACGACGCCATCGATTCCATGCGCAAGTGGTTCCTTCGCTCGTTTCCTACGGCCCGCCCGGCGGAGCTCCTGCTCGCCGTTGCTGCCAAATCGAAGAGCCGATTCTACGAACCGCGCCGCGCGCCCCCAAGCGTGGGAAAGTGCTCCGGCGCGACAAG
Source organism: Pirellula sp. (assembly GCA_013822735.1). GTDB lineage: Bacteria > Planctomycetota > Planctomycetia > Pirellulales > PNKZ01 > PNKZ01. Next base: position 467,066 of record PNKZ01000002.1, read on the forward strand.
GTTTGCCAATCTGCTTGGCGCGGCGATGAAAGCGGCCCGACCGTCGCCAAAATTCCCGCGGCGCGTTGGGGAAAAGTTGTTAGGTCGCTCCGCTAAACGCCTGTAGGGAACGCCCTCCGTGGCGTTCCGTGCGCAGGCGAATGACCAAGTTCCAAGCACCAAATTCCAAACAAGGACCAATAACGGAAATTCCAAAGTGCGTCGCAGCGCGATTTGGTCATTCGGTCCTTAATGTTTGTTTGGAATTTGGCGCTTGGTCGTTGGAATTTGTGCCCGCGGGACGGAACACCACAGAGGGCGTTCTCTGCAGTGCACTATTCGGCGGGTTTCGGTGCCGTCTCTTCGGCGACAAAACCGCAGCGATGGTGGCTGCCGTCGCAAAACGGCCGGTTTGCCGAATGCCCGCACCGGCACAACGCCACGAGCGGCTTTTCCGTCGGCAGCGTGAAGGCATTTCCTTCGTGATCGACAAGCTTCACGCCGGCCGCAAGCTCGAACACGAGCGGACCGCTTTTGCGGGTTCGAATGACGAAGTCGGCCATCGGGAGATTCCTGAGACAGCATCGGTAGGGAACGCCCTCAGCGGCGTTCTGCGAGCCGGGGAATGACCAAATTCCAAGCATCAAATTCCAAACAAGCACCAATGACGGAAATCCGAATGTGCGCCGCAGCGCGTTTCGGTCATTCAACCCTTGTTATTTGTTTGGAGTTTGGTGCTTGGTCATTGGAACTTGCGCCGTCAGGCGGAACGCCACGGAGGGCGTTCCCTACAGGCGAAGAAACATTCGCAACCTACGAGAAGAACACCCGCTCCGCCGTTTTGCCGAGGATCTGTTTGCGATCTTCGTCATTGAGGAAGTCGGCGCGCTTCAGGATCAGGTCGATCGAGTCACGATAGTTGTGGCCGTTCTGCACCTGGAACGGGCAGTCGCTGGCCCACATCAGGCGTTGCGGGCCGAACGTCTCGTGCAGCAGCCGGATCATCGGCAGCAGGTCCATATAGGGCGACATCTTTTTGCCGAGCGCGTAATAGGCCGACACTTTGACGAACGTATTCTTGTGCCGTGCCAACCGGCAAAGTTGGGCGAGTTCGCCGTCGGCGATCTTGCCGTCGATGCCGATACGGGCAAAGTGATCGATGACGACCGGCGTATCGGGATATTTTTCGCAGAGCTTGTCGACGGTCGGCAGCGCCTCGGGGTTGATCAGCAGGCACATCTTCAGATTGCTTTCGGCGCCGGTGCGCCACATCGACGCCATGCCCTTGCCGTCAAAGTACTTGTCGGCCGGCTCTTTGCCGGGAGCCAAACGAAAACCGCGGACGCCCTTCTTGGCGAGGTCGCGCATCGCGTCGGCCACTTTCGCCTTCTCATGATCGACGATCGCCACGCCCGAGAACACACCGGGGTGTTTGGCGATGCTATCGAGCATGTAGGAGTTGTCGAACTTGTAGAAGCTCATCTGAATGAGCACTATGCGATCGACGCCGCAGGGCCGGGCATGCGCAAACAACTCGTCCGGCGTAAACGACGACGGCTGCATGTCGGCCGGCTTGTAACCCGAGGCGAGCGGATATTTCTTGACGTCGGGCGTCCACACGTGGACGTGCGCGTCAATGTAGCCGCCGGGTGCGGGCTTGGCTTCCTCCGGCTTTGCCGCAGGTTGCTGACCCAGGAGCGCCGATTCGCCGAGAACCGACGCCGCTCCGAGGCCCAAGAGCGCGGAACCGGAGCGGGTTAGCATCTCGCGACGTGAGTAGTTCAATTTAACCAGCGCTCGTTGAGTCATCTAAATATGCAGCCGGGCTTAGCCGCCGCGTCCACGCGGTGGAGGAGTCAATCGGCGACGCCGCGTCCCGTCGCTTGCGCTTCGGGGCTAGTATTCCATGGTAACCGAGGCACCGAAGCTTCGTTACACAAACTTCGTAACGCCGGGCACGGCAACTGCCGGCGTCGGCAACGGCCCCCATTCAAACGCGGCCGGCGAAAGATTTTCTTGGCTATTCATCGCTTGTTCCCAAGTGATCTTCTTTGCCGTGTAACTTGCCATCCGGCCGATGATGCCCAACATCGTGCTGCGGGCCATGTATTCGGTGTTGTTGATGATGTTGCCCGATCGCAGGCCGGCGAACAGTTCGTCATGCTCCGTTTGGTGCATGGTGTTCTTCTGGCCCCGGTAACGCCAAAGCGTTTCGCCTTTGCGATCGGTGATGGTCGGCCGCTCGACGAGGCAGTTGGCCTTGGAGCCCATCACATAGGTGCTCACGTCGCCGCTCACCCCTTCGATTTGGCAGCAATTGAAGAAGACCCGAACGCCGCCGGCATATTCATAAACGACCGAGTGGTGGTCGAAAATGTTGCCGCGCTCCGGGGCAATGCGCGAGGCCAAGCCGCCGAGCGACATGCAGGAGATGGGGGCTTCGTCCTTCATGGCCCAGCCGGCCTTGTCGACGCTGTGCACGGCCTGCTCGACGATGCCGTCGCCCGAAAGCCAGGTGTAGTAGTACCAATTGCGGAGTTGGAATTCCATGTCGCTCCAACTCGACTCACGCTTCAGCATCGGCCACTTCGGCAAGCCGGGCGTGTTGTATTGAGCGTGGATCGCGCAGATGTCGCCGATTGCGCCGTCTTGAATCTGTTGCATCGCGGCCCGAGCGCCGAAATCGTAGCGCCAGCACAGGCCCGACACCACGGCGAGGTTCTTCTTCTTCGCTTCTTCTCCGGCCGCCAAGATGCGGTGGACGCCCAGGGCATCGACGGCGACCGGCTTTTCGACGAACGTGTGGAGGCCCGCCTTGACGGCGTATTCCATGTGCTCGGGGCGGAATTGCGGCGGCGTGGCCAAGAGCACGACGTCGATGTCGGAGTCGCAGACCTTCTTGAAATTGTCGAAGCCGGAGAACTGGCGCTCGACCGGCACGTCGACCCGATCCGCTTCTTTTGTCTTTTTCAAGTTGGCGAGACTCGACGTGATGGCGTCGGGGAACACGTCGCCCAGTGCGACGAGCCGCACGTTCGGGTCGGCTTTCAAGGCTTGCGCGGCCGCGCCTGTGCCACGTCCGCCGCAGCCGACGAGCCCGACCTTCAAAATGTCGCTCCCCGCCGCATGGGCACTTCGCGCGACGGCCAGCGATCCCGCAACGGCTCCCGCGGCGACGAGGCTCGACGTCTTGAGAAAGTCGCGTCGCGAAGGCGCCGCGTTGTTCTCAATGGCGTCGCTGTCGGTCGACAATGCATCGGCAGCCGAAATCGGGAAACGCTCGGGAGTGCTCATCGCAAACCTTTCTGAAATAGGGAGCGCTCAGGGTTCGACTTCGAACGGGAGCGCCGGCGGTAGGAGATTGTAGGCGGGAGCCGATGCCGTTCGCGACTCGATTCGGAGGCGAAAAGCGGTGGCGGTAGGTGGATGCACATTCTCCAGGATAACTGCGGGGTTGTCAAAAGCCCCCGGCAATTAGCGGATTTTCGCGTCCGGAAGCACTTGCTTCACCCCTTCGTCGAGCGGCATCCTGTCGTGCGTCAGCCCGGCGGCCTGCATCAGGGCCGCGAGCTCCGATTGGAGCTCGGCGACGACGGACGCGGAGCTCGGGTCCTTGATCAGGTTCTTCGATTCGCCGGGGTCGGCCTGCAGATCGTAGAGTTCGGCGAGGTGGCGATCGGAGCCCCCGTCGCCGTGCGGGTAGTGGATGTACTTCCAACGTTCGGTGCGCACGCCGCGGACGTTCGGCGTGTACGGGAATTGCTTCTCGTAGTTGTATTCGTAGAACCATGCTTTGCGCCACGCGGGGTCGTCGCCCGTGCGCACGAGCGTGACCCAGGAGCGGCCGTCGGCCTGCGGCAGGCTCGGCATGCCGGTAAGCTCCAGCAGGCTCGGCGCCATATCGAGCGTGAGGACCTGACGCGTTTCGACCTTCGGCTTGTCCACGGGCGTAAGTCCGGGATAGCGGACGATCAGCGGAATGCGGATGCTCGCTTCGTGCATCGTGCGCTTGTCGACCATGCCGTGTTCGCCGGCCAAGAGTCCGTTGTCTCCCATGAAGACGAATACCGTGTTGTCGAGTTGACCGGCTTGCTGGAGTTGAGCAACCAACCGCCCGACCGAATCGTCGACGGATTGCAAGGTGCCCCAGTAGGCCCGTTGCATGGCGGCGAAATCTTTCACGGCCGCCGGGCTGTCGTCGGGGAACTTCTTGCGCCACTCAAACAGCGGGCCGTAGATGCCGTGCCACGTGTAGAGCCGGTCTTTGATCCAGGTCGGCTTATCGTCGAGCGCGAAGGCCGACGCGGGATACTCGATCTTCACCTCGTCGAACGTGTGCTCATACTTCGGTTCGGGCGTGTAGAAGCTATGTGGCGCCTTCTGGCCGAGCATCAACAGGAACGGCTTCGCTCGGTCGCGCTTGAGCCAGTCAATCGCCAGATCGGTAACGACGGTCGTGTAGTAGCCCGGCACGACGCGGCGCTCGCCGTCGACGTTGAACTCCGTGTCGAAATACTTCCCCTGCCCTTTGTGCGTCGCGAAGTAATCGAAACCGGGGCGCTTTTCGTCGTTGTCTTCCCCCATGTGCCATTTGCCGATGTACGCCGTTTCGTAGCCGCCGGCTTGCATCAGCTTGGGAAACGTCGGCAGCGCGGCCGGCAACTCCGTGAAGTTGTCGCGCACGCCGTGCTTGTGGGCATAGAGTCCGCTGAGGATCGACGCGCGGCTCGGCGAGCAGAGCGACGTCGTGCAGAACGTATTGGCGAAGCGAACTCCTTCGGCCGCGAGCCGATCGATGTTCGGCGTCTTCAGGTAGGGATGCCCGGAGCAGCCGAGCGTGTCCCATCGCAAGTCGTCGCAGAGGACGAACACGACGTTGGGATGCTCCGCGGCTTTCGCAGCGTCTAAGGAAGCGGCCAACAGAAACGTGCCCGCGAGCAGGGCCGAGCATACGGTACGCATAAGAAAACTTCCGCGAAGAATCGCAATGGGGAGGCGCGCCGACTAAACTGGTCGGCAGGCGTCGCATCATTGTCATGACGCCGATCGCACCATTCAAGTGCCCTCGCTCGAGAGGCTTTCGGAGCACATATTTATGGCCGCTGAACTTTCCCCAGACGCAAACGCCGCCCGCACGCTCCCGCGCCGGCGGTTACTACAATCGGCGCTTGCCGGTGCGGCAGGACTCGCGGCGATGAGTTCGCGCTCCGTCGCGGCGGCTGACGAGCACGAATACCAGATCAAGAACGGCCGAATCCGCCAATCGATCGTCCCCTGGTGTTTCAAGCCGCTGACGGTTGCGCAACTGGTCGAGATCGCGAAGGCCCAAGGCTACGAATCGATCGAGCTTGTGCCGGCTAAGGAATGGTCGTTTATCAAAGAGCAAGGACTCAAGACGGCGATCGGCAGCAGCCACGGCTTTGCCCGCGGCTTCGCCCAGCCTGAGCAAACGGCCGAGTGCGTCAAGATTCTCAAAGAACAACTCGATCTGGCCGCGGCGCACGACGTGCCGAGCATCATCACGTTCTCCGGCTTCCGCAAAGGGCTCACCACGGAAGACGCCGTGAAGAATATGGTCGCCGGACTGAAGCAGATTGTCGGCTATGCGGAAGAGAAAAAAGTCACACTCTGCCTGGAGATGCTCAATTCGCGCGTGGCCGTCGAGATGAAGGGGCATCCCGACTACTTCTGCGACGACATGGATCTGACGATCGACATCATCAAGCAAGTCGGCTCGCCGCGCCTGAAGGTGCTCTTCGATATCTACCACGTGCAGATCATGCAAGGCGACGTGATTGCGCGAATCAAGCAATACCACGAATACGTCGGCCATTACCATACGGCCGGCAACCCGGGCCGGAACGAGATCGGCGATACCCAAGAGATCAACTACCCGGGCATCATGCGGGCCATCGTCGAAACGAAGTACGGCGGCTTCGTCGGCCAGGAATTCATCCCGCTCCGCAACGCACGGCAGTCGCTCGCCGAAGCGGCACGGCTATGCGACGTGTAGTCGCCCGCGATAATCTTGAGAGTCCGTTCGTCCCCTGAGGAGTCGACATCATGAAGCGAAGTTATTTGGTTCGGATCGCACTCGCGGCACTCGTAGTTCTCGGATTGTCGTCCACGGCCGACGCCGTGGAGTGGGTGGCGCGCAGCAATATTAGCGTGGCGGAAGATTCGAACCTCGTCACCAATCTACCGAACAACGGCTTTGTGCCGATTTATTCGAAGGTCACGGTCGGCGCCGAAGCTCAATTGTTGATCGACGTCGTCTATCTCAAGCCTCTCGACGTCGAGTGGCAATACCGCCGCTACGATGAAAATACCTACGAACCTAAGGCGGCGGAGTTTAAAGAGCTGGGCTTTCAGCTCGTCTCGCACCAGATTTATCAGTTCAACGATGTGACTTGGCACAACGCGATTTGGCATAAGCCGAAAGCGAAGTAGCCGAACGCACGACGCCCGGCGATTGCGATCGCGGGGCGTCGTGTTCGTTTACCTGTTGCGGACGATTTCTCCGCGAATCGCTACTTCCGCAGCGTATTCGCTCTCCGCGAATTACCCGGGGCGGCCGCATCCGCATTGGCGCTTGTCGCCGTCGGGCTGCCGGTGCCTGCCGGATGGGCCAGCGGCGCCGCCAAGTCTGCCGGTCGCTTGCCGCCGGTTTGCAGGTAAGCAAACAAGTCGGCGACGTCTTGCAGCTGCAGCGAATTGAACAAGCCTTCAGGCATCGCCGATTTCTTCGTCGGCGCCGTGCTCTCGACGTCCTTCGACGCCAACACGGTCTTCTCGCCGTTCGCCTGCAGCACGACGATCGAATCGCCGCCGGCCGGAGCCACGATGCCGGAAAGCGTCTTACCGTCGACGGTCGTCACGAGTTTCCCCGCGTACTGATCGGAAACGACCTGCGACGGAAACAGCACCGATTCCAAGATTTCCTTGCGCGTGAAACGTTGGGCGACCGTCGAAAGGTCGGGGCCGATTGCCTCGCCCTTACTGCCGTGACGGTGGCACTTCACGCAGTTGGCTTTTTCAAACACGACGGCACCGCGCGCCGCGTCACCCTTCGTGCTCGATTCCCCCAAGTATGCGTGGAGTTCATCCAACGTGTAGCGCGACGTCGTTTCCACCTTCGGCGGCGTTGCCGGCGGCATTTGCGGGTAGGTCGTGGCGAACCATTGTTGATACGAGCCGAGTTTTTGTGCGAACGGCGCCGCGGCGGTAGCCAAAGTCTGCCCGCTCCACTTGTCCAACAACGGCAGCGATACTCCCGCCGCTTCTTCGCCGATGCGTGCGGCGCAGATGATCGCTTGGCGCAGGGCTTCCGGAGCGTCCGGCTTGCGATCGACCTTCGTCAGTTGCAGCATCACTTCTTGCGCGGCCATGCCGTCGACGATCGCCAGCGATCGCAACAGCAACGGATAGTTGTCGCCGTCGGCTTGTTGGGCCAGACCCATCGCGATTTCCGTACGTCGTTCCGGCTGTTTCTCGAAGGCTTCGCGCAGGTAGGTCATGGCCTGAGCGTTCTTGCTTTCTCCCATCACGGCGATGATCGCCGTCTGCAAGGCCCGAGCTTCCTGTGACTTGTTCTCCGGGAGACGCTTGTCGAGCTCGATGAGCATCGGAACAACCTCGTCGTCGACCTTCTCCAAGCCCGCCAACACTGCATAAGCGTTTGCCGGTTGGATCACGCCATACGAAAGAACGACTAAGCGTTCCCGGGGCGTCAGGTTTGCACAGAAGTCTTTGCAGACGTTGTTGAAATAACCCTTGAGGCTGTAGCCCCCTTCAAACTTGCGGGCCTGTTCGTAGAAGCCGAGCACGACGAGCTTTTGCTCGGGCGTCCAGCCGCTGGTGATAAAGCGGGCATAAAGCGCGGCCTGAATCTTTTCGAGTTGCGGGGCGTCGCTCTTCAGAAACTCGACAATCCGCGGCACGATGCTCGGTTCGTTCAAATAACCGAGCAAGCGCAGCAGTTCGCGATTCATGCGAATCTCGCCGGCGGGATATTCGTCGGCGAGTTGCTTGCGAAATTGCGGCAACTCATCGCCGGTGATGCCGGATTTTTCCAGCGTAATTTCAAACACGCGCAACAGGTCGAGGAAGTCGGCGTCGCTGAGTTGTCCCTTGAGCATTCGGCTGCCGCGGGCCAACACGGCCAAGGCCGTGTCACGGTCGGGAGTCGTACGCATCAGGCTGATCGACCCGAGCACGAACACGCGGTTCTCGCGGGCTTCGAGCACGAGCCGCTTCCAGCGATCGACGGGAATCTGCTCGAGCGCCAAGCGCGCCGAGAAAGCGACCGCGCGATCAGTATCGGCCAAGAGCGGCAAGAGCGGCTCGGGAGGCGGCAAGAATGCGCCACGGACGAGCGATTCGCAGGCCTGGCGGCGCACGCTCGCGTCGGGGTCGCGCAAGGCGAGCACGAGCGCACCGCCGCCGGTTGGTTCGGCGTGGATGCCCAATAGGTAAGTGGCCTTCTTGCGCACGAGCGGTTGCTCGTCGCGCGTGAGCTTGATGAGGTACGGCACCGTGGGGAACGGTCCGTAGAGTTGCAGGAGATCGAGTGCCCGGACGCGATCTTCGGCTTTGTTCGTCGGGTTCGCGGCAACTGCTTGCAGCTGCGTATCCCAAACTCCCTTCACCGTTTCTTGAAGCATTGCCACATTTTGGCGGGCCCAGGCCGATTGCAATTGCGGCTGACGGACGGCCAGCGCAACGCCGGTGAGTTTCGGTTGCGGCGGTTGCGTGCCGGTGTACACCACGCGATAGACGCCCCCTTCGGTAGCCCGACCGCCGGTGGTGAAGTAGAGCCAGCCGTCGGGGCCGACCGCGATATCGGTCACGGCCAACGGGCGGCCGCGCACAAAGACTTCGCCGTCGCTCGTGTAACCGGAGCCCGACGTGCGAGGCTTGAACGCGATGATTTCCCCTTGCGACCAATCGCAGGCGAATAGCGCGTTTTGGTAGACCTGCGGATACTTGTTGTGGTTGTAAAATTCGATGCCGGTCGGCGAGCCGCGACCTGCCGTAGCGGCCGGCGGGACCGTGTCGGCGTGGTAGTCGGGCCAGGTCGACCAACCGCTGCGCCAGCCATGTTCGCTGCCGGCGTACACGTGTTCGAGTCGCGTCGGGCGATACCACGGGAGCCCTTCGTCCCATTCCATATCGCTGTCGAACGTGAAGAGTTCCCCTTCACGATTGAACGCGAGGTCGTAGGCGTTGCGAAAGCCGCCGGAGTAGAGCTGAATGATGTTTCCTTCGGAGTCGAGCCGAATGACCGTGCCGCCCGGCGCCTTCACGCCGACGGCATGTCCGCCCGGATCTTCGTACTTCGGCGTGATCAGATCCCCTTCGTAGTAGTTGCGATACGGATTGCCCCGCTCGGCGACGCCCTTGGCCTGCGCATGGTTGCCGATCATCAGGTAGATGAGCCCGTCGGGACCGAGCGCCAAGCCGTGCGGGCCGTGCTCGCCGAACTTGCCGTCGAACTTCACGAGCGCCTTGATGTTCTCTCCCTTGCCGTCTTGGTTCTCGTCGGCAATGCGATAGAGCGCGCCCCCTTCAGGGCCGACGCCGATGGCGTAGACCATGCCGTTCAAAGCGAGCAACCCTTGGCAGCTGGTGACTTCGGTGCAGTACTCGGTGACCTTGTCCGGCACGGCGTCTTTGTTCGAATCGACGATCAGCAAGATCGGACCTTGCTCGCGCGCGGCGATGATCTCGCCCCACTCGTTAAACGTCATCGCAAGCAGCGAGCCTGTCGCCGCCGGCGGTACGACCCGCTCGATGCGGAAGTCTTTCGTGACGGTGAAACGGCGCGTCGAGGAGCCGTCGTCGGCAGTCACCAGGTCGAGCCACGGCTTGGCCACGCCTAGTTCACCGAAGCTCTTGGCCTTGAGCCATTTTGAGTCGTCTCCCTTGTTCTTCTCCCAGCCTTGCGCTTCGACGGTCGTGGTGAGCCACGTTTCATCGGTGCTGTAGCCGACTTCCGCGCCACCCTTGCGCTTGACGATCACGCGCGCCGTGAGGCCGGCCGTCGTGCCGTCGTTGTTCTCCGCCTTTACCGCGATAAGATTCTTCCCTTCGATCAAAAACGGCATGATGTCGAAGGACTGCATCTTGCGCCAGTCTTTCCCTTCTCCCACGTGGCGACCGTTCACGTACACTTCGTACGTGTCGTCGCAGGTGATTTGCAGGAACGCGAGCTCGGGCAGCGAACTCGAGAACCATTTGCGGAAGAAGACGGAACCTTTCGGCACCGGGCCTTCGGCTTGCGTCGGCGACCAGATCCATTGCGCTTCGCCGAGCGAAGCGTCGGCGGGGGACGTCGTATCGGCCGGCGCCGTGGTTTTGATTTCTTCCTCGGCTGCGACGAGTTGAATGTCGGCCGGCGAACGGGAGGACTTTTCATCGAGCGGTTCTTCGAACGACGCGCGTACCGCACGGGCATCGTCGCTTGCCGGAGCGGCGGCGCGAATCGGCGCCGCCGGCGGGTCGAACGCCCACGTCGGCAACGCCGGCGCAAGCGCTGCGCCGAGTGCGAGCAACGAGGCGAGATAAGAGCGGCGCGAAACCGCGAAGCGGAAGGCAGAGTGCATAGTAATTCCTGCGACGCACACCGGAGGAGCGGGGAGGGCGGTCGAACAAAGCGGGCGGGAGAATACCACCGATGAGGAAAACGGGGCAACACGAGTGTGAGCCGTCGCCTTGACCCACCCCACCCGCCGGCTTAGCATTCCGGTGCCGCTTGCCGGCAGGGGGCATTTCTCGAACTTTCCCGCCTAGAAAAGGTGCTCACGGATGGCACGTCGACTCGTTTTCGCACTCCTACTGCCGGCGTTGCTGCCGGCATGGTCCGGTTGTTCGGCTGAGAAGAATGACGGAGCAAGTCCTACTTCCGCCGCCGTGGCGCCGTCTGCTTCAACACCGTCCGGCACCTCGGCGAGCGCCTCGGCTCCGGCGGCTCCCGAAGAGCCCGAGCTCCCGCCGTTCGTAAAGCCCGCACTCGCGGATATCGAGGCCAAGGCAAATTGGCAACCGATGCCGGTGCTCGACGCGCTCAAGCTCCTCGAAGAGCAATTGAAGAAAGAGCCAAAGCTTGCGACCGTCAAAGAAGCGCTCGCGCTCAAGAACGACTCCGACGAAAATAATCGCAAAATCCTCAGTGCCTTGGGTCGGCTGCCGACCTCGCCGGCCGATGTAAACTGGGACGCCACGATCTCGCGGCATTTGCTCGGCGACATCAAGAGCACGAACGCCGTCTTGCAGAGTTCGGTGGAAGAGGGAGATCTCTACGCGCTCACCGGCTTCGGCCTGTTTACGTTCGACTGGGATCTCAACGCGTTTGCCGATAAGGGAGTCGTGAAGTCCTGGGAGTCGTCGGCCGACCACCTGATGGATAAGGTCGTCATCCGCGACGACCTCACCTGGTCGGACGGCAAGCCCATCACGGCGCACGACATCGTCTTCTCCTATGAAACGATCATGAACCCGAAAGTGCCGGTGCCTGCCGTGCGCTCGGGCACCGATAAGATTCGGGCGGTCGTCGCTTACGACGATCACACGCTTGTTTACTTCCACAAGGAAGCGTTGGCCTCGAACGTTTGGAATCTCAATTTTCCCGTGATTCCGAAGCATATCTACGAGAAGTCGTTGCCGGAGGATCTCACGCTGGCGAAGAGTCCTTACCATCAGCAACAAGACGAGAACCCCGTGACCGGCGGGCCTTATACGATTTCGCGCCGCGTGCGCGGACAGGAAATCGTGGTCGAACGCCGCGAGAGCTACTACATGTACAAGGGGAAGCAGGTCCGCGATAAGCCGTACTTCAAAACGATTCGGCTCACGGTCGTGCAAGACCCCAACGTGGCTCTGCTCGCGCTGAAGAAGGGGGACCTCGACGAACTGCAGATCATGCCGGAGCAGTGGACCACGCAGACCACCGACGACGATTTCTATCGCCGTAATACGAAAGCCCGCGGGGTGGAGTGGCTCTATTTTTATTTTGGCTACAACATGCAGACGCCGTTTTTCAGCGACGTGCGCGTGCGAAAGGCGATGTCGTATGCGATGGATCATGACGAAATGCTGAACAAGCTTTCGTACGGGCTTTATGAACCGTCGAACGGCATCTTTCACCACACGGCCTGGATGTATCCCAAAGATGCCGCACCCGCCTACAAGCAAGACTTGGACAAGGCGGAAGAACTGCTCGACGAAGCAGGCTGGACCGATTCCGACGGCGACGGCATCCGCGACAAGGAGATCAACGGCAAGCGGGTGAAGTTTGAATTTACGATGCTCTGCGCGCCGATTCCGCTGCGCATTGCCACCTGCACCTTGATGAAGGAGTGCCTCGAAAGAATCGGAGTGCTTTGCAACGTTCGGCCGGTGGAACGAACGGTGTTGCAGCAACGACTGCTCGATCACGAATACGAAGCGTCGTTCGGCGGCTGGGGGACCGGCGCCGATCCGAGCACGCTCAAGAACATTTTCAAGACCGGCGAGCAGCGCAACTTCGGGTTCTACGCCAATCCCGAAGTAGACCGATTGCTCGAGGAAGGGGAGAAGGAATTCGATCGTTCGAAGCAAGCGGAGATCTATGGGAAAATGCACAAGATCATCTACGACGATCAGCCGTACACGTTCCTCTACGTGCAAAGTTCGTTCTACGCGTTCAACAAGGAATTGCGGGGATTCCGCTTCAGCCCGCGCGGACCGTTTCACTACAGTCCCGGCTTTAGCGGAATGTGGCGAGCCGCCGCCCAGTAAGGCCTGAGACTTTCCGCCGCGCATGGCAAATTACATTTTCCGCCGCTTGATGTTGGCGTGTCTCACGCTGCTTTGCGTGACCGTGTTGGTCTTCGGGCTCATGCGCGCCATGCCGGGCTCGCCGCTGACGCTCAATTTGGAAGACACGAGCCGGCAACTGCGTAAAGAAGATATCGAGCAGCTGAAGGAACAGTACGGGCTGAATAAGCCTTGGTACGTGGCCTACGTTCATTGGCTCGGCGATCTGGCGACGGGCGATCTCGGAGACTCTTTCTTGACGAACAAGGACGTAACGCTCGTGATCGGCGAACGGATCGGGCCGACGCTTCTGCTCTCGCTCACGTCGATGTTGCTGACTTACGTGCTCTCCATGCCGATGGGGCTCTATTCCTCCGTACGGCACGGCAAGTACGACGAACGTACGCTCAGCACGATTCTCTACATGCTCTATTCGTTGCCGTCGTTCGTCACGGCGCTGTTGCTGCAGTCGTATCTGAGTTATCGGCTCGGCTGGTTTCCGCTGAAGGGAATGTACGACAGCCTGCTCTTTCCGCAGATGTCGATTCCGGAAAAGGTTATGCACGTTGCCTGGCACTGCGTACTGCCGGTGTTTTGCTACACGTACGCAAGTTGGGCCTACTACAGCCGGTTTATTCGGGCCAATATGGCCGAAGCATTGCAGCAAGACTATGTGCGCACGGCACGTGCCAAAGGCGTGGGGCCGTTGCGGGTCGTCATGCGTCACGCTTTTCGCAATACGATGATTCCGATGGCCACGTTGATCGGCCTCTCATTTCCGGCCCTCCTGAGCGGCTCGGTGATTCTCGAACGCATTTTCACCTGGCCCGGCATGGGGCAATTGTTCTTCGAGTCGATTCTCAATCAAGACTACAACGTCATCATGGGGCTCACGCTCGTCTTTAGCATCATGACGCTGCTCGGCACGCTCTTGGCCGACATCATGTACGCGATCGTCGACCCGCGTATTTCCTATCATTAATCGCACCTTCGAGCCGCGCATTCCGTGATCGATCCCGCATTGCAACCGACGCTCGCTCCCGCCGAACCGACGGCCGAAGAATCCGCGTCGGCCCACGTTTCTCGCGGGTTTTGGGGCGAGGCCTGGGTCCGGTTTCGCAAGGCCAAGCTCTCGATGCTCGCGCTCCTATTTGTCGCCGGGCTCACGCTCATCGCCCTGCTCGCTCCGGCGATTGCGGGTACCAAGCCGATTGTCTGCCGCTATAAGGGCGCGATCTACTTTCCTTGCCTCGGCTACTTCGTGCGGAGTTGGGAAAACCCGGTCTTTGTAAACGACAAGTTCCGGCTCGTTTATCCCGAGAATCTCAAGAAGAAAGATCCCGAGAGTTGGGCCGTTTGGCCGCTCGTGTATCAGGACCCTTACCGGCGCGTGCGGGCCGACGAATGGCCGGGCCAGCCCGAGAACCTCACGGGCGACAAAGGGGTGCCGAGTCGCGTGAATCTGTTCGGCACCGATCAACGCGGCGTCGACGTCTTTGCCCAAATGGTGCACGGCACCACGATCGCACTGCTGGTCGGCTTCGTGTCGATGAGCATTGCGTCGGTAATCGGAGTGACGTTCGGCGCGCTGGCCGGCTATCTGGGCGGTTGGGTCGATACGCTGCTGAGCCGGCTGATCGAGGTTGTGCAATGCATCCCGACGCTCATTCTGATCCTCGCCGCCATGGCGCTGCTCGAAAAGCCCAACATCTGGCACATGATGGTGATCATCGGCCTCACCGGATGGACGAGCATCGCGCGCTTGGCCCGCGCCGAGTTCTTGAAACTCAAGCAGGCCGATTTTGTCGTCGCCGCGGAAGCGCTGGGCGCAGGCCGAATGCGGATCATGTTTCGGCACATCCTACCGAACGCGTTGGCTCCGGTGCTCGTGCCGGTGACCTTCGGCATTGCGTCGGCCATTTTGATTGAAACGTCGCTGAGCTTTCTCGGCTTCGGATCGCCGCCGCCGAATCCGAGTTGGGGCGCCGTGCTGGATTCGGGCCGCAACAATTTGGCGATGTGGTGGCTCGTGGTGTTTCCCGGCGGGGCCATTTTCTTAGCCGTGCTGGCCTACAATCTCATCGGCGAAGGGCTGCAAGAAGCGACGGATCCGCGCCTTCGCGGCGGGCGATAAATTGCACGCATTGTAGCGGTGCGGCGCGGTCCCCTTGCGTTTTCGTTGCGGCAGTCTCTAATCTAAAGCCGTTCGGCGGATTCCCCTGCGGTCCGGCCGTAATGAACGCTTTTTCGCCGTCGCACCTCGAGCCCCGCTGCCCGGTTGATGTCCGCTAACCACGTGCTTTCGTTCCGCTTCGCCGAGCTTGCCGATGCCAAGGCTTTGGCTCGGATCGAGTCGGAAAGCTGGCCGGAACCTCTGGCCGCGTCGGAGGAACAATGGCACGAGCGGCTTCTGTTATTTCCGCAAGGGCAGCTCGTGGCCGTGTTCGACGGCGAGCCCGCCGCCGTGGCTTCCGCGCAGCGGATCACCGAGTCGTTTCTGCACGCCGGGCCGGTCACCTACGATCGGATTACCGCCGGCGGAACGTTTCGCGGATCACACGATGATGCGGGCGAGATCTATCAGCTGGTCGCAGTCGGAGCGGGCGCGGCCTTGCGCGGCTTCGGCATCGGCCGACGGCTGATCGATCGGCAAATCGAATATGCCCGTAGCCTGCCCGGCGTGCGGCGGATCGTCGGCATCACGCGGCCGGCCCGTTACTATCGCCATCCGGAAATGGCTATCGACGCTTACGTTGCATTGCGTAACAAAACCGGCCGCCGCTTCGACCCGGTGCTGGAGTTTCATCTCGGCTCCGGGGCGAGCCTGATCTCGACGCACGATGCGTTCCGTCCCGACGATTCGGAATCGCGCGGCTACGGCGTGTTGATCGAGTACCCTGCGCACAACGGCAAACAGGCTTAGAGCTGCCCTAACGCCTTCACGGCTTGGTCGGCGTCCCCTTTCCGGATCGCGTCGCCGGAGTCGCCGAGCAGCCTGACCTGACGTAGCGTAAACGGCACGGCCGCACTCGCCGGGATGGTGACTGGGACGAGCCGCCGCACGACAGCGTGCATAAGTTGCTCCCGTCCCATGCCCGTGAGAGCGCTTACGGGTAGTCCGTCCGGTCGTGGTTGCGCGGTCGCGTCGCATTTTTCACACGGCGGGCGATCCGCCTTGTTGAAGACGACGATGGCCTGCGGGTGGGCGTTAAGTAGCGCAACCTCGGCCGTCGTCCAAGCCGCCGACCGGTCGAATACGAGCACAATCAGATCGGCCTCGCGTTTGCGTGCCGCGGCTGCTTGAATGCCGGACGCTTCCAACGCATCCGTCGATTCGCGCACGCCTGCGGTGTCGGAGAGTTCCACGGCGACACCGTCAAAGACGGCATGCGATGTCACGACGTCGCGCGTCGTGCCGGGTTGGTCGAAGACGAGCGCGCGATCGTGACCGACCAACGCGTTCAGTAGGCTGCTTTTTCCGACATTCGGCGGTCCGGCCAGCACGACGCGATAGGGCTCCGTAAGGCGTAGCCCGACGGTTGAGTGCGCAAGAAGTACATCGATGCGGCGCATGGCGGCCTCCATCGCGCCGTTGGCGAGCAACAGTCGGAGTTGGTCAACTTCTCGGCGCAAAGCGCCGGAGTATTGGTCGAGCAGGATCGACGCGGCCCGACTCGTGGAAGCTTTCGTTAATGCTTCCGCGGCTTCGACGACGATTGCGTCGCCTTCCAGCGAGCGCAGTAGTTCCATTGCCGACACGATGCGGCAACCGGCCGACGCCAGCGATTCGCACACTGCCGACGTTGCTGCGGTTCCTCCGTGGCAATGAATCTCGACGTCGTCCGCGGCCCGGCGACAGACGACAAGCTCCTCCCCTGCTCCGTTAGTCGTGCCCCGCCCTTCGGCGATCCAACGACCAAACACGATGCGTCCTGTTTCAAACTCGGCGAGCTTGCGGCCCGATGCGGCTTGGAAGTACTGTTCGCAGGCGGCAGTCGCACCCGAACCGACGACGCGTACCACCGCGACTGCGCCGCGTGCGGCAGGCGTGAGCACGGCGGCGATCGGCGAATGGCTCAGCGGAGCGTCCACAAACGCATCGGTCTCCACAGAAAGTTACTTCGCCGCGGCCGCGGCCAGCGCAACGCCCGCGAGCACCAGATGCGGTTCGTAACGGGCATGGCCGGGCAAGAGCTTGGCTACGCTCGGTGCGGCGCCGCCGGTGAGCATAATGAGCGGATCGCCGCCGATTTGAGCCGTATACAACTCGATCAGTTGCTTGATGCCCCCGACCGCGCCCCAATAGAGCCCGCTGGTCATGGCCGCGAGCGTGGCGTCGCCGACGGCGGGCGGCGGTTCGGAAAGGCTTTGCATGTCGATGAGCGGCAACAAGTCCGTGAACTGATGCATCGCTCGAGCCGACATGCCGATGCCCGGCAGAATGGCTCCGCCGAGGAAGTCCCCGGCATTCGACACCAAGTTCACGGTAATTGCGGTGCCGACATGCACCACGACGGCCCCCTGCCCCACCGCGCGCAACTTATTTGCCGCGAGGGCTCCGAGCAAGCGATCGACGCCGACCATGTCGGGTCGGGGTAATTGAATCGTCAGCGGTAGGTCTTGCGACGTGACGAGCGTAATCCGGCTCGCGCCGCGCTCCCGCAATTGATCGACAAACAGCGAAGTCGTTTGGCGCTGGACGCTGGCGATCCACCAGACGAACTCACCGGCAGGCTGATTTCCGCAGAGACGATCAAGTTCGTCCCACGCACCTGCCGCCGGGTCGATCGTTGCGGAATCGGTCGGCTGCGGCAACTCTGCCGCTTCCGCCGCCGGAGGCGCGTTGAACCGGCCGCATTTCACGCGGCTGTTGCCGATGTCGACGGCGATCAACGGGAACACGCCGGGAGCGTTCATGGCGTGGGAATTGCCGCTTCGTCGCTCGGTGCTGCAACCGGTTCCGGAGCGGGTGCCGCAACGACGGCGGCCTTGGCAGCCTGGCGCGCGGCCCGCTCTTCCGCTTCCTCGCGTGCTTGTCGTTGCTCGTCGAGTTTGTCGGTAACGATTTGTAGTAGCTTGTTGAGCCCTTCGCCCGTCACGGCCGAGATCGGCGTGATGATATTGCCGGCCGCTTCGCGCAGCTTCTCAAACACTTCATCGGCGCCCGGCAACTCGCATTTACTCATCACGACGATTTCCGGCCGCTCGCCAAGTTCGGCGGAGTAGAGCTTGAGCTCTTGGCGAATGTTGCGGTAGTTGGAGATCGGGTCGCTGGCATCGGCCGGAAACGGTTCGACGAGATGTACGAGCAATCCGGCCCGTTCGACATGCCGCAGGAATTCATGGCCGAGGCCGACGCCTTCGTGCGCGCCTTCGATGAGCCCTGGAATATCGGCCATGACGAACTGACGTTCTTGGCCGACGCTCACAATGCCGAGGTTCGGGAACTTGGTCGTAAACGGATAGTCGGCAATTTCCGGCCGGGCCCGCGAGAGCCGGCTGAGGAGCGTGCTCTTTCCGGCGTTGGGCAAGCCGATCAAGCCGACGTCGGCAATGACCTTGAGCTCGAACTTGAGTTCGCGAATCTCGGCGTCTTCGCCGGGGGTGAATTGACGCGGGGCGCGATTCGTCGACGACTTGAAGCGCGCGTTGCCTTTGCCCCCTTTGCCCCCCTTGGCGGCCACGAGCGTGTCGCCCGGCTTCGCGAGGTCCTTGAGCACGAATCCGCGCGAGTCGTAGACGATGGTCCCCGGCGGAACGAGCAACGTTACATCTTGGCCGTTGCGTCCATGGCAGTCGGCTCCGCGACCAGGTTCGCCTGCCGTAGCCGTCCAGTTGCGCTTATGCGCCAATAGCGCGAGACTGTCGACTCCAGGCTGCGCAATGACGATCACGCTGCCGCCGTCGCCGCCGTCGCCGCCGTCGGGCCCGCCGCGAGGAATGAACTTCTCGCGACGAAAGCTCACAGCTCCGTTGCCGCCTTTGCCGGAGTGAACGCTGATGGTGACGCGATCGACGAACATGAGAACACCTTGCTGAGCGAGCGCTGGGCAAACACTCGCATGCTTGGCAACGGGGCGCTATCGAGAAAAGCTACAGACCTTGAAATGAACGCTCATAAATAAACATAGCCGCGACTCGGCGGGGAGCAACAAGCGCTCCCTCGCGACGCGGCTACTAAAACAAGCAAAACGGCCGATCATGGCGCCGAGCGAGAGTTCTTAAGGAACAACACGCTCGGCGACTCGCCCCGTACTTAGACGGCGGCGGCGACCGGAGTGACGACGTTGATCCGGCGTCCGCCGCGATCGAATTCGACGACGCCTTCAATCAACGCAAAGAGCGTGTAATCCGTCCCTTGCCCGACGCCCTTGCCGGCGTGGAACTTCGTTCCTACCTGACGCACCAGGATGTTGCCGGGGAACACCTTCTGTCCGCCGAAGCGCTTAACGCCGCGCCGCTGCGGATTCGAGTCACGACCGTTGCTGCTGGAACCTTGGCCCTTTTTATGTGCCATGACGAAAGTCTCCCGTGTCGGTCCGCCGGCATTGGTGGCGGAACATGGTGTAGTGCGCTGGTTGGTTTGATCGGTTTCTTGCGAAAGCGGCGTCTGATTGCAGCTTTATCGGCCTTTAGTGGCCCGCTGCATCGCCGAAGTCGGTCCGTTAACTGCGCAACTCTTGGGGAGTCGCACTTGCGCGGCGATTCTGAAAGTACTTCAAAAACCGCACGGCCGACCGATCACGGCGTTCCCGCCGCTCCGGCAGGATGTCCCCGCCTTGCGGCCGGGAATCCTATTTTCTAGCGGTACGACCAGGAGTAGTCAACCTCGCCGGGAATCCCGAACCGAATTTCGTCTTCGTGTTCGTGGCGGGTGTCGCTGGGGCGCCAAAAGTTGAGCGTGAGCACCTGGAATTCGTACTTCCGCCCGGTGCCGAGCGGCGTTCCCGCTTGGTACCCCCCTTCGGGATCCGTATAGCGGAACGCGTTCGTCAGCCCATACACGGTGATGGAGAACCGGTCGGTGCGGGGATCGACCCCTTCCCAGGTGACGACGCCCCAAATCGTCCGGTCGACTTCCGGCGTGGAGACCGGAATTTCGCCGGTCATCTCGCCGGTGGTCAGGAGCTTGCGGTTCTTGTCTTCGCGCTGTTGGATCGCCGCGACCGCTTCGGGAATCACTTTCTCGACATAGGTCTTATTCACGTCGAAGCTGTGCAACTCGAAGCGCGGAATGAAGAGGAACGGCTTGGTGACCGGTACCGCCTTCACCTTGCTCTCTTGAGCTTCGTCGTACTCCACGCGCTTCACCGGTCCGTTGCGGACGTTGTAGACCATGTACCAAATCTGGCGCGGCTTACCGTCGGCACCAGGAATCTGAATAAACCGAATCGGTTTGAAGGCGAACTCCAAGCCCCACACGTCGTGCATGAAGCGAATGGCGCGAGCCGGCTTGCGGTTCGGCACTGCCGGACGTTCGCCGTAAGTCGGCAGCGCCGCCAGCACTTCAGTCAGATCGTGAACGCTCTGCAAATCGTCGACGGTCACCGGGCTCGGGATCTTCGTCAAAACGCCGGGGGCCAAAATGCGGTAGCCGCCCGAAGGTGGCGGGCCCTGCTCCGGAACAATCGGGAAACCGCTCTCGCCGGCGTTCTCTACCGCGGGGGCCGGTGTGTCGTTGCCGGGCACGGCGGGCATCGCCGGAGTTGCCGTCGGGGCCGAAGGTGCAAAAGGGTTCGCCGCAGGCGCGCTTGCCGGAGGTGTGGCAGGCATGGCAGGACTGGCCGCGGGCGTTGAAGGTGCAAACGGATTCGCACCGGCCGCCGGCGCCGACGGCGCTGCCGCAGCCGGCGGCGTCGCACTCGGCGCAGGTGTGGCCGGGGCCGAAGGGGCAAACGGATTCTGAGCCCAAACTTGCTCGGCGGCGGCAGTCAGGAGCAAGCCGGACAAACAGACAATGGCGACGCGAGCCCGCATGGTTCATCTCGTGGCGGCAAAACGGGGCGAGAAACACACCTACGTTAGTCTAATTATGCCTGAAAGCGAGAGCCAACAAATTTCCGCCAATCGCTTCCTCCGAGCTATTTCGCCGGAATTGCCGCATGAACCCGGCGTCAACCGTCGCCATCCCTACGATCGCGCCGACCGACCTCCGGATGCGCGTCAGCCTGGCAACAGCCGCCAAGTCAATTCGCCGGGTCGGCAGGCGTCGGAGTGCAGGACGTCGGCCAAGGTCTGGTCCGTCGCATAGTCGACGGCGGGGATCGTGTGGCACCGCACGGCCAGGGAAAGCTCGTCTCCCAGAAACGGCCACGGTCCGACGCGGATCAAGTCCGTTCCCGCGCCGTCGTTGCCTGCCGGCGACCACGTGAGCTCCACGAAGTCTTCATGACCCACGCGTTCTGCTTGTCGCCGCTCGGCGCAGCAGAGCCACAGGCTCGCCAAGTCGAAGAAGCGCACGCCTTGCCATGCGAGCAGGCTCTGCCGCGCGCCGGCTTCCGCGCTGCCGTAGCGTGCGGTGAGCTCGCGCTTCCAATCCTGCTCCAGGTCCGCTTGCTCTTCCAGAAACTCTTCCGCCAGGTGACGCCAAGTCGCGTCGTGCCGCTTCTCGTCGTGCGAGTGGCCGCAGAGCGTGGCAAAGTGCCGGCTCACGGCATACCCGGCCAGCGGCCCGTCGTTGTGGGCTACTGCGATCGAGCGCCGCCAAATGGCCAGCGACTCGTCGAGCGGCATCTCCATGAAGTCGCGCGGCTTGCCGTCGTGCACGGTCGGCCGCAGCTCCCAGGCGATCCAGCCGTCGTCGTGATGATACACGGCGGCGATGAACTCCTCGCGCGCCTCGGGCAGCGGCGCCACGGCGTCGCTCCAGGCCCGCGCCATCTCCATCGCAATGCGCGCATGCTCCACTTGCGACACCAAGGCCCAGCCCGGCCGGCCGTCGTCGAGAGTTACGTCACGTCGGATCATGGCTGCGGTGCGCGGGGTGGAAGGTTTCGGCCCGCCAATATCGTACCCTAGCTCCGCGGCTAGCGTACCACCGGGGCCAGCGTCGGCTGCGAGGCCGTGGCTGCAGGCTCCAAGAATCGCAGCGTCGCGATAATCGCCTGATCCGCGTCTCCCATCGCCGGCAGCAGTTCCTTCTCGCAGGTAAACGCGAGCACCACCTGCCGCCCTTCGGCGTTTTGCACTAAGTAGTAAATCCAGGTGATATCGAGCTCTTCCACTTGCCCGATCGCCTCGGCGCGAAACACTACGTGGCCGTTCGTGTTGGCCGACTCGCTCACGCGGACAAACTGTCCGAAGTTTTTATCGAGCGAACGCCGCACGTCGGCTTGAAATTGCGAGAGCGTCGGATGTTTCGACGGGTCCGAAAGGGCCACGGCGGTCACGTTGCATTGCGCCACGAGTTCGCCGCGCTCGACCATTCGCAGGGAGAGCACCCCGTCGCGGTCGCTCATCACGTGCCAGCGGCGATCATGCTCGAAGCCGAACCGTCCGCCGAGCGACTCATAGCCGATGAGCAGCGCCCCGGGCACGCCGATCGTTTCCAACGCCGCCGGATCAATCTCGGCCAGTTCCGTCGGCTCGTTGCAGGGCGCGAGCAGCATCTGCACGCGGGCCTGCATTTCGAGCCCCGGCTCCACATGGCCGATCGACCGCTTCTCTTTCAGGAGCAGCGCCACCCAAGTGATGCGGCGCGCCTTCACGTCGAACTTGTAGCGGGCCGCGAGTTCAAATTCCGTCGCCACGCCGCCGATGGCGCCGTTCACGGTTCCCTTCAGCTCGATGCGAGCCGCACCGTCGAGCACTTCGGCCAGCGTGCTTTGCACGTCGCTCGAGGCCACGGCGTCGAGGTTCAGCAGTCCGCAAAGCAGCGCATCGTCGTGCTTCCAACTGTCGCCGACCGCTACTTTTTTCCCCGGCAGCAACGCTTCGACGAGTAAGCTATTCGCGGGAATCTGGATCAGTTCGAGTTCGTCGGCCGAGAGGCGGCCGATGGGCGAGAGCATTTCCGGCGCCCCCTCCCCTGCCCTGGCCAGCACAATGTTGCGATCGGTCCGGAGCGACGAGCTCGACGGCTTTTGGTTCACGGAAACGTCCGCCTCGGCCTTGCGATAAACGCGCACCGACGCCCGCTCCCCTTCGATGCTCAACTGCTTCTCTTCATACGCGAAGCGTGCGGCGACCGTGGTCGGCAGCGTTTTCACGTCGTCTTTGTTTTTGAATTTCAGCACGCCGCCGACTTCGAGCACGGCATCGACCTTGGCGACATCGCCCGGCTCGACGCCGCTGGTAAGATCGATTTCCGACGGCGCAGCCGCCAGCGCCGATAGTGGCGATACGCAAACGGCCGCGCCAAGCAACCAAGCGCGGCGCGTGATCTTCCAACTCTGAAAACCTTGCATCGACGATTCCCTTCGCCCAAAGTCGGGCCTTGCCCGTGGTTTCCGGCTGCGTATCCGTCGCAATCGGCCTACGGCGTTTTTCGACCTTTTCCGTCGACGCGGTTCACCCGTTTAGGCGAATTGGCCGGCAGCGAACTTCGGCCGGCGGTTTGGGGGCTTCCGGTCGAGGCTGTCGACCGACTTTGCCCAAATGTCCCAATCTGGAAGTGCACACTCCGAGGGGGCTGTGAAATTGTTCACGGCCGTTTTTGCTTACCTTCACGAAAACTTGAATAAATTCGCCTCTCGCCGCGAACATTTAGGTGAACGCTGGACACTTTATTGCGTAGGACGGGTAGCAAATGCGACGCATGCGAGAGGCGGTGAAACGAAGCGGATGGTTGCGGCATCTAATTGCCGACGCCCAAGTAGACCCGCGAGTTTCTGAATCTTTCCGCAGGCGTCAAAGAGTGCAGACAGTTCTGGAGGGTATGGTTTAGATTACCTGCGAAATCTTGGAATCGGTTGCCGGCAGCGGCCAATCGGTCGTCGAAGAGATCGCGATTGGACACGAGCTTTGCGAGGGCGGTGGGAGCCGCAGGGAACACCTCCGAAGCTATGGGAAGGGGTCGGTTCTCTTATGAATAACAGCTACGTCAATCCGGGACTGCGACAACTGCGCGATCAGCAGGTGCGGTTCGCTCCCCGCGATAAGAAACTTCAACAAGCGGCTCGAGCGGAAAAACTGCTCGCCGAACTCGTTCCCGGCAAGTCGTACAACTACGTCGACCTGTGCCAACGCATTACCGACTTCAAGCCGGAACAATATCCCGATCTGCGGATCACGGCCGAAGAAGCGCGCCATGACCTGCGCCTATTCGTCGAAGACGTCTCGGCCGCGGCCGACGTCCCTGCCGACGATGCCGGCGAGCGCGTGCTCACCATCGAAGAACTGGCCGAAATGTTCAACGTTTCGACCAAGACCATCCAACGTTGGCGCGAGCAAGGGCTCGTCAGCCGGCGCTTCGTGTTCGACGGCCGGAAGCGCGTCGGGTTCTTGCAGAGTTCGATCGATCGCTTCGTGCAAACCAACGAAGATCGCATCGCCCGCGGCAGCCGGTTTAGCCAGCTCAGCGACGCGGAGCGCGAACTCATTATCTACCGTGCCCGACGGTTGGCGAAGTACGGCGCCGGACCGGCTGAAGTTGCTCGCCGCTTGGCGATCAAGACCGGCCGCAGCCCGGAAACCATTCGCTACACGCTCAAGGGCTTCGAAGAAGAACATCCCGATCTGGCGATCTTCCCCGATAACGGCGGTCCGCTTTCGGAAGAAGATAAGCAAGGGATCTACCAGCACTATCGTCGCGGCGAGTCGGTCGACGCCCTTTGCAAGCGGTATCACCGCACGAAGACCAGCGTCTATCGCATCATCAACGAAGTGCGCGCGGAGCGAATCCGTCTGCTGCCGCTCGATTTGATCGACAACCCGCTGTTTGCCAAGCCGTATGCGGAAAAGCAGATTCTCGGACCTCCGCCGGTGGTGGAAACCACCGGCCGCAAGGCCCGGGCTCCGGCCGGATTGCCCCCGTATTTGGCAGCTTTGTACGAAGAACCGCTCCTCACACGCGAGCAAGAGCAGTACTTGTTCCGGAAGTTCAACTTCCTGAAATACAAGGCGGCGAAGCTGCGCGAAACGCTCGAGCCGCAAAAGGCCCGCAGCGGCGTGATGGACGAAATCGAACGGATTTACGGCGAGATCGTGACGCTGAAGAACAAGATCATCCGCGCGAACTTGCGGTTGGTCGTGTCGATCGCCAAGCGTCACGTCGGGCCGCATGAAAACTTCTTCGACTTGGTGAGCGACGGCAATATGTCGCTGATCCGAGCCGTGGAAAAGTTCGACTACGCCCGGGGCAATAAGTTCAGCACGTATGCCACGTGGGCCGTGATGAAGAACTTTGCCCGCACGATTCCCGACGAGATCAAACGCCGCGATCGGTTCAAAACGAGCGTGGAAGAAATGTTCTCGTCGGCGCAAGACAAGCGCACGGATCAATACGAACTGGAACAAGCGCAGAACACGCGTGAGACCCAGATCGGCAAGATCCTGGAAAACCTCGACGAACGCGAGCAGACGATCATCATCCGCCGCTTCGGCTTGGACCACGGCCGGGAACCGCTCACCTTGAAAGAGGTCGGCGAGGAACTCGGCGTGACCAAGGAACGGGTTCGTCAAATCGAAGCCCGCGCTTTGGCCAAGCTGAAACGGGCCGCGGAAGAAGAGCACATCGAGCTGCCGGATCTCGGCGAAAAAGGCTAAGCATCGACGAGAGACTGGAGACGCGAGTTTCCAGTCTCTTTTTTTGTCGTGCCATCGCGAACTACGGTGCGGTTTTGCCCGTAGTTCTAGTTCGTCCCCCGTCCTTATTTAGCCCGCCGTCTGCGACGGCGGGCGCCCCCGGTCGCCGACCGGGGGCGAAATGGTGTTTGTTTGGCGCTCGTCGCTCGTACTTTCCACGGATGATTACATGCTGCGCGACGAAGACATCCGGATCGATATCGGCCGCAGCTCCGCCGGCAACTTTATGCGGATGGTGCACGTACCGAGCGGCATCGAACGCATGCACCCCGGCCCCTTGCGCGACGTGAATCAGCAGGCTCTGCGCTCGCGTTGGAAATACGAGATCGAAGTCGAACTGCTCATCAGCCGCCGCAAACGGGCGTTGTCGCCGGCAACGTAGGGTGGGTCGAGCAAAGCGAGGCCCACGCTGTGCTTGAGCGTCGATTCCGCGTGGGCCTCACTTCGTTCGACCCACCCTACGGCGTGCGTTAGAATCCGTCGCGGCGTGATTACGTTCGACGAATTCTCCGAGCAACGGCATGTTTTCCGATCCGGCAGTGCTGCTCTTAGTCGTGCAGGTGATCGGCGTGGCGACCGTGATCTTCTTGGTGTCGCGGCATTGGGCGCGGCGGCGGGAACGACAGTCGGCCTGGATTGCCGAGCAGAAGCAATTGCAAGAGTTCGTCGATCACGTGCATCCGACGCTCGGCCCCTATCGCTCGCGCGGCGACGGTACCTGGTCCTGTTTGCCGGCCGATCAGCAGCTCGGCGGGGCGTTTGTGCTTTGCGGCGACGGCGCGGAACCGAGCGACGCCCAGGTCCAACGGTGGCAAGAAATTCGCGAACGGTTGCCGGAACTTCTCGCGCAGATCCCGCCCCCGCCGGACGACGACGGATATGGCCATGCCTACGTACCTTTTGACCCTATCGAAGTGCGAGCGGATCACGTCGAAATTGCCCGTGATTTAAGCTTCGTCGTACTCGTAGGCCTACCAGCTGCGAACCATTACCGCTTGTCGCCCACCATCTCGGTCGACGCCGGTTGGCGCGCTTCCGTCGAGTGGAGCATGTGACTTATTTTGTTGGTCCGAAAAGATGAGCCGATCACCACTCACAAGGAGTCAGGAGGCACTGCGAGGCTGGGACGTTCGAGACATGTCGATCGAGCAGTTACGAGACTGGATCGCAGCATGCGAAAAGATGGAAGTTTGGGTCAAACCGGCGAAAGCCCGGCGAAGCTGGAAGCTTGGGTTTGTCGAGGCAACCGAAGAATTGGCGTCTCGTGAAGCTATTGACGAAGGATAAGGACCTTTCGGCAACGAACGATTTTCGGCCGGAAAGCCTGCCGTCGTCTGATTCGCCAAGAGGCAGACGGCGACAAACCCCGCCGATCGCACGTGTGTCAATGAAAATCGTGGAGTTCCGCGTCAAGGGCTCTGGCACTGCCGGCCGGCACCGGCTAAGATGCTGGACTCTTTCGATGTCGCGGGGCTCCCCGAGATAGGGGATCGAACCCATTGGAGGTTGTGCGGCGGATTGTGACTTTGGGCGGATCATCACGACGCATGCATGAAATGCATTGCGCTACGAATTGCCCAGTTTCTCTCTGTTGCGCCTTCAGCAGCGTTCGTCGGCTCTTTTTGCCTTCGCGATCATTTTTCGGCAAGTCGTCCGCGAACTTTCGTCGATGGGCACAAGTCGATTTATTGTCGGGCTTTAGAGCCGCCAAATTCTGCTATTGACCGTCTTGCGACATCGACGCGTTTTAGTATAGTTACTGGTTTTCGTGCTGGAAAAATATGCAAAGGCTGGCGTAGCTCAATTGGCAGAGCAGCGGTTTTGTAAACCGCAGGTTGCGGGTTCAACTCCCACCGCCAGCTCTTCCGTGATGTTTGCCGGTCGCTCGTGATATTGGCGGCGTGCGAAAGCGCCCGCCGTTTGTTTTTGGTTTTGTGATTTGCAGTCGGGTTTCAAGAGCCGTTGCGTTCGGGAGTGGTGCGAGAAGCAGGGCAGGTTGTCGGATCGTCGTGAACGCAACGTTGAGGAAGGTTACCCGAGTGGTCAAAGGGGCCAGACTGTAAATCTGGTGGCTTACGCCTTCACAGGTTCGAATCCTGTACCTTCCAGTTGGAAATGGGCCCGGTTGGTGTTGGGTCGGTTTGTGTCGGGCCAAAGTTTGAGATTCATGCGATGTCGGATTCGTTCGTCATCCCGTGGTCGTTGGAATTGTTGATTGCTGTGGGAAGGTTGTTCGGGAGTCGGTGATTGGCTTCGCAGGTGCTTGCGGGTGTAGCTCAATGGTAGAGCGGCTGCCTTCCAAGCAGCATGCGAGGGTTCGATTCCCTTCACCCGCTTCCGTAGTTTGTCGGGTTGGTTTGTGCTGGGTTTGTTTGTGCTGGGTTGGTTTACGAGAGTGTTGGTTGGAGGATTGTCGGACCGCCCGCTGCTGTAGCTCAGTTGGTAGAGTGCGTCCTTGGTAAGGACGAGGTCATGGGTTCGAATCCCATCAGCAGCTCTTGTCGGGCGTGCAGGTGGCTCGGTGGTTTGGTTGGGTTTGCTTGGTTGTCGTCGGTTTGCCGAGCCGGATATCAATCGCTGGTTTCAAGTCATTCACATCGTTGGACTTTGATTAATTTGTAGGGAGTTAGAATGGCCAAGGGTACATTTGAGCGGACAAAACCGCACGTCAACGTCGGCACGATCGGTCACATCGATCACGGCAAGACCACGACCACCGGCGCGATTCTCGCCGTGCAGGCCGCCAAGGGTTTGGCGCAAACGAAGTCGTATGCCGATATCGCCAAGGGCGGTACGGTGCGCGATGAAACGAAGACGGTGACGATCGCCGTTTCGCACGTCGAATACGAAACCGCTACGCGTCACTATGCCCACATCGACTGCCCGGGCCACGCGGACTTTATTAAGAACATGATCACCGGCGCCGCTCAGATGGACGGCGCCATCCTGGTCGTGTCGGCCGCCGACGGTCCGATGCCGCAAACGCGCGAACACATTCTCTTGGCTCGCCAAGTCGGTGTGCCGGCGCTCGTCGTGTTCTTGAACAAGGTCGACCTCGTCGACGACGCCGAGCTCCTGGAGCTCGTCGAAATGGAACTCCGCGAGTTGCTCACGCACTACGGCTTCCCCGGCGACGACATTCCGATCACGCGCGGCGCCGCCAAGCCGGCTTATGACAAGCCTGCCGATCCGGTCGCCAGCAAGTGTATTTCGGACCTGTTGGATACCGTTGACTCGTACATTCCGGAACCGCAACGCGAAATCGACAAGCCGTTCTTGATGGCCGTCGAAGACGTGTTCTCGATCGAAGGCCGCGGCACCGTCGCGACCGGTCGTATCGAGCGCGGGAAGGTAAACGTCGGCGACGAAATCCAAATCGTCGGTCTCACGAAAGAGCCGAAGAAGACGATCGTCACGGGCGTCGAAATGTTCAACAAGTCGCTCAACGAAGGCATCGCCGGCGACAACGTCGGTTGCTTGCTCCGCGGTTTGAAGCGTGAAGATATCGAACGCGGCCAAGTGCTCGCGAAGCCGGGTTCGATCACGCCGCACACGAAGTTCGAAGCGGAAATCTACGTCTTGTCGAAGGAAGAAGGCGGCCGTGCCACGCCGTTCTTCGCAGGCTACCGTCCGCAGTTCTACTTCCGTACGACCGACGTGACCGGCAGCGTGAGCTTGATGGGCGGCGCCGAAATGTGCATGCCCGGCGACAACGCGAAGGTCACCGTCGAGTTGATCTCGCCGATCGCCATGGACGAGAAGGTGCGTTTCGCGATTCGTGAAGGCGGCAAGACCGTCGGCTCGGGCGTCGTGACGAAGATTCTCGAGTAAATGTTGCAATCAAGTTCGGGTTCAGGGTTCGAGGTTGAGGGCTCCGATTGCGGAACCCTGAACCGAGAACCCTGAACCTGCGAACTTTGCACAGGGGTGTAGCTCAATTGGCAGAGCAGCCGTCTCCAAAGCGGCAGGTTGGGGGTTCAACTCCCTCCGCCCCTGCTGGAACGAGCGGTCGTGTGTCGGGATGAGGTTCGTGATTTAGGCGGGATTACTGGAGAGCGTCGGGGTCGGCTTCGTTGCTTTGTGAACGAATGCGGATCCGGCGCGGCGTGAGGGAACGCTGTATGTCCAAAGATGGCGATGTTGCCGCGACCACCGTGCGGCATTCGATGCTCAGCACCGAGCTTTACAAACGCAGCCAGGGGCGCATTACGCGCCAGGCGACGTTTGGGGCGATGGCGTTGGTGATCGCGATGGGCGTTTGGTCGTTTCACCGTTACTTCGCTGAGATCGAGCCGAACACCCGTTACGCGATTGACGCCGCGCTGCTGCTGGGCGGCTGGTGGCTGAGTTTTCGGTTGGTGAACATGCCGCGTTTCGCGGACTTCCTCATCTCCGTGGAAGCGGAAATGACGAAGGTCTCCTGGCCGACGCGCACCGACCTGGTGCATACGTCCAGCGTGGTGATGTTCGTGATCTTCGGTTTGGCGATCATCTTGTATGCCTACGACTTGGTGTGGCAGGTGCTGCTGCAGTTCTTGGGCGTGCTGGGTTAATCGACTTGCGAAAGTCGGCGTAAGCATTTAGCCGCGGAGCTTGCCTCCGCGTGATGTTCGGGAAAGAAATAGGACGAATTGCGAAATGGACGACATGCAGCAACCGGGCGACGAGCTACCGCAAGACGCACTCGCGTCCGGCGGGGAAGCTGTCGGCACGACCGACGGGGCGGAAGCTCCCGCCGACGACGCGGATATTTCCGCGCCTGCCAATGCCGTGCCCGGCAAGCCGTCGAAAAGCACGCTCGAGTCGTGGATGGAAGCCGCCGCCGCCGCCGAAAAGAAGAAGCCGGTGCCGACGGGCGAACGCAAGTGGTACATCCTCAAGGTGCAGAGCAACCGCGAAGATTCGATTCGCGACGCCCTGCAACGCCGCATCCGCATTCAAGGGCTCGACGGCTTCTTCGGCGACATCGTCGTGCCGATCGAAAAGATCACGGAATTTAAGAACGGCAAGAAGCGGGTCGTGAAGCGCAAGCTCTATCCGGGCTACATCGTCGTCAATATGGAATTGAACGACGACACGTGGTTCCTGATTCGCGAAACCGGCGGCATCGGCGACTTCACGGGCTCCGGCGGCAAGCCGGTGCCGATGGCTGACGCCGAGCTGAAGAAGATCATTCAGAAGCCGGAAGATGCGGCGGAAGAACAGCCGAAGTTCACCTTCAAGCATAAGAAGGGTGACAAAGTCAAAATCACCGAAGGCATGTTCGAAAACTACGAAGGCGAAGTTGACGCCGTCGATATGTCGAACGGTCGCGTGACGGTGATGATTAACATTTTTGGTCGCTCCGTTCCGGTGGAGTTGGAGCACGGTCAACTAGAAGAAGTTTAGAAATCGGCGATCGTGCCGGCCGCTTACGCGGAGGCCGATCGTTCTCGACCCCGCATCGCGGCGGTCGCTCGATACAAAAATTCGCAGGCAAGTAACAGCAGAAAATAAAGCAGATCCATGGCAAAGCAACTCGTCGCATCCGTCAAGTTTCAAGTTCCCGGCGGTCAGGCTACGCCTGCTCCCCCGGTCGGTACCTCGCTCGGTAAGTTCGGCGTGAACCTCGGTCAGTTCGTGATGCAGTTCAACGAACGCACGCGCGACGCCGGCGGCATGCCGATTCCGGTCGTCGTCAACGTCTACAACGATCGTTCGTTCGACTTCGCCACCAAGAGCCCGCCCGCCGCGGCCCTCTTGAAGAAGGCGGCGGGCCTCGCCAAGGGCTCCGGCGTTCCGAATAAGGACAAGGTCGGCAAGGTCACCGGCGCGCAGGTCATGGACATCGTGAAGATGAAGATGGCCGACCTAAACGCTCGCGACGCCGAACATGCCCGGAGCATGGTCGAAGGCACCGCCCGCAGCATGGGCATCACCGTCGAGGGGTAAGAGCATCGTCCGTGGTCGGTTGTCCGTGGTCTGCGGCTGATGTGGCCCGGCCGCCGGAACAAACCGCCCGGTGAAGCTCTCCTCTTAAAAATACAACTGACAACAAACAACTGACCACTGACCCCCGACCGTACCATGCCTACGCAAAGCAAACGTTTCAAAGCCCTCGCGGTCAAGAATCCGACCCCCGCGAAGAACCCGCTCCCGATCGACCAAGCGGTCACGATGTTGAAGGAATTCGCCAACACGAAGTTCGATCAATCGATCGAAATCGCCGTTCGCTTGGGCATCGACCCGAAGCAGGCCGATCAGCTCGTGCGCGGTTCGCTCGTGTTGCCGAACGGCATCGGCAAGAGCCTCCGCGTCGTGGTGTTCGCCAAGGGGGACATGGCCGAACAAGCCAAGGCCGCCGGTGCCGATGAAGTGGGCGCCGAAGAATTGTCTAAGAAGATCAAGGACGGCTGGACCGACTTCGACGTCTGCATCGCCGCTCCCGACATGATGGGCTTAGTCGGTCCGCTCGGTAAGGTGCTCGGCCCGCGCGGCTTGATGCCTTCGCCGCGCGCCGGCACCGTCACCCCGGAAATCGCCAAGACGGTCAAGGAATACAAGGCCGGTAAGGTCGAGTTCCGCAACGACGATTACGGCATCGTGCACGCCGTCATCGGCAAGATCAGCTTCCCGCCGGAGAAGATCGCCGAGAACTACAAGGCGTTCGTCGAGTTCATCCACCACATCAAGCCGAACGCGGTCCGCGGACAGTACGTCAAGACGATCTCGATCAGCGCCACGATGAGCCCGGGCATTCGCATTTCCGCCTAGTCTCCGCCTCATTAGTTTTGCTTGCCGCTCGCTCCGTCGTCGTCGCAAGCAAAAGAAATCACCGAACCTGAATCACCGAATACACGCAGTTAGCGAAATTCCCCGCAAAGGGTTGCCATGAGTAAGTACGTTAAAAACCTGTTGATTAGCGATGTCCGCAAGAAGCTTGCGGGCGTCAACGATGCGCTGCTCGTCAGCGTCTCCGGCCTCGACGCCGTGAAGAACCAATCGCTCCGCGCCAAGTTGCGGGGCAAGGGCATCAACCTGATGGTCGTGAAGAACAGTTTGGCTCGTCAAGCGACCGGCGGCTCGCCGCTGAACGTCGCCTTCGACCAAGCCGAAGGTTCGCTCGCCGTCGTTTGGGGCTCGACCGATATCGTCAACCTCGCCAAGGAAATCGTGGCGATCGCCGAAGACAAGGCGATGGTGCCGTTTGAAACGCGCGGCGGCGTGGTCGACGGTCAAAAGATCAACGCCAAGGAAGTCAAAGACGTCAGCAAGTGGCCCTCCCGCGAAGAAGTGCTCGGCAAGATCGTCGGGCAGATTCTCGGTCCGGGAGCCCAACTCGCGGCCTTGTTGCTCGGCCCCGGCGGCAAGCTCGCCGGCCAGCTCAAGACCAAGTCGGAAGGTGCGGAAGGGGACGCGGCCGAATCGTCGGCAGATGGCGCCCCGGCCGAGGCCGCTGGTTAGTCGCTCGTTCTGTCAGCTTGAAAAACCATCTGTTTGCCCAACTTAACAACACCATTAGCGACCGTGTCCTGCTTCTCCGTGTCGCTAGCCGGTTTTGTGATACTTGCCCTAACTCGAAACTAAGTCATTAATTAACCCCCGACGTGCCGTGCGTGCGATAGTCCGCCGCGCGGCGTGTCAGTAGTTCTGAAAGGAACGTTTCCATGTCCGAAGCTGCCACCTACTCTGATACCACCAAGAGCCTGGGCGACCAAATCGTCGCTCTGACGCTGAAGCAAGCCAAGGAATTGGCTGACTACCTCGAAAACGAACACGGCATCAAGGCTGCCGCCGGCGGCGCCGTGATGATGGCCGGCCCGGCTGCTGCCGGCCCTGCCGCTCCGGTCGAAGCTCAAACCGAGTTCGACGTCGTTCTCGAAGCGTTCGGCGAAAACAAGATCGGCGTCATCAAGGTCGTCCGCGCTGCCACGGGCCTCGGCCTGAAGGAAGCCAAGGACCTCGTCGAAGGCGTCCCCAGCAAGATCAAGAGCGGCGTTTCCAAGGAAGATGCCGCCAAGCTCAAGAAAGAGCTCGACGACGCCGGCGCCAAGGTTGTCATCAAGTAGTTGTCGCTTCGCTCGGTCGACCCCCAGGGTTCGCCCGGCGAAACGTTCAGCCACAGATGCAATCACGGACGCCGTGGTTGGTTCGGTTCACATCAGTCTTGCGCGAGCTGCGTGCTCCGCAAGGCTGCGTCGGCAGGCCGTGAAGTCCGCAAGACTTCCGGCGTGTCGTGGTGGCGAATATCGAGGTCGACGAGACGCGTATTTCGTGGAACCACGTTCTTCCAGCGGTTGCGAACTCACAAGCGGCACGATCCGCCCACATCGCTTTGCTTGCCTTAACGGCAGTGCTTGTCCTGGTATCAGGGCATGCGAGGTGCGGCGGCGTTCGTGTTTTGTCGCGTTGAGTTTGCGCAGTTGCGAAGCGCGTGATGCCTTCCGCGCCACGGCGCCGGTTCGTTCGGCTTCGATCCGAGTTTCGTCTACGACACTTGCCCGACGGCAGCAGCGATAGACCAGATTTTTCCGTCGGTCCGGCGATCCCCGCAATCGTCCGCGCCGCCGAGCTTTGCGACTTCCGATCTTTAAGCGCTTATCATCAGCGCGTAGGAGCACGATTCCTCATGGCGACATCGGCAGAACGACGTCTGCGACCCAAGGAAATCCGCCGTTTTGGACAAACCACGGAATACTACACCATTCCGAGTTTGACCGACATTCAAACCCGCGGCTACGACACGTTCCTGCAACTCGATACGGCCGCCGACAAGCGGAAGGATCACGGCATCGAAGGGGTGCTGCGCGAGATCTTCCCGGTCGAGAGCTACGATAAGACGCTCAAGCTGGAATACCTGCGCTACGAGCTCGGCAAGCCGCGTTACACGCCGGACGAATGCCGTCAATTGCGACTCACGTACGGCCGGCCGTTCAAGGTTTGGCTCCGGCTCAACAAAGAGCAGCCGGTCGAAGAAGAAGTCTATCTCGGCGACATGCCGATCATGCTCGGCGGCGGCGAGTTCATCATCAATGGCGCCGAACGCGTCGTGGTGAGCCAGCTGCACCGCAGCCCCGGCGTCGACTTCATCAGCGAAATGGAAGGGCTCGACAAGCGCCTCCATTCGTGCCGCATCATTCCGGAACGCGGCAGCTGGATCGAACTCAACGTCACGAAGAAAGACGTCTTGGTCGTGCGCATCGACCAGAGCGGTAAGTTCGCCGCGAGCACGCTGCTCCGCGCCATGGATCCGAAGTACGGCACGCATGCCGAACTGATCCGTTGCTTCTACCAAACCGAAACGGTCAAGGTCGTCGACGGCCGCAGCGTCGGCAAGATCGAGAACAAGATCGCCGTCACCGACGTCGTCTACCCGGCTTCGAGCGATCGCGCCGGCGAGATCATGGTCGAAAGCGGCCAGAAGATCACGAAGAACGTCGCCGAGCTCATCTGCACCTCGGGCGTCACGTCGATCGAGGTGATGGAAGACGTCAAAGATCCGATCATCTTCAACACGTTGCAGGAAGACAACACGCAGAGCCACGAAGAAGCTCTGTTGAAGATCTACCAACGGCTCCGTCCGGGCAACCCGCCGCAGCTCGAGAAGGCTCGCGCGCTCTTCTTCGAGAAGTTCTTCGACACCAATCGTTATCGCTTGGGTCGCGTCGGTCGCTTCCGCATCAACCGGAAGCTCAACCTGAACGTGAGCGAAGAAGAAATGACGCTCCGCGCCGAAGATCTCATTGCTTCGGTTCGCTACCTGCTCCGCCTTCGCGCCGACGATCCTCGCGCGGAAATCGACGATATCGATCACCTCGGTAATCGCCGCCTCCGCACCATCGACGAACTTGCCGCCGACGAACTCCGCAAGGGCTTCCTCAAGCTGCGCCGCACGGTGCAGGAACGAATGAGCCTAAAGGAAGTCGACGACATGACGCCGCGCAGCTTGGTGAATCCCAAGAGCGTGTCGGCCGCCATCGAATACTTCTTCGGCCGCGGCGAGTTGTCGCAAGTCGTCGATCAGACGAACCCGCTCTCGATGCTTACGCACGAGCGCCGTTTGTCGGCACTCGGCCCCGGCGGTTTGAATCGCAAGCGAGCCGGCTTCGAAGTGCGCGACGTGCACATTTCGCACTACGGTCGTATCTGCCCGATTGAAACGCCCGAAGGTACGAACATCGGTTTGATCTCGAGTCTCGCGATCTACTCCGGCGTTGACGAATACGGCTTCTTGGTCACCCCGTACCGCAAGGTGAATAAGGGGAAAGTGACCGACGACGTCGTGTGGCTCCGCGCCGATCAGGAAAGCGAAGCCTACTTGGCTCCCGCCGACACCATGACCCCCGGCGGCAAAATCGAAGGGGACCAGATCGTCGCCCGTTACCGGGCCGACTTCCAATTGGTGCCCGCCGACAAGATCGAGTACATGGACGTTGCGCCGTGCCAGATGGTCGGCGTTTCGGCCGGTCTCATCCCGTTCTTGGAGCACGACGACGCCAACCGCGCGTTGATGGGTTCCAACATGCAACGCCAAGCCGTGCCGCTCCTCGTCGCCGAACCGCCGATCGTGGCGACCGGCATGGAGCGCGACGTCGCCCAGAACTCGGGCATGTTGGTTCGCGCCAAGCGCAAGGGAACGATCACCTACGTCGATGCCGATCGGATCGAGATCAGCAACGAAGACGTGTACCACCTCCGTAAGTACACGGGCCTCAACGAGCGCACCTGCTTGAACCAAAAGCCGATCGTCGAGATGGGCCAGAAGGTTGAGAAGGGCCAAGTGCTCGCCGACGGCGCCGCTACTTACAAGGGTGAGCTCGCCCTCGGACGCAACGTCCTCGTCGGCTTTATGTCTTGGGACGGGTTCAACTTCGAAGACGCGATCATCATCAGCGAAGAGCTGGTGCAACAAGACGTCTACACTTCGATTCACATCGAAGAGTTCGACATCGAAATCCGCGAAACGAAGCTCGGCCGCGAAGAATTCACGCGCGATATTCCGAACGTCAGCGAAAAGATGCTGCGGAATCTCGACGAAGGGGGCGTGGTCCGCGTCGGCACGATGGTGCGGCCCGGCGACATCCTCGTCGGCAAGGTCTCGCCGAAGTCGAAGACCGAACTCACGCCGGAAGAGAAGTTGCTTCACGCGATCTTCGGTCGCGCCGGCGAAGACGTAAAGAACGATTCGTTGGAAGTGCCGTCGGGCATCGAAGGCATCGTCATCCACACGCAGAAGTTCTCGCGTCGGATGAGCTTGAACGATGAAGAACGCCGCGCCTTCGAAAAGACTTTGAAGGACATGGAAACCGAAGGCAACGCGAAGATCGCGGCTTCGTTCGGCGCCTTGGTCGAAGAAATCGAAAAGACTCTCGGCAAGAAGCTCACCGACGAAGACGGCAATGCCTTGGTCCACGGCCAAGAGCACCGCTTCGTGGCGGAGCAAGCCGCGCGGTTTAAGATTGATGCCTTGGACATTCGCAGCCCGCAACGCAAGGCCGACGTCGAGAAGCTGGTCAAGCAAATGTGGCCGGCGGTCGAAGACGCGATGGACGAACGTGATCGTCAGCTCAACTCGATGAAGCGCGGCGACGAACTGCGCAGCGGCGTGTTGCAGATGGTCAAGGTTTACGTCTCGGCCAAGCGCACGATTTCGGTCGGCGATAAGATGGCCGGTCGCCACGGTAACAAGGGTGTGATCGCGAAGATTCTGCCGAAGGAAGACATGCCGTTCCTCGCGGACGGTACGCCGATCCAGATCATGCTCAACCCGCTGGGCGTGCCCAGCCGTATGAACGTCGGTCAGATTCTCGAAACGCATCTCGGTTGGGCCGGCGCCAAGCTCGGCTTCCAAGCGGTGACGCCGGTCTTCGACGGCGCCAGCGAACAAGACATTCACAAGTGTCTGAAGGATGCCGGCCTGCCGCTTTCGGGCAAGTCGCAACTATTCGACGGCCGCACGGGCGAAGCGTTCGAGCAGAACACGACGGTCGGTTACATCTACATGCTCAAGTTGCATCACTTGGTCGACGACAAGGTGCACGCACGCAGCACGGGCCCGTACTCGCTCATCACGCAACAGCCGCTCGGCGGCAAGGCGCGATTCGGTGGTCAGCGGTTCGGCGAAATGGAAGTGTGGGCGCTCGAGGCGTACGGAGCCGCGTACATCCTGCAAGAGCTGCTCACCGTGAAGAGCGACGACGTCGAAGGTCGTACGAAGATTTACGAGTCGATGGTGAAGGGTGAGAACACGTTGGAGGCCGGCACCCCCGCCAGCTTCGACGTACTCACCAACGAAATCCGCGGGCTCGGTTTGAATATGCAGTTGGAGAAGCGCCGGATTTAGAGATGGCGAAGTTCGTTCCGGGAATCTCGTCATTTAGCTAACACGAAGGATAAATACATGAGCGTCGGCGAAACCTCTTACGATCGCATTAACGATTACGCCTCGGTGAAGATCAGCCTCGCGCGACCGCACGATATTCGTAGCTGGTCGTTCGGCGAAGTGAAGAAGCCCGAGACGATCAACTACCGTACGTACCGTCCGGAAAAAGACGGCCTGTTCTGCGAGCGCATTTTCGGCCCGGAAAAAGACTGGGAATGCTCCTGCGGCAAGTACCGCGGCATGAAGTACAAGGGCATGATCTGCGACCGCTGCGGCGTGAAAGTCACGCACAGCCGCGTGCGCCGCAAGCGCATGGGCCATATCGAATTGGCCGCTCCGGTCGTCCACATCTGGTTCTTCAAGGCGATGCCCAGCCGGTTGGGCAACCTGCTCGACATGAAGACGACGAGCATGGAAAAGATCATCTATTTCCAAGACTACGTCGTCATCGATCCGAAAGAGACGCCGCTCAAGAAGAACCAACTGCTGACGGAAGAAGAATTCCGCACGGCCCGCGAAACCTACGGCGAAGGCGCGTTCGAAGCCGACATGGGCGCCGAAGCCGTTCGCAAGATGCTCGGCGGTTTGGAACTCGTTTCTCTCTCGCAAGAGCTGCGCGCCGCGCTGGCCGAAACCGGCTCGAAGCAGAAGCAAAAAGACCTGATCAACCGGCTAAAGATCGTCGAGAGCATCCGCGATTCCGACAACAAGCCGGAGTGGATGGTGCTGGACGTCATCCCGGTGATTCCGCCGGATCTGCGCCCGCTGGTGCTCTTGGATTCGGGCAACTTCGCCACGAGCGATTTGAACGACCTCTATCGCCGCATCATCAACCGCAACAACCGGTTGAAGAAGCTCGTCGATTTGAACGCGCCGGAAGTGATCATCCGCAACGAAAAGCGGATGTTGCAGCAAGCCGTCGACGCGCTCTTCGACAACAACCGCTGCAAGCGCCCGGTGCTCGGTTCGAGCAACCGTCCGCTGAAGTCGCTCACCGACATGATCAAGGGCAAGCAAGGTCGCTTCCGCGAAAACTTGCTCGGTAAGCGCGTCGATTACTCGGCCCGTTCGGTGATCGTCGTCGGTCCGCATCTCCGTCTGCACCAATGCGGTCTGCCGAAGAAGATTGCGCTCGAACTTTACCAACCGTTCATCATTCGCCGCTTGAAAGAGCTCGGCCATGCCGACACGATCAAGAGCGCGAAGAAGATGCTCGAGCGCAAAGACGCCGAGGTGTGGGATATTCTCGAAGAGGTGATTCGCAACCACCCGGTGCTCTTGAATCGCGCCCCGACGTTGCACCGCATGGGTATTCAGGCCTTCGAGCCGACGCTCGTCGAAGGCAACGCCATTAAGTTGCACCCGCTGGTCTGCAAAGGCTTCAACGCCGACTTCGACGGCGATCAGATGGCCGTGCACTTGCCGCTCTCGATCGAAGCGCAGGTGGAAGCGCACACGCTGATGATGTCGATCCATAACATCTTTAGCCCCGCGAACGGCGCTCCGATTATCTCGCCGTCGCAAGACGTGGTGATGGGTTGCTACTACGAAACCATGAACGTCCCCAACCGCAAGGGTGACGACATGTTGTTCAGCTCGGTGAACGAAGTCGTATTGGCCCACTCGCTCGGCAAGGTCGATACGCACGCCCGCATCAAGATGCGTTTGGCCAAGGATCGTCGTTTGAAGGCCGAAGGAGAGCAGATCCCCGGCGCGATGATCGAAACGACGGTCGGTCGCGTGCTGTTTAACGACATGCTCCCCAAGGGCATGCCGTACTACAACATCGCCATGCGTTCGAGCGAATTGCAAAAGGTGATCAGCGACAGCTATCAGATCCTCGGCCGTCGCGCGACGATCGACCTGCTCGACAACATGAACCGCTTCGGCTTCCGCATGGCCACGCGGTCGGGCTTGTCGTTCGCCACCGACGACTTGATCACGCCGCCGACGAAGACGCGCATCATCGCCGAGGCCGATAAGCAAGTTTCGAAGTATCAAAAGCTGTATCAACGCGGCGTGATCACGGAACAAGAACGCTACAACGCGGTGCTCGATGCTTGGACGCACGCTCGTGAGCAGATCACGGGCGAAATGATGCGTGAGCACGAGAACGATCATCGCACCGAGGGCTACGTCAACCCGATTTACCTCATGGCCCACTCCGGCGCGCGCGGCGGCGTCGAGCAAATTCGTCAGCTGGCCGGTATGCGCGGTTTGATGGCGAAGCCGTCCGGTAAGATTATCGAAACGCCGATTAAGGCCAACTTCCGTGAAGGCCTCACCGTATTGGAATACTTCTCCAGTACGCACGGTGCTCGCAAAGGCTTGGCCGATACGGCGCTCAAGACGGCCGACTCCGGTTACCTCACGCGTAAGCTGGCCGACGTGGCGCAAAACGTCGTCGTGACGACGCACGATTGCAAGACGAGCCAAGGCATCACCAAGAGCACGATCTACCGCGGCGAAAAGGTGGAAGTGCGTTTGGCCGATACGATTCGCGGTCGTGTGAGCCGTACGAACATCGTGAACCCGATCACCGACGAAGTGATCGTTCGCGAAAACGACGTGATCACGCTCGCCATCGCCCGCCGCATCGAAGAGATGGGCCTGGAGAAGATTCAGGTCCGCAGCCCGATGACTTGCGAAGCCACGCTCGGCGTTTGCCGCTGCTGCTACGGTATGGATCTCTCGACCGGCTCGATGGTTGAAGAAGGCATGGCCGTCGGCATCATCGCCGCCCAATCGATTGGTGAACCTGGTACGCAGCTCACGATGCGTACGTTCCACATCGGTGGAGCGGGCCAACGTCAGCTTGAAGAAAAGGACATCAAGGCCAAGAAGGGGGGCCAAGTTAAGTTTGCCCGCCTCAAGGTCGTCCGCAACATCGACGGCAAGCTCGTGGTGCTCGCCCGCAACGGCGAAATCACGTTACTCGATCCGAAGGGGCGCGAACTCGAGAAGTTCGAAATCCCCGCCGGTGCCACGCTGCACGTGGAAGAGAATCAAGAAGCGAAGCCGGGCGCCGTCATCTGCGAATGGGATCCGCATAGTATCCCGATTCTCGCGGAAAAGGGTGGTAAGGTTCGCTACGAAGAAGTGATCGAAGGCGAAACGATGCGTCTCGAAAAGGACGCCACCGGAAACGTTCGCCGTATTATCACGGAGCACAAGGGCGAACTGCATCCGCAGATCATCATCGAAGACGACGCCGGCAAGATTCTCGACTTCTATTACCTGCCCGAGAAGGCACACATCGAAGTCAACGAAGGCGAGCCGATCGCCGCCGGTAAGCTGCTTGCCAAGACTCCGCGCGAAGCGGCTGGTACGCAAGACATCACCGGTGGTCTGCCGCGCGTGACGGAAATCTTCGAAGCTCGCAAGCCGAAGGATCCGGCCGTCATCGCGGAAATCGACGGCACCGTCGAGATCCTCGGCGAGAAGCGCCGCGGCAAGCGTACGATCATCGTTCGCAGCGAAAGCGGCATTGAACGCGAGCACTTGGTTTCGCACGGTAAGCACTTGCGTGTTCACTCCGGCGACTACGTGCGAGCCGGTGAAGCGCTCGTCGACGGTCCGCTGGTGCCGCACGATATTCTCCGGATCTCCGGCGAAGAAGCGGTGCAGCATTACCTCACCCGCGAAATTCAAAACGTCTATCGCAGCCAACGCGTGGAAATCGACGATAAGCACATCGAAATCATCGTCTCGTCGATGCTTCGCAAGGTGCGCATCGAAACCGTCGGCGACACGGGCCTGCTCCCGGGCAGCCTGATGGACCGCATCGAATTCCGCCAAGCGAACCAGAAGTTGCAAGGCTGCGTGCGCATCACGCAGAAGGGCGATAGCGAATTCGCCGAAGGCAACATCGTTCCGAAGGAAACGTTGGAGCAAGTGAACGCTCAGATCGACGCTCTCGGCGGCACGCCCGCCAAGGGGGCTCGTCCGAAGCCGGCGACCGCCAGCACGCAGTTGCTCGGCATCACCAAGGCTTCGGTGCAGAGTGCGAGCTTCATCTCGGCGGCCAGCTTCCAAGAAACGACGAAGGTGCTCACCGAAGCGGCGCTCGCCGGCAAGGTCGACAAGCTCGTCGGCCTCAAGGAAAACGTCATCCTCGGTCACTTGATTCCGGCCGGTACGGGCTTCAAGACTTATCAGGAGTCGGAAGTTCGTATCAATCCGGAAGCGCTCGACGAGCTCGCCGCGGAAAAAGACAAGGTGCTCTCGCGCAGCTTCCCGCTGCTCGATGGTGCCGGCACCGACGGCGGCGCTCCCGAACGGAAGCCTGCCGAACCCAAAGCCGCGGCATCGCTCGATGCATTGCTCGGCGGCGGCGACGGTGGCGGAGAATAAGTACAAAGTTGGGCGTCGACCAAGTCGCCCAAGAATCTTTCGGCCGGGCTCGGCTTAACGGCAATTCGTTAAGCTGGGCAAGCCGAAGGAAATGTGCGGTCAAATTGCCGATTTGGGCGACTTGTCCGCGACGCTATGAGATGAGATTTGGAGTTGCGACTCGCGTCGCGGCAGCCTGCAGAGCCCGGAATCGGGACTCCTAGGCTCCCTTGACAGAGCCCGCCGCTCGGGTAGTCTAAAAGGCTCGATTTTTTGGAGCCCACGGCTATCGCAGTTCGATATCAACGCGATCCCGCACCGACGCGCCTGAGCGCTTCGAAACCGACCATTTTCCCGTAAGAACGAACGGACACGACCGGCATGCCGACGATCAATCAGCTAGTCAAAAGCAACCGCAAGCCCAAGCGCAAGTTCAGCAAGAGCCCGGTGCTCACGAAGTGCCCGCAGAAGCGCGGCGTGTGCTTGCAAGTCAAGACGATGACCCCGAAGAAGCCGAACTCGGCCCTTCGTAAGATCGCTCGCGTCCGCTTGAGCAACGGCAAGGAAGTCACCGTGTACATCCCGGGCGAAGGCCACAACCTGCAAGAACACTCGATCGTGCTGGTTCGCGGCGGTCGTGTTCGCGACTTGCCGGGCGTGCGCTATCACATCGTTCGCGGTGCGCTCGATACGCTCGGCGTCGCGGGCCGTAAGCAATCGCGCAGCTTGTACGGCGCCAAGAAGAGCTAATAGCACACAACCGAATGACGAATACCGAATGACGAATTCGGATCGTTCGACATTCGAGCTTCGACATTCGTCATTTCTCAAATCAAGTTAAGAAACGCTGAAAGACTGGAATTCGCATGGGCCGTATTACCGCCAGCCGCAAAATGCTCGCTCCCGACGCGCGATATAACTCGCTGCTGGTGAGCAAGTTCATCAACTGTCTTATGAGCGACGGCAAGAAGAACCGCGCCACGCGCGTCTTCTACGATGCCATGGACATCGTCGGCCAGAAGATCACCGACGCCGACGCCGGCGAAATCTTCCAACGCGCTATCGACAACGTGAAGCCGGAAGTCGAAGTCCGGTCGAAGCGCGTCGGCGGTGCGGCCTACCAAGTGCCGATGCAAGTCAATAAGAACCGTCAGCAATCGCTCGCGATTCGCTGGGTGCTGATGGCCGTTCGCGAGAAGAAGGGCCGCGCCACCCACGAGAAGCTCGCCGATGAAATCATGGCCGCCTACAAGCGGGAAGGCGCCGCCGTCACCAAGCGTGACAACGTCCACCGCATGGCCGACGCCAACAAGGCGTTCGCGCACTTCGCCTGGTAGTTCGGTACGGGCCCGTACCAATAGGTGCGTGCCCGGTGCCGCGGCGAACGTCTAAAGAACGATGACTGTCGAAGGACGAAGGCGATCTTTAGAATCGCCGTCGTCCTTCTTCGTTTTCGGATCCGTTACCTTCCGACGTTCGCCCCACGCTCCCGAGCAATCGCCATGGCCGCCCGTAACCTCGCCGACATTCGCAACCTCGGCATCATCGCCCACATCGACGCCGGCAAGACCACGCTCACCGAGCGCATGCTCTTTTACGCCGGCTCCATCCATCGGATGGGCGACGTCGATAAGGGGACGACCACCACCGACTTCGATCCCGAAGAGCAAGAACGCGGCATCACCATCTACGCCGCGTGCGTCACGTTTCCCTGGCGCGATTGCATCGTCAACCTGATCGACACGCCGGGCCACGTCGATTTCACGGCCGAAGTGGAACGCAGCCTCCGCGTGTTGGATGG
This sequence comes from Pirellula sp., assembly GCA_013822735.1. Taxonomy (GTDB): domain Bacteria; phylum Planctomycetota; class Planctomycetia; order Pirellulales; family PNKZ01; genus PNKZ01. The sequence goes on from PNKZ01000002.1 coordinate 511,078, forward strand.
CGCCGTGGTCGTGTTCAGCGCTCGCGAAGGGGTGGAGGCGCAGAGCGAAACGGTTTGGCGTCAGGCCGACAAGCACAAAGTGCCGCGCATGGCGTTTATCAACAAGATGGACCGTGAAGGGGCCGACTTCTACGGCACGTTCGAAGAGATTCGCAACCGTCTCGAATCGAATCCCGTGGCGCTGCAGATCCCGGTCGGCGTCGGTCCGCCGCACATGCCCGACCGCTTCCGCGGCATGATTGATCTCGTCCGCATGAAGCTCATGACTTTCTCCGCCGATACGCAAGGCCGCGAAGAAACTCTCAGCGACATCCCGGAAGAACTCGCCGATCAGGCCGAGGAATGGCGCAACCATCTGCTGGAAGCGCTCTACGACCAGAGCCAGGAACTCATGGAACTCGGCCTTAGTGAAGCGCCGATTCCGGAAGAGCTGCTGCACAAGGTGATTCGCGAAGCGACGATCGCCCGCAAGATCGTGCCGGTGCTTTGCGGCACGGCCCTCGATCGCGTCGGCGTTCCGCCGGTGCTCGATTCCGTCGCCCGCTATTTGCCGAGCCCGCTCGACGTGCCGCCCGTCGAAGGCGTCGACCCGAAAAAGCTGGACAAAAAGCTGAAGCGCGGCCCCGATCCCGAAGCCCCGTTTTGCGGGCTGGTGTTTAAAATTCTCGCCGGCAATCACGGCGACCTCGCGTTTGTGCGCGTCTATTCCGGCACGCTCAAGGCCAACAGTCGCGTCTACAATCCCGGCAAAGACGAGAAGGAAAACGTCAGCCAGCTCTGGCACATTCAAGCCGACGATCGCAAGCAAGTGCCGAGCGTCGAAGCGGGCGACATCATCGGCATCGTCGGCCTGCGGCACTCGATTACGGGCGATACGCTCTGCGAAGTCAAAGACCCGATCTTGCTGGAAACGATCCAGTTTCCCGAGACGGTCATCTCCATGGCGATCGAGCCGGAAACTTCGGCCGATCGCAAGAAGCTTGAGCAGACGCTCGAAATGCTCAAGCGGCAAGATCCGACGTTCCGCGCCGGCGATAGCAGCGAAACCGGCCAGACGCTCATCTCCGGTATGGGCGAGCTCCATCTCGAAGTGATTAAGCATCGCCTGCTTCGCGATTTCAAACTCAACGTCAAGGTGCACAAGCCCCGCGTCAGCTATCGCGAATCGGTCGGCAAGGCGGTCACCGTCGAAGGGGAATGCCGCCAGCAAATCGCCGGTCAGAATCTCTTTGCGAAAGTGCGCATTAAGGTCGAGCCGACCGGCGCGACGTCGATTCTCGATATCCTGCCCGCTGCCGCAAAAAAGGCCGCGGTCGCCGCTGGTGCCAAAGAAAAGACGACGTCGGTCATGAATCTCGTGTCGGACGAAACGTTTCCGCAAGATTTCCAAACGGCCGCCATGGAAGTGCTGCAGCAGCAATGCGAAGGATCCGGCGTCATCGGGTTTCCGTTGATGAAAGTGCGCGTGTCGCTGCTGGCGGGCGAGGCCCACGAAACCGACAGCAACGAATTGGCGTTCCGCCGCGCCGCGGCCGACGCGTTTCAAGAGGCGCTGAAAGCGGCCGGCCCGGCCTTGCTTGAGCCGATTATGCTCATGGAAATTACCACACCGGAAGAAAACCTCGGTGATATCGTGGCCGACCTCCAGCAGCGCCGGGCCACGATTACCGACACGGCCATTCGGGGTCGCTCGACGATCGTCAAAGCCCTCTGTCCGCTCGCCACGCTCTTCGGCTATGCCGGAGCCATCCGCAGCCTCAGTCAAGGTCGAGCGAGTTGTGCGATGGAACCCGCCGCCTACGGGCCGGCACCGAAGGAAGTGGTCGACACGTTCCTACTGTAAAGGCGTATTTCCGCCACCGAATTGCGGCTGCAAACGAATCTTGGCCACTGCCTGCACCGTGACGGGGCGCGAACAATGACGGGCCGAGGCAATGCGCAGTTTCGATGCTTCTCAGCCCGGTAGGTTTGCGCATCTTGCGTAGTCTCGCCGTACAACAGGTCGCTTGACTGCTTGGCAATCCCCTATCGCAAAGATTTTTCCCCATGCGTCTCAGGCCTGTCGCAGAAAATGCCGAATTCTTTGGGGTTCGAGCCGTTGACAGCAGGGGACGGCTCCAATATTATCACACCTTCCCACTTGGCGGGCGGCTTGCGGTAGTGCGAGTCGGGCCGAGCCGAGTCGGGTGTTAGAGGCGGGGTTGTCGCGGAATGATCCCGCACCGCGTTGCTCTCAACGTGGTATTCCAGTCAGTTTGGTATTTCCCGGCGGTTTTGTTTTCCAAGCATTGTGGAGCTGTCTGCTTACGGAAACGTGCAGGCAACGGTCGTGGCAGGTACATCGAACGAAATCATTCGCATCCGCATGGAAGCCTACGATCACTCCGTGCTCGATCAGAGCGCGGCGGAAATCGTCGATACGGCCAAGCGCACCGGTTCCGAAGTGCACGGGCCCATCCCGTTGCCGACCCGCATCGAGCGCTACACCGTGCTCGCCGGTCCGCATATTGATAAGAAGGCTCGTCAGCAATACGAAATTCGCACGCACAAGCGTTTGATCGACATCGTTCGGTCGACCGCCAAGACGATTGAAGCCTTGAACAAGCTGAGCCTTCCGGCCGGCGTGGATATCAAGATCAAGGCTTCGGCCCGTCACTAGTTTTTAAGTTTCGCAGTTGGAAGTCACGGATTTATACGCATCGGCAAACGATGAAATCGGAAGCCGGAGGGTAATCGGCGACGCGGAAGCAATTCCAGTTCGTGCGAAACCCTGAAGGCAACAGATCACGCAAGGCAACGACGATGGCTATTGGATTACTCGGCCGCAAGGTCGGGATGACGCAAGTATTTGGTGAGCGCGGAGAAGCGATCTCCGTGACGGTCCTCGAAGCAGGGCCCTGCCACGTGCTGCAATTGCGTTCTTTGGAACGCGACGGCTATGCGGCGGTTCAATTGGGTTTCTCGGATAAGCCTCGTCGTTTGGCTCCTCGGAGCGAGCGTGGTCATGTTGCGAAGCTGGAGAGCAAGCGTTCGAAGCGGCTCTCGGCGGGTGGCGCGGAAGCGGCCCCCAAGGCAGATTGCGAACCGCAGCGTTTTGTGCGCGAGTTCGATCTCGATGGCGAACATAAGGTCGGCGATAAGCTGACGGTCGCCGTTTTCGACGGTGTTAAGGCCGTCGACGTCACGGGCATCACCAAGGGGCGCGGTACCCAGGGTGTGATGGTTCGTCACAACTTCAAGGGGCAGCGCGCCACGCACGGCGTGAAGAAGGTTCACCGTCACGGCGGTTCGACCGGCTGCAATACCTGGCCTGCTCGTACGTTCAAAGGTCGCCGCATGGCCGGCCGTTACGGCAATGAGCAAAGCACGATGCGCAACATCAAGGTGGTGCGCGTCGACACGGAAAACAATTTGTTGCTGGTTCACGGCGCCGTGCCGGGTCCGGTCAACGGCTTTGTGCTGATTCGCGGCACCAACATGGTTCGCTAGTTTTTACGAACTCGGTTTGTGAGAAGTAGCGAACGGCAACGGAATCAACGTTAGAGAACGCAGTCATGGCAAGTCTTCCCATCTACAATCGCACGGGCCAGCAAGTCGGTAGCTACGACATTGATCCGGCCGCGATTGCTCCGAATATCAACAAGCAGTTGCTTCACGACGTCGTCGTGATGTATCAGTCGAATCAGCGCGTCGGCACCGCGAAGTCGAAGAGCCGCGCGGAGGTCGCCGGTTCGACGAAGAAGATGTATCGCCAAAAGGGAACGGGCAACGCTCGTGCCGGCGGTCGTCGTAGTCCGGTGCGTCGCGGCGGCGGTCACGCGTTCGCCAAGCGTCCGCGCGATTGGTACTTTCGCTTGCCTAAGAAGGCTGTGCAGCTCGCGACTCGGATGGCTCTTGCTTCGAAGATCATCAGCGAGCAAATCGTGGTGATCGACGAGCTGAAGTTTGCCGCTCCGAAGACGAAGGAAATGAACGGCATTCTCAAGGCTCTGAAGATCGACGGCATGAGCTTGCTGCTGGCCACGGCCGGTTACGACAAGACGGTGTACCTGAGTGCTCGCAACATTGATCGCGTGTCGGTTTCCCCGGTGGCGGATTTAAACGCTCTGGAAATCTTGATGCCGAAGCGGTTGCTGGTGACCCGGGAAGCGTTGGATGCGATCAAGCAAAAGTCGTCGGCCGGGGCTTAGTGCGGTAGTTTTGCGGCGGTCAGCGGAATCAACGAACAGTATTGCGACGAGTGGTAGTCATGGCTGAAAACACGACGGAAAAAGCGAGCGTCTTACGGGCCGACCAGGTCATCCTGCGTCCGCTGGTAACGGAGAAGGGCGTGCATCGCTCTTCCCGCTACAACGCCTACGCGTTTGAAGTGGCTCCGAGTGCGACCAAGATCGACATTCGCCGCGCGGTCGAGGAGTTGTTCAACGTTAAGGTGGTTCGCGTGCACACGCAGAATCGCAAGGGTAAGCCGCGTCGCACTCGCTTTAAGGCGACGCACACGCGTGATTGGAAAAAGGCCATCGTGAAGCTCGATGCCGAACACCGGATCGAGTTGTTCTAGTCGGCCTGGGATCGGCGGCTCGCGAGTCGCACGCCAATACGAAACACGAAGTAGTCGGAACGAAAGTAAATTGCCATGGGAATTCGAATCTACAAGCCGGTCACCGCAGGGCGCCGCAATGCGAGCGTGAGCGACTTCGCGGAATTGACGAAGGGCGCCAAGCGTGAGCCGAAGCTGCTTGTCCGTGCCAAGAAGACCGGCGGCCGCAACAATCAGGGCGTGATCACTACGCGTCATCGTGGCGGTGGTCACAAGCAGCAGATTCGCATGATCGACTTCCGTCGCAACAAAGACGGCGTCGCGGCAAAGGTTGATTCCATTCAATACGATCCGGGCCGTTCGGCTCGCGTTGCCTTGCTCTTCTATGTCGACGGCGACAAGCGTTACATCGTCGCCCCGGAAGGGCTCAAGGCCGGCGACATGTTGATGAGCGGTCCGGAGGCTCCTCCGACCGTCGGCAACTGTCTCCCCCTTAAGAACATCCCGATCGGCATGAAGATCCACTCGATCGAATTGCTGCCGGGCCGCGGCGGCGTGTTGTGTCGTTCGGCCGGTTCGAGCGCCGTGCTTGCCGCACGTGAAGCCGATTGGGCCCAGATCAACCTGCCGAGCGGCGAAATTCGCCGTGTTCCGGCCGCCTGCCGCGCCACGATCGGCGCGGTCGGCAACTCAGATCACATGAACGTCGTCATCGGCAAGGCCGGTCGTAATCGTTGGAAGGGCATCCGCCCGACGGTTCGCGGTACTGCGATGAACCCGATCGACCATCCGCACGGTGGTGGTGAAGGCCGCACCAAGGGTGGTCGCCATCCGGTGAGCCCGACGGGCAAGTTGGCCAAGGGCGGTCGCACGCGTAAGCCGCGTAAGTTCTCGAGCACGGCGATCGTTCGTCGTCGTCGCTCGCGTCGCTACGGCCAGTTGAAGATTACCTAGTTGGGGCCGCGGCGGATGAATGCCGCGCCGGTTTGAGTCGGTCGGGTTACACGATAGGTTTGAGTTAAAGCTAGCGAGATTGCACGATGGGACGTTCGAGTAAAAAGGGTCCGTTTGTCGACCCGAAGTTGTTCTTCAAGGTCGAGAAGCTCAACGAGCGCGGCTTGAAGGAACCTTTGAAGACCTGGGCTCGCCGTTGCACGATTGTGCCGGAGTTCGTCGGTCACACGTTCATGGTGCATAACGGCAAGCAACACATCAAAGTGTTCGTCAGCGAAGAAATGGTCGGTCACAAGCTCGGTGAATTCTCCCCCACGCGGACCTTCCGCGGGCACGGCGGCGTGAAGAAGGCGGATCCTAAGTAAGGTTGTGAACGCGGCTTCGAGTCGAAGCGACTCGGCTACTATCGCTCGCAACTAAGGAATTGAATCATGGCATACACGGCAACTCACAAGCACGCCCGCATCAGCGCCCGCAAGGTGCGTTCGATGGCGAACTTGATTCGCGGCAAGCATGCGGACGAAGCTCTCGATATTTTGAAGTACATGCCGCACCGCGGTGCTCGGATGCTGGAGAAGGTGCTGAAGAGCGCCCTCGGCAATGCCGAAGATCGCCGTGCCGCGTCGGTCCAAAACCTCGTCGTGGTCGATGCTCGCGTCGACGGCGGCCCGATGTTCAAGCGAATCAAGCCGGTCTCGCGCGGTCAGGCCTACATGATCAAGCGTCGTACGGCTCATATCAAGGTGTCGCTGGACGTCGTATAGTCTGCCCGGTTTATAAGTCACTGCTCGGTTCGCCCGCCGCGAACAACACGAAACAACTCCCAACACTCGCAGATTTCGGAATCGGTTATGGGTCAAAAGGTCAATCCCGTCGGCTTCCGCACCGGTATCTTTATCGGCTGGAAGAGCCGTTGGTACGCCTCGAAGAAGGAATTCGGCGAGCTGCTCCTGGAAGACTTCAAGATTCGGAAGTTCATCAAGGAGAAGTTCAAGAGCGCCGCCATTCCGAAGGTTGAGATCGAACGCACCCGCGACGAAGTGAAGGTTATTCTCTTCTCCGCACGTCCGGGCGTGATCATCGGCCGCAAGGGTCAAGAAGTCGAGCGTCTGCAGGCCGAGCTCCAAGCGTTGGTCGGTCGCCGCATCAACATCAAGATTGAAGAAGTTAGCCGTCCTGAAATTCAGGCGCAGCTGGTCGCCGAAGACATCGCCGAACAATTGGCGAAGCGTTCGAGCTTCCGCCGCACCATGAAGCGCTCCACCGATCAAACGATGGAAGCGGGCGCCAAGGGCATCAAGATTCAATTAGCCGGCCGACTGGGCGGCTCCGAAATGGCTCGTCGCGAAAAGCAGATTGCAGGCGCCATGCCGCTCTCGACGCTGCGAGCAAAGATCGACTACGGCTTCACGGAAGCCAGCACGCCGCAAGGTAATATCGGCGTGCAAGTATGGATTAACCAAGGTATGTACGAGGACGACGCCAATGGCGATGATGCCCAAGCGGGTCAAACATCGAAAAAGCCAAAGAGGACGTATAAAAGGTAACGCGACTCGGGGTAACCGGGTGGTGTTCGGCGACTTCGGGCTCCAGGCGACGCAGGGTGGCTGGATTAGCGCGCAAACGATCGAAGCCGGTCGTGTGAGCGCTCAACAGTACCTTCGCGGCGAAGGGCGTTTGTATGTTCGCATTTTCCCGCACAAGTCGATCACGTCGATCCCGCTCGAAACCCGCATGGGTAAGGGTAAGGGAGAGCCGGATTACTGGGCGGCCGTAGTGAAGCCGGGAACGGTCCTATACGAAATCTCGGGTGTGCCGGAAGCGGCCGCGAAGCTTTGCTTCCGTCGCTTGGCGCACAAGATGCCCGTATCGGTCTGCTTCATCAAGCGGCGCCCGATGTAGGTCGGTCGGTGGTTCGTTGCTCGATGGTCGTTTGTCCGTCGAGCGATGGTTTGTGTCAGCGAAACCTCAATAGTTTGAGAAGCGTACGATGAAGGCCGCCGAATTGCATGAAATGAGCGACGAACAGCTCACGTTGACCTTGAAGGAAACGACCGAAACCCTGTTTCGGTTGAAGATCAAGGCTCAAACCGAGAAGCTCGAAGCCCCCAGCGAACTCCGGAAGAACCGCCGTACGGCGGCTCGGATTCACACCGTACTTCGTCAACGCGAGTTGAAGAAGGCCGGCGGCTAGCGAATTTGCGGCGACGTCGCAAGACCGTCGCCGCACGCGGGCCGATCGATTATCGAACAAGAACAGAAGCAAGTTTAGAACTGAAGTTAGCCATGCCTAAGCGAGTCGCCACCGGCGTCGTCCAGACCGACAAGATGAGCAAGAGCCGTCGCGTGGAAATTCCGCGCCTCGTGCACCATGCCAAGTACGGCAAGATCTTGCACCGCAAGACCGTTTGCCACGTGCATGACGAAAACAACGAGTCGCACGTGGGCGACACGGTGGAGATCGTCGAATGCCCGCCGATGTCGAAGCTGAAGCGCTGGAGGTTGGTTCGCATCGTTCGCAAGAGCACGATCGTCGACTTGGTCGCGCTGCGTGCCGCCGAGAAGTCGGTCGACGAACAGCAAGCGGCCGCGGCGGCCGGCAAGGTCTAAGGCTTTCGGGGGCCTAGGGGCCTCGCCCGCGACGAGCAATCGAAGTCGGTTTGAGACTACGGAACACAAGAATACACAACACGTCGCTTGCTGAACGAAGCGAGCCATTCGTACGCAGGTTTGGGTTTCCACTATGATTCAAATGCAAACGCGCCTGACCGTCGCCGACAACACCGGCGCTAAAGAGGTCATGTGCATCAAGGTCCTCGGGGGCACGCGGCGTCGCGTCGCAAGCATCGGCGACGTCGTCGTCTGCAGCGTCAAGAGCGTGATCCCGGGCAGCGAAATCAAGAAGGGCCAGGTCGTTAAGGGCGTGGTCGTTCGTGTCAAGGCTCCTCTTCGTCGCATCGACGGCAGCTATGTCCGTTTCGATTCCAACGCACTGGTGCTGATCGACAACGATAAGAACCCGCGCGGCACTCGTATCTTCGGCGCCGTCGCTCGCGAACTCCGCGATAAGAACTTTATGAAGATCGTCAGCCTCGCGGCGGAGGTGGTGTAATGCGTATTAAAGTTGGTGACACGGTCAAGGTCGTCGCAGGCGACGACAAAGGTCAGACGGGCAAGGTCGTTCGCGTGATTCGCGATAAGGACCGCGTGGTCGTCGAAGGCGTGAGCAAGGTGCACAAGCACGTCAAGCGCAGCCAGAAGAACCCGCAAGGGGGCCGGCTGTCGATGGAGACGCCGATCCACGTCTCGAACGTGATGTTGGTCGCGCCCAACGGCGAAACGACCCGCATCGGTGTTCGCAAGACGGCCGACGGCGGCAAAGAGCGCTTCGCCCGCAACGGCGGCGCCTCGCTGGGTGCGATTGCTCCTCCGAAGAAGAAGAAAGCCGCGGCTGCCAAGAAGTAGTCGCCTCCGCATCACGCACGGTCGCTCCCGCGATCTGCGATGCGAGTTTGAAAACACAACGCTAGGTCGAAAATTCAGTAAGTAGGTTGTCCGCCATGGCCGCCAAGAGCACGAAAAAAGACGCCAAGCAAGCCGACGCGGCAAACGCCGTCGAGCTTCCCGCGATCCCGCGGTTGCAAGAGAAGTACATCAAGGAAGTTTTGCCGCACCTTAAGGAAAAGCTGCAGCGAACCAATCCGCACGCTCTGCCGAAGCTCACCAAGATCGTGGTCAGCATGGGCGTGGGCAGCGCGGTGACCGAGAAGAAGCATATGGAAGAGGCGCTTTCGGCGCTCCAGCAGATCACCGGCCAAAAGCCGGCGCCCTGCAAGAGTCGGGTCGCCATCTCCAATTTCAAGCTCCGCGAAGGGCTTGATATCGGAGCGAAGGTCACGTTGCGCGGACCGCGCATGTGGGAATTCATGGACCGTTTGGTGTCGATCGCTCTCCCGCGAGTGCGCGACTTCCGCGGCCTGAACCCCAAGGCGTTCGACGGGTCCGGCAATTACAGTCTCGGGTTGACCGAGCAAGTGGTGTTTCCGGAAATCAATCCTGACAAGTTCTCGCGGACGCAAGGTATGAACATCGCGTTCATCACCACGGCGAACAACAACGACGAAGGTCGTGAGTTGCTGCGAGCGTTGGGAATGCCGTTTCGCGTAGACGAGGTCGACGGCAAGAAGGCCGCTGCCAACTAACGCTTAAGGCGTCGGTTGAGAGCGCGAGTCGAGTAAGTTTTAACGACGGATATTTGCATGGCTAGTAAATCAAAAATTGCGAAGGCCAATCGAACGCCGAAATTTTCAAGTCGGCGTGAATCGCGTTGCAAGCTGTGCGGGCGTCCCCGTGCGGTGTATCGCAAGTTTGGCCTTTGCCGCATTCACTTCCGAGAATTGGCCGACCGTGGCTTGATTCCGGGGTTGCGCAAGGCGAGCTGGTAAGAGGGAATAGACGCAGATGATGACCGACCCTATCGCCGATATGTTGACGCGCATCCGTAATGCGGTTCGCGTGGAGCACCCGCACGTCGAGCTCCCCCTCTCCAAAGTGAAGAAGGGGATGGCCGAAGTGCTCAAGCGCGAAGGCTACATTTGGGACTTTGAGGAAGTCGGAGACGAGCCGCAACGGCAACTCCGCCTGCACTTGAAGTACGGCCCGAACGGCGAGCGCGTGATTCGCTTTATCAAGCGCATCAGCACTCCCGGCCGACGTGTTTACAGTGCCGCCCGTGAGCTGCGTCCGGTTCTCAATGGTCAGGGCATCCGCATCCTGAGCACGAGCCGCGGTGTAGTGAGCGACCGTGAAGCACGCCAACGCCAAGTCGGCGGTGAAGTGCTCTGCGAGCTCTACTAGTCCGACGCATCCGTAAGTCGTCCGAGGCCCGCGCCTCCGGCGCAACAAGACAAGTCAGATCAGAACAATAGAACCAAGATTCGCACCCGCCCCAGCCGTCGGACGTTGACGAAAACGTTCGCCGATCAAGCTAGAGCGGAGGCAAGGTGAAGGAACGATGTCCCGAATCGGCAAGAAACCCGCGAAGATTCCGGCCGGCGTCAAAGTCGCCGTCGACGGCAATTTCGTGCAAGTGGAAGGTCCGAAAGGCAAGCTCCGTCAAGAGCTCCGCCCCGAAGTGAAGTTGGCGATCGAAGCGGGCGACGTCACCGTCAGCCGCACCGAAGAAACGCGCCAAGGTCGGGCCATGCACGGCCTGTATCGCGCGTTGCTGGTCAACATGCTCAAGGGCGTGAGCGAAGGTTACGAGAAGAAGCTGGAAATCGTCGGCGTCGGTTACTTGGCCGCCATTGCCGGAAAAGTCCTGCAAGTGCGTGCCGGTTTCGCCAATGAAGTCCATATGCCGATTCCCGAAGGCCTGAAGGTCACCTGCCCGGATCAAAACCATATCGTGATCCAAGGGATCGACAAACAGATGGTCGGCCAATTCGCCGCCGAAGTTCGTTCGATTCGCAAGCCGGAGCCGTACAAAGGCAAGGGCATTCGTTATGATGGCGAAGTCGTACGCCGCAAGGCCGGTAAGGCCGTCACGAAGTAAAGTCGCAGTAAAACAGTAGTTGTAAGTCGTACATGAGCTTCGGTCGCCGCTTCTCCGAGTGCGGCCGGGCGCCGAGCAGTCGGCGAGTGTCGCAGGAAATTTTCGACGAGTAGTAGCCGTGAGCCAAACCAAGACGATCAATGTTCGCCGTAAGCGGCGCGGTTTCCGTGTTCGTAATCGCATTAAGCGCGATTCGACCCGTCCGCGTTTGTCCGTGTTCCGCAGCCGCGCCAACATGTCTGCCCAAATCATCGACGATGAGTCGGGCAAGACTTTGGCCTCGGCATCGACGTTGGAGAAGGCCTTCGGCGACGGTTACGGCGGCAACAAAGACGCCGCCAAGGCCATCGGCAAGTTGCTCGCCGAGCGGGCCGTTGCCGCGGGAATCAAAGAAGTCGCGTTCGATCGCGGCAACTACAAGTACCACGGCCGCGTTGCTTCGCTGGCTGAAGGTGCTCGTGAAGGCGGATTGTCGTTCTAGTTCGGGTCGGCTCGTAAGGCCGATCGGCTAGTATTTGCGGTTTTCAGTAGTTCGCAGGTTTTCGCAGTTAAATAGCAAAGTGATTCGATCATGAGCCAGGGTAGCGGCGGCCGGCGTTCTTCCGGCGACAATCGCGGCGGACAAGGTGGAGACGACAAGCGTCGTCGTGGCGGCGGTGATCGCGGCCAAAATCAAGGCGGCGATCGCAATCGTTCCGACCTTATCGATAAGCTCGTCAAGATCCGTCGTTGCGCATGCGTGGTGAAGGGCGGTCGTCGCTTTAGCTTCACCGCCATGGTCGTCGTCGGCAACGGCAAGGGCAAAGTCGGCGTCGGCTATGCCAAAGCCAACGAAGTACCGCCCGCCGTCGAGAAGGCGACCCGTGAAGGGGGCCGTACCTTGATGGACGTCAACATGACGGGCCACACGATCCCGCACTTGGTCGAAGGGCACTTCGGCGCCGCCCATGTCGTGTTGCTTCCGGCCAGCGCCGGTACCGGCGTAATTGCCGGAGCCGCCGTCCGTGCCGTTTGCGAAGCCGCCGGCATCCACAACATTCTTACGAAGAGCTTCGGCTCGACGAACCCGCACAACTTAGTGAAGGCGACCCTCGACGCCCTGCGCCAACTTCGGTCGCGCCAAGACGTCGAACGTCTCCGTGGAGTGAGCTTGTCATGAATTTGCACGACGTCAACGAAGGCATCAAGAAGCACAAGAAGCTGACGCGCGTCGGCCGCGGCTCGGGCTCGGGGCACGGCAAGACCTCGGGGCGTGGCCATAAGGGTCAAGGCCAGCTCGCCGGTTGGACGCTGCATCCGGCGTTTGAAGGCGGTCAGATGCCCCTTTATCGCCGTATTCCGAAGCGCGGCTTCAACAACCGCTGGGCGAAGTTCGTGCGCACGGTTAACGTCGGCGAATTGAACGAAACGTTCGACGCCGGTGCCGACATCACCCCGGAAACGCTGCAAGGCGCCATCAAGGGTCGCTACGACATCCTGAAGATTCTCGGCGACGGCGACGTTACCAAGAAGCTCAAGGTCTCGGCTCACCAATTCAGCAAGTCGGCGGAAGAGAAAATCAAGGCCGCCGGCGGCGAAGTCGTGATCATCGCCGGTCCGGCTCCCGTGAAGAAGGGCGAGAAGCGGGCCAAGAAGAAGTCGGCTCCCGTCGCCAAGGCCAAGACGTCCGGCAAGTAACGGCCGCCGTCTCCGCGGCCCTCGCCCGATCGTTTTGCGGTCGCGCGAGGGGGAAAGTTCGCCTTGTCGGGGCGTTCGAGTAGGGCGATACTAGCGACGCGGCGTCTCGTACGAGGCGTCGCGGTTTCGTTTAGTCGGATATCTAACGCAGGTCGGCAGACGTTTGGTAGGTTGCTCCGCTCGCTCGCTTAGTTATTCGCTCCTCGCCTCGCTTGTCGTTGAACTCGCTTCGCTCGTCGCACCCCTTCAAGCCCTCCAAGACGGATCGCATTCGCCATGTGGGAAAAGCTTCGCGTCGTCTTCACCATTCCGGAACTGCGTCAGAAAATCTTTCTGACGTTGGGCCTGCTCGCCGTTTATCGCATCGGCTTCTGGATCCCGCTGCCGATCTTCGATACGACGAAGATGGCCAACATTCTCAACTCGACGGCTAACGAAGGGTTGCAGAAGGTTCTGACGCAAGTCGCTATGTTCAGCGGCTCGCAAATCAGCCAAGCGACGATCTTCGGCCTCGGCATCATGCCGTATATCTCGGCGTCGATTATCTTCCAATTGCTCGCCAGCGTCTGGAAGCCGCTCGAAGAGTTGCAGAAGGAAGGGGAATCGGGCCGGAAGAAAATTAACGAGTACACGCGCTACGCGACGGTCGTGCTCTGCTTGTTCCAAAGCTGGTTCTACGTCCGCTATCTCGTCGGCGATCCGACGCAAGAAAACGGCTCGTACGTTTTAAAATCGATGCTCGTCGACGGGCACCTGCCGTTTAGTTGGTACATGATCACCGTGCTCACCATGACGTGCGGCACCATCTTCCTGATGTGGCTTGGCGAGCAAATCGACGAGTACGGCATCGGCAACGGCATCAGCCTGCTGATCATGGCGAACATTCTGGCTCGTATGCCCGAAGCGTTGCGTAAGTTGCTCGGCCCGCTCTTTAGCGGCACCGTCGCCTTGGACGACGCCAACCAACTGATTCTCCTCACCGGCTTGTTCGTCGTCGTCGTGTTCGGCGTCGTCTTTATCTTCAAAGGCCAACGCCGCATTCCGATGCAAAGCGCCAAGCACGTGCGCGGCCGCCGCGTTTACGGCGGCAATCGTCAGTACTTGCCGCTGAAGGTGAATCAAGCGGGCGTGATGCCGATCATCTTCGCGAGCAGCTTGCTGCTGTTCCCCGCATTGTTCTTCGGTTGGCTGGCCAAGACGTTTGAAAACTCCCGCTTGCAAAGCATTAGCGATGCCCTGTCGCAGAACGACGCGTTCACGCACAATTTGCTGTTCGTGCTCTTGATCTACTTCTTCTGCTATTTCTGGACGGCCGTTACCTTCAACCCGAAGGACATGGCCGAAAACTTGAAGAGTTGGGGATCGTTCATTCCGGGCTATCGTCCGGGACGTCGCACGGCGGACTACCTCGAAAAAGTGATGACGCGCATTACATACGTGGGCGCCGCGTTCTTGGCCGTCGTCGCCGTGGCGCCGACCATCGTGGCGTCTTTCGCGCATATCGATGCGACCTTGGCCAGCTTCTACGGCGGTACGAGCTTGCTCATCGCCGTGAGCGTGGCGGTCGACTTGGTACAGAAGATCGATAGCCACCTCGTGATGCGAAACTATAAGGGCCTGACGGAATAGTATCGAGTCGGGCCGTGGCGGAAGATTTTCGGTTGGATGTAAGAAAGTAGCGAGACGCAGACGTGTTGACTCTTCGATCTCCCCGCGAAATCGGCCTGATGAGACAGGCCGGGCTTTGCGTGTGGGGAGCCAATCAGGTGGCCGCCGCGCTTATCAAGCCTGGCGTCACCACGGGAGAGATCGATGCGGCGGTGGAAAAGTTCTTTGACGAGCAGGGTGCGATCTCGCTCTTCAAAGGGTATCCGGGAAAGGTTCCGTTTCCTGCCGTCACTTGCATCTCGGTGAATGAAGAAGTGGTGCATGGGCTGCCTGGTCCGCGGAAGCTGAAGGAAGGGGACATCATCACCGTCGACACCGGCTGCAAGGTGAACGGTTGGTGCGCCGACTCCGCTTTCACGTATCCGGTCGGAAAGATCAGCGCGGAAGCGCGGAAGTTGCTCGAGGTGACGCAGGGGACGTTGGATTTGGCGATCGAACTCATGGCGGTGAAGAGCCGCTGGAGCGAAGTCGCGTTGGAAATGGAGCGCTACGTGCGCGACGCCGGGTTCTACGTCGTCGAGTCGTTCGTGGGGCACGGCATCGGCCGCGAGCTTCACGAAGATCCGCAGGTGCCGAATTTCGTCAGCTCGCAGCTTAAGCGCGGCGGCGATTTCGATCTGCGGCCGGGGCTCGTGATTGCGGTTGAACCGATGGTGAACGTGGGTACGAAGCGGGTGAAGGCGCTTGCCGATCATTGGACGCAAGTCACTTACGACGGGAAGCCGAGCGCACACTTCGAACACACGATTGCCATGACGAAAGACGGCCCGTTCCTGCTGACGGCCGGACCCGATCATGTGGGGCCGACTCCGAAAGGCGAAGGGGCGGCGAAGGCTTGAGTTCGTAGCGGGAGGGCAGGGGGCGGATACGGGAAGTTTTAGCCTTCGGTAGTTTGGGAAAGGTCGGCAGGCATTGCCGGCAGTTTGTCGCCCGTGAGGGCCGTTCTCGCAGGGTCGGCATTGGCCGCGGCGTCAACGGTGTGAGGAAAAACTTGGCGATCCGGCCCCTTGTGGGGAGCGGTGGTTTCGCCATATACTGTTGTGCTTTGAATCAGTCGGAAGACGAAAAGAGAGCGTCATGAAAGTTCGTGCCAGCGTGAAGCGCATTTGCGATAAGTGCAAGCTTGTCAAACGCCGCGGCGTGTTGTTCGTGGTTTGCGAAAATCCGCGTCATAAACAGCGTCAGGGTTAGTCTTTAAGCTCTAGCCTTCAAATTTATTGTGCCGTTGCATCGAGGCGAGCTGACAAAAGTTCGCCGGTGCGCTTTGGGAGTAGTTTGATATGCCTCGTTTGCTCGGTGTGGACATTCCGAACGACAAGCCGACCTGGATCTCGCTCACGTACATTTACGGTGTCGGGAATAAGGTCTCGCTCGAGTTGTGCCGCAAGGCGGGCGTCAACCCGCAAGCGCATGCTCGTGAATTGCACGAAGACGAGCTCGCGCGGATTTCCGCTCTGCTCGACAAGGACTACGTCTGCGAAGGCCAGCTGCGCCGCCAGATCTCGCAGAACGTCGCCCGTTTGAAAGACATCGCCTGCTACCGCGGCATTCGGCATCGCCGCGGCTTGCCGGTTCGCGGTCAACGCACACGTACGAACGCTCGCACGCGAAAGGGTCCGAAGAAGACCGTCGCGGGCAAGAAGGGCGTCAAGGATATGAAGTAACGCGACGAGCACCGCAGCATCGCTGTGGTGCGGTCGCGTGCCGGCGGAGCGATGAGTCGTTTCGCGGCATAAGTTTCAATGCAATGCAACGTCAGTTATTAAGGGTCGGGATTTGAACACGCAAGCAACGCAAGGTGGTTCGGGCGCAGCGGCCGGCGGCGGCAAACGCCGCAAGGTTCGTCGCAACGTCACGCTCGCCATCGTCAACATCAAGGCGACGTTTAACAACACCGTCGTCACGATCACCGACACCAAGGGTGACGTTTTGTGCTGGGCCAGCGCCGGCACTAGCGGCTTCAAGGGAAGCCGGAAAAGCACGCCGTTTGCCGGACAATGTGCCGCGCAGCAAGCCGCCGAAAAGGCCGCGAAGTTCGGCGTGAAGGAAGTGGAAGTTCGCGTCAAGGGTCCGGGAAGCGGTCGCGAAAGCGCCATCACCGCGTTGCAAGCGGTCGGCATTGCCGTGAAGTCGATCGAAGACGTCACCCCGCTGCCGCACAACGGTTGCCGTCCGCCGAAGAAGCGTCGCGTCTAGTCGCTGCGTCTCGTCGGTTGTCGACGGTCCCGCGGCCTGCCAAGATCGCGTCGAATCGTCGCCGCGATGTTTGCGACGTCCGTTAGTTCGCATCCGTTTGACTCACCTACAATCGTCTTAGCTCAGATCATCGAAATACCATGGCTCGTACGACTGGATCCGTTTGCCGTCTCTGCCGCCGCGAAGGCCTTAAGCTGTTTTTGAAGGGCTCGCGTTGCGATACGCCGAAGTGCGCCATTGAGCGCCGTGATGCGGTGCCGGGCATGCATATGCGCCGCGGCAAGCTCACCGACTACGGCATTCACTTGCGTGAAAAGCAGAAGGTCAAGCATTACTACGGCGTGCTCGAGCGCCAATTTCGCACCTATTACTCGGAAGCCGCGCGTTCGAGCGGCAACACCGGCGACTCGCTGATGACGTTGCTGGAGCGCCGCCTCGACAACGTCGTGCATCGCCTCGGCTTCGGCGCCAGCCGCTCGCAAGCGCGTCAGCTGGTTTGCCACGGGCACATCACCGTCAACGGCCGTCGGCTTGATATCCCGAGCTACTTGGTCAAGGTCGGCGACGTGATCCGCGTCAAGAATCGCAAGAAGAGCCTGCAGGCCGTGCAATCGATCTTGGTCGAAAACACGCGTCAGATTCCCGACTTCCTCTCGCTGCTGCAAGGTCCGATCCCCGAAGGTCGCGTCGCTCGGTTGCCGGAACAATTCGATGTTTCGATTCCGGTGCAGACGCAGTTGATCGTCGAATTGTGCTCGAAGTAGTCGCGAGCAGTTTAGTCGTGGACTGCATATCCGTGGTTTGCCTATTCGCGGTTTAGGAAGAGTTCGGCGGCACGTTTGATGGGAAGTCGCCGAGGGTTGCGTCCGGTAGTTGTTTGCTGTTGTCCGTGTTTGCTTTTGCCTGTGTTCGCTGTTGCATTGTGCCGAAATTGTTTGCGGGGGAAAAACTATGCGTATTCGTTGGCGCGGCTTTGAATTACCGAGCACGGTCACGTGCGAACGAGAAAGCTTGACGTCGACCTACGGCAAGTTCGTCGCCGAGCCGTTTGAGCGCGGCTTCGGCGTGACCGTCGGCAACGCGCTGCGGCGCGTGCTGTTGTCGAGCCTCGAAGGAAGCTCCATCAAGCACGTCAAGATTCAAGGCGCTCAGCATGAGTTCACCACGATTCCGGGCGTCGTCGAAGACGTCACCGACGTGATCTTGAACATCAAGTCGATCGTCGTGAAGAACTTCAGCGAGAACGAGAAGGTCATCCGGATCGAGAAGAATACGAAGGGGCCGGTAACCGGCGCCGACGTCATCACCGACGGCACCGTCGAAGTGATCAACAAGAACCTGCACATCTGCACGCTCACCGCGGATGTGCCGTTTCACGTCGAAATGGTCGTCGACAACGGTCGCGGCTACGTGCCCGCCACGGAGCACAGCCCGAACGTCGAAATCGGCATCATCCCGGTCGACGCCGTTTACAGCCCGGTCGTTCGCGTGCGTTACGAAATCGAAGAAACGCGCGTCGGACAAAAGACGAACTACGATAAGCTCACGCTTGAGATTTGGACCAACGGTTCGATCGGCCCGGAAATGGCGCTGACGGAAGCCGCCAAGATCATGCGTAAGCATCTCAACCCGTTCGTGCAATACAGCGAATTGGGCGCTCAAGTGTTCGCCGAAAGTCGCTCGGGCGCTCCGGTCATGACCGACGCGGCCGGCGAAGCGAAGCTGGGCATGAGCCTCGCGGAACTTAATCTCTCCGTGCGGGCGATGAATTGTTTGGAGTCGGAAAATATTCACACGGTTCGCGACCTCGTGCAGAAGTCGCAAGATCAGCTCTTGGAAGTGCGTAACTTCGGCGATACCACGCTGAAGGAAGTCACCGAAAAGCTGACTTCGATGGGGTTGCGGCTCAACATGCGCGTCCCGGTCGGCGGTGGTTTCTAGTCGATCGCGTGTTCACGCGTTGTCATTTGTTTAAGAAGTGCTGTTATGCGTCATCGTAGAAAAGGTCGTGTTTTAGGCCGTAGCCCGAGCCACCAGCGAGCGCTGTTGCGCAACCTGGCCAGTGCGCTGTTCCTCACGGAACAGGATTCCGAAGATTACCTCGACCCGGCGCAAGCGCCGAAGGTTAAGGGTCGGATCATCACGACGCTGGAAAAGGCGAAGGAAGTTCGTCCGCTCGTCGAACGCTGCATCACGCTCGCCCGTCGCTCCAACGAGCAACGTCGCGCCGCCGAGCAGTTCGGCACCAAGGCCGCTCGCAATAGCGAAGAGTGGAAGGCCTGGCGGAAGAGCGATCGCTATAAGGATTGGGTCAAGGGGGTCGCTCCTTCGGTCGTGCTTCGTCGTCGCCTCAACGTGATGTTGGGCGACAAGAAGGCGGTGGCGGTGCTGATCGACTCGGTCGCCTCGCGTTTCGACGGCCGTCCGGGCGGTTACACGCGGATCATGCGTTTGGCCAAGCCTCGCCTCGGCGATGCCGGCACGCGGGCCGTGTTGGAATTCGTCGGTGTTCGCGATCGTACGGAAAAGGCGGCCGCGGCTCCTTCGTTCGAAGGCGGCGACGACGCAGCGAAGAAGTAGTACATACGCCGGCTCGCAGCGAGCTAAAGCTTCGCGGCGCCGGATATTGGTCAAATGAGAAGGGCGGACGTTTACGACGTCCGCCCTTTTTCGTATCTTCGCAGCAGGGAGTGTGGCGAGGAGTTTGCGCGGCGACCAAGGCAAGGATGCGTGCGGCATGTCTCAACGACGTCCGACATTCGGTTCGCAGGCTCCGCGGAGTGCGCCGGCCGCGGGCATCAATCTCACCGATCGCGTGCACGCGCTCTGCGCGCATTTGAGCGAAACGCAGGCGGACTTTCGGCATATCGACATGGCGCGCACCGCCGTGCGCGTCTGCCAAACGCGTCGCCGCGGTCCTTACGGCGTGCAGGCCACGATGACGCCGTTGCGGTTTCCGGGGGGCCTGACGACGACGCTACGCCGCGGCCGTAAATGGGCCATTTGCCCGATGCCGCGCGACGAGCACGGGCGCGACTATTTGTATCTCTTCAGCTTGTACGTGCCGCGGTTCTTAGACCTGAGTCATGCCGAGAAGGTCGCCGTGGTGTTCCACGAGCTTTGGCACATGTCGCCGGAATTCGACGGCGACCTGCGTCGATTTCCCGGCCGCTACCATGCACATGGCGCCAGCTGCGAGAAGTTCCATCTCGATATGCGGCGGAAGGCCTCGCAGTGGCTCGCGAGCGGTCCGGATCCGTCGCTCCACGATTTCTTGAACGGCGATTTCGACGAACTGCGGGCCCGTTTTGGTCGTGTTTACGGACGCCGTATCGCGACGCCCCGGCTGCGTCGACTCGATAGCTTGGGCCGGAGCGGTCTCGGCGATGCGGCGTGCGACGTCTAGCGTCGGCCGTGCCAGGTGCCCGCGCTGCCGGCACTGCATTGAGAGGTAGAACGCGACCGTCGATCAATCGGCGGTATGCAACGCGTTGACCGCGCCGGCAGAGAACGGTATTGTACCGCCCCTTCGCCGCGGTCGGCGCCGACGTCGACCTTCACCACTCGAACATCGATTGCCGCAACTACCTTGATTCACGCGCGTCTCGGCATTCTCGCGACGACCGTTTACGCCTTGCTCCTGTGCGGCTGTACGCCGATGCAGCCGGTTCGCAATTTGCCGCTGACGATGCCGACGTTGGCCAAGGATTCCGTCACGCTCGACGTGCTCTTCGTGCGCTATCCGGCCGACGACCAAGACTTCACCGGGCCGGTGTGGGACGAGATCGACGAGTTGCACTTTTCGCAAGAAGCGCGGCTTCGATTGACCGGCAACGGCATCCGGGCCGGAATCCTCAGCGGTCCGCTGCCGATGGCGATCGAGAAGCAGATCAGTTTGGCGGAAAAGCCTACGGAAAAGGATGAGTCGGCGCCGGAATCGGTCGAGCTCGACAAGCAACCTCGCATGAAGCGCCGCTTGCTGCGGCTCCAAGCCGGACGTCGCTCAAACATTCTGACGATGGGCGAAACCCAGCGCGTGCCGGAGATGTCGCTGCTCATGCTCGGCGTCGACGGCCAGCCGAAGGGGCGCACCTATCGCGAAGTGTTGGGACTCTTCGCGGCTCGCGCCTTTCTCAACGGCGACGGCGGAGCGAGGATCGAGCTGATCCCGGAGTTGGAACACGGCATCGCCCAGAAGCGCTTTGTGCCGGGCGAAGGAATGTTCAAAGTCGAATTCGGTCCGCCGCACGAAGTGTTCACCGAACTTAGGATCGCCGCCGATCTCACGCAGGGGCAGTTTCTCGTGGTCGGCGCCGTTCCGAGCCGGCCCGGCAGCCTAGGTTACCGGTTCTTCACGGAAGAGAAGGGGGACGTGCCGATGCACAAGCTCTTGCTCATTCGTCTCGCGCAGTCCGAGCTCGATGATCGGTTCTCGGAAGTCGACGCCGGCGACGGCTCGAAAGAGCAAATCAAGACGCTCGACGTGATGGTGAACACGCACGAGAATTCCCCCGGGCGCAAACGCTAGCGATTTTGGTCGCTCCGGCGCTGCGGTGTAAGGATGCGCGGCAAGGCAAACAAAAACGCCACGGCCCCGTCGTACGACGAAGCCGTGGCTCGATGCATCAGGTAAAGACAACCTGTGACGTTACGCTTGCTTAGCCGAACAGCAGCCGGCCTTGGCCGGGGCTACTTCCGCCTTCGAGGCACAGCCGCACGTGCCGCACTTGCAGGTCTCGCAAGTGCAGAATTCACCGTTGCAATTCGGGCAACGGCACTCGGTGCAACCACAGGCCGAGACTGCCGCTTTCGGCGAGTCTTGCTGAGCCGCAAAGGCCCCGACCAAGGTCAACAACGGCAGGGCAAACAGCGACGCGATAAACGCAAAACGTTTCATATCTAGATTCCTTAAGTCAGTGACAATCGAAAAAATCAAATTCGAACCAACAAGAATGTTGCGATCGAGCTCGATTAATTCCGCCACACACCATAAAGAATCGAGTACGCCGGGTGCGAAGAATATGCGAGTTCGGCCGGCGAGCCGAACCGCAGTGCCGAGAGAAGAGGCGCGACGTCGGAGCTTGCCGACGCGACACCGATGTATGTCAAAGCGTGACTCGCCGACAAATCAACCGATGCAACGGTGCCGGCAGGCGTCGCCGATTCCGGCACCTTTGCGGAGCAGCAGCAGTCGCCGACCGCGTGCGAGATATTGCGGAGCGAGCAACTCGACGAATGCGACCGAGGGCCGTTTTCGGGAATGGTGATGCCAAGTCCGTCGGCGTGCTCGTTGCGTGCCGCGCAGCATGACTGCAGCGTTGCCGAAGGGATCGCTTCAGCGACTTTTCCAACCGCCGGTTCATCGTGAGAGTTCGCCGCGGCGTCGGGAACGTGGCAAGCGCATGGTTTCGCCAGAAGGACGATCGGCTGTGTAGCCAACGTCGCAACGGCGACTATCACCAGAAGCTTGTTGAGGATCCGCATTGTATTCGACGTTGCCAGAAATCCGCGTGGCACGGTAAACAATCGAAGTACGACAGTTGGTGCCGGCGACCGATGTGCGACGCGATTGTTCGCTCTAATGCGACTCGCCGTCGGTGATTGATTATACGGACGAGGTCGAAAAGAGTTCTACGAAGAAGGGCTTGCGAACCTAGTCACCGCCGTAAGGTGCTGGTAAAAAAGGACTTGGGTGCTGTGCTGCCGATTCGTTTTCCTCCACGCTCGCAATTTAAGCCCCTTCCTGAAGCGGTTGTCTCTTGCCTGGCGGCATCCCGTCGCCCTGCGTTCCGCTGATTTGACCTTTGCCGCCGGACGGAATTGTTTACCATAACAGCAATCGGCTCCTCCACCTCGCATCGCCCTGGGAGGGGCCCGCGATTGACGTAGGCACGGACGCCGTAGCAAGTTACGACCAGCATCGCGGAACGCCACGGACGGCCGGGCCTCGGAAAAACGTTGCGGATTGCCGGAAGTTTCGGCGCATCCCAATGGAGGCTTTGTTCGAGAGGGCCCGACGCAAACCATCGCGTCGGACGAGGGTTCGGTTTGGTTTGGGTTCGGCAGAGTCAATTTCGGAACGGCCTTCACGGCTCACCGAAGCGAACTATTTGCCGGCCACCCTCGTAGTAACTTAGCGCATTCCAACAGTGCTGACGGCACGGTGCTCTTCGCACCCTGCAGCCGGCGCGGTTGAGTTTGGTTCGTTGTCCGACGTGTTCGTTCCCATCTGTTTCCCCCCAAGGGCGTTTCGTTTCCAGACGAGAGTAAATCATGGACCTCGCCAACTATCGCAACATCGGCATTTCGGCCCACATCGACTCGGGTAAGACCACCTTGAGCGAGCGGATCCTTTTCTATGCCGGCCGCATTCACAAGATCAACGAAGTGAAGGGGGACGGCGATGGCGCAACCATGGACTACATGGATCTCGAGCGCGAACGCGGTATCACCATTACCAGCGCCGCGACCTCGGTCGAATGGGTCAATGAAAAACTCGGCATCGAGCCGCACAAGATCAACCTGATCGATACCCCCGGACACGTGGACTTCACGGTCGAAGTCGAGCGCTCGCTCCGCGTGCTCGACGGCGCCGTGCTCGTGCTCTGCTCCGTCGGCGGCGTGCAAAGCCAGTCGATGACCGTTGATCGTCAAATGAAGCGCTATCGCGTGCCGCGCTTGGCGTTCATCAACAAGATGGACCGCACGGGGGCGAACTACGCCCGCGTCGTTTCGCAACTTCGCGAAAAGCTCGACACCAACGCGGTGTTGATGCAGCTGCCCATCGGCAAGGAAGACAAGTTTGAAGGCGTGATCGATCTGTTCCGCCGCAAGGCCCTCTACTTCGACGGCCCCAAGGGGGAAGACGTTCGTGAAGAAGAAGTGCCGGAAGCGATGAAGGAAGAAGTCGCCGAAGCCCGACAAAACACCCTCGAATCGTTGGCGATGTTCAGCGACGAGATGATGGAATTGTTGCTGGCCGAGGAGGAAGTGCCGCTCGAATTGATCTACAAGACCATTCGCACGGCCACGCACGCGCAAGAGTTGACGCCGGTCTTCATGGGCTCGGCGTTCAAGAACAAGGGCGTACAGCCGTTGCTCGACGCGGTGACGCGTTTCTTGCCGTCGCCGCTGGATCGTGAAGTGCGCGCTAAGCAATGGGACAACCCGACCGAGCCGTTCCCGCTCGAGCCGGACCCGAGCAAGCCCTTGGTCGCCATGGCGTTCAAGATCGTGGAAGATCCGTACGGTCAGCTCACCTTCATGCGTATCTACCAAGGCACGATGAAGAAAGGCGAAACGTACGTCAACCAACGTACGACCAAGAAGGAACGTTTCAGCCGCATCGTGCGGATGCACGCCGATAAGCGAGAAGAAATCGATTCGGCGGGCGCCGGCGATATCATCGCGGTCATGGGCGTCGACTGCGCGTCGGGCGATACGTTTGCCGCCGATCAGAAGTACTGCTCGTTGGAAAACATGTTCGTTCCGGAACCGGTCATCAAGATGTCCGTGGCTCCGGCCAATCGCGACGGCGGCGACAAGCTCACGAAGGCGCTCCAGCGCTTCATGAAGGAAGATCCGACGTTCCGCGTTTCGAGCGATGAAGAAACTTCGGAAACCCTCATCGCGGGCATGGGCGAGTTGCACCTCGATATTTACGTCGAACGCATCAAGCGCGAGTACAAGGTGGAAGTGATCGTCGGTGCGCCGAAGGTCAGCTACCGCGAAGCCCCGACGCAAAACGTCGACTTCGATCACAAGCGCAAGAAGCAAACCGGCGGTTCCGGCCAATACGGCCATATCAAGGGCACGCTCGAAGTGTTGCCGGAAGACGCCACGGAGACGTTCATCTTCGTCGACGACGTCGTCCAGGGTCGCATTCCGCGCGAGTACATCCCGTCGGTCGAGAAGGGCTTCAAGGCCTGTATGAATAAGGGTCCGGTCGCCGGCTTCCCGCTCGTCGGGTTGCAGGTCGTCCTGAAAGACGGTTCGTACCACGACGTCGACTCGTCCGACATGGCGTTCCAACTCACGGCGCAAGAATGCTTCCGCGAGTACTTCCTGAAGATGAAGCCGGTGTTGCTTGAGCCGGTCATGAAGCTCGAAGTCGAAGTGCCGACGAATTTCCAAGGTACGGTCGCCGGTGAACTCACCAGCCGCCGCGGCTTGATCATCGGTACGGAAATGAACAGCACGACGGCCGTGATCGAAGCCGAAGTTCCGCTCGCGGAACTCTTCGGCTACTCGACCGACCTGCGCAGCA
The DNA here is from genome assembly GCA_013822735.1 of Pirellula sp. Taxonomy (GTDB): domain Bacteria; phylum Planctomycetota; class Planctomycetia; order Pirellulales; family PNKZ01; genus PNKZ01. The sequence goes on from PNKZ01000002.1 coordinate 535,933, forward strand.
TGACCCAAGGCCAAGGGACCTTCTCGATGGAGTTCAGCAAGTACCGTCGGGTACCTGCGAGCATCCAAGAAGAAGTCGTGGCCGCGAAGAAGAAGGCCGACCTGGTCGGCGCCAAGTAACCCAAGTAACCATTGCGAAGGCGAGCCGGGAGCGTCAGCGACCGGAGCCCGATTCGTAACGATACGAGAAGAGCGGGAGCCCCAAACGGCTCCCGCTCTTTTTTTGTTTCCGTACCTCGCCTGCTAGAATTCGGCGTATGACTTCCTCCGCCGACCATCCGCCCATACCGACCAATGAACCAGACGAACTGACGGAGTTTCTGCTTCGTCGTGAATCCTATCCGGATGCGACGTCGCGCGTGGAACTTGTCGAAACGCACATCTCGCGCGTGTTCCTTACAGATCGTTTCGTCTACAAACTGAAGAAGCCGGTCCGGTTCGAGTTTCTCGACTTTTCGACGCTCGCGGCCCGAAAACAATCGTGCGACGACGAGGTCCGGCTCAATCGCCGCATGGCGCACGATGCGTATCTCGGCGTCTTGCCGATCGCTCGCGGCGCCGACGGTCGCCTGAGTTTGGAAGGCCCCGGCGAACCGATCGAATGGGTCGTGAAGATGCGTCGGCTCGATGCGAGCCGAATGCTCGATCGGCTGATACGCGAAGATCGTCTTAATGACGACGATATCGCGCCGCTTGCCCATCATTTGGCGAATTACTACGCGTCGGCCCCCGCTCTTCGGGTAAACGCCGATGATTATCATCGATCCATCGTCCGCCATGTGAGGGCCAATCGCGACGACTTGCTCGCATCTTGCCCAGACGACTTGCATGAATCGGTGCGCCGTATTCATGCCGAACAGCTTGAGGAACTCTTCTGCAATCGCGAAATGTTTGACGAGCGCGTCGCCGAGGGGAAGGTGATCGACGGTCACGGCGACCTACGACCGGAACATATCTGCTTGGAGACCCCGCCCGTCGTTTACGACTGCGTAGAATTCAGCGCCGACTTCCGCCGCATTGATATCGCCGACGAATTGTGTTTCCTGCAGATGGAATGCGAACTCCTCGGCCGTGCGGACGTCGGTCGGGCCATTCTCGACGCCTACCGACGACGCGCCGGAGAGTATCTACCCGACGACTTGCAAGAGTTCTACAAGAGCTATCGGGCATGCGTGCGCGGCAAAGTCGCCGCGCTCCGAGCTCGCCAACAGTCGGACGCATCACAGGAGGCGAGCCGGAACGAGTTGCGACGATATCTTCACTTCGCCGGGCGACGTGTGCCGCCTGTTTGGACGTCGTGGACCCTCTACGTGATGCGCGGCCTGATGGGAACGGGGAAATCGACGCTTGCCGCGGCGCTGGCTTTGGAAACGGCGAGCGAGAGAATCCGCACGGACGACGTACGACGCGAATTGTTCGATGATCTTCCGCCTGAAGCGTCATTCGGCGGCGGCAAGTACGGGCCGGAACAAAAGCGACTCGTCTACGAGGAGGTGTTGCGTCGCTGCGAGCGGCGGCTTTGCGACGGCCAATCCGTCATTGCCGACGGCATGTTTCTCGACGACGAAGCACTGCGGAAAGCGGCGGAAGTCGCGGCGACGACCGGCGCTCAGATAGTCGTGGTCGAATGCCGTTGCTCCGCGGAACTTGCCAAGCAACGCATCGCCGTTCGCCTCGCCCGGGCCGCCGACAGTTCCGAGGCGCGCCCCGAACTGTACGACATTCAAGCCGGGTCCATGTGCGCAGTACCGGCGACGCTGCGATGCATAACCGTTGATACGGAACTTCCCGCCGAGGAACAGCTCGCGCTCTTCTGGGAAGGTTTGCAACGTCCGAGGAAGCCGTAGTCAGCCGGCTACTTCACCGCGCCTGCGCTCATCGGCAGTGATTGGAGCATCTCGAGCATCGAGAGGTCCAAGCTGGTCGTGCCGAGCAGTTCTTGGGCGCCCACTTCGCGACCGTCGGTGCCGGCCTTGAGGTGCTGCTTGATGTAGTCGACCGTCTCGTCGACGCAGTCGGCCTGCAGCAGCAGCAGATCGCCGGGGCGAGCCTTGCGAAGCGCCAGTTGCAACGAGGCGAGCGCCCCTTGCACTTCGTGCACTTCTTCGGCCCGCGGAGCGTTCACGAGCCCTTGGCGGAAGAGGCCCATAATCTCGCCCGGCTGCCGGCCGCGGAGGTAATGGTCTTCGTACACGATGACCGTGTCGAAGGCTTCGCCCAGCAGTTGGCCTTGGCGGATCATGTCGCAATCGCGGCGATCGCCGGCGGTCGAGTAGACCGCGATCCGGCGCTCGTGCGGGAATTGTTCGAGAGCCTCGATCAAGGCGACGAGCGCGGAAGGGTTGTGTCCGTAATCGACGACCACCGTGGCTCCGGCGATCTCCATTAGGTTGAACCGGCCCGGCGAGTGCTTCAAGTCGGCGGCGAAGGTGCTCAGGCCGCGACGAACCGATTCCACCGCGATGCCGAGTCCCCAAGCTCCGGCCGTAGCGGCCAGCGAGTTCTCGATTTGGAAGCCGATTCGGCCGCCGTGCGTGAGCGGCACTTGGTCGAGCGAAATCACCAAGGTTTCGGTGGTTCCTTCGGCGGCGACGATCGTCCCTTGGCGGACGAATACGGCCCGTTTGCCCTTCTTTAAATGTTCGGCGACCACGGGGTCGGTTTCGCTGAGGGCAAAGTAAATCACGCCGCCCGGGCACTTCTCGGCCATGGCGACGCAGAGCGGATCGCCGGCTTTAAGCACGGCGTAGCCCGAGGGTTGCACGACGTCGACGATGGTCCGCTTCACCTTCGCGACTTGCTCCGGCGTATCGATGCCGGCCGAGCCGAGGTGGTCTCCTTCGGCAATGTTGGTGACGATGGCGACGTCGCACTTGTCGAAGCCGAGCCCTTCGCGAAGGATGCCGCCGCGGGCCGTTTCCAGCACCGCCGCTTCCACCGAAGGATTCGCCAACACGTTGCGGGCGCTCTTCGGGCCGCTGCAATCGCCGTTGTCGATGCGCCGGCCGCCGATGTAGATGCCGTCGGTGCAGGTCATGCCGAGGTTCAACCCCGAGCCGGCGACGATGTGACCGAGCAAGCGCGTGGTGGTCGTCTTGCCGTTGGTACCGGTGATCGCGGCGACCGGGATGCGGCCGATTTGTCCCTCTGGGAACATCATCTCGACGATCGCGTCTCCCACTTGCCGCGGCTTGCCCGCCGACGGTTCGATGTGCATTCGCAGGCCCGGGGCGGCGTTCACTTCGACGATGACGCCCCCCTGCTCTTCCAGCGAACGTCCGATATCGCGAGCGACGACGTCGATGCCGGCGATGTCCAAGCCGATCACGCGGGCCGCTTCGATGGCGCGGGCCGTCACTTCCGGGTGGACGAAATCAGTGACGTCTTCGGCCGTGCCGCCGGTGCTCAGATTGGCGTTGCGGCGAATGATCACGACTTCGCCCGCCGCGGGAACGGTTTCCGGCGTGTAGCCGTGTTCGTTGAGGACGTTCAGGGCCACGGCGTCGAGCTTGATCTTGCTCAGCGGCAGCGCGTGGTCGTCGCCGCGGCGCGGGTCCTTGTTCACTTCTTCGACAAGTTGTGCAATGGTCGAAACGCCGTCGCCGCGGACTTGGGCGGGAATGCGGTGCGACGCGGCGGCCAACTTACCGCCGACGATCAGCAGACGGTAATCGCCGCCGGGAGCGAACTTCTCGACGACGATATGCCGGCTCTCGTCACGGGCTGCCACATAAGCGGCGACCACTTGTTCGCGCGTCGTCAGGTTCACGGCGACGCCGCGCCCTTGGTTTCCGAATTGCGGCTTCACGACGACCGGTCCGCCGATATCTTCAGCGGCCTCCCAAGCGTCGTCGGCGTCGGTCACGGGGCGCCCTTCCGGCACCGGCACGCCCGCGGCGGCCAGGAATTCACGCGTCAGTTCTTTGTCTTGCGCGATCTCTTCGGCCACGGCGGCCGTGCGATCGGTTTGGGCGGCGATAATGCGGCGTTGCTTGGCCCCCTGCCCCAGTTGGATCAGGCTCCCTTCGTTCAGCCGACGCCACGGAATGTCGCGCGCCACGGCGGCGCGCACGATCGACTTCGTGCTCGGGCCGAGGCAGTTCTTTTGGTAGATGGCGCGGAGCTTGGCGACTTCGCCATGGATGTCGAAGTCGCGCCCTTCCACGGCAGCCATGCAGAGTTCGCGGCCTGCGATAAACGCGGCCCGAGCGAGCTCTTCCACTTCGTATTCGATCGCGACCTTGTAGTAGCCTTCGCCGAGCGACTCACGAGCCCGGCCGAAACCGACTTCGCATCCGGCGAGCGTTTGCAACTCGAGCGAGACGTGCTCGAGGATGTGCGCCAAGTAGGTGCCGCGGCGGAGTCGTTCGAAAAAGCCGCCCCGTTCGCCGACGCTGCAGCGATGCTCGATCATCGAGGGCAGCCATCCCATCACCCGTTCGTTGAAGCCGGGCATGGAGTCCGACGGGGAATCTTTGAGCGCTCCTAAATCGACCCAGGCTTCAAGCACCGGGAAATTGGCCCAGATATTTGGACCGCGAAGCGCAAGAACTTTACGGAATTCCATGTTGGTCGTGACCCGACGCGAAGATGAGATGAGAGAGGTGTACTAAGAGTTCGTTCGAGATTTCGGAAAGTTACGAATTTTTCTTTCAGGTGCCGCTTTCACGGATCGGCGGTAAACCGAAGCCATGCCTACGGGGGAGCGATTCGAAAAAGGGCCCGACACTAGGGCAAGGTGGATGCACTGAATAGTGTTTGCCGTGTCGGAAAAAAATCGCTGAAGAAGTTGGAGGTCATAAGCATGTTACGCACTCGAAAGTTGAAAGTTCTCATCGTCCAATGCGAAGCGCCGATTGACGAATTGCGCGCGCCACGCTTTCTTCGATAAGAACGGATTTCCGGCCTAGGTAAAAGGCGCAAGCGCGAAGTCGAAGAATTGCCGCACCCGAGGTGCGACTCGTTTCGTACGACGAGAAGAATGGGAGACCGGCCATGCGCCGAACGGCGCTCGGATAGATGAGGGAAATCACGGTCAATGCGACACGTGACTTGGTCTACGAGGTATAATCAAAATTTCCGCCGGCACAAGCTTTTGCCGAAGGAATCGACGGATGGATAAGTCGTCGCCATTGGATTTGCCGACCGTTAACTAACATTCCGCACATCATTAGCGACACTGATTTCACGATGTCGAATCAACGGACTAGCGAGCTGCACCCCGCCGCGGCCACGCTGCCCGAACCTTGGGCCGGCCATGGCCCCCGGCTTGCGGCCAACGAGCACGTGCGGGCCGTCGCGGAGATCGACCTCGCGGAAGACCTGCGATTCCAGCGGCGTCTGCTCATGCTCACAGGAGAGAACCTGTGGACGTCGCCCCCCGAAGGTTCCCCTCGGGGTGATTGGGAGCCGCTGCCGACGTCGGACCGTGCGACGCTTGCCGTCCACGAAAACGGAGGCATCGGTGTTCTTCGATGCGTTAAAAAGTCCGGCGGCCAGCGGCATTGGCGCTTTACCACGGCGCGAGCTGCGGAAATCCGCCGACTGGTCGATTCCGCCAATCGGCAACTCGCCGGCGGCGGGGACGACGCCGAAGCCTTGGAAGCCGTGTGCCCGAGCTGCGGTGCGCCGTTGCCTTCGGCGGGCGCCGTGTGCGCCTCCTGTGCGCCGAAAGACGACGACTCCGCCGCCACGTCGACCTTGTGGCGTTTGCGTCAATTCGCTCAGCCCTATGCCGGACGCGTAGCGCTGGCTTTTTTACTGACCGTGGCGACGACGCTCGCGTCCCTAGTGCCGCCGTACCTCACGATGCCGCTGATGGATCGCGTGCTCGTGCCGATGCAAGAAGGACGCGACGTCGGCTTCGGGTTGGTGTGGTGGTATCTCTCGGGACTCGCCGTGGCGGCGGTCGCCGCGATGTTTCTCGGCTGGGCGCGGACTTACGTCGTCGCTTGGGTCAGCGAGCGCATTAGCGCCGACATGCGGACGCGAACCTACGCACATTTGCAGAAGCTCTCGCTGGAATTTTTCGGCGGCAAACGGACCGGCGACTTGATGACGCGCATCGGGAGCGACACCGATAACCTCTGCACGTTTCTCTCGCTTCACGCGCTCGACTTTGCCAACGACTTGCTGATGATCGTGCTCACGGCGTGCATCTTGATATCGATCGACCCGATGCTGGCGCTGGCGACTCTGCTGCCGTTTCCGGTGATCGCCGTGCTGGTGAACTCGGTGCGCGGCAAGCTGCGTCGCGGGTTCGATCAATCGCGCCGGGCGTGGTCGCGCATGACGAGCGTCTTGGCCGATACGATACCCGGCATTCGGGTCGTGAAAGCGTTTGCCCAAGAGCAGCGCGAAATCGACCGCTTCCGTAAAACCAACGATCAGATTCTGCACGTCAACGATCGAGTCAATCGCACTTGGTCGTACTTCGGGCCGGTCGTCGTATTGTTGACGGAAGTCGGTTTGCTCGTGATTTGGGCCTTCGGGGCCTGGCAGGTCTCTAAGCACGAGATAACGGTCGGCGTGCTGACCGCGTTTCTCACCTACATCAGCCGCTTCTATTCGCGGCTCGATTCGATGAGTCGCATCGTCAGCGTGACGCAACGTGCGGCGGCCGGGGCGCAACGCGTGTTTGAGATTCTTGATCGCGTGCCGAGCGTGCCGGAGCCGGTGAATCCGGTACATCCGGGACGTGTGCGGGGAGAAGTGGAATTTCGCGACGTCGGCTTTCGCTACGGCAGCCGGCAGGTGGTCGGCGGCGTAAGCTTCGTCGTGCGGCCGGGCGAGATGATCGGGCTCGTCGGCTCCAGCGGCGCGGGGAAAAGTACGCTGGTAAATCTGGCGTGCAGATTTTACGACGTAGGCGAAGGGGGCATCCTCGTCGACGGCACCGACATTCGCTCGTTTCCCGTGCAGGAATATCGCCGCAACATCGGCATCGTGCTGCAGGAGCCGTTTCTCTTCTTCGGCACCATCGCCGAGAACATCGCGTACGGCAAACCTGACGCCACGCGCGAGGAAATTGTCGCCGCGGCGCGAGCGGCCAAGGCGCACGAGTTTATTCTGAAACTCTCCGAAGGATACGACTCGCTAGTCGGCGAGCGCGGGCAAATGCTTTCCGGCGGCGAGCGGCAGCGCATTTCGATCGCCCGCGCACTCTTGATCGACCCGCGGATTTTGATTCTCGACGAAGCGACGTCGAGTGTGGATACCGAGACGGAGCGCGAGATCCAAGAAGCGCTGGATAACCTCATTCGCGGGCGGACGACGATTGCGATCGCCCACCGGTTGAGTACGTTGCGCAAAGCGAATCGGTTGGCGGTAATGGAACGCGGGCGACTTGTGGAACTGGGGCCGGAAGCGGAATTGCTCGCCGCCGGCGGGGCCTACGCGCGGCTCTACGAGGCGCAGCGCAAGCTCGCGGCCGATGAAGGTGTGCCGGTCAGCGCCGAGTCGTCGGCGCCGGCGGAAACATTCGTACTTGCCGGGCCGCAAGCACGCTAGAAAGGCAAAACCGTGGGCGCATCCGTCAATCCGTCGTCGATCGAACTCAAGCTGGATGATCAGGCCGCGCTCACGTTAGTGCTGCCCGACGGCGTCGAGCACCACGACGTCCAAACGATTCGCTGCTTTCCGCTCACCGACCCCGACCGCTACCTGTCGATTTGCGATGGTCACGGGCGTGAGTTGATCTGCGTCGTGGAACCGTCGCAACTTACGGAAACGTCGCGCCTGGTGCTGGCCGAGCATCGCAAGCAGCGGGAGTTTCAGCCGATCGTGGAAAAAATCCATCGTATCGAGCACGGCCCGAACGCCGTCACGTGGACGGTCGACACCGATCGCGGCCCGCATACGATCGTCGTGAAATCCGACGACGACGTCCGGCGGCTCGCTGATCGCCAGTTCCTCGTCATCGATGCGCACGGCATCCGTTTCCGCATTCCGGATTCTTCGCGGCTCGATGCGGCCGGGCGGCACTTGCTCGAGCGCTATTTGTAGCGAACCGTCTTGGGGCGGCAACGGCTTCTTGCGGCATTGCGGGGGCTACGAAAAACCGCGCCCGGCGGGTAAAATTCCCAGTTCGAAGGTGCGCAGAATTTTGCGTATAGCCGTTCCCCCTCTGGAAAGTCGAGCCGGTCGCTGATGGGCAAGCAGTTCATTTATCAAATCCAGAATCTCACGAAGAAGTTCGGTCAGCGTGAAGTGCTGAAGGAAGTTTCGCTCGCGTTCTACCCCGGCGCCAAAATCGGCGTGCTCGGGCGCAACGGTTCCGGCAAAAGCACGCTCATGAAAATCATGGCGGGCATCGAGAAGGAATTTGACGGCGAGGCGAAGCTCACGCCCGGCTTTACCGTCGGCTATATCTCGCAAGAGCCGCATCTCAATCCGGAAAAAGACGTTTGGGGCAACGTGCAGGAAGCGGTGCAATCCACTCGCGACGTGCTGAACCGCTACGACGAAATTAACGCCAAGCTCTGCGAGCCGATGGAGCCCGAGGCGATGGAGAAACTGCTCGACGAGCAGGCCAAGGTTCAAGACAAGATCGACGCGTTGAACGCGTGGGAGCTTGATCGTCAGGTGGAGATCGCGATGGACGCGATGAACCTGCCGCCGGGCGATGCCGAGGTGACGAAACTCTCCGGCGGTGAGCGGCGTCGCGTGGCCCTGTGCAAGATGCTGCTTTGGAAGCCCGACCTGCTGCTGCTCGACGAACCGACGAACCATCTCGACGCCGAGAGCGTCAACTGGCTCGAACGTCACTTGGCCGAGTACCCCGGCACGGTCGTCGCCGTGACGCACGATCGTTACTTCTTGGACAACGTTGCCCAATGGATCTTGGAAATCGATCGCGGCCGCGGCTTCCCGTTTGAAGGGAACTACACGAGCTGGCTCGTACAGAAACAAGCCCGGCTGCAGTTGGAAGAAAAGGCCGCTTCGGCGCGATCGAAGACGCTGGCTCGCGAATTGGAGTGGATTCGCATGGGGGCCAAGGCCCGTCAGGCGAAGAGCAAGGCGCGGATCAGCGCCTATGAGAAGATGGCGGCCGAGCAGTTTCAAGACAAAGACGAAGAGTTTGAATTGCAAATTCCGCCGGGCAAGCCGCTCGGCGATCTGGTGATCGAAGCCAAGGGCATTTCGAAGTCGTACGACGATCGTCTGCTCATCGACAATCTGAGCTTCCGCTTGCCGCCGGGCGGTATCGTCGGCGTCATCGGACCGAACGGCGCCGGCAAGACGACGCTCTTCCGCATGCTCGTCGGAATGGAAAAGCCCGACACGGGGGAGTTGAAGATGGGCCCGGCCGTCGAGCTTGGCTACGTCGATCAAAACCGCGACGCGCTCGATCCGCAAAAGACCGTGTGGGAAGAAATCTCCGGCGGCCACGACAACGTCGAAATGGGAGGCCGCAAGGTTAACTCGCGCGCTTATGTCGCTCGTTTCAACTTCTCCGGCACCGATCAACAGAAGCTCGTCGGCCAGCTCTCCGGCGGCGAACGCAACCGCGTGCATCTCGCGAAGCTGCTCCGTCGCGGCTCCAACGTGCTGCTGCTCGACGAACCGTCGAACGATCTCGACGTCGATACTTTACGGGCCCTCGAAGAAGGCATCGCCAACTACGCGGGCTGCGTCGTCGTCATCTCCCACGATCGCTGGTTCCTCGATCGCCTCGCCACGCACATTCTCGCCTTCGAGGGAGACGGCTACATCCACTGGTGCGAAGGGAACTTCCAAACGTACGAAGAACAACGGAAGCGCCGACTCGGCATCAGCGACGACCAGCCGCAACGCTTCAAGTACAAAAAGCTGCAACACTAACTCTTACCAAGGAGCTCCCACGATGACCGTGCTCAATACGGGTTCGACCAAAGCCTTCTCCGCCGGTTGGAGCAATATATTCTCCGGCAAGAAGTCGTCCGGCGCAGCCGCCAAGAGCGCGAGCGCTACGAAGAAGTCGGCAAAGAAGAAGCCTGCCAAGTCGGCCAAGGCCAAGAAGAAAAGCAAGAAGTAGCGAGCCGGGCGGCTGGGGCAGAACAACGTGATGCCCCAGTTTCTCGCGAGCTCATGACCTGGGGCTTCGCTTCAGCTCAGCCCCGGCCACCCTTGGACTACCGTCGCGTCATCACCAGCTTCCACGCCAGCGGGCCGGGCTTGCCGCCGAGGTCTTCAAAGCGGTGCGCCGCGAGGCTTTCGATGCGGCAGAGCTTCTGAAAGTCGCCGCACAGGTCGGCGGCTGAAACCTTGGGCGGCCCTCCCTCCTGCGTATCGTCGCTGTTGCCGGCGAGAATTACGATGCGCGCGCCGCTCGTGAGCAAGCGCCCGACGGCCGCTTGATAGGCCGCGAGTAGTCCTGCGCGGCGCATGCAGTGGTAGCAGCCGCGATCGAAGAGCAATTCAAACGGTTCCGCCGGCGCTGCGAACTCCGCCAAGTCGCCGGCTTGCCAAGCGATTGCGACGCCGGCCGCCGCAGCCTTGTGGCGGGCCTGCTCGATCGCCAGCTGCGAATAGTCGACGCCCGTCACCGCGAAGCCGTGCTGCGCAAGATACACGGCGTTCGTCCCCGTACCGCAGCCGAATTCAATCGCGCGGCACGGCTTCAAGCAGCCCGCTTCCACCAATTCGCGTAACGCCGGGTCGACCATGCCGGTGTCCCACGGCGTGTCGCCATCCACGTAACGTTCTTCCCAATCGGCGGCCGTTCGTCTCAGTTTTGGTTCTTCCGGCGCCATGAGATGCCTCGCAAGAATGGGGTTTGAGACGTTGCGTAAGCGCCGGCGGTGCAAGCGGCGTCAAAGTCGGCGGAACCGTTAAAGTTTGCGCATTTTCTCGGTCGAATCTAGGGGCGATGAACCGCATCTGCCCTACTACCGGTCCGTACACGCCGCGCGACGCCGTGAGCGTCGCTGCGGCGATGCATTGGGCGCTCTTATGGGCGATCTCCACCGCGTTCATTCTAACGAACTCCGGCTGCACGCGCACGCAATATCATCGCCAGGCCGATCGCGAAGTCACGACGATTCTCAACCAGAAGAATATGCCCGGACGCTGGGGGCTTCCCGGCTTCCGGCTCGAATACGACCCGCGCAGCCGGTACTTCGACCCGACGAATCCCGATCATCCGCCGATGCCGCCGGACGATCCGTACTCGCACGTCTTCATGCACTACGTCGACGGCATGCACGGCGCGCGCAACTACCACGTCGACGGCGACCTCAAGAGCCTCCCCAATCCCGCCTGGCGCACGCAGCTCGCGTCTTACAACACCTTCGACGCAGACGGCGCGCTCCATCTCACGCTCGACGACGCCGTGCAGTTGGCCGTGATCCACGAGCCCGACTGGCGCACGCAGATCGAAGAGTTGTACTTCTCGGCGCTCGACGTCAGCACGGAGCGGTTTCGCTTCGACACGCAATTCTTCGGCGGCTTCACGAACTTCCAGTATACGCATCTCAGCCGCGAAGCGCCCGGTGCCGGCGGCATCTCGCGCGACATTCTCACCTCCCCCGGCTACCTGCAGGCGCAGCGCAGATTTGCGGCCGGCGGCCAACTCCTCGTCGGCTTCGCCAATACGATCGTCTGGCAATTCGCCGGACCCGATACCAACGCCAACACGTCGCTCATCAACTTCAGCTTCATTCAGCCGCTCTTGCGCGCCGGCGGTCGACGCTTCATTCTCGAACAGCTCACCATCGTCGAACGGGCCATGCTCTCGAACCTCCGGGCCTTCGAGCGCTATCGGCAAGGCTTCTATACCAACCTCGCGGTCGGCGACGGCGGCACGACCGGCGCCCAGCGTCGCGGCGGCTTCTTCGGCGGCACCGGCCTCACCGGCTTTAGCGGCCAAGGGTCCACCGGCTTCGGCGGCGTCGGCGATGCCACAGGCTTCGGCCGTGCGGGCGGCGCGGCGGCCGGCAACGGCGGGGCCGTCACGGGAGGCTTTGCCGGCGGCGGCGCCGGAACGCTCGGCGGCTACGTCGGGCTGCTGCAAACCACGCAACAAATCCGCAACACGCAACAGAACCTCAACGCGCAACTCCGCACGCTCAAGCTGCTGCAGGCCAACCTCGAAGCCGGCACGATCGATATCGCGCAGGTCGACCAATTCCGCCAAAACATCGAAACGGCCCGCGCGACGCTCCTGCAAAGCCGCATCGGGCTGGCAAACACGTTTGAGACCTACAAGCGCACGCAGATCGGCTTGCCTCCCGATCTTGAAATGTCGCTCGACGACGACATGATCGAACAGTTTCAGTTCATCGATCCCGAGACGAACGCCTTCTATGAGCAGCTCGAAGAGTTTGTCGAAGAACTCGGCAATCTGCCGGCGGAGCCCGACCTCGACGTGCTGAAGATGGCCCTCGATCGCTTGGACGCTTACCGCGACGACGCCGCCGACAACCTCGCCGAGATCCGGCGCGATCTGGAGTTGCTCGATTCGCGCATTCCGACGCGCAAGCTGACCATCTCCGCGGAAGAGGCGGCGCTGCTCGACAACGACGTCAAATTGCTCAAGGAGAGCTTCACCGACTTGGAGCAATTGTTCCAAGCGGGCGAAGCGCATGCCGCCGCGTTGCGCCAAGAACTCGGCCCGACGACGCGCAAGAAGTCGATCGAAAGCCTCGTCGTCACCGCCAAAGAACTCGCGCTGCTGGTCCAAGAAGCGTCGCTCGTGCAGGTCCGAGCCCGGTTGGAAAGCGTGACGTTGAGTCCCGTGTCGCTCGATCCGAAGCTCGCGCTCGCCGTCGCGCGGGCCAACCGCTACGACTGGATGAACAACCGTGCGGCGCTCGTCGATTCTTGGCGCCTCATCGCTTACAACGCCCGCTCGTTGTTGGCGACGCTCAACGTTACGATCGACGGCAGCCTCGGCACGCGGGGCGACAACCCCGTGAAGTTCCAATCCGAAACCGGCACGCTGCGCGCCGGCCTACAGTTCGACGCGCCGTTCACGCGCTTGGTCGAGCGCAACAATTACGTGTCCGCGTTGATCGAGTATCAACGCGACCGCCGGCAGCTCATTCAATTTGAAGACGGCGTGAACCAAACCTTGCGTCAGTCGCTCCGCTCGCTGGAGCAACTCGAAGTGAATTTGGAAATCCAACGTCGCGCCGTGACCATCGCAACGCGACGCGTCGATCAGACGCGCGAAGTGTTGAGCAAGCCGCCGGAACCGACGGTGCCGGGCCAAGCCGCGGCCGGCCTCGGCCCCACGGCCGCGCTCAATCTGCTCACGGCCTTAAACGACTTGCAGGCCTCGCAAAATAATTTCATGAGCGTTTGGCTCAACCACTACGCGGCCCGCATGGTGTTCATGCGCGAGCTCGGGCTCATGAAGCTGGACGATCGCAACCTGTGGATCGACGAACCGCTCGACCAAGCGCTGGCCACGGCCGAGGTTTGCTTCGAAGACGAGCTGCCGCCGGACGTCCCGCGCGAATGGTTCGATGCGCTCGAACAATTGCCGCCGCCGAAAGAAGAGGGCTTGCCGCGGGCCGACCAAGATCAAATCGATGCTCTGCCGGTACCCGTGCCGCCCACCCCGGGTTTCGTACCGGGCGAGGTCGACGAGAAGTCGGGCATCCCGATTCCGCAGATGTCGCCGATGCCGACCTTGAAGCCGGTGCCGCAATCGGAGACGCCGCCGATGCCGATGCCGCCCAACCTTCCAACGGAGCCCCGCCTGGTGCCGCCGACCAACGGCGGTTCAACGGTGCCGCAAGGTGCGCGGCGACGGCCCGCGCCCGGCAATCGCACCGCGGCCTCTGAGTCGCAACCCTCGCCGTTCGAGCAATTCGGTCGGAAGATGTTGGGGAACTCTCCCGTGCGACAAGCGTCGCATACGGCGCCGTTGCCGCAGACGAAGATGCCGCAACCTCCGGCACTGCTCCCGGAAGTTTCCGAAGTCGATCGACTCCCGGCCGGCAACGGCGCCGTCGCGCGAGAACTCTTCGGAACGCCTCCGACGCCGTAGTGTCCCCGTCGTGTGCGTTCGTTGGGGTCGGCGTCAACAACTCCTCTCCCACTGGGAGAGGATGCCCGCAGGGCAGGTGAGGGCCGCGCGGAATTGCGTTTGGTATCGCGTGCGCACGGACTTGAGCTTCGCGGCTCAATGGTGTCACGGGTGGCCCAGGTTGCTCCGCAACCTGGGTTCACAAGAGGCCCGAGGGCATTAGCTCCCGCCAATGGATCACAGCTCCGACTGAGCACCTGACACGGATCGCTGATCGCCAAAGCCGTAATTCGTCGGTATCGATTGCACGGGTGCGAGCATTGTGCAGGACTTCCGGTGCGGCAACAATTGGTTGAACAAAACCAGCGTCAGCCTCCGGTAAACCCAGGTTGCGGAGCAACCTGGGCCACCCGTGCGCTAGACGGACGAAGCGTGTTTTTTGCGTACATTGCCGAATCCGTCTGCCCACCACGCAATCAGGCGCCGACCTACAAATCGTAACGCCAAGCAAATTCTTGACTTCCGACTCGCGCGCGAATTAAGCTCCGGAGCTATACAGACGAATCCTGTCCAATAACTAGTTAGCCGGCAGAGGTGCGCGTGACACTCGACGAGGCATTCGCGGAACTCCGTCGCAGGAACGAGCCCGTTCTAAAGCCGCCCCGGTTGCCGACCGAGGATGAGGTGAACGTCGCCGAAGGGAAGCTTGGCGTCCCTTTTCATTCTGACTACCGTCGGTTCTTGCTGGAGGCGAGCGACATCAGTTTCAGCGTCTTGGAGCCGGCTACGATCACAATCCCTGGGGCGCATACCGATTTATTCCGCATCGCGCAACGGGCGCGAGGTACGTGGAAAGTGCCCGTGGAGTTGGTGCCGATCTGCGAGGACAACGCGGACATTTACTGTATGACACCTGACGGTCGAGTGATCTTCTGGTCGCACGACATGCAGGCACCGAGCGGTGCGGAGTGGCCCAATCTGGCCGCTTGGATTGAGGATGTCTGGATGTTCGACTATGAGGCCGGCTAACCAGTCGCTCCACCTGACACGGCGACTTATACTCAATTCAAATTCAACGTCTCGCCTGCCGCCGTGCAGGTGACCTATTACGTTCGGCGGCGGATTGAGTGGAGGGGCGAATGTCGCGGCTGACGTGGGCAGACTTGCTGATAGATGACGTTAGCCCCGAGCAGTTCCGCGCTTGGCTCGCCCCGTGGGCCGGAACGGTGAACGGCCGGGTTGCCCCTGCGTTCCTAAGCAAATTCGGCTTCTGGTTCCTTCGTCGCCCGGAGGGGCACGTCGAGATGCTGGACGTGTTCACCGGCCAGTTGCATCGGGCCGCCCACAGCTACGACGAGTTCATGCGTGAGGTCAACGAGCAGTGGTGGCAGGAGGTGTACCTTTTGTCTGAGTTGGTGTTCCAACTTCACGCGGCGGGCAAAGTGCCGGGGCCCGGCCAGTGCTACGCGCTTGCCCCGCATCCGGCGCTCGGCGGCCCCAACCCGGCTAATGGAGACGCCGTCGATCCACGGTTCGTAGTTGTCACCGATGTGGTAGTTTGGCAGTCGATCTGTGCGCAATCATTGGGGGTAGGCCAAGACGCCGAACCAGGCGCTCCAGCAGACGGCGGGGCATAATTCGTTCCTTTACTTCAAGCTCATCAGCCCGCCGCTGCTGAGCTGCAACGTTAGCCTATGAAGCAGAAACGCCTGACGTATCCGGAAGAAAAAAGGCGGAAGAAAAAAGGGGACATTCTGGTTTATTTAAAAAGTAGAATGTCCCCTTGTCTTTTCCGGGCAGTAGGCCCGCGGCTTACATGAATTCTTTTGGAAGCCCAATACGCATGAATGCATGGCTTGCGACAATTGATTCAAGAGCGCACACCCGATGGGTGTTGACCGCGGCGGCGTTGTCCGTCTTCTGTATGGTCGGTATGGTGGTCGCGGTGCCCGATATCGACAGACATCCGGTCACATTCGCTCTCTCGATATCTTGGGTGGTTGGCGGTTTTGTCGGACTCTTCACGCGAAACTACTTGCTCGGAATTAATCCTTGGCGATTTCGTTTTGCTCTTTGGGAACGTGAAGGTCGGGTATATCGCTACTTGGGAGTAGAAGCGTTCCGCTGGGTGCTGCGGCAAACTCCCTTCGGCTGGCTCAATCCGGCCGTGAGGATGACGGCCCGCAAATCGGATCTCGAACCATTACTCCGACAGATGAACTTTGCCGAAGGTGCGCATCTGATTGGAGGCGCCATCACCCTCTGCTTGGCGATCGGATACGCGATCACCGGTCACAGGAACGTCGGACTCTCGTTTGCGGTCATCGCCCTCTTGGTTCATTTCTACCCGATGATCACGCAGCGCTGGAACCGAGGCCGCGTCGCACGAGTCGTCCGACGTATCACGCCGGGCTCTGCACCGAGCGGAAATGTCTGAGCATGCGTGGAATTAGGCTTCTGAACCCCTTGAACTAATTGCGGCGCACGGGTGGCCCAGGTTGCTTTGCAACCTGGGTTTACAAGAGGCCGAGGGATTTTGCTCCCGCCGATCCATCACCTCTCCGACTGGGTGATGGAGTGTCTGACGCAGATTGCTATTCTCCGGTCCTTGAATCGCTGGTGCCGATCGCACTTGAACGATCACTGTTCGGGATGACCTGTGCACTAACTGGTTGTGACAGGATCGGCTTGAGCCTCTCGTCGACCCAGGTTGCGGAGCAACCTGGGCCACCCATGTTCTGGCGCGTGCAGATGCGAAGCACCAAGCCGCCTGGGGCATCACCTCGTTCTGCCCCAGCCACCCGCGACGACGTAAGGTCGGGACAAAACCAAAGACGGCCTCTCGTAGACCCAGGTTGCGGAGCAACCTGGGCCACCCCGGGGGCGTTAGAACCGGCGTTTTCTTACCGCTGCGGTAGGTCATTCCGCGGAAATCCGCGGTAGATAGCCCGACTGCAGAATTGCCATTTGCTTGGCGGCTGCGGACAATGGTACGGCTGGTCGCATTGTCGGCCTGCGGCGGCGCAACCCCCTTGTACCGTCGAAACTTCCGCTCGCCGTCGGGGTTCCTAACGCAGGGAAGGGTTCCAGCCCCCCACGCCGTCGGCCCGCACGCCTTACGAAAGCCTCGCCCATGAATTCCTTCGGGCCCCCCGAATCGGAATCGCCGCTGCCGCTCCCTGCCACGCCCGCGCCGGCCGGCCTTACCGCGTCGCCGGAAGCCGATCCCCGCAAGGCGGCTCAGATCGCGGCCTTGTTTCGCAACGACGGTAGTGAAACCGATCGCCAGGCCCTGCCTCGTTCCGGCGCTATGGGTCGGATCTTCGGTCGCGTGATCGTGTTCGCGGTGTTGCTGTCGATCGTGGTCGGCGGCAGTTGGGCCGCGGCGAAGTACTCGGGCCTGTTCGACGAGAAGGCCGCCGTGAAGCAGATGACCCATAAAGTGGAACGGGGCGATCTCGTGATCACCGTAACGCAGAAGGGGAACGTCGAGAGCGCGGCCAACATTGAAATTCGTTGCTTGGTGGCCGGCGGCGGCATCATCAAAGATATCGTGACCGACGGCACGATCGTGAAAGAGGGAGATCAACTCGTCGAACTCGATTCGGCGGCGATCGACGAACAGATTCTGCAACAACGCATCGGCTACGAGAAGGCCCGGGCCATTCGCGACCAGGCCAAGAACGATTTGGAAGCGGCGAAGATTGCGCTGCGCGAATACGTCGAAGGGACCTTTAAGAAGGAAGTGCAAATCGTCGACGGCCAGATCACGATCGCCGAAGAGAATTTGCGCAGCGCGCAGAACACGCTCCTCTACACGGAGCGGATGTTTCGCAAGGCGTACGTAACGCCGCTGCAACTTGAGGCGCAGCAGTTTGCCGTGAAGCGTGCGCAATTAGAACTCGATACCGCGAAGACCGCGAAGCGCGTGCTCGAAGAGTTCACGTATCTGAAGATGAAGAACGACCTGGAGACGCAGGTTGCCACGGCCGGCGCCAAGGCCTCGAGCGAGCAGACGGCTTTTGAATTGGAAGAATCGAAGCTCAAACGGCTGGAGACGCAAAAGCTCAACTGCCTCATCGCCGCGCCGCAAAACGGCATGGTGGTGTACGCCAACGATAGCGGCGGCAGTCGATTCGGCGGCAGCAGCGATCGGCCGAAGATCGAGGAAGGGGCCACGGTGCGCGAAGGGCAGGTCATTTTGCGCGTGCCCGACCTCAGGCAGATGCAGGTGCGCGTGACGGTGCACGAATCGAAAGTGGAAAGCTTGAAGGCGGGAATGCCGGCTTCGATTCGCATTCAAAACCGGAAGTTGACCGGCTACGTGACTTTCATTGCGAATCAGCCGGAATCGACGAGCATGTTTTCGGCCAACGTGAAGGAATATGCCGCGTTTGTCCGTGTCGACGGCGAGCAGCACGATTTGAAGCCGGGCATGACGGCCGAAGTGGAAATTTTGGTCGACGAGAAGAAGGGGGTGCTGACCGTGCCGGTGCAGTGCATCGTCGAGCAGGCCGGCCGGCTTTACGCTTGGCGCGAGACGCCGCAAGGCTTTGAGAAAACGGAGATCAAGCTCGGCACCGGCGACGATCGCAAGGTGGAAGTGATCTCGGGACTCAGCGAGAACGACGTCGTGTTGCAGAACCCGCCGGAGCGCTCGGAAGGAAACTTCGCGACGTCGCCGGGCTCGCGTTCGCAATTTGGCGCAGGGCCGCGCGGCACGAAGCCGAGCGGGGAAGCGCCTAGTGGTGGAGCGCCGAGCGACGGTGCGCCGGCGGCCAATGGCGCGACGCCAGGAAGCGGAGCAGGGCAGGGGGGACCGGCCGGGAGTCGACCCTCGGGCGGCCGCTCGATGGATGTGATGTCGTTTGATAAAGACGGCGACGGCAAGGTGAGCCGCGCCGAAGCGCCGGAACAGATGCAGGCCTTCTTCGATCGCATGGACGGCGACGCCGACGGCTTCATCTCCGCGGCAGAAGCCGCGGCAGCCCGCGCTCGACGCGCGTCGCAGGGTGGTGCGCCGGGCGGCGTACCCGGCGGCGGCGGACCCGGAACCTAACGCCGGAGCCCCGCGCGACGTGTTCGTCACCAAACTACTGCAGACGTTTCGTCTCGGCGTGAAGAGCTTGCTCTTGCACAAGCTGCGCTCGGCGCTGGCCGTGTTGGGGATTTTGATCGGCGTCACGGCCGTGATCTGGCTCGTGGCGATGGGCGAAGGCGTGAGTCATCAGGCCCAGCAGCAGATCAAAGACCTGGGGGCGACGAACATCATTGTGCGCAGCGTGAAGCCGACGATGAGTTCGTCGGCCGCGGCGGCGGGGAGTTTCTTCGTCGAATATGGGCTGAAAGGGGACGATTTGGCCCGGTTTCGCTCGATTCCGTCGGTGATCGGCACGGTGCCGCTGCGCGAGTTGAACCAGAAGGATGCTCGTTATCTCGATCGGCAACTGGATGTGCGCATCGTCGGCTGCCGCGCGCAGTATGCGGAGCTCAACCAGCTTCGCATCGCGTCCGGACGCTTCATCGCCGACGAAGACGAACGGAACGTCGAGAACGTTTGCGTGCTGGGTTCGGAAACGGCCCGCACGTTGTTTCGTTACGAAGATCCGCTCGGCAGGTCGATCTTGCTCGACGACAAGATCTATGTGGTCGTGGGCGTGACGGAGTTTCGCGACGCGACGGGAAGCATCGGCGGGAGCTTCAGCGGCCAAGACTACAATCGCGACGTTTACATTCCGCTGGAAACGCTCAAGGCCCGGATCGGCACGATGGTGCTCACCGCGAAGGCCGGCGGGCGCGAGGGAGAGATCGTCGACCTGAGCCAGATCACGGTGACGGTGCGCGATATTGAAGACGTGGATGAAACGTCGTCGATCATTCGCCGGCTGTTGGAGAGATTTCATCCGAACAACGATTACGCGCTCGTGGTGCCGAAGGAGCTGCTGCGGCAAGCGGAGGTGACGCGGATGATGTTCAACGCGCTCTTGATCGTGGTGGCGGGGATCTCGCTCTTGGTCGGCGGCATCGGCATCATGAACATCATGCTGGCGACCGTGACGGAGCGCACGCGCGAGATCGGCATCCGCCGCGCGCTGGGAGCGAAGCAGCGCGATATCGTGTACCAGTTTCTCTCCGAGACGTTGGTGCTCTCGGCGACCGGCGGATTGCTCGGCGTGTTGCTAGGGTTCTCGGTGCCGTATGTCGTAATGAGCGCGCGGTGGTTCGTCGGCGAATTCTTCCCGGCGGCGATGGCGTCGATCCCGCCGAACATCCGCGACATTGCGCCGCGGATCGCGCCGTGGAGCGTGATCGCGGCGTTCTTCATTTCGATCTTCGTGGGGGTGGTGTTCGGCATGTACCCGGCGCGGCGTGCGTCGCAGATGGACCCCATCGACGCCCTGCGGCACGAATAGCCGGATGGGGGCGAGATCGCCGGGATTCTGGGCGGTTTGGCGCGACGAGCTGACGGATATCAGGTTAGGGGCGGAACGCCGCATTTCCCGCCCCTGACGAGCCCTTGGCGGGTTCGCTACAATGGCCCGTTTCCCTGCCGGCGACGGATGCGTCAGGGGCGGTTTACGCTACTTTTAGGCCGATTGATCCATGCCCACCAACGCCGCACAGGTTGAAGAACTTCGCTGGAAGAAGATGCCGGTCCTCGACGACGGGTTTGTCTGCCTCGTCGACGTGATGGGGGACGATCAATCGATCGTGCAAGCGGCCCGAGTGAGCTACGGCGAGGGGACGCGCAAGGTGTCGGACGACCGCGGCCTGATCCGCTACTTGATGCGGCATCGGCACAGCACGCCGTTTGAGATGGTGGAGATCAAGTTTCTCTGCCGCGTGCCGATGGATACCTGGCGTCAATGGATTCGGCACCGCACGGCGAATGTGAACGAATACTCGACCCGGTATTCGCTAGCCATCGACGCGGCCCAACAGACGCCGCCGGACCTGTGGCGCGGCCAGGCCGCCACGAATCGCCAAGGTAGCGGCGACTACCTCCCGCCGGAACTCGGCGCGGAACTCACGGCTTCGGAAGCGCAGCTGCAGGAACAGGCTCGCAAGCTCTACGAGCGGCGCATCGAGTTGGGCGTGGCACGCGAGCAGGCTCGGAAGGATCTGCCCCTGTCGACCTACACCGAGGCTTACTGGAAGGTCGACCTGCACAACCTGCTGCATTTCCTCTCGCTGCGGATGGATTCGCACGCCCAGCTTGAGATTCGCGAATATGCGACGGCGATGGGGGAGAAGATCGTGCAGCCGCTGTTCCCGCTGGTGTGGGAGGCGTTTCGCGACTACCGGCAAGGGGCGATGTTTCTCACCCGCCTCGATACGGAACTGATCGCCCGGCTCATGGCTCGGCTCGCGGCGGCCGGACGGACGACCGGCGGGGACGACGACTTCATGGCCGTGCAAGACCCGACGTGGGTCGACATGGCCCGCAACCGCGAGCGGGACGAATGCCGCGAGAAGCTGGTGCGGTTGGGGATTTTGAAAGTTTAGCGCGGCGCCACCGCGTGGACGCGGCGGCTAAGCCCGAGATTCACTTTGTTCGGCAATTCATAACTCATAACTCTAAACTCATCATTTTCCGGAATCCCGCCATGGCCGACGCCGCACAAGAATTGCTTTCCCTCAATCAAAAGCTTCTGGTCGCCATTGTCGGCGGCGATTGGAAAGGGTACGCCGACCTATGCGATCCGACGCTCACCTGCTTCGAACCGGAAGCCCGCGGACATGTCGTCGAAGGGATGCCGTTCCACAAGTTCTACTTCGATCTCGGCGCGGGAAGTCCGAAGCCGGCCGTCGGCACGCAGGTGACGATGGCGTCGCCCCACGTGCGATTGATGGGTGCCGACGCCGCGGTGTTGAGCTATATCCGCTTGAATCAGAAACTGAATTCAGCGGGCGAGCCGGTGACCGTCGCCGTAGAAGAAACACGGGTCTGGCAGCGAATCGGCGGCGCTTGGAAACACGTGCATTTCCACCGTTCGATGCCGAGCTAGCGAAGATTCGGCAAGCCATTGGGTAGGGCAAACGTAGTTTCCAGCGGCGTCGGCAGAAGTTAGACTAGGCGTAAGCGATTTGATCGCTCCCGCCTCGCAGATACTTGGCTGCAGATCTAAGGTTCACTGCCTAAGATTTACTGCGGCTTCCCTCCGTGTCGCTCCTTCCCGCCGAACGAGGATTTGCCCGATGCCGCATCGTGCCGTCCGGCCGACGTTGCCCCTGCGCACCTTCTTGGTGTGCTTGCTGCTCTCCGGAAATCTCGATCCTGCGTGCGCCAATGACGACGCAGGCGTCGAACTGTACGAGAAGAAGGTCCGGCCCGCCCTCGTCGAACATTGCGTGAAATGTCATGGCCCTGAGAAGCAAGAAGGGGGCCTGCAGGTTGATAGCGTCGCGGCGATGTTGCGCGGGGGCGATCAAGGGCCCGCGCTCATGCCCGGCGACCCCGATGCGAGCCTGTTGATACAAGGCATTCGTTACGACGACATCAACTTCCAGATGCCGCCCAAAGGGAAGATGCCGAGCGACGTCGTGAAGGCGCTCGAAGAGTGGGTTCGCGCAGGGGCACCGGCTCCCTCATCCGAGCAGAAAACGCCGGGCGCGTCGGCTGTGAAGAAGTTCGACCTTGCCGAACGGGCCAAGCATTGGTGCTTCCAACCCCTCGCAAAGACGAAGCCGCCGGTAGTCGGCAACCGTGCGTGGCCGCGCGGCGATGTTGATCGTTTCGTGCTACAGAAGCTCGAAGAAGCAAAGCTGCGCCCGGCGCCGCAGGCCGAACCGCATGAAATCATTCGCCGCCTTTCGTTCGACCTAATCGGGCTACCGCCGACGGCGGCCGATGTCGCGTCGTTTGTCGCAGAGTTTACTGCGGCTAAAGACGATACGGCACGTGACAAGGTCTACGGAGCGTTGGTCGATCGGTTGCTCGCCTCGCCGCACTTCGGCGAGCGTTGGGCCCGGCATTGGCTCGACTTGGTGCGCTACGCCGAATCGCGCGGCCACGAGTTCGACTATTTGATTCCCAACGCCTTTCAGTATCGCGACTATGTGATTCGGGCGCTGAATGCCGACGTGCCGTACGATCGGTTCGTCGTCGAGCATCTGGCCGGCGATCTACTGGCCGAGCCCCGCCGACATCCGCAGACCGGGGGCAATGAATCAATTCTCGGTACCGGCTTTTGGTTTCTCGGCGAAGAATGTCATTCGCCCGTGGATATTCGCCAAGACGAAACGGATCGGATCGACAATAAGATCGACGTGATGTCGAAGACGTTCCTCGGGCTGACTTTGGCCTGCGCCCGTTGCCACGATCACAAGTTCGACGCCCTCTCGACAAAAGACTATTACGCCATGTCGGGCTTCGTACTCGGCATGAGCTATCGACAGTCGGCGTTCGAGGTTGCGGAGCATAACCGCCGTATCGCAGAGCAAATTCGCATTCTTGACGCCCGACACGAAGCCGCGGTTCGGCAGGCGCAATGGGAGCTTTGGCAGCCGACGCTCGCGATCGTCGATCGCTACCTGTTGGCGGCGCGCGAAGTCCATATCAAGTCGAGTCGGGACGATACCGCATCTGCAAAGGTGTCGGCGGTACGTGCAGCGGCGCTAAAGCACGGCCTCGAAGAATCGCGATTGCAGGCTTGGATCGACTATCTGCAATCTCCGGCGACCCAAGATGATGTTTTTGCGCGCTGGCGCGAGTTTATGCGTAGCGGCAAGATCCCCGAGGCTAAGGAGCTCGAGTCCAGCGCGGCCTCCAGGACCTTCGCGCCGCGCATCATCGTTGACTATGGAAATATTTCGGCTCGCGACTGGTTGGAAGAGGGCCTAGTGTTCGGCGGTCGAGCGCGGCGTGCTGGTGAATTGTGCATTGGCGACGATCTGCAACGTCCGCTTAGCCGCGTGGAGACGGACTCTGCGGCGGTCGCCGACCTTCGGATGGATCCGCCCTCCGATCATCCGAGCGAAGGTGAACCAGGCAAAATTCAGTGGCGCCAAGCCGGCCGCACATTGAAGACTCCCACATTCACGCTGAATACCGGCAAACTTCGGTATCTCATTCGCGGCAGCGGGCACATATTCGCTTCGGTTGCTTCTCATCGCATGATCAACGGGCCGTTGCACGGCAGCTTGGTTCGCGATTTCCCGACTGATGGTGATGGATACCGTTGGGTCGAGCATGACCTTTCGGCGTATGTTGGGCAGCGCATGCACGTCGAATTCTCCCCCTACGAGCTGGACGATCTTAAAGAAGGTCAGTCATCCGAACTCGCGATTGGCGGGGTGATTGAGCTGCCTGATTCCACTCAGCCGATGCCTGAATGGAATTTTGAAAGCGTCGACCAACGTCGAGCCGAAGAACGCGCGTTATGGTTTATCCTACAGGAAGTTACGAGCCTGAAGTCAGGAGATGTTCCAGCTCACGTGTTGGCCGAACTCTATAAGAGCGTGCTAACGAAAAGTGCCCGAAGCGTGTTGCATGGCGATGGTCCGCCGAAGTGGATTGAAGCCCGCATCGTAAATGAGATGTTGAAGCACGGCACGTTATGGAACGCTCCGTCGCCGAAGCCCGCGACGCAGATCGCCGATTATTTTTCCCGCCGTGCGGAGTTGCTAAAGCAATTGAAGCCGAACGCCACGACGGCGCCGGCGGCGTGGGAAGGCTCGGCCGTGGATGAGTATGTACTCGTGCGGGGCAACCATCGCACGGTCGGCGAACTCGTGCCGCGGCGATTCTTAGAGGCAATCGACGGCGAGTCGCCCGACGCCTATCGCACAACCGGCGGCCGGCTTGCCTTGGCCGAGCGGCTGGTCGATCGGAGCGATCCGCTGCCGGCTCGCGTAATGGTCAATCGACTGTGGCAGCATCTCTTCGGCGCCGGCCTCGTTCGCACGGTCGACAATTTCGGCAGCATGGGCGAGCTACCGACGCATCCGGAGTTGCTCGATCATCTGGCTCGGAAGTTTATGGACCAAGGGTGGTCGGTCAAAAGTATGCTGCGTGAGTTGGCGATGTCGCAGACCTATCGCATGTCGAGCCGTGCCGCGGAGCGATCCGTTACAGACGCCGATCCGGCGATCGCCGACCCGGAAAACAAACTGCTCCATCGCGCTCGGGTCAAACGTTTGGAAGCGGAAATTGTTCGCGACGCGATGCTCGCAGTTTCCGGGCGTCTCGACGCGCAGCTTTACGGACCGAGCATCGGCGTGTACATCACGCCGTTTATGGACGGGCGCGGCAAGCCGCAGAGCGGACCTCTCGACGGGATGGGGCGTCGCAGCATCTATCTCAAGGTGCGCCGCAATTTTTTGAACCCGATGTTTCAAGCGTTCGACTACCCCACCCCGTTTACCAGCGTCGGCCGTCGCAGCGTTTCGAACGTGCCGCAGCAGGCGCTGGCTCTGATGAACGGCCTGCTCCCCGCGGAGTTGGCCAAGCAATGGGCCGGTAGCACTTTAAAGGACACGGCGTTGTCGTCAGCCGACGACCGCATTCGCCGGCTTTATCACGCGGCGTTTGCGCGCGAACCTTCCGCAGATGAACTGGCCGCCGGCCAAGAGTTTCTTCGCGACCAGCAGAAGCTCTATGAAGCCGCGACGCCGGACGATCCGCGTGTGTGGACCGATTATTGCCAGGTGCTGCTGAACACCAAGGAATTCATTTTCATTCCGTAGGTTGCCATGCATTGTCAGAACTTTCAGCAGCGTCCGGTTTCGCGTCGCGAGATGCTGGCTCGTTGCGCCGGCGGCTTCGGCGGCGCGGCTTTGGCGGCGTTGCTGAATGATCAAGCGTACGGCGCGGCTCCCGCCAAACCGCTGGGCAATGTATCGCCGCACCATCCGGCGCGGGCGAAGAGCGTTATTTTCTTGTACATGGACGGCGGCCCGTCGCAGATCGACACGTTTGACCCGAAGCCGTTGCTCGACAAAGAGCACGGCAACCCGATCAAGTTGAAGACGCCGCCGACGCAATTCGCCAACGTCGGCAAAGTACTCAAGTCGCATTGGAAGTTTCGCAACTACGGCGAGTGTGGGCTTCCCGTGAGCGACTTGCTGCCGCACACGGCCACGTGCGCGGACGATCTCTGCGTTGTGCGCTCGATGACGTCGAATTTTTCCGAGCACACTTTCGCAAACTACTTCCTGCACTCCGGCAGCGGTTTGCAAGGTCGGCCGAGCATGGGGGCGTGGACCACCTATGGCCTGGGAAGCGAATGCCGCGATTTGCCCGGCTTCATCGTGCTTAACGGCGGGCTCATTCCGCCGGGCGGCCTCGATACCTTTGGCGCCGGATTTTTGCCCGCGGCGTATCAAGGCTCGGTCTTTAAGGCCGGCAAATCCGGCGTGGCCGACGTGCAACCCCAGGAACCGAGCGCGGCGTTGCAGCGGAATAAATTAAAACTGATCGAACGGCTCGACCGCGCGAATCTCCTGCGCCGCGATCCTGACGATGCGCTCGAGTCGGCGGTCGCCAACTATGAGTTGGCTTACCGCATGCAACAGACTGTACCCGAGGTGATGGACCTCACTAAGGAGTCCGCCGCCACGCGCAAGCTTTACGGGCTCGACGCGGAATACGAACCGACGCGTATTTTCGGATCGATGTGTCTTTCGGCGCGACGGCTCGTCGAGCAAGGGGTGCGGTTCATCGAGGTCACCTGTCCGAGCGTCGGCACCGACCGTTGGGATCAGCACGGCAAGCTCAAGGAAGGGCACGAGCGCAACTGCCGCGCCGTCGACCAGCCGACTGCTGGACTATTGAAGGATCTCAAGAGCCGCGGACTGCTCGACGAAACGCTCGTCATCTGGGGAGGCGAGTTCGGCCGCACGCCGATGGCGCAAGGTACCGACGGTCGTGATCATAACCCGTTCGGCTTTACGATGTGGCTCGCCGGCGGCGGCGTTCGCGGCGGCACGACCTACGGCAAGACGGACGAGTGGGGTTACTTCGCCGTCGAGAACAAGGTCGAGATCCACGATCTGCACGCGACGATGTTGCATCTGCTCGGAGTCGATCACAAGAGATTGACGTATCGCTTCGGCGGCCGCGATTTCCGGCTGACCGACGTCTTCGGCGAAGTCATGCACGAGATTCTGGCATAGTTTGTTGTGGTCATCGGCACCGTCGTTTCTTGGTTGCGATACTTTGGCCGGCGAACCATACTACGGCGGCTATTCGGCCGTATTCATCCGCATCCCTACTTCCCGTTTATAGGTTGCATCATGTTCGCCGAGCGTTTCCTTCGCCGTTTGCCGGTCGTTCTGGGTTTGATTGTCGGAATGCAAGATTCGCTGCGTGCGGCCGACGAAAAGCCGGCGTCGAAACCGGTTGCGAGCGAGAAGAGCGAAGGGAAGTCGGCTAAGCCTGCTGCGAAGCCGGAAGCCAAGCCCGCCGTGAAGAAGCCGGCGAAGGTAAGCCGTGAATACGTCAGCGGCAAAAAATGGGACGAGCCGAAGATCGTGACGCCCGGTGCGGCCGGTGCTCCACCGTCGGATGCGATCGTCCTATTCGACGGTGAGAACCTAGCCAAGGAATTCAGCGGGGGCGACGGTTGGATCGTCTCCGACGGCGCGGTGACGGTCGGAGGGAAGGGGGGCGTCGAATCGCGGCGCAAGTTCGGCAGCTGCCAGCTCCATATCGAATGGGCGACGCCGAAGGAAGTGAAGGGGGAAGGGCAGGGGCGCGGCAACAGCGGCGTGTACTTGATGGGAATGTACGAGGTTCAGATCCTCGATTCCTACGACAATAAAACCTACTTCGACGGCCAAGCCGCCTCGATCTACAAGCAACGTCCGCCGCTCGTGAACGCTTGTCGCAAGCCGGGTGAGTGGCAAACGTACGACATCATCTTCACCGCGCCGGTGTTCGAGGCCGACGGGAAGTTGAAGTCGCCGGCGGCTGTTACGGTGCTGCACAACGGCGTGCTCGTACAAAACCACTTTGAGCTCGAAGGGGGGACGTTCTACGATCGCCCGCCGGCGTACTCGAAGCATGCCGAGAAGCTGCCGTTCTCACTGCAGAACCACGGCAACCCGACGCGATTCCGCAACATTTGGATTCGCGAACTATAAGTTGCCCGAGGCGGCCGCGCATTTCGCGAGACTGCGATTCGCGATAGAGCGATAGAGCTCGAGCAGTTCGGCGGCGCCGTCGTTTCGCTCCGCTCCGGCAAGGAACTGCGTACGACCGGCGGCGCCGAGCCGTTGCCGCAAAGGTTCGTCGAGCAGCAATTGGTGAATCTGCCGCGTGAGTGCGCCGGGATCGTGCGGCGGCGCGAAGAGTCCGTCGATCTCCGGACGAACCTGCTCGCGGCGAATCGGCGTGTCGACGCAGACGACCGGAATGCCGCAACGCTGCGCTTCGGCGATCCCGCGCGATGGGCCGTCGACGACCGCCGCATCGACGTAGACGGTAAAGTGTCGAATGAGTTCCGCGGCGTCGAGTCGCGTGCCGGGAAAAACTGTGAGGTCGGGCATTCGCATTCGTTCACAGAAAGTGCGAATGTCCGCGGCGGCGGGTCCGTCGCCGCAAAATACGAAGCGGACATCCTGATGCGCCATTCGCAGCAAGGCCGCGGCAAAGATGGCGTCGCGGATGCTCTTCGTCGTCGTGAATCGGCACGCCGTGCCGATCAAGCGTGCGTTCATGGGCAACCCGAGTTCGCGAAGTACGTCGGTACGCTCCCGTGGTTGGGCTTCAGCGAAGGGGGCATCGGGGATGGTTCGCCACCGAGGCGCGAGGCCGAGGTCACGAAATGCCGCGAGTGCTTGTGCCTTTAGCGCCGCCGAGGGGGAAATAATTCGCGCGGACCGCGCCAGCACGACTCGACCGACTTGCCGACGAGCCCAGGAAAGCTTCGAGGGCGGATTGCGAAAAGCGCAAATATAGGCAATGCCTCCGAGAGCAAGCATCGGACCGACGTTATAAAGCGTCCATTCGTCCCACAAGTGCGCGACGTCGGGCCGTGCCGCAATCACCGCTTTCGCCATACGCAGCGCCGTGGCCGCGGAGGCCGGGTCGCGAACTCCGAAAACCTGCGGGCAAACGCCCGCAACAGCGAGTGCATCGTTCAACGCGCCGCCGGTTGCCGCAAATAAGCGGGAAGCGACTCCGCTGCGGTTCGAGGCGTTTACCACATCATGCAGCGCGCGCTGCGTCCCCCAAGGTTGTAGAGAACGGACGACATGTACGACGCTGAGCGGGCTCACGACGTCGCCTCCTGAGCGACGGGGCGCGCGATCGAACCGAGGATCGATTCGTATTCGTCGGCCATCGTCGATAGGGAGCGTGTGCGTTGAACTCGCTCCCGTGCCGCGGTTCCAAGCCTGCGCGCGAGAGGGGCGTCGTCGAGAATTCGCAAGAGTGCTTGGGCGAGGGCCGCATCATCGTGCTTTTCGAACAAGATCGCTTCTTGGTCGGTCGTAACTAAGTCGCGCGCCGTTGTCGTGTCGGCGGCGATAATGGGTAGGCCGAACGAGGCGGCCTCCAAAATACCGAGTCCGATGCCGTCCTCAAGTGCCGGACAAACGGCAATGTCGGCGGCGCGCAAGGCATCCTCCACGTCGTCAAACGCGCCTGTGAGCCGCACGCTCGACGCCAAGCCGAGTTCGATCGCCTTCTCTCGCAAATAGCCGGCATCCGGCCCTTCGCCGACGAGCCAGAGCATGTCGCGCCGGCCGCTTTCGACAATGCGTCGCCAAGCCGCGAGCAGCGTATCAAGCCCCTTGCCGAGGCGTAACCGGCCCACGTAGACGACCAAAGACTGCGTCGCTGCCAACGCCAGCGCGGGATCTACCGAGGCCAGATTGCGACGAGCTTCGTGGCGTTGCCCTAAGTCGGTCGCGCTGCGCCGCGGAATGCCGAGCGTAATGGAACGGATGCGCGATCTCGCATAACCGGCGGCCGTGAGTTCGCGCTGCAAGAGCGGCGTCAGCGCGAGAAATGCGTCGGCGCCGAAGCACGTTTGCTTTACCCGACGTCCGCCGCGCCGTTCGATCTGCAAATGGCAATCCCCTTCAGCACCGGGACGCTCCGGCTGTAAGGCGACGACAGCCCCTCCGCGGCGCTTTTCACCCAGCAACGTGACGGCGTCGTTCAGCATTCCCGAGACGAGTACGACGTCGGTTTGCGATCGCAAAGCGCGACACGTCGCCGAAAGTCGTCGGGCATAGCGAGCCTCTCCCCAGCAGCCGTTCGTCGGCGGATCGATGCGGCAAACACGCACGCCTGCGTAGTCGGTTTCGTCGGGCCAATCGGCGTGCCAGCGCGGGGTGACCACGGTCGCCTTGTGGCCCCGACGCACCCATTCGCCGAGCAGTCGGATTGAAAGGTTTTCCAACCCGCCCGTCAGCGGACGGAAGCGGCGCGTTACAAAAAGCAAGCGAAGCGCAGTCACGAGCTTTTTCCGGCCGCGATTTCGTGCGGTTCCAAGGCCGCGATATACGGAAGATTACGATAATGATCGTTGTAATCCAGTCCGTACCCGACGACGAATTCGTCCGGGATCTCGAACGCGCAGTAGTCCGGCTCGCGCGTCATCTCTTGTCGGCCCCGTTTGCGCAACAGCACGGCGGAGCGAATCGATTTGGGTCCGAGCCCTTGCATTTTGCCGAGCAGTTCGAAGAGCGTATGACCGGTGTCAAAGATGTCGTCGACCAACAAGACATCGCAACCGGTCAGGTCGGGAAGTAGATCGGCGTTGATGAGGAGCTCACCCCGGACAGTCGTCGCTCCACGATAGCTCTTCGCCTGCACGACGCTGACGCGAAGCGGCATATCGAGCAAACGAATAATGTCGGCCAGAAGCACGACACTGCCCGTCAACACGCCGACGATCGTCAACGGCTTGTCGCCGTAGAAGCGGCCGATGTCTTCCGCCATGCGACGGACGCCGTCGCGCACCTCGGCTTCAGTCAGCAATATTTTCAACGTTGCAACTCCCGCAATCGACGCCGACGACCTTCGAAATATTTCCCGGCAAATTTCCCGTCGGGCGTTCATTCTATTGAGCACCCGGCGAATGCCAATACATTGGATCGCCTACGAACCGCGCAAAACG
Source organism: Pirellula sp. (assembly GCA_013822735.1). Classification (GTDB taxonomy): domain Bacteria; phylum Planctomycetota; class Planctomycetia; order Pirellulales; family PNKZ01; genus PNKZ01. The sequence goes on from PNKZ01000002.1 coordinate 566,958, forward strand.
AAAAAATCAGAATGTTCCGTGGAGAATCGCCGTGCCCGCCGGTAAGGGAACTTGGACGGAAGAACGAGTCGCGGGTCACACCGTCGATCTTTACGAACCGCCGCAGCGCAATCCGCACGGCTATGTAGTGCTGTTTTTGCACGGCGTGCATCTCGGGCGACTCGTCGAAAACGAGGCCTTCTGCCGCGAGTTCGACCGCTACGGGTTGCCGGTTGTGGGCCCGATGACGGCGCGCAGCTGGTGGACCAATCGTATCTGCCGCGAGTTCGATCCCGCGCTCACCGCCGAACGTCATGTGCTCGACAATATCCTGCCGTTTATCGGTGATCGATTCGGCGCCGTTCCCGGGCGCATCGCGCTCCTGGGCACGAGCATGGGGGGCCAGGGGGCGCTTCGCTTCGCCTTCAAATATCCGGCGAAGTTTCCGATCGCCGCGGCCGTGAGCCCGGCGATCGATTACCAGATTCGGTTCTACGAAGAAGAGGATGACCCCCTCGCCGAGATGTACGACGATCCTGAGGCGGCCCGACAGGATACGGCAACGCTCCACGTGCATCCGCTGAACTGGCCGCGGAATATCTGGTTTTGCAGCGATCCGGCCGATCATCGTTGGCACGAAAGCTCAGAGCGACTCCACATGAAGTTGTTTTCGCTCGGCATCATGCATGAATACGATTTGGAAACGACCGCCGGAGGGCATGGCTGGGATTACTACAACCACATGGCGCCCAAGGCCCTGGAATTTATTGCGCAGCGTTTAGATCAAGAGCGGCTGCGCGTCGTATAGCGGCAACACATTAACGCGGTACCAAATCGAGGAATGTTGCGCCATCGACTTGTACGCGATTCGTCGACGGCCAGACCATGAAACGTTGGGCCGTCGTGCCGGAGTTTTCTCCGCCTGCATGCTTCTGATGATAAAGTTCCGCCGCAGTTCGGCCGTCTCCTTCAATCACCAGCAGATCCTTCGCTTGGGCGAACGTGACGCGCGGGGCTCGGGCCGTAAACGTGTTCCCCTCGACGAGCGTGTTGCCGGCGGCAATAAGGTTGTACGAGTCTTCCTTCGTCGTTGCATTTGGCACGGTCGCAATCTGTAGTTGATCGCAATCGATGAGCACGGTTTGCGGTCCCCATCCTTCGGGCCGGTCGGGATCGATGGTCGCGTTCCAATTCGGCACCGGACCGCGGACTACCCGCACTTGATTGTAGAAATTCAGTTCGCGACGAAGTTCATTTCCGGCCATGCCGCGCTGGAACCGCGTGAATAGGTAGGTGATCGTCTTGTCGCCCTCCCCTTGCGGCAAATCGCCGGCGCCGAAGCCGATGGGAATTGCCGGCACTCCGGCGGGACCGGCCGCTTGTTGCCCCCCTTGTTCGCCCGGCTTCGCCGCGGAGCCGATCCGTACCGACGTAACTTCGCCCGGTCCTTCGGCCGTGAAATCACCGGAAGGACGATCGACGGCGAGCGTGCGCGCCGTCATGCGTTCGACCGACGTGAGGGCGCCTTCCTTGAGCGTGCGGCTTTCCAGGAACACGCCGTCGTAGCAGTCGATTCGTTGCACGTCGGGCTGAGTATTGTCGGACTTACCGAAGGCAATGGGGCAGGTAAAGGTCACGTTCAATCGGTCGGTGCGCAAATACTGATTCGTCAACTTCGCTTCGACGCCGCGCTCGAAGCGCGCGGTGAGTCCGTCGAATTGAAGTTGTCCCTGCCAAATGAGCGTGAGCGGCTCGGTGGTTCCGGTCGGACGCCCCTGCAGATCGCGGTCGACCGGCAGCGTCATGATTCCCTGCCCCGGCACGCCGACGATATTGGTTTGCTCATTCGGGCGATCGAGCGTGAGCTTTCCGCCCGACATCGTCATGCCGCGAGCTTCCACGTAGGCAGGCGTTCCCGTCACCGTTACGAACGAAGCCTTCGGCGCGGTCTGTGTGAGGTGCAGGGTGTCTCCCTGAATTAAGAGCGGCTTCTCTTCAGGTGTGGCGGATCCGACGGTCTCGACAAGCTTCACGCGGCGCTCGATCGTTGCTTCGCGCACCCGCATTTGCTTCGTGTCGTTCTCGACAAGCAAACGCATGAGTTCGCCTTCGATTCGATACTGGTTGTCGCCCGACGCCGGCATTTGCACGAGCGGCACCGGTGGCGCTGAGGCGGCGGGGGGCGGCATTGTTGCAGTGGGAAGCGGGACAATTCCTGCGGCATGCAACGGAACCGCGGTCAGTAGCGGATTCGGTGTTTGCGGCGCGATGGCAGTTGCTGCCGCCGTCGGCGGAAATGTAACTCCGCCGGCTTTTAGAGGTGTGTTGCTCTCGGCGGGGGGAAACGTCAGTTCGCCGGCTCCCACCGCCGCCAAGATCACTGCGCCCGCCGCCTGCGGACGGTAGTACGCTTGCCGCATGCCCGGGCCCGACTCGACATGTTCGAACCAAGCCTCGAGCCGCTCGACGTCCCCTTGTACCTGGGGTGAATCGATATGAACGTTGCCGACGGCCAGCAGTCGATCGGCTACAAGTTCGGTCGCCGGCTTCTTAACGGCAACACCGGCGTCCGCGACCGGTGCCGGTTTCGAAATCTCTTTGAACCACAGGTGGATTTCCGCGCCGCTCAGCGCTCCCTTGCCGATTGCCTCGACCCGGGCGGACCCTTCGGCGGTGAGCACGTATTGACCGTCGTGATTGCGAAAGTGGAGCCGGCGCTTCCATTCGGCCTGCACGATGCTCGCGGGATCATCCGGCGACGCCCCCGTGAATCGCCCACGGCCATCGGCGATAAACGTCCCATAACGGCCGTCTGCGTCGGGAACAAAGTGGAGTTCCGGGGTGCGAATCTCCCGATCCTCCTGCCTTACAATCGATTCGTCGGCGTCGCGAAGTTTGACGGCGCGCGTCGCCAGATCATGTTCAATAAGTTGCGCGCGCGCTTGCAGTTTGTTCGTCGGGGCACGGACAATTGCCGGCTCGCCCACGATCTCGACGCGACTCGGCTGCAGATTCTTCGCCGAGATTTGGCGTGCGCCGTTGAACGCTCCGGGTTGCACGGGAGCCGCCGGCGTGGTTCCCGCAGCGGGCGCCTTCGAGACGAAATAGACCTTCAACAAGTCGGCGTAGATCTGATCGGGCTCGGAGCCCGGCATTTGGCGCGAGACTTCGACCGACTTACGGAATATCGCAACGTCGCGAACGAGATCGAACGTAAACGGTCCCGAGCAGCGCACTTCGATCGGTACCGCCGGCTTCCGACTTGCCGCGACCGCTTCGGTTTTCTTGCCGGGCTCATTGCCGGGGAAGAAGTCGCCGTCTCCTTGATTTTCGAGATGTACGAACACTTGCTCATGGAGCGTCATCATCTTGATGCCGCGCAACTCTCGCTTGCCGTTCACTTCGACGTTGTCTAGTTCGACCGCCAAGCCGCGCCCGCGCCCGCGATGCCCGCCGAGCTTATATTCCAGAAGATGCGGCGTGGAGATGTCGGTCTCGCTGAGCATCACGTCGCGGGTCGTGATCAACAGATCGTCTTCCGGACCGGGAAGTCTTTGTCCGCCGCTGATTTGCACTTCGCCGAGCAGTTCGCCGCCGATGAGCTTGCTGATCTTGGCCTGTTTGAAATTGACGTCGTTTTCAAAGCGAAGCAATGCTCCATCGGGCGCACGAAGCACCATCGCGCGCCGCTTGCGAGATTCGTCGTCGCCCGATGTGTCGTGAGAGAGAAACACCATCGAGCAGGGCTTCAACTCGACGAGACCGTTGTCGAGTTGGCGATACTCGTCGAAGAGGAGCTTCCCTTGCGGGGTTTCGATGATTTTCGGCGAGTTGAGTTCCCAATCGCCGTCGCCGAACCAATAGCTAAGACTAGCCCGTTGACGCTCGGCGTTGGCTTCCATCACTTGGATATCGTCTTGCGTCCACGCGACGGCGGCGATCGTCGGCGCCGGAGGCTCGATCCACGGCACGACGCTAACGGCGTACGCCGTGTAACACGCCGCCGTAAGCAGGAAGCTGCCGATGATTCGAGTGAAGCGTTCGATCACGTGCGTCTGAGAAAAACTCGGCCGACGATCGACTTCGATCGCCACGGCGTCCTGCCGCTACCGGCTTCCCTTACCTTATTCCGTTTTGAGGTGTTGCGACGCCGGGCGGCGCCGCCGTGTTTGCGATCTCTGCTATTGGTACGAATGGACGACGTCGTCCCAGCGCTGCTGCGACCGTAGTACGACTTCGATCACTTCGCGCACGGCACCGGCTCCGCCGAGCGCCGTGGTCACGTAGTCGGCGACCTGTCGAACGTCGACGCAGGCATTGGCCACGGCGACGCCGAGCCCGACATAGCGCAAGGCAGGCAGGTCGGGAAGGTCGTCGCCGATGTAGCACACTTGCCGCGGTTCGAGCCGAAGTTGTGCCAAAATCTCTTTGACGGCCGCCACCTTTTTCTCGGTCCCTTGCCGCACGATCTCGATGCCCAGTTCCGCGGCGCGCACGTTCACAATGTGCGAGTTGCGACCAGTGACCAAGCCGAACTTGCCGCCGGCGCGTTGCCAAAGGCGAATGCCGAGCCCGTCCTGAATATTGAACCGCTTAATCTCGATTCCTTCGTTCGTGAAGATGATGCTCCCGTCGGTCAACACGCCGTCGACGTCGGCAAGAATCAATTCAATCGGTTGGCAAAGACTGGCAATCGACATGAGGCGGCTCGGGGCAGTGCGGGACGAAGCAACTACGAAGAGGAACAACTAGCGGGAAATATTATACGGCGACAAATCAAAAGAATCGGGCTTAGCGCGGAGCGTCGGGAATTAGGCCGACAAGGTCCGTAATATCGAGCATTCCGACCGGCCGACCGGCGGCGTCGACCACGGGGAGTTCGCTGAACTTGCGATCGGCAAGAATGGCGATGGCGTCCGCCAACATTGTGCCGACGGTGACCGACGTGGGACGCTTTGTCATAAGTTCGGCCATCGGTTGGTCGAAGGCGCTATAGCGTCGGGCCTCAAAGAGCCGGGCCAAGTCGCTATCGGTGAACAATCCGCTGAGCACACCGTCGTCGTCGACGAGCATAATCGCGCCGGTTCGTCGGCCGGGACAGCTTGCGCGGGCGAATACTTCTCGAAGCGGCTCACTATCGGCGGCTACGCGGCATTCCTCCAGCGGCCGCACGCGTTCTTCCACCTTGCTCAACCGCATCCCCAGCGCGCCTCCCGGGTGTACACGAGCAAAGTCGGCACGACCGAAGCCGCGCACGCGACTGGCTACTAGGGCTAACGCATCGCCCAGCGCCAGCATCGCGGTCGTGCTGGTGCTGGGGGCTAGGCCCATCGAGCAGGCCTCTTGTAGGGGGCCGAGTTCGAGCACCACGTCGGCCGCCGCCCCGAGTCGGTTGGCGGTGCGCCCCGTTACGGCAATTACCGGCACTTCGAGTTCGTGGAAGCTCGGCAACAACCGAAGCAGTTCGTCGGTCTCGCCACTTTGAGAAAGCAGCAGGGCGACGTCGTCGGTTCGCACGCGTCCCAGGTCGCCATGCACCGCTTCCGTCGGATGCAAAAAGAAGCTCCGGGTACCGGTCGAGGCAAGCGTTGCCGAAAGCTTTTGCCCAATGAGGCCCGCTTTGCCGATACCGCTGACGACCACGCTGCCGCGACATTGCAGCAGCAGTTCCACACTGCGGCAAAACTCCAGTCCGAGCCGCCCGCTAAGCTTTTCCAGCGCTTGGGCTTCGAGCCGAATGATCTGGCGCGCGTAATTCAGTTGCTCAAACGAATTGAGCGGGTCGAGACGTGCGGCTTCCATGCCTGCAACTCCCTGGCGGCAGCGGGTACTTGGGGGCGGCGAATTCTAGCGATTTCAGCCACTTGGGGCAACGCGGGAAGTGGCGGCCCAGATCGGCGCAACATCCAGATTTGTAAGGATTTGCATGGCAACTAGCGACCTGCCGGCAGCCTCGATATAATCCGGCTTTCACCTCTGCAGGACGCCTGAAACGTCCCGTCGGCGTCACGATGTCTGCGTACCTAGGCAAGCGGCCCCCAGTCGGCCCCGGAGAGCTTCATGATCGTTACCACGAAGGAATTGTTCGAACACGCGTACGGCAAGTATGCCGTCGGTGCTTACAACATCAACAATTTGGAACAGACGATCGGCCTGTTCCGCGGCAACCTGGGCAAGAAAGACAAGAACGAAGAGCCCGTTCGCGATAACCTTGCCGCTCCGTTCATCATTCAACTCTCGCGCGGCGCCCGTGGTTACACCGACAAGCGATATCTCGAGTCAATGATTCGGACGTCGGAAGAAGTATTCCCGGAAGCGATTTTCGCCGTGCATCTTGATCACGGCACGGAAGAAGTTTGCTACGAGTGCATTGATAGCGGCTTCTACTCGTCGGTCATGATCGACGCGTCGCACGAGACGTTCGACAAGAACATCGAAATCACCCGCCGCGTCGTCGATCGGGCCCACGCCAAGGGCATCTCGGTCGAAGCCGAACTCGGCATGCTCGGCGGCGTCGAAGAAGACATCTCCGTCGATGCGGATCACGCCTGCCTTACCGATCCGGATCAAGCGGTGGAATTCGTCGAGCGGTCCGGCTGCGATTCGCTCGCCGTGGCCATCGGTACGTCGCACGGTGCTTACAAGTTCAAGGGAAGCCAGGGGCTACATTTTGACCGCATCACCGAAATCCAGAAGCTGTTGCCGAACTATCCTTTCGTCATGCACGGCTCGAGTAGTGTGCCGAAAGAGTGGGTTGATCGAATCAACAAAGCCGGCGGCAACATGCCCGACACAAGCGGCGTGCGCGAAGGAGACTATCTCCCGGCGGCGAAGCTCGGCGTGACCAAGGTGAACATCGACACCGACGGCCGCCTCGTGTGGTGTGCGATTCTTCGCGAAACATTCCGCGACAAGCCGGCGGATTTCGATCCCCGCACCTCGGGCAAGCCGTTCATGGCCGCTTACGCGGAATTCATCACGCACAAGAACCAAATGCTCGGCTCGGCCGGTCAGTTGGAAGGCGTGCGCCAATCGCTAACGGCAAAGGTCTAATTCGAGAGCCGACCACGCCGGCTTAGCCGCGGCGTCCACGCGGCGAGTTTGCCCGAATTGTTTGATCTCAAAGGAGCCCGAGGAACTTGCTTCCTCGGGCTCCTTTTTTTGCGCCGTCGCTATTGCTTAGTCACTTTCCAATCCATCGTGTACTTGGCGCCGTCGATCTTTCCCTTGCCGGTCGCGTAGTAGTGGAACTGCTGCAACCAGGGAACCGTTTTCACCCCGAAGTGAATCGTGTCGATCTTCAATTCCGGGTCGACGTGCATTGTGAGAAAGTCGCCGGCATCATGGCCGAAGTAGCGTGTTTTCTCGGCCGATTTGTCATGCAGCACGGCCGACGATAAATCGACCGGCACCCAGCCGACGTCCGCCGCGAAGAATTCCGCCTTCACATGGGTTTGGTAATAGCGAACACCGCTCAGCGAGGCCGCCGGCTCCGACGACTTCGCCCAACACCCTGAGAGCACGCGCGCCGGTATGTCGTTCGCGCGCATCGCTGCCGCGAAGAGCACCGCCATGCCGCCGCAGTCGCTTCTGCTTGTCGTGCAAACGTGGGTCGCGTTACGCGTCATTTGCGCCGCGTATTCGTACTCGCACGATTTCACAATGGCCAGAAAAACGCGGCGTCCGAAATCCACGTCGTTTTCCTGAGTGCGACGATGGAGACGATGTTTGTCAAGCCAGTCGGAAAACGGCTTCGAGCCGAAGTCAAACATGGGAGTCTTACGCAGTGCCGCTTCCCGTTCCGCCTTTGTCGGCGAGGCAACGGCGGGCCGAGCAGCACCGACTTGATCGGGCGCCAAATGCCGCGCGTAAAGAGTCGCCTCAAATTCCGACGCCGCTTCCACGTGGTTTTCGTTCGCTTTGCTCGTGTTCGGAATTCTCGCTCGAAGCAACGGCCGGCGGAGTTCGCTGATTTCGTTGTAAGGGACGCCCCGCGGTTCCAGCGTGGCGGATTGGACCCTTTGTCCCGGCAACAACGGAGGTCGCGCGACGAACAAGATCCATTCCGAAGCCTGCAAGTTCGGCACGTCGATCTCAAACTGCAGAACGGCACGTACGCGTTGTGCCTCGGTCGTAATGAGCGTGTAGGGCGAATCGGCGGCAGCGGCGACTTTCAGCCCGGCGACGTAACCCGAGATCGCGATTGCCAGGATTCCCAGGCTTTTCACTCCGCAATCCGGCAATCGCTTATACATGGCGCGTCTCATACTTGATCGAATCGATTGAATTCCGACCGCCGCTTTGCGTGGCCTCTCGCGTGGGCATATTATCACGATGGCGGAGTTCGTGCCGCGAAGATTTCTACGATGGGAGCACCTGTGATGAAGACGCGCCTCAACGATAACTCACGGCGATTGCGAATCGGACTGCTGCTATCGACGATCTTCTTGACTTGGGCGGCTACCGAAACGGAGCAAGCTTCCGCGCAAGCCGTACCTGCGGCGCCTGCCCCGGTTGCCGCGGCCGGTCGAATGAACGTGCTGTTCATCATGGCCGACGACTACCGTTTGGAACTTGGCGCGTTGGGCTCCCCTGCCCTGACGCCGAACCTCGACCGCCTCGCGGCTCGCGGCATCTCGTTCACGCGCGCCTACTGTCAGCAGGCCCTTTGCAACCCCTCTCGATCGTCGATGCTTACGGGACTGCGTCCCGACACGCTCGGTCTCTGGTGCAACAGCATACATTTCCGCGATCTGAAGCCGGACGTCGTCACGCTTCCGGAGCAGTTCAAGAAATACGGGTACACTACGCGCGACGTCGGCAAGATCTTTCACAACTGGCACACGAAGGTCCACGGCGATTCGCAATCTTGGAGCGCAACCGAGTATCTGCACTACGCGAATCACGGCGACGATAAGCCGATGGTCGAAGGCAAAGTGCCTGCGAGCTTAGCGACGGCGCCAAAATGCGAGCGGGTCGACGTGCCCGACAACGCCTATTACGACGGTCGCGTGGCCGACGAAGCCGTGCGCGTGCTCGAGTCGCTGGCCGGCCAACCGTTTTTCCTTGCCGTAGGTTTCTGGAAGCCGCATGCGCCGTTCAACGCACCAAGCCCGTATTGGGAACTCTACGATCGTGCACGGCTGCCGAAGGCGATCGTCGAGCCGCCGATCAACGGGCCGGAGATCGCTCTGCATCCCGGCAGCGAAATTCGCGGCACCCCTCCCAACCAGCTTAATTTCACGCCGGAACAAGTCGCGGAAATTCGTCACGGCTATTTTGCGAACATCACCTACATGGATCGGCAAGTCGGCAAACTGCTCGCGGCGCTCGATGCGACGGGTCTCGCCGCCTCGACGCTCGTCGTCTTCGTATCAGACCACGGCTATCACATCGGTGAACACGGTTTGTGGGGCAAGACGTCCACCTACGAGCTCGACGCGCGGGTGCCGCTCATCATTGCGCCTCCTAGAAATCCGACGCCGGGAGCGCGCAGCGATACGCTCGTCGAACTCGTCGATCTCTATCCGACGCTGTGCGAACTTTGCGGTATCCCCAAGCCGCAAGGTCTCGAAGGGCTGAGCCTCCGACAGGTTCTCGGTTCGCCGATGGCCGAGATTCGCCAAGGCGCGTTTACCCAGACGCCTCGCCCGCAATACTTCGACCGCACCGAGAAAAAGGTGCCCGAAGCGATGGGCTATGCCGTCCGCACGGAGCGGGCCCGCTATATCGAATGGCGCGAATGGGGCACGGATCGCATTCTCGCCCGGGAACTCTATGTGCACAAAGACGACCCGGGTGAAATGAAGAATGTCATCGACGATCCGCGCTTTCAAGGAGAAGTTGATGAGGCCGCGAAACTGATCCAGAAGCAGTTTCCGCTCAAAAAGCCGTAGCAACCTCTCGCGCGTAAGCGACTATTCTACGGTGCCCTGTAGTTCGCGAATAAACTTCACGCCGGGGTTGCCTCCCTTGCCCGTGAGATATTCGGCCACATAGCGCATCCGGTCCCGCGGCTTTTCCGGCACCTGAAAGTTGTCGCCCTTTTGCAGAATCGGGCGGTGTTCGGTAATGCCTCCGAATTCGCGCGTTCCGGCCGCTTGGCAAGGGAACCAATAGCCCTTCCCTTCGAGGTCTTCGAGGTAGAACTCCGGGTAGCAGTGATCGGGCACCCAAACGATGCGGGCCGGAATGTTGGAAGCGCGGCAGAGCGCGATGAAGAGCGAACTAAGTTCTTCACAATCCCCGTTGCCGTCTTGCAAGGCTCGCAGCGCACCCTTGATCGGGCCGTTGACGTATTCCACGTGTTCGCGGGTCCAGTCGTAGATCGCCTCGACTTTCTTCCAGGCCGTGTCGTCTTTGTGCGCGACCATGAGTTCTTTGGCGATGCCGCGAATCTTCGTGTGGCTGCTCTCGATCAGCGGGCTCGGCAACAAGAACTGCCGGAGTTCCTTCGGCATCTTCTTATCATTGGGAAGCACGTAGATGCTCGGGTCCGCCGGCGGCGTGAGCGAGAAGCGGCGAATCTCGAGCGTCACCAAGGCCTTCGCTTCGTCGCCCGGTGCAATGTACGGCATCGAGACGAGCATCTGCTTGACGGTGCCGCCGAGCGTGCGGTAGTCGACCTTCTGTACGTTGGGAGACATTTCTTCGCTGATCACCTGCACGGTCTGCTCCGGCCAATCAATCGGCAGCGGAGCGGTGCCGTAGATGCCCGTGCAGGGTCCGCCCTTGGCGGTAATGATCATGCCGATTTGGTAGCGCTGCGTGAGATCCTTCGCAAGTTGCGGACCTTTGCCGTCGGGTGCCGCGCCGAATTGCGACCCGGGCGCCACGCCAAAACTAGCCGGCGCGCCGCCGGTGCCAAAGGCATTGGGAGCCGAAGGCGTCTGCGTTTTTGCAGCCGGACTCGGGCCGCCGAACGTCTGTGCGTCGGCGATCGGGCTCCACGCGAGCAAGCCGCAGAATAGAACTCCGAACAAATTTTGGACGGCGATTTTCACAGGCCTGATCTCCCAAAGTCGTGGCGGCCTCCAAATTGCCGAGTGCGAATATTCGCGCTATTTCTACTAGTTTAACTTACTGCAGAGAGAACGTTTCGAGCGACGTCGGCGGCCCGCCCGCCAATATTCCCATCGTTCGCTGCAACCCGTTCACGTCATGAGCTTTACAGCGGATTTTCGCGATGTCCGTTCGCGCTTGAAAGTTTGACTCGACACTCCCCGGCCCTATAATTCCGGCGTCGAAACCTATTGTTAGGTAAATACTTGCGGCAATCGGGCGAATAGCAAACGGGATGGACTGATGAACCGCGGCGGGCCGCTTAGGCGTCTCTTCCGTTGGGAACAGCATCTCGGAGATTTTGCAGTGCCTTTAAGGCCCGCACCGACGTTACGGAGGTACGTTCGGCCCACCATGATGCACCTTATTCAGCCGTCGAAGCTTTGCTTCGCGACAGAACGCCGGTCGCTCCTTGAGATGGCTTTGGGCGGCCTGATGGCGCTGGCCATCGCGGTCTGCCCGTCGATTGCCGTTGCGCAAGACGCGAAAACTCGGCCCGCACCCTCGGCCAAGCCCGATACTGCGAAGCCCGGCAATGTGAGAGTCGACGATGTCGAGCCGACGGATGCGAAGCCGAAGTTCGGCCCGAATGGCGAGCCGCGCGTCGGCAAGTATCTCCGAATTGGCGCTCCGATCACCGACCAGGTGCGCAATCGCGTCCGTCGAACCGTCGAGTCGTTCGTCGCTCAAGCAAAACAGCGCGGCCAATGGCCGGTGCTGATCTTCGAAATTCAATCCGGCCGGACGGAATTCGGCGCCGCCGCAGAGTTGGCCAAGTACCTCACCGGCGCAAGCCTCAACGGGGCGACCACGGTCGCCTACGTTCCGAAATCGCTTAACGGGCACGGCGTGCTCATCGCCCTGGCCTGTAACGAGATCGCCATTCACAAAGACGGCGTCAACGAAACGACCGAGTTTGGCGACGCAAGTGTTTACGACGCTTCGATCGATCAGGTGATGATCGCCGGGTATCGGGAGATCACCGAAAAGCGTCGAACGGTGCCGCTGCCTATCGCGCTGAAAATGCTCGATAAGAATCTCGAGTTGCTGCAGGTGGAAACGGAAAGTAGTCGCGAGTTCGTATTGCGAAGCGATCTCGACGAACTGAAGAAACGTAAGGCGGTGAGCGAACCGAAGGTCGTGGTTGCGGCCGGACGCCCCGGTTTGTTTACTTCGGCGCAAGCGCAGGACCTCGGCGTCGTCGGCGCGGCTGTTGCCGATCGCCTGGAACTCATGCAAGAGCTCGGCTTACCGCGGGGCGCGCTCGAAGAAGATCCTTCCATCGACGGCGATTGGCGCACCGTGCGCATCGACATCAAGGGGGCGATCAAGGAAGAGATGATCCGCGAGCGGATGAAGTCCGTGGAAGACCAGATTCGCGACGCCGACGTTAATTTCATTTGTGTGTATATCGATAGCCCGGGCGGGTCTTTTGCCGGTAGTGCCAACTTGGCGAACACGCTCAAGAGCTTGGAACCGAGCAAGCGTCGCACGGTGGCTTACATTCCGAAACAGGCGCGCGGTGATGCGGCGCTCATTGCGTTGGCCTGCGACCAGATCGTGATGGGCCCCGGTGCGCAACTCGGCGGCAGCGGGGAAGCGACCGTCGAAGAGCGGACGCTGGCCAACTACGAAGCGACGTTCCGCAGCATCGCTCAAGCGAAGTTCCATTCCCCCGCCCTGGCCGCGGCCATCATCAATCCGCAACTCGAGGTCTTTCGCTATACGCACAAGGCGAGCGGCCTCGCCGAATACTTCACCAGCGAAGATGTCGCCGAACGTCCCGACGCCGCCCAATGGGTGCAAGGCGAGCGCGTGCATGGTCCGCCGAGCAATCTGCTGCTCTCCGGCACCCGGGCCAAAGAAATGGGCTTGGCACATGACACAGTCGCAGACTTTGCCGAGTTTCGCGCTTTGTACGGATTGAACGACGATCCTCGCTTGGCCGAGCCGAATGCGGCGATGCAACTCATCGCGGCACTCAATAGTCCGGGGCTGAGTTTGGTTCTACTCTTAATCGGCGGGGCCGCGCTGTATGCGGAGTTGCACACGCCGGGCGTCGGTATCGGAGCGTTCATCGCCGCGATTTGCTTTCTCTTGTTCTTTTGGAGCAAGTATTTGGGAGGCACCGCTGGCTGGTTGGAAGTGCTGCTCTTTGGAATGGGCGTGATCTGCGTTTTGATGGAAATTTTCGTGTTTCCAGGAGTCGGCGTGTTCGGTCTTGGCGGCGGAATTCTGGTCATTTCCTCGCTTGTGTTGGCAAGCCAAACGTTTGTGTTGCCGCACAACGAGTACCAGATGGAGCATCTGCAGACGTCGCTGTTGGTGATCGTCGGCGCCATCGGCGGCACGCTCGTGACGACGGCCGTGATGCGGCGCTACTTGCCGCATGCGCCGATGTTTAATCGCGTGATCCTCGCGCCTCCGTCCGGAGATGAGCTTTCGGAACTCTTGCGCCGCGAATCGTTCGGCACGTTCGATCACTTGCGCGGCGCCCGCGGGTCGACCACGACGCCTCTAGTGCCGGGGGGCAAGGCCCGCTTCGGCGATCAGTTGGTCGACGTGGCGAGCGAGGGAGACTTCATCGATCGCGGCATGCCCGTGGAAGTCGTGGAAGTACAAGGGACGCGCGTCGTGGTGCGCGCCGTCACAACCTAACTCCGCATGTCGCACGGCTTCACGAAAGTTCGCGTCGCTCCCTCGTTCGCGTACGCCGCCCCGCTCGGGTAGAATGATTTCGGTTGCCGCGTCGTTCTCAATGGCGCGGCTCATGAGGTCTTAGAGTGACTTGATATGGCGTCGCCGTTAGCTTGGGCCATCGCGTTGTTGGCGTTCGGCCTGTTGATCGTGATTGTGGAGATGTTTCTCCCCAGCGGCGGCGTGTTGGCGGTCATCGCCACGTCGGCCGTCGTGGCGTCGATCGTGATGGCGTTCCGGCATTCGTCGGAAGCCGGCGTCGGATTCATGGCCATTGCCGTGCTCGGGACGCCGCTGCTCTTGGCGTTGGGCTTTAAGCTCTGGCCGCGCACGCCGCTCGGGCGGCGTATTCTGCTCGACGTGCCGACGGGAGACGACATGCTCCCGGACCCCGACATGCGCAAGCAACTGCGCGAACTGGTCGGCCGCATCGGCACGGCCAAATCGCTCATGTTGCCGGGCGGGCCGGTCATGGTCGATGGCGTGAGTTACGATGCTCTGAGCGAAGGAACGGCGGTGCAGCCCGGGCAGCGGGTGAAGGTGATTGAAATCCGCGGGACGCGCATCGTCGTCCGCCCCACGGACGAAGACATCTCGCCGGAATCGCTCGACCCGAACGACCCGCTCAACGTGACGATCGACAAGCTCGGCCTGGAACCGTTTGATCGGTTGCAGTAGCGCGTATTTTTTGTTCCGAGGCGAGCGTCGAGCCGTAAGGCCGACGTGTCCGAACCTACTTCGGCGGCACGTCGAAGCAAACGCCCGTCGCTTCCGACCAAGCAAGCAACGGTTCCGGTTGTTCGTAGAGTACGTACCGCATTGCGGCCGTGACCGCTGCATCATCCGGCAACTTACGTTTCGATCCACGCTCGGTCCACCAAGTCTCCGAGGCGGGCTTTCCGAAGACTCGCGTCAATCGCCGAGTCGCCCAACTCTTGAGATCTCCCAATATCTTGCCGGGCGACGGATCGCCGAGAACACCGATCACGATATGGAAGTGATTATCCATAGCGGCCGCTGCGAATATTCGCCACGATCTTTGAGTCGCCGTTTCCCAGAATTGCGCGAGCATTTCCAAGGCATGGTCACGCGCAAGATAGATGGGCGGGCCGCGCATGATTTCGCGCGACCGCTCCTCCAATTCGGGAGCGTCTTCATCAACTGTAGTCCCCGGCACATTGTGAATTACACGATGGTCCGGCGGATCGAGCGAGCGATGATCGGTTACGCGGCCGACGAAGCCGCGATGATCGCCGGGTAGTCGCGTGCCGTATGTGCTGTTGGTGAGGAGCCAAACGCGATCCATGGCCTTCACTATGCTACGTTTTCCGGACACGTCGGGCTTACGCCTCGACGCTCGCCTCAGACGACGAATCGCAGCAGCGCGTAGCTCTTCTTGCCGCTGCGGAGCACCATCACCGATTCACCGGCGAGATGCTCGGCGGTGAGCACCGTTGCCGGGTCTTCAATACGGCGGTTGCTCACATAAGCGCCGCCTTGTTGCACGACGCGTCTTGCTTCGCCTCGAGACTTCGCAAGATTAGACAATGCTAGGGCATCGGTGATGGTCACCTTGCCGTCATCTAGAATGTGTCGTGGTTGCAACGTGCTCGGCACGTCCGCGAAGATCTCTTGGAGTTCCGCGTCGCTCAGCTTGTCGATCTCCGCCCCGAACAGAATCTGCGAAGCGCGTTGCACTTTCGCCAGGGCGGCCTCGCCGTGTACGAGTTTCGTTAGTTCTTCCGCCAACTTCACCTGGCTTTCGCGTTTGCCGGGGTTTGCCGCTCGGGCTGCGTCGAGGGCGTCGAGTTCTTCGTGGCTGAGGTCCGTAAAGAAGCCGAGGCAGCGACCGACGTCGGCGTCGGGCAAGTTGATCCAGTATTGGTAGAAGACGTAAGGCGGCGTTTTCTCGGGCGAAAGCCAAACGGTGCCGGACTTTTCCGACTTCCCCATCTTGCGACCTTCACTGTCGGTGAGCAGCGGGCAGGTCATGCCGAAAAGTTGCACGCCGCGCATCCGCCGGGCTAGGTCGATGCCGGCCGTGATGTTGCCCCATTGATCGCTGCCGCCGACCTGCAGTTCGCAGCCGTGCGTTTCGTGGAGTTTCACGAAGTCGAACGCCTGCAGCAGCATGTAGCTGAATTCGGTATAGCTGAGCCCGGCCTCGGAGCCGAGCCGGGCTTTCACGGAGTCTTTCGCCAGCATCGTGTTGACGGAGAAGTTCTTGCCGACGTCGCGCAAAAAGTCGAGGTACGAGAACGGCCCGATCCAATCCAGGTTGTTCAGAAGTTGGGCGCCGTGGGGACCATCGAAATCGAGAATCTTCCGCATCTGGGCGCGCATGCCGGCGACGTTGGCTTCGATCGTTTCCTTCGAGAGTAAATTGCGCTCGTCGCTCTTGCCGCTCGGGTCGCCGATCATGCCGGTCGCCCCGCCGACGATGGCGATCGGGCGATGCCCGGCCCTTTGGAAGCGGCGCAAGATCATCATGCCGACCAAGTGCCCGACGTGCAGGCTATCGGCCGTCGGGTCGAAACCGGCATAGAGCGTCCGCGGCTTTTCGGCGAGCCACGCGGGGAGGCCGGCGTCGTCGGTCGTTTGATGCACCATGCCCCGGCGGCGAAGATCGGCGAGAACGTCCATGAGAATTGGGGTGAGGGGTCAGGGGAGAGGGGGGAGTAACTGAAACCTAAACGGCCGGCCGCGATGCGCAGCAGAGCGTGTACGTCGGCGCGCCGCATTTACTTCCACATATCGTCATCTGCAAAAGGATGCGCCGGGCCGAAGTTTTTCGGCTTCGGCAAAGCCTTGAGCGCGTGTTCGGCAAAACGCAGATCTTCCTGCGTCGTGATTTTCAAATTGATCGGCGAACCGGTGACGACGGTGACTTTGCGCCCCAAGCGTTCGACGAGCTGCGCATCGTCCGTGGCTTGGAAACCCGCGCGGCCGGCGTAAGCGTCGAGTAGTAGTTGCCGCTTGAATACCTGAGGCGTCTGGGCCTCCCAGAGGTTCGCGCGCGGTACGGTTTCTTGGATATTGCCTTGGTCGACGCGCTTCAGCGTCGCGGCGACGGGCAATGCCAGAATCGCCGCATCGCTCTTCTCGGCCGCTTCGAACACCCGCCCGATCCATTCGTCGGCGATGCAAGGCCGGGCCGCATCGTGCACGGCGATGAAGTCGATATCCGCCTTTACGCGGGCGAGCGCGTTTTGGATCGAATCGGCCCGTTCTTCGCCGCCGCTCACGACATCGATGCCGAGAATCATCACGTTGGCCGCGAACTTGCGATCGAACTCTTCACGATCTTCCGGCGAGACGACGACGATCACCTGCTTGACGTCGCCACGGGCCAAGAACCGCTCGGCCGAATGGAGCCAAACAGGTTTGCCGGCCAACGGCGCAAACGGCTTCTTGTAGTTCTTGTCGCGAAAGCGACTGCTCTTCCCGGCGGCGGGCAGGATGACGGCAAACTTGGGCACGACGGCACGCTCATGAAGGGCGAAGGAAAACCTTCGATTGTCCGGGCGGCCGGGAAGTCGTCAAGCGTCGCCGCGATCCTTCGGTCGGTCTTTGTCGCCCCAGCGCCAGCGTGGCGGCTCCCCTTTCACATAGCAGACGACCAATAGGAGCGTCACCATCACGGCCTCGAAGACGAAAAACGCCGGCAGGCTGCGCTCGACCAATAATGTGGAGCCTAGCAATAGCAACACGATCCATGAAAGCATCACGGCCCAACCTTCCCAAGTGAGCGGGAAGCCCCAACCCCAGCCGTACGTTTTGGCCGGAAACCAATAGCGAGGTTTATCGAGGTCGTCGTTCATGGAAGATCTTTGGAAAAAGTCGGCTACGCGATCGCCCCATAGATCGGCCGTCCGGCGGCGATCGGCAGCGGTCGGTTGCCGGCGTCGTGCACTTCCGTGTCGTACGGAATGCCGAGCAGATGAAACATTGTCGCGGCGATGTCGTCGGGCGTCGCCGGTTCGCGGCTCGGAATGGCTCCGTTCTTATCACTGGCACCGTGGACGTAGCCTCGCTTGATTCCGCCGCCGGCGAGCAACACGGTGTAACAGCCGGGCCAGTGATCGCGCGAAATGCTCGCGTTGATGCGCGGCGTACGACCGAATTCGCCCATCCAGACGACGAGCGTTTCGTCGAGCAAGCCGCGATCGTCGAGATCGTTCAAAAACGTCGGCAGCACCTGGTCGGTGAGCGGCAGTTGGTACTTCTCCAAAATTGGAAACATGCGCGTGTTGTTGAACCCGTGCGTGTCCCAACCGCCGGTCGTGAAACTTTGGCCCCCGATTCCTTCCGCGAAATACACGTTGACGAACTTCACGCCCGACTCGACCAGCCGGCGTGCGAGCAAGCAACTTTGGCCGTACGTCGTGCGGCCGTAACGCTCGCGCAACGCTTGCGGCTCGCGGGCGATATCAAACGCTTCGGCCACGCGCGTCGACGTGAGCATGCCGAGGGCTCGATCGTAGTACTCGTCGAGCCCTCGGGCTCGGGCGGAAGATTCCAAGAGCCGCGATTGTCGGTCGACCAATTGTTGCAAGGCGCGACGATCGGCCATTTGGTCGGCTGAGACGCCCGCCGGAAGCCGGAGCTCCGGCAGCTTAAAATCGGGCGAGTTCGGATCGGTGGTCACCAGCAGCGGGTCGAACGCCTTACCCAGGAAACTCGCGTGCTGGCCCGGCGATATCGAGCCG
This sequence comes from Pirellula sp., assembly GCA_013822735.1. Taxonomy (GTDB): domain Bacteria; phylum Planctomycetota; class Planctomycetia; order Pirellulales; family PNKZ01; genus PNKZ01. The sequence goes on from PNKZ01000002.1 coordinate 585,404, forward strand.
TCGCGGCAAACGTACGGATGGGCCACGAAGGTCGGCACGGCGTCGTCGTTCGGAGAAAGGCGCGAGACGACGGAACCGTAGGCCGGGAACAGTTCGAGCGAGTCGCGTAGACGAATATCGTCGACCGGCGGTGCATGACCGGAGAGCGCGTAGTAGGCGGCGGAGTTGTGATTGCGCATCGTGTGATGCACGCCGCGTAGAAGGGTGACTTTGTCCATCACCTTTGCCATCTGCGGCAGGTGTTCGCAGATGCGCAGGCCGGGGACATTGGTGGCGATGTTGGCGTAGAGCCCGCGAATGCCGTCGGGGGCGTCGGGCTTCATGTCGAAGGTTTCGAATTGGCTTGGTCCGCCAAATTGAAACAGGAAGACGACGCTCTTGGCCTTCGGCGCGATGCGCTTCACTGCGGCCTGCTTCGCCTCGCTGGCGGCTTTGTCTTCGGCTGCGAAGACGCGGCTCGTCGTGAGGCCGAGTAAGCCGGCGCCGCCGATCTTCAGGGCGTCGCGTCGCAAGAGGCGGCCGGCTCGATACTCGGGGCAAGCGTGATTTTTTGACATTGCCGACCTGCGGAGCAAGGACATTACCTGCGGAGCAAAAACTCTTTGGAATTTACCAACGCCCAAACCACGTCTTGCCAAGCCGTGCGGCGATCTTTCGACTGCTCAACATGCGCGAGCATCAACTTTCGTTCGTCGTCGGTCGGAGGGCGGTTGAGCGCGTTCCAGTAGAGCCCGGCGAGCATCGACTCGGGGGATTTGCCGGCTTCAAGGCCGTCGTCCACGCGGTTGCCCGGCTTATTCAGAAGCTCCAGCATCACGGTGCCGCCGATCAATTCAAATACTTGGCCCAGCGCCAAATCCGACGATCGTTCGCACTCGCACGACAACAACCGCTGCGGCTTGCCGAACTTCGTCAGGAAGCGATCGGCCGCCAACACCGGCTCCTTATCGCGAACCGGACGAACCCCGGGTAGCTGCCCGGCGCGCATGCCGTCGGGATAGCCGGCGAATTTCACACGGGCGCCGGTGAAGCGGGTGAGGGAGTCGAGCGTCTGCTCGGCGGAGAGCGAACGAACCAGCGCGTGCGAGTAGTTGATCTCGTCGGTCGCGTTGGTGTCGTTCGTGGTCGAGGCGAGTTGATAGGTTCGCGATCGCATGATCGTGCGTATCAGCGGCTTCAGCCGGAAATCGTTTGCGATGAAGTCGTCGGCCAACGCCTTCAGAAGTTCAGGATGGGTCGCAGGGTTCGTGGCGCGGAAGTCGTCGATCGGTTCGACGATGCCGCGCCCCAGCAGGTGAAACCACGTGCGATTCACTTGCGACTGCGCGAAGAACGGGTTCTTGTCGTCCGCCAACCAGTCGGCGAGGCCGCGCAGACGGTCGGCGTTCTCGGGCAGGTCGACCCCCGTTCCGAGCATGCGCGGCGCACGAGGATCGCCGGTGCGAGGGTCGTCAACGTCGCCGCTTCGTTTGCCGACGACGACTTGCTTCCCTTCAAATTGGATCTTGTCGTTCTTGTCGTACTGCGTGTTTTCAAAAACCTTGTAGCCGACGCGGGCGAACAGGTTCGTCCAATGGTAGTAGTCGGTTTGCGTCCAACGATCGAACGGATGGTTGTGACACTTGGCGCACTGCAAGCGGACGCCGAGGAACACTTGAGCCGTCGTCTCGGCGCGCAGCACCGGATCGCGCTGAGCTCGGTAGTAGCCGGCGGCCGGCGAAGTGTAAGTGTCGCCGCGCCCGGCAACTACTTCCGCCGCAAACTCGTTCATCGGCCGATCGTGTTCGATCCAGCGACGAATCCAGTAGTAGAAGTTCTGCACGCCTTTGCGGTCGAGAGTCTTCTCTTCCACTCGCAACAGATCGGCATACTTCAATGCCCAAAAATCGGCGTATTCCGGTCGATCGAGCAGCGCGTCGATCAACTCGTTGCGCTTGTCGGGGTTCTTGTCTTTAAGGAACGCCTCCGCTTCGGGGCCGGTCGGGGCAAACCCAAGTAGATCGAGGTACGCGCGGCGGAGGAACGTCACGTCGTCGCAAACTTCCGACGGGGCGACACGCAGCTGTTGGAGTTTCGCGAAGACGAGCTTGTCGACGTAGTTGACCTCGGGGGGCTTAGGCCACTTGAATCCCGGACGATCAGGCACGAAGGCCAAACGGACCGGAAGTTGCCGATTGAGGTAGCGGACCAGCACGGTCGATTCGCCGAATCCGTTGCGGTGCACCACGCCGGCGGGCGAGACGTCGACGAGTTTGTTCGACGTTTCATACACGGCCGTCGTCGTGACGTCGCGTCGCGTGCCGTCGGCAAAGTGCGCCTCGGCGGTAATGCGAACTTCCGCAACCGGTTCGACGACGAACTCCGTTGTCGGCTTTACCACCAGCTTTTCGAGCTTCGGCGCATGTTCGACGTCGTTGGGCGCTCCGGCAGCGATCCAATCGCGGAGCACGCGATACTCGTAGGAATCGCGGGCGAAACGTCGGCCACCTTCGTGGGCCTGTTGCATCGTCGCCTTGAGTAGGAGCAAGCTCTTGTCGGGTTCTTGCACATTGATCCGCCGCGACATCTGATCGTGCGTCAACACGAGATAGTCGAGCTTGGCGTCTTGGCCCCGCAGCGAGATCTTAAAACCTCCCTTGCCGTTAGCGTTGCCGTGGCACGTGCCGAGATTGCAGCCGGCCTTCGAAAGCGTCTGCATCACGTCGATCGCGTAGCTGGGCTTCGTAGGAGCTTCGGCAGCCGACGCCGCGGAAGAGAGACCCCAACTCACGCAGAATGCCGTTACCCACGGCGCGCACCGACGGACAGCGCGGCGCAGCGACAAACTGAGAGTGTTGCAAGACGCGGGCATGGCAACAAAGCGGCAGGTTGGCGGGAGGCGAGCCGGGGGAAGGCGGGAGCTCTTATTGTAGCGTCGGCGGCGGCCTACCGGCAACCTAAAGTGGCCCGCGACTCCGTCGCGGAAAATGACGAAATTGCGTCGAAACCGATGGCGATCGCAATCGTCATGAACCCGCATTTCCGGCGCGGAGCGGCGGACTCTTATACCGACTCGGCCGCCAGCCAACCGGTGCTGAATGCAGCCTGAAAGTTGTAGCCGCCGATGTAGCCGTCGAGGTCGAGGATTTCGCCGGCTAGATAAAGGCCGGGCACGCGTTTGCTTTCCATCGTGCGCGAATCGACCTCGTCGAGCGCGACACCGCCGGCGGTGACTTCCGCTTTATCAAAGCCCCGGCTGCCGCTGACGCCGATTCGCATCTGCTTGATCGTTGCCGCGAGGCGCGCGCGTTCGAGTTTGCCGAACTCCGCAGCGCGCCGGTCGTGCGGAATTTCCGCTTGCGCGAAGATGGCTTCGGCCAGACGACGGGGTAGAATCTCAGGCAGCAGTCCGATCACTTGCTTCTTGCCGTCGCGTTCCGCCGACTGTCTCAAGGCGTCGTCGAGTTCGCGCTCGGAAACGTCGGGGAGGAAGTCGGCTAAGAGGACGACGCTCCGCGGGTCGCCGGCTTTGGTGACTTCGCGGCTGACGTCGAGCGGGCAGGGGCCCGAGAGCCCGAGATGCGTGAAGAGTACGGCGCCGCGGCGTTCGATGAGAATTCCCGGCGGCAACTGTCGGCCGCGCCGATTGCCGCGCGGCTTGGTTATCGCAGATTTCGCCGCCGCAGATTGTGCCGCCGCAGATTGTGCCGTTCCGGCGGCAGCGATAAGTGCCGCGTCGGCCACGCGCAGCACGGTGTCGGGCATGGCGATGCCGGAGAGTTCGCGCACCCACGGTTCGTCGCTCGTAAGCGGCACGAGTGCCGGACGCGGCTTGCGAATGCTGTGACCGAGCGCGGCGAGCCAAGCGTAGCCGTCCCCCGTGGTACCGCAGCCGGCGTAACTCTTTCCCCCAACAGCGATGAGCAGCTTGTCGCACGTCAACGTGCGGAGCAAAGTGACGATGCGGAAGCCGGCTTGGTCGACCGACGTGCGTTCGATGGCGGAGACCGGTTCCCCCAGCGCCATCACAGCGCCGCTCCGTTGCACGCGGCGCGTGAGCGCGTTGGCGACGTCGAGTGCGCGGTCGCTCAAGGGAAACACCTTGCCCGTGCCGGCTTCGACATACGTCGGCACCCCTTCGGCGTGGAACAATTCGACGACTTCCGTCGGGCTCAAAGCCGCGAGGGCCGAATGCAGAAACGGCGCGGCCGAACCGAAGGCTTCGAGGATGCCGCGGGCGTCGCAATCGTGCGTAAGGTTGCAGCGCGTACCGCCCGAGATCAGGATCTTTACACCCGGTTTGCGATTCTTCTCCAGGAGCAACGTCCGCTTCCCCCGTTCCGCCGCGCGCGCCGCGGCCAACATGCCTGCCGCACCGGCGCCGACGACGATCAGTTCGTAATGTTCCGGCGAATTCAAAGGGATCGGGATTGCAAGGGAAGAAGACTTTCCGAAGATCTACGCGTTCCCATTGTCTCTTGCCGTGTAAGATTTCACCAGAACCGACGGCCGTCGGGCTTAGACCGGCCGTCCACGGCCGGAACCAACAGCGTAAACTCGCAGCAGCGTCAACATGTTCTACGTCTGGTGTACTGTCGCCGCGGTGTTGAGCTTCTTCGTCAGCTTGGCGGCGTGCGGCTATATTTTGCTGCGGCTGCCGACGAATTACTTCGTCGAACACTCGAAGCCGAAGTTGGCTTGGCCGACCGATGCGGCAGGCTGGGCGCTGCGCATCGGCAAGAACGTCGTCGGCGCCGCCATCCTGACGGCCGGCGTCGTAATGTTGTTTACGCCGGGGCAGGGGATCTTGGCGATTCTGCTGGGCCTGATGCTCATCGACTTCCCCGGCAAGCACGCGCTCGTACGACGATTGCTCAGCAGCGGCAAGGTGCTCGCCGCGGCCAATCGCTGGCGCGCGAAGTTCGACAAACCGCCGCTCGAGGCGCCGCCGCACGCGGGAGCTTAGTCGAGCCCGAAATCAAGCGCACTTTTAGGCCGGCCAAAAGTTGCCTGGAGATCTTTTGCGCGTTGCGGTAAGGTGCGGGATGGTTTGTGTAGTCCGCCACTCCGTGGCGGAAGTGGGCGTTGCATCGTCGTGAGCGATCGCCAACGTGGACGATAGGCAGCGCGCATTTCCGCCACGGAGTGGCGGACTACTTTGACCACTTACGTCGATTCTTTAAACGGGCCCTGCGCAGATAACTCGTGGTTATCTGCGCACAACCCTAAAACCCACAAGGGGTGCGCAGATAGGGTGAGTTATCTGCGCAGGAGCGAGTCCGACGAATCGACGTAAGTGCTCGAAGTCGCGGCCTGGTTTCACGAGATCTTGTAGCCTTCGGCGAGTACCCGGGATGCACAGGTCGCAGAGCAAGGAAACGCAGGCAGGCGGCGCAGATTGTGAGGCGAATGTGTCGGGAAATACAGTCGATTGTTGCAGTTTGGCCGAGGAAATCACGCCGCTTTTTCACCTCCGGCCCATAGGCAACCTGCAGGTGTTGCGGCACAATAGTCGGTTCGCACTTGCCCGCCGGTCGTTGCGTGACACAGTTCGAGCTGTCGACACTGCGCTGCCGGTCGGTCCGCAGGGAGTGCCTTCGGACGTCAGACATATCAGGCTCAGATTTAGGAAGAAGAGATCGCCATGAGTTCCGCCATCGTTGATATCCATGCTCGTCAGATTCTTGATAGCCGCGGCAATCCGACCGTCGAATGCGACGTCACGTTGGCCGACGGTTCGTTCGGTCGCGCGGCGGTGCCGAGCGGCGCCAGCACCGGCAAGCACGAAGCTTGGGAACTCCGCGATGAAGACAAGAAGACCTACTGCGGCAAGGGCGTGCTCACCGCGGTGAAGAACGTCAATGAGAAGATCGCTGAAGAAATCGCCGGCCTCGACGCCATCGACCAAGGCGCAGTCGACGCCGCGATGCTCGAACTCGACGGCACCCCGAACAAAGAGAAGCTCGGCGCCAATGCCATCCTCGGCGTGTCGATGGCCGTGGCGAAGGCGGCCGCCAACTTTAGCGGCTTGCCGCTTTACCGCTACCTCGGCGGCACCGGCGCCAACCTGTTGCCGGCCCCGATGATGAACATCATCAACGGCGGCGCGCACGCCGACAACGGCGTCGACGTCCAAGAATTCATGGTCATGCCGCTCGGCTTCGACACGTTCAGCGACGCACTGCGTTGCGGCGTGGAAATCTTCCACAGCTTGAAAAGCGTGCTGAAGAAGGCCGGCTATAAGACGGCAGTCGGCGATGAAGGAGGCTTCGCGCCCGACCTGAAGACCGACATCGAAGCCCTGGAAATGATCTCCAAGGCAGTCGAAGCGGCCGGTTACAAGCTCGGGTCGCAAGTCGGCATCGCGCTCGACGTCGCGTCGACCGAATTCTTCAATGAAGAAACCAAGAAGTACACGCTCGGCAAGAAAACGCCGAAGACTTCGGAACTGACGATCGCCGGCATGGTCGACATGCTCGCCGATTGGGTGCGCCAATACCCGGCCATTTGCTCGATCGAAGACGGCTGCTCCGAAGACGACATGGAAGGTTGGAAACTGCTGACCGACAAGCTCGGCGCGACGACGCAACTCGTCGGCGACGACCTATTCGTGACGAACACGACTCGTCTGCAAGACGGCATCAACTCCGGCCGCGCCAACAGCATCTTGATCAAGGTCAACCAGATCGGCACGCTGACGGAAACCGTCAACGCGATTCAACTGGCGCACCGCAACGGCTATACGAGCATTTCGAGCCACCGCAGCGGCGAAACGGAAGACAGCACGATTGCCGATTTGGCCGTCGCGCTGGGTACCGGCCAGATCAAGACCGGCTCGCTGTCGCGTACCGATCGAACCTGTAAGTACAACCAACTGCTTCGCATCGAAGAGATGCTCGGCAGCTCGGCCGTGTATGCCGGCAAGCTGTTCCGCAAGTTTCCGCGGAAGTAGTCGCAAGGCGAGCGTCGAGGCGCGAGCCCGACGTGTCTGAATAGTTTCGCGTCGCGACTTGAATCGATCGGGTCGTGGCGCGCGGCGTTATGTTTGTGAATCGCGGCCGTCGATCGACGGCCGCGATTGTGTTCTTAGTCGAGGCGGATTTTGAATACGACGCCTGACCAACTGCGACGCCCTCCGATTACCGAAAGCCCCTGGTTTTGGCTGGCGCTGTTCGGCGGCGTCGGTTTGTTGGGCGTGATGGTGATCGGTCCGAAATGGGTGTTGCGCACGGCCCGCATCGAGCGCATGCAAGGGACGCGCGAGCGCGTGGCGGCCGAGCGGGCACAGCGTAACGATGGTAACGCGGGTAGCGGCATCGCAGCGCCCGTCGAACCCGCGCAACCAGAGCGCGTCCCCGGCGAAGCGCCGCGCGACTTTGAGCATGAGCCCTATTTGCCTTCCGACCAGGGGCCGCCGTTGAAGCTGGTGGGTTTGTCCGGAATCATGATCGTACTGATGCTGACGGGCGTCGGCGGCCTGCTAGCGACTCGACACCGCGGCACTGCGTCGAATTCTTCGCTGCCGGACTCCCCAGGCGCCGCTTCGCTATGAGTTGGTTCACGGAGAATCCGCTGCCGCCGGTGCTGATCGGAGTGATCCTCGAGGCGTTGCTCGTCGTCGTGCTGATGCGCACCGGTAAGAAGAGCGTGCTCTGGGGCATGGTCGGCTTGGCCGCGCTCGTGGCCGGCATCGTTGTGCTGGAGCGATCGATCGTTACTCCGCGCGAAGAGGTGAAGCAGGCTATCGAGGAGATCCGCGCTCTGGTCGAAGCAAACGATCGGCCTGCGCTGCTGCAGCGCATCGATTCCAATCCCGGCGTCGCCGAGTTGCGGAACCGGGTACAAAGCGACTTGGCCCAGGTGCATGTGGATCAAGCCAAAGTCACGGACCTGCGCGACGAAGACATCAAGATCGACGCCGGAGCGACGCGCGCCAATGTGACGTTGATCGGCAGCGTCGACGTCAGCGGAGCGGCGAAGGCCCACATCGTGCTCAAATTTGAAATCGATCTCCGCAAACGCGACGGCCAATGGATTCTGACGGCGGCCCAATGGCGTTCGCCTTTGGAGCGTTAGCCGTAAGCGGCCCTCAATTTGTGCAAATTCCCGTGCTGCGACGAAACTTGTAGCCCCGGCCGGCATCTATAAGTAGAACCCCGCAAGCCGGCCAAACCAGCCGTGTACCGCGACGGGCGGGGTGCGTAAAATACTGTGATCGGCGACCATTCGAGGAGATATCTATGCCCTGGTTTCGCGGATCTATTGCAATTGCAGCCGCGCTCGCGACGTTTGTCATCGCAGGCGGCTGGTATGTGAGCGCGAAATTGCGCGAAACTGCGAAAGCGAGCCCTTCCGTTGAATTGCAGATCAATGGCGCGAATGCCGATGCCGACAAAAAGGAACATGTCATGAATGCCGACGGCTCCAAGCCTAACGTTTCGCCTCTGCCGAAGACCGACGAGGAGTGGCGACAACTGCTGACGGAAGAGCAATTTTACGTCACGCGCAAGAAAGGGACGGAGCGCGCGTTCTCCGGCGAATACTGGGATACGAAGACGCCGGGCGTTTATAAGTGCGTTTGCTGCGGCGAGCCGCTCTTCACGTCGGAAGCGAAGTTCGATTCGCACTGCGGCTGGCCGAGCTTCTACCAGCCGATCGACGGTTTGAAGGACAAGCGGATTGAAGAGCACGTCGACAAGAGTCACTTCATGGTGCGCACGGAAGTGACCTGCAAGAAGTGCGGCGCTCACCTCGGCCACATTTTTGACGATAGCCCGCAAACGCCGACGGGAATGCGCTACTGCATCAACTCCGCGTCACTCAAGTTGGAAGCAAAGCAAGCAGGGGACGCCGCGAAAGGGACCGCCGAAGCGAAACCTAACGAATCGAAGTAGCCGTCGCCGTCGCTATGAGTGCAAAAAAATAACCCCGCCCCGCGACAGTTCGCGGAGCGGGGTGAGTGATTGTGGGAAATCAAAATTCTCGGGTTTCCCGCTTCGTTCACAACGCGACAGGTCGGCGCACTCGCCGACGAAGCTTAGGGACGTCGACCATCAAGCATCGACCGTCACACGCTCGTTGGCGCGGCTGCTCGACTCCGGCATGAAAATGAAGCCGGTGTCAGCGGGAAGCGAACGACGGGAAACCTGAGAATGAGAAGCGAACGCCAAGTCCGCTCCTCACAAATACCGACCCGGTGGATCAAGCATGACGGCCCCTCCTGCGCTTTCAGGGTTGGGAAGCTACGACACACGAAATCAAAAACACCATCCTCGGGCAATGCATCCTTTTGCGGTGGAACGAAGCCAAAATCGCGAATGCTTTCAGCAGCGAATTGGGTCGTGTTTTTCCGGTCCGCGTGGTGCACGACGCTCGATGAGCGTCACTTAAATGTAGAGATAACAAAGTGCTCACATCGTCGTCAATCTTTTTCTCGAAGGAGATCAAAGATTGCTCAATACGCGAAGAGTCGCACTGCGTTCGTCGCACTGCCGAGCGGGCGATAAAACCGGCGCATTTCGCTAGGTCGCGGCAAACACCATTGGTTCGCGAGAAGCGACTTTCGACAATGCCTGTTCGACGCGCGTCGGGAGCATCGTCCCCTTGGCGACGTATGTGGCTCGCAGACCGTGGCAATCGTGCTTCAGCGCGTCCTGGGCGGTTTCCGTCAACAGAATCGCCGGAATGAACGAGAAGCGGCGTTCGTCGGAGAGGAGTTCGCAAACGCAGATGCCGTTACGGCACTGCAGATTGATGTCGAGGACGAACGCGTCGGGCGTATCGAGATGCACGAGTTTGAGAATGGTCAACGCATCGTAAGCGGTTTTCACTTCGAAGCCGCGGCTGCGGAAATGCGTCGCCAAAGTTTCGACGAGCTTGACGTCGGCGTCGGCAATCAGAAGTTTTTGAGGATTCATGGCGTCGGGCTTTCTTCGAAAGAGCTGGGGTGCGATTTCCAAACTACTATCGACGGCCGGCGCGGGGCGTTGCGTCGGCTGGTTAGTGAACCGCGGCGGGCAACTCCGTCGGTTCGAGATACGTATCGGCGACCTTCGCGCAGTTCGCTTCGATCAATCGCTGCTCGCGCTGCAAAATGGCGAGTAAGTTAGCTAATCGATTGGTCGCGAGTGCGGCCTTCGAACCGGCGGCTACGCTTACTTCTTCTACGCAATCGGTTGGAACCGTGTTCATGGTTCGGGGCATGCTCCGTGCGGATCGGAAATCGGCAACATCGGCAATCCGCTGAACTGTAGCTCAGCGGTCGATGACTCAAGTCCGTGCGTCTCTCTTGTCTATCGACAGAAGCTACGCAAGATTTTATGGAAGTGAGTGCAGTGCTGTTTCGGACATTTATTCGGACCGGCTTGAGTTATTATGGAGGGGCTGTAACGGTCGTGCCGCCTACTTCAGAGGTGCGTTGTCGGAAGGCCGCAGGGCGTTGGAATGCCGGCATCCGGTGTAGTTGGAGTTGGAACTTCCCTCCGGATACGATGTTGCCGTGCCGGCACCCCGTCTTGCCGGCAGCTCTACAACGTGGTTCGATCCGTGACGGCCCTGTGCGTTTGGTACCCACGAATTTTTCACTCGTTTCCCAACTTATGAATCAGCGATCTCATTCACGGCTCCACATTTTCCGGGCACGCGTTATCGCCGTCGTTGTTGCGGTGGCTCCATGCATGGCGATGCCGATCGCCGCTGCCGAGCTTCCCTGGCCGCAATTTCGCGGACCGGGCGGGCAAGGGCATTCCGACGCCCATGACTTGCCGACTCGCTGGAGCGACAAGGAAAACGTCACTTGGAAAACGCCTCTGCTCGGCGAAGGTTGGTCGTCTCCCGTGCTCGGTCACGGGGGCATTTGGATGACCGCCGCCTCGACCGACGGCCTATCGCTGCGCGCTTTGTGCGTCGACCCGAGCTCCGGGAAGTTATTGCACGACGTTGAAGTGATTCAACGCAGCGAACCGCTCCCGAAAAATACGAAAAACAGTTTCGCTTCGCCGACGCCTGTCGTTGACGACCGAAACGTTTACGTTCACTTTGGCACGCAAGGCACGGCATGCCTCGACCAAGCGACGGGCAAAGTGTTGTGGGTCAATCAAGAATTGCAGCTCGACCACAAAGAAGGGCCCGGCAGTTCGCCGATTCTCTGGAACGATCTGTTGATCATCACCTGCGACGGCATGGACGTGCAGTTCGTCGCGGCGCTCGATAAGAACACCGGCAAGCTCCGCTGGAAGACCGATCGCTCCGGACCTCCGGCCGACAATCCCGACCATCGCAAGGCGTACACGACGCCGCTCGTCATCACCGTCGACGGGAAGGAGCAGTTGATTAGCCCGGGCGCCGATCGCGTCATCGCTTACGAGCCGGCGACCGGTCGCGAACTTTGGAAGGTTGAATACAAGGGCTTCTCCATCGTGCCGCGCCCCGTGCTTGCTCACGACCTGCTGTACATCACCACGGCCTTCGCGCGCCCGGAGCTTTGGGCCATTCGCACGGGCGGAAAAGGAGACGTCACGGAATCGCACGTCGCCTGGAAAATCAAAAAGCAAGTGCCGTCGAGCCCTTCGTCGTTGGTCGTCGGTAAAGAGCTGTACCTTATCAGCGACAAGGGAATCCTCACGGTGCTCGACGCCGTGAGCGGCGAGGAACTTTTCACGGAGCGGATCGGCGGCAATTTTTCGGCGTCGCCGCTCTATGCCGACGGCAAGATTTTCCTGTTTCGCGAAGACGGCATCTGCTACGTGCTGAAGCCGGGGCGAACTTACGAACTGTTGCAGGAAAATCAAATGGAGGGGCGCATTCTCGCCACTCCAGCCGCCGTCGGGCACACGATGTTCCTCCGCACCGACGCGGCCTTGTACCGCATCGAAAAGCCGACGACGCAGGCCTCGCGTTAGTCGCCGATTCGTCTCGCAGCGCTGCTAGGGGAAGTGAATATGCAGGTCCGGCCGCGCGCGAAGTAGTTCGCGCTCGCCGGCTTCCGTCACCTGCGTTCCTTCCAGATAGAGCGATTCGAGCTGCTTCATCGTCGCGAGCGGTTTCAAGCCTGCGTCGGTGAGCGGAGCGAAGCGAATGATCAGATGTCGAAGCTTCGGTAGCTTGGCAATTTCCGCGAGGCTTGCATCCGTCAGACGACTACTGCCGACGCGGAGCAACTCAAGATCGACCAGCGACGAAACGCGGCTCGAAGCGGCATCGTCGATCTCGCATTTCGCAACGTTTAAGCGCTTGAGCTTCTGCAGCGAAGTAAGCCGCGTCCAACCTTCGTTGCCGATCGTCGTTTCGCCGAGCACTAGCACTTCGAGATTCCCAAGCGAGGCAACTTGCTTTGCGGCTAAGTCGTCGAAACCGGCGTGGGGAAGTTCCAGTTGCGTGAGCGTGGTAAGTGTCCCGAGCGTTTGCAGCTGGACGTCGCTGAGTGTCGTCTCGTCGGCACGGATCGTCGTGCTGCGGCCGGCCTGCACTTCCGCCGCCTGCTGGTCGAACGAAGCCGACTGCGACGCTGCGGCAGTGCCCGTGCCGCCGGTCGGGCGGTTTTCCGGGCCCACAGGCTTATCGCAGCCCAGAATTGCCAGTACCGCGGATATAGAGATAACCAGACGGGCGCGAGAAGGCCGGAAAATCGAAACGTTAGGCATCATTGATACAGTTCGGCTCGTTTCATTCAAGCGGCGTAAAATAGCGGGTAGCATTACAGACTAGCGATTTTACCGACCGAGCGGTCGAGGCGTCGCCCGTAATTTCGTCGTCGCAGCTCGAGTATGGCCACGCTCACCGAACCCGCCGCCGTTCTCGCGACGCACGCTGCGCCGGTGCGCTTGGGGCTGCGCATGCAAGTGAGCCGTGAAAGCCGCCGTCTTGCCACGGCCTCGACGTTCAGCGCCGCCGTGCATGTGGGGCTCGTGCTGTTGCTAGGAAGCTGGGGCATAGCGGCGAAGCCGACCCCTTCGAATACGGCATTGCAAGTCTCGGTGGCTGCCGTCGAGCCGCCCCTCGAAGTGATCGAAAAGCTCCTGGAGCCGACGATCGAGGAGAGGAACTTCGAACCTGGACAAGCGGTGCTCGTGGTCTCGGGTAGCGCGATGGTCGCGCCGGTCGTTATTCCGGAGCCTAAGCCGTCGACGGCTCGGCCGCAGAAGCTCAGCGCCGAACAAGTCGACGTCGACGTCTTCGCACAGAGCCCATTGCTCGCGGCGGTCGATACGGGCAAGTATAAAACGAAGCTCGGACAGATTCGCAGCGCCGGCCAACGGATGCAGGCCGTCATCTATCGAGGCGGCAGCGTCGAAAGTGAGAAGGCGGTTGCACTGGCGCTGGTATGGATCGCCAAGCATCAGCTGCCCGACGGGAGTTGGAGCTTCGATCATCGCACGAGCGGCGATTGTCGCGGACAGTGTCGGCACGCAGGCACGATGTCGAACGCGCGGATTGCCGCCACGGCGCTGGCGATGTTGCCGTTTCTCGCCGCCGGAGAAACACACAAGCAAGGGCGCTACAAAAAGGAAATTGATGCCGGCCTGAAGTTTCTCTTGCGCAACATGCAGTCTAACGGCGCCCTGACGCAGGGGGGCGGCACCATGTATTCGCAAGCGCTAGCGACCGTGGTTCTCTGCGAACTCTCGGCGATCACCCGTGATCGCGATTTGCTGAAGCCTTCGCGCACGGCGATGGGCTACATCGTTGCGGCGCAAGATCCTCGTGGCGGCGGCTGGCGTTACTTCCCCGGAATGCCGGGCGACACTTCTGTGACCGGCTGGCAAGTCATGGCGCTTAAGAGCGCCGACAACGCTTACCATCCCGTGCCGCCGGTCTCGCTCGAGGGAGCCCGCAAGTTTCTCGATTACGTGCAACAAGACGGGGGATCGGCGTACGGCTATGCGACTCCCGACGAAGCCTCGACCGCATCGACGCCGGTCGGACTCCTCTGCCGCATGCAAATGGGATGGACGCGCGACGAGCCGGCACTGATTCACGGCGTCGAGGCCTTGATGGTTCGCGGGCCGCTGCCGAACAACATGTATTACAACTTCTATGCAACGCAGGTCTTGCACCATTTCGGCGGGCCGCATTGGACCGAATGGAACAAGCGCATGCGCGACCATTTGGTGCGCACGCAAGCGACGGCGGGGCACGAAACGGGGAGCTGGCATTTCGAAGAAGTCACGCGGGAAGATGCGTTGGCCCCCCTGGTCGGCGGTCGGCTCTACACCACCGCGCTCGCCGCCCTCACGCTCGAGGTCTACTACCGATATTTGCCGCTCTACGGCAATCGGATTTTTCCGGATGAAACGAAGAAGCCGTAAGTAGCGGGCGATTCCGGGATAACGATCGTGCCGCCGCGGCTTTGAAGCGCAACCTATAGTTGCAAGTTACCGCCGCTCCGTCCGTATACGGCCCTTCCGTCCATGTCTGCCGATGCTCAGCCGCCGCTTGGTCACTCGCATCCCGTCGCTCCGGGAATGGGGGACGCTGCGCCCGGCATCGGCGGTCCGTTACCTCCGCTCGCGCCGCTGCCGCCGCCGGTCGTGCCGCTCAACGCGCCGCAGGTAAAGCCTGCCTCGTCGCCGACGCATCCTGTTCCGCCGCAAACGACGCCCGGCCATCCGAAACCGCGACCTGTTGCGAAACCGATTGTTGCTCAGACCACGTCGTCGCCGAAGAATGCGCCGCGCCCTGCCCCGCTCGTCGCGCAACCGGTGGTGGAAGAACCGACGGCAAAGTTGACGACGAGCGTCGCCGCCGGCGCCGATCTGTTTCGAGGACCGCGCAAGTTCGTCGTCTCAGGGCTTGTCAGCACGATCGTACATTGCCTACTGGTGATCATGTTGGCGCTGATGGGAACGAGTCGACCGGAGGTCTATCGCGTTTATCTGGAATCGACGGGAGAGCGCCCGCGGCCCGTGCAACCGGAGACGCTCAATATCTCCCCTTCGACCGTCGCCAAGACGACCGGGGTCCTGGCCGGCGGTGAGTCGCCGCAAGCGATGGCGCTGGCATCGATCCAAGCGCCGACGCTCGGCAAGCGTACCGACGATCGCCCGACGCTCCATTCGCCGACGTTGACGTCTCCCGGAAATCTCGGCGTCGGCGATTTGCTGACGCCGGTCGGCGGGAGTCCGTTCGGCATGCTCGATGGTCGCGACGGCGATCTGAAACGTTCGTTGCTCCAAGACGGCGGTAGCGACGCCAGCGAGATCGCCGTGGCCCGAGGCTTGCGTTGGTTAGCTGCCCATCAACGCGAAGACGGCAGTTGGCACTTCAACCATTTGCAAGACGGCGTCTGCAAATATTGCCGCAATCCCGGCAACCACGGCTCGACGACGGCTTCGACGGGCCTGGCGCTATTGCCGTTTCTCGGCGCGGGCCAAACGCACATGCGCGGCGAGTATCAAGAAACGGTCCGCAAAGCGCTGGAGTTTCTCAAGAAGCGCACGATCGCCACGCCGCTCGGCGGCGACTTACAAGACGGCGTGAATCTCTATTCACAGGCCATTGCGTCGCTCGCGCTCTGTGAAGCGTATGCGATGACGCGCGATCCGGAACTTGCGCCGGCCTGCCGCGAAGCCATTCGATTTATCGTTAACGCGCAAGATAAAAACGGCGGCGGCTGGCGCTATTTCCCGGGCCAAGTCGGCGACACCACCGTGACCGGCTGGATGCTGATGGCCCTGAAAAGCGGACAGTTGACCTACATGCCGATCTCTCCCGAAGTTTGGACCGGCGCGAAGCGGTATCTCGACTTCGTGCAAGACGACGGCGGCGCGGCGTACGGCTACCAAGCTCCGAACAAACAAGACGCGACGATGACCGCGATCGGTCTGTTGTGCCGCATGTACGCCGGTTGGCCGCGCTCGCAAGCGGCGTTGGCCCGCGGAGTGCGCATGCTGAGCAAACGGGGCCCTTCGGAGCACGACCTCTATTACGACTACTATGCCACGCAGGTCCTGCGCCATTACGGCGGCCCCGAATGGACCGATTGGAACTTGAAGATGCGGGAGTTTCTGATCGGCACGCAAGCCAAGGAAGGGCACTCCTCGGGCAGTTGGTACTTCCCCGACAAACACGGCGACCAAGGAGGCCGTGTCTACAACACGGCAATGGCGATCCTCATTTTGGAAGTCTATTACCGGCACCTGCCGATCTACGGCAGTCGAGTCCTTGGGGAAGGCTACTAAGGCCTTTCAGGCCGCGATCTTAGTCGCCTCCATGGAAAAACGCACGAACTCCCGCCTATTCAGACGCCACTGGCATTTGCGTCCGGCCTAAGTTAAAACGGAATCTACCAATCGCGGGCGTATCTCAGTTGGTAGAGAGCTAGCTTCCCAAGCTGGATGTCGCCGGTTCGAGCCCGGTCGCCCGCTCTGAATTGTAAATTTTGCAGTTACGGCGACTTACGTAACCTGCCGCTGTTCGGCAGCGCGGCCCGTTTGAGCCTGAGTACTCCGGTAGTACCGGATTCGGTTCTTCGGAGTTGAGCGCTATGTCTCGAACCCGGCCCTCTCGGCAACCCTCGTATCGTCATCGCCTAATGGTTCGCGATTTCAAGTAGTACGTCCCCATGGCACGGACCGGGCGTCGGACAAAAGCAAAGTAAGTCCTTCCCTCGCAATTCCCCGATCTCCGCTCGCATCTGCTTGGCGCGCGGATCATCGCCCCTGATCCATTCCCGAAACAGTCGGACGACTTCCGCACGCTCCGTCTCGGCATCGATCTTGAACGGATTTCCCCATTTCGACGGCCGACTGATGACGACGGCGCCCGGCGGCTTACGCCACCCCTTTGTTCGCTTCTGCTGAAGCCGTTTCGGCATACGCACATCACCTCAAAAACAACGCCGCCGCATGACGGCAGACAGTGCGCGCGGCTAATTCCACACACAAGTTGTCGCGGGCTTGCGGGTAGGGTCGGCGTCACGGAGAAGCCGGCGTGCGCCTTCGGTGCGGCGCCGTTTAAGGCGGCGCTCACGCCGCTCCAAGCCTCTATAAGTCGTAGTCTTTAGAGTCAAACCCTTGTGCTTGAATCGATCTCCGACTCCGATTTATGACTTCCCGGGACTGCAGAAAGGACTCTCTTCAGCTCGATAAAATCGACCGGCTTAGTCAAGTGAAGGTCGAAGCCGGCATCGTGGGCTTTGCGGACGTCCTCGTCTTGTCCATAGCCGCTTTGTGCTATGAGGTAGGCATGTTCCGTAATAGGATCGGCGCGCAATGCGCGTGCGACTTCAAAGCCGTTTCTTCCGGGAAGACCGATGTCGCATAAGACAATGCTGGGAGAAAAACGCCGGGCGAGATCAAGACCCGCGTTCCCCGAGTCGGCCCACTCCACTTGGTAACCGATGTGGCTCAGCAGCATTTTCATGCTCTGGGCCATATCGCGATTGTCTTCGATCACCAAAATGCGTTTCATTTCCTGATTGGGGATGGCCGGCTCTGCTGCCGGCGTAGTTTCGACGACGCCCGATTCGGTCAATGGAACCGACAAGGTGAACGAAGAACCTCTACCGACACCGTCGCTGGACGCTTGAATGGCGCCGCCGTGCAAGTTGGCCAGACCTTTCGCCAGCGACAAGCCCAATCCGAGTCCTCCTTTGCTGCGATCCAAGCTTTCGTCGGCCTGCGAGAAAGTGTCGAAGATCTGCAGGAGCGTTTCGCGACTCATGCCGATACCGGTGTCGGAGATGCGGATCAACACCGATTTAGTTTCGCGGTTGGTTTCGCAAGCTACCCGAATTTCACCGCCAGGATTGGTGAATTTGTTGGCGTTGTTCAAAAGATTGCCGACGATTTGCGCCAGCCGAATACTGTCGCCGCAAACTGCGGCATCCTCCGCCAGCGAAAGCAAAACCAACCGGATGCCGTTCTTTTCAATCAAGGGGCGATAGTCTTCTACGACGTCGTGCACGATTGAATTAAGATCGCAGAGAGTTTGGCGCAAGCGCACTTTGCCGCGCGCGATTCGGGAAACGTCGAGCAAGTCATCCACGAGCCGCGACATATGCGTCACTTGACGCTCCATCATTTGTCGCGTTTGAATCGCGTCCGGTGAATCGCCGGGGATAAAATCGAGGACTTGCAGACCGTTGCGGATCGGGCCGAGCGGATTGCGAAGCTCGTGAGCCAACATCGCGAGAAAGTCGTCTTTGTGGCGATTCGCCTCTTCCAGGCGATCGGCCTGCTTCCGCAATTCTTCTTCGGTAACGATCCGCTCGGTGACGTCTTCAATCAACGTCAGCGTGCCGCAGATCACCTCATCCTCGAGCAGCGGCATCAAGCGGGCCGTCTGCTGCATGTTCATCAGGTGCGTGTGCGCGACCGTCGGCGGCATCGGCAGAAGGTATTTATGAAATCGCTGCGACAGCAAACAGGCTTGGCCCTCTAAGGCTTGGCGATAATAGCGGTCCATCGCGCGGACGAGCAAATCAGGATAAATTTCCACGATCCGGCGGCCCACAACGTCGCGAGCCGCTTTACCGCTGCGCTGTTCCAGCCAGCGATTCCAGCCGGTGACGACGAGATTGGAATCCGTCGTCACGACGCCCCATGCGCCTAACCGATCAAGCGTCGCAATTAAGAGGTTGCTCGATTCCATGCCTATCGTCACTTAAATTTCACTTCGAAAATCTCAATCGTCGTAACCAAGCAACTCGGTAGATGTCGGTGGCACGTTACGGCCGACCCCAGTTCGATGTCGCGTCAATCTCCCTTAAGGGAGCGTTCGGCCCAGGCTTCCACTTCTTGCAAAAACAACTCAAACGACGCGATGCCCAGCACCAATACCAAGCACCCGGTGACTTCGCTTTGTCGCAGGCGAAATCTCGCTCCCACGATGAGTGCATGTTGCATCGGGTTCTTTTCGACGACGAGAGAGTTCACCATCGCGCCGAGATCATCCAAGCTAAGGTGCGGTACCGAAAACGAGAATCGTACCTGCAGCAGATTGCCGAACACGCCGAGGCAAGCATTCATGACGATGTTGCCGATTTCGGTGACGACTTCGCGCGCCGAAGCTCCCAAGCCTTGAGTCGGAACGTCGCCGTCGGTCAGCAGATCAACAAGATGGACCGCACCGTCGAAGTTGAGCAGGAGAAAAGCGTCTCCGGCCACAGGACCCGAAAACACTTGGTGAACCGTGGCGACTTCACCCTTTACGAAACGGGACAACTCCGTCGATATTTCAGCGATCGGGTGAACCGATACTTCGGGCACTTCGAGGTCGACGCGACTACCGGTCAATTCCGAAAGCGAAGCGGCGGAGCGCGAAAACGCAATATTGATTAGTTCCGCGATCGCGTCGGATTGCAATTCCGAAAGGATCATGGGCCGACCTCCGGCAAGATCGCGGCGATGGCGCTTAAGAGCGGCTGCGCGGAGACCGGCTTTACGATAAATCCGCAGGCGCCGCCGGCGTCGGCCATTTCACGTGTGGAGCTTTGCACGTCGGCGGTCACGAAAACCACTCGAACCGCTGGATCCAAATCGCGAAGACGCTTCAATACTTCCAGGCCGTCCATGTCGCGCATCGTTACGTCAAGCAACACCAATTCCGGCTTGTCGAGAAAGTATCGCTCGATCGCCGCCAAGCCGTCTTGGGCATCGGTTACCTCGTGGCCGGCATTCTCCAAGATCATGCGAGTTGCGCGGCGTGCGAGACCTGAATCGTCGACGACTAGAATTTTTGACACTAAAGCGCTCCTAGTATTGACGAAGCCATTTTACCGAGCGGTACGGTCAGGTCACAGAGGCCGGCTTCGACGATCGAGCGCGGCATACCGTACACGATGCAACTTTCTTCCGCTTCCGCGATGATGCGCCCCCCCTGGGCTTTGATCCACGCGGCACCCTCGGTTCCGTCGGAACCCATGCCCGTCATCACGACTCCGAGACTTCGACTGCCGTAGATTTCTGATGCCGAACGGAAGAGCACGTCGACCGATGGTCGATGTGGAGAGTCAAATGGTCGGAGGTCGAGGTGCATTTCAACCTCGCCATCCTGAGCACGGACGAACGAGAGATGATGTCCGGCGGGAGCAAGATAGACCGTGCCCGGGCGCGGACGATCGCCTTCGCGGGCTTCCCGAACTTCTAAAGAACACACATCGTTTAGGCTTCGAGCAAAAAGTTCCGTGTAGCCGAGAGGCATATGGAGAACGATTACGAGCGGTACGGGAAAGTCGGCCGGCAGGAGAGGGACAAGAAACTTCAGAGCCTGCGGACCTCCCGTCGAAATGCCCAGCACGACGATGTCCGTCGAACGCTTCGAACGGCTACCGGGGAAAGGTTGTTCGGGAGTGATTTCTAAGGGCGCCGCGATTACCGAGAGCTTTGTCGCCGCACAGGCTTTCACCTTGCTTACCAATTCGTCGGCGATCTCGAGCACTTTGTCGGTCGCCAGGCCCGTGGGCTTTTGAATTACGTCTAGCGCTCCGAGTTCGAACGCTTCGAGCACCTGCTCATCGCTTTTGGCGATCATGCTCACCACAATCACCGGCAGCGGGCGACGCTGCATTTGCGTGCGGAGAAATGCCAAACCGTCTGTGCCCGGCATCGTCAGATCGAGAGTCACGACGTCCGGCTTCAACTGTTCGACGAGTTCCAGCGCCTCGGCGCCGTCGCGAGCCGTTGCGACCACTTCGATAAACGGGCTGCGCGACAACATCTGCCGCATGGTTTTGCGAACGAACGCCGAGTCGTCGACCACGATCACGCGAATGATTTCGCTCACGGGAAATGTTGCTCGTTCCGCGTTAGGGGAGTGCGTAGACAAAGGCATCACCGGCTTCCTGAAGTTCGAAGTCGGTGGAGATTTTGAGCAACGACTCCGCCGCTCCCACAAACAAGTAGCCCGGTCGTTGCATCGATTCGGCCATGCGACGCACGGTGCGAGCAATCATCTGTTCCGAAAAATAGATGAATACGTTGCGGCAGAAAATGATTTGACTGGCCGCGAATGGGGCAATTTCTTCCGCGACCGTCAAGTTTGCCCGAGCCCAATGGATGCGGGCATGCAGTTCCGGAGCGATCTGCCTCCCGCCCGAGACGTCCGTAAAATACTTCTCGACCAATCGGCCGGGAATCGCCCGGAACGAACGGTCGCGATAGACTCCCCGCCGCGCCTTGATCAGCGCCGCGGGACTGGCGTCGCTGGCGCAAATCTTGATCGGCAGCCGGTCGAACCAGCCGGCTTCGTTGAGGTACATGGCGATCGTCAAAGGTTCCTCTCCGGTGGCGCAGGCCGCACACCAGATGGAAACCGGCCGATTCGGATCGGCGGCCACGATGCCGGGAAGCAGTCGATCGACCAGCGCTTGAATTTGTCCGATTTCGCGCCAGAAATACGTCTCTTGCACGGAAAGCGCGTCGACGACGTTCGGCCATTCCTCGTCGGCCCCGGGACCATACTTGAGTAAGTAGTAATAGTCGAGAAAGGACTTCATACCGCGTTCGCCCAAATACGGCGCAAGTTTCTCCGCGAGCAGTCGACGCTTCTCGGCGTCGTAATAGATTCCGAGGCGTTCGTGAATCAGGTCGCGCAAGATGACGAATATGTTTGCCGTCAATTCCGGCTCGTCGTCCGAAGGCGGCATTAGGTACCACCTCGGTTAGGTCCCGCCGCATCGACAGCTCCACCGGAAACACTAAGTCGAGCGATGGCGTAGCGTGCGGCATAGCGAACTGCTGGTTGATTGTCGTCCACAACGGTCGACAACGCCTCCCAAGCCGAAGAGGTTGCTCGCCGCGTCAGTGCTTCGACGGCGGTGCGTCGAACATCAAGCTCCGCATCATGCAAAACCTGGGCCACATGCTTGACGGCCGATTCATCCAATCGAGAAAGTTCCGCCAAGCACAATTCTCGCAAATCTGTGTGAGCGGCAAACTCAAGCAGCACGGCAATCGACTCGGGCGTGTCGAGTCGGGCCAAAGCAGCGATGACGCCTGCGGAAACGCTCCTATCGGCATCGAATGCCGCATGACGCAACAGTTCGAGGGCGTCAGGTGCTGCCGCCGCCAAGGCCTGCACCGCGCTGAATCGGCGCCGCGGATCTGCGTCTGCGAGCAAATTCGCCAAAAAGGGAGGCGATTCGACGAAATGACCGGCACCAATCGCCGCGATCGCCGCTGCAGCAATATCGGGCTCCGAATCGTCGACCAGCGAGGCGAGCACTCCGAACTCCGCCCCTCGAGCTCCTAAGGCGGCAATCGCCGTGACGCGAACCGGTACGTCTTCCGGTTGTTGAGACAAGCGGACCAACATCTCGGTTGTTGCAGTCGCCGGTTCGTGCTGCAAGAGTTCACGCAGAGCGACATAACGAACCCAGCCGTCGGCATCGTCGAGGGCTGCGGCAATCCAGGTACGTGCTGCAAAAAAATCCGAGTTCGCCAACGTCGAAACTGCGGCCGCACGCACCCTCGGTCGATCGGTTTGTAAGGCATGAACGACGATCGCAAGTACGCTTTCGTCGCGGCAATCCGCAAGCATTTCGATCGCTGCGCGGCGAACTTGCTCGTCGGAGTCGGAACAAGCGTTCTTGAGCTGCTCTAAGTGACCTACCGCATCGCAACGCCCCAGGATTTTCACGGCCGCCTCACGCACATGTGCGGAAGAGTGCGGCAACAACGGCAGTGCCGCGAGGATGGCCTGCGGTGCGTCCAATGTTGCGATTGCAACAGATGCGGCGTGGCGAATTGCCTTGTGCCTGCGATCGAGCAAGGCGACGAGACTGGGAATGATTTGGGCGTCGCCCGCATTCGCTAACGCATTTGCGGCCGCGACCACCACGTCTTCCTCGTCCATGTCGAGGAGACCTTCCAAGGCCCTGACCACATCCGAACCGCCGAGTCTGCCGAGGAGTTCGCACACGGCGCATTGCGTTTCGCCGTCAAGCTGAGGCAACTCTTGGAGAAGGGCCGACGTTGCCGCCGGTCCTAGCTTTGCCAAGGCATCCAACGTCGCAACGCGGACATCGGGACGATGCAACAATGAAGCTAGTTGCGGCGCCGCCTCGGCCATGCGCAGCACGCCGACCAGTTGAATCAATGAGTTGAGCTGCGGAAACGATGCTTCGCTGAAGGAAGCAAGCAACGCTTGCCGTCCGCTCGCGCCCAATTCGCGCCGAATAAGTTCGACAACTTCCGCGCCCGCCGCAAAACGGGCCTCTTCACGCTCATAGATGTCGAGTAGGGCGCCGGCGACGACGCATGCCGACACCTGTCGCGAGATGATGAGTTGCGTCAAATGGGGAACGGCGTCACGGTCGCCAAGAGCGCCCAACGCCTCCGTCGCCGGGATTTGCAAGAAGGGAGCTTGCAGCAAGGGAGGTAAGCGGCGCCAAACACGTTCGTCGCCAATTGCCGTCAGGGCCGCGAGTGCCGAGAAGGAAATAGCGAAAGAGGATGACTCCGCCAAACCCAGCAGCGCGTCGACGGCGACGGCCGCGCGAAGGCGGCCTAGGGCGTCGGCGGCATGCAAAACGACGTTAGGGTCTGCATCCGAAAGGGCCTGAACGAGCGACGGCGCCGCGCGCGGGTCCCCTCGTTCTCCCAGCGCCAGTGCAACATAACAACGGACATCGGCATCGCCGTGCGCAAGCAAATCGATCAGCGGCGGGACGACATCCGCGCCGGTTTGTACCAATACCTGAATCGCGGCGTTGAGTCGGGAAAAATCTTGATGCGAGTCGCGTAGGACGTCGAGCACCTGCCGCAATTCGTCGGCGGCGAGCGGGCGACCGACAAGCGTTCCCACGGCTCGACGCCGGACGCGCCAATCGTCGCTACCGATCGCTGCGAGCTCATCTAAATTGTCGCTCGGCGGCTCTGATTGCATTGAATTCAACTTCCGTCGATCCGTCGCTCAGGAAAATCTTAAGTCGCTAGTTTCCGCGGCGGAATCCGGTGACTGACGATTACCGCGAGGGCTTTTTCTTGGAAACGACACGTCGTTTGACGGGCGGCGGCGAAGCCGGCTCTAGTAAACGAGCCGCCAGCGACGCGATCGCGTCGCTCCGTTGTCGTAGTATATCGGCAACTCGTCGCGAGTCGCGGCCCCCTTGCAGATTGCGTTCGACGACGGCGCGCACCTCGGCCAGTCCTTGATGAATTCCTTCCGCCAGCGTTGCGTTCCCTTCATTGGAACGAGCGATCAAACGGATTTGTTTCGATACGTTTTCCGAGGCGCTTGCCATCTCTTTCGTGGCGCGCGATTGTTCGGCCATCGCTTGGTTCACCTGACCGGATTGCTTACGTATTCCCTCCACGGAACGGCCGATTTGTACGATACCGATAGATTGCTCATGTATCGCGCTCGCGGTTTCCGCCAAGAGCCGGCTGAGGTCCTCGATCGCCTTGGCGACTTCCTCGCCTCCTTGAACCTGCTCCGCAACACCCTTCGCGGTCGTGCTCGCTCCTTTACGCATCAAAACAAGCGCCTGCGTAATTTGGTTTGCTCCGGTCGCCTGTTCGGCAGTTGCCTTACGAACCTGCTCCGCTAAAGCGCGCGTATTCTGTCCGGCCTTGATGATCTCGCGCGCCGCTCCTCCCTGGTCGTTCATGGCCTGCGATACTTGCTGGGCGATTCGCCGCATCTGCACGGCCGACTGAGCGACGCTTTGCGCCGTTTTGCTTTGCTCGGCCGTGGCCGTTGCAACCTGTTTCGCCTGAACGGCGGTCGTGTTAATCGCGGAGACCACATGTTTGCCGGCCGTGGTTTGCTCTTCCGTCGCCCGCACGATCTGCGCCGTGATGACGGTCGTTTCCTTAACACCTCCCAAGATCTTCTTGAGCCCGCTCATGCCGTCTTCGGCGAGTTGGCTGCTCTCCTGAGCGACGCGTACCCCTTCATTCGACGCGGTTACGGCATCTTGCACCACATCCTGCAAGCCTTTGATGATGCTTGCGATGTCCGACGTGGCCTGGGCTGCGCGGTTGGCAAGATTGCGAATTTCTTCCGCGACTACGGCGAACCCTCGTCCGGCATCTCCGGCCCGCGCAGCTTCGATCGATGCGTTGAGCGAGAGCAGGTTGGTTCGTTCGGCGATGAGATTGATGGTATTGATGATGCCGCCGATCTCGCCCGCCTTCTTCCCCATTTCGCGCACCGACTCGGCAGACTGCCCCATCGCATCGCGAACACGCGTGAGCCCGTGGATCGACTTCTGAACGGCGGCGCCTCCTTCCTCGGCTTCCTGAACGACGCGCCGCGTGGTGTCGTCGGCCTGCTTCGCGAGTTGGGCGACCGAATGGATCGAACGATCCAGCTGCGTGGCGCTGGTCGCGGCGCCGTCGGCGGCGTCCGTAATTCGTTCCGAATTCTGAGCCACGCCGACAATCGATCGGGCCAGCTCTTCCGTCGCCGCGCCGACACGGTCGACTTCGGCCGAGAGATTTTCAGAGGTCGCGCCGACCTCTTCGATCGAGGCGGCCATTTCATTGATTGACGAGGCGGTCGATTCCGCCGCCGCGACCAGGTCGTCGCAATTCTTCGCGACTCCTTGGATCGAGCGCGCCATCTCTTCCACGGCCGCGCCGCTCTCATTCACCGCCGAGACGAGGCCGTCCGTGTCGTCGCTGATTCCGCGCAACGATTTCGCCATGGCGCCGGTCGAGCTCGTCACTTGGGTCGCCGCGACCGACATCGACTGCGCCTTGTCGCTGACGCTCTTGGTCGACGACGACATCTCCTCGAGCGACGTACCGATCTCGCCTAGTGCGTCGTTGAGGTTCTTCGCATTCCCGTTCACCTGCTCGGTCGACGCGGCCATTTCGTTGATCGACGACGAGAGCTGTTCCACGGAGCCGGCGACCGACGCCGTCTGGAGAGCCGTTTCTTTAAACGAAGCGGCGGCAGTTTTCACAGACGCGCCTAGTTCATCGAGCGAACGCTCTTGCGCAGCTACGCCGTCGTGAATCTGGTCATTGATCTGCGCGAGATCGCCGATCGCGACCGCCAAGGGAGCGGTCTCGTTTTGAAGTTGAAGCACTTCCGCACTCGCCGGCGTAGCATTGTTCCCAGATTGCCGAACCATCTTAAGACTCTCCGATTTCAAGCGCCGCTTTAGGCGGTAGCCAACTCAGTGAAGTTCAGTATTTCGCTTACGTCCAAGATCAACAGCAATCGCTCGTCGACATATGCAATGCCCGCTAAGTACTTGCCGCTCAACCCGGTCACCGTTTCCGGCGGGGGCTGAATTGCGGCCGTGGGGATCGTCAAAAACTCACGCGCCGAGTCCACGATGAGACCGACCGTCCGTCCATGTTCGGCCAACACCACGAGCCGCGTCTTTAAATTGTAAGGCACGCGCTCAAACCCGAAACGCAGCCGCAGGTTCAACGCCGGTACGACTTGTCCCCTTGCGAAGACCACGCCGTCGACGAATGCGGGCGCATTCGGAACCGGCGTAATGCGCTCCACCATTTCCATCTGCTGCACCAGCCGGCTCGGCACGGCATAGGTCGTCGCGGCGAGTTCGAACAAGATGAGCGAGGTCGTCGCACCGTCGTGATTGCTCATGGCTTCGCTCCTGTTTGCTTGACTTGATTCGCCGCATCGTGTCGTCCGCCGGCATATCGCTCTCCAGTCGACGCGAGTTTCCGATTTCGGGAGTTGCGTTTCAGATCGGCGACATCCAGGATCAACACGACCTGCCCGTCCCCCAGTTCGGTTGCCCCGGAAATTCCCGGGACTTGAACCAAGCGATCGGTCAGCGGCCGCACGACGACTTCGCGCAACCCTAGTATCCGCTCTACTACCAGTCCCAACGCGTCGCTACCGTCGCCGACGACCAGGACATGATGGGCGGCTATCGCTTGACGATTGCGCGCGCCGAAAAAACGGTCGAGCCGCAACAACGGAAGAGCCCGTCCATGATGGGTCAACAACTCGTTGTTTTCAATCGTCGTAATGGACGTTGATTCAATTTGAATCACTTCGCGCACTGCGACCTGCGGAACAGCGTATCGCTCGCCATGGACGCTCACGATGAGAGCGTCGGTGATTGCCAGCGTGAGCGGCAAATGAATGACAAACCGCGTGCCGAAACCCAACTTCGTATGGACGATTAACGCTCCCCCCAGCTCCTCGACCGCACGACGGACGACGTCCATTCCAACCCCCCGGCCGCTGGATCGATCCGCCTCCTCGCGCGTCGAGAATCCGGGCGCACACAGGATATCGAGTAAGGCGGCGGGATCGTTCGTCGAGCGCGGCGCCATGCCCATCGCTTCAGCGCGCGCCAGAACCTTGGCGGCGTCGATTCCGCGTCCGTCGTCTTCCACCTCGACGACGATCGTATCGCCGATCGTCGCGGCTCGAAGATCAATCCGCGCTTCGGGCGACTTTCCGGCCGCGATGCGCTCTTCCGGCGACTCAAGTCCGTGGCTGACGGCATTCCGGATGAGATGCAACAGCGGATCCATCATCCTTTCGACGATGAACTTGTCGATCTGAGTTTCCTCGCCGCTGAGATGCAGCGCCGCACGTTTCCCTTGCTCGCGGACCAGGTCGCGAATGACGAACTGCATCCGCGCGAATACTTCATGAACGGGCACCATGCGAATGCGCATCACCCCTTCGCGAAGATCGCGGAGTTGACGTTCGATAACCAGATTCACTTCCTCGAGCGTGCGACGTTCGGCCGAAGGAATAATGTCGTGGAGACGTTGCAGGGCGTCTTGAAGCCGTGCCCTGCTCAGAACCAATTCTCCTACCATCCGCATGAGTTCGTCGAGCCTCCCGAGATCGACGCGCACGAGATTGGCCGGCACCAGATGCGTCGAGCCGCCTCCTCGAGCTGCGCCGGATTCCGAGTCCGTGGTCGCGCTAGGCGCCGCGTCCGACTCCACGACCGGCGAAGCGGGTTCGTAGGGCGTCACGGTCAGCCCTTCCTTCATCGTGAACTGCGGCGGATCTTGCCCGGGCGTGATCAATAGGAAGAGAAAAGCCACCCGACCGCCTGCTTCGATGCGCGGTTCGGAATGAACCAGCGTGCCGAGCTGCAAGAGTTCCGCTCGAACAGAGTTGACGTTGATTCCCAACTCCGACCCTGCAGGCGAAGGAGCGAAGTGCACGCTCCAAGCGCGCCCCCCGTCGACGAGCTTCATTGCCACCTTAGCGGCAACGTCCGTGGAGGTGGAACCGCTCGGCGCGCCCTGCGCCGACGACTTCGGCACTGCTTCGTTCACCGCGGTCGACGGCAACAACGCTTCGAGACGCTTGGTCAGCTCCGTGACGTCCGGCTTCGGCGCACCGTCGCGCTTGGCGGCCACGACTTGTTCGATCGCAATGACGCCGGCCACTAAGGCCTCCAGTCCTTCGGAGGTGAGCTTGGTCTGCGCTTTTCTCAGCAGCCCTAGGTAACTTTCCAAGCCATGCGCAAGTTGTTCCGCAACTTGCAATCCGACCATGGCTGACAGGCCCTTGATCGAATGAAAGCTGCGAAACAATTCGTCCAGCAAGCCGCGGTCGATTACTTCTTGCTGCAGTGACGCCTCCAAAGCAAGGACGGCGCGGCGTGCGACGGACAAATGCTCGTCGCATTCGACGTAAAAATCGTCGAGAAACTGTTCGAAATGCAGGCCGCTTTCGCCGGGGTCGTTCGTCATTGCACGTCTAAAAAGTGGCGTGCATGCTCCATCAGCTTTGCCGGTTCGAAAGGCTTGTTCATGTAAAGCGATGCGCCCGCCGCCAACACCGACTCGCGTCCGGCGTCATCACTACGCGTCGTCAGCACGATGATCGGAATCTTCTTGAACGCCGCATGCTTGCGGAGGAACTTCACAACCTCGAGTCCGTGCATGTCGGGCATGTTTAAGTCAAGGATCACCAAGTCAAACTTTGTCAGCGAGAGTTGTTCGATCGCCTCCAGGCCGTTCCCGGCGTCGACAAACTCTGCATTCGCGAGCCCGGACAGCGTCAACTTCACCATCCGACGCATCGTCGCGGAATCGTCGACCACCAAGACTCTTCTGGACTCCACTCCCATAATTCGCATTCCGCCCAACGTCCATCGCGACGGGTTCCGTCGCGTAACCACGGCAAATGCGCCGCCACTGCTCCGAACCTAAATTCTACTCACCGATTTCAAGACAACGTCATCAAAACGTCTGCAACGCGGAAACGGCGGCAAAAATGGTGCCATAGCCTGCCGATGAGCCGGAATACGTGCGCCTCACCGGTCCGCGCGGTCAAGTTGCCGCCGGCATTACAATTGCATTGGGCGTGAGGCGATCGTCGGTGCTCATTCGGGGAGGCAGCCGGCTTATGCACCCGAATTCGTTCCGGCGGAGTTATTGCGGCATGGAATCGAAACCTCTCCCCAAGGACGCCGTTCTCATCGTCAATGCCCATAGCCGTAGCGGGCAGGATCACTTCGCTCAGGCCAGAGACAAGCTGGAGGCGGCCGGCATCCGCCTGATTGCCGCCCATGCGGTGGAAGATCCTGAAAAGATGGCCGCGACCGTCGCCGCTGCGGTGGCGCGCGGCGCGCCGATGGTGATCGTGGGCGGGGGCGATGGTTCGATGTCGGGCACCGTGGACGAATTGGTGGGCAAGAATTGTGTCTTCGGCGTGCTGCCGTTGGGTACCGCGAACAGTTTCGCCCGCACCCTGGGCCTGCCGCTCGACCTGGATGGCGCGGTGCAGGCGATCGCCACGGGCAAGCGCCGGCGTGTCGATCTGGGCATGGTAGATCGCGATTATTTCGTCAATGCCGCGGCGTTGGGCCTGTCGCCCCAGATCGGCCAGACGGTGCCGCACAAACTCAAACGCTATCTTGGCCGGATCGGCTATTTGATATGGGCGGTCAAATGCGCTGTCGGCTTCCGCGCCTTCCGCCTGACCGTGGACGACGGACAGACCGAGCGGCGGATGTGGTCGACTGAAGTGCGGATCCTTAACGGTTCCTATCTTGGCGGGGTCGAACTGTCCGACCATGCCGATGTCGATACCGGCGAAATCGTTGTCCAGGCGGTGGTGGGACGCAGCAAGCCGCGCCTCGCTTGGGATTGGTACGCCAAATTCTTCAAGCTGCGCGACCGCGACGCCCATACCGAGGAGTTTCACGGACGATCGTTCAGGATCGACACCGTGCCGCGGCAGAAGATTGCCATCGATGGCGAAGTGCTGGCGAAGACCCCGGTAACCGTGCGGATCGCGCCGGGGGCGATCGAGGTGGCGGCTCCGGCGGATCACTGACGCCAACGATTTCTAATAGGGCCTTACTTGGTCCGCTTCTTCTTACGCTTCTCTTTCGGTTTCACTTTCTCCTTGGCCTGACGCGGCTCGGCCTGCTGCGCGTTCCAGTCGTCCCACAACTTCCGCAGCTCTTTCACTTTCGCCGGTTGCTCCGCCGCTAGGTTGTGCTGCTCGCTTAAGTCGGTCGCCAGATCGAAGAGTTCCGGAGCGTCGTCACCGCCGTCGCCGTTCACAAGCTTAAGATCGCCGTGACGAACGGCCCACATCCCGTCGATTCGCCAGAATAGGTCTTCGTGCGTTCGGCCTTTGTTTGCTCCCGTGAGAAACGGGAGCAAGTCGACGCCGTCGAGTTTCCACTTCGGGTCGATAGTACCGCCGGCGGCCGCTACGCAGGTCGGCATGACGTCCAACTGCACGGCCGGCAAATCGTACACCGCGCCGGTCGGCAGTTTCCCCTTCCATTGCACAATGAAAGGTACGCGGATGCCGCCTTCCCACGTGGTGTGCTTCTTTCCTCTTAGCACACCATTACCGTCGGGATGCCCAGGTGCGCCGTTATCGCTGATGAAGAAGATGAGCGTGTTCGATTCGAGACCCAACTCGCGAATCTTGCCGAGCACCGTGCCGACGGCGTCGTCCATTGCCGACGTCATGGCGAACAACCGGCGATTGCCCGCATGATCGACGTCCGCGAACCGGTTCAAGTATTTTTCGGTGGCCTCGGCCGGCGAGTGAATCGCGTTGAACGGTAGGTACAAGAACCACGGGGCTGCTTTGTGCTGATCGATCCACTCGGCGGCCCGGGCCGCGAATGCATCGGTCGTGTAAAATTTTGGATCGTCGATCTGTCGACTTTCTGTGGAAATCCGCGAATCGACGAAGCCGCGCGGCTTGAAATAGGAGCCCGGATTTCCCCAGACTCCGTAGTATTCGTTGAAGCCGCGGGACGTCGGGATTCGATCAGAGGCGTTACCCAAGTGCCACTTGCCGACCGTGGCTGTGGCGTAGCCGAGCGCCTTCATTCGATCGCCGAGCGTGACTTCCGAAAGGGGCAGGCCTCCGTCGACCATCGTGTTGTTGTCGTGACCGAAGCGCGTTTGATAACGACCGGTCATCAAGCCGGCCCGCGAGGGCGAACAGAGCGGCGCCGAGACGTAACCTTGCGTCAACCGCACGCCGCCGGTCGCCAAGCTGTCGATATTCGGCGTCGGCACATGCTTGCCGCCGTAGCAGCCGAGTTCGTTGTAGCCCAGGTCGTCGGCATAGATGAGCAGGATATTGGGCCGATCGGCGGCCGCGGCGTTGGCTAAACAGGTCGCCGCAAAGATCAATGGCAGACCCAGGAGTAATTTGAGCATCGTCATCGGTTTTAGGGGAAAGGTTGACTGGAGTACCGAACAGAATGATGCGCGTTAGACCGACATTATCGGCGGTCGATTAGAAAGTGCAGTTAGGGCGTCGGCGCGAACCGCGAAAAGGGCGCCAAGGAGCACGGACCGAGGCAAGTCTTCCTGCGGCATTCGTCGATCACGCTCGCGATGGACGTCTACGGCCGCCTATTCCCCGGCCAAGAGTCCGACACGGCGTCCAGTTCGCAAGCCTGAGTGAAAGATCCATCCCGGCAAAGTCGTTGATCTCAGGTTGCCTCTCGACCGCGGCGCCGAAGGCTACCAGGCGCCGGACGAGCGGCTTGTTTCGTTTCCAGGCCGTGTGCGGTCTCCCTTCGCGATTGGGGGGAGGCTATATTGACCGCCCAAAGTCGCTGCATTTCTTGATCATGCACCAGGGCGGGCCCACATGACTTCGGTCGTCTCCGACAAGCCGTACGTACCGGTGCCGCCGTACCACGGGAAGCTCTGGCCGCGCGCTTTGTCGTGGTATGCGCCGCGCTTTCTACGCCGACGCTACGGTATCCGGCGCGTCGACGTCGTCGGTGCCGAAAAGGTCACCCAGTCGATTAGCGAGGGACACGGAGTACTGGTCGCGCCGAACCATTGTCGCGACGAAGACCCGTTGGTTCTCAGCACGCTCGCGGCGAAGATTCGGCAGCCTTTCTTCGTCGTCGCCAGCGCGCACTTGTTTATGGATAACAAGTTGCAAGCGTTCTTACTCCGCCGAGCCGGCGCATTTTCCATCTACCGCGAAGGAATGGATAAGCAGGCGGTGCAAACGTCAATCGAGATCCTGGAGACCGCCTCTCGGCCGCTTGTGATTTTCCCCGAAGGGCACGTCTCGCGAACCAACGATCGGCTCACGCCGATGCTCGAAGGAATGGCGCTCATCGCCCGACAGGCGGCCAAGAAGCGAGCCAAGGAGAATAAGAAGGTCGTGATCCATCCGATTGCGACGCGGTACAGCTTTCCGTTCGACGTGCATGCCGCGGCCGCGCGGATGCTCGACGAAATCGAACAACGTCTCACCTGGCGCCCGAGCCGTGAGTTGTCGCTGCACGAACGGTTCAAGAAAGTCGGCGCCGGCTTGATGGCTTTGAAAGAACTGCAGTATCTCGGTGAAACGCAGGAAGGAACGATCGACGAACGCTTGAGCAAGTTGATCGACGCCATCCTGAAGCCGATGGAAACGGAATGGGTCGGCGGCAACGGCGCAGGCCATCCGGTTGCCCGCGTCAAGCGCTTGCGCACCGCCATGCTGCCCGACATGATCAAAGGGGATCTCTCCGAAGGAGAGAAGGCCCGCCGCTGGCGGCAGCTGGAAGACGCCGCTCTGGCGCAGATGCTCTATCACTATCCGCCGGGATATCTAAGCGAGAACTGCGCCGCGAATCGAATCATCGAGACGGTCGAACGGTTTGAAGAAGACCTCACCGGCACCATCCGGGTACATGGGCCGATTGAAGCGGTGATCACGGTCGGCGACGCCGTGGAAGTGAGCACGTCGCGCGAGGCGCGCGGCGAGAACGATCCTTTGATGACGGCCGTCGAAGGTCAGATGCGCAGCATGCTCGGCATCCCTGGGGAGTAAACGGCAAATGTTCGACGCAACTTGGCCGGTGATCGGCGTACGGGTCGGGCTCATCGCCGCCGGCTTGGTGGCGTGGTTCTGGAGCCAAGCGCTGATCGGCAAGCGGATCCCGAAGGTCGCCTATGAAGTACCGCTGACCGACGGCATTCACGTCCTCACGGCGCGGCTGAATCAGCGCTACGTTACGAACCTCGCCGCCGGCAACCGGCTGCTCATCATTTCATCGCTCGTCATCGATCTGCTCGGTGCGTATCTCCTCTGCTCCTCCATCTTCGGCGAATCGATCCGCCCGTTTCTCGGGCTGTTGATGGTGTTCTCGCTGCGCCAGATTTGCCAGTTGCTCTGCCCGCTCCCGGCGCCTTCCGGCATGGTGTGGCGTTATCCAGGCGTCCCTGCGGTGCTCGTCACCTACGGCACGGCCAACGATCTGTTCTTCTCCGGTCACACGTCGATTGCCGTCTACGGCGCCGCCACACTGGCCGGACATTGGGGCCCGTGGGGCTTGGCGCTGGGATTGGCGATTGCCTTCTTCGAAGCGATTACCGTACTGATTCTCCGCGCTCATTACACGATGGATGTGTTCACCGGCATCATCTGCGCTCTGTGGGTCTATTCCCTCAGCGGCGAACTTGCACCACGGGTCGACGCCCTGATTTCCCAATGGGTCGGGCAGGCCACGTGATGCGTCCGCACGAGTTGCGCGACTAGTTTTTCGGCGCGTCGCGCACCAACCGGGCGATCGGCACCTTCAAGAAGTGTACGCCGTCGCCGTTCATAAACACGGAACCGACGTGCGCGTCGTCGGTTTGCACGGTTCGCGCGGAGTAGAAGCGGGCCATGGCATGAGTTTCCGGTAGAAGCGTTACCGTCGCGTTCCAGGTGCGGCCGTCGTCCGCGGAGTAGTTGTAATGCAGCCCCTTGTTTGCATTTCCCACGCCCCAAGTCACGAGTAGCCCGCCATCGGCCAGCGTCGTGAGGTAGCGCCCTTCGGCGCTGTCGCCGTCGGGCACGGCCGGAAAATTTTCGACGGGCGACCACGTACGCCCCTCGTCCGTCGACCGTAGAAACACGGGCCCCATTGCCACGAGCGTGCCCTTGGCCGTACGCACGATCTGCTGATACGCATGCTGCTTCCGGTCGGGGCCCGCGAGCGGAAACGGTTCCGTTGCGCCGCTTTTCGGATCGAACATGCGGGGCGGCAAACCGCGGATCGGCAAGAGCCAGCGCCCGTCGGGCATTGCGAGCACGTTGTGTCGCACGGCGCCGAGATGTTTTCCCTCGACCGGCCCGATGAGTCCTTGCTCCGTCCAGGTGCGCCCTTGATCGGAGCTGAGCGTGTAGAGCAAGGCCCGCTCGTAGTATCCGTCCTTCGCTTTATCGTCGGCGATGTAGTTCCAGGTCACGAGCACTCGATCATCGGGCAGCACGTCGGCCGTGCCGGGATAGACTTCGAATTTCTGCACCTCGCGAAGGACGTCGGGCCGGCGCGCGGTCGTGGCGATGGGCGTCGGCTGCTCCCACGTCGCGCCGCCGTCGGTCGACCGCGAAACCATGAGCACGTTCTTTCCCTTGTAGACCACGACGAGCGTGCCGTCGCGCGTGCGACAGATCGAGGGATGAATATGCCCGCCGATCTTTGCCGCTAAGATGGAAACCGGTTTCTCTTCGGCACGAAGGGTCCCGATCATCGACGTCGCAAACACCAGAGCGACGCAGGCAGTAGAAATCCGTTGCCGAGCGAGCAGCAAGTGCGCCGGCGAATTCGGAGAAAACATAGCGGCAACCTCGAGGCGGGCGGTTGGTTGGGGTAGGCCGGTTGATTGTATCGGCCGCCATTGCGCGAGGATACAATCGCTCGTTGCATCCGCTGTCGTTCTATCAAATCCATGCAAGCCCGCTCCGCGTATATGCTTCTTTTCGCGCGCCACCATGCCGTCGCAGCGCTCATTCTGCTCGCGTTTTTGCACGTTGCCGCACCGTCGACGGCCGCCGAGCAAAAGCGTCCGAGTATTCTCTGGCTCATCGGCGAAAACCTCACGCATGATCTCGGCTGCTACGGCGCGAAGAACGTGCGGACCCCGCACCTGGATCGGCTCGCCGCCGAAGGTCTGCGATTCACGAATTGTTTCGCCACGAACCCCGCCTGCGCTCCGAGCCGTTCGGCGTTTTTCACCGGCATGTATCAAACGAGCACCGATACGCACCCGATGCGTTCGCACCGCAACGACGATTTTCGCCTCCCCGACGGCGTGCGACCGGTTACGCATCGCCTCCGCGACGCAGGCTACTACTGCGCGAATCTCAAAACGCTCGACGGACGCGAGGTCGGCACGGGCAAGCTCGATCTCAATTTCGTCAACGAGGGGCCGATCTACGAAGCCGGCTCCGACGATTGGTCGTCGCTCCTTCGCGATCGCCCGTTCTTCGCCGTGGTCAACGCGCTGGAATCGGAGTACGACATTTACGATCGGCAATCGTGGAAGCATCCGCGCGTCGAGTGGGTCGGCGAGCGCGAACACGAAAAGATTGCGACGCCGGAAAGTGTGACGCCGCCGCCGTACTATCCCGACCGGCCGCTTGTGCGCGAAGAATGGGCCCGCTACTTGAACTCCGTCTCCGGGATGGACAAGCGCTTCGGCCTCGTGCTTGAAAAACTCCGCGCCGACGAACGGCTCGACGACACGGTCGTAATCTTCTTCGGCGACAACGGCCGGCTCGAGCCGCGCGGCATCCACTGGTGCTACGATTCCGGACTCCGCGTGCCGCTGGTCATTCGTTGGCCGAAAAACTTTCCTACACCGCCACAATGCGTGCCCGGCACGGTCTGCGGCGATCTCGTAAGCCTGCTCGACGTCACGGCCACGACGCTCATGATCGCCGGCATTACGCCGCCGCTCACAATGCAGGGGCACAACCTGCTCGGCGATCACATCGGCCCGGCGCGAACGTATGCCTTCGCGGCCCGCGATCGCATTGACGAAACCGTGCAGCGGATCCGCTCCGTGCACGACCGGCGGTTTCATTACATTCGCACGATCAGCACGGGCCCGACGTTCGCGTCGCTCAATCGCTACAAGGAGAAGTGCTTCCCGATCCTCCCGCTGATGCGCGAGCTTCATGCTCGCGGCGAACTCACCGGCCCGCCGCGAGAACTCATGGAGCGCACCGGCCCGTGCGAAGAGCTGTACGATCTCCAGACCGACCCGCACGAAATCCGCAATCTCGCCGCGTCCGGCGAACCTGCGCACGCCGCAGCCCTAGCACGACTGCGCGCCGCGCTGGATACTTGGATCGTCGAAACCGGCGACCGCGGCGCCGTGCCCGAGCCGGCCGCGGTCGTCGCCCCGTTCGCCCAAGAAATGCACGACTGGTTCGGCACGCCCGACTGGTGGCGAAAGACTGGAGACTAGAGACCGGAGACATACGTTTCTCGCCACTCGCCACTCGCCACTCGCCACACATCACTCATCACTCGCCAAATAAGCATCACCATGCACCGCACCCCGCTCATCATCGTTGTTGCCGCGCTCGCCTTCGCCTCTACGCTCACGGCGGCCGAGCCTGCCTTGGTTTATTCCGATCCGCAGCCGCAACGTTATGAACTCACAGCTCGTGCGAGCGAGCTCGACCCGCGTGCGAAGCCGCATCCGGAGATCGATTTCGTCTTCGAGAAGGCCGGCAAGCCCGCCGACACGGAGAAGGCGATGGTCGACACGCGCGTCGCGCCGCAAGGGAAGCTCGTCATCTGGTTGATGGGCTACAACCCGGCCCTGTTCGAGCGTATCTCGAGCTACGGACTGCACGCGATTCAGCCGCACTATGCCAACGGCTGGTTCGGCAAGCTCTCCAAGCTCGCTCCGGCCGACGACGACCAATACCTGGGCAATGTCCGCCTGGAAGCAGCCACCGGCCGCGACTTCAGCAAAGCGGTCGACATCCCCGAGCCCGACGGCATGAAGCAGCGCTCGCTCCACTTTGTGAAGTGGCTCGCCAAAGAAAACCCGCAAGCCGGCTGGCAGTACTTTCTCACGGACGATGCAAACGATCTCCGTTGGGATCGCGTGATCATGTCCGGCGCGTCGCACGGCAGCACGACGTCGGCCCGCTTCGCGATTCATCAGAAGGTGGATCGCGTCGTGATGTTCTGCGGTCCGCGGGATCAATACGACAAGTGGCAAGCTCTGCCGTCGGCCACGCCGACCAACCGCTTCTTCGGCTTCAGCCATGTGCTCGACGGCGGCTGGTCGGGCGACCATTACTGCCGCTCGTGGGAACTTTTGGGCCTAAACCAATACGGCCCGATCGTGAACGTCGACAAGTCGTCGCCGCCGTACGACAACACGCGCCGCCTGATCACCGACGCCGACGTGAAGAACGACGATAAACGAGCTCACAGTTGCGTGACGCCGGGCAAAGCCTCGATCAAAACGGCCGACGACAAACTCGCCCACGAAGCCGTGTGGCGTTACCTCTTCACGCACCCGACGGACGAAATCGGCGCACCGACGGCCGCCGACCCCGGCTGCGAAAAGAACCTGCAGGGCACGACTGCGAAACGCTAATCCGACACCTCGTTTGTCGTGCCATTGGCCGCCGTCGCGTAATCCGGCGACGTGGCGAGGCTGCCAATTACTTTAAGTCGAGTTCGACGGCGCGGGCAGGCTTCACTTTCTTCGCCGGGTAATCCGGATGAAGGCCCGCCATGCGAGGCGTGATGGGCCGAACGGGGCCCGCATTCAGCGCCACGGGATTCGCCGCGAGCAGTTGCTCGATCTCCGACCAATTCTCCTTCACCTTCGCGGCCACTGCGGCATCTTTGGTTTTCCAGTAGCCGTCCATAAGCTTCACGTTCTCGATGGTCAGCCGCGTATAGTCGAGTCCCGCTTGCACGAATGCGACACGTCGGGCATACACCGAATCAGGCGGCGCCGCGGCCTCGGCCCGATCGAGGCTCGCTTGCGATGCACCGAGCAGTTCCGGCGTGTAAAGCTTGGGAAAGCTAAACACGCCCGCCTCGCCGTCGGCTGCGGTAAACTTCATCCGCGCCGCTTCTAAAGTTTCGTAGTATTCGCGAACGTGCTTGGCGGCGGGCCCGAAGCCGCGCTCGTAGTAATCATCGAGCACGGCGGCTGCGTCGACCTGCGGATTCCACACGAGCTGCGCCATCACGTAGTACTGCGGACCGAGCGTCGCCCAATGTTCCCACACGCCGTCGATGTAGATCCCTTCGCAATTCGCCGCCGCCACGTCCTTCAAATCGCGGATGGTTTGTTGCGTCGATAGGTCGGGGAGGCCTTGTTGCCAACCGGCGGGGCTCCCGGTATTCGGCCGCCAAAGCATCGACGGGACGATCCCGGCCCAACCCTCGAATTGTTTCCGATACGTGTCGCCGCGCGTCGAGCCGCGATCTACCAGACCCGTGCGCCCGTAGAAATTGGCGACGAGCGACATGATCACCTGCTCGCTCGGGCGCGCTTTCACCGGCACGGGCCGTGAGTGGCCGTAGCTCAGCATGAGCACGCGGTAGTTCTTGTCCGGATACTTTTGCTTGAGCAGCTCGCCGAGCTTGTTGGCGAACGTCACGTCCCGGTCGCTCAGCGCCGGGTGAAGTTCATTTTGCTTAAACCAATTGAACATGCGCGGTTCGCCGTCGGGATGATCCCAGGCGCGACAATGTTCGCAGACGCAGTGGCCGCTGGCCCAGCCGTCGTTCGGCGACGCGTTGAAAAGTTCTAGATTCGGATCTTTCGCCAGTTGCGCCGCTACGTCTTCCAGCCAGAGCTCCCAGACCTTCGAGTTCGACATGCAAAGCTTGGCGTTGTGCGGGTTGGGAAAACCGCTGCGCGTGCCGTCGGGTTGCAACGCGAAGATCTCGGGATGCTTTTCGTGGTAGCGATCCCACCAATCGCCGAACCCGTGACCGCCGCTCATTTGCAACGAGTCGAGTTGCAGCCGTTGCCGCAGCGTCCAATCGTGCGACTTGCCGTAGCCGCCGTTACCCAGGGCCGAGTAATGAAACACGCCGCCGCGCGAGCGAATCTGCGGATGGTGTCGACGCTCCTGCGCGGCGATGGCGATCCGCTCGCGGCGAACGACGTCCTCGCCGAGCTCGCGCGGCCACAACCAGCGAACGCCGAGTTGGTCTTGCAAGAACGTATAAACGGCGTTGACCGTTCCGTACTCTTGCTGTCTCCCTTCGATGGGGCCCTTGCCCCCTTCGACGTTGAGACGGGCCGGATCCCAGCGATCGCGACCGGCGACGATCGCATGCTTCTCGCCGACCACGATCAGCGTTTCTTCCGGATGCTTAAACGCAAAGTCGGTCTGCGGAAACAGCTTCTTCACCGTCGGCTGATAACCGACCCACACGGCGCGTTCCGGCACGGGTTGCGGCGCTCCGTCGATGATCTCCGGCCGACGCCCGCAAATCTTTTCCACATAGTCGGCCAGTTCGACGGCCGCGGCGCGAGTTCGCGGCGGCGCGTCGGCAAACACCACGATCGGCGCCGGCGTTCCTCCCGCTTCCACCAACACAAAATCCTCGGCTGAAGCACCCTGCAACGTCAGGAGGCAAACCAAGAAGACGCCGGCCGACGACTTTCGTAACAGATCGCCCATGATGGGTAGTTTCCGGTTGAGTTTCCGTTGCGCGTAGAACGAAAGCCGCGCCGACGCCGGCGAAGTTTCCCGCTCACGCTAGACCGACGCGCGGGCCGTCGTGAAAATTCTCACCGCAGCGGAGTTTTTCCGATTCTTCTTCCCGCGGGCCCTCCGCGCGTTCGTCCCCCGGCCCATCACCCCGGTTAATCAGCCCCTCGCACCGCGCGAGGCGCGTCGCACGTTTCACGCGCCGTCGCTGCGTTTACTTCGCGCGGCGCTTCACTGCGTAGCCGTACGAAATCGGCCACGACGCGTCCTCGCC
Organism: Pirellula sp.; assembly: GCA_013822735.1. Taxonomy (GTDB): domain Bacteria; phylum Planctomycetota; class Planctomycetia; order Pirellulales; family PNKZ01; genus PNKZ01. The sequence goes on from PNKZ01000002.1 coordinate 625,476, forward strand.
GAGTTCCTGCTGAGCCTTCAGCGCCCAGTACGGTTCGCGAAGCAGTTCGCGCGCGAGGAACACCAGATCGGCGTCCCCTCCGGTCACAATTTCGTTTGCGTAGTTCGCTTCGGTAATCAGGCCGACCGCGCCGGTCATGATGCCGGCCTCGTTGCGAATCTTCCGCGCAAAGGTCACCTGATATCCCTTCGCGACGGGGATGCGTACCGTCGGCACCAAAGCGCCCGACGACACATGCACCAGATCCACGCCGAGTTCTTTCAATCCTCGGGCCAACACCACCGACTGCTCGCCGTCCCAGCCTCCTTCGGCCCAGTCGGTCGCCGAGATCCGCACAAATAGCGCCATGTCGTGAGGGATGCGCTTGCGAAGACGCTCGGCCACACGCAGCGTCAGCCGCATCCGGTTTTCCAAGCTGCCGCCGTATTGGTCGGTTCGTTGGTTGCTCAAAGGCGAGAGGAACTCGTGCAACAAGTACCCGTGCGCCGCATGGATTTCAATCACGCGAAATCCGGCCCGCACGGCCCGATCTGCCGCGGCTTCGAAGGCCGCCACGATGCCGTCGATCCCCGCCTCGTCGAGCGGCGCCGGTACCGGGTCTCCCTCGGCAAACGGAATCGGGCTCGGTCCGACGACGGTCCATCCTCCGGCTGCGGGCGTCTTCAAACTGGCGCCGCCGACGAACGGCGGTTCACAGCTCGCCTTCCGTCCGGCATGCGCGAGTTGAATGCCCGCCACCGCCCCCTGCGAGTGCACGAAGCGCGCAATGCGCGCAAGCGGCTCCACATGCTGCTCCCCCCAGATGCCGAGGTCGCCGGGCGTGATGCGGCCTTCGGGCGTCACGGCGGTCGCCTCGGCGATCACCAGCCCCACTCCCCCGACGGCCCGACTCCCGAGGTGCACCAAATGCCAATCGCTCGCCAGCCCGTCGACGGCGATGTACTGGCACATCGGCGCCATGCCGATCCGGTTACGAAACGTAACGCCGCGAATCGTCAGCGGGCTGAGCAGGTCGGTTTCCGGAACTTCCCGATCATGATCGGTCCCCGCCCGGCAACCATGGGCCGCGCCCGACGCCGTTCGTTCTTCCATTTGCTCACTCATCGAAGCTCTCCGAAAATCCCAGCTTGTTACCAAGGCCGATTACCAAAAATGCGAACGACGACGCGCGCGGGCGCATCCCCAGGGGGCGAACAACTGCGACGCGAATTGTACGAAAGCAAAGCAGTCGAGCCAAATGCGCCGGCTTTTGAAGCGCCGCGGCGGCGCGTAATTCGATCGTAGGGCCGACGCGAATCTTGCGACTCCCTGTGCCGCTGCCGGCTAGCCCGGCAGTGTCCGGCAATGCTTGTCGCGGGTGGCCCAGAGTGCTGTGCAATCTGGGTGTGCAAGAGGCATTGTCCTTTCACGTCGTCCACTCCCTCAGACCGCCGCACGAGCACGACGAGAGCTTGGTGACAATCACGTTATCGCCGGTCCGTCAATGATCGTCGCCGATCATACATGAACGAGCATGGCGCGGGCGCGACAATAACCGGCTTTGTCCCCGACGGGCTTTCCGCCTCCCGTAAACCCAGGTTGCCCAGCAACCTGGGCCACCCGCGCGTTACCCAAATATCTCAGCGTGCGTGTCCGTAAACGCGAGGCCATTCATGGAAGTCGCAATCACACTGTGGCCCCAAAACATGTTTTCGTCGTCGTAAAAGAAGTCGAGCATGTTTCCCGTTACGTTGACGGCATTAAGTGTCAACTTGCGTACGCAGGGTGGCACGGACAACTTGTTGTCCGTGCGCCGCAAGGCGCAGAAAGCGAATCGTAAACTCTCACGACTTTCAATCGCCTCTTGTCGCTACGCGACCCGGACAACGAGTTGTCCGGGCCACCCCGCGTGCAACGCTTGGTTCGTCCTACTATGCTCGACGAAACCTCTTAACAGCGGCGTCGATCCGATCAGATTCGTACCCATGATTCATGATGCTTCCGTAGAAGCGAATGCATTCAATGATCGCGGCACATTGGTCATTGGTCAATAATCGCGGGAAGTCGGTTGCGGAATATGACTCGTCGATTAAGCGACCAATGAAATCCTGATCGAACTCGCCCCTGAGTTCCGTCACAAGGAACGCCGGGGTGTGGAACCGCATGCCTTTGGCATCGAGGAAAGACGGTGCCGCATTGCAGTAGTTCAACTGGTCTGCGGGAATTTTCTGCCAATCGTGTTTTTCGTCGGTGGTGCGAAGCCGCGCCAATTCTTCGAGACCAGCATAGTCATCGATCCCGTCAGACTCGCGAAGTCCAATTCCGTCGTCTAGCTCGACACCGGCAAACGCCCGGCGAACCAAGTCAATCAGCTCGTCAGCCCGACGGCACTCGTTACGCCGAGCTTCGGCTTCCGCTATCGTGGAGCGGTCGTAACCGTTCGCCCGCATTTGCTCGATGTCGGCTGCAGTGATTCTTTTCATGGGCGACAAACGGCTGCCTTCAGCAGATCGCAGCCAATAGATTATCCACACCGCTGGACGTCATCGCGATTCTGCTGCAAGGCTTTGTTCGGCATGCCTGGTTATCGCAGCCCGTCATGCCTCACGATGGCTTTCTATAAACGAATCCAGTTTAAAAGGCAGTTTAAAAGTTAAAAGGGGACATTCTACTTTTGTAAAACCAGCAGTTTAAAATGGGACATTCTACTTTTGTAAAACCAGAATGTCCCATTTTCCTTCACCCTTTTCCTTCATGCGCGGCGGCAGGCGAGACGTTGAATTTGCATACCCGAGTTAAGCCGCCGCGACAGGTGGAGCGACTGGTTCGACGACCATGCTCACAGCGGCGGACTGGGGAACTTACCATCATCGTACGCGCGCCAAAGTTGGTCCAAGAACGGATCATCCAGCCCCACGATTCGGCCGCGCACGATGAGATCAAAATCGTCGGAGACATAACCGGCAATCTCGTGCTGCCCGGTTACCCGACTAACGGCCAAGAAGGATTCCCGGCGAATGTCCTCCGCTAATGCCCGAAGGTCCACCGCTACCTTCGCATTTGCCCAGCGGCGCTCGACCTCCTCCGATAGATGGACCCAACTCCCATCAAATTCCTCGTTTCGGTCGCGGGAATCCAGCGCGGCATCGGGATCGTGATCACTGAAATAGGCGGCTGGCAATAGCGAGTCCCCGGCGATCCGCCGCAGAATCGAGTTCAGCCATTCTTCCACGTCGCCTCCTCCACCGCCGTCGAACTATGTTGCTACGCAGTTTCTGTCTATCACCTATAGGCGGCAAGTTTGCAATCTATCACGCAGACGCGGTTTTGACGTAAGTCCCATTCTAGCCGATGCTTGCTGCCATTTCACGCGCCGCCGTGCTTGATAGATGGTTTCTTGATATCGGGCGGGTGGCCCAGGTTGCTTTTGCAACCTGGGATTGCAAGAGGCCGTGGCCTTTCAGTCTAGCTATTCCATCCGATCGCCGATGGGGCAACAGCAACCGCTTCCGGCCACGACTGTATCTGCCTCTCGGAGACCCAGGTTGCAAAAGCAACCTGGGCCACCCGCGGTTACGAAATCCAGTTCATCTTGTCGACGGTGACCTGCCACACGCCGTTCTTACGCTCGAGACGATACGAGTTACCCGAAGAACTCAAATTGGCCTCATAGTATCCGCCCGAGGCCTCGACGGTGTTCGCGTCGATCCATTTGAAAGCCTCTACATGGAATAAGAGACCGTCGCCGACTCGAAATTGCGAGCCGAGACGGACGGGTGGCGCGTGCCCGTCAAAGCGGTTGAGGAATGCGTCGTCCGGATCTTTGTCGTCGATCTGGATGAAATAAGCCTTGGCATTCTGTTGAGCGCCGGAGGCATTTCGTTTGAATTGATGGCGCAGGAGTGCCTCACGAACGGCTGCGTGCTCCACTTCCGAGGGTTCATACTTCGGTCGGTCACTTTCGGCCGTCGGCGATGCTTTCAGCTTCGCCGAGTGCTGGTCGTCGAATGTCTTCGGTGCAGCGGTCGCTGCAGGAGGGCTCGCAGCCGAATCGACCGAGGGTATCCCTGCGCCGTCGCAAGAACTCAAGGTCACAGTGAAAAGAACGGCAACAACGTAACGCATCGGAAGTTCGCCTAGTGGTGTATGCGCCTCGCTTGCAGGGTATTCGTCGGCGGGCCGATTGTTTATTCCATTGTGCCGTCCGAGTGCGACGTCCGCCGGATGGTTCGAATGGGCCGAACGCTGTTGCTCAGTTGCTCGCGGCTGGCCCAAGTTGCTGTGCATCTGTTGCAAAAGCAACCTGGGCCACCCCGTGTGCATGACGAGTGAGTGCTTAGGCGGCTGAGGTTGTCCGGCGGCCGTCCAGGCTGCCTTTTCCGGGGCCGTTGGCGATGAGGTAGAGCATTGTGCCCATCATGCTGAGGTTCTTCATGAATTGGATCATCTGCGCCTGTTGATCCGGGCCGGTGACGTTCCAGAAGGCGTGGAAGTAGTACGTGGCCAGGGCGAGGAACACCAAGAGCAACGCCGCGCCGAAGCGGGTGTAGAAGCCCAAGATCACCGAGACGCTGCCGAACAGCAGAAACACGATCGCCAACGCGAGCATCAAGCGCGGGCTCGGGACGCCGGCCGAGGTCATGTAACCGACCACGCCGCTGAAGTTGGGGATTTTGTTGCCGACGGCGCTCATGAGAAAGATGGTGGCGATCATCACACGGCCGAGAATGGAGACGACGGATTGCATCGGAGGGTTCCTGGTTCAGGGTTTGGGGTTCAGGGTTTAGTGGTTGACGAGTGGTGAGTGAATGGGATGCGATTGCAAATGGGTCATTGAAAAATGCAAATTGCAAATTGAGGAAAAGGTGTTGCGGCTCGCTTGCGCCAATTTGCGATTTGCGATTTGCAATTCTCAATTTGCAATGGGTTCGTCACCCCTCACCCCCGGCCCCTCTCCCGCAAGGGGCGAGGGGAGTGATTGAGGAGGACGGCGGACCAGAGCAGACGGCGGGGATGAACCCCGCCGCTCGCTACGGACGGATTACAGCAAGTCGAAGAGCATCACTTCCGCGCCGGATTCGCTCCGGAGTTTTAGTGACGTTTCTTCACTGACTGCGACGCCGTCGCCGGCTGCGACTTGGTGGCCGTTGACGGTGAGCGACCCGCGAAGCACTTGCAGCCACGCGTGACGCACGGGCAGCAGCTTGTACTCCAACTCCTGGCCGGCCGAGAGATTTGCCAAGAAGATGCGGGCATCTTGGTGGATGAGCAGCGAACCTTCGGCGGCGTCGCGCGAGGCGACGAGTTGCCAACGGTTGCTGCGTCCCTCGGTCGGGAAGTTCTTCTGTTCGTAACTCGGCGTGAGCCCTTTCCGTTCGGGATAGAGCCAGATTTGGTACAGGTGGACGGGCTCGTCCTTCGAGGGATTGAACTCGCTGTGCGTGATGCCGGTGCCGGCGGTCATCCGTTGGAACTCGCCCGGCCGCAGCACTTCGCCGTTGCCCATGGAGTCTTGATGCTCCAAGGCGCCGGAAAGGACGTACGTGACGATCTCCATGTCTTCATGCGGATGCGTGCCGAACCCTTGGCCGGGTGCGACCCGATCTTCGTTCATGACGCGGAGAGCGCGGAAGCGGATGTGCTCGCGATCTTGATACGTGGAGAACGAAAAGGTGTGGTAGGTGTCGAGCCAACCGTGGTCGGCATGGCCGCGCTCGGCGGACTTGCGGATGGTGAACATGTTTTGGGTGTCCTGTAGAGAAGCGGGTTTTTGTTCGTCGGCCGATCTGCAGAGTTGGATGCGGCCGGCGGCGGAATGGTTACAAGTGAATAGTTGATATGTGAGTTATTTGGGGCGAGCGGAGGGACGAGAGCCGGAGACGTCAGTCGGGGGCGTCAGTCGGGGGCGTCAGTCGGGGGCGTCAGTCGGGGGCGTCAGTCGGGGGCGTCGTTCACGCGCTGCCGGGCTTTTTCGAGGAGCCGGCTGAGCTCTTTGAGTTCGGCCTTGGTGAGGTGGCCGACGAGGCGATGGTGGAGCTGGGAGACGGGCTCATCGAGCGACTTTAGCAGAGCAGTGCCTTTCTCCGTGAGCTCGACGTAGATGACGCGACGGTCTTCGGTGCTGCGATGACGGCCGATGAGGCTTTGTTGCTCGAGCCGATCGAGTAGGCCGGTCATGGCGGGCACGACCTGAATCATGCGCTCGGCAATCTCCTGGCAGGGGAGGGGCCGGCCCTCGCCGCGGAGGATGCGGAGGACGTTGTACTGCGAGGAGGTGAGGGCGTATTCGCGGAAGAGGCGGCCGAAACGATTGTCGAACTGGTCGTTAGTGCGGAGCAGATTCAGAATCGCCTCTTGCTCGGGCGATTCGAACGGGCGGCGTTTTTTGAGTTCGTGCTGCAGGCCGGCGGGGGACATACGGGGCGGACCTCGGAGAAAATCGACCGAACGGGCGCGACGAATACGTTACATGGATATAGTTTATATGTAATCTATCGTCATGTCAACGGATGGGCCTGCAGGAACTTCTGGATCGGCGTAAGCCCTTGATGTATAGTAGGTTCGGGCGTTATGGGGACGCCGCGAACGACAGGCTGATGCAGATCAGGTTCCAACCGGTGAGAGCACCTATGTTGCGGAGCGGGCAGATGAGCACCAGGGCGGCGGCGTGGGCATGGGCGACGGCGATCGTGGTTGCGGGTTGCACGGAAGGGACGCCGGTCGCCGATCCGGCTGCGGCAACGCCGAGCGTTTTGAAGTCGGACGCCGAGAAGTCCGCCGAGGCCGACCTTGCGAGCCTGCCCGTGCCGAGCGGGGCCACGAAGGTGTTCGTCAGCGGCGACGTGGCGATGTACGCGACCGAGGCGTCGGTGAAGTCGACGCTGGACGAATGCGCGAAGCGACTCTCCGACGCCGGCTGGGAACCGTACGGAGCCGCCGGGGATTCACGCTACTTCAAGCGCGGGCTGGTTCGGCTCAACGCGAATATCGTCAGCGCCGCTGCGCAAGGGGGCAAGACGATGCTCAGCTACACGCGGGAGAAGATGTCCGTCGATCTGCCGGCGCCGAGCGACGCCGAACAGTTGCAATATTCCAACACTACGACGCAACTCCATTTCGATTCGCCGAAGACGCTGGATGAGCTTTGCGACTTTTACCGCAGGGCGTTGGAGAAGGGGGGATGGAAGGCGACGACCGACCGTCCGCTGAAGTCGGGCTTTCGCGACGAGCTGATTTTCCGAAGTCCGACGAAAGCGATGCTGACGCTGAGCGTATCGGACTTTGAAGGGAAACGCCGTGTGACGTTGAAACATGAAACCGCCGAACAAGTGGCCGCGGCCGAGAAGCGATTTCAGGAGGAAAAGGCGAAGCGGGAAGCTAAGGAGAATATGCCTCTCCCGAAGCTCACGGTGGAATTGCCCTCTGCCGCCAAGGACGTGAAGACGTCGAAGGGGCGCGTCGAATTCGAGTTGCCTGCGGGCGAGGCGCGAGCATGCGTCGCCGGATGGCAGAAGTTCTTCGCAGCCGCAGGCTGGAAGGAACGCGTCACGACGTTGGAGAAAGTGGGCGGTTTGATCGCCTTTACGAAGGACGACCAAACCGTGACGGCCAGCTACACCGATCCGGGATTTATCGGGGCGGAAGTCTCGCTCCTAACGACCGGCGTGGAAGTCGAACCGCAGGTGAAAAAGTAGCCGAACCGCGGGCCTTTTGCAGGTTCACGGCGGATTGATTCGGCTTGTTCAACGCTGCGAATTTGACGCCGCGCGGCTATTCGACCTTGTCGCCGGCGGCAAGCTCGCGGATGCGAATGTTCTTCCAACGCACTTGGTAAGGGCCTGTGCCCGGCTTGATGCCGTGTACTTGCAGCCCAATGAAACCGGATGCGTCGGTCGCATCTTGGAAGTCGGCGCAGGGTACGCCGTTGACCCAAGAGCGGATGTGATCCCCTTGGGCGACGATGCGATAGTGGTTCCACTCGCCGTTTTGGAACGCCTTGGCGGCCTCGGGCTTCTTGGCAAAGTCGTCGAACCATTTCGTGCCGCGTCCTTCATCCCAGAAATTGCCCGACACGCCGTCTTCCGCGCGGTCGATCTCACATTGATAGCCGTAGACTTCCCCTTTCTTCCGAATGCGCTTCGGGTTGGAAGCTTGGGGCGTGTCCTTCTCGTAGACGTGGCTGCGGATTTGCACGCCTGAATTGAGTTTCATGTCGCAAAGGACGTCGAATTCTAGTTCGAAGTCGCCATACGGTTCACGGCAAAGAAACGTGTTGGGGCTGCCGTCGACCGTGGTGCCGACGATCGTGCCGTCGACTACTTCGTACTTGGCCGCGCCGCCGCGCACGGTCCAACCATCGAGAGTTTTGCCGTCAAAGAGAGCCAGCCAAGCCGGCTCGGCCGCCAAACTACATGAAGCGGCAAAGAAGGCGAGGGCGGTAGCGAGCGGGCGCATAAGCATGTGAGGATCTCAGTGAGAATGGCGGGGCGAACGAAGCGAGCGGCGGTGTTTGCAATGCGAACGTCGCCAGTGTAATCTCGCCCACGTCGTCCGCCAAACTTGCGTGCGCCGTGCCTCATGTCGTGCGGTGTTCGTTGTTCGCTTGCTTACTTATAGGAGATCTCGCATATGTCAACGGCTTGGAAATCGCTCGGGGCACTGGCTTGTGGACTCGCGGCACTGGCGTTCGTGGTGCGCTCGCCCGCGGCATCGGCCGACGCGGCAGGCGAAAAAAAGGCGCCGCTACGCCACGTGGTTTTCTTCAAGTTCAAGCCGGACACCGACGCGGCAACGCTTAGCAAGATAACGGACGCCTTCGCCGAGCTTCCGAAGAAGATTGATGCGATTCAAGATTTCGAGTGGGGAACCGACGTTGGCGTGGAAGGCCTTTCGAAAGGCTTCACGCACTGCTTCTTGGTGACATTTGCCGACGCTAAGGGGCGTGACGCCTACTTGCCGCACGCCGCACATGAAGAGTTTGTCACCCTGGTGAAGCCGCACCTGGAAGACGTGTGCGTCATCGACTACGTCGTGCGCTAGATTTTGGAGTGCGCTACTTCGTTTCGAAGTCGACCAGTTCCATCTGCGTTCGGCGGATTAGTTGTCCGCCGACGTCGAATTCTTCCGACGTCTGGCTGACGACGCCGCCCGGGATTTCCGGGCAGCAAATGGCTTGCGTCGTGGTTTGGCCGCGAGGATGGTGCTGAACCGTTCGAACCTCCGCGACGGAGCGATTTCGCGCCAGAATGCGTCGCTCCGAAGAAAGAGAGACCACGTTCATGACGGTTTCGCCAAGTTGCCGACTTGTCGCAACGTCGATGGTCGTCGTGACCTTTCGCATGACGAAGGGGGCGACTTGAGGGTTGACCCAAGTGGTAATGATTTGCCGACGGCCGCCGCTCGTGCTTTCCGTCTGTCGCACTTCACAAGGAATCACTTTCCCTTGGATTGAGAGTGCTTCCACCGGAAGTTCTTTGGCAACGGATGCACCGTCGACAGGTTCGCCGAGGAGTCCTTGGCGAAGTTCTTGCGGCGGGCTTTGCAGCTTCCGATCGCCGATCTCCAGCGATGTTTGTACACGTAACGTGAGTCCGTTATCGTCGGCGTCGGCCAACGTCATCTTCGTTTCGCTGACGCTTCGGCCCATGACCTGACCTTCGGGGTCGAGCGTTTCCATGCCTTGCCGCATCACGACCCAACTGCCGGGACGGAATCGGCCCCAGAGATGGTGACGTCGACCAAACTGTCCGGCGTCGGCCGCTTGCAGCGCGCATAAAAGTGCTACTGCTAGCAGCGTTAGACGCGTGCTCCAGATTCGCAAGACGTTAGAATTCGAATATCGACGCCGCATAGAGTCCTCAGTCAAACCCCCTATCTTATTGATTTTGGTGGTTTTGTGAATCCCTGGTGTCGATTCCACCCGCTCACAAGCCGGGCATTGTCGACGTAAGTTGTTGATTTACAACGTTGGGAAGCAAATTCCGACTTTGCCGTTGGATTCGCTAAGTCGCTTGAAACCAACCGGATACGGACACGCACGTGGCGACTAAGGCGATGGGTCGAGGCGTCGCATGGAATTTAGAAATGTTGTGGAATTTTCTGCTGACGTAGCCACACGCAACGCAATGGGAGAGACATTCGTGAACAAATGGCTTCAGGTTTGGCTGTTCGCCGGAGTCGCGTTTGCCGCCGCTCAGGCGCTTGGGGCGCCGCCTGCGGAAGCGCCTGTGAGAGTCGACGATCCATTAGCAGCTATCAACGGTGAGTTTCGGTCCACGTACGCTCGTGTCCGCGCCGACGCCGTCGCCAAGACGCGGCCCATCATTCTCTTCGATGGGGAAAAGTTCACGCTCCTGCAAGGAGAGCAACGAATTACATCGTCACTGGTGCCGGCAACATACCATCGACTCAAGGCCGCCGCACATTTTCAGTTGATGATCTTTCTGGAGTTTCAGGGAGGCGGCGCTGCACCGCGCCCGGCGTCAGACATCACCCGATGGCAATCGTGGCTTGCTCTCGCCGAGGCCGCCGCGACGGCCGACGCGAACTTCGGACTGAGTGCCGAACAGCAAGCCGCTCAGCAAGAAATCCTGAGGCTCGGCAGAAGTTTTCTGTCCGAGGCAATTGAAAATCGCACGGCGACCCCGGAGGCGTTGCGCGAGTTCTGTGATACCGCGTCACCGCTGATCGAGCAGCATCTCACTTGGGCCGCCGAGATCGAGCTCGATCACTATCGTGGCGTGCTCGAAACGTGGCGAAAGGAACTCACCGGAGTTCAATGGGAGCAGCTGCGCGTCGTCGTGATGGGTTCGCAGATGCCGCGGCGCAACAATCGCGTCGTCCAACTCTTGGCCGCCATGCTCGGCGTCGCAGGAGAAGGAGACCGGATCATCTATGCGGAATCAATCTACGAGGAACCCCGGGCCTTGAGTTTACTGGGAACCCATATCATCGACGGGGCCGCCGGCGACGCATTCTTCGGCGATGCCGCACGCATGAGCCAAGACTTGCTCGCGCCCGCCGCGGCGGAATACGTGCGACGCCACTTTCCTAAGCCGTCGAAATAAAAGGTGTCGCCGCACTTCGGGCCGCTACTTGGCCTTGGGCGGCACGTAGGTCTGCTCCGAGGCCGAAGGGAACGGATCGTTTTTGACCCGCTTCATGAAGGCCGCACTCGGCGGCGCAAGCACTTCCTTTTCCATGGCCGAGGGGGCGCTCAGGCTAGAGCAACCACAGGCAGCAACGACGAAGCCGACGACGGTTGTCGCCACGAGCGGCGTGAGCATGGTTGCGCGACGCATCGGTCTAACCCTGTTTTAAGTCGTCAAAGAAGCAGTGCCCAAGCAATCGTCACGAGATCGACTTATCGACTAGCGCGGACGCTCCTGCGAGAAGTACTCGTCGACGGTTGATGGGCCGCTCGGTTTCTTCGGCGCAAACAACGAGCCGAACATGCTTTGCTTCGGCTTGCTTTGCGAGGGAATCGCCGGATGCGAGCCAAGCTGAAATTGGCTTTGTTTCGGCTTCGACGTACGTAGCGGCTTTAGAGTTACTACGTCGACTGTGGATTTCCAGGCTTTCTTGGAGACGTCGGTCGTCGCCTTCCAGGAATTGGAAAGCGCGCGAGTCATGCTCCACGATGAACTGGGAGCCGAACTGGAACTCGTTCGCGTATAGTGCGGACTACGTTGCGTCGTCTCCGTCGTTTGCCAAAGGTTCCAGCCTTCGGCGCGGGCCGTGCAAGGCGCCGCAATTGCGAGGAGCACCGCAGAAAGCAAGACGCCGTCGAAGCCGAGAGCAACTGATCGCGACATGATGATGAACTCCGCGAAATGTGACCAGCCGCAACGGATTGCGCGGTTCGCCGGCCGAACTGTGTTTACCGCAGCGCGGCGCGAATACGAAGCAGGTAGGTCAGGCAAGTTGAGGGGGCGGGAGTTTGTCAAAACCTTCCCGTTGCGTCTAGGGCGGTTTGCCCAAGTGAAGGGGCCCATTTAAGATGGCGTTTGCATTCCACAGATCTATGTCAAATCGTCCCCCTTCGCCGGCACACCTATGCTGTCGCAACGTATTGGATTTCTCGGAGCCGGCAAGATGGCCGCGGCGCTGGCCGGCGGCTTCGTACGGGCCGGCCTCATCAAGCCGACGGCGCTGAGCTATTACGATCCCTTTCCGGCTGCCGCCGATGCCTTTCAAAAGTCGGTCGGCGGGACGGCGGCGACAACCAATCGCGGCGTGGCGGCCGCGAGCGATATTCTCTTTCTCGCCGTGAAGCCGCAGCAGATCGCTGCCGTGGTCGGCGAATTGAAGGGGCATGCCTCGGGTAAGCTCGTCGTATCGGTCGCGGCCGGCGTAACCTTGCAAGCACTGCAACATGGCCTCGGTGAGGGCGTCCGTGTGGTGCGCGTGATGCCGAATACACCCTGCCTCGTCGGCAAAGGCGCCTCGGGCTTTGCGCTCGGGCACGGCGCCACGCCCGACGACGCTGCGATGGTCGAGCAACTTTTGAATTCCGTCGGTCGATCGTACCGGCTGGAAGAAAAGCTGCTCGACGCCGTGACGGGGCTCTCCGGTTCCGGTCCGGCGTTTGTGTATCTCATGATCGAAGCTCTGGGCGACGGTGGTGTACGCATGGGCCTGCCGCGCGATGTGGCTCAAGGCCTCGCCGCGGCCACGGTCTTCGGCGCCGCCGCCATGGTGTTGGAGACCGGCGAACATCCCGCGGCGCTCAAGGATCAAGTCACCAGCCCAGGCGGAACGACGATCGCCGGCTTGCAAGCTTTGGAAATTGGGGCGGTGCGCGGCGACTTCATCGCCGCCGTGGAAGCGGCGACGCGCCGTTCGATCGAGTTGGGCAAGGGTGCGTAGACGCTCGGGAAACCGCAGTTTCGCCGCTTCGAGCGCTGCAAAACCCGGGGCAAGCCTTGTCGATCCGGGGTGCGTACAATACAAACGTCGGTTCTCCTTTGTTTCTTCGTTGCCAGGGCCCATCGCTATGTCGGAAAACATGTTCGTCGTCGACGACAAGTTTATCCCGCTCTACCGTGTTCTTTGGATTGCCAAAACGCCTCACTATTGCGGCGAAGAAGACTGCGTCCGCGAAGGCTACTACGAGATTCGCCTGGAAGATGGGGAGTCGATTTGGGCTCGATTGGAAGAACGCGACGGCATGCTCGAGGCCTTGGAGACATGGTGCGGCGGAACCGACGAAGGGGGCGAACCGGGCAGCGGCGACGACTGGCGCTGATCTTTCTCTCCTAAGCGGTCGCCGCGCATGAACACGTACGACGCAGTCGTCGTCGGTTGTGGAGGAGTCGGCTCCGCGACATTGGCCCACCTGGCAAGCCGCGGCTTGCGTGTGCTCGGCATCGATCGCTTCGCGTCGCCCCACAATCGCGGCAGTTCGCATGGCCGAACGCGAATGATCCGCCAGGCCTACTTCGAGCACCCGAGCTACGTGCCGCTGGTTTTGCGCGCCTATGATCTCTGGCACGAGTTGGAGCAGGCGACCGGGTCGCAACTCTATGAAGAGACCGGCCTCCTGGAGATCGGACCGCCCGGCGGCGTCGTGGTGCCCGGCGTGCTGGCTTCCGCGAAGTTGCACGGATTGGATGTCGCGCAACTCTCCGCGACGGAGATCATGCGGCGCTATCCCGGCTTCCACGTTCCGGAAGGAATGGTCGGCGTCGTCGAACGTCGCGCCGGTTTTCTGCATGTCGAGCGCTGCGTCGACGCCTACTTGAGACACGCGCAATGCCTCGGCGCGGAGTTCCATGTCGACGAAGCGGTGCAAACGTGGCGCGTCGACGGTTCCGAAGTCGTTGTGGAAACCGATCGGGCCAAGTATCGCGCCGCGAGGCTCGTTCTCACGGCGGGACCTTGGGCCGGATCGTTGCTGGCCGATCTCGGCATTCCGCTCGAGGTTCGCCGCAAGCCGCAGTATTGGTTCGCTCCGACGACCGCCGATTACACGCTCGCGGCCGGCACGCCCGCGTTTCTCTATGAAACGGTCGACGACCAAGGTACACCGGCCGGCGTGTTCTACGGCTTCCCCGTCGTCGGCCCGGAAGGCTTGAAATGTGCCGAGCATAGCGGCGGCGCCCTGGTTACGGATCCGCTCGCGCTCGGGCAAGCGGTCGACGAAGCCGACTTGGCCCGCGTGCGGACGTTTCTGAATCGCTATCTCCGCGGCGTCACGACGACATTGGTCGATCATGCTCCTTGCATGTACACGATGTCGCCCGACGAGAACTTCCTCGTCGACCGACACCCGGCGCATCCACAAATCGTCTTCGCCGCCGGACTCTCCGGCCACGGCTTTAAGTTCGCAAGCGTACTCGGCAAAGCTCTTACAGAACTCGTCGTCGATGGCGCCACGTCGCTCCCCGTCGACTTTCTCGGAATCGGTCGGTTCCAGAAGTGATGCGCGACGGACTACGGCTTCTGCATCGCTTCAATATCGAGCAAGCCGCTTGTGCCGGTCGCCGGTTGTGGAAAACTGCGGCGCAGCTGGCCGCAGGCCGCGTCGATTTCGTCCCCCTTGCGCGTGCGAACCTGCACGTTGACGCCGCCGTCGCGAAGGATGTTGAGGAACTTCTCTTGCGCCCGCGTGGAGGGCGTCTTATACGGCAAGCCGGCGACCGTGTTGTAAGGAATGACGTTGAGCAAGGCGGTGCGGCCGCGCAAGAGCTCGACGAGTTCTTCGGCATGCTCGGGCCGATCGTTTAATTCGCCGAGCAACACATATTCAAACGTGAGTCGGCGACCGTTGTCGGCGAAGAAGCGATCGGCCGCGGCTAGGATCGTCGCGATCGAAATGCCTTTATTTACCGGAACGATCTGATTGCGGAGTTCATCGTTCGGCGCATGCAGCGAGACGGCAAGATGGTAGTTGGTCTGCATTCCGGTCAGGCGATCGATGGCCGGCGGCAGTCCGACGGTCGAAATCGTGATATGCCTACCGCCGATGCCGAGCCCTTCCGGCTTACCCGCCTGTTCGAGGGCCGGGAGTAAGCGATCGAGATTCGCCAACGGTTCGCCCATCCCCATCACCACGATATTGCTCAGCCGTTCGTCGGCCGCCTGAATGCGATTCAACAGCAACATCTGTTCGAGGATTTCGCCGGTCGTCAAGTTGCGGGCCACACCGTCGAGTCCGCTGGCGCAAAAGACGCACCCCATTGCGCAGCCGACTTGCGTGCTGATACAAATCGTCCGGCGTTTCCCTTCGCGTATCAGCACGCACTCGATGCGATGCCCGTCGGGCCATTGGAGGAGCAACTTCTCCGTGCCGTCTTCCGCCGTTTTGTGCGTGGTGATCGCCGACGAAAAAATGGTGAACTCGCCGGCGAGTCGTTCCCGCAGGTCCTTCGGCAAGTCGCTCATTTCGCCAAACGTGCCGGCCCGCTTTTCGTAGATCCACTTGTGAATCTGCGCGGCACGATACGCCGGCAGGCCTTGATCGGCGAGCCATTGTCGTAGTTCGGCGAGCGAGAGATTCAGCAAGTGTTGCACAGGTCGGTCGTCGCGAAAGTCGACGCACTCGGTTCGGAAGTAAGAATGAACTGATGTATTGTCCGGTCGGGCTCTCAAAAATCCAAGGCCCGAATTGGCCGCGCAACGTTTTGCGCACGATGCCGAAAACCGCTAGAATGCGAAAGTCGCCCGGAATGGGCTCTATCTCTTGCCAGTGGGATGTTCGTCATGCCGCGTGAGAAAACTTCTTTGAAATCCAAGGCTTCCGTTGCCAAGCCTGCCGCGAAAGTGAGCGACGATTTCAACCCCGATCAGCCCCTCGACCTCGTCATGCGGCTGATGGCGGTGCCCGGCAAGAGCGGTGAAGAGGGCCGCGTCGTCGAGCTGATTCAGAAGGAGCTGAAGAAGGCCGGCGCAGATATGTCGCAGGTGCGCACCGACGACACGCCGAAGCGGTCGCCGCTGGGCGGAGAAGTCGGCAACCTCGTTTTCACGCTTCCCGGCACCCTTCCCGGCCCGCGGCGCATGCTGATGGCCCACATGGATACCGTGCCGCTATGCGTCGGCTCGCAGCCAGTGCGTAAGGGCGCCTTCGTCCACTCGGCCGATAAGACGACCGGCCTCGGAGCCGACGATCGCGCAGGCTGCGCGGTATTGCTTAACACGGCCATTGAAATCCTGCGCCGCAAGCTGCCGCATCCGCCGCTTACCTTCTTTTGGCCCGTGCAGGAAGAGGTCGGGCTGTTCGGCGCCCACCATGGCGACCTGAGCCTGCTCGGTAAACCGAAACTGGCGTTCAATTGGGACGGCGGCCCCGCGGAAAAGCTCACCATTGGCGCGACCGGCGCCTTTCGCATGCAGATCACGATCCACGGCCTCGCGGCGCATGCGGGCAACTGTCCCGACAAGGGCGTGAGCGCCGTGACGATTGCCTCGCTGGCGATTGCCGATCTTCACAACAGCGGCTACCTCGGGCTCGTCCTGCGCAACGGTGTACGCGGCACCAGCAACGTCGGCGTGATCAACGGCGGCGCGGCGACCAACGTCATCACCGATCGCCTCGAGCTCCGGGCCGAATGCCGCAGCCACGATCCGAAGTTCCGCAAAGAGATTCTGTCGGCATTCCGTGCGGCGTTTGAAAAGGCCGCCGCTTCGGTAACCAGCACCGCGGGCAAGGCGGGCAAGGTGAAGTTCGAACATCGGCTCGATTACGATTCGTTCCTGCTCGCCGACGATGAACCGTGCGTCTTGGAAGCGGAGCGAGCCGTTGCGGCCGTGGGGCTCACGCCGATTCGCGCCGTGAGCAACGGCGGACTCGACGCCAATTGGCTGTCGGCCCGCGGCATTCCGACGGTTACTATGGGCTGCGGACAGCAGAACGTGCACACCGTGAGCGAGCAGCTCGACGTGAAAGCGTTTCTGCACGCCTGCCGGATCGGCTTGAAGCTTGCCGCATCTTCGGCTTCGTCCTAACTCTCGGAACCGCAGGCTATGCAACTCGACGACGAAGTCTGCCTCTGCTTCCATGTGACGAAGCGTAAACTGCAAAACTTCCTCCGTGTGGAGAAGCCGCGGCGCGTCGCGCAGATGAGCGATTGCTTCGGCGCGGGGACCGGTTGCGGCTGGTGTCGAAAGTACATGACGGTGATGTTCGAAGCGCACCAAGCCGGCTCGGCCGCTCCGCAGGAAGATCCCGCCTCGCTCGACTACGCCAAGAATCGCGCGGCGTACATCAAATCCGGCGGCGGCACGCCTCCTCCCGGCGCCGCACCCATCGATCCGGCCTAAGAAGCGTCGATGGCAGCCGGATGAGCCGCCGGCGGAAATTCGCAAAGCGGCACGCTCGGATTCGGGTCGGCCAGCACTTCTGCCAACGTCGTTTTGCCGAACGCTTCCTCGACGCTCTTCAGTGCATCGTCGAGCCGCCGATGCAACGGGCAGAGCCTGCTGCCGTGCGTGCTAATGCCGAGCGGGCAGGTGCGAATGCGACGTATCGGATCGACGGCGTTCACCACTTCAAGGATCGTCAGTTCCGTCGGCTTGCGGGCCAAGATAAAGCCGCCGCCGACGCCTCGCTGCGAGCTAAGCAACCCCGACTCGCTGAGTCCCTTGAGCACTTTCGAAAGATACGCCTGCGGTACTTTGGTGATCTCGGAAATCTGCCCGCTCGTACGCGCCGCATCCGGATCGCCGGCCAAATACACGATGGCTCTCAAAGCGTATTCGACCGTTTGCGAAAACATGCGGCAAGCTCCGGAAGATGGCAACTCCTCTATTGTAGACCCGTTAGTCTCGTTTGCGAAGGGAAGCAAGCGCCGCGTTACCTGCTCAAATGCTTGCGAAAGAAGGCTAGCACCAGTTGCTTGGAGTCTTCCGTTTGAAACGCCGGGCCGCCGTGGCCGCCGCTCATAACTTGAAACGTCGAGGAAACGCCGGCCTTCGTCAACGCGTTGTGCAAACGCTCGCTCTGCTCCAGCGGCACCTGCGGATCGGCATCGCCGTGCATGATCAGAAACGGCGCATCGCCGGCGCTCGCTTGATAGAACGCGCTCGCTTGCCGGGCAAGCTCTGGTCGATCGCGCACGATGCCGCCGAGCAACTTAGCGCCGTTCGCCTTCGCCAAGTCGGCTTCCGTCTTGCCGGCGCTGAGCACGTTCGGCGGCATCGTCAACAGATCGCTCGGTCCGTACCAATCGCAGACGGCTTGCACGCGCGACGACGTGGCTTCGTCGCTCGGCACGTCGAGCGTACCGAGCAGCGCGACCAAGTGTCCCCCCGCCGAGCCGCCCCACACGCCGATATGCTCGGCGTCGAAGCCCCGGGCCTTCGCCTCTTTACGCAGCCAACGAATCGCCTCGCGGCAATCGTCGATCTGCGCCGGCCAGCGAGCTTCTTGGCTCAAGCGATAGTTGATGCTCGCCACGGCGAAACCTTCGGCCGCCAGAAAGGTCGCCGGGCAACGATCTTTGCTCCCCGCGCTCCAACCGCCCCCGTGAACCCACACGACCACGGGCAGCGGCCCCTCGCTCGCCTTCTCCGGCAAATACAAATCGAGCAACATCCGCTGCTCCCCCCGGCGTGCATATTCGAGATCGCGCTCGACACGCACGCCGACGGGCAACGCCGCGGCCTTCTTCGCTTTCGATTTGTCGGCTTGGGGAGCCTGCGCCGTCGCGAACTCGCAAACAAGTGCGAGCACGATGCAGCAGAAGGAGGCTCGAAACGGCACGGAGTTAAACAATCTCATATCCCTTGCGTTGTTCGCGCTTCTGGAAGCTGTTGGCTTCGTCGTCGCCGACGATCTGCTCCGCGGCCGGATCCCACTTCAGGCTCCGGTTCAACCGCATGGCGATGTTCGCCAAGTGGCAGGTCGTCATGGCCCGATGGTGCGAGGCGACGTCGGAGGCCGGCAGCCCGCGATCTTTGATGCAGGCGAAGAAGTTTTCCATATGCCCGCCGAGCGGCTTGCCGTGCCGCAGCGCCACGAGCACGCTTTCGTCGATGGGGTTGGCCTTCAAATCGTCGACCGGCGCGCCGGTGAGCTTGCCGCGATTGACAAAGAACTTTCCCTTGTCCCCTTCGAAGAGGATGCCGTTATCGAAGCCGAGATCGGTCGCCTTGTCACGAATGTTGATTTCGACGCCGTCGGCCGTTTGGCAGCGCACGTGGAACGTCAGCGCGACGTTGTACTCGTTGTCGACCGTCGGCCAACCTTTGGCGAAGGGCACCGCATGTTCGGCGGCGATCACTTCAAACGACGTCGGGCCGGTGTCGTCCATGCCGAGCGCCCACTGCGCGATGTCGACGTGGTGCGCTCCCCAGTCGGTCATCTTGCCGCCGGAGTATTCGTACCACCAACGGAATTCGTAGTGAGCGCGTTGCTTGATGTAATCGACCATCGGTGCTTGGCCGAGCCACATGTCCCAATTGAGTTCCGGCGGCGGCGTTTCCTTCTTGAGCTTGCCGCTCGGTTTCACTCCGCCGATCGCACAGGTTACCCGGTTGATCTTGCCGATGCGCCCTTGGCGGCAAAGCGCCGCGGCAATGAGGAACTGGTTGTTGTTTTCGCTCCGCTGCTGCGTGCCGACCTGGAACACGCGGCCTGTTTCCTTCACGGCCTTCGAAAGGATCTTTCCTTCGTCGATCGTCAGCGTAAGCGGCTTTTCGCAGTAGACGTCTTTGCCGGCCCGCATGGCGTCGAGCGCGATCTTGGTGTGCCAATGGTCGGTCGTGCCGATGGTGACGACGTCGATGTCTTTGCGGTCAAGCAGTTTGCGGTAGTCGACGAACGCTTCCGACTTGCCGGCGCCGAATTCCTTCTTCGCCTTGGCCGCTTCGAGCCGCTTGGTGTCGACGTCGCACACCGCCACGACGTCGCCGAACTTCGACGCCTGTGCGGCGACGCTCGATCCGCGTCCGCCGAGACCGATCGCACCGACCAACGGTCGCTCCGCCGGCGAAGCCGCGGCTTGGGCGGCGAGCGACTTCTGCGACGAGAAAAAGTACGGCGTGGCGGCGACGGCGGCGGCGGCCTTCAAAAACTCACGACGGGCAAGCGACATGGCAAAGGTTCCTAAGTAGTTCTGAAAGTCCAAGTATTTCATTGAGCCCCGGAGCTTGTCTCCGGGAGTTTTTCCACGAACGATTCTGCATCGCTCGCAACGAGACTTACGTCAATTCCCCGAACCGCCCACTGCGCAGATAACTCGATCTATCTGCGCACCCCTTGTGGGTTTTGGGGTTGTGCGCAGATAGCCTGAGTTATCTGCGCAATGACGTGCTCAAAAAATCGACGTAAGTCAAGAAAATCGCGCTCGCCGACGGACCCGATTTCGAACGTTTTCGCGCGGCCCGGCCGCACACATTCGGTCAATCCGATCGATCGGCAGAACAACAATTTCCCGCCGCCACGTTAGCGCGCCAAGCGCCGAGAAGCAAGGACGTTTTTGGCCGGCCCAGATATGTGCTTGTCGACTTACCTATCGCTTAAGCAATCCACTCATCAATCACCTTGCCCGCCACGCCGGTCAGGCGTTGGTCGAGGCCTTGGAAGCGGTGGGTGAGTTTCAGGTGGTCGATGCCGAAGAGCTTGAGTAGCGTGGCGTGGAAGTCGTTCACGTGGACCGGCTTCTCGGTGATCGACCAGCCGATCTCGTCGGTCGCGCCGTAGGTGAGGCCCCCCTTCGCGCCGCCGCCCGCCATCCAGAGGCTAAAGGCGTTCGGGTGGTGGTCGCGGCCGGTGGCGTTCGGATTGCCGCCGCGGTTTTCGCCGAGCGGCGTCCGGCCGAACTCGCCCGCGAATACGACGAGCGTTTCGTCGAGCAGGCCGCGCTGTTTGAGATCTTTCAAGAGCGCCGCGACCGGTTGATCGGCCATGCCGCAGTTGTGGCCGAGTTCTTTGTCGAGGCCCGAATGGTGATCCCACGAAGCATGGAAGAGGCTCACGAACCGCACCCCGCGTTCGACAAGCCGTCGTGCGAGAAGGCAGTTCGTGGCGAATTGCTTGTATTGCCCCGGCCCGCCGCCGCGTGAGGCCTTAATCTCCGGCTCTTTGCGATTGATGCCGTAGGCGTCGATCGTCTCTTGGGTCTCGTCGCTCAAGTCAATCAGTTCCGGCGCGGCCGACTGCATGCGGAAAGCGAGCTCATAGCTGGCGATGCGGCTGGCGATTTCCGGATCGTGCATCTGCTCGAGCCGTTCGTTGTTCAGGTCGCGGGCGACGTCGAGCCCCAGACGCTGCAGCTCCGGCGGCAGGCCGGCGGGGTTCGACAGGTTCAGCACCGGGTCGCCTTGATTGCGGAACATGACCCCCGCATACATCGAGGGCAAGAACCCGGAAGCCCACAGCGAAGCGCCGCCGCTGGTGCCGCGACCGGCCGAGAGCACGACGTAGCCGGGCAGGTCTTGCGATTCGCTCCCCAGGCCGTACGTGAGCCAGGCACCCATCGTCGGAATGCCGAAGAAGGGGCGGCCCGCCAGCAGGCTCAGTTGTGCCGGATGGTGGTTGAACTGGTCCGTGTGCATCGAGCGGACCATCAAGATATCGTCGGCGCACGTGGCGATGTGCGGCATGAAGTCGCTGAACTCCATCCCGCATTCGCCGTGCTTCTTAAACTTCCGGTTCGAGCCCATCAGCACGGCCGTTTCCTTCTTGATGAAGGCGAAACGGACGTTCTTCGTCATCGATTCAGGCAGCGGTTTGCCGTTGAGCTCGTTGAGCTTCGGCTTCGGGTCGTAAAGATCGATCTGGCTCGGCGCCCCTTCGAGGAAAATGAAGATGCACTTCTTCGCCTTGCCGGGAAAGTGCGACGGCTTCGGGGCGAGCGGGTTGATTGCCGCGGCGGCATCGTCTTCGGCCGTAGACTTGGTCGGCTTGGTATGGCCGTCGCGTGCGAGCAAGTCGGCGAGCGCCGCCACGCCGAGGCCGTAGCCGGCTTGGCCGAGAAAATGGCGCCGCGATTGCGCCTGCGCCGCGGCTTGCCAAGCCGCCGGATCGCGCAATAGTTCGGCCATCATCCGCGCATCTTGCGGGCAGTTGTGCACAGAATTGTCGAGCAGTGAATGGTCGGTCATGGCGGTTACTCTCGCGTAATAAATTCGTCGAGGTTCAAGAGCACGCGCACCGTGGCGGTCCAGGCGGCGGCTTCGGCGTTCGGAACCGTCGGCGAAGTAAATCGCCCGATCATTTCCTCCGCCTCTTCCGGATGATCGCGATAGTAGGCTCGCGCATTGTCGAGCAGAGTATCGAGCCGATCGAGTTCGTCGGCACGCGGCGTGCGGGCTAAGCAGTAACGCATCGCTGCGGCCAGCCGGGCCGTGTCGACTGCTTGCGGTTTCGCTCCCGCCGGCGCCGGTTCCTCCGTCAACAATCGCTTCGCCAGCGCCTGCGACGCTTCGACGAAGCTTTCGTTATTTAAAAGCGTCAGGGCCTGCAGCGGCGTGTTCGACACCGTACGGTTGACGCACGCCACGTTCGCATCCGGGCAATCGAAGGTCATCAGCGTCGGATGCGGAATCGTCCGTTTGAAGAACGTATACATGCCGCGGCGGTAGCGATCTTCTCCCTTGCTGTCGGTCCAACTAAACGAACCGGCGTAGCTCAGCTTCGCCAATTCCGGCGGCATCGGCGGGAAAACGCTGGGGCCGCCGATCTTCGGGCTTAAGAGTCCCGCCGAACAAAGGGCTAAGTCGCGCACGACTTCCCCTTCGACGCGCAACCGATTCTGACGCGCCAGTAGCACGTTCTGCGGATCGATGTCGACAAGCTCCGGACGATGGGCCGACGACTGGCGATACGTGGCCGACATGAGGATGGTCTTGAGCAACGCCTTGGTGCTCCACTTCAGATCGCGCTGGTATTGGCCGGCGAGCCAATCGAGCAATTCGGGATGCGACGGCAAATCGCCCCGCGCGCCAAAATCGTTAACGCTGCGCACGATCCCGATGCCGAACAATCGCGCCCAAATCTGATTGACGACCACGCGCGGCGTGAGCGGGTTTTCACGACTCACGAGCCATTGTGCTAAGTCGAGCCGATTGGAGCGGGTCTTCTGTTTCTCCGTCGCAGAGGAATTGCCGGTCGATACAAACTGTGCCGATACGCCGCCGGTCGAACCAACCGCGTCTGACTTCATCGCAGGCTGGGCGTCGGCCGAGGCCTTGGGGAGCACGTGCAAGGTCGCCGGCGTCAGCACTTCGGCCGGCGAGAGGAAGTCGCCGCGCTCGAAACGGTAGGTCTTGCGGCCGCGGATCGAAGTGGCGATCGTTCGCACCGGCATCATCTGCGCTTTGAACTCGGCAAGCGTCGCTTCAATCTCTTTTTGGAGCTTGGCAACCTCCGGATCGAGACTGATGTAAAAGTTGAACAACGTCGCTCGGGTCAGCGCGATGCGCTTCTCCGGATATTGCCGCAATGCCGCCGCGACATCGGGCGGCAGATGCAATTCGCGGGCGTCGCCGGTGACGCCCCGCAGTTTGAAGCGATTGAGCGTGTGCTGCGATCCGTACGCTTGCTCGATCACGACCTGCAACTGTTCGCCTTTCGCGAACGTGACGCGTTCCGTCGTCCGCACCTGCAGCCAATGGTCGGCATCGACCTTCGGCAACACGGCCCAACCCTTTTTCTTATTCGGCGTGTCGGTAAGTACGTCGGTCGCTTTAAAGCCCGACTGTTCGAAATCGGCGGTCGCCCGTTGCAGCGGAATGGCGCGCAGCAGCTTGCCGTTCGCATCTACCACATTGGCGCGCAGGTTCGTGATGACGAAATTGCCGTTCTTGGAGTTGCCGGCTCCCTTAGCTTTAGCGGCACCCGTTTCACCGGCGGCCCTGTCGGGAAGCGTATCGAGCCGCAGTCCGGTAAGTTCCGGCGGCAGCCCGGCAATGGTAAGCGTGTAGGTGTCGGTCGGCGCCGGCTGTGCGTCGGGCTTGGGCTCGGCGGTGAAGATGTTGAGCTTCTTCTGCTCCGTGAAGGCCAGACCGCTATCGGTGGTGACGGCGATCTCGGTGAAGTGGACATACCCCATCTTCGTGTTCGGCTGCGTTTCCACGAGCTCGCGTTGTTCGTCTTCCCACTTGGCCTGCAGCGGCGCGAGTTCCCGCTTGCGCTTCTCGAGCGCCTGCTCTAGCGGTTGCAATTTCTTTTCGAGCGCGACGGCGTCCGTAGCTTTCACCGGCAATCGCATGAGCACCTCGTCCGCGTCGTTGTAAAACGCGAACATCTGGTAGTACTCGGCTTGCGAGATCTCGTCGTACTTGTGGTTGTGGCACTTGGCGCAACCGAGCGTGAGCCCGAGCCACACGGTGCCGAGCGTATCGGTGCGGTCGAACACGGCGTTGACGCGATATTCTTCCTGGTCGACGCCCCCTTCTTCGTTCGTGAGCGTCTGGCGATTGAAGGCCGTGGCGATCTTTTGGCTCGGCGTCGGATTGGGAAGTAGGTCACCGGCGAGTTGCTCGATCGTGAACCGGTCGAACGGCATGTCGGTGTTGTAGGCGTTGATCACCCAATCGCGAAACACGTACGCGTCGGGTCGGGCGCGGTCTTTTTCATAACCGTCGCTATCGGCGTAGCGGGCCATGTCGAGCCAATGGCGGCCCCAGCGTTCGCCGAAGTGGGGCGAGGCGAGCAGTCGATCGACCAGAGACTCGTACGCATCGGGGGATTGATCGTGGACGAACGCTTCGACCTCTTCCGGCTTGGGGAGGAGACCGAGCAAGTCGAAGTAGAGTCGTTTTACGAGCGTCTCGCGCGCCGCTTCCGGCGACGGCGCAATATCCTTGGCTTCGAGCTTGCTGACGATAAACGCATCGATCGGGTTGCGCACGGCCGCCAAGTTCTTTACTTTCGGCGGCGCGCCGAGCGCGAGCGGACGATAGGCCCAATGCGTTTGGTAGGGCGCTCCTTCGGCGATCCAGGCTTTAAAGATGTCGACCTCGGCCGGCGTGAGCGGTTTGCCTTCCGGCGGCATGCGCACATCTTCGTCGTGGCTCGTGATGCGCGCGAGCAACTCGCTCGCTTCCGGTTTGCCGGGCACGATGCCGACGCTGCCGCTTTCCAGTTCCTTGAGCGCCGACTTCCGGTCGAGCAGGTTTAGCCCCCCTTCGGCTTTGTCGGGGCCGTGGCATTGCAGGCAATGCTCGGCCAAGAGCGGTTTGATCTGCCGCTCAAAGCGATGTTCGGGCGCAACGTCGCCGGCCGAAGCCTTGGGCGCCGCCGAGGCGGAGAACGGAACGGTCGTGACCGCCGCGCAGGCCAAACCGACGAAGGCAACGACGACGAGGCAAAGCCGACATGATTGTCGACGAACCATATGCGATACTCCCAAGGAAAATTCGGGGTACCGGAGGAACAGCCACCGCGGAGGCAGGAGGGAGGGTGCGGTGCAGGAGAGCTAGGCCGGTAGTGCCATTTTGAGGTCGAAACGACGCGAAAGTCAAGCGAGATCGCGTCGCCGCGAAAAGCCGACGGGTGGAATCGGCGGCGCTCGATCTGTTATAAAGGGCCGCTCGATCCACGAGTCGTTATCGCACGTCGTCTTACCCATCTGAGTCGCCGCTATGTCCGAATTGCTTCGCACCCGCATTTTCGACGCTCTGCATGCCCTCGCGATCGTCGACCCGCACACGCACATCAATCCGCATGCTCCGGCTTCGACGACGTTGGTCGATATTCTCGGCTATCACTATTACACCGAACTTGCCCACTCGGCCGGCATGCCGAAGGCGCAGATCGAAGAGCCCGGCCTCGACCCGCGCGAGAAAACGCGTCGCATTATCTCGGGCCTGGGGCCGATTGAAAATACGATTCAGTACAGCTGGTTCATGGAGATCGCTCGGGAGTTCTTCGGCTTTAAAGAAGAGCTCGTCACGACGAAGAATTGGGAAGGGCTTTACGACGCGGCGCTTACGAAGATGCAGTCGGCCGATTGGGCCGGCCAAGTGCTGAAACAAAGCAAGCTTGAAGCAGTGTTTCTCACGAACGACTTCGACGACCCGCTCGAAGGGTTTGATACGAAGACCTACGTGCCGTGCTTGCGGACCGATGACTTAGTGTTTCACCTCGGCAAGCCGGAGGTGCGGGCCCGACTGGAAAAGGCGACCAAGATCGCGGCCGGCTCCGCTGCAAAGCTGCGCGAAGCGCTCGGCGCGCTCTTTAAGCACTTTAAGGCCCGCGGGGCTCGGGCTTGCGCAATTTCGTTGCCGCCGGAGTTTGCCCCGGTACGCGTGGAAGCGGCCGCTGCGGAGACCGCATTGCAGGCAGTGTTAAAAGAGGGCGTGAATGCGCCTGCCGAACGTCGTCGCGACTTGTCGAACTTCGTCTTCTGGACGCTGGCCGAGTATTGCGTCGAGTTCAAACTGCCGTTCGATTTGATGATCGGCGTCAATCGGGCCGTGTATCCCGCAGGCGTGTTTCAGGGCATGGACTTGTACGACAGTCGGGTCTCGCTGATTCAATACAAGGAACTGTTCAACGCCTTCCCGCAGGTGACGTTCCCGGTCTCGGTGCTTTCGAGTTTCACGAATCAAGAGCTTGCCAGCTATGCCTGGATCTTCCCGAACGTGGTGACCAACGGTCACTGGTGGTACTCGAACACGCCGACGTTCATCGAGCACGATTCGGCGGCCCGCATGGAGGCCGTACCCCGCACGAAGCAGGTGGGCTACTACAGCGACATGTACAAGCTGGAGTTCGCCCTGCCGAAGTTTGCGATGTATAAGCGCATCCTCGCGAAGATTCTCGCGGAGCGCTATGTCGTCGACCGCGGTTGGAGCGAAGAGCGAGCCGTGGCGTTCGGCACGGAAATCCTCCGCGACAACACGCGGCGGATTTTCTACAAAGACGAGTAATCCGCGGCGAGCGGCCTAAGCCGCCGCTCGGCTCACCGTAGTGCCGCGGTTTTCTTGAAAGCCGGCGTCGTACTTGTCCCCGCTTACCGACAGTTGGAACGTCGGTTTGCGGCCGGAGTCGAAGAGGTACGAGAATCGCTGCACGGCTCCTTCCGGGTCTTCCGCGTAGGCGCGCTGAAAAGCCATCGCTTCGTCGGCGGCGCGCAGAAAGTCGGCCTTCGCATTCACTTCAACAAAGTCATCGCGCAAACTCGGTTCGTCGACGAAGAGTTGCTCGATCTGGGCCTTCTGCGGATGATCGCCCGCGACGCGCACTTTACCTTCGGCGTCGGTTTGCAATTGAAACGGCGGCGATGTTTCGATGCCTGCTTTGGTAAATTTCACCTGCAGTCGACTTTCGAGGCCGGCGAGTTTCTGTTCGTAGTCGCGTCGCATGTCGGCGACCTCGAGCGGTTCGGCGTTCCATTGCAGCAGTTCCGCCGTGCGGGCCGCTTGCTTGCCGCGCGCAACGGGCGATAGCGAGAGTTCGTCGCCATCGGTGTTCGTCGTCTCTTCACCGCCCGACGACGTCGACCCGCTCGCCAAATCGAGAAGTCGGCGCGCCGCCGATTGCACGGCGCCGGTCTGTCCTTGAATCTTCATGCCCGCCCTCGGTCCGATCGTACGACGAAGTAATTCGGGGCGACCGTAACGCCTCCCCTGAACTCGTCATCGACCTGAAGGGTCGGGAAAGATCAACCGATTGTTACGGTTGTAGCGTCACGCTCGCCGGCACTGCGGGCGGAGACTGCAGAGTGACCGGATTCCGACCTCGCGTCTTGAGGCAACCATTGCGAACCGATGCGCGGATCGGCCAAGCTCGGAAGCATATCGATGAATGCGCGACGGTAATTCGGATATACCGTTTCCGATTCGCCTCCTTCCTCGGTCAGCACGCCGGTGAACTTCGGTAGTGAGTGTTGCGGCATGGCGGCGTATGCATGATGTACCCCATGATATCCGATGTTGAACATCGTAAACGTGTAGAGCTTACCGAGCGGGTCGACATGTACGACCGAACGCGATAGGCCGGCGGGCGTAGTTCCCATCAGGCCCATATGTTCGATGTACTTGCGCAGCGCATACATGCTGCCGGTGACAAGCGCGGGCAGTACGTAAAGCCAAAGCAGGAGGTTCCAAGTTCCGAGCCAGACGGTCACCGCAAGCATCGCTCCCCAAAAGGCGATCATCGAGGCAAGCTCGAGGCGAATGCGTCGTCGTGCGGAAGCCGAATGAATTGGCGACGAATTGCGTGCGAAGGCGGTCCAGAAGAGCGTGGCGTCGTAAAACATGCCGAAGCAAAGTTCACCCGCGGCCGCGCCGCAACGGAGCCAGCGCGGCGTCTTCGTGTCGACAAACGGCCAGAGTTGTTCGTCTTTCTCCGTCCCTAAATAGGCGTGATGCGTGCTATGCACATTGCGGAATAAAGACAAACCGTTCAGGTGGAAGTTACCGATGATGATGCCGACCGTTTCATTAAGCCAGCGCGGCGGACAAAGCACGCCATGGGCCGCTTCGTGAAATGCCATCAACTGCGAATGCATGAAATGCGCGGCAAGCAACACGCCTAGGGCCGCAAGCCAGTAGCGCTCTTGAGTCAACGACCAGTACGTGAGGACTTCCGCGGCAAACAAGCAGCCCGTGAATAGCAGCCAAAGTCGGAACGTGGTCCAGTTTGGGCGATGGGCTTCGATCAAAAGTTCCTTCGATGGATCAAACATAGCGGGCAAATGCTCCCTTACGCTGCGACCCTAACCCCTAGCTCGTATGCTAACGAATGTCACGCGACGCGAAATAGTTGATTGGGATTCGCGCACGTGATTTGAAAACAGCGGCGTCGAATTGACGTATCGGCGAATCATTACGACGACGCGACGGCGACGAACTCGATCATATTTCGAACGACCGAGTCGACAGAGCGGGCTCAAAGATTCGCCAATCGGCAAGGTTTTCCAGGCGTCGTCCCGCGTTTCTTGCCGGTACGGGAAACGGCGGGTATGCTGATATGACCCTGCCTTGACTCCTTTCGCCAGTTCAACACTCGCTCGTTTTACGGAGCCCCGCCATGAGTCGTTTCGGTCGTCGTCGTTTTCTCGAAGGTTCGATGTTTGCCGCGGCCGCAGCCGTCGGCGCCGGGCCGGTGGTTAATCTCTATGCCGACGACAAGCAAAGCGGCGGCCCGAACGATCGATTGAACACGGCCATCGTCGGCGTCAATGGACGCGGCAACAGCCACATCGCCGGTTTCGGCAATCGTAAAGATACGCCGATCACGTGGATCGTCGATTGCGACACGGCGGTCGGCCAAAAGAAAGTCGATTCGATCGCCAAGAAGCAGGGCTTCGCGCCGAAGTTCACGACCGACATGCGCGAGATGCTCGAAGACAAAGAAGTCGACATCGTCAGCATCGCTACGCCGAACCACTGGCACTCGCTCGGCGCCATCTGGGCGATTCAAGCGGGCAAAGACGTCTACGTCGAAAAGCCGGTCAGCCACAACGTGAGCGAAGGGCGTCGCGTCGTGGAAGCCGCGCGGAAGTACAACAAGATCTGCCAGACCGGCACGCAATGTCGTTCGATGCCCGGTTCGCAACAAGGTATCGAGTACGTGAAGTCCGGCAAGATCGGCGACGTGAAGATCGCCCGCGGCCTTTGCTACAAGACGCGTAAGTCGATCGGCCCGCGCGGCACGTACGAAGTGCCGGCCTCGGTCGACTACAACATTTGGGCCGGTCCCGCGCCGATGGACCCGCTGACCCGTCCGAAATTCCACTACGACTGGCATTGGC
This sequence comes from Pirellula sp., assembly GCA_013822735.1. GTDB lineage: Bacteria > Planctomycetota > Planctomycetia > Pirellulales > PNKZ01 > PNKZ01. Next base: position 655,103 of record PNKZ01000002.1, read on the forward strand.
AATGGCAAGCCGGCAACGGCGACTTGGGCAATCAAGGCATTCACCAAGTCGACGTCGCCCGCTGGGGACTCGGCGTGAACGAACTTTGCAAGGGCGTGATGAGCTACGGCGGTCGGGTCGGCTATGAAGACGCCGGCGAAACCGCCAACACGCAAGTTTGCCAATTCGACTACGGCGATAAGCAACTCATCTTCGAAGTCCGCGGCCTCAACACCGACACGTACCGCGGCGCGAAGGTCGGCAATGTGTTCCACGGCACGACCGGCTACGTCGTGCTGACGAGCTACGATTCGGGAGCCGCTTTCGATCTCGAAGGCAACAAGGTTGCGGAGTTCAAAGGCAAGGGGGACCAAGCCCACTTCGACAACTTCGTCAACGCCGTACGCAGCCGCAACTACAAGGAACTCACGGCCGACATCGAAGAAGGCCACCTCTCGAGCGCGTTGTGCCACTTGGCCAATATCTCGATGCGGCTCGGCTCGTCGATGCCGATTGCCGACGTGAAGGCCAAGCTCTCGGGAGACGCTCTGCTCGAGACGAACGAACGCTTTGTGAAGCACTTGGAAGAGAACAACGTTTCGCCGAGCACGGAAATTCTGTGCGGCGTGACGTTGGCGCTCGATCCGAAAACCGAGAAGTTCGTGAACAACTCGCAAGCCGACGCGATGCTGACCCGCGAATATCGGGCCCCGTTCGTGGTGCCCGCCGCCGGCCAAGTGTAAGCAAAACGCTTCGTCAATCGACGTTGAATACTGCAACGCCTATTTAGCCCCCGGCCCACGGCCGGGGGCTTTTTTCGTGCGCTCGCACTAAGAACTCATCCCGCTCGATTGCAACAACGCCGCATGCACGGCCAAGTCGTGCTCGGCGGAATAGTCGGGCTGCTTCTCGCCGCGCACCACGGCGGCGAACTCGCGGAGGTCGCGAATCTGCAACACGGCCGCCGGAATATTGTGCCGTTCCCAGGTCTTCGTCGCAACGTTTAGCACGTCGATCGGTTGCACGGCGTTGTTCGCCAAATGGCCGCTGCCGAGGTGCGGGATGATGATCGCTCCTTCGGTGCCGTAGACTTCAATCCGCCGCTGATCGGGCGTCACCTCAAGTGCGGGAACTTCTACAATGCCCACGGCGCGCTCGAAACCGAAGACCGCGACGCCGTTGTCGACGAAGTCGCCGGTGCGCGTCGGATGGTAGTGCCCGAGAATACTCTTGATCTCGCGCGGCGGCCCGAGAATTGAACACATGAAGTCGATCGTGTGCCCGGCCATTTCAAAGAAGATGCCTCCGGCGTACGCACCGAGCGTTTCGACATGCTCTTCATAAAGCGGCAGGTCTTTCGGCAGCCGAGCGCGAAATTCGTAAATGTGCCCGAGATCGCCTCGTTTGGCGCGCTTGAGCATCTCTTCCACGGCGGACATGTAGCGGAAGAGATAAGCCAGCTGCAGATGCACGCCGTTTTGACGAGCCAGCGCAAACGTGGCTTGCGCTTCTTCCAATGTTGTACCTGCCGGCTTCTCGACCAGGGCCGGCAGTTTCCGCTCGAGTGCGCAGCGCGCCAGGGCGAGATTATCGGCGACGATCCCTTCGACGACGACCCCGTCGAGCGGATACGCGAACACCTCCGCCATCGTTTCGCAGACCTTCAAGTTCGGCAGGATGCCGGACCATTCGCCCTTGCGCCGTTCGGCGAGCGTCAGGTCGGGATCCCAGCAGCAGACGAGTTCGAATTCTTCCGGATTTGCCGCAATTTGCCGAGCCATGCCCGGTGCATGCGGATGCCAAAGGCCGAGCATTGCGAGACGAAAAGGCATGAGGCTTGAGGGGAAGGCGGAAGGGAAAGAGAAGAAGAAAACCAGAGAGGCGGCGCTTAATTACTTTACGTCGAGCATGCGCTCGAGCGCGGCGAGCGACCAGCGGGTGGTTTCGTCGTCGACGCGGACGATGTTCACCGGGGTGCCGGCTTCAAGATTTTCGAGGCTCCAGCAGAGATGCGCCAGGTCGATGCGATACATCGTGGCGCACATGCAAACGAACGGCGAAAGAAAATGAATCTCTTGCTCGGGATGTTCCTTCTTTAGCCGGTTGACGAGATGGAGTTCCGTGCCGATCACCCACTTCGTACCCGGCGGCGCCGCTTCCACTTCGCGAATGATCTTGCCGGTCGAGCCGAACACGTCGGCCATCGCCACCACTTCGCGCGAGCATTCGGGGTGCACCAGCACCTTGATGCCGGGATACTTATTGCGAAACAAGTCGACGTGCTCCGGCTTGAACACCGCGTGCACGCTGCAATGCCCCTGCCAGAGTAAGACTTTGGAATCGCGAATCGCTTCGACCGTGTTGCCGCCGAGTTCTTCGGCATGCGGATTCCAAACCGGCATCTGCGTGAGGGGCACGCCCATTTGGAAGGCCGTGTTCCGCCCGAGGTGTTGATCAGGGAAGAACAACACTCGGCTGCGCCGCGCGAACGCCCATTTCAACACGGCGGCCGCATTGCTCGATGTGCAAACGATGCCGCCGTGCCGACCGCAGAACGCTTTGAGCGAGGCGGCGGAGTTGATATACGTGACCGGCGTAATGTCGCCGGTGTCGATGACCTCGCCAAGTTCGCTCCAGGCGTTTTCGACTTGCTCAATGCCCGCCATATCGGCCATGGAGCAACCGGCGGCCATATCGGGCAGGACGACCGGGACGCGCAATCCGTTCCGCTCGGCGAGGCGCTCCGGTCGATTGACGAGCATATCGGCCGTTTCCGCCATGAAGTGCACGCCGCAGAACGCGATCTGCCGGCATTCCGTGTTAGCTGCCGCCATCTGGCTCAGCTGGTAGCTGTCGCCCGTCAGATCGGCCAGCGCAATCACTTCGTCTTGCTGGTAGTGATGCCCGAGAATCAGCAATTGTTTGCCGAGGCGCGCTTTGACGGCGCGAATACGTTCGGCCAGGACCGCATTGTCCAGCGAACGATAGGGCTTCAGTTCCGAACTCGGCTGTTTCGCTTCCAACTCGACAACGGACATTGCGGCCAACCTTCCCGGGCGTCGTAGTTGCTCATTTCCAGCAAGTGGAGGGCGGGCGACGCGTGACGAGCCCTTCACTGCGGCAATTATAGTCGCTTCGTGCCGGCGGGGCCGGCGGGCAAGTGCCGGTTAGGAAAACCTTGCGTTCTCGGCAAAGTATCCGGCCTGTACCGTCCGATGAACATTCGATAGCGCACCGTCGCGTTAGATTCCTGCCGAGGAGCCGGCAACGCATGCCCGAACTTAATTCGTCGATCGCCGCGGAAGTGCTCGCCGCCTGCAAGGCTGGTGCGAGCGAGCTTGCGCAAGGACTCGGCCGAATCTTCGGCGCCGATCCAAGCGTGGAAGTCGGCGAGCCGGGGCCGTTGTCGATCGATGCTTTGGCCGAGGAGCTTTCGGGGCCGGGCCTCGCCGTGTTGCTCACCGTCGGGACGGCGTCGGCCGTCGCCGTGCTGCCGGAATCGAGCGGACTCTTGCCGGCGTGGTATGCGGCGCCCGATCCTACCGGCGTCAGCAAGCTTGCGACGTTCGCGCAAGAAGCGAGCCTGCTGCTGCTGCCCGAGTCGCTCATGGCGGAAGAGTTCCGCTGCCAGCGTGTCGACGACATCACGGCCGCGCTGCGACGCGCCGGTCCCGCTGCCGACGCAAATGCACTGCCGATAACGTTAAAGGCTGCGGACGGCCGCACGACGACGCTTCACCTGATCTTTTCGTTCTCCGCCGGCGACCAACTTTTTGCGGCGGCAGCCTGGTCGGCGACAATCGCCCCGACTGCATCGGCCCCTGCTGCGCCGACCGCCGCGGAAGAGCCGCCGCGTGAAAAGCCGGCCGGCGTCCTGCGCGGCGAAGCGGCAGTTCGCGCCGCGGCAACTGCCGGAGCATCGCCGGCCGTACCGACTCGTCCGACGCATACGCTCAATGACCTACCGAGTTACACGAAGAGCCTGCTTCGTATTCAGGTTCCCGTGATGGTGACGCTCGCTTCCAAGAAGCATCAGGTCTCGACGATTCTTGAAATCGGGCCCGGCACGATTTTGCAGTTCAAAAAGTCGTGCGATCAGTTGCTGGAACTCGAAGTCAACGGCCACGCGATCGGCGTCGGCGAAGCGGTCAAGGTCGGCGAGAAGTTCGGCCTTCGCGTGACGTCGCTCACACTTCCCGGCGAGCGTTTTACGCCGCTGGGGAAAGCTTCATAGCGACGCAATTCGCGTAGATCGCCGGCTGGTCGCCCCTGGTAGCAACCGTGCCGCAGTCGGTAGACTAAACCGTGCGGTCGGCCGCGCCTGCCGCGAACCTGAGCGAGCATCGCCTGTCGTAGCTTGTTCCTACGTCGTGCCGCCGCTCGTTGTCGCCTGATACTTATCTGAGCCGTCGATGATTCTGCTGATCGATAACTACGATTCGTTTACGTACAACCTCGTGCAGCGGCTGGGAGAAATTGATCCCGGCGTGCAACTCGAGGTGCACCGCAACGATCAGATTACGCTCGATGAGATCGCCGCGCGCAAGCCCAGCCGCATCATCGTCTCGCCCGGGCCTTGCACGCCGAAAGAAGCAGGCGTTTCCTGCGACGTCATCCAGCGGTTCTACAAAGAGATGCCGATCCTCGGCGTATGTCTCGGGCATCAGTCGATCGGCTATTCTTTCGGGGCCGATATTGTTCGCGCCAAGCGATTGATGCACGGTAAGACCGACCAGATTGCGCACGACGGTCGGGGCATCTTTGCGGGAATTGAGAGCCCGATGCAGGCCACGCGTTATCACAGCCTCGTGATTCGCCCCGGCACGCTCCACGCCGACTTTGAAGAGTGCGCCTGGGCCGACGGCCCCGACGGCGTGAAAGAGATCATGGGGGTCCGGCACAAGAAGTATCCTTTGCACGGCGTGCAATTTCATCCGGAAAGCTTTCTCACGACGCACGGCATCGAAATGTTGAAATCGTTTCTCACGATGTGAACACGATGCTCTCTGTTGCTGAAGCGCTGGAACTCATTCGCGCAAACGTGTCGCAGCTTCCGCCGCGTCGCATGGCGCTTGCCGAAGTTGGCGGTTGCCGTCTTGCTGAAGCCGTGGTGAGCGACGTCGATTCGCCGCCGCATGACAAGACTGCCGTCGACGGGTATGCCATTCAGTTTGCCGATCTACGCAACGGTTGTGCCGACTTGCGCTTGCTCGAAGAAGTGACGGCCGGTGCGCTGCCGACCTATGACGTCGGTCCGGGCACGACGACGCGCATCATGACCGGTGCTCCGCTGCCAATGGGAGCCGATGCCGTCGTAATGGTCGAACGATCCTCGCAACCCGGCCCCGACGTTGTTCGCCTGGAAGAACCGCGGGCCAAGCTGGGGCAAAACATTGTGCGACGCGGCACGGTCATGCGCAAGGGCGATGTGGTTCTGAAAGCGGAGCATTTGATCACACCGGCGGTCGTCGGACTGCTGGCCGAGGCCGGCTGCGCTAGCCCGCTCGTCGTTCCGCGTCCGCGTGCGACGGTGCTGGCTACCGGGAACGAACTCGTGCCGTGCCGCGAAGTGCCGCGGCCCGGCCAGATACGCAACTCGAACGGTCCGCTGCTCGTGGCATCGTTGCGGCAAGCGGGTGCCGAGGAACTCGACCTCGGCATTGCCCGCGACGATCGCGTGGCACTTCGCGACAAGATCGGGCAAGGTCTCGACGCCGACCTTCTTATTCTGTCCGGCGGCGTTTCGGCAGGTGTCCTCGATCTAGTGCCCGGCGTGTTGGCGGAGTTGGGCGTGCGCGAGGTGTTTCATAAGGTGAGCCTCAAGCCGGGGAAGCCGCTTTGGTTTGGCGTGTGGACCTCGCCGGCGGGAATCGTGAAGCCGGTGTTCGGATTGCCTGGGAATCCTGTGAGTACGCTCGTCTGCTTCGAACTCTTCGTGCGACCGGCACTCGTGCGAATGGCCGGCGGCGTTGCGACAAGCCCGCCGACTTTCGCCGCCCGCCTTTCTGAGCCGTTCATGCAACGCGGTGACCGGCCGACGTATTGGCCCGGCCGTTGCGACGTTGCCGAAGCCGGCGCTACCGGCCGCGAAGTGACGCCGCTCCGCTGGCAAGGCTCGGGCGATTTGCGAACCCTTGTCGACGCCGATTGCCTGATTTGCTTTCCCTCCGGCAATTGTCAGTATGCGGCAGGCGATGATGTTACGGTGCGCCGCTTGCATTGAGCCGTTTGGGGCGACGTTCGGCATTTACAGCCGCCGGCGTCCGGCGTACCTTTGCCGGCCTATGAATCGCTCCGCCGCCAATGCCGTTGCCAAGGAAACCGCGCCGTCGCCGCAAGCGAGTAGGGCGTCGTGGGGCATGCGCCTCTGCACCTTTGCCGCCGACCGCACCCTGCAAATTGCGCTGGTTGGTTCGCTACTCTTGTTTGCCTCGTTGCCGCCGCTCGGCATGAGTCTGCTGGCTTGGATTGCACCGGTACCGTGGTTTTGGTTGGCTCGGCAGCGCGAGCTCCCCGGGCCGCGCCCGTACCTTGCACTCGACGTCGCCGGGCTCGCCTTTTGGCTGGCCGTCAACCACTGGCTCTGCATGCCGCATTGGGCCACGAGCTTCGGCTGGATCGCCCTGTGTATCTACCACGCCGTGTTGCCGCCGATCGTCGTCGGCCTCGCTCGTGTTGCTCGCAGTCGGTTCGGGCTCAACATCGTCGTCACCGGGCCTGTGCTGTGGGTGGCGTTCGACGAGGCTCGCGCGTATCTCTTCACCGGTTTCAGCATGGCCAGCCTTTGCCATAGCCAATATCGCGTGCCGACGGTGATCCAATTCGCCGACGTTTGCGGGGAGTTCGGCGTTACGTTCTTCATGGCCTTGTTCGCCGCCGGCATCGCGCAAGCTTTGCCGACTCGCGACGATCGCCGCTTCCGCTTCGCGCCGCTCCTTGCGTCGGTCGCGGCCCTCTGCACGTTGCTCGGCTACGGTACCGTGCGGCTGCAGCACGATCCGAACAACTTCGCGCCGGGTCCGAAGATTGCGTTAATCCAAGGCTCCATCGATAGCGAATTCAAATACGACCCGACCAAGCCGAAGCTTATCTACGACCACTACGTGGAGCTCTCGCGACAGGCCTTGGCCGCCGATCCTTCGATGCAGTTGGTCGTCTGGCCTGAGACGATGTTCCCCTTCCCGTGGATGCTGTTTCGCGACGACGCGGCTCCTGCCGCCGACGCCGACTATACGCTGGCCGACATGCGTGAGCGGTCGGAGAACTTCCGCAATCTCGTGGCTGCCACGGCCCGTTCGCTCGATCGACCGCTGCTGTTGGGTATTTCCACCACCATCGTCGGCCCGGGCATTTTCGAAGGTTACAACTCCGCACTCTTTGTCGACCGCACGGGCGAGGCGGGCCTGCGGTACGACAAGCAACATCGCGTGATCTTCGGCGAGTATGTGCCGCTGGCCAAGGCGTTCCCGTTCCTTTACAAGCTCACGCCGCTTACCGGCGGCACCGAGGCCGGCACGGAAGCCAAGTCATTCGAGTTTGCCGGAGCGCGGCTCTCGCCGAGCATCTGCTACGAGACGGCGCTGGCTCGCGTCATCCGTCGCCAGGTTGCCGAGCTGCGCGACCGCGGCGAAGAGCCCGACGTCTTGGTCAACGTTACCAACGACGGCTGGTTCTGGGGTTCCAGCGAGCTCGACTTGCATCTGGCCTGCGCCGTCTTTAGGGCCGTCGAGATGCGTAAGCCGCTGGTCGTTGCGGCCAACACCGGGTTCTCGGCCCATATCGATTCCGACGGCCGCATCCTGGCCCAAGGCCCTCGCCAGGCGACCGGGTTCATCAACGCGGCCACGCAGATCGATCGCCGCCGGAGCCCGTACCTTGCGTATGGCGACTGGCTCGCGCAAGCCTGCTTCTTCGCCGCCGTCTGTTTGGGAATCATCGGGCTCTACGACCGCCGCCGGCTCGCGAAGGCCGGCGCATCCTGATATGCGTCAGCTCGGCGATGCCGGTCCGTCGCAAATCTCGGCCATTTTCGTTTGAAAGGGGCCTTTCGTTCCCGCGTCACGTCGCGATTTGGCCGGGGGCCTAAACCCCTCAAATGTCCTACACTCAACGCCCCCGTTTCGCCATCTTCGCGAATTTGAACGCATTTTGTTGACTATGCCTTTTCGGCGAAGTTATACTCGTACGGTTGGATAAGAGTCCTATCTCGTTATCTAGCCGTTGGTTCGGTCATTTCAATTAAGGCGGATTTGCGGGCCGTAGCGATCATGCTGCAGGTTTCCGTACACTCCGCCTCCGGTATCTAGGCCGGGCACGATCTCGCAAGTTATCGTCGTTGTCAGGTGGAGCGTCTTCGAGTTTCGCGGTTACGCCTAACGCGGAATCGATTTGAGGAAGAGCCATGAATCTGTTCGGCAAGATCTTAGTCGCTTTAAATTTGGTCATGAGCCTCGTGTTCATGGGCTTTGCCGTGGCGGTTTACTCCACGCACCAAAACTGGCGCGACGTCGTCGATCGTGATCCGAAAAACGAATCGCTGCCGCTCAAGCCGCGCGGGCTCGTGTATCAAGTGCAAGACCTGCTCGATAAGAATCTCGAGCTCGGCAGAAAGATCGACGCGCTCAAGGCCGAAGTCTCGCAAGAGAAGAAGCTGCGCGAAGTGAGCTTGGCCGTCTTGGAGACCGAGAAGGAAAAGCTGACGAAAGACATCGCCGCCAAGACCCAAGAAATCACCGACATCACTGCCGATAAGTCGAAGACCACGGCCGCCATCGAAGCCCTGACGGCCGAAGTCGGTAAGAAGTCGGTGGAGTTGGAAACGATTTCCGCCAACCTCGAAGCGAAGAGCGCTCAAGTGCAAGAAATGCACGAGAAGATCGTCGATTATCAAGGAAAGCTCGCGCAGGCCGGCGCCACGCTCGCTCAGTTGCAGAACCAAGTGAAAGACATGCTCGCCGAAAAACTGCGGGTCACGCAGGTGGCGCAATCGCCGAAGATCGACGGCGTCGTTCGCGCGGCGACCAAAGACCTTGTCGAAATCTCGCTCGGCTCCGACGACGGCGTCGCACGCGGCCAAACCATGTTCGTCTATCGCCCCGGCGCCAACGCCGCCGCGACGAAGCTGATCGGCCGCATCGAAATCCTGCAGACCACGGCCGACGTGTCGGTCGGTAAGGTCATTCCCGAGTACAGCAAGGGCATCATCGAGAAGGACGACCGTGTCGCAACTAGATTCAACTAACGTCGGCGGCATCTACGAAGAGAAGCCGGGCAGCAACATCTACACGGCGCTGTTGGGCATTGCGTTCATGGCGCTCTGCGTCGCCAGCGCGCTCTTGGCGATGGAGCTGCAAGACTACGAATTCGACACCAAGGCCGTGAACGCCAAGAAGGTCGTCGTCCCGACGCAAGGTCGCTTGCCCACGCCGCCGGTCGTCGAAGGCGCTCCGGCCGACGGCACGGACCCCAACGCCGTCGTTCCGGACGTGACGCCGCCTGATCCCAACGCCGCTCCGGCCGCGCCTGCGGCGGCGCCGGTCGACCCGAACGCCATGCCTGCCGCTCCAGGCGCACCTGCCGCACCGGCAGCCCCCGCGGCCATCGACCCGAACGCCGCTCCGGGCGCAGTCCCCGGTATTCCGGCGCCGGTCGTTCCTGTTCCCGCGGTTCCCGGCGCCGCTCCGGCGACGCCCGCTCCGTAAGCTTGCGACGAGTCGGGCTCGCCCGACGTCGCGACTCTCTCGTCGGGTTGCATTGCGCCCGTCCGCCGTCGATACTCTGGCGCATCCCGAGCGCGACCGTGCGCGCTCGATTCTCACCGTCTCGCGCCCAGGAGGTAGTCGTGCATCGCGTGAAGTTCTTCAAGGGAGTGGAAAGCGAACTCTCGCAGCTCGAAACGCAAATGAATGCGTGGCTGGCGGAGTCGGGCGCCCGGGTCGTGCAGATCTTCGGCAACATCGCCCCGCAAAGCATCCCGCCGACGGCCAAACATTCGGGCCTCTCGACGACGGAATTCGCGCCGAGCGACGTGATGATCGTCGTGCTGTACGAAAAGGGACACTAAGAGCGCGCGGCAAGCCGCCGCCCATTTCCCCTGCGGCGACATCGCGCGAGACGCGCGGCCCCACATTAGCCCCCGGCGCGCCGCCGGGGGCAAAGTACGCCGTTACTTCAAGACGGCGCGCGTCGATGTTCGAAGTCGAATCATGTCGCGAATTGTGTCTCACATCTGCGCGAGAGAACGCCGCTTGCCCCCGGCGGCTCGCCGGGGGCTAAAACGTTGGAGTACGTGTTCATTTTCGTTTGGGCGGCGTTGGGTGCGGCGATTTCGTTGCTGCACTTGCTGTTTCCTGCGAGGGCGCGTCAGCTCCATAACGAACTTCGCCGGTTGCGGACCGTGTGGGGCGACCCGCGCGATGTCGAATACTCGGACACGACCCTGCGCTTGATCGGCGTCGCCTTGGCGGTCATGGTCGTTTTCGGGGTGTCCGAATTCTTGAACCGATAGCGGCAAACGGAAACGTCCTGGGATTTGCCGTGACTTACCACTGCGGCCAACGCTGCGGGTGCATTCGTCGTGATGGTTTTTTTCAGCTAGTTTGAGAAAGAGCGTCGCCTGCCCCCGGCGGCTCGCCGGGGGCTCATGATGTGCATTGCGAGCGAGAACGGGTTGCCCACAGGATCTGGGTTCCACGAGACTCTTGGTCGTCATTGAGGATTTTCGACCTAGCGGCAATTAATGACGACCATAGACGCACTTCCGCCGCCTCGCAAACGTCAATGGTTCCAGTTCCGTCTGCGAACCCTCTTGATGCTGATGATCTGTGTCAGCATTTCGCTGGCTTGGTTTATCCGCGAACGGAATCGAATGGAATTTCGTCAGTCCATCGCAAAGGGCATCGGATGCAGTCTACTCTCCGAAAATCAATGGAACCTGCGCAATTTGCAAAAAGCGCTCGCGGAGAGTGGTGGACGCTCGATGGATTCCAAAGACTCGCTCGTTCAGCCGGCTTGGCACAGATATCTGTTCGGCCCGGACGATCTGTTGCGATGCAATCAGTTCCATTCGTTCCGTCGCGATTTGGGCGACGATCATCTAGCGGAACTTTCGAGTTGTCCGCATCTGATACACGTCTCCTTGACGTCACCAAGAGTCACAGCCGCAGGTTTGAAACACCTTCCGAGAATCCCCAACCTTGATCTACTGGTGTTGCACGACGTCGCGGTGAGCGACGAAGGGATGACTTACATTGGACAGTGCACGAAACTCAGGATGCTTTCGCTGCGCAAGACCGGCGTCACGGACTTGGGACTTTCAAGAATTGGCGGCCTCGCGGAGCTGGATCGACTAAGTCTCGGTTCGACACAAATCACTGACAAGGGACTACCCGTCCTTCACGAACTGAAGAAGCTTAAATACCTTTCCCTTGATCGAACCAATGTGGGCGATCAGGGGCTAGCTGCCATTGGCGCTATGCATCAACTTCAAAGCCTGGACCTCTCGTTTACCGCTGTTACCGATGCCGGGCTGGAGCAGCTGAAATCACTTCACAATCTCAGCTCCCTGGAACTGAATGGAACTGATGTGACGGACGCCGGCATATTGCACCTCGAGTTGCTGAAGCGTCTCGGCACAGTTGGTCTCCGACAAACAATCGTCACCGAAATCGGGGCAGGCCGCCTCAGTAAGGCCCTTCAGACTGAGAGCGTGATATTAGAATGATTTTGCGGCAGGGCCGTGCCCTACTGGCAACTCGGATTTCCGTTGTGGTGCGCGCGTGTTCCGTAAGTGTTTTTCTGCCCAGTATCGGTTCTTGCCTTCGGTTGAATGGCAGAGTTTCCTTAAGCCCGGCCTATCGGGCCGGGTGTTGATTGTCGCGCGACGAATTCGCGTCCCTTCGGGGCTACGGGCCGATATCTACGCTCGATCCCCAGGCCCGCCGGCCTGGGGTCAGGGAAATTCGGCCGTTGGCCGAACGAACCGAGCCGGAGGTAGGGCACTCTGCAGTTTTTCGCATGCGACGATGCACGTGGTTTTATGGCGAATCTCGTCTGTATTGTTTCTCGCGGTTTGCGCGCAAGAACGCCGATTGCCCCCGGCGGCTCGCCGGGGGCTCATGGGGTGCTGCGTCGAGGACGATCGTTTGCGAACTCGGCTTCGCGACGCGGGAATAGGCCTTGGCGGGGAAATGGAAATCGGGAATAGTTGGTGATTCCTCACGCGTTGTTTCCATTGCCGCTTCGCTGATCGGCCCGTCTCGTTATTGTCGTTCGTCTGCAAGCATCCCTATGGCCGATTCAGAACTTACGCAGGAAGTGTCGCGGCGGCGGACGTTTGCCATTATTTCGCATCCGGATGCGGGCAAGACCACGCTCACCGAGAAGCTGCTGCTCTACGGCGGTCGGGTCGACATTGCCGGCAGCGTCCGCGGTCGCAAAACGCAACGGGCCGCCACGAGCGATTGGATGGAGCTCGAACGTCAGCGCGGCATCTCCGTGAGTTCGACGGTGTTGCCGTTCGAATACGAAGGGTATCACGTCAACCTGCTCGATACGCCGGGGCACCATGACTTCAGCGAAGATACGTATCGCACGCTGATGGCCGCCGACTGCGCGGTGATGGTCATCGATCTCGCCAAGGGAGTCGAAGCGCAAACGGAGAAGCTGTTTCGCGTGTGCGCGTTGCGGAAGATTCCGGTCATCACGTTCATCAACAAAGTCGATCGGGCCGGACAGCATCCGCTGACCGTCATCGGCGAAATCGAAGCCAAGCTCGGCATCGCCGTGCGGCCGCAGAATTGGCCGATCGGCAGCGGCGCGGATTTTTGCGGCGTCGTCGACACGGTGACGGAGACCGCGGAATTCTTCGAAGAGCGCGACGGGCAACGTCGCATCGTGGGGAAATCGATACCGCTCGCCGAATTATCGGCCCAGAACATTCATCCGAAGATCGTCGCCGCCGTCACCGAAGAAGTCGAGCTGCTGCGCTCGGAAGGAACGACGCTCGATCGGGCGGAGTTTCTCAGCGGCGGCGTCACGCCGGCTTACTTCGGCAGCGCTCTGACGAACTACGGCGTCTCGCACTTCTTAGAAGGCTTCCTCAAGCTCTGCCCGCCGCCGACCGCGCGCCGGAGCGACATCGGGAACATCGATGCGTATCGGCCCGAGTTTTCCGGGTTCGTCTTTAAGATCCAAGCGAATCTCGATCCGCAGCATCGCGACCGGATCGCCTTCATTCGCATTTGCTCCGGCAAGTTTGTACGCGACATGGACGTTCGCCATCCGCGGACCGGCAAGACGATTCGACTGCGCCGGGCCCATCGGGTGTTCGGCCGCGAGCGCGAAACGGTCGACGAAGCGTACGCCGGCGACATCATCGGACTGATCAACCCGGGCGAGTTTCATCTGGGCGACACGATCTGCACCGGTCCGCTGGTGAACCTGGAGCCGTTGCCGCAGTTTTCGCCGGAATACTTCGCCGTGTTGCGCACGTCGGATACGACTCGGCGGAAGCAATTCGAACGAGGGCTCGAACAGCTCATCGAAGAAGGAGCGATTCAAAAGTTCATGGACCCCAGCGCCGTGCGTAGCGATCCGCTGCTCGCATCCGTGGGAGAACTCCAGTTCGACGTCGTCCGCTTTCGCTTAGAAACGGAATACAACACCAAGACGCATCAGGATTGGTTGCCCTACAAGGTGACGCGCTGGATCATGTCGTCGAACGTGGAACTCCACGAAATCCGGCTCCCGACCACGGCCAAGATCGTACGCGACCAATACGGCCACGACGCGGTACTGTTTCAATCTGCCTGGGACGCGGAATACTACCAGCGCCAGAATCCGGGCGTGGTGTTTAGCGCCGTGCGCATGGCCGCGCCGACGGCTACCGGCGCCGATGATATCGGAACTTCCGAGCAGTCGGAAATCCGCACCGCCTAGCCGGACGCTCGCTGCTGCGAACGCGCGATGGGTTCGCAGAGCGCTTCATGCGATAGCTCCCGGAGACTAGCTCCGGGGCTAAATGGTGAGGAAGCGGAAGCTCCACGTCTTCATGACTATGGCTTCTTGCCGCCCTTGTAGTATTGCTTCTGTCGTTCGATTTCGTCGTCGCGGTCGTGCGGCGGTTCGGCATTGGCCTGCGTGCCGAGCGGGCGTACCGGATGTTGATTGAACGGGGCATCCGGGGAAGTTTCGCAGGTGTCGCTCGAGCATTTCTCGCGCGTGTCGCCCTTCGTATCGTCAGTCATGGCGAACTCCTTTAAGTAAGACGCAACGCTCCTCTTAGGGAGCAAATGCGATGCCGCCTGCTGCCGGCTCGCAGGCGACACGGCTCGCAGTCGACACATCGAGACGAACGAAAACTTCTCGCGCACTCGTCGCCGCTTGGGTACGCGGTGTGCTATCGAAGTGCGCTATCGACACCGGTAGGTCGTGCGACCGGCAGGCCGTCTCGTTGCGCGAAGCGTCGCGCCACGGCGCCGGTTGCAGTCGAGCCGGCTTGGCTGCCCGCCGGTCAACATAGCGGCCGAAGAATCACTAAACCATTCACGTTTCGCTGAGGCTATTTGCCATGAAGCCCGAACCATTTTGGAAACGCTCGGCCTTGAAGCGTTTTCCCGCTCCGAAGCGTGCCGCGCCATTCGATGTGGTCGTGATCGGCGGCGGAATCACCGGGCTGACGACCGCCTATCTGCTGAAGCAGGCCGGGAAGAGAGTGGCCGTGCTCGAGCGCGATCGGATCGGTTCGGGAGATACCGGCTATACCACGGCGCATCTGACGTACGTAACGGACCTGCGGGCCGCGGAACTTGTCGACACCTTCGGCCTGCCGGCGGCCCGACTGGTGTGGCAAGCGGGCGCCACGGCGATCGACGCGATTGAGGGAATTGTCGCGGATGAAAGAGTTGAGTGTGATTTTCGCCGCGTGCCGGGATACCTGCATGCTCCGCGGAAAAAGAAGCGTGACGAACGCGCGGCGTTGGAGAAGGACGTCGACGCCGCGCGGCAGATGGGATTCGCCGTGCGCTACCTGCCGCAGGCGCCGCTTTTTGATTGCGAGGGGATTCGTTTTCCGGACCAGGCGAAGTTTGATCCGTTGAAATACTTGGCAGGCTTGGCCGCGGCGGTCGACGGCGACGGAAGTCAGGTGTTTGAAAATGCGGAAGTCGACGAGGTGAGCGACGAGCCGCTGCATGTGACGGTGAAGAAGCACAAGTTGACGACCGATTACGTCGTGATTGCGACGCATGTGCCGCTGATGGGGAAAACCGGAATGATGAGTGCGGCGCTCTTTCAGACGAAGCTTTACTCGTATTCGTCGTATGCAATTGGGGCGAAAGTGCCCCACGGTCGGTTGCCCGAGGCTTGCTTCTGGGACACGGCCGATCCGTACCACTATTTGCGCGTGGAAGCGGGGGCGAAGCACGACTATGTGATTTACGGGGGCCATGATCACAAGACGGGACAGGTAACCGATACGCAGCCGCGGTTCGATTCGTTGGCGAGCGAGCTGCGCGAGATCGTGCCGGGAGCGGTGCCCGATAGGCAATGGTCGGGCCAGGTGGTGGAGACGAACGACGGGTTGCCGTATATCGGCGAGAGCGCCGTGAATCAGTTCGTCGCGACGGGCTTCAGCGGCAACGGGATGACCTTCGGCACCGTGGCCGCGCTGATGGCGCGCGACGCCGTACTGAAGCGCGACAACCCGTGGAAGAAGCTGTTCGCCGTCGATCGAAAAAAATTGCGCGGCGGCACTTGGGACTATCTCACGGAGAACATCGACTTTCCGTATTACTACCTCAAAGATCGGTTGCTCAAGCCGGCCGACACTTCGGCGCGCGGCATTGCGCCGGGCTGCGGCAAAGTGATTGAGATCGGCGGCGAGCACGTGGCGTGCGCGCGCGACGACGAGGGAACGCTCCACCAAGTCTCCGCGGTTTGCACCCACATGGGGTGCCTCGTGCGTTTCAACGACGCGGAGCATACCTGGGACTGCCCGTGCCACGGCTCGCGCTTTCATCTCGACGGCAAGGTGCTCGCGGGGCCGGCCGAAACGCCGCTGGAGCCGGTGAAGGGAGCGGCGAAGTCGAAGGCGAAGCCGAAGACCACGGCGAACGGCGCGAGCTCGACGCGCAAGGTGACAAAGAAGCCGTCGCAGAAGGCGAAGAGCCGGAGTTAGCCGCGAACCATTCACGAGGCGCGGTGTGCGACGGAAACGAAAAAAGCCCGGCCTAAACTTGAGTTCGACGGGGCTTTGTGTCGGTGCGCCGACTTTCGCGGGGGAACGATTAGCTAAACTCGCCGCTCAGGTAGTCTTTGGTGTGTTTTTCGAGCGGGTTTTCGAAAAGTTCGTCGGTCTTGCGATACTCGACCAAATAGCCGGTGCGGCCTCCCTTGGTGGTGTCGACGTACATGAATGCGGTGGAATCGGCGACCCGTTTGGCCTGTTGCAAGTTGTGCGTCACGATGGCGATGGTGAAGCGCTCCTTGAGTTCCTTCATGAGGTCTTCAATGCGGCGCGTGGCGATCGGATCGAGGGCCGAGCACGGTTCGTCCATCAGCAGGACTTCGGGATCGGTGGCGATGGCGCGGGCGATGCAGAGCCGCTGTTGCTGGCCGCCGGAGAGCGAAAGGCCGCTGGCTCGCAGCTTGTCTTTCACTTCGTCCCACAGGGCCGCGCCGCGGAGCGATTGCTCGACCTTTTCCGCCACGCTTCCTTTGAAGCGATTGATTCGCAAACCGAAGGCGACGTTATTGTAAATGCTCATTGCAAACGGATTCGGCTGCTGGAACACCATGCCGATGTAGCGACGCACGGCGACCGGATCGACGCCGGGGTGGTAGATGTCCTTGCCGCGGTAGTGGACATATCCTTCGAAGCTGAAACCGCGCACCAAATCGTTCATGCGGTTGATGCAGCGGAGAGCGGTGCTTTTGCCGCACCCGGAAGGGCCGATGAAGGCGGTGATGGTCTTCTTGCGGATCGGAATGTGCGCATCACGGACGGCGAAAAACTTTCCGTAGTGGAGCCTGTCGATTTTGCAATCGATGACGATATCCGACGTTTCGCCGTTCTTATGTTGCGGCGCGGCGGTGACCATGGTTGGCGTTCCTGTCATTTGACACTTCGACGTGAGAATGCTTGGCCGATCAGGTTGAGAACGAGCACGATCATCACCAGCACGAGCGACGCGGACCAAGCCAACTCGACCTGATTCTCGGCAGGGCTGCCGGAGAAGTTGTAAATCAACACGGCGAGCGAGGCGGTCCGCTGCATGAGATCGAGAGAGCCGTCTTCAAACAACCAATAGCGGCTGAACAAGGCGGTGAAGATGAGCGGCGCCGTTTCGCCTGCGGCGCGGGCCACGGCGAGCATGACGCCCGTTAGGATGCCCGGCATAGCCGAGGGGAGCAGCACGCGGCAAGTGAGCTGCGTGGTGGTGCAGCCGATGCCGATGGCCGCTTCGCGCATGCGGCTCGGCACCATGCGGATGGCTTCTTCGGACGTGAGAATGATCGTCGGCAGCATGAGGATGGCCAGCGCGATGCCGCCCGCGGGAGCGGAAAACGTGCCGGTGACCAACACCACGGCGCCGTAGGCGAAGACGCCCGCCAAGATCGACGGGAAGCCGGTCAGCAGCTTGGCGCAGAAGCGCACGGCGGACGAGGTGCGCGAATTCGGCGAGATTTCCGCGAGAAACACGGCGGCCAAGACGCCGAACGGAATGGCGATCAACGCCGCGATGCCGACCATCACCAGCGTGCCGAGGATGGCATTGCCGAAGCCGCCGCCGGCCACGCCCGGAGCGGGCGGCGATTGCGTGAACAATTCCCAGCTCAAGCGTTTGCCGCCGCGATAAATGAGCATCGCCAACACGGAAACCAGCGGCAACATGGCGATGAGCGTCAGCGAGCCGGTGACGAAGCTCATACTCGCGCTGAAGAAGGCCCGAGGCGTGTAGATCGACCGCTCGAGATCCGGCAGGTCCACCCCTTCGAAGAGGTCTCGATGGGAGATTTCGGCGGTCATTTCGAAACTCCCGACAGCCGGGAAGCCGTCTTATTCAAGATCGCCGCGCCCAAGCAATTCACCATCAGCGTGATGAGCAGCAGCACGAGCGCCGCATACATCAACACTTGGCGTTCTTCCGCGCCGGCCTCCGGGAAGTGATTCGCCAAGAGTGCCGCCAACGTGTTTCCCGGCGAGAACAACGAGACGCTCAAGCGATTGGCGTTGCCGACCAGCATGGCCAGCGCCATCGTCTCGCCGAGTGCGCGACCGAAGCCGAGCACGATCGAGCCGAAGATGCCGGTCGACGCCGTCGGCACGATGACGCCGAGAATCGCTTCCCAGCGGGTCGCACCGAGTCCGACGGCCGCTTCCTTCAACTTATGCGGCACCGAAACCAATGCGTCGCGCGAGATCGCCGACACCGTGGGAAGAATCATAATCGCCAACACGAGCGAAGCCGGCAGCATGCCGGGCCCGCTGAGGGGCGTGCTAAACAGCGGAATCGCCCCGAAGTTTTCGTGCAGCCAATTCGCGGCCGGCCGAATCATCGGAATGACGACGAAGATTCCCCACAAACCGTACACCACGCTGGGAATGGCCGCGAGCAGTTCAATGATGTTCTTGGCGATCAGTTCCAACTTCGGCGGGAGGAAATCCTGACTCAGGAAGATGGCAATGGCCACGCCGAACACCGAGCCGATGAGAATTCCGAGAATGCTGCTGTAGAGCGTTCCCCAAATCTCCGGCAGGATGCCGAACTCCCCGCGGTTTAGATCCCACGTCGTCGACGTGATGAGACTCGTTCCGTGTTCTTGAATCGCCGGAGCGGCAACTTTGCCGATTTCATAGATAATGAAAACGACCAGCAGAATCGTCAGCCAGGCGAACGCCACGGTCGAGCCGCGGAAGAAACGATCGACGAAGCGATCGAATCCTTGCGGCGGCCTAATGATCCGATTCGGCTCGGCCGGACCGGATTCGAACAACTGACTTGACATACAAAGTCGGCTCGCTGGATGGTCGCGATTCGGGAAACTGCCGCGCCGCGCACTACGGCTTGATGTCGTCGACCTTCGCGAGAATCTTGGTCGTGACGTCGGTCGGCAGCGGAATGTAGCCGAGCTCTTCGCTCACCTTTTGGCCGTCCCCCAAACCGTAGCGAATTACGTCCTTCAACGTCTTGGCCTTCGCGGCATCCTTGTACGTCTTGTAGGCCAGCAACCAGGTGTACGTGACGATCGGGTACGATTCCTTGCCCGACGGGTCCGGCACCCACGCGAGGAGATTGTCCGGCATCGGAGCCGAGGCCAGCGCGACTTGTGCCGATTTGGTGTTGGCGACCACGAACGCGCCATCCTTGTTTTCCAAGGCAGCCCCCATCAAACCGGACGACTTCAAGAAGCCGTACTCGACATAACCGATTGCGCCCGGCGTGCTCTTCACTTGAGCGGCGACGCCGTCGTTCTTCTTGCCGCCGACGCCGACCTTCCAATTCACCGATTTGCCCGTTCCCGGGCCGTTTTTCCAATCGGCGCTCACGGCCGACAAGTGTTGCGTGAAGACGAACGTCGTTCCGCTGCTATCGGCGCGATAAACCGGTGTGATCGTAAGATCGGGCAGCGACACTCCGGCATTCGACTTGGCGATGGCCGGATCGTTCCACTTCGTAATCTTGCCGAGGAAGATGCCGACATAGGCTTCTCGCGACAGCTTCAGGCCTTCCGGGGCGCCCGGCACGTTGTAAGCCAGCACGATACTGCCGGCGGTCATCGGCAGCATGACCACGCCGCCGTCAACCTTCTTCACTTCATCTTCCGTCATCGCCGCGTCGCTGGCGGCGAAGTCGACCGTCTTCTCGATCAAAGCATTGATACCGCCGCCGCTTCCCACCGCCTGATAATCAATCGCGGCGCCCGGATGGGCTTTGCAGTAATCCGCGAACCAGCGTTGATAAAGCGGATCGGGAAAGCTGGCTCCCGAACCGGCCAATTTTGCACTCTCCACTTTGGCGCCGGACGGATCCGATTTTGAACACGCGACGACCAAGCTGCACGTTGCGAGCAAGCCGAAAATGAAGGCGCGACGCAGGCTCATAGTAACTCCGCGATGTCGAACAAAATGAGTAATGAGGAGCGACGTATTCTGAACAAGGCCCGTCGTATCCGCCATGAGCGACACGTCGATTTACGAGATTCTCACAGTCGTCCGACGGTTCTTCGCGCGTAGTTGTTAGAGATGCGTTAGCGCCGTGTAACGGCCCTGTTTGCAAGTTAAGGGTTTGCAAGATTTATGCATGCGGGGCAGACTTTTCGCTTGATGTGCATCATCCTTGAGCCCTCTCACTCCATCCTTCCGGTTGCCGCTTCGCTATGAATTCCGAACTCGCTTCGCCCGTCGCCGGCGGCGTCTATCGAGACCGCGATTTGGCTTGGTTGGAATTCAATCGTCGCGTGCTTCATGAAGCGATCGACGAGCGCAATCCGCTTTTAGAACGCGTCAAGTTTCTCGCCATCGCGGGAAATAATCTCGACGAGTTCACCATGAAGCGCGTCGGCGCATTGAAACAAAAAGCGGCTACGCAAATCGGCGACGCCGGCGCCGCGACGCGATTTCTGGAACTGCGCGCCAGCATGCTGAAGTTGCTCGCGCAGCAGGCCGAACTCTGGACGAAGGTGTTGCTGCCCGAGCTGGCCAAGCACGGCATTCAAATTGTCGGCGTCGACGAACTCTCCGAAGAGCAAGCCGTTTTTGCGCGCGAGTTCTTTCGCAGCAAAGTCTTTCCGATTCTGACGCCCCTCTCGGTCGACCCCGGCCATCCGTTTCCGATTATCTCCAATCTGTCGACGTCGCTCGGAGTGATGCTGCGAAATCCCGAAACGGAATCGCGCTCCTTCGCGCGGATCAAGGTTCCCTCGACGCTTCCGCAGTTGATCCTCTTGCCGAACGATCCGAGCGGAGCGCCGGGCGAGCGTCGCTTTTTGCGCCTCGTCGATTTGATTCGGCAGCACCTGGGGGCGCTGTTCCCCGGGATGATTCTCGCCGACGTGATGTCGTTTCGTATTACGCGCGGCGTGGGCGTCGATCTCGAAGATGACGAAGCCTACGAGAGCGTCGCCGAATACGTCGAGGAAGAAATCCGCCAGCGACGCTTTGAGCGCGTCGTCCGCCTCGAATATGCCGGCGGCGGAAGCGCGGAGATGTTGTCGTTGTTGCTTTCCAAATTGGAACTCACGGAAAGCGACGCCTTCGAAATGCCGGCCGAGCTCGACTACACCGACCTGTTCGCGATCGCCGGATTGCCGATCGCAGAATTGCGCGAAAAGCCGTGGCATCCCGTCGTTCCGCCGGCAGTGGAAGGGCGCGAGACCGACTTGTTTTCCGTCATTCGTTCCGGCGATCTGCTCGTGCATCATCCGTACGAAAGCTTCGAGATGACGGTCGAGAACTTCATTCGCCGCGCGGCGGCCGATCCGAAAGTCGTGGCGCTCAAGATGACGGTCTACCGCGTCGGGGCCGACACCCCGTTTCTCGACGCCCTCATCGCGGCCGCCGAAGCAGGCAAGGAAGTCGCTTGCCTGGTGGAAGTGACCGCCAGTTTCGACGAGCGCCAAAACCTCGACCTCGCGCAGATGCTCGAGAAGGCCGGCGTTCATGTGGTCTACGGCATGGTCGGCTTGAAAACGCATTGCAAGACGGCGCTCGTCGTGCGCGAGGAGGAAGACGGGCTCCGCTGCTACGCGCACGTCGGCACCGGCAACTACCATGTGAAAACCGCGCGGCATTATACCGATCTCGGATTGTTCACGTGCGATCCGATGGTGACCGACGACGTCGTTCACTTGTTTCATTATCTCACCGGGCTCTCGCTGAAGCGCAACTACGCCAAGCTATTGATCGCGCCGATGAACATGCGCGATCGCTTCCTCACGATGATTCGCGAAGAGACGGCGCATCACGTCGCCGGCCGGCCCGCCAAGATCATCGCTAAGATGAATCAGTTGGAAGACCGCGAGATCTGCGAGGCACTCATCGAAGCCTCGCGCGCCGGGCTGGAGATTGAGCTGATCGTGCGCGGGCTTTGCGTGCTGAATCCCGGCATCGCGGGAAGCACGGAAACGATTAAGGTCACCTCCGTGATCGGCCGGTTTTTAGAACACTCGCGCGTGTTCTACTTCCGCAACGGCGCGGCCGAGCCGGAAGAGGGGAAGTTCTTCATTGGTTCGGCCGATTGGATGCATCGCAACCTTTCGGGCCGCGTCGAGGCCGTCGTCCCCATTGAGAACGAAGCGCACCGCCGTCGGCTGTGGAAACTGCTGACGACCATGCTGAACGACCGGCGACAAGCCTGGGAGATGCAAAGCGACGGCACCTATCTTCAGCGCAAGCCCGACGACGGTGACGGCGACGGTGCTTTAGGCTCGCACCAAGTGTTTATGGCCGCCGCGTCTCCCGGGGGTGGCGCAGGCTCGCGAACTCTTTAATCGTCTCCTTTGGAGAGAGGCTTCGCTCGGATCGCGTCTTCGGTCGGCAGCCATTGGCGCAATTCGGCAATCACCGCGACCGACTCAGGCCGGTCCGCCAAATTGGTCCGCTCGAGCGGGTCTTGGTCGTGGTCGTAGAGCTCTTCCGAACCGTCGGCGTAGCGAATGTATCGCCAGCGATCGTTGCGGAGCGCATGGTTCTGGTAGCCTGCCGTCGTGAGAGCGGGGCGCTCCCAAGCGACCGACGGATCACGGCAAAGCGGAGCGATGCTCACGCCGTCCACGTTTGGGTTCGGCGGCAGGTGGGCGAGTTCGAGCAATGTCGGATAGATGTCGACGAGGCTGACGGGATGCGTGCAAAGCTTCCCGGAGACGACGCCCGGGCCCGCCACGACCAGCGGAGTTTGGGCCGACTCTTCCCAGAGCGTTCCTTTCGACCAATGATTCTTTTCGCCGAAGTGATACCCATGGTCGCCGCAAACGACGACCACGGTGTTGTCGCGATGCGGGCTTGCCTCGAGCGCGTTTAAGATGCGGCCGACACAATCGTCGGCGTAGCGTGAAGCGGCGAGATACGCTGCGATCAGTTCCTTGCGCCGTTTGATTAGTTCATCATCGCCGCGATGTCGCTTCTCGCGAGCCGCTTTCGGTAAGCCCGCGCTTTCATCCGCCGCTAGGTCGGTGATTTTAATTTCGTCCGCGGAGAATAGATCGAAGTATTCCTGCGGCACGTACCAAGGAGTGTGCGGCTTGACGATACCGCAGGCCAAGAAGAACGGCTTGTCGTGCGACTTCGCGAGAAACTCCGCCGCCCAACCGGCGAGCTGCCAATCTTCCGTATCTTCTTTGCTTTCGGGGAATGCGCCCCAATCGTGCTTGCCGACGCCGTTCAGCGGTAGGCTTTCCTTCGGCGGCCTCGGCCCATGTCCGTTGCGTCGCGTCGCGGCGCCTTCCGTGACGTCCCACACTTCTTTGCCGACGGTCGACCCGAACGATGCGGCAAACAGCTTTCCGGCGCCGGCGGTGAGGTAGCCGCGGTCGTGGAAGTAGCCGGGGAGCGACGTGGCGCGCTCCAGGGCGTTTCCGGGCGACAGCCGACCTTGATCGTTGTCGTAAACGCCGCTGGTCGAGGGGCGCAGGCCGGAGAAGATCGCCGAGCGTGAAGGATTGCAAACCGGTGCGGCGCATTGGGCGTGGGCAAAGGTCAGCCCGCGCTGCGCCAACTTCGCGAGATTGGGAGAAGCCGGTTCCTTGGCCAAGTCGCGTTTTAAGGCAAACGAGTTTTGATCGTCGAGCACGATCATCACCACGTTTACCTTCGACGGTTCGGCGGCGCTCGCGCTGGCCGAAGCGACGCCCCCGAGGCAGACGACGAGACTCGCGATCCGCACGAAATGGCCGTTCATGGATTCCGCCTCCGCGTAGGGTGTACGTGGCTAGGGCGAGTGTTACTCCGCCGCGATGCAAAAGAGATGCTTTTCACCTCGGATCAGCAGCCGGCCGGCGACGGGAATGGGAGAACCGATGACGGACTCTCCCATGTCGTTCTCCGCAAGAACTTCGAATTTGTCTCCGGCGATGCTCGCGACGAACACGGCGCCGTCTTCCCGCGGCGCGAAGAGCTTGTCACCGGCGATCAGCGGCGAAGAGTAGAAGTTCGTGCGATGCTTCGGGAAGGCTCCTTCCCAAACGGTCTTGCCGGTCGCGGGATCGATGCTTGCGACTTCGCCGCGGTCGCGAACCAGAATCACTCGCCCTTTGTAGACGGCGGGCGTGGGAACAAACGTGCCGAGGTCGTCGCGCTTCCAAATGTGGTTGGTCGCGGTGACGTCGCCGGTGCCCGTGAGCCGGATGCCGTAGAGCCGCGGAATTCCCCGATCGTTGCGGCCGTACGCGATAACGGCCATATCGCCGACGATCACCGGCGTCGCGATGGCGGGCCAGAGCTTATTGCCGTCGGGATTGAAGTTGCCGCACGACCAAGTCATCTGCCCGTCGGAAGCGTTGTGAATGGTCAGATGCTCGGCGCCCCAAATGAGGATCGATTCCTTGCCTTGATGTTGCATCACGACCGGCGTGGAATAGCCATGATCGCATTCCGTCGGCACAGTATAGTTGCGCGCGATTTTCCAAGCGATCTCGCCCGTCCGCTTGTCGAAGGCCGCGAGCCACGATTCCCCTTGATGCATGCGCGCCATCACCACATATTTTTCGGTGAGCACCGGCGACGTGCCGTGGTCCCAGAACAAAGTGTCGGGCCCGAACCGCTCGACAAGATTCGTCTTCCAGCGGATCTTGCCGTCGAGCTCAACGGCCGCCAGCGCGCCGCTCTTGAAAAACACGAACACCGCTTCGCCGTCGGTGATCGGCGAGGCATTGCTGCCTGAGCCGTTGCGATGCTTGCCGGGATTCTCGGAGTCGAACACGGTTCGCCATTTCTCCTTACCGTCGACGCCGAAGCTCAGGAGTGCGTCCTTGCCGTCGGCGGGGGACGTGAGATAGATCGTGTCGTGAAGCAGGATCGGCGTCGAGCATCCGCGGCCTGGTAGATCGGCGCGCCAGAGATACTTTTCAGCCCCGAACTTCACGGGGAAGTTGCCCTGCTCGACGCTGCCGCTCCCGAGCGGGCCTCGCCAGGATCGCCAATCCGAAGAGTCGGCGGCGATGCCGCACTGCACGGAGTAGAAAAGCATCCAAGCCGCGGCGATGAGAACGTTGCGTGGCATCGAGTCGAAATTCCTATCAGTGAGTATTGCGCAGCGGACGGACAATAATCGGGCGACTTCGCCGAGTTGCCAAAGCCGCTCCATGATTATGACCAAGACATCTGCGAGATACGAGATGGTTTGGTCGCCTGAGACTCGCGTCTTTCGAACGAAACCCTGGTCGACGACCACGTTGAGTCGTTGTTCCAGCTTCCGTTACTTCCAGAAAGCCCCCATCAGCTTGAGTACGCACAACAACCCTAGGCCGAGAAGAACAGCCCCGAGGAGAAACTTGCGTAAGTCGTCCGGCGTTGCAACTTCGCCGGTCGACGTTACCGGGTTTTCGCGAAACTCGTACCAGCGCGCCAACAAGATCAATGCCAAAATCGTGAGGTACGCAATGTCGTGCGGCAAGAACCAGCCGGCCCCGCGGTGAGCGATGCTAATTCCGAGAAGTATCAGAATGGCCGGACCGATCAGTAACCAAAACATTCGCGCAAAGCCGGCAAGTTCGGAAGGGGCACTCATGAATAAGCTCCAAAGTGGAAACGGCGGCGCAGCCGACGAGAAGCGTCGGCGACGAAACAGGGAGAGAGGCTCAGCAGAAGGACTAGCGCACGTTCGTGTCCGCTAGAGGCGACCGAGAGTCGAAGCTCTCGGTCGGCGCGTCACCAACCACCGCCGTTGGTGATGAAGAGCTTGAGATAAAGCTCGTGTTCCGATGTCGTATTGACGCGGTAGTTTTGCGACATGATAAGCCTGTTTCGCGGTCGCTGTTCCCCTTATCATACCCCGAGTGCGGCGGCCGGACCAATCATCGACTGCAGTTCCCTCGACGCCTCGGGGCGGATAACCGCTCGATTTCCCCGGCAATGCGCGATTCCTCTCGCCTCCACATGAGAAAGTTGATCACGCGAGACACGAATCGGTACGCACTCACTTCGGAGCGAGAGTCATGCAGCCGACCGCGATTCAGATTCTCGCCACAACGCTCTTCGCGCTGGCGGTAGTGCATACCTTCGCAGTGCCGTACTTTGCCCGTTGGGCGCACCGATATCCGAAAGGTTCGATCCCCGAGAACGCACTTCACTTTCTCGCGGAGACCGAGGTCGTATTCGGTCTGTGGGCGTCGGTGCTGTTCGTCGGCATTGCCGTCATCGAACGGTCCGTCGGCGCCGCAGTACGTTATATCGAAGGGCTGAACTTCACCGAGGCGAAGTTCGTGCTCGTCGTGATGGTCGTGGCGGCGACGCGACCCGTGGTAAGTCTGGCGGAAAAGTTTCTGGAAACTTTGGCGAGAGCCTTGCCCATGCGAAAGGGACCGGCTTTTTACCTGACGGCATTATCGGTCGGACCGTTGCTCGGTTCGATCATCACGGAACCGGCGGCGATGACCTTGCTGGCGATTTTACTGAAACGCCGGTATTTCGATCACGGTATCAGTCGGCGGTTTGCCTATGCGACGCTCGGTCTGCTGTTCGTGAACGTGTCGATCGGCGGAACCCTCACGCATTTTGCCGCGCCTCCGGTGTTAATGGTCGCCAACACGTGGGGCTGGGATACGCCGTTTATGCTCAAACATTTCGGTTGGCGAGCGGTGATTAGCACGGTCGTTTCCACGCTGATGATCGCCTTTGTTTTTCGCCGCGACTTAACGGCGTTGGAGCCTGTCGAAACTCGCAGCGGTAGCGTGCCGATCTGGCTCACGATTCTGCACCTCTTGTTTCTCGCCGCCGTCGTCGCTTTCGCCCACCATCCCGACGTCTTTTTCGGCGTTCTGATGCTCTTTCTCGGACTGACGACGGCCACGCGGGAGTATCAGGACAACTTAAAGTTACGCGAAGGGCTCCTTGTCGGCTTTTTCCTCGCCGGATTGGTTACGCTCGGCAGCCTTCAGGAATACTGGCTCCGGCCGCTCATTGGGAGCCTTGGCGGCGCATCGTTATTCTTTGGCGCAATTTCGCTCACCGCCATTACGGATAATGCCGCGCTGACTTATCTCGGATCGCTTGTCGAGGGAATCTCTCCCGATTTAAAGTATGCACTTGTCGCCGGCGCAGTCGCGGGAGGCGGTCTCACCGTCATCGCCAATGCTCCGAATCCTGCCGGGGTAGGCATTCTGCAAACGGCCAAGGCGTTTGAAAACGGCGGAATCAGTCCGCTCCGGCTCTTTGTCGGAGCGCTCGCGCCTACATTGGTTGCCATCGTCTGCTTTTGGTTTATCTAGTTCGAATTGAGAAATGGGAACATGAAGATCAACTTTGCCCTCGTCGTCGCCTTGTGCTTGGCTACATTTGCCGAGTTGCCTGCCGCGGAACCGGTTAAGCCCAAGGCCGCCGTGGCTAAGCTGCCCGCGGTGCCCGCCGAGTCGATCGCCAAGAAGGCCGAGCTTCTCTTCTCCGACGACTTCCAAGCGGCGACGCCTGCGAAGGAGTGGCATCGGGTCGTGCCGACGTTCGCCTTCGAAAACGGGGCGCTCAAAGGATCGCAAACGCGCGACGTGACCATCCCCGCCGCCGACGGTAAGCCGGAAATCAGGGCCCATGCCGCCGTGCACGGCTTGGAGATTCCGACCAAAGACTGCGTCGTCGAATGTCGCATCAAGTTCGACGGCGCGACGATGATCGACGTCGAGTTTGACGATCGCAAATATACCGGCGCCCATTACGGACACCTTTGCCGCGCGCAGGTCCGTCTCAACGGCGTGACGATCATTGACGAACGCGACGGCAACATGCGTAACGATATTCGCGAAATGCGCAACGACCCGACGAAGAAGGCCGAAGTCGCAAAGCTCCTCGTCGGTCGGCAGGTGACGTATCCGGCCAAGCTGGAGGCAGGTCGGTGGTATGTGTTGGTTGTCGAAACCGTCGGCGAAGAAATGCGCGTGACCATCGACGGCGCGCCCGCCGCCTATCTGAAATCTTCCGGCATCGCCCACGCCACGAAGTCGAAGATCGAACTCGGCGTCGCCGGCAAAGACGGCTGGTTCGACGATGTGAAAGTGTGGAACGCGGCGCCGATTAACCCGTAGTCGAGTGGCGTACCTAAACGCCGTGAATGCGGTCAGCCTGCCACGGAGTCTACCGAAACACGCCGGCGTCGTAAGCCGGCCAGAATTGCGCCGGCAGGCCTTTTTGTTCCATCGACGGGCCGATCTCTTGGCAGCGAGGCAAAGTTCGCGCCGCTTCGATGCCCGTGGTGATCTTGCCCGGCGTGAAGACGAGTCGCGTCAGCGGCAGGCCGGCGATCGGCGTCAGATCGGTTACGTCGCAGCCCGCCATGTTCAACCGCTCCAGTTTCAAGAGCCGTCGCACGACGGCGATGCTCCGCACTTTCGTTCCTTCGATCGTCAGCGAGATGAGCGGCGAGCCGGCCAGCGATTCGATATCGTCGATCGGGGCGTTATTGAGCCAGAGTTCGTGCAGCGGAGCCCGTTGCAGCGGACCGATGTCGCGCACCTGCGTGTTCGACAGCCGCACTTCGCTGAGCGGCATCCCGTGCAACGGTCCGAGGTCGGCCACCGGCGTGTCGTTGAGCGAAATCGCCGTGAGCTTCATCCCTCGGAGGGGTCGTAAGTCGGTGAGCGGGTTTTCTTCGGCGTAAAAAGCCCGCAGTGGTTGACCGGTAAGAGGGCTGAGGTCGGTGACGCCCGTCGCTCTCAGATCGATCGCTAACAAAAGATCGTTTTCGAACTGCGCCTGCGCCTTGCCGTTGTAGTTCGGATTGGCGCTCTTCAGTGCCGCATGAAGCTCTTCGACATTGCGAATCGGCACGACCTTCGCTGCCGGTGTCGCCGCGGTCGCCGTTGCCTGCGCGGAACCGGCGGGCGCTACGGGGGCCGATTTGTCACAGCCGCTCGTCAGCACAAAGCCCGGCAACGCAAGGCTCAGAACGATCCCCAGAGCAGGGCGGTACTCAATCACGCGATTGCTTCCTCGAAGGTTGGGACGAAATGTGCGGCGCACTCAATTCGAGGCCTACTGTAGTTGAGTTGACGACGGTTGTCAGCCTTCGGCGCGCCGAACATTGTGAAATCGTGTGCGCGTAAAGTGCACATGCATCCCGGCTTACGCTTCGGCCGACGACGGACCGCGACCTGCCGGCACGGTTGCTGCATTAACCATCTGCGGCGAAACGATCGACGCGACGTCGGAACTTTCGCCGCACCAGACAATTTGGGACTGGGGGTCGAATTTTGGCCCGGACCCCTCTGCCATCGGTCCTCAGTCCCATTTTCCTAATCGGGCCTGCATCGTGCAAAGACGACGCAGGACTTACCGCGAGCTCGGCGACGGTCCAGAGTTGCCGAGCTCGAAAAGCTTCGCGCGCTGCAGGTCGGGTGGCTGGGGCAGCATGCCCCAGGGTTTGGAAGGCATAAACTCCGGGGCATCGCTAAGTCCTGCCCCAGCCACCCTACACCACGCGTCGCAGCGGATCGGCCTCGTCGCAGGCGGCCCAAACCTTGGTTTTGGGAAACGCCTGCTGAAGGTCGTCCGCTAAGATCTCCAAAGCAAATCGCTCGCTTGCGTAGTGGCCGACAAGCACCAGCGCAATACCCGCCGCTTCGGCTTCCAGCGCCGTGTGGAAGTTGGCTTCGCCGGTGAGAAAGCAATCGGCTCCGACGGCGACGGCCTGCCGCAGCAAGTCGCCGCCGCTGCCGCAGCAAATTGCCACGCTGCGCACCTGCCGATCTGCCGGGCCGACGACGGCCACATCCGTCGCGCGCAGAACGGCCTTCGCGTGCTTGGCAAATGCGTCGAGCGTCAAGCCTGCGCGAAGCACTCCCCGCCGGCCGACGCCGATTTGCGGATCGTTTGCAGCTGCGATGGCCGTTAGCGGAGCGATGTCGCTCAGGTTCAGAAGCTCCGCCAATCGCTGATTGATTCCGCGCGCCGCGGAATCGAAGCCGGTGTGCGGGCTGTATACGGAAATGCCGGCCGACGCCAATCGCCAAACACGCCCCCCGTCGAACGAGCCCGTCGTAACGGCCTTCAGCGGACGAAACGGCAATGGATGATGGACGACGACGAGATCGGCCCGCTCCGTGACGGCTTCTTCGACGACGTCGCGCGTGAGCGAGAGGCAGGTCATAATGCGCGCCGCGGGGCGTGCGCCGTCGCCGATGAGTAGGCCGACATTGTCCCAATCGGCGGCCAGCGATTTGGGGGCCAACGCTTCCATGAACGCGCCGACGTCGGCGACGGTCGTCATGGTTTCCGTCATTGCTTTTCTCCCACCGTGAAGCGACGGCTCAGCACGCGCTCTCCTTCTTGTTCTTCGGCCCGGAGCCAAAGCGTCTTCCCGGCGAGGCTCGCGCCGTCGGGAATGCGATAGTTTCGCACATCGATTCCCGGCGGCAATTCCACGATTTGAGCGCGCATGCGGCGTTGGTTGGGGGCGTACAAATAGCAGCGGAAGCTCACATTGCGCTGCGAGTTGTTGATGAGCCGCTGTTCTACTTCGAGATCGTTGCCGATGATGCGCGTTTCGACTTCCAGGACAACTTCGTTATTGCCGATCTGCACTTGCCGGTAAAGTTGGAACTGCCGACGACGTTCGCCGTTTAAGTCGTTGTCGATGCGGAGCAGATGAAACCCGGTCTCCGCCGACAGCGGCAGGACAATGTCGAACGTCAGGTTGTGCTTTTCCCCTTCAGCGAGCGAAATGTCGAAGCTGCGTGGGCGAATCTGCCAGCCGTCGGGCCCGCCGATAGTGATCTTACCCTGGACCGGTTGCTTGAAGGTGTTGGTGATGGTGAGCGTGCACGGGAGCGGCTCGCCGAACACTTCGCGCAACTGCGGTCGCTCGATTTTGCAGCCGCGGTCCCAAATGAACGTGTCGCGATCGAGGCCGACGCCGATGATCGGCACCGGACCGACGTTTACCACCCGTTTGCCGTCGACGACGTGGGGGGCGATCGATCGCCCCCACAGATCGAAGAATTTTACGCCGTCGAGTTCTGCGGTCTCGGTGTCGGGCGTCGGGTTGCTGATGATGAGTACGGCGTCGCGCTCGCGCAGAAAGAGCCGATTGTCGCTGTTGCCCGGCAACCGCAACGAACCGGCCGCTTGAGCCCCTTCGAGCACGGCGGTGATCGTTCGCCAAGGGAGGTAGAGCTCGCCCGGCTCGCCGTTGCGTCCGAGGAGTCCGGTATCGGTATGGAAGGGTTCGATGAAGAACAGCGATGTATTGGGAGCCGTTTTCGCCGCCATCACGCGTTGGATGAGGTCCGCCGTGCGGTCTTCCGACGAATAGTCGTTGCGCGGCAGCGCCGACATACTCAGCCAGCGCTGCACGCCGGGCGTTTGGGTCGTTTCCAGGCAGCGCTCCATTTCATCGGCGGTAAGTTCCGGCGACGCGGTCATCGCCAAGTAACGCCAGGCCGGACGTTCGGCCTGCGGCGGCTCCGTCGACCAAGACCAAGCCACGCCGAGCACCGCGTCCTGTTCGATCCGATCGAATTCCTCTTTGACGACGCGAATGCGTTCGACCGCGCCCGGGAGCGATTCGAAACCGAGATCGCGATCATCACCTAGTTGCCAGCCGCGGACCTTGAAGGCCAAGTCGAGCAAGATGGGCTCGATCCCGGGAAGCCATTGGTCGCGATCTTGGCGAAATACTTGCGCCGCGGAGACGTCCTCGGCCGTCACGCCGGATTCGGAAGCGACGGTCTGCGGCGAAAGAGTTCCTATGACGCCGATGCCTTGCACGTTGAGGCGTTCGATAAACTTCTTCAGCTTCGTACCCGCGCCTGCATCTTTGGCGTTGAACCATACCGGATACTTCAGACGCCGCACGCCGGTATCGTGGAGTAGCTGATGCAGGTGTTCGCCGTGCGGAACATACTCCGGGTGCAGAATGCTCCAGCCGAACTCGGAGCCGGCGTTGGCTTCGGGATCGCGCAGTGCGGCGAGCGGCGCCGTGATGACGAGCGACGTCGCGTCTTCTTGGATCAAGCCTTGCTTGCCGAAAACGCTGACGACCCCTTGATAGTAGCCCGGCTCGCGCAAGTTGGGCTTCCAGGTAAACGATCGGGGATCGTTCGGGCGGCGCGGATCGAAGAATGACGATTGCTCTTCGTCCGTGCACTGCTTGCCCTCGCGATCATACAATTGTAGTCGCGCGCGAACGGTCGGCTCGTTGAGGCCGGTGAGCGTGAGCGTCAACTCGACCGGTTCGCCGAGCGGGAAGACGTTAAACGGCCGCCCTCCTTGAACGTTCTTTCGCGGGAGCTTGCCGATCCAAACGTCGTCGAATCGCGCGGCGCCGCGCAGATCGGCCTCGGCGCCTGCCGCCGGACCGACGTGAATTTCGACGTCGACGAACCGCACCGCCGGATCATCGCAAAATGCCGGGCCGATGCGCACCTTGGCCCAATCGCGATTGCCGCGGAAACGCGGGCCGATTTCCGTTTGGATCGGCTGCTTCTTGTCGTCGAGAAAGCGCAGCGCGACGTAGGCTTCGTCGTGCGTGAGATCGGTGGTTTTGACGAACGCTTCGGCGATGTATTCGCTGCCCGACTCATACGGCTGAGGCGGACTGCTCGCCGCCGCGGCGCCGCCGTTGAGCGTGAAGCGAAAACAGAAGTCCCCTTGCGGCGAAGCGTCGCGGGCAATTTTCAAGTCGAGAAAGTGCGGATAGCCGGGCCCTCGACGCCGTTGCCAATTCTGAGGCCAGCCGTCGAAGTCGTCGTCGGAGCTTTCTTCGAAGTCGCACCGATAGATCGGTACGGCTCCCGCGTAGCGGCTCTCAATAGGCGCATCGCCGGCGGCGGCTACAATCAGAAGACTTAGCAGTAACGACATTGCGGCGATTTCCTCGGGGCGCTGTAGCTCGGTATCGACCTAAAGTCGACGTAATCCGGAAGGCAAATCGGATAGTCGCTACAATCGCTAGACTTTGCCGCGGTGAGTCCGCGGCTTCGTTGCCGGCATTGCCGTCGCGCCGAGTTGGTTTTGTTCTTGCATTTTTCGAGGAGTTGCCGTGCCTGCGTTGCGAGTAGCCGTGCAATTGAAATGTCTACCGCTCCCCCTGCCGAAGGCGATTGCCAAGGCGCGCGAAATGGGGGCGCAAGCGGTGGAGTTTGACGCACGCGGGCAGCTGCGTCCCGCCGATCTCACGGCAACCGCGATTCGCGAAGTGCGCAAGTTGCTGGAAGATCACGAACTCACGGTCGCGGCCGTCGAGTTTCAAACGCGCCGCGGTTACGGCGTCGTCGAAGATCTTGATCGTCGCGTGGAAGCGACGAAGTCGGCCATGCGCATGGCGCGGCAGCTTGGTTCCGATTTGGTCGTTAACCAGGTCGGCCAAGTTCCCGCCGATTTGAATTCGCCCGAAGGGCAAATGCTGATCGAGGTGCTGCGCGATCTCGGGCTCCACTCGCAACATGCCGGTGCTTGGCTGGCGGCGGAAACCTGCAGCGAAACCGGCGCCGATTTGCGACGCCTCATCGACGCCCTTCCCAAGGGGTCGCTCTTTGCGACGCTCGATCCGGGAAATCTGCTCATCAACGGCTTTTCGGCGATGGAAGCGGCCGAGGCTTTGAACGACAGCATCCGCCACGTGCATGCGCGCGATGCCGTGCGCGATATCGGCCGCAAGCGAGGGCTCGAAGTGCAGTTTGGCCGTGGCGCTATTGACTGGCCGGCGCTGCTCGGCCTGCTCGAAACCCAAGGCTTTCGCGGCTTTGTTTCGGTCGAACGAGAAGAGTCGGAGGACCGCCTGCTGGAAATCGCGCAGGCCGTGCGGTACCTTGCAGGCATCTGAATTCCTCGGCAGTCGCGACATAGGACGCATACCCATGACACGCTTTGTACAGTGTTGCTTCGCCGCCGCATTCGTCGCGGCATCGCTTTGCTCGACCGCCCGCGCCGCCGAACCGGCCAAGGGAGGCGCACTCTCGCAGGCCGAACTCGAGAAGGGCTTCGAAGAGACTCTCTCCGGCTGTGTCTTCCGCGGCTACTTCACCTTGCGAGGGCAGGAGCAAGCCAAGGGACTCAAAGAAGAAAAGTACACGATTACAAGTGCCAAGAAGCTTCCCGGCGACGACGACCTATGGGTGCTCAACGTTCGCATTCAATACGGCGACCACGACCTCACGCTGCCGTTGACGCTGCAAGTGAAGTGGGCCGGCGATACGCCGATCATCACGCTTACCGATATGCTGATTCCGGGACTCGGGAAGTTTACTTCGCGCGTCATCGTCTATCGCGGGCAGTACGCCGGCACCTGGGACGGTGGCGGAGATCACGGCGGTCATCTTTTCGGCAAAATCGAGAAGATTGACGATACGAAAGAAGACGACGCGAAGTAATTGCGCGATCTTGCACGTCGTAGCCCCCGTCGAGCCGCCGGGGGGAATCGGCGCAGCGAACTCGCACGTTTGAACGCTACGCCAATTCCGGAAACACGGCCGGCGAAAGGCTTTGCTTGCGCAGGCCGTCGCGAAGCCGCGTGAGAAAATCGAACTTATAGTTCGCCACCGCCTGCTCGCTGATATCGAGTTGCCCGGCGACTTCTTTGTTTGATCGTCCGCGCACGAAGAGTAGTTCCAAGCACGCAATGCGCTGGTGCTCCCCCTTCTCGCGCCAGCGGGCCACGACGTCGGCCAAAATTACCGCGAGCGCTTCGGCTTCCAATCCGCGTCGCTCGCCGCTGCGCGCCAGGCTACCGACGCTCCGCGCCGAATCGATCGGCCCGGCGTCGGCGGGATGTGCGCTCGCGTTGGTGTCGGCGCCTGGCATCAGCGGCACCGTCGGCCGGCGTCCTTGCCTACGCAAGTGGTCTGTGAGCTTATGGGCACAGATCGAGAAGAGATACGTCTCCAGCCCGCGGGCGGAATCGTAGTTCGGCAAGCTGACCAGGAATCCGACGAACGTCTCTTGAACGACGTCGTCGACGGCCCCGCCGTCTCCCAGTCGCGAACGTACGAACGCCGCGAGACGCCCTTCATACGACGCAATGAAATCACGCCACGCGTCGGCGTCGCCGCCGCGAATCTGTTCGACGAACGTTTGCTCAGGTCCTGCGACGCTCATTGACCGGTGGAATCCACACGGAAAGGAAAAGTCATATCGTGTGCGCTCGATGCGAACCGTGGTTCTCATTCTCCGTGGGCTGCTCGCTATGGACAAGCGCCCCCGAATCGAAAATCATGAGTGGTGAGAATGTTTTACCGTCCCAAGCCGAGATGCTCCATGAAGTTGCGAATGCGAATGACGCCGTTTGTCGTTGCTGCCTGGATCTGCACGGCGGGATTGTCGGCAAACGCGCAAGCGGCGGGACCGGGGCCGCTTTCGTTCAATCGCGACATTCGCCCGATCCTCTCCGAGAATTGTTTCGCCTGCCACGGCTTCGATGCAAAAAAACGGGAAGCGGAACTACGGCTCGACACCTCCGAAGGAGCGTTCGCCCCGCGCGAGAGCGGGCCTGCCATTGTGCCGGGCAAGCCCGAGGCAAGCGAAGTGTGGCAGCGGATCGTGTCGGACGATCCCGACGTGATGATGCCGCCGCCGGCTTCGCACAAGGTGCTCAAGCCGGAAGAGAAGGCGCTGCTGAAACGCTGGATCGCCGAAGGGGCCGCGTATCAAAAGCATTGGGCGTTTGAGAGGCCCGTAGCTGCGGCACCGCCCGCGGTGCGTGATGCCGCGTGGTGCCGGACGCCCGTCGATCGGTTTATCTTGGCCCGCTTGGAAGCCGAGGGTTTGCAGCCGAGGCCCGAGGCGGATCGCCCGACGCTCATTCGTCGCGTCGCGTTTGCGCTGACCGGCCTGCCGCCGACGGTTGCCGAGGTCGACGCATTCCTCGCGGATAAGTCGGCCGACGCGTACGAGCGGATGGTCGATCGCTATCTGGCTTCGCCGTGCTATGGCGAAGAGATGGCCCGGCATTGGCTCGATGTGGCCCGTTATGCAGACACGCACGGCTTGCATCTCGACAACGAACGGGAGATGTACGCCTATCGCGATTGGGTCGTAAAGGCGATGAACGACAACTTGCCGTTCGATCAGTTTACGATTTGGCAACTGGCGGGCGATCAACTGCCTAATGCGACGCTGGAGCAACGGACGGCGACCGGCTTCAACCGGTGCAACGTGACGACGAGCGAGGGAGGTTCCATCGCGGCGGAGTTTCTCTACCGCTATGCCGTCGATCGGGCCGGCACGACGATGCAGACCTGGATGGGGCTGACCGGCGGGTGCGCGGTTTGCCACGATCACAAGTACGATCCGCTGACGACGAAGGAGTTCTACTCGTTCTACAGCTTCTTCTACGACGCGGCCGATCCGGCGATGGACGGCAACATCAACAACACCGCGCCGTTTCTAAAGCTGCCGACTTCGGCACAGCAGCAAGCGCTCGACGCCGCTGCGAAGCGAAAGGCCGAAACCGCAAAATGGTTGGAAGCGTCGGCCAAGGGAAGTAGCTACGTCGATCCGGCCGACGTGGAGCCGACCGCAGCGAAGGCGAGCGCTGTGGAGGCGAGTGTATTGGAAGTGCATGATATTGTCTTCGACGACGCGTTCGCGCCGGGCGCAACCGCGCGCAATACGTCGCGGAACGCGAGCCGCTGGCCGGCGGATCCCGCGTTCGGCGCGAAGTCGGGGCGTCGCGTGCTGGAGCAGGCCAATGCCCGGTTTCATCAAGACATTATCACTTGTCAGTTGCGGCCGCTCTTCGTGCCGAACGACGGGAGCTTCGAAGTTTGGGTTCGCACCGATCCGCAGAACCCGCCGACCGCGCTTTCGATTCTGCTCGACTCGAAGCGCGCCTGGTGGGGCGAACCGGAAGACGTCGAAGGGGGCATTCCGGGCCTCACGCCGGAATCGCGTAGAGGGGGCCTGCCGAAGCCGGGAGAATGGACGAAACTCACGCTCTCTGCCGCCGATCTCGGCCTGAAGCCCGGCGCCCATGTGAAGACGGTGACTCTCCAAGAGTCGGGCGGCGTCGCATGGTGGGACGAATTCGTAATGCGCGGCAAGGTCGACGCGAAACTCGCGGCGGCCGATCCGCTGGAGTCGTTCACGGCGTGGCGTCAGATCGTCGACAAGGGCGCGCCGGAATTGCCGGCCCGATTTCAGAAGTACTTTCAGCAGCCGCCGCCACGACGGCCGAAACCGAAAGCCGAAGACGCCAAAGAATCGAAGCCGTTGCCGGAACCTTCTGACGCCGAGCTGATCGAACTGCGCGACTTTTATATGGCCTACGCATATCGCCGGCCGACGAAAGCCGTGCAAGCTGCGCGCGGCGCATGGGAGACGGCTCGTGTGGAGCATGCTACGGCGGATGACGCGATCGTCGGTACGATGACGTTTGCCGACGTTGAGCAGCCGCGCGAAGCGTTCGTGATGCTCCGCGGGCAATACGACCAGCCAGGCGAGAAGGTAGAACCCGCGGTACCGGCCGTGTTTCCGCCATTGGCGAGGAAGTCCCCAGCAGATCGCTTAAAGCGGCTGGACTTAGCTCGCTGGCTCGTGTCGCCGGAGCAACCTGTTACGGCGCGGATTCAAGTGAATCGACTCTGGCAACAGTTTTTCGGCGTCGGCTTGGTGAAGACGAGCGCCGACTTCGGTTCGCAAGGAGAGCCGCCGAGCCATCCGGAATTGCTGGATACGTTGGCCGTCGAGTTTCAGAAGAACGGTTGGGACACGAAGCGGTTGGTTCGCGAACTCGTTGCTTCGGCGACGTTTCGCCAGGAGGCGACCGTGACGCCGGATCTTTACACTCGCGATCCGGAAAATCGCCTGTATGCTCGCGGCCCGCGATTTCGACTCGATGCGGAACAAATTCGCGACAACGTGCTCTACGTCGCCGGCCTGCTCGACTTGCAGATGGGAGGCGCCGGCGTGAAGACGTATCAGCCGCCAAATATCTGGGAGCCGGTCGGTTACTCCGACAGCAACACGCGTTATTACCTGCAAGATCACGGTGACGCGCTTTATCGACGGAGCATCTATGCATTTCTCAAACGCACGGCGCCGCCGCCGTTCATGTCGAACTTCGACGGGCCGAACCGCGAACAGATGTGCGCTCGCCGTGAGCGGAGCAATACGCCGTTGCAGGCCTTGCAACTGATGAACGACGTGCAGCACTTCGAAGCGGCTCGGGCGCTAGCGGAACGAGCCTTGGCCGACGGCGGGACGAGCGACGAAACCCGCATTGCGTTCCTTTATCGCACGGTACTTGCTCGCGCCCCGGAGGCTGACGAAGTGAAACTCGTGCGTTCGGCGCTCGAAAAGCAACGGCAACTCTACGCCGACGAACCGAAAGCCGCGACCGCCGCAATTGCCTTTGGTGAATCGAAGCCGAAGCACATTGCCGCAGATGCCGAAACCGCCGCGTGGACGATGACGGCCAATTTGATTCTCAATCTCGATGAAACGGTCAATAGGAACTGAGATGGGAGATCGGAGACTAGAGACGCGAGCAAAAGGACGCATGCGCGCAGCCATGCAAATCGCCCTCGGTCACCGATCCCCAGTCTGTAGTCTCCGATCTGAAAGCTGAAGTTATGGATCCCGCCACAGAATACTTACTGCAACAAACGCGTCGCCAATTCTTCGGCACGACCGGCGTACGTCTGGGGGGCGCGGCCCTCGGACTCTTGGCGGCTAGTGCGCGCGGCGCGGCGCCGGTTGCCCGTGTGCCTGCGGCAATGCCGACCGAGCGCATTCAGCCGGCGCTCAAAGGATTGCCGCACTTCGCTCCCAAGGCGAAGTCGATCATCTATCTGCACATGAACGGCGGGCCGTCGCAGCTCGACATGTGGGATTACAAACCGAAGCTGGCCGAGCAGTTTGATAAGGACCTGCCCGACAGCATTCGCAAAGGGCAGCGCATCACGACGATGACGAGCGGCCAGGCGCGGCTGCCGGTGGCACCGTCGATGTATAAGTTCGCCCAGCACGGCAAGTGCGGCACTTGGGTCAGCGAACTGCTGCCGCATACCGCGAAACACGTCGATGACTTGGCCGTCGTCAAGACCGTGTTTACGAACGCCATCAACCATGAC
Source organism: Pirellula sp. (assembly GCA_013822735.1). GTDB lineage: Bacteria > Planctomycetota > Planctomycetia > Pirellulales > PNKZ01 > PNKZ01. The sequence goes on from PNKZ01000002.1 coordinate 694,292, forward strand.
CCGGCGTGCACGTTCGTCATGTCAGGTCGCGAAGTGCCCGGCTTTGCGAGCCTCGGCTCCTGGCTTTCTTACGGCCTGGGGGCCGAAACGAACGACTTGCCGGCGTTCGTCGTGCTGACGCCGAATTGGAAGTCGAAAGCGGCGGCACAGGCGCTCTTCACGCGGATGTGGAGCAGCGGATTTCTGCCCACCGCGCACACGGGCGTGGCCTTACGCAGCGTCGGCGATCCGGTGCTCTACATTCAAAATCCGCCGGGAGTCGACGCGCGGCATCGTCGCGCGATGCTCGATGCGCTCGGCGAATTAAACGAGCGGAGTAAGGCCCGCTTCGGTGATCCGGAGATTGATACGCGGATCAAGCAATACGAGATGGCGTTCCGGATGCAGACCAGCGTGCCGGAGCTTACCGACCTTTCTAAGGAAACGGTCGCCACGCTCGAGATGTACGGGCCGGACGTGACCAAGCCCGGCACATTTGCTTCGAGCGCGCTTTTGGCGCGGCGACTCATCGAGCGCGGCGTACGGGTCGTGCAGATTCTGCATCGCGGTTGGGACCAACACGGTAACCTCACGGGCGACTTGCCGTTGCAGTGCCAAGATACCGATCAGCCGATCGGCGCGCTGCTCACCGACCTGAAGCAGAAGGGCTTGCTCGACGAAACGCTCGTGGTCTGGGGGGGCGAGTTCGGCCGGACCGTCTATTCGCAAGGAACGCTCACGAAAACGAACTACGGTCGCGACCACCATCCGAAGAACTTTTGCATGTGGCTCGCCGGCGGCGGCATCCGGGGAGGCCAAGTCTTCGGCGAAACCGACGATTTCAGTTACAACGTCGTCGACAAGCCGACCCACGTGAACGATTTGAACGCTACGATTCTGCATTGTTTGGGAATCGATCACGAGCGACTCACCTACAAGTTTCAAGGCCTTGATGCTCGGCTGACCGGCGTGGAGCCGCAACACGTACTGAAGGAATTGCTGGCTTAATCGCCGGCAACTAAACGGATGGCCCACGTCGTGGAAGATATTGCCTGCACGGTCTGCGGTTGCGTTTGCGACGATCTGCGCGCAACGGTCGACGCCGGACTTATCACCGCGATGGAGCCGCATTGCCCGCTGCATGCGGCCTGGTTTGCGAAGCACAATATTGCGGCGCCCATGGTGCAGGCGACTATCTCCGGGAAGCCGGCGGCCGTGGATGTTGCGGCTGCGGCTGCGGCGAAAATTCTGCGCGAAGCACGGCAGCCCATGATCTACGGGCTTTCGCGCAGCAGCACGCCGGGGCAACGGGCCGCGGTACGCCTGGCGGATAAAATCGGTGCGATCATCGACACGACGGCGTCGAGTTGTCACGGCAACTCGATCGTGGCGCTGCAAACGGTCGGTGAATCGACCTGCACACTCGGCGAAGTTCGGAATCGATGTGATCTCGTGATCTACTGGGGGGCGAATCCGGCCGTCAGCCATCCGCGGCACATGGAGCGATATTCGCTGGAGCCGCACGGACAATTTGTGCCTGAAGGGCGAGCCGGACGGAAGTTGGTCGTTTTCGATATTCAAGAGAATGCCACGACGGAGGCTGCCGACGATTTTGTGCGCATTCGACCTTCGAGCGATTTCGAAGTGCTCTGGGCGTTGCGAGCGCTGGTACTGGGCGTGCCGCTTCGGGTGGCGGAAGTGGGGGGAGTGCCGGTGACGAAGCTCGCTGCCCTCGCGGAGCAGATGAAGTCGTGTCGCTCCGGCGTATTTTTCTTTGGTCGCGGCTTGTCGCTCGGTCGCAACGGCCACGCCGGCGTCGAGGCCTTGCTGCAACTGACGCGCGATCTCAACGCCCATACCCGATTTTATGCCCGACGAATGCGCATTTACGGCGACGTGGCCGGGGCCGACAGCGTGCTGGCTTGGCAAACCGGCTACCCGTTTAGCGTGAACTTGGCCCGCGGTTATCCTCGCTACAACCCCGGCGAATACTCGGCCGAGCAATGTTTGATTCGGGGAGAAGTCGACGCCTGCCTGCTCGTCGGCAGCGACGGCCTCAACGTCCTTTCGCCGCAGGCACGCGAACGCCTCACGCACATTCCGACGATCGCCCTAGACTACCCCGGCGCGGACCATATTACCGCCGACGTGCAATTCACCACGGCCATCTACGGCATGCACCGCGCAGGTACCGCGTACCGCATGGATGAAGTGCCGATCCCCCTGCGCGCCGTCGTCGATTCGCCGCTCCCGAGCGATGCCGACGTGCTCGATCAGATTCTAACGGCGTTCGGCACGTAGGCGCCGCGTGCTCGAAAGCGCTTAGCGAATGTTCTTCCGTTCCGCCGGCTTCGAGACGTTGCCGCGGGCATCGGTCGCCGTCGCTTGAATCACCAGCTTGGCCTTGTTCTTCACGACGGGGAAGTCGTCGAACACGAGCGTGAGTTCGTAATTAGACTGGCCGCGCTGGAAGCGCCCCGGCTCGGCGCTCACGTGATTGACCAGTTGTTGATCGAGAATCTTCGTGCCGTCTTTTGCCGGGGTGAAGGCTCGATTCCATTCGTTTAAATCGTACGAACGCTTGGCGACTTGTTTGCCGTCGTCGAGCATCACGACGTCGACGCGCAGCAAATCCATCTCATCGCCGGGCACGGTCGTCGTCACGGCGATAGTGGTGTGGTCGCGTACCACGGCGACGCTGTCGATCGTGATGTTCGGCGGACCGGAGTCGGCATAGGGAAGCATGCCGAGCGGATGTATGCAGAAACGCTGCGGACTGCCGCCGTCGCGAACTTCAAAGCGGAAGATCTCAAAGTCGCGCGGGCTGCGTCCCGATTTCCCGACGACGTCTCCCTTCGCCACCATCTGGCCGACCGTCAGGCTCGTCTCTCCCATGTTCATGTAGTTGGTGTAGTAATACTCCTTCGAGTCGGCCTTCTTATGGCGCAATTGCACGAGCGGCTTTTGGTACGCCTCGTGCTTCCCGGCGACGCGCACTTCACCGTCGGCCACGGCATGAATGGGCGTTCCTTCCTGGCAGGAGATTTCGATGCCGCGATTGAAGTCGTGACGAAACCCGTCGACGGAGAGTTGCCGCGGGCCGAATGTGCCGGTGTAGGGAGCGTCGGGCTTCGTGCTCCCGCTGATCGGCCAAATGATTCCTTCGGCGAAAGGCCCGATGGTCACGGGCTCGACCTTGGTCGATTGGTCCTGGGCGTGCGTGACGGAGCAAGCAAGCAGAACGACAAGACACGGCAAGTATGCGATTGTCGCCGTCAAGACAAAGCGGAGCATGATGAAACTCACGGTGTGGTGCCGGATCAGTAAAACGCGGGCGTGCGTTTCGCTGCTGGCTACGAAGGCGTCGTCGCGATTCAGCTCTCGATCCACTTCCAACCGATCGGAGCCGATAATTCTTGCTGCGCGGCCGAGGCCCAGGGAGTACCGGGATGTTCTTTAATGACTCGATCGAGATACTCGCGAGACTTTTTCGCCATGTTGTCGAGGACGCTGTTTTTCTCGATGCCGTCGGCTTGTTCGAGCCGCCACAGGCGCGTATCGGGCTTCGTCGATTTGCGACCGGATTTAAACGCGGCCAGGAGCACAACGTAGCCTTCGGTGCGAACTTTAGCGGCCATGATGCGTCCCATGGCGAGATCGAAGGCGGCCTGATGACGCGGCTCGGTGAGCTTCGGGCGGTCCTTTTCGCCTTCCTTGAGCACATCGTAGATCGCGTCGATACCCGGCTTGATCAACGCTTGCGGTCGCTGTGCCTTGTCGATGTCGATCGTTTTCGGACTGCCTGCTTCATCCACTTCAAACGACATTTCCGGGCCGGATATCTGTTTGGCTGCCGGCAGCTTCGAAGCGGCGACGAGCGCGGCGAGTGCTTTGTTGCTCGCGAGCAGCGCTTGGTAGTCTTTTTCCGAGAGATAGCGCGGCGCGTATTGCGGAGCCAACTGCATGCCGCCGCCGAGCGTCGTCACCGGATAGACCTCGCCTCCTGATTCGCGGCAGATCGCCGTGAGGCCGTAGGGTCCTAGATTGGTTTCTTGCGATCCCATCATCATCGGGCCGAACCCGCCGTCGAGCGAAATCCACTCGACGTCGTGCGATTCGGGACCTTGCGCGAATTGGCTTCCTTCGGTCCCGGCTGCCATGGTACCGGTGGTGCCGAACGGCGCGGCGGAGCAGATCACGTATACCGGAATCGTCGCTTTTTGCACGAGGTCGGTAACGCGATCGCGCTCGGCTTGGTCGTCGCCGATTTCGTCCGTGACGACGACGATCGCAACGTTGCGCAATTGCGGAGGCTCGGCGTAAGTGCCGTACTTTTTCACGGCTGCGTCGATCGCTTGAAACGTGTTTTCAATGTTACCGTCGGTACCGCTTTTGACCTCGCTCACCGCGTTGAGAAACTTTTCGGTGTCGGCCGTCGGTTCGTCGGTGACGAATTGTGCTCGGGACGCAAATCCGCCGACGACGGAAAGCAAGCGCGCATTCGTCGGATCGGCGGCAGGCGCTTCGCCCGGGTTTTTAAGCAGCGGGTAGTAAGTCTTCAGATGTTGAAGCACTTCTTCGCGCCGGCCGTCGGCGCTAGGAGAGCGATCAAAGAGCCACACGACCAGCGTCTTGCGAAGCTCCATCGATTCCTTGAGCTTCTTGCAAACGCGGGCCGTGGCGATGTCGGCATTGACCATGCCTGCCATTTCCGCCATGGCGAAAGGATCGGCGTTGTTCGCGGCTGCGGGAATAGTCGTCGTGGTAGATTTCGCGCCCGTGGCCTGCGCCTGAGGGACCGAAGTCATCGTGCTTGCGGCAGGCGTGGGCGTGTTGGAATGACGCGGTGCAGAATACGCGGGAGGAAGTTCAACGACCTCCGGCGTCTCCTTGGGTTTCGTCAGCACAAATTTGTAGACCGCAAATCCCAGCGCCGGGAGCGCCAGAAGCGTGACGACCGCCAGCACGACGGGGGTGTAATCTTTCTTCTTGCGCATCGGGCGGCGCTGATGTCCGTAACTCATCTCACAGGGCTCCGGCGATTTCCACGTATGCCTGTCTGTTCCGCAGCAGGCCGACGATGATTCTAACAATACGGCATTCTAGCAACCGGTGCCCGCAGCGCGAGGGGGCGACATTGGCGCGTAAGGAGGTGCAACTCACGTGACGTCGTGAAAGCGCGGCGCAAAAGAAAAGCCCGCCGCAGGCGGGGCAGGAACCTGCGGAGGGCGAAGTGGTCAGGGGTTTGAGCCCCCCTAACTTCTCATGATTTTGCTCCCGGCAAGCCTGCCGTCACAATCCCCCTGAAGAGTGGAGGGTGCATGGCGATATGCAGCTGTTTTATGGCCGTTCCGAGCATTCAGACGAAGCTGGGCCGCCCCGTGCCAGTGACCGCTTGGAATAGGTTTGGTTGATCGGATACGACGAACCGAATAAGTTAGTACCGTTGCGCGTGACAATATAGCACGCGCTTCCCCGCCTTCTGCCGGTACTGCCCCCGCCCGATTTCCAAATTGCCCGCTTGTCCCCAATGCAAGCGATGTGATTTCCCCGCCCGCCTCCTCGCCGCCCGACCATCCTGCCGTAGGTGTTTTGCCGCATATGGGTGAATCGCATTCTTTAGACATTCGTTCGCCTCGCTCCGGGCGGGCCTCAGCAAAGTCGATGTGTGGGGCTACCTTAGCCGCCCTGGCTTTGCTCTTCGGCGGCGGGTTGGCTTCCGCGGTCGAAAACATGACCGACGCGCCGTTGACCCCCTCGTCGCACGATCTCGATGTGGCGAAGCTGCCGTTGCTTCCGTCGCCGCCGAGAGCCGACGGCCATGAAGCGGTGAGCTTCTTGCGCGACGTGCAGCCTGCGCTTACCAAAGCCGGCTGCAATATGGGTTCTTGCCACGGCTCGCTGCAAGGGCGGGGCGGCTTGATGCTTTCCTTGCTCGGTTACGACGCCGCCAAGGATTACGACGCCCTCTTCAAGCATTCACGCGGCCGCCGCGTTGCGGCCACCGCCCCGGAACAAAGCTTGATCTTGCAAAAGGCCACTGGCGCGGTGCCGCACGGCGGCGGCATTCGTATTACGCGCGAGAGCGAATGCTACCGTGTGCTCGAACGTTTTATCGCCGAAGGATTCCTAGCGCCGGAAGCCGAGTTGGCGCGCTATGAGAAGCCTGCAACGGCGCTACCGGTGGTCACGAAGCTGAATGTAACGCCGGTCGAACTCGTGCTTGAGCCGGGCCAAGCCGCGAAGCTGCAAGTGCAGGCGGTCTGGAGCGACGGATCTATCCAAGAGATCACTCCTTGGGCGCTTTACGATGTGCGCGACAAACAACTTGCCGACGTCGGACGCTCGGGCACGGTATCCGCACTTCGCTCAGGTCGCGTACCGGTGACCGTGCGCTACATGGGCCAGGTCGCCGCTGTGGACGTAACGATTCCCTACGGGCCGTCGCGCGAGTTGGCGGAGTTCGCACCACGTAACTACATCGACGAGATCGTCTTGCGCGAATGGCGCAAGCTGGGTTTGCAACCGGTCGAAACCTGCGACGATGCCGAGTTTATCCGCCGCACTTACTTTGACCTTATCGGCACGCTGCCGACCGTCGAAGAAGTGCGGGACTTCCTCGACGACGACGCATCAGACAAGCGGTCGAAGCTTGTCGACGCGTTGTTAGAACGACCCGAGTACGTCGACTTTTGGTCGCTCAAGTGGAGCGATTTGCTGCGCGTGCATCGTCGCTATGTCGGCGAAAAAGGATTGGAAAGTTTCTCGGCTTGGATTCGTCGCGCGGTGCGCGAGAATCGGCCCGTCGACGTACTTGTCCGCGAGCTTCTGACGGCCCAGGGAAACCTCTACACGTCGGGCCCCGTCGCCTTCTACATGATCGATCAGAAGCCTGAGGAACTCGCCGAGACGACGTCGCAAGTATTTCTCGGCATTCGACTGCAGTGCACGAAGTGTCATCACCATCCGCTTGAAGTGTGGGGGCAAGAAGACTACTACGGTTTGGCCGCCTTCTTCACCAAGCTGGAGATGAAAGACAACAAAGATGCCGGCCGCTACGGCGGGGCGCGGCTCGTGAAGGTGACGAGCACGCAGCCGAAGAATCGCAAGCTGGAGATGGACGCTCCGCCGCTGTTCTTCGATAAGCAGCTCGATCTGGAAGGGCAGGCCGACATTCGGCAATCGCTCGCCGACGCCGTGACCGCCCGCGATAATCCGTACTTTGCGCGGAACTTCGCCAACCGCTATTGGGCCTATCTCACGGGGCGCGGGTTGGTGGAACCGATCGACGACGTGCGGGCCACGAATCCGCCGTCGATTCCGCTGTTGCTCGATGCCCTGGCGCGCGATTTCACGGAGCACGGCTACGATGTGAAACACATGCTGCGGACGATCTGTAACTCGTCCGTCTATCAGCGGGCCTCGCGCGTTACGCCCGGCGAGCGTGAGAATTCGCAGTTTTACACGCACCGTGCGCCGCGGCGATTGCCGGCCGAGGCATTGCTCGATGCCGTGAATCGGGCCACGGGGGCCGCCGATATCTACGAAGGCATTCCCGAGGGAACGCGGGCCATCGCACTGCCCGACCCTAGCGTGAAGTCGTACTTCTTAGACTTGTTTGGCCGCCCGGCCCGCAACAGCGGATGCGAATGCGCCCGCGGCGGTATGCCCGACCTATCACAAGCACTGCACCTGGCGAACGGTACATTCTTACACGACAAGATCGTGCGCGAGCGTGGGCGCGTCGATCGATTGACTTCCGGCAAAACGACCCCGGATGCAATCATTGATGAACTGTACCTAGCGACCCTATCGCGTTTGCCTCGCGACGACGAACGCGTCGCAGTGCGAGAGTTGGTGGCCACGGCGCCCAGTCCGAAGGAAGGCTATCAAGATCTGCTCTGGACGTTAATTAACTGCACCGAGTTCCAATTCAACCATTAGTACTGCCCCTTATCGCCGCTTCCCCTCGCCCCTTGCGGGAGAGGGGCCAGGGGTGAGGGGTGGATATCGTAAACTAAGTAGCCACGTCAACCGACGAGACCAGCATATGTTCAGCCTCTCTCACACGACGAGAAATTGCGAAGGTTTCCGCCGTCGCGACTTCCTCAAGGTCGGCGGTCTTTCGCTGTTTGGACTTACATTGCCGAAGCTCCTCGAAGCTCAAGCGATGGCCGCGGCCGCCGGAAAGCCCGGACGTACCAAGCCGAGCGAGATGAATTGCATCTTGCTCTGGACCGACGGCGGAATGAGCAATATCGACACGTTCGATATGAAGCCCGAGGCGCCGATCGAATACCGAGGCGACTTCCAATCGATCGATACGAACATTCCGGGCGTCACGGTTTGTGAACATCTCCCGTTGATGTCGCAGCGGCTCGATAAGCTTTGCCAGGTGCGCACGATCACGCACGGCGGCGGCCAACATGCCGAAGCGTGTCATTTCATGCTCACCGGCTATCCGCAGGTTCCGGACGTCTCGGCACAGCCCGTCGGGTCGACGGTGTACCCGATGTTCGGCTCGATCGTCGGCCGCGAAAAGGGATGGCGCAACGGTCTCCCGCCGAACGTCCAGTTCGCCGCCGGCGGCATCAAGTACGGCGGCGCCGGCTACATGGGTTCGGCGTACAACCCGCTCAGCGTCAAGGCCGATCCGAGCGCGAAAGGCTTCGCGGTGCAAGACGTTTCGATCCCGGAAGCAGTCGGAGCCGAGCGAACGATGCGTCGTCGCACGATGCTCAATCGGCTCGACGATTGGCAACGGCAAGCGGACGCCGATGCCAACGCCGGTGCGGCTTTCGATCGAAGCGTGTTCTATAAGCAAGCTTACGATCTCATCACGTCCCCCGCGGCGAAGCGTGCCTTCCGCATCGAGGAAGAAAAGCCGGAATTGCGCGAGCGCTACGGCATGCATCGCGAAGGACAATCGACGCTCTTAGCGCGGCGACTCGTCGAGTCCGGCTGTCGCTTCGTCACCGTAGAGTTCAACGGCTACGACACCCACGATAAAAACTTCATCGAACTGCGCGATCCGCTGTTGCCGCGGCTCGATCGTGCGTGGTCGGCGCTGTTGGACGACTTGAGCGATCGCGGGATGTTGGACAACACGCTCGTGATTTGCGCCGGAGAATTCGGCCGGACGCCGCGTGTGAACGGCGCCGCAGGGCGCGACCATTACCCGGGCGCGAACAACATTTGCTTGAGCGGCGCCGGAACCGCGATGGGGTCGATCGTCGGACGTACCGACGCCAAGTGCGAACGACCGGTCGGACAGATCAACACGACGCTCGATTATGCGGCGACCATTTTCCGCATTCTTGGCATCGACGACACGAAGGAATATCACGCGCTCGACGGCCGTCCGATTGCGATCAACAACGGCGGCAGCCCGATTGCGGGAGTGATCGCCTAATGCGCGCGGCGCGGAATCCCCATTCGGCAATTGCCTTATTCGCCGTACTAACGCTCGTGGCGTGCGCCTCGGACGCGGCCGCTCAGCCGACGCCGCCGGACTATGACGAGCGCTATCTCGCGAGCATCTATCCTGCAGGGGGACAACGGGGGCAGGTGGTCGATGTCGAGTTTCGCTCGCAAGACAAATCAGTGAAGGGGGTCGCGCTGCACGGCCTAAAAGACGCCCGAGGCATCGTCATCGACGGCGCTCCAGGCCTTACGGTGAGCGATGTGAAGAATGTCGATGACATCACGGTCACTGCGAAAATAGCGATCGCTCCCGACGCAGCGCCGGGGCGACGCATGCTCCGCGTGCGCAACGGCCGCACTGGGCTGACGAACTTCAGCTATTTCCTGGTCGGCACTTTGCCCGAGGTCGTGGAAAAGGAGAAGAATAACGAGCCCCGTCGCGCTCAAGAAGTCTCCCTCCCCGTGGTCGTCAACGGCCGCATTTCGCAACCGCTCGACGTCGATTGCTTTAAGTTTCCGGCGCGCAAAGGCCAGCGGCTTATCGCCGCCGTCGCCGCACATGATTTCGACAGTCGATCGCTGAATCCGCGCAGCTTTATTGACGCCGCGTTGGAAGTGCTCGATTCGGAAGGGTGTATCGTTGGGGACGCCGCCGACGTGCTCGGCTTGGACCCCTTGGTGGAAACGACGATTCCTGCCGACGGCATCTACACGGCGGTCGTCAAACTCGTGAACTACCAAGGCTATTCCACGGCCGTGTATCGACTAACGCTTGGCGAAGTTCCCTACCCGACGGCCCTGTATCCCGTGGCGATCGAGCGCGGCAAGTCGGCGGAACTGTCGATCTCGGGGCCGAACGTCCCGGTCGATGCGAAAGAGAAAATTGCGATCGGCGCCGATTTCGCGATACCCGCCACGTTCGTTTCCAGCGAGTCACTAGGCGCGCACGATTTGCCGGTCCTGGTTACCGATCTGCCCGAGCGGCAAGAGGCGGAGCCGAACAACGATGTCAAGTCGGCCGGCCCGATGGAAGTGCAATCGGGCATGAGCGGCAGGTTCGACGCGGCCGGCGACGTCGATTGGTATCGCTTGCGGCTCACCAAAGGAGAGAAGTTGCGCGTTGAAGTGCAGGCTCAGCGTTATTTGCGTTCCGCGATCGATACCCAACTCGAGCTCTTCGACGCCCGAGGAACTTCGCTACAGGCGAACGACGATCTGGCCCCGACCGACGTCGAGATGATTCACGACTTTGAAACGTTCGATTCGGCGATGAACGTCGATGTGCCCGCCGACGGAGATTACTTCCTACGCGTGACGGAGCAGACCGGTACGTTCGGCCCGCGCGCCGTTTACCACGTCGAGGTGACGCGTCGACAAGTCGACGTATTGCTCCACGCGTGGCCCGATGCCGTGCCGGTGTGGGGACCAGGTACGACGGCCGGATTCCTCGTGACGCTCGATCGACGTGGCGCTTTTTCCAACGTCGAACTTAAGGTCGAAGGCCTGCCGGACGGTTGGACGGGAAGCACGGTGATTGCGGAAGGCGGATCGTCGGCTCGCCCGCGAGTGCTGATGACCGTCACCGCGGCGAAAGATGCGAAGCCCGGCGACGTCGTCGACTTTCAAGTCGTCGGCCGTTTCGAATCCGGTGGCAAGACGATCGAGCGCACTGCGCAGCCGCTCACATCGCTCATGACCGGCGATCGGCAGTTTTGCCGCGTGAGCCCGAAGATGAGAGCCGCCGTGGCCGACGATCTTGCGACACGGGTTACTAGCGAAAAGTCCGATTTGAACGTGATTCAAGGTCAGAACGCGGAACTTGCGATCCATGTGGAGCCGTCATCGTTTGCCAAGTTCCCGGTAAGTGTGAATTTGGCGGGGGCTTCGTTTCGGTGCAATCTCGGTGTGCCGCAGACACTCCCCGTAAAAGAGGGCGTAGTGCGGGTGCCGATCACATGCGACAAGCTCACGCCGGGAATTTATCCGATCGTCGTGTCGCTGGCATGGCCGAGCGAAACGCGGAAGGGAATGCCGGGCCCCTGCACGGAGATCGTGCATTTGCGAATCGGCCAAGCGACGGCGGCAAAGTAGGCGTCGTACAAAAGACGTTTAGGCTCGAATCTCGTAGCCTGAGCGTTGCGGTCGGGCGAGCATCGTGTCGGCTTCCGGATCGTTCGTGAAGTGCTCCGCCGCCGCATCCCAGATGAGCGGGCGACCGAGCCGCATAGCGATATTCGTCACATGGCATATTGCGGCAGCTTGATGCTGACTCGCGACGTCGGAGATTGGTCGCTCGCCCGAGCGAACGCAATGTAGGAACTCCGTCATGTGGACGTAGTTGGCCGTTCCCCAGGGACGAATGCAATTCCGCAACCGAATGGCGTTGGGAGAAAGCGGCGAGGTGTTCAACGCATCGTAGGCCGGGCCATCGATCTTGTGGCGACTGACAAAAAGTGAGCCGTTCTCCCCTTCGAAGCGAATGCCGTTCACCGTGGCGCTGGTTTCGACATGGACTCGCACATTGTCGGGATAGGTCAACTCCACGGAAAACTGCCGCGGAGTGTTGTAACCGTTGGCGATGCGCGGAAGCTCCGCGTGCGGTTCAATGCGGGTCGTGCCGATGCACTTTGGTCCGAGCGCCCAATGCACGATATCCAAGTGATGGGCGCCCCAGTCGGTCATGAAGCCGCCGCTGTACTCAAACCACCAGCGAAACGGGTCAAAGCGTTGTTTCGTGAAAGGCGCTTCCGGCGCTTGGCCGAGCCAGAGGTCCCAATCGAGCGTCGCAGGAGGCGCCTCTGCGGGGAACGGCCCGCCGAAGCTCGTGATCGGGAGCGAACCGATCGGAAGTGATACGTTCACACGTCGGATGCGGCCGAGACGTTCGTTACGCACCAGATCGCAAGCGGCTTGAAAGCGCCAATCGCTTCGTTGTTGTGTGCCTACCTGTACGACATGCGGTGACTTCGCGGCGGCCTGCGTTAGCATGCGTCCTTCGGCAACCGTGAGCGAGAGCGGCTTTTCACAATACACCGATTTCCCGCAGCGCAGCGCTTCGAGCATCATCGCCGTATGCCAATGATCGGGCGTCGCGATGATGACGGCGTCGAGGTCGTCGCGCTCGAGCAATTTGCGGAAGTCGCGATAGATGGTCGCGCTGCGGCAGTAGCCGGCCCGCAGTTCGTCGGCGCGTGCGGAGTCGGCATCGCACACGGCCGTGATTTCGCCGTAAAGCGGGCGAGCGCGTGTGTAGCCGATCACGCCGGCCAGCTGTCTTCCCCTCGCCCCGCAACCGATGAGGCCCAGTCGGAGTCGGTCTTGCTTGAGCGCATATCCGGTTCCGGCAGCGACGGCAGCGGCGCCAAGGGCCGTGCCTTGCAGAAAGCGTCGACGGGAAATGGCGGGAAGTTTCATCGCAATTCGTCGTGTTTCACGGGCACCGCGAGAAGGTGGGCCGCGAATGCTATCAACGTCGGTCGAAACGGGTCAATCCGTCTTGGGCCGATCGACGGTCGACGCTATCATTCGCCGCCCGCCCTGCTTGCGACTTTCTCTAGCCTAACGTCACGGCCCTTTCTATGAACGGACGTACGCAACTCGTCGACCTTCCGCCGCGTGGAAGCTTGTTTTACGCCGGGCTATTTCTCGGCGGAGTATTGATCGTGGCCCTGCTTGAAGCGTGCTACGCGATGATGCCGCTCCTGAATCCGCACACGACGGACGGTCGCGTCGCGACGTTTGATCTCGACTCCGAAGGGAGTCTCGCCGTTTTCTTTTCGTCGTTCACACTGGTAGCAGCCGCCGGTGTTTGCGGATTCATCTACATCCTACGCTCCGGCACGAATCAAGTGCGCCGACTTTGGTTATGGGCGGCCTGTTGTTGGACGATGATGAGCATTGACGAGTGCTCCAGCCTGCACGAAGCGTTCAAGGAATTGATGTCGCACGCCACGGGCACCCGTATTTGGCACGACGGCACGCTCTGGTGGGTGCTCGCGTATTTTCTTGTGCTCTCGACGACCGGCTTGCGCCTGTTGTGGGAAATGCGCCGCTGCTGGTCGGCCTGCGGAATGTTTCTGCTCGTCGCAGGCTTCTATTCCATCGCGGTGCTGGCCGAGCTGAGCTGGCTGACCGCCAAAGACTCCGCCGGCGTGATGATTGAAGAAGGGTGCGAAATGCTGGGGAATTTCGCCTTGCTGACGGCGATGGCCCTCTTTGCTCGGCACACGGCGGCGAAGACCGACGCCGAAGCGCCGATCGTCCTTGCGGTTCGATTTGGCGACGATCTCGCGACGGCGCGCCGCCCGATCGTGAGTTCCGAAGAGCCGCTCGGCGTTTAATCGCCGTTAGTCGAGTCCGTCGTCGGCGTAGTCTTGCAGCTCTTCGAGCGTGACGAACTCCAGCGTCGAGATGTGCGTGGCGCGAAGCAACACTTGCGGCGCCATGCCTGCTTCGAACGCCTCCTTCCAACGCTCGACGCACAAGCACCAACGGTCGCCAGGCTGCAATCCGGGAAAATCGAACGCAGGCACCGGCGTGGAAAGGTCGTTGCCGGCCCGCGCCGAGAATTCTAAAAAGTCGGCGGTCGCCTTAATGCACACTAAGTGCAAGCCGACGTCTTCTCGACCCGTATCGCAGCAGCCGTTGCGGTAGAAACCGGTGAGCGGGTCATGCGAACAGGGCTCCAGCGGGGTCCCTAAGACGTTCTTGGCGGTCGACACGGGCGTGCTCCGAAAACTTCGAAAGGGGAACGTTATTCGAGCAAGGCGGCATATGAGCGTAACGCAAACCATCCTCTCACGAGCCGAAGTCATTGTCGAGATCGACTATCACTCGGCACCGCACAAAGAATGAGGAACTGGTCATTTGACCGGCGAAACGAGCGCATCCACAATAGGCGAGCGTTTGCCGCTTGCGCATCAACGCCGACACGGTCGGCTTCTATTGGGGAATCGCATCATGCATGGCCGAAACTTTCTGACGAGGTGGAAACTCGGACACTGGGCCGTATGCCTGAGCGGCATCGCCTTTTGCTGTGCCGGCGAAGCTCACGTTGCCGAAGCGGCTGAAGCGGCGGGACGACCTAATATCGTTTTCATTTTGGCCGACGACCTTGGGCCGACCGATCCGGCTTGCTACGGCTCGGGCTTCTACAAGACGCCGAATATCGATCGGCTCGCCGCCGAAGGGATGAAGTTCACCGACGGCTATACCTGCGGCCCGAATTGTCAACCGACGCGCGCCGCACTGATGAGCGGCCAGTATGGACCGCGGACCGGCGTCTATACCGTCGGCGGCAGCGACCGATTCGATTCGAGCAAGCGCCCGTTGGTGCCGGTCGACAACGTCACGAGTCTGCCGACGAAGATCGTGACCGTCGCCGAAGCTCTCCATGCCGCGGGGTATAAGACCGGGATGTTCGGCAAATGGCATCTCGGCGACGATGAGGCCCATCATCCCTCGCAGCAGGGTTTCGACGAAGCAGTCGTCTCAATGGGGAAGCATTTTGGTTTCGGCACCAAGCCGAAAGTAGAGGTCCCGAAGGATACGTACCTTGCCGACTTTCTTACCGCTCGCGCCGTCGACTTCATCGACCGGCATCAGAAGGAGCCGTTCTTCTTGTACGTGCCGCATTTCGGCGTCCACTCGCCGTTTCAGGCCAAGCAGGAACTAATCGCAAAGTTTGCCGGGAAGCCGGCCGTCGGCGGACATCATGATCCGACCTACGCGGCGATGATCGCCAGCGTGGATGAAAGCGTCGGCCGCATCATCGCCAAGCTTGATGAACTGAAGCTCTCAGAAAATACGCTCGTGATTTTCTCGTCCGACAACGGCGGGGTAGGCGGCTACGATCGGGAAGGGATCACCAAAGCGGGCGGCATCACCGACAACGCGCCGTATCGCGGCGGCAAGGGAATGCTTTACGAAGGGGGAGTGCGGTGCGCCTACTTATTCCGCAGACCGGGCAAAGTGGCCGCAGGCACGACATGTGACGAACCGATTTGCAGCGTCGATCTCTATCCGACATTATTGGAACTTGCCGGAGCCTCTCCTCCGTCCGCGACGCAACCGCTCGACGGCGTGAGCTATGTTTCGCTCCTGCACGGCGCCGGCGAAGGGAAGCTCCCGCGCGAAGCGATTTATTGGCACTTCCCGGGCTATCTAGGAGCGGGCGCCGATTCATGGCGGACCACGCCGGTCGGAGCGATACGCGTCGGCGATTTCAAGTTATTGGAATTCTTTGAAGACGATCGATTGGAGCTTTACAACCTTCGCGACGACGTCGGGCAGAAGACCAACCTTGCGACGAGCATGCCGGAGAAGACAAAAGAGTTGCACGACCGACTTGTCGCTTGGCGCACCGAAGTGAAAGCGCCGATGCCGAAGAAGCGAGACCTGTCGAAGGCCGGCGACGACGATAAGCCGGCCGGGGCAAAGAAGAAGAAAAAGCGCAACAAAGCCCAGGCGACGGACGAATAGCGGTGATGACCGAAGAAAATACCGTCGATGAAGCACCGCGTCACGAACCGACGCCCGGCGACGTGACGACCGCCTATCACGAAGCGGGGCATGCCGTCGTAGCGTTGTCGCTGCAACGCCCGGTCGAGCGCGTGAGCATTGAACCGAATCAGATTCGGCTCGGTCACTGCAAGTTGAGCAAAGGAGTACACGGCCCGCTCAAGGATTCCGTGGAAACGGAGATTCTGATTTTGCTCGGCGGGCCCGGCGCCGAAGCGCGCCATACCGGCGACTACGATTGGGACGCCGGCTCGGAGGATATGCGCACCGTGCGCAAGCTGCTTGGTATGCGACCGGGGAGCGATCGGCAACTCAAACGGACCGAACGCCGGCTGCTGGACAAAGCGGAGTATTTGCTCGATCAGCCGGGCGTGTGGACCTCCGTGGAGCGAATCGTCGCCGAATTGCTACGTAGTCGCACCGTGAGCGGGCGCGCCGTTCGCCATATCTTCGAGCAGGCGGTACGCCATGCTCGGAAGTGACGGGGACACGTCGCTTACTGGTGACGTGTCGCACGCCGTCGGCGCGCCCACGCTACCGGCACGACGATAACCGCGACAATCGCATAAGCTGTAATATCATGCGGAACCAAGTCGGCGGCGGACGCAGTATAAACAATATACGGCGGTCGTTTGAGCGTGGTTTGATCTTGCGAAGGGGCAAAATACACATCGCTCGGTGCAACGCTGTAGGCCCAGTCATCCTCAAACTCCGTCAAGATCATAGGACTTGGGAAGGTTGCGTCCGCGATGTTAAGCGTCTCTAAAAGTTGCGTGCGATCGCCTGTCGCCAACGCATTCGACCACACCGTACGGCCGGTCCATGCGGATTCGGCGCCAAGTTTGCCGTCGTAGCGTTTGTCGGATGCGAAGAAAATACGTAACAGTCGCGAAGCATCTTGTTTTGCAGCGACATCGCCGTAGTCGGGCTCACGATACGGAAAGAGCGGTTGTTCCGTTGCAAAACTCATTCGCAGCGCGGCGGCACTCACTACCGATTGCGAATGCTTCTCATCAGACTTTGCGACCTTTAACGCCGTGATTTTCCATCCCTTATCGACGTAGGGACGGGCCCAGGCTTCTACTTGAGGTGAAAATGCATACTCATTTTCGCGAAGCCACGCGACGAGGGCATTGGTTGTCGAGGCGTCAAGCACGACCGCATGAAACCCCGCTACCTCTTTCTTAAGAAGGACGTTGACGCCTCCAGATCCTGAACCTGTCGCTGATTTCTTAACTTCGATGCAACCGCAACCCATGTCTTGCCGCGGCGCCTTCTTATATTCAATTTCTGGCTTCGTCAGGTCGGCCAGAAACGGAAATGCCGCGTTTCCTGATTCCGCGAGTTCAGGCGTGCTTGGCGATGGAATGAGGAACCCGAAGTTTTCGGCTTCGCTATGAAACGACGCCTTGCGAATAAAATGTTGGGTTCTCTTTGCGGCATCCCAAACGATGACCACGGTTTGATCGGCGTTCAGTACAGGTAGTCCGCCCGGGCCGACGGCGCAACAGGCAGGGGCCGTTGCACGGTCGACAAGATTGAAAAGGCAGGCAAGCGCGCAACCAAAGCTCAAGCCAAATCGCATACCCATCGCAGTCTCCTTGCAATTTGCGATTGCCCCTGCAAATTCAGCTTATCAGCAGCGAACCTCACGTCTGCGTTTCGTTGCGGATAATACTGCTCTAGACCGATCCACGGGCGATCAGCACTGAGCAGACGGCTTGATTGAGCACTTTGGAACTGGTGCTGCCGACCAGCAAACGCTGGATCATTCCTTTGCCGTGGCTTCCCAAGAGCACAAGGTCGATGTTGCGTTCCGCCACGAGCTTGATAATTTGTTCGGCCGCATGCCCGGCGGCGCACACGACTTCGGCCGCGGCAAACGGCGGCGCTTGTTTTTGCATGAACTCGGTGAGTTGATCACAAGCTTGCCGTTTGTCGTCTTCGTGTTCGCGTTCCCATTGCGACGCCATGGCTTCGGAATCGGCGTCACGAGCCTTCTTCATGAGCCAGTCGGGAATCTCGCCGGCCGTCAGCGCTTCTACGACCGTCAGTGCGACGACCTCGGTACCGCCGGGCCACGAAAGCTGTGCGGCTGTCGCCAGGGCGGCGCTGCTGCCGGACGAACCGTCGAAAGCGTAGAGCACGCGAAACGGGTGCGCGCCGGCCGCCTGCGGCTTCGCGCGTACGACGAGTACCGGAATCTTCGACGTTTGCGCCACAGCGCTGGAAACGCTGCCGAGGAACATGGATTCTAAAGCTGTAGCGGCGCCGCGGGCGCCGATGACGATCAATTCCGCGCCCCACTTCTCGGCTTCGATCCGAATGCCTTCGGCGGCAGTGTGCTCGGCAAGAATTGTCGTCGCCTTCCCCGCCACATCCGGAGGCAAATGCGATTTGGCCTCGGCAAACACGACGTCGGCAATTGCTTGCCGTGCACGGACACGCATTTCTTCGCCCGACGCGGCGTGGCGCACGACGACGTCCGGCGGCGCGAAGTAGAACGCCGCTTCATCTCGCGCGGCATTGAGCAACTGCCCGGCCTGTTGAATGGCTGCAAGTGAACCTGGGGAACCGTCGACGGCGAAGAAAACTTTCATGGTGAACCTCAATGCGGCGGCAAGCGGCGCTTCAGCAGGACGTGTTTGGGTATTTCCTAATCATACAACGGCGACTTTGATTTCTCGCCCGGAATTTCTCTTACGTATCGCGGGACGGCATAGCCCGGAAGCTGTTCGCGGAGCGCCGCGATCAGTCGCAAGCCTTCGTGTTCCGGTATTTCAAAGTGTGCCGCCCCCGCCACGCGGTCGAGTTGATGCAAATAATAGGGAATCACGCCGATCTCAACCAACCGGCGCGAGAGTTCGTCGAGCGCCTCGACCGTGTCGTTCACGCCGCGCAGTAAGACTGTTTGGTTGAGTAGCGTGACGCCCGCACGCCGAAGCCGGTTGCAAGCGTCGGCTACATCGTCGCCGAGTTCCGCGACGTGATTGGCATGTACGACACAGATCGGCGTCAGTCGGGTGCCGTCGGCGGAGAACCAGCGAAGCAGCGAATCGCACACGCGCTCCGGCACCATGATCGGCAGCCGTGTGTGGACCCGCAGCCTACGTAGATGGGGAATTTGTTCGAGTTGCCGCACCAGCGGTTCCAATATCTCGTCAACTATCGTCCAAGGGTCGCCGCCGCTGAGGATCACTTCGTCGATCGTGGCATCCGCCGCGATGGCGTCGATCGCCGGTTGCCATTGGTCCGGTGATTTCGGACCTTCGGAATAGGGAAAGTGGCGACGGAAGCAGTAGCGACAGTGCACCGCACAAGCACCAGTGGTCACAAGCAAGACGCGGGTGCAGTACTTCTGCAGGAGGCCCGGTTCGAGTTGTGCCGCGCCGTCGTCGACCGGATCTTCGGTAAAGCCCGGCACGTCGAGCAATTCGTCGGCGAGCGGCAGGATCTGCCTCAGTAGAGGGTCGTTTAGGTCGCCGATCCGCATTCGGGCGATGTAACCCCGTGGAGCGAAGAGCCCGAACTTTTCCGCGGCCCGCCGTGCCGCAGGGACGATTGTCGCCGGAAGTTCCAGTAGGCGACAGAGTTCCGCCGGATCGCGAACTGCCGTACGGAGCGCCTGCCGCCAGGACGACGGGGGAAGTTCCGCGGCGTCGGGCAGAAGCGGCAAATTGGGGCTGACAGCCGGGGTCGGTTTCGTAAATAATGCCATATTCCCCCAGTCTAAAGCATCGCAATCGGGGGCGACAGGGTCGGCCTTGCGTCCAGCGGACCTCGGTCGGTTTTCGGTCGTCGTCCGTTAATCGCACTTCGGCAAACGGCCGGAGCGCACCCATTATGTCCATCAGAGTAGAGGATTGATTTCCGTGGCATCCTACAACACCAGCGATTTTAAGAAGGGCCTCAAGATTCAGATCGACGGCGAGCCGTATCTGATTACCGAGTTTAACTTTCGCAAGCCCGGCAAAGGCAATGCCCTGTACGAGTGCAAGATGAAGAACCTGGTGCGCGGCACGACGTTGACGCGCACATACAAGGGAGGCGACTCCTTGGAGAGCGCCGACGTCAACGAAATCCAAGCGCAGTATTTGTACCGCCAGGGCGACAAGTTCGTCTTCATGGACAACGACAACTACGAGCAATACGAACTTTCGCCCGACCAAGTCGACGACGCTTGGAAGTACATCAAAGAAGGAACGGTTTGCTCGGTCGTGTTGTTCAACGAAAATCCGATCACCGTGACGCCGCCGAACCATGTGATTCTCAAGGTCGAATACGCCGAGCCGGCCGTGCGCGGCAATACGGCGACGAACCTGACCAAGCCTGCGAAAATGGAAACCGGCGCGGAGTTCATCGTGCCTGCGTTCGTCGAAATGGGCGAAATGATCAAGATCGACACCCGCACCGGCGAGTACATCGAACGTATTCGCGAGTAGACGCGGCGAGCGAGTCGTAAGACAATTCGAAGGGGCGGCTGCTCAACGAAGCGGCCGCCCCTTTTTCGTTGCCGTGGTCTTATTGGTCGGGCTTAGTCGCGAGCGATGTCCACGGTCGACCAATTTCCCGGCTTAGCGCAATAGGTATAGATGCGCGAATCTTGTCGAAACCATAGCACGTCTTCCGCGAGTTGCATCTCGACGGGGAGTGCGACTTCGATCGTCGTCGACGACCAGCCGCCGGTGTAGGCGCTGAAGGCGTAGATTTGTTTGCCGGCCTGGAAGCAAACAATGTTGGGGGACAACATCGGCACGATGGGTCCGAGCGCGCCGTTGGGAAGCACCTGACGTTGCCAGGCCCCGTGCTTGGTGCTGTTGGCCCAAATCCGATCGCGCTTCACGCCGAGGGCGACGAACAAGTTTTCGCTGGTGAGAAAATCTCCGTACGACACCACGCCTTGCGCGAGCGGGTCGCCGCCGCCGGAGTTTCCAAAGTTGGGACCGGTCGGCGTCGTGAAACCTTGTGGTATGGGGGTGGGTACGGTTGAGGGCGGCGGCAGAGCCGTCGGCACCTGCGCAAGTCCGACGCCCGCCGCGACCAATAGTAGAATTCCGGCGATGGGAAATCGTTTGGCGACCATGAAAACCGTCCTCGGAAAGGCCTTCGAAAGGAATCACTCGCGTATCGTAGCGGCCTAGGTGGGATCGCGTCGAGGTTTTGGGTTATATTGCCCGTTATCGCTCACGTATTGTTATTCGGAGTATGTCGATGTCACGCCGCGATTCCCGATATTCGTTGCCGGTCAAGATCGTATTTGCAGCCGTCGCCTCGCTAGTGCTCGTGGGCTCTACAACTCCCTGCCTCGCGCAAGCGGCGAAGTCGACTACGCCCGCGCCTGCGGCCGGCGCGCCACAAGACTTTCGCTCGCAACATTTCTTGCTGCACACGGATCTCTCCGCCGCGGAATCGAAAGCGTTGCTGGAAAAGCTCGAGTACATGCTCGGGATCATTGCCACTTATTGGCAGAAGCCGCCGAAGGGGATTATCGAATGCTACGTGGCGAAGGACTTGAACAATTGGCCTTCCGGTTCGATTCCCGATGACTACGGCCGGCAGAAGATCGCGCGCGGCGAAGGGGTAACGATGTCGCTGGTACTCGGCAGCGAAGGAAAGTCGACCGTCTACGCGACATCCGAAGGGGGCGTGGCGCAGCACGAAGCGGTGCACGCTTACTGCGCGCAGAACTTCGGCACGACCGGTCCGACGTGGTATAGCGAAGGCATGGCCGAGATGGGTCAGTATTGGAAGAAGGGGGAGTTGGCCGTGCAAGTTCACGAATATGTCGTGAAACACATCCGCTCCAGCGAACCGAAGTCGCTCAATGCGATCGTCAACTCCGTGGAAACAACCGGAGACTCTTGGGAGAACTACGCCTGGCGATGGGCTCTCTGCCATTTGCTCGCCACGAACCCGAACTATGCGCCGCATTTCCGGCCGCTGGGGCTCGGCATTCTCAATAAGCAGCCGGTGAGCTTTGAGCAAACCTACGGTGCAATGGCGGATCAGATCTCGTTCGAGTATCTCTTCTTCCTCACGCACCTGTGCAACGGCTACCGAACCGACCTCTGTGCGTGGGACTGGAAGCGAAAGTTCACGGCGATGGCGGCCGGCAGCAGCCGCACCGTGCCGGTGCAGGCGGCACGCGGATATCAGCCGACCGGACTCCTGGTAAAGGCCGGTCAGGAGTACGAAGTCGCTTGTACCGGAACTTGGAAACTCGATAAGGCATCGACCAAGCCGCTCACGGCGGCCGGCGATGATGCCGGGGAAGGAAAGCTGGTCGGCGTGATCTTTCAAGACTTTCAACTCTCCGACGAATTCGACGTCGGCGCGTCAGGCACGTTGAAGATTCCGAGCGACGGGCAACTTCATGTGCGCTGCAAGAGCGATTGGGCGAGCATCGGCGACAACACCGGCGCCGTGACGCTGAAGCTCACCGCTCCCAAGTAGACTTGTCGACAATGTCTGTGAAAGCGCTCGACCATCTCGTGCTGACGGTTCGCAACCTCGAAGCAACATGCGCGTTCTATTGCGATGTGCTCGGTATGCGCCGCGTGACGTTTGGCGCCGGACGATGGGCGCTCGAGTTCGGCGTCCAAAAAATCAACCTGCACGAGGCGGGGCGCGAGTTCGAACCGAAGGCGGCCGTCGCGACGCCGGGTTCCGCCGACCTTTGCTTTCTTACTGACGAGCCGATCGCGGACGTCGCAGAACATTGGCAGAGATGCGGCGTAGCTGTCGTGCAAGGACCGGTCGAGCGAACGGGCGCCGTCGGCCGATTGCTTTCGCTCTATTGCCGCGATCCCGACGGCAATTTGATCGAAGTGGCCAATCAGCTGGCGACCGATGGTTCCTAGTCGCCGGCTTCCGCAACCATCAGTTGCGTGAATTCGCCCTTGGAGACGTTGTAGTAAATCCGTTTGCCGTCGGCGCTGAACGCCGGGTGTGGATGGTTGCGACGCCAACTCGCGGCGCCGCGGCCGTTTTGGAAGCGATCGACCAGCGCATACTTCTCGCCGCGCAAGTCGGCGATCAGGATGCCCCATTCGCCGGAAGCGCCGTCGAGCTTCGTGATCAGGCCGTCGGTGACCATGAGCGTCGATGCCGGGTTCGTCGAGGGATGCATGCCGTCGAGCACGGGAACGTTCGGCATGCGAGCTGTTTTGCCGTCGCGAGAGTCGATCACAATGTTTCCCATCTCAACGATGCGTTGCGAATCGGCGAGCCATGCCGGATGTCCCCACTTGGTTCGCATGTACGTGAATTGGGCCTGATCGAAATCGTAGACCAGCAATCCTTGACGGTGGCTCGCGTTTTTCGACATGAAGTTATCACCGCCGTTGCCGGCTGCGATCTTGAGAAATGCCCGTTTCTGATCGGGACTGATGACCGGAAAGAAAATCGAGATGGGCTTACCGCCAAATTCCTTCTTCACCCAATCGCCATACTTGGCGGTAACTTGCGAAGCCCTCGCCGTGATGCGCGATTTACCCGTGGCGACGTTGAGAAGTTCCAGGTCGGGCATGTCTCCCGGATTCCAGTGGCAACCGTAAAGCGGCAACTCATCGCCAAGCGGATTGCCGAAGGCCAGCTGCCGATTCTCGGCGACGACCGTTTTTGCGCCGGTGGCCACGTCGACCGTGACGACCCGCCATCGGCCGTCGACGACGTCGTGAAACGCAACGCGCTTGCCGCCGGAGATCCATTGTTGGCATGCCGCGCGATGGGCGTCTTCGGTATACACGCCCGACGCCAAGACGGTTTCTTTGCCCGTCGCACGTTCCACGATGCAAATATCGCCCGAGTGCCCGTTGGCCGCCGACGATGCATAGAACAACACATGCTTGCCGTCCGGGCTTTCCGGGTTGCAAACATAGTAGCTGTGGATTGTGTGCCGGCCGGGCGTCGTGGAAATCGGACTGATCTTCACGTTCTTACGCCATGGCGCGACAGGATCTTCGGCAACCGGCGCGACGGGCTTCGCTTCCGGAGCGGCGGATCGTGCTGCATCTGCGCCAAGCATGAAGGTTGCGAGCCATACGAGCGCTGCGAAAGTCGTACGAGATAGCATGATCGAGCTCTGGTGGCGTGGCGGCGGGAAAGTCGGGGGCAAGGCGACTTGCATTATGCTCCCGCTCCGGGCGATGATCAACGCAATCACTGCGGCCTTGCGTGCCGGGTATTTCACAGTCGCTCGTTCTACGTTCGAGGCCCTGCCATGATTCGACGCTTCTCCGCAATCACAGTCCTAGCGTGCGTCTTCCTAGCTGCCGCCGATCTTCGCGCCGCAGGCACGATTTACGAAGTGTCTTACCCGCCGTCGACGAAGGAAGGGGAACTGCAGTTCGGAGTGGTCTACCGACTTTGGGTGCCGGGGCAAGACAAGCGACTTCGGGGCGTGATCGTGCATCAACACGGTTGTGGAACCGGCGCTTGTAAGGGAGGGGAAACCGCGGCCGACGATTTGCATTGGCAAGCTTTGGCCGACAAATGGGACTGCGCTTTGTTGGGCCCCAGCTACCAACAACCGGAAGGGGCCAACTGTCGGCTTTGGTGCGACCCTCGCAACGGTTCCGGACAAGCGTTCCTCAAGGCGCTCGACGACTTGGCAAAGAAGTCGGAGCATCCTGAGCTGCGCGAGGCGCCGTGGTGTTTGTGGGGACACTCGGGCGGCGCATTCTGGGCCAGCATCATGGAGTGTTTGCATACCGATCGCGTTGTTGCCGTCTGGCTACGCAGCGGCACCGCCTACGGCTACTGGGAGAAAGGAGAGATTCCCGAGCCGAAGCGATCCAATCGCATCGAACTGACGCCGATCATGCTCAACCCCGGCGCGAAAGAGAAGGATCACGAACGCTTTAAGAACGCATGGGACGGTTCAATGGCTATGTTCAAAGCGTATCGCAAGGAAGGTGCGCTGATCGGTTTCGCGCCCGACCCGAACACGGCGCACGAGTGCGGTGATTCGCGTTATCTGGCGATCCCGTTTTTCGACGCTTGCCTGAAAAGTCGGCTGCCGGCATTTCCCGGTGATCGACTCCTCGAGATGCCCTCGCCATGGCTCGCTTCGCTAGGTGGGACCAAGGTTGCGCCGGCGAAGGAGTTTGAGGGGGACAGCGGTCAGATGGTTTGGCTTCCCGGGGAACGGGTTGCCAAGATTTGGGAACAATACGTAGCGAACGGAAAAGTCGACGACACGACGCCGCCAAGCGCACCTCGCGACGTCGCCGTCGTGAAGAACGCGCAGGAGCAAATGGAGCTCACGTGGTCGGCTGAAGTCGACTTCGAAAGCGGGTTGCAGGCGTTTGAGATTCACCGCGACGGCCTGCCGATCGGCCGAGTGCCGAAGGAATCGAAGGGGAAGTTCGGCCGTCCGTTGTTCCAGGGGCTTTCGTATCACGACACGCCCGAGGCGCCGCTGGCCGAGATGAAGTTTATCGACGCGGACATCGCGCCGGATAAGAAGTACGAGTATCGCGTCGTGGCGATCAACGGTACGGGCTTGAAATCGGGACCATCGGAAGTTGCCAAAGAGGCCGCGGCGCGGGCGGAGGTCGTCCAACCCCAACTAGCCCCGACGCGCGAGCGAGCGGACTACGCACGGAACGCCACAGAGGGCGTTCCCTACAACTCGTCTATAGAAGAACGCTATCCGAAGAAGCTGCCGTAGTTTTGCTTGATCGTGGCGATGCCGGTTTTGAGAGCCACGATGTCGTTGCCGAACGTGATCATGCGGCAGCCGAGGTCGTAGCAGCGCTGGGCGAAGGCCGGATCGACCGGCACGATGCCCCAATGCTTGCCGTACTTCTTACTGGCTGCGGAAACGGCTTCGAGGGCGTCCCAGATTTTTTGGTGGTTGCGCTGGCCTTGGATGCCGAGCGCTTGCGAAAGATCGGCGGGGCCGACGAACACGAGGTCGACGGCGTCGTTCCCGGTGATGGCATCAATGTCGTTCAGCGCGCCGAGCGTTTCGATTTGGATGGCGACGAAATGTTCGCGGTTGGCCTTCTCGGCAAACTCGATTTGCGAAAGGTGCGTGAAGTTGGCGTCCCAGCCCGAGGTGTTCATGCCGCGGCTGCCGCGCGGGGCGAACTTGACCCACTGCACGAACTCTTCGGCATGCGCGGCGCTTTCAATGCGGGCGGCCATCAAGCCGCCAAAGCCTGCTTCGAGGTTTTGCGTCGCCAATGAGTAACCGGTCGGCGGCATGCGAACGATGCAGTCGAGGCCGGTGGCGCGGGCCGCGAGCGCTGCGACTTCTACTTCCTTGTACGTGAGACCGCAGTGTTCTTGGTCGAACCAGAAACCGTCGAAGCCGCCGGCCAGCGCGTAGAGATCGATTACCGGCGGCGTACCGAGCCGTCCGCATTGGAACACGCGGCAAAGGTCGTTCTTGGCGAGAATTTCTTTGAAGCGGCGGACCATCGGCGGTGCTCCAGGATTGGCGTTATCGAGTCCCCTCGCCGGCGCGTCGGGGCTTGTAATTGGATTCGGAGCCGAAATTTGGCTCGGGAAACGTCGCAGTCTGACGGACGCCGGCAGCGGCGTCAAGCAATCGAAGCGTGGGTGGTTCGCGGCGCAAGTCTATATAATAATACGACTTACGCTGTATTTGCGGGTAACGACTTTGGCGTAGAACAACGGGGTTCGACCCGGCCGAAAAGTTTTTCTCGTTTTTCGCGAACCATTTACCCGATGTGGCGTCAATAACCAGCGACGGGCCTGGGTTGGCGGTTCGCAGCCGTTGACCTCGGCCGGAATGGATGTCAGAGTTGAAAGATCGCGGCCAAGGTCGGCCGTGCAAAATGTTTTAGGTCTCTCTCAATCGGCGCTTCGGCGCATTGGAGCTTCCCATGCGGAACATTACCAACGTTAGCAACACGATCGACACCGTCCTCGGCAATTGCCGCGGGATCGTCGCCGTCGTTTCGCGCAACGTCGGAATGTGGCTGGACTCCATGCGTCATCTGCATCTCGCATTGCGCCGCGCACCAGGTGCGCTTGCCGGCAGTTGGGGTTTTAAGAAACCCACACTGCAACCGGCCTACGCCCTAGCCTACGCAGGCCCGAGCCTGCGAGCTACGGCAGGCTCGGTACGGTACGACGAACGGGTAGTACGCCCGGACTCGTACCCGTCCTTCAGAATCAGCTAAGCATCGTCCCAGCGATCGCTCACTGAAGAACCTGAAGGACGCCGGCCGACGGCCGGGGCCGCTCTCGCGAGCGCACGCCACAACGTGCGTCGTCATGAGAGCGATCCCGCAAAGTCGGTGTCACGGCGGCACGTCGTTTTGCGTCTACCTGTCAGCACCTTGCGTTCGGCGATTTTTCTCGCCGGACTTTTTGAGAGATACCCCGATTATGGCTACTTGCATCTTTGAAAATGAAACGGAATTTACTCCCGGCGAGGAGTTGACGGTCGCCGAACTCGTGCTGTCGGCACAAGACGGCGACCGCGACGCTTTCGGTACGCTCGTCGAGCGCTACCAGCAGTCGGTCTACCACAACGCTTTGAAGCGGGTACGCGACCACGCGGAAGCGCAAGAGCTTGTACAAGAAGTGTTCGTGCAAGCATTGCGGAAGATCCATCAGCTCCGGACGCCGGAATGCTTCGGCGGCTGGTTGCGGTCGATCTTGCACCGGTTGGCGATCAATCGGTCGGTTCGCCGGCCGAAGGAGCAATCGCTCGAGAACGAGGCGTTGGAAGCCAACTTCGTCGAGCAGATGACTCCCAGCGCGGTCGCCATGGCAAACGAACGGGCGAAGCGGGTGCGTGCCGGCTTGAAGCGGTTGAAGACGTTGGATCGGACGACGCTCACGGCGTTTTACGTCGACGGGCAGTCGTTGGCCGAAATGAGCGAGCGGTTTGCTTCGCCCATCGGCACGATCAAGCGTCGGTTGCACACGGCGCGAAAGCGGCTCGCCGAGGAACTCGAAGAGTTGGCTCCGGCGTAAGCCGAGCCGCCGTCGACAAGCGAAGAAAGCCGGGTGACGCAATCCGGGCGAACGCGTGAAGCGGGCAAATGTGGGAGGCGCGGCCGAGAGCAATGGCTCGTGGTTTCGCCTCCCACGCTCGTTTCATCGCCAGGCCGTAGCGAAGTTAGGCGGCCGGAGTTTCGACGGGAGTTTCCGCAGCCGGGCGATCGAATCCGCCGAGGCAGCCGCAGCCCATGGCGACCCAGCCGATAATGGAAAATACGCCGCCGATCGGAACTACCGCGCCAAGCATCGTGCGGTTGGTCAGCACCAGCGCGTAGAGCACGGCCGAGAAGAGGATTATGCCGAGGAACATGCCGAAACCGGCGATATTCCACCAGCGCGACGGCTTTCGCGTGGCGACGAGGCCGAGCAGCATTAGGCCGATGGCGTGATACATGTGGTAGCGCACGCCGGTGTCGTATTGGTCGTAGCGATCTTCCAATAACGATCCCAAATCCACATCAGGGTCGTCGAAAGAAAGGCTCATATAGCGCGCGGGCAGATGGTCGCGTAAGCCATGCGCCGCAAAGGCGCCGTTGACGACTCCTAGCGCCGCCAACCAGGCGCCCAGTACGAACCAAAGGTGAGGCTTCACGAGATTGTCCGAGAAGAATGCCGCGAGAGTCGAAAGTGCGATGCGGCATTGTAGCCCGACAAAGCGCAAAAAACAAAAAGGCCGCCGCGGCTTCAAGAGCAACCGCGACGGCCCAGGGGAGGGACTTCATTCAGGCCGCCGCGGCCATGGTGGTGGTCGCGACGACGAGTTTTTCAACCAACCTTACGGCGTCGGCGAGATACCGATCGCTTCTTCTTCTTCCGACTGGATGATGATACGCGGCGTCACCATCATCATCAGGCTTTCCGACGATTTGCCGATCGCCACGTTTTCAAACAGACGGTTGACGTACGGCAACTTGCTGAGCAGCGGCACGCCGTTTTCCCGGCGAACTTCGGTCATACGCTTGATGCCGCCCAAAAGCACGGTGCCGCCGTCGGGTACGCTGACCGTCGTCGTTACCGTTTGGAAGGCGAACGTCGGCAGCTGCACCGTGGTGCCGCTCCGTGTGACTTGCTGCTCCGTGTCGTCCGACGTTTGGCCGGGGCCGGTCACGGTGCTGCTGGAGTTGTTGGTCGTGCTCTCCGAACCTTCGAAGGTGAACGTGTTCACTTCGCCGATCTGGCTGAAGAACGGTACCAGCGTCAGTCGCACGAAGCGACGATCGTTTGATACGACGGCTTGCACGCTGAGCGAGGTGCCTTCATTGAGCACCACGATCACCGGCTGTTGGGCCGCTGCGAAATCGCCGACGACGGGGATCACGCTGATGACGAACGGACGTTGTTCCGTATCGGATACGAACGCCTGTTGGCCGTTGAACATCGTAACCTTCGGAGCTTGCAACACGTTGCTGCGGTTGTCGTCTTGCACGGCCGTGATGAAGAAGTAGGCTTCCAAGTCGCTGAGGATCGCGAAGCCGACGTTCGCACCGCCGGGAGAAGTGGCGGAGAACGACGGGATCGCCGACAACGCACCGGCGGCCACGGCATAACTGTCTTGAGTGAAGGGAATATCCAGATCGGAACTGAAGACGCCCGGTGCGCTCATACCGACGGTCAACGAATCGCCGGACTTGAGGTTGCGATCTTGATAATCGCGGCCCGGGTTTATTTGCGTGCCGGTGGTCGAGTAGGTCGGCGTGAACGCCGGGTCCGGCTGACCGAAGATCTGGAACGGCTGATCGGCGTTGCTGTTGATGTCCATGTCGAAGTCGACGCCGATTCGTTCGTAGAAGTTGTCGCTCAAGCGAATGAAGCGCACTTCGATCGTCACTTGCAAGTCTTGCAGCTGACGGAGCTGGTTGAGCAGATCTTCGATCTGTTCGTGCACGGCTTGCGTTTGCGTGATGACGAGCGAGAGGGTCGAGCGGTGCGATTTTACTTCGCCTTGCGTACCGCCGGCTTCACGCCAGGTTTCCGGTTCGATGGTGCTGGTCATCAGTTCGATGAGGCTGTCGAAGTCGGGCTGGACGCCGCCTCCCATGCCGCCGCCGGGACCGAACGGAATGCTTTGTTGCTGCCCGCTCGCCGGCGGACCGCCGCCGCCCGAGGCAAACGGCACCATTTGGCCGAGGACCGAAGGATCGGTGCTGGCATTGGTGTTCTGAGCGATGACGGAAATCGGCGAGTGCGAGGCCAAGGTGGCGCCGCCGTACGATAGGCTTGCTTGTGCATCGGCCAAAGCTCCGGCCAAGCCCATGCGGCCGGTCGGCACGAAGTTCGGAATCGGGATGATCAAGTCGCCGACCTGGTACGTTACCGGGTACACCTCTTCCGACCGCATCCGGTCGCTGGTGATCTTGAGCACTTCGTTCTTGATGACGTAGGTCAGGTGGTGTTCGGCCAAGATGAGATTGAGCGCACTACGGAGAGAGATCTCCGTGGAGACGTCGATCGAGACGGGGGTACTGCTATCGATTCCTTCGGCCGCGAGGCCGCGATTGTCGACGTAGATCGGCACGCCGGTCATGGCGGAGAGCTTTTCGAACACTTGCGAGATCGGTGCGTTGGCGAACTTCAGCGAAACGGGAGTCTTCAGCCGTTGTTCGATTTCGAGTTCCTTCGGTGATCGGCGACGGGAGTCTCCGTTCACGGGACCTCGGCGTCCGCGGAGGTCGGCCCAGTTGTTCGGGAACGTGATTGATTCGTCCGTCGTGGTCGACGACTTGTTGATCGCTTGATCCATGCGGACGAACGCATCTTCCCTACCGCTCGCAATGTCCGCGGCGTTGTACATGCGGCGGAGGGCCTTGCTCTGCACGGCGAGTTGGGCCGTAATCGCTTCGTTCGGAGCGATGTCCTGGGCCCGCTTGGCGAGCACTTCGGCTTCCGCGAAGCGTTGTTGGTCGATCAACGTGTTGTACTCTTCGACCAGTTGAGCCAGCTTATCTTGACCGTCGAGCTTGGCGGCCTGTTCGCGATCGAGCGTGGCCTGCACTTCCTTATTGCGTTGCGAGAGTTCGATCTTCGGGCGATTCACATCGACGAACTGTTGGAGTTCGCCGAGGTCGCGATCGAGCCGACGGAGCATGAGTTCCTTGGTGCCGGCGTCGAGCGACGACTTCTCGACTACGACGCGGGCTTGTTGCAGCACGGCCTGGGCCTGCGCCGGATCGTTTTCTCGGATTTGCCGCGACTGTTGTTCGAGCCGTGCGACTTCGGACGAAACTTGGCGAGCTTGCAGCGCTTGGGCTTGGGCCGCTTCGTCGAGCAGGCCGCCGTCGGCGCGGCCGGGAGCGATCGGTTCGCCGGTGCCGACGAGCGACAAGCGATCTTGTAGACGTTGTTGGGCGACAGGGTCCAGTTCGCTGATTCGCGCTTGGGCCTGGCGGAAGAAGTTTTGGGCCGCGTTCATATCGCGACGACGCAAGGCGGCTTCCCCGGCATCGAGCGCCTTAAGGGCGTCTCCTTCCGGTGCTCCGATCGGGAGCGCGGCCGGAGCGCCGTTGGACGGGGCCACGGTCGGCACGTTCTGCGCGGCGACCGTCATGTTGCGCGTGGCGTCTTGCGCCGGATCGTACACGGCCTGCGAAGCAGGGAAGGAGGAACCGGCAACCGGAGCTTGAGCCGCGGCAGGCATCACGCCGCCGCGACGTTGCGACTTCTCAATTTCCATCAGCACCAACCAGGCACGATCGTCTTGCGGGCCGAATTCCTTGTCGGGAACGCCCATGGCATCGGCTTGACGAGCCAGGGCGTCGGCGCGAGCGACGTCGCCGGCGGCCAGTGCGGCGCGGGCTTGGCGCACGAACTCCAGCGTTTGTTGCTTGCGGGCCGGATCGTTGTTGGCGACGGCGGGACCGGCCGGCAATGCGGCAGGTTCGGTACCGATGAGCCGCACGTCCGACGGAGCCGTCGAGGGCAGCGGAATGATGGTCGGCGTGGCGGCCGAAGGCGGGAACGCGTTGAAGTTGGGAGCGGCGTTGGTAGGAGCGGCCGCGGCCGGAGCCGCGTTCGCCGGCATGGCGCCCTGGGCGGGTGCCGTGGCGGCGGCCAACGTCGTCGGCGTACGGCCGGCGAACGGATCGGTCGACGCAGGCTTGCCGCCGCGCGCCTCGCGAGCCTTCTCCAGATCGCGACGAGCCTTCTTCGGCGTGTCGCCGGTGTGGAAGAGCCCGTAAGCGACGTTCAATCCTTCGGCCCGACCGATGAGCGAATCGGCGGTTTCGAGATTGCCTTCGTTCATGGATTGCCGGGCACGGCCGAGCAAGTCGTCGACCTGCTTGCGAGCCGCGTCGGTTTCGACCTGACCCAGCATCGCCGGCAGCGCTGCATAGGCATACGAGTCGAGTGCTCCGGCGACGGCGGGCGCCGACGGCAAGAACAGAGTAAGTGCGAAGGCGGCGAGGATATAACGCGACATCGTAGTCACGATCTCCCAATTAAGATACGAAACGGAACCGCGGCATCCTTGCCGCGCGATGATTCGGAGCAAACTGTCGGAAGCGATGCCCTAACGATCGCGTACTCGGCGAGCGTCGGCATTGCCGGCGCGAGCCAGGGACGTGAGGGAAGGAGCGGAGGAAGTGCGTTGAGATGTGCTGCGGACTGAAGTGAGGCGGGTTAAATATCTGACCGAAAAGAACCGGTCAAGGGCACTTCAGAGAGAATTTTGCACGAAAAAAGCCGACGCGGTCGAAGATGACCGCGTCGGCCTTTTGGTTTTGCCGACCGTTGCACTTGGCGGAACGATATCGCAGTTTAGTTCAGGCGCAGCGTACGACGCGTTCCTTCGCCCGAAT
This sequence comes from Pirellula sp., assembly GCA_013822735.1. Taxonomy (GTDB): domain Bacteria; phylum Planctomycetota; class Planctomycetia; order Pirellulales; family PNKZ01; genus PNKZ01. The sequence goes on from PNKZ01000002.1 coordinate 726,994, forward strand.
CCGGTGTTGCCGGAGTACCCGCTGCGGGAGCGCCTGGATTTCCACCGGCGTCTTTCGCGCCGACGACTTGTTTCATCTCCTCGCGCAGCGGCCAATCACCGAGCTGCGTTTGGATGAAAAGCTCGCCGCGCGGCGTACGAACCAAAATTTCCGACGGACGATTCACCGTGCGTGCTTCGAGCGCCGAACCGGGGCCTTTCAAGCGCGCGTCGGTGCGTTCCCACGAAAAGTCGGCAAGCAGGACGTTTGTCTTCAGCGCGGTGTCCGTGGTCGTCGAGCCTTTGGCGCCCGGGATCATGTGCGCCACCGTGGCCGTCGGCTCGTTCAACATGGCGCCTCGCAACTTGTTCTTAAATTCGTAGTAGACGTCCGCGGCCAGCCGGGGCGTCCACTGCTTTACGCCGAACGTGGTTTCGGGTTCTTGATCGCCGCCGACCGACTTTCCTTCGCCCGCGAAGTAGCTCTCGAGCACCGGTACGCCGGTCGGATCCGACGGCTTGCTCCATTCGGTCTCGCGCGTCTCGCCTTGTGCAAGCTCCGGCGTTTCCAAGTGCGATTGGTCGAGCTTGTAGTTGGGATTCGCGATAATGAGCTTCACGCGATAGCGATAGAATTTCGTCGGCTCGACGTTGAAGTCGAGGAAGCGGAACAATAGGTATTTCGGCTTTGTGACGACGGCTTCGGGCTTCGCGCCCTGCTGAGGGGCCGCGGCCGGAGCCGGTTCCGGAGTCGGTGCCGGGTCAAACGGACTGCCGGGGTTGACCGGCGCTGCAACCGGCGGGCCCAAGGCGACCGGAGGAGGTGCCGCGGCGCCCGCAGCCGCAGCAGGTGCGGCCGCTGCGGCGGGGATTTCCGGCAGGTGCGTGCACCAGTCGCCGTAGTCGCCGTTCGACAGCGGCGGCAGCGGCTGCGTGAGCGGCGGGAAACTGCAATACGCGCGGTCCGCGTATTCACGGCCTACGCCGGCCCACTTCTTGAGCTCGTCCGCGACATATACCTTCAGGTCCAAATCGGGAACGTTCTTCCAATCCACCGGCACGTCGGGGTTGGCGTTTACCACCTCCGCGCGTTGGATCTGGTAGAGGGTGTATCTCGGCACGGCGTTGGTGCGTGAATCGAGCGCGTTGGCAAATGCCTTGGCGTATTCCGCTTCTTGCGCTTCAAACGGCACCAGTCCGGTGACGGTCAGCCACTCCTCGCCTCCGGGGCGTCGTTGCACGTTGCCGCCCCCCGCGGCCGCGGCTCCGGCGACGGAATAGTCGATGGCGCCGTAATGGAATACGGCGCGCAATTCCGTGAGCTCGAAATATTTCGGCTCCGTGCGCCGTTGTTTGGTGTCGAAGAGCGGGACGTTCCATTCCATGCCGCCGTAAGCCGAGGGATTCACCGGCTGGAGCAGCAAATTCTTGATTTTAACGAGGAGGCTTTCGCCGCTCGGAGGTTGAATGCCTTGCGAAGCCAGGTTGAGTCGCGAATCGGCCTGCTCGAAGACGGCCGCCGCGGCGCCGACTTCCTTCTTCAGGTCGTCGGGCGTCTTATCGTATTTCGCCACGCCGAACGCGCTGTAGACAAGCAAACCCGTCAGCACGACGGCAAAAAAGAGCCCGACGTATTCTCCACGCTGTATGAAGAATTGCTTCATCTGCGCCGAATCGAATTTCTTGCCTGCCATGGTCGCGGCTCCTCTTCCGTCGCACGTGCGCCTCCCCGGCGATCGCGCGACACATTCTTTCGAAACGTATCTTAATAACTACTTTTCAATTCCGATCGCGAACCCTCGATCGCGATCACTGCCCGGCGGTCGGCGAACCCGCGCCTCGTTTCGGCACGCCGAAGTCACGCTCGCCGGGGTTCGGATCGGCTCCGCGCCCCAGCTTGCGTTTCGCGGCGGCTTCGACGGTTTCTTCCGAATTCATCTTCGGGTCGCTCTTGGTATAGATGAATACGATTCCGCGTAGCGTCACCGTGGCGTCGTGCGGCGATTGCTCGACCTTGTCCACTTGCGCCGCAGCGTCTTCCGCGTTGACGCGACGGATCTGATCGACTTCCTTGAGCGATATACGCACTTGTCGCATTTCGATCGGAATCGGCGCATTGGCACATTGCGCAATGAGCACCGGCACCAAACGTTGGTCCATCAATACCGTGAGCTGCACGAACATCTGACGGAATTCCGTGTACGGCGGATTCGAAGGATCGGTCACCGGCGTGTTCCGGCCGTCAACGTAGCGATCGGTGAGCAGCCGCGTATCTTCCGCCGGCGTTCCTTCCGTTCCGGCGTTGAACACCGCTCCCGAGTCACTGCCGCCGGTGGTCCCCGCATCGGCGGCTCCTTGAATCGACACGTTCCCCGCATCCGCGACGGCGGCGGCCATCGCGTATTGTGCGAGATCGCAGTAGTCGATCCGCTTGATCGGCACGTTTGCCTGATCGACCGGCGCCGGGCCGGGCGTTTTGCCCTCCATCACTTCCAGCCAAGAACCGATCGGCTTTTCATTGATCTTGCTGATGACGCCGAACAGCGAACGAAACGTCCAAATGTCTTCGTACGTCACCGCAATTCGATCGAGAGTCGGAGCCGTTCGCGTATCGTAGCGCTGCATCAGCGCCGTCGGATCGTAAGGCGCTCGCCACACGACGATGCCGTCGGCTGCGGCCGCGCCGCCGGGTGCGGCCGCGACGCCGGCGACCGGTTTGCCGAACGCGTTTTGCCCGCGGGGGCGGCGAATGTTCAGCGGTTCGAAGAGCTTTTCGAAATCCTCTTCCAGCACTTGGTTGTTGTGATACGTCTGGATGGCGCCGGTAATGTTCGACTGCAGATTCTTGCTGGCGTCGATCATCGCCTTGCGATCGTCGGGCTCCATCAAAACGAAGTCGCGGAAGATTTCCACCTTGGGGTTAACCGTGAAAATGCCGGTCTGACGGTTGTATAACTCTTCCCAGGCCTTGATCACTTCGTCGGTGAGGGCGCGGCGCACGACATCGACTTTGCCTGCGTAGCGCGCGTTCGGAGGGGAATTCGGACCTGCCATGCCGCGCAGACGTTTCGCCATGGTGAAGGCGTTCTCCGCCGTCTTCTGGTCCTTGGCATAAGCGACGTCCAACGCGCCGGTGCCCATGTACCAAACCACCGCAGCAACGATGATCACGAGGACGGCCAGAATCCAAAAGTGATTCTTGGCAAGCTTCTCCATGCCCGGACTCTTCTTCTTCGGCGGCTTCGGGGCATCCGGCTTTTCGGCGGCGGCAGGTTTATCGGCCATGGCGGCTATCCGTTACGTTGCGAAATGGTGACGAACCGAATCAGAAGACAAAGCGGAACTCGACCCGAGCGAACCTAGTTGCCGTTGGCCGGGGCCGCGTTGCCGCCGGCAAGAGCTTTGCGCTTAATCGGCGGGATTTCTTGCCAGCAGAACTGCACGACCACGTCATATCGCGGCACGGTAATCTTTCGCGGCTCGCCCGCGTTGGCCGGGTCGTCGACGTCGACTTGATTGTTCCACAAGATTTCCCCTTGTCCGATCAGCACCGGATATCGAATGCCCAGCTTGCGCACCGGCAGCTTCGATGGGAGCGTTTTCGCAAGTTCCGGCGGTGTGGTCGGTCGGTCGACCTCGTCTTGCAGCAATTTCACGAGGAACTCGCGCCGCAGATAGTTCAACCCTTGATACTTTTCCAAATCATCCGCGTTTTCACGGTGGTTGAAGAAGTGGTGCGCCTTAAGTTCGAAAACCCAGCCCGGCCCCTTCGGCCCGTCGTCGCCGGCGGCCGGCGGAGCCGGTTCGGCGGTAGGATCAAAATTCGGGTCCGCGGCCGGATCAACGGCAGGCGCGGCGGCGATATCGCGCACGTGAGCCGGCTTCAACTCGTCGGGAATTCCGCGCACGCCTTCTTCATAACGCGCCTTCACCCCCGCGTACCACACGGCGAGATCGTCGACTCGTTTGCAATCGAACTCCGTGATCTTCAAATCCGGACGAAGCGTCATGAGCATTTCTTGCGGTCGCGGCTCGGCCGGCGGATGCTTGGCGTCAAATGTTTTGAGAAATGCCGTCGGCACTTCGCGCGGCAAGCAGGCATTGATCGAACGCAATACTTCCAACCACAGAATGCGCCCTTCCACGTTCTGCTCAAACGTCTCACCGATTTGGCGCGTTTTCGTAAACTGCGCCTTGGCGTCTTCGAAATCCTTCGCCCAGATCGTGGCGTTCGAATTGAGCCCGTTGACGCTCGTCACCGCCGGCTTGAAATAGTCCTCCGTTTGGCGGGTCGAATACGTCGCTTCGTAGTGGCGGTAGAAGTTTACGGCAAACCCGATCAACAGCAGCGCGGCCGCCATGATCGCCCACGGCTTCTTGGCGCGGATCAGCCGATATTGCGTGATCTCTTGCGGCAGCAGGTTCGTCGACACCTTGGCTTGCTTCAAGCCTTGTAGCGCCAGGCCGTAGCAGACGCCGTAGCTCAGCATATTCTCTTTGAACGCCGGCGCATCCACGATGCCCGGGCCCGCGAGTCCGCGATACGAGTCGGGCTTCGTAACTTCGAAGCCGAGGTTCTGCGTGAGAAACTTTTGCAGGCCCGGCAGCTTGACGGCGTTCCCGAGCGCGATCACTTTGCCGATCTTGGCGGAGCGATCCATATTCGAGAAGAACTTCATCGATCGCTCGACTTCGGAGAGCAAGTCGCTGAAGACCGGTCGCATCGCTTGGAAGAGCGCCTTCGGGTCCTCGGCTTTCGAAGCGTTGCGCTTCAAATGCTCCGCCGTGGCATAGTTCATCTTCATGTCCTTCACCAAAGCCTTGGTGAAGTGATTGCCGCCGACCGGCAAACTACGCTGCCACATCTTGAAGCCGTTCGTCACGACGAAATCGGTCGTTTCCGTACCGATCGACAACACGACGGTCGATTCCGGCGGATTTTCCGGATCGTATTGTTCCGGCGGCGGCAGATCGCGAATCTGATCGAACACGACCCAGTTGAAAAGCGCCAACGGCGTCAATTGCACGACGTCGACTTCCACCTTGGCTTCGTTAAACGGCTTCAGCGCGCGTTCTACCTGATCGCGCTTCATCGCGAAGATGCCGACTTCGCAGTCGAGCGCGAACCCTTCCTCAATCGCGCCGGCCCCCATCTGCTGGTAGTCCCAAACGACTTCATCCAATGGAAACGGAATCTGTTGCTTCGCTTCGTAGCGCACGATGTCGGGAATCTTCTTCGACTCGACCGGCGGCAACTTGATGAAGCGCGCGAGCCCGTCTTTGCCGGGCACGGAAATGACGACCTTGTCTCCCTTCACGCGATTGCGCGTAAGAAACAATTTCAGCGCATCGGCGATGAGCGCCGCGGGATCCGCGTCGGGCGAACTGAGCGGCTTGGGATATTCGACGAAGTCGAACACTTCGGCGATGATCCGCTGCGTCCCGTCGTCCGACTCGCGGCAACGCAGCGCCTTCAGCGCGTACTGACCAATATCGATTCCCCAGGCGGCGACCTTTTTGGCCATCGCTTCGGCTCCCGGTGATAGGCAAGGCAATGAGATGAGCGGTGATGGAAGCCCGCGCGCACTTCACGCTTTCGTGAAGCCTCGCGCCGGTTGTCTGAAGTTGCGTTTCGCATCCGTGGAGAATCGTCGAATCGACGACGGATGTCGTTCGGCTCATGCGAGCGCGATCGTCACGCAAACTTCAACCATCCGAAATGGCCTTTGGAATCCTCGCCGCGGCACCTTTCGATACCGCCGGCACGAACACCTAAGCCGTTTAGGCCATTGTATTTGGCGTGGCGCGCCAGTGTCAAACAAAAAGGGCCGTTTCATGCGCTTTCGGCGAACGTCGATGACGGTTTCAATCACCGCGCCGGGCGGCCGATTCCGGCGCCTAAAGTGGATTCGCTGAACGTCGCCATGAGCATCCGTTTCATCGAAGCGTGTCGATCCCGCGCGGCCGCGCTACCTCGACGCCTTCGCGCGGCCCGACTAATCTAGCAACTCCGCAAAAAACATCGTCTTCCGCGCCCGCCCCCTCGCCCGGCGGTTCGCCAGGTTGGCTCCGCACTTTTCGCCCCTATTTGCCCGCTGCCGCCATGGTCATTGAGGAACTCGTCGTCCTGCTTCCGTGCCACAGCCTGGAAGACTTTCCAGTCCACCACGAAGGGGAGGAGGCCGAAGGTCTGTTGGCCGCTTGGTCGGGCCTTTGGCATCCCGCACTAATCGCCGCCTGCGACAATATTCCGCTCTGGTTTCGCGCCGATGCGCCGCCGGAAAACCCGCGGCCGCGGATTATCGTCATTCCCCAAGTGAGCGACACGCTGCTGCTTCCCGGTTGGCCGACACGAGCGAAATCGGAGGGGGCGAAGCTCATTCGCAAGACGGCAAAACGGACCGACGTCGTCGCCGCTTGCCTTGCCGTGCTCGATAAGCCGTCGACGGTGCCGGACCACATCGTGGCGGATTTCTACGCCCTGGGAACCGGCTATTTGTTGGTCGAGTTGCTCACGCGGCAAATGCGATACATGAGCAACCTCGACGAAGTGCGTTTTCAGAACGAAGCCCGCGAAGCGGCCCGAGCTGCGGTCGAAAATCGAATCGACGAAGCGCAGCAGCACCTGAAGAACGCATTCGAAACGCTTTATGAAGCCCGCGAACGTTTTTATCCGGTCGACAACTATTTGATCGATCTCACCCTCACCGCCGACACGACGCTCGGTCCGGCCTTGCGCCAGGAACTTTCCGGCGACGTCCCCCTGAACGTGCTGATCTCCGGCGCTTTGGTCGATCGCCTCGCGGAGCGCGAACCGGAATCCCTGGCGGCCCTGCGCCATGCGATTGATCGGCGTATCGCGTGCGTCGTCGGCGGCGAGTACGACGAACGAGAAACTCCCCTGTTACCGATCGAGACGATTCTCGACGAGTTTCGCCGCGGGCGAGCGGCGTACCAGCGACACCTCGACCTCGCACCCAAGGTTTACGGCCGGCGCAAGCAAGGGCTCTCGCCGCTGGTGCCGCAAATCGTGGCCCGTAGCGGCTTCGAAGGGGCCCTTTCGTTTACGCTCGACGACGGCGTCTTCCCGACGCCCGACCAATGCAAGACTCGCTGGGAAGGCTTTAGCAACGACGCGATCGACGCGCTCGGTCGCACGCCGCTCGATGCGGCCCAAGCGGAAAGCTTCCTCGACCTGCCGCGCAAAGTGGGCGACGCGATGGACCGCGACTACGTCGCGACGACGGTGTTCGCGCATTGGCCCGGTGCGACGAGCGACTACTACGACGACCTCCGCCGTATGGCGACCTACGTCCCGTTGCTTGGCAAGTTCGTCACGCTGACCGACTACTTCGATCACACGGAACGCCCCGGACAGATCTCGAAATTCACCGCCGATCGCTATCGCACGACCTTTTTGCGTCAGGCTGTGGTGCGCAACACGCAGAACCCCGTAACTTGGGCCGCAGACGCGCTCCATCGTCGCCTGCAGGTTGCAACGGCTGCGACGCTCCAAACGATGGCGGAAGCCGTCACATTGCGCCAGGAAACGGAATCGGCGGCGTCGCTGATGGCGGAAGTCGATCAATCGACGGGAGCTACTCTCGATATCGAAGCGGCGAAGTTGCTCGATCAACGCGTGGCGACGGCCGTGACTAATGCGGCTTCGTCCGCGGCGTCGGCCGTTTGTGGTCGGGCGACAAACGAAGCCGCCGAAAGTCTGCTACTGCTCAATTCGCAACTTGGATCCCGTCGCGAGCTTGTCGACGTCTCGTCGCTCGCGCGCCTGCCCGAAGTCGGCGGCCCAGTCGCCGCCGTGCAAGAATCCGGTTCGCAAAAGTTCGCCGTCGTCGATGTGCCCAGCATGGGCTTTGCTTGGCTCGCGGCAGGGCCGACCGTCGACACGCCTCCTCCCAGAAAATCGAGCGGACTCTTCGGATTGCGCAAGGGTCCGAAGCCGCTTGTGGAAGCGAACATTCTCCGCAATGAGCTCGTCGAGGTGCATCTCAGCGAGTTGACCGGCGGCATTAAAGGTCTGTTTGTCACGGGCCGACGTGAGAAGCGCGTCTCGCAGCAGTTGGCCTTCCGATTGCCGCAGCCCCGTCCGAGGCCGGGCGACCCGTGGCGCGATCCCGACCTCGAACCGATCTACTCGACCATGGTTTGCGAACGTTGGGAGCCGACCATCGTCGGTCCGACCGTCGGCGAACTGACGTCGTACGGAAAGCTCGTGGATGCCGAAGGGAAGCGACTTGCCGGCTTCACGCAACGCTTGCAGATCGCGCAAGGTTCGCCGCTCGTCACGCTGGAGATTGATCTCGATATCGAAGAGCAACCGCGCGCCGAAGCTTGGGGCTCGTACTACGCCGCGCGTTTCGCTTGGGGCGATCCGACGACGGAACTCAGCCGCGGCGTGTTCGGCATGCAGCAGCCGACAAGCACAAAACGCCCGGAATCGCCGCATTTTATTGAGTTGAAGACGGAAACGACGAGTACGCTCCTGCTCCCGGACGGTCTGCCGCATCACTTGCTCACGGGCGAGCGGATGCTGGATACGTTGCTCATCGGCAAAGGCGAGACGCGTCGCAAATTTCGCTTCGGAATCATCGTCGAGTCGGCTCATCCCGCGGCGGACGCTCAAGCGTTCATGTCGCCGCTTGTGCCCGTATTAGGCGCTCCACGACCCGCCTCCGGCGCGACCGGCTGGCTCTTCTTCGTCGACGCCAAGAATTTCCAAGCGACTCATTGGGAAAGCATCGTCGAAGCCGACAAGGTGGTCGGCTTCCGCGTGAGGCTGTTGGAAACGGAGGGGCTTTCCGGCCAAGTCGAGCTACGCACGATCCGCGCGGTGCGCGAAGCCAAGGTCGTCAATCTGTGCGGCGAGACGCTCCTCACGCTCGCGCCGACGTCGACCGGCATTCCGATCGACGTCGGGCCTTACGAATGGCTCGAGCTCGAAGCCCGGTACTAGAAACGCCGTTTTGCCCTGCTTAGCCCGCTCGTCCACGGGCGGGAAACTCGCATCGCGCCGCCTACTTCCAACGAATCCGCGCGGCAATCACGTTGTTGTGCGCGTCTTCGACGCGCTCGTTGTTCGGCATTTCCGCAGCTACGACCCAAGTCTCCTTCGGTCCCGCGGGAATCACGTCGAAGTTGCCGATGTCGGCATTGTTGTGTGGCATAAGTACCTGCTCCGTTTTTCGGAGCACGCAGAGTCGATCGGTGTCGACTTCCGCAATGAAAAGCGGCGCGCGATGGCGGAAGATGTGATCGTTGTTTGCCCCGCGACGCGTGTAAATGAGATATAGCTTGTCGCCATGCGTGGCCCAATGTTGTTGCGTGTTGTAGCTGCCGAGCACGCTGCCGTCGTCGTATTTCCATTCCGTCGGCGGCGTATAGTCGTTGCCCTGGGGATCGGCATTCGTCGAGACGAACGCCGTGTCGTCGGCGCGCATTGTGAGGAACAATTTGCCTTGGTGCAAAATGAGCGACGGCTCGTACAGCCCGCGATTGAGCGGCCGCGAAAGTTCGGTGCCGTGTTCGACGTAGCTCAGCGTCGTGCCGTCGAAGCGACAGCGGGCGACTATCGTCGTGTAACAACGCTTCTTCGGATCTTTGCAGTAGCGAATCGGCAGCAAGACTTCACCGTTCGGCAGATCCACGCGATCGTTGCAGCCCGCGTTCGGTTGTAGAACGGCTTTTCCTTCGTGATCGCTCTTCGGCAACTCGACGATCTTCATCGGCGACCAAGCGTCGGCTTTCGGGTCGTAGACGGCGTAAGAGACCTCTTCGGCGCCGCGATCCTCTTTCGTTCCGTCGCGAAAGGTGAAAGTCTTGCCCGTGCCGAGCACCAGTCCGGTCTTCGCGTGATAGCGTGGGCAGAGATCGCCGATGGCCCGTTCGTCCGGAGAGTCGTTGGAGATTTTGCCGCGACGAAGCGGTTCGATGAGCTTCGGCTTGGACCACGACATGCCAGCGTCGTCGCTCGTAACTTGAAACACATCGTGGTAGCCGTGACTGCCGGCCCGTTCGATCTCTTGCGCCGTGATCAGAATCTTGCCGTCGGCGAGCATCGTGCCGCGAGCTTGTGAGAACCAATACTTGGCCGGGCCGGGAAAGAGCGTGACCTGTTCGATCGTGTAGGCCGGCTCTTCTGCGCCGGCGATGAGACTTGCGGACGTTGCGGCAATGGCCATAACGAAAACGAGGCAAGCCGAACGCATGGCGGGAATCTCGCGAGGAAGCAAACCAAGGGAAGGACGCTCATGGTAACAAACTCACGGGCCGCTCCAAGGATTTGATTTTTGCACCTTCATGACGTCGTGGAAATTCGGCATACTTGCAGGCATGATCATCACGATTGACGGACCCGCCGGAGCCGGAAAAAGCACGGTCGCGCGCAGCTTAGCGCGACGACTGGGCTTCATGTTTCTTGACACCGGCGCGATGTACCGGGCCGTAACGCTGGCCGCCTTGCGCCGAAAGCTGCCGTGGGACGACGGCGCGGCGCTGGTCGATCTGGCGGGACGCGTGAGGATCTATCTCGACGACGACAGCGTCTGGCTCGACGGTGACGACGTCAGCGACGCCGTGCGGACGACGCAGATCACCACCTTGGTGAAGCACGCCGCAAACAATCCGGGCGTTCGTGAGCAGTTGGTCGCGCAGCAGCGCGCGGTCGTCGGTGATAAGAACGTCGTCACGGAAGGTCGCGATCAAGGCACCGTCGTCTTTCCGCACGCCGACCTCAAGATCTTTCTCACCGCAGGACCCGAAGAACGGGCACGCCGGCGCTTGCGCGACTTTCAAGCCCGCGGCGAGCGGATCACTCTGGAAGAGGTGCTCGCCAAGCAAAATGCCCGCGATGCGAGCGACGCCGAGCGTGACGTAGGCCCGCTCGTGGCGGCGGCTGATGCAGTGCAGATTGTTTCCGACGGCCGGACACTGGAACAAGTGATCGACCAGATCGAAGGGCTGGCCCGCGCTTGCGGCGAGCGAACCGGAGTGAGAATGTCGTGACCACGGAAACCGTCGCGCCCGCGAAGCCTGGGAAAAATTTAACGGAGCGCTCGTTTGCGAGCCGCGCGTGGTATGAGACGGTTCGGGTCGTCGTCGGCGCCGTTGCATTGGGACTTTTCCGCTTGCGGTGCGCCCATCGCGAGCGCTTCCCGGCCGCCGGTGGATTTTTGCTGCTTTCGAATCATCAAAGCCATCTCGATCCGCCGTTTGTCGGACTGGTCGTGCCGCGTCGCGTGAACTTCGTCGCTCGCGACACGTTGTTCAAGAACCGCTTCTTCGCTTGGCTGATCAACTCGCTGGATGCGATACCCATCGATCGCGAAGGCCTCGGGCTCGCAGGGCTTAAGGAAACGATGCGTCGCTTGAAGCGCGGCGAGATCGTGCTGCTTTTTCCCGAAGGAACGCGCACGCCCGACGGCGAGATGCAGCCGCTCCGGCCGGGCTTTAGCGCATTGGTGCAACGTACCGGAGTGCCGATCGTACCCGTTGCCCTCGACGGCGCGTATCAGGCGTGGCCGCGCAATGCGAAGCTTCCGCGACCGGGACGCATTCAGATCGTGGTCGGCGAGCCGATTTCGACGGAAACGGCCAAGAGCCTCGACGATCGCGCATTGGTGGCGCTTGTCGACGAGCGGATTCGCGCTTGCCTCGCGGAGGCTCGCACGTTGCGTGCGGCTCCTTAATTCCTAGGCGGGCTGCTTCTGCTCGCTAGGAATGAAGACGTAGTTCAGGTATCGGGCCTTGAGCGAAGCGCGGATGCCGGGCAGTTCGGCAAGCGGCGTCAGTCGTCCCTTGAGGAAGAAGTAGCCGGAATAATGGAGCGACGCCAGAAACTCCGCGACCTGCGGCAGTTCGTCATCGAGCGACTCGCAAAGGATCTCCGGCCGATCTTGCTTGAGCGTGTTGGTCCCGCCGACAAAGCAATCGTATTCGTGACCTTGAATATCGGCCTTTAAAAATCGGAGCGGCCGGAGCGGACTATTGCAAAAGTAGTCGTCGAGCGTTGTTGTTTGAATTTGGAACACGTCGACGCCGGCCTTCGGCTCGAGATGCAGGCTCGCTCCGCCCCAATGATGGCTGGGGCGCACCATGCGTCGTTCGCCGTTTGCCGAAGAGAGGGCGCGCGGAACGATGGTCAATCGCGATAACCGAAACGTGCGCTTCAGATCGGCCAAGTAGGTTTGCAGCTCAGGCTGCGGTTCGAATGCCACGACGTTGCCCGTCGGCCCGACCGCCTTGTGCATCCAATACGAGTAGATGCCGCGGTTTGCGCCGATATCGGCAACCGTCGCACCGTCAAGATCGCGGCTTCGCATGTAGGCTATCTCTTGACGCTCGGAACGAAGTCGATAGCGCCAGACGCGGTGCAGGGCGTGAGCGCGTTCGAGAAGTTGCATGACGGAATACCATTAGAAAAGCGAGTGTTACGACGGCCCAATTCGGCGGGATTGATAGCCGATTTTTCGATCGCGACGGTATAGCAATCGTGCGTCGCGCCCGACTCGACATGTGCCGGCACTGCTCGCAACGCTCGATTAGCCGAACCAATGTGGTTGGTTGCGCAACAGCAGATCGGCCCAATGGCAGGCTTCGCCGAGCGTGAGGCCTTCCACGTGGCACAGGTCGCGACGCGTGGCATCGAGGAAGGCGAGCGTGAACGTGGGACATCCTTTGGGAGACCAGAGCGAGCCGAGCGGAAGCCGCTTGGGAAACTTAACTTCCGTGTACGGCACGCGTCGCACTTCCAAGCGGTCGGGCATCTCGAGCGGATAACGCCACCGCGGGCCGAGCCCGAACCAGGAAAGTTTGCATGTCGCCTCATCGCGCGTGAATCGCCAGCGATAACAACGGACCGGCTCGAGCATGGTGAACAGAAGCCCAAGCAACATGGCGAGGCCGACGAGTTCGAACGGAATGAGAAAAAGAAATTGCCAGAGCCAATCGAGGCCGTGCGGCCGTTCTTTGGGATCGCCCCAAAAGAGCTGATAGACGAAGAAGCCGGTAATGCCGCACCAGAAGGCGTTGAGCATCAATAGCCCGATCACGCCGCCGGTCGTCCAGCGACCGCGATGCGTGAACGTCACTGCGTCGAAATCAGACGATGACCGCCAGCGCGTATCGGCGGGCGGCGGTATCGCCGCTTCGTCGGCCGTCCGCAGCGCGTCTTTGTCGGCGAGCAACTCGCCGCCTAAGCGTCGGCCGAACACCAACGATTTCACGTCCTGCGAAAGCCGCGGCGGTTTGTCGTTGAGGTTTTGGAGTTCGCTCAATCGGGATCGCAAGAGCCACATCAGCGAAGAGCGCTCCTCGTCGGTGCACGCGGAGCCGAAGCGAATCGGTTTGCCGAGGGTGCGCAGTTCGAGAACGCGCGAACCCGAATAGTCTTTCGTGTCGTCCGATTGCTGGGCCGTCCCGAAAGTGACCAATTCGTCGAGCGGCATGGCCGTGCGACCGTAGCGAAAGATCAATCGATTCCAAAATTGAGCTCCATCCGAATCGAGCACGAATCGTTCACGCCCCAGCCAGCTTTGCATCAGTACCAGAAACGCGAACAACCAGCCGACCAAGAACGGCACGGCGAAGAGAAGGTGTTCGCGTTGCGGATCTTCGGAAACGCGCCAGAGCAGGAATCCGCATCCGACGGACCAGCCTGCAAGAAAGAACGCCATGAAGCAGCCGACGCCGTACTGGCCGGTGCGAAACGTCAGGTCGACCCGACTCTGTTCGTCGCGGAGTCGATAGCTCGGAGTCTTATTTGGCGGCGGACCTGCGGGGGGACGCTTCGATTGACGCCGCGAAGACTTGGACACTTTGGACGACTCCTGAGGATGGAGTCGATAGAATAGCGGACCCGTGGCCGTCTGAGCAGTTGTGTGAATCGAACCGCTTATTCGACGAGCATAACGCCGCGAACCGCCACGCCCTGCAAGCGCAACGCCGTGGCGACCACGTCGGCGGCCCGAGCGTCGCATTTCCCGGCTTCAACAAGCAGTATCACACCGCCGGTTTGGCCGAGTTCCGCACTACGCGAAGTCGCTTTCTCGGCGGAGAGATACGCCAACGCGAGTGCGCCACGGCGAAAAACGGAACCTCGGGCCGCTGCGAATTGCGCGGCGTCGTCCCACCGCGACGGTTCGAGAACCTCCACGGTCTGCGAAACCACATTCCCGACGGCCCCGGCCAGATTGCGAACGAGGCCATGGCCATCAACGGTGAGCCCGCAGCCGACGAAGGCCACAAGGCCCGGCGCAGGAATCATCGTCGCCAAGCGCTGTGCCGATTCGTTCAGCTCGGGGTCGCCTGCGGGAGGCACGCCCATCGTGCCGACGCGCGGTTCCAACACGGGCACTGGAGCGGCGGGCGGTTCGCAGACTTGTGCGACCAAGGGCGCCGCTTCTCTTACTACGCCGCGATCAACGAAGGTCGTCCTGGCGTAAGTCGCCGCTTGCGAACGGGTCACGGCCGCGCGCGCTTGCTCGACCTGAAGTCGCTCCAAAGCTCCCCGTAGCGCGCTCATCGTGGCGTCTCGCGAGTTCGAACAAGTTGGCTATTTGCCGGTGCGAAGTCGCGAGAATAGTTGGCGGAACTCTTGCTTGCGCACGAGTACCGCTTCCGGAGTCTGCACCGTCGACGGCTCGTCCTCGAGGATGATCATGTCGGCGTCACTTGTGCTACGGCGCGGAGCGATCACGAAATCTTCCGGTTCGACGACGTCGACAATCGGAAACTCCAGGTGCGGCGACTGCGGAGCGATCTGCGCAGGCTGCGGACGCAAGACGGGACGCTGCGTCGCGCCGGCGTCGGCCCGTTCGATCGGCTTCGACATCGAGCGCGGCGTCGGTTCGCGCACGCCGAGCAGCTCGGCGATGGCTCGTCCTTCTTCGCTGCGCACTTGCGAGCGGGCGACCACATGCAACCGTTCGGCGGCCAGATAGCGATCGACGATCGGCAACTCTTCGACGAAGTCCTCTCCGAATGGGTTGCGACGGGTTTCACTCAACATGATCTCGACCTCGGGTTGTTTCGCGATTACGGGTTCGTAATCGGCTTCCCAGTCCGCCAAGTGGGATTCCAATTCGCAAAGTTTCTCTTCGGTTTCTTGTTCCATATCTACCGGCAAAACGGGAGAAAACATTTCCGCTTCCGACGGCACATGCATACGGGGAGCCTGCGAAACGGTTTCGACCGTCGGCAATTCGTGCGGCGCGCTCACGTCGGTCCCGTCGTCTAATAGGCCGAACTCGACGACCGTGTCTTCCGCCACCGCGCGCGGGTCGCTGTAACCGGGCGCTTCGCTCCAAGGGGTCGGAAGCTGTTGCAAATCCGACCATGCCTCTTCGATGCCGCGGGCGTCGACAGGCTTTACTTCGCCCGCGCAGGCCATGACCAGTGCGTGGTCGCAGATCTGATTGACCAACCGTGGAATACCGTCTCCTGCGCGGAAGGCCGCTTCCAATCCGGCATCGGTAAACACCGTGGCCGGATCGGCGCCGGAGGCGGCGATCTGGTGGCGGATGAAATTCAGCGTTTCGCTGCGGTCGAGCGCTTCGAGGTAGCAGCGGGCCGTGATGCGCTGTTGCAGCGAGTTGAGGCGCGGCGCCGTCAGGCGTTCTTCCAGCGCGGCCGAGCCGGCCAGCACGAGACGAACGCGCGGTTTACCGCCGCGCATAAAGTCGGTGATCAGTCGAACTTCTTCCATCAGTCGCAGCGGCAACAAGTGCGCTTCATCGACGATCAGCAGCAATCCTTCGGAGCCGCTCGCGTTCGGCTGCAAACGGTCGAGCAGCGCGAGGCGAAGTTCCCCTTCGTCGAGCTTGCGATACGGCATGCCGAGTTCGAAGAGGATCGCTTGTAGCAAGGCGCGGCGCGAAGGGAGACGCCCGTTGCTGAGGAATGCAACGTCGAAGCGGCTGCGGAATTTCTCGGCCATCAAGCGACAGAGCATCGTCTTGCCGGTGCCTGCCGGACCGACGACCAGAGCGCTCCCTTCGGCGCGCTCGATGGTGCGTTCGATCGTTTGGCGTGCCGGTTCGATGACGCGGCTCGGGAAGTAAAGCTCGCTACGCGGCGCGGCACAGAAGGGCCGCTGCTTCATTCCGAAAAACTCTTCGTACATGCCCGGTTCGCCCTTTGCGACAACTCGGAGGGGGAAAACTGCGCCGCCGGATTTTTCAGCGGAAGCACAAGCTATGAGAAGTTCGCTCGGACGCCGCCCGACCGAAAGAACTTCGCTTCGCCGTGGGTTTTCATCGGCTGGAAAGCTAGGCCGGCTGAAGCCTCGCGGCGAGCTTTGCCGCTTATAACGACATGGCAAGGGTTCGCTTGCACTGCAGCAAGCACGCGCCGCCGGCATTGCCGCGCGAGCACGCCGCGCGGAATGAGATCGACGACTAACCGACGCGACGACGCACGACGCCGATCAATGGCGCACGCACGGCCCGAGCTGCGTCTTCCGGCGAATGGATGACGGCGGGTGCGGCGGGCAACTCCACCGTCGAATTACCGACCGGCGGCGGCACATGACGCGAAAGAGAGCTCAGTGGATTCGCGTTGAGGGGCAATCCGTACCCGCCGGCCTTTTTTGACAGGAGGAATTCGGCGAGCGCCGCAATCAATAAGCCGCTTAGCGCAGCGACGACATACCAGAAGCCCGGCGTGTGCCCGAAGTGCAGGCCGACAATTTCCGTCGCGACAACGGGAAACTCCGCGCTTTGCGGCGCAAGCAGCTCGGCGAGCTCGCGTTCCATCGCACCCCCGGCGGTGAGAAACCGACGCTCGACTTGCGTAAGGCGAGCCGTTTCCGCGCCGGCCGCTTGCGCTCGCTCGACGATCGATTGCGCGACCAGCGGAATTTGTCGGAGCGGCGTAGGGACGATCGCCTTCGGCGCCGTATCGATTTCGAGAGCGGCTTCATTGCTGGGGCCGATGAGTCGTGGTGCGCCCAATTCATTGCCTGCCGCAGCCACTTGTCGAACCGTGTTGGAGTCGACGCTCGGCATCGTCAAGGCTGCCGACTTATTGGTAGCGGCCGCTTGGCGGACGATCGCCAGCAGTTCGTCGCCGGACGTTTTGTATTGTTGCTGCGTGACGCGCAGGCGATCGACGGCGTCGTACCAGCGGGCGGCTGATAGTTCCCCGGCATAGCGCGTGGCCAGGAACTGCACCAATTCTCCGGCCGAAGCGACATCGTCGCCCGCTGCACAGGTGATCCGAATCTGTCGCTGATTATCCACGAAATGGGGCTCGATGGTCGCGTCGAGCCGAGCGCGCCAATGTTCCAACTGTGCTTGCCGAGCGCTCGCGGCTTCCGGCGTTTCCGCGTCGGTGGGCTCGGCGACCGTCGTGCCGGTGTTATGAAAGCGATGCCAAGCGGAGTTGAGGTACGTCTCCGAAAGGATCGCTTGCCGGACCGTTGCCGCCGTCGGCGCGAATCGGGGCACGACCCGCACTTCGACAACGGCCGCCGCCGTGGGAGGCGTGAACCAGGCGTTCGGTTGCGCGAAGTGGAAGGCCGCCGCAAGCAGTCCGCCGCAGGCCGCCCAAGTCAGCAGAAATCGCGATACCTTCATGACTAACGCTCTGGTCATCGGAAATTATGCGACGTGGGGGCTGGGAGTTGGCATCGTCGTGAACCTGCAGCGAACTTGATGGAATGCTTGGTGTCGGTTGATAGCAGTTCTGCGCTGCGCCTTGTTACAATGAACGCTATCGACACAAGTGGATGCATTTGGGCCAAGCGCCGGATTTTCGGCGCGGTGGCAGTGCCGGCACTTGCTTTGGGAATTACGGCGCGAGAAAAGCGATCCGATGTTTCAAATAAAAATCTGCGGCGTGAAAACGGTGGACGACGCACTCACCGCGGCAGATGCAGGCGCCGACGCCATCGGGCTCAATTTCTTTCCACGCAGCGCGCGGTTTGTCGAGCGACGCGCGGCGCAAGAGATCGTCGCCGCGCTCGGGACGCGCGTTTGCAAGGTGGGAGTGTTCGTCAACGCGCCGGTTGCAGAACTTCTCGAAACGGCCGACGCACTGAAACTCGACCTGATTCAACTCCACGGCGACGAGCCTCCGGCAGCGATGCGCGGCCTTGCTCCGCGGCCGATCCTGAAGGCGTTTCGCGTCGGAGCGGACGGGCTCGCGCCGCTCCGGCACTGGTTCGAAGAAGCGATGCGGGCCGGACTTCGTCCCAGTCGGGTATTGCTCGACGCTTACCAACCGGGCGAGTACGGCGGGACGGGACGCACGGCAGATTGGTCGGCCGCCGCCGACTACGTGCGGACGGCCGGCTTGCCGCCGCTAGTACTTGCAGGGGGGCTGAAGACGGAGAACGTCGCGGCGGCGATCGAGCAAGTCCGACCGGCGGCGGTCGATACGGCCGGCGGCGTCGAGAGTGCTCCGGGCGTGAAAGATCCCGAGCGCGTCCGAGAATTCATCGCGGCGGCAAAGATGGCGTTTTCCCGCATTTCAGCGGCAAAAAGATAATAACGGGAATGGGTTGCGCCTTGCCGATCGGCTGAGCGCTACCTATCATCAACGCGTTGCGAGAGGGACTGCCGCAACCAGTGTCGCTGCAAGAAGTTCCAACCTTTTTGAGGATCATCGTCGTGTCTCAAGTTGCCGCTGCTCGTCTGCCGTACAAAGTCGCCGACATTTCGCAGGCCGAAGCCGGCCGTAAGCGGATCATGTTGGCGGAAAACGAAATGCCCGGCCTGATGTCGCTCCGCAAGAAATACGGCGCGTCGAAGCCGCTCAAGGGAGCTCGTATCGCGGGTTGCCTGCACATGACGGTCGAGACCGCCGTGCTCATCGAGACGCTCACGGCGCTCGGTGCTGAAGTCACTTGGAGCAGCTGCAACATCTTCTCGACTCAAGATGAAGCCGCCGCCGCGATCGCCGTGACGGGCGTGCCGGTTTATGCCTGGCGCGGTGAGACGAATGAAGAGTTCGATTGGTGCATCGAGCAGACGCTGTTCTTCCCCGACGGCCAACCGCTCAACATGATTCTCGACGACGGCGGCGATCTCACCTTGATGGTCCACCAGAAGTTCCCCGAACTCCTCGGCGGCATCAAAGGCCTGAGCGAGGAGACGACCACGGGAGTGCATCGCCTTGAGCAAATGATTGCCAAGGGTGAGCTGAAACTGCCGGCAATCGACGTGAACAACTCCGTCACGAAGAGCAAGTTCGACAACCTCTACGGCTGCCGTGAATCGCTCGCCGACGGCATCAAGCGGGCTACCGACGTGATGATCGCCGGCAAGGTCGTGGTCGTGGCCGGCTACGGCGACGTCGGCAAGGGCTGCGCTCAGTCGATGCAGCGTTACGGCGCTCGCGTGCTGGTCACCGAGATCGATCCGATCAACGCCTTGCAAGCCACGATGGAAGGCTTCCAGGTGACGACGATGGAAGACGCCGCCGCGCAAGGAAACATCTTCGTCACGACGACCGGCTGCTGCGACATCATCCGCGGCGAGCATTTCGCCCAGATGAAGAATGACGCGGTCGTCTGCAACATCGGCCACTTCGATATCGAGATCGACGTCGCTTGGCTGGAAGCCCAAGTGAAGGCCGGTAAGGCGAAGAAGGTGAACATCAAGCCGGCCAACGACGGCAACGTCGATCGCTACACGTTCAACGACACCGGTCGCAGCATTCTGCTGTTGGCCGAAGGTCGGCTGGTGAACCTCGGTTGTGCTACCGGCCACCCGGCGTTTGTGATGAGCAACTCGTTCACGAATCAAGTGATGGCGCAACTCGCGATTTGGGAGGACGCGGAAAGCTTCCCGATCGGTGTGCATCGCTTGCCGAAGAAGCTCGACGAAGAAGTGGCCCGCCTGCACCTCGAACAACTCGGCGTGAAGCTCACCAAGCTCACGAAGAAGCAGTCGGACTACCTGCACATTCCGGTGGAAGGCCCGTACAAGCCGGAAATCTACCGGTACTAAATGGCGGTCGACCGGCTGCTGAAACACGCAGTCGGCCAATCTACCCTTTGACAAACTTTCGGGGCTGCGGGATAACTCCCGCAGCCCTTTTTCATTTCCCAAGTTGTTGTTGAAACGGCCGATTCCCATGCCCGACATTGCCCCCTTCCGCGGCGTTCGTTACGACCTTGGCCACGTTGGCTCCTTGAGCAACGTCATCTGCCCGCCGTATGACGTGATCGGCCCCGAGTTTCAGGAGCAGCTCTACAAGAAGCACCCGGCGAACTTTGTGCGCCTGGAGCTCAACCGCGAAGAGCCGGGGGACAACGACCAAACGAACAAGTACACCCGCGCCGCCAAGTATCTGAAGAACTGGCGCAGTGAAGGGGTGCTCCACGCGGAAGCTCAGCCCGCGATCTACGTCTATCATCAGACGTTCGACTACGCCGGTCGCACTCATACGCGTCGCGGCTTTATGTGCCGCGTGCAACTGCAGCGCTTCGGCCAGGGAAACATCTACCCGCACGAAGAGACGCTCGCCGGCCCTAAGGCCGATCGCCTCCTATTGACCAAGGCTTGCAAGGCGAACCTCTCGCAGATCTTCGGCCTGTTCCCCGACCCGTCGAACGAGGCTCAGGAAATCGCCGAAGCGGCGGTTGCCGGTAGCCCGGGCGTGGAAGCGGAAGATCACCTCGGCGTGAAGCACCGGATGTGGACGCTGACCAATCCGGAAACGATCGCCAAGGTGCAGCAAGCGATGGGCCCGAAGCCGGTGTTCATCGCCGACGGTCACCACCGCTACGAAACGGCCTGCAACTACCGCGACGAACTTGCCGCGGCCGCCGGCGGTTCGCTGCCGACGGGCCATCCGGCCAACTACGTGCTCATGCAATGTGTGAGCATGAACGATCCGGGGCTACTTGTGTTGCCGACGCATCGCCTCTTCCGCGGACTGGCGCCGATGACCTCGGGCGAACTCATCGCCAAGCTCGGCGACAACTTTACCTGCAAGGTGGCCGGGGAAGGAACCGATCTGGCCGGGCGCGTGTGGGACGAGATCGAAAAGGAAGGAAAGCAGGGAACGCTCGGCTTCTATACGAACAAGGATCAGCGTTGGGTCTTGGCCCGCATTACGCCGGCCGGTGAAGCGAAGATGGCGGAGATCGCTTCCGACCACAGCACGCCATGGCAAGGGCTCGGCGTGTCGATCCTCCATCGGCTCGTGGTCGAAACGTTGCTGGGCGGCAAGGAGCTGCCGAAACCGAAGTACGTGCACACGATCGACGAGGTCGTCGAAAGCCTCGACGCAGGGGACGTCGGCGGACGGGATGCGACGGGCGTGATGAGCGCCGGCGGCCAGTTCGAAGTGAGCGCCTTGGTGATGCCCGCCACGGTCGAGCACATTCGCGTCATTAGCGAACACGCCGAACGGATGCCCGCCAAGAGCACGTACTTCTATCCGAAGCTGCTCGGCGGCATGGTGATCAACCCGCTGGAGTAGCAGCAGACGGGAGACGAGAGATCAGAGACCGGAGGATCGGAACCGGAAGTGCGGCTGTAGTCTCTGATCTCCAGTCTCTAATCTGTCGCCGTTCCACGTGAAACGGCTGTGAGCCTCTGCAGCGGCTGCGTCAATGGCGTGTTTCACGTGGAACATTGCGAATGCGGGCTCTGGCGCGGCTGCGTAAGACCTGCTGTTCCACGTGAAACATTGATTTCGCTCCGGCGACGGTCGTTTCGACATTCTCGCAGCCGGGCCCTTTCGCTAAGATTCCGCCCCGCAACAGCGCGCCGGTTCCACGGCTGCGCGCGGGAAGGAGTCCGGCATTGGGTCGAATTCTCTGCGTTGCCAATCAGAAGGGCGGGGTCGGCAAGACCACGACCGCGGTGAACCTCGCCGTCGGCCTGGCCAAGGGGGGCGCACGTACCCTCCTGGTCGACCTCGATCCGCAGTGCAACGCCACGTCGGGACTCGGACTGCGTCCCGCCGACCGTCATCCGCTCCTCTCGCAGACGCCGCTTCGTGAGGCGGTGAAGTCCTCGACGACCGCGGGCCTCGACGTCCTGCCCGGCAGCCGCCAGTTCGATGACATTCAAACGCTCGACGGCGGCGACGCCGAGCAATCGGCCGTGCTCGTCCGACATCTCGAAAACGGCCTGCTCAACTTCTACGACTTCGTTCTGATCGATTGCCCCCCGTCGCTCGGCCAATTGACGCGCACCGCGCTGGCCGGCGCCACGGAAGTGCTCATGCCTATCCAGTGCGAATACTTCGCCATGGAAGGGCTCACGCAAATGATCGAAGTGATCCGCGACGTGATGCAGCGTAACCCGCGACGACTGCGCTTCGGCGGCATCCTGCTCACCATGTACGACCACACGCTCGAACTGACTCACGAGGTCGACGCCGAAGTGCGCGACTTCTTCGGCGAGATTGTTTTTCAAACCGTGATCCCGCGCGACGTCGCCGTGAGCGAAGCGCCGAGTCACGGGCAGTCGGTCCTCGATTACGATCCACGAGCTCGCGGTGCGCGGGCCTATGCGGAACTTTGTTTGGAGGTATTGCAACGTGAGTAAAGAACGTCGACTCGGTCGCGGCTTGGAAGCCCTGCTGGGAATGACCGGGGAACCGGTGGCCGTGAACGCGGGTGCCGCGCCGACCGCCGGCAACGTGACGCCGGCGGTGCCGGCAGAATATGCTTCCGGCGACGGCCTGCTGCGTCTCGCGCTCCATGAAATTGAAGCCAATCCGTTTCAACCGCGGCGCGAATTCGACGAAGCCGAGATCGATGCCTTGGCCGCGAGCATCCGCAGTCACGGATTGATCCAACCGATCGCCGTGCGGCGCGTCGGTCGGCACTTTCAACTCATCGCCGGCGAGCGCCGCTTGCGCGCGGTCGCCAAGGCCGGCTGGTCGGAAGTTCCCGCACGGTTGATCGAAGCCGACGACCGGCTCGCAGCCGAGTTGGCGATCGTTGAGAACTTGCAGCGTAAGGATCTCAACCCGTTGGAGAAGGCGATCTCCTTCCGGCAATACATCGAGCGCTACGGCTGCACCCAAGAAGAACTCGCGGGCCGATTGCAAGTGAACCGCTCGACCGTCGCCAACTTCATTCGCCTACTGGAGCTGCCGAGCGAAGTGCAGCAAGCGGTGCGGGATGAGAAGATCACCTACGGCCATGCGCGCGCGTTGCTGCCGCTCGGTGACGATCGCGAACAATGCGGCTTCTGCCGCCGCATCCAAGAAGAAGGTCTGAGCGTCCGTGCAGTGGAAGACCTCGTGCAAGACGTGGTGCATGCAACCGAAGCGGCGCCGCTCAGCGTCGTCGGCAGTGATGCTGCGCCGACCACAAAGCCGAGCCGCGGTAAACCGACGAAGTCGAAGCAGTCGGCATCCCTCGAACAGCAATTGCGGTTGGCACTCGGCACCAAAGTCGACGTTCGCCAAGGAGGCAAAGGCCGCGGCAAAATCATTCTCCATTTTGCCAACCACGACGAATTCGATCGGTTGTTTAGCCACCTCGCCGGCCCGTATCATCAAGCCCAAGCCGGCTAGCGTTCTTGGCGGGTGACCAGCATTTGTTGACGAACATGACTTCTCATCCGCGCAGCAACATCTATTACTGGAAGTGCGATCGCCCGGCGGCCTTTCACGGCACCGAATCGCGCAGCGGGGAGCGAGCGGACGTTACCGCCGCTCTTGCCGGCGCGCTCGAGAAGGCGTTTCCCGGCAGTCGCATTGCGCTTCGCTCCGGCGGCGGGCAAGGAAACCATCTCACGTTCGTCGCCGACATCGACGGCGTCGAGCGGTTCGTCCGCGTAAACGATGGACCCGAACAGGACAACTATCTCGAAGTTGAATCGCACGTCCTCGGGTTGGTTCGCTCCGTAGGCTTACCTGCGCCGCGCGTCCTGGCCGTCGATGCCTCGCGCCAAACAGTGCCGTTCGCGTGGCACGTGATGGAGCGAATCGACAGTCCAGATCTCAACAAGCTTTGGAAGCAAGCGACGCTCGATCTCCCACGGATCGCCGCCCAGATTGGTGCCGCCATTGCCCGTTGGCAGTCGATCGCGGTCGCCGGTTTCGGCCCTTTCGATCCGGCTGTGCTGCGCACGGAAGGACGACTACAAGGCTTTCACAATTCTTACGCCGACTATTTCCATCTCCACCTCGAGCGGCATCTCGGCTTTCTTGTCGAGCGTAGGTTTCTTGACGCGGCGACGGCCGATGCCATGCGCTCGGAGATTCGCCGGCATGAATCGTTGCTCGCTCTTCCGCAGGGTTGCCTGGTCCACAAGGATCTCGCCCTTTGGAACGTCCTCGGCACGAACGACACGATCGATGCTTGGATCGATTGGGACGACACGATCAGCGGCGACCCGCTCGACGATCTCTCGCTGCTCGGCTGCTTTCACGATGGTCCGTTTCTGCTGCGAGTCGTCGAGGGCTATAAAAGCGAGCGCGGCCTACCCGAAGATTGGCGACGACGGTTCTGGCTCCATCTGTTGCGCAACCTGATCATGAAGTCGGTCATTCGCGTCGGCGCCGGCTATTTCGATCGGACCGACGGATTCTTCCTGATCGGCTCCGGCAGCACCGGCACGAGCCTGCGGCAATTTACGCTCGATCGTCTGGCTGCGGCTCTCCGCGGGTTGCGCGACGATGCCGAACTCGGCGAACTTCGCGACGCTTAGACGTGTCGGACAAAAGGACCACACGGGGTACTTGAAATCGGGCCTATTCAGAAACGGCAAACTACCGCATAATCCACATCGTTCGCGGTTCGGGGCGTAGCTCAGCCTGGCTAGAGCGTCTGGTTTGGGACCAGAAGGTCGCATGTTCGAATCATGTCGCCCCGACTTGAATCATCACGGCTCCTCACAAGCAATTTGTGATGGAGCCGTTTCTTTTTGGACGGCAGACGAATCGTCTGTAACTCACGTGGAGCTTTCCACTTAGAGTTTCTTGTCCGTACGCGACTCCCCTTGTCGCGTCAAAAAATCTTCCCTGCTGTCACAACGCCGGGGTCTCCGTCGTCCTTGATACCATGCGAGATGCAAGCGCATTCGCCATGACGTAGGCCCAGGAGCAGGAGAACCGGTCGTGAATCGAACATTACTTGTGCTAGCGTTGGGAATAGGTGTCGGGGCCGTCGGCGTCACGCTCGCCCAACACCAGGGAAACGACGGCGAATCGGTACGAGTCATCGCCACTCAGCCCATCGACGAAAAGCTCGACGGCAAGGAAGCCGCCGCGACCATCGTCGAAGTCACGATCAAGCCAGGCGAGTCCGGCTTGTCGCATCGACACCCGGGGCCGGGGTTCGTCTATGTCCTCGAGGGGGAATACGAACTCGGGATCAACGATCAACCAACCAAGCTCTTTCGCGCCGGCGAAACGTTTTACGAGCCGA
The DNA here is from genome assembly GCA_013822735.1 of Pirellula sp. Classification (GTDB taxonomy): domain Bacteria; phylum Planctomycetota; class Planctomycetia; order Pirellulales; family PNKZ01; genus PNKZ01. Next base: position 752,329 of record PNKZ01000002.1, read on the forward strand.
CGGGGTGTTTACACCGTGTCTCGAAGAACCCGTCGACGAAAGGCAAGACGCGGCTCATTGCCGTGGTGCTGCACCCGCGCGACGCGAAGGAAATCGCGATTCCCGAATCCAACGTGAACAAGCATCGCTAATCCAAATCATTACAATGGTCGCCGTCGGAATTCATCAGGGCGAACGCAATCTCGACCGCATGGGAAGGGAGCCATCTCGCAATGAGTATCGATGTCAGTGAACTGCGCCCCCGCATGATGTCGGTCGCCTATCGGATGCTCGGCAGCGTGAGCGACGCCGAAGACGCCGTGCAAGACGCCTTCCTACGCTTGCAGGCCGCGAGCGAGGTTCGATCGCCCGAAGGATTCTTAGTAAAAACGACCACGCGTCGCTGCATCGATCAACTTCGCGCTTGTCGGCGCCGGAAGGAATACATCGGCCCTTGGGTTCCCGAACCGGTCGATACGAAAACTGTTGCGCGCGACGGCGGACTAGCGGATTCGTTGCGACAAGCGTTTCTACTTATGCTCGAGCGACTCACCCCCAACGAGCGCGCGGCGTTCCTCCTGCGAAACGTTTTCAGCTACGAATACTCCGAAATCGCCGAAGTGTTGGAGAAATCGGAAGTCTACGTGCGGCAGATCGTAAGCCGTGCGAAGGCTCGCCTAAAGCAGGACGAGCAGCGGTTTAAACCCGCGCCTCAAGACGCCGACGCCTTGGCGGAGCAATTCATCACCGCCTGTCGCGACGGCGATGTGAGTCGGATCGAGCGGATGTTTGCCGACGATGTCGAAGTTCACTCCGACGGCGGCGGCAAGGTTTCGGCTGCGCGCGTCATCATTCGCGGCCCCAATCGTGCCGCCCGATTCCTCGCGGGCGTGTTTAGAAAGCGTCGTCGATATGCGGCAATGCGAACCACTACGGTCAACGGAGCTCCGGGCCTCGTGTTTCTGAAGGGCGACGCCGTCGTGCAGGTCGTTTCGCTCCGCATCGAAGGAGATGTTCGTGCGGTGTACATGACGTCGAACCCGGACAAGTTGGCACGTTGGTCCGTTGCCGAAGTGGAATAGCCCCCGACGTCGGCGCTACATTTTATCAGGAGATTCGACATGAAGATCGTCGTCATCGGCGGCACCGGGCTCATCGGAACCAAGCTTGTAAAAAACCTTCGCGAGCAAGGGCACGAGGTATTGGCTGCGTCGCCGTCGAAGGGCGTGAACACGATCACCGGCGAAGGGCTGGCCGAGGCGCTCGCCGGAGCGCAGGTCGTGGTCGATGTCGCCAACGCGCCTGTTTGGGAAGACGACGCCGTCTTGGCATTCTTTGAGACGTCGGGACGCAATCTGCTGGCGGCGGAAAAGGTCGCGGGAGTTCGACATCACGTGGCCCTTTCGGTCGTCGGCACCGATCGTCTACTCGCGAGCGGCTACTTCCGCGCGAAAATGGCGCAGGAGAACCTTATCAAGGGAGCGGCGATTCCTTACACGATCGTACGCGCCACCCAGTTCTTTGAGTTTGTCGGGGCCATTGCCCAATCGGGGATCGACGGCGACGTCGTTCGGCTCCCGCCTGCGATGATGCAGCCCATCCTTTCCGACGACGTCGCTGCGGCACTGGCCGAAGTTGCCGTTGCCGAGCCGCGGAACGATACCGTCGACCTGGCAGGTCCGGAGCCCATCCGCATGGACGAACTTGCGAGAATCTATCTCCGGGCGCAGGGCGATGGTCGACAGGTCGTCGCCGACGTCAACGCGCGTTACTTCGGCACGGAAGTCGATGATCAAAGCCTGTCCCCGCTCGGCCCGGCAATGCTTGGTCCGACGCGCTTTGAGCAGTGGCTCGGCCAGGGCGTGGCGCAAGCCTAGAAGCACGTCTCGCCATAGTGCAACGAGCCCCTGGGACTGAATCGGGGCCCCGAAGCCCCGATCGGTCAGGGTGTTGCTTCATGCGGCGCTAAGCATTCGTCGAAGGAATGGATTGGCGGTCGTACGACACTCGGGAGTGCGGCCCGTTACCGTTGCACTCCGCTGCTTCGTCCGCTCCGGTGGCCGGCGACCGTTCACCCTGAAGGCGGAGCTTACAGGCCTCAGTCCGTACTCGGCCGACGGTTTCCCGACGCACACGAAAAACGAACTTTTCTTTCGTGATTCTTTTGCCGTCGATTCTGCCGCGGCCCCTCATGCGTGAGATGATTCTAACTCACGCAAATTAAGTACTTTGGGGCTTCCTCGCCGGCCCCGCTTCGATCGCACCTGCGCGCATGCGCGCAGTCGCCGACCTAGCGTGTTTCTCGCGTCGTGCATCCCGCGGCATATGAAGTGCTTTCGTTGACGTTGCACGCTCTTATTCGGGGACAATTGTGAAAGGAACACGCTTATGAGATTTCGCCCCTTCAGTTTGCTTTTTGTATTGCTGCTTTGCGGGTGCGATAAGCCCGCGACCACAGATTCCGGCGGTGTGAAGTCGGATAACACGGGCGTTAATGTTCGCGACCGCGATGCCGACACGAAGACGCCCATCGACCAGAACGAAAACAAGGTCGACATCGACATCACTGCGAGGATTCGCAAGCAGGTCGTCGACACGCAAATGTCCGTCGACGCTCAGAACGTCAAAATCATTACCCAGGACGGCAAAGTCACGCTCCGCGGTCCGGTGAAGTCGGCGGATGAGAAGAAGAAGATTGAAGACATCGCCAACTCCGTGGCGGGCGCGGGAAAAGTGGATAGCCAACTCGAAGTCGCCCCTTAACTTCTAAAACATATCAATAAAGGAATCAGATCATGGCCAAGGCAGTTTTTTGCACCGTAAAGACGTCGATGCAAGCCTCTCAGGTCGTCGACCAATTGAAGGCCGCCGGGTTCACGAGCGGCGACATTTCCGTCCTCATGCCTGATAGTGCGGGCACCAAATCTTTTTCAGTCGACAATGAAACGAAAGCGCCCGAAGGGGCTGCCACGGGAGTCGGTGCCGGGGCGTTGCTAGGAGGCGGATTGGGCTGGTTGGCCGGAATCGGTGCGCTCGCGATTCCGGGCTTTGGACCGTTGATCGCCGCCGGCCCGATCATGGCCGCGCTCACAGGCGCCGCCGTCGGCGGCACGATCGGCGGACTCACGGGGGCGCTCATCGGAATGGGGATTCCTGAGTATGAAGCGAAACGCTACGAAGATCGCGTGAAAGGCGGTAACGCTTTGATCTCCGTTCACTCGGAGAACTCCGCGCAAACCGATCGCGCGAAAGAGATCTTCAAAGCCGCCGGTGCAGAAGATATTGCCACATCCGGCGAGCCGTCGGTGAGCGATCGACGCTAAGCAATTCCTGTAGAAGCGGCGGTGGGCCCTGCAGGGTCTGCCGCCGTTTTTTTTTTGCTTTCCTCAAAAGCAGATGGATCGACGTCGTGTTCTCCCGCGGATCGTTTCGCCGGAAGATTAGTTTGTCGTCGGTCGTGCGTTGCATTGCGCGAACTTTGAGTTCGGTTAGCGCCTTTCGGGCGCACCGCAACAGCCGCACTCATGCGGGTAACCGTACGGCCGATCTTTCGTCGGGTTCCCGCGAACGTCAGTGGTTTACCGCATCATCCCCTCAGTCGACGTAAGCCGGGCGCTATGTTTCTTTCGGGCAAAGTTTGCGGGCAGTCCGCATTGCTCGCGCATCGATACGTTTGCGTCGATGTCCAATGGCCGTTTGTCCTGCATTGGAAGGAAACATCCCTATGTCGAGTTCGGTTCTAAAGGCTTCGGCCGGTGGTCGGCATCAGGCCGATGCGGGCACGATCCAAGTCGTCAGCTTTCGCCTGGCGAGCGAAGAGTACGGAATTGAGATCACCAAGGTTCAGGAAATCATCCTGGTCGGCGAGATCACGCGTGTGCCGCAGACGGCCCGCTATATCAAAGGCTTGATCAATCTCCGCAGCACGGTCATCCCGATCGTCGATCTGCGGCTCCGTTTCGGCATGCCGGAAGAGCAAGCGACGGACGAGACGCGGATCATGGTTATGAACGTCCGCGGCAAGACCATCGGCATCATCGTCGATGCCGTGAGCGAAGTGCTCCGGATTTCGAAGGATCAAATCGCACCGCCGCCGCCGACCGTTTCGAGCCTGGGACGTGAGTATCTCACGGGCCTTGCCAAGCTCGAGAAGCGGCTGCTCATTCTGCTCGATGTGGAATGTATCCTGACCGAACAACACGAACTCGCCGTCCCGACGGCTTCGCTGAACTAGCTTGATTCGCCCTGAGATTTAGGGCGATTTTCGTTCTCATTCGACCAAACACACATTCGTTATCGCAAGGAACTCACTCATGCCCGCCGCCTCCGGAAAAGCGAAAGCCGCCGCCTCGAAACAAAAACCCAATGCCGCCCGCGCCGAGTTGGAGCGCCTTCACGGAGACCTGACGCTCACGCGTGCGATGGCGGAGAACTCGCCGGTCAATATTCTGCTCGCCGACGTCAACCTCAACATCACGTACGCCAACCCGGCCAGCATGAAGACGCTGCGTACGTTGCAGGCCTATCTGCCGATTCGGGTGGAAGAAATCGTCGGCAAGTCGATCGACATCTTCCATAAGAATCCGGAGATGCAACGTCGGTTGCTCGCCAACGAACGCAATCTGCCGCATCGCGCCACGATCGCCGTCGGTCCGGAAAAGGCCGACCTGCTGGTGTCGCCGGTGTACGATGCCGCGGGCAAGTACCTGGGCCCCATGGTCACCTGGGAAGTGATTACGAAGAAGCTCGAAGTGGAAGAAATCAGCCGTGATGCGACGGCGCAACTCGCCGCGGTAAGCCAAGCCATGGCGGTGATCGAGTTCAAGATGGACGGCACCGTGGTGACCGCGAACGACAACTTCTGCGGCGCGGTCGGCTACAAGAAAGAGGAAATCGTCGGCAAGCATCATTGCATGTTCTGCGAGCAGCACTATACGCAGTCGTCCGAATACCAAGCCTTTTGGGCCAAGCTCAATCGGGGCGAGTTTGAAACCGGCGTCTATAAGCGGATCAACAAGCAGGGCCAACCGATTTGGATTCAAGCGACGTATTTCCCGATCAACGACGCTGCGGGCAAGCCGTGCAAAGTGATCAAGTTCGCCAGCGACGTGACGAAGGCTCAGCAAATGCAAGCCGCGGCGGCCGAGAAGTCGGCGATCGTGGAGAATGCTCCGATCAACATCATGCTCGCCGACCTGAACGGCATCGTGACCTACATGAACCCGGCGTCGTACAAGACGCTGAAGACGATTGAGAAGCTGTTGCCGATTCCGGTCGAGAAAATCGTCGGTTCGTCGTACGACGTGTTCCACAAGGTTCCGTCGCACCAGCGCCGCTTGTTGGCCGACCCGAAAAACCTGCCGTACACGGCGGAAATCAAGCTGCAAGACGAAATCCTCTTGCTCAATGCTTCGGCCATCATGAACGACAAGGGGCAGTTCGTGGGCCCGATGGTTTCCTGGGAAGTGATCACGGAGCGGAAGGCCGCCGAACGTCGTGAGAAGGAAAACCAAGAACGGGAACAGCGCGCTCAAGCCGAACTGCGCGACAAGGTGAACCAGATTCTCGGCGTCGTCAACGCCGCGGCCAACGGCGACCTGACGGCCGAACTCGGCGTGCAAGGAACCGACGCGGTCGGCGAACTCGCCGGCGGCTTGCGTCGCATGATGAGCGACCTCCGCGACATCATCATGCAAGTGGTCGAAGGCGCCGCTCAGTTCACCGAAGGGGCTCGCGTGGTCTCGGAAAGCGCTCAAACGCTCGCCCAAGGCGCGCAAACGCAAAGTGCTTCGGTCGAAGAAATGAGCGCCACGATCGAAGAGCTGACCCGCAGCATCGAAGCGGTCAAGGAAAACGCGGCCGGCGCCAGCGGCGTCGCCCAACAAACCAGCGCCTTAGCGGGCGAAGGGGGTTCCGCGGTTCGCAAGTCGGTCGACGCCATGGAGCGGATCAAGGCGTCGTCGACCCAGATCAGCGAAATCATCCAAGTGATCTCGGAAATCGCCAGCCAAACGAATTTGCTCGCCCTGAACGCGGCGATCGAAGCGGCTCGGGCCGGCGAACATGGCCTCGGCTTCGCGGTCGTCGCCGATGAAGTGCGCAAGCTGGCCGAACGCTCCAGCGAAGCGGCCAAGGAAATTTCGGCCCTCATCAAGGAATCAACGCAACGCGTGAGCGAAGGGGCGACCTTGAGCACGCAAACGGGCGAAGCTCTCACGCGGATCATCCACAGCGCCGAAGCCACGGCGAAGAAGATCACGGAAATCGCCGACGCCGCCGTGGAACAAGCTCAGAGCGCCACGGAAGTCTCCAAGGCCATTCAACAGATCTCGCACGTCACCGAGCAATCGGCGGCGGGCAGCGAAGAAATGGCTTCGAGCAGCGAAGAGTTGGGCGCGCAAGCCGCCTCGCTGCGGGAACTGGTCTCGCGTTTCAAGGTTTCCAAGTAACGCGACGCTTCCTTATGGAACGGGAATCAATCTCCCGCGGCGCGTAGGCGCCGCGGGAGGTTCGCCCTGCCCCCGGTTCTAACTTTTGCCCAGGTGCCGTTGTCATGAGTTTGCTCGCGTCCCAACTTCAAACCGATGTCACGCCGCAACAACTGCGACGCTACGCGCAGCTTGTTTACCAAAAAATCGGCGTGACGATTTCGGAGCAGAAGACGACGCTGCTTTCGAATCGCTTGCGGCGTCGCCTTCGGGCCACCGGCTTGAAATGCTACGACGATTACTACGAGCTGCTCTGCCGCACGTCGACCGCCGATGCCGAATGGGAAGCGTTTCTCCAAGAAGTGACGACGCACGAGACATTTCTCTTTCGCGACAAAACGCACTGGGATTGGATTCACGGCGTGTTTCTTCCGGAACTCATGGCGCAAGTGCGAGCCGGAAAACGTCGGCCGACGCTACGCGTATGGTCGGCGGCCTGCAGCACCGGCGACGAAGCGACGTCGGTCGCCTGTTGTGCGGCCGACAAGCTTTCACCGCTGGCGAACTGGAAGGTCGAGATCGTCGGCACCGACGTCGGCTGCGGCGCCGTGGCGGCGGCACAACGTGGAGAATTCAGCGAGCGTGCCGTGCGGCTCGTGCCGGAAAGCATGCGGAAGCGATTCTTTGAACACGCCCCCGGCAGCCCGATCTGGTCGTCGAAACCGGTGCTGCGCGACATGTTGCGATTCACGACGCACAACCTGCTCGAGCCTTCGCGGGAAGCGCCGTTCGATTTGGTGCTGCTGAAGAATGTGCTGATCTACTTTGACGCCGCCTCGAAGAAAAAAGTGCTGGATCAAGTGCGACGCGTCATTCGTCCCGGCGGCGTGCTCATTACGGGCGCCGCGGAAGGAGTCTCGGAACTAGTGCGCGACTTAGAAACGACGCACGGCTGGCTCCATCGCATTCCCACGACCACGAAGACCGGAGTGAAGTCATGACCAGCGCCTCCGAAGTAAATGACGACTTCACCGACGGCTTGATGAGCGATTTTCTCGACGAATCGACGGGACTCGTCTCGCGGCTCAGCGAGAACTTATCGCAGCTCGACCAGTGGACGAAGTCGCACGCCGCCGAAGGGGATCGCCCGACCGATCTGCTCAACGAAATGTTTCGCTCGGCGCACAGCATTAAAGGCCTTTCCGGCATGCTGAGATTGAGCGACATCAACGTACTCACGCACAAAGTGGAAAACGTCTTCGACGCGGCCCGCAACGGCGAGTTGCCGGTAACGGGCGAAAGCGTCGACGTGATCTTTCAGGCGATTGACTGCCTGGCCGCGATGATCGACGCGTTGAAAGATCCCGCCGCGGAAAAGGTCGCGACCGAGGCATCGCTCGGACGCATCGAAAACCTGCTGAATCGCTACAATTCCGCTCGTGAGATGGGTTGCCAGGCCGATGTCGATCCCGGGCTCTTCGAGGCGGCGCGCCATGCGGCGGCCGCCGAAAAGGCGCCGGTCGTAGCGGCCGCTCGCGACGTCGCGGCGAGCCCGAAGGCCGAGGTCGTGGTCGACGACCCGCTCGCCGACGTCCGCGATGATGCCGACATTCCGCCCCGGTACTTGGCGATTTTCGTCGACGAAGCCGGCCTGACGCTGGAAGACCTATCGGAATCGCTTATCTCCGTATGTGAAGCGGAACACGTCGAAGCGATTCTCTGCGGTTGCCATCGCATCAAAGGCTCCGCGGCTTCCATTGGTTTGCAACGTGCCGCGCGCGTCGCGCATCACATGGAAGACCTGCTGCAAGACATGCGTCGCCGTAAGGCGGCGCCGACCTCGCGCGAAATCGACGTGCTGCTGAAAGGCGTCGATGCGCTCCGTTCCTATGTGGCGGGCTTGGCCGTCGGGGGACCGGACACGGGCCTGCTCAGCGAGGCGTGTCGCTTGTTGATGGCTTTGCCCGACGCCGAAGTCGCCAAGCCGGTCGCCGCCGCGAAGCAGGAAGCAAAAGCAACCGTCGCCACGGCCGTCGTCGACGACTGGCGCGCCGCCCCGCGAGCCGCCGTTCCGGAAGATTGTGCCTGCCTCATCGGGCTCGTCACTTTCGACAAGCAGCTTCCGCTCGTGGAGCTGAAGATCCGCGTGCTGTTGGAACGCCTGCAATCGCACGGCAAGCTTCTCTATTCGGCTCCAAACGAAGCGCAATTGGATGAAGCCGCCGAGGTTCATCGCTTAGTCTTCACGCTCGCAACCGACGTCAAGGCTCCGGCGTTGCAAGGCATCTTGCGCATCGAAGGGGCCGTGGCGATCGAAGTGGAAGCGGTCGGCGAAGTTGCCGCTGCCTCCGCGCCGGCCGCGGCGCGAGTCGTGGAATCGCCGGCGACAAATAAGTCGACGCCGGCTGCCGCTACGCAACAGGCGACGCCGACGGAACCCGCCGCCGCCGCGGTTGGGGATTCGTCCAAGGCCGCTCCCGACGCGAAAGCGAAGCCTACCGAAACGCTCCGCGTAGATATCGAACGCCTCGATCAGTTGATGAACCTCTCGGGCCAGCTGGTCATCAACCGCGCCCGATTCACGCAAATCGGCGATCGTCTGAAGGGCGTGACGTCGCTCCGAACGATGGTCCATTCGCTCTCCGCCGCGCAACACTGCGCGACGCGACTCACCACGGGCCTGCAAGAATGTGCCGGCGGCGGTCGCAGCGCCATCGAGGCCCTACTCGGGCTTTCCGAAAAATTGCACGACGACCTCGAATCGCTGCAGCGCGATCTGGCGCAGCTGCATCAAGTACGCAGCTTGGTGGGCGATTTGAATGAAGCGGTTCACCAACTCGAACGCGTTTCCGACGGCATTCAAAACACCGTGATGGATACGCGCATGGTGCCGATCGGGCCGCTGTTTGCCCGCTTCAAACGCGCCGTGCGCGATCTCACGCGCGACAATCACAAAGACATCGACCTCGAGATCCTCGGCGAGAATACCGAGCTCGACAAGCGGATGATCGACGAACTCGGCGACCCGCTCATTCACTTGGTGCGTAATTCCGCCGACCACGGCATCGAACATCCCGACGTGCGCGAAGCCCAAGGAAAGCCGCGTCAAGGAACCATTACGCTCAATGCGTATCATCGCGGTAATCGCATCGTCATCGAAGTCACCGACGACGGCAAAGGCCTCGACGCCGATAAGATTCGCGCTAAAGCGATCTCGCGCGGCCTGATCACCGAGGCCGATGCCGAGAAGATGACGCCGCAACAATTCCACGAGCTTATCTGGAAGCCCGGCTTCAGCACGGCCGAGACGATTACGCAAGTTTCCGGCCGCGGCATGGGCATGGACATCGTGTGGTCCAAGATCGAACAACTCAGCGGCACCGTCGAACTCTCAAGCGAAGCCGGCAAGGGGACGACGTTCCTCATCAAGCTCCCGCTCACCATGGCGATTCTGCCGAGCTTGTTGGCCGTCATCGACCGCGACGTGTTCGCAATTCCGGTCGAATCCGTGGTCGAAATCGTGCGCATCGGCAAGCAAGACGTGTCGACCGTTCACGGCCGGCCGGCCATGCGGGTGCGCGGTCGCGTCATCTCGCTCATTCGGCTTTCCGACATTTTCGGCGAATCGTCCGTCGGCGCGCCTTCGAACGACACAGACTCCATGACGGTCGTGATCATCGGCATCGGCAACGCGGAACTCGGGATCGAAGTCGACAACTTGCTCGGCGAGCAAGACGTCGTCATTCAATCTCTGGCCGAAAACTTTGAAAACATCCAAGGCATCGCCGGAGCCAGCATTCTCGGCGACGGCCGGGTCTCGCTCATCCTCGACGTCGGCACGCTGCTCGAAATGGCATGTCGTCCGTCGCGCGGAGCCGCACTAGAAGTCGCCGCCGACTAATTCTGCTCACCTCGGTATTTGATATCGCCGTTCTGTTCGCCGCCGCAAGTTCTACGGACCGCTCACCATGAATTCTCCGACTAGTTCCGCCTCCTCCTGCATCCCGTGGGAGCGCATCTTCGAACCGGCGACGCAAAGCGCGTCGGTCGCCTTGGGCAAATGGACCCGGGGACGCATTTCGCTGTCGCTTGACGAGGTTCGCGAAACCTCGTTGGACGAAGTCGCCGCGAGTCTTCCGCCCGGCGACGAACCGGTGACGATGGTCATCGTCGGCGTCAGCGGCGAAGTGAGCGGGCAACTCATTCTCACGTTCGACGATCGAAGCGTCGGCGAACTCATTGCGGTGCTGCTCAATCGCCAAGTCGGCCCGTCGGAAACTTGGGGCGAATTGGAAATGTCGGCCCTCGCGGAGACGGGCAATATTTTCGGTTCGGCCTATCTCAACGCCATGTCGCAATGTGCCGGACGTCGCTTGTTGCCGTCGCCGCCGGTGATCGTCCGCGACTATGCGGCCGGAGCGCTCGAGCAAGCCGTCATGATGCAAGCGCTCGACTCCGATGAAGTGCTCTTCTGCCGCACCTGCCTCGCGGGCTCCGGCAACGCGATCAACGTCACGGCGTTCTTCGTGCCGACGGTCGAAATGCTCGCCTTGCTTCGCGATTCCCTTTCCGACGCCCACCTCGCAGCCCGCTAAGGAACGTCATGACGAGCGCAGTACTTGCCGTAGAACGTGAAACGAACGTGGGCATGGGGCAAATTGCCGTCGTGGGCCGCGATCAGGTGGCCCGCTCCGTGCTGGGCTCTTGCATCGGCGTCGTGCTCTACGACGAACGCCGCTGCCTGGGAGCCTTCGCGCACGTCGTGCTTCCCGCCTCCGGCGGACGTGCCGGCTCGCCCGGCAAATTCGCCGATACCGCCGTTCCCTTTATGCTCGAAGCCCTGCGCAAAGCGGGCGCGGATCCAAAGTCCGTTCTCGCCAAGATCACCGGCGGCTCGAACATGTTCTCCGCCGACGGACCGTTTCAAATCGGCAAACAAAACGCCGATGCCGTCCGCGCGCAGTTCAAAGCGGCGAATATCCGCCTGGTCGCCGAGCATCTCGGCGGAACCAGCGGACGCCGCGTGACGTTTCATCCTGATACCGCCCTGTTGGAGATCGAATGCGTCGGGCAGCAAGTCGTCGTCATCTGACGCCGTCTGTGCCGCAAGTTCCTCCAACGTTGAAGTCCTCGTTTAGCCGGGAGATTCCGAAATGGCTCGTACCTTACTTGTAACCGACGACTCGATGATCATTCGCGAGTTGGTGAAAGACGTCGCCCGCCGCGACGGCTGGGAAATCGTAGGCGAAGCGGCCGACGGCCAACAAGCCATCGAGAAGTACAACCAACTGCGCCCCGACGGCGTCACGCTCGATCTGGTGATGCCGAACTTCGACGGACTGCACGCCCTGCGCGGCATTAAAGCTCTCGATGCCCTGGCCAAGGTGCTGGTCGTCAGCGCCATCGACCAAACCGACGTGCTGCGCGAAGCGGTTAAGCTCGGCGCCGCCGATTTCGTCGTGAAGCCGTTCGACGATTCGCGGTTGCAGAAGGCGCTCGATCTTCTCACCGACGCTACGTCCGCCTAGCCCGCGCTCCCGGAACAATGTCTCGGATCGCCGTTATGCATTCCACGCCGTCGAACGCGACTTCCCCCATAGCTTCGCCGACGAACTCGGCGAAACCCGCCGCCGCCTTGCGGTCGGGCAAGCGCATCCGCGTGATGGTCGTCGACGATTCAAATCTCATGCGCCGCCAAATTTGCGACGCGCTGCTGCAGCATCCCGATCTGGAAGTGGTCGCGGAAGCATCCGACGGCATCGCCGCGTTGCGTTTGCTCGACGAGTGCCGCCCCGACGTCGTTACGCTCGACTTGCTCATGCCGCGGCTCGGCGGATTAGACACTTTAGACGGCATTCTCAAGCAGCGTCCGACGCCGGTCATCGTTTTTAGCTCGCTCACGCAACGCTCCGCCGATGCCACTTGGGAAGCCCTCGATCGCGGAGCGCTCGACTACGTCCCTAAGCCGGAGGGTGTCGCGCAAGCACGGTTGATCCTGGAAAATGAATTACCCCAGAAGATTCGCAACATGGCAGGGGCAAATATCGAGCTAGTGTTGAAGTATCGCAAACTTCGCACCGCGCGAAAGCGGTCCTCTGCGGCGTCGATCGACGCCGTGAAGGCCGACGATTTGCCGCAGTTGGCGCAGAGTTGCATCGCCATTGGTATCTCGACCGGCGGACCTCCTGCCTTGGCGCAGTTGTTCGCCGAGCTCGAAGCCCCCTTACCTCCCGTCGTCGTCGTGCAGCACATGCCCGCGCTTTTCACAGGACCGTTCGCCGAGCGATTGAATTCGCTGGGACGTCTCACCGTGCGCGAAGCGCGCGACGGCGAACCTCTGCGGCCGAACGTCGCCTTGGTGGCGCCCGGCGGCAGACATTTGAAACTACGTCGACGGGGCGCGGAGACGATTGCCCAAGTGTTCGACGCCGAACACGTCAGCGGACACCGCCCTTCGGTCGACGTGCTCATGACGTCGGCCGCCGAATGTTTCGGCCCGCATTGCTTAGGCGTCATCATGACCGGCATGGGGCGCGACGGCGCCGACGGCTGCCGCGCGATTCGCGCCGCCGGGGGCTACGTGCTCGGGCAGGACGAAGCCAGCTCCGACGTCTACGGCATGAACAAAGTCGCCTACGTGGAGGGCCATGTCGACAAGCAGGTCCCGCTTGCACGCCTTCCTAGCCACATCGAATCGCACGCTCGCCGCCTTGCGAAACGCTAAGCCCGATCCATCGAACCGATCCATCGACCTTTAAAAAGTAGTGCTTCACATGTCCGACTCCAGCTCGTTTGCGACGACCAAACTCCTGTTGGTCGACGATGATCCGCTTCAACTGCGCATCTACAAGCATGTGCTGTTGCGCGAATATGGCGTCGATCTCGATATCGCGTCGTTCACCGATCCGGCCGAGGCCCTGGCGACCATTCGCCAAGGAGCCGTCGACATTCTCATTACCGATTTCAGCATGCCCGGAATCTCCGGCTTGCAACTCTTGCGCGAGCTCAAAGATCTGAACCGCAGCGCGCAAGTGATCATGATGACCGCCAGCTCGACGTCGGGCCTGCTGCTCGACGCCCTGGAAATGGGCGCCGACGACTACCTCCTCAAGCCGGTCGACCACGCGTCGTTAGTCGACATCGTCCGCCAAGCCGAAAAGCGACTGCATCGCTGGCGCACGGCGCTCGCAGGCACCCTCGCCTCGACCCGCGGCGGCTAACGCTGAACTCCTCTCCCACTGGGAGAGGATGCCCGGAGGGCAGGTGAGGGCCGCGCGGAATGATGCTGGGTTGCGCGTGGTATTCGAAGTGGCCTATGCGGACTTCGTCGTTGTTTGAGATGGTGCTGTCCAGCTTCGCGCAGCGCGACCCTCATCCGGCCAAAAGGCCACCTTCTCCCAGCGGGAGAAGGGTCAAAACTCCTCTCCCACTGGGAGAGGATGCCCGGAGGGCAGGTGAGGGTGGCGCGGAAGGACGTTTGGTTGCGCGTGGTTATCGTAGTGGCCGGTGCGAATGTCGTCATCGTTTGAGATGGCGCTGTCCAGCTTTACGCAGCGCGACCCTCATCCGGCCTTCGGCCACCTTCTCCCAGTGGGAGAAGGGTTAGACGCGGCTCCCAGGGGGAGAAGGGTTAGGCGCGTTGCCCGGCGGTGGAACGGAATTTGTTGCATGTCCAGTGCGGCGTCATTAGAACGGCTCGCATGGAGCAGCCGTCGCAGAATTTACCGTTGCCGGATCATCTGCGACGTTTTGCGCGAGAGCTGCGAACGAGACAAACGAATGCGGAGCGCCTGCTTTGGGGCGTGTTGCCCGGGCGTCGCTTTCTCGACTTGAAGTTCCGCCGCCAGCACGCTGTCGAAACGTGCATACTCGACTTCTATTGCGACGCCCTGCACTGGAGCGTCGAACTCGACGGCGGACAGCACAACTCCGTCGAGGGTCGTCGCGACGATGCCGCACGATCCGCGGCACTCATCGAACGGGGCATCGTCGTTTCACGATATTGGAATCATGAAGTGCTCGCCGATTTCGAAGCGGTGCTCGAGGACTTGTATCGCACCGCGCTGCGACTCCAGAATCGCTGACGGCGCTCGCCAAACTCCTCTCCCACTGGGAGAGGAAGCCCGGAGGGCAGGTGAGGGTCGCGCGGAATGACGCTGGGTGTTGCGTGTTCGATGAGGTGACGGTCGCGGTGGGCTTCGTTGCTTGAGGAATCACTGTCCAGCTTCGATTAGCGCGACCCTCATCCGGCCTTCGGCCACCTTCTCCCAGGGGGAGAAGGGGCAAAACTCCTCTCCCACTGGGAGAGGATGCCCGGAGGGCAGGTGAGGGTGGCGCGGAATGACGCTGGGTGTTGCGTGTTCGATGAGGTGACGGTCGCGGTGGGCTTCGTCGCTTGAGGAATCATTGTCCAGCTTCGATTAGCGCGGCCCTCATCCGGCCTTCGGCCACCTTCTCCCAGGGGGAGAAGGGTTAGACGCGGCTCCCAGGGGGAGAAGGGGTCTACCGGCTCATGTCGAAAGTGCCGCGGTCTTTGGGCGAGGTGTAGTTCGCGTGGAAGCGGTTGGCCGTGGCGTAACCGTTGGTCGTGAACGAGCCGCCGAACATCGGGATCTTGCGCGAGGCAGTGAA
Organism: Pirellula sp.; assembly: GCA_013822735.1. Taxonomy (GTDB): domain Bacteria; phylum Planctomycetota; class Planctomycetia; order Pirellulales; family PNKZ01; genus PNKZ01. The sequence goes on from PNKZ01000002.1 coordinate 767,367, forward strand.
GTAGATTTTGTCGGCCTCGACGCGCGTGACGGTGAGCGTGACCGTGTAGCGGAACGGCACCACCTTCATGAACGTGCCGGAGAACGTGCACTGAAAGTGCGACGCATCGCACTGCGTGATCACGGCCCGCAACGTTCCTTTGTGGCCCGTGCAGCAACTGAGCCAGCTGCCGCAATTCCAGCAGCCGGTGATGTTGGGGCCGCACGTCGCTGCGGTACCGGCCCCCTCGGCCCGAGCCGCGTTGCCGGATAGTCCGCCGACGGCCAGGGTGATCAGCCCGGCAAGGAGGGCGCGGCGACTCATGCGAACGGCAACGGCGGCTTTCATCTGCGGCAACTCCCGGCACGCCGTGCGCAAGCTTTGCAGCGCGCCATCGAGCGGGCCCACGGACGAATATCGATACAAATTGCGGTCTGGATTTCGTATCGGTCGCGGGTGCCGGCGGGCCGTAGCTCGCCGTAACGGCGTCGCTTGATAGGGGACATGCCGAGCGTAGCGTTCCCGTTGTGCCGGTATTTCCATGTCGCGCGGCGGCTGCGGCGCTACTCGCCCCCCCGGCATGCGACGGCTAAAATGCCTTGAGCCTCGGCAATCGCCCCGGCCGACGTGCATGGCTCGCATCGCCCTGCAGAAACCGCACCGGCCGTATTGTTTTAGAAGAGCGCCCGCATGTCGACTTTGGATCGAGACTACTCCGCCGCCACGATCGCCGCCGAGGATTCCCCTGCGCGGTTGGAGTTGTCGGTCGTCATGCCGTGCTTGAACGAAGAATTGACGGTCGGCATCTGCGTCGAGAAGGCGGTGCGCACGATGCGCGAGTTGGGGATCGCCGGCGAGGTGGTGATCGTCGACAACGGCTCGACTGATCGCACCCGAGAGATTGCGGAAGCGGCGGGAGCGCGCGTGGTGCGACATGAGCTGCGCGGCTACGGCAATGCGCTGCGGCGCGGCTTCGAGGAAGCGCAAGGTCGGTACATCCTCATGGGTGACGCCGACGATAGTTACGACTTCACGCAACTCGGCCGATTTGTCGAACGACTGCGCGGCGGTGCCGAGCTAGTCATGGGGAACCGCCTCAAAGGAGAGATCCGGCCCGGCGCGATGCCTTGGCATCATCGCTGGATCGGCAACCCGGCGTTGAGCGGGCTACTAAACTTGATCTTTCGCACGGGGGCGGGCGATTGCCACTGCGGCCTGCGCGCGTTTACCAAAGATGCGTACCGCCGGATGAACTTGCAGATGCCGGGCATGGAACTGGCGAGCGAGATCGTGATCAAGAGCGCGAAGGCCGGCCTGCGCATCGAAGAGATTCCGATCACGCTGCATCGCGACGGCCGCGATCGTCCGCCGCACTTGCGGAGCTTTCGCGACGGTTGGCGGCACCTGCGGTTTATCTTGATGTGCAGCCCGTTGTATCTCTTCTTGTTGCCGGGGATGTTGCTGACGGTGTTCGGGCTGGCGGCGATTCCGGTCGCGGCATGGGCTGGCTACGGCGTGTTCACGGGCGCTTGGGGCCCCAACTTCCAGTTTACCGCGGCGCTGGCGGCGATCTGCGGCACGCATCTGTTGATCTTCGGCTTCTTGGCGAAGCTCCACTCGCACCAAGTCGATCCGGTGTTCGCCGATCCGCGCTTGAATCGCTGGCTGCGGTTGCTTTCGGTGGAACGCTGCATCGGCTACGGCGGTTGCTTGGCGCTTGTGGCCGGCGTCGTCGGCGTGCCGGTGCTTTATCATTGGTGGCGCACTTCGGAAGTGGCCTCGCCGGCAAGTTGGATTTTCGCGGGGACGTTGTTCGTGATCGGCATTGAGATCATGTTCGCCGGGTTTCTGGTGGGGATCATGGACTTGCCGAAAGAGCAGAACCGTAAGGGCTGAACGATTCTCAACTCTTGGTGCCTGCCGCGGAGCGCTTTCGTTTGAAGATCGGATTTCTTTACGACGCCGTTTACCCTGGGATCAAAGGGGGCGGCGAGAAGACGCTCTTCGAACTCGCCTGCGAATTGCGCGACCGTGGTCACGAGTGCCACTTCTTCGGCATGCACTGCTGGGACGGTCCGGCGGACGTCGTGCGCGACGGACTTCACTACCATGCCGTGGCGCCGAACCTGCCGCTGTACGGCACGGATGGTAAGCGGCGTATTGCGCAACCGCTCGGCTTTGCCTGGGGCGTGCTTACGCGGCTTGGTCGGCACGATTTGAAGTCGTTCGACCTATTCGATGTGCATGCGTTTCCGTTTTTCTCCGTGCCGGCGTTTTGGCTGGTGCGGCTGCTGCGCGCGCGACGCCTGCCTTGGCTGCTGACATGGCTCGAGGTGTGGGGCCGCGATTACTGGACGCGCTACCTGGGCGCGAAGGGCGTCTTGGGGGCGTGGCTCGAGCGCTGGTGTGCGTGGATCGCGCCGCATCACCTTTGCATCTCGCCGACCACGGCACGGCGCCTCGGGCAATTGCTCGGTGTGACCGAGCGGCGGATCAGCACGATTCCGCGCGGCTTCGGGGCGTCTCGGGATATGCAGACGTTGGCGGAGCGCGTGCCGGGACGAGTCGTCATCGCCGGGCGTCTGTTGGCCTACAAGCGCACCGATCTGGTGCTGAGAGCCTGGCCGGCGGTTGTGAAGGATATGCCATTGGCGAGCTTGCATATCGTCGGCGACGGTCCGGAAATGGAGGCGTTAAAGGCACAGGCTGATGCATATCAGGTTACGGGAAGCGTGCGATTTTTTGGGCAATTGCCCGAGCGGGAGCAGGTGCTTCGCGAGATTGCGACGGCGGAATTGCTTCTGCAGCCGTCGACCCGCGAAGGGCAGAGTACGGTCGTTCTCGAAGCGTTGACGCTGGGGACGCCGGTGCTGGCCGCGGTGGGGGAAGAGACGGCCGTCGGGGACTTTCTGGGTGACGCCACGGCGACCGCCCTCGCACGGCTCGACGTAGCCGCCGATGCCGCGGTGTGGGCGGAGCGGATCGTGCGGCTGCTGAGCAACCCTGCGGAACGGGCCACTTTAGCAACGGCCGGAGCGCGCGAAGTCGCCGAACTGGGCTGGCGCGAGCATATTGCGCCGCAGGTGGAGCAGCTTTACTTGCGACTTTGCAATCCGACGCGGGATTAGCGCTTTCGCCCGACGACGAGCAGGCAAGCCGTGGCTTCGGGATCGGCCGAGTCGTCCTGCAGAACGCCGCTGCCCGCAAGCCATGCTAACGGCCCGCCGAGCATTCGGAGCGGTTTCGGCAAACTGCGGCGCAACCCCAGGCTCCGCTGGATTTCGATCGGGCGGCTTTGCGAGCCCTTCAGGCGGTAGAGGAGCCCGCCGGTGGCATTCGTCCAACGCTCCCAACGGCGGACTTGGCGTGCCGTGAGGTAGCCGCGAGCAGAGTCGAGGTCGAAGCCGGCGTCGTTGAGGAGTAGGCTCCAATCGTCGACCGACGGATAGCGGAAGTGGAGGAGTCTGCGATCGGATTCGGCCAGATACTCGGCTCGCGAGATTCGGCGCGTCCAACCGGGGCCGGTCATCGAGCGATGCAGCCCGGGCGAGGGCACGGTCGCGAAAAAGAGCCCGCCGCGCTTCAGACAACGCCCCACCTCGGCGAGGCACGGCGGTAGATCGGGGATGTGCTCCAGCACGCTGTTGGCAAAGGCGAAGTCGAACGAGCCGTCCGGCTCGGCAATGCGGTCGGCCCCTGATTCGTGAACGGCGGCAAACATGCCGGAATCGCGGGCCAGCGCGCACTCGGCGCCATCGGGATCGACGCCGACCAGTTGCCAGTTGGCATTTGCAAGATCGCTCAAAATGCGCGTGAGAATGCCGTCGCCGCAGCCGACATCGAGCCCACGACCGGCCTTCGGCATGGCCTCGGCCAGCACCGGCAGTTCGATGGCCCGCCACAGGTTGGTGGCCGGCTGAAACGGTGCGTCCTCCATGAACTTGCGCAAGAGGCGAGTGCGAACTTCGGCACACGGAATGCTTTTCTTACTGTCCGGCTCGGCCGCTTCCACGGAATGAAACTCTGTACCCGGTTTTCGTACGTAATTTTCGCTCAGGTTTTCATTCCTCATAATATCCTTACAAACTTCAGGCCGATCTTTAATGAAGTTCTGGAATGTGCTAAAAGCTAGTGGGCGACGGGAGTTATCGCGTCGCGCGGGTTTCAAAACCAAGTTGATTGAGGCAGTTTGGGCAAATAGTTTGTGAAAGGGCAGGACTGCGATGCGCGATTTCGCCGTTATTCCTCACGGAAAATTGGACCAATACGTTCGGCTGGCTGCCGACGTTTTCATCGGCTGTCTCGTGTTCTACGGATTCCGGTAAGCGGAACCCCATCTTAGCCCGCTGCCGCGATCATATCGATCACCAACGAGTGATCGTCGCGCCCCACACCGTCGACGGCAGCCTTGCTGGCCGCTGGAGGTGAATCGGGCTCATAGAACTCCGGGCGAATCTTGCCCAATTCGGCGCTCGTTTCGTCTTTGGCGACGTAATAGGTCGCCTTCACCAACTGTCGCATATTTCCCCCGGCCCGATCGACCAGTTGCCGGACCTGCCCGAGGACGTTTCGCACGCAAGCCGCCGAATTAGCGTTGTCATCGGCATAGAGACCTGATGTGTAGACGACGGCGGGGCTGCGCAGGCGTGCGACGCGGCTGAAAACGGGTGAAGCCTTCATGCCCGGCGGAGTAAGAAACTCAACCGATCGGCCGGATTTATTCCCCAACTCAGGCGGCACCGTGGCAATGAGTTCGATCTCAATCGGCAATGTCGGCGACTCCCACTCGACGAACGTTAATACCGGCAACGGTCGATCACCGAAGTAGTCGCGCATCGCCTTTCTTGCGTCATCGGCCGCGTCAATCGGGTCGAGAAATGATTTGAGTTGGACGACGTGCGACCAATCGAGCCTTGCGAAACGGAGCGTCTGTTCGAGACTTTCCAGCGTCGCACGCGTCGCGGTCGGCACATCGCCGGGCTTCGCGTCGCCTGAGACATAGAGCTTGTCGCCGGCAGGAAGGATCGCCGTCCCGGCAAATCGAGCCACTTTGCCCGCCGAAATCGCGCCACGGCGGGCGGCTACGCAATCGGCCGCGATCATCATGCCCGGCTCCGCGAGCTTGCCGGTGACGAACGTGACTGCGGGCTGATACTTCCCGGCGTATCGCTGCGCCAAATTCTCTTGAATAACCGGCACCCAATCGTTCGCAGCAACGTAGAAGTGCAGTCGAACGGCGGAGTCTAGTGAAGCGTCTGCGGCCGTGAGCCTCAATTCTAAGGCCTGCTCCAACGCGGCGACGACGACGTCGCGGTCGGCATCCGTGCCCGCGCCTTTAGCGAACACCTGCTCCGTGTGAACGAGCGGCACGTCGCCGACGATCACGGCCCGCGACGTTCCGGACTCGCGGTCGCCGTCGAGGCATTCGAGAATCTTGCGCGGACCGTCGTCATTCGCTTCGACGCTCCATTTGCCGAGTCCGGCGACTGCCGCAGCGGCCGTGGCGCCGCAAACGAGAAACTCGCGGCGGCCGGATTGAATGTCGCGAAGGTGCATGGCGTTGTTCTTCCAACGTGAATGGGTTTCGGCTCGATGCACAGTCGGGGGGCGTGTCCAAGCCGTATGGTTCGTGCCGGCGTCGAACCAAAAGCTGCGTAATTCTCCGAATCGGCACGATTGTAACGCCCCGAATGCCGCGAACTACGGGTGAATTCGCCGCACTCGCACACTTGCGGCGTACGATTTTCTAAAGCGTCGGTTCGCTCTGGGGGCCGATTCCACGATTTGATACAGTTCCGGCCCTCTTCGCGGAAATCGCGTCGAGCCAAGCCTAGTAGATGCGGAGTTCGTCCATGTGCGGCATCGTCGGATATGTTGGTAAGTTCGACTGCGTCGATTTTCTCGTGCAAGGCTTGCGGCGCCTCGAGTATCGAGGCTACGACAGTTCGGGAATCGTCACCGTCAATAAGTCGGGCGGGATGCACGTTGCCAAGGCCGCGGGCCGCATTGATAAGCTCGTGGCGAAACTTGCGCAAACCGAGATGTCGGGCAAGTTGGGGGTCGGACACACACGTTGGGCCACGCACGGTCCGGCCACCGACGTGAATTCTCACCCGCACGTCGGCGGCGACGGACTCTTGGCGGTCGTTCACAACGGCGTCATCGAAAACTTCCGTCCGCTCAAGCAACGCTTAGAAGCGGCCGGCTATTGCTTTCGCTCGGCGACCGACACGGAAGTCGTGGCGCACCTCATTGCAAGCTATTGGGAACTCGAGCTTGCCGCGCAGCCCGACCTCACGCCGAAGTCGATGGCGGCGCAAGGTTATGAGCCGCTCGTTCGCGCGGTCCGAGCATCCTTGCAAAAGTTGCACGGAACTTACGGGTTGGCCGTGGTGTTTCGCGACTATCCGGATGTGATCATCGCGGCAAAGCTGGGAAGCCCTTTGGTTGTCGGCGTCGGCGACGGCGAACACTTCCTGGCGAGCGATCCTTCCCCATTGGTCGGCGGCACCGACAAGATCGTATACCTCGACGACCACGAAATTGCCGTCATCACAGCCGATTCGCTGCGCGTGCTACATCGCGACCTCGGCGAGAAGCACGCCGACGTACAGACCTTGGCGACGAACACGATCGAAGTGGATATGGCCGGCTACGAACACTTCATGCTCAAGGAGATCTTTGAGCAGCCCGACACGTTGCGCAATACCATGCGCGGACGCCTCAAGCCGGACGAAGCCACGGCCCACTTCGGCGGCTTGAATCTCACGGCGAAGGAACTCCGCTCCGTCCGACGCATCGTGCTCACCGGCTGCGGCACTAGTTGGCACGCCGGTCTTGTCGGCGAATACTTGATTGAAGAGTTGGCGAGAATTCCTGTGGAAGTGGAATACGCCAGCGAACTACGCTATCGCAATCCGCCGCTCGACGACGGCACGCTCGTTTTCGCCATTACGCAATCGGGCGAGACCGCCGACACGCTGGCAGCCATGCGCGAAATGAAACGCATGGGCCACATGACGTTGGCGATTTCGAACGTGGTCGGCAGTTCCATTGCTAAGGAGGCTCACGGCGGCATCTATTTGCATGCCGGTCCGGAAATCGGCGTGGCTTCCACCAAGGCATTCACTTCGCAATGCGCCGCGCTGACGATGTTGGCTCTCTACCTCGGCCGCATGCGTCACCTGAGCCCCGTGCAAGGGGCGCAGATTATCGAACAACTCCAAGCGCTGCCCGATAAGGTGAACGCGGCTTTGGAATGCGACGCCGTCGTGCGGCGCATCGCCGAAAAGTATGCCCATTGTCGGACGTTCTTATACTTGGGCCGGCAGTTCAACTTTCCCGCCGCGCTCGAAGGCGCCCTCAAGCTCAAGGAGATCAGCTACATCCACGCCGAAGGCTATCCGGCCGCGGAAATGAAGCATGGCCCGATTGCGCTCGTCGATTCCGAGACGCCGAGCGTGTTCATCGTGCCGCAAGGCGCCGTGTTCGATAAAGTCATTTCCAACATGGAAGAAATCAAGGCACGCGGGGGCCCCGTAATCGCCATCACGTGCTCCGAAGGGGCAAAGGCCATCGGCGCTTTGGCGGACGACATCATCGAAATCCCGACGGTCGCCGATTTCTTGCAGCCGATCATCACGGCAATTCCGACGCAACTCTTGGCGTACTATATAGCCCTGGAGCGAGGTTGCGACGTCGACAAGCCGCGCAATCTTGCGAAGAGCGTAACCGTCGAATAGTCGTCGCCGGTCCCGACGCGTCGAACGGGCAGCGCGGCAAAAGTGCCGCAGAAACTCCCCGTTTAGTCGCCCCTTTCGACCCGCGCCGCTTCACCGTACGATAGCTAGCGTGACGGCGAGTTTTTTCCGGCGAGTGACGAGCGTCCCTCGCCAAATTAGGGCCCGTAGCTCAGCGGTTAGAGCAGGGGACTCATAATCCCTTGGTCGTGGGTTCGAATCCCCCCGGGCCTATTGTTTTTGTTCGATTCTCGGCAGCGTGATCCGAAGGTCGTTCTGACGAAGCGGCGGTGCGAAACGAAATCGAACGTCGGATGGACTACCTCATCTTTAAAAACGATTTGCTTTTCCTGGGGACGGTGATCGTCCTCGCACTGCTGTTCGTTGCGCGGCGGGCACGGCGCGGCTAGGTCGGCTTGGCCCCGTCAATTTGAGCAAAATATGACTCCCGACGGTTCCGAGCACGTTTCACCGACTCCGCGCAACAGCATCATTAACTCCGCCGCCTATTGCAACGGCGTGCGCGTGGCGGTCGTTCCGGTCGCCGACCTCGGCGATGCCTGGCGCTATTCCGATCGCTTTATCTGGGTCGGACTCTACGAACCCTCCGAGCCGCTGCTCGCGCACATTCAAGAGGCGTTCGGGCTGCACGACTTGGCGATCGAAGACGCTCATCAGGCGCACCAACGTCCAAAATTGGAAGTTTACGACGATTCGATGTTCGTCGTCTTGCGAACCGCAAGGCTTTGCGAAGGCGGAGATCATCGGATCGAGTTTGGCGAGACGCACGTGTTTCTCGGTCCGCGTTACGTAGTTACGGTTCGGCACGGATCGTTGAAGTCGCACGTCGGCCTGCGCGCTCGCTGTGAGGCATCGCCGCAGCTATTGGCGAAAGGCGAGGGCTTCGTGCTGCACGCCCTCATGGACTTTATCGTCGACCAGTACTTTCCTATTCTTGATGCGTTGCAATTGGAACTCGACGAGCTGGAAGAACAAATTTTCAGCGGCACGTTTGTCCGCAGCATCACGGCGCGGCTATACCACTTGCGGCGCGATTTGATTTCGCTGAAGCAGGCAGTGACGCCGCTGATCGACGTTTCGGCGAGGTTGTCGCGCATCACCTCGCACCTCATACCGCCGGACACGCGTCCTTATTTTCAAGACGTGCACGACCATGTCGTGCGCAGCGCGGAACTCATCGACAACTTGCAGAACCTTTCACACATCGCGCTGGAAGCCAATTTGGCGTTGATTTCCGTCGCACAAAACGACGACACCAAGCGCCTCGCGGCTTGGGCTGCCATCATTGCCGTGCCGACATTGATCGCCGGGCTCTACGGGATGAATTTCAAGTTTATGCCCGAAACCGAATGGGAATACGGCTACCCGGTCGCCGTCATTCTTATGTTTAGTATCTGCGGATTTCTTTATCGTTGGTTCCGCAAGGTCGGTTGGCTTTAGCAATGGGAAGTGTGTCACGAAACTCGTGTATTGCCGGCACTTGGGCGTGACATTTTGGCGGAGCCAATCGGCATATATAGACCTTTTCCACTATTGGCCCATTTATATTGGCCAGAATAAAAATCGTGCAAGGTGGGCGTGATCGGGCTTCAAGTCTTTCGCGGCCTGAATCATGCTATTTAAACGGCGCTTGGTACGGCGACCGTTGGGCGTACGTGGACTCTTGTCTCACCTGCGCGTCGCCAATTCGGCAGGGCTCGTGGTCTTTACCCGTCAGCGAGGACGTTTATGTCGCTGCTCGTTCACGTTCTGCACCGACGTAGTTGGTATGTGCTGTCCGCCATCGTTGTTGTCGGCGCACTCTGTTGGGATTCCCCGTATCGGCCGATGAGCCAAAGTCACGGCTGCGTCGGCCTTGCCCGTAGCGCCGTCGGCGGCGTTCGTGTGGACGCATCGGG
>PNKZ01000003.1 GCA_013822735.1 Pirellula sp.
CCCCGGTCGCTCACGCTCCCGGCTCGCCGCAAACCCCTCCACCTCTCGCGGCGAACTCGTGTTAAATTCTCTCTTTCGCGAACGAAGCTACGGGCCTGACGAGGAGCAAGCGATGAACATCATGAATCGGCATCTGCTACGACGAAGATTTGTGCACGGGCTCTATTCCGGCTTGCGGCTTGTCTGGCCGATTCTGTCGAGCCTGCTCGGGATCATCGTCGCGCTCGGGCTCACGATCGGCATGCTCGAAGGGTGGACCTTGGCAGAGTCGATCTACTTCGCCTTCATCTCGAGCCTGACGATCGGCTACGGAGATTTCGTCCCGACGACCACCTTCACGCGCGCCCTCACCATTCTCATCGGCCTCTGCGGCGTATTGCTCACTGCTCTGCTGGCCGCCGTCGCCGTGAAAGCCATGCACTTGGTGGAGCAACCCGGCGGGAAATAAGCGAAATCGCGGAAGCCGCCGCGTGGTCTGTTTCCTGCGTCGGCGCGAAAAGTTTTGTCCGGTAATCGTAGTCGGTTACCATGGGCGCATCGGCAATTTCCTGAGAGACGCTGCGGAGTCGGCATCATGATATGGAGTCGTATGTGGAAGCTCGTTGCGGCGTCTGTCGGCGCGCTTGCCCTTACGACTTCCGCCGCATTCGGCGCCGAGAATCCGTTCGCACCCGCCGAGACGACCTCGAGCGATACGGTGACGTGGACGCAGCAGAGCGAGAACGCTTGGCAACTCGGCGAGGGGAGCATTCGCCCCGTGCAAGGAGAGATCGGAAAGACGGCGGGGATCATCTGCGGCTCCAAGTTGATTGTGTTCGCCATGGACGGCACGCCGGAAGTGAAAGTCGTGCCGCTGGCGAAGGAGTACGCCTTCGTGGGACTCCGCGCCAAGTACATCGTAGGCGTCACCAAAGAGCCGGCCGCGGTGGAGATTCTGGATCGTACTACCGGCGCAGAATTGCGCCGTGTCGCGTTGGGGGAAGGAGAGCCGTGGGGGATGGAACTTCACCCCACGTCGCCCGCGACTTATATCTGTCTTTCGCGGAAGAGGAAAATTACGGACGATTTCTCCGTGAAAGGTTTTTTCGCCGTCGTAGATGAGACGCGCGCGAAAGTCGAACAAAGCGACGACTACATCGGGCAGAAGTTGACGATCGATCCCACCGGACGATTTTTGGTATCGGGCTTCGCCGACGTCATCCCGCTAGGCGCGCAGTTGGTGCGCGTTCCCGGCGTGATGCTGCCGCGCGGCGCGGTTCCGGGTCGACCCACGATGCCGCAGGTGCCGGTGCCGGGCAGGCCGGGCTATTACGGCGGACGTTATCCGGGGGGCGGCTACGTCCCCAACTATCCGCAGCGAGGGCCGGATCAAATTCAAGTGGTGACGCGAACGGCGAGCGTTTCCGTGGCGATCGTTTTCGACTTGGAAGACGAGCTGAATCCGCGCCCGCTCGGCCTCTTCGAGTTCGAAGGATTTTCGCGCGGGCTGCGCCTATCGTACGACGGGCATCGCCTGACGGGGCTCACCGAGGGTAAGGCGCCGACGGGGCGCGATCCGTTGAACCCGAAGGAGTCGGCAATCACGTTCGACACGAGCCGCATCGGCGTCGGTGCGCCGGATACCGAACTGCGGCATCATCCGTCGGCGCCGATCACGGCCGTCGCCGCGGGAAACAAAGTCGACTTTCTGGATACGCAGACCGGCAAACAATTGGGGGAGACGGCCATTCCGTTGCCGCCGGATGCCGCCGTGGCGCTGCTGGGAATGAACTTTTCGCCCGATGGCCGACAACTGTTGCTTGCCGTGACCGGCGACAAGGGAGAAAGCCTGCTGCGGATCCGGGTCCCACTGTCGGAGTCGAATCGAAAATTGATCGAAGAGCGCGCCATCCATCCCGTCGTGGAGTTGGCTTCGGGAAAACTAACGCCGCTGACGGAGTTCGACGGACTCCGCGGCGGACTCGCCGCTTCGATGCGCGCGGCCGAAATCGCCAAGCGATATTCCGACGGGGTGGTGATCGTGCGCGGCGGCGATGGAACCGGCACGGGATTCGTCGTCGGTTCGTCGGGCTATATCCTAACGTGCGCTCACTGCGTTTCGCGCCTGACGCCGACCACGGTCGTTTATCGTTCGGCGGAAGACCAGGGGAAAGAAATTGAGGCGCCTGCCGAAGTGTTGCAACGCGATGCGAAGCGGGATCTCGCCTTGTTGAAGATTAAGACGACGAAGCCGCTAGCGAGTCTGGTGCTCGCCCCGCCGATCGATGTGGCGCACGGGGAAGAAGTGACCGTGATCTCCAATCCGGCTCTCGGCGACGAAGTGCTCAAGAACACGATCACCACCGGCGTGGTGAGCAGTCCGCGGCAAGTACTCGACGACGAGTCGTACATCCAATCGTCGGCGGCTGTGAACCCGGGCTCCAGCGGCGGTCCGATGTTCGATCAGCATGGCGAAGTGATCGGCATGGTCGTGCTGAAGGCGCGCATCGAGGGGGTCGGCTTCGCGATTCCCATCCGGACGATCACCGAGTTTCTCTTGAAGTCGGCAAGTTATGCGGGAGACGACCGACGATTGCTTCGTTCCTGGGTCGAATCGAAATCCGAGACGCAGCACCCCGGAAGGTTCGTGTCGTCGGACGTGAAGACTTTGATGATCTTGGAGCCGGGGGCTACGCAGTCGCGCATCTTGACCGTGGACACGTTGAGTGCGGGCGACCGAGCGCTGTTGGCGCTGATTATTTCCGCCGCCGCCAAATAGGCCGCGGCACGAGTGGGGCGGCGACCGGGAAAACGCCGCGGAGAGCACACGAAAGCAGCCGGCGATCGCGGCCTCGGTGACGGAATGTTGCAAGGAGCTGATATGCGTCCGATTTGGATCTTGGCGGCCGTAAGTCTGTTGACGCTCGCCGCTTGTTCCGACAATGCGCAGCAGCCGCAACCGAACGTCGCCGCTGAAGGAGAGGCCCGGCTCACGCTCCCGCCGCCGCGCGAAGAGCCGCCGCCGTCGGCGAACAGGGCGAAAGTTCTCGCACCGCCGCCGTCGCCCGGACCGCCGGAAGTTGTGGAAGCGATGCAATTGCCGCCCGGCACTCCGTTGGAGAACGAACGGCCGATTGGTCCCCAGGATGTGGTGCCGCGCGGTGCCGCAAGTATCGGCTATGAACGATCTCCTACGGGCCAAATGACGCCGTACGTCCGAATGCAGGACGGTCGAATCGTGCGGACAACGCAGCGAGCGGCAGTTGCTCCTTTCAGCTCGCCGCCGGCGGAATTCGTACCTTTGCCCTTGGTGGAGCCCGACGCCAAGCTGCCGATTCCCGGCCCGGTGGACGACGTCGTAGTCGGCGGCGGCGGACGCTATCTGCTACTGGCGATGCACGACTTGCAAAAGGTGGTCGTGTTCGACGTGCGCGAAGGAAAGGTGTTGAAGTATGTGAACGTCGAGAGCGACGAATTTTTCGTCGCCGGCGGCGCTACGCAATTCGTCATTGCCGACGCTAAGGAAAACTCGCTCGAAGCTTGGAACTACGAGCGGCTGGAACAACCGCGCTTACGGGCCGACCTCGATCCGACGAACAAGAAGAAGTTGGCGGGAGCGGTGATGGGGTTCTCTTCGCAAGGCCCCCTTGGTTGCTCGTTCAAATACGAGAAGTACGGTCCGCAACAAGCCTACGTGGAGTTATTCGATCTGGAGACGCTGAAGCCGCTGAAATACGTGGTGGATTGGAACGGAAGGTATTCGTTCTCGCCGCGCGAACCAGGCAGGTATCGTTTAGCCGCGACGCCGGACGGTCGATCGTTTCTCATGTGTGAAGGGAGTAACGTAAACACGCTCAAACTCAACGCGGACGGTTCGATCGCAACGCTGCTGCCGGCGACGCGCATAACGAGCTCGATATCGACCGAGGGCCCTCCTCCGCCGGCGCTGGAGGGGCCCGCGTTTTTTGACAAGACGTCGATACTTCTCGGTGAGGGACGGCGGAATTCTCCGACGTGGAAGCTGGGCGCCTCCATGCGCCAGATTTCGCCCGCCCTGCCCGGGCACTATTGGCTGATGTCGGGTAACGCGAGCTACGGCAATTTGTCGGGCCTCGTCGTCGCATTTTATTTCACTGAGGTAAGCAATCCGTTGGCCGCGATGCGGTTGAACATACCTACGGCAAACCAAGCAGTCGGCGCCGGCCGACTGCCTGGATGGAAGCGGCTATTTTACAACGCTGCCGAGAAAACGCTCGTCGTGCTGCCCCTCGGCGTGCAGGAAATCTATATCAAGCGATTCGATTTGGACGAGGCCGTGGCCAAATCGGAAACGAGCGTTCTGCAAGTCGTCTCCCAACCACCGTCGGAATTCTTTCCGGGAAAGAAATTCGAGTACGCGATTCGCGCCGTTTCGAATCGCGGCGGTCTGAGCTTCCGGTTAGAGGCGGGACCGACCGGCATGACGGTGTCGCCGAAAGGTCTCGTCGAATGGCAGGCGCCCGCCGACGCTCCCGAAAAGCAAACGGCGATCATCGCCTTGAGCGACGAAACCGGTCAGCAGATGTTTCACAATGTCGCGCTCGCGCGCGGAGAAGTTCCGCTGCAGGGAGTTGCCTTCGGCAGCAACGCCCCGATTGATTCGCAGTCGCCGCGCGTCGGGCTCAAGCTTCCGGGGCCCTTCAGCGACGTAGTGGTGGGAGCCGGCGGCGCGTACCTTTTAGCGCCCATGCCTTCGGTACGACAGATCGCCGTGATCGATGTGAAACAGCGCAAGATCGTCAAGCTGATTCCGGCGGACGACGAAATCGTCAAGATCGCCGCCGGAGCGACGCGCTTCGTCATCTATTCCGGCAAGGGAGCGTTGAGCCGCTGGAACTATGCTCGACTGGAACGTGAGCTCACGATTCCGTTCGAGGGCCAGGTCGATTCCTTATGCATGGGCTCGGCTTCCGAGGGGCCGATTCTTTTAAGCCGCCCGAAGACGAAACGCTCGAAAAGCGTGTTCCTCGATTTGAATACGCTCAAGCCGACCAACATCAAGGTTTGGCTGCCTGCAATCGGAGTGGAAGGAAATATTGAAGGGCACGTGGCCGCCTCGGCGAACGGGCAAACATTTACTTCCTGGCGAAACGACACTTCCTCGATCGGAATGTTTTCTTATGTGGTTCGCGGGGAAGAGGCTTGGGTCACGAAACGATATGCATCAGGCGGACCCGTAACGCCGAGTCCCGACGGCAGCGTCATCTACACGCTCCTAGGGGCCCATCCCAGTTTCAGCACGAACGGAAGCGACCTGGATGATCTTCGTCGGAAAACCTTCGGAATGCCGCCCTACTTGAAGATGCCGGCGGCGACCGGGAACTACTACTTGCGCTGGTCGTCGTCTCCGGACGGCAATGCGGACGACGCTCGTGCCGTAACGCTCCACGTGCAAGGGAACGAAACGCCCGTCATGACGATTCCAGGCGTCGGGCCTCCCTTCCAGATGCCGAAGAAGTTCGACGATCCTGATCCGCTCTATCCTCGCCGCGTGCTGTATCTGCCGGTCGTCGACACCGTGATGGCGCTGAGTGCGACGATGGATTCGATCATCTTCCATCGCTTTGTGCTCGATGAAGCTCTAGCAAAATTGCCGACGAATTATCTGTTCGTCGCTTCGGCGCCGCCGTCGGAGGTGCGCCCTTCGACGCAGCTGCGTTATCAGGTGGAAGTGAAATCGCGTCAGGGCGGGGTGAAGTATACGCTTGCCGGAGGACCCGCCGGAGCGCGTATCTCCCCCACGGGCTTGGTCACTTGGAACGTTTCCGCATCGGTCACCGGCAAGCATCCGTTCGCCGTTCATATTCGCGACGAATCCGGCGCGGAGACGGCCCATATCTTTACCGTTCAGGTCGAAAAAAGCGCCCCGGCGACGGGCTCCGCGACGCTCGCGGCGACAACCGTCGGCAATGTACCGCCGGCGATCGCCCCTCCGACGACGCCCCCCCCGAACGTCGCCGCGGTCGTTCGGCCGAGGACGGCGATCAAATTGCCGGGACCGGTATCGCAACTTTGCGTCGGCGGCGGCGGTCGGTACCTCATCGGCTTTATCAAAGCGTCGCAACAGGTCGCCGTCATCGACGTGCGCGAGCGTCAACTCCAGAAACTCATCCCCGCCGACGACGAAGAAGTGCGCATTGCGGCGGGAGCGACGAAATTCGTCGTCTTGCAGGTGACTCGAGGCGTCTTCAGCAGGTATGCGTTGGCAACTTGCGAGCGCGAGTTAACGGCCGTTGCTCCGGACCGGCAAAAGATCGCGACTTTGTCGATGGGATGCGAATCGGAAGGCCCCATCATTGCGACGACGCGCGGACGCCTCAACGATCATCCGATCTTTTTCGATCTCATGTCGCTCAAGCCCTCGGCGATCTCGCTGGGTGAGGACGCGCGTCACAGTTTCGGGTCGGACGTGGCGGTGAGCGCCGACGGACGTTTGTTCATGGCCGGCAACGTGCAATGCCGGATCGTCGATCTGAAAGTGGAAACATCCCGGCGCGAGGGTTTCGGTTTCGGGGTCCCGAGCTCCGACGGGCGGATCCTTTACGGAGCCGGCGATCTTTGGCATGTCGACGGCAACCGGATCGGCCCCGGAGAGGGGCCGGGGTTCAATATTCCGGCGTTAGTCGGTCCGTATTTTGTCCGGGTGCCGTCGGTATATGTTGGCGACAAACCGTCGGCGTCGAGATTGCGCGAGAAGCCGTTGCCGGCGCCGCCGACGTTGCACTTGCAGGGAGACAATCAAACGATCTTGACCATGGCCGACGTCGAGTTTTCGCCGATTCCCCGCGACAGTAATCGGATGCCGATCAAAATTGCGTCGGAGCGATTTTTCTTGTTGCCGACGGCGGATGCGATGGCGACGTTATCGCCAAACGAAGATCAAATCCTCATCTACCGTTTTCATTTCGAAGAAGAGCTCGCGAAGATTGAGGGCGACTACTTGTTGGTCGTCTCCCAGCCGCCGCTCGCGGTCCATCCTGAATCGCGCGTCGAGTATCAACTCGACGTTCGTTCGAAGCGAGGCGGCGTGAAATATCGCTTGGAGAACGGACCCGCCGGGATGACGATCTCGCCGTCAGGTTTGATTTCCTGGTCGCCGCAGCTAACCGATCGCGAGGAACAAGTCGTGATCGCGGCGGTCAGCGATGCGTCGGGACAGGAACTCTTCCATACGTTTAGGCTGAAGCTCGACGTGACCGCGCCGCAAACGCCGGCCGTGGGTACGACGATACCGAAAGCGAGTTCTGCTCCCGAGATTCGGCCGCGCACCACGCCGCCGCAGACGGCGTCCGTCGCACCGACGCCGACGGCAACGCCTCCCGCATCGACGCCGACGGCGATGCCGACGGTGACCGCCGTGGAAGCGGTTCCCGGCGACCGCGTGAAGCATTTGCTCAAGCTCCCCGCGACGATCGACGACGTTTGCGTCGGCGGCGCCGGACGGTATCTGGTTGCCCAACTGACGACGTTGCGACAAGCGGCGATCATCGACGTACTGGAGAAGCGAGTTGTAAAGATCCTGTTGATTGACGATGAGAAATTCTGTTTGGCGGCCGGCAGCACGAAACTCGTCGTCGCCCTCATGTCGAAGAATATTCTTGCTCGGTACGACTTGGCCACGGGCGCTCGCGAACTCACCGTCGTGCATTCGGGAAAGCCGATCCGCACCTTGGCAATGGGCTCGGCATCCGAAGGCCCCCTCTTCGTCGGCGAGTCTATGAAATTCGAGATGACGCCGCGCTTTCTTAGGCTTTCCACGTTGAAGCCGGCCGACATTGACCTGAAACAACCCGGCATGCGGTTTGGTACCACCGTGCGAGCCGGCGCTAACGGAGCGCTATTTGGAAGTTGGACGCGCGGCCTTTCACCAACCGGCCTGCACCTACTCAGAATTGACGGAACGTCGGCGCTCTACTTCCATGAACACGAAAGTGTGGGGATGGTCTTACCGAGTCCCGACGCGCGGATCGTTTACACCGGTGCGGGCATGTACACGCCTGACGCAAAAACGCTGAACGGCCTCCCCAATTCATTCACTCCATCGGCCGTCATGCTGCCCGCGGCGACGGGAACGCTCTACTTGCAATGGAAGGTCCCGTTTGAGCCTCATCTGCGGCCCGGCGCCGAGGCGCCCCCGCTCACTTTGCACGTGCAAGGAGAAAAGTCGCCTCTGCTTACGCTCCAAGAGATCGATTTGCCTAAGCCGTCCGACGATCCGAATGCGAAGCGACATCCGATGTCGGAGCTCGACAAGCAGATTCTGCTACTGCCTGCGGCCGAGGCGCTGGTCACGATCCCGCAATCGAGCGATCAAATCACGATCCATCGTTTCCAACTCGACGAAGAGCTTCACCGTGAGGAATCGGCTCCGTTGTTCGTGGCTTCCGTCCCTCCGTCAGCAGTCAAACCCGGCGCCGATTTTCAGTATCAGGTCGTGGCGAAGTCGAAACGAGGAGGCCTTAAGTACCGGCTGGAATCCGGTCCCGCGGGAATGACCGTTTCGCCGACAGGATTGGTGACATGGAAGGCCGTGCGCGTAGGCGAACCGGAAGTGATCGGTATCATCGCCGTCAGCGATGACTCGGGGGAAGAAATCTTTCATACCTTCCGATTGCGTCTCGACGCAGACGCACCGACTGCGCCGCCCACGACCGCATCCCGTCCGATGCCGAGCCCAACGGGAACGAGGCGGCTCCCCGCCGCCTCGGCGAGTCTGCGCACCTGGAAGAGCGTCGACGGCATGTTCACCGTCGAAGCAAGGTTCGAAAAACTTGCCGACGGTAAAGTCACGCTACTGCGTGTCGATGGAAAGAGGACCGACGTGCCGCTCGAAAAGCTAAGTCAGGAAGACCGAGACTTCGTGGCGGAGGCATCGAAGGCGGCCCCCTAGGTCGCGCCGCAGTGGAGAGCCCCCCTACCGAAGCTCGGCAGGTCCGCATACTCAACGCCCGACGTCTCGTGGGCATTTCTCAGTTGGCCTGGAATGAAACCCTCAACGGGCCCTGCTCTGCCGCGAGTACGATACATTCCGACGGTTGTTCGTCCATCGATTGCGCGGCGTCGGCGATTCTGGGGAGAGAAAGCGAAGAAGGACCGGGGAGAACGCTTTTAAGGTTGCCTCCGATCATGTTCGCAAGTTCGGTGGCCATGTCGGAGATGTCTTCCGAGGTAACCTCGTCCTGCGAAACACGAAACATCGCGGCGGCCGAGGCCAGCGCGAGTTCGTGAGAGAACGTGAGTTGAACTTCCCCGTCGAAGCCGCCCCGAATCGAGATTGCCGATGTCACGGAATCCGGCGAGAAGAACGTCGAGGCGTCCCCCCGCATGGCGTCGATATCAAGCATCGTCCCGAGCACGCTCACGGCAATCTGCTCGAGAGCCTCGTCATACATTTCCATTGTGATCTCTCTTCGTCGCTATTTCAGTTTGTAGAAAACGCTGCTGCCGATCTGCGTACGCTCGAACGAGTTGTCTAAGCCCATCGTGGTTTCGGCGGCTCCGAGAAACAGCACCGCGTGCGGCGCCATCACCTGACGAACCTTTTGTAGAATGGTGCGCTTCGTTTCCGGCGAAAAGTAAATCAATACGTTGCGCAGGAAGACGACGTCCATCTTGGGCATCGCGGGCCACGACTCGATTAGGTTCAGCTTGGCAAATTTCGCCATGCCGCGCAATTTGTCGTCGAGCTTCCATTGCAAACCTTCGCGGCGGAAATACTTAGTGAGCAGCGAGGCCGGTAGACCGCGATTCATCTCAATTTGTGAAAAGGAAGCGAGTCGTGCTTTGTTGAGTACGTCGTCGGAAAGATCGGTTCCTAGGATTTCGACTTTCCAAGTAGCCAACTCGGGAAAGTGCTCGCACAAGAGCATGGCGATGGAATACGCTTCTTGCCCCGTGCTGCATGCGGCCGACCAAATGTTCAACGAGCGCTCGCCGGCCTTCATGCGCATCATGTCGGCAATTACCTTCGTTCGCAGCGCTTCAAACGGGTGCGCATCGCGATAGAAGCTCGTTTCGTTGGTCGTCATCGCTTCGACGAGTTGCTGCTGCAGGCCGGGCTTCGGATTCACGTGGAGCGCTTTGACCATCTCGCACGTCGATGCATAACCGTTTCGTTTCGCGACCGGCGTCAAACGGGCTTCGATGAGATAAGCCTTGCTTGATTCCAACTCGATCGCCGACCGCCGGCGCACGAGTTCGCAAACGTAATGGATGGTTTCGGGAGCTAGCGTTGTGGCGCTCATGATATTCCTTTAGCAGCGGTTCGGAGCGGAGCTGACGGATGCTCCGACAACCGGCAAGCAACGGCTAACGGCCGTCAGCTTCAATAGTTCTTGGGCGATATTCGTTAAGGGTAGTACTGCGTGAGCGATCCCCGCTTCGGCGACGGCGCGCGGCATGCCCCAGACGACCGAAGTCGCTTGATCCTGGGCAATGACGGCGCCGCCCGACTGAACGATCGCTTCCGATCCGCGTAAGCCGTCTTGTCCCATTCCGGTGAGAACGACGCCCAGGCTATTCGCGCCGTAAATCGACGCCGCGGAGCGGAACAACACGTCGACCGCCGGTCGACACGAATTCTCAGGCGGTGCTTGATTGAGCGCGACGCGCACTTCCGTTCCGCGTCTTACCAGTTCCACATGAAAATCGCCGGGAGCGATCAAAACACGGCCCGGCTCCAGACGATCGCCGACTTGGGCTTCGCTCACCCGCAGGGCGCATTCTTGATTTAAGCGATTCGCCAGATGCTGGGTAAATAGCGGAGGCATATGCTGCACGACGACGATCGGCACCGGAAAGTCGGCAGGCAGCGCCGTCAATAGCTTGCTCAGCGCTTGAGGACCTCCCGTCGATGACCCGATGACCGCCACTTCGAAGCAACGCGGACCCGTAGCGGAAGGCTTGAGCGGTCGGGCGACGCCGGAAGCAGCAGCAGGCAATTTCGGTACGGCGACTCGCGGTGCACAAAGCGCCCTAATCTTGGGGAGCAACTGCTCACGAACGCTCTGAATTCCCGCGGCCACGCTCCCGACGTTCGCCGGCTTCGCGACGTAGTCCGATGCTCCCAGCGCCAAAGCGTCGAGCGTCTCGGCGGCGCCGCGCGCCGTAAGCGTGCTAAACATGATCACGGGGAGCTTAGGATACGTCTTGCGCAGTTCGCGCAACGTTTCCAAGCCGTCGAGTTCGGGCATTTCGACGTCGAGCGTTACCAAGTCGGGATTGATTTGCGGCAACTTCGCCAGCGCAATGCGGCCGTTTGGCGCAATACCCGCCACTTCGATTCCCGGCTCCTGACTAAGAATGTCGGTCAGCAGCCGGCGAATAACGACGGAATCATCAACGATAAGTATGCGAATCTTGTTCATGATGGAAGCCGGTGAAGGGCGCAGCCCGATCCCGTTAGCGTACAACTCCGACGAGCCGAAGCTTGTCCACGAGGCTTTCTTTCTGAAACGGCTTCATCAGGTATTCGTCGGCGCCGGCCGTCAGTGCACGGAGCATCTGATCGGTTTCGGTTTCCGTGGTGACCATGAGCACCGGGAGGCCCTTGTAGCGTGCGTCGCGACGCACGGCCTTGATGAATTCCAAGCCGTCCATCTCCGGCATATTCCAATCGACCAGGACGACGTCGGGCACCTCGCCCACGGCGAGTTGGGCCAGTCGAGCCACGAAAAGGTTCCGGGGGTTGGAATCGAACCAACGGTTTCCTGGTTCAGAGCCAGGCGTCACTACCAACAGCAACTGCCCCGGAGTGAATAAGAACGAGTTCGGGGAGAAGGATTTGAACCTCCATCACCTGGTTCAAAGCCAGGCAGCCTACCGTTAGCCGATCCCCGAGTGCGTGCTTGTGAAGTGCCCTGCGGGAATTGAACCCGCCTGTCCGGTGTGGAAGACCGGTGCCTCAAGCCGCTCGGCCAAGGGCACATGAAGCTGCGGCGGCAGGAATCGAACCTGCGAAATGACGTTTAACAGACGCCCGCCCGTACCAGCACGGGCACCACCGCAATAACGAGGTCGGCGTGGTCGGATTTGAACCGACGATCTCCGGTTCCCGAAACCGGCGGATTCCCAAACTTTCCCACACACCGAAACAAAGAGCACCCGGCGGGAATTGAACCCGCACCTCCGCCGTGGCATAGCGGTACGCTGCCGTTACATCACGGGCGCTCAAAAAAAACGTGCCGAATTGTCAAAGATCACATGCGCGCAAATTCAGAGCACCGGGAGGGAATCGAACCCTCGTTGCCGCATTACGGGTGCGGAGTCGTGGCCGCTGGACCACCAGTGCGTTTCGTACTTCCATCGTTCGCGGTTCAGTGGGACCAGAAGGACTTGAACCTTCACTCTCCCGGTTAAGAGCCGGGTGTGCTGCCGCTAACACCTTGATCCCGTCGTTCGTGTTGTCTGCATCTCCATGCCTGCGCGCAGAGTGGGCGCGGAGGGAGTCGAACCCTCGTCTCGTTCTTATAAGGAACACGCTCTGACCGTTGAGCTACGCGCCGTGCCGTGCGTGGCGGTCAGTGAGGTCGAAGGGAGTCGAACCCTTACCATTCCGCTTAAAAGGCGGAAGCGCTACCGTTACGCCACGACCTCAATCGCAGTCGATCGAGGCGTATGCGTTTCAGCGGTTGTGCATCGTGCATGAATTGTCTCCTCGTGTGAGTAGTCCGGGATGGAGTCGAACCATCGCCGACGACATATCAGATCGTTATGCTTCCGTTACAACACCGGACAACAACTTGCTCAAACAGTCGGGAAGGTCGGACTCGAACCGACTGGCTCGTGCTCCCAAGGCACGCGGGGCACCATCCCCTTCATCCCGTTTCGTTTTCAATCGCTTCTCATTCAGTAGCCCGTAGGGGACTCGAACCCCTGTCTCCGGCTTGAAAAACCGGCATCCTCAACCGCTAGACGAACAGGCCGCGTCAAACATTCTTCTCTCTCGGCGCGTACGCCGAGCACAGTGGGTCAGGAGGCGCTCGAATCCTCGTCTCCGGGTTTTCAGCCCGGCGCTAAGCCGTCTCAGCTACCAACCCGACTCACGAACCTTCTTGATCTCTCCGTAGAAACGCAGCAACGAAAAAAGCCCGGCGTCGCGTGACACCGGGCTTTTGTAAGCCGTCATCGGGCATGGTTGGCCCGGCGTCACATGCGCAGCGGATACGCGGTATGCGTATTCACCGACCGTTCTTGGACGAACGGCGCGGGGATGCTACCTCGCAATCCTCGTTGGCTATCTAAGTTTGTATGTATGGAAGACATGGCTCTCTCGTTCGGCTGCGTCGTTACGGTCGTACTAATCGGATGCCGGCACCGCACCATGCGGCTTCGCCGCCGTCCGTACAAAGAGAGATGCGCTTGAGCGGTGATTTGTTCGCAGGAAATCCGAAAAATTGTTCGCGTAGCTAACTCAATGACGGACTGGCAAGCGTTAGGCTTACACGCGTGCCATAATGTCCGGGACGTGCTGATGATCGCCGTCGCCCGTTCTCAATTCCCTAGACAAGAGTCCTCATGTCGGATCATCCCCTGGCTACCACTCGGCTCGTCGTGGTCTTCTGAGGTCGACGGATCGTACAGTCGCGGGGGACCGACGTGCTAGATCGTTACAAATGTCAAGTCGCTCGCCCAGCGATTCACATCTATCACCACCCCCCTTTTCACGAACCACCGAGTCCAGCGAAGCCATGATCTACATCACCATGATCGCACTCATGTCACGACAACTCGCTCTACGAACCTCATTTGAAGACAGGCTCTCAGAAGCGTGCCGCGTGACGCTTGCTAGCGCCCGCTAATGACCTTTCGACCATGAGTCGCTCGTCCGTATCGTTGACGTATGTGAGTAACCACTGCCACCGTTCAGAGAATCCGACCTCGCACCACTCCAAACCTTGCAACTCATCTGACACTCTTAGCCGGGTTAAGCAGCCGAGCGATTTTTACTGCAACGCAGTGTATGGCACGCTCAGATTTCGCCCCGGAGCATGACTTCTCGCCAATCACAAATGCTTGCAATTGTCGAGGGAATCGCTCTGACACACCCATTGGAATTGGCAGATTCAATAGGCTACCGTGACTGATGTAACTCGCACCGGTTCCTCGCTCTATTAGCGGCTTTGTCCAATCAAGCGAAAGCATAACGCGAAGTGCGAACCGCAACCTAACTGCGTTACTAATTGCATTAGGACGAATCAAAAGCACACAGTCGCTGCAAGCCATACCGTCGATTCCAATGCCACGTCCTGCTGAGCGGCTGGAGTTTCTTCCGACGCGTGACATCAAGATATCTCCGCGCTGCACGCGACGATTCGGGCTAATGAACTTAGCCTTACTATGCCGTTTAGAGGCATGCCAAAAACCATTTGAGTAATCGGTAGAATGCACGGCGCAACGCGGACCTCTGGGTGAAGCAATGTCGCCGCGAATGACCTCCGCCAAGTCAGACAGTTTCTTCCACTTCAAATATTCGTGCTTGCTTAGAAGGTCGAGCTTTGCGCACGCACTCACAAATCCGAAATCAAGGCGCGTTGATCGGCAATCCGCCAAAGGCACTTTCAATTGCTCTGGTTCGTGCAAATCGTGATTGAGCAACGTAATCTTCTTTTGGCCGACTCCTTTGTCAAACACCACAAGATACATCCGCGACTCAACCGTTGGAAAACTTCGTGGCGGCAGTTCGTGCACAAAACGAATTGCTCCCTTAGAGAACAATTGACTGCGAAACCAATGGAGACTATCTGCCATCACAACAGAGCATGGAACGACAGCAAGCAATCGGCCGTTCGGTGAAAGCAAGTCAATTGCCCGACTCATGAAAGCGGCTTCGAGTGGGACATAACGAAGGCCGGTTCGTGAGTTGCAGAATTCCTTAGAACACTCAATTGGATACAACATTCCTTTCGTAGCTGCGAAAGGGGGGTTCATTACGACGCAGTCAAATCGCGGAAGACGAGGTCGAGTTGACCACGATAAGAAGTCCGCATGTATTAAGTTGGTGCCCGTGGGAAGCAAATCGCCCAAACCCCGCGAGACGGCGTCGATTGCTTCCCGGTCAGAATCTACGCAAAACACTCTTGCTCGTTTGCTGTCAAGCCGGCTCAAAAGCGGCGCAATAAGATTGCCCGCGCCTACTGCGGGATCGAGCAGCGAACGTATGCCACGTGGCGCATGACGAGAGAGCGCGAGAGCAACATCGTAAGGTGTGTCATGCCTCTTCACGGTGCTACCTGAAACTCTTCAACAGTGAATAGATGCCAATGGCCGACCTCGCTACTTCGGCCCTTAGTGCGCCGCGGATGATCATAGATTATGCCGACGTCGTTGTGCGTGGCGGCAAATAATGCCACACCGATCCCGTGGGGCTTTGTTCCAATAGGTGCCAACGTCAACCGTTCTCCAGCTTCGAGTCCCTCGTAGACCTCGCTCAATAGCTCGACCACGGCCAATGGGTTCTCAGCACCACAGAAATGAACGCCGCCTCGGACGTTGTGTTCGCGAACGACGGAAATGTTGTTGGCCATTGCGTCCATTTCCCATCCTGGTTTGAACGCTGGTACGCCTATCGCTACTGAGGCCTTAGCCGGGCTAACCATTTGAAGTTCCTCAAATGCGCGGCGCAGGCGAGCATCTTCGTAGCCCAAAAAGAACACGCTTCGAACCGGCTTGCGATCGCTCAGCAGCAAGGCACTCCCTGGTATGGCACGATAACCGGGAACTTCGCCGGACAACTCAAAGTCTCGCTGTCTTAAAAGCACACTACGCTGCGGACGATGATAATTCTTCGGCTCGACATAAATAATGTCGATCTCGGACTGTCCTAGATCACGTAACGCTTTGCAGCAAAGTACAATTTCGGCGAGACCAAGAGTCGTTGCTTCAAGCAACACTCGTCCTCCAACACATGCCCGCAGCGAGTCAGCTAACTCGTCGACTAATACGACATTTGTGTCGATATCAACTTTTAGATCGTCCGGTCTGTAGCGGATTGATCTCATGGATGTCGTGCGTGTTGCAACCTCTTGCAATACGGCAGTACCACGATCGTCAATTGCGTCGCCATGAAGCACTAAATGCCAGTTCTGCCAAGTCAACTCGCCGGCGTTATTGCCTTCTTGTAGCCCCAGTTTCATTCTTCTGCCTCTTGCGTCAGATGAGCGAATAGGGGGAGCGGGGCTTCTGCGAGGTCAACAGACAATCGCCGCTGAAACTCCTTCAAAAGTTTTGCCACGGAGGGATAGTCACCTGAAATTATCGTTCGGATTTCCGCCGGAAGGAGGTCATACTTACGCTTCTTGCGATAACTGATGTGGAAGTACGGTGCGTAAATTGGATTCAGTATGTATTCTATTCCTTCGGCACCCGCCACGTCCTTCTTTTTCGTTCCTTTCTCTTCGAATAACACCGACCACTTCACTGCCTCTAAAAAGAACTGCTTCTCAGAATCGTCTAATTCTGAGTCCCCACCTAAAACCGAAAAGTGAGTACGTTCGGGTTCGCTCTGAGCCGGACTTTGTTGGGATAGCGAGAGAAGCGAACCAAGTCGAAGCACGAACGTGTGTAGGTTGTTTCCCTGCGCACCAAAGCTCCGCACTTCGGGGAGAAGGTCGGCGGAGACCTGCCGAGCAGCTTCGGCTTGCATTGCAACGGAAATGGGATCGGCTGCGTCACTAACTCCACGGTCGCCTCGTGCAAGTGCCTTGTGACACAGTTCAAGAAAGTGCCTCAGGTTTCCACGTGCGAGGTAGCAATAGGTCTCAAAGCCGCTGTAAAATGGACACGGTCGACCAAGGCCGTCGTAAAGTTGCAGATAACATCCAACAAAGTTGTTGTGAATCCAGTCCGTGGCACCAGTGAACTTATTATCACGTCCCTCACGAAGCCGAGCCATTTCATCCGCAATTCCCTGCACCGCAAGTGTTTCTCTATAAAGAAGTGCAGGCACCACAACGGATGCCTCGGGCTGTGAATCTAGAACAAAGCGTTCCAGGGATTGCGATTGTTCGCCGCGCTTTTCCAGCGCCTTCACAACCTTGTCAACCAGTCGACGTTTAAGCGTTGCATCAGTGAACACTTCCTCTGCCATCTCGCGCTGCGTAACTCCGGGAAATATTGACCGTACGGCCGCGTGCACCTCTCGCACATAGTTGGCCTCCCTTCGCGAGGCGAGTCGAGCACCATCGCGTAGTTTATCAGCGTCAATAGCCGGAATTTCGACGCTGCCCAGTTTCAGTCGAAGTAGAAAAATCTCAGCGGCGAACACTGGGAACTCGCGATCGAGGTCAAATTCCTCAAGGTCGAATTCCCGGTAGTCATGAGTATCTGACAACGACTCCGAGCCCGACGTGGCACGGGTCCTAAACCCATTTCTCTTCATTGCAAGATTGAAGACTAATGGTGGCTCGCTGTGTTTCAGCCACGTATTTACGATACGCTGCTGATATTCAGCAAGGTTCTCAAACTCGTCGATGTAAACGAAGAAAACGGCTGGCGCAAGTTGCGGCAACTGATTTTTGATCAGCGTGATCAGTCGCTTTAAGAATTCATGACCAGGAAGAAAGAGTGGTGGTGCTACAGATCGAACATTGCTTGCCCAGGTCTCAAATGCGGCGAGCCGGTCATCGAGATAGTCCTTCAATTGGTGCGCGACAACAGGTATGTCGTTGCTAAACGGCTTCAATCGCTCGAAATTGAGTGATGCGATATCGCGTTCGGACAAAAGTCCGCACGCAGAGCGCGCTATACTATCCAGGCTTCGTAAAAGCTCGATTCCAAGAACCAAGGCAGCCAAGTGACCGAATGCCGAATTCCAAGTGTCGTCAGCCACGCCTCGGTGCTGCATCAAACTTGCGAACTGAGTATCAGACCTCCAATACAAGCCGATATGGGAAAGCGCTTCAGGCGGAATTGACGGCCGCGACGGCGAGAAGGTTGATTCATGCGAGAGATATCTCAACAGCATGGTCTTTCCACAGCCACGGCCACCGATAATCACACGGGGCTTTTTCGTATCGCCGATGGCGAGCTTGCCGAAGAATGGTGGAAGTACATATTCCCTCCAGACGTCATAGCCTATTTCTTCTGTGCGATTACTCGCCAGAAGTCTATAAATCTGTTCTTGCATAGCTGCTACCTGTCAAAAAGAGGTCGCCATTGATCTGAGTGACTCCACCAAAGTATTGGCAGAGAATTATCTGGTACTGCATGCTCAAACGCATAGACAACCTCAAGATGGCCAAATCCACGACGATCTGCTCCCACAATGTCGATCTTTCGGTCGATCAACAGATCATAGAAAAAGTTTCGCGCGACGTCAGGGGAGTTGACGCCATCGGGAAATGCCCCACTTTCCGCATGAAAAAAAGCGTGGCTGTTGTCAAGGCGATCGACCGCCGCGACATGCACACTTGGGAGCAGGTTCTTGAGCAAACCGAGTCCCCGCTCGTGGCCTGCGAGACAGCCATATATGAAGCACGCGTCATTAAGAAAACGATCAAGTTGTGAACTGACGAGAAACTCCGAGAACTGCTCGCCGGTGCCTAGAAAATCATCGACGAAAACAAAAACGTCTACGCTTCCAATCAACGACGAGACCTGATCAGGGTAAATGATCCATTGCTCATTGAGGCGAAGTGATCTTTTAAGATGCCTGGCAATAACCGGACCGCTCTTTGTGGGCGGCGATGACGGCGGAATGACCGGAATCACTCTTATGCGAGGGTCTACTGTAGGATGACGCAAAAGAGTGTAGATATCTCGCAATCCGTTCGTGAGTGAATGAAGTCGGGCATGGTCAGGTAGCGCACGCGTCAGCAATTGACGAAGCAATGCAACCGTTTGGTCATCTGAGCGGTAGATTAGCGCATCCAAAACCTTTGCTGCAAAATAGCGCTCTTCATTAGTTCGAAAATTTGCGATCCATGAATCGAGACGAGGGCGTTGTAGCCCTGACCAAAAGTTGTAGCCGACAAGTTCCCTGCATCGCGAGAATATTGAGGTCGCGTAAATATTGCCGTCCTTCGGAACCTGAAATGAACACACCGTCCCACTCCCTTTGCAATGCTATTGAATTGAACGGTTATCATCCTCGGTCTTTGTTGATTTGCTATAGCCGGTGTCTTGCCTTGACATGTTGACCGCATGTTTTTGTTTGTAGATATCATAAACCTTGTCTGCTGTTAGTCCGGCAGAAAGCATCGCAGAAACCAGGAAGTGCAGGATGTCGATAAGTTCGACTCTGATGTTTTGTAAATCAATTCTGTCTTTGCTCCACCACTTCCACAGTAGGTCGTCTTTAAGTTCTGCAATTTCCGCGTCCATGGCTTGGCAGTATTTTGAGAGCCATTGATTTGGGAGGTCGTTCACATTAAGCCGATCACTGTTAACCTGATCAATGATTGCATTCATTAAGAGCGGCGTGCCCTCACCTGTCTTCATTCCGTTCTTCGTGAAGACGTGATTATTGAGTTCTGACTGCATGACAAAGAGTGACTTGAGCATATCATCCGCAGCCGGGACCGGCGGTTTCGTATCTGCCATTCTTATTCTCCGTTTGACGCTTAACTCTGTAACTACGCCGCGTTGCCGTCGTAGGTCATTTTGAAGATCGTGTCGGTCAGCCAGCGCTTGAAGCCTTCGTTGTCGCTGAACTGCTTAAAAAGCTCGGTATCGTCTTTCATCAACGACACGATCACCCGCGCCAGCGCCTTATCGTGCTCGATACGGGCGTTCTGCTTGTCCGAGTTCTTCATCGCGTTCTGATACGCCGTGTCGGCCGCGACCTTCGCCGGGATCTCTTCGGTTATCATCTTGTGAACGCGGTCGGCGTCGGTCCACGCGATATTACCGAACTGATCGTTGAAGGTCTTGAGGATGTTCGAGAGCCGATCGAGTTCCGGCTCCGGCTTGTGCCCGCCGCCGCTGGTCGGCACCGCCTCGATCTCGGCGTCGGCGTCAGGCAGTTGGATCTGCATCGCGGCCTTCTTCTCGACGCGGTAACTGTCCATGTCGATCGCTTCGAGGAGGCCCTTCGACAGGTCTTCTTCCTTCGGGGCCGGCAGCTTGGGAATCAGAAAGTTCAGGAAGATCGACAGCTTTTCCCAGCCGGCGTTGGTGTACGGCAGAATCGCCGACAGGAAGCCGTAGGTCCGCACGAACGTCTTGGCCTTGCCTTTGAAGTCGATTTGCCCGTCTTCGTCGAGTTGGTCTTTGTACGTCGCGACGCAGGCATCGAGGATCGGATCGAGCTTGTCGCGATCGGCCCCGCCGAGATAAAGGGCCACAAGCTGGTCAATCTGCGAGGGCGAGTAGACCTGCCGTCCGTCGAGGTCGTTCTTGAGATCGTGGAGCTTGTTCGGGTCCGTTTCCTTGCTCAAGATCGTCGTGCGGTAGTAATCGGCAAACGCTTGCTGGATCGTGTCGGAGTCGTTCAGAAAATCGAGCACGAACACGTCGTGCTTCTGCGGATGCGCCCGATTCAATCGCGAAAGCGTCTGTACCGCCTTAATGCCCGACAGCGGCTTATCGACATACATGGTGTGCAAGAGCGGCTCGTCGTAGCCGGTCTGAAACTTGTCGGCGCAAATCAAGAACCGGTACGGGTCTTCCTGGATGTTGTCGGCGATCTTGTTGCTCGGGAAGCCGTTGAGCGACGACTCGGTCACCTTCTGCCCGCCGTATTCATGCTCGCCCGAGAACGCCACGATCGGCCGGTACGGGCTCTTCCGTTCCTGGAGGTAGTCGCAGAAGGCGTTGTAATACTGTACGGCCCGCTCGATGCCGCTCGTCACGACCATCGCTCGCGCCTCGCCGCCGACCTTGTTCAGGGCGATGACCTGCTCGTGAAAATGGTCGACCATGATCTCGGCCTTGAGGCGGATCGCGTGGTCGTTGCTTTCGACAAAGCGGCGGAGTTTCTTCTTGGCCCGCTTCGTGTCGAATTCGGGATCGCTCTCGACGGTCTTGATGAGCTTATAGTAGCTGTCCACCGGCGTGTACGACTTGAGCACGTCCTGAATGAAACCTTCCTGGATCGCCTGCTTCATCGTGTAGGAGTGGAACGGTCGGTACTTCGTCTCTCCCCCTTCCTGATATGGAATGCCGAAGATTTGCAGCGTCTTGTTTTTCGGAGTGGCGGTGAAGGCGAAGTAGCTCGCGTTGGGCAGCAGCTTCCGCGCCTCCATGATGCGGTTGATCTTGTCTTCGGTCGTGTCGTCTTCGTCGTCGGCGTCGGTGCCCGTCTCGGCCAGCGCCATGTTCATGGCGGCGGTCGTGCGCCCCCCTTGGCTCGAATGGGCCTCGTCGATCACCAGGGCGAACTTCCGGCCGCGATGCTCGGTCCCCATCTCTTCCAAGATGAAGGGAAACTTCTGCACGGTCGAAATGATGATCTTCTTACCGCCCTCGATGAACTTGCGCAGGTCGCCCGAGTGTTCGGCGTGGCCGACCGTCGCGCCGACTTGGGCAAACTGCTTGATCGTGTCGCGAATTTGCTGGTCGAGGATGCGGCGGTCGGTGATGACGATGATCGAATCGAAGACTGGCTTGTCATCTTTCTTCAAGACAATCAATTGGTGCGCAAGCCATGCGATCGAGTTGCTCTTGCCGCTACCGGCCGAGTGCTGAATCAAATACCGCTTGCCGATGCCGTGCTGCGCCGCGTCTTTGAGCAATTTACGCACGACGTCCAACTGGTGATAACGCGGGAAGATTTGGACCGACTTCTTCTTGCCGGTCTTGGGATCTTTGGTTTCAACGACCTGGGCATAGTTTTCCAGGATGTTGGTCAGCCCCTGCGGCGTGAGGATCTGCTTCCACAGATAATCGGTTTTCAATCCGTCCGGGTTAGGCGGGTTCCCTGCGCCGTCGTTCCAACCCCGGTTGAGCGGCAAGAACCACGATGCCTTGCCTTTTAGGTGCGTGCAGAATCGGACTTCGGCATCATCGACGGCCAAGTGGACGATGCAGCGCCCGAACTGAAACAGCAACTCGCGCGGGTCGCGGTCGCGCTGGTACTGCTGCACGGCGTCGGCGACGGTCTGCTTGGTCAGGCTGTTTTTCAACTCGAATGTCGCAACCGGCAGGCCGTTGATGAACAGCGCCAGGTCGAGGGCATTCTGCGTTTCGTCGCGACTGTACCGAAGTTGCCGCGTGACGCTGAATCGGTTGGCCGCGAATCGTTCTTCGGCTTTCACGTTCCCCGGCGTCGGTGTGCCGTAGAATAAATCGACATGGTGCGGGCCGTGTTTCAGGCCGTGCCGTAGAACGTCGATCACGCCCCGCTTGGCGACTTCGCCTTGCAGCCGGGCCAGGAACTTCTGCCGAACGGGGCAGTCGTTGTTCAACTCGAACGCCGCGATGAGTGGTTCCTGCGTCGCTTCGACGAATGCGCGCAGCCTGACCAGATCGACGGCAAACTCGCGGTCGTAATCCTTCGGATCGCCGGGCAACCACTTGGCAGCCAGCATGTCGGCGACCATCAGGCTTTCAAGGCCCTTTTCGCTCGTGTCAGTTTTGTCCATGCGAAAGCCTCTTCACCGGTCCCAAGCCGTCAGTAATTTCTTTGCTAGGTCCGCGTCACGGACTTGGCCTCCTTTTCCGAGGCGCTTTTTGGCTCCATACCCGAGTTGTTTCGCCAACCTTCCCAACAAGACCCGTCGTCTGTTGGGCACTTCGAGGTAGACAAACGTCACGCGCTTGCGGCCCCTCCGCCAATGACGCAGGTGCAATACGTTGCCAGGGGGACTCACAAACTTGCGGCCGTCCTCTTCCTTGAGAACTTGTACGACCGTATCACGGACGCGAAAGGGGCAGTTACCGGTCCACCAAAAGTCTTGGACCTCATGAGTGCGACGGTGTTGTCTCTTAGAAATCGCAGCTCGCTCACCAGATTCCTGCGCCGACTCGGAGCCGTCTGGAATAAAGCCCTCGGTAAGTTGTGCAATCCGAAGTTTCGGCAACTCAATGCGATTCTTCGTGACTCGCGACCTTCGCGGCGTCGCACGATTCCCGGGAACTCGGGGAGGCCGATAAATCAACTGTAGCATTTGCAAAGCGTCCGGCCCCAGTTCGTGGACGCAAAGGTCTTTCGCAAACGTGCGAGCCGCCTTTACAGCTTCGGCGTCAGTCGTGGCGAGGAGCGCTTCGATGAGCATATTTGCCGATCGGTTCGAGACGTTCGTCGAACCAATGAAGGCCCTCTGTCCAAAAACAAAGAGCTTGGCGTGCAAGTTCGGCGCGCTGAAAATTCGGACGCCGATTTTTTGCAGCTTCAATAATTCGGCAGGGCAAGTTTGCCCGCTCTTGACCGCTGCCTCGCCGGCATCGACGACGAGGCGACTCTTCGGCCGAAGCGGCAACAGCTTACTTGCACCCCTGCCGAAATAGGCAACGGCGGCGAGGCTCGCTCGCCGGGACTTCTTTGCGGCCCGCGTAAGCTCCTTCCAAACGCTTTTGGTAATCAACTCACTGCTCACAGCTTCACCTCCTCCAATGGAAGAGCGAGTGATTGCTGAATTGATCGAATTACCGGAACAAATGGTTGACCCGCAATCTCCCACCTGTGATTCCAAACGTCGATGGGGAATAGCAGGCTGGAATGAGACAAAACGAGGTTTGTCCAGCTCTCAGCGTTTGCAAGCGGCAATCCTTGGTCGCCCATCTCTTCGGCATTCAGCAGTCCCAGGTAGACGAGAACCACAGGGATGCCCAGCTCGGCAGCTTTCCATGACCATGCGAAGCGGTTCGACATTTGATAGTGCGAATCTCGCGAAAGCCGCCATTCAAGGCCCGTGGCAAGCGATAGCCCCTGATTTGCAGAATTGATCGCCAACTCAATTCGGTCGTGGTTGGCTCGGCTTCCAACGGAACTGGCGTCAGGCTGACCTTTTCCCTTCTCCTCTTTCAGAAGTTCCTCGTCGTGAGCCTTGGCTTCGATGAGCAACAAGCCTTGCTTTCCTTCGATCATGCAGGTACTCGCGATGTCCCAATTTGGAGTGTTTGCACTTCGCTGGACGGCCAGCCACCACGATTTCAATTGCTCACGTTTTCCGCTTTCGACCAATTCAACACACTCGCCAAGCCGCGCTTCCGTTGGATCATCGAATCCTTTCGGCAGCCAACAATCGGTAGGGCGAACTTCGCCCCACGGTTCAACTAGTTGCGTGAGCCTTCGGGCGACGCACTCTCGTCGTCCGTGAGTTAGTAGATGGCAACGCGCCTTACTTCCGCGACGCTGATTGGGTTGAAGTCGAGCAAGCAGGTCTACGAGAGATTGGGTGGCGCGAATATCATTCGCAGGCGGCAATTCGCTGAGCTCGTCGGCGAGACACACAAAATTTTGCAACAGGGCTCGCAAGACATCGACAGTCAGAACTGTCCCCCATGTTCGTTTTTGCGTTGCGGGATCGACATTCCAGAGACGAAGCGCAACAATCTCATTGTCGTCCCCGGGTAGGTAAGCAACGCCGCCATGTGCGATACTGTTCCGAAGCAGCCGCAACAGATCACCAAGGTTGCCCGGTTCGCGATCCGTTGCGAGCTCCCTTTCTACGTGCGGCCATCCCTGTGATTCGGCTGCCTTGATCCCTACTGAATTGAGTTGTGTTCGCAGTCGCTCCCAGGGATGTGCCAATGCACCAAGAAACGAATTGACCAACTGCGTGACTTCAAAAGGCCCGTCGCGTGTTGCTTGCTCCTCAATCCTGTGCAGGTTGAACATGGTTCGTCGCATGACATCTCTTACCGGCATTTCAGGATTCATGCTTCGATCTCCACCGATTCGGTATCGAGGTCCAAGTCTTCAATTACTTCCTCGCCATCGGTCAGCGAGCCCAATTCGTCAGAAACGCCTTGCTCTTCGATCACTTCCGAAAGCCGACGTGCAGCTTCCCGCACGTCGAGCTTGCCGGTGACGACGTCAGCAATCAATCGCACTCGATACTCATGAAGCAGTTCTAATTCACGTTTTGCCTTTTGAATGGTATCGGTCAGAGACGCGGTTTCAGACCGAGTCGCATCGAGAATTCGTTGTTGCTCATTTGCCGATGGTACAGCGATGGCAATCGACATAAGGCGATCTTGGGTCAGCTTCGGTTGTGCTGCACCACTTATCCACGGCAGGTAATTCAGCGTCTCTAACAAATGTGCCAAGTATTCGAGCTTTCCCCGTCGCGGCTTGAGTATATGGGCGTGGTTATTCACCCAAAACTTTCCTCTCGCAATGATGGCGAGCGGTAGATTTCGCAGTACCAAGTTGGCACCATCTTCCGCGATCAATAAAAGCTCTTCGTCAAAAAGGAAATCGTCAACTTTGTCGATGACGCCTGATGCACCGTAATAGTCGTAGGTGCGAGTAGTCATCGTGCCGCGCTCTGTGCTACTCAGCGGTACTCGCCGACGATTCAAGCACGCAAATTCCGTTTTGATGCGAGAGACGGTCCAGTGCTCTGGCACGTCACCGAGCCAGTCGGTGCCGGAGGGTTTGAAGTGTACGTTGGAGTCGAGACCTCGTGTGACAGCGCGGTGGATGATGGCCCGCTTCTGCTCGTTCAACAGAGCGATCAGTCGCCGCTTCGCGCCGATGCACCGCCGAATCCGCCGGTCTGCATGGTCGATAAATCGGACGATGGCTGACTGCTCGTCGGGTGGGGGAAACGGCGTGGGGATTTGCTTGAACTCTTCCCAATACAGCCGATTGCGGTCGGAGACGATGCCGCGAGAGTAGTTGTTGACTTCGCCCTTATAGGCGTCTGTACGGAAGAGGTGAGCAAAGTAGTCCGTGTTCGTATCGGGAAATGGCCGAGCGACGACGTACGCCGGACTAATGAGGCCGTCGACCGGGGCAACGCCGACCGCTCCCTGCCACATTCGCATCATGTTGTACGCAATGTCCCCCTGGCAGGCGCGCTTGTATTTCGTCTTGTCGGCGATTACTTGCTTTCGCAGCGACGAATCAAAGTCGCGAACACGCACGCCGGTTCTGAGTGAGACTTCGAGGATCGGCAAGTCGGGAAAGCCGGTCTCAGTCCTTTCGGCGAAGAGTCGACCATTTCGTCGAACGTCCCAGTGGGCCGGGATGCTTCCCAACCACGGAATCCCGGAATCGCGATATTCGGAGTACGGCCGGAGACCCTCGATCATGCCCCGACCTCCGCCAGTAGATCGGTCGGATTCCAAACCCGCTCGGCAAGCTGCCGATAGAGGTTGTGCCGTGCGTCGAGATCGTCCTTTCTGAACGTCTCATGTGGCTTGAACGGCAGACCCGTCTCGGCGACAAAGCTGAGGAATCCCGGATGATGCTGGTAACAGTTCGGATGCAGTGACTTCGCGAGCAGGTTCTGCCCAAAGTATTCCTTGACCTTGTCGGCATACGGAAGCGCTCCGTAGCTGCCATTGAACGACTTTGGGAGCAGGAGCAAGCCGCCGAGGCGGTTGCGATATGCGGCAAAGTCGGCTTCGTGCTGGAACTCGTCTTGGTGTCGTTCGTGCTTGTCGGCCCAAATGTGCTCGACCTCGTAGCGTTTCTTTCCGCGCCAGCCGGTGTACTCCTCGTAGTGAGAGGCATAGCCGGACGCAGTTTCCACGTAGTCGGTCAGGCGCGCGAGGATGCGTGCGATTTGTCGCCCGTTCGTGCCGTGCAAGGCGAATCGTTCGCTCGTCGCGAACACTTCCTTTTCGGCGTCTAGGTCAGCCTTCAACTTGGTCGCCAACTCGGCAGGTGCGCTGTGCCGGATCGCCAGCATGATCTTGAAGATTGGATACTTCATTGTCGACTGGTCGGTGCTGCGGTAGTTCCACATCCGCCGGGTGAGCACGATGTCGAGGTAGCGGGCGCAAAGTCGCCACTTCTTCTTGATCGTTTCCGCATCATCCGTGCGCAGCAGCGGAGCGAGCAGTAGCATCGGTTGCAGCGTGAACCCGGCCTGAGCGTTGTAATAGATGTGCTCTAATCCGGGCTGTCGCGTATGACCGGCTTGCAAAATCTCGATGTAGCGTTTCGAGTAAAAGTCGAACTCGTTACGGATGAACCGAAAGAAGTCCTCCGACTCGTTTAGCCCAATGGCTTCTTGAGTGTCGCGAACCCAGCGGTGGAATTCGGAGCCGATGCGATCGAAGTCGCCAGGAGCGGCATCACGCTTGCGTTCACGAATGGTTTTCGCGTGCTGGCTGCGGAGCCATGATTTGAAGCAGTCGGCGTCGGTATCTTTGCCGAAGGCGGCAAGTTGCTGAACCCGTTCTTTCCAAAGCGTATTGCAGTTGGTCCGTTTCGTTGAGTCGTCGATGTTGGCCAACAGGAAGCCTTTGAGCATGTCGATCGGGCTGAGCGACAGGCCGCGATCATTCATCGTCTCGAAGATCGTGTAGGCGTCCTCGTCGGAGTAGGCGGTGATTTCGACGAGGTGGACGTTCTCGATGAGCCAGTCGACGAAGAACGGAAGAGACTCGCCGCTGATCTCGGCAGGAAATCGGTCTTCGATGTCGTCGTAGCGCGCCTTGATGTTGACGATCGCCTCGGACTGCCCTTCGACGTCGAAGTCCTGGCCGCTATAGAGGGCGTTCATGCACTCTTCGCGTTCTTCGACGCTGATGTTGAACGACTTCTGCCCGAACTGCGTGGAGTAGATCAGATTGTTGATCTCGACCCGTTGATCTTCCGGGATTTGCTTTTGCAGGTGATTCAGGTGAATTAAAAGCAGCGTGAGCGACGTAAGCCGCTGCTGCCCATCGACGATGTAGCGAAGGTCGTCTTTGCTGCTGAGGATGATCGACCCTAGGAAGTAGTGGCCGTAGCCTTTGACGGCGCTACGGCTATGGGCCGGGTCGTGATCTTCGAGGAACCGCGAAGTAAGGTCGGTGATGAGTTCCTCGATTTGCTTGGTTTCCCAGCGGTATTCGCGTTGGTAGTAGTCGATCGAATACTTGGCGCTGCTAAGAAGCTCGCGCACCGTCTTGGCTTTACCGAGAATCTCTTTCATTACTTCGCCCCTCCGATAATTTCGGTCAGCAGCCCTTCTGTTTCTCGTTCCAGAGCCAATATGTCGGTCCGAATCTCTTCCAGCGAACGCAACTGCTGCGGTTTATAGAAGTAGCGGTTGAAGCTGATTTCGTAGCCGATCTTGGTGGCCTCGTCGTCGAACCAGGCGTCGGGGGCGTGCGGCAGGACTTCGCGCCGGAGGAACGCTTCGATGCCTCCCTCTTCGAGCAGTGCAATCTGTTCCGTGTCGCGCAGCTCAGTGTCGGGCTCGTATTCGAGGACCAGTCCCTTGTCGCCAACAGGATTGGCGTAGCGGCCACGGATCGGATCGACCTTCACCTTGCCGGCTTTGTGAACCTTCTTGATGACGGGGGCGGCTTGCTCATCGCGCCGAGCCAACGAACCTTGCAACAGCTTGATCCGCTTCGCTGGCAGCTTCACGCCTTGGGCATCAGCGAGTTCCTCGACACGGCCGAAGAATTCGTTCCAATCGGAGTGTGGGCCGACGCCGAGTTTCTTTGCGGCAAGATCCATGAAGTTCGCGAGCGGCTCTTCACCGGCCTCGTCGCACACCGCGCGGAATGCGGCGAGTGCGGCAGGCGCGAGGTCGATGCGTAACCGCAACGGACGTTCGACCGTGACCTTCCAGTAGCCGAAGGCGGCGTTCGGGAAGATCTTGGATTGCTCGGTTTCTTTGAAGGCGAGGAACGTCTTGACGATGTGTTGGATGTCATCAGGCGTGAGTTCGCAGTTCTTCTTGCCCATGTTTTTGCGCAGCGGCTTGAACCACGACGTGGCGTCGATGAGTTGAACTTTGCCTTTGCGCTTCTTCGGCTTGCGATTCGTCAGCACCCAGATGTAGGTCGCGATGCCCGTGTTGTAGAACATGTTCAGCGGCAGCGCGACAATCGCTTCGAGCCAGTCGTTCTCGATGATCCAACGACGGATGTTGCTTTCGCCTTGACCGGCGTCGCCGGTGAAAAGCGACGAGCCGTTGTGAACTTCGGCAATGCGGCTACCGAGCGTAGTGCCGTCCTTCATCTTCGAGAGCATGTTGACGAGAAACAGCAGTTGGCCGTCGCTCGATCGCGTGACGAGCGAGAGTTCTTCACCGTGGTGCTGAACGACGAAGCGAGGATCTTTGAGGCCGTCCTTGCCGCCCATCCGATCGAGGTCGCTTTTCCACGACTTGCCGTAGGGCGGATTGCTCAACATGAAGTCGAACTCACGCGACGGGAAAGCGTCGTTCGCGAGCGTCGAGTGTTCCGGTCCGCCGACGATGTTGTCGGCCGCTTCGCCTTCGCCTTTGAGCAACAGGTCGGCCTTGCAAATGGCGTAGGTCTCGGCGTTGATCTCTTGACCGTAGAGGTGGGTGGCAACCTGCTTTTTATGATCGGTGCCGAGGTGCTTGAGCGTTTCTTCGGCGACGGTGAGCATGCCGCCGGTGCCGCAGGCCCCGTCGTAGAGTAGGTAGGTGCCTGACTCGATTTCGTCGGCAATCGGATCGAAGATGAGCCGAGCCATTAGTTTGACGGCGTCGCGCGGCGTCCAGTGCTCGCCCGCCTCTTCGTTGTTCTCTTCGTTAAAACGGCGAACCAACTCCTCGAAGATCGTCCCCATCGCATGGTTATCGAGGCCGGGAGACTTGACCGAACCATCGGTGTTCAACACCGGATTCGGGCCAAGGTTGATCTCCGGGGCAAGCAACTTTTCGATCAACGTGCCCAGGGCGTCCGCCTTCGACAGACGGGAGATCTGATTGCGAAACTCGAAGCAATCGAGAATTTCTTGGACGTTCGGCGAGAAGCCGTCGAGGTAAGCCTCGAAGTCGGCCTTGAGTTGCTGCTGACTGGCGCGGGACCGCAAGTCGCGGAGCGTGAATTTGCTGGTGTTATAGAACGACTTCTCCGCCGCTTGCCGCAGAGCCGCGTCTTGATTGGCGACCTTCGACTTGTCGAGCGCCTTCTTCATATCGAGCACGGCCTGCTTGGTGGGCTCAAGTTCGGCGTCGAGGCGGCGAAGGACGGTCATCGGCAAAATGACGTCGCGATACTTGCCGCGCACGTAGAGATCGCGGAGCACATCGTTAGCGATGCCCCAGATGAACTCGGTGATCCAACTCAATTGCGATTGATCCATCGTTGCTTTCTCAAAGTCGGCCACGACTACTTGGCTTTCTTGTTGCGAGACGGCTTCACGGCGCGAGCGGTCTTTTGCAGGAAACGGTCGAGGTCGGTTTGACGAAACAGCCGGTAGCCGTTCGCCGGATTGCGGTGCATCGGGATTTTGCCCTGCTCGGCCCAGGCCCGCAGGGTGTTCTGCGAGACGCCGACGATCTCGGCAGCCTCGGCGATTTGGACGTACTCGTTCAACTTGGTCATGTCGTCGCTCCACGAATACACGTCACGGCGTGCAAGAGCATCAACCTACCAAAGTCTGCAACCGGTCGAAACAACCGGCGGTTAATAAATTACCTCGCCGCTTGGACATGGCATGTCCAGCCTGACGAAGCCTCAGGATCACCCTGAATGCCTCGTCACGACCTAAATATCGGGGCCGTCCGCGTCAGAACCTAAGAGGCGGCTACTTAGCGTTACGGGTATCGCCGTCTTCGTGCGTGTCGAAAACAACCCAACAGCGAGGATGCCCATGCTCACCGTTCGCGAGACCGCGACGTTGCTCGCGGCACTACAACACTGGCAAGAAGAAATGCTGCCGCACGGCCGCGACATCATGCGACCCTATTTTCGCACGGTCGGCTGCGACCGAATCACGCCGCTCAACCGGGCCGAAGTCGCTCATTTGTCATTACGGCTGAAATCACATTTTCAATCGCTCGTCGCTTGAGCGATCTCTGCTCGTTTCACCCGTCCATCTTTTCCCGGAGGTATGCGCATGGTTTCGTCTACGCTTGTCAATCACTGCGGCGCTCGCCAAGTCAACGCGGCCGAACTGGCGACGATCGAGCCGCCGACGCCGACGCGGACGTGGTATCCGCTGGCCCATCGCACCGTGCTCGATTCGGTTTGTGCGACGCTCTCGGGAGCGGGCTTCGCGATTGTCCGCAGTCGGCTCTCCATTTCGCACGGTGGTGCTCGGTTCTTCGGCACGCTCGACTTGGCGACGAGCATCACTGACGGCGTTTCCCTGGCGGTCGGCATCCGTAACTCGAACGACCAGAGCTTCCCGATCGGCTTCTGCTGCGGGCAGCGAGTTTTCGTCTGCGACAACTTGGCCTTCACGTCCGAAATTGTCGTCTCGAAAAAGCACACCCGTTTCGGCCAGGAACGGTACCTGGAAGGTTTGGCTCGCGCCGTGGCGTCGCTCGATCAGTACAGCCGCTCGGCGGCTGACTGGATCGTGCGGATGCAGCAGTACGAACTCAGC
The DNA here is from genome assembly GCA_013822735.1 of Pirellula sp. Lineage (GTDB taxonomy): Bacteria > Planctomycetota > Planctomycetia > Pirellulales > PNKZ01 > PNKZ01. The sequence goes on from PNKZ01000003.1 coordinate 31,379, forward strand.
AACCACATGGCCAACTCGCTGCTGTTGCAGGCGTACGAGCGGAAGATCGTCGGGCTTCGACTGCTGCCGCAGGTGATTGAAGAATGGCGGCGACCGCAGCGCGAGGAGTACCAGCCGCGCACGGCGTACTCGCTCTTCAACTGCTTCACCGATGTGCTCGGTCGCGAACGGCAAACGCGGTTCCCGGCCGAGTCGGCGCTGGCGACGATGCGACTGGCTAAGCTGCTCACGCCGCACGCCGCACGCGAGACCGAAGTGGTCACGGCGGCGTAGGCCGTACTTAACCGGCCAGCCGTTCCAATTCGCCGCGTAGCACGCTCTCGCTCGTGACGCCGAGGTGCTGGGCAGCGACTCGACCGTTCTGGAAGATGAACAGCGCCGGGATCGACGACACGTTGTACCGTGCCGCCAACTTCGGATTCCGGTCGACGTTCACCTTGCAGACCTTGTAGTCGCTGGCCAAAGCGTGAAGCGTCGGCGTCATGGCCCGACACGGTCCGCACCACTCCGCCCAGAAATCGACCAACACCGGCTCGGTCGATTCGAGGACTTCGCGTTTGAAATTGAACTCTTCGAGCAGCATGGCGGTTTCATCTCCGTAGACCGTCGTCTGGCTCATTCTAGTCGCCCGCCGGTTCTCCGGTGGGCTTGCCGTCGTTTCGTTTCCCACGCGGCGCTCTGCGCCGCCATTTCCATTGTTAGGAGTTTCCTTATGACTCAAGCCGAGTTCGAGCAAGAAGTTTGCCTAGCCACCGGCGAAGACCGCCGCACGGTCCGTACGCGCGGTTTCAGCCTCGTCGTCATGCCCGATCGCGAACCGTTGACCGTCGACTGGGATACCGTCCAGCAGGTCGAGCCGATCCGCTACCGGCTGCACCGTCGCCGACGCCGCTGCGCCGCCTAGCTCGTGGTCCTCTCCATCCGTTCCCTTTCCCGCGCCGCTCGTCTCCGCGTGGGGGCGGGCGGCGTGGGCATTTTAGGAGTTCAAGCGTGATCCGAATTCCTCGTTCCGTTCTCAAGCGCTTTCGTACGCTCTGCCGTCGCGGTGGCCTGCACAAGTTCCGCACGTCCGGCGGTCCCTACGTCGCCGTGGCCGGCGGCATCGACGGCTACACGCTCCGGGCCGCGTCGCCCGACGTCTGCATTTATTACCACGATCCGGCTCCGTGCGACGCGGAAGCGATCCGCTTGCCACTCGACGCCCTCGAAGTCTGCGAGGGCCGCGACGACGCCCAGGTCGACATTGAAGGCCTTCCCGGCAATCGGGCGTTACTGTCGTGGGTCGATCGGAGCGTTCCCCGGCAGCACGAGGTCGACCAGCCGAAGGCCGGCGGGTTTGCCTTTCCCGGTTTGCCCACAAACTTCGTCGACAACGAGCCGGGCATGTGGCCCGCGCTGAGAGACGCGGTCGCCACGACGGACGCCTCGTCGACGCGATACGCCCTTGGCTGTCTACACTTTCGCGGCAAACACGGCCGGTTCGAGGCCACCGATGGGCGGCAGGTACTGACGCAATCAGGCTATCAATTCGATTTCGACGCGGACCTGCTGGTCCCGGCGTCACCGCTGGTCGGCTGCCGCGATCTCGACGGCGAGTCGGTTGCCGTTGGTCACAGCGACGAGTGGGTCGGCTTTCGGGTCGGAAAGACAGTGATCCTGGTCCGCATTCAGAAGGAAGGCCGTTTCCCGAAGATCGACGAGTTGCTGCCCGCCGTCGACCGAGCACCGTCGCAATTGGAGTTGTCGGCACAGGACACCGCATTTCTGTTGGGCGCGCTGCGGAGCCTGCCGAGTAGTGATCCGCAGTACATGCCGGTCACATTCGACTTGAACGGTCAGGTGCTCATCCGCAGCCGCGATGCGAACCGGGCTCGGCCGACCGAGGTGGAGTTAACGTCATCGCGGTTGAACGGCGAGGCCGTCATGTTTAACACCGATCGGCGGTTCGTCGAGAGAGCGTTGCAGCTTGGCTTTCGGGCAGCATCCATTTACGGCCCGAAGTCCCCAATTCTCTGCGCCGACGAACGACGCCGATACTTATTCGCACTGCTGGACGCCGAAAGCGCCGTGCCGAAGTCGGCCGATGCCGTGCGAATCGAATCGACGATGACGACGACTGCTTTGCGAGTTCGTCGCCCGCGTCGAAAATCGACGGCGGATGTTCCGCCTATGCCCGAGATTCCGCCGACCGAGGTCGCGGCCGAGCGGAATTGCGATGCGAAAGAGGTCGAGCCGATGGAAGGCGCGATTCAACTACGTGACGCCCTGCGGAATGTGACGTCGGCCGCGCATCACCTTGTTCGACAACTCAAGCGACAGAAACGACGGTCACGAATGGTCGAGGCGACGCTGACGTCACTGCGGTCATTGCCAACCTTGGCCGGTTGATCTTAGGCGCGGCAGTGCCATTGCAGCCCGCCGGGCAAGTCGCCCACGGCAAACTCGAAATGCACGACGCGGCGATGTTGCGGCCGCTCGGCTTGCGAGGAGGCGTGCAACAGCAACGGTCGGAAGGCCAGCACACCACCTCGCGAAACGAGGCACTCGACGGGAGCGTTTCGATCCTTCCAGGCGGGGATCTCGGTGATGGGAATTTTGCCGAATTGGTGACTTCCCGTGAGAACCCGCACCGGACCGTTGTCGTTCGTGCAATCGTCAAGATGAACACGGACAGCCAGCATCCGTTCGAGTACGTCACACGGCGGTTGCACATGGACGATGCCCGTCTTGAGCGACCAAGGACCGTAACCGGGCGCGTCGATGCGTTCCGCCACCGCGATTGTCAGGTCTTGATGCCAAGCGACTTTCCAATTCGCCCCGTCCGTCTTATCGAAAAGAATCGCCCGCGTGACGAAGCAGTCCGGGCCGAGCGTCGCTTCGGCGATCTGTCGAACGGCCGGATGGCGAGTTAATCGTCGAGTCGCCGGAGACACCGACAGTAGATCGCGCAGCCCTGCGCGTTCGGTGTTTGTCTCGGCGATGATTTCATTCAATAGGCCGTCTTCAACGACGGCGGGCGTGACGGCCCAGCCGTCTTGCGCAATCCGTCGTTGCAATGTCTGGGCGTCGGCCTGCATGGTCGCCGTCATGCACTGTCCCCTTCGTGCCGGCCGCTGCACAGACAGCCGTCACCATCAGTCTATCGCGTATCTCATTCTTGGAGGTAGTCCATGCTCAAACTCAACGTCGGTTTCAGTCGGAAACTCGGTGAAGCCAATTACGGCTCGCGCGGCGCGAGCATCAATGTGGAAGTCGAAGTCGATTCCGGCCTCATCGGCGACGCCGATCGACTCAAGGATCGGATCAGGCAATTGTTCGCGTTGGCCAAGGGGTCAGTCGACGAAGAGCTGGCCGGGAAATCGCACAACGGCAACGGGGCGAACGGCAAGACCTCAGACAACGGCAACGGCCGACGTCGTGACGGCACGCGTCGAGCCACCGCCAGCCAGATACGAGCGATTCATGCGATCGTTGATCGGCAACGTCTCGATCTTACCGCCGTACTGCACGAACGCTATGGCATCAACGATCCCACCGAGCTTTCGATTACGGAAGCCAGCGAACTGATCGACAGCATTAAGAATGCCGGCAACGGGACTGGAGGGAAGCGATGATAAGCCTCCAACCGCAACCGCGAGCCGCCTCGCCACCGCCGGCCGAACGCGACTACATTTCCTACTCGGCGATCTCGATGTATCAAAGCTGCCCGCTGAAATACTTTTTCAGGTATGTCGCCGGTTTGCCCGAACGGACGGTCGCAGCTGCGCTGGTGTTCGGGAGCGCGATCCATCGAAGCGTCGAACATCATTTCACCGAGTTGCTCGCAGGTAACGAACCGCCGACGCTGGAAGCGTTGACTGGCGAATACGATCGGCATTGGCAAGAAACCGATGTGAGCGTCGTGAAGTTCGGCAAGGACGACGACCGCGAATCGTTGGGGCCGCTTGCTCAGCGCATGCTGGCCGCGTTTCAGACGAGTTCGCTGGCCAAGGTCGAAGGTCACATCCTCGGCGTCGAAGAACAACTTCGCGGGCCAGTGATCGCCGGGACTCCCGACTTGCTGGGCCGGGTTGATCTGCTGGTCGAGACGACCAACGAACTGATCGTCACCGATTTGAAAACGGCACGATCGCGTTGGTCGGCTGAGCAAGCCGCCGACTCAGGTGCACAACTGCTGCTGTACTCGGAACTCGCGCGTCCACTTGCACCGCGTAAAAAACTTCGACTTCAATTCGCCGTCATCACGAAATCCCGAGAGCCGTGCGTTGAATTACACGACGTCCCCGTCGATCGACGTCAGATCGACCGTACAAAACGCATCGTCGAAAAAATATGGCGAGCGATCGAAAGCAGCATCTATTACCCGGCACCGTCGCCGATGCAATGTCCAACATGTCCGTTCCGAACACCTTGTCGCGCATGGGCAGGATAACAATATGAATTTGAGACCAAAAAGTGGGGGCCGCTGTCGCGGCGGCGCACGAGACAAGCTCAACGCAATCGCGATTCGAGGCGCATTTATCCTCGGAACGATTGTTTGGGCGGTGACCGGTGAGTTTCTGTTTGGTGCACTTGCCGTGGTGCTTGCCGCCGTCGCATGCTACGTCAGTGGTGAACTGCGATGAGTGCGGATTCCGTCTCGCACCGCGACCTGGATTTGGTCGCTGGTGCGGGGCGGATTCTTGCGGGCCGGTCGCCGAGTGCGTCGTTGCTTTTTCTTACGTATCGGAGGCCAGTTTCATCAAAAGGTCGATACCGTCACTTTCGCTCGGAGGTAGTTTCACCGTATTTCTTTCGCCGCCACTCCTGAAAGTCTTTGTCGCGGGCAGCCTTGGCTTGCTCCTCCGCTAGGCGCAGGGCCGCTTTCTGACGCAAGCGTGCGGCATCTTCCAGTCGGCCATCGTATTCGGCGCGATCGGCCTCAGTTTCAATCGTTTGAGAAGACTTTCTTTCGTCGATGAGTTTTTCCAGTACATCCGGCTTGGGCTGTCGAAAGTCATTTTTGGACTTCTCAAGTGCTGGAAGACCATATGCCCAAACGAGCCAGAGAAAAACGGGTACCCCGATCAGCGTGACCAGGAAGTTGCCAAGAGAATTTGAGTCGTTCGACGATTTGACATCGTTCGCAGTCTGGCCCGGCGTCGATGCCACGGGAAGCTCGTTGGATGGGCTCGGCGAAGGCTGGGCCGGTAAGGCCGGCTTGTGCAATGAAGGTTCTTCGCTTGGCATGGGGCACTCGCTTGAATCTAACGGTGTTACCTTCCGACTCTGATGATCTCGTCGGTCGATTGTGCAATTGGCCGATACACCCTGAGTAACGCAGAGTTACCGGAATGATACGTAAAAGCATCTTTAAAAACCACAAAATTGTCGCCCAGTATGGCGACACTCCACGACCAAAAATTCCTGCAAGAACTGGGACTGCGCCTTCGGGCAGCGAGGGAAAAGCTCGATCTAACGCAGGCCGAACTGGCGGAGCAAACGGGCTTGGATCGTACCTTTGTCGGTTTCTGTGAGCGAGGCACGCGAAACATCAGCCTGCTGAACCTCCGAAAGCTGGCCAAGCAGCTTCGGGTTCGCTTGAGTGATCTATTCGCCGACCTTAACTGACCTCCGTCCGCATGACGCCCTCCGGGTCAATTAGTTCCTGCTGGCAGTCGGGTGCCAAGCAATTGACTCATGCTTGCCTGCCGCCGGCTCCATACGTGCCGTTATTCTCGCACGCGCGCTTTTGGGCAGGCACTACGTAGACAAACACGAAAATGGCGAGGCGCTTTAGGCATCGAATTGCCCGGCTTCGTCAAAAAGCCTGGCATATCGTCGGCAGCATTCCTTGCACGCGCGCAAATGTGATCGTTCGGCGCAGGGGAAATACGCAGTTTTCCCGATCGGCGCAGGAGTGAAGCACCACTTTCAAGCGCAAAGCTACTGTGAACGACGCCGCTGCGACGCCCAATCGCCGCCGGCAAGCGCCTCGACCGTTCGTGGTCGGGCTGACACACCCATGCCCGATCCACCGGCCCAGAACCCCGGCCTGCGCACCCGGTCGACAGGTGCTGGAGGAGGCGTTCAGCCGGGGCTCGGCTTCGAGACGGGAGTCGCTACTTTGACTTCGCCGCCGGGCGTGCGGGGGCGGTTGGATCTTCCGTAGGGCTACCGTACCAACCGGCGAAAGTTCGGACCGTTCCCGGTACAAACACAGTCAGATGTGATTGACAAAATGGTGTCGCGCGTTTGTCCCGTCATCCCCAGTCGATGCCCTGAACGTCTATCTCATGCAGATCGTCATCGCTCGGTACCGGGTTAGGACGATCGACAAACACCTGCAACGTGGCGGGGACGGCAAACTCGCTTGGCATAGACTTCGGCTCAAGCGACTTGAAGCCGTACCGCTCGAAGCCGTTCGTCGCTCGCCAGACGACGGACTCGTCCACTCCAAACCGTCTAGCAATGTTTTTCACCCGTTCGCCCGCCGCGCGTGCAAGTAAGATCCTGGCTCTTACGACGCTGACAAACGGCCGCGCACCGTTGTTCGCGATCCGTCGCAGGATTCGTTCAGCCTCGCTGGTCAATTCAAAGGGTTTGGGCCTTCTGCCGCGCATCGTCATCCCTCCTTGGATGGTGCTTCGCCGAGATGATTGAGTTTGCACTTTCCGGCCACCCGTTGTCCATCCGGTTGAGTATGCGACTGAATTGTGCACGGCGATTCCCTACGGTTTAACGGCTATTTCATGCGATTTATTTTGGTGTGGCTCGTGCCGTGCGACTTTTGCCGTGAGACGTTTCCAACGTCGGTCGGCTACCTGCCAATGCGCAATCAATTCCGATACGTCGGGGACTTCCTCGAAACCAAAGCGCCCGGCAATTCGGACCATTCTCTTGCAATGCGCCTCGTAGTCGACGTGCCGAAAGGCGGGGCCGAGAGCTTTGATCCAACCAGTGATGATGGCTTCGGCCTTCAATTGAGCATGATCTTTGGAATAGACCGTCGCGAGCTTGGAACGCAACTGCGGCCAAGCTCGCTCTGACAAATACTTCTGCAAGGTTCGCCCGTTATAGAAAATCTGAAAGCCCAAGAACCGGACCACCTCGCGATATTTCAGTTGAGAGATAGCGTCATCGGTCGATGCTTTTAGTTTCAATCCCGTGGGAAGCAAGATCTCGCGTAGCGTCTTGTCCGCCTCAATGGCTTGCGCCATGCTGCCGCACGTCATCAGATGATCGTCGCCGTAACGGAACCAAGCAACATCGGGAAGTCGGTCGGTAAGCGGCCGATCAAGAAAATGATGAACGTAAACATTGAGCAGCAGCGGCGACAACGCAGATCCTTGGCGAAGACCGTGCGTCCTTGGTGACGTGATGATGCGTTCCAGAAAGTTTAGGAGCGCTGCATCGGGTAGATAGCCGCGCAATAGTCCCATGAGACGGCCAATGGGAACTGATCCGAATGCGTCTCGAAAATCGTGACAGACCCAAACGAAGCGTTTCCGCGCGAGTGTCTCATGCTCGGCGCAGGCCAACGCCTGGAGTGGGCCGCGACCCGGTCGAAATCCAAACGATGAGGGATAAAACAACGGATCAAACAACGGTTGCAGCACCATCGTCGCGGCTCGCTGAACCATGCGATCCACGAGTTTGAGGAGGACGATCTCGCGATTTCCTAAGCCGCTTAACTTCGGAACGAAACAGGACTTTTCCGGCCCCATGCAATAAGTTCCATCTTGAATCGCGCGTGCGACCGCCTTACACAGCCTCCACACGTCGGCCCGGCTATAGTCGGCGTAAAACCGTCCATCCTTGCCCGGCGTTTGCCCTCCATGCAGAGCGTTGTACATCCAAGCGGCGTGGAGAGTGCGTGCGTCACCGATAGTCTTCAAGAGCGTAGGCGCGAGCCGCTTCAAACCCGCTTTCCCCTCGCTGACGGCGGCTCGCGAAACGGCGGCATAATGGTTTTGAAAGTCGGACCAGTCCCCGCGATGGTAAAACATACGCCGTTGTTCGGCCGTAACGATCGGGGCTTCTGATTCATAAGTTGACATAACAACTCCTTCTTAATGACGGCCTTGGGGAGCGCCGCAGCGCTCCCCAAGGCACGTCCTGTTGCGGAACTTCCGCAGACGACCGGCGAAGCCGTCGTCGTCCCCGCCGCCCGCACCGAGGTACGAGACGTAGTTTACGGGAGTGTTCAGACACTCCCGGGCAGGTAGTACGACTGCGATCCACATACGTCTAACCTTCGTGGTGAACGGTAAGAGGTATCGGGACTCTTTCAGCGCTATGGACCCCGCCGAAAGATTCGGGTGAGAAAGGATTCACACCTTTCTGCCGGAATCGAAACTACGACCCCCGCCCAGGCCAGAGATTAATAACCTCCACCTCGGGCAATAACCACTGAGACACATCGACCGTGCGCATCGAAAGCTCCGTTGCGCCGGACTGAGCATATTGTCGCCGTCGTCGGCGAGATTGAGCCGACGACCACCGATTGAATTGATCGTCGAAGTCGAGAAGCAGCGCACAGCGCGGGGAGTCTTCCTCCGCGACGCGTGCCGGAAAATTGCGTACATGGAGAGGAGATCGCGTGCCGGTGGCTCGAATGAGGATGTCGGCCGCGACGCCGGATCGGGCCGCATAGCGACTGGTAACGATAGAATGACGCGATGAACCGTTTTCCCCTCGTCCGAGCAGCGCCCGGGAATGCGCCACGCACAGTCGCCATTCGGGCAAGTAGAGTGCGAGACGACGGGCTTGCATGGCGGACTCGGCCAATACGGCGACCCGTAACCGCTCGGGGTCGGGGAGATCGGCCGGAACGGTATCGAATAGCTCCCGGCATGTGCGTAGCGGGTTGCCTGCGACCGTCAAAGCGATGCCGGCGGCGAGACGATTCCGAAGATCATTACAATCGAAACACGTTCGTTGCCGTCCCCGATACGTCGTCGTCCGTCGAACGTGACACGGGGGTGTGGGAACCATGCTGAAAAACAACGGCACGCGGGGCTTAGCGATTCGGCAACGGATGGGACCGGAGATTTGCTCGAACCGCAACCGCTGCTCTTCGTCGTAGTGCTTTCCGGCGACCGTGCAACCGAAGATTCGTTTAGCGAGAAAATGACTTTTGGCGAGGCGACCCCGTGCGACCTCGCCGAGACAATCCGCCAGCATCGGCAAGAGGATGACGTCGTAACGCTTCTCGGGCAGACTATGTACGGTGGCGACGGAACACCGAGTGTTGCCGAAGAAGCCGGCATTCGCGAAGAAGAGACGGATCGGCTCCCGGAGCAGAAGTCTCAACTGATTGGTCATCTTTTTCGCAAGATCGAGGTTCGGCAAGACGACCAAGATCCGGGCGGCGGCGAATGCTTCGGCGATTTGCCAACAAACGTCGAACGCGTCGCGCTCATCGACGACCTCGATTCGCCCCAGCCCGTGGCGACGGACGGCTTCGATGCGTTCTTGGTCGCGCGGCGTCGCAAACGGTGGATTCCAGTCGGCAATCAGCCATGGAAGTCGTTCCTGATTGACTCGGACGCGATACCCGGCCGACTTGAGATCGGCGACTACGCGCCGAACGAACCCGGCGGAGAAATAGAGCGAGTCATTTTCGAGTTCAGAAAGTCCGACTCGTTGAACGTGCTCTTGGTAACCTAGCGGTCCATCGCACGTGAAGGTTCGCTGCGTAACGGTGAGCAGCCGTTGCACGCACTCCAGAGCGGGCTCCATTCGCGCAATGTGGCATCGCCCGACGTGAATCGTCACGTCGGTCTGTAATGGATCGGCGGGAATCTGGCTTGCAAGATTGTTGTTCATCAATGGGCCTTCGGTTCGTTGTGACGTCATATTTGAATTTGAGCCGGACGCCGGACACGATGTCCGACTACCACCCGGCCGTCTCCTCTTCTGGCGTCGTGGGCCGTCGATCCAATAGCACGCTGAACAGTCTTCGCGCGCGGCGTAGGCTGTCCTCGTTATCCGCAATCAGCCTGGGCGAAATCCGGTCGGCTCTTCCCGTGAGGTCGCCACATCCGCGCCGAATTGCTTTCATGAAGGCGACGAAGGCGTCGTTCGGCTTCACATGTCGGGTACGCTTCTGCGGGCCGTATTCAGCCGCCACTTTTTTCGGTGACTCGCCGGATTGAATTCGTCGCGCGATCGTGTTCCGCTGTTCTTCGGTCAGGCGCGAAACCTTTTCGGCTTCGATGAGACTAAGGGCCTTGCGCTCGAAGGCCGCTTGAATCTCCATTGGCGTTCTCAATACCGCCAAGTGGCGGTCCAAGTTGCGTCCGCTCATGCCGATCATCTTGCCGATCCGATCGCGCAGCTCTCCGTTTTGCGGGCTCACTCCTTCGCGTTCTGATTCGATCACCCCTTTGGCCATGCGGGCCTTTGCCAGCGGACTCAGCTGACGGCGCATGAGGCTGAATCGAAAGAACTCTTCGTCAATTCGTTGCCGATCGTCATTCGCCAAGTCGTAACGCACGATGACTCGTACTTCATTTTGACCCAGCGCCGTCAGCATTTCTCTTCGTCGGTGACCGTCGAGAACAGTGTTGGTTGGCAATCCGGCCGCGTTCGTCGGTAGGATGTCGATCGGCGTCCGCAGGCCGTACCGTTTGATATCTTCGCGCAGCTCACGATCCTCGTCTTCTGATGTGGTTCCGTCCAACAAAGCCTGCGACGGGAATGGAATCAATTCCGACAACCGACGAGACTCTTCGCGCTTCACGTCGGGGACTGAACGGCGGCGCTTTCTCATACGTTCTCCCATCGCGGCGGCGACATGTGGAAATTCAAATCCGCTCGTCCCGCAGAATGCGCTCTGCCCGCGCACGCGCTCGGCGTCGCGAGCTCGATAGCGGCGCTTCGGTGCCGCTCAGCCGCGTCGTGCGAACGACAAACCGGCTGATAGCTTCGCGGCTCGTGTATCGTCGCCCGCCGGCGACCAAGGTTTCTAATTTCGCGCCGCGTACGCCTTCAAGAACCCAGCGCCAAAGCGTCGAGGGATGCGGGGGGCGGGGAAACAGCCGCCGGGCCTGTTCCAAAGTCAGCAACTCTTCCGTCTGCATGTCGATCATGACATCGGCTCCAAAAAACAGGAAAACTTCCGATGCCATACCGATAAAGAAGAGGCTTTGAGATCTCAAAGGGACCCTAATGGGACCCTATGAGCCTATTCTGGGAAAAGGTTGGAGTACCGATTGCGACGAGTTAAAGGCCGTGCCCGGCGCGTAGGAGTAGATTCCAACGGCCGTAGGTCTTGATCGGCGTTCAATGGCGTTCGGCGGCGAGAGGCTGCGCCGTCGCGGGAAGAATGGCGAGCCATCGACGTGGTCACGCCCGTCGCGGACAAGAGGTCGGTTTAGACCAACTTAACTGCGGACCAATGGCGGCGCTGCGGCTTCCCACGTGATGATTTGGCCGGCGTGGCGAAAGATAATTCCGCCCGAATTGAGATTGAGTTGGCGGAGCGCCTCGCTCGTTGCCGACTTCCAGTCGTGCGGTGCTATGCGGTCGTCGGCGAGAGGATTCAAGGTGCAGTGCGCCCAACTCTGCCGTTCAAATGCCGAAAGAATTTTGCTCTGGTTGGGAGCCGGTTGTCCTCGGAAACGCTTGGCGAGCTTTCCGCGAAAGAATAGCTCGCCGGTGACATCGAGAAATTGAGGTCGTGGAACGTAGCAGTCCCAGATCTGTTGATCTATCTCATTTGTAAGCTCACAAGCTGACCCCGCCATACCATCGTCCGAAGCATGACTTTCTAGCCATGCGACGACGGAGTCCAAGCCGGTCAATTGCAACCCCATTTGAATTCGGCCGTACGTGGCTTCGTCAGGCGACAGCGAACCGGCGCATCGGAACGTGTTTGCGAAGCGATTAACGTGTCCGGCGTACCACGCTTCCGCGTCTATTTCTGCGTCGCCGTCGAATCGTTCGGCAAGTTCGGGCGGACAACGACGAGCGTACTTCCGGTCATCAAACAGTCGACGGTGAACGGACGCCGGACGCACGAGGCGGTCCACTTCGATGCCAAGCCGCAAGACGGCCAAGTGCCGCTGATCCAAATTCGAGGCAATCAGGTCAACCAACTCGTCGGTGCCGACCTCGGAGAATTCTCGGATCAGCGAGTCGCAGTATGCCTCATGATCTGTGTCGCCTTCCGCGTCGACCGGGGACGAAAACAATGTGTACAGAAAGTCGGGATCAGAATCGTGCGGAAGATGCCAATTCGCTACGAGCCCGTCCAAGCGACGCCGAAGCGACCAATATCGCGACTCGTCCGGTAATAGCTGCTCGACGCAGAATTCGAGCTTCGTCAGGGCGGGCTGCGCGAGATTCCTTTGGGTTCGCACGCTAGCCGGCTTGTTGCGAAACGCGAGCATAACGAACTGCTTCCCATGGAAACGGAAAGCGTTGAGGCATCGTCCCGCCGTGTATGCGATCTGCTCGGATGACGACCTATTGCGCCGAGCCCAGGACTCACGTTGCCAGCCGCTCAGTTCGACCTTACTCGGTTCGATTTGCAATTCGGTTTCGGTTGCCATAATGCACCAGATGCTTCGATGGGCACGTCTATCTTGGAGCCGATGTGCTCCTTCGCGGTAGCCCCCACTTCTTGCTATCCGACCTCGCGAATGATTTCGATCGCACGGCGGAGATCACGCTCCGCATAAATCTGGGTAACGTCGGCTTTCTGGTGACCCAAGACTAGTTGAGCCGCCTCCAGACCGTACTTGGCGCGAATCTCAGTCCCGGCGGCGTGACGAAGTTGATTTGGGCTCCAACGCTGAGACGCGAGCTTTGCGAACCATTCGATCTCGGCATCGACCGCATCGTTATTCGGATTTTTCTCAAACAACGCCCGCTCGTGGCCGGCTTGTTTCCAGCGGTTGCGTCGGCCTTTGCGAACCATATCCTTCTTGCGTACCTTGCCCGACCGCGCCAGCGTCAATAATTGGTTCCAGGTCAGGGGGCCGATTGTTTCGCCGAAAGCCTTGTCACACGCTCGGTGAATGGCTGAGTAGTACGACTTCTCGCTGTAGTAAAGGCGCGGTTTTCGCTGGGGTCGCGGTTTGCTGCGGTCGACTTGCGACGGCTGAACCTTGCTGACGCGGCGCTCCCGCATCAACTGCTTGCGGCGTCGCTCGCTTTCCGCCGGGGAAAAGCAATACTGGTCGGCCTCGCGATTCAAATACGGTTTCAGAATGACTTGGGCCTTCGGTCCGATGAAGATCACCCGCGTTCGGTCATGATGCTCGGTCTTATAGGCCGCTGGTCGAAAGAGCCAGACTTTGTCTCGGCGGTCAACTTCACGGGGCCGCATGAGGCAAATCTCCTGCGGTCGGCAACCGCAGAGCCGCTGGACTTGAACCATGTCCGCGACGATTGGAGGCATGTGCTGCAAAGTGGCTTCCACGCATTCCTGAGAAACTGGTCGAACCGGAGCCGTCTCGCGCGCGGCCGACCGATTCCTCTTGAGCCCGCGCACATGAGCTAGGCCCTGGTAGACATGGGGAGCGATGAGTTCTTCGGCGACGCCCCAGCTGAATACTTGCTTGATTCGCCGAATGCGCGAGTTGATGACGCCGCGCGAAAGGCCGTTGCGGATCATGCGATCGCGAACGACCTTGAGCTTGGCGGGACCGAACTCGTCGCACAGCGCGTGGCCGTACAACCGGCGCAGCGGTCGCAGCGCATAACGAAAGTTGTCCGCCTCGCCGGTCGGCCGACCGTCTTTGACGTAGTACCGCTTGGCGTGGCGGATGAAGCGGGCGATCAAATCGACGATCTCTAAGCCGTCCCGCCCGATGGTCGGCTGTCGATCACGGGCTAGCCATTCGCTGACCAGGCGATCGTAGGCGATGCGGCTGGCTTTCGAGCGCCAAGGGCCGAGATAGTGGTCTCGTCCGCCGAGGGTGACGAGCGCTTGGCCGCTGGCCCGGTGCAGACGGTACTGAGGAACTGTATGAACGAGGCGAGGCATCGGGCAGTGCTCCTGTTTTCGGGCGCAAAACGGTATCTACCGTTTTGGCTCGAAGGAATCGGAGGGCACTGCCGACCATCGGCAGGTAACCTAAGCGTAGGTTTCGGAAGGACTTAAAATTAGTGGGCGATACAGGACTCGAACCTGTGACCCCTAGCTTGTCGAGCTAGTGCTCTAACCAACTGAGCTAATCGCCCGCGGTCATCCCTGTGAAAATTTGCAGTGCGAGTTTCACGAGGTAGCCGAGGGTCGGCCGAAGGGCATTCGGTCGACGACGAACTAACAAGTGTGACGCACGATTTCCGGGTCGTCAAGGGGCAGGCTTCCGCGACGGCGCGGCGCGCGAAAAGCGATTCCATCAACGGCATTTCCAACGCTGTGACTCGCGCTTGGCCTGCTAGCGGGAAGCGACTCCACAGCGCGGGTCGGCGTTGCAATCGGCATATTCGGCAGCGTCGGCGGCCGGTATCGCGGGCTCCGCCACGACCGCCGGCTTCACCAGCGCACAGAGCATCGCGGGAAGGATCACGAGGTCGCCGACGAGGGCCGCGAAGATCGTAACGCACGAGAGCAACGAGAAGAGACGCGTCGTCGGCATCTCGCTGATCTGCAAACTGCCGAAGCCGGCCAACAGCACGAGTGACGTCATGATCATCGCCGAGCCGACTGCTTGGTACGTGCGCAAGACGGCGTTCTGCACGTTGCCGTCGAGTTTCATTTCCCGCTGGAAGCGGTTGATGAAATGGATCGTGTCGTCGACGGCGATGCCGAGGCAGATGCTAAAGACGATCACGCTCGTCATCTGCAGCGGCCGGCCGGTGACGACGAGGTACGTGGCGGTGACGGCCATGGGGAACAGGTTCGGCACGATGCTGATGAGTCCCAGACGGAAGCTGCGAAACCCGACGGCCATGACGACGAAGATGATCGCCGCAGCCGAGCCGAGGCTGGAAGCCAGATCGGTAATCATCTGATTCAAATTGCGCGAGGCCAGCACGCTGGTTCCGGTCAAATGAAAACGGACGCCCGGGTATTGCGCTTCGAGCCGAGGAAACTCCTTGCGCAAATCGTCAAACGTCGCCAAGTGTTCCGTGCTGCCCACCTCCTGCAGCCGAAGGTGAACGAGCGCGCGACGTAATTCAGGCCGGACGTAGTTCTTGAGTTGCTCATCGCCGACCCAACGGAGGTTCTCGGCCTGACGCTCCAGCGGCAGGTCGGCCCCCGGCAACGAGCGAACTAAGCTGACGATCGAGCTGGGATTGCGAACGTCGGGATGGGTGACGGCAAACTTTTGTACCGCATCAATGGCGTAGAGAACCTGGGCGGAGTCGAACGCGAGCGGGGCGTCCCACTCGACGAGGATCATTGCCGACGTCGAACCGCCGAAATGTTTGTCGAGTTCGACCACCGCTTGAAACGAGGGACGCGTCGTCGGCAGGGCTTCCGTCGCCTGGTTACTCGGCGTGAGATAGAACATCGAGCCGCACATCGCGAGCGTTACCAGCGTGCCGCCGATCGTCGTGTACCACGGCCGACGGATGATCGCCCGCGTCAGCGGCTCGAACCATTTGGCGAAGCGTTCCGGCAGATCCGCTTCGGCCGCGGCGTGAACGTGCAGACCCCAGCGCGTACCCGCCAAGAGCGGCGTGAGCAGCAGTACGGCCACTAAGGCCAAGATCGCCCCGATGCCGCAAAGCACGCCGAAATGTTGAATGATCTGAATGCGCGCGACGGCGAGCGAGCCGAAGCCGACGGCCGTGGTGACGGAGCAGAGCAGGCACGCCAGTCCGAGGTGCCGCAAGGCGTCGCGCGCGGCGATGCGCGGGGCGACGCCGGCGGCCCGTTCGCGACGGATGTCGATCATGAGATGCACGGCGTCGGTGAAGCCGATCACCAGCACTAAGGTCGGCAGCACCGTGGTGATGATGTTCATCGGCTCGCCGGCCAGCCCCATCAGGCCGACGGTCCACATCGCTCCGAGCATCGCGGAGAGGCAGACTATGGCGACCGCCGCCGGTCGACGAAACAGGAGCGTCGCCATCACGACCGTGAGCGACCCGCCGACCAGCACGAACTTCGTGCTTTCATTGCGCACCGACTCGAAGATCTCGACCCGAATCGGCGCCATGCCGGTGAGCCGGACGGTGAGATTGCTTGCGGCTTCCGAGCGCGCGCAGGCCGACTGTAAGCGTTCGACGATCGGCGCGAGCTGGCGGATGGCTTGATTGCGTTCGTCGAGACGCGCGACGATCAGGGTCGCACGGCCGTCGTCGGAGATTAGTTGACCGCGCGCCAAGGGATGCTTCATCGCCGACTCTCGCGCCGCGCGACAAGCGAACTCGGTCGGCGGCGATCCGTCGGCGGGGAGTTCCGGCAGCAACGAATACGGGGTCGTCGGCACCGGCTTGAAAAGCATCGTCAGCGCTTTCGTTCCGCCGCGCTTGGGAAAGATCACCAAGTCGGCCAAGCTCTGTACCTCGGCGACGCCCTGCGTGCCGCGTACGTCGTCGATCAGACTTCGCAGTGCGACGATGTTGGCCGGGCTGTAGATATCGTCGGCCTCGACGAGGATGACGCCGTCGACGTCGTCGGCGCCGAAATCGTGGAACACGCTCTCCAGCCGGCGAAAGTCCTCGTCGTGCGAGCGGAACGTAGCGCGGGGAACGTCGTCGTATTGCAAGCGGACAATGCCGACGAGCGCCGCTAGCGTCGTCGCCGCCAACAGCAGCGAGACGGCGCGTCGATGCGCATCGAACCAATCGGCAAAGCGACGAAACAAAACGGCGGCTCCGCGGAATGGCGTCGAAGGTTTTATGTGGGAGGGCGAGCGGGCCACTGACTATCGTTTGCCCGGTGCCCCTATCGCTTGCTCAGGCAAGGTCTTACCGTATTATTCATCGGCAGGATACCGCTCGGCGGACCAACACGCCGGCATGCAAGGGAAGCTCTACCGATTGTTTCGATTTTCTCGACGTTACGGCGACCCAAAACTCCGCCGGCGGCGTACTAACTAGAGTCGCGAAGCGCGTCGGGACACCTTGCCGAGCGGTGTTCTTGCCGTTTTGTCAGACTCGTGACGACGAATGCTCGACATGATGTTGCGAACGTGCTGGAGCGTGGCCGTGATTCTTTGGTCCAGTCAAACCGCTTGGAGCGAAACGCCGCCCGGTGCGGGCCCGGCGCCAACTGCGCCGCGCGTCGTCGAAGGCGCTCAGACCGGGCCGTTGGCCGAGTACGTGCGCGCGCGGGACGATTCCTACGCCTGGAGCGTGCGGCGTCGCGGTGAGTTCGGCGCCGGTCGGTACGCGGAATTGACGCTCACATCGCAAACGTGGCACGACCAGAAATGGCGGCATCAACTCTTCATCTACAAGCCGGCCGTGGTGAAAGACACAAGTCGGGCGTTGCTCTTGATCGGCGGCGGGGCGTGGAGCGACGAACTCGCGCAGCCGCCGGGCGCTGACGCTTCCCTGCCGCGCGAGGCGGGAATACTTGCCATGGCCGCCGACGCGCTCGGCGTGCCGGTCGTGTTGGTGTTGCAAGTGCCGCATCAACCGATCTTCGACGAGCTGTATGAGGACGCGGCCATCTCGCACACTTTTCGTGAGTTCGTGCGCTCGGGCGACGTCACCTGGCCGCTCCTCCTGCCGATGGTGAAAAGCGCCGTGCGGGCCATGGATTGCGCCGCCGAGTTTGCGCGCGACGAATGGAAGCTCGAGCCCGTGAAGTTCACGGTGACCGGCGCTTCCAAGCGCGGCTGGACCACGTGGCTTACGGCGGCCGTCGACCAGCGCGTGGAATGCCTGGCGCCGATGGTGATCGACATGCTCAACATGCGGAGCCATCTCAAGCTGCAAGTCGATTCGTGGGGAGGCTACTCCGACGAAATCCACGACTACACGGACCTCGGCATTCATAAGCTTGTGGAAACGCCCGCCGGCGGGAAGCTGCTGGAGATCGTCGATCCGTACAGCTACCGCAAGCAAATCACACAGCCGAAGTTGCTACTGCTCGGGACCAACGACCGGTATTGGCCGCTCGAGTCGCTAAACCAATACTGGCCGGACCTCGTCGGCGACAAATATATCTGCTACGTGCCGAACAACGGCCACGGTTTGAAGGATCTCGCTCGCGTGCTCGGCGGAATTTCTGCTCTGCATCGTCATGCGGCCGGCGCGCTCGTGCTGCCGAAGCTCGCTTGGGAACAGGTCGAACACGTTGACGGTGCGGAACTCGTGCTGCGCTCCGATCGCGCGCCGACGGAAGTACTCGCGTGGCAGACGACGAGCGTGAATCGCGACTTCCGTGAAGGCGTTTGGAAAGCCGAACCGGTGGCCGGCGACGACGGCGTCTTTCGCTATCGCTTGCCGACTCCGAAGGCCGGCTGTGCGGCGTTCTTCTGCGAAGCGAAGTTTTCCGACCCCGCGTTGACATTGCCCTATTATCTGTCGACGACCATCAAAGTCGTCGGAACCGCGGCCAAGCCGAAACCGCGCTAAGAGACCTCTGGCTCTGTAGGGAACGCCCTCCGTGGCGTTCCGTCCGGTCCGCGTCATTCGCGGAACGCCACCGAGGGCATTCCCTACATTCGCCTCTTCTTCCTTTTCGGCTCGGCCGACGGCGCGTTGGTGAAGTCGAACGTTTCCGCGTCGGGCTTGTCGGTGCCGAGCGGCATCCAATCGCCGAACACCTTTTGCTGCTCCTTCATTTCGGCGAGCATCTTTTCGACCCGCTCCTTCTGTTCCGGCGCTGCCGCGAGATCGTGGAGTTCGTCTGGATCGTTTGCCAGATCGAAAAGCTGTGAGCGATTGATGCGGGGATAGCGGAGGAGCTTGTAGCGTTCGTCGCGCAGCACGCGTTGCACCCCTTGGTAGGCGCAGAAAATCAAGTCGCGGTGTTTAGTCGTTTCGCCGGAAAGTACTTTGGCAAAGCTGCGGCCGTCGATGCCCGGCGGGCTTGCGGCGCCGGCGAGCTCACAGACGGTCGGATAAATATCGAAGAGATACACGAGCGCGGCCGTGCGTCCCGCGCGCACGCCGGGGCCTGCAAAGATCAGCGGCGATCGCGTGCTGTGGTCGTACAGATTCTGCTTTCCCATCAGGCCGTGGCTTCCCATCGCCAGCCCTTGGTCGGCGGAGAAGATCACAATCGTCTCTCCTTCGAGATTCAGCGCCCGTACTTGCTCGAGCAATCGGCCCAGGTGATGGTCGAAGGCGGTGATCGTTGCGTAATAGTCGTGCAATTGTTTGCGGACCTCGTGCTCCGTACGCGGCCAGGGGGCGAGGCGTTCGTCGCGTACCGCGAGCTCACCGTTGTTAAACGGATGCAACGGCAGGTAATTCTTCGGCAGTGGAATCGCCTCGGTCCGGTACTGTGCGTGGTACGCTGCCGACGCGACGCGCGGATCGTGCGGGTTGCCGAACGCCAAGTACATGAAGAAAGGTCGCTTCGTATCGCGATCGGTCTTCAGGAACGTGATTGCTTCGTCGACGATCTCTTGGCCCGGCTCGCCGCTCAGGCGTTCTTGTTGGTCGTCCTTCAGGTACTTGTTGATTTCGAAGCGGGCCTGAATGTTCGTCGCCGTATTGCCGCGTTTGCCGTGGTGATAGGTTTGGTAGCCCGCCGCTTGTAGCGAGAGCGGGAAGTTGGGCGGGTCGCCCGGGGCGAGAATGTTCCATTTGTAGCCGGCCGCCAACTTGCTCGCGACGCTCTCCGCGGCAGCCGGGTCCTCGGCGCTCGGTTGAAATACGTCGCCGCTCTTGGGATTGACGAGCCTGCTGTAATGAAAGAATGACTTGCCGCTGAGCATCATATTGCGGCTCGGCGTGCACACGGCTGCGGAGTTGCCGCCGAAGTTATAGGCGTTTTGAAACGCCATGCCGCGCGCCGCCAAGCCGTCGAGCGTCGGCGTGCGAATCGCCGGGTTCCCGAGTGCGCCGATGGTATCGGGCCGTTGATCGTCGGCATGAAGGAAGAGAACGTTGGGCGTCGCGGCTTGGGCGACGTTGCCTACGACGAGGCATGTAGAGAACAGCACAGCGAACATTCGGGTCATCGCAAATCACCTTCCCATCGAATACGAGCCCCGACGCGCAAGCGAGGGGACCTATGAACCGCCTACTAAATTCCGTCGTCCCCTCGCTTGCGTTTCGGGGCTAGTGTGAAATAGATCGCGACTACTTACCGATCTTCGACTTCAAATACTCGACCGCCTTCGCAAGTTGCGGGTCGGCCGAATCGCCGGACGGGGATTCGTCGTCATCCGGCGACACATGCGTCGGCGCACGCGTATCGGAGCTCTTCAGGGGCGGGCCGCCCCCCGTCGGAACCGTCGGCTTCGGCGGCGCCGGCTCGGGAGTTCCGGTTGGCGTGGCCGCAGCGACGGGGTGAGCAGGCTTTTCGCCGGGTCGCCGCAAAACATCGCGTTCGCGACGGTGGCGTAAGAGGTCGATCAATTGCTTCTCGTCGAGTTTTACTTCGTACCCCTTGTCCGGTTGCACGCCCCACTTCTCCTCTTCCTTCGCACCTTTGGCACGATGGATATTCTCGTTGCTCGGGCGCCAGTAGCTGGCGATGGTGAGCCGCATCATGCTCTTGCCGTTTTCGAGGCGAATCGGAGTTTGCACCGTTCCCTTGCCGTAGGAGCGTTCGCCGACGACGATCGCGCGATGATGATCTTGGAGGCAAGCCGACACGATTTCGCTTGCACTGGCGCTGTATTGGTTCACGAGCACCGCCATGGGCCAATCGGTGTATTGCGCCGCTCCGGTCGCTTCGCGCCGTTCGCGTTCTCGGCCGCCCCGTTCGCGAATGGTAACGATGATGCCGGATGATACGAAGTAGTCGCACACTTTGTACGCCGCGTCGAGTAAGCCCCCCGGGTCGTTCCGCAGGTCGAGGATCAGCCCGCGAACGTTCTTGTCGCGGCACTGTTGCAAGGCGGCGCCGAGTTCGTCGACCGTCTTGTCGCCGAATTGCGTGATGCGGACGTAGCCGATCGCCGGATCGCTTTCGAGCGTGTAGTCCCACGTGCCGTCGGCGTTGCGGCGATCGCCGAGCACGGTGTCGACCTTGATCTTCGCGCGCACGAGCGTGAGCTCGTGCTCTTCGGTTTCGCCGCGATGGATCACGGTGAGCCGCACCGGTTCGCCAGGCTTTCCTTTGATGCGGTTGACGGCGTCGTCACTATCTGTGAAGTCTTCCGTTTTCTCGTCGTTGATCTTCGTGATGATGTCGCCGGCCATGATGCCGGCCTCGTAAGCCGGCGTGCCGACGATCGGGCTCATCACCGAAAGCGTCTTCGTTTCTCGATTCCAATTTACCTCGATGCCGATGCCGCCGAACTCTTGGTGCAGCCCTTCGTCGAACTCGCGCGTTTCCTTGTAGCCGGAATAGCCGGAGTACGGGTCGAGTTCTCCGGTCATGCCGCGCATGGCGCCTTCGAACAGTTTCCGCTCGTCGACGTTGTCGGCGTAGAGATAGTGCTCGCGGATCTCCGACATCGCGGTCTTGAAGACGTCGAACATCGGTTCGTAATGCGTGCGATTGGCGCTGTCGGCTTTGTGATAGCTGACGAACGACACGGCCAGCACGCACACCAAGAGATAAAGATTGCGACGCGGCATGGTTTTGCTTTTTAAGGAAGAGAACGACGCCGAAGTTTCCGTCTCGCGGCCATTCGGGCTTAGCCCGGGCGTCCACACCCGGAAGTCGAAGTCGGTCGGAAGCGGACGAAAACCATCGTATCCGTACGCCGCGGGAGGCGAAAGCAGCACGCTTGCAGGGGGGCGCGAGCTTGACGCACCCTGTTGCGCCCCTCAACATGAACCGGCGGCGCCGATTTTCGCCGTCGTAGCAGTCCGACGAAACTTCGCCGGCCGGTCGCGGGTACCCGTTTTTGCCAAGGAATCAACCGGCATGCATTCGTTTTCACTACAACCGCTTTTCGTGGCCGTAGCCCTCGTATTGTTGCGGGGCGACGCCGCAAAATCGCAAGCGATCGGCGGCCCCGCGCAAACAGGTAATTCGGCGGCGACGACGCCCGACAAGATCCCGCCGGGGCTCGAGTTCTATAAAGGGCGCGAGATTGCCCAAACCATGCACTATGCCGGTGCGCCGTGGCTAACGCGCGAGTCGCGCGATCGTGAGGAAGATTGCAACAAGCTCCTCAAAGAACTGAAGCTGCAGCCGGGGCAAACCGTTTGCGATATGGGTTGCGGCAACGGCTTCTACACCATGCGTATCGCCAAACGCATCGGCGCGAAGGGATTGATTTACGCGGTCGACATTCAGCCCGAGATGCTGAGCATGCTCAGCGAGCGGGTAAAAGCGGACCGTGTGCACAACGTCAAGCTACTGTTGGGAACGGTCGTCGATCCGCAATTGCCGGCAGATTCATGCGATGTCATTCTTTGCGTCGACGTGTACCACGAGTTTTCCCACCCGGAACAAATGCTGGCCGCGATGCGTAAGGCGCTGAAGCCGGCGGGCCGGCTCGTGCTCGTGGAATTTCGCGCCGAAGATCCGCAAGTGCCGATCAAGCCGGAGCACAAGATGAGCAAGGAACAGGTCCTCAAGGAGCTGCCCCCCAACGGCTTCAAGCTTGTCCAAGAGTTCGACGGACTCCCCTGGCAACACGCCATGTGGTTTGAGAAAGATGCATCAAAGTAGTTTGTCACGATCTCCCATTTAGCCCCGGGGCTCGTCCCCGGGAGAATCCGCCATGCCATTTATCGAACAACACCGCCGACTGCTTGCAGTTGCCATGCTGCTCACGGCAACACTTTCGGGCTGCGCCAAGCCCGCCGCAGAGGAGTCGGTCGCAGCAGTCGCACCAAACGACTACACGCCGCAACTCGGCGACATCCTCTTCCAATCGCTCCCGCATTCCCCGCTCATCGACGCGATTGAAGGAGCGACACACTCCAAGTACTCCCACTGCGGCATCGTCGCGCCGGGAGGCAATGGCGGGTGGGTCGTGGTCGAGGCCAACGGTTCGGTAAAGGAAACCCGGCTCGACGCTTGGATCGCCCAAGGACGCGAAAAGGCTTACGCCGTCTATCGATACGATTCGCAATACACCGATAAGCTCCCCCAAGTCGTGGCTGCGGCCCGCGGTTTCCTCGGCAAGCCTTACGATATGCACTACGCTTTTGGAGACGATGCACTGTATTGTTCGGAACTGATTTTCAAGGCCTTCAAGCAGGCCACGGGCGAGGAATGCGGCAAGATCGTCACGCTCGGCGACCTCGATTGGAAGCCGCACGAAACCGTAATTCGTTTCCTCGAACGAGGCGGATTGCCGCTCGAGCGGGAAATGATTACGCCGATCGATCTAGCGAATGCGAAGCAGTTGAAGCTCGTACTTAACCGAGGTCTGTAGCAAACAGAGGGCTCTAAAATGTCGCAAGCCGCGATGATGCCGGGCGCCGCGCATTCTGCGAACGATGCCGCGCTTGCGCCGACCTTGAAGCAAGTCTTCTTCGCGTGGGAAAAGTTGCGCGTGTTATACGTGCTCGCGTTGGCCGCAGTGACGCTCTCGAGCATTCCGCTCGAGGCGATGAAGCGGCTCGATGTTTGGATTGCCGTCGCCGTCTTGGCGATCGCCGCCAACGCCTGCTACTTCGCCGGACCGATCGCCGAAGTGTATCTTTGCTGGCTCGGTCTGCGTCGCAACATCGTCCGCACGGCGCTATTCGTCGGCGGCACGCTCTTCGCCGGGCTGCTAGCTTATGCGATGCTGCAAATGCCCCACGTCGCCATGCTGGTCGGCGGCTAAATCGCGATTAAGTTTATTGCAGCGGGTGCCTGGGGCAGAACGAAGTGATGCCCCAGCCGACCGGGGCTTCGTCTGCGGCTCCAGCCCCAGCCACCCGATGCCAAACGCCTGCCGCCTGCCGCCTAGCGCCTGGCACTTTGCCGGTAAACTCCCCCTCCAGCCCGCATTGTGAAGCCGGCGGGGTTTTCCTATACTGAAAAGTCTCCCAGGGAAGGCCACGGCGGGCCTGCGTCGAGCAGACGGAACTACCTATCCTGCAAGACCTTCTGTCTTCCATCGTCTTCCCGGGCTCATTCGTTTTTCCCGCCCAATGAGCGCGCCCCGGCGCGGCCTCGTTGCGTCGACAAGCCCGCAGACATTCGCCTCAGGCCCGCTAGCCATGACCGACTCGTACACGCTGACGCACCTTCGGCAACTCGAAGCCGAGAGCATTCACATCTTTCGGGAAGTGGCCGCCGAGTTTGAAAACCCGGTGATGCTCTTCTCGCTGGGCAAGGATTCGATGGCCATGTTGCGCGTTGCGCAGAAGGCTTTCTATCCCGCGCCGCTGCCGTTTCCGCTGATGCACGTGGATACGCTCTGGAAGTTCCGCGAGATGTATCGATTCCGCGATTGGCTTGCCAAGGAATACAACTTCAAGCTGATCGTCTACTCGAATCCGGACGGCATTCGTGACGGGATCAACCCCATTACGCACGGCAGCCAGAAGCATACGAACATCATGAAGACCGAGGCCTTGAAGCAGGCCCTCGACCTCCACAAATTCGACGCCGCGTTCGGCGGAGCCCGACGCGACGAAGAAAAATCGCGCGCGAAGGAGCGTGTCTATTCTTTCCGCGACAAGTTCCACGTGTGGGATCCGAAGAACCAACGTCCGGAACTTTGGAACCTCTACAACGGCAAGGTCAACAAGGGGGAAAGCATCCGCGTGTTCCCCATGTCGAACTGGACCGAGCTCGACGTCTGGCAGTATGTGCACCTGGAAAACATTCCGCTCCCCGACTTGTATCTGGCGAAGGAACGGCCCGTCGTCCGCCGCGACGGTAACTTGATCATGGTCGACGACGAGCGGATGCCGCTGAATCCGGGCGAAAAGCCGGAAATGAAGATGGTCCGCTTCCGTACGCTCGGTTGCTATCCGCTTTCCGGCGCCATCGAAAGCACGGCGACGACGCTCCCGGAAATCATCCAAGAAATGCTGCTGGCCAAGACCTCGGAACGCCAAGGCCGAGTAATCGATCACGACGAAGCCGGCTCGATGGAAGAGAAGAAACGACAAGGCTACTTCTAAATCTATTTTTGACCACGGAGGCACGGAGAACACGAAGCAAACAACGGATTGCAGATCGCAAATCGATAAGTGCAACTTGCAAATTGACGGAAGCGATGCACCGGCTGCTTTCTTCAATTTGAAGTTTGCGATTTGCAATTACCAATTTGCAATCTTCAGGGTCTCCGTGTCCTCCGTGCCTCCGTGGTGAATCAAATCTGCGCGAAGCCAATGCAAACTGAACAAGAGTTAATCGAACGCGACATCGAAGCCTATCTCGCCCAGCACGAGCGCAAGGAGCTGTTGCGCCTGCTCACCTGCGGGAGCGTCGACGACGGCAAGAGTACCCTCATCGGTCGATTGCTGCACGACTCCAAGATGGTCTACGAAGACCAAATGGCGGCCGTGACGCGGGATAGCGCGAAGAAGAGCTCCGCCGGCGGCGAGGTGGATCTGTCGTTGCTCGTCGACGGGCTCAAAGAAGAGCGGATGCAAGGCATCACCATCGACGTCGCCTACCGCTACTTCTCCACGGCCAAGCGCAAGTTCATCATTGCCGACTGCCCGGGCCATGAGCAGTACACGCGCAACATGGCGACCGGCGCCAGCACTTGCAACCTGGCGATCATCCTGATCGACGCGCGCCACGGCGTGATGCAACAGACGCGCCGCCACAGCTTCATCGTGTCGCTGCTCGGCATCAAGCACGTGGTGATCGCCGTCAACAAGATGGACCTCGTCGACTTTTCGCAAGCGCGGTTCGAAGAGATCAAGCGCGAGTACACCGAGTTCGTCACCAAACTCGAAATGGGGGACCTGACGTTCATTCCCGTTTCGGCTTTGAAGGGTGACAATGTCGTCGATGCCAGCACGAACATGCCCTGGTTCCAAGGGGGCACGCTCATGCACTACTTGGAAACCGTGCACATTGCCAGCGATCGCAACCTGATCGATTTCCGCTTGCCGGTGCAATACGTCAATCGCCCGAATCTCGATTTCCGCGGCTTCTCCGGCACCATCGCCTCGGGCATCGTGCGCAAGGGCGACGAAGTGATTTCGATTCCCTCGGGCCGTAAGAGCCGTGTGGCCCGCATCGTCACCTTCGACGGCGACCTCGACGAAGCGTTCGCCCCGCAATCGGTCACGCTCACCCTCACCGACGAAATCGACTGCGGCCGGGGCGACATGCTCGTGCATCCGGCCAACTTGCCGCGCGTCGACCGCTCGTTTGAAGCGATGGTCGTCTGGATGATCGACCAACCGCTCGCGCCGGGAAAGCAATATCTGATCAAGCAAGCGACTAAAGTGGCCCAAGGCACCTGCGAAGTGATGCGCTATCGGGTCGACGTCAATTCGCTCCATCGCCAAGAGGCGCCGGAGCTGAAGATGAACGAAGTGGGGCGCTGCAAAATTACGCTCACGTCCCCCGTCGCGTTCGATCCGTATCGCAAGAACCGCAACACCGGCGCGTTCATCTTCATCGACCGGCTGACGAACGCCACGGTCGGCGCCGGAATGATCATCGATCGCGAAAGCACGCTCGGCGGCTTCGGGGCCGATCTCTGGGACGTCGTGGAAGCGGAGAATCGCAAGCCGCAAAGCGTCCATCCGGTCGAACTCGCCGAACGTACGACGCGGGCCGGCCACAACTCGGCGACTATCCTACTCACGGGCCTCACCGGCGCGGGCAAATCGACGACTGCCTACGCCTTGGAACGCCGGCTCTTCGACGCCGACAAGAACGTTTATGTACTCGACGGCGAAAACATGCGCCACGGCATTTCGAAGGGGCTCGGCTTCTCGGCCTGGGAACGCTCGGAAAACCTGCGCCGCTCGATCGAAGTCGCCAAAATCCTGAACGACGCCGGCGTGATCAGCATCTGCGCTTTCCTGGCGCCGGATGAGGCCATCCGCGACAAGGCTCGCGAAACGGTCGGCGGCGATCGCTTCCTCGAGGTTTATCTGAAGGCTCCCGCCGACGTGCTTCGCAAGCGCGACCCGGCCGGCATGTATGCGAAAGCCGATTCCGGCGAAATCGCGGAGTTCCCCGGCGTGTCGGCCAAGTACGACGAGCCGAAGAGCCCGGACCTGACGCTGGAAACGGACAAACTCACGACGGCCCAATGCGTCGACCAAATCATCGCGCTGCTGGAACGGCGCAAGCTGATTTAATCGAATTGCGATCGTGCGCGGGCGGCTATACTACCCGCCATGCATAACGAAGATATTACGAAGTCGCCGAACGTCTTGCCGCGCGTGCTGGGGCCGTTTGACGCGTGCATGATCGTCGTCGGCTCCGTGATCGGCAGCGGCATCTTTTTGAAGCCGGCGATCCTGGCCGCGAACCTGCCGAACTTCGGGCTCATCGTCGCCGTTTGGATCGGCGTCGGGCTCATCACTCTTTGCGGTTGCTTGGCGCTGGCCGAGCTGGCCGCCATGTTGCCGCAAGCCGGCGGGCCGTACGTTTACTTGCGCGAGGCCTACGGCAAGTTGCCGGCTTTTCTTTGGGCCTGGACCGAATTTTGGGTCGTACGCACCGGCTCCATCGGTGCGCTGGCCGTGGCGACGGCCATTTACCTCGCTGAGTTTTCGCCCCTGGGTCGCGTCGGCCAAGAGATCGTCGCCATCGTACTCGTCGTCGGACTCTCGGCGGTGAACTATGTGAGTACGCGTTGGACCGCCCACGTGCAGAACGTCACATCGATCATCAAAGTCGGCTTCCTCGGACTCATCATCGTGGTGCCGTTTCTCATGGGGCGTGCCGATCCGGCTCTGCTCCAACCCATCTTTCCCAGCACGTACGATGCATCGATTTGGACCGGCATCGCCGCGGCGTTGGTCGCCGTGCTGTGGGCGTATGACGGCTGGATCAACATCGGCCCCGTCGTCGAAGAAATTCGTGAACCGCAGCGCAACGTGCCGAGAGCGCTGCTCTGGGGCATACTGCTCATCATGGCGATCTACGTCGCCGCGACGTTCGCCTACCATCTCGTATTGCCGCATCAACAAATCGCGATGAGCCAAGCACCCACGGCCGAACTCTTCGCCGCTTTGTTTAATCCTGATGCCGCTCGTTGGGTCGCACTCGGCGTAATGCTGTCGGCCTTCGGAGCGGTGAATTCCAATATGCTTACCGGCCCGCGCATTTACTTCGCCGTCGCGCGTGACGGGCTGCTGCCGCACTTCATGCAGAAAGTGCATGCCCGCTACGAAACGCCGCACAATGCCGTGCTCGTGCAATGCATTTGGACGGTGATGCTCATCGTCGCGGTGTTCCATTTCGGCGCGGCCTCGCCGCTCGACGCCTTTGACGCGCTGACGAACTACGTCATCTTCGGCGGATATTCGTTCTATGCGTTGGCGGTGTCGGCCGTGTTCACGCTCCGCCGGCTTCGCCCCGATCTGCCGCGTCCCTATCGCACCTGGGGTTATCCGGTCGTTCCGGCGATCTTTCTCGTCGCGTTCGTCGGCTTCTTAGTAAGCATGGCGGTTTCTTCTCCGCGGGCCTCGGCATGGGGTCTGGCGCTCATCGCCGCCGGTGTCCCCTGCTTCTATTGGATGCTCCGCCGCCGCGAGCGGCGTACGGCGGCCGCAGCCTAAAGGTGTGCCGCTGCCGGACAAGCCGGTAGCGGCACACGGAAATGACCGTAGCCCGGCCGGATATTCGGTACGACCGACGCAAGCCGCAGTTTGCCGATTTTCGGCGTCATGCAATTCCTTTGCGACCTAGGTTTCACACAGGCGTCGCCGGCGGCTTACCGCTGCGCGCGCATCGCCTTACAGCCTTGGTCTCGAATTCATGCCGTAGGTTGCCGCACGTATGCTCTCTACTTCCACGATGCTGTTGTTGTTGGGCATCTCCGCGTTTCAAGTCGCCGGAGGTTGCGCCGTCGGCTATTGGCTCCGTTCGCGCCGCCGCTCGGTGTCGCAAACGTCCGACGCCCTGACGGCCCGACTTACCGACGCGCTGAAGCAATTGCAAACGCTGGCCGACGACATCGGCACGGAAGCGGTCGGCCACGCCGAGCAGGTGAAAGCGGTTGCGCAATCGCTCAGCTGCGCAGCCGACGCCGACGTGGACAAGCTCCACCAAGCGCTCATCGAAGGGATGACGCAAATCGCCACGGCCAATAGCCGGCTGCAATCGCAGCTCACGCACGTCGAAACGCGGCTCGAGGAACAATCGCAGCAGCTCGAAACACAATTGGCCGATTCGCGACTCGACGTCCTCACGAGCGTTTCCAATCGCCGCGCTTTTGAAGAAGAACTCACGCGCCGGCTCGCCGAATGGCGCCGCCGTCCGACGCCGATCTCCATCCTGCTCGTTGATATCGACCACTTCAAGAAAATCAATCAAGCCCGCGGCGAAGCGGTCGGCGACGCCGTTTTGCGCGACGTCGCGCGCGTCTTGCAGGCCGTGCTCCGCGAGATGGACTTCTTGGCGCGTTACGGCGGCGAAGAGTTCGCCGTGATTCTGCCGACGACCACGTTGCGCGATGCCCGTCGCGCGGCGCAGCGTTCGCTGGAAGCTGTGGCGAATCACAATTTTGAATACGATCACGAATCGGTCGAAGTGACGATCAGTCTCGGCTTGGCCGAAGTGGTGCCGGGGGACGACGTCGAAACGATCGTCCGCCGCGCCGATGAGGCCTTGTACCTGTCGAAGGCGGCCGGACGCAATTGCGGCCACTTCCACAGCGGCACGGACTTCCTCTCGCTCGAATCGCCGCGACTGCTCGAACATGCCGCCGAAGCCGGCCACGCAGCCGCGGCCTTGTCGACGGCCGCCGGCGCCAATCTGCACGAACATGATGAGCCCGATCCGATGACGCTGCTGCCGACCGCCGCCGCATTCGCGCACGAGCTTCGCCGCCGCGTCCACCGCTGCCGCTCGGAAGGCCGAGCTCTCTCGTTGGTGCTGGTCGACGTCGACCGCCTCACGCAAATCAACGGCCACGACGGCCGCACCGCCGGCGATTTGGTGCTGCGTCGCACGGCCGAGATCCTCCGTAAACAATGTCGCCCGTGCGACTACGCGGCCCGCTACCACCAAGGGCAGTTTGCCCTGCTGCTCGACGGCGCTACGGCCGAAGAGGGGATTCGAGCGGCCGAGCAAATTCGCGCCGCCGTGCGCGAAGGAGCAGGCGACGCCGTGCAAAAGCCGATCGACGCCACGGTCAGTTGCGGCGTCGCGGAAGTCGCTTCGAACGATCGCAGCGTCTCCGTGGTGATGCGAGCCGGCGTTGCCCTGGCCGCGGCCAAATCGTCGGGCCGCGATTGCACGTTTGTCCACGACGGCCACGCCGCCGAACCGGCCGACGGGACGCTTAGCGCGTAACGTGCTCACGCGCACTTCGGAAATTTGCGCGAAATCCCTGTAACGATGTTTCGTTTCGGGCATCGAATGGATTGGAGTCGCGGCGATCCACGGCTTCAGCGACTTGGAGCAGGGCCGCTTCATCGGTATGCTGGCGGACATGGCCGAGAGTTCTCCCACCGCCGCCGGTACGCCGGGGTCCGCTACTGACGAAGCCGGGCTGTTGGCGCGGCTGCGCGCCGGAGATGACGCTGCTTACGAGGAGCTCGTCGTTCGCTACGCGCCGCAGTTGCTCACGGTGATTCGTCGCTACTTGCCTGAGGAGCACGACGCGCAGGACGCGCTGCAAGAGGCGTTTCTGTCCGTGTTCAAAGCAATCGAGCGGTTTCAAGGGGATTCGAGCTTGGCTACGTGGCTGCACCGTATCGCCGTCAACTCCGCGCTGATGCGGCTGCGCACGCGCCGCCGCCGGCCGGAGAAGGCGATCGAAGACCTGCTGCCCCGCTTTGCCGAAGACGGCCACCGTGCTGACCCGCGAGCCGTGTGGAGCATCCGCCCCGACGAGGCGAGCGTCAATCGCGAGCTGCGTCAGATGGTGCGCGCCGCGATCGACGAACTACCGGAAAGTTATCGCACGATTCTACTGCTGCGCGATATCGAAGAACGAACGACCGAGGAAACGGCGGACTTGCTCAAGTTGTCGCCGGCCAACGTCAAAACCCGGCTCCATCGGGCACGCCAGGCCTTGCGCGAATTGCTCGACAGCCGGTTGGGAGAGACGGCACGATGAACGAACCACGTTGCGAAGAACATCGTCACGATCTGACCTGTCGCGAAATCTGCGAATTCATGATGGCGTTTCTCGACGGCGAGCTGCCGCCGGAAGAACGGGCCGTGTTTGAAGAGCATCTATCGCTCTGTCCGCCGTGCGTGCAGTATCTCGATAGCTACAAGAAGACTATCGCACTGGGCAAGCAGGCGATGGCCGATCCGTGCGGCATCGACGCCCCGCGCCCGCCGGTGCCCGACGATCTGGTGAAGGCGATCCTCGCGGCCCGCAAGAAGCAAGCGTAAGCCCTGGTGCATGCGTTCACGCGCCCGCAGCGGCTAGTAGCAAGCCCCCCGCGCCGCGGAATATACTGACGCTGTCCCAACACGTCCGTATTCCCACCGCGAGATTCATTTCTATGTCGCTCTCCCGTTCGGTGCTCGTTGGCGCCGTGTTTGTCGTTTTGGCCCATTGCCGGCTGTCGCCGGCCGCCGAGCCTGGGAAACCCGCTGACGCCGCGACGACCGCTCCGTCCATCGAAAGCCAGTTCCTTTCGAACATGCGGCAAGTAACGAGCGGCTTCACCAAAGCCGGCGAAGGTTACTTCTCGCCCGACGGCAAGCAGATCGTTTACCAAGCGGTGTCGACCGACTATCCCTTCTACCAGATCTACACGCAACCGCTGCAAGCGGCGGGGGCGCCGTTTCCGAAGCCGAAGCTCATCAGCACCGGCCGCGGTCGCACGACTTGCGCCTACTTCTCGCCCGACGGGAAGAAGATTCTCTTCGCATCGAGCCACCTCGATCCCGACATGAGCAAAGTGGAAGAGGCCGAACGGAAACAGCAGGCCGAAGACGCGAAGGCCGGCCGGCGCCGCCGTTATGAATGGCCGTTTGATCCGGCCACCGATATTTTTGAGGTGTCCATCGACGGCGGGCCGCTCAAGCGCCTTACCGACGCGCCGGGCTACGATGCCGAAGGGGCCTACTCGAAGGACGGTTCGACCATCGTCTTTTGCAGCACGCGCGACGGCGATCCCGATCTTTACGTGATGAAGAGCGACGGCTCCGACGTGCGGCAACTCACTAACGAGCCCGGCTACGACGGCGGCCCGTTCCAATCGCCCGACGGCAAATGGGTCGTCTACCGTACCGACCGCAAGAAGGCCGAGCACCTGCAGATTCACGTGATCGGCATCGACGGGAAGCACGACACGGCCGTGACCGACGATCCGAATTCCGTGTTCTGGGCGCCGTATTGGCATCCGACGGAGCCGTACATCATTTGGACCGGCGCGGACCACTCCGACCCGACGGCTCGCCCGAACTACGACCTCTGGCTGATGAAGTACGAAGTGAAAGACGGCGAGTTTAAGCCGGGCAAACGTTGGCGCGTGACCGACCATCCGACGGGCGACGTCCTGCCGGTGTTCTCGCCCGACGGCAAGCAGCTGATGTGGACGAGCAACCGGACGCCCGAACATCAGAGCCAGCTTTTTATTGCCGACTTTAAGTTGCCGGAATAAATCGTTGCTTCGGCGCGTCGTAATATCGATAGCGGCGCGCGGAGACTTTTCTCCGCGGCTAAATGGTTTCTTCTTTGAATGCAATCCATGAATAGTCGCCTTGTTTCCGTCGTTGCTGCGTTCGCATTTGTTCTTGCCGGCGTAGCACACGCTAAAGCGCCGACGAAGCCGAACATCGTGTGGATCATCGTCGATGATATGTCGGCGAACCTCTCCTGCTACGGCGAGAAACTGATCGAAACGCCGAACGTCGATCGTATGGCCCGCCAAGGGACGCGCTTCGCTAAGGCGTTTACCACCGCGCCGGTCTGCTCCCCTTCGCGCTCGGCGCTCATCACGGGGATGTATCAAACGACGATCGGCGCGCAGAACCATCGCAGCGGTCGCGGTACGGAGAAGATCTATCTCCCCGACGGCGTCGTGCCGTTGCCGAAGCTCTTTCAACAAGCCGGCTATTACACCTGCATCGGCGGCGGACAACCGGCCGGCAAGAAAGCCGCCGCGAAAGGCAAGGCGGGGGGCGCACTCGGCAAGACCGACTACAACTTCGAGTATGACCAAGCGATGTACGACGGACCCGATTGGGCCGGCCGTGCCGCGGGCCAACCGTTTTTCATGCAGGTGCAACTCTCCGGCGGCAAGCAGCGGGGCGGGAAAGACGGCAACGCGATCGCTCTCTCGCAGCGCGCCGCCGAACGGTTCGGCGCGGCGGTAAAGCCGGAAGATGTGACGTTGCCTCCGTATTACCCCCGCGATCCGGTGCTGCTCCGCGATTGGGCCGCGTATCTCGATAGCTGCCGCTTCACCGATCTCGCGGTCGGCGGCGTGTTGGCTCGGCTCGAAAAGGAAGGGGAACTGGAGAACACGGTCGTGTGCTTCATGACCGACCACGGCATCAGCCATGCCCGCGGGAAGCAGTTTCTTTATGACGAAGGGATCCGCGTGCCGCTCGTGATGCGCGGGCCGGGCGTTCCGAAGGGCGCCGTCCGTGAAGACCTTGTCTCGCACATCGATCTCGCAGCCACATCGCTGGCTTTGGCCGGCATCGAGCGTCCGGAAGGGATGCAGTCGCGCGATTTGTTGGCGAAAGACTATCAACCGCGCGACGCCGTATTCTCGGCCCGCGATCGCTGCGATGAAACGGTCGAACACATCCGCTCGGTGCGGACCGACCGCTACAAATACGTGCGCAACTTTCTCCCGGCGCGGCCGCACTTGCAGCCGAACAATTACAAAGACGGCAAGTCGATCGTGATGACCTTGCGCGAGCTTCACGCCGCCGGCAAGCTCGACGAACTGCAAGAGCGGATTCTCTTCGCGCCGACGCGGGCTCCCGAAGAACTCTACGACCTTCAAGCCGATCCGTTTGAAACGAAGAACCTCGCCGCGGTCCCGACGCACGCCGCCACGCTCGCCGAGCTACGGGGTCGTCTGGATGCGTGGATTCGCGAGACCGGCGACAAGGGGAACGTGCCGGAAACGGCCGCGATGTACGACAGCGACATGCGGGTGTATGTCGGCGAGAAGAAAAAGGGAGATGAAAATCGTTCCGTCACGGAACGGAACATCGCCCAAATGAAAGCCTGGGCTGCCGAAGGAAAGTAGTTGAACTGCCGGACGACTCGCCTACTAAGCTTAGCCCGATCGTCCACGATCGGGAAACTACATCGGCACCGCAACTACTTCACCCACTTCCCCACATACGCGCGCCAATCGGCTTCGACCCTTGCCAGGTCCCGGCCGACGAAACGTTCGAAGCGTCGCACGGGGTCGGCGTCGCCGTCGGCCGCGTAGGCGTCGAGCGTCGAGCGCTTCGCGAAAGCGCCGATGCTCGCGAGATACTGCGTCAGGCTCCAGGCCGCTAAGTATGTACGGCGGGCGTCATCAGACGCGGCCGCGCCGTGGGCGAGAAACTGCGCATCGTCGGCCGTGAGCAGCGTGCGCAAATCAAAGAGGGCCGGGGCGCCGTTGCCGCCGGGCTTCAACTGCCGCAGAAGTTCCGGCGGCGGCGCAACGTCCGTGAGCAATCGGTCGTTACGCCAGCGGCCGTATTCGACGGTTTGCGCCAGCCCTTCGTGGAGCCACGCGGGAAGTCGATCCGCCGGCGTGCGATACAGCCGCGTCGCCACGTAGGCGTGGAACAGTTCATGCGAGCCGTTGGCGAGGATGCGTTCGATGGCGCTATCGAGCACTTCTTGATTGGCGTCTTCGGCCTGTCGCTGCGCGG
Source organism: Pirellula sp. (assembly GCA_013822735.1). Classification (GTDB taxonomy): domain Bacteria; phylum Planctomycetota; class Planctomycetia; order Pirellulales; family PNKZ01; genus PNKZ01. Next base: position 66,243 of record PNKZ01000003.1, read on the forward strand.
CGGCCGCCTCGGCCTGGGCCTTTTGGAAATCGCGCCGCCGCCGCAACTGCAACTCCTTGCGAACGGCTTCCGGAGTTTGCTCGCGCTGAAAGCGGGCATTGTCCGCCTTCTGCTGCGCTGCGAATGCGCGCGAGTGCGTCTCGATTTCGGCCTTGCGTTGCGCTACCCGCTTCTGCGCGTCGTCCAAGGCCGCGTCGAACCGAGCGCCGTCGAAGCCGAGCAGAATCAGTCGGGCGTCCGTCAGATAAACCGCGGGGTTCTCCAGCCGCAGACCATGCTCCGCCAGCGCCGCGCGATAGTCGGCGAGCGTGCCGTACAGCCGGACTTCGAAAAGCGGTTCTTCGCTGCTCGACGGCGGAAATCGCGGCGGCAGCAGCAGCGCGTAACGCTTCCATTGCAGGCGGAGCCGAGCCTCGACTTCTTTCCCGACCTCGGGCGCCGCGTGGTTGACGAACTTGGCCGGCAGCCCGTTGTTGATCGCCGCAGCCATCGGTTCGCTTGCCGAAGCCCGCTCGCCTGCCGAGGCTTGGGCGCCGAAGACGAGCGTTGCGAGGAGGCATGCGCGCACGAAGCGGCAAGCGGCGCAAGAATCGGCGGAGCGGCGGACGAAGAGCATCGCGACGGCCGGGGAGTGAGCAAGCGGAGGGGCGGCAACGACTCACACCTTCGCGCGCCCCGCGCGGCTTGTCAAGCAATTACGGCCTCGCGGCGCGACCGGCCGGCGATGCGTTAAGACCCGACGCGGCCGAGAAACTTGCAACCGATCAGGAACGCCGGGCCGTCGTCCGTATCGCAAGGGCGGCAATGCACGACGCCGGCGGTGAGAAAGACCCAACCCTCGGCCTTGCCGAGTCGAACCGAAAGCTTCTCGCAACTCGGTACGGCGGCACTCACGTAGGAAAAGCCGCCGGTCGAAATGTCGCGGCATTCCACTTCTTGAAACGCGCTCGCCGCCGGCACGCCGTCGGCCGGGAGCGGGGCGATCCACTGCCGGCAGGCAAACGTTTGGCGATCTTGCGTCCGTCGACAATCGTCATCAGCGCGCGAGGAGCGCAAGACTTCGTACACCATGTTGTAGAAATCGACGTCGCATTGCAGCGTGGTAGGCATGACGGAGCTCCTAGAGGAAGAAATCCTCGGCGGGGCAGGTGTGGTGGGCGGGATCGATGGCGAGAGGCGGGGGCAAACAGGCGGGGTGAGCAGCGTACGCAGGCAAACGCCGTGCTCAATCGAAACCGTAGGTCGAAAACGGACGCTTGGCAAATCATCCCCGAGAAGACGGGCTTTTCCGCAGCGTTTTGATTCGGTTGTTCCGAGCATAGCGATTGCGACGCCGTCTGTAGGGAACGCCCTCCGTGGCGTTCCGCGCGCCGGATAAAAATTCCAATGACCAAGCACCAAATTCCAAACAAATCCCAAACCAAAAATTCCAATAACCCGTGCGGCGCACGCTGGATCATTGGAATTTATTCCTTGTTTAGAATTTGGTGCTTGGTCATCGGACATTCCGATTGCAGCACGGGCGGAACGCCACAGAGGGCGTTCCCTACAGAGCCATTACAGCTCCGACGCCAAGAGCTCGACCATGCGGCGGGCCGTCCGTTTCGCGGCCTCGTCCGCCGCGCCGACGAACTGAAATTCTTGTACGCGACCTTTGATCGCGTCCCCCGGCTCCAGAGCTTCCAGGTGCTTGTCGAACTCGGCCCGCTGCTGGGCGGTGAGCGTGCGATGCATGGCCGCGAACTGCGCGAGTTCGTCTCCTTCGATCACCGTGCGGCCGAAATGCTTGAGCTGGAATTTCTCGTCGGCAACCGTCCACAAGGCGTAGCAGACCGTCGGGCTCCCCCCCTTCTTGCGCAGCCGACCTTTCCAATACACGGACATCTCCGACGGCTCCCAATCGCCGTTCGTCTCATGCGGCGCGACGGGCAGCACCAGTGCCAAACGCAATTCGTCGGCACTTCCCCAATTGATCGTGGCCATGAAATCTTCGAGCGTCGGCTCCAGCAATTGCTCCAACACGACCTTCGGCTCCGGCCCGTCGCTCTCTCCGTCCTTCGAAGGTCGCCCCTGCGCTTGTTTGCGAATTCGCGCATACTCGGGCGTGGCACGGAGATGCTCGTTCCAGGAGGCATACAGCGATTCCGACTCCTCCAAGAACGCAAACGTCCGGTCCGCCGCACTCGGCTCCAGGCCCGACTTGCGGGCCAACATGCGGCGGAGCCACTGCCATCGATCGACGTCGTCTTGAAGTTCGGCAGCGATGGAACGCGTTTCGTGTGCGGCAAGGTAATCGTGTTCGACCAAGTAGGCGAGCATCCGCACGACGACGGTGGGAAGCAGTTGCACATCTTCGTCCGCCTTGTCGTCGTCTTTGGTCGCCGTGCTTCTCTCTGCGGCGGCCAACCAAGCGATGGCCGCCAAATTGCGCAGGTCTTCGCGAAACTCCTGATTCAAGAATCGTCGCACCGCTTGGCGCTCGGGCGCGTCGGCCAGTTGTTTATCGAACCAAGCGACGACAAGATCGCAGCAGCGATCCGCCGCGGCCCGACGATCGTAGAGTTCGGCGTCGAGAGCGGTGGCGCCGCGAAACCGTTCGAGATACGTGTAGCTCGTGCCGAGCACCGTGGCGGCGACTTCGTACGATCCGCGACCGCCGACGTCGGCCGGCAGTTTGCCGAGAAAGACGCCGCGAAACGATTGCCGAATGTCGGCGTCGGTCGACACGCGCTTCGGGTAGAACGAGCCGAGCCGCTTCAGCTCTTCGTCCGAGAGCGGCTTGTTCGGCTGGTCGATTCCCCCCTGCTCTCGCCATGCGGTGAGCGTGCGCTGGAGCCCGTCGGCCGTCGGCGCCAGACGCAGGTCGTAGATCGCGACCTGCGTTTCACAGCCGACCAGCGCCGCCGTCAGCAGCACCGGCGCCCACCAATAGCGGCCGCGCATCACGATGACTCCCTATCAGGCTTTGCCCAATGCCTTGGCCATTCGGTTGTAGATTTCGGTCAATTCCGGTTCGCCGCCGCCGGACACTTCGCTGGTCGCCCAACCGTCGTAGCCGACGTCGGCCAGGGCCTTGAGCACTTCCGGCCAGTTCTCGTCGCCTTCGCCGATCGGAGTTTTGAACCCGGTCTTGTGGCTGTACCCTTTGAAATCGAACTTCACCATGCGCTTGCCGAGGGCCCGAATCCAGTCGGCGCTGGAGACGCCGTACTTGAGCATGTTGCTGCAATCGAAATACGCGCCGCACCAGGGGCTGTTGATCTCGTCGACGTAGCGAATCATGTGTTCCGGCTTCGTGATGAAGTCGTTCCACACGGTTTCGATGGCGATGATCACCTTGCATTCTTCGGCTAGGGCCAAGCATTCGCGCACGCCGGCTTGCGAACGCTCCCAGCATTGCTCGAAGTTCTCATTTTTCGGATCGCTCACCTTGCCCGGGACCAGCAAACAGGTATCGGCCCCGACGGTCTTCGCCGCGCGAATCGCTTCCTTGAGCGCCGCGACGGCTTTCGCGCGCACTTCTTCGTTGGGATCACTGAGCCGTTCTTTCCAGTGCACGGAGTCGATCACGCCGTGAATTTTGATGCCCGTGGCCTTGGAGGCGGCGACGGCTTCTTCGAGGTTCACTTCACCCGGCGCTTGAATCTCCAGCCCTTCGAAGCCGATTTTCTTCACGAGCTCGAACTTCTGCTCGACGGTGGCGCCGGGCACGCGCACCATGCCGTACTTCACGGCCAGGCGAAGCTTCGCGGGTTTCGTATCGGCGGCGCTGCACATGTGAGGAGCGGCGAGCGCGGCGATCCCGGCCAAGGCGGACGACTCAAGAAACCGGCGACGTGTGATGTAGGGAGTGCTGTCCATAGTTGTTGCGCGTGTGGGGGAAGAGTATCGTGGCGAACGCTTGGCGAGCCGGGAGCGTAAGCGACCGGAGTCTTTCGACTAAGCAAAATCATAAGTCCCCGCCTCGCACGGAGCAAACATTCATGCTCTCCCGCGTCACGCTCATCGCGATTGTATTTTGTTGCGGCGTTTCCGGATGGTCCCATGCCGCAGAACCCCTCGCCGGCACGCAGCCGCTCACGTGGGAAGGGGACCTCTCGGTGCGGATGGTCGACGACCTGCACAAGTTCGCCGACCGTGAAACGGCCGCGAGCATTGAACGCCGGGCACGGCATTGGCAGCGCGATTTTACGAGCCCCGAGGCATACGACAAAAGCGTGGCGGCGAATCGTACGCGGCTGGCGAAGTATCTCGGCGTGAAGTATCCGCCGCCGCCGGAAACGGTTGCTCGCGTCGTCGAGCCGCCGCGCGAGGCCGGCTTTGCCGCGATGTCGCCGGCCGTCTCGCTGCTGGGCGACGAGGAAATGACGCTCGGCATTCCGTTTCGCTTCGTGCGTTGGCCCGTGCATGTCGATGTCTGGGGCTACGGGTTTCAGGCCCGACCGAAGGGCACGATCAAAGCGACGGCGATCTTCGTGCTCGACGAGCAGTTCGAATATGAGCTCGGCACGCGTCGACAAAGCATTCTCGACGTCGCGACATCGCTATACGCCGCCGGTTGCGAGGTGTTTTTCGTGCCGATCATTGATCGCTCCAACGCGCAATCGTTCGTCGCGCTCGGCGCGAAGCAGACCAATCAAACGCATCGCGAGTTCATTCATCGCCAAGCTTTTGAAATGGGACGGAGCGCGTTAGGTTACGACGTCGATACTGTCCGCGGGCTGCTCAATTCGCGCATAGGCACGGAGAAGCAACCCATCGCAGTGCTGGGCACGGGAGTCGGCGGACGCGTCGCGCTATTGACCGGAGCGCTCGATCCGCGCGTCGACGTCACCGGCGTGTGCGGCGCGTTCGGGCCGCAGGAAACTCTCTTTGAGCGGCCGCTCGACCACGATATCTGGGGCTTCTTGGACGAGTTCGGCGATGCGGAATTGGCGAGTCTCGTCGTGCCGCGTCATTTGATTGTCGATGTTGCGACCGGCGGTAAATATCGCGGCAAGGAACTTCAGCCGACGAAGGTACATGGCGCAGCGCCCGGCACGTTGGTCGTGCCGACGTCGGAACAAGCGCACGCCGAAATCGAGCGGGCCTTGAAGCTGGCTCCGGTGCAGCGCGAGTGGAAGTTGGGAGCGATCGTCGACGGATTGACGGCGGACGCCGGTACAATGTCGTTCTCTAGCGAGGTGGCGCAGCGTCTCGGACTTTCGCCGGCGACATTGGAAACAGCCGCACCGCCGGAAGCCGGCATCTGGAAAGGTTTCTGGAATGCACTTCAGGAAGCCGATCGGTTTGCGGAAGCCTACGAAACCGCACAAGCGGAAACGGTTCGACAGTGGATCGAGCACACGCAGGCGTTGATGCGCGAGAGTGAGTTCGTACGGAAGGAGTGGTGGAAGGACGCCGATCGTAAGTCGCGTGATCCGGCGAAGTGGCAAGCTTCGTTGACGGGATATAAACACTACTTCTACAACGAAGTGCTCGGCCGGTTCGAATACGACTTGCTGCCGCCGAATGCCCGGACACGGCTGATTTACGACACGCCCAAGTATCGCGGCTACGACGTGGTGCTCGATGTCTTCGGGGTCGCAGAAAAAGAAACGGGGAAAGACGAAGCGGCCGGCGGCGTCTGGGCCTTGGGCACCCTGCTCGTACCGAAGGATCTGATGCCGGGGGAGAAGCGGCCGGTCGTCGTTTGTCAGCATGGGCTCGAAGGGAAGCCGGAAGATACGATTCTCCCGAACCTCAAGGGCTCCAACTACTACCACATGTTCGCGGCCCGACTCGCCGAGCGGGGGTTCGTTGTTTTTTCGCCGCAGAACCCGTACATCGGCAAAGATCACTTTCGGCAATTGGTCCGCAAGCTGCATCCGTTGAAGAAGACGTTGTGGTCGGTGATCGTGCCGCAGCAACAGCAGATCACCGATTGGCTCGCGTCGCTGGAGTTCGTCGACCCGACGCGGATCGGTTTTTACGGTTTATCGTACGGCGGCAAGACGGCGATGCGCGTGCCGGCACTGGTCGACAACTACTGTCTCTCCATCTGTTCGGGCGACTTCAACGAATGGATTCGCAAGTGCACGTCGGTGCGGGAGCCGTTTAGCTACATGGGGACGCATGAGTACGAGATGTTCGAATTCGATCTCGGCCATACGTTCAACTACGCGGAGATGGCGTACCTCATCGCGCCGCGACCGTTCATGGTGGAACGCGGCCATCGCGACGGCGTCGGTGTCGACGAATGGGTTTCGTACGAATACGCGAAAGTGCGGATGCTCTACGCCGACCTGAAGATTCCCGAGCGCACGGAGATCGAATACTTCGACGGCCCGCACGAGATTCACGCGGTGGGAACGTTTGATTTTCTGCACCGGCATTTGAATTGGCCGGCGAAGGAGTGAGCAGGCCTACTCCCGGAGCATGCGCTCGAAATCCTCTGGACTAATTTCGACATCGCGGAGAATGCTTCGCAAAGTTCCGATCTTGAGCGGGTGCGAACCGTGTACCGGAACGGATGTTCGCCGGTCACCTTGTTCGAGAAAGTGATGACTTCCTCGAACGCGCAAGACAACGAAGCCCTGCCGCTGGAGGCGGACCATTTCCGCGCCGGAGATACGCGGAACTCTAGCCACGGCTTAGCTGCGCCAAATCCCAATCGAGTTGGCGAACGGCCGGGCTACTGACTCGGGCCAACGCATCCTCGAGGCCGAATGTTTCGATATAGCCTTGCAAAGCCTCGCGAAGATCGGCGATCGCCAAATCTTCGGTTTCCCCTTCGCCGTAAGCCGGGATATCGGGCACGCGCGCCGTGTAGCCGCCGAGTTCCGGATCAGCAATCAGTTCGACGACAAGCGACATCGTGATGCCTCCACCATTTCCAAATTCAAAGCGTGCCTACTTACTAATTCTAGCATGAGGCAAGCGACGGCGCCGATGTACGTAGCGGAAAGCGATGCGTTGCGGCGGGCGACGGCACGCGGAGCGTGCCTACTACATCAGTCAAGCGCGGATTTGGCCGGCCAAAAATCGCCTGGATTGTGGGCCGGCAGGTTTGGGACAATGCGGCGTGATTCTCCGTTTGCTCTTCCTGGGGAGAGACGCCGCGATGTGGAAGTTAGTTGAGCTTGCGAGTAGCGATGAGTTTGCCCCCTCATCCGCCCCTGCGGGGCACGCTTGCCCGATGCGGGCGAGCCAAGGAACAGGGCTCCCGCGAGGGGAGAAGGGGGCCGGCGCACGATGTCGTAAAGACTTCCAAAATCGACGTAAGTCCCGCGCACTAAATCGCGCACATGCGCACAATTGGGGCGTCGGAGTGCGCGTCGGAGCGCTTACCAACAAGGGAGCGCACTACCGGTTCGACTTAGTGCGCACGGCGCGTTGCATGGCCGGAGTACTTACGTCGCTTTGCGGAACGTCGACCGGCGCGATTTGCCGCGTGCGACGCGTCGTCGTCATCGCGCGGCGTCGCCGACAGGCCGACTCTGCGCACACCGTGCGATTTCACACCGTGCGCATCGCGCAGCAAATGGTAGACACTGCGCAGCAAAAAGCAGACACGGCGCAGCAGATTGCGCGTTCAGAGCAGAAGCCTGCGTATTTACTTCGCGAACTCGGTTTCCGCGGCTTTGCGGAAGGCGGCTTGGGCCGATTTGCCGTCGCCCGGGAAGCCGGCGTGTTGCACGAGCCAGACGGTGACCAAACCGTTCGCGCGGTCGATGTTCATGTTCGTCGCGAACGCGCCGCCGTGGCCGAATTGTTCCCCGTTTACGGAGCAGCCGAGGCCGTAGCTTTCCTTGAGATTCTCGGGCGTTTGACGCTTGCTCAGTTCGCGTACCGCCTCGACCGAGAGAACCCGCTTCCCTTCCCACAGGCCGTCGTTGAGGAGCATCCGGCAGAAGCGGCCGATGTCGTCGGCCGTCGAGAAGTAGCCGCCGGCCGGCATCGGTTGGCGCGTCGGCAGATCGAGCGGGTAGGTGAGCTGGCTGATCGTGGTTTCTTCCAGGCCGTCTTTCGCGGCGTTCGGTTTGTACCCTTTCGCGAGGCGGCGGAGTTGTTCGCGGCTCGGGCGGATCACGGTGTCGTTCATGCCGAGCGGTTCGAAGAGCCGCTTCTCCATAAACTGCTCATAGGTCAGGCCGGTGACCACTTCGATGATGCGGCCGGCCGTGTTGATGCCGGCGTTCGAGTAGCGATAGCCGGTGCTCGGCTGGTAGTCGAGCGGTGTGGCGGCATAGCTTCGCACGGCCACGGCCAGCGGCAAGCCGTCGAGCGTCGGCGTTTCCAGAGCGCTCTTAAACGGCAGGCCCGAGGTGTGGCTCAGCACGCGGCGGACCGTGATCTTTTCGGCGGGACGCTGGAGCAGCATATGCTTCGCGTCTTTCTCGACCGCGACCCAAGCGTCGGCGTACTCCGGCAAATACTTTTCGACCGGGTCGTCGAGCTTCACTTTGCCTTCGTCGACCAAGATCATGAAGGCCGCGGCCGTGAGCGACTTCGATTGCGACGCGATCCAGAAGAGCGCGTCGGGCGCCATCTCGCGCTTCTCGGCGATATCGGCATAGCCGACCGTGTCGACGGCGAGCACCTTGTCTTTGTCGGCCACGAGCATGACCGCGCCGGCCAATTCGTTCTGCTTCACGAACGGCTCGACCGATGCGACGAGCTGCGCGTTCGGCGGATAGGATTCGCTGGGAACTTGTGCCGCAGCGAAACCGGGGGCGAACGACAACAAGATCGTTGCGAACAGCGAACGACGAAGAAGCGTGAGCATGATGGAAATCGCCGAAGGGATGCGAGAGGATCGGAATTGCGATCATCATCGCTGCGCTCGGGCGAAATCACAAGTGTTTCGCGGCGCGGCTCGCGGGCGCTTGCGTGCTTGCTATTCCTTCAGGCGGAAGAGTCGCTTGAGGGCGTCCATAAGGCCGTGCGGCACGCCGTGTCGGGATTCGTCGCGCAGCGATTCGAGCGGCGGATGGAGCAGCTTGTTGATGAGCCGTTCGAACGATTCGGCGATTTCGGCGCGGCTCTTGTCATCGAGCTCGGGGAGCTTGTTGAAGAGCCGGCGGAGTTCGTCTTCTTTCGGTTGCTGCCAACCTTGCTTGAGACGCTTGATGATCGGCGCCGTGGCCCGATGGTGCAAGTCGGCCATGAAGCGGGCCGTTTCGGTTTCGACGATCGTGAGCGCTTGCGGCAGTTCGCGGTCGCGCTCGGCCCGATTGCGACGGCAGGCTTCTTGCAAGTCGTCGATCGAGTAGAGATAAACGCCCGTGCAATCGCCGATCGCAGGATCGAAATCGCGCGGCACGGCCAGATCAAGAATGAACAGGTCGCGCTGGAAGCGCTCGGCTTCGATCTTTTCGAAGTCGGCCAGGGTGACGATCGGCTCGGTGGCGCCGGTCGTGGTGATCACCAGATCGGCGTCGACCAGAAGCTGCGGAAGAAACTCCCATTGCTCCGCTCGGCCGCCAAAGTTTTCGGCCAGTGCGACGGCCCGATCGTGGCTGCGGTTGACCACGACGATGTCGCGGGCTCCTTCGGACTTGAGATAAGTGAGAGTTTCCTCTCCCATTTCGCCGGCACCGATGAGGAGGATGCGCTTGTCGTCGAAGCGTTCAAAGATGTTTTTGGCGAAGTCGCTGACGGCGACGCTTGGAATGCTGACCCGTTTCTCGTTGATCGAGGTTTCGGTGGCGACGCGCTTGGCGACTTTGAGCGCCGCTTGAAAGGCCTGATTCGTAAGCGGCCCGACCGAGGCTTGTTTCGTGGCGAGCTCGTAGGCCTGCTTCACTTGCGCGAGGATCTGGGCTTCGCCGAGTACCATGCTGTCGAGGCTGGCGGCGACGGTGAACAGATGCCGCACGGCGTCTTCGCCGGAGCGTTCGAAGAGGTCGTCGAAGACGTCGATCGTGGCGAGGCCGTGAAACTCGGCGAAGAACTCGACGACCTGCTGATGCGACGGCGTGGCGTCGTCTTCTTCGGCGGCCGTGTAAAGCTCGATCCGATTACATGTGCTCAGCAGCACCGCTTCGGTCGCCGGCCAGCGCTCGCGCAGACGCGCCAGCGCCTCGGCCGCTTGGCTCGGGCTAAATGCAATGCGGCCGCGCGTCTCGGTCGACGCGTTGTGATGGCTACAGCCGACCATTTGGAGCTTCATGTTCGAGTTCCTTCGAGGTTCGAAAGAACTCGAACATGCAGACTGCAGACGGGAGATTGGAGACTGGAGAATTCCGAAGCTCCGGTCTCTAGTCTCCGGTCTCCCGTCTCTTTCCGAGGCGCCCCATGACGGCTCGGCAGCAGATGGCCCAGGCTGAGCGAGAGCAACACGACCACGGCCGTGGCGATGGTGACGTAGGCGGTCTTCCTGCCTTGGCGGGCCGGGCGATAGAGCGAAAGGAACGTCGTGGCGGCGGTTTGCCAGGCGACGACCACGGCGAAGCGGAGGACGGTCGGATCGCTCCAAGGAAATTGGCCGTTGACCATGTTCAAGATCACGCCTGTGAGCAGGCCGAGCGTGAGCAAGACGAACGACGCATACACGCTGCGGACGCCCGCCCGCTCGAGCCACTCCAAGCTCGGCAAACGCAGGCCTTGCTGCGGAGCAAGTTTGCGCTTCAAGCGATAGGCCTGCACGAGGTCCATGATGCCGGTGACGAAGCCGACGAGCACGCTGACGAAGCCGAGCGCGAGGCAAGTGAGATGGATGCGGACCCAGGAGATCGATGCGACTTCGCGAGCCAGCGGTTGCCGGCCGCCGAAGTAGTAGCCGACCGCCACGAGCCCGAGCACCAGCGGCAAGAGGAAGATGCCGACGGCCGTGCGGCGCTCGTTCACGGCGAGCTGCTGGCGGAAGGTCCAACCGAGATACACGGCCGCCAAGGCCCAGGCGGCGATCAGATACCAATCGAACTCGCTGGAGAGCGGCGTGCCGATCGATTCGGTCGCCCGCTTGCCGAGGTAGATCGTATGCGCAAGGACGCCGGCCGCGGCGAAGCCGAGCATGAGCACGCCGCGCAGCCCGCTGCGAAACCACATGCGGGTGATTTCCAACAGGAGCGCAACCGCGTAGCTGGCGGTGAAACAGGTGAGCGAAATGCCGGCGAGCATGGGCGTTCCAAATGCAGAATGCTGAATGCGGAATGCGGAGCAGTTATTGAGCCGAATGCTTACTTGTTCAGCATTCAGCAGTCGGCATTCCGCATTGTGGGCCTATTCTTTGGAGTCTTCCTCCAACCCGTAATCCTTCAGCTTCTTGTGCAGCGTGTTGCGGTTGATGCCGAGGCGGGCCGCGGCTTTGATCTGCACATTGTCGCACGAGGCCAAGACCTGCACGATCAGTTCTTTTTCGACGCGGTCGACGATCTTCGCATGGAGGTCGGCCTCGTTCGGCGAGGCGGTGGTGAGGCCGAGTTGCACAAGTTCGAAGGTGAGGGTTTCCAAATCGGTGCCGCGGAAACGCGGGCTGCGGCCTTTGGCGGCCCCGCCTCCTTGCACGTTTTCCGGCAGCAGGTCGAGCGTGAGTTCGTCGCCCGGCGCCATGACGACCGAGCGCTCGATGTAGTTTTGCAGCTCGCGGACATTGCCCGGCCAGTGATGGTCTTGCAAGGCTTGCATTGCCCGGGGATCGATATGCACGACGTAGCGGTCGTTTCTCTCATTATACATGTTGAGAAAATAGCCGACGAGTTCGGGAATATCTTCCCGACGTTCGCGGAGCGGCGGCAGCGCGATCGGCACGACGTTCAAGCGGTAGTACAAGTCTTCGCGGAAGCGTTCGTTTTCGACTTCGTCGGCGAGGTCGCGGTTGCTGGCCGCGATGACGCGGACGTCGACGCGGATGGTGGCGGTATCGCCGACCCGTTCAAACTCGCGCTCCTGCAAGACACGGAGGAGCTTTACTTGCAGCTTCGGCGTCGTGGAGTTGATTTCATCGAGGAACACCGTGCCGGTGTGCGCGGCTTCGAAGCGGCCGGTGCGGTTGTCGATGGCCCCGGTAAACGAACCGCGGACGTGGCCGAAGAGTTCGCTTTCCAGCAAGCTCTCAGAAAGGGCGCCGCAGTTGACGCGTACGAACGGGCCGCTGCCGCGCGGGCTCAACGTGTGCACGGCCTTGGCGATGAGCTCTTTGCCGGTGCCCGTCTCGCCGAGCAAGAGCACGCTGGCGTTCGACTCGGCCACTTTGCGCGTGAGTTGGTAGACCTTCTCCATGGCCGGGCCCGAGCCGATGAGGCCGGGGATCGGCGGGCCGCGCTGATCGCGAGAGTCGAAATTGCTGGACAGTCGGCTCATGGATTCGGCGCAGGCTCGGCGGACGGAGGAGTAGCGGGGGGCGCGGCAGGGGGCGCTGCGGCAGGTACCGCAAAGGGATCGACGACCGCAGCGGGCGCCGCCGGAACAGTTTCCGCAGGTGCGACGGGCTTCGCATCGGCGGGCGCCGGAGTAGCCGGCGTCGGTGCGGCGGCCGCAGATTTAGCGCGACTTCGTATCGGCGCGTTGCGCGCTTCGACGGCGTCGAGCATCGCGGCGAGGAGTTCTTGGGTCGGGCGATCGGCCGAGGCCGAGGCGTTGTACCGATCGTATTGGCGGAGTACTTCCGAAGTCGTCAGCAAGATGTTGTGTTTGAGTACGCTATCGCAGAACGACTTCGCGGCGTTTTGGCGTACGTCGAGGGGCAGGGATTCACTGCTTGCCACGTCGACCAGCGTGCGCTGTGCCGCGGACGAGCCGAGTAGACCGAGCGCCGTGGTAGCCGCTTTGCTGACCGCGGGATTCCAGGCGGCGGCCAGTAGCGCCGGCTCCATTTGCCGCGTGCTGAACAGGCGATTGTTCGACTGCATCAGCTTGCCGATCGTCGTCAAAGCCCATTGCCCTTGGGCGGCACGTTCGGCGGCGGGGACCAACGAGCCGGCGGATGCCTGCTGCAACTCGGCAAGTTGGGCCGCGAGGGTTTCGGTCATGCGCGGTTGATAGATGGCCGCGGCGAACGGGTCGCGGTAGAGCGTCGAACGGGTCGAGTCTACATCGTCGGGCTCGCAATACACGGCGACCGGCAATTGCGCCGTGCGGGGGTCGGCTCGCAGCTGCGCCAGGAGTTGACCGGCGACCGGATCGAGAAAGGTGCGGTACATCAGTACGAGTTCGTAATCGGCATCGCCCGAGACGAGGCGCACGGCGCTGCGGGCATCGCCGACTGCTTCGCTCTGATAGCCCAGACCGGAGAGAATACCGGCGACGTCGCGAGCGCGAGCGGGACTCGTATCGACGGCGAGCGCTTTACGCGCGCCGCCCGAACCGGCGAAGTAATTTAAGGCGTCGCCCACGGCGCTGGAGCCGGCGAACGGCTGTTGCGGGTCGAGGCTCATGACCGCTTTCAGCGCGGCGAACCGCAAGCGACGATCGGGGCTTTGCACCGTCTGCACGAGCAGCGACGATTTGCCGCTGCGCGATTCCAAGGCCTTCGAGCCTGCCGTGGAGGCGAGAAGTCGCACCAGCGCCTCGGCGGTCGTGGTGTGCTGATTCTCGATGCTCAGCTGAAGTAGTCGGCCCAACTCGACCGCGGTCGGCTTCGTCTCCTGCAACCATTTTGCGGCTGCATTGTTCATTTCGGCTCGGTCGGGTGCCGCGGCCAGCTTACTTTCCAATGAAGCGGCCGAGGCCAGCAACTGCGCATTCAAATCGTTGCCCGCCAATTCGGCGGAGGTGCGCGCGAGACTTGCCGCACGGTCGAGCGTGGCGGCGCGCTGTGCAACAAGGGTTTGTACCGGCTTTTTCGCTGCGTTGTCCCAGCGCCAGACGGCGCTCTTGGCATCGCGCTGCGCTGCAGTCGGCCGAGCGAGATACGCATGACGCGCTTCCAAATAGAGCTGCGCCGCGGCTTCGACCGGCTTCGGCAACTCTTGCCGACGGCGTACGATCGACCCTTCGGCCGCGGAACGAACGGCCGGCGGCGAAGTCGGATTAAAGGCCGCGGCGAAGAGCGGCGCATCGGCCAGGGGGCTATCGACATAGCCCAGCGTGTCGAGCGCCAGCTTGCGTTGTGCTTCGTCGCCGTACAGCGCGACTTCGGTGAGTGCGGCGATCCCTTCATCGCCGCCCCCCGCCAGCGCCGCGATCACGCCCCGATGTTCGCTCGCGCGAGTCGGGTCGGCCAGTACGTCGACCAAAGCCTGCGCCGCCGCATCACCGCCGGAGCGGAGCGATACGATCGCGCCGGCGCTCGTGCCGACGTCGGGCGATTTCAGCTTCTCGATCAGTTCCGCCAGTCGGGCCGGATCGCGGTTGGCTCGATTCGTGGCGGCATTTACGCGGCGCACGAAATCGGCCCCCTGCGGTTGAAAGTCTTTGATGCCCGTGAGCCGAGTAATTTTGTCGATGCCGGCCTTTTGCCCGAGCGTCGCCAGCTGTTCTTCGTCGACGGCCGTTTCCAGCAACTGCCGAAAATACTTCTTGGCGTGCTTCGGATACTTCAGGTCCGAAAGGAGCAACGAAGTGTTCAACAAATCTTCGGGCGTCGTGGGGTTCGTGGCGATCAGCGCCAAAATCGCGGGGTCGGTCACCTGCGGCAACGGTTCATCGGCCGCGGGTTCGGCGGCAGGCGCCGCAGCGCCGGCGGGGGGCTCGGCGGCCGGTTGGGCAACGACGGGCGCAGGCTGAGCAGAGACGAAGTAACACGTCGTCGTGACCAGAGCCAAATATTGCGAAAGGCGTTTCATCGGGTGCTACTCAGGAGTGATACCGATCTACGGAACGTGTCGAAGCCGAGGCGTTAAAGGCTCAGCTTGCGTTGCCAAGCTTCCACCTGCCGGGCCACTTCGGCCGGCGCGGTCGAACCATAGCTCACAAATGCCCGCACCGCGGCTTGCGGCCCGAGCACTTCGTAAACCCGAGCGTCGAGGCTCGGGTGGGCGGCGGAGAATTCCTCCTGCGAGAGATCGGCGAGCCGGCAGCCGCGCTCGAGCGCGGTGCGTACCAACTTGCCGACGATCTCATGCCCAGTCCGTTGCGGCACTCCTAACTTGATCAACAACTCCATCAATGTCGTGGCGTCGAGATGGCCGCGGTCGAGCCGCTCGGCGATCACGTCGCGCTTCAGTTCCGCTCCGGCCACGAGCGGAGCGGCCAATTCGAGGCACATTCGCACCGTGTCGGCCGAGTCAAAAAGCGGTTCTTTGTCTTCTTGCAGGTCGCGGTTATAGGCCAGCGGCAGGCCCTTGATGAGGACGAGCAGTCGGGTGAGGTTGCCGACCACGCGAGCCGTCTTGCCGCGCGTGAGTTCGAGCACGTCGGGGTTGATCTTCTGCGGCATGATCGATGAGCCGGTGCAGAAGGTCTGCGGAAGCTTGAGGAAGTTGAACTCCGTGGTGCTCCAGAGAATCCACTCTTCGGCCCAGGTGCTGAGATGTTCAGCGATGAGCGTGAGCACGAAGGCAAACTCGACGGCGAAGTCGCGGTCGCTCGAGACGTCGAGGCTATTGGCCGCGACCCCTTCGAAGTCGAGCCTGCGGGCGACGTCGAACCGATCGATCGGCAGCGTGGTGCCGGCAAGTGCGGCCGCGCCGAGGCTGAGGATGTTCACACGCTTACGGCAATCGGCCAGCCGCGCGCGATCGCGCTCCAGCTTTTCGGTGTAGGCGAGCCAGTAGTGCGGAGCGAGCACCGGTTGAGCCCGCTGCATGTGCGTGTAGCCGGGAAGAATCACGTCGGCGTCGCGTGCGCAACGGCCGACGAACGCCTTCTGTAGATCGACCAGTCGGGCGTCGATTTCGTCGATGGCGTCGCGGACCCAAACCCGCAGATCGGTGGAAACCTGATCATTGCGGCTGCGGGCCGTGTGGAGTTTGCGGCCCACGTCGCCGGTGCGGTCCGTAAGGGCCCGCTCGATGTGCATATGGATGTCTTCCAATTCCGTGCGGAATGGAAACTTTCCCTGCTCAATCTCTTGGCGAATCTCTTCTAGGCCTTGCTCAATCTGGCGGCATTCATCGGCCGAGATCAGGCCGGTTTGGGCCAGCATCTGGGCATGCGCGATGGAGCAACGGATGTCTTGGGCATACAACCGGTGGTCGAAGCTCACGCTTTCGGTGAACTTCTCGACCCGCTTGTCGGTCGCCTGCTCAAAAACACCGCTCCAAGCCTTGTGGGTCACGCCGGGTCCGTCGGAAGAGAAGATGGATGCGAGATTTCTCGCAGAGAAGTGCACAAACAGTTTAACTCTAAATGGCTTACAGCGGGGCGTCAATCGGCGGCGTTGCCTGGAAACCGGGCGTTTTACCGACGTGCTACATCGTTTGGCGGCTCGAGGTGGAGCCGTGCGGAGCGTAACGGTTACGCGGTTGCTTCGTTTCGCTCAGTTTTGAGTAACAAGGCCGAGGGGGACAGCCTTACATCTTGCTCGAACGCGCTAGTTTGTTGGATGATCTGACCGATTCGTTTGCTCAACGGATCGCCTCACCGGTGCGGCCGCCGCCCGACTATTTGGACTAGCGGCCGTTTAGAAACCGTGCCGCAAAAATTTGCATCGAGAAAGAACTTCATGGATCCGCTGTCGTTTAGTCCGCTTGGGCTGCTCACCTTCATCGCGGCCCCCGCGATGCTGACGAATGCGTCGTCGATCATGACGCTGGGCACCGGCAATCGGTTTGCTCGGGCCATCGATCGGGCTCGCAGTTTGTCGGCTCTCGTTCAAGCGGCCGGCGACTCGGATACACCTCAGGCCAAGATGCATCGAAGACAATTGTCGTATGCCGAGCGCCGGGCATTGATCCTCGTACGGGCCCTCACGGCGTTCTACGTGTCGGTCGGGTCGTTCGGCGCGGCAAGTCTTATCTCGCTCTTAGGCGCCGTCTTCGTGGTGGCAGGCAGTGACTTTGTTCATCAACTTTGCTTATCGGTTGCGCTGGTTGCGGGCGTGGCCGGGGTCGGCGGGCTCGTGATTGGTTCGTCGCTGCTCGTTTGGGAAACGCGGATGGCGCTCTTTATCCTTACGGAAGAAACGCTCGCGATGTGCAGCCCGCACAAGCTTGGCGAGAATCGCTAGCTCACGCGATTCCATATTCTTTGTCGCCACGGCGAAGGCCGACTAGGCTGGCGGCCGACGTCGTCTTCTTCTCCAGGTTGTCTCCGCGAGACGTTCTCATGCTTCGGCCGCTTGCTCTTGGTGCGATTGCACTGCCGCTGGTCTTCATTGGCGTGACGATGGTTCACGCCGCGGATGCTCCAGCGCCGGCCGCTCCTGCAAAAACGCCGGACTATGCCCTGGCCCGATCGAAGATCGCCCTGCCGACGCGGAGTCTGATTTATAAGAAGGTCGGCGATCGAGAATTGGCGATGTACATCTTCGAACCGGCCGGCCACCAGCCGACGGATCGTCGACCCTGTTTCGTAGCGATTCACGGCGGCGGTTGGGTCGCAGGGACGCCGACGATCATGAATTGCGTCGGCGAGGCGTTCGCCCAGCAAGGTTGGGTCGTCGCGAATATTCGCTACCGCTTGCACAAGCCTGTGGAAGGAACGACGGTGTTCGACTCCGTGAAGGATGCGAAGTCGGCAGTGCGCTACTTGCGCAGCCATGCACGGGAACTCGGGATCGATTCGGAGAAGATCGTTGCCGGCGGCCGCTCGGCGGGCGGGCACCTTGCGGCGGCGACGGCCCTATTCCCCGACATCGAGGAAGAATCTGACGATAAGAGTGTGTCCTGTGTGCCGAATGCGCTCGTGCTTTGCTCGCCGGTGATCGACACTTCGGCCGAAGGCTACGGCTTTGCACTACTCGGCGAACAGTGGCAGGAACTTTCGCCGCTCCACCACGTACGCCCCGGTCTGCCGCCGACGATCATCCTCCACGGCATGCGTGACACGATCACCCCCTTCGCCGGAGCGAAAGCGTTCGACGAAGGGATGCGTGCCGCCGGTAACAAGATTCAGCTGATCGCCCACGAGCGCGGCGGCCACAGCTACATGATGCGCACGAAGGAACTCTTCGACGAAGCGATGGGTCAGATCCTGCCGTTTCTGATGAAGAATGGAATCGAAGGAACGAAATGAGACGAGTTGTCGAATCGTTACCGCTTCTTCCCTTCCACGATGCTCACCGGCGACGTTGTTTTCACCACACGCGTGAGTTGGAACCCTGCGGCGGCGAATAGTTCGCGGAATTCCGCTTCCGTCCGTTCCTTGCCGCCCGGCATTGTGAGCATCGTGATATCGAGGAACTTCGAAAACTGCGGGCCGTTGCCCGGCTCGATCACCGCGTCGATCACCAGAAGTTTGGCGTCGGGCCGCATCACGGCGGCGCAGTTTTTCAGAATCGCGAGCGACTCCGGATCGTACCAGTCGTGAATGATGTGTCGCATCATGTAAGCGTCGCCTCCGGAAGGAGCGCTTTCGAAGAAGCTGCCGCCGACGAGCTTCAGCCGGCTTGCGACGCTTGATTTCTCCAGCGCAGGTCGGGCCCGTTCGACGACGTGCGGCATGTCGTACAGGATGCCCTGCACGTTGGGATTCTTTTCCAGCACGGTTCGGATCACGGTGCCGTTGCCGCCGCCGATATCCACCACGGTGCCGAACTGCGCGAAGTCGTAAGCGTCGATCATGGCGGCCGTTTCCGCGCCATGAATGCCCGTCATCGCCTCATCGAACAGCGCCGCTTGCGCCGGATGATTCGAGAGATACTCGAAGATAGGCGCGCCGAAAACATGCGCGAAGCTCGGCTTGCCGGTCTCGACGCTGTAGAGAAGTTCGCCGTAGGCCCGATAATGTTCTTCCCCCATCATCAGCACCATCGCGCGCTGTGAGCCGGGACGATTGAGCAAACATTCGGCCGCCGGCGTCAGTCCGAAGCGGTGCTCGCCATCTTCCGCAAACACTCCCTTGCTCGCCAGCGCGCGGAGCACGCGATGTAGCGACGGCCCGTGCATCTTGGTCACGGCGGCAAGTTCCTCCGCGGTTTTCGGTCCGTCAGCCACGAGGTCGGCGATGCCCAGCTTCGCCGCCACATAAAGCGATTGCGAAACCCAATATCCGCAAGCCATTTCGAAGATCGCGTACTGAGCCGGCTTGGCGGCGGAACTGTTTTGAGCTTGATCCATGACTAATTGTCGTAGTGATGAAGTCGAGGTTACTTATGCGATGCCGCTCAGAAACGAGCGTAGCTGCGGCATTGTAAAGCGCGCAAGAAAAGTCGGCGACCATTGAGCTAAACGCATTGTGCAAAATCCGACCACCGGCCGGCGGGTGGAGTTCACAAGTTCGCAAGGTCGGGTGCGAATGCCCTGCTTGGGCGGTCGAGAGTTTTCCTTTGCTCCGAAGAATCAACATGGCACACTCCGCGGCCTCGCATTTGCATTGATTGGCAACGAGCTGCGACGCTCCCATGCGGCAGCGGGATTTCGTAGGACGACATCATGATGCAAAAACGAGGCGACGACGCGGGCCGACTTTCGAGGGGGCGGTTGCCGACGTTCGTCGGTCTGACGCTTCTCGTGTTGCCGGCACTTCTCGCCGGCGGTTGTCGTCCCAACAATCAATTCGTGCCGCCGCCGCCGCCGAAAGTCACGGTAGCCAAGCCGCTACGGCAAGACGTGCTCGACTCGATCGACTTCACCGGCACGACGCGGGCGATGGCGACCGTGGAGTTGCGGACACGCGTCGACGGCTACTTGGAGAAGATCGCGTTTACCGACGGCGTCACCGTGAACGCGGGCGATCTACTCTTTGTCATTGAAAAGGCCCCCTATCAAGCGGCCCTGGAGGCGGCGAAGGCGAGCGTGCAGAAGGCCGAAGCCGCTTTGCAACTTTCCGACGCGAATCTGGCTCGCACGAAGCAACTCGTCGAAAGCAATTCCGCTTCGCAGCAGCAACTCGACGTCGATGCGGCGCAACGAGCCTCGTCGGCCGCCGATTTGGCCTCGGCCAAGGCGGCGCTAAAGCAAGCCGAGTTGAACTTAGGTTATACGGAAATCCGTGCACCGATCGCAGGCCGAATCGGCCGGCACCTCGTCGACTTCGGCAACTTGGTGCATGCCGAAACGTCGCTGCTGGGCATCATTGAGAGCGTGCAGCCGATCTATGCGTACTTCAATGTGAGTGAGCGCGACCTGTTACGGTTTATGGAAATGATGCGGGAACACAAACTTCCCGATCCGACGCAAAATCCGCCGACGATCTACTTGGGCCTGGAGAACGAGCGCGGCTATCCGCACGAAGGACGGTTGGACTTTCGGCAACTCGGCGTCGATCCCGGCACCGGCACCATCGAACGTCGGGCCGTGTATGAAAACGGCGATCAGAAGCTGATACCCGGTTTGAACGTGCGGCTGCGCGCGGGGATCGGCGAACCGCAGCCGAAGCTGCTCGTCGAACGTCGGGCCGTGGGGACGGACCAGCGCGGCGATTTTTTGCTGGTCGTCAATGAGAAAAACATCGTTGAATATCGCAATGTGCGACTGGGGATTGCCGTCGGCGATTTGCAGGTGATTGAAGAGGGCGTCGGGCCGGACGACCGTGTCGTCGTTAACGGCTTGCAGCGTGCGCGGCCGGGAGCCCAGGTTGATCCGCAAGCGGCGGAGACTCCGAAGCCGCCGCAGGACGACGCCGTCGAACGCTTGCTCGCTCCCACAACGCCCGCCGCTTCAATGCCCTCCGGCACTGCGAAGCCCGTCGACACTGCGAAGCCCGCCGACACTGCGAAGCCCGCCGACACTGCCAAACCATTGGGGACGGCGCAACCGACGTCGACTTCCACTTCGCCGTCGCGACGGACGGAAAGCGTAAGCGAGTAGCGCCGTTCTATGCTTTCTAACTTCTTCATCCAACGGCCGATCTTCGCCAACGTAATCGCGATCGTCACGATCCTGATCGGCGCAGTGGCGTTGCGCGGTCTGCCCATCGAGCAGTATCCCGAGATCACGCCGCCGACCGTGCGCGTCTCGGCCACATATCCGGGCGCCGATGCACAGGTGGTGTCGGATACCGTTGCCGCGCCGATTGAGCAGCAGGTCAACGGCGTTGAGAACATGCTGTATATGACATCGACCTGTTCGGCCGACGGCTCCTACTCGCTGACTGTGACGTTTGAAATCGGCACGGATCTCGACGACGCGCAAGTGCTCGTGCAAAACCGCGTTGCGCTGGCCGAGGCGCTTCTGCCCGAAGACGTGAAGCGGCAAGGGGTGACCGTCCGTAAGCAATCGACGAACATCATTCTGATCCTGTCGCTGATCTCGCCTGAAAACCAATATGACAACCTATTCCTCTCTAATTACGCGACGCTCCGCCTCCGTGATGAATTGAGCCGCGTGCCGGGCGTCGGCGATGTGACGGTATTCGGCACCGGGCAATACAGCATGCGCATCTGGCTCGACCCTGAGAAACTCAAAGGGCGCGGGCTGACGACGCAAGAAGTCACGGCGGCGATTCAAGAGCAGAACGTGCAGGTGGCGGCCGGCCGCATCGGGCAGCCGCCGTCGCCGGATGACCAGACGTTTCAATACACCGTCACCGTGCTGGGGCGGCTCACCGACGTCGAGCAATTCGAGAACATCATCGTGAAGCGCGCCGAGGGCTCGCGCAATACTTATCTCAAAGACGTGGCTCGAGTGGAGCTCGGAGCGCAGACGTACGATCAATTCAACCTTAAGAAGGGGTTGCCGACCGCCAATATCGGCATCTATCAGCTACCGGGGGCCAACGCGCTCGACGTCGCCGATCAAGTGCGGGCCGCGATGGATCGCCTGAGCGGGTCGTTCCCGGAGGGGATCAAATACGAAGTGCCGCTCGACACGACGAAGTTCGTCGCCGCATCCATTCACGAAGTGTATCGGACGTTGTTCGAAGCGGGCGTACTCGTGCTAATCGTCATCTTGGTGTTTCTACAAGATTGGCGGGCGATCCTCATTCCGGCCACGACGGTGCCGGTCACCATCGTGGGGGCATTTGCCGCGATGTGGGCGCTCGGCTTCACGGTGAACATTCTCACGCTCTTCGGGCTGGTGCTGGCGATCGGTATCGTCGTCGACGACGCAATTGTGATCGTCGAAAACACGACGCACCATCTCGAGCAAGGGATGCCGCCGAAACAAGCGACTATCCAGGCGATGTCGGAAGTGCTGGGGCCGATCATCGGCATTACGCTCGTGCTTTTGGCGGTGTTCGTGCCGAGCGCCTTCCTCGGCGGCATTACCGGCCGGCTTTATCGGCAGTTTGCACTAACGATTGCCGCCACGGCGCTCATTAGCGCGATCAACGCGGTAACGCTCAAGCCGGCGCAAAGCGCTCTCTGGCTCCGCCCGCCGGCGAAGCAGAAGAACGTCTTCTATCGCGGCTTCAACGCAGGCTACAACTTCGTCGAACGCGTTTACACGTCGATCGTCGGTTTTTTCGTGCGGCACGTCGTGATCGTGGTCGTGCTCTTCATCGCTCTTATCGGCCTCACGGGTTGGCTTTACCAACGGGTGCCGACCGGTTTCTTTCCAATCGAAGACCAAGGCTATCTCTACGTCAGCGTCCAGTTGCCGGACGCTTCCTCGCAGCAGCGTACGCAAGATGTCATGCGGCAGATCGACCAAGTGCTTACCGATACGCCGGGCGTCGCTGATTGGATCACCATCGGCGGGCTCTCGTTGTTAGACAACAGCAACGCGTCGAATGCCGGGACGCTGTTCGTCACGCTCAAAGATTGGGGCGAGCGCATTCCTCAAGGGCAAACAATGGATGCGTTAATCAAGCAACTCGGCGGCCGGATGGCGACGATTCAAGAAGCGATTGTCTTTCCCTTTCCGCCGCCGGCAATTCGCGGTCTCGGAGTACGCGCGGGTTTTCAAATGCAGGTGGAAGATCGCGCCGACGTCGGCCTCGCCGAACTCAACTCCGTCACGCAATCGATCATCGACGATGCCCGCACGCAAACCGGACTGTCCGGCCTCAATACGACGTTCCGCTCGGGCGTGCCGCAGCTATTCGTCGACGTCGATCGTGTGAAGGTCAAAGCCCTCGATATTCCGCTCGCGAGCGTGTTCGCGACGTTGCAAGCGTATCTCGGGTCGACATACGTCAACGATTTCAACAAGTTCGGCCGGACCTATCAGGTGCGCGTGCAGGCGGAAGCGGCTTTTCGCTCCGAGCCGGAAGATATCCGAAAGCTGGAAGTGCGCAATCGGGCCGGCGCGATGGTGCCGCTCGGCACGGTGGTCACCGTTCGCAAGTCGTTCGGTCCGCAGATTATCAACCGTCATAATTTGTACCCGACGTCGTCGATCACCGGCGAAGCGGCGCCGGGCTACAGTTCCGGCGAAGCGCTCGACCTCATGGAGCAAATCGCGCAGCGCAGCCTGCCGAACACCATGGGTTACGACTGGTCCGGCAT
The DNA here is from genome assembly GCA_013822735.1 of Pirellula sp. Classification (GTDB taxonomy): domain Bacteria; phylum Planctomycetota; class Planctomycetia; order Pirellulales; family PNKZ01; genus PNKZ01. The sequence continues at coordinate 89,599 of PNKZ01000003.1, forward strand.
GGCATATCAGGAAGTCAAAGTGCGCGGCGGGGCCGTCGGCATTTTCGGCCTGGCGGTATTGCTCGTGTATCTCGTGCTGGCGGCGCAGTATGAGAGCTGGTTCACGCCGCTGGCGGTCATCGTCATCGTGCCGCTCGGGCTCCTGGGAGCCGTCGCGGCCGTGGCCATCCGCGGCCTCGACAATAACCTCTTCACGCAAATCGGCATCGTGCTCATCATCGCGCTGGCAAGTAAGAATGCGATTCTCGTCGTCGAGTTTTCGCGCGATCTACGAATGCAGGGCAAGTCGATCTTGGAGGCATCGGTGGAAGCGGCCCGGCTCCGGCTGCGGCCGATCCTCATGACCTCGTTCGCGTTCATACTCGGCGTGGTTCCGCTGGTGATCGCCGACGGGCCCGGCGCCGCCGGTCAGCAGGCGCTCGGCACGGCCGTATTCGGCGGCATGCTCGCCTCGACGGTGCTCACCGTGTTCTTCGTGCCGGTGTTTTTCGTGTTGTTTCAGCGGCTGAGTGAATGGTGGAAACCGCCCGTGGTCGACCCTGTTCGCACCGAGGCGCACGAACCGCTGCCGCCGTCGCACCAACGCGTCGGCCCGGTCGCCACGGGAAATTTGCACTAACTGGGCCTGCAGGCTCGGCTTCCGACGAACACGCGGTGCTGACCATCCCGGCCCTTGAATGCGCGCACTCGATCGTGGTAACTTGGTGGGATTTTACACGTAAGCCGACGCCCGCTAGAGGAGCCGTAGCTCCCGGCCGGCCAACGGTTTGCGATGCGTACGCCATCACCGCCAGCCCCAGTTCGCGAGGTTTTCCGCCGTGCCACGTCGTGACGATCTACACAAGATTCTGCTCATCGGCTCCGGACCCATCATCATCGGTCAGGCCTGCGAGTTCGACTACTCCGGCACGCAGGCCTGTAAAGCGCTGCGCGAAGAGGGATACGAGGTCGTATTGGTGAATTCCAACCCGGCCACGATCATGACCGATCCCGCGACGGCCGATCGCACGTATATCGAGCCGCTTACGGTGGAAATCGTCGAGAAGGTCATTGAGCGCGAACGGCCCGATGCGTTGCTGCCGACCCTCGGCGGCCAAACCGGCTTGAACCTGGCGATGGCCTTGGCGAAGCGCGGCATTCTCGAAAAGTACGGCGTCGAGATGATCGGAGCCCGGCCGGACGTCATTGCGAAGGCCGAAGAGCGCGAGCTCTTCAAGCAAGCGATGCACAAAATCGGGCTGGAAGTTTGCCGCGGCAAGACCGTGCATACGTTTGAAGAAGCGCAACGCGTGGTGCAAGAGATCGGCCTGCCGTGCGTAATTCGCCCCAGCTTCACCCTGGCGGGTTCCGGTTCCGGCATCGCCTACAACAAGGCCGAGTTCGAGCGGATGGTGCGCCACGGTCTCGACCTCTCGCCGACGAGCGAAGTGTTGCTCGAAGAGTCGATCGTCGGTTGGAAAGAATACGAAATGGAAGTCATGCGCGATGCCGACGACAACGTCGTGATCATCTGCGCGATTGAGAATTTCGATCCGATGGGCGTGCATACCGGCGACTCGATCACGGTCGCCCCCGCGCAAACGCTCAGCGACAAAGAATATCAGCGAATGCGCGACGCTTCGCTCGCCGTCATTCGCGAGATCGGCGTCGAGACCGGCGGCTCAAACATTCAGTTCGCCATCGATCCGAAAAACGGTCGGATGATCGTCATCGAAATGAACCCGCGCGTGAGCCGCTCCAGCGCGCTCGCCTCGAAGGCCACCGGTTTCCCGATCGCCAAGATCGCCGCAAAGCTGGCCGTCGGGTACCGGCTGCACGAATTGCAGAACGACATCACGCGCGAAACCAGGGCCTGCTTCGAACCGTCGATCGATTACGTCGTCACGAAGATCCCGCGGTTCGCCTTCGAAAAATTCCCCGACGCCGACAACCTGCTCACCACGCAAATGAAGAGCGTCGGCGAGACGATGGCGATCGGTCGGACCTTCAAAGAGAGCTTCCAGAAGGCCTTGCGCGGCTTGGAGGTCGGCGCGTTCGGCTTCGGTTGCGACAACAAAGACCTGTGGGACACCGATCGTCGTCCTTCAGCCGATGAAATTCGCGCCAAGATCAGCAAGCCGAATCCGGATCGCGTCTGGTACCTCCGCTACGCGCTAAAGAGCGGCATGTCGATTGAAGACATTTTCGCTCTCACCTACATCGACCCTTGGTTCCTCGACAACCTGCAGCAGATCGTGCAGATGGAAGAGTCGCTGCGAAAGATCGGCTCGCTCGAAGACCTCGACGATGTGATGCTCCGCCGCGCGAAGCAGTTCGGCTTCTCCGATCGGCAACTCGGCCACATTTTCGACGTGAACGAAAACGTCGTCCGCGCCGATCGCAAACGTCGCGGCATTCGGGCCGTGTTCAAGTCGGTGGATACCTGCGCCGCCGAATTCGCGGCCTTTACGCCTTATTACTACTCGACGTACGAAGACGAAAACGAAACCCCGAAGAAGAAGCCCGGCGCGAAGCGGATTATGATTCTCGGCGGCGGCCCAAACCGCATCGGCCAAGGTATCGAGTTCGATTATTGCTGCTGCCATGCGAGCTATGCGCTCCGTGAGTTGGGCATTGAATCGGTGATGGTGAACTCCAACCCCGAAACGGTGAGCACCGATTACGACACGAGCGACATGCTGTTCTTCGAACCGCTCACGGTGGAAGACGTGCTCAATATTTGCGACGTCGTGGAGCCCGACGGCGTGATCGTGCAGTTCGGCGGGCAGACGCCGCTCAACCTCGCGCGCGCCCTCGCCTCGAATGGCGTACCGATCATCGGCACCAGCGTCGACACGATTGAAGACGCTGAAGACCGCGAGAAGTTCCAACGACTGTTGCACCGCGTCGACCTGAAGCAACCGGCCAACGGCATCGCTCGCAACATGAGCGAAGCCCGGGCCGAAGCGGCGAAGATCGGCTATCCGGCCCTTGTGCGACCGAGCTTCGTGCTCGGCGGTCGGGCCATGGAAATCTGCTACGACAACGCTCAGCTCGAGAAGTTCGCGGTCGAGGCGTTTACCGTTTCGCAAGGCCAGCCGGTGCTGATCGACCGCTTCTTGGAAGATGCCATCGAGGTCGACGTCGATTGCATCTGCGACGGCGTGAATGTCGTCGTCCCGGGTATCATGGAGCATATTGAAGAAGCCGGCGTTCACTCGGGCGACTCGGCCTGCGCCATTCCTCCCTATAGCTTGCAAGGCCCCATCCTGGCCGAGATCCGTGAAGCGGCCCGCCGGCTGGCGATGACGATGAACGTCCGCGGCTTGATGAACATTCAGTTCGCCATCAAGCGCGAAGAGGGGAAGCAAACGGTATACGTGCTGGAAGTGAACCCGCGCGCGAGCCGCACGGTGCCGTTCGTCGCCAAGGCGACCGGCATGCCCGTGGCTGCAATTGCCGCGAAGATCATGGCCGGCGTATCGCTCGCAGAGCAAGGAGTGCTCGAAGACCCGATTCCGGCCGTATGCAGTGTGAAAGAAAGCGTCTTCCCTTTCATCAAGTTCCACGGCGTCGATATCGTGCTCGGCCCCGAAATGCGTTCGACCGGCGAGGTGATGGGAACCAGCGAACGGTTTAGCATCGCCTTCGCGAAGGCGCAACTCGGCGCGGGCGTAGTACTGCCGAAAGACGGCATGATCTTCATGAGCCTTGCCGCGCCGACGAAGAAGCATGCGGCCCGCATCGGCGGCAAGCTCCGCGAACTCGGCTTCCAGATTCTGGCGACCGAGGGCACGGCCAAACTTCTGGAAGAGGCCGGCCTAGAAGTGAAGCGCGTGAAGAAGCTGCAAGAAGGGAACCCGAACCTCATCGACTACTTGGTCGACGGCGCGGTGAAACTCATCATCAACACGCCGAGCGGTAAGGGAGCTCGCACCGACGAAGGAAAAATTCGCGCCGCGGCCGTGTCGCACGGCGTGCCGTGCATCACGACGATCCCGGCCGTCGATGCCGCGCTCTTGGCGATTGAAGCCTTGCGTTCGGAAGAGATGACCGTGCAAGCCCTGCAGGACCGCTTCCCCTTGGCCGGCCCGAAGCGGCTACAGAGCGCGGGGAAGTGAGAGCTTGCGTAACGACGGAACACGCTCAAACGGTTCGTGTGGGGCGGCTGGGGCAGAACGCAGTGATGCCCCAGAAACTGGGGCTTCTCCTTCGGCTCCAGCCCCAGGCACCCGAAGCTATTTCCGTTTGCCTGTCGCTTGGCTTTTGAGCGGCCAATCGGCGTTTTCGCCGTGGGCCGTCGCCAATACTTCTTCGATCCGGTAAACGACGTCGGGATGTTCCGCCGCCACGTCGCGCGTCTCGCCGATGTCGGTCGCCAGGTCATACAGCGCCAACCGGCCGCCGTAGGTCCGAATCCCCTTCCAGTTCTGAAATCGCACGGCTTGCTGCGATGCGCCCCCTTCGTGGAACTCCCAATAAAGGTACGGATGAACGGCTTGCTGACGACGCGATTCGGAACCGAGCAACGTCGGCAGAAAACTGATGCTGTCGCAACCGTCGGGCATCTTGGCTCCGGCAAGTTCCGCGCACGTGGCCATCATGTCGCCGAAATAGCCGACGTGATCCGACGTCCGCCCCGGCTCAATCACCCCCGGCCAGCGCGCGATCATCGGCACGCGAATGCCGCCGTCGGTGAGGCTGCGCTTGTAGCCGGATAGCGGACCGTTGGGGTCAAATCGCTCCGGATCGTGCCCGGCTTCTTTGTGCGGGCCGTTGTCGCTGGAAAACATCACAAGCGTGCGATCGTCGAGTCGCAGTTCCTTGATGTGCGCCAACAGCTTGCCGATGTGGGCGTCCATCCGCGTAATCATCGCCGCTTGCCCTTTGTCGGCGGCAGGCCACGGCTCCTTCGCATATGGACCGTAGTCGGGTACTTCTGCCCCGTCCTTCAGTTCGCGCGTTCGTTCGTTGTTGGCGTGCGGTACCGTGAGTGCGAGGAACAGAAAGAACGGCCGCTCACGGTTCGCTTCGACGAACTTCAAGGATTCGTCGGCGAAGAGATCGGTCGCATATTGCTTGCGCACCGTCGCATAGCCGCCCCCTCCCTCGCCGACCGGCGTCACGACGTTCGGCAGCGCGACGCGCGCGTCGTTTCGCCAGAGATAGTCGGGGTAGTGGTTATGAGCGTGCGTTTGGCTCAGGAATCCGAAGAAGTCGTCGAAGCCTTGGCGATTGGGAACTCCCTCGTCTCCCGGCAATCCCAATCCCCACTTGCCGATCAGGCCGGTATGGTAGCCGGCCGAGTGAAGCACTTCGGCGACCGTAACGTCGGCGTCGCGCAGCATCTGCGCGGCGGGATTTGTTTTGCCGGAGTTGCCGCGGACGCGCGTATGGCCGACGTGCTGCCCGGTCATGAGCACGCTGCGCGACGGGGCACACACGGTGCTGCCGGCATAGAACTGCGTGAACCGCAGTCCTTCGGCCGCCATCCGATCGAGATGCGGCGTCTGAATGATTCGCTGCCCGTAACAGCCGAGATCGCCGTAGCCGAGGTCGTCCGCAAGAATAAAGACGATGTTCGGTCGTCGCGGCTGTTCGCCGGATTCCGCGGCGAAGAGGTCGCTGCCGTTCGACGTCGCAACGAATGCCGCGCAGAACAACGCTAAGCCGGCACGAACGAGTCGACCCCGAGGAACGGACTTCGCGCACGGAGGAGAAAACATCACGACTTGCATACAAATCTCCGTGGTGCGCGGTTGTATCGTGCGCCCGCCGGAGCGCAAACTTATTGCGGTTCGCGCGGCAGGCGGCGCGGGAACGGCGGCTCTTCCGAAGGGGGCATTTCCTCTTCAAATTCGAGCGACCAATGTTCGCGGTCTTCTTGGTTCGCGTAGTAGCGAAGCCAAACTTCGGGATCGCCCGAGGCGTCGGAGCAGTCCCAATGAAGATACGATTGGGCCGAGTCGATCTTCTTTTCCGGCGACGGCAGAATGTCGCGATAGACGAGGCAGTAAAGTTGCCGGTCGGTCAGGTGATCCGTGAAGTCGAGCACGATCCGCTTGTCGTAAAGCTTCTGTACGACGTCCCACAGCGCGTCGTGCAATTGTTCGTCATTGAGCGTCTCGGGGCTCGGCAGCGCCAGCGGCGGATCGAACCATTGGGCGATCGGCAGTACGGGGGCATGTTCCCAAGCGAGCATGCTTTCCAGGTACTCGTTTTCGACCTCGGTCGGCACTTCGCCCGAATCGATGCGCGTGATCGCGTCGTCGAAGTAGGGCTCCAAGGCGTTGCGCAATTCCGCGTTCCGCAGAAGGGCGTCGAGGTCGTGCGAGGGGGTCGCGCCGAAGTCTGTCATGGTCATCGAGGGGAGCTGTTTCACAGGGGAGAATTGAGTCGAGCAGTTCCACTGCCGAGCGGCTCGTGCGTGCTATTAAGAATCGACTCTACCAAGCGATGTGTGCGTTTCAAGACGCGGCGCGGGGTGAAAGCTTCAAACTTTTTTTGGCCCGTCGTACAACCGTCACGATCGTTACGGTTTTGCATAAAACGCTTGAAATCACGGCGTTTCAGCAGTCATTGCCGGCAACTCGCTCCGCCGGAAATCGGCAAGCGTCCGTGGAATTCGGCAAGTCGGCGGCGACGAAAAGGCATGCCATCCGCCTGGAGGGGATCCTCTATGATCCCGACGCCTGATTCTTCTCTTGCTGCATGATTTTCTCGATGCGGCGCGCGTGCCGGCCGCCGTCAAACGGCGTCGTCAACCAGATCTCGACCATCCGATGAATGAGTTTCTCGCCGAGGAGATCGGCCGACAGGCAGAGGACGTTCAAGTCGTTGTGCCGGCGGCTCATTTCGGCCGTGAGATCGTCGTGGCACGGGGCGGCGCGCACGCCTGCATACTTGTTGGCGGCGATCGCCATGCCGATGCCGGTGCCGCAAATGAGGATGCCGCGGTCGATGGCGCCGCTGCTCACTTGCGACGCCACGGCGCCGGCGATATCCGGATAGTCGATCGCCTCGCAATCGGCGGGACCGGCGTCGACCCCTTCGTGCCCGAGTTTTTGAAGTTGCTCGAGAATGTGCTTCTTGATTTCGAAGCCGCGATGGTCGCAACCGACTGCAATTTTCATAGCTGCCTCAACTTCCCATACGTAACGATCGCGGACACGCCTATTTCGGCGCGCCGACTATGCCGAACCGGAGCCTAAAAGTTCATCCACCCAACGTTCCAATTCGCCGCCGATTTGCGTCGCGCAGCGGCGATATGCTTCGATCGGTCCGCCGATCGGGTCGGCTACGTCGCCGCCGTTGCCGCAGAGCAACTTGACGCGCGGCGCCGCATCAGGCCATTCGGCGACGATCGCGTGGCGATGCGAGCGCGTCATCGTAATCAGGAGATCGGCGTTGCGCACCAGAGCGTCGGTGAGGGGTTGGCTTTCATGGCTCCGAAGATCCAATTCGTGCTCCATCATCACGGCATGCGCTTCGGTCGCCGCCCGGCTTCCCATCATCGCCGCAATTCCCGCCGACATGACGAGAAAGCCGCGGTCTTCCAACTCGTCGAGCGTGCAGCCGAGCCGAGCCGCCAAGCATTTACGAAACAGCGCCTCGGCCATCGGACTGCGGCAGGTGTTGCCGGTGCAGACGAACAGCACCATAGCGCTCGCGAGCCGCTTCAGCGTTTGTAACGAAACGACGCCGCTACGAACCACGTCGAATCCGGCGCCATTTAAATGAACGGCGCTCGATGGTTGGCCGAATCGGCTCGGTCCGTCGTCGATAATCAGTTGCACACCGTCGCCGTGCCGCTGAATGACTTCCGCGGCGGTAACCGCGTGCGTCGACTCTCCGCCCCCCGCGCCGACCATCACGATCGGCCCCGCCAGCAAGCGAAGCACGTCTTGAATAATGGGATGGGCAGGCACGCGCATCGCCAGTCGCCCTTCGCGGGAAACAGCCTGCTGCACCTTGGCGGGAAGCTGGCGCAACAGGCCGTCGGGATGATGATCGTCGACGATCAGCGTCACCGGGCCGGGCCAGCAGCGGCGGGCCAATCTGCGGCCCAGCACGCTCATGTTGGGGACATAATCGAGCGAATCGTCGGCGCTTTTCACGGCCAAAGTCAGCGGCATCTTCGCGTCGATGCCGGCCATCTGACGCAGCCGCAGGACGGCCTTCTCCTGCAAACCGCCGGCCGCCAGCACGTAAACCGTCTCGGTCGGAAACGCCACGATGCAGCCTTCGGCGAGCGCCTGAACCGCTAGGTGCACGACGTCGCGCGTGTCTTCAGTATTTCGCAGGTCGATGACGCGAGGAGGCATGCGGCTTCCGGCCGGGCCAAGTGTGAAATAAGAGCAAGCGACCGCGCTACGGCTAGCGACAGACGCACTCCGCGGCCGCCTCCCGAGTCCTAACTCTTAAGAAATTAGGCACTTAAGTATAGGAATCGATTCCCGCACCGGTCAAGGAGCGAACCCCGCGGAATGACGACGCCCGAATTGTTGAATTCGAGATCGAGGCGAACATCCGTGCGGCGACTTGCGCAAAATCGACTAGATTGAGCAATGCAGCTCGCACCTCGGATATCCCCGCCGCGCGGCAATTCGACACGACTCTTCTTGGTGGATTCTTCTTGAACTCGGGCTGGATTTCTCTCGATTTCGATCGGCCGGCGTTCCTCGCGCTCGTGGCCGTCGTGCCGCTGTTCTGGCTTTGGGGACGGGGCGGCCTTGCCGGACTCGGCCGGTGGCGCGCGGCGCTCGCCTTCGGGCTGCGAGCTCTCTTGTGGCTGTTGCTCGTCGCCGCTTGCGCTGAAATGCAGTGGGTGCGGACCGATGATCGGCTCACGGTGATCTACGTGCTCGATCGTTCGCTCAGCGTGCCCGAGCCGCAGCGCAAGGCGATGATCGAGTATGTGAATCGTTCGATCGAGCAGCGCAAAGGGCAGGACGATTTGGTCGGAGTGATCGCGTTTGGCCGCGAGGCCCGCACCGAAGCGCCGCCGGCGAAGGTCGAGCTTCACCTGCCGGCCGCCCTGGAAACTTCCGTCGATCCGCAATACACGAACCTCGCCGAGGCGCTCCGGCTCGCGCAGGCCTCGTTTCCGGAAGACTCGGCCCGACGGATCGTCCTCGTGACCGACGGCAACTCGAACCTCGGCGACGTGTACGCCGAGGCGCGGCAAGCGGTCGAGCAAGGAATCGGCCTCGACGTGGTGCCTATCAAGTATCAGGCGCGCGGCGAAGTGCTGGTGGAGAAAGTCTCGTTGCCTGCGATCGCGCGACGGGGGGAGCCGTTCGACGTGCAGGTGCTGTTGAACAATGTCGGCCGTGGCGATGGTGCGGCGGCACCGGTCGGCGGCACGTTGGAATTGCTGCGCCGCCGGGGCGATCAAACAACGATGCTTAGTCGGCAGAAGGTGGAGCTTCCGGCCGGTAAGCGACCGTTTGCCGTGCGGCAGACGTTGGAAGACGCCGACTTCTACGTGTATGAAGCGGTGTTTACGCCCGACGATCCGCAGGCCGACACGCACGTGCTCAACAACAAGGCGCTGAACTTCACGCAGCTCGAAGGCTCCGGCCGAATTCTCTTCATTGAAAACTTTCAACATCGCGGTCGCCACGATCGGCTGATCGAAGCGTTGCGGCGCGAAAAGCTCGAAGTGGTCGTGATGCCGAGCAGCCGGCTGTTTGAGTCGCCGGCGGAGTTGATTGCGTTCGACACGGTGATCATCGCCGACGTGCCGCGCTCCGGCGGCGAGAACGCCGACGATGTCGTGACCTTTAGCGACGAGCAGGTCCGGATGCTCGCCTCGAACGTACAAGACATGGGTTGCGGACTAGTGATGCTCGGCGGCCCGAATTCTTTCGGCGCCGGCGGGTGGGCGAATTCGGCCGTCGAAGCGGCGATGCCGGTCGACTTTCAGATCAAGAATGTCAACGTGGTACCGAGCGGTGCGTTGGCGCTGGTCATCGACAGTTCCGGCTCGATGAGCGGCCAAAAGCTCGATATGGCGCGGCAAGCGGCGGTCGCGGCCGTGCGCGTGCTTTCGAGCAAAGACTTTCTGGGCGTCTGTACGTTCGACTCGATCTCGCACTGGGTCGTGCCGATGCACCAGGTGCAATCGATTCGTGCGGTTGTCGACAAGTTGGGCCGAATTACTTCCGGCGGCGGCACGAATATGCAGCCCGCGATGGACGAGGCTTATGAATCGCTGCAAAAGACAAAAGCTTCGGTGAAGCATCTGATCGCACTCACCGACGGCATGACCGAAGGCTCCGGCTACGAAAAGCAGGCAGCCGAGATGAAGCGGCAAGGAATCACGACGACGACCGTGGCCATTGGCGACGGCGCGGCGGATAAACTGCTCGACGATATCGCGCGGGCGGGGGGCGGGAAGTTTTACATGGTGAAAAACCCGCGGGCCATTCCGAAGATCTTCATGATGGAAGCGCTCCGGATCGCCCGGCCGCTCCTGTTTGAAAAGCCGGAAGGATTTGCCGTGCGACGCGAATCGGCGAGCCATGAAATTCTGCGCGGTATCGACGGCGAACTCCCCTCGCTTACCGGCTTCGTGTTGACGCAGCGTAAGACGAGCCCGCTGGTGACGCAACTCATCACCAACCCGACGTTTGCCGCAGAAGGAACCGGCACCATTGCGGCGGCGTGGACTTACGGGCTCGGCCGGACCGCGGTGTGGACGACCGACGCCGGAGGCGCTTGGGCGCAGCAATGGAACGCTTGGCCGCAATTCGATCGGCTGCTGACGAGCCTCATCCGCTGGACGATGCGACCGCCGGTGACGAGCGGTCGATTCACGGTGCATGCCGACGTGCAAGACGGCCAAGGGCGCATGGTGGTTACGGCCGTGGACGAAGCCGGGGAGTATGTGAACTTGCTCGATCCGCAAGGAACGGTCGTCGGGCCGGACCTCGTTGCGCGACCGATTCAGCTCGAGCAAACCGCGCCAGGGCGCTATGCCGCATTATTCGATACCGAGAAGGTCGGCAGTTACTTCCTCGTCGTACGGCCGGGGCCCGGACAGCCGACGCTTCGGGCCGGCGTGAACGTATCGTACTCGCCGGAGTTGCGCGATCGCGAACCGAACTTGGCGATGCTCGACGGGCTGGCCGCGCTCAAGGCGCGCGGCGGCGGTGCGGGAATCGTCGCTCCTGCTCTAGCAACGGCACCGCCGAACTCCGGCGTCGCGGGCATCGATTTCTTTCGCCACGACTTGCCGCCTGCCACCGGCCGGCGCGATCTGTGGCCGGAGCTCGTGTTGGTGGCGGTGATCATATTCGTGTTCGACGTCTTCTTACGCCGCGTGGCGTTCGACATGCGGATGCTGCTCGTACCGCTGACGGCTTTGCAAACGTGGTGGGCGCGGCAACGCGGAATGGTGCCCGCGGTCGAAACGATGCAGCGGTTGAAAAGTCGGAAACAGGAAGTGGTGCAGCAGGTCGAGCAACGACGAGCGACGGTTGCCGCACGCCCTGCACCGGCAAAACCAAACGCGGTAAACGCCGCCGAAGCGGCTCCTGTCGTGGAAGTCGCCGTGAAACCGCGAGCGGTAGAGCCGGCATTGCCGATCGCTCCGCCAGCAACGCCGCCGGCCGTGCCTGACGAAGCCGGCTATACTTCTCGGCTCTTGGCGGCCAAGCGCAAGATGTGGCAAGACCGCCAAACCGGCGCGCCGACGGACCCTTCAACACCTGAGACTCCACCGAAAGACCGAGCATGACGACGACGGCTGATGCATTACAGGATGCCGCCCGCAGTTTCTTGCGCGACTACCACGCTCTACGCGAACAGGTGCGGCGCATTATCGTCGGCCAAGACCAAGTGCTCGACGGCGTCCTCACCTGTTTGTTCGTCGGCGGACATTGCTTGCTTGAAGGCGTGCCCGGCCTCGGCAAGACGCTGCTCGTGCGTACGCTCGCGCAAGCGATGACGCTCGACTTCTCACGCATTCAATTCACGCCCGACCTGATGCCGGCCGATATCCTCGGCACGAGCATGATCGCCGAAACGGCCGACGGACGGCGGGTCTTCGAGTTTCGCCGCGGTCCGATCTTCACGCAGGTGCTCCTGGCCGACGAAATCAATCGGGCCACGCCGAAGACGCAATCGGCGCTGTTGGAAACCATGCAAGAGGCTTCGGTAACCATCGGCGGCACGACGCACCGTTTGCAGGCGCCCTTCTTCGTGTTGGCGACGCAGAATCCGATTGAACAAGAGGGAACCTACCCGCTACCGGAAGCGCAGCTCGATCGTTTCTTCTTTAAGGTGTTGGCGGATTACCCGACGCGCGAAGAGTTGCATACGGTGCTCGATCGCACGACGCGCGGCGTGCACGACGAGCCCGTTGCGGTGCTGGCCGGCCCTCGGATTCTGGAGATGCAGCGACTCGTGCGCGATGTGATTATCGCTCCCCACGTGCAGGACTTTGCCGTGCGACTGGTGCTGGCCACGCAGCCTCAGGGAGCAACCGCCGGAGAAGCGGCGACGCGTTGGCTGCGCTATGGGGCCGGGCCTCGAGGAGCCCAGGCCTTGGTGTTGGCCGCGAAGGTGAAGGCGCTTCTGAATGAGCGGCTGAACGTCAGCTTCGACGATCTCCGCTCGGTGGCGCTGCCCGCCCTGCGGCATCGCGTGCTGCTCAACTTCGAAGCACAGGCGGAAGGCGTCGATACCGATCGCGTCTTGCGGGAACTGCTGGAGAAAGTTCCGCAAACGGTGAAGTAGCGGCGGCCCCCGGACTTAGTCGGCGGCTTGATCGTCATCCGGACCGCGCAGGTAATCGCTTTCCAGAATCCGCGCGTTTTGGTTGCACGTCTTGCGGCGTTCGATCGAGTGCCACGACGTCACGCCCTTGAGCTCCGGCATCACTTCGACGAGTTGGTGCGCCAAAGTTTCGGCGAGGCGGTGAACCGTTGGTTGGTTCGAACGTTCGATGATCGCCTGAACCGTTTTCATCAACCGCACCATGCGGGCCCGTTGCAACACCGGCGGCGAAAGGGCTTCGTCGGGTTCGACCAACAGATCGGCCACCGGCACGTCGAGCACGTGCTGCCAGTCGTAGAGTTGCGACAGGGTCAAGTCGACCGTCGGCTGCTCCATCGTCCGAGCTTGCTCGGCCGTGCATTCCATCAATTGTGCCGCGCGACGGATCGAAATCCCTTGCTCGCGCCGCACTTCTTGAATGCGATGCAATTCCTTGAGTGGAGCGCGGGTGCGCGGCGCCTCGGCGTCTTCGCAGGACTCTGCGTCTAATTCGATGCGGCGTGCCGCGAACGCCTGTTGAGCGTCGGGCAATCGCGGATCGGCGACGGCACGCGACGGAGCAACGGGCGGAAGTGGGACCGTCGGGGAGACGGCGGGCAAATCGAAATCGATAATGCTCATGAAGGGGTAGCGATGGTTCCGCTGCAACGACAGACGATGGAAAGCTTACGTAGTGCGCAACGATCCTGACGAGTCGGGACGCTAACGCGCAAACGTTGATGCATTACGCAAACAACACCGTGCGATCGATCAGTAGGAACTTCTTGGAGAACGACGCTTGCCCTTCGTCGTTCGGCCGTCGGCGGACTGATCCGTGGATTTGTGTTCTACGCGAGAAAGCCTTCGCGAGTTCAAAATCCGAGTAGGAAATCGGCGAACTCCGAAGGTCCGCCAACCCCTGGGTGAATAATAGCGCTTTCGAGGGACCGCGGCAATATGTCGGCCGCGAATTCTTGCGCGTCGCCGGTTTCCCGCCGACTGTCCGCTACTCGCCCCAGGCGAAGGCCCGCAATCGCGACATCAGGTGCTTGGGGCTCCGTGGTCGGGCGGCGTGCGCGTCGGTCACAGAGTATGTGGACACTGCGACATCTCGTCGCGGTGCCGTGCCCCCGGCTGCCGATTGCTCGCTGTACCGGCGCTCTAGGAGGTTGACCAGCGCGGCGGGAGCGCGACGTTGACGTCGGGGCCGCAGCGTCACACTCGGAAGGAGATAACCTCGCGACTTGAGATAGCCGAACAGATTGTCGTGTCCGCCCGATTGCCGCCAGCCGACCAGCAACCGACGCGGCACCAGGAGCACATCCGGAAACGGTTGCGGCGCAGGCTTACCCGCGAGCGCCGGAGCGCGAGGAATCGAACCGAGCGGAGCGCCCGATTGCCAATATCCCGCCACCGCGACATCGGCCGCCAGCGACGACCAGAGCTTGTGCAGCTCATGTGGATCAAGATCGCCGGCATCGCGGCACGCCAACAGCGTCTCGCCGCGGGCATAGCGCATGGCACTTCGCAGCGACTCCTCGGCCCCCAGCGTTGCGGGGTGCACGAGCAAAAGAACCTGCGGAAAGTTCAACGACAGTTCTTGTGCGACTTCGACGGTTGCGTCGGTCGAGCCGTCGTCGACGAGGATAATCTCGGTATCACCCGCCAACTCCGGCATGACTTCCAGGAGCTCTTCCGTCAGACGAGCGACGACCGATTGCGAGTTGTAAAGCGGTACGACTACGGAGAGGGACGGTGTCAAAACCGAGTTCCTTCGACTGGGGCGGCCTTGCCGGTGGGTTCCTACGCGCGGGGTCGGAGCACGATTCGAGCGAGATTCGACCACCCATGGCATCGGCAGCCGACGGCGCGCAACTCTAGTCGCCTCAAGGACAAACAGGCTTCGCACGACCTTAACGGTCGCTCATTGTGTAATGGACCGAACATGTAGCCGTCTGACGACGTCTAGATCGGTTGTAGGCCCCCGGCAATCGGCGGCATCGTGCTCGTGCAACTCGAGAGATGCCGGCGACCCTGGCGACCCGAAGGGGTAGAAGTATTCTGAGGGCGCGTCGGAACGCGGAGACTGGCTTCGCGGCTAAATGGTCGCCACTCGCCACCCACAACTCATCACTGATCACCTGCCACTTATCCGCCGTGTCAAAAGCCCCCGCCGCTATTCCTGATTTCTCCGCCTCGGCCGATGGCCTACTTCCGGCCATTGCGCAAGATGCCGAAACCGGCGTCGTGCTGATGCTCGCCTATATGAACGCCGAAAGTTTCGCGGAAACGCTGGCGACCGGTCGGGCCGTGTATTACAGTCGCAGCCGCCGTCGGCTGTGGCGCAAGGGGGAAGAAAGCGGCAACTACCAAGAGGTGCAAGAAATCCTCGTCGATTGCGACGGCGATACCCTGCTGCTCAAGGTTCGCCAACAAGGCGGAGCAGCTTGCCACACCGGCCGGGTCAGTTGCTTCTTTCACCAAGTGACTCCCGACGGAGTTCGCATCACCGCCGAGCCGATCTTCGACCCCGCCGAGCGCTACGGCAAGCACGACTAACGTCCGACACCAGGAATCACACGCCATGCCATTTCGTTTTGCTCTCGCCGCACTACTCCTCGCCTGCGGCCTCTCCGCCGCTCCGCAATATGCGGCCGCCGCCGAGCTTCAGCTTCTCTTCGAAGAGGGCTTCGAAAACGGCGCCGACCATTGGAAGCCGACCGACGCGGCCGCTTGGAAGATCATCGACTCCGGCAAGAGCGGCAAGGCCTACAGCCTATTCCAGCAGAGCAAATACAAGCCGCCGCATCGCAGCCCGTTCAACATCGCGCTGCTCGACGACGTCGAAGTGACCGAGTTCCGCATCGAGGCCGACGTCCTTTCGACGGCCCGCGAGTACGGACATCGCTCGATGGTGATGGTGTTCGGCTATCAAGATCCGGCGCACTTCTACTACGTGCACTTCGGCAAGCAGATGGACGACCACGCGAACCAGATCTTCATCGTCAATGACGCCCCGCGCATCAAGATTTCCAAGACGACGACCGAAGGTACGCCGTGGAACGACGAGTGGCATCATGTGAAGATCGAGCGCAATCCCGGCACCGGCGACATTAAGATCTTCTTCGACGACATGGAAAAGCCGACGATGACGGCCGTCGATAAGACGTTTACTTGGGGCAAGGTCGGCCTCGGCTCGTTTGACGACGTCGGCAACTGGGACAATGTCAAGCTGTGGGGCGCAAAGAAGTAACGCACCACCCCATAAAGCCGCGACCGGTGGTCGCGGTCCGGGCGCATGAACATGACGATAGTAATTGATCGCAACGCCCTGATCGCCGCCGCGCTCGCGGCACGCGAGCGTTCGTACTCCCCCTACTCGAAGTTCGCCGTCGGCGCGGCGCTACTTACGAGCAAGGGCGAGGTTTTCACCGGCTGCAACGTCGAGAACTGCTCCTACGGTCTCACGATCTGTGCCGAGCGCACCGCCGCATGTACGGCAGTGGCGGCCGGCCGGCGCGAGTTCACGGCGCTGGCCCTGGCCCTTTCCGGCGGCGGCACGCCGTGCGGGGCGTGTCGGCAGTTCCTGGCCGAGTTTAGCCCGAACTTGCCGATTTATATTGTCGATGCCGACGCGCCGGGCAAAATCATGGAGACGTCGCTCGACGTACTTCTGCCCGGGCGCTTCGAGTTGCCGACGTAGCGGTGCTCTAGGGCACCACATTGTTCTGCCCCAGCCACCCGAGTCGTCGCGTTCACGCTACGCCTGATCTTTCTTCGCCGCCGCGTCCTTCTTGGGCGGCTTCAGTGCGCCGGCTTTCTCCTGCAGCTTGCGGAGGTCGTCCATCTGCTTCTGCAATTGGCCCTGCAGCGCCTCGACCTGCTTACGCAACTGTTCGACCTCGCCCCGCAGTTGTTGTTGCGCGCCGTCGAGTCCTTGCGGGCCGACGACGATTGCGCGCCGGTCCCCTTCGTCGGTGCGGATCTCAACCTGCATCTTTCCCGTTCCGCCGGTGCCGCCGGCGATTGCGGTGGCCGCGCCCCCGCCCGGAGTACCGATTACGAGCGCTCCGGGCGGATTCAATACCGCGCCGATCGGGCCACGTAAGTCTTCCGGTAGTTGATCGAGCTCCTTATCGGTCACATCCCACTTTTCATCACCGCGCTCGACGTGAATCTTCGTCGGACCGTTGGCTTCCCGCTCAATCCGCACGTTGACGCCGGCCGGAAGTGCCGGGGCCAAGGGTTGTCGCATCACCACGCCGGGCCCAAACACCTGCATGCGAAACGGCTCGTTTTCGCCGCGGCGCGTCTTTTCAAGCCACTCTTCCATGCGCTTCACTTCCGCCTCGGGGAGGCGATCGCGCAGTTCGTCGAGGTGCTTCTGCATGCGCTCGAGATGATCCTTCGTCGGCCCGAGGTCGACCGGCTCTTTCTCGCCGGCCCCGCGCGGCACTCGGAAAAACACGCGGTCGGCATCCGGCCGCGGCGCAGGCTTCACGGCAATCGTCTGCCGCTTCCCGCCGCGAATCACGTCGAGCTTTAGCTCCTTCTCGCCGCCGTTGTGCACGGCCTGCATCAGTTCGTGCAAGCCATCGAGCGATTCGCCGTCGATCGCCGTCACCACGTCGAACTGCTGCAGCCCTGCCTTTGCCGCCGGGCTTTCCGGCAAGATGTTGGCGACGACGAGCCCTTCATGATCTTTCAGATTGAGTTGCGCACGCAGCGCCGCATCGGCCGGCACGCACATCGCGCCGATCCAAAACTGCCCCCCTGCAAAGCCCTCGGGCAAACGCATGGTAAACGGGCGGATATCGCCGTCGTCGCGGCGCGGCTTCTCGCCGTCTTCGTCCGCTCGCACAACGCCGGTCACCGGCACGGCCAAAGCCAATAGCGCCGCCAAGAATTTATTCTTCGCCGACATGAGTCTACTCCTTAACGCGTTGACGGCACACAAACCGCTTACTGAAAGGCCTGGGTTCCCACCGGACGAATTTCCACCTGATCCATCGGGACGACCACGCGGCGGCCGTCTTCGAGATCGATCGGCACCAAGCGACGTTCGCGCACCACTTGGTTCCCCTGCTGCTCCAGCATCCGCACGACTTCGGGGGGCAGTTGCTGCGCCATCGGACCGAAGAGCGTTTCTTGCATCCGGCCCGCTTCGACCAGCGGCACGTCGACTACCTGTCGTTCGCCGTCGGGTCCGGGGGCGACGACCAATCGCAAATTGTCGCCGCCTGCTGCGGCCTGGCGAGTGTCGCCCGGCGCTACGAGGCGCGCGTCCGGAACCCGTTGACCCGCCAGCATTCGTAGGTTCTGCGGATCGCTCGGGTCAACACCGGGCGTCGACGAAAACCAGTTCACATAGCCGAGCGCCAAGAGAAAGCCCGCGGCCGTCGCAATCGGCAGCCAAATCCCCAGCCCGCCCCAAGCGGCTCTGGCGTGCGCGGCAGGCTGCAGCCTCGGCGAAGCGGCGGCATACGCCGGTTCCGTCGCCATAGCTCGGGCTTCACCGCGCCACGCTTGCGCTTCTAAGAACGCCAGCGCACAACGGCGCCACCCTTCAGGCGAGCGCTCGAGCCGGAGCAAGAGATCGCGTCGCTCGGTTTCCGTAACCTCGCCGTCGACCAACCGGTCGAGCAGCATTTGATCTTCGGGCGTCAGCGCCCCGTCGTGCATCGCTTCTTCGTTCATCGTACTAGCTCTCCACCACTTGCAATTCCGTTAGAGCCGTTCGCATCCGAGCGCGGGCTCTGTGCAATCTTGTTTCGACGGCGCTATGACTGATTCCCAGTCGCGCGGCAATCTGGTGATAGTTCCAATCTTCCACGTACTTCAGCAGCAAGATTTCGGCGTCGCGCGGCGGCAGTTGTTTCAGCGCGGTGCGAATCAACTTGCGGCGCTCGTCGCTCAGCAACCAATCGAGCGGATCGTCAAATCTCGAGTTCCCTTCCATCGGCCGCACTTGCTCGGCGTAGCGTTCGACCAGCTTGCGCTTTCGGCCGAGCTTGCGGCGATGCATGAGCGACTGCACGACCGCCAAGCGATAGAGCCAAGGCCCGACCTTCGTCGGATCTTGAATCGGCGCTTGCTGTCGCACGGCCGCCATGGCGACCTCTTGCAACACTTCGTCGACTCCCTGCCGTTCGCCGAGGCGCGCAAGCACGACGCAGCGCAGCCAGCGGTCGTGGCGCGCTAGTTCGGCCGACCAGTCGATCGACGGCTTCGCGGCGGGTTGTCCCATCGGGTTTCCTTACTTGGCGACGGCCTAGTTGCCCGGGCATGCGGCCAACATGCCTTGTCCTAAGCCTCGCGGGAGAATAGTTGCCGTCGGCGGAAATGTCTTGCAAGCCGATGCCGACGGCAGGGCCCAACCCCCGGCGGGGGTGCAACTTACGCTATTCGCAAGTTGGGACGCCGTCTTCCATCCTACGCGGCTCAGGGCCCGCCGGCCGAGCGGGGCCGTAAATTCGTTACGTTCGCACCACGAACGCCCCGGGAGGGGTAAGTCATCGTGTTCGGGTAGCCGGAAAGTTCGCTGAACCCTGCGGTCGCCCGTCGCGGCATAGTTCTGCGCCCTAGGCTTGTTCAACCGATTCGCACACATCCGCAACCTTCCGTCGTTTGCTTGGGGACTCTTCGTATGGCCGCCTTCACCGTGATTGTCGCCGTCGCTAATTTGGCGCTCGGATTTCTGCTCGCGGTCTATTCCGGCGCGGCTCCGCGTTATTACAACCCCCGCTTTCCGATCTTGCGCGAAGGTCTGCGTGAACCGACCGGCTTCGTGGCGCGCATCGTGGCGTTGATCCGCCCGCGCCGCAGCGCCTAGTCGATTCGTACGACTTCCTTCGCACGGCTTCCTTTGCACTGCGTCGCCCCTCTTGCTCAGTTGCGACCGCGCCGGTTCTAATCTCACCGTCGCCTTTCCCTTCAAGGGTTCTGCCTTCGACGAACTCCGCTGCGGTTCGATTTGCTCATGCTCCTGTACGTCATCCGTCACGGCGAAACCACGTTCAACGCCGAAGGACGCATTCAAGGTCAGCTCGACACGCAACTCTCGCCGCTCGGGCGCGCCCAAGCCGAAGCGATTGCGCGAGGCATGGCCGGCTCCGACATCGAAGCGGTGTTCGCCAGTCCGCTCAGTCGGGCTTACGAAACGGCTCGACCGGTCGCCGCCGCATGCCGCTTGGAAATTCGGACCGACGACCGCCTGAAAGAACTCAACGCCGGCGTCTTTCAAAACCTGCTGCCGGCGGAAATGGCCGAGCAGTATCCGGAAGCGACCGCCCGGTGGAAATCGCACGATCCCGACTACCGCATTCCCGGAGGGGAATCGCGGCGCGATCTGATGGTCCGCGGCGCCGCGGCCTTTGAGGCGATCTTCGCGTCGGGCCTGCAGACCGTCGCAGTCGTCGCTCACGGCGGCTTGCTCACGGCCGCATTGAAGGCGCTGCTCGGCATTCCCGCCGATCGCCATCCGTTCATGCTCTACAACGGCTCGATCAGCCGGTTGGCCCACGATACGCAAGTGCGTCTCCTCACGTTGAATGAAATCGACCATCTCCGCGGCCCCGACGGCAAACTGCAAACCCGCATGGGCGATTTGTAGAGCAGGCGCTAGGCGTAGGGTGGGTCGAGCAACGCGAGGCCCACGCGGCACGTCGACCCGCCGCCGCCCGCGTGGGCCTCACTTCGTTCGACCCACCCTACCAACTGACACCTGCCGTCCATCGCCTGTTCGGCCACTTACGTCGATTGGTCCGACCACCGACTGCGCAGATAACTCCCGCTATCTGCGCACCCCTTGTGGGTTTCGAGGTTGTGCGCAGATAACCCCGAGTTATCTGCGCAGTGCCGATCTGGCGCGTCGACGTAAGTCATGGAAAAGGTTCAGGGTTCGAGGTTCAGAGTTCAGCGTTGAGACGTCGCTAACCCCGAACCTTGAACCTGTACCCCGAACCGAATTGCCATCCTGCACCGTACCAACCGCAGTGCCGCAACTCCAGGCGATTTTTGGCCGGCCCAAATCGCGGCTTGACGGGCAACTAAGATGCGGCAACGCGCCCGCCGATGCTGGAAACCACGGCGATGAGTTCGGCCGGCTCGACCGGCTTGGCAAGGTGGTGCGTGAAGCCGGCGACGATGGCGCTGATGCGATCTTCGCTGCGCGCATATGCCGTGAGCGCCACGGCCGGAATACCGCCGCCTCGGTCGGCGGGCAGAGCGCGCACGCGGCGAATGAGCGAGTAGCCGTCTTCGCCCGGCATGCCGATATCGCTAATGATGACGTCCGGCTGCTCTTGAGCGATCAGTTCGAGAGCGTCGTCGACCGTGCTTGCAACGAAGACGATCGCTCCGCACCCTTCCAATAACCGACGCAACAGCGCGCGCGCGTCGGCCTCATCATCAACGACCAAAATCTTCAATCCGACGAACCGACTTTCCGACTTGGGAACGGTGAGCTTCGCCGCATCGCCCGATCGGCGACGCTCCGGCGTCGGACTCGGCGCCGTTTGCACGGCGGAGAGGGGCAACGAAACGACGAACGTCGAACCTTTCCCGAGACCGGCGCTTTCGGCGCGGATACTTCCGCCGTGAAGTTCGACCAATTGCTTCACGATCGCCAGTCCGAGCCCGAGGCCGCCGTGGCGTCGCGTCGTCGTCGCGTCGGCTTGCCGAAAGCGATCGAAAACATGCGGTAGGAACGCGGGATCAATTCCCTCGCCGCTATCGATGACGCGGATCTCGATATGCGAATCGACGCGCTGCAGTGCGACCCGAACCAAACCTCCGCGCGAGGTGAATTTCACGGCGTTGCTCAGAAGATTCCAAAATACCTGCTGCAGGCGATTGGTATCGGCGAGAATCGACGTCGCACGCGCGTCCAGCTTGGTCTCGATGTGAATTTCCTTCGCATCGGCGGCAGGCTGCATCGTGTGGACCGACGAACGCACGACCGCCGCAAGATCGACATGCTGCACGTCGAGCTCGATTTTGCCCGAGATGATGCGACTCATGTCCAGCAGGTCTTCGATAATCTGCGCCTGAGCCCGCGCGTTGCGCTCGATAACGTCGACTCCTTCCGCCGCTTCGGCGGAGTCGGTTCCGGTCATCTTAAGGATTTGCGACCAGCCGAGAATGGCGTTGAGCGGCGTGCGCAACTCATGGCTGAGCGTCGCGAGAAACTCATCTTTCATCCGTCCGGCGCGCTCGGCCGATGATCGCGCGGAACGCTCCGCCTCGAGCAAGGCGGAGCGTCGATCTTCGTCATGCTTGCGATCGGTGATGTCCAACGTTACGCCGATCATGCGTTGCGGCGTCCCCAAAGCGTCGTAGGAGGCGCGGCCGCGGGCCAACACCCAATGCGTGGAGCCGTCCGGCCAGATGTTGCGATACTCGGTGTCGTACTCCGCGTTCTGTTCAATGCTCCCCTGCACCGCGTCTCGCACGCGCCGGACGTCGTCGGGATGGACCGAGGCCCAAAGATCTTCGTAGGAAAAGAGGTCGTCGGGCGATCGGCCGAAGTTGGCTTTGCAAATGGGCGAGCTGGTCATGTGCCGAGTCGATAGATCCATTTCCCAAACTCCGAGCCGACCGGTCTCGACCGCCAGGCGAAGCCGCTCTTCTCCCGCACGCAGTTCTTCTTGCACGCGCACGCGTTCGGTCACGTCGATCGTAATGCCGTCGAATCGCACGACTTCTCCTGCCGCGTCGGCGACCGCGCGACCGCTGGCCCGAATCCAATGAGTATTGCGACCGTCGGGCGAGACCGTGCGGTAGTCGATGTCGTACGGTTCTCGTCGCGAAATGCTTTCCGCGATCGCGGCGCGCGTTCGCTCCCGGTCTTCCGGGTGCAGACGTTCGTAGAACGTGTCGATCGTTATCGGGGCGTCGGCCGGCAGGTGAAAATGAGCTTTAACGGTCGCATCCCAATTCAACACGTCGAACGGCAGCGGGCAGAACCAAACGCCCACGTTCGCTCCATGCACGACGATTTCCAGTTGTTCGCGACTCTCGCGGAGCGCCGTTTCCGCGCTCTCGCGCCCCGCCAGGTGGTCGCGCACCTGATACTGTCGCTCGCGCGCTCGCAATGCCGAACGGACGACGCTGACGAGCGTCGTCACGCGCACCGGCCTTTCCAAAACGCTGACGTTTCCAAGCTGCGCCAGAGCGCGCTCCAGCGACGGTCGTTCCTTACCGGAACGCGAGAGTACGATGATCGGGAGATCCGACCAGACCGGCTGGGTGGCGACGACCTCGATCAGAAACGAGGCATCCCCCGTGATCGCCTCTTCCGACACCATGGCGACGCCCCCGTGGCGCCGAAGCTCGTCGCAGAGCGACTCCATCGTCGGGTAGACGGCGCAGACGATGCCGTGGTTCGCCAGCACTTGGCACACGGCTTCGGCGTCACGCGTGGTCGGCGGAAGCAGCAACACGCGCTGGTCGCCGGCGCGCACTTCCATCACGGCGTCACTTGCCATCGGCGACCTTCTTTAGCAAATGGCTCGCATCGCCCATGAATGTAGGGATGCCGCTCAAGACTCCCTGGAACTCTTCCAAGGGTTCGCCGATATGAATGCCCAGATCATCGACGTGCATTTCGCGAATGGTCGTTTCATGCTTGCCGCTGCGTTTCTTGACGACGGAAATCGCGCGGCGGACGCGGCCGCGCGCCTCGAAGTAGCGAAACAAGATCACGTTGTCGGCCAGGTAGGTCGTGTCGACCGGAGAATGCATGTTGCTGCCCACCATGCCGGATTGCGTCACCGTGAGCAGCGTTACGACTCCTTTCTGGCCCAAGTAGGCGAGTAGTTCGTGCAATTGTGCCGTGAGAAACTTCTCCTCCGGCATCGCATTCAAGTAGCCGTTGAGACTATCGACGACGATCACCTTGGCGGGGCGATCGCCGTGCGTGCCGTCGACGGCGCGGCGTACGATCGTGGCGAATTCTCCCGAAGACAGTTCCGCCGGGTCGACTTGCTGCACCGAAAGGTGCCCGCTTTCCATAAAGGAATCGACGGCGAAGCCGAGCTTCCGAGAGCGCGAGCGAAACGTGCCGATATTTTCATCGAACACGAACATCACGGTTCGCAATCCTTGTCTGGCCGCGGCGACGGCGAACTGCGTCGATACGGTCGATTTACCGGTTCCGGCAGGACCGAGCAAGAGCGTACTGGTGCCGAAGGGAAGGCCTCCGCAGAGCAACGCGTCGAGTCCTGCATTGCCGCTGGCGAGGTCCTTTTCCGGAAACTCGCCGTGATGCTCGTTGGCGACGAGCCGTGGAAAGACGTCGAGTCCTCCTTTGCGAATCACGAAATCGTGATAGCCGCCGCGAAACGACACGCCGCGCATTTTCACAATGCGCAGCCGCCGTCGTTCGGCGCCGTATTGATTCGCCAATTGTTCCAGCAGGATGACGCCGTGAGCGATGCTTTCCATCTGACCGTCTCCTTCGGAGTCGGCCTTGTCGTCGAGCATGAGCACCGTGCAATCTCGGCCGGCAAAGTATTGCTTCAGCGCCAGAATCTGGCGGCGATACCGAATCGGATTCTGTGCTACCAGCCGCAACTCCGACAACGAATCAAGCACCACGCGCTTCGGGCGGCACCGATCGACCTCGGAGATCATCGCCTCGGTCGTCTCTCCCAACTCAAGCTCCGAGGGGTGAAAGACCGTAAGCTGAGAATCCGCGCCGAGATTTTTTTCGGAAGGAATCAGTTCACAGATATGAATCGACGACAAATCCCAGCCGTGACTTTTTGCGACCTTAAGAATCTCTCGTCGTGTTTCTGAAAGCGTGACGTAGAGCGATGATTCTCCGCGCTGGGCTCCCTCCATGAGAAACTGCAACGCCAGCGTCGTTTTGCCCGAGCCGGGCGTTCCCGTCACCATGTACACGCAGTCCGACGGCAACCCGCCGCGGAGGATGTTATCCAGCCCCGGCACCCCCATGTTGAGCAGCAATTCAGGCTCGTCGGAAACGTCCATCGCAACACCTTGAATGCGGCGTTCTCATTGGGTTTAAGTTCCTGTGCTCCTTAAGGATAGGCGCCTCAAATCGTTTGTCGACGGCGTGAATTCTGGTCACGTCGTGGTCGAAAGGTGACCGGCGTTTTCCCGTTCTTCGTGAGCGATTGGTTGGTCTTTGACCACAACCGCGGAGCGCCGGCGTCCGGCGCGTTGTAAGGCCGAGCTATTTCGCCGCCGGTACGTCGGCAAAGCGATCGGCCAAGAGTTTTGTTAAACGCGCGAGCTCCGCGGCATGTGCCGGATCGTCGGCTAGATTCGTGTACTCGTGCGGGTCGGTCGCGTGGTCGTAGAGTTCGGTCCCCGCGCGACCTTCGTCCCATTGCGTGCATCGATAGCGCGCAGTGCGGATGCTCCGTCCCCAATGCTCGGCCTGCGCGCCGCGACGAGCTTGCGTAAACGCCCCTTCGTGCAACGAGTGCTTCGGATCATGGAGTAGCGTCCGCAAGCTTGCGCCTTGCAAGTGCTTCGGCGTAGGAACGTCGCAGAGGTCGCATAAGGTCGGATAGACGTCGAGCAGTTCGATGAGGCCGTCGCATTCTTGCC
This sequence comes from Pirellula sp., assembly GCA_013822735.1. Taxonomy (GTDB): domain Bacteria; phylum Planctomycetota; class Planctomycetia; order Pirellulales; family PNKZ01; genus PNKZ01. The sequence continues at coordinate 114,919 of PNKZ01000003.1, forward strand.
CGTTGGCCGGCATGCCGGGCGCATGCAGGATAAACGGCACGCGGGCCGACTCTTCGAACAAGCTGCGCTTGTGCCACAGGCCATGCTCGCCGAGATGCCAGCCGTGGTCGCTCGTGAAGATCACAATCGTATTGTCGCGCAGCTGGAGCTCGTCGAGCGCTTGCAGAATGCGACCGGCCTGCGCATCGACATAACTTACGCATGCGAGATAGGCCCGAATCGCCGCGCGGCGCTGTTCGGGGGTCGTCGACAGCGTATAGCCCGGCACGGCGCCGTTGCGCGCGGGCGGCGGAATGTCGGCCTCGTCATCGGCCGGAGCGTCGGGCAGCCGGATCGCGTCGAACGAATACCGATCGAAATACTTTGCCGGCGCCACGAGGGGCGTGTGCGGACGATGAAAGCCGACCGCGAGAAAGAACGGTCGTGATGGATCGCGCTTCTTGAGCCAGGCCACGGCCGTCTGGGCGAAATCGCCGTCGCAAAGTTGGTCGTCGTCGCCGGGAATTTCCTGCCAGCCGAGCCCCTGCCCTTTCTTCGTCGCCACGTCGACGACGCTTGCACGCTTCTTCGGATACGGCAATTCCGATCGAAACGGCGTACCGAACTCCCAGGCCTGCGGATCGTCCATGCTTTCCAAGCCGGTCGGCACGCCGAGGTGAAAGATCTTGCCGCAACGGGCCGTCGCGTAGCCGTGTTTGCGGAAGTGATGCGGCAGCGTCAGCACGTCGGGAATATTGGTGTAGAGATTGTCTTCGTTGTTCGTCACGCGCGTAGTGCCGGGCCGCAAGCCGCTGAGCATCGACGAGCGCGACGGATTGCAATGCGGAAACTGACAGTAGGCCCCGCGAAACAACACCCCGCGCGCCGCCAAGGCGTCGAGATTCGGAGTTTGCGCATACGGGTGGCCGTAGCAAGCAAGCGTCGCCGCCAGATCATCGGCCATGAGCAACAGCACGTTCGGCCGCGCCGCTGCCGCGGGCTTCGCGCTCGGTTCGGCCGCGTCAACTTGCGCAGCAGCAAATACGGCCACGACTACAAACGTCGGAGCTACGCGAAGGAACCTTTGACTCATCATGGAACTCGCCTTGGTTGCTAGGGGCACCGCCAGTCTACCGCTACGCGATACGGCGGGGAAATGTTGCGCCGGGAAATCACGCGGCCGGCCTTCTTATGTTGTGGAAGTTAGACTAAGCGTCCGCACTCGCCTCCGCCAATTAGTAAAGGGCCCGCCATGAAAGCCGTCGCCTTCCTCATCGCGTCCGCCTTGCCCGCGTTGCTCTTTGCCGAAGTCCCCAAACTGCACGTGGTGCGCGATATCGCGTACGCCGAACCTGCCCACGAACGGAACACGCTCGACATCTATGCCCCGGCAGGCGCTAAGGATCTGCCCGTCGTGTTTTGGATTCACGGTGGCGGCTGGCAAACAGGCGATAAGGCAAACGTCCAGCAGAAGCCGCAGGCGTTCGTCGATCACGGGTTCGTCTTCGTTTCCACCAACTACCGGCTGTTGCCGAATGTCGACATGGGAACGATCGTGCGCGACGTCGCGCATTCGATTCGTTGGGTGCATGACCATATTGCCGAGCATGGCGGCGACCCGACGCGGATATTCATCATGGGGCATTCGGCAGGGGCCCAACTTGCCGCGCTCGTGTCGACGGACGAGCGCTATCTCAAGGCGGAGGGACTTTCGCTCGACATCGTGCGCGGCTGCGTGCCTGTCGACGGCGACACGTACGACGTGCCGCTGATGATCGCGACCGGCGAGGCGCGGCGCAAAGAGCTCGGCCAACCGGAACCGAAGTTCGGGCACCGGGCCAAGTTTGGCACGCCCGAGCAGCATCGCGATTACTCGGCCGTGACGCACGTGGCAAAAGACAAAGGCATTCCGCCGTTCTTTTTGCTCTACGTCGCCGCGCATCAAGATACGACGGCTCAGGCCCGACGCCTCGGCGACGTGCTCACGCAGGCCGGTATTCCCACGACGCTTTTTGGCGCGGCGAACACGGATCACACGAAGATCAACGCCAACCTCGGCGCGCCGGACGATCCGGCGACGAAAGCGCTCTTCGAGTTCGTGGAGACGTGCTTGCGCAAGCCCGCCGCGACAAAGTAGCCTAGCCACGAAACGTCGCTACCGCGTGAGCGAAAGCGACGGATGGCCCGGCGTAAGATGCAGCGGCACGGTGGGGACGAGCGCCGGTTGTTTCGTTTCGGCCGGACGTCGTCGCGGCAGGCTCGCCGATATGCCGAACATCACCAGCAGCACGAAGCGATAGTCGGATGCGAGCCAGACTGTGAAGACTAAGACGGCCACGGCCACGAACATGGCCGCGAAATAGGCGCCGAAGTAGCCCCGATTTTCCGTGCCGCCGACGGCCGATGTCGCGGCAGTGTACGCGCTGGTCAGGCAAAGGAGCAAGAAGAGCGTAATGCCGACATAGCCGGTCTGCAGCACGAACTGCAAATAGTGGTTGTCGATCGAAAAGAACATCTGCCGCAGGTGCTCTTCGATGTACGGAATCTTCACGCCGGTCGCGGCCAAGGCGACCGAACCGTAGCCGAACCAGCCGGCGTTGGCGACCGCTTCCTCGTACACGCGCAACTGCAGCAAGCGATGCGACGTGCCGGTGTAGTGCACCGGTTCCCCTTTGATTACCAGCAGCATCGACGAATCTTCGCCCGACCACACTTGCAAGAGTTCGACGGCCCGATTGATATTGAGCCCGACGAGGCCGATTGCGCAGACGAGCGGCACAAGCACCGCGCGCCGATAACGGGGAAACCGCACGGCATACGCGACGGCCAGTGTCAGCAGAATTGCCAACTGCGGACCGCGCGACATCGTGAAAAACGTTCCTGCGCCGACGATCCAAGGCGCATAGCGCCACCATGCCGGGCCATGCCCTTCGCGGCTTTGACGAGCCGCGGCCATGGCGAAAGGGAACAGCATCGCGAGTTGGAGACCAAAAAAGATCGGATGCGTCAAGTTTCCTTCCGCACGCCGCAATCCCCAGCGAATATCGTTCATCGCTTGGATCGAACCGTCGAACCCGAGGAGTTTTCCGACGGGATTCATCCGCGTAACCGACTCGATCGCGGCCCAAACGCTGAGCACCACGCAAACGGTGACGATCGCGGAAAAGTTCCGACTTTGGTCTTCCGTCGATCGCCAAACAATGCGGCCGAAGAGATACGGCGCGCCCCATTGCAAAATGATGTCGGGCATAACGGAAACCGCCGTGGCGCTGGTGAGAAACTCCGACGTGATCTGCGCCGCAATCAGCGCTACAATCACGAAATCGGCCGCCGTGAACCGTAGGTGGTAAGACGTGCTCGGATGCAGGGCCAAGCCTGCCAAGAAGACGAGAGCGACGCCCATCCGGAGGTCGATGCGAATTGCGCCGATGTCGGTGTAAATCCAACACGGAGCGAGTAGCACCAGCGTCAGTGCGAGCGCCGCCGACACGCGCTTGTTTAGCGTCGTGTTGGTTACGAGGAGCCCTGTCGCCGCGAGTAAGAGTACGAAGAACATGCGCGCTCAGAATCAGCGGACGGAAAAGCGAGTCGTGGTGCACGACGATAATGACGTCGCGTGACTGAGGAGTGCAGGACGAAAATCCGGCAACAATCCGAGACCATCAATCCATAGCATTATTAAGCGAGCGGCCGAGCCGAATCGCATCGCCGACGAGTTCGGCCTCGGTATAACCGGCATATCCGTCAGGGGATGTCGCTATTCGACGGAGAGAGGGCGCACCGGGATCGCCTCTTCCTGCGGCTTCGCAATCGGCCGCTTCCAGGGGCGGTAACCGGTCATTCGAATCTTGCCGCCGGCCATGACGAGGTAGCGGATCCCGCGCCAGACGATCGCCGCCGCGAATTGCGCTCTTACTAGCGCAAACAGATAAACGCCCAACGTGCACAGGAGCCCTGCAAAGAGTTCGAGCGCACGCGGCGGTGTGAGGTGCGGTAGAAGGCGCCCCTGCCGCGAGAATACATGCTGCCGCAACGTTTCATGCAAACGTTCAAGCGCCACCACGATGCTTCCGGCAAACACCAGCGCCGCTACGAGCGGAAACGTCCAAAGCAGCTTGCCCGCGACGATCGCCGCCGCGGCGAGCAATAGCGACAATGCGACCGCGCACGCCATCGCGCCGGTGCCGAACAAGATCGATCCCCAAGAGGGATAGAACAAGCGCGACCAAGCAAGTTGACGAAACAGGTGCGTTTCAGCTCCGGCGAAGTCGGCCGACTCGGAATTCCATTGGATGAGTCGCGACGCGAAGTACATCGATCTTCCGAGCGTCGGCAATATTTCAAAGCAGGTCTGCTCTTCCGTCGGCGTCCGTGCAAAGGCCGTTAAGAATTGGTCCGAACAAGCGATCTCGCGGCGGATCGCCAAAGTTCCTCCCCAAGAGAAATGCCGCCGCCACATCTCGGGGAGCGAAAAGGCCGTGAATGCGAAGCGGCACCAAGCCGCCAATCCCCCGGCGCGCGGAAAGTACCAGCGATTGCCGGTGACGCCGCCGACCCGGGGATCGGCAAACGGAGCGACCGCATCGTGCAGCCAAAGCGGGTACGGATCAGAATCGCCGTCGACCAATACAATCACGCCGACTTCCGGACCGGTGCTGCGCAAGACCTGATGCACCGAACTACATTTCAACGTGCAATTCGGGAGCGTTCGTCCCAGATATTCCACCTGCAGCGGCGCATTCGGGTGCGTTTGTTGCCAACTCTTTACGACCTCGTCGACTTCATCGCTAGGGTTGTCGATTACGAGCCGAATCCGATAGCGTGGGTAGTCTTGTGAAGCCAGCCCGTTGAGGGTCTTGCAGAGCGACATGTCGCCGCCGCGCAAGCTCATGATCACGAGTGCTTCCGGCCAAGCATCTTCGGCAAAGCCGCGAGGCGCGTCCGTCGTCGTCGATCGCTTCACGTGTCGGCGAAAGGATTCCAGATAGTAAATCGTGGCGAACGTCGCCGCCGACCAGAAACCGATCGTGAGCCAAGATCCTAGCGTTGCGAAGTCGTACAGATCCATAAAGCCGCCGCGAACAAGCGAGTATGCGAATGCGAACCGTCTCTCATGACACTGGTCGCAAATCATGGGCCGCATCTGCTGAGGTACAGGTCGGCTGGAGAACGCGACGAAATATCCAGACATCCCATGGTCGAAATGTCGCCGGCGAGAACGCCGGAGCTTCATCTTTTTGCGGTCTTGGGTAGTGCCGGCAACTGTCGTTTCGCTTAGGATAAAGATCCCGCTGAATCCACTCTCGCCCTCTTGTGCCGCCTAGCGCCCGGAGCCTTTTCCATGCATCTCAATCGCCGCGATTTCGTCGAACATGCCCTCCAAGCCGCTGCTGCGGCGCTCGCCGTCGGCTCCGGCCTCAAGGTTTCCGTTGCCGAAGACGCGGCTCCGGCTCGCACGCCCGGCCCGAACGACAAGCTCCGCGTCGCCGTGATCGGCGTCAACGGCCAAGGCGGTTCGCATCTGGGCGAATGGTTGAAGAATCCGGACGTCGACCTCGTTGCGGTATGCGATTGTGATCCGAACGCGTATCAAAAGCAGGTCGGCAAATTTAAGAACATGGCGCACCAGCCCGAATATGTGCAGGACGTCCGCAAACTGCTTGAGCGGAAAGACATCGACGCCGTGTCGATCGCCACGCCGAATCACTGGCACGCCCTGATGGCGGTGTGGGCGATGCAATCCGGCAAAGACGTGTATGTCGAGAAGCCGTGCAGCCACAACGTCCACGAAGGGCGCGTGATGACGCAATGGGCTCGCAAGCTCGGCCGCATGTGCCAGATGGGGGTGCAAAGCCGCAGCATGACCGGTATGCGCGAAACGCTCGACTTCATTCACAGCGGCAAAGTCGGCAAGATCACCGCCGCACGAGCCATCTGCTACCGCAACCGCGCGAGCATCGGCTTGGTCGAAACGCCGGCGCCGATTCCCGAAGGCTTGGACTTCGATCTCTGGTGCGGCCCGGCGCCGAAGGTCGTGCCGACGCGCAAGCGGCTTCATTACGATTGGCACTGGGTGCAAGTCACCGGCAACGGCGACCTCGGCAATCAGAATCCGCACGAGCTCGATAAGGCCCGCTGGGGTCTGCAAAAGCAAGAGCTGCCGAAGCGCGTCGTGAGCCTCGGCGGCCGGCTCGGTTACGTCGACAACGGCGACGTGGCCAATAGCCAAGTGACGGCGTTTCTCTGGGACGACGCCCTGCTGATCTCCGACGTCCGCGGGTTGCCGATCAAAACACCCGTGACCTTCGGCCTCAAGGGAGGCCCGTTCAAGGGCGCTTGCAACATTTGGCACGGCACCGAAGGCTATGTCGTCGGGCCCAACTACAACTCCGGCGTCGCCTTTGATAACGACGGCAACGAGGTCGGCAAGTGGAGCGGCGGGGCGTACCAAGCGCACTTTGCCAATTTCGTGAAGGCGATCCGCAGCCGCAACTACAAAGACTTGCATCTCGACATCGAAGACGGCCACCTCTCGAGCGCGCTGGCCCATTTAGGAAACGTGTCGTGGAAACTCGGTAAGCCGGTGCCGCAAGGAACCCGTCCGAGCGAGTTCTCCGACAGCCCGCACGTAACGCAGACGTATGAGAGCTTCGAAGAGCACCTGAAAGAGAATAACGTCGACTTCGATGCGACCAAGCTCTATCTGGGTCGCGAACTCGTCATCGATCCCAAGACCGAACGTTCGAACGACGAAGAAGCGAACCGGCTCTTCACGCGCGAATACCGCGAAGGATTTGTGCTGCCCGAAGTTGCGTAAAGGTGCGAGGCGAACCGCGGTTCGGCCGGTGTCGGGCTTACGTACCGCAGAACGTCTTGTAACGGGCGGTAAACGTGAGGGGCGCGGGTTCGGCGAAGTTGCCGAGCTCGGGCCGCTCGTCGAAGGGGCGCGTCACGGCGTCGAGCAGCCGTTCAAACGGCTCAAGGTCTCCGCGATCTGATGCTGCGGACAAGGCCTCTTCGACGAGATGATTGCGAGGAATATAGAGCGGGTTCGACGCGCGCATCGCCGCGGCGCAGGCCGCCGCTGTTGAGCCTTCCTGGTCGACACGATTCTGCCAACGAGTGAGCCATGATTGCAGCGCCGCGCCGTCGCGAAACATCGCTTCGAGCGCCGTCGCGTCGCCTGCGGCCGCATCGGCAAGCCGCCGCCAAGCCAAGGTGAAGTCCACGGAGTTCTGCTCCAGCAGGGCGAGCCAATCGTCGACCAAGTCGGCGTCCCCTGCGGCGACGGTCGTCAGCCCGAGCTTCGCGCCGAATCGCTCGAGTCGTCGGCCTTCGTAAACGTCGGAAAACGCGTTAAGAACCTCCATCGCTTGCGCAACGGCCCGATCCGACGACTCGGCATCGATGAGCGGCAGCAAGGTTTCGGCGAGTCGCGCCAGGTTCCAGCGCGCGATCATCGGCTGGTTGCCGTAGGCGTAGCGCCCTTGAGCGTCGATGGAGCTGAACACGGCCGCCGAGTTGTAGGCTTCCATAAACGCGCAAGGGCCGTAGTCGATCGTCTCGCCCGACACTGCCATGTTGTCGGTATTCATCACGCCGTGAATAAAGCCGACCGCCATCCATTGGGCCAGCAGCGCCGCTTGTCGTTGGGCCGTGCTTTCGAGCAGCGCCAGATAACGATCGGGCCGATCCTGGAGCGACGGATAATGACGCGTGAGGACGTAGTCCGCCAACGTGCGCAACTTCTCCGTGTCGCCGCGGGCCGCAAAGTATTGGAACGTCCCGACACGCACATGGCTCGCGCCGACGCGCGTGAGTACGGCGCCCGGCAGCGAGCGCTCGCGGCGCACCGGCTCACCCGTGCTCACCGCCGCCAGCGCGCGTGTCGTGGGAATGCCGAGAGCATGCATGGCTTCGCCGATCAGATACTCGCGCAGCACCGGCCCGACCGCCGCCTTGCCGTCGCCGCCGCGCGAGAAAGGCGTAGGGCCGGAACCTTTAAACGCGATGTCGCGGCGATTCCCTTGGCGGTCGATCACTTCGCCTAAGAGCAGAGCACGCCCGTCGCCGAGCTGCGGTACAAAGCCGCCGAACTGGTGACCGGCGTACGCTTGCGCAATCGGCTGAGCTCCGGCCGGCTCTTCATTGCCCGAAAAAATCTCGGCCAACCGCTCGGCTTCCGGCGACGCGAGATCGAGGCCGAGTTCGTCGGCCAAGCCGTCATTGAACCGGAGCATGACCGGCTGCGAAACCTTCGTCGGCTCGCAAGGCACATAGAACCCTTCCAGGCACCGCGCGTACGTGTTGTCGAACGGGAAGAGGGGCGTCACTTTACGATCTCCCCCACGAGCAACAGCGCGCCGGGATAAAGGGCCGTTCCCTCGAAGCGCTCCGGCTTGTCCATCTTGTTGCCGATCTTGGCGAGCGTCGCCGCTTTGTTCGGCATCTCCGGATGGATTTCGATCGTTACTTCGTGCACCGTATTGGGCAGACGATCGCCGATCACAAGCGTATTGAGTCGGTGATACATGCAGTACGGATCGAAGCAGGAGCGAACGGTCTTCACGCCGTCGAGCGTGATGGTCACTTGCCCGCTGTCCGGCCCGACCACGTGATACAGCGCGCATCGCACTCCCTTAAACTTAAACCGAATCGTTTCCCCCGGCTTAGTCGCGGCCTGCAGGTCGGGCAACCGTTTCGCAAAGTTCTTGGCAAACGGCTGTTGCTTGTCGTCGGCCTTGGCGAAGCCGGCCGAGAGCTTGGCCGCGCCGGTAATCGGCACCAGCTTCGCTTGTTCGTAGTTCTCCGGGTCGAGCGGGGCCGAGAGTTTGTGCGCGCCGGGCTCGCCCGAGGCTTCGGCGATCGGCTCGAGCGAACGTACGATCGCTTGCAGATAAAGCTCATGGCCGGTTTCCGTGTAGGGATGCACGCCGTCGCCGGCGAATACGAGCGGAACGGCGGCGGCATTCTGCGATGCTTTGTCTTTCGGCAGCGGCGCTTTCCAGAGCAGCTGCCCGGCCTTGGCGAGCTTCGCGACTTCCATTCCCATGTGAATCGTCGGAATGCCGTAATGATCGGCCACGCTTTCCATGGCGCTGGCCGAGCGTTGAAACTTACCTTCGAGCATCGGCGGCGAGAGCGCTTCGGTAAGCGTATACACGAAGCAAATGTCGCACTCCGGCAGAGCCCGCCACGTTTGCCGTACGATCCCCTCCATGCAACGAATGATCTGCGTCGGGGCCGCGCCGCCGTCGTTCACCGCGAACTCCACGAACAACAGATCCGGTTTCTGCGCGAGCACGTCCTGCTGCAACCGGCAAACGCCGAGGTCGGAGCCCGTGCCGCCGATCGCCGCATTGATTTCGGTGAACTTGGCGTCGGGGTAGGCCTTTTGAAAATGGGCGAGCGTCTTCACACGCCACCCTTGCTGCGCTGTAATCGAACCGCCGAGATAACCGATCCGCACCTCGGCGCCTTTCTGCGTTGCCTTCTTGAAGAAGTTCGACAAGCCGGCGCGCGGCCGGCATTCTTCGGCCTTGACCAGCGCAAACTCCGGCTCGGCCCCCTGCAGAGTTGCAGGCACGGTCGACGTAATGGTCCAGCAAACAACAAACGTGGTGATGAAAGTCTTCATAGGCGCATTATTCGTACACAAACTTTGCAGTCGCAGTACAGTCGCCGGCGGGGACCAAGCGCACCCAATACGCGGCGAACATTTCGGAGAAATGATGTTCGAACTTTTCGCCAGGCTTCACGGTGAGGGTGGCCACGGCCGACCACGAACCGATGCCGGTAAAGTCGGCTTCTAAACGGAAATCGATCGGGCCCGCGGCATCGTGTGCGAGCGTCAATCGCTTGCGATCGTAACCAGTCATCAAGTACGGGTCGCTTGGCTTGCCGGCCTGCACGGCCTTGTTCTTCCACGGGCCGCCGACGCCGCGCGGCTTGCCGAATTGCCAGAGCTCGTCGACGCTGCCGACCCAAACGGCGGCGCGATTGTCGTCGGAGCGGATGATGCGCGGGTTATCGGCCCCGTCCAAGTTCGTCACTCCGCTTAACACGAGTAAGCCGCGATAGGAGGCGTAGTCATGAATGCGATGATTATGGGTGGCGATCGGCCGCACCTTGGCGATGCCGCCGGCGTTCTCGGCCGGCAGTTCGTAGAACGTGCCATGCACATTGAGCAGATCGCGCTCGGTGCAGACCTCGCGGCAGACGCGCTCGACGCCCAACGCGCCGGACCGGTCGAACGCCGGATCTCCCTTGGGCAACCGCCAACGCTTCCCTTGTTCGTCGACGAACAGCACGGAAGCTTCGTCGATCGAAATCACGTCGCGCGGAATGGCGACGTTCTTCTGCATAAACGACATCGCCGCCGAGTCGTCGATGCGTCGAAGTTTTAGATCGGCGTCGAGTTCGTACGGCCCGACGTCGCCCGACGAATCTTCGGCCGCCAGCAGCAACGTCCGCAGGTTCTCGCCACGTGCCCGGAGCAAACCGCCGACGATCTGCTTATCGCTCGGCTGGGCGAGCCCGGCATAAATCTTCGCCGGCTCCGTGCCGCGCAGGTCGGCATTGCTGAAATGAAACATCGCGGTGGCTTGCGAGCAGTCGCGATCGGTCTTGATGCGCAACCACGCTCCGACATCTGCCGGCGGGAACTCGATCCAAGCATTGCCGCCGCCGGCAACGTCGACTGCTCGTAATGCTTCCCATCTTCCGTCCCCGCGTCGATCGACTTCGAGTGTAAACGTCGCGGCCTCGGTGCCGGCGTGCGCCAAGTGCAGCGCGCGGCGCTCGTAGCCGGCAAACAGGAACGGGTCGCTCGGCACGCCGGCTTTCACATCGTCGTTGAGCCAGACCGCGCCGCGCCCGAGCGCCGGCCCGAATTGGTCGAGTTGCGCCGGTTCTAAAAATGCCAGGTTCGATTGCGATTGCCCCGGCCCGGCGATTTCTCCCTTGAGCTTGCGCTTGTTGAGAAACTCGCTCTTGGCGGTGTCGTCGCAACCCAATACGACGCGATCTCCCCAGCGACAAAAGTCGCCGACCACTTTGAGATAGGTCGAACGCGGGGCGATGCCTGCGGAATTGGCTTGCGAAAACGTGCGCGGGAAACGCCAGAAAGTGCCGTGCATCGTTGCGAGCAAATCGGTTTCGCCGATGTCGCGAATCCGCGGCCACTCGGTATTCCAGCCGTGGGCGCCGTCGTAAGTGTGCGAGGCTTTCGGCAGGCGATAGACGTGCCACTCGCCGTCGTCGAGCAACATCAGCAGGAGCGAACGTGCGTCCCAGCCGAGGCTCCAGAGGGGATCGGTCTTGGGATGCTCGTTGCCGTAGATGCCGCCCGGGCCGGTGATCTCGGTGAACTGGTTGCGCCGCACCAGTTGCCAATCGCCCGACCCTCGCCACTCGGCCAGCGCTCCACTCGGCGTCGTCGGGTCGACGAGCGCCGCGGCGCTGCGCTCGCCGTTGTTGGCATACGCCACGCGCCCTTGGCCGGAGTAAAGCCCCTTGCCGTGATAGCCGGGAAGTTCCGAATCGATCTTAGCCGGATGCGCTTCGTCGGTCTGTCGTGGCTTCGGCTTGTTACCGTCGCGGATCAGGCCCGTCACCGCGAGCGATTTCAGGTCGACCTCGTAGAGACCTTCCTCCATCGTGGCGTAGTAAACCTTGTGCGCCGGATCGGTGAGATGCCGCGCGTTGCCGGTGAGCCGGCCCGGCATCAGCGGCGAGGGAATCACGCGCACGCCGCCCCGGGCGTCGATCAGATACGGCCCGATGATCAGTTGTTCCGACTCGCGATGGATCATCCGATTCGCCGGCGTGCCGCCGACGCTCTCCGGGCGCACCGTCTGTTGGAAGTCGGAAGTGATTTCGTAGAGCTTGTCCGACGAGCCGAACGGCAGGTGCGGGCCGTAGGTGATCACCCAGAGTCGATCGGCCCAAGGAACGACCGCGCCGGTGCCGCATTCTCCTTCGTTGTTGAACATCGCCAAGCGGGGATAGATGCCGGCGATATTCACCGGCTCCGCGGCGCAAAGTGCGGCCGAAGAATGGAAGGCGAGGAAGATCAAAAAGGTGCGTGCGAGTCTCATGCGATGCGGCTTCGTAAGGTTGGGCAACGGAAGGTCCAGGAGTTCCCCGGAATCGATCTCGGCAAATCTAACTTTTCCTGCGAGGCTCCGCTCGCTTTTTCGCGCGTATCGTGCGCGATTCACGCATTTTGCTGCGCCGAACCAACCATTTAGTGCGCCGTGCGCCCGGTGTGTTATCTCACCGAATTCGCCGCAATGCGCACGATTGCGCACTTCCGGCAAGCCTTTCACACGCACCTCGCCCCGCAGGCGGCAAATGTCGCTTATCGCCCCCCCGGCAATCGACGTAAGTGCTCGAACCGTGCGTAGCGCCGTGCGCACTGCGCTCGGCGCGTTGTGCGCGGCCTTGTTGGTAAGCGCTCCGACGCGCACTCCGCGGGGCCACTTGTGCGCATTCCGCCGGTTTAGTGCGCGGGACTTACGTCGATTGTTAAGGTTCGGCATGGTTCGGAACTCACAGCACGATTGCGGACGGAGAATCACGCCGCATTATCCCAGATCGGCCGACCCGAGTTCCAGGCAGTTTTTGGCCGGCCGCCGTTTCGTTCCGGCGTCGGCCGCTACGCTTCGCGTGCCGGCTGAGTGGCCAAAAAATTGCTTTCCGTCGACGGCTTCTTCGGTTATATCGGTGGCTTGCTTCCCTCCGCCGACTCGATGCGAGACCGGTCACGCCATCGTCACTTTCAGGAATCACACCCATGAAGTTCTCCGCTCTTGTTCCCGTTTGCCTGTTGTTGGTCGGCGGCGCCGCCTTCGCGCCGAGTTTCGCTCGGGCGCAGGCTCCCGCTAAGGATGCGAAGCCCAAGGAGTTCGCCGCCGGCAAGCCGCTCGGCACGGTCAACGAAGCGGGCGAGTTCGTTACGATGACGCCGAACGTCAAGGTGTTCGGCAGCTTCCGTTTCGCCGAGAGCTGCACTTATGACCCGGCGCGCAATCTCATCGTCGTGATGAACGCCGGCGTGCCGCAAACGATGCAAGAGAATGACGGCTACGTGTCGCTCCTGAATCCCGACGGCTCGGTGCATACGGCGAAGTGGATCGGCGCGACGCGCGACGGCCTGACGCTCAACCATCCGCTCGGCAGCGCCATTCAAAACGGCGTGCTCTACACGGCCGACATGGACCACGTGCGGACGTTCGACCTTGCCACCGGCAGGCCGGGCCGCGCGTTTCCGGTCGAAGGGGCGACGTTTCTCAACGGCATCGCCGTGACGAAAGACGGCACGATGTTCGTGTCGAACACCCGGCCGCCGGAATGCCTCTATAAGATCACGCCGAGCGGTGAAGTCTCGACCGTCGTGGCCGGCAAGCCGCTGATGTTGCCCAACGGCGTGGCGATCGACCAAGAGGGGAACGTCGTCGTCGTCAATGTAGGAAACAACGAAGTGCTGACGTTCGACGTCGACGGCAAATTGCTCAAGACGGAGCACGCCGTGGAAGGGGGCAACGACGGGATCGTCGTCATGAAAGACGGTACGAAGTACGTGAGCAGCGTGAAGTTCGGCAGCGTGTCGCGCATTCGGCCCGGCCAGAAGGCGGAAATCATCGCCGCCGGCATCCCGAGCGCCGCCTCGATGGGCTACGACTCGAAGCAGCATCAGCTCATCATTCCGATGAACCCCAACGATGCCGTGGCCTTCATCAAGCTCGAAGACTAAGCGAGTCTTGTGAATTCTGTGAATGATAATCCGCCGGGGCCGTGCATTTCGCTAGGGATGCACGGCCTCGAGCGTTTCCACGTGCTGACGGCCGGCGTCAGACGAACTTCACCACCGCGACGACCAGCATGACCAGGCCGAACAACATCGCCGTGCCCAGCACGACGGCCACGTGACTGCGGGCCGAGCGATCTTCTTCCACCAGTCGATGGCGCTCGGCGCGATCGAAACTGTGTACCCAGTGAGACCCATGAGCATGGCTGTCTTGCGAAACAAACGTTCGCGGGCCCAAATGCATCGACTTACTCATCACAAACTCCCTTCCACGAAACCACGGAAGCGAGAAAACACGCGAGAGCAAACCGCAGGCGATTCAGTCGAACATCATTATAGAGTGCTCGCATCCGGCATTGCCAACTTGCCGTGCGGGAATTAACGCCGCACCTAAGTGCAGCCGCCTTATGCGGTTTTGAGGTGCGGCGTTTAGCGTTTACCGCGGCGTCGCGGATTTTCGTAGAGCACTTCGGCCAGCAGTTCCGGCGAGCCGGCGAAATCGTCGCGGCGGTAATGCCACAGCCGATCTTGCGGCACGTGCGCGGCATCCAGCGGCCACGGGTCGAACGGATCGTAACCGAGCGCACGGACCAGCTTCGAAGAGTCCATCGCCACATTGCCGGCGCGCGGCGGAATCGGTCCGGCATGCAGCCGCGGGCAGCCCATCAGCAGGTGCGGATCGTAACCGCCGACGCGGTTGATGACCTGCGCGATTTCGAATAGCGACAGTGCCGAGGGCGCTCCGGCGTGGAACAATCCGCTGAGCGGCTCCTGCAGCCGGTCGTACGAGAGGACCGTTTCGCAAAGTTCGTTCAAGCAATCGGTGTAAGTCGGCGTGCGGAACTCGTCGAAGTAGAGCGTCGCCTTGCGGCCTTTGGCGAAGCGCGATTGAATCCAATCGATCGCGCCGGCGTGGCCGTTGAAGCTGACCCCCATCGGCAGCGAGATGCGGAGAGTGCAGGCCTCGGGCATCTCTGCGAGCAGCAACTTCTCGGCGGCGACCATCGTGCGGCCGTACGCGGTGACCGGATCGGTCGGATCGGTTTCGACATGCCGGCCGTGACGGTTGTCGGAGAAGACGAGGTCGATCGACAGATGTACCAGCCGGATCGGTTCGTCTTGCGGGCCTTGCGAGCGGATGGCGCTAAGCAGGTTCCGCACCCCTTCCACGTTGATGCGCCACGCCAAATCGGGATCGAGTTCGCAAGCTTTGAGGGCACAATTGCCGGCGCAATCCAACACCGCGCGGAAGCGATGTTCGGCGAAGAGTTCGGTCAGGCGTTCGGGATCTTCCGCGTCGCACGCGACCACGCCGTCGCCCGTGAGGCGAAAGTTGTCGCGTTGCCGAATGCCGATAACCTGGCCCGGGTAACGCTCGCGGAAATAGTGGAAGGCGTTATAGCCCGCGACGCCGGCGATGCCCGTCACCAGGAGCGGCAGCGGCACGTTGGGCGCAGGGGCGCCCGCGGAATGTGCCCGTTCGATCGCCGGTTCCAGAAGCCGATGCACGCGAAGCCCTAATCGTTACCGCAACTATTAGAAGAGTCGTCGAACCACTCGACGAATCGACCATTGTTGCCCGCAGGGGGTACTTCGGCAATCGCACTCGGCGAGCAGACGGTTGCGGGCTCGCGCAGCCTGGGAATAAGAAAACACCCCGGCTGGAGCGAACGGCGAACCGTTCGCCCCAGCCAAAGGGCGTCCTTCTGGCAGGCGGAGCCAGAATACGAAACGTGATTTGTGCGCGTCGGGCAAGGGGGCGATTGTGCCGCCGGCGGCCCGATGCGGAGTGCGACTGTGTTGCAAGTCATGTGCCCGGAGCGGGGCTCAGGCGACCGGCGTACGGCTTAAGACGTTGCCGGCCAAGTAGATGATCGCCGTCGAAAAAACCGACGGCTCACGGCAGGTCGCTTGTGACGGCGCGGGAGCGCGGCATGGCGTGCCGCCCACGAAGGCAATCGGAGATGGGCAAACGAATTCTCGACCCGAGCCCGCTAGCTCTTCTTCCAGGGCACGTCGGGCGTGCCCGCGCGGTGGTTGACGAGTCGGGCGGCGACGAAGAGCAGGTCGCTTAGGCGATTGAGATAGATGATCGTGCCGGGCGAGATTTCTTCGCTATGATCGAGCGACACGAGCATCCGCTCGGCGCGTCGGCAAACGGTGCGCGCCAAGTGCAGATAAGCGGCGGCCGGCGTTCCGCCCGGCAGTATGAATTGCTTGAGCGGTTCGAGTTCGGATTCAAACCGATCGATGGCCGCTTCCAAACGCGACGACTGTACTTCCCCGATCGCGACCATGCCGAACTTTGTCGGCTCGGGCGTGGCGAGCTCGGCGCCGAGATCGAAGAGTTCGTTCTGTACGCGCTCGAGCAGGCCGTCGACGTCGGTCGGCAAGCTCTGCGTGCGCACCAGACCAAGCACCGCGTTCAGTTCGTCGACTGTGCCGTAGGCTTCGATGCGCGGATGATCTTTACGAACGCGCGGGCCGCCGAAGAGGCCGGTGTCGCCGTCGTCGCCGGTTTTGGTGTAGATCTTCATAGTTAATTTCGCCGGCGCCCGCGGCTTGCCGGGCTGCCGGCGAGAGAGCTACTGCACCGCTTACTTCTTCTTCGCACTTTTCTTTTTGGCGGCCTTTTTCTTGGTGCTCTTCGGCGCGGCGGCTTTCGCTTGCGCAGCCGGCTTCTTGGCACTCTTCTTCGCGGCACCCTTGCCGCCGCCGAAAATGCCGTCCCAGTTTTGACTAAATTGCGGACTCGGGCCGGAACGAATGATCGGACCAGACATCGAACGTGCTCCTGCAAAGCGAAACGAGGGAGAAAAATACGGAAAATTTACGGGACCGCATGTCCGCAAACCGCACGACTTCCGTGCGTCGCGGCGCGCCAGTGAGACAATCCGAGTAACAACCCGAATCGGTCTCGCCGGAGCGGCCGGTTACGGACTCGCGAGGCGTCGCGGCGGCGGTATAATCGTGCCAATCAATCGAACAGCGCCGCGGCGTTTCGTCAAGCGGCGCACCCATCTCGCAGGCTATCTAGCAGCCCACTACACGGAGAACGGTATGTCGACCTTGCTCCGCGTCCCTCGGTTTCGCCGCCACGCGTTTTGCACTCTCGCGGCTCTGTACGCTGCGATGCACTCTCTTTCCTCGCCGGCCGCGGCAAGCGCCGCGGAGAAACCCGCCGCCCCTGCCGCGACGGCCCAACCGGCCGACGCCGTCAATGAGCACAATCGCTGGGTGACCGGCGCGGCCTTCTCGCCCGACGGCGCGCTTCTGGCCACGGTCGGCGGCGAAAGCCTGCTCTATCGGTCGGGCGACGTGCTGCTCTGGAACCCGGCCGACGGCAAGCTCAAGCAACGCTGCGCCGGCCATGATACGTGCGTCTGGGCCGTCGCATTTTCGGCCGACGGCAAAACGCTGGCCACCGGCGCGTACGACGGCACGATCAAACTTTGGAACACGGCCGACGGTAAAGAGCGCGGCAGTTGGGAAGCCGCCACGCATTGGATCAAGGCGCTGGCCTTCGTGCCGGGCTCAGGTCTGCTGGCCGCGGCTTCGGAAGACGGCGTTGTCCGGCTGTGGGACGTCTCCAGCGCGAAGCCGGAGGAGAAGCAGAAGTTTACGGGGCACACGGCTGCGGTGAATGCCCTGCTCTTTTCGACCGACGGCAAGACTTTGGTGACCGCGAGCGACGACAAAACCATTCTGCTTTGGGACGTTGCGAAAGCCGCGCCCAAGGCCAAGCTCGAAGGTCACACCGAAGCGGCTCTCGCGCTGGCGTGGGTCGTGCCTGACAAGACATTTGTCTCCGGCGGTGAAGATCGCGCAATCAAGCTTTGGGATACGGCCTCGGCCAAACAAACGGCCGAGCTTCCTTCGCAACGCAATTGGGTCACCTCGCTCGCCGCCACGACCGACGGCAAGCTGATCGCCGCCGGCGGGTACGATCGCACGGTGCGCTTGATCGACCCGACGACGAAAACGGAAACCGCCGCGCTCGACGGCTTCACGACCACCGTATGGGCCGTGAATCTTTCCGCCGACGGCAAGCGCTTGGCCGCGGGAAGCGCGTACGACTCGACGGGCAAGATTCCTTCGCTGCGCGTTTGGACGTTGCCCGGGCGCGAAGAGTTGCTCGCCGTCGCACGGCCGGAAGCGTCGAAAGGGGTGAAGCTCAACGGACCGACGGATATGAAGCCGTTCGTGGCCGCCGTGCCGGTCGAGGCTGCGAAACCGGCTGAAGCGGCGAAGCCTGCGGAAACCAAGCCGGCTGCAAAACCTACGGATAAGCCTGCTGCGAAGCCGGCAGAAAAGAAACCGGCGGAGTCCGCAAAGCCGGCCGCGAAATCGCAAACGGACAACAAGCCTGCCGACAAGAAGCCGGCGGAGCCTAAGCCCGTTGAAAAGAAACCGGACGCCAAGAAACCGTAAGAGAATCGCCCCCCTTCCGACCGTCGCCATCGCTCGCCCCATGGCCGACTTGTCGACGTTATTGAAACAGAACTGACTTTATCGAGGCTAGCTGAACCATCATGGCCGGACTTCCCGACTTGAGCCGCTACGGCATCTACCACAAAGAGTATCTCCGTAACACGCCACCGGCTCGGCTCTATGAAGAGGCGATCAAGAGCGACCATGGCGCCATCTCATCGGCCGGAGCCTTGCTCTCGCGCAGCGGGTCGAAGACCGGCCGCAGCCCGAAAGACAAGCGCGTCGTGCAGCATCAGGCGTCGAGCAATGATGTGTGGTGGGGCGAAGTCAATATTCCGCTCGCCGAGCACTCGTTCATCGTCAATCGCCAGCGCGCGATCGACTTCCTTAACTTCCGTTCGCAGATTTACGTGATCGACGGTTTCGCAGGCTGGGACCCGCGCTATCGGCTCAAGGTGCGCATCATCTGCGCCCGGCCGTACCATGCGCTCTTCATGCACAACATGTTGATCCGCCCGACCCGCGACGAGCTCGAAAACTTCGGCGAGCCCGACTACGTGATCTTCAACGCCGGCGAGTTCCCCGCGAACTTGCATACGGAGCAAATGACGTCGCGCACGACGATCGACCTCAGCTTCGAAATGAAGGAGTTCGTGATCCTCGGCACCGAGTATGCCGGCGAAATGAAAAAGGGGGTGTTCACGATCATGAACTACCTGATGCCGAAGCAAGGAGTGCTCTCGATGCACTGCTCGGCCAACGAAGGGCCCGACGGCGACGTTTCGCTCTTCTTCGGCCTCTCCGGCACCGGCAAGACGACCCTTTCGGCCGACCCGCAACGGGCGCTGATCGGCGACGACGAGCACTGCTGGAGCAACGAAGGTGTGTTCAATATCGAAGGGGGTTGCTACGCGAAGTGCGTGAACCTTTCCGCCGAGAAGGAGCCGGAAATCTTCAACGCCATCCGCTTCGGCTCGGTCTTGGAAAACGTCGTCCACGACGAGCGGACGCGCCGCGTCGACTACTCAAACATTTCGATCACCGAGAATACGCGCTGCTCGTACCCGATCGAATTTATTCCGAACGCCAAGATTCCTTGCGTGGGCGGGCATCCGAAGAACATCATCCTGCTCACTTGCGATGCGTTCGGCGTGTTGCCGCCGGTGAGCAAGCTTTCGCCCGAGCAGGCGATGTATCACTTCATCAGCGGCTATACGGCGAAGGTGGCCGGCACCGAGGTGGGCGTGAAAGAGCCGCAAGCGACTTTCTCGGCGTGCTTCGGCGCGGCGTTCTTGGTTTGGCATCCGACGAAGTATGCCGAAATGCTTGCCGCCAAAATGCGCGAGCATGGCGCCGAGGCATGGCTCGTAAACACCGGCTGGTCGGGCGGAGCCTACGGTACCGGTCTGCGGATGAAGCTCGAATACACGCGGGCCATCATCAACGCGATTCACTCCGGCGAGCTGGCCACGGCCCCGACCGAGGTCGACCCCTGGTTCGGCTTCCAAGTGCCGACGCGCTGCTCCGGCGTGCCGGAAGCGCTGCTGATGCCGCGCAAGGTTTGGAGCGACGGCGCGGCCTACGACAAGACCTCGGCCCATCTGGCGGAGCTGTTCCGCAAGAATTTTGCCAAGTACGCCGACGGCGCCTCCGCGGCGCTTTTGGCCGCCGGACCGCGTGAAATGGCCTCGGTATAGCGGCGCGGCGGCCGACTGTGAACGAGGACGACCGATGTCCGATCGACCGCCGTTGCGCGCGCTGCTTCGACGTGACCATCCAGGGCGAACGTTCGGGATTTTCACGGCTCTGTTCGGTGTGGGAGCCGCGTGCGGACTGGTCGCGAGCTTTCTTGTCGGCGAAGAAGCGCGCCCCGACTGCCTCGGGTTCGCGGCGACCTTTGGGCTATTTTCCTTGGTCATAGGCGCCGTGTTCGCGCGCCGGCTCTGGCTGCTCCATCACCTTGTCGTGCACGGAATGATCGTGGAGGGGAGCGTCCTCGTCGTCGCCCAGAATACCGAAGACGTTTGGTATCTCATCGTGGGATACGAGGTCGCCGGTGAGAAACACCGAATCTCGCAAGGGACGGGCGACCGTTCGAGGTTCAGCCCGGGCGATACGGTGCGGTTGCTTGTGGATCCGGAAAGTCCGGCGCGTGCGTGGATCGCCGAGACCTAGCGATGCCGTGGATCCGACGAGCGCAAAAAAAGAGCCCCGGGGAGATGGACTCCCGCGGGGCTCTCAGGGCATACGCGTGCGATGCGTTGCCTTTTTAACTAGCGCCTGGCGTCTGACGCCTAGCGCCTCGTCAAACTAGATGGCCGAGTCGGCTTGTTCGCCGGTGCGGATCCGGATGACGTTGGCCAGGTCGCTCACGAAGATCTTCCCGTCGCCGACTTGACCCGTGCGGGCCGTGTTGACGACCGTGTCGATGACCTTTTGCAGGTCTTCGTTGTGGACCACGACTTCGAGCTTGACCTTCGGGATGAAGTCGACGGCGTATTCAGCACCGCGGTAGGTTTCGGTGTGGCCTTTTTGCCGGCCGAACCCACGAACTTCGGTCACGGTCATGCCCTTGATTCCCTTTTCGCTCAGAGCGTTCTTGACGGCTTCGAGCTTGAAATGGCGAATGACGGCTTCAATCTTCTTCATGGCAATCTCCTTCATAAAGTGCGTCGGCTCGTCTCAGGAGGAGGTGCCGACGTGTTGTTGATATTGATGGGAAGGACTAAATGCACGCTGCGTGCCGAGAGCGAATCGACGGCGCAGAATTTCGAACGCACCGTCGTAAAACCACGTGAAATACGTCGTTTTACGCGCATGGATTTTTCTCGGCGTCGTAATTCGTCGAGCCGTCGACTACGCGCCGATTCGCGAGTTCGAGAACGCGTGAGTACGCAAGAGAACTCTCGAAACATCGTGAAACGCCGAGAATTAACGGCGTTTCACGGTTGTCACAAGTTTGAGGCGCGCGTCACACAGTTGCGAGAACTCGCAGCGACATCGCCTCTGCCGTTCGGTCTTCACGTCGAACCGGCCGTGAGGCGACGATTAATCGGACCTCGGTGCTAGTTCGCCGCCGGGGATTCGAGGTCTTTGTTACCGATTCGAATGATCGCCACGATCGTCCCCCGACGATCCGCCTCGGCGATGGGGTCTTCACCGCGATCGAACTGCGTGTTCAACAATACCTGAATGCTTCTGCCGCCGGGCGCGCTAATGCCCGGGTCCGCTACGTAGACGACTTTGGTGACGAACCTGCCGAGAAGCACGTGTTCGAGGTCGTTCTCCGTGAATTCGACCGGGATCGAACTGTGCGTGAGCAAGGCCGCGGTGCGCGGCGCAACGGGAGCGATTTCCAACGTCGGATAAAGCTCCACCCCGGGTCGGCCCGGCAGATCGGTTAGTTTCAGTTGATAAATGCCGGGTTGCGGAAAATTCTGGCGGCCGGGCATGACGAGCGGATCGTTATGGAACTTGTTGTTCGGACCTACGCTCCACGACAGAGTGGCCCCTTCAGGGCCGATGAAGGCCGCTTGCAATTTCGACGCCGGCATCGCCGCCCCGGCAAACGAATCGCATTGTGAGCCTTCGTCGCGGGCATTCCAACCGGGCGGAGGCGTGATCTCCCAGCCGCGCTTGGCCTTGAACGAAAGCGAGATGAAAGGCATCGTCTTTTGTTCCGATGTGCTCCACAGCGGCGGGCAATCGTCGGCCGCGCATAGCTGGTCCTGAAGAACCGCGGCCGTAAAACGAGCATCCGCCTCCCGCTCCTCTATTACCGCGGCGGCCAACGCCGATCGAAGCTTGTCTTCGCGACATTCAAACGCCACGGGACGAAGGTACGGCCGGTTCTCGCCCGGGCGAGGCATCGCATTCAGTTCGAGTTGCCGCAGCGCGGCATACGATGCGCGAAGCTTGTTCGTCTTCCGCTTCGCTTCCGCGCTCACGCTTGCAGGTTTGATCAACTGATCCAATTGATTGCGTACGTCCTCGAAGTACGCCAGCACGTCGCCTTGAAACGCCTTCGACTCCAACTTAGCGCGCACCCGCGAGTCGCTCCGGGCGATCTTCGTCAACAGCGGCAAAAGTTGCTGCTTGTCGGCCCGCTCCAACTCCAACACCTTGCTCAAGTTCGCGCGCAGACTCACGAGAGCCGGTTTGAGGTTCTCCGGCGTTTGTCCCTGCACGTTGCAATCAAACAACCAAACGTTTTCGAACTTCGTGTTCTTGGACTCGGGAGCCAAAATTGCCGGCGCGAATACGGCTTTTTTCGCCGTCGTCGTAAACGGTCGTATGGTGCGATGGGCCGCCTCTTGATTGGCGACGCTCAATTTGACGGCCTGGGCCTGAAGATAGAGGAAGTTGGCGTCGAATTTTCCCAACGGCAACCAAGCTGCGAGCGATTCCAGGGCGGGCGTGACGGTCAGTTTTTGGTCGGTGCCGACCGTGACAAACGCCTCGTCCGTTCCATGGTTGCATGGGCCCAAGCAATCGGAACAGGGGCCGGAAAGCGTTAGCGCGGCGGCCAACTGAACCTCCGAGAGTAGGTCGGGCTTCGTTCCGCGCACGGTAATCTTCGTGTTGGCGGGCACGACCGCCCGGACCCCGCTGCCGACCCGACTGCTTAACCTTACAATGCGCGCATTCGTCGTCGCGGCGCCGGCCTTCAACTCCGTGAAGGCCACGTTCGGTTCCACGGCGACCGCCAGTTCGACTTTCTTAGGCAACGATGTGGCGTTGTTGGCGACGTTGTTTCCGACCTTGCCCTCATAAACCAATCGCGGGGCGTCCCCGGTGTTGTCTTGCAGGATGATCGTCGTCGCAGCATCCGCCCAATCGAAGCCGCTGCCGTTGGTCGCCGTGACGGCAAGATCAACCCGCGATCGGTCCAGTTCCAGTACGTAGCTTTCTTCAAAGCCCGCGCTGAGGTCGGGAAACACGTATTCCGCTTCGACGTCGACCGTTGGTTTCGAAGCATCGCCCGTGATCGACAGCACCTTCCACTTCTTTCCGGCGACCGTCAGGTCGCCGACGGCATGCGGCCGCGGTTGTCCGCCGACTTCGAAGCGCGTGACGTTCAGCGGCAAGTCGCCGGTTGCTGCGGGAAGCTTGAGATCGCCTTCGGCAAACGGGTGTTGCACGGAAAACGTTATTCGCCCGGAGAACTTACCAACAGGCGTTTTGAGTTTGGTGAAAACGATGCGCAACGACGGTTCGGCGCCGGCCGTCGTCGCCGCAAACCCCATCAACGCTGCGAGCATCCAGATCGGTCGACAGTAGCGATTGCGCAAAGTATTCATGTTCGACTCGTGATGATGCTTGAAACGAAGAATCCTAGTTTGGCGAAGCTGAGCGATTTGTGCGTCCGTCGGATTGGCTTGTCAATTCCGCTCACAAAACACTCCGATGTACCCCTCTAGGGTGTAGTTGCGGGCTCCCGCCGTTTCAAGTCGCTGTTTCTCAGCAATTTTCGAGACGCGTGCGATTCCGTTGCAATGTTTAGTTCGGAAGTCGTTTAAAAACAAGCGTTTACGAATCGGATGCGGATCTATGAAGACCATCTGCAAGACGTTGCGACGAATGGCTCCCCAAGTGAGCTGGTTGCTGATAGCGAGCTTGTTTGCCGGCCCCGGAGTGGGGCCCCTTTTGGCGGCCGATCCAAGCCACAATCGCCCGTTTCGCTTACTGCCGTTCTTCCAGGAAGACGTCGGCCGCAAGCCGAAGACCGGCGAAGACACGTGCATGGAAGAGCTGGCTCGCAACATCGACTGGCTCGAACACCAAATCGACGTCTTTGGAACCGTCGTGCCGAAGACGCCGGACGTTTGGGGCGAAGCGCGTCTCACGGCGCACCGGCAAGAGTTTGAACAGGAACTCGTCAGGGAACTGACGAAATTCGATTTCAATCGAATCAACGGCGCCCAACTCGTCCAAGATCAATCGTTCTTGGCGTTCGCGCTGTCGATGAAGAACGCCCAACTCGGGGGAGACAATGGAGTACCGGCTCCCGAGATTACGATCAACAACACTCCAACCAGCACGACGGGTACGACGATCTCAACCGGGGCGTCGAACACGGGAGGATCGATCACTCAAAATCCGCTCGGAAATGCCACGAATCCTTTTGGTCTTAGTACTTCCAATGTGACGTTCGGCACAACGACCGGCATTGAATTGGAACAAACCGAGGTCCTTGACCAACTTGCGCGCTACATCAATCATCTCCACGAACATCGCCGGATCAACGAGGGAGATGACACGTCGGACGCGCCCGGTTACGCGATGAACTTGGTGCGTATTCCGGTGTCGGTGCTCCCCGGCAGTGCCACGAAGCACGGCTACGGCGCGGAGATCACGGTAACGGCCGAGCCGTACTTGGGTCCGGAACTTTTGCCGATGGCGTTTCGAGACTTGGTCATTAACGACCTCGTCGATCAACTATCGTTGCCTCTGACGCGGTTCTTAAACAACGATCCGAAGCAGGTGCAAGAACTGAAAGACCTCTTCGTCGAAGCGG
This sequence comes from Pirellula sp., assembly GCA_013822735.1. Taxonomy (GTDB): domain Bacteria; phylum Planctomycetota; class Planctomycetia; order Pirellulales; family PNKZ01; genus PNKZ01. The sequence goes on from PNKZ01000003.1 coordinate 139,656, forward strand.
AACGCTTCGACGTGCGCCTCGCCGAGATCAATGCCCGACGCCGCAATCAAGAACGCGTTTTCTCTGACCCGATAGCCCAAGCGGAAGTCGCGAAGAAATTCGAAGCACTGGCGAAGGAAAGACATACTGCGCTGCGTTTTTTCCAAAGTGACGGGGCGCCGACGGAAGAGCTTGTAACGGAAGGAAATATCGAGGACTATTCTCGGGAGTATTGGGTCCTAGTCGAATCGGCGATGGGAGTCGGAGCGAGAGTAGATTCCGCCGATAAGTTTCATAGCCAGCTCTCGAGCGCGCAATCGATGCCTGACGCTCCGCGCACTGTGGCGACGCCATCGGAAGGACAGGACGATCCGTACCGAATGAGTTACTCGCGACTCAAGATGAAAGGCAATGAGCTCAAGGCCGACGAAAAGTATCAAGTTCGCGCGTTCGCAGAGACGGATGCCGCCGTAAAGCCGCCGTATATCCCTGAGATGTCAATCCATCCGGACATGATTCGGGCCAAGGCGGCGGCGTTGACGACGAACATCAGCATGGCTGCGTCGACGACGCGCAAAGCGACGCTCCCCTTTCCGCCGTCGCATCTTATCGATAACTACGGCCTGCACGAATTGGCCCACATCGCGCTCGAGGCTTCCGAGTCGTTCCAGGCCGACGTGTTGAACCGTGAAGTCGTTCATGTTACCGACGTGCAATCGCTATTGCGTGAAGAACTCGGCGCCGCGTACGAATTGCTCCGCACCGAGGAAATGCGTCCTTGGTGGGACTATGCCGCCGACGGCCGCAAGGAGTTGTATAATGCGATCCGTCAGCGTAATCAGCCGGCCGTGACGCGCGCTCGCGACGAGTTTCTCAACGGCGTCGGCATGCTTGTGCGTCATCACGGCTCCACCGGAGCGCTGGCGTGGTGCATCTACGTCGAATCGCTGCTGCTCAACGAGCGGCTGATTCTCGATATGAAGGAGACGTTCGGCAATCAACCGAATCGTCCTGTAATTGCCGACTGGCTGCCGTACTTCGGCCCCGATCCATGCCAGGAAGCCCGCGACGCCTTCGCGCAGTACGTGCGCGTCCGCTGGCCGATCCATGTGTTCCATATCGACCCGGTGAATACGGAACAGAACATCGCCGACGTCAGTTCGGTCTATCGTCAGATGCAGATGGCCGTGGCCTTGGCGTTCTCGCAACGTCGCATCGGCGTCTCGGCGGCCCTGCAGACGATGCGAAGGTTGCAGCGTGATCGCGCCACGTTCGACCTCAATCGTACGGTCGTCGGATTCGGCCACGGCGACGATACGTTCGGCTGGAAATTTTATCCGCGCTTCCAAACTCCGCCGGTCGAAAGCAACGTCACCGTCTTCTTCCGGGACCTGGTAATCGGCGGACCGACGGACAAGCACTTGGAATGCGCGAAGGAAATCGAGCCGGGCCAGCGCGAGTGCACGGCGGTCGTATTAATGCCGTCGTTCGTGCCGCACGTCACTTTTCACACACGGAGCAATTGGTTCCGACTGAACTGCGCCGCCCATACTTCCTCAAGCGTCCATGATACGATTCATTACAGCCGAGTCGTGAAACAGATGGAGAATTGCGCCACGCAATGCGTCCAATGTTCGCATTTGTATCGCGACGGCGAAGTCGATCGGCTCATGAAGCGCGTGCATCAGATCGACCGCAAATTGGCGCTGCAAACGCTCGAATGCCAAGTACCGATCGAAAACACGCACGGCGGCTTCGAAATCTTCAGCGCCGGGACGCGTGAACTGGCGCCGGAACTTGTCGGCTGGTACGGAGCCCCGGGCTACGATCGGTCGCGACCGACGCGAATGTTCTTTTCCGGCGACAACTTTAGCGTCGCCACCTGTCGGCTCATCGCAGGCAACCAGGAAATTCCGTTCAAGCTGCTCAGCCGACAGATCATGGAAGTGGCGCTCCCCGCAGGACTACCGGTGATTCGAGACAAAAAGCTACAAGAGGCCGAAATCGAAAACTACGACGGCTACATCGATGCGCACGTCGCTACGCCCTACGGCGTGAGCGGACATCTGCTGATTCCCGCGGTTCGTAGCGGGCAGATTTACGGCAACGGGCAAATGGTGCCGCAAGTGATACGCCTCAAAGCCCAATTTGAAGACAACGACAACGACAGAATATTCAACGTCACACTCCAGAGCCCGACTGCCCTTCATCCTTTGATCTTCAATATTCCGTCGTCGCTAAGGACCGGCGGAACCACCGAAAAGTTCGATCTGGCGCTAACCACCGGCGCGGCGCGGCTTGCCGACACCACGATCTCTGTCACGACCGTCGCCGGAACCGACGTCGCCGTGTTCGACGCTGCGGCGACCCTCGACCTCTTTACAGACGCCGCCGCGACAAAGCTCAAAACTAAAATCCAACAGTCGATCAAGGCCCAACTCGATGCCGGAGTCGGTCCCAACGGTTCGATCTCGTTCACACTGACATCGACGCTGAAGCGTGAAGGCGCTGCTCCCGTCTTCATTCCATTTGAAGGTTCGATAACGATCGAAGTCGCGCTTGCACCGCAAACGGCCTCCAATGGTCAAATCGGCGTAACGCAAATGGAAGGATTCGTACAAGACGGTTCGTCTTCCATGCCGTCCGGCAGCTATTCGACCGTGCCCGCTCCGACGACGATGGGCCCCCGATTTAATCCGCCCGCCGGCGGCGGCTTTGCTCCCATCACCGGACCGTCGGACTATGCCGGACAGAATTGGACCGTCGCCACACCGCCCGGCGCGTCTCAGTTCGCGCCGAATCCAGTTCGCGAAACGGGTCCCGTACCGATGATGTCGTCCGCGCCGACGGCCCGAGGATCAAATAATCCGCAACCGCCGATCTTCGTCGCTCCGCGACATGGCTTGAGAAACAACCTGTTGGGCGACGACTAACGGAACTTGCCGCCGTCGAGGTCGTTGTTCTTCAGCAGCCGGTAGAGCGTGCCGCGGGGGAGGCGGGCTTCTTGGGCCGCGGCCTTCACGTCGCCGTGGTTCCGTGTGAGCAGGTCGCTCAAGTACTGCCGCTCAAACTTCGCGAGGTGGGCGTCGCGCAACGCGAAATAACCTTCTTCGCCCGTCGAGGTCAGCATGGTGTCGCTGAGCGCCGCCGCGGTTGTCGCTCTCCCCGCCTCGGCGACGAGCGACTCCGGCAAGTCCTCCGGGCCGATCAACGTGTCGGTCGAAAGGGCAATGGCCCGCCGCATCACGTTTTGCAACTCGCGCACGTTGCCGGGCCAGGCGTAGTGCGCCATCACCTGATAAGCCTCGGGCGAAATGCCGTGGATCGTGCGCCCCATCTCCCGGCTGTACTTCGCGGCGAAGCGTTCGGCCAATAGTCCGAGATCGTCGCCTCGTTCACGCAGCGGCGGCAAGTCGATGCGCACGACGTTGATGCGGTAGTAAAGATCGCGACGGAAGCGACCGTCGTCGACCATCTCTTCCAGCTTGCGAGCCGTGGCGGCCACAATGCGCACATCGACCGGAATCTCCGCGCGGCCGCCGACTCGGCGAATGCGCCGCTCTTGCAACGTGCGCAGCAGCTTGGCTTGGAGCAGGACCGGTAGTTCACCGATTTCATCGAGGAAAAACGTACCGCCGTCGGCAAATTCCAACAGGCCGATCTCGCGCCGCTCTGCGCCGGTGAAGGCTCCCTTCTCGTGTCCGAAGAATTCGCTTTCCAACAAGTTGTCCGGAATGGCGCCGCAATCGACCGGCACAAATTGCTTGCCGGCCCGACGGCTGCGCGTGTGGATGCTCCGGGCCACGAGCTCTTTGCCGGTGCCGGTCTCGCCGTGGATCAGGCAATCGACGCCGGAGTCGGCGACTTGCGAGATGACGTCGAACACCTTACGCATGGCCGGGCAGGTGCCGATCATGTCGTCGAAGACATGCGGCCGTTCGGCGCGACGTCGCAAGAGCGCGTTCTCCGCCTCGGTGCGACGCTCGCTGAGCATCTTGTCGACGGCGGCCGCGAGTTTGTCGTCGTCCAGCGGCGGCGTGAGAAAGTCGACGTGCCCGAGCTGCAGCGCCGCTAGCGCGTTGTCGGTCGTCGGCTTGCGGCAGACAATCACCGCCGGCAGGTCGGCGTCTTGGGAACGTGCCGCCGTGACGAGGGCCAGCTCCGAGCCGCCGGCCGAATCGACGGCGATGATCAAGCCGTCGAACGGCTCCTCCTCGGCCAGCTTCCGCGCCTTGGCAAGGTCGGACTCGACCACCACTTCGGTCGGTTCCAAATTGGCCAGCGCTCGTTCATAGCTCCCGAGGGCGGCGGGATCTGCGTCGAAAATAAAGAGCCGTGCCGAAGCCATCGCCGCCGCCTGATGTGTCGTGTCGCCAGAATCCAATGTAGCTTGCGGCGCGGCGCGGCCGCAAACGTTCGGGGGGATTCGCGAGGGCCGGATGTCAGGCGGTTTACGACGTTTTACAGTCCCGTTCGGCACATCGGTCGGTTATCCTGTCATGCGTCAGTCCCACCCGCGCGGCGAAGCCTTTTCCGCTCGCCGCCCTCCCCCGCCCCACACGCTTGCGAAGATCATCGCCATGCGCATGCCGCTGCTGTTTCGTCGTTGGCCCTTCTGGTTTTGGTTGCCGACCGTTCTCTGCTTGCTGCTCGCAGCTCCGCTCGAGGCCGCCGACGACGAAGAAGATGAAGACGACGTCGGCCTGCCGGGGCTCACGGCCGTGCATAGCCCGTTGGATACGAAAGGCTCGGCGGTCAAGTCGGTCGTCGATCCGATGCCGCAACGTTTGTCGCTGTCGCTCGCCGCCGGCGAATCACCCCATCCGACGATCGCTCCCGGCCCGTTTCAAACGACCTTCACCGGCCGAGTCTTCGTACAACGCCCCGGCAAGTATTTGTTCCGCGCCGACTTGCACGGCAAGCTGAAGCTCGCGTTCGGCGATCAGGTCGCGTTCGACGGCGTCGTCGGCGATGGCGAGACCATCGTCGCGGGTACGCCGGTCACGTTGAAGTACGGACAGGTCCCGCTGACGGCGACGTTCGAGCGGACCGATGCCGACGCGCCGGCCGAACTACGCTTGTTCTGGCAGCGTGAAGGGGAAGCGGAGTTCGCAGTGCCGTCGGCCGTGTTGAGCCGCGCGAAACCGGTCGCCGGGAAGCCGGAAACGGCGCTGCCGACGACATCTTGGGAAGAAGGACGCCGGCTGGTGTCGGAACATCGCTGTGCCGCGTGTCATGAGATCGGCGCGCTGTCGAGCCTATCGGGGACTGCGCCGGTGCCGAGGGCCGCGCTGTTGCCGGGCATCGGCGATCGCATCTCCGAAGCGTGGATGCATCGCTGGCTCGCGAACCCGAAGGCCGTGCGACGCTTAGCGACCATGCCCGACCTGTTCGGCGATTCGCCGGCGGAACAAGCCGATCTCTACGCGGCGACGAAGTACCTGGCTTCGCTGAAGGACCCGAAAAAGAGCCCCTCACCCCCGCCCTCTCCCCAGCAAGCTGGGGCGACGGAGCCGAACAAAAATATAGTGGTGCCCGACGCCGTGGCCGTGCGAAAGTCGATGGCCGCGGTCGGCTGCGTCGCGTGTCATACGCTGCCCGGAGAAGACATCGCCAAATTCCCCGACCTGCGACCGCTCACCAACCTCGGCGATAAGACGACCGCGGCCGTGCTCGAAAAGCGGATCGCGGAGCCGAGGGCTTATCACCCTTCGAGCCGGATGCCCGATTTCCAACTCAAAAAAGAGCAACCAAAGCTGCTGCGCGACATCGCCGCCTACTTGGCCGATCAACACGCGGCCGAAGCGTTGCCCACGCCGAAGGCTCCTGCCGGCGGCGTTCTCGAAGAGCGTTGGAATACGATCTTCGCCGGCGATAACGTCCGCGGCAAGTTCGAGAAGATGTCGGAAGACGAACGATGGCGCGTGCTCGGCTCGCGCGTCGTCGAAACGCGCGGCTGTTTGAATTGCCACGACTTCGACAAACGACAAACGAAGCTCACCCCGCCGCCGTCGCTGGCAGGCATCAGCGCCGAGCGTATGGAACAGGGCTGCGTCGCCGAGAAGCCGCAAGCACCGGCCGCCTCGTATTCGTTTACCCCCGAGCAACAGAAAGCAATCCGTGGCGCGCTCGCGCTATCACCCCAGGCCAAGCCGGCCAAGGCGCCGATCTATGCGGCACAGCGCGAGCTGCAACGGAGCGGTTGCACGAATTGCCACAGCAGCGGCGCGGCCGAAGGCGCATTTGCCAAGCGCATTCTTTCCTTTGTTCAGTTAGGCACGGATCAAACGTTGCACGACCTCGCCCCGCCCAACTTGGCCGGCATCGGCGAGAAGCTCAACGTGAAAGCGATGCAAAGCGTCATCGACGGCAAGACGCGCGCCCGGCCTTGGATGGCGCTGCGAATGCCGATCTTCGGGGAAGAGAACGTGAAGGGGCTCGGCACGAGCTTAGCGGCGCAAGACGGAGTGAGCGCGGCAGCTAGCCCTGCGGCCGAGGCGACTGCGGAAGTTCCCGTGTCGGACGAAGATATCGAAATCGGCCGGCAACTCATCGGTCGCACGGGCCTCAACTGCGTGAGCTGCCACGATATTCGAGGAATCCCCAGCATCGGCGTGCGCGGGCCCGACCTGGCGAAGGTCGCCGAACGCGTACGCGAAGAGTGGTTCCACGCTTGGCTCATGGACCCACAGCGATTTACGCCCGGCACGCGGATGCCGAGCGTGTTCTTCGGCGGCAAGAGCGCCGCACCGCAGTTCCTCGAAGGGGATCCCGAGCGGCAGATCAACGCCTTGTGGGCCTACCTCTCGCAAGGTTCCAAGATGGAACTGCCGAGCCTCGCACCGCCGGCGAATGCGGTGGTGCCCGGCGGCGAGAACCCGCACTTTATGCCGAAAGATCGGCCGCTGATCGTGCGCGGCTTCATGCCCGAGGTTGCCGGCCTACGCGGCATCGCTCTCGGCACGCCGGCAGGAACGCACTTCGCCTTCGATAGCGAGCGCTGCGTGCTCACCGCGGCTTGGACGGGAGACTTCGCCGAGATCGGCGGCTGGTTCGACAACGGCCGGGGTACGCCGGTCGACAATGCTTTGAAGCCGCTCGGAAAAATGATCTGGCGCGCTCCGACGGAGAGCCGCTCGTTCGCGGCAGAAGGGGCCGACCCCGCCTTCTTGCCGTCGTTGAAGTTCTCCGCCGCCTGGGCCGACGCCAAGGACGCAGGCTTCAGCTATGCCGTGGAAGTTGTGCCGGGCAAATTCCTGCACGTCGAGGAGCGACTCGCGCCTTTGCCTGACGGATTTGAACGAAGATTTACGTTGCGTGCCGATGATGAGTTGCCGGCGCTCCGCTTGCAGTTGAGCGACGGCAAGTTCGTCGGCGATATTTCGGCGGAAGCTTCGGAAGAGGCGAAAGGCGTGTTGGGGGCCGGCGATGTGCCGGAGTTGGTGTTGGAGAAGTTTGCCGCGAAGATGCAACGTTCCGTCGTCGTGCAGTACAAGCTACCGGCCCGCGCCGAAAAGTCGGAGAAGAAGTAGCAATGAAAACGTTCACGCAAATCTATCGATATTCGCTCGTCGTCGGCCTATTGTTCGCCTGCGGAGCTTCGTATTCCGCAAGTGCCTCGGCCGCCGAGCCTGCGCTGACCTACGTCAAGCAGAACACGCGCGCCGCCACGTACGACGCGGCGCAGAAAGCCGCCGGCTTTCCGGTGTTCGGCGTTTGGTATCAGGCCGCGCCGTTTGAGCCGCTCTTGCGCAAGGTGCAGGGTCCGGATGAGAACCCGAAGCTTGATGCGCAGTACCAACTATACGGTGGCGGGCGCGGCACATGGCGCGAACTGCCGGCCTACGCCGACGGGCGCTGGAACACGTTTGAAACGAGCGAGATCGATCCGAAGCAACTGGCCAAGAGTCCCACGATCTACTTGCGCCGCACCATAACGACCACGGCGCCCGAGCGACGCCGGGTGTTTGTCGGCGCCGACGCCCATTTCATCGTCACGCTCAACGGCAAGCAGGTGCTCTACGCCGGCAGCAAAGACAAGTTCGACGCCGGTGAAGAATCGGTGGTGCTGCCGCTCAATGCCGGCGAAAACGTGCTGATGCTGGAAGTGCGGCATTCGGTGCCGAATACGCGGTTTTTCTTTCAGCCCGATTTCGGCGCGGCGTGGGAAGCGGAACTGTACGCCAAGCTCGACGCCGACTTTCCGACCGCTTCGCCCCTTGAGACGGAGTTCCGCCGCCGCGCGGCGCTCGTTTCCTCGGCCGCTGAAGACCAATATTATCGGGCCGTCGAAATTGCTTCGCCTCCGGGCGACGTGATCGAAGGAACCGGCATGGCCATGCTCGACGACGGACGCTTAGCCGTGGCGACGCGGCGCGGCTACGTCTACCTCGTGCGCAATGCCGGCAGCGACGACCCGGCGAAGATCGAATTTCAACGCTTTGCCGAAGGGCTGCACGAGCCGCTCGGGCTCGGCGTCGCGGGGAACAAAGTCTTGGTCGTCAATCGAGGCGAAGTGACGCGGCTCGTCGACACCGACGGCGACGACAAGGCCGATCGCTACGAATGCGTGACCAACGACTGGGGCATCACCGGCAACTACCACGAATATGCGTACGGCTTGCCGGCCGACGCGGCAGGCAATCTTTACGTCGCGCTCAATCTTTCGTTCGGCCAAGGGGGCCAATCGTCGAAGGTGCCGTACCGCGGCTGCGTGCTGCGCGTGACGCCCGAGGGGAAGCAAGAAACCGTGGCCGTCGGGCTGCGCAGCCCCAACGGCATCGGCCGCAATGCGTCCGGCGATATCTTCGTCACGGATAATCAAGGCAACTGGGTGCCGGCCTGTCCGCTGTTTCACGTCGAGCCGGGCGACTACCTGGGCGTGCCGATGAGTTTGCCATGGGCTGCGACGATTCCCGGCCAAAGCGCGGGGAAGGAGCCGAAGCGGAAGCTGCCGGCCGTTTGGTTTCCGTACGACGAACTTTGCCAGTCGTCGACCGACATTCAATGCGATACCTCGGCCGGCAAGTTCGGGCCGTTTGCCGGGCAGATCTTCGTCGGCGAGATGACCAAGGGGCTGATCGCTCGCGTGGCGCTCGAAAAAGTGAACGGCAAGTATCAGGGGGCGTGCTTCCTGTTTCGTCGCGGCTTGGGAGCCGTGAACCGACTCACGTTCGGGCCCGACGGCAAGCTCTACTTCGCGCGCGTCAATCGCGGTTGGGGCGGAGGCGGCCTCGGCGACGGCCTGGCCCGGCTGGAGTTTACGGGCCGAACTCCGCTGGAGATTCACGACGTGCATCTGCTGCGCGACGGCTTTGAATTGCGCTTCACGAAGCCGGTTGCGGCCGCCAAGCAAGCGGATGCCGAGCACGCGCCGAAGTTCGTGCTGGAGCAATACGGCTACCATCACTGGGAAACCTACGGCTCGCCGCGCATCAATCTGGAAGCAGTCGAAGTGCGCGACGTCGCGTGGTCGAGCGATCGGATGAGCGTGCGGCTGACGACCTCGCCGCTCAAGAAGGAGCAGGTCTGCAAGATCTCGCTGAGCAACATCACGGCGGAAGACGGCGACGCCCTGCTGCACGGCGATGCGTTCTACACGATGAACGAACTGCCGGAATAAGCACCGCGCAACAACAAAGCTCGGCGCCGTTTCCACGGTCGACGCCGAGCTTCAAGCTACGTTAACGGTGCGCCGTTGCTTAACGCATACCGCCGGAGATGTAGAGCGTTTCGCCGGTGATCCAAGACGCGTCGTCGGAAGCCAAGAAGACGACCGCCGGAGCGATATCCTTCGGCTTGCCGATTCGGCCGAGCGGCGTTTGGGCTTCGACCTGCTTGCGCATTTCGCTTTCGGTAATGCCCGCGCTGTGCGTTCCTTCGGTCTCGACCATGCCGGGGTTCACGCTGTTGACGCGAATCTTGCGCGGCCCGAGTTCCGCTGCCAGCGAACGCGTGATCGCTTCGACCGCCGCTTTCGTGCCGCTGTAAACGGAACCGTTCGGGAATCGGCCGGTCGCCACGACCGAGCTAATGTTAATGACGCTGCCCCCCTCGGCGCCAAAAAGCTTCGCCGCTTCTTGTGTGGCGTAGAGCAATCCGAGCACGTTGAGGTTGAACTGCTTGTGGAAGTGCTCGTCGTTGATGGCATCGAGTGGCGCGAATTCATAGATGCCGGCGTTGTTGACGAGTACGTCGACCCGACCGAACGCCTTCTTGGTTTCGGCGAACATGCTCTTCACTTCCGCTTGGTTGGCGACGTTCGCTTTGACGGCGACCGCCTTGCCGCCGTTGCCGACGATTTCGGAGACGACGCGATCGGCTCCTTCCTTGCTGGAGCTGTAGTTCACCACGACGGCCGCCCCTTCGGCGGCGAGCTGCAGCGCGATCACCGCGCCGATTCCCTTGGAGGCACCCGTGACGACCGCGACTTTCCCTTGAAGTTTTTGCGACATGATTCGATTCCTTGATAAGGAGACTGCGTCTTGTGGAGATCTGCGTTGGAGTTGTTAGGGCGGCTTTTTGTTGCCGCTCACAACGGGGAATACCGGCCCGACGGGCGGACCTTACAGCGATTTCTTGCTCCCTGGCTATTAAGCGGAGAAGAGGGACAGTTGTCGCCATTTTGCCCGGCCTGTGTAAGGTTTGCCGGGGCAGCCGGTATTCGTCAGTGAGCAATGTATCACTTTCCGGAGCCCGGCCATGTGGATCGTCAAACTCGCTCTCCAGCGCCCTTATACGTTCGTCGTCATGGCGCTCCTGATCGTCGTGCTCGGCGCGACGTCGATCAGCCAGATGCGGACCGACATTTTCCCCGAAATTGAAATTCCGGTCATCAACGTGATCTGGACCTATAAGGGGATGGACTCCAGCGAACTGGAGCGACGGATCACGACGTACAGCGAATACGCTTACACGTCGAACGTCAACGAGATCAAACGGGTCGAGTCGCAAACGCTCAACGGCGTGGCGGTTATCAAGATCTACTTCCATCAGGGAGTCGACATCGGTACGGCCTTGTCGCAAGTAACGTCTGCGAGCCAAGCCATTCGGGCCCTCATGCCGGCGGGGGTACAGCCGCCGATCATTCTCCGCTTCAATGCTTCCAGCGTGCCGATTCTACAGATCGGCCTCAGCAGTGAGACGATGTCGGAAGAGCAAGTGTACGACTACGGGCTCTACGTTCTCCGTACGCAGCTTTCGACCGTGCAAGGCCTGACGATGCCCACTCCGTACGGCGGCCGTGAGCGGCAAGTGATGGTCGACATCGATCCGCAGCTCTTGCAGGCCAAGGGCATCTCGCCGAAGGAAGTGGCCGATGCCGTGAACGCCTACAACTTGGCATCGCCGACCGGCGTGGCTCGGATCGACACGCACGAATACCCGGTAACGCTCAACAACACGCCGCTGACGCCCGCGAGCTTCAACGAGATTCCGATCAAAGTGATCGACGGCGCGACGATCTACATGCGCGACGTCGCCCAAGTGCGCGACGGTAGCCAGGCCCAAACGACGGTCGTTCGCCGCAACGGCAGCCGCGGGGCGCTCGTTACCTTGCTCAAGAACGGCAACGCCTCGACGCTCGACATCGTCGGCCGCGTCAAGGCGATGATGCCCGAGATCAAAGCTTCGGCGCCGAAAGATTTGCAGATCGACCTGCTGTTCGATCAGTCGCTCTTCGTCACCGCGGCCGTGCACGGCGTGATCGTCGAAAGCATCATCGCAGGCTTGCTCACCGCGGCCATGATCCTGCTGTTTCTCGGCAGCTGGCGGAGCACGTTGATCGTGGCCGTGAGCATTCCGCTCGCGATTCTGTCGTCGATTGCCATGCTCTATTTGCTGGGGCATTCGCTCAACGTGATGACGCTCGGCGGACTGGCGTTGGCCGTCGGTATCTTGGTCGACGACGCCACGGTGGAGATTGAGAACATCCACCGCAACGTCGGTCTCGGCAAGCCGCTACGCCAAGCCATTCTCGACGGAGCCATGCAGATCGCCGGCCCGACGTTCGTGTCGACTCTCACGATCAGCATCGTGTTCGTGTCCGTGTTGTTCCTGGACGGTGCGCCGAAGTACTTGTTTACGCCGTTGGCCTTGGCCGTGGCATTCGCGATGCTCGCTTCGTACCTGCTGTCGCGAACCATTGTGCCGACCATGGTCGATTACCTGCTCCCTGCCGAGCTCAAGCATGGGCACGGCCCGAGCGGCGGGTTCTTCGGGCGGATTCACGCCGGATTTGAACAGACGTTTGAGTGGTTTCGCAGCCGGTACGTCGGTTGGTTGGAATGGAACCTCAATCACCGCCGCACCGTGTTCTTGGTGTTCGGCGTCGTCGTCGCGAGCGGCCTGCTACTCATGCCGTTTGTCGGGCGCGATTTCTTTCCGACCGTCGACACGGGCCAATTCCGCTTGCACGTCCGAGCTCCGGCCGGCACGCGTATCGAACAAACCGAGCGCTACTTCACGGAGGTGGAGAATGTGATTCGCGAAGTCATTCCGAAGAACGAAGTGGAGATGGTGCTCGACAACATCGGCCTGCCGAACCGCACGTACGCCATGGCCTTCGGCGATAGCGCCACCACGGGCATGGCCGACGGCGAGATCCTCGTCGCCCTCGCGCACCACCGGACGCACGGCACGCCGGAGTATATGGCCAAGCTCCGCGAAGAGCTGCCGAAGCGTTTCCCGCAACTCACGTTCTTCTTCCAACCGCCGGATATCGTGAGCCAGATCCTCAACTTCGGCCTCCCGGCGCCGATTGATATTCAAGTCGCCGGCTTGGATCGCCAAGAAAACTACGCTCTCGCCAACGAAATCGCCGGGCGCATTAAGACGATTCGCGGCGTGGAAGACGTGCATCTCCATCAAGTGGTGAACGTGCCGGCTTTGCATATCGACGTCGACCAGACGCGTGCCCGAGAACTCGGCTTCACGCAACAGGACGTCGCCAATAGCGTGCTGGTTTCGCTCTCAGGCAGCGGTCAGGTACAGCCCAATTATTGGGTCGATCCGAAGATGGGGATTTCGTACCTCGTCGAAACGCGCACGCCGACGCACCGTTTCGACAGCGTCGACGCGATCAATCGTTTGCCGCTCCGGTCGCAACTATCGGGCGACGTGCAACTGCTGGCCAATGTGGCGGAAGTGAGCCGGAGCGTGACTTCGGAAGTGGCCAACCATACGAATGTGCAGCCGACGTACGACGTCTACGCCAACGTGCAATCGCGCGATCTCGGCAGCGTCGCCGGCGAGATCCATCACATACTCGACGAATATCGCGCACGGCTGAAGCCGGGTAACACCATCACCATGCGCGGCCAAGTCGAAAGTATGGAGTCGGCCTTCTTCCGCCTCGGGCTCGGCATTCTCTTCGCCGCCGTGTTGGTGTATCTGCTGATGGTCGTCAATTTCCAAAGCTGGCTCGACCCGTTCATCATCATCACCGCGCTGCCCGGCGCCTTGGTGGGCATCGTCTGGTCGCTCTACCTTTGGAAAACGACGTTCAGCGTGCCGGCCTTAATGGGTGCGATCATGTCGATCGGCGTCGCCACGGCCAATAGTATCTTGCTGGTGACGTTCGCCAACGAGCAACGCGACGAAGGAAAGTCGGCGTATGAGTCGGCGCTCGAAGCCGGGCGCACGCGGCTCCGTCCCGTGATCATGACCGCCGCGGCGATGATCATCGGCATGCTGCCGATGTCGCTCGGCCTCGGCGAAGGGGGCGAGCAAAACGCGCCGCTCGGCCGCGCCGTGATCGGCGGGTTACTCCTGGCGACCGTGACGACGCTCCTCTTCGTGCCGGTGGTCTATAGCATGCTCCGCCGCAAAGATCGGCCGACACCGGTCGAAATCCATGCCTAATCGGACTTCTGCACAATCAGCCGGGTGACACGGCTAAGGCACCCCTCTCCTTAGGGCGAGGGGTGCCTTTTGTTTTGTTGTAAGACCTGTCGCCGGCACCGGTATTACCTGCTGAGTCCGCTGTTTTCCTTTGCCGGGAGTAGGTCATCATGTCTTCCATCGTCATCTCGCCGACGTCGCTCCACCGTGAAACCGTTGGACACCACGATCCGCTCGGCGAACTCGCCAACTACGGCGCGTTAGTCCGCGAGAGCTCCGCCAAAATTCCTTCGCTGCCACGTCCGAGCACGCCGCGTCGACCGTTCGGCCTTCGCGCGGCGCTCGTTTCGGCGCTAGTCGTGGCCGTCGGCTTCGGCTTCGCTTGGAAGAAGTTGCAGCCTGCTGCGGCGATCGTGGCCGCCGAACCGACCGCGAGCGCGGCCACGATGGTGCGCGTCGCGAGCCCGACACCGGTCACCGACGGCGAAGTCGAACTGCCGGCAACCGTCCGCCCATGGCAAACCACGGAGCTGCATGCCCGAGCGAGCGGGTACTTAGTCGCTTGGCACAAAGAACTCGGTTCGGAAGTGCAGGCCGGCGAGCTCCTCGCCGAGCTCGAAACCCCCGAACTTGATCAAGAGCTGCTCGAAGCGCAATCCGCCGCCGCCGAAGCCGCGGCCGCCGTCGTGCAAGCCCGGGCCGAACGTGTCGAAGCCGAGGCGGAACTCAAAGTCTCCGAAGCGCAACGCGAACGCGTGCGCGCCGAAACGAATCTGGCCATAAGCCATTTGGCGCGGCGTGAAAGCCTGCTCGCCACGCAAGCCATTTCGCAAGAAGAGTACGACACCTTCCGACGGCAAGTGGAAGCTCGCTCGGCGGATCTCGCCGCAGCCGATGCCGATGTTTCCCGTCGGCAGACTAGCTTGTCGACGAAGAGCGCGGTGATCGAAGCCCGCGAAGCCACGGCTCGCAGCCGCGAAGCCGGGGCCGAACGCGTGAAGGAGTTGCAACGCTTCAAGCAGATCGTCGCTCCATTCGCCGGCACCATCACCGGCCGCACGGCGGAAGTCGGCATGCTGATCACGGCCGGCAAGGAATCGCTCTTTACGCTCGAAGACATGAGTAAGGTGCGCGTGCAAGTGAACGTACCGCAGGCGTACGCCGTGCAAACTCGCGCCGGTGCGCAAGTGGTCGTGGAGTTGCCTGAAGCGGGCGGCAAAGCGACGACCGCCAAGGTCACGCGCATCGCGCAATCGATCAACTCCGCAAGCCGCACGATGTTGGCCGAGATCGAGCTGCCGAACGCCGATCGCAGCTTGCAGCCCGGCAGCTTTGTACAGGTCAAGCTGGCCACGTCGTCGGCCCATTCCTCATGGACCATCCCGACGAACACGCTGCAGATGCGCGTCGAAGGGCCGCACGTGGCGCTTGTGAACGATCGTAACCAAGTCGAGCTCCGCAAGATCCAACTCGGTCGCGATCTCGGCGGCCGCGTCGTCGTGCTGCAAGGCATCCGCGGCGGCGAACGGTTGATTGTGAATCCGGGCGACGGCCTACGTGCGGACGACGTCGTCCGGATCGCCGACGCTTCCGTGGCCGCAAAGGCTTCGACCGACGGCCCCACCGCCTCCGCGGAATAGTTCCCCGACCCGCCGGCTCCCACAGTTCGACAAAAACCGAAAGGACTGTCCGCGAAATCGGCCCAGAAAGTGTCCTATGCGAGGCTTCCCGAAATCCCGTTCCGTACACCCGGGGCATCGTCCTCAGGCCGGCAAGCGCGTATCATGGGGGACGGCGCGGCCGGGGTCGGTCGCTGCTTCGCACATCGCGATTCACAAGCGTTCGTACGAGTTGCCTCATGCCGGTCGACGACTCACCGCTGACCCGAGCCAGCCTGCTGGTGCGGCTTCGCGACGGGACGAACCATATCGCGTGGCAGGAGTTCGTCACGCTCTACAGTCCCGTCGTCTACGGCTTCGCGCGGAAGCGCGGCTTGCAAGACGCCGACGCCGCCGACTTGATGCAAGACGTCATGCGGTCGATCTCGTCGGCGATCGCGCGGCTCGACTACGATCGCAATCAGGGAACGTTTCGCGGCTGGCTCTTCACGATCACCCGCAACAAGATTTTCAATCATCTGTCGGCGCGCCGCATCCGTCCGCAAGCCTCGGGCGATTCGACGACCAGCCGTCTGCTCGACTCGCAGCCCGATCCGGATTCCGCCGACGGCGCCGACACGTGGGAAATGGAATACCAGCGCCGGCTGGCGTCGATGGCGATGGAGCGCATTCAAAGCGAGTTTCAACCCAAGACCTGGCGCGCGTTCTGGCTGACGGCCGTCGAAGGGCGCTCCGTGCCCGAAACGGCAAAGGAAGTCGAATTGTCGCCCGGTGCGATCTACGTCGCCAAGAGTCGCGTGTTGGCCCGACTGAAAGACGAAGTCGAAGCCATGCGTCGACAGGAAGATTCGTAACATGAACGACACCTCCACCTGCCCCAAGCCGGAAGAACTGCAACAACTGCTCGAAGGCTCGCTGGCCGACGATCGCCAGCAGGAATGCATTCGGCACATGGATAGTTGCCAGTGCTGCCAATTGAAAGTGGAAGAGATCGCCGTCGGCGGGACCAATCTCTCGCAGGTCGTCGAACACCTGAACGAAGTGCAGCCGCCGGCCACTTCCGCTTATTGGCCCGTACTGCAGGGGCTCGGCGGCGATACTCCGGCCGACGCGGTGAAGACGCCTCCCGTCGGCACGCGCACGCGCGAAGTGTCGCTGGCGTTCCTCCAACCGGCGGTCGACCATGCGTACCTCGGTCGCCTTGCGCACTTCGACGTTATGCGCGTCATCGGCCGCGGCGGCATGGGCGTGGTCCTCGAGGCGTTCGATTCGAAGCTGCGCCGCAACGTGGCCATCAAGGTGCTCGATCCGGAACTTGCCGGCGACGATGTGGCGCGGCAGCGTTTTTGCCGCGAAGCTCGGGCCGCCGCGTCGATCACCCATGAGAACGTGGTCGCCGTGCATCAGGTCGAAAAGTCCGACGGTGCCGGCCTGCCGTTTATGATCATGCAACTCATCTCCGGCGAGTCGCTTGAGCAGCGGCTCGTGCGCGAGAAGCGGTTGCCGTTCCGCGAGATCGTGCGCATCGGCATGCAGGCCGCACACGGCTTGGCCGCCGCGCATGCGCAGGGTTTGATCCATCGCGACATCAAGCCGGGCAACATCCTGCTGGAGCCGCCGACCCAGCGTGTGAAGCTCACCGACTTCGGCTTGGCTCGCGTGGAAGACGACGTGAAGCTCACACGGACCGGCTTCGTGAGCGGCACGCCTCTCTACATGGCGCCCGAACAAGCGCTCGGCGAAGAAGCCGATCCGCGTTCCGATCTCTTCAGCCTCGGCGCGATTCTCTACGAAATGTGCGCCGGGCAGCCGCCGTTTTTGGGCAACTCCGCCTTGGCCATCTTGCGACAGATCGCGGAAGCGAAGCAGCGTCCGTTGCGCGAGCTCAATCCGCAGACGCCGCAATGGCTGGCCGACACGATCGACCAATTGCTCGCCAAGAAGCCGAACGATCGGATTCAAACCGCGGCGCAGCTCGCCGAGTTGCTCGAGTTCCAGTGGGCTTTGATGAAGACCTCGTCGGAAGAGATTCCGCAGGTCTGCGAGATCGAGCAACGCAAGCAGCGGATCCGCAACCGCTGGATCGCCGCGGGCATTAGCGCCGCGTTCTTGAGCATCGGCCTCTTGGCAGGCGCCGTGTTCTTCAATCGCGGCGGCTCCTCGGCCGAGGCGTTGGTCTCGTCCGCCGAACCGGTCGCCGTCTTAAACGGCGGGTCGGGCCCCGTCTGGTCGGTGTCGTTCAGTCCGACGGGCGATTCGCTGGCCATGGCCGTAGAAGACGGTTCGGTTCGCCTCTGGGACGTGCCGAAGCAAAGTGTGAAAGCGACGCTCGCCGCCCATCGCGGTACGGTCTGGTCGTCGCGATACTCCCCGAGCGGCCAATGGTTGGCGACCGCCGGCGACGACGGCTTCGTCAAACTTTGGAACGTCGGCCAATCGGACCCCTTCAAAACTTTCAAGCACGACTTTGCCGTCCGGAGCCTCGTCTTCTCGCGCGATGAGAAAACGCTGTACGCCGGCGACCGCGGCGGCATGCTCCGCGTGTGGAAGGTCGAAGACGGCGTGAAGCCCCAACTCGAACAGCAACAGCCCGGCTCGGTGTATGCCCTCGCGCTGTCGCCCGACGATGAAACGCTGGCGACCTCGGGCAGCGACAAGGTCGTGCGACTTTGGAACGCCAAGACACTCACGCAGAAGCTGCTGCTCGACGGCCACGCGGGCCCCGTGTTCGGACTTTCGTTCCATCCCGAAGGCCGTCGCCTAGCGTCGGTCGGTTGGGACAAAACGGTTCGCATCTGGGACACCGCCGCGGGCTCGCTCGTCAAGTCTTGGCCGGCGCACGGCGGCGATGTTTGGGCCGTGTCTTACTCGCCCGACGGCACCAAGCTCGTCACCGGCGGCATGGACGGCGCCGTCAAACTGTGGGATGCCCAAACCGGCGATCTGCTCGCCACGTACCTCGGTCACATCAACGCGATTCATACCGTGGCGTTCAGCAGCGGCGGCGCACTCGTGGCGTCCGGCGGCCGCGACGGTGCGGCCCGCGTCTGGAAGGTCGAATAAGTTCGCATCGCGTGGCTGGGGCTGAGCCGCAGGCGAATCCCCAGATACTGATCTCACTCTGCCTGATCTGACTTCAACTGGGGCATCACTTCGTTCTGCCCCAGCCACCCGACGTAGATTTCTGAAATACGTCCTACGCCAATCCCTTGATCGTCGTGCCGTTGCTCGAGCCGAACGTGTCGGTCTCCACGCCCATGCGCTGGGCGACCTGCACGAAGAGGTTCGCAAAGCGGGCGTTCTCGAGCCCTGCTCCGCCGGCTGCGACGTGCGTGCCGTGCTTAAAGCCGCCGCCGGCCAGCACCACGGGCAGATCGCGCCAGCTGTGGTTGCTCGCGTTGCCGAGGTTGCTCGTGAAGAGCAGCGTCGTGTGGTCGAGCAGCGAGCCGCCCGGTTCCTTCACGGCGTCGAGCGACGTCAGCAGGCGATTGATCTCGGCGAACTCCGCCGTCTCGATCTTCGCGAGCTCTTCGATCTTCTCCTCGTCCTGACCGTGGTGGCTCAGGTCGTGCCAGCCCGTGTCGACTCCTTCGATCTTCGGCACGTCGTTCGTCGCCGACGCTTTGAGCGTGATGATCCGCGTCGAATCGGTTTGTAGCGCGAGCGCCACCATCTCGTTCATCAAGCGCGACTTCGCCACGATATCCAGCCGATCGGCGACGTCTTTCGGCGGCTCTTGGTCGACCTTCGGCTTCGGCCGCCGGGCCCAACCTTCGGAAGCCTGCAAGCGCGCTTCGAGTTCGCGCACGCTCGTCAGATATTGATCGAACTTCTCCTGATCGCGCGGGCCGAGTTGTTTATGCAACGCGCGAGCGCGCTCGTTCACCGTATCGAGAATACTCCGCCCGCGCTTGAGCTCCGACATCTGGTTCGACACTTCGCCGGGCGTGCCCGTCACGAACAACTGCTTAAACAACTTCTCCGGCGATTGCTCGGCCGGCAAGTTCACGCCGTTGGACGACCACGAAATGGAATCGTTGCCGCCGACGCTCAACGTCAGATACGGAAAGCGAACGTCGGGCACCAGCTTCTCGACCAAGTACTGATCGAACGAGATCGAGTTCTTGAAGCCCGGCAGGCCGGGATGCTTGGCGGTGGTGAGAATCGTGAGCTCGCCCGTGTGTCCGTTCGCGCCGTTCTGCTCGGGATGTGAAAGGCCGGAGATCACCGAGAACTTCTGCTTGTTGTCGGCCAGGGCTTTCAGGTAGGGCGTCGCTTCGTAATCGCCGCCGGGCGTTTTGGGAAACAAGTTCGGGCCGTGAAAGCCGAGCCCGTAGTTCACGGCGACGAAACGCTTCGGCGGCGTCGTCGCGGCCGCGGCCTGTGCGCGCGTGGCGACGGCCGGCAGCATGGCGTCGAGCCAGGGCAATGCGAGCACTGCGCCGGTGCCGCGCAAAAAGGCCCGTCGGGAAACATGTTTCTTCGAAAGAAAGGCGGCCATACGGCAGGTCTCTACTTATTCAAAAACAGCGAACTCTGAATCACGGCGTGCAGCAATTCACGGAATCCATAATCGGCGCGGGCCGCGTGGGCGACGAGCGCGCGAAGTTCCTTGCGATCGGCAAAGCCCATGCCTCGCCCGGAGGCGTAGGTCGCGAGCTTCTCGGCCAGTGCGTACGTCGGCACGTCGCGCTTCGCCAAGATCCATTGTTTGTAGTCGTTCCAATTCTGGAAGGATACGCCGTCGACGGTTTGGCCCGTCGCATCGACGGCCGGGCCGATCTTCCACGACACATATTTGCCGCCGGTCAGTTCGCGCGGCGGGCTCTTGAAGTCTTTATTGAGCGAGCGGTAGTTCGCGCGCCACCCTCCCATCACGTCGTAATTCTCGAGCGCAAATCCGGCCGGGTCGATCAGCTTATGGCAGGCGTTACACGACTCTTGCGAACGATGCTTGGCCAACTGCTCGCGCAAGGTGACCGCGCCCCGAATGTCGGGCTCCACGCCGGGAACGCCCGGCGGCGGCGGAGGAGGTTCGGTGCCGAGAATGCGCTGTAGTACGTACGCGCCGCGCACAACGGGGGACGTCGTCGTGCCGTTGGCCGAAACCTTCAGCACGGCCGCGTGCGTCAAGACGCCGCCGCGATGTTGATCGGGCTTCAGCGACACGCGGCGCAGCTGCGAACCTTCCACGCCGTCGAGACCATAGTGCCGCGCCAAACGTTCGTTGGCGAACGTCCAATCGGAGTCGATGAAATTCAGCAGACTCAGATTCTTCGTCAGCACCTCGTCAAAGAAACGTTCCGTCTCCTGCACCATCGCAAACTTGAGCGGTTCGTCGTACTCGGGATAGAGTTGTTTGTCAGGCGTCGTGAAATCGATCTCGCGCAGGTTGAGCCATTGCCCGACGAAGTTCTTCGTGAAACGTTGCGCCTTTCCATCGGCAAGCATTCGCTCGGTTTGCGCCCGCAGGACCTTCGGCTGCGCGAGCTCGCCGCGCTTCGCGACGGCCAGCAACTCGGCATCGGGGCAGGAGCTCCACAGCAGGTACGAAAGCCGCGCGGCGAGGGCATAGTCGTTCAGCCGGCCCGGCGGTTCGATCAGGTACAAAAAGTCGGGGGCACAGAGCACGGCAATCTGCGCGGTGCGAATCGCTTGGGGGAACTTCGCGCCGGCGGCGAGTTCCGCTTCCGCGAGCTTTAAATAGGGGGCAACGTCCGCGTCGGTCACCGGTCGGCGAAACGCCGCTTCGACGAACGGCGGTAGCAAGCGAGCAATGTCGGCGGCAGGATTCTCCGACTGCACCTGATAGTTCGGCTTGTACCAACTCTCTTTGCGATGCCGTTCGTTGCCGATGTCGATCGGCGTGAGATCGCCGAAGCGGAGCTTGTGGCCGCGACCGGGATATTCTTCCGCGAGCGGCCCTTCGATTTCGATGCGGGCGAGCGCCAGGCCCGGCCCTGCGAAGGTGTCGGCCTTGCCGTTGACGTCGTTATAGTTGTTGTTGAGGCCGGGGGCGAAGAGCCGAATGGTGTCGCCCCGACCGAGATAGCCGACGAACTCCTGCGTTTGCAGGTCGCCGGGGAGCGCGTCGAAGTAGCCGTAGAGCGTCGACGATTTGTTGAATGAGTCGGGCCCGAGATAGACGCCGTAGGTGATCGCCTTCGGCGAGTTGTGGGCCGCGGCGACGATGCGAATGCGGTAGCGCCCCGCGGCGCGGGCGCGAAGTTCGTGCACTTTGAACGCCGGATAGTTGCCGTCGTAGAAGACGACGACCGCGCCGTCTTGGCGCTTGGTCCACGACTTGCCGAGGAACTGTTCGTTGCGCCCGGTGGCGAAGGTGAACGATTCTGTTTTGCTTTCGACGGCCGGGCCCTGCGCGATCGCGTCGTCGAGCGCACGGCCGGCGGCTTCCATATAGCGCTGCAGTTGCACGGGGGAAATGTCGAGCGCTTCGCCGATGTTGTCGAAACCGTACGCCTTGCCGTCTTCCGGCAACAGCTCTTGCAGCTCGGTGCGAATGCCGAGCAGATCGTGCAGCGTGTTTTCGTATTCGATGCGGTTGAGCCGGCGGATGACGGTGTGCCCTGCGGCGGCGGAAGCCGTGATGAGCGGCTTGCTGAGACCGGCCATCAACGTGTTTTTCGTCGATGTCGGGAGCGGCGGCATGTCGGCCGGCGGCATTTCGCCCGAGGCGATCCGATCGAACACGCGAACCCACTTCGCCAAGTGCCCCGGCTTTGCAAGATCGACGCCGAGCTTTTCGAGATCGAGACCTCCTTCGGTCGCCGCGCCGGCGTGGCATTCGTAGCAATGCGCCTTGAGCAACGGCCGCAGCTCGGCGAATTCGTCGGCGGCGCGAGCGTGCGACGTTGCAAAACTCAGGCACATGACCGCGGCCAACGCCAGGTGACCGAGCGCGCCGGCAAGTGAATCGGCGGAAGGGAGGGGTCGAAGCATCGGGGCGTCGGAAGGTGTGGGGGTGAGTCTTTCAGTATAACGATCGAGCGTGACGGGCCTAAACGAGATCCCTTCGCCGTCGCCTGCAAAAGGGTCCGACGTTCCATTTATTGCGCGCATGCCGCATTTCAGGCCCGTTTTCGTGCGCCGGAGTGCGTATTTGCTGCGCGCTGCGCCCGATGCCGCCTGCCGCAAAGTGCGCGGTCGCGGCGGTTTCGCGCACTCGGTGGAGCCATGCGTCGGCCGCAGCGCGCCGCCGGCGGCAAATGTTATTGATGCGCGAATCGGGAATCGACGTAAGTGGTCGAACCATACGACCGCTCGTGCGCACATCGTCCGGCACGTTGTGCGCTCCCTTGTTGGTAAGCGCTCCGACGCGCACTCGTAGGGTCCGGTGGTGCGCATTCCGGCGAGTTAGTGCGCGGGACTTACGTCGATTTTGGAGCGCCGACGACATGGAAGCTCGGGAACAGGGGATACGTTAAAGAACCACCCTGCATTATCCCCGAACCGCCGGCCCGATTTCCAGAGAAGTTTTGGCCGGCCTCGAAATGGCGCATCCGCGTCAGATTTCCGGTTAGCCCCCGGTCGGCGACCGGGGGCTAAGTATTGCGCGTTACCGCGCGGCGAAGTCGCCGGCGTGGGTGCTGGGCAAATGGGTGACGCCCATCAGGTGCTTGTCGACCGAGCGGGCCGCTTCGCGGCCTTCGTGGATGGCCCAGACGACGAGCGATTGGCCGCGACGGGTATCGCCGGCGGCGAACACGCCGTCGACGCTCGTGCGGTACTCGGCGTCGCACTTGATGTTGCCGCGCGGGTCGAGCTCGAGGCCGAGGTCTTTGATCGGGCCGGGCTTTTCCGGTCCGACGAAGCCCATCGCCAAGAGCGCGAGTTGGCAGGGGAATTCCTTTTCGCTTCCCGGCACTTCGCGGAACTTGTGTTGGCCGTTTTCCTGGTACCACTCGATCGTGCAGGTCGTCAGGCTTTGCACGTTGCCCTCGGCATCTCCCTTGAATTCCTTCGTGAGGATGCTGAAGTGCCGGTCGCAACCTTCTTCGTGCGACGAGCTCGTGCGGAGCATCATCGTCCAATAAGGCCACGGCGAATGGACCGGGCGATCTTTCGCGCGGGGGAAGTAGCCGAGATCCGGCGGCTGCGGCAGGAGCTCGAACTGCGTGACGCTGGCGGCGCCGTGACGATTCGAGGTGCCGGTGCAGTCGCTGCCGGTGTCGCCGCCGCCGATGATGACGACGTGCTTATCCTTGGCCGTGATCGAAACGTCGGAGGGGATGACGTCTCCTTGGTTGCGCTTGTTCTGCTGCGGCAAGAACTCCATGGCGAAGTACACGCCCTTGAGGTTGCGGCCGGGGATCGGCAGATCGCGCGGGGCGGTGGAGCCGCCGCAAAGGAGAATGGCGTCGAAGTCATCGCGGAGCTTCTGCGTCGGCACGTTCACGCCGATGTTCGCATTGCACTGGAACTTCACCCCTTCGGCTTCCATCTGCGCCACGCGGCGGAGGACCTTGGCTTTTTCGAGCTTGAAGTCGGGGATGCCGTACATGAGCAAGCCGCCCGGACGATCGGCCCGTTCGAAGACGGTGACCTCGTGGCCGGCGCGATTGAGCTGCTGGGCCGCGGCGAGGCCGGCGGGGCCGCTGCCGACGACGGCGACTTTCTTCCCCGTGCGCTCGGTGGGCGGCTCGGGCACGATCCAACCTTCGGCAAAGCCGCGGTCGGCAATGGTCATTTCGATTTCTTTGATCGCGACCGGATCTTCGTTGATGCCGAGCACGCAGGCGTTTTCACACGGCGCCGGGCAGACGCGGCCGGTGAATTCCGGGAAGTTGTTCGTGCTGTGCAGTCGGCTGAGCGCCTCTTGCCATTGGCCGCGATACACGAGGTCGTTCCAGTCGGGAATGATGTTCCCGAGCGGGCAGCCGGTGTGGCAAAACGGGATGCCGCAATCCATGCAGCGCGCGCCTTGCGTTTTCAGCTCCGCTTCCGGGAGCAGCACCATGAACTCTTTGAAATGCTTGACGCGCTCGTCCGGCGGTTGGTTGCCGTGATGCTTGCGACCATGCTTCAAGAAACCCTTAACATCACCCACGCGACACCTCCGCTAGCTCCGCGGCCGGTTTGCCCGACGCCGCTTCTTTTTCTTTATGCATTTCTGCCAAGGCCCGTTTGTAATCGACGGGCATCACCTTGACGAACTTTGACTTCAGCGTGTCCCAGTTTTCGACGACTTCCGTCGCCAATTCACTCGACGTGAATTCGGCGTGGCGTCGGATGAGACGCAAGACTTCCTTTTCGTCGGCCGGAGTCATCGACTCGAGCTCGACCATTTCCTTGTTCACACGGACGGGGAACGACCCGTTGCGATCGAGCACGTAGGCGATGCCGCCGCTCATGCCGGCTGCGAAGTTGCGACCGGTGGGGCCGAGAATCACCGCGGTGCCGCCGGTCATGTATTCGCAGCCGTGATCGCCGACGCCTTCGACGACCGCTTTCGCGCCGGAATTGCGGACGCAGAAGCGTTCGCCGGCGATGCCGTTGAGATAAACTTCGCCGCTCGTGGCGCCGTAGAGCACGACGTTGCCGGCGATGATGTTGTCTTGCGGCTTGAACGTGCTGACGCGGTTCGGCCGGACGATGATCTTGCCGCCGGAAAGGCCCTTGCCGCAGTAGTCGTTGACGTCGCCTTCGATGCGAATGGTGACGCCGGGTACTGCGAAGGCGCCGATGCTCTGACCGGCGGTGCCGGTGAAGTTGAGCTGGATCGTGTCTTCGGGGAGGCCCTTGGCGCCGTGGTGGCGCGTGACCTCGCTGGAGAGGATCGTGCAAGCCGTGCGGTTGACGTTTTTGATCGGCAAGTTGAGCGTGACCGGCTTGCCGTCTTTGATCGCCGCTTGGCATTGCGGCACGAGGGTCGTCATGTCGAGCGACCGTTCGATGCCGTGGTCTTGCGTCTCGGCGCAGAACGTTTTGATGTGCGGCGGCACGGCCGGCTTGTGCAGCATTTCGCTGAAGTCGAGCCCGCGGGCCTTCCAGTGGTCGACGGCCTTCTTCGAGTCGAGCAGGTCGACCCGGCCGACCATCTCGTTGATGGTGCGGAAGCCGAGCGAGGCCATGATTTCTCGCAACCCTTCGGCGACGAGGAAGAAGTAGTTGACCACGTGCTCCGGTTGGCCGGTGAACTTCGCACGCAGGCTCGGGTCTTGCGTGGCGATGCCGACCGGGCAGGTGTTCAAGTGACACTTGCGCATCATGATGCAACCGAGCGTGACGAGCGACGCCGTGGCGATGCCCCACTCTTCGGCGCCGAGCAAGGCGGCGATTGCCACGTCGCGCGGGGTGCGGAGCTGACCGTCGGTCTGCACGATGATGCGGCCGCGGAGATCGTTCTTTACGAGCACCTGATGGGTTTCGGCGAGGCCGAGTTCCCACGGAATGCCCGCATGCTTCACCGAGGTGAGGGGTGAAGCGCCGGTGCCGCCGTCGTAGCCGGAGATGAGGACGACGTCGGACTTGCCTTTTGCGACGCCTGCAGCCACCGTGCCGACGCCGACTTCGGCGACCAGCTTCACGCTCACGCGGGCATGGTGGTTCGAATTCTTCAGATCGTGGATGAGCTGCGCAAGATCTTCGATGGAGTAAATATCGTGATGCGGCGGCGGCGAGATCAGGCCGACGCCCGGCGTGCTGTGGCGAATGCGGCCGATTTCCTTGTCGATCTTATGACCGGGGAGCTGGCCTCCTTCGCCCGGCTTCGCGCCCTGGGCCATCTTGATCTGCAACTCTTGCGCGTGCACCAAGTAGTTGCTGGTGACGCCGAAGCGTCCGCTGGCGACTTGCTTGATGGCGCTGTTGAGGTTGTCGCCGTTGGCTTGCGGCAGATAGCGAACCGGGTCTTCGCCACCTTCGCCGGTGTTGCTCTTGCCGCCGATGCGGTTCATCGCCACGGCCAGCGTTTCGTGCGCTTCCTTCGAGATGGAGCCGTACGACATCGCGCCGGTCGCGAAGCGTTTGACGATCTCCTTCGCCTCTTCCACCTCTTCCAGCGGAACGGGCGTGGTCCCCTTCTTGAATTCCAGGAGGCCGCGGAGCGTCAGCAGTTGGCGCTCTTGGTGATCGATCAGATCGCAGAACCGCTTGAACTCTTCGCGGCTGTTGAGGCGCGTGGAGAGTTGCAGCTTGGCAATGGTTTCGGGATTGAAGAGGTGCGCCTCGCCTTTGCGGCGCCAAGCGTATTGGCCGCCGACGTCGAGCTCGAGCGTTTCCGGCACTTTCGTGCGCGGGAAGGCGTGCTCGTGCATCTTCAGCACTTCTTCGGTGATGGTCTCGATACCGACCCCTTGGATGCGGCTGGCGGTGCGCGTGAAGTATTCGTCGATGAACTCGCGGTTCAGACCGATGGCTTCGAAGATCTGCGCGCCGCGGTAACTTTGCAGCGTGCTGATGCCCATCTTCGACGCGACCTTGAGCAGGCCTTTGCCGACGGCCTTGATGTAGTTCTTCTCGAGCTTCTCGGCCGGGATGTCGGCCGGCAGTTGCCCTTCGCGCTGCATCTGGTGAATTGTGTCGAACGCGAGGTACGGGTTCATCGCTCCGGCGCCGTAGGCCGAGAGCAGGCAGAAGTGGTGCACTTCGCGCGCGTCGCCCGTTTCGACGATGAGGCCGCAGCGCATCCGGTCTTTGCCGCGGATGAGGTGATGATGCACGGCGCTCACCGCGAGCAAGGCCGGAATCGGAGCCTTCTCGCGAGATACGCCGCGGTCGGAAAGAATGACGAGCGTTGCGCCGTCGGCAATGGCTTGCGTGACTTCGGCGCGAATGTCTTCGATGCGCTTCCGCATTCCTTCGGCCCCTTCGGCGGCCGGGAAGAGCGTGGAAACGGTGTAGCTCTTAAAGCCCGGCTTGTCGATGGCCCGAATCCGCGCGAGTTGCTCGTTGGTGAGCACCGGCGAATCGAGCCTGAGCAAGCGGGCCTGCTCGGGCGTTTCGGCGAGCAGGTTGCCTTCGCTGCCGATCGTGGTGATGAGCATCGTCACGATCTCTTCACGGATCGCGTCGAGCGGCGGGTTGGTGACCTGCGCGAAAAGCTGCTTGAAGTAGTTGTAGATCACTTGCGGACGGCTCGAGAGCACGGCAATCGGCGTGTCGCTTCCCATCGAGCCGATGGCTTCCATGCCTTCGGCCGCCATCGGCGCCATGAGAATCTTCAGGTCTTCCAGCGAGTAGCCGAAGGCCCGTTGTTGCTGGCGCAGGGCATCGTGCGATTGGCCGTTGGCGCCCGGAGCGTGGCCGTTCGAACCGTTCTTGCCGTAGTCTTTCACCTTCGGCAGATCGTCGAGCTTGAGTTGTTTCTCGGTGATCCACTGCCGATACGGATGCCGCGTCGCCAGCGCGTTCTTCGCTTCTTCGTCGGCGATGATGCGCCCTTGTTGGGTGTCGACCAAGAACATGCGGCCCGGCCGGAGGCGACCCTTGCTCTCGACTTCTTCCGGCGGGATATCGAGCACGCCGGCTTCCGAGGCCATGATGACCCAGCCCTTTTTCGTGATCCAATACCGGCTCGGGCGGAGCCCGTTGCGATCGAGCGTAGCGCCCATGATCACGCCGTCGGTAAACGCCATCGAGGCGGGGCCGTCCCACGGCTCCATCAGGCAGGCCTTGAATTCGTAGTAGGCCTTGCGCTCGTCGCTCATGCTCTCATGACCGGCCCACGGCTCGGGCACCATCATGCTCATGGCTTCCGGCAGCGAACGGCCGGTGACCACGAGGAGCTCGAGCACGTTGTCGAAGTTGGCCGAGTCGGAGCCGCCGGTCGTGTAGATCGGCAGCACTTTGTGTAGGTCGGGCCCGTACTTCTCGCTGGCCAGCAAACTTTGCCGAGCGCGCATCCAGTTGACGTTGCCGCGGAGCGTGTTGATTTCGCCGTTGTGCGCCAAATAGCGGAACGGATGCGCAAGGTCCCACGTCGGGAAGGTGTTCGTGCTGTAGCGTTGATGCACCAACGCCAAAGCCGACACGAAGCGTTCGTCGGCCAGGTCGAGATAGAATCGTTCGACTTGCTCGGCGAGCATCAAGCCCTTGTAGACGATCGTGCGGGTCGACAAGCTCGGCAGGTAGCAATACTTCTTCTGCGTCAGCTTGCTGTCGTACACGGCCACTTCGAGCCGTTTGCGAATCACGAACAGCTTCCATTCGAGCATGTCGGCCGGCGTGTTCTTGCCGCGAGCGATGAAGATCTGCTTCATCACCGGTTCGACGTCGCGGGCGCTCCAGCCGATATGTTCGTTGTCGACCGGCACGTCGCGCCAGCCCAGCAGAGTTTGCCCTTCTTCGGTGATGAACTTTTCCAACAGATCGACGCAGAACTTGCGCTCTGCTTCGTCGTTCGGGAGGAAGACGAAGCCGATGCCGTATTCGCCCGGTGCCGGAAGCTTGAAGCCGGATTCTTCCGCTTTGGCGGCGAAGAAGTCGTGCGGAATTTGCGTAATGATGCCGGCGCCGTCGCCGGTGAGCGGATCGCAGCCCGTGGCGCCGCGATGGGTGAGATTAACGAGAATCTCCAAGCCGCGGCGCACGATCTCGTGGCTCTTGCGACCTTGGATATCGACGACGAAGCCGACGCCGCAGGCATCGTGCTCGTTGTCGGGGTCGTAGAGACCTTCGCGCGGCGGCAGGCCGCCTTGGTTGATGAGGGGGTTATTCATGAGACGACGCTCCTGCATTGCGGCGGCTAGCACGTTCGGCTGCGCGCCCGGACATTTGTTAGACGGAAGTTGTTTTGGAGGTGGCGGCGTGCGAGGCGCCGTTGCGTGAGCCGGTTTCGCCGCGTGAACCGTTTTCAGTGCGTGAGCCGTTCTCACTGCGTGAACCGTTGCCGTTACGGGCATGAAGTGTTGCGGCTTCAGCGGCCGGTTCGGCCGCCGTCGTCGAAGACGACGCGAGCGTCCCGTCGGTTCGGCCCGCGCGTTGCAAGTGTTCCATGAGGCGTTGGGCGGTGACGCTAAGCTCCTTGCCGCGCCGGACGATAATTCCCAGCGGCCGAACCAGTTCTTCGGTGTCGAGCGGCACGCTCACGAGCGTACCCGCATCCACTTCGCGGCGAATCGTCGGCTCGGGCAGGAGCGATACGCCGGTATTGATCTCGACGGCGCGCTTGATGGTCTCGACGTTGTCGAACTCCATCTGCACGATCACTTCGGCATGGTGCTGATTGAGCACGCGGTCGATCTCGCGGCGGATCGTCAGGTCGCCGTCGAAGGCCACCATCTGATGTCCGTGCAGTTCGTTGATCGCGATCTTCGGACGATGCGCCAGCGGATGCTGCGGAGCGCAGGCCAGCACCATCTTCTCTTCGCGCCAAGCGATGGCGTCGATCGTGCGCGACGATTTCGGGTAGCTCACCAAGCCGATGTCCGCGACGTCGTCCTCGACGCTTTCGTACACACGGTGCGGATGCAAGTATTCGAGCCGAACGTTCGCCTTGGGAAAGGCGCTCATGAACGACGAGATATAGTCGGCCATCAAGTGCAGGCCGACGGAGTAGATCGCCGCCACGCGCACGCGCCCGATCACCTCTTGATGCATCGTGCGGACTTTGTCTTCCAGGGCGAAATAGCGCGCGACGATATCCCGGCACTGCGAATAGAACAGGTCTCCCTCGGGCGTCAGGACGAAGGGGCGCTTCGAGCGATCGATCAGCCGGACGCCGAGATGATCTTCCAGCTGTTGCACGAGCTGGCTGGCGCCCGATTGCGAAATGCTATTTTCGTCGGCCGCGCGCGAGAAGCTGCGCTGCTGGACGACGTCGCAAAACACTTTGAGGGCTTTAAGTTGCACGGCAATCCGAGGGCGATGCGGAGGGGCTTGGAGCATGGAAAAATGAATCTGAAAGAAGTGAACTCAGATTCACCGCCACAAATAGTGCGCACGGCTACTATTCGACGTTCGGATAAGAGCATATTTAGATTTGCTAATAGAGTCAAGAAACTACCATCGCAATATTTGAATTTGCGATCAAACCTGCTAGCACTCGATGAAATCTATACCTCTGTATGTAAGTCGAATTGCACCAATAGTTTGCCAAACGCCTTCTGCGGGGCGAATCTCTATAACACCCATGTTTCAACTAGGTAAAAGCAAAACGGCCGCCGAACCTCGCTGGGGGTTCGGCGGCCGTCTGCTGATGGTTGTTGTCGCGGCGCCTCGAGCCGCGGTCGCTTGGTAATCTTAGGGCGGCTTAGGTACCGCCGCCGATCTTTGGCTCGGGGAGTTTGGTCGGTTCGTAGGCGTGGTCGCGCTTACGCAGGACCTTGGCCTCGAGAATCTTGTCGGCAGGCGGCAGCGGCGCGGCCGAAGGGGCGCCGTGCGGGTTTTCAGTCCGGTCGCGGCGTTGCAGCTTGGGCAACACGTCGAACCCTTCCACCACGCGGCCGAACACCGTGTGCGGAATCTGCTCGATCTTCGGGTTCACCGCTTTGCCGTCGAGGTTGGCCGTCGGGCAGAAGGTGATGAAGAACTGCGAGCCGCCGGAATTCTTCACGCCCGAGTGAGCCATGCTCAGCGCGCCGCGGAAGTGCAGACGACGATTCTCCTTATCGGTTTCATCGTTGATGAAATAGCCGGGGCCACCGGTGCCGTTGCCGTTGGGGTCGCCCCCTTGCGCCATGAATTCATGAATCACACGGTGGAACGACACGCCGTTATAAAAACCCTTCTCGACGAGGTTCACGAAATTGCCGACCGTTTGCGGCGCTTCGTTCTCAAAAAGTTCCAGCACGATGTCGCCTTCGCTGGTCTTCAAGAGCACGCGCGGCAACGCCTTGGCCGGGTCGGCGGCGTCCTTGTCTTCCTTCGCGCGGATCTCTAGTTCTTTCTTCCAGAGCGGCTTGTAGGCCGCGATGTTTTGCAAGTAGCCGTCGGCGCGGCCGTCGAGGGCCGAGCCTTCTTGGGCCGTTTTTAGGTACTTTTCCGCCTTGTCGAAGTCGCACAGGTTAAACGCACACTTGCCGGCCAGGTTGTAAATGCGCTTGTTCTCGAACTTCGCGTCGATCAGCTTTTCGGCGATCCGCAGTGCGTCTTCATACTGATCGCGCAGGTAGAGCCCGTTGGCGAACGACGCGAGAAACGTCGTGAACGCGACCCCCTTCGGGTCTTTAGCCAAGCCGGCTTCTGCGGCCTTTAGCAATTCGGGTTGCAACTTCTCGCCGTCGAGCCGCAGTTGCTTAAACTTGTCTTGGATCGCGGCGCGCCCTTCCGGCTTCGCCAGTTTGTAGTCGACTTGCGCTTGGAGCATCTGATCGCGCAGGTCGTCCCACTTCTTGAGCAACGCGTCGAATTCCGGCGAACCGCTGGTGACGGGCGCCGGCGCGGCCGTGCCGGTCGGGGCGGGTGCACCTAGGCCGGGGCCTACGGCGGCGGGCGGCGTTACCGCAGCCGGCGGAGTCACGGCTGCGGGAGGCGTCACTGCGGCCGGCGGAGTCGCGGCGGCGGGCGGGGTTGCCGCCGAGGGCGTTTGAGCGTGAGCGGCGGCAGCGAACAATCCGGCGGCGAGGCCCAATGCGAGCGACGCGGCCGTAAAAGTGAGGCGAGCAAACATTCGAGGTTCCTTCCCGACGGAATTCAAGCACGTTACGATGGATGCAGCCCTTGCGACGCGCCTTGCGGCCGCGCCGTAACGGTAAGCAAGCCAGCAGGATATTGAATTTTCGCGATTCCCGCAAACGGGCTTCTCGAGGGCTGCCGGCAGATGCCGACGCGGCAGCGGCCGTCGGCAAGTAGACTAACCTTGAGCCGTGCTGATAGTCGTACGGTGAGTTTCCGCGCGGCGTCCCGTTCTTGCACCGTCTGCCTAACCCTGGGAGGCCGCGTTGGCCCAACGTCATCCGAAGCGGCCACGTCGCCAAGATTCTGAATCCCCGCCCCGCGAACAGCCCGCCGGCGACGAAGGGGAATGGCTCGACCTCGACTCCGTAGACGCCGACGGGGCCGATGCGGGCGACGGCGGCATTCGCGAAGGGTCGACCCCCGTCGCCCGTCGCACCGGAAAGTCCGATCCCAAGGACGACGTCGCGGAAGTCGCCGGCATTCGCGTCATCGGCGGCAAGAACCGCGGCCGGAAGCTGACCTACAGCGGCGATGTTCGTACCAGGCCGATGAAAGATCGCGTCCGCGAGGCGCTTTTCAACCTGCTCGGCAAAGGAGTGGAAGGAACCATCGCGATCGACCTCTTCGCCGGCACCGGCGCGCTGGGGATTGAAGCCTTGAGCCGAGGGGCGGGCTGGGGCATTTTTCTGGAGAAACATTTCCCGACCTGCCAGTTGATCGAAGCCAACCTCAAGGCGGTCGGCATGGAAGGGCGCGGGCAGGCGATCGGCGGCGATACGTTCTTGCAACTCCGCATGATGCGCCGCGACGGTCGCACGTTCACGGCGCCCCCCGACGTGACGAAGCTACCCGTCCCCGTCATCGAGCCGGTCCGTTGGGTGATCTTCTGTTCGCCGCCGTATGAGTTTTACAATTCGCGCGAAGCGGAGATGCTCCGGCTGCTCGACGACATGATCGCGCTCGCGCCGCCGGGGAGCGCCATCGTCGTGGAAACCGACGACCGCTTCGATCCCACGAAGCTTCCCGAACCGGAGCTGTGGGACGTGCGTCGCTATTACCCGGCCGTGGTGATTTGGCGGCAACTGCCGCTGTAGCGGTTCGTCGGCTCATATTCGGCTCATAAGCGCGGCCGATTTCGCCGTTGCCGCGGCTCACGCGCCCCTGGAAATGGCCGGCCGTTCGCGATAGCCTGATAGGTCACTTTTCGGTCTTTGGTCGTGCTCTTTGCATTGAAGGTTTGCTCCCATGCCTAGCTGCGTATTGGCTTACTCCGGCGGTCTCGATACTTCCGTCATTCTCGGCTGGCTGCAGGAAGAGGGCTACGAGGTGCATGCCGCCTACGTCGACCTCGGGCAACCGTGCGAAGATCGCCAAGCGATTCTCGACAAGGCCAAGAAGTGCGGCGCGAAAACTTCGCGGATCATCGACGCTCGCGAAGAACTCTGCCGCGACTTCGCCTTCCCCGTGCTGCAATGGCAAGCGAAGTACGAAGGGGTCTACTTGCTCGGCACCTCGATCGCTCGGCCGCTCATCTCGAAGGCCTGCCTTGAAGTGGCCCGCGAAGTGAAGGCCGACGCCTACGCGCACGGCGCCACCGGCAAGGGGAACGACCAATGCCGCTTCCAGCTGGCCGCCGAAGCGCTCGACCCGGGCGTGAAGATCATCGCTCCTTGGCGGATTGAGAAGTTCCGCGAGCTCTTCCCGGGCCGGCAAGCAATGATCGAGTTCTGCAATGCGCGGAACATCCCCGTGAAGGCGTCGTCGACGAAGCCGTATTCGAGCGACGAGAACTGCCTGCACATCAGCTACGAAGCCGGCAAGCTGGAAGACCTGATGGTCAACGGCGTCGAACTGGTCGACTTCGGCATGACCGTGTCGCCGCAAGCCGCGCCGGACAAAGTGGAAACGGTCACGATCACGTTCGAGCAAGGCGTGCCGGTCACCGTAAACGGCAAGAAGCTTTCGGCGCTGGGCATCGTGGAAGAGCTCAACAAGATCGGCGGTCGCAACGGCGTCGGCCGGATCGACATGGTCGAGAACCGCTTCGTCGGCATGAAGAGCCGGGGCGTGTACGAATCGCCCGGCATGACCATTCTTTACGATGCCCATCGCTACATCGAACAACTGACAATGGATCGCGACCTGATGCACTTGCGCGATCGGCTGGCTCCGGAAGTCGCCGAAATGGTGTACTACGGCTTCTGGTACCACGCGAAGATGGACGCTTTGCTTGCCTTCATCAAGGACGCGCAAAAGCATGTGACCGGCGAAGTGAAGCTCGAACTGTATAAGGGGAACATCATCCTCGCCGGGCGCAAGAGCCCGAACAGCTTGTACGACGAAGGAATCGCCACGATGGAAGGGGGCGGATCGTACAACCAAACCGACGCCGAAGGCTTCCTCCGCATCATGGGTTTGCCGGGCCGCGTGCAAGGACGCGTAACGCCAAGGAAGTACTAAGAAGGGAGTTAGCCCCCGGTCGGCGACCGGGGGCGCCCGCCGTCGCCGACGGCGGGCTAAATGCTCGTGAAGATCATCGCAACATTCGTCGGAGGCGGTCCGCCATGCTTCGTTGGATTCTCCCTCTCGTCGCGTTGCTCGCCTCGCCAGTTCGCGCCGAAGAGTATTCGGCCGACGTCGTCGTCTACGGCAGCACGCCGGCAGGGGTTTGTGCGGCGGTCGGTGCCGCGCGCGAAGGGGCGAGCGTGCTGTTGGTCGAGCCGACCGATCATGTCGGCGGCGTCAACTCGGGCGGCCTCTCGTTCAGCGACTCCAACCAAACGGTGCGCGCCGCGCTCGGCGGGCTCTTCGCCGAATTTCACGAGCGGATGGAAGCCGACTACACGGCCCGCGGCGTGAAGCTTCCGTACAGCACGGCCGTGAAAGATCACGCCAAGTGGACGTATGAGCCGCACGTGGCGATGCGCGTGACGCAGGCTTTGCTCGCCGAAGCGAAGATGCAGGTCCTCACGCGAAAGTATTTGAGCGGCGCGAAGGTCGAAGCCGGCCGCATCGTTTCCATCAGCACGAAAGACGGTTCGACGATCACCGGCAAGACGTTCGTCGATGCGACGTATGAAGGCGACCTGATGGCCGCGGCCGGCGTCAATTGGACGATCGGCCGCGAAGGACGCGGCGAATATGACGAATCGCTAGCCGGACGGCAGTATCCGAAGAAGCCGATGGCGATCTCCGGCCTCGACGACGCGGGTAAGCCGTTGCCGCTGATTACCGACGTCGAAAACGGTCCAGACGATTCGGGCGACAAGAACGTGATGGTCTACAGCTTCCGGCTTTGCCTTACGGACCAGCCGGAAAACCGCGTCCCCTTTCCGAAGCCCGCCCACTACGACCCGGCGCGTTTCGAAGCAGTGCGACGTTTCTACTTGAGCGACCCCAAGGCTCCGCTGGCGTGGGATCTCTATCCGCTGCCCGGCGCGAAGTTCGACGCCAATAACGGCATCGGCAAGCAATTCTCGATGGGGATTGTCGGCGGCGGAAACCGTTGGTGCGAAGCCGATGAAATGGGTCGCAAAGCCATTTGGGAAGCACACAAGCAATACACGCTCGAACTCTATCACTTCCTTACGACCGACTCGGCCGTGCCGCAACCGCTGCGCGAGCAACTCGCGAAGCTCGGGCTCTGCAAAGATGAGTTCGCCCCGTACGGGCACTGGTCGCCGCAGCTCTACGTGCGCGAAGGGCGACGGATGCTCGGGGCGTACATGCTGACGCAGAAGGACATCCTCACCGAGCGCACGAAGCCCGACTCGATCGCCGTTTGTTCTTTCCCGATCGACTCGCACGATTGCCGCCGCGTCGCCCGCGGCACGACGAGCGTCGTCAACGAAGGGACGATTTTCCCTAAGCGCATCCGGGGCACGCGACAAGGCCCGGCGTATCAGGTGCCGTATCGCGCGATCACGCCGAAGCTCGGAGAGTGCGTGAACTTGCTGGTGCCCACGGCATTAGCGGCGACGCACGTGGCGTACTCGTCAGTGCGCGTGGAGCCGTCTTGGATGACGATCGGCCATAGTGCGGGCATCGCCGCGGCGCTGGCGGCCCGCACCGGAGCGAAGGTGCAGGAACTGCCGTACGCCGCGCTAAGCGAGCGGCTCGTGGCCCAAAAGCAGGTGCTCGACCACTCGACGACCGTGGGCAAGGTCGAAGTCGAATAGTTTTCTTCTTCCCGCCGCGCGAACCTTCCGAACAATTTCCGTTCTTAACTAGCAACCAGCTACTAGCTACCAGCAACTCCCCATGATCTGCCTCAACATCATTCTGAACGTGAAAGACCCGGCCGACATTGAGAAAGTGCGCACGCTGTTGATCGAGCAAGGCAAGCTTTCACGGCAAGAGCCGGGGTGCTTGCGATTCGAAGTGTATCACTCGCAGAACGACGCTTCGGTGTTCATTTTGAACGAGCAGTGGGAATCGCAGGCCGCGGTCGATGCGCATCGTAAGGCGCACGCTTATACCACGGTCTACGCTCCGCAAGTGTTGCCGCTGGTGAATCGCACGCCTCATCCTTCGACCCTCGTGGAATAAGTCAGGGGAATGAATCAACGGAAGCAGCCTGAATCGCTCGCCGGCTCTGAATCGTTAGACGGCGCCGCGGGCTTCGCCTTCGGCATCGCCGCGTATGGGCTCTGGGGTTTGATTCCGCTCTACTTCCGCTTGCTACGCGCCATTCCGCCGCTCGAGGTGTTGGCGCATCGAGCCGCTTGGGCTTTCGCGACGCTGGCGATCATCATTCTCTTGCTGCGGCGCGGGCCTGCCGTCGCCGCGGCCTTGCGCAATCGCCGCACTGTGCTGACGCTTGCTTGCAGCACGGCGCTCATCGCGGCCAATTGGTTTGCGTATATCTATGCCGTGTCGACCGAGCAAGTCGTGCAGGCCGGGCTCGGCTACTTCATCACGCCGCTGGCGAACATGGCGCTCGGCTACCTCGTGCTGGGCGAAAGGTTGCGGCGTTTGCAACTCGCTGCATTGCTGCCGGCGGTGCTCGGCGTGGTGGTGCTCGCCGTGCAGACCGGCGAGATTCCCTGGATTGCGCTGTCGCTGGCCACGACCTTCTCGCTCTACGGGCTCTTCCGCAAGCTCGCGGCGGCCGATGCGCTCGTCGGTTTGTTTACGGAGACGATGTTTCTCACGCCGCTCGCACTGGCGTACCTCGGGTACTTGGCGGCCCATGACGTCGCGACGTTCTCCCCCTCCGCCCCGCGCGAATGTTGGTTGCTGCTATTGAGCGGGCCGGTGACGACGGGGCCGCTCCTGTGCTTTGCCGCCGCCGCGCGCAGGCTTCGCATGACGACGCTCGGCTTCCTGCAATTCTTGGCGCCGACGCTGCAAGTGCTGGTTGCCGTGTTCGTGTTCGACGAACCGTTTAAGGTCGCGTACCGCACGGCGTTTCCGCTCATTTGGCTCGCCGTCGTGCTCTACGTCTACGATGCGGTCGCCCACAACCGCCGCCGCCCGCGCGAGACCGAAATCGTGATGCCGCTGGAAGATATCTGAGCGGGTCTTCGGAGATTGCGCGCCAAGACGCGAAGACGCAAAGGAGCGCAAGGAGGACTACATGCCCTCTTCACTCGGCTCCTTCTTGGCGTCTTTGCGCCTTGGCGCGCACTCTGCTCCTGATGGTCGGGACGCTAAGCGTATCGCTACGAGTACCGCACACACCGCGAGTCCGATGATCCGTGTCATCGGCGGACCGAACAGCACCACGGCGTTCAAGGCCATGAAGATCAGAAAGCCGTGCATCGCGTAATTGTAGCCGGCGGCCCGACGACGGTAGCTATGCGGACGCGCGAGCAGCCAAAGCGCGTCGACCGTCCAGAGGAGCGTCAACGCGTAGTTGAAGTAGAGCCCGCCGCCCCAATCCAGGCCGATGGTCTCGGCCGTACGTCGGGCCGTATGTTCGTAGGCCGCCCTGTGGCTCCACGCGTGCAACAGGTCGAAAGCGCACGCCACGTGCAGGAGGTAAATCGCGCAAGCGGCGACGTACAACTTTTCCCAGAGCGGACGCTCGACAGGCTTGCTAGATCGCGACCAGCGACAACCGAGCGCCGCGGCATAGCAGGCCATCGCCGCACGCGCGGTCCAGCGAACGATGTCATCATTCGTCTCCCACGTCATGCTCGAAAACTCCTTGCCGAGCATCAGAGCGGAAAACGAAAACGCTCGGCCAAAATGGGGCCGAGCGTTTACGAAAACCGCGGGTTGCGATGCGCCCGATGCGGTTTAGTCGAACTTCCGGACGTCGGTCTTCGGCAGCAAGTACGACGGCATCATCCGCGAATAGCGAACCGGTGCGTAGTAGTAGCGGACCGGAGCAGTCGACGGTTGCACCGACATGCTGCGAACGCCGGTCGAGGCAGGCGCCGAGACTTGAGCGTCGGGCGAAGGACCTTGGCCGCGCAGGGCGACGTTCGGTTGGCAAGGACCGGCGGCTTGGGCGTCGACGGCCAGGGCGAACAGCACAGCAAACGAAAGCGATGCGAACTTCTTCATGGGGCGTACCTCCCGAAGGATAACGGCACATCGTGAGCCGGTTCGACGCCGAGCCGAGGTTCACGACCTTGGGCTGCCGCGGGTCGAGGAGAAACGAAAAATTCCTCCTGACGCATCCTCATTTTACGGCGTTCATTCATCGAATACTCATGCGCAAGTGATGAAATCGCTGTAAGGTGGGGCAATCGGGAAAGTTGGGACGCCGTTTAGGCGGCCAGATCTCGATTTGGCCGATCGATCCGCAACGTCCACCACATCCGTGCAAATTCGGCTTCAGCATCGCGCGCCGCTACTTCGCGGCGTACACCAGCTTTCCGCCCAGATACGTTCGCAAGACTTGCGTCTCGCGCACGGTGTCGACGGGGCAGGTCAGCGGGTCGCGATCGACCACGACGAGGTCGGCCAGCTTACCCGGCTCGATCGATCCGGTTTGGTCTTCGAGGAACATCAGCTTCGCGTTCTGAATCGTGTACATCCGCAAAACGTCGGCGCGTGACGGGGTTTCTTCCGCGTGCAGCGGTGTCGTGGCGCCGCGCGGCATCCGCGTCATGGCGATCTGCATGCCGAGCCAAGGGTCGTAAGGGTTCACGCTTCGCACGCCGCCGATCTTTTGCATATGGTCGCTGCCGCCGCCGACCGTGACCCCCGCCGCGAACAAACTTTTGTGCGGCTGAAAGTACCGCAGTCGGTCGTCTCCAAATTGCGCCCGGAGCGTTTCGCCGTCGAGCCAGAGCCAAGCCGGCTGGATATCGCAGACGACGCCGAGCCGCGCCGCTTTCTCCACCGCTTCTTTGCTCATGAAGTTTGAGTGCGTAAGGCACGGCCGCGTCGAGGCGATCGAAGTCGACTTGTTCACTTCTTCGTACGCCGCCAACAGCGCGTGCACCGCGCCGTCGCCGACGCTATGGGCCGTGAACTGCAAGCCGCTCTCGACGGCCGCGCGAACCATCGGCACCAGCTTCTCGTGCGGAATGTAGAGCAGGCCGCGATAGGTCGGATCGTCGATCGAGTAGATCGAGCTCACGCCCCACGGCTCGCGCATGTACGCGCTGCCGGTCAGCATGCCGCCGTCGAGAAAGCATTTGATTCCGACGATGCGCAACATCGGGCCTCCCTTCGCCAGCGGTTCGTTCGCCACGTTGCGAATGCTCTCCACGAGCTTCTCCACCGCCCCGCTATTGCCGACGCCGCGCGATGCCGCCATGCGCACGGTGAGTCGGTCGTCGGCGAGCAGCTTCTGATATTGCCCCATCGAGCCCAGGCTGGCGTTGCGGTCGCACACTCCCGTGAGCCCGCACTTGTTGTAATCGGCGAAGAGCGCCGCCAGTCGATCGAGCGATTCTTCCGGCGTCGCCGAGCGCGTGCTCTTGCCGCTCTTCTTCAAGAAGCGGCCGCCGCTGCGCAAGATGCCGGTCGGTTCGCCGGTCTTCGCATCGCGCTCGACTTTCGCGCCCGGATCGTCCGACTTGAAGTCCTTGTCGATGCCGGAGAGCTTCAGCGCGAGCGAGTTAACGCTGCTATCCGGCCCCGTGGAAAACTCGACGGGGTTATTCGGCGCCGCGGCGTCGAGTTCGGCCTTGGTCGGGTAGCGACGTTCTTTGAGCCGCGTGATGAACACTTGACGGACCGAAATCCATTGCCCGTCCTCGAGCACGTCGGCCCGCTGCTTCACGTAGTCGAGTACGTCTTGGATTTTCTCCATGTCGGGAATCGGATGGTCGAACTCATGCATCGCCGCGCCGCCCGGATGGACGTGCGAATCGATGAGGCCCGGCACGACGATCTTGCCGGCGAGATCGATCACTTCGGTCTTCGGGCCCCGCAGCTTGAGCACCGTCGCGTCGTCGCCGACTGCCAGAAACTTCCCTTCACCGATCGCCACGGCCTGGGCCTCGCTCATTTTCGCGTCGACCGTGAGGACCCGACCGTTATGCAGAATGAGCTCGGCGGGTTCTGCGGCCCGGCAACACTCGGCAAACAACGTCACGAACATCAATGAGAGAATGCGGCCGGCGTACGACATGGGAGAGGCACCGAAGGTGGGAATGATCGAAGGCGGGGACCGTCACGTTAAAGCGCCGTTCGATGCGAAGCAAGCTACATGGAGCATTTGCCGCCCGAACTGCGACGCGCAACTGCACGAATCTATTGTATTGCAGCGCTCGCGGCGCGTACCATGATGACCTGCAACTCGACCGACTATTGCGCAACGTCATAACAGAACAAGAGATTCTGATCGCGCAAATACAATCGGCCGTTGCTCACTACGGGAGGCGTCCAGAAGCCTCCTTTCGGTTTGCGGAGATCGCTAGCTTGCGGCAGTTTGAGGCGTCCGACGATCATTGCCGGTTGGGGAGAGTCGCCGGCAGGCTTGGTTGGGTCGATCAGTATCGTTGCCCCGTCGCGTTCGTTCACGAGATACAAGCGGCCGTCGGCGAATGTAAGTGCGCCCGCCGGAATCTTGCGCTCCGACGTAATGATCTCGCCCGTTTCAAAACCGAGCACGGTCCAGCCGGAGCCTTGGGAATTGCCGTACAGCTTGTCGCCGAGCAGAACGACGTTGGCATGATGGTTGGCGAGGTTCTTGTTGGAGTACAGGGAGTCCGCTTCCCACGCCGCCGCGTTTCGCCTGACTTCGATGAGCTCGCAGCCGCCGCCGGCACCGACCGTAACGAAGATCTTGCGCCCTTGCACGAGCGGTGAGTTGATGACTTCTGTTCCCCAACGTCGGCGATGGGTCCAAAGTAGTCGACCGTCGTCGGCGGCGATGCCGAGCAATCCTTGGTTCGTGAGCACGACGTACTGGCGTATACCGTCGATTTCGGCGGTCATCGGCGAAGTGTACGCGGCTTGATCGGTCGCTTCCGTCGAACGCCAAACGACGGAACCGCTGCGCTTGTCGAGCGCCGCGACGGTGCCCTTGGGTCCACCTGGCGTGCAAATCAAGTGATCGCCGTCGACCAATGGCGACCATGTAAAGCCCCAGCCGAGCTTCTTGGGCCCGCCGCCGATCGGATTGACCTCCGCTTCGAGGTCAGTCGGCAACGATTTTCGCCATAGCTCGTTGCCGTCGATTGACGCACAGACCAAATCACCGTTTGCGCCGAGCGCATAGATGCGGTCGCCGTCGACGGTCGGCGTGGCGCTCGGTCCGGAGCTCCAAGAATTGCCTTCAAAGTCAAACTTCGCGCCGACTTTCAATGCCCAAACTTCTCGCGGTTTGCCATCGAACGTGGTCGGCAGATCGAGCGCGATGAGAAAACAATCGTCGCCACGATCGCCGAGTATGTAAAGTCGCTTGCCGACGACGGCCGGCGGTGCGTAACCGGCGCCGGTGGCGTCGAAAGTCCACCGCAACTTCGGACCGTCTGCGGGCCAGGCCGGAAGAAGACCGACCTCCTCGGAGATATCGTCACGCCGAGGGCCGCGGTACTGGGGCCAGTCGCCGGCGAGGCTTGACTCTGCGAACATTTGGCAACAGACGACGAACAAGGCAGATTGAATCGCGGCGCGCAGGGACGGCATGATCAACCTCGATTGATGGTGAGGCGTAGGGCGGGAGGGAACGCAGACGCGCGGGAGCACCGAGGCGCTTGCATTACAAATAACTGCAAGCGGCGAATGCAATGCACCTTAGCGCGGCTTGCCGCTTGTGGCGGGGCGGCGGCGTTGGGGGGCGGCGGGAGTTGCGAGTTGGTCCGGCTCGTGTGCCCGGCCGTTCGTGGCGGGGGCCGGCGCTGCGATCTGCGGTAGTTCCAAGTCGTCGCTCTCGGCGACGGTTTGCAGAATTGCGCTCAGCGCCGCTTCGCGCGACGGCGGCAGCGATTCCTCTTCCGACATGCGACGTCGCAGGCGATCGAGGATCGCGCCGTCGTGCAAGGTGAGCGTGATCACGATCGGCCGGTCGCCGCGCGAACTCGTTTCCGGAACGTCGAGCGCCTGGGGATAACGACTCCGCACTTCCGCTTCATTCGGCGTGTGGACCGTCAGACGGACGAAGTCGGGGCCGATCTCGGAGACCGTCACCGTCACGCCGTCGGCGATGACGAGCGACTGTCCGACCTTTCGCGATAACACGAGCATGCGCGGAGCCCTCGACGCACAGGTTTCGATACGCCGCTCAGTATACCGGTCGCCGTGCGCGTGTCACTGTTTTTTGCCCGAGCCCGGGATTCGCACCATTTTTTGTGAGAATGTCGCACCGTGCTTGTTGCGGTAGTCGACTGTTGCCGCACGGCGTTGCATGCGGTAGGGCGACGGAGTTCTTTAGAGGGGCTCACTAAAGGGGATCGCTGCGCCCGCGCGTGAGCAGGCCGATGACGACGGTGAACAACGTCGCGCCGATGATCGACCACAAAATAGGAAACGGCCGGCCGTCGATATTCACGGTGAGCCACTCAGGCAAGCCGAGCGCGCCTGCGATCCGTGAGCCGATAAGCGCGCCGATGAAGCCGATGGCGATCGACACCAAACAGCCGCCGCGCGAGAAGCCGGCGATCGATTGCCCGATCGCCCCGCAGACGCCGGCGATGAGCAACAGAATCAAGAAATCAATCAGCGACATGGCAGGCCTCGACGGCGAAAGTGAGCGGGACGGCGCGCCGGCGTATGCGCGCCGATCGCACCATCAGCTTACCAAGCAAATCGGGTGCCGTATCGCTTTGGCAAGAACGCTTAGTTCTTTTCCAGCCGATAGAGGTGCGTATCCGTTCTCAGGAAGATCGATTTCCCGGCCACCGATAGGCTCGCGAGCGTACGTCCTTCGAGCTGGTTCACCGCAAGTTCCTTGAATTCCTTCCCCGGCGTGATCACCGTGCATTTTCCTTCTTCGTCGAGCAGGTAAATGCGTCCGTCGGCATAGAGC
Organism: Pirellula sp.; assembly: GCA_013822735.1. Taxonomy (GTDB): domain Bacteria; phylum Planctomycetota; class Planctomycetia; order Pirellulales; family PNKZ01; genus PNKZ01. The sequence goes on from PNKZ01000003.1 coordinate 183,048, forward strand.
GGCGAAGCCGAGAAGTTGCCGCCAATCCGCTCCTGCCAAACTTCTTCGCCGGTTTTGGCGTCGAGCGCCGTGGCGATCCCCTTATCGCTGACGACGTAAAGCTCGCTCCCTACGACGACCGGCGACGGATTGAGCGGCGCCGCCTTCTTCATGGTCCAGGCGATATTGGTTTCCGTCACGTCGCCGTGCCCGCCGAGCTTCACGGCGATCATGCTCGGGATGTCGTAACCGGTGCAGATGAAGGCCATCCCGGCGGCGACGATCGGCCGCGGCACGAGCGAGTAGCCGTCGTACTTGCAGCGCCAAATCTCCTTGCCGGTTGCCGGCTCATAGCCGATTACCGCGTTGCCGCCCGAGCTGACGAGCTGCACTTGGCCGTCGACCTCGATCAACAGCGGCGTGCTATAGGCCATGCGTCCTTCGCGCGATTCCTTCCAGCGAATCTTGCCGGTGTTCTTATCGAGCGCCACCACGTATTGCACGTCGGTGCCGTCGCATGAAAGGAGCAAAAGCTCGTTGTAGATCACCGGCGAGCCGCCCGGCCCGTGCCGATGGTTGTACACGAGCTCCTGTGTCTTCCAAACAATCTTGCCGTCGGTCGTCAGGCAAGCGGTGCCGTGCGAGCCGAAGTGGACGTAGACGCGATCTCCTTCGAGCAGCGGCGTCGGCGAGCTATGGCTGTTCTTTTTATGGATCGCGGCCGGCTCGGCGATGGTAAAGATCAGAATGTTGTGGAGGATCTCGCCGGTCTCGCGATCGAGGCAAATGGCGCGGAGCTCGATAGGCGGCTTCTTCTCGGCCGCGGCCGGCTTCTTTTCCGCTGCGGGCGCGGCGTCCTTCTTTTCCCCTTCGGCCTTCGCCGGATCTTCCTTCTTCGACTCCGCTTCTTTCGCTTCCGGCTCTTTAGACTCTGTTGCTTTTGGTTCTGGCGGCAGCGGCAGTTCGATGGTCGTCGTAATCCACACCCGATTGCCCTGAATCACGGCGCTCGACCAGCCGGAGCCGGCGATCGGCGTTTTCCAAACGACGTTCTCCGTTTCGCTCCACGTCAGCGGCAAGCCGGTTTGTGCGGCGTGCCCTTCTCCGCCGGGCCCGCGAAACTGGGGCCACATGAGTTCTCCGCCCGGCATGGCGACCGTTCGCGTCGTGAACTCTCCGACCTGGGGGGCAACGGGGGCCGCCGATATTACGGCGAGCATGCAGACCAGTGCGGCGTTCATGTGGTCAACCTCGAATCAGGAAGCAAGCGGGTTTGCATTCGCGCACTATGGCGAAGCGAAGGCGGTCGAACATCGCGCAACAATTGGCGAAGAAAGTCGGCAGGGACGAACTAGCGGCATTGGCTCGCTTTTGAGCGACGAACCAACGGTCGATTGCAAACCTGTCGCAACATCGACCGCTTCAGAGTAATCGTTTGGCACACAACATGCAAAAGGCTCTTCACGAACTTTAGGCGACGTTCACGGCTCGATTCAGGCGGAGTTCGCTTGCGGGGCCCGAGCGGCCATCACTACAGGAGTTTCATCATGTCTCATCTTCCGCGCGGCCTTGCCGCCCTCGTCATGGCTTCGATGTTGCTTACCGGCTGCGACAAGGAAGCGTCGAACAAAACGACGACGACCACGACCAGCCCGGGCGGCGAAACGAAGGTCACCAAGGAAACGACGGTCGAACAAAGCGGCTCTAATCCGCCGCCGGCCAACGGCTCGCCGACGACCGGCTCTTAAGCCCTTAGGTTTAACCGGACGTAATCCCGAAATTCGCGCAGTTCTGCGTTCGACGTCAGCCCTCACGGGCGCGGATACTGCGACGTGTAGCTCCCTTGCGTGCCAGCGCAGGGGAGCTTTTTTCGTTTGCATCGCGATCGATATTTGAGCGCGATTGATTGACGGGCCGCCTACGGCAAGCGACAACGTTGGACGATGCGTTCGCCGCCATTTTCGTCTCCGTCAAAAAGCCGTCTCCCTCCCTCATGACCGACTTTCATGCTACGCCGTTGCCTGAAGGAATTGATGCCGCGCCGAAAGCGGCGCAGGTGCTGGCTTTTACGGAGGGTCCGGCGGTCGACGCCGACGGCACGCTCTATTATTCCGACATCATGAACAACCGCATTCTGCGGCGTACGGTCGACGGCGAACTCTCCGAGTTTCGCAAGCCGAGCGGGCGGACCAACGGCAACACGTTCGATCGGGAAGGACGGCTGTTGCATTGCGAAGGGGCGGAATTCGGGCCCGACGGCGCGCGCCGCGTGACGCGCACCGACTTGAAAACCGGCCAGTACGAAGTGCTCACCGAGCGCTACGACGGTAAGCGCTACAACGCGCCGAACGACATCTGCGTCGACGGGCACGGCCGCATCTACTTTACCGATCCCTGCTATTGGGATCGGAGCACCATGGAGATGAAGGACGAAAGCGTGTATCGCATCGATCCCGACGGTCGTGTAACGCGCATCATTACGCAGCCGGCGATTCAACGCCCGAACGGCATTGCCGTGACGCAGGATTCGAAGCACCTGTACGTGATCGACAGTTGTCCCGTGGTCGGCGGCAATCGGAAGATCTGGAGCTTCGATCTCGACGACCGTGGCGCGCCGGGGAACCAGCGCGTGGTGTTCGACTTCGCGCCCGGTCGCGGCGGCGACGGGATGCGCCTCGATGAGGACGGCAACCTTTGGGTGGCGGCGGGCATCATGACGCCGCGCGGACCGCATGAATCGAACCTTGTGCCGCCGGGCATCTACCACATTTCGCCGCAAGGGAAATTGCTGGGGCGGATTCCAATCGCGGAAGACGTGTTGACGAACCTCGCCTTCGGCGGACCCGACGGCAAGACGCTCTATATCACGGCCGGCAAAACGCTCTTCACGCTGCGCGCGCCCGTGGCCGGGCAAGTCGCCTTCCCCAAATGGAGCGCTTCCTAGCGCCGCGGCCGCGTTTAGAATTCGCCCGACGCGCGAACATTTTTTGAGGAGAGCAGGACCATGGAATACCGCAGACTCGGCAACTCCGGCCTCAAGGTTCCGGCACTCACGCTCGGCACCGGCACCTTCGGCGGCGGGGGCGAACTCTTCAAAGCTTGGGGCACCACCGATGTGGCCGAGGCGACGAAGCTCGTTGATATCTGCCTCGACGCCGGGCTCACGATGTTCGACTCCGCCGATATTTATTCGCAAGGAGCGGCGGAAGAGATCCTCGGTCAGGCCATCAAAGGTCGCCGTGAGAAGGTGCTGATCTCCACCAAGGGAACGTTCCGCTTCGGCGACGGCCCGAACGACGTCGGCTCGTCGCGCATGCATCTCACGGCGTCCGTCGAAGGTTCGCTCCGTCGGCTCGGCACCGACTATCTTGATCTATATCAGCTCCACGGCTTCGATGCCCAAACGCCGATCGAAGAAACGCTCCAAACGCTCGACAATCTCGTCCGAGCCGGCAAGATCCGCTACATCGGCTGCTCCAACTTTTCCGGCTGGCACCTCATGAAGTCGCTCGCCGTGAGCGATCGCTACGGGCTCGCCCGCTACTGCGCCCATCAGGCCTACTACTCGCTAGTCGGCCGCGATTACGAATGGGAGCTCATGCCGCTGGGGCTCGATCAAGGAGTCGGCGCGGTCGTCTGGAGCCCGCTCGGCTGGGGTCGGCTGACGGGCAAGATTCGCCGGGGCCAACCGCTGCCGGAAACAAGCCGGCTGAAGAGCAAGAAGTCCAACGACGCCGGCCCGCCGATCCCGGACGAATACTTATACAACGTCGTCGATGCGCTCGACGAAGTCGCCAAGGAAACCGGCAAGCTCGTTCCGCAAGTGGCGCTCAACTGGCTTTTGCAACGTCCGACCGTGAGCACCGTGATCATCGGCGCCCGCAACGAAGAACAGCTCAAGCAAAACTTAGCGACGGTCGGCTGGAACTTGACGAAGGAGCAAGTCGCCAAGCTCGACACAGCGAGCGCCACGACGAAAGCGTATCCGTACTGGCATCAAGCATTCTTCGATAGAAATCCGTCGCCGGTGTGAGATGAGCAAACACAGCTAGTCGCGACACAAGCGTCGCGACTAGCTGCACTATTTGTCGCTACACGTTCGTCCAAGCTCCGCTCTTCGCGCTCGCCAGCACCGCGTCGCAGACGCGTTGCGTTTCCAGCGCTTCGCGGAACGTCGGGCTCACCGGCTTCCCCGCGGCCATGCCGGTGAGGAAGTCGGCCACTTGGTGGACGAACCCTGATTCGTAGCCGATCGCGAGACCCGGCACCCACCAGTTTTTCATGTACGGATGGTCGCCGTCGGTCACGTGGATCGAGCGCCAGCCGCGCAGCGGGCCCGCATCGCGGTAATCGAAGTATTGCAGCCGGTGCAGGTCGTGCAGGTCCCACTTGATCGAGGCGTTCTCGCCGTTGATCTCAAACGTGTAGAGCGCCTTGTGGCCGCGGGCATAGCGCGTGCTTTCGAAGAGCGCCAGCGATCCGTTTTCGAAGTGCCCCATGAAGGTGCACGCGTCGTCGATCGTCACCTTCTCCACCTTGCCGGTGAGGTTGTGCTTGCGCTCCTTCACGAACGTTTCGGTCATCGCCGTGACGTTCTTGATCGAGCCGTTGAGCCAGATCGCGGTGTCGATGCAGTGCGCGAGCAAGTCTCCCGTCACGCCGCTGCCCGCCGCGGCGGCGTCGAGGCGCCAGAGGGCCGCGCCTCCTTGCGGCAGGTCGGCCGAGATGGTCCAGTCTTGCAGGAAGTTGGCACGGTAGTGGAAGATCCGGCCGAGCTTCCCTTCGTCGATGAGTTGCTTGGCGAACGACACGGCCGGAATGCGGCGGTAGTTGTACCAAACGGTGTTGGCGACCCCGGCCTTTTCGACCGCGTCGCACATCTCTTCCCCCTCGGCGACGTTCATCGCCAGCGGCTTCTCGCACAAAATCGCTTTGCCGGCCTTAGCCGCGGCGATCGAGATTTCATGGTGCAAGTTGTTCGGCGTGCAGATATCGACGGCGTCGATGTCTTTCCGAGCGAGCAGCGCTTTCCAATCGGTCTCGATGCTTTCGTAGCCCCACTGCGACGCGAACGCTTGGGCTTTCGTTTTGTCGCGAGCGCAAACGGCTTTGAGCACCGGCTTGTACGGCAGATCGAAAAAGTGCGAAACGTTGGCGTAGGCGTTCGAGTGGGCACGGCCCATGAAGCCGTAGCCGATCATGCCGATGTTCAGTGGCTTAGACATTGCGAGACAAACTCCGAAAGGAAGGCGTCGATGACTTAGAAAGTCGTGTGATGCGGTCTGAAGGAACGGGCAGTTTACCCGAAGCCGGCGGGCGACTGAAGTAGGCCGAAAACGCGCAGGCTACGCCTTAAACCGCAGCCACCGGCCGGGCCAGGCGTCGAGTTTTTCCACCGGCGTGCCGTCGACGACGATCGGCCTGCCGTTGACGAGCACCTGCCGAATGCCGACCGACGTTTGCCGCGGGTCGTCGAACGTGGCACGGTCTTCCACGGTGTGCGGATCGAACACGACGACATCCGCAAACGCTCCATTGCGCAAGACGCCGCGATCGGTCAGGCCGAATCGCGCGGCCGGTACGCTCGTCATTTTGCGTACCGCTTCTTCGAGCGTGAACCAGCGGCGCTCGCGCACCAGCCGGCCGAGCATCCTCGTTACGCTGCCGAATTGCCGCGGGTGCACGGGCCCGTCGGGCTGGAAGATGCCGTCGCTGCCGAGCATGAATTTGTCGTGCTTCACGAACGGCCCGATCAAGGCGTCGTCGCCGATGTGGAAGACGCAGAGCACCGCGAGGTTTTCTTCCAGCAGCAAGTCGCACAGCGCGTCGGCCGGCGAGCGCCCCACGGCGGCGATGTACTCCGCGAGCGAACGTCCTTGAAACCGGGCGTTCGCCTTGCTCGGCAGCCAGGCGATGCGAATCTGGTCGAGCTTGTCGGGCGCGTAGCTCTGGAGGAATTCATCGAACCTGCGCCGCAGGTCGGGGTCGGTCAGCTTTCCTGCCACGGCCAACGGCCCGTCGTCCCACACGTCGTTCGGCAGCAGGAAGTGCAACATCGTCGAGCCGGGCAGATACGGATAGACGTCGAACGAGAAGTCGACCTCGTGCACGGCCGTGCGATCGACATATCCGAGCAGCTCTTCGGCCTGCTGCGCATCGGCCTTCAGGTGCGACACATGCAGCCGTACGCCGGCCCGACGAGCGATCTCGACCGCTTCCTTCACGGCGGGGACGAGCCCCTTCTTGTAGCGCACGTGCGTCACGTAGAGCCCGTCGTAAGGGCGCATCGCCGCGAGAGTCTCGGCGAGTTCGTCGGTCGAGGCGTAAAATTCGTTGACGTAGTCGAGCCCGGTGGAAACGCCGACGGCGCCGGCTTCCATACCGCGCACGATGCCGTGCTGCACGAGCCGAAGCTGCACGTCGTCGAGGCGACGTTGGCCCCAGCCCGAGGCGAGCACCCGCAGGTTGGCGTACGGGATCTGCGCGACGACGTTCTGCGCCGCGCGACCGTCGAGGAGCGAGTAGTAGTCGGCGAGCGATTCCCAGCCGGAGTAGTCGGGGATCTCGAGCCCGTTGAGCGAGCGGAGGTAATGGATCCATTGCGGGGCGAGGGCCGGCGTGGTCGGCGCGTAGCTGATGCCGTCGCTGCCGAGCACTTCGGTCGTCACGCCTTGCAGCGTCTTGCTCGCGAAGTTGGGATGCTTGAGGAGCCAGCCGTCGCTGTGGTTATGCACATCGATGAAACCGGGGGCGACGACGAGGCCGCGCGCATCGATGACGCGCCGAGCCGAGTCGGCCGCGAACTTGCCGAGGCCGGCGATGCGGTCCCCTTGCACGGCGACGTCGAGCGGACGGCGCGCGCTGCCGGTGCCGTCGACGACGTCTCCGCCCTGGATCAGTAGATCAAACATCAAGCGGCTCGCGTGGTCGAACAGGCGCCGCGTGGCCGCGGCGGCTAAGCACGTAGAGCGTCGTATTCTAGCTACTAGCTACCGGCAACTAGCTACTGCTCTTAGAACAGCCGATTATATCCGTTCAGCGCAGCCACGCGATATGCTTCCGCCATCGTCGGGTAGTTGAACGTGGTGTTGATGAAGTACATCAACGAGTTCCCCGTGCCCGGCTGCGCCATGATCGCCTGGCCGATGTGGATGATTTCGGCGGCGTTCTGCCCGAAGCAATGGATGCCGAGAATTTCCAACGTTTCGCGATGGAACAAGAGCTTCAGCATGCCGACCGTTTGGCCGGTGATTTGCGCGCGGGCCAGGCTCTTAAATTGCGAATGGCCCACTTCGTACGGCACCTTCGCTTCGGTCAGCTCGCGCTCGGTTTTGCCGAGCGAGCTGATTTCGGGGCTCGTATAGATACCGGTCGGAATCGAATTGGTCGGCGCGTGGTCGAGTTTGCCTTCGACAAAGTGCGTGGTGGCGCTGCGCCCTTGGCTATAGGCGGCGCTGGCCAGCGAGGGGAAGCCGATCACGTCGCCGACGGCGTAAATGTGCGGCACCTGGGTTTGGAAGTTCTCATTCACGACCAATTGGCCGCGGCTATTGGGCGTGAGGCCGACTTTCTCCAAGTCGAGGTCTTCGACGTTGCCCGAGCGACCGTTGGCCCAGAGCAGAATGTCGGTCTTGAGCGCTTTGCCGCTCTTGAGATGAAGCACCACGCCGTCGTCCAGCCCTTCGATCCGTTCGTATTCTTCCGCATGGCGGAGCAACACGCCCCGATCGCGCATGTGGTAGGCGAGCGCGTCGATAATTTCGTCGTCGAGAAACTCCAGCAGCTTCTCGCGCGTGTTGACGAGGTTGACCTTCACGCCGAGGTTACGGAACATCGACGTGTATTCGCAGCCGACGACGCCGGCGCCGTAGATCGTGATGGTCTGCGGCGTGTCTTTCAGATCGAGAATCGTATCGCTATCGAAGATGCAGGGATGCGAAAAATCGACTCCCGGCGGGCGATAGGGCCGCGAGCCGACGGCGATCACGAAAGCGTCGCCGTGCATGATGGTGCGAGCGCCGTTTTCCTGCACCGCTTCGATGGTGTTCTGATCGATGAACCGCGCCATGCCCGGCGTGACTTGAATCCGGTTGCGCTCGTAGAACGTTTGCCGCATGTCGACTTGCCGCGCAATAACGCTGGCGGCCGAACGTCGCAACTGGGCGAAGCTGAAACTGGCGGAGAAACCCGTCTCGCGGTAGAGCGGATTGTGATTCGTGTCGGTCATCCGGTAGATGGCGTACCGGAGGGCCTTGCTGGGGATGGTTCCCTTGTGCGTGCAGCTGCCGCCGATCTTGTGGTATTTCTCGACCACGGCCACGTTCTTGCCGAGCTTGCAAGCCTGCATCGCGGCCCCTTCGCCGCCGGGACCGGTGCCGATGACCACGACGTCGTAGTGCTGTGCGTTCATAGATTGCGAGGGCTAGCGGGAGTGCGTGCAAAATCCGACTTGGAACGAATCATCGAACGGGAAATTGTAACAGTAGCCGACCGGGTCGCGGGAGGCGTCGAAACGCCGCACGGCCGCACGCTGTCAGACGGTTTTACCGACTTTGCGCCGCAGATATTCGGGAACGGCGCGCAGTCGAAAGCCGGTAGAGAAAGATACCCGATAATTAGCGTTCTGCCGGACGCGACGGCACTGTCGCTACAAGCGCTCTAAGCCGCGCCGGAAGTTTTTGCGGCTTCAGGTCGCTGACGCTGGAGCCGCAGGCGAAGCCCCCGGTTATGGTCCAACTTCGTCACTGGGGCATCACTGCGTTTTGCCCCAGGCCACCCTGCGGTATCGGATCCAGCAAGCGTGCAGCTAAGCGAAAAGCGGCGTCGGCGCGTACTCGGCCCCCAAAACATCGCGGGCCGATGCGCCGAGACGCTCATTAAGGATGGCCGCATAGACGGAGCGGAAATCTGTATGAAACTTAAGATCTCCCTCGCGATCGAGGTCCGAAAGCGACGGGTGCTTGCCGACGATGCCCGGTTTGCGGAGCCCGCCGCCGGCGAGAAAGAGCGGGGCCGCAGCGCCGTGGTCGGTGCCGAGACTGGCGTTTTCCTTCACGCGCCGCCCAAACTCGGAAAACATCAGCACGGTCGTGCGGTCGACGTGGCCGCGCGTCGTGAGATCGGCGACGAACGCCGACACCGATTCGGAAAGCTCCGTCATCAGGTTGGCGTGCGTTTGCCGCTGGTTGGCATGCGTATCGAAGCCGTCGAGCGAGACGTAGTAGATGCGCGTTTCGAGGCCCGAGTCGATGAGCCGGGCGACGTTCTTAAGTTTCTCCGCGAGGCGATGGCCCGGGTATTCCGCGCCGGAGGTTTCGGCTTCGAGCGCGCCGCGGACGCGTTCGCTCGACGCGTAAGCGCCGAGCGTCGTGCGTTGGAGGAAGGCGAGCATGTCGGAACCTTCGTCGCGGCGGGCCGACGCCAAGGTTTCGAGTTGCGCGAGTTTCACGGTCCGCTCGTCGCGCAGCCGGAAGCCGTCGAGCGATTCGATGCTCGGAATCGCCGAAGTGCGACTCGACAAGGCCAGCGGCAACGGGCCGGCGCCAAGATGCAACGCCGCGGCGCTTGCCCCTTCGCCGCGGGTCGAAAAATCCACCGTGCGCCCGAGCCAGCCGTCGCGCCGATTTTCCAACTTGCGCTCGGCCGTGTGCCAAATATCCATCGAGGAGAAGTGCGAGCGATCGGGGTTGGGATAGCCGACCCCTTGCACGACCGAGAAGACCCCCTGCTCCGCCAGCTTCGCGAAGCCCTGGAGGTTCGGATGCAAGCCGACCGCGTCGTCGAGCTTCAGCACGGTGCTCTTGTCGATGCGCAGCGCGATACGGTTTTGCTCGTAGAGTTCGTCAGCGTAGGGAACGACGGTATTCAAGCCGTCGTTGCCGCCTGAGAGTTGCACGACGACGAGAATGCGCTCGCCGGGCTTTTTGGCAGCGGCCAGGGCCGTACGGGTGAACAGGTGCGGCACGGCGGCGGCCGTGGAAAGGAGCGTGGAAGCGCCGAGCGTCGATTGGAGAAAGCGGCGACGATTCGTTTGCATAGCTTGCGAAGGGGTGAGGGGTGAGGGGACAGGGGGCAGTAGCCCATCGAGCCGCGGAGAAGCGTCTCCGCGCGCACCTACATTCCTACAGCAACTGAAACTCCGGCAACGTCGCAATCGCGTACAGCGTCCGCCCGCGGCGGGCGAACTCGTCTTCACCGTTGCGACGTGCGTCAAGCTTTGTCAGGTCGTCGACCACGTCGGCCGGCGGCTCAACGGCTAGAAGCAAATCCAGCAGTCGTCGGACCAGAAGCTCACCGTCGCGCGATTTGTCCCCCAAGTCGGCGAGTGCCGGGCATTGGTCGAGCCCGAGCTTGCGCTCGTAGCGGCCGTTGCCGGAGGCCAACTTACCGACGAGGTTCGTCCGCGAGAGGAGCGTATACGCGTTGATCCACTCGCGACCGCCGTTCCAACCTTTGACGTTGGGCGGATAGAACACTTGCTGCCCAAGCGCGGCGAGGTCTTCGGCCAACGCGTAGTGGTCGGTATGCCCGTCGAGCGAACGAATGAGACCGACGGCGAATTCGACGGGGCCTTTGATGCGCACGCCCATGGCGCCGCGACTATAAAAATAGTTGGAGGCGAGCATCGTGCGGACGACGCCGGCAATGTCGTAATCGCTCTCGCGCAATTTCTTGGCCAGCGGTTCGATGAAATCATCCGAGGGGCGCAGGCTCGTGGCATTCGGCGTGCCGACGACTTCCGCACTCGCCGAAGCATCGACCGGCGGTTCGTCGGCGATGAAATAGCGGAATAGTTTGCGAACGACGAACCGTGCGGCGGCCGGCTGCCGGAGCAAGAGCGCGACCAGCTCGTCGCCGTCGAAGTTGCCGCACTCGCCGAGCACTTGCTTCGTTCCCTCGTCGTGTTGCGGAGCGTTGAACCAGAAGCGGTTGTTGTGCACTTCCCAGCCGGTGAAACAGCGGGCCGCTTCCTTAATGTCGCGCTCCGTGTAGTTGCCGGTCCCCAACGAGAAGAGCTCCATCACTTCGCGAGCGAAGTTTTCGTTCGGTCGGGTTTTGCGATTCACGGCCGAGTCGAGCCAGAGGAGCATCGCCGTGTCGCGCATCATCGCGCGGAGCAGATCGCCGAATTTGCCGAGCGCGTGTTTGCGGAGCAGTTCGTTTTGCGCGAACATTAAGTTTTGGTCGGTGACCTTCGCCGCCGAGGTGGCGAAGTGGCCGTGCCAGAAGAGCGTGAGCCGCTCTTGGAGCGGATGCGGCGATTGCAGCATCACGTAGAGCCACCAGGCGGGCAAGTCTTTGGCGTTGCCGAAGCCGAGGAGCGACGTGATCGTCGAGCGCGCTTCGCTGTAGAAAGACTCTTGCTCCGGCGCGCCGGTGAGCAAGCGATGGAGCGTCGCTTCCGGACCGGCGACGACCGCGAGTTGGAGCTCGCTCCAGGTGCCGCCAAAGCCGGCGCGGCGATAAAGATGCGCGGCCCGGGCCGTGTTCCAAGGGCGAGCCGCGTCGGGGACATACGGTTGCCAGGCCCAAGCGGGATCGTGGATCGGGAGATATTCGCCGGCAGCTTTGTTGTTTTTGACGGAAGGCTTCATGGCATCGGCTCGACAAGCGCGTGGCGAAAGCGGCTCAACGACCAATATACCCCCGCCTGCCGGAGCGGGTTTCGTTGAAACTCTGGCCGCTGTGCGCGAGTAGTATGGTGCGACGGTAGACGCGATTACGAATTTCTCCCAGCTCGGGGTTTCAGCCATGTTGCGACTCGCGATTCAACGCCTGATTTCACGCATCTTCGTTTCGATGGCCGTCGCTTGTCTTGCCGCAAGTGGGTCGGCCGCCGCATTTGCCGCGGGAGAAAACGGTGCGGAGTCGCTCACGCCCGCGGAGTTGCTCACACCGTCCACGGCGGCGTATGTTGAAATTTCCGATCCGAAAGCATTGCTCGAGTTGGCCTGGAGCGAGCGGACCACGGCGCTGCTTGAAAAATTGCCGCAGGCGCAGAAGGCATACGAATCGAAACAGTTCCGCGATCTGACGACCGTCGTCGGCGTGCTGGAAGCGAAACTCGGCACCGCTTGGAAAGCGGCCGTCGCGACGTTGACCGGGGGCGGCGTTACGCTGGCTTTCGACGCCTCGGACCAGGCGGTGTTTCTCTTCATCGAAAGCAACGACGAGGATCTGCTGATCTCGGCACACGACGAAGTCATCTCGCTCATCGAAGCCGATGCGGAGCGCAAGGGCGCGCCATCGCCGGTGAAATCGACCGAATATGGGGGCGAAACCGGCTATTCGTTCGGTAAGAACGAAGCGCACGTGCGCCTCGGCAAGTTGCTCGTCGTGAGCAACAAGGCGGAATCGCTGAAGTCGTTGATCGATCGTCGCAACGCGCGACTCGAAAAGTCGGACAAGCCGGCCAAGAAGCGCTCGCTGGCCGAGGACGAAACGTTTCAAACGGCCCGCAAGCACGCCGCGCAGGGAGACGCCGGCTTTGCGTTTGTGCGCCTCGCGCCGCTACGGCTCATGGCCGGCATGGCGCGCGCGTTTGGGCCGGAGAAAAAGGCAGACAATCTTATTGCGGAACTTTTGGCCGGGGGCGTCCTCGATGCCGTCGGCCATGCCGACTACGCGGCGGCGACGTTGCGCCTCGACGACGCCGGTCTGCGGCTGGCCGCGCATTTGCCGCACGAACACGGCCAGACCGCGAAGACGCGCACTTGGTTCTTTGCGCCGAAGCCGGGCCAATCGGCGGCCCCCGCGCTGGAAGTGCCCGGCACCATCGCCACGTTTACGGCCTACCGCGACGTGTCCGGCATGTGGATGGCGCGCAACGAACTTTTCGACGAGAAGACGAACGTCGGTCTGACGCAAGCCGACACGAATCTCGGGCTCTACTTCTCCGGCCGCGATTTCGGCAGCCAAGTGCTCGGCGAATTGGAGCCGCAATGGCGCTTCATCGCGGCGCAGCGGGAGTTCGGCGTCGATGGCGAACCGGTGCCGGCCTTGAAGCTGCCCGCCTTCGCGCTGGTGTGGGAACTCAAGCATCCGGAGAAATTCGGACCGCACTTGCAGCTGGCGTTTCAAAACATCATCGGCATCACGAATATCGACGGCGCCCAAAAGGGCCGGCCGCAGCTTTTGATGAAAACCGAAACTCTCGGCGACGCCGAGATTCAGGCGGCGACCTATCTCGCCGTGGAAGAAACCGTGAACGACGCCGGGCCGATCCACTTCAACTTCCGACCGGCCTGCGCGCGAGTAGGCAAGTACTTTGTGATCGGTACGCATGTCGGCGTGGTGCGCGAGCTGGCTAAGCAGCTAGGTAAGGAAACGTCGGTACCCACGACATCGGACAGCCTCGTCTTCGACGTGCGCTTGCCGGAGCTGGCAAGGATTCTCGAGGCGAACCGGCCGCTGATCGTCGGGCGGACGCTTCTGGCGGCCGGGGGAGATCGCGAGAAGGCGGAAGAGCAACTCGACCTGGGCTTGGAGACTCTGCGCCTTCTCGAATCGGCCGGCATCCGGCTGGTCGACGGCGAGCAGGCTCTGATGCTCGAAACGACGCTGCGTACGCTGGCGAAATAGAGCCTGTCGTCGCGCCGCCTTCCCATTATCCCTTTCCGGCAAAAAACGGCCGGGACGCGGTGTCAGACTGTTTCGCGACGCTCGCGGGCCATGATATGATGCTTCCTCCGCTATTTTGAGGGGGCAGGAATGGCTCTGACCATAGAGCAGTTTGGCAAAGCTTTAGCCGCATCCGGACTCATGACTCCGGAAGACGTGCGCGCATTTTGGAATGCCATTCCCGCCGCCGAGCGTCCCAAAGATGCCGACGGCTTCGCGCAGCGTCTGCGCGCGCAGAAACTGCTTACGGAATTTCAAGCAAAGCAATTGCTCGAGGGAAAAGGCGCCTCGCTCGTGATGGGCGACTACGCGGTGCTCGCCGAGATCGGCGCCGGCGGCATGGGGCAAGTCTACAAAGCGCGCCATCGGCGAATGGAGCGCATCGTGGCGCTCAAGGTGATGTCGAGCGCCGCGATGAAAGACGAAGCGGCCGTCAAGCGCTTTCAGCGCGAAGTGCGGGCCGCCGCACGGCTGGAGCATCCGAACATCGTCACGGCGTACGACTCCGGCGAGGCCGGCAGCGTCAAGTATCTCGTGATGCAGTTCGTCGACGGCGGCGATCTCTCCGACCTCGTCAAGAAGAACGGCCCGCTGCCGATTGAGAAAGCCGTCGACTACGTTCTCCAAGCCGCGCGCGGCCTCGCCTTCGCGCATGCCGAAGGAGTCATTCATCGCGACATCAAACCGGCCAACTTGCTGCTTGATAAGAAGGGGGTCGTCAAGATTCTCGATATGGGTCTGGCCCGGATTGAGAGCAGCGACGACGGCCTAACGGCGACCGAGCAGGTGATGGGCACCGTCGACTACATGAGCCCCGAGCAGGCGGCGAACACCAAGGGGGCCGACGGTCGGGCCGACATCTATTCGCTCGGCTGCACGCTGTGGTATTTGCTTACGGGCAAGAAGGCGTACGAAGCCGACACGATGATCGCGCGGCTGATGGCACATCGTGAGGCGCCGTTGCCTTCGCTGGTGAAAACGCGCGACGACGCACCGTGGGCCCTGGAGCAAGTGCTCCACAAGATGTTGGCGAAGCGGCCGCAAGATCGTTTCCAATCGATGGACGAGGTCGTGACGGCGCTGGAGCCGTTCTCGGGCGGTTCGTCGAAAACGGGCATGGGTTCCTCCATCGGCATGGGAACGCAGACGAACGCCGAACTCGCGGCGTTTTTCCAGAACGTGGGGCCGAAAACGTCGGGTCCTTCGACGAAAACCGGCGGCCCGAAAACCGAGATGGAGCCGAAGAGCGCCACATCGGCCGGCATCGACGCGACCGCAGCGTTTCTGAAGCCCGAAGCGGATACCGATCCGAAGAGCCAACTTCTTGCCGGTACGCCGCTCGTAAATCGCGCCGCGCCGGTTAGTCGCGATGCAAAACAGAGCGCGCCCGTCCGCAAGAAGAATCCGCCGGTCAAGCTCATCGCCGGCGGCGTGCTCGGCGTCGTGTTGCTCGTCGTGGCGGGCGTCATCATTAAAGTGCGCGACAAAGACGGCAACGTCGTCGCGGAACTCGAAGTTCCCAACGGCGCGACCGTCGAAGTTACGCCGACCGACCCTGCTGCGACGGCGCCCGCTTCCATCGCCGCGGCTCCGACCATTTCGCCCAGCAAAATGCTCGAATCGCGCGAGTACGTTTGGGCAGCGCCGGAGAATCTCGGCCTGCCGGTGAATACCGTGCGTTCGCAAAGCCATCCGACGCTCACAGCCGACGAGCTTTGCTTGATCTGTGTCAGTCAGCCGGAGGGAAACTTCAGCGAGCTGGTCGAGTGCGTGCGGCCGAGCATCGACGCACCTTTCGGCCCGCCGAAACGTCTGACCGGCGCTACGAAGGAAAGGGAACCGTGCCTCAGCGCCGACGGTCTGACTCTGATTTATGCTTCGGAAGAGGACTCGTTCGGCAAACACGATCTCTGGATTCGCCGGCGCGCATCGATCGCCGACGACTGGGGGAAGCCCCTGCACTTGCTGCAGGAAGTCAACAGTGCCGACGAAGAGCGCTCGCCGCGACTGACGCTTGACGGTCTCGCGCTGATGTTCTCTTCAGATCGGCCGGGGGGCATGGGCAAGCTCGACATTTGGATCGCTCGAAGAAAAACGCCGACCGGGTCTTTTGAGAGGGCGGTCAACCTCGATCCGCGGCTCAACTCGCCCGACGACGAGACGGAGCCGATGCCTTTGGGCGACGGGCAATTGCTCTTCCAGCGTAACGACGCCGCGTATTATTTATCGTTCAAAGCTGCTTCGGGCATTTCGTCGGCGCTGCCCGTGGAAGACATGCGGGGCAACGACGGCTGGCTCTCGCCCGATGCGCGTCGCTGGTACTTCTCGGGCATGAGTCCGACATCAGGTCGGGACATCTGGATGGTGCGACGCGTACCGACGAATTCGACGGTACAGCCGACCGTTCCCTCGTCATTTATGTCGTCGAGAGACGCATCGCCGCCGCCGGGCGATTATGCGCTGTTATTCGACGGTTCCAGCAACGTGGTGGTCTCCGATGAGGTCCCGTACTCCACCGAAGCATGCACGATAGAAGCCTACGTGCGACCGGATGTCTATGCCAAGAATTCCGTCGTGTGCGCCATTTCCGCTAACGCGAGGCTCGGGCTCGATTTCACGGACGGCAAGAAATGGCTACTCAATCATGATCTCGATCCCAACGGGCATTTTGCGCTCGAATCCATGGATCAAATTACGTTAGGACACCGCGTTCACATTGCCGGCGTCTACGATAAGTCGCAATTCCGACTCTACGTCGATGGGAAAGTCGCTCAGACAAGACCGACGAGTGGAGCCGTGTTTCAAGCGGCTCGCGGATCTCCGCATTTCGGCGACTACTTCCGCGGCCTCGTTGACGAGGTGCGATTCTCGAATCGAGTTCGTTACACCGCCGACTTCACGCCGCCGGCGCGGCACGAAGCCGACGCCGACACGCTGGCTTTGTATCACTTCGACGAAGGGGGAGGCCACGAACTTCGCGATACCTCCGGCAACAACCGTCACGGCTTTGTAAATGGTTCGAAATGGGTGAAAGCCGACGGCTCGCCGATTCCATCGCCCGGCGGTTGGACCTACGGCCCTGTGAAGCCGCTCTTCGACGGCACGTCGCTCGCCGGCTGGAGCGGCGATACGGCGCTCGTTTCGATCGAGAACGGCGTACTGGTCAACGACGGCAAACGGGGCGTCGTCATGGCGCCCGGCGAGTATCGGAACTTCGAGGTCGAACTCGATTTTCGTCTGGCCGCCGTCGGCAACAGCGGCTTGGGCATCTTTTATCCCGGCGATGGCGATCCCGCCGCTGCGGGCCTGGAGGTGCAATTACTCGACGACGCCGGCTACCCGAACGTCCATCCTAAGCAACGCTGCGGCTCGCTCTATCAAGTATCCTCGGCGACCACGGGCCAGTATCGAGCTTGGCCGGAGTGGAATCACATGGTCGTGCGCGCCTTAGGCGACCAGATTGAAGTCGTATTGAACGACACATCGATTCTCAAGGTGAGCAAGGCGGAGCTTCAGAGCTCGAACCCCGGGCACGCCGGCCTGAAGCGCGAGTCCGGCAAGATCGCCTTGTTCCCGCATACGGGCCGAAGCGAGTATCGCAACTTTCGCGTGCGCGAAGCGACGCTCGATGCGCCGGTCGCCGCGCAATCACCGCCGCCGCCGGGCGACTACGCGTTGGATTTTTCCAAGAGCTTGGGCGGAATCATTCCGTCTCTGAACGTGAATCTCGACGAACCGTTTACCATCGAGGTCACCGCCACTCCGCTAGACAGGCCTAACACGCCGACGGCGAACAGTCCGTTGGTCAATCTTGGTTGGTTGCAACTGAAACAGTATTGCCAATCGCAAAACTCGACTTTTTGCTGGTCGTGCGTCTCTCCGGATGTGAATAACGTGCAGACCACGATGCGTGCCGGCGACTGCGTCGTAGGGAAACCTGGTCGCATTGCGGTCGTATCCACCGGCAAGGAACTTCGCACGTTTCTCGACGGCAAGCTCGTGGCGACGGCGAAAACCGATCAGCCGAAACGGCGCGATCGCTTAAGCTCGGGGATCGGTAGATACGCGCAGATGGGAGATTGGCGCGCCTTTCACGGGCTCATGGACGAGGTTCGTATCTCCAAGGTAGCTCGGTACGACAAAGACTATACGCCGCAAGCTCGACTGGACGCCGACCCGAACACGTTGGCGCTTTACCATTTCGACGAAGGCTCGGGCAGTACGATCAAGGATTCATCCGGCAACGGGTACGACGCAACAATTCCCGATGCAAAATGGGTCCGGGCCGACGGCGGTCCGATCACCGCTTCGCCCGCGAATGTCGTCTACCTCGACGACCTGACGGAAAAGTCGTGGCACGGCTACAACGATCTCGGCAAGCACGGCAAAGGGGTCGGCGGCGCCATACTGAGTCGCGCCGGCGAACGCATCAAGCATTCGCTCATGACGCCGCCGACAAAGCCCGGCGATCTGTCGTTTGTCGAGTACGAACTCGGCGGTCGGTACGAAAAGTTTGAGGCGCTCACCTATCTCACGCGCGAGCCGACCAGCGGACCGCAAACATTTCGCGTGCTCGCCGACGGCAAGAAGCTCTGGGAATCGCCGCCGCAAACGTTGCCGAACGTCGAAGCGGACTTCTCCCTGAGCATTCAGGGGGTGAACCTGCTTCGACTGGAAGTGGCGGGCATTCCGAGCAATTCGCACCCGCTCTGGCTGGAGCCGCGCCTGACGCCGAGCGCCGCTGCGGGAGCCGTTGCCGCCGCAGCGGCCGATCATGCCCTGCAGTTCGACGGCAAATCGGCGCACGTCGTGTTGCCCCTCACACATGACGTCGACTCGCCGCTCACGATCGAAGCGACGCTTCTGCCGGGACCGTGGAAGTCGGCCGTCGTTTCCAATAGCGAAGGGCGCGGCATCGGCATCGACCTCGACAAGGGAGCGGCGAACTCTTTAATCTCCCGAGAACTGAACGGTGTGGAAGGCTACGTGCGCGCCACGGCGCCGCAACCGCTTGATACGAGCCTACCCCATCGGTTGGCCGCCGTGTACGACGGCACAAAACTCCGGCTCTTCGTCGACGGCAAGCTCCAAGCGACGACCGAGCTGAAAGGAAAATACCTTCCTTCGCCGCTGCCGTTTATCATCGGCGCGAGCCCGGAAGTGACGGGTATCGATTATCCGTTCACCGGCACGATCGATGAGGTACGTATCTCCAAGTCGGCGCGCTATACGCAAGACTACGTGCCGAAGTCGCGTTTGGATGCCGACGCCGACACGTTGGCTCTATACCACTTCGACGACGGCTCCGGCGACGTGTTGCGCGACGCTTCGGGGAACGGCCGCGACGGGAAAATCGTCGGTGCGACATGGGTGCCGGGCGAAGCGAAGACGTCCGCGGTCGCTTCGAGCGCCGGGGGCGGATTGGATCTTTCGGCGAAGCTTAATCCCGGGGCGGCCCGAGTCGGGCTGCCGCAATTCCTCGACCGTGAGAAGCCGATCACCGTGGAATTGATCGTCACGCCGCGCTCGCTGCCCGGGGCAACCGCCAAGAACCGCAAGTTATGGCAATTTGAATTCTTCGACCTCAAGCAGTACGGCGACCAGTGGGAATGGCTGGTAAACATCTATGGCGACGACGGCAAGCGACTTCCGGCGCTCGCGGCGCGCGGAGCCGTGCAACCAGGTATACGCGCGAATTTGGCCGGCGTGTGGACGGGGAAGGAGCTAAGGTTTTTCGTCGACGGGAAATTGATCGGCAGCACGACTGTGGCGAAACTCCCCGCACCGCTCACCTACAACTCGCACTCGCTCGGCGGCAAACACGAGGATTCGGTCGACTACGGCCCGTTCGACGGAATACTCCACGAGGCGCGAATCTCCCAGACCGCGCGCTACGATCGAGATTACATCCCCGCGGATCGACTTGAAGCCGACGCGAACACGGCGGCCCTCTACCGTTGCGACGAAGGAACCGGCGACGTGCTGCGCGATTCGTCCGGCCACGGCCGCGACGGCAAAATCATTGGTGCCACGTGGATACAGGGCGGTAGATCGGCGTCTGCCGGCGCAACTCGCAATGCGCTGCAACTGAACGGCGCCGGCTACGTCGACTTGGCTAGCGACTGGAACTACGACGGAAGCGATTTGACGTTTGAAGCGTGGCTCATCAGCGATACGCCTCACTCGACGAGTACGTTCTTGGCCGTGGATCACGACGCCGGCGGCCGACGCCACGCAGTCCGATTGAGTAGGCGCGTGGATGGCATCATCGAGGTTGCTCGCCCGTCGGAACAACTCATCCTGAGGTTCGACGACACGCTTCCCAGCGGCCGGCCGACGCATTTTGCCGCCGTCTGGCAAGGTCCGGAAATCCGCGTTTATGTCGACGGCAAACGACTTACGTCGCGGCCCCACCACTATCCGTTTCTTCCTCGTCCGAGCAAACCTTACGCGTGGTTAGGGGGATTGCCGGCGGATGAATCGCTGGTCAAAGCTCAGCAAGCGTGTGTCGCGACGTTGCTGGAAACCCGAATCACTTCCCGAGCCCGCTACCAAGACGACTTTACCCCGCCTGCCCGACTCACGGCCGACGCCGACACGGTCTCGCGCTTTCAATGTGACGAAGGGGCGGGCGACGTGCTGCGCGACTCTTCCGGCCACGGCCGGAACGGTAAGGTCTTCGGCGCTAAATGGGTGCACAACGGTAGCGGCGTTCCGGGGGGGCCGCTGCGCCCGGCGCTTGTCGCCGGTCAATCTGTCGACCTACTGGCGCAAGTCGATCCGGCTCGCGACGCGCGCGTAGGCGCCTGGAAAATGGCCGATGGCGTGCTTAACGTTCCTTCCGGCGGGTTTGTGTCGCTCGAACTTCCGGTCGACGTTGCGCCGTCGTTTCGGCTTGACCTGACGGCGACGCGCCTATCGGGCGGCAAGGGCTTGACGGTGGGATTCCCCGTCGACGGCCACGATACGCGAGTGTTTTTCGATAGCGACGTCACCGGCATGGGGCGCGTTAGCTCCCTCGATATTGTCGACGGTCTGGGATTCAACTCCCCGCAATTCTCCGCGCAGCGTTATCTGGGTGAAGTTCTCAACGTCGGCAAGCCGATTTCGCTGACGGTCGAAGTGACGCCGAACTCCGTCACCTTGTCCGCCGACGGGAAGCAGATCCTGCAATGGCAGGGACGCGGTTCGTCGCTCTCGATAAACATGCGCGAGCAGTACCAAGTTCCTCCACGCGCGCTTTGGCTCGGTTCGATGAGTTCCGAATTCACGATCAGCAAATTGACCTACACGCCCGAGCCGCGCGGCGCGGCGGGAGGCTCCCGATCCTTATCATTACGCCGTTTCGCAAGCGACGAATGGGTCGACGTGTTGCCGCTCATCGATCCGGCGCAAGACAAAGTCGATCTGCCGAACCTGACCAAGAAGAACGATTGGAGCATCAAGAACGGCGAGCTGACCTACACCGACGACGGCTTCAGCGGCAAGCTGCTGTTTCCCATTCGCTACTCCGGACTCGATACGGAATGGGAAATCGAATTCACGCGCACGGCAGGCGGTCGCAACTTTAATCTTGATCCGTTAACCCCCGGCGGAACGGGCGTGATCCCGATCATGACGGATGAAAACGGCGGCGGCGCGGTCCTATTGGGCGGAAAGAATATCCGAATCGGCGCAGCCAAAATCGAAACCGGCAAGCGATCGAAAATTCGCTGCATCTCAACGGTCGATCCTGCCGGCAGACGTATCCAGGTATTCATGGACGAACGGCAAGTCGGCGATTGGAAAGGAGACCCTTCGACGTTGATCAAGCCGACCAAAGAGCCGTTCGACCCGAGCAAGCAGCACGGCATTTGGGTACATCGCGGCAGCACCTACGTGTTTCATAGCATTCGCGCTCGCGGTCTTCTGGGAACGACGATCGAGACGGTGCGTCCGGCAACGGATGCGGAAGGTGCGGCGACGCCGCTCTTTAACGGCGCCGATTTCGCCGGCTGGAAGGGCGACCCCAAGGTTTGGTCCTGGGAGAACAATCAACTCGTCGGCAAGCTTTCCGGCAACGGTTATACGTTTCTCGCCGGCACAAAGCCGTACCAAGACTTCGAACTTGTCTACGAAGTAAAGCTGCAGGGAGATCAGGCCAACTCGGGCATACAGTTTCGCAGCGAGATGTTGCCTCCGTCGCCTTACGACATGACCGGTCCGCAATGCGAGATCGGCGGCACCGGCAAGACCGGCTACGGCGGCTTGTGGTGGGAAAAAGGGCCCGCGAACGGCGTGAAGTCGGCGGTGCCGCCTGAGAAGTATGGGCCGCTCGTAAAGCCCGACGATTACAACCGCATGACGGTCCGCTGTGTCGGCAAACACGTGACCATCACGCTCAACGGCACGACCACGGTCGACGGCGATTTCGAGATTCCCGCTCAAGGTCAGCTCGGCTTTCAGATCGTCTCCCGCGGCCCGCCGGTGGAAATGCGCGTCCGTAACATCACGTTCCGTGATCTCTCGGCGGTCGCCGAAGTCCGATCCGTCGGCGATTCGCAATTCGCCCTGCAGTTCAACGGCGTCGATTCCGATGTTTCCGTTCCTTCCTGGAAATATCGGGGAGACCATCCGCTCACGGCCGAAGTTTGGTTCGTTTCCCTGCGATCGGAACGAGAGCGGTCTATGGAAACCATTCTCGGCGATCCTCAACTGGCCGGCTTTTCCCTCTCCAGCAATGTAAGCAACAATCGCTCCAGCCCGGATCTGCGCTGGGGCTTCATGTTCAATACCGGGCAATATCAGTCGGTCGCGGCGCTCGCGACGCCGACGCCCGAGAAGTTGACGCACTATGCAGGCGTGTACGACGGCAAATCGGAGATTCGCTTCTATGTTGACGGCAAGTTGCAAGGCCGCACCGCCCTGACCGGCGCGTATCGGCCTTCTACCGTGCCGTTTGCCATCGGCGCCAACTACGACAATGCCGACGTCGCCAATGAAAACTTTCTCGGCCGCGTTTACGAAGTGCGCCTCTCGAAGACCGCCCGGTATTCCGAAGATTTTGCGCCGCAAGCCCGCTTCGCGCCGGATCCCGAAACCATCGCCCTCTATCACTTCGACGCCGGCGCCGGCAACGTTCTTACGGACTATTCCGGCAACGGTCATCACGGCAAAATTCTCGGCGCGCGTTGGGTCCGCGCCGACGGTTCGCCGCTCCCCGGCGTCGTCGAAGCGATCACGCCGCCGCCGCCGGCCGCCGTGCCGGGGGGCAACAACGCCCTCGCTCTCGATGAGACCACGACCGGCACCTACGTGCCTCGCCTGCGTTACGACGGTTCGCATCCGCTAACGATCGAAGCTTGGACCGAGCCTCGTCAAGCCCCTGCGGCCCTCCGACGCCGCATTCGTCATCTCGTCATGCATCCCCTCTTGCAACTCAATTACGAACGATTTCACCAGCAGTGGACGCTCCAATCGCAAACCGAGACGACGAAGTACTATCAAAGCGAAGCCGTCGGCGATCCGCTCGCGCCGGGTTTGGTTCACGTCGCCGCCGTCTTGGCGGACGGCACGCTCAAGTGTTTCGTCGACGGCAAGCTGCGACTCTCCGAGCCGCTCAACGGTCGGCTCCTGATTCCGCCGCTGGTTCCGAAGATCGACAATGATTCGTTTCAGATCGGCCAAGGGCCCGAGGGATCGCCGACGGACTTCGAAGGAATAATCGACGAATTGCGGATTTCGCGCACGGCGCGCTACAGCGACGACTTCACGCCCGCGCCGAGGTTTGAGCCCGACGCCGATACCTTGGCGCTTTACCACTTCGACGAAGGGACCGGCACGGCCGCGGCCGACGCTTCGGGCAACGGCTACCATTTGCATTTGAAGGATCATTCGATCAACGGGCGCGCCCCCGGCTGGTGCGCGGCCCCGGCTCCCCGCGCTTCCGATCCGAAGGCTGTGCCTGAGCGGTTAGTCTTCGGCGACGCAGTCGAAGGCACCTTCGGCGGTCACCGCTATTTGCTGGTCCGCAGCAAGGCGGTCTGGAAGGTCGCCAAGGCGGAAGCGGAAGCGCGCGGCGGCCATCTGGTGAGCATCACGAGCGCCGAAGAGAACAATTGGCTCAAGGAAGTGTTGCTGCAAACGCAGCCGCAAGAGCGCATCGTTTGGATCGGCGCGACGCGCCCGGACCGCTCGCAACCGTGGAGTTGGCAGGGCGGAGAGCCCTGGGGCTTTGCTGATTGGCGTGAGAAGGAAGGCAGCGACGGCGAAGCGGGAGCGATGGCCTACTCCCGACCACTTGACGGGTCGGAAGCTCGCCGCGGCTGGGGAGATTGGAGCCCCAACAACCCGCCGATGGCCCTTTCCGGCGAGATCCAAGGACGGACGCGCGCCTGGGGTTACGTCATCGAGTGGGACAACCTTGAACCGCGCAAGACGGACATCTCCGTCAGTCGCCCCGCGGCAAGCGTCGTCGGCGTCGAACCTGCGAGCAAGCTTTTCCTCCAAGACCCCGGCTTTGAGCCGTGGTTAAGAGAAGTACAGGGGCTCCCCATCGACCGAAAAATGGAGGCCGTGAGCAAGAAGCTCAGGGAATTGAATCCGGGCTTCGACGGAGTGCTCCTCAACGCGGAGATGAACCAGAACGCCGCCGCTGCGGACGGCGTCTTGCGCTCGCTGGGGGTGAACGTGCATCAAGTACGCGACGTCTCACCTCTGCGCGCCCTCTCCGACGTCAGGTACCTTACATTCGGCTCCCCCGGCTACAGACTGGGAAAGTTGTCGGACCTGTCGCCGCTTCGAGGCCTGGCGCTCGCCAACTTGAACATCCAACAAACGATCGTCTCGGAACTCAGTCCTCTGGCGGAGTGCAAGTCGCTGGCGACACTGACGATTAAAAGCGCCAACGTCACGGCCGCCGGCATCGACGCCTTGCGGCAAGCGTTGCCGAATTGCTCAATTCAATGGGACGGAACTACGGACAAAGCGGGCGAAGTTCGACGGACTGCCGAATGGATTCTGAGCAACAGTTCGAAAGGCTGGGCGCTGGGAATACTCTTTGATCAGCGGCCGCTAAGCGTCGTCAACGCGGCGCAACTTCCCGCCGAACCGTTTATCGTGAATACGATTCATATGCAAACGGCGACGGATGACGACTTAGCCCGTCTCCGTTCTTGCGACGCGATAACATCGCTGTTTCTTAGCGGCGCTCCGATCACGGATGCGGGCACAGCGCACCTGAAGGGGATGAAACGGATGAAAATCCTCGATCTCGCGCGCACGGCCGTGAGCGACGCTTCCATGCCGCACGTTGCCGGCCTCACGAACCTCGATACACTTCGCTTAGCGGACATCAGCATCGGTGATCAAGGACTGAGTTCCTTGCACCCATTGACGATGCTCAAGACGCTCAACGTGAAGGGGACGCGCGTCACCGCCGAAGGGGTCGCGAAGTTGCAAAAGGCTCTGCCCGATTGCAAGATCGAGTGGGACGGCGCAGTTGCCCCTGCCGCATCGAGTACGAAATAGTCGCCCGCCTTATTGCGGCGGGGGCGGCAAGGCGATTGCCGGGCGGGGAGTCGCCGCGATCATTTGCTGCAGCAGTTGCAGCGTTTCCGTAAACTCCGGCCGCGACGCCAGCGCCGAGTATTGCGGATTGCCCGCCACGGTCTGGAACTTCATGAGCGCTTGCTCGAGGCCCTCCAGTGCCGGCATGTTCGGGCCGCCGTAGGTTTCGGCCGGCAAGGCGAGATAGTTGCGCCACGGCACGTCGACCATCGCGCCCAACCGTTGCGAGGCCGCGGCCAGTTGTTCCCGCGCCACCTGTTGATTGGGCGCGGCTTGCAAGGTCGTCGCAGCGGCCGGAGCAGCGGCGACGGTCATCGGCTCGGCGGCCGCAACCGTCGGCGTCGAATACTTGGCGATCTCTTGCATCAGCCGCATCGCCGAGGCCGGCACCGGCGCCGCTTGACCTGCGGGAAGTTCCGTTTGCGGGCGATAGTAAACCGCGGTCGCGTTGGCATCGATGTCGATCTTCGAACCGTCGACCGACAAGCCGGCGAATAATCCCCGGCTGCGCGAGTAGGAATAGATTTCCGCCTGGAGTTTCCCGTCGGTCGAAGCGGAAGCTTCGCGTCCGACCGGTCCCGCGGCGGCCGAGGCATCCGCGCCGATCGTGAACTTGCCGGTCAGCAGTCCTTGCACGCTTTTTCTGGTCATGAACACGAGCACCAGGTCGGTCGCTTGAATGCCCGCTTGCCAACCGATGCTGCCGCCGTTGACGGTGACGAATTGCGGCATCTGCCACGCTCGGTTTTGATCGCGCACGACGACCACGCCCCGTCCGTGCTTCGCGCCGATCACGAAGCCTCCCTTGAGCATGCCCGGCACGATGACGATGCCTTCCGATTTCGCCAACAGCGAGGCCGGAATTCCCTTGCCGGGCATCGTCATGATTTCGCGCAGCACCTGGGCCGACGAATCGACGATGGCCGCCTCGTGCGTATTGAATTCAAACGGCGGCAAGCCTTGCGAGACGAACTGCGCCGAGGCGCGCGACCCGCCGTCGCAAAAAAGTGCGCAACCCGCTGCGAATAAGACGATCCATTTGATGACTTGCATGGCATTCCTTTCGGCCGGCGTCGCCGCGGTTCGGCGCACAACCGTTCTTCCGTGATCGGTTCTGAAAAGTCTCCGTGGCAAAATCTTAAGCCGCGGGCTACGGACCTCCAATATCAGCTTGCCGGCGGCGTATACTAGCGAGGCCGCCCCCACTGCATGCATTCCCCAAATCCGGCGAAAGCAAGGTTTTCGATGCCGACACGCATTTATGCCGTTCTCCCCGCGATCTCCCTGCTAATTTTCTCCCTCGGCGCGGCGTCTGCAATCGCGGCGAAAGACGAACCGGCCGCCCCGCCCCGGGCGGCGCGCTCGGTGCATCTCGCTTACGAGGGACGCGACGAAGCGGCGTTCTACAACGAGATGCGCGTCGAAGAGTCCGTGCCCGGCAGCTACTTCATGGCGGCCGGATTCCGGCACGGCTACTTCGGCATTCAGGAACAAAATCAAGGGCGCAAAGTCGTCATCTTCTCAATCTGGGATCCGACCAAGGGGGACGATGCCGCCGCCGTGCCGCTGGAGCAGCGCGTGGAAGTTCTCCATCAAGGAGAGGGCGTCGAAGTGAAACGCTTCGGCGGCGAGGGAACCGGCGGCCAGAGCTTCTTTCCGTACGATTGGAAACTCGGCGACACGTATCGCTTTCTCGTGAAGGTCGCCGTCAAGGGAGAGAAGACGGCCTACTCCGGCTACTTCTACTTGCCGGAGTCGAAGTCGTGGAAGCATCTCGTGACGTTTCGCACGCGCACCGGCGGCGAGAATCTGCAAGGCCTCTACTCGTTCGTCGAAGACTTCCGCCGCGACGGCAAGAGTCCGAACGAAGCACGCCGCGCCTCCTTCGGCAACGGCTGGACGCAAAGCGCGTCGGGCGAGTGGAAGCAACTCACCCGCGCGAGGTTCACCGCTTCGGGCGCCTCGTGGGAGGCGAAGGAAACGATCGACGCCGGCCTCGTCGAAAACCGCTTCTACTTGCAAACCGGCGGCGATACGAAAACAAGCACGCCGCTCAATTCGTTCCTCGAACGAAAACCGGTAGCAACCAAGCCGCCGCAGGTTCCGTAGCGGTTCTGTGACGTCGATTCAGCGTGGGCCTCACTTCGTTCGACCCACCCTACCTTACGCCAGCACTTCGCGTATCACGCGCCCGTGCACGTCGGTCAGCCGGCGCTCGATGCCGTTGTGATAGAAGCTCAAACGCTCGTGATCCAGGCCGAGCAAATGCAGCACCGTGGCGTGCAGATCATAAAGCGTCAGCACGTTTTCAACCGCGCGATGGCCGAACTCGTCGGTCGCTCCGTAGCTCATGCCGGGCTTCACCCCTGCCCCGCTGAGCCAAGCCGTGAAGCCCGCCGGGTTATGGTCGCGACCGTTGGCCCCCTTCTGAAACGTCGGCATCCGGCCGAACTCGGTGACCCAGACCACCAGCGTTTCTTCCATCATGCCGCGCCGCTTCAGGTCGGTGAGCAGCGCCGCCAGCGGTTGGTCGAGCACTTCCGCATGGCCCGGGTACTGGTCGACGATCTTCTTATGGCCGTCCCAGTTCCCCACCCCTTCTCCCATGGCGTACGACCCGTTGAAGAGTTGCACGAAGCGTACGCCCCGCTCTAAGAGCCGGCGTGCGAGCAAGCAATTCCGCGCGAAACCGGCCTTCGTTTTGTTCGCGTCGTCGAGACCGTAAAGCGTGCGCGTCGCCATCGTCTCGTCGGCAAAGTCCGATACTTCCGCCGCGCGCAACTGCATCCGCCCCGCTAATTCATACGCCGCGATGCGGGCCGCCAGATCCGTATCTTGCGGACGCGTCGCGAGCTGCCGACGATTGAGCGCTTGTAAGAAATCACGCGTCGCGCGATCCGTGTCGGCCGAAAGCGACGCCGGCCGCGTAAGGTTGGCAATCGGCTTGTCGGCGTTGAAGGCTGTTCCTTGAAACACGGCCGGCAAGAACGCCGAGTTCCAATGGTTCGGGCCCACTTGCGGTACGCCGCGCGGGTCGGGCACTGCCACAAACGCCGGCAGGTCGGAGCATTCCGTACCGAGCGCGTACGTCACCCAGGCGCCCATGCCCGGAAATCCGTCGAGCGTGAACCCGGTGCTCATCTGGTTCTCGGCAGGCCCGTGCGTATTGCTCTTTGCCGTAAGGCTGTGCAAGAAGCAAATGTCGTCGGCATGTTCGCCGATCATCGGGAGCAGATCGCTCGTCATCTTGCCGCTCTTGCCGCGCGGGCGAAACTTCCAGAGCGGCGCAGTCAGATTTCCGTTCTCACCTTGGAACGTCACAAGCTTGTCGACGCCCGGCAGCGGTTGCCCGTCGCGCTTCACCAGCTCCGGCTTGTAGTCGAACGTGTCGACATGGCTCACCGCGCCGGAGCAGAAGACCACGAGCACCTGCTTGGCCCGCGGCGCGAAATGCGGCGGCCGCGCGGCCAGCGGCGCCTCGGGCTGAATCGTCGGTCGCAGCGGAGCATGCTTCGCCGCGTGGGCCTCCTCGGCCAAGAGCGAAGCCAGCGCGATGCCGGAAAGTCCGGTAGCCGCTTGCCCAAAAAATCCGCGGCGAGTGGTGAAATCGTTCATCGTGAGCTCGGTCTATTAAAAGACGTACAAGAATTCGTTGGCGTTAAATAGCGCTCGGCAGAGGGCCCCGAGCCCGTGCAATTTCACGAGCTGCACGGCGTCCGCGGTTTCTTCCTCGTCGGCCTCCCGCCCGAACGCCAAGCGAAACGCTTGCCGCACTTGCGGTTCCGCATCCGAGCCCGCTTCTTTGACGACGCGGGCGGCAAACACCTCCGCTTCCGCGAGCAGGAACGGACTGTTCAACAGGTTCAAGGCCTGCAGCGGCGTCGTCGAGCGCGTGCGCTTCGGCGCGGCTTGCCCGGCGTCGGGACAATCGAACGCGCCGAACACGTCGTCGAGTTGCATGCGCGGCTTGGCTTGATAAACCATCCGCCGCAATTCGTCGGGGCCGAAATCATGCCGCGGCTCGTAGACCTTCACGTAGTTGTCGTTGGGCTCGAACAAATCGAAGCCCGGCCCGCCGCGCTTGGGATTCAAGTTTCCCGCGACGGCCAAAATCGCATCGCGCAGCGGTTCCGCTTCGAGCCGCCGCGGCGCAAAACGCCAGAGATAGAGATTGTCGGCATCCAGCGAGACCGGAGAGGGGAGACTGGAGACTGGAGCGAAAGAAGCTTTTCCGCTGCTTGTCTCTCGTCTCCGGTCTCCGGTCTCCAGTCTCGAGTCTTGCCTGTACGTTCCGCTTGTCACGATCAAGCGATGAATATGCTTCAGGCTCCAGCCGTGCTCCATTAACTCGACCGCCAGCCAATCGAGCAGCTCCGGATGCGTCGGCCGTGCGCCGTTGAGGCCGAAGTCGCTCGGCGTGTCGACCAGTCCGCGGCCGAAATGTCCTTGCCAGAGCCGATTGACGATCACGCGAGCCGTCAGCGGATTCTTCCGATCGACGATCCACTTCGCCAGCGCGAGCCGACGTTCCTGCTCGGGCGTCTCCGGCGAAAGGCTCAGCGGCGCGCCGAATTTCGCCAGCGCCGCCGGAGCGATCGGTTCGCGCTTCTGCATCGGATCGCCCCGATGAAAGCGATACACGGCTTCGGGCTGAACAAACCTGCCGCCGTACACCATCGGGTTCTTCGTCAGGTTGGCGAGCTCCGCTTTGAGTTCCCGGCTCTCGCGTGCCAGTTCGGCCAAGCGCGAGCGATCGCCGTCGGAGAGCGCCGTGCGCTCGCGAATCGGCGATAGGTCCGGCTTCGCGCCATACGGCAGCCGATCATCGCCGGTCGCCACCGTCGTCCACTTGCCGGGGGTCGTGCCGACCTCGATCGTGTAATGCGTCGGCAAGCGATCGGTGTATTTTCCATCGGCCGCACGGTCGCGGCTCCAAACCACGCGATCGATTCGCACCTTCTCGGGGAAGCGGAGCGTCATCACGCCGGTCCCCTTCTCGCGCGAGATCCAGCTCCGATCGTTACCGTACTGCCCGTCGTTGATATGCTCGAGCTTATGCCGTTCCGAGCGAGGAAATACGCTTGAAGCTCGGGCCGTCGTCTTGAGAGAAGCGAGCGCGATGTTGCGCGGCTTCGCTTCGGCCGTGAAGACTTCGAGTTCGTCGAGGCAGGGCTCGGAGCCGTTGTTCGTCGCGAGAATCGTGAACCGCAGCGTGTTGGTTTCAATGGGCTCGAATCGCTCTTCATTCGCGAAGCGACTCACGGCCGGCCGAAGCAATTCGCCGTACTGCAGCATTTGCTTCTCGACCTCGGCGAGACGAACGCGAATCGATGCAATCCGTGCCGTTTCCGCAGGTTCGACGTCTCGACGCCAGGCTCGTTCGCCATGTTGCACGCCTGCGAAGACCGCCTTCATGGCGTAATAATCGACTTGGCTGACGGGATCAAACTTATGGTTGTGGCAACGTGCGCATCCGACGGTGAGTCCGAGAAAGACGCCGCCGGTGGTGCCGACCATGTCGTGCAATTCGTCGGCCCGCTGTTGCGCGGTCAGCACCGGATCGGGGCTTTTCACTTTGTCCCACGCTCCGGCCACGAGGAACCCGGTGGCGGGATCAACGCCCAGCTGATCGCCGGCGAGCTGCTCCAGCACAAACTGATCGTACGGCTTGTCCGAGTTGAAGGCGTCGATCACGTAGTCGCGATACGGCCAAGCATTCGGCCGCACGATGTTGGTTTCAAAGCCGTTGCTCTCGGCAAAACGCACGACGTCGAGCCAATGTCGGGCCCAACGTTCGCCGAAGTCGGGCGACGCGAGATATTGGTCGACCAGCGTTTCGTACTTCGTCGACGGTGCGGCTTGCGCTTCCTCCACGGTCGGCGGCAGTCCGAGCAAATCGAACTTCAGCCTGCGTTGCAAGGTCGCGGCCGGCGCTTCGGTCGAAGGTTGCAAACCTTTCTCGGCCAGCTTGGCGACGACGAAATGGTCGATCGGATTACGCAACCTTTTCGTCGAGGAAGCGGGTTGCGGAACGGCGGGACGCCGGAGCGGTTGGTACGCCCAATGTTCACGTTGCTCTTCTTCGGCAACGCCGTCGATCGGCACGTCGACCCCTTCCGGCCACTGCGCACCTTGATCGATCCAGGTCTTAAAGAGCGCGATCTCGTTCGAGGCGAGACGTTCCCCTTCGGGCGGCATCGCCGAACCGGAATCGCTTGCGGCAATCAACTGAATCGCCAAACTCTTGTCGCTGTGGCCGGCGACAATGGCCGGTCCGCTCGCGCCCCCTTTCAGCGCATCGGCACGACGATCCCAGCGCAACTCGCCGGCTTGTTCTTCCGGCCCGTGGCAGGCGACGCACTTGGCCGAAAGGATCGGGCGAATCTCTTTGACAAAGTCGACCGGCTGCGCGGCGTGCAAAGTACTCGAAGCAAACGTCGTGGCGACGGCGCAGAGCAGCAAGGCCACGGCGTTGGAAACGCCGCGCCTCTTTTTCACAGGCTTGGCTTCCTGCGGCGAGGTTTCCAAGGCGTGCCGCAGCGCAACTTCGAGAGCATGGCGAATGTGCGACGTCATGGCGGCCCGAGCTTCGGCGGGGCGGCGGCGTTCCAGCGCCGTGAGGATCGCGCGATGTTCGGCCAGCGCTTGGTCGAGCGCTCCGGAGACGTCGTCGACCCGTTCGCGGACGAGCTGTACGAGATCGTGGAAGCGGCGGATCTCTTGCGCGAGCACGGGATTGCCCGAGCGCGCGGCGATGAGGCGATGCAGCTCTTGATCGACTGTTCGGCAGGCTGCGGCGAAGTTGGCATCGCGCGCACCGGCCGCATCGAACAACTTGCGCAACCGCGCGAGGTCGTCGGCCGTGCAATGCTCGCAGG
Organism: Pirellula sp.; assembly: GCA_013822735.1. Lineage (GTDB taxonomy): Bacteria > Planctomycetota > Planctomycetia > Pirellulales > PNKZ01 > PNKZ01. Next base: position 215,072 of record PNKZ01000003.1, read on the forward strand.
CCAGCTCCGCGGCGAGTCCTTCCAGGGCTTCGCGCAGTTGATAGATGTGGCGTAGTTCGTCGGCGCCGAGTTGCCGGACGATCGCGCCGCGATTCGGCAACAGTTCGACGAGACCGTCGCGCGCGAGCCGTGCCAGCGCCTCACGGACCGGCGTTCGACTTACTCCCAACCGCGCGGCAAGTTCTACTTCGCGCAAGCGGCTGCCGGGGGCGATGCGGCCGGAGAGCAAATGGTCGAGCAATTGATGAACGACGCGGTCGCCGAGCGACTGCACTTCGAGCTTGATCATGGTTTGCCGAGGGAGGAGGGCGGCAAGGAGGCGGGAGGGTCGATAATCGAATACTGTATACAATCCGACGGTCGATGCAATCAGTAAATCGCCGTGTCGACCGGAGACTTCGCCGCATAGCTTTTCTATCAAAGGACTTGCGGCGGAGGAGTTGCTGCAGGCAGGAGGATGCTCACGATCGTGCCGTGGCCGACCGAGCTGACGACCTTCACGAAACCGCCGCTCTGCCGCACGATGCCGTCGACGGTCGAGAGTCCCAGGCCGGTCCCGCGGCCGACTTCCTTAGTCGTAAAGAACGGCTCGAAGATCTTCGCACGCACCGATTCCGTCATGCCGTGTCCGTCGTCGACGACGGTGAGTTGCATATATCGACCTGGTTTCACTTCACCGACGGCCGCCGGACTCGGCTCGCCGACCTGCACGTCCGAAGTCCGAATGATCAAGCGCCCTCCGCGCGGCATCGCATCGCGGGCGTTCGTGACCAAATTCATAATCGCCTGTTCCAACTGCGTGCGATCGACGCGGACGAGTTCGATGCGCGGATCGAGTTCAAGCAGCAGTTCGACGTCGGTCTCGACGAGCCCGCGCACCAAGGGTTGCATGTCGGTGACGACGTCGTTGATGTCGAGATACTCGGGTCGTAAGACCTGCTCTCGACTGAAGGCGAGCAATTGTCGAACGAGATTGGCGGCCCGACGTCCGGCGTCGCGCACGGCGGTGAGCGGCGGGAGCATGGCGTCCGTCGGCGCGAGCTTTTTGAGCATCAGTTCGCTATAGCCGTTGATGATCGTCAATAGATTGTTGAAGTCGTGCGCGATGCCTCCCGCTAGTCGCCCGACGGCTTCCAGCTTTTGCAACTTGCGCATCTGTTCTTCAATCCGCTTGGGCTCCGTGACGTCGCGGACGACGGCGATGACTTCGTTGTCGCCGGCGGGAACCATGCGCGCTTCGTACGAGTTATGGAACTCCGGCGACATCGCCAGTTGGTATTCAAAGGTGCGGATTTCGCGTGTTGCGAGCGTCTGTTCTAGATTGTAGGCAATGAGCCTGGCGACGTCCGGCGGCAGTATCTCGTGTACTTGCCGGCCGAGAAAGTCGTCGGGCGAGTGCAGGAGATCCGCGCGATGGGGAGCGTGGTAATCGATGATTCGCCCTTCCGCGTCCATGCGGAACATAAGATCCGGCATAGCGTCCACGATGGCGCGATTGCGTAATTCGCTCTTCAACATGGCGCTTTCAATACGCTTTTGCTCGGTGACTTCGTTGACAATGACGCCGATGCCGAGCATTTCATCATCAACGGAAACAGGATAGAAGCTGCCGAGAAAATGGCGAGTGACGCCGGGAGCGGCGACGATCTCGTTGACGAACACCATATTGGTTACCGGGCCGCCGCCGGCGAGAATTCCCTGATACATGGCCTTCGCTTGCGGCCAAATGTCGGGCAGAAGTTCCTCCAGTGATTTGCCGATGTGTTGCTCGGCGGGAAACCCGTTGATGTCCGCCAACGCTTGGTTGCAGCGTAGGTATCGCACATCGGGACTCAAAAGTCCCAATCCGACGGGCGCTTCGGCGTACAAGGCGTCGAGCAGCGCCAAAGCTTCCGCCTTGCTGCGGACCGCTTCCAAGAGCCGACGCTCCGTTTCTTTACGCGTCGTGATGTCGAAGATCACGCCGCGGAGGACGGAATATTGCGGTTCGCTCACGATCGTCACGACGTCTTCCACCCAAACGGTCCGGCCGTCGGCGTGGATCATGCGGTATTCCAAGCGATGATCGCGGCCGAGTTTCGTCTCACTCATGCAAAATTTGACGGATCGATCACGATCTTCGTCGTGGATGTGACGCGGCCAGAAGCCTTCCTCGTACCATTGCTCGCGCGGATAGCCGAGCAATTCCGCGGCGAACTCGCTCACATAGGTAAAGCGATACGTGACGGGGTCCGCTTCCCAGAGCACGACTTGCGCATGCTCCGCCAGGAGACGATAGCGCTGTTCGCGTTCGCGAACGGTGCGCTCCGCGCGGCGTCGATCGGTTACGTCTTGCGACGTGCCGCTCAACTTGATCGGGAGGTTCGAAATCGGATCCGATACGATTTCGGCGCGCTCGTTGATGACGCGTTCCATGCCGTCGGTCGAGGTCAGACGATACTCGAGTTCATAGACGCCATGCTCGCGCAGCGCGTCGGTGATCGCTTCCGCGAGCTTTAGGCGGTCTTCGGGATGCAACCAAGAGCGGAATTCCTGATTGCTCGGCTCCTGATCGCCGGGAGCCCGGCCGAAGATGCGAAAGCATTCGGCCGACCAATCGGCGCGTCCGTCGGGCCGGAGCGCGTCCTCGATCTTGATTTCCCAGCTGCCGACGCGAGCGATTCGCTGGGATGCGAGCAAGTGTTGTTGGCTTGCCTTAAGACGCGCTTCCGACTGTCTGCGATCGGTGACGTCGCGCGCCACGGCGAGCGCCATCAGTTTGCCTTCGATCTCGCAAGCCGCGACGCGTACCTCGACGGGAAATACGCGCCCCTCTTTCCGACGGTGCGCCGAGTCGAAGGTTACCTTCGGCGTGCGGCGCAGCTCTTGGAACAAATCGCGAATGATCTCCGGCGTGGCGCGCGCGGAGAACATCGCGGGCGTTCGACCGATAATTTCCTCGCGAGTGTATCCTAGACTCTCGCAAGCCTCGCCGTTGATGTCGACGATTTCTCCGCCGTCGCGCATCAGAAAGAATGCGTCCGAGGCATGGTCGACCAGCGTGCGGAAGCGGGCTTCGTCGGCGATGATCGCCTTTTCGAAGCGATCGCGCTCGATGGCGATGCCGGCGAGTTGCGCTGCGCGATGCAAGATACCGAGTTCTCCCTTGCGCGGCGCTTGGGGATGGCGGAAATAGAGAGCGAACGTGCCGTACACCTTCGTCGATGAGGAAGGGGCGCGATGATTGTCGCACCCGATGATCGGCACGGACCAGCAGGCGCGCAGATTGTGGCCGATGGCACATGCGGCGTAATCTTGCCAGAGGGCGTCTTTGGCGATGTCCGCCGAAATCACGGCTTCTCGTCGAACGGCGGCCGTGCCGCAAGAGCCGACCCCCTCGCCGATTTCGATGCCGTCGATAGCCGCCGAATACTCGGGCGGAACGCGTTTTCCGGCGCCGAACCGCAATCGCCTGCCGCCTTCGTCAAGCAGCAGAATCGAACAGATCGAACCGGGGAGATCTGCTTCGACGAACTCGGTGATCTTGTCGAGCGTCGTCGTTAGAGACGCTCCCGAGGCGATTTGTTCCAGTACTTGGTTCTGACCAAGCAGCGCGCTCTCGGCGAGCTTGCGGTCGGTAATGTCTTGAATCGTGCCCACGACGCGCAGCGGCGCGCCGCAATGGTCGTAGTCGACGGTTCCGTGATTGCAGACCCAGCGTAAGGAACCGTCGTCGCGAACGATGCGAAACTCGGCGCGATAGCGTCGATGCTCGCGAATGGCAGCCGTGACCGCGGTCATGACGTAATCGAGGTCTTCGGGATGCACGAGCGCCTTGAAGACGTCGAGCGTCAGAGGATCCTTGAAAGCACCCAGAATTTCGTAGCTTTCCGGCGACCAGAGTACTTCGTTCGTTACGACGTTCCATTCCCACACTCCCATGCGCGAGGCGCCGAGCGCAAGGTTGAGTCGTTGCTCGCTCTCGCGCAGCGCCGCTTCCGTTCGCTCCCGTTCGGTGGTGTCGATCATCACGTTGATGGCGCCGAGCAATCGGCCCGCATCGTCGTGAATCGGGTTCACGTGCGCGAGCACCTGGCGACGTGAGCCGTCGGAGCGTTCGATAATCGCCTTGCGTTCGATGAACGCCGTATCTTCGTTTAGGGCCCGAGCCATCCAACAAGCGTCGTGCGTCAAGGGTTCGCCCGTCGGCGTGTAGAGACGAAACGAACCGCAATAGCGCTCCTCGGCGTCGTTCAGTCGCGGCGCGCGTCCCCAGAGAAGTTCGGCCGCTGGATTAAACGAGGTGATCTCGCCCGAGGCGTTGCAGGTATACGCGGGGGTCGGAAGCGAATCGACCATCCGCTGGAACGGCACGGCGTGCGGCGATCCTTGCGCACCTGGGGCGTAGTCGATACGAAACGACGGCATGCAATAACTCCTGCGCGTTATCGTGCGACCGCTTCTCGGAACACCGGCGCCGGCCGCGATAAGTCGCGATAGCGTAACTGGCGCCGCCGGGTTCCACCAACCACAGTTGTCGTCTGCGCGGAGGCCGGCGAAGTAAACGCCGGCATTGCTAGAAGAGGGCGACTAGGCGTCGCCCAAGCTCGCCAACGCCCGCGATTTGCGCAGGGCCCAGAATCCGAGCGCGAGCAAGTAACCCCAGGCGACCACTTCGCGCAGGCACGCGTCGGCCGTCGGGGTGCCGCCGAGCGAGTCGCAACTTTGCACGAGCGTCACGCCGAACCAGGTCGCGAGAGACACGATGGCCGTGAAACGGAGATCGTCGCGCCAAACCGAAACGCCGAACTCGCGCAACATCCAAGCCAGCGCCACATGGCCGACGGCAATTCCCGCGGCGTAGCCGAGGAGGAAGCCGTCGAAGCCCGCGAGATGGTAACCGGACAGAGCGCCGCAAGCCGCGGCCGTGAGCTTGATGAAGTTGTACATCGCCAGCAAGCGCGTCTCGCCCAGCGCCTGCGGCACGCGTTCGAGCGTCACGCTCAACGACATGATCCAAACGGATACGGCGAGCAGTTTGGCGATGTGCCCGGCCGAGGCGTATCGCGCGTCGTACAGCAACGAGAAGAACGTTTCCGCTTCGAGCACCACGCCGACGACGAGAAACACGCCGAGCGCCGAAAGCACGCTGCGCGCGACCGTCAGTTTTTCGCAAAGTTCTTCGCGCGAACGCCGCGCCAGGCGGGCCATCAGCGGATAGATCACCGTGCCGCCGAGCGCTTGCAGCAGCATGCTCGGCAACATCGCAACGGCGAGCGCCACGCTGTAGACGCCGAGTTCTTCTTTCGTGATGAGCCGGCCCAACAAGAGCCGATCGACTTGCAGGGCGCAGAACGTAATCATCGTGCTCAGGAGTACCCAGCGTCCGAAGCGGAAGAGTGCGTCGGCCGCCTCGCCGTCCCACGCGAACTGGTTGCGGTAGTTCGCCACCAAGCAACGACTGCCGACCAGTTGGACGACGGTCGTCGCGAAGAGTCCGGCGATCATCGCCCACGCGCCTGCGGAGACGAAAGCCGCCCAGAGGCACATTGTGGCGACCGCGGCGACCTGCGCCGAGAGTTCCAGCAGCGTGAGACGCCCCAGCATGAGATGTCGCCGCACGGCGAAGAGCGCCGTGGAGTTGAAGCCCGCGACGACCGCGGCCAACCCGGCCGTCGGCAACAGGATGAGCAAGCGAGGCTCTTCGTATACGAGGGACGCGGGCCACGCGAGCAGGCAGGTTCCCAGCCAAAGCAAAAAGCCGCGCAGGACCTGCACGGTCCAGGCCGTGTTGTAAAACCTTGGTTCGTCGCCGCGGCGATGTTGCACCAAGGCCGGCTCGATGCCGACGTCGGAGAACATCGCGAGCCCCTGAATCATGACGTTCACAAGCGCCATGATGCCGAACGCTTCCGGCAAGACCAGTCGCGAAATCAGGATGTTTCCCGCCAGCCGGATCACCTGTCCGAGCCCGTAGCCGGCGACGGTGACCAACGAACTCCGCACGACGCGCACGCGGACGGGCGCCGCAACTCCAGTCGGTACCGTTTCTGACGCGTCGTCGCTCTTCGCCGGCGGGCAGCCGAACGTGCTCACACACTCGGATTGCCGCTGCAATTCGGCCAACGTCGAAGCGGCGTGCGGGACGCCGTCGATGAGCGGAGCGGAATGGGAAGCGGAAGCCGGCGACATGGAGATTACATTCACAGGTATGAAGGTAGAGTCGGCAATAATCTTCGGTACTAAGCTCAATGTCCGGCGGCGGCCGATTCGATCAGCCGTGCCAGGTACGCGGCTTCCGTTGCGGCGTTGTGTTGCTCATGCGTCCGTCGGGCCCCTTCGGCGCCCCAGGCTGCGAGTTGTTCCGACGAAGCACGCAGCACGGCTTCCATGGCATCGGCCAACGCCGGCACGCTGCCGGCCGGCACGAGCTTGCCGCAAACCCCGTCTTCCACCAGTTCGGGAATGCCGGCGACATACGTGCTCACGACCGGGCGATGCAATGCCAAGGCTTCCATAATCACCACCGGCAGACCTTCGGCGAAACTCGGCAGGACCATGGCCCGCGAGGCGAGGAGCGCATCGCGAACTTCCGCGCCGCTTTTCCAGCCGGCGAGTTCTACCGTGTCTTGCAGGCCGAGATCCGCGATGCGTGCTTCCACGACCGAGCGCAACGGGCCGTCGCCGATGATCTGCAAGTGAAATTTCAGCCCCCGATCGACGAGCTTTGCCGCGGCGTCGATCAAGATCGGCAGCCCCTTTTGTTCATGCAAGCGCGCGATGCAAACCAGCCGCGGCTCCGTGACCGGCGGCGTCGGCTCGGCGGCGTGAAACTCCGCATCTACGCCGCAACGCACGACGCGCACCTTCGACCATTGTTCGTAGGCGCATTGCCGCAAGAGTTGGCTTCGTCCAAATTGGCTGATCGCCGCCGTGAACGCCGCGCAGCCGATCTTGTCGCCCAAGTGCAGAAACTCCGGCTTATCAAATTCTTCCGGACCGTGCACGGTGAAGCTGAAGGTCGGGCCTCCCAGCAATCGGCACAGCATCGCGACGGAGGTCGAGTTCGTGCCGAAGTGGGCATGCAGATGTTCGATCCGTTCACGGCGGAGCAAGCGCAGCAGAATGCAGGCCTCGACGAAGTAAACCAAGTTCAAGAGCCGACCCCGATCGGAGCGGCGTCCCCAATTCCAAGCCTGACGCAAGGCGGCCCAGAACCGACGGGGCGCCGTTGCGGCGGCGGCGACGCTCCACGCGATCGCCGCCGGACCTTGTTCAAGAAGAGCGATCGTGCGTCGGTTCTCTTCGAGATCGTTCGGGTCGACAAGCTTGCCGTTCCAACGTCGGACGCTAAAGCGCCGCACGTCGTAGCCGAGCGCTTCCAGCGCGCGAATCTCGCGGCGGATGAAGCTGTGGCTCGGTTGCGGATACTGATTGACGATGTACGCCGTGCGCGTGCGCGCCCGAGATGCCGAAACGGTTTCGACTCGTTCGTCGCTGCTACGGCCTACGACTGGTTCGTCGACTAACTGCATGCCGCGGCTCCCTTGTATTCGATGAGCCGTGTGCGTCGGCCGCGCCAGTGATTCGTGTGAAATTGCAGTTGTCCGATGACAGCCGGAAATTTCCCGACGACTGTAAACAAGCTATAGAGCAAGGCGTCGCGGAGCGTATAGCCGCGGCGCAGGCAGTAGCGGGCCACGCGCCAGCCGAGCAGTAGATAGCCGGCGAACAAGAGCAGGCTCGCGCCGTGCGTCGGCCAGGCGAAAGCAATCGCCGCGGTAGGCAACAGAAGCCCCCAGAGCCAATTGCTGCGCGCCTCACGCGTCCAGTGTCGTTCGGGCGGAGCGCCATGCAGCGCGGCTCCTTCGGCGAAGGCATGGCCGGCGCGCACGGTCCGCCGCCACCATTGGCCGAAGCGCGTCATGGCCGCGTCGTGCCAAGTCATTTCGGCGGCGAGGCGTCGCACTTTCCAATCGCGGGCCCGCAAGCGCACGCAAAGTTCCGGCTCTTCCCCGGCGATGAGCGATTCGTTGTAGCCGACGACTTCCGTCAATGCCGCCGCGCGCATTAAAGCGTCGCCGCCGCAAGCTTTGGCTTCGCCGACGGGCGTGTCCCACTCTAAGTCGCACAGTCGATTGTAAATCGAGGCCTCGGGCCGGCGTTCGCGACGGCGTCCGCACACCACGGCCAAGCGCTCGTCGGAATGCAGCGCGGCTAAAGCGGTCGCCAACCAGCCGTCGCGGATTTCGCAGTCGCCGTCGACAAACTGCACGTACTCGATCCCCGGCGCGATCGAGCGAAGTGTGGCGAGCCCGGCGTTGCGAGCGCGAGCCGCCGTGAAGGGGCGCGTGAGATCGAGTCGCACCACTTCCGCACCGAGGCTACGTGCCATGGCGACGCTTTCGTCCGTGGAACCGGAATCGACGTAAACGACCGCGCCGACCTGCCCGACGACCGATTCGAGGCACGCGCGCAGCCGCTCCCCTTCGTTGCGCCCGATGGCGACGACGCCGATTTGTGGAAAGCGATTGTCCGGTTGCATGTTGTTCGGAAGACTGGGAGCGGGTCAGTGAGCGGATCGGCCGGCGATCTCAAGATGCGGACGAGCGACCTCGTGCGTCGTGGCGCCGCGATCGGTGCGAACCCAGACGGTTTGCCGACGAACTAAGAATGATACGTAGATCGGCAGCTTGCCGACGACGTAGCGCGGGACTGCGGTGATTAGTCTCAGCAGAGAAACCTCGCGCAGAAATACGCGGCAGACAATCGCCATCGCCAAGAGCAGCGCTACGCCGCTTCCGCTTGATACGAAGAAAGGTGCTAGCCCATAGCCGCCCGCAGCAGCGACGGCGGTTGCCGCGAAGACGGCGCACCACAGTGCAACCAAGAGCGAGAGCGGCGGCACGGCCAGATCCAGGGCGGCGAACAGCCATTGCGGCCGGGCGTGACGCAGGCCGAGCCACGCCAGCCGTGGAACGCGATGCAGCAGCGTCTGCAGATGTCCATGTTCCCAGCGCGTACGCTGGGCCGTCGAAGCCTTCCCTTGCGACGGCAGCGACGCCGTTACCAAGGCTTCGGCGCAGTAGCGCGGCGCGTGACCGGCCACGACCAAATCGAACGAAAGTTGCATGTCTTCGACGATGTTGCCGCTGGCCAAACGGGCGCTACGCAAAGTTTCCCACGGGAAGGCCATGCCGGAGCCGGTGAGAATCGCGGGACCGCCCAGCGTCGTCGCGCCGCGCTGTCGTACGATGTTCTTCACCGTCACGGCGACCCGGCTTACGAGATCACGGGGCGACGGATTCGGCGGGCAGTGCATGACGTAGCCGGCTTGAATCGGCCGGCCCGTCGCGGCGCAATCGCCGGCCAAGGCATCGAGCGCGCCGGGACCGAGCGTGCAATCGGCGTCGACGATCACGACGACGTCGCCGGCTGCGGCGTTCAATTGCCGCACGCCGAAGTCGAGCGCGAAGCCTTTGCCGCGGTCCGTTTCGTGTCGTCGTTCGGCGACGCCGGCGCCGCAAGTTCGGGCCACGTCGGCCGTGCCGTCGGTGCAGTTGTCGGCGACGACGAGAATACGATCGCCCGGCCGGAGTTGCGCTTGAACGCTGCGCAAAGTCGCGGCCAGCACGCGCTCTTCGTTGTGCGCCGGTACTAATACGTCGACGCGGGGGCGCGCGCCGCGCGCGGCCGAGCGGCGCGGCAGAAGCGCCGCCGCGCATTCCAGCAACACGACGACAATCGGCGCCGCCGTGAGGCAGGCGATCGAGAGCAGCAGCGGCGATAACCAGGTGCTAATCAAGGGAGTTCGCGGGGTAAGTGACGGCAGGAGTACTAAACGGCGACCAGGCCGAGAATCGGCGCGGAAACGTTCTTTAAGGCGTCGATCGTTCGGAGCGCGACCGGATGCGGGCGGCCTCCCTGTTCGGCGACGAAGATCATCGAAGTCGCGCGGGCGGCGAGCATCTCCAAATCGACGGCATGCTCGACGCCGGGGCCGAGCAGGAGAATGGTCGAGTAGCGATGGCGCAACTCGCTCAGCAGTTCGCTCAAGCGGCGCGACGCAAAGGCTTCCGCCGGGAGCGACGACTCTCCGGCGAGCAGCATGTCGAATTGCGACGCGGGACGAACCACGTCGCTTGCCACGAGGTCGCCGTTGCGCAACAGGCCCGCCAGCCCGTCGTGCGCTCCGCGCGGAGCGTGCTTCGACGTAATGCTTTGCGTGGGGTCGAATTTGCGATGCGCGCCGGTCCAATCGTCGAGCACCGCTTGCTCGGGGTCGACCTGCGGCTTCGCGGTGAGTTCCGCGGCCAGAGCGGCATGGGCCCGGGCGTCGCGCTCGGTTTCGATGACCAACACCGCCTCGCCGCGCATCGCCAAACATTTCGCCGTGTCCACAACGAGCGGGACCGCGGATACGCGGTCGTCGACGGTTGTGAACAGCGCCACCGAACCATCGGCATGCGCGCTTTGTTGAATGCGTAGCGCGAGCATGCGCACGAGTTCGTCGTGGTCGTCGGCGCGGCTCCCTTCCGGGGCTTCGATTTGCGGCAATTGCGCGTACAGGGCGTCGCTCGACGTTCCGTCTTCACCGCGCCGCGATAGGAGATCGAAGAGGAAGACCGGAATTAGGCAGCCGAGGAACACGACGGCGCCCGTCCCGACCAGCAGCTTTTTCTTGTTCGAAGTCACGGCATCGAACGCCGGAGCGGCCCGTTGCATGACGACGAGATCGTGATACTCGGACGCGACCAGTTCTTGGAACGAGGCGACTTGGGCCGCCGTGCGCTGAACTTCGGCCTGCGCGGCGACGAGCGCATAGTGCAATTCGTCCCCCTGCGGACGAAGTGCGTTCAAGCGATCCACTTCCGCCCGACGCTGCGTGAGAAAAGCTTGAATGCGGGCCGTGGCCGCGGCGTCGCCTTCGTCGGCCGCCGCATTCGCTTCGCCGGCCGGGCGATTCAGATGGGCCGAGAGCGCTTCGCCGAGTTGTTTCATCCGTTGCCGGCGATGTTCGAACGCTTCCGTGTTCTGTGCTTGCAACGTCTTAAATTCGGTTTCGATGCGATTGAATTCCGCGTCGCTGATATATCGCTTGGCGTGCAGTCGTTCCGCGCGCTCGAGTTCGTTCTTCTTGAGCAGCAAGGCGGATTCTCGTTCTAGTTGGGCGCGCTCCGCTTCTTGCTGCTCCTGAAGGATGGTGCGGCGCCGTTGCAATTGCTCTTCGGGCGACGCGCGGGCCGAGCGTTGCGTTTCCAGAGCGGTCTCCACGGCGGCGATGTCGTCGCGCACCCGTTCGAGATCGTCGTCGACGCTCAGCACGATTTGATGCGCCGCGTTGAATTTGCGGAGGTTCTCGGCGGCGGCCTCCACGGCTGCGGCGGCTTTCGCGGCATGCGTCTCTTGCGCGGCGAGGATATTCGCGGCAGTTTGCTTGCGTAGGTCTCCGGCCTGTTCGATCAGGCTTTGCATGATCGCGTCGAGCGTGAGACGCGTTCCTTCGGCTTCCGGCCCGCGCATCATGAATTGCAACGTGTTGGAGCCCATCACGGCTTCGGTTTGCAAGCCGCCGACGAGCGATCCGGCCGGCGGATGATGGGGCAGCTTCCGGGAAGCGGCCTCTAAGACCGGCTGCGACTTCGCGAGGCCGACGATCGATGGCAGCTCCGGTTGCTGATATTGCGGGCTGCCGACCCCGGAGCGGTTGTAGAGCATCGTGCCGGTGCAGGTGAACGTCTGCACCGCGAACTTCTCCGCCACGAAGAACGCCGCCACGGCGGCCAACCCCGCCGAGGCGATGAGCGACGGCCAGCGACGCCGCAAGAATGTCAGGACTTGATTCGAGCTTTCGGGTGTGGAGCGCATGGCAACCTTTTCAGCGAGCAATCGAGCCCGCTTATCCTTCGAACGTGGTTACAGACCTTCAGCGGCTACGCACGTCGACGAGCGAACGAATCGCTACCTCCGCCGACCGCGCCCGTTCGCGTCGCACCGCATGGTGCGCGATCGGAGCGTCTGCGGATTTCAGCAATGTGCGTAGTGGGGAACCACTTCTACTCTAGGTTAATTGCGCAGAGTCGGCGGACCGCGTCGGTTTGGCTGCCGGCCTCGGGCCGGCGGCGACTATTTATTGATGTGAAGTCCGTACGTTCGGACGATCCGGAACAACCCGACTGCGGCCGCAGCGCGGTGCGATGCCGGCGTTGCTCGTTGTGAATGCATGTATCGTTACAATCGCCATAGATTGCCTAAACGCTGCAAGCCGGAGGGTCGATAAACGAGGCGGACAACTATCCATTCCGGTCTCCTGCTGCGCGCAGAACTTTTTGATGATCGCGGTACCTACAACTCGACGAACGCGGCACGTTGCTTGGGCAACGTACGTCGGTCTCACGGTGTTGTCGGTGCTGGCCGTCTATATGCTGTGGATTGCGGAAGAGAAGCCGTCGAAACAGGAAGCGGCGAAGCGATGGGAGAAGGGCGCACCGATCGGAGAGGCGTTTCGGCCGCCGGATCTCGGCGTCTCGGCAGCCGAGCCGAACGCGGCACCGAGCGAAGCCGCGCCTGCGATGAACTTGGCCATGGTTTCGAAGCCCGTGCCCAAGTTCCTGCGATTCCCGTCCACCGATGTTGCGACGATGGCCAACGGAGTGATGGCCGTTCAAGCCGAGCAAACGGAAGCGGAACCGGCATTTACATTGCCCGCATTTCCGCAAACTCCGGAAGCGGAAAGTGTCGATCCGCGGGCAGAATCGCCGGCCGTTGCCGCGCCGGAAGTTGTGACGCCGCCGGCGGAACCGGCGTTCGTCGCCGCAGCCCCTTCAGCAACCTCACCGCAATCGGCAGCGCCACAACCCTCGGCCATCGAGCCGGCCGCTTCGCCGGCAACGGTCGCCGCGCCCCGAAGTGCGCCGCTCATGATGCCGCCGGCCGCGGCGCCGCCGCCGTCGTATGCTCCGGCGCACAGTTTCGTTGCCGAAGCGCCGCCGCCTGCGTCACCGTCCGTCGCGCCGCCGTCGATGGTGATGGCCCCTCCGGCCGCGATCGTTCCGGAAGTGGTGCCGAGCGTGCCGCTTGGCGAAGGAGCGCCGAGTGCGCTGCCGACGCAGATTCCCGATCCGTGGACCGATCTGCTTCCCTCCGCTTCGCTACCGCCGCCGGAAGCGGCGACGATTTCGATCGACGACGCTCGCTACATGGCCTTGCGTAACAACAAGGACATCGCCGTTCTGGGGTTCATGCCGCAAGTCGCAAGCGCCGCGATCGGCGTCGAAGAAGCGGTGTTCGACCCGGTGTTCGGCGTCAACACGCAAGGGGGACACTACTTCCGCCAAACGTCGACGTTGATCAACGCGCTCGGCACCGGCATCCCGACGCTCAACACCACGTTCTGGAACTCCCCGGCCGGGCTCAATCAGATCTATCTCGAAAAGCTGTTCGTCACCGGCGGCAAGGCGCAGATCGGCGTGGGGCAAACCATGACGAGTTACTCGCCGACCGGAGATTTCGTGACCGTGAACCCCGCCTGGCAATCGACGCTCAACCTCATTCTCGAGCAGCCGCTGTTTCGCGGACGAGGCGCCATCGCCACGGAAGCGCCCCTGCGCATCGCGCGGGCCAATCAGAATCAATCGTGGAACTCGTTTCAGGCGCTCGTGAATCAAATTCTGCGCGATGCCGAAGCTGCGTACTGGGAAACCAGCGAGGCCTACCGAGAGTTTCAACTGCGCGACCTTTCGCTGGCCCAGGCCTTGCGCACGCTCGACCGCGAGCAAGAGCGGATGCGCATCGGCGAAGGGGCGATTCCCGACGTCGCACAGGCCCAAGAGCATGTGGAAGAAGTGCGCATCGAACGGGCCGACACCGAAAAACGCTACATCATCGCGCAGCGCGAACTACGGCGTATTATGGGGGTGCCGCCCGACGATCCCCGGCCGATCGTTCCCGCCACCATGGCCGGCGATGCGCCGCTCGTCGTCGATTGGGGAGCCGGCGTCCAGCAAGCGATGGGTCGACCGGAACTGAACGCACAGCGGGCCGTCGTCGAAGCGGCCGACGTCGAATACCGCCGCCGCATCAACGGCCTGCAGCCCGACCTCGCCGTGCGGGCGATCTACTCCGTCTCCGGCCTCGATAGCCAATACGACGGCTCATGGAGCTCGCTCGGCAGCTGGGACTACAACGATTGGACCGCCGGCGTCATTTACAAACGGCCGTTCGGGCGGCGCGCCGATCAGTCGTTTGCGCAGAGGGCCCAATCGGTGCTGAGCATGGAAACGGCCCGACTTCGGCAATTGGAGCACGAAGTAACGTATCAATTGGCCGGAGCGTTAGACGATCTGCAGGCGGCCGAACGGCTGCTGGTGCTGCATCGTCGTCGTCGCGACGCGGCAGCCGTGCAGCTCGAGGCGCGGCGTGAGCTGTACTTCGAAGGGCGTGCGTCGCTGCGCGACCAAGTCGACGCCGAGGACCGCTACACGGACGCGATGATCGAAGAGGCCGCGGCGCGCGTCGACTACCAGCGTGCCATTACCCGCTGGAATTTCGCCCGCGGGGCGATCAACGATTCCACGCTCGCGGTCGCCGAGTAGCACAAGCGGCAACGAGCGCGACTTACGAAACTAGGGCAGGGGTCAGCCCTGCGCATTCGCGGAGGTGATCGATCCGTCGGGCGAACGTTCCTTCGAACGTATGCTGCCGGGCAAAGTCCCAAGCCTTCAGAGAGAGCTTGGCGAGCAATTCGCGATCTTCGTGCAACCGCGCGACGGCCGAGGCCATCAGGCGGAAGTCGTCCATGGTCACCTTGCGACCGCAGCCGGCGAGTTCCAATAGGCCCGCCCAGGCTTCATTGGCGTAGCCGACGATCGGCACGCCGCAGGCCAAGGTTTCGAGATACGTGCAGGACGGGTCTCCCTGTCGATGCGGGCAGATGAAGAGATCGGTTTCTTCCTGCAAGAGCGGCATCAGCTGCGTCTTGAAATCGAGGTTGCCGTGAAACAGCACTTCTCCGCATAAGTCATACTGCGCGAGTGCGGCCCGCATGCCGTCTTCCAGGTCGCCCGCTCCGCAGATGCCGAGCGTAAAGGGCACGCCGAGCCGGCGCAATTCCGCGGCAAACGGCGGGAGATGGTCGGCCCCCTTCATCGCGATGAGGCGTCCGGAGAAGACCAGCCGCAGCGGTTCCCCTTGCAACAAGCGCGCGAGTCGCGTCTCCATCTGATCTTCACAGGGCATCATGTCGCCGGTCGTGCGCGTATCAAAGTAAAGCAGCGCCCGCGGATTCAGGTCGCGGTAGGCCTGATAGGTCGGGAGGCCGTTGCATTGTACGCCGGCGGCCGCGCGCACGCTCTTCACGTTCGCGCGCTCCTGGCTCCGTTCCCACCAAGCCCGGCGCCAACGCCGGAGCGGGTTCCATTCTTCCGCGGCGATAATTTGTTCGCGCGTCGCCAGCGTGTATTCCGTCGTGCACACAAACGGCGTGCCGGCGCGTCGACAAGCCGCGGCCAGATGATTCTGGCGATGCTCGGCTCCCCCGAGCACCACGGCCGACTCACGGAGCTCCTCCGTCAGGCGACGATCGCGAAACGACATCAGCTCCAAGCCGAACGGCAACGACGCGGGCACCACGCATTTATTGTCGAGGTTGTTCGACGCCGCTCGGGCCGGTTCCAAGATCGCCTTCACCGGCCCGTCCCAGCACTCGACGTATTGCGTCATGCCGTCGACGAACTTTTGCGTGACGACGATGCGCCCGTCGTTCTTGCGAACGCCTTGTAGCGAAGGAAGCACCAGCAACTGTTCTTTCATCGGCATCACAACTCACCTGGGAACGTCGAACCGGCACGACCGTCACGATCGGAACCGCACAGTGAGCGACTGTGCGCAGCACGGCGATACTCCTGAGGAAACATAGCTGTTTTTGGCCGAGGTGAGAAAAAAATAGTAAGTATCGGTTGGAGGATTCGTGCGCTCTCTCCTCAAGCTGCCTCGGAATGATTCCGGCGCGGTGTGGATTGCCGCAACGCCGACATCGGCGCATGCGGCGGCGTTGCGATGCTTCCAGTCGTCGAAGGTTCGAGCCGCGCGTAGGCTCGTGCCGCTGCCGGCTCACTCACATCGAAGAGGCATTAGATGACGTCAGAAATTCGGCGCTTCCGTTGTTTTCTCATCGGCTCCGAGTCGTTGCTCGCCGAGTGCGCGGAAACTCTGTTGAAGCAAGGTCACGAAATCCTCGGCGTCATCACGTCGGCGCGCAAGCTCAGCGCCTGGGCGCATGGCCGTAACCTGCGCGTGCTCGATCCGCGCGGCGATTATCGCGCCGTGCTCGCCGAGCAGCCGTTTGAATATCTCTTCAGTATCACGCACCTGGCCATCATCCCGGCCGACGTCCTCGCGCTGCCGACTAAGGGCGCCATCAACTTTCACGACGGCCCCCTGCCCCGCTACGCCGGGCTCAATACGCCGGTCTGGGCGCTGCTCAACCGCGAAACCGAATACGCGATCACTTGGCATTGGATGACCGCGGGCATCGACGACGGCGACGTGCTCATTCGCAAGCCGGTCGAAATCGCGGCCGACGACACGGCCCTCTCGCTCAACACGAAATGTTTCCAGGCCGGCATCGAGTCGTTCGCCGAACTCGCCGGCTGGCTTGGCCTCGGCACCCCCGTCGCACGGCCGCAAAATCTTGAAGGCCGGCAATATTTCGGCAAGCACGATCGGCCCGAGGCGGCAGGCCTGCTCGATTGGTCGCGCTCGGCCGACGAACTGCAAACGCTCGTCCGGGCCCTCGACCACGGCCGCTACCGCAATCCGGTCGCCACGGCCAAGGTCCGCCTCGCCGGCAAGCTCTACGTCGTCGATGCCGCCGCGGTCGTCGATGCCGACGATGCCGATAACGGCGCGGCGCGCGAGTCGGGCACCGTCGTCGACTGCAACGACAACGAAATCCGCGTCGTCGCCGGCAGCGGCACGCTCGCGCTGCGCAGCTTCTCCACCACCTGCGGCCGTACGCTGACGCCGGCCGATCTCATGGCGCGACATGCCCTCTCCGTCGGCAGTCGCTTCGATCAAGCTTCGCCGGAAGAACGCAAAAGCATCACCGAGCTGCAGGCGAAGGTCGCGCGGCACGAAGACTTTTGGGTCCGTCGCCTGCAAGAGCTCGACGCCGCGCAGGTTCCCTATGCGGGTGAAAGCTCCGGAGCCGTCGCCGCCGACACTCCGCAATGGGCCTCCGCGCGGCAGCCTTTGCCGGCCGGCTTCCTCAAGAACATCGGCGGGCAAGAGGTCGCTCAAGCGCTCATCACCGCGCTCGGCGGCTATTTGGCCCGCGTCGGCGAGAAGCAAACATTCGACGTCGCATTCTTTGAATCGCCGAAGAATCGCCGCGCGTCCGACGTGCGCGGCTGGACGGCGTCGCATCTGCCGCTCCGTTTGACGATCGACGCGGCCCGTTCGCTCGCCGACAATTGCGCGGCCCACGCCGCGCAGTTTGCGGAAATCGCAAAGCGCGGCACCTATCTGAACGACGTGTTGCGCCGGTATCCCGAGTTGCACAATCGGCCGGAGCTTGCCGCGGGTCGGGCACTGCCGATCGCCGTCGCCTTATGCGACGACCTGGAGTCGTACACGCCGGAGCCGGGCATCGCGCTGGCACTGGTGATCGCGCCGCAAGAGTCGGCGATTCGTTGGGTCTACGATTCGGCCGTCGTGCCGGAGTCGGCCTTTGCCACGATTCGCCGGCAGTTCGACCAATTCCTCATGAGCGCGGCCGCCGACGCGAGCGCACCGTTGGCAAACGTCGAACTCCTGTCGACCGGCGAGCGCAAGCTCCTGCTCCAAGATTGGAATGCCACGGCCGTCGACTATCCGCGCCAAGCAACCATCCACGAACTTTTCGAAGCGCAAGCCGCGCGCACGCCCGACGCCGTCGCCGTGTCGTTCGAGAATCGCCGACTCACCTACGCCCAACTCAATCGCCGCGCCAATCGGCTGGCCGCACATCTCCGCACGCTCGGCGTCGGGCCCGATGCGATGGTCGGCATCCATCTGGAACGGTCGGAGAACTTGGTCACCGCGATGATGGCCGTGCTCAAGGCCGGCGGCGCGTACCTGCCGCTCGATCCGAACTATCCGGCCGAGCGCATTGCGTTCATGATCGACGACGCGCAAGCGCCGGTGATCATCACCGAGAACGAAACGCTCAGTCGGCTGCCGCCGCATCGCGCGGCCGTGGTGAACCTCGACGCCGACGCGCCGGCGATCGCCCGCCACGCGGCCGATCATCTTCCGACGCGTTCGCAAGCCGAGAATCTGGCCTACGTCATCTACACCTCCGGCTCTACCGGCAAGCCGAAAGGGGTGATGATCGAGCATCGCAACGCCGTGAACTTCTTCGTCGGCATGGACGCATGTCTTGATCACCAGGGCCTCGACCACCAGACCCTCGACCATAACAAGCCCGGCGTGTGGCCGGCGGTTACGAGCCTCTCGTTCGACATTCACGTACTCGAGCTGCTGTGGACCCTGACGCGCGGCTTCGAAGTGGTCGTGCATCGCGATCGCGAACGGGCCGCCGCCGTCGCCGAGCAGTTGGCGGCGAGCAACCGGCACGCCGGCGTGCCGATGGATTTCAGCCTGTTCTACTTCTCGGCCGACTCGGAAGAGGAGTCGTCGAACAAATACCGCCTGCTGCTCGAAGGCTCCAAGTGGGGCGACGAGCACGGCTTCTGCGCCGTCTGGACTCCGGAACGTCACTTCCATTCGTTCGGCGGGCTTTATCCGAACCCGGCGATTACGGGCGCGGCCGTCGCGGCGATTACCAAGAACGTACAGATCCGCGCCGGCAGCGTCGTGTTGCCGCTGCATCATCCGCTTCGCGTCGCCGAAGGGTGGCAAGTCGTCGACAACCTCTCCAACGGTCGCGTCGGGCTTTCGGTCGCCGCCGGGTGGCAGCCGAACGACTTCGTGCTCATGCCGCAAAACTTCGCCGATCCTAAAGCGGCCATGTTCCGCGACCTGGAAATCGTCAAGCGGCTCTGGCGCGGCGAAGCGATCGAGTTTCCCGGCGCCACGGGCAAGCCGATCGCCGTGCGCACGTTGCCGCGTCCGATTCAGCCGGAGTTGCCGGTTTGGATCACAACCGCCGGCAACCTCGATACGTACATTCAAGCCGGCAAGATCGGCGCGAACATCCTTACGCACTTGCTCGGCCAATCCGTGGAAGAACTCGCGCCGAAGATCGCCGCCTATCGCCAAGCGCGGGCCGACGCCGGCTTCGATCCAGCCGCGGGCATCGTCTCGCTGATGCTGCATACGTTCGTCGGCCCTGACGAAGCGGCGGTGCGCGAAGCGGTGCGCGGCCCGCTCAAGGCATACCTCGGCACGTCGCTCGCCCTGCTCAAGCAATATGCTTGGGCCTTCCCGGCTTTCAAGCGTCCGCAAGGGGTCGCGGTGGGACAAGGAGACGATTTCGCCGGCCTGACGCCGGAAGAGAACGACGCGCTATTAGATTTTGCCTTCGAGCGCTATTACGAAACGTCCGGCCTCTTCGGCGACGTGCCGCAATGCCTGGCGATGGTCGACAAGCTGAAGGCGATCGGCGTACAGGAAATCGCCTGCCTCATCGATTTCGGCCTCTCGACCGATACGGTGCTCGAACACTTGCCGCACTTGAACACGGTGCGCGAACAGGCAAACCGCGGCGTCGCGACGACCGTGGTCGCCGCCGAATCGACGGACAATGCTTTCACCTCGGACGTAACGATCGTCGAAGACGCCGGCGACTATTCACTCGCGGCGTTGCTCGAGCGCAATCAGGCGACCCACTTCCAATGCACGCCGTCGTTGGCGCGAATGCTCTTGATGAGCGACGAGGGACGTCGGGCCGTGCGCGGCTTAAAGAACTTCCTCATCGGCGGCGAAGCGCTGCCGGTCGATCTGGCTCGCGACTTGAAGGGCCTGATCTCGGGCCGGCTGATCAACATGTACGGCCCGACGGAAACCACGGTTTGGTCGTCGACGCAAGTCGTCGAAGACGCATCCGGCCCGATTCCGATCGGTCGGCCGATTGCGAACACGCAGCTCTATATTCTCGACGCGGCCCGCAAGCCGGTGCCCGTCGGCGTGCCGGGCGAACTCTATATCGGCGGCGACGGCGTCACGCGCGGCTATTTGAATCGGCCGGAACTTTCGGCCGAACGCTTCGTGCATGATCCGTTCGCACCGCAGGCCGGCGCGCGGATGTATCGCACGGGCGACTTGGTGCGTTACCGTGCCGACGGCGTCGTCGAGTTCCTGGGCCGGACCGATCATCAGGTGAAGATTCGCGGCCATCGCATCGAGCTCGGCGAGATCGAAACGCGCTTAGTCGACCATCCGCACGTGCGGCAATGCGTCGTGGTGCCGCGCGAGGCGGGACCCGGCGATGTCCGTTTGGCGGCGTATTACGTGGCCGACGGCGCGGCGCCGGCCGATGCCGACTTGCGCGAACATGTGCGTGAGAAGTTGCCGGAATACATGGTGCCGCAGCATTTCGTGGTGCTGGAAGAACTGCCGCTCACGCCGAACGGCAAGATCGACCGGAAGGCGCTGCCGTCGATCGACTTCGGACCGTCGCACGCCGCCGCGACGTATGTAGCGCCCGACAACGAAATCGAACAGAAGATCGCGACCCTCTGGCAAGAACTGCTTGGCCGCTCGCAGGTGGGGATCGACGACAACTTCTTCGACCTCGGCGGCCACTCGCTGCTCGTGGTCCGCATGCATCGACAACTGACGCAACTGGTCACGCAGCCGGTCGCGCTGACCGATCTCTTCCGCTTCCCGACCGTTCGTTCGCTCGCCGCGCACTTGTCGGGCGGCACGGCCGACACGGAATCGGCCCAGGACGGAACCGATCGCGCCGCCAAACGGCGCGAATTGCAACAACGCCGCCGCGTCACACGCCGTTAATTCGTCCGCAGATTCATCGCACAGCATTCCCTGACCGCTCTGAACTTCTCGCCACCTCGACGAGCCTCCATGACTTCGACCGAAACGACTCTGAATCCGAACGACATCGCCATCGTGGGCCTCGCCTTGCGCGTGCCGGGCGCCGATTCGCCGCAGCGCTTCTGGCACAACCTGCGCGACGGCGTCGAATCGGTGCGCCCGCTCTCCGACGCCGACCTTGCAGCGGCCGGCGTCCCCGCCGAGCTGCTGGAGAATCCGAACTATGTGAAGTCGGCGGCCGTGCTCGACAATCTGCCGATGTTCGACGCCGAGTTCTTCGGGCTCAGCCCGAAAGAAGCGGCGATCATGGACCCTCAACATCGCCACTTCTTGGAATGCGCGTGGGAAGCGCTTGAGAGCGCCGGGCATCCGCCGGAGAAGTTCGACGGGCGGATCGGCGTGTTCGCCGGTTGCGGCATGGGCGCCTACTTTCAGCAGAACCTGCTTTCGAATCCGGAGCTCATCGATTCGGTCGGCATGTTCTTGCTGCGGCACACCGGCAACGACAAAGACTTTCTCGCGACGCGCGTCTCGTATTGCTTCGACCTGAAGGGTCCGAGCGTCAACGTGCAGACGGCTTGCTCGACGTCGCTCGTGGCCGTGCACACGGCTTGCCAAAGTTTGCTGAGCGGCGAGTGCGATATGGCGCTGGCCGGCGGGGTGACGATCGAGCTGCCGCACGGTCAGGGCTACCTCTTTAAGAAGAATGAGATTCTCTCGCCCGACGGGCATTGCCGAGCGTTTGATCAGAACGCACGCGGAACGATTTTCGGCAGCGGGGCGGGCGTGGCCGTGTTGCGACGCGTGGAAGACGCGCTCCGCGACGGCGATCGGATTTACGCGGTCGTGAAAGGTTCGGCGGTGAACAACGACGGCGCGAGCAAGGTGGGCTACTTTGCACCGAGCGTCGACGGGCAGGCCTCGGCCGTGGCCGAAGCGCTGGCCGTGGCGGACGTGCCGGCCGATACGATCGGCTATGTCGAATGCCACGGCACGGGCACGCCCATCGGCGACCCGATTGAAATCGCCGCGCTGACGCAGGCCTTCCGGCAGTCGACCGAACGCAGCGGCTTCTGCGCCATCGGCTCGGTGAAAACGAACATCGGCCACTTGGACACGGCCGCCGGCGTGGTGGGCATGGCCAAGGCCGCGCTCGCGCTGGAACACAAACAACTGCCGCCGAGCTTGAACTTCACGGCGCCGAATCCGGCGATCGATTTCGTGAACAGCCCCTTCACGGTGAACGCGAAGTTGCGCGCGTGGCAAGCCGGCGCTGCGCCGCGGCGCGCGGCGGTGAACTCGCTCGGCGTGGGCGGGACCAATGCGCACTTGGTGCTCGAAGAAGCCCCGCAGGTTGCCGCAAGCGACGAGGCTCGCCGGCCGCAGCAGTTGATCACGCTTTCGGCCCGCAATCGTGCGGCGCTGGATGATGCTTCGCGTCGGCTGGCCGCGCATTTACGCGAACACCCGGAACAAAACTTGGCCGACGTGGCGTACACGCTGTTTCACGGGCGCGCCAAGTTCGACGTGCGCCGCGTCTTGGCGGCGGGCGACTCCGCCGAAGCGGCAGCGCTGTTGGAAGCGGGGGATGCGTCGCGCGTATTTACGCATAAGGGGGGCGATGCGAAGCCGTCGGTAGTGTTTATGTTTCCCGGCGGCGGTGTGCAGTCGCCGCGAATGGGGCGCGACCTGTACGAATCCGAGCCGGTGTTTAAGCAGTGGATTGATCGCGGCTTGACGTGGCTTGCGGGCAAGCTCGATGTCGATCTCCGCGAAGTGTGGTTCGCCGGGCCGGAGCGCGATGCCGAATTGCAAAGCGTCTGGGAACGGCCGAGCGTGCAGCTGCCGGCGATTTACCTGTGCGAGTATGCGCTGGCCAAGCTTTGGCAAGCGTGGGGCGTGCAACCGGCGGCGCTCCTGGGGCATAGCCTTGGTGAGAACACGGCCGCGGCGCTCGCCGAAGTGTTTTCGTTTGAAGACGGGCTCGGGCTGGTGACGCTGCGCGGCAAGCTCTTCGAGCGTGTGGCGCCCGGCGGCATGCTGAGCGTGCCGCTTGCTCCGGAGGCGATCATGCCGCTGTTGGGCGACCGGCTCGACTTGGCGACCGTCAACGGCCCGGAGTTTTGCACGGTCTCGGGGCCCGACGATGCGCTCGACGAGCTCTTCGCGAAGCTCACGGCCGACGGCATCGACGCGAAACGGGTGCCCATTCGCATTGCGGCGCATTCGCGGTTGCTTGAGCCGATTCTCGCCGACTTCGAAGCGTACTTGCGCAGCATCAAGCTGCAGAAGCCCAAGCTGCCGATCGTCTCGAACCGGACCGGCTCTTGGCTCACCGATGCGCAGGCCGTGGATCCGAAGTATTGGGTGGATCACTTGCGCAACACGGTGCGCTTCGCCGACGGCGTGGGCACGGTGCTGCAAACGCCGGGTCGCGTTTTTCTCGAAGTGGGGCCGGGCAAGGTCTTGGCCTCGCTCGTGCGTCAACATCGCGACCTCAACGCGGGCCAAGCGGTGCTTTCGTCGTTGCGTCACCCGAAGGAGAACGTCTCCGATACGGTGTTCTTCACGACGGTGCTCGGCCGGCTTTGGGCCTGCGACGTGGCGATCGACGATGCATTGCTGTGGAAGAACGAGCGCCGGCGGCGCGTCGAGCTGCCGACGTATGCATTTCAACACCAAGCGTACTGGATCGAGCCGGGCAAGGGAGCCGGGCGCGAACAACGGGGAGCCGGAGCGCTCGCGCGCATCGCCGACCCGAACGATTGGTACTATCGCCCGATTTGGCGGCTGCGCGAATTGGAGTCGCCCGAGGCGGAGTTGGACCCGACGACGTGGTTGATCTTCTTGGATGAGGCAGGCCTCGGCCGGCGACTGACCGAGAAGCTGCGCGCGGCGGGGCACGAGGTCGTGACCGTGCGCACGGGGGACGCTTATGTTCAACATAGCCCGCACGAGTTCACGCTGTCGCCCGAACACGGCCGCGTGGGGTACGACGCGTTGATTCATGACTTGACGGCAATCGGCAAAGCGCCGAGCCGCATCGTGCACTTATGGCTCACGACGCTCGACGAAACGTTCCGACCGGGCTCGAGCTTTTTCCATCGCAACCAAGAGCAAGGGTTCTACAGCTTGCTCTTCTTGGCGCAGGCGCTCGACGCCGAGCGGCTCGCGCAGCCGCTGCATATCACCGTCGTGACGAGCGGCATGCAACAGACGCGCGACGAAGCGTTGCCGTATCCGGACAAGGCGACGGTGCTCGGGCCGGTCGGCGTGATTCCGCGCGAGCTTGCGGAGACGACCTGCGCGTGCATCGACGTGGCGTTGCCGTCGGCCCGGGGCTTCGGCGGCAAGCGTCGCCTGGCGACCGGCCTCGACATCTTGGCGGAACAGGTCTTCGTCGAACTGCAACAACCGACGGCCAACGGACAGATCGCCCTGCGCGAAGAGCGCCGCTATGAGCACGGCTACACCCGCCACAAGCCGAAACCGACCAAAAAGCCCGAAAAGTGCTCGCAGGCTGATGCATATCAGGTTACGGCCGTGCGCGAGCGGGGCGTGTATCTCATTACCGGCGGCTTCGGCGGCATCGGCCTCGCGACGGCCGAGCACCTGGCGCGAACGGCCAAGGCACGGCTGGTGCTGGTGGGCCGTTCGGCGTTGCCCCCTGCCGACCAATGGGACGCGTGGCTCCGCAGCCACGCCGACGATAACAGCGTCAGCCGACGAATCCGGAGCGTGCGCGAGCTCGAATCATACGGCGCCGAGGTGCTTCCGGCCGAGGTCGACGTGACCGACGTGGAAGCCGTGCGCGGGGTGGTCGCCGAAGCAATCCGCCGGTTTGGGGCGCTGCACGGAGTCGTGCATGCGGCCGGCGTTCTGCAAGACGGCCTTATTGCTCAGAAGACGCAATCGGACGCGGAAGAAGTGTTCGCGCCGAAGGTGCACGGGGCGATGGTGCTCGACGATGCGGTCCAGAGCGTACTCGGCGACCGCTCCCTCGACTTCTTCGTCGCGTACTCCTCGACCAGTACGGCCACGACGCCTGCCGGCCAAGTGGATTACGTGGCCGCCAACGCCTTCTTGAACGCCTTTGCGCAAAGCAGGAACAAGCAGAACGGTTGCCGCTACTTGGCTTTGAACTGGGGTATTTGGAACGAAGTGGGCATGGCGGCGCACGCGGCGGATAAGTCGCGGCAGAAGGGTGAGTTGCCCAAGGAAGAAGCGGTCGAGCACCCATGGTTCGACTACCGGCTCGGCGGGTTGCACGATACGCGCGTCGCGCTGGTCGGGCGGCATGCGGCGGCCACGCATTGGGTTTACGACGAACATCGCACGTCGGCGGGCCAAGCGCTGCTGCCCGGCACCGGTTATTTGGAACTGGCCCGCGCGGCCCTGGCGGAACTGCATGAATCGACGAGTATGGAGATTCGGGATCTGTACTTCTTGAGCCCGCTGGCCGTGGAAGACGACGGCTCGCGCGACGTGACCGTATTACTCCAGCGCGACGAGCGCGGCTATGGGTTCGAAGTGTCGAGCCGTCCGGCGCGCGATAAGCACGCCGCGCCCCAAGTGCACGCCCAAGCGCACCTAGTGGCCGACGAGAATCGTCCGCCCGCGCGACTGGATCTCATCGCCATTTCCCGGCGGTGTCCGAATGTGAAGCATGCTTCGGCCGGGGCGACGCTCCATACGCGGCAGGAAGAGCATTTGCGATTCGGCCCACGGTGGCGCGTCGTACAAGAAACGGCCTACGGCAACGGCGAGGCGCTGGCTTGTCTACGCCTGCCCGACGCCTTCGCCGACGACTTGCAGCAGTATGGTCTACATCCGGCCTTGATGGACCTCGCAACCGGTTTCGCGATGGACCTGATCGAGGGATATGAGAAGTCGACCAACCTTTGGGTGCCCCTTTCTTACAAACGCGCGGCCAGTTTTGGGCCGTTGCCGGCGGCGATTGTCAGTTGGGTTCGCAACCATGGTGTGAATCGAGCAGATGGGGGATTTGCGTCATTCGATATCACCATCGCCGATGAGTCGGGCCGGGTCTTAGTCGAGATCGAAGAGTTCGTGATTAAGCGGCTCAGCGATTCTGATACGTTCGGCACGGCCGCGCCGCGCGCCGCCGCGAGCGGATTGGATGTCGCCGACGAACACGATTCGGAAACCATGTCGCCGGCCGAAGCTCAATTTCGGGCCAACCTGCGCAACGGCATTCGACCTTCGGAGGGGGTCGCCGCGTTGTCCGCCGTGCTCGCGGAAAAAGGACCCTCGCAAGTCATCGTGTCGTCGCTCGACCTCCCGGGTCTGATCGCGCAAGCACAAACGGTCGTCGCCCCAAGCACGGCCGAGCCGGGAGCGAAGTTCGCGCGTCCGCAGCTCGACGGCGAGTTCGTCGAACCGCGCGACAATATCGAACGTTCGCTGGTCGCCATCTGGGAAGAGCTGCTCGGTGTTACGTCCATCGGCGTGCGCGACAGCTTCTTTGATCTCGGCGGCCATTCGCTCATCGCCGTGCGACTGTTTGCCAACATCAAGCGGACGTTTCAGGTTGAATTTCCCATTTCCGTATTGTTCGAAGCGCCGACGGTGGAAGGGTGCGCGAACTTGATTCGTCGACAGATCGGCGACGTGACGACGGAAGTTCCCTCCACGCACGCGGGCGACAAGCACCCGACGCGCTATACGCATTTGGTGTCGATGCACGAAGGGGCCGGCAGTTCGAAGGCGCCGCTGTTTATCGTTGCCGGCATGTTCGGCAACGTGCTGAATCTGCGGCACCTGGCGCACCTCGTCGGTCACGAGCGGCCTTGCTATGGTCTGCAAGCGCGCGGGCTCTACGGCGACCACGACCCACACCTGACGTTTGAAGAAGCGGCGGCTGACTACATTCGCGAACTGCGGACCGTGCAGCCGCACGGACCTTATCTTTTGGCCGGTTTCTCCGGAGGCGGGCTCCACGCCTACGAGATGGCGCACCAACTCCTTCGCGACGGTGAACAAGTCGCGTTCCTCGGCATGCTCGATACGCCGCTGCCGAGGAGCGAGTTGCTCACTAGGCTCGACAAGGTGAAGATGCATCTGCAGCGCATCGGCCGTGAGCGGCACCGCTACTTTTGGAACTTCATTTCCGGCCGTTTGGAATGGGAATGGCGTCAATTGCAACGCCGTTTCGGCGGCGCGGAAGTTCCTGCGCCACAGACGCAATTCCACTCGGAGACGATCGAAGCCGCGTTCCGCGCGGCATGCGACGTGTATCAACCCCCCGAGTTCGACGGCAAGCTGTATCTGTTCCGACCGAAGCTGAGCCCCACGCATATCTTCGGTCCGGATCGCATGATCAACCTCGATCGCCGCTTCATCTACCACGACAACGGCTGGTCGCGCCACGTGCGCGAAGTCGCCGTCGTCGAAGTGCCCGGCGATCACGACAGCATGGTGTTGGAGCCGAACGTCCGCGTGCTGGGGACTCGCCTTCGGAAGGCGATCGACCAAGCGGAAGCGTTGTATTCGTCGCAAACCGCGACCTCGCGCAAGAAGCGGCCGATTGACGTGAGCTTGGTTCGCGCGGCGACCGAACGCGCCGAGGCGCTGCATGACGAAGCCGTGGAGATGCGCTCATGAGCGAGAAATCTTCCTATACGCCGAACGAAGTTCCTGAGTTCTGGCTCCCTGCCGGCGGCTATGACCCCGCCCCTTCGCTTACGAAGCGCCGTCGCATTCTCATCGGCAAGCCGGGGCTCGACGGGCACGATCGCGGGGCGAAGTACGTCGCTCAGATTCTGCGCGATGCCGGACACGAAGTGATTTACACCGGGATTCGGCGGACGCCGGAGCAGATCGTCGCCGCGGCGGTGCAGGAGGATGTCGACGCCATCGGCCTGAGTTTGCTTTCCGGCTCGCACAATGTGCTGTTTGCCCGCGTCTTCGAACTCCTGAAGGCCCGGCAGGCCGACGACATTCTGCTTTTCGGCGGCGGCGTGATTCCGGCCGACGACGTCGATCGGCTGTTGGCGCTCGGCGTCAAAGCGATATTCACGCCGGGTACGCCGGCCGCGGAAATCATTAGTCGCGTGGAGCAAATGCTCGGCGAGCGCGCCTGCCCATGACGTACGGCGTGAAAGAACTTGTCGCGGGCCTGGCCGAAGCCGACGGCGTCGTGCGAACGCGCGCCGCGGGCCGGCTCATGACGGCGCTCGTCGAACGTCCCGACGCACATCGCGAACTGCTGGAAGCGTTGCAGGTTGCGATGCCGCCGCGTCCGGCGTTGGTGCTCGGCGTCACGGGAGCGCCCGGCGTGGGAAAGTCGACGTTGGTCGATGCACTCGTCGCCAACGTGCTGCGTCGTCTTCCGGAACTCAAGATTGCGATCGTCGCGGTCGACCCGACTTCGCCGTTTACCGGCGGGGCCGTGCTCGGCGATCGTGTGCGGATGATGCGGCTAGCTCTCGAAGAGCGGGTCTTTATTCGCTCTCTGGCCACGCGCGGTGAACTCGGCGGGGTATGCCGAGCCGTGCCGGGCGTGTTGGCCGCCGCAAAGCTTTGGGGAGCCGACCTGGCGATCGTCGAGACGGTCGGCGTCGGCCAAAGCGAAATCGAAATTGCCCGACATGCCGATCGGACGTGCGTCGTCATGGCGCCCGGCTTGGGCGACGGCGTGCAATGGCTCAAGGCGGGCCTCATGGAAGTGGCCGACGTGTTCATCGTGAACAAATCGGAGCGGGACGGGGCCGACGCACTCGTCGCACAGTTGACGAGCGCCGTCGCACTCGCGGCTCGCGGACTTCGGCGGCGTCTGCGTGCGAACACTTCCTCGGCTCCGTTGCCGAAATTGCCGCCGATCATGGCAGTATCCGCGGAACTTGGTCGAGGGATCGACGCCCTCGCCGAAGTCTTCGGTCTCGGCGGACCGCTTTCCCTGCACACCTCATCGACTACGGAAAACGCCACCCATGCTCAAAGCTGATGCATCAGTTAATTCGACGGTGTCGTCGGCCGTCGCCGCGTGGGAGGCCGATGTGTTGGCCGGCACGCTGGCGAAGACGCCGGAACGCGCGTCGTCGTTCGTCACGGCCGGCGATGCGCCGGTCGAACGGCTCTACACGCCGACGGACGACGCCGCAGGGGACTATCTGGAGAAGCTCGGGTTTCCCGGCGAGTATCCCTTTACGCGCGGCGTGCAGCCGACGATGTACCGCGGCCGGCTGTGGACGATGCGGCAATATGCGGGCTTCGCGACTGCCGAAGAATCGAATCGCCGTTACCGCTTCTTACTCGCGCAGGGAGGGACCGGACTCTCCGTGGCGTTCGACCTGCCCACGCAAATCGGCTACGACAGCGATGCGCCGGAAGCGTGCGGCGAGGTAGGGCGCGTCGGTGTCGCCATCGATTCGCTGGCCGATATGGAGACTTTGTTCGACAGTATTCCGCTCGACAAAGTTTCGACATCGATGACGATCAACGCCACAAGCTCGATCTTGTTGGCGATGTACATCGCGGTTGCCGAACGGCAAGGAGTGCCCGCCGCGAAACTGACCGGCACGCTGCAAAACGACATTCTGAAGGAATACATCGCGCGCGGAACGTACCGCTTCCCGCCCGGCCCTTCACTGCGACTGACGAGCGACATCTTCGCGTATTGCACGCGGAACGTGCCGAAGTTCAACACCATCAGCATCAGCGGCTACCACATTCGCGAAGCCGGCAGCACGGCGGCGCAAGAGGTCGGATTCACGTTGGCCGATGCCGTGTGTTATGTCGAAACGGCGATCCGCGCCGGCTTGGCGATCGACGACTTTGCCCCGCGGTTGGCATTCTTCTTTGCCGCACATACCGACCTCTTCGAAGAGGCGGCCAAGTTCCGCGCGGCGCGGCGTTTATATGCCCGCATCATGCGCGAACGCTTCGGTGCAAAAGACCCGCGCAGTTGGATGCTCCGTTTCCATACGCAAACCGGCGGCGTAACGCTCACGGCCCAACAACCGGAGAACAACGTCGTACGCGTCGCGCTGCAAGCGCTGGCCGCGGTGCTCGGCGGCACGCAATCTTTGCATACCAACGGCAAAGACGAAGCCCTGGCCTTGCCGACGGAAGCGGCCGCGCAACTCGCGCTCCGTACGCAACAGGTCATCGCGTGCGAAAGCGGCGTCGCGAGCACGGTCGACCCGTTGGCGGGGAGCTACTACGTCGAACAACTTACCGACCGCATCCAGCGCGAGGCGGAAGCGTACATCGCCGCGATCGACGGCATGGGCGGGATGGTGGCCGCCATCGAGCAAGGATACCCACAACGGGAGATCGAACGCTCGGCCTACGCGTTCAACCGTGCGGTGGACGACGGCACGCGGCAGATCGTCGGCGTGAATTGCTTTCAGTCGTCGGAAGGGGAAAGTATTCCGCTCTTTCGTCACGACGAAGAAACCGGCCGACGCCAAGCGGCGCGACTTACGGACCTGCGCTCACGACGCGACAACACGGCAGTTGACGCTGCGCTTCACGATATCGCCGCCACGGCACGCACCAGTGAGAACCTCATGCCCGCGATTCTCACGGCGGTGCGCGCGTATGCGACGGTCGGCGAAATCTGCACGGTGCTCGCCGCGGAGTTCGGCGAGTACGCGGAATCGTTTCATTCGGCATAACCGGCTAAGAACCAACCCCCAAGTCGGACATCCTGACCGGGCAGAAAAAGCTCACCTATTTGTGTGCAATCTTTTCCTATGCTTACAGCTTCCCTAGTCCTTCAAGGCCTCAATCATCTCGGCATCGCCGTGCGCGACATTGCGGCTGCGCGTCCGTTCTATGAAGATGTGCTCGGCGCCGTCTACGACGGCGAGGAAGTCGTCGAAGAGCAGAAGGTGCGCGTCGCCTTCTTTCATCTGCGGGGTGATTCGACGAATGTGCGCTATGAGTTGCTGGAACCGACGTCGCCCGACTCGCCGATCGCGAAGTTTTTAGAAAAGCGTGGGCCCGGTCTCCATCACACGGCCTATACGGTCGACGACGTTGCCGCAGCGCTGGCGGCGGCGGAAGCGGCCGGATTGCGACTCATCGACCGCGAGCCGCGACGCGGTGCCCATGGCGCCGAGATCGCGTTTCTCCATCCCGCGAGCACCGGCGGAATGTTGATCGAACTTTGCCGCCCTGCTCCGGAGTCGCGGAGCTGAGTTCGCCCGCCTAACCGGATCCTATGTCTATACCGTTCTCGCTAACTCCGCTGCAGCACGCGATGGTCGCCGCCTCGCTCGCCGCGCCGCGTTCCGGCGTGAACGTTGAGCAGTGGATCATCACACTACGCGAAGACGTCGACGGTGGCGCGCTCGAGGGGGCGTGGCGCGACGTGGTCGCACGCCATTCGATGCTCCGGACGGTCATTGACGCTCGCGATCCGGGTGCGATGCGGCAGTGCGTACTTACCGATCTCGCTCACCCGTGGATGGAATTGGATTGGTCGAGTTCGACCGTCGAGGCCGCATCTAATCGGTGGGAAGAGTTCTTGGCGGAGGATCGACGGCGAGACTTCCGCTTCGACGAAGCGGACTCCGTAACCCCGCTCTGGCGAGTCGTGCTGGTGCGGTGTTCAGATCATACGCGGCTCCTTTGCACCTACCACCATGCGTTGCTCGACGGCCGTTCGCTGGCGCTTCTCGGCCGAGAACTCTTTGCGCGCTACGATCATCGACGAAACGGAGCGACCGCATACGTCGATGAAACTCCCGCTCCGCAATTTGCCGAGTTTGTCGCCTGTCTTGCGGCGCACGATCACGAACCTTCCGCGACGTACTGGCGTAACCTTTTGGCAGATCAGCCGCCGCCGGTTCTTCCGTATCAGCGCGAAGCTCGGTCTGCCGGGAGTCCGAAGAACCTAGCGACCGCCGAAGTGGTGAGGACGCTCTCGCAAGATGAATGGGAGCTTCTGAGAAACGCGGCACACGCCGCCGGCGTCACGGTGCATAACTTCGTTCAAGCCGCTTGGGCTTTGACGTTGGCCATGAACACGGGTGCCGATGACCACACGTTCGGCTCGGTTCGCGCTTGCCGAAAGCAGCCGGTTGCGGGCAGCGACATGATGCTCGGAATGCTGATCCATACGGTACCGTTTCGCGTGCAGATCGATTGGTCGCAATCGCTCGCCGAGTTCACGCACGGGATTCGTGACCAACAGCGGGCCCTCCGCGAACATGAGACCACGCCCCCTGCCCGGATCATGCGAGCCGCGGGGCTAGCCGGAGATCGCACGCTCTTTCCGACGATACTGATGTTTACGGATCAGCCGGCCGCCGCGATGTTCGAGGTCGACGGACGGCCGCACCCGACGCGGAGCGTCGAACTGCGCGAACAATCGGATGCTCCGTGGACTTTGGTTGTCGAAGCGGCGCGCGAGCTTACCCTGCGGCTGGAGTATAACCCGTCGCAATCGGATTCCCGTGCCGCCGAGAAGCTGGTCGGGCAAGTTTGCCGACTGTTGGCCGCATTTCCGGACCAGCTCTCACGGCCGTTGGCGGAACTCCCCGCCGTCGACGACGCGACTTTAACGCTAGTTTCCGCTTGGAGCAGCGGCGCAGCCGCCGTGCCGGAGTCGACGACTCTTGTGGAGTTGTTCCAGCGACAGGTCGAGTTCGCACCGAACGCGATCGCCCTGCGTTGCACCGCCGGCAGCTTCTCATACTTTGAACTATCGCGGCTGGCCGACGCCGCAGCATGTTCGTTGCGAACTCACGGCGTGCGTCCCGGCGACCGCGTATGTCTTTCGTTGGCTCGCTCGGCGGAGTGGATCGCGCTGATCCTGGGCATTTGGAAGGTGCGCGCGGTTTACGTACCGCTTGATGCGCAGTATCCGGAGGCGCGTCGCGAGTACATTCTCCGTGATGCTTCGCCAAAGTTATTCGTCGTCGATGCAATGCCGCAGCAGATTGCCGTTCCCGAGGAGACGAGCGTCGTCGCCGTGGCGGAATTGTTCGCGCCCGACGGCGGTTCGCCTCGCTGCGATGTGTCTGCCGCGTCGCCGGAAGTTCCGGCGGTGATTCTCTACACCTCCGGATCGACGGGCCAGCCCAAGGGCGTGGTGCTTACGCACGGCAATCTATCGGCTCAGAATCAAGCCGTTCGCCGCGCGATGGATTACCGGTCGCTTGATCGTACAACGACGCTCTCGTCCCCTTGCTTCGATGCGTCGCTCGAAGAGATCTTTGCGCCGTTGTGTGCCGGTGCGCTGTTGGTGCTCCCCGCGGTCGACGTGCTGAGTTCGCTCCAACGGTTGCAAGAGCTGGCGCGTGCCGAGCAACTCACCGTGCTCGACATGCCGACCTCGCTATGGCGAGAGCTGACCAACGGTCTTTACGAAAGCGGTTGCGAGTTTCCCGGCTCCGTGCGCGCCATTATGACCGGCGGCGAGCGGGCGACGGCTGCCACGTTTGCCCGATTCTTACAAGTCGGCGGCGGTCGTATTCGCTGGTTTAACGCTTATGGACCCACGGAAGCCACGATCTGCGCAACGCTCTACGAACATGATCCGCGCCAGACCGCAGCCGGCGAAGCGATTGTTACAACGGACGAGCCGCCGGCTCCCCCCATCGGTCGACCCATCGCCGGTGCAATGGTCGCGGTCGTAGATCGTTGCGGCAGGCCGGTTGCTCCGGGAGTTGCCGGCGAAGTCTATATCGGCGGCGCCGGCGTCGGCCTAGGCTATTGGAATCGCGACGAGTTGACGCAAGAGCGATTTGTCTCGCGCCCTTATGCGGCCCTGCCGGAGGGCAAATACTATCGCACCGGCGACTTGGCATTGTGGAACGATGCCGGACAACTCGAATACGTCGGTCGCATCGACGGCCAGGTGAAACTGCGCGGGTTTCGCATCGAACCGGCGGAAATCGAAGCCGTATTATCGCGTCATGAGTCGGTGCGCGATGTTGTCGTGTCGGTGGCGACCTCGCCGTTTGGTACCGAAGTGCTGGCCGCATTCGTGGTTCCTCAGCCGCAAGCAGTGTTTGATCCGGACGGGTTGCGCGCGTTCGCCGCGCGACAACTGCCGTCGTACATGGTTCCGCAGCGTTTGGTGGCGCTCGCCGCGTTGCCGCTTACTCCCAACGGAAAAACCGACGTTGCCCGGCTTCCCGATCCGTTCTCCGCCGATCCGGCCAGGGATGATGTTCCGCAGCGCGTTCCCACCGAACTCGAAAGCCGCATCATGGAAGTGTGGCAGACGATGCTGCCGACCGATTCTCTGCGCTTGGACGACGACTTCTTCCAGCTGGGAGGCGATTCTCTCAAGGCCATGACGCTCGCGGCGCGATTGGAATCGAAGCTCGAAACCAAATTGGCCGTCAATCTTGTTTATCGCGCTCGGACTCCGGCGGCGCTGGCCCGAGAGTTGGCCTGCCGCGACGTGACGTATGAGTTGGCTCCCCTCGTCAACTTGCGCGCGGGAGACGGCGCGCGTCCCCTGTTTCTCATCCACTCGCTCGGCGGCGATGCTTGGATCTATCGCGAAGTGGTTGAGGAACTCCCGGGCGGCTTCGCGATCTACGGCTTACAGATTCCCGGACTTGACGGAACCGGTACGACTCCCGACACGATCGAAGCGTCGGCAGAGTTGTTTATAACGCTCGTGAAGAGCTTGCAACCGGTAGGGCCTTACCGAGTGGCGGGGTACTCCTCCGGCGGGCTCGTGGCGTTCGAGATGGCCCGACAACTCGCCGGCCGCGGCGAGTCGGTGGAGTTTCTCGGCTTGATCGATTCCGGACTGCCGACCTTGATAGAAGCCGCGGCCGAACCGGGGAATGTCGAGCGACTCCGCGGAGTGGTTCGCAGCATTCCCGGACTCGTCAAAGAAATTTGGGCGATGCCGCGCGGTCGACGAATTCCGCGCATCGGCGGATTTCTCCGCCGTTTGTCGCGTCGCATGATGGGCGGCGACGCGCAATCCGAAGGCGAACTTACCGAACGCGATATGCGCGAGTGCTTCGCGGAAGACGTGTCGATGTTTTCACCGCAACGCTTGGACCTGATCCGGCGACACTTCGAGGCCATCGAACACTACGCACCCCGCCCCTATGCCGGCGATGCCCATCTATTCCGCTCGACGCGACAGCCGGTGTTCGGCACGCAGAGCGCAACGCTGGGTTGGGAGCGTTTGATTCATGGTCGATTGACGGTGGCCGACGTTTTCGGCGCGCATGCGGTGCTGATGAAGCGACCGCACGCGGCCGAGTTGGCTCGTGCACTGTCGGCCGTGTTGCAACAACTCGAACGCGAAGTGGCGAGCGAGCCGGAAGTCGAGCTTCAGCTGATGGCGGAAGCCCCGGCCTAACCGCCGAGCTTCTTGGCGGTCTTTTTCTTGTTGACGGCGGCCGATGGTGCGGCGGCGGCTTTCTTGGCGGCAGGCTTCTTCTTCACCGGCTTCGCGGCCTTCGCAGGCGCAGCACCGCTCAAAGCTTTCACCGCGTCGATTACTTCCGAGTCGTGGCCGTCGACGTTGACTTTCTCCCAAACGTTCCGGAGCTTCCCTTCCGCGTCGAAGAGAAACGTCGAGCGTTGAATGCCCATGTACTTGCGGCCGTACATGCTCTTCTCCTGCCAGGCGCCGAAGGCCTCGGCCGCGGCATGGTCCGTGTCGGCCAGCAGCGGAAAGTTGAGCGAGAACTTGTCGCGAAACTTGCCGTGGCTCTTCACGTTGTCGGGACTCACGCCGTATACCGCGACGCCGAGCTTCTTGAGCTCCGTGCTCCGGTCGCGGAACGCGCACGCCTCGCGCGTGCAGCCCGGCGTGTCGTCTTTCGGGTAGAAGTAAAGGACGACCGTTTTGCCGCGCAGATCGGGCAGGTGCACTTGGCCGCCGTCGTCGGCTGCGAGCGTCAGATTTGGAATTTGTTTCCCGACCGTCAACCATTTGCTCATCGGAAGGCTTCGCTTTCCCGCAAGGTATTGGAAAAATTACCCGATTCGTCCGGCATTTTAGCGCTTCGGGCGCTTTCCGCCGGCCCCGGAGCGAATAGAATTAATAGAGAGCCGCCGACGCGAACCTTTCGCGTTTTTCCGCGGTCAGGATATGATGGGAACGTCGCAGCGTTTCGAATTTAGTCACCCCGGAAAGGGAGTACGTGGTCACCAGCAGCGCGAAAAAAGAGGTATCGCAAAAAGAGACTTCGCAGGTTGCAGCGCGCGAGCGCGCCCTGGGTCGGGCCTTGGCAGCCGCACAGACGGCGCACGACAACAAGGCTCGCGACATTCAGATTCTCGACCTCCGCGAACTGACCACCGAATTCGATTACTTCGTCATCGCCACGAGCGGCAGCACGCGGCAGATGCACGCCGTGAGCGAAGAAATCGACCACTGCCTGGAAGACGACCTTCACGATCGCCGCCTGGGGCTCGAAGGGTACCAAACCGGCGGTTGGATTCTGCAAGACTACGGCGACATCGTCATCCATCTCTTCGACGCCAAGACACGCGAATACTACCGCCTCGACGAACTCTGGACCGGCGCGAAGCGCGTGCCGTTCACGCCGAAGGATCCCGCGTAGGATTTTGTCGGAACCCGTCGTTTCCAATGGGCGATGATACCCGGCTCGCCGGCCGTGAAGCCGGCCTATTTTTGGCCGGCCGTTTGGTAGAATGTCGCCGACGAGATGGGAGACGAGAGACTGGAGACGTGAGCGTTGCTGCGAGGCGACTTTGGGCTCCCGTCGGCGGTCTCCCGTCTCGCGTCTCTTTCCACCACTTACGTCGACGCGCCGAATCGGCCCGTGCGCAGATAACTCAGGCTATCTGCGCACAACCCTAAAACCCACAAGGGGTGCGCAGATAAGTCGAGTTATCTGCGCAGCGCCAGTTGGCGAAAATCGACGTAAGTGCTGAAAGTGCCGCGCCGGAATCTGCAAGCGCTCCGCTGCGTGTCGCGGCTTAACCGTCAATCGAACCCCGAACTTTGAACTCTGAACCGCACCGATGAACATCCGCAGCCGGCTTCGTGATCGTTTGCAAACTGCCCTGGAGGGCTTGGCCCCCGCCCCCGACGCAGCCGTCGATTTGGCCGGCCTGGCCGAAATGGTCGTGCCGAGCCAAGATCCGAAGTTCGGCGACTATCAGATCAATTGCGCGATGCCGTTGGCGAAAGCCTTGAAGCGTCCGCCGCGCGAAGTGGCACAGGAACTCGTCGACCGGCTCCAAGTCGACGATCTCTGCGAAGCGCCGACGATCGCCGGCCCCGGCTTCATTAACTTGAAAGTGCGCGACGATCGGCTCGTGTCGCTGCTGCAAACGGCCGCGAAGGACGACCGGCTCGGCATCGCTCCGGTCGCGCATCGCAAGCAATACATCGTCGATTACTCGGCTCCCAACGTCGCCAAGCCGATGCACGTCGGGCACATCCGCTCCTCGGTGATCGGCGACAGCATCTATCGCACGCTCAAGTTTCTGGGGCACAACGTCGTCGGCGATAACCACATCGGCGATTGGGGGACCCAGTTCGGCATGATCATCTACGGGTTCAAGCACTTCCGCGACGACGCGGCGTATCGTGCCAACCCCGTGGCGGAGCTCTCAAGGCTGTATCGGCTGGTGAATCAACTTGTCGGCTACTTCGAAGGGCAAGCCGAACTACCGAAGTTGCGACAGAAGGCGGACGCGGCGAAGGCCGTGCTGGCTGCGGCACAAACGATTGCGCCGACCGGTGATAAGAACGTCGATAAGAAGAACGCCCAAACATTGAAGAAGGCGCAGAACGACGTCGAGTCGTCGGCCAAGGCCGTCGCCGAGTTGCAAGAAAAGCTCGCCGCGATGGACGCCGATCCGGCCGTCGCCAAGCTGATTGCCGCACATCCGAAGATTGGCGCCGCGGCCCTGGAAGAAACTGCCAAGCTCCATTCCGGCGACGAAGAGAACCTAAAGCTTTGGCAAGAGTTTATGCCGCCGTGCTTGGAGGCACTCGAAGAAACATATCGTCGCCTGCACGTGACGTTCGACGAAACGCTGGGCGAGAGTTTTTATCACGATCGACTGGCCGAGGTCGCCGAAGATTTCGAGCGGAAGGGGCTCGCGCGCGAAAGTGACGGCGCGCTCTGCATCTTCCTGCCCGGCCAAGAAACGCCGATGCTTATTCGCAAAAAAGACGGCGCGTTTCTCTATGCGACGACCGATCTGGCGACGATCAAGTACCGCATCGAGCGTTGGAAGCCTGACGCGGTGCTGTACGTCGTCGACCATCGGCAGAGCCTGCACTTCGAACAATTGTTTGCTGCGGCGAAGCTCGCCGGCTACGACGCCTGCGACTTCCGGCACATCAGCTTCGGCACGGTGCTCGGCAAGGACGGCCGGCCGTACAAGACCCGCAGCGGTGATACCGTCGGACTGAAGGGCTTGCTCGATGAGGCGGTGGAACGGGCCGCGACGATCGTCGCCGAGAACGACGAGCGCAATCCCGAAGGCCCGCAACTGTCGGCGGAGGAGCGGAAACGCGTGGCGGAGACCGTCGGGATCGGGGCGCTAAAATATGCCGACCTGTCGCAGAACCGCACGAGCGACTACGAATTCAGCTACGACAAGATGCTGGCGATGAACGGCAACACGGCGACGTATATGCAGTACGCGTATGCCCGTGTGCGGAGCATCTTCCGACGTGGCGGCGTCGACATCGAAGCGCTCCGAGCGAAGAACATCGCGATCGAACTGAACACGCCTGCCGAACGACAGCTTGCCGTCTCGATCTTGCGCTGCGAGGAAGCCCTCGAATTAGCGCTTGTCGACTTCCGGCCGAATCAACTCACGACATATCTGTTCGAACTGGCGAGCCACTACTCGACGTTCTTCGACCAGTGTCCGGTGCTGAAAGCGCCGACGCCCGAACTGCGCGACAGCAGGCTAATGCTGTGCGATTTGACGGCCCGAACGATCAAGCTCGGCTTGTCGCTGTTGGGGATCGACGTCGTGGAGCAGATGTAGTTGTCGAGTCGGCAGGGGCAGCCGGCAGAAATAAGGTGGGTGGCTGGGGCAGAACGCAGTGATGCCCCAGTTGCCTGCATGCGTTCTCTGGGGCATCGCTAACGCTCTGCCCCAGCCACCCCTGCAGGCACCGATTATACGACGCTGTCGAATCGGCCAAAAACCATGCGGCCGGCCGTGGTTTGCGTGACGCTCGTTACCGTGAGGTGGACGGTATGTTCGACATGCTCGCGTGCTCCCTCGACGACGACCATCGTGCCGTCTTCCAAATAGCCGACTCCTTGCGTGGCTTGCCGGCCCGGGCCGACGATCTGGAGCGTGAGTTTGTCGCCCGGCAAACACGGGGGCTTGAGGGCTACGGCGAGTTCGTTCCAGTTGACGACCGGAACGCCAGCCGCTTGAGCCCGCTTTTGCAGGCCGACGTCGACGGTGAGCAACCGAGCATGGCGCGCAACGGCCAGTCGAATGAGCCGCTCATCGACGGCGGTGGCGAACCCCGCGACTTTCTCCGGCTCGTGCATTTGCAGGCGATCGCCGAGCTCGGTGCGCAATTGGTTTAAGACATCGAGCCCGCGCCTGCCGCGCGTACGACGGGTCACGTCACTTCCGTCGGCCAGCATTTGGAGTTCGTCGAGCACGAACGGCGCAATCAGCAGCGGCCCGTCGAGCGCGGCGGTCTTCAACACTTCGACGATCCGGCCGTCGACGAGCGCGCTCGTATCGACGACGAGCGGACCGCCAATACCACCGGCGGCGCTCGTGGCGCGAAAAGTCTTCGCAGCCCGTAGCCCGTAAAGCAAGGTCAGCGCGAAATACACGGTGAAGAAGAGAAGCACCGAGCGCAGCCATGGGGCGCGACCTTCGCCGAAAGCGCCGAGCGCTTCGAGCGCCACGTTCACGCCGAAGCCGAAGAGCATTGCCCCTGCGCTAGCCAGCAGCGTGGTCTTAAACGGCATCGCCGGCAAAGCCGAGCCTTGTGTACTTCGTTCCATACGATCTCACGCGGCGAAGAAGCGTTGGAACTCTTGTTGGCAAAAGCGATCGGTCATGCCCGCGAGGTAATCGCAGACGCTTCGCTCCAAGCCGTATTCGGCGACGCGCGTTTGGAACGACTCGGGCATCTTTTCGGGCCGCTTGCAATAGCCGTGGAACATCGCGCGGAGCTGATCTTGGGCGATGCGGCGTGAGGCGACGACCAGCGGATTGCGATAGACCCGATCGTAGAGGAACTTTTCCAACTCGTTCTTGAGCTCGGTAAGCTCCGGCTCGAAGGCGACGATCAGCGGCGCCTCGCAGACGGCGGCGAGGCAATCGATGTTGCCGGCTTCCAAACGCCGCATCGCCGCAGCGAGCATGTCGCCGATTTGCCAATCGATCAGTTCGTGGAGCGTCGCGCGGCGAAGCTCGCCGTCGTCGAGCCCTTGATATCGGGCTCGCACACGATCGGTGGCTTGCCGCCACAAGGGGACTTCGGCCAACTCCTCATGGGTGAGCAGCCCGAGCTGCAGGGCATCGTCGACGTCGTGCGTGTCGTAAGCGATGCTGTCGGCGGCGTCGACCACTTGCACTTCGAGGATCGGACGCTGCGCCGCGCCGCGCTTCACCACGCGGCTTTGCTGGCCGGCCAAGACTTCGAAGCTGAGGTTGAGCCCGGGAAAGTCGGGATAGCGCTGCTCGATAATCTCGACGATCCGCAGTGCTTGGCGATTGTGCGAGAAACCGCCGTGGTCTTTCGTGCACTCGTGGAGCACGTCTTCCCCGGCATGTCCGAACGGCGGATGGCCGAGATCGTGCATCAGCGCGAGGGCTTCGACCAAATCTTCATTCAGCCGCAGTGCGCGGCCGATGGTGCGCGACACGCTGGCCACTTCATGCGTGTGCGTCAGGCGCGTGCGATGGAAGTCGCCCATTTCTCGCGTGAAGACCTGCGTCTTGCCGCTGAGCCGACGATACGCGGTGCTGTGCACGATGCGATCGCGGTCGCGTTGAAACGGCCCGCGATACGGATGCGACGGCTCGGAGAATTTGCGGCCCGCCGAGAGCGCGCTGAACATTGCATAAGGGGCGAGCAACGCGAGTTCGCGTTCGGCGACGGCGTCGGTGTGCGGCGAACTAAAGGGCATCCGAAAGCAACTCCCAAAGCGCGTCGAGCGATTGCGGGATCACGCGTGCGCCCGCAAACACGGGCATGAAATTCGTGTCGCCGTTCCAGCGGGGGACGATATGCCAATGCAGGTGACCGGGCAAGCCCGCTCCGGCGATGCGGCCGAGGTTGAGTCCGACGTTGAACCCTTCGGCGTTCATCCGCTGTTCCAAGATGCCGACCAGTCGGGCCACGGTCTGCATCAATTCGACATGTTCTTCGGCGTCGAGTTGGTCGAGCCGAGCCTTGTGCAAAAGCGGAGCGACGAGGAGGTGGCCGTTGTTGTAGGGGTAGCGATTGAGAATGATGATCGACTTCGAGCCGCGGCCGACGACGAAATTGCGGCGATCGTCGGCCGCCGTGGCGGCGTCGCGGCAGATAAAGCAGTCGTGATCGGCCGCCGGCAACCACGCGGGCTCGGCTTGCGGAGCGTCGGGTGCAGACTGGTCTCCTTGGATGTAGCCCAATCGCCAGGGAGCCCAAAGCTGCTCGTAACGCACGAAAATCGTCCTGTTAGTAGTTGTTCTGTAGGGAACGCCCTCTGTGGCGTTCCGGTTTTCAGCGGTTCGCGGAACGCCACGGAGGGAGTTCCCCTACAAGCGTCGGGGTGCCGGCAATCTCGTCGCCGGCACTGCTCTTAAGTCTAGAACCTTGTATCGGTTAAGGAAAGTCGGGAACGGGACTCAAGTAGGTAAACCTTAACGGTCGAAACGATAGGCGGGACCGTAACGACGCCGGCAGGGGGAATCTCGCGATGCCCAGGCCGCGCCGTCGGCGTGGTACGATGAACGGGTCCGACCCCGCAAGTGAGCGCGGCAGGTCGAGA
This sequence comes from Pirellula sp., assembly GCA_013822735.1. Taxonomy (GTDB): domain Bacteria; phylum Planctomycetota; class Planctomycetia; order Pirellulales; family PNKZ01; genus PNKZ01. Next base: position 256,951 of record PNKZ01000003.1, read on the forward strand.
AGTTCGTCGTTCCGCGGAGTTTGCGCATGAACATGGCGCTTGCGTCGTTACGTCGCCCGAAGTCTTCGCCCCTGAAGCGTCCCGCGACGAGCGACGAATCCACGATGAACTTCCGCGTCGAACTCGAAGCGTATCGAGGCCCGTTGGATCTGCTGCTCTACTTGGTGCGGAAGCACGAAGTGGAGATCGTCGATCTCCCGTTGGCGATGATCACCGATCAGTTTCTGGCGCATATCGAGATCTTGGAACGGCTCGATATCGACGGCATCGGCGAATTCCTCGAGATGGCCGGGACGCTGATCGAGATCAAGTCGCGCTTGGTGTTGCCGCACGCCGACGAAGTGGAAGCGCCGCTGGAAGATCCGCGGCAAGACTTGGTGCGGCAACTATTGGAATACAAGCAGTTTCGCGACGCCGCGAGCATGCTCGAAGATCGGGCCCGCGGCTGGCAGGAGCACTTCTCGAGGATGGCGGTCGATCGGCCGCGCGGCGATGCGCTGGAGCGCGAGCCGCTGGAAGAAGTCGAGCTGTGGGACTTAGTGAGCGCGTTTTCGCGGATCGTGCGTGAGAACCAAGGGACGCCGCAGGCCAATATTCTGTACGACGACACGCCGATCCACGTGCACATGGAGCGCATCGCGGCGCTCTTGAACGAGCGGGGACATGTGGCGCTGGGCGAACTCTTCGAGCCGGGAATGCAAAAGTCGAAGCTGGTCGGCATGTTCTTGGCCGTGCTGGAGTTGGCCCGACATCACTCCGTGAAGACCGAGCAGCTGAACTTGTTCGGCGAGATTCATGTGTATCCCGGGGCCGACGGCAAGGTTTCCGTCGATGCCGAAGCGGCCGATGCGTACGATCATCCGGGCACACACGATGCGGCCGCCGCCGCATCGGAGAGCGCTGCGGCGACTGCCGTGCTTGAAGCGCCTGTCGACGCGCGGGCGAAGCGCTCGCGCGGGAAGAAGGCGAAGTAGTTTGCCGCAGGGAGACACGTCGGGCTTACGCCTCGACGCTCGCCCACGGATCGGCTACTTGTGGATCGTGCGGCCGTCGCAGCCCAGGGCCGCTTCTTTCATCACTTCGGCCAATGTCGGATGGGCGTGGCAGGTGCGGGCGATGTCTTCGGAGCTTGCGCCGAATTCGATCGCAGCGACGGCTTCGGCAATTAGGTCGCCGGCGCGCGGGCCGAGGATGTGCACGCCGAGCACGCGATCGGTCTTGGCATCCGCCAAAACTTTCACATAGCCGTCGGTCATGCCGAGCGCTTTGGCGCGGCCGTGGAAGCTGAAGGGGAACGAGCCTTTGCGGTATTCGATTCCGGCGGCCTTGAGTTCGTCTTCGGTCTTGCCGACCGATGCGACCTCGGGCTCCGTGTAAACAACGCTCGGAATCGCGTCGTAATTGACGTGGCCGTAGCCGGTGGCGATGAATTCCGCGGCCGCTACGCCTTCGTCTTCTGCTTTGTGGGCGAGCATCGGGCCTTCGATACAGTCGCCGATTGCGTAGATGCCGGAGACCGGCGTGCGCAGGTGTTTGTCGACCGGAATGCGCTTCTTAGCGTCGAGCTGCAGCCCGACGGTTTCCAAACCGAGCCCTTCGGTACACGGCACGCGGCCGACCGAAACGAGGACCTTGTCGCAATGGATCGGTTCGCCGCCTTCGACCGTGACGACGCACTTGGAACCGTCGTACTTGGCGCTGGTGACGCGCGTCTTCAAGCGGAACTCGATCCCTTGCTTCTCGAAGATCTTCTGAGCGTCGCGGGCCAGTTCGGTATCCATGCCGGCCATGATGCGGTCGAGGAATTCGAGGACCGTGACTTTCGCGCCGAGCCGCTTCCAGACGCTGCCGAGTTCCAGGCCGATGACGCCGCCGCCGATGATCACTAGATGTTCGGGGACCTTATCGAAGTTGAGGGCTTCGGTGCTCGTGCCGACGTGCTTGCCGTCGAACTCGATGCCGGGGATCATCATCGGCTTGCTGCCGGAGGCGATGATCACGTTCTTCGCGGTGAGCTCCTGCGGTTGATCGCCGTCGACCGCGACTTTGCCGGGGCCCGCGAGGCGACCGGTGCCGCGATAGCGTGTGACCTTGTTCTTCTTGAAGAGGAATTCGATCCCCTTGGTGAGCGAGTCGACGATGCCGTCTTTGCGCTTGAGCATCGCCGCGAGGTCGAGCGACGTGCCGGAGGTGTGGATACCGTGGGCGCCGAGCTCGTGCTGCGCCATGTGGTAGAGATGGCTCGATTCGAGCAGGGCCTTGCTCGGGATGCAGCCGATGCGCAGGCAGGTGCCGCCGAGTGCTTGTTCCTTCTCGATGCAGGCGACGTTCAAGCCGAGCTGTGCCGCGCGAATGGCGGCGACATATCCGCCGGGACCGGCGCCGATGACGATGAGGTCGTGGTTCATGGTGCTTAAACTTTTAGCCCCCGGCGAGTCGCCGGGGGCAAGGGAGTGTGCTTCGTGAGGCTCCCGGCGACTCGCCGGGGGCTAAGAAACGGCACGGAACGTGCCATTAGATTTCCAGCAGAATCCGCGACGGATTTTCGATCGTTTCTTTAATGCGGCGGAGGAACGTCACCGCTTCACGACCGTCGATGATCCGATGGTCGTACGTGAACGCCATGTACATCATCGGGCGGATGACCACTTGGCCGTCTTTCGCCATCGGGCGTTCTTGAATGGCGTGCAGACCGAGGATGCCGCTTTGCGGCGGGTTGACGATCGGCGTCGAGAGGAGCGAGCCGAACACGCCGCCGTTGGAGATGGTGAACGTGCCCCCTTGGAGCTGTTCGAGCGTGAGCTTGTTGTCGCGGGCCAGCTTGCCGTAGGCCTCGATCGATTGCTCGACTTCCGAGAAGCTCATTCGTTCGGCGTTGCGAAGGACAGGGACAACGAGGCCCTTGCCGCCGCTGACGGCGATGCCGATATCGTAGTAGTTGTGGTAGATGATGTCGTTGCCGCGGATTTCCGCGTTCACTTGCGGCACCATCTTCAAAGCGTCGATCGTCGCCTTCACGAAGAACGACATAAAACCGAGCTTCACGCCGTGCTTCTGCAAGAACATGTCTTTGTGTTCGTTGCGAAGCGTCATCACCGACGACATATCAACTTCGTTGAACGTCGTGAGCAGCGCGGCGTTGTGCTGGGCTTCGACCAACCGCTGCGCGATGCGACGGCGAATCGGGCTCATCGGCACGGCTTCTTCACGACGCGAGGCCGAGCCGCTCAAGCCGACCGAGGTCGACGGCATACCGCCGCTCTTTTGCGGTGCGGCGGCCGGCGGAGCCACGACGGCGACGGCGGCCGGTTGCCTAGAGGGTTCGGCGCGCGGGGCCTCGGCCTGCCGCACGACGTCTTCCTTGAGCATCCGTCCGCCGGGTCCGGACGCGGAGACTTCGCTCGGTTGCATGCCGCGCTGGGCCAGCTCGCGCGCGGCGGCCGGCATCACTCGCACGTCGCCCGAGCCGTTCGACGCACCGCCGGTCGCAATGGGAGTTTCGTTCGATACGGCCACCTTGGAAGCGGGAGCGGCTGCGGCGGGCGCGGCGGGCTCGGGCGCTTTACCGGGAGTTGCCGCGGCAGCACCGGCGGGTTCCAAGTAGCCGATCACTTCGCCGACTTGCGCCGTCTCACCTTTTTTCTTCAGCACCTTGGAGACGACGCCCGCTTGCGGCGCGGCGAGTTCTACCGTGGCCTTGTCCGATTCGATCTCGACGAGATTCTCGCCGGCGGCGGCATGAGCGCCTTCGCCTTTGCGCCAGTCGCCGATGAAGACTTCGGTAATCGATTCGCCAAGTGACGGAACGCGGAGTTCGATGGCCATGATTCGGTCTGGGAGTACTGCAAGAGAGCCGGTGTTGGAAAACGCTTCCCGAGAGAACGAGAATGCGTGCGGAATGCGGTCGTAAAAAAAGCGAGGCGAGCGTCCCTGGGGCGACGCTCGCCGCGACATCTCAGGATACTAGGTTTTACCGTCCGCCGAAGGCCTGGGCCAGGAGTTCACTTTGTTCCAACTTGTGGCTGCTGTTGGAGCCGGTGGCGGGGCTGCCCGACGCGTGACGGCTAATTCCGCTGAACTTGAGGCGGCCGAAGAGCTTTTCTCCGAAATTAATACGCATAAACCGCCAAGCGCCCATATTCTCAGGTTCTTCCTGAACCCAAAATACCGGCGTTCCGTCCGGATAGCGGGCCAATTCGGAGCGAAGCTGTTCATTCGGTAAGGGATAGAGTTGCTCGACGCGCAGGATGGCGACGTCTTCGCGACCCAATTCTTGCCGCTTGGCTTCGAGGTCGTAATAAATTTTGCCCGAGCAGAGCAGCACGCGGTCGACCTTTTCGCGGTTGGGATTCGAATCGGGGAGCACGCGTTGAAACATCCCTTGCTCGAAATCTTCGAACGGCGATACGACCTTCGGATGACGGAGCAAGCTCTTGGGTGTCATGATGATCAGCGGCTTGCGCCACTTGCGAAGCGCCTGGCGGCGGAGCAAGTGGAAGTATTGCGCCGGGGTCGTGGCGTTGCAGACTTGGATGTTGTCTTCCGCAGCTTGTTGGAGGAAGCGTTCGAGACGAGCACTCGAGTGTTCCGGGCCGGCCCCTTCGAAGCCGTGCGGCAGCAACATGACGATGCCGCTTAACCGGCGCCACTTGTCTTCGCCGCTCGTGATGAACTGATCGATGATTACTTGCGCGCCGTTGACGAAGTCGCCGAACTGCGCTTCCCACATCACCAAGCCTTGCGGCCAGTCGAGGCTGTAGCCGTATTCGAAGCCGAGCACGGCCGTTTCCGATAGCGGGCTGTTGTAGATTTCGACAGGCGCTTGCGACGGCAAAATATGATTGAGAGCCATGTAGCGCCGACCGTTTTCGTAGTCGTGTAGCACGGCGTGGCGATGGCTGAACGTGCCGCGCTCCGAATCTTGACCGGTGAGGCGGGTCTTGTAGCCGTCGACCGCCAGCGTGGCCAATGCCAGCGCTTCGCCGGCCGACCAATCGAGCGGCTTGGCCCCCTTGGCCATTTCCTTGCGGGCGTCGAGCACTGCGCGTTGTAGTTTCGCGTGCACGTTGAAATCGGCGGGGACGGAAGCGAGCGTATCAAGGTAGGAAGCGAGCTTCTCGCGGCTGACGCCCGTGTTGAGTTCTTCCGCTTCACTTTCCAAGCCGCCGCGGTAGCCCGCCCACAGGCCGGTCCACGGAGCCAGACGCGGCTTGAACTCGGGGCTGCGGGCCACGCTCAGGTCTTTTTCCAATTGCTCGCGACGACGCGCGGCGATGGCGTCGGCTTCCACGCGCGAGATGCCGTCCATCTTCAAGAGATATTCGAGGTAACCTTCGCGAACGTTCTTCGTGCGTTCGATCGTCTTGTACCAGAGCGGCTGCGTGAAGGTCGGTTCGTCGGCTTCGTTGTGTCCGCGGCGACGGTAGCAATACATGTCGATGACGACGTCGCGTTTGAACTCACGGCGGAAGTCGATCGCCAACTGCACGACCTGAGCCACGGCTTCCGGATCTTCGCCGTTCACGTGGAACAGCGGGCTTTGCAGCATCTTCGCCACGTCGGTGCAGTAGGCACACGAGCGCGATTCTTCCGGCGCGGTGGTGAACCCGATCTGGTTGTTGATGATGATATGGAGCGTGCCGCCGATGTTGTACGGCCCAAGCTCGCTCATATTCAGCATTTCTTGCACGACGCCTTGGCCGGCAAACGCCGCATCGCCATGGATGACGACGGCCAAGCCGCGCTCGTGTTGCGAATCGCTCAGCTTGTCTTGCTTGGCGCGGAGGCGGCCCTGGACGACCGGGCCGACGAACTCTAAGTGGCTGGGATTAAAAGCGAGCGACAGGTGAACCTTGCGGTTCGTGCTGGTGACCCAATCGGAACTATGGCCGAGGTGGTACTTCACGTCGCCGCGACCGAGGTGCAATTCGGGATCGACGTCGGCGAACTCGCGGAAGATTTGCTGCGGACTCTTCCCCATGATGTTGGCGAGCACGTTCAACCGGCCGCGGTGCGCCATGCCGACGACGATTTCTTGAGTGCCCTGTTCCGCGGCGCGTTCGATCGCCATGTCCAACAGCGGAATTAAGCTTTCGGCCCCTTCGAGCGAAAAGCTCTTGGCGCCCAAGAAGCTCTTCTGCAGGAACTCTTCAAAGATCACGGCATCGCTGAGCTTCGTGAGAATGCGAAGTTGTTCCTTACGCGACATCTCCAGCCGGTTTTCGCTTCCTTCCATCCGGTCTTGCAACCACTGGCGGACGCGGTAGTTGTCGATGTGCATGAATTGCACGCCGATCCGGCGGCAATACGTGTTGCGCATGCAATCGATGATCTCGCGCAACGTGCGTTTCTTCGGACCCTTGATCGTGCGGGTCGAGAGCGACATTTCGAGATGTTCGTCGGTGAAACCATAGTACTCGGCTTCCAGCTCGGGCTGCGGCGGGCGCGGCAAGCCCAGCGGATCGAGCGTCGCAACCATGTGGCCGCGCACGCGAAAGGCGCGGACCATTTGGTCGACGCGGTCTTGCAGCACCACCATGTCGACGCCGTGCTTCGCCGGAAGAGCGGCTTGGCCGTTCGTCGTCGGGGCATCGCCGCCGTCGGCCGGCGGATTGAAGACGCTATGCGCCTTGAACGACGGGCCGAGCTGCGGACGCGGCCATTCGTAGGCGGCAAACTTCGAGAAGAAGCGTTGCCAATCGCGCGACACCGAGTTCGGGTCGTTCAGGTAATCGGCGTAGAGGGCTTCGACGAAGCCCGCGCTCATGCTGTTGAAATCGTTGTGGAAATCGTCCCCGGAGGAGTCTGTTTCCGGTTCTTCAGTGAAGAGCGCCATGGCAATGTCGGTAAAAGGTGGATTCGCGAGTTGTGCGGGAACGAGAATACGGCTCAGGCAACAACGGGTTGTAAATCGGTCGATCGCCTAAGCCGGAAAGGAATCGAAAGTGCGGCTTAAGAATGGAAGTGCGGAAACGCCGAGATGCGGATCGCTCGTGCCGTAGGGGGAAAACGTCGCCACCGTCGAAATCATCGGTTCGAAAGAGAACTCGACTTGGGGGGCGCGTAATAGTTTACCGCTTGGGCAACTTGTGATGAATTCATCACGGAGTGAGGATCCGCGGATTCTATCGGTAGGCGGGCCTTTCCAAAGATTTTCGCTAACAGTCCGGACTCTTCTACGCAGCCAGCGTAGTCGAAGGTCGGCAAAGTCTGCGGAAACCGAATTCGTGGAACTGCAAAACGTGGAGGTTACACGATCGAGAAAAGCTTGGCCATCGCGCCTTGGCCACACTTTGAGACTATCGTAACGACATGTGGCGCACGAGAGCGATAGGAATTTGGAGACAGCCCTGCAAATCCACGTTGCCTAACGGGTTCAAATAGCGTGTAAGTGTTTTTTACTAAACACTTTGCGGAACGGATTTCAATTCGGAAAGCCAAGCAAAAAGTTCGTAATTATTCTTCCGCCGGCGATCCTTGCCGGCGAAGAATAGATGACCTTATGGCCCCGATCTAGCTGTCCTGTAGGGGCTAGTTTAGGGAAACCGAGGACGACGCAGCGAGCAAACCCGATGTTTGCAGCACGGCCGCGATTTCCGCCAGGCTCCGTGTTCCCATCTTGGTGAATACACGTTTGCGGCGAGCTTCGACGGTCCGCAGCGCAATGCCCAGTCGCGACGCGATGTTCTTGTTCACCTTACCGTGGAGCATCAGTTGCAGGACTTCCCGCTCGCCGTCGGTAAGTTGCGCAAGCCGGCGCTGTGCGGCGGAGGTTTCCGAGAGGCGTTGTTGGCGTTGGAGCGACAATGCGCACGCCCCTTCGATGGCCGTCGGCAGGAGTACCATATCGGCCGGAAGTTCCAGGATATCCGCGGCGCCGTGACGCATGGCATTTACGCAGCGTCGCGTGTCGGCATTGTCGAGTACCACGAGCGTGGTCAGCGGGGAACCGGAAGATTCCAACATGTCCAGCAATACCGCCGGCTCATCGACGCGGGCGACGATGCACCCGGCTTGCATAATGTCGGAGGAGTTTTCGAACACCACGACGGTATCGTGTCGGGCAAACTGGAATCCCCAGCGGATGACGACGTCGCGTACGGACGCCTCCGTCGCGGGATCTAGTCCGATGGCGTGACAAATCAATCGCGACTGCATGGCAATCATCTCAATTCTCTTTCAAAAACTGTGCGACCGGGGTCGCGGGATCGATTGGTTAGGGCCGCCGCTTGGGATCGATCATGCCCGCCGGCTCAACGGATCTGCCGGCGCTAGGGGATGCGCTAAACAGGTCCGAAACCCGCAGCCTAAAATCTTTCGCCCCAAACAAAGCGTCAAAATCGCTCACAACACCCCCCACATATAGGAGTGTTTTGCGCTATAATTGTCTTTGGCCTGCGCGAAACCGCAGAATGGAGTTTGATATCGGGGTGTTCCTTGGCGGAAATTGCTCGGGCGGAAATCACGCGAATTCTTACGCAATTGCGCAACGGCGATGATCGCGCCGCGGAGCGATTACTGCCGCTGGTCTACGACCGGCTGCGGGATATTGCGCGCAATCAGTTTCGCAACGAGCGTCGCAATCACACGCTGCAGCCGACCGCGCTCGTGCACCAAGCGTATCTGGAAATGGTCGAGCACGATGCCGTCGATTTTCAGGCGCGCACGCATTTCTTCGCTACCGCCGCCAAGATCATGCGCCAGCTTCTCGTCGACCATGCGCGATCGAAGATGCGGCAGAAGCGCGAAGGCTCGCGACGTCGGATCCCTCTGCACGACGACGTACTCACGCTCGAACGGGATGAAGACGTGCTGCGCGTCGAGGAGGCCTTGGAAAAGCTTGCCGCCGTGGATGCCCGACAGGCGACCATCGTCGAACTTCGCTTCTTCGGCGGACTCACGGTCGACGAAGTTGCTCACGTGCTGAAGGTTTCCAAACGCACCGTGGAAGCCGAATGGACGATGATCCGCGCTTGGCTCCGGAAGGAACTTGCCGGAGACGAGACGTGAACGACGAGCAGCATCGCCTGATCAAAGACATCTTTCTCGAATGTTCGAAGCTCGAAGGGGAGCAACGACGCCAATGTGTCGAGCGGCGTTGCGGCGACGACGCGGCAATGCGCCGCGAGGTCGAGCTGCTGCTCGCGCATCACAAAAGCTCGACGATCATGCCGGCGTCGAATCGCGACAGCAACCCTTCCAAGACAGGTTCGCGCTCGAGCAATCGTTCGCGTTCGCGCGGCTCGCGCACTCGTACCGCTTGGCGACGAGCGATCAATCAATGGGCCGACCGCCTCAGCGTTTCCGGGCAAATGGCTCTCGGCGCCGCGGCGACGCTGCTGTTGGTGTTCGGCATGGCCTGGTGGTCGCAACATTCCATCGCGATGTCGTCGCGCAACTATTGGGCCAATGGTTTCGCATCGATGCTCAAGACGACGGATGAGAATCTCACCGCTTGGTTCGATTCGGAGCGTTTCGCCGTCGAGGCATGGTCGGCGCAGCCGGAGTTTCGTGACGAGATGGAGAAGTTGCTTTCCGCCATACCGCCGGCGGCCGCGAACAATGCCGGTTTAACGGAGTTGTCCGCACCGCAGGAAGCGGCGCCGACGGGCGCTCACGACCCAATTCCGAAGTCTATTAGGGATCGCGCGCGACATGACGCCGTCGCCGTCGTTTGGAATGCCGACGGTAAAGTCGTCATCGGTGAGTCGACCGCTCGAGAGGGCCTCACGTCATTCGCGGCGGGCGAACGGTTTCGTGAGGCCTTGGCGGGCAAGTCGTCGATATTGCTGCCGCATCAGTGCGAAGCATTTGCCGGTTCTCAGTGGTGCGGCGCCGGAAAGCCGGTCATGGGCATACTCGCACCGATTCGCGGCGAAAGTAAATCGATCGGAGTGATCTTCGTCGCAGCGCCGTCGATGATCTCGGAGTTCACGCGTAGGCTCAATTCGATCACGCTGCTCAGTTCGGGCGACGCCTTCGCGTTCGACAAATCCGGCCGCATGCTTACGGAAAGTCGTTATCGCGATGAGCTTGTGGAGGCCGGAATTTTAAAAGGCGAGAACCCGACAACGGTGTTGATGCTGGTGCGCGATCCGCAACGCGATATTCGGAAAAGCACCGCTGCGGAGATTCCTTACGAGGCGAACTATCCGACTCTCGCCGTGACGCGCGCTTTAGGAGGCGTCGACGGAGTCGAAGTCGACGGCTATCGCGACTATCGGGGCGTCGACGTCATCGGCGGCTGGCATTGGATGCCCCAACATGATTTCGGCATCGTCATTAAGCTCGATCTCGACGAGGCCTATGATCAGCTCGACAACCTACGCGTCTTGTTTTACGTGCGCATGCTGCTCATGGTCGGCGTCATGATGTTGCTGCTTTATTCATGGCGGTCGTCGATCTTGGCACGTCGTCGGATTGCGGAAACGCCGCGCATCGGCCCCTACGTGTTGGACATTGCCATCGGCGAGGGAGGGATGGGGCGCGTCTATCGTGCCCATCACGCGCTCCTGAAGCGTCCGACGGCGGTGAAAGTGATTAAGCCGGAATTGGTCAACGAACAGACCACGGCCTGGTTCGAGCGCGAGGTTACGCTCGCCGGCAAGCTCACGCATCCCAACACCATCGAAATCTACGACTTCGGCAGCACCGAAGAAGGTCAGTTCTATTGCGCCATGGAACTCTTGCGCGGGCTGACCCTTTCGCAAGTACTGCTCATCGAAGGGGTGCTGCCGTTGCCGCGCGCGTTGTACGTGCTGAAGCAGGCGGCCGCGTCGTTGGCCGAAGCGCACGAAATGGGGCTCGTCCATCGCGACATCAAACTTCATAACTTGATGCTCTGCTTTCTCGGCGGCGAGGCCGATTTTCTCAAAGTGCTTGACTTCGGTCTCGCGAAGCAGTTCGAAAGCGAGGGCGACGTGCAACATACCGCTTCCTCGTTCCATGTGGCGGGCACGCCGCTATTCATGGCGCCGGAGCGACTCAAGCCCCCGTACAACGCTGATGCACGGAGCGACGTTTACGCGCTCGGCGTCGTCGCGTTCAAGCTGTTGACCGGTCGCGATCCGTTTACGGCCACGACCGACCTAGAAATGTTCAATCATGCGTTACATACGCCGCCGCCGCGCGCGTCGAGCGTAGCCCAGCAGCCGATTCCGCCGGAACTCGACGACTTGATCTTAAGCTGCCTCGCCAAAAGCCCCGACGATCGACCGCGCGACGCCGCGGAAGTCGCCGAGCGTTTGGAAGAACTGTGCGCGAAGCATCCCTGGCGACAGTCGGAAGCGCAAGGTTGGTGGCTTGCGAACCGTCAGCGCATTCGCGACTTAGCGCCCGACTGGGACGCCCGGGGCTATTCCGGAATGTTGCGAGCGGCAGGCTCGAAGACCGCGCAATCGACCTCACCGTCGTCGAACTTGTAAGCGGCGCTAGACCTGCGGTTGCCAACCGTTGCGATATTCGCGCCCCCAAAACTTGCCGGCTTCGGCGTCGACGGGCTTGTGCGTCGTCGCGTCGATCTGCAAAGCCTTGCCCGTGCGGTAGGCGATGTTGCCGAGATGGCAGAGCAACGTACTCTTGTGCCCTTCTTCGATGTCGGCGTTCGGGCGTTTGCCGTCTTTCACGCAGGCGAGGAAGTTGTCGATGTGGAATTGGTCGCCGGCGGGGTGCTTCTCTTCTTCCAGCAACTTGCCGCCGGCGTCGTACACGTTGACGGTCGTATGGCTGACGGTCACCGTGCCGTTCTCGCCGTAGAACGATACTTCATGCTTCGGCGCTTCCGGGGCAATCGGCTTATAGAAGCTACGCCCTTCCCAGATGATGGCGCGATCGCCGAATTCGAACGTCGACACGCTCGTGTCGGGCGTCTCTTGGTCATCGTTGTAGCGATAGCGTCCGCCGGCGGTCGTGACCTTGGTCGCATAATCGACGTCGAGACCCCAGCGGCAGATGTCGATCAGATGGACCCCGTTGTTGCCGAGCTCGGCCGTGCCCCAGTGCCACATCCAATGCCAGTTGTAGTGCACGAGGTTGTCGCGGTATTCGCGCTCCGGCACCGGACCTTGCCAGAGATCGTAGTTGAGCCATTCCGGCACCGCCGCGGCTTGCCCCTTCTTAATTGTCGGGCGCGGGTTGAAGTAGTAACCGCGCGCTAAGAGCGGTTTGCCGATGGCGCCGTCGTGCAGCTTTTTCACGGCCGAAATGTAGGCCGGCATACTGCGGCGCTGCGTGCCAAGTTGCACGACGCGATTGTGCTTCCGCGCCGCTTGTACCATCCACTCCCCTTCTTGGGCGTTGTGGCTCGCAGGCTTTTCACAATACACATGCTTCCCGGCGTTGCAGGCCATGATCGTCGCCGGCGCGTGCCAAAAGTCCGGTGCGGCGACGACGAGCGCGTCCACCTTCTTGTCATCGAGAATCTTGCGCACGTCGACCACTTGTTGCGGGTTGTTCCCCGCGAGTTTGGTCACGTGGCTCGCCCCCTCCGCCAGACGGCGCGAATCGACTTCGCACACGTATTCGATGTGACAGTTCGGGCTCGGCGCGAAGGAGTTAATCAATCCTTTGCCGCGCCCGAGCCCCATCACGCCGACGACAATCTTCTCATTCACCGAGGTCGCTCTGGCGCGCGCGGGCTGATTGTAAGTCGCACATCCGGCGACCATTCCCGCCGCCAACGAACGGTTCAGAAATTCGCGTCGATTGAGAGTCATCGAAATCGGGCTCCACAAAGAATGGAAGAGAAACGGAAGGGGCGCGTTATGAAAACGTGCTGCCGGATGTTGAGGCGGGGAGATAGAAGGCGGGGAAATTGTGCAGACGCCGCGTCGAAACAAGGCAGGCATCGCGACAACGGCATCGCATTATGTTCGTATTTGACAAAGGTCGCAAATATTGTCGAACGTCGCCGTGTACTTGGCGCGTAACGCCGCAAACCCGGAAATTACGCGTGCTTGTGCGTTTTTATTGTCATGGAAACGCGAGCCTCCGTCGCGGCTTTTGCCGGCATTGCCAAGCGTCTGTTGCGACTCTTTGGCACGTTTCTTGCCTAACACTGGAACCGTCGCTGGAAGATCGTGAATCCAAACGACTTACGTAAGGCGGATGCTTAGTTTCACGACGTTTGCTGCCGGTTTTTTGGGCAGGAGTTAGACCATGATCAAGCACTCGGCTTCCGTTCGTCAGATGCGTTTCGAGTTGGCCGCTCGATTCGACAAAATCCGCAATCTCTTACTCACCGATCGATACGCTCCGCAACTGAGCCATCCCCTCGCCTATTGGGCGCTGCCGGCCGATCGTCGGCTTCCCCGGGCTTTGCTTCATCGCCCGCTCGGCGACCTCCTGCGAACTCCCTACGATTCGCTGGCCGCCGTGCCGGGCATCGGTCAAAAGAAGATGCAATCTCTGCTCAAGCTTCTTGACCGGGCTTTGCATACCGACGAACTCGAGAAGGAACGTCTCGAACACATCGCGCCGCAGGCTGCGGTTGTTTCCGAAGTTCCGCTTCCCGCGGTCGCCGGCGCCGCCGATCCTTCGAATATCTCCGAAGTCACTTGGGCCACGTGGCGCGCCACGGTCGTCGCCCATCGCTTGGGCCATGAGCCGCTTGGTTGCTTCGCCGGTTCGCTCAGCGAACTGCCGCGAGTGATCTGGAGCGTGCCGCTCGAACATTACGCCGGACTCACGCTTGAGAACATTCGCAAGCTGAAGACGCACGGTGAGAAGCGCGTTCGCTGCGTCGTCACCATCTTCGGTCAACTCCACTCGTTGCTCGACGGCAAGCCGGCCGACGGTCGCGTGCAGGTTCGCCTCACGCCGCCGCGCATCGAGACCTTGGAAAAGCGCGTCCAACAAATGGTCGCCGGAATCGACACCCTTTCCGTCGAAACGCTTCGCGAACAACTGCTTGAGCCGCTCGTCACGCAAATCGGCGTCGATGCCGGCGAACAAACGGCCACGATGCTCCGCGGTCGCCTCGGCCTCGACGGCGCCCCGCTCAGCGTCCGTCGCACCGCCATGCGGATGCGGCTCACTCGGGCCCGCATCTATCAACTGCTCGAAGACGCCGCCACGGTCGTCGACGTTCGCTGGCCGCGCGGCAAGGCTCTCATTCGCCAACTGCTCGAACGCACCGCGGCCATCGGCCTTGATTCGGCCGAACACCGTACGCTTCGCGTTATTGCTGAAACCTTCTTCCCCACGGAATTCCGTCCTGCTCCGACGTCGCTGCCGTTCGTGCGGCGGTACGATTCGCAGCAAGGCTGGACGCACACGTCGCCGGTTCGCACAGGCGATCGCATCGCTGCGATCAGCACCGCCGCGGCCGGAATGCGATAACTCGCATACGTACCGTTCGAACGGGTTTGGTTCCTCGCGAAAGCCCTCGACGACTCCGGTCGTCGAGGGCTTTTTCTTTTGTCCGACCCCGCTCATATTTCTGTTCACCCCGGCTTCGCTTCCGACTTACAATCGCGATCGCCCTGCCCTGCTGAATTGCTGCTAACGTCCCCTCGCTTGCGCGTCGGGGCCAGTATGTTACTACTCACCCCTGACCCCTCGCCCTTATGATCTGGGACCTCCACTGCCATCTTTCCGGCGTCACGGGTCGCACGCCGGCCGAGCGCATGGGGAGGCTCATCGAAATCGCCGACCGCGTAGGTATTGAGCGGCTTTGCTTTTATATGGGCATGACTTGGACGAAAGAGCCGACGCCCGAAGATTTACAAAAACAAAATGACGAGGTGCTCGAAGCCCTTCAGCACTATCATGATCGCGCGTTTGGCTTCTGTTACGTCAGCGGCGACCACGTCGAGAAAAGCCTCTCGGAAATCGAGCGTTGTATCGCCGCCGGCCCGATGGTCGGCATCAAGCTTTGGGTGGCCCACCATTGCAACGACCCGGCGATCGACCCGATCATTCGCCGCGCCGCGGAACTCAAGGCGGTGATCTACCAGCACACCTGGCTTAAGACCGACGGCACGACGTATCCCGGCGAGTCGAGCCCGTACGATTTGGTCGAGCTCGCCAAACGCCACCCGCGCACGCCGCTCATCCTTGGACACACCGGCGGCCAGTGGGAACTCGGCATCCGAGCCGTGCGGGCCTATCCGAACGTGAGCATCGACATCGCCGGCAGCGACCCGACGGCCGGCCTCGTCGAGATGGCGGTCCGCGAACTCGGCGCGGAGCGCGTGATCTACGGCAGCGATTGCGGCGGCCGGAGCTTTGCGTCCCAAATCGCCAAGGTCCACGGCGCCGAGATCTCCGAGCGCGAGAAGCGGCTCATCTTCAAAGAGAACTTGAAACGCATGCTCATGCCGATCCTCAAAGCTAAGAACGTTCAGGTCTAACGCAAGCCGCCGAAATCCATGATCGACGTCAACGTTTATCTCCATCGCTGGCCGTTTCGTCGGGTTCCCGGCGATGAGCCCGAGGCCCTCGTCGCGAAGCTCCGCGCCGCCGGCGTCACGCAGGCTTGGTGCGGCAGCTTCGATGCCCTGCTCCATCGCGATATCGCGGCGGTCAATTCGCGCTTGGCCGTCGAGTGCCGCAAGTTCGGCCCAGGATTTCTGGAGCCGTTTGGTGCGGTCAATCCGACGCTGCCCGACTGGCAAGACGACATCCGCCGCTGCCAAGAGACACACTCCATGAAGGGAATTCGGCTGCATCCCAACTACCACGGCTACAAGCTCGATGATCCGCGCGTCGTCGAATTGCTCTCAGCGGCCGCGGCTCGGAAGTTGCTCGTGCAGATCGCCGTGACCATGGAAGACGAGCGCACCCAACACCCGCTGGTGCAAGTGCCGCACGTCGACTTGGCTCCGCTGGTCGCGCAGCTCGAAAGCCTCACCGCGCTGCGCGTGGTCGTGCTCAATGCGTTTCGCGGCGCCAAGGTCGACGTCGTCGATAAGCTTGCCTCCTCGCGTCGCGCCTGGTTCGAGATCGCCACGAAAGAGAATGTCGCCGGCGTCGAAGCGCTGGTACAACAGGTGGGGCACGAGCGCGTGCTGTTCGGCAGTTACGCCCCGCTGTTCATCCACGAATCGGCCGTCTGGAAGTTGCGCGAATCGCCTCTCGGCGGCGGGCAATTGGAAGCAATTCAAACGGGCAATGCCCGACAACTGATAGGAGCGGCATGATGCCCGCAGTTACCGTTCGCGATGCAACCCCTGACGACGTGGAGTTGCTCCACACTCTCGTCTGTGAACTGGCCGAGTACGAAAAGCTTCGTGATGCCGTACGCGCGACGAGCGACAGCATGCGGACCGCCTTGTTCGGTCCGCGCCCGTATTGCGAAGCGCTCGTCGGCGAGATCGACGGCTCGCCGGCCGGCTTTGCCCTCTTCTTTCACAACTACAGCACGTTTGCCGGCAAGCCGGGCATCTATCTCGAAGACCTGTACGTGCGGGAAGCGTCCCGCGGCCATGGCCTCGGCAAAGCCCTCTTCAAGCGAGTCGGCGAGATTGCCGTCGCCCGTGATTGCAGCCGCATCGAGTGGTCGGCTCTGGATTGGAACGAACCGGCGATCCGCTTCTACACGGCGCAAGGAGCCCGCGAGATGAGCCAATGGTGCATCTACCGCTTAGACGGCCCCTCGCTACAATGGCTCGCCGCGCCGCACGAAACACCCCCGCCGACGACGTAGCAGCAGCGAAACACTCTGTAGGGAGCGCCCTCCGCGGCGTTCCGCGTGCGAGATTTCATTGATGCTCGCTCTTTTATTTAGCCCCCGGTCGGCGACCGGGGGCGCCCGCCGTCGCCGACGACGGGCTAAATAAATCGCCGTGCCGCCGCACGCCAACATCAAATTGCCAAACAACAATCGTTCCTTCGTCCGCTTTCTTCTTACTAATCAACTGCGCAATTTCTTGCGCGCAACATGCGCGGACGGCACATTTTCGTGCGCCGCACCGACAATTTGTTGCGCGCTGCGCCCGGTTGCCGTTTCGCGTAGTGCGCGGCCCCGAGAGAAATCGCGCACTCGGCAACGTAGTCGGACGACCTCGCCGCGCCGCACGCGGCAATTGTCGCCGCTCGCCGCGCTCGAGATCGACGTAAGTCCTCGAACCGCCCCCTGCCCCTTGCGCACAACGTCGAACCGGTAGTGCGCCCCCTTGTTGGTAAGCGCTCCGACGCGCACTACGAGGGGGCGATTGTGCGCGTTTCGACGAGTTAGTGCGCAGCACTTACGTCGATTCCGTGATGCGCGAATTTTCCCTCTTAGCCCCCTGCGAGTCGCCGGGGGCCGGTTCGAACTGCATCGATTGGGAATTGTTGAGCAGCGCATACGATTTCTCCCGGCCCACGGCGTTTTCATCCGCGGTTCGAAAAACAAGCGCCGTTTGCCCCCGGCGACTCGACGGGCGCTAACAAGGCGCAAAGTCTCACGCCGTATTGTCCCAAACCCGCCGGCCCAAATTCCAGAGCACTTTTGGCCGGCCAAATCTACGCTTGACGGACGCACAGCGGAGCGCGCATTCGGCATTCAACAGCGCGCGACGATCGCAAGCATGTCGCCGTTCACCGCTGCGAAAAGTCCGACGTTCGATCCAGCGGCGGCGCGCCGGACGCTTGCGTCGCTTCGAGCGACGACTTGTTCAACGTGATCTCCGCCGCCGTCGTCGCGTTCTGGAGTCCGGCTTGCGTTTGCCACCAAGCGGCGGCCGATTGCCAAGTCCATGGTTCGCCCGGCTTGATCGCTTCCAGCCGCGCCAGTAGATCGCCGGCGTCGGTCGGACGGGCCGTTTTCTCTTTTTCCAAACAACGCATCAGCAGCGCTTCGAGCTGCGGGTCGATGCGCCGGCCGAGTCGGGCCGACGGCGGTTGCGGCGCTTCGCTCGTGTGCTTGAGGCAGATCTCCATCAGCGTCGCGCCGTCGAATACCGGCGTACCGGTCAGCAGAAAGTAGCCGACCGCGCCCACCGCATACACGTCGGCCCGAGCATCCACTTCGTCGGGCGCCGTCACTCCTTCGGGCGACAAATACAGAGGCGTCCCCATCAGCGCGTTCGGGCTCGTGACGCCGGCCTGATCGACGCCGTCGCGCGCCTTGACGAGTCCGAAGTCGAGCACCTTCACAAAGTCGCACAAGCCGCCGCGGCGCGTGAGGAAGATGTTCGCCGGTTTGATGTCGCGATGCACTAAGCCTGCCGCGTGCGCTTCGGCCAGCGACCCGCAAAGCTGTCGAAGAATGTGCAGCGTACGCGCCTCGCCGAGCGGGCCGTATTTCTTCACTAGGTCGTCGAGATTGAGCCCCTCGAGGTATTCCATCGCGTAGTAAAAAATACCGTCGTCGGTCCGGCCGTAATCGAAGATGGCCACGGTATTCGGATGGCTCAGCCCGCTGGTGAGTTGCACTTCGCGCTCGAAGCGAGCCAGGGCGGTGTCGGAGATTTTGTCGAGGTCGAGCAACTTGACGGCCGTCGGGCGACGGAGCATCGCGTGTCGCGCTTTGTACACGGTTCCCATGCCGCCGGCGCCGAGCTTGTCTTCCAAGGCATATTGCCCGAGCTGTTTGGCCGTGAGCGTGGCGGTTTGCAGAGCCCGCTGCTGCCTCGTGATGTATTGCATGGCGAAGAAGATGCCGATGGCGCTGAGCCCGAGCAGACTCATCAGGCTCCAGAATGCGCGACGGAGGAGAATAACCGGGAGAAACGCTTCGTCGCTGTCGACCTCGGTGGCGATGCCGAAATCGTATTCCGGAAGCCAACGCCACGCGCCGACCTTGAAGACGCCGCGGTAGCCGCGATAGCCGTCGGCGTCGACGCCGTTGTGCCCAAGGACGGCGTCGGCCGCCATGCGCGTGAGCGGTTGCTCGGGTCGGCGAAGCGTGGGACGTTCGCCGGCGGCCATATTCACGCCGGGGTCGCGCACTTCCACCGTGAGAATCGACCGGGCGTCGGGGCGGTCGACCAGCAGACCGATCTGCTTGAGCTCGTCGTCGAACCGGCTTTCGCTGAGCAGCAGGCCTGTCTTGTCGAAAGCATAGGTTTCGCCGGAGTCGCCGAAGCGCACCGTTTCGAGAATGCGCGTGAACTGATCCTCGGGCCGAATGCGTAGACCGAGCGACGCAAAGCCGCGCCCTTCGTCGTCGCGCAGCGGTGCGATGGTAAACATCGTCGGCAGATTAGTGCGTAGCTCACCGTGCTCGTCGGGAAGTAGGAGCGGGCTCGGAAACGGCTTCGAGACCAGCGACCCTCCGGCCACGGCCTTGACGAAGATTTCTTGTCGATAGCCGGCGAGCTGCTTTCCGACCGCGGCATCCTGATCGGCGGCCACGACCACGCCGCTCGGCGAGACGACGAAGAAGCCGACGTGGTGACTGCTCGCGAGGCGCGGCTTCAGCCGAGCGCGCAAGTTGCTCTGAGCCGGAGACTGGATGAGTCGGCGTTCGACATCGGCGGCGTCCTTGGGTTCGGCATCGGCCGTCTTGAGCAGTTCATCGACGAGCGAGCGGATTTGCTCGTCGTGCGCGTACAGTTCGGCGATGCGCCGTTGCTCGGTCATCCAGGCTTCGACGGCGGCGACTCCGGCATCGGCCATGACGTCGAGTTCGGCGACCCGTTGCTCACGCATGGCATGTTCGACGACGCGATGCACGCCCAAGCCGGCCGCACCGAGGATCACGGCGGCGAGAATCGGCCAGGCCCAAACGCTGCGCCGGAGGAATTTGCCGGTGGCCTGCATGCGCGACGAAGCGCCGAGGATGCGCGAGAAGCGGCCGATGGCCGAGCGCGAAAGCGCATCGGCAAACGAACGAGAGAGGGAGCCGCGAGCGGAATCGTGTGGAGACGGCGTCATGCGAAATTGCGGCGGCGAGAAGGTGGAAACGGTAGAAGAGACCGCCCCGATATGTTACCCGCCTGCCGTCGCCAAGACGTAGGGCCCCTTCGGAATGACGGCGATTTCCGCCTTCGGGCCGTATTCGGCGAGCGATTCGGCGACGGCCGTTTCAATGCTCACGGCCGGTTCGACGAAGAGCCCTCGCAAGGTTTCCGCCGGCAGGCCGTCGCTCACGACTTTCACACGTGCTTTGCGCCGGACCTTCGCAAGTTCTTCGAGTTGCCATTGATCCATCACGAAGTAGTCGGTGTTCGTGATCCGGTCGACAAAGCCTTCGAGCGTCGGGTTCTCGCCGAAGAGTTTGGTGAACTCCGGGCTGCCGATCCCTTCGCTCATGCTCGCCGCGAGGATGATGGTGCCGCCGGGCTTCACGACCGCCATGGCGCCGACCATTCCTTTGACGGCCTGATAGAACGTGGTGTCGAGCGGATAGCCCGCCCCGCTCGTGACGACGATGTCGACCTCGCGCTCGGCCCGATCGACGACGACGGTCCGCACGAACGCAACGCCGGCTTCGAAGGCTTCGATCATGTCGCCGGCGCAGAAGTAAAGCGGCCGGCGATGGGCGTCGATCACCGTGTTGACGATGAAGTCGCATCCGGCGCGCTGAGCGATCCAAGTGTTCTCTTCGTGGACAGGGTTCCCTTCGAGCGAGCCGCTTTGGGCCAGCGGATGTTCGAGGAACCGCGGACTGTGCCAAGCTTTCACGGTCTCTAGGGCCGCGATGCCGGGGCAGATGAGCTTGCGGCCGCCCGAGAAGCCGGCCATGAAATGGGGCTCGATCAGCCCGACCGTGATCTTTAATTCCGCTTCGACGTAGCGCGTGTCGATCCAGATCGGCACGCCGCGCGGGCTCTCGCCGAGATAGGTATGCTCGTCGCGGCGCTTGCCGAAATGATTCTCGCAGCGGTACGTCTCGGCGATGCGCCGGCCTACGAGTTCTACGAGTTCTTCCCCTTCGTTGGGCCGATGCAGGCCGGTCGCGACGAGAATCGTGATCCCGGCGCGCGGCACGCCGGCCGCTTCGAGCGTGCGGAGGATCGGCGTGAGCATCAGCTCGTTCGGTACGGGGCGCGTGACGTCGCAGATGAGAATGCAAGCGCTCTGCCGGCCGCGCGCGAGTTCGGCGAGCGGCGGCGTGCCGAGCGGCGCGGCAAGCACGCGATCGAGATCGCCGCCGGGATCGACGAGCGGCGCGGCGTCTTTATACGCCAACGTGCGCACCACGCGCTCTGAGGGCAGGTCGACTTCGAGCCCTCGCTTCCCGTATTCCAACTTGACGCGCATCGGGGTACCTCTTGCGACTTCTATTCGCCGTGGTCCTCATCATTGTACGCGCATGAAAAAGTCGGAACCCGAAATCCAAGGCTCGGGCTGCGTGCGCCGAACCATCGACTTCGAATTCCGACTTGAATCGAGCGCTTTCGCGCAGACTACTTCTTGGCGGCGGGCTTCGCGGCCGGCTTGGCAGCGGCGGCTGCGGCGGGCTTCGCACCGGCGGCAGGCTTCGCGGCGGCGCCCTTGGCACCGGCGGCCGGCTTGGCGGCGTCTTCTTCCCCTTCGGCGGCCTTCTTCTTTTTCTTCTTCATCGACAGCTTCGCAACCCGCGTCTTCGGCAGGCCGTAAGGGCTGTTCGTTTCGTCGGCGAAGCGATCGCTTCCCTTGAGTTGCTCGATCCGTTCGGCGCGGGTCAGCACGTTACGGGAGCGCGTGCTCCCGGCGCGAACGCGCAAGCTCTTGTCCATCGTCATGTTACTAGTCTCCGTATGCGGCAGCCGGTCGCGACGGTGGTCCCGGCGATGTCTCGGCAAAATTTGGGAAACCGCCATTCTACGGCAGGCGGGGAATCGTTCAAGACGGGCTTTTTCGCCGTGGCGCGGCTGAAAAACGACGTGTCGTACGCGCGGCACCCCGATTGGGCGGCTTTCCGACGTTCGCTCAGACGATAGGCTGCAAATGTTCACCAGTTTGCTACGATGCCGCTCAGGGTACTGAAGACCGGGAGACTTGGAGATTCGAAGACTTGGAGATCAGCAACGATTTGGACTTCGCTCTGCCGCCCGATTCTTACGTCTCCTAGTCTCCTCGTCTGCCACTCTCCACGTCGTTCTCAAGGCCTGTGCGCCTCCCTGGTGAACTAGGTCCAAGAAAAAGCATGCCGCTCAGCCATTTCCATCCCGTTCTTCGTGATTGGTTCGTCGACAAGTTTCGCGAGCCGACCGATCCGCAGCGTTTGGCATGGCCGAGCATTGCGGCCGGCCGGCATACGCTGATTGCCGCGCCGACCGGCAGCGGTAAGACGATGGCGGCGTTCACCGTGCCGCTGGATCGGTTGTTGCGCCAGGCCGTGAGCGGCGAACTGCTCGACTCGGTCGACGTGCTGTACGTGTCGCCGCTCAAGGCGCTCAGCAACGATATTCGCCGCAACTTGGTGTCGCCGCTGATCGAGATCGAAGCTGCGGCGCAAGCGGCGGGCTTGAACCCCACGCCGATTCGCGTCGCCGTGCGCACCGGCGACACGCCGCAGAGCGAGCGGCAGGCGATGCTCAAACGGCCGCCGCAGATTCTGGTGACCACGCCGGAGTCGCTTTATTTGTTACTCACGTCGTCGAAGGGGCGCGAGATCCTGCGCACGGTGCGCACCGTCGTGGTCGACGAAATCCATGCGCTGGCCCGCGATAAGCGCGGCTCGCATCTGACGCTCTCGCTCGAACGGTTAGACGCCCTCTGCCCGACGCCGCCGGCTCGCATCGGTCTCTCGGCAACGCAGCGGCCGATGGACGAGATCGCCCGCTTTCTCATCGGCTCGGGCAACGTCGAGATCGACGGCACACCGCGCTGCGAAATTGTCGATGTCGGCCATTTGCGCACGCTCGACCTCGGCTTGGAAGTGCCGCCGTCGGAGCTCGAGGCCGTTTGTTCGCATGAGCAATGGGGCGAGGTGTACGAGCGGATCGTACAGCTCATTCAAACGCACCGCAGCACGCTCGTGTTCGTGAATACGCGCCGGCTGGCGGAGCGCGTGACGCACCATCTTTCGGAGTTGCTCGGTGAAGAATCCGTCGCGAGTCACCACGGCAGCCTCTCGCGCGAGATGCGGCATTCGGCCGAGCAGCGATTGAAAGAAGGGGGGCTCAAAGCGGTCGTCGCCACGGCGAGTCTCGAAATGGGCATCGACGTCGGCTACATCGACTTGGTGATCCAGATCGGTTCGCCGCGCTCGATTGCGACGTTCCTGCAACGCATCGGCCGCGCGGGCCACTCGCTCGGGGCCGTCCCCAAGGGGCGACTGTTTCCTCTCACGCGCGATGAACTGGTCGAGTGCCTCGCACTGCTCCGCGCCGCGCGCTCCGGCCGGCTCGATACGATCGAGATCCCGCAGAAGCCGCTCGATATTTTGGCTCAGCAGATCGTCGCCGCCACGGCCGCCGACGAATGGGACGAAGACGAGCTGTTCGCGCTCTGTCGCAGAGCTTGGCCTTATCGTGCTTTGCTCCGGAGCGAATTCGACGAGCTCGTGAAGCTGCTGCACGAAGGGATGTCGGTCTCGCAACGCCACGGCATGCACATCTTCCGCGACGGCGTGAATAAGAAGCTCCGCCCGCGCCGGCATGCGCGCCTCACCGCACTCATGAACGGCGGCGCCATCCCGGAGCTCGCCGACTACCGTGTCGTCACGGCCGAAGATCGTACGTATCTCGGCACGGTGAATGAAGACTTCGCGATTGAGAGTCTCGCCGGCGACGTCTTTCTGCTCGGCAATATGTCTTGGCGCATCCAACATGTGCGCGGCGGCGAAGTGGTAGTGAACGATGCTCAAGGAGCCCCGGCGTCGATTCCTTTCTGGCTGGGCGAAGCGCCGGGCCGCACGGATGAACTCTCCACGGAAGTCTCGCTGCTTCGGCAAGAGCTCGACGCGCGGATCACGATCGGGCCCGCGTCGACTGCGACCGCCGCTCCGCCGTTGCCGCCGCCGAGCGATTCTGAGGCCTTTGCCGACGACTACGCGATTCTCGCCAAGCCGAAGCGCGGCCGCGTGAAACAGCAGAAGCTGTTCGGCGTGAAGCCGAAACGCCCCGCCGCCGCAGTGGCCGAAATCGCCAGCGTCGGGTGGGTCGAGCGTAGCGAGGCCCACGCGGTCAGCGCCATGACCACGCTTCCGACCAAGTCCTCCGAACCAAGCACCAAGCAGCAAGCACCAAGCACGAACCTCCCGCCGGAGATCACCGCCGATACGCGCCCGGCCTTTGAATGGCTGCAGGTCGAATGCCCGACGGAAGAATGGGCGCTCGAGCAGGCCGTGCGATACCTCGCTGCGCAAAAGGCCGCCGTCGGGTTCGTGCCGACTCGTTGGAAGATTCTCTTCGAGCGTTTCTTTGACGAATCAGGCGGGATGCAGATTGTAATTCATGCGCCGCTGGGGGCCCGCGTCACGCGTGCCTGGGGCCTCGCGATGCGGAAGCGGTTTTGCCGGTCGTTCGATTTCGAACTGCAAGCCTCGGCCGATGACGACGGCTTCGTCTTGGCCGTCGGTCCGCAGCATAGCTTTCCGATCGACGCCCTCTTCAAGATGCTCAATTCGCAAAACGGCGAGCATTTGCTGACGCAAGCCCTGCTGGCCGCGCCGATGTTTGAAACGCGCTGGCGTTGGAACGCGTCGCGCGCGCTGGTCGTGGCGCGGATGAAGGGGGGCAAGAAAGTGCCGCCCCACATGCAGCGCTTCAAGGCCGACGATTTCCTGGGGGCCGTGTTCCCGGCGAAGACCGGCTGCTTCGAAAACCATCACGGCGATATCGAGCTTCCCGATCATCCGCTCGTCCGCCAGACGATCCACGATTGCCACACCGAAGCGATGGACCTGACGCGCTGGCTCGCCACGCTCGACGATTATCGCGACGGCCGGATCGAGTTTCATGCGCTCGATACGCGCGAGCCGTCGCCGATGAGCCACGAGTTGGTAAACGCCAACCCGTACGCATTTCTCGACGATGCACCGCTCGAAGAGCGGCGCGCTCGGGCCGTATCGATTCGCCGCGGTACGACGATCGACGCCGTGCGCGATCTCGGTCGGCTCGAACCGGCGGCCATTGAGCAGGTGCGCGAAGAGGCGTGGCCGATCGTGCGCGACGCCGACGAACTGCACGACGTGCTGCTGAGCCTGATCGTGGTGCCTGCCGAAACCGGCGGCGATTGGCGCGGCTATTTCGATCAACTGCGCCGAGCCGGTCGGGCCACGACGATGCGCACGCCGGAAGGACGCACGTTTTGGCTGGCCGCCGAAAAGCAGCCGGCCGCCGCGGCCCTCTTTACCGAAGGGGTGCTGGAGCCGGCGATTCCGCTTACCGGCGAATGGGCGGCAAGCGTCGAAGACTCGGTCGCCGCGACGGCCGTCTTACGCGGCTGGTTGCCCTGCCTGGGGCCGACGAGTGTTACACGGCTGGCGGCGCTGCTCGGCCTGGCGGAGTCGCGCGTCGGGGCGTCGCTCGATTCGCTCGAAGGAGAAGGAGTCGCGCTGCGCGGCACGTTCACGGCCGAAGGGAATGCGGCGGCCGCCGGCGGGGCGAAACATCCGGAGTGGTGCGACCGTCGCTTGCTTGCGCGCATCCATCGCCTGACGCTCGACGGACTGCGCAAGCAGATCAAACCGGTCGAGATCGCTGATTACCTGCGATTTCTCGTGCGGCACCAGCGCTTGGCGCCGGACTTGCGCTTGCGCGGCCGGGCCGGCTTGCGCGAGGCCATCGATCAGTTGCAAGGTTTGGAAATTCCGGCCGGCGCGTGGGAGTCGCGCGTGTTGGCGGCCCGGATCGACGACTACGATCCGCTCTGGCTCGACGAACTCTCCCTCTCCGGCGAAGTGGTGTGGGGACGGTTGCGACCGCCGCGACGCGACGAAGAAGACGGACCGAGCAGCGTCGGGCTCTCACGCGTGATGCCGATCGCGCTCGCTTCGCGCGGCGACCTGCCGTGGCTGATGCCGCCGGATCGCAAGCCGGAGGAAGTACCGCTGCGCGGCAACGCGCTCGACGTGCAGGAGATGCTGAAGCAGCGCGGGGCGCTCTTCTATAACGATTTGCTCGGTCTCACCAAGCTGCTGCCGGGGCATCTCGATGCCGGCTTGTATGAGTTGGCGGCGCAAGGTTTGGTGTCGTCCGACGCCTTCGGCGCCGTGCGGGCGCTGGCGGCGCAGGACCGTAAGCAAGCGACGCGCGTGCGACTGCGCGCCCGCCGTCGCAAGGTCGGCAGCGTCACGATGGCCGGCCGGTGGTCGCAATTTCCGGGCTACTTGGCCGAGGTGACTTCGGAAGAGCGGGCGAACAAATGGGCGTGGCACCTGCTCAAGCGCTGGGGCGTGGTGTTTCGCGACCTGTTGGAACGTGAGAGTTGCACGCCGCCGTGGTGGCAGCTAGTGCAGCAATATCGACGGATGGAGGCCCGTGGCGAGATTCGGGGCGGGCGCTTCGTCGGCGGTGTCGGCGGTGAGCAGTATGCTTTGGGCGACGCCGTGGAAAAGCTGCGCCGCGTGCGCGAACAGCCGGCGACGCAGCAGTGGACGATTCTTTCGGCCGCCGATCCGCTGAACCTGACGGGCATCTTGTTGCCGGGAGCGCGCGTGCCCGCCACCGCCGGCAATTCGCTGGCAATGTGCGACGGGCGCGTCGTGGCGGTCGAACAAGCCGGCGAAGTGCGGTTCGTGGAACAAGTGAACGCCCAGCAAACCGATGAGATCTTGAGTAAGCTCAAACGCACCGGCTGATTTTCGTTTCGAGCGACGCGCCGGCCGTGTTAAGCTTTTCATCGTCATCCGGACGATTGGCCCGCCTGCGCACTTCTTCACGGTCGCAGGGTTTCGCAACATTTTGAGGTCGATATGATCGCCGTCGTGCGCTGCGCAGCCGTCTTCGTCGTTGCCCTGTGCTTGGAATGCGAGTGTGCGACGGCCCTGGCGCAAGCCGCACGGAATAAGGTTGTGAAGCCGTTCGGGTTCGATACGTCGCGCGAAGGGGAATATACAAGCGGCGCGCTGCGGGCCGATTGGCCGTCGGTCGAGTTTGGCGAACCGAAAGGCCGCGCGTTCATCGTTCGTGACGATCGCACCCACGGGAGAGTGCTCCGCGTGAGTTATCCCCAAGGCTCCGTCGGTCCGGGCGAAGGGGGAATGCAGTTCCTCGTGAAACTTCCCCCTGCCGACGAATACTGGCTAAGCTACTTGGTGAAGTTCGAAGAGGGATTCGACTTTCGCAAAGGAGGCAAGCTTCCCGGGCTCACCAGCGGCGGTAGCCGTTTCACCGGCGGTAAGAAGCCGGAGAACGGCGAAGGATGGAGTGCAAGATACATGTGGCGCGAAGCAGGCGTGCCGGAGATCTATCTTTACTACGTCGATATGCCCGGTGAATGGGGACAAGGAATCGTATTCAAGGATGTGAAGTTCGAGCCGGGGCGATGGCATCGACTGATTCAGCATATTCGCGTTAACAGACCCGACAAAGCCGACGGACTGCTGGAAGCTTGGTTCGACGACAAGCAAGTGCTGAGCCGCAATGATTTGCGCTTGCGTATCGGCAACCAAGGGCAGATCGACAGTTTCTATTTCTCCACGTTTCACGGCGGTCAAGGAGACGAATGGGCTCCGAGCGTCGATAGCTTCGCCCGCTATGACGATTTCTTGCTCGATGTGAAACGACCCGCGTTTATTAAGCCGTAACGGGAGTTTCGAACGCCGGCGAAGGGGGCGTTTCGGCTATCGGTCGTCGAGCGTGCGGACCGAAGGTTTTGCAAAGGAACCACGAGGAATGCCCGACGATCATCTGCTAGAACGCATTTTTGCCGCAATCGTGCATGGAAAGCTAACCGCCGCGGCGGCCGGGAATTTGCGCCGCTGGCTTACGGCGCCGGGCTATGAAGAGTATCGACCGGTGCTTGCCGAGTTGATTCACGCCGGCACTTGGGACGAGTTGGAAGCGGCCTTTTGGACGATCATTCCTTTCGGCACGGCCGGCCGGCGCGGACGGATGCACCCGTTCGGCAGCGCGACGATCAACGACCGGACGATCGGCGAAAGCGCGCAGGCCTTGGCCGGGTACCTCGTGGAATTGCACGGCAAGGGCCAAGTCGGCGCGCTACGTTGTGCCGTCGCCTACGATACGCGCCACCGTTCGCGCGAGTTTGCCGAATTGTGCGCCGAGATCATGGCCGCCGCCGGCTTTGAAGTGCTGTTCTTCGACGGTTGCCGGGCCACGCCGGAACTCGCGTATACGGTACGCAATAAAGAGTGCGCCTGCGGCATCATGATTTCGGCGAGCCACAATCCGCCGAGCGATAACGCGATCAAGGTGTTTTGGTCGACCGGCGGCCAAATCAACGCTCCGCACGACGCCGAACTCGTGGAACGGATCGGCCACGTCGGCAAGCTCGGGCGAACGCCGTTTGCCGAGGCCTTGGCGACGGGCCGCGTGCGCTATTGCCAAGCCGAGATGGACGGCCGGTATCGTGAAGTAGTCCTGCGCCAAGGGCATCATGGTCCGCGAGAGCTGAAGATTCTTTATTCGCCGCTGCACGGAGTCGGCGCGACCTCGGTCTTGCCGGTGCTCACGGCGGCGGGGTTTCGCGACATCGAACTTTTTGCGCCGCATGCCGCGCTCGACGGCGACTTTCCGAACGTGC
The DNA here is from genome assembly GCA_013822735.1 of Pirellula sp. Classification (GTDB taxonomy): domain Bacteria; phylum Planctomycetota; class Planctomycetia; order Pirellulales; family PNKZ01; genus PNKZ01. The sequence goes on from PNKZ01000003.1 coordinate 285,457, forward strand.
CCGGCCATGTGGCGAACCCGGAAAATCCGCAGGTGTTCGACGTGCTCATCGAGCGGGCTGAGCAGACCGGGGCTCATTTGGTCTTGGCCAGCGATCCCGACGCCGACCGGATCGGCGCGGCCGCACGGCTCACGCGCGGCGGGCCTTGGCGCACGTTGAGCGGCAACCAGATCGGCGTACTGCTGGCCGACTACTTGCTGCAACGGCGCCAAGAAGCGGGCCGACTGACGTCCGACGACTTCGTGGTGACGACGATCGTCTCCACGGACATGCTGCGACGCATCGCCGACGGCTACGGCGTGCGCACGGCCGACGATCTCTACACCGGCTTCAAATGGATCGGCGAGAAGATCGACGAACTGGGTCCCGCGCATTACGTGTTCGGCTTCGAAGAGGCGCACGGTTACTTGGCCGGCGATTACATTCGCGACAAAGACGGCGCCGTGGCGGCGCTGCTGATGGCCGAGCTTGCAGCGCTCTGCGCCACGGAAGGTCGCACGCTGCACGAACAATTGGAGCGTCTGTACTTGCGGATCGGCCGGCACTTGGAGAAAACCGTGCCGCTGACGATGCCCGGAGCCGGCGGCATGCTCCACATGCAAGAAATCATGCGACGGTTCCGCGCGGAAACGCCGCGTTCGCTCGGCGGCTTTCGGGTCGAAGAGGTGTGCGACTACGCGACGTGTACGGATCGGGTTCCTTCCGACTTGCTCGTGTTTCAACTCGAAGGAGGGAACCGGGCCGCGGTGCGCCCCTCGGGCACGGAGCCGAAGATCAAGTTCTATCTGTTTACGATGGAGCCGCCGAGTGGCTCGAAGGACACGGCGACGGCGCAGCGAACGCTGGAAGAACGGCTGAGGCGGTTGGAAGCCGACTTTTTGAAGTTTGCCAACTAGAGTCGCTTACCCCTCACCCCCGGCCCCTCTCCCGCAAGGGGCGAGGGGAGGCGGACGGGTTACTGCCGCAAGCCGTTCCGCGTGGGCCTCACTTCGTTCGACCCACCCTACGACCGTTACGTCGTCAGCGGCAGCGGGGCGTGGAGGAAGTCGTTGTAGAGGGCCGTGGCGGCCGCTTCATCTCGGGCGCGAGCGACCATCGCGCCGCGCACGCGGGCCCGCATGATGACCCCCTTTTCCAGGTAGCGACCAAACAGCCTCGTGCGGAGCTGCAGGCCTGCGGGAGTCTGCGTCGTACCGCAAGGATGCGCATGATCGACCGGGTGCACGATCTGCACGTAGCTCCAATCGGCACCGCGCGGGCGAACGAGGGTCGCGCAGCCGTGGTACGCCGGCAAATCGACCGCGTCGTCGGCCGGCAGCAGATTGCCGACGACGACGACCGGCGCCGTATCGAGCAAGCTCGTATTGATCGAGACCTGCAGCTCGACGCAGGCGGCAACGTCGGCGAGCGCGCCATGGCCGACGTCGACGACATGCCAGTAGGCCTGAAGTCGATACGGCCGAGCGTCGGTTTGCGGATAGGTGGCGACGAGGTCCCGGCCGCGCGCGTACGACTCGGCGAGGCTCGGCTGCCATGGTTCCGGTTCGTTGAGGCCGACGCCGAGGATTTGCGTCGTCGCGTCGATCGTGCCGCCGGCGACGGCCGGCTGTTGCAAACCGGCAAACGGGCGGTTGAGGTCGATGAGGGCCTTGAGCGACGGCGCATCGTAGCGCGCGAGCGTGTCGTCAATGTGCCAATAGTTCGCCAGAGTTGCTTCCATACGCTCCGCCTGGTTGCCCCGAGGTCGATATAGTCGTAAGTCGATAAAAAAACCCCGCCGCTCACCGTGAAGCGAGCGGCGGGGCCGGAACAGAGAAGAGGCCAAACGTACCGAACGAATAATCAGCGAGATGATGGTTCCGTCTCGCCGGTGTGTCCACGGCCAAAAAGGCCACGCCCGCACGTCCTTTATCCTAACGCCGGCAAGGTCGGAGTAAAGCATTTTCTTCGCCCGCGGCGGCCCCTTTCCCCCTATAATCGCCGCTGTTTGGCCCGAACGCCGGTTTCGGGCGGTCGAAATGTCGGGGGGCCTGCGTTGTGGATGATTCGCTCGATCGCTATCTGGAAACCTGCCTCAAAGCGGCCCGTGCCGGAGGGGCCATTCTGCTCGATTGGGCCGGTCGCTTCGCCGCGCGCGAAAAGGGCCCGGCCGACCTCGTGACGGAAGCCGACCTCGCGAGCCAGGAGGCCGTGCGCGCGATCCTGCTGGGCGCGTTTCCCGAACATGGGTTCCTCGGCGAGGAGAACGGGGCATCGACCGTCGGCAAAGACGGCTATCGCTGGATCGTCGATCCGCTCGACGGCACGACCAACTACGTGCACGGCTTGGCGCAATACTGCGTTTCGATCGCCTTGGAGCGCAACGGCTCGCCGCTCGTCGGCTGCGTTTACGACCCGAAGGCCGACGACTGCTTCTTTGCGTCGCGCGGCCGCGGGGCATTCGTCAACGAGCAAAAGCTGCGAGTGAGCGACGTCCAAGAACTCTCGCAAGCGATGGTGGCGATGAGTTTCCCGCCGCGCGTGACGCGGAACGATATCAACGTGCAGGACTTCCTCAACGTCGTCGAGCGCGCGCAGGCCGTGCGGCGCATGGGGTCGTCGGCTTTGAATCTTTGCTACGTCGCGGCCGGCCGGCTCGATGCCTATTGGGCGCGCGACACCAAATCATGGGACGTCGCAGCCGGGTTCCTCATCGTGGAAGAGGCCGGCGGGAAGCTTACCAGCCTCACGGGGGGCGCGCCCGACTTGAATCGGCCCCAATTCATCGCCGCCGCCACGCCGCAGCTGCACGCCGAAGTGTCCGGGATCCTGATACCTATCAGCTCGTAGCGATTGTGACGGATATACGGAAGTTTAAGCTTCCCAATAATTTGCGACACGACGCAAGCTGGTTAAACTGAGTAGACCTTGCGGTGTCGCTGCTCGCCGTCCTTCGCGCTCTCGAGCGCGCGGCGAAGTCGCTGAAACCGCGCGCCACGGCCGACAGGTTCGACGTACCTTATCCGGCGGCGGCAACTAATTCAGAAGACGCTCCGGTTCGCCCGTCGGGTTTCGGCCACGCATCTCCGTCTGCTCCCATCTCTTCGAGGCATTTCTGCGCGTGTTGCTCGTCCGCCCGCGAATACTCCCGCTGCCGCTAATCGCCGCCTTGTGCCAGGTCTGGCTCGGTGCCGGTTCGGCCTTTGCGCAAGCGCCGGGCGTCGGCACGTCGGTACCTAAGGCGGCCGCTCCGGCTACGGCGCCCGCCGCTCCCGCCGCGGCCCCGGCCCCGCGCTTGGAAGCCAAGCCCGAGGTGTTCTACCTGCGCGATAAGGCCGGCCTGCTGCAACCGGTCGTCGGCTTCAGCCTCGAAAAGTTCGAGGAGATGCTCCTCAATCGCGACGACGCCGAGGGCAAACGCAAGAAGCCCGACTTCCGTTTCGACTCCGTCTCCGCCAAAGGCGCGGCCGACGATCGCTATGCCCGACTCGACGTGAAGTTCGTCGTCTATCTCGATGCCGCCGGCTGGATTCGCGTGCCGCTCGATCTGCAGGGAAGCGTCCTCGAACAATACGCCGACTACAAAGGTCCCGGCAACTTCGCCCTGCAATACGATACCGACCGCAAAGAGTACGCCGCCTGGATTCAAGGCGCCGGCGACAAGCCGCACGAGATCACCGTCAAGACCATCACGCCGCTGGAAACCGTCGCCGGTCGCCAACGCTTACGGCTCAGCATTCCGCGCGCTTGGAGCTCGGCGCTGGAAGTCACCGTGCCGCAGTCGGGCGTCGTCGCGCAAACTTCTCCCGGCACGATCTTAGAAGCGGTCGAGCGGCAGCAGAAGCAAAGCATCATCAAAGCCCGCGGCGTCGGCGGCGCATTCCAGCTCACCTGGGGTCCGGCCGAAACGGCCACGCGCAAGTTGCAAGTGCTGCTCGAAGCGCAGGCCGACTTGCTCGCGACGGTCGACGGCCGGTCCGTCTCCTACGAAACCGAGCTCACCGTCAATAGCTTCGGCGGCGAGTTCGATCGGTTCCTCGTGCAACTGCCGCCGTCGTCGGTGCTCGTCGAAGAAGAACTCGCCGACCTCGAACTCACCAAGCGCGCCCCGGCGAACAAGAACGATAAGTCGCTCGTCTACGAAGTACGCCGCACGAGCGGCCCCGCGAAAACGCTCACCGTGAAGCTCAAGGCGCTCCGTTCGCTCGAGCAGAACAAAGGCCAGACGACGTTCGATTTCGGCGGCTTCGAAGTGCTCGACGCCGTGCGGCAATGGGGCTACCTCGGCGTCGTGCTCGAAGACGATTGGCAAGTGCAGTGGATCGATCTCAATCGCATTCGTCAGGTCGACGCCTCGCCCAACTTTCTCGCGGGCCGCCACGCCGCGTCGGTCTTCGAATATTACGGCCGGCCGTTCACGTTGCAGGCCCGCATCATGCCGCGGGAAACGCGTATCTCGGTCGACCCGGAATACACGGTCGACGTCACGCCGACGCGCATCTATCTGCAGGCTCGGCTCCGCTATCGCGTCGGCGGCGCGAAGGTGTTTTCATTCGCCGTCGATCTTTCGGATTGGCAAGTCGACGAGGTCGGTCCGGCGCAAATCGTCAATTCCGCGGCCGTGGTGCTCGGCCAAACCGCGCCGTTGACCATCCCGCTGTTGCAACCTTCGGCAGGCGAGTTCGAGGTGACGCTCCGCGCCCATCGCGATCTCGCCCCCGGCGCGAAAGAGGCCTCGTTCACCGTGCCGCGCCCTCGGGCCGGCGTCGTCGGTCCGGCCAACCTCGTCGTGCAAGCGGCCGACAACGTCGAGCTCTCGCCGCGCGATTCGCTCCACACCGGCCTCGTGCGCCGCAAACGGGGCGAAATGCTAGGCAGCACGCGCGGCCGAAGCGTTTGGTCGTACGCCGTCGACGCGACCGACGCCAAGTTCACGGCCGACATCCGCGCGCTGGAGCGCAGCATTCAAGTGAAGTGCCGAACCGAACTGCAGCCGGCGCGCGACGGCGGCACGGCGCGGCAAATCTTCACGTATGCCGTGGCCCGCGAAGCGGTCGACGCGCTCAGCTTCGACGTGCCGGCCCGACTCACCGACAAAGGAAACCTCGAGATCGATTTCGGCGGTAAACCGGTGCCGTGGGTCGTCGTCGACGAAGACGTGGGAGACGGGCGCAAGCCGTCGCGCATTCGTGTGAACCTGCCCGCCGCGCAACTCGGCACGTTTGAAGTGTCGGCCCGTTATCCGTTGCCGGAAGAACAATTCGTGCCGCAGGCGAGCATCGCGCTGAAGGTGCCGCTCTTGGCGCCGGCCGACGGCGAACTGATTGAAAACGAGCTCCGGCTATCGAGCGCTCCCGGCCTCACCGTGCAGCACGTCGATCCGGCATGGACGAAGCGCGACGCGCCGCCGACCACCGGCGCCGCCGCGCCGCAGATGGTTTACACGGCGCGCACGGCCCCGGCCGAAACGACGCTCGGCGTTCGTTGGGACGATCCGACTCCGCCGCGCGACGTCGTCGTCGAACGGCTCTGGATTCAGTCGATCGACATCGGCCCCATGCGTCAGGAACGGGCCGTGTTTCGCCTGACGACGGCCGCCACGACGCTGGAGCTGAACCTTCCGCCGGCCTCGATCGTCGTCGCCGCCGAACTCGACGGCGCTCCGTGGGCCATGCCCGACGCCGGCCCCGACGGCCTCTATGTTTTGCGCCTCGCTCCTTCGACCGGCCGACGCGATTACGTGCTCGACTTGCGCTATCGCACGCCGCGCACCGGTCCGAGCGGCAGCACGTCGCTACCGACGCCGACGCTCGGGCACCTGCGCGAGCTACGCTATGTGTATCGCCAGGTCGTGCTTCCCGGCGACGCCTGTTTGCTGCACGCCTCGGATGAATACGTGCCGGAGTTTGCTTGGAGCTGGCGCGATTTCTTTCTGGTGCGCAAGCCCCTTTTGGCACAGGCCGATTTAGAAACCTGGAGCGGCGCGCGGCACGATATGCCGGTGCCGGAGCGGGCCAATATCTATCTCTATTCCGGCTTCGGTTCCGCGCCGACGTTCGAACTCGTCACGGCCCAGCGGACCACGGTCGTGCTCTTGGCCGCGGGCGGCGTGTTGTTGTACTGCTTGGCATTGCTTTATTTCGCGCCGATGCGCCGGCCGGCTTTGGTCTTGGTCGTAGCGTGTGCGGCACTCACGCTCGGCGTGCTTTATCCCGACGTCGCACCGTTGGCTTTGCAAGCGGCGCTGTTCGGCTTGGTGCTGTCGTTCACGGCCTTGCTGCTCGATCGCAACGTGAGCCGGCGGCGCGGTCGCACCGTGCGACAAGTGCTCGATCCGTCGTCGGTCGGCGCCGTGAGCGCCACGAAGACGCGCATAACCGCCGCCTACGTTCCTCCGCCGATGTCGACGGCGACCGTCGATTCGCCGGGGGGCGGATCCGCCGCGACCGCGGGGAAAGCGTCATGAGCCTTCCTCGTCGGTCGGAGCCTCGTCCCCGCGCCGGCCTCCTCGCGCTGATGGTCGCCCTGCTCGGGGTCGCGGCCGCGGGGAGCGTCGTTGTGAACACCGTGGTTCTTGCGCAAGCTCCGGCCGAAGTCGGCGGCCAACCGTTGCCGCGCTTTCGCCGCGTGTTTGCTCCCGCCGACCAGTTCCAAGCGTGGCCGTTTCAGAACGAGCGCTACCTGCCGCTGCCGGGCCCGGAATTCGAAGACTTAGTCCGGCGCGCGGAAGCGGCGACTTCCGATGCCGGTCTTCCGGCCGGTTCCGAAGTTCTTTCCTGTCGCTACACCGCGAAGTTCGACGACGTCGATCTCACGGGCGAAGGGGAGATCGATCTCCGTCGCCGCAACGGCGAAACGCGATTGGTCCGTCTGGCCCCGTTCGGCTTGGCCGCGTTTAATGCGCGCTGGAGCGAAGGAGACGTTCCGGCGCGCTTGGGAGTTTCGGCCGGCGGCGACGCCTTGCTGCTGGTCGATCGCGACGACACGCTGCGCTTCGCTTGGAAGCAGCGCGTGGTGCGCGAATCGGCCGACGTGGTTTCGTTGTTCGTCGACTTCCCGCACTGCCCCGTGGTATCGCTGACGTTGGAACTGCCCGAGGCGTACGACGTCCAACGGGGCGAGTATGCCTTAGAGCGGAGCGAGAAGCCGAAAGACGGCCGCTACACTTGGACGCTGCTCGCGGCCGGCGGACGATTGCGCGTGCGGTTCGCGAAGCGCGAAGCGGAGCTCGATTTGCGTCGCAACGGCGTGCGCATCGACTCCGCCTACGACTTCACGGAACGGGGCATCGAACTCACGGCGCAACTCCGCATCGACGCGCTCCATGCGCCGCTGGAAACGATCACGCTGGAACTCGATCCCGGCCTGACGCTGGTCGACGCCCGATTGCCGGATCGCCGCATCACGTGGTTTGCGTTACCGGAAGCTCCCGCCCCTCCCGCACCGGCGCCGGCAGCTCCTAAGCCGACGGCGACGAAGCCCGCCGACTCTAAAGCAGGGCCTGCCAAACCGACGGCCACGTCGACGAAGCCCGCCCCGAAGGCGACGGGAACGAAGCCCGCCGCCGCTCCTTCGGCGAAGCCTACAGCAACGCCGCCGGCCGTGGTTGCGAAGCCTGCCGTCGCGCCGCCGGCTCGTCCGCAACGCTATGTCCTAGAGTTCGAGCGCCCGTTGGTCGGCGCCGGGCGCACGTTGTTCCTCAAGGCGGTAGCGCCGCTCGTGGTCGGGCGTCGGCATCGCGTGCCGACGTTGCGCGCTCCGGATCTGTTTTGGCAACAAGCGACGCTGACGCTTTCCGTCCCTGCACCGCTCGAGATCGTGCGGCTCGATCCGCGCGAGAGCGTGTTTACGAATCCCGTGCCGCTGGCGGGCAATCGCCCGGGCGAAGCGGTCGAGGTACAGTGCTTCGCTCCTTCGGCAAGCGCCGACTTGTTGCTTGCCCGCCGCAATCGGCCGGTCGATGCGTCGACCGTCACGCTTTGGAGCGTGCGCGAAGAAGAAGCCGCGGCGACGTTCCACGGCGAGTTCCGCATCGAGGTCGGCCATCGTTTCATGCTCGAGGCCGATCTCCCGTCGCGCTGGATCATCGATTCCGTCGTTTCGAGCCCCGCCACGGCCCTGGCCGATTGGTCGCTTTCCGACGCCGCCGATCGACGACGAACGCTCTCGCTCCGGTTGGCGCAGCCGCTGGCGCCCGATCGCCCGTTGCGGATCACGATCGTCGGACGTTTGAAACATCACAACGTCGGCGACCGACTCACGCGCGAGCAAATGCGGTTCGTGGAGTTTCGCAACACCGCCGATCCGCGACCGCTGTACGGACTGCGCGCCGAAGAAGGCTTGCGGCTGCAGCTGCGCGACGGCGACGATTCGAAAGCAGTCGTCTCCGCGGAGCGCCTCGATCCGGTGCGGCGCGAATTGCTGGGCAGCTTCATCGCCGACTATTTGCTTTCCGGCGCCGATTTCTGGGAAGTCGACGTTCGGCGCGGGCTGGCCGACTTCGCGGCCGTCGTGGCCGTCGATGCGCGCTTGAAGGTACCGACCGAGACCATCGCGCCTCTCGCGCCCACGCCGCCCGTTTGGCAGTTGCAAGAAGAGTACCGCATTCATTTGCGGAACGCGGTCGGTATGCCGCTCGAGCAAGTGCGCGTGCGCATCGCCCCCGCGAAGACGACGCCGCTCCAGTGGACGCTCGGCGGCGGGCGCGGCGGACAGATTTCCGCCGTGCGACTCGCGGCATCCGATGCGGCCGCCGCCGGCCTGCCGAGCGTCGCGGCGGAAGAAATCTGGGAGATCACGTTTCGCAAACCGCCGACGGGGGAAGTGGAATTGGAAGGGCGACGGGAGTCGCCGCTGACGACGCAAACGCCCGTCTCGCTGGCATCGGTCGTCGATGCCGCGCCGCAGTCGGGCGAAGTGCGCGTGACGGCCGACGCCGCCATGCCGGTACGCTTGATCAATCGCACGCTCACTCCGCTGCCGGCCGCCGACGATGCGGAAGAGTCGGGCCTGCGCGGACTGTACCGTTACACGCCGGGGCTCGCTTCGACTTCGGAACTCGCGGCGCTCGAAGTCGCACAAGTGCGCGGGAATGAGAATGCGTCGCCCGCGGCGCTAGTGTGGCTCTTGCGCTACGATTCGAAATACGACGCCGCCCGACGACTCGTCCATCGTGCGACGCTCTACATGCAGGCTTTGCAAAACGAGCGTTGCCGACTCGTGGTCGACGAGCCGGCGCAACTCGCGGCCGTGCGCGTCAACGGCGTATCGCTCGCCGGCATTCATGGTCGCGAGGCGGAAATTAAGCTCGATTCGGCCGGCGCGCTCATGCGCGTCGAGGTCGACTTTACGACGACCGACGAAGCTGCAGGTCGACTCCGCATGCTGGAACTTCCCGTCGTACGGCTCGAAGTTCCCGTACTGTTAACCGTGCGCGAGGTGGCGGTGCCGACGTCGTTCGACGTGCCGGCCGACGCCGGGCTGCGGTCGTTGCGGACCAATGAAGGGGGACTGAGTTTGCGTCGGTTGTTCGGCCCGCTCGTTTCGCCGGATGCGACGGCGACGCTGACGCTTCCCTCGGGCCTCGGCGGCGGCGTCGCAACGACCGGTTTGCGACTGCCGCGCGCCACGCGCGACGTTGCGGAAGCGGTACGACTCCATTCGGCGCTCGGCGCCGTCTTACGCGAGCATAGTAGCCGCGGGCAAGATAATGCCGCGACCGACTCCCAACTGCCGCTGACGTGGGCCGATGCTTGGCAGGCGGCGCTCTTGCGGCAACCGTCCGGCGTCGCGACGTCGTTACGTTTTGATGCGCAGAACTTACGCACGGCGGGAGTCGCGGCGGAATCGATCGTCGCGACGGGAATCCGTCCGGCGGACGACGATAAGGCGATCGGCGAGCAAACGTTGGAAGCCGCGGGCTTGGTGTTGGCCGTCGACGGTCGTGGTTTTGTGCTGACGACCTGCGGCGCGGCCTACACCGACGACGACGATACGCTCCGTGTTTTCACTCCGCAGGCCCTGCACGCGAGTCGCGGCGAAGCGGAGACTCCGTGTGAATTGAGTGATTGGAAGTCGGCCCCGGCAGGCGCCTGGAGCCTGTTGCCGACGAGCCCGAGCCTGTTTGCCGGCGAACCGCTCGGGCAAGACTACGTTGTGCCCTTGGAAGGAGATACCTGGGGCGTGTGGATCATTCGGCGCGAGATTCCGCCGCTCTTGGCGCTGGCGTTCGTGGCCGCCGGGTTCGTGCTGGCCCGCATTCTGTTCACGGCCCGGCGCGGGATGCTACCGCTGGTCGCGTGCGCGTTCGCCGTCATGGCGGCCGTGTTGCCCGACTGGATCGGGGCGGGCGCCGCATCGCTCCTGCTCGGCCTCGCGGCGGGAGTCGCCGTGTGCGTGATTTTGCCGCCGCGCGGGCGCATCCGTTCGCAACATTTGGGCGTCGGTACGGTGAACGAATCGGAGCGGCGCAGCGCTTCGAGGCCTTCGCGCGCGGCCCCGTCGCCGACCGCACCTTTGACGATCTGGTTGGCCGCGGCTTGTTGGGCGTCGACTGCATGCGCACAGTCGCCGGCCGCGACCCCGCCCGCGGACGCGGGAGCGTCGCAGCCCGCGGCGATGGTGTTCATTCCCGTCGATGAGAAGGGGAAGCCGAGCGGCGATCGGTACCAGGTGCCGGAGCGGCTGTTGCGCAGCTTGCAGGGGCGCGTGGGGCCGGACGCCGTCGCCGACTCGCCGGTGCTAATTCAGAGTGCACGCTACACGGCGCAGGTCGGCCGCGATGTGGAGCAAGCGCGTTACGTCGTCACGGAACTCCATGCGACGTTCGAATTGTTTGCCATGCAAGGGCCGGCTCGTGCGACGGTGCCGCTGGGGGTGGGACCTTGGTTGCCGGCCGGCGGCTCGGGCACGCTGACGGCGATGATCGACGGGCGGATGGTCGACGTCGAAACGACCCCCGGCGGGCAATCGATCTTGCTCGAGGTTGCCGAGGCGGGCGCCGCGCGACTGGAACTGACGTTGCGTCCCGCGGTGGTTGCCGCGGCCGGAGCTGCGACGTCGTTTTCGCTGGCGGTGCCGCGCGTCACCGATGCGGAGTTGCGGGTCGTCGCTCCTCCGGAGCTTGCCGACCTGACGGTCGCCGGCGCCGCCGAGGCGTTGCGTTGGTCGAAAGATCGGCATGAAGCGCAGGTGCGGCTGGCCGTGACCGATAAGCTTGCGCTTTCGTGGTCGGCGCAGTCGAACGTCGAGGCGCAGGCTTATTCCGTCGATCGATTGACATGGTTGCGCGTGCGTCCGGGGTCGATGGTGCTCGACCTCCGGCTCGTCGTACGCCCGCCGGCCGCCGGCGTGAAAGAAATCTTGCTGACGGCCGATCCGCGCCTGCAGTGGTTGCCGAAGCGCGGCGAAGATTCGTTGATTGCGGACGTCGAGCAAACCCCGGTGACGAACGACCAAGCGGTGGTCGGACAGCGCATTCGCTTGGAACTTTCGCGACCGATCGTGAAGGAAGAGACCGTGGAGGTGAGCTTCTTGCTCACGGGCGGGGCGGGCGTGGGGAACATGCGGCGACCGGAACTTCGCTTGGCCGAGGAAACGCCCGGCCTGCGACTCTTCGCGTACAGCGTCGACCCGCTGCTCGAGTCGAGCGTGCAACTCGGCACGGGAGTGAAGCCGCTGGCGGTGCCGGAATTTTTGAAGGCCTGGGGGCGTGATACGTTGCTGCCGCAAGCGGCCTACACGCTGACGGCGACGACCAACACTTGGACGCTTTCGGCGCGTCCGAAGCGCGCCGTGTTCGACGCGCGGCAGACCGAGGTCGTGGTGTGCGGCGCGCGGAAGTTGGATCTAGTGCTGGAAGCGGAAGTCGACGTGGCCGAGGGGTTGCTCTATCACCATGAGCTGCAAACGCCGCCGGAGATGACGATCGATTCGGTCGACGTGGCCGAGGTCGGCGACGATTCCGGCGGACGCGTAGGTCGCTGGTCGCGCGACGATCAGGGGAAAGTCATGGTGTTTCTCCGTACGCCGATCGGCGAGAAACATCGCCTGACTTTGCGCGGCAAGCTCCCGCTGGCGGGCTCGGCGACGGATAAGAAGCCGAAGGCCGGCAATGGCGACGACGGGGCTGCGCCCTTGGCGATCGGCGGAGAGACGGCTTTGCCGCAGTTGCGGCTGCTCGGGCCGCGCACGGACGAACGCACGGTGCGCATCGCACGCTTGCCCGAGGTGCTGGCGAGTATCGAGGGAGCGACGCACCTGAAGAGCGTGGGCGTCGACACGGCCGATTCCGGAGTTGCCGGGGCGCGCGTGATCGACGTGCTGCAAGTGTCGGGCTCGTCGCCGGCGGCGAAGCTCAAGGTGTCGCCGAATCCGCAAGCCGCCTCGGCGCAGCTGGTTTCCACGTATTTGCCGGAGGGGAAGGCGTGGCAATATGAATTGCGGATCGGCGTCGATGTGAAGAGCGGGCTGCTTGACGAACTGACGCTCGAACTGCCGCCGCAAATTGCGACGCCGCTGGCCTTGTCGCCTTCTATGCCGTATGAGGTGGTGGCGGGCTCCGGCAATGCTCAACGCCGGCTCGTGCTCCGGCCGCGGCAGGCGATCGCGGGGAAGTTCGAAGTATTACTACAGGCCGGACTCACCGAAGCCCGGCGCGACGAACCTTTGCCGGTCGCGCGAATGTTGCGCGTGCCGTCGGTCGTGCATTTGCTCCGCTTGCCGCGCCATAGCGGGCTCACGCCGATTCGTTGGGAGACCTCGCAACTGGCGCCCACGCGCTCGGCGAAGGTCGCGAGCAAGGGGGTCGCCGAAGAAGAATGGGACGCATATCGCGTCGTCGGCCCTGACCCGCAGGCCGTGTTGCGTTCGGCGCGCGGCGGCGGCCGGCCGTATGTGCGTTTGGCCGAACATCGCTTGTTGCCCGGCAGCGACGGCGCGCTGGTCGGCTTGAGTTCGTTCTTGATGGAGCCTGCGTCGACGAGCGCGGGCGTATTGCTCCTGCCGGCCGATGCGGAGTTGTTGCTCGTCACGACGGCCGGAGCGGTCGTGCATGCCGAGTCTGCCGCGGCGGGCGTGTGGACGGTGCCGTTCGCTTCCGAGCAGATGCCGCACGACATCGACGTGCTCTATCGCTTGCCGTCGCGCGGGTATGCTTCGGGGGAAACGCATACCGAAACGTTCGCGGTGCCGCGCTGGGAAGGGGTGCGCGCCGAACGTTCGTTGGCCGCGGTGTTGTCGCAGCGGAGCGGCCCGCGACATCTGCCGACCGACGGCAACCTCGTCGGTACTTTGCGCTCGCGACAGATTCGCCTGACGGCCCTCGACGCCGTGCTCGCCGATCTGGCGGGCGACGGTTCGCGCGCCGCGGCCGAGTGGGCGGCGCCGCTCGTGCAAAGCCGCTTGGAAACGGTGCGCGACTTGCGCATCGACACGGCCGCGCTCGGCGACACGGCGGAAGGGCGCGCGGCCCGAGAGTTCTTGGCGGCGTCCGACCTGCAATCGGCCGCCGCGAAACTTCCCGCGGCGACGTTGGCGCCGCCGGCCGGCGTCGACCTCACGACGCTCTGGCGCAGCGGCCCGGCCGACGCTTGCGACGCCGTCTATCTGGCCGCCGACGAAGAACTTGCCGAACTCCGGCTCCGTGTTGCGCCGCGCGAGATCCATCGCGATTGGCGCGTCTACTACCTGCCCGCCCTCTGCGTGTCGGCGGCGCTCGCTTGTTGGGCCTTCGCGCGCGTCGACGGGTTCCTCCGCTGGCCGCAATTGGCCGCGGTCGTCGTCGGCACCGCGTGGCTGCTGTTCCTACGGCCCACGATCGTCGGCTGGATCATCTTGGCCGTGGTCGTCGGTTGTCGACTTCATCCGAGCCTGCGACACGTGCGCGAGCGGCTCTTGAACGTGAGTCCGAAGCTCAGCGCCCTGCGAAAATCATAGAGTTTCGCGTGCTTTTCCGGCCGGCGTCCCGGCGATGCCGGCATGGCGAGGGCCGATCGATCTTGGCGCGCCGCGACCCTTGGGGTACCTTTCGCCCGCTCGTTTCGACGTCGAGGATCGGCGTCGCGGAAGCGAGTCGGAATACCGCGTCCGTGCGGCCGTGTCGATGCGACGCGGCGCTAAGGACGTGCCGCGAGGGAAGGAGCCCGGAATGAGCGCGCCCTATCAAAACGTCGGTTTCCACGTCCGGTGGATGATTCGTCGCGATATGCAAGAAGTGCTCGCGATCGAAGCGGAATCGTTTGAGTTCCCTTGGTCGGAAGAAGAGTTCATTCGCTGCCTGCGGCAACGCAACTGCATCGGCATGGTCGCGGAGCTGAACGACGAAATCGTCGGCTACATGATCTACGAGCTCCACAAGAACCGGCTGCACGTTCTGAACTTCGCCGTCGACGCGACCGGCCGACGCCAAGGGGTCGGCTCGAAGATGATTTCCAAGCTCGTCGGCAAGCTCTCGCCGCAACGCCGCAGCCGCATCCTGCTCGAAGTGCGCGAGACGAATCTCGCCGCTCAGCTGTTCTTCCGTGCCCAAGGGTTTCGGGCCGTGAGCGTGTTGCGCGATTTCTACGACGACACGACCGAAGACGCGTACGTGATGCAGTACCGCTATCGCGAAGCCGAAGTTCCCGCCCTCGACGCCTCGCAGATCACGCGACTGGCCGGCTAGTACTTCAGTGCCGGTTTTCTTCGCGAGCGGCGGGGTTTATCCCCGCCGTCTTCTTTGGCGTTCCCAGTCGGCGGAGATAAACTCCGCCGCTCGCCGCGAGAGACTCTTCAACGACCGCCGACTCGCATTCGTCCGCACGGTCGTAAATAAAAAAAACGGGGCGGTGTCCCCCGACACCGCCCCGCCGCGTGCCCCCCGGCTCGCGTGATTTGTTAGCGACGCAGACCTCGACTCGCGTCACGAGTCGGACTTCTTGTCGCAGCGTGAACATGGAGATCGTCTTCCGCCGCGGAATCGTTCACATAAATCGGCGCGGAATTTTGTGCGGCGGTGCGCGGCGCCTGCGATGTTGGCGCAGCGGCGCTCGCGTCTTTGTGCGAAGCGTCTTTGGTGGCGGGTAACTTTGGCGGCGGCTCCCCCTGCCGCATCGCTTCCTCATGCGTGACGCGCACGAATTCTTCGGAGAGTTGCTGCAGAGTTTGCGGCGGTTGTCGCAACGTCGGATCGAGTCGCTGCGCTTCCGCGAGCTCACGGCGCGCATCGTCGGTACGCCCTTGCCGCGCGAGAATGATTCCCAAATTATTGTGTGCCGCGGCCGGATTTACCGCGTGCGCGAAGGCGTCGTACGCCTCGTCGTACCGCTGTTGTTCGGCCAGAATGACGCCGAGATGGACCCACGATCGCTTATGCCGGGGATCGAGCTCAATCGCCTTGCGCGCCGACGATTCGGCGTCGTCGATTTCGCCGCACTGGAATTGAAAGTAGGCGTAGTCGTTCCAAAGTTCGGCGTTCTGCGCGTTTTCTTTCAGCGCGACGGCGTATTCCTTCGCGGCCCGTTTCTGATCGCCGAGTTGATCGTAAAGCACCGCTAAATGCGGGCTGATATCGCGACGATCGGGATCTAAACTGCGGGCGCGTTCATATTGCTCGACGGCCGCCAAGTGATCGGCGTGCGCTTCCATTTCGCGCGCCGTCGCCATACAAGCGTCGGCGGCGGAGGCGGAATCCGACGGGGCAGACGTCGCGTTCGCCGTAGGCGATCGCTGCGCCTTCGAATGACGCTCGGCTTGGGGAGCGCGTTGGTTCGTCGCGGCCGTCGTCGGCAACGGGAACGGCAGGCCGGAGCAGCCGGGATAGATTCCCAACAGCAATAGCGATGCGGCGCGGCGAAGCCTGGAAATGGGGATGGTCATGGATTCGTGCGGTCGGGGAGCGAGGAGTCGGGACGGCCGGCGCCACGATGGTTCGTCGACGAACACCGCGCGGCTCGTAGCCGTGGTGCGCGTCGCTCCCATCGCCGCCGTGCGCAAGGGCCGTCACGTCGTCGCTGCGATCGTTATTCGTAGTGGGTGCGTGGTGCTTGGTATTTGTTGTTTGGTACTTATTGCTTAGTGCGTGGTAGCTGGTGTGAGGTACTGAGCACTCAGTACCGAGTACGGAGTATTCGCGGCCGGAGAACCAATGCCGTGTACGGAGTTCGTCGCAGGGCTGGGGGCGCGAACGACGAGAGCGTCGTTCGACCGCGCGACGAGCAAAGTCGTGCGAAGAGAGGAATTCGAATCGCGATGCGCAGCGGGTGTTCGCGTCGCCGCCGGTAAGGCGGACGACGGGCGCGCAGTACGGCGACGAATGGGTGCCGGCAAATACATCATGTCGACTGCGGTGGAGGGACCGCAGGCCAAGATCGCGAGTCGAAACGGGGGGATAACGCTCGGACAGGGCGTCGCTGCGCGGGGGCGCTGCTACGTCCTACGTCGGAGTTGTCCCGCAGATTCGTTGCGAAGCTGCAGACTCCGGCACGGGGGATTTATCGGTCGTGCCGGTTGGGAACTTTGGAGAAACAGTTCCGAATGTGAAGGGGCTGTTAAGAGTCACGAAGCCGTGCTTGCATGCCGGCAGCCGCCGGTGGAATCGATCTCGCCACTCGCTACTCGCCCCCTACTCTCCCTGCAGCGTCAGGACGAGGCTCCGGCCCTCGGCGTGGTTGCGGTGTTCACCGAGGTAAATCCCCTGCCAAGTCCCGAGGCAGAGCTTGCCGTCGTGCACCGGGATGCTGATCGAACTGCCGATAAGAACCGACTTTACGTGCGCCGGCATGTCGTCGGGGCCTTCGATGGTGTGGACGTAGGGGAAACTCTCCGGGGCGACGGCGTTGACGGCTCGTTCCAGATCGGCCGGAACGTCAGGATCGGCGTTCTCGTTAATCGAAATCGAGGCCGACGTGTGCCGGATGAAGACGTGCAGGAGCCCGACCCGGACATTTTTCAGCTCAGGCAGCGCATCGCAAACGTGTCGGGTGACGAGATGAAATCCGCGTCGGAATGCCGGCAGGCGAAACTCCTTATGGACCC
The DNA here is from genome assembly GCA_013822735.1 of Pirellula sp. Taxonomy (GTDB): domain Bacteria; phylum Planctomycetota; class Planctomycetia; order Pirellulales; family PNKZ01; genus PNKZ01. The sequence goes on from PNKZ01000003.1 coordinate 302,449, forward strand.
ACATGGCGACGTTCTCCGACTCGTAAATGTTCTGTAATTTTCACCCTAAGCCGCGGCGGCGATTTTCGGGTTGGATTTGCAGTAAGTCATGTTATGCGAAACGTTTAACGACGGAAACGTTTCCCCCGCCTGTTAGCGGTGTCAAATGGGATTCTATCAAATCGCCTCGAAAAAAATTTGACATCGGTGAAGAGTCGAGAATAATCAATCGCTTTAAGTGACCGCTGTCCTACCCGCCCAGTACGAGAGCTCGGCGAACTCAGTTAGCCTGAGCTACGTACCCCAAGGCGGCGGTCGAGAGAGGTTGAGCCGTATTCGTATCGAGACATTGTTATGTTTCGGTCCGGCTCTGGTTTCTTAAGTATCGCGGACGGGAGCTTCCCGGACGGTTGGTGAACGGCCTTTTGCCGATTCTCCGGCCGTCGACGGTGACGGGCTCCGACGCGGGGCGGATTTTTTCCGGAGGGTAAGACGAGCAGCGATGGGAAATGTATTTGACGCGATTCTTCAATTTGGACACGACGAAGATTATTCCCCCCGGGTCACGGACGATTTCGTCCCCACGGACGCACCGGCCGGATCCAACGAGAAACTCGAAGCCTTGGCCCGGCGCATCGCCCTGGGTTTGCCGCTCTGGCACCCGGAAGATCGCCAAGATTACAGCGGCCTGACCGGCGCGGTTCGCCCGCGCGAATAGTACGAAACGAGACCGGGGGCATTTCGTAGGCTGCGATTCGTCTCACGGTAAAAAAATCCGGCAGTATAAGAAGCGGCGACGTGCATCAGGCACGTCGCCGCTTTCTTTTTTGCGCGCGACTTCCTCGGCCGCCGCAATGCGCGAAACGAATGGTGTCGCACGGACGACAGAGAGTCGCACGGACGACGGAGTGCCGTGCGTCGCGAACTTACTTCGCGGGCCGAGCGAAGGAAATCAGGGGAACGTCGTGCGCGAGGACCAACTTCTTAATCGTGTTGAACGACTCGATCAGAGCTTTGGTTTTCCTTCGCCGACTGTGAACGATCGATAAGGTGTCGGCCGTCATTCTCACGGCCTCCGCGGAACCGGCGATTTCGAGATCGCAATACGTGCAGTCTCGGTCGTACGTAACCTTCAAATGGGGATTCTTGGCGGCTTCCACGGCGTCGATCAGATCTGCTACTTCAACCTCGGCGGGGAGAGAAAACTCCAGCGTGTCGAAGACGTTGTCGAATACTTCGCCAAAGGCGTCAGAGAGGATCTGGTCGGGCTGCTTGATGGCGTCGACCGTTCGTGTCCAAATCACCTCCGAGAGGCTGTTAGGGTTCAGCGTCACGCTTACGGAATAGTTGAAGTACGGAGTAACGATCGTGCCTGAGCCGTCCAAAGGCTCGGAAGCCGAGATTTCGCGCCGCGTGAAGTGAAACGAATTCTTGAGCGACTGGTAAACCGAGTCGAGGTCGTCTTTGATCTCCGTGACGGAAAGACCCGCAATAAAACTCTGCGCGGTGTCGTTGGCGCGATCGGGAAGACGGTACGAAGAGTTCCAGCCGGACAAGCTTTTGACGCGCGAGGATTCATTCGCGGTAAAAGAAACCTTGTTAACCAATTCATTTCCCGGGGCGTCCGCTTTCTTCCTCGCGGCAAGAATGGGTCGCAAATCCGCAACCAGGAAATCGCCGCTTGTTCCGCCGGACATCCAAGGCGTTTGTCGGATCGGCTTGGTGTGCTCAATGCTCAGCGATCGGGCCACCTCGGATCCTAAATAGTTCTGTAGCGACGATGAGAGCAGCAGGTTTTTTCGGAGCGCCGAGGGAGCATTTCCTTTGAGCGCTTCGATGAGGTGGTATGTCCAGACGCCGTGCTTGTGGTGGTTTGTCGGGTACGAGGTTTCATCCGACTGGCAGGCGGCGAAGCAAACGCAGTGCTCGGTGTGTTGGAGAAACCCCTCCAGCTCGCTCGCTTGTAAGTTGTCGTAGATTCCTCGCATACCGGGCGTCGCTCGCATGCCGCTCGCGCCGCAGTCGAGAAACAGAGCGATGTGTTTGCACTCGGAATCTTGCAATTCCTTGAAGAGCGCCGCGAGCGCAATGCTTGTCCCCTCCCAGTCGAATTCTTGGGTGTCATGGCAGGTGAGGAAATTCCGTCCTGCTTTCGAGAATGCATGCCCGGCATAGTAGAAGTAGCAAACGTCGTCGCTGCGCAAGCGCGCGATGGCGCGCCTGACCTTGGACTCGACGGCCCCCTTCGTTGCGTCGCCGTCTATCAGTAGGGTCTGATCGGCTTTGTCGAAACCATGTAAAGCCAACGCCTCGGATAGAGCTTCGGCGTCGTTCCTCGCGTACCGAACCTGTTCGATTCCGGGGCTCGAATAGTTCTCGACGGCGATGAGGATGGCAATTTTAGTCACGGCAGCCGCATCCGCGTGGTCCGACGAGGTAAGGCGGTAAGTATGAAGGCGCTCCCACGAGCTCTATGCGAGGTCCTTGCCGATGGCGTAGAGCTCTTCCGCGTCGAGCACCGCGTCACGGCGTTCGAAGAGTTGACGTAAGCCGGCCTTGTGGATCTTCATTTTCGTGCCGCCGACGCCGAGCGGTCCGTAGCAGGCGACGCCGCCGTGGTCGACCGCTTTGTCAAACGCTTCGATGCCGCCGATGCCGGCCGGCGGCACGGCGTTTAAGTCGATGGCCACCTGAAGACCGGGCGTTTGTTGCAGGGCGTCGGCCGTGAGTAGTTCCACGCCTGCCGCGCCGGCGGCGATGACGAGTTGGCATCCGGCGAGCGCCGCGGCGGCTTGGGCGACGTCGGCGGCCCCGTGCGCCGAGAGTTTCGCCTCCGGCACGGCGGCGCGAATCTCTGCACAAACTTGTTCGGCCCGCTTCGCATCGCGCGAGGCGACGCGTACGGTTGCTCCTTCGCGCGCGAGCAATCGTACGGCACGTCTACCGACGGGGCCGGTCGCGCCGAGCACCAAGGCCGTGGTCGCGGCCAGGTCCAAGTGTTTGCTTGCCGCCAAGACGGCGGCGGCCGCCGTGGTGTTGGCGCCGTTGGAATCGAGCATCACGGAGACCCGCATCGGTCCGAAGAACGACTTCTTCACCGCCTTGAGTACCGCCTCCCCCGCGGCGACGTCAGAGCCGCCGATGAAGAGGGCCGTGTGGTGTAGGTCGTCGACGCCGCGGGTGAAGATGGCGCCGTGAACCCGATCGCGGACGTTTTCGGCCGTGATTCCCGAGTGGCGGAAGAGGTGCTGCACGCCCGCATCAACGGCCACGACGCCGTCGAAGACGCTTGGTTGCGAATCGGTATCGAGCTGCACGAGGATCAGGGGCTTCGACATAGGAATAGGCGCTAGAGGCTAGGCGCTAGGGGGGAGACTTGGAGACTTGAGACTTGGAGACGGGAGACGCCCTTCGGGCTCTTGTCTCCTATCTCTTCGGCAAACGCAACAAGCTCGCCGGGGTGGGCCCGACGAGCTTGTTGGTGTTTTGGTTCCTGATGCAACCCGCGGCTTAGAAGCCTTGGAAGGGGTGCTTGACCTTATCCTTCTGGGCGATCATTTCGTCGGCCGACGGCTTGCCTTCCATCGCGTTCTTGATGGCTTGCTTCGTGGCTTCGTAGTTGTAGTCGTAGATCTTCTTGTCGTCGGCGGCTTGCCAGTGGATGAACACGCCGCAAACGATGACGAGTTCTTCGGCCTTCGACTTCGGAATGATGTTTTCCGCAACGGCGTCGGCGACGGCCTTGGCGACCGCGGCTTGAGCGGGGCCGAACATCTGCACGGCTTGCTTGGCGCCCTTGATCGTGACCTTCGTGATCATCACGGTGGCAGGCTTCACGGCCACGTTCGGCGTGAGCACGGCCAACAAGTTCGAATGGCCTTCGCTTTGGCGAGCCAAGGCGTTGGCAAAAGCCGAGCCGACCGGACCTTGCTTGTCGCCGATGAGCAGATCAATGTGGGCAATCTCGTTACCTTCGCCGGCCAGGGCTTCGCCGATGTACATCGACATAATGCGTACTTCTCCGCGTCTATTCGTTGAGGTGGGTGCGCCGTGAGTTCGTTTGCGTCCGCGAAGCTTTCGCTGCGAGCGCAATGGTACCGTCGCGCAAGAATTTGCGAACGAAAACCTACCAAAACAGCTGACGAATACAAGCCGCCACCCCCACTTTGGCGCGTTAAAGTTTGCCCCCCCTGCCCGCCCCCTTGCAGCATGATCTGCCGTAGATCAATCTAACGGACCATCGGTCACGGTATGACCGGTCGCGAGTCGGTCCGGTTGTTCGACAACCAACCGCTCGTAGTTGTGGAGAGACAGCTTACGGAGGTGGAAATGTTGAAGCAGCTCATGTTGTTCTTGGTCGTCGGGTTGACGGCAATCGCCGCGAAAGATTTGCGTGCGGAAGAAGCCCAAGCGGAGCAAAAGCCTGAGGAACAGGCCGAGTTCCAACTGACCGAGACGGAACAAACTGTGCTGGAAATGGCGAACCAGGAACGTACGCGACGCGGCATGCAACCGCTCGTCATCGATCCTTCGCTCGTCGAATCCGCTCGCGAACACGCCAACTGGATGGCCTCGAATCGCGTCATGCAACACACGTGGAAGCCGGTCGGCGAAAACATCGCCATGGGCCAAAACAGCTGCACGGCCGTGATGAACACTTGGATGAACTCGTCCGGTCACCGCGCCAATATCTTGGGCGGCTGGAATCGGATCGGTGCCGCGGCGTACACCACGCCGTCGGGCCGCATCTACTGGTGCCTGCAGTTCTTGCGCTAAATATCGCTTGCGCAAGCCGAGGCTTGTGCGAGTGAATCGGTGACCGAGAATTCGGTTAAACTCACGACCGCCGCGAAGGGCCAATCCTTCGCGGCGGTTTTTTTATTTGGCCCCCGGTCGGCGACCGGGGGCGCCCGCCGTCGCCGACGGCGGGCTAAATATCAGCGATCATGAAAGTCGCACGATGCCGCCAGAGCCGCTACTGCTGATCGGTGCGAGCGTCCGAGCCGTGGCCGAGTCGGCGGCCGCCGCAGGCTTCGAGGTCGGGGCAATCGACCTCTTCGGCGACGCCGACCTTTGCCGCACGGCTCGAACCGTGCGCCGGAGCGTCCGCTTTCCTACAGATGCTCTCCGACTGGCCTGCGACTTTCCGCCCGGCACTTGGCTCTACACCGGCGGGCTGGAAAACCACCCGCGCGTGGTAGGCCGCTTGGCGACGCAGCGACCGCTCCTCGGCAACGATGCCGACGTGATTTGCCGGGTGCGGGACCTCCGACAATTGGGGGCCTTCCTGGAGGGGGCCGCCTTGGGGATTGCATTGCCGACGATCCGCGCGGGAGCGTCGGCACCCGTGGCGCCGGCGGCGGACGGGGGCCGATGGCTGGTCAAGCAGCGTCGCTCTTCCGGCGGGCTCGGCGTGTGCCCGGCGTCGACGGGCGTGTCACCGGCCCGAGGTCGCTACCTGCAAGAGTTCATCGTGGGCACTGCTTACGGAGCGACGTATCTGGGCAACGGCCGCGAGGCCTGCTTCCTCGGCGTGGCCGAACAACTCGCCGCCCCTGCGGCCGATGGTTCGGCCCCGTTTCGCTACGGTGGTTCGCTTACGATGCCGATCGACGCGGACGATCGCAGACTACTGGTGGAACTCGGCGCGCGGCTGGTCGGCGAGTTTGCGCTGCGGGGCTTGTTCGGCGTCGATCTCATTCGCGATCCTGCCGGCCGTTGGTATTTGCTGGAAGTGAATCCGCGCTCGACGGCAAGCATGGACCTGTGGGAATCGCCCGGCGCGCCGACGCTCATCGCCCGGCATGTCGCCGCCTGCCGCACCGGGGCGTTGCCGAATCTGACGCCGCCGGCGCCCTCTGCGCCGCTACGGGCGCGCAAGGTTCTCTACTCCGGCGCGTTACACGGCCGCGTGCCGGAGAAGCTCACGGAATCGTTATTCCAAATTCCGCACGGCGTCGACCGGCGCACGGTGGCCGACATTCCCCAAGCCGGCACCATGATCGCGCCGGACCAACCGCTCGTGACGATCTTTGCGACCGGCGCCGCGCGCGAAGAACTAACGGCGACGTTGGCCGAGATCGAACGGCAGGTTCTCGGATTGTTCGCCGAGGCGCTTGTTGAGTAGCCCTACGTTTCGATAGTCTGTCGTGGTCGACGTGGCGCGTTCTCAGAGCCTGTCGCGCGATGGCCCCATGGTAGAATGGTGAGATGGACGGATGTTGCTCGGAGTTGTGAGTGATACGCACGGTCAGACCGACTACACGCTCGATGCCGTGCGGATGCTGGCGTCGCTCGAGGTGGATGCGGTGCTCCATTGCGGCGACGTCGGTTCGGCCGACGTGGTGCGGCTCTTCAAGCCTTGGCCGACCCATTTCGTGTTGGGCAATGTCGACGATGCGGCCACGATCCGCCGCGCCGTGGCCGACGCCGGTCAAACGTTTCACGAGCGCTACGGCGAATTGGAGTTGGCCGGCGTGCGCATCGCGCTGCTGCACGGCGATGACGGCCGGAAGTTCGAAGAGGTCGTGACGTCGGGCACGTTCGATCTCGTTTGCTACGGCCATACGCACGTTGCCAAGCAGCAGCAGCGGGGCAAGACCTTGGTGCTCAATCCCGGCGCGCTCTATCGCGCCACGCCGCACACGCTGGCCGTCGTGCGGTTGCCGGAGTTGGCGGTCGAAAGTATTCGCGTATAGCGCGCCGACTGAATGGTTCTCAGGGCTTTCGCGGTGCCTCGGGGGATGGAAACGGGGGGCTTCTACGCCTCCGCGATTCCAACGATTGTGAGGTTTTGAAAAATTTCCCCCCGCAGTCTGGAACCGCGCGAAGCAGAAATTAGAATTCACCCCGCGCGAGGGGCGGGCGGTTTTGCGCCCCCTCTCTGCGAGGAGACGAACGCCACCACAAATTTGATTCCAAGGAGAGCTCGATGAACGTGCGATTTGCATGCTTGCGATGGACGGCCGCGTTGCTGCTGCCTGCTCTGACCTTGGCAGGGACGCCGATGCTACGGGCCGCCGAAGAGAAAGTTGCCGAGAAAACCGAAGCGAAGGCCGAAGCCAAGCCGGCCGCCAAAGAAGCGGCGGCCGAGGGAGCGAAGAAGGACGCCGATCGCCGCGGGCCGCTGCCGTTCTATTACGGCAAGGTAGTGGCGCCTGACCAGAAAGCAAAAATCTACGAAGTGCAAGAGAAGTTCGCCGCCGAGATTGAGCCGCTGGCAGCGAAGATCAAGGAACTGCAGGCCGAGCGCGATAAGGCGATCGAAGCCGTGCTCACGGCCGACCAATTGGCGAAGATCAAAGAACTAAAAGCGGAAGCCGCCGCGAAGGCCGCCGCCGGACGCAAGCCTGCGGCCAAGAAAGCCGCCGCGGAACCAAAAGCCGAGAAGACGGCGGCGGGCAACTAGCGCGCGTACCTGAGGAGACGTCGGGTGCCTGGAGCAGAGCGTGAGCGATGCCCCGGATGCGTTTGTCCAATCAACTGGGGCATTACTTAGTTCTGCCCCAGCCACCCTGAAGCGATGCGACCTCGGCCCATGCGCCGGGGTCGTGTCGTTTTTAGATCGCGCGACGTTAAAACACGTTGGTCGACGTGGTCGCCATGATTTGGCTTTGTTGCGCTTGGCTCACTGCGGTAGCCGTCGCCACGGCGCTGCCCCGTTCGCGCGCAATGCCGACGACGCGATAAGTTTGGGCTTCGCCGGGGCGTAGCTCCGCCAGGGGATTGAAGCGAATCGTACGGTTGTCGACGCTAAATTGCGTCGGGCCGGTGTGGCCGCTGCCGGGAGTCATTTGCGTCGGCAGGGCGACGGTCACTGCCACGTTGCGGTCGGAAACGTTGGCTAAGTTCCGCACCGTCACTTCATAGATGACTTCATTGCCGACCGGCGCCGGATCGGTGAGATCGCGCACGTCGATCGTCAGCGTGTTCTGTTGTCCGGCGATGGCGAGGCAGGCTTCGGTGTCGGCCCGCACCCCTTCGCGGCAGGTGATCGTCGCACGGTTGCAGGCTCGGGCGGCGGGAGCTTGGCAACGGCATTCGATCTGGTAGCCGAGCACTTGTCCCGGCGAGAGCGACGACAAGGTCCAGTAGAGATCGTTCCCCGCGGCCTGCCAACCGTTCGTGGCTTGCGTCGGTGTGAGGCTGATATCGTAGTTGTCCGAGAGTCGCACGTTGGTGGCGGCAACCTGCCCGCGGTTCTCGATCTCGATGTTGAAGAGCACCGTGTCGCCGACGCCGGCTTGCGCCTTGGCGGCAGTTTTGCGAATCAACAGTATCGGTGCCGCGTTTGTGGTCGACGGCGTCGACGGAGGGGGTGTGACGATCGGCGGTACCGCAGGCAATGCGCCGGCGATGGCCGTGAGGCACGCTTGGGCCGAACCGCGGATGCCGGCGTCGCCCGAGAGCTCCATGTTGTTGCACCAGCGACCTTCTTGGACGACGCGGAGCCGTACGTTCACCTTGCGCGACTCGCCGGGCTGCAAGCTGCCGAGTTCGCGATTCTCAATCGGACTTGCCGCAAACTCGTGCTTCAAGCCTTGATCGAAGCGATCGACCAACACCAAGCCGTTGGCCGTCGTGCTGCCGCGGTTCGTCACCGTGGTGATGAACGTCACGTCTTCCCCTACCGCGGCTTGCGGCGGACCGACCATCGTGATTTCGATCGAGGGATTGGTGACCGTCGTCGCGGCACAGTCTTGTGCTTGAGCGCCGTCGGCCGATTGCACCGTCGCACAGTTATTAATGATGCCCGGCTGCATGGCGCGGAAGCTGAGCTCGATCGTGCGCGCCTGCCCTGCCGGTAAGTCGCCGAGCGCCCAACTGAGCGAGGTCGGGCCGGCCGTGGCGGGCGGGTTGCTGCCGAGTAGCGTCAGGCCGGCCGGCACGGCGTCGGTCACCGTCACGCCGCGAGCCGTCAGATCGCTCGGGTTGCGGACGTCGATGCGATAGGTAATCGTGCCGCCGACCGCCACTTCCTTCGGTCCGCTCTTATCGATATTCAAGCCGGTCGTCGACGTGGTCCACGTCTTCTGCGTGCTGCCGCTGCCGACGACGAGTTGCGTGCCGTCGCCGTTGGGCCAATCGGCCGGGCGGATCACTTGGATATTGATTTGATTGGTGCCGGCCGCGGGCGTCTGTTGGAAGATTTCCACCGGAGCTTGGCCGAGCGCATTGCTGGTGACTTCCACAACCTGCGAACCGCTCGGCGCGAAGCCGGCCGCGGGTCCGCCGGCGATTTCGTAGCGCACGCGGTAGCCGGCGAGCGGGCATTTGTTCGAATGCTTCACAAGCAACGTCGTAAACACATGCCGCGTGCCGGCAGGATTGATCGCCGGAGGCGGAAAGGTCCATTGGCAGTCGACCCAATACACCGTGGCGGTCTGCTTGCGCGAATCCCACGAGCGCACCGTCGGCGCCACGGCCGAGACGAACGACGTTCCTTCGACCGGCGACGACATGGTCACCCACGCTTGGCCGCGCATGATCGGCACGTCGTCGCCGTTGTTCGGCGTACCGCGGTTGAGCATGATGAACTTCGACGACGTCGCGCTTACGGCGAACGAGTTATCGATCTTTTTCGTCGTATAACCGATGTGGTGCATCCAATCGTGCGGCCCGGTCTCGCCGGCCTGCACGAAGTAGCCGACCGAACTCGGCGCGATCGACCATTCGACTTTTTCGCCGGCCATCAACGTTTTGTCCGGTCCGCAGACCGCGGCCTGCACGATCACTTCGCTACCGACCGGAGCGATGATCTTCGCCGGCGACACCATCACGCCGGTCCGTTCCGGATGATGCTTGCTGACGGGGCCCGGACGTTGTTCGTACGGCGTATCGTACGTAAAGACGCGCTGGCCGGAGGGATCGATCTTCGGCAGGTGCGAGCAACCGGCCGCCGTGGCGACGAAGCCGATCAAGAGCGCCGCACCAAGACCGAGACCGGTCTTTTGCAGCAAGCTCCGTCGAATTGTCCGCGACACGTCCATCGTTGCCGGTGCCCGACGCTACGGGCTTAATCTCGGCACGCATCCATTCGGCCCCTCCTCCACTGCGCGAACTTCCTATCGGACCGTTCCGACCGCGCAGAATACTCTCAAGGAAACTTAGCACGCGTTTCGGCAACATGGTGAAAAACGGCAACAAGTAACGATGCGAAGTGAATACAGCGCCGCGCCAAAGGTTACATTCCATACAATCGCGCGCAGGAGCCGCGCCGTGCGGGCGCGTGTTCCTTGACTCCACACACCATGCTGGTAGTTTGACCGTCACAATCATCGTATTTCTCCCCTCGCCCCTTGCGGGAGAGGGGCCGGGGGTGAGGGGTATTACTACCCTTCAACTCACCACGCAATTTTTGTTTTCCACACTAAGAAAGCCCGACACGCATCATGGCTCTGACGCAAGCGCATCTGGATCAGCTCGCTAAGTACGACACTCCTACGATCTGCAACATGATCGAACTGTTCGATGTTTTGCCGCGCAACCGCGGCTACATGGACGGTCGGATTAAGTGCAACTTCCCCGAGCTGCCGCCGATGGTCGGTTATGCATGCACGGCGGGGTTCCGCAGCGACCAGCCTCCGGTCGGCGGTGATGCCTACGGCTCGCTCGACAAACAGCTTACGCAGTTCGAAGCGCTGCCCGGGCCGGCCGTGGTGGTGTTTCAAGATCTCGACGATCCGGCCGTCGCCGCCACGTTCGGCGAAGTGATGTGCTCCACTTATAAGGGCTACGGCTCCACGGGCCTGATCACGTCGGGCGCCGGTCGCGACATCGACCAAGTTCGAGCCATCAAGTATCCGGTGTTTACCAACGGCACCATCTGCGCGCATGGCTATTGCCACATGCTGCACCTCGGCTTGCCGGTACGCGTCGGCGGGATGACGATTCACCAAGGGGACCTGCTGCACGGCGATACCAACGGCGTGACGCGGATTCCGGTCGACATCGTACCGGCCATGCTCGACATTGCCGACGAGTTTGTCGACTCCGAGAAGATCGTGCTCGACTACGTTCGCAGCGGCAGCTCGAAGACGGTCGCCGGCTTCGCGGCGGCCCGTAAGGAGTTTAGCGCGGTCGTGGCGAAGCTCACCGAGCGCGCCAAGAAATCGCGCTAATCGCAAAGTCATGCTGAGCCCACTTCTGATCGCCGTCGCACTCGTCGCTCAATCTCCCCCCGCAGGTACGGCGGATGCGACGGCCGACCAGATACGCGCGCTAGTGCGCGAGCTCGACGCTCCGCAGCGGGCCGCGCGCGACGACGCCGAGCGCCGTCTGCTGGAGCTGGGGCGCGCGGCGTTGCCGCATCTGGCAAACTTGCCGGTCGGCGCTTCGGCCGAGGTGGCGCTACGCGTCAATCGCGTGCGTGCGACCATCTATCGCGAACAGGCGGCGTCGAATCGGGCCGGCTCGCGCGTGACGCTCGACGTGAAGGACGCCGCGCTGCAGCAAGTGCTTGAGGACTTAGAGAAGCAAACGGGGAACAAGCTGCACGACTTCCGTAGGCAGTTTGGTCAGCAGGCCGGCGATGTGCGCGTGACGCTCCAACTCGACGACGCGCCGTTCTGGCAAGCGGTCGACGAGTTGTGCGCCGCGACCGGCTTAGAGATTTATCACTTCGCCGGGCACGACGGTCTGGCGCTGGTCGCAGCGACGGCGGCCCTTCCCCTGGATGCAGGCGCGAAGAAGCCCGTCGTCTACGCCGGCGCGTTCCGCTTAGAGGCGCGGCGGCTGGTCGCTTCGCGCGATGCGTCGGGCGCCGCGCCGGGAGAATTGCAGATCGTGTGGGACACCGCCTGGGAGCCGCGCTTGAAGCCGCTCTTCTTCACGGTGTGCGCCGCGCGGCTTTCGGCCGTCGACGATGTCGGGATGAAGCTCGCAGCCCGCAATCCGGAGTTGGTCGTCGAATTGCCGCCGCAGGGAAAGGCGTGCCGCGTCGAGATGTCGGCCGCTTACAACTTGCCCCCGGAGCGGAAGGCGCAAAAGCTCGCCGAACTCAAAGGGGAGATTGACGTACTTCTGCCGGCCGAGTTGCACACGTTTCGGTTCGCGGAGCTCGACCGCGGCGATGCGCGCGAAGAACGGGCCGGCGCCGTGAGCGTGACGCTCGAACGGGTGCGCGCCTCCGACGGCACCGTGGCGGTTCCGGTGCGCATTAAGTACGACAACGCCGCCAACGCTCTGGAATCGCATCGGGCCTGGTTCTACAAGAATCCCGCCTATTTAGAGTCCGCCGACGGCGTGCGCACGGAGCCCGGCTCGATCGAATTGCTGCGACAATCGCAAAACGAGCTTACTCTGAACCTGATTTTCGCGCCCGAGGGAGATTGGCGGGGCCAGACCTTGGTTTATGGGACGCCGGCCGATATCGTGGTATTGCCGATCGAATTCGCGTTTCGCGACTTGCCGCTGCCGTAGTCTCCAGCAATTAAGGACCCGCGCCGTGTCGCTTCGTCGCCTAGTTGCGCCGTTCTCCGCGCTGCTGTTGTGCGGGGTCGTGGCGATATCGCCGGTTGGGGCAACACGCTGCGCCGGGCAGGTGTTGCGCGATGCACAAGCGCCGGCCGCCGACCGGTTGCCGGCCGACGACGCGGTGGTGGCGCGCGTCAACGGGGCGCCGATTCCGTTCCGCGAGGTGAAGCAGCAGCTCAGCAGCCTCCTGCAAGGGCGAGAGGTGCCGGCCAATGCGATGCCCCTCTTGCTGGCCCAGGGGTTGGAGCAAGTGATCGCGCGGGAATTGGTCGCCGCCGAGATGCGGCTCAAGAATTTGAAGCCGACGCCGGAAGACCTGAAGACGGCGGAAGAAAACTTCACGAAGAACTTGGCCCGCCGCGGCGTCTCGCGCGAGGAGTATCTGCGGCAAAGCTACTTGACCGAGGTCGATCTCGAAAAGGTGCGCTATTGGGAGATCTGTTGGAATCGCTATTCGCGCGACTTGTTGACGAACGACGATCTGCAAAAGTACTTCGCCGCGCATCATCGCGACTTCGACGGCACCGAACTCCGCGTCAGTCACGTCTTGCTGCGGATTGAAGGAACGCAAGATCAAGGGACGCTGGCCGCCGCCGCGCAGAAGGCCCAGGCCATCCGCGAGGAAATCGTCAACGGACGTTTGAACTTTGCCGACGCCGCGCTGCGCTTTTCGGCCGGCCCGAGCCGCGAACATGGCGGCGATCTCGGCTTCATCCCGCGCCGTGATCGGATGGTCGAAGAGTTTTCCGCCGCCGCATTTCGTCTCAAGGTCGGCGAGATCAGTCCGCCGACGGTTACCGTCTTCGGCGTGCATCTCATTACAGTAACCGAGGAAAAGCCGGGCAGAATCATCTGGCAAGACGTGCGCGAACAACTCGTCGCCGCGGCGCAAGTGCCCCTCTTCCGTCAACTTGCCGCGCACCTCCGCAAGACGGCGGAAGTGGAATATACCGGCCTCATTCCGCGACTCGATCCCGCCACCGGCAAAGTTGTGCCGGGAAGCTAGCGCCGCGATTCACGAAGGCGTCGCGGGTGGCTGGAGCCGGAGGCGAAGCCCCAACGGGCTGGGGCATCACGTCGTTCTGCCCGAGGCACCCGCCGCTACGACGAATCGCCCGGCTGCGTCTCCGGCTGCGTCGACCATTTTTCGATGAGCATGGCCGCTCCGAGCGGATCGGCCGCGTCCCACGAGGCGAGTTCGCGCGCCACGGCGACCGCCGTCTTCGGCTTTTTCAGTTCGCCCAGGCAGTAGGCCAAGCCTTTGGCGGACTGCAAGAACGCCTTGTTGGCCGGCAGCGTGTACGAAAGTTTTCCGCCGACGCCGGCTGCAGGTAATGCCGTCCAGCCGAGCTCGACCGCGTAGCCGAAGTGCCCGCGGGCCAAGCGGAAGTCGAGCGCTTCGAAGGCGATCTCGCCGAGGAGATAGTGAGCCTCGATCGCGTCGCGGCATTCCGAAACGAGCCAGCGCAATTCGTCGACGGCCACTTCCATCTCGCCGGCGTTGACCATCTCCTGCGCCTCGGCGAGGTCGTCGGCCATGTCGAGGGCCATTTCCGGATGCACGAGCTCCCACAAGCCGTCGGGCCTGCGGCGCGACTTGACGCTCGAAGGGCGACGCTTGAAGATGGAGTCGCCCGCGGCGGGCGTGCTTCCGGCGGCAGGTTGCGGTTTGCGTCGTTTGGTCAAGGTTTCGATTTCGCGAGTGTTCGCAGGAAGCGGCGGCGGCGTGCCTCGAGCTCAAGTCAAGTCTACTCGGCGCGCGAAAGCGTCGCCATCCCCGCCGGCGTCGGCCGCGGTGAACTTGCTGCCCGACGGTCGCTGGACCTCCGTGTTTCGCCGCACGTTGCGCACTTGGTTCGACGGAGCCCGTCGCGATTTGCCGTGGCGAAAAAACCGCGATCCGTATCGCGTGTGGCTCAGCGAAATCATGCTGCAGCAGACGCAAGTGGCCGCGGTGATCGGCTACTTCGAGCGTTTCACGAGGGCATTTCCCACGGTCGCCGACTTGGCCGGGGCGTCGGAGCATGACGTGCTTCGGCTTTGGGAAGGGCTCGGCTACTATCGCCGCGCGCGGCAATTGCACAAGGCGGCGCAGACGATCGTCGCCGAACATGGAGGCGTGTTTCCGAGCAGGCCTGACGCCGTGCGCAACTTGCCCGGCATCGGACGCTACACGGCCGGGGCGATTCTTTCCATCGCCTTCAATCAGCAAGAGCCGATTCTCGAAGCCAACACGGTGCGGCTGTTGAGCCGGCTCTCGGCCTACCGCGGCGATCCGCTCGCGCGCGAGGGGCAGCAACTGCTGTGGGAGTTTGCCGAACATTTGGTGCCTGCCCACGAGCCTGGCCTCTTCAATCAGGCGCTCATGGAACTCGGCGCGCTCGTTTGCACGCCGCGCAATCCGAAATGCGAGGCGTGTCCCGCGGCCAAGCTTTGCCCGACGCGCCGCCTGGGACTTCAAGCGGAGATACCGCGACCGAAAGCCAAGCGATCGTTCGAAGCGGTGCGCGAGGCCGCTTTGCTGCTCTCTCGCGCGGATGGAAAGTTCTTGATCGTGCAAAGCGCCGAGGGGGAACGTTGGGGCGGGCTCTGGGACTTTCCGCGCTATGCGGTCGATGCGGAGCAGTCGGCGGCGGCGATCGTCGAGTTGCAAGCTAAGTTGAAAGCGACCGTCGGGCTCGACGCGGAGATCGGCGATCTGCGCACCACGCTCAAGCACGGCGTCACGCGATTTCGCATCACGCTCGCTGCTTATGAAGCAACGTTGCTCGGCGGCCGCCTCAAGTTGCAAGGGTTCGCCGCGGCCCGCTGGGTTCGGGAGGGAGAGCTCGCGGCGTTTCCGCTCAACGTGACGGCTCGCAAGCTGGCGCAGCTCATTGTGAAAGGCAAGTCGACGACCTAGCCCAGGATTGCGGCGACGTCGAGCGCGAGTTGCGGAAACGTTCCGCAGACGATGCGCTCGCCGCGTGCGAGGACTTGCTTCTCTGCATAGCTGCCGCCGGCGGGAGTCCGATAGACTTCCACGCGTTCGTTCTGTAGATCGACAAGCCAATATTCTGGGATGCCGGCCTCGGCGTAGAGCGGTAGTTTGACGCCGCGATCGCTTTCGAGCGTCGAGTCGGCGACTTCGATGACAAGCAATACATCGGCGGTGACGGGTGAAGCCGAACGATACGAATCGGGTCGATACTTGAGCACAGACAAATCCGGCTGAGGTTCGGAAAACTTGTCGAGCCCGATCGGGTTCTGCACCTGAACGCTGGCGGCTCCGACAAGTCGCACAACGAGCATTTCCATGAGAGCGTTTACGCAGCCTGCGTGCTTCGAGCCGATCGGACTCATCATCACAATCTCTCCACGAATCAGCTCGACGCGATCTCTTTCCGTGAGAATGCCGGCCTCGCCCATTCGGTGGTAGTCGCCGACCGTGAAACGGTGGTGCACCAAGGGCGGTACGACGGTGAACGTAGCGGGAGTAGTGCCGATGGTTGCCATGGCCAAATTATACCACGCCGCAACTTGCGGAAAAACACGGCTAAGCGCCCGGCTGCGAAAGGGGCAGTCTAGCGGCGTCCCAACAGCGCATCCACCGCGGCGCCGATGTCCGGCTGCCGCATCAGGCTTTCACCGACGAGGATTGCTTCTACTCCGGCGGCTTCGAGCCGTTCGGCGTCGGCCCTGTTGCGAATGCCGCTTTCGCTGACGAACACGCACTCTTTCGGCACTTGCGCGTGCAGGCGAATCGAATGTTCCAGGTCGACTTCGAACGTGTGCAGGTTGCGATTATTCACGCCGATGAGCGTGGCGCCGGCTTCGAGCACGCGCGGCAAGTTCGTCGGCTCGTAAAGTTCGACGAGCGGCGTCATGCCGAGTTCGAGAATCAAATTGTGCAGGCTGCGCAGACCGCAATCGTCGAGACATTCGGCGATGAGCAGTACCGCGTCGGCACCGGCGGCTCGGGCCTCGTACACCTGATACGGATCGAGAATGAAATCCTTCCGCAAGATCGGCAGAGCCACCGCGGCGCGTACCGCTTTGAGATACTCCAAGCTCCCTTGAAAGTATTGCACGTCGGTGAGCACGCTCAGGCAGCTCGCGCCATGCTCGGCGTAAATCTTGGCGATTTGCACCGGATTGAAATCGGCGCGAATTACGCCCTTAGACGGGCTCGCCTTTTTTACCTCGGCGATCAAACGAATCGGCGGCCCGGCCGAGAGTGCGGCGAAAAAATCGCGCGGCGCACTCGCGGCGGCGGCGGCGCGTTCGACTTCGGCCTGCGGCCGCGCAGCCTTCGCTTGCGCGATCTCTTCGCGCTTCGTCGCGGTAATCTTGTCGAGAATCGTCGGCATGATGGCTTAGTGCTTAAAGTGCCGACGGCCGGTGAAGATCATCGCCAGTCCGTGTTCGTTGCAGGCGGCAATCACGTCCGGATCGTTCTTCGAGCCGCCGGGCTGAATCACGGCCTTCACGCCGGCCTTCGCCAAAGCATGGATTGAGTCGGGGAAGGGAAAGAACGCATCAGACGCCACGACCGAGCCGACGACCCGATCGCCGGCCTTCTGCACGGCGATCTGCGTCGAGTCGACCCGGCTCATCTGGCCCGCCCCGGTGCCGAGCAGCATCGAGTCTTTGGCGATGACGATGGCGTTCGACTTCACGTGCCGCACGACGGCCCAACCGAACCGCAGGTCGGCAAGCTGGCCATCGGTCGGTTGCGCCGTGGTCACGATCTTCCATTCTGCTTCCGGGTCGGGCAGCGCGTCGGCCGCCTGCACGAGCATGCCGCCGGCAATGCGGCGATACTCGGTCCAGGCCACGGGTTCGCCGAGAGCTCCGAGAGCCAGCAAACGCACGTTGGCTTTCCACTTCGGCTTGGTCGTGAGCAACGTCAACGCTTCAGCATCGAAGCTCGGCGCGGCGATGGCTTCGATGAAGAGGCCCGGCTCGCAGAGCACTTCGGCGGTCGCCGCATCAACGGCCCGATTCATGCCGATGATGCCGCCGAACGCGCTGAGCGGGTCGCCTGCCAGAGCCCGACGACAGGCATCCGCAAGCGAAGCGCCCGATGCCGCGCCGCACGGATTGTTGTGCTTGATCACCGCGGCGCCGGCTTGTGGGAAGCCGCGCACGATCGCCATGGCGCTATCAAGATCGAGCAGGTTGTTGTAGGAGAGTTCTTTACCGTTGAGCTGCTTGGCCGTGACGAGCGTGCCCGACGGCGGAGATGGTTCCGAGTAGAGTGCCGCCGGCTGATGTGGGTTCTCCCCGTAGCGCAACGCTTCGACGCGCCGCAGCGGAATGGTAATTGTCTCGGGGAAAGTTTCGGCTGCTGTAGCGTCACCGGCGGTCTTCGCAAAGTAGGCGGCGATCGCTTGGTCGTACACTCCGGTAAATGCGTAGGCGCGGCCCGCGCACTTGCGGCGGAGTTCGTAAGTCGTGGCGCCGGTCGCGTTGATTTGGTCGAGCACCTCGGCGTATTGGTCCGGCGCGGTGACGATTGTCGTGAAGGCGTGGTTCTTCGCCGAGCCGCGCACGAGCGACGGACCGCCGATATCGATGTTCTCGATCGCTTCCTCGTCGGTCACGCCCGGCTTCGCTACCGTGGCGGCGAAGGGATACAGATTTACCACGACCAGTTCGAAGGTCAGGATGCCGTGATCGGCGAGCGACTTCATGTCGTGGGGGTTGTCGTGTCGGCAAAGGATGCCGCCGTGAATCTTCGGATGCAGCGTCTTCACGCGGCCGTCCATCATTTCGGGAAAGCCGGTGTAGTCGGCGACATCGCGCACGGCGAGGCCGAGGCCTTCGATAAATTTGCGCGTGCCGCCGGTGCTGAAGAGCTCGATGCCGCGCGCCGCGAGTCCGCGGGCAAACACGTCGAGGCCTGATTTGTCACTCACGCTGATCAATGCCCGACGAATCGGAGGATTCATGGCCACCCTAAACATCCTTCCTAAAAGCTCTTCCAGAAACGCGACGGGTTTGCGAATCGAGTGCCTGAGCGGCGTACGCATATCGCAAAACTTATTTATATCAAACGAGGTCCGAGGGCGGAGGGGGGCGTCGCGCAGCGCCGGCCCCTGGCATTTGGGCCGTCGCGAGACTTTAATAGGGGCCTGCCCGGCAACCTCGCCCCCCGATCATTCCAGCCCGTGAGGCATTTTTTATGTTGCGTCGCTTACTCGTCGTCGGTTTTTCGTTAGCGCTCTGCGTGTCGTCTGCGGCTGCAGCTTTGATGCTGTGGCGCGGGACCGGCACGGATATGACCGTCGCCGCCAATGCGTTTCTCGCAACGCTCGACGAAAAGCAACGGGCCACGGCCGTGCTGCCGTACGACGATGCCGGACGCGTGAAGTGGCACTTCATTCCGCTGGCCGAGCGGAAGGGTCTGCAGATCAAGCACATGAACGACGAGCAACGCCAAGCGGCGCTGCGATTGTTGAAGTCGTGCTTAAGCGAAGCCGGCTACAAGAAGGCCTCGACGATCATGAGCTTGGAAGCGATCTTGCGCGAATTGGAAAAGACGCGCACCAACGGACCGATCCGTGACCCGGAACGTTACTACTGGACCGTGTTCGGTAAGCCGGCCAATGAAGGAACGTGGGGCCTGAGCGTCGAAGGGCACCATATGTCGCTCAACTTCGTCGTGGCCGACGGCACCATGGCGTCGTTCACGCCGCACATGTTCGGCGCCAATCCGGCGACCGTGCATGAGCACATCAACGGCGGCCCCGAAAAGGGAACGCGCATTTTGCACGGCGAAGAAGACTTGGCCTTTGCCCTGTTGGCGAGCTTGGATTCCGACCAACGGAAGACGGCCGTGATCGCCGCCGAAGCGCCGAAAGACGTGCGCGGCGCCGGCGAACCGCAACCGCCGCAAAGCTCGCCGGAAGGAATCGCCGGTAAAGATCTGAAGCCGGAACAACTCACGACGCTCCGGGCCCTGCTCGCTTCATATTTGAACAACTTGCCGGCCGATGTGGCGGCGGTGCACACGAAAGCCATCGAAGAAGCCGGCATCGAGAAGGTTTACTTCGCTTGGGCCGGAGCCGACAAGCCGGGCATCGGGCACTACTACCGCGTACAAGGGACGACGTTCCTGGTCGAGTTCTGCAACGTACAACCGGACGCGGCAGGCAACGTCGCCAACCATATTCACGCCGTATGGCGCGATCTGGAAGGGGACTTCCACCTGAAGGCAAAGTAGTGCGAACGTGGCGAGGGACGGGTGGTGAGTGGCGAGTGTGGCAGGCACGTCGGCCTTACGGCTCGACGCTCGCCTCAGGCGTTTAGTTTTCTGTTCGAGCAACTAGCTACCGGCTACTAGCTACTATGTCGAAATATTGGTTGCTTAAGAGCGAGCCGGACTGCTTTTCGATTCAGGACTTAGCGGCCGCGCCGAAACAGACGACCTTCTGGGACGGAGTGCGCAACTATCAGGCCCGCAATTTTATGCGGGATGAAATGCAGCCGGGGGACGGAGTGTTGTACTATCACTCCAGCGCGGAGCCGCCGGCCGTCGTCGGTACGGCGGTCATTGCGAAGGCCGGCTATCCCGACCACACGGCTCAGGATCCGAAGGGGGATCATTACGATCCGAAACATACGGCGCTGAGCCCCATTTGGTACATGGTCGACGTCCGGCTCGGCGAAATCTTTCCGCGCGAGCTGGCGTTGGAAGAGCTGCGCGGGGTGGCGGCGCTCAAGGATATGGAGCTGCTCAAACGCGGCAGCCGGCTCTCCGTGCAGCCGGTGCGGAAGAGCGAATACGAGGCGATTTTGAAACTGGCGAAAGCGCCCGCGCCGCCGACGGTATCGAAGCCTGCCGCGAAAAAGTCGCCTGCGAAGAAGGCAAAGTCGAAGTAGTACGATAGGCGGTCTTATGTCCGGCGAGCGGCTAGCTTGGATCGACGACGAGCTGGCGCGACTTGCCGCGGCCGATCTCGATCGCCATTTGCAGACGCACGACGGCCCACAAGGGGCGACGCTCGCCTACCGTGGACGGGCGTTCGTCAACTTCGGCTCGAACGATTACCTCGGCCTGGCCGCCGATCCGCGCTTGGCCGCGGCGGCCCAAGCGGCGGCGGCCGGCGAAGGCTGGGGCAGCGGTTCTAGCGCCTTGGTCGTGGGCCATGGGGCGGCGCATGCGAGTCTGGAACGGGCCCTCGCCGAGTTTGAAGAAGCGGAAGCGGCGCTGTTGTTCTCGACCGGCTACGCCGCGAACCTGGGCACCATTGCGGCGTTGGTGGGGCGCGGCGACGTCGTTTTCAGCGACGAGCTCAATCATGCGAGCATCGTCGACGGTTGCCGACTCTCGCGGGCCGAAGTCCGTATCTATCCGCATGGCGACGTCGGCACGCTCGCCGCGGAACTGCGCGACGCATATGCCTTTCGTCGCCGGCTGATCGTGACCGACGGCATCTTTAGCATGGATGGCGATGTTGCGCCGCTGGCCGATCTCGCGGAACTCGCCGAGCGTCACGCGTGCATGCTCATGGTCGACGAAGCGCATGCGACCGGCGTGCTCGGTGCGCGCGGTCGCGGAGCGTGCGAAGCGGCCGGCGTCGAAGATCGCGTCGACGTGCGCGTCGGCACGTTGAGTAAAGCGCTCGGCGGCATCGGGGGCTTCGTCGCGGGCCGGCGGAGCTTGATCGATTGGCTTGTAAATCGGGCTCGACCGTATGTGTTTTCCACGGCATTGCCTCCTGCGGCGGCTGCAGCGGCCGAGGCGGCGCTGCAGATTGTGCGCACCGAGCCGGAGCGGCGTACGACGTTGTTCGACCAAGCAACGATGCTCCGGCGCGAGTTGGCCTCGGCCGGCTGGGACGTTGGGCCTTCGACGAGCCAGATCATTCCCCTGGTGGTCGGCGCAGCGGCCGAGACGATGCGTTTGGCCGCGGCGTTGCGCGAGCGCGGGTTTCTCGTGCCGCCGATTCGTCCTCCTTCCGTGCCGGAAGGGGCCGCGCGACTGCGATTGAGCCTCGCCTATGGGCACACGCCGGCGATGTTGACGGAATTGCTCGCCGCACTCAAAGAATTGCGGTAGGTTGCGCGTCGTAACCGCGGGCCAGCGGTTTGCCGCGCCCATCGCCTTCCCCGCAAATTCTTGGGAGATTCATCCATGACCGCTTCTCTGTTCACGCGCGCCCGATGGATGCGCGTCCTGGGCGCAGCGCTATTCGCCGCCGCGACCAGTGCGTCGCTCGCGCACGCCGCCGCGCCGACGAAGCCGAATATTATCGTGATCGTCGGCGACGATATGGGCTATCACGATATCGGCGTGCACGGCGCCACCGACGTGCCGACGCCGCACATCGATTCGCTGGCGAAAAACGGCGTGCGCTGCACCAACGGCTACGTGAGCGGGCCGTATTGCAGCCCGACGCGTGCCGGCCTGCTGACCGGTCGCTACCAAACGCGGTTTGGCCACGAGTTCAATCCGGGTCCTCCCGGTATGCTTGAGAACGATGCGAAAGGGCTCGACCTCAAACAAGTCACCCTGGCCGATCGTTTGAAGAAAGCAGGTTACGCCACCGGCATGGTGGGCAAATGGCATCTCGGCGCGACGCCGGAATTGCATCCGATGAAGCGCGGCTTCGACGAATACTTCGGCTTCCTCGGCGGCGCGTTCACGTACTTTCCCGATAAAGCCGTGGGACGCGGCGACACCGTTTATCGCGGCACGGAGCCTGCCAACGAAAAGGAATATCTGACGGAAGCGTTCGCGCGCGAAGCGGTGAGCTTTGTCGGGCGGCACGAGAAGGAGCCGTTCTTCTTGTATCTCACCTTCAACGCCGTACACACGCCGATGGAGGCGACGGATAAATATCTCGAGCGCTTCGCGAGCATCAGCGATCCGAAGCGGAAAACCTATTGCGCGATGATGTCGGCGATGGACGACGCGATCGGCGCGGTGCTCGGCAAACTGCGTACGGCCGGCATCGAAGAGAATACGCTGGTGTTCTTCATCAGCGACAACGGCGGGCCACAAGCGTCGAACGGCAGCAACAACACGCCTCTGCACGGCGACAAATCGACGACTTGGGAGGGGGGCGTGCGCGTGCCGTTCCTCGTCCAATGGAAGAGCAAGCTGCCGCAAGGGCAAACATACGACAAGCCGGTGATTCAGATCGATATCCTGCCGACGGCGCTGGCCGCCGCCGGAAGCCCGATTTCGTCGGGTGAAGGGCTCGACGGGGTCGACCTGCTGCCTTACCTAAGCGGCGAGAACAAAGAGGCGCCGCACGAAGCGCTCTATTGGCGCTTCGGGCCGCAGATGGCGATTCGCCACGGCGATTGGAAGCTCGTGCGAGCCCGCGAGGGAGCTCAAGCCGGCCGACGCAGCGATGTACCCGCGATGGGTCTCTACAACTTGGCCGCCGATATCGGCGAGAAGAATAATCTCGCGGAACAGAATCCGGAGAAGGTGAAGGAGTTGCAGGCCGCCTGGGATGCTTGGGACAAGGGAAACATCGCGGCGACGTGGACCCGCGAAGAATTGCCGCGTAAGCCGGGGGCCGGCAAACGGCCGGGGGCCGCAAAGAAGGCGGCCGCAGCGAAGGCCTCCGCGAACTGAGATCGGGCGAGGTGCCTGGGGCTGAGCCTGCGGCGAAGCCCCAGACGTACTGGGGCATCACTCGTTCTGCCCCAGCCACCCGGCACGAATCGCACCGGCTGACACGTTCGCGCAAAGCAAAGCCCCGCGGTCGCACGATGTTCTTCACATCGCGCGATTCGCGGGGCCTTTGCGTTTCTTATAAGCAGCGAGAGCGCTTACTTCTTGATCGCACGCGCCAAACCTTCGACGGCCTCGATCAGGCGATCGAGCTTCCGCGAAACTTCGGCGAGCTGGTCCGGTCCGCCGGCGCGCGGGCCTTCAGGACCGCCCGGGCGATGTCCTTCGGGGCCGACGCTGTTGTGCCGTGCGCCTTCTGTCCGCCGGCTTGCGGGCCGCCCAGCGGGCGATGCATGCCGTGCGAGGGGCCGTTCATGGCGAGACCGTGAGGTCGGTGGCCCCCCGGAGCGGAACCATGAGCTTGCGGGCCGTGCGCTTCGCCGCCGGGGCCTTGCGGGCGATGAGCTTCAGGGCCGCGACCTTGCGGGGCGTGCGCTTGCGGGCCTGCGGCATGGCGAGCATGTTCATGACCGGCTTCCGGGCCGCCTTCCGGTCGGCGCCCGTGGCTCGGATGATCTTCGTGGCGTGCGCCTTGATGGCGTGCCATGTGTGCGCTCGGGCCATGGTTGCCGGGAGCGTGATGACGGGCGCTTTGCCGACCGTGCATCGGCGGACGCATGCCGTGCGGCGCACGATGCATTGCGCGGTGACCGCCGTGCATCGCGTGCTGCGGACCGTGCATTCCCGGACGGCCATGATGCAGGCCGTGCGGTCCGTGCTTCGGACCACCGTGCATGGCGTGAGGTCCGCCGTGCTTAGGACCGCCATGGTGCTTAGGACCATGCTTCGGCCCGCCGTGCATCGCATGTTGCGGGCCATGTCCGCCGCGGCAGTGCGGGCAGCCGCCGGCCGACGCGTGATGACGGCCTTCGTGCTTGCCGGGTTTGCCGTGCATTGCATGCTTGGCATGTTTGCCGGCGGCACGTTCGTGCTTGGCATGCTTGGCACATTCCGGGCAGCCGCCGTCGCCGTGGCGCTGCGCCGAGTGAGGGCCTTGGTGAGCGTCGGATTCGTGAACGTGCGTCGGCGGACGATGGCCATCAGGACGCGGGCCCGCGTGGTGCGCCATCTCGCGATGGTGATCGCCGTGGCCATGTTCGCCAGGTTTGTGAGCGGCATGTCCGTGATCGCCGTGCGGGCGGCCTTCCGGCTTGCGGTCGTCGTGCCGTGCTTGGTCGGGTTTCTTGTCATCGGGACGCTTGTCCCCTTCCGGGCGTTTGGCGGCATCGGCCCGAGCGAACGACGGGCGCTCCATGCCGGGGCGTCCGAGGCCGGGGCCTGCCGAAGGTCCGCCGGGTCCGGCGAACATCATGCCGCGCAGCTCGCGAATCTTTTCGGGGCCGACGAGCTTCTCGATCTGCTCATGGACCCTCTTCATTTCTTCCATGTTCGGCGGGCCGGCACTACGGTCGCGGTTGTGCAGCTTCATGAACAACTCGTGCAGTTGCTTCGCCTTCTCAGGGCCGACGAGCTTTTCCATCCGCGCGTGCATTTCGCGACGACGAGCTTCCATTGCGGCGGCCATGTCGGGGCGGATTTCAGGCTTGCGAGGTTCTTGCTTGCGAGCTTCTTCGCGCCGGGGCTCGTCCTTGCGAACATCCGGCTTGCGCGGCTCTTCCTTACGCGGTTCGTCTTTCTTTGCGTCCGGCTTGCGTGCTTCTTCCTTGCGCGGCTCGTCCTTCTTCACTTCTTCCTTCTTGGGTTCGCTCTTGGCAGGTTCGTCGGCAAGCGCGACTTGCGTGGGCGCCTTCTCGGCGACGACGGCCTTCGCCGGCGCGTCGTCCTTTTTCGGTACGGCGACTTGCTTGGTGGCGACGTCCTTCTTCGGTGCTGTGTCTTTTCCGATTGTGTCTTCCGCGTGTGCGGCGGCGACATATCCGCAAAGCAATGCCGGCAAGAGTGCCGACCGGAACCAGAAACGCATAGCGTTCTCCATACTGTGGGGGCGTGCCCGGCAGATGCGCTAGGGTCTATAGCGCGGGGAGTCGGCCGGTGGGTATTGATACCCCGCCGCAGGCCGAAAGTATCGGTGCGGCTGAAAATCGCGCACGAAACGTGCCGGAACCGAGGTCGGTTCCTTACAAGCCGGCAAGACCTTGTGTCAAAGCGGCCACGACCGCTTCGGGTGATTCGATGCCGACGGAGAGCCGAATGGTGCCGCCGGTGATGCCCAAGGCGGCCCGCTCGGCAGGCGTGAGCCCTCGATGGCTGGTCGATTCCGGATGGCTCAGCGTCGTGCCGAGGTCCCCCAGCGACGGACAGAACGGAATTTGCTTTGCCGCGCCGATGAAACGCTCGGCCGCTGCGGAACCGCCGGCGAGCGTGAAGCTGAGCATCGAGCCGAACCGGCCGGCGAATTGGCGTTGTGCCAATGCGTGGTCGGGATGTTCACGCAGCCCGGGGTAGTACACCTGGGCGCATTCCGCACGCCCGGCGAGAAACGTCGCCGCGGCCAGTGCATTGGTCGAAGCCTGTCGGGCGCGCAAAGCCAACGTGCCGATGCCGCGGGCCGCGAGCCAGCTATCAAACGGCGCGGCGGAAAAGCCGTAGGTGCCGACGACGCTGCGGAGCCGCGCTCCGTCGTCGCTGCGTCCGCAAACGACGCCGAGCAGCACGTCGCTGTGGCCGTTCATGATCTTCGTCAGGCTTTCAAAGACGATGTCCGCGCCAAGCTCCAAGGGCCGGCAAAGCACCGGCGAAGCGAACGTATTGTCGACGACGAGCTTCGCGCCGCCGGCATGTACTACCTTCGCCAAGGCCGCGACGTCGATCACGCGTACCAGCGGATTAGTGATGGTTTCGACGACGACCAGCCGGGTGCGCGCGGTCAGCGCCTTCGCTACGGCCGCCGGATCGCAAGCATCGACGCGCGTCGTCGTCACGCCGAGTCGCGAGAGTTCCTTTTCGAACAACACCTGCGTGCGGCCGTACATCTGATCGCCGACGATTACGTGGTCGCCGGAAACAAGATGCGCCAGCGCAATTGCCGCGCAAGCGGCCATGCCCGAGCTGCAAGCCACGGCTTGCTCGGCGCCATGGAGCGCGCGCACGCGCTCGGCGAGCAAATCGGAATTGGGATTCGCATCGCGACTATAGACGTAGCCGGCTTCGCGACCGGCGAGCATGGCGTCGGCCTGCGCGGGATCGGCGCAGCGATACACGGCGGCCTGATAGATGGGCGATGCCAGCGGCTCGGTCGGCATCGGGCGCGGAACGTCGGGCCGGGGGCAAAGGTCTTCAGGTCGCTCGGTCATCGCCGGACTCTCCGTGTGCGCAAGATGGAGCCTAGCGATCGCAATTCGGCGGCAGTCGGCCGAAGCGTTCGTTCAAGGCGTCGCGATAGATGTTCGGCAAGTCGTCGACGGCCGGCGCCGGAGCGACGACGCGCCCTTCCAGATCGCCGACGAGTTTCGACACGCCCGAATGCGCCGTCGTGTCGTGCGTAAAGATTCGGCAAGCGTTCTCGGCCGCTTCTTGCATGTAGCGGCGAAACCGTCGGTCGGCTCCGTCGGCGGCAAATTCCGCGGCATGCGCCGAGATGACATACGGTGCGCCCGCCTCGAGCACTAAGTGGCCGAAGAGCCAAAGATGTTGCACGTGCACGATGCACGGATCGTACAAGTCGATCTCGCGATCGAGCTCGACCCGCAGCGCGTCGCGGTACTCGGACAGCTCGCGGTCGGAAAGCGACGTGAAGTGCCGCGTCGTCGGATCGCTGCCGTTGAGCGCCGGTCGAGCCAAACGCAACGGTGCGCGTCGATCGGTCGGATGGCAGAAGACGCGCCGCACGTGCGGTTCGTGTTCGTCGTGCGGCAGCCCTTCCACGCACAACACGCGCACCTGATGGCCGGCCGCCGCCAAGCGATGCACCCAACCGTCGACAAGCGCGCCGGAGCCGGGCGTATCGAGCGGATCGTGACTCGTGAAAAGAATGCGCATCGCAACCGAAGGGGCGAACGAAGAAGGGAACCGATTCCGCCGAGGCGCGGTATCCGTACCGGCTGCGGGCGCGAATCGATGGACGTATTGTGTCGCGCTGAGGATGAAAATGCTAGCAGTCGTCGGATTTCCCCGCCGACGGGCAGACGCGGCAATGGCGGAATCCCGCAGCATCGGCCGCGCCGGCACTGCTCCTGTGCGACGACGACAACTGCTACTGCCCTGGTCCGGCGGCCTCGGTATAGTTCCCCCCTGCGCCGAACCGTGAACGGCGTAACAGGGGAACTTACGTATGGCCACTACCGTTGAACCGCAGCGCGGCGTGCCGACGCCGGACGAGTTGCGTCGGCTGCATGCGCGACTGGCCGAGCAAGTGCCGCGCGCGGCGGATGCGCGCAGTTACTGTGCCGCGTTCTTGGCCGACGTCGTACGGACGCTCGGCGTGCGCGGCGGCGTGGTGTGGCTGGCCGACGGCTCGCAACTCGACGCGGTTTGCCAAGCCGGGCTCCGGCCCGAGGAACTCACCGGCTACACCGTGGCCGCCTTGGAAGTGCTCAGCCAAGGCATTGGTCGGATCGCGACGAACGACGCGGCCGCTCAAGAAGCCGTACCGGCGGCGCTGCTCCTGTATCCCGTGCGTATCGGTACGACGACGCACGGCGTCGTGGGGCTCTCCGACGACGTCGCCACGCCGCGACCGCTCAGGGCTGCGCTGCAGCGGATGCTCGTGCCCCTGTGCGACCACTTGGCCGAATACTTGCAGCGTTGCTACACGCAGGCAGCCGCAAACGAATCGCCGACTGCGACGCCGCGCGAATTGCCTATCGCACAATACATTGCCGATATTCACGCCCCGCTCGACCTGCCGCGCACCGCGGCGGCGATCGCCAACGAAACGGCGAGGCTCTTGGCTTGCGATCGGGTTTGTGTGGCGCTCTACCGTCATCGCCGCGCGGATACTCTGGCGGTGAGCGGACAAGATTACGTCGATCGTCGGGCGGGACTCGTCGTGCGGCTGGAAGCGTTGGCGACGGCCGTGGCGGCGACGGGAGAAACTGTGCGCGCGCCGGGCGACGCGGAACGCCTTGCCCCACAAGTCGACGACGCATTGCAAGCCTATCTAGAAGAATCGCAATCGCGGCGACTGCAGGTCGTGCCGCTCCGCGAGCCCGCGGCCGAAGAAGAAACGGGCGCCGTGATCGGCGTACTGCTCGTCGAATGGATCGCCGGTTTGCAGCAGCCGCAACCTTCCGGACGGCGCAAAGCTCGGCGCGCCGCGGACGCGGACACGGCCGACGAAGCGACGGACGCTCTGCTGGGAGCGCTTTTACCTCATGCAGCGGCGGCACTGGCCAATAGCATTCGTTACGAAGCGGTCCCGCTCCGGTTTCTTACCGGCGGCGCCGTGCGACCCGGCTCGGTAGGCGGGAGCAACCGCTTCTCACGACCGATGATTTGGGGCGGCGCCGCGGCGACCATTTGCGCGGCGCTTTGGATCGTTCCGTACGATTTCGCAGTAGAGGCCCGCGGCACTTTGCAGCCGGCCACGCGCCGCGACGTATTCGCGCCGACCGACGGCGTCGTCGAGCGAATCTTCATTCGCCACGGCGATCCGGTAAAAGCCGGCGACCCGTTGTTTGAACTGCGCAGTTCCGACCTCGACGTGGCCGAAGCCGACCTGATCAAGCAGATCAACGAAACCGAACAAGAGTTCGCCAACGCCCAACGTCAATATAGCGACGGCCGTACGCAAACCCCCGCCGAACAGGCACGGCTCGTCGGGCAGATTGCCACACTCGAACAACGACGCGAGAGCCTGCGCCGTCAGGCTTCGCTCTTCGCCGAGAAGCGGGCGCGGTTGCGCGTCGCCAGCCCGATGTCGGGCCAAGTCGCTACGTGGAACGTTTCCGAACTGCTGGCGGAGCGACCGGTGCGGCAAGGGCAAACGCTGACGTCGCTCGTCGATCCCGCCGGCGAATGGGAGATCGAAGTGCGCGTGCCGGAAGATCGCTTCGGCCATGTGGCGGAAGCGACGCGTGATCAGAAGGAGTCGCTGGAGATTGTGTTCGTGCTCGCCTCGTCGCCCGGACAAGAGTATCGCGGGAAGATCGTGGAAACGCATCTCGCGGCCGAGCCGCGCGGCGAAGAGGGTAATGTCGTGCTGGTGCGCGCCGCGATCGATAAGAAGCAACTCGCGCAACTGCATCCGGGCTCCGATGTGCGTGTGCGGGTCGAATGCGGCACACGGTCGCTCGGCTACGTGCTGCTGCACGACGTCTGGAGCTTCGTGCAATCGCGGGTGCTGTTCAAGCTGTAGGTTCGCTTTATGGTTTGCAACTTTAGTGCGTGGAATGCCGGCATGATGTTCGGAAGCCGTTGGTCGTATTTACGGATAGTTCTCGCCGCGGGGCTCGTTGCGAGCGTCGGCACGGCGGGAGTTCGTCTTCATGCTCAGTATCCGGCGACCGGGCCCGTGGCGCCGCAAGCGCCTGTGGAACCGCCGGCCATCGATCCGCATCGGCCCGCGACGGCCACGCCGTACGGCACCCCGCCGAGCGCACAGCATGCGCCCGTCGGCGGCGCCTCCCCTTGGTCGGCCGCTTCGAGCGATGCCCAATTTGTCGACCGTTACGGGGCGCGCGCCGCGACGCCTACCGCCGCTCCGGCCGCCGTGCAAGCTCCCGTGGCGAGCAACCCCTATCGCGATGCGCCCGTCGCGCAAGCTCCGCAACCGAGCGTGTCGGCCGGATCTTCCGCCGGCGAAGCGGTGTTGCGCGGTTGCATTGTGAAGTTGATCGATCAGATTCTTGTCTCGGTGCAAGAACCCGGCCTGATTACGGCGCTGGAGATTCGCGAGGGGATGATGGTCGAGGCCGACGTGCTCGTCGGGCGCGTCGGCGATAGCCAAGCGCGGATGGCCAAGCTCGTCGCCGAAGCGGAGCTGAAAATCGCGCAAGACAAAGCCACGAACGATATCGAAGTACGCTACGCCGAGTCGGCTGCGAAGGTCGCCGAGTTTGAATATCGGGCCGCGATTCAAGCCAACGAACGTGCGCATGCTTCCATCTCGCAAGTGAAGATGCAGGAACTGGCCCTGGCCTATGAGAAGGCGCAACGTCAGATCGAGCAGGCGCAGCACAACTTGGAAATCTACAAAGAAGAGGCGGCCGCGCAACGGGTGAAAGTCGACGCGGCCGAGGACGATGTGAAGCGCCGCCAAGTCTTCTCGCCGATCGCCGGCGAGGTGGTCGAAGTGCCGGTGCACATCGGCGAATACGTAAAGCCGGGGGACGCGATCTTTCAAGTCATCCGGCTCGATCAGCTCGCGGTAGAAGGCTTTCTCAGTTCGTCCGACTACTCTCCGAGCGACGTCGTCGGCAAGCCGGTGATCGTCGAAGCGGTGCTCGCCCACGGCCGTCGCCAAACGTTTGCCGGCAAGATCGTGTTTGCGCATCCCGAGATCGACGCGCGGCGGCAATTTCGCATTAAGGCGGAAGTGACCAACATTGCCGAGAACGGACATTACCTGCTGCGTCCGGGTCAGGAAGTCGACATGGCCGTGCGGTTGAACGCTCCGGCGGAAGCGGTCGGCACCGAAAACTTGGCGACCCCTCCTTCGTCGACCAACATTCGCTAACGCCTATTCCATGGTCATTGTTGCCGAAGCCCCGTCGTCCGCAGCCGATCGACCGGCGGCGGTTCGCGCTCGGCCCGACTTACAGTTCGTGCGACGCCGCCGAGCCGACGGCGCGGACTGGATCGTCAAAAACCCTCTCAGTCTCGATTACTACCGGCTGCTCGAAGAAGAGCATTTCCTGCTGGAGCAGCTTGACGGCCGGCGCTCGCTTGAAGAGATTCGCCGCGCGTTCGAGGCCCGCTTCGCGCCGCAGACGATCGACCACGCCGAGATTCGCCGCTACATCGCCATCTTGCATCGCGACGGGCTCGTTATGTCGGCCGCCGCGGGTCAGGCCGGCGTGTTGCACGAGCGCGGCATGCAGCGGGCGAAGCAAGCGCGCCGCGAACGAACCGGTAGCCTGCTCTCGCTAAGGTTTCGCGGTTTCGATCCCGATCGGCTGCTTGACGCTCTCTATCCTTACATCCGGGCGGCGTTTGCTCCTTGGTGCGTTGCTCTATGCTTTGCACTCATGGCGGCCGCAGGGCTCACGGTAATCGCCCGTTGGGATCTTTTTTTCTCGGCGCTACCGTCGTTTCATGAGTTCTTCACGCCGTCGAACGCCCTGTGGATTGCCGCGACGCTCGGAATCGTGAAGGTCGTGCACGAGTTCGGACACGGCTTTGCCTGCAAACATTTCGGCGGCCGCTGCCATGAGCTCGGCTTCATGTTGCTCTGCTTCACGCCGACGCTTTACTGCAACGTGACCGACTCCTGGCTCCTGCCGAGCCGACGGCAACGGGCCACGATCGGCGCGGCGGGAATCTATGTGGAGCTCGTGCTCGCGTCGTTGGCCGTGTTTGTGTGGCGGTTCAGCGAGCCGGGCCTGGTACATAGCCTGGCGCTCAACGTGATTTTCGTCTGCTCGGTTAGCACGCTGCTTGTGAACATGAACCCGCTGATGCGGTACGACGGCTATTACATCCTTTCCGACGTGCTCGACATCACGAATCTCGGCGGCAAAGCCTCGGCCGCGTGGCGCGGGCTGCTCGGCCAAGTCTGTTTAGGCCTGAAGCGCGACGAAGACGATCCGCTCACGCCGCGCCGGCAGCGTGCGGCGCTGGCCGTCTACGCCGTGCTGGCGACCTTGTATCGCTGGTTCGTCTTCTTCGGAATCCTGTGGTTTCTCAACAAATGCTTCGAACCGTATCGGCTTGATTTCATCGGTCATTTGCTCGGCGTCGTGGCCGTCGCAGGCGTCGTCATGGCGCCGGTTCGCGGTCTGCGGCGCTTCTTTGCCGTGCCTGGGAGAATCCATCTCGTGAACAAGTCTCGACTCACCTACACCTGCGTCGCGATCGCGGCGCTCGTCGCGGCGGCCTTCTGGTTGCCGCTGCCGCATCGGGTGTATGCGCCGCTCGAAACAGCGCCGCGCGATGCACAGTCGGTGTTTGTGGAAGTTTCCGGCGTGTTGGAAGAAGTGCTCGTGAAGCCGGGCGACCGCGTGGAAGCCGGTCAGCCGCTGGCGCGGCTCGGCAACGTCGATGTAAAAATCGAAGTCGATCGCTTGCTTGGTCAACGCGACGAAACGATCGTACTGCTTGCGTCGCTCAAGAAAGAACGCTTCACCGATCCGCTCGCCGATGCCGGAATTGCGTTGGCCGAGCAATCGCTCGCGGCGTACGAGCGCTTGCTCGAGAAGCGCCAGGGAGACCTAAACCGACTAATTCTCCGCGCGCCTGCGGCAGGCGTGGTGCTGCCGCCGCCGGGAGTGGCGCGCGAACCTGTCGACGATGGACGCTTGCCGGCTTGGCACGGCACGCCGCTCGAGAGGAAGAATCTCGGCTGCACGCTCCCGCAAGGAGCGCTCTTCTGCCGCATCGGCGACCCGCTCCGGATGGAAGCGATGCTCGTGGTCGATCAGGGAGACGTCGAGTTTGTAGCCCTCGATCAAGAGGTCGACGTCCGCCTCGACGAACTTCCCGGCCGTACTTGGCAAGCGAGCATTCGCGAAATGTCCAAGGCCGATCTCAAAATCGCCCCGCGCGCCCTCTCGAACAAGAGCGGCGGGGAAGTGGCGACGCGCACCGACGAATCAGGCCAAGAACGGCTGCGCTCGGCGGCCTACCAGGTGCGTGTGCTGCCGCTTGATGACCCCGACGGCCTCTTGCGCATGGCATTGCGCGGCGAAGCAAAGATCCATGTCGGCTCGCAAACCGCCGCGCAGAAGTTGGCCCGCGCGTTTAGCCGGACGTTTCACTTCGATTGGTAGACCGTGAAACGAAACAAGGCGGCCTCTTCGACTTTACGGAAGAGACCGCCCTGGTTCCTGATTCGATCGGCCTAAGCGTGGGCACGGGCCTTCTTGCGGCGACGCTTCGGACGAGCCGGCGCTTCTTCCTCGTCTTGTTCGCCTTCCGGCGATTCCGCTTCCAAGTTGATTTTCTCCGCCAACTTTGTCAGCGTCTGGTCGGTCTTTCCTTCCTCGTCGAGCGTCGTCTGCAAAAGCTTGGCCGCTTTGGTTTCGCCCAGGAGCTCGGCGTAAGTTCGCACACAGCCGTAGCCTGCGATCTCGTAATGCTCGACCCGTTGCGCGGCGGCGATGAGGGCCGCATCCTTCACTTCCGGCTCGGCATCTTCTTCGATCACTTCGGAGCCTTCCTCGACCAACCCTTCCATCGCCTTACACTTCTTCCCTTTCGGGCTTTCATCGAGCGCCTCGAAAATGGTCTCCAATCGCTCAACGTGGACCTTCGTCTGCTCCAGATGTTTCTCAAAGCCCTGACGCAACGCAGCATCCGTCGCGGCCTTAGCCATCTTTGGCAAGGCTTTGACCAGCTGGTTTTCGGCGCTATACAAGTCCTTCAGTTCTTCGATATAGAGCTCTCTAAGTGATTCGATTTTCATCGCGTGCCGTCCTTACAAATGACCTTGTTCGTTACGGCAGACGACTAGAGCAAACTCCGTGCCTCGTGAACGGAGTGATGCTTCAGGATGTCGAGCGAGTTGATTGCGGAAACCCGTGATCACTTTGGCAAGAACGCCACGATGCGCAATGGTCCGCCGCTGCCGCCGGCGATCTTCATCGGCAGGGCCGTGACCCATGCCCCTTGCTCGGGGAGCGCACCGAGATCGGCGACGTTCTCAAAGATCGGTACGCTCTTGCCGCATAGCGCCACGTGGCATTCGAAGCGCGTCGAGCGTCCGTAGTCGATGCTTGCCGTGTCGATCCCCACAGCCTTCACGGCCCGCTCTTGCACGAGCCACACGGCCGCCTCGGGCGCCAGGCCCGGAAAACGCAGTTCGGGCAGCGCATCCGGGCCTTGTCGCGACGTGCCGAGATACCGCAACCGGTCGGGCCAGCGCTTTCCCCAGCCGGTTTTCAGGAGCACGATCACGTCGTTGAGCCGCCGCTTGTGGCGCACTTCCCACGTGTGCAAGTCGGCGATGCTGATCTGGTAGTCGACGTCCTTCTCGCAAGCCGCGCTCGCATCGACGACTACCGCTTCGCCGACCAGGCGCTCGAGCGCTACTTGGTCGGCCGTCGGCTTGTCGGCGGCGAAGTGAATCGGTGCGTCGAGGTGCGTGCCGCCATGCTCGGCCGTGGCGAAGCGATTGGCCGCGTAGTAGTAGCCTTTGGGCGTGACGCCGTTGTCGCCTCGTTCGAATTGAAAACCTTTCACATCGGTGGGCCAATAGATCGTGTCGGCGCCGAAGGGGTGCGTCAGGTCGACGATACGACAGGTGAGCGGATTGCCGCCGCCTGTTGATGGAGGAGGAGGCGCGGGTGCATCGCAGCCGAAAACGCCGATCGCCAGCCATAGAAGCGCGGTGCGTCGCAACATGATGAGAACTCGTCGTCAGGCGAATGACCAATGGGAAACGCACTCGGCATTGTAGCGTGCCGTCGCCGGCTGTCTGCGGAAGCAGGACCGGCGCCGCGCCAACGCTCGACGATCGGCGAAGGCATGGCGCGACATGGTAATGGCTATTTTCTTAGGCAATCATGTTTGGACTACGGCGTACCCGGATTAGGCTGCAGGCCGACGATTACCTCGTCGCTTTCCGCGGCCGGTGAGAGACCGCCGTCGCGATCGATTGCTTCTACCATGAAACGGTATCTGCCGCCGATCGACACCACCTTCTGCACGTCCAGTTGGGTCGCCGTGCCGACCATTTCTATGGGCGCATAGGTAAGCGCCTGCGTCTCAGGATTCGCGGCGGCGATAAGACGCGGAGTGACTCGATAGCCGGCCACGTCCTGCCCGTTGCTCGCTGCGTTCCAGCGGACAAGCACTTTCGGACCGTGAGTGACCGAGATGTTCGTCGGCGCGTCGTGAGATGTGCTCGCGGCGCTACGAGGACTTCTGCGCACCGTCATCGGCCAAGCATAAAGCCGCCCGTTGGCGGGCGTCACGACGACCAACGCGTCGTCGCCGACGGCGGCTAGGCAGGTGTTGCCGCCACTTTGGCTCGTGACGACGTAGGCCTTACTCCAGCGCCTTCCGGCGCCGTCGGGCGAAATGTAAATACGGCAATGATTTTGGGTGTGCGCGGTGAGCAGCACGAGCATTCCGTTGCCGAGTCGGAGCAGGCTCGGAAGTTTGCCGGCAACCGGCTGTTGGTCGTCCCCGGAAAGTAGCGGTGCGAGAGCATCCCAGGTGCGGCCGTCGGCGCTGCGGGTTTGCATCAATGTCGCCCGCGCGCTGCTGCCGGTGCGGACGGCCGCCAACCATCCGCCGTCAGCGGTGCGCGCAATCGACGTCTCCAGCCAGGGCGTCGTCACCGGCACGCCCGCAGCACGAATCGCCGCGGCCTCGACGATGGTCGACCTTACGGTCCAACGCAACCCTCGATCTTCCGACGCGAGCAATAAGGCGCGAGAGCCGGCGCTGCTCCAAGCATAGGCGGGCATGAAGAGCGTGCCCGAGGCATCTTCCAAAATCGGCGGCAACGGGCGGGCAATGACGCCTAACGCGGCGGGGCACTCTATTCGGCAATCGGCCGTTTTCCACGAAGCGCCGAAATCAGCGGAATGACCGACGACACAAGCAGCGCGCCCTCCGTTGTCGGCGACGTTCGTTCGGGTCTTCGGATCGGGCACGCTGCGGATGCCGATTGCGATCACCGAACCGTCGGCGAGTTGTCGGGTCCATTGATCAACCATGTCGACCAGCGGTGTGTTGTCCGGCTCGGCGGTCCAACTTCTGCCGCCGTCGCGCGAAATGCTCGCTCCGGTGCCCGTCGACTTGCCCCAGTTGTCGGGATGGTTGGGATACAAGAGGCGGAGATGCGGAACGTCGGCGGCTGCGTCGGTGCGAACTGTCGCGACCCAACCGGCGCCGGTGATGCCGGGCCGTTCACGAACGACCGCCATCGGCGCAACGGTCACCTCGATCTCGGGCGATTCCGCGTCCTGCGCATGCGCGCGATCCCGTGGGCTCACCAAGCCGCCGAGCAGGAACAACGCAGCGCCGAGCATCGAACCGAGGACGCAGCACGAGCGATTGTGGAACGACGCCGAACGCATGCCAGGCCTTGAACGTTTCAACTTGTGTGAATTCATGGAAATCGCCGATCACGGTCGTCACGGCACCGGTTGCCCCAAAGTATCAGCGGTCTCTAAGACGGAAACTTGATTCGTACCGACGAGCGGCAGCAAGTCAGCAAGATCGTAGTGCCGCAAGACGCCATGGACGACGTTGACCGATTGATTGAACGTTTCAGGTGCTGCGACCACCGACTCCCACGAAGCAATCATCTGGCGTATGTTCACTGTGCGAAAACCGCTTTCGGCCAGCGCTGCGGCGTGCAGTGCGGGAATCGCCGCCTCGCCGATCGCCGTCAGATGCAACTCGTTCGGCGGCCCACCGAGAAGCTCACCTTCGCGGAGATAGGCCGACCAGAGGAGTACGTCGTCGGTTCGCAAGCCGACGAAACTCTTCCCCATCAGGTACGCGAGGAAGATCTCCAAATTGTCGGGACCGAAACGCCCTTTGCCGAATTCCTTCTTGCCGTGACCAGTCTCCGTTTCGCCGATGCCGCGTAATTCCGCGGCGAGAACGATGTGTCCTCGCCGGACCAGCGCCGCAATCGGTCCGTCGAGTCCGGCATCGTTCGCCATGCCGGCGCCATGGAGATAGAGCGTCGCCGGACCGCTCGGGCGATCGGGTACGAATGCCAAAGCCGATAACCGAACGCCTCCTTCCACGGCGATCGCAAGTTTGCGAATGGCGTAGCCGTCGCGACGAATCGAGCTGATCGTTTCCGCGTGAGGCGCTGCGGCGGGCAGTTCGGCCGCGGCGCCGATGGTTGTTCGAATAAGTCGCCGCTGCTCGCTCGTGGTGAGACCCTTCCAACGCGCGGCTCGTTCGGTTCGCAGCCGCGCCGCCTTGGCGGCGTTCAGGTCGAAAGTAGATCGCTCTTCGGGAAGCAACAGAACTTGGCCGCCCGGCGTGCATTGCAACTCCGCCTGGGTCCAGTCGGGTTCATTGTAGGCCCGAAGTTCGTCGTCGGTCAGTCGATCGGGAAGCGCGTCCACTTCGCGAATCTCTTTCTCGCCACCGAGCAGCCAGCGATGCATCCATCGGGCCGTGGCCTCGCGCTGCTGCAACGTGAAGCCGTGCGGCGCATCGGGGGCGTTGAGTTCCATTCGTTCCGGGTAGCCGATGCGCGAGTAAAATCGTTTGGCTTCGAGAAACAGATCCCATGTCCCGCGGAAGTCGAACGTGGCGTCGCGAACGCCGGCACAGATGAGCGTCGGGTGCGGGGCCGCCATGATGCAGAAGTCGGCCTGATCGAGTCCGAAGTCGATTTGCCCGAAGATGTTTTGCTCGCCGTCTTGCGGCCCTTTGGTTTCGATGAGCCGACGAAACGTCGTGAGTGAACAGCCGGGGGCAGACGCGGCGATCCGATCGTCGAGCGCCGTCAAGTAGGCCGTCTCGGTGCCGCCGCCGGAATTGCCGGTGCAGCCGATCTTGTCGCCGCGAATGTCACTACGGCTTTGCAAATAGTCGATCACGCGCATGCCGTCCCAGATGCGGAATTGAGCGACGTTGTCGCCGACGAGCGCACTGCCGAGACCGATCATCGTGTGTTCGGTCGTACATAAATGCCGGACCATCGGGTGCGGAGTTGCGATGTGCGGGGCATCGACGAACGCCGTGTGTTCGCGGACCGAATCGAGCATTTGATACCGCTCGCCTTGCCCGATGGGGTCGTAGCAGACGGCGGCCATGCCGTGTCGCGCGAGCAAGATGCAGACTCGCTGATACTGGCCGACCGCTTTTCCTTCGTGACTGTGGCCACAAGCGACGAGCACGGCAGGCCAAGGAGGCGGCGACTTGGGGAGATAAAGATTTGCGGCCACATGAAACTTCGGCCGACTCTCCAGCAAAATCTTTTCGACGCGGTATCCGTCCCCTTCGAGCTTGCCGACGATCAGCGGATTCAGCGGCGTACGCTCGGGCAAACCGCCGATTTGCCGCAGGAAGAACGCACGGCGCTCCGCCTGCCAGGCCGCGCTCGCCGTCCGGCTTTTGATCATCGTCTCAAATGCCGCGGAGCGTCGAGTGACCTGAAGATCAAACTCATGCCGAAGCCAAGCCTCGAACGCCGCCGCCGGGGTCTGTTGCGCGCTTGCGTTCGGGGCGACTAAAGCGTCTAAGTCGTCGCCGGCGTGCGCACGGAAGGGAAGCCAAAGCGACACAAGCAATGCGAGACCGATCGTAGACTTCATGGAAGAGCCCGAGGAGAGCGGCATTGACTACCGCAAAGCGGATTGATCGCGGCGGGCGCATCCAAAGCATCGCGGACTGATACAGTCGTGGGCCTTCCACAATCGCAAATCACCTTGGAGACTGCAAATTATATAGAGTGCGGCCGGCCGTTCCGCTTTCTTACGAGACCGCTTTCATCGACACCGTCGACGAAGTGGTTATGGCGGCATCCGAGACTTCCGTGGTCGTAATCTGCGGCGCTTCAGATGGCGATCGTCGGCGGATCTAAGTCGACGAGCGTTCGCGGGTAATTGGTCGTCGTCCGAAATGGAAGCGAGTGCTATCAAGAACTGGTAGCACTGCGTTTTCTTTTGCGCAGGCGGCTCTGCATTTGCGTTGATGACATTCGCGCCTTTCCTCTGCCGCATTCCCTCGCGCAAAAGCAAAAATTCACCGATCCGCGTAGAGCCCGTGCGATGGATTTTCCGTGGCATTTGCTGGAGTTTCGAGCGGATGTTTTGCCGGCTCCCGCATCTCGGTGTCGTTCCACGCCAATAGCGAAGCTGTCGCGTGTTTGGCTACCCGCTCCGGATAGTGCGTTTACGCGCATTCTATGAGCGGAGTATTTGTAACGGCCGAAAAGTGTGCCGCAGGCGCGGACTTTGCGTTGGATCATCCCAGCCGAACGACGGCATGGATATGGATCAACGCGTTACGTGCGTAGCTCACCCGAAATTGAGGAGGCTCGCGGACTCCCTCGGAATGGCTGCATGTATTTTCAGCGACGACGCATCGGGCGGTTTCTCCATTTAAGTCTTCGAACAGCGGCGACCCTTCTTGTATTGCAGTCGTGCTTCCAACTACACGCTGCCGTCTATACCTGGGATGCCAATAGTTCGACGACGGGGGCGCAAGACGGTGCGGGGACATGGCTCGCCGATGCGGGAAACTGGTTCAACACGACCACTCCTTTAGATAATCAAATCTGGCCGAACCTGCCCGGCGCCGCCCACGTCGCACAGTTCGGCGCCGGCGGCCCGACCGCGGCCGTCGTTACGCTCAGCGGCAACGTCAACGTATCGGGAATCAACTTCCTGACGGTAAACGCGGCATTCGGCAACAACGCCGCCGGCTACGCCGTGGGAAACAACGCCGGCACTATCACATTTGACGACAACTCCATCATCAATTTGGCCGACGGCATTTCGGGCGCCAACACGTTCGTGCAGCTCAATCCGGCGGCGATCGTCGGCAATTCGCTTACGTTCCAAAAATTTACGGGAAGCGCGAACGCCCAGCGCATCCGCATCGGCGGGACCAATACCAATCTGCTGGGGACGCTCACCGTTCGCGGCACCGACGGCGGCGTGACCCTCCAGGTCGCCACGAGCGCGGCGATTCAGGCCGTTACGAAGATCGCCGTGGAGAGCGGCGGCGCGTTGCAATTAATCGGCGGCACCGACAATTACACGCGCAACCTGGAGCTCGCGGGCACCGGGATCAGCTCGACCGGTGCTCTCCTCTTCACCGGCGACGGCATTGTGCAATCCGGCAACATCCTGTTGAAAGCGGCGTCGTCGATCAGCCGCGGAACGGGGAACGTAACCGCGACGATCAGCGGGGTGATCAGTGAAGAGTCGGCCGGCCTCGGACTCACGTTCCTCGAACGAGGCAACGTGATCCTCACCAACCAAAACACATACACGGGCACGACGGCGAATCGCGCGACGACGGTTGTCCCCACCAACCTGACGCTCGACTTCACTACGCTCGGCGGCGACCAAAACGACATTCTCTACCACGGTGCGGCAGCGCCGGGCGATTTCCGCTTCGAGCATATCGCTCAAGCAGGACTGGTCAAGAATTCGCTTGTGATTCAAGGCGCAGCGACCGGAACCAACAGCCAACACCTGGGGAACGTGACGGTCGGTGATTCTTCGTTCGCGACGATTCGCACCTCCGCAGCCCTCACGTTGCTTGCCGGCAACGCGAATACGCTCAATCTGACGACGGGCACGTTCAGTAAGGGAACGCTCGGCAGCACGCTGCGTATTACCGGACCCGTATCGGGTACGATCACCGCCAACAACGGCACGTCGACCAACGGGTTGATCGGGCCGTTCGTCGTCTTCGTCAACTCGGCCGACGGCTCCGCCGGTTGGGCAGGCGTCACCGGGAACGTCGGCAACGGCGGCACGCTCGGCGTGTTCACCGGCGATACGCTCTACTCGACCGATGCGAACCTTACGACGCTCGGCGCCGCGGCAAACGCCGCCGTTTCCAGCCGAAGCTCCGGCAACGTCGTCCAAACGGGCAACGTGGCGATCAATACCTTGACCATGCGCGACACGATCGCGCTGCGCACCGTCACCGTCGGCACGGGCAACACGCTCCGGCTCGGTGAGAACGGCGGCGTGCAGATTGTCGCCGGCGGCGTCGATCTTACCATCGGCGCGGCGGGCAACGCCGGAACCTTGACGGCCGGCAATGCGTCGGTCGCGGGAGCCAATGACTTATACCTCACAAACTCTTCGAGCGTCGGCACGCTCACCATTAACTCCGTGATCGCGAACAACGGCGCCAACGGGACCAATGACGTCGTTCACCTCGTCGTCAACGGCTCCGGCAAGGTCGTGCTCGCCGGCGGCAACACGTTCACGGGTAATCTTACGTTGCACGGCGGCATCCTTGAGTTGCGTAGTAACACGGCGCTCGGCACGAGCGCAGGTACCAACTACATTTACGACGGAGCCCAACTGCAACTCTCCGGGAGCATTTCCATCGCCGACGCCTTCAGCGCCGACGGTACCGGCTCGGCCGGCGACGGGGCGATCCGCAGTCTTAGCGGAAACAACACGCTTGCCGGCGTCGTCACGGGATTCAATACGCGTATCACGCGGTTCACGGCCGACGCCGGCAGCACGCTCAACTTCAATAACGGCGGCGCCGCCACTGCGGCCATTATCAACGGCAACGGCGCCGACCTGGTATTCGGCGGTGCGGGAACGATTATCGTCGCCAATCGATTGGCCAACGGCGTCGGCTCGCTCACTAAAGAAGGTTCCGGCACCCTTGTTCTCAACGGTAACAACAACTTCACCGGCGTTTCCACCATTAACGGCGGCGTCGTCCGCGTCGGCAACGCGAACGCCTTTCACACGGCCGTCGACGGCGCGGCGATCACCGTCAACGACGGCGGCACATTGGAGTTCGTCGACGGCATCTCAATGCTCAACGACGCGCTGACGCTCGTAGGGGCGGGCGCCGGCGGCCAAGGCGCCTTGCGACTCTCGAGCGGCAACAACACTTACGCCGGCGTCATCACGATCTTGGGCGCCGCCTCGAACAACACGGCGGTTCGCATCACCGTCGACTCCGGCGCGACGCTCACGCTCAGTCACGCTACGGCGGCGATCCAGCCGTCGAACAACGCCAACCGATCGGTCATCCTCGGCGGTGCCGGCGTCTTGAACATCACCGGAGTCGTTGCCAATTTTAACACGCGCGTGTTGCCGATCGTGAAAGACGGCTCCGGCAGCGTGAACTATCGCAACGCCAATACGTACACCGGCGCGACGACCGTCTCCGACGGCGTTCTGCGCCTCGACTTCGCCAACGCGACGCCGACCGCCAATCTGATCTTCGGCGGCAACAGCGTCACGCTCAACGGCGGCACGTTGAATTTCGCAGGCAAGGCCTCGGCGACCAATACGCAACTCCTTACCGCAATCAGCGTCGGGGCCGGACGCTCGAGTATCGAGATGTCGCAGGGCGCCGGCGGCACGGCGACGCTCAACGCCGGCAGCATCTCGCGCGTGCTCGCCGCGGTGCTCGATTTCAACCTCGCAGCCGGCGGCACTCTGAACACCACCACGCCCAACGCGACTTCGACTTTCGGCGGCAGCTTCACCGTCAATAAAAACACCTGGGCCGTGTCGGGAGCAACCCTCGTCGCCAATGTGCCGTTCGACATCGCGACCGATCGCTTCACCGCCGCGAAAAGCAACGGCGACCAAGTCTCTTTCACCGGCACCGTCCCTGCCGGAATTACCGCGGGCCAAACGTATTACGTGATCAACTCCACCGGCGGCGATTTCCAAGTGGCCACGACCCTCGGCGGCACGACGCCCGTAGACCTCACGACGAGCGGCGTCCCCACGACGCTCGTCACTCCCGGCCCGATTTCAGGCCTCTCGACGTTCGCCGGCTCCAGCGCCACCAACGACTTTATCACCGACGGCAACATCGACGTCGTCGCGTCGAGCAGTCAGGCGGTCAAGTCGATCAACAGCCTCCGCTTCAACACGGCCGGCGCCGCCACGGTCACGCTCACCGGAACCCTCACGCTGCCGACGGTCGTCGCCGGCGGCTCCGGGATCCTCGTCACATCGAACGTCGGCGCTAATAACTCCGCCTTCGCGGGCACCGCGCAAATTCGGGCGGGCGCAGGCAATAACCAAGAGTTCATTTTTCACCAACACAATACGGCCGGCAGCCTCGTCTTCGGCTCCGGCATCACGCTCGTCGGCGGCAACAACGCACGAATTACCAAAACCGGCGCGGGGGACGTGCTGCTGCAAGGCTTGGCGAATAGTTCCAACGTGCAGCTCTACGTCCACGAGGGTTCGTTCACCCTCGAAGGGAACAACCGCCTCAACAATGCCGGGCTCCCCAACCTATTTCTCGGAAGCGGCAGCAGCAGCGGCAAGCTCATACTTCGGGCCCTCGCCGCGACGAACGCACAAAGCTTCGACGGCATCACCGTCTCCGGCAGCGGCACGGCCAACGCCATTGTCGGCGGAAGCGCTCTGAACTACACCCTCCGCCTTTCAACCAGTACGTTTGACCTCACGCAAGTGAAACTGGGGGGCGCAGCGACGAATGAGAATAACCTCAATCTCGCGGTCATCGGTGGTGCTCAGGTCACCCTCGGCCCGGGCAACACCTTCGCAGGCTCCATTCGTGTCGACGAAGGTCGCCTCCTTGTCACGGCCGTCGCCGATCCGGCCTTCGCAAGTTCCTTCGGCGACGGCTCGTCGGCAATCTTGCTCGGCGAATCGAACATTTCCAACCTCGTCGTCGGCCTGGAATATGCCGGCATCGCCGACGGCTCCACCTCGCGCGCGATCGAATTCACCAACAATCAAACACCGGGCCTGATCGGCCTCACGCTTGAGCTTGCAAGCACCGGAATCGGTTCCATCGCCTACACCGGCAACATCGCCAACACCGGCACGAATCTGACCGATCTTCGTACCGTGCGACTTACCGGCACAAACACCGGCATGAACTCGATCGCGGGCGTCGACGCTCTCCTTGGAGCAACCACGAATCTCGACAAAGCCGGTCTCGGTCGCTGGATCATCACCGGCACAAGCAATCACAACGGCGCTACCAACGTCGTCGACGGCACGTTGCAACTTGGCAACGGCGGTACCGGCGGCGGCCTTGCCGCGTCGTCGGGCATTAGTCTCGGCGCGCTCTCCTCGCGGCTCCGCACCAGCCGCAGCAATACGCTCGTCATCGCGCAAAAAATCACGGGGATCGGCGGCGTCGAAATCGCCAACACCTCGACCGGTCGGACCGTCGTCACGAATGCGACGAACGACTACTCCGGCCCGACGACGGTTTCGTCCGGCACTCTTACCGTCGATGGCGCGATCGCGGGCTCCGGCGTCGTTGTCGGGCCCGGCGGTTCCGCCTCGCTCAACGGCAACGGCGCGATCAACTCCTTGGTTCGCGTTGCCGCGGGCGCTTCGTTTAGCGCAGGAGCATCGGCGGCCGGGCGCAACGGCGACGGCATCGGTCAGATTACTCTCGCCGCCGGCCTCACTT
This sequence comes from Pirellula sp., assembly GCA_013822735.1. Classification (GTDB taxonomy): domain Bacteria; phylum Planctomycetota; class Planctomycetia; order Pirellulales; family PNKZ01; genus PNKZ01. The sequence continues at coordinate 346,685 of PNKZ01000003.1, forward strand.
GGGAAGCCGGTTCGTCGCTCGTGTTCGACTTCAGCACCAATTCTCTCGGCGCGGGGGGCGCAGGCACCGACTGGGATTTCATCCATCTCACCGGAGGAGTGCTCAAACTCACCGGCGATCGCTTTACCGTGTATGTCGATTCCTGGAACGAAACCACGGGCTACGGTCAGAACGCCAACGGACTCGCCGGCGAAAACTTCGACCCCACCGCGAGCTACCAATGGCGTTGGCTTACCGCCGACGGTCCGGGCCAACGAATCGTCGACGCCGACGGCAACCCGATCGCCGACGGCACGTTGGGCATGTTTCAATTCGTCGCCGATCGCGACGGCACCGGCGTCTTCGCTCCCAATGCCGCCGCTTATCCGCAAACTCTCGGCGGCCAATTCTGGGTCAACAAATCCGGCAACGACCTCTACATCAATTACGCGGCGGTGCCTGAGCCGGGTAGCCTCGTATTCTTGAGCGTCGCCGCCGCGGGCTTCGCCCTTCGCCGCCAAGGGGCCAGGGCCATGCTGCGCCGCTTTCTGGCGTATGTCGCCCGCAAAGTAACGGTCGTTCGGCCGTCCATCGCCGGCGGCTGATGCCGGCCGACGCGCCCACAAAAAAGAAACCGAACAAACAGCCCCCCAAAAGCCGCAACCGGCGACTACGAACAGCGCGGCGAAGGCTGCCGCCCCTAGCCAAGACGAGTAGCGATCAGGTGAAATGGGTCTCAGGAGTTTTTCCTGAAACGAACACGATTCTTTTCACTATGAGGTGCAGCATGCCGGCCTACGCCATTTTCATTCGGGAACGAACGCGCGACCAAGCCGCGCTCGATGTCTACTCGCCGCTGGCCGGCGCGTCGCTCGAGGGGCACACCGTAAAAGTACTCGCCGCCTATGGACCGCAGGCAAACCTGGAAGGCCCGGAGTCGGAAGGAACGGTGATCGTCGAGTTCCCCACCATGGAAGCGGCGAAAGCCTGGTACGACGGACCGGCCTACCGCGCCGCGCGCGAGCACCGCTTCCGCGGAGCCGACTATCGAGCGTTTATTGTGGAGGGGGTTTAACACTCTTGTCGCAAACCCTTCTCCCACTGGGAGAAGGTGGCCTTTAGGGCGGATGAGGGTCGCGTGAAACCAAGCTTGGCTTCGCGCACTCCCAAAACAAAAGCTCGCTGCCGCGTCCTGCAATATTCACTACCAAGCTTTCCGCCGCGCGACCCTCACCTGTCCTTCGGACATCCTCTCCCAGCGGGAGAGGAGTTTCGCGCGGCCGGCTCAGTCTTCGTAGCGGTTGCGATATTCACCGTCCCAAGTCAGCTGCTCGAGCGGCGTCTCTTCGCCGCATCTTCGGATCAGCGTTCTCACTTCCGCCGACCAATTCTTCAACGCATCACGTACGTCTTCCAACGTGCACTTCTGATGCGTGTAGGTCAGAACCCAGTCTGTCGTGTCGACCACGTCGGACACGTCGATCAAAGCAGCTTTCTTGGCTGCCTTTTTTTTCGGCTTCTTAACCGTTGTTTTCTTACTCATGGTTGCTTCTCAAATGCTGTCGTGAATCGATCGTCGCAGTTAGTCGGCACGTGTGCCGTACATGCTCGAACGGGCCAGCGCCAACCCAATGAAGAATAGCACCGTGCCGGCGACGGCCGGCGTGAGGTGGAGCGTGTCGGTGTAGCCGATCGCCGAGTGGACGCCGACCGACGTGCTCCAGCCTGCCGCCCCGGCGAGGAAGAGCATTTGCAGGAGCGAACGACTCGGCCGCGCGCACCAGACGCAGGCCAAGAGCATGATGCCGGCCGTCGCGACGCCGCCGCCGAAACCGGCCCGATCGTGGGCGATGAGCGGGATCAGCCGCGGATTGATCGCTTGGATTTGGGCCCGATCGAGCCCCATGAATTCCAGATCGGTGTCGACGAACACCTGCGTCATGCCGATGGTTTGAATCGTGAAGCCCGCGCCGATCATGCCGAGCGCGGCGAGCAGCAAACAGGCGCGCCCCGCACCGGCTCGCGATAGCCAGCGGGGCGCACAGCCCGGCTTCAGCAGCGTTCGCCAGGAGACATCGGCGCCCGTGGTCGCCGCTTGCGCCAGGATGGCGCGGCGCGTCAGCACGAGCCCTACGAGGAAGCAGGGGAGCAGCACGAGCGTGGCGGCGCCGTGCCAGGTGTCGAGATAGCCGTAGCCGAGGTAGGTGAGAAAGCTGCCGAAGCCGAAGACGCCGCTGAGGCACAAGGTCCACCAAGCCCAGGCTTCGCGGGCCCGGAGCGGAAAAGCCGCCAGCCAGAGATAGAGCGCGGCGATGGCCAAGAGCGAGCCGCCGAAGCTGACGCGATCGTGGATCATGAAGTGCACGATCCGGCATTCGTTGATGCTGCACAAATCGCGCGGCGACATCTGGAGAAATTCCGTGTCGTGCGGCAAGAAGTGACCGGTCGCAGATTGGAAGAGCGCAAACGCGCCGGAGAGTGCGAGACTGATACCGGTAAACGCGATGAGCGGCCGACCGTCGTCGACGAGCGCGGCGATGAATCCGCGAGAATCGTTGCCTGCGATTTCGTCGGACGAGTTTTCGCCGGAAGGGGCCATCCGTCGCGGCCTTAGGGGTCGAAGCAGAGTGAATGACAACGCGCCGACGCGCCGCCGAGGAAGTCCGTATTTTGACGTGTGATTGCGCGATGAGCAACCAAGGATTTGGCCGGCCAAATCTACTCTGGAAAGTGGGCCGGCGGATTTGGGATAATGCAGCGTGATCTTCCCTACGCTTCTCGTTGTGAGTCTATCGCCATGACCGACGTTGCTATGTTCCGTAATGCTACCAAAGTGCGATCACCCCCTCATCCGCCCTTCGGGCACCTTCTCCCGCAAGGGGAGAAGGGAACTCGTAGGCGCGCAAGTGAAGGTAAAGGAAATCGACGTAAGTCCTGCGCACTCATTCCTCGAAATGCGCACAAAGTGCCCGTCGGAGTGCGCGTGAAAGCGCTTACCAACAAGGCCGCGCACTACGGGTTCGACGTTGTGCGCAGGACGCATGGCGCGGTGCGAGTACTTACGTCGATGACGTTCGTGACGACCGTTGAAATTTCCCGAGAAAGTTGGGCTGCGGCGGGAGCGTTCGATTCGCAGTGCGCAAGCTCGCGCACAATCGCATACGAACAAGGAAGTAGGCACATGTCGTGGCGCGCAGCAAATCGCCACTGCGGCGCAACAAAATGTGTCTCTCGCGCAGCAATCGGCGCTCTCACGGGCGTAGGAAGCGTACGTCGTTCGGCACTTTGACAATTTGACGAACGGGATAAGGCCGCCGACGCGGGCGCGCATAAAATCCGCGGCGAACAGACGTGGGGTTGCTGGAGGAGCGGGCCCATGAGGACCCGACTTATGCCCCACGTCCGTCGTCGCGGTTGAGAAGCGTTGTTAGTTATCCTAGCGCGACTGATTGGGTTCTGTTACACACCAACCGTCGCGAGGGCGCTAGAACGCACCCCAGCGTCGGCCGAGCGGCAGAGCATAACCGTCGCGCCAGCCGCGGGTGTAATACGGGCGGTAGTAGCCGCCGTAGTTGCCCGAGTAGCCGCGATATCCGGTGGAATAGGGAGCCGGGCCGCCGTAGTAGCTGTAGGAACGGTACGGATAGGCCACGTGCGTGATCACCGCGTCGGACGGAGTCGTTTGTAAGGCCGCCGCGGCGGGGGTCGAAGGAATCAACTGAATCGGGCCTTCGTAGGCCGGCGCTTCGGCGACGGCGAATCCTAAGACGATCGCAACTCCCATTAGTAAACGATGCATAACCTCACTCCTTTTCGAACGAATCGTGTGAACCTACGTCCATGCTTTCGACACAGGACGCTGACGGCGACGGTCGATGAGCGACCGTGCATTACGATACGGATCAGAGCAACCGGGATGCCGAAACGGCGAGCGAACCTTGATCGCGCGCCAACGTGAAGTGGACAATGCTTCGTTTGCAAAACGAAACAACGTCGAGCCGGCGCGAGGCCGGTTCGACGTTGCAGGAGGCCGCGGCTTGCGCCGCGTCACAGGTTTTGTAGAGGCGATGTCGTCGAACGCCGCCTCGCTGTCCTAGTGAGCGTGGTACTGGTCGAGCACGCCGTGCTCGATGTTCCCGCGCTCGTGATCGTGGCGCCGAGCTTAGTAAATTCCGAAACCGATACCGATGCCCGGGCGATAGTAATTGCCATAGCCGCCGTATCCACCATAGCCGCCACGGTAGTAACTGCCGTAGGGACGATAGTAGTTGTTGTAGCCGCCGTAACCGTATCCATAGTTAGGTCGGTAATAGCTACCGTAGCCGCGACCGTAATAACCGCCGTTGCCGTAGTACCCTCGGCCGTAGCCGCCGCCGTAGTAGCCCCAGCGAACCGGCGTGACGGCCACATTGCCGTTCGCTTGAGCGGTCGAAGTGGTCACCTGCGTTTGCGTACCAAGCAATTGCACCGGCCCGTGGTCTTTTGCCGATGCCGAACCGGCGCTCAGCGCGAGAGCGGCAACAATCGCCGCGGAAAGAAAAATGCCTCGCATAGCGAAACTCCTTCGAATCAAAACTTGTTCGTGCGGGCTACGGCAGACGCCTCGCCCGCGATGTGTTCCCTCCACTTCTATTGTACGGATACCGACGCGCGGAGTTTTGTGCGGTGGATAAAATCCGCGTAACCTTCATCTCGTTGCCCGAAAGTATGACACCCGATGTTACGGGATGGGCGAGGAAGCTGCTTGTTCCGCGGCCGGCGCGATTCGCGATCGGCCGGCTACCGGCCGCTGAGCGGTGCGGCTTCAATAACCTTCCGCATTTGCCCGAGCAGGAAGAAGGAGCCGGTGACGCAAATGAGATCGTCGACACTTGGTTTCAAGGCATGCACCGCTTGCCAGGCGGTGGCCGGCTCGGAGGCGACTTGCCAATGACTCGTGCGACCCTCAACGCGCTGCGCGGCCGCGAGGCGGGCCAAGTCTTCGACCGGTACGGCGCGGGCATTGTTGCGATAGCGCGTCAGCACTACTTCGTCGAACTCCGGCAGCAACTCGCGCAACATGCCGTCGACGTCTTTCTCAAGCGTGGTCGCGAAGACGAGAATGCGACGCCGTGCGGTGAAGCTCTCTCGCAAAGTCTCAACCAACGCGCGAACGGAAGCGACGTTGTGGGCCGCATCAAACACGATGCACGGTCGACGCCCGACGACTTCGACGCGTCCCGGCCATTGCACATTTTCCCAAGCGCGGCGGACGCCGGCCTCGGGCAGAGCCAGACCGCCGCGACGAAGTTCTTCGAGCACGGCCCACGCTACGGCGGCGTTCGCCGCTTGATGCCGGCCGGGAAGATTCAACGCCACGTCTGCTAAGGCGTGTTGCTCGGCGCCCGAGCGGATGTCGAGCCGACCAGTGGCGGGCGCGGCTTGCAGGTCGCGCGCCGGGCGGTACGTGAACTCGAAGTCGCGACCGAGTTCGGTGAGTCGACAACCGCGCTCGGCGGCAATGCGCCGCACCACGGCGCGAGGTTCGTCGTCGACCACGCCGCTTACCACCGGCACGCCGGGCTTGATAATGCCGGCCTTCTCCCAGGCGATCTTGGCGAGCGTGTCGCCGAGCTCTTTCGTATGGTCGAGGCTGATGCTGGTGATGACGCTCACCGCGCTCTGACAAACGTTGGTCGAATCGAGCCGACCTCCCATGCCGACTTCGAGCACGGCATGCGTAGCGCCGCGCTCGACGAAGTGCAGCAGTGCGATCGCGGTGGTGAGTTCGAAGTAAGTCGGGCCCAGGTCGGGAGGGGTCGCTTTGGCAAGTTCCTCGTCCATCGTCAACACGATCGGACGGATGCGATCGACGAGCGCGGCGAGTTCGAGCGGTTCGCAAAGTTTGCCGTCGACGACAAACCGCTCTTCCAGGCGTTCGAGATGCGGCGAGGTGAACAAGCCGCACGAGTGCCCGCACTCGGTGAGCGCGGCGGCGACGAGCGCCGAGGTGGAGCCTTTTCCTTTGGTGCCGGCCACGTGCACGATCGTCAGTTTTCGATCGGGCCGACCCAGCCGAGCCAGCAGATCGCGCATGCGATCGAGCCGGTACTGCCGCTCCTCATACGGAACGGCGGTGCTCCGCTCGTAGTCGATGCGATTAAGCAGAAAGTCGATCGCCCCGCGACGGGCTTCTTCGACGGAAACAGTCATGCCGACGGCAACTCGGGTGCAGGAGGAAAAACTCCGTGACGAGAACCGAGTGTAACATCGTGGCGAGCCGTAGGGTTGATCCCCGTCGTGTGGTATCCGCAATTTCTTGCGGCAACGGAGACCAACCCTACAGCTCGCCGAGCGGCCGAGCGAGGCTGCAACTAGGCAACCATCTGACGGACGCGGTGTGGAGAAGACGTGGGATCGAGTCGGGCGTCGGATTCGCGTTGGAGGGAATCGCAGAGTCGGCGAAATTCATCCAGGTCGCGACGGAGCGATTCGGCCAAGAGCCGCTCCCGACGCTCGTCAGCACCTTGCCACTCTTCGTGACAGCGGTGCATGTGCTCGAGCAGGTCTTTCATCCAGAGAAACTTCGATTGGCGGGTCATCGGCTTACGAACTCCCTTCGTAGGCAAAGCAACGACGGACTTACAATGCATGCCGCGTGCCGAGAGCGGAGCCGCATGGAGGCGCGCGACCGGTACCTCACGATCAAGTGCCGACAAGTTAAGCACTTGCGGCGTTGCAGAAAAAACCGGCCGCCAGATATCGACGAATGCCGGCGGCCGCGTGGTTGTAAAACTTACCCGCGAAACGAATCGTCAGAGGCGGTCGGCGTGCCGGTTTTTACAATCGCGAGAATGTGCGACTTACGGCTCAAGCATGGCGGGCGGACCGCCGACGTGGGGCGTCAACGGCTGACGACCTTCGCGCAGCAAAAAACCGCCGGCAGATTGTCGGCGGTTTGGAATGGTGCCGGTACCGAAGGCACCGGGGCGTCTGCACGTCGCGAACTAGTCGGCGACGTACGGCAACAAGGCCATGAAGCGAGCACGCTTGATTGCGGCACTGACGGCGTGTTGGCTGGCGGCCGTGCAGCCGCTCTTCCGACGACCGATGATCTTGCCTTGCCGGCTAATGAGCTTCGAGAGCAACTCAAGATCCTTATAGTCGACGAACATCGGGCGCGGACGCTTGCCGTCGACGAAGATCGGGTCTTTCCGCTTGGTGCGGACCGTGGTCTTACTGCGTTTGCGGGCCGATGGACGACCGCCGGGTCCGCCGCTGCTGCTACCGAAACTCATTGCTCGATTCAACTTTCCCAGGCTAATAGGAGACGATCCGGAACTTCTTGCGAGCTACGCAGTGTAACGAAACAGGAGACGGGGGTCAAAGCGTCCGGCAGGGGTTTCTGCCGTTTTTTGATTGCCTGCGGCAACTATCTACCATCGGTCGCCCAAATGCCCAAGATTTGTCGAATGTTAGGCCGGGGTTTGTTTTTCGACCCGGGTTGGAGCCGCCGCTTGCGGGCGGTTTTACCCTCTCCTATAGTGCGCGGCGTCGGAAGAGCTCGAACAAGCTGTTTGACGCCCCGGCGAACTTTCCCGCTAGGTTGTACGTAAGGCATTGTAAGGCAAGGTTTTGTGAGCATCATGATGGCAGCCGCTACGGCCGAATCCCGAACCTCGCGAGGCGCACCCTCGTCGGATGCCGGCATCGTCATCGAAACTCGAGGGCTGGCCAAGGTTTATCGCGATTTCTGGGGGCGCGAAAAGGTGCGAGCTCTCAAGGGTCTCGACCTCCAAGTGCGTCAGGGGGAAATCTTCGGACTTCTCGGACCCAACGGCTCCGGCAAGACGACGACGATCAAGCTCTTGCTGGGACTTCTTTTCCCCACGAGCGGTCAGGCCTTTGTGATGGGCAAGGCCGCGACGGACGTCACGAAGAACGAGCGGATCGGCTACCTGCCGGAGGAGTCGTACCTCTACAAGTTTCTCAACGCCGAGGAAACGCTCGATTTCTACGGCCGGCTCTTCAAGCTGCCGAAGAAGGTTCGCAAAGAGCGCATTGAGAAATTGCTCGACCTTGTGCGAATCTCCGGCGCTCGCAAGCGGCAGCTTCGCGAATACTCCAAGGGTATGACGCGCCGCATCGGCTTGGCTCAGGCGCTGATCAACGATCCCGACCTGATCATTCTCGACGAGCCTACCACCGGTCTCGATCCGATCGGTTGCCGCGAGATGAAAGACTTGATCATCGACCTAAAGGCCCGCGGCAAGACGGTGCTGATGTGCAGCCACTTGTTGGCCGACGTGCAAGACGTATGTGATCGCATCGCGGTGCTGCACCAAGGCGAACTTAAGGAACTCGGACGCGTCGATAGCTTGCTCAAGGTGCGCGACGTGACGGAAATTCGCGCCACGGGCATGTCGGAAGCCTGCAAGCAAGAAGTGCTCGCCGTCATTGAGCGGCATCAGGGGAACGTGCAGCGAATCGATCATCCGACGACGACTTTGGAAGAACTGTTCTTGGAAATCGTGCAAGATGCGGAAGCCCGGCCGGGTCGCCGCGCTCAAGAAAGCTAGGCACGACCCATGACGACTTCTACTTTCACGCCCGCCGACGCGCTCGTCTGGCTGCGTCATCTTTCGGTGACCGCCGGCGTCACGCTCTTGGTCTGTTATCTCTACTGCTGGCCGCGCTACGGCTTTCTCGGCGCCGGAGATCGCATCTACTCGACGCTCGTGTCGGCGTTGAAAGACTTGGCGTTTCTATCGCCGCGGCGCACGCTGGCCATGGCCTGGCTCGCCGTGAAGGAGTCGGTCCGAAAGCAAGCGATATCCGGGTTAATTCTGTTTTTGCTGGTTTTGGCGATCGCGCTCTGGTTCCTTGATCCGGAATCGATCGATCCCTCCGCGCTTTACATCACGTTCGTGCTCACGGCGGTCAACTACCTGATTCTGCTCATGGCGGTGATTACGAGCGCCTTCAGTTTGCCGAACGATCTGAAGAATCGAACGATTTATACCATCGTTACGAAGCCGGTGCGCCCGAGCGAAGTCATTCTCGGCCGGATGCTCGGCTTCACCGCGGTCTGCACCGTGCCGCTCGTGGTGATGGGGGTAAGCAGCTATTTCTTCGTCGTTCGTGCGCTAGACCACACGCATATTTTGGCCGAAGCCGATATGCGGTTAATGACGAAGGAAGAGGCAAATTTCGCCGGCCTGCCCGAAGGCTCACGGGAAGGAACAACGTCGACTTCGCACAATCATTCCCATCGCATCTTGGTGAAACCGAACGGGGAAGGCATCACGGAAACGAGCGATGCGACGCGGATCGCCAATGATGATTCCGCCAACTTTCTCGAACGGTTCGGGCAGAGCCATCGCCACCGCGTGACTGCGACGGAGCGCAACGGCAAACGCATCTACGAAGTCGGTCCGCCGGAAGGACAGTTTCATGCCCGCGTGCCGGTTCACGGCGAGCTAAAGTTTCGGGGCATCGACGGGGGCGTCGACAACGACGGCATGAACGTCGGCAATTGGACCAAGCGCGGCTACGTCGCCGGCGGCACGTTGGCGGCGGCGTTGTATACGTTTCAAGACGTCGACGAAAAGCTGTTTCCCGACGGTCTGCGACTGCAGATGGATATTCGCCTCTTTCGCACGACGAAAGAGGGGCTCAACCGTCCGATTCTCGGCAGCATTGTGCTGCGCAATCCGCTTTCCGGGTTGGCCAGCGCTCCTCGCAACTTCGCGGCGCGCGAATACTTCACCCTCGATCAATTCGTACCCCGAAAACTTACCGACCCTTCGGGCAAGCCGCTCGACTTGTTCAAAGACTTGGTGCACGACGGCAGCGTCGTGTTGGAGCTGCAATGTATCCCGCGCTCGCAATTCTTCGGCGTGGGACCGCAAGACGTGTATTTGCTTGCCCGCGAAGGGCGCTTCGACGTGAACTTCGCCAAGGCGTTTGCCGGCATCTGGCTGCAAATGGTGCTGGCCGTCGTCATCGGCGTTACGTGGAGTACCTTCCTGAGCGGCTCCGTGGCGATGCTGGCCACGGCCGCAACGATCTTCGGCGCGGTGCTGAAACCTGCGCTGATCAAGGTCGCGGAGGGGAATCTCTACGGCACGTCGACCAAGAGCGGCGGCATGATGGAATCGGCCGTTCGCGTCGTGAATCAGAAGTCGGTGATGACCGAGCTGGATGAAGGGGTCACCACCGACATCATCTTGGGCTTCGATAAAGTCATGGCGGGCGCCATTCGCCAAGCACTCAACTTCGTTCCCGACTTTTCCGCCATGAGCGACGTCGACTCCGTGGCGCGGGGCTTCGACATTTCGCCCCAGCTGCTGTGGGAGCACGTCGTACAAACCGGAGCGTTCGCGGTGCCGCTGTTTCTCGTCGGGTTTCTCGTGTTTAAGCTCGTCGAGGTGGCGAAATGAACGCCGGTTTTCAACGCAAAGTCGTGTACTTGGTGCTCATCGCGGCGCTCTTGGTCCCTGTGGCGCTGTTGGGGCGACCGGCGGCGCTTAGCCCTGAAACGGGGCGCGATTCCGGCGGCGGCAAGCTCGCGTCGCTGCGCGAAGAATACAAACTTGGCCAAGCGCAGCTCGGCCAGATCGACCCGACCTCGAGCGCCGTCCGTTACGTCTCGCTTGGTTTGCACGGTGTAGCGGTCTGCATTCTGCAGCAGAAGGCGGAAGAGTTTCAGAAGCAGGAAGATTGGATCAGTCTTTCCGCCGTTCAGAATCAGCTCACTTATCTGCTGCCCTATTATGTGAACGTGTGGCAGAACCAAGCTTGGAACGTCTCTTACAATATTTCTTCCCAATGGGACGACTATCGCGATAAATACTTCTGGGTCATTCGCGGGCAAAAGTTGCTGCATACGGGCATGCAATTCAACGAGCTCGAACCGATGTATCCGCACTACCTGGGATGGTATCTCGCGCACAAGCTGGGGCAGTCGGACGAACGGCGCGAATATCGACGGCTCTTCGCAGCCGATAAGACTTCGCGAAACGAACTATTACCGAACGTCGCCGAGATCGACGGCGGCTGGGGCGAGGAGCGGGATAGCTGGCTCTACGGCAAGCGATACTTGCGCTTTGCCCAAGACATGGTCGACCATCGCGGAGCGATCTTGCGCGCGATGTCGCCGGAGAATTTTCACGTTCAGACGCCGATCGCGCAATCGAAGTATGCCGAAGCGATGGTCACCGAGGGAAATTTCGGCGACAAGGCGAAGGCCGGCTGGCGCGGGGCCGAGCTCGATTGGCGCGCCTTGGGCAACCGCGAGTTTCCCTCCGAGCACGGCTTCTTTTACCGCATCGAGCAAGGTGCGAAGGCCGCGGAAGATCTGAAGACGACGCGTGCCAAATTGGAAGACATTGCGCCGGGTTTGCGTGAGCAAATGGTTGACGAGAAACGGGCCAAGCTGAGCGCCGAACAGCGCCAAGCGTTGGCGACTCCTCACGATGCGCGCACGGTCGCCGAGTCCCGCTTAGCATACGAAGCCGAACTCGCGACCGTGGTGACGAACTACGACGTCGCCGAGCGCGTGCCGCCGGCAAAGCGAGACGAGGCCCGGCAATTGGCCGTCGACGCCGAACGGCTATCGAAATTGGCCGACGAGTGCGCTAACGGCCGCAAGATCTACAACTACGACTATTGGCTTCAACGCAGCGAGATGGAGCAAACCGAGGAAGCGTTGACGGCGCGGGAGCTGTTCTATCAAGCCCTGCGCGACTCAGACGATAGCCCCTGGAAGGCTCGCGAGAAATTTGACGATGCGTTCGCGCGTTGGCGGAAAATTCTCGACAAGTATCCGACGATGATCGACGATCAGACGGCGTACGAAGTCAAGGATCAGATCGACGTGTATCGCGCAGTGCTCAAGCAACTGGATCAACCGTTCGATCGATCGAAGTTTATCTTGCGCGACCTGCTCGATAAGGTTGAGCCGCTGGAGTAGCGTTGTTGCGGGGGGCAAGTTTGGCGACGCCGTTGTATTCTTGACGCCAAAAAACAAGCGGCGGGATTTACTCCCGCCGCCGGTCAGGCTCCGCCAATGAGTTCCGTGTGCCGCGAGTTGCGGCAGTTCGTTGATTTTTAGAGTTTCGGTAAGGCCGTGCTTGAGCCTTGGGCCTTCTCTTCGAGTTGCTTAGCGATATAAGCCTTGGCCTGCATCGCGGCCTGAATCTCTTCCGGATGGAAGTAAGGGACTTCCGGGCCGTTGAGCGGCTTGAGCGTCTTGGCCGCGAGCTCTTCAAAGCTCATTTCGTTTTGATGGTGCCAAGCCAAGACTTGGGCCACGCGTTGCGTGACCTTGCCGTCGACGAGCAACTTAATCGTTTCGCGAACCTCGGGCTTCATACCGATTGATTCCGGCGAACGCATTTCGTATTTCATTGCGGCCCGCGGATCCGCCTTGCCGTGTTCCAAGCAAACACTGACGAACGGGACTTCGCCGACCTTCTCTGCGGCCACGTTGAAGAAGTTGCCGCCGCCGCCGCCACCCGCTCCACCGCCTCCCATGCCGCCGCCGCCTCCCATGCCGCCGCCCGACATTTGAGCTCCGCCGCCGCCACCGCCCATGCCGCCCATGCCGCCCATGCCTTGGGCGAGTACGTGCACGCCGACAAACGCGTCCGGCAGCTTTACGTTCACCGGCTTATCGGTCTTGTTGGTGATGAATACCTTTCCTTGCGCCACATCCTTGTGCACCATTTTCACTTCGATCTGGCCCTTCTTGACCGCGTCGAAGAGCTCGACGGTTTCGTTGGCCGGATTGAATTGACCAGGCTTCAGCGCCCGACCCGACGTCGAGAGTTCCGCAGCATGCGCGGCGGCCGGGGCCGCAAGCAACAACGCCGCGCCAAGACAGGCTAGAACGGCACGAGCCATACGAACTTTCATGGGAGAGTTCCCGCAAAAAGAGTGAGCAATCGAAAGGGCGTAGCACTGGTCGGAGGCCAGTGTTCGGGTTTCAGCAAAACTACCGGCGGCGTTTCAGATTGAACCGGTCACCAAAGACCAAGCTGCCGCACTAACATGAACCGGCAACAGTCTTTACGGGCCAATTCCACTTGCAATTCTGGACGTCGGGCAGATTTAATATGGGGCGACTATTAAGTATAGCTAAGTCTCTTGGGCGATTTCAAAGCAAAACCGCTCCATTTTGAGTGCCCGGACGTTGTGGCGTTTCGGAAACATCACCGGAGTCCGAACCCTTGTCGCGGCAACTGGAAAGGTGGTCCACCGCACCGGTTAGCTATGTGCTCCTGCGCCCTTCTTCGAAACAGGCGACTCGGGGCAGCGGGAATTCGGCCCGAATTGATGTGCGATGTTGTCGCCGAGGAGAACCGAGGGAAACTGTGCGACATCCCTCGAATTGATTGACAATTGCCGGCGCGATCCCCTAGACTCCCTGCACTATAACTGCCTTAAAGATCAGGCTTTGCGGCATTTTTGTAGAGAGATACGCGGCGCAAATCGGTCGCGCATCCACAGTACGACGGTTCGTTGGATATTTGTGAACATCACTACCGCTTCTAGTTGCGAGAAGGAACTAGCATGAAAGCATGCCGACGTTTACCCCGAGTTATCCCCACAAAACTGCAAGGAACCGCGTCCAAACTCGTGCGTGTTCTCAGCTTTGCGGCGATGTTGAGTGCGTTTGCCTGGACCTCGCCGGCTTGTGCGAGCGAAGCGGATTTAGCCATTCCCGACCTGAACATTCACGGGAAGTTCACGATCGCCGGTAAGGAAATCACCGCCGGCAACCTGCTCTTCTACGGTTCGTTCGTCATTCTCGGGACGCTCGGCATCAGCTTGTACCTGCGCGCCCAAATCAAGGCACTACCGGCGCATAAGTCGATGCTCGCCGTCGCCGAAGTCATCTTCCAAACCTGCCGCACTTATTTGATTCAGCAGGGGAAGTTTCTCGCGATGCTGTTCGCCATCATCGGCAGCGCGATGACGTACTACTTCATGGGCTTGTTACACAAAGACGCCGCCACGGTCGGGCAAGTGTTGCTCTTCTCGATCGTCGGCATCGGCGGCTCCTATTGGGTCGCGTGGTACGGCATCCGCGTAAATACGTATGCCAATTGCCGCACGGCATTCGCATCGCTTAAGGGGGAACCGTGGGACGTCGTCAACATTCCGCTTCGCGCGGGCATGTCGATCGGCTTGTTCCTTATCTCGCTCGAGCTCGTCATGATGGTCGCCATTTTGCTTTTCGTCCCGCGCGATCGCGTCGGCATCTGCTTTCTCGGCTTCGCGATCGGCGAATCGCTCGGCGCATCCGCGCTGCGTATCGCCGGCGGTATCTTCACGAAGATCGCCGACATCGGTTCCGACTTAATGAAGATCGTCTTCAACGTCAAGGAAGACGATCCGCGTAATCCGGGCGTCATCGCCGACTGCACCGGCGACAACGCCGGCGACTCGGTCGGCCCGACGGCCGACGGCTTCGAAACCTACGGCGTGACCGGAGTCGCGCTCATTACGTTCATCACGTTGGCGATTCCCACTGAGCAGGCCGATCTGCAAGCTAAGCTCATTGTCTGGCTGTTCGGCATGCGATTCCTCATGGACTTCATGTCCGGCGTGTCGTACTTCATCAACCAAGGAATTTCCGAAGCCAAGTATAAGGGGCTGAAGGAATTTGACTTCGAAGCACCGCTTACACGGCTCATTTGGATTGCTTCGATCCTCTGCATTACTACGTCGTACGGCATGAGCAAGCTCTTGATCGGCGACATCGTCGTCAACGGCAACCCGATGCCGGATCTTTGGTGGCAGCTGGCTTCGATCATCAGCTGCGGTACGCTCGCCGCGGTGTTGATTCCGGAATTCACGAAGGTGTTTACGAGCTCGCACTCGAAGCACGTGCATGAAATCGTCATCGCCTCGCGCGAAGGGGGAGCTTCGCTCACGATTCTTTCCGGCCTCGTCGCGGGTAACTTTAGCGCCTTTTGGAAAGGCTTGCTCATCACGGGCCTGATGGCGGGCGCTTACTTCGTGAGCATGCTTGGGCTCGACGACGTGATGCGCGTCACGCTCGCAAACGGCATGGTAATCGAAGGAGGCTCCATCTTTGCCTTCGGTCTCGTGGCCTTCGGGTTCTTGTGTATGGGCCCGGTGAATATCGCCGTCGATAGTTACGGTCCGGTGACCGACAATGCGCAATCCGTGTTCGAACTCGCTCAAACCGAGCACATCCCGGGCATCAAAGAAGAAATTAAGCGCGATTTCGGTTTCACGCCCGACTTTGAACTCGGCAAGCACTACCTCGAAGCGAACGATTCGGCGGGTAATACGTTCAAGGCCACGGCCAAGCCGGTGCTCATCGGCACGGCCGTCGTCGGGGCGACGACGATGATTTTCGCGATCATCTTGTTGCTCGGCAAAGCAGGAATGCTCAAGCTCAGCCTGACCGACGCTCCGGTGCTGCTCGGCTTCATCGCCGGCGGCTCGGTCATTTATTGGTTCTGCGGCGCTTCGATGCAAGCCGTGACGACGGGCGCTTACAGCGCCGTCGAGTACATCAAGAAGAATATGAACCTGAACAAGAAAGAGGCGGACATCAACGACTCGATCATGGTCGTGAAGATTTGTACCCAATACGCCCAAAAGGGAATGTGGAATATCTTCATCGCCCTCATGGCGGTAACGCTTGCTTTTGCGTTCTTCGATCCCAACTTCTTTGTGGCCTACCTCATCTCCATCGCCGTCTTCGGTTTGTTCCAAGCCATCTACATGGCGAACGCCGGCGGCGCCTGGGACAATGCCAAGAAGTACGTCGAAGTCGACTTGAAGGAAAAGGGAACGGAGCTGCATAAGGCGACCGTAGTCGGCGATACGGTCGGTGATCCGTTCAAGGACACGACTTCCGTGGCCTTGAACCCGATCATCAAGTTCAGCACGCTCTTCGGCTTGCTCGCCGTGGAAATCGCCATTGAGATGAAACGTGAAGCGCTCGCCGGTACCGGCCATCGCGACATCACGCCTTACGTCGGCGCCGTGATGTTGCTCATCGCGCTCGTGTTCGTCTGGCGATCGTTCTACGCGATGCGCATCCCGGAAAAGGCCTAACCGCCGGGCTTCTTCAAGGCCCGAGACCTTGCCCACAAGCACGGTCTCGGGCCTTTTTCATTTACAGCGCTCGCCATAGGTCGCTTGGTGCCGGCATGCGGTGGACCTTCGGGTTCACTAGTCCCGCGAGAAGTTCCAAACTATCGACAAGTCGCGGCCCGGAGCGGTTGAAGAGAGCGTTGCCGTCGACGGCAAACGTGCGCCCGTCGCGCACGGCCCGAAGCTCGTTCCAGCCCTGCAGGTCCACGAGGGATGCCGCTTCGCGCAGCGTGCGCGAGAGGTCGAAGCCGCACGGCATCACGATGACGACTTCGGGATCGGCGGATCGAACGTCTTCCCAGGCCGTGTACGTGCTGTGATGCCCGGCCACGGCCCAAGTTTGCCGTCCGCCGGCTAGTTCGATAAGTTCCGGCGTCCAATTACCGGCGATCATCATTGGATCGATCCACTCGATACACGCCGTGAGTGGTTGTTCGGATGTGGGCAACGTGCCAGTGCGAGAACGGATCAAATCAATGCGTGCTTCTAAGTGCGATACATAGTCACTTGCCGCCGCGGTTCGATTCGTGGCCTCGCCCAGCCGGCGGATATCCGACAGCACGTCGCCTAGCGACTGCGGATTCAAAGCCACGAGACGAGCATTGCGGAGCTTCGGTTCGCTCGCCACGGCCGCGACAACGTCGTCGTAGCGCACGGCACAGACGTCGCATTGCGCCTGGGTGACGATTAGGTCCGGTTGCAGATCGACCAGTAAATCGAGATCGATCTCATACAGCGGTTTCCCCGCCGCCACCAATTCTTTGACCTGTTGATCGATCATGCCGCCGGGCGCGTCGGCCACGATATTCGTGAACGTCGCGCGCGGAAGCCGATTCACGGCCGCGGGATAGTCGCATTCATGGCTCACGCCGACGATCGATTCTTCGAGGCCGAGCCCGAAGAGCATTTCTGTGGCGCTGGAGATCAAGGAAACAATTCGCATGGCGGCATTGTCCGGTAGTCGTCCGCCTCGATCAAGGGAGCACGGCAACGCAGCGTGCCTGCACGGATTTGCCAACGTCAAACTTCGCCGCATAATGACGAGACACACCCAGGAGCCCGACTATGCGCATGTTCTACGCCGCCCAGTGGCGCGATGCCGCGAAGAAGATCGAAGTTCGCAACCCGTTCGACCAGTCGTTGGTCGACACCGTCCCGAGCGCCACGGCCGACGACGTAGAAGCGGCACTGGCCGGGGCGGTCGAAGGGGCCCGCATCATGGCGGCATTGCCGGGCTACAAGCGTTATCAAATTCTGCTCAAGACCGCGCAGCTGATGGCCGAACGCGCCGACGACCTTGGCCGAACCATCAGTATAGAAGAGGGGAAGACCCTGGCCGAAGGAAAGACCGAAGTCCTGCGCGCCAAAGAAACGATGGAGCTTTCCGCCGAAGAAGCGAAGCGTCTCGAAGGAGAACTCCTGCCGCTCGATGGTGCTTCCGGCGGCGCAGGAAAGCTCGGTTTCACACTTCGCGTGCCGTGCGGCATCGTTGCCGCGATCACGCCGTTCAACTTTCCGCTCAATCTCGTGACGCACAAGGTGGGCCCGGCGCTGGCCGCGGGCAACGCGGTCATCATCAAGCCTGCCGGAAATACGCCGCTTTCCGCGCTGCGGTTGGTCGAGATTTTGCTGGAAGCCGGCCTGCCGCCCGAGGCAATCGCGTGCGTGACGGGGCCGGGGAAGATCGTGGGGGAAACGCTGGTGCGCGACGCGCGCGTGCGCAAAGTGAGCTTCACCGGCAGCCGCGACGTCGGCGAGCACTTATGCAACATCGCCGGCATCAAACGGATCGCCATGGAACTCGGCTCGAATAGTCCGCTGGTCGTGCTGCCGGATGCCGACTTGCAGAAGGTGGCCGATGCCGCCGTGGTGACGGGTTACGGCAACGCCGGCCAAGTGTGCATTTCGACCCAACGCATTATCGCGCTCGGCAAACAGTACGACGATTTGCTCGACCTGCTCACGCCGAAAGTCGCGGCTTTGCGTACCGGCGATCAACTCGACCCGCAAACGCAAATAGGTCCGATGGTGCGCGAGGCCGACGCCGTGCGCGTGGCCGAGTGGATCGAAGAGGCCCGGGTCGGAGGCGCTCGTGTGCTTACCGGAGGCAAGCGTCGCGGGGCGATCGTCGAGCCGGCGATCGTCGCCGACCTAAAGCCTTCGATGAAGATTAGTTGTGAGGAGTTATTTGGCCCGGCAGTCGGCGTATCGCGCGTGGAAACGATCGATGAGGCGATCGCCCTGGCCAACAGCACACGCTACGGCCTGAGCGCCGCGGTGTTCACGCAGAATATTGATTGGGCGCTCAAGTTCGCTCGCCAAGTGGAAAGCGGCAACATCCACATCAATTGGGGAACCGCCTGGCGCGCCGATCTCATGCCGTACGGCGGCTTGAAGGACAGCGGACTCGGCAAAGAGGGGCCGAAGTACGCCGTGCAAGAAATGACCGAGACCAAGACCGTGATTATTCACGGGTAAAAAAAGGCGCTAGGCACTGGGCGTTAGGCGCTAGTGCCGGACGGTCTGAGGCTAGCGCCTAGCGCGTGTCGCCTAGCGACTCTTATCGAAACAGCGCCGCTTCTGCGGCCAAGCCGGGGCCGAAGCCGATCGCCACGCACGGCATCTTCGCTCCCGCGGCGCGCAAGCGTTGAAGGATGAAGAGCACGGTCGGCGAAGACATGTTGCCGCATTCGGCCAGCACTTCCCGCGACATGAAAGTATCCGTGCGTTCGAGACCGAGTGCTTCTTCGACGGCGGAAAGTACCCGAGGCCCGCCGGGATGCACGGCCCAGCAGCCGATGTCTTCGATTTTCAAACCTTGTTCCGCCAGCCAGTTTTCAAACCAGGGTCGAACATTGTTGGAAATCAGGTCCGGCACGCGCGACGAAAGGAACATCTCGAACCCGTGGTCGCCGATGTTCCAAGACATTGCGTCACCCGATTCGGGAATGTAGCAAGAGCCCGTCGCCGCGACTTGAAGCGTATCGTCGCTCGGAGCGGCCGACGAATGAGCGACGACCAGCGCCGCAGCGCCGTCGGCAAAAATGGCGTTCCCCACGGCGCGATCCGGGTCCCATTCAAACGAATAGTGGAGGCTGCAAAGTTCGACCGCGCACAGCAGCACGCGGTTGCGCGGGTCGGCTTGTGCGAGGGCTTGAGCGGTGCGGAGGCCGTTGATGGCGCCGTGGCAACCCATGAAGCCGACGAATACGCGCCCGACGGTCGGCGGCAGTCCGAGGCCGTTGATCAGCGCCAAGTCGAGTCCCGGGGCGAAGAAGCCGGTGCAGCTCACCGTGACCAAGTGCGTGATTTCGCCTGCCGCGAGCTTGGCGTCGGCCAGGGCTTTGGTCGAACAATCGACGGCGAGCTTCGGCGCGGCTTCGGCATAGACGCGCATCCGTTCGCCGGTTCCCATGCCTTTGCTCACCGGCTCCGGCATGTCTTCGAGCATGCTATTGCCGCCGCCGATGGCGGCGCGACTTTCCGCCAAGGCGACGGCGGCAGCTTGCCCCATCACCATCCACTCCAAAGCGAGTTGGTGCGGCACGCAAAGAGCGCGTTGCTTAACGCCGGTCTTGCGATAGAGAACTTTCACCAAACGACGATCGTCTTCCGTGCGGCAGCAGACTTCCTGCGCCAACGCGACGGCCTCATCCTGAGTCATGATGAACTCCGGCTGCGCCGTGCCGATACCCAAAATGGCTGCGTGAGCGGAAGGTTGAGTCATGACAAAGTTTCCCAAGTTAAGAAAAAACGAAACGGCCAAGCGCGGCGAATCTGTGCGCCGTGCAATCCGGCGCGTTCCGCAAGGCGGCGAACTTCTTCCGTACGAAATGCTCCGGCGACCGATTGCGGACCATCGGTACGCAAGATGTCGCTTTTGCTAATCAAGTGGCATACCGACTGTGCAGCCCAGTAGCCGAGGCGACAGCGAATGAGATCGTTGATGACGAGCAAGCGGCGTGTCGCGGCAGCCATGCTGCGCAGGAGCTGTACTGCCTGTACTTCGGTCAGGTGATGGAGGAACAGCGAACAGCTGACGACGTCGAATGATCGCTCCGGCAGCGGCTCGAGAATGTCTTTCTGAACGAACGACGCCTCGGCTTTGCAGTGCGACGGTTTGCGCGACGCTCGCTCTTGGGCCCGACAGACGGCGGTGGGACTGATGTCGTAGCCGACGACATCGGCTTGAAGACGGTCGCGGCAGGCGCGACGTTGGACGTCGAGAACCACGTCGCCGCCGCCGCACGCGACATCCAGCATTCGAAATTGACGGATCCCGCGCCTCTGCGCCCAGGCCTTTATCGGACGATAGACGATTTTACCGCTCCGACTCAGGGAGTTTGCGAGGGCTAGAGCATCTAGAGCGTGTCTGTGGCGGCCGACTTCCAGGTCGGGCCGATCCATGACTTCCGGCTGTAGGTCTCGCTCTCTCAAGCTACGCAACAAAATAGGTTTCTCTGTCCCCCGTGTTCCAAATCTAACGGTTATTACCCCAAGGCCCTACCCCGTTTGCCGGCGAACTACGGCATATTACGGGAAAAACTCGCCAACACCCGGGTGGAAGGTTCACGGGAAGCGGTCACCTTAGGGGGTTTACAGGCTTTTCGAGTCACGTCGTATTTTCGCATAGTTCAGGTGGCAGATCGAGCCACTTTACCCAAAGGACCGACGATAATTCCGGGAAAGCCGGGCACTTGCGATTGATAGGCCCGATAGGTGTCGCCCAGATAATGCTCAAGCCGGCGATCTTTGAGATAGCTGCCGACGAAGATGTAAATCGTCCACCAGAACGTCAGGACGGCGCGGTCCCAACTCATCACCGGCGTCAGCCAAATCAAGCCGAGAAAGCTTAAATACACCGGGTGTCGAAACCAAAGAAATAAACTGCGGGGTCGAAACTCACGTCTCGCTACGGCAAGTCCGCGGATCCACGGCCACCAGGTCGTCCAGCCGGTTTGATAGCCGATACCGGCGAGATAGAGACTGTAAAACAGTGCGAGCCACGCCCCGATAAACGCCGTGCGCATGGCGACCAACTGGGTTCCCTGCAGTTGCCACACCGCGCCTCCCATGGGTTGCCAGCAGGCGATGGTCAGCAGTAGCGATACGCAGGTGCTCGTGCAAAAGAATACGCCGTAGGCCGGCTGCGGAATGAGCTCGCTTAATCGTCGTCGCGTTGTGGGGTGGAGTAGCCAACTGTGTGACACGGCGAATTGGATCGCCAGCAAACTATCGACAAGGGCGGCCCGGGCGAATGTTTCGGTGCTTGCGGAAGTCGATGCTTCATCGTCGCCGCGAAGATAGTAATAGAGGTAGTACACCGTGACGGCGAACAGCGCGTGCGTCGCCACGCCGAAGCCGATCCAGAAGGTGCGTTGCTTTACGGAATCCATGGTTGTTGTCTGCTACCTGAACGTAGGTCGCCCGCGGAGCTTGCGACCAGCGGTGATCAAATAGAAAGGGACGGGGGGGCGCACTATGCGGGATTCTCTGGCAACCGAGCGGAGAAACAGCCGTAGAGCATGGAGCGCGTGCGATACGCGTCGAGGATCGCGTCGAACCGGTCGAGGAAGAGAGTCGTGCCGGAATGGATCATGCGCGACAAAACGCGTACGCCGGTTTTTTGTACGCGCCGGCGACAGATTTCCCAGGTCTGAGCGACGCGTTCGGTCCAATCGTCAAAGGATTGCATCTGCAGACCGGCGTCGGTGAACCATTGCTCGTAATCGGCGCGGCTTCCGAGCGAAGGGCAAAGAAATCCTTCGCAAACATCGAACACGCGCTTGCACGCCGCGGCGTCGAGGGGTTCATTGCCGGCGAGCCAAGCGCAAATCGTTAACCGCCCACCCGGTTTAAGCCACTTTACGGCGCGGCGAAAAAAGGCCGGCTTATCGAAGAGGTGCTCCGTGCACTCGATGCTCCAGACGACGTCGAACGATTGGGGCGGGAGTTCCAAGGTTTCGGCGTCGCCGCGCAGGAACTTCGTTCGCCGGCCGGCTCCGCGCACTAGCGCGCCGGCTTGAGCCCAGCATCGCTGCACGGGAGAGAGCGTCACGCCGGTGACCTGGCATCCATACTTGCGCGCCAGGTACACCGAGGAACCTCCCATGCCGCAGCCGACGTCGAGCACATTCTCGCCGCCGCAGATGCCTGCCCTCAGGGCGACGGCGTCGATCAATTGCCGTTGTGCGACATCGGACGACTCTGCGCCGCTCCAAAGTCCGTGATGAATGTGCGGTCCCCACAACAGCCGGTAAAAAGCGGTGGAAAGATCGTAGTGGAAGCGAATCTCGCTCTTCTTGACTGTCGGGCAGGAAATCATCAACAGTTTGTTCTTGTCAAAGTTCCGAGACTCAAGGTGCAATTCATGATTTCGGGGCGCATGGGCCCCGCCTGTGTTACGGCCGAATCCAAAGATCGCCGTAAACTCGCAGTTCGTCCGTCACGCCGACGGCGCCGAGGAATTTCGAGTAGGGTGTGATTTCGAAGTCGGTTTGTTTCATGGAAAAACGGCCTCGCAGTCGCAACCAGCCGTTCACGGATTCGCCCGTCGCGGCAATTCGCAATGGTTTCTTGATTCCATGGAGCGTGAACTCGCCGTCTAGCTGATAAGGCTGTCCGGCGACATTGGGCTGCTGCGGGAGCGCTTGAACCGTTTTGATGACAAACTCCGCCGTGGGAAACTTGGCGGAATCAAGAACGGCCTTACCGTGCATGTTGGCGTTTACTTGTGTTTGCGTATCGGCATCAGTTTGCCCAGGCAAATTGAAGAACTTCCGCGCGGCATCAGTATCGGCGGCGAAGCTACGGACGTCGAACGTTAAAGATCCGGAGTCCTGAGCGCGATCTAAATGCAGTTCGCCCGCCGCCAGTTTGCCTTCGACGCCGTGCTCGTGCCCCGCACCCTTCTTGCCGACAAAGACGTAGATCTTGCTGTGTTCGAGGTTGATCTGCCCGCTCTGCGCCGAGGCCGTGTGCGAAGTCGAAGCAAACGCAATAACAACGGCGACGATAAGAATCGCACGCGGGCACATCGAGATCGTTCCGGAAAACATGTCGAGTCCTTTCGAATTCCATACTCACCGGGGCTCAATGCATTTCGAACCCTGTCGGACAGCGGAGTCGAATCTAACTAAGTCGTTTAGCAGCGGATACCGCAGTTGCGAGATCGCTCTGTTACTGATACGCCATCTCACGCCGCCTTCGATAAGCATGCTCAATCGTGGGGTGTTTCTGTGACGATGCGACACGCCGGCAATCGAAACCTTTCAAGTTTTTCAGTCTGTCGAACAAGTTGGTTCCCCGTACAGTGAAGGCGCGAAACTCACGAGGTGGAAATGTTGAACGATGCTTGGGACGTAGTCGTCGTAGGCGCAGGCCCTGCCGGAGCAACGATGGCGGCACTTTTGGCCCGCCGGGGGCGTAGCGTGGCGTTGATCGATGCCGCGCACTTCCCGCGACAGAAAGTCTGCGGCGAATATCTGAGTGCCGCCGCTTGGAAGCTGTTGGAGACGCTCGATCTCGACGTGCCGCGCAGCCTCGCCATGCCGTTGCGGTCGCTTGTGCTTTCGGCGTCCACCGGACGCAACGTGGAAGTCGCGTATGCGCCCGACGTGGCTCGGCAACCCGCCGCACTCGGCCGCGACGTCTTCGATCTGCGCTTGGTGGAAGCGGCGCAACGCGCCGGCGCAACGCTTCTCTGCGGAGTGCGCTTGCGGGCCGTGCTGCGATCCGGAAGACGTGCCGTTGGCGTCGAGGTGGTTGACGTCGCCGATCCATCGAGCGGCCGAGAGTTGCGTGCTCCGCTGATCGTCGCCGCAGACGGCCGTCGTTCGCGTGTCGTGCAAGAGACCGGAAGTTTCCAACTGGCGCATTCCGAGATCGTCGGTTTCAAACGCCATGTCCCGGTCGCCGACTTCGCCGCGTACGAGAATCGCATCGCCATGCACGCGGCGCCGGGTTGCTATATCGGCGTCTGTCCCGTGGCGCCGGGCGTCGTAAATCTCTGCGGCACAATGCCGAAGCGGGCGATGCAGCAGGCCCATGGACGCATCGGCGCGGCTCTGCAATCGTTGCTCCCGCGCGCCACGCCACTTGCGCCGCTGCTCGCCGATTCCACAGTTCCGCTCGCTGCGTGGCACTCCATGCCGGAAGTTGCCCAGCAGCGCTCGCGTCATGAAATGCCGGGTGTGCTTTACATCGGCGACGCGATGGGCACGATCGAGCCGCTGACAGGCCAAGGGATGACGATGGCACTGGCCGGCGCGCAACTCGCGGCCTCGCTGCTGCACGAAGCCGACGCAACGACCGCGGACGTCGAACTTCAAGCTCGCTACGAAGGCGAATGGCGACGACAGTTTGCAGGCTCGATTGCCGCCGCCGCTTGGTTCGGACGAATCCTGCGCCGTCCCCGCTTGTTGCAAGGCTTGCTCGCGACGTCGCGGCTGCTCCCAGGGTTTACGAATGCCTTGGTGCAGCGTGCACATCGTCGCACGCTCACCGTTGAGACTTAATCCTGCCGCTATAGTTCCGAGTCATCCGGATCGCGCCCTTCTTCGCCCGTCGGGTCGCGTAGCAGCGCCATCACGATCGCGCTGTTGTCCGCTTCGGAGTAGCCCAGCGCGATGGCCCGCTCGAGCAAGTCTTGATGCAGGCGAGAGAGCGGCACGCCGGCGCCGGCTCGGGCCGCAGTTTCAATAATCAGTCGCACGTCTTTGAGATGTTGCCTCACTGTTGCTTGCGGCGTGAATTCGCGGTTCAGCATCTTGGGACCTTTGGTCTCCATGACGGCGCTGGCCGCCGGCGTGCGCCGTAAGACATCGAGCAGACTCGCCGCATCAAGCCCCAGTGATTCCGCCAAGGCCAAGCCTTCGGCGAGCACTGCCCGATGCAGGCCGAGTATGAGATTGTGCACCAGTTTCCAACGGGCCGCCGTGCCTGTGGGGCCGACATACCGCACCTCGGCGGCGAATGCCTCCAGTATCTCTCGCACTGCGGAAACATCCGCTTCGTCGCCGCCGGCAAACACCAGCACTTCTTTCTTGGTGACTTGCGCGCTGCTCCCCGCAATTTCTGCTTCGACGTATCCGACTCCCAGCGGTCGCAATACTTCTGCATGTGCGAGCATCTGCCGCGGCGCGGCGGTCGTCGTATCGACGACGGTCTGCCCCGAGCGCCATTGCGGTTTAAGCTCGGCGAGCAGAGCATCGACGACTTCGCCGTCGGGCAAGCTTAGCAAAACGACGTCACTCCCCTTTACCAGTTCGGCGGCATCGGCGACGACGGAGATGCCCGAGGCCTCGGCTTCGCTGCGCCGTTCGGCATTCATATCGAATCCGGTCGGCGCGTATCCGGCTTCGCGCAGCTTGCGCGCGATCGCGCCCCCCAAGAGCCCGAGGCCGACGATTCCGATACGCCGTGGGTTCATCGCAGCAATTCTCATACAGAAGGCGCACCTATCGCGAAGCAGGGAAAACTTGGTTGCATCGGCCTCGCGCATCGCCGATAACCGCCTATGTTCCGCCCGCCCCGCCCGCTTCGCAAGAGTCGTTTATGGCCGCTCGTCGGATGTTGCCGCGGTGTTGTTGCTTGGTCTGGTTGATCGGCGCGACTGCCTTGCACGCGGCCGACGCGAAGCTGGGTGCCGAGTTCTCGCACGACGGCGACGAGATTGTGTTCACCGACCACGACCGCCCGATCGCACGACTGGTCCTGCGCGACAAAGTCGTTCGCCGCCCCTATTTGGCCGATGTGAAAACGCCCGGCGGCATTCAAGTCACGCGCCGTCACCCGCCGGTCGTCGGCGAAGACGCCGTCGATCACGACACGATGCACCCCGGCGTTTGGTTCGCGCTGGGCGACTTGAACGGCGAGGACTTTTGGCGCAACAAAGGGGAAATGCGCCCTGCGGACAAACGTCAGGCCATGGACGTCGTCGAGTCGGCCACCGTCAGCTTCAGCGACCACGGAACGCTGCAGCGCGCCGACGGCCGCACGCTGGGCAAGCAGTTGATCAGAATTGATCTGCACCGCATTCCCGAGGGGTATCTGTACGCCTGGGAGTTTGTGTTGCAGGGCGATACGGAGCCCCTCGATTTCGGCGTCCAGGAAGAAATGGGCTTCGGCGCACGCATGGCGACGCCGCTCACGGAGAAGGCCGGCGGCATCGCCACCTCCGCCGACGGTCGCACCGGGGCCAAGAAAATCTGGGGCACGCGAGATCGCTGGTGCGACTACTCCGGCACGCTGGAAGGAAAGCAGGTCGGCATTACGCTCATGCCTCATCCGAGCAACCCGCGCCCGACGTGGTGGCACACGCGCGACTACGGCGTGTTCGTCGCCAACGGCTTCGGGCCGCGTTCGGTCGACGAAGGTGCGGAGCCGCGGCTGAAGGTGCCCGCCGGAGAGACGATCATGTTTCGCTATGCCGCGCTGGTGCATGAAAGTGATGCCGCCAAGAAGCCCGACCTGGAGCGCGTCTATCAGCATTATGTCAGCTCCGTGGCACCCGACGACAAGCGGCGCGGAGCGAGTGCAAAATGACGACCTCGATCGGCGAAGTTGCCGCCATCGAACATCCGCCGGCACTCACTCCCGCCCAGCGTCGCACGGTTTTGGCGGCTGCGTTTCTCTGTTGGCTCTGCGCCGGCGTCGAAATGGGGCTGACGCAGCTTTCGACGCGCCCTGCCCTCCTTAACATGTTCGCGACCACGGTCGCGTCGGGCACCGAGTCCGTCGGCGACTGGTTCGCCAAGCATCTTTGTGCGCTTCAGCTTGGTGCGGCCGTCGGCGGCGTGTTGTTCGGGCGAAGCGCCGATCGACACGGCCGCGCCCGTGCCATGGGTCTGAGCGTCCTCTGCTACTCGCTCTTCACCGGACTCGGCTACTTCGCGCGCACGCCGGAAGAATTGCTTGCCGTGCGCTTTTTGTGCGGGCTCGGGATCGGCGGCGCGTGGCCCACGGCCGTGGCGCTTGCCGGCGAAGCATGGCCCGGCGCCGCCAAGCCGAAGGTTGCCGGCGTCATCGGCATGGCGGCGAACATCGGCATTCTCCTTGTCGGGCAATTGGCTACGCATCTGATGAAAATCGGTCCCGACACTTGGCGCAACGCGATGATCGTCGGCGCCGTGCCGGGACTGCTTGGGCTCCTGATTTTTCTGTGGCTCCCTGAATCGCCGAGTTGGTTGGCGTTACGCAATCAACCTGCCACGGCACAAACGGCGGCTCCTGTTCGGGAACTGTTTCGACCGGCGTTGTTGCGATACACGTTGCTCGGCATCGGTTTGGCCACGGTGCCGCTCTTGGGCGCATGGGGCTCCAGCAAATGGATGTTTCCTTGGGCGGATGCCGTGGGGCAAAAGATCGGCGATCCCGGTTTGCAAGCTCGGACGCAAGCCGTTTGGGCCTACGGCGCCGTGCTGGCCAGCGCGAGCGGCGGCTGGTTGGCCGATCTTTGTGGACGTCGAGCCACGTACTTCGCCTTCAGTTTCCTAGCACTCGTGATCAATCTCTTCGTGTACGGCACTCTCCAGCCGGGCGATCCTTGGTTCATGCCGATGGTATTTCTCGTCGGCGTCACCGGCACGGTCTTCTTCGGCTGGCTTCCGCTTTATCTGCCGGAGCTGTACCCGACGGCCGTTCGCGCCACCGGCATCGGCCTCACTTACAATGCCGGCCGCATCCTCACGGCCGTCGGCATTCTTTACTTCGGCTCGCTGATGAAGCTCTTCAACGACGACTTCGCTCGCGTCGGCTCCATCAGCTCGTGGGTCTACTTCTTCGGCATGGTCATGATCTTGTTCGCCCCGCGTACGATCAAGAAAAACTGACGCTGCGTCGTTCGCCTACGGTTGCTTCTCATGCAAGGCGGCATGTTCCGCCTCGTCGTGCGGGCGATTGTCCTGTCCGCGCTCGCGCGTTAGTTCGATCCGATTCACAAACTTCACGTTCGCACATTCGTCGATTTCGTCCGTCTTGCAGGCGGCGAAATCGGGAATGAGAAACCGAAACGGCCCACCGGCCTTCGCGGGAAGCGGGCCGCCGTCGAGGCGATAGATCAATACGCCCCGCTGCAAGACTTCGCTCAGCGGGATGCTCGCATGAAAGTCGTCGACCTCGGAGTGAAGCGTCAGCCATTGGGCCTCGGACTTGGCGCCTGCCGCGGCGAGCAATCCTGCCAATCGCACCGCTTGACCGGCGCGTTTTGGATCGAGCGTCGCTACATCGGCAATCTGATACTCGGCCGCGAGTTCGGCGAGGTCGGCGGCGCTCCAGCGCACGGGCTGCGTTACCTCGCCGTCGATCGTTAATGCTTCGCTCATGAATCCGCGCGTCCTCGTGGAGTGTCCTTAGAATCGCTGGGCGTCATTAAAGCCGTCGCCTTGCGATTGCGAAAAATCGAAGCGGCTCGCATCAAAGCCAGCCGCTCGGAGATCGTCTTGCCAAACGTCGATGGCATTCGTAATGCGTTGTCGCGCCAAATCGACTTGCGTATTCATCATCTTCTTCTGCATCGAGATGATGGGCCAGAAAATCGGGATGATCGACATGCAGCCTTGCAATTGGCCAAAGCTTGCCATCGTCGATTCGAGCGCACGGAACTCGGCGATGGCGTTGCGGATATAAAGCAACTTCGCCTTCTGGATTTCTTGCGGCGGCAAATGCGCCAGCGTCGCCAAAAAGAGTTGCATCTTCTCGGGCGAGAGGCTGTCGGCGGGAGACTTATTGTCGTTCATGCGAACGATTGTACCCCGCGGCCGCGGAGGATTGCACGGCTACTTTTGGCCGGCCTCGTAGGCGGCCAAGGCCCGCAAAATCGCTATTCGCCGGCCCCGCGCACGAGCCCCGTGCGATGCCAGCGCCAAGCGATGACTCCGCAGAGTCCGAAGCCGACGGCATTGAGCGAGCCGTGCACGGCGCGCATGTGCGGAATGTCGAGAATGGGAACCTGCACGAACGACCGCAACGCGTAAAGCACGGCCAGAGCCATGCTGAAGAATAGCGACGCGCTGCAGATGGTCCAAAGCGTGCGTACCGGCCGGGCCGCGTCGGTACGCCCCGTGGCGAGTCGGAGATGCAGCCAAGCGACCAGCCAGCCGGACAACGCCATGAACGTCGCGGCGAAAGCTTCCCAGCGAGCGTCCCATTTGAAGTGTGCCGCGAGGATGCCGAGCGCCGTCAACGGTACGCCGATCATCACTGCCAAGCAAGTTACGGACGCGACTTTCGAAATCTCCAATTCGCGCGCCGCCCAACCGGTGATGATCAGTAGGAGAAAGCCCGCATAATGAAAGTGGACGGCCGTGAGCAGCGCGATCACTTCGTCGAAGCCCCACAGTCGCATGCCGCTGCGATCGACAAAGGCCCACACGCCCCCCAAGGCCAAGAACAAGCAGCCGACGTCGATCATCATGGTCGACATGTCGCGGTAGACGCGTCGCGTCAGACCGATCACGCCGGCCCAACCGACGACCATCGTCAGCACGGTCCACGGCAGCGCCAACACGGCGGTTTGCGGCGCCGGAGCCATAAGGAACGAGCCGATGAGAATCGTGGCCGCGGAAAGCTCATATTGTTCGATCAGCTTCCAGGTCCCGATCGCCGCGTCCGGCGCCGACTTTCGCATGACCACGAGAGTCAGCGGGATCAGGCACAACGGGCAAAGCAGTAGAATCGCTTCTCCCCAGGCCGATTGGAGCGGGTGCGGCTGCTTCAAGATCGCGAAGGCGAGACAAAACACTCCACCGACCGCGGCGCGTACGACATCCAGCGACGGCGTGCCGATGATCACGGGTGCCTCGGTAGAAACGGTGGATGCCTGAGTCTCGGCCGCGGAAGCCATGGTCGTCGTCCGTAACTATCGTGAAGGAATCGGAATCGAATCCTGCTTCGCACATGCCGTGCCAAGCCGAATTTGGCGGCTTGCGGCAAGCCCCGCCTCATTCGGCTAAGTCGACCGCCGCAACTCCGTGCGATGACGCCAATAGCTTCGCAAAACCGCCAGCAGCGCCAAGGCCGACACCAAACAAATTCCGAGCACGGTCCAATCGGCCCCTTGCCCGATGCCCGTGGCCAACGGCTTCACCAGATTCTCACCGGCGATCTGGGCCAAGTCTTTCGTACCGTCAATAAACGGCTGCGGGTTGGCGAGGAACGCCGCCAGTGTGGCGCTTACGGCGAGCGCCCCTTTGTTCTTCCAAATGAAGTTCATCCCGGCGTCGCCATAGCGCGCCACGACGTCGAGCAATTGCGGGTTTCGGGCAATCGCCGCCGTTGCCGGGTCGGAAGCGAGCATGGCCAGTTGGCGACCTTGCTGCGGCCCGATCTTAGCCAAGGCCTTCGCTCCTTGTTCGCCGAGTTCCTGCACGAGCGGTTCGGCGACTTCCTTGTGCTTCACCAAAGCCTCGACCGCGTCGTCGCCGTAGCGCGAAGCGAGTTCCAGATTCTTCGGCCGTTTGGCGATCCACTCGGCCCCGTCGTCGCCGAAGCGGGCCATGGCGCGAACGGCGTCGTCGCTATGGGCCCCGGCCTTCTCGGCCAAGCCGAGCGCCTGCGGCCCCACCTTGCGCACGGCGGCCAGACCGTCGTCGCCATGTTTCACGGCGAGTTGTTCGATCTTCTTGGCCATGAGTTCCGTTCCCTCTGCGGCGGCCTCCTTGGAGAACTTCTTCGTGACGTACTCAATGGTCTCGCGTACGGCCGTTGTTTTCACATCGGCTCGCGCCGGGAAGTCGACGGATGCGATGCCGGCGAATGCCGTCGCGTAACAGATGGCTCGTTGAAGAAGCAGCCGGCTCATGGTTTGGCTCCGTACTTTTCGGCAGCTTCGCGTGCCGCGGCGGCGCGCTCGGCAGGATCGGTCGAACTGAGTTTCGGGCCGGCGGAACCCGCCGTCGCGCTCGTCGGTTGCTTCGTCTCGCAGCCCTGCGAAACGAGCAGTGCGACGCTGAAGGCGGCAAGGAAGATCGAGCGAGCAAGGATCATACGCATCACGCTTAAATCTCCGGGGACGGTTCCAGCACTAATCGTCGCAAGGCTTCGCGTCGGAGTCGAGCCCGAACCTCGTGGAGTTTACGGAGTTCGTTTCGCAGCCCCAATTCATCGCCGGCTCCGACTTTGGCGACGGAATCTCGGCACGCTTTGCGAACTTCGGGGTCCGGATCGGTCGCTTCCATTTGGCGCATCTGTTCGTACAGGGCCCGCGCTTCGGGATTTCCGTCGATCAATAACGACCGTACATCGCGCAGCACGGCCTCGACCCGTTCCGAGACGCGGGCCACGGGGTCGTAGCCGGCCATCTTCGCAACGTGCGAAATGGCTACGTCGACGACCACGGCGGCGACGAGCCCGAGGCCGAACGTGGCCCAACCGGCCGCCGCTCCAGTCCCCAGGACGCCGGCCGAAACTCCGAGTCGGGCCGCAACGGCCGTCGCCACGCGCACCGCGACCTGCGCCGCCACTTCGCCGGCGACAAACGACACAACCTCGCGCGATACTGCGATTTGGAAATCGGCCGCCACTTCCGCTGCTGCGCCGGCGACCGCACGGTCGAACTCTGCGCGGAAGGTTTCGTCGTTCAGAAGAAACTTCGGCAAGCCGGCGGCCGCAAACTCGCCGTCGCTCAGATCGGCCCGCACGTCGACTAAGAGTTTTCCTTCGACGCCTTGCACGCGACTGACGAAGCCGCCGACGGCGTGCTCGACCGTTTGCTTGAGGTCGTCGATCTTGAAGACGTGGTCTTCGAACTTGGTGTTGAGATAGCGCAGGTGGGCGTCGTCGTCGGCCGTCGGCAGCTTGCTCTTGGCAAATTCCCACTTGCCGCGCAGCGAGAGCACCGCCTCGGCAAACGGTTTGACGCCGGCTTCGCGATGTTCGAAGAATTCTTCGACGCCGCGCAGCTGCTCGTCGAGCGCCGCTTGCGCGGCTTGATCGGCCGCATCGAGCCGCGGTTGAATGGCGCTCCATGCGCGGCGGCGGAGCGCCTCACGATCGATCGGAGCAACCGCAGGTTCCGTCGACGCGACGGTGCCCGGCTGCGGCACTTTCGCCGGCGACGCGGGCGCGGCGAAATAGAAGCGCGCCCACCATGCGACGGCCGCCACGACGAAAATGGCCGCGACCGCCGCCGCGGTTTGCGGTCCGTTCAGGCCCGGCGTCGGCTTGTGGGTAGCGTCACTCATTCGTAGCTTCACAAACTTGAAAAGCGTTCTAAGTCGACTCGCGAAAACAGGACTTACGTCAATTTCTCAATTCGGCGGTGCGCAGATAACTCGAGTTATCTGCGCACCCCTTGTGGGTTTTAGGGTTATGCGCAGTTAACTCCTGTTATCTGCGCAGCGACAATTCTAAAAGTCGACGTAAGTGCTCACAGCAGAGTGGGACTTACGACACGAACAGACGGGAGACTTGAGACCGGAGACGCCGGACTGGGCCTCGCGTCATGAACACACGCATCCGAATTCTACCATAGTGGCCAAAAACCGCCGGAAAGGGACAATTCACGCGGTTCTAAAGAAAAAGGCACGAGCGGAATAGGTTCCGCCCGTGCCTGATGAATGTCAAACCTGGAACGCCACACAGCGCGTTCCCACAGTCTCTTCACTAGCTACCAGCGACTGGCAACTAGCTACTTCCTCAAGCATTCAGCTTCACGCTCGGATCGTCCGCCACGTTGACCCAGACGTGCACGTGCGGCTTGCCCCGGAAGTACCAGACGAACGTCGGACCTTCCAAGCGCCAGTTGTCCCATACTTTGTCGTTGCCGATATCGGAGTCTTGGTAGAACGCGAGGTTGCAGGCATCGAGTCCGCCGTGCTTCTTGAGCGCGGCCATCGCTTCGTCTTGATCGCTGGTGCGATACGGATCGAGCAGCATCTTGAGCACCCCTTGCATGTGCTCCTTCTGATCGCTCGACATATCCGCGACCGGCAGCCCTTGGAACTCGCCCGAGCTGCGGAAGCCGGAGGCTTGCTCGCGCGGGGTCTTGGCGACCAGCGCCTGCTTCTGCTGCTTGCCGTCGAGCATTTGGTAGACCTTGTTCGCGGCCACGGCTTGCGGCCAGAACACGTTGCCCGTGTGGGCGGCGTCTTCGTTGAAATCGCTGGCGGCATGGCCGTAGAAGATCGGACCGCCGAACGCCACGTGGTCGGTCGAGTTGCCGTCGCACCGCAGCGTCATGTGCCGGCCGGTCATCACAAACTCGAACTTGCCGTCCCCCGGCTTGCCGAAGATGGCAATCGATTGCTCATGGCCGAAGCCGCCGGCGTCGTCTTCCAATTGCTTGTCGATCTTCGTTTGCCATTCCGGTTGGATGAGCCCTTCGAAGATCTTGCGGACGATGTCGCGCTGCTCGTCCGTGTAGAACGGATCCTTGTGCGTAATGAGCGACGGTTCGGTAATCTGCCAATTGTTGGCGACGAACGTCCGCAGCAGGCCGCGCTTCGGGTCTTGATGGTCCCACGCGAAGCAGACGGTTTTCTTCTGCTTCTCGGTGAGCGTATCGTACAGCGTTTTGACGAGCGTCTCCGGCGCACCGGCCGAAGCCGAGGTGTCTTTCGCGACGGCCCACAGCGGCGCACCACTGAGAGCAACGGCCGCGGCGCCCGCGGCAGCTCCGGCCGCGCTGAAAAACTCACGACGGCTCACGCCCGTGGGCGCTTCACGACAATCGGGACAAGCGGGCGTTTTACGTTCCATAGCGCGTTTCCTTCCAATTCGACAATTGTTCGCGACCGGCGGGATGCGGGCAGACGGAGAAGTCTCATTCTGCAGTCGCCTGCATTAGAATGAACCCCGCTGCGCGGAGCAAGTTTTTCCGAGCGGCGATATTATCGGCGGCCCGAGCCGTGCGGCTGCTCTCCAACTTGCGATTCTTTCGACTTCGTCAACCGATCGACTCATAAACGATGCGCCACCTATTACTCTGGCTGGGTTTACTCACATCGGCGACCTTCGCACGCGCCGGCGAACCGCAATTCGGCTCTGCCGAGCAAACCGACGGCGGCGTGCTCGTGCATCGCGTCGTGAGCGAACTGCAATCCGCACCGACCGAGTTGCGGGTATTGCTGCCGAAGGAACTGCCGGCGGCGAAAAAACTGCCGGTGGTGTACCTCTTGCCGGTGGAGGCGGGACGCGAATCGCGCTTCGGCGACGGGATGGCGGAAGCCGCACGGCTCGATGCGGCGAATCGCTACGGCGCGATCTTCGTCGCCCCGACGTTCGCCGCGTTGCCGTGGTACGCCGATCATCCGACCGATCGGACGCTCGCTCAGGAAGCATACTTTCTAAACATCGTGATGCCGTTCGTCGAGCGCACTTATCCCGCCTTGGCCGAACCGCGCGGACGCTTGCTCGTCGGCTTTTCCAAGTCGGGCTGGGGGGCTTGGTCGCTCTTGCTGCGGCATCCCGACCGCTTCGGCCGCGCCGCTTCGTGGGATGCTCCGCTCACGATGAGCTGGCCGAGTAAATACGGATCGCAACCGATCTTCGGCACGGCCGAGAACTTCGAGAAGTACCACATCGCGCGATTGCTAGACGAGCGAGCCGAGCTCCTCGCGCCGAATCCAGTAGCTCCGCTGCCGCCGCGTTTGATCTTGCTCGGCAAAGGCAACTTCCCCGACCACGAGCCGATCCATGCCCAACTCGAAGCGCTCGGCATCCCGCACGTCTATCACGACGGCCCCCAGACGCCGCACGTTTGGGACCGTGCTTGGCTTGAGCCGGCGCTCGACGCGATCCTCCAGCCCTAACACATCCTGATATGCATCAGCTCGTGCCGCGAACAGCTCTCCGAATTGTCCCGCTTGCGAACGCTTCGGCGGCGGCGTAACATAAGTGCATTCACTTTCCGGTGAACCCGCCCCAACCTCCCACCTTCGCACGCCCTTCCTCTGCCCTGTTTCCCGCACCTACCGGAGCCTGCGCTCATGGCCTCTTCGCGTTCGTCGCTTCTTCTCGCTGCGCTACTCGTCTCGGCGTGCGGCTGGTTCGCGGCTCGTGCGGCGGAGCCGGTCGCCGCGCCGGCGACGGCTACCAACCATTCCGCGACGCCCAACCCCGCAGACCTCCTCAAGCAAGACTTCAAAGCCAATCTGCCGCGCGTCGCGCCGACGGAGCCCGGCGATGTCATGAAAGATTTCACGGTCGCCCCCGGCTTCCAGCTCGAGCAAGTCGCCGCCGAGCCGCTCGTGAATAGCCCCGTGGCCATGGAGTGGGACGAAAACGGCCGGCTCTTCGTTTGCGAGATGCGCGGCTACAGCGAAAATCGCGACGACGGCATCTCGCGCGTCAGCATGCTCGAAGACCTCGACGGCGACGGCCGCTACGACAAGAGCACCGTCTTCGTGGACAAGCTCCTCTGGCCCACCGCGGTCTTCTGTTACGACGGCGGCGTCTTCATCGGCGACGCCCCCGACGTTCGCTACTACAAAGACGTCGACGGCGACGGCCGCGCCGACGTTGTGCAAAACGTCTTCACCGGCTTCGGCACCTCCAACGTGCAAGGCCTCCTCAATTGCTTCCGCTGGGGCCTCGACAATCGGATCCATCTCGCCACGAGCAGCATCGGCGGCGATATCCGCCGCGCCGATCCCGCGAAAGCGAAGTTCTGGCCCGTCGACGACAAGGATCGCGCCGCCCATCACGAAGCCGATTTCAAAGACTCCAAGCCGGTCAACGTTCGCGGGCGCGACATCGCCTTCAACCCCAAGACCTACGAATTCCTGCTCACCAGCGGAGCGTCGCAGCACGGCATGTCGTTCGACGATTGGGGCCATAAGTTCGTCTCGTCGAATTCGAACCACATCCAGCAAGTGATGTACGAAGATCGCTACGTGGCCCGTAATCCTTATCTCTCGGCTCCCGACGCTCGGCTCACCATCGCCGCCGACGGCCCGCAAGCCGAGGTCTTTCGCACCAGCCCCGTCGAGCCGTGGCGCGTCATCCGCACGCAGCTCCGCGTGTCGGGCGCAGTGAAAGGTTCCGTCGAAGGAGGAGGTCGGGCTGCCGGCTACTTCACCGGCGCCGGCGGCGTCACCATCTATCGCGGCGACGCCTGGCCCGCCAAGTGGCACGGCATCGCCGTCGTCGGCGACGTCGGCAGCAACCTCGTCCATCGCAAACGGCTGGAGCGCAACCCGGCGAGCCCGCTGGAATTCATCGCCCGCCGAATAGACACCGAGAGCGAGTTCGTTTCGTCCAAGGACCTCTGGTTCCGCCCCTGCCAATACGCCAACGGCCCCGACGGCACGCTCCACATTCTCGACGTCTACCGCGAAGTAATCGAGCACCCGGCGAGCATCCCGCCGATGATCAAACAACACCTCGACCTCACGGCCGGCAAAGACCGCGGCCGCCTCTATCGCATTCTCCCCGACGGTTATAAACACCGCCCCTGCCCGAAGCTCGGTAGCGCCACCACGCCGGAACTCGTCGCACTCTTAGAACACCCGAACTCCTGGCACCGCGAAACGGCGGCGCGGTTGCTGTATCAAAAGCAAGATAAGGCGGCGGTTGAACCGTTGAAGAAACTCGTAGCGGAATCGAAGCTTCCGCAAGGTCGAATCCATGCGCTCTATGCACTTGACGGTACTGGCATGTCGGCATTCGACGAAAGCACGATTTCTCGCGGTTTGGCCGATGAACATCCACAAGTTCGTAAGCATGCGATATGGCTTTCGGAGAAATGGGCGCTCACCGATCTGACTTATTATCAATTGACGCAACTGAGCAACGATTTGAATTTGGAAGTGCGTTATCAGTTGGCGTTTTCACTCGGTGATCGTCGGGCCTGCAAGCTCCGTGACACCGACAATTGGGTCGCGAAAAGACAGCGAAGCATCGACGCCTCGAAAGCTTTGATCAAAGTGCTGACTCACGATTCCGACGACCGTTGGATGCAACTTGCCGTGCAGAGTTCACTCACGGACAACTTATCCTACGAATTCCAACAACTGACTGAGGATGCTTCGTATCGTAGTTCGGTAGGGGGTCGGCAGGTGATTGAGAGGCTGGCGGCGCAAATCGGTCTCCAGAACAATCCGGACGATATTGCAACCGTTGTCGAGACGCTGGACGAATTACCGTTGACCGAGACAAGTCTGTCGCTCGCGATCACGCGCGGCCTGATGCAAGGCTTGAAGAAATCGAACAGCGAAATCTCCAAGCTCGCCGCGGCCGGCAAGCTCGCCAAGATGCAATCCATCGTCGATACGATGCTCGCCAAAAGCACGGCAACCGCCGTCGATGAGAAGGCCGCGGTCAAAGCACGTCTTGCGGCCATCGATACGCTCGGCATGGGCAAATTCGCCGATCTGCAACCGACGCTGAAAAAACTCATCGACAATCGCCAGCCGACGGAAGTGCAACTCGCGGCGCTGGCCACGCTGGGAAAATTTCCTGATGTCGGCACCGCCGACGTCGTGCTCGCCGCGTGGCCGGGCCTGAGCCCGCAAGTGCGCGAGCCTGCCTTGGAAGTGTTGTTCGCCCGGCCGGAGCGGATCGTCAAATTGCTCGATGCGGTCGAAGCGAAAAAGTTCGCCCCCGGCGATATCCCGCCGGCTCGCGTGCAAGCGCTCACGCGCGGCGGCGGCAGCGCGGCGACAAAAGAACGGGTCGCAAAGTTGCTCGGCAGCCAAATGCTCGGCCGTCGCGCCGATGTGATCGCCGCCTATCGCGAGGCGCTCACGATCAAAGGCGACGTCGAGATGGGCCGGCTCCACTTCAAGAAAAATTGCAGCTCCTGCCACAAAGCGGAAGGCTTCGGCCACGAGATCGGCCCGAACTTAGCGAGCATCAAGACGCGCGGCCCGGATGCGATTCTCACCAACGTCTTGGACCCGAGCCGCGAAGTGAACCCGCAGTTCGTCAACTACACGGCCGTCACCGACGACGGTCGCACAATCACCGGCCTGATCGGCGCCGAAAGCGCCACGGCCGTCACGCTCCGCCGGGCCGAAGGACAACAAGACACGATCCTCCGCGTGAACCTCGAAGAACTCGCGAGCACCGGCCTCTCGCTGATGCCCGAAGGCCTCGAAAAACAACTCGACAAACAAGCCCTGGCCGACGTAATCGCCTACCTCATGCAATTGCAATAAACTCCTCTCCCACTGGGAGAGGATGCCCGCAGGGCAGGTGAGGGTGACGTTGCGGAACGCTTGGTAATGGAGATGAGAAGACGTGGCGAAATAATTCGTTTCTAAAGGTGCTCTCTTTTAAAGTATGCCAAGCCCAGCGTCATGCTGCGCGACCCTCATCCGGCCTTCGGCCACCTTCTCCCAGTGGGAGAAGGGTTAAACGCAGCTCCCAGTGGGAGAAGGGTTCATCCCCAATATCTCCTTCTCATCCCCCTTATCTCCCTTTCTTCGTATCCAACTCGCGATGAACAATATGAAGACCTTGCTATCTCTCGCGGTCGTTCTTCTTGGGACATGTTGCGCACAAGCTGCCGAATCGTGGCAGGCCGGTGCGGCTCAGGAGAAGATCACGCCTAAAGAAATGATGTGGATGTCCGGCTACGGCGCGCGGACGGCGCCGGCCGAAGGCAAAGCCGATGAGCTAATGGCCCGGGCGCTCGTGCTCGAAGGTTCGGGCAAGTCGCGCGTCGTGCTGATCACGCTCGACTTGGTCGGCATCGATCGCGAACTCTCGCAAGCCGTCTGCAAGCGGCTCGAAGAAAAGTACGGCTTGAAGCGCGAGCAGATCGCCATCAATTGCTCGCACACGCATTGCGGCCCGGTGGTGAGCCGAAACCTCGGCACGATGTACGACATCACGCCGGCGCAATGGAAGCAGGTCGACGCCTACGCGAAGTATCTGAAGGATAAAATCGTCACGGTCGTCGGCAAAGCGATCGAGAAGTTGCAGCCGGTCGAAGTGCGCTGGGGGAGCGGCGTCTGTACGTTTGCCGTGAATCGTCGCGAAAACAAGGAAGCCGACGTACCGAAGCTGCGGGCCGAACAGAAATCGCTCAAAGGTCCGAGCGATCACGACGTACCGGTCTTGGCCGTGTACGACCTGAAAGGGAACCTCGTCTCGGTCGCCTTCGGCTATGCCTGCCATGCGACGACCATGAGCTTCAACAATTGGTCGGCCGACTACTGCGGCTTCGCTTGCTTGGAGCTCACGCGACGGCATCCGGACGTGATCCCGCTGTTTTGGGCCGGCTGCGGAGCCGATCAAAATCCGATCCCGCGTCGCGAGTACGCGCTGGCCGAGGCCTATGGTCGCCGCCTCGCCGCCGCCGTGCACGAAGCGACGCAGAAGCGGGGCGAAGGGGAACTCAAGGTACTGTCGGGCACCATTAAGCCGGCGTACGCCGAGATCGACTTGAAGTTTGCGCAAGTGCCTACGAAGCAAGAATGGGAAGCGCAGCTCGCCAAGGGAAACAAGTACGAACAAGGCCGCGCGAAGGCGATGCTCGCGAAGCTGGCCGCCGGCGAAACCATCGCCGATCAATATCCGTATCCCGTGCAAACCTGGCGCCTCGGCGACGGCCCCCGTTGGGTGATTCTCGGCGGCGAAGTCGTGGTCGACTACGCGCTGCGCCTCAAGCAAGAACACGGCCCGGAGCGCACCTGGGTCGCCGGCTATTCGAACGACGTGATGGCCTACATCCCCTCGCGCCGCGTCCTCACCGAAGGGGGCTACGAAGGGGCCAGCTCGATGATCGTCTACGGCCAACCCAGCCCCTGGCATCCGATGCTGGAAGAAGCGATCGTGGAGAAGGTCCGCGAGCAGGGGAAGTAGGCGGAGATCACATCGGAGCGCGGACTGCGCGTCGATTGGCGAGCGGCGGGGTTTATCCCCGCCGTCCGGAAAGCGCTCAGACGGCGGGGATAAACCCCGCCGCTCGCTTTTCGTAAGGGCATCCGCTGCGTATTCTAGCGGGCATGTCGAGTTTCCCCCTCCACATCCTCGCCTCCGTCGCCGTTCCCATTCTTTGGGGCACGGTCGTGCATTTGCTGTTTCATCACGGCGTGGCGAAGCGGCGTACGGTGAAAGTGCCTGACGAGCAGGTTGAGCGGCGACAATGACGTTCGTCGCTATTGTCACGGCCGTGGCGATCGGCCTCGTCGTCGGCGTCATTCCCGGCATCTTCGGCGTCGGAGGCGGGTTTCTCATGGTGCCGCTGTTGCACGTGTTGGCCGGCGTGCCGATTCCGATCGCCGTCGGTTGCTGCTCGGCGCAATCGCTCGGCACCGTGACGACCGGCATGCTCCATCGTCGCGCCGCCGGCGAGCGCAGTTTGCGACTGGCGTGGCTGTTGTTCCCCGGTACGCTCGTCGGGCTCGAGCTCGGCATCGCCTTGCTCGAATGGACCAAACACTCCACGGCCCTGCTCACGATCGCCGGGCGCACGCTGCCGCTGATGGAAACGGTGCAGCTCGTTTGCTACTTGGCGATCATGCTCGTCCTGGCGGCCGTCGTCGGACTGGAAACGATCTACAACGTCGACGAACAAGACGCGCATCGCCGCGGCGCGCTCGACGCAATTGCCTTACCGCCGCGCATCATGCTGCCGGAGCTCGACGGGCGCTCCGTCTCCTTGCCGCTGGTGACGCTGCTCGGGCTCTTCGTCGGCATCCTGAACGGCGGCTTCGGCATGGGGGGCGCACTGTTGCAGGTGCCCGCACTGGTGTATCTGTTCGGCGTCGGCACGCATCGGGCCGTGGCTGTGACGCTCGCCTCGTCGTTTCTTACCGGCATCTGCAGCACGGCGTCGCACGCGTATCGGGGCAACGTCGACCTGCCGCTCGTCTGCTGGCTGCTGCTCGGCGGCACGCTCGGGGCGCAGGCCGGGTCGCTCCTTGCCGTACGTCTCTCCGGTCGCAAACTGCGCCGCTGGTTCGCGCTGGTGATCCTCGCTTCGACCGGAATCATCGTGGCCCGGCTGGGTCACCTATTATTCGGCGAATGACGGATTAATGTCTGCGAGAAGGAACAGGAGAAGAAAAGGGGATCAGGGGGATGAGAAGGGGATGAAGAGAAAGAAGAAGGGGGAAGCTCAAATGAAGGTTCCGCTTGTCTTCATCAACCTCATCTGAATTCCCATCCCCTGATCCCCTTCACATCCCCCTATCTCCCATTCTTCAAAAATACGCCGCCAATCCGCCGTGAACGGCCGCTCCCGGCCGCTGATTCCTGCTTGCAGGCTGTTAGGGCGATTCGCTAGAATGCGTGCTTATTCCCATCTTGAGAGGTCGCCCGTTTTTGCATGGCTGAAGAAAAAGAAGAGTCGA
Source organism: Pirellula sp. (assembly GCA_013822735.1). GTDB lineage: Bacteria > Planctomycetota > Planctomycetia > Pirellulales > PNKZ01 > PNKZ01. The sequence continues at coordinate 388,024 of PNKZ01000003.1, forward strand.
TCGAAGTCGAAGGCGTTGTGACGCAGGCCTTGGCCAACACGCGCTTTCGCGTGAAAATCGAAGGAGGGCATGAAGTGATTGCCCACGTCGCCGGCCGGATGCGCAAGAACTTCATCCGCATCGTCCCGGGCGACAAAGTGAAGGTCGAGCTTTCTCCCTACGACCTGACCAAGGGTCGGATCACGTTTCGCGAACGTTAAACGGCCGGAGCCGGATTCTTTAAGGATCCCGTACGGAGCGCCAGGTACCGCGAGTAACTAGATACCGAGTACTCGCTGCTCCCGCGGCGACCGCATTCTTGGACCGCTGGTCGATTCGCAACCGCCCTATCTTTCGCAGTTGCACGCCTCCGTCGGCCCGTCGGAATTGCGGCGAAAATTTCATCGAGGCTGCTGTGGCCGACCTCGCGCGAATCTCTTACAACGATTGACGTTGCCGTTGGCGGCAGAGCGCGCGACAAAATGGCGCGTTCGGCGCCGCGTGCGACAAGTTTTTCGAAACTCAACCTTCGGCCGGCGGGTATATCGCCGAGGACCGGTAGGTTTTTTCCCTCGCTTAGGAGAGCAAGTAGTGAACAGGTTTTCGTTTGTCGTTGCGATCGCCGCGCTATTGGCGCCGCTCGTCGCCCTTCCCTCGACCACGGTCGTTGCGAAGGAATTGAAGCCCGTCGTCGTAGTGTCGCTTGCCGGCTACGACGCCTTGTTGGCCGACGTCGACTTGATCGGCGAGCTCGCCGGCGCTCCGGAATTGAAGCAAGGCGTGGAAGGCCTGCTCGGTATGGTCACGCGCTTCCAAGGCCTCGCCGGCTTGTCGAAAGATAAGCCGCTCGGCGCCGCGTTGCTGCTGAGCGACGCGCAAGAGCCCGCCGGCTTCGTCTTCTTGCCGGTGACCGATCTCGACAAGTTGCTCGACGTGTTTCAAGACACGCTGATCACGGAAACGGAAGAGCTCGAAGACGGCTACATCAAGCTGAAGCTCAAAAACGGTCCGCCGATGATCGCCAAGAAGAAGGGGGATTGGGCCTTCCTCAGCGTGAAGCACGACTTCCTGAGCGACCTACCGGAAGACCCGAGCGCGCTGCTCGGCGACTTGCCGAAGAAGTACGACCTGGCGATCAAGGTGAACGTGGCCAACGTGCCGGAGCCGCTGATGGACATGGCGATCAACCAGATGCGCCAAGGGGCCGAGATGGCCATGAAGAAGGCCGCCGAAGAAAACCCGGAGGCCGCCGAAATCCAAAAGCAGCTCACCGAAGGCTACTTGGAAACGATGACCGAAGCGATTCGCGACCTCGACAACTACACCGTCGGCGTGGCGATCGACAACAAGACGAAGAGCGCCTACCTCGACGTGGAAGCGACGATGAAGGAAGGCAGCAAGCTTGCCGAACAAGTGACCGCTTCCGCCAAGAGCGGCAAGCCGAGCAAGCTCCCCGGCCTCGCCGATGCGGCTCGCGTCTTCAATTTCCATTTCAACGCTCCCGTGATGGAAAGCGAAATTGAAATGGCGGTCGACATGCTCGAGCAGGCTCGCGAAAAGGTCGAAGAGAAGATCAAGGAAGAAATCGCCGATGCGGAAGGCCAAAAGGTCGTCATCGGCATGGTGAAGGAATTGTTCGACGTGGCCGAAGCCACGATCGAAGAAGGCCAGCTCAACGGCGGCGCCGTGGTCACCGGCGAAGGTCCGTTTTCGGTGGTCATCGGCGCGCATGTCGTCGACGGGGAGAAGCTCGACGCCGTGCTGAAGAAGGCCGCGAAGTTGGGCGAAAACGAAGCCGATTTCCCGGAAATTGAATTCGACGCCGATGAAAAGGCCGGGCTCACCTTCCACACGCTCCAGATTCCGATTGAAGAAGACGACGCGGAAGAGGTGGAGAAGTTCTTCGGCACCGCCGAACTGATGATGGCCATCGGCATTTCCGACGACACCGTTACGCTGTCGTTCGGTGAAGACCCGGTCGCCGCCGCCGCCGAAGTGCTCGGCAAGAAGTCGGGCGCCGCGAAGTTGCCGCTGATGCAGGCGCAGCTCAAGGTCGGCCCGATCGTGAAGGCCGTCGCCGCGCAAGTGGAAGAAGACCAGCCGATGGTCGGAGAGTTTGCCAAGATCCTCGCCGAGACCGACAAGGATCACGTGAACCTCACCGCCACGTTCATCAAGAACGGCGAGCGCGTTCGCCTCGAGATCGAGCCGGGCCTCATCAGCTCGCTCGGCAAGCTCGCCATGATGGCCAGCAAGCAAAAGAAGTAACGGCGACTTAAGTTGCTCGTTTCGCGATCGATACGACCACGCTCGGCGACCTCCGCCGGGCGTGGTTTTTTTATGCGCCGCGGCCGAACGACGCGGCGGCCGACATGCGCCGCTTAGACCAGGCCCCACTTCTTGCGCAGGAACCACTCCGTGCAGAGCAGCCCGGCGAACAACACCAGAAACTCCCAACGGTCCCAGAGCGATTGCAGTTCGGGGGTTTCCGTACGGCGCTCGATCGACAGATCCCGCAGCTCGCGCACGACCGAGGCAAAGTCCTTGATCTCGATCTGACGACCGCCGACGGTCATTTCCGCCAAGCTCTTCAACAGGCCGGGATACGCGTTGGGATTGTCGAGTTCCAAGTCTTGCCCAAACACATGGAACCGGGCCTGCGCCTTGCCGAGCGGCTTCTTCGCGGCGTCGTCGGCCGAAACCTCGACGAGATAATCTCCCGACGGCCCCGGCGGCAACGTCAGCTCTCCGTACGTCTCCGCCCCGCGTCGCCGCACCGAAGTTTTGTACTTCTGTCCGTCGGGACCGGTCACGACCGCCGCAAACACCGCATCGGGTATCGGCACGGCGTCGCTCGTCTGCGCGCCGACTTCAAACTCCAACTGCGCTCCGGGACTGAACGAACGCTGTGCGAGCCGGAGCCAAACGTTCTCGCCGGCCTGATCTTCCTTATGCGCCAGCCAGAGGATGGTGCGCCGCCAGAAACGCTTGTGGGCCGCGTCGAATCCGCGCATTCGCCAACGCCAGGAAGAATCAAAGGCGATGGCCAAGACGCGGCCCCGATCGAAATCGCGCGAAACAATCAGCGGCTGGGGATCGGCTGCATTGTCGGTCGTCGCCAACACCAGCGCTCCCTCGGCAAGGGCCGAAAAGCGGTTCGCCCCTTCCAGCGGGGGCAAGGCGCGCCAAGCCGCGAGATTCGCTTCGCTGCCGGCCGCGAGTTGTAGCAGCGACTGCGTGCCGCCGGCCTGTGTGGGCACCATGCGAAACGGCCCCGGCAGCTGCAGATCGGCGCGGACCGCCTCGCCGAAGTTTTGGCGTTCGAGGCGCCCCATGGAGATCGGGAGCAGCTCGGCCAACGGCGTGGCGCCATATCCGCCGGGGGCGAAACTATGGATGCCGCCGAGCATCGCAAAGCCCGCCCCGCCCCGCACCGCCGTGGCGAGCGACTTCAGTTCTTCGGCGGTAAACGCGGCCGAATCGACGTCGCCGAAGAGGTACACGTTGTACGCACCCGGAGCGAACCGCTTCAGCAAGTCGCCGGGCCGAGCCTCGGGACGGCGCGCGTCGAGCTCCAAATAATCGACATGGATATCCGGCGACGCATCGAGCGAGCGCCGTAGAAAGGTCTGCTCGACCCGGGCCGTTCCTTCGACGTAAAGCACGTTCAACCCTTCGGCGAACACGGTGACGTACGTCGTGATTTCGTTGTTCGTGGTCTTCAGCTCCCCTTGCTGTACCGCGGCGCGCAGCATGACCTTGTATTCACCGGGCACGGTCGGCGTGTATTCAAATTCCAGCCGTTCGCCGAGTTCGCCCGCGGCCCGCGTTCCCTGCACGCGCTTCGTGGCGACCACTTCCATCTTGCCGCTCTGCGGCGCGGTCTCGACCAGCAACTGCACCTCGACCGCCTGATTCTCAAACCCTTCGACGACGGCGGTCCCTTCCACGGTGAGCGGGTTCTTCACGAACACCGGCTCGCTGGTCAGCAAGTTGCGCATCTCGATATCGCGCGCTTGGCCGCCGGCCCGTTCTTTGCCGATGCGAAACGTAAAGAGCGGAAAGCCCCGATCGGCCAACCACTGCTTCACCGGCGTCTCGGGCAGAAGCGGATTTGCGCCGAGCGTGCGCTGGGCGCCGTCCGTCGCCAGAAACACGCCGGCGAGCCGCTTACCGGCCTCGGGTCGCAATACTTGCTCGAGCGCAGCGCCGATCGCCGTCTCGTTTCCTTCGGGCGGACCGGCGAAGGCGTACTTCCCCTCTTTCGCCGGAAGCCGTCGGGCCGAAGAATCGAAGACATACACCTGCGGATCGATGTCTTCTTGGGTTTCGTCAAACACCGCTTGGGCTTCGGCAAGCAACTCCGCCGTGGCGTCGCGTCGGGTCTGGCCGCCGTCCATGTCGTCGGTCAGCATGCTGCGCGAATCGTCGATCAGCAGCAGCAACGTCTCCGGCCGCTTCTCCACCTTAGGCACCATCATCGCCGGGCGGAGCATCGCAATGAGCACCAGCGCGATCACGCCTAATCGCAAAACGACGAGCGTCGTGCGACGGCGCGAAGTCGTGCGATTGCGCCCCGGCCCGAGCCAGAGCAACACGAGCAACAGCGCAATCATCCCCGCGACGAACCCGTAGCTATGTACGGGATCGAGCACGAGCGTGCCGGCGTCGAGCGTGGTTTCGGTTGGTGTCATGAACGCGTTGCAAACGCGCGTCGACAAGCGACGCGGCTAAATGAAAGACTCTTTCTTTACTGACCCCTGACCCCTCACCCCTTCTTCTCACCCCTTATAAAACCGATTCGCCAGCACTTGCTCCGTCCCCAGCACCACGGCGACGATGCAAATCAAAATCGGAAACAGCTCCCGTCCCCGGCGATCAGGATTCGTTTCCCGTTTCAATTCGCCGAACTGTTTCGAAATCTCATACGGCACGTCGCCGAGCAGTTCCTTGATACGCTCGTCTCCCAGCCGGCGAATCGCCTCGCCGGAGGCCGGCAAGTTGACGCTGAAGCCGACGTCGACGCCGTCGGTCGCGCCGCCGGCTTGCACGCGGTAGTTCCCCGCCGCATCGGCGATCGGCACGCTGAGTTGATTCCGTTCCAAGTCGGCCGCGATCCGCAGCGGCGAACCTTCCGCATTGCGACGCACGATTAAGTACGTCTCAAAGCGCTTCGTCGGGTCGAGCTTCACCACGGCAGTTTCCTCCGCTAAGTAATTGAGCGGAGTCTCGCGGCCGATGAGGTACGTCGTAATGCCGTTGGCCAGCACCACAAACGGCCAGGGCTGCGGGCCGATCGGCAGCAGGTTCCAGCGGTCGCTCTCGCGCACGCCCGTGAGTTCGGAAATCGGCGTGGCGATGGTTAGGGCCCGACCGATGCCGATCGGCCGTTCGAGAATCGCCGGCGCGTCATTGTTAAACGGCGCAACCAGCACGGTTCCTTCGTCGGGCGTGAGTTGCCAGTAGCGGTACACCGGGAAATCTTCCCACGGCGTCGTATTCTTCACCGGTTTGAAGTCGATGAGCAGCGGATGCTGATCGGCGTCGGGCCAAAGGCAAAGGTCTCCTTGCGGATACCGCGCCTGAATCCCGAGTTTGCCCGCCAGCACACTCTGCGGCAGCGCGGCATTCATGGCCGAAGGTTGTGCCGCGGCACCGAGAAACACGGCCACGCCGCCGCCGGCCCGTGCGTAGGCTTCGAGCTGTTGCCAAGCAGCGTCGGCAAGCGCGGGCGGATCGAGCAGAATTACCGCGCCGTAGTTGCCGAGTTCTTCCGTGGCAAGCTTGTCGAACGTTTGCGTGAATATTTCATAGGGAGCAATGCCGTTGATCTGCAACTCGCGACCGGCGACGGCCTGCGTGTAATACGCGGCGTGCGCGGCGATCGGCTCGGCGGCGGCCACAAGTATCCGCGGCGACGGCCGTACGCGAACCGTGAAGTACCGCACGTTGTCGTCGGGCAGATTGTCGACGTCGTCAATCCGCAACTCCCCCTGATGGAAGCCGACCTCGAGGCCGGCGAGCGTAAAGCTCACTTCCTTCGTTTCATCGGCGGCCAGCGAAACTTCTTGGACTCCGCGTTCGACGAGCTTGCCGGTCTCCGGGTTGATCGTGGCGATGCGCACCAAGCGCTTGGCCGGGGCTCCCACGCTGGTAATGGCGCACGACGCGATCAACGGCCGATTCTTCACCAGCGTCTGGTCGGAAAGTGCGAGATTGCCGAGGCTGTAGTTCACCGGCTGTGCGGCGCCGACGTCCACCAATTGGATCTTTTCCACACCCGCTTCGCGCGCCCGTTCGACCCAATCGCCGGCGCGATTTCCTGCCCAAGCACCCGCGGAGAAGTCGGTAAAGACGTAGAGTTCCTTCCGTTCGTATTGAGCCTGCGTGAGCAACTCGACCGCACTTTCGCAGGCTTGCGAAAGCGTCATGCCTCGGCCGCCGGTTTTAAGCTTAGCAATCCGCTGTCGGGCCACGACCGGGTCGGCTTCGTAGACGTGCGTCGATGTGGAAGTTTCGACGATGCCGATCTCGCTCCGCAGCGGCAATGCGGCCAGGAGTTGCTCGGCGAAGTCGCGGGCCGCATCGAGCCGTGTGCGCTTCTCGGCCGTGTAGCTCATCCTGGTCGACGTATCAAACACTAGCACGGCGGTGACCGGCCCTTCTTGGTCGCCGAGCATACCGAACAACTTCGCACTCGGCCGAGCCAGCGCAAACGCCAACAGCGCGAGCGCCGCCATCCGTAGGGCAAGCAGCAGTAAGTGACGCAGCCGCAACGTGCGACGATTCGACGCCTGCCGCGCCTGCACAAAACGGAGCGCCGGAAATTCCAACACCTTCGGCCGTTGGCGCATCATCAGATGCAGCACGACGGGAACCGCCGCGAGCAACGCTCCCGCCAAAAGCCCAGGGTGTAGGAAGTCCATAAAGCGCGATCGTGGTTTAGCGGCGTACTATCAAACTCCTCTCCCACTGGGAGAGGATGCCCGTAGGGCAGGTGAGGGTGGCGTGGCGAGACGCTTGGTAATGGTGATGGAAAGACTCAACGATGATTCACGGTTGGGAAAGTATGCGTGGTCCAGCTTCATTCAACGCGACCCTCATCCGGCCTTCGGCCACCTTCTCCCAGTGGGAGTAGGGATTAAACACAGCTCCCAGTGGGAGAAGGCTTTCGGAAACTCCTCTCCCACTGGGAGAGGATGCCCGTAGGGCAGGTGAGGGTGGCGTGGCAAGACGTTTGGTAGTGGTGATGGAAAGACTCAACGGTGATTCACGGTTGGAAAAGTATGCGTGGTCCAACTTCATTTAACGCGACCCTCATCCGGCCTTCGGCCACCTTCTCCCAGTGGGAGAAGGGTTATGGACACGCCGAGCAAAAAAAGGTCCGTCAGCATCGCGCCCTCCGGCTTACCAAGTATTCCGTGAGCGCCTTGTCGAACGGCATGCCGGTGTGCAGCGGCACATATTCGACGCCGTTCAGCGCACATTCCCGTTTGTAGTTGGCGCGAAACTTCGCGATCTCGTCCAGATAGTCGGTCCGGTATGCGTCGGCGTCGACCAGCATCTTGTCGTGCGATTCCGGCTCTTCAAACTCGCAGATGCCGTGGAACGGAAACTCCACTTCGGCTTCGTCGAGCACATGGAAGAGGATGACGTCGTGCCCGCCGTGGCGGAGCCGTTGTAGCGATTTAATCACCGGCTCGACGTCGCACAGCAGGTCGCTGAAGATCATCACCAAGCTGCGGTGCTTGAGCATCGCGGCCGTTTGAATCAGGCACTTCGCGACGTCGGTCTTGCCGGTCGGCTTCAAGTTGGCCAAGAGCGAGAGCACGGCGCCGAATTGCGTCCGCTTCGAGCGGGGCGGCACGCTGGCCCTGATCCGTTCGTCGAACGTCACCAAGCCCACCGGGTCTTGCTGGTGGACCATCAGATAACAAAGCGCCGCGGCCAAGCAGACGGAGTATTCGAACTTTGTCGTCTCTTTCGCGTATGTGTAGCCCATCGATCGGCTCAGATCGATCGTCAGGTAGCCGGTGATGTTCGTTTCGGCTTCGTACTTCCGAACGTAGTACTTGTCGGTCTTCGCGTAGACGAGCCAGTCGATATCGTGCGGGTCGTCGCCGGGAGCGTATTTCCGATGCTCGCTGAACTCGACCGAGAAGCCCTGGAACGGGCTGGCATGCAGACCCTGCAGAAAGCCCTTCACAATGAACTGCGCACGCAGGTCCAGCCGCGCAATCTGCCGCGCAACCTCCGGCTTCAGATATTTTTCCGCGGCAGACATATTGTCATTCTACCGCGGCAGGGAACCATCGGGAGTGCGGGCGACGAAAGTCACTGCCGTTGGTGCCCCGCAAACTCTCCGCATCTCCCCTCTCCCCTTGCAGGAGAGGGGCTCTGAAACTCCTCTCCCACTGGGAGAGGATGCCCGTAGGGCAGGTGAGGGTAACGCGGCTCGACGCTTGGCGGTGGTGATCGCAGGGCACGGAAGCAGAGTTAAGCGTCGGTACCGAGGCGCAGTCAACCTGGATGCATCCCGGCCCTCATCCGGCCTTCGGCCACCTTCTCCCAGTGGGAGAAGGGAGTAAACACAGCTCCCAGTGGGAGAAGGGTTAAACGCAGCTCCCAGTGAGAGAAGGGTTAAACGCAGCTCCCAGTGAGAGAAGGGATTGGCGCCAATTACGCCTTCTTCTGAAATTCCTTCATCCAGCCGGCGAGCTTCTCTACGCCTTCGATCGGCATGGCGTTGTAGATCGAAGCGCGGATGCCGCCGACCGAGCGGTGGCCCGGCAAGTAGTGCAGGTCGAGAGCTTCGGCACCCTTGATGAAGGCCTTTTGCTTCTCGTCGTCCGGAAGCTTGAACGTGACGTTCATCAGAGAGCGGTCGGCCTTTTGGGCATGGCCCGTGTAGAAGCCTTCCGAGGCGTCGATCACGTCGTAGAGCAGCTTGGCCTTCTTCTTGTTGTGCTCGAGCATCTTGTCGAGCCCGCCGATGTCGTTCTTCAGCCAGCGCGTGACCAGCATCATGATGTAGATCGAGAACACGGGGGGCGTGTTCAAGAGCGACTTCTCTTTTGCGTAGAGCGAGTAGTTCATCATGGTCGGCAGTTTGTCGGTCGAGCGGCCGAGCAAATCGTCGCGAATGATCACCGTGGTCACGCCGGCGGGACCGGAATTCTTCTGAGCGCAGGAGTAGATGAGGCCGTAACGATCCATCGGCAGCGGCCGGCAGAGGAAATCGCTCGAAGCGTCGCAGACCAGCGGCAGGTTGCCGGTCTTCGGTTCGTCGAGGAATTGCACCCCTTGGATCGTTTCGTTCGACGTGAAGTAGGCATAGCTCGCGCCTGCGTCGACCTTCAGGTCGGCGGCGGTCGGCAACCGATCGTAATTCGTGGCCTTGGCATCGTAGGTCGCCTTCGCGGCGCCGAACTTTTTGGCTTCATCCAAAGCCATTTTGCTCCAGCTTCCGGTCACCAGGTATTCGGCCGCGTGCCCTTCTTGGAGCAGGTTCATCGGCACCATGGAGAACTGGAGCCGGCTCCCGCCCTGCAGAAACAGCACCTTGAAGTTGGCCGGAATCTTCAGCAATTCGCGGAGATTGGCTTCCGTTTCTTCCAGCACCTTGTCGAACCAAGGACAGCGATGGCTAATCTCCAGGGCCGACACGCCGAGGCCCGGCAGGCTCAGCAAATCGCGCTGGGCTTCCTTGAGCACGGACAGGGGCAAGGTCGCGGGACCGGGCGAAAAGTTGTAGACTCGCTTTTCCATGATGCGGGGAGACTCGCTACTGAGGAACAAATTATCGGGCGACGGTGTTACCGACGACGCAAACGATTGACTGCAAGCGGTTTAGGATACACTCTCCCGCCCGACATTGAACAGACCCTATGAAATACCGGCAATTCTCACGATCTTGCCCCGTCGACGCATCTGCCGCCGAGCTCTTCGCTTGGCATGCGCGACCCGGCGCCTTTCAACGGCTGCTCCCTCCTTGGGAGAATGCCGAAGTGGTCGAGCAGAAGGGAACGATCCGTGACGGCGATAAGCTCGTGCTCAAGATGCGCATCGGGCCCATTCCGCAACGGTGGGTAGCGGAACATGTCGACTACATCGAGGGACACCAATTCTGTGACAAGCAAACGTCCGGCCCGTTCGCGCATTGGGAACATTTTCATCAGTTCTATGCGGCGGGCGCTGAAAGCTCGCGCCTGACCGATCGCATTGAATACTCTCTGCCGGTCGGAGTCGTGACGAATCCGCTCTTGGGATGGAGCGTCGAACGCCAGCTCGCACGGATGTTTAAGTTTCGGCATCGGGTTACGAGCGACGATCTCGCGGCCCACCATCGCTTCGTGGGCCGACCCCCCTTGCGCGTGCTCATCACCGGCAGCGGCGGACTTGTCGGCAGCGCGCTGACTCCCTTCCTGCAAACCGGCGGGCACACCATTTCCCGCCTGACGCGCACACAGAGCAAGCGCGGCGGCATTCGCTGGGACCCGGAAGCCGGCGAAATTGATCCCGCCACGCTCGAAGGTTTTGACGCGGTCGTGCATCTGGCCGGCGAGAGCATCGCGAGCGGCCGGTGGAGCGAAGCTCGGAAGCAGCGCATCTTGGAGAGTCGCGTCAAGGGAACGCAGCTCCTGGCCGGCGCGCTGGCCAAGCTCAAGAACCCGCCGAAGGTGTTCGCGTGTGCGTCGGCCGTCGGCTTTTACGGCAACCGGGGGGATGAAACGCTCGACGAATCGTCGGCGCCGGGCCAAGGTTTTTTGGCCGATGTATGCCAGGCCTGGGAAGCGGCGACCAAGCCCGCGAGCGCGGCGGGCATCCGCACCGTGAACTTGCGCTTTGGCGTGATACTTTCCGGCCGCGGCGGCGCACTCGGCAAGATGCTGCTGCCGTTTCAACTAGGGGCCGGCGGACGCATCGGCAGCGGCAAGCAATGGATGAGCTGGGTCGCGCTCGACGACGTGATCGGAGCGATCCACCACAGTTTGCTGACGGACTCGGTCGCCGGGCCGGTGAATGTCGTGAGCCCGACGCCGGTGACCAACGCGGAGTTCACCAAAACGCTCGGTCGCGTTCTCATGCGCCCGACGATCTTCCCGATGCCTGCGTTTGCTGCGAAGCTGGCGCTGGGGGAAATGGCCGACGAATTGCTACTCGCCGGCCAACGCGTGTTGCCTAAGGCGCTCGAAGCGGCCGACTACCGATTTCGATTCGCGCAGCTTGAGGATGCACTGCGACACGTGCTGGGACGTGTGTAGGGTGGGTCGAGCAAAGCGAGGCCCACGCGGAAGACTATGACATCTCCCGATGCTATTCAAAAGGCCATTGCGAAGTTTGCCACGATCCTCATCGAGCGTGGCGTTGCGACCGAATCGGACATCCGTGGCTGCACGCCCGCCGAGATCAAAGCCGTCGAACACGATGTTGGATCGCCACTTCCGCAAGCCTATCGCGAGTTCCTTGCTCGAATGGGGCGCGAGGCAGGCCGATTGTACGTCGGTACGGACGTTTTCTATCCCGCGATTCTTGGCGTTACTAGCGGTGCCAAGCAGCTTGTCGACGAAGACAAGACGGGTGTCGCGTTTCCTGATGATGCAATCGCCTTCTCAATGCATCAGGGCTACCAATTCCTGTTTATCCGAACCGGCGAAGGTAACGATCCGCCCGTATACCATTACATGGAGCAAAGCGGAGTCTTCGAAAAGAAGTCGGAGAACTTCACAAAGTTTCTGTTGGGTATCGCGCACGACGAATGGTAAGGTTCCGTTCGATTCCGCAAGCCTCAGAATTCAAACGTCTCCCCATTCCGGCGCATCAAATCCCGGCGTCGGATCATCGCGGCCCCAATCCGGGGAATACTCGCCCTGCGTCACGAATCGAAGTGCGTCATCGGAAGGCGAAGAAGAGAACCGCGTGGGCCTCGCTGCGCTCGACCCACCCTACTTAGAAGCTCAGCATCTGCTTGTACTGCAGCATGCGCTTGTCGATGTCGGAGCGGTCGATCTTTTTCATCCGCTCGAGGCTGAAGTCTTCCACGTTGAAGCTGGCCACGAGCGTGCCGTAGGCCAAGGCTTCCTTGAGCGTCTTCGGTTCGAAGTTGCCTTGCGAGGCGAGGTAGCCCATCATGCCGCCTGCAAAACTATCGCCGGCGCCGGTCGGGTCGACGACGTCGGGCGTCGGGTAGGCCGGCATGACGTAGGTTTCGTGTTCGCTGAAGAACATCGCCCCGTGTTCCCCCTTCTTGATGACGACGAACTTCGGACCGAGCTTCCGCACGGCATGGCCGGCGCGGACGAGGTTTTCGTCGCCGGTGAGCAGCTTCGCTTCGCTGTCGTTCATCACCAGGCCGTCGATGCGCTTGAGCAGCTTGAGCAGTTCGTCGCGCTGGATGTTGATCCAAAGGTCCATCGTGTCGCAGACGGAGAGGACCGGATTGGCGACTTGCTCCAACACGCCGAGTTGCATGATCGGCGAACCGTTGGCGAGAAATACGAACTTGCTGCGGCGTTGTTCGTCCGTGAGCTTCGGGTTGAAGCTTTCGAAGACGTTGAGATGCACTTCCAGCGTCTCGCGGTCGTTCATGTTCGGCTGGTACTTGCCGCGCCAGCGAAAGGTTTTGGCGCCGGGCACGACGCGCAGGCCGCTGGTGTCGATCTGTCGCGATTGAAGCAGCTTGGTATGCTCGGCCGGCCAATCTTCGCCGACTTCGCCGACGAGCTTGACCTGCGTGAAGTAGCTGGCCGCGTACGAGAAGAAAGTTGCGGAGCCGCCGAGCACGTTATCGCGCTTGGCCGTCGGAGTTTCCACGCTATCCAACGCCACAGAACCGACGACGAGCAACGACATACGACAAATCTCCGTTGGCAAACCGAATGGGACGGCCGCGTCGCCGGCGACGCGCGCACACCATGAACGAACGGAAATTATCCCTGCTGAGCATCGTTTCGCAAGCGGTGTCGGCATGGTCGCGCCGCGAGATGTCCCGTAAAATGCCCCGATTGCACTGCCATGTCGCTTGTTTCCGAAGAACCGCTCGTGAATCTCCTTACCGTCCGACATCTCCTGGAATACTTGGCCGTGCGGGTGTTCGTCTGCATCGTGCAGATGCTCCGGCTCGAAACGTGCCAGGCGATGGCCGTGCGTTTGGCTTGGCTGTTTACCGACGTGTTCCCGGTTCGCAAGGCCGTGGTCGAGGAGAACTTCGGCATCGCGTTTCCCGAGTGGGACGCCCGGCGGCGGCATGCCTGCCGGCTAGCGATGTGGGAGCATTTGTTTCTCTTCATCGCCGAGATCGCGCACGCGCCGCGCCGGATTCACATCACTAACTATCGAGAGTACATCGACTTTCAAAACCGCGACATCTTCGCGCAAGTCATGTTCGACAAGCGCGGCGTGGTGTTCGTCACGGCCCACTTCGGCGTCTTCGAGATCCTCGGCTTCAACTCGGGGCTCACCGGGTTTCCGACGTATTCCGTGGCGCGGACTTTGGACAATCCGTACCTCGAGGCGTTCATCGGCCGTTTTCGAGGCGCCACCGGGCAGCACCTGATTCCTAAAGACGGCGGCTCGGAGCGCTTGCTCGAAGTGTTGAGCCACGGAGGAATCGTCGGCGTGTTGGCCGATCAACATGGGGGCAAGAAAGGGTGCTGGATTGAATTCTTCGGGAAGCCGGCGAGCGCCCATAAGGCGATTGCGCTGTTGTCGCTGACGAACGACGTGCCGCTCTGCGTCGTTTCGTGTCGCCGCACGACCGGACCGCTGCGGTTCTTGCAACAGGCGCACGCCGTGTTCGACCCTCGCACGGCGCCGCCGGAAATGCTGACGGTGCCGGCCGTGACGCAATGGTTCACGAGCGAATTCGAAAAGTTTATCCGGGAAACGCCGGAGCAGTATTGGTGGCTCCACAAGCGCTGGAAGGATCACCGGAAGAAGAAGCCGGCGGCCGAGCCCGCGGCTACGGCTTAAGACTTTCGTCGATCCATCGCAGGTACGCCGCGCTTCCCGCGACGATCGGCACGGCGACGATTTCCGGCGTGTCGTACGGATGCAACTGTAAGAGCGCCGCTTCGACCTCAGGCCACTTCTCACTGCGCGTTTTGAGCGTCAGTGTCGTTTCTTCCGTCCGCTCCGTGTTTCCTTGCCAACGGTAGACGCTCAACACAGGCGCCGAAACTTGGGCACAAGCGACCAGCCGACGGTCGACTAGTTCGGCGGCCACCGCTTCGGCTTCTGCGCGATTCGAGAACGTGCTGAACACGAATAGGTAGTCGGCCATGACGGCACCTCTTGGCTACTAGATGATTCCATGCAGCGGCCCGCCGCGCTCGGCGAGGCGATTCACGCGCTCGGTGACTTGCGGATCTTCGACGAGCGGCGGCGCGTGGTGCGGTTTGCGTCGGGCATCGATCACTAAGCTGCCGCGGCAGCCCCAATGTTTGTCGGTCGTGAACTCGCCGATGCCGTAAACGTCGGCCGCCGGATTCGAGCGGGTGAACGTCGTCCAAAGGAAGTTGTTCAACGAGCGGGCCGCGAATTCCGCGTCGTCGACCACGACGATCAGCGGCCAACGGTTCATGGCGTCCGTCGGCGTGAATCGCTCGCAGTAGCGGCGCACCGCGTGATCGCGGCCCGTTGCATCGGCCGAGAATGCCGGCCCGCGAACCATGAGCACGCCCGGGAGTGCGACACGGGCATCGCTGAAGCCGTCGCCGAAGCGCAGGTCGTCGGTGTTCGCGGAAAGCTCCGTCGGCAAATCACGTTGCTTCGGGCCGACTGCGGCGATGACGACCTTCGAACCTTCGTTCAGGCCGGAGCCGCTGTAGTCGAGCGTATCCATCGTGGTTTGCGTTTGGAAATGGAGGTCGCGTCGCCAATCGACGCGCTCGAGCACGTGGCGCAGAAACGCGCCGATGTCGTGCAGGTCGAGCGACGGCGCGTCGTCCTTCGCCGCGATGACGAGATATTTCGCCAGCGACATTTGCCCTTGGCCGAGAATCGCGTTGGCCTGCGTCAGCAGTTCTTGCGGCCGACGCGTTTCGGCATACGGCGTATAGCGTTCGCTCCCTAGGGCCAAGAGCAGCGGATGGACGCCGGCCGCATCGACGGCGTTGACCCCGTGCACGCCGGGAATCACGGTCGGGATGATCGGGCCGGTGAGCTCGTGAATGAACGCGCCGAAGCTCGTGTCTTCTTGCGGCGGGCGGCCGACGACCGTGAACGGCCAGATCGCATCGGTACGGTGGTATACCTTGTCGACTTGCAGCACGGGAAAGTTGTGGGCCCGGGCGTAGTAGCCGAGGTGATCGCCGAAGGGGCCTTCGGGAAGCGTGCGGTTCGGGTCGATGGTGCCGGTGATGATGAAGTCGGCTTCGGCGTAAAGCGCCGGACCGGCGGGTTGAGCGATTATGGGAATCCGTCGGCCCCCGAGCGCGCCGGCGAAGGAAAGCTCCGGCACCGTTTCGGGCAACGGCATCACGGCCGAGACGGTCATCGCCGGCGGTCCGCCGATGAAGATGGCCGCGCGCAACGCTTCGCCGCGCCGCTTAGCAATGGTGTGATGCACGCCGATGCCGCGGTGGATCTGATAGTGCAGGCCGATCTCACGATTTGCCGCGTACTGGTTGCCGCCGAGTTGAATGCGGTACATCCCGAGGTTGGATCGTTGCCAGCCCGGGCGCTCGGGATGCTCCGTATAGACCTGCGGTAGCGTCACGAACGGTCCGCCGTCGTCGGGCCAGCTGACGATCTGCGGGAGTTGATCGATCGTGGTTTCATGCGCGAGCGCCGGACCCGTGCGGACGCGCTTCGGCAACATGTGTAATGCGGCCGGGATCGCGGAAAGATACTTCCACGGTTTGGCCATGTAGCGCGCGGGATCGGTCTTCAGCGCGATCAAGCTTTCGACGGCCGCGAGCGAATCACGGAAGAGATAGCGCGTGCGCTCGATCGTGCCGAAAAGGTTGCTCACCGCCGGGAAACGGCACCCTTTGAGCCGCGCGAAGTAAATCGCCGGCCCGCCGGCTTGGTAGACGCGGCGTTGAATCTCGGCCGCTTCCAAGTGCGGGTCGATCTCGTTCTCGAGGCGGACCAGTTGCTTGGTCGCCGCGAGGTCGTCGACACATTGGCGAAGCGTGCGGTAGCCCATGAGCGAAATGTGTTCGACGAAGGAATCCGATGCGGAACGGCGACGCGAAAAACTGTACCACGACGCCGAGTTTCCACCCAGGGGCCGTGCGAGCATTGCCGAAGAGCGGGCGACTGCCGCTGTCTCGGTCGGGGGTGCTTGCTATGATTCTGGTCGCAACGTAGCGTTCGGCAAGTCGGAACGGAGGGGTTTGTTTTGGGCATACTTCGAGCAGTGTGGCAGATCGTCTGGACGGCGTCGCTCGATTTTGTGCGGCATGAGGCTTCGCGGATGGGGGCCTCCTTGGCGTTCTACAGCGTGCTTTCGCTCGCCCCGTTGCTCGTGCTGACGCTTGTCGTCGGCGGCATGTTTTTCGACGAGCAAGAGATTCGCGACCAGCTCATTTCGCAGATGCAGCAGACCGTCGGGCGGGAAGGCTCCGAAGCGCTGGCCGACATGTTGACGAAGCGCAAGAACGGCGGCGGCCTCACCGCGACTTTGCTGGGCATTGCGACGTTGCTCTTCGGCGCGTCGGGCGTATTCGGCGAACTGCAGTACGCCATGAATACGATTTGGGGCGTCGAAGCACAGGCCAATGCCGGCTGGATGCGGCTGATTCGCGATCGCTTTTTGGCGTTTCTGCTCGTCGCCGGCACGGGACTCTTGTTGTTGGTGACCTTGGTCGTGAGCACGTTCGTCGCCGGAGCGGGCGAATATCTTACGGAGCGCTGGCCTCGACTGGAGCCTTTGGGGAACGTGCCGACGATGCTCGCGACGTTCAGCGTGATTACGTTTCTCTTCGGCATGATGTTTAAGATTCTGCCCGACGTGCGCGTGCCGTGGCGCGATGTGTGGTTTGGCGCCGTGCTCACCAGCTTGCTCTTCGCCGCCGGGAAATACCTGATCGGGCTCTATCTCGGACGCAGCAGCTACAACTCCGCGTATGGAGCCGCCGGTTCGCTGGTCGTGCTCGTCGTGTGGATTTATTACTCGTCGCAAATCATCTTCTTCGGCGCGGAACTCACGCAGGCCTATTCGCGCTGGCGCGGCTCGCGCGTTGCGCCGCAACATGGAGCGGTGGCGAAGACGGAAGACGCGAAACGTCGCGCGGCGGGGACCTTGTCGCAAACGCCGGAGAGTCCGCCGCCGCCGAAGCCTGCGGAGGGGTGAACGTGCCCGACTGGTCGCGGATTTTTCCCGAGGGAGATCATCGCTGGTCGATGGGATTGCGCCCCGCCGATCCGGCAAACTTCTTTGCACCATGCGACCCGACGGGCGACGTCGTGCGCGAACGCGCGCATTGGTTGGCGGACGAACCGGAGAAGTATGTGGCGCTGCTGCCCGAAGCGCACGGGTGCCTCGCTGAAACGATCGATCTGGCGAATCGCTGGGCCGCGGCAAACGGCACGTCGCCGATCGCCCGAGATTTCGTACCGGCCGACACGGCGGCGCAGCTCAAGGACTTGGGCTGCACGTGGGAGGCCGACGTCGTTTGGCTCGCCCCTCATGCCGACGGCGAATTACGCGTGGTCGGCGGTATCGTCTGTTTTCCGAGCTCCTGGGCTTTGACGGAAAAGCTCGGCTTACCGATGCGCGACGTGCATGGGCCGGTGCCGGGGCTTAATCTCGCGCTCGGCGGGCAGATCGAACGATTTCTCGCGAAGCTCGCGTCAAGTTCGGCATGGTCGCGCGAGAATTGGAGCTTGAGCCGTTGCGCCGAGAGAAATCAACACACGTCGCGTCCCCGTGCCGCATTCGACGAGCGCACTCCGCTCGAAGAGGTCTGGATCCGCTTGGAGCATCAACTTCTCATGCGCCTGCCGACAAGCGGGGCCGTGTTGTTCGGGATTCGCATCGAACTCGTGCCGCTCGCAGAGCTGAAAAGCGATCCGGCGGCTGCGACCAACTTTGCACGTATTCTGAAGACGATGTCGCCTGAAGCCGCGGCGTACAAAAACTTCGCCGTCGCGAGGGAGCATTTGCTGGAGCAACTATCGCGCTAGCGCACGCTCACGGCGAATTCGCCGCGCCGTCGCCTTGGGGCGGCTCAATCGGTCTTGAAGTCGAGCCAGGAGGATTCTTCATCCTCTTCGTCATCGTCCGAATGATCGCCGTGCGGAGTATGAAAGAAGTCCGAAGGTTCGTCGTCCGGTTCGTCGTTTTTGAGGTTTACCTTGCGCGCGGCGAGGATCTCCTCGGCGGCATGGTAGCGCGAAATAATTCCGGGCTGCGGAAAAAGCCCGCCGAGCAGAATGAGCACGGCGAGCGAGAGCATGGAGAGCCGCTCGCGCGGAACGATGCCGAGCGCTACGCTCGATTGATAACGGGTGCCGGTAAAGATGAGAAAGTATGCGCGGACGAGCGCAATACCGTTGAGCGCGGCGGCGGCCACGACGCCCAGCCCGATGGACGGATAAGTTTGCACGGCGCCGTCGACTAAGAGTTCGCTGCCGATGAAACCTACCGTGCCGGGAAAGCCGACGCTCGCTAAACCGGTGAGCAAGAAGCACACGGCCAGCGACGGGGTGTGCTCGTAGAGCCCTTGATAGGCGCTCAAGAGGATGCGCCCGCGACGGGCTTCCAAGGCGCGGATCGTGAGGCCGAATGCGCCCAGCGAAATACCGACGGAGATCCAGACGCAGAGCGCGCCGGTGAGCCCGACGGGTCGCACCATTTCCAGACCGACGAAGACCAACGCCGAGTGGCTGAGCAAAATATAGCAGAAGAAGCGCCGCGCCTCGCGTTGCACCAGCGCCATGGCGGCGGCATAGACGGCCGTGATCAACGAGATGATTCCCAGGCTGCGCAACAACTCGCTCGATGCGAACGGCAGCACGATCCGCACGGCGCCGTAAGCGCCGACCATCGGCGTGACGAAGAGCAGCGCCGTGCCGAAGCTGGCCCGTTCGTAAAGATCGACCATCCAGGTGTGGAACGGAAACACGCCGCCGCGAATCAGCATGGCGGCCAGCAGCGCCATGGCGGCGAAGCGCCCCGGGATTTCTCCCTCCGGCGTCACGCGCACCAGGGTCCAGCCGACGACGACCAGGGCGGTGAATAGTGCCATGTGAATCGCGTAAACGCGCCCCGTCGACCCGCGCGCGCGCAGCTCCAGATAGGGGGGCGCCATGCCGACGATCATCAGCCCGAGGATGACCTCGGGAATTCGGCAGCTAAAAGTTGCGAGCAGCACCCCTTCGGAGAAGAGCATCCAGGCAAACGAGAAGCGGCGCACCTTGGTGCGGAGCGTCGCAATGGTCGTCACGAAATAAAGCAGCGCTCCCAACGGCAGCAGCGGCGAGCTCAATTGATCGATCGTGAAAATCTCGCGGCCGATGAGGTTTTGCATCAGGTGCCAGCGATCGTCGGCCTCCATGACGTGCTCGCCCGCCGGGAGCAGCTGCGCCTGAAGAATGCCGTAGTCTTGCCACGCCGCGACCGCGCAGAGAAACGCCGCTCCCGTGATCCAGGCAGACCAACTGCGCGCTTGATGGGCGTTGCGCAGCTTCGAGACGGCGATGGCGCCGACGAACGGGATGAGAATCGAGATTTCAATGAAGGGGAAATGCAGCTCTTTCATACCAGCTCCTCCAGCGGCGTTGCGGGAGCCGATTCAAGATCGGGAGCCAGGGGATCGCGCTCGCCGGCAAGCCAATCGATCCAGCGCCGCTCCATATCGTCGCACCAGTGCATGGTGCGCAAGAACGGACGGACGATGACGTTGGCGAGCAGAGCGTCGAGGTAGCCGCGTTCGATCGCCCAGCGATAGAACCAAGTGCGCGTCGTCGTGGGCAGCATCCGTTCGCCGATCGTCGCGACATGCGGTAAGTGTCGCCCCAACGCATTTTCCAAGATGCGATAATCGTGCAGCAAGGAAGGAGCCCGCACAAACTGCAGCGTTCGCAGGCAGCCGTGGCCGAGAATGTGAACGAGCGTGAGATAGCGCAGGAAGTCGCCCGCTTCGGGGCTGACAAACTGATGAACCAGCGACGCGACGCCGATTTCCGAGGTGATCAGGCCGACTTGGGTCATCGAGGCGAAGGAGAGGGCGCTCTTAATGTCGGTTTGCACCCGGCACGCGAAGGCCGCAAACATGGCCGAACCGAGGCCCAGAACCACCACGACGGCGCTCAACCCCAACGACTGATCCAGCAGCGGGGAACAGCGCAACAGCAGAAACGCGCCGAGATGTACCGACAAGGCGCCGTAGAAGACGGCACTGGACGGGGTGGGCCCTTCCATGGCGCGCGGCAACCAGCCGGAGAACGGGACGAGCGCCGATTTGCCCGCGGCGGCGATCACTAAGAGCGACCCGACCAGCAAGGCCTGATTCCCTTTGATTTCCGCCACACCTTCCGGCCAGGACGCGCTGCCGAGGAACAAATCGAAATCGCCGCCGCCGGTCATGTGGTGCAAAGCGACGGAGGCGAACAACAGCGCAGCGTCGGAAACGCGATACACGACCCATACGCTGAGTCCGTTGCGCACGGGATTCTGCCGCTCATGATAAAACGCGACGAGCAAGGCCGACGACAGACCGACGAGTTCCCAACCGGCGAACAGCGTTTCAATTGTGCCGGCGAGCGACGTGACGATCATGCCGAGCATGAACAAGGCGTAGAGCGAGAAAAAACGATTGAAGCCCGGCTCGCGGTGCATGTACTTGATGCCGAACTGCGCGATGGTGCCGCAGAGCACGAACGTCAGAACGGCGAACGGTACGGAAAGCCGATCGAAGAGGAACTTAATGGCGAAATGATAGTCGAGGTCGTGCGCATGGATTTTGACCCAATTGCCGAGCTCGACGGATACGTGTCGATTGTCGGTCGCGACCATGATCGCCAACATCGCGATCGATGCGGTGAGTCCCACCGCCACGGCGAGATGAACCATGCGGCCGATCACGCGCTCGCGGAACGGTCGGCCGACGATTGTCGCCGTTCCCAAGAGCGCGACGAGCAGGAGCGGTGCCGCGACGATCACCTCTCCCAGCGTTTGAGTAATTTTGTCCATGAATGCTAAATCAAGTCGGTTCGTTGTGCGGTAGAAAGCCTGAAACGGAGCGCTTTCAGGCTCTACGGATCGATGACGGCAAAGTCGAGATGATCGCGCCAGCCTCGATACCAATCGGTCGACGTGGCCGCGCGGGGCAACTCGTCCTTCTCCGGTACGTGCTCTTCGAACTCGCCGTTGCGAAAGTAGAGCATGCGCGACGACTTCGGGTCGAGCAGCGCGAGCTGCGCCCAACCGTTGCGCAGAATGCGGCCGATGACCGGGTTGCGATCCATGATGCCGAGAATGCCTTGCGGCGTGGTTTCCAGCACGAACAAGAGGCGAACCGGTTCGTGGATCTCCACGCCTTGCCAAGGGAGCCCGGTGCGCATATCGCTCGCCGCGCCGTCCATCACGCCTAACAGCGAAGTGACGTTGTGCGGCAGCTTCGTGCCGGAGCCCCAGCCGGGCGAATCGACGTAAGAGAAAAAGTATTGCAGGTTGATCCCTTCGCACACCGGCACGGCCGCCGCAAGGATGCGGGCCAAGATCGAGCACTCGGCGTCGTCTTGTTCCGGGTCGTAGGAATTCATGAAACAGCGACGGTCGAGATACAGCCCGCGGTTGCGACTGCGCCGGCCGACGTAGCACATGGCGTTCGTCGCATTGCCGAACTCGGGGCGCGTTTGTGCCAGGTCCTCCGAGCGATTTTCGACATGCCGCCGCGCGGCTTGGAAGGAAATGCTCAGCGGGGCCGAATCAAACCGTCGGCAGCGTTCGTGCGCGTTGCGCTCGCAAACGCGGTCGAGCGTACTGACGGCCGATTCGAAGTCGGCCCGATGCGAACGGGGCAGCAGGTCGAGATCGAAGAACGTGAGTGCGTCGGCGCAGGTGTTGTGCAGGCCGCCGACGAACACGGTCGTGTCGGGAATTGGTAAGCCGCGTTGCACGAGAATCTCGCGCACGCGCCGATCGTTCAGAAACGCCGCCAAGGCGCGAGCGTTCGGAGCGCCGGCCCCGCCCGAGCATGCTCCGCAATCGTAGGCCGACTTATGCGGATTGTTCAAGCAGAACGAACCGTGGCCGAAGAAGAATACCAGCCGCGCAAAGTTGTGCGTGAGACCGATGTCGCGCAGCAGTCGTTCGCCGCGATCGGCCATCTCGGGCACCGTGAAGCCGACGTGATTTTCTTCCGGTCCCGCCGGGTCTTGATGACGTTCGAGCACCAGCCGCGTGACGACCGGCGGCTGCACGAAGGCCCCCGCCCCTTTGCGGATGCGGGCCGTGAGACGAGGAAATAGCACGCGCGCCACGAGCGGAATGGACGCCAGCACGCCCAACCCGGCCGTGAGCAACGCCCCGCGCGCCAAACTCCGGCTACCGGTATGCACCTGCAACGACGCCGTACCCAGGGCGCGGCGCGTTTTGGCGCGGCGGCGATTTGTTTCTTCGAGCGAGTAAACGACCTCTTCCGTCACCCAGTGCTGCGGCTTGACGACGATCGGGCAGAGCGTCGAAAAGTGGGCATCGGCCGCGCCGCGGTAGTACATGGCCACGCCGTAGAAGCCCGGGGCTCCGAACGTTTCCGCGTCGGGTTCGATCTCTTCCAGATGCCGTCGAAACGATTCTTCGCGCGTGTCGATGCAGTATACGGATTGGAACTTCGGCTTTTCCACCGTGCGCGCCGGGCTGCGGGTGTGCAACGAAAACGCATCGAGGGCCTGCACGCGCAACCGGCGCTCGAACGCCTGATGCAGCAGCCGTCGGCGTTCGAGTCCGTTGAAGGCTTCGATTTCGCCGGAGAGCGTGCCCCAAGACTCGCGGGAGAGCTTGGCGAGCTCTTGCGGCGTCCAGCCGAGCATCTGAGCAATTTGAAAGACGTGGAAGGCGCGTTGATCGTCGTCGCAAACGGCGCGGCGATCCATGCGAATGAGCGCGGCCTCGCGGAGGTCGGTGAGCGGTCCGCTGAAGCCGAGCGAATTTTGGGCGACATAACGCAGCGCCCAGCGTTCGAGAATCAAACGCACGGCGACGAATTCCAGAACGGTGCCTTGCGGTACCGGCACGGCGACGCGATCGCCGCGAACTTCGTTTTGACGGATGAGTCCGGCCCAGCCGCGCAGCGCGACGAGCGATTCGGTAAGGAAGGCGTCCCACTCCGATTCGGCCACGCCCAGATCGCGCAGCGATTCCAGAATCGATTCGCGCGGCCCGATGTCGGCCTTATCGAGCCGGGCCAGTTCGGCGGCGAGGCCCGCTTGCCAAGGCGTCGGGGGTCCGCCGGCCTGGCCGTAGACGACGCAGAACGATTTGAAGAAGCCGTTGTTGCGCGACGGCAACGACCAGTCGGCAAAGCCCTGATCGACGAAGGCGGCACAAAAGCGGATGAGGATCTCGTGAACGAGGCGATCCGAGTCGATCTCGCAGGCTTCGAGCAGGAAGTCGCGATGGCGCACGGCGTGAAAGATCGGCGGCGCGGTCGAAGACTGCCCCGCCACGCCATGTCGACAGATTCTCCACAGCAAATGCAAAGCGGCCGCTTCCCACTGTTGGGCATCCCAGCGCTCGATGGCGGCTTGCGGGAAACGTTCAAACAGGTCGTGCAAGACGTTGCGTTCACCGACGTCCTCCGCCGTGTGCTTCGCCGCGGCAGGTGAACGGATGTCGCGCATGATCCAGTGCTTCGTGTCGTCGACGAAATGCTCTCGAATCTCCGGCGAAACCTCGGGACGAAGGCGCGAAAGGGCGTCGGTCTCGGCGACGAACCAGCGCAGCTCTTCCGCCGGACCGGTGCGGAGCGGATGCTCAAGCATGCCCAGTCGCAAATCGAAGC
Source organism: Pirellula sp. (assembly GCA_013822735.1). Taxonomy (GTDB): domain Bacteria; phylum Planctomycetota; class Planctomycetia; order Pirellulales; family PNKZ01; genus PNKZ01. Next base: position 411,957 of record PNKZ01000003.1, read on the forward strand.
GAGTCGTGGCATGACAAATCCGCTCATCGCCCGCCTCGCCAAGATCTTCGCGCAACGAAGCGGCAAGATCCGAGCGACGAATCCGGCCGTGTTGCATTCGTTCGCGATACTGATCTTCACCCAAATAGGGCCGGCAGCCGAACAGCCGAGCCCCCTTCTTGAGCCCCTCGGCAAACGGCAGGTCTTCCAGCGCCTGAAGCGTGTTCAGGAACACGAACGCCGTGATCGGACCTTGCGCTGGAAGCAGTTCGCCTGCGCGATCGATAATCTCCGTGATCTGCGCAAATGCGGTCGCATTGGCGTCGAGTTGTCCGTCGTCGCGGGATTCGTCTTCGGCGGAACTTTCGAGTGAGCCGGCAGAAGTGACGTCGATAGGCATGGAGTTCCACTGGTAGTTCGCGACGCCGCAAACAAGGCAGGGCGGGCGAGCATGGATTCTAGCTTCGTTCGAGCGTTTTGCATGAGCGGAAACCGAACAATTCCGCCGGCCAAACTGCCGGAGGTGAACGCCGCCGAAGCATAGAGGTGTTTCACTAAGTATTTACGTCTCAGCGTTCGAAGTCGCCAATCGCAGGAGATTACAACTCGTTTAAGTGAGACATTTTTCGAAGTTTTTCGCTCGATTGTCCTTCGCATCACGGCGCGATTCGACCGCTGCCGTGCGACATGGCACGGTTCGTGCATCGTGTGTCCACTGAGAGCTGTTGAAAGATGCCGGTTTGGCACCGGCCGCCCCCGGAGGAGGATTGTGACGATGGATGCTGCTTGGAACCCACGTCGACCTGGCGATTCATGGAAACAACCCGCGTGGAGGGGGCCCGTCGAAGATGAACGGCTCGTCCACATCCAGCGGCTGGCCCGCTTGATGGATAGCGAGTATCAAATCCCCGGCACGAAGTTCCGCTTCGGACTCGACCCGATCGTCGGGCTAATCCCGGGCGTGGGCAACGTCGCGACGTCGCTCGTCTCCTGCGCGCTCGTTTGGACGATGTTGCGCTACGGCGCCAGCGGCAACGTCACGGCCCGCATGGCGCTGAACATCGCCGTCGATTCCTTAATCGGCGCGGTGCCGATCGTCGGAAACCTCTTCGACTTCGCGTTCCGCTCCAACCAGCGCAACGTGGAACTGCTTCGTCGCCACTACCATGAAGGCGCATACCAAGGGAGCGGCCGTGGCATCGTCGCCGGATTGGCCGTTCTGCTGTTCGTCGTGCTCGGCCTCGCCGCCTGGGGGCTCTTCGCGATGATCGCTTGGCTATGGCATCTGATGACTTAGCGCGGCGCGCTTAAGCGTCGATCTAGCCCAGCTTCCAAGGTGCCCGAAGTTCGCGCGTCACTAAGGCGTTGGCCTCGGCGTCGTCGATGAACTTCTCTTCCTGAGGATTCCACTTCAGCGTTCGCTTCAATTGGTAGCCGATGTTGCCGAGTTCGCAGACGCTCGCCGAGCGGTGGCCGATTTCAACGTCGCAAATCGGCTTCTTGCGAGCCTTCACCGCTTCGATCCAGTTGCGATGGTGATTGTCCGACGGCTCGCAGCGCCATTCCGAATCGTTCGTCTTGTGGCTGATGATGCCGGCCGGGGTGCTTTCGATCTTGCTCCGGTCGACGTAAAGCGTCCCCTTGGTTCCTTCGAACGTACAGCCGCTTGGGCCGCCGTGGAACATTTCGACGCCGTCGGCGTACGTGAATTTCAGGCCGGTCTTGGCGCCATCGGCGGGCGGCTCGATCTTCACCGGGCCGGAATCGTCTTTATTCAGAGCCCATTGCGCGATGTCGAAATGATGGGCTCCCATGTCGGCCAGGGCGCCGCCCGCATATTCCCGGTACTTGCGCCAGGCCGGGAAGTGATTGTGTAGTCCTTGCGGGCAGAGAATCGCGTTGTAGCCTCGCTCCGGCGCGTAGCCGAGCCACATGTTCCAATCGGTCCCCGCCGGCACCGGCTCCGTAGGAAGATCACAAGGAATCGCCGCTTCACCGACGCCGACGCGCACCTTTTGTACTTCGCCGATGTGACCGTTGCGAACCAATTCGACCGCTTGACGGAACTTGCCGCCGAATTCGCTCCGCTGTTGGCTGCCGGTTTGGAAGACGATGTTCTTTTCGCGCGCCGCCGCGACCATGGCGCGCCCTTCGGCGATGAATACCGACAGCGGCTTTTCGCAGTAGACGTCTTTGCCGGAGTGCGCCGCCATGATGGCCGGAATCGCGTGCCAATGGTCGGGCGTGCTGATCACCACGGCGTCGATATCGTCGCGGGCCAAGAGCTCGCGGAAGTCGGCATAGGCCGCGCAGCCTGAGTAGCTGCCGCCGGTTTGTTTCGCGTAACCCTTCTCCACCGTTTGCTTGGCGTCTGCCAATCGGGCAGGTTCGACATCACTCACGGCCAGGATTTGCACGTCGGGCATGCCGAGGAAACGTCCGACATGTCCGCGTGCCTGCTTGCCCATGCCGATGAAGCCGAGCGTGATGCGCTCGCTCGCCGGAGCCGCCGCGCCCGCCATACGGCTTGCGGCCCAGGGACCCACAGCGGCCAGCAAGGCCGAGCTTTGCACGAAGCGGCGACGAGTAATGCGCTGCGACATAACGGACGTACTCCGAGTAAAATGGAATCAACGCGCCTGGAGCAGGGCGTCGACAAAGTGGCGATATCTTTCCATGGCGTGGGCTCCGACGCGCTGCTGCACGTTGTTCCACAGGTCGTCGAGCAAGGTACCTTTTAACACGCCGTCGACCGTTTTGCCGGCGAGTTGTTGAAACATCGCCGGCGACGCGCCCGCCACTGACGCGGCTGCGGCCCCGAGCAGAATCTCTTTCTCACAATGGCCGTAAGCGTTCGCGAGCAGGCTCACCGTCGGCAAGTGCGGCACCGGATCTTGGTCGTTTACGTAGCGATATATCTTCTTGCCAAACTCCCGATCGACGACTTTGGCCGCCTCCGTGTTGCCGACCATCGGTGCGCCGAACGTGTAGACCTGATGCACGTTGACGAACTTCCGTTTAAATCGCCACGCGGCCAGCAGCGCCAACGCCCCGCCGAGACTATGCCCCGTGATCCAAAACGGCCGGTCGCTCTTCTTCCGCTCGACATCGACGGCCGCAAATACCGGAGCCCAGATTTCGTCGAGAGCGCGGATGAACCCTTGATGCCAGCGGGTGCCGACTCCCGCCGCCGCGAAATCGGTGCCGAGATCTCCTTCCGGCTGGATCAGCAGATTCACGGCGTCGGTTAGCAGCCAATCTTTCAAGCCCTCGATGCTTGTGGGAGCTTCCGTGCCGCGAAAGGCGACCAGCAGATGGTCGTCGTTATGCGCGATGTAGGCCTGCGTGTTGCCGGAACTCACGAGCTCGGCCTTCATGGCGAACTGCTCTTGGAACGCCGCGATCCCCTGCTCGGCCGGCAAGTAGGCAAGGTCGGCAGCCAGCGCCAGGGCACGAGCATTACGCGGGTCGCCGAATTCATCCTCAAACAGTTCGAGCGGCATGGCGAACTCCTTTGTAGATCGAAAACCGATAAGGCGCCGGTTCCCCTCGCCCCTTGCGGGAGAGGGGCCAGGGGTGAGGGGTGAAGGGGAATTAGTCGACGTAGTCGCGTTGGTCGGGTTGCTTGTTCTTCCAGTCGCGCTTCGTTTTCCCTTTAACTTCGGTCGCCGTCAGATCGAGCCTGCGGAGCGAAGCTTTCGGCGCGAGATGTTGCTGGAAGCCGGCGTCGGTGATCTTCGTATGACCGACGTTCAGCTCTTCGAGCGCGGGTAGTGCGGCGATGGTTGCCAGTCCGGCGTCAGTCACTTGCGAATTGCCGACGTCGAGACGGCGCAGCTTGGCGAGACCGCGCAAATGTTCGAGCGTCGCGTCGGTCACGTCGGAGTTCGCCATCTGCAAGACGACCACCTCGGGCCGGCGGGCGAGTGTCGCGTAGTCGAAGCCAGGCAGGCCGGTGAGCGTAATGCGAAGTTCGCCGTCGACGATTTGCTCATACGGTTGCAGCGGCACGAAGTTGCGTTCGTAGAAGGCGAGTCCGTACGGCACGGCGATCAGCACCGCGCCGGCAAGCAATAGCCGAATCGGGCCGACCGTCGGGCGATTGCGCACGGTGCGAACCATCATCCAGACCAGCGCGATCACTGCCGCGAGGCCGCCGGCGACGATCATGTAGAAGCCGTATTTTTCGAGCATCCGTTCTCCTCGCGCCGGTTCCGTCTTAAACGCCGTGAGTTACTGCGCTGCGAATCGCCTTCGCTAAGGCTTCGACTTCCGCAGCTCCCAGCCGACCGGCTGCGTCCAGGCCTGCATCTTCTGCTCTTCCCAAGAGGGATTCGTCGGCGCACGGGTCGAAGTGACGACGGCCCGGACGTAGAGCTCTTCGCCGGTGAATGTGTATTCGGCGGTCGTCCCTTGCACGGTCTTCAAGGTCTCGCCGATTCGGTCGGAATACTTGTGCTTGTGACGGCCCAGCGCTTTCGCGTCTTCTGCCGAAAGCTTCGTCGTGTCGATGGGATCGCCCGCGGTTTCCACCCCTTTCATCGAACCGATGAACTGCGTCGTGAACACGGCATCTCCATCAGGCTCGATCTCAACGCGAAGCGTCTTCGACTTCGCATCGAAGCGCACGTCGCGAAGTACGATGCCGGACGAGGAATAGGAATCGCCGGCCTTGAGAGCCCGCAAAATGTACTCGGGCGAAAGATGCGTGCTGCGGACCATCACCCAACCGCGGCCTGGGCTCGCACCTTTCGGCTTGCCGTGGTAGTTGTGGCTGTCGTCCGTGGCGACTCCGAACAGCGGGGGAGCGTTCAACTCGACGAGGCGGATCGTGTTGGCGATGTCCCAGACGCGCTCCATGCTCGGATGATGATGGTCGCCGCGCTGGTTGACGCCCGGATGGCCGTTGTGGATTTCGAAATGCCGCTCGAGTACGGCATGCGCCAGGTCGTGCGCGGTGACGGCGTAGTGATAGTTCGGGTGATTGAGATGCGCGAGAATCTCACGGCCGGCGCGCTCCGCTTGGTCGTGCACGGCACGCAGGTTGTTCGTGATTGCCTCGGTGACCGTCGCTCCGCTGAGGGGGTGGATCGGCTCTTTGAGATTCGCGGCATTGATGTGAATCGGTACCCCTTCCGCCTTATCGCTGATTTCCTCGGACGGAATCATCAGAAACCGGCCGCGCTCTTCGACGAGCGTGCGGAACTCCTCCAGCGGCTTCAGGCGTATTTCGGCATCGGCTCCCTCGCCGCGTCGCTGGACCCACGCATCGCCGAAGCGAGCCACATACTTGGAAACGACGTCGGCGCCCCCTTTCTTCGTCAGCTTGCTTTCCTTTTCCCAGCGAATGCCTTGGCTCAGCACGTTGTGGTCGGAAAGTGCGAGGAAGTTGTAGTCGTGCGCGCGGTACCAATCGGCGACCATGTCGGGAAAGTCGTCGCCGTCGCTCCAGAACGTGTGCGTGTGCAGGTTTCCTTTCCACCAGCGCGGAGCGGCATCGGCGGAAACGGCGTCGTCGGCTGCGTGAATGTGCGATCCGGCGAGAAACAGCAAGGCAGCGACAAGCAAACCGGAATGGGCGCGGAGCGATGGCAAGGTCGTCATATTTCAGATCACGGAAAGAGAAGGGAGAGGCGGGCGGATGTAACCGGCGAAACTACTTCTTCGCGGCGGGTTTCGGCTCGCGCGGTTTCGGTTCGATGGAGCCCGGCGCGAACGCCGCGAGGTCTGGCGCGGCGGTGCGCACGCCTTCTTTCGGCACCTCGACTTTGGCAGACCAGACGACGCCGTTCAGAATAAACGTGCGCAGATCGTCGAGCGCCCAGTTTTTGTAGAAATGCGGCATCACGATGCCGAACCCGCGACCGCCGTCGGGCCGCTCGACGCCCCAGGCGACAATCTCTGTTTGGGGATCTTCCGGCGGCAGTTGCGAAGTGGCGAAGGCCGTGACGCCGGCGGCGAGTTTGTTGCCGTCGGGCCCGAAGTAGTTGTTGATATACGGCTCGTCGTGCAGCGTGAACTCCTTCCAGCCCCGCGACACCGGATGATCGGGAGCGGCGGGAGTGATCGTCGCCGCCGGAAAGATTTTGGCGATCGATTTGTGATGGTTGCAGCGTGTCGCGAAGTAGCCTCCCATCCAATGTAGTAGCGGATGTTCGCCGTCGGCCGCGACGTCTTCCGCCCTCAGGCCCGTGGCGTAGTGCAGGCAGACGATGCCGCAACCGCGGGCCGTCATCGCGGCCAGCTCTTGCATGATCTTCTCGGATTGCGGCATCCGCATCGGCGGAAACGTGTCGCCGATGAAGACGACCGTTGCGACCTGTTCCAAACGCTTGCGATCCTGCGGCCACTCAGTGACGACTTCGGCCTGCACTCCGCGGAGGTTTTCGGAATGCTCGAGCGCGTGCGCGAGCAACCGTCCGCCGGCCGCCACTTCGTGCGAACCGGGCGGGTGACTGCTGGGGCCGATGACGATGAGGACCTGGGCCGCTTGCTGCGTACTCGACTTGGACGACGGCTCGGCCGCCGATGCGAAGGAGGCGAGGCAGATCAATGCGGCGACTGCGAGCGACAAAAGTTTGAGCATGGGCGTGCGCAACTTTCTGAAAGGCGAACCGGATCTACCGCTCATCAAACGGGCTACCCGCCGGCGTTGCGCCGTGAATGGCCAACTCACCCCGGAGTTCCTTTCCGAGCGTGCTATGATATCGGCTGTAGCCGAAGTAAATGCAAAGCCCCAAGCCCAACCAGACGATGAGCCGCCACCAATTGCCGGCCGGCAACGAGAGCATGAGCATCAAGCATGCGGCGATACCAAGAATCGGCACGAGAGGCACGAGCGGGCAGCGGAACGGCCTCGGTAGGTCAGGCTCGATTTTACGCATGATGAGAACCGCCGTGCACACGATGACGAACGCGAACAACGTGCCGATGTTCGTCATTTCTAGAAGTGCCGTGATCGGTAGCAGTCCGGTCAACAAGGAAACGAACACTCCGACGCCGATCGTACTCTTCCAAGGCGTGCGAAATCTCGGGTGTACGTCTGCGAAGAACTTAGTGGGAAGTAAGCCGTCGCGAGCCATCGCCAGAAACACGCGAGGTGCGCTGAGCATCATCACAAGCAACACGGAAGTAATGCCCGCCACGCCCGCGGCCGAAATAATGAAATCGGCCCACGGCAAATGTTTCGCGGCAAACGCCGATGAGACACCCGCATCTTGATCGATGGTTGAATACGGAACCATGCCGGTCAGCACGGCGACGACGCCGATGTACAGAATCGTGCAGATCACGAGTGAAGCAATAATGCCGATGGGGACGTCACGTTGCGGGTTCTTCGCTTCTTCGGCGTGCGTGGAGACGCTGTCGAACCCGATATACGCGAAAAAGATGATCGCCGCACCGGCCAACATGCCGACGGGCTTACCGGCCTGATTCAACTCGGTACCCGGTATCGGATGACCGAAAAACGTCACGCCTCCCCAGCCAAAGGGAGCAAACGGCTGCCAGTTTTCAGGGTTTACGTAGAACGCGCCGACCAAGATCACGAACAACACCGCCGCAACCTTGATGAAGACCATCAGAGCATTAAATCCAGCGCTTTCGCGGATGCCTTTCACCAGCACGGCCGTCATAATCGCCGTGATGACCACGGCCGGTAGGTTCACGTATGAACCGGTCAGCGCCAAGGTGCCGTCTTCGGTGTAGAGCCAGGGCGACTTGTTGATAAGCGGACTGAGCTCGATGCCGAACTTTTTTAGTACGCTTTGAAAGTATCCGGACCAACTATTAGCGACCGTTGCCGCGCCGACGGCGTATTCTAAGACCAAATCCCAGCCGATGATCCACGCGAAGAGTTCGCCGAGCGTCGTGTAGGCGTAGGTGTACGCGCTGCCAGCCACTGGTGCCATGCTCGCGAACTCCGCATAGCACAGCGCCGCGAAAACACAGGTAATTCCGGCCACGGCGTACGACACCATGAGCGCGGGACCGGCCGTACCGCTGGCCGCCGCTCCGGTGGCGGCGAAAATGCCTGCCCCGATCACCGCCCCGACGCCGAGCGCCGTGAGCGTAACGGGCCCGAGCACGCGGTGGAGCCGGTCTTCGCCGGCCATCTCATCCAAGAGCCGGCGGAGCGATTTCTTCGCAAACATCTGCTTTTTCAACATGGAGCAATCTCAAGTCGGTCGAGTAAATCCACGGAACGGCAATGCCTTCTTGGCGTCGCCATCATACGTTGTTCGCGACATATTGCCACGAAGTTTTGGCCGGCTACGCTTCGGGTGCGGCCTCGTCGGGCGTTTCGGCGGCGTCGCCCGCGGCGACGAAGCGATAGCCCGCCCCGCGTACGCTCAGGAAGTGTCGCGGCTCGGCAGGGTCGGGCTCGAAGGTCTTACGCAGCCGCATCACGAAGTTGTCGACCGTGCGCGTGGTGAGGTCCGCGGGCTGGTCCCAAACGCCCGTGAGTAGGGCCGCGCGAGAGAGCACCTTTCCTTCATGCTCGATGAAGTAGCGCAGGAGCTTCATATCCATCGCCGTGAGCCGCACCGGCTTGCCGTCGACCGACACTTCGAACGTCGTGAAGTTGACGTGCGCCTTGCCGAATTGATAAACGTCGAATTCTCCCTGACGTAGCGAGGCCGGCGTGAACCGTCGGCTGCGGGCCAATAAGTTGCGCACGCGGCTGAGGAGCTCGTCGAGGTCGAACGGCTTCTGCAAGTACTGATCGGCACCGACGTCGAACCCGCGAATGCGGTCTTCGGCCAATGTACGGGCGCTGAGGATCATCACGGGCATATCGTGCCCTTGCTCGCGGATCGTTTCGCAAAACGTGTAGCCGCTCATGCCGGGGAGCATCAGATCGAGGATGATTAGGTCGACGGGTCGCGCCGTTTCGTCGACTAGTTTGAGCGCCGCGGGAGCGTCGCCGACGGCCGAAACGTCGTACCCTTCGGCCTCGAGGTTGTATTTAATGCCGGTGCGGAGATGCTCTTCATCTTCCACGACGAGGATATGCTTCAGGTTTTCCGTGCTCACGACGCACCTGGCACGGAGGCGGGAGTTTGCGACATTCCGGCGGCACCGGTTGCGGCGGCACCGGTTGCAGAGGCATCGGACGTGCGAACCTCGAAGGGATCGCCGGGGAGCTCGACTTCGAACACCGTGCCCGAGCGTGCGCCGCGCCCTTGCACGGTGATCTTGCCTTTGAGTCGTTTGACGAGCGTGCGGACGATGAAGAGCCCGAGGCCGGTGCCGGTCTTGGCGCGCGTGAGTTCGCTGCCGAGCCGCACGAAGCGACCGAAGATTTTGCGACGGAGCTGCAGCGGAATGCCGGCGCCGTTGTCGGCGACGCGCGTGATGACGCGGCCGCGACCGTCGGGCCACATCTCGATTTGCACTTGCGGGGGAGTGCCGCCGTATTTGATGGCGTTATCGAGCAGGTTGCGAAAGATCATATCGACGTCGATGGCTCGGGCTCGCACGATCGCGGGGCGTACGTCGAGCGTGATGGTCTCGGGCGGCACGGAATGCCGTTGGCACGCGGCCGTGGCGCACTCCTGCAACACGCGGGCGAGTTCGACGTCGACGATTTCCTTCTCGTCGTCTTTGTTGACGTGTTCGACCCGAGCCGCATCGAGCATGTGGTTGATGAGCGTGTCGAGCCGTTCCAGGTCGTCGAGCATGAAGCGATAAAAGTCGGCCTGTTGCTTCTCGGAAACCTGCCGCCGGGTGAGCGTCTGCAGATAGAGCTTCATCGAGGCAATGGGCGACTTGAGCTCATGCGTGACGCTGTCGATAAAGTTGGATTGCCGTTGGTTGAGGTTAATCTCTTTGATGGAGATGAGGAGATAAAGCACCACGCCGACGAGGACGATGCCGAGAAAGGTCGTCCCTACGACGAGGATCACCCACCAATAGGCCGCGGTCTGCGCGGCGACCGCTGCCGCGAATACCCATCCGATGATGAGCATCACGAGCAACACGATCATGACCACGCCGAGCGTGATCGGCCAGCCGAGAGAACGACGTGGGAACATCGTTTACTTTCCGATGCAGTACAAGTGCCCGAGCCCGCGGAGGTAGAGTTTTCCGTCGCTTACGGCCGGCGACGCAAAGCAATCTTCCCCGAGTTCGCACACCGCGACTTCATCATAGTCCGGACCGGGCTTCACGATTTTGGTCGTACCGCGATCGGATGTGAAATACACCAGGCCGCCGGCCGTGAGGAGCGAAGCGCTATGGCCGGGGCCGATACGCTTGAGCCACATGCGCTCGCCGTCGGCGCAGCGGAAGCAGCTGGCGATGCCGTTGTCGGCGACTACGAGGAAGTAACCGTCGCACACGATCGGCGACGGCACGTACGAGCAGTTGTCTTTCGAACGCCAAGCGATGTGCGAGTCGGTGACGTTCCCCTTGCCGTCGGGCTTGATGGCCAAGATGTGCCGCTCGGGAAAGCCGCACGTCATGAAGAGGAGCTTACCGTCGTCGACCAGCGACGCCACGAATTGTTCGGTCGGCCCGTCGATGTTCCAAATGCGCTCGCCCGTGCGCGGGTTGTAACTGCAAACGCTTTTACTGCCGGAGAGAATTAGTTGAGGTGCGCCGCCGAAGGTGCGAATGATCGGCGTGCAGTAGCTGCGTGTCTTATGTTCGCGCGGGGTCTTCCAAACGGTCGAGCCGTCGGATTGTTTTAGCGCCACGATGTAGGAGTCGCCGTCGTGGTCGCCGTTGACGATGAGAAGCTCTTCGAAGAGCACCGGCGAACTGCAATAGCCGTGCGTGCTGGAGAATTGCCCCGGCCGCACGGTCCAGAGCAGGTTGCCGGCAAAGTCGTACGCCGCCACCACCATTTGGCCGTGGTTCTTCTTTTCGTCCTCGCTGTCGCTTTCGAGGAACGTGACGAAGACGCGTTGGCCGTCGGTGGTCGGGGTGCTCGAGGCGAAACTATTCAGCGTGTGCTTCTTTTCGAGCGGGGCCTTGCAGACGGTCTTCCGCCAACGTTCTTTGCCCGAGGCCTTGTCGAGGCAGAGAAGCAGTCGGTCGGTCGGCGTTTTGCCGTCGCCGGCGTCGACGAGGCACGTGGTCACGAAGATCGTGTCGCCCCAAATAATGGGAGACGAATGGCCGATACCGGGGAGCGGTACTTTCCAGGCGATGTTTTCCTGCTTGCCCGCTTGGTCGTCATTCCATGCGGTCGGCAGCTTTGCTTCGGTCGAGGTTCCGTCACCGCGCGGACCCCGCCAGCAGGGCCAATTTTCAGCGGCGGCCGAGCATGCGAAAAGCAGCGGGAACAGCAGGCCGAGCGAAAGCGGAAGGCGGGGCATGGCAGGACTCTCGCAGCACGCGGATAGGCGGGAAATTGGGCGGAAAACACCATCTAACAGACACGCAAAGCCGGCCAAGGTCAAGTAGAATGCCGAGGCCCAAAACTGCCGCCGCGACGAACACAGCCGCGACGAATACCGTGGAGCCCGCCATGCGCATCGCCGTTTGCCTCGCACTCTTCACACTTACCACGGCCATGAACGACGACGACTTCGCTTTTGCCGCCGACGACCTGCCCCCGCCGAATTATGACGAAGCGAAGGTTCCTGCTTACACGCTTCCCGATCCATTGAAATGCGCCGACGGTAAACAGGTCGACGACGACAAAGCGTGGCGCGCCAAGCGACGGCCGGAATTGCTCGAGTTGTACCGCACGGAGATGTTTGGCCGTGCGCCGACGAAGCCTGCCGAACTTTCGTTCGAAGTGGAGAACGTCGACCCCAAGGCGCTCGGCGGTTTGGCGACGCGTAAGGAAGTGGTGATCCTCGTCGCGCCCGACGCGCCGCCGATTCGCATGGTGCTCTATGTGCCCAACGCCGCGAAGAAGCCGGTGCCGGTATTTCTCGGCATGAACTTCGACGGCAATCACACGATCGACGCCGACCCGGGCATTACGCTGGTCGACGCTTGGACGTGGGACCCGAAGACGAAGACCGAGTCGCTCGTGAAGGCCGATCCGGCGAAGCGCGGCGCGAGTGCGAGTCGTTGGCAACTGCCGCTGGTGCTCGGCCGCGGCTACGCCGTGGCGACGTTCCCGCGGAGCGACGTCGAGCCCGACTATGCGGAAGGTTGGAAGCATGGGCTGCGCGGCTACTACTTGGCGAAGTCGGGGCGTAAAGATTTCAAGCCCGACGATTGGGGCTGCATCGCGGCTTGGGCCTGGGCCACGAGTCGGGCGATCGACTACTTGGAAACCGATCCCGATATCGAAGAGCGGCAGATCGCCGTGCACGGCCATTCGCGGCTGGGCAAGACTTCGCTTTGGACCGGCGCTACCGACGGCCGTGCGCGAATCGTCATCTCGAATAACTCCGGCGAAGGTGGCGCGGCGATCGCGCGACGGAAGATCGGCGAGACCACGGTCGTCCTGAATACGCGCTTCCCGCATTGGTTCTGCGGCAACTTCAAGAAGTACAGCGAACGTGAAGCCGACCTGCCGTTCGATGCCCATGAACTCGTGGCCCTCAGCGCGCCTCGGCCCGTCTATGTGGCGAGCGCCACGCTCGATACTTGGGCTGATCCGCGCGGCGAGTTCCTCGCGGCGCTGCACGCCGGTCCGGTGTACGGGCTCTTCGGCAAGGCCGGCGTCGGCGTCACCGACATGCCTCCGGCGGAGTCGCCCGTCGGAGACTTCGTCGCTTACCACCTGCGCACCGGCAAGCACGACATCACCGAGTACGACTGGATGCAATATCTCGCGTTCGCCGATCGGCACTTCGGCAAGAAGAAGTAAGCGTTAGAGCCTGCCCGACTTCAAGAAGTCGTGGCGCACGGACACCTTCACTTCGTGCCCTGCCCCGTCGACGAACTTCGCAGAGCCCGGAGCAAATTCGATGTGCTCGACTTTGCCGAACCCTTCCGGCACCGGCACGGCTCCTTGGATGTAGCGAATCTCGGTCGGCTTATCGGAGCGCAGTTCGATGGTCGTCGGAACGCCGAGCTTCGTAAACGTATTCTCGCGCGCCGAAGGAGCAACTCCGTCGGCGAAGAACGTGCAGACGTCCTCGAGGCCGAGGCAGTTGTTGCGGCCGTTCCACGGCGCGCCGTGGCGCCCGCGGTTCTCGACCCAAAACAGCAAGCTCGGCAACACGGCCGGGTCTTTCAGCGCGAACCACAGATACTTGGCTTCGGTGTTCACCGCTGCAACCCAAGCCGGTTCGCCGGCAACATTGCTTTGATTCAGCACGCAAAGCAAATCGGCGTACCCTTGCCGCGCCGGAAACTTCGTGCAATCGGCGTCGGGCGCGTCTTTGAAAATCTGCGGCACCTTCGCGAGGTCGTCGAACTTGGCGTTGATCGCGAGCGACTGATATTCACCATTGGCCGGGTTGCTAAACTGCGTCGGGTTCGTGAGCCCGTGGGTAAACTTGCTGGTCGAAACGCGCAAGGCCCCTTCGGTCTTCGGCATCGCGAGGGTCGCATGGTGCCCGAGCGGCGCGGGGCCGGCAAAGCCTTCGATCGTATGCTTCGAGTAAATCACCGACTCCGTTTCGACGATCGTCAGTTCTTTGGTCACGCGCCCGGGCCGCGCCTGCGTTTCCAAAGTGAGCACGAGCCGCGACTTGCCGGCTTGCTCATCGTTGGAAACCAGCGACCATGCGGAGTTGGCGGTTTCGCCATGCGGCGGATGCTGCTCGTTGTGAAACGCTTCGGCATTGCCGCCGAACGGCAGACAGAAAAAGTCGCCGCGCAAGACGCCCAAGATCGGCGGTTCCACTTTTCCCGGTTCGTCTTGCCACGGCGAAACGTGATACGGTTCGATCCGCGGGCGGTCCTTGCCTGCCGGAAACGAAGCGGTCATGTGGCCGCCGGTTTGCGTGACGAAGACACGCGCCGAACCGTTGTCCAATACGAAGCCCGGCTTGCCGTGCTCGACGACGAGCTCCTGCGCGCCGCCTGCGCTCGTGAAGAGCGACAGCGCTACGGCAAATGCGAGGATCGGTATGCGCTGCGTCATGCTATTGGGCCCCGCTCTTCTGAAACATCGCATTGTTCCGATCGCCGCGCGAGAGGAGATACGCCATGAGGTCGAGGATCTCGTCTTCCTTGAGCGTGTTGAGCAGGCCGGTGGGCATCATCGAGAGCTTCGACGGCCCCTGCTCTTCGATCTGCTTCCGGTCGACCCCTTCGATCGCGTTCGGGTCGAGCATGTTCGTGTTGATCATCATCGAATCGCCGGCGAGGTTGATGATTCGGCCGGTGATGGTGCGACCGTCGGCCGTGACGATCGTGACCGCCGCGTATTGATCGCTGATCACCTTGCTCGGGTCGACGATCGATTCCAAGATGTCGCGCGAGCTAAAGCGGCCTGCGAGTCCGGAAAGATCGGGCCCTACCGCGCCGCCTGCGTTGTCGAATCGATGGCACGCGAAGCAATTGGCCGCGCCGAACAGTTGCCGGCCGCGATCGAAGTCGCGTCCCTTCAAGCCGTCCTGCGTCAGCGCCAGCAACTCGTCGAACTTGTATTCCTTCACGACCGGACGCGGCTTGGCGACGATCATCGGAGCGGTCGATTCCGGCTTCGCTTCGAGCAGTTCCTTGAGCGAGGCCTTCTCGCTTTCGCTCAGCGTGGCGACGGCGTCGTTCTTGATGTTCTGCACGAAGAGGCCGAAGCTCGCGCCGCCGCGGTAGCTCATCGCTCTCAAGCACCACTGGAAATACGCCTTCCTCAGCTCGGGCGTCCAGCCGGTCTTGAGCACGCGCAGGGCGCGGGCATAGTCGATTTGCTCTTCTTGCGTCGGGGCCGATTCCAGCAAAGCCATTGTCTTGGCGGCGGCCGACGACGCCTCCAAGTACACCAGCACATTGCAAAGCAGCACGTTCAATTCCGGCGATTCCGCCGGCACGGCCCGCTCCATCCAGGCGATCGTCCGCTTTTCGGCCGCTTCGTCAGGCTTGCCGAAGCGATTGAAGAGCACATGATACACGCGGACGTAGTCGAGCTTCTGCACGGGCGAAAGGCTCGCGAAATCGATTGCTTCCAGCGCCGCGAGAATCTTTGCGCCGAGCTCGAGGCTCGGAGTCGGATCGGTCGGCTTGCGATGGAACGGGTCGGTCGCCGTAGCCCGGGTCAGTGCGAGTAACGCGTAGATGGCGGCGGCCGGGTCTTTCTCGGCCAACGCCTTCTCTTGCCACTCGGCCGGCGGCTGATGTTCGATCGCCGCGCGGGCCGCGAAGCGAATCGCCCGATCGGCGTGCCCAAGATACGGCCATGCGGATGCCACCGCGGTCGGGTCGGGTTTGTGCAGCGCTTCCAGTTTGTGCCGCAGCTCGCGAGCTGCGACGAACTTGTCCGCTGCCGGCTTACTCGGCGCGGTCGAATCGTCGCCGACGTAAGTCACGCGATACAGGCCCGACTGCGTCTTGCGACCGCCGATGGCGAAATAAAGCGCCCCGTCTTTCGGATTCACGATGAGATCCGTCAGCGGCAGCGGCGTGCCGGTGATGAACTCTTCCAGTTGCGCGGTATACGTGGCGCCGATCGGCTCCATGTGTACGGCGTAGAGCTTGCCGTAGCTCCAGTCGCAGATGTAGAGCGCGTCTTGATACTTGGCCGGGAACTTTGCGCCATACCCGAAGGTGACGCCGGTCGGCGAGCCGGGCCCGACGTTGACCACTGCGCCGAAGCTGTCGGCATAGAAGGCGGGCCATTTGCCGGCGCCGTTGCGCCAGCCGAACTCCGCGCCGCTGATCGCATGATTCACGCGCGTCGGCCGGTACCAAGGAGTATTCAGATCCCATTCCATGTCGGCGTCGAATGAGAAGAGTTCGCCGTCGCGATTGAACGCGGCGTCATACTCGTTGCGAAAGCCGGTGGCGACCAGTTCCCAACGCTTTCCTTCCGGATCGATCTTGTAAATGCAGCCGCCGGGGCCGAGTACGCCGCGCATAAAGCCGCGGCCGTCGGGCATGCGCGGCAGTAGGTGATCTTCGCCCCACAACTTCGGCACGCGCGAGTCGTCGAGCGGGTCCATCATTTTTGTACCGTTGCCGCAGACGATGTAGAGCGACTTGCCGTCGGGCCCGAGCAACACGGCATGGGGACCATGCTCGCCGCCGCCGTTGATCTTGCGAAGTTGTTCCACCTTGTCGAGTTTGTCGTCTTTGTTGGTGTCGGTCACGCGGTAGAGGCCGCTCTCGTATTTGCCTCCCCGATTGACGACGACGTAGAGCGCGTCGAAGGCCCACAAGAGCCCTTGCGCTTCGCCGAGGTCGACCTCGATCTTCTCGATGATTGGCTTGGTCTTTTCACCCAGAGCCGGCGGCGTCACGCGGAAGAGCCCGCCGTATTGATCGCAGACGATCAGCCGGCCTTGCGGATCAACGCACATGCTGACCCAGGAGCCCTCGACGTCTTTCGGAACCGTGTGCAGCAGTTCGACCTGGAAGCCCTTGGCGATCTTCATCGCTTCGGGGCGCGTGGCGGTCGGGTCTTTCAAGTTCGAAGCCTTCGCGAGGCGTTCGGCGCTGACGTTCTTCCAAGGTCCGCCGCCGAGCGGTGCAAGAATCTTCGCGGGCGACCATTCGCCGACGGTGGTGAAACCCGGAGTGTTCCAGCCCCCTTGCAGCGTGCGCGAACCTTTCCAAGAGGCATCCGTCGCGATCACGGTTTCTTTGCGCCCTTGTTCGACGACGAGCTTCACGAGCACGGCGCCGGCCGATTTGCCGTCGTTGCGGCCTTCGACGGCGATCACATGCCGGCCGGCCGCGGAGCCTTTGACCTGCGTGAGCAGCGTGCCGACTTCCTTGAATTGCGGCGATTGCCACGCGTCGTGCTTGATTGCTTCCTTACCGTCGATGAAGACGGTCAGGCCGTCGTCGCCCGTGGCGTAGAGCTTCGCCGAGGTGACTTCGCGATCGACCGTGAACTCTTTGCGGAAGTAGATCTTTTCCGGCGCGGCGGGGCCGGTCGCTTTCTCGAGCCAGATCCAATTCGGTTCGGCGACGACCGCTTGCTTATCGGCGGCCGAAAGTAAGGCGGTTTGTGCGGCCAGGGCGAAAGCGACGGCCAAACGAAGACGAATCACGCGCAACTCCTTCAAAGCAAACCAGCAAAAAAACGGTTGAGAATTTCGGGCGGTCGGGGACCAGTTTAATTGGTCGGACCAACGGTCGCCACGCGCTGCCGACGTGAAACGACCGGTACGCCCACTTACGTCGATGCATCGATTTCCGCTTGCGCACATAACTCGAGTTATGTGCGCACCCCTTGTGGGTTTTGGGGTTGTGCGCAGATAACCCCAAGTTATCTGCGCAGCGGCGCGGAGGCGACGCGACGTAAGTCGGCAAAACCGACGATCGACGAATCAGGACTTACGTCTACTTTGAGAGTAGACGAAGAGTCGCTGATTCGCCTCGTTTTCGGTGCTCGACCGACAGTCCGCCGCATTGTAGCAAACGGTCGATCGCGGATTTGGCCGGCCCAAAAACAGGCTGGACAGATCGTGGTTCACTTTGAACGTGACAAACGACGCGCGATGAAGAACCGAATGGCTAGCCAGACGGCGAACAATGGGAGGGACGTCATCAGGCGACTAAGCGGATCGGCGGGTGCGATTGCCCATGCGATAACGTAGCAGCCAACAGCATCCACGTACCAGAATCGCAATGACTTGAAGTAGTTTCTCATCCCGTCATCCCGCCAAGCAGCGTGATCGGAAATAGAAGACGGAATGCCGCGGAGGGCGTTTCCTACAGAACCCTACGGCTTCCACCAGGCGTCGAGTTGCTTGGTCATTTCCGCCACGCGGGCCGGTTCGGCCGAGGCGAGGTTTTTGGTTTCCGTCGGGTCGGCGGCGAGATCGTACAGTTCCACTTCACCGCTCGGCTCATTGGCCGCGGTCGGCACGATCAGCTTCCAATCGCCCGAGCGGGTCCAGCGGAAGCGCACGCTCGAGGCCGGTTCGTCCACGTCGACCGCGTTGTGCGTAAAGACCTCGCCGAAGAGTTGCTTGCGGGCCGCCGTGGCAGCGTCGTCGAGCAGATCAACGCCCGGCATGTCTTTGTCGGCGGGGAGGCCGCACGCTTTGAGCAGCGTCGGAGCGATGTCGATCGACGAGACGAGGGCGTCGCTCGTGCGCGGGGCGACATGGCCCGGATAGCGGACGATGATCGGCGAGCGGAGGCCGCCGTCGTATTGCGACTGTTTTGATTTCGGCGCGTACTTCTGGGCATTCGGGTCTTGAATCCAGCCGTTGTCGACGACGAACACGACGATCGTGTTGTCGCGGAGTTTGCGGTCGTCGAGGAAGTCGAGGAGTTGGCCGCAGGTTTCGTCGCACCATTCACACATGGCCCAATACTTGGCGACGTGCTCCGTGGGGGCGAGCGGAAGATACTTATCGAGCAAACGTTGCGGCGGCGTGTGGGGCGTGTGGGGCATGAACGGGGCGTACCAAACGAAGAACGGCTTCTTGTCGGCGACCGAGCGATCGACGAAGTCGTAGATCGGCTGCATGGTCTCGCGGCCGATGGTGAGGCCGGCGTCGCCGTGGCGAGTTCCTTGCGTCATGCCGTGGGTGAAGCCGCCCCGTTTGAAATTGCCTTCCCACCATTTGCCGGTTTGGAAGCTGGCATATCCCTCGGCCCCCAAGAGGCGCGGCAGCGTCGGCGCGGTGTCGACGTGGGCAATTTGTCGATCGCGTAAGCGGGCGAACTCTTGGGCCGCTTCCTGGTTTTTTCCTTTCCCCTTTTTCTTTCCATTCATTGCGGCGAGCGGCGGGTCGTTCGAGAAGATTTTGTGTTGGTGCGGGTAGAGGCCGGTAAGAATTGTCGCGAGACTCGGTCGGCAAAGGCTCGAAGGGACGTAGCCGCGCGTAAAAGTGAGCGACTCGGCGGCGAGCCGATCGAGCCGGGGGGTTTGAATTTGCTTGTGCCCCATGAAGCCGAAATCGCCGTAGGCCTGATCGTCGGCGACGATCAGCACGATGTTCGGGCGCTCGGCGGCGAGCGTCCGCGACGCCGTGTCGGCGAGGAGGAGGGCGCAAAATACGACAAACCATCGAGACGGGGCGCGCATGGCTAAGTTCCGCAGAGGAAGACAGATCGTGCCGCGATCTAGAGGATTTCGCGGCGGCAGGCGACTATCTTCGTCGGGGAAACGGCGACGGTCAAATGCGGCCCGACCGATATGCGGACGATGCGTCGCGCGGAACGTGCCGGTTTGCCGGGGCGTTAGGAACTGCGGGAGAAGGTCGTGTCGAAGTTGTAGCCGGGGGGGAGGCTCATCAGCGGCGACGGGTTGCGCCGCGGTTCGCTACGGCGCCGGCGCGGCGCGGGAAAATGGTCCTTCAGCATCGGGAAGAACAAAGTGACCGCCGTGGCGACGACGCCGTCGGGCTGGAAGGGAGCGGTATCTTCACGACGGACGGCCTGTTCGAGGAGTTTGCCGACGAGCAGTTCGCCGCGCGGCCAACGTGCGGCAACCATCGCCGAAACTTCCGTAAGGATGCCGAAGCGATGGGCCCGCGAGATCCCTTGCAAGCGGAGACGCGTGTGTGGCGACAGTTCGCCGGGGTCAAGGCCGAGGCGTTCGGCGATGAGGGCGCAGGTCGTCGGCTCGGCGTCGGCTTGCAGCTGCCGCCAGATGCCGCGCACGACCACGGCCTCAAACCATTCGGCGCGCCATGCATATCGGCCTGCCACGACGTCGGACACGGCCGCATCGACGGCGGAGATTTCTGCCGGAGCGATGTTGAGTCGAGCGGGCCCCGTAAGTTCGGCGTCGTCGCCGTCTAACGTCCGTGTTTGCTTGGTGAGTTCGCCGGCCGTGATCGCCGCGTCGAGCGCGCGAAACACTTCCACGATGGCCGCCACGCGTTTCACGCCGAAGCCGCGCAGGCGTAGCAGTTCGCCGTACGGGAGAAAGAGAAAGTCTTGCACGGGGACGAACCAGAGGCTGCGCGGCAGGTCGCGCAAATGGGCGACGCAATGGCCGAGTGTTTCCGTCGCCAGCCCTTGCTGCCGGATGCGTACGCACCAATGTTCCCACTGCAGTTCGTCGACTTGTGCGTAGGTGTCCGACGGCGCGGCGAGCGAGGATGCCGGCGGGGCGACTTCGGATGCACTCGTCCAAAGCGACGTCGCCGCGTCGGGGACTTCAGAGGTCGCGTCCATCGCCGGCGGCTTGATCGATTCGGAGAGCGTGCGTTCGAGAATTTGGGCGAGGTTCGTCACCTTTTTCGGTCCGACGCCCGGCATGCGCAGCAAATCGTCGTGCGAGTAGCGGGCGAGTTCGTCGAGCGACAGCGACAGCACGCTCTTGGGAACGCACGGGTCGCTGGGGCGAATAAAGTGCGAAACGGGACGGAATCGCAAGTCGGCGGCCAGCGCGGGAATTGCGGCGCGCGCACGTTCGTAAGGGCCGAGATGCGCGGACGTGGTCGAAAGGAAGCCTTGATTCATACCTAAATGTTGCCGACATCCCCGGAGGTCTTGTCGGCGCGCCAGATTTTTTCCGAAGGAACTTGTTGCGACGTCCTTGTCATTCTTGGAAGCAAGCGGCGTGCCGGCTATGCGACAATCGAGGGGCAAGGCGAAATGCGGCCGCTTATCAGCGTTTTTTTATGCCATGGAATCGGGGTGCGGCGCTGATCGGGAGTACGCCGCGACAATTCGACGCGAATGCCGGAAACAACCGACACATTGACGCCGACTTTCGGAGGGTGTCCGAAGACATTTTCCACTACATCAAGCGGTGGCTTGCGATGGTTGCGCCCCCTATATTGGCCCGCGGCGAATCGCGGCGCATTCCTGAAATCGTTGCGGCGCGGTTGCTCACCTTCCCTCCTGAACGGACTTCCTGACATGACCACGCGCCTGCTGCTTCGCGAAATGACTTTAGTGCTGACCGCCGTCGTTGCTCTCGTGGCGATGAGCCCGCCGCACGCGCAGGCCGAGCATGAGGGGAAGGTGCAAGTGCTGTTGCTGGGCGACAGCACGACGATCGGCAGCGTTTGTCGCCGCAGCGAACCTGATGGTCCGCACTTGGAAGACGTGATCCGCACTTTGTTGGCGACCGAGTCGGACTTGCCGGCGGTGAACGTGATCAACCAAGGACGCGACGGCGAATTCATCCACGGCTTGCTGACCGGCAAACGCTACGACGAGCAGATCGCCAAGCTTCCCGGAATCGACTACATCTTCATTCGCTACGGCCTCAACGACCAACGGAAGCGTGAGAACTTCGCGGAGAATTTTCCTAAGGACTTCCACGAGTTGATCGTGCGGCTCAAGCAAGACTTTCCGCAGGCGGTGATCATCCCGACGACCACGATCCCGTACTTGGCGCCGGAAGCCGACGCCGCGGTGCTGAAGGCGATCAGCGAAGTGGGCGCGGCGGAGGGGTTGCCGGTGTTCGACGTCTACACGCGCTACGCGGCCGAGCTGAAGCACGGGCCTGATATGCTCAACTACCGTCGCTATCCGCTGACGAGTATTCCCGAGCAGCATCGCGCGTGGTTGAAGCCCTATGTACAGTCGGACTCCGTGGTAGTGATGGATAATCGGCTCGATGCCCATTTTCGCACACTGCCGAATTGGACGGCCGACCGGCATCCGAACCTCGCAGGGTATGCGGTGATCGGCGACGAAACCGCCAAGTATTTGGCGAAACTGCTGCGCGCGCGGAAGTAGGTGACGAGAGAAACGTTGCGAGCGACAGTATGCGGCCCTTAGAATCGGCGGGCCGCGACTATCGCATTCCTCGTTTATCGCAGAGCAGAGGCAACCTATGATGTGCCGCATCCGCCTTTCGTCTTGGGCCGTGACCATTGCTTGTCTGGTTTTCACCGCCACGCACACGTCGGCGGATGAGCCGAAGAGCGGGTTCGCGTTCGATGTGAAAGCGGGCGAGGCGAAGTTTAAGGCGCTCGACGGCAACGAAGACGACCGCCTCTCCGGCACGGAGATGCGCGGCATCGAACGCTACGACGTGAACGGCGACGCGCGAATCACGCGCGAAGAATTCCTCGGCGGATTATCGACCGAGCAAATGCGGGCTGCCGGAGTAAGCGACGAGGCCGCGAGTTCCGCGGACGAACCGTCGTCGATCGTCGTGCCGAGCGACACGAACCCGTTTGAAGTGATGGAAGGGGATTCGGTGCGGCTCGTCGGACAAGGAATTGCCGGCTCTGAAATCACGGCCGATATCCGCGGTCCGGGAAAGCTCGTGCGCAAGGCGTATATCGCGCACGTAACCGAAGGGCAGATGATGATCGGCGGGGCGACCGAAGAATTCGAAATCAAACCGACGGGACCGGGCCCGATCACGGTCGTCATCACGGTGACGTACCCGACGGGAGGTCCGCCGAAGAAGACGACCTACAAGTTCAGCCTGCGTAAGATTTCGAGCGACCCGCAATAGCGGTGCCCGTGAGGTGCGACGGTTTTTCTATTCGTGCTCTATTCCTGGCCACGGATAAACCGGCAGGTCGGCACGGCGGCGACCGCGCCCAGCACCGGCGCGGTGAGGTAGATCCAGAGCGTGCTGAGCTTATCGGCCATCAGCGCCGGCCCGAGCGATCGGGCCGGGTTCATCGAAGCGCCGCAGACCGGGCCGGCGAAGAGCGCTTCGAGGCCGACGACCGCGCCGATCGCCAAGCCCGCGGTGATCCCCTTCTCTTTCGCGCCCGACGAGACGCTCAATACGACGTACATCAGCCCAGCCGTGAGCAGAAATTCGTAGACCCACGATTGCAGATTGGTACCGGAAGGAATCGTGGCGCCGAGATTGCCGGATTCGACGAAGAGCGCCTTGAGCGTGGCGCTGGCCGCGATGGCGCCGAGGCATTGGGCCGCGATGTACGGCAGTGCCGCGGCGGCGGCGAACCGTTTGGCGACGACGAAAGCGATGGTCACCGCCGGATTCAGATGCGCCCCGGAGACGTCGCCGAAGGCCGCGATGAGCGCAAAGACGACGAGGCCGAACACCAGCGAAACGCCGACGTGCGTGACCGAGCCGTTCATCTGATTAGCGACGACGGCGCCGGTGCCGGAGAACACCAGGGCATAAGTGCCGATGAACTCGGCGAGGCATTTACGACTGAGCGAAGGTTCGGTCACGGCGAGCGGCTCCGAAAGCGAGGCGACGATGCGACGCGATTATCTGCGCCCGAAGCAGCCCGCACAAGCAGGCGACTCTTTTGGAAAGGATGGCTGGGGCAGAGCATCGCGATGCCCCGGTTGCAAAGTCGGCCATCACTGGGGCATCACTTTGTTCTGCCCCAGCCGCCCGATGTCTCGGGCACACGGTGATCGTCTAGGCCGCAAGATTCGCGTCGCCCGGCAACGCCTGCTCGGCGCTGTCGAGCGCTACGATGGCGATGCCGTGGCGATCCGCGAAGCGGACCACTTCCGCGTGGTCGATGATGATCGTCTTGCCGGCCTCGATCGCCAGGCAAGTTGCACCGGCCGCGACCATTTGCTCGAGCGTGCCGACGCCGATGGTCGGCACGTCGAACCGCATGTCTTGCTGCGGCTTGGCCACTTTGACGATGGTGAAATTGCCCGAGCGGCAGAGTTCGCCGGCCCGACGAATGCAGGCGTCGGTTCCTTCGATGGCTTCGACCGCCAACGCGTTGCGTCCTTTCACGACGACGCTTTGTCCGATATCGAGCCGGCCCATCTCTTTGGCGAGTCGCCAGCCGAACTCGATGTCTTTGCTCTCCAGCGCCGAAGGCGCCCGGCGTCCCAAGGGGCCGAACTTCACGAGCAGCTCCGGCGCGAAGTTCGTCGCCGGGGCAAACTCGATTCCTTCACTCGCGAACTCGTCGACGATGGTCCCGAGCAGCGTGTCGTCGCGACGATCTCCCTGCGTGAACCCGAAGTTGCGGTAGAACATCTTGATCGCGCGGAGGTCGGGCACATGATGCAGCCAAACCCAGGGGCGATAAAGCGTCGTCTTGTGAATCTTGCCGGCCATCGTGGCGCTGCGAACGCCGTGGCGTTGCAAGAAGCGGATGCTCGCGCTATAGCGGGCCACGCCGTTCCAGAGAAACTCTTTACAGAGGGGCCGGAGCGCCGCTTCGTCGGCGTGGTCCTTCACGGCGATGCAGTAGACGTCGAAGCCTTGCGCGACAAGCGCCTCGGCGACGACGACCGGGTAGCGACCCCAGGCGGCGATCAAACCGATCCGTTTCTTGTGCTGCTCCATGACGAGAAGGCTCCGAGCTTTGGACGCTTCCGTACTTAGGCAGCTTCGCGCTGGTCGGCGGGCTTAGCGGCCGGCGTCATCATGGCGAGCTTCGCTTCCAACTCGGCCACGGTTCGCTGCAGCGCTTTGAAATCGGTGCGCATTTCGGGGAGCTTGGCCCAGGCCACTTGCTTAAGCTTCTGCTCGCGCTCGGGAGTCGCCGGGATACCCATCATCACGACGCCGTCCGGCACGTCGTTGATTACCCCGGCGCTGGCCGAGAGAATCGCGCCGGTGCCGATGTGGATATGGTCGCGCAGGCCCGCTTGGCCGGCGATGACGACGTAGTCGCCCGTCGTGGTGCTGCCGGCGATGCCGACTTGCGAGCAAATCAGATTGTGGCGGCCGATCACGACGTTGTGGCCGACCATGACTTGGTCGTCGATCTTGGTGCCGTCGCCGATGCGCGTCGGTCCGTAGGTGCCTCGGTCGATTGTGGTGCCCGCGCCGATTTCGACGTCGCAGCCGAGCTCGACATAGCCCAGTTGTCCGGTAAGCACGTGCTTTCCTTCGACCTGGCGATAGCCGAAGCCGAATGCGCCCAAGACGGCGGCGGCGTGGATGATCGAGCGCGGACCGACGATCGTGTTTTCGTACAGCACGGCGTTCGGGTAGATCACGACGCCCGCTGCGATGCGCGAGCCGGCCATGATATGGACGCCGCCGTAGATCGTGCTGCCCGCGCCGATTTCGACGTCGTCTTCAATCACGCAATGCGGATAGACGTCGACGTCGTCGGCCAGCCGCGCCATCGGGCTGACGATCGCATGTTGGCTGACGCCGCGACGGGCGCGAGCGCGCGTCGGGTGGAATAGTTGGATGAGCTTCGCGAAGGCGGCGTGCACGTCGGCCACTTCGATCGACGGAAGTTCGACGACGGTGCCCGCGGGCACAATCGCGGCGGCCGCCGGAGTGCCGGCGAGCTTCTTCACGCGAGCTGCGGAATCGAGCAGCGTCAGGTCGCCTGCCGCGGCGGTGGAAAGGGGCGAGGCGCCGGAAATCGCGGTGTTGCCGTCGCCCTGCAACACTCCCCCGACGAGTTGCGCCAGTTCGGCCAAGGTGCGAGTCGCCGAAGCTGCAGACATGGTGGAATCCTTTCCATCCGGGGAGCGGGTCACGGAGCGTGCGGGAGGAGAAATTTACAACGCCGCCGGGAACCGAACAAGAGCAACGCCGGCACTATGAAGATCGCACGAATGCCGGCACTGCGTGTAACGGGCGGCCGGGGGCAGAACGAAGTGATGCCCCAGTATCTGCGGCGTCGCCTGCCGCTCCAGCCCCAGCCACCCAGAAGCGAATCGAGCTCGGCGCCCTAAATCTCTTCCAGGTCGTCGAGGTGCAACATGCGCGTTTTGCCGTGCTGGTTCGCTTGCCAACACGTTCCTTCTTCCACATCGAGGCAGCTCAACCAACCTTGCGGCAGGTAGACGCCCGTGTCGATGCAAATCGCGTGGCCCAGGTCGAGCGGCACGCCTGAGGGTTGCACCGTGTGGCCGCAGACCATGGTCTTGCCGGAGAAGTGAGGCTTCACGGCCGGCGTGAGCTTTTGCCAGCGGAGCACGGGAATCGGTTGCTCGGGGAGCGAAAGATTCGGCGCGAGTCCGCCGTGCACGAAGATGAAATCATCGGTCTCGAACCAATCGACGCAGACATGATCGAGAAAATTCCAATGTCCGCGCGGGACGTCGTTAAGCGTTCCCTGGCGACCTTCGGGGGCGTAACTTGCCAGCGCTTCCTCGCCGCCGTTGAGCAGCCAATTGGGCAACAGTCCGGGCCCGCCGCGGGAGTCCATCATCATTTGTTCGTGGTTGCCGCGCAGCGCAACCACACGCAACGAGCGCTCCAATTCGATCACGCGATTGACCACGCCCCGCGAGTCGGGCCCGCGGTCGACGTAGTCGCCCAAGAAGATCACGCTATCCTCGGGCGTCGGCCTCACCTCGGCCAGCAGCGCGTCGAGAGCTGCAAGATAGCCGTGAATGTCGCCGATAGCCAGGATGCGCATCGTTGGGTCTAGTTCCTACGATTGATGTGGAGAGCGAGACTGGGAGAAAGAGAGACTTGGAGAGTGGGAGAAAGAGAGACTTAGCGAGTGGGAGCAATTGGTCACCCAGTCTCCTCGTCTCGCGGTCTTCTCGCCTTCCTCAACGGTCGAAGAATTTCTTGATCACGTGCACCGTCGTGGCGCGGCCGGCGCGGCCGATCGACGTCGTGAGCGGGATTTCCTTCGGGCAGACGGCGACGCAGTTTTGGGCGTTGCCGCAGGCCTGAATGCCCCCTTCGGCCGTAAGTGCGTCGAGGCGCTCGCCGGCGTTCATGGCGCCGGTCGGATGCTTGTTGAAGAGCATCACTTGGCTGATCGCGTGCGCGCCGACGAAGCCGCGATCGTAAGCTTCCTTCTGGCGGGCTTGGAACGCTTCGGCCGTTTCCCCTTCTTCCTGCTTGAGCTCGATCTTGGTGTATTGCGGGCAGGCTTCCAGGCAGCAGCCGCAACTCATGCACTGGCTCAACGGGTACGCTTGCTCTTGGCTTTCGGCCGATACGCGCGGGCCGGAGCCCATGTCGTAATAGCCGTCGACCGGAATCCACGCTTTGACCTTCTGCAGGGCGCGGAACAATCGCGCACGGCTCACCATCAGGTCGCGCACCACGGGGAACTTCGTCATCGGCCGGAGTTCGATTTCTTCCGGATTGTCGACGAGCAACTTATCGACCAACGCCGAACAGGCCTGACGCACCTTGCCGTTGACGACCATCGTGCAGGCGCCGCAGACTTCTTCCAAGCAGTTGCAATCCCAAGCGACCGGCGTCGTCTTTTCGCCGTCGGCCGTTTCGGCGTTGGCGGCGATGCGCTGCAGCACGCTGATGACGTTCATGTCATTCTCGCGCTTCACCGTGTGCCGTTCCCAATAGCTGGAGCCGCCGGGAACATCTTGCCGCAGCACGCGCACCGTGAATTGCGCCGGAGGGGCGTGGTGAGTGTCGTGGGCGGAAGAATCGTGCGACGTCGATTGAATCATGATCTTGATCGTAGTCGTTGGTTGGGTTGCTACTTAGGGGGCCTGCGCGAACTACCGACCGGGCTTAGGATGCGCTAGCCGCCGCGGCTGCACTCTTCTCGGAATGACTGCCGTTCGTATCCTTCGGCGCGGCGGACTTGGCCGCTTGCCGCTGTTTCCACACTTCTTCAATGATATCCGCGCCGACAAGCCCGTAGAGCCGCGGACGGGGCGTAATGAGCGACGTGTCGACGTCTTCGTAGGTGATGACGGGTTCGTTGTCGGGGCCGAGACTTGCGACGGTGCTCTTGAGCCACTTCTTCGTGTTGGCGTCAAACGTATCGACCCATTCTTCCGCCAAGCGGCGGCGTTCTTCGGGGCTTGCCGAAGCGTCGATGCCGGGCATCGAGAACTCCGGCTTGTAGTGTGCGCCGCGGCATTCGTCCCGTTGCAGAGCACCTTTAAGGATGCACTTAGCGATCGGGAACATGTCCCACAACGCCTTCGTGAAGACGACGTTTTGGTTCGTCCAATTGCCGGTGTCGGAGAGGGAGCACTTCGCCGCGCGGGCTTCGAGGGCTTGCACTTGTTTGTAGGCGTCGCGGAGCGCGTCGTTGTGGCGGACGACGGTCGCGGCCTTCGTCATGATGTTGCCGAGCTCTTGGTGGATGAGGTACGGGTTTTCACCACCCCCCGGACGCTTGAGCATCGCGTTGTGTTCGTCTTGATGACGCTTCTTGGCGGCATCGTACAACGCGGCCGGTTGATCGGCGGCGAGCTTCCCCTTGAGCGACGCAATCCACGTTTGCACGGTCGGCGCGACGATGAGCCCGCTGAAAATACAGCTGAGAAGCGAATTGGCGCCGAGGCGATTAGCGCCGTGGTATTGGTAGTCGCACTCGCCGATGGCGTACAGGCCCGGGATGTTCGTGACTTGGTTCTTGATGGCGCCGAGCTTGAGTCCGCCGGCCGGCGTCCGTTCGTAGTCGACCCAGAGCCCGCCCATCGAGTAGTGGACGGCGGGGAAGATTTTCATCGGCACTTCGCGCGGGTCGACCCCTTGGAACTTCTCGTAGATTTCCAAAATGCCGCCGAGCTTATTGAGCGATTCGCGCGGCAGGTGCGTGAGATCGAGATAGACGCAGAGTCGATCCTTCTCAACGCTCAGACCGTCTTCCGTGCAGATGCTGAAGATTTCGCGCGTCGCGATATCACGCGGCACGAGGTTCTTGTACTTCGGGTAGCGTTCTTCAAGGAAGTAGTAACGCTCGGCTTCGGGGATTTGCTTCGGCGGACGTGGGTCCTGCGGAATACGCGGTACCCAAACTCGGCCCCCTTCGCCGCGTGCGCTCTCACTCATAAGCCGCAGCTTGTCGGCTCCGGGAATGGCCGTCGGATGGACTTGGATGAATTCGCCGTTGCCGTACTTCGCGCCGGCGCGGAAGCACCGCGCGACCGCGCTGCCGGTGCAGGCCATCGACATTGTCGAACGGCCGAAGATCAAGCCGCAGCCGCCGGTGGCGACGATCACGGCGTCGGCCGCGAACGTGCGAATCTCCATCGTCACGAGGTCTTGGGCGACGGCGCCGCGACAGACGCCGTTTTCGTCGAGAATCGGGCCGAGGAAATCCCAGAACTCGTACTTTTTCACGCTGCCCGCGGTTTCCCAGCGGCGCACTTGTTCGTCGAGAGCGTAGAGCAATTGCTGACCGGTTGTGGCGCCGGCGAAAGCGGTGCGCTTGAAGAGCGTGCCGCCGAAACGGCGTTGATCGCGGTAGCCTTCCGGCGTGCGATTAAACGGCACGCCGAGGCGGTCCATCAGGTCGATGATCTTCGGACCCCACTCGGTCATTTCTTTGACCGGCGGTTGATGCTGCAAGAAGTCGCCGCCGTAGACCGTGTCGTCGAAGTGCAGGTATTCGTTGTCGCCCTGTTGGCGCGTGAGATCGTTGACGCTGTTAATGCCTCCCTGGGCACAAACGCTGTGCGATCGTTTCACGGGGGTTAGGCTCATCAGGTCGACGGCCACACCTTGTTCGGCCAACTGCATCGTCGCGGCCAAGCCTGCCAAACCACCGCCGACGACCAACACGCGCTCTTTTGCCATTTGCGTAACTATCTAACTGAGGAGGACGGATCTGGTGTGTTTGGGACGGGACGTCACGGAGGGAGTTCCCTACAGACTAATGGTTGGCTTCACGCGCTTTGCGTTCTGCCAATCGCTCTTCGGCAGTAAGCGAACTGAGCCGCTTATTTTCCGCGGCGACGCGTTGCTCTTCTTCTTGCTTCATTTGAAGCTTCGTGTCTTCGTAGGCCTGTGCGGCGACGACATCAGTCTTGGCGACGCCGACCAGAGCCGACAAGCCGACGACGGTCATCACGATGCCGACGGCGCCGCAGATCCAATTGGCGCGTTTTTGCGCGGCGGCCGTGGTCCAGACGCCCCAGGTGATGCCCATGGTCCAGAGCCCGTTAGCAAAGTGAAACACACAGGAGACGACGCCGATAAAGTAGGCCAGCTTCCTGATGGGCGCTTCTAGCGCGAGGGCGGCGGTCGACGCGGCGTGCTTCGGATCGAATCGATGTCCGCCGAGGTCTTCGTTGGCGACGTTTTCGAGCCACCACTCGTTATGGAACCAGCCGTGCATGTGGAAGACGTGCCAGGCGATGAACGCCAGTGCGATCCAGGCCGTGGCCCGTTGCAGGACGTAGCGGACGTTGCCGACGTAGTGGTAGCTGCTCAAGTTCGGGTTGCCGCTCCGGATGATCGCCACACCGACGACGGCATGAAAAATGAGCGGCAAGAAGATGAACGACCACTCGACGATCGGTAGGGCGGGCCCTAGCGAATGGATGAGGTCGACGTTCTTCTGGAACATCGGCGCCCCGCCCAGCGTGCTGGCGTTGGTGATCAGATGGATGCACATGTAGGCGCCGACGGGCACCAGACCTGTGAGCGAATGCAGACGTCGAATCAAGAACTCGTTACGGCTGAAAAACGAAGCGGAGTTGGCTTCCACAGAGATGATCCTCGGACCCTGCATGAGGGTCGGCAGGCGGCGGAGATGCGACTGGCAAGACTACGCAACACGCGTCGAGTTGCGGCTCTAGCGTAGTATAAGAAAGCCCCTTCGAGTGACAAGCGGCCGCGCCGCGAAACCGACGAAGCGAAACCGGCGCGGCGGCAACGATTTACGACTTGAGACCCGCGTTCAACTTTGCCGAATGGCACGATGAGTACGGGCTGCCCACCGGGCGGAATCGCCACGTCGTAAAACGTGCAGCTGCCTGCCGTTTCGGCACATTCCCTACGGATTGCCGAGCCTTGCCTCGCGAGCCCAGGCGACTCTGAGCTTGTTTGCGTTCCCGCGAAATGCTACAAGGGCTCGCCGCCAAAGGAGTTGCGGTGCGTCGACCGGCTGCGGAGAGAGCGTCCTGCGGGCGGCGGCACAAGCGTTGCATCACTACGACCTACAGTATTACTGCCCGCCGTTTCGTGCGCCGAACAATTCGCGCCCGCGAAATGGGGCGGGGGATTTCTTGCGGGGTTTTGTTCCGTGGTCGCCAACGTCCCGTCGCTCCTCATCACCGACGACGATTACGACTTTCGCGAGACGTTGCGCGGAGTGTTCGAGCCCCGGGGCTTCCACACGCTCACGGCAGGCGACGGCGAAGAAGCGCTCGAGATCCTTAAGCACGAAACCGTGCATTTGGCTCTCTTCGATATGCACATGCCCCGGCTTTCCGGGCTTGATGCCATTCGCCGGCTGAAGCAGCTATACGGTTCGCTCCCTTGCATTCTGCTCTCTGCCGAAGCCGACGAAATGCTGATGGCCGAGGCCCGCGAGGCGCGAGCTTTCGACGTGCTGCGCAAGCCGGTGACGCGCGACCGCGTGATTAACGTGGTGCAATTGGCCCTCGATGCGAGCTACGATCGCGGCTCCTGGCGCGGGCTGCTCGGCTCTTAAGTCGTCCGGCTTCGTGACGTGCTTTCTTCGCGCGCTCCTCGCAACTATGATTGCGCATCGTGCCTCGCTGTTCTCTCGCCAGGGTATGTTGCCATGCGCTCGTTCTTGCCTTGTCTTGCGCTGCTCGCATTTGCTTATTCTACGGCCGTGCAACGAGTTGACGGCGCGGAAGAACTCTTGGTGTTCGAAGGCGCCGCAGGGCCTGGTCTTGGAAAACACATCGTGCTGGTCGGCGGCGATGAGGAGTATCGATCGGAAGAAACGTTGCCCGTGTTGGCGCGAATTCTCGCCGAGCGGCATGGTTTCCGGTGCACGGTCTTGCTGGCCGTCGATCCGGCCGACGGCACGATCAACCCGAACGTGAGCAACATCCCCGGTCTGGAGCAACTCGCAAAAGCCGATCTGTGCATCGTGTTCCTGCGGTTTCGCGATCTGCCCGACGAGCAGATGCAATACTTTGCCGACTATGTGGACGCCGGCAAGCCGATCATCGGACTCCGTACGGCGACGCATGCCTTTCGCATCGCGCCGGAGAAGAAGTTTGCCGCGTATTCGTGGAACACCAAAGGCCCTTGGGAAGGAGGCTTCGGCCGGCAAGTGCTCGGCGAAACGTGGATCAGTCATCACGGGTCGCACGGCAAACAAGCGACGCGCGGCATCCTGGTGAAGGAGCAAGCGCAGCATCCGATCCTGCGCGGGCTTGCCGACGGCGACATCTTCGGCACCAGCGATGTGTACGGCGTGCGCACGCCGCTCCCCGGCGACAGCGTGCCGCTCGTGCTCGGAGAGGTCGTCGACGGTTTGAAGTTCGACGATCCGCCGCTGCCGGGCGCGAAGAACGAGCCAATGATGCCGATCGCGTGGACGAAGACCTATCAATCGCCGACGACCGGTAAGAGCGGCCGGGTCTTCACAACGACGCTCGGCGCGGCGACCGATACGGCGTTCGAAGGAACGCGGCGCTTAATCGTCAACGCCGCGTATTGGGCAGTCGGCCTGGAGTCGGCCATTCCGGAAAAGTCCGACGTGTCGATCGTCGGGACGTTCGAGCCGTCGCCGTTTCGCGTGAACGGGTTTAAGAATGGCGTCCGCCCGCGCGATTTGCTCCCGGCGTCGAAGGCGCGGTAAACCGCACCCTGTCACTTCTCCGCCCGCACGCTCGCGAAGTTGTCGCCTTGCGGCTCAACGTCGATGCGCTTCCGGCGCCTCGTGTCTCGCCGCGCAATCGGCATGATCGTTTCCATCCGAACGCTTCATGGGGGTGTTTGGTGGAAATACGCACACGTCGTTTCAGGGGTACCCCCCGCGAGAAAGAAGTAGGCTTTTACTGTCACGCCGTTCTTCTGAGAAACTTGCCGGAAGTTTCCGGCTTCGTGGCTAGGAACGTTGTATATGTACCGCCGCATTCCGCTTTCGATGCTCAGCGAAGGGTTCGTGCTCGCTTCGGCGGTGCACGACGACTCGCTCCGAATGCTGCTCGGGGCCGGTGTCGAGATCACGACCGTGCTCATGACGGCGCTTTACAAGCGCGGAATTCGCGACGTCGTGGTAGCCGAAAAAGATTGGCAACGTCTCACGGCCTTCAGTTCCATCGGTCGAGCCCGCAAGGCCGCTCCGCGACATGCCGCGGTGCAATCGGATCTGCATCTCAGTTCCACGCTGTTGCTCGACGATGAGGTCGCCGACTACACCGCCGGGGATATCGTTCCGTCGGAGGATCCGTTCTCCGATCGTGTCGAGCGCAAGGGGGCGGTTTCTTACGTCCGCGAAGACATGGATTGCATGGTCGAGCATCACCAGCAATCGGTCGAACAAGTACGCGGGTTGCTCGAACAACTCAATCAGAATCAATCAGTCTCCGGAGAAGCGGTCCAGGCGATTACGGAGTCGTCGCTCAAGCGCGCCGAGAAAGATCTCGACTTGTTCGTATGCATGGGGATCAACCCCAACGAACATTCCGACGCCTATGCACATGCCGCGAACGTTGCGACGTTGGCCGTGGCCCTCGGCGTTACGTTGGGGCAGAACGAAGCCGTGCTGAGCGATCTCGGTGCCGGGTGTTTGGTGCACAACGCCGGCATGACGCATATCGATCCGCGCGTCGCACTTTCGCCCGAGCTTTTGAGCGAGCGCGATTTCGTCGAGATCACCAAGCATCCGGTCATCGCGACCGACATGCTTTACAACAACATGAGCCGCGTGCCTCTCGGCGTGCGGATGATCGTCTATCAGATGCACGAACGCTGCGACGGCAGCGGCTACCCGCGCGGGCGAACGGCGGAGTCGATCCACCCGTTGGCAAAGATCGCGGCCGTGGCCGATGCGTACGTCGCCCTTGTTTCGAAGCGGCCTTATCGCCCCGCCATGCTCCCGTACTACGCAGTCGCCAAGATGTTGGAGGATGTGAAGGCCGGCTTGTACGATGCGACGGCGGTCCGCGCGCTGCTGCATACCGTTTCGCTCTTTCCGATCGGTTCCTACAGCGAACTGAGCGATGGTCGGGTGGCGAAGACGATTCGCGCTAACGGACCGGCGTACGATCGTCCGATCGTCGAGGCGTGGGACCGCTCACGGCTGAAAGATGCGCCGACCGTAGTGGACCTCACCGACGACGCGAGCCCGCGGGTTGTGAAGCCGCTGGCATTTCTTCGCTAACCGTCGCATGCGGACGACGCCGCACGGCAAACTAGTGCCGGCTCTCAACTTCCAGAGCGACTAGCTGTTCCAGATTCTGCCGCGCAGACGCCGGAAAAACGGTACGGAAAGACGCAGCTCCGAGCGGTTAGGTGCGGGCGGAACTTACGAAGGTAGGCCCCTTGAGCGTAGCCGCCGAAGCGTTATGATATGGGGCTTAAGCCAACGCCCTTTTAGCTCAATTGGCAGAGCAGCTGACTCTTAATCAGCGGGTTCCCGGTTCGAGTCCGGGAGGGGGCACTAGCGCAAACATGGCGTTTTTGCCATACTCGAGCGCTGATTCACTGAGTCGGACCGCTGTTTTTGTCCGGCACAGTTCTCTTGAGACTTTGGTAGTACTACCAAAGTAAGGAGGATACTGTGTCGCGACGCCCTAGCGTCCCTTCTTACGGCCTGCATAAGGCCTCTGGTCAGGCCCGCGTTATCATCGGTGGGCGGACGATCTACCTCGGCAAGTACGGCTCAGCCGAGAGCCATGAGCGCTACGCCCGAGAAGTCGCTCGCATGGCCGCCGCACCTCAGGCACGATCAAACTTGAAGTTGCCCGACGTCGCAGGTGCCGACCTAAGCGTCGACGAACTACTGCTTCGCTATCTCCAGTGGGCGGATACTTACTACCGTTGGAACGGCAAACGGACAAAGGAGTTTCGCTCTACTGTCGAGGCTCTGCGTTTGCTGCGGCAACTATACGGCTCGACGCCAGCAAATGAGTTCGGTCCACGTGCGCTTAAAACCCTCCAGGCTGCATCGATCGAGAAGGGCTGGTGCCGCCGGACGATCAATATGCGGACCAATCGGATTCGTCGCGTGTTCAAGTGGGGAGTCAGCGAAGAGCTACTCCCGCCGTCGGTGTTTCACGCGTTATCCACGGTCTCCGGCCTTCAATATGGTCGAAGCGCTGCGCCGGAATCGCAGCCGACGCAAACAGTCGATCTAGCCGACGTGGAAGCCGTGCTGCCGTACGTGTCGGTGCAAGTCGCGGCGATGATCCAATTGCAATACCACGGCGCAATGCGACCGGCTGAGGTCACCATTATGCGTCGTTGCGACATCGACATGTCCGACCCGGACAACTGGGTGTACCGGCCGGCAGCGTTCAAGACGCAATACCTTGGCGATGAACGCGAGATTTATCTTGGCAAGCGGTGCCAAGCGTTTCTACAACCGTTCCTCGATCGACCGGCCGACGTCTATCTGTTCAGCCCGCAGGAAGCGGAAGCCGAACGCAATGAGAAACGGCACTTAGATCGCGACCCGAATCGGACGACCAAGGTTTATCCTTGCGAACTGAGACAACGCGAGAAGCGTAAACAGGCTGCGGAGGCAAGAACGGTGAAGCGGCCTAAGCGAAACTACTATGACGTCGACTCGTACCGGCATGCTGTGAAGTACGGCATCAGGCAGGCTCGGACTCACGGAGTCGAAGTGAAGGCGTGGTGCCCGCGGCAGCTGCGGCACACGATGGCGACGCGAGTTCGGCAGGAATTAGGTTTGGAGGCGGCACAAGTTTTCCTCGGACACTCAGAATGCGCCGTCACGCAGGTATACGCCATGCGTGACCGGCGACTAGGACTCGAAGTCGCCAGAAAGCTTGGCTGATGTCGGCATCAGCGTCGGCGCGTGCGCAGAAACCCCTCGCACACGCGCCGGCGAAGTTCACTTCCTTACGCCCAAATCTCAACATCCAATGGAACAAGAAGACTCACGAAAGTCTCCGACAGTTACTAGCGCAGACAGTGCGCTTCCGCTATTATAGACCTGTTCGCGAATTCGTCCGCTCACTGCGGACCGGACGCAACTTGAACCGCTAGCCGTTAACGCTGGCAAAGAGCGACGTTCCCCCGTCGCCTGGAAGTGATGCCTGTTGACGTCGCTCTGCGACGTCAACGTTACGGCCGTGTTTGGCAACAGCAGATCAACGGCCTTCGCGGATTCTTCCGCTCTGGCGTGCCGAGCGACTCGGACAAGCCTCTCGTCGCCACAAGCTCTAGGTGTTGCTTGTAGCGACTTCTTCGCTGGTCCAGGCGACGTCAATAAGTCGCCGCACCGGTCTTAGTCAAAGCGAGTATTGATCATGATCGACATTGAGAACGAGGTACTCATCTCCCTGGCCGAAGCTGCAGCGCTGGTGCCGTGCGGCCGTAAGGGTCGCAATCCGGACGTCAAGACCCTCTACGCTTGGACGAAGAACGGTTGCCGCGGAGTGGTGCTGGAAAGTGTTCAGCTTGGAGCCAGGCGCGGCACTTCCAGGGAAGCAATCCGCCGGTTTGTCGAAGCTCTTACGGCGAAAGCCGGCTGTCCGCAAATGTCCTCCAAGAAGGAAGCGGAACACAATCGCCGTGCATTGGAATCCGAATTAGATCGGCTTGGCGTTCGATGAGAAGACCGTAAGAAGCTTACTGTTGCCTGTCATTTTGAACTGTGCCGTTTGGCTCGTTGGAACCCGCTATACTCACCGTTTTTCTCCAGCTTCCTCAGAGCAGTCAAAGCGCTCGCCTCGCCGAGCACGCGGGAAAACAACTTCTTGGGCGGCGAAGTTTCCCCTAGGAACAAGATCTGGCGCCGCATGATGTTCATATGCGACTCGTGTCGATTCCGTCCCCAAATCCTGCCTGCGCGCCTTACCTCCGTGGTCGGCGTAAGCACGGTGCCTGCTGGCGCCGGCTGCAATTCGTGACAGCGTAAAAAGGTCTTAATTTGCCGGAGATCGCGGATCCATTCGATACTGTCAGCCAATCCGCTCGCGAGACTTGACCGAAAATCGAGTCCCTGCAAGTACAGAAGCCAGCGATCCCGATAGCGATCGGCCAACGCTTTACTATAGGCCCGAAGGCTAACTAATGCTCGGTCAACGTGGAGGTGTGAACGACTGCTCGGCGTCCAACCATCTAAACTCGACTTTTCGAAGACTCTGCAAATACTGTCAACTGCAGCAGAGCAGGACTTTAAAAGTCTGATCGCGTCGTCGATCGTGACAACAACGTCATTGTCAACACGGATCAGGTTGGCACGCGCGGGAGTTTCAGGCAACGAAAGAGCCGGATGCCTCGCGAGTGCCTCACGCTCGTGATCGACAAAGGCTAAGAATGTGGGAACGGTTGGGAAACAAGAGTCGGAGCACCGTGAAGCTTGGGGATTGCACGTTGAATCTCCCCTGCGTCGGAGAGCTCCAAAGGTGAACGAGAAGTTGGCCGTATGAAGGCGTCGTGACGTACTTTCTCTCCCTTGGAAGCGGAGGGAATGTGCTCCGATTGGAGCTTGTTTGCCTAATCGATGCAGTTTTTCCGTGACGATCCGAATCGCCAGCATCTCCTCGTTGAACTGTCGTTCGCTCGGTAAGACAGTTCGCAATTGAATGGAGGCGTAGCGATTCGACTTGAGCGATCGTTCCCATTTGCGATGACGCTCTAGTGCACGAAGCGGATGGGTCCAAGAAGTCGGGTTTGAATCTAGGCGCGGATAAAGCCCATCACGGCTCTCTTCGACGCTCAGCGCGTCGACAAGCAGATCCACCAAGACTCGCCACGCGATATCGATGAGTTCGTTATCGCAGAGAAGGATAAACGGCCTACGGGCATAGGCCATTGGCCCCAATCGCTCAAATAGCGGAGTAGAACGATCTACTGCGCGGGACACGTTCGCAGCAAGGCGTTGACATAGGTGGACGTCGAGCTCATGGAGAGCGGTGAGGTCGGGCCGATTGGATTTCATCTTGCTATGCCGTGAGCGAGCATCTCCCCGAAGTTCTATTCCTAGCACAGCTCTAATCAAAACGGCATTGATTGAAAGCGTCAAGGAAACCGCCCCGAAAGTGTCCAGCCCCTTGGGCCTGTTCCTGACCGCCAAAAGTTAGCGTTTGGTTCGAACGGTCAATTGACTGATTTAGATGGGGCCGCCGCAATTTGCGAGGTTGATGCCGTCAGAAGTTAAGGGTGATTGCCCGATTCTGAGACGTCCCCGCGCCAAAGATTTCTTCGGCAACAGCGGCGTCGACGTGCCCATTGGCCTTCGACATGGGTGGCGGTCGCGCCGAGGTAGATGCTTTTGGGCCCAAATTGGCTTGGGATTCTTTAGACGAAGCACGACTGCAACTGCTGGTCGAAGTGTTTTGAGATCCATCTGAGTGAGGCAACTTGGACGAGATCTAGGCGTGTTTCGTTAGCAATCCGTAGGACAGCGACGGGTATCGGAGCCAGGCGATAGCGTATCGAGTTTTCTAGTGTTGACGAGAGTCATACGAGCACAAATCAGTTTCTCAACGAAAGGTTGGTCTGGTTACCAATGATAAATACGGATGAAGAAAGAGCCGAAGTCCTACGACAACGGCATGACGAACTACGTAGCCTGCTTCGTGATCCGCACGCAACAGCCGCTTGGCATCACGGAGGCGGCCGAATTCTGATCGGCATTGTAGGCGTCGGCACCGGCGCTGAGACCATGAGCCGAATCGCGGAGCTACGCGAATCTCTTCGCTCACAAGGCGATGTGCGAGTGCCGAGCAGCACTGCGATGGTCCACATGGTCGAGTTCTATCTGCGTGTGCCGCCGGAGGACTTAGAGCAATACGAGGGCTTGAAGTGGTTTACGGCCCACCAGCTCGCAATGCTCCCGCCCTTCCTGCGTCGGCGGTATTTGCCGATGGTGCGCGAGCAACGACTCAGCGGCCGGCAACTTCGCGAGGCGATTGCGGCAGATCGTCGCCACCGTGAGCTGTTCGAACTGTCCTCGAACTTTAAGAGTCTCTTCACTTCGATGCTCGCGACCGTGGAGGAGGCGAAGTTTAAGTCGCTTCAGTTTGCTCGTTGCATCGACAAGCTCGCTCCGGACCGACTCTCGCATCACCGCAACAATCTAGAAGCGCTAGATGAGCTGATCGAGCGTTTCGAAGTCGAATTGCTTGATCGAGCAACCACGGTCGGCTCGGCCATCGAACAGGCTCGACAAAAGCTCCTTGAGCTTCCGCCTGTCGAGGTGCCCGATGCCGCAGACGCGGCAGTGGTGCAGCCCGCAACAGAAGGCGTCGACTCCGCGGACGGCAACATCGAGCAAGCAGCGGGGATCTAGAGGTACTACTCCAAAACAATCGAGCGAATTTGCCATGTCGGTACGAATCAGAACGATAGAGAAGGTGTTTGCGGAACTGGATCAGACTTGGGACCTGCCGGAGCATCGCAGCGACGGTGCGGGCGATCTCCTCGGCCTTCTACTTCCATTGAGTGAATCCACGCCGCGCGATAGCGATGCGTTTTTCCAAGATTGGCGACCGCGAGTGCCGATCACGTCGTATTGCACCTGGGGTCCGGGGGTCGCTGAGCCAATCGACGTTGCGAAGGCGGCCGTCATTACCTGGGATGACGGCCTCTGTGACGCCTATCCCGATATCGGCTTCGACCTGCGACATAGTTTCTACCCGCGGCTCGTCGTCCGGCCGGCATTTTTGACGGAGGACTACCGACCGATCGACTGCCTACTGTTTACGAAGCAGCGCCCTCTCGATGAACGGCAGGAACTTGAAGTCTTTGGGAAGCTCATTCGGTCGATGAAGTCGCCGCAAGCATACCGCTTCCGTCAGCGGCTTCGTATGTCTCAGGCCGAGCATTCTGTGCTTACAGGCTGGATGAGCGATTTCGAGGCGAGGACGGCGTCGATTCGCGTAAAAGATCTGGAGATCTTCGCTCGGAAGTCGCGCCTCGCATCGCTCGGACGTGAGATCCACCAATGCACTCGCACCCTCGCGATTCTTGACACGACTGAAGGCGAGGGCTCGGCGCGGGCGTAGCGTAAAGCAAGTCAACGGGAGTGTTCTACGATGTCTTTTGCAGAAGAGAAGTCTTTGCCGACGCTGCGGACGGTCGACGACCTACTCGGCCGGCTTAAGTCCGTCACCCAGCGTGATGCCGGCCAATGGCAAGCCCGATGTCCGGCGCACGCCGATAGCAACCCGAGCCTCTCGGTCGCGGTGGGCGACGGCAAAGTACTGCTCCATTGTCACGCCGGCTGTGAGTTTGAGGACATTTGCAAAGCGCTCGGTACGACTTCCAAGCAGCTGAACAAGATCGTGGTTGATCGGTCCGAAGATGCAAAGTCGTCGATTCAGCCCGAAGTGGTCTTCAACAACGGCGTCCTTGCGGACACCTTGGATTTGATGAAGGTTAAGGACGCCAGCGACGGCTGGGTGGAAGAGGTAGTGGCGCGGGTCGAGGGATTAACAGACGAACGATTGAATGAATTGGCGACCACGCTGAGCGTTTCTTCCGACTCGCTGAAGCGAATGCATGTCGGCTGGTCGGACGATCGCGAGTGCTGGACGTTTCCTGAGTTTAACGGCAAAGCCCATGTTGTCGGCATCAGCTGCCGCTACGACGACGGTTCGAAGCTCATGTACGAAGGCAGCAAACGGGGGCTCTACCTTCCGAAGCAGTGGTTCGTTGATTGCGAGACGCTGCTCATTGTTGAGGGAGCCAGCGACACCGCCGCGGCGCTCACCGAAGGAATGCACGCAATCGGCCGGCCTTCCGCCCGTGGCGGTATCAGCGAGTTGGAAACGCTCCTACGCCCGTTGCCGGCTTATTGCTCGATCGTTGTGATGGGAGAGATGGACCCGAAAGCGGACGGTTCCTGGCCGGGCAAGCAAGGAGCTATTGCGACCGCAGAATCATTGAGCGAAGCGCTGGGGCGCCCCGTGGCCTGGAAGCTTCCGGGGGACGGTCAAAAGGACCTGCGGTGCTGGATCGCCTTCGCTAAGGACAACTACGTATTTCCGGATGCCGAGTAGCCGGCGGCCATCATGACGTTTTTTCTTGACTCGACAGGAGGTTGAAAATGGTTGCTCGATTGTCGCCGTTAGGCTCGGCGTTGCTTCAGGAGATCATAGAAGGTCGCCAGTGGGTCGTGACGCAGCAGCCGCGTAAACGGTTGCGATTCATGCCGGCCGGCGAGTTCGTCCGGAAGGACTACCGACAGACGTTCATTATCGAAAGGATTTTGACCCAAGATGAACCGGCAGTTATTGGTGGTCCTCGTAAAACGCTCAAAACAAGCCTATCCGTCGATCTTGCCGTGAGCATCGCATCCGGTCAGCCGTTTCTCGGCAAGTTTCGCGTGCCAAAGGCGTTGCCGGTCGGCGTGGTGAGCGGCGAAAGCGGCGGCGCAACGATCAAGAGCATCCTACGGCGCGTCTGCGAGAGCAAAGAAATCAAGCAACCCGGCGACTTGCCGATCAGTTTCATGCTCGATCTGCCGTCGTTAGGCACAGAGGGCGAGCTGGACTCGGTTTGCGATCAGGTTCGTGACCTTGGCCTGAAGGTCGTGATTCTCGACCCGCTCTATCTGTTTCTCACCAGTAGCGGTAATACGAATACGGCGAACCTCTACGAAGTCGGTCCGGTGCTCAAGCGGCTCTGCCAGAGCGTGCTTGAGGCCGGTGCGACGCCGATTCTGGTGCACCATTTTCGCAAGTCCGGTTCGTCCGGTTCGAAGCCGCCGGATCTTGACGACCTCTCGGGGGCCGGAGTCGCTGAATTCGCTCGGCAGTGGCTTCTGCTCTGCTCCAGGAAGGCGTACGACTCGAACAAAGGGACGGCGTCGATCTGGATGTCCGTCGGCGGTTCCGCCGGCCATAGCAGCCGATGGACTATCGACGTTGATGAAGGTGTGATGGACGAAAACTTCCAGGGGCGACGGTGGGACGTGACGGTGCAAACGGAGCTGGAGTCGCAAAGCCGGCAAGTTGAAAAAGCCGGCAACGAGGAGAGATTTGCGGCGGCGATGGACCAGCTGCTCCACAAGCTTGAGCAAGTTCCGGAGGGCGAAACAAAGACGGGACTGGTGGAGATGACAGGTCTCTCCAAGACGGTGGTAAAACGCGTGCTCTTCGACCTATTGAAGATGGGCCGCCTTGAGCAGTGCAGCGTAAGGAAACAAGCGGGTAAGGGATATGTCACGCATGAAGGTTTCAAGCTCCGCACCGGCTCCGAGGGAACGCCGGCTTAAGAACATGTTGAAGAGGTCGACGGATCGACTAAACAAGGCCTTGGACTGAGTCGTTGCG
Organism: Pirellula sp.; assembly: GCA_013822735.1. Lineage (GTDB taxonomy): Bacteria > Planctomycetota > Planctomycetia > Pirellulales > PNKZ01 > PNKZ01. The sequence continues at coordinate 453,882 of PNKZ01000003.1, forward strand.
AGAAACTACAGCAAGCTGACCGGAGACTGTCACCGATGCAGAAGATTTTGAACGCGCGAGCACAATCTGCTGCCGGCCGGAGCCGGGCTTCGCTGACGCTTCGCCGGCTCCGGCCCGCAGCATTGGTCGAGGGTCGGGCAGGTAATGAGAGAGCGTTAGTAAGAAGAATGGTTGGTCCGGATGGTCAGGAATTGCTTCCTCCCTACCCATCATGGATGGTTCGGTGTGCGGGCCCCTAAAGGGGCCCCGCCCACCCGACCAACCAATCCGATATGAAATGGCAAATATCACCATCGTCTTTAAGTAATGCATTGATCGGCCCGAGGCGGCTCTATCGACCTCGGTCGGCCTTACGCCGCCTGCCGGCCGGCGAGTTGCCGGCCTTGGGAGAGTTTTAATCCTACCTTCGAGATACTGGGGCCGGGCTTACGCCGGCCGGCAAGATGTCGATTCGCCTTCAACCAAACAGGCCGGTATGCCAATAAAAACGAGGGCTTCAGACTCAGCGGATGCCAAACATATCCTTTTTGATCTAACGATTAGCAATCACCGGAGAGCATCGCACCGCTGTGCCGGTCTTCGCAGGCACGTGCTGGCGAAAGCTCCGTCCCAGAATGCGTCGTTACGACGAACCATGACCCAACGCCGAATTACCGCTGCATCTCGTCAGGCACTTCGTCAGCAGGGACTTAAGGACTAGACCGCGATGAGCATTCGCGTTCAACAGATCCCGCTGGAAGCGATCCTTGGCTCGCCCGAGGTGCTCACGTGGCGATCTCAATTCGGAAAGTACAGCGGATTGGCGGCCGAAATACTATCCAAGCTGAAGTATGTTTCCCGCGACGCTTTTGCCGGCTGGCTTACGGACTATCTCCGGACAGAGACCGCGTCGCCGGCATCACTATTCGCAGTACGAAAGCCTACGTCCGACGTCGAGCCGTACTGGGACAGCGAGGGCAAGCCGCGGCTCCGCACAAGCGCGTCCTTGGGGAGTGAAGACCTCGTCAACTCCGTCATCGCCGCGTTAAAGAAAGAGGACCCCAACCACTACTTGGATCATCCCGACCTCAACACGATGGCGGCGCGTCGCTCTAAGGACCTCTACCTGCTCGATGATTCGATCGGCAGCGGAGGGCGGGTCAAAGACTTCCTTTCTCCGATGCTGAAGCACCCGCGTTTTCGGAGTTGGTGGAACTTCGGCTACGTGCGGATCCATGTCGTAGCCCTTGCTACAAATTTCGAGGCACACCAGAAAATACGCGAGTCGATTCCCGGCTTTCTGAACTACCGAGCCAAGTATCCCATTCATGAGAAACTCCGGTTCCACAGCCACGTTCTGTACCGGACCGAAGACTGGGCTCGCCGGTGGGGAGCCAACGCACATGACATCCGAGACTTCTGTGACTCGGTGAGAGCGGTGCCGGATTACTATCGCCGAGGCTGGGGAGGCATCATGGCGAATCTGGTTTTCTCACACAGCGTCCCTGACAACATTCCCGGACTGCTTTGGTACCGAGGCGATGACACGAACGGCAACTATCGAGGCCCCCTTTCCAATCGAACCCTACCGGAGTGGTTTAGCAAGCTGCTGGACGATAGCGATTCCGCTCCCGCTGGGACGCCGGAGAAACCGGATCCACTCGTTCTGCAGATCTTGCTTGCCGCGAAGAAAGGGGTACACACCGTCAACGGAATCGGCTGGAGCGTAGGCCATGATCCGGCGGCGATTTGGAAACTGATTGATTCGATTCAATCTGCCGGTCTGCTGTCCGTCGAGAATCGACTTACTGAGGCCGGCATGACCTTCATAAAGCGAACTCAGCCGGCTCGGCCGCCCATCACTTACGATCATTCGCTCTACATCCCCAAATCATGGTGTGCTGATCAGGAGACCGTTTAGCCGTCTGGCGTGATCGTAAAACGACGCGTTCAGACAGAATCGCCGGCGGACTGTCTGCCGGCGATGGGGAAGTCGGACAGACTTCTCTGGAAAGAACTGTCGCTAGGATGGCTTCGCCATCCATAAGCGGCACGGTCCTTTTCCCTTTGGCCCGAGTGTCTGTGGTCGGCCCGCGCCGCTCACGGCCCCAGGGGGCTTACGGAGACGTAAATGGAAACTTGGTCAGCACACCAGCTTGTAACCGCCGCGGAACCTTCCCTAGGGCCGGCAATAGCGGAACAGCTTCGACGCTATTCGACACAACTTCGTCGGCAAGAACTGCCGGTCATCTTTTCGCTGCAGCATCTCGCGAAGATTACCGGCGTCCAGTATCAAACTTTGCACGATACGGTTCGCCGGCGGAGAGAAGCTGCCAACTATCGCATGTACGCCGTCTCCAAGAGATCCGGTGGTCGGCGGTTTATTCACGCCGTTTGCGGCGAGTTGAAAGCGGTTCAGCAGTTCATCAATGCGGAGATCCTGCAACGTTGCAAGCCGCATCCGTGCTCCTATGCCTTTCATAGCTCCGGCGGGATACGGCAATGTGCCGCCGCCCACTGTGGCGCACGATGGCTGTTCCAGTTCGACTTGGCCGACTTCTTTTACGATGTGACGGAAGTCGACGTTTACCGGATCTTTCACGGACTCGGCTATCGACGTCTATTGGCTTTTGAAATGGCCCGGCTCTGCACGACGACACGCCTTCCCAAGACGTTCTTGCAACTGCCGGCGACTCGTCGTCGCGACCTCACCCAAGTCGGCGACCATGAAGTCGACAGAATTCGGCCATATCAACGGCATCAGCGAGGAGTACTTCCGCAGGGAGCTCCCTCAAGTCCCATGCTGGCCAATCTCGCGGCTGCCGCGTTGGACTGCACCATTACTGAATACGCCGACAACAATGGGCTGGTGTATACGCGTTACGCGGACGACATCACGTTGTCGGCCCGCGACTTGCGATATGACCGAGCGCGAATTCGCCGTCAGGTTATCAGCATGATTCGAAAGTGCGGCTTTCGTGAAAACCCTAACAAGTGTCGGATAGCCGGGCCTGGGTCGAAAAAGGTCGTTCTGGGCCTGCTTGTCGACGGAGAATCCCCGAGGGCGTCGAGGGAAACCTACCGCCAAATAGATCGGCTGGTATACGGCGTTCGAAAATTTGGCGGTAAAGCGGCCGCGGCGCATTTTGGTTTCGAGTCGGAATACGGGTTCCGAAACCATCTAGCCGGTTTGGTCGCGTTTATCAAAAGCGTCGATCTCGATCGGTGGAATGAACTCTCAGAGGTACTCCGGCACGTGGGCATATAGCAAGTGATCGATTGTGGAGACAAATGGTCTGAGCCGTCGGTGATACGTCTTCGGCGGCTCGTTTGTGTTCGGCTTCACGCGAGCAAAATATACGATGACGCAACTCGTAGCCGAGAACGATGCGCGGCGCGCGTTCACAATCTTTCGACCGGTAGCAATGGCATATGCAATCGTCGCGGCTTGGCGGGCAGTTGTTGGCGTATGCCAACTACACGCGAGAAGCCGGAGTGACCGCTGGGTCCAAATAGCGCGGCAGATAGGAACAGCTTAGAGGCCCGTTCTGCCATCACTTCTCGGGTCACTTCTCAGGCGGGTTCTCAGATGGGTTCCGAGGCAGGCTCTCAGGTGGCTCCGAGGTGGCTTCTCAGGCCCATTCCTGGGCCGGCCTTCAGACGCCGTTTCTCTTAGCTTGCGAGAGGCCTGTGCGGCTGTTGACGTCATTCTTGCCACTCCCTCCGGCCAGCACCGCTTCAGCTTCCGCCGGCCGCCCCCGTTTAGAACGGCATATTCTTGTACTCAATCCGGCCCCTGCGTCTAATTCCAACATGAGCATTCACGTTAACTTTTGGAATAGAACGGGATGACCAAAATGCAGCAGCGGCGACGCTTTCAATTCCTATTGTTACTCACGGCAATATTGCCGGTCTCTTGGGTAGGAGCGCTGCTGGCTC
>PNKZ01000004.1 GCA_013822735.1 Pirellula sp.
GTAAGTCGGATCAAGGTATCGGGACTTACGTCGACGGTTATCAACACACTGCGCAGATAGCTCTATCTATCTGCGCACAACCTCAAAACGCACAAGGGGTGCGCAGATAACTCGACTTATCTGCGCAGGGCGAAAATGAGAAGCGACGTAAGTCCAATTTCCGTTTCGGGACTTACGTCGATTTGAGCAGCGTTATTTAGCCCGCCGTCGGCGACGGCGGGCGGCCCCCGGTCGCCGACCGGGGGCTAAATAGAAAGCGCATAAATAGAAAACGCATTGCGGAACGCCACAGAGGGCGTTCCCTACAGTTGCGCCTACTGTTTGGCGGTCGCATCCGCGCGGCGGCGGACGAATTGGCCGTAGTTGGTGTTGCGCGTCCGTGCTTCGGCCGTGCCCCGCCAAATGATCTCGACCGGCTTCTCGCCGGCGTCATCCACATCGCTCAAGATCGGCGTCATTTGGAAGCTGTGCCACTTGTCGTTCTGGCTTTCCTCGATCGCCTTCACCGGGATGGCCGCTTCGAACGTCCAGCCGTCGCTGGTGCGGGCCGTCGCAACGGTGGCCATGGCACCGATCTTAGGAGTACCGACGAGCGGCACTTTCGCCGTGCCAAGCTTCGTCGGCGAAGGCAAGGTCAGCGTATACGTACCGGCCTTCAACGAGCTATTGGCTTTGCGATCTTGGATCCAACGGGCATCGAGGTTCAGTTCCAAGAGATCGCCGTCGATCACGGCATCGTCGGTCACGGCGCCGCAGACGTAGACGAACTTGTCGTCGAACGAAGTGGTAAAGCTCAGGCCCGCGTCTTTGACTCCTTGCCACTGTCCGCCGGGGCCGGAGCGTAGCGGCTTGTCTCCCGTCGCCAGCGGCATTTCTTTCCATTCGTGCAAGTCGCCGTCGACCGCGACTTCGGCGGGAGCCGGCGGGCAGGCATACTTCCGATCGATCACAACGGCGATCGTTCGTTCGGCAGTTAACGCCGGCTCTTCGCCGAGCGTGCGGAACTTTGCTTTGAGCAACGTTTGACCGAAGTGCTGGAACGCGACCTTGTCGGTGAAGCGAATGTCGAGCGCGAGTTCGGCCGTAGCGCCGGGCTCGGCTTTCAAACGCAAACCATCGTTCGGATCGGGTTCGACCGAGAGCCCCCGCAGCGGCAGGCCGTCGATCTCGGCCGTGACTTCCACGGGGACGTCGAACGTGTTCTTGAGACGGAGATCAATGCGGCCCGAAGAGAAGCCGGCGTCGTCGTCGACGAGAATCGGCAGCACTTCCACGCGGGTCTTCGCGAGAAAATCGCGAAAACGCTTGATGCCCGGCTCGGTGACGGTGTCGGCCGGCACGATGCCGTCGAGCAGAATGTTCACGACCGTCGGGCCTTCCTTTTCCATGGTGAGCCAGGCGACGTGATCGAACTCGCCGTAGGGAATGCCGCGCAGTTGCGAGCCGCCGCCGGTCGTGGCGAGGTGGTAGTACTTCATGCCGTTGCGATCGTACTGGACGTAGTGATGCACGTGGCCGGAGAAGACCGTGTGCGGACGATCGCCGAGCAAAGCTTCGACCTTCTTCCAATTGGTCTTGTCTTCATTGCCTGCGGCAACGGCACGTTCGGCGATGGTCCAAAGCGGCTTGTGGAAGAAGAGCATGGTCCAGCGCGCGTCGGCATGCTTCTTCAAATCGGCTTCAATCCAAGCGAGTTGCTCTTCGCCGATTTGATCTTTCGTGTCTTCCGACGACAGAGCCATGAAGTGCACGCCCTTGTAGTCGAACGAGTACCACTCGGCCCCGAACTTCTCACGCCAGAGAGCGTGCATCTTCGGGTTGCTCACGTCGTGGTTGCCCGCGACGAAGAAGAACCGCATTTGCATCTCGTCGATGAAGCCGAGGAATTCCTTCCACTCCGCCTCGAGCTCGGCGGGATCTTCCGAATAGCCTTCGATCAGGTCGCCGACCGACATGACGAACGCAGGGCGAAGCAGATTGATGCGCTTCACCGCCTTCTGCCAAATGCCGGGGCGATGGCCGCCGGTATTGTCGGTCATGATCGCGATTTGAAAGCGATCCGGATCGTCGAGCACCGGCTTGTCCGACCAGGGCTTCGGGCCTTCCATCGCCGGGAGCAAAATGCCGCTCGGATACTTCGCCGCGGCCGGCTTTGTATCGCCATGCTCGTGCCCTTCATGGGCCGAGACATGCGCGACGACGAAAGCGAAGCAGGCAGCCGAAACGACAAGACCGATCGAGCGCATAATGCTACTCCGAGAGATGCGAGAATGCTGAGCAAGCAAACAAGGGAGGCGAAATCGCGTCCCTTATTCTTTGGCCTTCTCTTGCGCGGGGACAACGGCAGAAGCGGGAGCAGCCTCGAGCTTTCTAATTCGCACATTGCGGAACTCGACGGCGTCGCCATGTCCGGCGAAGCCGAAGTAGCCGCTCTTGCGATCTTTGCCGGGATGCTTATGGCCGGCCATCCATTCCTTCACTTCGGCGAGGTCCGCGTCCATGATCACGTAGCCGTTGAGTTCGACTTTGATCGTCGAGCCTTTCACCGTGACTTCTTCGAAGTTCCACTCGCCCACCGGACGCAGATAACCGCCCTTGTAAGATGGAACCATGCCGTAGGCCGAGCCGCAGAATTGCCGCGGATCGAGCTTCGCGTACTTTTCGGCCGTGTCGTCGAGGATTTGCAGCTCGCACATCCCGTCGAACGCCGGGTTCCCCTTGCCGTCGTGGCGAATGGCGAGGCCGTTGTTGCCGCCGGGTGGAAGCTTGAACTCGACGCGCGCCACGAAGTCAGTCAGTTCTTCCGGATAGTAAACCGTGCCGCCTTTGCCGGGCTTGCAACGGATCACGCCGTCGACGCATTCGTAGTTTTCAATCGGGCCTTTCCACGTGGTGGCGAATTCGCTGTCGCTGGGGACCAATTGCTTGAACTCCTCGTCGCCGGGCTTGCCGAGCAACGCATTCGCTTCCGCGGCGGGAATCTCGCGAACGTAGATGTTCTTCCAGCGGATTTCGGAACCATGGGTTTGCAATTGGATTGGCGCCTTGGCCAAGAGCGGACTCTTGCGCGTCTTATCCCAGAAGTTCTCGAGCGTGGCGTTGTCGACGACGAGCTGGTCGTTGAGCCACACCGTTGTACGAGCGCCGACTTGCCGGATGCGGAACGTGTTCCACTCGCCGAATGCCTTGTCGGCTTTCACGAGCGGATCTTTGCCGGGCTTGCCGGCCGTGTTGTTCCACAAACCGCCGGAGCCCTTGTCGGCGCCGAGCTTGATGACCTTCTCATTGGTGTAGTCCCAAATCTGCACCTGCGGCGTGGCCCGCAAATAGATGCCGCTGTCGCCAAGCGGGAGCATCTTGTAATCGACGAAGAGTTCGATGTCGCCGTACGGCTCATCGGTCGTGAGATACACCCCTTTACCGTCGTTGACGAGTTGGCCGTCTTCGACCTTCCAGTGCGCCTTAAGGTCTTCCATATCCTTCGTACGCTTCTCGACCCGTTCGGCGTCGGTCATGGCCGCGAGCTTATTGGGGTCGAAGTGACCCATGCCGTGCCAGCCCGTGAAGTCTTTGCCGTTGAAGAGTGCGCGAAAACCTTCGGGTGGCGTGTTGTCGGCGGCGTGCGACCAAGCAGAACCGGCGACCAACGATGCGAAGAGCGTCGCCACGAGCGAGAAGCGTTTCATGAATCAACCTTCCAGACGGTGGGATTAGCGGAGGCGGGAAGTGCGTGCACTTGCGGACCGTATGGTAAATGGCAGCGCGCGGCGACGCTAGAGCCCGACGAAAGATTGCCCCTTCGACGACCAGTTACGAGGAAGCGTGGGCACCCTCGCTCAATCGAGCGGTTGCGGCTCAAAGTCGCTCGGCAATACCCAGCCGGCCTTCAGCTTTTCGCCCGACATGAAACGTTCGTAGAAGCCGCGATGCTCGGCGTTGGAATGGGGATAAGCGTCGAATACGTCGCCACGCCCTTCCATGCGCGGGTCGCCTTGGTTGCGCAGTTCCGCAAAGAGTTCTTCGCGAAGCTTGGCGAGCTTCACCTGCTGCTGGGCTTCGGCGGCCAGGTTGTGCACGCAATCGGGATCTTGCTTGAGGTCGTAGAGTTCATCGCCAGGGCGCTTGCCGAAGCAAAGGGCCCAGGCGCGGTCGCCGGCGTCGGCTCGGTGGGCATCGAGGATAAACGTCTTGGTCGCTCCGGCGTCGCAATTGAGGTAACCGGTCTCCGGGTTGCAGGCCGGCCATCGCGAGGGCTCGAAGTTGTGCAGGTAGAGCGTGTCGTCACGAATAATGCCGCGAATCGGATAGCCGGCGTCATGCGGACGACCGATGTCATGCCGCTCCATGCCGACGAGCACATGATCGCGCCCCGGAGTGATCTGGCCCGACTTCGTCGAGAAGAACACATCCGTAAGGCTGCGACCCGGCGACGGGGCCAACCCGGAGCGATCCCACGGGATGCCGGCAAGTTCGAGGATCGTCGGCGCGACATCGATGAAGCTGACGAAGTCGCGGACGGTGCGGCCCGGTGCGGCGATGCCCTGTTTCCACATGGCCGCCAACGGCACATGGTTCGACGCTTCGTAGACTCCACCCTTGCAGCGAGGAAACGGCATGCCATGGTCGGACGTCACGATGACGAGCGTATTCTCCAACAATCCGCGGCGCTCCAGCGAGGCAAGCATCCGGCCGAGATGGGCGTCGAAATGTTGGACTTCGAGCGCGTAGTCGAGCATGTCGGTGCGAACGGTTTCGTTGTCGGGCCAATACTCGGGCACGTGGTCGATATCAGACGGCTGCTTCTTTCCGAGCTTGATTCCCGACCCGAATTCGTAGTTTCTATGCGGCTCCAAACTGCCGTACCAGAAGCACCAAGGCTTGCCGGCCGGCGCGGCTTCGAGGAAGTCGTCGAAGTTGCCGGCGTAGTCGGCGGGAGCAATGCCCGTGGTGACCGGCTCGGCTTTGCGGGCGTTGTACGGTTTGCCGGTCATTTGACGGGGCCGGCCTTCGGCATCGTTCGCGACACCCGGTCCCCAGCCTTTCGTCGTGTAACCGACGTGCCACCCATGGTCGACCAGGGCTTCCGGCCAGCCGCGAAACTTCTCAGGGAAGTAGCAGATGTGGTTCGCGGCGGCTTCGAGTTGCCACGAGTTGCGGCCCGTCAGAATGCAGGCACGCGAAGGGGCGCACTTCGCATTGGGCGTGTACGCACGAGTAAAGAGAATACCGTCGGCGGCCACACGATCGAAGGCCGGCGTCTTGACCCACTTCGCGCCGTAGGCGTTCGCGTGACCGTAGCCCCAATCGTCGGCGATGGCAAAAAGGACGTTCGGAGGCGTTGCAGCCCGACAGTCGCCGGTCCACACGGCGGACGCGGTGATGACGAGCAGAAAGCTGCCAAGCGATCTCGCAATGCGTGGGATCACGGCCGGTACCTGTATAGATATCTCGCGAATCGACGGCCCGGCTCCGCCGGCCGGCTTCGTTCGGATGATATCGTTCTCCAAAGCGCACCGCCAGCAAACGGCCGGCAACGCTCGCAACGGCTAGCGCTCCCCGACGGCCGCGGCACCGGCTTCCAACCATTGTGCACATACGGCGATCAAGCGCGGCCGGTCGATCGGCTTGACGCAGAAGTCGTTGAAGCCCGCCGCCAAGCAGCGGTCGCGCACTTCGGGCATTACGTCGGCCGTAAGCGCCAGCACCGGAAGAGAGAAGCCGCGTGTTCGCAACTGCGTGACCAACGACAGCCCGTCGAGGACCGGCATTTGCAAATCGGAAAGGATGAGATCGAACGATCGCCCCGCCGCAATTGCCTCATCGAGGGCCTGCAAGGCTTCCTGCCCGTTGCCTGCGATCGTCACCTCCGCGCCGGCTTTGCGCAAGACGAAGGCGATCAAACGCTGGTTGTCCGGACCGTCTTCGGCCAACAGAATATGCCCGCTCAAGCTCGTTTGGGGAGCCTGCGTTACTCGGGCGGCGATCATCTTTCGCACGTCGGCGACCTTTTCAAGCTGCGGTTCGACCGCCGGTTCGAGCGGAAGATCGACGGCGAACGTCGTTCCCCGGCCCGGCGCCGTAGCGACCAGCCGGACATCGCCGTTCATCAGCCGCGCCAGGCGTCGGGAGATCGTCAGCCCCAGGCCGGTACCGCCGAACTTGCGGGTAACGCTGATGTCGGCTTGCGTAAAGGGTCGGAACAAGAGAGCGGCCTCGGCGTCCGACATGCCGGCGCCGGTATCGGTGACTTCGATCTTCAACCGACGTCCCGCCTCGCCGTCGACGGCCTCGACGTGAATCGTCACGCCGCCTGTTTCCGTAAACTTCAGCGCATTGCCGGCAAGATTCATCAGGATCTGACGGAGCCGCGTCGGATCGCCCACAATGCGCGGCGGCAAACCTCCGGCAATCGTGATCCGAAGCTGCAAGCCGCGAGCCGCGGCTTTAGCGCCCAACATGCACTCCACGTCGCGAAGGATTTCCACCAGGTCTACGGCGATCCGCTCCGTGGTCATCTTGTCGGCTTCGATCTTCGAAAGATCAAGGATGTCTTCGAGCAGCGAGAGCAAATGTCGCCCGGCGCTGCAGATGGTTTCGGTGACGGCGCGGCGATCGAGCGACGGATCGGGCGCGTCGACATCGCCGCGCAGAATTTCCGCATAGCCCAACACTGCCGTGAGCGGCGTACGGATTTCATGGCTCATGTTGGCCAGAAAGGCGCTCTTCGCGCGGTTTGCGGCCTCGGCGAGTTCGCGGGCTCGCCGCAGTTCGTCGGCTTGAAACTCCAGCTGACAGGCCTGGGCTTCCATCTTGAGCCGCGCGTCTTCGAGCGCCGCGGTATACTGGCGCAATTCGGCGTCGGCCCGCTTCCGCTCCGTGATGTCGATCGCCGTGCCGAGAAACCCGACGATCTCCCCTTGGGCGCCGACCAAGCTCGTGACGGCCAATTCGACGGTCAGCAGCCCGCCGTCTTTGCGAACGTAGGTCCATTCACGCCGTTCGGTATGCTGTCGGCGCGCGAGGGCCACGAAGGCGTCAAAGCCTTCGATCGTTTCTCCCAACTGATCCGTCAGCTCGGCCCCGCGGCGGCGAACCTCCTCTTCCAAGTGAATGAATTGCGGCGTGCAAATGCCGATGACTTCCTCGGCACGATAGCCGAGCATCTTTTCCGCACCGCGACTGAAGTGGGTGATCGTGCCGTTCGCGTCGGTGGCGATAATCGAAACCTCGGTCGCCGAGTTCAGCACCGATTCCAAACGACTTCGGGCTTCCAAAACGTTCGACTCTGCAGCCTTACGCGCCGTAATGTCGTTGCGAATCGAAACATATTGCGTGACGCGACCGGCGGCATCGCAAAACGGAGTGATCGTCGTATCGACCCAATACAGGTTGCCGGCCTTGCTCCGGTTGCAAACTTCGCCGTGCCACACCTTGCCGCGGGAAATCGTGCGCCACACCGCGGCCCAAAATGCCTTCGGGTGGTGTTTGGAATTCACGATGCTATGCGTCTTCCCGATCAGTTCGTCCTTAGTGTATCCGCTGATCTCGCAAAAACGCTCGTTGACATAAGTGATGACGCCGGCGGCATCGGTCACCGCAACGAGCGCATGCTGGTCGAGAGCGAAACGATGCAATGACAAATCGGCCAGAGCACGTTCCGCATGATGACGCACCTCGGCCCATCGCTCCTCACCCCGTTCGTATTGCGCAACGACTTGCGCCGCACGAAGCGCGTCGCGAATTTGACGCTGACAAACAACCCAAATGAGTGCGGCAAGCGCCACGCTCGACACCGCCCCGCCGACAAACACAATGACCGAAGCGTCGAATCCCCGTAAATGAATTAATACGGTCGCGGCCATCGAAAGCATCATGCCCACGACCAACACCGTCGGCGGCAAATAGACCGCAACACGGGATGCACTCGAACTCGCGCGGGACGAGGCGGTCCGCTTGCCTCCGAAAAGCGTCCGTAGCGCAATGGGAAGTCGCCGTATCAAAGGTCGCCTGCAATGGTTCGGAGGATTCGACAACAGAAGTAACGACTGCGGCGGAGAGGCGCGTCCTCCCACAGAGTCGGCATCCGCTCAAAAAGTTAGCTTCCGGTATTTCGTTCACGCGGGACGTTCGCCAAAACAAGGCAATTACGCGTCAATTACGATCGCGCATCGGGATTTCGCGCGGTATAACCGCTACGATTGCACCACGATCCGGCCGACAGATTCCTCGAATATCCCGCACTTCGTTCTCGGACATCCTTAAATGACGCCCCACCAACCTTTCGACGAACCTTCGTTCTCCCGTCGCAGCCTGGTATCCGGCGCATTGGGAGTTGCAGCCTTCGGCATGTCGGCCGCCGCACGAGGCGCGCCCCTCGCAAAGGCCGGCGGCGTATCCGACGGGCCTGTGCCCGAAGCTGCGGCGCACCCTGCCGTCGGCCGGAGCAAACACTACCCATTCAAGAAATCAATCAACCTGTGGGCTTTTCCCTATTCGCAGAAAATGTCGCTTGAGCAATGCTTGCGGCTCGCGAAGGACGCAGGCTTCGACGGCATCGAGCTCAACTACGATCTAGACAATGACCTTTCGCCGCGCCACGACGCCGCACATTACGCCCAGATTCGCAAACTCTGCGCGGAGATCGGCCTCGCCGTCAGCGGCCTTTGCTCGTTCCTCTTTTGGCCCTATCCGTTCACGTCGAACGACGAGGCGAAGCGCGCCCGAGCGCTGGAACTCGCCGGCCTAATGGCGGAATGCGCTCATGAACTCGAAACCGAAAACTTACTTGTCGTGCCGGGCGCCGTGCACATACCTTGGCGCGACGATTATGACCCGGTCCCTAACGACGTGTGCGATCGTCGGGCCCGCGAGGCCGTCGGGAAGTTGCTGCCGCGTGCCGAGAAACTCGGGGTTTCCTTGAACATCGAGAACATCTTCTTCAACGGCTATCTTCTGACGCCGGGAGAAATGATCGCGTTCGTCGATTCGTTTCAAAGCAAGCACGTGCGGGTGCACTTTGATACGGGAAACATCATGATGTTTCAGTTTCCCGAGCATTGGATCGCCCAACTCGGCGGACGCATCAAGAACGTGCATTTCAAGGAGTTTACGAAGAAGGGGACGGACTATTCGCTCGAAACGTTCCGGCCGCTTCTGGACGGCACGACGAATTGGCCCGCCGTCCTCGAGGCGCTCGAGACGAATCAATACGACGGCTATGTAACTTTTGAGTATTTCCACCCTTATGAGTATTGGCCGGAAGCGCTCGTTTATCAGACGGGCGATTCGCTCGACAGGATGCTCGGCCGCAAGTAGCCCGGATTCGACGCCGGCGCATGCGTCCGCCCGCAATTGCCGGCGAATTGCATTGGCAACACCCGTCGCAGTTGCCAAAATGGAGGGTCACGTCGACGAAGCAGCATGTCGGCGTATGAATTCGTGGAAGGACCACAAGATGTTGAAGGGTTCGAAAGTTCCGAGAGACCGCGATTCGCAGGGCCGACAGACTCGAGCCGGGGCGCTCCGTTGCATTTTCGGAGTCGTGCCGTTCGTTGTTCCTTTCCTGGGCCTGTTTTTCGGCAACGCGGCCACGGCGCGCGCCGAGGTTCAGCTCGACGGCTTGTTTTCACGTAGTGCCGTGCTTCAGCAAGGGATGCCGGTTCCGATATTCGGCACGGCGGAAGATGGCGAGCGGATCAGCGTAGCGATTCAAGATCGGCGAGCCGAGACCGTCGCGAAAGACGGCCGCTGGCGCGTCGAATTGGAGCCGCTCGAGGCCGGCGGTCCGTACGAGTTGCGCATTGGCGGTGCGACGTCGTTAACCGTACCCGAGATCTACGTCGGCGAAGTTTGGGTCTGCGCCGGTCAGGCCAACATGCAATGGAACGTGTTCAACTCGAAAGGCTACACCGGGGCGCTCATCTCCCCTTCCAATCGGTCGCTGCACTTCTTTACCGTCGAACGCAAAGCGTCGAACGAGCCGAAGTGGGACAACACACCGAACTGGTCGGCTGCGAACGCCGCCACGATCGCCAACTTCTCCGCCGTCGGCTATTACTTTGGTCGCGATATCCAGACGCAGCGTAAGGTGCCGGTCGGACTCATCAATTGCAGCCAGTTCATGTCGAACGCCGAAGCTTGGACCGATCGGGAATCTATCGCGGCCGACTCAGAGCTCAAGCGCATCGTCGACGACGTACTGCCCGATCGCCAGGACGTTCAGACGCCCGGCACGCTTTACAACGGCATGCTCGCCCCGATTTCGCAATATGCCGTACGGGGCGTCATTTTCTATCAGGGCGAAAACAACATCGACCGTGCTAAGGAGTATCAGCGACTGCTTACGACGCTCATCGGTGATTGGCGGCGAGCCTGGAACAAGCCGGAGCTACCGTTTCTCTTCGTGCAGATCGCGCCGTTTCGCCCGGTGACGAGTTCCACGAGCGAAAGCAAATTCGCCGCGCTGCGCGAAGCACAACTCCTCACGTGGCAAGCGACTCCGCAAACCGCGATGGTCGTCACGACGGATTGCGGCAACGCGCGCTCGTTGCAACCCGACGAAAAAGAACCGGTAGGCCGGCGATTGGCACTCGCGGCGCGGGCCGTGGCATATGACGAAAAGATCGAGTATTCCGGCCCCGTCTATCGAAGCTTTAAGGTGATTAAGAATCAGTTGATTCTCGAATTCGATCACGTCGGGCAAGGCCTACAAGCCGGACCGCCTACCGTATCGATTACCGTCGGCGCGACGACGAAGCCGAGCACGGTGAAGCCGGCATCCAGCACGACCAAGGCCGTAAAACTTTTCGGGTTTACCATCGCCGGGAGCGACGGCGTGTTTGTTCCCGCGGAAGCGACGATCGACAATAATACGATCGTACTCAGCGCGGAAGCGGTCGCTAAACCGACCGCCGCGCGCTACGGCTGGGCCGATTTCCCCGTCTGCAATTTGTACAATCGCGACGGCTTACCAGCCTCGCCGTTTCGCACGGATGTTCCGAAAGAGGGCTTTGATCCGGTCAACCTTATTCAAGGCCTTTTCCAGAACAAGAAGTAACACGCTCAAGGAAGAACGCGTTCTGATGCTGCGTACGATCAAGAATTTTCTCCGCCGCCGCAAACTGACGTCGCGCGGCATTCGACCCGAAATTTCTCCGCCGACCTGGACCGCGGGGGCAAGGTCCGGCATGTGGACCGCCTGCACGACGGGACTTTCGCCCGCGAGCGTCGTCTATTCATTCGGCGTCGGCGACAACCTCGCTTGGGAATGCGCTCTCATTCAGCGGTTCGGGCTTCAAGTGCTGGCCTTCGACCCGACGCCGGCAAGCGTCGCTTGGATGGCAAAGCAGTCGCTGCCGCCGCAGTTGCAGTTTCACGCCGTGGGACTAGCAGGCCACGACGGCACCTTGCGTTTCACGCTTCCCAGCCGAGGAAGCCGCTTTAACTTTCGGCCCCAAGAGGCGAATTCATCGGTCGAATCGGCAGCCGAATCAACGAGCGAAATTGTCGAAGCGCCGGTCAACCGTCTTGCGACGCTTCAGGCCCGCTTCGGTCACCCGGAGATCGACATTCTGAAGATCGATATCGAGGGAGGCGAATATGTCGCGCTCGATGATTTCCTTGCTGCAGGGGTCGCCCCAAAGCAGTTGCTCATCGAGTTTCATCACCACTTTCCCGGCGTGGGTCTCCCGGCGACCGAACGGGCCGTCGCAGCGTTGCGTGCCCGCGGATATCGCATCTTTCACCTGTCCGACCGCGGGCTCGAGTTCAGCTTTCTCCGCACCTAGCCGGCATTCGCCGCGGTTCGACACTTCGCCGTAGCTAGATGTGCGAAATCAAGCGCCTCGGGCGGCCGCGAGCAACCCATGCGAATCTGTTGATTTTTTGGTTGCGCCGGATCATAATCTTATGAAGCTGCGCCACTTGCGCGTGGCTCCCGCCTGAGGCCGTCCCCCGGCCGCGACAACTTAGGGAGGATCCCGCATGAGCCGCCCCGCCTGCTCGGCTTGCCGTACGTTGCGCTTCATCGTTTGTCTGGTGATTTCCCTAGCGTGGTGCTGCGCGCAGGCGGAAGCCAACGCGCCATCGCAAGCCTCGCCAACGTTGCCGCCGACCGGAGAAAACCTCGGTCCGGTCACCACGCTCTCGCTTTCGGCCGCAGGCGCCGCGGGAACGCCGGCACCGCTACGCGGACAAGACGCACAATCGCAAATCATCGTCACCGCGCAATACGCCGGCGGCCAAGAGCGCGACCTCACGCGCGTCGTGAAGTTTGCGGCGGCTCCGGCCGGCATCGTCTCGATCGACGGCACCGGGCTCGTCGTTCCGTTGGCCGACGGCAAAGCAACGATTACGGCGACCGAAGCCGGCGGCAAAACGGCGACTCTCTTGATGACGGTCGAGCAGTTTCAAAACGCCCCGCCGGTGAACTTCCCGAACCAGATCACGCCGATGTTCACGAAGTTCGGCTGCAACGGCGGCGGTTGCCACGGAAAGTCGGGCGGTCAAAACGGCTTTAAACTCTCGCTGCTCGGCTTCGAGCCCTCCGAAGACTTCGAACACTTGGTGAAGGAAGGACGCGGTCGCCGGCTTTCGCCCGCCGCGCCCGATACCAGTTTGCTCCTGACGAAGGCCGTGAACGCGGTGCCGCACGGGGGCGGGGCGCGCATGGAGCCGGAATCGCTCGAATATCGCCTGCTGCGTCGCTGGATTAAGCAAGGGATGCCGTACGGCAGCACAAAGGATCCGGTCGTCACGCGGATCGAAGTTACCCCGCAGCGCCGCACTTTGGCCCCCGGCGGCGAGCAACAGCTTGTCGTTACCGCGTACTACAGCGACGGCTCGACCGCCGACGTCACGCGCATGGCGCAGTTCGATTCCAACGCCGCCGATATGGCCGATGTGAGTCGCACCGGCCTCGTGAAGACGACCGACCTCGCCGGCGACGCCGCGATCATGACCCGATTCCAAGGGCTGGTAGGCGTGTTCCGTTCCACGGTGCCGCTCGGCCAGAAGGTCGACAAGCTCCCGCCGTCGGCCAACTTCATCGATGATCTCGTGTTCGACAAGTTGCAACGTCTCGGCATGCCGCCGTCGGCCGTCTGCGACGACTCAACGTTTATCCGTCGCGCCTCGCTCGACATCGCCGGTCGTCTACCGACGCTCGAAGAAACCCGCAACTTCCTAGCTGACAAAGACCCGACGAAGCGCGATCGCCTCGTCGATCGCTTGGTCGACGGCGCCGACTACGCCGACTATTTCGCGAATAAGTGGGGCGCAATCCTCCGCAACCGTCGCAAATCGCCGACATACATGCGCGGGACCTACGGCTTCCACGCCTGGATTCGCGAGAGCCTTTACGAGAACAAGCCGTACGATCAATTCGTGCGTGAGGTCCTCGGCGCCTCCGGCGAAATGAGCGACAACCCGCCGGTCGCTTGGTATCGCGAAGTGAAAGAAGTCGATCAGCAGGTGGAAGACACGGCCCAACTGTTCCTCGGCCTCCGAATTCAGTGCGCCCGCTGCCATCACCATCCGTTTGAAGCGTGGAGCCAGCGCGACTACTACGGCTTCGCGGCGTTCTTCGCGCAGGTCGGGCGCAAGCCCGGCACGGCGACGGACGAGGAACGCGTGTTCCACAAGCGCGGCACCGCGGCATCGACCAATCCGAAGACCGGCGAGAGCTTGAAGCCGACGCCGCTCGGCGCCCCGGCCTTGGCGCTGGCGCCGGAGCGAGATCCGCGGCAAGCGCTCGCCGACTGGATGGCGGAGCCGACGAATCGCTTCTTCGCTCCTGCCTTGGTGAACCGCTACTGGAAGCACTTCCTCGGCCGCGGCATCGTCGATCCCGAAGACGATCTACGTGTCACCAATCCCGCCACGAATCCGGAATTGCTCGAGGCCCTGTCGCAGCACTTCATCAAGTCGAAGTTCGACTTGAAGGATCTCGTCCGCACGATCTGCAAGAGCCGCACGTACCAACTGAGCGCCGAGCCGAATCCGTTCAACGGTAAGGACAAGCAGAACTTCTCGCGCTACTATCCGAAGCGTCTGAACGCCGAGGTGCTCCTCGACGCGCTCGATGTCGTGGCGGCGAGCAACACGAGCTTTGCCGGGCTTCCGGCAGGCACCCGGGCCGTGCAAATTCCCGACAACGGCGTCAACAGTTACTTCCTCACGGTGTTTGGTAAGCCGGAAGGGGCCAGCGCGTGCGAATGCGAACGGTCGACCGATGCGAGCTTGGCCCAGAGTCTGCACTTGCTCAACTCGCAAGAGATCCAAGGCAAGCTTTCCTCAGGCACTTCTCGGGCCGCATTGCTCGCGGGTGACGCCGCGCAGCCGCTCCCGGAAAAGATTCGCAACCTGTATCTCACCGCCTTTTCGCGCGTCCCGTCGGCCGAAGAACTTGCGACGGCCGAGGCCTACGTAAATCGGGCCGACGAAAAGAACCGCAAGCAAGCCTTCGAAGACATTCTTTGGGCGCTGCTGAATACGAAAGAGTTTTTGTTCAATCACTGAGAGAGTAGCTAGTTACTAGGCGCTAGTAGCTAGTGGGTTCCCGCAACGCCGTGTGTGATGCAACCCGCGTCTTACACACCCGCCTCGATCTATCCCGCCGGTTGAAATCATCATGTTGCGACATCGCGTACTTTTGGCGCTCGCGTTCTGCCTCGGCTGGAGTTCGTCGAGTCTCGCGCAACTTCCGGTCGTCACGCTTTCCGCACTCAGCCCTTGCGGCGGACAAGTCGGCACGACGCTGGATGTGACGCTGACCGGCATCACCGACGGCGACGGCGTCGATCGGCTCCTTTTCTCGCATCCCGGCATTCAAGCCGTGCAGGTGCAGCAACCCTCGGCCGCCCTCGCC
This sequence comes from Pirellula sp., assembly GCA_013822735.1. Classification (GTDB taxonomy): domain Bacteria; phylum Planctomycetota; class Planctomycetia; order Pirellulales; family PNKZ01; genus PNKZ01. Next base: position 14,867 of record PNKZ01000004.1, read on the forward strand.
GGACGCAATCTTCCGGTGACCAACAAGTTCGCCGTAACGATCGGCCCCGACGTTCCCCCCGGGGTCTACGACGTTCGCGCCGTCGGCACGTTCGGCATTTCGAATCCTCGCGCCTTTGCGGTCGACCAATGGAAGCAACTCCCTAAGCCCGCCGGCAACCAATCGCCCGACAAGGCCGTCGTCGTCGAGCTCGGTTCGGTCGTCGACGGCACGACCTCCGCCAATGCTTCCGACTGGTATCGCTTCACGGCGAAGAAGGGGCAGCGCGTGCTCATCGACGTCGCCGGCCAACGGATCGACGGCAAACTCGACGGCACGCTTGTCGTGCACGACGCCCAGTTGCGCGAACTGGCCCGCAGCCGCGACGTCAATCGTCGCGACCCACTCATCGATCTGGCGATTCCCGCCGACGGCGACTATCTCGTGCGGCTCTACGACTTCACCTACGGCGGCGGGCCCGACTACTGCTATCGCATGGCCGTTCACGTCGGTCCGTACATCGACTTTGTCTTTCCGCCGTCGGTGAAAGCCGGCATGAAGAATAAGCTCGCGGTGTACGGCCGCAACTTGCCGGGAGGTAAACCGGCGCCAGGAGTCGAAGTACAAGGGCGACCGCTCGAGCGACTCGACGTCGAACTCGACGTGCCGGCCGACGAAGCGACGGATCGTCGCGCGACGCCGACTCTCACCACGGCCTCGGAAATGTTTATCGACGGCCGCGAATACCGCCTCAAGAGTTCGGCGGGCCGCACTAACGGCGTGTTGCTCGGTTACGCAACCGAAACGGTGGTTCCGGAGCAAGAGCCGAACGACGGCGGCGAGCAGAATCAGGCCGTCACCGTACCGTGTGAGATCGTCGGGCAGTTCCTTAAACGGGGCGACCTGGATGCCTTCGCGTTCGACGCCAAAAAAGGAGACGCCTTGGCGATCGAAGTTATTTCCCAGCGGATGGGCTTCAAGGCCGACCCGGTGGTGCTGGTGCAACAGGGAACGCCATCGGCCGACGGCAAGCTCGCGTGGGGCGACCTGAAGGAACTCGACGACGAATCGAAGAACATCGGCGGACTGATGCTCGACTCCGCCACGAATGATCCCGGCTATACGTTCACGGCTCCGGCCGACGGGAAGTATCGCATCGTCGTCCGTGACCTCTACGGCGACACCCGCGGCGATCCGCGGCTGATCTATCGTTTGATTCTGCGCAGGCCGCGTCCCGATTACCGACTCGCGGTTTGCTTGAACACGCAGGCCGGCGTGAAAGCCGACAACGACGCACGTGAACACAAGCCGGGCGGCCTGGCTCTGCGCGGCGGCGGGGTTGCCATGTTCTACGTTCTCGCCGCGCGGCGCGACGGCTTCACGGGAGCAATTCATATTCGCTGCGAAGGGCTGCCCGCCGGCGTTACTGCAGCGGAATCCGTGGTGCCCCCCGGGCAAGACTTCGCGCCGCTGGCGATCACCGCCGACGATAACGCCCCGGCGTGGAGCGGTCCGATTCGCATTACCGGCCGTGCCACAATCGACGGGAAAGAAGTCGTTCATCCGGCCCGCACGCCGGCCATCACCGCCGCGGGCAATGCTCAAAAGAAGCCCGCCGATGCCCGCTTGGCGCAAGAGCTGATGCTGTGCGTTTCCGCAGCCGAACAGGTGCCGACGACGGTGCTTGCCGGCGAAGGCAAAGCTTTCGACGTCACCAAAGGAACGAAGATCGAGATTCCGGTACGAGTGACGCGGCGTGGCGACTTCAAAGAGCCGCTCACGCTCAACGCGGTCGGCCTGCCGGCGAACGTGAAAGCCGCCAACCTCGTGATCGCACCGGGGGCGAAAGAGGGGAAGCTGGTCGTGGATGTCGCGGCCAATGCTCCCCAAGGGGAATTCGGCATTTATCTGAATGCGCAAACCAAGATCAATTACGTGCGCGACAAGTCGGGCACCGACGCGGCCGTGAAAACCAAGCAAGAGATGGAAAAGAGCGTCGCCGCGCTGACGGTGGCCGTAGCCGACGCCAAGAAGGCGGCCGCGGCCGCCGCCAAGGAAGCCAAGGCCGAGGCCGACAAGCGCGTTGTCGAAGCCGATGCCAAGCAAAAGGCGGCCGCCGCGGAGCTTAAGGCCGCCGCCGCGGTGTCCGACGCCAAGCAAAAAGCGGTCGCTCCGAAGGCAATTAACAACTATCCGCTGACGTCCACGCACGTCGTATTGCGCATCTTAGATGCGCCGCCGAAAGCCGATCCCAAAGCGGTTCCTGCCAAGACCGCGGATGCGAAGTCGCCTGCCGCCGTGAAGACGGAAACCAAGAAGTAGATAAATCTCGCTGCCTGCCTGAATCACCTAAGACGTTTCCTCGCCGGAGTCGGTCGCATGTCGTATGTCGCAACGTATCGTCGCCTGTGCCTTGTTGCTTGCTTGAGCGCATGCGCGATTCTCGCCATGGGCGACGCTGCCCGAGCCGCCGAGCCGACGCCGGTCGCCGAAGTGAAACACGATGGGCCGGTCGACTTTCAAAAGGAAGTGCTGCCGATTCTCAAGAAGAATTGCACGGCTTGCCATAACGCTTCCAAAAAGGAAGGGAGCTTGGTGCTGGAAGGCCCGGCGTCGATTCTCAAGGGAGGCGATTCCGGTCCGGCCGCCGAGAAAGGCAAAGGTGCGGAGAGCTTGCTCGTGACGCGGGCCGCCGCGGCCGACGATGAACAAATGCCGCCGGCCGACAACAAGGTCGGCGCGAAGCGTCTCACATCCCAAGAACTCGGCCTGCTCAAGCTGTGGATCGATCAAGGGGCGACGGGGGACGCCGCCCTCGCCGCGGCGATCGAGTGGCAACCGCTGCCTGCCGGCGTGCAACCCATCTTCACCGTGGCCCTCTCCCCCGACGGTCAGTTCGCCGCCTGCGGTCGCGCCAATCAGATCTTCATCTACCATTTGCCGACCGGTCGCCTGCTCGGCCGACTGACGGATCCGTCGCTCTTGAAATCGGGCCTCTACACGAAGCCGGGGGTCGCCGATCTCGACCTCATCCAGTCGCTCGCTTTCAGCCCCGACGGGCGCACGCTCGCCTCCGGCGGCTTCCGCACAATTAAACTTTGGAAACGAGCCGACGCCGCACCGCACCCCTTCTTTGGCGGCAAACTCGTCGGCGCGCCGCAAGCGCTCGCGATCTCCGCCGATGGACGACTCGCCGCCGCCGCCGTCGGCAACGACGTGCAACTCTGGAACAACGTCGAGAACAAACCGGGCGCGAAACTCGCCGGCCACAAAGGGGCGGTGCGAGCCGTGGCGTTTGCGGCCGACGGCGCTCGACTGACGAGCGTTTCCGCCGACAAAACGGTTCGCGTTTGGAGCACCGCCGACGGCAAGCAACTCGCTCAAGCTGATGCTCCCGTCGAACTTGCTGCGCTGGCAGTTGTCGGCGACGGCTCGCAACTCGTCGCCGGCGGAGCCGATAACAAACTCCGCCTCTTCAGCTTCAAGGTAGGCGACGCTAAGCTCGCCGCCGTTCGCGACTGGGCCGCGCCGGGCAAACGCATCACCGCGATTGCCGGCGTGCCGAGCGCTCCGGCCGAGGTTGTCTCGGGGGACGAACAGGGCAACATCGTCGTGTGGAACACGGCTGACGGCAAACAACTGCGGGCCATGCAGCGTACCGGGGGCGAAGTTACTGCGCTCGCCGTACGCGCCGACGGACAACGTATCGCCGCCGTCGGCCCCGACAAATCTCTGCGGATTTGGAACACGGCCGACGGTAAACAACTTGCCGAGCAAAAGGGAGATATCCGTAAGGCACGCGATGTCGCGGCAATTGAGCGCACGCTCGGGCTTGCGAAGAGCGACGTTACGTTCGAGAAGGCCGCAGTTGCCGAAGCGGAGAAGACGGCGAAAGCGGAGGCCGACGGCGTGAAGAAAGCGGAGGAAGCCAAGACGGCCGCCGACAAGACGCTGAAAGAAAAGACCGACGCCGCAACGAAGGCCGTCGCCGAAAAGCAAAAGGCCGACGCGGAAGTCGGGACCGTGACGGCTGCGAAGACCAAAGCCGACGAAGCCAAGGCGGCCGCAGATAAGGCCGTCGCCGATGCCGTCGCTGCGGAGGCCGCGCCGACCAAGGCCCTTGCCGACGCCAAGGCCGCCGCCGCAAAAGATGCGAAGAATAAAGCGTTAGCCGACGCCAAGACCGCCGCGGAAAAAGCCGTAGCGGATGCCGCCGCGAAAACGAAGAAGCTTCGCGAGGCAGCGACGATCGCCAATCAAGCGGCGACTGCGGCGGCCCAAAAGGTCGGCCCGGCAACCGCCGCCGTACAGAAGCTGGCCAAGCCGACGGAAGACGCCGAGAAGGCCCAGAAGGAAGCGGCAAGCGCCGCACAGTCGGCGGTCCGGGCCATCACGTCGGCTCAAGCCGCCGCGAAGAAGTCGGCCGCCGCCGTCCCGATCGCTCAATCGCGTTTGAAGGCCGCCGAAACGGCGCAAAAGGATCTGGAAGGTCGACTTGCCGCGGTGCAGAAGCAAGCCGGCGATGCTCAGGCCGTGCTCCGCGCCGTCGCGTTCTCGACCGACGGTCTGACGATCGCCGTGGGCGGCGACGACAAGCTCGTGCAAACGTATTCGAGCGACAACGGCGCGCCGATCGAAACCTATGCGGGTCAATCCGGCGCGATTGCGGCGGTGGCGTTTTCCGGCGGCAAGCTCGTGGCAGCTTCGGCCGATGGCGCGGTCACCGCGCGGCCGCTCGACGTCGAATGGACGCTCCAACGCACAATCGGAGATCCTGCAAGCCAAACGCTCGTCGATCGGGTTACGTCCCTCGACTTCAGCCCCGACGGTAAGCTGTTGGCTTCCGGCGGCGGCGAACCTTCCCGCAGCGGTGAACTGAAGATTTGGAACCCTGCCGACGGCACGCTGGTGCGTGAGGTGCCTGACGCTCATAGCGACGTCGTACTCGGCGTGCGCTTCTCGCCCGACGGCAAGCTCATCGCGTCGTGCGGCGCCGATAAGTTCCTGAAAACGTTTCAGACGGCCGACGGCAAATTCGTCCGCGGCTATGAAGGGCACACGCATCACGTGCTGGCCGCCGCGTGGTCGGCCGACGGACGCATCCTTGCCAGCGCCGGAGCAGACTCCGTGCTGAAGCTTTGGGACGTCGCCACGGGCGAGCAAAAGCGAACCGTCACCGGCTTCACCAAAGAAGTCACGTCGCTGGCGTTTGCCGGCACGGGCACCAACGTCGTCGCAACTTCGGGCGATAAATCGGTGCGGCTTGTCAGCGGCGACAACGGCAGCACCACGAAGACCTATCCCGGCGCGACGGATTTCGTATACGGCTGCGCCGTGAGCACCGACGGCAAGACCATCGTTGCCGGCGGACACGACGGCGTGCTGCGAATTTGGAATGCCGATACGGCCGCCGAGACTCGCAACTTCCCGACGCCCGCTGACGCGACGAACCCTCAAGCCGGCAAGTAGTGCGACGGAGGCGGCGTGTTCACGGCCGGACCGTGGCGCGGCCTCGGTTCGCGTTATATCCGAGCCCTAGACGAAGCTGCATTCGGCGGCGGCACACGAAATTTGGCGAAACCCCCGCCCACTGCCGGGGTTCCATCTAATAGTTCATGATTCTTGCAGTCGAAGGCGGAACCGACCCCCGCTCCATCGGCCTGCACCGCACAATCCGAACAGTGTATTTCCAACAGAGGTATCGATTATGTCGCTAGGTTGTTTTCGCACGCTCGCCGCTTTCGCCGTCACTCTGGGCCTCGCCTCGTATGCTGTTGCCGCGCCGGGCGACGGTGAGAAGAAGCCGGGCGGCCCGGGCGGACCCGGCCGTGAAGCCGCGATCAAGAAGTTCGACAAGGACGGCGACGGCAAACTCGGCCCGGACGAAATGAAGGCGGCTCGCGAAGCCATGGGGGATCGGAAGCCCGGCGGCGGCGCACCCGGCGGAAAGCCCGGTGAAGGGGGACGTCCGAGCCCCGAGCAAATGAAAGAGATCATGAAGAAGTTCGATAAGAACGGCGACGGTAAGCTCGACGACGGCGAGAAGACCGCCGCCCGCGAATCGTTCCAGAAAATGCGCGGCGGCGCAGGCGCTCCGGGCGGCAAGCCGGGTGAAGGGGGCCCGGGCCGCGAAGCCATGATCAAGAAGTTCGACAAGAACGGCGACGGCAAACTAGACGACGGCGAAAAGGCCGCCGCAAAGGAAGCCTTCGACAAGATGCGCGCCGGCGGCGGCAAGCCGGGCGAAGGCAAAAAGCCGGGCGCCAAGAAGCCCGAGTAGTACTAGTACGCATTGCAAATTAAGCGAATGACGAAGAGCCGCCGGGATCGAATTCCCGGCGGCTCTTTCTATTGGTCAACGGCCGCTTCTAGCGATCCAGCACTTCCCCAAGGGCTTCGACCGTCGCTCCGCTCGGCGCTTCCACGCCCAGCAACTTCGCCATGGTCGGCCCCAGGTGGGCCGGCGACACCGTTCGTTCGTACGAGCCCGGCCGAATGCCCGCTCCGAGCCACAAAAGCGGCACGTGCGTGTCGTAGGTCCAGGGGCTGCCGTGGGTCGCCGTGGATTCGCCGGCAATGTGATACGGCTTCATGCAGAACAGCACGTCGCCGCTGCGACGTTGGTTGAACGAGAGCCGTGTGCGCACGAAAAGCTCCGTTTCATTCCCGCCGTCGGTAAGTTCGTCACGCGTGAAGGCGCAATAGATCGCATCATCTTTCAGGAGCGCGTCGCGCACCAAGTTCTGCGCTTCGACGAAATGCGCTCCGGCGAGCTGCGGCAAATCGGCGTCGAGGTACGCCATGTTGCTGTCGAGATGCCGAATGTACTTCTTCTTCTCGCCGCCGGGCGAGCCGAAGTGTTTCACGAGCGTCTCTTCCATCGACTTCTTCAGCGCTTCAAAATGCTCCGACGGGACGCGCCGCGCGGGCAACCGCATCGCAACGGCATGCTCCGGCACCGGTGCCACACCGTGGTCGGACGAAAGTGCCAACGTCCAACGCCCCGCCCCTACCGCCTGGTCGAGGAACTGCGTGAATACGGTCAACATCCGGTCCGTACGATACGTCATGTCCTGCACTTCCAGGCTGTAGGGCCCGAATGCGTGGCCGATGTAGTCATTGCTCGACAGGTTGATGCAGAGCAGATCCGTATCGTCATCTTGACCGAGGTGCTCCTCGTCGACGATCATGCCCGCTACGACGAGCGTCATCTCCGTCCCGTACGGCGTCGTCGTCATCGCCTTCCAATATTCCTTCGATTCGGCTTTCGGCAGCGTGCGCGGAAACGATCGTCCGATCCCCGGAACGTTCGTTTCAAACGGCGAATTGTCCGGGTAGTAAAGATCGTAGTAGCGCTCGTCGAGTACCAAGTTCCATTCTTTGCCGGCATACGCGGCGGCGCGGCCCGTCTCGTTGAAGGCGCGCATGTAATCGGGCAGTGCCGGACGGTAATATGTGCTGGTCACCCAATTCTTGGAGTCGGCGTCGAACCAATATGCCGCATCGGCCATGTGGCCGGCCATGAGGATGCCGGCCCGATCTTTCAGTGCCACGCCGACCACCTTGCTCCGACCGTTCGTCGCGAGCTTCATTTGGTCGCCGAGCGTGCCGACTTCCAGATTCTTCGGCGACATCGCCTTGTCCCCCGGCGCGCCGACGATCCGCACCGTCGGGTCAGCGACGCAGTACATTGTCTTGCCGGTCGTGCGATCGAACCAATCGTTGTCGATGATGCCCGTGGTGCCGGGCGAGGCCCCGGAACAAAGCACGCTATGGCCGGGGCCCGTGATCGTAAAAGCGTGCGAATGGTGGCACTCGGTAAACGTCGCGCCGCGCTCCGTGACCGTGCGGAAGAATCCGCCGCCGACGAACCCCTTGCGCATCCGCGTGAGATACTCGGCCGGAAACTGATCGATGCTCACGACCACGACGAGCCGCGGTTTAGGGCCGTGCGCAGCCGACGCAACAGCCGACATGGAAACCAGCAACAGCACGCAGGCGAGAATGCGACACGAGGCAAGCGACATAAGGCGGGCTCTCCGACGAGGTGGGAATAGCCTACTTTAGGCACGCGCCCGAGCGCTCGCAACTCGGTACCGCGGCAACAGCGACACTTCGCGGCTTGCAAGCGCGAACGCAACGGTTATGCTCCGGACTTCCTCGCCCTCCGCACGCCCCGCACTTGCCCGCTTATGGTTCACGCATCGCCGCCTACGCCCGCGCCGCGCTGGTATCAGGGAGTTTCTCGCTACCAATGGCTCGTGCTCATCATCGCCTCGGCGGGCTGGATCTTCGACGTTTACGAAGGGCAGGTGTACAACACCACGCGCGACGACATGCTCCATGAGCTCATCGTCGCCGACTCGCCGCAGCGCAAAGAGGAACTAACGAAGATCCTCGGCGACGCGTTCCTCGGCATCTTTCTCGCCGGCGGTATGGTCGGCGGCTTGCTCTTCGGCATGCTCGGCGACCGTTGGGGACGCAAGCCGACGATGATCGTCACCATCTTGATGTACTCGATCTTTTCCGGCCTGACCTATTTCGCGCAAGACGTTTGGCAAGCCGGTGTCTTGCGGTTCCTCGTCTCCATGGGCATCGGCGGAGAATGGGCCGTCGCGGCGGCAATGGTTTCGGAAGTGTTTCCGGTGCATGCCCGTGCGCAGGCATCGAGCATCTTTCACGGCAGCAGTACCCTCGGCACCTGGCTCGCCGGCGTCGTTGCGATTCTCGTAGGCTCTCAATGGCGATATGCCTACTTAGTCGGCGTGCTGCCCGCACTTCTGATCTTGTGGGTCCGAGCGAGCATTCATGAGCCCGAGGCGCTCGTCAAAGTCGACGTCGCGTCGAAGGCCGGCGTACGAAAAGGAAGCCTAGGCAACCTCTTCGGCGACGTGCGTTGGCGCGGCCGTGCGATCGCCGGAATCTTGCTGGCGGCGGTCGGCCTCGCCACGTTCTGGGCCGTCACCGTCGCGGGTCAAAACATCGCGCAAGCGATGGCGCTGCGCGACGGATACTCGCCCGAAGTTGCGAGCACTCGCGGCAAGTTTGCTTACAGCATCGTGCAAGCTACGGGAGGCGGTATCGGGCTCATTGCCTTCGGCCCGCTCTGCCAATGCCTTGGGCGTCGTCGCGCCTTCATTGTCGCGCATCTCGCGGCCTTGATCGTCGTACCGCTGACTTGTTTTGCGCCGCAAACCTACAATCAGCTCTTGTTTCTTCTGCCGTTCTATGGCGCATTCACGTTTGGAATGCATGCCGGTTATGCAGTGTATTTTCCTGAACTATTTCCCGTCCAATTGCGTGCCCTTGGCGCCAGCGTTTGCTTCAACGGCGGCCGACTCGTTGCAGCAGTCATCTTGCCGATCGCCGGCTTTATCAAAAAAGAAGTTTCGCTCCCGATGGCACTAACGGTTCTCTCCTCTACCTACCTGCTTGGGCTCGTCGTCATCGCATTTTTGCCGGAAACGAAGAATCAGCCGTTGCCGGAAGCATAACTCGATGGACCCCATTGGGCGAAGTCCCGCTCGTGGACGAGCGGACTAAGTACGATAGTCTAGCACAAATTGTTCTCATACTGATGCACCATCTCTCCAATCTCACAACCGATCGTCCGACGTTTGTCACGCATCTTGAATGCGGCCTCAAGGGGGATCGCTACGATGCCGACCGGTTGCACGGCCTTTCGCAAGCGGGCCGGCCGTTGCTGGTGAAATACGATCTCCAGGGCCTTGCCCGCTCCGTATCGAAAGAAGATCTGAAGCTGCGACCCGCCGATTTTTGGCGCTATCGCGAATTCCTTCCCGTACGCAAGACGGAGAACATCGTCAGCCTGGGCGAAGTGCTCACGCCGCTCATCCCGTGCAGCCGGCTCCAAACCGGAGCCGGCGAGGTCTTCATCAAAGACGAAGGACGGCTCCCGACCGGATCGTTCAAGGCCCGTGGGCTCTGCGTCGCCGTAAGCATGGCAAAGGAACTCGGCGTCACACGGGTGGCCATTCCCACAAACGGCAACGCGGGCGCGGCGCTCGCCGCCTACGGTAAACGGGCGGGCATGGAAGTGTTCGTCTTCTGCCCCGCCGATACGCCCGAGGTGAATGTCCGTGAGATCGCCGCGCAAGGCGCCAAGGTCTGGCGCGTGAACGGCCTTATCAACGATTGCGGCCGTATCGTCGGTCAGGGCAAAGAAGCGATGAACTGGTTCGACTTCTCCACGCTCAAAGAGCCGTATCGCATCGAAGGCAAGAAGACGATGGGCCTGGAGCTGGCCGAGCAGTTCGACTGGAACGTGCCCGACGTCATTCTTTACCCGACGGGGGGCGGTACCGGACTCATCGGCATGTGGAAGGCGTTCGCGGAGTTGCAAGCGATGGGCTGGCTCACCGGCAAGCTGCCGCGTATGGTCGCTGTGCAAGCGACCGGCTGCGCGCCGATCGTCCGCGCGTATGAACAAGGAGCCGAGTTCGCCGAGCTGTTTCCCAACGCACACACGGTCGCCTCGGGCATTCGCGTGCCGGTCGCGGTGGGCGACTTCCTGATGCTCCGCGCCGTGCGCGAGAGCAATGGCTTCGCCGTGGCCGTTGACGACGATGCCATCCTTGCAGCTCGCACCGAAGTCGCCCAGCGCGAAGGCTTCCTCATGTGCCCTGAAGGCGCCGCAACCTACGCGGCCTACAAACAAGAAGTCACCTCAGGCCGGATCAAGCCAAGCGAGTCGTGCGTCCTTTTTAACTGCGCGAGCGGCCTGAAATACGAACTCCCGCGAGCCGACGCCACGCTCGATTGCACGAAGCCGGTGAACTACGGGGAACTTGCACGATGAGCGACATCGTCGTCAGCGAAAACGTCTCCGGGCACACCATGGACCGGCTCCGCCATGAGCACGACGTCTTTTACAGCCCACACCTCTGGCACTCCCCCGACGAACTCAAAGCCGCACTAGCGCACGCGCAGGCTCTCGTCGTGCGGAATCAAACGAAAGTCACGGCCGACGTGATTGCCGCCGCGCCGCAGCTCAAGATCATCGCTCGGGCGGGCGTCGGGGTCGACAACATCGACGTGGCCGCGGCTTCGGCGGCGGGCATCGTCGTCAGCTATACGCCGGCGGCGAATGCCGTAAGCGCCGCCGAACTCGCCATGGGGTTGATGCTCGCACTGGCCCGGAATATTCCGGCCGCTCACGCGCATGTCGTATCCGGCGGCTGGGATCGGGTTCGCTATATGGGCACCGAGCTTGCCGGCCGTACGCTCGGGATCGTCGGCTTCGGGCGGATCGGTCAACTCGTGGCGGAGCGCGCCCGCGCTTTCGGCATGGACATCGTCATGGCCGACCCGTTCCTTCGGCCCGACTCCCCAGCTCTGCTTCGCTTCGACGCCTGTCTGCTAACGCTCGACGATCTGCTGACGGCGTCCGACGTCGTCACGCTGCACGTGCCGCTGATGCCGGAAACGAACAACTTGATCGGTGCGGCTCAATTGGCCCGAATGAAACCGTCGGCGTTGCTCGTCAATACTTCGCGCGGCGAAGTCATCGACGAATCGGCCCTGCTCGCGGCGCTCGAGGCCCGGCAGATTGCCGGGGCTGGGCTTGATGTGCGCCGCCAAGAACCCCCCGGCCCCACCCCGTTCGACACGCTCCCGAACGTGATTCTCTTGCCGCACCTGGGCGCCTTTACGCACGAAGCGCAAGAACGGGTCATCGACGCCGTTTGCCGCGACGTGAAGCTCGTGCTCGCAGGCCGGCCGGCGGTAGAATATTTCAACTTCTCGATACCAAACGGATCGCTCAGGTGAAGTGTATCAGCACAAAAATGATAGTTTCAGCAGGCTGCGGCGTGGCGCTGACATCATTCTTGTTGCGCGCCCTTCTAGGTGACTGTATCGATGCCTACATTCAGATCATGGGGCATATTGCAACGGTAATTGCCGTTGTAGTTGCAGTAAACGCCTTTATTGCTGAACGCACTCAATGGGCAGAAACACAGCGAGCTAATGAAGCGTCTCAACGTTTCCATTTGGATGCGGCCCGTAAGCAAACACATAGTCATGGATACCATACGCTTTGGAGCGTCCTACAAGACGACAAGACTCGGCGTGCTCGCCATGACGTGCTTTCCATGCCGGCCCCCATTTCTCTCAATGCAGCCTCACCATTTTTTGAACAGATCGAGCGAGTGTGTCACACTTACGATTTTGCTGGCCTGCTCACGGAGCTCGACATGGTTGATCGAAATGCTGTCAAAGAAACTTGGGGTAAGTCGATCAGCCGGTGTTGGAATATTGTAGAGCCATACGTTGAACATCGTCGAGCTCGCGAAAACTCTCCCCACTTGTGGACTCGACTCGAAAAACTTGCCAAAGAAGCTCACTTAGAGTCGCGCGACTTCGATATCGATACATTGTTGGAAAACTAGGAAACAACAGGACCCCTCTTATGCCCGTCGAAGCCAAGCTCGCCAACCTCGGCCTGACGTTGCCCACGCCGCCTAAGCCGGTGGCAGCCTACATTCCTTGCGTCCGCACCGGCAATCTCGTCGTCGTCAGCGGCCAGTTGCCGTTTGCCGCCGGCAAACTTCTAGCGACCGGGCGGGTGCCGTCGGTCGTCGATCTGGAACAAGCCCAAGAATGCGCGCGGCAATGCGTGCTCAACGGCTTGGCGATTCTCAAAGCCGAACTCGACGGCAATTGGTCGAATCTCGTGAAGGTCGTCCGCGTCGGCGTGTTCGTTCAAAGCGACGACGGCTACGCGGAGCAACCGCAAGTCGCCAACGGCGCGAGCCAACTCTTGGTCGACGTCCTCGGCGAAGCGGGCCGGCACGCAAGGGCCGCCGTCGGTGTAAATGCCCTGCCGCTGAACGCACCGGTGGAAGTGGAATTTACGTTCGAAGTTTCGGAGTTGGCGTAAACGTTCATAGCGAGCCGGGAGCGTGAGCGACCGGAGTCCGCGAATCTCAAGACTCCGGACGCTTACGCTCCCGGTTCGCCTCAGACTTTTCATCGAGACGCCTACCATGACCGACGTTCACACTTTCGGCGCCGCGGGCGACGGGAAAACCGACGACACCGCCGCAATCGAACATGCTCTACAAGACGGCGAGGGCACGCTCGACTTTGCCCGGGGCGACTATCTGATCTCGCGGACCATCGTCGTCGATCTCGATAAGACCGGATTCACAAGCTTCGAGGGGCACGGCACCGCGCGCATCGTGATGACCGGCCCCGGACCGGCCTTGCGCTTCGTCGGCTCGCACACGAAGGGAACCGCCGATCCCAACGACTTTGAGTCGAAAGTCTGGCGTCACCAAAGAATGCCGATGGTCGACGGGCTCGAGTTGACCGGCACGCATCCCGAGGCCGACGCCGTCGAAGTCGACGGCACGATGCAATTCACCATCACGCGCTGCCTGATTCGCCAGTGCCGGCACGGCATCCATCTCGTCAATCGCAATCGAAACGTGCTCATCAGCGACTGCCACATCTACGACAATCGCGGCATCGGCATTTTCTACGACAATCTCTCGCTTCATCAGTCGAACATCGTCGGTTCGCATATCAGCTACTGCAAAGCCGGCGGCATCGTCTTCCGCGGCGGCGACGTCCGCAACGTCCATATCGGCACCTGCGATATCGAATCGAACCACGATCCCAAAGGCCCGGCGACGGCGAACATTCTCATCGATTGCTCCGGCAGCACGAACGGCACGGCCGAAGTGACGATCGCCGGCTGCACGATCCAGCACAACTCCAAAAGCCCCGACTCCGCGAACATCCGCATCCTGGGGCGCGGCGACCCGGGCAAGACCGGCCCCGGCGAAGGAAAGCGTTGGCAATGGGGACACGTGGCCATCACCGGCAACGTCTTCTCCGACGTGATGTGCAACGTCCACTTGTCCGGCTGCCGCGATGTGACGCTCACCGGCAACACGTTTTGGATGGGCTACGAGCACAATTTGCTCGTCGAAGACTGCACGGCCATCGTACTGGCAGGTAACGTACTCGACCGCAATCCGGCGTACGCCTACGGTAATGCGGCGACCACCAAGAACGCCGTCGTCTTCCGCAACAGCCGCGATTGCACGATTTCGAGCCTACAAGTGCAAGGCGTGCACACGTCTGAAGCGGCGATGATCGTCGAAGAGTGCGACCGCTTCAACATTCACGGCTGCACGATTCTCGACAACGACAACATCGGCCTCCTGCTTCGCAACGTAACGAAATCGCGCGTTAGCGATTGCCTTATTCGCGACGACCGGGACGGAGCGACGAGCGTAGCTCTAAAATTGATCGGGGGCAGCGACAACACGATCGAAAACAACTCGCTCGATCGCCCCACATGACGGCATACCAACCGATACTAGCGACTGGCACACTCTTTGCTTTTCGGACCGTCATTCGCTAGGTTGAATATCGGTGCTCGGCAGTCGGGTGTTTCGGCCGTCAGGCCGGTCAGGGAGGTTGTCATGCGTGCCGTCGTGTTGTACGTCGCTTGCGTCGTCATGCTGTCGGCGTCGCCGCTCTCGGCCCAAGAGCCGCCTCACTCGCCGCCGTTTGACCCGCATCATCCGCTGCATGTAAGTCCGGCCAATGTCGGGCCGGCCGCCACGACGGTGCAACTCCCGACCTTCAGCTTCTTCACGATTTCGACGACGGTTAGCGTGCCCGACTCCGGCAGCGCATATCTCGGCGGCGGAGTGGGCGGGCGAACCGGATCAAGGAGCAACGGCCCCGGCTTAGGCAACCGCGCGGGAGGTTCGGGCATCGACGCAGGCGGCGTCTATGTGACGGCCCAGATTCAGGACCTCGGCGCGATGGATCGCGCGCTGCTCGCCGAAGCCGCCGCCGCTCGCGAGTCGAAAGTGCGCAACGCCGCCGCCGACGCCTGGGTCGCGCGGATGGAGCGGGCCCGCGAAAGCTCCGCAGGCCGGCCATCGATAAGCGTCGCCGAAGCGCGACAACTTCGGGTCAAATAAAACGCAATTGTTGTCGGATCGTAGGGAACGCCCTCCGTGGCGTTCCGTTCGCGCTCCCTTTACGGAACGCCACAGAGGGCGTTCTCTACAGAGGCCGGCCAAAACCTTCCTGGAATTCGTCCGCGCGATTTGCTAACGTCGCGATGGGACCCTGTGCCGTGGGCCCAGACGTTCGCTTTGCCCAGGGCCGGCGACGTTCCGCCTTCGACGTAAGTCCCCAGTCGCGCACGAGCCCGATCTTTGACTTACGTCGATGCCAAGCTACGAGGCTGCGCAGATAACTCCGGTTATCTGCGCACAACCCTAAAACCCACAAGGGGTGCGCAGATAGATCGAGTTATCTGCGCACCACCCGCATCGATTCGGCGACGTAACCTCCATTTACCCGAAACCAATATGTCCCAACTTACGTCGATTTCCGATCGTTTGTTTCGCCACGCCGGCGGGTCGGTTAGCATGTCAGCACCCGCCCCGCTTCCGTCTCCCGCCTGGAAGAAACACGCCATGAACTCTCGCCTTCTTGTCGGCCATATTGCGCTTACGCTCGCTGCACTGCTTGCCTCCTACGCCTCCGCGCAATCTCCCGCTCCGATGGGCCCCACACCGCCGCCGCTCGTGCAGGTCGAGCCGTTGCCGCACTTTCAGGCCCGCTTCCTGCAAGGCGATCGCGAACTGACCCGTTATCATTTCGACCCCGTCGACCGCCGCTCGTTTCTGTATCCGCTCACCGGCCCGAGCGGGCTCTCGCTCACGCGCATGGGGCACCCTCGCGATCCCGTCGGACATAGTCATCACAACTCGGCGTGGATCGCCCACCACATCGTCGACGGCACCAATTTTTGGGGCGATCGCGGAGCGAAGCTCGGCCGCGTCGTAACGCAGATGATCGAGCAGATCGACGACCGCGACGACGGCGCTTGGCTCACGGCCGTGAATCATTGGATCGCCGACGACACCAAGGAAACGCTGCTCGTCGAACGACGACGCATGGAAGTGCTGCCGTCGTCCGACGGCCAGTTTCTCACGCTCATCGACCTGGAGTTCATGACTCCGAAGCGCGCGATGACGTTCGAGAAGACGACGTTTGGCTTGCTCGCCGTACGGATGCGGAAGAGCATCGGAGTTCACGACGGCGGAGGGCGCATCTTGAATTCGGAAGGGGCCGTGAACGAGAAGGGAACCGACGGTACGAACGGCGTGTTTTGGAAGCCCGCCAAGTGGTGCGACTACTCCGGGCCCGTCACGGCGACCGCCTCGGAAGGGATCGCCATTTTTGATCACCCGAAGAACCACAATTTCCCGACTGAGTACCACGTGCGCGACGACGGCTGGATGGGAACTTGCCTCACGCACGACGGCCCGCTCACGCTGCAACCCGGCGAGAAGCTCAAGCTGCGCTACGGGCTCTACGTGCACGGCGGCGTGCCGGACGTTTCGGCGCTCGACGCGCAGTGGGAGACGTTCGCCAAGTTGCCGGTGCCGGAAACGCTGGAGAAACCGAAGCCTGCGAAGAAGTGACGGTTCGAATGCAGCGCGCCCGTCGTTACTCGATGCTATGGAAACTTGCACCGCCGCGATTCGGAGCAGCGACCGTAACGTCATAGCGCGCGGCATCCGGCCATGCTTGGCAACTCGCAATGAATTGCTCCGCAGCGAGAACCGAAGGATGAACGGTGAATAACGTCGGCCCCCACGACGATTGCCCCACGCCGGCGACGCCGAGCGCTCGCACGCGGGCGACGAGCATGGCGAGTTCGTCGGTTGCGTATACGCCTGCTTGATGACTCTTAAAGCATTGCCCCGCCGCGTGGCCGAAATGATAGAGCGCCTCGGAGAAGCCCGCGAAGTCGCCCGAGCGCGCGGCCGGCACGAGGTCCAACAACGCGATGCGGCAGAGTTGATCGGTGAGCGATTGCGGCACCGCGGGGAGATCGGCGAACGCGGCCCGTTCGGGTTCGCCGGAGAGCCCTTGCTGCTCGCGCGGGCAGATCAGGACGAAGCGCCACGTTTCCGGAAGTTCCACCTGAGCGGCCAGCGGTGCAACGCCGTCGTGCGGCAACCGTCCGGCCTCGACGATCAAGCCGCCGTGGAGAAAGCCGTACAATCCGACGGCAGAGCGTTTGGCGCGGCCGGCGACCTGTGCGAGTTCCAAAGCTCCGAGCGGCGGCAGATTCAGAAACTTTCGCAAGCCCGCAACGACGGCAAGCGCGGTTTGCGTGCCGCTTCCCAAACCGGTGTGCGAACGAGGGCTGACGATGGTTTCGACCTTCAGCGGCGGCAGATCGCGTCCCCACGATGTTGCGCGCACTTGCACGACGGCCTGGCGCAAACGTTGCTGATTGGGGCCGAGGAACTCGTCTTTTTCGGCGGCGGAGATGCGCAGTTCCAAGGCAGGCTCATCGATCATCACCCCGGCGCCGCCGAACTGCCGGAGCGTCGGCACGCCGAACGAAAACATGCCGAAGTGCAGTCGGCTCGGTGCGCGGACCATCAAGAGGGGCTCACTCATGACCCGCCTCGCGGCCGGCAACCGGCCGTGCGTAGTGCTCGGCAACATACCCGAGCAAGAACGCGAAGGCTCGTCGCTCGGCGTCGCCGGCTGTCTTCTCCACTAGCGGACGCAACGCCGCGAGTTGCTTCTCGACATCCTCGCGCGGCAGCAGATGTAGGCGCGTCGCCAAGATGGCCGCTTCGACGACCGCGTGCTTGGCTCGATTCAGGCCGAAGAAGGGGCGTTGCTCCCCGTTTTTCACCGCCCGGCAGACGATGGTCGTCCGCTCCGATTGATCATCAAGCTCATCCACCCGCAGCAAGAACCAGCGACAAGCATCGACCAGCACATGGGCTTCCGCGCCCGGCAGTTGCCGTACGTTCGGCGGCGGCGACAAATGACCGACCGCGGCATGTGCCAAGAGTTCGACATCGTCGGTCACATGAAAGACGCCTACGCCGGTACGTTTCAAGTTGCGATACGTGGTCGAGGTTTGAAAGGGACGGAGCGTGAACACGGAAAGCACTCCATCGACGAGCGGCCCCATCGGCGACACGTTGACCGTGCCGTCGAGGTTCGTCGTCGTCATGAGTCCTTCGAGAATCATCCGCGGAGGTCGATCTTGTCGTTAGAACGTGATGGGTACATTCGGAAGCGCTTGCTCGGCGGCCGGCGGAGCGCGTTCCTCGTCGAGCGTCGGAAGATAGGCAGGAGCCGGCAATCCGGCCAGCGTAAGGAAATTAGCGAGCAACTGGTAGCCCCCTTCGGTCAGCACCGATTCCGGATGGAACTGTACGCCGAAGATTGGGAGGGTTCGATGTTCCACGGCCATCACGACGCCGTCATCGGTCGAAGCCGTGGCTCGGAGGCAATCGGGGAGCGTCGCCGGATCGGCACAGAGCGAATGATAGCGAGCGACGCTCAGCGGCGAAGGAAGATCGGCGAAGAGCCTTCTGCGGTCATGAACCAACGACGCCGTTCGGCCGTGCACGGGGACCGGCGAACGCACCGTTCGACCGCCGAAGGCCTCGGCAATCGCTTGATGCCCCAGGCAAATGCCCAGCATCGGTACCTCCTCGGCGAGGCCGCGCACGACGTCGAGCGAACAGCCGGCTTGCTGCGGCGCGCAAGGACCCGGCGACAGTATGATCGCGCACGGCTTCAAGGCCCGGATTTCCGCGACACTCATCGCGTCGTTGCGGATGACGCGCGTCTCCAGGCCGAGCCGGCGTACGTAGCGGGCCAGGTTATGCACAAAGCTATCGTAGTTGTCGAGCAAAAGAATCATGGTTGGTTCGGCAATTCCTCATTGAGCCCCGGAGCTTATCTCCGGGTGCAGCGCTTGCTTTCAAAGTCACGGTCGCAGCGCCCGCAGCAATCCTTCCGCTTTGTGCCAAGTCTCTTCGTACTCCGCTTTCGGATCGCTCTGCGCAGTGATCCCGCCGCCGACCGGCGCTTGCCACCAACCGCGGCCTGCCGTAATCGTACGAATCAAGATGCTGGAGTCCATCGTGCCGTCGAAGCCGAGATAGGCGAGGCTGCCGCAATACGGGCCGCGCGCCGTGGGCTCAAGCTCGGCAATGATCTCCATCGCCCGAATCTTAGGCGCACCGGTAATCGAGCCGCCGGGAAAGGCCGCCGCGAGCGCGTCGATCGCGCTCACCCCGGGGCGCAACTTGCCCGACACCGCGGAGACGAGATGCTGCACGAATTCGTAACTCTCCAGCGCACACAACTGCGGCACGAAAACGCTGTCGTCAGTACAGACGCGCGAAAGATCGTTCCGCAACAGATCGACGATCATCACGTTCTCGGCCCGGTCTTTCTCGCTCGCATAGAGATCGGCGGCCGAGTACATGTCGACTTCCGGCAACGACGTACGAAGTCGAGTTCCTTTGATAGGCCGGGTCTCCACGACATCGTCGACCACTTGCAGAAATCGTTCGGGCGACGCCGACACGATTTGAAACTCACCCAAGTCGAAGTATCCCGCGAAAGTCGCCGGATTGCGGCGGCGCAGACGCATATAGAGATCGACGCCTTCGTCGATCGCCGGATGCAGCAACCGCTGGGCCAAGTTGACTTGGAAGATGTCCCCCGCGTACACGTACTCGACGGCCCGGCTCACCGCCGCAAGGTATCCGGCGGCGTCGAAGTTGCTCGTCAGACCCGGCATGCCGCGGACGTCGTATTGCGGCACCAGATCGCTCGCACGGACGCTAGGCTGCTGCCTCTGCCGAACTCGGGAAGCGGTGCTGCCGTGGGTAAGCAGGCCATGGAATTCACGCATTCGCACTGCCGCCCTGCGACGGCGCGCGGCGGACTCAAGTTCGGGAAAGCCTTGCGAAATGAGCCAAGCCCGGTTGGTCTCATGATCCCACGCGAGCACGACGTCGTAGAGCCCGTAGGCGATGGGAGGAATTTGGAATTCATCAGCGCGTGGCGCGGGCAACCGTTCCGATTGTCGGCCGAGATCGTAGCCGAAGAGGGCCGCGGCTCCCCCTTGGAACGGCGGCAAGTCAGCGCGGCGCGTTGTGGGAAACGGTGCGACTGCCGCGCGCAAGCGATCGACGGCTCCGCCCTGCTCGCCGGACTCCTGCACAAACGCAAACGGATCGGCGGCCAAGAATGAAAATCTACCGAGGCGCCGTTCGCGGCGTGCACTATCAAAAAAGACGCAATGTTCACGCGTGGCGAACCGCAAGAACGCCGCTTCGGGATCGGGCGGTGGGGACAACTCTTCGACGAGCGGCAGATCGTCGCAGGGGGCAAACGGCCCCACCGATTCGGCGGACGACATCATGGCGAGTCTCCGTCGCTCGAAGCTTCGGCACGGCGTCGCTTTCGCTCGCGGTGGCTCTCCTCGGCCCGGGTAAGCAATCCCCAATCGAGAGCTTGATCCTGGCGGTAGTCTTTATCGAGCGTGAGCGCAGTCAGGGCCTTCGCCATTTCAAAGCCGAGGTAGAACGCATGCCCGGCATCGAGCTGCTTGGTTCGTTGCGACTGCAAAGCTTCAAACAGCTCGAACGGGTCGTTGCCTTGCAAATGCGTGGCTGCCGACAAAAGATGCAACTCGCCTCCTTCGGCGAAGATCCGCACATTGTCGTCCCGAATCTGCTGCGTCAGTTGTGCCAGGGCTTCGGCTCCATACTCAAAGCGTTTGGCGTCGCGCAGCATGACGAGGCGGTCATCAACGCGTTTCGGCAAATTGTGAGTCGCGACGGCGTAATGGACAAGCCGACGGGCGACATCGCATTCTTTTACACAAGTGCGCGCCCAATTGATGACCTGCGTCGTGAGCACGCTGCGGATGCCGAGTTCTTGACAAAAACCCAACAGCAGCACGTTGATCGGCCCGCTATCGGCGTCGGTGAGTTCGGTGATGTTGCCGATGCCCATCATGATTTCGGCATCGGGATAGCGACGGCGCGTTTCGAGGTACCGGCCCAGGCTATGTGCGAAGCCGAAGCCGATCGGTTCCAAGATCGGATCAATCCGCAGCGGAACGCCGGCCATGGCGATGCGCTCGATTGTCGAATCCAAACCGGCGAGCGTGGCCGGATCGTCGGGCACGACGACCACTTCGATGCCCCAATCGGCGGCGGCGGCACAGTTTTGCGAATTGACGCTCAGCACCAGTTCTGCCCCGGCCCGAGCCGCGGCGGCGATTTCCGTCGGGTTCATGCTGTCGATCGAAACTCGCAAGCCGGCATCGCGCAGCATGCGCACCACTTCGCCGACGGCGGACCACTCGTAGCCCGGGTCGCAGCCCACGTCGATCAAATCGGCGCCGTCGGCGTTCATCGCCAGAGCTTGCCGAAGAATGGCGTCGTGCGACAAGCGGGGCGCATGGTTAATCTCGGCGAGAATCTCAATGTCGTACTTGCCGTATTCCTCCGCCCCCGGACGTTTGCGGCCGAAGAGCGCCGGCAAATCACGAAGGTCTTTCGGTCCGCGCTCCACCGGTTTGCCGCACGCTTCGGCAATCGGAGCGAGGTCCCCATGGCAATAGCCGGGCACGATCGCGCGGTTGGCCGACTCGATACGCGCCACGTGCTTCGCGAGCCATTGCGGCGTCATCAATGCGGCGACGGTGATCGGCAATACATCGACGGTGTAATCGAAGCCGACTTGCTGCGCCAAGGGCTCCAGCACTTTGCGGAGCGCAAACTCCGCCAAGCGCCCTGTGACGAACTGGATATGTTCCCGCGACATCAGACGCCCCCGCAGGAATTAAGAGCGAACGTCGGTGTGCGGATACGGCTCTCCGCGCCGCAATCCACCATTCACCGGCAGGATGTGCCCCGTGATAAAGTCGGCCGCGGGAGATGCCAAAAAGGCGACGGCGTCGGCAATGTCTTGCGGCGTCCCCCAGCGAGCGCGAAGAGATTCTCCTACCGCGCGGCGTTGCCAGTATTCCGACGCATCGTCGCCCCATTCCGTTTTGATCCAGCCGGGTGCGACGCAATTTACGCGGACGTTCGGCGCCAGCGAGTGCGCCAGGCTGCGCGTGAAGGCCATCACGGCCCCTTTCACGGCGGCAAACATTTCGCCGCTGTCGCCCGCCATGCCCGTGGCTGCTTGGTCCCAGCCGATATTGATAATCGAACCGCGACGTCGCTCAAGCATGCGACGGCCCGCATCGCGCGCCAAACGCATGGTCGCGGCGACGTCGACTTGCCAGAGGGCGGTGAGTTTCTCGTCGAACGACCAAGTGCGGGCCGCGCCGGTCAGCACGTCGACGCCGGCATTGTTGACCCAGACGTCGACGCCGCCAAAGCTTTCAAAGGCTTGCTCGACGAATTGAATGCAAGCTTGCGAATCGGCCAGGTCGGCGAGCAGGATCTTAGCCTCGCCCCCGGAAGTGCGAATGGCTTCGGCCGTCGCTTCAGCCCCAGCGACGTTGCCGCGACCATGCACGACGACGGCGAATCCGGCTGCGGCCAGGGTCTTGGCGATCGCGCTGCCGATACCCCCGGACGAACCGGTAACGACGGCCGTGCGACGCGTTGGCAAGCCGGCAGTTTCGGCGGAACGAGGCATCGTATAATGGTGCTGGAAGTACGTTAGAAATAGACGATAAGTTGGTTGTAGTTGGCACTTCGGCAATCGGCAAGCCACGGCGGTGCCGGGACGACGCAAACTCCATCAATATTGAACCGCCTCGATACCACAACCCGGATTCAACGCGAGCAGGCAACACGATGGCCCAATCCTGGATGCAGCGAATGGGCGCGACGGTGTTGGCGTTTCGGGGCTACAACCTGACGAACCTCGGGAAGACGCCCGAACTGCTCGCGCATCCCGCCTACGGGCCCATTGTCGAGCGCCATCTGCAACTTGCCGGGACGATTTGTTCTGAAGCACTCGGGCGGCATATCGATCTGGTGGAAAGAGTCCGAAGCAATCGAGAAAGCACGCTGGAAACCTTCGCGGAAGACATCGGACTGATCATCTCGGTCGAGATGGCACAACTCGAATTGCTCGATCAGTTCTTCAGCACCGACTACCGCGCGGCCCGTTTCTCGATGGGGTACAGCCTGGGCGAGATTACGGCTCTCGTCGCCGGCGGGACGTTCGTGGTCGAGCAAGTCTTACCACCGCTCGTGAAATTGGCGGGCGATTGCGCAGAACTGGCTCGCGACGCCGCGATGGGCATTCTCTTTTCGCGAGGTCCGGAAATTGATCCTGTGGCGGTGCAGCGATTGTGCATCGAGGTGAATGCCGAAGGGCGCGGCGTGATCGCCGTTTCGTCGTATCTCTCGCCGAACACCATTTTACTCATCGGTCAACGCGACACGCTGACGCGATTTAAAGATCGGATGCACGCAGTGCTGGGAGCGCGCGTCAATTTGCGCAAGGCCGACGGCGCCTGGCCGCCGCTCCACACGCCCTTGCTTTGGGAGAAATGCGTTCCAAATCGCGCGGGCAGCGCGATGCACCTGCTCGCCGGCGGCATCGAAGTGCCGCACCCCAACGTACTTTCGCTGGTCACCGGCAAGCAAAGTTACAACGGCTACAACGCGCGGCAAACGTTGGTCGACTGGCTTGAGCGGCCGCAACGTTTATGGGACGGCGTTTGCGAAATCCTCGGCAGCGGCGCCGAAGCGGTCCTGCATATCGGGCCCGACCCCAACCTCATTCCGGCAACGTTCAAGCGACTCAGCGAAAACGTGCTCGCGCAAACGAGCGGGCGCAGTTTCAACAGTTGGGGAAAGCAGGCCGTGTCGATGATCGCCCGCCGCGCATGGCTCGCTCCGGTGCTTTCGACACGTGTCGGGTTGCTGCGCGCGCCGTATATTGAGCATGTCATTCTCGAAGACTGGCTGCTCAAGCAAGATGTGCAATAAAGCGAGAATCAGCCGTAACGGAGCCTATTTCTTCAGCGCAGCCGCCAATGCTTGATCGAGGTCGGCCCACAGGTCGTCGAACTCTTCAAGGCCGACGGATAGGCGAATCAACCCGTCGTTGATGCCGTGTTTCTTGCGGTCGGCGGGGTCGTAACTGGCGTGCGACATGCTGGCCGGTTGTTCGATAAGCGACTCCACCGCTCCGAGGCTGACTGCGAGTTGGAAGAGTTTCGTCGATTCACAGACTCGCTTCGTCTGCGTGAAATCCCCGGCAACTTCAAACGAGAGCATGGCGCCGAAGCCGCCGACCATTTGGCGCACGGCGATCGAGTGGCCCGGGTGACTCTTCAAACCGGGATAGAACACCTTGGCGACCCGCTTGTCGCCGGCGAGCGTTTCGGCCAGCCGAAGAGCGGTGCGCGATTGCTCGCGTACGCGCAGGTCAAGGGTTTTCATTCCGCGCGAGCCGAGAAACGCCTCCAGCGGCCCCATGACCGCGCCCGTGGCATTCTGCGTGTAGTACAGACGCTTCAGCAGTTCCGGATCGCGTACGACGAGCGCGCCGCCGAGCATATCGCTATGCCCGCCGAGATACTTCGTCGCCGAGTGCATCACGACGTCGATTCCATGCTCCAAAGGTCGCGTCAGCACCGGCGTCGCAAAGGTGCTGTCGACGCCGACCAGGGCACCATGTCGATGGCCGACGTCGGCGCAGGCCTTGAGATCGGTGATCGACATCAGCGGATTGCCAGGACTTTCCAACCAGAGCAACTGCGTTTTTGGCGTGAAGGCTTGTTCGAGGGCCGCGGGGTTCGTCGTGTCGACCAGCGTGACTTCAATTCCCGACCGCGAGCAAATCTTGTGCAGCAGCCGGTAGGTACCGCCATAAATATCAGCACCGGCGAGGATATGGTCGCCGGCTTCGAGCAGCATCGTCACGCAATGGGTCGCCGCCATGCCGGAGGCAAACGCCAAAGCACCACAGCCCCCTTCGAGCGAGGCGAGCGTCGTTTCAAAGGCCTTGCGCGTCGGGTTGCCGCTGCGAGAGTAGTCGAATTCCCGCCATTCTCCGGCATGATGCTGCACGAAGGTGCTGGCCACGTGCAGCGGCGGCACCACTGCGCCGGTCGCCGGGTCGTTGGCCTGACCGACATGGATGGCCCTGGTACGGAAACTCCAATTTTCTTCGTTCATCGGCAATTCGCGGCGTTGCTAAGACTTTTGTAAGGAGTTGTGCGGCGTTTCCGTTTTGTACCTGATTCGCCGCACGGTTCCAATCGCCGCTCGCCGGAGCCTTGCATTCGCCCTGCATCTTCAGAAGAACCGACTAGGTTTTTTGGCCGCGCGACGTCAAGATGTCGGCGACTTGTACGAATACCATATTGATGTGATTCGTCGCCGAGACTATCGGCCGCGAAACAACCCGAGTCGACCAACATGCCTGACGGACTGATTATCGTCATCGTCATCGCCTTTTTCGGGCTGTTCATCGCCTTCGGCGTGTATGCCTATAAACAGAATCAGAAGCGTCTAGCCGCCTTGCGCGAGTGGGCGGAGTCGCGGCAGTTTACGTTTGACGAGGCCCACGATTCGTCGTTCGACGAACGGTTTGCGGAGTTTGATTGCTTCCGTGAAGGGAAGAAGCGATACGCCTACAACATCTTCGACGGCAGCTATCGCAACTTTCCGATTACGGCCTTTGAATACCACTACGAAACCTACTCCAAGGACAAAGACGGCAAGCAGCAAACTCACCACCATTACTTTTCGTCCGTCGTGGTCGAGACCGGATTACCGCTTAAGCCGCTCTGGATTCGGCCGGAGAATATCTTCGATAAGGTCGGCGAGTTTATGGGTTTCGACGACATCGACTTCGAGTCGGCCGAATTCAGCCGGAAGTTTCACGTGTCGTCGCCCGATCGACGTTGGGCATTCGACGTTTTGCATCAGAAGGCGATGGAATTTCTGTTGGCAGCCCCGAAGTTGAGTCTTGAGCTGCAGACGCAACGTGTCCTCGTGCGCGGTAGCGGTTGCTTCGATGCCGCAGGCTATCAAGGGGCGCTCGATACCGCAGTCGGATTGATCGAAATGCTGCCCGATTCGGTTCGCCGTGAAATACACGACGGTCGATAACTTTCACCACTCTTTAAGCTCTCGTTTCGCAAGCCTTCACGACTATGACCAGCGACGCGCTTCCTTGGATTGTGCTTGGAATTGCCCTGTTTTTGGCCCTTTGGATCGCCGTGCTCTACAACGGCTTGGTCCGGCACGTCAACTTTTGTAACGACGCCTGGTCGGATATCGACACCGAACTCAAGCGTCGCTACGACCTGGTTCCCAACCTCGTGGAAACCGTGCGCGGCTATGCTCGCCATGAAGAGCAACTCATGACAAACGTGATTGCGGCCCGCAATACGGCGGCCGCGACACATGGTTCGCCGCGTGAACAAGCGGCCGATGAAAACGCGTTGATCGGACAGTTGCGACAGCTGGTCGCCGTGGCCGAGAGTTATCCCGACCTGAAGGCCAATCGCAATTTCCTGGCGCTGCAGACCGAACTCACCAATACGGAAGATCGCATTCAGCGTGCCCGACGTTTCTATAACGCGAACGTGCGTGACTTGAATACGCGCGTGGAAGTAATTCCTTCGAACATCATTGCCAACTTCTTCGGCTTCAAGAAGCGCGAATACTTCGAGATCGACGAAGCCAAGATGCGCGAGGCGCCGAAGGTCGACGTCTAGAATCGACTGCCCGCAAGCGACCGCCCAATGCGATCGGAAAAAAGAAAAACGCCGCGAACCGAGGCGGGTTCGCGGCGTTTTCTGTTGGCCACACGACGGCACGTCGTCTGAATGCAAACGACGGTAAGCTCGCTTGGTGAAACCTCGACACGTCGCGGCGAAAAGGGCGAACGCCGATGACGAATGAAGCTTCGCCGAACGATACTACTTGACCATGTCCTTCAGCGTCTTCAGCGCCACGACGCGAACCTTGTTCGAAGCAGGCTTCGCAGGAATGTCGCGGAATTCGCCCGGCTTGAACGGGTTCGGAACGTTCTTCTGAGCGGCCTTGGCGGGCACCTTTTTACGGGTGACCTTCAACAGCCCGCCCGGAAGCTTGAAAACGCCGGCACCCTTGGTGACGTTCTTCTTGATCTCCGAAGCGAGCGCTTCGAAAACGGCGGCGACTTGCTTTTTGGTCAAGCCGGTCGCGGTCGCGAGATTGTTCAGAACTTCACTTTGCGTCGGGGCCTTCGCGGCTGACTTCGCCA
This sequence comes from Pirellula sp., assembly GCA_013822735.1. Lineage (GTDB taxonomy): Bacteria > Planctomycetota > Planctomycetia > Pirellulales > PNKZ01 > PNKZ01. Next base: position 41,927 of record PNKZ01000004.1, read on the forward strand.
TGACTTGGTGTCCTCCTTGGAACGAAATGAATTGAGCGGAAACGTGGGTTTTGTCCGTCCGACTTTAGTAGGGACCGGGATGATTTAAGACTTACGATGAGAAAAATCAATCCAAAAACCCGCGAAAAGCGACGTATTTCAAAAATAGCACACAAAAAACCCCGAGAAAGCCGGTGTGTTTCGATGCGCGACCACCTCGCGAGGCACTCGCTCCACGTTCCGCGTCTGCGTCTTCAGACAATCGTCACGCTTGGGTAGCACCGATATCTTCGGCGCGTTCGGATTGAAATTGTGCGCTCGGCGGAACTCCCGCCGCCGATTTGCTTGTCGCTGGATTTTCCGGGGTGTAAGATATTGAGATATCGGCGGTTAGGACGATCGGACGACCTGACGTCGACGTGGTTGAGGATGTGCGGCGAACGCGACGAGCGAGCACTCAGGCAAGCTCTCCGGCAGCGCATTTTCCCCGACTAGGTTCGAATCGGCGGGAACCCCAACGCATTGGCACGCGACCAAGAAGCGGCCGAATCGACGACGCTATCACGACGATTATGGGCCGCGGCTCAAACTCGAAATGAAACGCACCCCGTCGTTAAGTGGTCGTTGCTCAGGAGGAGAAATCTCTTATGACCCCCCGTCACGCCGCGACATCTGGGGCCTTTCGTCGACATACGCGCTTGAGATTTCCGCTGATGGCGGGCACGTGGCCGCTGTTGCTCGTTGCGGCGGTTGCTTGGTGCGAAGACCCGGCACCGAAGGAGCCTGCTCGGAAAGAGAGCGAGCCGGCTCGTGCGGTGCCGGAAGTAAAGCCGTTGGCTCAACCGCGCCCTGCGCCGATGCCTGCCGGCGGGGCTCAGGCTCCCGCACAGGTACAAGTGCAAGTCCAAGGGGGCGGCGGAATCATCCTGGGGGGCAACGTTCAGATTCAAGGCAATGTGCAAATCCGCGCGGGCAACGGCCGGCAAGTGATCGTGCGGAACAACAACGCGTTCGCCGTCGCTTCGGAAACGGGCGACGTCGCGGAAGAGACGGTGTTTCGCGATCCTCCGCGGCCGCTGCTGCAACGATTCAAGCGGAGCGAATCCCTGATCGAAGAAAAACGTTACGCCGAGGCCGTCGAGGAATTGGGCGAAGTATTGGAAGAGCCGGAAGACTATTCCTACAACTTCGATGCGGACTCCGCCGCTGAAGGGTCAACACGTCGCAGCCTCAAGGGAGAAGCACAACGGCGCATCGGCGCTCTCCCCGCCGAAGGGCGTGAAGCATATGAGCTTCAATACGGCGCTCGAGCCAAGCAATTGCTCGACCGCAGCATCGCCGACGGCGACGATATCGGGCTCGCCGAAGTCGCGCGTCGATATTTCCACACGCAGGCCGGCTATCAAGCAACATACTTGCTCGGCATGCAACACCTGGAACATGACCGGCCGTTGGCGGCGGCGCTCTGCCTCCGGCGTCTGAAAGACGTTCCCACGATCGCCGGAGAATACGAGCCGGAGCTTTCGCTAAAACTCGCCGTAAGTTGGGCCCGTGCCGGTTCCAACGAATCGGCGGCGACGATCCTCAATCGAGCGAAGCAGCAGTATCCGAGCGCCGAGTTTGCCGTCGGCGGCGCACCGCTACGCTGGTATGGCGCAGGGGAGCAGCCTCAAGCCTGGCTCGCGTCGCACATGCTTCGCCGCGGGGACAACGCGCCGCAAAGCTTGCTACCCGCGCAATGGACGCTCTTCCGCGGCGACGCCGCCCGTAATGCCGTCGGCGCCGGAGGGAGCCCGCTTTTGAATCGTCGCTGGGCGGTACCGTTCGCCAACCATCCCGACCTAGAAAAGCTGATCGAACACCTGCGTAAGAGTTACGCCGAGCGTGAGGTGTCGGCCTTGCCGAGCGTACAGCCTTTGGCGGTGAGCGATGTCGTGTTGATGCGCACGCTGACGGGACTGGCCGCCGTCGACTTCCGAACCGGCAAGCGCATTTGGCGCGGGGCCGGCGACGAATTTGCCGAGGAATTACTCTCGCGCGATTCGCCATTGGCGCGCGGCCGGCAAGAGCAAGAGCCCAATCAATTGATGATGTTGGTCGACGAGAGACTCTGGCGCGATGCGGCTTACGGCGCCTTCAGCAGCGACGGCCATGCCGCATTTTGCGTGGAGACCGCCAGCAACATCCAACAGACGAACAACGTCCAGCGCATGGTCATCATGGCCGGCGGACGACGCGTCGTTAACGGCGCAGCGAGTCAAACGGTCTCCAATCGCTTGGCCGCCTATGAGTTGGCTTCTGAAGGAAAGCTGCTTTGGGAAGTCGGGGGGGCCACGAGCGACGACCCGTCGCTTGCAGAAACGTTCTTCCTCGGTGCGCCGCTTCCGCTCGGCGAGCGACTCTACGTGCTGGGCGAAACCAAAGGGGAAATCCGGCTCATTGTGCTCGAAGCCCGCACGGGCAAGCTCGATTGGACGCAGCAACTTGCCCTGGCGAATGACGCCGTGAGCCTCGACCTGCGCCATACGTGCGGCCTTTCGCCATCGTATTCCGACGGCGTGCTGCTCTGTCCGACGGCGCTCGGGGCCGTCGTGGCGGTCGACGTGAACGATCGTTCGTTGTTGTGGGGTTTCCAGTATCCGCGGCAGACGAATCGCTTCAACCAAGGCTTCATGGTCTGGCAACTCAACGGTCAAGGCAATTCTCCGAGCGAATCCAACCGCTGGCAAGATGCCACGATTACGCTGGCCGACGGCCGCGCATACCTTGCTCCGCCGGAGTCCGACAAGCTGTTTTGCGTCAACTTGCTCGACGGCAAATTGCTTTGGAAGCAAGAGCGCGGGCAAGGGCTCTACATTGCCTCCGTAGCCGACGGTCGCGCCATCGTCGTCGCCGGCAATGAAGTGCGGGCCTACAACGCCGCCGACGGCAAATTGACTTGGACATTGCCTCTGCCCGATGGAGCCGTTCCGAGCGGCCGGGGTTTCTTCAACGGCAAGCATTACTTTTTACCGTTGTCGTCGGCCGAGGTCGCCGCGATCGATCCTACGCAAGGACGCTTCGTGGCCCGCAATAAGTCGCGCTCGGGAAGCATTCCCGGCAACTTGATCTGCTACCGCGGCGCCGTCATTTCGCAAGGCACCGGCGGGCTGGAATGCTTCTTCCAACTGGAAGACCTGCGACGCGAGGTTAAGAACAAGCTCGCCGCAAGCCCGGGCGATCCGGCGGCGCTGGCCTCGAGCGGTGAATTGCTGCTCGACGAAGGAAAAGTCGCCGAGGCCGTGGAAACGCTCCGTGACGCTTATCGCAAGCAGCCGGACCCGCGCACGCGCAACGTGTTCGTCGATGCTCTCCTAGAAGGCCTCAGTAGCGGTCTGGCGACGACCTCTAACGACATTGCCGACCTGGAAGCATTGGCTCTCGGCACGACGCGCGAGGAAGTTTATCTTCGTCGCCGAGCCCTGGCTCATGAAAAGGCCGGCGATTGGCGCCAAGCCCTCACGCAATACCTCCGGCTCATCGACGCGACGAATCTTACGGAAGAACCGATTCGCGTCTCGAACAACGCCGTGTCGATCCGCCGCGAACTCTGGATTCGCACGAGGCTCGACGCCTTAGCGAGTTCCGCGGGCGCCGAGTCTGCCGCGGCTCTGGAGAAGGAAATCGAGGCCCGCCGTACCCAAGCGTTGGCCTCGCAAGATCCTGCGCAGATGCGTCGCTTTCTCGAATATTTTGGCGACCATCGGGCCGCCGACGCATTGCGTTTGAGTTTGGCCGATCGGTTGGTTAAAGACGACGCGCTGCTCGAAGCGGAGAATCTGTTGCGACGGGTCGCGCAATCAGAAGATCCGACCACGGCGCGCGAGGCCGTCGGAGAACTCGCCGAACTCTTGGTGCTGCACGGTCGCGCCGACGATGCCGACACTTACCTCGACCAATTGGAAGGCTCTTGGCGCGACGCGAAAGACGCCTCCGGAAAAACGGGAGCGAAACTTGTCGCCGAACTCATCGCGTCCGGCGATCCGCGCGACGCATTAAAGCCGCATACCTGGCCGACCGGCAAGGTCGAGTCCGAAGAAGTACGCCAGCAAACGGGCATGACGTTCCGCCCGTTCCCGCTGGAGTTTCGCGGCGAGCGCGGTCCGTACTATTCGAACACCGTGATCGAGATGGACCAGCCCCAGCAGGCGCTCGTTGCGCTCGATCCATACGGCGCCGAGAAATGGCGTATCTCGCTCAGCGAACCGAGCCGACGCGGCGTCAACCAATACAACCCCATCGTGAGCCATCTTCGGGCCGACGGGCATTTACTCATCGTGTCGCTGGGACACGAACTCGTCGCCGTCGATACGCTCGGCAGCGGCGGCAAGGGAGCCGGCCGTATCCTGTGGCGCCACGATCTTACGGAATCGTTCCCGGGGCTCGGCGGCAACGTCGTGCATCAGGTCCATTTGCGTAACGTGCAAATGAATTGGGGCGTTCAACGGTTCTTCGCCCAAACGCCCGACGGTAGCCCCATCGGCATGACCGGCCCTGCAACGCTGCGCTACGTTTCGTTCTTGAAGCGGCGTGCGCTGCACGTCGTCGACCCGCTTACCGGCAAGATCCTCTGGATTCGCCACGACATCGATCCCGGCAGCGAAGTGTTCGGCGACGACGAGCACCTCTATGTCGCGCTGCCTAATAGCGATCGCACGTTGGTGCTCCGCGCGGCCGACGGCGAACAAGTGAAGGTCGTTAAGCTACCGAAGGCCGAAGAGCGCGTCATGGCGCTTGGTCGCAACCTGCTGAGCTGGCGCTACGAAGGGCGTTTCGCTCATCTAGCGCTGCAAGACATGTTCACCGAGCAAGTCCTGTGGAAGCACGAACTGTCTTCCGGCTCGCGTCTTTGGCCGATTTCGCACGACGAAGTCGGCGTCATGGACCGCAAAGGCGACTTTAAAGTCGTGGACGTGACGGACGGGAGTTTCAAGCTCGAGGCGTCGGTACAGCCCGAGCCGCAACTTTCGGAAGCCTACGTCTTCCGCACGGGAGACAACTACTTGCTCCTCACCAACAGTCCGTACAAGCAACGTGAGGGGGTGAACATCCAGCCGGTGCAAGGAGGCTACAACAACCCGCTGATCAACGGCTACTTGTACGGCTTCGACGGCCAGACGAAAAAGCAACTCTATAAAACGCGCATCGACGGGCACGGTCTTACGCTCTATCAGCCGGAAGCGGTGCCGATGCTGGTGTTCGCCTCGCAAGTCTACGAGACGCCCCGCAACGGCCAGATTCGCTCGCCGCAGGGGGTGCTACTTTGCATCGACAAACGCAACGGCCGCACGATCTACGACAAGCGGCAGCCCGCGCCAATCAACATGGTAGACGTGACGGGAGAGCCGCAGCGTAACGCCGTCGCCTTACGAACCATGCGCAACACGCTCCGGTTCACGTTCACCGACGAACCCCAAACGGAAGCTTCGAAGCCGCCGCAGCCGACGGACACCGGTCGCGACGCCGCGGATAAAGGCTCGGCGGAAACCGTGGGCAAGGCGATCGTCGGCGGCGCCGCGGAACTCGGCAAGGCCTTGCAGCAAGCGCAAGAGGCGGCCAAGGAGATGGAGCGAATGAAACAGGTGGAAGCCGCCAAGAAGGCCGGCGCCGAGAAGCCGAGCCCAGGCAAGAAGGAGTAGCCGCGTGACGCGTAATCCACATCTGACTTTAGCGCTCGCCGTGGGGGCCGTCGTCGCCGCTTCGTCGCTCTTCAATGCCGCGCCGACGGCCGCGGCAGCCGTGGATGAAGTGAAGCTCGACCGCGCCGTGGAGCGCGGCCTCGACTGGCTCGCGGCTCGTCAATCGACGCAGGGGCATTGGACGGCAAACGACGGCAACTACCCCACCGCGATGACCGCGTTGGCCGGCATGGCGTTTCTCTGCGAAGGTTCCACCACGACGCAAGGCAAGTACGCCAAAAACATTCGCCTCGCGGTCGACTACCTCACCAGCCGCAGCCGCCGCAACGGACTCATCGGCGATCCCTCCAGCGACGATCGCTACACCTACGGCCACGGCTATTCGATGATGTTTCTCTCGCAAGTGCTCGGCGAGGAAGAAGACGTCGAGCGCCGCGAAGAGCTTATCGAAGTACTGACGAAGGCCGTTCGCTTCACAGGCGAGGCGCAGACCGATGCCGGCGGCTGGGGCTACGTCAGCGCGAAAGACGGCAGCAACTTCGACGAAGGCTCCACTACAATCACCCAAGTGCAAGGTCTCCGCGGCTGCCGCAATGCCGGCATTCCGGTGCCCGACAAAATCATCGACAAGGCCGTCGAGTACATCCGCAAGTGCACGCTGCCCGACGGCGGCGTGCAATACAGTTCGCAAGGGGGCGGCGGACGCCCCGCCATCACGGCCGCCGCAATCGCCTGCCTCTTCAACGCCGGCGAGTACGACAGCGAGTACGTCCCCAAGCTGCTCGATTATTGCAAGAAGAATCTCAGCAACATCCAAAACGAGGGTTTCGGCCACTGGCACTACGCCCACTACTACTACGCGCAAGTGTGCTATCGCGAAGGCGATAAAGTGTGGGACGGCTATCGCGAGAAGATTTTCGCGCGGCTGGTTTCCGAGGCCGCGGGCGACGGCTCCTGGTCGCAAGGCTACATCGGCGCGGTCTACACCACGGCGGTCAACCTGACGATTCTCCAACTCGAACAAAACGCGCTGCCAATTTATCAACGCTGATTCAACACCGAGAAGCAATTCACAAGACGGCGCGATCCCGATCGCGAGAAAGGTTTGCCACGCATGAGTTCGAATACCAGCGACGGAGAACTTCAACTCGATGCCGAGTCCTCGGCCGCCGTCGCGCGGCTCGGCGATGCCCGCCGTCGCATCATCGAGCAACTCTCGGGCGTCATCGTCGGGCAGACGAACGTCATCGAAGAATTGCTCATCTCCATCTTCAGCCGCGGCCACTGCCTGCTGGAAGGGGTGCCCGGCCTCGCGAAAACGCTCATGGTCAGCACGCTGGCGCGCACCATGAACCTCACGTTCAGCCGCATTCAGTTCACCCCCGACCTGATGCCTGCCGACATCACCGGCACGGAAATCATCGACCAAAACACCGCCACGGGCTCGCGCGAGTTTCGCTTTCTCGAAGGCCCGTTGTTCGCCAACGTGGTGCTGGCCGACGAAATCAACCGCACGCCGCCGAAGACGCAAGCGGCGCTCTTGGAATCGATGCAAGAGCGCACGGTCACGGTCGGCCGCATTCGCCATAAGCTTCCCGATCCGTTCTTCGTCTTGGCGACGCAAAACCCCATCGAACAAGAAGGAACGTATCCCCTTCCCGAAGCGCAACAAGATCGCTTCATGTTCAAAGTCTTCGTCGACTACCCGTCGTTCCAAGAAGAATTTGAAATCGCGAAGCGCACGACGGCCGGAACCCCCGCGCCGGTGCAAGCCGTGCTGAGCGGCGAAGAGATCATTCGCCTGCAAGAGATCGTGCGCGAGGTGCCGATCACCGATCATCTCGTCCGCTACTGCTTGGCGCTCGTGCGTCAAACCCGACCGCACGAACCCGAAACGCCGTCGTTTATTCGCGAACAAATCTCCTGGGGCGCCGGGCCTCGCGCCGTCCAGAACCTGATCCTCGGGGCCAAGGCCCGCGCCTTGCTCAACGGCCGCACGTACGTATCCGAAGAAGATCTACAAGCCCTGGCCAAGCCCGTGCTCCGGCATCGCTTGGTCGTCAACTTCGCCGCCGAGAGCGAAGGGGTCACGTCCGACAAGGTCGTCGACCGCTTGCTCGAAGTCACTCCCTCCAAAGAAGACGAATTGAGCCGAGATGTCCGCTTCCAAAAGATTTTTGCATCCTGAGGCGATCCAACGCATTTCGCGTTTGGATCTGCGGGCCCGGCACATCGTCGAGGGGTTTCTCTCGGGCGAGCACCGTAGTCCGTACTTCGGCCAATCCATCGAGTTCGTACAACACCGCGAATACACGGCCGGCGACGATCTGCGCCGCGTCGATTGGAAAGTGTGGGCCAAGCAAGATAAGTACTACGTCAAGCAATACGAAGAAGAAACGAACCTCCGGGCGACGCTCGTCGTCGACGTATCGGCCGGCATGCAATACGGGTCCGGCCCGTTGAATAAATACGAATATGCCTCGACCGTGGCCGTAAGCCTCGCCTACCTGCTGTTGCGGCAGCAAGACGCCGTCGGCTGCGTCGCGTTCGATGAGAAGGTTCGACGCACCGTACCCATTCGCAGCCGGATCAACCATCTGCAATCGATCATTACGGCGCTCGACGCCAGCGCACCGCGAGACAAAACCGATATCGCGAAAGTCTTGCTCGACGTTGCTCAGGAAACTCCCCGCCGCGGGCTCATCACCATTATCAGCGACCTGTTCGTCGATCGCCCCGCGTTGTTGCGGGGGCTGCGGCTGCTCAAGCAACGCGGTCACGACGTGATGGTGTTTCACATTATGGACGACGACGAACTCGACTTCAATTTCACCGGAGCGACGCGCTTCGAAGGGCTCGAGGGGCCTGACTCACTCAATTGCAATCCGCGGGCCCTACGCGAAGGCTACCTGGAAGCGATGAACGCCTTCCTCGAAGAAGTCCGCCGGGGCTGCTCGCAAAACGGTTGCGACTACGCCTTGATCCGCACCAGCCAACCGCTCGACGCCGCACTGGCCGCCTACCTCAGCAGCCGCCTGGGCATGCACCACCGCAACTAAATGACGAATCTCGTACGAACCAATCAACTCCACTGGCAACTAGCTACCAGCTACTAGCAACTTTCCCCTGATGCTTTCTTTCCTCAACACGCCGCTCCTGTGGGGGCTCGCCGCCGTCAGCGTGCCGGTGATCATTCATTTGATCAACCTGATGCGGCATCGGCGCGTTCGGTGGGCGGCGATGGAGTTCTTACTGGCCGGGCAGCGGAAGCACAGCACTTGGATTCGCTTGAAGGAAATGCTGCTGTTGCTGCTCCGCATGGCGGCCGTCGCGGCCGTGGTGCTCATCGTCGCGCGGCCGCGGCTCGACGGCGGCCTCGGCAAGCGGCTGGGCGACGTCAACACGCATCACGTCGTGCTCCTCGACGACAGCTTTTCCATGAGCGACCGTTTCGCCGAGCGGAACGTGTTCGATCAGGCCAAGGCCGCCGTCGAGCGGATCGCTCAGGCGGCGCTCGACGAATCGTCGGCCCAAACGTTTACGCTGCTTCGCACCTCGCAAGCCGCGGCCTCGCAAGGGGCGGCGAAGCCCGATCTGCTGGAAGAAACGGTCAACGCCGAGTTCGTGTTCCGCGACCGTCCCGACCGCAAGCTGAATCGCGTGCTCGAACCGATCGGACCTTCCGAATCGGCGGCGGGCCCGGAAGCGGCGCTCCGCAGCCTTTCGACGTTGCTCAAGTCGGGCGACGGCGAAGAACGGATTCTCTACATCGTCTCCGATTTCCGCGCGCGCGATTGGCGCGGCACGCCGGAGCTACGCAGCTTGCTCGCCGCCCAAGAGAAGCGTTCGGCGCAGATTATCTTCGTGAACTGCGTCGAAACGGATCGTCCGAACCTGGCGGTCACCTCGCTGGCCCCCAAGTCGGGCACGGTCACGGCCGGCGTGCACTTCGAAGTGCAGGTCGAAGCTCGCAATTTCGGTCTCGCCACGGCCGAGCGTACGGCAGTCGATATCCGCAGCGACGGCGACTCCGGCGGCACGATTTTTCTTGACCCGATTCCCCCCGGCAAATCGGTCGTCGGCAAATTCTTCGCCTTCTTTTCCGATCCTGGCGAGCACAAGTTGTCGGTCGAACTTCCGAGCGACCCCATCGCCACCGACAATCGTCGCTATTGCGTCGTCGATCTGCCGGCCAAGATGCCGGTGCTCGTGATCGACGGCAATCCGACCTCGACGGAAGCCGCCGACGTGGCTTGGGCTCTGGCCCCCGCCGGGCCCGTCGCCAGCGGCATCGCGCCGCAGGTGCAACCGCCCTCATTCCTGATCGACGATGAGAATCATCGCCTCGCCGACTATTGGGCCGTATATCTGGCGAACGTGAAAGAACTCGACGACGCGGCCGTGCGCAACTTAGAGGCCTACGCGAATGCCGGCGGCGGCGTTTGCTTCGTCGTCGGAAACCAGACCTCGGTGCCGTTTTTCAACGACAAATTACACCGCGACGGCGCAGGGCTCTTTCCCGTGGCGCTCGATTCGGAGAAGCAACTGTTTCGCGACCGCGAGGCCAAGGCGTTCGACATCGTCGGCTCGTCGCATCCGGTGTTCGCCCGCTTTGCCGACGAGCGAAATAGCTTCCTCCGCGACGTGGCCATCGATCGCTATTTCGGCGTTCGCGAACTTCCGCCCGCTCTCGCGGCCGACACCCCGGCCGATGCCGAGCCCGCCGTAACGATCGCCGCCACCTTGCGCAACGGCGCACCGCTCGCCGTCGAACGGCAGTTTGGAAAAGGGCGCGTCATGGTTTTGCTGACGGTACCGTCGGCGCCCTGGAGCGATTGGAAGAAGAACCCGAGCTTTGTGATTACGATGCTCGAAACGCAATCGCACATCGCTCGCCGCGATCGCCAGTTTGACGACGCGCGACTCGTCGGCTCGCCCATTACCTTTGTGCTCGACGCCAAGATTTATCAGGCCAACATCAACATTTTGCCGCCGCGCGGTTCCGAAACCGTGCCGGTTCCGGGGGTCGTCGTGCCGGACGGTTTGAAGTTCGATTATCCCGACGCGGCTCAGGCCGGCTTTTACCAAGCCGAATTGATACGCTTGGACAAGACCGCCGAATTGCGTCAAGCAGCCGTGAACGTCGATGCCGGCGAAGGGGATTTGGCCCGCGTCGGTGAGAGCGAACTCCGCGAACGTCTCGACGGACTGCGATTTCAATTCCGCGCCGCCGATCGGGTGCAGCCGGCGGAAAGCGAATCGTCGTCGTCGATGCTCAGTTCGCTGATTCTCTACGGACTGATCGTGCTGCTCTTGGGCGAGCAAGCGCTCGCCTACGCGTGTTCCTACCACGCGCCGCGGAAGGGGGCGGCAGTCTAAATGTTTTCCCTCCTCGCGCAAGCGACGGTTCGCACGACGTTTGAATGGGGCCGCGTGCGCGCTCCCGAAGATTGGCTTTTGCCGATCGGTGTAACGACGTTGATCTTGGCATACGTCTGGTGGATGTATCGCCGCGACACGCGCGAACTGCGGCCGTGGGCCTCGATCACGCTCATGGTCTTGCGGACCTTGGTGTTTGCGTCGCTGCTTGTCGTCTGGCTTCGTCCGCAATGGCGGAAGGAGGAAGATGTCGTAACGCCGTCGCGTGTCGTGGTGCTGGTCGATACAAGCCTGAGCATGGCCGAAGCAGCCCGCGATGGAACGCCCGACAACCCCGTGCCGGCGTCCGGCTCGCAAGCTTCCGGCATTCCGCAAGGCTCGCGCTCCGCGGCGGCGCTCTCGCTGCTGGAATCGCCGGCCTGGAACGACTTACGCAAAACGCATGAGCTCCACATCGTCGCCTTCGGCGGCTCTCAATCGCGCTCGATCGGCATTTTGCCGAAACTTGAGGCGATCGATACAACAGCAACGCCGCCCTCCCCGGTATCGACGGCCGGCAAGCCGGAAGCTCCGCTCGACTTAGCCAAGCAATTGCAGCCGGCCGATGCGGAAACGCGACTGGGCGACGCTCTTACGCAGCAACTGTTTCAACATCGGACCGCGCCCGTGGCCGGCATGGTGCTATTGACCGACGGCTGCCAGAACACCGGTCTCGCGCCGCTCGACGCGGTCGCGCGGGCGAAGGCCGATCGGCTGCCGCTGCCGCCGTTGTTTCCCGTCGGACTCGGCTCGGCGGCGGAAGTGAAGAACGTCCGTGTGCAAGACATCGCCGCTCCGGCCCGCACGTACCCCGACGACGAGTTCACGGTCAAGGCGTACATCCAGGCGCAGGGCATGGCAGGCCGCTCCGTGACGGTCGACCTTCTGTGGCGCGACGTCGCCCCCTCGGGCGAGCCGATTGCAAGCGCCGCGCCGCTCGGGAAGCAGTCGAAGCAGGTCGCACTACCGGAAGACGGGCGGCCGATCGCCGTCGAATTTACGTTGAAGCCGGAGAAGCTGGGTCGCACGACGGTGCAGGTGGCCGTGCAGAATCCCCCGTCGGACGATCACAATCGGTCCGACAACGCGATGGACGCCGATGTGGAGATCACCGATCGACGGAATCGCATTCTGCTATTCGCGTCGGCGGCGACGCGCGAGTATCAGTTCCTCCGTAATCAACTGCAACGCATTCTGCGTAGCGACGGTTCGAAGGACAAAGAATTTGTCGTCGACGTCGTGCTGCAAACCGGCAGTGACGGCGTGTCGCAAGATTCGAGCGAAATCGTCCCGACGTTTCCGGAAACAGCCGAGGCGCTCAATCAGTACGACTGCATTATCGCGTTCGACCCTGATTGGCGGCAGTTGTCTCCCGACCAATCGACGATTCTCAAAAAATGGGTGGAGAACGAAGCCGGCGGATTGATCCTCGTCGCCGGCCGTATCTACTCCGACGCCACGGCACGCGATCCGGACCTCGGCGCGGTGCGCAGCCTGTATCCGGTGGAATTCGGGCGGTTGTTCGCCGCCGATCGGACGTTGGCCGGTAAGTCGGAGCCTTGGGCGTTGGCGTTCACCGCCGAGGGGCAGAAGAGCGAGTTTCTGCGCCTCGGCGAAGCCGGGGCCGGTAGCGAACTTTGGGACGCCTTCCCAGGTTTCTTCGATTACTACCCCGTGAAGGGCGTGAAGGATAAAGCCGTTGCGTTGGCCGGGCTCAGTGCGCCGAAAGAGGGCGCTGCCGGGGGCGAAGAGGAACGATCGTATCTCCTGGTGGATCGAGCTACCGGCGCGGGGCGCGTGCTCTACATCGGTAGCGGCGAGTTCTGGCGATTGCGCTCGAAGAACTCCGCGAGCTTCACGCGGCTCTACACGCAGATGGTCCGCCACGTATCCCAAGCGCGGCTCTTACGCGATTCGAAGCGCGGCGTGCTGCTGATCGATCACGATAACGGACGCTACGTCCTCAACGACGTCGTCGAAGTGCGTGCTCGACTGATGGACGCGCAAGCCGCGCCGCTCAAGGCCGACAAGATGCCGATGACCGTCGTAGCGCCGGACCACACCTCGTTCACGGTCGACCTCATGCCCGACCCGGCGCTCCCCGGCAACTTTCGCGGCTTATTTCCGGTGCGGCAGTCGGGCTCGTATCGCATGGACCTGCTGCTGGCCGACGGCGAACGCGATCTGCTGACGCGGAGGCTGCAAGTACGCGTGCCGAACAAGGAAAGCGAAGACGTGCGGCTCAACGTCCCGCTATTGCGCGACTTGGCTTCGGCCACACAGGGAACCTTCTTCGAAGGGGCCGACTCGGTGTTTTCTCAAGCGCCGGGTGCCAAGCCGCTTTCCCTGCTTTTAGCGGATAAGACGCGCATAACGCCCCGTTTAGCGCGGCCCGTCTCGCTGTGGGACAACCAGTGGACGCTAATCGTGATTTGTTCGTTGCTCTGTTTGGAGTGGTTGTTAAGACGTCTGCTAAAATTGGCATAGGCGGAAAACGCGAACCGGTGGCCCATCACGCATGGCTGTAGCTTCGGAAAAACACGACGCCGTCCTCCGTTCGTTGCGACGAACGCTAGGAGCGGTGCGCCGTCGCATCCGCGCGTACGTGGGCGTGGAAGGAATCGCCGCAACCATTGCAACCTTCGGCGTTGCGCTTTGGGCCGTGCTGGCCCTAGATCGGTTCTTCGAGCCGGGCCGGGCCGTGCGATGGTTGTTTCTCGCGGCGGCCTTCGGCTCTACGTTGGTCGTCTTCTATCGCAAGTTCTTTCGCCGCTTTTTCGCCCGGCTCCCGGACGCCTCGCTGGCGCTGCTCTTGGAGCGTCGCTTTCCGGCCTTGAACGAGTCGCTCCTTACCAGTATCGAACTCGGCCCTCATGAACTCACCGAAAACGGTCGGGCCATGCTCGCCTCGGCCGGCACGGAAGCACGGCGTCGCTTGTCCGACATCCGCTTCGATCAATTGTTCGATGTTCGGCCGCGTCGCGCGGCGATCGCTTTGGCGACTCTGCTCTCTCTCTCGATTGCCGGATTCGCACTCGCTCGGCCCGACCTCTTCCGCTTCGGCGTCGAGCGTTTGCTCGGTCGCACGAACGAACTCTGGCCCCGCTACACGGATCTCACGGTCGACGGCTTCGTCAACGGCGAGCGCGTCGTGGCCCGCGGCGCCGATCTCGACTTGATCGTGCGCGCCGACACGGCGAAACAGGTTCCTACCACGGTTTATCTCTACTATGAATCGGAAGACGGCGGCGTCGAAGAAGAGCTCGTCATGGACCTCGAGGGGAAAGCCCGCCCCGACGTCGACAAGCACCAACTCTACAAAGCCCCGCTGCGAGGACTCGTCTCGACGTTGCTGCTCGACATTCGCGGCGGCGACGCCCGCCTGCGCGATTTGAAGATTCGCGTCGTCGAGCGTCCGCGAATCGCGATCGATTTGCATTGCAAGTACCCGGCCTATACCGGGCGCGCCGACGGCGTGCTGCCGCGCGTCAGCGGCATCGTCCCGCTTCCCCAAGGAACCATCGTCACGGTCTTCGCCGAGTCGGATAAGCCGCTCCGCGCCGTGGCTGCCAAAATTCCCGATGGTCGCAATGCCGCCAAAGACGTCCGCATCGAATTGCCGACGGAAGACGAAAAGAGCCGGCACTTCCAAGTCGAGCTCGGCGCCGTCCACGCAGACGCCGCCGCCACGTTTCAACTTTTCGACACCGACGGTATCGACAACACGGAACTGCTGACGCTCCAAGCAGTGCCCGACGCCGCGCCCAGTTTCCAAAACCTGGCCCGCAAAGGCGTCGATGCGTCGGTAACGCCGCAAGCGCGCCTGCCGTTCGCCGGCAAAGCGGCCGACGATTACGGCCTGGCGCGCCTGTGGTTCGACTACGCCGTCGACGGCGGCGAGCCGACCGCGCGCGTGTTCACCCACAATCCCGCCGGGGCGCGCGAAACGCCCATTGATGAAGTGCTCGAAGTACGCGATCTCGCATCCGGCCCCTCCTCCTCGTCGCCGGCCATCGGGCAGAGTTTCACGATCACGACCAAGGCCCAAGACAATCGCTCGCTTCCGGACCAACCCGAAGGCAACATCGCCGCCGGCGACGTATTCAACTTCGCAGTCGTGTCCGATGCCGATTTGCTCCGGCTCTTGGAGGCCCGCGAAATCATGTTTCGCGAGCAGTTCAAAGCACTCATCGAAAAAGTGACGCGCGATCGCGATTCTCTGGTTTCCGTCAATGCAGCGCCTGCGGCGACCGCGCCCGACGCGGAAGTGGGCGACGGCGACGCCCCGGTCGATCGGAATCGGATCGTCGTCGATCAGGCCCGCAATCACACGAAGGAAAACAAGGCGGAGACGCTGACCGTCGCCGCGGGCTTTGCGGCCATCGTCGAGGAAATTATCAACAACCGGGTCGTCGAAGGAGATCGCCTGCGGCAACGGCTCAGCGACGATATCGCCGCGCCGCTGCGGCGTATCGGCGAAGTCCGCTTTCCGGAGTACGAAGAGAAGCTCACCGCGCTCAAGTTGCTTGTCGACCGCACGACGAAAGATCCCGCGGCGATCGAAGCCGCGCGCCGCGACGCCCAGCGCACGGCCGACGCCATCCTCATCGAGATGAACGTCGTCCTCAACAAGATGCTCGAATTGGAATCGTTCAAAGAAGCCGTCGACCTGTTGCGGGCCATCATCGCCATGCAAAAGGAAGTCGGCGATAAGACCAACGCCCAGCGTCAGAACAAGCTGCGGCTCTTGGAGGACTAACGGATGAACGCTCCTGCGAAATGCAAGACTCTCGGAATCGGCTTGATTGCCGTGATGCTGGCGTCGACTGTCGCGTTCGCGGCGCCGCCGGATGCCCCGGGCACTGCGGACGCCGGAAAAGCGAAAGCCGCCGGTTCATCGGCCGCTACGCCGGCAGGCTTGGCCGAAGAACAGCGCCGCGTTGCGGAAAAGTTCAAACGCTTCGAGCAAGTCATCAAGCTGCTCGCCCAATTCTCCGACGAGGCCGATCAAGACCAAGCCAAACTCCTGCGGCAGGTGTTCGCCGAGAGCCAAGGACGTTCGCTCGACGGCAAGTTCGATGAACTCGTGAAAGTGCTCCAAGAGCGCCAACTGGCTCGCGCCTCGGGCGATCAACAAGAGATGACGCGACAGCTCGAAGAGTTGCTCGCCATGCTGCTCTCCGCCGAGCGCGGCAAGGAGCTCAAAAGCGAACAAGCGCGCGTCAAGGAGTTCATCAAGCAAATCAAGCTGATGATCAACAAGCAAATGGAGCTCGAAGGGCGCACCGCCGACGGCGACCCGAAGGAAGTGGCGCCCGACCAAGACAAGCTCGCCGAAAGCGCCGCCGAACTGGCCAAGAAAATGGCGCAAGGAAAACCGAACTCCGACGCTGCCGCGGGAAAGCCGAAACCGACGGAAGCCGCGCCGCAGGAACCGAAATCCGGAGACAAAAAGCCCGGAGACGAAAAGTCGGCCGATAAGAAACCGGGAGATTCCAAGTCCGGCGATCCGAAGCCTGGTGAAGCCAAGCCTGGTGAGGCGAAGCCGGGCGAGGCGAAGCCGGGCGAAAGCAAACCGTCGGAGGGCAAGCCGCAGTCGGGGAGTCCGCAAGAGGGCAAGCCTTCCGAAGGAAAGCCCCAACAGGGCCAACCACAACAGGGCCAACCACAGCAAGGCGAGCAAAGTCCGCAGCAAGCACAACAATCTCCCCTCGATTCGCCGCAAAAGCGCGTCGAGGAAGCTCAGCGCCGTATGGAAGAGGCGCAGAAGCGCCTCGAAGAAGCCAAAAAAGACGGCGCGATGAAGGAGCAAGAGGAAGCGATTCGCGAACTCGAACAAGCGAAAGCCGAGTTAGAAGAAATCCTTCGTCAGCTCCGCGAAGAAGAACTGGCCCGCATTCTCGAACAGTTGGAGCGACGGTTCACGGAAATGCTCCGCAAGCAGGAAGCGGT
Organism: Pirellula sp.; assembly: GCA_013822735.1. Taxonomy (GTDB): domain Bacteria; phylum Planctomycetota; class Planctomycetia; order Pirellulales; family PNKZ01; genus PNKZ01. The sequence goes on from PNKZ01000004.1 coordinate 58,954, forward strand.
TTACCGTGACACCAAGGGGCTACATGCCGTGCCGCTCGCCTCGCGCGGCAAGGGAGAAGAAATCGAGTCGGGCCGGTTGAGCCGCGAAGAAGGGCTGATCCTCGTCGATGCCGACAAGGCTCTGAACATTCTGAAAGAGGAAGGCTCCGCCGTGGCGTTCCCGCGCACCGTCGAACAAATGCGCGACGACATCGCTCAGGTTGTCGACCTGCTGGCGGCCGTCAAGGTTGACGAACTCACGCTCGCCATTGAAGAAGACGTCATCTCGGCGCTCAAAGAATTGATCGAAGCGCTACAGCAGGCCAAGAAGGACATGAAAGATAAGAAGCCTCAGCCGCCGGGAGAGGGCCAAGGCGAAAACGAAAAACCGCTCGTCGATCGTATCGCCGAGCTCAAAATGATTCGTGCCCTGCAATTACGAGTGAATCGCCGTACCCGGTTGATTAACGAAACGGTCGACGTCGCCGCGGATGCCGGCGCATTGGAAATGCTGCGCAAGCTGTCGCAGACCGAGCAAGAGGTCTTTGAGATTACCCGCGACATCGTTCTAGGGAAAAACAAATGACGTCGAGTAAACAAATCGTTCGCCGAGCGGCTTTGGCACTTTTGCTGATGACGATGTGCCTCGCCTGCGTCGAAGCCCGCGCGGCCGGTGAATCGCCAGGCTTAGAGAAGACCGAACAAGTGAAACGCCTCGGCCTCGCCGCCCCGGCCGACGTCCGCTCGCATCTCTTGCAAAGCCTCGCCGGCGCTGTGGCCGCAGATCCCGCCGTCGGCGCGGCGCTCCACGCGTTGTGGCAACCGCCGCAAGCCGCGGGCGACGACTTACTCGACCGCATCGCGGGCTCCGCGGCGCTTACCGACGATCGCGTCGCGCACCTGGTGCGCATTTGCTCCGGCCCCACCGAGCCTTGGTTCGTCGATTCTCCCGCTTGGCTCCACGACCAAACGTTCGATCCCTGGCTGCGTGATCAATTGCGCGTTTACTTCGGCCGTTGGTTGGCTCGGCGCAAGATGTACGACCAAGCGCTCTCGGTGCTCGCCGGGCTGGAGCCTGCCGACGTCGTGGACCCCGCCTCGCTGCTTTTCTATCAGGCAGCGGCCTACCATCATCAACTCCGCAAGGCCCCCGGCCTGCGAGCGATCGACCAGTTGCTGAACGACGTCCGCGATTGCCCGTCACGATTTCAGGTGGTCGCCGGCCTCATGAAGGAAGACCTCAAGAAACTCGAAGACGACTCGCTCGACCACATCGCCCGCCGCATGGACGACATTCGCCGCCGGCTCGATGAAGGGAACGCCGACAAGCGGACCCGTCGCATCGAAGACGGCGTCATCGCGTCGCTCGACAAAATGATCGAGGACATGGAAAAGAAACGCCAACAGCAGCAACAATCGGGCAGCGGCGGCGGCCAGTCGTCGTCGCCGATGCAGGATAGCCGCATCGCCAAGCAAAAAGGCCCCGGCCAAACCGATCCGAAAGACATCGGTCACAAATCGGAATGGGGCGATCTGCCGCCGGAAACGCGCGAGCAAATTCGCCAACAACTCGGCCGCGATCTGCCGGCCCACTACTACGATCTGATTCAGCAATACTTCAATACGCCGCAAGGCCCTGGCGCTCCGGCCGGCCGTCGTCCTTAAAACTCTTCCCGTTCGAGAACTTGCATGGTTTGGTCATTCGTCACCGTCGCCTTGTTGGCCGCGTCTCCCGAGTTTCAACTCGGATTGGCCGACGGTACGCAAGTGCGCGGCTCGCTCGCAGCGGCCACTGCCGACATGCTTGTCGTACAAACTGGAACGGGCCGGCGCGAGATCCCCGCTTCGCAAATGCTCACGATCGCTCCGGCCGCCGCCTCGGAGTATTTCGTCGCCGCGGCCACGGTGTGGATCGACCTGATCGACGGCTCGCAACTTTGGGCCGTCGACTACACGGTCGCCGACGGCACCGCCTCGATTTCGTTCGGCCGTGATTTATCGATCACCTTGCCGATTAGCGCCATTCGCTCCGTCCGCCTCAAGGAACAGCCGGAAGCTATCGCAAAACAGTGGGAAGCCGTGCTGAAACAAACTCCCAAAGCAGACCTGATTGTCATTCGCGAAGAGAACGCGATCGACTATCTGGAAGGTTTGTTCGGCGCAGTCACGAACGAGTCCGTCGAGTTTGAGCTCGACGGCGACAAGATTCCTGTGAAGCGACCGAAAGTCGAAGGGCTGGTTTACTATCACGCCAAGCAATCGACGCTGCCGCCGGGCATCTGCACGGTAACCGATCGCGCCGGCTCGCGGATTCAAGTCGCCTCGATGACCTTGACCGACGGCAAACTCCGCCTCACTACTCCCGCCGGCGCGGTGCTGCCGCTGCCGCTGGAACGTGTTTCGGCGATCGACTTCCCGGCCCGCTATCTGAGCGATTTCAAGCCGGAGCACATCGCTTTTGAAACACGTGTTCGCGAGCCGCGCGGCGTCGCCGAACGCATCGCCCAACGTTATCAACCGCGCTTCGACCGCGCGTTGGAAATCGGCCCGATGCGTCTCGCCGGGCGTGAGTATGCCAAGGGAGTGGCTCTGCACAGTCGGAGCGAAGTTACCTGGCTGCTGACGGAACCGTTCGTGAAGTTCTCCGCTGTTGCAGGCATCGACGATCGCGTCCGTCCGCACGGCAACGTCCGCCTCATTATTCGCGGCGACGATCGGGTGCTCCTCGAACAAACCGTGCAGGGCGCCGACGCTCCGCTCCCGATCTCGCTCGATCTTACCGGCGTGACCCGCTTGAAGATCACCGTCGATTTCGGCGACGACGGCATCGAAGCCGGCGACTATCTCGATCTCTGCGATCCGAGGCTCTACAAATGACGATGCGGACCGCGCTCCTACTATTTGCCGTAATGGGCTTCCTCTCGGCGACATCGACTGCTCCCTGTCGAGCCGTCGACGTCGATCCGGAAGTGTTGGCCGTCGAAGCCGCGCGCGTTACCGTGATGGCGGAAGCGCGGAGCAAGACCGTCGCCATCTTTCCGCCTGAAGGTAACGGCGGCGGCTCGGGCGTGCTGATCACGGCCGACGGTTACGCGTTGAGCAATTTTCACGTCGTGAAAGGCTCCGAGAAGCACATGAAGTGCGGCCTTTCCGACGGCCGGTCGTACGACGCCGTCGTCGTGGGAATCGATCCCGTGGGGGACGTCGCTCTCATCAAGCTCTTCGGCCGCACCGACTTTCCGGTCGCCGAAATGGCCGACAGCGATCTGGTGCGCGTCGGCGATTGGGTCTTCGCCTCCGGCAATCCGTTTCTGCTCGCGCACGATTTCAAACCGACGGTTTCCTACGGCATCGTCTCCGGCATCCACCGCTACCAATATCCGGCCGGCACGCTCCTGGAATACGCCGATTGCATTCAGACCGACGCCGCCATTAATCCGGGCAACTCGGGCGGGCCGCTCTTCAACGCCGAAGGCAAGCTCATCGGCATCAACGGCCGCGGCTCGTTTGAGAAGCGCGGGCGGGTGAACGTCGGCGTCGGCTACGCCATTTCGATCAACCAGATCAAGCACTTCCTCGGCGGCCTAAAGAGCGGCCGCATCGTCGACCATGCCACGCTCGGCGCTCGCGTGGCGTCGGACGAAGATGGCCGCGTGATCGTCGCCGACGTGCTCGACGACAGCGATGCTTGGCGGCGCGGACTGCGCATCGGCGACGAAATCGTGCAATTTGGCGGACGCCAAGTCCGCACGGTCAACGCCTTCAAAAACGTGCTCGGCATTTTTCCGCAAGGCTTTCGCGTGCCGATGTCGTTTCGCACGAAAGGCGTGACGCATCACACGGCCGTTCGTTTACAAGGGGTGCACAACCTTGAAGAGTTGCTCGCGAAGACGCAAGGCAAGGCGGAGCCGGAAAAAGGTCTGCCTCCCGCTCCGAAGCGCAAGCCTGGAGAGGACGGGCCGGAAGCTCCGCCAAAAGACGACAAGATGCCCGAGGACAAAGATTCCGGCAAGCCGAAGTTTCGAACACCGTTCGGCGCCGATGATTCGAAGGCGGAGCCGGAGACGCCCGAGATTGTGAAGAAGAGTTTCGAAGAGAAACGCGGCTACGCAAACTTCCATTTCAATCAGCTCGAGCGCGAGCGCGTCTGGCGTGCCCTCTCGACTCGTCTCCCTGCGCTCACCGGAACGGGCACTTGGACCATCGAAGGAGAGCAAGCCTCGGGCGGCTCTGCGGCGGCGAAAACGGCGGCGACGTTGGTGCTCGACGACGGCCGCGTGGAATATCGCCTACCGACAGGCACGGCGAGTTTGCCGCTCGGGGGATCGCTGACGGGAGCCACCGACCCACAAGGCTCCGGCGGCATGCTGGCGGCACTGTCGCTCTGGCGGCGACTACTGACGCAAGGCCCGGAAAAGTTTGGCGACCTGCATTACGAAGGGGCGTTCCCGCTGCCCGGACTGCCGGGAGAATTCGACGTACTGCTCGGGCGACAAGGAGGCGTGGTCTGTCGTTTCTTCATCCATCCGCAATACGGCGATCTGGTGAGCGTCGAAGCGACGGTCGACGACGCGCTCGATCCGTGCGAGCTCTACTTCTCCGATTTCCGTGAGGCCGGCGGACGCTGGTTGCCGCGACGAATCGAAGTCCGGCACGGCGACGACGTTTACACCGTGATCGCACCGAATACTTGGAAATTTCAGGAGGCCGGCAAGTGATGCGGCAAAGCATTCGAACCGCCGGAATCGTAGCCGCCGCGATGTTTGTCGCGCTGCAATTGCCAACGCTTCGCGCCGCGGAGCTGCAGCCGATCATCCGCTCCGCACAGCCGAAGATCGTGAAGATTTACGGGGCCGGCGGCTATCGCGGCTTGGAAGCGTATCAAAGCGGCTTCCTTTTTTCCGCCGAAGGGCATGTGCTCACCGCGTGGAGCTACGTGCTCGATACCGACTATATCACTGTGACGTTGAACGACGGCCGCAAGTTTGAAGAAGCGAAACTGCTCGGCGCCGATCCGCGGCTGGACTTGGCGGTGCTCAAAATCGAGGCCGCCGACCTGCCCCACTTCGACCTTGCCGAAAAGGCCGTCGCGCAGCCCGGCACGCGCGTGTTGGCGTTTAGCAATCTGTACGGCGTGGCCGTCGGCGATGAAGAAGCGAGCGTGCTCCACGGCATTGTAAGCGTGGTGACCAAGCTCAATGCGCGACGCGGCGCGTTTGCCACACCTTATGAAGGGCCGGCCTACGTGCTGGACGCCATGACGAACAATCCCGGCTCAGCCGGCGGGGCGCTTGTCGACTACCACGGCCGGCTCCTCGGCATGCTCGGCAAGGAGCTCCGCCACACGCAATCTAATATCTGGCTCAACTTTGCAATTCCCACGGCGGAGCTTCGCCAAACGGCCGAAGCGATTCGCGACGGCAAGTATGTCCGCAAAGCGCCCGATGAGCAGGCCGCCAAGTTGAGCGACCCGCAAAACCTCGACCTGCTGGGCATCACACTGGTGCCCGACGTCTTACAGCGAACGCCTCCCTATGTGGATGCCGTGGCGCCGGGATCTTCCGCGGCCTTGGCAGGCGTTCGCCCCGACGACCTCGTGCTCTTCGTCAACAACCGCATCACGCAATCGTGCGAGATGGTTCGCAAGGAGTTGGAGCTGGTGCATCGCGTCGACCCGGTGAAGGCGACGCTTTTGCGAGGCCAGGAACTGTTGGAGGTGACGTTGCAGGCCCCGCCGCGCACGACGACGCAACCTGCCGGAGCGAAGCTGCCGCAATGAAAACTCTTGCGCCTCTATTATCGACGGCGATCGGCGCCGTGTTTCTTGCCGCCGTGCCGGCGTTTGCAGCGCCGGAGAGCCTTGCCTTACGCGAGGAAGCGGCGTTCCGCGCGGCCGTGGCTGCGGTCGCGCCGTCGGTGGTGTCGATTGAAACCGTCGGCGGACTCGACACCGTCGGCGAGGTGCTCGTCGGCACGGGCCCGAGCAGCGGCGTGATCGTGACCAACGACGGCTACATCGTCTCCAGCACGTTCAACTTCGCGCATCGCCCGGCTTCGATCATCGTGAGCCTCGCCGGGGGGCGGCGCTTGCCGGCAAAGCTGATCGCGCGCGACGAGGTGCGCAAGCTCGTGCTGCTGAAAGTCGAAGTGAACGAGCGCCTGCCCGTGGCCGCAGTCGCCCCGCAGAGCGAAGCCGTCGTCGGGATGTGGTCCATTGCGATCGGACGCACGTTCGAAGCCGAGGTGCCGAATACTTCGGTCGGCATCATCAGCGCGGTGAATCGCATTTGGGGCAAAGCGCTGCAAACCGACGCCAAGATCTCGCCCGTCAACTACGGCGGCCCGCTTGTCGATATTCGTGGCCGCGTGCTGGGGGTGCTCGTGCCGCTTTCGCCGACCGAGACCGACGACGAGTCGGGAGCCGAATGGTACGACTCGGGCATCGGTTTCGCCGTGCCGATGGAACATATCGCCGGCGTTTTGCCGCGCTGGAAGCAAGGCACCGATCTGAAAGCCGGGCTGATCGGCATCCGATTTCGCGGCCAAAACGTCTACGCCGACCCGCCGCTCTTGGCCCATGCCCGAGCCGGCTCCCCGGCTTACAAAGCCGGCTTGCGCAAAGGAGACTTGATCCGCGCGGTGGGAGGCAAACCCGTCGATCTGCAAGTACAGGTGATGGAGGCCATCCAGAGCCGCTACGCCGGCGACACGCTTCGCCTCACCGTCGCCCGCACGGACGCCGCCACAAAGAAGTCGGAAACGCTCGAGCGCGAAGTGACGCTCGTCGATCACCTCGATCCTTATCAACGCCCGTTCCTCGGGTTTCTCCCGGAACGCAATCCGACGAAAGATCAAACAGGCGTCGGCGTGCGCTTCGTGTACGACAAATCCCCGGCGCAGGAAAAAGGCTTGGCCGTCGGCGATCGCATCACGGCTGTCGGCGACGTGCCCGTAAAGCGGCGAGAGGAACTCGCGATGGCCGTCGCCGAGAGCGAGCCCGGCAAGCCGGTGACGTTGCATGTGGAACGGGGCGACGAAAAGCTCGCATTGGAAATCACCCCGGCGAAGCAACCGGAAACCGTGCCCGAATTGCCCGCCGCGCCGAAGGCGGAGCCGGACGAAGGCGCGGAGAAATCGACTTCCCTCAAGATCGCGGAGTTCGGCAACGCCTGCGCGCTCTACGCTCCGCATAACTACGCCGACGACGTGCCGCACGGCTTAGTCATTCTCTTGCATCCGGCCGGCGGCTTTGAAAAAGGCCGACTTAAGGGACTCGTCGAAGCGTGGCTACCGATCTGCCGACGCGACCACCTACTCCTGCTCATTCCTTCCGCCAAAGCGAAAGAAGGCATTTGGGCGCCCGAAGACTTGGAATTTCTCAGTAAGGCGGTCGATCGCACGGCGGAAGACTATCTGCTCGATGTGCGCCGCATCGTGACGCTCGGCTACGAAGAAGGAGGCGCGTTTGCCATGCGGGCCGCTTCGCGATATCCCGAACGTATCCGCGCCGCGGCCTTGCTCAACTCGGGGCTTGTCGGGCCGTTGCCGGAGAACGAGCCGGCGACGCCGTTGGCGTACTATGTCGCCGCGGAAAAGGGGCTGCCGAATCTGGCGCGCGTGAAGGCCGGACTTAAGCAGTTGCGCGATCGGCATTTCCCCGTCACCTTTCGCGAGCTCACGGCCGGAGCCGACGATCTCGACGCCGACCAGCGCAGCGAGCTCGCGCGTTGGATCGACGTGCTCGATCGCATTTAACAAGGCCGCCCGGCATGCCCGACGTTCGCTTTCAACGCTATGTGCTCGGCGCACTCACGCTGGTGATGGCCGCCGTCGCGCTTTGGCTCAACGTCTTCGATCCGGCGGCCGGCGACCAATATCAAGCCGTCGCGGCCGGCAGCATTCGCATGACGGCCGTGTTGGCAATTCTCTGGATCGCGCTGCCGGATGCGCGCCGCGGCGCCGGGATGTGGCTCTTTGTCGTCGCGGCAATTTGCGCCGTCGCCATCATGATCGGCCGGGGGAAGATCGGCCTGAAAATCATCGTGCCGGCCTTCGCAATTTTGAGCGCCCTGGCATTCTTAAGAAGGTTCACGGCCGCGCTGACCGGCGAAAAGCCTCGCTAACGTCGCACCGGCGCCCGGTGCCGTGCTTAGCGAACTTGCCCGCGCTGCGGCGCTACGGTCGCCGCCGCATAGATCGGCATCGCTTGTCCGCCGCCGTCATTCTCCATCCGCCCGCGTACGGACACCATGTCGCCGTTGCGAAACCCGTTCACGGGGCTGGCCGGGTTCATCACGACGATGCCGCCGAGCCGATCAGTCCGTTCGCCGGGCGTGATGTAGCGCAGCAGCCAGCGACCGTCGGCGGGAGAATATTCCAGGCGCCCGTTGAGTTGCGAATAGGCGGCGTCAAAGCCGTAGGCCGGTTCTTGGCCGGGCAGCGTCGCGGTGCGCGCGGCCGACGAATCGAGCCCCGCCGCCGTACCGCCGGAAACATAGTTTTGTTGCAAGCCGCGTCCGCCGTCGGCCGTTTTGGGCTGCGCCGATCGACTGGAAACCGGCAGGTCCATAATGTCGACGCCCCCCGACGACGCGCCCGTGTAGAGGTTGCCGTGCGATGAAGTCGGCGCTCCGCTCGCGCTCCGCGTTCCCGGCGGCGGCTCAACCACTTTGATCTGCTGACTCGAAGAACTTCCGACGCCGCTCGAAGGAGCCGCGCCGCCGGAGCCGGTGAAGCGCGCGGGAGTCGATGATGAATTCGTAAAGCTCGGCGGCGGAGCCGAAGAGCCCGACTGCGTGTTATTCGACACAAAGCCGCCCGGCGGCGTGTAGACCGAGCCGCTCGGCGGCGCGATGAGCGAAGGCTTCGTCGTGGCGCCCACTCCGACGCTGCCGGTCGGCGGCGGCGGTACGGTAGTACGTCCGAGAAACGGATCGAGCTGCGTCGGCCGATTTCGACAACCGGACGCCGTCAACAGCGCCGCTGCGATCACGATCGTTCGCCACATGGACCGGCTCCGCTCCGCTACGATTGTGCGAGTCGGCGGCACGCGCGTCGCGCTGCGGGCCGACCCGAAAGAAGGGGCGGCTAGAATAGCAAAATGCCCGTAGCGTTCTAGAGCACTTCCGGCGTTGCCGGCATGCCGGGCTCGTCATATGCCGGGCACTTGCCGGCGACCACGTGTGCAAGCATGCCGGCGGCGGCTTTACTTGAGTGACGTCGTGAGCACGGGATAAGCATGCGGATTGATGATCCGTAGCGGTGTTACCTGCGCCGACTTGTTCGCGCTCGGGTTCGTATTCTTCCCCGGCGCCTTACTGTTCGTCTTACGCGGAATCGGGTCCGGAGCCGGCGTCGGCTTCGGCGGTTCGGCGGGGGGAGCCGGTTCTTTCGGGGCGCCGTCGAAATACGGGTTCACCACGATCTGCGGCTCGCCCACCGGCAGATCCGGCGTCTTCACGATGCCCGGATAAGCAAACGGGCTGTAACCGTAGGTGCGCGGCACCGGACGGCTGTAATAAACGGGCGGGTGCAGCGAGAAATACGGCAGCCGGTCCTGATCGTAGACCGTGTAAACGTTTCGGCCGTAGAACTGCGGATACCCTTGCCAGCCCCATTGAGCATCCGCTTCCGCGGCACTGCCGGCGGCGACAAGCAAAGCAACGAGCGACAATAAGAGTTTCATGGCGGCGTCTTCAAATGGTGTGGTCGGGAATCGGCGTGACTAGGGCGACGTTTGGAACGGCAAACCGGCGGCAAATTCGCTACGTTCCAGACTAATCCGAACCGGCCGGGCTACAATCGACAAAAGTCCTGCCGGACGGCTAAGCTCTACGAATCCCGGGCATTTTAGTCTTTCTCGCACTGGTTCGCTTTCCGCTTCCACCCCTGATTTGCGGCCTTTTTCGTGCCCGACCTGACGCCACTTACGTCGAACCTCAAAGCGGAAGCGGCACGGCTCGGCTTCGGGTTGTCGGGAGTTACTCCGGCCGTCGCTCCCTCGGGCACCGACCGGCTGCGTCAATGGCTCAACGCCGGTTACGCCGGAACCATGAAATACTTGGCCGACCGCGAAGCCGCATACGCACACCCGAGTCACGTGCTCGAAGGCGTGCGGAGCATCGTCATGCTCGCTATGAGCTATCGCACGGAGGAACCGCAGCCGATCGCGCCGGGACAAGGACGCGTCTCGCGATACGCCTGGGGAGACGACTATCACGACCATATTCACGCGCGGCTGCATGCGCTCGCCGATTGGTTGCGCAAGGAAGCGCCGGGCGCCAAAGTTCGCGGCGTCGTCGATACGGCGCCATTGCTCGAACGGGAGTTCGCGCAGCGCGCCGGTCTCGGTTGGATCGGCAAAAATACGTTGCTGCTCAATCGTCGCGAGGGAAGTTGGTTCTTCTTGGCGGCGCTGCTGACCGACGTGGAACTCGCCTACGATTCGGAACATGAGACCGATCATTGCGGCACCTGCACGGCCTGCCTCGACGCCTGCCCGACCGATGCCTTCATCGGTCCGTATGTGCTCGATGCCCGGAAGTGCATCAGTTATACGACGATCGAACTCCGCGACGCGATTCCTTTAGAGCTTCGCGCCGGCCACGGCGATTGGGTATTCGGCTGCGACGTTTGCCAAGACGTCTGTCCGTGGAATCGCAAAGCGCCGATCGTAAATGAGCCGGTCTTTCAACCACGTTCGCAAGAGAACCCGCTGGACCTGATCGCCTTGTTTGATCTCGACGATGCGACGTTTCGGGCCCAGTTTCGCGACACGCCGCTCTGGCGATCCAAGCGCCGCGGCATCTTGCGCAACGCGGCAATCGTGCTCGGCAACCAACGCGCGGCCCATGCCGTGCCTGCTCTGACGCGCGGACTCGAAGACGCGGAGCCGCTCATTCGCGAGGCGTGCGATTGGGCGCTGAAGCAGATTCAAGCAGCAAGCGTTGCTATTCCGGCTGCGGAAACAAATTAAGCGCGAGCCGGCGGAAGTTCTTCACGCGGTGAAACGTGCAATAGTCGGCGTCGTGCTGATGGGCCGCGTTGACGCTCGATCGGGACACGACGGCCAAGTCGTCGCCGTCGACGACCGGCACGGCGTACATAAACGACTGCGACAGTTTCCCGGCCTGAGCGATGCAGCCGGCCTGAAACCAGTTGAGGCCGTCGAGCCCGTATAGCAGCATGAGAAAGCGGCGGTCGTCTCCCGCGGTCGACGTATCCCGGAATTTGCCGCTCGCTCGAACTTCCTTCCAAAACGGGAGCGATTCACGGCTATCGACGGCCAGGTTTGCGCAGGCCCAAAACATTTTCGAGACGTCGTCGCGCACCATCGAGAAATCGAGATGTCCGCCGAGCATCGGGTGATACTGGACGAACGTTAAATCGAGCTTGCCGTCGCGGTCTTCCAGATCGTAAGTCGCGCAAAGGTTCGTCGTGGTCTGACTATTGAGCTTCACCGATGAAATGACGCGCAGCCGTCCGGCGACCTCGATTACGTTGGGCTCGAGGAAGCGATCGCCGAGATGGTCGAGCTTCGGGTCCGAAAGCTGACGCGGCACGCCAGGAAACGGCACGGGGTCCGACATGCGCCATGCCGCCGGGTTGAGCGGATCGCTCGATAAATCGCCGCAAATGGCCCGCGTGGTTCGTTCTTTGCCATTACCATACGTCAGATCATCGACGCTCCAATACAACTTGGCGTCGCGCACGACGAGGTTCGTGTTGCAGTTCCAATAGTGTCCGCGAAACAACGTCACCGGCTTCGACCAAGTGGCTCCCCGATCGTCGCTACGGAGTAGTAATAAATCGTCGTTGCGTTGTTTCGGACCCGGCGTAAACGCAAAGAGGTAAAGCTTACCGTCGTGCCACCACGGACGGCCCGAGTAGTAGGGCAACTCGGAAACTTCGCGCCAGGTTTGGCCGTGATCTTCGCTGCGCATCACATGCAGGTGACTATGCGTTGGGCGCATTTTCTGCGTCCATTCCGAACGGGGCACGATCGGCACCACGGCCAGCAGCACGCCGTCGGGCAGGCGGAGAAGGCCACAACCTTCGACGTAGAGCTTATGCTCGGGATTGTGGTAGACGACGGTGTAGTCTTGCGCGAGATGTCCGGCAGATGACGACACTTCCGTCGCTTCGGTTGCGCTGGAAGCCGAAGAGAGGGGCACGCCCGCGGCCGCGATTCCCACGGCAGTTCCCAAAACTTGACGGCGAGAAATCCCCGGCTTCATAGCGCAATCTCACGGGTAACAAGAAGAGGGCAACGCACCGGTCGAAGCATTAGTCGACTTCGCAGGAAACGTCTTCCGGCGATTCATCCGGATGGTCCGGCGGATAGCGGCCCGGCAAGTCTTCCGAATAGTACCGCTGCATCACTTCGGCGAGTTGTTCCTCACGCGATACGGCGATGAACGCATTGCGAACTTCGAGCGCCTTCGGATGGAGCCGCGCGTACTTGATGCCGAACTTCCGCATATGCCGTCCGAACATGTTGCCGCCGTAAACCAACTCGGCGAGGCGATAGTGTTCGCGAATCACTTCGCGCTGCTCGAAGACGCTCGGCGGCGGCGGCAGCGGCAACCCCGCGGCCAAGGCTCGGCATTGTGCGAATATCCAAGGATTGCCGATACAGCCGCGCGCGACGGTGACGCCGTCGACGCCCGTTTGCCGAATCATGTCGAGGCAGGCCTGGGCCGTGAACAAGTCGCCGCTGCCGAGCACGGTGCGCGCACCGGCATGCCGCTTCACTTCGCTCAAGAACTCCCAGCGGCTCGGCCCGATATAGCGCTGATGCACCGTGCGGCCGTGGACCGTCGCGGCGGCGATGCCGCGCGCGAACGCGCCGTCGAAGATGGTGAAGAAGTTGTCGCGGCTTTGTTGCGTGTCGTCGAGCCCGCGCCGCATCTTCACGGAGACCGGCACATGGGGCGGCACGACATCGCGCACGCGAGCCACGATTTCGAGCGCCGTCTCCGGCGTGCTCAGCAGAAAGCCGCCGCGGCAACGGCCGAGCACCTTCTTCACCGGGCAGCCGAAGTTGATGTCGATAACGTCGAAGCCCGCCGCGACCAGCTCTTTCGCGGCCGAAGCGAATTCGGTCGGATCGCTCCCCATCAATTGTCCGGCCACGGGATGCTCGCCCGGGTCGACCTGCATGAAGCGCCGTTTGAGCTTCTTGCCGGCGACGAGCACCGTTTGATCGAGCACCACTTCGCACAGGCTGTACGACGCACCTAAGCGACGGGCGATGACGCGCATCGCCATATCGCTATAGCCGCTGAGCGCGGCCTGCACGATCGGAAAGCCGATGTCGACGTTGCCGATTTTCAGGTGCGGCAGCGCGATCGGCGACGGAGCGGCAACGGGAGTGGCGGCGGCAAGGCTCATAGCACCTATTGTCGACGGACGCGCCTTTCGAGCAAGGGGCGTCGCCGCCGCCGTCGCATGGCCGGCATCGACGTACTCGTTCGAGCTCAGCCGGGCGATTTCTCAAGTTCCGGGCAGACGTCGAACCAATGACGGTCGTCACGACCCATCCAATAAATGGCTTCGTCAGGGCCCCACATCCCCGGCTGGTATTCGGCCATCGGCGGTTCGTTGTGCTCCGACCAGCCTTGCATGATCGGATCGACGATCCCCCAGGCGAGTTCCACCTCGTCGGCGCGGGCAAACAAGCTCGCGTCGCCGGTCATGACGTCGAGCAGGAGTCGCTCGTAGCCGTCGGGCATCGTTCCGGCAAACTCGCTATCGAAGCGAAAGTCGAGCGTCGTCGACCGCATGTTCATGCCGGCGTCGGGCACTTTCGTTTGAAAGTGAATCTGAATGCCTTCGGCAGGTTGGATATGAATGACGAGCCGATTCGCGTCGACCTTGCGACGCTTGTTCTTCTCGTTGGCGAAGAGCATGTGCGGAGGGTCGCGAAACTGAATGACGATCTGCGTCGTGCGGCAGCTCATGGCCTTGCCGCTGCGAAGGTAAAACGGCACGCCTTGCCAACGCCAATTGTCGACGTGCAATTTCGCGACGGCGAAGGTCGGCGTTTGCGTCTCGGGAGCGACCCCCGGCTCGTCGCGGTAGCCTTGGTATTGGGCGCGAAGCGTGCTCTTCGCAACTTCGTCGGCAGTCATGCAGCGAATCGCCTGCAACACCTTCACCTTTTCGTTGCGAACGTAGTCGGCCTCGAAGCGCGACGGGGCTTCCATGGCGGTGATGGTGAGCAATTGCAAAAGATGGTTTTGGAACATGTCGCGCATGACGCCGGCCGTGTCGTAATAGCCGGCGCGGCGACCGACCTTTACCTCTTCCGCGGCCGTGATCTGCACGTGGTCGATGTAGTTGCGATTCCAAAGCGGCTCGAAGATCGAGTTGGCAAAGCGCAACACGAGCATGTTTTGGACGGTCTCTTTACCGAGATAGTGATCAATTCGGTAAACCTGCCGCTCGCGGAACACCTTGTGGATGTCGTCGTTCAGCGCGTGGGCCGAAGCAAGATCTTCGCCGAACGGCTTCTCAATGACCACGCGGCGCGTGGCGCCTTCGGATTCGACGGACAAACCGGAGGAGCCGAGCCGCTCGACCGCTTCCAGATAGAACTGCGGCGACGTCGCCAAGTAGTAGATGCGCCCGGTCGGTTTTCGTCCTTCCAACTCGCCGAGTTTGTCGCGGAGCACGCTGAACGCGGCGTCGTTATTAAGATCGCCCCGTTGATAGAAGATTTTGGCGGCGAACTCGGTCCACAGCTTGTCGTCGAAATCCTTGCCGGCAAATTTTTTCGTGGTCTCAGCGAGTTGCGTCCGCCAGGCTTCGTCGGTGAACTCGGTGCGCGAGAAGCCGATGATATTCGTGTCGGTCGGCAAACGCTTCTTGCGATACAGGCGGTAAAGGGCCGGGATGAGCTTACGGCTCGTCAAATCGCCCGAAGCGCCGAAGATGACGATGGAAGGCATGGCGGCTCCCTTGCAATTAAAAAGCAGCCCGGCCGACGATCGACCGGGCTACTGTTACAAATTGGTTTCGGCAATACGGTGAGTATCGTTAACGCCGGGCGTTAGCTCGGCTGGCGACGCAGCGCAATCCAGTCGGTGTGGAACGTGCCGGGCTTGTCGAGCCGTTCGTACGTGTGCGCACCGAAGTAATCGCGCTGGGCCTGAAGCAGGTTGGCCGGCAGGCGTTCGTGGCGGTAGCCGTCGTAATAGGCCAAGGCGTTCATGAACGCGGGGATCGGAATGCCATGCGCCACGGCAGTGCCGACGACATGCCGCCAAGCCGGCTGCGCTTTTTCCACCGCATCGCGGAAGTACGGCGCCAGGAGCAGATTTTCCAGACTCTTGTCCGCGTTAAACGCGTCTTTGATCTTCTCTAAGAAAGCGGCGCGAATGATGCAGCCGCCGCGCCACAGCAAGGCGATGCTACCGAAATCGAGCGGCCAGTTGTTCTCTTTGGCGGCAGCTTGCAGTTGCACGTAGCCTTGGGCGTAGCTGCAAATTTTCGAAGCGTACAGGCCCTGGCGAACGCTTTCGATGAACTTGGCTTTGTCGCCGGTGTAGGTTTCTTGCGGACCCTTGAGCACTTTGCTGGCACGAACTCGAGCATCTTTGAGCGCCGAAATGCAACGAGCGAAGACCGCTTCCGTGACGAGCGTGCTGGGAACACCGAGGTCGAGCGCTAGTTGGCTCATCCACTTGCCGGTGCCCTTGGCGCCGGCCTTGTCCATGATCAGGTCGACCATGTACTTGCCGGTTTCGGGGTCTTTCACGCTGAAGATATCGCGCGTGATTTCAATGAGGTAGCTGTCGAGCTCGCCTTTGTTCCACGAGGCGAAGACGTCGTACAACTCGTCGTTCGTCAGGCCGAGGGTCGACTTGAGCAGCAAGTAGGCTTCGCAGATCATCTGCATGTCGCCGTACTCGATGCCGTTGTGCACCATCTTCACGTACTGGCCGGCGCCGTCGGGACCGACCCAATCGCAGCAGGGGATGTCGTTATTCGGGCCGACCTTCGCGGCGATGGCTTGGAAGATCGGCTTCACAAGCGGCCACGCAGCGATGCTTCCGCCGGGCATCATGCTCGGGCCCTTGAGCGCGCCTTCTTCGCCGCCGGAAACGCCGGTACCGATGAAGAGCAGGCCTTTGCTTTCGACGTACTTCGTGCGGCGGATCGTGTTCGTGTAGTGCTCGTTGCCGCCGTCGATAATGACGTCGCCGGGCTCAAGCAACGGGATGAGGTGGTCGATCAGCTCGTCGACCGGCTTGCCGGCTTTGACCATGATCATGATCTTGCGCGGACGGGCGACGTTCTTTACCAGCTCTTCCAACGAATGGCAGCCGACGAACTTCTTCCCCTTCGCGCGACCTTCGACAAGGTGGTCGACTACGGACGTCGTGCGATTAAAGACGGCAATGCTATAGCCGCGGCTTTCAATATTGAGAGCCAAGTTTTCGCCCATCACGGCGAGTCCAATCAAGCCAAAATCGCAAGGCGTAGTCGAGGCGGAAGCCATTTCGAAAACCTACCTGAAGGGAAAAGACGGGAGCCGGGACGACAGGCTGATGCATATCAGGATGCGTCGCAGAAAGCGGTGCGAAGCGGAGATTGTACCGCCGGCGGCTTCGAGCGGCAATTGGCCGAAAACCGTGCGAAACGCGGGAAGAATCCGCGTAGAAATGGGTGACGTCCGCATCGAACTTGAACGGTCGCCGACCCTCGACGGCGACCGACCCTCAGGCCGGTCGCCCCTTGCCGCAGGCGTCCCCTCGCGGAACGCGCACGATTATGAAACCGACCATGCCTTACGCTGCGCGACGCTTCGTCGCGGGCGCGGTCTGTGCATGGCCGAGCTGCCGCATGACTTCCAGCACCAACCGTTCGACGGACATCGTGGCGACGATCGATTGCAGGTGCGCCGGCACCGGTTCGCCGCGACCGTCCGTTTTCTCAACGGCGGGGGCGACGATCGCCAATGCTTTCACGCGAACATAGCCGCGCGCTTCGGCTCGAGGCATTCCGGCGGCCTTCGCAATCGCACTCTCGCGAACCACGCCAAGGTACCGCGCCACGACGCGATCGACATGTCGCGCGACTTCCTTACCGTCGCGAATTCTTTTGATCCATCCCAATAGCGACATGACAGCCTCCTGTGCGGTCGTGGCCTTTCCCTGGTTCGAGCGAGTTAAACTCGCGCCGGCTCTCTGCCGGCATAAGGAGATCGATTCGGAACGCCGGCACACTTCACGGCATTCCAAAACCGACCTGCGGCGACAACTGGGCAAAGCATGCCGGCATGGAAAGAGGTTCCGACCGTAACGATCATTCCAAATATGCCGGTCTCTCCGCATTTTCCGTTTGAGTTGAATGCCCGTCTGTACCGATGAATCCGTTGGAAGGATTTATCCGGCCTGGAGAGGGGCGGCCTTCGCGCAGTTATCCAGCCGTTTTCCACCCTTTTGTCCGAGTAACTCGCTCGAGGATACGGGGCTCATGAAATTGACACGCTTTCTGTTCTTGCCGGCATTAATGGCGGCATTCGTCGGCTCGGCATTCGGACAAGCACCGATGGTCGACCCGGCGATGTCGGGAATGGCGCCGCCCCAGGGTGCCCCGGCCATGCTCGGCGCCGACTGCTACCCGCCGACTTACGGCGGCCAAATGGCGCCCGGCCCGGTCTACACGGATTGCCCCCCCTACACCGGCCCGGAGCCGTTCGCTCCTTGCCAAAGGACGAGCCGGGGATATTTCTCGGCCGACGCCTTCCTCGTACATCGCAAGGGCTCGACGCCTCGCACGATGGCGACTTCCGCCGGCGTGATTCGATCGTCGACGGCCGATCTCGACTTCGGCATGGAAACCGCGCCGCGGATGACCTTCGGTTACGTCCTACCGAACGACGTCGCGATTGAAGGCACCGCGTTTTACAAAGACGATCTCGATGCGCTCACCGATGCCGTCGGCCCTGCGAATCTCGTATCGCCTTACTTCGCCGCGGTTTCTTCTGCCGGGGGCGTTCTCCCCGCAAACTCCAACTACACCGGCGCGTCGGTAATTCACACCGACCAATCCACCGGCATCCACGCTTATGAAATCAACTTGGTGGAAACCGGCCGCATCTTCAACTTCATTAGCGGGTTTCGCTACACGGAAGTGAACGACGTCCTGAACGTCACCGCGACCGAAGGGGCCGCCGTCAGTCAATCGCAAGTGAGCACCTCGAATTATCTACTGGGCGGTCAAGTAGGTTTCCGTTCCCGCTACGATTGGGAACTGTTCGGCATCGAAGCCGGCGGCAAGGTCGGGTACATGTACAACAACGCCAAGTCGCAAACGCTCGTGCGGGATAACAATAACACGGAAGTCGCGAGGTACGTTCAACGATCGGGGAACAATGACGCGTTTGCCGGCGAGTTGTCCGCCAAAATCTCCTACCGCCCGTTGCCGTATCTTGCATTCACCGGCGGATACCAATGCTACTGGATTACCGAGCTCGCGCTTTCGCAGGACCAACTGCTGGATCCGGTGGCTCAGAACGCCAATAGCGGGTTGTTTCTGAATGCTCACGGCGACATGTTTTACCATGGCCCGAGCGTCGGAATGGAAGCTCGCTGGTAACTCACTGAGACGATTTTCACAAGTACATACGGACCAGATTATCAGGCGCTGTCGCCAAGTGGCTAAGGCAGCGGATTGCAAATCCGCCACCGTGGGTTCGACTCCCACCAGCGCCTCTGCCGCCGGCTCGAATCAGTTAGAACAAACCGCGGCATCTGTAGCGCGGTCGAGGAGTCGGAATTCGACATGAGAATCACCACTCGCAGCATCGCACTGTGCATCGTCGTAGGTTCGACATTCCTGTCGGCCGCGGCGTACGGACAGGCACCGGAACCGCCGAACATCGCGACGTTGCCGAGCGCGGAATTTGCTCCGAATTCCACCTCCAAAAACGCTTCGAATGATTCGAAGACTCGTGAAGCTTCTCCGATTCCGACGGCGTACGATTTCTTGCCGCAAGCATCTCAAGGCCGCGGCGTGCAATCGGCCTCGGCACAGATCGGCACTACCCCGTACGTACCGCCGGCATGGGGCACTCCCGCATCGCCTTACGTATCACCTTACGGTCCCCCCAGCGGATATGGCGCCTCGCAGCTCGATTCGAAAGCCGCCAAACTTCCGCCGGGAAGCATGACGCACGATCAAGCCGGCCGTTTGATCCAAGGGAACATGGACGGCAACTGGTACGACTTCTGCGGTCCGAACGTTCGGCCGTGTTACAGCCATATTTATTTGTCTGCCGACGATTGGTTCATGCATCGCAATGATGCGACGTGGAAGAACCTTTCGCAGAACGCCAACACCGGCGCCATCCTGGGACGAAGCCGAGACCCCGATTTCAACCTCGAAAACGTGGCCAGAGTCACCGTGGGGAAAGCCTTCTGCGATTGGACGCTCGAAGGCTCGGCAATCTACAAAGACGATATCGACGCCCACACCGATAGCTCGGTCCCGGGCTTGATGAATGCGATCTTTTTCGGCCTGCAACCGGTCGGCTCCGACTATCGCAACGCCAACACGATGCGGTACACGATCAACGATCAATTCCACAGCTACGAGGCCAACCTCTACAACACGGTCGACTTCTTCAACTGGATGGTCGGTGTGCGGTATGTAGAGTTCAACGAGCTTCTCGATGTTCTCTCATCCGCAAACACCGGCACAAGCAATGCCGATATCAGTACGCATAACCGTATGATCGGCGGCCAAATCGGCTTCCGTTTGAAGTACGAATGGGAACTGAACGCGTTCGAGATGAACGTCAAAACCGGCATGTACTACAACGACGCGAATACCGGCACGACGGTCCGCGATGCGAACAATACGACGATCATTCGTCAGCTGAACACCAACGGCCAGAACGAAGCGTACCTGTCGGAGTTAAGCTTCATATACACCTACAACCCGACGATGCATTTCGCTTTACGAGCGGGCTACCAGTTCATGTACATCAACGAGATCGCGTTGGCGCCCGATCAAATCGTCCCCGCGAATAACGGAATCGCCACCGGTTTCGAGCAGAACGCCAAGGGGGACATGTTCATGCATGGCCCGACGCTCGGAGCGGAGGTCAAGTGGTAACCGTCGAGGTGCCGCACAGGCGCGGAAACGACGTGTTTAACCGGTCTAGGAGCGATTGACCACGCGACACGTCGCGGGTATTCTGACCGCGAACGTCGCACCGCCGAGGCCCGAACTTGGTTCGGCCCTCGTGGCTCTGTTCTTCGGCTCGTTACGTTTCAAAAGGCGCTGTCGCCAAGTGGCTAAGGCAGCGGATTGCAAATCCGCCACCGTGGGTTCGACTCCCACCAGCGCCTCTTTTCCCTCGGAGTAACTACAACCCGCTTTGTAGTCTCCGCGTAAACGCAAAACGGCCCGCCCGAATCATCGGTGCGGGCCGTTCTGTTTTTGTCCGGTGGCAGATCGACAAAGTCGATCGCTCTCGTCCGCCGGGCGCTTACTGTCGTTGCCTGAGCAAATCGCGGATCTCGGCGAGCAGTTCTTGATCTTTCGTAGGCGGTGCCGGCGGCGGCGGCTCGTCGACGTTCTTGCGCTTCATCGAGTTCATCGCCTTGACGACGAGGAACAGGCAGAATGCCGTGATCGTGAACTTCACGGCCGCGGCCAGAAACATGCCGTACTTGATCAGGATCGGATCAAAGCCCGGCACCGTTACCGATTGTTGAAGCAACGTCAGGTCGCCGAGCTTGCCGGTGATAGCGCCGATGATCGGCAGCATGACGTTGTCGACCAGCGTCGTCACAACGGCCCCAAATGCTCCGCCTATCACCACGCCGACGGCCATGTCGACGACATTGCCCCGCATTGCAAATTCTTTGAACTCTTTCATGAAACCCATGGTGTCGTGCTCCGCTAGCTGAAGTGAGGGACCGTCTCGCCCGAAGATGCTTGCCGGCATTCATCATCACGACCGGCGGCATTTTCGACAAGCTTTGCATTCTCTCGCGACACGACCGCAAGGCAACTTCGACACGATCGGACACCGTCCCAGACTCCCGAGGACGCGTCAAACTCTTCGCAAAACCCCCTCTCGGAAGACCCGTTCAATTCCCTACGGCTCCCGCCAGTCGACGTCCGATAACAAGATGAAGACTCGTTGTCGTCGGCGCCGTCCTGCGCATTGGTCCACCTCTTGGCGAGGAGGGCCGTTACGCCGCAGCGAGTCCGTTCTTGCCAGGGAAGTCCAAGAATGCATCGTCGCGACGCATTGAAGCGATTGGCAAGCCTGCTGCCCGTCGGCATGCTTACCTCTAACGGAAATTGCCCGGCATTACGCGCCGCAGAACCGTCGGCAAGCGTCAACTCCTCGGCCTATGCAATCGAGCGAACGATCGAAATTGAAATCGATCCGGTGACGGAAGAGGCCGCGGTCGCTACAACGGCGGCGATCAGCCCGAACGGTCAAGTCGTGGCGGCCGGCGCCGACGATCATCGCATTCGACTCTGGAACATCGCCGACGGCAGCCTCATCACGCAACTTCGCGAACACACGGACTGGGTCCGCGCCGTCGCTTTTCACCCGACCGGCAAGAAGCTGGCATCGGGAAGCGACGATCACAGCGTGCTGCTCTGGGATCTCGAATCCAACGCCGTCGCACATCGCTTCGAAGTCGCCACCGGCGTCATTCACAATGTCGCGTTCCGACCCGACGGCAAGCTGCTCGCCTCAGTCGGCTTCGACGACACCGTGCGGCTCTACGACGTCGATGGCGGCAAGCTCGTGCAAGAGCTCAAGTGCTCCGCTTCCGATGTGAGAGCCGTGGCGTTCTCTCCCAATAATCAAAAGTTGGCTGCCGCCGGACGCGACGGCGTGGTTCGCATCTGGGACCTCTCCGACTTCAAGCCGCAGGCCGACGTTCCGGCGCACCGCATGCGTATTCGGGCGATCGCTTTCACGCCCGACGGTGCGCAATTCGCCACGGCAGGCGACGATCGCAAGCTCTTCCTTTGGAACATTGACGGCTCACGCTCCGCAGCGCTCGCCGCGCCGCCGGGTCGCGTGTTTTCGCTGGTGTTCTCGGGCCCAGATCATTTGGCGATGGGAGGGAGCGATAATTTGATTCGCGTCCTAGACGTTCGCTCGCGTCGCGAGATCGCTCAACTTGCGGGCCACACGGGAAGCGTTGCCGCGCTCGACTGCCACGCCGATTCCGGCATGCTGGCCTCGGCGGCATTCGACACGACCGTTCGGCTTTGGAAGCCGCAAGGCGCCGCACGCCCGGCTGCGAAGGTAACGCAAGTACCGACGCTGGCTCCCAAATCGGATCGATATCAGAAGTAAACGCTACGCGACGTGCGAACGATTCGCCGCCGAACAAGAATAATCAGTACCGCAGATTCGCCGGCAAACCGCGCCGAACGATACACACGGAGGAGAGAACGTGGGCTTTCTTTCTCGATGGTTGCGAGCAGACGGGGCGCACGAAGCGCCGCAATCTGCGTCGAAGCGCGACATGAAGCGTCGCTGCCGAATCGAAAAGCTGCAAGATCGTCGCCCCATGGCGGCCGACATCCACCTCGGCGCAGTCTACTACGAAGACACGACCGACGGCGAAGACACCTCGCCCGACGTGATCGACATCACCTGGACCGGCGGTCCGGCCGGCGGTGAGTTGACGACGCTGATCATCAACATGGACAAGAATAACAACGGTATTCTTGATCCGGGCGAGACGTTCTTTGATACCGCCGGCACGAACTTCGGCGTCGGCGGCTTCGGCAACTCCGATCTGCAACTTGTGGCGAACGGGTTCACAATCCTGTCGGCATTACCGCTCAACGGCACGGCGGGCAACTGGGACGGAGCGACGTCCATCGTCTTGACGTTCTCCGGTTTCGACGCGGGCGAGCATTTGTTGATTAAGGTCGACGTCGACGAGCAAGGATTCCTCGGCGGCGCCAGCGCGCTCGTCGAGGGTGACGAATTCCAAT
The DNA here is from genome assembly GCA_013822735.1 of Pirellula sp. Classification (GTDB taxonomy): domain Bacteria; phylum Planctomycetota; class Planctomycetia; order Pirellulales; family PNKZ01; genus PNKZ01. The sequence goes on from PNKZ01000004.1 coordinate 81,931, forward strand.
ACACCCACATGACGGCGACATTCAACGCGCCGCACTACAAATCGGCTACCGGATCGGCGGACTTCTTCGATCGCTACAGCGATTCCGATGCAGATCGCGTCGGGCTACCGCGCGACGACTACAACGTTCCGCCGGGCCCGGCCGTGCCGGTGCGTACCGCCGGTGCATTTATCAATGTCACGCCGGAGCCTCTTTCGAGCATTCGCGGCAATGTGCATGCCGATTACGACGGCGATTGCTTAGTCGATCCGGGCGAACCGCTGCTGCAAGGCGTGACGATCCAACTACTCGACTCGCTCGGCAACGTCATCCGCACGACGCTCACGGACGTGAACGGCAACTACGAATTTCTCGATCTTGAAGCGGGCACTTACTCGGTGCGCGAGATTCAACCGGCCGGATACTTCAACGGCGGCACGATGGTCGGCACGGTCGGGGGCGTCGCAGTCGGCAACGTGCCTACGCCGAACACCATCAGCGGAATCACGCTCGCCTCGGGCCAGAACGGCGTGGAGTACAACTTCTGTGAGAAGTTCGGCTCGATTTCAGGCCGCGTGCACGCAGAGGGCGACGGCGATCTGCAGTATGACGCGGGTGAGAAGCTCATCGCCGGCGTGACAATCGAGTTACTTCAGAACGGCGTCGTCATCGCAACGACGACGACCGACGCTAACGGCGAGTACATTTTCGATCGCTTGCTGCAAGGCACTTACTCCGTTCGCGAAATCCAGCCGGCTCTTTACTTTGATTCCGGCGACAAGATTGGCACCGTCGGCGGAGTGACTACCGGCACAAACACCTCGAACGACAAGTTCGACGAAATCGCCTTGGTCTCCGACCGGTTCGGAGTGCGCTACGACTTCGTCGAAACGTACGGCAGCATCAGCGGTACGGTACACGCCGACGTCAACGGCGACTGCATCCAGAACAACGGCGAGGTGGGCATCGCCGGCGTTCGCATGGAACTGCTCGATGCCGCGAATAACATCATCGCGGTTACGTACACCGACGCCGACGGCCGCTATAAGTTCAACGGCCTCGAGCGCGGGACATATAGCGTTCGCGAAATCCAACCTGCCGGGTACTTTGACGGCGGCGACCTCATCGGCACGGTTGCCGGCGTTACCGTCGGCGGCCACGCGGCCAACGACGTCCTCGGCTCCATCGCTCTTCTCGCCGGACCTGACGGCATCAATTATAACTTCTGCGAGAAGGTGCCCTCTCGCATCAGCGGCGTCGTCTTTCAAGACGGCCCTAAGCTTGTTTCCGAGACCGATTCGATAGACCCGATCATTGCGAATCTGGCCAACTTACGTGACGGGGTGCTGACGAGCGACGATACGCGACTCCCGGGAGTCGTCGTACGCTTGACTCGTCCCGACGGCCAACCGATCTTCGATGTGCGCGGCAATCGCGTCGAATACACCATCACGGGCGCCGACGGTTCGTATCTGTTCGCCGATATTCCTGCCGGCGAGTACATTGTCACGGAGACGCACCCGGCCGGATACATCGACTGGCTCGACACGCCCGGAACTACGGGCGGCTTGGCAACTCCCCCGGATCGCATTACGAACATCGTGATCGGCTGGTCGCAGCATTCGCAGTTCAACAACTTCAGTGAAGTGCTCGTGGGAGTAAAACCGCCGCCACCGTTCATCGTGGTCGTCGAAACTCCTCCACCGCCGCCGTTTGTTTCAAATTCCATCGCGCCGCCCCCGCCTGCGCCGGTACCGCTCAATCCTCCTCCGGCAATCAATCCTGCCGCCATCGACCTCTACAATAGCGGAGTCGTCGGCTACACCTGGCACTTGAGCGTGGTCAACGCCGGCAAGCCGCGCACGCCGCGCATGACGCAAGGCCAGATGGTCGCGAACTCTCGCGAACTCGAAGAAATCAACGCCGTGCGCCCTGATTGGCGCACCGAAACGGTTAAGCAAGGGCTCTTCCGCTTGCGCACGGGCGACGACGATCAAGCCACGGTTCGCGAAGTTCACTTTGGCGTCGATGACGCCATTCCCGTCGCCGGCGACTTCAACGGCGACGGCTCGACCGATGTCGGCGTCTTCCATCAAGGCAGCTGGTACGTAGACCTGAACGGCAACGGCGAGTGGGACGAGAAGGATCTCTGGGCCAAGCTCGGCCATCGCGACGATCTACCGGTCACCGGCGATTGGGACGGCGACGGCAAGGTTGATATCGCAATCTTCGGCCGTGCATGGCCGGGCGATCCGAGACAGATCGCAGCCGACCCTGGTCTGCCGTCGGCTGAAAACGCCAAGCAAGGCCCGCTCAAGAACCTGCCGCCGCAAGCTGAGGATGCCACGCTCGGCGTGCGCGCCATGCAGCTCACCTCGACCGGCTCGGTCCGTTCCGATCTTATTGACCACGTGTTCCTCTACGGCTGGGGCGGCGACGTACCGATCGCCGGCGATTGGACCGGCGAAGGCCAAGAGATGATCGGTATCTTCCGCGACGGCCAATGGCGCCTCGACCTCACGGGCGACGGCAAGTACACCGCCGAAGACATGGCCTACGCCATGGGTCAACCGGGCGACAAGCCTGTGATCGGCGACTTCGACGGCGATACCATCGTCGACATGGGCATCTACCGCGACGGCCTGTGGCATATCGACACCAACCACGACCGCGTACTCGATGCTCGCGACCGAGCCTTCACGTTTGGCGACGCCGCCGACGTGCCGGTGGTGGGCGATTGGGACGGCGACGGCATCGACGACCCAGGCCTCTACCGCAACGAGCCCGGCAACGCGCAGTAAGCCGGTAACGCGCAGTAAGTCCGAGGCGAGCGTCGAGGCGTAAGCCCGACCTGTTTCCGTCGCTGCGCCTCGATCGTGATATGCATCAGCTCGGCGATTAAGGCTTTCCCTCGGAATTGCCTCTCCGGCCCGCAAACTCTACGTATTCCACGGAAATTCTCATTTTCCGATTGGACGGGCCCCGGTTTCCGACCTACTTTTCAGTTGCGGGTCGAACCGTCTGCCTTGCCGGCATAGCGTCTTTCGACTCGCAGCAGCGACGTCTTCCCACCTTAGACTTCGCTGAGCTTACGCCTCCCGCCGCGACGTTAAACTCGCCCTCCCTTCTCCTGCTTGCTGTTCCGAATCGCTCCGCAAAATCAGACGCATTCGCCCATTCACTTGCGCGATTATTTCTGTTCTGCTGATCGTACCGACTGCCACATCTTTGACGCTCACCTTGGTAAATCAGTCATGTCTTGGAACTGCGCTATCGCTGCGCGCGCTTCGATGGAACTGCGCCAACTTACCGTGCTCTCCGGCCTCGCGCTTGCCGCGGAGATGCTCTGCGCCGTGGGTGCCGCCGCCGACGAGTTCTCGTCGGGCGAGACTAGCGCCTGGCATCTCACCGTGCTCGACGGCGACCTCGTCGAGCGCAGCAGATCACGAATCAATCCATCGCCGCTCCGCCCGATTTCGATCGAGAGCGCGCAACAAGTCTCGGGCGCCGCTCGCGCCGCCTGGAGCTTGCAGCTCGGCATGGTTCGACCGCCGCATGCCTATCGCACTTCGTTCGGTCCGGTCGACGGCGTTCCGCTCGCCGGCGACTTCAACGGCGACGGCTTCAGCGAAATGGCCATGTACGTCGACGGCCGCTGGTACGTCGACTTCAACGGCAACAGCCAATGGGACGCCCAAGACTTGCTCGTCCATCTCGGCGGTCCGGCCGATCGACCGATCGTCGGCGATTGGAACGGCGACGGCAAAGATGACCTCGGCGTCGTCTCATCGGCTCGCGGCGCCGTACAAGGCGGCGAACAACTAGCCGCGGTACCCGCCGAAGGCATCATCCTTTGTGCGGCCGGCGAAGAGCTTCAGCGAAGGCGCGCCGACCAATCGTTCCGCTTCGGCGACGTCGCAGCCACGCCCCTCGTCGGCGATTGGTCGAACACGGGCCGGCAACAAGTCGGCATGTATGCCGACGGCGTCTTCACGCTCGACCTCGACGGCGATCACAAGCTCACCAGCGCCGATGCCGTCGTACGGCTCGGCCAAGCGGGCGACCTGCCCGTCGTCGGCGATTTCAACCGCGACGGCCGCGACGACCTCGGCGTCTATCGCCGCGGCGTCTGGCATATGGATACAACCGGTGACCTGCGTCTGGGCGACGGCGACCTCTCGTACCAACTCGGCGACAACGACGACACCCCCGTTGTCGGCGACTGGGACGGAGACGGCCGCGACCAAATCGGCGTAGTGCACCGCGAAGCGAACGGAAGTCGACCTCCTTCCGTTCGCTGACCTTTCACGTGCCGCGGGGCTTTCGAAACGAGCCCCCGCACGAACCACCTTCGATGTGGCGGGCCGGCCGGAGCTTCACCCCTGAAGCCTCCGGCCGGTCTGTTTTGTTGATCTGTGGATGGACGCTACTTCAGCTTATCGAGCTCCGCCCTCGTCTCGGCAACTTGCTTCTCCAAGTTCCGCACCTCATCCGGCTCGTCGGCCTGCTGCTTGGCAGCCGCCAGCAATTGCTGCAGCTTCGTCAGCTTCTGCTTCAACACTTCACTGCGCTTCTTATCCCGCTTGTCCATCTGGCTCTCTGAATTTGTTAGATCGTTTTCGTGATCTCGTCTGCGCGTCGCTTCACTTCATCCCAACTCACTTCCTCAACGGCACCCGAACGAAGTTCCGCCGACCGCCGACGGACAACATCACGCCATTTTTCGTTGATGAGTGTTTGATCATTCGGATGCAGGGGAGACTCCCCGCCTTCAAGTTCTTGCTGGCGATTGGTCACCGATAGCTCCAAGGCATTAGCGTGTTGCGAGCCCGACCGAGAACCCAATCGTCCACGCTACGAAGAAACCAAGAAACCCCAACATCGACCTTTTGGCCCAATTGCGCCCCACGTCCGAAAACAAATCCTCAAAGTAAACGTTTCCATCCACCGAACCGAGCGATCACCGCACTTACTCAGTGTGAAACACTTCGTGGCAGTCGTCGCAGCTTTTGCCCAGGCGATCGAGGGCCTTCTTGAAGCCGGCTTCGTCCCCTGCGTGCGAGGTCTTCGAAAGCTCGGCCGCGGCGTCGCGCATTTCGACGGCCATCGCGTACCACTTCGGCATGTCGGCCGGGTTCTTTACTTCGTGCGTGTCGTAGATCGTCGCTTGGGCGAACGCCAAGAGAATCGCGGCCCCTTCGGCGCTGTCGTCCTTGGTGCGATCGAAACGTCGCACGTTGCGCCGCAGTCGGCTGTTTACTTCCGCCGTCTCATGCATGAGCTTGCCGAGCGACGCAAACTTTTCCCATTTCGGCGCCGTGCCGGCTTCCGTCATGGCCAGGGCCTTATTCAGTGCCGCATAGGCAGTCTGTGCGCCGGCGTAATCTTTCGAGCGGGCCAAGTCGCGGGCCGCGTTCATCACAGCCACGGCCGGGCCTTTTACCTTCGTCTCCTCATCGTGATTGCCGAGCGTCTGCGCCAGCGCGACGATCGCGTTCGCCTTTTGCAGAAGCTGATCCTTGTTCTTGCCGTACGACGCTTCATCCGCCATGAACGGCGCGATCTTCGTGAGATAGTTCTTCACCGCGGTATCGAGATCGGCGGCGGGCACGATCGTCGACAACTTCGGCGCGGCCGGCGCTTCGGCAAAGCTCAGGCCCACAACGCCAGCAACAAGTGCGACACAGAGAATCGGTCCGCAATACTGCGATTTCCAAACGATGCGATGCGACACGGCAGAACCTCGTGAGACTGGAACGAACGACCGCCGCCCCGAATAGCGAAGCGAGGCGGCAAAAGAGAGTCGCCTAGTCTGATTGGCGAGCGCCGCGGCTGTCAAGCAGTCGGGCGAACAGACCGTTTTCGCGACGTATGCCGACGGTTTGACAACTCGCCTCGGCGACTTCTAAAATCTTGGTTTTCCTGCGGCGGGAGCGATGCCCAGTTATGGCCAAGGCCACGTATAAAGATGCCGGCGTCGACCTCGAAGTCTACGACCAGGCCATGGCGCGCCTTCCTCGGCTGCTGCACCGCACCTACACGCCCCGCGTTATGCCGCTCGACGGCGGCTTTGCAGGCCTGTTTCAGCTCGACTTCGCCAGCCCGCTCTTTGCCCGGAAGTATCAAGAGCCGGTCATGGTTTCGTGCACCGACGGCGTCGGCACGAAGCTGAAGGTCGCCGTCGAAGCAAATCGACACCATACGGTCGGCATCGATCTGGTGGCGATGAGCGTCAACGATGCGCTCTGCTGCGGCGCCGAACCGCTGTTCTTCCTCGACTACGTGGCGATGTCGCATGACGATCCGGTCCGGCTCGAGCAAATCGTCGACGGCGTCACCAACGGCTGCCTCCAAGCCGATTGCGCCCTGCTCGGCGGCGAAACGGCGATCATGCCGGATATCTACGCCCGCGGCGATTACGATCTCGCCGGTTTCTGCGTCGGCGTTGTCGAAAAGAAGCAACTCATCGACGGCAAGCAGATTGTGCCCGGCGACGTCGTGCTCGGCCTCGCCTCCAGCGGCTGCCATTCGAACGGCTACAGCCTCGTGCGCCGCGTGGTGTTCAACATCGCCGGGCTTACCGTCGACACGAAAGTGCCCGAGCTCGGCGGCACCGTGGCCGACGCCCTGCTGGAGCCGACCAAGATCTACGTGAAGCCGGTTCGCAAGGTGCTGGCCAACTACCGCAAGAAGCACGTCGTGCACGGCATCGCCCACATCACCGGCGGCGGTCTGCAAGGGAACCTCGAGCGCATCATCCCGCCCGGCTGCCACGCGAGCATCCGCCGCTACGATTGGCCGATCCCTCCCGTGTTCCCTTGGCTGCAAAAGCTCGGCGAAATTGAAAACGACGAAATGGATCGCGTCTTCAACATGGGCATCGGCCTCGCGATGGTCGTCAGCCCGTATTACGCCGAAAGCATCCGCCACCAACTGCAAGACTGCGGCGTCGAGGCATTCCCCATCGGCGAAATCCTCGCCGGCGGCGAAGGGGTCGTTTGGGCGTAGAGACTCGACTCACAGCGAGCGGCGGGGTTTATCCCCGCCGTCTTCTCTTTAGTTCGCCGTCTGCTTCATTCTCCGGACGGCGGGGATAAACCCCGCCGCTCGCTTCGGCGATTACGTCAAGACGGGACGATCGCGTTGTCTGCGATATGCACAAGGCAGAATTCTTGCTGCTTCACATACCGGACCGCACCGAGGATCGAAGTTTCGTCGTGCAGGTAGCGATTACTTCCTCCTTGCGTCCACCATTTGCGAATGCCGCATCGTGCGTTAAGGGCCGCCTGACTGACGCCTTTGAGAACGCGCCGCACGGCCGGACCGTTGTCCGGGCACTTCATCACTACGAGATGCAGGTGATTGGCCATCACGGCACCTCGCACGATACTCCATTCGCGACTTCGCGCCGCTTCGATGAGGCCTTCGGCCACAACCAATGCGTCGTCGAGCCGAAGCAATGTCGTTTCGTGTGACTGCCGTGCTCGTGCCAGGGCCCGCGTCTCGGCATGGTCGGCATCCACGGGCGTACCGGGAATATTACGCAGCGGCTCAAAACCACCGCGGGCCGACCGTGTATTGGCGACGTAGCCTCGACGATCGCCGGGCAACCATGTCCCATAGCAGGTCCAAGTGATCAACAGCGCGAACGGTGCATCGTTCATCGATGTTTCACAAGATTTAAGCCCGCGAGCGGCGGGGTTTATCCCCGCCGTCTGCTCTTTCGTTCGCCGTGTGCTGTATCGTTCGCCGTCTGCTTCATTCTCCGGACGGCGGGGATAAACCCCGCCGCTCGCTGGAGAGCTTCTAACGCATGCTCACTTGCGGACCCGCCGGCGGCTGCTTCTTTGAGGGTCCGGCGTCTTCGAGCGCCGAGAGAATCTGCGACTGCGTGTAGCCGCCGCCGAAGAGGATCGGCTCGTACTTCTTCTCGGCCGGGAAAATGGCGATGAGCGGTACGCCGCCGCTGGGCTGGAGCTTCTTAAAGAACTCCTTCTCCATTTCCGGCAGTTCGTCGATATCCACTTCGTACGTCACCACGCCGTTCGCCTCGACTCGGTTCTTCGTCGTCGAACGGTCGAGATTCGCCGCCTTGAGCGTCTTGCAGGTCAGGCACCATTTCGCCGTGAATTCGATCATCACCGTCTTCCCTTGGTCGACTTCGCGGACGAAGTTCCCCATCGCGAAGTTGTGGTTCCACGGCAGCGGATCATTCACTTGCGGAGCGGCAAACGCAAACCAGCCGATCGCCGCGGCCACCGCGGCGCCGATCCCCCACGCTTTGACCTTCTCATGAAACTCCGCATAGTTCGGCGTTCGGCCGATCCACCAGCAGGCGACGGCCAAGCCTGCGAGCAAGGTCGCAGTCGGCAGCAAGTTCGCCGGCGCAATCGGCACCATGAGCCAGAGCATCGTGCCGATGAGCACGAAGCCCATGATCTGCTTGAACGTATCCATCCATTCACCCGGCTTCGGTAGGAAGCGAATGAGACCCGGCCGTAGACCGACGAGCAGATACGGCGAGGCCATGCCGACCCCCATCGCGATGAAAATCGCATACGTGATCGGCGCACTCTCCTGCAACGCAAACGCCACGGCCGTTCCCAAGAAGGGGCCGCTGCAAGGAGTCGCGAGCACCGTCGTCACGGCTCCCTTGGCGAAGGCGCCGAAGAAACCTTCTTGCGACGTCGCGTTCTGAGCTTTCTTACTGTCGGCGAAGCCGGGAATTGGAATTTCCCACACGCCTAAGAAGCTCAAAGCCATCACAAACACGATGGCGATCAACGTAATGTTGAAGCCGTCGTAGCTGAATTGCTGCCCCCAGCCGAACGTTTGGTTGAAGAAGATCCGTAGCACGACGGGAATCGTCGCCAACACGACGAACACGAAGATCATGCCGAGCGAATACCAGAGATTGAGCAAGAAGATCCGCCGCGGATTGTGCCCCCCCTGCTCCACAAACGACAATACTTTCAAGCCGATGACCGGCAACACGCACGGCATGAAATTCAAGATGAAGCCGGCCAGCATCGCAAACACGATCATCACCGGCAGCGACGAAGCTTGGTCTTGTTCCTGACTCTTGATCTGCGCCAGGTCGTAATCCGTCGGAGTTGCCGCCGGAGTGATCTTCTGCAACTGCTCGTTGAAGGCCTTGGCGTGGGCTCGGTAACTCTCAGGCCCCACAAACAACATCGGCCGGGAAACAACGCCGGCCGGCGCCGCGGGGGCGACCGTTAACATCGCTTCCCACTTCACCGCTTCCGGCTGCAGGCAGTTGGAACCTTGGCAGGTTTGAAAGCCCAACGTGCCGGCTAGTGGATAGTCCCCCGCCTTGGCATCGCTGGGAACATCGACTTCCGCATTCCAGGTGACCGGCTGTTCGAAATACGGAATCGAAGCCGCTTCGCCGACGTGCGCGGTCACCGGCTTTTGTTCGGTGGCCAAAAACCCACCCTGCAAGCCGGAAGTTTCCGTAAACACGAGCGAGGTCGCTTGATTGCCGATGGCCGGCAGCGGCGACGCAATCGCATAGTAAACATGCCATTGCGGATCGGGCGTCATCGTCACGACGAGCCGCGCTTTGCCGCCGGGCGTAACCACGCTCGGCTCGAGCTTGGCTTCGATCTTGAGCTTGGAAGTCTTCGGCTTGTAGACCCCTTCGGAGCCTGCCGCGCCGAGAAACTTCTCCATGCCGCCGGGAAGTGTACCGCCCGGAACGACGCTTCCAGGAACGACACTGCCGGGCAGGGGTGGACCGCCCGGAGTCGGAGGGCCGTTCATCACGCTGGGGATCGGAGGACCATTGTTGGCAACTTCCACCGGCGGCGGCCCCTTCGGCACGGGCTGAGCGATCGGCTGCGGCATATCAACCGGCGGGTTCTTCAACTTCGGCGGCGTGCCGAGTTTCGCGGTGAACTTGTAATCTTGCGGCGGCAGACAAACGTTTTCGCATGCTTGCGCGTAAACCTTGCCGGAAAGTTCTAGCTTGGCGGCATCCACGCCGGCCGCGAGATCCAACGGAGCGCTCCAGGTGACGCTCCCTTCGTGCGTTTCGACGAGGAGATTATCAAACGCCGCTTCCTTGGCCGAATGCGGTGCTTCGTCCGCCGTGAAAGCGCCGACCGTCACGCCGGCCGTGGGCGTGATCTTGATCGAAGTCCGCACCGGTCCGCCGTCGGGCTGGGTGAGCGAGTAGATATGCCAGCCCGGCGTCATTTGGGCGGTGACGTAGATGCGCCCGAGTTTGCCGTCGGCGGGAGCTTTGAACACGGCCGTCGGTGTGACGACGGGGGCCGTCGGCACGCCTGCCCCGAGCTCGATCGGTTGGAAAAACCCATCCTGGGCCGTTGCCTGCGATGCCGAGATTGCCACAGCCGCCAACATGACGACGGCCGACCACGGTGCAAACCAGCGGCGAAATCCTAAACCACTCATGCGTTCAAATCCTTGCCCGACAAGACATTGAGAACAGCCGCATTTTACCCCGGTCGAAAAACTCGGGTCAACGCGGATTAGATGCCGCCCCGCTCACCAAGTTTCCGCCATTTTCCGCAATCGCTCCATGATTGTCCGCCAACGTGCCAAAACGGCATCGCGGCGAGGAAACTCTCGCCGCTCGAGGTATATCCACCGCAGCCAGCGATAAGGTGCCAACAAAACGCCGCTCCGATCGAGAACTTCGACCAGCACCTCCGCTTCCACGGATAAGCCGGCGTTTGATTGCCGCGCTGCCGCGTAGGCTGCCAATGCCGCGGCCCGACGTTTTGTATCTTCGCCGGCCATGCTGCCGACGAGCCGCGCCAGGTCGAGCGCCACGCTATCCACGGCCATCGCGCCAAAGTCGACGAACCCGGCGACTTCGTCCCCTTCGAACAACACATGCTCCGCGTGGAGATCGCCGGCTACCGGCTGCAAAGCGAACTCTTGCCGCGCGGCCAATTGCAGCAGCGACTCGACGCGCGGCCCGCACTTCGCGAAATGCTGCGAGTATTCGTCGGCGTCTTGTTGCAATTCTTGCCAGTCACGCATTTCGGACGCATTCGCCACGATGGCGCGTTGCACCTCGTGCCGGCCGCCGTGGGTTAGCTCGTCGAACACGGCTTGGCGTTTGGCAATGGCGGGCGAGGTTCCGAGCCGTAGTTCCCGCGGCGATCCTTCGCCGAGCGCAATGTGCAGCAGCCCGAGTTCGCGAAATGCCGCCTGCAGCTTCGCTTCACTTGGCTTGGCAAGAAAATCGGCCTCGCCCGGCAGCCAAGGCTCGAGTTGCCACCAGCGATCGTCGGCCGGCACACATGTTCGACGCGGGTCATCCGCTAACGCTAGCGGCACGGGCACTTTCCGGCAGCCCGCACTCGCCGCCCGGCGCAAGACGCCGGCGATCCATTCGGGCCGTTCGGCCGTAACTATCTGGGTAGGCCAGGCTCGCAGGGCAAACACCCCGGAGGCCGTGGGGACTCGCCGGACCTCCGCACCGCTGAGCCCGCCGGCGGTGCAGAGCGTCGCGTCGCCCGTCCGCCGGAGCGATCCGGTGAAGCGAGCGAGCAAATCATCGACGAGCAAGGAAGTCATGAAGCCCGCACTATGTGGCCCGGCGGCGGTCGATCCTGCGTACTAGCCCTATAATCGGCGTAAGCGGAACAACGAGTCTCGTGAATCCAACTGCGTAAAACGTTACGAATATCACTAATTCGCAACCCGGGTAAGTTGGGGTATATTTTACGGTCCGTGAAACCGCGATGAGAATAATTCCTGCGCAAGATTGACGCTTTGGCCGCAAGATAACGCGGCAGCAGAACAACCATTCCCTGGAGCTCGAATTTCTCGGGCTCCAAAATACTTAGAGGTCGCCCCATGAAGTGTTCGCATGCCGGTCTTGTGATGACCGCTTGGTTGGCGTTTGCCGCATCTGCTTCGTTCGCATCGGCCGAAGAAAGCGAAAAGCCGGCCGCTCAAGCTGCCGCCGCTCCCGCCGTGAAAGCGGAGAAAGACGAAGAAGCGGAAGGGAAACCGGCTCCGAGCGCCGCCAAGCCGTCGGGCCCGGCCTCGAAGTATCCCCCGTTTGCGGACGTGCTCAAAGATTTCAAACCGGTCGACGGCTTGATTCAGCTCTATCGCAAAGACGCGCGGCTCTTGGCGGAAATCGAACCCGGCATCATGAACCGCGACTTGATCGTGCTGATTTCGATCGCTCGCGGTATCGGGGAAGGGCAATTGCTCGGCGGCATGTCGTGGGGCTTCGGCGACGATTGGCTCTGGCAGTTCCGCAAGGTCGACGACAACATCCACGTAGTACGCCGCAACATTCGCTTCCGCGCGACCAAGGGGAGCCCGGAAGAATCGGCGGTGCGATTCGCCTATACCGACAGCGTGCTCTACAGCCTGCCGATCATCACGATGGGCCCCAAAGGGGGAGCCGTCATCGACTTCACGCAGATTTTCATGAGCGACTTGCCGCAGATCGGCTCGGCGCAGCCCGGTTTCACGTTCTCGCCTTCGAAGTCGACGTTCGCCGCGGTGAAGGGTTTCAAAGACAACGTCGAATTGGAAGTCGCCGCGTCGTACAGCATTTCGCCGAACGTACAACTCGACACGGTGCCCGATTCCCGCAGCGCCACGATCAACGTGCATTACTCGATCAGCGCTCTCCCCGAAACCGGCTACCAGCCGCGGGTGGCCGATGATCGCGTCGGCTACTTCCTCACGGTGCTGAAGGACTACTCGAAGAAGGGAACCGACGACAACTTCGTCCGCTACATCAACCGCTGGGATCTGCAAAAGGCCGACCCTTCGGCCGAGATGTCGCCGCCGAAGAAGCCGATTGTGTTTTGGATCGAGAAGACGGTGCCGTTTCAATATCGTAAGCCGATCGCCGACGGCATCCTCGAGTGGAACAAGGCCTTTGAAAAGGCCGGCATCGTCAACGCCGTCGAAGTCCGTCAGCAGCCCGACAACGCCGATTGGGATCCGGAAGATATCAACTACAACACGTTCCGCTGGATCACCTCGGGCGCCGGCTTCGCCATGGGCCCGAGCCGCGTGAATCCGCTCACCGGGCAGATTCTCGACGCCGACATCATCTTCGACGCCGACTTCATCCGTTTCTGGAAGATGGAGATGGAGACGTTCACGCCGAAGAGCATCGCCGCCATGACCGGCGGGCCGCTCGACATTGACGAATATCGCCAGATGATCGCCGGCGTGCCGGCGTCGCACCGTCATAGCCACATGTGCCGTTGCGAGTTGCACACCGGCATGGCCCGCGAACTTGCCCTCGGGGCCACGGCTTTGGCCGCCACGGCGCCCGACGCCGCCACCGCCGAAAAAGAGCAAACCCGTATGATCCTCGAAGGCCTGAAGGAAGTGGCCATGCACGAAGTCGGGCACACGCTCGGCCTGCGGCACAACTTCAAGGCGAGCACCTTGCTGAAGGTGGAAGAACTGAACGACACCGACAAGACGCGCGACGTCGGCCTCGCCGCTTCCGTGATGGATTACAACCCGACGAACATTGCGCCGAAGGGCAAGAAGCAAGGGGACTACTATTCGAAGACGATCGGCCCCTACGACTTTTGGGCCATTGAATACGGCTACAAGACACTTGCCGGCGCCGAAGCGGAAGCAGGCCTGAAGAAGATCGCTTCGCGCTCGGCCGAACCGGCGCTGGCTTATGCGACCGACGAGGATACGCGCGGCATCGACCCTGATCCGCTCGTCAACCGCTTCGACTTCGGCAAAGAGCCGCTCGACTACGCCAAGGCGCGGTCGGAAATGATCGAAAGCCTGATCCCGGGCGTGGTCGACCGCGTGACGAAAGACGGCGACGGTTACCAACGCGCCCGTCAAGCGTTCGGCGTGCTTTTGGGTAATTACGGCTCGTCGCTCTTCTTCGCCTCGCGCTACGTCGGCGGGCTCTACGTGCATCGCAATCACAAGGGCGACCCGAACGCGAAGCCGCCGTTCGAGCTCGTGCCGGCCGACAAGCAACGGGCCGCGTTGAAGCTCGTGAACGAACGCATCTTCAACGACAAGCCGTTTGCATTCCCGCCGGAAATCTACAACTACTTGGCCGCGACGCGCTGGAACCACTGGGGCGTGCGCGAGCCGGAGCGTTTGGATTTCGCCGTGCATGAAGTGATTCTCATGTGGCAGAATCGCGTGCTCGATCAGTTGCTCTCGTCGCTGACGCTGAAGCGTTTGCACGACGCCGAACTGAAGGTCTCCGTCGACACCGACGTGCTGACCGTCGCCGAATTAATCGACACGCTCACCGACTCGATCTTCTCGGAGCTCGAGACCGTGAAGCCGGGCAAGTACACAAACCGTAAGTCGGCCATCAGCAGCGTGCGACGCAACTTGCAGCGCACCTATCTGAAGCGGCTCAGCGGCTTGGCCCTCGGCCCGCAAGGTTCTTCGGCGCTCCTGGCGTTGATGGGCGGATCGTCGAGCGGCAGCTCTTCCAGCGCCGTGCCGGAAGACGTGCAGAGCTTGGCCTACGCAGAGCTCAAGAAGCTCGAAGCCGGTATGACGAAGTTGCTCGACGCCGAGGGAGACCTCGACGCCTACACGTCGGCCCACCTTCTGGAATCGCGCGAGCGCATTCGCAAAGTGCTCGACGCCCAATTGACGACGACTCGGCCGTAAGGCTTAGACAAGCCGAGTTCGCGACATTTTCCGCAAGTTGCAAGCCGCGTGAAGCCCTTTCACGCGGCTTGTCGCTTTTTGTGCAGCGGAGTATTCTGACGTGCGTCGCCTGACACCGAGATCGTTCGATTTTCAGTCTTAGCTCGGTCGTCCACGACCGGGGATCGCCGGTTGCGCCGCGTGGCCGCGGCGGCTAAGCAGTTGAATAGGATATTTTCCCGCCGTGAAACTGATCGTCGCCATCATCCAACCGACGAAGCTCAAGGCCGTGCGCGAAGCGCTCGTCAATATCGAGGTGACGCGGATGACGGTGAGCGACGCCCAAGGCTACGGCCGTCAGCGGGGCCAGACTGAAATGTATCGCGGCAACGAGTACAAATCGAACCTGTTGCGGAAGGTCGCGGTGGAGATCGTCGTCAACGACGACTTTCTTGACCGCACGCTAGAAACGCTCCAACATGTCGCCCGCACCGGCCCGGAGGGTTCGATCGGCGACGGCAAGATCTTCGTCTTCCCGGTCGAACGCGTGATTCGCATGAACGACGGCCTCGAAGGCCCGGAAGCGGTCTGAGGAAAGACCGGAGACTAGAGACCGACGTGTTTGCATCCTCCTCTCTGACTAACGCCTAACGCCTGCCGCCTAGCGCCTCACCCTATGTCCATCGTACTTCTCTGCGGCGATATGATGTTTATGTCGCGCATTGCCGGAGCGGCGAAGCAGATCGGCGTCGACTGCACGACGGCGATGTCTCCGGCGTCGCTCACCGACAAGCTCGTCGAGGGAACGCGGCTCGTGGCGATCGATCTTTCGACGCCGGGCCTGGAACCGGCCGTGCTCGTGCCGAAGATTCGCACGGCGCTCAAGGTGCGACCCCGGGTGATCGCCTTCGGACCGCACGTGGCCGGCGAACTGCTCGAAGAAGCGGAAACTTCGGGCTGCGACGCCGTGTTTTCCAACGGCCAATTCTTCGCAAACCTGCCGCAGTTGCTCTCGCAATTTGTCACAATTGCGCCGGAATAGCAATTAGCGTGGCTGGGGCAGAGCGCAAGCGATGCCCCAGAGGCGATTCCGTCTCAATCTGGGGCATCACTTCGTTCTGCCCCAGCCACCCTTACGATGCGCAACCGTAGCGGAGCGTTACGGCGCGCCCGGTGTCGATTCATTCGCCGGCACGGTCGGCACTCCGGCGGGGTCGGGTACGAGCGGCGGTAACCCGTAGGCGACCTCCGCTTCGTCGCGGAACACTTCGTCGAGTTCCACTCCGTCGGCGTCGTAACGGAGCAGGAGATAAATCGCCGCGGCGGCCGACCAGAAATACGCGAAAGCGTAGCCGAGCACGACAAGCTTCACGCAGCCGAACCAGAACGAAATGAGCTTCGCACCCGAGGCGTCGAAACGCGACAGACCGAGCCCGCCTGCGAGCGTTTTCTCCATCAACGGTTGCCCGCTTCCCCAACTCACGCCCCATGCCGAAAGCTGCCAGACGGCGCCGGCAAAAAGTTCGACGACGGTTAGGCCGAGCAAACCGAGCAAGAGCGCCAAGACGCAGTAGAACAAATAGTGCAGCGGACGTTGAAAGACATACGAATACGAGCGGCTGACCGCGTCAAAGCCGTCGCTTCCTTCGGCGCTGATCGTCGAGTGCATCAGCGGCCAACCGACGACCACGCCCGTCGCGGCGAGCGCCATGACGATGCCGCCGAGCAATGCCAAAGGCCAGGCGACGGCGGCCAGCAACACCGACATCCGCATCACGAGCCCCAGCACGAACAGCCCGCAGCAAACGAGGAACATCGCGCCCAGCGGCAGCAGCGGGGCGGAGAAATACGAAATCCAGCGCCGCCCCGCATGCCCGAGGGCCGCACCGAGAGTGGCAGGCTCTTCACGCGTGAGTTGCACGACGGCGCTGCGCGTCAGCGCGCCGCCGAAGAGCGCCCACACCGCCGCATTCCAAACAAGGCAAAGAGCGAGAAACGCCGCGCCGCTGAAAGTTCGTGACAGATTAAATAGCTGCAGGGCCGGCGCCGTCAGCCGAGCCCAAGGATCGTAGACGGCGTCGTTCGGCGGCGCCCCGAGTTCCGGTCCCGACAATTCCGGCGATCGCTTCGGCTGCAGAGGGTTGCTGATCGGGGCATAGCCGCCGCCGGTGGTCGACCAAGGGCAACTCTCGTACGACTTCACCAATGCCTTGACGTCGGGCGAATCGAGCTTCTCGAAGACCTTGGCAAGGCACCACCAGCCGAAGATCGTGAGCAGCACGCCGACCGACGCCAGCACGAGCATCCGCACTTGAATTGCCAGACGAAACACGCGGCCGCGGAGAAACCAGCGATTGATTCGGCTCCATGCCAGACCGGCGGGAGGCGAAAGTTGGTCGTTCATGGTGCCGTACTCGTGTTGCCGATGGAGAATTGCCGCGATCGAAGGGCTTTCGACGGAGCAGCGGCAATTATAGGTCGACGACGTATCGTCGCAACGGGCAACCCGGGCGGCCAAGGCGGATCATTCGTCTTCCGGAGGCCGTTCTAACGCTTCCTCGTCGTCTTCTTCGCTGCGCGAAGTAGGAACCGCGTAGGTTTCTCCGAGCCAGCGGCCGAGATCGATCTGCCGACATCGCGCGCTGCAAAACGGCGGCGAATCCGTGGCCGTCGATTCGAACTGTTTGCGACAGATCGGGCAGGTGAGCTTCGGCATCGTTAAGAAAGACAAAAACGGATAGCGACCGGAACTACTTATCGCCGCCGGAAGATTTCGGACCCGAGTCCGACTTCGGCGTGCTACTCGACGAACCGCCGGAATCACCGCCGCCGGAGCTTTGCTTATCGGCCGCGGCGCTCTTCTTGTACGACTCGCTGCGGTAGTCGGTTTGATAGAAGCCGGAGCCTTTAAAAACTACGGCGGCGCCGGCGCCGAACAAGCGACGAAGCTTTTTCTTCTTGCACTTCGGACACTTCGTCAGCGCGTCGTCTTTCATGGCCTGAAATTGCTCGAACTTGTGGTCGCAAGCATCACAGACGTAATCGTAAGTCGGCATGATTCGGTTCGGGGTTCAAAGTTCAGGGTTCGCAGTTGGGACATTTAGCCCGGGAGCTTGCCTCCGGGAGCCGGCAAAGTTAGGAGCTATGACGAGTGCAACTCAGCAATTCATAACTCCTTCGACACAATCACCTGGGCCGGCCGGACGACGCGGTCGTGCAATTGGTACCCGTCTTGCGCCACCATCACGACGGTGTTCGGCGGCTGATCGGCCGACGGCTGCTGCATGATGGCGGCATGCACGTTGGGGTCGAACGGCATTCCGAGCGCCTCGATACGCTTGGCGTTGTGGCGACCGAGCGCCGTGTCCAATTGCTGCGACACGAGCTTCACTCCTTCGAGCAAGCTGTTGACGTCGGCGTTCTTCTCGGCCGCCGTGATGGCCCGTCCGAGGTTGTCGACGACCGGCAATAAATCGGCGACCAACGGCATCAGCGCGTAGCGACGTTCGTCGTCCATTTCCTTACGGAGCCGCTTGCGGACGTTTTCCAACTCCGCTTGCGCTCGCAAGGCGCGATCGCGGGCTTCGTTCAGGTCGCTCTGGAGTTGAGCAATCTGATCCTTCGCGGGGTCGCCGGCTTCCATCGTCGAACCGGCGACGGCTTCGTCAAAGTTATCGTTTTGTTCTTCGCTCATCTTCGCACTCGTTCCTTCCACTTATCGACTTTCTTCAGCGGACGCCGCGGCTTCGTCGTCGCCCGTGAAGTATTCTTTCACCTTATCGAAAAACCCCTTCCGGTGCGCGCTCACGTTGGCCTTCTCTTCGTCGGCCAATTCGCGGAGCAATTGCTCCTGACGCTTCGTGAGCTTCGCCGGCACTTCCACTTGCACTTCCACCAGTAGATCGCCTTTGCCGCGGACGCGCGGATCGGGCATGCCGCGACCTTTGAGGCGAAACACTTCGCCCGGCTGCGTACCGGCGGGTATTTTGAGGTCTTCACGGCCGTCGAGCGTGGGGACTTCAATCGTCGCCCCCAGCGCGGCCTGCGAGTAGCTGATCGGCATGGAGCAGACGAGGTTCTGCCCGTCGCGCTGAAAGAGGGAATGCTCTTTCACGGTGATGAAGCAGTAGCAGTCGCCCGCCGGACCGCCGTTGGGGCTGGGGTCTCCTTCGCCCGTGATTCGGAGCCGGGTGCCGTTGTCGACGCCGGCGGGAATCTGCACTTCGCGTTTGGTCCGCTCTTGCACGTAGCCTTCGCCGTGACAACTCGGACAAGGGTCGTGGATCGTGGTGCCGGCGCCGTGGCAACTGGGACACGTGGTCTGCATGCGAAAGATGCCGGTGGTTTGAATCACCTGGCCTCGGCCGTTGCAGTAGCGGCACGTTTCCGGCTTACTGCCTTTGCGAGCGCCGTTGCCGCCGCACGATTCGCAACGCGCGTGACGCGAGATCAGAATTTCCTTCTTGCAACCGCGGGCCGCTTCGCGAAGGTCGAGCGTTACGTCGGCGCGCACGTCCGCCCCTTGGCGACGTCCCCGACCTCGTCCTCCTCCGCCGCCTCCGCCGCCGAACACGTCGCCGAAGATTCCGCCGAACGCTTCAAAGATATCGTTGATATCGCTGAAGTGAGCTCCGCCGCCGCCGGGACCATCGACCCCCTGGTGCCCGAAGCGATCGTAGCGGCCGCGCTTCTCGGAGTCGCTGAGGACTTCGTAAGCCTCGGCCGCCTCCTTGAACTTCGCAACGGCTTCTTCGTCGCCCGGATTCTTATCCGGGTGATACTTCACGGCGAGCTTGCGATACGCAGCGGAAATCTCGCTATCGGTCGCCGTCTTCGTGACGCTCAGCACTTCGTAGTAACAGCGTTTCGACGCCATAGCGAACTCTACTTCCGACGGTTAAATCAACAATCGCGACAAACCACCTACAAGCCCGTTTGGTCCCCTCTCCCCGACGGACAACCGTCCACCTCCACGACTTTGATTCGGGGAGAGGGATAGGGTGAGGGGCTAAGCAATCCGTTCTTCGCAAGCCGCCCTGATTGTTTGCAAAACGCTCTCGATACTCGCTTCAAGTTGCTGATTGCTAAATCGCAGGACTAATATCTTTCGTTCGGCCATCCAAGCGTCGCGTCTCTCGTCGTGCCCTTTACTTTCGGAGTGGGAATACCCGTCAAGCTCCACGACTACCCTCGCTATCGAACACCAAAAGTCGGCGAAGTACGGCCCTAACGTGTGTTGACGACGAAACTTGAAGCGGTTTTGTTTTCGGTCTCGAAGCCTGTTCCACAATGCGGCTTCAGCGTCGTTCATCTGCTTTCGCAGATTGCGAGCG
The DNA here is from genome assembly GCA_013822735.1 of Pirellula sp. Taxonomy (GTDB): domain Bacteria; phylum Planctomycetota; class Planctomycetia; order Pirellulales; family PNKZ01; genus PNKZ01. The sequence goes on from PNKZ01000004.1 coordinate 101,865, forward strand.
AAGTCGCGTTGCTCGGAGTCTTCCCGCATGGAAGTTCTAATCGACACGAAAACCAGAACCGGCTCCCCCTCACCCTATCCCTCTCCCCGAATTTCAGCTGGTTCATCTCCGATGACATTCGTCGGGGAGAGGGGACCAAACAGGAACTCGGGAAATACCGCTTTGTTCTTCATTGCGAAACGGGTCGCTCCCATGAAATCTGGAAGCGACCCGTCTGCATGCTTCATTATACGTTGCAAGCGTCCGAAGGCGCTGCGAACGTCGAACTTGCGGCCGCTTAGCGGACCGCGCCTTCGATCTTCGTCTTCTTGTCTTCGGCGTCGAAGTTCGTCACCAAGGCTTCCGTCGTGAGCATCAAGGCCGAGATGCTGGCCGCGTTGCTCAGAGCGCTGCGGACCACCTTGAGCGGATCAATGATGCCGGCCTTGTACATGTCGGTGTACTCGGCCGCGTTGGCGTCGTAACCGATGTTCGTACCCTTTTGGCTGACTTCGTCGACGATGACGGAGCCGTCGATGCCGCAGTTGTCGGCAATTTGCTTCATCGGGGCCGAGAGGCAGTGCAGGATGATGTCGACGCCGATGCGCTCGTCACCCTTGGCAGCTCCGCGAGCCTTTTCGACCGCTTCCTTGCAACGGACGAGAGCGACGCCGCCGCCCGGCAGGATGCCTTCTTCGACGGCCGCACGCGTGGCGTGCAGAGCGTCTTCGACGCGGGCCTTCTTTTGCTTCATGTCGGCTTCCGAATTCGCGCCGACCGAGATGATGGCCACGCCGCCGGTGAGCTTGGCGAGACGTTCTTGGAACTTCTCGCGATCGTATTCGCTTTCGGTCGCTTCGATTTGGTTGCGAATCTGTTGGATGCGCGTGGCAATGTCGGCTTGCTTGCCGGCGCCTTGCACGATCGTCGTGTCGTTCTTGTCGACCGTGATCTGCTTGGCCTTGCCGAGGTGGCTCAGTTCGACCGCTTCGAGCTTGATGCCGAGGTCTTCGCTGATGAACGTGCCGCCCGTGAGGGTGGCGATGTCGGCGAGCATGGCCTTACGGCGATCGCCGAAGCCGGGCGCCTTGACGGCACAGATGTTGAGCACGCCGCGAAGCTTGTTGACGACCAGGGCCGCCAGGGCGTCGCCTTCGACGTCTTCGGCGATGATCAAGAGCGGCTTGCCCGAGGTGCTGATCTTTTCGAGAATCGGCACGAGGTCGCGAATGTTCGAGATCTTCTTTTCGTAGATCAAGATGTACGCGTCGGCGAGTTCGCAATCCATTTCCGCCGGGCGGTTGATGAAGTACGGGGAGATGAAGCCCTTGTCGAACTGCATACCTTCGACGAGTTCGAGGGTCGTGTCGGTTCCCTTGCCTTCTTCGACGGTGATCACGCCGTCTTTGCCGACCTTCTCCATGGCGTCGGCCAAGAGGTCGCCGATTTCTTTATCGTTGTTGGCGCTGATGGCGCCGACTTGAGCGATTTCTTCCTTCTTCGACACGGCCTTGGCGATCGAGCGCAGATGCGCCACGGCGGCGTCGACGGCCTTATCAATACCGCGACGAACGGCCGTCGGGTTGCTGCCGGCTACGATATTGCGGAGGCCTTCCTTGAAGATGGCCCGAGCGAGCACGGTGGCGGTGGTGGTGCCGTCGCCGGCGATATCCGAGGTCTTCGAAGCGACTTCGTTCACGAGCTTGGCGCCCATGTTTTCGAAGCGATCTTCGAGTTCCACTTCCTTGCTGACGGTGACGCCGTCTTTGGTCACGGTCGGACCGCCGAACGATTTGTCGATGATCACGTTGCGGCCGGTCGGGCCCATCGTGACGGCCACGGCGCTGGCCAATTTCTCCACGCCCTTAAGCATCTTGGCGCGGGCCTGATCGTCGAAGAGCAGTTGCTTTGCCACGGTTATGAGTTCCTAAAATTCTTTGTCTGGTAAGTATTTCGCTGCGGAGAAGAACTCCGCAATGGCAGCACGCGGAGGCAAGCTCCGCGGCTAAATGACTCTTAAACTTCCGTTAGATCACCTTCGCGAGAATGTCGTTCTCGCGGAGGATCTTCACTTCTTGGCCTTCGACTTCGATTTCGGTGCCGGAGTACTTGCCGTAGATCACTTCGTCGCCGACGGCGACCGAAAGCGTGCCGCGGTCGCCGCTATCGAGCAACTTGCCGGGGCCGACGGCCACGACCTTGCCGCGTTGCGGCTTTTCCTTGGCGGCGTCCGGCAACACGATACCGCCGGCGGTGACGTCTTCGGCTTCGTGCGGTTGAACAACGACGCGATCATCCAGCGGACGGAGATTGATTTTGGCCATGTGTAAGTCTTCCTTCGTGAACGTGATATCTAAATTGAAAGTTGTTTGAAGCTTCCGGTACTCAGTACTGAGTACCGAGTACTTTTGGTGTCGCGGGCGCGGCACTTACATTCCCATGCCGCCCATTCCGCCCATGCCACCCATATCCATTCCGCCCATGCCACCCATGCCGCCGCCCATTCCGTGGTGGTCGTGGCCGGCGTGGTCGTCGCCGTCGTCTTCCTTCGGAATTTCGCAGATCAGCGATTCCGTGGTGAGGAGCAGCGAGGCGACGCTCGCGGCGTTTTGCAAAGCGGTGCGAACGACCTTGGCCGGGTCGATGATGCCCGCGGCGACCATGTCGCCGTAGACATCCTTGTCGGCGTCGTAACCGTCGTTCTTGCCCTTGAGCTGACGGACGCGGTTGACGACTACGCCGCCGTCGAGGCCGGCATTGTTCGCGATGCAGCGAAGCGGGTTGTCGAGCACGTTCTTGATGATCCGTGCACCGAGGCCTTCATCGCCTTCGAGCTTGAGAGCTTCGATCGCCTTTTCGCAGCGGAGCAGAGCCACGCCGCCGCCCGGAACGATGCCTTCTTCGAGCGCTGCTTGAACGGCGCACTTAGCGTCTTCGAGCAACCACTTGCGCTCCTTCATTTCCGTTTCGGTCGCGGCGCCGCAATTGATTTGGGCCACGCCGCCGGCGAGCTTCGCGAGACGCTCTTGGAGCTTTTCGCGATCGTATTCGCTGTCGGTCACGGTGATTTCGCGACGGATTTGATCGGCACGGCCGTCGATTTCCGACTTCTTACCGCCGCCGCCGACCACGGTCGTGTTTTCCGAGTCGATGTGAATCTTCTTGGCCCGGCCCAGGTCGGTGAGCTTGACGCTGTCGAGCTGAATGCCCAGGTCCTTGAAGATGGCGGTGCCGCCGGTGAGCACGGCGAGGTCGCCGAGAATGGCTTTGCGACGATCGCCGTAGCCGGGAGCCTTCACGGCACAAACATTGAGAATGCCGCGCATCTTGTTGACGACCAACGTCGCGAGGGCTTCCCCTTCGACGTCTTCGGCAATGATCAAGAGAGGCTTACCCGACTTCGAAACGGCTTCGAGCAGCGGCACCAAGTTCTTGACGTTCGAGATCTTGTCTTCGTAGATCAGGATCTGGCAGTTTTCGAGCTCGACGGTTTGATTGTCGGCGTTCGTGACGAAGTGCGGCGAGAGGTAACCGCGATCGAATTGCATGCCTTCGACGACTTCGACGGTCGTTTCCGATTGCTTGCCTTCTTCGACCGTGATCACGCCGTCTTTGCCGACCTTGAGGAACGCGTCGGCGAGCACGTCGCCGATGGTCGGGTCGTTGTTGCCGGCGATCGTGGCGATCTGACGCAACTCTTTCTTGCTCGTGGCGTCGATCTTCGTGGCCATCTTCGCAACTTGTGCGATGACGGCGTCGACGGCCTTGCTGATGCCGCGCGAGAGAGCCATCGGGTCGGCTCCGGCGGCGATCATCTTCAGGCCTTCACGGAAGATCGCTTCGGCCAAGACCGTGGCCGTGGTGGTGCCGTCGCCCGCGACGTCGTTCGTCTTCGAGGCGGCTTCTTTCACCAACTTCGCGCCCAGGTTTTCGTACGGGTCGTCGAGTTCGATGTCTTCGGCGACGGTGACGCCGTCTTTGGTCACCTTCGGGGAGCCCCAACCTTTGTCGAGCACCGCATTGCGGCCACGGGGGCCGAGCGTGCTGCGAACGGCGCGGGCCAATTTTGCAACGCCGGCCAAGAGCGGCTGGCGAGCGTCGTCACTAAAGACCATCTGTTTTGCCACAGCGGTTTCCTCCTGAGTCGTATCAGTTCAGTAAAAGCGAATGTGCGGTTTCAAGCCGGGCGGCGATCGACGTCGCGGCCGCAGGCTGTTCGGTTAGGGGATCGGCGCAGCCTACTTTGGCAGGCGCACCCTCCACGTGCCCGCTCTTAAACGCAAGCATCGTGCCAAGAACCTCACAAAACAGCGCAAGTCATTTGAGGACATTGCATTGCGATCACTTTCGGCGGGTGATCGCGAGGTTGCGCCATCGATTGTGTGAAGAGCCAAAGTGCCAAAACGGCAGACTTCAGCGAGCGGCGGGGTTCATCCCCGCCGTCCGAATCGCAACGTCTGATGCGCAGACGGCGGGGATCAAACCCGTCGCTCGCCGTACCCTGCTCCAGATCGTTACGCTATGCCGTCGACACGCCTTTCCACCCAACCAACCGGATCTAGGAAAACCTCATGATGCCTCGTGCCTCCGTTACCGCGATCTTGGTCGCCTGCCTGATCGCCGGCGTAGCAGCACTTCGTAGCGACGCCCAAGTGCCGCCTGCCGAGCCGCCCGCAACGCCGGGCACTTTCGGATTTGTCGTCGTCGAAAGCTTCGACGCGAAGTACGAAGGAGACACGCCGGGACATCTGGGGCGTCACGGCGGACTCGGTGATCAAGTGCCGCGACTCGCGCTCGGCGATCCGGTTTATCGCGGCGAAGGAGACGGGGCGGCCGTGGTCGGGCGCGTCACCAATCTCAAATGGAGCCGCGGCCAAGGAAGCCTCGATGTCGAATTCGACCCGACGGATAAGACGCGGATCGAGATCGGCGACCACGTGTGGCTGAAGCTGGGAGATGCGGCGGCAAAGTAGGGTCGTGCCGATGCGCGAAAGCTCCAATGACCAAGCACCAAATTCCAAGCAATGACAAAAAGGAAAATGACCGAGTGACCAAGCTTTGCAGTTAGGTCATTTGTACTTGGAGTTTGTTTGGAATTTGGTGCTTGGTCATTGGTCATTCCGCAAGGCGGTCAAACCCAAATGTCCGAAGTCGAGTCTCCGCCGGGGAAGCGTACTTCGTGGGCGCGGGTCGGGCCGTCGGGTTCGGCGCCGAAGTCGACGAAGAACTTTTCATTCACGGCCAGCCCGCCCGACTCCGTGTTGCAATCAAGCTGAAGCATGTACGAGCCTTCTTCCTTCATCTTGGGATAGAACTGGTCGTCCCACGAACTGAAGAGGGAGTTCGTCACGTAGAGTCGCTTGCCGTCGAGGCTGAGTTGCAGCATTTGCGGGCCGCCGCCGAGCGCGCGTCCGCCGATCTTTTCCCCCTTGCCGATGACGCCGCCGAGCCAAGCCTGGCCGGCCAAACGCGGGTGCGCCGGATCGCTGACGTCGTATTGGCGGATGTCGCCATGCAACCAGTTCGAGAAGTAGAGCCAGCGGTCGTCGAGCGAAAGGACCAAATCGGTGATGAGCCCAGGCACGGGAAACGGCCAACCTTTGGTTTCGACCGGATCGACGGCGATGACCTTCTCTGCGCTCCACGCATCAGCCGACTTCTGGAAGTGCCACATCGTGCTCGAAAGCGCCGCGCCGACGAAGCCGTGCGTGCTCGCCGGATCGTGATGGCAGCGGACCTCGAGCGGAATCATGCCGGTCTCGCCGAGTTCGAGCGTTTGCTTGAGCTTGCGTTCTTTCCAGTCCCACACGTAGAGCCGGCTGCCGTACTTCCCCGCCTTCACGTCGTCGAGATTGAAGCCGCCGCGAAAGGTCTTCGGCGCGGCCCATTCGCTGGAGAACATCGCGTTGTGCCGCGGCTGGTACCAGTAGTCGTAGTTGTAGCGCAATTCGCCGGGCGTCGCTTCCCAACGTCCGGCAATTTCGAACTTATCATCGAGCAACAAGAAGCCGCCGGGCGCGTCGCTCGCTTTGTCGCCGAGCATGGAGAGCATCACTTGCCCGCTCGGCAGGCAATGCACGGTGTGCGGAGCCGAGAGATTCGTCCGTTCGAAGATTTCCTCGGCCTCGATGACTTTGTGCAGTTTGGGAGCCCGAGGATTCGAAGCGTCGGCGATGTGAATGCGCGAGGAGCGCAGGCCGGGGAGCACGAGATATTTCCGAGCATGCGCGGCGTCGCCGTGGCAACTGCTGCAAGCGTTCCAACCGAAGTGATGGAGTTCGTCGCCGACCTTCGGCATGGCCAGCCGATGCACGACTTGCGAATACGACTTCGACGCCGGATCGAGATCGACGACCGCGAGATAGTCGGGCCGTTCGGCGCTGACGCCGACGTTCGTCGCCGTGACGTACGCGAGATTTTCACGAGGCGATTTCATCGCCTCGGCCGGAGAAGCGTACGTATTCGTGCAGTCGGGGCAGGCTACCGGCTTATCGTCGGCAGCCGAAGCGATCTGTCCGAGCACGGAACTAGACAACGCCGCGCCCGCGGCACCGGCCAAGAATTCACGTCGTCGCATGACGGAGAGACCTCGAGAGAGTTGCGAAGTCGTTCGGAGTTTGCTCCACGCGGAGCACGCGTTTCTCACCAGCGCCAATTTACCCGATCGGCCGGCCAAACGCCCGCTTGTTTTTAGGCCGGCGGTTCCGTTAGTTTGCGGTTTGTTCTTTGACAATTCGGCAGTAGCAGGTGCGCCTCGACGTAAGTGGTGCGTCGGTTCGTGAAGTAAGCCGACACTTACGACGCGATTGCGATTCGGCCGTGCGCAGATAATCGGGGGTTATCTGCGCACAACCCGAAAACCCACAAGGGGTGCGCAGATAGCATGAGTTATCTGCGCAGTGCCTAGTGCGCAGATAAGTCGTAAGTCGAAAAATGAAGAGTCGCGACGTGCGCGACTTACGTCGACTACTGAGGCGCGCCGGTCGATTCCGGCGTCGGCTCCGTCACCGGCGGCAACGGCACGATCGACGGCGCAGGGCGACCGCGATTGAACTCGGCCGGATCGAACGGATCGGACGAAGAGGGCTGCGCCGCAGCGGCCGCGGGAGCGGCGTTTGCAGCGGATGAGGGGACTGTGAGCGACGGATCGGCAGGTACGCCGGCAGACTTCGGTAATTCGACGGTGGCCGCAGCAGGCGCCGCGATCGGCAGACGTTGCGAGAGTGTTCCCGGTTCCGAGGCCGGACGGCTCGTCGAGGTCGTGGCTCGCGAATTCATCGAGACGCGACCTACCCAAGCCGCGATGGCCCGATAGTGTTCGGCGTTGTGAGCATGGAATACGGCTCGCTTCGCGCCGCCGTGAGGAGAGATCGGCACGGTCAAAAGCTTGCTCGCCGACGGCGACTTGCGGTCGACGAGCTTGAGCACCTCGTGCAAATTCATCTTCACGGCCCGCGGGTCGGAGCGTTCGTTGAGATAGGCTCGTTGGAGTTGGAACTTGTCGTTGCCGCGCGGTCCGTGGCAACCGGCGGTGGCGCAATAGTTCATCAAGAGCGGCTGAACGCGCACGGTGAACTCGTGCAGCGAATCGGCCGAGATGCTCCGCGTCGACTCGTTCAGTTCGGCATCGCTGATGGACGGGGCCGCGGCTTTCGGCGGCGGAACTACTTCGCGCGGTGCGGCCATGGCCGCCTTGAGCCGACGTTCCAGCAAGGCGCAACGCGGATGCGTATCGTCGACGCGGTAGGCTTCGGTGAGTGCCCGAGCCGCGTGGCCGTAGAGGCCGCGATCGATGGCCCATTGTGCAAGAGCCAAGTGATCTTCGACGTTGCGAACGTTGATCAGCGAGGCCTTGCGAACGAAAACGTCTTCTAAGTCGCGGCAAACGGCTTCGGCATCCCGAGCGCGTACCTGCAATTCGGTGGTGGGAGTGACGACCAAATAGTAGTCGCCGGAGCGCGAGATCGAGCCTTCGAGCGTTTCGCCGTTCTTCAGGAGCAGCAAGCCTGATACGGAGCCGAGCGCGAAATCGGATGGCGCGGAGGGTCGAGCAGGATCGCTCGGAGCTTGCGCAATAACGGCGGACGCAACGCTTGCGATTGCGAGTAGACAGAGCGATATTAACCGACGGGCGCTATGCGTCATGGTTCGGGACGATAGGCAAACCAAGGGAACGGGTCAAGATCGACCGCGTACCCCCGGAAATTGCCGATTGGGGCGAGGCGAAGTCGTTGCCGGCGTCGCTTAAATGAAGAAGGTGCGATTCATGCAGGAACTCGTCGAACAGCCGATTGTGATGGACGCAGTAACCTCGTTCGTTTACGTGGGAACCTTGGAGCGGTTCGACGAGGAGTTCTTCGTGCTGCGCGACGCCGACGTGCACGACCTCCGCGACACGCCGACTCTGACGCGCGAACAATACGTGCTGCGTTGTCGCGAGCATGGGCATGCCGTGAATCGGCAGAAGGTTTGGGTTCGTCGCGCCGACGTGGCCAGCATGTCGCGACTGCAGGACGTGATCGTCGAATAGCGGCACGGATTCGTCGAGGAAAGTGTTAGCCTTCCGTGAGTTACCGGACCGCCCCCTGGGCGGAAGTTGACGACGGGGGGTATATTGCCGAGCGTTGGAAGCCATGAGAGGGACTGCGGAATCACGATGAGCGAGACAGTTACCGTTCGCCGGACCGTGCGATATCGCGGCCGCGTCCAGGGAGTCGGGTTTCGTCAGACGACGTGCGAAACGGCCGCTCGGTTTCCGGTGACCGGCACCGTCGAGAACCTGCCCGACGGACGAGTGCTCCTAGTGGCCGAAGGGCTGAAGAGTGACGTCGCGGAGTTTCTCGCCGCGGTGCAAAGCGAACTGGGGCGATTCATCGCGGGAGTCGACGAGGAAGCGGGAGCGAGCACCGGGGAGTTTGTCGGATTTTCGATCCGCCGGTAGTTCCGGTAGTGGGTAGCTTGAACGGAATGTCAGGACGATCAACAGAATAGCAACCGCGAGGTTGCCGGGAGTCGCAAGCAGATGGGTTCGCAATGGAATTGGGTACAGCCGCTCTGGATCGTCGTCGTCGGCGCGGCGGGGGCGGCCGTCGGACTATTGGCAATCGCCAAATTGCTCGAACTCGTGTCCCCCTCAACGGCCGCCGTGGCACGCACGACCGCGAAAGAGTCGCGCTCGCAGCCGTTGTTCCCGGCAGTCATCGGACTCGGGGTGGTGCTCATTCTGCTGTCGTTGTTCTTGCCGTACGGCACGTTCGGCGACGACATCAAGATGATGAAAGACACCGGCTTGATGATGATTCTCGTGCTGTCGATCATCCTGGCCGTCTGTTCGGCCAGCGTGTCGATTGCCGATGAAGTCGACGGCCGGACGGCATTGACCGTGCTTTCCAAGCCGATCACGCGACGACAATTTATCGTGGGCAAGCTCCTCGGCGTGCTCACGCCGATTGTGATTTTCTACATCGTGATGGGGGCGTTGTTCCTGGCGTCGACGTCGTTCAAGGTGAAGTTCGAGGCCAAGGAGAATTCGCTTCCGCCTCCGAAGGCCGCGCAGTGCCAGGCCGAGATGCTGCAAACGGTGCCGGCCTTGGTGCTGGCATTTCTTGAGACCGTGGTGATCACTTCGATCAGCGTGGCCGTGAGCACGCGGCTGCCGATGATGCCGAACATGCTGATCTGCGCGGTGATTTACGTCGTGGGGCACATGACGCCGCTCATCGTGCAATCGTCCATCGGCAAACTGCCGATCGTGGCATTCGTCGGTCAATTTTTAGCGACGTTGCTGCCCGTGCTGGAGCATTTCAATATTCAAGCGGCCATCGCATCGGGCCGCGATTCCGTGCTCACATTCATGGACTGGTGCGTGTATATCGGCTGGGCGACTTTGTACTGCCTGCTCTACACGACGATGATGCTGCTGTTGTCGCTACTGATGTTTGAAGATCGCGACTTGGCGTAGGGCCGCGATTCCCTACTAGCCTGCGTCGCGGAGGCCGCTTTCCACGCCGGTGCGGTGCCAGTGGGGGCCGGTGAGAATGGTCGGTCGGGTCTCGCGCGTGGGGCGTTCCTTGGCGGAATCTAGAGCGTCGAGAATCTGCTCGGCCACGCGTACCGCTTCGAGACCGTCGACGCCGGAGACCAACGGTCGCCGGCCGGTGCGAATCGAGGCGGCGAAGTCTTGGAGTTCGGCGGTGATTGCATCGCGCGGCTCCACTTCCACGCGTTCGGTGCGGAGCCATTCCGTGGCGATGGTTTCCTTCATCTTCAGCTTTGCAGACGGGTCCAGCGTTTCGACGTCGACATCGCCGCGCGACAAGCGAGAGTCGACATGCGTGATGGTCGCCGTACGGGCGTTGAGATCGACCGTCGCAAAGCGCTCGGCCGATTGAATCTTGAGTTGCCGTGAAGGGGCCGGAGCGACGCGCGAGGCGTGGAGATTGGCAACGCAGCCGTCGGCGAAACGAAGTCGGGCGTGGACGATGTCTTCCCGCTTCCCGAGCACCGACTGGGCCACGGCGTCGACGCCGCTGAGCGGCGCGGCCGCGAGCGAGAGTACGAGATCAATATCATGGATCATCAAGTCGAGCACGGCGCCGATGTCGGTGGAGCGGAAGCTGAACGGGCCTTCGCGGAGACACTCGATGTAGCGCGGAGCGGCGAATAACGGTCGCACGGCTTGGAAAGCCGGATTGAAGCGCTCGACATGGCCGACCGCCAATGTGCAGCGACGCAGCAACGCACACTCGACGAGTTCTTCCGCGTCGGCGACGGTCGACGTGAGCGGCTTTTCTACGAACGCGTGAGCACCGGCATCGAGGAAGTCGTGCGTGATGCGGCGATGATGGCTCGTCGGCGAGGCGACGACCACGGCATCCACCTTACCGAGCCAAGAGCGGTGATCGGCGGAAGTCGGCACGCCGAATTGCTCGCCGGCTGCCACTCGGGCGGCATCCACCGGGTCGACGATTGCCGTGAGCTCAAACTCGTCGAGGGCTTTTAGAATGCGTGCGTGAAATTTGCCGAGATGACCTGCACCGACGACGACCGTGCGAATCCGACTCATGCTGCTCTCCGTAAACGTTCTCGCGACCGACCATGCTTCCCTTCTTGCTGGGCTCGCACAAATTCGAGCAACTGCAAGACTTCGGGCACCGTGCGATCTTCGTTCTTCAAAATTTCGTGGGCATGCTCGAAACCGACCTTCGAGCGATAGAGCAAGCGATGGGCTTCCAAGAGCGCGTCGACGGCGTCGTTCGTAAAGTTGTGCCGCTTGAGCGCGACTAAGTTCACGCAGCGCGGCCGAGCCGGATTGCCCTCGGCGAGCATAAACGGCGGCACGTCGTGCAGCACGCAACTCAGACCGGCGGTGAAGCTGAACTTGCCGATCGAGGCAAATTGATGCACGCCGATGTTGCCGGAGAGCGTCGCGTGGTCGCCGACATGCACGTGGCCGCCCAGCAAAGTGCTGTTGGCGATGACGATGCCGGAGCCGAGCTTGCAATCGTGGGCGACATGTACGCACGCCATCAGATAGTTATTGTCGCCGAGCGAAGTGACGCCGTCTTCCTTTTCACTCGCGCGATTGACCGTGACGCTTTCGCGGAGCGTGTTGCCGTCGCCGATGGTGACTTGCGTATCGGCGCCGCGATAGGAAAGATCTTGCGGCTCGCCGCCGACGACGACGCCGGGATACAGTCGGTTGTCGCGGCCCAGCGTGACGCGGCCCATCAGGGTGACGCTGTTTTCGAGCCGCGTTCCGGCTCCGATACGGACCTTCGGTCCGACCACGCAAAACGGTCCGACGTAGACTTCGTCGTCTAACTCCGCCCGCGGATCGACGACCGCTCCAGGGGCGACAAAGACGGCCATGTGAAACTCCCTCATCGACGACCGACGCAACGTGCGTTCGGTCGGCGAACATTTGTACTAAGCGGTGCGTCGGAAATCGGCGGGCGCAGCTTCGCTCAACAGCGAGCGAACCAAATCGGCGTTTAAGCGATGGCCGCTCCGATAGGCGACGAAGTGCCCGACCAGGTCGCAACCGGCCAGTGCAAGGTCGCCCACGAGATCGAGCGACTTGTGTCGCACGCACTCGTCGTGATAACGCAATTCATTGTCGATCGGTCCGTCGGCGTCGAAGATCAACAGATCGCGCGTCGTCGTCCGTTTGCCGAGTCCTTGCGAGACGAGCCAATCCGCTTCGCTCTTAAGCAAAAACGTGCGACTCGGCGCCAATTCGCGTCGAAACGAATCGACCGTGATCGGTAAGGCGAGCGTCTGCTCGCCGACGCAATTGCCCGGACCGTAGTCGAGATGAAATTTAATCGAGAGCGCTCCGGCCGGATTCGGCCGAGCCTCGATCCAGCAGTCGCGGGTGCCGAGTCGCGTCGTTTCGCGCACGACCAATGCCCGTCGCATCGTCGTTTGCGCGACAAATTCGGCCGACGTCAGAGCCTCGACAAATGCCTGGCTCGAGCCGTCGCAGCCGGGCATTTCCGGCGCGTCGACCCAAACTTCGCAGTTGTCGACGTGCAACCCGTAAAGGGCCGCCATAATGTGCTCGACCATCTCGACCGTAGCCGTGCCCGACCGCAACACCGTGCGGCGAGGAGCTTCGACGCGATGGGCGACGTTGGCGCGAACGCGGGCCGTCGGGCCGAGATCGCGGCGAACGAAAGTGACGCCGGAATCGGCAGGTGCGGGGCGGAACTCGACGGTGACGTCGCGCCCGCTCCAATAGCCGAACCCGGCGACCACCGCCGAGCGCGCGATGGTGCGCTGCTGTCGTGGTGCATACATCAGAAAAACACCGAATGCAAAGCGTGAGAGAGAAGTCGTCGACGACCGCCAAGCCGAGGCTCCGGCATTCCAAGACGCCGAAGCACGCCGCGCGGGTTCGTCGACCCGAAAACCATCCGACCGACTTCACTCTAGCGCTGCTGCGTCGGCACACCCGCAGGCTGCGGAACCGCATTCGCGCCGAAGCCCGGCGGGAGCTGCACGCCGCGGTTGCACATGTCGAGAATCACCGGCGTGATGTCGACGCCCGGGTGCTTATAGAGCACCGTGCTGTTCAAGCCCTGGATCACCGATTGCGGGTTGGTGCCGTCGATCGGGTCGCCGTTGAAGTTGAGAACCAAGAGCACGCCGCTTTGCGTGGCGTGATAGTTCACGTAGGCCATCACCTCTTGATAGACTTCGAAGTAATTCTTCGCCTTCTTCTCGGCGAAGTTCTTTCGCATGATGTTCACGCGCAGCGAGATGTCGGCGTCCTTCTTGGCCAATTCTTCTTCTTCGGCCTTGAATTCCGGCGATCCGGGCTTGAGTTCGGAAACGACGCGCTGCGCCTTTTCCTTCAACGTTTTTTGCTCGCCCATGAACTGCTGTTCGGCGGTCGTGATTTCTTGCTTGAGCACTTCGTCCATCTGCTTGAACCGCATGTGATTGCGGAACAAGTAGGGCAGGTCGAGAATCGCCACCGGCGAAGCGACCGTAGCCGGGGCTTGTGCTTGCTGGGCCGAAGCCGAAGCAACAAAGAAAACGGAAAGAACCAACGCACAACAGCCGGCGGAAATCGATTTCGTCACGAGGCACTCCTTGCTCTGAGTCGAGCCGTCCGTAGCTCGATGGGTCACGACGGTTTTACGTTCCGTGTCGGAACGCCGCTATTCATGAAAACGCCCCGTAGGCGTTTCAAGCGTCGATCGTGGTGCGGCATTGTGACGAAAACGGCCGCAGCGGTAAAGGCCAGTAAACCCCGTAAAACACGGGGAAAAACAGGCAGCGAGTCCGCCGCACGGACTCCGAACGACGTTGCTAGCGGGGCGAGCCGAGCACCACCTGCAGGGTTACCTCTTTCCCCTCACGCTTCACGACCACCGGCACTTTGTCGCCGGCTTTGAAGCGGCGCAGGGCGGCGTCGAAGTCGTCGAGGTTCGTCACTTTGTCTTGGCCGAACTTGATGATGACGTCGCCCCCCTTGAGTCCGCCCTTATCGGCGGGGCTCGATTTCGTTACGCCGCTGATACCGTAGCCCGGTTCGCTTTGCGCGAAATCTGGAATGCTGCCGAAGTACGGGCGATCGCCGCCACGGTTCATCGTCGGCCCCGTCGACTTTGACTCGAGATACTTCGGACGAGCGGGGGCATCGGCCAGTGCAGTTGCCGTGTCGGCTACGAGTTCGGCCACGCGCACCAGTCCGGCGGCGTTGACCTTGTCGAAATCATCGCTCGGACGATGGTAGTCGGAATGCAAACCGGTAAAGAAGTGCATCACCGGCACTTGCTTGGCGTAAAACGACGAATGGTCGCTCGGGCCGAAACCTCCGCCATTGTGCGTAATCTTAAACTTGTACTTGTCGGCGTTGAGCTGGTCGATCAGCTTCGTGAATTCTTCGGCCGTGTCGCCCCCTTGGATGATCAGCTTCTCGTCAGTCAGCCGGCCGACCATGTCGAGGTTGAGCATCGCCACGGTTTTGTCCATGGGATACAACGGTTCCTTGACGTATCGAGCGCTGCCGATCAGGCCGCGCTCTTCGGCGGTAAACGCGATAAACACGATGCGGCGCGCAGGCTTCTTTTCGCGCGAAGTGAGAATACGGGCAATCTCTAAGAGCGCCGTGATGCCCGAGGCGTTGTCGTCGGCGCCGTTGTGAATCTCGCGAAGCGCCGGCACAAACGAACCTTCGCCGCCGAAACCGAGATGGTCGTAGTGAGCGCCGATAACGATGGTCTCGTCCGCGTGAGGACCATCGCCTTCGAGCACGCCGACGACGTTCTTGACTTCGGCTTCCGTCCGAATAACGTCGACCTCGCCGACGACACGCCAGCCGTCGAGCGGAAAGCTATCCGGCGCAACCTTGTCGTCGATCTTCTTTTCAATGCTCTCCAGCGACGGCTTGCCGGCATCGGCGAAGATGCGATCCCAGACGCTGCGGCGAGCGTGCATCGCCGGTAAACGAGCCGGATCGCCGGAACCGCCGGCGGCGCGGAAGTCGAGCAACGCATCACGTTCCTGCTCCAACTTCTTGCCGTGATCGAGGATTTGTTGAGCAAGCTCTTCGATGTCTTCGCGATACTGCGATTGCTGTTCGGCCGTCGGCTTCTTTTCCTTCTTAAACTTCTCGCGCAATTCCGCGAGTTCGTCGACCGTCTCCTGCCATTGCTTGCGACGCATTTCCAAACGGTTGCGGGCGTCGTAGTCGGACGTGATAAAGATCACCGCCGAGGCGCCGTGTTCATAAGCGTTCGCGAGTTTGCGCGTAAACGGAGCGTGCGGCGAATTGGGAATGCCCGGCAAAATACCGTGCGGGTTCCCTTGTTGCGGCTGATGACGCAACACGATGACGCACTTCCCCTTCACGTCCAGGCCGGCGTAGTCGTCATAGACGACCTTCTCTTCGAGCTTCGCCGGCACGGTATGCGGATCAGCCGGCGCCGCGTGGGGGTCTTTGGGAGCGGCGGCGGCGACCGCCGGCTCGGCCTTCGCCTTCTCCGCGGTCGGCTTTGCGACGGCAGGTTTTTCGGTTGCCGGCTTTTCCGGTTGCGACTCGGACTTCTTCGCCGGCTCGGAATTCGGTTTCTTGGCCGCCGGAGCGGCGTGCGGATCATGCGGGGCGACGCCCCCATGCGCCGCGTGCGCATCGCCGGGTTGGAGCGACTCCGTGGCCGTGATGCCGTAGCCTGCGAAAACCAACGGCACGTCGATCTTGCCGCTGCCGCCGAGCGAAAGCGGCGTGTAGTCGACGCCGAGTTTCAGTTCAAAACGGCGAGGCTTGCCGTCAGGGCCCGGCGGTCCGACGACGGCGAGCTGGTTCTTCTTGCCGAGTTCGGCACCGGTATTCATTGTGAACTTTTGAAACGGAGCGCCGTCATAAAGCGACGTCTTGAGCCCGAGCTTTTGGAACTCGCCGGCGATGTAGTCGGCAGCGAGATCGATTCCCTTGGTGCCCGGTCCGCGCCCTTCGAACGCATCAGAGGCCAAGAGCTTGACCGTTTCTTTCGCACGGGCTACGGCGTCGGATTCCTTGGCCGTCTCAATCGATGGCGCCGCTTCGCCGGCTTTCGCCGGCAGCTTCTCTTCGGCCGCGTAAGCCCACGAAGCCGGCATGCGCTCGATGGCCGCGAGCCCGAGCAGCAACGCGAAAGGAAACAGAAGAGGCCGTGAAAGCAGTTCGGTCATCGCGCGAGCCCGCCGTTTGCGAAGGTCCAGAAGATTGCCGCCGTGCGACAATCTTAAACTACGCCGGCGCGAGCGCAAACCCTGCGCGAAGGGTTACAGCCCTCGGCACGCCTCGTGGGCCGCGGCAATTGTCGCGTCGATATCGGCTTCGGTGTGGGCCGCCGAGACGAATAGCGCCTCGTATTGGCTGCAGGGCATGTATACGCCTCGCTCGATCAGGCTCCAGAAGTACTTGGCAAATCGATCCGTGCGGCTCTTGCTCGCCGAATCCCAATCGGTCACCGGGCCCGGGTTGAAAAAGAGCGTGAGCATGCTTCCGGCTCGGGCCGTGTAATGCTCGACTCCCGCCGCAGCCGCCGCCTTCCGTAAGCCTGCTTCGAGCTTTGCCGAAAGCGTATCGAGCCGAGGATACGGATTCTCATCGCGCAATACCCGCAGCGTCGCGATGCCCGCGGCCGTCGCCAACGGGTTGCCCGAAAGAGTGCCGGCTTGAAACACTTTGCCTGCCGGCAGGATATGGTTCATCACATCGGCCCGACCGCCGTAGGCTCCGACGGGCAATCCGCCGCCGACAATTTTGCCCAAAGTTGTGAGGTCGGGCTTTATTCCAAGCTTCGACTGCGCTCCGCCGAAGGCCACGCGGAATCCGGTCATTACTTCGTCGAAAATCAGCAGTGCGTCGTGCTTCGTCGTCACGTTGCGTAACGTCTCTAAGAACTCCGGCGTCGGCACAACGAGGCCCATGTTGCCGACGACCGGCTCCATGATGACGCCGGCGATCTTGTCGCCGTGCTTCGCAAACGCCTCTGCTGCGCCATTGGGGTCGTTGTAGCGGAGAGTGAGCGTGTCTTGCGCCGTGCCGGGGGTTACGCCGGGAGAATTGGGAACGCCGAGCGTCGCCGCCGAGCTCCCCGCCGCAACGAGCAAGCTATCCACATGGCCGTGGTAGTTACCGGCAAACTTTACGATGATGTTGCGACCGGTGAAGCCGCGAGCTAAACGCACGGCGCTCATCGTCGCTTCCGTGCCGCTGGAGACGAGCCGCACCTTTTCCATCGACGGCACCGCGGCGATGATCATCTCCGCGAGTTCGCTCTCACTCTCCGTCGGAGCGCCGTAGGTCGTCCCCTTGTGTAAAGCCTTCTCAATCGCCGCGACCACGGCCGGGTGCCGATGCCCCAGGATCAGCGGCCCCCAAGAGCCGATGTAATCGAGGTAGCGATTGCCGTCGATGTCGACGAGGTACGCACCGTCGCCGTGGTCGAAGAAGATCGGCTCGCCGCCGACCCCGCCGAAAGCCCGAGCGGGGCTATTCACGCCGCCGGGAATGAGGGCCTTGGCACGAGCGAATGCGGCGGAGCTTTTGGAACGAGACATGGGGGAAGTTATGAGTTTTGAATTATGAGTTATGACGGAGCATCAGTCGAAATGGAGCTACAAGTTCATAACTCATAACTCTCAATTCATAACTACGACACTACGCCTTCAGCCAACGCGCCAAATCCTTGGCCCAATACGTGATGACGATCGTCGCGCCGGCGCGCACGATTCCGGTGACGATCTCCGTGGCGACTGCCCGCTCGTCGATCCAACCGCGGGCTGCGGCGGCCTTGACCATGCTGTATTCGCCGGAGACGTTGTACGCGGCCAACGGCACGCCCGGAAATGTTCGACTAACCTCGGCCACGATATCCAAATAAGCCAGCGCCGGCTTCACCATGACGACGTCGGCCCCTTCGGCGATGTCGAAAGCCGTCTCGCGCAGGGCCTGTCCCGGATCGGCGGCGCAATCCATTTGATAGCTGCGGCGATCGCCGAATTGCGGCGTGCTCTCCGCCGCCTCGCGAAAAGGGCCGTAGAACCCGCCGGCAAACTTGGCCGAGTATGCCATGATCGGAACATGCGTAAGACTCGCACCGTCGAGCGCCTTGCGAATGGCGCCGACCATGCCGTCCATCATGCCGCTGGGGGCGACCATATCAGCGCCGGCCCGCGCGTGGCTCACCGCTTGTTTGCCCAAAAGCTCAAGTGTCGCGTCGTTGTTTACGTCGGTGCGGCCGGTCGATTGGTCGATGACGCCGCAATGTCCGTGGTCGGTATATTCGCAGAAGCAAACGTCGGTCACCGCGTAAAGTTGCGGAGCCGCGCGCTTCACCACGCGCAACGATTGTTGCACGATGCCGTCGTCGGAAAAAGAATCAGCCCCCGTCGGGTCTTTCTCGTCGGGAATGCCGAATAGCAATATGCCGCCGACGCCGAGTTCCGCCACTTCGCGAACTTCCTTTTCCAACTCATCGAGCGAAAGCTGAAACACGCCCGGCATCGAACTGATTTCCTGCCGTACGCCCTTCCCGCCGCGCACGAAGAGCGGGTAGAGAAGCTGCCCGGCGTGCAGTCGGGTGCCGCGAGTCAACTCGCGAAGCCGCGGATGCTGCCGCAAGCGCCGCAAGCGCGTCGTCGGAAAGGCGCCGAGAGAATACGATTCGGAAGACATGGTCGGGGCGTCGCGATGGGTGGGAAAATTCGGTGGGACGGACTAGCGTTCGGCGGTCGGCAGATCGGGAACCGGCGGTTCGGAACCATCCAGAGCCGCGCGGGCCTGATCGACAAGCCCGGACGCCCAAGCTTCGTTGCCGTACAGTTCGACGATCGCCGCCCGCATGCGATGGGCGGCCGCCGGATCGGACGAGTCGAGTTGACCGGCTTCAATCAATTTTTCTTCCAACAGCTTCCGATCGGCCGAAACCTGCTGAGGCATCTGCCGATCGAGCCGGTCCAATTGCTTCTGAGCCAATTGTAAACACTCGCGAGTTTGTTTCGAGCCGTCTTTCGCATCGCGAAACAAATCGACGAGGGCCTGCAGCTTCTTCCGACCGAGTTCCGGGTCGAGATGCAAATAGCCGAGCGCCTCGAAATACATTCGCTCGACCGGCTGCAATCCGTCGTTTTTCGAGAGAAACTTCGAGCGAAACTCAAATCGTCGTTCGAGGCGATAGAGTTCAATCTCGTCGAGATATCCCTGCATTTCCCGCACGCGACGATCACCGGGGTAGTGGTTGATGAACGCGTTGATCTTGCTTTCCACGTCAATCAGTCGCTCGACCTTGCCGTCGGCGGACGCGGCGGTGACTTCCTCGTAGAGGCTTTCGGCCTCGGGCGGCTGCAGCCAATACCAAACCGTGAGCCCGACAGCCAACATTGCGAACACCAAGGCCCAGGTGCCGGGAGAAATCCACGGCGTCGACTCCTCGGCTTCGTTGCGCCGCAGGCCGCGATCTTCCGTACCGACCGGAATGAACGTGCGAGCGACCGACACGCCCATTGAGCGATCAACGTTAGGGGCCGCCGACACTTCGCCGCGCGAACGCATCACGGGCGGGGCAACACGGAAGTCGGCCGTTGCGCCGTTGCCGCCAAGCACGCTCGAAGGGTCGCCTGCGAGAATAACGTCGGATGCGTCGTCAGGGCCTGCGTGCGGCGCGGCCGGCGTTTCGCCCAGGTCCTTATGGCCGACCGAGAATCGCAAATCGTCCGCCGCCGCCGGGGAGCCTCCGGCGACCGGCTCATGCGTCACGTGCGCCGCGTCGCCACTCGGTTCGCGCGCCGGTGCGGCGGGGGTCGGCGAAATCTTCGGCGCGACGCGCAGCGGGCGCGGCGCACCATTCACGGATTGATCGTAAGCGAGCATCGATTCAAGTTGTCGCCCCGCCACGAGCGCCGTCGGCACCCGCTTCGCCGGATCTTTAGCGAGCAGATGATTCACAAGATCATTGAGCGCCCGCGGCACCGTCGGATTGAGTCGGATCACCGGCTCGGGCTCGGCGAAGCGTTGCAATTGCAGCATCTCGACCAAGCTCTTCGCACGAAACGGCGGGCGCCCGGCGAGCAACGCGTAGAGCACGCCGCCGAGACTATAGAGGTCGCTGCGGTACGTCACCGGGCGACCGTCGGCTTGTTCCGGCGCCATGTATTCGGCCGTGCCGATCACGCCGCCGTCGGCCGTTTGACCTGAGTTGCCGAACAGCTTGGCAATGCCGAAGTCGGAAAGCTTGACCGTGCCGTCGCGCGTCAGCAGCAGATTGGCCGGCTTAATGTCGCGATGGATAATGCCGTGATCGTGTGCATGTTTCAGGGCTCGACAAATCTGCACGCCGATGCGGGTCGACTCCTGCCACGGGAGAATCTCCCCCCTCTCAAGCAAGTCTTGGAGGCTCATCCCGTCGACGAGTTCCATCGCGTAGTAGCGACATTCCTGCTCCTCGCCGTAGCCCAAGATGCGCACGATGTTCGCGTGCTGCAGCATCCGCAGGCTCTCGATTTCGGCGGCGAACCGATCGGAAAGGCCGTCGTCGTCGCCCGTCGATTGCAAGACCTTCACGGCGACTCGCTCGCCGGTCACGTCCGTCGCCGCGGAATAGACGACTCCCATCCCGCCGCGGCCGACTCGCTGGTCAATCGTGTACGGTCCTAGGCGATCCCATTTCATGAGCTTGTGGACCAAATTTACGCTGGGCGGCGCGGGACATGAATTAGGCGAAGCTGGCCAGGAAGCCGCGAAACGGCCTTAGGTCCATGGTACCCCTCGGCAACGACCGACGCCAATCATCCCGAGATTGCCGACCCTATGTGTCAGGCGAGGGCTGCTCGGAGTCTATCGACGGCCGCGCGCGGGTCGACATCATTTAGAACCGATCCGCCGACGGCAACTCGGTGCAATCCGGCCCTGCGTACTTCGGTGATGTTCGCCGGATCGATGCCGCCGATGGCGAACGCGGGTAGCTCGATCTCGTCGGCCACGGCCGCCACGAATGCCAAGCCGGGGAATTGTGCGAACTGTTTCGTGCCGGAGGGAAACGTCGGGCCGACGCCGAGGTAGTCGGCCCCGTCGGCTACAGCCTGGCGGGCTTGTTCGATCGAGTGGGTCGACACGCCGATCAGCCGTTCGCGGCCGACGATCGCTCGCGCCTCGGCGACCGACAGTTCTTCCTGGCCGACATGCACGCCGTCGGCGTCTGCGAGCACCGCCAGATCGGGCCGATCGTTCATGATGAAGAGCGTTTTCGTCCCAACCGTGGCCGTACGGAGGTGCCTAGCTCGGGCCAGAAGGGTTCGATCGTCGAGCGTCTTGTCGCGCAGTTGCAGAATGTCCACGTCCTGCGCAACTAGCTGCTCTACGAGCGTCGCAAAGGCCTCGGGCGACGAGCGGCCGTCGATCAAGACATAGAGTTGGGCCGCGGCGAGGCGGCGTCGGCGATCGTTCAGCGGTGAGGTTTGCGCCACGCCGGCACCAAGCCGGCCGCCGCGTTCGGCGAACTGCTTTTGCAGGGTATACGCCCGATAGCGCAATTGTTCGCACGCTCGCCCTAAAGCGGGGTCGAGCACTTTGCCGTATTCTTCCAAGCTGCGTAGCGATTCCTGCAAGCGACGTAAATTGGCCGACGCCACGTCGTCGACATCAATGCGCCGCCCTTCGGAAGGGGTCGAGATATCGGTGCCGACGTCCCCTGCCGTATCCCGGGCTGCCAAACGCTCGTCCGACGGCAACACAGCCAGCGCCGCCGCCAGGGAGTGCCGGATCTCTTTGCATTCGCGCATCAGCGCAGCATCGTTGAGCACAAACCGTGCATGATCTTCCGCGACGCGCACCGCCTCGCCGGCCCGATTTGCGGCAGCGTCGAGAACGCGCAACAGTCCGATCTGTCCCGCCGTCGGCACGGTCGGGGTCGTCGACGGAGCGTCTGCCGGAGGAATCGCCGGCTCGTCGAAATCGATCGGAATCGGCGAATGGTCGATCCCATAGCGGGCGCAAATTTCCGCTTCCATCGCCTGCGGATCGATCCCCTGCGCGCGTAGCCACACGGCCAGCGGATCTTCCGCGAGCGACAGGCCCAGCAGCATGTGCTCCGTGGCGAGCTGACAAGTTCGCGGATTCTCGTCGAGCCGCAGCAGCGCGGCTTGTAGATCGTTTTCAACCTCTTGAGATAAGAAAATTCGCCCCTGGTCGGATTTCGACCGTTCGCGACGCCGCAACGTCGGCTGCCGCGACTGCAACACCTCGACATCAACGCCGACGCTTTCCAACAATTTCGCGGCCCGACATTCCAGCTGCTCCGCCAATCCCAGCAGGAGCGCAAGCGGCGTAATTTCAGGTCCGTCGGTAGGGTCGACCCAACAGGCGGCTGCTTGCATGGCGCGTTCGGCGGCAGGCGTGTATTGAAAGCTCATAAGCCAAGTTTGCCATAGGCAGGCGCAGCGCAACAGGCGTCAGGCGCGAGGAAAGACCAAGCGAGCGTCGAGCCGTGAGGCGGATGTTTCTGAGAATCTTCGCGATACGACTTACGACACGTCGGGCTCACGCCTCGACGCTCGCCTCAATTCTAATTAGCACCTAGCGCCCAACGTCTAGCGCCTGCACCTAACCCTTTACCGTGCTTTTATTTGCCTTGTCGGTCCGGCGGAGCAGAGCTAGAATTCGGCCGCTACGGATAGCAATTCGGGATCGAAATCCCCAGAGAACGAAGGATCGCACCCATGAGCGGAACGAGCCAGACAGGACATCGCGCAAGTGCAGCCGGATTCTACGGTTGGGCTTGGCCCGGCGTACCGCAACTGTGGCGCGGCGGCGAATGGGCCGGGTTCGCGTGGGCCGCCGCCTTTGCATTGGCACTCAATCTTCAAGTGCTCGTCGCTTTCTTATACACCGATCTCTTGCCGGCCATCGGAATCTGGACCGGCTGGCTCGCGATTGGCGGATTCTGGATCGCCGGACTCGTGGTGGGCCGGCGTTGGACGAAGCGCCAGACGCGCACTGCCGATGCCTACCAAGCGGAACAATCGCTCTATAGCGATGCGTTTCACGACTATTTGCAGATGAACTGGGTGGCTGCCGAGGCGAAATGCGCGGAACTCATTCGGATGCGCCGCCAAGACGTTGATGCGCGACTCTTACTGGCCACGGTACTCCGACATGCCGGTCGCTCGGCGGAAGCCAAGGCACAGCTCGACGCGTTGGTCAAGCTGGAAGGGGCCGAAAAATGGGGCCTAGAAATCGCTTTAGAGCGGCGCTCCCTAGACGAACTGAATGAATTAGCGAACAATTCCGGCATCGCGAAGGACGACGGCGACGAACCGGCGACCCTTTCGATGACCGGCGGCGCCGCGAACAAGGATGCCGCAGGTGCTACAGCCGGGCTAAACCGCGCGACCCGAAACGCGGCTTAGTGCGTAGATGAAGGTAGTCGCTTGCCCAAAGCTTTGTTGGTGTAAGAGTAGTAGGCGGCAAAGTAGAGTTCGGTAGAGGTCGGGACGGGATCAAGTAGTAGAGCGAAGTTTTGCGTTAGTACGGCATACGGAGTTCGAACATGTACGAACGTTTCACGGATCGCGCGCGGAAGGTGATGCAACTTGCCAACCAAGAAGCGCAGCGGTTCAACCATGAATACATCGGCACGGAACACGTGCTGCTCGGCCTCATCAAGGAAGGAAGCGGCGTCGCGGCAAACGTTTTGAAAAACCTCGACGTCGATCTCCGTAAGATCCGTCTTGAGGTCGAGAAGCTTGTGCAAAGCGGACCGGATATGGTCACGATGGGCAAGCTGCCGCAAACGCCCCGCGCCAAGAAGGTCATCGAATACTCGATGGAAGAGGCCCGCAACCTCGGGCACAACTACGTCGGCACGGAACACATACTGCTCGGCCTCTTGCGTGAGCAAGAAGGTGTCGCCGCGCAGGTGCTCATGAACCTCGG
Source organism: Pirellula sp. (assembly GCA_013822735.1). GTDB lineage: Bacteria > Planctomycetota > Planctomycetia > Pirellulales > PNKZ01 > PNKZ01. The sequence continues at coordinate 125,773 of PNKZ01000004.1, forward strand.
CCTGAAGCTGGAAGAAGTTCGCGAAGAAGTTCTCAACCTGCTCGGCCACGGCATTGAGGGCAGCGAAGGGGGCGAACGCCAACCCTCCGGCGGAGCAACCGGCGGAGCGGCAGGCGAAGGCGCCGCCGGCGGCGGAACGGGCAAAGGCTCGAAAGCCTCGAAGACCCCGGCGCTCGACAGCTTCGGTCGCGACCTCACCGAGCTCGCTCGTCAAAGCAAGCTCGATCCGGTGATCGGCCGCGAACGCGAAATTGAGCGGGCCATCCAAGTGCTCTGCCGCCGCACGAAGAACAACCCGGTGCTCTTGGGCGAAGCGGGCGTCGGCAAGACGGCCATCGTCGAAGGTCTGGCCCAACGCGTGGTCGACGGCGAAGTGCCGGAAATCATGACCGACAAGCGGATCGTGGTGCTCGACTTAGCGATGATGGTCGCCGGCACGAAGTACCGCGGCCAATTCGAAGAACGCATCAAAGCGGTGATGAACGAGGTCCGGCGGGCGAAGAACACCATTCTCTTCATCGACGAATTGCATACGCTCGTCGGCGCCGGCGGCGCGGAAGGGGCGATCGACGCCTCGAACGTGCTCAAGCCTGCCCTGGCCCGCGGCGAAATCCAATGCATCGGCGCCACGACGCTCGACGAGTACCGCAAGTACATCGAGAAAGACGCCGCGCTCGAACGACGCTTCCAAAAGATCATGGTCGAGCCTTCGAACAAGGCCGAGACCATCGAAATCCTCAAGGGCTTGCGCGATCGGTACGAATCGCACCATCGCGTGCAAATCACCGACGACGCGCTCGAAGCGGCGGTCGACTTCTCAAGCCGGTACATCACCGACCGCTGCTTGCCGGACAAGGCGATCGACGTCATCGATGAGGCGGGCGCCCGAGTGCGCCTCAAAGCGATGACCAAGCCGCCGGATTTGAAGGAAATCGACGAAGACGTCGAGCGCCTCAACAAGGAAAAAGAAGAAGCGGTCGCCAATCAAGACTTTGAGAAGGCGGCGGCGCTGCGCGACCAAGCCGACAAGCAGAAGAAGCGCAAGCAAAACATCCTGCGCGATTGGCGCAATACGTCGCGCGAGAGCGACGGCGTCGTCGATAAGGAAGTAATCGCCGAAGTCGTATCGAAAATGACGGGCGTTCCGCTCACGCGGATGTCGACCGAAGACTCGATCCGGCTCATGGGGATGGAAGAAGAGCTGCATAAAAAGGTGATCAGCCAAGGCGAGGCCGTGAAGGCCATCAGCAAGGCCGTGCGCCGGAGCCGCAGCGGATTGAAAGATCCGAAGCGTCCGACGGGCTGCTTTATCTTCGCCGGCCCCACAGGCGTCGGTAAGACGCACTTGGCCAAAGCCTTGGCGGAGTTCCTCTTCGGCGACTCCGATGCGCTCATCCAAATCGACATGAGCGAATACATGGAGAAGCACAACGTCAGCCGACTGATCGGCGCTCCGCCGGGCTACGTCGGCTTCGAAGAAGGTGGTCAGCTCACGGAGAAAATCCGTCGCCGGCCGTACTCGGTCGTGCTGCTCGACGAAATCGAGAAGGCGCACCCCGACGTCTTCAACATGTTGCTGCAAGTGATGGAAGAAGGCCGGCTCACCGACAGCTTCGGGCGCCAAGTCGACTTCCGCAACACGGTGCTCATCATGACGACGAACGCCGGCGCCGAGGCGATCAAGAACGAAAGCAATTTCGGCTTCGAAGCCACGGTGGAGAAAGACGCTTCGTACGATAGCATGAAGCGGCGCGTGATGGACATCATCGAGAAGTTCTTCCGCCCCGAATTCATCAACCGTTGCGACGACATCATCGTCTTCCGACACCTGACCGTGGACGACCTCAAGCAAGTGGTTGATCTAGAACTCGCGAAGGTTCGCGAACGGTTACTGGAGAAGGGGCTCAAGCTCATCCTGACCGACGAAGCCAAGAAGTTCGTCATCAAGAAGGGTTCGAACACCGATTTCGGCGCACGTCCGCTTCGTCGGGCGATCGAGAATTTCGTCGAAGATCCGCTTTCCGAAGAACTGCTCAAGGGAGAGTTCAACGGCAAGGACACGGTCTTGATCGACGTAAAGGTCGTCGCCGACAAGAAGCAGCTGATCTTCGAAGGGCAAGCCACCGGCGGCGGCGAGGCTCCGGCGGTCGCGGCCGCGGGAACTTCCGGCGAGTCGGGCAGTGATGCCGGCGGCGAATCTGCCGGCTAAGCGACGACCGATCGGTTCGTAAAAGTAAGCAATCCAGGCCGCTCTCGACTTCGCGTCGAGGGCGGCCTTTTGCTTGCGCTGCCGGCGACGTCGAACGCCTCGCGAGCTGCCGAAATTGACAATCCCGCCGTCATCATGCAAGTCGACCTAGTCGATATTCGTCCAGCCGTGTAGACGTACGCAGGAAATGCGCGCTTTCCCGTTGGGGCGGAACTCCATCGCCCGACTAGGCAACTGTTTATGTCGACGACCACCCAAACTTCCCCCCTGCCCGACGACGCCCCGCCCGGCTTCGCAGGGTCCATCGTGGAATGGATTTCCGACTTCGGCGACGTCATCGTCGGCTACGTGGCCGCGCTCGGCGACTTTGCGATGTTCGTCTCGTCGACCAGCAGTTGGACGTTCACGCGCTTGCCGAAGCGCGAAACGCTGATGCCGAACTTCTACCAGATCGGCGTGCTCAGCTTGCCCGTTATCGCGCTGACCGGAACGTTTATCGGCATGGTCTTGGCCGTGCAGAGTTATGCGCAGTTTCGAGCATTGCACATCGAAACGCGGTTGGGCGGCGTCATCAATATGTCGCTCGTTCGCGAACTCGGGCCGGTACTCGCGGCGACGATGCTCGCCGGCCGCGTCGGCGGCTCGATGGCGGCCGAACTCGGCACAATGCGCGTCACCGAACAGATCGATGCCCTATCCAGCATGGGGGCCAACCCCATTCATTACCTTGTGGTGCCTCGCTTCCTCGGCTGCTTGGTGCTCATTCCCACGCTCACCATCATGGCCGACTTCATGGGCGTCGTCGGCGGCTGGTTTTATAGCGTGCTGCTGCTCGACATCGACTCCCATCACTACTGGCAGCATTCGCAAGAGATGGTCGGAGCGTTCGACGTCTTTAGCGGTATCTTCAAAAGTTTGTTCTTCGGGGCGGCGATCGCGCTTATTAGCTGCCATCGCGGGTTTCACTGCGCTCCGGGCGCCGAAGGGGTCGGACGTGCGGCGACCAGTGCGTTCGTACATTCGTTCGTGATGATTCTCGCCATCGATCTTTTGCTGGGCATTTTCCTCGATTCGCTCTATCTCGTTATCTGGCCCGAGGGAGCCTCCTACCTCTAAACCATGGTCGACGCCGTACGCAACCCGACGGACGAATCCGATATTCTCGTGAATATCGAGAACGTCAGCGTGCGCTTCGGCAAAAACTGGGTACTGCGAAATATCAACCTGAAGATTCCGCGCGGACAGACGCTCGTGCTGCTCGGCGAGAGCGGTTGCGGCAAAACAGTGCTGATGAAGACGATCATCGGCTTGGTGCGCCCCACCGAAGGGCGCATCCTGTACGACGGACGGGACCTCGCGACTCTGCCCGATCGAGAAATTACGGCATTGCGGACCCGTTTCGGTTTCGTCTTTCAGCAAGCGGCGCTGTTCGACAGCATGACGATCGAGCAGAACGTTGCGTTCCCGCTCCGGCAGCACACCAATAAAGGCCGCGCGGAGTTGAAGCGCATCGTGCTGCAGCGTCTCGCGGAAGTCGGCTTACCCGACAACGTAGGCTTGAAGAAACCGGCGGAGCTGTCCGGCGGCATGCGAAAGCGCGTCGGATTGGCGCGTGCGTTGGCGATGAGCCCGGAGATCATGCTCTACGACGAGCCGACGACCGGACTGGACCCGATCATGAGCGACGTCATCAACGAACTGATTCTCAGCGTTCGCCGACAGAACCCGGTGACGAGCATCGTCGTCACGCACGACATGCATTCGGCCCGCAAGGTGGCCGATCGCGTAGTGATGCTCTATCCGCAGGGACGGTTGAAGAAGGGAGAATCGCAAATACTCTACGACGGCCCGCCCGGCGGCTTGGAACGTGCCGCCGACAAGCGAGTCGGGCAATTTGTCCGCGGGGAAGCGGGCGAGCGTCTCATGGAAATGCGTGAACGAGGACTACTGAGCGACTGATGGACGAGCGTACCGTACAATTTCGAGTCGGCGTGATGGTCTTGGCCACGGTCTTGATCCTCGCCATTCTCTTACTCCTCTTCGGCGATCTGCCGTCGCTGGTGAAGGGTACGTACACCGTCAACTTCGCGTTTCCCCAAGCGCCCGGCGTGACGCAGGACACGCCGATTCGCGTCAACGGCGTACTTATCGGTCGGGTGCGCGAAGTGCAACTCGACGAGAAGGTCGGCGTGATGATCACCGCGAAGATCGAGGACAAATATGTACTCTATCGCGACCAAGTCGGCCGTATCGGCGGATCGCTGCTCGGCGACGCGGTGATTGAAATCGTCCCCGCGACGATGGTTCGGCCGCATGAGAAGGTAACCGACGGCGAAACCCTGCAAGGGCTCGTGGCCAAAGATCCGTTCCAAGCGATCACGAGTCTAGAATCCAACGTTTCCATCGCACTCGAATCAATCGCCCGCACCAGCGATGAAATCGGCCAACTCGCGGGCCGGGTTAACCGCATCGTCGACGCGAATGAGCCGCAGATTCACCGCATCATCGACAACACCGAAGCGACGATTACTCAGCTGCGTACGGCCGTCGCCAACGCCGACTCGCTAATTAGCGATCCGGCGATGAAGGAAAACCTGAAGCGCACCATCAATGAACTACCAAAGGTACTAAACGACGTCTCCGAAGCAATCACCGGGGTGCGCGCCACGATGCAAACGGCGGATCGCAACTTGGCGAACCTCGAAGGCATCACCAAGCCGCTCGGCGAGCGCGGTCCGCGGCTCATCGAAAACATCGACCGTGCCGCAACGCAGCTCGACGGCGTGCTCACGGAACTTTCCGGCTTCACGCGCTCGCTCACCAACTCGAAGGGGACCGTGTCGAAATTACTCAACGATCCGGCTCTTTACGACGATGTCGCAGATACGGTGCACAATATTAATCAGCTCTCACGCGAGCTACGGCCGATTCTTGACGACCTCCGCACGTTTAGCGACAAGGCGGCCCGCCATCCGGAACAGTTCGGCGTCCGCGGCCTGATCCAGGGCAACTCCGGCATTAAGTAGCGTTACGGCGCGATCGCCGTGCTACTTACTAAAGTCCCACACGCGCGGCGCTCCGCCGGTGGCGGATATCCCAATCGACTCGACGACGACGGCTTCATTCTGCGCCGGCAGATACACGCGAACATGTGCCAAGTTCCCGTCGACGGGAAGCGGAACTTCGACCGTTTTTGCACCTCCGGTCGGTATTTGAAATTCCACGACCTGACCTTCGGCCGGAAACTCGGCCTGATCGGCCGTACGCCATTGCACCTTGCCCGGACCGCTTCCGGACGCAGTTTGCAACTTCAATACCGCGGCTCCCGTTAGCTTCAGTCCGGCGATGCCCAAGAAGCAACTCATTCCTTCGCCGGTCACGATCAACTTGCCGCCATGCAACTCGGCGCGGCAGCCGCGAGCCCGCCACCCGTTAACGGGCTCGGCGACCGTGGTCGTATTCGCGCCCGCCGGCGTCGTGGCAGGCTTGCGAGGTTTCGCCCCCGGCCTTTCTTTAGCCGCACCTTCACGGTAGTCGGGATTCGGTCGCGGCGCTAGCGCGCCGGTGTTGAGTAGAAATCCGTCGATCAGGGTGTCGAGTTCGCGTACCTTGTCGGGCATGCTCTTTGCGAGGTTTTGCGACTCGGAGAGGTCTTGGTCGAGATTGTAGAGTTCGTGCATGTCCGGCTGTTCCGGGCCGGTCATGAACCAGCGAATCAACTTCCACGGCCCCTGCCGCACCGTGACCCCGGGCGGCTTACTCGGGCCGCCGTGCGGGAAGTAGTTGAAATAGGGACGGTTGCCGAGGGATTGCTTCTGACGCAGCACGCCGGCCAAGCTGACGCCGTCGATTTTTTGTTTCGGCTCAAGCGGTATGCCGACCAATTCCGCAATGGTCGGATAGATATCCACGGCACCGACAATCTCTTGGCTCACTGCTCCAGCCGGTACCTGTCCAGGCCAGCGAATCATCAGCGGCACGCGAACGCCCCCTTCGTAGAGCGTTCCCTTACCGTCGCGAAGCGGCGTATTGTTCGTCGGCGGCAGGTTGCCGGCCCATTTGCGCCAGTCGGCGAGCGCAGCCGATTTCGCAGTCTCCGCGTTCGCCGTTTTTGCAGTGCCGGGAACATTGCTGTGAACGTTTCCGCCGTTGTCCGACATGAACAGCACGATCGTGTTCTGCGTCAGCCCGTCGGCTTCGAGCTTGTCCATGATTTTGCCGAAGCTTTCATCCACACTCTTGAGCATCGATGCCATGATCGGGTTCGACTGCAAGTCGCGCGGGTCTTTGCGATCGACGAATGACTTAGTCAGCGATTCTTTGTGTCCCCAAGGTCCATGAACGCCGAATTGCCAAACGTTCAAGAAAAACGGCTTCCCCTTCGCATCATCGATGAAGCGAACCGCTTCGTCGGCCACGCGATCGACGATATATTCGCCGGCCGGGCCGTCGGTGATCGTGCCGACGTGCCGTTGGTCCTTCGACTTCGATTCGGCGTTCGCTGCAACGTTGTACGGCGAAAAATAACTCGGCGGTCCCGGATCCGGGTGCGCATGCCAAGCGCTATCAAACCCCTGCGACTCGGGCCAGTACGAAGGCGTGGTGCCCAGATGCCATTTGCCGATGTGGCGTGTACGATAGCCGGCGTCGTGCAGTAGTTCCGCAAGCGTATATTGACGCGGCTCAAGATAGTTTTTGCTTATCGGCAACAACATCGGCACGCCGGCGGCAGCGGTCTTCGGCAAGTATTCGAACCCCTCCGGCTGCGGCGGCTGATGACCGCTGGCCGTGGTCGTGCCGTGACGTGCCGAGTATTGCCCACTAAGAATGGTCGCCCGCGTCGGCGAGCAGAGCGGACAGGAATAGGCGCTGGTGAATCGCGTCGCCTGCGAGGCAAATCGATCGATGTTCGGCGTTTCGTAATACTTACTGCCGTAAGCGCCACAGTCGAGCCAACCCATGTCATCAACCAAGAACAATACGACGTTCGGCTTGGCCGCATCGGCTCCTTCGGCAGTGCTCAAAAGTGCCAAGCACAAAGCGGCCACGGCGAATAATGGACGTGCAAGTTTCATAGGGGCATGGCCTTTTCGTTGTCGTCGCACGGGAACGTGCTGGTTGACGCGCAAGTTACTTTCATTATTTGAGGCTGCGGGCGTAATCGCCAGACGGCGAGCCGACTTTAAGCAACAAAAATGCCTCGTCGACGCTTTCGCGTCGGCGAGGCATTGCTCAGCATCAACTTGTCACAGTTGTCTATCTTGAGTAGTTGATTGAACTAGCGAACCCCGGCACCAATCGCAGCACCGATGTTTGCACCTCGGCTTCCGCCCAACGCACCGCCGATGGCCGCACCTACGTTCGCACCGCGGTTACCGTAGTAGCCGTTGCCGTACCCGTTGCCATAGCCATTGTAGTAACCGTTGTTGTAGTAACGGTTTCCATACGCACCGCTGTTGTAGTAGCCGTTGTAGCCATTGCCGTACACGTTACCTCGGTAACCCGAGTAATACGGTTGGGCAAAGACGTTTTGACCGTTCCACATGTAAGCACCTTGCGCATTGGGGTAGACCCAATTGTTCTGGTGGTGAACGGCCCATTGGTTGTTCGGCGTGTAGTACCACCACTGATTGTTGTGGTATTTCCAGCGCCAATCGTCGTTGGCTTGCGCCGCAGCAGCGGCGTTCGCAGCGCCCACGGCCGCATTCACGGCCACTTGCGCTTGCGCACGTTCGGCGAAACCGACGAACGAAGCTCCCAAGACGATAAGTGTTAGTAACGTACGCATACATTCCTCCCTTCAACTTTGTTCTGGTCAAATGCTTTGCGAACCGAAACTCGCATTGCTAACGTGAGAAATGCACGCAGCGTGCCGAACACTTTGAACTTGAGAGAATTCGTCGGGCAAACTTTGCTCATGCCGTGTTCGACCGTGGATTCCGCGGAAACACGGGTTGCCACGGACAAAAGATTCAAAGATTGCGCGATGCGCAACCAGCCTGCCGTCGCAGAGAACTCACTAACCTGCGACGTTGCGGCAGCCGTTTTGCGCTATCCGCGACCAAATTCGCCGACGTCGTAGCGTCCGACGTTACTTCAACACTTGGTGCATGCTGCCGAAATCATCCGTCCACACAATCGGCGCTCGCGAGGAAGTCCAAGGACGGAAACTCCTCCGGGCCTCTTCGTCGCCGAGAAAAGCACGGTTCTTGGTGAGGATCAGCCAGTCGGATTGTTGCACGGCATGCTTTACGTCGTCGGTGCTGCCGACCGATCGGCACTCGAACCCCAGCTCCTCGGCAAGGCCGCGAGCCACGGGAGCAAGATCGACTTCGTTGTTCGAGATATGCAGCACCAGCAAGCCGTCGGGAGCGAGATGCTTGGCGTAGGTCTGAAAACATTCTCGCGTCAGCAAGTGCATGGGAATGGCGTCGCCGCTGAAGGCATCGATTGTCAGGATGTCGAATTGTTGCGAACCGGAGCGGAGTTCGCGTTCGAGACACACGCGGGCATCGCCGACGACGATATCCGTTTGTGCCGGGCAATCGCTTACGAATGAGAAGTGCTCACGTGCCAAGCGTACGACGTCGGGATTGATTTCATAGTAGCGAAAGTAATCGCCTGCCCGACCGTAGACGTTCATCACGCCGGCACCGAGCCCGACGATGCCGACACGTAGACCCCGCGTCGCCGACGGCTCGGCCTTACGCAGCGGATGATGGGCGACGGCGACGCCGAAGCCGCTGTTTGGGCCATAGTAGGCCGTGGGCAAGCGACGAAGACTATCCGTCGTGCATTGCGTGCCGTGCACGATGCGGCCGTTGAGCATGGCTACTTGAGAGCCGAGAGCTTCGTTTTCACGATGAACAACGCGTAGTACGCCGTAGAAATTTCGGGTCGCCGTGATCTGGGTCGCGTCGGAGGCCAATGCTTGCTTGCCCAATGCGGTGCAGAGAAACACGCAACCGCAAGCCAAGCCGCACCAGGCCCAAAGGGGGCGGCAACGGTAGAGCGGGCTTGTCTCGTCGCGGTCGAGGCAAACCAGAAGCAAGATGCAGGCGGCCCCGAGTCCTAATTGGTATTCGATGAACCCGGTGAACACGCGCGGAGCGACCAGCGCCGTAAACACGCCCCCCAAGGCGCCGCCTACGGAGATCAGGAGATAGAAGTAAGTGAGCTGCGAAGCATGCGGCTTGCTGCGAACGAGTTCGCCATGGCAAGTCATGCAGACCGCGAAGAGTGCCAATCCGTAAACGATCAATTGAGTTTCGTGCGCGAACGCCGGGCCGTTATCGACCACGTACCAAGCGGCGGCCGCGGAAATCGCCAAGAGCGGACCAAATACGTCGCGACGGTACCAGCGCGGGGCGTCGAATGTGAGAATGAACGAAATCAAGTAAATGGCCAGCGGCACGATCCAGAGGAACGGCGTGACGGCAACCTGCTGACAAATCTGGCTCGTCGTGGCGAGCAACATTACGGAGGCGGTGCAAGCGAGCAACAGCCAGAGCACCTTTGTCCCGCGAGCAACGCCAGACGCAGCGGCCGGCACGGCTGCCCTTGCAGGCGACATTGCCGCGGCGCGGCCGTCGCGCACCATGCGGACGGCGTTCCAGCCGCACAGCATGGCAAAAGCAATGTAGCCGATCGACCAGCACGCTGCTTGCGTACCAAGTTTCAACGAGGGCTCGACAATCAACGGATAGCTCAGCAGCGCGAGCAACGAACCGACGTTCGACAATGCGTACAGCCGAAACGGCGAGCGCCCGGGAAACGACTGCGCGAACCAACTCTGCATGAGCGGGCCGGTCGTGGAAAGCAAGAAGTACGGGATGCCGATCACGTTGACGAGCAGCAATAAGATGTGCCACACCGGCGACTCTTCCCCCGACGGCTTCCAGGCCTCGCTCGGAACGATCGGCAGCGTGCAAACGGAAATCAGCAGCAGCGTGAGATGTACGTAGCCTTGCGCGCGTTGCGAAAGCCGCGTCGTGGCGAGGTGAGCGTAGCCGTAGCCGGCCAGGAGCAGAACCTGGAACAGCAACATGCAAGTCGTCCAAACGCCCGGACTGCCGCCGAACCACGGGAGGATAAACTTGCCGATCAGCGGCTGAATTTGAAACAGCAGAAAGGCGCTGAGAAATATAGTGAGTGCGAAGCGCAGCATGACCACGGCTCGAAGGCTGAAGATGCGGAGACAGTCGGCCCTCGCGCGCGAAGCAATCAATGCGCGCCGAGCGGCCTCGAAAGCATAAGTTTCGATTGGCGTTCCACGCCGCGCGAGAAGGTGATTACGTCGGAATCCTTGGGGTAAAAAAGTTCTTGCGAATTTTTCACCCGCGCTCGAATCGCGATCTACGATTTAGATGACGACGAGATGCGTGCGACGTTCGGCTCTCCACGACCGTAAATCGCAATTCCTCGCTTCGTCGATCCTCCCTAGTCTGCAACACGCCACATCACCCGCTTGCATGTGTTGTTGGGAAGGCCTGCGTTCTCGGTTTCCTCGATAAAGGCACGACGATCGAAAGATCGCTCACGCAAAGCTTTGGAGCCTCGCGGCGCTCGCGCGTCTAGGGCAGTCCGGCCGCCGAAAGGAAGATGATCCCGCGGAAGCTCCCGGCATCCGCGGAATCGCCGACTTTTACCTCTTTACGAGATTCCACGAACGATGTGCGGTTTTCGGGTTCGTTCGCTTCGCATTCGGCAATTCTCGGCCTTCGCCTGAGTTCCTAACTCGGGTCGCATGCCGCATGCGAGGTGGCGTGGTTTCTCAAGTTTGCATCCGTTAGCGCTGTCGCGCGGGTGCGTACAAGAAGGGGGATTGTGATGAATGCACTGATGCTGCGCGTTCGTAAGTTTATAGAGAGCGAGGACGGCCCCACGGCCGTCGAGTATGCCGTCATGCTCGCGCTGATCGTCGTCGTATGTTTGACGACGATCCAATCGCTGGGAACGAACGCGAACGCCACTTTTAGCAGCGTCTCTACCGCGCTGACCGGCGCGAGTAGTTAATCGATACCGCAGCTCTCGTTGCTGTCGGCACGATCGTCACGCACGATACGACCCGCAGCAACGGGACTGCAGTTGCCTTTCGGCACGTCGTGAAGACGCACCCGGACAAATCTGCCCGACGCCGGCCTAAAAGTGACCTATGTTTTCCTTAGAGCTTCGCTGATCCGCAATCTTTGCGCACTACGGCGCAATCCAATACAGGTCGATCGTCATGTATCCCATCATGCCGCTGGAAACCACGATGTCGGTCCAGTTGTTGGTCGCGTTCTTCGCGATGATTTCGGCGACGTTCACTTGGATGTTGTGCGGACGCGCCTAAGTAACGCGAGCCGCCGACCGCCACGACACACATCTCTCTTTCAACTCCTCGTATCGAAGACACCGGATAACGTCATGTTCGACACTGCTGAACTCTCCGCCTCGGCGTTGCGTCACTGGCCGATTTGGTTTGTCACCGCCACGCTCGTCGTCGCGGCCGTGATCGACGGCTACCAACTCAAGGTGCCGAATTGGATCACGTTCCCCATGATCGTGAGCGGCTGGATCTACAGCGTCACCTTCTACGGCTGGGAAGGCCTCGGCTGGAGCTTAGTGGGTACCATGGTCGGCCTGGCCTTATTGCTCCCGGCCTACGCGGTCGGCGGCATGGGTGCCGGCGACGTGAAACTCCTGGCCGGCGTCGGTGCTTGGATCTGGACACACGACACGCTCTACAGCTTCTGCTGGTCGGCAATCTTCGGCGGCGTGATCGCGGTCGGGATGGTCGCCTACCGCAAAGCTTGGCACAAACACGGCGCGCAATTCGTCCATATTGTCAACGAAGTCGTGACGATACGCGACCCGAACAAGCTCTCGGCGATCGCCGCCGAGCGTAAGCCGCGGATGTTTCTCCTCCCGTACGGGATCCCGATTGCGATCGGAACCATCTTTTACTTCGTGATGACGGGAATGTTGATATGAGCGCCATGAGCGACAGCAAGATAAGCATTGAAAACGCCGGCGACGCCGGCACGCAGGAAAAGTTTTCCCAGATCGCCGATGGGAAAGTGGAGAAACTTTTCCGATCGTGCCGAAGAAAGAGACGAGGTGCCGCCGTCGTCGAGTTCGCCGTCGTTGCGCCCGTGTTCATCATGCTGGTCTTCGGCATGATCGAATACGGACGCATGGTGATGGTGCAACAGCTGATGGTGAACGCCTCTCGCGAGGGAGCCCGCGTGGCGGTTCTCGACGGCGCCACGACCTCGAGCGTGCAATCACAGGTGAACACCTTCCTCTCGAATGCGGCGATATCAGGTCAAACTGTAACGGTTAACCCCAACCCTCCGAGTTCTGCCGGTTATGGCGCACCCGTTACCGTTACCGTCACAATTCCTTTTAGTTCAGTAAGTTGGCTTCCGTCGCCAATGTATCTAGGCGGGAAGACATTAACGGCAACAACCGTTATGCGGCGTGAGACGGTCCAGTAGCGTTGTAACAGTAGCAAGAATTCTAGCACTTCTGTCGGCCTCACGAATCGCCCCAGCCCAAAGCAACGTCCATGCGTCCTAAATCAATCCTACTGCTCTTGATGGCTCTCGGCTGCGGCCTAGTTGCGGCCGTGGGCATCAACCAGATCATGGCTCGGCCGTCGAACGAGGCGGAAACGACTTCGATCGTGGTGGCCAAGCGGGAAGTGCTCAAGGGCGACTTGATCAAGCCGGACGACATTCGCCTGCAAGAATGGCGTAAGGACGCGTTGCCCGAAGGGGCGATCGAGAAGATCGAAGACCTGCAGGACAAACGCGTTAAGGCCACGATCATACCCGGCGAGCCGATCTTGTTGGGGAAGCTCATCGACGGCAAGGGCGACAACATCGAAATCCCGGCGGGCATGAAAGCCGTGACCGTGAAAGTCGACAACGTGAGCGGCGGCGCCGGCCTCATCAAGCCGGGAGACAACGTCGACGTGCTCGTTCATGTGGAAGCCAATCAACAACGCGGCATCATGGCCGCGAGCACGAATTGCCTATTGCAAAACGTTAAGGTGATCGCCGTCGACGACACCGTCGATCGTCCCGCGCCGGGCGAACCTTCAATTGCCGCTAAGACTGTTTCGCTGCTCGTCGGCCCGAAAGACGCCATGCGAATTACGCTGGCGACTGAGATCGGCAACATCCGCTTGGTGATGCGCAGCTCGAAAGACCAAACCGTCAACGACGATTCGCTCGCTCAAGAGAAGGTCAGCATCGCCGACGTGCTCGGCGGCGAATCGCAGGGCTCGTCGCCGACCGAAAAGCCGAGCGCCGGCCTAATGGCGAGCGTGGGCATCACCCCGCTGCCGCCCGCCGGACCGACGATGGGAGACGAGTTTGCCAAGGGCGTTAACAGCTTCGCCGACCTGCTTCGGGAAATGAAGACGGTACGCGATAACGGACTTCCGGAAGAAAAGAAGACTTGGAAGGTCGTGCTGCTGAAAGGTCCGGAAGCCGAGGAAGTCGAGTTCAACGGCGACTCGCGCCTTGGACAAGTAGTAGGAGGCACGGGAGCAGGAGCCGGTCCGGCACCTACGCCCGCGATCGATTCGAAACTCGTACCGCCGACTCCGGAGCCTCCCGCGGGAGCTGCGGAGCCCGCGGAGCCGCAGACGTTTTAGTTCGTAACGGTTGTTGAAGTGGAACGCGACTCTGGGATGAGTCGCGTTCAGGCAGGGATGCCGCCTCACGCATTTTTGATTGAGCAAGGACGTTCAAGGATGACAGCGAACAAAACTCGTGGACCTCGCCATTGGCTCCGCGCTTCGCTTTGCTTCGGCGGTAGCCTGCTCTGCGCGGCATCGCTGCTTGCGCAAGAGCCGGTCGCGGTCGTTCCGACGTCGCCCACGGGCGCCCCGATTCAGCCGACGCTGCCGTCGCAGTCGTTCTCACAGCTGGATCCGCAGCCGGTGACGCATCAGGTTTCGTCGGCCTCCGATCGAATCCAGATGATCGTGAACACGAGCCGGATTCTCACGCAAGAATCCAAGATACCCCAGGCTCAAGTGAACAATCCGGAAGTGGTCGGATTGACCGCGCTTTCGCCGAACCAAGTACAGATTTACGGCCGTCGTGCCGGCGTGACGCAAGTCAACATCTGGGACGAAAAGGGCAACATTCGCACGATCGACGTGATGGTCCACGGCGATGCTCAGGAACTCGCGCGACTTCTGCATGATACGTTCCCCAAAGCGGCGCTGCGCATCCGACCGATTTCCACCGGCGTGATCATCTCCGGCTACGTCGACGACCCGAACCAGCAAAGCCGGATCGTCGAGATCTCGCAGAACTACTACCCGAACGTTATCAACTACATCACGGTCGGCGGCGTACAACAGGTCTTGCTGCAAGTCCGCGTGATGGAAGTTTCGCGTACGAAGCTCCGTAACCTCGGCGTCGACTTAGCGGCCATTCTTGAGAACGGCAGCGCTTTCGGCTCCGGTGCCGCAGGCATTCTCACGACGGGAGCATTGTCTGCCGGCAACACCATCGCCACGAGCGGGCGGGCGACGATTCCGATTCGCATCGCCAACAACGGCGACAACTTCTACGCCTTTATCGAGGCCCTCAAGCAGAACAATCTGGCCAAAATCTTGGCCGACCCGAACTTGGTGACCGAAAGCGGACGCCCGGCCTTTATGAATGCGGGCGGCGAGTTTCCGATTCTCGTTCCGCAGAGCTTGGGAACGATTTCCATCGAATATCGCCGCTTCGGCACACAGATCGACTTCGTCCCCATCGTGATGGGAAACAACACGATTCGCCTCGAGGTTCGCCCGCGCATCAGCGAAATCGACGAGTCGCGCAGCGTCACGATCAACGGACAACAAGTCCCCGGCTTAAACGTTCGCGAAGCGGACGTCGCCGTAACGCTTCGCGCCGGCCAAACGCTGGCCATCGCCGGGCTCGTGCAAACGCGCGTCAGCAGCACGACGCGCGGCATTCCGGTCATTATGGATACTCCGGTCATCGGATCGCTCTTCCGCCGCACCAGCGATCAGATCAACGAGATCGAGTTGCTCATCATGGTGACGCCGCAGATTGTCGACGGCATCGACCCGCAACAAATCTGCGACCTCGTGGGGGGTCCGGGTAGCCAAACCACCAATCCCGACGACACCCAGCTCTTCACGCGAGGACATATCGAAGTTGATCCGGACGATTGCTTCCGTCCGCCGCACTTCCAACAGCCGTACCCCGCCCAACCGCGTGCACCTAGCGCCGGCGAAGATATGCCGGTTCCGGGCGCCCCGACGGGCGAACTGTTGCAAGCTCCGCTGGATGACGAGCCGGTACCTTCGCCGCCGAAGCCGATTCCGCCGCAACCCGTCAAAAGCAGTGCGACCGCTCCCGCCGTGAAAATCGCCCCGAGCGCAGGTCCGAATGTTACGCCGATCACCGCTCCTACCGCTGCTCCTTCGACAGCACCGGTGGTCCGGCCCCTGCCGCTCCCCGCGGCGCAACCGTCGGTCGAGGTGCAATCGCCGGTCGAAGCACCGAAGCCCGTAGCGCGCACGCCGGCGGCCTCGATTTCGCAACTTCGCGAGGTCAGTCCGCTCGACGAGACGATCATCGTTCGGGGCGACACTCGCGCCTCGACCGCCGCTGCAGCTGCGAAGTCGGCTGCTTCGGCCCCTGCCGCGCCGTCAAATTCGGGAGAACCGGGCTTAATCGGACCGGTTGGCTACGATACTAGCAAATAACGAAGGAATCGCCCTCCATCTCGTAACCTCGTTCTATATTTGCACGGAACTTTTAGAACACCTTACGAGACCAGGGCTTCAGGACGCACGTCACGAACAGCTACGCCATCGGGTTGTCGCTCGTAGTATTCGAAGACGTTCGTTCCGGCATTTCCGACCATGAGCAACGTACTACGACTGGCAATCGTCGATCCGAACGATTCCACGCGGAACGCGCTCAAGACCATGCTCTTGGGCATGGACACCGTTTGGCTGGAAGCGGAATGCTCGCGATACGAATATTTCGCCGACGTGATCTCGCAGACGCATCCGGATATCGGCGTCGTCGCTCTCGATAGCAATACAGCCAAGGGCCTGGAACTCGTCGAAAAGCTCGGCCAAGCGTCGCCGGATTGTGCGATCATCGTCATCGCATCAACGACCGACGGCCAAGTGATTCTCCAGGCTATGCGGGCCGGAGCGAAAGAGTTCCTCTCGATACCGCTGAAGCTGCAAGACGTGCTCGACGCTCTCGGCCGTATCAGCGAGCGCAAGTTCGGCAAAGGCGAAAGCAAGGCCCGCGGCAGTACGGTAATCGCCGTGGCCGGAGCGACCGGCGGCGTCGGCACGACGAGCCTCTCGGTGAACCTGGGATGTGCGTTGGCGAAAGACCCGAAGAAGTCGGCCGCGTTGATCGACCTCGATCTCTGCCTGGGCGACGCCGACGTCTTCCTCGACTCCATCCCCGACTACACGTTGGTCGACGTCTCCCAAAACGTCTCCCGGCTCGACTTCTCGCTGCTCAAGCGTTCGCTTACAAAGCACTCTTCGGGGCTGTATCTCCTTCCCCGCCCAGTGCAAATGGAAGACATGGCGCTCATCACGCCCGACGATCTCCAGCGCGTGATCGGTCTGATGAAAGCGACGTTCTCCCACTTGGTAATCGACCTTTCGAAGGGCTACACCGCCAACGACATGGTCGCCCTGCAAATGGCCAACCATATCCTGTTGGTCACGCAGCTCGATTTGCCCTGTCTCCGCAACGTCGTCCGTCTACTGACGTCGTTTAAGGAAAACAAGGAACTCTCCGAAAAGATCAAGATCGTGATCAACCGCGCCGGGCTTGATACCGGCGCCATCACGCTCAAGAAGGCGCAAGAAACGATCGGCCGCGAGATCTTTTGGCAGATTCCGAACGACTATCGCACGATGGTCGAAGTGCGCAACAACGGCGTGCCGCTCATCGAACAGGCCCCCAAGGCGGCGGTGACGCAGTCGATCCTCGGCCTCGCCGAAGCACTCACCGGCATAAAGAAAGAGGGCGCGGACGCCGAAGCCGCACCCGCCGCGGATGCGAAAGCCGCCAAGAGCGGGCTATTCAGCTTCTGGCCCGCCAAGGGCAAGTAAGCGTCGTCGAGAGTTCGCCTTATTCGCGGCCCCGCACTCGGCAGCCATAGTGCGTGCCCGCGGCCGAGAGTAATCGTTGCGACCTCCCCGCGTCGCAAAAATTCTTCAACGTTGCCGATTCTCGGCAAGCTGTAACTGTGAGCTAGAGTTTTCCAGGGACCGAGAGTCCCCGTGAAATTCCGTTCAGGCTCCCTAGTCCGATTTCCCCAGCGTGATGCTCCATGGCCAAGATTATCCAATCTTCGAATCGACCCGGCGACAAAGCTCCCGAGAGCGAGTTTGAAAATCTCAAGCGCCGGATCCACGGCAAGCTCGTCGACAAGCTCGACCTGACGAAAGTCAGCGAGATGGACAACGACGTGCTGCGCCGCGAGATCCGCATGGTGATCGAACACTTAAGCGACGCCGAAGGCACGCTGCTCAACCGTGCCGAGCGCGAGCGCCTCGTCGAAGAAGTGCTCGATGAAACGTTCGGCTTCGGTCCGCTGGAGTTGCTGCTCAAAGACCCGCTGATCAGCGACATCCTGATCAACGGCCCGAAGCAGATTTACGTCGAAAAGAAAGGCAAAATGGAGAAGTCGCCGGTCACGTTCCGCGACAACGCCCACTTGCTGCAGATCATCGATCGCATCGTGTCGAAGGTCGGTCGGCGCGTCGATGAAGTCAGCCCCATGGTCGACGCGCGCTTGCCCGACGGCTCGCGCGTCAACGCCATTATTCCGCCGCTCGCCCTCGACGGCGCCGCCGTCTCCATTCGCCGTTTCGGCTCGAACCCGCTGAAGCTCGAAGATCTGCTCAACTACAAAGCCTTCACGCCCGAAATGGTGATGCTGCTCGAAGGGGCCATCAAGGCGCGCTTGAACGTCATCATTTCCGGCGGTACCGGTTCCGGCAAAACTACGCTGCTCAATACGCTCTCCAGCTTCATTCCGGGTCACGAGCGCGTCGTCACCATTGAAGACGCGGCCGAACTCCAGTTGCAGCAAGATCACGTCGTACGACTCGAAACTCGGCCGTCGAACATCGAAGGCAAGGGAGCCGTCAGCGCGACCGACCTCGTTAAGAACGCCCTGCGTATGCGTCCCGAACGCATCATCATCGGCGAATGCCGCGGACCCGAAACGCTCGACATGCTTCAAGCCATGAACACGGGCCACGAAGGTTCGATGACCACGTTGCATGCGAATACGCCGCGCGACGCCATTGCGCGCGTCGAAACCATGATCACGATGGCCGGCTTCGATCTGCCGCTCAAGGCCATGCGTCAACAGCTTGCCAGCGCCGTCGACCTCATTATTCAAGCCAGCCGTCTACAAGGCGGCGTGCGCCGTATCACGTACATCACCGAAGTGGTCGGCATGGAACAAGATACCGTCGTCCTCCAAGACATCTACAAGTATGAAGGACAGGGAATCGATGCCGAAGGCAAGGCCTACGGCAACTTCATCGCCACCGGTATCCGACCCACGTTTATGGACAAGCTCGAACGAGCCGGCGTTCGCCTTCCGGCCAGCGCCTTCCGTCAACGCGTCATGATGCAAGCCTAACGCACTAAGTAACGTCGCACATTCGTCTCCACGAGCGATAGCTATGAGCCCGATCCTAATCTCCGTCGCCGTCTTCGTCGCGGTCGCCGCCCTCATCGGCGGGCTGGCCCTGATGTTCCGCGGCGGCAACGAGTCGAAGGTGGAAGATCGCCTGAGCATGCTCACGGCCGTCAGCCATTCCAAATCGGATAGCCCCGGCGCTTCGGTCATCGCCGCGCCGCTCGATGCCGTTCCTTCGTTCGGCGAACTTGTCTTCGCGCGGTATGAAAAGTTCGGGCTCTTGTTCGAACAAGCCGATACGAACCTTACTCCGTCGCGATTCTTCCTCATCTCCGGCGGCATCGGGCTCGGCGGAGCTCTCACCTGCGCCGTTGCCTTCGGCGCAAGCGGCAGCAGCGGCCTAGCCTTCGCTCCGTTGGCATTCGTAGCCACCGCCCCGTTTCCGCTGCTGTGGATCCTTTTGCGCCGTTCGCGCCGCCTAAAGGCGTTCGGCGCTCAGCTGCCCGACGCTCTCGAACTCCTCGCCCGCGCTCTCCGGTCGGGGCATAGCCTCGCGGCCGGCTTCGATCTCGTGCGTCAGGAAATGAAGCCCCCGATCAGCGTCGAATTCGGTCGTGTCTTCGAGGAAAACAACCTCGGCATCCCGATCGTCGACGCGATGAATAATATGACCGACCGCATTCCGAACCTCGATTTGAAGTTCTTCGCCACGGCCATCATTTTGCAACGGCAAACCGGCGGCGACTTGGCGGAAATCCTCGACAAGATCGGCGCGCTCATCCGCGATCGGTTTCGCATCTGGGGACAAATCCAAGCCCTTACCGGCGAAGGTCGTCTTTCGGGCATCGTACTCTTGGCGTTGCCGGTCGTACTATTCGGCGCGGTGTACAAGCTCAATCCGGAATACGTGATGGTGCTCTTCAAAGACCCGCTCGGCAAGAAGATGCTCGCCGGCGCCGTATTCATGCAGCTGCTCGGCGCGTACATGATCCGCAAAATCGTGAACATCAAGGTCTAAGGTCATGAACTTCTCCATCATGCTGTTCAGCTTCATCGGCATGGAGCAAATCGTGCCGATCGCCGTCTTCGGCGCGTTCGCCATCGGCTGCTGGGCCGTATTGAACATGGTCGCCGTCGAAAAGCCGCGCGCCGTCGAAAGACTTGAGGAGTTCAAGAATCCGACCCGTCGCAAACGTAAAGACGAAGACGATTCGGCGATGAAGAAGCAGGATGCCATGTCGCGCATGTTGGCGATGGCGTCTCCGACGCTGGCGGCGCCGTTGCAGCCGACGAACGAGAAAGACGCCGGCAAGCTCAAGCAAAAACTCAGCGAAGCCGGCTTCCGCAGCGAAGCGGCCCCTTCGATGTTCTTGAGCATCAAGGTCGGCATGCTGCTCGCCGGCCTCTTCTTCAGCGGCGCCGGCGTGGCGTTGTTTGCGGAAATGACGCAGAAGAACATCATGATCGCCGTGGCCGTCGCCGGCGTCATGTTCTACATTCCCGAAATCGTCCTCCACTTCATCGGCAAGGCCCGCAAAGAGCAGATCTTCCTCGGCCTGCCCGACGCGCTCGATCTCATGGTCGTGTGCGTGGAAGCCGGCCTCGGCTTAGACCAGGCCTTGCGCAAAGTCGCCGAAGAAATGAAGCGCTCGTACAAAGTGATCTCCGACGAGTTCACGCTCGCCAACTTCCACCTGCAGGTCGGCAAGGTGCGCGCCGACGTGCTCCACGACCTCGGCGACCGCTGCGGCGTCGACGACCTTCGGCAGCTCGCGGCCATTCTCATTCAGGCCGATAAATTCGGCTCGAGCGTTGCGCAAGCGCTCCGCGTGCAAAGTGAATCCATGCGTACGCGCCGGCGCCAACTCGCCGAAGAAAAGGCGGCCAAGACCGCGGTGAAGCTCATCTTCCCGCTCGTGATCTTCATCTTCCCCGGTATCTTCGTCATCCTCGTCGGGCCCGCGGCCATCACGATGATTCGTCAGATGTTCCCCGCGATGCAAGGTTAACGCAGCTTGTAGACTCCGCGTCGCGGCGTCGTCTCGTCACGCGACGAAGTCGCCGCAATCCCCTGCCTTGCTTTTCAGCGAGACCTGCCTAAAAGCGGGCTAGCCACGGGTATGTCAGCAGTAAATTGCAGAAATAAGCCCCAGCAAAGAAATTTGATTTCCTTGGGGACGGGCGGCGGATTAATCCGCATTTTTCGGCATTAACTCATGTCGACCGCCGGCTAAGCCGGCCCGCATTCGCCCCTCATCCGTCGCTCACATCGCGCTGCCGGCATCCCGGTTGCTAAAGAGCGGCCCACGGCAAGGGAGCGTTCTCGCATTACGCGTGAATCGATTCAGCGTTCCCTTGCGTCGTTCGATCCGCGGGCATTCTCCAAAGGCGGCGATGCGGGTCGGTGGGCAGGCGGATTTTCTGCGCTCCTCCCGATTCGAAGCACACTGAACGTGCGCCCCGGCAAACCTCATTGTTTTTCAGGGAGACAGCGTATGAAGAGACGATTGAAGGTGGCGTTCTGCCAAACAGCCCTTTGTATGGGCTTGGTGTACGCATGCATGTTCTTGGTCGGGCCCAGCGCCTCGGCCCAAACTCCGACGGCGGAAGAAAACGCAGCCGCAATTGCCAAGCTCACCGTCGGTCTCGACACCGTGTGGGTCATGGTTTGCGGCATGATGGTGTTCTTCATGAACCTCGGATTCGGCTGCGTCGAATCGGGTTTCGCTCGTGCAAAGAACACGGTCAACATTCTCTCGAAGAACTTCGTCGTGTTCGCAGTCACGTCGATCTTCTACTGGCTCATCGGTTGGGGCCTCATGTTTGGTGGCGGTGAAGGGGACGACTACATCGGTAAGACCGGCCTCTGGATGGTCACCGGTGCGGACAACAGCCCGGCAATTGCCGACTATGCCGGCGACTACGGTTCCATTTCTTGGGCCGGCGTTCCGCTTTGGGCGAAGTTCTTCTTCCAGCTCGTGTTCGCCGGAACTGCCGCCACCATCGTGTCGGGCGCCGTTGCCGAACGTATCAAGTACCTCTCGTTTATCGTGTTCAGCGCTTTGATGGCCGTGGTCATGTACCCGGTCACCGGTCACTGGATATGGGGCGGCGGCTGGCTCGCCGATGCCGGATTCTGGGACTTCGCCGGTTGTGCCGTGGTGCACTCCGTCGGCGGTTGGGCCGCTATGACGGGCGCCTACATTCTTGGCCCCCGCATCGGCAAGTACGGACCGGACGGCAAGGTCAACGCCATCCCCGGCCACAACATGACCGCCGCCTTCATCGGCTGTTTGGTTCTCTGGCTCGGCTGGTTCGGCTTCAACCCGGGCAGCACCATGGGTGTCGGCGACGGCAGCTTGCTCGCTAGAATCGCCGTCAATACGAATGCCGCCGGTGCGATGGCAACCATTACGGCCACGGCAACGGCCTGGATCGTCTTGAAGAAGCCCGACCTCGGTATGACGATCAACGGCTGCTTGGCCGGTCTCGTCGCCATTACGGCTCCTTGTGCTTGGGTTACGATGAACGACTCGTTGATCATCGGCGCCGTCGCCGGCGTGTTCGTCGTCTTTTCGGTCATGTTCTTTGACAAGATCAAGTGCGACGATCCGGTCGGTGCGACCAGCGTCCACTTGGGTTGCGGTACGCTCGGCTGCTTGGCCATCGGCTTGTTCGCCGAAGCGCCTGCCGAGGGAGCCTTGGCTCCTGCGGCCGGCTTGTTCTACGGCGGCGGCATGACGCAATTGATCGCTCAGATCAAGGGCGTCGCCGCGGTCGGTGTTTACACCGTCGTGGTCTCGGCCATCTGCTGGCTCGTGATCAAGTACACGATCGGCCTCCGCGTTACGGCGGAAGAAGAAATCGAAGGCCTCGACATCGGCGAACACGGTCACCAAGCCTACCACGGCTTTGTGATGAACGCCGAAGCTCACTAAGGCTACAAGTTGCCCCGCAGTCGCCGCACTACGGCGACTGCGGCGGCGACTTCCTTCTACAACGATCGCGCCGTGTGCGCAATCGTCTCCCGTCTCCGGCTCCGCCTGCCGGTAGAGTCCGGTGCCCGGCGAAGACTTCGGTCTTCGTCGGCACCGGGTTTTTTATGCGCACATCCCAACCTCCCCTCGCCCCTTGCGGGAGAGGGGCCGTGGCTGAGGGGTGCTCTACTCCGGAATCGCATCCCCGCGCCGCACGACCTTCCCTTCCCAAACCGCTTCATCCGTTTTGGGATCGTACGTCAACACGCGCGACTTGCTCCCGGGCACCGGCGCCACGTCAATCTTCGGCAACCACTTGCGATGCTCGGCCAATTCGGTCGCGAACTTCGCATCGCCGGCGAGATTCATCCACTCGTTCGGATCGCTCCGGTGATCGTAAAGCTCTTCCATGCCGTCGGCGTAGTGAATGTAGCGCCAGGCGAGCGAGCGAACGGTGTGGTTCCCCTGGTTATGCGTCGTGATTGCGGGACGCGCACGAACGGTCGCCGCATCGCGCAATTGCGGGCCTAAGCTCAAGCCCTCGAGATCCGTGCGCGGCGTGAGTCCGGCGAGTTCGACGAGCGTCGGATACATGTCGAGCAATTCCGCCGGCTGCACACACTTCTGCCCGGCCCTTACGCCGGGACCCGCGAAAATCAGCGGCACGCGCGTCGAACGTTCCCACAGCGTGTTCTTGCCGGTAATGGCTTTCTCGCCGAGGTGCCAGCCGTGGTCTCCCCACAGCACGACGATCGTATCGTCCTCGTGCCCCGTCGCCTTCAGCGCATCGAGCACCCTGCCCACTTGCGCATCCGTGAAACTGACGCAGGCCAAATACGAGCGCACTAAATTGCGCCACTGGTTCACTTCGCGCACCCACTTCAGGCGCGGTTCCGGCAGATCCCAATGCAAATACCACGAGAAGCGAGGCGTATCCTCCCGATCTCCATCGAGCACGGGCGGAAGTACGGAATCGTCGTCGGGATAAAGATCAAACCACTTCTGCGTCGCGTAACACGGCACGTGCGGCAAGAAGAAACCGGCCGCCAAAAAAAACGGCTCGTCCTTCGGCATCGCTTCGAGCTTCTCGATCGCCCAACTCGCGACTTGATAATCTCCCTTGTCTTCGTCGTTGTGCGGAAACACGCCCCAATCCATCAACGGATTGTTGCCCATCGGCGTCGGAGGAATCAACTTCGCCGCCGGCTTTACGCCGACGCCTCCCGCGTCGCCCCACACGTCAAACTCTTGCGCCTTGAGTTTCGGCCCACCCGCGCCGCCGTGATAGATCTTACCGACGGTATACGTCTTGTAGCCGTGCTTCTTGAAATGCTGCGGCAGCGCGACGCGCTCGGCCAAGGCGTCGACCGTGCGAAACCAGGGAGACAATCCGTAGACGCCGCTCGTCGAGGGCCGCAAGCCGAGCATCAGGCTCGTGCGCGACGGATTGCAAAGCGTCATCTGACAGTGCGCATTGGTAAACACCGTGCCGCGGGCCGCAAGCTTATCGATGTTCGGCGTCTTCACGAGCGGATGGCCGCCGAGGCAGCCGATCCAATCGTTCTGGTCGTCGATTGCCAAAAACAATACGTTCGGTCGCTTCGACGCCGCAGGAGCGGCTTCTTCCTTCGCGGCCGCGTGGCTCACCCACGCACACGCCGGCAACCATGCAGCGACAAAGAGTATCCACGTTCGCATCGCCATCTTCGGGCTCCTTCGGTAGTCGAAAACTCTTCGCGCGTTCCGTGGTCGGCTTGCGCGAAGGCTCACTACGTTAGGCGCGCGACCTATCGCGACTCAAGGACCATTCAGGCCGGCGCGCAAAAAAAGTGACCCGTTCGCCGCTTAGCGGATGCTTAAACGAAAGCTGATATGCCAGCAAATTCAGCGGTGGATCGTCGACGTCGTTCGTCTGGACCGACCCCAGCGCACGGTCGGGCAAGTACGCCTGCTCACCGCAAATCGGCAGGCCTAAGTGCCACAAATGCACCCGAATCTGATTCGTCCGCCCGGTCAACGGTCGCACTTCCAAGAGCGTCGTGCCGTCGTCGAACCGGTCGAGCACCGCGAACTTCGTGTGGGCCGACGCTCCGTTCTGCTCATCAATGCACCGCGAGCCCAACTCTCCCGCCTCGGTGCTGATGGGCGCCGTGCATTCGAACAGCTCTTCCGACGGGCTCCCCTGCACGCGCGCCAGATAGACCTTCTCGACATTGCCGCGCGCAAACTCCGGCTGCACGATGCCGGCGAAGTGTCGGGTACGGGCAAACACCACGACGCCTGCGGTGTTCGCATCGAGCCGATGCGCAGGCCTGGGCCGCTGCGGTGCGTAAACCGCATGCAGAAACGCCTGCAGCGTGTTGCGGTGAAACCGACCGCTTGGATGCAACGGCAACGGCGCAGGCTTGTCGACGACCACGATCGCTTCGTCTTCGTAGATGATCCGCACGTCGGCATTCACATCCGGCTCGATGGCCGCGGGCTCCAAGTTGAGAAACCGCTCCCCTGCCCTGACGACGCGTGATTCTTCGACCGGTCGACGATCGGCATCGAGCAATCGTCCCGACCGGCACGCCTCGCGCCATTCCGCTTCCGAGATACGGGGAAAGATCTCCGCGAGAAACTCGGTAAGGACGCGCCCTTCGGCCGCCGCCGGAATATTCAGCGGCCGATAGTTATCGCAAGCCGTGCTCCCCGGCAACGGATCGGTCGCCCGCCGGAGCGCCTCGTGACGTTCCACGAGTGTTTGCGCCCGTTGTGCTTCGGTCGACTGCATGCAGTATGGGCAGGCCGAACCTTTCACATAGCGCGGATCGAGTTGGTCCTCCGCCGTCAGCGGCGTGAGACAGGCGAAACATTGATCGCTTTCGGTTTCGCTCAAACCGGCGTCGAGCCCAACGCGTTGATCGAAGACGAAGCATTCGCCGTCGTAGTGCGCCGCGCCGCAATCCTCGAAGTATTTAAGGATGCCTCCTTCGAGTTGATAGATCTGCTCGAAACCTTCCCGCTCCATGTACGGCCCGGCCTTTTCGCAGCGGATGCCGCCGGTGCAAAACATCACCACCGGTTGCCGCTTCCATTCTTCAGGCAACTGCGCGACAGCCCTCGGAAACTCGCGAAAGTGATCGATGCCGAGCGTGCGAGCGTTCTGAAACGTGCCGAGCTTGATCTCGTAGTCGTTGCGCGTATCGAGCAGCGTGACGGGGCGCCCTTCGTCGAGCCAGCGCTTGAGTTCGCGCGGGGCCAACTTCGGCGAGGTCCGCCGCGACGGGTCGATCCCCTCAACGCCGAAGGCGATAATCTCGCGCTTGATCCGGACCAGCATCCGGTTGAACGGCTGCCGCGCGCTCTCGCTTTCTTTGACCTCGAGCCCTGCCAAGCCCGGCAGCGAACGCAGCTCCGCCAAGAGCGTATCAACGCTCTCGCGAACGCCGGCGACAAAGAGATTTACCCCTTCGGTGCTGATGAGAATGGTGCCGCGCAGGCCCAACGGCTTGCAAAGATCGAGCAACCGCTTGCGCAGCGGCTTCAAATCCTCGAGCGGGGCAAACTTGTAGGCGGCGACATTGACGATCGGCGGCATGCCTGACTCAAACTCCCGGAAACGCGGGAGCGGCGCAATTCCGAGCGCTAAACACTTCCGACAACTTCTCCGGCCCCACTCTACGGCGAACGGCGTGAGCCTTCAATCGGGCCCCCATATCCGCGGCGGATTGCCCAAAATCGCCCGATTGCTATCCTTACGGGTAGTTCGCAACCGCGCCCCATTCCTATTTTTGTGAGTTTGTCATGGCTCTGAAGAAAGCCCGCGCCCGCCATATTCTCGTCGCCACGGAAAAGGCCTGTAACGACCTGAAAACGGAAATTGAAAGCGGCGCCGCGAAGTTCGCCGATCTGGCGAAGAAGCATTCGAGCTGCCCGTCGGGTCAAGAAGGGGGCGACCTCGGCGAATTTCGCCCCGGCCAGATGGTGCCGGAGTTCGATAAGGTCGTGTTCTCCGCCCCGGTCAACACAGTGCAAGGCCCGGTGAAGACGCAGTTCGGCTACCACCTGATCGAGGTAACGTCGCGTACCGGCGACTAACTTTTTCCGTCGGCCTGTAACACTTTGCCGGCGCGGGCGCTGTAGCCGGTCGGGATCGTCGGCGGCCGGTTATCCCGCCACGTGCGGCGACTCCGTTTCCTGCAAACTTGTTTGAGGTGTTCGGAGTGAACAACCTGACGCAGAGCGCCCCGGCGGATGCCTCGGCACCGCCCCAGGGACCGAAGTGGCGACGCTTGGCGCTGCTGCTCGGCGGGGGCGCTATTGCGCTCACGGGCATTCGCTTAACCCCGGCCGAAACGTTCGGCGGCAATGCGAATCGATTCCTGGCGACGGAAATCTGCTCGCTGCTCGTCGGCCTCATTTTTTGCATCTGGCTGATTCGCGACTCCGGGCTGTCGCGAAAATTGCGGTACGGATTCGCCGGGGCTTTGTTGATCTTCGCGGCGGCAGGGGCCGGCGTTTATCAAGTCGAGCGGCCGATCTTCGACGGCGACATGCGACAAAGCTTCCCGAAACGTCGCTGGTTCACGTCGCTTACGGGCGGCAGGATTGTCGACGTGGCTCCCGAGGCCCGCACCGCTTCCGCCGCTCTGGACTTGAGCCCGCAGGAATTCGATTCCCCGTCGTTCTTCGGGCCGACGCACAACGGGCACTTCCGCTTGCCCGCCGGCAAGAAACTTGCCCGCGATTGGGCCGCCAAGCCGCCCAAGGAACTCTGGCGCGTCCCCGTCGGCCCGGCTTGGTCGAGTTTCGCCGTCGTCGGGCATTACGGCTTCACGCAACAACAGACCTCGGACGAGGCCTTTGAGCAAGTCGCCTGCTTCGATCTCAATACCGGCAAACACGAATGGGTGCATAGCGACGCGCCGGGGCACTATTGGCAACTCGGCGGCTATGGGCCGCGGGCCACGCCGACGTTTCACCAAGGAAAACTTTTTACCCTCGGGTCGAACGGACTCCTTTCCAGCTTCGACGCCGCGACCGGCAAAGTTTTGTGGTCGCACGAAGTGCTGAAGGAAAACCAAGCCGAGGCCCCGATGTGGGGCAAGAGTTCGTCTCCCACAGTCGTCGACACGAAGACGCACGGCGACGTCGTGGTGGTGAGCGTCGGCGGCAAGAATGCCGACTCACTCATCGCCTACCGTGCCGACAACGGCCAAGTCGCGTGGCACGCGGGCGACGAACCTTCCGGCTATGCAACGCCCGTGGTCGCGACGCTCGGCGGCGTGCGGCAGGTGTTGATCGTCAATTTCCAAAGCGTCACGGCCCACGACCCCGAAACCGGCGCACAACTTTGGAAGTACGACGGCTGGGACAAGGGGCAACCCAAGGTGCCGCAGCCGATCGTGGTCGACGACCGTCACGTGTTCGTCTCCGCCGGCTACGGCGTCGGCTGTCGACTGTTGGAAGTCACCAAAGACGGCGGCGAGTGGAAGGTCGACGAGAAATACAAGTCGACGAAGTTCAAACCGAAGTTCATGAACCCGGTGCTTCACGGCGACTACATTTACGGCCTCGACGACGGCGAGTTCCTGATGTGTATCGCCTGGAAAGACGGCGCCGTCAAATGGCGGTCGAAGCGCGGCATGAACTACGGCCACGGACAGATCCTGCTCGTCGACGATCTCCTCATCGTGCAATGCGAAGAGGGAGACGTCGCGATGGTGGAAGCGAAGCCGGACGGGTTCAACGAACTCGGCCGGATCACGGCCCTGCCGACCGGCGTCAGCTGGAATCAGCCGGTGCTTTGGGGAACGAAGCTCCTTGTGCGCAACGACGAGGAAGCCGCTTGCTACGAGCTGGCGACGGAGTAGCAGTGGTCTGAGCGAGCGGCGGGGTTTATCCGCGCAGTCTGCAAGTCGTCAGAAATCCGGACGGCGGGGATAAACCCCGCCGCTCGCCTTCCACCTTTACTTGGTCGTCGCGGCCGGCTCCACGCGTGCGAACGTAAACTCCCCGTCTTCCACGCCGACACGAATCGTGCTGTGCGGCGGGAATTCGCCGCGCAGTAGTTCCGTCGCCAGCGGGTTTTGCAGCTTTTGCTGGATCACGCGCTTCAGCGGCCGAGCACCGTACGTCGGGTCGTAACCCTGCACGCCGATTGCGTCGAGCGCCTCGGGCGAAATCTCCAGTTGCAGATCATTCTGCTCCAATTGCTTGCGCAGCCGCGCCACTTGAAGCTCGACGATGTGATGGATGTCTTTCCGGTTGAGCGGATGGAAGATGATCGTCTCGTCAATGCGGTTGAGAAACTCCGGCAGGAACTTTCCTTCCATCGCCACCTTCACCGCCTCGCGCACTTCGTCTTCGCTCCCTCCTTCGCGCGTGATCTCTTGAATCGCTTGGCTGCCGACATTCGACGTCATCACGATGATCGTGTTCGTGAAGTCGACGGTGCGCCCTTGGCCGTCGGTCAGGCGACCGTCGTCCAAGACCTGCAGCAGCACGTTGAAGACGTCGCGATGCGCCTTTTCGATTTCGTCGAGCAGCACAACGCTGTACGGCCGGCGGCGAACCGCTTCGGTCAGCACGCCCCCTTCTTCGTAGCCCACATATCCCGGCGGAGCGCCGATGAGTCGGCTCACGTTGTGCCGTTCCCCGAATTCGCTCATGTCGATCCGAATCATCGCGTTCTCGTCGTCAAACAAAACCTGCGCGAGCGCCTTGCAAAGCTCGGTCTTTCCCACGCCCGTCGGGCCGAGAAAGATGAACGAGCCGATCGGCCGGTTGGGGTCCTGCAGGCCGGAGCGGCTGCGGCGCACCGCATTCGCCACGGCTTCCACCGCTTCGTTCTGACCAATCACGCGCTGGTGCAAGCGTTCTTCGAGCACTAAAAGTTTGGCCTTCTCCGCTTCCATCATCCGGCTCACCGGAATTCCGGTCCAAGCGCTGACGACTTCGGCGATCTCGTCCGGCCCCACTTCCGTGCTCAGGAGCTTGCGACCGGCCGGCTTTTCGCCGACTTTGGCCTCTTTCGCCGTGCCGGTCTTTTCCAATTGCTCGGCGATCTTCTTGCGCTTCTTATCCAAGTCGGCAAGTTGATGGTATTCCTGGTTCTCGACCCATTGCCCCGCCGAGCGGCGTTTCATGATGTCGTTATTGAGCTGTTCAAATTCTTGCTCGGCGGCGTCGAGGTCGGCGCGCAGTTTCTTCACGTCTCCCACGCCGAGCTTTTCCGCCTCCCATTGCTCGCGCAGGCTCGCCGCTTTGCGTTTGAGTTCGTCCATCTCTTCCTTGATTTCTTCGCGCTGCTCGATCGCGTGCTCTTCCGTTTCGTCTTCCAGCTGACGATACGCGAGTTCCAATTGCATGAGCCGACGTTCGACCTCGTCGATCTCCGTCGGCACGCTTTGCAACTCCATCGCCAGGCGCGCGGTGGCTTCGTCCATCAGGTCGATGGCCTTGTCCGGCAGAAATCGATCGGTGATGTAGCGGTTCGCCAACTGCGCCGCCGCCACAAGCGCCGAATCCTTAATCTTTACGCCCTTATGGTGCGCTTCGTACTTCCCCTTGATGCCGCGCAAGATCGCAATCGTGTCTTCGACCGACGGTTCTCCCACCATCACCGGCTGGAAGCGCCGCTCCAGGGCCGGGTCTTTCTCGATGTACTTGCGATACTCGTCGAGCGTCGTCGCGCCGATGCAGCGCAGCTCTCCCCGGGCCAGCGCCGGCTTGAGCAGGTTCGCGGCGTCGTTCGATCCCTCGGCCGCACCGGCCCCCACGACGGTGTGCAATTCGTCGATAAACAGAATCACGTTCCCCGCGGCCGATTGCACTTCTTTGAGCACCGCTTTGAGTCGCTCTTCGAATTCGCCGCGGTACTTCGCGCCTGCCACAAGCGCGCCCATATCGAGCGCCACGACGGAGCGATTCTTCAGCGACTCCGGCACGTCCCCCTTCACAATGCGCACGGCCAACCCTTCGGCGATGGCGGTCTTGCCGACCCCCGGCTCGCCGATGAGCACCGGATTGTTCTTGGTGCGCCGCGAGAGCACTTGGATGACGCGGCGAATTTCTTGATCGCGGCCGATCACCGGATCGAGCTTCCCGAGGCGGGCCCGTTCGACGAGGTCGATGCCGTACTTCTGCAAGGCCTGAAACTTGGCCTCGGGGTTTTGATCGTCGACGCGCGCGCTGCCGCGCACCGTTTGCAGAGCCTTGAGGATCTCTTGCTCGGTGATCGCGTTGAGCTTGAGCAGTTGCTTCGCCTTCGTATCGGCCTTGGCGAGCGCTAGAATCAGGTGCTCGACCGAAACGAATTCGTCTTTCATCGCCTCGGCTTCGCGCTGCGCCAGGTCCAGCACGGTCATCATGCTCTGGCCGGCCTGCGGCTGCGCACCGCCGGTCGCCTTAGGGAAATGCTTGAGTTCCCCTTCGACCACGGTTTCGAGTTGCCGGCGATTGGCGCCGATCTTCTCGACGATGGGCCAGAAGATGCCGTCGGTCTCTTTCGTGAGCGCGGCGAGCAAGTGCACGGCATCGATCTGCGGGTTGCCCCGATCGGCCGCGAGCTCTTGCGCGCGCTGCACCGCTTCTTGGGCTTTGATGGTGAGTTTGTCGAAACGGAAGGCCATATGGTTATCAGTGGTGAGTGATGAGTGGCGAGTGATGCGAATCAAAGAGACGGGCGAGCCGCCTGCGCCAGCAGGCGGGTAGTGTTTCTAATCGCAATCAGCGGACAAAAAAAACGGGGAGCGAAGGTCCCAACGAACCCTCGCTCCCCGTGTAACAGCGGACCCGATGTCACCCGGGCTATCGTCTATCGCTCGACCTCGCAGTTTTGCTTTAACTGGGGCGAGGTCAAACTACTTCTTCACTTCAAACTCGGCGTCGATCACGTCGTCGTCGCCCCCTTGCTTCGCCGAGGCTCCGGCGTCGCCGCCTGCTCCCGGCTGGGCGCCCGCGGCTCCGGCGGCGTTGCCCGCTTCGTAGAGCACCTTGTTCATCGCGTTCGAGGCATGCTCGAGCTCGGTGATGGCGCTCTTGATCGCGTCGACGTTATCCCCCTTCGCCGCTTCGCGGGCCTTGGCAATGGCAGCCTCGAGCGGTTGCTTGTCGGAATCCTTCAGCTTATCGGCGTGCTCCTTCATGAGCTTTTCCATTTGGAAGCACATCGAATCGGCCTGATTGCGCGCTTCGGCGACTTCGCGCTTGCGCTTGTCTTCCGCGGCGTGCAGTTCGGCGTCTTTCTTCATCCGTTCGATTTCGGCTTCGTTCAGGCCGCTCGACTGAGCGATCGTGATCTTGTGCTCCTTTTGCGTGCCGAGGTCCTTGGCCGACACGTTGAGGATGCCGTTGGCGTCGATGTCGAACTTCACTTCGATTTGCGGCATGCCGCGCGGAGCGGGAGCGATGCCTTCCAAGTTGAACGTCCCGAGCAACCGGTTGTCGGCCGCCATTTCGCGTTCGCCTTGAGAGACTTTGATCGTCACGGCCGTTTGGTTGTCGTCGGCCGTGCTGAACGTTTGCTTCTTCTCCGTCGGAATCGTGGTGTTGCGTTCGACGAGCTTCGTCATGATGCCGCCGAGGGTTTCGATGCCCAGCGAGAGCGGAGTTACGTCGAGCAGCAGCACGTCGGACACTTCGCCGGCGAGCACGCCCCCTTGAATGGCCGCGCCGATGGCGACCACTTCATCCGGGTTGACGCCCTTGTGCGGCTCCTTGCCGTTGAAGAGCTTCTTGACCATCTCCTGCACCTTCGGGATGCGCGTCGAACCGCCGACCAAGACGACTTCGTCGATATCCGACGGCGACATCTTGGCGTCTTTCAACGCCTTCTCGACCGGAATCCGGCAGCGCTCGATTAGGTTGTCGACCAATTGTTCGAACTTGCTCCGCGTGATGCTGAGCTGCAAATGCTTCGGGCCCGACGCATCGGCCGTGATAAACGGCAGGTTGATGTCGACGTTGTTTTGCGAGCTCAATTCCTTCTTGGCCTTTTCGCACGCCTCTTGGAGGCGCTGGAGGGCCATCGGGTCTTTACGCAGGTCGATCCCTTGATCGCGTTTGAATTCGTCCGCAACGTAGTTGATGAGCACTTGATCGAAGTCGTCGCCGCCGAGGTGCGTGTCGCCGTTGGTGCTCACGACCTCGAACGTCGAATGTCCTTCGTCTTCGGAAACGTCGAGCACGCTCACGTCGAACGTACCGCCGCCGAGATCGAACACGACGATCTTTTCGTTCTTCTTCTTTTCCAGGCCGTAGGCCATGGCCGCGGCGGTGGGTTCGTTGATGATACGAGCCACTTCCAGGCCGGCGATCTGACCGGCGTCTTTCGTCGCTTGGCGCTGGGCGTCGTTGAAGTAGGCGGGCACCGTGATGACCGCTTTGTTCACCTTATGGCCGAGGTACGCTTCGGCGGCTTCCTTGAGCTTGCGCAGCACCATGGCCGAAATTTCCGGCGGGGTGTACTGCTTCTCGCCGACTTGCACCTTCACGTAGTCGTTGGCGCCGCCGACGACCTTGTACGGAACGATCTTCTCTTCCGAGGCGACTTCGCTGTGGCGGCGACCCATGAAGCGCTTGATCGAGTAGATCGTGCGCAGCGGGTTCGTGACGGCCTGACGGCGAGCCGGCTCACCGACCGGGATATCTCCCTTGTCGGTGAAGGCGACGACGCTCGGGGTGAGCCGGTTGCCGTCGGCGTTGGCAATGACCTTCGGCTCATTTCCTTCCATAACGGCGACGACGGAATTGGTGGTACCGAGATCGATACCGATAATCTTTTCACCCTTGGCCATGTGATGGTGCTCCTCTTCGTATCTATTTGGGCGACGGAATTGTCGTGTGAAATGTTGGTTGATTTTGGCGGTCGAAACCGCTGGGGCCTAGTTAAAGCAAAGTGCGTGCCGAGGGGCTCTCAAGTGGCCCCTGAGCATCGCGAAGAGTGCCGAAATCGCCGGGTTTGGGCGATTTTGCCGCGAATCTAAGCGTCGCGATTGGACACGGGAAGATTTGGGGGAAACTGCCGTTTTGACAGCGGACGTAGCTCGCGGTGGCCGTTGTCATTTTGGCAGTTACCGGATTCCGAATGCTCCCCTTAAAGCCCAGGGACCGCCGTCCCTGGAGCATTATCGAACGAGGTGCCCCCCAGGGACGGCCGTCCCTGGGCTTTACCGGCAACCTGGGCTTTACCGGCGATGACAACGATTGCAGAAGCCGTTACGGCACATCGGTTTAGCAGCGCCGGCTACTTGACAGCCGGCAGCGCTGCCCATTACAAGAAAGGCTTTTCGTAAGTCGCGTGCGCGTAGGGCGTTGGGAAGATTTCCCGCTCACCGTACCGTACTATTCCCGCGTCTGGGCAGGGCATGGGCACCGATACCGACGGCAAACGCTCGAAGGCTTCGCCAAAACCGGGGACGGCCGCGCTCACGCCCGCTGCGCTACGACGTGAGACCGAACGGGTCGATCGTGAATTGATTCGCCTGCTGAACGAACGTGCCCAACTAGGGTCGGAAGCGATGCGGGCCGAAGCGGGGCAACATCCGCTCGCCGAAACGAGCGGTTCAGAATCGGCCGAGGCCGCCCCGCCGGTCGACGGCCCCGGCCTGGAAGCTTTGCTGCAGAAGGTGGCCGAGTGGAACGAAGGCCCGCTGGCCGACGCCGCACTGGCGTCGATTTATCGCGAGCTCGCTTCGGGCTGGCGGGCCTTGTCGCGCAAGGTCTCGGTCGCGTTTCTCGGACCGGCTTACACCTATAGCCACATGGCGACGCTGTACGGTTTCGGCGAATCGGTCGAGGCGGTACCGGTCGGCAGCATTTCGGCAGTGTTCGAAGAAGTGAACGGCGGGCAATCGAATTTCGGCGTCGTGCCGGTCGAGAACTCGACTGACGGCCGGATCGCCGACACGCTCGACATGTTCACGCGGCTGCGGGTGCGCATCTGCGGCGAGATCCCGCTACGGATCCATCACAGCTTGCTCGGCAGCGGACCGCGCTCCGGCATCACGGAAGTGCAAAGCAAGCCGCAGGCCATTTCGCAATGCCGCAATTGGCTCGCGCGCCATTTGCCGACGGCGCGGCTCGTGGAAGTCGCCAGCAGTGTGACCGCCGCACAAACGGCTCGGCAGCGACCGGAAGTCGCGGCCATCGCAGGCGTGCAAGCGGCCGCACATTACGGGCTCGACGTGCTCGCGGAAAACATCGAAGACAACGCCTCGAACGTCACGCGGTTCTTCATTATCGGCGAAGAATCGGCGGCCCGCACGGGCAACGACAAGACTTCGGTGATGTTCGAAGTGCCGCACAAGCCGGGCGCTTTGGCCGATGCGATGAACATTTTCAAACGCGCGAAGCTCAACCTGACCTGGATCGAGTCGTTCCCGATCGCTCGACCGGAAGGGGGCTACATGTTCTTCATCGAACTCGACGGCCACGAGGTCGACACGCGCGTGGCTCGAGCCATCAAGGCCTTGGCGAAGAAATCGATCCGGCTGGAAGTGCTCGGCTCGTACCCACGGGCCGAACCGGTCGGCTAATGCCTCAAGTGTGCGCTCGCCCCCATACAACGCCCGCCCAAACCCGTCATCCAAAACTACTAACGACACGTTTCACGAGAACCTTTCGATGCGAACTCCGCTGATCGCCGGCAACTGGAAGATGAACCTCACGCGCGCAGACTCGGTCGCCCTGGCAAAAGCCTTGGCCGAAGGGGTCGGCAGCGCCACGCATTATGAAGCGGCCGTGTTTCCGCCGGCGCTGTATGTGGACGCCGTTCGCGAAGTGCTCCAGGGGAGCAAGGTAAAGTGGGGTACGCAGAACCTGTATCCCGAAGCTCCCGGCGCTTTCACGGGGGAAATCTGTGCCCCGATGTTGGTCGACCTGGGGTGCACTTATGTGATTTTGGGGCACAGCGAGCGCCGCACACTGATGGGCGAAACCGACGCCCAAGTGAACAAGAAGACGCTGGCGGCCCTGGCCGCGGGCATTACGCCGATTGTTTGCGTCGGCGAATTGTTGGCCGAACGGCAGGCCAATCAGACGGCCGACGTGATTCGCAAGCAGTTTGAAGGGTCGCTGGCGGGGCTCACGGAAGCCCAAATCAAGCAGTGCGTCATCGCCTACGAACCGGTTTGGGCCATCGGCACCGGATTGACCGCTTCGCCGCAGCAAGCGGAAGAAGTGCACGCCGACCTTCGCAAACTGCTGGCCGAACGTTACAATCAGCCCCTTTCCCAAGAGGTACGGATCCTCTACGGGGGTAGCGTGAAGCCCAGTAACGCCGCCGAATTGATGTCGCAACCAAACGTGGACGGAGCCCTGGTGGGCGGCGCCAGCCTGAAGGCTGCCGACTTCTTGGGTATCGCAGCCGGAGTGAAAAGCTAATGTCTTGGTTTGACGTAATGACCTTCTTGGTCAAGACGCTCCTCTTCTTGGTAGCGCTATTTATGATCTTGCTCGTGCTGATTCAGCGCGGCAAAGGTGGCGGCTTGTCCGGCGCGCTAGGAGGCATGGGAGGCCAAAGCGCATTCGGCACGAAGGCGGGAGACGTGTTCACGCGCGTCACGATCGTCGTCGCGGCCGTCTGGATTCTGCTGTGCGCCGCCGCGGTGAAGATGTTTAAGACGCCGGCCGATATCGCCGACCGCGTGTCGGGCGTCGGCGCGGCGCCTTCGGCTGCTTCGTCGCCGGCTCCGGCTTCGACGCAACCGGCGCCGCAAGCGACGATGCCGAGTGCGGCTTCGCCCCCGATCGGAACGCCCCCTGCAGCAACTCCGCCGGCTTCGACGACTCCGGCCACGCCTGCCGCGAGCCCGACGGCCGCCGCATCGCCGACGGGAACCGGCTCGTAGCGTTGCCGTTTGACGTGATCCTCATTCCCATCGTTCGGCACGGCGCGTTGCTCGGCGACGCGTCGTGCGGTCGTTTTATAAACTCCCGATAACAACACCTAGCGCAAGAGGTTCCGCACATGCTGCTGAGCATGACCGGTTACGGCGAAGCCCATCGGCGCGAGGCGGACCTTTCGGTCGGCGTCGAAGTGCGCACGATCAACAACCGCTACTTCAAGCTGAACGTGAAGTGCGGCGAAGGTTACAACGTGCTCGAGAGCGAGATCGAGCAGACCGTGCGCGACCAGATTCGCCGCGGCACGGTGCAGATCGCATTGAAGATCGATCGCCTCACCGCGGCCGACGATTACGTGATCAACCGCAGCGTGCTGGCCGGCTATCGCGAGCAGCTGCAATCGCTCTACGACGAATGGCACGTCGTCGAACAGGTGCCGCTGGAGACCTTGCTCGAACTGCCGGGAGTGGTGACCGAGAACCCGAACCGCACGACCGACGTGATGGCGCAGTGGCCGACGATCCGCGAGACGCTCGTGGCCGCGATGCAGAACCTCGCCAAGATGCGCGCGGACGAAGGGCGCAACATGGCCGCGGACTTGCGTCAGAACTGCGCCGCGATTGCCGCGGAACTTACGAAGGTCGAAGCCCGCGCGCCGCAGACGGCCGAACATTATCGCAAGCGGCTCACGGAGCGCGTGCAAGCGGCGTTGTCGGAACATCAGATCACGCTCAACGCATCGGACCTGTTGAAGGAAGTGGCCGTCTATAGCGACCGCGCCGACATCAGCGAAGAGATCGTGCGGCTGAGAAGCCATCTCGACCAGTTTGAGAAGTTCGTGCAAGCCGACGAAAGCGCAGGCCGGAAGCTGGAGTTTCTCACGCAGGAAATGTTCCGCGAGATCAACACGATCGGCTCGAAGGCGAACGACGTCGAGATCTCGCGCTACGTGATCGAGATCAAGACGGCGGTCGAACGGATTCGCGAAATGATCCAAAACGTCGAGTAAGCGTCGCCTAGCTGACGTAGATCAAGATACCCACGGGCAAACCAACGCAAATGTCGCAAAGCGCGGGCCACACGCCGCCGCAGGCCGGTAAGCTGATCGTGATCTCAGGCCCTTCGGGCGCCGGGAAAACGACGCTGCTGAAGCGGATGTACGCGCAGTGCGAAGGTCCGCTGGTCGCTTCGGTTTCAGCGACCACGCGCCGCCCGCGCCCCGGAGAAGTCGACGGCACGGACTACCATTTCCTCAGGCCGGAAGAATTCCGCCGGCGACGGGAAACGGGCGATTTCTTGGAATGTTTCGAGGTTTACGGTCGCGGCGACTGGTACGGCACGCTCCGCAGCGAGGTGGCCCCTCGTCTTGCCGCGGGGAAATGGGTAGTATTAGAGATTGATGTTCAGGGGACGCTTGCCGTCTTGGAGCACTACCCCGACGCGCTGACGATCTTCGTGCAGCCCGAATCCATTGAAGAGTTAGACCGGCGACTGACGGCTCGGGGCACCGAAACCCGAGAGGCGATTGAACGGCGATTAGAAGTGGCGCGACGTGAGATGGTCGCAGCCGACCGTTATCGCTACCGCGTGACCAACGACGATCTAGACGCCGCCGTAGCCCGGCTTTGTGAAATACTTTCGAATTCCGATTCTTGAGTCCTGGAGGATAGTTGCATGATTGACGCACTTCGTGAAGAAGGCATCGTGAACAAGGTCGGCGGTCGCTTCAAGCTTTCGACGCTGATCCAGAAGCGACTCGTCGCGCTCAATGCCGGCGCTCGGCCGCTCGTCGAGGTGCACACGAACGACAAGATGCAAATCGTCATCGCGGAAATCATCAACGACAAGATTTCGCTCGATACGTCGGGCAACCTGCGCGTCACCGGCGCGAGCGACGCCGCGGGCGGACCTCCGGAACTCGACCTCAACGCGCTGTAAACCCGACTCTTTCCACCAACAGGCGGCAGCATGACGGTTGCGGGGCGAGAGATCGTCGTCGGAGTCACCGGAGGCATTGCCGCCTTTAAGACCGCCGCGCTCGTCAGCAAGCTTGTGCAAGACGGCGCGGGGGTGAGCGTCGTGATGACCGACGCCGCCTGCCGCTTCATCGGTCCGCCGACGTTTGAAGCTCTCACCGGCCGGCCCGTCTATCGCACAGTGTTCGACAACGCCGAATTTCCGCTCGGCGCGCACATCGGCCTCGCGGAAAAGGCGCAGCTGCTTTGCATCGCGCCGGCCACCGCCGACTTCCTCGCCAAGGCCGCACACGGCATGGCCGACGATCTGCTCAGCACGCTCTATCTCGCGTTCGGCGGACGCGTGCTCATGGCCCCCGCGATGAACACGCAAATGTGGGCCGCTCCCGCCGTGGCCCGCAACGTCGCGCAACTTCGCACCGATGGTGTGACCGTCGTCGATCCCGGCGAAGGCTGGCTCAGCTGCCGCACGAAGGGAGCCGGCCGCATGGCGGAGCCGGAAGCGATCCGCGCCGCCATTGAGAAAGCGCTGGGCTAGTCGCGCTTCATGGCACGCATTCTCTTCACTTCCGGGCCGACGCGGCAATATCTCGACCCCGTACGTTACCTGACGAACGCCTCCAGCGGGCGAATGGGCCTCGCGCTGGTCGAAGCCGCGCTCGCCGCCGGCCATGAAGCGGTCGTCGTCAGCGGACCGGTTGAAATCACCTACCCCACGGCGGCTCGCGTCATCCCGGTGCTCACGACCGACGAGATGCTCGCCGCGGCCCGTGACGAGTTTCCGCATTGCGACGGGCTGATCGGCGTCGCCGCTCCCTGCGATTACAAGCCGACTAAAGTCGAAGACCACAAGATCGCGAAAACCGGCGA
Organism: Pirellula sp.; assembly: GCA_013822735.1. Classification (GTDB taxonomy): domain Bacteria; phylum Planctomycetota; class Planctomycetia; order Pirellulales; family PNKZ01; genus PNKZ01. The sequence goes on from PNKZ01000004.1 coordinate 165,300, forward strand.
ACCGCTGACGCTGCAACTCATCGAAACGCCCGACATCGTCGCGACGCTCGGTAACGAGCGATTGCAGCAAGGTTCGCCGCAATGGGTCGTCGGCTTCGCGCTTGAAACCGACGACCGACACTTCCGCGCCGTCACCAAGCTGCAAAAGAAAAGCTGCGACCTCATCGTGCTCAACGGGCCCGAGGCGATGAACTCGCTCACGAACGACGTCGAAATCCTCGACCGCACGGGCGCGGTCGTCGCAAAGTTCCAAGGCTCGAAGGGGGACGTCGCCCAAGGAATCTTCGGCGAGATTCAAGCCCGGCTCATTCGCACGCGCTAGCTTCGCCTAATCCGGCCGGCCGTTGGGCAGCGGCACGTCGCGAAACGTAATCAGCACGTCGCGCTGCGAACGAACACGCGGATAGGCGAACTTGAGCTTCGTCGGCTTGCTCTCCGTTCCCTCGCCGACAAACGTCAGCTTCATCCGAGCGCCGTCGCTATCAAAGGAGTTTGTTTGCGCTTGTTTGCGGAACGGCACGCCCGCCTGATCGATAAGTTCGATTTCGTTCTCTTGAAAAAACGCTTCCTGCGGATCGCCGATCATCACTTCGCGGAGCAGCAGCAGCGAAAGCTCGCAGCGTTGTCCCGGCCCGTGATCCATCGATTCCACTCGGAGCTCCACGTCGTCTTGGTAATGCGGCGTCGCCGCCGTAAAATCGTCGACTTCCAAAGTCGCCATATCGCCCACGGCGATCAGCCCCCACTTGAGCGTGAGCGTGTCGAACTTCGTCGCCGCCGTCGCCGGGGGATGCAGGCGAAGCGTCATCGTCAGTTGTCGGGCTCCGCCGCCGGCGATGTTCCAGCCCGTGGTGCTTGGTTGTGTCGAGGCGACGTTCGTCCCGACGTTCGTGATCGCCGACACCAGCTCCGCTTGCGAACGGTACGCGGTCAAACGAAACCGATCTTCCCAGATCATCTGCAAGTTCACTTGAAACGTGTGCGACTTGTCGCTGCGCGCCGCCTCGTAGTCGAGCTCTTCCGTGAAGGCCCGTCGCGCGGAAAGAATCTGCGCACGGATCGGTCCGGCGTAGGCCGTCGGATATTGCCCCGGCTTGCCGACCGAGAGCACCATGCCCGGCTCGCGCGGATCGAAATGCGGCCGCAGCCGGTTGCCGGTGCGGCGGCAGATATCATCAATCGCCGGCCAAAATTCGCCGTCGCCGTAAGCCGCGTTAATCGACTTGTCGTCGAAGTTGCCGTATTGGTCGCCGAGCAACACGTGGTTGCCCGTTTGTCGCACTAGCGCCTCCACGGCTGCCGAAGCCGGCGCCGAGGGGGCCGTGTATTGAAACTTCCCGGCCTGCCACAACTCTTCCGCCGCGAGCCGACGCAAGAGTTCCTTAGCCCTGATGCGCACTTCCGGATTGTCGCTCTTCGCGGCCGTTTCGAGTTCGCCGCGTGCGGCGGAGCCGAGCTTCGCCAATTGTTCGTCGGCCAGCATCCGTTGCTGGTAATTGTCGGCGCCGAGGTCGCTCACCAAACGGGCGACGAGCGGCACCTGGCCCGGGGAAGCCGATTCCGCGGACGGTTCCGCGCCAAAGACCCCAGCGACGAACGCGTGGGAAAAGACGATCAGGCAGGCGCTCAGCGCCAACCCGATAAACTTGAGAACGCGGCCCTGCATCGGCAGTTCCTCCGTTGAGTTCGAGTTCCTTCTCGAACCGTGCGGCAGACCCGAGTCTCAAGGGTGCGCATCGGAGGAGCGTTCGGGACTAGCAAAACGTACCGAGGGTCGTTAGAACCGGGTTCGTTTTTCGCGGGCCTGCTCACGCTAGGTTGAAGAGGTTACGTAGCTCTGCTTATACCGTCAAGATCGGTTGGCGGAGTAATGCTAGCCGAAAGTTTCTATAACTTATCCGTTCGGTATTCCGCATGAATGCAAGCAGTCGCGCATAGTGCAAACCCCCGGAGACAAGCTCCGGGGCTAAATAAGGGAACGCTCGCTCGCCACCCGCCACTCATCACTCGCCACCTCCTACTCCCCTTCCATGTCTCACGAATGTCTTAGCGTCGGCGTCCTCGTGGCCGACCACATGTGCGCCCCGCTCGATCGCATGCCTAAGCAGGGTGAACTTCTCGTCACCGACCAACTCCTGCTGACGATCGGCGGCTGCGCGTCGAACGCGGCCATGGACTTGGCCCGAGTCGGCGTCGACGTCGGCGTCATCGGGTGCGTGGGGGCCGACGCCTTCGGCCAGTTCATCATCGACACGCTCCGGCATGCCGGAGCCGACACGCAGTTGGTCCGCCGCCTCGACGACGTCGGCACGTCGGCCACGCTCATCGTCAACATCAAGGGAGAAGATCGCCGCTTCATCCACACGCTCGGCGCCAACGCGAAGCTTACGGCCGCCGACATTCCTTGGGACGAAGTACGCCGCTCCAAGATTCTGTACGTCGGCGGCTATCTGCTCATGCCGGCGCTCGAACAAATGGAACTGGCCGAACTATTCAACGCCGCGCGCAAAGCAGGAGTGACGACCGTTCTCGACGTTGTCCTTCCGGGCCCCGGCGATTATTGGCATCGACTGGAAAAGCTCCTACCGCATACCGATGTTTTCCTGCCGAACACGGACGAATCGGCCGTGCTCACCGGCTTGGATGATCCCAAGGCGCAGGCCGAGCGTTTCTTCGCGGCAGGGGCCGATACCGTCGTCATCACCTGCGGCGGCGAAGGCACCTATCTGCGATCGCGTGATCAGAAACTGTTTGCCGAAGTGTTTCGTTTTCCGTTCGTCGGCGGTACGGGAGCGGGCGATGCGTTCGACGCCGGCTACATCACCGGACTACTGCAAGGGCTCGGACCGGAAGAGTGCTTGGCCTGGGGAAGCGCGCTAGGCGGCAGCTGTGTCCGGTCGATCAGCGCTACCGACGGCGTCTTCACGCGCGAGGAAACGGAAGCCTATCTCCACGAACATCCGCTCAAAGTCAGCCGCTGGTGATGCCTCAGCGAGCGGCAGGGTTTATCCCTGCCGTCTGTTGCTCAAGTCAGACGGCGGGAATATACTCCGCCGCTCGCTGATCCGAGATATTCATCAGTGCAGCACCGCGGAGCACATCGCCACGGCCGCCATCATCGAGGCGACGCAAATCTTCACGAGCGAGCCGACGAGCCGTCCCCACATCGCCGCGTTGCCCACCTTCAAAGCCTGATCGACTTCGCGCCCCTTCCATAGCTCGCCGAGAATGGCGCCCCCTAACGCTCCCACGCAGGCGCCGATCACGGTGCCGACGATGGGAATCGGAATTAGCCCGGTGAAGAAGAAGGCGCCGATCACGGAGCCGACGATCGCCAAGAGCGCGCTACGTCGACTCCCCCCGAGCTTCTTCACGCCGGCGGCCGCCGACAACGTCTCTAGCACTTCCCCCAGAATCGCTAGCGCCAGCAATACGGCGAGCGTCTCTAAGCTGATATCCCAGCGGCTCCCGTCGGGCGAGAGCCAAGCGTAGAGTCCCGCCGACACCAGAATCAACCATGTGCCGGGCAATGATGCCACGGTGAGCATCCAGCCGACGACGACCGCCGTCGCCAAGGCGGCGAACAGCAGGATTTGCACGAGCGAATCGGTCATGGGATTCTCAGCAAGCGTAGTGACGACGCGACAGTCGCAATTCTTCGTACAACCGCTTCTCTAGGCAAGGCGTCGCCCGTTCGCAATCGATTCCGGCGCGTGCGGCGCGTTGCAACCCTTCAAACTCCGCGCCTCGGCGGGTTAGACTAGACGAGAGCATAGCACCAGCGCGCCCGTCGTGGCGAGCATGATCGCCCGGAGTCGTTCCGAGTTGGCCAAGTCGAAAAAAGCCCGTCGCATCGAACGCGAGCCGCAGCTCGAGGTCGCGCCGCCGCGCGCCGAAGCGTGGCGACGGCTCGCCGAACGCTTGCATCTGCGGTCGCTCGGCGTGCTCCTGCTCCTCGGCGTCGTCGGCTATTACACCTATCGCGAAAGCCTCTACGGCCGATTCTTCTTCGACGACATTTTGGCCATCGAACAGAACCCGCACGTCTTTATCCTGGTCGAGCCGTCGACGCGCTGGCGGTGGTCGACCTGGAAGTATGCGGCCTCCGCGGAGCAAGACACACCGTTCGCGGGCCGACCGGTCGTCGCCTTGTCGTTCGCGCTCAACCATTGGTGGGCGACGGTGATGAGTCCCGCGGGCATAGCCGACTTCCACGGCCTGCTCCCGCTCCATTACCCCTACTTTCACTATGTAAACCTTGGGCTGCATGTGCTCAGTGCCGCCCTACTCTATGCACTGATCCGCCGTACGCTGTCGGCGCCCGTCTTCGGCGACCGCTTTCAAACGACTGCCTTCTCCTGGGCCGCGCTCGGCGCACTCGTGTGGCTCGTCCACCCGCTAAACACGGAAACCGTCGTCTACGTCACGCAGCGCACCGAGCAACTGATGTCGGTATTCCTCCTGCTCACGCTCTATAGCAGCAGCCGAGGTTCGGACGCCGGCGAGCGCAGGCAGCGCGTGGCTTGGCAGTCGCTGGCCGTCGTCTGCTGCGCGCTCGGCATGGCCTCGAAGGAAAACATGATCGCAGCGCCGTTGTTGGTCGCGGCCTACGATCGTGCGTTTCGGTATTCATCCTGGCGCGATATGTTCCGCGAGCGAGGCTGGTTCTATGGTTGCCTAGCCGCCACTTGGTCGATTCTGTCGGCGATTATGCTCGCAGCGCCGCGCGGCAGTTCGGTCGGCTTCGATCACCGGCAATTTCCCTGGTACGACTATCTCATCACGCAATGCTGGTGCCTCGGACGCTACGTTTTCTTATCGCTCGTCCCGCTCGGCAACAAGCTCTGCGTCGACTACGGCCGCACGCCGGTACTCGATCCGGAGCACGTCGTGCCGGGGGCGCTCATGATCGCCGCCGCGCTGGCGACGACCGTTTGGGGCTGGCTACGTCGCCCTTGGGTCGGCTTCGTCGGGACGTGGTTCTTTTTCATCCTTGCCCCCACGTCGAGTTTCGTGCCGATCGTCACCGAAATCGGCGCCGAACGGCGCATGTATCTGCCGCTCGTCGCCGTATTGGTTGCCGCCGCCGCGCTTGCCGCGGCAGCGTGGTCGGCGCTTCGTGCAAGCCCCGCTTCCGCCGAGCGCTCCACGCCGCGGCGACGGTTCACCTGGCAAACCGCCACGTTGTTTCTAATTGGGGTCGGCGCCGTCGTTGGACTGGCGCGCACCAGCCACGAGCGCAACAAAGTTTTTCTTGACGATCTGACGCTTTACCGCCACATCGTCGACGTGTTTCCGAACAACGAACGCGGCGTGAGCAACTACGGCAAAATCCTGCTCGATCGCGGTGCGTTTGACGAAGGTCTCAAACTGTTCAATCGTGCCGTCATGCTCGATCCGCAATTTTCCGACGCCTTTTCCAACCGTTCGGTCGCCCGTTTCAGGCAGCGTCAAGGAAAGCGTCTCGACTTGGCGATTTCCGACTCGACCGAAGCCATTTGCTGGAACCGCTTCGACGTGAACGCCTTGAACAATCGAGGGCAGGCCTTCTACGACGCCGGGCTGTTCGATTTGGCCCGGGCCGACTTTTCGCGCGTCATTGAAATTATGCGGGGCCGCACCGACGCCTACATCAGCAGGGCCAACGTCGATATGGCGATCGCCCCGAAAGACCCGGTGCTGATGGCTTCGGCGCTCGACGACATCGCCGCCGCGTTGCGCTATAATCCGTACTCGTTTCGGGCGTACATGCTGCAGGGAACGATTCTCAATAATCTCGATCGGCCGGCCGAAGCCGTCGCGGCGTTGGAAAGCTGTTTCACCAATTTCCGCCGCGAAGCGACGACGCTTGCACACAGCGCGGAAACAGCCCCGGCGTTAGCGGCCGCCGAGCGCGTGCTCGCGGAGGTCGACGAGCGGCGCGTCCCCTTGGCGCCGGCGATCACCGCCGCCCTCGAGCGGTTTCCCTACCGCAGTCGGCTCGCGCAGATTCTCAACGAGCGTGCCCGCGCTTATCGCTTGCTCGGCGAACAGCGCAAAGATGCCCGCGCGATTCACATGGCGCTCGACGATCTTTGTCGGGCGATCGTGTTCGATCCGCTTAACATTGCCCTCCACTTGGAACGGGCCGAACTCTACGGCAACATGAAACGCTACGGCGAAGCGTTCTTCGATTATCAGCAAGCGCTGAAGATGGAACCCGACAATCGGGAAGCCCTCCTGGCGCGCGGGCAATTGGCCGTTCGCCTACGCGACTACGCCACTGCGTGGCAAGATGCCAAACGACTACGCGACCTGGGAACGCCGCTCGACGATGCGACGCTCGCCAACCTCCGACAACTCTCCGGCGGCGATTACCCGACGCCGTGATTTCCCGGGGCCATTGCCCTTTCGGAATGATCGCCGCCGGTGGCAACCGCCGCGCCAATTCGGTATGCTACGCGGCATGAACGCCCCTTCGCCCGACACTGCCGCGCCACTTCCGCGCAGCCCTGACTTGATGACGCCCGTCGACACCGGACTGCTGGTAATCGACGTACAAGGGAAACTCATCACGCTGGTGCCCGAGCACAAGCGAATCATCTGGAACATTCGCCGCTTGCTCGACGGCGCCGCCGCGCTCAAGGTCGCCGCCGCCGGCACCGAACAGTATCCGCAAGGCCTGGGGCCGACGGTGCCGGAACTCGCCGCGAAGCTCGGCGCACTGCCCGCGAAGACGGCGTTCAGTTGCGGCGAATGCGGCGACATCTTTCGCGAATGGTCCGAGCGCGGCATCCGGAAGATTTTGCTCTGCGGTATCGAAGCGCACGTCTGCGTACAGCAAACGGCGCTCGACCTCCTCGCGCACGGCTTTCGCGTATTCCTGGCGGTCGACGCAATCGGCTCGCGGTTTGAAATCGATTATCAGACGGCCCTGCGTCGCCTCGAAAGCTCCGGCGCCACAGTCACCACTACGGAAGCGGCCCTTTTCGAATGGTGCGGCCGAGCCGGAACGCCGGAGTTTAAGCAGATCAGTGCGCTGGTGCGCGAAACGGCGCCGCAGTAGACGACTCATTCACTAACACACGCGCGGTGACGAGCACCGCGGCTAAATGACGGGAATATCGACATGTCCGACCAACTTCCTCCTCCGCTGAATCCTCCCGTTCGCTTGTTGATGGGTCCCGGCCCGAGCGAGATCCATCCGCGCGTGCTGCGGGCGCTCGCGGCGAACACCGTCGGGCACTTGGACCCGTATTACCTAGCGTTGATGAACGACATGCAGGGAATGCTGCGAACCTTGTTTCGCACGCAGAACCCGATGACCATGGCAATCAGCGCCACGGGCTCGGCCGGTATGGAAAGCACGGTCGTCAACCTCATCGAGCCGGGCGATTCGATGATCGTCTGCGTCAACGGCGTGTTTGGCGAGCGGATGACCGACGTCGCGGGTCGGGCCGGCGCCGCGGTGACGCGCGTCGATCGTCCTTGGGGCGAGATCTTTGAACCGTCGCACTTGAAAGAGGCGCTGGCCAAGGCGAAGCCGAAAGTCGTCGGCATCGTAATGGCGGAGACTTCGACCGGCGCGTTGCAACCGCTGGAAGAGATTTCGAACATCGTGCACGACGCGGGGGCGTTGCTCTTGGTCGACGCCGTCACGGCGCTCGGGGGCGTGCCGGTCGAAGTCGACAAGCTGCGCATCGACGCCATTTACAGCGGCTCGCAGAAATGCTTGAGCTGTCCCCCCGGTTTGTCGCCGGCATCGTTTAGCCCCGCGGCCGTCGAAACGATTCTCAATCGCAAAACGAAGGTCCAAAGCTGGTACCTCGACGTCGGCATGCTCGCCAAGTATTGGGGGCAAGAACGCGTGTATCATCACACGGCGCCGATCAACATGACCTACGGGCTCTACGAAGCGCTACGGATCATCTTGGAAGAAGGGCAAGAGCCGGCCTTCGCGCGGCACGCGCTCAACCACAAAGCGCTCAAGGCCGGCTTGGCCGCGATCGGCATCAAGTACGCCTCGAACGAAGCCCACACCTTACCGATGCTCAACGCCGTGCACATCCCGGCGGGCGTCGACGACATGAAGGTGCGCGGCGGATTGTTAAATAGGTTCGGCATCGAAATCGGCGGCGGCCTCGGGGCATACAAGGGGAAGGTCTGGCGCGTCGGCCTCATGGGGCACGGGTCGCGACAGGTCAACGTCTTGAGCTTCCTCGCAGCGCTGGAGCAACTGCTCGCCGAGCAGGCCTACGGCTTCGAACACGGAGCAGCAATTGCCGCAGCCAACGCCGTTTACCTGACGCACAAGTAGCTTCACCGTAGACACTTGCGGCGATTCCAACCGCCATACGCGAATCGCTTGCCGCACCCCGCCGGCATTGCTATGCTGGCACCCGTTCGGTCGCCGTAGCGATATTCGCCGGCGACTGCGAAGCTTCGAGGTCTTGAGGCCTCGCAGGCAACAGCGTTCGCTCGGCAACAGGGAGGTGGCCATGCTCGTTCTTACGCGCCGCGTCGGCGAAAGCATTCGAATCGGCAACGACATCGTCGTCACGCTCGTGCAGATGGGCCCCGGCAAGGTCCGCATCGGCATCCAAGCCCCGGACTCGACGACGATCCTCCGGGAGGAGCTCGTCCGGAGTTCCACCCCGTTGCCGCTTCCGCTGCCGAATCTTCCCGGCTCGTTTTCAGAAAGGGAGATAAGGGGATAGGAGGAGATCCGGGGGATGAAAAACGGGGAGGATAAAGTCCCATCCCATTCAAATGCCTCTTCATCTCCTACATCCGCTTCTCATCCCCACATCCCTTTTTCTTCTGAGTTTTTTCAGAAGTCACGCGGCTCACGCCAAGAGCGGCTTTACCACTTCGCCGTGCACGTCGGTGAGGCGGAAGTAGCGTCCTTGGAATTTGTAGGTGAGCCGGGTGTGGTCGATGCCGAGCAGGTGCAAGATCGTGGCTTGAAAGTCGTGGACGTGCACTTTGTTTTCCACCGCATTAAAGCCGAACTCGTCGGACGCGCCGTAGCTCTGGCCCGGCTTGATGCCGCCGCCGGCCATCCACGCTGTGAACGTGTACGGATGATGGTCGCGCCCCCACTGCTTCGTGTTGTCGATGCTTCCCTGGAGGAACGGCGTCCGTCCGAATTCGCCGCCCCAGATCACCAGCGTATCGTCCAGCAATCCGCGCTGTTTGAGATCTTTCACAAGCGCCGCCGACGGAGCATCGACGTCGGTGCACTGAATCTTCAATTGCGTATTGAGATTCCTGTGCTGATCCCAGCCGGCGTGCATGAGTTGCACGTAGCGCACGCCGCGCTCCGCCAAACGTCGGGCCATGAGGCAATTGTACGCGTAGGAGCCTTGGCGATGGACGTCCGGCCCGTACATCGCGAGCACGTGCTCCGGCTCGTCGGAGAAATCGGTCAACTCCGGAACGCTGGCTTGCATGCGGTAGGCCATTTCGTACTGCGCGATCCGTGTGGCAATTTCCGGATCGCCGTACTCGGCAAGCTGCAATTGGTTAAGCCGCCCCAGTTCGTCGAGCATGCCGCGGCGCACTTGCTTACTCATCCCCGCCGGGTTCGAAAGATACAGCACCGGATCGCCGTTGCCGCGAAACTTCACCCCTTGATACTTCGTCGGAAGAAATCCGCTGCCCCAATAGAAGTCGTAGAAGATTTGTCCGCACGAAGTTTCTTTATCCACCGACGTCATGACGACGAACGACGGTAGGTCTTCCGTATCGCTGCCGAGGCCGTAACTGAGCCAGGCGCCGAGGCTCGGGCGGCCCGCTTGCTCGGCGCCGGTGAGAAAAAACGTAATCGCCGGAGCGTGGTTCACGGCCGTCGTGTGGAGCGACTTCACAAAGCAGAGATCGTCGGCAATTTCGGCCGTGCGCGGGAGGAAGTCGGAGACCCAGGCGCCGCTCTTGCCGTGTTGGGCAAACTTCGTGATTTCCCCCAAACAAGGGCGGGCCGTTTGCGTGCCGGTCATCGTGCTGAACCGCCGACCGCCGACGACCGCGTCGGGAATTTGCACGCCGTGCATCTTTCTCAGCATCGGCTTGTAGTCGAAGAGATCGACGTGCGACGGCGCGCCGTTCTGAAATAGATAAATGACCCGCTTCGCCTTCGCCGCCGCATGCGGCACCCCGGCAAGCCCGCCGAAGCGCTGCAGAACGCTCGTCTTGGCGCCCGCATCCGCTGCAAGCCCGGAGCCGCTTAAGAGCGACGCCAGCGCAGCACCGCCGATGCCGACGGCCGAACGTCCGAAGAATTGGCGGCGCGTCTGTTCGGCGCGCCATTGCGCGTCGGGATTCTGTGAGGCGGGGTTCATTGTTTGGTCAGCGCTTCATCGAGATTGAAAATCATCAGGCACACGGCCGTCAGGGCGGCGTGGTCGACGGCGTCGAGCGATTCGTCGCGCGGCGATTCGCCGACCTTCAGCAATGCAGCGGCCGCGGCCGTATCGGCGGAGTACATCGTTTGCATTTTCTGGAGCGACGACGCCAGCACGCCGGCCTCCGCGGTCGAAGGCGTCCGCAGCAACACCTTGCGGAAGGCCCAAGCCAAGCGAGTATCTGCCGGCCCCCCGCGCTTCAACGTCTGCTGGGCCAGCGCACGGGACGCTTCTACGTAGGCCGGGTCATTGAGCGTCGTCAGGGCGTGCAACGGCGTGTTGGTACGAGGAGTTTTGACGCTGCAGACCTGCCGCGCCGCCACGTCAAAGAACGACGTCGGGCCGACGATCCTTCGCCAGAACACATACAGACTGCGACGGTAGAGCGCCTCGCCATGGTCTTGCACGTACGACTTTTTGCCGAACGTCGCTTCTTCCCACACGCCGGCAGGTTGATACGGCTTCACCGAGGGGCCGCCGAGCTTTTCGACCAGCAGGCCCGACGCCGCCAAAGCTTGATCGCGAATCATCCACGACGGCAAGCGAAACCGGGGACCGCGCGCAAGCAGGCGGTTCTCCGGGTCGTGCTCAATCAATGCCGGCGTCACTTTCGACGACTGCCGATAGGCGGAGCTGAGCGCGATCTGACGATGCAAGCGTTTTACGTCCCAACCATTGCGCACGAAATCCACTGCAAGCCAATCGAGCAATTCAGGATGCGACGGCCGCTGCCCTTGCACGCCGAAGTCGTCGGCCGTCTTCACAAGGCCGGTGCCGAAGAACGACTGCCAGAAGCGATTGACCGTCACGCGCGCCGTGAGCGGATGGCGCGCATCGACCAACCAGCGAGCCAGCCCGAGACGATTTGCGAGCGCCTCCTTAGGCACGTCTTTGGGAGCGGGGGCAAAGCTCACGGGAAGCAACGCCGACACCTTCTCCCCCGGCTTGTCGTAGGCCCCTTTATCGAGCATGAACGTCTCACGCGGCGTCGCAAGCGTATCCATCACCATCACGCGCGGTAATCGACTCGCCATCCGATCGCGCTCGTCGACCGCCGCTTTGTGCTTCGCGAGCAGCTTGGCGTAGTCGGGCTTGAGGTCTTTATAGAAGTTCACCATCTCGCGCAGTGCGTCGGCGCCGCGCTTGACGGGCTCTTGAATCAGAGCAGCTTGCACGTTGCCGGATAGTTGCGCGGCGGCGGGGGATTTCCCGGCGGGAAGTTTTGCGTCGCGCGGAAACAATTCAAGTTCCAGCTTGTCGACGGCCGCCGCGGCTTCGCGAACCTTCGTTTCCGCTGCGGCAAGTGCAGTTTGCTCGGCAGGCGTTGTGAAATCGATCACCGGCGGTATTCCGCCCGTTCGCCCGCCGCCGGCCGCGCCGCCGGTTTCGCTGGTGTTATTGAAGTATGCAAACAGCTCGTAATAACTGCGTTGCGTGAACGGATCAAACTTATGGTCGTGGCAGCGGGCACAGCCGATCGTGAGCCCCAGCCACACGGTGCCGGTCGTCTCCGTGCGGTCCATCACGTTCTCGACGCGCGTCTCTTCCGGAATACGCCCCCCTTCGCCGTTGAACATGTGGTTGCGATTGAACCCGGTCGCCAGTTTTTGCTCCAGCGTAGCGCTCGGAAGCAGATCGCCGGCGAGTTGTTCGATGGTGAACCGGTCGTACGGCATATTGGCGTTGATCGCCTTGACGACCCAATCGCGCCACGGCCACATCGTTCGTTCGGGATCACCTTGATAGCCGTTGGTGTCGGCGTAGCGCGCCGCGTCGAGCCAGTCCCAAGCCCAACGTTCGCCGTAGCGCGGCGAGGCGAGCAAGCGATCCACCGCGCGTTCGTATGCGTCAGGAGCGTTGTCGAGGAGAAACGCATCGACCTCGTCCGGCGTCGGCGGTAGCCCAACTAAGTCGAGCGACACACGACGCAGGAGCGTCTCTTTCGAAGCCTCGGGCGACGGGCGCAGCCCCTCCTTTTCGAGGCGCGCGAGCAAGAACGCATCGATCTCATTGCGCGGCCAGGCGGCGAGTTTCACCGGCGGAATCGGCGACGCTTGCGGCGGTTCGAAGGCCCAATGCTTGCCCCACGGCGCTCCTTCGTCGATCCAGCGGCGGACGAGTTCGATCTGTGCGGCGGTCACCTTACGATTCGAATCGGGGGGCGGCATCTGCTCGTCGGCGTCCGTCGTCGTCAGCCGTCGCAGGAGTTCGCTTGCCGCACTTTTGCCGGGGACGAACGCGCCGTGCTTGATCGCCGCTTCACGATCGTCGAGCCGGAGATCGGCTTCTCGATGTTTCGGATCAGGGCCGTGGCAGTGGAAGCAGTTGTCGGAAAGGATCGGCAGAATATCGCGACTAAAGCGGATCGGTTCCGCAGCCGACGCGGTTGCCGGCGATTGCAGACCGAAGGCAAGCGCCAACGTAAACAAGAGTCGCGAACGAGGCACGCGCACGCTCCAAACGAGAGGGAATTACCGGCGGGAAACTGCAAACTCCGGGCGGGATCATCAAGTATATGCCGCCTCGGAGCAACGACCAAATCGTGCGGCTACGCCCAGGATTCGCGGGCTCGCATCTTTGCAGGTCGATATGAATCGGCGACGATAGGCACGGGGTTCGCTCACTAGCGCTCACGCCGACGAAGACGGTCTGCCGGAGCCGGGATCAAGCCGATGATGAATCGCCTGCACACGCTGGGAAACGACGTCCGCCGACGCTTCGAACAATTGCGCCGCGCTCGGCCTGCGATCGTTCCGATGGTCGCCGCCGCGTCCGCGCTCCTATTCCTCGTCTACATCTTCATCGCGTTAGCAGATGAGATCACGGAAGGGGAAACGCAACGGATCGATGAACAGATTCTGCTCTGGTTTCGCCAGGTCAACGATCATGCCTTGCCGATCGGTCCGACGTGGCTGACCGACGGTATGCTCGATGCCACGGCGCTCGGCAGTCCGTTGGTCGTGGGAATTATCGTCGCCACGGCCGCCGGCTTCCTGTTTATGGAAGGGCAGCGACGTGTGGCGTTGCTGATGGTGCTGACGACTATCGGGGGCGGCACGGCTTCGCTCTGCTTGAAATGGCTGTTCGCAAGACCGCGGCCGGAAATTGTGCCGCACTTACGCCACGTCACAAGCAGCAGTTTCCCCAGCGGCCACGCCATGCTTTCCGCGGTCGTTTATCTCACGATCGGCGTGATGTTCATGAAGGCCGTGCGGAGCCGGCGGGCCAAGGCCTACTGCCTGACCGTCGCGGTGCTGCTCACGCTCCTAGTCGGAGCGACGCGCGTCTTCCTCGGGGTGCACTATCCGAGCGACGTGCTGGGAGGCTGGATCGCCGGCGTTTCTTGGGCGTCGCTTTGTTGGATCATCGGCGTCTTTATCCCGACGCGGCCGATCCCGGAAAGAAGCGACGTGCCGACCGCCCCCGCGGCGTAATGCGCGACGCTTGTCGCATTGTGTAGCTCGGGAGCCGGAACACAGAGCGTAAATGGAGGGCCGCTCGGAAAAGGTCCGCGCCAATCCAGAGATTGGCGCGGGAGCGAGCGGCAGGGTTTATCCCTGCCGTCTGAGAAACTCCATGGTGCGAATGCAGACGGCGGGGATAAACCCGCCGTCCGCGGCAGCGCGACTATTGCATGTCGCGATTCATATAGGTCGTCAGGTCGTCGAGCAAGTCGCCGTCGGAAGCGACGACCCCTTTGAACACGGCCTTCGAGCCGCCGACTTCGAATAGCGCGAGGTTACGGTTGTAAACCAGTGAACTGTCGACGTTGGCGTACGACGGAGCTTCTTGCGTGAGCTTGCCGACAATGTCGTTCATCGGGCCGAGGCCCAATACCAGAAGCTTGCGAGAATTGGCCGCCAGCGGTTTACCGGCCGCATCGTAGAAAGTGCCGGACGTGCCGAACTTCGTATTTTCGCGATAGAAGTGATTGATGATGTTCACGCCTGCCGGGCTCGACCCGTTGACGATCACGGCCGGAAGGCTGCCGGAACCGCCGCTGGAGAGAGTGCGGCGAACGGTAAACATGTCTCCGGGGCGCTTTGTCGACGCCGTGTCGACGTCGTACATCGTCGCCACGCCGATCGCAATTAAACCGGAGACGTCGGCGGTCGTGAGCGTGCTTGCCATGAACTTACCAGTCGATCCGCCGGCGAAGGTCGTGTGCAGACCTTTGGTCTTGTTCGCCACATCGACCGTGCTCCAGACGTTCGTGCCGTCGGTAAGCGAGTCCCAGCCGTCGGGAAAGGATGTCGTCTTCATCGCTTTCCAGGTTTGGATGTAACGACTCGAGTCGCTCACGGACGCCGCCGCTGCGGCATGGTTGGCGTTGTTGGTAAGGCCGTCGAGCTTCGGGACGATAATCATCGCGAGCACGGCGAGAATCGCCACAACGACAATCAATTCGATGAGGGTAAGACCGCGGGAACGAGTGATCTTCATGAAGGCTGGTCCTTACTAACTGGCTGTCGGAACGGGGCGGACCAACTTGGTCGGGGCCGCATTCGCGAGCTGGCTGGGGTGAACTGCGGCGAGCGTAACGCGAAGGCCGCAAACGGAACACAGATGCTACTGAGAATGATTCTCAATTGCAAGATGCCCCACAGGGAATTTCCAGAACCTACATTTCTCGGCTACTTTTTCATTCCAAAAGCGAGGAATGCCCGTCGACCACGAGAGCTTATTGTCGCTTGATTACCGCGTGAATCGCCGCGGCAAGACCGTGCAGGATTGCGCGCGGAGCGACTGGCTTCGCAAACTGCCGGCTAGAGATTGTGCCTCCGCTGGACTTTCGCCCGACTGAATAACGGGAGCTCGCGGCGCGGGCGACGCGCCTCAGAGGGTGACGTACGCAATGTTCCTTCGTTGTCCCTCACCTTTATCGAGAACTCCCCTTGAATCGCACTGCCGTCCTTGTAGCGACGGTATTCGCCGTTTCGATCGCTTTCGCCGTTTCTCCCCGAACGGTCGAATCAATGGGTGGGACGATGCGCGCAATCGAGAAGCTGCTCGCTGACGATTGGACGGGAGGACCGTGCCTGGGAACGCTCACGTTTCGGGGCGACGGCACGTTCGAGCGACAACATTACAGGCCCGGGAACAATGCGCTCCGCGGGACGTGGAAGTTGCGCTGGGACGCCTTGCCGCCGACGCTGGTGATGCATTGCACGAAGTCGGACGATCCGGACCGCGTCGGTCAGACGTCGGAAGTCAAGCTCGTTCAACTGGACGACGAGAGTCTCGCCTACCAGAATCCGGGTTCCAGTCCGACCGTTTACAAACGCGCGAAAAAGTAGGGGCGTGAATCCGTGATGCTTCCCGGCGTCGACGGGCCCGTTTGCTCCAGAGCGTGGATTGCGCTGCGCTTGGGGACAGTTCGTCTACTTTGCCGAATATCGCCACTGTTCCGAGCCTTAAGGAGACTGAATTCGACAAATCGAGAGGATATCCCGCGTTCGCCTCCTTTTAAGTTAATCGAGAGCTACCGTTACTACGCCACAAGAAGAATCTTCCCATTCCAAGGGTATGTACGTGACGATGAGCGACCTGCCGGAGTTTAGCGAAGCGGATCTGCGCAGCTTTGAAGCTGCCGGGATTTCGCACGAGCGAGCGGTCGAACTTGTGTCCACGTACGGCAGAGAGATGTCGTTTCGGTTCGCGGTTTCGATCATCGACAAGTTTGTCGCGAGCATGGAAGCGTTGGTCGTACCGGATGAAACCGACTTCGGTAAAGGGGTCGCGAAAGGGCTGCAGCAGGCGGTTCGCTCGGCGGAAGACATCGGCAGCACCATTCGGCAAATGCCGGCGAAGACGGAGTGAGGCCGGCCAAAAACTGCCTTGCAATTTACGCTTGGGTGCGCTCTCCGTTGGAAGCCCATGCGGGCCGGCCAAATCTGCTCTGGAAATGGGGCCGGCGAGCTTGAGATAATGCGGCGTGATTTTCCTCAACACGCCGCATTGCGAGCTCGTCGTCATGCCGAATATTGCCGGATTCATTCGCACGAGAAATAGAGAGTATCCCCCTCATCCGCCCTTCGGGCACTGCTCGACCGAGCTCACCGCCGGCCTTCTCCCGCCGGGGGAGAACGAAGCCCAAGCGGGTCGTGCTCACGGCATCTTCCATCGACGTAAGTGCTGCGCACTAAATCGACCGAATGCGCACAACGGCACCCTCGGAGTGCGCGTCGAAGCGCTTACCAACAAGGGGGCGCACTACACTTTCCCCTTAGTGCGCACGGGGCATTGCACGCTGCGAGGACTTACGTCGATTGACGACACGACGATCGGTGACATTTGCCGCAAACGGCGCACGAGGTCGGCGGACAAGCCGATGGGAGTGCGCAATGGAATGCGCGGCCGCGCACATCGCAAAACACGAACGGAACGCGGCGCGCACTAAAAAGAGGGTTCGGCGCAGGATCCTGCGCGATTCGCGCATCATGCGCGCAAGACTAAGGCGCTACGAGGTTCTTTGACAATTCGAAACGTCCCCTCACCCCCGGCCCCTCTCCCGCCAGGGGCGAGGGGAGAGAAATGAGGCGGCCATGCTACGGCGAATCGACCTTGCGTTTGTAGCTCAGTGTTTGGCAGTCGCTCGCCGGCGATTCGAAGTCGGCGGGGCGAGGGCCGTTGTTGTCGCGGAAGCGGGTACGGAACTTGTCGCCGTCGAGCTCGTAGATGGCGTAGATCATGTTGGCGCCGCCGTCGCCGGTGAGCGTGACGTCGAAGATCTTCGGAGTCTGCTTGTCGTCGATAACGTAGGTACCGGAGATTTCCAAGACCTTGCCGCCGTCTTTCAGCACGACAAATTGAAACGAGGTTTCACCGAAGGTCACCTCCACCGATTGGCCGTCGCCTTGCAAAACGTCGGACGTGCGATCGGACGATTCAAGCACCCAGGTGCCGATGATCGCTTCGGAGTCCGGCTTCGCTTCGTTCTTTTTTTCGGTGTTCACTTCGGCCGCGACGAGCAAGTTGCCGCCGGTCGTTAATGCCAAGACCGCGGTGCAGAGCCAGAAGAAACGCATGGTCGAGCTCCTGCGAAGTTTACGCCTCGGGGAAATTCGACGCCGGCAAAAGAGGGCGCGCGACGTCGCATTTCATCATAGCGGCCCGCGGCAGACGCACCAAGCAAAGTTTGCCTCGGAAGTCGGACCCGGTCGATCAAGGAGAGATCGTTACCAGTAGATCTGAGCGCTGGCCGAGCCCATGTGGAAGGCCCGATCGTCGTTGAACATTGCGTCGTAGTTGCCGGCAAGGCTGAAACGATCGGTGACGGCCCAACTCGCACCGGCGCCTAACACGGCCCAGCTTCGCCCGAGGTTGACGCCTTGGGTTTGGAAGGCGGTGCCGCCGGCTCCGAGGAATGTCGAGCTGACGACTGGATTTGTGCCATAGAAGTCGTAGAGCCACATGGCGCGAAGTTCCGGGCGGACCGTGCCGTAGTCGCCGGCGAGCCGAGTGCCGAGGATGCTTTTGAGTGAGTCTACATTGTACGAGTCCATGACGAGGTTGATGGAATTGGCGCCGGTCTCGGTGAACGCGTCGTGGGCGAGGTGGACATATTGCAAACCGATGAACGGTTCGAAATCGAAGATCCAGCCGACTTCCTTCATACCCGCTTCCACGTATTGGGTGGTTTGCCAGCCGCCGTAGTCGCCACTGGCCACGCGATTGATTCCGGCGAAGTTGATGTCGCGGCGTCCGGTATAGCTGTCGAAGCCGTAGGAGCTGATCGCCAGCATGTACTCGTCGTCGTTCTCAGCGCGGAAGAACGTGCCGAAGGTAAAGTTGTTGTCGGTGACCGACTGCACCGGCGATCCTTGCTTGATCTGCATGTAGTTGTAGCCGGCGAACGTACCGAGACGGATGCCGGTGTAAAGGTCGCGGAAGATCGAAGTGAGCGAGCCCCCCGCGCCATAGCTGCCGTTGTTGGCGATGCCGTTGTTCCAGGTACCGTAGCCGACGCTGAAGCCGTTCCAGGGGCGACGCGGACGATCTTCAAAGCGAATGACCGGCGTGAGCGAGACGCCGTCTTCGCCGCGCATGCTCACGAGCCGCATATTCAGTCCGTCGTCGGAACCGCCGTGCACGAGCGGGGCGGTGCCGCCCACGGCCGGTTGGCCCAGCGTGTCGCTGCCGGTGAGGCGGCGCAGGCTCATGATCATGGAGGTGGCATTTTGAACGCCGACGGCTCCCATCGTGGCGTAGACGCTGCCGTCGAGTTGATCGAAGGCGGGACCGAGCTGCGCAGTGGAAAGCGACGACAGGTTATCGAGCACCGTGTTGTAGTCGCCGGTAGCGCCGGGGCTGGTGGCGATGATGTAGTTAGCGACGGCTTGCTGATTGGGCGTGGTGGCAGCACCCGCGAAGCCGGAGATATCGCGATTCAACGTGAAGCCGACGCTGTTGCCGCCGTAAACCAGAGTGGCGTTGAAGAAGTCCAGGTCGTCGGAGATGGAACTGTAATTGCCGGAGCGTGCGCCCGTGGATTGCAAGAACGTATACGTCGTACCCGAGGTGTAGGTCGAGCTGCCGTTGCCGACGACTTGCACCGCGCCGCCGACGTTGGCCGTGCCGGTGACGGCGATTCGGTCGTTGCTGACGCCGGGAGTGGTCGGGTTGGTCGCCGGAATGATTTCAATTTGGGTCGTCGAGGTACCGGTCGACGAGTAGTTGCCGCCGACGCTCGTCGTGCCGATGCCGGCGCTGCCCGGAGCGAGCAAACCGTTGTTGGTGAGGTTGCCCGTCGTGAGCACGGTGTTACCGCTCAGCGCGGCGCCGGATGCGACATTGACGTTAGCGCTGGCGTTGGTGCCGTTGACGATGAATGCGCCTTGATCGATGTTGGTCGTACCGGTGTAGGTTTGGTTGCCCATCGTCACAATGCCGGAGCCGGTTTTCTGTACGACGCCGTTGCCGGTAATCGTGCCGGTGAAGGTGCCGTTGGCATTTTGGTTGATGAGCAAACTGCCGGGCGCCGCGACGTTCGTGGTGCCGGTGAGCACGGCCGTGGTGCCTTCGAGCGTGCCGTTGTTGACGTTGGTCGTTCCCGCATACGCATTGGCGTAAACGATCTTGCCGGTGCCGGCGAGTTCGATGGTGCCCGTGCCGGTGACGTTGCCGATGAATGTGCCGTTGGCCGATTGCGTAAAGCGGAGAATGCCGCTGTTGGCGATGGTGCTATTCAGACTGTCGGTGGTGCCGTTGAGAATACCGCCGGCGGCGATCGCGGTGCCGGTCGAAAGTCCGCTGTTGATCGTGGTGCCGCCGATGAAGTTGACGACGTTGCCGCCGCCGTTGGTGACGTTGATCTGACCGTTCGAAAAGATGTTGCCCGAGATGGTGATGCTGCCGGCCGAAGCATCGAAGTTGGCATTGCCGCCGATGCCGACGTAAAGCCCGCCGCCGTTACCGTTGCCTGCGGCGCCGTTGGACGACGACCCTGTTCCAGCGGTGCCGCCCGTCGCGCTATTCGTGTTGTTGATGTTTGTGGTGTTGAAAATGGTGAGGGTCGAGCCGTTGCCGACAAATACGGCACCGCCGAGTGCGAGACCGCCGCCGCCGCCGACTCCTGGCGCACCGCCCGCGCCGCCGCCGTTGCCGGTACCACCGGTTGTTCCCGTGCTGCCCGCACCGCCGCCGCCGCCGCCGTAGCCGCTGTCGCCGCCATTGCCCGTGGCACCCGCCGCGCCGCCGCCGCTGCCGGTACCGTTGCTGCCGCCGCCGCCACCGCCGGTGTTCGCCGGATTGCCGTTGCCGTTGAAGCCGCCGCCGGCACCGCCGTTGGCACTCACGCCGTCGCCCGTACCGCCGGCACCGCCGATGGCTTGGTTATTCGTGAAGGTGACGTTTTGAATCGACGCGTTGGCGCCCGGATCGATGTACAAACCACCGCCGCCGCCGAGACCGCCGCCGCCGCCGCCGTTACCGTTGCCGCCGGCATTGCCTTGCGCGCGGCCGTCGGTCACCGTGAGGTCGGTAAAGTTCACGGTGCCGGTGGCGACCCAGAAGATTTGGTTGTTGTTGCCGTCGACGGTGAAGCCGTTGCCGTCGACCGTGATCGGCGTGCCCGGTCGAAATTCGGGCAGCGATCCGCTCAGCGAAACGTTGGTTTGAATATCGATGGTGTTGGGAACGGCGTTGGCCTGAAGAATCGCCCAGCTAAGCGTATTGGCCGTACCGCCCGTACCGTCGTCGGCTGCAACATTGACGACATACTGCGCCGAAGCTTCGGCGGGGGAGAACATGGCGTAACCCAATGCGGCGACCAACAAACAGCAAGCGCGGCGCAATTGCGGACACCGTGCGTTGCGCGGGTGTGCCTTCCGATCGTCGCCGGATCGCGAACTCTCGTTCGGGCAGTTCGCTTCTTGATTTACCGCCATCTGCTGGCCCCCATAACTACTCGATTCCCGGATGTCCGCGCTTCGACGTCGGTGGTCGAAAGCAACGTCCTCGCAGTAGGCCGTCGGCAAGTGTGCCTAATACGACCCCTATGCTTGGAATATCCCTTACAAGTAGTTCGGCCCTCACAACCCGAACCTTAATCCAGAATCACCCAATTTGACGCCGACCCGCCGCCGGCACTGCATCTTCGTCGAATTTGCAAGCTGTGACCCAACAACGTGCTTCATACTGCGAACTTTGCGGCGACATTTCCGATAAAGCGAACTTTTCCGATTTCGATGAAAGTTCCGGTAGGGACGGTTCGATAATACGGGGCAACGGATCATGCCGGCGATTTCCCCCCACGCCGTCACGCTCTGCCGAATGAGGAATTTCACGATGAACGCCCCCCACGTTCGCAACGTCGTTTGCTTTTCGCTCGCTATGAGCATCTCCCTTTGGTCGCATGAAGTATCGGCCCAGTCCGGCGGCTGGTCGCCGGATCGCGGAGCCACGGCTTCGTCGTCGGCTTCGAGCGCAGCCGCGTCGACCGCACCGATGCACGCTGATGCCGTGCGTCGGGCCGCGTGGAACGACGTAACGCCGAGTTGGCAACGTCGTACCAACTCCACCGCTACGCCGCGGTCGGCGGAGTTTACGGCCCGCACTCAGCGTATTCCCGCGACCGCGAGCGGCGGCTCCCGCGTCGTGTCGCACGATCAGGATTCCCGCGCCTATTTCACAACCTCCCAAGGTGCGCGGCCGCAGGGCGTGCCAACCCGGCCCGATCATCAGTTCCTCGCCGAATACAACATTCGCCTTGCCGAAGGAGAGAAGGTCGTCGGCCAACCGCAAATCACCGAACGAGGTCCCGTCGGCGGAACGCAACCGAAGCTTGCTGCTCCCCGCGGCACGCCAGGGGAAGTCATCCCCGTGCCGGACACAAACCTGGGCGGCGGCAGTTCCCGAATGCAAGATCCCTCGTCGCGCATGCTCGGCAGCGACATCCAAGAAGGCGAAACGATCTATCAAGACGGCGACGGCTTCCATCAAGACGGCCAGTCGATGCACGACGGAGAAATCCATCTCGATCCGGGAATGGAATTCGAAAACGGCGGTTCGATGGGGTGCTCGTCATGCGTCGGCGGCGGTTGTGCCGACGGCGTTTGCCAACCCGATCCCTGGGCCGATCCGAGTCGTTGTGGCGAGTGCGGCCTTTACGGCGGCCACCGCATCGGTTGCGGACAAGTTGCACGCTGCTTGCACAATTGCCTCGGCTTCCTGTTTAGCGAAGCTTCGGTTTTCGCCGGCACGCAGGCATTTAAAGGTCCGCTCGATCTCGGCGTGAACGGCAACTTCGGCTTCAACGAAGGCTTCAATCTTGCCGGCGCGTTAATTCCGTTTCCGCGCTGCGGACTCGGTTATCAAGTCGGTGCTCGTTGGACGCAAAGCGATCTCTCCGGAACGGTGTTCAATTCGTCGGCTCGCGAGCAAGTGTTCGTCACGGCCGGCGTTTTCCATCGGGCGTATCGCGGCTGTGGCCTCCAAGGGGGCGTGGTCTACGACTGGCTCACCGACAACTTCTACACCAAGCAAAGCCTGGCCGTGCTTCGTACGGAAGTCAGCTTTCTCAACGGCCGAGGCCATGAGTTCGGCTTCATGGGTACCTTCGGCGTGAAGAACGATTCGCTGACCGCCACGATCTTCAACATCAACGTCGTCAATGCACCGCTCGTGCCGACGGATATGTACAGCATGTTCTACCGCTACACGACGAAATACGGCGGCCAAGGCCGGCTTTGGGGCGGCTTTACCGACCAAAGCCTCGCGATCTTCGGTACCGATTTCCGCGTACCGTTGTCGAACCGTAGCGACCTTGTCGGCGGCTTCAACTACATCCTGCCCGACAACGGCCAGAACAACGGCGGCACCGCCGACGAATCGTGGAACCTAGCGATGAACTTCGTACTCTACTTCGGCCGCATGAAGGAAGGGATTCACAACACCCCCTACCGCCCGCTGTTCAACGTGGCCGACAACGGCAACATCATGCTGCAACAGTAAGCCGGCAGGCTCGGAAACTCCGAATGCTCGATCAAGAGGCGGCCCGCTTCCAAGCGGCCGCCTCTTCGCCGTCGAGCCGCAGAGTGAGGCACTTCGCGCTGCCGCCGGCTTTTACGAATTCGTCGAGTTCGGTCTCCACCGTGGCGAAGCCGTGGCGACGAAGATCGTCATGCAACTTCGGGCAGCCGGTATTTGTGACGACGGTCCGACCGACCACGACGGCGTTGCACGCGAACCGCCTTGCTTCCTCGCGCTCGACCGGAATCAGTAAGCGAATATACGACTGCAGCACCTGCAATCCATACGCATCGAACGCGCCCGGGTAGTAAATGGCCGTATCGTCGGCGAGCGGGCAGAAGCACGTATCCAAATGGTAGTGGTAGTCGTCCGTGAGCTCGACAGGGATCACCCGCACGCCGAGCGATTCCCCCACGAGTTGATGCCCTCGGGCATGGCTGCGAATACGGTAGCCTGCGAACAGCGTATCGCCGCAGAACAATGCATCCCCCGCCCCTTCGAAGAAAATGTCTTCGGGCAATCGCGTCACTTCGAATCCGTTGGCGGTGAGCCAAGCCGCATCCAAAGGCTCTTCCCCCTGCCGCTCAACGTGCCGAAAGTGCGAGAGCACGGCCGTCTGCTTGTAGATCAGCGCCGCATTGGCCGTGAACACCAAGTCGGGCAGTCCCGGCGCCGGATCCAAAAGTGAAATGCGCGCCCCGGCCGCTTCGAGCGCGGCGCGCAAGTTCTCCCATTGGCGTCTCGCCGCGTGAGCATCGCTACTGCGACTACGACTCATCCACGGATTGATCTCGTATTCAATCCCGTAGAAGTCGGGCGGACACATCATGATCCAAGGCTGCGTCATAGTGGATTAGGTCCCGCGCCGTTCCGCCGCCAGTTCTTCCACGTCTTGCACCAATGCCCGCAAAAAAGGCTCGACGTCGGTCACGAGCCCCACCGTCTGAAACGAACCGCGATCGTTGAGCTTGATCACCGTCGAAGGGTTGATATCCACGCACACCACCTTGACCCAAGCCGGCAAGAGATTGCCGACGGCCACGGAATGCAGCGTTGTAGCGATCATCAGGCAGAACGTTACGTCGCGAATGCGGCTGCGCATTTCTTGCTGCGCTACCAACGCATCCGTGATTACGTCAGGGAGCGGCCCGTCGTCGCGAATGCTTCCCGCCAAGAGAAAGTCGACGTTGTGTCGGACGCATTCGTACATGATCCCGGACTTGAGCACCCCTTGCTCCACGGCCTTGCGAATCCCGCCTAATCGACGAATACGATTAATCGAGCGCAGGTGATGTTCGTGCCCCGCTTCGACGGAAATTCCTTCCTCAAGCCGCACGCCTAGACTGGTCCCAAAGAGTGATTGCTCGATATCGTGCGTCGCGAGCGCGTTACCGGCAAAGAG
Source organism: Pirellula sp. (assembly GCA_013822735.1). Lineage (GTDB taxonomy): Bacteria > Planctomycetota > Planctomycetia > Pirellulales > PNKZ01 > PNKZ01. The sequence goes on from PNKZ01000004.1 coordinate 189,555, forward strand.
CTTGTCGATGTAGCCGGCTCGAATGAGCCGACACAAGTGCTCGCCGCTGCCGGTATGCACGATGGCCGGGCCGCCGACAATGAGCGTCTTGCCGCCGCCGGTGCGCGTGCGCACGAGCTCGCGAGCGATCTCGCGAATCGCCGTCCCCTTCGGCTTCTCCGTCGATACGGCCGAGTTCATGAATTCGAACCCGTGGCGATCGGCCGAACGCTCCGGCGGGATGACGCGTACGCCCGCATGCCCGCAGACAAGTTGGTCGCCGCGGCGCACCTCGGTCATCGCGATGCAGCGGGCCTCGTTCGTCGACGGATCGATCACGACGCCGCAGTCCATCTCTTGCAACGCCACCTCATACCAGTGGCCGCCGCGACGAACTTCGGTCCGTTGATTCGTCGTGCTGTAGAACCCTTCCGGGAACGCCCCGTCGATATCGGCCTCGACCAGGGTGCAATCTTGCAAGTCGGTCGGCACGGCACCATGGTCGCCGATGGCCGCCAATATCTCCTGCAGGCGCGTTTCGGTCTCCGCGCGAACTTCGATCAGTGCGAAACTCGGGTCGACGCGTGCCTGGCCAATCGTAATTTTCTTGATGCGAAACGTGCCGCCCGACTGTGTAATGATGTCGAGAATCTTCGGCAGGATCAGGCTGTCGATGATGTGGCCGCGGACCTCGACATCGTCGACAAAGCCGCCTAACTCGGGCAAAGCCGTCGGCGCGGCACCACGGGTCGGGTCGGCATGGCGATGCGTCATGGCCATCTCCTCGCTTAATACACCAAGGGCGGTCGATCGGTCGGCAACGCAATTCTAGGTGTAGGGACCGAATCTCGGCATCTCGACTTTGACGGTTCGGTCGGCTGGTAAGCCGCAAATCCCTGCGCCGTCACGACTTCACAGCGGCCGGCGATAGCTCTATAATCCGTTTTTCTCGACTAGCGCAGCGTCGCCGCGGGAATCCTCCGCCGGTGCGACCCGTAATCGAGCCCAAAACAACGGAATATTTTGATGACTGACCAGGAAAAGAAGACGAGCCGTTGGGACACATTGGCTCAGGAACTGGGAGCGGATGCCAAGCCGCTGCCTAAGCGCCCGACGCCGCCGGCCGCCACAACGGCCCCTGCCCCACTACCGCCGACTACCGCCGCTCCCCCTGTCGAACCTGCGAAACGTAGCGGCTGGGACGAACTGACATCGTGGCTCGGCATCGGCGGCGCCAAGCGTGCCCGTGCCGAAGCGGCGCAAGCCGCCGCAGTACCAGTTGTCCCGCCGGCCCCGGCGGCCCGCCCCGTCGAAGATCGTCCGCGGCGTGAATCCGCGTTCCGCGCCGATCCGCTTCCTCGCCCTGAAGCTGCGCCTCCGGCACGTCCGCCGCGTCATGAACCTCGCGTTGCCGATATCCAAGAACCCGCTCGTGAGCCGGGTCCCGCCATCGGCTCGCGCGGACGCGAATTCGACGACTTCGGCGACGCGCTCCAAGAAGAACAAGACGTTCTGCAACGCGAACGTGATCCGGCCGGCAACGAACCGTCCGGGGATCGCCCCGCGGGCTCCGAAGGCAATCGCGGTACGGAAGAAGAGCAACAACGTCGCCGACGTCGTCGGCGCGGAGGCCGCGGCCGTGGTCGCGGTCGTACCGGCGACGGCGAGCGTCCGCAAGGCGATCGCGCTCCGCGCGATCCCGCTCGATCGAACTCCGGCCGCCCGCCGGAGGCGCGTCGCGACACTGCAAACGAAGGTGATTCGGAGTTCGTGGAAGTCGATGATCACGGCGACTTCGATGCCGACCATCATTCGGAAACCGATGCCGCGGCTCTTCACGATGCGAGCGCAGAGCCGGTAGAAGGTGTCGAAGGGGATCGTGGCGAACGTGATGGCGGAGGCGAAGACGGGAGCCGGCCGCGCCGTCGACGTCGCCGTCGTCGCGGTGGTCGTGGTCGCGAAGGAAGTCGTCCGAGCGACGGCCCCCGCAGCCCTGAAGGTTCCTCCGGCGCTCCGTCCGGTACGCGGTCGTCCGAAATGGAAGATGATTTCCATGACGATGCCGATCATCACGATGAGGATTCGCCGCAGCCGGATCGCGACCGTCGGATCATTCATGACTCCGACGATCACATCGAGCATTCGGAAGAGCATCACGAAGACGAACATGACGGCGGCGAAGAGTTTCATCAGATCCACAAGGGAATTCCCACGTGGGATGAAGCGGTCGGGCACGTGATCAATGCCAATATGGAATCGCGGGCGCGCAACCCGAATCCGCAAGGCGGCCACCGAGGCGGTCATCGTGGCGGCGGACGCGGACGCGGCGGACGCGATCGCCACTAAGGCCGTCGCCGGAAATTCGCGGTAATCGGTCGAGCCAGGATTCGCATGCCGCGCTCGGCCGAGTTACACTGCCGGTTCGCGAATTGTTCCGCCGCAGGTACGCCCAACTACTCATCGCGGAGTCGGCATCGTGACACTCTGCTCGCTCGCCCTGCGTCCCTTGACGCTACGTCTGCTTGCGCCCGTTTGCTTCGCCTTATTGCTCGCAGGTTGCGGTGATCCCGTCGCCGACGCGCCTCCGTCGGGCAACAAAAAGCTCCGCATTGCCGTTATTCCCAAAGGAACGACGCACGAGTTTTGGAAGTCGGTGCATCACGGCGCCGCCCGCGCCGCGAAAGAATTCGACGTGGAGATCATCTGGAAGGGCCCGGTGAATGAAAACAGCCGGGAAGCCCAGATCAACATCGTCCAAGACTTCATGAACGGCGGCATCGACGGCATCTGCCTTGCTCCGATCAGCAAAGACTCGCTCGTTCGTCCCGTGCGGCAAGCGAAGGCGGCCGGCATTCCGACGGTAATCTTCGATTCCGGCCTCGATGATCCGGAAAGCATCGCGAGCTACGTGGCGACCGACAACGAGAAAGGGGGACGCCTCGGAGGACAATGCCTCGCCGAAGCCATGGGGAAGAAGGGAAACGTGATTCTGCTGCGTTATAACGTCGGCAGCGAAAGTACGCAGCTCCGCGAAGACGGCTTTCTCGCGGCCCTGAAAGACTATCCGGAAATCAAAGTACTGTCCGATAACCAATACTCCGGCACAACGCGAGATACTTCGCTGGACGTCTCACAGCGTCTGTTGCTTTCGTTCCGCGATCAGGTGAACGGCGTGTTCGTGGTCGCGGAGCCCAACGGCGTCGGCATGCTAGGCGCGCTGAAGGGTGCACAACTCGACGGCAAAGTAAAGTTCGTCGGCTTCGATCCGAGCCCGGCGCTGATCGATGCCATGACGCAAGACAAGATGCAGGGCATCGTGCTGCAAGACCCGGACACGATGGGCTACTTAGCCGTGAAGACGATGGTGCGACACTTGCGCGGCGAGAAGGTTGAGAAACGGATTTCTACCGGCGAGTATGTTGCGACGCCTGCCAACATGAATACGCCTGAAATTAAGAAACTGTTATACCCGCCGCAACTCGAAGAGTAGGCGGGATCGCTGATGTCGGATGCTTCACCTCTCTTGGCGATGCAAGACATCGCAAAACGCTTCGGCGCGACGCAAGCGCTCTGCAACGTATCGCTCGAAGTGCGCGCCGGCGAATGTATGGCGCTCATCGGCGAAAACGGCGCCGGTAAAAGCACGCTGATGAAAGTGCTGGCAGGCGCGCATGCGCCCGATTCCGGCACGATCTTGTTTGCCGGCCGGCCGTTTCTGCCCGACTCACCGCACGAAGCGCGACAAGCCGGCGTGGCGATGATCTACCAAGAACTCACTTTGGCGCCCGACCTGAGTGTGGTCGACAACGTCATGCTCGGGCAAGACCGACACAGGTTCGGCCGGCTCTTGGCAGGCGAAGAGCGGAAGTTGGTTCGCGACGCACTCACGCGTCTGGGCCACGCCGATCTGCCTCTCGATAAACCGGTTCGCACGCTTTCCAATGCCCTAAAGCAAGTCGTCGAGATCGCTCGTGCCCTGGTACAAGAGGCGCGCGTCGTCGTGTTCGACGAGCCGACCAGCTCGCTGACGCAACATGACGCACGCCGACTGTTTCAAATCATCGCCGGCATGAAGCAGTCGGGTATCGGCGTGATCTACATCAGCCACTTCCTAGAAGAAGTACGGGCCGTGGCCGATCGCTACACGGTGTTGCGCGACGGCTCCACGGTCGGCACGGGCCGCTTATCGGATGTTTCAGAACCACAAATAGTGGCGCTGATGGTGGGACGAAGCGTCGAAGAGCTCTTTCCCCAAATCCCGCACCTGCCGGGAAAGACGCTGCTGGAGATCGCAAACCTTTCCGGGCGACGGATTCCTACGGGCATCGACCTGACGTTGCGCCGCGGCGAGATCCTCGGCGTGTCGGGCCTCGTCGGCGCCGGGCGGACCGAATTCTTGCGTTGCCTCGCGGCGCTCGATCCGGTGCGCTCGGGAGAGGTCCGCATCGCGCACAATCGCTTGGCCGCCACGCCGCGGGCTCGATTGCTCGCCGGCCTGGGGCTGGTGTCGGAAGATCGCAAAGCCGAGGGGCTCGCGCAAACGCAATCGATCGAAGACAATCTGACGCTGAGCAGGCTGCAGCCGTACGCACGCTTCGGCATGCTACACCTCGGGCGCCGTCGCGCGGCGGCAAAGCATTGGATGCAGCGTTTGCAAGTGAAGGCGGCCGGGCCGGGGCAAACCATTAGCGAACTCTCCGGCGGCAATCAGCAGAAGGTGGCGATCGCTCGCGTACTTCATCAAGAGGCCGAGGTATTGCTCCTCGACGAACCGACGCGCGGCATCGACGTCGGCACGAAATCGGAAATCTATCGGCTGATGGGCGAGCTCGCGGCCGAAGGCAAAGCGATCATTTTCGTTAGTTCGTACCTGCCGGAATTATTGGCAATGTGCGATCGCATCGCCGTAATGTCGCGCGGACGCGTACGCGACGTCCGGCCGACCGCGGCGTGGACCGAAGAATCCATCATGGCCGCGGCCATCCAAGCGGAAGAATAATCGATGAGCGAAGCTGCGACGCCGAACTCGGCACACACCTCCGGACGACGACGCCTGCAGGCAATCCTCACCGCGTTGGGACCATTATTGGCGTTGGTCGTCGTGCTCATCGCCTTCGGCATCGCCGACAAGTATCAGCGAGGCGACCGCGCAGCATTCCTAAGCGTCAATAACATTCGCAATATCAGCGAGCAGACCGTCGTCGTCGCCATGGCGGCGCTCGGCATGACGATCATCATTATCGCCGGCGGCATCGATTTAGCCGCGGGTACCGCTTTAGCTCTCGCATCGACGACGCTCGCTTGGTGCCTGAAGAACGATTACGGCGTAGCCGTCGGTCTCGTTGCAGCACTCGGCGTCGGCGCGCTCACCGGTCTCATCAACGGTACGCTCACCAGCTTGCTCGGCGTAGTGCCGTTTATCATCACGCTCGGCACGATGACCATCTACCAAGGCGTGGCCAAGCTCATTGCCAATGAAACGACCGTGCAGCCGGCCTTCGCGCAGGTGCCCGAGTGGCTGCCGAATCTCACGTTTTCGCCCGTGAAGCCGCAATGGCTGATCTATCCCCTGTTGCCGAACTTTTCGACGAGTGTCTGGATTGTCGCCGCAGTGGCCGTGCTGATGGCGGCCATGCTGAAGTACACGATCTTCGGTCGCTACATTTTTGCGGTCGGCTCGAACGAAGCGACGGCGCGACTCTGCGGCATCAACGTTCGTTTGGTCAAGATCGGCGTCTACACGTTGGCCGGACTCTTCGTCGGCGCGGCGGGTATCCTGCAGTTCACGCGACTCACGAGCGGCGACCCCACCGGCGGCGTCGGGCTGGAACTTAAGATTATTGCAGCGGTGGTCATCGGCGGCGGCAGCCTCAGCGGCGGTCGCGGGAGTATTCTCGGCACAATCGCCGGCGCGGCGATCATGGTCGTGATCGCTTCCGGCTGTAATATTCTCGGCATTTCCAACTCGATTCAAGACATCGTCATCGGCACGATCATCATCGCCGCAGTCACGCTCGACCAATTTCGCCAGCGACGTTTGGCAAGTTGACCTACTTCGTGGAGTCCGCACGCCCCATGTCTCCGCGTTACCGACAACTGCTCGAAGACCTCCGACGTCAGTTTCCGCAGCCGGTATCCGATCCGGTGCATGACGCGTATTTCGTCTTCACCATTTTGCGTGCCTTAGATCAGGTCGACGCGCTCAAGTCGCAGATGCCGATGCTTGGCGCTCCGCGCGAGCCCGACTATGCCGAAGCCGTCGCCGCGCGGCTGGCGCCCGAAGGCCGGAGCTTGGAAGCCACGGTGCCGCAGCTGGTCGCACAATTGCAAGGAATGTTTTTGTGGGGGCATCCGCAAAGCCAAGTCAACGTCATCACGCATCCGTCGATCGCCGGAATCATCGGCGTGCTGCTGGCTTCGACGTACAACCCAAACCTATGCAGCGACGAAAGCGGGCGAGGGTTTTCCGAAGCGGAAGTCAAAGCTTCGTCCATGGCGTCGGCCTTGGTCGGCTACGATCCGGCCCGATCGGGTGGCGTGTTCACGTTCGGCGGCACGGGCTGCTTGCTGTACGGAATGAAGATCGGCTTGGAAAAGGCGGTGCCCGGTGCGATGCGGCGCGGCGTGCGCGAGCCGGTGGTTGTGCTCGCTTCGGAACATTGCCACTATGCCGTGCTCAATGCGGCCGGCTGGCTCGGCATCGGACAAGAGTCCGTCGTGCGCGTATCAACGCATCTCGACAACTCCCTGAAGATCGACGCTCTTGCCGCGGCTGCACGCCAAGCGCTGGGCGAGGGAAAGCGTATTGCTGCGATCGTAGCCACGATGGGCTCGACCGATGCTTTTGGAATCGACGACCTCCGGGCCGTACGCACGCTGCGCGATAATCTCGTCCGCGAGTTCGAGCTCGACTACACGCCGCACATCCATGCCGACGCCGTCATCGGCTGGGCTTGGAGCGTGTTCAACGATTACGACTTCACCGCTAATCTGCTCGGCTTCCGTGGCCGCACGGTGCGAGCTCTGGCGCTGGCTCACAACCGCTTGCAGCACCTACGTCTGGCCGATTCAATCGGCATCGACTTCCACAAGACCGGCTACGCGCCGTACATTTCGTCGCTCTTTCTTGTGCGGGAAGCGGCCGACTTCGGCACGATCGCTCGCGACCGCGATTCGATGCCGTATCTCTATCAATCGGGCACGCATCATCCCGGCATGTACACGCTGGAAACCAGCCGTAGCGGCACCGGCCCCATGGCAGCCTTGGCGACGATGCTCATGCTGGGCCGCGAAGGTTTCCAAACGCTTTTGGGCCACATCGTCGAAATGGCGGAAGTATTGCGTGAGGGGCTAGAAGCACACCCGGACCTCACGGTGCTCAACGGCGACAACGTCGGGCCCGTGACGCTCTTTCGCGTGTATCCGCCGGGGGTCGACACATTTACCGTGAAAGATCGCGAACGATCGGACCCGAGCTTCCAAACCAAGGTTGAGGAATACAATCGGCTCAATCGCCGCGTATTTGAGCGCGTAAATGCCGAGGCGCTGGCCGGCGGCGGCGTCGTAATTTCAATGACCGACTGCTATCGCCACACGGATCACGGCATTCCGATCGCCGCTTTGAAGTCGTACGTCCTCTCGCCGTTTACGGAAGAAGACCGAATGCGATCGATCATCGATCACGTGCTCGCCGCGCGCGACGAAGTGCTTGGCCGCGACTACGACTAGCAATACAGCTGAGGTTGGCTGCGCTACTCCGGAATAATCTCGTAGCACACCAAGCGATCTTTGCCGCGCACATACATCAGGCCGTGAGCGATCGTGGGCGCCGCCCAGGCCGGGTAAGCCAAGAGTCTGACGGGACCGAGGCCCGACGGATCTTCGCCCCCTTCCGGCCGCACGGGCGTGAAACGGGACACGACATCGAACTTCTCCGGGTTCACCTTCAGCAGCAGCAATTCGCCGTATTCGGTAAGACATACAAAGTGCCCGTCGACGTAGGTCAGCGAAGCCCGCGAGAGATCCGGTTCCGACCATTTCACTTCGCCGGTCGCCAACGACACGCAACGGAGTTCCGCATTATTGGAATGGCGACCGCTCGAGCCGTAGAGGAAGCCGTTGATCTCAACGGCGGTGTTCCAATGGGTTTGCATCCGTTTGTCGCGACGGCTTTGCTCGTCGCTCCAGACGACGTCGTAACCGCCAGGCCGCACTTTCAGCAGCGCACTGCCGGGACCGTACGTTTCTGAGATGAATACCAGGTCGCCGGCCGTCACGGCATTGGACGCGTTGACGCTTTCCAGAATAGGAGCACGCCAGGGGAACTGAAAATCTTGCTTGCCGGTGGTCGGATCAAACGCGAACAGCCCCGAACGCGCGAACTGGAAACACCAGCGACGGCCGCCGATCGTCGTGACGCGCGGCACCGCATAACTTGCTAAATCATCGCCGACGCGATATCGGACCTGACCTGTGCGTTTGTCGAACGCCACGATTGCCGTGCCGTTGGGCTTTACTAAGTCGAGCGCGCCGGGGGGAACTAAACGGCTTTCCGGCGGGCTGCCGCCGACATGAACCAGCAGCAAGTCCCCTTCGACCACCGGCGTGCTGCCGACGCCGAAAAAATTCGTGATAACGCCGAACTCGCGGCCAGTATCAACCTTCCACACGAGCTTGCCGTCGACGGCACGAACACAGTGCAGCATTCCTTCGGCGCCGTAAATGTAGACACGATCGCCGTCGACGACCGGCATGCAGCGCGGGCCGTTGTCGTAGCCGTAGAGGTCTTCGTAGGCTGTCGGATATTCAAACCTCCACAGTTCCGCCATGGTCGCGGCGTTTTGGCAAGTCAGACGAGCCATGTCTCCGTGGCGATCGAATTGAAACAGCCGCCCACGACTGATCGCCGGCATGCCGTAACCGGTGCCGACGCGTTGTTGCCATACGAGCCGTGGCCCGGATGCCGGCCAAGGGGAGATCAGCCCGCGTTCTTGCGACTTGCCGTCGCCGGTCGGGCCGAGAAAACCTTCCCAATCGCTTCCCTTGGTTCGCACAGAGAGATCCGGAGGCGGCGTATCCGTCGCGGCAGTCGCGGTGTCTTGGGAAAACGCGATATGCAACTCGACGCCCGCAACTAGGCACAGTATTGCCGCCGTGAATGACGACGCGCACCGCCGATTCGAACTGTTTCGCATCTTCCGCTCCGCGAACCATTTGCTCACTTACATCGTCTTCCGACGACCGTTCGTATACTATAGCAATCGCCCGGCCGCCGCGCGCCGGGGCCGCTAAAGACCTCGCAAAGCCGATTTCCATGCTCGACGTCGCTCCGCACATTCAAATTCCGCTGGAGGAATTCACGTTCACGTATGCGCGCAGCTCCGGTCCGGGCGGGCAAAATGTGAACAAGGTGAACTCCAAGGCAGTGATGCGCTGGAACCCGACCACGAGCCCCAGCTTGCCGGAAGGCGTGCGAGCTCGGTTCTTGACGCAGTACGCTTCGCGATTGACCAACGACGGCGAACTCGTGATGACGAGCGAGCGGCACCGCGACCAGCCTAGCAATATTGAAGATTGCTACGAAAAGGTTCGCGAGATGCTGCTGGCGGTGGCCAAGGCCCCCAAGAAGCGACGCCCCACGAAGCCGAGCAAGGCCTCGAAGCAACGCCGACTCGACAGCAAGAAGCGCGATAGTAACAAGAAGCAAAATCGCCGCGGCTGGAGCGAGTAGTTCACTTACCGCGATGGCTGCTAATGCTTGATTGCCGCGGCCAAACGCCCCAGCGCTTTCTCAATACCGTCGTGCGTGCCGAATACGGCCGAACCCGCCACGAGCACGTCGGCTCCCGCTGAAACGCAATCGGCGGCCGTTTGCGGATCAACGCCGCCGTCGACCTCGAGCTCGCAGCCCAAATTCGTTTCGTGGATCATCATCCGCAGCCGCTGGATTTTCGGCAGCATCGAGCGAATGAACTTCTGACCGCCGAAGCCGGGGTTCACCGTCATAAGTAGCACGATATCGACATCGCCAAGGATCTCTTCCAGCACATTCAGCGACGTTGCGGGATTGAGCACGACGCCGGCCTTCACGCCGAGCGACTTAATTCGCTGAACCGTGCGATGCAAATGGCGAGCACCTTCTGCATGCACTAGCAAGCTCGTCGCACCCGACGCGACGAACTCTTCGAGGTACCGCTCCGGCGCTTCGATCATCAGATGGGTTTCGAGCGGCAGCCGCGTGACCTTTGCGAGCGATTTCAAGATCGGCATTCCGAAGCTGATGTTCGGGACGAACATGCCGTCCATAACGTCGATATGCAGCCGATCGACCCCCGAAGCGGCGGCGAACTTTTCAACTTCCGCAACCTCCTCACCGAGGCGAGTGAAATCGGCCGCGAGAATCGACGGTGCCAGCTTGACGTGAGATTCGCTCATTCCTAATCCATCGCCGATTCGAAAGGGGGACAAAAGCCCGAGGCGGGCGATCGACAACTATACCTTATTGTTCCAACTGGCTGGCGGCGGCCCGATCCACGTACCAGAGCAGTTCGCCGCCGCTCGGCTTGATCATCTGACTGGGCAAGCGTTTGGGTTCGTTTCGACCGTGCAAGACGTCGCGCAAGACTTTTGCTTTGCCGACGCCCGTTACCAAGAACAGCACGCACGACGCGGCATTGAGTACGAGCGCCGTCAGGGTGTAGCGACGCGTGTTGAGCTGCGGCACGTCGTTGGCCGCGACCCAGCGTTTTCGCACGTTCAGCGCCGAAGTAAACGGAAACAGCGAAGCGGTGTGTCCATCACTTCCCATACCGAGCAGCACCAAATCAAAGCTCGGCGGCGGGCCGTCGGCCGGAACGTCGAAAACTTTCGACAATTCCTTTTGATACTCGTTTGCCGCCTGTTCCGGTCGTTCGCTCTCGCCGAGGATTCGATGCACGCGCTCGTCGGCCACGTTCAAGACGTCGAACAGCGACTCGCGCGCCAGCCGATAGTTCGAATCGGGATCTTCGGGCCCGACGGACCGCTCATCGCCGAAAAACCATTCCACCTTCTGCCAATCTACCTGATTGCGATACGGCTCGGCTGTGAGTCGCGCGTAAAGACCTCGCGGCGTAGAACCACCGCTGAGTGCGACGGTAAATCGACCGCGCGCCGTGATCGCTTGTTCGGCCGCGTCGACGAACTTCGTCGCCGCGCCGTCAAACAGCGCCGTTTCGGTATCGAATACGCTCAGTGTGCCGTTCATGGAGTGCGACTCTCAACGATGGATGGAGGGCGGGCAAACTTCCTAGCGATTCAGGCGTCACAGCTTGCCGTGCGGACGGCGAAGTTCTTGGGTCATGCGAAATGTTTCGTCGTCGCCGACCAACACCGTATCCGCCATTCCGAGAAAGAGCCCCGTATCAACGACACCGGGAATGGCTTGCAACTTCTGCTGTAAACCCAAAACGTCAGACATCGGGGCGACTGCGACGTCGAGAATATAGTTGCCGTTGTCGCTCACGAATGGTCGGCCGTCAGTCTCGAACACTCGGCCGTCGTAGCCCAATCGGCGGACGTGGTAAAGCACGGTCGCCGCTGCAAACGGCACCACTTCCACAGGCAGCTTGCCGCGCGTTCCCAAGCGAGGAGTCATCTTTTCACTTCCCACCACGATGACCAGTCGTTTGGAAACACTGGCGACGACCTTCTCGCGAACCAGCGCTCGGCCGTAACCCTTAATCAGGTCCAGGTTCGGGTCGACCTCATCCGCGCCGTCAACGGTAAGATCAAGCGGCATGACTTCCGCTAGAGGCAGCGGCGACAGTCCCGACCGACGTGCCAATTCTGCCGTTGCTTCCGAAGTGGCAGTAGTGCGTACGCGCAGGCCGTTCCGCACGCGCTCGCCGAGTAGTTCGGTAAAACGATTTGCCGCTCGTCCGGAGCCGAGACCGACGGCCATACCGTCGCTCACAAACTCCAGCGCTCGTTCAAAAATCGTTCCATTCATCCCGAACCCGCCCTTGTTCGAAACTTACTCAGAAACACGAACCGACGATCGCGCAGATCGCCACGTTACGCCAAGGCTGCTTCGACCCAGCCGCGCAATTGCTTAAGATCGGCCGCCACATCGGCGCCGAGATGCACACGAAGAATGCGCCGGTCGCGTTCGGCCAGCACGGCGAAATCTCCCTGAGCTTGAGCCGCCTTCAACACGCCGAACGTATACTTCTGCCCGGGAATCGGCAGGTCTTCTGCGTCGTCCGACGTAATCTGTAAGAACACGCCGTTGTTCGGGCCCCCTTTGTGCAGTTGGCCGGTCGAATGCAGAAACCGCGGGCCGTAACCGACGGTCGTCGCCACTTGCTTGGCATTGCGCACGCCGTTTCGCATCGCCTGCAAATCCGTATCGTACGCATCGATCATCTCGATGTATGCGTTGATGGCGAAGTAGTCCCCTGCTCCGATGCGGCTCAGATGCGCTTTCACAAGTGCCGCGGCCGAAGCTCCCGGGCCGGCAGCTTCTTGCAAGGCCTTGGCATTCGTCGGATCGGTGTAGATTCGCACGCTGCCTTCGGTGAGGATCGGCTCGTCGCTCGGCAAGCTACCGGACTGCTCATACGTTTCCATCAACGAACGCGCAACGATCTTCGCGCTCTCGACGTCGGGTTGGTCGAACGGATTGATGCCCAGCACCGCCCCGGCGGCCGCGGTCGCCATTTCCCAGCGGAAGAATTCTTGACCCAGGTGCAGCGTCGTCGGCACGTCGATAGTAATTACCGGATGGCCCGCAGCGCGCAGCTTCTCCACCGCCGCATCCTGTGATGCGTCAGGCTTTTCGGAGAGGCGCGAATAAACGAACACCCGATCATTGCCGTAGACCGTCGGCTCCGAGAGCCGTTCGCCGTCGACCGGCACGATTCCCTTGCCATGCTTGCCGGTGCTTTCTGCAATGAGTTGTTCGAGCCACGCCCCGAGGCCGGATATTCCTGGAGACGCAATCACCGTCAACTTGTCACGACCGGCCTTCGCCAGCACGCCCAACGCGATGCCGAGCAGCACGCCGGGGTTGTTTTTCGCGGCGACATCGGCGGCGCACGCCTTCACCATCACGTGCGCACATTTCAGGAAGCCGACAGCGTCAATACCGGCTGACGCCGCGGGAATCATGCCGAAATTCGAAAGTGCCGAGAACCGCCCACCGATTTCCGGTAGACCGTAGTAGATGGTGCGAAACTTATCGGCCTCGGCGATCTTCTGCATCTTCGTGCCGGGGTCGGTCACGGTGATGAAATGCTTACCTGCTCCGCCGAGACCCAGCGACTCTGCGGCCCGATCGAAGAAGTATTGCTTAAACGAGTTCGGCTCAATGGTTCCGCCCGACTTCGAAGCGACGACGAACAACGAACTCTTTGTTTCAAGTTTCTTATCCAACGCTCGAACTTGTGCCGGTACGGTCGAATCGAGCACCAGCAGTCGCGGATGCCCCGCCTTTTCGCCGAAAGTACGAGCCATCACTTCCGGGCACAAGCTGGAGCCTCCCATGCCGAGCACGACGACGTTATGGAACGGCGCCCCAGCATTGCCGCCGGCCGCATCCTGCGCGGCACTTTGCAAGTGCGCCGTGTCTTTGAGTTGGATGTCGACGATATCCAGCCACGCCATCCAGCGTGCTTCATCCGCGCCCGAGAACAGCGACGCGTCGCGCCGCCAAAGCTTGCCGACGTTGCCGGCTGCGTCCCAAGCCTGAACCACGGCATCGACGTCCGACGAGTAGCGCCCTAGCGACAAAGATTGCGACGCGAGTGGATATTCGGCCATGGCCGGCATTCTCGGGGGGTGATGACAAGAGAAAAACCGCGAAAAAGCGGTGTTATGGGGAAGCCCAAACTCTTCCGCGGGCGAGCCGGTATCATAAGTTTTCCCCGTCGTGCCAACAAGCAGCCGAAGAGATTGGCACGTATAATCGAATGCTGCACTCGAAGATTGTCGCGCTTCCGTAAAGGACGCGCTTCCTGGCGAGATGCTTCAACTTGTTCGGCACCCTGCGTACGGCACCATGTTTCCCACGCTTCACCAAATCCACACACGAGTCCTCCTCACCGAGCTTGGTGAAACGTTGCAACGCCGGGCGACGCTCGATGACGTGCCCGACGAACTTCTCGACGATTTGGCGCAACAGGGCGTGAATTGGCTGTGGTTGCTCGGCATCTGGCAAACCGGGCCTGCCGGACGGGAAAAGTCGCGCACCAGTGCCGACTGGCGCGCGGGCTTCCTCGAAGACTTGCCCGACTACACCGATTTCGACGTCTGTGGTTCGCCGTTCGCCATTTGCAATTACGTGCCGCACGTCGACTTCGGCGGCGTCGAAGGGCTGGCTCGTTTTCGCGAACGCCTTCGGGCTCGCTCGATACAGCTGATGCTCGACTTCGTACCCAACCACACGGCGCTCGATCATCCCTGGGTCGACGAACATCCGGAATATTTGGTTCAAGGCACGGATCAAGAATTGCGATCCGAACCGCAAAACTATATTCGTCTCGGCGATAAAATCTTCGCCCACGGGCGCGACCCGTATTTTCCCGGTTGGCGTGATACGCTGCAGCTCAACTATCGGCATGCAGGCCTGCGGCAAGCGATGATCGATGTGCTGCTTGGCATGACCAAGATGTGCGACGGTATCCGCTGCGACATGGCCATGCTGCTGCTCCCCAACGTGTTTAAGCGCACGTGGGGTGATCGCTCGCAGCCAAGCGACGGCAGCGATCCGATAGATTCGCCGTTTTGGCCCGAGGCGATCGACGCGGTACGCGCTCAGCGTGCCGATTTCCTATTTCTTTCCGAGGTTTACTGGGATCTCGAAGCAACGCTCCAAGCGCAAGGGTTTGACTACACCTACGACAAATCGTACTACGATCGACTTTGTACCGGCGATGCCGAAGTGGTGCGCGATCACCTCTTGGCCGACGACGAATTTCAGCGCAAGTGCGCTCGCTTCCTCGAGAACCACGATGAACAGCGCGCCGCGGCGGTTTTTGAACCCTCGATGAGCGAAGCGGCCGCCGTGCTTACCTACACGGTGCCGGGGATGCGATTTTTTCACGAAGGACAGTTCGACGGTCGCCGCAAACGAATGAATGTTCATCTTTCGCGCAAAGCGGAAGAATTCCCGAACCCGCTCGTGCTCGACTTCTATCGGCGGCTGCTCACTTGCCTGCGGCGCAACGAATTTCGCGAAGGCCGGTGGAAGCTGCTCTCGCATCATGCGGCGTGGGCCGAAAACCCGACCTGGCGAAACTTCATCGCTTACGAATGGCGCAACGAAAATCATGAAAAGACCTGGATCGTAGTCAACTACGGCCGGACGCAGGGGCAATGCTACGTCGAACCGGCCGATGAATCGCTTCGCGGGCAATCGCTATTGCTCCGCGATCAAATGAGCCGTACCTGGTATCAGCGTGACGGCTACGAACTTTGCGATCGCGGGCTCTACCTCGACCTTCCGGCTTGGGGCTACCACATTTTCGACGTAAGCGTCACTTAGTCGGCCGTCGCAACATTTGCCACGTTGAAACCACGGCCGCCCGCGGCGGGTAGTAGCCTCCGATACGCACGCCCTCACGCAACGCGAGTCTTCCATGCTGCGGCACTCCCTACTCGTTCCCGCGCTGTTCGTCGTCGGCTTCACGTTTGCAATATCTTTGTTCTCGCCGACCATCGCTTCGGCCGAAGACGCGGAAGTGCAAACCCTCGGGCTATTACTGTTCGAGGATTTCGAAATCCTTGACGCCTGCGGGCCGCTCGAGGTGTGGGGGAATTTGAAGAGCAAAGTTCGCGTCGTTACGGTGGCCGCCAAGAAGGGCTCGATCTCATCTGCCCAAGGGCCGGCACTTGTGGCGGAGTTTGGCTATGACGATTGCCCAAAGCTCGACATGCTTTTGGTGCCCGGCGGATTAGGTGCATTCCAAACCCTGAAAGATGCTGCAACGCTCGAATTCCTGCGCAAGCGTTCGGCTGAAGCGAAGCTCACGATGTCGGTATGCAACGGCGCGTCGCTTCTCGCTGCGGCCGGCTTGCTCGACGGCCGCCCCGCCACGACCAACAAGGCCTACTGGAAACAATCGACCGCTCCGGGCCCGCAAGTAAAATGGGTACGGCAGGCCCGCTGGGTCGACGACGGGAACGTTGTTACTTCGTCAGGTGTTTCGGCGGGCATCGATATGACGCTCCACGTCGTCGAGCGCCTCTACGGCCCCGCAACCGCCGACAGATTGGCCGACGAAATCGAATACGAGCGTCATCGCGACGCCGACTGGGATCCGTTCGCGGAAAAGAACGCGAAGCCGAAAGGAAGAAAACGCAGCTAGGTTGCACGACTACTGCAAGCCGTCGCGTTTCTCTTCCGCCGCCGAGAGTCGGCCGTAGTACGGGACCAGATTCCACAGGTCGTCGCGATGTCCTTGCGCGAACAGCCGAGCGCCAACGTTTGCTACGTACGCGGCTTGCGGTTGCCATAGAACTTCCGGCGCCGCGATCACGCCCGTCGGCAACCGCGCCTTCAGTCGCGCGAGAATCGGCCCCGTAACGATTTCGCCGGGCTGAAGTTGTGCGAGCCAGTCGTCAACAGTCGGCAGCGAACACTCCGTAGTTGCGTCTTCGCGCTGCCAACAGCCGTCGGAATCCGTTCGATACGATGCTGCAAAAAGTTGGCCGCGGTGCGCATCGAGCACGGCCCAAAGTCGCGCACTGCCTGTCGGTACGGCGCAAGCCAACACATCCAACGAGTTGACGCCGATGAGCGCCGCGTCGAGTGCATAGGCCAACGTCTTGGCGGTGGTAACGCCGATGCGCAACCCGGTAAACGAGCCCGGGCCGACCGTGACGGCGATCGACTCGACGTCGGTCGGTAGCCAACTAGTGGCGGTGAGAGCGTTTTGAATCGCCGGCGCCAGCGCCTGGGCGCTTCGTTGCCCCGGCTTCAATTCAACGCTGTTCAGCGTCGCCGTTGCGTCATCGAACAAAGCGACGCTGCCGCCGAGCCCGCTCGTTTCCAACGCCAGAATGCGCATCGCCCAGAGTCTTCGAGGTAGATTCGGAAAGAGGAAAAGGGCGTGTCCGACTTCACTTCGCGTGGCCGCGGCAACCCGTACACGGCTCCGCTTGCGCTTGACCGGGAAACCGCGCTAACCTAAACTGCTGCTTGCAGTTATATCAACAGTTCGCAAGGAACTTGAAGCCGCCCGGGGACGTACCCCTGGGGTCGCGACCCCTGCGGAGTGTAAACTAACGGTCTTTGCACGACGCCTAGCCTACCTCGCCTTGCGTCTGTCGGGTAGTGGCCGTACGCCTTCGGATGTGAGCGACACGTGAAACGGGCTCTGATCAGCGATATCCATAGTAATCTCGAAGGGCTCGAGGCGGTCCTTAGCGACATCGAAAGCCAGGGGATTACTGAAATCTTCTGCCTCGGCGACGTGATCGGCTATGGCCCGAACCCGCGCGAATGCATCGACCGCGTGATGCAGTTCGACGTCTGTATCCTCGGCAACCACGACCAAGGAGCACTCTTCGACCCCGAAGGCTTCAATTCCGGCGCCGAGCGTGCGATTTTCTGGACGCGCGATCAACTCGAACAAAAGTCAGGCGATCCCGAAGCCAACGCGAAGCGCTGGGAGTTCCTCGGCGAACGGCCGCGACTCCATCGCGACAACGGTTTTCTGTTCGTGCACGGCTCGCCGCGCAACCCTCTCAATGAATACGTCTTCCCGGAAGACGTGCACCATCCGAAAAAGATGGAGAAGCTCTTCTCGCTAGTCGACCGCTATTGCTTCCAAGGCCATACGCATGTGCCGGGCGTTTTCACGCAAGACGGCCGCTTCATTCGGCCGGAAGAAATGGGCAATCAATTCAAGCTGGGCGATTCGAAGCTGATGGTCAACGTCGGCTCCGTGGGCCAGCCGCGCGACGGCGATTCCCGCTCTTGCTACGTCATTTTGGAAGACGATCGCCTCGTCTACCGCCGCGTCGAGTATCCGCTCGATCGCACGATCGAAAAAATCTACGCCGTGCCCGAACTCGATAATTTTCTCGGCGATCGCCTACGTAAAGGCATGTAGCGCCGCGACACTTCGGGTAGCCGTTCGACCGCGCCCGCCGGGCCGAGTCTTCAGGAGTTTTCCGTTTCATGGACAAGCGTTTCGTACTATTCATCGCCCTCACGGTGACCATCCTTTTCGGTCACCAGTGGTTGATGCAAAAGTTTTTCCCTCCGCCGCCGCCCAAGGCAGTCGAGGTCGTCAAGAAAGATCCGGCCGGCGCGGCGAAGGCCACGGCTTCCGGCACGGCAAAGCCTTCGGCCTCAGGTACGGCGAGCAATGCGCCGAAACCGGCCGGCGAAGTTTCCGGAGCTGCGGTGAAGCCCGCTGATGGGGCGTCTGCCGCCGCCCCATCCGACGTGCAACCGCAATGGATCACGCTCGGTTCGATGTCGCACGACAGCCCGTTTCGTATGCTCGTGACGTTGACGAATCGCGGCGCCGCGGTGGAGCGCGCCGAACTCAATCATCCGCGTTATCACGAAGTCGACAATTTCAATAAGCTCGGCGGTTATCTCGGTTATCTGGCCGCGGAGAACTTTCCGCCGGCCGATCCCGATAAATCAAAGCCCAAACCCAAGCCGATCGGCTGCAAGGTCAACGTCGTCGGGCCCGGTACGCCTGCAGAAGCTGCCGGTCTGCAAGCGGGCGACGTCATCACGGCGATCGCCGACCAACCGACGCCGAACCTCGACGACTTCGCTACGGCCGTTCGCGGCACGAAGCCGCGCACGAAAGTAAAGCTGAAATACCTTCGCGGCGCCACAGCCGAAAAGCCCGGCGAGACGCGCGAATCCGACGTTGAACTGGGGCGTACGCCTCTGCAACTGATTCACCCGGAGTTCAGCGATCCGGCCGAGCCGACGAAGGCCGATCCGCTGTCGTTTATCACGACGCTCCAAGACGCGAACGGCGACTCGTTGCCGGTAGAGAAAGCGGAGCTCGACGGCGTCGAACTTTACGACACCACGTGGGAAGTCTTGCCCGCTGATCCGAAACAACCGAACTCCGTCGCCTTCAAGAAGGCGGTCCCGCAGCGCGGCGTCGAACTGATCAAGCGGTACACGCTCGAACAGCGCGTGCCCGACGCGAAAACCGACACCGCTCAGGCCTATACGCTTCGGCTCAGCGTCGAATTGAAGAACACCACTGCGAACCCCAGCTTGCTGGCCTATCGCATCGGCGGACCGACGGGCCTCCCGGTCGAAGGGGCTTGGTATGCCCGCGACACGAAAATCAGTATCGCCGGCGGCGGCGCAGGCATGCGCGATGTGATGTACGGCCAATTCGACAACGGCTATGCGACGAACGGCGTGTTTACCTGTACCCAAATCGTGGACAAATCGGCGACGCATCTCACGGAAAAGCCGATCAACTATATCGGCGTTGATGCGATGTACTTCTGCGCCGCCATGATTCCGCAAAAGGCTGATCCGAATGAGCGCCAGTTTGCGCGCGTCGTGCCGTTGCAAGTTGGGAAGTCGCCCAAAGAAGCCTATCGACTGAAGGAAACGGACGTCAGCTTTCAACTCATGCGCGCCCCCGTCGAGATTAAGCCGGGCGAATCGCTCAAGGACGAGTTCAAGCTCTTCCTGGGCCCGAAGGTGCCGGACTTACTCACCGAATACGGAATGGGAGCGCAAATCGACTACGGCTGGTTCGATTGGATCGCCATCCCAATGCTCTATCTGTTGCACACGTTCTACGGTTGGGTGGGCAACTACGGCATCGCCATCATCATGCTGACGCTCGTCGTCCGCATGGCCATGCACCCGCTGACGCGCAAGCAGGCCCAAAACGCGCAGAAAATGCAGCAACTCCAGCCGGAGATCAAGAAGCTCGCGGAGAAGTACAAAGGAAAACGCGAGGATCAGGCCCGCGCGCAGCAAGAACTCTTTCGCAAGCACAACTACAGCCCGTTCGCCGGCTGCCTGCCGATCTTTATCCAGATTCCGATTTTCGTGGGCCTCTACAACTCGCTGAAGGTCGACGTCGAACTGCGGCAAGCACCGCTAATCTCGGAAAACATCCGCTGGGCTTCCGACCTCTCCGCGCCCGACATGCTTTGGTACTGGCAACCGGTGATGCCGTTCTTTGCCGGGGACGACGGTTGGCTCGGCCCGTTCTTGAATCTCTTGCCGTGCATTACGATCGCCCTGTTTCTCTTGCAGAACAAACTGATGATGCCGCCGGCGACCGACGAACAGACGGCCATGCAGCAAAAAGTCATGAAGTACATGATGGTGTTCATGGGCTTCATGTTCTTCAAGGTTCCCGCCGGCCTCTGCGTCTACTTCATCACCGGGAGCATCTGGAGCATTTGCGAAAAGATGCTGTTGCCGAAGCCCAACATGGCGGCGACGCCGGCTTCGGAAGCGGTGATCGACGTGGAAGTGAAGAAGCCGGGCGAATCGACGAAGCGTTCCAAAAAGCGCTAGTTCCTTCGGCGGTCGGCATTGCGAGGCTTAGCGATTCGTCATGTTCGACGCCGACGAAACGATTGCCGCCGTGGCCTCCGCGCCCGGCGGCGCGATGCGCGGTATTGTGCGAGTGAGCGGACCGTGCGCCGTCGCTTGCGTCGAAGAGTTGCTGGTCGACGGCGGGCAACGTGCGGCACTGCGGAACTTGTCGCAACCAAATCGACTCGCGGTCGCGCTGCGGTTACCGCAGTTCGCGACTCCGCTACCCTGCGATCTATACTGTTGGCCCGGCGTGCGCAGCTACACGCGAGCGCCTACGGCGGAGATTCACGCCGTGGGTTCGGCGCCGGTCATTGACGCGATCTTGGAAGCGGTCTGTCGGCAAGGCGCTCGCCCTGCTCGGCCCGGTGAATTCACGCTCCGCGCTTTTTTGGCGGGTCGCATCGACCTCACGCAAGCCGAGGCCGTGCTGGGCGTGATCGACGCCGCGGATCGCGACCAGTTGCAAACCGCCTTGAAGCAGATGGCAGGCGGACTCGCGATGCCGCTCGGCGCGCTGCGCAGCGATCTGCTCGATCTCACGGCCGAACTTGAAGCCGGCCTCGACTTCGTCGAAGAAGATATTCAATTCCTCGCCCGCGAGGATCTGGTGCGACGGCTCTCCGCGGCCTCGGCCGCCGTCGAAGCCCTACGAGAGCAACTCGGCAGTCGCGGCGAAGCGGTGCAGGTTCCGCGAGTCGCCATCGTCGGAGCTCCCAACGCCGGCAAGAGCAGTCTGTTCAACACATTGGTCGGGCGCTACGCGGCGCTAGTGTCGCCGCAGGCCGGCACGACGCGCGACTACCTCACTGCACGACTTTCTCTCGGCACATTGCCGATCGAGCTTGTCGACACGGCAGGAGTAGCGGACTTGGCGCTCGATCGAATTGACGAAGCGGCGCAACGCGCGACGGCCGACCAGGCTCGCACGGCCGCCCTGACGCTGCTGTGCCTCGATGCCGCGCAGCCGCCGTCCGCGCGACCGAGAAATGCCACAACCACCCGACAGATCATCGTCTGGACCAAAGCCGATCTGGCGCCTCACCGTGAGGCCGCTCAGGTGCAAGTCGCCTCCGACTTGCACGTCAGCGCGACGACGGGCTCCGGAATCGAGCGGCTGATCTCCGCAATCGTCGCGCATCTGCAAGACGCGGCGCCCGGCGAAGTCGTCGCAACCACCGCCGCGCGCTGCCGCGACAGCCTCGCACGAGCCGCCTATGCGCTGTCGGCAGCCGTGGAGCAGGCCCTCGGGCGTCACGGAGAAGAACTCATCGCGGCCGAAATCCGTCTCGCCCTCGACGAACTCGGACAGATACTCGGCGCCGTCTACACCGACGATATTCTCGACCGCATCTTCAGCCGCTTTTGCATCGGCAAATAAAACGCGCCGAAACGAGCCCGGTTCTTATTCACGAGCCGACCGCCGACTACTTGGTCGTAAACTCCAGAAACGGTCCGCACTCGTCGGTCCCGCGTTTCACGGCTTCGCGCGCCGAGGCGTCCCAACCGCTTTTCTCAACAAGCAGAGACTCGATCGTCGACAATTCCTCTTCGGTGACGAACCGCGGCTGGTATCCCGTGAGTTGATTATCGCTCACGATCGGATATGCGCGCAGGACGACCTTCACGCGCGCTTCATGAACCGAGAAATCCGCCACGAGCGGCAGGCTAAACGGCGGCGCCTTATGAGCGGCGTAGCGGCCTCGCGAATTAAACAGAAAATTACCGACGCTGTAGAAGATCCAGCCGCGTTCGTCGTGTTCGACTTCCTGTAGCAAATGTGCGCCGTGACCGACGATCAGATCTACGCCCGCTTCGCGTAGGGCCCGCGCGGTCTTGGTTTGCTCATCGTTCTTCCACTCGTAATTGCCTCCCCAATGCACGAAGTACACGACGTACGCCTGCGGCGTCTCACGTCGCAGCTTCGCAACGGCCACACGCACGGCGGCCAAATCTACCGGCGCGCAGCCGGCTCGTTCGGCGCCGGCATAAAAGTGGTAGTCTTCGTCGTAGTCTTGGCGATACTCAAACGTCCCGAAGATCGCGAGCGTGATCGATTTGTCGCCGACGCGAAACTTTTGCAGCAGCGGACGCGCCGCATCTGCCAAGTTCTCCCCCGCACCGAACAAATCCGCGCCGGCCGCAACGAGGGCCGCACGCGTGTCGTCGAGCCCCTCGATGCCATGGTCTAGCGTGTGGTTGTTGGCCAGTGAAAAGGCGACCGGACCAAAACGATTGAATAACGCGGGGACCTTCACCATGTCGCTGTAGTGAAGATAGTCTTTAGACTTGAGCGGACTATCGCGGCGAGCCGTCAGCGGCGTTTCGAGATTAATCACGCTGTAATCGACGTTCTTCAGCAAGCGATCCAGGTTGGCCATGCCGTACTCATAGCCCTTTTCCGTGAGGACGTTTCCCTCACTGATTTTGGCGTACTCATCCTGATAACTCTCGCCGCCGCTCGTGTCGCCGCCGAAAAGCACTCGAACTCGTTCGGGATTACGGCTCGTAATGGTAGGCGGAGCGAATAGACAACGCACGGCGAACGGGGCCATCCCCAGGTTGCTATGACCGACGCCGGGTGCCGTGGCAAGCTGCCAGTTCAACGGCACGCCGAGCTTCTTTGCTTGCCGCTTCCCCGCATCGTAGAACGATTTGCCGCGGGCGAACCGGTGAGGCCCTTGCGCCATCGCTTCCGGTGTGCGACGCAAGTTGACGTGTTGCGCATCGATGTCCGCCGTGCCCAGAAGCACGACGAGCGGCAACCGCACCACTTTTTTCAGAGCGTCGCCATCGAGGGCCGCTCCCTGAAAACCATACGGAAACTTCACGGCGGTATCCGGCAAAGTCCACCAGCCAGCATTCGCGGCCACGGCCTTTACCACGCGAGCCTCGGGCACGTGGAAAAGAAACCGGTGCACAAACTGCGCGCCGGCGGAATGGCCGTAGAGAAAGTAGCGCTCGCTTCGATTATCCGTCGCGAGTTTCATCGCGTCGAAAATCGGTTCGATCAAGCTAAACGTCCATTGGTCGCGCGGTAGCGGGCGTTGTTGCTCGTCCAGCGTGTTGCCTGAGTTGTAACGATCTTCGCCGGGAAACGCTTGCTTCGAAAACTCGGGAACCAACAGGAGAAAGCGATACTTGCGCGCGTACGGGATCCACTCGTCGCGATACCGATCAGCATCGCGATTTACGCCGTGCATCACGATCAAGACCGGCGCGTCGTTACCCGCATCTTCCGGAACGAAATACCATACTGGAATCGTCTTGCCGGCATGCCGTACCTCATGACGGCCGGCGCCCGGCGCAAGATTCGCCGCCTGCACCGACAGCGGCAAAAGAGCGACAGTGAGCACTAAGCAAATCACCGAAGGAAGTACAGCCGTCATGCATGTCTTCATAGGTCACAAGTGCATTGAAACGAGAGCCGACATTGCTTCCTTTGCCGCAGCCAAAATCTAACAGACGTGTCGGGAAGTGACGAGCCGGCCGTGTTTCGCGACGTACTTTGGAAAGCAATGGTCCCGCTCTTAGATCGCCCTCAGGCAGCTGTGCGCCCCGCAAGCGAATCACGTGTACGAGTAGCTAGGCAACTCGGTCGCGGTGTCCTATGCCCGACGACTCGACCAGTTGGACCGGATTGCGTCCGAATTCGCCGAAAAAGAAGCGAACTCGCGACGCTCACAGGCCTCTTCTGCTGGCAGCGGCGCGGGCCGTAGATTATCGTAAAAAATCACCTGCACCCTGACGCACACCTCGATTCGGGAGCCTCGCGATGACGGCCTGTTCGTTTCGCCGCCACGTACCGCCGAATTTGCTTCGCCGCCTCGGTCCCCTTTGCTGCTTGGCCCTGCTTGCCGCGTCGGGGCACGGCGTGGAGCCGCGCACCGCGCCGGTTGCCGGGCTGCACGACAACACGCCGCAGACGCACGCCCTTGTCGGAGCGAAGCTCGTCCTCGCGCCGGGGAAGGTCGTGGAAAAGGGAACAATCGTCCTGCGCGACGGCCTCATCACGGCCGTGGGACCGGATGTCTCCGTCCCCGCATCGGCGGTCGTTTCGGACATGACCGGCCGGACGATCTACGCGGGCTTTGTCGATGCGGGCGGCGAGCAAGAGGTCACCGCACCCCGTTCCGCCGTCGGCGGCTGGAACGATTCCATCCGCCCGCACGTGCGACTCGATGAAAACTATAAGCCCGCGAGCGACGTCAACAAGCGTTATCGATCACAAGGCGTGACGCTGCGTATCGTCGCCCCGAGCGCCGGCATTATCAAGGGAACCAGCGCCGCCGTCACCACCGCCGACGACGCCCCGACCTATTCCGTCGTCGCGCCGCAAACGGCTCTGCACTTGCAACTGGAGCCCGCCGCCGAGAGCGAGGAAAACTATCCGGGCTCGCCTATGGGAGCAGTCGCCCTGGTGCGACAAACGCTGCACGACGCCGTATGGTACGCTCGGGCCTCGGAAGTATTTCGCTCCGGCACAAATGTACCGCGACCCGAAGCCAACGAAGCCCTGGCCTCGCTCAACGCGATCCTTGCAAGCAAGCTGCCGCTCGTCGTGCAATCGCGGGATTGGCACTACTTTCTCCGCGCCGATGCGCTCGGACGCGAATTCGATTTGCCGATCATTGTGCACGGCTCCGGCACCGAATATCAACGGCTGGATGCCGTTCGCGCTAGCGGTCGGGCCGTGATCGTGCCGCTCAACTTCCCTGGTGCGCCGAATGTCGCCAATGCCGAAGCCGCGCTGACCGTATCGCTCGAAACGCTCATGCATTGGGATATCGCCCCGGAGAATCCTGGACGGCTGGCCGCGGCCGGGGTGCGCATTGCACTCACGAGTCGGCGACTCAAGCTCTCCGATTCACTACTGGCGCAAGTTCGCAAAGCCGTAGAACGCGGGCTGCCACCCGACGACGCCCTGAAAGCGCTCACGGTGACCCCCGCAGAGCTCTTTGGACTCGAGAAACGCTACGGCACGCTGGAGGTCGGCAAAGCGGCCTCGCTCGTCGTGGCCGACGGCGACTTGTTCACAAACCCCAAGGCCAAAGTGATCGACACCTGGGTCGAAGGGAAGCGATTCGCAATTCAACCGCACCTCTTCGCCGACCTGCGCGGCCGCTGGGATTTCACCATTCCCAAAGCCGGCGGCGGTACGGAGCCCGTTTCTCTCGAACTCGAAGGAGAAGCCGAGAAGATCACCGGCAAACTCCTTCGCGGCAAGAAGGAAGCGACGCTCAAAAACACGGCGATGGACGGCGCTCAATGGAGTGCCGCGTTCAAAGGAGATGAGCTCGATTGGAAAGGGGAAGTGCAGATCAGCGCGGCGGTGCTGACGGCCCGCGACGACACGCGCGAAGATGCTCCCGGCATGAAGCTCGACGGCTTCCTGCTGCTGCCGCACGGCGAGCGCGTACCCTTCCAGGCAAAGCACACGGTGCTCGAAGCCAAGAAAAAGCCGACGCATGTGCAGGCCGATGATAAGGATCGCGCGGCCTTGTATGCTGTAAATTTCCCGCTCGGCGATTTCGGCCTGGCCGCGCCGCCGATGCAACCTAAGCTCCTCGCGTTTACGAACGCGACCGTGTGGACGAGCGGGCCCGCAGGCAAGCTCGAAGGGGCGACGGTCGTGGTCGCCGCCGGCAAGATCCAAGCTGTCGGTCGGAATGTGGCGGTGCCGAAAGGGGCCACGGTCGTCGATGCGAAGGGGAAGCACCTCACGCCCGGTATCATCGATTGCCATTCGCACATCGCCACCGACGGCGGCGTCAACGAAGCGACGCAATCGATCACCGCCGAAGTGCGCGTCGGCGATTTCGTCGACTCGAACGACATCAACATCTACCGCCAATTGGCCGGCGGCGTGACGACATCCAACATTCTGCACGGCTCGGCCAATACGATCGGCGGGCAGAATCAGGTGCTCAAGTTCCGCTGGGGAGCGCTACCGGAAGAGATGAAATTCGCGACGGCGCCGGCGGGCATCAAGTTTGCCCTCGGCGAGAACGTCAAGCGCAGTAACTGGGGCTCAAGTAGCCGGTATCCGCAATCGCGCATGGGCGTCGAGCAATTGCTACGCGACGCCTTCCGCGCGGCCGAAGATTACCGCCGCCGCTGGAAGGAGTACCGCAGCTTTAAACGCGGCCTGCCGCCGCGCTTCGACCTAGAACAAGAAGCACTCGTCGAAGTGCTGGAAGGAAAGCGACTCATCCATTGCCACTCCTACCGACAAGACGAGATTCTCGCATTCCTGCGCGTCTGCGAGGAATTCCACGTGCGCGTGGCGACGTTGCAACACATTCTCGAAGGGTACAAGGTGGCCGACGTCATGGCGAAGCACGGCGCCGGCGGCTCCAGCTTCTCCGATTGGTGGGCCTACAAATTCGAGGTCTACGATGCGATTCCCTACAACGGCGCCATCATGCACGAGGCCGGGGTCGTCGTGTCGTTCAACTCCGACGATGCCGAACTGGCTCGTCGCTTGAACCTGGAAGCCGCGAAGGCGGTGAAGTACGGCGGCGTGCCCCCGGAAGAGGCGCTGAAATTCGTGACGCTCAATCCGGCCAAGCAATTGGGAATCGACAAACACGTCGGCTCGATCGAGCCGGGGAAAGACGCCGATTTGGTGCTCTGGAACGGATCACCGCTTTCCACATTTGCCCGCTGCGAACAAACGTGGATCGACGGCCGCAAATATTTCGACCGCGCCGAAGACGTGCGCCGGCGCGAAGAGATGGCGGCCCGCCGCACGGCGCTCATCCAACGCGTGATCGCGTCGGGCGAGCCGATCGAAAAGTCGGACGATGATGAAAAGAAGCCTTCGTGGGCACGTGATGACATCTACTGCGGCTGCCGCTCGCCGCATGCGCGCCTCGGACAAGCTCAACAACAGGACGGCAAATAACCGATGAAACAGCTCGCACAACTCCTTGCTTGGCTTGTTGCCGCGGCTTCCACGACGGCCTCGCTCGCGCACGACGTCGTGCCGGGGGCTCCGCAGAAAGAACCGATCGCGCTGGTCGGCGGCACGATCCATCCGGTCGTCGGAGCCGTCGTCGAAAACGGCACGGTCCTCTTTGAAGCCGGCAAGCTCACGGCGATAGGTCGCGACATTGCGCTACCGAAGAACGTCCGCAAGATCGACGTCCGCGGCAAGCACGTATATCCCGGCATGATCGACGTCGATACGGAGATCGGCCTCGTCGAAATCCAAGCGGTGCGCGCTACGGTCGACGATGCGGAAGTTGGCGAAGTCAATCCGAGTGCCCGGGCCGTCACCGCCTTTAATCCCGATAGCGAATTGATTCCCGTCACCCGCTCCAACGGCGTGCTCACGGCGATGACCTGCCCGCGCGGCGGACTTCTCTGTGGGCTGGGCTCCGTGATGCGGCTCGATGGTTGGACATGGGAAGACATGACGGTGCGCGGCGACGCCGCGATGATCGTCGAATGGCCGGCATTGATCCAAACGCAAACGGCGCGCCTCGAACAACTGCGCATCCGCGAGGAAAAACGCGCGAAGGCGCTGGAACAAATGACGGGCCTTTTCGAAAGTGCTCGGGCCTACCAGAAGCTCAAGCGGGCGCGAGCCGACCAAGGTGCTCCGCCGCCGGATTACGACGCTCGCTGGGAAGCGATGCTGCCGGTGCTCGAAGGACGAACTCCCTTGCACGTACGGGCCGATGACATGCGGCAGATTCAATCGGCCGTCGCCCTGGCGCGCAAGGAAGGGGTACGGCTAGTGATCGTCGGCGGTTATAACGCGCCGGAATGCGCGGAGTTGCTGCGATCGGAAAATGTAGCCGTGGTCGTCAAAGGAACGAATCGGCTCCCACGCTACCGAAACGACCCGTACGATGCGCCGTTTACCGTGCCGGCACGGCTCTATAAGGCCGGCGTCAAGTTTTGCATCAGCGCTTCCGATCGCATGGCAAACGTCCGCAATTTGCCGTATCACGCGGGCGCAGCGGCAGCGTACGGACTTCCGGCCGAAGAGGCGTTGAAGTCCGTGACGCTCTATCCCGCGCAGATCGCGGGGATCGACAAGGAACTAGGGTCGCTCGAAAAAGGAAAGAGCGCCACGCTCATTGTGACGACCGGCGACCCGCTTGATATCGACTGCGAAGTGACCGCCGCCTATATCGACGGCCGTGAGGTCGATCTCACGGATCGGCACAAGCAACTACGCGACAAATACCAGCAGAAGTACCAACAAATAAACGCCGCCCGTCAGCAAGACTGACGAGCGGCGTTGAACCAAATCACGTGATCTAAAACGAGACTATTCCAACAACGAACGAATGCGACGAAGCGGTGCAAACGAACGGCGCACATTGCGCGTTCCGGTCGTCGACTGTGTCGTGGTGACGGCAGGCTTCTCGGCTTCCGCCGTGGCCGTAGCGGTCGTCGATTCCGTCGCTGCGGCAGGCTTCTTCTCGGTCGCCTTGGCTTGCGGCTTGGCCGTCGCCGAAACCTTGGTCGCCTTCGAAAGATCGCGAATCTTGATGTTGCGGTAGCTCACCAAGTTGTTGTGGTCTTGCAGGCAGATGTGGCCGCTCGTCGGCTTGCCGAAGTCCGGGAACGCCTTGAACTTGCTCTTCTCGAGGCGTGCGTTCCAATCGTCGCTCCCCTTTACGTATTCGAAGTACTTCACGCCGTTCATGAAGTGCTCGCATTTTTCGGGGGTGATCACGATGCGGAGCGTGTTCCACTCGCCAGCCGGCTTCGTGGCGTCTTTGTCCGACGAATAGAACTGGTAGAGCCAGCCGGCCTTTTGCGGGTCGTGCCCGGCCTTGTTGTCTTGAATTTGGATTTCCGGACCGGTTTGCCACGGGGTCTTGCCGGTTTCCTGCACGTGATACATCAGGCCGCTGTTGCCGCCCGGCTCGATGTTGTAATCGAGCGTGAGTTCGAAGGCCCCGAATTGGTCGGCGGTGATGATGTCGCCGGCACCTTTGTCTTCGCGAGTCAGCGCGCCGTTCTTGATCTTCCAACCGTCACTGACCGTATCCTTCTTATAGTTGCGCCACCCTTTGGTGGTCTTCCCGTCGAAGAGCAACTTCCAACCGTCGGCCTTTTCCGAATCGGTCAACGTGTTGAGCGGTTCGGCGGCTCCGGCGGACGCGACCGAAAGAAACACTCCCAAGAGCAGCGTGGGCAAACGATGCAGACAACGCATGACGAGCGACCTCAAAAAACGGGACAACGATAAAAAAACAGGGGAATCGGCCCATTGTGCGAAATCCGCGCTGTTCCGCAAGCGATTGCGACGGACGATCAATGGGATGTTTCTCGATGGAATACGTTGCGAATTAGGCCTCAAGAGTCTCGCCGCCGCCGCACCTTGCCCAGCCTTTCACCGCAGCTTAGTCTAGATCCTCCGCCGGACGACTCTCCCCACCACAATTCAATGCGTGAACGGTTATGCAACGCTCACTATTCGCTTCGCTGCTCCTCGCCGGACTCGTGTCGCTGTTGTCTACGGACGATCTCGCCGCAGCCGACAAATTTCCGACGTTCACGACGATCGCGGACGCCGGCGACGACTACTTCTTCCAAGGCGAATACTCCGGCAACTCGGCGACGCTCGGCCGCGTCGGCTTGCAGATCATCGCGCAAGGCGCCGGCGTTTATCATGCGGTGCTCTATCCGGGCGGTCTGCCCGGCGACGGCTGGAACCATTCGCAACGTTTCAACTTCACCGGCAAGCGCAACGCGTCGCTGCTTAAGCTGGAAGGCGAAGCGGCTACCATCGACGTGCAAGTGGGCTTAGCCGTAATGCGCGATCCGTCAAAGCGGCAACTCGGCGCCTTGCGCCGTGTGCAGCGAGTGAGCCCGACCATCGGACTCGCCCCGCCGAAGGGCGCCACGGTGCTCTTCAACGGCACCAGTACGTCGGAGTTGGACGACAAGGCAAAGATCGCGCCATCGGGCAACTTGATGCACGGAACCACGATGAAGGAGCCGGTCGGAGACTTCCGCCTCCATCTCGAATTCCGCCTCCCGTACATGCCGACGGCGACCGGCCAAGCGCGCGGTAATAGCGGCGTCTACATTCAGAAGCGGTACGAAGTGCAAGTGCTCGATTCCTTCGGACTCGAAGGAGTGCACAACGAATGCGGCGGGCTCTACAAGACGAAGGCACCGGACGTGAACATGTGCCTGCCGCCGCTCGTCTGGCAAACGTACGACATCGACTTTCGCGCCGCACGCTTCAATGCCGCGGGTACAAAGACGGCGGATGCGCGGATCACCGTCGTACAAAACGGCGTGACGGTGCAGAACAACGTGGCCATCCCGAACAAGACCGGCGGCGGTCAACCCGAAGGCCCGCAACCGTTGCCGATCATGCTGCAAGACCACGGCAACCCGGTCGAGTTTCGCAACATCTGGATCGTGCGCCGATAGCGGCGTTTGCGACTAAGGCTTGCGAGCAATCACGCGGACCGAGTCGTACTTGAGAGGAGCCGAGGCACGCCACGTCTGTGCCAGGAGTCGCCAAGCGCGGACCGCGGAATTACGAGGCCGTAGCGACTGCGCGTACATGTCGCCGCCGATCGCTTGCAAACGGCGATGAATTTCCTGCTCGTCGGCGATCCATTCGGAATGAAACTGACGCGTATAGCCGGTGAACTCGACCGCTTCGATTTCCATGCCTGCCCGTCGGCAGACCTCTTGCAAGCTCTCAGGCGTAAAGAAGTTTAAGTGACGCGGAGCATCGAGCCAGCGCCACGCGGCGCCCGCATTTCGCAAGCCCAAGCACGCGTTGTTCGGCGTTTCGACGAAAAAGCGGCCGCCGCTGCGCAGCAGTTTGGCCACATTCGCGGTCGCCGCCTGAGGATCGAGCACATGCTCCAGCACGTGCATCATGGTGATCGCATCGAACTGTGCGTCATCCCAATCCTCGGGTAGTTGTTCGGCCGAGCCTTGCAATACGTTCAAACCGCCATTGCGAGCCGCACGACAAGCGTCGGCATCGGGATCCAAGCCGAGGACGTTATATCCGGCTGCCGCTACGCGACGAAGTAAGCCGCCGTTGCCGCAGCCGATGTCGCACACCGTGGAACCCGAAGGAACGCCGAATCGCGCCAAGTCACTCGAAGACAACTCGGCAAGAT
This sequence comes from Pirellula sp., assembly GCA_013822735.1. Classification (GTDB taxonomy): domain Bacteria; phylum Planctomycetota; class Planctomycetia; order Pirellulales; family PNKZ01; genus PNKZ01. The sequence goes on from PNKZ01000004.1 coordinate 221,187, forward strand.
TGCCGTAATCCGCCTGCCAAGCCATTCGCATCAGCATTCGTTCGGCGAACGAACGTTTTGCGGCTTCGGAGCGGGGAGCGTGATGCGTGTAGTAATCGTCGACCGCGTAATGGTCCGCGAGGTCCGTCAAGTTCGGCCGGGGTTCGAGCGAGCCGTAAGCACAAGGGTCGCACCAAAACAATTGGAACGGCGCCGACGTCTTCGGACGGCGCCAGTCGCCCGGCAATTGCAACCAAGGACGCATCTCCTGATCGCACAGCGTGCAGCGATTCGACTCCGCTTTCAACGGAGAGTCAGTCGCATTCAATCCGGAGGGTTCCAATAGCATTTCGACGGGAGACATCAGCTTATGACTACCAAGGTTGAAGGAGTGGCTGCATTTTGCCGGTATGCCTCAAGACTAATTCGCGACCTTGACACGATCATCGAAGAACGTGTCTTGGAGCCGTGAGCCGCCGAAAACTAATCGGAATCGCGCGTCACAATCGCTACGAGCGGCGTTTTCGCGCGGAGACTACGACATATCCCTTCACCTCGCGGGCCTCGACGTTGTCGAACCGGCCGGGAAGGTTGTCTAGATACCACTCCGCGAACTTGGTGACCATCCAAAGTTTGCCGCCGATTCTTAGCGCCGAGTGCGCGGCCGCCGTGAACAGTTCCGCGATGCGGAAATTGGCGTAGTAAGGCGGATTGCCGAGCGCCACATCGAACGAGCCCGGCGCGCTCGATTGGCCGCCCGCTTCCAATCGCGCCGCGTATCGACCTGCCGCGCCGTTGCGCTCGGCGTTGGCCTGCGAGCATTCCACGGCACGAGCATGGGAATCGATTGCTTCGACCAGCACCTTCGAGCCGCGCGCCGTGGCGGCAAGTCCCACGGCTCCCCAACCGCAGCCGATGTCAAGCACACGATCGCCGTCGACTATTTCCATGGCGTCGATCAAGCGACGGGCTCCGGGATCGATGCGCCGATGCGAGAACACGCCGGGACGACTCTCGACCGTGAACAATCGCTCCCGATCGCGAAACGCAAACTCCGCTCGGTAGTCGCGCACGCGCGGCGGCGGGCCAGTGCGATGGACGGCATAGACGACGCCGCGCTCCAGCGCGTGGCGACGGACTTTGCCGCCGAAGGACTGTAACACCTCCGCCATCCAGCTATCGCGTGGGTTATCCGTGGCGGCCAGAAGCAAGCCGCCGTCACGTAATGCGAGGAACCCTTGCTGCAATTGATCGCGTGTCAGCTCCCCATCCCCCTGCGACGAGAGAGGGAGGCCCACGACATCGACGTTGGGAAGCGTGAAGTCGGGCTCGCAGCGAAGCGTTAAATTCGTCGGACGTTCCGTCGCCTCGCCGCCTGCGGCAATCTGCAGCATATGCAAATCGAGGAACGACCCGACCACTTCGGCCGTCGGATATTGCCGGGCGGCAAAGTCGGCCAGCTGTGCACGCCCGGGCGATGTGCACAAGACGCGCGCCGGCACGAGGTATCCGACTGCTGCGGGCCAAGCATCAAGCAGCAATTGCTCGCTCACCTTCGGCTTAAGTTGCGAGTTTTCGGCTTCGTGTTCGTCGGAGTTGTAATTGTCGGCATCAGGCGAGTCGTTCATAGCGTGCAATATAGCGTGCCGGCAGAGGTTCGCCGGCAGTCCCTGCTCCCCTTCTTTCAAATCGCCCCGGCTGCTATAGTCCGCCGCTCGCCCGACACTTGCTTGCTCGTACGGCCCCCGCTATCGGTCAAGGAGGACCGCAGTGAAGGTCTTGGCATTTTCCGAAGGCCCGAACCACGTTTGCTATCGATACCGAATCGAGGCGTTTGCGTGGGCGCTGGCCGATCGCGGCTGGACGCTGGAATCGCAGCCGCTCGCCCCGAATACGTTTGAGCGTAGCCCGCAACTTCGCGCCGCGCTGGAAGCCGACGTGGTGATCCTCCAACGCAAACTCTTGCCGCTGTGGCAACTGCATCGCCTGCGACGATACTCGCGCGTGTTGCTCTACGACTTCGACGACGCTCAATTCTGTCGCGACAGCTATAGCCGCAAGTCTTCGGCTAGTTGGACGCGATTGGCCAACTTTTGGGCCACGATCTATGCCGCCGACGGCGTCGTCGCCGGGAACGGCTTCCTGAAAGAGCAAGCCTCGGCCTATGTCGGCGCGGAAAAGGTGCATCTGATCCCGACTTGCGTCAACGCTGAAACGTATCCCACGGCACAACATCAGCGTCGCGGCTCAGGCGTGCGCCTCGTTTGGATCGGACAACACAGCACGCTGCCGGGGCTCTACGTAGCCGACCCGTTGCTGGAGGAAGCAACTGCGCGAACGCCGGGCTTGGAGCTGCGCGTGGTCTGTAATCAGTTTCCGCATCTACACGGCATTTCTGTCGTGCCGCGTCAATGGTCGCAAGCCGGCGAGGCGAGCGAGTTGGCCGATGCGGATATCGGCATTAGCTTCTTGCCGGATGATGAATGGAGCCGCGGCAAATGCGGCTTGAAGGTGCTGCAATACATGGCGGCCGGCCTGCCGGTCGTAGCAAATCCCGTCGGCATGAATTGCGAAATGGTCGAACACGGAGTGACGGGCTTTCTGGCACGCACGCCCGCTGAGTGGGCCGATTCGATCGAAGCTTTGAGTCAGAATCCGGAATTGCGACGGAAAATGGGGGCCGCCGGTCGGCAAGCCGCGGAAGGCCGGTTCGGCGTCGCGTGCTGGGCGCCCCGATTCGCCGACCTGATCGAGCGCGTCTACCAAGAGACCATCGGCCGACCGCCGCAAGACGTACGGCGATTCGACCCTGCACATTTCGAACCTGCGCAACCTCACGAAGAGCACGACTTCGTCGGCTTTCCGGAGCGGCAAGCGTGACGCGACGGTGCTTTTCTCCGTCGCCGATCGGTACCATCCGCCCTGCGGGTTCGGGCGCCGAACACCGTTTGCCGAAGTTCTCGCGCAGAGGATTCTTAGGCGCGGTCGCCGCTATGATCGGCGGCTGCCGGGCGCTCCACGAGCGCAAGCTCCCGCTGGCCGATCAACCGCAAGCGGAGTACGACCAACTCGTCATTCACAGTACGTTGGAGCTCCCGTCGCAGCACCGATTGCTGGAGGAACTGCGCCTGCTGCGGACCGATCTCCTGCAAACCTTAGCGCTGCGGGCTTCGAACGAGCCGATTCACGTCTATCTCTTTGAGACGGAGCAAAAGTTCGATGAGTTCATGCGTAGTAGCCATCCGAACTTTCCGCTGCGCCGTGCGTTCTTCGTCGAAAGCGATACCCGGCTGAGCGTGTTTGCCTTCTGGGGCGACCGTGTGGCGGAGGATCTCCGACACGAAACATCACACGGCTATTTGCATTCGGTCATGCGCAATATTCCTCTTTGGCTCGACGAAGGAATTGCAGAGTATTTTGAAGTGCCGCGGGGTACCGGGGGACTAAACTTGCCGCACGGCCAGCAACTGCTCACGATGCTCATGACGCAAGGCTGGCGTCCGAATATGGCCCGGCTCGAATCGCTCACGGCGGTCGGCGAGATGCGCCAGGAGGACTACGCCGAGAGTTGGGCCTGGGTCCATTGGCTCCTGCACACCGAGCCGGAGCGCCGGATCCTGCTGCAACAGTTTTTGCAGTCGATCCGCTCACAGGCCGTTTACCTGCCGCTTTCGGCGGCCGTGAAATCGGGCACGCCCGATGCCGAGCACAAGCTGTGCGATCATCTCTTTGCACTCTGCAGCACGAAATAGCGTCGTGCGGCACGAAGTCGCGGCCGGCCAAAAGTTGGCTTGCGAATCGACGTAGGCAGCGGTAGTTTTGCGCGTGGGACCGTGCGCCCCGCGATCTTTGACAATTTGACGATGTTGCCGCCTCGCGGTCGACGTAACTAGTCGAACGCGGATACGACTTACGTCGACGGCATTTTTGCCGGTGCGCAGATTCCGCAGGTTTATCTACGCACATGTCAAAAAACGGGGGGGAGGGGGTGCGCAGATAACTGCGACTTATCTGCGCACGGCGAAACGGACCGTCGACGTAAGTGGGGAATGTGTGATGCGACTTACGACGATCTGCCGCCGGGAAACTAATTCGCCCGCAGGTCGGGAGGAATCTCGCGGATCTTCAGAACGTCGATAATCTCGCGTCCTTTGAGTTCGCGCATTACTTTGTCCCACAAATCGGTTTCGGTCGAGAACGCGTGTTGCGCCGTCGCGGGCAAGATGTGCCAAGATTCTTCCGCGAGTTCGGCTTCGAGTTGGCCCTCGCTCCAGCCGGCGAATCCGGCGAAGAAGCGAACCAGTCGATCAGGTTCGGCCGCCAATTGCTCTAACGCGCCCCGATCGGTGGAGAAATGCAGCCCGAGTGCGACTTCGCTTTCGCCCAGATCGGCTTGATCGTGCACCGCCATGAGCGGGCCCTCACATGGTCCGCCGAGATAGATGAGGTCGTTCCGTCGACACGGTGCTTCGCTTACCTGATTCCAGACCTGCGGCAGATGAACGTCGAGCGGGCGATTCAGCACCAAGCCGAGCGCCCCTTCGACGTTGTGCTTTACCATCAACACGACGGAGTGAAAGAAGTTCGGGTCGCGCAATTCCGGCGAGGCGATCAGAAGCTTGCCTTGCAGCGATTCCATCTAGTCTTCTCGTTGGTGCGCTTGGAACAACGCAATCACTCCATAACGTCGGCCGGTCCGGGAGGAACGCGCGCCGCGCGCGATACTTCGCCGCGAAGCAGCATCCAAGCCGTGGGGACGATGATCAACATCATGCCGGCCAGCGAGTTCCATTGGAAGGCGCGCCCGAGAAAGCAAAGTTCGAAAACGTAGCAAAACACGACTTGGCTCAAAGCCACGACTGCCACGCGCGAAGCCGGACCGGCGGCAAACGCTTTGGTGAGAAAGATTTGCCCTACCGAGGCCGACAGGCCCAGTGCGATCAGCAACAGCCACGTCGTGGGGGCGAGCGACGTAAAGTGCTCTTGCTGCGTGCCTGCGGTCGTCATCAAGGCCAAGCAAAAGCAGGTCGCCACACCTGAAAAGTGCACAACGATCGTTTGCGACGGAATGCGTTGTAGCAGATTAAGACCGATCACGACTCCGGCGCTTAGGACGGAACTGATTCCCGCAGTGATCAGCCCGCCGATCCGGTCGGCCCCGGCAACGGCCGCCCCCTGCTCTCCTTGATTAATCAGCGCAGCCCCGGCCACGCTGCACACGACGGCCGGCCACACCTCGAAGCTCGGCCGCTCACCGAGTATCGGCCAGGAAAGAATGGCGACCCAAATCGGAAACATATTCGTGATGACCACGACGTCGGACGCAGGCAAATTTTTGAAGGCGTAAAACGTGCACATCAGGCTTATGCTGCCGAAGATGCTGCGGAGCCAAAGCGTGCCGGGCTTCCAGAAGACCAGCGGAATGCCGCGCGACTTCGCGAGCGTAAACGTGAAGACGAAGGCGAAGGAGGTGCGAGCCAGTGCGACGACCGTCCAATGGCACCCGTGGTTGAGCGCATGGGCAAGTTCCGACATGACCGTAAAGGCGGCGGCGCCCGTCAGCATCCAAAGATAGGGGAGCACCGCGACCGGCCGCCTTCCGAAAACGCGTTCCTTGGAGCACGTCTCTATAAACACAGAGCCGCGAACCCGGCCCGCTGGGGAGCGTCAATTATTCCGATAACGCAGGGGAGCGACAACCGCCGCCGCATGATGGTTCGCGGCTTGCGTCGCGGGTTACTTCGTCGCCTCGCGTCAGCGCGGTTGCCCTAGGTATCCGCATTGCGACCCCGGCGACGACGGCTTGCATTGACGATTGCCGAGAATTCGCACGCTTTCCGCCCCTGGTTCAGGCCGGCCTGGGGTTGTCGCCGGCCGAAAGTTTGGTAATTTAGTGGTTTCTCATTTGCGGCACGGCCGTCGCCCTGGGCAACCGGAGTCGGCGTTTGCGTCGCATTCGAGAATATGCACGAGCCCATGGCTCGTCGGGCACCCTTAGCTCAATTGGATAGAGCATCGGTCTACGGAACCGAAGGTTAGTGGTTCGAGCCCACTAGGGTGTACTTTCTATAAAATGCGAAGCCTCGGACGATTGCGGATTATTCCGCGGTGGCCCGAGGCTTTTTGCGTTAGTCGTTCACTTGGCTTGTAGAACGGGCTGCCTCGCCGCGCTAACTCTTGGTTCTAAGCACGCCGAACCGACTTCCGAAGTAATAGGACCGGCCAAATCTGACGACGGCGGTTGATACAATAGCAGCCGCCAGAAGTTCGGGGCTCTCCCAAGCTCAAGCGAGAAGTGTCGTCTGAGGCGACTGGAATATGAACGCACGATTTTCTGCGGCGCTCGTGCTCTCGTTACTCATCACCTCCCCCGCGACGGCCGCGGAGCGATCGCCGAACGTCGTCGTCGTACTGCTCGACAATCTCGGCCAAGAGTGGCTCGGCTGCTACGGAAGCGAATCCGGCAAGACGCCGCATATCGATCGCCTCGCGGCAGAAGGCGTGCGCGCCGAGCATTGTTATACGCCTCCAGTTTGCGGACCGAGCCGCATCGTGCTGCTTACCGGCCGCTATCCGTTTCGAACCGGCTACACTTTGCATCATGATGCCGGTCTCTACGGCGGCGGCGGCCTTGATCCGGTACGCGATCTCATCTTCCCCAACGTGTTTCATGAGGCCGGATTTGCGACCGGCATCTTCGGCAAGTGGCAAGTCAACGATCTGTATGCCGAGCCCGATGCACTCCGGCGGCACGGCTTCGACACACATGTCGTTTGGCCCGATGCGCTTGATGTCGCGAAAATGGACGATGCTCAATGGGCACGCTGGCATAAGGCGATTGCCGAACACGACGTGTCAACGACGCAAGCAATGTTGCCGCTGAGCGAGAGTCGCTACTGGGACCCGGTCGTGCTGCGCGAAGGCAAGCGCGAAGTGCTCAGCGGGCGTTATGGTCCCGACGTCTTCCAAGAGGCGGCGTTCGCTTTTCTGCAAGCGAATCGAGAAAAGCCGTTCCTGCTCTACTGTCCCATGGTGCTGACGCACGGGCAATCGTTCCATGAACCCGTCGTGCCCACGCCGGACAATCGAAGCACGAATCGCCCGCACGAAGCGATTTATGCCGACATGGTAAGCTATGCCGACAAACTAGTCGGGGCGCTCATCGCAGAACTGGAACGACTCGACTTACGTAAGAACACGATCGTCGTCCTGGCAACCGATAACGGTAGCGAAAGCCGTCTGACGGCACGCAGAAGCGGTCGTGAGGTAAACGGAGGCCTCTATAGTTTGACGGAAGCGGGAATCGACGTCGGGTTGATATTCAACTGCCCGGAACTCATTCCGGGCGGTCGAACAATCCCGCTCGCCGACTTCACCGATATTTTCCCCACGCTCTGCGCATTCGCCGATGTGCCGCTGCCGACCGGCCGCGAGTTTGACGGCCGCTCGCTGGCGCCGTATCTACAAGCCAGTGAGGGAGCGAAGACGCCGCGCGAATGGATATTCTGCCAGTACCACATTCGCAGAACTGTTCGCGATGAACAATTCAAGCTCTACTCGACGGGCGAGTTGTACGATGTGAGCCGAGACCCTGCGGAATTGCAAAACCTTATTGCGAGTGACGATTCGCGAGCCGGGGCGGCAAGAAAGCGATTGCAAGCAGTGCTTGATTCGCTCCCGCCCGATTCGCCGCCGCCGTTCAAGTTGCGTAGTCAAAGCGCTTTCAAACTCGAAAGCGAAGGGAAGCTCTAAGAATCGTCTCGCACCGCCATTCGTTGCAAAATACGACACTTAGGGCAGTCCATGCTCGGAACACTTCACAACCTTTGCCGCTTCTTCGCCCCGATTTTTCTGCTTATCAATAGCGCCTCCGCCGATGAGCGGCTCACTAAGGGGATCGACCGCTTGGTGGCGCGCGAGGGAATCACCGACGACTCTCCCGGTGTGGCAATCCTGGTCTATCAACCTGGAAAGATTAACTTTCGCAAGGGATACGGCCTCGCGGACCTAAAGACGAAAACGCCGATCACGCCGCGCACGATGTTCGAACTCGCGTCGCTGACGAAGCCCTTCACGGCGACGGCGATTCTCATGATGCAAGATCGCGGATTGCTGACGATCGACGATGACGTCCGCACTTATCTACCCGAACTACCCGAGTATCGAAGCGGACCGATTCGAATACGTCAGTTGCTCGCACATACGTCGGGTCTGCCCGAATACTTGGAGATGGAAAACGTTCCCGCCCGGCATCGCACATACTGGACCAACGAAGACTACGTCGGCGAGTTTGCACGACAACGGAGCGACTACCCGCTCGAATTTGCCGTCGGACAACGATACGAGTACTGCAACTCCAACTACTTGTTGGCGGGAACGGTCATTGCGAGGGTCGCGAAGACGTCGTACGGAACGTTTCTCCGCAACGAGATCTTTGCACCGTGTGGAATGAAGCAATCGTTCGTGTACGAGTCGCCGACTTCGGCGCCCGCGCCGCCGGCAAACGGTTACCATCGGGCCGTCGGCTACGAGCGTGGTAAGCAACAACTGTGGAAGGCCGCATGGGGCGTGCCTCCGGCCCGCAATGAAGAGACGTTGACCGTCGGCGACGGCGGCATCTGGACCAATCTCGAAGACATGGCCGCTTGGGATGCCGCACAACGGGCCGGAACACTTTTGCAGCCCGCGACGAATGCACGATCGCATCAACGATCACGGTCAGCCGACGGCAAGCAAAACGACTACGGCCTAGGCTGGGAACTATTCTTCGAAGACGGCAAGCTCATCGGCTACGGCCACAACGGCTCATGGGGTGGTTTCCGTACGTCGTACTACCGCTATCTCAAGGCTGATCGCTCGACGGTCATCCTCAGTAATCGCGGCAACTTTGACGCCGACGGCTTTTGGTATCCGCTTAACGATGTGATCGAGAACCATCTCGATGAATGACACTGGGACGAATAGTTGCGGCGACACAATCGACACGCCGAGCTACCTGGACGCCAGTTCGCGAACCGCGGCTTTGGGCAGCTTGAGCAGCGCGAACAATCGCTCCTGTTCGTCTCCCTCAAGCTTGTGGCCCGACACGTAGAACGGCCTAAGATGCTCAACGACTCGCAACGTAGCGTCTCGGCCGCGCAAGGTCCCCGTATCTAAACGCCCATTGTCTTCGAACAGATCCGCGACCGCGCTAATGCAGTTCTTGGCCCGATTGCGAATCAATCGATCGACAACTTTGTATTGAACCTGACCACTATTAAGACGCTCAAGCTGTTCTTCTGCACGGTGATACAACTCGGGCTGAATCTCAAATGCACCGCAAAGAATGACGTCCAACCGGTTCCTTTCGGCAAACGACAACGTTTCTTCAAGGGACTTGTTAATTCCTCGCTCGGCGGGGCGAGTTAGCTTAATAATGCCCGTGGTGGAGCACCAACTGATGGTACGCGTCTCCGCGGCTTTTTCGGTCGAGACACTTGGCACTTTGATGAATGTGGCGAAGGTGTGTGACTTATCAATCGCGTTGTTCGACGATTGATACGCGAAAAAAACTGCATAGTAACGTTCGACGCTTTCGGAGCGGCTCTTTGCGGCATCACTCGTCGCCACGAGTTCGGATGCTTCCGTCGTAGCCAGGATAAACACGACCGAGATCAAACCGACAAACATTGCTCGAAGACCGATAGTCGCAAACATAATCGCTCCTTTTGCCTAGTCAGGTTGCGTCGTACGATCAATGCATGCAGCGTGCCAATCGTTTCGGCTTGACGTTGCGATTTGTCATGCCCTGCAATTTCTTGGATTTCCGACGGCAACGACCGAGGTGGTGCGGTAGCGTGGCGAACAGTTGGGATTGAGAATGGTCAATCATTAACCGGAGCGATAACGTGGCTTGAGGCGACGTGAGACACAGAAGGGAGAGAGCAACTTGGCCGCAGCATCGAAAGGCGTAAGCAACTACAAGGCGCGAAAGCTGCGCTTCTACCATGTTCGGAATTGGCTCGGCATGCCGCTTTCCGTTTGGCTGCCGCTGCTTGCGCGAAATCACTTCGCGGCGACACGCATCGGCCAGCTGTTCCGAATGATGCTGTTCGCCACCGGCAACTCCCTGATGCATCGTGCGGATCAGTTGATCTATTCACGACGAGTGCGGCGAGCGCCGGAGCCGGAGCCGCCGTTGTTCGTCGTCGGCCATTGGCGGACCGGAACGACCATGCTGCACGAGTTACTCGTGCAAGACGAGCAATTCGCTTTCCCGACCACGTATCAGGTGATGGGGCCGCATCATTTTCTGTTGAGCGAGCGGTTCGTTCCCAAGCTAATGGCCCACGCCATGCCCGAGCGGCGTCCGATGGATAACATGGTCGTCGGGTTCGATAAGCCGCAAGAGGATGAGTTTGCTTTGTGCAATTTGGGACTGCGGTCGCCCTATTTGAAATGGGCCTTTCCTCGGCACTACGCCGAGCCGGGACTCTATCTCGATGTCGATGCGTGGGACGAAGTCGAGCGACGACGCTGGACCGAAGGCATGGTGTGGTTCATGCGCCGCTTGGCATGGCGCGACCGACGACGCATGGTGTTGAAATCGCCGACGCACACGGCCCGACTAACAACGCTCTCCGTCGCATTTCCTGGCGCACAATTTATTCATATCGTGCGCGATCCCTACACCGTCTTTGCTTCCACAGTGCATACCTGGAAGCAACTCTGGGAGTCGCTGGCGTTTCATTCGCCGAACTTCGACGGGATTGAAGAGTATGTGTTGGCGACATTCGAGAAGATGTATTCCAGCTTCGAGAGGGCACGACCGACGCTTCCTCCCGATCAGCTCTATGAGCTACGTTACGAAGACCTCGTGCGCGAGCCGGTCGCAGAAATGGAGAAGGTCTACGAACGTCTCGGGTTGAAGAACTTCACGGCGGCACGGCCGAAGCTCGAGGCATATTTCGCCTCACGCCGCGACTACCGCACCAATCGCCACGAAATCTCCGACGATTTGCGAGCGGCCATTGCGAAACGCTGGGGCGGGTACATGCGGCAATACGGCTATGAGTCCCCGTAAACACCACGACGACTCGTGACAATGTCTGGACGACTATTTCAATGTTGCCGGTTCGATGCCGGGAATCGTCAGCGGAAACACGCTATTCGCGACCACTTCGCGACGAAGCACTTCCTCAGCTTGCTGCACGACCTCGGGTCGCGAATTGGCGAGATCGTGCTGTTCGCCGCGGTCGTTGTCGAGATCGTAAACCTCCCACGGTCCAGCCGATTTCGTTTTAAGCCCCTGGCGGACGACCTTCAGCGATCCGAAACGAACGGCAACCTGTCCGCCATATTCCGGGAAGACCCACACCATCGGCTTCCGGTCCTCCAAAGTTGGACTTTTGCCGAGGAGCACCGGCCAGAGACTTTCGCCGTCGAGTCCTGCCGGCTTCGGCAATCCGACGGCATCGCAGAGCGTGGGAAACCAATCGGCGAAGTAGCTCGGCGTGTCGTTCACCGCCCCTGCCGGAATCAATCCCGGCAGTTTCGCGATCATCGGCACTCGGATTCCTCCTTCGTAAACGCTGCCCTTGTAGCCTCGCAGGTCGGCCGTGCTCTGAAAGAAGGCCGTATCGGCCCCGCCGATATGGAATCGCGGATCAGCTTTACCACCGTGCGTGGCGCCATTGTCGCTCGAAAAGACGACGAGAGTCCGCTCCGCCACCCCGGCCTTGTCAAGCGCCGCAAGTACGCGCCCGACGTAACCATCGAGATCGCTAATCATCGCCGCGTACGCGGCGCGCGGGCGAGGGTGCGGGAGATAACCATTGTCGCCGCGATACACTTCCTGATCCCACTCGATCGGAAACCGGTCCACCGACGCTCGCGGCGGATGCATGGCGACGTGCGGTTCCGTAAACGGCAGATAAAGGAAAAACGGCTTTGTTGCGTGCTCGGCAACGAACTTCTCCGCTTCCGCAATGAGCAGGGTCGGCGCGTACGTTTCGCCGATCCAATCCTCCAGTTTCACTTCCCCTTCGGCTTGCTTGGCGGCGCCCGGTATCGGCCGGCGATTGATGATTATCTTCTCCGCATTGCGCCAGAGATGCGGCGGGTAGAAACTGTGCGCGACCGATTGGCAGTTGTAGCCGAAGAACAGGTCAAAGCCCTTTCGATTCGGGTCGCCACTGCTGCCGACCGGCCCCAGCCCCCACTTGCCCATTGCACCGGTCGCATAGCCTGCGGCTTGAAGCAATTGAGGAAATGTTTGCGCCGCGGCCGTCAAAGGATACTGGCCCTCGGTAAACTGCGGCAGGCGCTGTTTGGCCGGAAGGTTACCGCGGATCTCCGCGTGGCCGAGGTGCTTTCCCGTCATCAGTACACAACGCGAGGGAGCGCAGACGGGAGCTCCGCTATAGTGCTGTGTGAAGCGCATTCCTTCCGACGCGAGTCGATCGATATTGGGCGTGGGAATCTTTTGCTGACCGTAACACCCAAGCTCGGCCCAACCCAAATCATCCGCCAAAATGAAGACGATGTTCAGCGTCGGAGCATCGTTCGCCTGTGCGATGGCGGGCGATGCGAGTAACGCGGTAAGGAAATAAAAGAAGAAGTATTTCATAAGTGTTCCGACGACGGATGGGAGAGGCGACTTCAGACAATTCTCTCAGAACGGAGAGTCTCGGCAAATTGCGCGCGCTTTGTTTGCAACGAGACGTCAGCAACATGATAATCGCGGAGTGCATACATTGTCTAAATTAGCGTTGTCGTAAGGATCAAGATGCGGATTGCGCGTTCCCGCCGGTTGCCTGTTGGCGCACTGGGGGCGTTACTCGTGCCCATGCTGCTTGTGATGCGAGCGTCCGTCGACGCGGAAGAGCCGAGCCCTCCTTCGCGCTACGCGCTGCTCGTCGGATGTACCGAGTATTCCGAACTAGGCCCCGATTATCGGTTGCAAGGACCGGATAATGACGTCGGGTTGATCCACCGGATGTTGCGCGAGCGATTTCAGTTCCAGGACACCGACATTGTGCATTTGGTTGCCGCGCAACCGCCGATGTTGCGACCAACCCGCATAAACATTCTTCGCGAACTGGAACGCCTCACTGAGCGAATTCGGGACGGCGATCAGGTTGTGCTTTTGCTCGCCGGCCACGGAAGCCAACTTCCCGACTACGATGGGGACGAAGATGACGGCTTCGACGAAGTATTTCTACCGGAAGATACGCCTAGGAGCGCCAACGCGGGCAACGTCGAGCGGGGGATTACAGATGACGCCCTGGCAAGCTTCTTTGGGCAATGGCGGCAAAAAGGAGCGAACGTTCTTTTCCTAGCCGATACGTGCCATTCCGGAACCATGTCTCGCGGCTGGGACAATGCAGATCGCACGCGAGGCGTAAGGCATGTTCCCGCCGATGTTCTATCGTCGCCCGATTTGGTACGCGACGCCGAACGGAAAGCTCGCGAACAGCTGGCGAACTCCGCCACCGCGAAGAAAGAGCACGACGAAACACGGCAGGACGATCTCCGCGGCGGTTTGACGGCGCTATTTGCGGTGCCGCCGACGGCGTTGGAACAAGAGCATCCGATGCCTCCGCCCAATTGCGCCGCCGACGCTGCGCGTTTCGGGCGTTTGACCTATGCATTGCATCAAGTGTTGGCGACGGCGCAAACACCGCTGACGCACCGCGAACTCGGCCAAGCATTGGCGCGGCAGTACCGCGATTGGGCGTGGTTCCCGTTGCCTGAAATGGAAACGACGTACCTGGATAAGGAAGTGCTTGGAAAACGCACCTGGAATGATCGTTCGGCACTTCAATTCTCTCGGGCTTCCGACGGCACGTTGGAACTCAATCAAGGGCTCGTTCACGGGCTGTCCCCGGGAACGATCGTGCGAATCCTGCCGGACTCGAGCCACATCGTCGATCCGAATGCCGTACAGGCGCAGCGGTACGTGACCGTCGCGCGCGCGACTCCCCTGAACGCCGTTGTCGAGCCTATTGCATTCGACGGCGCGTCGGCGGTTTCACCGGCGGATGTCCGAACTCCCGCTTCCTGCGAAATCGCGCAATTAGACTACGGCCCCCTGAAGCTCTCCGTGCGAGCGATTGCTTTGCACGAACATGATCCGAATGCGCCGAAGGTCGATGCATCGCAAGTTCAACGATTACGAACTACCGTTTCTGAGCTGGCAACTGCCAAGGAAGCGTTAGTTCGCGAAGCCGGTCCCAATGAATTGGCCGACGTACTGCTCATCGCCGGACCGCGCGGCATCGCCATGCGATTACGAGACGAGGAACGTTCGCCGCTCACCGCCAATGAAGTACGTACGGACCTATTTGGCCCCTATTCGGTTGATGACACATTATCCGTAGCGCTCGCACGTGATTTGCGGCAAATTGCGGTGGCTGAAAACCTTCGTCGCCTCGCAGTCGACGGGCGACCGCAGAATGTGTCGAAGCGTGACAAAGCGAGCGTACACGTTGATTGGCGTTTGGCGCGGGGCCATACGACAAAGGGACCGTGGACGCCGCTCTCCGACGGCGATGAACGTCGCTTCACGCGCGGGGACGTTCTGCGCCTCACTCTGCAAAACGTCGGAACAACGCCGGCCGACGTCACGGTGCTCTACCTCGACGCCGCAAGGCAGATTCAAAGCCAATACCCTTCGTTGCGGGCGTCTCAAGCCGGCGCGTACAACACTCTGTCGCCCGGCGCAATCCACGAACTTACCATCAAGATCAACGACGGCACCGTCGGCGCAGAAGACATTCTGATCGTTTCCGTTCTACACACGCCGCCGCTTTCGGTGAACTTCGCGTTCCTACAGCAGCCGGGCCTAACTCCTGCCGACCTTCGGCAAGTACGAGGCGAAAGCACGTCTCCGCTCGATGCTTTGCTGGAAGCGTCGTTATCGGGCACTCGCGGAACCCGCCGGACGAACATGGCCCGTCCCTTTACGCTACAACGCATCCGTCTCGACGTTTTTCGCTCACCTTAATCGCACATGATGCGAACGGTTCCTTTTTCGTCGGCTTGATTGTTTGCGGCATGAATTCCCTCCAACTACAATGAGGGGGCCAATCGGAGCTTTGCGGCGGCGTCGCGGCTCCTCATGCCCGCAACTTGAGCCACAACATGAGAACTGAACCTCGTAATGCGCGACGTTTCCAACGTCCGCGATTTGCCCTTCTCGGCGTGTCTGTACTTCTTTTCGCAAGCCTATCTTGGGCACTTGCCGCCCATGAAGCACTGCGTGCGCACCAGGCTGCCGAAGGAAAATCTGGAAAGCTCCCTCCGAGCAACCGAGAATCGCTGCCCCGTAATGCAAAATCGGCCTTACACCTGTCGCCCGAAATCGCAGCTTGGGCGCAAGCGCTTCGAGGGCGTTTCGTTGCTGTCGACGATAACGCGCTACGGAAGATGCGCAGTGACGCAAAGACGGCGCTGGCCCAATTGCGATCAATAACCAATCCGTTGCCCGACGGAGCTGTGTGGGCCAAGACGTGGAACCTTGCAGGGCTGGAGACTTTTCTTAACACCGAGAAGCCGACGGAAGCCGCAGCCTTGAGTGCTAAGGAAGCTCTTTCAGTCGCCGCTCCGGCGGCGCTCGAGCCTAGTCGCCGATTGCTGGCGCATCGCCTTGGCGCATTTGTCGACGCACGTTTTTGGTCACCGTCGGATGCCGACGCAGTTGCACGTCAAATCAATACGCTCGCCGAGGCCGCGCAACTGCATGGTTCGAACAACGTCACTCAGAAGATCGAAGCGGCCGCCAGAGACGCGTTCGCCGCACTATCGGCCCGACGACGGGGCTTAGACTTACTTGTCGCATATCGCGCCGAACATTCAACTTTCAACTTTCGCAATCGCGTCGGCGCCGATTACGTCAGTGCGCAGTCGAAGCGGCAGTTCCAACTTCCGGTCGACTATCGTACGTCGACCGGCGGAATCAACGTCCATGTGCATGGCACCGCCGTCGCAGATGCAACGGCGCAAGTTGTGCCCAATCCGGAGCGCGCCGAGGTCCGCGTCGATGTGCAATCTGTCGGCAAATTTACCGTCGACGGCTCGAAGGGGCGCGTGCGGTTACAGGCGGCGAGCACGCAACGACTCCAGTCGACGCAGCCTTTGTTCATCGACGCAGGCAAGATCGATTCGCCGGGAGCCCGCATCTGCGATCGCAGCTGCACAAAACTAAATTGTCTCTCTGTTTGTATGCGACTACCGCTCGCCGAACGCGTTGCGGCAGCCGTGGCTTCGCGCATTGCCGCCAAGAAGCTCGCTGAGCACGACCCGGAGATTGCTCGCCAAGTGGAGAAACGCGTGCGTGAGCGTGTGGAAGACGAAGCATACGACATTACCTATCGCATCAACGGCGGCTTCGGCAAGCTTGCCTCCGGTTTCTTTCCGGCCGACGGCGAGGCGCAACGCCTGACCGTTCATAGCGACTCCGACGCGATTCATTGGCAGGCGATGTACGTCGATGACGACGAATTGGGAGCCTTGGCCCCGCCCCGTTTTGAACAGCCGGCCGTCGACCTTGATGTGCAAACCTGGCTTCACGAATCGGCGATCAACAATTGGGGCTCGCGGCTGAGCGGAAAAATGCTCGACGAAGCGACCTTTTGGAAGGTCCTTTCCGACGAGTTCAAGCTACAGAGTTCGGTCGTGGAGAAGCTGCCCCCCTTGCGTTCCGCTTCGGTCCTTCGATTTTCCTCCGCCGATCCGCTGACGATGCGTTTTGAACGCGGTGAAGTCGTCATTACGCTCGGGTTGCAGGGTTACATGCTGGACAATCGTCCAACTTGGAATACTCCGCGCAAGGCCACGGCCCGGTATCGTCTACAGCCCGGCCCAAGCGGCATGCAGTTTCGACGCGCCTCGGCCGACTTTGAAGAAGACTCCGCCTGGCAAGCGGTACTCGACCGCTTTCTTCCGATTACGTTCGAACCGAAGCCTCGCTTTCAGAATTCAAGCTTTAAAGATCGGCTGACCGTTCGCAACCTTTCCATTGCCGACGGCTGGCTCTTCATCGGTACCGTTCGCACTTCGAAACTACCGTCCACATCGGCGGTCGCACAGGAGTAAACCGCCCATGATGTTCGCTCGTGCAGGTAGCTGCCATCCTTTCCTACTGTTCGCCTCGGTGCTGCTTCTTGGGGCGGCAACACTTCCGACGGCCGCCGCGCCGCCATCAGGCCTTTCCGTCGAGGAACGCCGTCGCTTTGCCGACGCGCAGCTGATGTTCTGCTTCCAAGGAAAGGGCTCGTGCCTCCCCTACGATGCCGGAGTGCTTCACGAGGCGTATTCACGACTCCCTGCGCTCCGCGAAAATCGCGTAATCATCGCGGGCAACAGCAGCGGCTCTATCGCCGCAGCTTATTTCGCATGCTTCGGGTTTAGCGATGCGACGGTTAAGCATGCCGTCACCCGACTTACGGAAGGAAACCGCGACGCCGTGCGGAATATGGAGAACCCGCATTCCAAACTGTCGAAATCTATTCGCGGCAAGCCGACGGAGATTTCGCACGAGAACCTCCGTGAATACATCGCCTTCGCGTTGGGTGTCGAGCGCTGGCAAGATGCGAAGTCGCTCGACGAAATCGTGGCCCGCAGCACGGCCAAGCCGCGCTACCCGATCATCATCGTCAGCTGCAACAAAGAAGTTCTGGAAGATGCCGATGCGAGCGACGGCCGTGCGTCGTCGCGCTACAAGGAGTTCGATCTCAATACGCTCACGGCCTCCTGGCGTCCCGAGGTTCACGAATTCTATCGGGCGCATCCCGAGCGTTTCGCGTCCGACCACCCCGACCTCGTTCTTTCCGACGATCGTCGGATCGGCCGCGGCGTAACATATTTCGTCGACCGCACGATGTACGCTCTTCTCAGTCAAATTCCTCCCGAGGAACGGCAAGCCGATTTGCGGCTAATTGAAACTGCCGCCGACGTCGCCCTGGCGATCAAAGCGTCCGTCTCCGAGCCTACCTACTTCGCGCCCGTTCCCGAGTTGCAACCCGATCGCTTGCTCGTCGATAGCCGGCAGGGCGACCTCGGCAATGTTCGCAAGCGCACTTATTACGGCGGATATATCGTTGCCGTGCCGTCACAAGACGTCCGCCGGATGTTGCCGGGCGTGCGTGTTTTCGGCACGGGCTTCCGGCATTTCGCATTGCTGTCTCGCTCGACGGTCCGTGATTGGCTATTGGCCGATGTCGAGCTCGTGGCGCAGCGAACCGAGTGGTGGGCCGACCTGGAAACCTACCCCGATGCCGAGATGGAAAGCCACATGGATTTTCGCGATCTTACGGCGCAGCAGGAATTTGAATTCGGACGTCGTCGCGCCGTGGAATGCTTCGCAGGCCATGCCGGTTTGCCGAAATTCGTCGCCCGCCCGAAATTCGATTACCCCGCGGCGGCCGCGATCATGCCCG
The DNA here is from genome assembly GCA_013822735.1 of Pirellula sp. Taxonomy (GTDB): domain Bacteria; phylum Planctomycetota; class Planctomycetia; order Pirellulales; family PNKZ01; genus PNKZ01. The sequence goes on from PNKZ01000004.1 coordinate 239,585, forward strand.
CATACGCGGCAGATGACATGTTCGAGAAGCCGGAGGCCCCTGCGATCGCTCAGAAAAGCGGCAAGTCCGGCGACGTACCCGCCCGGCAGCCGCTAAAATCCAACCGAGGTCTCGGGCCGCTCCTCACGGAACCTCGCCACGTGCCATAGGCTCATGAACGCGCACGAAGCAGCGCCGTGCGAGTTATGTTCGACGTCAGGAAGGCTTCGATGAACCGCCGGACCACCATACTTGTCACACTTCTTGGCGCGGCTCTATTGTTGTCGCCCAACTTCGCGGCCGCGCAGAATATTCACGCGATTATAGTCGCCGATACGTCGCCGGCGGCAGGCTGGGGCATCTATCAGCCGAACGTGGAATTCGATGTGGTCCACATGCAGGGCTTCTTCGAGCAGAATGCTCCGGCCGACGCGCTCGTGCTGACGCGACATACGCTCGATACGAACGAGCAAGCGTCGCCGGCACGTATACTCGCACTGCTGGGAGCATTGAAGCCCGCGCCGAGAGATACCGTCGTACTCTACTATTCCGGGCACGGCGGCATCGACGATCGCGGGAGCTATTTCGAACTCGTCGGCGGCAAGCTCTATCGCGATGAGGTCTGCACCCAACTCAAAGCCAAGGGAGCTCGCCTCGCCGTGTTGCTGAGCGATTGTTGTAATTCGCGGAGCGACGGTCGTGCGCAGACCGCTCCCCGCGCCATTTTTCGCCGGCCGGAAACGTTCACGCCGTTGTTCCGGTCGCTCTTCGTGCAGCCCGACGGTTTCGTCGACGTTACGGCATGCGCGCCCGGTCAGAGCGCCTTTTTTTCCCCGCCGCCGACAGATGGCGACTCGGTCCCCGGTTCGCTCTTCACCAAGGCGCTGGCCGCTTGGACGGAAGAACATGCCGAGCGCGAGGCGACATGGGATGAGTTGGTAAACGACGTCGGCATCGAGGTGCATCTAGCTTTTGGCGAAGCATATCCGCAGGGAGCGACATTTGCCAAAGGCGCTCCCGTGCAGACCGACCAGAATGTTTTTGCGCGCGAATACCCCGGCATGCCGCCGGAGCGCGGCCCACGTATCGGGATTGCCGTTCGCGACGACGAAGGCGCCGTGAAAATTGTCGAAGTCGTTCCCAATTCACCCGCCTGCCGCGCGTTCAATCTCGAAACGGAAGCGTACGTGCCGTTAGTCGTCGGCGGTCGCGTCACAATGATTAACGGCAATCCAATCGCCGACAGTCAGGCGTTTACTACCGCTATCAAAGAATCCACCCCAATTATCCGGCTCACGATTGCCAATCCTGGCGCCGATCCGCAAGAATTTCTCGTTCGACTGCGTTACTAGGAGACCGTTTGCATGACGCCGCCCACCGTTAATCGAGCCGTCGCAACCAAAACGTCCGCGCCACGGATCTCGTCGGTATGGTTGCCTCTCCTGGCTCTGGCAGTATTCGCGTCAACCGACAACGTCGCAGGACAATCGCCGGCGGACGATGCATCGTCCGGGCCCGCTACGTCTGCCGCTCCCTCGTCTACCACCCCGCCGCGGATCAAGGCGAATCCCGACGTTGTCACCGACGATTGGGCCGCGCAAGTCCTCCGGAGCGACCCCCTCACCAAGCTGCCTCGACCGACAATCGCCGACCTTCGCAAGGCCCTGGCCGATCCGAAGCAGGCAGATCACGTGTTGCCGCGTCACTTCGTTCGCGCGCAACTTCCTGCAACGGAGCAGACGGAATTACTGCGTGAAGCGCTGCGTCATACGTCGCTCGAGGTTCGACGACAGGCGGCCCACGAGCTACAGCGGCAAGGCCTGCTGGAAGAAGCGGTGGGCGCGCAGCTCGTGGAATTCGCAATTCGCAAGGACTCCAAAGACGATTTCACGGCGGTCATTGCGTTGCAAGACGTGATACTGCCGTGGTCGCAAGTCTCCGAAGCCTACTGGCAGGAAATCTTGCGAGCGCTCGCTTCGGAGAATAGCGGCGCATCCTTTGCGGCGTCGAGGCAATTGAGTCGCTGGGGCGCCGACGCCGTTCCCCGCCTGCTGGATGCTGCGAAATCGGACGACAAGTCGCTTCGCAACGCCGCGATTCGCGCCTTGGCGGAGATCGTCGGCACGGCGCGCGCCCTCGAGGCTCCGTCGGGAGTCCTCTTGCCCACGTACGGCGCGGCGGCCGAGACGCGACGGGTTGAACCCGCCGGCGGATCCGCGCCGCCGCCGGCCGTGGTTGCTAAATCAATGCCTGTCGTTCGCACGGAGGTTCATCAGGATCGCATGCTCGATCACAAGCATCCGAATTCCGTGCGAGTCTATTACGGAACGAATCGGGAAGTGCTTAAGACGGTCCCGGAACCCGGCTATCTGTTGTACGGATTGCCAATTGTTCTGCTCTTCGTAATTTGCATGGCGTTTCGCGGTATTCGCAAACGATTGGCCGGCAAGACTGTGTGGGGAGCGATCATGTCGCTATTTATTGTTACGGCGACCGTCGGAGCGAGCGCCTGGATCGTGCTAGTCTGGAATCAAGAATATCGCTCTGCCTACACGGAGACCGTCGGCGTTACGTACGGAGCGCATCGTGAAAAGGACGGCGGCGTTCACTACGGCTATTGCGACGTCTCGATTCCGCCGACGCACTCCGTGGGAGAGATCGAACGGCCGCTGCTCGGCGGCGAAGACGAAGCGCAGCACGTGATGTTGCGTCGCAATGAAGAATTGAAGGAAGACGCGTTCTTTAAGGAAGTGCGGCAGGTTTTGGCCGAACGCGCGGCCGACGAACGCAACTGCTTTATCTTCGTGCACGGCTACAACGTCACGTTTGAAAAGGCGGCAATGCGCACCGCGCAGATTCACTACGACCTCAACTTCCGCGGCGTGCCGATGTTCTACAGCTGGCCTTCGCGCGCCAACGTACGCAGCTATTTTTCCGATCGCAACGAGATCTTTTATAGCTACGAACACATCATGCGCTTTCTCTTGGCCACGGCCGAACGCGTCGACGCCAAACGCGTGCACGTGATCGCCCATAGCATGGGAGCCGACGCCGTGAGTCGGGCCATTCTGGCCATGGGCGACCGCGGCAAAATCTTCGATCAAATCATCCTAGCGGCGCCGGATATCGACGCCGACGTGTTCCGCGACCAAGTTCAGCCGCGGATGCAGCAACTCGCCAATCGCACGACGCTTTATTGCTCGCGGAACGATTGGGCGCTGCACGCGTCCTACGCCTTCAACGATAGCGTACGTCTCGGCGATTCCAGTCGCAGCATCTTCGTCGCCGACGGCATGGATACCGTTGATGCTTCGGATATCGACACCGATCTACTGGGCCATTCTTATTATGGCGACTGCCTCAAGTTGCTGAACGACGTTCAATTGGTGATCGAAAAGAATCTGCCTCCCCTCGAACGCCGGCTTACTTCGCGCGACAGGGAGAAACTGAAGTACTGGACCTTCATGGAAGATCTCCCGAAGCCGAAGCCGACGACGGCCGCGGATGCAATACCGACGCCGTCACCGACCTCGACGAAGCCGTGAGTTACTTTCCCTCGGCGACGTTTTTCGCTCCTCCGGTCTTGAGCGCGGCAAGCCGTTGCGTGTAGCTCATTACGAGTTCGGCGTCGAGTAGCGTGGGGTTGGCCTCCATGATCTCCAGTTGCTTTTGTAAGGCGCTCGTGAGCATCGGTCCGCCGCCGCCCGATTGCGAAATGAAGCTTTCGATCGCTTGCTTGAGATCCGCGAAGGCACCGGCCTGATCCTTGAGCGTCAGCTTGGAATTGCCCCGCACGAAGTAGGCCGTCGCGTTGTCAGGCTGCAAATCGATCGCCTTGCCGGCGTCGCTCACGGCCTCTCGGTACTGCTTCAACTCATAGTGCGCCGTGGCGCGATTCAGATAGGCCGAAGCGTTCTTATCGTCGAGGCTCAGCACGTCGTCGTACTCCGCGAGCGCCGTGCGCCAGTCGCCCTGCCGGCCGTAGCAGAAGGCGCGGCCCAGGCGAGCATCAATGTGACGAACGTCCAACTCCTTCACGACGGTGTTGAAATCAACCAGTGCCGAACCGAAGTCTTGCTCCGACAAGTAGGCATCGCCGCGCTTCACGTACGCTTCGGCCGTTACGCTCCGCAAGCCTTTGGGATCGACCGAGGGAACTTCCTGCAATTCTTTCGCCGCGATCAACACCGCGGAAATCTCGCGCACCGTTTTGGCCTTCTTCAGTTGTTCGCGGAGTCGTGCTAAGAGGTCGGCGACACGGAAGCTCACGCCGAACGAAGCCTTCGCGGTGAGCGGCGGCGTGCCGGAATCCTTCACCTCAAAGGAGATCGTCACCGGCTTGGCGGAAAGGTCCTTGCCGATATCCGGCGAGTACGTGATGCGGCCCGTTTTAGTATCGAGCTTCACTCCGTCCGGAACGGGAGCGGCAAGCGCTATGTGCATCTTACTGCCGGGGGCGGCATCCGGGTCCCGCGCCTTCACGGTCAATGTAAGAGCCGGCCCATCCGTCTCCAGCGGCAGCGTCACGATCTGATCGGGGATGGCCGCGATCACCGGCGGTTTGTTCTCGGCGGCGATATCGAACTCCACTTCGGTTTCGGCCGATAGCGAGGGCGTTCCATCGTCGGCGACGGAAAGTTTCATCTTCGTCGCCTTGCCGGCGAACAAGCTGCTCGGCGTCCAAGTTAATTCTCCCGTCGCGGCATCCAACACGGCTCCCTCCGGCAGCGAACTTGCCTTGGCTACGGCAAAGCGAAGTTTTTGCGCGGGAAGATCCGCATCCGTCGCCTGCAATTTTACGCGCAGGGCGCCGTCAACACGGCCGGCCACTCGAGCAACTGGCTGCAGCACCGGCGCCGCATTCACCTCCGTGACGTTCACCTCCAACGCCTGTTCCGAAGAGAGGGGCGGCGTGGCATCATCACTCGCGCCGATGCGCACCTTAAACTTTCCCGGACCTTGGCTTTCGCTCGGCGTCCAAACCAGCGCGCCGGTCTTCGCATCAAGCGTCATGCCGGTCGGACCTTCAATCAGATTCAACTTCAGGCGCTCGCGCGGCGTCGCATCATCTTTTACGTCGATCGGCAACTTCCAAGCCGCCGATTCAGGGATCGCGCTGCTCGCGGCGGTCGACGTAGCAAGAAACTTCGGAGCTTGATTGGGAGGCACGACCGGTTCCGGCGGCTTCTTCGGCGGAACATCCGCCGGCTTTTCGGCGACATCTCCGGGCGCAGGCGCCCCGGGTTCTTCCGGAATCAGGAAGATGCCGACCGCCGCAACGGCGAACAGCGCCGCGACGATCATCGCTTTGCGGCTTTTCTTCTTCTCATTCACCTTGGGCTTTGCCGCAGCGGCGTTCGTACGCGATGCGGCCCCTTTTGCAGCCGGAGGAGGAGCGGAAGCCCCGGCCACAGTTGCGGTGTCGTACTTGGAAGCAGGATCAAAGACGCGATTAACGCCGCCGACGAGCTCTGCTCCTCCTCCTGCAGCACTACCGGTCACGCCGATTTCCGGAGCAACGATCGGCACCAGCGGCGACGGCGATAGATCGCGGAGCGCCTCCTCCGCCGTCAGATAGCGATCCCCTGCTTTCTTTTTGAGCAATCGGTCGAGAACCATCGCCAATTCCAGCGACGCGCCGGGAACGAGCTCTGCGGTGCCCGGCAGTTTCGTTTCTTCACCTGCATGCCAACGCATCCAGGCCGTGCGGCTCTCCTGCTCGTTGCCGCCGACGCCCGGAAAGAGTCCGTCGAATTTCGGGCCCAACAACAGTTCCAGCACGCTGAATCCGAGCGTGTACAGATCGGCCGCCGGTCCGTATTCGCCGAACGCAGGGCTCACCGCTTCCGGCGCCACGTACTTCATGAGCCGCTTCTGATACGGCAATCCGCCGACGACCGCGGCTCCGACGGAGAAGCTCAGCTTGATTCGGCCGGCTCGATTGAGCAGCAACGAATGTGGACGGATGTCGCCGTGTGTTCGTTTCTGCTCATGCAGACGCTGCAGACCCGCAAGACCTTGGCGAAGCACGGAACGGGCCGCCTCCGGGTCGAGCGGACTTTTGAGCAGTTGTGCGCAATGACCGCACATCAACTCCATCACGATCCATCCTTGCGCGCGATCGACTGCAAAGACCGGCACCAGCCGATCGTCGGTCAGTTGGGCGAGGAAGGTGATTTCATCCCAGAAGCGCGGAGAGCGCTCCGCCTCTTTGCGCAGCGACGGGTCTAATTGAAAGATCGCCACTTCTCGCTTGAGCGAGAACTGCACGCCGCGGTAGACGGTTCCGTAGGCATTCTGCCCGAGCGATTCCCAGGTTTCGAAGTCGGCCATGGTTTCCGTCCTCGTGAGCCGGGCCTGTTGTTCAGTAGGCCCCGGGCGTGATTTGTTGTGTTACGAACGATTCGGCCTCCAGCAATGCATCCGGTACCGGACGCCCCTGCGTGAGGAGTTGATTTTTTTCCCAAACGATCCGATCGCGAAGCCGGCGATAACCGGCCGCGGAACGAACCTCATCGCCCCGATAGGCGTCGGCGTATGACTTGCTCAGTTGAATCCATAGGTCAGGAGCGCAATTCGGATCCTTTTGCAACAAGGAAACCACCTCGGAGAACGGCGCGGGAGCTTTTTCCTCCCCTGCAGCGGGCCCAGAAGGAAGGAATTCGTCGGAAAACAGGATCAAAACGGCGGCAACGGCGAATACCAAGCCCGCAATAATCGCACCGGTGTTCGACTTTTCTGGTTTCGGTTCCGATGGACTTCCGCCGCCGATCGCCACGTCGTCCGGCGATGCGCCGGCGACAGGTACTGCCTCGCGAACCGGCTGCGGATCCGCCGGCAACGGACGTCGGGTTGGAGCGCCGTCGCCCGAGGTTTCGAGTTTCAACGCCGAGCCGTTGGGGAATCGAAGCGTCTTGCCCGACCGCCACACGCCGCTTTCGCTGGGAGCGAGCGTGACGGCGTCAAGTTGCAATGGCGCCGAACTGCGGTTGAAGACGGTGTATCGTCCGTCGCCGTAACGCACTGTGAGTGCATGCGGCTCAACTCCGGAATCGGCCAGCACGAGTTCGCAACTCGGGTCGCTTCCGAAGCGCAACACTTCGTACTCGACCCATAGTTCCGAGCCGGCTTCCGCCCCTTCGACGACAATGAGTTTTGCAGGCATGAGTTATTAAATTCCCAGCGCGCCCAAGATAAATGGCGCACCGATAATGATCAGGCAGGCGATCATGATCACCATGCCCGGAAGGACGATATTCACTTGCGCCGTACCGGCGGCTTTTTCGGCCCATTGCGAACGTTTGAGCCGCATCTGTTCCGCTTGTAATCGGAACGTCTGCGCCATCGGAGTGCCGAACTCGTTTCCTTTGTTCACCATGAAGACAAGTTCTGCCACGTCGTCGTCGGGCACTCGCTGTTGGAAGCGTTGCAGACTTTCGTTCAGCGGACGGCCGAGATTGATCTCGCTGACGATGATCGAAAGCTCGTCTCCCAGCGGATGGCCGCGCAGGTCGCGCACCAGGGTATTTAAGCCGTCCATGAGCCCCCCGCCGGCCTCGAGCATGAGCGCCATCAAGTCGACGGCGAACGGCAACCGTCGCTTGACGAGCGACGTTCGGCTCTCGGCCTTCTTCGCCACACTGCTCACGGCGTTGTACTGCAGAAAGGCGGTGGCGGCGACGGCAAGCACCACGCCAAGCCCGGGCCCACCCATCAGAAAGCCGAGCATGAATCCAATGCCGCCGCCGATCAATCCTTCCACGAGCTTCACGGCGAGAAACTCCTCCGGCTTCCACGGCAACGGTTCGCCCGCGGAAACGAGCTGCGTCGCCAGCTTCGGAAGTTTACCGCCGCGGCGATACCATTGCGACAATTCGTCGACGATCGGTTCGAACCAGCGGTAGGCGGAGTTTCCCTTACGCAAGGCGATCCGTCGCGACGCTTCAAACTCCCACGTAGCCGCCGTTTTCGGCAAAGGCCGATTTACGGAACGTTGGATCCATGCGGTGAGCGCAGCCGTTCCGAGCCCGGCAAAGGTACTGGCGGCGAGAAGTAATTGGGCTCGTTCCATGTTGATATGACGCTGGTTCCGCTAAACGTCCAAACTCAAGATGCGATTAGCCCACCGCACGGCGGCATACACGATGACGATCACAAAGACGAGGACGACCTGGCCGAGGATCGTCGTAAATAAGAGCGCGGTCCCCTCAGGATTCAAAAAGTAGAACAAGCCGAGAAACACCGCCGGAAACGCCGCGAGCATCACGACGACCTTGCGACCGCTTTCAGTATCCGCTTCGAGCTTACGTTCGAGGCGTTGATTCTCCTGCAAGCTCCGACTAATCCGTTCGAGCGCGTCAGTAATCCTCCCGCCACGCTCTAAGCTGACCAAAAGCGCCGAAGTGAACAATGTGAAGCCGTCGAGCTTCAGGCGGTCGCGGGCTTGAATCAGCGCCTCGGAAAGGGGTCGGCCGCCGCGATAGTCGCGCACGATGCGATGCAGCTCCGTCGCCAACGGCTCGGGCGTTTCTTGCGCGACGTTCTCGATGCCCTGGGCCAACGAAAGCCCGGCACGCGTGGCGTTGGCGAGCGCCGTCACGGTGCCGACCAATTGATCGCGCAGCAACTTGCTGCGCCGATGGATCATGAGATGCAAGTAGAGCTTCGGCGCGACGTACACCAGATACACCGCGGCAAAGGCGACGGGCCACATCCCGAGGCCGATCGAAAACAGTACGAACACCGCGGCCATCGCAATGCCCCACCAGCGCATCAGCTCCGGCATGCGATCGCTTCCGAGGCTCAGCGCATCAAGCATCGGCCGCACCTCGGCGACGTAGCGTACGGCCAAGCGATCCCAAAGCGGCATCACCAGTTGCACGACGTAAAACGCCGTCGCGCCGATGGCGATGCTCGAAGCGAAAAGTAGGATAGGTGCCAAATCCATGATGTCGAACGATCGGCGCTCACGCAGACTTAGAGATAGAACGTGTTCAAGTCCAACAAGCCGGTGCTGATCAGCTTTTCCATAAACGTCGGTAAGCAACCGGTCGGGCGAAGCATCGGCTTGCCGTCGACCGTTTCCAATTGAAACAGATCCTTCAACCGCATCTGTTTGGTGACCTCGTCATACTCCACGACTTCGGCGATCTGCGTGACGCGGCGCGAGCCGTCGCGGAGTCGCGCTTGCTGAACGATGAGATCCACCGCCGAAGCGATCTGCCGATGGATCGACTCGACCGGCAAGTCGGCCGCCATTTGCACCAACACCTCGAGGCGCAAGATCACGTCTTCAGCGCTATTCGCGTGAATCGTGGTCATCGAGCCGTCGTGTCCGGTGTTCATGGCCTGGAGCATATCGAGCGACTCGCCCGAGCGGCATTCGCCGACGACGACACGGTCGGGCCGCATACGGAGAGCGTTCTTCACGAGATCGCGAATCGTGTACTCGCCGCGTCCTTCGACGTTGGCCCCTTTCGTTTCGAGCCGCACGACGTGTTCTTTGGCCAGCTGCAATTCGGCCGTGTCTTCGATCGTAACGATGCGTTCCTTGTCAGGAATGAAGTCGCTCAAGCAATTGAGCAGCGTGGTTTTACCGCTCCCGGTGCCGCCGGCAATGATGATGTTGGCGCGCGACAACACGGCTGCCTTGAGAAAGGCCGCTACCGTCGGCGTCAGGCTCCCCTTGGCGATCAGGTCGTCGACTTTCAACCGTCGCGATGGGAACTTGCGAATGGTGATGCACGGACCGCTAACGGCCAGCGGCGGAATCACGGCGTTGACGCGACTCCCGTCCCACAGCCGGGCATCCACGAGCGGCTGCGACTTGTCGATGCGCCGCCCCACGCGCGAGACAATCCGTTCGATAATCGCCAACGTTGTTTCGTCCGACGTGAAGCGACGGCCCGAATTCTCCAGCACGCCCGACTTCTCGATGTAAATATGCTCGCGGTCGACGACCATGATTTCCGACACCGTCGGCACGCGGAGCAAATCTTCGAGCGGACCGTAGCCGAAGACGATGTCTTTGATTTGCTTCTTGAGGTAGCGAAAGGCCAGGTATTCGCGAAAGTCGCGATGCACGGCATCGGCCTGGGCCGCAAACGCGGGCCAAAACTTGCGTTCGACGGCTTCCAGACGTTCCGTAAGAGGCGCCGACGCAGGGATCTCCAACTGCCGGGTCAACCGCAGGTTGGTCTCCTGCATTTCCCGTTCGCGATCGGCTACGATGGAAAGAATGCGACTCCAGGGAGCGCCGCCGGCGAGCGAGTTGTCCACGGTCGCGGCCGACGAATTGAGCATATCGTTCAGCATTTCGCTACGAAGCGCATGGCCGGCGACGTGCAAAATGAGCGCGTCGTTCTCCGCTTTGAGCAATCCGCGTAGCCGAGCGATCTCTTCGATGTTGTGCTCGAGCACGAGGAGGTATTCGTCGGTCTGACCGCGACTATCGTGGAACTGCGATTTCAAATCCATCCGCTGCAGCAGTTCCAGGTGCACTTCAGAGACAAACTCCGAGAGTTTCCGATCGTGCTCCCGGCGACGGCCGTCGTCCGTCTGCTTGGCGGCATGCGGGAACTCCAGCAGCAACGTAAAAGGACCGAGCGATAATTCGGCGTCGTCGGAGATGAGCTCCTTCTCGCCGAGATACATGTCGCGCTCGCCGAGTTGGCAGACGCCGCCGCCGCTGACGACAAGCTCCCAACCTTGCGCCTTCTTCAAAAACTCCAGCGCGCGATCCGCAATAAACGGACTGTTGAGCACGATATCGTTGTCGGCGGCGCGCCCGACGCGCAGATAGTTGCCGCGCACGTCGTAAACGCGCGGGCTATTATCCAGCAGATGGTTGTAGCGAATGCGCATCTTAGGGTGCCGGGGCTGGAGGAGTTGCGGTCGCCGACGCCGCTGGAGGAGCGGCGGTCTTGGCGGCCTTCGCATCGCGCAGCCGACGGAGCTTGTCGACGTCCTGATAAAGGACCATCGCCACAAACGGTTTGCCGTCGCTTTGCCGAGCGCTTTGGGCGGCAAGCAACTTGCGCGCAGCCTCGGGCACGGGACGAGCGGAGGTCGGCGTACCTTCGGAAGTCGGCGCCATGCCGGGATCGAGCTTCACCGCCAGCGTCACAAAGTTCGTATTGCCGCGATCTCGATCTTCCTGTTCCGTCTCACCCGGTTGTTCGAGCGTTCGTCCGCCGACGCTCAGGATACGAAACGGGCCGACCTCTTCGAACTGAGCATTCAACTGCACGGGGACATTTGCGGAATCGCTCGCCGAGGTCTTGTTTGCTTGCGGCGCCAGCGGCACGACCAGCCCGATCTGGTTGCCGACCTTCAGCAGACTCGCTTCGTAGTCGACCCCTTCCAACGAAACGTGCAACGCAATCTCATCGGGTCCGGGAAGAAAATCGGCCGAGAGATAGCGCACGTCCTGCCAGAAGACAAAGTCGCCGTTGCGAAGGTCGCGGCGAATCGGCAGATCGAGCACCGCGGCCCGTTCTTCCCAAGGTACGAGCGTTTTCTTGAGTGTGTCGAAATCGGAGCCGACGATTTTAAACGGCGTGAGCTGACTCTCATCGAGCGGCTTATCGACCGGACAATCTTCGTTGACCGTGACGAACTCGCGCCCGAGTTGCGGCTGCACGGCCATCCAGTTTAAGACGAATGCCAATACACCGAGCCCGAGCGGAATTAGCAGCTTACCGAGGTTCTTCATGGTGCGAACTTCTGAGTGTTATTCAAAGGCGGAACGTCGGCCGCCGAGGCATCGAGCACTAGTACGGTGGTCACTCCTTGCAAACGGGGCTCCCACATGATCACGCGTAGCAATCGACCGCGGTGTTCGCAAAATCCTTCACTGAAATCCGAAGCATCGTACGCGGTCTTCAAAGTAACCGGGGAGCCGGCCGTACGCCAGAATTGTAGCAGCGCGGCCATTTTTTCTTGGCAACGGGAAAACTGGCCGATTACGCGATGTGTCCCATCGCGACGAACGGCCAACAGTTCTAAATGCTCGGGATACGGCAACAGCGATTCCCCTGCCGGTAGCAAATTTGATTCGTCGGAGCGCGCGGTTTCAATGGTCGACCATTGATCAGGAGCAAGTTGAAAGACCGCTCGCGCCGTGAGCAACCGTTCTTGCGCATCCCCCGTGGTCGCGGCGATTTCGGCACGCAGCGTCGGCGAGTCGAACCGATAGACGCGACGAGAACCTTGCATCGTGCCGACGAGCTTGAAGTTACGCACAAGTTCCATCACGGTACGTTCCCAATCGCCGACGACGACATCGGCAGCGACGGTCGTGGGTAACGGTCGAGAGAAAAACGCGGGAATTGCCGTATTCGTCGCGCTGCCGACCGCCAAAGTCCAGCCTGCTTCCACAAACTCCCAACGACCGCTCAACGAAGCAGCCATCAGGGCATCCGCCGTGTCGGTCGGCTCAGGCTTTGAAGCCGGCGGCGTATCTAAGGCCGCGGCCGCCTCGGGCTCGCGGTCGTGCATCAGGGCGCCGAAGCGGGTGATGGTCCAATAACCCACGGCGAGCACCGCGGCGGCCAGGGCTATTCGACCAAGGGCGATCAACGCCTGACGGCGACGGTCGACGGGTTGGAGCTCCGGAAGTGAAGTAGACGACATGTTTAGAACTTCTCGGAACGTTCCACGAGGTCTCGTTCTTTGCGACGCTGTTCGAGTTCCTTTTCCTTTTGATCGCGTTGGGCCTCCTTGACCTTGATCTGAGCGTCGATCTCGCCTTGCTTGATTTTCAACTCTTCCGGCTTGTCTTTCAGGTCGATTTCGGCCTGATCCCGGTCTTTGTTGAGTTGCGTGATATCTTGGTTGAGTTGACGGATTTCTCCTTCGAGGCGAGTGACTTCGCTTTGAAGACGCTTCTTCTCTTCCTCACGCTTCTTCTTCGCTTCTTCTTGCTGGCGTCTGGCGTCGGCAAGGCCGGGCGGGTCTTCTTGTGTCGCCTGCGAAGCATTGCCCAAGCCTTCCACGGTCGAGGCAACGGAAGAACCGAGACCACGCAACTGATCGATTACGGAGGTAAGCTTGCCGGCGCTCCCCGCGAACACGAGCTCGCCGTAGAGTTTCAGTCGATTGCCGTCGTCGAGCGGCAGCTCGGTATAGCTCCACGTATTGCGGAGCACGGAGAGTTGCGAACTCGCCGAGATTTGCGACGAAGGAAACACTCGCACGGCCGCATCGGTACGCGAGGCGCTACCGCGAATGATGTCGCGGGTATAGCGGTCGCTCGTCGCGACGTCTTCCAGGAGAAAGCGATCGAACCCGTCGGCCGACTTGTGCTTCAGCCCCTGATTCATGGCGTTCGTACGGGCTTCCATCGAGATTTGCGATGTGAGCACCATGCCGTCGGCCGTGAGAATGATCAGGGCGATCATCAGCACGAGAATGGGCATCGACAACGCCATTTCGAGCGTGGCCAAACCGCGGCGATGAGTGGTACGAATGTTCATGGCGGCGCGATGCATTAGTGCGTTCGGAAGGTATCTAGGTCCAGCGGAAGTTTGAGCAAAGTGTTACGCATTCCGTCCGGCATTCGCAGCCCGGCCCGCCAGGCCTCGCTGTAGCGCGTGACCGGCGTAAGCTTGGCTTGCCAGTTGAGCCGCACGTCGGGATGCTCAGACGCCTTGGTGAACATGATGAACGGGATCGCCGGCGGTATGATACGCATGTCGGCGTCGTCTCCTTCCAGAAACTCATACGCCCGGGCGCTCGCAATGGGAGCACGCCAGTTTAAGGTGTCCCAACCGAGTTCCGGCTGGAAGGTGCTGCCGTCGCGCCAGCCTGCGATGTTTTGGCGATTCCCGTTGTAAAAAATGGCTTGCGAGTAGGCGACCATGCCGTCCTTGGGTGCTGAGCCAAAAATCGCAGTGGCAAGCGGCTGCCGAGCGTCGCGATGCACGAAGGCCAGTTGCGTGAAGAGCGGTTCGGCCTTCTTGCCGTCGGTGGTCCACGGTTCCTTCCCCTTGCCCGACTTGGGCGCCCCCTGCATGACGAACATCGCCAGCTTCCGCTGATTCTTCTGACCGCCGTAGGTGCCGATGCGGTATTGATACGCCTTGGCAACCGTGTAGCGATTCGTCCAGCGCGAGTACCAAGTACCTGCACGGGAGACCATCAACACGCCGGCAAACCATTCGCGGATCGGCTTGCGCCAGCCGCGAACATAGGGGTAAGTGGCCCGCGTCCATTGCGATTGCTCAATCTTCTTCCATTCCTGCGTGCTGAGCTTCGGGAGCGAATCGCGACTGAGGTTGGCGCCGGGGCCGTAGCCGTCTTTGCCGGGGTTGGGGCGAAGCGAGGCGCCGGGATTCTGCACGCTGCCGTTGGTGCCGAGCGTGTCGTTGGCGTCGTCGAGGAAGCTGGTCGCCGAGCCGAGCACGTCGAATGCTTTCAGCACGCCGTCGGCCGGCGATTCGGCGTTACCCGCCCGAGGCTCGCGACCGGTGCCGAGGCCTTGACCTTGCGGGGCCGGTTCCCGTTCGACCGGAAGCTCCACGCGGGCCGGATAAAGCACCAGTTCCACGCCGTTGCGTTTGGCAGTTTCTTCGGCCACGCGCGTCGCAATGACGGGAAACTGCTTGGTGCAGACCTCGGCATAGTTCTCCAGGAAGGGAAGCATCTGAGATTCCACGACGCGCCGCTTGGCGACTTTCGAGAACAGCTTAGCGATCTCTTCGATGCCGTCGATGATGAGCACTTCTTGGAACATCTTGCCGACAAGCACGCTCAGCGGAATGTTGATCGCCCAATAGAGCACTTCGCCGATGCCGAAAGGAATGAACCGCACGGCAAAGGCGACCAGCCGCCCGATCAAGACTTCGGTCATGTAGTACTTGAGCGTCAGGCGGGCATCGAAGATCGTGCCGAAGGCGAGATGCTTGCCGCCGCTGTCGTCGTCACTGCCGCCGTCTTTCTTCATACGATTGACGGTTTGCTCATCGAGCGCGTGCAATTCGTAGCTGCTGCTGAGCGGCAGCAACGTGGTGAGCGACGTATTGAGGAGCGTCGAAGGAGGGGAACTTTTCCGTTCATCGCCGTTGGCGACATTGTCATCGAGTTCCGTGCCGCCGAGCGCTTCGTGAAGCACCATCAGCGCGGTGAGCTCGCCGAGCATGTGGTTCGTCAGCGTGATCGCGTTCATACCGCGAGCGGTCATCGAACTGCTGGTGAGAATCGACGCATCAGCGGCGTTTTGTAGGTCGACCTTCTGCTTGACGGCGCCGCCGACGTTGAAAACGAGCGTCACCAGCAGGGCCATGAATAGCACGGCCACGCAGGTGATGAAGCTGAGAAAGCCCGATTCGGAACTGTGCAGCGAAGGGGATGCCTGCAGCGAGCGGGAATCTTGGCGTGGAGTGCCGTCGTCGTTTGCCAGAAGGGCCCAGAGGTTATTTCGCGGCCGGCACATAACTAATTCCTAAAGGACGCGACGGAGGATTCTTCTCGTCGCTACGAGGGGCTTGGTTTTCCAATTTCACTACCGTGTGAATGTTCGTCGTATAGAAGCCGAAGAGGGTGGGAGAGCCGAAGATGCGGCCGATGGCGGGCATGTGAAACGGCGCCTTGTAGTCGAGGGTGACCGTGACGTCTTTCTTGTAGTCGTTGCCGCCGTCGACCGTGACCTTCGTGGCCCAAGAGGCGTAGAGCCACTTCCAGCCGATGTAGTCGAAGTCGGCCGGATTTTCGGCAAAGCTCTTGTGCGCCGCGTAGTAGACGAGGCCCGACGGGGGCGGCGTGGTGATCGGACGATGTCGCGCGTTGCTCGACGCAAAGGGCGTCATGGCGTTTTGCGCAGCGGCTTCCACTTTGTCTTGGGCCGTGCCCGGGGAAACACCGGAGGGAACCCAAACGACGGCGGCTCGGGCCGCGGCGTACGCGGCGTAGACCGTGCCGATCTTTGCGACCAGGATCAACGTGAGATCGACCACGAGGCAGATGATCAGTGCGATAAGCGGGATCGTGAGCATATAGCTCAACGAGTACGCGGCTCCGGCCTCGCAGCCATTGAGCCCGCGCCAGGCGCGACGCTCGGCGGAATTTCGCCGCGCCGCACGGAGCACACCGGTGGCAAGAGCGCCCAGAGCGAGCAGACCGAGCAACCATACGGCCCAAACCCATTCGACCGAGCGGAAGAATTCCGGCATCAGGTTGAGCGAAGGGGCATCCATGGTCGCACGGTTGAGAGAGTGTGGTGAGCGGGACGAGTAGCGGGAGCGACTACAGATAAGGCCAAACGACGAGCGACTGAATGATTTGAAACAAGCGACCGCAAGCTTGCTTCGCAACGAAGAACAGAGCGATCGCGAACGGGAGCATGATGCCGGTGGCCAGAGCGACTTCCATAGTCGAGAGACCACGGCGAAAGCGACGGCGTTGACGGCGGAAGCGATTCATGGTGACGACTCGTGGTTACGCGGCGCTGTGGTGCTTCCGCTCGACTAGGCTTGCCACACCGCGTAGACGGCGCCGATGAAGAAGAACGGAGCCAACGGAATCGGCAGGCTCAGCAGCTTGCGTTCTTCAACATCGGGGGGAAGAATCCAAAGCGGCACGAAGAAGCTGCCGATCTTGCGACCGATGCTGGTGAGAATCATCACCGGGCCGAACTTGAGCATGGCCCAAGCCAAGGCGAACGCTCCGGCCGCGATATGCGCGGCGACGATAGCCGTGAGGCCCGGCGTAGGTCCGAGTGCGGCACCGACGACGGCGGCGATTTTCACATCGCCTCCGCCCCCGCCGGCATTCATGAAGATGAGGAACATCACCACGAAGCAGACGCCGAGCCCGGCGAACTGTTCGGCGATGGGAGGAGCTCCGAGCAGCATCGTCCAGCGTGTAGCGCCTGCAGAGAGCATGGCGGGGCCGCTCGCATCGTTCGGCAAGGTGCCGAAGGCTTTGAGGCTGACTTGCAGCAGGCCGAGCGAGAGCAACCAGCCGACGGCCGGGTAGGTGATATAGTTCGGGATTTTGTGGCGAGCCAGGTCGGTGACCGTGGCCGCGATGAGCGTGGAGGCGAGGATGAAGCCGGTCCACGTTTGCCAGAAGGAGTCGGCCGGAGAAACTTGTTGAGCGTAAGTGGCCCAGAGCAATCCGGCGGCAGGGAGGTAACTAAAAAGCCGCCAGCTCGACGATCGGGACGCATGTTGCGGGGAGTCGAGCGAGGCGGCATAAGGAAGAGCGGTCGACATGAT
This sequence comes from Pirellula sp., assembly GCA_013822735.1. Taxonomy (GTDB): domain Bacteria; phylum Planctomycetota; class Planctomycetia; order Pirellulales; family PNKZ01; genus PNKZ01. The sequence goes on from PNKZ01000004.1 coordinate 256,780, forward strand.
ACGGCTCGCAAAGCAGAAGGTTTCGGATACGGTTCGTGTCGAGTTTTCAGGTTGTCCCTCGACGTGCGTCGCTTGGTATTCGACGCACGTCGCCGCTTGGCGAGCTAGGCTTTGACGCCGAAGCCCTTGAGTTCCTTCTTGACCCAGTCCATGACCGGCGTGCGAACCTTGTAGAGCAGAGCGAGCACGATGGCCGCGGCACCGAAGATGATGACCGCTTGCATGGTTTCCATTCCGTTTTCATCACGATCCAGACGACGGAGAGCATTGCGAATCGACATGACACACCTCACTTTGGGAAAGAATTTTTTTTGTTCCGGCTGCCGTAGTTGGCTGATGACCGGCTCTGCCATGCTTGAGCGTGCGGGCGGTCGATTTGTTACGGGACAATTCCTTTCTGTGGGAGGATTTTCACAAAACGGGCAAAAACACCGCTAAATACCGGAAATTACGAGTCCTTGGTTTCTTGGAACAAGGCGCCGGACAGCCGGACTTGGTCGCCAAAGCCCATGGAATGGGCCTCGCCGGAGAAGCTCGGAAGCTCGCCCGTCGGTCGCATTTCGCCGAGGATTCGGCCTTCGGCGTCGCGGCCGGAGGGGTAGAAGCGGAATAGATCGCGAAACACATACTGATTGTGCTCGTCGAGCCCTAACGCCTCGCTGATGACCTGGACGCGCCGGGAGCCGTCGCCCAGGCGGGCAATATTCACGACGAGGTTGATGGCCGAGGCCACCTGCGTGCGTGCGACGTGCACCGGCAGACCGACATCGCTCATCATGCAGAGCGTTTCCAGGCGAATGGCGGCGTCGCGCGGGGTGTTGGCGTGCACGGTGCTGAGCGACCCGGCGTGGCCGGAGAGCATCGACTGTACCAGATCCAAGGCTTCGCCCCGGCGGACTTCGCCGACGACGATACGGTCGGGCCGCATGCGGAGCGAGTCGACGAACAGGTCGCGGATGCTGACATGGCCGCGACCGTCGGGCCGGGGAGGCTGGGCTTCCAGGTAAACGGTGTGCGGCTGATGCAGCTGAAGCTCCGAGCTGTCTTCAATGACGATGATTCGCTCATGCTCGGGAATCGAGGCCGAAAGGGCGTTGAGCATCGACGTTTTGCCGGTGCCGGTGCCGCCGGCGATTACCATGTTTTTGTGCAGTAGCACGCACAATTTCAGGAACTCCGCGGCCATCTCGCTCATGCTGCCGCGCTGCACCAGCGAATCGAGATTGAACGTCGATTTCTGGAACTTGCGGATCGAAATGCAGCAGCCGTTACGTGAACTCGGGGGGATGATTACATGGACGCGCGAGCCGTCGGGGAGCCGGGCGTCCATGCTGTGATGGTCGGCGTCGATCTGCCGATTGACGTATTCACCGATATTTCGGGCCGCCGCCATGAGCGCCGCGGCATCGGGAAACTTCATCTCCCCGCGGTGCAGCCGGCCGGCTTTCTCGAAATAGATCGTATCCGGCCCGTTGATCAGGATTTCGGAAACGGCGGGGTCGTCGAGCAGCGGTAGGACCGGCCCCAAGAAGTGGCGCGTCGTTTCGCGAAAGATATCGATAGTTCGCAAGCAGGCCTCGACGGGATGGTGTCGGTTCGCGAGGCGCCGATCGAATAAACGCTCGGAACCGAGCGAAAACGCAGGAAAACGGGCGAAGTGAAAATTTCGGTAACATTCCGGCCGGGCGTGCGCTATCGACTGGTAATAGCCTTACTCGACCCGAAACCCAAGCTCCGTTGTAGGAGAACTCGCCATGACTCGCAAGTTTTTGACCAGCCGCCCGATGATCACGACCATCTTCAGCCTAGTGATGCTCGCCACGAGCAACGCCTCAACACTCAGCGCCGCCTGCCCGCTCCAAGGTGGCCAAGTTTCCAATGGCGGTACCTTCGGGGGAGGCGGAGCGCCTCAAGTACCTCGGATCGGAAATCTGCCGCCGCTTGCCGCCGGCTCGAACTTCCCCATCGTCGTTGAGGCCGCCGTGGCCAAGCAGACGCAGCCCATCAAGATTCTTTCGACCGCAACGACCAAAGAGACGCAGGTCGTCAAGATTCCGACGCCGCCGGTGACGCCGCCGGTGACGCCGCCGGTTGTGCCCAGCGACGTTTCTCCCCTTACGTCTCTGGCCGACGCTCTGGCGCGTCGCTAAAGGACTGGTCGATCGGCGACCATCGCCGTTGACCGCTTCGACATCGTGAAATGGTTCCAATCTACGCTAGGAGCGTGTTACGACACGCTCCTAGCTGCATTTATGGGTGTCAACATGAAACTTCGCGAGTGCCCGATGCGCTCGGGAGCGGTTCGTCTGGCGCGAACGGGATTAGCTCATCAATGAAGAAATGAGAGTGAATCTTCGGAACGACGAATTGTTCGGCAGCGAGACAAGTTCGCCGGTCCGGTGTCTCGGCCGGGGCATTACGGTGATCGACTGTCGCCAGGCAGAGGAAACCATCAGGGAACGATGTGGCTCGATAACGTGGCTCGCCAATTAGGTATTAGATTTCGATGTGGACGAAGTCGCACAGATGCCGGAAGAGTCCGTGACGACGGCCAATACCCCTGGGGCAGCAAAGGACCTCGCCTTGACAGCCCAAATGCTGGTTGAAACGCGGCGGCAATAACCATGGCGGCACTGGGTACCGCGCTTCCAAAAGCATAATCCCGCCATTTTTGAATTACGCCAATTCGCGCGCCCGCCACAGATCGCAAGCTGACACCGTCTCTTAGCAAGGGTACGATAAATCGCCTCGCCATTTCACCCAAATAGGTGCGTTACGATGCGAGTGATCCTTCCTCGCTGTTGGAGTTGGGCGACTTTATTAGCACTCGCTTTGCTTGGCGGAGCGACAGATTCATCCGCTCAGGAGCGACGCATTGTTCGTTCGCTGCCGCGCGACGATAAAGAAATCGCCGAGGCCTTTGCCGCTGCCGCCGGAAACGTTTGCCGCGCCGTGCGCGAAGGCCGCTCTTCGGAAGTTCACGATCTTTCGCCGCTCACCGCCGGTGATGCCGGACTGAAAGTAACGATGACGGTCGGCGGCCGCTCGCTGCCGATTCCCATGGCTCGCAAGACGGTGCTTTCCGTCGGAGTGGCCATTGCGCCTGACGATGTTGCGACGCTGCCGCTCATTAGCTCGTCGGCCATTCAACAATACCTCAACACGCACTATGTGTGCTTACAGGTGATGATCCGACGCGATTTGGACACCGGCTCGCTTTGCTTGCACGATACGGCGTCCGCGGCTTGCTTGCCTTGCGAAGGGTCGCTGCTCACCGAAGAATTTGAGCCGCTGGTGCGCGACTCGCTCCAAGATACGCGATGCCTTGGTCTGTTTGTCGCGGCGGACGAGACTGACGACGCCGTCACGCCGGGAACGTTAGTGTTTGTCGTGCGCAATCCGTTCTACGACGAAAATGCGCCCGGCAAAACAAAACCCAGTTACGAGTTGCTCTTCGTGCGCGCGAAAACGAAGCGTTCGACGTTGGGCGACGAAGACTTGGAACTCCACGCATTTATGACGGCCGAAGCGAGGAAGACTCTCAAGCGTCTTCCTCCCTATCAGGCGCCGGAATCCAATACTTCATGCGTGCTTTCGGGTACCGTTACCTTCCTAGGATATGCTTCCGACGGACTCACGCCGGCGGCGTCGGCATTACGTACGCTGGAGGTGCGATCCACGACGGAAATGAAGGAAGAGCAGCTAAACGCTCTGGCCGCAACGAAGAGCGGCAAACACCACTGGCTCGAACGACCAAGCGCCGTGCTTGATGCGATCATCGCAAAATAGGCATGCGGGTCCGAAATTCTATTCGGCCCCCCGGCGTAATGCGTCGGCGAACAATTGCAGGATTCGTTGCACGTCAGAGTCGCTGTAGAGAGCCGGATCGCACTTGGCGTTGATGACGATTCTTCCGGCATACGTGCCGATGCCGAAGCCGACGCGCGTGAGCGGCCTAATAGGCGGACTTCCGGTAATGCTTTCCAAAACGACATTACCGATGACGCAACGCCCGTTTTGACGCGGAAAGCGATGGGCGAAGCGTCGCGTCGGATCGCCCATGTTCGTCAATACGGCAGTCGCCATGCAGCGCCGCTTGCGCAATAGCCAAGGAAGCCAGGCGGAGCGTTCCAACATTTTCAACACGTGAAGAAAATCGAGTCCCGCGCCGGTGCGGCGAACGAATTGCGTTTCATCGCGAACCCCCTCAAGCAATCGCGCCGGATCGCGCAGTTCAGCTGCGCGCCGGGTGATGAAACCAAAAGTCATCCGATTGGCCGCCGGTAAGAGTTCGTCTCCGCGCAGTCGTAAGTCGATGGGCATCAAGACGCGGAGCCGACCACGGCCGCCGCGTCCTTGCTCCGCGTTCCACGCGTTGACGGCCTGCAGCACGGCGACGATCGCGGCATCGTTCAACGTGCCGGACTTGTCGGAGGCCGCCGTGCGAATGGCCGTCGACTCTTCAAGCGAAAAGAAGCGGCTGAACACCCCTGGGAAAGAACAATCTTCTCGAGAGTCTTCGGAATTCTTGCGTTCCACCAGCGGGCGAGGAGCCAGGCAATGGAACTTGAGCGCGTCGAATACTTGGTGCCGCACCGACCGCGGATGCCGGGCCGCGAGTTGGATCTGCCCGGCGTAGTCGCCCCGAGTTTTTAGGCGCGCCAGTTCGACGGGCCGTACATCCGGCAACGCGGCGTCTTGCGAGGTCGCCGCCGCATATTGGGTCAGCACGTCTTCGATGAAACGCATTGCCCCCTGACCATCGCAGCAGGCATGATGAAACTGCCAAACCAAATACGACGCGGCGGAGCCGCTACGAACCCAAATTCGAACGCCCGGCCGTTTGGTAACGTCTAACTTCGTTTCATCATCGGCTCTTATCGACGTGTCGAAACAACCCCAATCGGGCAGCAACCGAAAATCTTCGACCGGCAACCAACGCAGCGTACCCTCATCGTCCGCGTCGACGCGCGCGCGTAACAGCGGATGATATCGCAATGACGCATGGAGCGCCTCTTCGAACTCCTTGCGTCGCAACTCGCCGGTAAAGCGCAGCTCTCCGTAGAACGCCATGGGGAAGCCGGGGCGATCGTCCAGCACCATGAACCGTTCAAACGGCGTCAGCGGCAGCGGCCATAGGCTCGCTTCGTCAAAGCCGCAGGCCGTCGGATTTAGGTCGGATTCCACAATCGATCGAGACATCACGCTATTCTCCGCAATACCATCGCATTACGGATGAATCCCTTCGCCGCCGTCCACCACGAGCGTTTGGCCCTGAACCAGATCGCTTAACGAACTTGAGAGGTATAACACGGCGTCCGCCACGTCGGCGGCCGTGAGCCGTCGCTCTCCCACCATGAGTTTGGCTTGGGCATGTTGAAACACGGCCTCGGCGTTCGGAACATTACGGGTCGAATCCGTATCAACCAATCCGGCACGTACGACGTTGACGTTGATTCCCTGCTGACCATACTCCAGCGCCAGGTGTCGAACCAAACTCTCCAACGCCGCCTTCGACGCGCCGATCAGTCCGTAATGTGGCAGGGCAAACGTGGCCCCGTGGCTCGACAAAGCCGTGACCTTGGCGCGGCCTTCGGTGCGTCGCAAGAGCGGCGCCGCCTCCTGCATCAATGTCACTAGCGCTCGCACGTTGGCATTCATCGTCGCGGCAAAGTGATTGGGAGTACTTTTCTCCAGAGATCGAAAGCCGCCGGTGGCCGCATTACTGACGAGCACGTCCAATTGTCGAAATTGCTTGCCGACGAAATCGAGCATCAGCCGCACATCGTCCGGTTCGCTGACATCGGCTTTGACGATCGCCGACATCCGTCCAAGCGCACGGATTTGCTCCGCGACGTCGGTCGCCGCTTTCTCCGACGTCACAAAATTGACGATCACGTCGGCTCCGGCCTCGGCCAAGCGTAAAGCGCAGGCGCGTCCGATGCCCCGCGATCCGCCGGTAACCAGTGCGACCTTTCCGGCCAACGAAATCATGGACACGCTCTAAAGAAAGTAACTATCGATCCCTGCGGGCACGAATCGGCGAGGCATTGGTCGCCCCGGTTTGCCGTCGATGCTCACCTGATTCCAGCATGCCTACCTACGGCGCGGCTTGCAAGCGGCGAGCCGGAGTCGTGCGAATCGGAGCGAAAAGTACGCTGCGAGCTACGCGCCGAGCCACACCACGCGATAGCCCTCGACATCGATCAAAATGTCGCCGTCGTCGCCGTAAAGCACAAAGTCGAACACGGCTTCCGTCGCGGTTTTCTCCCTACACTCGGCCCGCACCAAGCACGATTCCGCGGTGCGCGGAAGACGCCCCAACCGCACTGTCGCAAAGCTCTTCGGCAAGGCCGTGCCGGGACGAATGTTCTCCCATGCCCAAAGCCCTACGGCATAGAGGCAAGCGTCCAACACCGCCGACGGCACAATCCACTTCGCCCCTCGCTCCGCTCCGGCCAATACCTCGAGCGGCGGCGCGACGACTCGACCCCACGCGGCTTCGGAAGTCGACCAAAACATCTGAAGACTTCGCAACGACGGACCAAGATAGAACCTTGCGGGTCGTTCGAGGTATTCGACGGGCCGACCTTCGCTCGCGGGCGGCACGGCAATGGTCGCATCACGGCCCAAGGTCAATGTGCTTGCCTCCACGACGCCGCGCAAATACGTACGTCCGGCTTCCACAAGCTTTCCGTCACGCGTGCGCACATCGCTCTGTAAGGCGTACAGCGGCGGCTCGCCGTGATTCGATATCCGCTTCACGCAGGCCGCGCGCGAGCGATCATCGGCGAATTTCAAGCCCTGCAGCGCTTCCACATTACGAAACACCGTCGGACGTACGCCTGAAATGGAGCGCGCGCCTTCCGCCAGAAGTTCCAGTCCGACGACAACCGGCAGCAGCGGGTGATCGTCGAGTCGATGATCGAGCAGAAAGCGATCTTTCGTCGGATCGAGCGACGCTCGGAATTCGCCGTCGACCTCGCTCAAGTCGTGGTCGAGTCGATGATGTGCATCATCCGGCTGAAATTGGTTCCGATACGCGTCGGTCGTGATCATCACTTCCGCGTCAGGAAGTCCCGCTTCAAGTTCGTTGAGCAGATGTTCGACCCCTTCACGCGCGGGCATGAACACCATGTTTACCATTTCCAGAGCCAGCCGAGTTTCCGGCTTCGTCGCCATACCGACGTCGTCCCAAGCGTGCCAGTGGAAGGTGGCACTGCGGCAGTCCGGCCGGGCCTTGCGAAACCAGTCGATTTGCTTGGCCAGCATGTCGTTCGCGGCCGAATAGTCGGTATGACCGTTTGCACCGAAGCGCCCGCTAATGGAACCAAATCCGATAAAGTGCCGAAGCGGATCTTCGCGCGTCAGGTCCATCAGATGGGCCGCGCCGTCGTTCTTCGCCCGAAAACACTTTTCGACGTTCGACATTTCCTTACGATCAAACCGCGAGTCTTTGCCGAAGCCTGCGCCATGCAGCACGCCTTCGATCGGTACGCCCCGGGCGCGGATCGCACAAAGCACTTCATGAAGGGATGCGCGATCGGCAACGTCGCAACTGTGGTACTCCGCGGCAATTCCTTCGGCGGCGAACTTTCGCAGCGTCTGCTCGATCTCGATCGCCTTCTCCACATCTTGCCACGTCTTTAAAGTCGGTTTGCCGGCCGCTTGCGCGTCGCGCATGACGCCGTTTCGCAATGCTTTGAGACCTGCTTCGGAGAGTTCGAGCCAGCCGGGATCGATGTTCGGTACCGGCGCGGTGCCGAGCAAATGCAAGCGAACGCCGTACTCCCGCGCCAATGTGCGCGCGACCAGTGCGGTAATCCCTCGAGCGCCGCCGGTGCAAACCCAAGCCGATCCCCGGCGCACGGCGTTTCTTTCGGTCGCTCTTGGCAACGGAGCACGGCGCGTACGCGCCACGCGGCGCAGGTCTCCCGTCCAACCAATCTCCATGTGGATGCTGGTTTCGGTCAGTTCACGCCGGAGCGCCGCGACCGCCTCGGTCGGCGTCGTCGATGCAGCAAGATCGAGTAAGCGAATCGTCGTTCGGCGTCGACCTTGCACCCAGTTCTCGATGCAAAGCGCCTTCAGCAATCCGGCGAGCGCCCCCCCTTCGACGGAGCCGACGTCGCCGGTGACGCCGAATTCGCCGCCTAGCTTCGTGAAGGCCACGACGACGGCGTCGTCCCACAATTGGGCATCGGTGACGTGCTTGGCCCAACTTTGACACACTTGATACGGCACTTGCACGCCGCGGCGACGCCGGTCCGCATAATGCGCTGCGTCGAACGAAGTAGCCGCGTCTTCATCGCATGCGGTTGTTAAGAATAGGTACGGCGCCGGACCGCTCTTCCAAGCCGCGTCGATGCGCGCGAGAGTCGCCGTTATGTCGTTGTCGGCGAGTATCTCCACAACGGCGCCTGCAGACTCCAAGTACGACCGCAACGCTTCCGCAAACGCGTTGTGGCCTAGAATCAAAGCCCGCCCCGCGAACACGCGCTCAGGAGAACCTGCGCCCAGCAGCGGTCTCTCGACCATTTGCAGAACGTAGCGCGACGTCACGGACTTCTCGTTTCGATGCATGGAAGGCGCCGGCGAAGGCGTCGGCTCTTCCGCTCGATCTGTGTGCGCTATGCTCGGGCTCACACCCGTCGCGGGAGCCGCAAATCGCTCACGCGGCAGGTGGACTACGGCGTGTAACGCAAGGCTCGCCGGGCTCATCACCATGCCGACCTGATTGTCTACACGATATACCGTGTTCATCGTCGGATGCGACGTGGCCATTTGACGAGCGGCGTCGTAGCGATCTCGCAGAATCCGCTCGGCAACTTCGACATCGATCGGCCGCGTTTCCGCAGCGAGCATTTGGGTCAGCCGCGACAAGCGATGTTTGGAATGTTCCGGTACTTCGGGGCCGGGCGCGGCGATGAGGCTGTGATTCGCGGACGCGACGCGCGGCATCCCTTGGCGGACTTCCAACAATTCGCCGTCGTATTCGACGTAGGCCAACCGATCGGCGCCCCGGTGACCGAGGCACATGCTCCACGATCCCATCCGCGGAAACTCGCGAATGATCGACAGCGCTTCATTCAGGTCGCCGGCCCGCGCCAGCACATGTTTTACGAGCGTCGAATGCGTGTGCGTCGGCGTTTTACCCAAAATGTCGCCGGAAATGCGAAGGGGGCGCTCCAAAAGCTTCGTACTGGTTACGGACAAACCGGCGGAGTTGAGGCCGTTGATGCCGGCTGTTTGGCCGACGACAGTAAATGTCGCGAACTCACGACCTTCTCCTGCGCGTCGGATTTGCACGATACCGCGCAGGCAATCGCGCATGGTGAGCGTCCAAGGCGAGTCTTCGTTGGCGGCGTGAATGAGCGTGCCGTTCTCTTCGGCGGTCATCGCAAATTGAACGCAACCGGCACCGCTGTCGAACGTCAGGGCGAGATTATGGGCCAACAGATTCGCGACGGCGACGCCCGCTCCGTCGGCGACCCCCTCCAACTCTTCCATTTCTTCCGCGCTATAAAACTGGCGCAGGCGATCGGGTCGCAGCAAGTCACGCGGCAATGGAATCTCGGGACCGCTGAGATCGACGTGGCGCCGGAGAATCTTGCGAATCTCGGTGCCGTGCCGGATGCCGTGTTCCCGCCCCATTTCGTAGGGCGTACCGGAAAGCAGCAACAGGGCCGCACCTCGGCAGTTCGCGCGAATTTGCGATTCCCAGACGTCGCTGCCCGAAGTCGTTGCCGCCGGTATTGCTGCGGCGACGGCCGGACCACGTGCATCGCCGGCTTCGGAGACGGCGCTCATCACCGGCACGGTCGCGACGTTCACCGGCGTGGGCGCGGCGTTCACTTCGGCAAAGCGATTCAGGATGTGTCGCAGCGTCGGAAAGTCGATCGGCTTGAACGATGCGGCATCGGACGATGAGAAGTGCTCTCGCAATTCGCCGAGGATCTGCGCCTTCTTAATGCTGTCGATTCCGAGATCGGCTTCCAGATCCGCATCGAGATCGACGACCTCGATCGGATAACCGGTCTGCTCAACGACGAAGTTCACAAGAAAGCGTTGCAGCTTCTCGTACGTTTCATTCTGCGGTGTATCGAGCGACGCGGGAATCGTCGCAGTCCCGCTATCGGTCGTTGCCGATTCGTTAGTCGCGGGGCTCAACCATTCGTTCTTCCCCTGTCCGCGACTCAGCAGGCGCTCGACATGCCGAAGCGTCGGGAACTCACTGAGACGCAACTCTTCGCGCGGCGGCAACTCAAAGAATTCGCGCAACTCGCCGAACAGTTGGGCCTTCTTGATGCTATCGATTCCCAAATCGGCTTCGAGATCAGCGTCTAAGTCGACGATCTCCGGCGGATATCCCGTTTGTTCGACGACGAACGAAACGAGAAACGCCGCTAAATTCGGCTGCGAGCGGCGAGCGCCGGAATCTCTAGTCTCCTCCGGCTCGACGGTTGCGGGCACGACGGCATCCGGGGAAGCGTTCGGCTGCCGCGATTCATTCCGTGCCGCAATCGGCTCGGCGAGTTTGGAAGTCGCGGCGTCACGCGCACGCCGGCGACGGTCGGCCGTCGCGTCGAACGCGACCACGGGCGCCGCTTCCGCAGTTAGAGCAGGCCGGCCGGCGGCAAGGCCCGGACGAGGCACGGACGTGACGGCATTAATAATGACCGATTCGGCGGAACTTGTACCGCGCATCTGCCGATGGAGTTCTGCCGCTCGATCAAGCTGCGCCGTCGACGATTGCGATCGATCGTCGCAAGCAATCGACTCCACGGGTAATCCCGTAAGGATCTGTCTGTGCAGATTCGTCAAAACCGAATTCGGGCCAACTTCGATGATGAGTCGGGCCCCTTCGCGCTGGAGACGCTGTACAAGTTCGACGTAGCGAAGCGGCTGTGTCAGCTGTCGCGCGAGGTTTTCCCGGATCTCGTCCGGCTCGGTAACAAATCGATTGGTAACCCCGCTTAACACGGGCACCACGGGGGGACGAATCGGGGCGTTTTGCAACGCCTTTTTGAATGCGGACGCGGCCCCCTTCAGCATCGGCGAATGAAACGGCCGCGGCACGTCGATCGTGCGACAATCGTATCCGCTATTCTTAAGTACTTCGGCAAATTGCTGAACCGTCCGTTGCTCGCCGGCGAGTACCGTTTGCTGCGGCGCGTTGTGGTGCGTGAAATACAATTCGACGCGTTGGCTCGCAATCAACGGCTGCAGTTCCATCGGCGACGCCGATACCGCCAACATGGCGCTCGCCGGACAGTGGCAATCGAGCACCGCCTCGCTGCGCCGCAACGTTAACTCGATCGCCTGCTTGAGCGTCCAGCAACCGGCCGCAGTCAGGGCGGCAATTTCGCCGTAGCTATGTCCGGCCGCCCAATCGTAACGAACGCCGCGTGCCGTTAAGGCGCGATCGTACGCCAAGTCCGCAATGAGCATTGCCAATTGCGTGAGCCGCACATCGGTGCCCAGACCCGTTGCGTCGCCCCAGGCGAATTGCCCGAACGAGGGGAGCCCGAAGCACGCCAGATTTTCGTCGGCCTCCTTCAAAAACGCGCCGACCACCGGATCTGCCGACGCCAGGGCCTTGACCATTCCGGGGTATTGAGCGGCTTGGCCGGCAAAAACACCGACGACTCGTCCGCCCACGGCGGGCAACGTGCGAACGTGCGAAACGACGGGCGACGGCGAAGGAACGCGCGTCGGTACTTCCGCAATCGCCGCGGGTTGCTTCGGAATGGGACGCGGATTTTCCATTACGAAATGATAACTTAAACCAACACAGGTTGCTGAAGTTAACGCCGCGGCATCGGGAACGTTTTCTTCGGCATTAACACTTGACTGCTCAAACTCGAATGTCGTTTGAACGAGGTCAACTAGCCCGTGGGCCGCTTGGGTATGACCGATAAGTTCAACGGGGGACGGCAATTGCAGCGTTCGCGCGTGGGGATATGCGCCGTCGAGGCCTGCGTTGAGCGCGCCGTCCAACTTCGCAAGACCGTAGGCGACCGGACGCAGCGTCGCATCAAACGGGCTTTTCGCCGCACGCCGCGCGGCACTTGCAACGGCCGCTCGAGGATTGTTTTCCGCGAACGACACCCCGGCTTCGCGCAAAATTCCAAACACCCGGTTGCCGTCGCGTTGCGCGTCGCTCAAGCGTTTGAGAAACAACACGACGGTTCCTTCGCCGGGCACATGGCCTTCGCCGCGACGGGAGCCCGGAGCGGCAAGTCGGCCGGCAAGCGTCAATGTTTCGTAGGCCGGCAAGCCCATCGCCCGTTGCGCGCCGGCACAAAGCACGGCGTCGTTCTTACCGGTGAGCAATAGTTCGACGGCCAACGCTAGCGCAGCCGCGCCGGAACATTCTCCGGCATCGACGGCCAGCGCACCTCCCATAAGATCGAACGTCTTCGTCAACCGCGACGCCAGCGTACTGCTGGTGAAGCTGCCGGTTTCGTCGATGAGGGCCGGCATGTCGATGAGCAACCGCTCTTCGAATTCCGCGAAGAACTCCCGAGTCGCGGCGGGCGAAACGCCGCATTGCGCAGCGGCCCTCTCTACGGCGCGGCGAATCTCAGGCAAGCGGAGCCCGACTTGCAACTGATTGCTGAAGTCGCCTCCGAAAATTGTGCCGATCACCACTCCCGTACGACTCCCGTCTGCCGGCGCCGCGGACTCGCGCGCTTCGTCCAAGGCTTGATCGGCCGCATCGAGCAGCAGGAACTGCAACAGGTTCGCCGTTTCTAATTGCTTGGGCGGGATCTTGTGTCGGCGCCAATCGTACCGATATTCTCGCAAGAAGCCCCCGAGCGCATTGAGAATGCGCGGGCGACCGAAGTGATCGGCATCGAGTGCGAGGCGTGCGTTCCAGCGACTCCGAGGAGCCTCGGAACGAGCGTCGCGCTGCGACCGACACAGCTCGCGAAATGCCTGAAGCGTGAACGCTCCGGGTAATACTGCGCCACGACCGACGATTGCCACGGCTTCGCCGCCGCCGCGTCGCACGCGCTGCGGCGCGGCGTACGCTCCCACGGCGTCGAACTCTTCCAACACGACATGCACGTTCAAGCCGCCGATTCCGAAGGCATTAACGGCGGCGCGACGCGGAACTCCGGCGCGAGGCTCCGGCCACGACGTCGCGTTTCTCACGACTTCGAGTCGGGTGTTTGCCCAATCGACGTTGCGGTTCAGCTCGCCGACGTGGATGGACGCGGGAATGACTCGATGCTTCATCGCGAGCACCGTCTTGAGCAGCCCGGCCAATCCGGCGGTCTCAAGCGTGTGGCCGATATTCGATTTCACGCTGCCGATCGGAATGGGGCCTTTCGGCGGTCGATCCGCAAAGAACGCCGCCAGCGCGGAGATTTCCGTCGCATCGCCGACCTGAGTGCTCGTGGCGTGCATCTCCACGTATTGAATCGTCGTCGGATCGACGGCGGCGTCGTAGGCTCTACGAACCGCTTCCAACTGCCCTTCTTTCCGCGGCGCCCAAAGACTTCGCCCGCGACCGTCGGAGGAGACGCCGATGCCGCGGATCACGGCGTGGATCGTATCACCGTCGGCTCGCGCTCGCGCCAAAGTCTTGACGGCCAGAACCACGTACCCCTCGGAGCCGATCAAGCCGTCGGCCGTGGCATCGAACGGACGCGAACCGGTCGCGCTACATGACTGCGCGTGCGAGAATAATACGAGACTATCGCTTTTGTTGTACGAAGCGCCGCAGACGAGCGCGGCGTCGATTCGGTCATTTTCCAGTGCCGCGGACGCCGCCTGGAGTGCCACGAGCGATGAGGCGCACGCCGCGTCGATGACGTACTGCGGACCATCGAGCCCGAAGGCTCGAGCAAGCAGCGACGCCGCGGCGTTGGCTTGCAAGCTCAGCCCGCCGTCGGCACGAACGGAACGCGATGCAAGGAGGTCGCGAATCGATTCTTCGCGCACTTGCTCGCGCTGCGCGGCGGTCAATTCACCGAAGGCCTTGGTGTTATCGAGGCGACCGACGATGTCGGCGACCATCGATCCCATGGAAGCTTCGCCTCCGGCGGAACTGCCGCCGGAATGCCCGACGTACACACCGATGTTCCGCGTCGCGAGCGATTTCGGGTCGTAGCCGGCATGCGCTATGGCACGCGCCGCGGTCTCGCATAAAATCAGATGACACGGATCGGCGGCCTCGCGCATTTCGGCCGGCAAGCTTCGCACGAACTCGTCGAGCGGCCGATCGGCGATCATCCCGCCGAGCGTCGAGTAAGTCTTGCCGCGTCGGCCGCGTGTCGACGAATAATACAGCTCACGGTCCAAACGATCGGCGGGGAATTCGCCGACCGCGTCGCCGCCAGAGCGAAGCAGCGACCAGAAATCGTCGAGACCGTCGCCGCCCGGTAGGCGACAGGCCATTCCTATGATCGCCAGCGGCGTGTGGCCGGAGGTCGTCGACACTAGCGCGCCTCCGCGGAAGCGAAGGGCACAACGTTCCGACCGTGCACTCTCGTAGATTCCGTGACGAGCATCTCGGATTCAAAGAGCGGCGCAATCCATCCGAAGAGTTTCGTTTCTTCGTCGACGGACTTCGGAGCCGCACGACCCTCCCACAGGAGTCTTCCCGCGTACATGACTTCGGAAAGTGTTCGTGTGCTGGCAATCAGATCGGCGAGCGTTTGCGTGCTTACGCGGCATAGTACATCGACCTTTGCGTCGAGCCCGGACACCACACTACACACACGGTTATCGCGGATCGCGAACGTCCATGTTCCGCCGCCGGAGCCCGTGACGCACAGCCCCAGAAGAAGTTCGCCGGGCGCGGAATCGGTAGCCCGCTGCGAGAGCGCTCGTTCGGTGAATTTCGACCGCACGAGCTGATCCACGTCAAGTTGCGGCGCCGTGATGCGCGGCTTCGGCAGCCCGAAGCGATTTTCGATCGCCCACTTGGCCAACTTCACCATCACGGCTCGATCGACTACGGGGCAAGGCATGGTCGGAGCGGCTTCCAACACATTTCGACAATCAAATTTCGGATCATCGCGAAGATAGTTGCGATACGTCGCCATCTGGTCTTGGAACCAAAGCTCTTCTTCACTGCTGCGTGAGGTTGTGTTCTGCGATTCTCGGTCGCCAACACCGGCCCTACCAACATTCGACACGGAGGCGGATGAGGAGATTGCTTCCGTGAGCGCGGCCTCGATGTCCGCCGTCGACGTCGGCACGGGATTTGTGAGGTGATAGGTGCGCCCATGCCATTTGGGTTGCGAAATAATGTGCGCCATCACAGACGACACCCAATCGACGGGAACGAAGTTCTTACCTTCGTTTCCATCGAGACCCAGTTGCCCGAGAAACGGAACCCCGACGGTAGAGCGAAACTGGCGACGAGACGCGAGAGCGTAGCCCGCTTGCAGCGGCGTATAAAACCCCTGAAACGTCGACGTGTAGGCGGAGCGTGAATCACCGACGATGATCGAGGGTCGGTAAATCGTCGTCGTCATGAACCCGGTCGCGCTTCGCACCTCGCTCTCGGACGCAAATTTGCTTCGCTCGTAGTCGTTGCCAAATTCTTGACCTGCGTTTAACTCCGACTCCAAAATTGCGCCGCTACGTTTTCCGCACACATACGCCGTAGATACATGGTGGAAGTGCTTAATACCAACTTGCCGAGCGAAATTAATGAGTTGCCGAACGGAATCAACATTCGTGCGATATGGCTCCCCGGTCGTGGTGTTCTTATAGAACTCAAGGCTAGCGGCACAGTGAATTACGCCCGAGCAATGCTCGGCGATCCACGTTCGTGCCGCATCATTGATACCCAAATTAGCAACGTTAAGGTCCCCTTCGATCACCACGGGACGCGGCAAAGAGAAGCCTCGCGACGCCTCAAATCGCCGCAATAACTGATCGACGCGGTGTTGCGAATTACGATTGGCCGAACGCCGAACCAAGCACGCCACGGGTGTGCCGTGGTCGAGGAGGTCGCTAAGCAGATAGCCGCCAAGCAATCCTGTCGCGCCGGTAAGCAAAAAGTGGCTCATTCGAGAGTCAGAATCTCATTTAAGGAATCCGAGAAAGTCGCAACGTCAACTTAACTCAGACTCTCCGCTGGATGCGACAACCAACGACTACTCCGCGAATTCTTTTCAGCGGGGCAATTTCGATGCCACACATTTCGTCGTTCAGTGCCACGGATGTGTGATTCTAAGCATAATACCCAGAAAGCATCCTAATTTACTTGTAAATCAATATCCGTCCCCTGCCGGAGTTCAATGCACACCAAACCGGCATCCCCGCGTTAGTGAAATCTTCGCAAATATTTCGATGCGAGGCAGGGCACTTAACGCAGCGCCCGTACTCCGGGTCCCACTTGCGAACGGTCCTCCTGTCCAGAATACTCCAAAGCAGACTTTCGGCGCGGTTCACCTTCAACGAGCGATGCGGGCAATGGTTTGGTCGTTATTCGTATTACCATTGGCCGGATTTCTCTATTGGCGATGGAAGGTCGCCGGCCCCTCAATTGCGATCGGCGAATCGATACTCTGGAGCCTGCTGGTACCGTCATGGATCACTCTTCCCATCGCCGGCCTACCGTTTGACGTAACCTCGACCGTCGCATGCCTCGGCCTAATCCTCTATTGCTTCCATCCGGCTGCATTGTTCCGCACTACGCTTTGCCTTACGGACGGTGCGGTGTTTGCGATGTTCTGCGTTCACATCCTTTCCGATTCGCTCAACGAAGGCTTTCACATCGGAATTCCGTGCCGAGCCTACGGTGAATGGATTGTCCCCTATTTGGCCGGACGCATATCGGTTCGCGACGCCGCGGACGTTCGCACGCTTCGATCGACGGCCTGCGTAGTCGCGATCATCCTGGGAATCTGGTCGGCGACGGAAGCAATTTGGGGACACAACCCAGTTAACATGGTGGCGGGAGTACGACCGATCGACGACATGCCGCTCAATCAATTGCGCTGGAACTTCAAGCGGGCCGAGGGACCCACGACGCATCCGATTTGGCTAGGCATGGTTCAAGCGCTATTGTTGCCTTGGACATTGTCGGCGGCGATTTCCGCAATGACTTTCAAGTCCAAGCGCTGGCGACTGTCGGCTCCAATTTGCAATCTAGCGGGCGTGTTTTTTAGCCTCTCGCGCGGACCTTGGTGCCTCGTGTTGCTAACGCTCTACGGAACCGCCGTTTGCCGACTTACTCGATTTCGCAAATTGCTAATTTTTCTCGGAGCAACCGCCTGCCTTGGCGCCGCGATATCTCCGGCGTCAGTCGTCGAGGTTCTTCAATCGCTAACTTCGCACGATCGGCCCGACACCAACACGGTCACAGTCGACAAACAACGGGTCAAATTGGACGAGACAACCTATCGCATCGTCCTCTTTGACGTGTATCGCGAAGCGATGCTACGAGCGGGCCTACTCGGATTCGGCACGGACCGCACAACCGGCTTTCCGGTACGGGTACCTATGGGCGTTCTCGACGTCGATGCCATGAAGAAAGTTCAGTCGATCGACAACGCGTATATTCTAATGCAATTACGCTTTGGTTTGCTGGGCGTCATTTCATTGTTAGTAATTCTTAGCTCGGCCGCGCTAATATCGTTGCGACGAGGAGCCCAAGAAAGGTCTCGGCTGGGTGTATTTCACGCGCTAACCGGATCGACATTGCTTTCGCTAATCGTCGTTTTGGCGGCGGAATACATTCCCCGCGACTACGGATTTCTACTTTTTTGGACGATCGGCATCACCGCAGGCTTTGATGCTTATCACTCTAAGCCGGTCCCTGCAACCACCGGTCGATTTTAGTTCATTTCGTCCCGAGCACCTTGACGGGGAATATCCCCATAGTCAAATGCGATGCGGAAGTGATGAATTGGCTGCGCCCGAGCCGCAGGAATTGGAATACCGAAACCGCAGGCTGCGACCTAAAGCCGATTAGGATGCGATTTGAAAGAGCTACCTAACGGCAGTCGCCCTTTCGACCCCCTGGCGTAATCGCGAATATTTCAGGCTTTTTCGCGAAGCAGGCCTACGGTCATCTGCGATCTAGCGAATCGAGTCGCCCGTTCGGCAAGTCAATGACAAATCAGTTTCGCCGCCGCGTTCTTAATGGCGACGTGGCGTTCTTCGAACGAACGGCTTACGGATATCGAACACGTTTTTTCCGTTCGCGTAAGCGCCATTGTTAAAAAACAATAAATCCACCTTAATTCGTCTATTTGTATCCACTGCACTGCCTTTATTGGTGGCAGTGGATGCGATACATCACCGCATTTCCGAGCAAAATTGGCACTTTAACTCAAGTCCCGTTGACTGGTCCGGTTTTTGCATCGGGAACGAACCAGTTGTTTCTTTCGTCGCGCCGATTAGATTCTGTTCGTACGCTTCTCACAATTAACGCCCGCTATCCTCTCGCATATCCCAAGGCACAGTGACAATGAGCACCCCTGCCAAACGCGCTCCCGGAACTGATTCCCAAGCATCGGCGAAATCAGCGCACAGTTCGATAATGCCGGCGGACGGCGCGCAGGTATTTGTGATGCTCCGACGTCGCTGGGCGAGTATTGTGATCGGTCTTCTGATCGGTTGGGGCCTAGGGGCGACATATTTTTTCTTAGCCCCGATGAAGTATGAATCGGCGGCTCAGATTTTGGTCATGCAAAAGGACCAGAGCTTGGCGAGCACCGGCGACTCGCCGGATCAGAGGCAAACGGAAGTTAACGAAGACGTACTTTCGACTCACATGCAGATTTTGCAAAGTCGTGAAATCGTCGGAGCGGCGCTCAAGAGCAGCCGCCTCGGCGAGTTGCCTTCCATCGTAGATAAACTGGGGAAAGACGAGTCGCCGACGACGTTTATTATCGATCGCATGACCGTGACGCGCGGCGGCACGGGCCAAGCGCGGCTCGCACACGTTTTGAACGTCTCGTTGAAGCATTCGTCGGAAGAAGAAGCGAAGATCATTCTGGAAGCAATCATCGCCAGCTACAAAAAGTTTCTGAATGACAAGTTTCAGGACGTCAGCCAAGAAGCCGCATCGTTGATCGCCCAGGCCAAAGTGAGTCTCTCGGAAGACTTGAAGATTGCCGAGGCCAATTACAGAGATTTTCGTGAGAGTTCACCGCTGCTTTGGAAGGGTGGACAGAACACGATGGAAAGCGCAAACGTCTTTCGTGTCCAATACGAAGAATTGAACGCGGCACTTTCACTTTCGCGAATGGCGTCTTCCAAGGCGAAGGCGCGACTCGCCGTCGTCGAACAGGCGATCCTCAATCAGGAAGAACGCGGCGCATCGGAATTTGAGCGTCTCGCACTGTTGGATCAAAGCGACTTTCAACGACTTGAGATGCTAATCGGCGTCGGCAAGGGGGACGCGAATAGTGCGGAGTTTCAAGCGTCGCAACCTCAACGCCTTGAGATGGCGCGCGCCGAACATCAATCGCTGTTGGAAATGTTGCTGGAACGCGAGTCGCACGTAGCCGATCTTGGACCCGACCATCCGGTTATGCAGCAACTGGAAACTCAGATCGCAGCTGCGCAGAAATATCTCAAATCCCAATCCGCGCAACTGGGCGAAGTGGAAAAGAAGGCAAAAGTCACCCCCACCACGATCGTGAACGCGTACAGGGAGCTTCTTCGTCAGGATGTCGCGACTTTGGAGCGGCAACAGGAGGAACTCACGAAAGCGGCCAATGCGGCACAAGAATCCGCGAAGTCTCTCGTCGTGTTTGAATTGAAGGGTGAAGCACTTCGCAAGGAAATCGAACGTCAGCAAGCCCTTTATGACACAGTAATTGAACGCCTTCGCGAGATTAACCTCGTCAAGGATTACGGCGGTTTCGTAACGGAGGTAATCGCCCCGGCGGAAATCGGCGAGAAGGTTTCTCCTAACGGTCTTATGGCGTTACTCGGCGGATCGTTTTTTGGCTTGGTGATCGGCGGTGCCATGGCGATTGCCGCGGAGACTCGCGATCGGTCGTTCCACGACGTCCATTCGCTCAAGAACGCCACGGGATTGCCCGTCCTGTCGGCGATCCCGCTGCTTTCGCTTGAGGACTTGGATGAAGACGTCCAAGAACGTGTCGTCGAATCGCAGCGGTCGTTTTGCCTTACTTCCTATTTCCGTCCGAAGTCGCGCGAATCCGAAATGTTTCGTGGACTACGAACGACGTTGTTCTTTGCACGCAGCGGCGCTTCCAGCCAAATTGTGGCATGCAGCAGTCCGACCGCCGGCGACGGAAAGTCGACCGTTATCTCCAATCTTGCGATCAGCATCGCGCAAGCCGGGAGACGCGTACTACTCGTCGATTGCGATTTGCGTCGTCCGCGAATTCACGAGATTTTTAACCTTTCGAACCAAACGGGACTTTCTTCCGTCATTGGCGACTCTTTAGATCCGCCGGACGCAATTCAGGCGATGGACGTTGAGAACCTGTTCATCATGCCTTCAGGTCCCATCCCGCCGAACCCTGCGGAGCTCTTATCGTCGGAAGCTTTTACGAATCTCCTCTCATACTCGCGCGAACAGTACGACTACATCTTGCTGGATTGTCCGCCCGTCTTGGCGGTGACCGATCCTCGAATCGTGGCGCCGAAAGCGGACTCCGTCGTGATGGTGGTGCGGCTTGAGAATAATAGCCGGCCGCAGGTGGTCCGAGCGGTTGAAATGATTCAAGAATGCTCCGACAAGGTCTTGGGCATCGTGCTGAACGGAATCTCCGACGGCACCCCCGGCGGCTACGACAGTTATGGATACGGGTACGGATACGGATATGGTTACGGCGGATACGCTGCCGATCGCAACGCGAGCTACTACGAAGACACTACGGCTACCGCGACCAGAAAGCGAACTCGCAGCAGCGCTCGGCCGAGTGCCGAACGCTAATTCGGCGCCCCGGGGTGTTGTCGTTATTGGCTCATTCGCGTGATTCAATAACCTCGCATCGCCGAGCCCCATGCAAGACTGTGTACGTTGCTTGGCAAACAGCGGCACAGCGTTAGTTCGAAAGTGAGGATTCTCCCGAAATGTCGTCAACAACACGTGAACATCGAATTCGGCCGCGTGACGGACTTCTACGTTCGGCAATGCATCTTACCGATGCTGCCGACATCAACGTGGATGACGTCTTCAGCGGTCAGCAATTTCACCCGCCTCGTGATTTTGCGTATTTGCGCCAGTTCTTTGCAAGTTCGGCTCCGCTCTGGCTCGCAGATCAATTCGCAATTGCCGCCGCATTTTCCAGCGCGTCGTTTGTTGCGCATCAACTTTTTCCCGGTAGTGAGCTTCACTGGAGCTCGCTTCTTGCAATTCTCAGTGTCTCGAGCACTTTTATTTTCTGGCTTTGCGGGCTGTATCCTGCCGTCGGTATCACGGCGGACCGCGAACTCCGGATGACTTCGACGGCAACGTTCCTGTTGTTTAGTGTGGCGCTGATCCATGTATTGATTAACTACTTTAGTTACTTAACGACGATCGTCCTCGTCCTGACCGCCGGTGCATCGTTTGTCCTCACGCCGTTTTTCCGGCGTACCGTACGGAACGCTATGGCGCCGTTTCATTGGTGGTCGCAACCTATTCTTATTATTGGTGGCGGTTCGTCGGGAAGGGCGGTATGGCAAGCGCTTGGCTCGATGCCCGAATGCGGGCTTCGACCGATCGGCATCGTTGACGAATTGTCACGCCATTGGAGCGGGTCCGAGATCGACTCCGATGCCTATCTGGGACCCTGTTCGGAAGCGCCCGAGCTGGTCAAAAGCCGGAACGTCTTTAGAGGCGTGGTACCCTTGGAAGACTCCGGTGAGCGCGATTTCGCCGCCAGAGTAAGCCAGGTGGCGGGATTGCTTCCCCACGTCGCGATTACATTCGCCGATTGGCCGCATTTGGCTAGGAATACGGCCGGTGATCGGCCGCTTGTGGGGATACCCGCAATTCAGATCGACGAAAAGCTGTTGATCCCGCTACAACGCGCGGCAAAAGCGGTGCTCGATCTGATAATGCTCGTGGTCGTCGGCGCCATTGCGTTTCCACTTGTCGCCGTGCTGGCGATCCTGGTTTACGTCACATCGCCGGGCCCGATATTTTTCTCGCAGGGCCGTGTGGGGAAGAACGGCCGAATCTTTCGCATGTGGAAGTTGCGGACGATGGTGGTCAACGCGGACGAAGTGCTGAAACAGCACTTGGCAAGCGACCCGAAGCTGCGCGAAGAATGGTTGAAGTATGACAAACTTCGCTGTGATCCGCGTATCACGCCGTTCGGAAAGTTTCTACGAAAAACAAGTCTGGATGAGCTTCCTCAGATATTTAACATTCTCATCGGCGACATGAGCTTTATCGGGCCTCGTCCCTATCCGGACTATAAGCGTCCGGAGCTCTATCGCTTCGCCCCAATTGTAATGCGAGTTAAGCCGGGCATAACCGGCCTATGGCAGATCTCCGGCCGTAGTCGATCGACCTTTGAAGAACGGTTGAAGATCGATTCCGGCTATATCCGCGATTGGTCTCCTTGGCTCGACCTCTATATTTTATCGCGTACCGCACGTGTGGTGTTATCAGGCGACGGTGCCTGCTAACTCCGAAGGAATCAAACCCGGCACTCGTGTTGGAATGCGTACCGCGGCTTGCAACGTAGCACGTCGTGAGGCGTGTGCGTCGGCATCGTGGTTCCTTGTTAGTAATTTGCTCTGAGCTAAGGGTTGTTGCATGCGCATCAGCGTTTTTGGATTGGGATATGTCGGTTGCGTCACTTCGGGATGCCTGGCGCGTGACGGACACACGGTATACGCCGTAGACATTCAAAAGTCGAAAGTCGAGCGAATCGCGAGCGGCCTTCCCACAGTTGTCGAAAACGGCTTGGATCCGTTAATTGCGACCGGAGTTGCCGAAGGGCGAATCATCGCCTGCTCGGACGCCGAGACGGCGGTTCATAATTCCGATGTTTCGATTATCTGCGTCGGCACCCCGAACGCTAACGACGGGTCGCTTGACCTATCCGCAATTCAGTCAACATGCCGAAGCTTGGGTCTCGCGTTGAGGCGAAAATCCGGGCGGCACATCGTGATCAATCGTAGCACGGTGCCTCCGGGTACTGCGGCCGACGTCGTGCTCCCGCTGTTGGTCGAGGCAAGCAACAAGCCGGAAAACGAAATCGGCGTTCTCGTGGTTCCGGAGTTCCTGCGCGAAGGCTGCGCGATCGCCGATTACGATGATCCGCCGTTTGTGATCGTGGGTTCGATCGATGAGGATTACTCCGTAGATGCGCCGCACATTGAAGAAATGTTCTCGCGCTTCCGCGACCGGATCCGCTGGCTCCCTTCTCGGGAAGCGGAAATGCTCAAGGGTCTGTGCAACGTGTTCCACGCCATGAAAGTGTCGTTCGCCAACGAAATCGGTTCGCTGTGCTCGGCGATATCAGTGGACGGGCGTCGCGTCATGCACGAACTCGTCCAAGACACGAAGCTGAACATTTCACCGGCGTACTTGCGTCCGGGCCTGCCCTTCGGCGGCTCGTGCCTGCCCAAAGATTTGCGGATGATGATCTCCATGGCACAATCGGAGAACGTCGATCTCCCGTTGCTTCGCGGCATCTTGGCCAGTAACGACGCACATCTACAACGGGCCATGAAGGCGATCACCGCGTCGGGGCGGCGCCGAATCGGCATCGACGGATTGTCGTTCAAGGCAGGCACTGATGATTTGCGAGAGAGCCCCATCGTGCTGATGGCCGAGTACCTGATCGGCAAGGGCTTCGACGTCTTGATTTATGATCCCGACGTTCAAGTATCGTTCTTGAGCGGGGCCAATCAGAAGTACGTACAAGATCGGCTCCCCCACTTGTCTTGTCGGATGGCCAAGTCTCCCGAGGATCTTTTGGAACATTCCGAGTTGGTCGTCTTCACCCGAGACAAGTCGACGATTCGCACGATCGTTGCGAATTCGATTTCTCCCATCGACTCTCTGGACCTTAATTCTTTGAGCGCCGTTTACGATGCGGTGCACCCCAAACACGACATTGGCGCTACATCGCCCGTCCTCGCGGCCGGCTGATGGGCAACAACTCCGTCGGTACCGTTCTCGATTTACGAGTTCGATGCGTACCGAGGCAAAGCGAGATCCGGTCTGCTCCGCGCACCGGTTCGAACGTTCGGCGAATGAATAGTTAGGAAGTTGCCATGCTCAAGAAAAGTCAGACTGCCGACATCAAACTGCTGATCGTACCCGACAAGGTCAAACCCGATCTTTGCGGCGGTGCTGCAATCTACACGGATCTCTGCTTCGGTTTGGCGGAGCGGGGATTCGACGTAACCGTCCGATGCCCCTATCCGTATTACCCGGAATGGACGGACAAGAGCGGACAGAACGGTTGGCGTATTCAAAGATACGAAGAGAACGGCGCGAAAATAGAGCGATTTGGACTGTTCATTCCGCGAAACCCTAAGTCGATCGTTCAGAGATTGCTGCTCGACCTATCGTTCTTCTTGTCGTTGGCTCGCTCGCTATTTCAGCGCGGCCGATTCGATGCCGTGATGGTCTTTTGTCCGCTATCCGGAGGCGTGGCCTTTGCTTCCGTTTATCGCCGCTTGTTCGGCGGTTATCTGTGGTTAAACGTGCAAGACCTACCGGCAGATGCTGCGTCTGCAGGGCACATCACGAGTAATAAGTTCATCGCAAAGACATTTGAATGGATCCAAGGGGTATTGTTTAACAATGCCGACGTGTGGAGCTCTATTTCGCCCGTGATGATCTCACGACTTAAGGAGATCCGCACGCGTAAGCAGCCGATTGTTTTGACGCCGAACTGGATTCATTCCTCCATGATGGATCACATTCGCAAACTCCCGAATAAAGTCGGGCGCGCGGTCGGAGAACCGATTCGCTTGCTTTACGCGGGGAACATCGGCTGCAAACAAGGCCTGCTCGACTTTTGCAAAATCGCGCATGGTTCCGCGGCCAATTTCCAATTCCGAATTCACGGCGACGGCGCCGAGGCCAAAGGAATTCGGGAGTGGATTGAAGCGACGAAAGATCCGCGTTTTTCCTTCGGCGAGCTTTTCGATGAAGGCGGATTTGTTCAAGCGATTCATGATTCCGATCTCTTTGTAATTACGGAGCGTCCAGGCAGCGGTGCGTCCTTTTTCCCGAGCAAGGTCGCTCCGTGCATCGCCACGGGAACTCCCATTCTTGCAATTTCCGACGCGGAGAGCCCGCTAGGGAAAGAGATCCGCGAGTTCCACTTCGGTCCGTGGTTGCCATGGGAACAAGCGGAACAGTTTGACCAAATCTTGCACAGCGTGGCTGAAGGAACTCCCGACTTCGCCATGTGGCAACGCAACGCGCTCGATCGCAGCCGGTTTTTTGATCGCGACGTCTGTATCGACGACGTGGCACAATCGCTGATCGAGATCGTCTCCGAGGGCAAGCTGCCGGAACAGCATGCCGGCTCCGACGTCGCGACGGAACGGCAAAGCGACCTTTGCGCCGCCGGATCGACGACGCTGACGACAAGCGGGAATGCGTAACCATGAGCGATTGTTTCATCACGGTGACTCCCGTGAAGAGCCCGCGATGCACGTAAATCAAGGCGACGGCCCCGCGACGGACATGCCGGCCGTCGAAAACGGCGAAGCGATTCAGAGTCGTCTGTTACGCGGCGGACTTTGGGTCATCTTAGGGCGAACAAGCTCGGTCGGCGTCCTCTTCATTGTGCGACTGCTGTTTGCGAGAACTCTGACTCCCGCCTCCTTCGGCGACTTGATGGAGATCATCGCGCTGATCTCCGCTCTCGCGATCATCGCGCGCGGCGGGTTGAATCAGTTACTCATACGTCTGCTGGCCGAGAACGGGATTCGAAGCCATCGAGCATCGGCGCTCGCGATCGTGAATTCTGCGTTATCCGCGTTGGCGAAACTCTCGCTCTTTGTCTCCGTTGCGGTCGCACTGCTATGGTTTTTTCTCGTCGACACCTTCTTTCCGGGAAGCGACGTCACCACACTGCCGATTGCAATCCTAATCGGAGCAAACGTCGGCTTACTCGCTTGGCATCAAGTCTGCGGCGAAGGACTGCGCGGTCTTCATGAAATGCGGTGGGCGACCGCGTTCGCCGGACCGTCGGGCGGACCGCTATTGAACTTTGTGCTCGTGGTCCTCCTTTGCCTTGCACTAACGTTCGGCATATCGGTGTCGCTAAGCGGCGTGTTCTTCGTTCAGACGTTTGCGCTGGCGATTCTCCTTCCGATCGGAGTGGTCGTATTTCAAAGCACCGCCCGTGACCAAGACAAGAATCGAGCAACGGACTTCGCGATGCCGGCGGCTCGGCCTTTCAAAGGCTGGATGATCGCGTCGCTGCCGATCCTCGCACCGGAGCTCCTGGGCCAACTGCAACTGGCCGTTGATTTATGGCTGGCGGGGTTTCTGCTGAGCCCGAACGAGGTTGGTGTTTACGCAGCCGGGCGGCAAGTTTCACAGATCGCCACGATACCCATCAATCTTTCCGCCTTGATCCTCGTGTCATCCATCCCGGAGCTACTCGCACAAGGCAAGCAACGGCAGCTCTCGCAGCTCTTGCAACGAGTCGCGGTTGTTACGGGCGCGCTAGCCGGAGCAGTCCTGATCGCACTGTTGTGCGCCGGCCCCTGGGCAATGAGCCTCCTGTTTGGTCCGTCTTATGCCGACGGCTATGGCGCGGCCGTGGCCCTTTGTGCGGGGCAACTCATGGTGGCGCTCGCAGGCCCGGGAACAACCGCCTTGATGGTTTCCGGGCACGAAAAGTTCGCCCTAAAATCTATCGTCGCTTCGATCGCACTACAGTTGTTGCTGACGCCGATTGCCGCTTCCGCGGGCGGAATTGTCGGAATCGCCGCAGTGTCGTCGTTGGTGGTTACCATAAGAGCATTGGCGAGCAATCTCTACCTTCGCTACGTCCTGGGTGTTTTCTGCTCCGCAACGATATCCGAACTGAGAACGATCGTTAGATCGATCACATATGTCATAGCAGGCTATCCCGTACGAAGCGTTTAGCCGTTCCGGCAGCATTCACTTAATTACCTCCCGTATCTTGTGACCCTTTGTAATCGAATCTGTCATCCACGCCCGAGACACCCACTCTAGGTCCAGCATGCCCGCTCGCCGTCACGTTTTACGTTCCGGCGCCGTGTCCTAGCGAACAGTTGCAAATCTTATGATTGGAATCCTTCAAGTTATCGCGATCATCTCCATGATGATCTTTGTTCGATGCGTCATGCGCGCCAGGGTGACGGGAACGCTCTCCGTCATCGATTTCTTCGCGGCTTTGATGCTCTTTATGTATGGACCGCTCGGTCTGTTTGACCTCATCGAACTGCCGTTGTCCGGCAATATCTCGACCGCGTCCAATCAACGGTTTCTAATCGGAATCATTGCGACGTATATCTCCCTATCCGCGGGCATATACGTCGCAAGCCAGTTCCAGGGTCCGATTCTCAGTACTGACCTCTTTTTCGATGAATCGGCGATAGAATCCGACCCGATGTCGGGAATCGGGTTTTCCTGGATGCTCGTGTTTGCCGCAGTGCTCTACGTCGTCCCGTTCTTGGTATTTCCCGGTGCGATCGGCACCATCGTCGAGAACGGACGATACGCCCTTAATAACTCGCGATATACGTATACAGAAATCCGGCGGATCCTTGCTGCCGAGTCCCCCTTTACACAGCTCACGAGTCGCACGCGATACACTTCGTCTGCGATTATCATTGCAGCGCTCGCTAATACAATCTTTTTAACCAAGCGCGCACCGTTTCTTCGTATCGCATCCGCGTTTGCGGCGATGCTTATCTTCATCGTCTGCATCGCTCAACTCAACAAATTAGCGACAATTTGCACGTTCGCCGTCATCGTCCTTTCGTATCAATACTATCAGCTCTATTCCCAATCCATAAAATTCGACAAGGCGCTCGCGTGGCGTTTCTTCGCCTTCGGAATCGCATGTATCGCGATGTTAATGGGCTTGTATAGCCTGCAATATCGCGAACAAATACAAGCGGGCCATCGATCACTCGAGGTGATGAATGAAAGCGCCTGGTACCGAGTCGTGGCAAACCATGTTGACGGCTTGCGCCTTTGGTTTGACTTGTTTCCCAACGAGATCGATTTCGTCGGCTTGGACAATGTTCCACTATTCAACGCTCTTACCGGAAGCGAACACATTTGCCCGCCGACCTTAGTTGCCGATGCTTACATCGGGAAATTCACGTCGTTGCAATCGGGATTTATCGGCACCGGCTACGCAACTTTCGGGTTTCCCGGCGTCATCGTAATCAGCGTCGCGGTGGGCTACCTCGTCCGTTGGCTTACGTTGTTTCAGGCAAGGCTTTGTTTGCCCGGACAGAGATGCATTTTCTCTTCCGTGATGAGCATGAATATGTATTGGTTAAGCACTTTGGAGTTCCAAACAGGACTCTTGTCCGGCGGCGCTTTGTCCGTGCCGCTCATGTTTATCGCGGGCTCCTGGTGCGGATGGGTACCTATTCGTTGGAATCTTCGAGCTTCTAACGAGTACAGCCCTGCATCGTTTCGTGTCTTGGATCCAACGCCGCTGCACGAAGGGGAATAGCCTCCGGGACTTTCCTAAACCGCTTAAACGCCCCGCCGTGATCGAACAATTACGCACACATCTCATTCCACAAATCCGCAATACTATATGAAAGCAAACGGAAACGGCGCGGACATTGTGTTGGTCCAAACGGTAGTCCCTGACTATCGTCAGCCGGTAATCGACGCACTCGTAGCGGAATGGGGCGATACGTTTCACGTCTATTGCGGTGAAGAATACTTTCAACAGGACGCCAAGTCTGCAGTCAAGGCAGATGGACATGTAACGTTCGTTAACAACTTGTTCCTGCTAAACAGACGAGCGCTGTTTCAAATTGGACCAATCTTTCCGGCATTTCGCGCTCGTTGTGCAATCGTGGAGTTCAATCCGCGCATCTTGAACACGTGGATCGTTACGGCAATGCGACGGATGTTCGGCAGGAAGACGGTGCTGTGGGGACACGCGCTCGGCAGAGGGGGAGACGACAAACTTGTGCGTCGACTCCTGCGGAAGCTTGCGCAGGTCGTTCTCGTCTATACCGAGGAAGAACGCCGCATCCTGACGACTCGTAAAACTCGATCACAAACGATCTTATCCGCTCCCAATTCCTTGTTCCGCCAAGCCGATATGATTGTCCGCGGCGATTCGCATACCCGCAATTCGTTTATCTATGTCGGCCGAATGATCGCGAATAAGAAGCCTGCCGTGCTTTTGAAGGCCTTTGCGGTCGCACTGCCCGATCTGCCGGACGACTGTCGGCTCTACATGATCGGCAAAGGCCCCTTACTCGATGAATTGCGCGCCCTAAGCACATCGCTCAAGATTGCAGATCGCGTCGATCTACCGGGCTATGTGTCCGATGAAGACTGCCTCGCTTATTACGAGAAGTCCATCGCAAGCGTCTCACCAGGTTATGTCGGTCTGAGCGTCACGCAAAGCCTAGGCTACGGCATCCCGATGATTATCTCGCGTGATGAGCCGCACGCCCCGGAAATCGAAGCGATGCGAGAAGACTGGAATAGCGTTTTCTTTGCCACAGACGACGTGAACTCCCTGGCCGCCGCCATGGTGAACATGTGTAGAGACAAGGCGAGTTGGATCGCGCGCAGCAGCGAGATTTCCAACGATTGCCGATCACGATATAGCATTGAAACGATGGTTCAAGGATTCTTTCGAGCGGCCGACATCTGCTTAGGGAGCAACTGAGGTTACTATTTATTAGTAATGCTTACGTGCCGTAATGATATCTGCATTGCATCACAATTGACTTCCAAGACGTACTTGTCTTTCCGTTTTGCGCCATGACTCCGGGCCCGATTATGGCACTCACTGAAGAGAAACTCGCCGAACATGACCCCACGGTCATTGCAGCGCCTACGTCTAGCCCGGATGCGGCCATCCCTTTGCGTCGCATTTCGACGCCGTCGACTCAACCCGTTCCAGGCAAGAGCGGGTTCCGGATGAGGGAGTTGGACTTTCTGCGCGGAGTAGCGATTCTGCTGGTCCTCGGACACCACGCAATCCCTATGGACTGCGGCACTTTGGCCCCCGCGGCTTGGTTCTGGCATCGCATAGGCTGGACCGGAGTGGACTTATTCTTCGTGCTCAGCGGACTACTCGTGGGCGGTTTGCTGCTGGATGAGGTGCGGACTCATGGCAACATTCAATTGAAGCGGTTTTATGTCCGGCGGCTCTTCAAGATATGGCCTCTATACTACATCTATCTAGTGGCGGCGACGTTGTCGAAGGTTAATCGCGTCGACCCGCTCTCAACGACTCTTTCCACCGTCACACCGAATTATCTCCATGTACAGAATTATCTAGGCACACCGTTCAAACATACTTGGAGCTTGGCGGTGGAAGAGCACTTTTATCTGGTGCTGCCGCTTTTCCTGATCTTAATTGCCTCTCTCAATAGCAATCCAAAACACAGACTAAAAGGGCTCGTGGTGTCGATTGCATGTATCGCACTCGCTTGCTTCGCTTCGCGCCTTGTCGCGGTATGGACGGGTCCCGACTATCAAGCCTGCCACTTGTTAACTCACAACAGAGCAGACAGCTTGGCGTTAGGAGTGCTGTTGGCATACCTGCTGAGATATCACGACGGCACGCTTCGACTGTCGACAAGGTCTTCATGGAAGTGGGGCCTGACGGCGGTGCTATGCCTTTCGTGCGCGTTGTTTTTCGAACGTCGTTCGGCGATCGTAAGTTCGGGCGGATATTTGGCGATAGCAGCGGGCTATGCGATCGTCTGTCTGTTGGCGATTAAGCATCGAGACATTTACGGCAAATTGGAACGTCTCAGAATCGGGACGCCGCTGAAGTACATCGCCCTCATCGGTGCGTTGAGCTATCCGATCTATTTGTTCCATTTCGGGCTGGGACAAATCCCCGCGAAGTGGCTTTTGAAACGAATTAACGGGCATGTTTCGCCCGAGATTGAATGGATCTTGGTGACGTCGATTTATCTAGTGTTCCTCACGTTCATTGGATTATTCTTGGCAAAGGTCACCGAGCGGCCGGTGCTCGCAATCAGAGATCGATTATTTCCGTCGCGTGGGCACATATCCGCAAAGTGACTTCCGCGGCATGGTTAGGGCAAGCAGGTATTTCTGCCGTGCCGTATGAGTTTGGATGTAGAGGACTTTTTGATGCTCGGTCTCTGTAAAAAACTTCTCGATTGCGGGCAGGTCCTCGGGCTCGAAGGCGGGCCGGCGTCGCTGATGTCGTGGAAGCCTCGATCGCTGGCGTCGTTTAAGGTTCTCACTTCGCTTAAAAGAGAGCCGATAAAGTTCAACACCATTCTCGACGGAGGCGCAAACGTCGGGCAATTTGCCCGCGCGGCACGATGGGCATATCCGGACGCTACGATTCATTGCTTTGAACCTCAGGCGGACATCGCCGATAAGTTAACCGACAATCTTCGCGATCTAAAGAATATCGAAGTGCATCGTACGGCTTTGGGCGCCAACGACGGCTCGATCGAATTTCATCGGGCCGAACAATCGCAGGAATCGTCAATCCTTCGTCGCGCACGAAATGAGTCGAACGGCGACGGCGCAACCCGCGCAGTCAACGTTCCGATCACTCGTCTCGATACATGGGCCTCTACGCGAACGCTCGTTGCGCCGATACTGCTGAAACTAGACCTGCAAGGCTACGAATTGACCGCCCTGCAAGGAGCTGAGGAACTCCTCTCCCGCACGAGCTACGTATTGAGCGAAGCTATTTTCGAGAATGAATATGAAGGGGAACCGCCGTTCGACGAACTGTGGAGATTTCTAAGCGCGAGGAACTTCCGCTTCTTGCGTCCCGTCGCGGCCCTCCAAGATCTCTCGAAGGGCGTCGTTCAATTCGACGCCCTGTTTAAGCGCAATGAATAACTCGGCGCCGTCCTCCACCCCGCGAGTGCCGGCGATCGAATAGCCGTATTCGAGTCGGCAAGCAGCCCCAACCACGCCCGCAACGTATGCGAGCAAAATGCATAGAGCGACCTCCGAAAGCGAACCCGATTATGAAACTCAAACAGATACCAGGAAAAGTTGCTAAACGGATTTCGGCGTACGGATTCGGACTATTTGGAATTGATTCCATCACACGCGCAAAAATTACCCCGCGAAGAGACCTTCAAGAATTTGGGACTTCGTACGGCGGCTGGGTGATTCCGACCAGCATCTTCAATTCAAACTCGGTTTGCTACTGCGTCGGCTGCGGCGAAGACATCACTTTCGACCTCGGAATGATCGAGCACTTCCAGTGCGATATTCACGGGTTCGATCCTACACCGCGGGCAATTAAGCACGTAACGCGGGTTGCGGGCAATAATCCTAAGTACCACCTCCACGAGGTCGGACTGTGGGACAAAGAGGATACCTTACAATTCTTCGTTCCCAAGAATCCCGAACATGTCTCCCACTCTCTCCTGAACCTGCAGAAGACGGAGGACTGCATCTCCGTCAAGGTGAAGAGGCTCTCGCGCTTGATGGAGGAGTTGGGCCATCAGCGGCTCGATTTGCTCAAGATTGATATCGAGGGAGCAGAGTACAAGGTGATCGAAACGATCGTCGAAGACCGCTTGGATATCAAAGTGATATGCGTCGAATTCGACGAATGCTATCACGCGTTGGACCGGAATTACAAAAACAGAATTCAAGCGTCGGTGAATAGCCTGCTCGAAAACGGGTATTCCATGGCATGCGCGCAGGGCGACGGCAACTACACGTTCGTCAAGAACGGTAACTGACGTCTCGCGATTGTTCTCCGGGCCTTACATGGATTGCGGATTTCCTCCGCCGGGAGATCGCGGCTTGATTCGATTTACTCCAGTGAACCACAAGACTCACGGGAATCCGGGCGGATTTCGGACGTCGAGCGATGAAATGAAACCGACAACGAAATCGTCCGCCACCGTATTCGCAAGTTGCGAAGGAATTATCAACGGTCAACTCGCGGTTACGCAGCGTGTCGTCGCCGAGCTAAAAAAACATTGCACGGTACGCATCTTGGGGTTTCGCAATTCCACCGGCGCGACCGGTACGGCCGGCATCCTGTGGAACCGGCTACTCAAAGCCTGCTCCGTAATCCAGTGCGTGACGCGGCTAGCGTTCACGCGCAAAGCGAGCAAGACGCTTTACGTACCGTTAGACGGCGGGAAGGGGCTCGGGCTCAATCTCCTCGCCGTGGCGGTCGCCAAGCTCCGCGGTTATTCGGTCGTGTTGCATCATCATAGCTATCGCTATGTCGAGGAGCGGTGCAAATACATGGCGGCGTTAGCTCGTTTGTCGGGGCCGTCCGACTACCACGTCGTGCCGTGCTGTTCGTTCGGCAGAGAGCTAAGCGAACAATACCGCAAGAAGCTGAATTGTATCGTTGTCCCGGCGAGCGTCGCTTCTATCGGCGAGGCCGTGAGCGCCGGCTCAAAGCTCGCGGGCGGCGTTCGGAAACCGCTCACGATCGGGCACATGTCGAATCTTTCGCTCGAAAAGGGCCTCGGTCGCGTCGTCGAGACCTTCGAACTCATGTTGCAGCAGTCGATAGCCGCTCGGTTGGTGATTGCCGGCCCCTATTGCACCGACCGGGAGCGCGAGCTGGTCGAGGGATGCGTGAATCGACATTCGGAGTACGTCGACTACCGCGGTCGAGTGTCGGGCCCAGACAAAGCGAAGTTCTTTCAAGACATCGACATCTTTCTTTTTCCCAGCAAATACAAGGATGAGTGCTGGGGCATCGTCCTCAACGAGGCGCTGGCCTACGGCTGCCCGGTCATCGCCTATGATCGCGCGTGCATTGCCCACGTCATCGGCAAAGGCGCCGGGTCGGCGATCCCCGCGAGCGAAGACTTCCCCCGGTCGGCCACGGCTCTGATCCAAAGCTGGCTCGGCGATCCGACGAGCTACGCCGCATCACGAAATGCCGCGATCAAGCGTTCCGAAGAACTAATGCGCGAATCGGAACTATCGCTAAGTTCTCTGGTATCCGTCCTGCAAACGCCCGCCGCGCCGCCGATTTCCTTGACGCGGTAAGGACCGAAACAAGCCGCACGCCCGCCTCACCGAGGCTCGATCACTTTGGGGCTGATGCGTTGCGCACGAAAATCGGACCGTCGATACTATTCGGCGGGAGGACTCGTGAAAATCGGGGCCGACGACGGCTCGTCCGATGACGTTTGCGGGGGGGCCTCAAACATCGGCTTCGCCGAGGTCGGCTTTACCGGCGTCGGTTTTGCCGGGGTCGGTTTCGAAGGCGTCGGTTTCGAAGGCGTCGGTTTTACAGGCGTCGGTGTCGCACGGGTCGGCTTTACGGGCTCAACGGGCACTACAGGCGCCACGGGCACCGGCACGGGCTCGACCGGAACGGCTTCGTTTTGCGGGACAAGCGACGGGCTAGGTTCCGATATCGGCTGTTGAACCGTCGATGGATACGACGTGAACGTCTCGCCCATCGAATCCGTTCGCACTCCCGGGGGCAGGCAATCCGAACGCGGTCGGATTTCATGCCAACAGTTGCCGCAACGCTTCTCTGCTTCGATCATCCCCTTCTGATAGCCCGCGTACCACTCGGAGATCGCTTTTTGTCCTTCGCAGCCCTCGTAGCACGACGACCAATACTTTTTCGGCGGCAACGTCGGGGGCTTGCAACGACGACCGGTCGAGTAGTCGAAGTAACCCTCCCGCCAACCGTCTTTGTAGTGGCAGTTCAGCATGGGCGCGTTGCCCGTGGAGATGCTTTTCCAGTACGCATCACACTTGTGGGACTGCCTGTAGCAAAAGTCTTGCGTCGAGGCGCAGCCCACAAAGGGGAGAGCAATGGCCGACAGTAGGAAGATGCGAGTAATCATATGTTCACAAGAGCGGCTGGAAATGATCAGTTGGTCGCGGCAATGAACTAACTAGCCTTAGCCGCCGCCGAGATCGGTAACCCCGGTAATGCTGAAGTTGATAAGGTTCAACAGCGTGTTGCCGACGACTTCATGCGGTTTGTAGTTCAGCATGACAACGTCTCCCGGCAGAATCCGAATCCGCTCTTTCGGATTATTCATGGCGACGTTGATGTCGACGCGAATCTTGATTTGCTCACCGTCGGGCAGCGTTCGCAAGATGAGAACGCGGGTCGGCGGAATGATGTTGCCGGGGCCGCTGCGGAACTGCAGCCCGTTGGCGCCGTTAAATCCATGCGGGCCGGCGACCGAGCCGTTGGCGAGCGCGATGGCGCCGATCACATCTAAGTCGTAATCGCGCGGCAACGGGATTTGTCCGCCGGGGAGCAATCCGCCGGTATAGAAAAACTCCGTTTGTCGGGTCTCGATGTAGACGATGTCGCCGGTTTGAAGAACGACATCGTCCGGCGTGAACGGCAAAGGTTCGCCCGGAGCCGCGCGGAGCGGTACGCGCACCACATGCCGCGTCGCTCCATACCGTTTCATGACATTGGCCGGTGCGTCACCGTTCTTGACCGCCTGTTCCGTAATTTCGAAATCATCAGCCGATCCGTGAATGATCCAGATGTCGCTGTACGCGTCGACGCCGGGAAGGCCCCCGGTGGCGAGCAGTGCATTGAGCACGTCATTCTGGAAAGCAGGAAGGTCCACTGCATTCGCGGTACCGCGACGTGCAAGCAGCGCTTCCTGTCGTTGAATCGTGCGAGCCGATTCTCCCCCCGCAATGTCGTCACGAAGTACCATCACGCGAGAGACGCGTGGACGGAGCAAAGACAGTAGCACCTGCTCGCGACCGGCGACGAGTACTTTTTTATCTACGGTGTAGGCTTTTCGTACCGCATCGGCAGCTTCCTGCAACGTTGCCCCGGCGAGCGGAATGGGATTGGCCAGCGGCAGTTGCAGCGAACCGTCGCCTTGGATCGTCATCGGGATGCCGACCGACGGCGTATTGTTGAGACCGTTAGCCGGGAAGTAGACGGAGTTGGGTAGGAATGTTCCTTGCAACAGCGGCAGCGTATCCGGCGTGGGCGGCAGGATGTCTTGCACGTAAATTGCCAGCACATCGCCGGGGCCCAAGCGGTACGCCTCCGGCGGCTTCTGACGAAGCAGGCTGAAGTCGATCGGCACCTTTGCGGAGCGCGATTCGCCGAGAAGCTCACACGGCATGCGATTCGCCGGGACTGCATCACAGGCAAATTGTGAGCAGCATCCGCTGAGTAGCGAACAGAGGGCGAGTGCAATCGCCGACCATGGGCCGATGCGCCTACCGGCCGCGCAAGCGGTACGCTTTATCATCCGTGAATTCCCCCCAACGTGCTTTCGCCGCCAAACGAAAAGCCAATTGGTCAAATAGGTCAAGCATCACCGAGGGATGGTCCAGTCCGTGGATTTATCCCGTTGATGCCGCAGAAGGCTAATCGTCCTCCGACTAACCACGTTGAAAGAAATCCAACGCCGTGTGCATATCTGACACAGCCCGCATGAAAGTTCGAACCGGACAGTCCGATACCATCGTCAATTTCATCACTACCCGACCGGGGGGCCGCGTATTCCGGAATAGACGCGGACATTCCGAGCGCCCATCAGACTAGGCCGACCGCCGGCGTGACTTAACGCGGCGATCGATCAAACGACGGTAGATGCCTGAGGGTTTATGGCGATAGCAGGACGAACTGGTTCGTCGATGATCACCGGAATCGGCTGCTTCTTAAGGGAATTACCCAACTAAACATCTAGACATTGTTACATACCGCTATCGCTCCGTTCTATGATGAACCCACGACCGATCACGGACGCCCTGCAGAAAAACAGAATGTCGGTTGATCTGACTCTAAGATTTCCGCAACTCAAGACTATGGTATCCACCGTTCCAGAACGCTCGTTCGATCGCCCTCAGGCTACGCGGTGCCTGCTGGTGTATCCGGAGTTTACGCTTGCCTCGTTCTGGAACTTTCGGGCCGCCTGTGAACTCCGCGGCGCGAAGTACCCGAGCATCCCGCTTGGGCTTCTCACCGTCGCCGGCATGCTACCGGCGAGTTGGAATCTTCGACTCGTGGACTGCAATGTCGAGACGCTAGCAGACGACGACATTGCTTGGGCCGACCTCGTGTTCGTCGGCGGTATGCTTCCGCAACAGCCCGCCGCGCTGGAAATAATCGAGCGTGCGCATCGGCTCGGCAAGCGTGTCGTCGTCGGAGGTCCTGACGCGACATCGAGTCCGCATGTCTATGACACGGCCGACTATCAAGTGCTCGGTGAAGCCGAGATTACGCTTCCCCGATGGCTCAACGATTTTCAACTCGGCAGCCCCTGCCACCGCTACGAACAGGGGGAGGCAAAGGCCGATGTCAGTCGCACGCCGCCGCCGCGCTTTGATTTGATCCGCCTCGACCGCTACCTCTACCCCGCGGTGCAGTTCGGACGCGGCTGTCCATTTCTTTGCGAGTTTTGCGACATTATCGAACTCTTCGGTCGCATACCGCGTTTGAAGCAGCCGGAGCAGATGCTTAAAGAGCTTGATGTGCTGTATGCGATGGGACACCGAGGACATGTTGATTTTGTCGACGACAATTTCGTCGGTAATAAGCGCGACGTAAAGAAGTTTTTGCCGCAGCTCATTCAATGGCAGCGCGATCACAATTGGCCGTTCGAGTTTTCAACGGAGGCCTCGATCAATTTGGCCGACGACGAAGAGCTGCTGAAACTAATGCAAACGGCGGGCTTCGCGATGATCTTCGTCGGGATCGAATCGCCGGATGAGGAAACGCTACGCTTGATGCAGAAGCGACAGAACACCAAGCGCAGCATCGTGGAAAGTCTCGAAAAGATCTACGACCACGGAATGGTCGTAAACACCGGCTACATCATCGGCTTCGACAATGAACGAGGGAGCGTCGCCCAAGGCATCCTCGACTTAATCAACGCCGGTTCCACGCCGGTCAATATGGTCGGTCTGCTATTCGCGCTACCCGGCACGCAGCTCACACGACGTCTCGCCCGCGAGGGGCGATTGCACGAAGGATTCGAGCGAGTTGTGGCAGCCGCGGAGAGCGGCGACCAATGTTCGTTTGGAATCAATTTCGATTCGACCCGGCCGCGCGTCGACATCCTACGCGACTTGCGCGAAGTTGTGGCCGAATCCTACTCGGCGGAAAACTATTTTGATCGGGTCCGGCGCGTTTGCGAGCGGCTGAACTGCTCGCAAAAGCAATTGAATCAACGTTGGCGCGACACCGTGCGCGACCTGACCGGATTTTGGAAACTGAATTGGATCCAGGGGATCGCCAAACCATATCGGCGACACTACTGGAGAATGTTGACATCGGTGGCGCGTCGCAACCCGAAGGCAATACGCTATGCAGTGGGTTTGGCCGCGCTTTATCTGCACTTTGCGGAATTTAGTCCGTTCGTGATCAGAAAGCTTGATCAAGAGATTCGACGATGTGAAAAAGAGCGACAATTGCAGCCGGCTACCGCTTAACGACTTAACGAGGCGGAGTCTATTTGTGCCGGCGCGGCATTCGGTAGTAACCTGAATTGCAGGGCGACTTTCTCGGCTTTCATCTGCTGTTACATAACGCGGGCCGGGGCCTGCAGGGCACTCCGCCTTTGGGAGTGATCTGATGCGTTGTTACATCAATTCCAAGAATTCATACAGAACTCCTTACATCGTCTCGCTTTGACGATGCGATCGGCCGTGGCTTTGTGCTTGCGTCACGGTCTGAGCGTGAAGACAATTGATGGAAATGCAAGGCAACGGGCAATTAAAACGACCTGAATCGCCATTGCCCGCCTCAACGAGCGACCAGTTCACATATTGGGATAAGTAGCGATGGATGAGCGAATCAATCAGATCGCGTCGCTTGCGAACATTAGCGCTTACGACGCCGAAGGCACTCGCAACTACATCGATGGTGCGCCGCACATCAAGCACGCGTCGCTCCGACAACTCTACGGTCAATTGGTCGTGAATGTCTTCGACCGCGCCAAGAAGTACGTCGATAAGCCGGTCGTGCTCGACCTTGGCGCCGGTGAAGGATCCGTCACGTTGCCGTTTCTTGAGTTGGGCGCCAAGGTTGTCGCAATTGATATTTCGGAGACGCAGCTGGAAGCGCTCTCCAAGCGATGCGAACGCTTCGGCGATAATCTAGAGGTGCGTTGCGAAGACATTAACGACGCACTCAAGGACAAAGGGGCCAAGTACGACATCATCGTCGTAAACTCCTTCTTGCATCACGTGCCGGATTTCTTGGGCATGATTCAGGAGTGTGCGGCGCTTCTTAATCCGCACGGGCAATTCTTTTCCTTCCAAGACCCGCTCCGCTACGACACGTTAAGCAAATCGACGAACGCCTTCTGTCGATTGTCTTATCTCTCGTGGCGGTTGATGAAAGGAGACGTCGTGGGAGGACTAAAGCGCCGATGGAGACGGGCCCGAGGAGTCTTCCTTCCCGACTCGGCTCACGACAACACAGAATATCACGTCGTACGAAACGGAGTCGACCAGATTGCCATTTGCGACTTGCTGCGACGCGAGCAATTCGACTGCGAACTTGTCAGCTATTTCAGCACACAGAGCAGTTTGTTTCAGCCGATCGGGTCGGCGCTCGGCATGAAAAACACCTTTGGATTGATTGCCCAAAAGCAATCGCCGAACTAGGGTCGGCAGGGGCCTCGCCCGAAGTGTTCAAGGGCTGATCGCCGCTCGAAAAGCGGCGGCGGTCACCCGTGGAACTCAAAGCGCAAGCGCCCTTGCATACATCGACGCACTTCCGGCAACGCGCGCCCGAACAAGTTGACCATGCCGTCGACGGACCCGATATTCAAGGGCTCCGACGCCGCTCGACGTCGACGACCGTTCGCCCCTCCCTTG
The DNA here is from genome assembly GCA_013822735.1 of Pirellula sp. GTDB lineage: Bacteria > Planctomycetota > Planctomycetia > Pirellulales > PNKZ01 > PNKZ01. The sequence continues at coordinate 296,657 of PNKZ01000004.1, forward strand.
CGCGAGATTTGTATGCCGTCCAACCTCGTTTCGATTCGGACCTTCATCGGCCTGACGCTGTCGTTCCTCGGGCTCACGCTTAGTTCGACGACTGCCCAAGCCGACGAACTGTCGAAGTCGTCGTCAAAGCCGAATCTTCTCATCTTCCTCGCCGACGACCTCGGCTCGGCCGACGTCCCTTGGCGCGGGGGCAACTATGCGATGCCGGTGCTCGATGCGTTGGCGAAAGAAAGCGCTCGGCTGGAATCGCACTATGTTCATCCGATGTGCAGCCCGACCCGTGCGGCACTGTTGAGCGGTCGCTACGCCAGTCGCTTCGGCTGCACCGGCGCTCAAAACGAACTCGTGTATCCCGTCGGCACGGTCACGTTGGCCTCGGCATTGCAAAGCGTCGGCTATCGCACGGCGCTCACCGGCAAATGGCACCTCGGCTCCAAACCGGAGTGGGGCCCCAATCATTACGGCTTCGACGAAAGCTACGGCTCGTTAGCCGGCGGCGTCGGCCCCTACGTGCATCAGTATAAAACCGGGCCATTTGAGAAGACGTGGCACCGCAATGAGAAGCTGCTCTCCGAAGAGGGTCACGTTACCGACCTGATCGCGCGCGAAGCTGTGCGATTCGTCGAGGCTCAGTCCGCCGCGAAGCCGTTTTTTCTTTATGTACCCTTCACCGCAGTGCACGTGCCGATTTCCGAGCCGCAAGAATGGCTCGACCGCAACAGCCACATTGCCGACGCCGGCACACGGCTTCAGGCCGCCTGTGCCTCGCACATGGACGACGCAATCGGCCGCGTGCTCGCCGCGCTCGACAATCGCGGCTTTCGCGACAACACCATCGTCGTTTTCTTCAGCGACAACGGCGGCCACGACGCGAGCTCGAACGTCAGCCAAGCGTACGCCGGCGATTATCCGAACGTGAAGATCGCAGGCCACAACACCCCGCTGCGCGGCTTCAAATCACAACTCTACGACGGCGGGATTCGCTCCGCCACAATCATTCGCTGGCCCGGCAGAATCGCCCCCGGTCTACAAATCGATCAACCGACGCACACGGTCGACTTCTTTCCGACCTTTGCGAAGTTTGCCGGTTACGAACCGCCGCAAGACTTGCGTTGGGACGGCCACGACCTCGGCTCGCTCCTGCTATCTCCCGGCAATAAGCTGACGCCGGCCCTCGCCGATCGTACCGTCTATTGTTCCGGTGTCGGCTATCGCGGCAGCGCCCTGCGACAAGGGCGTTGGAAATTGATCGTCGACCGTAAGAACGGCACGGAACTTTACGACCTCGTAGCCGACCCGGGCGAATCGCGCAACTTGGCGAGCGCCGAACCGGAGCGGGCAGCGAAACTCAAAGCGTTAATGCAAGCGGCGGCCGCCGCCGATCGCGACAGCGTGACCGAAGAGACTCGCAAAAAGCCTGCGAAGGGGGACTAGTCGGCGACTACTGATAGCCGATGACGAGCCAACCGTCGTCGCACTCGACTTGCCCCAGCGTGATTTGGCCGAGCGGCCCGAAGCCTTCGCCGCGCGGCAGAATTAAGCTGCTGAATCGCCCCTGTTCTTGAAACATCGCGTTGCATTTCGTCTGGACGAACGGCACGAGTTGCGACGCCTCTTCCGCGGTCCACGGGCGTCCGTCGGCCGCCGTCACGGTCACTTCGCCGACGCGGGTAAACAGCATTCCCAGTCGAGAGTTTTCCACGCGGTAAACGAAATTGATATCGATGGCTCGCGTATACTGCTTACCGTCCAGCGTCCATTGCAACGTATGAATCGTGACGTCCGCTTTGCCGTCGTCGAATTTCATCGTATTCGGCCGTTCCAAATCGATCATCAACGACCACGGCTTGCTATTGGAGAATACGCGGAGCTCCTGCGGAACGCTCATCGTGACGATCTGGCAATAGCGTTCGATACGCTCGTCCGTCATCATCGGGTCGGCAAAAAATGCTCGGGCCGAGGCATTGTTGAAGAGCGATTGGTGCAGCGCCGCACCGACCTTGGTCGACTCCGTGAACGTCGGAGGGCCTCCATCCGCCGCGACTTGCGAGTGCGACATCTGCCGCAGTCCCACCTCGAAGTAGTCGGCCGTACTGCGCGACACGACCGCAGGCACTTCGTCGAAGCGGGTCGGGCGCACGACCATGTAGTCGCGGAAGTAATCCTGCGCCGTACGCAACGGCTCGGCGATCTCCGCTTCAAATCGCTGCTGAATCCGTTGGCTCGTCAGCCGTTCGACCTCTTGGGTCACCGCGGCTTGGCTTTCGCCGGCCTTGTTCCAGGCCGCTCGCTCTACGACCGGTTGCAGCACGTTCGGCAACATCCGCATCTCGACATCAATTCGCTTGATGCCGATCGAAGCGTTCGTTCTGACGCTCGCCGGCCGATCCGAGACGCCCGACAGCGGATGAATGAAGAGGCTCTTGCTTCCCTGAAACTGCGAGCGCGAGGAACTGTAGATCACCGCCGGGCCGTTGCGTCCGACGTTGCCTGCGGAAAGGGTGGAGCCCCCCATGCGCAATTCAAACTGCGCGGCATGATCATTCGGCACCGTAATGAGTTCGAGCCGCCCCTTGGTCGATGCGGGGCCCCGCGTTTGCGTGCCGAGAATCGTCGCTTGCTGCATGCGGTAGTCGGACACGTCGCGCGCAATATATTGTGCAACGAATTCCGTGTTCACATGCACCACCGCATTGGGATAGGCCCACCGCGCGCGAGCCGTCTCCACGAGATCGAGATCTTGCTCGGCTTGCTCGAGGATGCCGATGGCGATGCCGAGCTTATCGGCGGTGTCGGGATCGACGATCGTCACGTCTTTCAACGCCGCGCGAACGTAGTTGGCCGCGTCGCGCACACGCTGCTCGCCGCCGGGCGCCGCCAACTTCAGCTGTTCGCGATAGCGGGCCGCAGCCGCGCGAAACTCTACCGCCTCCGGTTCTTCCAGGCCCACGATATCGGTGCGCATTCGCAACCGTAGGTCGTCAATGGCCCGCAGCCGCGCGGCCGTATCGCCGTCGAGCGCCGCTTCAAACTCATCGAGATGCAGGTAGGCAAGCCAGCCCGCCTCGGAATCCGCCCCTTGTCGGGCCAAGAGTGACCGGAACGACGCGAGCGTCCGCGCCAAGTCGGCTCTTGCTGCAATCACGCGGTCGGCCTGAGCGACGGCAAACGACGTAGGCGCGTTCAACTGCTGCGATTCGGCGATGGCGCTCGGCGACTTCACCGCGTCAATGACGCGCTCCACGCCCGGCGCCGACGCACCGAGTGCCAGCAAGCAAAGTGCCGGCAACGTGGCGACGATACCCCGCCGAATGAGGCAGAAACCATCCATGTTCGTGGGCTCTAGGCGCTTAAAAGGAAGATGCCGAACCGGTACGGCTCGTCCCTTTGTTCGATTGTTTCACTTCCGTGGGTGACCTTTCTACCGGGAATTCGCATCGTTCCGAATCGCGAGGCCGGCGAAGCGGCGTCAACCTTGACGATTATCGGGGTTTGGATGGATTTGCACGCACTGCGACGTCGAAATTTAAATCCGTACGGACTGCTTCCGCGTTCCCTAGGTCGATAGCACGATGCCCAACAACTACTTACTCATTTCCAAGGTCATGCGACCCCTGACTTCGCTCGCTTGCTGCTTGGTAACCGTAACGATCGCAAGCGCCGCTGCCGCGGCCGCTCCCGAATTGTCGACGCCGTCGTCCGTGCAGTCGCTGATCTCCACCGCGCCCGAGCCGGTCTTGGTCGATCGCTGGGGTGTCGAACATCTTTGGTCGACCGAGCTCACCACATTTGCCGAAGGGCGCGCTCGCGCCTACGTCGTCGTCTTTCTCGACGTCAACTGCCCGATTGTCACGCGCCAAGCGCTGACGCTCCGAGACCTGGCGAAGCGCTACGAGAAATCCCAAGTTCAATTCCTGGGCATCTATTCCAACGCCGGGCTCGCACGCATGGATATGGCGGCGCATAAGCAGAAGCTCGATCTGCCGTTCCCCGTCTTCCTCGACGCGGGCGGACATCTCGCGCGCCTGCTCAAGGCTCGGGCCACGCCGGAAGCGTATCTGCTCGACGAGAACCTCGCCGTAAAATACCACGGCATGATTGACGACTCCGGCTGGAAGAAAGTACCCGGCGCTAAAACCCGCGACTACTTAGTCGAAGCGGTTGATGCGCTGCTCGCCGGCAAGCCGATGGTGGCTGCGACGCGCGCTCAAGGATGCGAACTCCAATTGCCGCCGCTCGAGAAAAAGCTCCCGGCCAAACTGCTCACCTACCACGACGACGTCGCTCCGATTATCTACAAGCGTTGCGTCAGTTGCCACTTCCCCGGGGGCATCGGCCCTTTTGCCCTCGATACGTTCGAGAGCATTCGTGACGAAGCGGCGACGATTCGTCGCGAAGTCGAGTATCAGCGGATGCCGCCCTGGCACGCCGACACGAAACGGGGCCACGCGATTGAAAACATCAAGGCCCTGACGACGGAAGAACGTCGCACTTTCATCGAATGGCTCGACCAAGGTTTGGCGCGCCAGAAGCAAGGAGAACCGGACTGGCTGGTCGCGGGAACGCCGCCGAAGGAGCCCCTGCCGCTGCCGCATGTGGCCGGTCCGGGCGAGTTTACCATCGGCGACGGTCGGCCCGACTACGTCGCTCGCATGCCGAAACCGTTTCTGGTGAAGGCTTCGCAGGTCGTCGAATACCAGTACTTCTGGGTTCCCAACGATGCGACGGAAGATCGCTACGTGCAAGCTATCGAACTGTTGCCGGGCAATCGCCGCGTCGTGCATCACATGCAGGCCTTTATGATTGATAAGCGACAGCGCCCCGCGGACCTTTCGAAGCAACTTTCCGGCCCGATGATGATGGCCAAGCTCAACGGTTACGGCGGCAAAGATAGCTGGCGCATCGGCAGCTACACGCCGGGCGACCACTACGCCGCACGCACCTACGCGCCGGACGAAGGGGTGTATTTCCCGGCCGGTTACGATCTGGTATTCGAGCTGCACTACTCGCCGATTGACGAAGATGCATACGACCAATCGTCGGTGGGGATCGTGTGGCGCAAAGACCCGAACCCGCCGGCGAAGATCATCGCCGATCAGTTGTTCGTCGGCACGCGCAGCATCGAGGTCGCGCCGCACGATCCGCATCAGCCGGTCGAGTGCCTGCCGTACTTCAAACAGAACGTGCTGTTGATCGACATTCGTCCGCACATGCACTTGCGCGGCGGCGACACGGAAGTATATGCCGTCTTCCCGGACGGTCGCCAAGAGTTGCTCGTGGCGACTCCGGCCTTCGACTTCAATTGGCAGCGTCGATACGTGTTTCAAGAGCCGGTTCGATTGCCCGCCGGTTCGACATTACGCTTCGTCGGACATTGGGACAATTCCCGGCTCAACCCGAACAATCCGGATGCGAGCCGAATCGTCTTGTTCGGCGAAGAGAGCTTTGACGAAATGGCCAACCTCGGAGTGACGTACCGCATTGACGAAGAAGCGGAACGCACGGCGACGCGACGCGTATCGGCGCCGGTACCGAAATAACACGGACGATCGGTTCGTCAACTTCAGTTTTTGGCCGGCCAAAAATCGCCTGGAGATCGACTTCTCACGTTGCTAATGTGACGAGTTGATCTTTGGCAAATTGTAGTCCGCCACTCCGTGGCGGAAGAGGATGTAGCGCCGTTGTGCGCAATGGCCTTCGGCATCCATTGTGTGCGCTCATTTCCGCCGCAGAGCGGCGGACTACTTGGACGTAAGTCGCCGTTCGATTTCCGCACTTACGTTAACGGTCGTACTCGGCCTGCGCAGATAGCTTGAGTTATCTACGCACAACCCCAAAACCCACAAGGGGTGCGCAGATAACTCGAGTTATCTGCGCAGCGCCAAAACGAGAATTGACGTAAGTCGCGCAAGCGAATCGACACTTACGTCGATTCGTCGAGTCTGTAGGGAACGCCCTCTGTGGCGTTCCGTGACTTGCGTTGTGCTCCGAACGCCACAAAGGGCGTTCCCTACAGTTACTCCGTTTTAAGACCTTCCTTCACGCGACGCACTTCCGCCGCCTCGGGCATTTGCTTGTAGAACGGATCCAGCGGATAGCAGCCGGAGACGATGCCGTTGCGAGGCGCGGTCGTGCAATCGCTGAACGTGCGGCAGACTTTCTTCCGCGCGAGTTCGCCGCTCGCCAGACAATCGGCCGGCATGTCGGGATACGAGAGCACCATGCGTCCGAGCCCGACGCTGTCGATCCAGCCTTGGCGGACCACGGCCTGCGCCGCGTGCGGCAGGTAGTCCTGGAGATACGAGTAGCCGGTACCGACCAGCGGCAGGGACGGAACTGCTTCCTTGCAGAGCTTTGCGACATGAATCTGTCGGGCGACGCCGACCAGCGGATCTTCCGGCGGTTGATAGCCGTCGCTCGGCGGAAAGATCGCAGGTCGTTGGATGTGCGGATTGTAGTAGGGGCTGCCGCACGAAATGTTGACGGTCGCCACGCCCGCGGCTTGCAGCATTCGTAACAACTCGAACGTTTCCGCGAGATCGTAAGCAAGCGGATTATCGGCCGCGGAACCGAAGCCGTACTGATACGGCAGGTCCCGCGAGAAATCCATTGGTTGGCCGATTTCACGACTCGTTTGATACGGCACGAAATCGAACGCACTCAGCCGCACGCCGATGAGCAACTTCGGACACTCCGCGCGAATGCGACCGATGACCGTTCGCAAGACGAGGGACCGGCCGTCGAGATCGCCGCCGAACTTACCGGGTCGCACGCGGGCACTGAGAAACTCGTGCAGGAGATAGCCGTGACAAGCCTTCACATCGACGAACTGATAGCCGACGTCGTACGCCAGCTTGGCTGCCGCGACGTAATGGTCGATCAAACGTTCCAAGTCGGAATCGGTCCAGACGAGCGACTGATCGTCGGGAGCGATTCCAAATTTCTTGTCGAGCAGCGGATGGTGATAGGCAATGCGCGGTTCCAACGCTTTGGTATTCGGGCGCGAGAAGCGGCCGGAGTGCGTGAGTTGCAAACCGAGCAACAGGTCGTCGGTCGTGCCGAATGTGGAACGGTGGGCAGTCAGGAGCTCGTCGCGAAGGGCCGCGATGCCGGATTTGTTTGACGAGGTCGCGAGCGTCTGGCGCGGGTTGGCTCGGCCGTCGGGTTGGACTGCGGCCGCCTCGCCGCCCCAAATAAGTTTCGCGCCGCTCAACCCGAAATGCTTCCACCGCCGCAACGTCAGCGGCGACGGCGACCCGTCGCGTTCGGCGTCCCAACCTTCCATCGGATGGATGCACCAACGATTGCCGACGCGAAAGCCGGCAACGTCGAGCGGCGCAGCCAGCGGCGAACCTTGGTCGGCCGTGAGGATTTCATCGTCGAGAGGAATATCGAGGGAGAGGTCGGCGAGGCGCTCGCGGAGCGCGGCAACCGTTTTCAATTGAGCGATCTTGGTGTAACTGGACACGGCGGAATGGGCTCTGCGAGGAGACGGTGGTATGCGAATCGAGATATTGTAGCGAACGAAAAGCCTCTCTGCGCGGAGCTGATATAATGGAAACAAGCCGGAAAACGGCCGATTATAGGGGAGTGAGTTCATGTGCGGTCGCTATACATTGCGCACCGCGCCGCAGGAGGTCGCGGCGCAGTTGGATCTATTCGTGCCGCCGCCGATCGGGCCGCGATACAACATCGCCCCTTCGCAGCAGATTGGCGCGGTGACGGCGCAACTCGATACAGATGGCCGAGCCGTGCGGCATTGGCGTGAGTTTTCTTGGGGCTTGCTGCCGGGTTGGGCGGAAAGTTCCGCGGGGACACAACGCCCCATCAACGCACGGAGCGAGACGGCCGCGAGCAAGCCGACATTTCGCGAAGCCTTTCGTCGGCGGCGCTGCTTGATTCCGGCCGACGGATACTACGAATGGCAAGCGACGGGGCGCGAAAAGCAACCGTACTTCTTCTCGCTTCGCGACCAGCCCCTCTTCGCGTTCGCGGGCTTGTATGAGCATTGGGAAGGACCGCAGGGGAGAGACGCCGGCGAGGTGATCGACTCATGCACGATTCTGACGACGGAAGCGAACGAGATGATGCGAGAGTTTCACGACCGGATGCCGGTGATCTTGGAACCGCGCGATTATGGGGCTTGGCTTGACCCGACGTGCGAAGATGCCGACGCCGTGTCGCCTTTGTGCCGGTCGCTCCCGAGCGAGCGAATGCAGCATTGGGCCGTATCTCAGCGGGTAAACAGCCCGAAACGGGACGATGCCGAATGCTTACGGCGTTCGGAAGTGCGGCGACTGTTCGACTGACCGCTTCGGTGACGTCGCCGGCCTTGCCGGCAGTTGGCGTGCGTCGACTTGTCGCCTTGAGCGGCATCCGATACTCTTCGCGGCCCCGAGATTCCTTTCGAGTGCGCCATGCGACGCCTGACAACTACCACTGTGCTGCTCGTCACGGCTTGGTCGGCGATGTGCGCCGCTCCGGGCTGTTCGCGGCAACGGCCGTATTCGCTCGGCGCGGCGTCGCAATATCATACATCGCCGAAGCTCGTGGCGATGACGACGCCGCAGATCGAACGAGGCAAACCCAGACCAGTGCTCGACTCGGTCGGCTGGGTGATCGGCATTCCGGGCAAGATCGTGCTCTGGGATCGGCGGATCGACAACCATCGCGTATCGCCGGCGACGGAGACGGCCGTCGCGGAATACTTGGCGGCGAACGAACTCAGCGGCGTGAAGGTCCGCGTGAATCAGTACGCGCCGATGGAGGAATGGCGACGGCTACGGGCGAATCAGTCCGTCGGCTGGGGCTGGCGCTACACGTTCGGCACGTTCTCATGGCTCGGCTACACGATTTTTCCCGGCCGCATTTGGGGCGGCGACAACTACAATCCGTACACGAACACGCTCAGTCTCTTTAGCGACGTGCCCGCCGTGGCGCTTCACGAAGGAGGACACGCCAAAGATTTTTCGCGGCGAACGTATCCGGGCACCTATGCAGCGATCTATGCGTTGCCGGTCGTCCCTCTTTGGCACGAAGGGGTGGCCACACGCGACGCGCTCGGCTACTTACGCGAATTTGGCTCCGCTGAAGAGGAACGGGAAGCGTACACGCTGCTCTATCCGGCGTACGGAACGTATGTGGGAGGAGCCGTAGGCGATGTGATACCGGGAGTCGGCTTGGCGGCTTATTGCGCCGCGGTGGCCGGCGGACATGTGGCGGGGCGTGTGAAGGCGTCACGCATTGAGCCGCGCGAACGGATGTCGCCCCGGAGCGATTGGACCGGCCTGTCGACCATGCTGCCGCCGAGGACCGTGCCGCCGGATGCAGAATACGCGGCGCAAGAGTCGGCGCGTGCCGGTCGGTCGCTCTTGAACGAGGAGCCATTTTCCGAAGGCGCCGGCCCTACACCTTTTCCCGCCGAAGAGCTTCAGGCAAGCGGACCGACGGCGGCCGCGCCCTAGCTTCGGCAACGCGCTCGGTGCGGCGAAATGCCGCGTTTCATGCTGAATGCGCCCCTGATAGAAATTTCTCAGGAAAAAGTTTCGGCGCTAGAACCAAACGGCTAGAATCCGCGTCGATGACGGCGGCGGTTAAACATTCCGCAAGGATTCGCCGTAGATTCCGTTTGCAAGCACCTGTGGAAACGCTGCACTAATGTTTGGCTCATGTCGCACGATGCGCTTCCGAGTCGTCCATCAACGCGGCCCAGGTCGCACGGCATTTACGCTGCTGGAAGTGCTGATCGCATTGACGATCACGCTGATTTTGCTGGGGACGGCGGCAGAACTCTTCAAACGCGTCACCGAAGGAATCACGAATAGTCGTTCCGTCATGGAGTTGCACGATCAACTCCGACACGCCAAGCATCGCTTAATACTCGACCTACGCGGTACCACGGCGCCGACCGTGCCGCCGTTGTCGCCGGAGATGCATCTCGGTTACTTCGAGTATGTCGAAGGGCCGCGGGTCGCGTATTCGCAGATTGCGACGAACAGCGTCGGCGGAGACATCGGCGAGAACCTTTCGGGCGGCACGTCGAACCAGGTCGTCAATTCGATCATGGGAGACGTCGACGACATACTCATGTTTACGACGACAAGCTACGACGACAAGTTCAACGGACGAGCCGGCGTACGAAACGGCGTAAATTACGCCATCAAATCACGTCACGCCGAAGTGGCTTGGTTTCTGCGCCGCACCACGGGAGTTACTTCCGTTCGCAACGACGGCCGGGCGGAGTACTACACGCTCTATCGTCGACAATTCGTAGTACTGCCCAACGCGGTTGTCTTCGGCAGCCTCGACTATGCCGGCACGGACCTATCGCTGAAACCGGAAGGTGGCAACTACGACAACCGAGCGCTGCCGAAAAACTTGGCGACCAATCGGAATGCGCTTGACCCTCGCAACCGCAGTAATAGTCTTGGCGACCTCACGAAACGAGAGAACCGCTCGTTGCATCAGCCGGTACTTTGGCCTTATGAAATGGTTTATGTGGCCCCCGCGTTTACGGGGAGCGCCATCTATAATCCGGCGTTAGCTCGCGGCTCGCCCACCGAACTTTCGCTGCCGACACTAGCCGACCAAACACACGCGGACTTCCCGTTGCCGACGCAAGAAAAGGCCTCCGGTACGGGTGTTTACGTGCCCAAGACGATTTTCACGCCGACGCCGCCGCCGGGCTACGCCATTCAAGGAATCGGCACTCGCAGCAGCGGGTTTGCAGGCGGATCGCGCCAAGGGAGCGACATCATTCTTACCAACGTGGTGAGCTTCGACGTGAAGGCTTGGGATCCGGGTGCGCCGGTCTTTCGCGCTACCCCGCCTCCCTCTAATACCGCAGGCGCCGGCGTGGTCGTGCCGGGAGACGCGGGATTTGTACGAGCCCTGGACCGATTCAACGGCGCGCCGACGACCGCGGAGTTGCAACCGGTGGCATTTGGCGCATTCGCCGACCTCGCCTATATGGCGACGGAATCACCGAACTTCGACACCCTTACGGGCACGTCTGTCGTCAGCCGCTATCGCACATACATGGATCCGCTCAATCCGGCAACTGTTTCTGCACTTCAAAGGCTGGAGCGTGGCGCGGTGTTTAATAGTAAATGCCGAATGCCGCGCGCGCACTTCGGCTGTCCGAGCGAAGGGCCGCTTTCTAAAAACCCGTATGCGAACACACGACAACTCGCACCCAACGTTTGGGACACTTGGTCGACTCATTACGAGTACGACGGTATCGACAATGACCGCGACGGCGCCATCGATGAGTTCACGAACGGCGCCGACGACAACGGGAACGGCCTAGTCGACGAACCCAACATCCCGACCTCATACGGCGCACTCAGCACAGGCGAACAAGAGGCGCCACCGCCGTATCGCTGGCCGCTACGTGGAATCAAGATCACGCTGCGCGTCGTCGAACACGACAGCAAACAGGTGCGCGAAGTCACCGTCGTGCATGAGTTCGTGCCGCTTTAACGCAAGTGATGTGGCTTTCAGGTCGCTTGCGATCTCCAAAGCGGATGGGGTGGGATTCGAACCCACGTTACGATTGCTCGTAAAACGGTTTTCAAGACCGTCGCGATCGTCCACTCCGCCACCCATCCGGCTGCTCGAGCCCGCTTGGCCGCGGTGCACAATTGAGCTTCGGCACAATGCGGCAGGTCGAGACTTTCAACAATAACGGGACCTGCGGCGCTCTGTCAATTCGATCGTAGCGAAGGGTTGAGGCGACGGTTACCATATCCGTCACGGGACTTGCCCACGTTCGGCCGAGATTTGCCTCAGGAGAATCGCCATGCGGCGACGCGCGTTCTTAAAGTCGAACCTAGGGCACCTTGTGGCCTGCGCCTCGATCACGGCCGGACCGCGGTCGTTATTTACGGCAGGCCCGGCTCGCGGCGACGATAGACCTGCCGCAACAAGCAAGATCAAGATCGGGCAAATCGGCACCGGTCACGCACATGCCGGAGGCAAATTTGCGGCGGTGCGAGGGCTCAACGAGCTTTACGACTTAGTGGGAATCGTCGAAGCCGACGACGACCTGCGCGCTAGGGCCGAGAAGAGTTCGACCTACGCCGATGCTGCATGGCTGACCGAAGAACAACTCCTCGCGACGCCGGAACTCGCGGCCGTCGTGGTCGAAACGCCTATGACCGATTCCGCCGCGGCCGCAAGCCGCGCCATTGCGGCGGGAAAACATGTTCATCTCGACAAGCCCGGAGCGTTGCGACACGAAGACTTCCGCACCATGCGCAACGAAGCGGAACGCCACGGCCTGACCGTGCAGATGGGCTACATGTTGCGCTACAATCCGGCGTTCATGCTGCTCTTCCGCGCGGCTCGGGAAGGCTGGTTTGGCGACGTGCTCGAAATCGACTGCTCCATGGGAAAGCTCGCCTCGGCGGAAATGCGACGCGAACTCGCGACGCTGCCTGGCTCCGGCATGTTTGAATTGGCCTGCCATATTATCGACGCGACGGTGACCGTGCTGGGCAAGCCCGAGCATACGCACGCCTTCGGCAAGCGCTCGCAATCCGAGGCCGGAGCGCTCGTCGATAATCAGTTGGCGGTACTCGAGTTCCCTCGGGCCACGGCGACGATCCGCTGCAATCACGCGGATCCGTACGGCGGTCCGCATCGGCGATTTCAACTGGTCGGTACGCGCGGCGGCATGGAGATTTCGCCGCTGGAGTCAAACAAGTTCCGACTTTGGCTCAGCGAGCCGCATGAGGAATACAAGAAGGGAGAACAGACCATCTCGCTGCCGGCGCCGCCGGGACGGTATGACTGGGAATTCGTCGACTTGGCGAAAGTCATCCGCAAAGAGAGGCCGTTGGCCTGGAACGCGGCGCACGACATCGCCGTGCATGAAACGGTGCTGCGTGCCGCAGGAATCTGGGACGACGCATAGTCGTCGATAACAGACGTGCCCGGCAAGCTAGGTGACGCCGCGTATTTGAAAGTCGTACAGCGAGCGAACTTCCTCGGCGGACTTGCCTCGCATATTCGTGAAGCGAGTTTCCAGGGCAGCGACGTCGTCGACTCCCAACGCTGCCAGCTTGCGAAACTTGTACTGCAACAAGCTCGTTAAATTACCGCTCGCGTTGCGTGCATGCCCTTCCGGGTACATGACCAAATCGCTCGTAAGCGTACCCAGGATCGCATGCTCAATTTCGAGCGAAGTCGGAATTCCGTCGGGATAGAGCGCGTCGTATTCGGCACCACCGTGGCGAAAGTCAATCTTCTCGATGAGCCTGCGCGTCAGCGGATGACGTAACGCGGCATCGTCGTAGTCCGCCGGCAGCAGCATCAATTCGCGCCAGCCGGCCTGGTGTTGTTCCAGGGCTTTTCGCAACAGCGTGGCGATGATGTAAACCATCGAATGGTCGGCGCTTTGTCGTGTTTGCGGATCCCGTTTGGCCGGGTCGCCGATGATGTCCAGCGCAGGCTGATAGATCGTGATGCGAACACGCCGGAGGTGTCGTTCATCGGCGAGCAATTCGGGGTGCGCGGTGAGCAACTCCATGAGCCCATGAATAGCTCCCGCCGACTGGTGCTCATAAAGGCCGAGCTTAAAGTGCATGCCGAGTACGGAGAACTCGTCGCCCGACGTCCCCAGCGACAATTCGAAGGGGCTCTCGCCACGACGGGCCGGTTTCTCGAACAAGCAGAAGATCGCTTCGGCGTTACGAAAGATATCGGCCGGGCCGACAAAGCCTGCAAGTGCGCGTTGGGCGCTCAACACGGCCGCTTCGGAACTTATGGCAGCCGACGCCCCTTTGGAATCGGAAAGCTGTTTGCCGTGGCGGATTGCCCGAAACGGGATGTAATGGGCCACGGTAAGCCCGACGGCCGATTCGAGTTGATCGACGGTGCCGCCGAGAGCCGCGCCAAAGACCAATGCCGAAGCAATCGCACCATGGACGACGTGATCGACCTTGTACGACTTTAGCGAGAAGACTTCCGCCAGTCGGCCGCGGATTTCGTCGAGCAGCAACATGGCTTTCAGGGTCCGGCGACCGTCGTAACCGGCGATCTGCGCCGCGGCAACAGCGACCGGATAGAAATCGTTGTGACCAAATTCACCCGCCGTATTGCCCCGTTGCGGGTCGTAGCCGAAGTTGGTGCCGTTGGAGTCCCATTCGCGCACGGCAGAGGAATTCGCGACGACCGCCTTCTCCGGCTTCACCAGCGTGCGACTACCGAACAACGGCACGCCGTATCGCTCTGTGTCGTTCGCGAGGTAACTAAGCGCCTCGCGTCGCAACAAGTTCGGAGCGTTTGTCCCGCAAGCCAGCGCCGAAACTCCGCACGCGATGCTGTCGAGATGAAACTGCTCGACGCGACCATAGGCGGCATCGCTCGGCTCGGGAAACCGATCGGCCAAGAAATCAATAGCGTATTGGGCGAGGCCGCGTACTTGGTTGGTATCGCGCGGGAGAGTTAGGCGTTGATCCATGTTAGTGCGAAGAAAAGTACGGACCGGCGGCGATGAAGAGCGCCCATTGTAACGACGACACGGAGAATCCAAACGCCCCGGCAATGGACAATCCGCAGAGAACCCGCGACAATCAAGCGTTATACGGAATTGCCGAGAAATGCCCCGAGCCGAGGGTATAGCGAAGGAGCGACGGGTTGGAAGCGCTGCAGGAAATAGTTCGCAAGGTTTGGGGCTACGACGAGTTTCGCCCGCTGCAAAGCGACGCCATCGAAGCCGTGCTAGCCGGCCGTGATTCGGTCGTCGTGCTGCCGACCGGCGGCGGCAAGTCACTTTGCTTTCAAGCTCCTGCGCTGGCGATGCCCGGCACCGCAGTGGTCGTTTCGCCGCTGATCGCTTTGATGCACGATCAAGTGGATGCCCTCGTCGAGGCGGGCGTCGCCGCGGCCTACGTCAACAGCACGCTCTCGCCGGACGAGCGACGACGCACGGCCGACGACGTTCGCGCCGGTCGGATCAAGTTGCTGTATCTTTCTCCCGAGCGACTCACCACCGAGCGAACGCTCGATTTCCTTGAGACCATAGGGCCGTCGTTCTTTGCGATCGACGAAGCGCACTGCATCAGCGAATGGGGACACGACTTCCGACCGGAATACCGGATGCTCAGCCTTTTGAAGGAGAGATTTCCCGACACGGCCGTGCATGCCTACACGGCCACCGCCACGGAGCGCGTTCGTCGCGACATTGCCCGCGAACTGCACTTGGTGAACCCCGTCGTGCATGTCGGATCGTTCGATCGCCCCAATCTCGTCTATCGCGTCGAACGCCGTACCGATCGCATGGCGCAAATTCGCGCCGTCGTCGATCGACATCCCGACGAGTCGGGCGTGATTTATTGCATGCGCCGAGCCGATGTCGACGAGGTATGTGCCGCGCTGGTCGAGCTAGGTCACAAGGCCCTGCCTTATCACGCCGGCCTGGCCGACGACGTTCGCACGCGCAACCAGAATGCTTTCATCAAAGACCGGGCCAAGATCATTGTTGCCACCGTCGCTTTCGGCATGGGAATCGACAAGTCGGACGTGCGATTCGTAGTGCACGCCGGCGCGCCGAAGAGCTTGGAAAGTTATCAACAAGAAAGCGGCCGTGCCGGGCGCGACGGACTCGAAGCAGAATGTTGCCTCTTCTATTCCGGCGCCGACTTTCAAATGTGGCGCAGCTTTCAAAAGGAGTTGCCAGCGGAAGCCGCCGGAGCGGCCGCGGCAATTCTTGACGGCATGGAAGGCTACTGCACGGGAATGGGTTGTCGACATCGCGCGCTCGTCGAATACTTCGGACAATCTCTTGCTGAAGAGAAATGCTTGGCCTGCGACTTTTGTCTCGATGAAGTAGAGCTGGCCGACGATTCGCTGGTGACGGCCCAGAAGATTATCTCTTGCGTGGCTCGCTTGCGTGAGAGCTATGGCGGCGACTACACGGCGCAAGTCCTGATTGGCAGCAAAGAACAGCGAGTAGTCGAAAAGGGACATGACAAACTCAGCACCTGGGGGCTACTCAAGGCCCACGACAAGCGACAGGTTCGCGATTGGATCGAACAACTCGTCGGCCAAGGGTGCCTCGTAAAAGGGGGCGAATACGGCGTCCTGCAAATTACGGCCGACGGTCGCGACGTCATGAGCGGCGACTTCACACCACGGCTGCTCAAGGCGAGCGAGCGCGGCGGCCGCTCCGAGCGAAGTCGCACTCGCAAGGAATCGAAATCAGAGAAGGAGTCTTGGGAAGGGGTCGACCGCGGGCTCTTTGAAGCGCTACGACAATGGCGCCGCGAGAAGGCCGAAGCGCGCGGCTTGCCGCCATTTATTATTTTCGGCGACGCCGTTCTGCGCGATTTGGCCAAATTTCGCCCGAGCACGGCCGACGCGTTAATGCAGATCCGCGGCATCGGGCAGAAGAAGCGGGACGAGTACGGCGAAGAACTATTGTCGGTCGTCGTGGACCACTGCCGTGAAAACGGGCTGGCGACCGACATGGAAGCTTAGCTTCGGCCTACGCCTCGCGCTTTATCGCAGGCGTAAGTTCGTGATCCATCCAGCGACGAAGCCTGCCGTAGAAGTTCTGCTCCGATTCGTTGGGCATGATATCGCAAGCCCCGTAACGAGCCGATCGGAGCTTTAAGTCAGCTTGACCTTGCACGGTTTGCGAAAGCTGACGAATGAATTCTTGCAATTCAAACAGTCGCTCGCAAACCTGCGCGCCGGGCGCAAGATCTTGCCAACGCCGCTGCAAGCCCTGGATCGCGGCCAAGTCGTCGAGTTTTGTTCTGCGCGTAGGATTCATCGGCATCACCGCGTGGATCGATCAGATACTGCAACGCGTGCCCGCTGCGAGCGATGCTATCGAATTCAGTCTCTCGATTATCGTCTATGAACGACCGCGGGTGGGCCGCATTCCGAAAAAACGAAGTCATTCTTTCCCACAATCCCGGCGCTTCTGCACTTGTCATCCGACGCGGAATCGCGGCTAATAAGGTACGTCGCTATTTGCTTCCCGCCGGCTCCTCAGAGAGAACGCGGATGCCGGTAAATTATCGCGGCGTGTGAGGCGCAACGAGATGCTGCCGCCTCGCTGATTTGCGTGGAACTCATCAAAACCCGAGGAATCCAGCAGTGGCACAACGTAGACCTTATCAGCAACAGCGGCGAAAAAGTGCTCCTCGATCTTCGGCGCCCCCCGCGGCTCCGGTGATTCCGGCATATCTGATTAAGACGCCGCCGAAGGTCTACGGCAAGCCGTTTGTGCTGCTCGAAGATGAGCAGAAAAACACGTTTGAATATCAAGGCGGATCTTGGGTCGCTTACGCCCGCACCATCGCCGAGTGTCGCGTCGATTGCGACGTGAAACAGCTGTCGCAGAAGGTGAATAAGATGACGCGCTATGAAGTGCGTTTGCAGGTCGCTGCGAACGATTAGGCTCGACGCGTTTGAAGAATCGACGCGTTTGAAGAACACGTTTAGGCCCACGAGCTGAGTTGGGCGGCGAATGTAAACGCTGACCGGTCCAAGGTTGTCGTCGACAACTTTGTTATCGATAAAAAAGAAAGCGGCGACCGGGGCATGTGCTCCCGTTCGCCGCTTTGCTTGTTTTAACGTTGTTGATCGTGATGAGCGTCAGGCTCGACGCTCGAACAACTAGTAGCGTCGACCGCCGCCACCGCCGCCGCCGCCGTAACCGCCGCCGCCGCCACTGCGACCGCCGCCGCCACCGTAGCCGCCACGACCGCCGCCGCCACCGCCACCGCTGCGTTCTTCACGCGGCTTGGCTTCGTTGACCGTCAACGGACGGCCTTCGTTTTGGGTGTCGTTCAAACCCTTGATGGCATCCATCGCGGCGTTGTCGTCTTCCATTTCGACGAAACCGAAACCCTTGCTACGACCGGTGTCACGATCCTGAATCACTTGCGCGCTGCGCACCGCCCCGAACTGGGCAAACAATTGCTCTAAGCTGTCATTGGTGACGCTGTAGCTCAAGTTGCCGACGTACAATCTCTTACTCACGTGAAAATCCTCAACAGAAACAAATCAGACCGACCCAATTAGCATTCCGGGCCGAGGGGATGGGGTCCAAGTGGTGGGCCCGCCAAGTCGCTAGGGCGATACTGTCGGCGGCAGAAGAGATCAAGCCGCGGATCGGGTCGTCAAGACAACTGTGCAAAAGTGTATCAGGACGTCGCACTAAACCCAATCTCTGTTTGGGGGGCAAAATTCTATTTTTCTAAGATTGCGAACAATGGGCGGAAAATCCGGAGTAGGCGGCAGGTCCGGGAACCTACCCGCGAAAGGTCCGATAGCGACCGAAACACAGGGGCGGCTTTCGGGGCAAAACCACCTAAACGGCAACGCGTTCCCTTTTTGCCAAGCGACGTGCGGCATTGGTAAGGCGGTCCATTTCCGACTGGATGCCGACTTCCATCGAGGCTAGTTCTTCGCGCGACGATTCAGGGCTGCACTTTACGGGCGTACCGGTGAGGAAATAAACCGTGGTAAAGGGCTTCGGAATCTCGAAATCCGTCCAATTACCCTTCACCGTCCAAAAACGAACGGCCGCGAAGCCCGAAGGGACGACGGCACGCCCCGTTTTGGCTGCCAACAAGGTCATTCCGGGCTTCGTTCGATGCTCCGGCCCCCGGGGGCCATCCGGCGTAATCACAATGTTCCGGTCGTCCGGCAGCCGAATTAACTCGCGCAGTGCTCCGACGCCGGAACGGCTGCTGGATCCCCGCACCAACCCGATTCCAAGCATACCTAGGCAACGGGCCAGCAAGCTCCCGTCTTGATGTTTGCTTACCAAAGCGACGGTCCGCTGGTGTCGGCCGGCGAAGATTGAGTAGATCATGGCATCATGCCAGACGCTGTAAACAACCGCCGGTCCGCTCCCTACATACGGATTTGTTTTCGGGTCACACTCTTGATAGCGAATCCGCACCGTTCGAAAGAGCAGGCGAAATGCACAAACCACGCAACTTGCCGCCAACCAATTCAGCAGTGAACTGTGCAGTTTCATCAAAGGGCCAATGACGGAGATCGAGGTCGTGACACGCGGCACAACGGTGTACCCTGTTTCGGTCGTCGCGTCGACGCGAATCGCAAAGAATCCTTCGACTGAAAGAAACATCCGATCATCTGCCGGCGTTGCTTCAATATGGCGCGACGCCGCGATTCGTAGAGTAGAACGATTGAATTTGTCGTTTCTCGCAAATTATTACATAAATGTTCGTCGCTCCCGCGACGATATGGCTACGCTACGGGCAGGGACGACCGCGAAATCGATCGTCGAGTTCCGCGTTAGCGTTCGCGCACGTTCCATTTGTCTTCGGAGTATTGCCACATGCGTCCCAAACCCATCAAAGATGTTCCGACCTACGACGGCCGAACGCACGAGGTCGATATGCGGCAATCCGGCAAGTCGTATACCGCGTGGGGCTTCGTCGACGGAGTGCTCATCGAAGGCGACAAGGCCACGACGGCTTTGCTGGCCATCGCCAGTTGGAAAAAGAAGTATCGCGCCCAATTTGAGCCGGCAAAGCAAAAGGTCGAGCAATAACTCCCGACGTTGCCGAATGAGGAGCGCCGATTTGTGCGGCGCAAAAAAAACCTCGTCGCCCGTGAAGGCGACGAGGTCTCGTGAGCGAAGCAACCGGAGCGCGTCGGCGTTAGCTGGAGGCGCTGGTGAGCGAGGTGGAGACCTTCGAGAAGGTCGCGTTCGCGTTGGTGCCCAACGACTGAATGGTCGTCAAGCAGACCACGACGATCAGGGCCAACATCACGGCGTATTCAACTGCCGTCGGGCCGTCTTCCGATTTCAAAAACTTCTGAATCTTCAATGCAAACGTCTTCATAAGTGCGTCTCCGCTAAAAGGCAAAATTGCCGGAGTTTCGTTGAGTGCTCAGACGAGTTTCGCGGCAGAAAAGCGTCGGACGAATGTTCGATTGGATACAAGTTCCGACATCGAAACCTTAGGTCGCGCGGCGAACTTGTCAAACTAGGCCGGCGCGAATTTCGGAAAATCCTCGCCCGTCGTTTTTCGCGACTCGCAAAAAACAACAACGCCTCTTGTTGGAACCATGTCCGACAAGAGGCGTTGCGTTTATACGAACGGTTCAAATTCCTCGCGCTGATGCGAGGGCGTGAGACCGGCGTTAGCTGGAGGCGCTGGTGAGCGAGGTGGAGACCTTCGAGAAGGTCGCGTTCGCGTTGGTGCCCAACGACTGAATGGTCGTCAAGCAGACCACGACGATCAGGGCC
>PNKZ01000005.1 GCA_013822735.1 Pirellula sp.
AAACGTTCGTCAGCACTATTAATGCGAGCAGCGACAAGCAACCAATCGACTTATTAGGAGACATATGTCGCACCGCGGTGCCAAGGAAGAGACGCGTTTCATGATCGTTGCATCCAAAATGGAGTGCCTAACAACTGGTCTTTAGGCGTCCTGCTTAACTTATCGACAGCCCAAGGGTGGTAGGCGACCGAAAAAGAAGTTTTTGAGCAACCAAATCACACTGAAGTCATTGCCGGCATTGAAAGTGGAGCAAACCGGCGCCGGTCGATACCGAAGCACTTGCGCGGCGCGCTGATTGCCCAAGGCTTGGAAGTGCCTCGCGTTGGTCAGGCGGGGACCGTGGAGGCTTGACGCACTTCGAGGCGTCGGCCCTGCGCAAGAATACGCGGCGGACGAACTGCGGCTCGGACAGCTGCAAGTGGCTCTCGGCCTCTATCGAGACCCGTCGCAGAACTTGATCACGTTGAAGCCGAGCTGGATGAACTAGTGTGCGATGACGCGCCTTTTCGCACGACGCTCTTGTCTGACCGGATACGTGCGAATACGGGTTTGTCTGCCGCAAACCGCATCGCTCGTGGCCGCGAACGCCGCTTGCGAACGCTCACGTTCAACGTCACGGTCGCCAGTCTCGACGAGGTGTTCGACAGAGCAAGGCGAAATCAATTCAGGTCGAAATCCAAGGCTAATCCATAAAATTGCGAAATCGAACGTCGCAGGAAATCCGTTCGGTAAAGCAGGGGCAAAAAAAAAGCCGAGCTCCGAATGATCCGGAGCTCGGCATCGCAATGCTATTAGCCGACCTGAATTCAGCTACTTCGCCGGTGCAAAAGTCAACGGCGCAGGAGCGGGGGAATTCGGTAGAGCCGGCGCAGGGTTGGAGGGGAGCCTGTTTGTCGCCGGATTCGCCATCATGACATTATTCGACTGCACAATTTGAGGGGACTCATGAAAAATCTCCCAACCGTTAACCGAAGGCGTGAACTCATAGCTACCGGGGTTGAGGGAGTATCTTGCGCTTCCAAACTCGCCACCACGATCAAATTGGATGACCCAAGCTCGGTCGTTGACGAGAGCCTGGCTCTCACCTGGCCGGATCGCGTACTGAAAGCCGTTCAAGGAATAGTTGATGACATTGCCCGAGTTCGCCGGATTGACGATTTTAATCGGCAAACCATATCCAGGTATCATCGTCGCTTGAGCCGGATAATTGGCCGTATAAGGAAGCGCGTTTCCTGCCATGTTTCCGTCGTAGACGCCGATCGCTCCGGTATGCTGACCATAATTGTTAATATGGTGTCCTGATCCATCAACTCGATGTCCCGCGACATCGTGTCCATGCTGTGGCTGGACATATTGAGGTACATAGTAGGTTGAGTGTCCGTGACTTTGGACGTGGTGGTGGTGTTGTGCTTCAACACTACCCGTCCAACCGAACGCTACATAGACGATAACCCCAGCAAGTCTTCCAATGTGTCTCATCGCGAACCCCTTGAAATGCATGACAGACCGTCAAATCCACCCCCTCGACGGGAGTATCTTAGCCGGCAGTGACAGCATGTCAAGATTTTAAGCTTAAGCGTATATCTCTGGCGAAATTCGCTAACACATAGCGCAGTTACATCGCGACATATGCGTCTATCAACGCAACTAGTCACCTTGACCGGGGTCTTGGGTGAAAGAAGAGGCTCTCGGGAAGTCTCGGCAAAGCGAATTAGATTCTTAGCCGCTCAAGATTCGAAACCCCCGGGTTCGCGAAATTGCATAACCTCGCAAATTATTGGGCAACGCTTCGGATGTCTGATTTTGGTAGTGGTCCAACGTAGACACGAACAGCGGCGGCAGGAGGAGCGCCTCCGTTGAGATTTCCGCGTTTTTGGAAACCAGCGACGACGCCTGAGGGCAGAAGGCGACCGTTGTCTCTCGGTTGGTGCCGCTGCTCAAATGTAGTCCTCCACGAGCTGCGGCGCTGCGGAATGCGCGGCCCGCAGCAGGACGACACGGGCGCGATCCCTAAACTGCGCGTCGGATGGTACTCCACCACACCTCGGGACCGTCCGCTGCGGAGTCGTCTGTAGGCATCGCAAGATAAGCTTGCGTAGATCGCCTTCAGGTGACGTGGCTCGGCACGCTTGACATATGCCGCGCCGACTGTTTTTCGACGACGCGCTACAAAAACATGGCCGTAGACGCGCCGATGCTAGTCAAGACCTTGGTGAGCGGTATCAGAGCACAGTTCACATCAGATTGCTTGACGCTCGTTTACTCTACAGGATAGAAAATCCGCAGATCGGAGGCGACCGACTCCGGCCGCATGGCGACGACGTCGCCGACGGTTTGTGTCGTCGATCGCGGGGCCAAATCATCTTCATGATGGAAGACGATCAAACCGAACTTTCCCGCTATGGGCCGACTGGGCGAGAGCCTATTCGGCTCCCGCCCAATCGGTACGTTTTCCTGAGTCAGGCTTAAGCCCGACCGGAAAAATGCCAACGCCGCTCTCCACACCACAGCGAGAAATCGGATTTTCATACTTAGTCCTTTCGAAGACTAAGCCGTCATCGATGAAAACTTTCCGATTCGGTAATTCGTTCAGGGAAACTATTTGTGGTCTGCATGTCCCTCTTTACCGTCTTCGTGCTCGAGCTTGCCGCGAAATTGTTTGCCGCCGATCGTTAAGACCAACTCGGCGTCGGCGCCTTCCGCGTCGAGGTCTCCGGCAAGCTCTTTATCGGCCGAGAAGAAACGCGACGACTTCCCCGTCGATTCTCCGGCATCGGGCTTGGCCGCGATTTTGAACTGCTCGGCTTTGCCGTCGTGTTTGAGATTTACGACGACTTCCGCGGCTTCGATCGGGACGGCTATCTTCGCGGTACCGTCGAGTACGTAGAACGTGACTTCGCCGGCCTTATCGTCGTGGACTAATTCGACATGATATTCTTCTTTGCCGAGTTCGATCAAATGGCCGCCGTGCGGACCTTCGCTGGCGTGCTCGCCTCCGGCGTGAGGCGCCGCTTTGCCGGCTTCCGGCTTGGGGGCCGTTGCGGGACCACAACCAGCGAGCAGAAGGGCGCCGGCGGTGGCGACGACGGCACAGCTAATACGAGCGGAACCGAGTGTAAGAATAGAAAGTACGGCGTGCATGAGAATCTCCGGGGGAACAAAAAAGAAACGATCAGGACTAAGAGTCAATTAGAGTCGGCGCCGTGGACGTGAAGCGACGGCGCGACCTGCGAATGGTCTGCGGAATGGTCCAAATGTCTGGGCGGCGCCGGCGTATGAATGGCTTCGTCCAACTCATCGGTATCGCCCGCTTCGACTTGCTCCTCCGCATCGCGACGGCCGAACAACCAAAACAGCGCCGGATGGACGAAGAAATCGAGGAGCGTCGAGCTGATCAAGCCGCCGAGGATTACCGTGGCGACAGGGTAGAGGATTTCCTTGCCCGGTTCTCCGGCGGCCAACACCAGCGGAATGAGGGCAATGCCCGCGGTGAGCGCCGTCATGAGCATCGGCGCCAACCGTTCCTTGCCGGCACGTTCGATCATCTGCGGCGTGAACTGTTCGCCTTCGTAACGCACCAAGTGCAGATAGTGGGCAATGAGCAGGATGCCGTTGCGCGAGGCGATGCCGGATAAAGAAATGAATCCGACCATGCTGGCGACGGTGAGCGACTGGCCGGTGACGACGAGGGCGGCCACGGCGCCGATTGCCGCCATCGGTAGCGCGGAAAGCACTTGGAGCGCCATGTTCACGGAGCGGAACAGCGTATAGAGCGCCAGGAACATGGCCGCGAGCGAGATCAAGCTGAGCAGCCCGATCATACGCGTGGCGTTCTTTTGACTCTCGAATTGTCCGCCGTATTCTACGAAGTAGCCGTGCGGCAAAGTTGCCTGAATCGGCGCCAAGCGCTTTTGAATGTCCGTGACGACGGAATTAAGATCGCGCCCCGCCGTATTGCATTGCAAGATGATCCGACGGCGAACGTTTTCACGATTGATCGTGTTCGGGCCGCTGCTTTGATGCACCTCCGCGACCGCCGAGAGCGGTACGCGTCCGCCGCTCGGCAAGTTCAATGCCAGGCGCTGGAACTTCGCGGGATCTTGGCGAAACTCATCGTCCAGGCGTACGACGAGATCGAACTTTCGTTGTCCGAGCACAATCTCGGAGACGACCCGGCCGTTCATCGCCGTTTCGATGAATTCGTTGACGTAGTCCGAAGTCATGCCGTTGACGGCCAATTGATCGCGATCGAGCTTGATCTGAAGCTGCGGGATCTCGACCTGTTGTTCTACCATCAAATCCTTGACGCCGTTGACATCGGCGATCGCCGCTCGCATTTCTTCCGCTTTATTGCGGAGCACGGTGAGGTCGTCGCCGTAGAGCTTGATGCCGACTTGCGCCTTCACGCCGGAGAGCATGTGACTGATCAGATGCGCCAGCGGTTGCTCGACGGCGATCACTACGCCGGGGACTTGCGACAGCTCTTCCCGCATTTCTGCGAGCACTTCTTCGCGTGATTGGCCCGATTTTGCGTTGAGACTCACGATGATCTCGGAAACGTTCACCCCTTCGGCATGTTCGTCGAGTTCGGCGCGTCCGGTGCGGCGCCCGAAGGCGAGCACCTTGCCGTCTTGCTGCATCTTTTTGAGGCGATTGTCGACCATGCCCGCGATGTGGTTCGATGTAGCGAGAGACGTGCCCGGCGGTAAAAGGACGTTGACTTGAACGCTTCCTTCGTTGAACGGCGGTAAGAAGTCGCGGCCCAGTTGTGTAACGGTGATCAAGCTCAAGACTACGGCAGCGGCGACCGCTCCCAGTATCGGCCACGGGTGACGTACGCTCAGCCGAATGGCGAATCCGGCGATGCTCTTGAGGATTCGAACCAGCCAGCCGTCTTTCTCATGCTCCATAACCTTGGCCTGCGGCAGCAGCCAATAGCTCAAGACCGGCGTCACGGTAAGCGAGACGATGAGCGAAGCCAAGATCGAGACGATGTACGCCACGCCGAGTGGTGTGAAGAGTCGCCCTTCCATGCCGCCGAGCGCAAACAACGGTACGAAGACCAGCACCACGAGGATCGTGCTGAACACGATTGAGTTCCGCACTTCGCTGCTGGCTTCGTAAACGACGCGCAACGCCGATTTAGGTTGCGCCGCGTGAGCATTCTCGCGGAGCCGGCGAAAGATGTTCTCCACATCGACGATGGCGTCGTCGACCAATTCGCCGATCGCCACGGCCAGGCCGCCGAGGGTCATCGTGTTGATCGACATGTCGAACCACTTGAAGACTAGGCCCGTCACGACGATCGAAAGCGGAATGGCCGTGAGGGTGATGAAGGTCGTGCGGAAGTTCAGCAAGAAGAGAAAGAGAATGATCACGACGAGAATACCGCCGTCGCGGAGTGCTTCGATCACGTTCTGAATACTGAGATCGATGAACACCTTTTGCTGATAGACTTCGGTATTTACTCGAAAGTCGGCAGGCAGCGAAGGCTTGAGCTCCTCGATCGCCTTCACCACGTCGTCCGTGAGCTTGCGCGTGTCGGCGCCGGGCTGTTTGGAGATTGTCAGAATGACGGCCGGTGACCCGTCGACTGCCGCGTCGCCGCGCTTGACCTGCGCCGCTTCCGCAACTCGCGCTACCTCGGACAACAACACGGGCCGTTCACCTGATCCTTTTACGACGACGCGTTCGAGTTCGCTGACATCCTGGATTCGGCCCAGCGAACGTACGAGCAGTTCGTTGCCGCCTTGATCGAGATACCCGCCGGTGGCGTTGGAATTGCTGGCGGCGACGGCCTTCTCAACATCTTCGAGCGTGAGGTCGTACTTCAAAAGCTGGTCGGGATTCACCAAAACTTGAAACTGCTTCCGGCCCCCTCCCATCGTCACCACTTGGGCCACGCCGGGGATCGTCAGCAATCGCTGCCGGACCAGCCAGTCGGCCGTCGTGCGCACTTCGATCGGGTCGGTTTTCCCTCCCTCGCTCCACATGCCAATCTGCAGGATCTGCCCCATGATCGACGAGATCGGGGCCAATTGCGGTCGCACGCCTTTCGGCATCCGATCGCCGGCAAGGGCAATCTTCTCGGCGACGATTTGCCGATCGACGTAAATGTCGGTCCCCCAGGCAAACTCGACATAGATCACCGAGAGGCCGACCCCCGACGAACTACGAACCGCTTGCACGCCGGTCGCTCCGTTGAGCACCGACTCCAGCGGAAACGTGATGAGCGTCTCCACTTCTTCCGGCGCGAGGCCCGGCGCTTCAGTCATGATGGTGACGCGCGGGCGATTCAAGTCGGGAAAGACGTCGATCGGTAGATGCGCCAGCTCGTATCCGCCGTAGCAGATTGCGACGAGCGCGAGCGAAATCGTGAGGAGGCGGTAGCGGAGCGAAAAACGAATAACGGCGTTGAGCATGGCGGACGATCCTGGCGGCTATCTGGGTGCGACGGAGCGGACGGCGCGAATTAGTGGTTGTGTCCTGCGTGCGGATCGATTGCGCCCCCCGACTTGTTCTTCAGCGCCAATTGCATCTGCTGCGCGCCGGCGAGTACCACGGCATCTCCCGGAAAAACGGCGCCGTCGTTGGCAATGATCACCCAGAAGCGATCCCGATATTCGACGTGGATTGGACGCCGATCGAAATGGTCGCCATTGGGTAAAAATACGTAAGTCTCTACGCCGTCTTGCGCCAGGGCATCGACCGGCAGCACGATTCGCTCTTTCCATTGCTCGACGGGAACGGTCACTTGTACGCGCTGGCCCGGCTTGTAGCGCCAACTGATGAAGCGATGCCCGTCGGCCCCCTTGAGGTCTCGGAGTAAGGTGTTGGGAAGCGTGGCGTAGAAATGGAAGGTGCGAGTTTCGGGATCGACGTTGCCCGCGACGTAAAGAATCTTAAGCCCCGAGATGACCTGAGGTTGGGATTCTTCCGACTCGATCGTCGCTTGAACCGTCCAGTTGTTTTCAACGGCTCGGTTCACGGAAGCGACGTCCTTATCAAAGGCACTCCCTTCAATGAACAGCATGGCATGATCGGTGAGCACCGCCAAGGCTTCACCGGCGTTGACGTTTTGGCCGCGGGCAATTTTAAGTTGTTGGATTTCGTAGCTGGTATCAGCGGGCTCTTTGTCCGACGTGCTCGTCGCACGATCATCAGGAACGACGACGGTAAGGGTTCGCAGCAAGGTTCGCTTCGCCAATATTTCGTTTACCTGCGATTCATTGAGTCCGTGCAAGAGCAGAGCCTGATGCTGAGCACGAAGAACGGCCTGTTTGTTCTGTTGTTCGTACTGCCGTTCCAATACTTGTCTACCTGAAATCCCTCCATCGACGGCGATCTTTTCCAATCGCTTGATCTCTCGTTCGACTACGTCCAATTCTTCCGCGACGCGGAGGAAATCTCCTTGAGCTTGCACGAGCTCTTCATGCGTTAGGCGCATCTCGAAAAGCTTTTGGCCGGGGAGCACCGCTTCGCCCTCGATCGGGTAGATCTGCGTTACGATACCCGTCAGCGGCGCAGTGATTTCGACCGTCGAGCGGCCCGGACGCTCGCGCACCATGCCGGGAATGGTGATCGTACGATCGAAGGTCGTCAGCTCGACCTTGCCGAGCTTTAAGCCAATGTTGGCTTGAGCTTGCTTGCTGAGCTCGATCGAATTCGCTGAATTGTGTCCGGCATGGTCGTGTCCGGCATGAGCGTCCGGCTCTTCTGGATGATTCTCGCCCCCTTGCTCAGTCGCCTGATTTTTACTGACGGCGTTCAGTAGACGTTCCCGAAAGGAAGGAGTTGCCCCAACGACGACGGCGGCGGCAATGATTAACCACGGCAATCCGATGAAGAGACGGCGCATAAAAGTTCGCATAATCATGCTCGAATCCTTACTACAAACGGGCGTTTCGTCGCACGGGCGACGTCTAAATTCAGGGCGCATCGGGATTTTGGGCCCGAATGTATTTCGGCGGAACGCGTTGCGATTGGCGCGGAACATCCTCCCTCGCGCAATCGAAATTGGTCACGGATCGTGACTCAGGACGAAAGAAAGTCGAGTTCGGCCTTAGGCCGACGGCTCGACAAAGTCCTAACGGCTCTAAATTAAGAGCAGTTGATGTAAAAGATGGAGGCGTAGCGGTGGTACGACATCCAACGCGCTTCGGATCTCCCACCGACGACAAACAAATTCGCCGGCGAGTTGCGCAGCAACGTCCGGCGCCAAAAATCCAATGGCGAACGCGTCACGAAGCGAATCGATCTGGATGCGATCGGTCGAAACGAAAGTGCACCGATCGTCGCACGAGTCCTGATGGGGTACGGAAGATTCGTGTTCCCGGTCGTCGGCTGAGTCCGCCGCCTCCGTAACCGGTTCGGGCTGATCAAGCTGTCGACGGCAACATTGTCCGACGATTGCCGAGGTCATCGCCCCCGACTCTTGAACTTCCGCCGGATGGTCGGCGGCATGGGCGATCGCATCGTGCGCATGATGCCAGCAACAACCCAGCAATGTATGCAGGGCCAAAACTGTTGCGATTAGGTAAGTTACAATCGAGCGCACAAAGAATTCCGGTCCAATGACTATGGCAACATCGTCATTATCGACTATTCAGTCAAGGCGGTTTGCAGAATTCGGCCATTGTCTTTTACGAGGTTATTCGGCGAGATGTTCAAACCCGAGTTCGCACCTGCGTGAATCGCGTGTTTGGTCGAACAACGGCGCAAACCCAATGTTACCAGAGTATTGCGACCACACTCAGTGAAGCATTCAGGGCATTCCCGGCACTTGAAGACCCCCCCACCCCGCCCTTCGCCGACTCCGCGGTTGTCCGATGGCCGTCGATTTACAGTCCGCGATCGCATCGTTGCGGTTCAACTCCTCGCTGTAAAAGTCGGAACGCCCCGTGCTGAATCCTGCGAGATAAATTTCCAAGAGAGGTCGTCACGGACTCGATTCCATGCGCTCGCCCGACCGGAGTGCTTCACGGTTCGCAACGACAACAACGATTCTTCCGGCCGGCAAGAGCTCACGTTCAGAGCGCGTAGATCTAGGAAATGCTAAGCGCGGAATTCTCGAACGTAAGCTCGGTCTCAAAAATCGCAATCGCTCTCGGTAGGCAAAGCTGCTAACGTTCCGCTGCGCCCGAGGACGCCCGCCTATCCCCTGTCGGCAAATCCCACTTGTGAGCAACGTTCTTCGGGACGCTCCTCACGTTGCCCTTGTTCGGCCTATATCCGCACCATGCTAGGTGTTCCCATGCTTAATTTGCGACTGAATCGGTACGTCACAGCGGTCGCCTTGCTGATGGCCGCAAGCATCTTCAACAATTCCGCGGGAACACTGCAGGCACAAGAGCTCGTTAAATATCGTCACGTTAAACAAAGGACCGTGCACATCGTTGACGGAGCCCTTGCGCAAGAACACGCAAAGAACCTCAAGTCGCTGGGATGCGACGTCACACTCTCGAAGCGTCTCCTTTATTATGATCTGACGTATCAGTGCGAAGAGTGGCACGAAGTGAATTTTGAAACGCACGAGCAAACGCACAAGTGGATATCGCTACTATCATCACTAGGATTCGAGGTCGGCCATTTTCACTAAACTCACGAATTATGTCGTCCGTTGGAAAGCAGTGACAGGACGTGCCGTCGTGCGGATCTTTTGAGCCGTTTGCCGCTTCAACGCCGACTCAACGTGACGACGTACATGACGTGCATGGCGGTTCCGACCGACAACGGGGTTTCGGCGAGCTTTCCGGCAAGCCGTACTCGGAGGTCGTCAGAAAGTAATTTAACACGTCGGCGCGGCGCGCGATCGTCGAGTCACCAACGGCTGGCGGAAGTGATCCGATCTTCAAATGTGGCCGCAGCCGAAGCTGCGGAGAGGTCGACCGTAGCCGACAGCAAGATTGATCCGCCGGACGAGCTTCAATGGGGCCGCAGCCGAAAATGCTGCGGATAGTTCAAACGGTGGTGATGGCAAGGAAACGGAGAGGAAAGACGGCGTATCATCTCGGCATCGAGACGAACTTACCCCGCTTGTCGCACGCGATCAAGTTCAACGCTCCTGCGACGCGGCAAACTACGATCTCCTGATTAGTACTCCGCGGCAAATAGTCCCAGTCCGACGAAACGTCCCGCTCCGAGACAAATCGGACCGGGAACCTCAATCGAGCGGCCGGCTGCGTCCTGCCATCCAATTCGCACGTGAAGACGTCGAAACCGCTGAAGGACCTTCGGAAATGCATACTTGGTTGCTGCTACGGTCCCGGGTCGGAAGCCCGCATTTTGCCATTCGATCCGGGCATTTTCGGCCAATTCTTCGGAGAAACCTGCCTGGCGAATGGATTTTCGGATGAGATTTTCGACTCGCTTGTCGAGCTTGGCCGTCAGTTCTTGTCGCTGATGCGCATCGATCCTTGCCGCGTTTTCATCGCGAGCGTCGCGCAGACGGCTGCGATATTGCCGAGGATCGTCGTAGCCGGGGAGAATCACCGGCGTTACCGTCGACCATTTTGCCGACGCCTCGGTGTAGCGTCGAACCGTCGGGTCGGCAGCCGGTAAGAACGATAGAAGCGCAATCTCTTTGCCGTTGTCGTGCTCGTCTTCAAGCGCCGCAGAAGAAAGAAGCCGAGCGATCTGTCGCAGCCGAGCCTCCGACTCGCCTCCGACGACGGTGATTAAAGCGCGGCGAATGCCTCTGATAAGGTGTGCGGATTCCGGACCGCGTGATCCGATGCTCGGCAGCGGTAGGTACGCGAGCCGCGGTCCCGTTACTACGGCGTGCGGCTCTCCGCGCGATTCTCCATGACCGTGAATGAAACCGGGCGCAGTCTCAGGCGTGCAGCCAAGCGCGCGCGCGATTCGTTCGTTTCCGGCCGCATGTCGCAGCATGCCTGCGACGATCATTGTTTTGCGAATCGGATCGAACCGCATATAGTCCGAACCGTTCGGTTTCAGGATGCTAAATGCTTGGAACGCAGGGGCGGCCACGTCCGTCGCACGACGGTAGTGAACGACACGAAACGCCGTCAGCGAAGGAACCGGCTTAAAAATCGTTCTTCCGCTTGCATCGCGACTTAGGCGACCTAAATAGGCTCGATACCTGTCGACCAATCCTTGCAGTGTTCCCGCAACAGGCACTCGCAGCGCGCGCCCGATGATCTCCGTGGCGGGTTCCCAGCGCTCCCCGGACAGTTCTGAGGCTTGGGAATCCGTGATGATGCGCGCGTCGCCCCCCGCCATGTCGACGCCCCAACCCAAATGAGTTATGGAACGAACTGCCTTCGTGAGCACGTCGAAGTACGGGCAAACGCCGCCGGTCAGCGTATAGAGAAAATGCACGGCATCGCCGTCGGTAAGAAGGAGAGGGCGAACATCCTTCTCAACTCGAACACTGGCCATGCTCGCGTCCAAGTCTCCCCGAGCCCAGGCGTTCGTCATCAAATCCCCGGAGTTACTCGGAACGTACATGCGGTATCCGACACTCGCCACCGATGCATGCGGGGCTAAAACTACCGGTGAAATTGTTTCGAGCCATTTCAAAGCGGGTTCGGGATATTTGCAGAATTCGTCCTCGAGCCATTGCCGGGTGGACGCTGCGACCAAGGCCTGAAAAAAACGAAGGGGTGAAGGCGGCCATTCGGGACCGGCATCATCCCCGCGTCCGTGAAATCGGGGCAAGGCATCAAGGAAACGAACGGTAAAGCACAATACCGAGTTCATTCGGTCGGCTCCTAAGATTCGGCGGGCGACTTTTTGGCCGCCGCTTTGCGAATTTTTTTGACGTCCCCTTCGCCCCTAATATCCTGAAAGGCCAGGTCCGGATCAAAAACGGCCTCCCGCCCTGCGGCGATACCGAACGCTCGGGCGGCTTCCGTCGCGTACCTCGAAGCCTCCTTCAACGACAATTTCCGTGACTCGCGCTTGCCGTCGGAATGCACGAGATTGGACACTTGCGGCTTTTCGTTCGGTACGAGGTTGCACCCCTGGCGAAGATAGGTTGAGGTTCTTGTCGTCAGAGCGAC
The DNA here is from genome assembly GCA_013822735.1 of Pirellula sp. Taxonomy (GTDB): domain Bacteria; phylum Planctomycetota; class Planctomycetia; order Pirellulales; family PNKZ01; genus PNKZ01. Next base: position 12,024 of record PNKZ01000005.1, read on the forward strand.
GAGCGCCAGTCCGAGAATATATCGACGCAGCACGAGGGTTTTCTGCGCATCGCCGCCGGCGGTCAGCAAGCGCAGCGCAGCGAGGCTGAGCGTCGCATCACGACGGATTTCGCCGCCGACGATGACGCCGCCGTTTGCGCCGATCGCGGGAATTTGAACGAAACCGCGCGCCGCATAGGCATCTTTCAGCGTTCGGTCCGTAGCCGGTTTGAGGAGATTTGTCCCGATATAGTCGATCGAAGGATTGTACTGAGCGGCACGAGTCAGGCGTTTGACGTCGAACGCCCGAATCGTCGATGCAACAAGACGTGGAAGTTTTAGCTGGGTATCCCGTGAATCCCAGACGCCGAATACGAGCGATGTCGGTGCGATTTTGGCGAGCGGAACGACATCCCCGTTTTGTGCGGCCTTAAACGCACTTCGCAGTTCGCTCTGCAAGGCCGTGCAACGGACGAGTGCGTCGCCCGCTCGATGCCCCGCTTCAAGAATGCTGATCGATCTTTCCCCGGCCCGGACCGTGATTTTCGGGACGAGATGGGCGAATTCCGGTGTTGCGAAAATCGGTTCGATGCGATTCGCCTGGGAGCCGACGCTGTCGATGAGACAAACATTACGCTCTCCTTCGGGCGGATCGATATTGTATCCGCCGGGAAATACTTTTCTGTCTTCCGCCGGAGCGTAAGTGGGAGGAAATAGAACTCCGTCCGGTCCTTCCACCGGTTCCAGAAATTCGCGGATTACCAACGCGGCAAAGACGTCGGTTGTCAGCCAAGAATCAAATTGTTCCACACCGCTCATCCGAAATCTCCGTGTTGGCGAATCGCAGGCAAGAAGCTCTTGTGATATTGGGTACGACGCAGCATACGAAATTTGAATCGATTCATACCGGCCTGGACTGGCGCTCCGCAAGCCGCGGGTGCTGCAACGGGGACGGGGAGCGGCCTGCCCCATGCGGCATACAAAAAACTATTTTGACCCCCGATTTCTCTGGGACGAAATCGCTGCAATCCGATAAACGCCGACAGTTCCAGAACGGGGCAAGCCGTCGTTTCGATGCGCGTCAGACGGCTTGCCGCCAATGAATCAATACTAAAACCGATATCAACGGCTTTGCCTTGGCCGCCTAAGTCGGAATCGAAGTTGAACGGAAGTCCGCAATTCGTAACGGCGTAACTCAAACAGTCTTCGTTAAGCTTCGCGGCCGATTTCCAGGCGTCATGCATCGCAGCGGAAATACTCAGCGCCGATTGCTTGCCCGCCCACGTCTTAAAGCGACTTCCTCCGGCAAAATCGTCGAGATACCAATCAATCGTGATGTCAAACGGATCTTTCAAAACGACGGCGGCATCGCGGGACGACGTACCCGGGGTCTTATACTCGGCTTCCGTACCGGGCGCGAACTTGCCGCGAGCTCCGCTCCGCTTCGGCATTTCGTCTAATCGCGCTCGCCGATTCGGACTCATGGTGCTTGTTAGATCGCAGTCCGCTACGGCGTCAAGGAGTTTGACGAGCGTTCCATCACACGCGACGTAAAATGTTCCCGAATCGAACCAGCCTTCGGCCCCGGGCCATAACCGATCGGCGAGTTCCAGTAGGCCGCAACATGCGAAGTATTGACCCGGATTGGTCAAATCAACGAGCATCCGAATAGGCGACCTGGACTTGCTCATACGCGACTGTCCGCCATTTCGTCGGTCGAAGCCGCTCTTGCGCCGGCGGTATAATCGGCGGCGCGCAGCAGCGACTCTAAATACGCCAAACCCCAGCGCCCGTAACGGCGTTGCAAGCGAGCAAACCGTCGAGGGACGGCATCCGCCAACGCTTGTGCATCTCCGAACGGAAGGTCCGGGTCGAATGCTTCGTCGGGAGAAAAATGAGGTCGTCCTCGACCGTGATGCGCGGCGATTACGTGAAGAACGAGTTGTTGAAGATCTGCCTTCAGACGCGCGAAATCCGGCTGATGCGAGACGTCTGCCAAAGAACCAAACTCGTGTCGATAGATCTCGCGCGAACCAAAAGCATTCGTTCGTCGTCCCGCTTTGGCGAGGAGCACGGAGCTCTCCCGGTTCCCCAATATGTTCTGAAATATTCGGCGTTGCTTTCCAAGATCGTGATGGCGCGCCGCCACCATAACGGCGTCACGGAGTCCGGCGGAAATAGGGAGCCGCTGAACAATATTTTCCATCGATCGCACGACGTCTGCCGAATGCTTTTCCCAAAGTACCGCCTGAGGAGCGGTCTTGGAGCCGTCGTTATCGGCCGCGTCGGGCGACTCATACCAATTCCAGAGTCGTCGAACGGAAGCAAGTTTGGCCGAGCCGACGCTCTCCTCGACCTCCGGCCGGAGATCGATCGTACGAATGAGTCGCATACCGTCGTCGCCGCCCTGCTCATCCCAAAGTCGTTGTCGGCGACGACGTTCGTTCTCCGTTCGCCACTCGGATGAAACGTCGTTCGCGAAGGCCGCCGCGCCGTCGAGAAAGCCGTCGCGAAGGCCGCCCACGGCAGGAGAAAGGAGTACTACTCGATCATGAATCCGCTCCTTCTTAAGGTCGTGGGTAAGTTTACGCAGCGTGACTACTTCAATGGAACCGTCCTCGTCGATGATCCAAACGTTTCCACCGGGATGCCGTTTCGCCAGTTGTCGCAGACTTTTAAATACCCGTTCGCTCCGATCGCGAAGCAGCTCAAAAGACTTAAGCGGGTAATCCTCGATCAAGCAGGCGGGATCGTTCGCGACGGTCAAGTCGCCTGTGATAAGCGTCACTTCATCTCGCCACCCGACTTGGGTTGTCGGAGACTCCCATTCGCTGACGCCGCGCAAAAAGGGCGTCACAGGAGGGCGTCCCGGCAAATTTCTCGATAAGGAAGTGAGCGCCCAGGAGTCCAACAGAATGTCCGACGTTTTCGGTATCTTCGGCAGCGGACCAAAGGCGCGAAGCACCGCCTCGGACTTGCTCTTCGCCAATTTGGCCAGAGCCTTCGGACTCCCGTCTCCGTCAAGAGATTTTAGCAACGCAAGCGTGCGCGCGCGCCGGGTTTCCATTCTTTCGTCGCCGTCAAACTTCTGCGGGTGAACGATCTCGATTCGCGTACCGGTGCGATCGCCAAAGCGGTTTGCCCTCCCTAATCGTCGCACCATGATTTCATACGTCGCTAAATCGCAAACAAGATCGTCGCCCGAAAGGTTCGCGCCGACTTCGCCCGCTCGAGTACAAACGAGATAGACCGTTCCTGCGGCGGGAGTTACTTCCGGGTCACGACTCAGTACAGGCAAGAAGCGTTGAAATATCTGCGATCTCAAGGACTGGTCGCGTTCCCTGCCGCGCATCGCTTCCGTCAGAATCTGCACACGGCCCTGGGGAAGTTTTGCGGCAATTCGCTCGACATCTTCCAGGCGGCGCATAATGACGATCACGGCCCGATCGACGCCCTCGCGCAATTCGGCCAGTTCGACTGCCCTCTCCGCGAGCTGTCTTTCTTCCTCGATCTCATGAAAGGCGATCGTTTTCTTTGCGCCGATCCGCTTCTTGACGATCGGATTCCTCTCGTCGGCCGCAGTCAGCGAAAATGATGGGCCATCACCAGACGAGACGGAATTAAGCTCCATAAAGCGTAAGGGATATAAGTCCTTCGTCCGTGCCCGAACTGGGACGTATTCGTCCGCCCCCGTGGATCGGCCGCCCCGTTGTGCGCGTGCGACGGCGTGCAATAACTTTCCGAATGCAGGCTCTAGTTGGGCGTCATCATGTACAACCAGTACGTCTTGGCCGAGAAACGCCGCGTGGAGAGGTTTCGACTTGAACGTGAGACCGTGTCCGCTGAAGAGCAGCCGGCTGCCGATCATATCGGTCGTACCACAAATCACGGCAGGCTGCGACGGATCGGCCGACCAAGCGGGATCTTCGGCGAACGTCCCGCGCAAGGTGCTAATCGCAAGCGAGCGAAACTTATTTAGGACGCCGCGCAGTTGAGGTTTTTCTAACCAATTGGTGCGAATCTTTTCCGCCTCTTCGGTGATTTGATCGACGATCGTGTGACGGTTGACCGCATAAGCCAGACGTCGCGGCACGTTCTTGTTGCCGTTCGCCAGGGCAATCAACCAAATTGCCACGACGGCAGTCTTGCCTAAGCCTGTGGGCAAAGTGCACGAAGGTGGAAACTTCCCCCGTACAAACCAATCTCGATACAGCGCAAGTTGCCAAGGCAACGGCTTAAAGCCGGTCAATTCGTAAAACGTTGTTTCAAATCCTCGATCTCTCGCGGACATAGCCGACCTTTCGTGACACCCGGCAATAAATGTGACGAGCTCAAACTGCCGTAATGACCGCGCACCTTTCAAAGTTCTTTGATCGGCACCGTTGCCTCTTTGAGGCGGACGTCGGAAAAATCGTCGACGTCCGCCAGCATCTGCCGGTACGGCTCGTCGCCAACCGGGCGGCCGATTATAAGGTCAGTCTATGGAATCGCGAACCGTCCTTAGATCTCCATACAATTGAAGCGAAGCCGAAAGGAATCGTTTTGATGGTAAACGTCTTCGCTTCGTCGTCGCCGACGTTTAGACGTGATATGCACGGCTTCCGCACATTCTCTTCAGATCGCCGCTTCCTCGCCCCGACCTTCGATTTCCTAGAGGGCGCTCGATCTCCAAACGACCATCGGACTTGCTTGGAATGCCTCGTCATCCGCGACGTCGCGGAAGCCGCGAGACAATCGGAGAATAGGACTCCGTCCTAGTATCGCCGGGTCGTAGGTAGCGTACGTTCAGACAATTTACTTCTTGTTTCGCCCGTTGCGACTTTCGGAATAAGCATCGGACTTCTCTGAAACGGTTTCGCGTGTCATCGCGATCGCGAATGGCGATCTCGCGGCCAATCATGTCCCGGGAATCACGCGATTCGTAGTCGTTAATTTGCTTCCTCTTGCACCGGGATGGTAGTGTGACTCCGGAACACGGACGCAAACAAGCGTCTTATTTTGAGCCCTGCACCATGACGCCACGTGACGAGAGCCATGCCTACCTATCCGGAGCGAATCGTACTACGCCCTAAGGTTCTCGCCGAATCGACGTTAATGCCGATCGGCACGATGGTACGAGCGATGAAATCGGTGTATCGTCAATATGGTATCGACGTATTTGTGCAACCTCGCGAATATCTCACTCTGTCGACGCTGAGAGACCCAAATGTCGGAACATGTTCAAGAGCAGCGTTGACGAGCGATCAGTTGGCATTATTCGCGCATCGAAACGACGTCGAGCCAAATGAAATCGCGGTTTATTTCGTACGCTTGGCTATTTATCCCGGAGTGAGCGGTCCCATTGCGGGATGTGCGGCCCATCCGCCGGGAAAGCCTTCCGCGATAATCAGTACGATTGCCACGGAATGGACGTTGGCTCACGAGATCGGGCACGTACTCGGTCTGCAGCACGTCAACGACAATACTCGCCTCATGACGGGGAACGGGACGCTCTCTATTCCCCATCCTCCGCCTCCGCCGCGACTCACAATAAATGAACTCGCGACAATACGCGCCAGCGGGTTGTTGGTTCCTACTTAGAGTACGCACGCCGAGAAAACTCTTCCATCTTCCAAAGCCGCAGGAACTCATGACGAAGAAATCCAGGACGAAGAGTAGGGCAAGTTCGAAGAAACATCCGCGAATCACCGCCGCGCAAGTCATCGCAAGTCTTACGAGCCCTCGGGCACCTCCGATCACCAAGCTTGGTACGGCGGCGCTACCATACCTCAAAAAGCTCGTTGAAGGTGACAACATGCTGTTGGCGACGAAGGCGCTTTATGCGGCCGGGGTGGTGGGCGGCGACGACGCCGCGGAAATCATCCGATATGGCGCCAAGAGCCGGAAACCTTTATTGCGCGTCGTAAGTGCCGCGGCGGCGGAGTCGCTGTCACCGGAAATGGCCGAATCGGTGTTGAAACCACTATTGAAATCCCGCGACGCGGGCATCAAGAAGTGGGCTAAACATACGACCAAAAGTCAGAATGCGCTGCGATCGCGTTCCGCTAAGGCGCCCCGCGCCGCTCCATGACCCGTCACGTGCTTAGGTCAGATCCCATTACGACGGACTTCACCGTTGAAATGCCGGCCGACGCGTTTGCTTTTACCTTTGCGCTAAGGGCGGTCCGGACGAAATGAAGGCATAATCGCTACAATCTCTACAGCCGGACCAAATATCCGCCGAAAGAGGTAGGAGAAACGTTTTACGCTAATCCATGACTGTACCTTGCAACGTGGCGCTCCCCATGCGATACGGATTTGCGTTATGCCTTGCCTGCGTGCTGACAGCGAATTTAACGTCGCCGCGAATATTCGCACAAACCGGTCCGACGGCTGCCCCCGAGGCGCCTCTCGCGGCCGCGCCCGTCCTTCGCCAAGCTTCGGAAAGCGCTCCTTCCATACCCGCTATCGCTGATCAAACCGGCGTTACACCGTTGCCTGCCACGGAGTTTGTTGCGGAACTGCCTGCCTCCGACGGTGACAATTCCGAAGCTCCCACGGCGCTCGAACTGGAGCAGCGGCTTAATGAGGTTGTCGGGGAATTGGCTCGAGCTCGCTCGCTGCAGGTGGGCGGCGGTTACGTTCCGTCCAGCTCGTTTATGCCTCCGCCGGCAGACCCGACGAACTTGTTCTTCAATGAAGCGAATCAAGCAGACATCAACCTTGGCGCCGGTTCGCGGGTTCCTGGAACCGCCTTGATTTTTCGCACGGCGTTAAGCGGCAATGTTCAAGGCTGGTACGACACCGGGAACGTCGCATCGGGAGGTCAGTTCGATCCCGAGCAAATCGCCATCGGCGGTGATTCTGCACAGGGCGCCGGCGTATTCGACATGGTCGACGCCAACGGCCAGCTCAAGATCGACCTTAATGCTCCGGTTTCCGTGGACGAACAAGTACAAGCATTCTTGGATACGCGCGTGGTGGGCGGCGAACTGGTAGTTCGTCATGCCTTCGGCCGCGCCAATTTTCAATACGTCAATATCCTGGCCGGAAAATATTGGACCGCGTGGGGCGACGAAGGAACGATCCCGAAGTCGATTAATAGCGCCGACAGTTACACGGCCGGAACTTGTATTGCGGCGGACGTCCCTCAACTTCGTTTCGTCGTACCCATAGGGTCCGGATGGGCTTCGACGTTGGCGATTCAAGATCCGCTGTCGAATAACATCGCTCCGCTCGCAGCGACGGACGTAACAATTAATCGCTATCCCGACTTGGCGGGACGAATTCGCTATTTCGACGGAGACTTCTTCAGCGTATCCGTCGGAACGCTCACGCACGTCATGGGACGTGAAGACGTCGTAGGCCAGGAATCTTTTGACGTCGGCTGGGGAGTTAACTTTGCGACGCGGTTTCGAACGACGGCGCGCGGCGCGATCATGCTCGGCGCCGTGAAGGGGCAAGGTATCGCGGGCTCCATCTTCGGCTTGTCGAGCGCCTTCATGGGCGTAACGGCCGCCGACGGGCGCTTGTCGACGCTTGGAGCCAACGGGTTTTACATCGGTCATCAACGACAATGGTCGCCGCGGTTGCTCAGTTCGACGGCCTACGGATTTGCCGAAGCGGACGATGTGACGAACATTGATCCCGCATCGACGACGAGTTCCGTCCACAATCTTTGGACCAATCTGATTTACCAAGCGACCGATTACTTCGCCTGCGGCCTACAATACGATTACGGCAATCACCGTAATGTGGCCGGTGACACCGGTGACGATCATCGCTTTACGTTTGTCGTCTCGATCACCACGGGACAGAACGACAAAACGAGTCGACAAGAGGCCGCAGAAGGTATGCGAGGCGCCTCACAGGCGGACGTCCTAGACGCTACCCGAAACGTTCCGGCGGACTCCGGTGCTTCGCGTTTTTCACGGCTCTAGTCTATGGCGCAAAACTGCGCGATGAAGTCAACGCGTTCGCCGCCGCCGATCGTTTAGTCGAAGAACGACGAACAGGACGACTGACGGCCGTGTAAGAACATCCCCGATCGCTCGCCGATCGACTGTTAGTGCGGCATAGGCCGGAACACGACGTGACGCATCCTCGCTATTGTTCGAGACGAAAGACGTCGACCGAACCAGCGATCGACGATCCTTTCGTACGGCACGAAGCTCCCAGGCGGCATATACTTATCGTTAGTCGTCGTCTTGAAGATAAAGAACACGTACTGCGCGATATGGATAAACGTCGTGTTGGATGTGATTCACGTCCGCGCCGGACGAGACGCGGCGAGAACTCTCGGGTGAACGTAAGATGCCCGCCGTATGGGACTTGTAGATCTATGTTCGCAGCGTGGAGAGCAACCCAACCAAGTTTCATCGACATCTCCGGAGGATTGCGTTTAGGATCGGCTCGTCACTTGACCTTGGCTTGGTTTTCGACAATGATTCGAAGCAACTAAGCGCCTCGTGAACGGTGTTTGATGCGAATTCTTATCGGAATCTTGCTGCTGTTTGCAATGCTCGCGCACGCGGCCTTGGGCTGCTGCCGTATGCGTGATAGCGAAGCTTGCGACAGGCATTCGCACGAGCAGTCGACTCGATCGCACTGCCGGCATCAATGCAACGAGTCGAATTCATCTTCATCTCGCCCCGCTGAAGAAGTTTCGTGGCCGGCGCCTGCGCACGACCACGCCTGCTGTTGCCGAGGCGACTGCCAGTCGTTGCCGATGCATCGAGTGAAGGTGGTTAATCCGCCAACCGATGTGCGCATCATCCTAGCCCCGCCGAATGCGCTGCCGCGATTTGCGATTCTCGCAAAGGCCGACTGTGACCGATATTTTGATTCGCATAGGGCGGCGCCGGCAGTCCGTCTACACGTCTCTTATCAGATATTTTTGATCTGATTCTTCCCGTCGAACGGTGTTCGTGAACGAACGTGTCGCATCGACGGCTAGCTCCGTTCGGCTCGGCCTCAAGTCCCTCGTTCGACATTGATGGGCAAGCGTTGTCCGCGCCGGCCGTTCTTCATCGGCTGTTGATCCCATCACTGCAACGGACGCCGGGAACAAGGCGACTGCTTCTTCAATCCCGACGGTCATCGGCCGCCGCGTGACGCACCACGCAAACTATTAGTCGTCGTGGTATCGACCGTCGATGGGCGACGCGACTTCTGCAAGCAGATTCATAACGCCTGGTCTTGGCCGTTACACCCTCGTCACGGCTCGAAGAAACGAAGGATAACGGACCATCTCATGATGCCAGCAAACTATTTGTCGGGGACGGTTCCACGCGACCTCACGGCAGGCCTGGTCGTATTTCTCGTGGCGCTGCCGTTATGTTTGGGTGTGGCGCTGGCTTCGGGAGCCCCGTTGCTCTCGGGAGTACTTTCGGGGATCGTCGGTGGAATCGTGGTTGGAGCGATAAGTCGCTCTCAGACGAGCGTTAGCGGGCCGGCGGCGGGCCTAGCTGCAATCGTGATGGCGCAAATCGCCGAGCTGAACTCGTTTCCCGCCTTTTTGATGTCCGTGGTGATCGCCGGCGTTATCCAGATCGTGCTGGGCGCGGTAAGGGCCGGATTTATCGCCGACTTCGTCCCCTCCAGCGTGATCAAGGGACTGCTCGCCGCAATCGGCGTCATCTTGATCTTGAAACAGATTCCTCACCTGTTGGGGCATGACGCCGATCCGCAAGGCGACATGGCCTTCCAGCAACCGGATAACGCCAACACCTTTACCGAACTCGCGCGAATGTTTGGACATGTTCACTTCGGCGCCGCGGTCATCGGTTTGCTTTCCGTTGCGCTGTTGGTGTTCTGGGCCCGTTACAAGCCGGTGAAAAATTCCGTGGTCCCGGCGCCTTTGGTCGTCGTCTTGTTCGGACTGGGGCTCAGCGCGCTGTTTCAACGAATCGGCGGCGCTTGGGCGATTGAGCCGAGTAATTTCGTGCAAGTGCCGGTAGCCGACAGCCTGACAGGTTTCCTGGCATTGTTGCAACGACCCGACTTTTCGCAATGGTCCAATCCGGCCATCTACACCGCCGGCCTCACCATCGCCGCCGTGGCCTCCTTAGAAACACTGCTGAATTTGGAGGCGGTCGACAAGATCGACCCTCAGCAACGCACCTCGCCTCCCAGCCGAGAGCTGCTGGCTCAGGGCGTCGGAAACGTCGTCGTCGGATTAATCGGCGGCATTCCGATCACTTCGGTGATTGTCCGCAGCTCGGTCAACATCAACTCAGGTGCCCGTACGAAGCTCGCGACGATAGTGCATGGATTGTTGCTGCTGATCAGCGTCGTGTTCCTACCGCTTTGGTTGAACAAGATTCCGTTGTCGAGTTTGGCGGCGATTCTGCTGGTCACCGGGTTCAAGCTCGTCAGCCCGAAGCTAATCGTGCAGATGTGGCGGGAAGGGCGCTACCAGTTCGTACCTTTCGCACTGACGGTAATCGCCATCGTTTTTACCGACTTGCTCATTGGCGTCTTGATCGGACTAACGGTGAGCGTCAGCTTTATTCTCAACAGTAATCTGCGCCGTCCGATCCGTCGCTTCGTCGAGAAACATCTCGGCGGCAACGTGCTGCATATTGAACTGGCTAATCAGGTCAGCTTTCTAAATCGCGCCGCACTGCTCCGAGTGTTGGAAACGATTCCGCGCGGCGGTCACGTGTTGTTCGACGCACAAGACACGGACTATATCGATCCGGACGTCTTGAGTCTAATCCGCGACTTTCAGGAGCAGACGGCGCCGGCGCGCGGCTTGACGGTCAGTCTCCTTGGATTTCGCAGCAAGTATCAGCTTCACGATCAAACGCAGTATGTGGACTACTCCACGCGCGAACTTCAAAATCGACTTACGCCTCAGCAAGTACTGCAAATCCTAACCGACGGCCATAATCGGTTCCGCACCGGTCAACGCCTGACCCGCGATCTAGGCCGGCAAGTTCGCTCCACTTCCGACGGACAGCATCCCCTGGCCGTGATCCTTAGTTGCATCGATTCGCGCGCACCGGCCGAATTAATTTTCGATCTGGGGTTGGGCGATATCTTCGGCATCCGTGTCGCGGGCAATATTCTCAGTCGTGAAGTGCTCGGGAGCATGGAGTATGCGTGCGCCATAGCCGGAGCCAAGCTGATTCTCGTCATGGGGCACACGCGATGCGGCGCCGTGAGCGCGGCAGTCGATTTGGCTCGCTCGACGGAGAACGCCGGCGACGCGACCGGCTGCGAGCACTTGGAGTCGATCGTCACGGTCATTCAACAATCGGTCGATCCGCTCGCTTGTCGCAATCTCGGAGAAGTTCCGGAAGCCGAAAAGCGAAACTTTGTCGATGCGGTCGTGCGGGCCAACGTCGCACGCGTCACGGAACTAGTCCTCCGGCAAAGTCGAATGCTGAACGACCTGCACCGGGAGGGAAAGGTGGCGATCATCGGCGCCGTTTACGACGTCGCCGACGGCGGCATCGAGTTCCTGCCCCATGCGGACAAGTGCGTTGAAACTCCCGAATCCCGCAACTGACTTCCCATCCACGCGCTGCGGCGGAAAGATGAATTCCGGCTTAGAAAACTTGCCCGTTCCCGAAACGAAGAAACCGCCGCGCGCCTTGTGGCGACGTTGGTCGATCAGCACTCAATTGCTGTTGGCCGTCAACGTACCGCTCGCGCTGGCGCTCGGGCTGTTGCTCGCGCTCGACTACCGTCGTGAGATGCGAGACGCAATCGCTGAAAAACATGCCGGGCTGAACGAAGAAGCGATGATGATCTATCGCGGACTCTATTATCTCGGGCAACGTGAAACTCCCGAAGCCATCCAACGCTACATCGACTCGGTTTGCAGTCATATGCAAGAGTCGCAGTCGCCCGGCCATCGCATCGCCGTTCGTTGGCGCGGCGGACTGCTACAGGCGCAGCCCGGCCAAGGCAGTACTCCGGATATTCTGGAGACGATGCAAAGAGCCGCCCAGTCGCCCGACTATTTAGCCTCCTTGGGTGACGAAACGTTAGTCGTCGGGCAGTTTTCCGGGCGCGGAGTTCACGTGTACGTCTCCGAGTACACGACAAGCATTCGACGATCAATTCGCCAGAACATTCTTTACCATTTGGGGTCACTCGTCGTCCTAGCGCTTGTGGCGGCTTCGATCGTCAATCCCGTGCTTTGGCGAATTGTGACGCGTCCGATGCGAAGGCTTTCGCGAGGGGTCGCTCGCGTCGCTGCAGGAGAGTACGGCGTTCCCGTGGGCGACTTCCATAGCCGGGAGTCGAAGGAGCTGTCCGAGGCGATTGAAACGATGAGCGCCGCCCTGTCGGCCAACGAACTGCAACATCGCGCTCAGATGGCTCAGGCGAAAAAGATTCAAACACACCTTCTGCCTCAAGTCATCCGGATTGACGGACTGGATCTCGCTAGAGTGTTTGCGCCGGCTGATGCGGTCGCCGGCGATTACTACGATTTAATTCGACTGCCGGACGACACGTGGCTTATCTGCGTGGCGGACGTGACCGGTCACGGCATACCTGCCGCCTTCGGTTCCGTAATTCTCAAAACGGTATTGTTGAGCGCCGCCGAACATCAATTCGAACCGGGCCGAATCTTGCAATACGTCAATCAGCGCTTAACAGTGCTGTTGCCGGATCAATTCGCTTCGATGTTTCTCGGTCGGTGGGTGCCCGCGTCGCTTCGTTTCAACTATGCCAGCGCCGGCCACGAGCCGGGCTTACTGATCTCTCCGGAAGGAAAAATCCGTTTGCTGAAGGCGACCGGTCCTCTATTGGGGATTGACGATGCGATGTCCTGGGACACGGAGGCCGTCGATTTACTACCAGGTGAGAGAGTGCTTCTGACGACCGACGGAGTCGCGGAAGCCGGCACTCCCGACGCTCAATTGTTCGGCAGAGAGCGGCTGGCGAAGGTCGTCGAGGATTGCATCGACCTTACGCCGCAGGAGACCGTGCAAGCGATTCACGGGGCGATCCTCGAACATCAAGCGGGCGAACGGCCGACGGATGATTTGACGATTCTGTTGATGGAATCCAAGCGTCTCGTCATCTGAGTGAAAACACGAAATCTCTTTTAGCACAACAAAACAAGGCGGCGAGAACATGTCCGACAAAACACGAATTGAAGTTTCATTACTACTGCCGACCGTTTCCGACGCGCGCGACCGGTGCCTTCAACGCTTGGGCGAGTTGCTGAAAGTAAAAGCGGGAATCGAGTCGACGCACGTGCCGGAAATCAAAGACGGGCAAGTCACCGAGATCTGCATCCACTATGATCCCGAGCAGCTGTCGATCGGCGACGTGCGCGAACTGGCCAAGCGCGCGGGCGCGGAACTGAACAGCCGCTTCGGTCATCTCTTCGTACAAACGGAGTCGATGCACGCCCGCAAAGCTCACTCCGTCGAAGCGCAGATCGAAAAGCTATCCGGTGTTTTGGACGCCGACGTTTCCGCGACCGGAGCGCTGCGGATCGAATTTGATCGGAAGGTTACCGATGAAAGCGCCGTGCGAGCGGCCTTGCGCAAAATCAATCTCAAAGTCACTGAAGACCGTCGAACGACGCCGCCCCCGACAGAAACGGCGAAGGCCTCGAACGAACGCGATGAACAACACGATCATGAGCACGGCGGGCCGTTCGGTGAGCAATCGGAACTGATCTTCGCGCTCGTTTGCGGCGGCTTGCTGCTCGTCGGATGGCTGTTGTCGATCTCGACGACCGTAACGACCTGGGCGCCGTGGGGGCTGTATGTGGCGGCCTACTTCTTCGGAGGCTTCTTCACCGTTCGTGAGGCCGTCGAGAATATCCGGGCCGGTCGATTTGAAATTGATTTCTTGATGCTGGTAGCGGCGGTCGGAGCCGCCACGCTCGGTGAGTGGGCGGAAGGCGCACTGCTGTTGTTTCTCTTCAGTCTCGGGCACGCCCTGGAACACTACGCGATGGGGCGCGCCAAGCGGGCGATTGAAGCGCTCGCCGAGCTCGCACCCCCGACGGCGCTTGTCCGGCGAAACGGGAAAGAAGAGAACGTTCCGGTCGAGCAACTCCGGGCAGGCGAGATCGTCATCGTCAAACCGAACGAGCGCATTCCCGCGGACGGCTTCGTGGTCAAAGGCGAGAGCAGCGTTAATCAAGCTCCGATCACCGGCGAAAGCGTGCCAGTGGACAAGCGTCCCGTCACCGATCCGCAGCAGGCGGCGGCCAATCCGGATCGTCTCGACGCGCAGTATCGCGTCTTCGCCGGAACCATCAACGACAGCGGCGCATTGGAGGTTCAAGTCACGAAGCCGGCCACCGAATCGACGCTGGCCCGTGTCGTTCAAATGGTGCGCGAGGCGGAAACTCAAAAATCTCCTACCCAGCGCTTCACCGACAGATTCGAACGCTACTTCGTCCCGTTTGTTCTGGGATTCGTCGTGTTGCTCCTGTTTGCCGGCTTCGTAGTCGACGAACCGTTCAGCGCCTCATTTTATCGCGCCATGGCGGTCTTGGTCGCGGCCAGCCCTTGTGCGTTGGCTATTTCCACTCCTAGCGCCGTTCTGAGCGGCGTGGCGCGCGCCGCGCGAGGCGGCGTGTTAATCAAAGGAGGCGGACCGCTGGAAAGCCTGGGCACGCTGAGCGCAATCGCCTTCGATAAAACGGGTACGCTGACGGAAGGAAAGCCGCGACTTACCGACGTCGTGGCCGCGACGGGCGCCTCGGAGGAGGAACTACTGCGCGTCGCCGTCGCCGTCGAACGTCTAAGCGACCATCCGCTCGCGGCAGCCGTGCTCCAAGGGAGCAAAGAACGACTAAAGAGCGCCCCCGCAGGAGAGGCCCATGACGTCGAAAGTATCACTGGTCGCGGCGTCAAAGCCACGGTGGACGGTCAGCCGGTTTATATCGGCAAAGAGAAGCTGTTCGCGGAGGTAGGCGGCGCCCCCATACCGGAAGCGCTGCGCGCCGACGTTGAAAAACTGAAGGCGAGCGGACGTACGACGATGATTGTCCGCCGCGGCGACGCCTATCTGGGCGTGCTGGGCCTGATGGACACGCCGCGCGAAGCCGCCAAGGACGTGATCACGCGGCTTAAGGGATTGGGCGTGCGAAGAATGATTATGCTCTCCGGCGACAATCAACAAGTCGCCGTTGCCGTCGCCGGTGCCGTCGGAATTCAAGAAGCCTGGGGGGACTTGATGCCGGACGACAAAGTCCAATCAATTAAGAAACTCCGCGCCGAAGGAGGTGTCGCCATGGTCGGCGACGGCGTCAATGACGCGCCCGCGATGGCGAACGCTACGGTCGGAATCGCCATGGGGGCGGCGGGTTCCGACGTCGCGTTGGAAACGGCGGACATCGCGCTCATGGCGGATGACCTAAATCATCTCCCTTTCGCCGTCGGTTTGAGCCGACAAAGCAGTCGAATCATTCGCCAAAATCTTTGGTTCAGCCTCGGAATGGTCGCATTTCTCGTGCCTGCGACAGTTTTCGGACTGGGAATCGGTACCGCGGTACTGCTCCATGAAGGATCGACGTTGCTCGTCGTATTTAACGCACTACGTCTTTTGGCCTATCAAACCCGATGAACCGGAGCTGGAATCGCCGACATCGTCGTGGTACGTCGGCGCATGCGAGTCGGCCGAACTGCGAACTATCCGGACGATCGAGTTGTTCTTGCGACGGAGTTGCCGGACATGAAGCGCCTCGAGCGGAATATGCAAACCATCTGCGGAGACTCGGGTACGGCGCTGCTCGCGAGTCCATTCTTACTTCCACCGTTCGCGGCGGCATAAACAACTTGGGACAATGTCACCGCGGCGGATAACGTTGCCGCATCACCTCGCACAATGCGGGCTCGGCAATCTCGTGCTTATGACCGGCCGGGCGGGAGTCGCCGTGTTTGCGCGGGCGTTCTCCGGATAAGCTGCGCGAAACACCGGTGCGATCCCCTTCCCCAATACGCCGACTTCGTTGAAGGCGTTCGTCATCGCGTCGACGTCGGCTTCGAGCAGTTGCCGTGCGTATATCGAATCATTAGAAATACCATTCCGGTCGAGACGCCACGCGGATTTCGAGACCCGCTTGGTGAACTAATGTCGCACCGACGACTCGTCTTCCGCGCCATTGCGGACGATGCCGAGCAAACGAAGTGCTTCAATCATTGAAACTTAGGAGCGCACTATGAGGCCTCAGGAAGTTATTTCTCGACGAGCCGTGTTGCAAGCAGGCACTGTCGCGCTAACCGCCGCTTGCCTGCCAAGCTCCGCCGTTGCGGCAGTTGATGCAACGGACGAAGCCGGGCTGCGCACTATTCCGGGAACTGAATGGTCCTACCACTTAATCCCCTTCGATGAACACGGACGGGAGCGCCCTTGGCACGGCCGACTTGTCAGCGAGCAAGTTCAAGACCGCTTGAAAAGCCGTCCGTTCACGGATGTTTTTATCTTCAGCCACGGGTGGCGCGGTGACGTTTCGGACGCCGTCGATCAGTACGACGCCTGGGTTGGCGCCATGGCGGGCTGTACGGCCGATCTTGCCGCCGTGAAACGAGAGCGACCGGACTTTTCTCCGCTCTTAATCGGCGTGCACTGGCCGAGCCTTCCGTTCGGCGACGAGGAGTTACGAGCTTATCAAGCGGCGGCAATCGGGCCGGCAAGGCGGCGAAACGACGACGAACGGGTAGATTTTTTCGCCCGGCGCATCTCCGACTCTCGTCGCGCCCAAGGCGCCCTGCGCACGATTCTCTCCGCCGCCGATCAACCGCCGACGGAAGTACTTTCACGAGACGTCGCGCGAGCATTTTTTGACCTCCAAACGGAAGCGGGCCTGCGTGCGAACCGAACGTCCGCACCGGGAGCCGATTGCGAACCGTTTGATCCTACGCAGCTTTACGCGCAGATCCGTTCCGATCGGCGCGGCGGCGGCGACGGCGGATTTCAGGGCGCCGACGACCTGAACGGATTTCTGCAAATGCTGGGGTACTTATCCTTTTGGAAGATGAAAGATCGGGCTCGAATGTTCGGCGAAACCGGCGCCCATCAACTTCTTCAGTCATTGCAGCGGCTAGACGCCGGTCGCGACGTGCGCTTTCACTTGATGGGACATAGTTTCGGATGCATCGTCGTCTCGGCTTGCGTCGCGGGCCCGCCGGGAGCGCGAACGAAGCCGCTTCCCGTCGCTTCCTTAAGTTTGGTACAAGGCGCCTTGTCGTTGTGGGCCTATTGCTCCAATGTCGAACAAGGAATCGCCGCTTAGACCGAACCCACACGGGTCGGTACGCCGGGTTATTTTCGTCCGCTCATCGAACGACGGCTCGTGAACGGGCCGATCCTGACGACGCAATCGACGTTCGATGCCGCCGTCGGCGAGCTCTATCCCTGGGCGGCTTGGTGGCGAGGCCAAGTGGTCATGGCGTCCGCCGATCAAGTACCGAAACCAAAATACGGCGCGATCGGCGCCTACGGAATTTGCGGACCGGGTTGCGAAACCACGGAGGTCGAGATTCAAAGCACTCGGCATGACTACGGCTTTCAATCCGGCAAGATCTACAATTTGGATTGCAGTCGAATCATCTGCAACGGCTCGGGGGCTTCCGGAGCGCACAGCGATATTTGTCATCCGGAAGTCGCTCATCTCGTCTGGCAAGCGGCGAGCGTCAGGCTCGATCGGAGGCCCGCTCCGGTAGTTCCGCCGACGCCGAAACCGATCGATCCGCCGACTCGACCATTACGAAGAGCTATTCAGCGATTTCTCCAGGGCAAGTCCTGATCACGTCTAGCCGCCCGAGCAGTGAGTCGGAGTGCGTTAAACGACGGCCCACGGAGTCGCTACGTCTCCGGTCAAATCACATGGCCGCACCAACGATTTGCGGTCGTTATGCGTCGCCCAGGGGCGAGGTCTTGTTCAGGCTGCGCCCAAATCGAAGGTTGTTGTCCGAGCAGTTTTCCAAATCGATACTTCAGATTCGGCGAAAAGGGAAGTCCGGCATCGGTTCCGACGCCGTTCATAAGCGAAGCAAGGCTGGGCGACTTCGTCTATTAAAGCGCGACAGGAGGAGGCGCTACCGTCGACCCGACTCCGACGGCCTCGGCCTCCGATCCCCGAGTTCGTTTCTATGCGGCATGTTCTAGTTGCTCTCGAAGTTCGGCCATTGCCTCAAGCGGATCTCCCGAGGGCACTCGCCACGTCACGGGAAGATGATTGTCTTGAAGATACGCATTTAAGTTCGTGCGGTTTGCGTGGCTCTCTTCGGCCAAGGGATCAAGTTCTAATGAAGCATCAAATGCCCTTCGAACCGCCTCCGTAGAATCTTTGAGTTCAAACAGCGCGACGCCGAGTAGCTGGAACAGCTGAGCGGCAACTTGGTCGCTACTCGCCCGTTGCAAACCTTGCCGGGATAGCTCGGCAACTTCTTTGAAATTCTTTCGGATCGACTCGATTCGCGCAAGTTCCAGGTACGGCCACACTAAACCTGTTCCCCTATCGATCGCGGCTTTGAAGTCTTCGTCGGCGCCGTCCCGATGAAGTTGCTGCTTCAACAGTCCCCTTTGCGTAAGCAAAGCCGCATCGTCGGGACGCTGCGAGACTGCTTCATCAATCGTCGACAGGGCTTCCTCATGCCGCTGGAGGTGCTCTAACGACAGGGTCTTCGTTAAAAACGCCCCGGCGACTACCGACGACAGCGATTCCGCCGCACTTCCTTGTTTGAGCAATGAAAAACCGCGGTCGACTACCTCGATCGCGGTTTCAAAGTATGCGGGTCGCCGGCTGAATAGCGCCCACAAATGAAAGATATCGCCCGCGCGAAATAGCAAGCGTGGCGCAACGTGTTCTGATGTCCGATATTTTTCCGCCCGTACCAGCGCTTCATTCCAATTGGGAATTGACTTCAAGCATTCCAAGGCCAACGAAGGATACGCCAGACTTTCCGGGTCCAACCGAGCCGCATTGTCGAAGAACAATAATGCCACGCTCGGTTCGCCCAGTTCCATCCAGGCCCGTCCCCTAAGATAGTCCACCATCGCCTGCGGCTGGAACCGCGGCGGAGTTCGCAACAGCGTCAATAAGCGATCCCAATCCCGCCGTCGGAAAGCGAGTTCCGTCTGTGTCGCTAGTTGTTGCTTTGTGCGTTGCTGTCCATCAAGGACGAGCTTTTCCTGGTCACGAAGTGAATGAAGATCGGCCGACAACCCGCACACGCGCTGACGAATCGTCTCTTCTAAATCCATCCAATGATCATGAAGCCACTCGTCTTCGGCTTCCGATGCATACTCGTCGGGACGGTCCCACGATCTCTCCACATGAGATTTCACAATTCTGTTGAGCCAAAGCTTGTAAAGCACGGCCCGGTCAACAATCAGTTTCATAAGTCCGCTTCTCCTGGCTCCCAATCATCTTGCGTGTCGGAGATCGCTTGGCGGTAATCGGCGTAAGCCATGACGCCGGCAGGTTGAACGGTGCCGTGGTGATTGTGATCCGGTACCAAACGCAGTTCTTCGCACAACAATGCGTCTTCAAACACTCCCTCGCCGATTCGGAAGACGCACAAAGAGTTCACTCCGATAGCGCCGGGAACTTGACCAGAATCGTTGAGCCGTTGCGGAACGAGGCTAGGAGGAAACATGCCGTTGGCGACGCGAAAAGCCAACCCTGCAATCGAAGATACGACCGACAACCCGCCGTTGCCGGGCACCGCATTCCCGGCGTCGGGCGCCAAGTCGGGCTTACGGCCGTCGAGTCCGTCGCGCACGCCTAGTTTGGCAGCTGCATCTCCTAGCACGGGACGTAACGGATCGCCCTCGGATTTCATAACACGATAAGCTCTTGGCATGATTGTATTGTACCTTGAGGAACGCCTAGCGGCCCGGTTGTCAATTGCGGTACCTTTCGCCGTCAAAAAGGCCGTCTCCGCCAACAACTCCGTCCTTCCTGGAGCTGAAGACACCGACGAAGTGGCTCATGGGCCACCGATCCCATCAACGGAGTCGACCGGTCATCGCCGCTCGCGCGCCCTTATTGAACTCGCGCAATTCTTCAGCTTCGTCTGCTTGCAGCTTCCGTCTCGATTCGTATTGGATTTGAAAATAAGTCGTCCACGGCCGGCCGACTATCCCCGGGTCTCTCATCTCGTCGCCGTATTATACGGCAGTACTTTGAATGACTCGCCGCTGAAGCGGTCTCTCGACCGTCTCATCTGCGGTCTACTTCGGTCGCACTATAGCAACCCTAACTTTTCCAGGATCGTTGTAGCATCCGGGCGGCCGGCTAATTGCCGTTTGATTTCACAGAGAATGTATTCGATCCTAAAGCCCATCGTATACTTTCCCCCTTCCGGATCATCCCCGAAGTGAACGGCGACAATACGCCAATCGAAGTCAAACACCGGCGCGCCCGATGACCCGTGATCCGTATCAGAAACATAGTCGTAGGCATTCTCGTGAGCGGGATCAAGAAATGACCCGGTCATACTCATTTGCTGCCCCATATTGTTGGATAGTGAATCACCTGCACGTCTAAGGCGGCGAAAGTGGGAATGGGGATTTCCTGAATAGAACGAAATAATCCGTTTTCTCCTTTGATCGTCGGCAAGGGTAAGGTAGGCCGCCAGTCAATTCCAGGTTCTTTCGCCAACTGCAAAACGGCAATGTCCGGGTGCAACAGGATCGGCGTAGAGGACAGCTTGTAATGATCAAAACGCGGACCGCCTTGAATTGGAAATCGCACCTCATAGCCGGTATTGATACCGTACGTATCAAAAATGTGTTTTGCCGACAGGGCGATTCCCGGCCCGGCCATAAAACATGTTCCAACACCCGTTCCGTCCTGTGTGACTATTTGACCGACCGACGGTCGGTATTTGATGCCCTCTTCAAGCCATCGCGTTGGAACAATCGTCTTTGCGCCCGGATTCTTTTGTTGCGCAAAAAAGCTCTCGCCCTTAGGCAGTTCCTTAAAGATTGTAAATGACCTTCCAAGATCAAACTTGAGCGTCGGCCGACGCGCAGCAACGGGATTGGACGAAGCTACGTCGACGGGAATTATCGGTGGGGCTTCCACAAGCCGCGCGGGAACTTGGGCAGCGACTCCCGCATCGGCCTGAAAAATCATGCCATCCCAGCTGCCGACAAACTCGGGGTATTGGTACCCCCAGTAACCGTCGATGATGCCGTTTACGTCCGGTTCTCGAAAAACGAAATACCCCGTCCGTCCGTTCAGCGACCAAGTGCCGACAAGCGCCCTTGTCGGCAAGGGATTATTCGTATTCGGATGAGGCAGTGCCGCACTGTATTGCAAGTCCTTCAAAGTCCCCACTTGACCGTTCGACAATGTATATGTGCCGGTACCTTGTCTCAACTCAACGACGGCTTTAACTAATTCTCCGCGATTAATCTCATAGATGGAATTAATGCGCGCGTTATTCACCCAGCTTGGAATTTCAACTTGGCCGATGAGACAAACAGCGACAACCTGCAGAATACCCGACATCACTTCCCTCCCGTCGCAACTGCAATCTTCACATTCGGTATGCTTCGATCTGCGGCGTCGGAATGAATCGTCAAGTCGCCGACAAACTGAATTCCTGACCATCGTCCACGATCAACGGCAATGGAAATGTCTTGTACTCCGTTGTGCGGGATGTGAAGAGCAAGCGACGCAACGAAGTTGTAGCCTCCCCTGACCCACGCTCCGTGGACAAAGTTCCCGCTGTCAATTGGATTTGCAACTTCTCCGGTCGTAGCCGCTCCCTTCGGGGATATCGGCTTCGGGTGTCTGGTCTCGATCTGCTTGAGTACTTCCGGGTCGGTGATGAAGTAGGTCATCTTCGTGATCGCCGTCGGCTGTTCCGTCGAATCGTTTTTCAAGGTGATTACGATCGGGTTGGCACCATCGTTTTTCGAGACGTATTGCAACTGCGGTAGCTTCGCGGCCTCATCCGAATAACGTTGATATTGATTGATTGCGAATGCGGTCAATCCGCCGATCACGCCAAGTACGAGAACTATGTTCTGGAGACTCCAGCCGATCTTCTTAGATGCCGGCTTTTTTCTAAAACCGAGGAATTCCATTTCAGTTATCCATCGTGGTTTGACGGCGGAAGCGGATAGTCGCCCGTTGATCCTGCAACGTCTGCGGGACGGGAATCTGCGCAGACGGCCCTGTAACGTTTGCAATATTGATCCCGGTAAACTATCGATCGCGCGGGAACAATGAAGACCGATGATCACCCCCATCGCCCGGGTAGGCAGGCTGCCCCCGACGGCAAATTCGACGGTAAATCGACGTTGACCTCCCGTGCAATTGGAGGCTGTTGACCGTTGATCAGATGTGAGGCGCACTGATGGGAGAGCAGTATCTTAGTCTGCGAATGACAGTTAGTCGAGAATCGTAATCTTTGCGACATGATGCAAATGCCCCTCGCGGTTCTGGCAGATACCGTTTCGCAGGAGGTGCACAGATGCGTTCTTCGCGCAATGCCCGCTGGCGATTCGTTCCCAGATTACCGCCTTAAGTGCGACAATTGGATGATGCTTTCGAGTCATCGTCGGTAACGCTCTGCGCGGACGCAAGCCTGGACACGGCCGATTGGGGAAACGTCGACGCGTTGTTCCGCGTCAACGATCGGACTATTTTTCCTCCCTCGCACGAAAACGTTGACGGCCCAAGGTTCGAAGATTCGCGATGGAACGCCTCGGCGCACGTCGATTTGCCCTAGGTAAGGACCGCAATACTTCGTATCGAAGAGGTGGCCGGGCGCAGGATAATATGTCTGAACGATCACCTCGATAAATCGATGGAATCGGTCATTCCACAATTCAAATCGAACGCGATTATCGTAATGAGGTGAGGCGCGTCTTACCGCGATTTGCCGCCCAAGGACCGCGTGTTCCGAGGTCCATCCCCGAACAATTCACGAATCAGGCCGATTGGCTCGTTCGATCAAGCGCGCGAACCGGAATCAAGGTCCGGGATTTTTCGATTCTCCGGCGCGCGTAGCGGGATACAATACAACATCGCCGACATTTATCGTAAGGAGATTGTCTTGTCTCGCTCTTATCGTTGCTTTTGCATTCTGTGTTATCTCACCGCGGCCGTCGTCGCCGCAACGATGGCGCTCGTCGCCGACCGTCCCGACACGGCCGATGCGTCCGTAAAGCAACCGCCGAGTATCGTCCGTCTCATCACCAACGGTTGAGGTCGCGGCGACGACGCTACCGGGGCCCTGCGCGATGGAGACCAGATTGCGGCGGCGGCGATCGCAAACACGTTGCGTACGGCTGAAATGGTCCTCATGCGGTTCTTGTTGCAGACCGACCAGCCGGATAAGTTCGTCGACCGACTTCGGCGCGGATCAGGAGCCCTCGCGCACGACAGACCGAGACGGCACTCGCGCGGTTGCTGGTTCACGCTCCCCATTCGATCTGAAACGGTCGCGGATTCAACGGACTGTCGGCTTTGAGCTTCGGCGACGCAATGCTTACGCCGTCTCACTTTTCACGGGAACGTCGCTCCCTATCTTCGCGCCGGCCCCGGGCGCGCCCCGTTTGCCGGTGATTAAATGGACCACCGGTAATACGAAGAGGGTAAGAGCCGTACTGGTGATGATGCCGCCGATGACGACCGTTGCCAGCGGGCGCTGCACTTCGGCGCCCATCCCGTTACTGACGGCCATGGGCACGAAGCCGAGCGCCGTCATCAGAACCGGACGCAGTCGCGACTCCGCGGCTGGATCGACGGCCTCTTCGCGGGCATGCCGAATGCCCGATACAAGCACCAGAGAATCTCCTCTTTCCAACGCGGCGACACGGGGAACCGTCTCAATTTTCGGTGCGAGCGTCGAGTCGGACCGCCGCGCACCATATAATTCGGCGTCGTTCTCATGCGGACTACCGAGGCGACTAACTGCCGACGAGCGAACGCGGGCGGCGCGACCCTTGCCGACGTCGGGGAGCGTCTCCAGACGCAGCTACGTTCTAGGAAAGCCAGTTGACTAATCCAAATCGCCTACGAGCAAACGCGCTTCCCGTTTATGCTCTCTTTTTTCTGTCGGGCGTCGCCGCACTAATTTACGAGATGTCATGGTCGCGACTGATCGGCTTAATAATCGGACAGACGGCGCAAGCAGCGGCACTCGTGCTTGCGGCATATTTTACCGGCCTCTCAATCGGACAGTTCGTGGGGGGGCGGCTCGCATCGCGAGTACCGACATTGTTCGCATACGGTTTGCTCGAACTGATCGCAGCGGCTTGGACTTGTGTGGTTCCGACGCTCTTGAAATGGGTTGAAACGCCGGGCGGACGCGAAGCCGGGGAAGTGTTTTCTGATTCTTCCATCGGCCCGGCCGTGTGGTGTTTCCTCGTGTTGCTTCCCGCTACCGTACCGCTGGGCGCGACATTACCGCTGATCGTTGAGAATCTTGCCACGCGGACGGACTTCCGGCGCCGAGGAACGATCGCTTACGGCCTGAATACCGCCGGCGGATTGATTGGCATCTTACTTACTTCGACGAGCCTCATGGTCGTGGTGGGAGTCCGGAATAGCGGCTTTGTTGCGGCCGGCCTTTCCGCGGTCACCGGTCTCATCGCTTGTATCACGTCAATCCGCCGACAAGATTCCTCGCCGCTCGAGACGTCGCCTATGGTCGGCACGTACGACGTCCAAGGGTCGGGAACCGGCATCGCGTTGGCGGCCGTTTCGGGGTTCGGCATCTTATCGCTCGAGGTGCTTTACACGCGGATGTTCGCCTTGATCTTTCACAACAGTAGCTACACGTTCGGCGCAATCCTTGCCGTGTTTCTCTTTGCTCTATGCCTCGGAACCTTTGTCGCGAGTTGGCTGGGAAAGATTTTAAAAACGCGCATGATCGTCATCGCTTCGCTATCGCTAGGCGGCTTAGTATTAGCCGGCACGATCGCCGTCTTTCCCCGGCTGACGGGGTTGCGCTACCTTTCTTTCGGAACGAGTTTTGGAGCATACCTCGTCGGGGTCTACGGCTTAGCGGCCGCCTTCGTGTTGCCTCCGATCGCGCTGCTGGGAATGACGCTGCCCGCAATGATGCAAACGGCTCCCAGCGGTAAGTCCGTCGGAGTTCTTATGGCGGTGAATACGATCTCCGGAGCCGCAGGAGCGATTGCCGCCGGGTTCGTCTTTCCGCAGTTCATCGGCCTTTGGTCGGCGTTCGAAATACTCGTGATTCTCTACCTTGCTACCGGCGTCGCATTACTCATTGAAGGCGGCAGAAAAAAGATCGCCGTCATAGTTACTCTGATGCTCGCGGTATTGATGACCGCAAGCCTCTATCGATTTCATCAGCCGGAACAGTTGGAAAGTCACGGCGGACGAGTAGTGCGGCGTTGGGAAAGTGCATACGGGTGGATCGACGTCGTACGCGCAACCGATGGTTCCCTCGCGGTCCGCCAAAACATACATTATCGACACGGTTCGACTGCGGATGCGGCGCGCGAGTATCGGCAGGGAAGACTGCCGCTGTTACTCCACCCGCGGCCTCGCGAAGTCGCTTTCCTCGGACTTGGAACCGGTTTGACGTCGGCGCCGATAGTCGTCGACCAGACCGTCGAGAGCGCCGTCATAGTCGAGTTGATTCCCAACGTCGTTGAGGCCGCGAGGCTGCTGACTTCCGAGAACTTGGGCGTGGTGGATCATCCTAAGGTTGAAGTCCGCGTAACCGACGCCCGACACTATTTGCAACATACGGATCGGAGGTTCGATGCAATTGTCGCCGATTTATTCGTTCCCTGGGAGAGCCGCGCAGGCTATCTATTCACCGTCGAGTTCTATGAGACCGCACAACGGAGGTTGAAACCGGACGGATTGTTCTGTCAGTGGATAGCGCTCTATCAATTAGGCCCCGAACAGTTTGAACTGATCGCCGACAGCTTCGCCTCCGTCTTTCCGCACACAAATATTTGGTGGGGCCGACTCGATGGGAAGAATGCCATCGTCGCGTTAATCGGTAGCGATGGGCCTCTGTTGATCAATACCCTCCGGCTAGAGAATAGAATGGATCGCTGGAACGACGGTTCGAGCCGTCTGGACCCCGACATGCGACGCGCTTCGGACCTAGCAACCCTCTACCTTGGAACTTGGCCACGGAACGCTGCGCCGAAACTGAATACCGATGAACATCCTTGGTTGGAGTTTACGGCTCCGATTAGTCACGTAGCGGGCCTTACGCTAAGCGGACCTTCGCTGCAGATATATTTTGACGACGTGTTGTCACAACTTTCGTCTAAGGGCGTGCAGTTCGATGCTGCGCTCGACGCTCGTATTTCGGACGATCGAAGGCGCCTCTCGATTCAACGGCTGATCATGTTCGGCGATCGCGGCTCGTAATCACATTGCCGCGCAAACTCGGCGCATCGCCGAGACCGAAGACAATAAATCACCACTCGGCAAGGCGTCACGTGTCGAGTTCTGAAGGCCTGCCGGGGGCTAGTATCATCGCTCTAACGGAGGAGTCGACGTCGCAACAAACATCGACCCGAACCGCATGCGCCGCACTTCCGTTCGCGCAATTCATTGCGCCGTCCCGCGGAGACTCTCAACACCTAAAGATCACTCCGCCGTGAAAACGATCGCCTTCTCAGCGCCACAGCCTTGGCACGGTTGGTATTTAAAATGCCGCTCTTCCATATCGTACCGGAGTGTCGCCTCTGTCGCTCACACTTGTGTTCCAGCAGGTCGCCGCCGCCAACCAAAGCAACCGAGAGGGAGTACGAAACACACGCAAACTGTAGTTGCCGCAATGTTCAGTGATGGCGTCGTTGCGATGCCGAATGCAGCAAACGTGGTACCCGATAGCCAGAGATAAGCGTGAAAAATCGCATGGAACGTTTCGAAGCCGCAGAAAAATTTTGCGATCTCTTTCCAGTTCATAAGATTTCAACATGTAGGTGTTGATCGTCAAGAAAACGCGAACAATACCGAACGATTTTCGCCCCTCGCACCGTGAAGGCGCCTTACCGCATTTTTGCGATCCCGCACGGCACAGTCGAAGCAGATGTCTTACTCAAAACAAAAAATTCGCAAGATGTAGAAGGCGCTAAACGCCTCAAGAAGAGCAGCGACAAGCAATTGCCGCCGCCATAAAATAAAGCGTCGTCGAAGTGGCGTACGGCGGCGTTTGAGTGAGCGGTGAGGTCCATGCAAAGCTTGTTTACCGGCATGGAGCGCCGTTCGGTTTTTTTCAAGTCGGAGTCAAACCATGGCGCTATTCCCCCTCTATGCGGTAACGGAATCGACGCGACAAGCTAATCCTTACGAGCAGCGCATAGCATCGGTTTGGAATACGGCCGTATTCGAGGACGGTTCACAAGCAATGCTCGTTTGGTATTCTCGCGAATCAGCCGTTGAGAGTTGCGGGCTGGAAAATATTAGCGTCGTCATGATAGAAAGCGCGTATAAGTTCGCCGCCGCTCTCAAAAACTTCGTAGGCGAAGGACAACCGACGAAAGTTTGCTGGAATCTGAGACGCGACGGATCATTTGACCAAGTCGCGACAATCGCCGACACGATGGAGTTTCTTGCTAATCTGCCGCCCGAAGCCAAGGGTAGCTAGCCACGGACTTCTTTCGCGTAGGATCGAACGCGGGTTTTCCGGATAGATCACTTCCATCAGGCCCGGCCGGAATGCGATTCGACGTCCCGTTTCCCGAAGTTCGGAGTTGCGTAAGGTGCTAAGAGTACCTGGACAATGTCGAACGATGGAAAAGCGCGCGCCCGACGCTTCTACAATCGCTTGCCGGCGGGCGGTGCAAGAAGCTCCGCAGGCGGCGGGGCCTCTTCTTCCAGTGCGGCGGTGTGCTGCTGCGCGACGCCCACATCGTACAACAGATGATGCAAGATCGACTCTACGAGCGCCGTTTTGCCGTTGACGTCATCAGAACCGACGGGACGCCGTTCGTCCCGAGTCCACGTTTTGATCTTTTCTTGGACCTGATGAAAGAGGGGTTCTACAGCGGCCATTTGCTTGCTGATTGTCTCGCGGTCTCCGCGGTGATCGGCGGTGCGGACGTACTTTGCCGCCTGTACTACGAGATATGCATCACGGTAGGTCGCGTCGAAATCTATGTTGTGACCGTAGTTGTAATGGAGGTCCAGGCACCAACGATTGGCCTCAACCGCCAAGCGGGCCGAAAGATCTTCGAACTGCTGAAAGCCGCCGAATTCCAACTTAACGGATTGCGGGGCGATTGGATCCGACGGCGGTGCGATTGTGGTCGGTTGATGGTTAATCTGCGGGCGCATCACCTGGACGCGCATCGGCGAGGCAACCGGCGTATAATAGTTTGCTCCGCCGTAAGAGTAGTACAGGCCTGCGTAATGGTGCTGGCTCGGCACCACATGTCCCCAACCACCGTAGTAGCCGCCGTGATGAGAATATCCGTGGTGGCCGCCGTGATGCTGGGCCGCCGCACGCTGCAAACCGCTAAAACCGAGTGCGAGACAAACGACGGCTGCAAAACAGCGGCGGAGAAGGCCCGACATGGTCGTTTCCTCAAGCTTGAGTGCCGCGCTCGTCGCCATCGCTACAAAGCGGTAGATGTCGCAGACATCCGCCAATCGAATTGCCGTGACGCTTATCATCGTTATCGAACGCCCGAAGCGTTGCCGTTATGTGACGCTGTTGCACCCATAAAATCGGTACAACTGCGTCCGCGTGAAGCCGTAGGGAGGATGTCACAGAGCGCATTATCAAGAATCTAAATAATCCGCGTTCCATCGCGCGAGGCTTCTTCCTCTTCGGGGCGAAGCGGCTAATTGAGAGAATGTTTACGCCATCGGCGCCCGCGAGGCGGTCACTTCGCACCTGAACGAGCTCGCCAAAAGTCAGCAGTCGTCAGGTGCCGGTTACCGTAGAACAGACGTGACAACGTTCATCTCACTAGGATTCATAATGCATTTTGCGAGGACTTGGCGCTCGCCGCCGAAGTAACCGATGCCTCGAAGACTAGGGGCTCGGGCAACAGTCGCAGTTGCCACTCAAACCCTGCGACGCCGACAAATGCGACTCGGTGGGACGGCAGCCCACGGCTTCAGGCCTCGCAAAGCGTAGTCGAAAGAAGCCGCCATTGGTGGGCGAGACTGTAAGGTACCATTTCGATTTCTAACGGATCGCTCTCGTAGCCTTTCAGATAACTCGAGTACCTAAATCGTCGCGACAATCGAGTCACAATACGAGGACTCCGCCTATCTATTAGCGCCGCTAGACTCCGATCTTCCGCTCCACTTGTCTTGCGTTCAGACTTCTCGATCAAGATCATCGCTTCCAAAGAAAGGAGACCATTCATCACCGCTCTCCATCCTCGCCAAACGGCCACGATTCTGGCCGCGTTGCTCTATTGGCGCGAAGAAATGATTCCGCACGGTCGACAAATAATGCGACCGTATCTACGGCACGTCGGCGCCTCAGGCCTGACGCCTCTGAATCGACGTGAACTCGAACGTCTCTGCGACCGCCTCAAAGCAGAACTCTCGTCGCAACGATAGGCGATCCTGACGCGCCTCGCCTCGTCCTCCTTCGTTCCCGACCGGCCGCCAACGCGTTGCGGCTTTCGGATTTCATTCCCATTCGCTTAACTGAGAGGAGTATCTATGCCTCACTTCCCGCCGTCTGCGCCGAATAGCGGCAGTCCGACATTATCCCCGGTAGGAAGCCGCGCCAGTTGGAGCGGCCAACTCACGCTGGGCCCGCTGACATTCCCGCTCAAAGCCTATCCCGCGCTCGTGGTTCCCAGCCAAGGCCCGCTCCATCAGATTCACATGGGCTGCGGCGTACGGATTTCTCAGCGGAAGTTCTGTCCTCAACACGGTGAATTGACCGCGGCGGAAATCGGCAAAGCGTTTGAATTCGGACCCAATGACCAACTTCCCATTTCCGAGTCCGAACTCGACTCGCTCGCTCCGACGGACGACAAAACGATCCGCGTCGAACATCTCGTGCGATCGGACAAGTTCGAGACTTCGCTGTTGTCCGGACGCTCTCTGTTTCTCGCGCCGTCGCACGTCATGGCGGAGTCGGGCTACGCGCAAGCGGTCGTGCTGCTCAGTCATGCCGGCGCTTGGGGAATCGGCCGAATGGTACTTGCCGATCAACGCCGCGCGATCGCCGTCCGGGCCGAAGGTTTTCGACTCCTGCTGTACGTACTCCATTGGCCCGAGCATCGTCGGGCCTGTCCCGGCGCGGACATTGATACCAGTTCCGTAACTCCCAGTGAGATGCGCGCTTTGGAGAAGGCTTTGCTGCCGCTCCACAAATCCTTTGCTTGGGAAGAGTATCGGGACGAAGGCGCCGAACGATTGAATCGGCTGATCGCCGCCAAGCTCGCCTCCCGACAGGGTCCGTCAGCTATTCGCCGCGGCACGACGTCCAAACGCTCGAAGGGCGCGGCCCGTGCCGTAAGCCGCGCGCGACAAGCGGCCTAGGACCTCGACTCTCACTTCGAAAGGATGGGCCCACATGGACGGCTCGTCGCCGGCACATCGACCATCAACATTTCAATTACGACGGCGTACGCCGGGAACATTTCTGCTTGTTCCGTTTTTAAAGCAAAGCCGATCCATTCGTTGCCAAGGACAATTAGAAGCAGCGACGGCGCAAATCCTGGCTGCCTGCCCCCGCGTGCAGAACATCGAAGAGCAGCCGCTCTCGATCTGGTACGCCTGGCGCGACGACTCGGATGAGATCACGCTCTTAAACGCCCCGCCGACCAAGGCCTGCCGAAAACTCCTCCGCTGTTCCTACATCGTGCCCGATTTTCTCGTGACGATGCAATGTGGTCGGCGGCGATTGATCGAAGTTAAACCTGCCGACAAACTCCTTCGCCCGTTGGTAAAGCGCAAGCTGACGGTAGCAACTCGGTTTGCGGAGCAGCACGGTTGGACCTTCCATACCGTGACGGAACGACAATTGTTTTCCGGGTCGCTCTTGGCCAACATCCGGCTGCTGGGCCGGTACCGCCGCATGGAAGTCGAGACGACACTGTCCGCCCAGATCGAAGCGATCATCCGTGGACAACCGGTGGCGCTCGGCAACTTGTTGCCCCTCGGCCACACCGATGCACTATTGTGGAAAGCGGCCGCGCTACATCTGATCGCCGTGGGGCGCTTGGCCGTTGATTTACTGGTGGCGCCGATTTCCGCCTACACGTTACTATTCCCCGGAGGTACTCAAACATGGGATCCGTTCGACTCGGTGTGGGGACCGAGTGGCTCTGCGACGAACGGATCTTTCGCGTTCAGCGCCAACTCGGTCCCCGGGTATTCGTTGCCGAAGACCTGAGGTTTCGACAAGAACGAACGTTCACGGAAACTGAGATTCTCAGTCTCTACGCCGCAGGTCGGCTACGATTTGCGGCGGTGACGCCGAACAGCCCGCTACCCCTATCGGGCGAACCCCCGAGAGTGCTCGAAGCGACGGCCCTGGAGAGTGCGACAAGTAGGTGGAGCGCGATTGAACCGCTCACCCGCTTGGCCGCGACGCCGACAGCGCATGATTTCTCGACTCGCTCGGCGGAACTGGCCGCTGAAGGACGACGTGTTTCGACGCGAACGCTGAGGCGTTGGCTCCAGTGCTGGCGGCAACATGGCCAGCAACGGTTGGCGTTATCGTCCCGGCAAGCGCTCCGCGGTGCGCGCGGAAAATCGCGGCGAAACGGATGGCTCAAACGGTTTCCACAACTGGCCCAGATGATCGAGCGAGCGCTCACGGAGGTCTATCTCACGACCGCCCGACGACCGATCTCCGCCGTCGTCCGCCGAGTGCTCGAAGATCTCCAGCGTTACAACTCACGGACGACTGCCGCGCAAGCCTTACCCGTGCCGAAGCCGGGAACGCTGGCCCGTGCCATCGCCCGGCAAGTCGCCCGACTCGATCCGTATGAAATCGATCGTGCTCGCTGGGGACGACGGATTGCCGATCAACGGCATCGGTCCACATCGCGCCGGCAACTGGCGACACGGATTCTGGAGCGGGTGGAGATCGATCACTCGCCGCTCAAGATCGTCGTTGGGACCCAAGCCGGCCCGCTCGGGCAGCCGTGGCTGACGGTTTTGATCGATTACTACAGTCGTTTGATCGTCGGCTTCTGCATCGGCTTCGAGCCCCCGTCCTACGCCGTGATCATGGAGGCGTTGCGGCAAGCGATTCTTCCCAAGTCGAACATCAGCGCTCGCTATCCCCAGATCAAGAACGTCTGGCCGTGCTTCGGCGTCCCCGAAAAACTCGTTTGCGATCGCGGGTCCGATCTGACGAGCAAGGACCTAGAGCAGGCGGCATTTCAGCTCGGCATGGAGCTCGATTTCATGCCGCCGCGTACGCCCCACTTGAAGGGAACGGTGGAATCCTTCTTCGATACGCTCAACGATCAACTGCTCTCGGCTTTGCCCGGCCGGACGTTTCGCAGTTGGGAAAAACGAGCCGACTATAACGCCGACGAGGGGCCGCTGTTGCCCTATGAAGCCTTGGTCGAAATCATCCATTGCCATTTGATCGACGTTTACGCTCAGGAGAAACACCCAACCGCCCCCCGGACGCGCATGGAAGTTTGGCAAGAAAGTGCGGCTGAGTTTCCCCCGGCCCTGCCGATTTCTCCCGACGAACTCGTGGTTCTCTTATCGAAGACGACCGAGCGGTCACTGTCCGTCCGCGGCATCGAACTGGCCGGGATGTTCTATCTGAGCGATGAGCTGGCCGCATTACGGGCTGAACTGGCGGCCAACAACTTGTCCGCCGATCGGCTGACGGTCCGCTACAACCCCTGGAACTTAGGAACGATCTGGGTTCAGAATCCCGTCTCGCGAACTTATCTCCAAGCGATGGCCGTCGACCCCTCGGTCCACGGTTTAACCGCCTATCAATGGCGGGTTCTACGCCGGGCGGTCCGCAAGCGGTTCGACTCTCCTGATCACGTGCTGTCCTTGGCCTCCGCGCGTAATGCGATTCGCGATGTCGTGGAAGTTGCGGTTCAGAAACCATCTCGCCGCCGACGGGTGCGGGCGGCGCGTTACAGCGGCGAGTTTCAAGGAATTCCTGAAGGAACGTCTACGTCATCCGAGGAGACGGAAGCTGCTCTAGCTGTGCCGAACGATTTAGATCCCCCTGCACCGCCGCTGCCCGTCCCCGATTCGCCCGCACCGGCCGTCGATCCGGCAGCGATCGACGTCGACGATTGGGACGTAGCTTGCTGATTCCAACTTCCACCTATCTACGAGGAGACCAACATGACTTCTTCGACCGGACCACCGGTAGCCGACGATCGAACAAAGTGGCGTTCGGTCCCGGTCAGCGAGCGGATCGCTCTGGCTCATAAGCTGATCGTCCTTCATCCTCGTTTCCGGGACGCAGTCGGGCTACTGCAGCGGTGTCATCAATCATTCGCTCAGCCGGGTGAACCGGCCTGCGGGGCCCTGTTGGGTACGTCGGGAGTCGGCAAAACGAGCGTCGTCGAGCACTACTTCAAGCTCCATCCGCCCTACGAGACCGAAACCGAAACGCGTCGACCGATCTTGAAGGTGACGCTCCAACCGGATGCCCGACCGAAAGGGATCGCCGCCGATATCTTGTTGGCGCTCGGTGATCCGGCCTGGTCGAGCGGCACCGTGCAGACACTGACCAATCGGGCGACCAAACTGCTCGCCCGCTGCGGCGTCGAGTTGATCGTCTTTGACGAGTTCCATCATCTGTTCGATATGGAGCGGGCCCGCGTCATGACCAAGGCCGCCCAGTGGCTCAAAGTCTTGATCGTCAATACGCGGATTCCAGTCGTGGTCTGCGGGATGTCGGAAGCGGAACATGTACTGCGCGCCGAGCATACCGAACGTCGGTTTAAGGAACGCCTGACGCTCCGCTGCTTCACCTGGCGAACCCCTGCCGGGCGCCAAGAATTCTGTGGGATGCTCAAACGACTGGACGCGACGCTGCCGTTGGCCGAAACCTCGGGACTCGCGGAACCGGAGACGGCCGGCAGATTCTACTTGGCCTGTCGCGGCATTCCCGATTATCTGATGACGCTCGTGCGGGGCGGACTGGCGGAATCGCTCGCGCGAGGCGGCGAGCGGATCGAGACGGCCGATCTTGCGCGGGTCTTTGAACGACGTTTGGCCCATCAACGCATCCTCGGCGAACAAACCAATCCGTTCATCGGAGCCTGGGACGGGGCGCTGTTGGATCGAATCCAAGCGGCGGATGAGGTGCGCAGCACAGGAATCGGACTGACGCCGCGCGCGGCCCGCCGCCGCCCGACTCCCGTTTCCGCTGCGCAACTTTTGGGAGGAGCCTAATCATGGTGACTCCCTATCTCCCGGTCCGCGAATTGCCGTTGAGCGGTGAATCGTTGACCGGTTATGTACGACGCCATGTCGAGGCGATAGGCTACGACGGCTTGGGGCGACTGTTGTCGCTTGTCGACAACGTGCGGTTTCCGCCGCATCTCGATCAGCTGCGGCAAAGTAAGGCGCTCGACGAACTCGGCCATTTACTCCGCCGCAGCTCGGATACTCTGCGCAATCTGACCGTTCATGCTTGGTCTGACCGGTTGATGTTACGTCGGCGGCAGGCTCCGTCGCCGCCGGAATGCGACTCCAAGACGATCTTGCGTTACTTCGATGCCGCTCAGCCACGTGTTTGCCGGCAATGTTTGACGGGGTCGCCGATGCACGAACGGCTCATCTGGTCGTTTCGACCGTTGCCGATTTGTATCGAGCATGCGGCAGTGCTCTTCGCTCGTTGTCCTAGTTGCCGGAGAAACTTCGCGTCTCGCCGACTCGATCTCGTTCACTGCCGCTGCGGCTATGCGCTCACCAACGCACCCTCGATCTCCGTAAGCGACGAACTGCTCAAGGCGGCAAATAGCGTGAGGACGGCGCTCGATGACGACGAAGAGACGGAGCATGATTGGCCTCCCTACGCCTGCTTCTGGTGGATCGATCGGCTGCGATCGGCCGTGGCTCGAACTCGCACCTGCCTGCAGCGGACAAGAACGGATTGGCAAGTTCCCGCGGAAATCGGCGACAACTCCCTGGCATGGCTGATCGCGGCGGCGCTGGTCGGTGCACCGGACCGTTTGGCGACGTTTTGGGATGAATATCAAACCGTCGACAAGCATTGCTCGACTTCCACCGGCGTCGGTCGCTCGTTCGGCCTTCTCCTGCGCGATGCCGACTATTTGGAACGGCTGGGGTTTCCCGGGCCGGCGGAAATGCTGCGTCCGTACTTACTGCAGCGCTATATGCGGGGCCATCTCACGAGCAAAGTCATTCTGTTTCGTTCCTCCCACCATCGAAGATTACTGGATGCTCGGCCTTGGCTCAGCCAAACGGCGGCGGCCCGACGGCTCCGTGTTACTCCGACGACGATCGCAGATCTCGTCCGTCGCCAAACCCTTACCGGTAAGATTCATCCTGCTGGGCACCGCGGCCGGACCGTCGGGCTCGTCTCCAAAGCCTCGCTGGAAGTTTTTCGCAGCCGCATGGCAACTTCGGTCTCGACGCGCGCAGCGGGCAATCAGCTGGGAATCGAGCGGCATCGAGTAGCGGAATTGATCGAGGCCGGCGTTCTCCCAGAGGCCTGGCGCACCGCCTGTGGTTGGCGTCTCTCGCAAGCAACCGTCGACGAGTTGCTGCGGGCGATCCGCCAACAGGCGCCGCACCGCGACAATTGCGAGCCGGGGATCCAGTTGCACGAAGCGACCCGGCGGTTCGGAGCCGGCGGTCTCAATCTGGTCCGGATCGTTGCCGAAATCCTTGCCGGTCGATTGATCGCCCATCGCTCCGTCGAACATCCGACGCTCCGAGAGGTGTACGTCGACCTCGCCGACCTCCGCCGGATTGCTCAGACGCTACGAACCGAGGCGGATACGGCCGCGGGTTATCCCCTCAATCGCCTCGCCGCAGTGCTTATTCCCGGACAACCGCTCAAAGACGTCGTCCTCCGCAAGTGGATCCGCGCCGGCTTGTTAGCGGCAACGCGACGACGGAAGGCTTGGCACGTCGAGACGGAGGAGGTTGCTCGCTTCCGCACGACGTATTGCCTGGCGCTGGAAGCTTGTTCGCTTCTGAACATCTCCCGTTCGACGCTCGGGCGCTGGGAACGAGAGCAGAAGATTACTCCCGTCTACTGTCGCCGGACCCACTCGGGCGCCGGTGCCTCCGTCTTTTGTCGCGCCGACGTCGAACAATGTCGCAGCCGGAACTCCGCCTGAGCGGTGTTTACTTCCTTCCTTTACCAAGGAGCTCTGATGGAGCATTCGCTTGTGATTGCGCTCTTGATCGCGGCGCTGGTCGTCACGCTTTTGGCGCTCGTGCGTCAGGTCCGCTTACAGCGGGCCTTGCGTCGTCTGCTGGTCCGCATCCTTCACCTCTGGAAAAATCGCCATGCCCCATCTGCGTCTGATTCTGTTTCTGCCGTTGATAATCTGCCTCGGCTGTGACGAACGCGAAACCGAGCTTCGCCAGTGGCAACGCCGCGAAGTCGAGAAGTTACAACAACAATCGCGTGACAACTCGGCCGCCTCCCGAGCGCTAGTCGAAGCCGATGCCGAAAGCCGTCGTCAATTCGTCGCCTTGGAGCAAGGGGTCCAAGCCGAGCGCAAGAGTTTGACCGATCAGTACACGGCGCTCGACGCCGACCGCAAGGACGTAGCCGCCGCTCGGGAGCGGGTTCCGCTGTTGGCGACGGCCTTGGAAGGAACCGCGGCGGTCACGCTCGGCGTCCTCGCGCTGCTGATTTGTTGGCGCTTGCTCGGCCGACTCTCGACCGACGACGGCTCGCCCGAACTAGAAGAGGCGTTGATTCTCTCCGTCGCCGGCGAAGCGGACCTGTTGGCCGATGCCAAGCCGCGTCTCCAACCCCCTCCCGACGTGCCGGTCCTGGCTCACTCCACCAGCGACCCGATGGTCGCCGACGCCTGACCATTCCCTATCACCCTCGGAGACAAACGTGTCGCACATCGTCACGATTCAAACGGAGATCCGCGATGCAACGGCCGTGCATGCCGCCTGTCATCGCTTGCAACTCCCGCCGCCGGTTCAAGGCAAGGCTCGGTTGTTCACGACCGAAGCGACCGGATTGTGCGTACAACTCCCGCGTTGGCGTTATCCGGTCGTTTGCCAAACCGAAACCGGACAACTTGCCTACGACAACTATCGCGGCACGTGGGGCGAACAAGTCCATCTCGATCGGTTTCTACAAGCCTACGCCGTCGAGAAGACGCGTCTCGAAGCCCGTAAGCAAGGGCACGACGTCGTCGAACAGGCACTGGCCGACGGCTCAATCAAGCTCACCCTCCAGGTCGGAGGTGCGGCATGAAGACGATTGAAATCGTCGTTGCTCCAGACGGCTCTACGCGGGTCGAGACGCGCGGCTTCACAGGCGCAACGTGCCGGGAAGCTAGTCGCTTCTTGGAGCAGGCCCTGGGGCGGACGTCCGCGGAACACACGACCGCCGAATTCCATCAAGTGCTCGCATCGCAAGCGGTCGACCAACACTATACGACGTAATCCGACATCAGGACACAAAATCATCCCTCCCCTGCTCTCGTACTCAACGTCCACGGCGGACTCGTGCCAGGAGTGTTCGCCTCGTCACCCGACATCCAAGTCACGCTCGTCGACTGGGACGTCGATCCGGCCGCTAACGATCATCCGGAAGTCGTGACAATCACTGACGCGCTCGGACGGGTTCGGCAAACCCACGTCGTTCGACTAGCCGTACAAGGCTCGACGACCTAACCGGGACGGCGGTCGAGACGGCGGACTTCGTCACGAGCTGATCGTTGGCACTGCAACATTTTCAGTTACTCAAGGAGTTTCACCCCATGACGCTCGCCGAGCGATTACATGAATTGATTGCCGCCTGCTTTACGGGACTCTGGATCCAGTCGCACGAACATGAGGATGCGCTGACCGAAATTGCCCGGCTCTGTCATGAACAGAATTGGCGATTCGCCACGTGGGATGTCGCCCGAGGACTGTCGGTCGTCGGCGCCGGCGAGACCGCCACGTCCGCCGTCGGTTCCGATCCCTTAGCGGCGCTTAAGGCGTTGCCTGCGCTCGCGGAGACCGACGGTACCGCCGTGCTGGTCCTAACAAACTTCCACCGGTTCCTGCAGAGTGCCGAGATCGTTCAGACGCTCGTGCGACAACTCACGGCCGGCAAGCAATCCCGCACGTTCGTGGTCGTGCTCTCGCCGATCATCCAAATCCCGCTCGAACTCGAAAAGCTGTTCCTGGTCGTCGAGCACGAGCTGCCTACTCGCGAACAGTTGCTGGAGTTGGCGCACGGCATCGCTACCGACACGGAAGAACTGCCCGCCGGCGCACAGCTGGAAGCGGTTCTCGACGCGGCCGCAGGCTTAACGCGCTACGAAGCGGAAGCGGCCTACAGCCTGTCGCTCGTCCGCCGCGGCCGATTGACGCCGGAAACCCTCTGGGAAATCAAAGCGGGACTCCTCAAGAAAAGCGGACTGCTGCAATTGCACCGCGGGACGGAAACCTTCGACCGACTCGGCGGCTTGGACGGTGTGAAAGCTTTCTGTCGCCGCGCGCTCCGTGCCGGCATGCGGCGAGCCGACGTCCGGCCGCGCGGCATTCTCCTCTTGGGCGTTCCCGGCACGGGGAAGAGCGCGCTGGCCAAAGCACTCGGCAACGAAACCGGTCGACCGACGCTCACACTCGACGTCGGCAGTTTGATGGGGGGCATCGTCGGCGACACGGAGCGCAATATACGCCAGGCCCTGCGCATCGCCGATGCGATGGCCCCATCGATCTTATTTCTCGATGAAGTCGAGAAAGGACTATCAGGCGTCGCGAGTTCCGGTCAAACCGACGGCGGCGTCTCGGCCCGGCTCTTCGGAACGTTCTTGACGTGGCTCAACGATCACTCGTCCGACGTCTTCGTCATCGCCACCTGCAACGACATCACAAAGCTGCCGCCCGAGTTCGCGCGGGCCGAGCGGTTCGACGGTTGCTTCTTTCTGGATCTCCCCGACGAAACCGAACGCCGTGCGATCTGGAATCTCTATCAGGCTCACTTCGAGCTCGATGTTTCCCAGCGATTGCCAGGCGATGCCGGCTGGACCGGCGCCGAGATAAGGGCCTGTTGCCGCCTCGCGGCGCTTTTGGATCTGCCGCTGATGGCGGCGGCCGAGAACATCGTCCCCGTCGCGCGCACAGCCGCCGAATCAGTCGAGCGCTTACGCACTTGGGCGAGCGGCCGTTGTCTGGATGCCTCCCGCGCTGGGATCTATCGCGGCCCCGCAATCGCACCGGTGAAGTCGGCCCGCCGGGTTCGCCGCGATCCTTCTCAAAACTAAGGAGAGACGCGTTCGATGCGAACCGTAAGCGATCTATCTCACGCCGAACTGGCGTGCATCGTCGCCGCCGTGCAGCAAGCCCTCTACCTCGATTTCGACTCCACGCAGACCAAGGTTTGGAACCCGCTCAAGGAATGGGACGGGGCGGAGGTCTGCGACCAACTAGCCGCCGAATTGGACCGGTTCGACCTCGTTCCCCAGTCCGCGATTCTCGTCTCATCCGTTGCGCCCTAGTAATACTGTCTCCCGGAGATGATTTCTTATGACTTTGACCCTCGAAAGACCTCCCCCGAGAAGGAGGGCTGATCCTGTCGATCGGCTCCGGACAACCATGGCCGCCGTCCGCGTCAGTTTCGTGTGGCTTGGCTGCCGCAAGTCGCTCTCCGCCGAACAGAAAGCGGAAGCGGCCGACGCCTTTGAGGCGAGCGGCCGGTTTCTGACCGCGGGCAAAAAGCTCCTCGATACCAAGCATCCGGCATTTCGCGCCGTGACCAACGTCCGTGGCCGGATCTTGAACCTATGGCGCGGGATGACGCTCCCCTTTCCCGAGCCGGGGATCCGCTTGATCCGCCAAGATCAGATCGACGTCTTTCAGGTTGAGATGACCGAGCGTCGTCGCGAACTCGCAACGACCGTCGCCCTGCTCGATGAAAACTTTGAAGAGTTGAAGAACGCGGCTCGCGAGCGGCTCGGGCGACTCTTCAATTCAAATGACTATCCGGCATCGCTCCATGGTCTGTTTGCCGTGGAGTGGGA
Source organism: Pirellula sp. (assembly GCA_013822735.1). Lineage (GTDB taxonomy): Bacteria > Planctomycetota > Planctomycetia > Pirellulales > PNKZ01 > PNKZ01. Next base: position 52,032 of record PNKZ01000005.1, read on the forward strand.
TTTTCCGTCGGTCGAACCGCCGAGCTACTTAGCGGAACTCAATCCCGCGCTCTACGAAGAAGAATGTCGCCGCGTGGCCGCGCGCTTCGACGAGGCTTTGGCGCTAGCCGAAGAAGCGTTTTCGATGGAGCTCGCCGGACTCGTCACCCATCTGACCGATCGCCTGAGCGGTACGGCCGACGGGAAGCCCAAGGTCTTTCGCGATTCGATCGTGACGAATCTGGTCGAGTTCTTCGATCGCTTCCGGCGGCTGAACGTTCGTTCCAACGACGGACTCGACGCGCTTGTCAGCCAAGCCCGGCAGATCGTCCAAGGGCTCGAACCGCAGTCACTCCGCGAAAACCGGATCCTCCGCGACACCGTCGCCTCGGAATTGGGGGACCTTCGGCAGTCGCTCGATCAATTCCTGGTAGAGCGCCCGCGGCGCAATATTCTGCGCCGGCCGCAACCGGCCGAGGTAAGCCCCTGATGGAACTTGTCGTCACGCCCGGCGGCCATATCCGCTGTCTTTATGACGAGTCGCTTCCGCTCCAAGCCCTGGGCCGCCTGGATATTCGCCGCGGGTCCTATGTCGAGCCCGATGCATCTGGCCTGTGGACGGCCGATCTGGCACCGGTCGGCGGGCCCATTTTAGGGCCGTTTGAACATCGATGTTCGGCTCTGGCGGCCGAAATCGCTTGGCTGCGCGCGCATTGGCTGGTCCCCCCGGCGGCCGACTGACGCTCTGCCCCCCAGTTTCTTCGTTGGTTTACCCGGCCCTCGGATCGTTTCCGAGGGCTTTTTTATTGCTTGTTTTTCTCACAGAAAGGTCCGGCTATGACCCAGTCCGAGCTCGATCGCGCCGTGGCTCGCGCCACCGGCGACTCCGTCGCCACCGTCCGGCATCTCGGCTTTCAGTTGGAAGACGTGTTTCCCGACGACTTCGACGATCTCGACATCGACGAAGAAGCCCTTGAAGAAGGACCTCTGGTCTTCGATTGGGACGACTACGCGGCCGTTCCTCTGGAACAGTACCTCGCCGCCGCGGCGTAACTCTCCGTTGCCTCAATCCTCCCGGCGACCGCTGGTGCGGCGCATCCGGTTCCATCGCCGCGGCCGCAGACGACGCCGCCTGCGCGCCGCGGCACGGAATCACTCAGTGCTCGATCGTACTTCTTTCTCATCAACCTAAGGAATCTCGTTCATGCGCGTTTTGCTGATCAACAATGACGGCGGCGGATTTTGCGATCACGTCGAAGTCGATGCCGGTATGACCGTGACCCAACTCTTCGAGCGGCATATCAAGAGCGGCAAGCCGACTGACTATTTGATCCGGGTCAACCGATTGCCGGTCCCGTCGGAACAAGTCCTGCAAGAAGGAGACAGAGTCTCGATCACTCCCACGAAAATCGAAGGGGCGCGCTCCTAAACGAAACTCGGCCCGTTGCGCTCGAGACGATCGGCTGGCGCCGAAAGAGTCTCGGGCGCAGCGCCGTATTCATTGAGCACGGAAAGCAACGATCATGATTCATCCCCCTGCATCCGCTATCGACCGAAGACGCCGGTTCATTCGAACGGCCGCTTCGATCTTGAAGACGCTCGCAAGCGAACGTCGTGTCTCAACCGTCGTTCAACTTCCGTTGGAGTCTTGGACGCTCTGCACGGACCTAACAAGAATGTTGAACGACGTGCAAGTCCGTGGTTGGAACTCGGCCGCCGCTCATGTTCGGCAACATCTGACACGAACTCTTGAAACATTCATGAACGCGCTGCGGGCTACGGTAAGAGATCATCATCGATCGAACATCGACGAGGCACCGCCGTCCTTGCGCTTTGTAATGGACGATCTCACGGCGCTCGAAACGGAGTTCAACGAGGTGGAGGTCGATCTCCGGAAGAAGCAACTCTCGGTCACCACCGACTCCATCGAGCTGGAAGGCGTGTCGCTCGGACAATTTGTAATCCGCCTCAATTGGTCCCATCTAGGAGAGAATCGACCCTACGAAGTGGAGGCCGTCGAGCCGAACCCGGCCGCCGGCGATTCGAGCGTCACGCATCCGCACGTTCACGGCAACGCACTTTGCGAAGGGGACGGGAAGTTCGCGATTCGCTCGGCGCTCGAAGCGGGCCGTCTGCTGGATTTCTTCCTCCTCGTCCGGCAAATCTTGGAGACTTACAACCCGTCAAGCGCCTACGTCCGGATCAAAGACTGGGAAGGGGTCAGTTGCGTCGATTGCGGCTGCACGACCGATCGGGACGAATCGAGCTCTTGCGAGCGATGTGAATCCGATCTTTGCAGCGACTGTGTTTCGAATTGCTCGGACTGCGGACGGAGTAGTTGCAGCGAATGCCGGAGCGTCTGTCACGGCTGCGACGCTGATTACTGTCGGCGGTGCCTCAACGACTGCGATGCGTGCGGCGATGCTTTCTGTGGCGAATGTCTAACCGACGGCCAGTGCGACAACTGCCGTGAAACCCTGGAGGAACCCGATGAGACCTTGGAACCGGAGGTTGCTAAGGCGGCGGCGCCTGTCACGACCGACGCTGAAGTTCACGCCGACGGCGTGGGGGAAGTTGGTCTACCTGCGTGATCGGGGCCCGACTGAGATCGGTGGTTTCGGGATTTCGGATCTGGAAGAGCCGCTCCTGATCACCGATGTCGTGCTCATTCCGCAGCAATGCACGTCCGTCACCGTGAAGTTCGACGATGCCGGCGTCGCCGACTATTTCGACGCCCAAGTCGATCTCGGTCGGCGTCCCGAGGAGTTCGCGCGGCTCTGGATACATACGCATCCGGGAACCTCACCCGAGCCGAGCGGCACCGATGAAACGACGTTCGCGCGCGTCTTCGGCAGTTCGGACTGGGCCGTGATGTTCATTCTGGCTCGCGGTGGGGCGACTTATGCGCAACTCCGGTTTCGGGCCGGGCCCGGTGGGCAGGTACGCATTCCCGTCGAGGTTGATTTCGGCCATGAGTTTGCGGCCTCGGACCAAGCAACCTGGAACCACGAGTATCAAGAGAACGTTCGGATGCCGCTGCCGGAGTTACCGTTCGGAACCACGGACCCGCTAGTCGAATCACGGTTCGATCGGCGGCTGTGGGACGAGTTCAACGAGCGAGAGATGATGGAACTGGATGATCCGTTTTTACTTCGGGAGGAAATCAGATGATGGCGACGGATCGGTTTTCGCGACAAGCAGAACTCGTGCCGCAAGAGCGATTGCAAACGATCGGCGTGACCATCCTCGGCGCCGGCGCGATCGGGCGACAGGTCGCCTTACAGGCGGCGGCTCTCGGAGTACGCCGCTTACAAATCGTAGATTTTGATACGGTTGAACTGACGAACGTCACGACCCAAGGCTACCGCCATGCAGAAATCGGTCTGACGAAGGTCGAGGCCACACGGCGGGCCGCGTTGGAGATTGATAAGACGATTCAGGTCGATGCGGTGATCGATCGGTTTCGGCCGAAGATGCGCGTCGGCGAGGCCGTTTTCACGTGCGTCGATTCGATCGGTGCCCGCGAAGCGATCTGGCGGGCCGTCGGAGGCCTCAGTCGCTTCTGGTGCGACGGACGGATGCTCGGGGAATCGCTACGGATATTGAGTGCGGCCGATGCATCAAGCCGGGCTCACTACGCAACGACGTTGTTCCCCCAAGCGGAAGCGCAGGCAGGTCGCTGTACCGCACATGGGACGATCTACGCTTCGGCCGTCGCCGCCGGATTGATGCTCCATCAGTTCTGTCGTTGGCTGCGCGGGCAGGCGGTTGATGCCGATTTATCGCTTAGTCTCACGGCTTCCGAGTTGACCGTCGCTTAGGTGGTCGTTGAGTGTGGAAAAGAAGGAGGGCGTTTGGGAGAGATTCTTAGCTGGATCATCGTGATCGGAGCGGCGTGGTGGTTTTTCAAAATCGGCAAACGGACCGGAAGCCGCCAAGGCTTCGGTGCGGGCCGACGTCGTTCTCGACGATTTCGCTAAACAGCACATGCATCGAGCATCATCCGCTACATGCTGAGGGCCGCCCGGGAGGGCGGCCCTCAGTCGCTTTTTCTTAGCCGTTACCCACCGCCAAGCGGCGGCAGATTGCCCCGCTTCGACGACCGAAAGTGGTGACACCCTCAATGAGTGCCCGATGATCCAGAGTTGGTGACGACGTCCATGCATGACTGCTTCGAACACCGAAACGGACATGCGCCGGGGTTGCGGAAGAGAGATATGTATCCGTGGAGCTTTGCTCAGGAGGCTCGGCGACGGCGACGCCTAATTGTTCTTTTGGGTACGCCCCGCATTCGGTGATCAAGTTCTTCAAGAAGCGAATACGCGTCAGCAACGCCAAACTCAAGAAGCTGCTCGAAAAGCTCAAGGCCTTTGTTGCGGTAAGTATCACCAGTCCGCTGCAATGTGATCGCGATATTTGTTAGATGTGGAGCGGACATTGCAATTGAGTCGTTTCGGCGTTCTGCCGTACTTCCGACTTCCGTAAGAAGCGCTTTGCAGACGCCGTAAACCAGCTCTCGTTCGACAGTGATCAAGTCCTCTAGCTTTTCAATCAAGTACGACGTAGACGATGCGAGCAAGAGACTGGGATTTTCTATGATCGCCGAAAGAACGTTGCGAGTATTCCTATCAGCAATCAAAGTATCGCTTCTGAGAAAAGCCGACATGATCGCTTCGCCAATCTCTTCAGTGGCTTTCGGCGCCAAGGTCGTCAGTATCTGAGTCGCAACGGCACGAGAATTTGTGTCATACCACAGATTTGCGGCCGCATATGCAAGCCCCATTGCAGCGTCGTGATTCGAACTATCATCAAACGAACTGGACGCGACGGAAGCAACGATGTCGTCAGTCCAAGAGTGCTTGTCTTCAAATAGATTCAGAAAGCCAATGATTTCGCCGTAAGCTTGTGGGCCTTCGCGCCACGACGAATCGCGAATCGACTCTATCAACTGCTTCAGCAACGTTGGCTCAATCGAGATGCGTATTCGCGCCAATAAAAGTAAGCCAAATTGGCTCGCGATGACGTCAGGAAATCGTTCAGCTAGGCGATTTACGAAGGTGGATACACGAGTCTGATCGCAATGCACCAGGAATCGCAATTCTTCAGTCATTGCCTTCCACACGCGCGAATTCTCGGGGCGCTCTACGTGAGACTCCAGAGTCGTCAGCCATTCATCGTATTTAGGCACATCGTGGCGCAAAAATCCGTAAGTCAAGGCACGAAGCATCCAATAAGTGCCGTGAGGCAGCGTGTAACCGCCACCTCCATCCCAAAGCAAGCTGCGCGGCCTTTCTGACTCTTGCTTAGTTCCGTACGACTCGCTGTCGTCCGCATGAAACGATGCCTCTGCAAGCCATTTATTCAACAGGGCGCAAATGTCGTCAGGTAGTCCGTTGTCCTTTTCAGCTCGAATATGGAGGGCTTGGGCGACGTCGTCGCGATAGAGGTCACTTCCGAAGCCGCGTTCATCCAATTCAAGAATCAATTCGAAAAGTTGAGTAGATGACATGTCTGTGCTGGAAAGTGCTCGAATAATTGTTCCCGTAGGTCTTTCCTGTTCACTCGGTCGAAATGCTCTGATCAGAGTCAAGCCACGCTCAGGGTCCTTCTTCACTAGCTTTTCAAGTTCGCGCGAAGCTTGAATACTTCCACCAAATTCGTGGCGACGATCTGGATGATCCCACCCGGTGTCGTCCGTTAGGACATCAAAAAGTTGGATGATGGCGGCGTCTTGCGCAGCTTCCATTTGTTCCGCCGACATAGGGCTGTCAATGGAATACATTCCTCGGCGACGAATGGCTGGGCGGTCGTGCCCACCTGATTCCGCTCCTTCTGATGCGACTAATGCCTGAGATTCAGCGCTTAGACGATCAATAGGAAATCGCGACAGAAGGCGAATTCGACTTTCGCGGTCCCATTCCGCCCGTTGGCTTCGTGTTGATGCGTCCTCGTCAAAGCCTTCGTGATACCCACTCCAGCTTAGAATTGCCGCCTCCAGTGCCCTTGTCTGTTCCGTCGCCAGTAGCGGCACAAGCTTCTGTATCAGTGCCAAGCTGTCTTGCATTCGATCTTCATGTCCACCCAAGCTCAGTCGTCGCGTGTCTTTAAGAACAAAGTCCAAGGCGTGTGCTGACAGGAATTCGATTCCGGCGGATAGTCCGCGGCAAATCAGCCGCTGCACAACTTGCACGTCTTCGTCCATCCACTTTTTGCTGAAATCGACGAACGCCGTCGGCGACGTTGTCGCGACGGCTATCACGGATTGTTGGATGGAGGTAATGAACGGATAGTGCGTCGCGTAGTCACTGTCTAAATCCGCGAATGCGGACGTTTCTCTAAATGAGCGAAGTATGTGGTGAGACTCGTGCAGCGTATGTCGCACAATCTTCACAAAACAGGGCCACACATGATCTAAGTATTCCTTTGGGGCGGCTTCTGCGATTTCGACCAAGCTGTGCAACCGCTGTGTGCTGTTGAGTAATTCAACAAACCGTTTTTTTGGATCAAAAGTCGCTTGCTGAACTATCTTGTCCACGATGTTTGCGTCTGCTGGCAGTTCAGGTGGCGATGGGTCAATCTGCGATTCGAGTTTGTGCAGCGATCCTGACAAATAGCTTGCCACCAATCGAGGTGCTAACTCTGCGCGGTGTTCGGAAACTATGGTTGCAAGATGCATTGGCAAAAATCCTTCCAATTTCCCGTTGGCAAGGACGTGCCCAACAACGCTAACGGCGCGTTCGTCCCAGTCTTCAAGCCCTATAAAGGTTTGTGCTATTACCTCATCCTTCGAATCGTCATTCGCCCAATTATCCTCCATCAATCGCAGTACATCGCTTCGATCAAACCGCCATGCATCGTGCAACATTCGCGACGCCAGCCAGACGACGTCGGGGTCTCGCATCAGGGCGGGAAGAACGCTTGTCTTAAGAATTTGGAACCATCCGGCATTACCTCGTATCGCTGCGAGCGCCTTCGCTCGCGTATCTCGCCCGGCGATCCACGCATTCATCCATGTGGTTTCTTGGGCGCTTGGATCGGCAAGCTGGCCAAGAAAATCGATTGCCAAATATTGAAGATGTCGCCGTAGTCCTGCATCGAAAAGTTTCCCAAACTGTTTCGCGTAGCTGCTAGGAGTCACCGCTCGCAGATAGCTCAACGTGCTCCACAATGTAGGACGCACAAAGAGGCTGTCTTGCCGTGCGAGCACGTAGTCGGCCAACTCCGATCCTGTTTTTGTGAATGCTCTCGCTCGGGCATGCTCAAACAGGGTTTGGTGTTGAAAGCCAAATCGATTTCCCTCGAGGCGCAAAATACCGGCGGCAACGACCCGATCAAGAATGACCCTGCGGTCGGAAAATCGCGAGATCGGGAGCCATAGTGACTCCTCAAACGCCATGGCCGCAGCGGCATCTTCCAAGAATTCGATTTCTTCAGGTCGAAACTGCGCGGTCTGCCAAAGCGCATCCTGCATCTGCTGGTATGACTCAAGAACATGCTGCTCTGCAGTGCTTTTGAAATGCTGCAGAAAAAACTTGAGGTGTTGTGGATTGCGCAACGAATCGCGGAAGTCATCGGGCCAATCATCACTTGTCACGCCCTGCTCTGCCAATATCTCTGCAACGTGTCGCCACTGTGGAAGCTCTAAGGTGAGTTCCTCGGCTTCAATTGCCGTTAGTCGTACATCATGGTGATATTCAAAGCTGCGACTGGACAAAACTATGTGTACATTTGGCGTTCCAGAAACGTCGCGAATCAAATTCAGGACGACATTCAGCCGCTGAGAATTCAAGTCCAGTAGATTTGCGAGTGCGTCAAGCTGATCGACCAGCAACACAACTTTGGATTCAGTCGCAAGCTGTCGGATTGCCAGCTCTGTCTTGTCCGGTAGCCCCAAAAAACGGGAAAGATCTTCCGGTGACTTTACCGAAGGGTCGATCAAATCTGCCTTAATGGCGAAAACCCTGAAGTCCGATTGTTGGAGGTCTTCGCCAAGTTTGGCGAGAAGAGCCGACTTTCCAGCACCCGCTGCTCCTAATAGGACCGTCGTTGACGATTCCTCGTTTTTCAATACTTCCAGCAATTGACGGAGTTCTGGTCGATCGATCCACCGGCCGGACGGCAGTAACTTGTCCCAATTGAGAAGAGTCGATGAAAGCGACTCCACGACCTTTGCAACGACTTGCGGCGATGGACTTGCAGAATCGGTAACCACTACGCCAATACTGAGACGGCTCGCTTCTTGTGGGATCGTTGCAAGGCCTGCCGCTGCCACTGAAAGAGTCGCATTGCGGCGTTGCGGAATTGTGTAATTGGCGAGCATCTCAAATACGAAGGCGGCTGCATGGTCTGCTGCTACGGGTTGCCAACCAGCCGCATCGCAATCCGCCTTGTTCACGACATTGTCGGACATCGCTCGAACGACGATGGCGGGCACGCCAAGATTCTCGGCGCATAGATGCGTGCCGTAGCCTTCCATTTCAACCGCGAGCGCGTCACTACAATAGTCTTTTAGGATTTCGTAGGTAGTGGACTTGGCGCTTGCCACTACTTCCTCCCCTGTAGCAATCGCACCAACGACAGCTTTAGGAGGCAAATTTACAATCGCGAGGCTACCCCGAATTCGAAGACGCCATCGATCATTTCGCGCTGTTGCTCGTGCCCGTTGTACCAAGGAGTGTTCTGAGTTCGATACTTGGAATCGCGGCTTGAATTTTTCTTCCGCCTTACCGCTTTGATACAAGATCACTTTCGAAGAAGCCACGACGTCGCCGAGAGCCACATCAGTCTTAAGAGAACCAGCAACGCCCACGAAAAAAACGACGTCTGGAGCGAAGTGATCAATCCCAGCATGAACCATCATTAAGGCTGCGTGATTACCTTGGCCACATTCGGCAACTACAACGGTCCAATTGCTTCCCTCGCTAGAGAAATGCCCATGCTCAAATACATTGCCCTTATCGTCGATAAGTTCTTTCAAATCCGTGAGATGCGCTACTATGGAGCGGAACTCAAGTTGGAGTGCAGTGACGATGAGTGCTACGAGGACGCGTGGTGACGATGCAGCGTCGGACATCTAAAGACATGCCTCACATCTAAGCCGCGTTCGATGCGACGAGGAACGTGTCGAATCGATGACCGTCACTTGACCATCCCACGCACAAGGTCGACCTCGCGATACTCGCAACCGCGTGGATCGCAGAAGCCGTGCTCGAGCAACAGGGCGGTCGTGCGGCGCCACTCGTCGGAAAGTTTCGTTTGCGGCGGCGTCCACTGTTCGCCGGCTTGCGGTGGCGGAGCAAATTTCTAATAGAGTTCACGATTTCGCCGGTTTTCACGGTGAATTACGGCGGCCGAATCGTGAACGTCATCTAAGGCATATGGCATTTTAGGAGCAATTTTGACGCTTACCTAAACCGCCAAGTCAAAATCATCTGGCGAAGAAGATAGCAGCTTAAATCGTGGCCAACATTTATGTCTCACATGGCCACGATTTGTGTCTCAAATGACAGGATTTGTGTCCGCCACCACTAAAGCATATTACACGTCTAAGTTCCGCACTTCGAGCGCGTGTTTCTCGATGAACTCTCTCCGGGGTTCCACTACGTCGCCCATCAGGATGCGGAAGAGTTCGTCGGCGCCGGCCGTGTCTTCCATGCGCACTTGAAGCAGCGTGCGGTTGCGCGGGTCGAGCGTGGTGTCGCGCAACTCTTCCGCGTTCATTTCACCGAGACCTTTAAAGCGGGTGACCGTCATGCCCTTTTCGCCCGCTTTGCGCACGGCGTTTAAGAGCCCGCGAAGGTCTTCGATGCCGATCTCGGATTCTTCGCGGCGGAGCTTGTAGCGCGAGTCGAGCGAGCCGGTCCGTTGGATCGACCAGAGGGAGTTGATCTCGAAGCCCATCGCTTTGAGTTCGGCCAGTTCGCGATTGAGCGAGCGGACTTCGTGGAGTTCGACGATGTGGAGCCGTTTGTCGGCGTGGCCGTTTTTCTCGGCCCCCTTGTCGCCGGTCGACGCTTCCGCGCCGCCGTCGACTTGCAGTTCGGCGCCGGTTTTCTTTTCTTGCTCTTCGACGAACTGGTTCAACTCTTCACGCGTGGTGAACCACATTTCTTGCGTGTCGTAGAAGACGTGAAACACGGGCAAGCGCCCGCTCGCCGGATCTTGCCGATTGGCGTGAAGCCGCAGCGCGATGCCGCGGCGCTCCAGTGCAATGATGGCTTGTTCGAGGTTGGCGAGCGTCCGGCAGAGCTTGGCCATTTCCTCGCCTTCGATCATGCGGCCGTCGCCCGGATCGAAGACGGAACCTTGCAGGCCCGACTCCATGAGCTGCTTGCGCATCTCGTCTTCCGACTGCACGTAATAGGTTTGCTTCTTCGTCTTCACGCGGAACAGCGGCGGCTGGGCGACGTAGACGTGCCCTCCCTGCACCAGTTTGTACATCTGGCGATAGAAGAATGTGAGCAAGAGCGTGCGGATGTGCGAACCGTCGACGTCGGCATCGGTCATGATGACGATTTTGTTGTAGCGACGCTTCGAGAGATCGGCGTCGTCGCCCATGCCGATGCCGATGGCCGAGATCATGCTCCGCACTTCTTCGTTGGCGAGCACCTTGTCTTCGCGGCTTTTGTAAGCGTTGATGATCTTACCGCGGAGCGGCAGAATGGCCTGATACTCGCGGAGCCGGCCCCCTTCGGCCGAGCCGCCGGCAGAATCCCCTTCCACGAGGTACAGCTCGCACTTCGCGACGTCGCGGCTGGAGCAATCGCGGAGCTTGCCGGGAAGCCCGCCGCCGCCGAAGGCCCCTTTGCGCTCGCGCAAGAGTTGTTTTGCCTTGCGGGCCGCCTCGCGCGCTTCGGCCGCGAGAATGGCCTTCATCACAATCTGCTTGGCGATCTTGGGATTTTGCTCGAGATACTTCGAGAGGAAATCGCCGACGATCGAATTCACGATCCCTTCGACTTCCGGATTGTTGAGCTTTCCCTTGGTTTGCGCTTCGAAGTGCGGGTTCGGCACGCGCACGGCGACGACGGCGGTGAGCCCTTCGCGGAAGTCGTCGCCCGTGGGAGTGAGATCTTTGTAGAAGCCCTCGCGCTTGCCGTAAGCGTTGAGCGTGCGGGTGAGCGCGGTGCGGAAGCCGGAGAGATGCGTACCGCCGTCGACCGTATGGATGTTGTTGACGTAGGTGTGGATGTTGTCGGTGAACTCGCTCGTGTATTGCAACGCGACTTCGACGCTGACGTCGTCTTGTTCGCCCTTGATGTACACGACGTCGGCATGGAACGGCTCGGCGGCGCGATTGAGATGCTCGATGAACGCGAGCAAGCCGCGCGGATATTGGAAGGTTTCGCCGTCGCCGGTGCGTTCGTCTTTGAGCGTGATGCGCACGCCGGCGTTGAGGAACGCGAGTTCCTGCATGCGGCGATACAGCGTCGTGTAGTCGAACTTGATGTCGCCGAAGATTTCAAAGTCGGGCTTGAACGTGGTCTTGGTGCCGTTGCCCGTGATTTTGCCGATGCGCGCGACGCCGCCGGTGGGAACGCCGCGGAGATATTCTTGTTGGTAGACGTGCCCGTCGCGGCGCACTTCGACGGTGCACCATTCGCTGAGGAAGTTCACCGCCTTGAGACCGATGCCGTGCAAACCGCCCGAGGTTTTGTAGACCTGCTTGTCGAACTTGCCGCCGGCCTTGAGGTTGGTCATCACCACTTCGAGCGTGCTGATGCCGAGCTCGGGGTGCGTTTCGACGGGGATGCCGCGGCCGTCGTCGAGCACCGTGCAGCTGCCGTCGGGGTTGATGGTGACGAAAATGTCTTTCGCGAAGCCGGCCATCACCTCGTCGATGGAGTTGTCGACCGTTTCATACACGAGATGGTGCATGCCGCGGGCGCCGGTGTTGCCGATGTACATGCCCGGGCGTTGGCGGACGTGTTCCACGTCGCTGAGAGCTTGAATTTGTTCGGCGCCGTACACGCCGGCAACCGGAGGATCGGTGTTCGTAGGTTCGTTCTGCGGCAATTCTTCCGACATGATCGTTTCAATTTACTTTCGGTGATGATTGATGTTCGGGGTTTAGGGTTCTCGGTTCAGGGTTATTCTTCTGCAACCCCGAACTCTGAACCTGTAACCCTAAACCAAAGCCGTTCAACGAACGGCGCCGATCCGGCAGCGGACGTCGTGGATTTTTTCTTCCGGAAGAAGATCCGCGAGCCGTGCCACGATTTGTTCTTTCTGAAACTGCAATTCTTGGGCGACCATGGAATTAGCCGCCGTGACTTCTAAAACTCCTCGCTTAATCGCTCCGACGCGCGTTTGCTTGCCGAGCGATTCTCCCGCCGCTTCTCGCCACGCTTCTTCACAGGTGTCGCTGCTGCGAACACGGGCATAACCGCGACGAGCATGCAACTCGGTGAGAATGTCGGCAAGTTTGCGCGGGTCGAACATGCTTCCCCTTACCGATCGCGGGCCAGCGGCATGATCACGTAGCTGTAGCCGTCGTCGGTGAGACAAACGGCGGCGCTCTCGCCGTCTTTCAATTCCAAGGTGAAGGTCTTCTCCGCATCGAGCACGCGGAAGAAGTCGCTCACGTAGCGCGGGTCTAAAGCAATGGTGATCGGCGGCCCATCGTAGGCGATGGGCAACTCGATGCGCGATTGACCGGTTTCGGCGCCGCGACCGGACAGCACGGCCTTGCCGTCGGCGAAGGTAAAGTCGACGCCGCGGCTTTCTTCGCTCGTGACGATCGCGGCTTGGCGGACCGCCGAATAGGCCTGACCGACCACGAGCGAAATCTTTTGCGTTCCTTCGCGGCGCGGGAAGACATCGCGCCACTTGGGGAAGCGTCCTTCCACGAGGCGGGAGTAGATCACGGCCCGAGGGGTGCGGACGAGAATGTCGTTGGCACGCGCGGCGATCTGCACTTCGGCGTCGCCGTCGGTGATCGAGCGTTCGATGAGCTGCATGGCCCGCGTGGGGACGATGGTCATGGTCTCCGCTTGCTTATAGCCGTTCACGGCGTTGGCGGGGCCCTTCATCACGGCCAGGCGGCGCCCGTCGGTGCCGACCGCGGTGAGTTCGCCGTCGCGGAACTCCAGCAGCACGCCTCCGAGCGCGTAACGGCTACTTTCGTTGTCGGTCGCGAAGACGGTGCGGCGAATCAGCTCGCGGAGCAAGCGGGCCGGCACTTCGAGGTAGCCCCCCTCGCTGAATTGGGCGACCGTGGGGAACTCGTCGGGGTTTTCGGCGGGCAGGCGAAACTCGCTCCGCTCGCCGCGGACGATCGTGCCGCGACCGTCGGTTTCGATCTTGATGACCGGGTCGGCCGTTTCCCGCAAGATCGAACCGAAGCGCGCGACTTGCAGCAGTGCGCTGCCGGTGGCGTCGGCCGTGACGCCGGGAACGGTGAGCCGCATGCCCACTTCCAGATCGGTCGCCGTGAGCACGGCGCCGTCGTTGGTCACGTCGAGCTTCACGTTTTGCAGAATCGGCTTCGGGCTCCGGCTCGGCGCCACGGCGGCGGCTAGTTGAAACGCGGCCAGGAGTTTGTCGCGCTCGCAAGAAACTTTCATGGATCCAATCCGTTCTCAGCGAGAAGTCCGAGCGAGAATCTCAAGATCGCAGGTCCGTCCTGCAAACATGTTTCGCTTAGGAGCTTCTTCTCTTCTGTTATGTATTTAAATAAGTAGTAGCAGTAGGAATACGGCGGCGCGAATCGTTCATGACCGGCTTCGTCGGCTCGCAACAACTGGTCCACGCGCGGGTTGCGCGTCGCGCACTCGCGTGGACAAATCGTCGCGCCGGCGTCAGTCGCGCGGTCGATGCGTTGTTGATGGTTGACGCATGTCGTCGGTGCGCCGCTCGCGGTGTTCGTGGTTGTTCATAAGTTGCTTCATCGTCGACAAGCGACCAACAGTTCATCCCCAAAAATCGCGCGGTGATCGGACGTCGCTTGGTTGAGATCGCTGTGTCGAATTTCGTTATCCGCGCGCGAGTCGTTCGCGCAAGGTCGCAATCGTGGCGCGGTGCGTCGGGTCTAATTCATCCGCCGCTTCGAGCTTGCGGCAGCTATGCAAAATGGTCGTATGATCGCGGCCGCCGAAGTACTCGCCGATTTCTTGGAGGCTCTTCTTCGTCAGCCGGCGGGCGAGAAACACGGCGGTGTCGCGCGCCGTCACGACGCTGCGCCGCCGCGAACCGCTCTTCAAATCTGCGGCGCGCAAGCCGAAGTGCCGGGCCGTTTGTTCGACGATCTGTTTCAACGTCGGCCCTTCGCCGCCGCCGTGATTCGCCAGGAAGCGCCGTACGATCGCCAAATCGATCGTCGGGACTTCGCCGGGTCGGAGCGGGAACAAAGTTTTCGCGGCCTCGCGGCGCGCGTGGTCGAGCGCCTCGGCTTCGAGCGAAGCCAGCGTGCCGCGCAGCTCGCGCACGGTCGTCTCACGATCGGCGGCGAGCAGGTCGAGCGCTTTCGGATCGATCGTGAGGCCGCGTGCCGTCGCTAGTTCGGCAAGTAGCGCACGCCGCGTCGCTTGCGAAGGCGAAGCCAGCGGAAATACGAAGCCCGCGGTCAAGCGGCCGATGAGTCCGGGGAGGAACAGGTCGTAAGTTTGCGGCGGCGCGTCGAGCGTGAGCACCACGTAGGCGCCCCGTTGCTCCAGCGCGTCGAGCGTGTGCAGCAGTTCCCATTGCGCCGGCGATTTTGCCGCCAGCTTGCCGGCATCTTCGAGCACGAATAAATCGGCGGAGCGCACGCGGCTCTGAAACCCGTCGATGCGGTCGTGCTCGACCGCATCGGCATATTGTTCGGCAAACTCGCTGCCGCTCAGCGCCACGGCCGCGTACTCCGGCAGCCGGGCCGACCATTGTGCGAGCAACGTTTCGACAAGGTGCGTCTTCCCGGTGCCGGAAGGGCCGTGCAAGACGAGCAACCCGCCGCAAGCGCCCGCATCGATGTTCGCGCCGGCCGCGTCGCTTGCGTGCTCGATGGAGGAGACCGCATCGTCGAGAAACTTCTCCACCGCGGCGAGCGGCAATCGGTTTTCTTCTCCCGCCACAAACCCGCGCAACGTCGCCGGGCGGCGACCTTCGCCGGTCGGCTTCGTACCGCCGTTTCCGCTTGCGCCGAAGCCTGCGGCGTGAGCGCCGTCAGTCGCGGCAAGGTGCGAAGAATCAGGTTGCGAGAGTTCGAACACGTCGATCCGTCTGGCTGAGGGCGCGAGGGCGGGCGCGATGAAAATGGGGGGCCGATCCGGGGCCGCTTGGCGAAACCAAGAGTATACCGAATTTCGGGGCGGCAATCGACCGGAACAGTTCGATTTTGCCCCCTATTTTCCGGCCTTCACACCCTGCCGTAAGGTCTGAAAAACACGCAAGATGCGCTCCGCCGCGAGGCACACCTCGGCGGCGCTCGTGGTGGCGCCGACGCTGAATCGGAGCGAGCTCGCCAAAGCATCGTCGGAACACCCCATCGCACGCAGCGTCGGCGACGGTTCGCTAGAGCCGCTGGCACAGGCCGAGCCGGTCGAACAGGCCACGCGCACTTGGTCGAGGGCCAAGAACATTGCTTGCCGATCGACGCCGACCAGCGCGATGTTGAGCGTTTGCGGCAACCGCGGCCCGCCGGAGCCGTGGGCAACAAACTCCGGCTGCGCCGTGCGGAGCCGGAGCTCGAGTTCGTCGCGCAGGTTCGCCAGCCGCGCCGTTCGCTCGTGGCGCTCGCGGTGCCACGCCTCAAGCGCCGCGCACATGCCGACCACCAACGCCGGCGACTCGGTCCCCGGCCGCAGGGCTTCTTGTTGAAAGCCGCCGAACAACAGCGGGGGCGGCGCGACGTCGCTGCGGAGCACGAGCGCGCCGATGCCGAGCGGACCATGGAACTTATGCGCGGCCAGCGTCATCGCGTCGACGCCGAGCTCACGAAAGTTGACGTCGATCTTGCCGATCGCTTGTACCGCGTCGGTGTGCATCAACGTGCCGCGCTCGCGGCATAGAGCCGCCAACTCCGCCACCGGCTGCAGAATGCCGGTTTCGCTATTGCCGAGCACCACGGAGACGAGCCGCGCGGGACGCTCAAGCATCGCGGCCAGCCGCGCCGGATCGATGCGACCATTCGGCTCGACCGGAATACGTTCGACCGTCTCCCCTTGCCGAGCGCAATAATCGGCGGGACCTTGCACGGAGGGGTGTTCGACGGCCGACATCAACAGTCGCGACGCCGTACGATCGCGCTTGTCGGAATTGTTACGGTCGTCGGCGAGGCCCAACGTGCGCACGGCCCAATTGTTCGCCTCGGTGCCGCCGCTAGTAAAGATCACGCGATCGGCCTGGATCGACGATTGTTCGAGCCCGAGCAGCACGCCGATTCTTTCGCGGGCGTCCTCCACCACGCGCCGTGCCGCACGGCCGAAGCCGTGTTGGCTGGCCGGGTTGCCGCAGACGTCGCGCGCCGTGCGATCCATGGCCGCGGCCACTTCGGGCAGCAGCGGCGTCGTGGCGGCGTGGTCGAGGTAGATCGGTTGCATGCCGGCAATCGCAGCAGGGAGAAGTGTCGCGAATCGATCAATTATAGAGGAAAGGCGACGATTGCGCACGCCGTTCACGCCTGTCGCCGGCCAGCCCGGCGACTGACATTCCGCTGCCTGTGACCCGCTGGTATTCTCCGCCCCCGGCTTATGCCCTCCGCCGCGGGCCTTTCGCCGCTGGTTTCGTCGAACATCGTCGTCTGCCACAGATACAGAGTAGTGCCGTTATGGAAGAAGCTCGGTATGTTCGTTTGCGGACGTCGGTGGTCGTGGTGAGCATGCTGGTCCTCCCTACCGCCGCCGTGTTTGGCGTGAAAATGCCCGCCGAGTCTCTCGCGTCCAAACGTTCGGAGCCCGCAAAGGGGGGCACGAGCCCGACGCCCCCCGCCGAGCAATTGGCGCGCAACGGCCAACCGGCCCGAACCTCGGGTCTGCTGCCCAAGTCTGGGGAAGAGTCCGCGTCGACCTCGCCCGCGCGCGAAGTGATGCAAGCCGGCGGTCACTTGGATTCGCCGGCGCCCCACGGCGGACCGGCGATCGCCACGGCCTCGGCGAACATCGATGTTCTCGGGTCCTCGACACCAGAATCGCTCGGCCCTTCATCACAATCGGCGTTGTCGTTCGGCTTGGACTCGGCCGCGCGCTCGTTGCCCACCGCCCCTCCCTCGCCGGGCGAAAGTTCCACACTGGCCAACGCCGAGATTTTGCATCCGGCCGCCTCTCCGCAGTCTGCCCCGACTTCAGGAGCAGGCCTCGAACAGTTCACGCAAATCCAGCAACGGCTGCGGGCGCTCGGCGCAACGCATTACGCGCTCGAAACTTGGGGTACCGACGGGCAACTCTATCGCTTCCAGTGCCGCATGGCTGCAGGGCACACGGCCGACTATACGAGACAATTTGAAGCGACCGATACCGACGCCTTGCGGTCGATGCTGACGGTGCTCGAAGAAGTCGAGGCGTGGAAGGCTGGGCGGTTGCCGTAACATAAAGCTATTAAATGCTTTATGTGCCGTGTGCTGCGTCGCAGGCCGCCCGTCGCAGCGTCGTGAGCGGTGCGGTTTCTCCCGGGTTCGCGACCACACGCCCTCATCCTGGGGCGGAAAAACGCCGATTCTCCGTCGGGTTGCTCTTGTCAGATTCCACGGCAATCCGCAAATTGCTGGCGAAGTCGGCTATTGTCCTCGCGCGAGGCTGCCGATGATTGGTGAAAATCCCCGCAGGGCCGAGGCTGCGAAGTCTCGAGGTTCTCGTGAGGCATGGCACGCTGCAGGGCGGATGGCGACCTAGTTCGTGCGGTATTGCGCTCCCTGGCGCGACGTCGCGCGGCAGGCTGACGCCGTGGCGTCCCGCGTTGCCCATGCTGTTGAGAACCCCCTACCGGAGCGAGCATACCGGCCGAGAACAACCTGTCCACCGCGGACCCTTTGTGCGCGACGCGCGCATGGCGCGCGTGGAAGCGGTGTTGTTTTTGGCCGACGAGCCGCTGAATACCCGAAAAATTAGTCAGTTGGCTAACTTGGCGGATGGTACGGAAGCGCGTACATTAATCCGCCGATTGAATGATTTTTACGATCGCCAAGGAACCGCATTCCGCGCGGAAGAAGCGGCCGGCGGCTTTCAGTTGCTCACGCGACGAAAGTTCTCCGGCTGGCTACGCAGGCTCGTGCGTACGCACGTCGAGTCGCGACTTTCGACGTCGGCGCTGGAAACTTTGGCGGTTGCAGCCTATCGTCAGCCGGTCACGCGCGCCGAGATCGAAGGGATCCGGGGCGTGCAGTGCGACGAAATGTTACGACAGTTATTGGAACGCGATTTGGTTAAGATCGTCGGTCGCAGCGAAGAGCTGGGCCGGCCGTTCTTGTACGGGACGACGAAGCGCTTCTTGCGGTTCTTCGGCCTGCGGCACCTCGACGAGTTGCCGCGCGCCGCAGAATTGCGAGCCCGCCGCGACGGCGAACCCGACCGATCCGAAACCCAACACGATACGAACCATTTGGATTTGAATCACGATTCGCAAGAGGAGTCTGAAGTGAGTATTGCACTGGAAACGGAATTGCAGCGGGAAGAAGACCTCAAGCGTCGTCGCTTGGGCCGTCTCGACGAAGTTCGCGCCGAAGATGAAGACGACGACTTCGAAGAAGAAGACGATGACGACGACGATGATGATGATGACGACGAGGAAGAAGACGACGAAGACGACTTCGAAGACGATGATTTTGACGACGACTGGGAAGAAGTCGACGACGAAGAAGATGAAGACGAAGACGAGGACGATGAAGACTGGGACGACGACGAGGAAGAAGAAGACGACGATGACGACGACGACGATTGGGATGAAGACGAAGAGGAAGAAGAGGAAGAAGAAGCCGAATAGTTCTTCGCTCTAAAAATCGCAATCGTCGCGAATAAATATGCAATTGGGCCGCCAAGTGCCACAGCACTCGGCGGCCCTTTTTTATTAATGTTGTTCGCCTTATTAGCCCCCGGTCGGCGACCGGGGGCGCCCTGCCGTCGCCGACGGCAGGCTAAATAGCGCTCGACGAATCTTCGCGGGTGCGCGCTGCCGTGCAATCCGCTTTACGGCCACTTCGGTTCGCGCTTTTCTAAGAACGCCGCCAGCCCTTCCCGGGCTTCTTCCGTCGTGCGGGCGGTCGCACTGGCCGCGGCTCCGGCGCCGAGCTGCACGAGCATCTGCTCGCCGATCGTTTCGTTCAACATCCGCTTGGTCTGCAGCAACGCGGGAGGCGCACACTTCGCACATTGCACGGCCAGCTCCGTTGCACGCGGCCAGAGTAGGTCCGGATTTACAAGCTCGTGAAAGAGCCCGACGCGGTACGCTTCGGCGGTGTCGATGGTTTGCGCGGAGAGCAGCAACCGCGCCGCGTGGCCGCCGCCGACGCGGAACGTCAGGAGCGGCGCGACCAGCCCCGCCACGATGCCGCGCAAAGGCTCCGGCAAGCCGAATGTCGCCCCTTCGGCGGCGACGACGATGTCCGACGCCAACAAGAGCCCTGCACCGCCGGCGATCGCAGGCCCGTTCACTGCGGCGATGATCGGCTTGGGAAACCGAAGCATGAATTCAACGAGGTCGCGATACGCCGCGGCGTCCCCTTGCCAGAGTTCATTCGCGTTCGGGAGCTTGCTCGTTTCGAGCATTTCGCCGAGATCCATCCCCGCGCAGAACACATTGCCCGCTCCGGTGAGCACGACGGCCCTGACCCGTTTTTCCAAGTGCAAATCTTCAAACGTCTGCTGCAATTCGGCCAACAACGCGCGATTGAGCGCGTTGCGCTTCTCCGGCCGATTGAGGATGACGGTCGCCGTGTGTTCGTGAATATGAAGGCGAAGAAGAGGCATAGGGGTGAGGGGTCAGGGGCGAGGGGTGAGAAAAGTTTCTTGGTTAGCCGCGACGCGCAGCGGAGCGCGTATCGGCTGACTTACTTACCGACTTACCGGCAGTTCCAGTTCCATTAGCGCCGTGCCGAGCAGTTTTCCTTGCGTGTCCGTTCGCAGCGAACGGCTCGCGCCGCCGTCGAGCACGTCATACAGCAAGAAGTTCAAGCCGTCGACGTGCGGCATTTCGAATCGCTCGACGCGCACGGCGCCGAGCCCTTGAAAGTACGCCGCCACGCGCTCGGCCGTCAGCTCGCGCACCAGCAATTCATAGCCGGCCCGATTGAGCGCGACGACGCCGATATTAGCATGGTTCCCCTTGTCGCCGCTGCGGGCCACGGCCACGTCGCTGAGTCGAATCATGTTCATGCCCACTCCTTTGCCGTGTGTACCGTAGGGGTCGGCGTGAGGAACTTGCGCGGCACGAGCGTCGGCCAATACGCAAACACCGGCCGCACTTCGCCTCGGGCCTGCGTATAGCCGGCGAGTCCGGCCGGCCCGCTCGTCGCCAACGGGGCAAACTCGCGCGTGAACCGCTCGACCGCTTCGCGCCTTGGGTCGTGGACGGCCAAACGTAGAAAAACCTCATGCAGATCGGCCGGCGGCTTATGCAGACCGGGTACGCCGCTTCCGGCACCGAGCAATTCGACATGACTGCGGGAATACTCGAAGCCGGCATCGCGAAGCTTGGCCCAAATGATTCGGGCGCACTCATAGGCTTTTGCGACGCAATCGTGGCCGTAGACCAAGAGCCGGCCGTCGGCCATGAAACCGTCGCGATAAGCGAGCGAAACTTTGAGCGTGTCGGGCGCAGCCGTTCCGTGCGCACCGTGGACGCGCACATGATCCGTCAAGTCGTCGTCGACATGCACGGTCGTGAAATCGCAATCGACGTCGGGCGTTAGATAGTGCCGCGGGTCGCCGATTTCGTAGAGCAATTGCGAGCGCACGGTATCGCGCGAGACCTTGCCGCCGGAGCCCTGCGGCTTCGTAATGGCCGTGGAGCCGTCTCCTTCGATTTCGGCGATGGGGTAGCCGACTTCCGCCAAATCGAGCGCGTGCCAGCCGTGAGAATAGCCGCCCGTGGCTTGCGCACCGCATTCGATGAGGTGCCCGGCGACCGAAGCGGCGGCGAGTTTGTTCCAATCGGTCCAGGACCAGCCGAACTCATGCACCGCCGGGCCGACCGTAAGCGAGGCATCGGCGACGCGGCCGGTGATCACGATGCGCGCCCCCTGCCCTAACGCTTCGGCGATGGGCTGCGCGCCGAGGTACGCATTGGCGCTGACGATCGGCTGCTGGAGATCGGCAAGGGGCCGGCCGTCGTCGAGATTCTCGAAGCGGCAGCCGGCTTGTTGAAGTTCGGCAAGTCGCGGCAGGAGATCGTCTCCTGAGACGACGCCGATCATCGTGTCGCCGAGGCCCGCTTCGGCCAAGATTTTCGCGGCGGCCTGGGCGCAACTCGTCGGATTCATACCGCCGGCGTTTGTGACGATCTTGAGCTGCGGTTGCGCTTTCAGCGCAGGTACCAAGCTTTTGAGCACCGACAAGAAATCATGGGCATAACCTGCCGATGGGTCCTTCTCGCGGAGCCGCGCGAGAATCGAAAGGGTGAGCTCGGCCAAGTACTCGAGCGTTAAATAGTCGAGCCGTGAGGTTTCGACGAGCCGGCGCGGTGCGTCGAGGTTGTCTCCCCAAAAGCCTGCGCCGTTGCCGATGCGAATGGTCACGTGCCGATTACCTTAAAAAGCCCATTGCCCAAGAAGATTCTACCCCTCACCCCCGACCCCTCTCCCACAAGGGGCGAGGGGAGCATACGGTTGCGACCTCACACTTGAAACACCCCGAGTCGATACGCTTCGGGTTCCGCGTGGCGCGTGACGATTTCGAGCGCCGCGATCAGTTCCTCGCGGGTCGCCGCGGGGTCGATGATGCGGTCGACCCAGCCGCGGGCCGCGGCGTGGCGCGGGTCCGTGGCTTGCTCGTAGTCGGCCTTTACACGGTCGCGAATCTTCGCCAAGGCCTCGGCGTCGACCTTCTCTCCCTTACGCTCGAGCGCCGCCACGGTGACGTCGAGCAACGTGTTCACGGCTTGCTCCCCTCCCATCACGGCGCAGCGTGCCGACGGCCAGGCGTAGATCAATCGCGGGTCGAACGCCTTGCCGCAGAGCGCGTAATTGCCCGCGCCGTACGAGCCGCCGATGAGGACGGTGAGCTTCGGCACGCGGCTATTGCTCACCGCGCTTACGAGCTTGGCACCGGCCTTGATGATGCCGGCATGTTCGCTATCGCGGCCGACCATGAAGCCGTTGACGTCTTGCAGGAAAATCAGCGGTAAGAAGTCCTGATTGCAGTTCATCACGAACCGCGCGGCCTTCTCGGCGCTCTCGACATAAATGACGCCGCCGAACTGGATCGGACCCTCGGCGGGCTTTTCCGAATGATGCTGATTGGCGACGATGCCGACCGGAAAACCGCCGATGCGGGCCGTGCCGCAGACGAGCGTCTTGCCGTACTCCGCCTTGTATTCGTCGAAACTCTCGCGGTCGACGACGCATTCCAAGACGCGGCGGATTTCATAGTCGCGGCGCGCGGCGCCGACGAGGTTGTAGATTTCCGCGCCTGCCACGGCCGCGGGTTGCGCAGCGCGGCGGCTAAACGGGGCCGGCGGTTGCGGCAAGTCGGCGGCTCCCAACGCCGCCAAGCTGCGCAAACGTTTGATACAGGCGTCGTCGTCCGGTTCGCGGTAGTCGATCGTGCCGCTGATCTGGGCGTGCATTTGGGCGCCGCCGAGTTCTTCGCTGCTCACCACCTGCCCGATGGCGCTCTTCACAAGCGCCGGCCCGGCCAGATAGAGCCCGGAACCTTCGGTCATCAGCAGTTTGTCGCAAAGCACCGGCAAGTAGCCGCCGCCGGCGACGCAGTTGCCCATGATCGCGGCGGTCTGCCCGAGGCCTGCGGCCGAGATGACGGCGTTGTTCCGGAAGATCCGGCCGAAGTCATCTTCGTCGGGAAACACGTCTTCCTGCAGCGGCAAGAACACGCCGGCGGAGTCGACGAGATAAATCAGCGGCAGCCGGTTTTGAAACGCGATCCGCTGGGCGCGCAGCACCTTCTTAGCGGTGGCCGGGAAGAACGCGCCGGCTTTCACCGTGGCGTCGTTGGCGATGATCAGATGTCGGCGACCGGCGACGAGGCCCACCCCGCAAACGACGCCGGCCCCGGGCGCTCCGCCGTATTCGGCATACATGTTCCAAGCCGACCATTGGCCGAACTCAAGCAGCTCCGCGCCCGGGTCGAGCAACTTCGCGATCCGCTCCCGGGCCGTGAGTCGCCCCTTCTTGTGTTGCCGGGCGATGGCTTCATTGCCGCCGCCGAGCGCGATTTGGTCGGCTTCGGCGACGAGCGCCTGCCAGAGCTGCGACAGGTTTGAGGAGCCGGCGTTCGGCGGAGCGGAATTCTTGGAGGTCGGGCTGTTCATAAGCGGCCGGATCACCGTCGGGCGTGGGCGTCGAAAGGGAGTCGCCGCGCGTGCGATTGCGTGGCGACTTGGGAATCATAGTCGCCGCGGGGCGATCTTCCCAACGAGGTTTTCGCCGGCGGCCCTCGGCGGATTGCAAGCGCGCCGGCAACTAAGTGTCCCGCCTTCGAGGTGGCGGAGGCTCGGCGGCAACATGCCTGTAGCGCTTGTTGCGGAAACGCAACATCGTTTCCCTAACGCACGGCTGCCGAGCTCCTCCGCACTTCCCGTAAAACGCCGCAAATTACGGGGTTTTGCGTTGATTCGTCAGCCGCGGAGGGGAGTTCGGCACCACGCGTGCTTTTAAGGGATCGCACCTAAGTCGTTGCCCTCAGTCGTTAGAAGGAGTTGTCCCTTGCGAAAGTCGACGAACAAGCTCGCCGCCTCGATTCAAAAGGCCGCCGCCCCGGAGAAGAATCCGAGCCTTGCGAAGTCGACGGACAAGTCGGCCACGACCAAGAACGGCACGGCGAAAGCCGCGTCCGGCAAGAACGGCCACGCCAAGAAGCCGTCGATCGCCGTGGATGACTTCTTTGCCGACGACTCCGAAACGGTTCGCGCACTGCCGGGCGACGAAGAGCTGCCCGCCACCGCCGAACTCGTCAACGAAGACGTGGAAGACGAATCGGAACCGGCCGATGCCTACGGCGACGGCATGGACGACAATATCGACGATCCGGTCCGCATCTACCTGATGCAGATGGGCGAAATCCCGTTGCTCAACCGTGTGGAAGAAGTCGACTCGGCAAAGAAGATCGAGCGTGCCCGGACGTTATATCGCCGGAGCCTGTTGGCCAACGACTTCATTCTCGAAGGGGCCGTGCTGCTGCTGAAGAAGGTTCAAAAGGGAGAACTCCGGCTCGATCGGACGATCGACGTCTCGGTGACCGACGCCGCGGTGAAGAAGCAAGTGCTGGCCTTGCTCGGCCCGAACCTGCAAACCCTCGCGCACCTGCTCAAGCGCAATCGCCGCGACTTCTACCTCGCCCTCAGCAAGAAGCAGCCGATGAAAGAACGCAAGTTGGCGTGGCATCGGCTGGTCGTGCGGCGTTATAAGGCCGTGCGGTTGGTGGAAGAATTGAATCTTCGCACGCAACGCTTGAAGCCGCTCTTGGACAAACTCACGGAGATCGACGCCCGCATGACGGTCCTCCGTCAGCAACTGGCCGACACCCGCGCCGGAATGGACGTCGGCAGCAGCGTCGACGAAATCCGCGGCGAGCTGCACCAGCTGATGCGGATGACCTACGAAAGCCCGACGACCTTGCGAGCCCGGATGGTTCGCACGGAGCGTCACCAATACGCCTACGACGCCGCGAAGCGGCAACTTTCGGCCGGCAACCTGCGGTTGGTCGTGTCGATTGCGAAGCGCTACCGTAACCGAGGCCTGAGCTTCTTGGACCTGATCCAAGAAGGCAACACCGGCCTGATGCGAGCGGTCGACAAGTTCGAACACGCCCGGGGCTACAAGTTCTCGACGTATGCTACCTGGTGGATTCGCCAAGCCATCACCCGTGCCTTGGCCGACCAGAGCCGCACGATCCGCCTGCCGGTACACATGATCGAGACGATGGGGAAGGTCCGCGCCATCAGCCGCGACTTCATCCAACGCCTGGGCCGCGAGCCGAGCGTGGAAGAAACGGCCATTGCCTGCAACCTGTCGCTCGAAGAAGCTCGCATCGTCATGAAGATGACGCGGCAGCCCCTCTCGCTCGACCAACCGGTCGGCGACCACGACGACAGCTTCTTCGGCGAGTTTGTGCAAGACCACCGGGAAGTCGACCCGCTCCACGAAATGACCCAGCAAATGCTCAAGAGTCGGGTTGACGAAGCGCTGCAAGAACTGAACTATCGGGAACGCGAGATCATCCGCCTCCGCTACGGCCTGGCCGACGGCTATGCCTACACGCTCGAAGAAGTCGGCAAGATCTTCTGCGTCACCCGCGAACGGGTCCGCCAGATCGAAGCCAAGGCCGTCCGTAAGCTGCAGCACCCGGTGCGGGCCCGCATGCTCGAAGGCTTTATCGACGTGGGCCAAAGCTTCATCGAAACGGTGTAATGCAGAAGACTGGAGACCGAAGACGGAAGTGAGCGGAGTACACAAAGTCTTCATTTAGCCCCGGAGCTTGTCTCCGGGAGCTCCCGCTCCGCTCGATTTCGACATTGATCTGATTCGGCTGCTTCCCGATAATCCCGTCGCGCCGCCGCGGCTTCGTCCGCGGCGTGTCGCGAAGAGTTCGATTCATGTCGCATTGGGAGCGTGCCATGGCTGTGAAGGTTGCTTACTGGATTACCACGGCGTTGATCGCCCTGGCTTACAGCGCCGGCGGATTCTTCGATATTAAGCAGCCGGAAGAGATGATGCAGCAGATGGCGAGCTTCGGCTACCCGTCGTACTTCTTCACGATGCTCGGCATTTGGAAACTCGGCGCGGTGGTCACGCTACTTGCTCCGGGCTTGCCGCGGCTCAAGGAATGGGCGTACGCCGGCATTCTCATCAACCTCATCGGCGCATCGGTGGCGCACGCGGTCCGTCACGACCCGATCGGCAACATCATCACGCCGCTCGTGCTGCTGGCGATCATGCTGACGTCGTGGGCCCTTCGCCCCGCCTCACGCAAGCTGCCGGGACCTTGGTTGTAATGCTGCGATGACGCCGACGTGACAATAGTTGGCCCCCGGTCGGCGACCGGGGGCTAAATAGCGTCGAGCCGCTCGTCACTCGTCACTCATCACTCGCCACGACTTACGGCGTAATCGCGGTCGTTTCGATCTCTGCCTTCTGGTCGCGCAGGTACAGGTCCCAAAACTTCTGGATCCGCCCGGCGAGTTCCGGGCCGATCGGAATGCCGTGCCCGGCGTTGGTCACCGGCACCAAGTAGTGCGTCGCGCCGGCCTTCTTCAACGCCGCTTCAAGCTTTTCGGCGTTCGTGAAGTTGACGCGCATGTCTTTCGTGCCGTGCACAGTCATGATCGGTACCGCTTTGCTCGACACCCAAGTGAGCGGCGACGCTTGCTTCACGGCGTCGGCCTTTTCCGTGAGCGATCCGCCGACCAGGCCTGCCACTGCCGGATCGTCGACCTTCGCCGCGTCGCCTTGCATGAGCGGCGCAGCCATATCGCTCGGGCCGCAGAAATTGACGACGCACGTCACCTCGCTCGATTGGGCCGTGTCTTGGCCGACGTCTCCTTCGAGTTCCTTATTGCCCGCCGTGAGGCCTAGCATCGTCACCAAGTGCCCGCCGGCCGAGCCGCCCGTGGCGCCGATGCGGTCCGGGTCGATGTTTAGCTCCTTGGCGTGGGCCCGAATCCAGCGGATGGCCGCTTTGCAATCGTATATTTGGTTCGGCCATTTCACTTCGCTCGACATGCGATAGCCGACCGAGATCGCCGCATAGTTGCCCCCGGCCGCTAGTTGCGAGGCCGGCGCCATGTAGCCCTTCCGATCGCCGCCGCTCCAACCGCCGCCGTGGATAAACACCACGACAGGCAACGGCTTCTTCGTGTCGGCGTTCTTCGGCAGGTAGATATCCAACTGTTGCCGCGGGTTGTCGTTGCCCGCATACGGCACGTCGAGCCGAACATCGACCTTGTCGGCGATGCGCTTGAGGAACTGCTCGCGCTGCGCGGCTTGTTCGGCGGGTGTCGGCTTCGCAGGAGCAGCCTTCTTCGCGGCGGGGGCTTCCTTGGCAGGCGCCGCCGCCTGCGCGAGCAACGAGGTCGGGCACAACACCAAGGCAAGCGCCAACGACGCACACGTGGCGACGACGAATCGGGCAAACGACGTTTTCATTTCAAGTATCCGGATCAATGTGTAAGCATTTAGCCCCGGAGCTGCCTCCGGGAGGTGAATCGAACGGCGAAATCCCCAGCATCATCCAACCCCCTCGAGTTGCACGCAAGGAAATTCTCGGCCGGACACATCGGCCTTACGGCTCGACGCTCGCCTTCTTCGCCCCAGTCGTCAACATATTCGCGTCTCGGGCCAGCAGCCACTGGCCGTTCTGTTTGGTAAAGATCGTCAGCGTGTGACCGGCGCGGACGATAGGCGGAGCGTTGCCCGGCGGGGTGACCGTCACTTGGAGTTTGCTCCAGAGAAACGCCCAGTCGCCGTGCACTTGAATTTCCTGAATCTCGCTTTCGCCGTCGATTTGCGGCGCGGGCACATCAGGCGCAGCCGGCGGCGGCAGGGCTGCCGCGAATGCCGCTTTGCCGAACATCGGTTCTCGCCCGGCGATCAGGAACACCACGTCGTCGGTCATTAGGCTCAGCACGGTCGCCGTGTCGCCGCGCTTGGTCGCTTCCATCCACGTCGTCACGAGTTGGCGAATCGCTTGTTCGTCGCTGGTCATCCGGCGCGGCTCCTGAAGCGGGCAAGGGAAAGGTTCGGTGGGCCAGTTTACCATTCGGGGAAATCGCGATGCTAGAATGAGGCCGTCACTCGACAGAGCTTGGCGGAGCGGTAACACCATGAAAGCGTTGGCGATTTGTTTGACGATGCTCTGGCTCGCCGTGCCGGGCTCGGCCGCGGCCGCGGAGCCGTCGGCGCCGGCGAAGACGTCGTCCTCTCCAGAGCAGCCGCCGGTGGTCGCTGCGGAAACCGCCGTGCGCCGCGGGCTCGAGCGCATGCGGCGGGCCGGCACCAGTTGGCAAGCGAATGAAACTTGCTTCGCGTGCCATCATCACACGTTGCCCCTACTCGCTTGCCGCGAGAGCCGGCGGGCCGGCTTTCCCCTCGACAAGGCGTGGGCCAAATCGCTGGCCGATCATGCCCACGCCTATTTCGCCGGACGCGCCGACGATATGGACGAAGGAGTACACGTGCCGGGAGGAGCCGCAAGCGTGGGCTACGGCCTCTGGGCCTTGAGCCTCGACGACCGGCCGGCCGACGACGTGACCACGGCGATGGTGACTTACCTGCTGAAAGTCCAAGGTTCGGCACGGTTGAAAGATCGGGAGCCGTCGGATCTTACGAAGCTCAACGACGGGCGCTGGCTCGCCTCGTGTCGCCGAGCGCCGATGCAAGCCTCGATGGTCGGCGATACCGTGCTCGTGCTGATCGGCCTGGAGCGCTATGCTACGCCGGAGCAAAAGCCGCAACTTGCAAAAGCGCGAGCGGCGGCGGAGCGGTGGCTGAGTAGCGTGCCGTTGGAAACACAGCAAGATCGGCTTTGGCGGCTATGGGGCCTGCACGTGCTCGGCGGCGACGGTGAGACGCTCCGTGCGGTGCGCGCCGAAATCCTCGCGGCCCAGCGCGACGACGGCGGTTGGGCCGAGACTCTGGAGCGCGCGAGCGATGCCTATTCGACCGGGCAGACCCTCTTCATGCTCTGCCGTACCGGCCGGGACGAACGTGATCGGGCGAGCGGCCCGGCACTGGAACGTGCCGCCGCATACCTCTTGCGAACCCAACATGCCGACGGCTCGTGGCTGTTTGAAAGCCACGTGAAGCCGGTGCAGCCGTACTTTGATAACGGCGATCCCCACGGCAAGAATCAGTTTATTTCGACGGCCGCCACGGCCTGGGCGACCGCCGGCCTGGCGCAAATGCTGCCGGCGCACGAGCCGGCGCCGAAGTAGCGCATTCATACTGCGGTACCTCGGGAAGGGAGCGGCGAAAAACGCACGGATGAGCGTCGTCGGGCGCGCCCCTATTGCCCGCTGCCGCCGCTTTTCTTTCGCTCGGGCGAGTGCTCCAATATTGTGCGGCACGATCGCGCGCCCAAGACATCGAGTAGGACGGCAACCATGAACACCGAAAAACTGCGTCTCGAAGAATGCCGCGACGGGCTGGCTCCTTGGAAAAAATGGGGCCCGTATCTCAGCGAGCGTCAGTGGGGCACCGTTCGCGAGGACTACAGCGAAGGTGGGGACGCCTGGAACTACTTCACGCACGATCAGGCCCGTTCGCGCGCCTATCGCTGGGGGGAAGACGGCCTGGCCGGCATCTCCGACGATCAGCAGCGCCTCTGTTTTGCCCTCGCGCTTTGGAACGGCAAAGACCCGATTCTCAAAGAGCGCCTCTTCGGGCTCACCAATAGCGAGAGCAATCACGGCGAGGATGTGAAGGAGTATTACTTCTACCTCGACAGCACGCCGACCCACTCGTACATGAAGTACCTCTACAAGTATCCGCAGGGGGCCTATCCCTACGACGATCTTGTAAACACCAGCAAGCTGCGTACCCGCGATGAGATGGAGTACGAGCTACTTGATACGGGCATCTTCCACGACGACCGCTACTTCGACGTGTTCGTCGAATACGCCAAGCAATCGCCCGAGGATCTGCTCATTCAAATTACGATTCACAACCGGGGGCCGGAGCAAGCCGAGTTGCACGTGCTGCCGACGCTCTGGTTTCGCAACGAATGGTCGTGGCACGACGACGTCGCGCGCCCGTCGCTGCGGCAAGTCGCGGGGGCAGGCAAGCGCGACGCTGTGAAAGCAAGCGATACCGCGCTCGGCGAGCGCTACCTCTATTGCGATCGCGACGTGCCGCTGCTTTTCACCGAGAACGAAACCAACGCCGAGCGGCTGTTCGGCGCAGCGAATCGCACGCCCTATGTGAAGGACGGCTTCCACAACTACCTGGTGCACGGGCAGACGGCGGCCGTGAACCCGGCGCAATGCGGCACGAAAGCGGCGCCGCACTATCACGTGCGCGTCGCTGCGGGGGAAAGCGAAACGATTCGCCTGCGATTGACGAATACCGCCCTCGCTGACGGCGACGGCAAGGCCGGCGACCCATGCGGCAAGCGGTTCGACGAAGCCTTCGCCCAGCGCCGGCGCGAGGCCGATGAGTTCTATGCCGAGCTCATTCCCGGCAAGCTCGATGCGGATCAGGCCAATGTGATGCGGCAGGCCTTGGCGGGCATGCTCTGGAGCAAACAGTACTACCACTACGACGTGGACCAATGGCTCGAAGAGCGCGGCAGCGATCCCTTCAAACCGACCCGGAAGCAAGCGCCGCGCAACGAACATTGGCATCACATGTTCAACGGCGACGTGATTTCGATGCCGGACAAGTGGGAGTATCCCTGGTATGCCGTGTGGGATTTGGCGTTTCACGTGTTGTCGCTCACGCTCGTCGACCCCGACTTCGGCAAGCAGCAATTGAAGATGATGCTGCGCGAGCGCTACATGCATCCCAACGGCCAGATTCCCGCCTATGAATGGAACTTCGGCGACGTCAATCCGCCGGTACATGCTTGGTCGACCATCTTCACCTACCGCTTGGACAAAGGTCTGAAAAGCAAGGGAGACGAAGAGTGGCTCAAGAGCTGCTTTCAAAAGCTGCTGCTCAATTTCACCTGGTGGGTGAATCGGAAAGACCGCGCGGGCCGCAACGTCTTCGAAGGGGGCTTCCTGGGCCTCGACAACATCGGCGTGTTTGATCGGAGCGCGCCGCTGCCGACCGGCGGCTACTTGGAGCAAGCCGACGGCACCGCCTGGATGGCCCTCTATTGCCAGAACATGCTCGAGATCTCCGCCGAACTGGTGAGCAGCGATCCCGAGTACATCGACATGGCTTTGAAGTTCGCCGAGCACTTTCTCTGGATCGCCTCGTCGATGTCGCATCTCGGCGGCGAAGGAGGCATGTGGGACGAGGAAGACGGCTTCTTCTACGACGTGCTTCGGCTCCCCGACGGCAGTGCGCAACGGCTCAAGGTGCGCTCCATGGTCGGGCTGTTGCCGCTATGTGCCACGACCTGCTTCGACGGCCAACATCTGGCCAGGAATCAGGAATATCGCGATCGCTTCCACCGCTTTATCAACACGCGCCCGGAACTCTGTAGCGCGATTCACAATCCCATGAAGCCGGGCCGCAACGGCCGACTCCTTGGGGCGATTCTCGATGAAACACGGCTGCGCCGCGTGCTGGCGAAGATGCTCGATGAAAACGAATTCCTCGGCGACCACGGCATTCGTTCCCTCTCGCGCTACCATGCCGAGCATCCCTATTCGATCGAAGCCGGCGGGCAGGAGTATCGCGTTTCGTATCTCCCGGCCGAATCCGACACTGGCATGTTCGGCGGCAACTCCAATTGGCGCGGGCCGATTTGGATGCCGGTCAACGCTCTGATTGTCCGCGCTCTCTTGCAATACTATTCCTACTACGGCGACGAATTTAAGGTCGAGTGCCCGACCGGCTCCGGGACGTTTATGACCTTATTTCAAGTGGCGGAAGAAATCAGCCGCCGATTGGCGAGCATCTTCCTCAAAGACGAAGCCGGCCGACGTCCCGTATATGGCGGCAGCGAGAAGTTTCAGACCGATCCGGAGTGGCGCGACTACGTATCGTTCTACGAATACTTCCACGGCGACAACGGCGCGGGCCTGGGAGCGAGCCATCAAACCGGCTGGACAGGCATCGTCGCCCGACTGATGCATTTGTTCGCGACGGTGACGCCGGAAGCCCTGCTCGCCGGCGGCAAGAATGCGTACTTCGAGCAGAACGCGGCGGCGCTCGCCGCGGCGGGCGGCGCGACGAGCGCTCGGTAGGTGATTCTAGCTTGATTCTGCTATTTAGCCCGCCGTCGGCGACGGCGGGCCGCCCCCGGTCGCCGACCGGGGGCTAACTAGCGCGTCACTTACACGCGTACGTCTTGCTGTGCTTCGTCGACGGCACCGTGATCGTGTAGCTCTTGCCGTCGGCCGCCACGCTGAGCTTGATGAAACTCCCTTGGCATTCCTTGTCGTGGTTGGCGATAAACTCGTCCGGCACGTTGTGGCTCGTGCCGTCTTCGCGCAACGTCTTGTGCATCTGGTACACCGCCTTGATCGACGGCGTTTCCTGCAGCGTCGCAAACATCAGCGGCATGTTTCCCTTGGTGACGCCATTGTTGACGATCGCCACATGCGGCTCGATGGAACGAACGAGCGCCGGGTGGTTGCTGACGTCGAGCCCGTGATGCGAAGCTTGGAACACGTCGACGGTGCCGACGCGGTTCTTCGGGCAGACCAAGTCGAACTCTCGATTGCGCGTGAGGTCGCCCGTATCGAGGAAATCGAAGTCGCCGAACTTTAAGAGCGTGACGATGCTGTTGGCGTTGTCGGTGTTGTCGACCGGGGCCGCATCGTTCTTGGCGCAGCACTCGTGCGCCGGGCCCCCTTCGTCGATGAATTTCTGCCGCGCGGCGAGGCATTGTAGCGAGAGCTTGGGGCCGAGCGATTCCTCAAGCGGCAAATAATTACCGGGAGAAATCTGTTTGCGTGCATCTGTCTTGAAGGCCGTATACTCGGCGTCCGGCTTTTCGCGCTGCTCGTCCCAGGTCGCGTTGTCCCACACCGTGCCGATGGGGAGCGATCCGGCAAGTTGCGCCGCCCCGCCAAAGTGGTCGCGATGATAGTGCGTCGTGATCAAATGGTCGATCTTTTTGAGCCCGGCCTCCTTCGTGGCGACCGCGAAGATGCGGTCGGGATCGCGCCGGCCGGGATTGCCGGAATCGATCAGCACCGACTCGCCGACCGGCGTGACAATCAGCGTGGCCGCGCCCCCTTCGACGTCGATCCAGTAGATATCGAGCGAATGGGGAACATCAAGTCCATTGAATACGCCTGGAGCTGCTAATCCGACGGTCGGTTTCTTCTCGTCTTTCGATTCTTTAGTATCCGCTACGAGTCGAAACTTTGTTGGACTCCGGTCGCTAACGCTCCCGGCTCGCTTCGCGCGCTTGGCGGCTTGCTCCGCCTTGGTCACCGGCAGCTTGTCCGCGAACTTCGCATCCGTCCGCTTCAGTTCTTCGATCGCCGCTGCGCGCAGCGTCCGCAGGCGGTCGGCTTGCACCGGATCGCCGGCGAGGTTGTGCAATTCTTCCGGATCGGCCTCGAGGTCGTACAGTTCTTCGGTCTCTTCTTTCACGAAGTTGCGAATGTATTTGTACTTTCCTTGTCGCAGGAGCGCGTACCACGGTACCTCGCTCGCCGCCGTGAGGCGCTCGTCGGTCGGAATCACGTCGGTCTCCGCGCCGTAACTCCGCGCCGTGTGCGTCATTAAAGTCGGCGAGACCCATTTCTCGGACGTCGGATCTTTCAAGAGCGGGCGAATGTCCCGGCCGTGCGTCTTCCAAGGCACCGTCACGCTTGCTTCGCGGCAAAATAGATCGACCAAGTCCGGCGCGTTGATCGGATGTTTGCAGACCGCCCCTTCCGGAATGACGCCCGGCCGGCTGATGATCATCGGCGACGAAACCGTGGCGTCGTACGGCGCCACCTTCTGATTGAACCCGTGCTCGCCGAGGCCGTAGCCCTGGTCGGCGGTGTAAACAACGAGCGTGTTCGCCAATTGGCCCGACTCTTCCAGCGCCTTGAGCACCCGGCCGACCCCTTCATCGAGCGCCATGTTGCACTCATTCACTTGCTGAATCCAGGCGTCGTACGCTTTGCCGGCTTCAGCCGAGTCGAAATTACCGGCCTTCTTCGCTTTCTTCATCTGTGCGGGCCGACCGTCGGGGCCGATCATCCACGAGGCGGTCTTCGCCAAATACTTCGGTTTCTCCGGCCAAGGACCGACGATATCCGCAGGCACCGGCGCTTGGTTCCCCTTCAGCGCACCTTTGTGCCGCGGGGCGGGCGTCGTCGGCCCATGCACGGCGCCGTAGCAGAGCCAGAGGTACCAAGGTTTGTTCGGGTCGCGATTCTCTCCCTTGATATACTCTTCGGCCCACTTCGTGTAGTTGTCGGTCGAGTAGCCTTTCACTTCCTTGTCGACGCCGTTGAACGTGAGCGTCTGGTTCACGTAGTAGTTGCCCGCGTTCTCCGGATGGCCGGGCCGATTCCAAACGATCTGATAATCCCAATCGCGGCCGAAGCCGGTGTCGGTGCCGGTGTGCCACTTGCCGATCTGTGCCGTGTGGTAGCCGGCCTTGCGAAACTCGGCGGGAATGAAAGGGCATTGGGCCGGATCGTACTTGCTGCCGGGGTACTGCCCTTCCATGGTCATCGACTGCACGGCGTGTTGCAGCTTGCCGGTGAGCAGCGAGGCCCGCGACGGCATGCACCATGCGCCGAGATACGATCGCTCGAATCGCACGCCGCGCGAGGCGAGCCGATCGATATTCGGCGTCTTCACCCACTCCGGCGAACTGCCGTAGCAGCTGATCGTCTTATACGACTGATCGTCGGCGTAGATAAACAAGATGTTCGGCCGCTTGGCATCTTCCGCAGCAGCGGCCGGCGCCACGAGCGCGCAGGCGAACACAATCGACAAGGCAAGGCGACGCATAACGGGCAAACTCCCAGGGGGCGACGAGCGTGAATAGGTGCGGCCGGCGCTACTTTAAGCCGCCGCGCCGCCCCCACGCAAGCATTTGCGGGAACGCCGATATGTGCCGCATGTTTTCTGTAGGGAACGCCCTCCGTGGCGTTCCATCTGGGGCGAGCGTCGAGCCGTCAGGCCGACGTGTCTGCGGAATGATCAATGACCAAGCACCAAATTCCAAACAAATATAAACGACCGAATGACCCGATCGCGCCACAGCGCACATTGGAATTTCGGTCATTGGTCCTTGTTTGGAATTTGGTGCTTGGTGCTCGGAATTTTCGCCGAACGGAACGCCACGGCGGACGTTCCCTACAGCACGCGCCGTCCTCAGTCCCAGCTCAGTGCCCCGCCGCTCTGATACTCCGTTACCCGGGTCTCGAAGAAGTTCTTCTCCTTCTTCAAGTCGATCGTCTCACTCATCCACGGGAACGGGTTCGGGGCGTTGTAGCGAGCCGAAAGTCCGATACGTTCCAGCCGCCGGTCGGCCACGTGCCGCACGTAATCGCGGAAGTGATCGGCGTTCAGGCCGAGCACGCCGCGCGGCAAGCAATCTTCGGCGTAGGCGATCTCGCGCTCCACCGCTTCGTCGACCAGCCCGACGATCCGCTCGCGCAGTTCCGGCGTCCAAATCTCCGGATTCTCGGCAAGGATTCCGTTGATCAGGTCGACGCCGAAGTTCAGGTGCGTGCTCTCGTCGCGCAAGATGTATTGGAACTGTTCGCCGACGCCGGTCATCCGGTTCTGCCGATGGAAGCCGAGCATCATCGCGAAACCGGAATAGAAGAAGATGCCTTCCATGATCACGTAGTAGCCGACCAAGTTCTCGACGAACTTTTGTTTGCCCGCGAACGTATCGGTGCGGAAGTCGGGATCCATCAGGGCTTCGGTGAGCCGCATCGTGAAACCGTCTTTGTCGTGAATCGTGTTCACCGTGCGATGCATCGAAAACACTTCATGCCCGTCGAGGCCCAGGCTCTCGACGATGTAATGGAACGCGTGCGTGTGGATTGCCTCTTCAAAGGCCTGCCGCAAGAGATACTGCCGGCATTCCGGATTGGTCACGTGCTTAAAGACGCCGAGCACCAAATTGTTGCCGACCAAACTTTCGGCCGTGCTGAAGAAGCCCAGGTTGCGCAAGACGATCGTCCGCTCGTCGGGCGACAAACCGTCGGGCTTCTTCCAAAGGGCGATATCGCGATCCATCGGTACCTCTTGCGGCAGCCAGTGATTGCGACAGCCATTCAAGTAGTGCTCCCAGGCCCAATGATACTTGAGCGGCATCAACTGGTTGACGGCCACGAGATCGGCGTTGAGCAACCGCTTCTCCGGCTGTCCGACCGACGGAGACAAAGCTTCCAGCGAAGTTTCAGCGACAAAAGACATGAGGAGTCTCGGAGTTATGAGTTGAGTGTTATGAACCCTTCTCCCACTGGGAGAAGGTGGCCGTAAGGCCGGATGAGGGTGACGTTGCATGACGTTGGATCATCCAACTTCCTGCCGCGTCACCCTCACCCGCCGCGACTTGCGTCGCGTCGACCTCTCCCGGTGGGAGAGGTGTTGCGGACTACTGACACGCTTCGCACGAACCGTCCGTCGGGCAGGCCGCGCCTTCGACGACCGCTTCTTCCACGGCGCCGCGGTTCACCACCACGTCGGCCGAAGCGCTGCGCGATTTCATCCAGCGCGGCTGAATGCCCCGGCCGTTGACGTCGAGGGTCGACTTCTCGATGCCCCCCGCCCCGCGGCTGCGCAGGTAGTACGTCGTCTTCAGCCCTTGGTTCCAAGCCGCTAGGTACATTTCGCTCAGCTGCCGGCCGCTTGGTTCGGCGATGTACAGGTTCAGCGATTGCGATTGGTCGATCCACTTCTGACGCCGCGCAGCCGCCGCAATCAGCCACTGCGGTTCAATCTCGAAGGCCGTGCGATAGAGTTGCTTCAGGTCGTCGGGAATCCGTTCGACTTGCTGCACGCTCCCGTCGAAATACTTCAGGTCGTTCACCATGGTCTCGTCCCACAGCCCGCGCTGCTTCAAGTCGTCGACCAAGTACGGGTTGATCACCGTGAACTCCCCCGACAGGTTCGACTTCACAAACAGGTTCTGGTAAGTCGGCTCGATCGATTGCCCGACGCCGCAGATGTTGGAGATCGTCGCGGTCGGCGCGATCGCTAAGCAGTTCGAGTTGCGCATGCCGATCGTCTGTACGCGTTCGCGGAGCGCGTTCCAGTCGAATGAAGAGTTCCGCGGCACGTCGACCCGCTTCGTCCGCACGGCGTCGAGCTCGAGCAAGCTGTCGAGCGGCAGAATCCCCTTGCTCCACAGGCTTCCCTGAAACGTCGGATAGCGCCCGCGTTCGGCGGCCAGCTCCGTCGAGGCCTGAATCGCGAAATAGCCGACCGCTTCCGAAGTCCGATCCGCGATTTCGACCGCTTTGTTCGACGCGTACGGCAGCCGCAGCTTATAGAGCAGGTCCTGAAAGCCCATGATTCCCAGGCCGACCGGACGATGCCGCAGGTTCGAGCGTCGCGCCTGCGGCACGCCGTAATAGTTGATGTCGATCACGTTATCGAGCATCCGCATCGCGGTCGTCACCGTCGTACGGAGCAAGCCGTTATCAAACTGCCCGTTGATCACGTGTTCGGCCAAGTTCACGCTGCCCAGATTGCAAACGGCAATCTCATCGTCCGACGTGTTGAGCGTGATCTCCGTGCACAAGTTGCTGCTATGCACGACGCCGACATGCCGCTGCGGCGAGCGAATGTTGCAGGCGTCCTTGAAGGTGATCCAAGGATGCCCTGTTTCAAAAAGCATCGTCAGCATCTTCCGCCAGAGCCCGAGCGCCTGCACGCGCTTGTGCACCTTCATCTCGCCCCGGGCCGCCTTCGCTTCGTACGCTTCATACTTCGTGCGGAACTCTTGCCCGTAGAGATCATGCAACTCCGGCGCTTCGTCCGGCGAAAACAATGTCCACTCGGCATCGGCTTCCACGCGCTCCAGAAACAAATCGGGAATCCAATTCGCCGTGTGCATGTCGTGCGTTCGCCGGCGATCGTCCCCCGTGTTCTTGCGGAGGTCCAAAAACTCTTCGATGTCGAGATGCCAAGTTTCCAAGTAACCGCAAACGGCCCCCTTGCGCTTGCCTCCTTGGTTCACGGCCACGGCCGTATCGTTGGCCACCTTCAAAAACGGCACGATCCCTTGGCTCTTGCCGTTCGTTCCCTTGATGTGGGCTCCCATGGCCCGGACGCGCGTCCAATCGTTCCCCAAGCCGCCGGCGTACTTCGAGAGAAGCGCGTTGTCGCGCAGCGCCGAGTAGATGCCGTCGAGCCGGTCCGGCACCGTCGTCAGATAGCAGCTCGAAAGTTGCGGGCGGAGCGTGCCGGCGTTGAAGAGCGTCGGCGTGCTGCTCATGAACCGCATGCTGCTGAGCAACTTGTAGAACTCGATCGCATGCCGTTCCCGATCGATTTCGCCGATGGCCAAGCCCATCGCCACGCGCATGTAAAACGCCTGCGGCAATTCAAACCGCCGATCGTCCGCATGCAGGAAATACCGGTCGTAGAGCGTCTGCAGGCCGAGGTACGTAAACCGCAGGTCGCCGACCGCGTCGAGGGCCCTGCCGAGTTGCTCCAGGTCGAACTCCGCCAAGCGCGGGTCGAGCAACTCGCGCTCGATGCCGTAGCGGATGTAGGCCGCGAAGTAGTCGGGATACAGCTCCGTCATTTCATCGAAGGTCGCTTCGGTCTTCGCGACGTCGAGCACCGTCAGCGCTTCGTGTCGCAACCCGTCGAGCAGCAAACGAGCCGCGACGAACGAATAGTTCGGCTCGCGCTCCACATGCGTCCGTGCCGCCATGACCAAGGCTCGCGCAACGTCGGCTTCCGGTACGCCGTCGTAGAGCGTGCGCCCGAGCTCGTGCAACACGCTCTCCGGCTGCACGTCGACGAGGTTGCGGCATGCTTCCCGCACGACGGTCTGCAACCGATTCCAATCGAGCGAGCGTCGCGAACCGTCGGCCGTGGTAACTTCCAAAATCGGAAAGGCCGGCAGCGCGGGATCGCTCGAACGTTGTTGCGACCGCTGCTCGCGGTAGAGCACGTAAGCGCGCGCCGTCTTATGTTCGCCGGCCCGCATCAGCGCGAGCTCGACCTGATCTTGAATGTCTTCGATGTGAATCGTGGCGGGCTGCGGGCGGCGCTCGAGCGCGTCGACCACTTGCCGCGTGAGACGTTCGACCGTTTCGCGAATCCGGGCCGAATGTTCCGAAGCGCTTCCTTCGACGGCGAAGAATGCCTTGGTCATGGCGAGCGAAATCTTTTGAGCGTCGAACGAGGCGAGCCGGCCGTTGCGACGAATGACGCGCAAAGCGGCATCGTCCGACGGCAGATCGTTTTGAGAATTGTCCAAATCGCGCGGGGAAAGAAGCGTGGTCGACAAGTGTACCTCCATGCGTGCGCGCAGAGACCGGCCGGCCGCGGGATGCCCGTCAACATGGTCCTGTCGAATCAAAGACTGTAGGGAACGCCCTCTGTGGCGTTCCGCTGATCAACCATCGACGCGAACGGAACGCCACGGAGGGCGTTCCCTACAGAGCTAAGTTAAGGGCGCAACAACAGACGCAATCCGTGCGCTTCGGCGATGAAAAGAAGAACGGTGACCGCCCGGCCCTAGCGACTTCAATGTCGCGCGGTCCGCTGCGGAGTCGAGCGTTTCGCCCTCGCAAAACGTTCGGCTAGGTCCGGTACTGGTAGGTCTTCTGACTCGCGAACTTATCGTGTCGCAGCCTTCTCACTCAGGGCGCCGCGTGGCCGCGGCGGCTAAGCAATGGCGGTAGAAAACAACACGATCGACGTTCGCATACAGCGGCGGGGCCGTCCCGGAATCGCACCGGGTTCCCTGTTTGCCGAGCCACAACATCTTGTGTCCTCGGCCACCAGTACTACATGGGGCGGTATGCTAGCGGACCATGAGCGACTTGTCAAATGTTAGTCAAAGCTTGCGGAAACTCGCTTAAATTCCAAGGACCAAGCACCAAATTCCAAACAAACTCAAATGATCAAACTGCTCCGCAGCGGGTATCGAAATCTCTTTCATCGATCATTACTTCGGCAGCCCCGCGCGGGCCGCGAAGCTCGACTTCACCATACGAATGGCGGTTCATGGTAGCGCGCCTCAACCACTCTTCCCTCGTTAAACCGCACACGAATTTCCAGTAGTTCCCATCCGATCCAATAGTCGTAGCGGTGAACCCACACATGTTCTTGAGTTCCGTCCGGCCATTTTGCTTCTGTGGTGCTCGGGTTTCCCAAGAGCGCTTCGACTTCCTGTTGAGTCATGCCGAAGTGAAGCCGCTGAAAATTTACAAAAGAAAATCGGCCAAACTGATAGTGTCGTTGCGCGCCAACAAGAATCAGTGCTGTAGTAATGCAAATTGCGATGACTAAAACGAATCGCTTCATGTTTACTCTCTGGAAGCGCTTGAGAAGAGACGTTCAATTGGCGCCGTCTTGTGATTCCGTCATTCGCACATTGGGGCTTCGCATTTGTTTGGAATTTGGTGCTTGGCCCATTGGTCATTCCGCTCATGCGGACATGGGCTTGAGATACTTCTTCGGTAGCTCCGCGCCGGCCACGTAGCTGAGCTTGCCGATGCGGCACATTTGGTAGACGTTGATTCTAAATTCGGGGCAGACGCTCACGAGGCAGTACGCGTCGGTGGCCGAGAAGCCGTAGTCGGCGACGAGCCAGTCGATGAGCTGCACCGTGGCGCGCTCGACGGCGTTTTCCAGCGGCCGATCGGCGTGGACCGTGATGATTGCGTCGGGCTTTTCGATGCGCACGCCCGGCACGCGTTGGTCGGGGATGACGTCGAGCTTGAGCCGCACGGTCGATTTCGTTTCGGCCGCAGTGCCGGTGAACTCCGTGTCTCCTTGCGAGGCGTGCACGTCGCCGAGATAGAACAGCGCCCCTTTGTGGTAGACGGGCAAGTAAATGCGATTGCCCGGCGCGAAGTCGCGGATATCGAGATTGCCGCCCCAGTCGCCCTGGCCATCGAGACTCGTGGCGACTTCGCGCTCCGGCGCGCACCCCAACGTGCCGACGAACGGCGTGATCGGCCAATGCAATTGCCGGCCGAAGTGCAGCGTGCCGTCGGTCGTCGTGCCGCTCGGGCCCGGCGTGTGATGGAAAATGCGCGTGGTGTATTGTTGCGACAGCTCCGGATAGCGCGTGCTCTCGCCCAAAGGACCGCGACGCGGGCCCAACGCGCACCAGGAATAATCGTCGACCGTGATCGATTCGATCTCGACGACGAGCGTGTCTCCCTTCTTCGCCCCGTGCACAAAGACCGGCCCGCCGATGGGGTTGGCCAGCGGCGGCGACTGATCGAAGCCGGGCCGTTTGGCCGGAATCGCGTGATCGTCGGCTGTTTTGAAATAGCCGGTGCTGGCGTCGAACGTTTCGATTTCAAACGTTTCGTTCGGCGCTACGTGCAGGAGCGCCTCGTCTTGCCAATCGAAAGCGTATTTGCGAGCAGCGTCGCGATCTATGCGTTGCATGGAGATGGTTCGGGGTTGAGGGTTCTCAGTTCAGGGTTGCAACTGCAACCCATTTAGCCCCGGAGCTTGCCTCCGGGAGCATTCGGCGTATGAACCGCGTTCGTCACTTTTTCGCCGGCTTCAAAACTTCCGGTAGAAACTCATCCCCCGGCCGCATCCATTCCGGGCCGGTCTCCGAAGGCAGTAGCGGCTTGCGATGTTTTGTTGCCGCTAGGACTTGTTCAGAAGTAAGTTCGTCGCGCGCGATAGGCGTCCAGCCGGGGGCGCCGGTGAAGCCCAAGGAGTTCGCTGCGTACCGATTTTTTTCTCCGGTGAGATTCAAGGGTTCCGTTCGCACGACAAGCACCGGTCGGTCGCCGGCCGCGACCCGATTCCCGACGAAGTTGCAATCGAGCGGCGGCAACGTCTGTTGTTTCTGATCTTCGTCGGCGTTGCCGATAACGATCGATTCCTTGCAGTCGATGAAGTCGTTGTGGCGAATCTGCGCGCCGCGAACTTGAAAGTAGCCGTTCGCCGGCGAATCGACGAGCCCGTTCATCAACGAGAGCGCCGCCCGCGTATCGTCGCCGGTCAGCCCGTAAAAGACATTTATAAACACGCTGTGATTCTCGCCGATCACGCGCACGCCGCCGATTTCTTTTTGTCCGTCGCCGAAGAAGTAGTTGGCGTAGACCGAGCAGCGGTTGCCGTGTCGCAACGTCAGTGCCCCGCCGCAGCCGACGAACATGTTTCCGCCGTAGCTGTTTCCGCACGACTTGTTGGAGATGATCTCGGCCTCGCCGCTACAGCGATAAAAGTAGTTGTCCGTACACGTGCAGTTCGCGGTAACGAGCGATGTCTTACTGTCGCCGACGCGAATGATTTCCCCGCCGTTTTTACCGAGTCGCTCGCGCGCGCCGAAGAAGTTCTCCGAGATATAGTGTCCGCCCTGGGAGCCCGGTTCGTCGTCGAGCCAAACTACGAGTAACGTGCCGCCGCTACGTTTTCCCTCAAAGCGGCAGTTCATTACATAGTTATCGGTTCCGTATAGCGAAATCCACTTGCGCTCCCTGCCCGGCATATCGCCGAGAATGGCACAGTCTTCGAGATGGCACTTGTGCGCGAGATTCTTCGAGTCGAAACGAAACGAAATCACGTCGTCGACGGCGGCCGAATCTTTCCATAGCAAGCCGCGGACCGTCGCGCTGTACCCGCTGATCCGCAGACGACTCGTCCCGGTGAGCACGACCTTGCCGGGTGTTTGCGCGCGTAGAGTGATGAACCAACCTCCTGCCTTGTGGCCGCGCATATGAAGATCGACATCGCGCCACTCGCCGTCGGCCATCACAATTTCGTCTCCCGCTTTAGCAGCCTTCACGGCGGCGTCGAACTCGGCGACGTCTTTGACCAGCGTTTCCTTGGCGGATGCGGGAGCGCAGAGTGTCGCGATGCACATGAAGGCGCAAGCAGAAACCCTTCTCCCCTTGCTGGAGAAGGTGCCCGCCGGGCGGATGAGGGGTAACGTCTCACAACGTTCGACGATCCAGCTCAGTGCCGCGCGACCCTCACCTGCCCTGCGGGCATCCTCTCCCAGTGGGAGAGGAGTTGTTCGTGACGTCGATAGATCGCTCATAAAACAAATTCCCGTCCGTCGATAAACACGCGTTGCACTTGTAAGTCTTGGTCGAGCACGACAAGGTCGGCTCGTTTGCCGGGGGTGAGGCTGCCGAGCTGGTGATCCTGTCCGACGATCCGGGCCGGCGTTAGGCTCGCCATCCGCACGACTTCCCACAGCGGCCGGCCGGTCAGTTCGAGAAACGTGCGGATCATGTGGTCCATGCCGCGCACGCTCGAAGCGAGCGCCTTGCCGTCGGGCATCAGGCCCACTCCGTCGCGATGAATGAGCGGCTCGCCGCCGTCCAACGGGCCGATCATGTATTCTCCCTCGGGCATGTCGAGGGCCCGATTGCAATCGGTCACCAGCGCCAGCCGGTCGGGCCCTTTGATCTTCAGCGCCAGTTGCAACAGATCGGCCGAGAGATGCTTGCCGTCGGCGATCACTTCGGTCGTGAGCTCGTCGAAGTAGAGCGTCGCTTCGAGCAGTCCGCCCTGCATCGGGTAGGTTTGAAACTGCCTGAGTCGGGTCTTGTCGCTCATCGCGCAGTACAAGTGGTCGACGTGCCGCACGCCCCACGCCACGGCGTCGCGCATCTGCTCGAAGGTGCACCAGGAGTGACCGGCATTCAAGCGCACGCCGCGCCGCACGCACGCCTCGGCGAACTCTGGCGCGCCCGGCAGCTCCGGCGCCACGGTCGCCGTGGCCAGCGCATCGGCGTAGTCGAGATACTCGGCGTACTCGCGCTCGATCGGCGGCCGAATCGCCCCGCCCGGATGCGCGCCGCGGGCCTCGTAGCGGAAGTACGGGCCGTAGAAGTGGGCACCCAACACGCGAGGAAGAAGTGGCGAGTGGTGAGTGGCGAGTGGGGAAGTAAGACTCCGGTCGCTCACGCTCCCGGCTCGCTCTGACCCCTTCATGA
This sequence comes from Pirellula sp., assembly GCA_013822735.1. GTDB lineage: Bacteria > Planctomycetota > Planctomycetia > Pirellulales > PNKZ01 > PNKZ01. The sequence continues at coordinate 95,775 of PNKZ01000005.1, forward strand.
AGTCGCGCGTCAGTCGCAGCACTTCGATGATCTGTTCATGCCGCGCCACGGTCGTCGTCGGCGTCAGGCTCGTCGTGCCGTGGCGGGCGTGGGCGCGCAACGCGGTGGCGTAGCTTTCCGGGGTGCCGTCCATGAAGTCGGCGCCGAGGCCGCCGTGGACATGAATGTCGATGAACCCGGGGACGATGAAGCCGTCGCCCGCATCGACGACGGTCGGCGTCGCGTCGTCGACGGTGGCGAAGGCCGAGCGGCGATCGACGGCGGCAATGCGTTCCTCGCGCACGAGCACGGCGCCGCGTTGCAACAGGTGGTCGGGCAGCACGACATTGCCGGCGAAGAGCAGCGGCGGGCTCGGCATAGCGACGACCTAAGCGAAGGGGGCGGGACGCGACGACCGGCGGGGCGCGGCGATTATACGGTGTTTCGCGAGCCGAAACATAAGTCGATTGTAAATTGTTGACAATCTACAATCGGCCAAGATACTGTGGCGGCACTGCCGGATTCTTTCTTTCGCGAGGTCCTCATGTCGTCCCCCGTCGTCTATCGCACCATTCGCGAGCAGATCGTCGAGCAACTCCGCAACGAAGTGCTCTCGGGCGAGATCGCCGAAGGGGAATCGTTGCGCGAGCAGAAACTGGCGGCCCGGTTCGGCGTGAGCCGAGGCCCGATCCGCGATGCCCTGCTCCAGCTGACGCAAGAAGGTTTGCTCAGCGCCGAGCCGAACCGAGGGGTCCGCGTTTGCGGCGGGCCGAGCTTGGCGATTCAACCGCTCGTGGTCGAAACGCGCCGGCGGATCGAACGCTTCGCGCTGGAGACGATCTTCGATCGAATTACGGCGGAAGACCAGCGCAGCCTCGACGAAGTGCTGGCCCGCTTCAAGACGGCGTGCGAACGGGGCGACATGAAGGAAGTGGTCGAGCGCGATTTGGCGCTGCACCGCTGGATCGTCGAGCGCGTCGGCGACGCCGATCTCACGGCGATGTGGCTGCAGGTGATCGTGCGGATGCGGCTGCGGTACACGCGTCATAAGTCGCTCTTGGATTCGTACCGCGAGCATAAACGCATTGTCGACGCCGTGCGCAAGCGCGACCGCGCGGCGGCGCTCGCGGCGCTCGAGGCAAATATCGTGTAACGCTTGTGGAACTGTTCAAGACGTTGGTTAGCCGCGATGCGTAGCAGAACGCGTCTTCTCCTTGAGACTGAGATTGCAAAATGAGAATTGCAAATTGCAAGTTGCAAATTGTGGGCGCCGCCGCGGTGCAGTTGCTTGTCGGCGTGTGGACGTTGGCGGACGCCGAAGAACCGGCGAAGGAACAGCCGCCGTCGGCCGCGGCCGCGAAAGTGCCCACGGCCGGTGAAGAGCTGTTCACAAGGACCGTCGGTCCCCTCTTGCGCGATAAATGTGCGCAATGCCATGGAGCGGCCGACTTGCAAGAAGGAGGGCTGGACGTCACGAGCCGCGCCGCGCTTTTGCGCGGCGGCATGGGCGAGCGCAAGACGTTGGTGCCCCGCAAGCCGGAAGAGAGCTTGCTCTACATCGTGGCGACGCGCGAAGACCCTGACTTGGCAATGCCGCCGGATGAGAACGAGGCGCTGGCGAAAGACGAGATCGACGCGCTCCGCGCGTGGATCGCGGCCGGCGCCCCGTGGGTCGAGAGCGCGCCTGCGGCGGCCGCCGTGGTTGCCGCACCGTCGGCTTGGGACTTGTCGCACGCTTCCGACGGCGTGATGCTGCCGACGAGCGGCGGCTTGTCGCCGAGCTGGACCACCCGCAAATACGAGGCTGCCGACGTGTGGGCCTTTCTGCCGGTGCAGCGCTACGCGGTTCCCAAGCGCACCGATGCCGCCGGGAAACAGCTCCACCCGATCGATGCATTTCTCCGCGAGAAGCTGGCCGCGAAAGAGCTGGAGCCCGCTCCTCCCGCGCCGCCCGGCGAATGGCTGCGCCGGGCCTCGTTCGACTTGACCGGCCTGCCGCCGACGCCGAGCGAGGTGGCGGCGTTCGTCTCCCAGTCTGCGGCGAAAGAAGGAGAGACGAGGAGACAAGGAGAGGGGGAGAAAGAGCGAGCGGCGTACAACGAAGCCATCGACCGTCTGCTCGCCTCGCCGCACTATGGCGAACAAATGGCGCGGCACTGGCTCGACGTCGCGCGCTACGCCGACACGAGCGGCTTTTCGAACGACTACGAACGGCCGCACGCGTGGCGGTATCGCGACTACGTGGTCCGCAGCTTCAACGCCGATAAGCCGTACGACCGGTTCGTGCTGGAGCAGATCGCGGGCGACGAGCTCGATGTCGACGATCCGGAGTTGCAGATCGCCGTCGGCTTCTTGCGGATGGGCCCTTGGGAACATACGGGCATGAGCGTGGCCGCCGAAACGCGGCAGGCGTTTCTCGACGATGTGACCAACTCCGTCGGCGTGACGTTTCTCGGGCAAGGGCTGCGCTGCGCGCGGTGCCACGATCACAAGTTCGACCCGATCCCGACGCGCGACTACTACCGCATTCAGGCCTGTTTCGCGCCGACGCAATTTATCGATCGGCCGGTGCCGTTTTTGGCCGGGGAGAATGTGAAGTCGCTGGAGCACACGAAGCCGCAGACCGAGGCACGGCTGGCGGATGCGCAAGCCAAGTTGGCGGAGTTTAAAGCCAAGAGCGATGCGGCAGTCGCCGCTTGGCTAAAAGAAAACGGATATGCCTCGCTCGACGATGCGCCGCCGAGCAAACGGCCGCCGCAACGCTTCTATGGTTTGAGTCCGCAAGAGATGAGCCTATTCAAGGTCAATCAAAAGCGCGAAGCGTACTTTAAGTTGGAGATGCGCCGTTACACGCCTGAAGCGCTCACGGTATACGACGGACCGAACGTGCTCTTCGACATGCAAACCGGTCGGCCGCAAAATACGGGTATGAAGCAGCAGGGAGTGAAAAAGGGGGCGGCGAAGCAATCGCAGGAGACGACTGCGGGAAAGAAAGTGCCGGCCACGTTTACGGCAAATGTCGCCCAGCCGGTGTTCATTCTCGCGGGGGGCTCGTTGGCGTCGCCCGGCGATCGCGTGACGCCCGGCGTATTGAGCGCTTGCTTCCAATCGAGCGACGTGCATCAAGCGACGGCCTGGAACACGGTGCCGCAGGTGATGAACGGTCGCCGGCTGGCGCTGGCCCGGTGGATTGCGAGCGAGCAGAATCCGCTGACCGCGCGGGTGATGGTGAACCGGATTTGGCAGATGCACTTCGGGCGAGGGCTCGTCGCCACGCCGAACAATTTCGGCAGGATGGGCTCGAAGCCGACGCATCCGGAGCTGCTCGATTACTTGGCGGTGTGGTTCATGGAGCACGATTGGTCGGTGAAGAAGCTGCATCGGCTGATCATGACGTCGGCCGCGTATCGACAGGCGAGCAGCCATCCGCAGTTTGCGAAGGTGAACGAACTCGACGCCAAGAACGAGTTGCTGGCGTACTTCCCCGCGCGACGTTTGTCGGCCGAGGAACTGCGCGACACGATGCTCCTAGCGACGGGCGAGCTGAACGCGACGGTCGGCGGCCCTCCCGTGTTTCCGGAGATCAATTGGGAAACGGCCTTGCAGCCGCGGCACATCATGGGCTCAGTCGCGCCGGTCTATCAGCCGTCGCAAACGCCCGCCGAGCGTCATCGCCGGACGCTGTATGCGTTTCAATGCCGCACGCTGGGTGACCCGATGCTCGAGGTGTTCAACCGCCCGACGAGCGATCTTTCGTGCGAGCGGCGCGATGCGACGACGGTCACCCCGCAAGTGTTCGCGCTCTTCAACGGCCAGTCGGCCCACGATCGAGCGTTGGCGCTCGCGGCCCGCCTCGGCAAGGAGCACAAACAATTCGACGCCAAACTCGACGCGGCTTACGCGCTGCTCTACGGCCGTTCGCCGACCGACGCCGAGCGCTCGGCGGCACGCGAGCACATGACGAAGATGACCGAGCACCACAAGAAGCAATCGCCGCAGCCGACTGCCCCGCCGCAGGTCGTCCGTCGCGAGATGGTGGAAGAACTGACGGGCGAGCCGGTCTTCTGGGAAGAAAAGCTCGACGGCATGGCGACGTTCGTGTCGGACCTGAAGCCGTGGCAAGTGGATGCGGAAACGAGGGCCTGGGGAGAGCTTTGCTTGGTGCTGTTGAACTCGAATGAATTTGTTTATGTACGGTGACGTGGATCGTTCTCAGAAGGCGATTGCAAAATGAGAATTGCAAATCGCAAATTGCAAATTGGCCTGTCGGAGTCGTTATGAGTAAAGGTGAGGAACGCCCAACGCCCGCCGACGAGCTTTCCGAGCGCATCTTAGATTGCGCGGCGCGTATTGGAAAACTTGTTGATGCGATACCGGATACACGCTTGGGTAGACATATCGCCGGGCAGATCGTGCGTTGCGGAACTTCGCCGGTGGCCAACTACGAAGAAGCCCGCAGCGCCGAAAGTCGCCGCGATTTTGTACACAAGCTCGGAATTTGTTTGAAGGAATTACGCGAATCTCGAGGTTGGATTCGCTTGCTGATCCGCACGGAGTCGTTGTCGATCAAGAAGCTGCAGCCTCTCCTTGATGAATGCGAGCAACTCATGAAGATTATCGGCCGCTCGATCGTTACCGCGAAACGCGCGGGACTAAAAGAAAAGCCCAATCGTTAGCGTCCGGCTCCCTCCAATTTGCAATTTGCATTTTGCAATTCTCAATTTGCAATCAACTCGTTCCCCAAGCATCGCCATGATTCCAACATCGCACAGTCCCGCGTTCAATCGTCGCCAACTCCTCTTCGGTCTCGGCGCCACGCTTGGCACGGCCGCTTTTAATAGCTTGCTGGCTGCAGAAAAGGCCGTACGTGCGGCCGGCCCGCTCGCGCCGAAGCCTGCGCACATGGAAGCGAAGGCCAAGCGTTGCATCTTCCTCTATATGGAAGGAGGCCCCAGCCATATCGATACGTTTGATCCCAAGCCGGCATTGTCGAAGCTGCACATGAAGGAGTTTGAGCGGCAGGATAAATTCGCGTCGGCGATGGCGAGCGGCAAGCGGTATTACGTCGAGAGCCCCTTCAAGTTTCGCCAGGTCGGCAAGGCCGGCTTGTCGATGTGTGAGCACTATGAACACTTAGCGTCGGTCGCCGACGAGCTCTGTATGTATCGCGGCTGTCAGGCCGAGAGCATCGACCATCCGACGGCCTGCTACCACATGAACACCGGCAATCGCTTCGCCGGCGATCCTGCGGTCGGCGCTTGGGTCACGTACGGTCTCGGCACGGAGAATCAGAACCTGCCGGCGTTCGTCGTCTTGAGCGAGGCGTCGTACCCGCAGGGTGGCGCGGCCAATTGGTCGAACGGCTTCCTGCCGGCCTTCTACCAAGGGACGACCCTCCGTTCGCACGGCTCGCCGATTCTTGATCTGTCGCCGCCGCCGCACGTGACGCGCGACGTGCAACGGGCCAACCTCGACTTGCTCGCGAAGTTCAACGAGGCCGACCGTGCCCGACATCCGCATCACGACGAACTCGCCGCGCGCATGGAATCGTACGAGCTGGCGTTTCGGATGCAGGCCGAAGTTCCCGGCGTCATCGACTTGAACCGCGAAGACGCGGCGACGCTCGAGCGCTACGGCGTGAACGAACCGGCGACCGCCGACTTCGGACGGCGCTGCCTCTTGGCGCGCCGGCTGCTCGAGGCGGGCGTCCGGTTCGTGCAGGTCTACGCCGGCGGTTGGGACTCGCACGACTACCTGGCCAAATCGCACGCCGCGCGCATCCGCTCGGTCGATAAGCCGATGGCCGCGCTCATCGCGGATCTGAAACAGCGCGGACTGCTGGACGAAACCTTGGTCGTTTCGGCCGGCGAATTCGGCCGCTCGCCCGACAACGGCGTTCGCGGCGGGTCGAGCACCATCGGACGCGACCACAACGCCAAAGCGATGACCGTGTGGCTAGCCGGCGGCGGCGTGAAGCGCGGCAGTGTCATTGGCGCGACCGACGAACTCGGCGCCGCGGCCGTCGAGGTGGTGAACCCGATCGCCAACCTGCACGTGACGCTGCTGCATCTCTTGGGCCTGAACGACGACAAGCTCCGCTTCTTCCACGAAGGGCGGTTCAAGCAGATCTCGCAAACCGGCGGCCGGGTCATCAAAGAACTGCTGGCGTAAGGATGGCGGCTCGGTAAAACGACTGGAAAAGCGTGCCGGCAAACGCGGATCGGCCGGCTTGCTCGTAACATTTCTTTCCCCTTCGCGCTGAGGACGAACGAAGCGGCGACGCCCCCAAAGGGGGCCGGCGTCGGTAGTCGTTCGGCATCACTTTGCGAGGGTTTGGCGATGTTCTCCGCGAGCACTCATTTCGTCCGCCGGTCGCTCGATTCCATCTTCTGGCAGGCCCTCTTCGCACTGCTCGTCCTCGCGACGATGTGCAAAGCGGAAGAAGCTTCGGAACCGCGCTATCCGTTTCCGGTCGAACCGCCGGCGATCCTCGCGAGGCCGGCCGTTAAGGAACTAGGACCCGCTCCGCAGCTTTCCGCCGAGGAGCGCCGGCTTCTCGAAAAAGCCTATACCCTGCGCGACGACGTCGCGGCGCGCGACACCGCCGACTACGATCGACTCGTCCTTGACCTCTTGTTCACCGGTTCGGGCGCATCGACGGCGGAAGAACTCGCCGATCTACGCCGGCAGTTCGACCGAGTCGTAACGTCTGCTCGCGCGGCGGTTGAAGGTCGCAAGCCGGACGCGCACGCGGGCGAAGTCTTGATGCAGTTTCTCCATGCCGATTTGCTCAAGGGGGGCTACGTCGCCGACCAATCGTCGTTGGTCGAAACCTTTCGCGCGCACACTTACAACTGCGTCTCATCGTCCGCCGCGTACTACGCCGTGGGCCGCGCGCTCGGGATGAAATTTCGGGTGATCTGTATTCCCGGCAACAACTGGGTCGACGGGCATGTCTGCCTCGATCTGATCGACGGCGACCGCACGTATCAACTCGAGCCGACCAATCCCGACGGCTTCGATTGGGAAACGAAGATCAATCGGCCGGGCGTCACGGTGGCGGGCTTCGGCTTGTCGCCCGACCGCAAAGAGGGCTACGCGACCGACGGTCTCGCCTTAGCGGCGTGCATCTATCGCAATCGCTCGGTGGCCGTAACGAAAGGAAACGCGAAGGGGGATGCCGCCGGCGATCGCGATTATGCCGCGGCCGCGAGCCTCGTGGTGCGGGCCCTGATGTGCGCGCCGTACGATCCGTCGTCGATTCACAGCCTGCAGGCCGTGTATGTAAATTGGGGCCCCGCCGCTTCCGAGGCCGGCCGCTACGAAGAGGCCATCGCCGCGCTCGAGCAAGGGTTGGCCCTGACCAATCACCGCGACGTGCGCAACAATATGGCCGTGGTCGGCCTCCGCTGGATGCGCCATCTCACCACCACGAAGCAAGACGCCGCGGCGGAAGCCGCCGCGCGGCGCGTTGCGAAGCTGCTCCCCGACGACGCCGATTTTCAAGGGGCCGGCCTCTGGAAGCACGTGGCCGACGAAGCTTTCGAAGCCGACGACGGCGGACCCGTCGCGCTCGACCTCGTCCGACGGGCCCTGCAAGTGGCCGACCCGACGACGCACGTCGAGCTCCGCGAGTATCGCATCGCGCTCTTGCGCCGCTGGTCGCAATGGCATCTTCGCAAGGGAGACGTCGACGGCTCGCTGGCCGTGCTCCGGCGCGGGCTGGAGTTCGACGCCGCTTCGCCGGAGTTGGCCGAAGGAGTCGGCTACCATGTTTACGAAGCGCTATCGCTGGTCGACCCGGCCGGGGCGAAGCCGCAGGAGGCCGTGGCGCACTTTGAGAAAGTCGCGCAAACGTTTCCCGGCCTAGCCGCGGTCTCCGAACACGGCTTCGGGCACGCCCGTCGCTCGATTCGCGACCTCTGCGAGGCGGGCAAGTTCGCCGAAGCGCTCGCGAAGGTCGAGCAATATGCGCCGGTCGTCGCCGATGCGGCGCAGCGTCGTAGCATCGCCGCCGAAGCTTGGGATGCTTGGGGATCGCACCTCCGCGACGAAAAGAACTGGACCGCCGCCGTGGCGAAGTACGTCGAAGGTCTGCAAGCGCTCCCGGCCGACGACGAACTCCTGCGCGGCGCCACGATCACCGTCGATCGCTGGGCGGAGATCTTGATCGACGCTCAGAAATGGGACGACGCCATCGCCGCCTACGACCACGGGCTCAAATACTTCCCCGAGAACGGCCACCTGACGCACAACCGCGAGTACTGCCTCGCGAAGAAGGCGGAAGCCGCGGCGGCGAAGTAGTCGCGTTACCGCTGGTCGAAAGTCGCTCGAGTAATTGATGTGGACGTATGTTCACGTGCCGCTAGAATACCGTAAATCCCACGGTTTGAGCGGCTTTCCATGGACGTGCGGCAGAAACTTGCGATCCTCGCCGACGCGGCGAAGTACGACGCGTCGTGCGCCTCCAGCGGCTCGCGCACCAAGCGTGAGGGGGCGACGCTCGGCAGCACCGAAGGAATGGGAATCTGCCATAGCTATACGCCCGACGGCCGGTGCGTGTCGCTGCTCAAGATTCTCTTTACCAACTACTGCATCTACGACTGCAAGTTCTGCGTCAACCGCGTAACGAGCGACGTTCCTCGCGCCCGCTTCACGGTCGCCGAAGTTGTGAAGCTCACGCTGGAGTTCTACCGGCGCAACTACATCGAAGGGCTGTTTCTCAGCTCGGGCATTATTCAAACGCCCGACTACACGATGGAGCAGCTCGTCGCCGTGGCGCGGAGCTTGCGCACGGAGCACCGTTACGGCGGCTACATCCATTTGAAGACGATCCCCGGCTGCAGCGACAAACTTTTGGCCGAGGCCGGCCTGCACGCCGATCGACTTAGCGTCAACATCGAACTTCCCACGGCCGTCGACCTCGCGGCGCTCGCGCCCGAGAAGGAGCGGCCGGTCATCGAAAGCTCGATGGTCGAAATCCACGGCCGCATCGACGAACAGCGGGCCGATCGCAAGGCCGGCTTCCGCGCACCCGCCTTCGCGCCGGCGGGCCAGAGCACGCAAATGATCGTCGGCGCCACGCCGACGCCCGACCGGCAGATCCTCACCACGGCGAGCGAACTCTACGACGCGCACCGCCTGCGGCGCGTCTACTATTCGGCGTTCAGCCCCATTCCGCACGGCGACGGCCGCTTGCCTCCCGATCGGCCGCCGCTGGTGCGCGAGCACCGGCTGTATCAGGCCGACTGGCTCTTGCGCTTCTACGGCTTCGAGGTCGACGAACTCGTCACGCCGACGCTGCCCAACCTCGATTTGGAAATCGATCCCAAGCTCGCTTGGGCCTTGCAGCATCGCGAGCAGTTTCCGGTCGACGTGAATCGCGCCCCGCGCGAACTACTGCTCCGTATCCCGGGCGTCGGCGTGCGAACGGTCGACCGCCTGCTCCGGCAGCGGCGCGTCCGCGCCTTGAGGGCCGCGGATCTGAAAAAACTACGCGTCGCCTGGAACCGCGCGCGGCATTTTCTTTGCACGGCCGACCACCAGCCGCGCGCTCGCGACCTCGAGAGCTTGGTCCTCCGCGAACGGCTCACGGCCACCGCGCCGCGGCAAATGCAATTGTTCGACGCCGCCCCATCGGCCCAAAGCGGCGAAGTCTGACTTCTCAGGACCACGATCTCATGTTTTCAGCGGTCGTCGACAACTTTGACGCTTGGCGCAAGCAGGCCCGCGGCTTGCTCGCGGCGGAGCGCGCGCCGAGCGCCGTGCGGTTCGTTGCGGCCGAGGAGACGCAGCCCAGTCTGTTCGGCGACGAGGCTGCCGAAGCAGCCGACTCCGCGAAGATCACGGAGCTGAATAGCCCGCCCCGTCGCGTACCGCCGGCCTTCTTAGACCTGGCCAAGCACGTCGCCTGCCATCGCACGCCCGGTCGTTGGAACGAGCTTTATCGTTTGCTCTGGCGACTCACGCACGACGAGCCGCGTCTGCTCGAGGTGGCGACCGACGACGACGTCCATCTGCTGCGCACGAAAGAAAAACAAGTGACGCGCGACGTGCACAAGATGAAGGCGTTCGTTCGTTTTCGTCGCGTGGAAACGCCCGACGGCGAGCGTTACGTGGCGTGGCATCGGCCCGACCATCGCGTACTACCGCTCGTCGCGCCGTTTTTCTCGCGGCGCTTTCGCGAAATGCATTGGACGGTCATGACCCCCGATGCGACGGCCGTGTGGGACGGCGAACAATTGCACTACGGCCCGGGAGCGAACTCCGCGGCGGCGCCGCAAGGAGACGCGCTCGAAGAACTCTGGCGCACGTACTACGCCGGCATTTTCAATCCGGCCCGAATCAAGCTGAAGATGATGCGGCGCGAAATGCCGGTGCGGCATTGGGCCACGCTTCCGGAAACGACGATCATTCCGGAGCTTTTGGCCGCTGCACCGCGACGCGTCGAGGCAATGGTCCGCGCCGCGGCCGCGGCCGCTCCCGGCGCGGCGGCATACCTGCCCGAGGCCCGCGATTGGGCGAGCCTGGCGGCGGCGGCGGCCGGCTGCCGCGGTTGCGATTTACACGCGCGGGCCACGCAAACCGTGTTCGGCGTCGGCAATCCTCGCGCACGCATCGTGCTGGTCGGCGAACAGCCGGGCGACCAAGAAGATCGGGCCGGACGACCGTTTATCGGACCCGCCGGCGAAGTGCTCGACGGAGCGTTGCGACAGGCCGGCCTCGCGCGCGAGGAACTTTATCTCACGAACGCCGTGAAGCATTTTCATTGGCAGCCGCAAGGGACGCGACGGTTGCACAAGAAGCCTCCGGCCCGAGCCGAAGCGGCTTGCCGACCCTGGCTGGCGGCGGAGCTCGACGCCGTCGGACCGAAGGCGATCGTCTGCTTGGGTGCCACGGCCGCGCAAGCGGTTCTCGGTCGCGATGCCGGCAAAGCGCGCGAGCGCGGCGTGTGGCAACGCTCGCGCTATTGCGAGCGGACCCTCGTCACCTGGCATCCGGCGGCAATCCTCCGCGCGCCCGATGCTCCGGCCGCGGCACGCATGCGCGCCGACCTCGTGCGCCATTTGCAAATGGCACAGGACGAAGCCGGCATTTCGTAGCAATGCGTCGGTGGATGATCGGGTGCCTGGCGCTGGAGCCGAAGGCGAAGCCCCAGTGGTTCGACGTTCCCGCGACCCAAATCTTTTGGAACTGGGGCATCTCTTTGGTTCTGCCCCAGCCGCCCGGCGCGCTTGTGAAACGTTTCACAAGCTGCTCCGCTCACGCGCCTATTTGGCGCGGCGGAATTTTCTTGCTCATCGTCGGCGTGCGGCAGTACGTTGAACGTGCTCGGTTGTCTTTCTGACGGGAGCGCGGTCGTTCGACCATTTCTTGCTGCTACGGAGGTGCCGCCGTGGATGTGCGCGTCAAACTTGCTTTGGAATGCGTCGACGAGGCCGATCCGATTCCGGCCCGATGCGTCGCTCCGCAGACCAGCCTGCGGGAAGCGTTCGCCGTGTTGGAAGAAAATCACGGCGGCGCGCTGGTGTGCCACGAGGGAATGCTCGTCGGCATCTTCACGGAGCGCGACGCGCTCCGCGCCTTGGCGCATGAGACGCCGCTGGAGACGCCGATCGGCACGCTGATGACGGTGTCGCCGGTCACCGCGCGCACCAGCACGTCGATCGCCGCGGCCGTGCGCAAGATGGCGGTCGGCGGTTATCGCCGGATGCCGATTCTCGACAACGACAATCGCCCGGTCGGCGTCGTGACGACCTCGGGACTCGTGCATTACCTCGTCGATCAGTTTGCCCGCACCATTTACAACCTGCCGCCGACGTCGACCGTCGCGGCGCCGGAACAGGAAGGAGCTTAACGGAGAAAATGCTGAATGCGGACTGCTGAATGCTGAAAGAAGAAGATCGCATCGCCCACCAAGATCTTTGAAAGCATGGTCCTATGCCTACCGCTACACCTTCGCCTGCCGGAGCATCTGAAACCGCTCGGCCTGTGCCGGTTACGGAGTTGTCCGACGCCACGGTTCGCTTTTGCGGCGACTCCGGCGACGGGATGCAACTCGCCGGCACGCAGCTCACCAACACGTCGGCCTTGCTCGGCAACGACATCGCGACATTTCCCGATTTCCCCGCCGAGATTCGCGCGCCGCGCGGCACCAAGGCCGGCGTCTCCGGCTTTCAGGTCCACTTCGCGGGGAGCGACATTTACACGCCCGGCGATCAGGTCGACGCGCTCGTGGCGATGAACCCGGCCGCGCTGGCGACGAACCTGAGCGACCTCGTCCCCGCCGGCATTCTGATCGTCGATCGCGATGAATTCGAAGAGAAGAATCTCAAGCCGGCCGGCTACGCGAAAAATCCGCTCGAAGACGGCTCGCTGGCGAAGTACCGGTTGTTTCCGATCGACATTACGCGGCTCACCCGGCAAGCGGTGGAAGACTTGGAGCTCGGCACGAAGGAGAGCGACCGCTGTCGCAACTTCTTCGCAATGGGGCTGATCTTCTGGCTCTACGAACGGCCGCTCGAGCCGACGCTCCGCTATATCGACGCGAAGTTTTCCAAGAAGCCGAAGGTGGCCGAAGCGAACCGCCGCGCGCTCAAAGCCGGCTACCACTACGGCGACACCACCGAGGCGTTCGCCGGGCGCTACCATGTGTCGAAGGCCGCGATGCCGCCGGGCCGCTATCGCAACATCATGGGGAACGAAGCCCTGGCCTACGGGCTCATCGCCGCCGCGCAGCAGAGCGGGTGCGAGCTGTTTCTCTCGACCTATCCGATCACGCCGGCGAGCGACATTCTGCATGAGCTGGCGCGACATAAGAACTTCGGCGTGCGGACGTTTCAGGCCGAAGACGAGATCGCGGCGGTCACCGCAGCGCTCGGCGCTGCCTTTGGCGGGGCGATGGGGGTCACCAGCTCCAGCGGGCCCGGCATCGCGCTCAAGCAGGAGGGGATCGGCCTGGGCGTCATGACCGAGCTGCCGTTGATCGTGATCAACGTGCAGCGCGGCGGCCCCAGCACCGGGTTGCCCACGAAGACCGAACAGGCCGACTTGCTGCAAGTGCTCTTCGGTCGCAACGGCGAGTGCCCGGTGCCGATCGTGGCGGCGCGGAGTCCGGCCGATTGTTTCGACGCGGCGCAAGAAGCGTGGCGGCTGGCCGTGCGCTTCATGACCCCCGTGTTCCTGCTCTCCGACGGCTACATCGCCAACGGGAGCGAGCCGTGGTTAGTGCCCGACCCGACCAAGCTGCCGAAGATCGAAGTGAAGCATCCGCGCGCCGAGGATTACGGTGCGGCGGCCGACGGCCGCGTCTTCCAACCGTACGAGCGCGACCAGCGGCTGGCCCGACCTTGGGCGCTGCCCGGCACCCCGGGACTCATGCACCGGATCGGCGGGTTGGAGAAGCAAGACGTCACCGGCAACGTCAATTACGAGCCGGCCAACCATGAGCACATGGTGCATCAACGGGCCAAGAAGATCGCCGGAATCGCGCAAGACATCCCGCCGCAAGCGATCGACGGCCCGGACTGCGGCGACTTGCTCGTGGTGAGTTGGGGCGGCACGTACGGGGCCTGCGCCACGGCCGTGCACCAAGCGCAAGCCGCCGGCCTTTCGGTGGCGCATGCCCATCTGCGGTACTTGAATCCGCTGCCGGCCAACCTCGGCGAATTGCTCGGGCGCTACAAGCAGGTGCTCGTGCCGGAATTGAATCTGGGGCAGCTGCGGCTGCTGTTGCGCGGCACGTTCTTAGTCGACGCGATCGGACTCAACAAAGTGCAAGGGCGTCCGTTCCACGTCGGTGAGATCGTACAAAAAATTCAAGAGGTCATCTTGGGAGGTGTGCGATGATCCAAGAACTACCGCTCTTGACCCCACAGCAATTCGCCACCGATCAAGACGTTCGCTGGTGTCCCGGCTGCGGCGACTATTCGATTCTCGCGCAGATGAAGAAGGTGCTGCCGACGCTCGGCGTGCCGCCGGAACGCACGGTGTTCGTCTCCGGCATCGGCTGCTCGAGCCGGTTTCCGTATTACATGAACACCTACGGCGTGCACGGCATCCATGGCCGAGCGCCGGCCATTGCGACGGGGCTGAAGTGCGCGCGGCCCGACCTTTCGGTGTGGGTCATCACCGGCGACGGCGATGCGCTTTCGATCGGCGGCAACCATCTGATGCATTGCATCCGGCGAAACTTGGACCTGAACATCGTGATGTTCAACAACCGGATTTACGGGCTCACCAAAGGGCAATACTCGCCGACCTCGCCGTTGGGGAAAGTGACGAAGAGCACGCCGATGGGCTCGATCGACAACCCCTTGAGCGCGCTGTCGCTGGCCATCGGCTGCGAGGCGACCTTCGTGGCGCGCAGCATCGACGTGAACATCAAGCATCTGGCGATGACCTTGAAGCGCGCGGCCGAACATCGCGGGACGTCGTTCGTCGAGGTGTATCAGAACTGCAACGTGTTTAACGACGGCGCGTACGACTACGCCACCGATCGGGAAACGAAGTCGGATACGGTGATCGAGCTGGAACACGGCAGGCCGCTGGTGTTCGGCAAGAACCGCTCCAAGGGAATTCGCTTAAACGGCCTGTCGCCGGAAGTGGTCGAGCTGGGAGCGGGCGTTTCGGAAAGCGATTTACTGGTGCACGACGAAGGGGCACACGAACCGACGGCCGCGTATCTGCTTTCGCGGATGCGCTACCCGGAGTTCCCGGAACCGATCGGCGTGTTCCGCTCGGTCGACCGCCCGAAGTACGACGAGTTGCTCAACGCCCAAGTAGAAGAAGCCCGCCGGACGCGCGGCGCCGGCGATTTACAGAAGTTGTTTATGAGCGGCGATACGTGGGAAGTGAACTGATGCAAGAAGTGGTGAGTGGCGAGTGATGGGTGGTGAGCAAAGTACAGCCGACGGCTAGTGCATGTTTCTCGCCACTCACCACTCATCACTCGCCACCAAAAATACACACATCGATACGACGATCTCGGGAGTTTCAGCCATGACCAAATGTTGTTACTGCGGCAGCGTGAACCTGGAAGGGGCCGACGTGTGCGAGCAATGTCTCGAACCGCTCGGCGAACAAAGTTTCGGGACGACCGACACGGAGATGCAGCGCTCGCTGCTGCACGATCGCGTGGTGCTGCTCTTGCCGCGCCGGCCGATCATCGTGACCCCGGGGCTGACGGTGCGCGAGGTGTTGCAAACGATGGTCGAGCGGACGATCGGCTGCGTCCTTGTGGTCGACGAAGGACAACTGATCGGCATCTTCACGGAGCGCGACGCGGTGACGCGGATCGGCGTCAACGCCGAACGGTTCGCCGACCGGCCGATCTTCGAATTCATGACGCCGACGCCGGAGTCGGTCGAAGCCGATGCGCAGATTGCGTTCGCGCTCCAAAAAATGGACGTCGGCGGCTATCGCCACCTGCCGGTGATGTCGGCAGGCCGGATCGTCGGCGTGATCTCGATCCGCGATATCTTGCAGTACTTGGCGCGGCACTTGGAAGTGGTGGAGTATTAGTCGACTGCTTCGCGTCGGCGGCTACTTCGTTCCTTCGAGCACGCCGCAGTGGATGGCTGTCGGCGTGTGGGCGCCGGGGGTTAAGCCGGCGTCTGCGAGCATCGCGCGGTACTCGGCCTGGCTGTAGGCGCGCCCTTCGGTGAGCGTGAAGAGTGCGGCCGAGTAGAGGGCGATCGGCAACGGGCCGTCGAGCGCGTCGTTCAGGAAGACGTCGTGGATCCAGAGCTTGCCGCCCGGTCGCAAAGCCGCCGCCGCGCGACGCACGAGCGTGCGGCACTCCGGCAGGTCCCAGTCGTGCAGGATGTTCGAGAGCAGCACCAGATCGCAACCGATCGGCAACGGATCGACGAACATATCGCCGGGGGACAGCTGCACGCGGTCCGTCACGCCGTATTCCGCCGCCATTTCCGCAGCCACCTTCAAGACCTCGGGCCGATCGAACACCACGGCCTGCAACTCGGAGCTCTGCTGCACGAGCGCGATGGAGTAAATGCCGGTGCCGCCGCCGAGGTCCAAGAGCGTTCGCGCGCCGGCGGTCGACAAGTTCGCGGCGAGCGCCGGTGCGACGTTCTTCGCGCGGCCGGCGAGCGCGACCGTTAAGTGCCGGGCCTGCGCTTCGTGCTCCATCGCCGACGGCGTCCCTTCGCGATAGATGAACGCCGCGCCGTCGTCGCTCTTGTCGCTAGTTCCCCAAGGGCGATTGGTTCGCAATCGCTCGACCATGCCGACGACGCCGGGACTTTCGGCCGCGAGACCGACGTAGTCGCCGACATAGAACGCCCCGCCGGCGAGGAGATGTTCGCGCGCGAGATCGGTCAGCGCAAATCGCTGCGCCGCGTCAACCGCCAACAGCCCCATGGCCCGGAGTGCGGTGGTGAGCACGGTCGCCGGCCGCGCGGCCAGCCCCAGTGCGCCGGCCAGCGCATCGAACGCCAGCGGCCCGGCCGCCAACGTATCAAAGACCCGCAAGTGCGCAACGGCCGCGGTGAGCAGCTCGGTGCCGTAGGCGCCGCGGAAGTGTTCGAAGATCGGCGTCGGATCGACGGCGGAGAGTTCGAGAGCGCTGCGGGTCACGGCAGTTTGCCCCAGGTCTTTTCGAGGATGGCGTGAGCTCGCGGATCGTGCTGCATGAGTTCGCCGCGGACGAAGGGATAGAAGTCGTTCGTACCGAAGTAGGCTTCCGAGAGTTCGGCGAAGTATTCCATCGGCGTCGTGAGGGCGTAGTGCTTCGTCTTGTGGCCGTGGATGTGGAGCACGTCGTCGTAGGTGCCGCCGGCTTTGGCCGCTTCGTAGGCGGCGCGGATTTCTTTGTCGTCGAAGCCGAGAACTTGGTCGTGGTAGGCGTGAGCCAACTCGTGCAACACGCACCAGGGCTGCGTCCGTTGATGGCGCAGGCCGACGAAGCGTTCGGCGCTTGGAATGTGGAAGCACTTCTCCAAGTCGACGGCGTAGCCGTTGGTGCGCAACCATTCGGCGCTCGGGTGATATTGCATGCTCGTGAGCCGGCCATGGTCGAGATCGACGACGATGTTCACGCGACGGAGCCGCTCGAGTTGTTGCTGCGGCGCGAGCTCGGAGATTTCATAGAGCTTGTCGCGGAGCAAGCGCTCGGCGCGCCGGCCGAGTTCGCCGGCGGGGCCTGTGAGGAGGCGCTTGTCGACCCGCACGCGCCAACCTTCGATGGTCTTCTCTTCGCGCTCGATCGTTGGGGGCGTGTCGGGCGCTTGTTTCTTCTTCGGCTCAGCCTTCTTGGTCTCTTTCTCGGCGGGCTTTTCCTGGACGGCCTTTTCGGCAACCGGCGGCTTCGGCGATTCGGTCGGGCCGTCGGCGGCCGCGGAAATGCTCGCCAGGCTGATGCACGTCAGGATCCACATTCCAAAAGGGGCGAGCGTGCGCATCGGCGGAGTCTCCTGGGGGGCGGGTCGGGCTTCGGCGCTCTCTACTTCGGCTCTGTCTACTTGGGCTCTGTCGCTTGGGCCCGGCTTACGTTTGATCGGCTTCCGCGTCGTCGTGCTCGCGCTGGAGCCGGCGGCTTCGGCTGCGGAGCATGACGAGCCAGAAACCAAGGAACGCGACGGTACATCCCAGCACCATCAGCGGCCGGCGAACGTCGTGGTTGAAGTAGTAGGCGCCCACGGCGTGGAACGTTCCCCAAGCCAGCACGCCGAGAATAATCAGCACGATCAGACGTACGTTCATGCCGGCAATGTTTCGCTGGGAGCGGCGGCGGGCGGGGAAACGGCCGCGAACTCATGTGTCGCAGGGCCGGCGGACGCTTGTATCGTAGTCGAACCCGAGCGAACGAAAACGGGGGCGGTTGCGAAAAGTCCCCCCGGAGCGGGCTGCTTCGTCCGGCCGCCGGCCGGAAAAACCCCGTTCGTCGGGGCGATTGTCGGGAATGGTTCGGAGCCCGACTGCGTCTAGAATGGTAGAATAGCGATACTCCCGCCCCTATGGCGGGCGTCACATCTTCCACCCCGATACTTCAACACCGGGTAGCTACGGCATGGCGAGCGGCGCCCGCAAGTCTCCCTCGGCGACGATCGATCCGGCCCGCAGCGGTACGCACCGCGCGGTGGGCCGCGTCATTGAGTATCAGCAATACATCGACGGCCAGCTCAGCAAGACGCGGGCGCGCGTGAAGTGGGTCGACTTTTGGACGAGTCTGGTCCTGCTCGGCATCGGCGTCTTGGGCTACTTGCTCACGGCCGCGCTGATCGACCACTGGATCATTCCCGGCGGCTTGGGTTTCTTCGGTCGGCTGTTGCTGCTTGTCGGGCTCTTGGTCGGCATCGGCGCGCACTTGGCGTTGAACTTCTTTCCGCACGTGCTGCGCCGCGTGAATCCGGTGTACGCCGCGGCGGCCATCGAGCGCGGCCAGCCGATGAAGAACACGCTCGTCAACTTTCTGCTGCTGCGTCGACGGCCGGAGGAAGTACCGGAAGCAATGCTCGAAGCGATGAAGGAGCAAGCGGCGGTGCGGCTCTCCGGCGTGCCGGGGGATGCGCCGGTCGATCGTACGGCGCTCATTCGCTGGGGCTATGTTTTGATCGTCGTGCTCGTGGCCGCGGTGGGCTATTCTTTGGCGGGGCCGAAGGATGCGCTGCGCTCGATGGGGCGCGTAATGGCGCCCTGGGCCGACCTCACGGCGCCGACGCGCGTGAGCATCGTCGAGCTGACGCCGGGCGACGTGGATAAACGCCGCGACGACGTCGTGGAGATCAACCTCCGCACGCGCGGCATGCGCGCCGCCGACGTTGCCACCGTGTTCTACTCGCCGAGCGGGCTGCCGGAAGACGACATTGCCGTGCCGCTCGCGTCGGACGACCAAATGCATTGGAAGGCCGTGCTGCCGGCCGGCGGCACCGGTCTACAACAAGATATCTTCTACTATGTACAAGTCGGCGATAGCCAGTCGCCGCGGCATCGCGTGCGCGTGTTGGCGACGCCGGTAATCTCCGTGGCTTCGGTTCGCTATGAGTATCCGGCGTACACCGGCCTGCCGCCGCGCACGGTCGAAGGCCAAGGGGACCTCAAGGCTCTCGAAGGCACGCGCGTCGTGCTCACGGCCGATGCCAATCAGCCGATCGGCTCGGCGTACGTGGCGTTTGATCAGGCCCGCAATAAAGATGTGGAACTCGCGCCCGATGCGAGCAAGCGCAAGGCGATCGGCAGCTTCAATCTGGGCCTGACGAAAGACCGGACGAAGCCGCTGCATGCGAGTTACGTGCTCCGCTTCACGAACATCGACGGCCAAGAGAATCCGAAGCCGATCGAGCATCGCATCGAGGTCATGGCCGATCAGCCGCCGGAGTTGAAGGTCGCGGAACCGACGAGCCCGCCCGAGAAGGAATTGCAAGTCGCGCTCGGCGATGCGCTGCGGATTACGTTCGCGGCGCAAGACGTTGATTTCCAATTGGCGAAGTTGTCGGTCGTGTTCGAGCGGTACGGCGCGGAGTTTCGCGAAGAACAATTGCTCGTGGAGCCGCGCTATGAGCCGTTCTCCAATACGTTCGTCTTCGAGCCGGGCCGCTACGGCTTAAAGCCGGGGGACAAGCTCAACTTCCGCGGTCGTGCGAAAGACAACCGCACGCCGGAGCCGAACGTTGTGGAATCGGCCCGGTATACGATCGTCGTCGCCGGCGGCGCGGCCGATCCGAATCAGCAACAGCCGCTACCGCCGCAGCAAGGAAATCCGCAAGATCAGCCGAAGCAGCAGCCCAATCCGAACGAGCAAGGGCAAGGTCGCCCGCCGGAGCGCGGCGCCCCGAATCCTGATCAGCCGCCCCCTAATGGCCAACCGCAGCCCGGCGACCAGCCCCAAAACAACCAGCCCCAAAACAACCAGCCGCAAATCGACCCCGGCAAGCAGAACCCGAACCAGCAGCCGAAGGCCGGCGAACAGCAACCCGGTCAGCCGCAGCCGGGCCAAGACGGCCGGCCGCAGGACCCGAGCGCGCCTCAGCAACAGCCGGGCATGCCGCAGAACGGCGATCCGTCGAAGGGGCGACCGCAAGACGGCCAGCCGCAGAATGGCGACCAACGCAGCGGTGATCAGCGCAGTGGTGATCGGCAAAGCGGCGACCAACGCAACGGCGCCGCCGGCGATCAAGCCTCGGCCGGCAAGCAGCAGGAAGAGAAGCCGATCGATCCGACGGTCGACCCCGGTCGCGCCTTCGAAGAGTTGCAAAAGCATTTCGACAAACAGGCCGGCGATAAGCAAAACAAGGACGACGCCGGCAAACAGCACGAGCAACACGCCTCGGCCGGCGACAAACAACAGCAAGATCGCCGACAGCAAGATCAGCAACCCGGCGAACAGAAGCCCGGCGAGAAACCGGGCGACCAAAAATCCGGCGAGCAACAGCCCGGCGGCATGAATCAGCAGCCGAAGAACGAAGCCGGCAAACCCAACGGCGAGAAGCAGACGGGCGAACAACAGCCTGGTGAAAAGGCCGACGGCAACTCCGGCGGGTCGAAGCCGGACCAAGGCATGACCGACAAGCACGGTCGCGACCAAGAGCCGCAGGATCAGAAAGACGGTGCAGGCAAAAGGCCGGGCGAAAAGGAAGAGCCGGGGGAGACCGGTAGCGGCAAGCGCGGCGGCTCCGGCGGCCAAGAAGGGGGCGGCAAGACCGAAGGGAACCAAGGGTCCGAAAGCGGCGGCGGCGGACAGGGCACCAATCAACAGAAGCCGAGCGACGAGAAAAACGGTAGCGCCGGCGGCACGCCGGAAGCGATGCAAAAGCAAGACG
Source organism: Pirellula sp. (assembly GCA_013822735.1). Taxonomy (GTDB): domain Bacteria; phylum Planctomycetota; class Planctomycetia; order Pirellulales; family PNKZ01; genus PNKZ01. The sequence continues at coordinate 116,531 of PNKZ01000005.1, forward strand.
GCGCACAAGGGGCCGGCGCCGAGCAACGCCAAGGGGACAACGACGGTCAGGGTCGCGAAGTGAGCCGCAAACCAACCGACGGCGCCGGCGCAAAGCCCGGCGATGAAAAGCAAGCAAGCGGCGACAAGCCGGAGAACATGCAAGGCGCCCAACCGACCGACAAGCCGGCCTCGGGCGACCGTAGCGGCGACCCGAACGCTGCGCCTGCACCCGGCGGCAATCGCCCCGAGCAGAAGCCGCCGCAGCCGGGCGACCATCAGGAGAGCGGCGCGCAGAAGACGGAAGGGAATCCGGCGCCGAATCAGCAAGGGAAGCAAACCGAAAAAGGGGATTCCGGATCCACGGGCGGAGCCGCGCCCGAGCAAGGCAAGAAACCGCAACAGCAGCCGGGCGAACAAGCGCCGACCTCCGAAGGGGGCGCGAAGCCGTCGGCCAACGCCGAGCAACCTTCCGGCAATAAGAACCCCGGCGGCGCGAAAGGAAACTCATCGAACGAAGTTTCCCCCGAGCAACAAGGGTTGACGAAGCCGCGCGACAAGACCGGCAAGCCGTCGCAGGCCAATCAACAAGAGTCGTCGGAGAACAAGGAAGGCCAGTCTCCCAGCGGCAGCAAGAACGAATCCGATTCCCAAGGCGACACCAGCGGCGACCAATCCGGCCAGGGTGAGCAAGGGGGAGGCATGAAGTCGAACCAAAAGGGAACCGGTGCGGCCGGCTCCAACACCGCCGGCGATCAAGGGGCGGGCGCGGCCAACGAAGCCGGCGACGCCGCGACCGGCAACCAAGCCGGCGACAAGGTCCGCAGCCAAAAGCCGACCGGCGGCCAACCCTCCGGCGAGAAAGGGAACGGCTCCAATACGCAGTCGGGCGGTCAAAACCCCGGCGGCAAAAGTGACTCCGGCCAAACCGGCGGCAAGCCCGACGGCGATGCGTCGCCTCAGCAAAACCCGGCCAACGCACAAGATGCCAACCGCCGCGGCAGTGCGAATCCCGGCGGCGGCGGCGGTCGGCCCGAGGACGACGCCCATCCGCAACCGCGCCAAGCGCCGGAGCCCGGCGGCGACGAAGCCAACCTCGACTACACCAAGAAGGTCACCGACCTGACGCTCGATCGACTGAAGAACGACCTCGAAAAGGGAACCGTCGATCCGGAGTTGCTCAAACGCTTCAGCTCCAAGGACGCGCTCGAACAGTTCGTTCGTCGCTGGGACGAAATGCGCAAGGCCGCCGCGCAGCAAGGTCCGCAAGGAGACGAAGCCCGCAAGCAATTTACCGACACGCTCAAAGGCCTGGGCCTGCGAGCGCGCACGACCGAGCAAGCCGGCGCTCGCACCGGCGACGACGACTCGCGCCAACTCCGCGGCGCCCGCCGCTCCGCCCCGCCGGCCAAGTTCGCCGACCAATACCGCGCCTACACGACCGGCATCGGGCAAGGGACGGAGAAGTAGAGATTATTTCGCCAGGTAGTCTTGAGCGGTGAGCGGCAGCCCCAGGCCGCGCCACGTTTCCGGCAGCGGGGCCGTAATATCCAGCGGCGTGCCGGTCATCGGGTGGCGCAGTTGAATGCGTCGGGCATGCAGCGCGATCGGCCGCTCTCGTTCTTCCAGTTCCGGCGCGCCGAAGGTCGTCGTCGCGCCGTAGAACGCATCGCCGACGATCGCATGTCCGCGCGTGGCGGCCTGAATCCGAATCTGGTGCGTCCGGCCCGTTTCTAAGTCGACTTCGAGCCAGGAACCTTCGCGCACTGCTGCACCATCGCTGATCCCGCCGTCGGACGTCGCCGGCCTGCGCCAGGTGCCGAGCGTGCGATAGTTTAGCACCGCCTCGCGGCCGTCGGGATCATCCGGGCCGACCACTTCCGTACGCGGCTTGCCGTAGATCTTCTTCAACCGATCGGTCCACGTACCTTCCCCGGGCGCGACCGTTCCCTCGACGCAGGCCCAATAGGTCTTGCGCACTTCGCGGCGTTCGAACTGCGTCGACACCTTCCGCGCCGCCCGCACGTGCCGCGTGAAGAGAATCACTCCGGAGACCGGTCGATCGAGTCGCTGCGGTACGCCGAGGTAGACGTTTCCTTCCTTCCCCTCGCGGGCCCGCAACCAATCTTTCATCCGCGCTTCCAGGCTCGGAAACTCCGCCGGCGCCTGCGTCGCCAACCCCGCCGGTTTCCACACGGCGAATAACGGCCCGTCGTCGAGCAAAAGTATCGGCGGTTCGGCGCTCATTCGGCACTTAGCTCTAGGACGAAACCACGCGAACGCGTCGGGGGCGAAACTTCCACGTCACCTAACTGCTTGCCGCGAAATAGCTTTCGAGACTGGAGGAAAGAGGGGGGATAGGAATTCCGGCCCCCATTTCCATTAGGTCTGACACACGTCTGTCAGTCCCTGCGGCTAGGTTTCGGCAGTCGATTCTTCAACCCTAGCCGAAGAGCCTAGCCATGGAAATAGCCCCTCCCTCTGCTGCCGCCCCCATTTCCGCCCCCCTACTCCGTTTGGCCGTCGTCGATGATGAGAACCTCATTCGCGACGGGCTCGTCTGCCTGTTTCGCAAATCGCCCGGAGTGGAAATCGTCGCTCAGGCAGGTACGTCTGCCGCCGCGGTCGAAGCGCTCCAGGGCGGGCCGGTCGACGTCGCCTTGCTCGACGTTTGCGTCGGTCAGTCCGATTCTTGGGAAGGGGTCGGCGCTTGGCAGCAGGCCCTGCCGGACATTCGCATCGTCGTGCTCGACGATCTCGTGCGCGACGCCCATCTGCGCCGCGTCCTTCGGCTCGGACTACACGGCTATGCCTCGAAGCGCGATTCGTTCGTCGAGTTGCTCGAAATCGTCCGCGCCGCCGGCCGCGGCGAACAGATGTTCTCGCGCTTAGCGCGCGAGCGACTCGTCGCCACGCCGCTCGGTTGGCAACTGCGCGCCGCGCCCGACGTCCCCGGTCTGCATCTGCTCACCGTTCGCGAAACCGAGGTGCTCGCCTGTTTGGCCCAAGGTTGCACGTCGCGGGCCTGTTCCGAGCTCTTGAAAATTAGCCCGAGTACCGTTGACAACCACAAAGCCAAGATCATGAAGAAACTGAAATTACATCGCATGGTCGACTTGGCGAAGTTTGCCATTCGCGAAGGTTTGGTGCCGCACTGAGTTCTGGAGATCTCAATCGGTGCCACTGCCGGGCAAGCCGGCAGTGGCACACGGGAGAGACCGTTACTAGACTCAACGTGGAGACGTTCACCAGAATCCTACCGCGTGCGCCATGACCTCACCGCAATCCACCGAGCGCTTCTCCGATCGCGTGGCCGACTACGTTCGCTACCGCCCCGGCTACCCGGCGGAAACGCTCGATGTGCTGCGCGACGCCGTCGGTCTCACGTCCGAGAGCGTCGTGGCCGATATCGGCTCCGGCACCGGCATCTCGACGGAATTGCTTTTGCGCAGCGGTGCGGAAGTGTACGGCGTCGAACCGAACGACCCAATGCGCGCCGCGGCCGAAGCGCAGCTCTCGGCGAACCCGAGGTTCCATTCCGTGCGCGGGACGGCGGAGGCGACGACGCTCGCCGACGGATCGGTCGACATCGTAGCGGCGGCGCAGGCCTTTCATTGGTTCGACCGCGACCGCACCCGCTCGGAGTTCGCTCGTATTCTTCGTTCCGCCGGCTACGTCGTGCTGCTTTGGAATTCGCGGCATGTCGACACCACGCCGCTCTTGCGCGGTTACGAAGCCCTGCTGCAGCAATACGCGACCGACTACAACGCTGTGAACCACCAGAACATCGACGCCGCAGCCGTGGCTCGCTTCTACGCGCCGGGCACGTGCACGCGCATCGTCTTGCCGAATTCGCAAAGTTTCGATTTCGCCGGCCTCCGCGGGCGGTTGCTTTCGTCATCGTATGCGCCTGCGGCAGGCGACCCGCGTCACGAACCGATGCTCGCCGCGCTTCGGCAACTCTTCGACGACCACGCCGCCGCCGGTGCTTCGGGCGAGAAGCTCGCGCGGTTCGACTACGACACGGAAATCTACTACGGCCGACTGGATTCGTAGTCATACGCTACCGACTATTTAGCCCCCGGTCGGCGACCGGGGGGCCGACCCGCCGTCGCCGACGGCGGGCTAAACAACGCGGCGCTTCTAGCGCAGCGAATTCAGAATCTTTAGTCGTATCGCTTTCAGGGCGGGGAGCAAGCCGCCGACGATTCCCATCGACAGGGCCAGCAGCATCGCGCTGTAAATAGTCGCGGCGTCGACCGTAAGCCGAAGTACGACGAACTTACCGCCCCCTTGGCCCCCGACGATGCTGTTGGCCGTGGTTCCGTCGGACAATGAGCCGAGCGCGCAACCGATGGCGCCGCCGATGAGCGCGATCATGATCGATTCCAATAAGAACGAGACCAGCACTTGCCACCGGGTAAAGCCGAGCAGTCGCAGCACGCCGATATCGCGGGTACGCTGGCTAATGGCGGCGAACATCGTGTTCATTACGCCGAACACGCCGCCGACGGCGAAGAACGCCGTAAGAAACACGATCGCGACGAGAAATTGTTTGTTCGTTTCGTTCAAGCTCTTGTAGTAATCGGTCTCCAGCGTCGCGTTCACCGCGGCCTTCTTATAGTCGTTGTTGAGGAACTCTTTCAGTTTGCGCGCTTCGTCTTCGCCCCCCGTGAGTGCGACGAGCGAAGAGTACGTTTCCTTGCCGAACATCGGCCCCACCAGCGAGCGCTTGGCCCATACCTCGGAATCGAAGGTCAAGCCTTCCGAACGCATGACGCCGGTGATCACCCAGGTGCGATTGCCGAGTTCAAACGTATCGCCGACGTCGAGCCTCGGCTTTGTGCGAGGGTCTTCGCCGCGATCGCGGGCCATCTGCTTGGCGATGCCTTCTCCCATGACGACTTCGATCGCCAAAGGTTCGTTCGCCGTCGCCGCCGCACCTGCTCGAGGCTTCGCGGCGCTTACGCCCGCTTCCGAGAACCAACGTCCCCCTTCGAAGAGCTCCAGTTTGTGAACACGGGCGCTCAGCAGCGGGTCGTCGAGACAGCGCACCTGCAAGAATCGACGACTCGGCGGCTTTGCGGGAGGCGCCAGCCCGTAAAGATTTCGAAACGAAGGCTCTTCCGCCGCGCGCGGCGGCAGCGGCTGCGTAAGAATGAGATACGTTTCACGGCTCAAGAGCGGCCGATCCCCTTCGCGCAGAATGCCGCTCTGGTTCTCGATGTCGCCGACGTCGGAGTAACCGAGATTGCTGAAACTTTCGTCCGTCGAACCTTCCGACATCACAATCAAATTGCCGGGCCTGCCGCTGCCGAGCGTCAGGACGTACATGCCGTTGACGAAAGCCAGCATCACGACCAGCAGGCCGGTCACCATGGCGAAGGCGGCCAGCGTGAGCACCGTCGCTCGCCAGCGCACGAGCAAGTTGTAAAGGTTATACGAGAGCGGGATACGACCTGAGAGCAACAACAGGGCCACGAGCCCGCAGCCGAAGAGCGGAGCGCGAATGGCGTCGAGTTGTAACGAGGAAGGAAGCATGTTTCGTCAGGCGACCTTGGCGAACACGTCGGAAACTTTCACGCTTCGGGCAGTCCACGCGGGCAGGAAGCTGCCGGCCAGCGCCGTGCCCACGCCCATCAGCGGCCCCCACCAAAGCGCAGCCTGCGGAATGTAGAACTTGCTAAAGAAGGCAATCTGAATATTGATGCCGCCGAAGTAGTCGTTGGTGATGAAGTACGTGAGGGCGGCGCTGGCGAATCCTGCGAGCGTGCCGACGAGCAACGACTCGACCAGCACGAGCCCCAACAATTGGTTCGGCCGAAAGCCCAGCACCTTCATCACGGCAAATTCCATTTGTCGCTCGCGCACGCTAATGCCGATGGCGTTGGAGATCACCAGCGCCAACGTGGCGATGATCGCCGGCGCCAGCAGAAAGCGCATGCCGAAGATGATGTCGCGAAACGATTCGAGAAACGCCCCCACGCCCGAGGCCAGTGTTTCGATCTTCACCGCGGGGTTGCTGAATGAGGGAGAGTTGAGAATCTGGTCCGAAGCCCGTTGGTAGCCGGCCATATCGGGCACGCGTAGCCAAACGATATTCACGGGGTTCGCCGCCAGCGGGTGAGGCGTACCGTTATGCTCGCGCTTGTACGAGTCCAAAGCGCTGAGCAAGTATTCGATATTGATCGCGGAACTCTTGTTGTAACGGCTGTCCGGAAAGAGTCCGACGATCTCCACTTCGAGATTGATGTCTTTGTAGTTGAAGCCGTAGAGCACCATGCGCTCGCCGACGCGCTTATTGAGGTTTGCCAAGAGTTCGCGGCCGACGATGATGCCGCGCCGGTTCTGTTTGAGCTTTTCGACCGTGGCGGCGAACTCCGCTTTCGGCTCCCCTTGCATTTCGTCGAGCTCGTCCATCATGGTGAGCAGCTTCTCCGGCTCCATGCAGAACGCGAAGACGCTGTTTTCGCGAGTGCGGTTCTTCGGGTCGATCGTGCCGCCGTAGAAGGCCCAAGTCATCGAATCGAGAGGACGAAAGTCGTCGGGCTCCGTAGCGCCGGCTTCGCTGAGCCCGCGCACGTAGGAGTAGGGCATCTGGCTCGGCGCGCGCCAGCGTTCCGTGATGATCGCCTTGAGATTGTTGCTCTTCTCGGCGGTTTGCTTATCGAGGAAGTCGAGAATCGACCAGACCAGCGTGACCACGGCGACCAGCACCATGGTGCCGAGCACGGTCAGCGTGGTGCGCAACGGATTGCGCCCAAGATTCTGCAGCACGAGCAACGCGAATTTCCACATCGTCGCTCTATACCTCGGCTCGTGTTTCGTTCACGAGACGACCTTTGTCGAGATGCAGTACGCGATCGGCGCGCGAGGCGGCTCGTGGGTCGTGCGTCACCATGATGATCGTCTTGCCGAGACTCGTGCGCAGCTCTTGCAGAAGGTCGAGGATCTCTTCGGCGCTCTTGGCGTCGAGGTCTCCCGTCGGTTCGTCGGCGACGATCAATGTCGGGTCGGTGACGATGGCCCGAGCGATGCCGACACGTTGCTGCTGACCGCCGGAGAGTTGCCCCGGCTTATGATGAATGCGATCTGCGAGGCCGACGATCTCCAGCGCCGTGAGCACCTGCCGCTTCCGCTCGGCGGCCGAGAGGGGGAGCAGCAACAGCGGCAGCTCGACGTTGCGATAGGCGCTCAACACCGACATCAGGTGATAAAACTGAAACACGAATCCGACGCTGCGCGTGCGCCAGCGCGCGAGCTGCGCTTCGCTCATGCGGGAGATTTCTTGATCGCCGACCCAAATCTCCCCTTCGCTCGGCGAATCGAGCCCGGCGATGAGATTGAGCAGCGTGGTTTTTCCGGAACCGCTGGGCCCCATCAGGCCGAGAAACTGCGCCGCCGGCACCTCGAGCGACAGGTTTTGCAATACGTCGACGCGCTCGCTGCCGCGCGTAAAGAACTTGTGGATGCCGGAGACGCGAACGAGTGCGGAGTCGGCGGGCATGAAAACTCAAACCGCACGGTAGGCGGGCGAAACGGGGGGCGGGCGGAAATGGAGCAGTCGGGCAAAACAGAGTCTTGGTTCGCGATGCAAAGCACGGGCCAAGCGTCGCTGCGATTATTACACGCCGGCCGGCTTGCGGCGAGTACGCGGCTGCTTTTCCTCAGCGGCCGGTCGCACGCCATGTTCCTCGAGATGCTCGCGCACGTGCCGCGCGATCGCTTCGGCAAACACCGGCGGCACGGCATTGCCGATCTGCACGGCGATCCGAATCTTCGTGCCGCACCAGAGGAAGTCGTCGGGAAACGTTTGCAGTCGGGCCGCTTCCCAATGCGTGATCGGCCGATGTTCCGAGGGATGCAGAAACCGCCCCTTCTCCGGCTTGTAGAACTCGCAGCGAATCGTGCACCGTGCCGGCTCGTCCCAATGCAGCCGGCCGAAAAGGTCGGTTCCCCCCTCGGTCTTGCGGAGCCAGCAATCGGGCGTGAGCTCCGGAGCCAGGCGTTGCAAATCGAACCGATTGCCGCCGGGCGGAATGAGTTTGTAGCGTTGCAAAGAAACGTCCGTCGGCGTGCGCGCAATGTGCAAGTCGGGCCCGGTGGCGGGCTGGGCCGTGAGTTCGCGTAGCTTCGGCTTGAGCGGAATGCCGCGCAGTGCTTGTCGTACCGTTTGCCGCGGGCCGCACGGCTCCGGCAACTCGATCGGTCCCAAACGCGAGCCGATGATGATGGCCCGACGCCGATTTTGCGGCACGCCGTAGTTGCTCGCCAAGAGCACGCCGGCAGCCGTGTGAAAGCCGAGTTGCTTAGCACGCCGCAAGATCGCCTGCCCTTCCGGCGCGGTGATCAGGTTGCGGACGTTCTCGACCACGAACACCTGGCACCCGGTCGATTCGACGGCGTCCATGTAGAACCGCCAGAGCGAACGCCGCGGATCATTGGCTTTGTTGCCCGTGAGGTTCGAGAAACCTTGGCAGGGAGGGCCGCCGATGACGACTTCGGCCTTCACGCCGAGTCCGCCGCGATCAACGATCGTCGCGATATCTTCCGCCAACACGTGCGGACCAAAGTTCGCGGCGTACGTGGCCGCAAAATCACGCTCTTTCTCAACGGCCAAGACCGGCCGAAATCCGGACCGCGTGAAACCAAGCGTCATGCCGCCGGCGCCGGAAAATAAGTCGACAAGCGTAAACGGCCGAGACATGCGAATCCTTTCGTGGGGCCCGAGAGCCTCATCAGTATAGCCGGCAGGCCGCTTGAGCGCCAACGGAATCGAATCGAAGCCGGTACGATGGCCGTCGCACGCGGCTGTGCTAGAATCGGCACCTTGAATTCGATTACGACACTCGAACTTACTTGTCTTAGGCAGGCCCATGACTTACACCTACGCCGACGTCGCCAAGATGCTCGATCATTCGTTGCTCAATCCGACGATGACGACGGCCGATTTCGAGGCCGGCTGCCGGTTGGCCGTCGCCTACGATTGCGCGAGCGTCTGCATTCAGCCGTATTACCTGAAGCGCTGCGCCGAACTGCTCGCCGGTTCGACGGTCGTGCCGAGCACGGTCATCGGCTTCCCGCACGGCGGGCACACCACGGCGATCAAGGTGGCCGAAGCGAAGCAAGCGCTGGCCGACGGCGGGCGCGAGCTCGACATGGTCTGCAATATCAGCCAGGTCTTGAGCGGCGCGTGGGACTACGTGCGGCGCGACATTCAAGAGATCGTCGCCTGCACGCATGCCGCCGGAGCGAAACTGAAAGTGATCTTTGAGAACTGCTACCTGAAGGACGAACAGAAGATTCGCCTCTGCGAGATCTGCGGCGAGCTCGGCGTCGATTGGGTGAAAACATCGACCGGTTACGGCACCGGCGGAGCGACCCTCGACGACCTGCGTCTGATGCGCAAGCATGCACCCGCGAAGACGCAGGTGAAAGCGGCCGGCGGCGTGCGCGACTTGGACACCTTGCTGCAAGTCCGCGACATCGGCGTAACGCGCTGCGGCTCAAGCCGCTCCGGCGAACTCCTCGACGAAGCGCGCCGCCGGCTCGGCCTGCCGCCGATCGAGGGCTACGGCGCCGCACCGGCTGCGAAAACGGCGAACTACTAACGGGTTCGCCGTTGCGACCGGCCGGCGCGTGTGGGAGTATGGGCGAGTGGGCGACGGACCGGCCGTGGACGGCCGGGCTAAGCCCGAGATGACGCCGCACCACGACTCGCCGTTCCGTCCACGTCTTCTTCCCCCCTCCGCCCTCCCCTTCCCCCTTTGCTCTTCCTTGTCGCACTCCATCCTTAGCCGTTACCTCGATCCGCAGACGCTCGGCCGGCTGGCGCAGCGGTCGCTGGAGCCGCGCGGCTTGGTGCTCGGCATGTTGGCCGGCAGCCATAAGTCGCCGCTGGCCGGCTTCGCGGTCGAGTTCGCAGGGCATCGCGAGTACACGGCCGGCGACGATCTGCGGCATCTCGATTGGCGCGTGTATTACCGCCGCGAGAAGTTCTTCATCAAGCAGTACGAGATGGAGACGAATCTTACGTGCCACCTCGTGCTCGACTTCAGTGAAAGCATGCGCTACGGCGAAGGAGACGAGGAGAAGCTCCTCTACGCGTCGCGCATGGCGGTAATTCTCGCGAAGTTGATCACGGCGCAGAGCGATCAAGTATCGCTGGCCGCGCTCGATGAGAGCGTGGCGTTCGCCGTCCCGCCGAGCAATTCGCCGGCCCAGGTGATTCGCTTCGCCGAAGAAATCGATAAGCTCCAGCCGCGCCGCACCACGAAGCTGGAAGAGTGCCTGCAGCAATTAGTCGGCCGTTGGGGACGCCGGCAGATCGTGATGATTTTCAGTGATTACCTTACGGATCTCGAAGCGCTCGAGCCTGCCTTGCAGCGCTTGCGCTACCAACGGCACGAAGTCGTGCTGTTTCACGTGCTGCATCACGACGAGCTGACGTTTCAATTCGAAGGCCAAGTCCGTTTTCGCGGCTTGGAAGGGCTGGAAGAGCTGACGACCCAGCCGGAGGAACTCCGCGCGCTCTATCTCGAAGCGCTGGCTCGGCACAACGGCGCGCTCGACGACCTGTGCCGCCGCAATCGGATCGAACGCGTGCCGGTCGATACCAGTCAAACGGTCGGCGACGTGTTGCTCGACTATCTCAATAAGCGCCAGCACGTCGGTACGTCGCGCTTTTAGTTTTCGCATTCGGTGATAACTTCCCGGACAGTTGGCGAGTTTCTCACGATTCCGCTGCAGTGAATTGCCGAAGCATTTCGGTAGGCGCGATTGTCGCCCGCTTGCCAATCGGCCTCCGGCTGCGTTAAATAACGAGGTCGTCGCCGGCCGGGCGTTTTTCCCGGGTACTCGGCTTCGGCGGACGGATTCGCGGAGGGAGCGCTATGGATAACGTGTTGGCGGTGGTATTGGCGGGGGGCAAGGGCTCTCGATTGGAACCGCTGACGCGCGATCGTGCGAAGCCGGCCGTGCCGTTTGGCGGCGCGTATCGGATCATCGATTTCACGCTCTCCAACTGTCTCAACAGCCGAATTCGCAAGATCTTGGTGCTCACGCAATATAAAGCGGCGAGCCTGGACCGGCAGATCAATATCGGCTGGCGGCATCTCTTCTGCCGCGAGCTCGGCGAGTTCATCGACGTCGTGCCGCCGCAACAGCGCATCGACGAAAATTGGTACCTCGGCACGGCCGACGCCGTCTACCAGAACATCTACACCATCGAAAAAGAGCGCCCGGAATACGTCGTGATTCTGGCCGGTGATCACATCTACAAGATGGATTACCAAAAACTCGTGGACGAGCACATCAAGAATAAGGCCGATCTCACGGTCGCTTCGCTGCGCGTGAAGAAGGCCGAAGCCGTGGCGTTCGGCGTCATGGAGGTCGACACCGAGAATCGCGTGATCGGCTTCGAGGAGAAGCTGCCGAACCCCAAAACCATTCCCGGCGATCCCGAGCATTGCTTGGCGTCGATGGGCATTTACGTCTTCACGGCCAACGTGATGTTCGACCAACTCTGCCGCGACGCGACGCTCGACGACAGCAAGCACGATTTCGGTCACAGCATCATTCCGGCGATCATCAATTCGCACCGCGTCTTCGCGTATCCGTTTCGCGACGAAAACAAAAAGGGGGACGCCTACTGGCGCGACGTCGGTACGATCGACGCCTACTTCGAAGCGAACATGGATCTGGTGCAGATCGATCCGCTCTTAAACTTGTACGACGCCGGCTGGCCGCTGCGGACCTATCAAGGGATGTATCCCCCGCCGAAGTTCGTCTTCGCGGGCGAAGGGCATGATGCGCGGCGCGGCCAAGCGCTCGACAGCGTCGTCTGCATGGGCTCCATCGTCTCCGGCGGCACGGTCGCGCGCTCGATCGTCGGCCCGAATTGCCGCGTCAATAGCTACGCGCTCGTGGAAGATTCCATCTTGTTCGAAGGGGTGAACGTCGGCCGGCATGCCAAGGTCCGTCGGGCCATCATCGATAAAGGGGTGCATATCCCCGCAGGCATCGAGATCGGCTACAACGTCGAGCAAGATCGGGAGCGCGGCTTCACGATCAGCGAAAACGGCATCGTCGTCATCGCCAAGGCCGACGGCGTCGAGCACTTTACCTAACGAGCTCTCGCTAAGATTGCGTTGCGCTTCATGAGCGAGTTGCCGCCGCCCCCGACGCTCGACGACGTGCTCGCGGCCCAACGGACGATTCGCCCGCTCGTGCCCCCTTCCCCTCTCTATCGCCATGCAGGGCTGTGCGAACTGCTCGGGTGCGAGCTCTGGATCAAGCATGAGAATTATCTCCCGACCGGCGCCTTCAAGGTGCGCGGCGGGGTGAATCTGGCGGCGAACCTCTCGCGCGACAAGCGGCGCTCGGGCGTGGTCACCGCGTCGACCGGCAACCATGGGCAATCGATCGCCTTCGCAGCCCGGCACTTCGGCGTGCGCGCCGTCGTCTGCGCGCCGACGAACACCACCGACGTGAAACTCGCCGGCATGCGCGGCTACGGCGCCGAGGTGGTGCTTACAGGCGAAAACTTTGAAGAAGCGAGGCGTCACGCCGAAGGCCTGCGCGATCGCGACGGAATGCGGTTCATTTCTTCCGGAAACGAGCCGCTCTTGATTGCCGGCGTCGCCACCCACACGCTTGAGATCTTCGCGGAGTCGCCGCCGCCCGACCTGATCATCGTGCCGCTGGGGGGCGGATCCGGCGCCGCCGGCTGTGCGCTGGTTGCTAAGAGCGTGAGCCCGCGAACCAAGGTGGTTGCCGTGCAAGCCGCCGGCGCACCGGCCGCGATGCTCACGTGGCGCGATCGCACGCCGCGCACGGCTCCCATTCGCACTGCGGCTGCAGGGTTGGCGACGGGGGAGTCGTTTGAGTTGCCGCAACGCTTGCTGCAGCGCCATCTCGACGATTGCCTGCTGGTGGAAGACGACGAGTTGTTCCGCGCGGTCCGTTTGCTGCTGGAACATGCGAAAACATTGGCCGAACCGGCCGGGGCGTCGCCGTTGGCCGCCGCGTTGCGTATGGGCGAGTCGCTCCGTGGTCGGCGCGTCGTGCTGATTCTCAGCGGCGGCAATATCAGCCCTGCTGAACTTCGCCGAGCCCTAGATTCCTAGGATCTCTCGCCGAATGTTACCGGCACGGGCTTTGCTCTCTGTAATACTCTTACGGCGCTCCGCGCGCCGATTTATCGCCCAGTTCCCCTAACATTCAACCGCCATGAAATTTCACGTCTCCTGCCGCATCGAATACGACGTCGCTTTCCCGACGACCCTCATTCTCAACATCCATCCGCAGAGCAATAGCGCTCAGACCATCGTCGAGGAGACGTTGACGATCGAGCCGCGCGTCAAGGTCGAAGAATTTTCGATCGACGGCGCCGACAACCGTTTCATTCGCTTGGAGACCGGCAAGCGTAAGCAACTCACCGTCGCCTACAAGGCCACGGTCGATTGCAACTACCGCTTTCACGAGGCCGAAGAGATCGATCCGGAATCCATTGCCGAGATGGATCGCTCCGCAATTCCGTATTTGTTTCCGAGCCGGTACTGCCAATCCGATCGATTGAGTCGACTCGCGTGGGATCACTTCGGCTCGATTGAGAGTCCGTATGAAAAGGTGGCGACGATCACCGATTGGATCTACAAAAACGTCGAGTATGTCCGGGGCAGCACCAACTCCGAAACCTCGGCCTACGATACGGTGACGCAGCGCACCGGCGTCTGCCGCGACTTTGCGCATCTCGGCATCTCGTTTTGTCGGGCCCTCAACATTCCGGCCCGGTACTTCTCCGGCTATGCCTATCAATTGCAGCCGCCGGACTTTCACGCTTGCTTCGAGGCGTACATCGGCGGAAGGTGGCTAATTTTCGATCCGACGCGGCTCGCGCACGTCAACGGACTCGTGCGCATCGGCAACGGGCGCGACGCCGCCGATGCCGCGGTCGCCAGCATCTTCGGACAGGTCAACTGTCGCTTGATGCAAGTCGATTGCCAACTCGCCCCGGGCCAGCACTACGCGCCCCTCGGCAAGAAACAACTCAAGAAGCGCGGCGTGTCGCTCGATGCGGCAAAAGCGCGTTAACAACTTCCCATGACGACTCTGAGAATCGAACACCACACGACGTATCGCTACACGCGGCCGCTCGAATTCGGCCGGCATCGGCTGGTGCTGCGCCCGCGCGAAGGACACGACCTACGCGTGGCGTCGATGTCGCTGGAAATTTTTCCAACGCATCGTTTGACCTGGCTGCGCGACGTGTTCGGCAACTCCGTGGCGATCGCGGATTTCACGGAGTCGGCCGATCGACTGGAGATTCGGAGCGAGGTGGTGGTGGAACGCACGCCTCCGTTTCCGATGGAAGAGCCGCACCCGGCTTGGAAAACGACGTTCCCCGTGGTTTACGATTCGTTGGAAGCGGTCGTGGTGTCGGCTTATCAGTCGTCGTCGTATCCCGACGACGTGGAAACGTTGCGACCTTGGCTTGATGCCCGTCTGCCGCCGTCGGATCCCGCGGATGCGGAAGCGACGATCTTCGCGTTGGGAAAACTGGTCAACGAGCAGATCCGGTATTTGCGCCGGAGTGAACGAGGCGTACAAACGCCCGCGCAAACGCTCGCGCTGCGGACCGGCTCCTGCCGCGACATGGCCGTGCTCATGATGGATGCGGCGCGCGTGCTCGGTATGGCGGCGCGGTTCGCCAGCGGCTACCTCGATTGTCCCGCGTCGTTGGCCGGTCGCGCCTCGACGCATGCGTGGTGTGAAGTCTACTTGCCGGTGCTCGGCTGGCGCGGCTTCGATCCGACGATCGGCGAAGCGACTTCGCTGAAGCATGTGGTGACCGGCGTCAGCAACCATCCGCGCGGCGTGATGCCGATCTCCGGCATGTTTCACGGCGTGATGTCGGACTACATCGACCTGACGGTCAACGTGAAGACCGAGCGGCTGGAAGCTGCGCCGCAAATCGCGCCGGTCGCGTAGCGCGGCGGCGAGTTGTTTCGGTTCGCCACGGCCCCGTCCTCGCGACCGAGAATGACCAAACTCCAAACTCCAAGCACCAAATTCCAAACAAGAGCCAATGACGGAATGACCTCGTCGCCCTGCGGCGCACATTGGAATTTGCGTCATTGGGTCCTTGTTTGGAATTTGGTGCTTGGTCATTGGTGCTTCGTCCAAGACGTAGCGGCTCTATCGGGCCTCGGTCTTCGCCGAGTACCAGGGCGTATCGTCGACGCGCAGATAGCGCTCGATCGCTTCGCGCTCCGTGACGTCGAGAAACTTCGGTTTGCCGCCGTGGTGCATCATGTCGACGATCACGCGACGGCCGTCGCGCAGCACGACTTCATTCCAAGCGTGCGGAAAGCCGTGAGGACCGATCTCGGCGAAGTTGCGAGCGTCGTCGACAACGGACAACGCCGAGTCTGTTTTCACTGACCGCTGGCCCCTCACCCCTGGCCCCTCACCCCTTCCCCCAAATTACGCATTAACATTTTACTTCGCGCTCGTCGGTGCGGCGGCCGGCGCGGCCGCAACGGCGCTTTTCACGCCGCTCGGAGCATAGGTCGACACCGTGTCCCAGGCGATCTGTTGCAGCAGCTTGTGCAGCTGCGGCGACACCGCTCCGCCGAAGGTGTCGAACGGTGCGAGCCCGACGGGGCTGCGGCCGTAGATCGTGGCGTAGTTCACATAGGTGCAGAGCGCGAGAATCGGCGGCTGGCCGTGGCCGAGCAGGTCGCGATAGAGGTCCGATTGCTTCTTCACGCCGGGCGCTTTCCCTTCGATCACCGCCTCGCGCAGCTTCAACACCGCGTAGCCCACCGGTGAGATGAACACGACCGGATGATCGTACTTGGCGTTGATCGCATTGACTTGCAGTTCGATCGCCGTCGCGAAAAGAATCTGCGCCGGACGGAGATCGGCCATCGTTTTCGTGTCGCGCTCTTCGAGACTCTTGAGCGCGCCGCGCGTCATGCTGTCGAAAGCAGTCCACGACATTTGGACGACGAACTTCATGTGCGGATTGTGCTTGAGCCCGAGCTCGACGAACTTATCGATCGCCGGGTCGGGAATGACCCAATTGGGCGACATCGTCATGACGTCGACCTTGCCGGCACGGAGCGCTTCTTTGACCCGGTTTTTATCTTCCGGAAGTTCCCAATGCTGCGTGACGCTCGAGCCGCCGATCATTTGTTGGCCGACCGTCTCATGGTCGTCCAGCTCCGCGAGCTTTGCCAATGGGCCGAGATACTTGGCGTTGAAGATGTGGAAGCTGTGGCCGCAGATGAAGACGCGACAACCGTCGGTGTCGCCGCCGGCGGCGGTTGCGGTTTTGACGGGAACTGTCGCGGCGACGGGCGCCGGTGCTTCGGCGACCGGCGGCGCGGCCCAAGCTTGCGAACCGGCGAGGCTTCCGAACAAGGCGGCCGCGATTGCCAGGCGCCGCACGAACAAGCTCACCGACATGGATTCTGCTCCGAGAATAGGTACCCAGCGCTGTTTCGAAATTCGCGGCCCGCCGACCGCGTCGAAGGCTATTTACCCCCGGCGACCTCTAAATGTTTCGCGAAAAACTCGACCGTGCGGCGGTCGATTTCGGCGATGGTCGGGTCGATTGCGTCGCCGCTGAAGCCGTGCCCGGCACCGCGACTGATGATGCATTCGCAGGCTACGCCCTTCGCCGCTGCGGCATCGCGCAGCTTTTCGGCGTTGAGCGACGACAGCACTTTGTCGGCGTCGCCGTGCGCAACGAGAATCGCCGGGCTATCCGGGCGCATCAGATCGATCGGGCTCAGCTTTTTGGCGATCTCCATTTTCTCTTCGAGCGGTCCGCCCAACAGCGGCAGCAAACGTTGCGGCCGTTCGAAGTTGCTCCCCTTCATAAGCGACGTATCGACGAACGACACCAGCGGATAGAACGCGGCGACGCAGCGGATCTTCGCCGTCGGGCCGGGGAGCGACGTCGGGTAGTCTTCGTCGCGCCCGAGCGCCGTGACCAGCGTGAGGTGGCCGCCGGCGGAAGAGCCGAGCGTGCCGAACCTGTCCGGGTCGATGCCGTACTTCGCGGCGTTCTGAAACAAATAGCGGACGGCGTCCTTGCAATCGGCCGCGGCGTCGAAGGCCGTCGTCGGGTCGCCGTCGGCCAAGCGATACTCGATGCTCGCACAGACGAAGCCTCGCTCCAGCAGCGGTCGAACCACGCCGATGACGTCGGGTCGGAGGACTTTGTACCGATCGCCGCCGGCCCAACCGCCGCCGTGGATGTAGATGACGAGCGGAGCCTTGTCGAATTTCTTCGCCGCGTCGTCCTTGGGCAGAAACAACATCAGCTTGAGTTGTTCGTCGCCGACTTGCTTATAGACGATGTCGTCGACCAGCTTCAAATCGGCCGGCAGGCGCGGAGCCGCCGTCTGTCCTTTCGGTGCGCGCTTCGCAACGCGGGTGGACTTCGTGGCCGCCGGCTCGTCGGCTGCGAGAAGTTGCACTGAGAAAGCTTCCGCAGCTGCGAAGCCGGCGACGAGCAGCAAAGTCCACGATTGCAACACAGTTCGAAACATCACGGCAGAATCCCGTCGTAAGGAAGCCAAGGCAGTCGACCAGTAAGTGGTTGACGGACGCCCGAGCGGGCTCGGTTATTTCGCGGCTTTTAGTTTCGTAATGAGAAACTTCGTGGTGGAGCCGTACTTTTCATCGCGATGGCCTGGATATGCGACGATCGCTTCCACGCCGGCCGCGTCGAGCTTCTCTTTCAGTTTGATGCCGTAGATGGCCGAGTGGGTCGGGTCGGGTCCGCTTTGGCCCACCACAGGCGGCGTCTTCTGGTTGGGGAAATCGAGATAGAGCGGCGGATCGTCGCTCGATACGCTTTCGATCGGCGAGTACTCCTTGATCCACGGCAGCACTTGCTCGCGATTTTTGAGGAGCAGCTCGAACTCCTGATCACGCGGACGATCGACCGCCGCGAAGCCGAAAGCGTGGCCGGCGTAGATGGCATTGGGCATCCACGCGCGAAGCTGTTGCGGATCGAGCGAAGTTTGCGCGCCGCTCACCGCCGCGCAAGTCAGTCGCGACGATTCGCGCGCGATCGGGTCGCTGCTTTTCGGATCGGCCAGATCATCGTGCAGCGCCAACCACACCGAGGTGCACGCCCCGGCCGAGCCGCCGGTCGCGCCGACGCGAGTCGGATCGAGATTCCACTCTTTCGCCTTCGATCGCAAGGTCTGCAAGGCCCGAGCCGCGTCGTGAAGAGGCGCCTTCACCGGCGGTTCCACTTTCTGCTCCATCGCTTGGTGGATCAGGCGATAATTGACCGCGGCGACGGAGATGCCGGCGTCGAGAAACGGTTGGATGACCGAAGCGCCGTAGCTGCTTTTGTCGCCGCGCAGCCAGCCGCCGCCGTGGATCAGAAGCACGAGCGGCGTCGGCGTGTCGGACTTCGCTTGCCAGAAATCGAAGACCTGCCGTTCGGAATCGGTGCCGTACTTAAAGTTCTCCACGGTCGGCGTCGGTCGGGCCGGCGCCGTGCGGACTTTTGCAGCCGCCGTCTTCGCAGGTGCGGCGGGTTTCGTCGCCGGAGCGGCTTGAGCGAACGCCAACGAAGGAATGCAGAGTAGGCAGTGAAGGAAGATCAGTGAGCGAAACATGGCGAGACTCCGAGGGGAGACGTAGCGGGGCGGGAGCGACGATGTATTTTGAGTTACGGACGGACCAGCGTGTAGCTAAATAGCGAGGCATTTTGCAAGACAAAGCGCAAGCGGTACGCTTGGCCGCACGGCAGCAGCGGCCGATCTTTCCAGGCGGCGCGATGGCGCACGCCTTCGCTGCGAATCGGTTCGAACTCGCCTGCGGAGTAGCCCGGCAGTACCGCGCCGGCTTCGTCGAGCACTTCGACGGTGAGTGTTCCATCGACGGCCTTCGCGTTGATCTCAAGCGGCAGCGCTTCGCCGGCGGGGAGCGACGTCGTTTCGACGACCCCTTCCTCGGCGCCCGCATCGAGCGAGACGAAGCCGTCGAGTCGCCACTTCGCCAAGCCGATTGCAATGCGCTTCGGCGGAATGGTGCCGCCGTGCGTCGTGTTGATCGCCGTGTAATATTCCCAAACTTCGTCGCCGACCACGAGCGGCGCGATCGCCACGTTCATAATACTCTTGTCGAAATCCTTGCCGCCGGGAATCACCGGATTGCGCTCGGCCATCCGGCTCCACGCCAGCCCGTCGCGGCTGGTGATGAGCTGCGCTTCCATCGGGCCGTCGAAGCTCGATTCTCCCTGTTTCACCTTCGGGAGAATGCGTTCGATGCGAAACACGGGAATGATCCCGAGGTACGAGCCGCCGTAGGCGAAGCCGTTCATGGCGTAAAACTCCGTACGCTGGTCGGGCTCCGTGGCCCACGCGTCGTCGACGGCGTCGGGCGTGAGCACGACTTGCATCTCCGACCAATGCTCGAAGTCGTCGCTGGTGACGACCGCGCCGAGCCGCTTCTGATTCACATTCTTCGGACGCGGCTTCGGCGCGTAGGGGCGAATGTACGCGAAGTATTTCTTTGTCGCCGGGTCGCGCAGGATGTGCCCGATCTCGGAACCGACGGTAAAGATCCGCTCGTCGCCGTAGCGCGTCCAGTGGATGCCGTCGGCCGAGTAGTAGCCGGAGAATCCGCCCACTGCGATCGGTTCGGCCAGCAGCGCCTTGTAGCGCTTCGCCGGGTCGGGCTCCATTTCGTCGATGACCACCGCCCCGCCGCTCTTCGGCAAGACGAAGTTGGTCCAGCGCCCCTCTTTCTGCACGACGTCGAGGGCCGGCTTCGTCCAATGGATGCCGTCGCGCGAAGTGGCGTATTGCCGGCTATACCACATGCGAAACTCGCCGGTCGCCGCATCGCGATGCACGGTACCGTAGATCCGCGGACCGCCGCCGCGCTCCCACGGTTGGTCCGACACCATCACCGGCCGGTCGAGCTTCTCGGCGGCATGCACGCGACGCGTCACATTCTCTTTCCGTGCAATACGCACGTCGTCGACGAAGAGTTCCGTGCCGTCGCGCAGCGGCTTCAACTCGGCGGCCGCTATCGTGGCAACTCCGAGCAGCGTCGTGAACAGGACTGTCGTACGGACGATTCGGGCGAGAAGCATAGCGACGTCTTGCGATTCCCTGAGCAGAGCATTCGGCGGACGGCGGAAATTACGCCGCCGATTCTGGTGACAGTATCGCAGATGCGGTGCGCCGTTTCGAGCTTCGCCGCTCCTCGACTTTTCGGACGGATGCATTCGCGGTAGCATCAAAGTCGCACGAACGGGAAATCGTCGATACCGGAACTTGGGAGCGTGCCGTGAGCGATCCATTACCGCTGGTTTATGTGGTGCGGCATGGTGAGACCGCGTGGAGCCTCACCGGGCAGCACACCGGCCTCACCGACATTCCGCTGACGGAAAAGGGGGAACACGATGCGCGGCAGATGCGCGCCCGGCTCAAGGCCTTGTCGGTCGCTAAGGTGTTCACGAGCCCGTTGCAACGCGCGGCCCGCACTTGCGAGCTCGCCGGCTTCGGCGACGTCGCGGAGATCGATCGCGACCTGGTCGAGTGGGACTACGGCGAATACGAGGGGCGGCGGACCGTCGACATTCGCAAGGAAGTTCCCGGCTGGAGCATCCTCCGCGACGGTTGCCCCGGCGGTGAAACCCTCGCGCAAATCGGCGCTCGGGCCGATCGCGTGATTGCCCGCGTCCGTGCGATCGACGCCAACGTCTTGCTCTTCTCCAGCGGCCACTTTCTGCGCGTGCTCGCGGCGCGCTGGCTCGGGCTCAGTCCGGAGTGCGGCCGGCTCGTGGTTCTCGGCACCACGAGCCTCAGCGAACTCGGTTACGAGCACACCAAGGACGAACCGGTGATCCGGCTCTGGAACGCGGGCTGCCGATAGTAGTTTTGTAGCCCCGCCACGGGTGGCTGGGGCAGAACGAAGTGATGCCGCAGTTGCAACGAATGCCCAAAACTGGGGCTTCGCCTCCGGCTCCAGCCCCAGCCACCCGCCGCAGAATTTACTACTTTAGCGTCACGCCGTAGAGGTCCGCTTTTTCCAAGTGCACGCGCACCAAGTATCGGCCCGCCGGCAGATCGGCGAGCGACTTCTCTTTCCAGGCGGCCGGCTGGGCGAGGTCGTCGGCCGTGAGCGGCACGGCGTCGTCTTTCGTGAAGCCGCGCAGGCGATAGCCGTCTTCGTTGAGTAGTTCCACACGCACCGCGCCGCCGGCCGCGTCGGCGTTTACCGTGATCGACTTCGCGCCGCTCAGATCCAGCGCCTTGAGCGTCACGTGGCCGATCGTGTTCGTCAGCTGCGCCTTGTCCTTCTTCTGCCCCTTCACCGGAGCGTGTGGGTTCGGGCCGACGGCGACGAACCGGTCGCGCGGCGTTTTGGCCAAGCCGACGCCGCTATAGTAATCGCTCGTGCCGAGCTCCTGGCTATTGAGCCCCACGCCGCCGATGGCCGTGCCGCGGTAGCCGGCGTAGTAGAAGCGCACTTCGTCGTCGAGCACCACCGGCGTGCCGTTGGTGATGATCGACCCGGCGTCGAACCGCTCCGGCTTGCCGCGCGGAATGACCCAGGTGTTGGCGAACGTTCGGTCCCAGCGCCGGCCGTCGCGACTGGTCATGAACTCGGCGTCCATCGTGCCGCGCCCGCGGTCGAGAATCTGATTCAGCGAGCAATACATGCCGTTGTAGAAGAACACGGGGGACGTATGAAACTCCACGTGCGGCGGGTCGCGATCGTTCACGGTCAGCACGAGTTCCGGCTTCGTCCAATGCAGAAAATCGGTGCTTTCGATCCGCCCCATGCCGTGCTTCCACGAGAGGCCGCCGTCGGGCCCGGGGGTCCACATCTTGCCGTAGCCGACGTAGCGCTCGAGCAGAGGATCGTAGAGCACGTCGAGCGCGTCCGACATCGCCGTCGGCACGCGCCACGACTTCCGCACGACGCCGGTCTTGAGCGTTTCTTCAAAGTAAAAACCTTCGTCGACAAACGGCGGCTGCATCCCTTTGCCGCCGAAGGGAGTTTTGGAAACCATCCCGGCATGCTTGGTCCAATGGATGCCGTCGGGCGAGAACGCCACGTGCGTGCCGGAGCCGAGCTTGGCATCTTTGCCGACGCCCCAATCGTAGTAGGCCATCTTGTAGCGCCGGGCCGGATCGGTCTCGCGCTCGTCGACCAGCACGGAGTTGCAATAGCGATCGCCGTAGCCCCCTTGCTCGTCGTCTCCCGCGCCGATGAGCACGATGTTTGTTTCCTTCGTTTCGAAGAAGGGAATCAGCCCGAGGTTCGGCTTGGTCCACGCGATGCCGTCGTCGGAGGTGGCGTAACAGACGACGCACTTCAAGCGTTTGTCTTCCTTGCGCCGCTCTTGGTAGGCCTGATACCAAAGCTGGTACTTGCCGGTCGCCGGGTTGCGATAGACGCTCGTCCAACCGATCATCCCTTCCCACGGCTTGTCCGGGGCGATCACCGGATCGGCCGACTGCTTTTGGAACTCGACGACCCGTTTGATGGTGCCGGGCCGGTAGAGGACGTCTTCATCGTCGAGGAAGAGAATGGTGCGCGGGAGCGCCGGAGTCGTCGCACGCTCTTCGGCGTGAACCTTTGTGCCGCCGGCGATGTCGACTGCGAGGATGCTTGCGACGATGAAGCACGACACGACGAGACGACGCACGAACCAATAGCTGCCGAACGCACGAAGAAAACCATTCATGGCGGCTCCTGGCATGCTCAAGGGGCGGGATGAATCAACCTCAGGCGGGCCTGCATTCTAAGCGGAAAGAAACTCCGCGGCACCATATCGAATTGCCGTGTAGCAGCGGGGGAAAAACGTGACGATGGAGGCTAACTTGTTTAGTGATATAGTGCATCGACTTCGAGTATCCAGAAATGGACCAGTGAACTGCGGTACTGCTTTACCGCAGTTCGCCGGTTGAATACCTGCGCCATGAAACAGAAGCTACCGAACTATCCATTCGTCCCGAAGACAGCAAACTGGCTTCTTGCCGGCCAGTTTTGGGCACTCCCTTTGTCAAACGGAACATTTGGCTGCGCGCGAGTAATCGAGGTGCCCCCTGTAGAGACACGTAGGTCGCGTGTGGAGTTCTTGGCAGGAGTACTTGACTGGCATTCGACAGAAGTGCCCACCTCTGATTCGATAGCTGGTTCTAAATGCTTAGACCAGGGACACGTGCATATCAGGGCAATCACTCGAACGGGCGGCGAGGTTCTCGGATTTCGCGATCTAGCGGCCGACGGGATTGAGCCTTGGCTCTTTCGTGGCGCAGAGTGTTGGAAAGATAGCCAAGTCTTAAAGGGCCTTGTCCCTGTGCGCCCACAGACGTCGGATGACGATCACCTACCCATTCTTTCTACATGGGGATACAACGTCGCGCGCGTAATTGCAGAGTCTCGCTTTGTAAAAAGGGCTAGCCAAAACCTGACTTGAACATTGCCACGACACGATGAACGCCGACCAAATCATCATCATCGAAGCCGATCTCGCTCGCCCCGAGCATCAGGAGGCGACCGTTTACCTTTTGAACGCTTACGCGATGGACCCGTTTGGGGATGGGAAGCCGTTGTCGGAAGTGGCGCGGCGCGATCTCATTCCCGGGTTGCGGGCGCACCCGACGTCGCTGGTGTTTCTCGCCTACCGCGACGCGCAACCGGTGGGCCTGGCGATTTGTTTTCGCGGCTTTTCAACCTTCGCCGCGCGGCCGACGGTGAACATCTCCGACTACTTCGTGCAGCCCGAGCATCGTGGGGCGGGCATCGGTCGCATGCTCTTAGGAGCGATCGAAGCGTATGCCCGCCTGCACGGCTGCTGCAAACTCACGCTTGAAGTGCAGGAGAACAACCACCATGCCCAGCGCGTCTATTCGGCCGCGGGCTTCGCTCAGGCGATGTACGTGCCCGAGGCCGGCGGGTCGTTGTATCTTGCTAAAGTATTGTGACCGCGGCCTAAGGTAGGCAGTTCCATGGACGTGGACCATGACGACGCAAAGTTCAAACGCTATTTGCTCGGCGAGTAGTATTGGGAGCTGGAACAGCACCCGCAGATATCGTCGCCTTTCACCGACGTAGAGTGCGATGCAGTCGAGGTTCTTGCATTTAGTGGTTACGATGACCTACGTGTTCGAGTCGCCGGGGTCGTTTATGACGTTCATCTCTCTTGGAAGAAGTTGGCGCCGCCGGTTGTCACGCGAGTGAAGGACTTCGGTCGCTGACGCTCCCGGCTCGCTTTTTCTTCTTCTTCGCGGCTGCTTTGCGTCGAGCGCGACTTGGCGCGCCTTCCGGGAGAACGGCACGTGTTGAATCGCTTGCTCCCATTCGTGCTCATTGCGTCTACGCTGCTCGGCTCTTGGCTCGGGGTGCAGCTGGTGCACGAGCTCGGGCATGTCGCGGCGGCGCAGTGCACCGGCGGTACGGTTTCGCGGGTGGTGCTGCACCCGTTGACGATTTCTCGGACCGATTTGTCGAGCAACCCGAAGCCGCTGGTGGTGGTGTGGGCCGGGCCGATCGTCGGCGTGGTTGCACCGCTTATTCTGTGGGGACTGTCGTTAGCAGTTCGCTTCCCGGCCGCGTTCGTGCTGCGGTTCTTTGCCGGCTTTTGTCTTATCGCCAACGGGCTCTACATCGGCGTCGGATCGATCGACGGAGTCGGCGATTGCGGGGAGATGTTGCGCAACGGCTCCCGGCCGTGGCAGCTCTGGCTGTTCGGAGCGCTGACCGTGCCGCTCGGCTTCGCGCTGTGGCATGGTCAAGGCGCGTACTTCGGCTGGGGAGCCGATCGCCGACCGATTAACGCGCGGGTTGCCGGCGGTTGCCTGGCGACTTTCGTCGTGCTGTTGGTACTCGGCTTCGTGGTCGGCGGCGGATAACGCGCGCGGGCGACTGCTCCCGTGTTGTGCGCGGTTGTCGATAGCAGAAAGCGTTTTTGTTTCTACGACCGACGGCACACGGAGTGTGCCTACAACATTCGTCCCCTCGCTTGTGAGAGCGGGGCTAGTATTCAGTAGCAACTCTTTACTGCGTTTCATCCCCCACATCTCCTGCTCATCTCCCTCTCTCCCTTTCTTCTTTGCGGCTTGGCGTCTTCGCGCGCACTCCGGGAAAACGGGGGCCGGCCAAAAGTTGGCTTGAGATTGTTCTCGGCCGACTCTATTGTGCAAGGTGATCGTCGGCAATTCGGCGGTTCGTGGGCGCGGCATGCGGGCGAAGTAGGCGGAGACGAACGTAAGTCGTGTTCGCTGCCTAGCGCGCCGGCCGGACTTGCGTCGAAGACGAGTTACTCATCTGCGCAGATAACTCGTACTTATCTGCGCACATGTCCAAAAACGGGGTGGGGGGCCGCGCAGATAACTCGGAGTTATCTGCGCACCGGCAATGGGACGAGTCGACGTAAGTGGTGTGAGGTTTGTCGCCGGTACGGTGGACTTACGTCGAATCCTGGGGGCGGTGCAGAAACATGCGGAGCGAACAGACGCAGACACGTCGGCCTTACGGCTCGACGCTCGCCCCAAACCACGGGAAACTCAATCGAAACCTGCGGCCGGCGGCGGGGTTTAACCTTGGGCGGCCCCCGTAGCGCAATCTCGTTGTGCCCGGCGGCGTTGCCTCCTTTCTTACCTTCCCATTCGCGGAAACTTTGGGTGCCGTATGAATAGCCGTCAGCGTGCCTTCATCGTTTTGGGCTTATTGTTATGCGGCAGCTTGATCGCTGCTGCGGCCGACGCAAGCGATTGGGCCCGATTTCGAGGGCCCAACGGTTCCGGAGTTTCCGAAGATAAGCAACCGACGCCCGTCACTTGGAGCGCCAAGGAAAACTTGAAATGGAAGCTCGCGCTGCCGGGGCCCGGTTCGTCGTGCCCGATCGTCGTGGGAGATAAAGTTTTCGTCACGTGTTGGTCGGGCTACGGGGTAGATCGCAACGAGCTCGGCAGCATGGACAACTTGAAGCGCCACTTGGTCTGCGTCGATCGGACGTCGGGCAAGATGCTCTGGAGTAGCACCGTCGCCGCGAAGTTGCCCGAGGATCGCTACGGCGGCATGTTCGCCGAAAACGGATACGCCTCGCACACGCCGGTGTCGGACGGCGAGCATGTGTTTGCGTTCTTCGGCAAGTCGGGCGTGGTGGCGTTCGACATGGACGGCAAACAACTCTGGCAGACCGACGTGGGACACGAGTCCGACCGCCGCGGCTGGGGAACGGCTTCGAGCCCGATTGTGTTTGAGAACCTGGTGATCGTGACGGCGTCGATCGAGAGCGCGGCGCTGGTGGCGCTCGACAAGGCGACCGGCAAAGAAGTGTGGCGCAAGAAGGCCGACGGTTTTGATTCGACCTGGGGAACGCCGGTGCTCGTGAAGGTGAACGACGAGCGGACCGATTTGGTGATCGGCGTGCCGTACGATATTTGGGGCTTCAACCCGAAGACGGGAAAGTTTCTCTGGTACTGCCCGGCGATGGACACCGACTCGTTTTGCTCGAGCGTCACGGTCGACGGCGATATGGTGATCGGCATCGAAGGGCGCGGCGGCGGTTCGATCGCGGTGCGGGCCGGCGGGACCGACGACGTGTCGAAGACGCATGTCGTCTGGAGCGGGCGCGATAACAACCGGATCGGCACGCCGGTGGTGTACGAAGGGCGCGCGTACTTCGTGGCGAGCCGGATCGCGAATTGCCTCGATGCGAAGACGGGGAAGAAAATCTTTCAAGCGCGGCTGACGAGCGACGCATCGAGCGTGGCACAGGATGAAGCGCCGCGCGGGCCGGCGGAGCGAGGAGCAGGCGGAGGTTTTGGCGGCGGCTTTGGAGGAGGCCCGGGCGGCGGATTCGGAGGGGGCGGCTTTGGAGGTCGCGGCGGCGGGCGCGGGCAGGACTACGCTTCGCCGATCGTCGCCGACGGCAAAGTTTATTACATGGCCCGCAACGGCGAGGCGTTTGTCTTCCAGGCCGGCACGACGTTCGAACAGCTGGCCGTGAACAAGCTCACCGACGAAGCGGAAGACTTTAGCGCGACGCCGGCCGCGAGCGACGGCCAACTATTCATTCGGTCGAGCAAGCATTTGTACTGTGTTGCTAAATAATGGTGTGGACAACGTGCGCTACGGTTGGGCGACGGGTTTGCAAGAGAGGCTGTAGAGTCGGGCGTTGGTTAGTTGCAAGACGACGCGCACGGGGCGATCGATCGGCGGCGCGGTTTTCGTTTGCCATTGCGGCGACCAGCGGACGGCGTCGGCCGTGAGGGGCGTGCAATCTTCGAGCGCGAAGCCGGGGATGGGGCGGCCGTCGGCTTCGAGCAGGGCGACGCGCAGCTCACCGAGATGGGCGCCGGCATGGGCATCGGCATTGACGACAAGTTGCGGCGAGGTGAGCTGGAGCGGTTTCGTTTCGACGCGGCCGGGTTCGGTGCCGGCGTCGAGCGACACGAAGCCGTGGCGTCGCCATTCGGCCCGACCGATGGCGATGCGCTTCGGCGGCATTGGTGCGCCGTGCGAAGTGGAGATGCCGGTGTAGTAGACCCAAGTTTCATCGCCGACGTGCACCATGGTGCTGCCGACGCTGAAGATCGATCCGGCGTCGAAGCTGCCGGCGGCGCCGCGGGGGATGATCGGCTCGCGCTTCGCGGTGCGTTGCCAGGTGCGGCCGTCGGCGCTGGTGAGGAGTTGTACGTCGAGCGTGCCGTCGGTGGGGCTTTGCCCGTGGGCGAGTTGCGATTTCGGGCGATCGGTCGCCGTGACGCGGAAGATGGTCGGGAAGCCGAGGAAGCCGCCGGCGTGCGGGAACACCGACATGTTGTTCACTTCCGTGCGTTGTCCGGGCTCAGTGACCCAGGCGTCGTCTTGCTCGTCGGGGGCGAAGACGAGTTCCGGCTTGCTCCAGGTGACGAAGTCGGCGCTGCGCGCGAGCCAGACGGTGCGGCGCGGCAGGCCGCGAATCATCGTGGGATAGATTCGCAGGTAAGCGAGGTAGTCGCCGGTCGTCGGGTCTTGCGTGAGGGTGATGTTGTCTTGCGACTTGATAAATGGTTGCTTCGGCCCGGACCAGCGAAGGCCGTCGGGCGAGGTGCCGGAGTAATAGCCTCCCGAGATGGAGCCGAGCATCTTATAACGGCGTGCGGCGTCGGGATCGCTCGGGTCGACGAGCACGCTAGGGCTGTGGAAGTCGAAGACGATGTTGTTGGCTTGGGAGCCTTGGAACTCGTGGAGCCCGAGGGCCGGGCGCTCCCACGCGAGCCCGTCGCGCGAGGTGGCGTAAAGCACGAAGTTTCCTTTGCCTGCGCGGAAGCCTGCGACTTTCGGCTTCGCGCCGCCGGGCAAGTCGGGATGGCCGGCGTACCACATGCGGAGCAGGCCCGTGGTTTCGTCGTAGTGTACGGAGCCGGTCAGGTAGACCCGACTTCCTTCTTGCGGCAGCGTGCCTTCGAGCACCGGCTTGGGCCGCGTGCGGGCCGTATGCACCGTGCGCTGGACGTTGGTGCTCGAAGCCAGAGCGGCGTCGTCGGCAAAGAGGAGCGGCAGGTCACGCAACGTGAGGACGGGCGCGTTGTCGACTGCGGCAGCCGCGGCGGCCTGTGTGAAGAAGAACGTCGCGGCGATGATCGCGGCAAGCGCGAGGCGGGGGATCATTGTGCGCCGCTCGGCTTAGGAAGGTCGCGCACGCCCGAGAATTCCGGGCCGCCGGCGCCGACGTAGCCGTTGCTTGCTCCGGCGGCGTCGGAGGTGACCCAGAACGAATAGAGCTCTCCGCGCTTGAGGTGGAAGCGGAAGCGAATCGACTTGCCGACGAGGTCCGACAAGTCCGCACGGTCGATCCAAGCGACGGCCTGCTTCGTGGAATCGCCGGTGAGCTTCTGCGAACGGGCCACGACGTTGCCGGCTAAATCGAGCGCCTCAACCGCCAGTACTCCCTGGGGCACCGCCACGTTGACGAAGAGCCGGCTCCCCTGAAACACGACGGGGCGCGTGGTGAGCGCGCTGGGCGTATCGCCGGCGTCCATCGACGCGAAGCCGTCGCGGCGCAGCATGGCCAAGCCGATGGCGCCGCCGGTGTACATGCCGCGGTGGCCGTCGGGCGCGAGGCCCGAGGTGCCCATGTACGGAAAGACGAGTTGGTCGTCGAGCACGACGAACATGCCGGCCGTGCCGTGCAGATAACCGCGATCCCAGGAGCCTTCGGTGCGCGAGCCGGCGATGAAGCCGCGCCGGTCGGGCCGGTCCCAATGAAAGCCGTCGCGACTGAAGCCGAGTTCTAAGTCGGTGAGCTTGGGGAACTTTCCTTTCTCGCAGATGCCGTTATTCGGCCCGCGATGAATGTAGTGCATGCCGACCATCAGGCTTTCGTACGCCACGGCGTTGAGGCTGTAGAGTTGCGGCGTCTCGCCCGCGCCGGGATAGCGCCCCAAAGGCTCGGGCGCGTCGAGCTTGTCGGCGTTGGTCCAGTAGACCGACTTCGACCAATCGGCGCCGTGGAGAAAATCGGCGTCTTCCAAGTAGTAGCGCGAGCGTCCGCGAGTCGTTCCGCGCTTGATGCTGAAACACCACTTCTCGCGGAACGGGTTGTAGAAGAACGAACAATAATCGTCGGCCGCGATGCTCGTGGTCACGGCGTCCGTCCAGGTCTTGCCGTCGGAAGTGTGCAGCGAGTGCATGAAGCCCTGTGGTCGCTGTTCCTTCGGCACGTGCAGCCAGCACGTAATAAACTTGATCCGCTCGCTCGGCGACTTGGCGTTGAGGTCGAGCCAGACGCAATTGTCGGAGCCGCCGGTTTTCAGCTCCGGCCCGGTCCAACGAAGACCTTGCGGCAGGAGCGCGTTGCCGCCGGCGAGGCCGAGGTCGGGCCGTTGCCAATGGATCATGTCGGTGCTCGTGGCGAGCGAGAGGGGACCGCGCCAGCCGGCGACGTAGAACATTTTGAAGTGCTTCGCGGCCGGATCGTAAAACACGCCCCCCTGCCCCAGGAACGTCGTGGCCCGTTCGCCGCGTTCGCCTTCATCGGCGGGGCCGAGCTCGCGCTTGGTCTCGGCCTTAAAGACCGGGTTGCCTTCGTACTTCTTGGCCGTATGCAATGTTCGCTTCAGCGTGCTGCTCTCGACGAGGAAGTCGTCGACGAACAACTGCCGCCCGACGTCGATCGGAATCGTCTTAGGCGGATGCTGGAGATACGGCACCGGCATCGGCTCGGCAGAAGCGGGGTCGAGATGTTCGGGAGGCCAAACCTCGGGGAGCACGATGCCGTTGTAGAGCCTCTCCCCATGGTTCTCGTTCCACGGCTTCGGCGGCGCGGGCACGAATGGCTTTACTTCCGTACCCTTTCCCATGGCGAGCAGCACCATCTTCGTGAACTGGAAGCGCTCGCCGGCCTTCACTTCTTTGCGAAACAGGCTCACACGATTGACGTCGCGCGGGAAGAGCTGCGCCTCAGGCACATCGACCTTCACGAACCCGGCGTTGATGAGCGGTTGCACTTGGCTCGACGCGCCGGGCCTGGGCGTCGGTGTAAGCGCGAAGAGCTTGCCGGGCTTCGTCACTTCCACGTCGCTCTTTTCGATGCTGAGGCGCAGAAACGGCAGCCCGCGCACTGCGGAAGGGAGTTCTTCCACGACGTATTCGCGATCGGTGAAGAGCTTCACGCCGGGCTGCAGAATTGCGGAGCCTTCGGGCGGCGGCGCCGGGAACTTCGTGCGCTCGGCACCCTGTTGCGATTCGAACTTACCGACCTCTTCCAACTTGCCGAACATGATCCGTTCTTTGCCGCTCGGGTCGCCGTTCCCTTGCGTCACCGAGACCCAAATCGTCCCTTGGTGCTCGTGCAACGTGGGGTACTGGAACGATTGCGGAGTCTCGAAGCGATACTTCCGTTCCCACGTCCGGCAGTCGCGCGAGACGTCGATGTTGAACACGCTGCGGCGGAAGCCGTGAACGTGGGCGGCGTCTTGCCAGCCGAGGTAATAGAGGTCGCCGAACTTGTCGAACGTCGGCTTCGAGTTGAGCCCGTTCTTGACAAAAGGAACTTCCTTGGCGACGCTCCAAGTCTTGCCGTCGGGGCTGGTCGTGAAACGGTAGTTCCCTTTGTCGTTGCGGCAGATCGCCATCCAGGTGCCGTCGGGCAATTGGTTTACCGCCGATTCGCTCAGTTCCTCCGATTGCGGCTCGTTGTAGTGGCCGACGATTTCGAACGTCGTCAGATCGTCGTGCAGCAGGGCCAGCGCGTTTTGCTTCCCTCGGAAGTTGTTCAAGGCCGCGTAGGTTTTGCCGTCGAACTTCTTGAACGAATCGAAGATGAAGAACGACGCATCCTCGGCCCGCCGCTTGAACCCTTGCGCCGCCGCGTCGGCATGGAAGTGTTGCGGCTGCATGTCGAACGTGCCGGCAGCCGTCTTGAGCTTCGCCTTATGGATGGTCGCTGCAAACTCGCCCGATTTCAGGTCGAAGTCGCGATACCAGACTTGCGATTGCCGCTTGCCGGGATCTTCGCTGGTGAAGTAGCAGCGGAGGGTCGCGGCGTCCTTTTGGAGAATTCGCGGCACGAAACAGGCGCCGGCCGGCAGTGTTTCGTTCTCGAACGCTTGATGCTCGCGGGCAAAGTCGATCACTTTTTCGAGCGTCAGAGTCTTCAGATCGACGATCGACATCGTGGCGTAGATAAACGGCCAGCCTGCGCTTTCGCCGGCTTTGCGGTCGTTCGCTTCGGCGACAATGTAGGCCTTGTCGTCGACGCACACGAATTCGGCGTCGTGCACTCCTTTCACACGCGGGGCGGAAGTGTTGACGAGCCGGCGCATCACAACGTCGCCGGCCAGTGCGGGGTCCCAACCTGCCGGCACGAGCGCGGGCTTGTCGAGCTTGTTGACGACCTGCCTGAGCGTCACGTCGCCGGAAACATTCTTGCCCGCCGCGACGTCGGCTTCGCGAAACTTCGCCAGCAGGATCTCGCCGGCGCCTTGGCGGTCGCGATCGTACGTGATCCAGATCAGACCGTCGGAGTCTTCGACACCGTCGGGGTACGAGACGCCGGTCCGTTCGTCGAGCAGCAACCCTTCGTTCCAGGTCAGCCCGTCGTCGGTGGAGAGTTGCGCCGTGAGGTGGCTCCGTCCTTGATACTTGTAGTGGTTTACCAGCAGCAAATTGCCCGACTTCAAACGGCGGATGAAAAACCGCGAGCCGGGGTTGGCGATCTTGCTTGCCTGTGCGGCGCTCCAGGTTTGTCCGCGATCGGTCGAGTAGCTCTCCCAGAGAAATCCGCCGCCGGTGCGCGTGAGGAGCCAGAGGCGGCCGTCGTGCAGTTCGATGATCATGCACTCCAGCGCCCACGCCGGGGCCGCGAGCGCGCCGTGCAGCTTCCACGTCTTTCCTTGGTCGACGGAGATGCCGACTCCTTGCAGTTGCTTCGGGCCGGCAAACCAATCGTGAATCGGCTCGGCCGCGTGCGTGACCGGCATGATCCATTCGCCGGTGGAGAGCACCGTCGGCTTGTTCATGCGAAAGCTGTACGGCGCATCGTAGCCGACGCGAAACTCGTCGCCCCATACGAGCGACGGCGCATCCGGCGCATCGCAAATGCGGGCATAGACGTCGTGCGTGGCCGTTTCCTTGTCGCCCCGATTGAAGATGTACCAAAGCCGGCCGAGCGGATCGATCCAAAGCGTGGGATCGAAAGCCCGACCCGTGCCGCGCGGCCCGGCCATGATTTGCGGCGGGGTGAACGACTTGCCGGCGTCGTCGCTTTGGGCGAGCAACACGGTGTTGTGCGGCGATGGTTCTTTGTAGCCGCCGGTGAACCAACTCACGAAGACGCGGCCCCCCTTCGTACGCTCGACGCCGGGAATGCCCTGCCAAGTGCGCGCCGGCTCGGCAGCCGGCTTGTTCGGCGGCACGGGAACCTCGGCGGCGCGAATCACCGGCACAGCCAGGGACGCAACAAGCAGCAACGACAAACGGGCGCAACTGAGCGATTTGTTCACGATGTTAAGCTCTTGGCGGAGGAGGGTCGCGCAGGGCTCGCGCGCAGGGCGACGGAGAGGATCAATCGGCGGGAATCAGACGGCACCAGTCGGCCGGCGGGTTACGGCGGGCCACCGACCGCGGCCAAGTATCAACCGCGGCTCTGCGCCAATCAACCCTCAAGTTGCCGAGATACCATGAGCGGGCCTTCATTTGACCCGCCTGCCGCCGCAGACAAAAATGCGTTCACATTTCAAACAGATCATTCGGCGGCCGATGCCAACATGGCCGCGGTGCTTATTGGGGGAGAATTGGGCATGCTTGCGCTATCGGCCGTTCGTCGTTGCTGGATGCGAAACGCGTCGCCGGGCGCGCTGCTCGTCGCGGCGACCGTTGCGTTGAATCTTGTCACGGCCGTGCATGCCGCCGATAAAAGTGCGCGCCCGAACATCATCGTCATTCTCACGGATGATCAGGGGTGGGGCGATCTTAGCCTCAACGGCAACACGAACCTCAGCACGCCCAATATCGATTCGCTCGCGGCCGACGGGGCGAAGTTCGATCGGTTTTATGTTTGCGCGGTCTGCTCTCCCACGCGGGCCGAATTTCTCACGGGGCGCTACCACGTGCGCGGCGGGGTCTTCAGCACTTCTACCGGCGGCGAACGGCTCGACCTCGATGAGCGGACCATCGGCCAACACTTCCGCAGTGCCGGCTACGCCACGGCCGCTTACGGCAAGTGGCACAACGGCATGCAGTACCCGTATCACCCGAATGCCCGCGGCTTCGACGATTACTACGGCTTCTGTTCCGGCCACTGGGGGGACTACTTCAGCCCGCCGCTGGAGCACAACGGCAAGCCGGTGAAGGGCGAAGGATTCATCATCGACGACTTCACGAACCACGCGCTCGAGTTCATCGACGCGCATCGCAGCGAGCCGTTCTTCTTGTACCTGCCGTTCAACACCCCTCACTCGCCGATGCAGGTGCCGGACGAATACTACGCGAAGTTCCGCGACACCGATCTCAAGCTGCGCGCCGAGCCGCGCGAACTCGCCGGCGGCAAAGGCAAAGCGAAGAAGACCGTGGTCGGGGCCGGCGGCAAGCCGTCGGAAGATCTCGACTTCACGCGCGCCGCCCTAGCAATGTGCGAAAACATCGACGCCAACGTCGGCCGCATTCTCAAGAAGCTCGACGAGACGAAGCTCGCGGAGAACACCATCGTGCTCTACTTCTGCGACAACGGCCCCAACGCTCCGCGCTGGAACGGCGGGATGAAAGGGCGCAAAGGTTCCGTCGATGAGGGTGGCGTGCGATCGCCGCTCTTGATGCGCTGGCCGGGCGTGATCAAGCCGGGCACCGTCGTAAAGCCGATCGCCGGCGCGATCGATCTCTTGCCGACCCTGGCCGACTTGGCAGGCGTGCCGCTTGCCGAAGGGGGCAAACCGCTCGACGGCGTGAGCAACGCGGACTATCTGCGCGGCGAAGCGGTCGAACCGCCGCACCGTAAAATCTTCTCGCACTGGGGAGGCAAGGTCAGCGTCCGCACGCAGCAGTTTCGCCTCGATACCGACGGCCGGCTCTTCGACATGATCGCCGACCCGGGCCAGCGCACCGACGTGGCCGACGCGCAGAAGGAAGTCGCCGCTGATTTGCGCAATGCCGTGGCCGCGTGGCGGAGCGACGTCTTGAGCGAGTTGCACCCCGACGAAGAACGGCCCTTCCCGGTTGGCTACAAAGAATTTCCGATCACGACGTTGCCGGCCCGCGACGGCATTGCGCATGGCGAAATCAAGCGGAGCGCCCCGGCACCGAATTGCTCCTACTTTACAAACTGGGTCCGCCGCGACGACACCATCACCTGGGACGTGGATGTGGCGGCTACCGGCCGGTATGAAGCGATCGTTTACTATACGTGCGCCGAGAACAACCTCGGTTGCGAAGTGCAATTGAGCCTGGGCGACGGACGGACGTCGGCCGTGGTCGACAAAGTGAACGACCCGCCGGCCTTAGGCAAAGAGCACGACAGAGCCGATCGCGGGGCGGAATCATTCGTCAAAGATTTCCAGCCGCTACGGCTCGGCGAGATCACGCTCGCAAAAGGACGCGGGCAGCTGACGCTCGGCGCCGTGAAGCAACCGGGGGAAGCGGTGATCGAAGTGCGCGCGGTGCAGTTGACGCTGCTACCGTAAGAGAAGGAGATTGCAAATTGAGAATTGCAAATCGCAAATTGCAAATTGGCGCAAGCGAGCTGCAACGTCTCCTCATTTTGCAATTTGCAATTACCATTTTGCATTTTGCAATCTGACTGTTTGCCACCTCCGTGTTCTCTGTGCCTCTGTTGTGAATCCCATCTTCTCCGAAATCGACCAAGAAAACGAATGCCTGCTTTTACTTGTCACTTGTTCGTTTGTTGCAACCAGCGTGAGCCGGGGCATGCGCGCGGGTGTTGCGATCCCGAAGGGGCCGGAGCCCTGAAGGCCGCGCTCAAGGAAGCGCTGAAGCGCCATAAGCTCGGGCCTACCGTTCGTGTGAACGAGGCCGGCTGCCTCGAGCAGTGCGAATACGGCCCGACCGTGGTCGTCTATCCGCAGCAAATCTGGTACGGGCAGGTGACGCCCGCCGACGTCGAGCGGATTATCGAAGAAACCGTGGTCAACGGCCGAGTTTTGAGCGACCTAGTAATCCCCGACGCGTGTTTAAATACCAAAGGCAAGGTCGCCTGGCAGCGCGGGCCGAATCCCGCAGGCTCCGCTCCCGGCGATCCGGTCTGAGAAACGCATCGTGCGGCGGGAGCAGAACGCGATGATGCCCCGGTTGCGTTAACTACCGGGTTTTCTCCTTCGGCTTCCGCCCCACGCACCCGACATCGCGCCGTTTTGGTCGTCGCGCGTCCTTTTTCTTGAACCGGACCGCCCCCCACCTTCTAATGGAATGCTGTTCGCCCTGAAAATGAACGACGCAACGTACGACACGCTACGCATCACGCGCACTTGGCCCCCGGCGGAGAATCAGCATATGAAGCGGCACTTGGTTTTTGGATTCGCCCTCATCGTCACCATGGTCTTCGGCGGAATCGCCGCTGAAGACGCGCAAGCCCAAGCCGGCGGACGCCCCCGTCCCGGCGGCAATCAGCAAGGTCAGAAGCAAGGGCAGAAGCAAAACGAAGAAGACGAGGTAAAGCTTCCCGAAGATCCGAAGCTCTTGGAACTGCATAAGAATTTCGTCTTGGCGGCCGAAAAGCTGGCGGGCGATTACGAACGGACGAACCAAACGGACAAGGCCCGCAGCTGCTACACGGAAATCCTCCGACTGGTGCCGAGCTACACGCCGGCCGCCGACAAGTTGGCGAAGATTAAGGTGAAGGAAGCGACCGCCGAGAAGAAGCTCGTCGACGTCTACGCCAACAAGGGTTGGCAAGATACGGGCATCACGGTCGAAAAAGGAAGGCCGCTGACGATTCGCGCCAACGGCGAATGGGTCATGAAGATGACCTACACGCTCCCGGCCGACGGGATTGAAATTCCCAAGGAACTGCGCGACTTCCCGCTTGGCGCACTGGTCGGGGCGATTTCCGAATCGGCCGACCTGTCGGAAGCGAAGCCGTTTATGGTCGGCAACGAGAAATCGATGGAGCCGAGCACCCCCGGCAAGCTCTACCTCCGGATGTACGACAGCAACCCCGACGACAACACGGGGCGACTGGGCGTAATCGTGGAAGGAACGTTTAAGAAGTAGCGTCATACGGACAGGTCGCACCGTTTCGTTTCCGGTGCGTCGCGCACATCTTGTAAATAGGCGTCTACGGGCGAGCGGCGGGGTTTACCCCCGCCGTCCGGTCGACGACGTGAAACAGGTTTCGTCGTGCGGAAGAAGCAGGAGTCTTCGCCATGCGATTTCAGGCGTCGGGCCAAGCGTCGGGAAAGTTCGCGGCTTTCGTCCTCGTTCTTAGTGCCGGCATCGGTGCGGCCCCGGCTTGCGACCATCCGGCAAGCGAAACCAAAGCCCCGGTCACGAAACCGGCGCCGCAGCCCGACCTCGCGGCCGCGGCGAATCGGCTCCTGCGTGAAACGGCCGCGGCACTGCAGAATCGCACGATCGAACCGGCGGAAGAGCCGGCGTTCCTGGCGCTCCTCAACACCGCCGAACAGTTGAAGTCGGCGACGCGTCCCGCCCCGTCGGAGCGCGAGCGGCTCCGGGCCCTCGCCCGGGTACGCCTGCGTCAGGCGGCCGAAGTGCTCGCCAAGCAAGCGGCGCGGAAGCCGGTCGCAGGTAAGAACCCGGCAACGATCCAAACGCCGGTCTCGACGACCCTCGCCCAGCAACTCCCCGGCCTCGGCGCGGGGAACGGAGCCCTCGGCTTCGGCAACGCCGCGGGCGGGGCAACTCCCGGCGGCAACGCGGCCGAGCGCGAATCGGCCAAGGAGCTCATGGACGTCATCACCGGCTCGATCCAACCGGAGAGCTGGGAAGACTTCGGCGGCAAAGGGGTCATCCGTTACTTCGCCCTCGGCCACGCCCTGGTGATCACGGCCACGAGCGACGTGCACAACAACGTCGGCGATTTGATCGAGCAACTGCGCTAACGGCGGCTCCGCCGACTCTCCAGGACGCCGCGCGGAATTGCCGCAACTTCCCTCCTGCGATCGCGGGCGTATCGGCTCACCTCGGTCCAACGCATCTCCGCCCGAGCGAAGAATCGCGGCTCCGCACGCCACCGTGGCGGGCCATAAATTCGCAGTGCGCCAAGAGATTTCCGGCTATATTGTTGCGTCTCGTGCCGCCGGCCCTGCCCTCTCGGCAACGCGTCGGCCGCCGTGAAAGAACGCCCTTGGAAATAGCGCCCTATGTTCTCGATCCAAAAATTCTTCAGCCAAGACGGAAAGTTTTTCGACCTCTTGGAGGCCAGCGCCGACGAAACGCGCGAGTCGACGCGGCTACTCATCGACTTACTCAAGGACCGTTCCCATCCGCATCCGCTCGAAGAGTTTGCACTGTCGCGCGGCAAAGATAAACGGATCACCGAGCAAATTAGCCACGAGCTCGTCAATACGTTTGTGACCGGTCTCGAGCGCGAAGACATCGAAATGGTTTCCTACGCGCTCTACCGCATTTGCAAGACGATCGAAAAGTTCGCCGAACGCTTTAATCTCGCGCCGCAGCGCCTCGCAGGCGTAGACTTTCACCGACAGATCCAATTGATGGAGCGGGCCACGGCGACGCTTTCCGACATGGTGAGGCTGCTGCGTAAGATGCCCCCTTTGGAAACCATGAAGGGTTTGAACGATCGGCTGCAAGGCATCGAAGGAGAGGCCGACGACGTGATGCTCGACCTTCTTCGCGAGGTCTACAGCGGGCAGTACGAACCATTGCAGGCGATGATGGTCCGTGACCTCTATGACTTGCTTGAAAAGGTCATCGATCGCTGTCGCGACGCCGGTAACGCCATTTCTCACATCGTGCTCAAGAACTCTTAGGACACGCTTGCGAAATGACGCTTATCATTTGCGTGATTCTGGTCGCGCTCGTCTTTGAATACATCAACGGTTTTCACGATACGGCGAATTCGATTGCCACGGTCGTCGCCACAAAAGTGCTCACGCCTCGGCAAGCCGTGGTGCTGGCCGCCTCGACGAATCTCGTCGGCGCACTCTGGGGCACGGCCGTCGCCAAGACCATCGCTTCAGGCTTGGTCGACGCCCGCGTCGTTTCGCAAGAGGTGCTGATCTGCGCGCTGCTGGGCGCCATCATTTGGAACCTGGCCACGTGGTATTGGGGCCTGCCGAGCAGTTCGAGCCATGCGTTGGTCGGCGGCTTAGTCGGTGCGGCGGTCGCAGCTTCTTCGAACGACTGGTCGGTGGTGATCTGGTCGCAGCCGAACGCTCAGCACTGGTACGCCGGTAAGGGTTTGCTCTGGAAAGTCATCGTGCCGATGTTTGCGTCGCCCGCCTCGGGCTTCGTGCTGGGCTTTCTACTCATGGCGCTGTTATACGCTCTGCTGCGCAACTGGAAGCCTCGGGCCGTTAATGCCGTGTTCGGTAAAGCCCAACTCTGCAGCGCCGCCGGCATGGGCTTTATGCACGGCACAAACGATGCGCAAAAGACCATGGGCATCGTCGCACTTGCGCTCGCTTCGGGCACGGCCGAGGGTCGCCTCGATGCGCTTCCCTCTTGGCTGGAATTTCTGCGAATTTCCACGCCTGCCCCGGGACAGGATTTAGAAATCGCCGTCTGGATAAAGCTTACGTGCGCCGTAGTCATGGCTTCGGGCACGGCCGCCGGCGGCTGGCGCATTATCAAGACGCTCGGTCACAAAATGGTCCGGCTACAACCGGTACATGGTTTCGCCGCCGAAACCACTTCAGCCACGATCATCGGACTCGCCTCGCACTTCGGCATTCCGGTCTCGACGACCCACAACATCTCGGCCGCAATTATGGGCGTCGGATCTGCGAAGAGGTTCAGCGCCTTGAAGTGGACGATCGTCGAACGCATGGTTTGGGCTTGGCTCCTCACGATTCCCGTTTCCGGCGCCATTGCCTACATGCTCGTCCGGTTCTTCTAGTCGTTCGTAAGGAAAGCGACGAAATCCGGACGCGATCCTGAAGCTGCCAGACTAGCTAGCCGGCGAGTTCCTGACCGAACGAGTGCCTCACGGTTTCGCCTGCGACGAGGAAGATCACTTCTTCCGCCACATGCGTCGCCATGTCGCCCAGTCGTTCGAAATTGCGGGCCACGGAATAGAGCTTGAGCAGCGGCTTGAGTTCGTCCAGGTGACCGGGAATCGTGTCGAGCAGTTCCTCGTAGAGTTCGTCCTTGAGTTCGTCGACCACGTCGTCTTCGGCAATCACTTGCCGCGCCGCTTCAACGTCGCCGTTCACGAAGGCGTCCATGCTCCTCTTAACCATCGACCGAGCGCGCTTGGCGATCTCGTCAAAATCGACGTTCGCGGAAGTCGGAGGGACGCCGCATAAGTTCACGACGTTCTTGCCGATCTTCTTCGTAAGATCGCCCATCCGTTCCAAATAGCTGCTGATCCTCAATGAGGCGACGACGAATCGCAGATCGCAAGCCACGGGCCCCTGCAGGATCAGGATCTTCTCGCACTCGTTGGCGATTTGCATCTCCAGTCGGTCGATATCTCGATCGCCCTGCACGACGCTTTCCGCGAGGCGCGCATCGCGCTTCATCAGTGCCGTGACCACTTTCGCGACGCCATCTTCCACATGCCCGCTGAGCAGCAACAGCTGCCGCTTTAAGTCGTCCAACATTCGATGCAAATTTTCAGCCATCGCAAATCCGCCTGCGTTCCGCACTCATGGGAAACACTACCCCCACCTGCCGCAGTCCGATGATTCTCTCATGCGCGCGACCACCCTATTCATAATCGCTCCACGCAATTGAAAGCAAGAGAGTCTGACGGCGTCGGCGATCGAATCGCGACTTGAAACTACCGCTCGCTACGAACCGGACGACCTCTCCGTCGTGCCTCTTTGACCAATCGCCAACCCTATTCCGATGATCGTCGTCAGCACGACCCAGACCGTCGGGCCTAAGAGTTGGTGGTCGGGTTGCGAGAAGTTTTCTACCACGTACACGACGCCGCGGTACGCCATGAAGGCGCTGGCGACCGCGACGACCAGCGCAGGCACGGGAAACAGCGGCATGCGGTACACTCCCGGGGCCGGTTCCTTGTCGCGCCGGCGGAGCACGACGACCGCCACGGCGCTCAGCACCAGAAACACATAAAACGGCGGCGTCATGAAGATGACGAGCCGGCGGAACGCTTCGCGCGGTTCGCTGCCGGCCGCCGTGCCGCCGAAGCCGATCAGCAGGCCGAGCGTCACCACGGCCTGCACGCAAAGCGACACGACCGGCGTGCCGTAACGTAGGCTCCACACGGCGAGCGGCTTAAACATCCGGTGCCGGTTCCCCATGGCATAGTAGATGCGCGCGCCGGTGAAGATCATGCCGTTGGTCGAGCCGAGCGCGGAAATGCAGACGAGCAAACTCAGCGCCTTCTCCGCCCCCGGCCCGAGCGATTTCGTTACGGCGACCGGTCCGTGCTCGATCATCCCCTGCAAGCCCAGCATCCGATAGCAGGCGGCGTTGATGCCGAGATACACCAACGTCACGATGCCCGATCCTACTAGCAGCGCGCGGAGAATATTCCGTTGCGGGTCGCGCACCTCCGCGGCGACGCAGCCCATCTCATTCCAACCGCTGTAGGCGAACAGCACGAAGATCAGCGCGAGTGAGAGATTCTCCTTGACGTACGAAGATCCTCCGGCCGGCACAAACTCCGGCGGTTCGCCGAAAAGCCCGGCCCCGGCCAACAGCGCAAGCCCGAGTACTTTCGCGCCGGTGAGCACGTTTTGCACGCGCGTGCTTTGGCGCACGCCGAGCACGTTGAGCGCCGTAAGCACAAGCACCGAGCCGCACGCGTAGATCGGCAGCGACAACGGGCCGAGCGCATAGAGCTGCGTGGCGTAGTCGGCGAAGACGCAAGCCAGCGCGCCGATCGACCCCGGGCGAATGATCCAGAGTTGCGTCCAGGCGAACAGAAACCCCACGCCTCGGCCATACGCGTGCGTGAGGTAGACGAAATCGCCCCCCTCTTCAGGCAGGCGCGTCGCCAATTCGGCGTAACAGAGAGATCCTAACAACGCGAACAATCCACCGGCGATCCACAGCCGAGCAAGCATCTGTTCACTGCCTGCAAATCCGGCGACGAGCCCTAGACTCTCGTAAATTCCCGAGCCGATGATGATGCCGACGACGATCGACGCGCAGTCGAGCATCGACAGTCGTCGCTCGGGCAGGCCGGGCGTACTCATTTTTCGAGAACCTTTTCCAGCGAAATTCGTCTAGATAGATAGCGCGAGGGCGCGTGTCGGCGTTCTCCCGACCGGACCGGCCAACTATAATCGAGTGGTCGAGCGAGGGATACCTTGCCTGTCGCGCGAGAGCCGGCGAGCAAAGAATCTCGCACCGTACCGCACTCCCCTTCGCAACGTCCTCTCTGCCCACCCCGGAGCATCGTATCGTCGTGATGGAAATCAATCGCACATCCGGAACCGCCGGCGAACGCGCGTTTTTGGTCAGCGTCTTACTCGACGAACAAGGGAGCTATCAGGCAGATCCGTTGGAAGAATTGGCCGACCTCACGGAATCGGCGGGTGCGACGGTCGTGGGCCGATTGACGCAGCGGCGTCAGACGCCCGACAAGACGACCTATCTCGGCAGCGGCAAAGTCGGTGAGTTGAAACTCCAGGCCGAGGCGGAAGACGCCGACGTCGTGGTGTTCGACAACAACCTGAGCCCGGCCCAGATTCGCAACTTGGAAAAAGTGCTCGGCATTAAAGTGCTCGACCGCACCGAACTGATTCTCGATATTTTCGCGGGACGCGCGAAAACGCATGAAGCGCGGCTGGCCGTCGAGCTTGCGCAGTTGGAATATTCGCTGCCGCGCTTGAAGCGGATGTGGACCCACTTGTCGCGTATCAAGATGGGCATCGGCATGCGCGGCCCGGGCGAAAAGCAGCTCGAAGTCGATAAGCGGCTCGCCGAAAAGAAAATCTACGACCTGCGGATGGAGCTTGCCGGCATCGAACGCCGCAAAGAGCGTCAGGTGGCCACGCGCAGCGACCGGAAAACCGTGTCGCTCTGCGGCTACACGAACGCCGGCAAAAGCACGCTGATGAACCGGCTGACCGGCAGCGACGAATACGCGAAGGATCAACTCTTCGCCACGCTCGACACGCGG
Organism: Pirellula sp.; assembly: GCA_013822735.1. Classification (GTDB taxonomy): domain Bacteria; phylum Planctomycetota; class Planctomycetia; order Pirellulales; family PNKZ01; genus PNKZ01. Next base: position 159,248 of record PNKZ01000005.1, read on the forward strand.
ACGCGCCGCTGGCAATTGCCCGGCTGGGGTCCGGTGTTGCTCAGCGATACGGTCGGTTTCATTCGCGACTTGCCTCACCAGTTGGTCGCCGGCTTTAAGGCGACGCTCGAAGAAACGCGCCAAGCCGACTTGCTCTTGCACGTGGCCGACGCAAGCAACCCGCACGCGCAGGAGCAGATCTCCGCCGTGTACAAAGTGCTCGAAGAGCTCGGCATCCATGCGAAAGATACGCTGCTGGTATTGAATAAGGTCGACGCCGTGCAAGATCGCGGAACGCTCGATCGCCTGCTTGGGCTCTATCCGAACGCCGTGCCGGTGAGCGCGCGCTCGGGGCTCGGCATCCCGCAGCTGGCTCGGGCCGTGAGCGATGCGCTCAGTCGCAACTTCCGCGACGTGGAAGTGGAGACGAGCGTCGCCAACGGTAAGCTGATGGCGTATCTCTCGGCCCACGGCGAAGTGCTCTCGCGGCAGTTTCACGACGAGCGCGTGGTGATCCACTGCCGCTTGGCGCAGGAACACCTCGGCCCGCTCGAAGGGGAAACCGGCGTAACGATTCGGCCGTACAAAGTCGGCGACCACGCGGCGCCGGAAGCCTCGGCGCTCGATGCCGCGCTCAACCCCCATGCCGCGGCCGTCGACGGCGTCAATCTCGCGGAAACGGCCTAACGATGCTAGGCCGTCGGCGTCGCTCGCTCGCAGGCTCGCGCATCGCCGTCACCGGCGCATCGGGCGGCATCGGGCTGGCGCTGGCCGAAGAGCTGGCCCGACGCGGGGCACGCTTGATTCTTAACGCGCGGCGCGAAGAGGTGTTGCGCGAAGTCTCGGAGCGGCTCGCGGCCCTCGGCGCCGAAGTGGCTTGCGCACCCGGCGACATTGCCGACGAAACGGTTCGTGCACGGGTGCTGGCTACGGCAAGCGAGCGCTTCGGCGGACTCGACATCTTGGTGAACAACGCCGGCGTCGGCGCGTTCGGACGTTTCGCCGAGGCCGACCCTGCCAACCTGCGGCGGATTCTCGAAGTCGACTTCTTCGCGACGGCCGAACTCACGCGCGCCGCCATTCCGCTTTTGCGGCAAGGAACCCGGCCGGCGGTCGTGAACATCGGGTCGATACTGGGGCACCGGGGCATTCCGTACGCCGTGGAATACAGCGCCGCGAAGTTCGCCGTGCGCGGCTTCAGCGAGGCGCTCCGTCCGGAACTCGGCAAGCTCGGCATCGATTTGCTGCTCGTCAGCCCCGGCACGACCGACACCGGCTTCTTTGACAACGTGCTGGCGATGCGCGTGAAGCTCCCCTGGCGCACGGGCCAAGGGGGCGGAGTGTCGCCGGCCAAAGTCGCCGCGGCCACGGCCGATGCGCTCGAACGCGGCCGCAAGGAAATCATCCCCAGCGCCGCAGGTCGGGCCCTGGTGCTCGCCAACCGCTGGTTTCCCGGCGTCGTCGATTGGTGGCTGGCCCGCTACGGCTGAGCGCGAATTCGTTGTGAATTCATTCGGCCGCCGGCGCTTTACCTTCGTGCGTCGGTGGGTTGTAATAGGGTTTCCCTCCCGCCACACCTCACTCCCGTCGGGCCTCCGTTATGTCGCTTCGCCTTGCTGCGCTCGCGCCGTTCGTCCTCGTTGGCTTGCTCTGCGGAACAACGCGTTCCGCCGAGCTTCCTTGGCCCGACAAGAGCGGCCCCACGGCCGACGGACATGTGTCGCCTAGCGACGCGGCCGGGCTCCCGCTTGCTTGGGACGAAGCGACGAACAAGAACATCGCTTGGAAAATTCCGCTTGAAGGCGAAGGGCATTCCACGCCGGTGATCGGCGACGGCAAGCTCTGGTTCACCGCCGCTACGGACGACGGTAAGCAGCAATACGTTTATGTCGTCGACGCCGCCGACGGCAAAGTGATTCATCACAAGCTGCTGTTCGAAAACACCGATCCGGAACCGCTCGGCAACCCCATCAACAGCTACGCCTCGCCGTCGTGCGTGCTGGAGGAAGGGGCCGTCTACGCGCACTTCGGCACCTACGGCACGGCCCGACTCGATCCGCAAACCGCCGCCGTGGTTTGGCAGCGTCGCGACCTCAACGCCCGCCACTACCGCGGCCCCGGTTCGTCGCCGATCGTGTTCGAGAACCTGCTCATTCTCACGTTCGACGGCATCGATCGCCAATACGTGGCGGCGCTCGACAAGAACACCGGCAAGACCGTGTGGGAAACGCCCCGCTCGCACGATTACAAAGATCTCAACGAGCAAGGCAAACCGAAGGGGGACGGCGACTACCGCAAGGCCTACCACACGCCGTCGATCGCGCTCGTGGCCGGCCGACCGCAGCTGATCACCGTGGCGTCGAAAGCCGCCTTCGGTCTCGACCCTTACACCGGCAAGGAGATTTGGGTTCTCGAACATGAGAACATGAACGCCGCCCCGCGGGTGCTCTTTCTGCCCGGCCTGGCGATCATCAATTCCGGCAGCGAGCGGGCCACGCTCTTCGGGCTGAAGCTCGACGAAACCACGCAAGGCAACGTCACGCAATCGCACGTGCTCTGGCAGCGCAAAAAGGCCAACTGCGCGCTGTCGTCGCCGGTGCTCGTCGGCGAACGGCTCTTCTTCATGACCAACCAAGGGGTGCTCTACAGCGTCGATGCCCGCAGCGGCGAGGAGATCTACGCTCAGCGCATCGGCGGCAGCTTCTGCGCTTCGCCGGTCGTGGCGGGCAACGTTCTGTATTTCTGCGACGAAAAAGGAACGACCACGGTCGTCCGCGCCGCGAGCGCCTACGAAGAGGTCGGCGTCAACACGATCGAAGACGGCATGCGGGCCTCGCCGGCCGTCGCCCAAGGGGCGATGTACTTACGCACCTTCGGGCACCTGTACAAAATCGCGACGCCGAAATAAGTTCCTTCTCTTGGCACAAGTGGGTGCCTGAATCTTGGCGGTCTTTCAGCAGGGCCGTTATAAGTTTGATGGCGATTATTCGCCGGCCGATCGCTGTTGCCTTTGTGAAACTTAAAACACGACCTGATCAAAAGTTTTTGGAAGCCAAAGCCCGTTCTTATGTTGACCGTATTGGCGAATCCATTGGCAAAGCTCCTCGAAGCCTTTTACCGAAATCTCGGATACAGTTTCGGAAAACTCTGTTGCAACCGTTCCGAGACGTTTAGCGGTCGTTGCCAACATAGCACAGTTTGCTAATGAGCCGTGCTCACGTTCGAACGTAAACTGTCCTAGTAGAGCTCTGATGTTGATTGCATCTAACGCTGAATCAGGTTTGAGACGCTTGCATTCGACCATCATGAGTAATGGTCCGGTAGCGTCAGGCCATACAGCATAGATGTCCTTTCCGCGATCACGGGTTCGCGACGTCAGATGGACATCGAACCCTTTGGCAGCCAATAGCTCCGCAACTACCTCCTCGAATAAAAATGGATCTATCGTCGTTAATAGTCTTTCCATCGCTGCAGAATCAACCGAAGCTTCTCGGATGAATTGTTCCGCTCTTGTCTGAACCTCGAATGTGTACTTTCGGGTTGAGTTTTTGACCTCTTGCATCAACTTTGGTGCAAAGTTCCCTTCGAGAATCTTCCGAGCCGCCGTTGGCTCAATCGTTCCAACGCCAAATCCAAATGGGCTACCTCCGATGAATGAGAATGGTTCACCCGAGATGAATCGTTCATCAACCCACAGGGGCGTGGCATGAACACGAGGTTCCCGGTATTTTTCCGGCAGCTGATCCCAATACTGCCCGGGTTTCGCAAGAAGCCCAAACTGTCCGCTGAGTATGTTCTCGCAAATGCCGAACATGTTGGTCGGCGGAGGTTCTATGGGCTTTCCAGCTCTGACCGCATAGTCCACGTAGATTTCGCGAGACAGCGAAAAGGCGCGCTCCTTTGAATCGCACAACAAAATGTAGCCACCCATAAGTACCTACGATTCAATTGCACCAAGTATTTCCAACCGTATTGGAAGTGATGGCAAAGCATTTTCCAAACACGTGGCAACTGCACGCCCCGATGAACTCTTGACAACGCAAGCGTGACAAAGGCATCCCTAAGCTCCGCTTACCCGCGCGAGGCGTCGTTCCGTTCCCAGGCCTCGATCGCCACGAGCAGTCGGGTTCGAATCTCGTTCACCTTCGCGGTCGACATGATTTTCTTCCCTTTGCGATCGGTCACGTAAAACACGTCGACGACTTGGTCGACGTACGTGCCGATTTTCGCCGCGCCGATGCTCAGCTCCATGTCGTAGAGCGTGCGGGCAATCGTGTAGAGCAGCCCGCGACGATCGGCGGCGAAGATGTCGAGCACCGTGTAATGGTCGCTCGTCGCATTGTCGGCGCTGACGCGCGTCGGCACTTTCGGCACGGCCGCGGCGCGGCGTTGCGACTTCCCGCCCCAGGTCTTGCGGAAGTTCGGCCGCTTGTTTTGTCGATGGTCGAGCGCTTTGGTGAGCGCCGCGCACACGTCGTCGGTTCGCGTTTGTGCCGGCTCGCCCGTGTAGTCGGGGTCTTGCACGTAGAAACGGTCGACGATCAAGCCGTCGGCCAGCGTATGGATTTCGGCCGAGAGAATCAGCAACCCTTCGGCCGAGAGAGCTCCGGTGAGCCGATGGAATACGCCCGGCGCGATATCTTCGTACGTGCCGATCCAATACTCCGTCGTGTTGCTCTCCGGCAGGTACCGCGCCTCGGCAATCACGTCCTGGCGGCCGAGCCTGCGCAGCTTTTGCAAGTCGCTCGCCGTTTGCTCCGGCCGATTGCCGTATAAGTAGTTGGCCGGCAATTCTTCCAACCGTCGCTGAAACCACACGTCGTTCGCCCCGGCGGCCGCGAGCGCTTCGCCGGTCAATCGGCGGCGCTCGGCCAGCGCGGCCCGCGATTGTTCGGCGTGGTCCTCGCTCGTCAGTCGTTGCCGCGTCCGGCGATACAGATCGTGCAGCACCTCGGCTTTCCAAGGGTTCATCGTCCCCGGCCCCACGGCCGCCGTGTCGCAGCACGTCAGCACGTACAGCATCTGCAGCGTCTCGGCCGACCCGACGTCGACCGCGAACCGCGTAATCACGTGCTCGTCGCTCGTGTCGCGGCGAAACGCCAAGTGCGACATCGCCAGATGCTTGTGCACGAGAAACTTGAGCGTCTCGCCGTCGGCTTCGTCGATGCCGAGCCGCGGAATCATCGCCGCGGCGATCCGCTGTCCCACGTCGCTATGGTCTTCGGGATACCCCTTCCCCAAATCGTGCAGCAGCAGCGCCAGATGCAGCAGCCATTTCCGCTTCAGCCCGCGATAAGCGTCGCCGAGCTTTCCCGGGTCTTGCATCAAGCCGGTCGCATACTCCACGGCGCGGAACGTATGTTCGTCGACCGTGAACTTGTGATACTCGTTGAACTGCAACAGGCAGCGCGCGTGCGAAAAGTCCGGCAGCACTTTTTCCAGTGCGCCCGTTTCGTGCAGCATGCGCAACATCTCGCCGAGCCGCGCGGGATGCTTCAGCAGCGACAAGAACCGGCTCGCCGCCTCTTCGCTGAGCCCCTCGGGCAACTTCGGCACCGCCTTGCGCACCGCGACGAGCGTCTCGCGATCGAGCGGCTTATCGCACAGGTTTGCCAAGTCGCAAAGCCGGAGCACTTCCGCCAGATCGGTCTGCAGCTTCGGAAACGCCCGCGGATGCATACCGATATGCGCCGGCCCCACGCTGAAATCATGGTCGAACCGGTGCGACACCAGCGGCCCCACCAGCCGACTCCAAATCGCCCGCGGTTTCGCCTCTTCAGCGAACCGCTGGGCGATGCTATACACCTTGCTCGTCAATTGAAAGTAGGCCTGCATAAAGCGCTCGACCGGCAACTGCCCCGGCCCTTCTTCATAGCCGAGCACCTCGGCCAGGCGCCATTGCTCCGCCTTATCGAGCAGGTCGATCCCCTTCTCGGCGTGAAAGTGCATCTCGTTGCGCAGGTGCAACAAAAATTCCCAGGCCTGCACCAGCGCTTCATGATCTTCGCGCGACAAGACGCCGAGTTGCCTCAAGCCGTCGGGCTCGGCGACGCCGTACTTCAAGAAGCCGGTCCAGCGCACGAATTGAATATCGCGCAAGCCGCCGCTCGAGCGTTTGATGTTCGGCTCCAGCAAATACACCGTTTCGCCGTACTGGTTCCGTTCGTCGGCCCGCGCTTGTTCGACGATCCGCAACAGCGCGTCGCCGCGGCGCATCATTTCCTTTTGAAAGCGGCGCTGGAAATGCTCGAACAGTTCCACGCTGCCGGCGAGCCGCCGCGATTCGATGAGCGACGTGCAGATCGTCGCATCGCCGCGCGCGGCCTGGCAAGCCTGCGAGGCCGAGCGCACCGACTGCCCGAGCTGCAAGCCGATGTCGAAGATGTCGCGCAGCAGTCGTTCGGCGAGCCGGCTGGTGCGATTCTCGGCATCGTGCGACGGCGCGTGCAGCAGCATCAAGTCGACGTCGCTATACGGCGCCAAGTCGCGGCGCCCCGTCCCGCCGTGCGCCACCACCGTGCAAACGCTCTCCAACCCCTGCGGCCCAACTTCCTGCAAGTCGACGAGCGCCGCCTGATAGAGCTCGAGCACGAGCTCGTCGTAGAGCTCCGTCATCGCGCGGCATACCTGAATCCCCGGCGATCCTTTCGCATGGCGGGCGCGAATCCGCTCGCGCCCTTCGGCCAAGCGACGTTTGACGTCGACCACGAGCGGACGCAATCCGGAAACGGAGCTCATGCGATAAGGCCCGACCGCGCACGGCCGGCATGAAGGAACAAAACAAAGTCATCGGGCCGCTGGAGCAACGGGCCACTTAGGAAGACTCGCCAGTATCACGAAAAGCGCCCGCTTTCGCTACCGCAGAACCCCGTCGCGCCCGCGCGAAACGCCGCGCCTCCCTAGTCAAACCATCCGCCGTCGCTACAGTGATTCGGCCCGACGCCTCGCTTTTTCTCGGTTCTTCCGCCGGCTCCCCCCGATGCCTTCCGCGCCCGTCGAAGTTCGCAACCTCACGCAGCGCTACGGCCCGCTGGCGGCGCTCGACGATTGCAGCTTCGCGCTCGCCCCCGGCGAAATCTGCGGCCTGCTCGGTCCCAACGGCGCCGGCAAGTCGACGCTGCTCCGCCTGCTGATGGGCTACCTCCGGCCGACCTCGGGCCAGGCCCGCATCGCCGGCCTCGATTGCTATGCCGACTCCGTCGCGGTGCACGAGCGCACGGCCTACCTCCCCGGCGACGCTCGCCTCTTTCCGCACTTCGCCGGCCGCGACGTGCTCCGCTTCTTCGCGAGCCTACGCGGCCCCGGCTTCGCCGAGCGTGCCGCGCTGCTGGCCCGTCGGCTCGATCTCGATCTCGCGCGCCGCGTCGGCGCCATGTCCACCGGCATGCGGCAGAAGCTCGCGCTCGTCACGGTCTTGGCCGTCGACGCGCCGCTCGTCATCCTCGACGAGCCGACTTCGAATCTCGACCCGACCGTCCGCGGCGAAGTGGTTGCGCTGGTCCGCGAAGCGCAGCAGGCCGGCCGCACCGTCTTCTTCTCGTCGCACATTCTCGACGAAGTCGAAAAGACCTGCGACCGCGTGTTGCTCCTCCGCGCCGGCAAGCTCGTCTACGAACAACCGATGCATGCGCTCCGCCGACAGCATCGCATCGTCGCCGGCTGGCAAGGACCGCCCCCCGCGCTACCTTCCGAACTTGCCGGCGACTTGGAACTCACCATGCGCGGCGACGAACTCGTCATCATCTCCGCCTGCGCCCTCTCCCCACTGCTCACCTGGCTCGCAACGCTCCCGACCACCGAACTCCGCATCGAGCCGGTCGGGCTCGCCGCCGTGTACGAACGCTTCCACCCTGCCGATCTGCGCAGCGCTGCGCTCCGGGAGGAAGTCGCATGACCATCGCCGCACAAGCGCCCGCCGCCGCCAAGCAACCGGCGCAACCCGCCCAACCCGCGCCCCTCGGGCCGTTGCCCGCTGCGCTCTGGTGGAAAGCGTGGGTCGAAGCCCGGCTCTTGCTGGCCGCGCTCCTCGTAGTCACCGCGCTCTTTCAAGTTCTCTATGTGTGGATGTCGAGCCAAGTCGAGCTCGGCGCGCTGGAGATCTTTCTCAAGACGCTGCCGCGCTCGTTCGAAAAAATGATGACCGTACCGCTGGCCTCCATCGCCACGCCGACCGGTCGCCTCGCCATGGCGTACATCCATCCCGTGACGATCTTCGTCTGCGTCTCTTGGAGCATCGCGCGCGGCAGCGATTGCATCAGCGGCGAAATCGGCCGGGGCTCCATGGAAATGCTCCTCGCGCAACCGGTCCGGCGTTGGGCCGTCGTCGTCACGCACGGCATCGTCACGAACGTCGGCGCGCTGCTCCTAGCCCTGGCCTCCTGGCTCGGCACTTGGTTCGGCATCGTCGTCATGGGCTATGGCGACCGCGTCCATCCGGTCGACTTCGGACCCGCCGCGCTCAACCTGCTCGGGTTTCTCTTCTTCCTCACCGCGGCGTCGACCTTCGCCTCCGCCTTCGGCAGCGACCGCCGCACGACTATCGGCTGGCTCTGCGGCTTCTACCTCGTGCAACTGCTGATGAAGATCGTGGCCCGCGCCGTCGAGAGTTTCTCCTGGCTGCAATACGGCACGTACCTCGCCGCCTTCGAACCGGAAGTGCTCAGCATCCACCCGGAAACCGCCTGGCAATCGGTGCTCGTGCACAGCTCCTACCTCGGCGCCGGCGGCCTGCTCTGCTACGCCGCCGCCGTCTACATCTTCAACAAACGCGACCTCCCCGCCCCGCTGTAAGCGTCCCGCCTCTCCCACTGGGAGAGGCCGACGAGCCGGAGCTCGTCGGGTGAGGGCCGCGCGGCAAAAAGCTCGGCCCTGAACATTCGACGACGCCGCACCCGGCGCACTACTCCCGACTAGCCCCGCTCTCGCAAGCGAGGGGACGATTGAGCTCTGATGCGTAATGAGAGTGACGGATGACAGGTGATGAGTGATGAGTGATGAGTGATGAGTGACGAGTGACAGGTGACGATTGACGTGCGGACCGTCACCTCCCCTCGCCCCTTGCGGGAGAGGGGCCGGGGGTGAGGGGCAACTCCGCCTTCCATCAGTCTCCGCCGCTCGCTACTTCTCGCCACTTATCACTCGCCTAGCGAGAAATAGGTCGACCCCCCTGGGCATCGACGTGCTCCGTCTTCGGAGCCCGATGCCGCAGTCGGCAAGCTTCTCGAAATGGATCGAGAAGCATCACGACCTGAATTCCGCTGCGCAAGAATTGCTCGGTCCCTTAGCGCGATGTAATATCGCAGGAAGCCTGTCGAGGGAAACGACTAAAGGCGCAGGCGCCGTCATTCGACCGGGCATTTATATCCCGCGCCGGCGCAAGATAATAACTAGTTAGGCCCTTCTCGCATGCGCTCGCTGTTCCAAACCGGTAGCGACTGGGAAGCGTTCGCGCCGCCGCTTAGCTCAGACGAAATAGCTGATGCGGTCAAAATACTCGCATACACTCTTCCGGCTGATTTGATCGAACTTTATCACACGTGCAACGGCGGCCAGGGGTCTTTGCCATATCAGCCCTGGAACTTCATCCTCTGGGGTCTGGAAGACGTTGTTCAACTCGCCGAACACGATCATTACAAAAAATACTACGGCTCGTACCTGTTCTTCGGTACCAGTGGCGGAGGCGAGTACTTTGGTATGGATAAAGCGATCCAAGTATTCATCATGGACCCGATTGCAGGTGAAGAGAGCATTATTGTGGTTGCAAAGTCGTTCCAAGAGTTCTTGGCGAACGTTGGCTTTCAACCGCCTGATGGTTTTCCCGATTAGTTTTCGACCTAACAATTTGCTCCAGTTGTCCCGCCGGTCGACGGCACCTTTGCCTCACGGGCTTCGATGGCATTAGAATATTCGCGGCCCGTTCAACTTCGTGCGGGCAACTGGAGAATAGAAAGGGGACATTCTGATTTATTTAAAAAGTAGAATGTCCCCTTTTATTTCCCCGACCGGGCATTCATATCCCGCGCCGGCGCAAGATAATAACTAGTTTGGGCGTTTCGAGATGGAGCTGCGTGTCAACGAAGTTTGCCAGGGAGCTAGTGGCGGCAGTTATATCGCCCGATATAGCGCAACGCTCACTATCGTGCGGGGAACGGCGTCCCCACAGATCGAAGTCGCAAACACCATTCCAAAGGACGCTGAACCAACCTTACTTCGAGCGAGTATTGAACACATCGCGCGCGGAGTCGATTCTGTTCTACGGCCACGCCAACTGTCGGGGGTCATGACGATTCATGATCTCGTGATTCACGATGTTGATTGCAAGCCTCCGCGATACGAACGAGCGACAGTCGAGGAATTGACAAAAGCACTCGCTGATTCCGCCTAACAACGCGATCCAGTTGTCCCTGCGGACCATCGAATGTTTGCGTCGTTCACTTCGGTGACTGTATCCTGGTAATCGGCCTCGCTCACTTCGAGCGGGCAACTGATCAACACCGTTCGGCCTCAGGGAAACGATGCTGCGCCCCGCCTACCCCGACGATGGGCCCGCTGTCGCGGCTGTATTGATCGCGTCGCGCCGGGTGTTCCTTTCGTATGCGCCAAGTGCCCATACTGATGAAGACGTGCATCGCTGGGTCATCGACAAGCTCATCCCGTCCGGTGGCGTCGTCGTATGGGAGCAGTCCGGGGCGGTTGTCGCGGTCATGGCAACCTCCCACAGTGACGCGGTTTCCTGGATTGATCAGATGTACGTGGCGCCCGGCTCAGACGGCCAAGGGATCGGCAGCAAGCTACTCCGGCATGCACATGGTCACCTTCGTCGCCCGATCCGCCTCTACACGTTCCAGCAAAACATACGTGCCAGGGCCTTCTACGAGCGCCACGGCTACAAGGCTCTTGAGTTCACCGATGGCCGGAGCAACGAAGAGAAGTGCCCCGATGTACTGTACGAACTCTCGCCGCCATAAACTCAGCCCTAACAACTCGCTCAACCTGACGCGCGGAGGCAGCCAACCCTTGGCCGCTCCAGGCGCCAGAAAATAAAAAGGGGACATTCTGGTTTATTTAAAAAGTAGAATGTCCCCTTTCCTACTTCTACGCAACGCTTACGACCAGAATGTTGAGCAGCAAGAATCGCAAGCCCAATGTTTTTGTCGTCACGGCTCCACTCGCGGTCTTTGGCAGAAGGCTCGTTTGCTTTGCGTTATTGTGTACGGGCCGCGCTTGTCGGCGACCGGCAGTCTACACAGCGAGCGGCGGGGTTGATCCCCGCCGTCTGCGAATGGGCCCTGCGATCCGGACGGCGGGGGTAAACCCCGCCGCTCGCTTCTTTTCACCACTCGCCACTCGCCACTCATCACTCGTTCCTCGCCCGTTCCACCGCCGTGGTCGCCGCCTTCATCACGCGTTCTTCTACGTCGACGCTGAACGGGCCGGGGAACCTCCCGAAGAGCATCGCGCCGCCGGCTTCGTAGCCTCCTTCGAGCAGCACTCGCTTCGACGGGATGTACGCGAACACGTCGTTCGAATAGCCGGCGGCCCAGACGATCGGCTTCTTGGTCGCGCCTGCGCCGTCGGCAGCGCCGGCGGATGTGCCGGTGAAATCGCCCGCGAAATCGCGCTGGGCCCGTAGCGCGTAATCGATCACCGTTTCGCCGGGGAACGCCACGATGGTCAGCCCGTCGCCGAGTTGCACGGCTTGCACCGGCGCGTCGTATGTCGTCGCGATCTTGCCGTTCTCTGCCAGCTCCTTCAGCAGCCGGGTCGCATGTCGGGCCTCGTACTCATTGGGCGACTTCGTCTGCCGCTCCAAGATTTCTTTCGGCGGCGGCGGGGCGAACTCCAGCGGCGCTGGCACCAAGGCCGCCGTCAACGAGCCGGCGATCGGCAACACCGGCGACGATTGCAAAGCCGCTTCCACCGCGATGCCGAGCGTCTTGCCGTGGTGCCGCGCCAGTTCCAATTCGCCGCGAGGGTAAGGGTTCTGATCGCCGCCGCAACCCATCAGGAAATGGGCCGTCGTGCCCGGATACTTCTCTTCCAGATACTGCTGCGCGTAGCCCGCGTAGTCGCCGCAGAACTGAAAGAAGCTGAGCGTCGTATTGTGACAAGCGTAGCCGAACAGCACGGCGCGGAGCTTGTCGTCGGTGCCGGCAATTTTCAACACCGGTACTGTGTGATCGACCGGGCCTGCGCTCCACGGCTTGTTCTGATAACCCTTGTCGCTCGGCGTGCGGCGATTCATCGCGAACCCGCACCGTGCCTGCACGTAGCTTACTTTCGCCGGGGCGAGATTTCCGATCGCTTCGCCGACCAGCGCAATGAGCTGCGTTTGCAACTTCTCAAAGTACGCGAGCCCTTGCCGAGCACGCTCGTCGGAAAGAGCGAGAGTTTCCTTCTTGTAGCTGCGAAATTCCGGTCCGCAATGCGTGTGGGAAGCGTTCAGCAATAATCGCTCGGGCGGCAATCCGTGTTGGTCTTTCACGGCGAGCGCCACCGCTTCGCGCAGGTCGCGCGGAATGCCGATCAGGTCGCACGTGACGAACACGAAGCGCCGGCCGGCGTCGTCTTCGAGCGCGAGCGCCTTGCAATACAAATCGAGCGCCACGCCTTCCGACGGTTTCTTCCGGCTCGCATAGCCGGCCATCCACATGGGCTCCGTCGGCGTCACCTTCACGACGGCGGTGCCCGCCTTCCAATCGCCGGCCTCGGCGACGGACGTACTTGCGACGAACATGACCAGCGCGCAGGCGCAGCATAGGAATCGACGAAGGGTGGGCATCGGCAGGTTCTCTGAGGCGGGAAATTACGGCAGGAGTGTGAAAAGTTTATCCCGCATCGCACGTCGCGAACAAGAAAATACAATCGGGGGAGGAAATGCTGAATGCGGAATGCTGAGTGCGGAACAGGAGAAACTCGGGATCCGCCACAACCCTCGTTCCGCATTCCGCATTCAGCATTTGCCTTCTACTTCGGCAGCACCGCTTCCAACGGCACGCGGACGAAGCGCGGGCGATAGAGGCCCGCTTCGCGGAAGAGTCGCCAGAAATCGTGGGCGCTCACGATGTAGGAAATGAGCAACTCGCCGTCGGGCGACAGCGCCGCATGCCCCTTGGCCGCGTACGAGAACAGGTCCTTGTCGCCGGCCGGTTCCTTCGGGCGAAACACTTCTCGCGGCGTCGACCAAGGGCCGAGCGGCGACGGCGCCGTGCGCACGAGAATGCCGGGCCCGAGCAGCGGCTCGTTTTGCACGAGGACGAAGCCGTCGAACGGCGTCGGCGATTGAGTTCGGAGCGGCTCGATCGAAAACTCCGGCGCGATGTCGTCGCAGAGTGTGGCGGCGTCGGCAACCGCGCTCGACCAACGATCAGGCCCGGCGAAATACTGCCACCGCGCAAAGTCGTCGAGCGCATCGCGCGGGGCGAAGGCGGCGATTAACTGTCGCCTCTTCTGCTTGGGGGCGCGCACGCCGTAGATCAGAAAGCCGGGTTCGTCGCCGCGCGTATACGGCAAGAATACTTCACCGAAGCTGTACGACGTCGGCGGCGCGACCGATTGCTTCTCGGTGACCCCGTCGCCGACGGACATCGGCAGCGCGACGACGCGCGTCTTCCACTCGGCCGGCGGGCGCGAAACGTCGTCGACCACGCCGAGCGAATTACCGACGTGCCGAAAGCCCCACGTGCCGCCCCCTTGCTTCGGTTTGCGGATGCGGAACAGGCCGACATACAGCCGGCGTTTGCCGTCAACAGCGACCGCGCAGCCGCCGCCGGTCGGCCAGTATTCTTCGTCGGCTTCCCAATGCTGGTTGACTTCGGCATCCGCGGCGCGCGTCGGCGGGAAGAGCGCCGTCGGCTTTCCCTTTTCGTCGAGTTTGCCGGTGACGAACTCCAACGAGCGCGAGTCGTTCGTCCCCTGCAGCGCCACGGAATTGTTGAACATCACGTTCCCGGCGACCCGCTTGCCTTCTTGCACCTGACCGTAGAGCGTATCGCCGAAGAGCCACAGCGTGCGACCGTCGCCCAGATCGACGGTGCCGGCGACGTCGCCGCCGTTCCAGCCCGCCGAGCGCGTGAAGGCGCCGTTCCACGTCTCATCGACCACCGCGCGCGACGGCGCCGGTTCGGCGGCCGCAGCGTGTTGCAACTGCGTCTGCAATAGTATCAGCATCGTCAATAAAAACGCGCACCGACTGATCGGTATCAGGATCATGAAAGGCCGTGTTTTCCGCGGTTAGCGCGCATGAGAAGTGTCGTCGGCGGGGGGTGAGAAACTGAAGATGCCGCACTTCAGGCCGGCGAGCGAAAGCTCCATCTGCCGGCGCAGCGGCGGCACCAACGTCATGAGCGGCAACGCGAGGTCGCGTCCGCAGCCGAGCAAGTAGCCGCCCCCTTGGAAGAACGGCGAGAGCACGCGCGAGAGCCGCGAGTAGAACTGCACCCGATCGCGCGTGGCCGACACGTAGCGCTCGAAGGCGGCCGTCAACGTGCCCGAACTCGCCAAGCTCCGCACCAGCGCATCGGCGTCGACCAGCGCGAGGTTCGCCCCTTGCCCGAGGTGCGGACTCATCGCGTGCGCCGCATCGCCGACGAGGACCGTGTGCGCCGTGAACAGCGTCCGCGGCGCGGCATGCCCGTAGCGGGCCAACGTCGCTTGTTCGAACGAATGGAAGCCGGTGAAGATCTCTTCTGCCTGCGGGCAGAGCCGGAGGACGTCGTCGCGGAAGTCGGCGAACGACGATTGCCGCAGCGCCTCGAACTGATCGGCCCGCATGCCCCAGAACAGCGTGGCCCGAGCATCGCCGATGGGCAGCACTCCGCACAGCAGTCGGGTGCCCGCGACCGTCTGGTGCAGATAGCCGCGCACCTGCGTACAAGGCCCGACGGCCCATAGCGCACCATAGTCGTAAGTCACGGCCCGCGCCGTCGGGTCGACGGTCTGCCGCAGCCGCGAGCGGGAACCATCGCACAGGGCCGCCATGTCGAACGGCCCGAAGGTGGCGCCGCGGTGATCGACGAGCGTGGCTCCGTCGGGCGATTCGCGGACGTCGACGATCTCGTGACCGACGCGAATGTCGACCCCCGCGTCGGCCGCGGCTTGGTGCAACGTTTCAAAGAGGACGCCGCGATGGACGCCGTAAGCGACGGCTTCGGGCAGCGCGCCGTCGTACCGGAGGCGCACCATCGTGCGGCCATCGGCTTGCACGGCGTGGAGCATTTCGATGCGTTCGCTTCGCTCGGCCACGCGCTCGAGAAGTCCGAGCTTCTGCAGTACCGCCTGCCCGGAGGGTTGGAGCAAGATGCCTGCACCGACGGGGCCGAGCATCGGAGCGCGTTCGAAGAGCGTAACGCGGCGTCCCATGCGCGCGAGCAGCAGCGCCAACGCTCCGCCCGCAGGGCCGAAGCCGACGACGGCGACGTTCGAAGCTAGGTGGCCGCTATGCTGCGGCACGCCGTCGGCCATGTGCTAGTAATCTCCGCCGTGCGAGTTGCCGAGTCGACGAGGACTAGGCCGCATTATGGGGTAGTGCGGGGCCCGAGGTCTATGCCGGCCGCTTGCCTCGCCATCGAGCGTTGTTTACCATCAGGTGGTTCGCCCGGTCCGCTTCCCGCCTTGCTCCCACCTCCCGCTCGCGCGCTCCCTTTGCCATGGTCAACTGTACGCACGGCCTGCGCCGGCAAACCATCGTGCAATCGATTCTGCACGGCATTTTCGCCGGCCGTTACCACTCGGGCCAACGTCTCGTGGTGCAGAAGCTGGCCGATGAATTTGGCGTCAGTCCGACGCCGATCCGTGAGGCGCTGGTCGAACTCTCGGGCATCGGCATCGTCGATTTGCTACCGAACCGCGGCGCCGTGGTGCGACAAGTGACGCGCGGCGACGTGGCCGAGCTTTGCCAAATTCGCCGGGTTCTGGAATCGGAAGCGGCCCGATGTGCTTGCGAACGGGTCGACAGGGCGGAGATCCAGTCGCTGATCGAAGAACTCGGTCGATTGGTGAAGTTGGGGCAATCGAAGAACCTCGACGGCGCCCGCTTTATTGAAGAGACCCGCGCCGCCGATTCGCGGCTGCACGACCTCATCGCACATTTCTGCGGCAGCCGCCGGCTGGCCGAGGCGATCGGTCAATTCAAGCTGCTGTTCCGCGCATTCCGCGACGTCGGCTACATCCGCTTTGAAGAGCGAAACGACTTTTCGCGGATGGCGGAAGAAAACGAAGAGCATTTGGCGATCGCCGAAGCGCTGGCCGCGGGCGACGGTAAGAACGCGGCCCGTGCGATGTCGAAACATATCGACGCGGCGGTAAAGCATTGGGGCCAGCTGATCGTCGACGCCTTGGCCGAACCGAAATCGCGCCGACGCCGCCCGAGCGGATCGGCCACGAAGAAGATCGACGGCTAGCGACGTTTCCCATTTAGGTTCGCTCGGGTGGCTGGGGCAGAACAACGTGACGCCCCAGTTGCATTCGTGTTCCGATCTGGGACATCGCTTCGGCTCTGCCCCAGACACCCAACATTCGACTTATCCCCATGCTGCAAACCATCGAGATTGTCGGGGCGACCGCCGGACCCAAGTTGCTCATTACCGGCGGCGTGCATGGCGACGAATATGAGCCGATGGTCGCCTGCCGGAAGCTGGCGGAGATGCTCAAGCCGGAAGCGTTGCGGGGGGCAGTGACCGTCGTACCCTGCGTAAATGTGGCGGCGTTCGAGCGCGGCATGCGCACGGCCGACGACGGACTCGACCTTGCGCGTACCTGCCCGGGTAAGGTCGACGGCCGACCGACGGAGCGCGTCGCCCATGCGCTGAGCGAGCTCATCCGCGCGGCCGACTATTACATCGATCTCCATACCGGCGGCGTGGCCTACGAACTGTTTCCGCTCGCCGGCTATACGCTCCATCGCGATCCGCAAATTCTCGAAGCCCAACGCCGCATGGCTCGGGCTTTTAACCTGCCGCTCGTCTGGGGAACTTCGCCCAACCTCGACGGCCGCAGCCTGAGCGTAGCCCGCGACGCCGGCGTCCCCGCGATTTATGCGGAGTACGGCGGCGGCTCCGTTTGCAGCGCTGCAGGAACGGCCGCCTATGTGGACGGCTGCCTCAACGTGCTGGCGGAGTTCGGCATGCTCGAGCGCGTGCCGCCGCAGAACGGTGTGCTCTACGTGAAGGAAGACCCGCGCGACGGCTCGGGCCATCTACAGCTCGGGCACCCCGCACCGCGGACGGGCATCTTCGAGGCGTGCGTCGCGCTCGGCGACCGCGTAACCCAAGGGGATCGCCTCGGCACCGTGACCGATGTCACCGGAGCGGCCGCCACGGACATTACGGCGAACGCGTCCGGGGTGCTGATCATGTTGCCCGGCCTGCCGCGCGTGGTGAAAGATCAGGCGACGGCCATGATTGTCGAGGTTTAAGGCTCGTTTTTGACTGCGGAATACTCGGCCGGCCCCGGTCGGGGTCGAAGCGTACAATTCCTCGCAAGACGCCCGTCTCGCAAGGAAGTCCCTCGGCCGCCGGCGCAAACCCCGCGGCCTGCTTCGGCAAGGAACCGCATCTATGACGCTCGCTCGTCCCGTCCCGGTTCACGATCAGACCGGTCAGAACCTGCCCGAGAAGCCGCTCTCGATCGGCGACTATCTCATCCGCCGGCTGCAAGATTACGGCGTGCGCGACTGTTTCGGCATTCCCGGCGACTACGTGCTCGGCTTCTACTCGATGCTCGAGAATTCGCCGATTCGCGTGATCGGTTGCTGCAAGGAAGACCACGCGGGGTTCGCGGCCGACGCCTACGCGCGCGTCAACGGACTCGGCGTCGTGTGCGTTACCTACTGCGTCGGCGGCTTGAGCCTTACGAATTCCGTGGCGGGCGCATACGCGGAGAAGTCGCCCGTGGTCGTGATTTCAGGTGCGCCGGGCCTGAGCGAACGGCCGAACAATCCGCTGCTGCATCATAAGGTGCGCGACTTCCGAACGCAGTTCGAAGTGTTCGAGAAGATTTGCTGCGCGTGCGCGGAGCTCAACGATCCGCACACCGCCTGCCGTGAGATCGATCGCGTGCTCGACGCGGCTGTGCGGTTTAAGCGACCCGTCTATATCGAACTGCCTCGCGATATGGTGAAGGTCATCCCGCCGCAATCGCCCGTCTATCGCTTGCCCGACCCGGTGAGCAACGCCGACGCCTTGGCAGAAGCGGTCGCCGAAGCAAAGCGGCTACTGGCCGAAGCAAAGAAGCCGATCATCATCGCCGGTGTGGAAATCCACCGCTTCGGCCTGCACGACCAACTCCTCGCCTTGGCCGAGGCGACCAAGATTCCGATCGCCGCGACGATTCTCGGCAAGAGCGTCGTTTCGGAAAAGCACCCGCTCTACGTGGGGCTCTACGAAGGGGCGATGGGGCTCGACGAGGTAACGCACTACGTCGAAGAGAGCGATTGCACGTTGCTACTCGGCGCGTTTATGACCGACATCAACCTCGGCATCAACACGGCCAATCTCGACCCCGGCAAATGCATTTACGCCACGAGCGAGCAACTGCGGATCCGGCATCATCACTTTCACGACGTGCTGCTCGGGGACTTCTTAAGCGAACTTACCGCCGCAAAGCCGCAGACCGCGGTGCGTCCGGTGCTCAAAAAGCCGAAGATTGCGGCAGGGCCGTTCGTGCTAAAGCCCGACGCGCCGTTGACGATCGCGCGGCTCATAGCACGGCTCGACGAAGCGCTCGATTCGGAAACGATCGTCGTGAGCGACGTCGGCGATTCCCTCTTCTCGACGACCGAACTCACCATGCACGGCAAGACGGAATACATCGGGCCGGCGTATTACACATCGATGGGCTTCGCGGTGCCGGCGAGCCTCGGGGCGGCCGTAGCTCGACCGCAGGAGCGGACCGTTGCGGTGGTCGGCGACGGCGCGTTTCAGATGACCGGCCAGGAACTTTCGACGCTCATTCGCCACAAGTTCCACCACATCTGCATCGTGCTCGACAACAAGGGATACGGCACGGAACGGTTTCTCCATCCCGGCGACTTCAACGAAATCAACCCTTGGCAATATCACAAGCTGCCGGAGGTGTACGGCGGCGGCAAGGGTTACGAGGTGCGCACCGAGGGAGAGTTCGACGCCGCGCTCACCAAGGCTTGGACCGACCCGACGGTGAGCCTGATCCAAGCGCACCTTTCGGTGACCGACAAGAGTCAGGCACTAGGCCGGCTGGCGGAGCGGCTGAGCAAGAAGGTTTGAGGCGGCCGTCGGCGTCAAAATGTTGCGTCGTCGCAATCGACCTTTTCTAATGGCGGGCCGAGTCGTCAGGCCACGAAGAGGAGATCGCGATGGAGGAAATCAACCCGTTTACCAGAAAGCCGGAGACGCGCGACCTGAAGCACTACGTTGCGGAACCGACGCCGGCGACGCGCGACCAACTATCGCAAGGCTTTGGTTGCCTGGTTCCGGAAAGCTTTGTGCGGCTCGTCAATCGTGCGCTGGACGAGAAGAATTACGAACTCCGTCGCGCGAACGGATACTATTCCGACTTGGGTTTCGGCTTCGACGGCCGATTGACGCGGTCACTGATTCCCGATGCGAAGGTGACGGAGCAATCCGACCCGGCGATGCCGCCGGAATTCTTTCCGCTGGGCAATATGCTCGACTCGATCGTCATGTACGGTTACGTCGTGCTCGCGCCCGAGGTCCCATACGAAGATTACCCGGTGGCGACATTCGAGGGGGCCGATGACTGCATCATCGTACGGGGTCGCGATACGGAGGACGCCTTTTTGGAAATGGCCTTCTTTCTGTTGCACCAGGGGATCCGTGACGCCGTCAACGAGCAGTTGGACGAGTTGTCTCCGATGCCGCGGTGTCCCAAAGGAGTCGACCGATTTGACTGGGCGCAGCAACACGGGCCGGCGCGCGGAAAAATCCGCGAGACCATCGTGCCCGACGCGAGCCGTGTTATTCCCCGGTCGGGCATTAAGACCCTTTGCAAGCGGACGCTGAAAGAACTCGGCCGTCCCATGAGATGGAAAGAGTTCGTGCAACGAGCGTATGAGAGCCTGAGGAGTCGAAAAGTCGAGAGATGCGCTTGCAACGTAGTGACGCCGCCCTCCGGCTATCGATACCTACCGACCTGCAACAATGTCGGCGTCTTGGCTCCGGAGGCGTCGTTCGACGCCGGGGCGTTGCCCGAGTTCACGCTCAAGGATCGGCAGATCTGGCAACGTTGTTTGACGGCGGCCGAGGAAGCCCTTTCGCGAGGGTTTCCGGGAACGTCGCTCTACTATCTGCAAAGCGGCTGGAACCTCGGGGGCGATTCAGAGAAGACGTTTGTCGACACGATGTGCCGCACCTACCGCGAACTCAATCGAGAACTGATCGCAGCGAAGACGATGCGGAACTTCGAATACTTCGCAAAGTACCGCAGCTAGCCGCATAGCGCGCAGAATAATGCCCAGGGACGGCAGTCCCTAGGCATTTGCGATTTAATCGCGCAGTTGTAGGACGCGAGCGTTAGTTGCAGGCCTTCGTTTGTGCGTCTTCCAGACCTTGGAAGGCGGCTTCGAGTACGTCGCGGCAGCGTTGCGGCATGAGGCGGTAGAAGCGTTGTTTGCCGTCGCGGCGGGCCGTGAGGACGCCGGCTTCGCGGAGGCGCGAAAGGTGATGGCTCACCGCCGGTTGGCTTTGCCCGAGCTTTTCGCAGAGCGCGCCGACGTGCAATTCTTCGTTGCGCGACAGGTGAAACAGGATTCGCAAACGGGTGCGGTCGGCCATGAGGCCGAACATTTCGGCCCAACCTTCGAGCGATTCGCGTTGAAAAGTGTCGCCGTCGACGCGTTGTTCAGGCATGGCGAAATCGATCATGTTGATCATCCTTTGACGAGAGGCGGGGACGCGGCTTGAGGGAAAGAGCACACGTCGGGCGAGCGGGCGGGAAGCAGGCGGACGGCAAACGATTTTCATTTCCGATATTTAGCCCCCGGCGAGCCGCCGGGGGCTAACAGCGCGGTCGCAAGGACCGCGGCTAAATAACTACGGGATGCTCCTGAAACACTACGCGAACAACTTCGTGACGGCTTGCGCCTTCACCAATTCGCGCGGTTGGTTCAGGTGGTTGTAGACGATTGTTTCCGGGTCGATCCCCACGCTGTGGTAGATCGAGGCGAGCAATTCGCCCGGGTGTACGGCGTCTTCGAGCGGCGCGCTGGCGGTCTTGTCGCTCTTACCGTGCACGTAGCCGCGCTTCACGCCGGCTCCGGCCACGATCGAGGTGAAGCAGTACGGCCAGTGGTCGCGGCCGTCGGCGCTGTTGCCGTTGCCGCTGGTGCTCACGCCCTTTTGCGGGCTACGGCCGAACTCGCCCACGACGACGACCAGCGTTTCGTCCAAGAGGCCGCGCTCGTCCAAGTCGGCGATAAAGGCCGAGAGACCGCCGTCGAGCATCGGGCCGGAGCGTTGCTTCATCCGGTCGGTGAGGCCGACGTGATGATCCCAAGAGTGGTTGTCGGAGTTGGCGACCTTCGGCCAAATGACTTCGACGACGCGCGTGCCGGCTTCGACCAACCGGCGAGCCAAGAGCAAGCTTTGGCCGAACGTGTTGCGGCCGTAGCGATCGCGGGTCTTCGGGTCTTCGCGACCGATGTCGAACGCTTCGCGCGCCCGACCGGAGATCACGAGGTTCAGGGCCCGATCGTAGTATTCGTCGAGCTTGTAATCGGCGACGGCGCTGTCGATGTCGGGCATACCGGCGTCGATCATTTGGCGAAGCTTCGCGCGGCGTTCGAGGCGCGAGGCGAACACTTCGGGACGGAGTTTGAGGTCGTCGACGCGGACCTTTTCCATCTTCGCCATATCCATGTCGTCGCCGTCGGGATAAAGCGTGTACGGATCATAGTCGCGGCCGAGAAAGCCCGCCGTGCCGGCCTTACCGACGACGTTGCTCTCTTGCAACGGCCGGGGGAGCATGACGAACGGCAGCATCGGCACTTCGCTCGGCTTCAAGCGAATGATGTTCGAGCCGAAGTTGGGGAAGTCTTTCGGCGTCGGCGGTTCGAGCTGGCCCGACGGGCTGACCTTGTCGGTCGTGTAGCCGGTCATCATCTGATAGATGGCGGCCGTGTGGTTGAAGAGGCCGACGGGCGTGTAACCCATCGAGCGGATCATCGTGAACTTGTCGTTCACCTGCGCGAGCTTCGGCAGGATTTCGGTGAACTGCGTGCCGGGGATCTTCGTGGGGATGCTCTTAAAGGCGCTGCGGACCTTGTCCGGCACGTTTTCCTTCGGATCCCAAAGGTCGATATGGCTCGGGCCGCCCTGGAGGTAGACCATGACGACGCTCTTGGCCTTGCCCCACCCTGCGCCGCCGTGTGTTCCCGCCGCGGCGTTAGCCGCCTGCAGGCGAAACATCGAGCCGAGCGTCATGCCGAAGAGGCCGCTGCCGCCGACGCGAAGCACGGCCCGACGGGTCATGCCGAGATGCGAATCGCACAAGTCTTTGCCTTCACGGCCGGGTACGACGAGCATGAGAGATCCTCCTGAGGACGAACGTGAGAGTACGCGAGTGTGTTAGGTGATTCATTTGCTTAGCCGCCGCAGCGATGGCGACGCACATTCCGCTCGTGGACGAGCGGGCTAAGCCCGGTAGTGACGTTAGTGGTTAAACAAGAACGCGGGACTATTCATCAGGGCCCAAGCCAAGTCTTGGACGACCGTCAATCGTTTATCGGCGACTTGCATTTTGCTCTGCTCGAAATCGCTGCGCAGCTGCAAGAGTTGGCGATCGATGGCGATCGGAAGTTCGGCCGTGGCCAGCGCCGCCTTGTGCGCCACGAGTTGTTGGTCGATCGGCAACGGCAGCTTGGCGGTCCAGAGAGCCGTTTGTTGCTTCTCGAATTCCGGGCTCGTGAAGCGTTGGTACGCATCAAGAGTATCCCACTGCGCCAGAGTGCGCTTCTCGGCAGGCGTGTTAACCACCGCGGCTACGTCGGCAGGCACGCCGAAGCTCAGCGGCTTCGCGGCGTCGGTGACCCAGACGCGGAACTTGCCGATGGTGAAACCTTGGCGGAAGACTTGTGCAAGATCGAGCTTGAGTTCGACCCCTTCCTTATCGGCCACGGGCTTTGCCAATTGGAACACGGCCCGATGCACGCCCGGCTTGCTGCCGATCGCCCAACCGTTTTGTGCACCTTGTTCCCGTTTGCCGTCGATCGCCGTTTTCACATCGAACTTGTCTTGATTGACGTCGGCGATCGCGTCGCTGAATTTCTGGGCGACCGGCGCCTTGCGCGCCTTCTTCGACCTGCTGGCGGCATCGGCCAATATGAATTCGGTGAGCACGAAATTGCGGCCGCTCAAGCCGGGGCCGAAGCCGGGCAGGCGTTCGTCCGGCAACACTTCCAGCATGATGCCGCTGACGTTGGCCACTGACGTTTCGCCCGTCAGGCTGTAGGTCGGCTGCGCGTTGCCGTCGAGCGTGAAGACGGTCGTGCCGTCGTTTTCAATCTTCAAGGTTACGGGGCTCGAAGCCTTGGCGGTCGCCTCCGTGATCTTCAGTGGATGCCAAAGCACGGTGTCGGCCTTCACGGCCAAGGCCTTCTCCCAAGCTTCCTGCGAGCGCGGCAGTCGACGTTCGATGGTCTTCAAGGCCAACTCTTGCTTGGCGATGGCGTCGAGCCGGGCCTTTTCGGCGGCGGCGATTTTCGGGGCTTGGGCCGCTTCGTAATCGACAAGAGTCTTCTTAGCGGCGGCAATCGTTGCGACGCGCTCCGCTTCGAGCTTCTCACCGATCGGCTTCCAGTAGGACTCGCGGTCGGCCAAGGCCTTCGCCAGAACCGCATGGTCGCCGTCGATTTGGCCGATCGTCTTGCGGGCCAATTCAATTTCTTGCGGCGTGGCGTGCCGATTGAGCACGCGGACGAAGAGACCGTCGATCAACTTCGCATCGTCCTTTTCGGTGGCCGCGAGCTTCGAGAGCGCATTTTGCGGATTCACGATGGCGTCCGACAAAGTCGGACCGGAGATCATCGCCATGACCGGGCCGAGCGCCATGCCGCCGGTTCGTTCACATTCGCAAGCGCTCTCGCGCGGCGGGCGACCGAAGGTTTGGAGGAAGCCGCCTCCCATGGCCGTGCTAATGTCGGCGAGCTGCGCGGCGCGCGTGCCGTCGGGATAGCCGGGGAATTTCGATACGCTGCCGGTGGCGCGGAAGATCGCGTCGTAGAGCACTTCGGCCGGCAAGCGGCGGGCCGTGGCGTGCGAGTAGTTCTGCTTGTCGTCGGCGTTCCACTTGTTCGACTTCACCGACAGTTGATACGTGCGCGACTTGCAAATCTCGCGCATCAGTTCGCGGGCGTTGAAGCCGTTCTTCACAAACTGCTCCGTGAGGTACTCGATCAGCTCCGGGTTCGTCGGCGGATTGCCGGCGCGAATGTCGTCGATCGGCTCCATGATGCCGACGCCGAACATGTAGCCCCAGATGCGGTTCACGTAGCTCTTGGCAAAGTACTGATTGTCGGGCGAGGTCATCCAAGCGGCGAGTTGCTCGCGACGCGTGGCTTTTTCGCTCGTGGCAAATTCCGCCGGGAAGGGGAACTTCGGCGGGGTGACTTGGCCGGTGCGGTCGTGTTTGATGTCGCCGGTCGGCTGATCGAAGACGACTTCATACAGCGGCTTCCCCCCTTCGACGGCCGAGCCGCCGATCGCGGCCCCCTTGGCGTTCGGATCGGCCTTCAAGCCGACCTGCGCGAAGTAGGCGGCGGTTTCGTAGTACTGATCCTGCGTCCAACGCTCAAACGGATGATCGTGGCACTTGTTGCAATTGAAACGCACGGCGAGGAACAGGTGCGTCGTGTTCTCCATCGTGTTGGCCGGGTCGCGGAGAATTTTGTAGTACGAGGCGGCCGGGTTCTCCTTGTTCGAGCCGCCGGCGGTGAGCACCTTGCGCGCGAACTGATCGTACGGCGTGTTCGCGGCCACTTCCTTGCGGATCCATTCGCGGAGCAGCTTGGCCCCTTCCGGTCCGAGGAACTTCGGGTTCACCTGTAACAGGTCGGCCCACTTGTTCGTCCAATGGTCGACGAACGGGTCGCTGCCGATGAGCTTGTCGACCAAGGCGTCGCGCTTCACGCGGGTCTCGCGCTTGTCGGCGAGGAACGCTTCGACATCTTCCGGCGTCGGCGGCAAGCCGGTCAGGTCGAGCGATACGCGCCGAATGAAATCGGCGTCGGTGCAAAGCTCGCTCGGCAGAATCTTCATCTGCTTCCACTTCGCGGCCGTGAGGTCGTCGATATGGTTGAACTTCGGCGGCTCGACCCATTGGAAACCTTCGCGGTTGCCCATCACCGTAATGGTGGAGGCGGCGTACGAACCTTCGTAGCGGGCCAAGACCGGAGCTTCGCCGCGGCGGAGCGCCGTGAGCAAGCCGCCGGATGCGGCGCTGATCACTTCCAAGTTGCCGCTTTCGATAAAGGCTTCGCGCGTCACGTCGCGCAGCTTGCCGTCGGCGTAACGCGCGACGACGCGCATCTGTTGGCGTTGGCCGGCCCGATCGATCACGGCGCCTTGCGGCAGGACTTCAATACTCACGACGCGCGGCGTCTTGTAGTTCACCCGAGCGCCGTCGGCGATCCATTGGCGGACGATTTGGTAGTAAACTTCGCTGGGCTTCGTCAGCTGCCCGCCGACATGCGGCACGGCGCCGGTCGCCTTGAGCAACATCAGCGAGTTGTCCGGCGCGGCGACGTTCACGCGTCGCGAAGCGTGGTCGTCGGCGAAAGCGCGCAGGTCGTAGATCGGGTCGTACCCGCGGAGCGAAAGCTTGAAGCCGTTCTTGCCGTCTTTCGCGCCGTGGCAGGTACCTTGGTTGCAGCCCATGCGGCCGAGCACGGGATTGACGTCGCGAATGTAGTCGACGGCTTGAGCGCCGGCAGTTCCCTTGACTTCGCACGGCACCGAGACGGACTTATCGCCGAGCGTGATCTGCAAAGCAGCGGGACCGTCGGCCCGAGCGACGACGACTCCTCCCGGCAGGAGTTCGACGTTCTTCGTCGAGGCGGTAAACTTCGCGAGCCGGGTGACGTCGAGCGTGGCGCCGCCGACGAGCTTCGCCGAAACGATCAGTTGGTTGTAATCGGTCTTGCCGGCGAGTTGTACGGTCGACGGAATCACCGACAGCGATTCGACCTTCGCACCTTCGGGCAACGACTCCGTTTCGACTTTCGGTGCGGGAAATACCGCCGGAGCGGCCTTGGCGAGTTGCGCCGCGGCGGACTTCGTGATGGGGGCGGCCGTGAATTGCTTCGTGATCGCGCCGTTGGCCGTGTCGACGATGCGCACGATGCCGTCGGCCCCGGCCACGGCGATGGTCTTGGCATCCGGTGCGAAGGCCACGGAGAAGAGTCCGCATTCCTTCACGGTCGTCTTCGCCAATTGCTTGACCGACTTCTTCGTGAACTCATCAAGCTGCTTCGCTTCGGCTTCGGTGCGTTCTTGGATGCGCTTCTCGAGAATCTTCTTCAGATCGTCCGGCAGGCCTTTATCGTCGCCGTATTGATAAATGCCGATTTCGCCGATGCCGTCGTTGCTGCTGACGGCGGCGATGAGCTTACCGTCCGCGCTAACATCAACGCCGAAGATGCGCCCTTGCAGAGCCGGCAACACGCTAATGAGGTTGGCGTCGTCGCCGATCACGCGCTTGGTGATGCGGTGGATGCGATAGATCTTCGGTACCCCGTCGGCCCCGCCGAACACGATTTCATCGCGCGTCGGATGTCGGGCCACGCTTTGCAGCCCTCCCTTGAGCGCACCGGGGGTGATCGAAGTGATGTTGTCGACGAAGCGTTGCGTTTCGACTTCGGTGAGCTTCGCCGAACGGTCGCGGCTCACGCTGATGAGGTGCGTGCCGTCGGCGCTGAACACGGTGTCGAGGGCCCAATCGTTGTGGCCCCCCATGAACAAGGTCTGCTTGCCGGTGGCCGCTTCGATCACACGGACGCTGTTGTCGCCGCAGCCGAAGGAGACGAACTTCCCGTCCGGAGACCAAGCGGCGCCGTACACGGTGTCGAAGGTCGACGAGTGGGAAAGGAGCAACTTCTTCGAAGCGACGTCCCAGATCTGCACTTCGCCGAGTCGCGCGGGCAAGCCGCCGGCAACGGCGAGTTGCTTGCCGTCGGGAGAGAACTTCACCGACTCGATCCGCTCGGCCATGCCGACTAGTCGGGCGACGATGCCCGAGCCGTCGGCCTTCATGATCAACACTTCGTGATAGCCGGCCACGGCCAGCAGCTTGCCGTCGGGAGAGTAGTCGAGCGAGGGGACCACCGGAGCCCGGGTATAAACGGGCGGATGGTCGGCGTCGTACTTTTCGACCGTGGCGGCCGGCGTATCGTCGACGGCCCCTTGGGCGATCCACTGCTTGATGAGGTCGATGTCGGTTTGCGAGAGGGGTTCTTTCCCCTTCGGCATTTCGGCTTTGCCCTTCACGGGCGTGATCAGCTCGACGAGGTAGCTCGCTTCCGGCTTCCCGGCGACGATCGCCGCCGAGCCGCTTTCGCCTCCCTTCAGGAGGCGCGCGAAGTTCGTCATTTCATAATCGCCGGCTTGCTTCGCCGGCTGATGGCAACCTTGGCACTGCCCCTGCAAGATGGGACGCACTTGCTTATGGAAGCTGACCTTGGCTGCCGGCGCATCGGCGGCGCGCAAGGAGGCAGGCAACGCCGCGGCCAACGCCAAACCGGCGCAAACCGAAAGCATGCGTCGAACGTTCGACAGGTCACCGCGGAGAATGGAGCAACTGAGCATGAGCGCGAAATCCTCGTATCGTCTACGAAGAGACCGCTCGTGATCGCCGGGAGCGAAAGTGCCCAGGTTCTTTCCGACCGCGCAGCCCCAACGAAGGACCACCGCGGAGGAATTAGCTAAAGCAACCGTCGCTCAACGCTGCCGGACGTGACGCCGGAGAGACACGTGGACCGGCGCGAGCAAGAAAGAGCTTGCCGCAAACCAGGTCGTGCGCGTCCGCCAACTTCACGTCAGCAAGCCGGGATCCGAGAGGCCTCGAAACCGACTCCAATGGACAGCGCCGGTCCGCCATTCTTCCGCACCGTGGCGACTCGCGTCGGGACAAGCCCGCGAACGGATCGATCGATCGGGAGAATAGGGTAGCCGAGTCTTGGGAACTCAGCAGGCAGGGACACGGAGCACCTGCGTGCGCCGTGTCGGTACTGTAATACCGTAACCTACTCTATCGGCACTGAGAACCGAACACAAGACAATTCTATACAATGGCCCTGACAGAGCGGAGATGCGTGAAAGCGGACGGATTCGGAGACGGCTCGCGCCCCCGGCCGGGGGAGAAATACCGGAGGCAATCGGCCGGGTGATGCAGCGCAAATCCGTCACTCCGGCACCCTTCGGACTCCGACCTTTCCGGCTGGAGCAGCCGTCTAGTGCCCGACCAGCGTCAGAATAATCTCCCCCGCGATCAGCAAGATCACGATCATTTCCATCAGCTCGATCCGGCCGGCCGAGGCTTGGTCGGAAAGAATCTGGTAGACGTCCTGCACCGATTCGAGCGAGCCTTTGATGCTCGACGACCACTCGTCGAGATGGAAGCGCGTCGAGGTCAGGTGATAGACCCGCGCCAGGTATTGATCGCCGACGAGTTTCAATACTCCGGCCGTGCGCTCGAAGAGCGCCTCGGTTTCCATTCGAATATCCCCCAGCACGCGCAACGGCCGGTCTTGCGAACGCCCGAAGAAGAGCAACCGGCGCTTGGCGAGCGAATGGATCAAGCCGTAGGCCTGGCCGAGCGCGTCGTCGAGCCGGCGATCGATAAGGCGAAACTCCAGCAACTGCAAGTTGGCAAACTCCAACGTGCGCAAAGTTTCAACGCAATCGCGATCGACCACCACCGCCGCGCCCCAATCGACCAAGACCAAGTCGCCGGGCGAATACGAGATGCGGCGCCCGAGCGCATCGGCAATCTGTTCCGCCGCCAACGGCCCGGCCTCTAAGCGCAGCAAACCGGCGAGCCAAGCTCCTTCGTCCGTCGGCAGGCGTTCGACGTCGGTCCACCCGTCCGGGTCCAAGCGAAACACCAGATACTCTTCGACGAGTTCGCTCCAAGCCGGCGACTTCAGTGCGGGAA
Organism: Pirellula sp.; assembly: GCA_013822735.1. Lineage (GTDB taxonomy): Bacteria > Planctomycetota > Planctomycetia > Pirellulales > PNKZ01 > PNKZ01. The sequence goes on from PNKZ01000005.1 coordinate 188,366, forward strand.
GCAATTGTTGGTAGAGCGGTTCGGCCGCGCTGCGGGCCGTGCGAAGAATCCCTTGCAGCCACACCGGGTCGCCGGCTAAGGCGCGAAGTTCCGCACGGGTATGATCGAGCGCGATTTCGATCCGCAAATTCACGCCGCCGAAATCAAACACGGCCGCTTCGGCGCAGGCCGGCGCGTTGAGGCGGCCCGGCAAATCGACGATTAGGTCCGGCAGCGGAAACCGGAGCGGCGCGGGACGGTAGCCGATCGACGTCGGTGTGCGCGGGCGTCGATCTAAGTCTTGTTCCTGCGCCGGAGCCAGCCGTACGGCGTGGCGCAGATCGATCTCGTCCCCCCAATCGAAGGCGATGTTGATATAGAGCGCGCCGCGCACCGGCGTCGTTTCATCGAATGTCGGCGGCATGGAATTCAGCGCGGGAGCAAAGGGAGACCGGCAGTGCGAGCGGCGCACATTCTACAATCGTGCCGCGCCGCACACCAACGAGCCGATTCCGCTCGCCCGCACGGTCCGCGCGCCGCCCTGCAACGGGCTCTCTGCTCGTGAAGCAACGTGAATCGCGGCTCCTCGATGTGTTCGTTACGATCGGCACGAATTGTGCCTTGCTTACCGACGAACGAACACACGTCTTTGCGAAGGAGACCCCGCCATGACGCAAGTCGCCAACCAACAAATGCATGAAGACCATCTCCGTTGGAGAGCCGAGAACGATTTCTGGCGCGACGAAATTGCCGTGTGGCAAGCCGAAGCCGCCGGAATGGTGAAGGACCTTCAAGGGATTGAAACCGCGCTGCGCCACCACGAAGCGAAACTATCCGTCCACGCCGGATCGGTCCGCCTTTATCAGCAAGATTTCGGGAAGCATGAGCACGCAATCGCGGCCGTGGAAGGAAGCGATAATCCGCCTCCTTATCCCGTCGTGCCGCGCGTGCACGACGACGAGCGCGAGGCGCAAGCCCGACTACGTGAATCGCATGATCAACTCAAGCACAAACACCAAACGCTGCTGGCGCATTGGGCGAGCTTCATGGAGAAGCTGCCGCGTCAGGCCTTCCTGACGAAGCCTGCGAAGCCGAGCTGTTGCGGCAATTGTCACGAAGAGAAGCGCGGCTAACGGTGTAGGTTAGCGCCACCCCTTCACGGAGTCGGGCAAGTTGCCTTGCGCGTCAAAAGGCAACGGGCGCGGCTCCGTGAGTATTTCTAAATGCTGCTTCTCGCGGGCCTCGGCGAAGTACGCCTCGCTGCATTCCACCTCGCCGACGTCGAGCGTGTTGTGGATCCAAAGCAACTTCGCATGCGGCGGGTCGGCCAAGCCGATGGTCGGTAGCGCGGTGTCGAGGATTTCACGGTCGGTCGGGTAGTCGAACGGAATCATTCCCGCCGCCACATGGCCCCCGGTCAGGCAGTTGATGCGCGTCTTGCGCACGTCGATCTGCTCGAGCACGCGCGACCGGCAGAACTCGGCCATGCCCAGACCGGTGGCATTGCCGTGCGTTTCTTCGGTCAGCGACCGGACGGCGATCACCTTCACCTTCGGAAACTCGTCTTCCACGGCTTTATGGTCGTTGTACTTGCGGCCGACGACGTTGGTGTCCATGCCCGTGCCGCTGATGTTCTTGCCGATCTGATCGACCAATAGCATGTGGGCCCGATCAAACGGCAGTCGCGGAATCCATTGTTTGGCGAGGATCAGCAATTCCTTCTCGCGCGCTTCAAGCTCCTCGGGCAAGACCGCGGCCAGCCGCGCCGTTTCCTCCGCCTCGTTCTCCACGATGCCGAGCCCGGCGACGATGCGACACTTGGAAATTACCTCGGCCGCGACGCTCCGCACAATTTGCGGAAAGCTGTAGTCCTGAATCGCGCGATGGTACACCAGCGCGCCGGCGTGTTTGCCCAGCCCGATGAGCATCATCTTCATCAGGCCGCTTTCAATATCGCCGACGAAGCCGGTGTGCGGCTTCACGCGGCCGACGACCAACACATGGTCGGCCTGCGACGCATGTTTGTCGAAGTGCACGGGGAACCCTTCGGCAGTTTGGCAAACGATGATCGTTTCCATGCTCGCGCGAATCGGGCAGCCGCAATACTCTTCCGTGATGCCGTAGCCGTGCAGAATCTCAACTTGCCCTTCGGCCGTGCCGCCGCCGTGGCTCCCCATGGCCGGCACGATGAACGGCTTGGCCCCGATTGATTGCAAATGTTCGACGGTCGCCTTGATGATCTTCGCAATATTCGCGATGCCCCGGCTGCCGGCAGTGACGGCAACGCTCGCGCCCGGCTTAATCCGCGCTTTCAGCGGAAGCTTGCCGAGCTGCAGGCGCGTTTCGGCCATAACGTCGGCCACGGTCGGCCCGGTGAAATGTTGGCGAACGCGAAAAATGCGGGGATAGCTCGACACGGGCAGGCTCCGTTGCGGGGGAATGCGTCAAATAGATTTTAGAACGTTTGCGCGGAGCTTGCCATGCCGACCCGCGGCGCACGTTCGTCTAGCTGCAAACGATGGAGAAGCCTATTATTCCGGCCCTTTTCTGCCGCTCGGCATCTCTCTCGAGTATGTGTCATGGCTTCGCGTATTCCACGCTCCGCTTCCGACGATCCGATCTCGGCCGCCACGTTTGACATGGCCGCTAAGCCGCCGCACGGCAAACTCGTGAGACGTTTGTTGGTCGCCCTATTTGCGCTCGTCGTCATCGCGGCGGCGGCGCCGCAGATCATTAGTCGCACACCGCTCTTGGGGCAGCTCGTCGGCTGGGCCGCGAGCGACGTCCAGGGAACGGTGAAAATCGGCGAGGCATCGCTCAATTGGTTCACCGCGCCGCATGCCGAGCAAATCGAAATCACAGGCGCCGACGGCGCTCTCGTGGCGCGCGCCGATTGCGTGCACACCGAACGCACGCTGTGGAATCTCGCCACGCGACCGATGCAACTCGGCCGGCTCCGCATCGAGCGGCCCTTCTTAAACGTCGTCGTCCGTGCCGACGGCACGACCAACCTGGAAGAAGTCCTCGCGAAGTTTTTGAACGCGGCGCAATCGCCGGCGGGCACGCCCGGCGTCGATTTTGCCGTGGAAGTCGTCGAGGGCGCCATCGAGGTGCGCGACGAGCGGAGCCACCGGAAATGGCAACTCGTCCAACTCGGCGGAGTCGTCATCATGCCGGCGACGAACGCGTTGCCGCTGTCGATCGATTTGCAAGGCGCCATCGCCTTCGCCGACGGACCCCGGCCGTTTAGCATCAAGTGCGACTATCGCGACGGCGCGCCTCCCGGCGCCCCGACCGCGCCGCAAGGCAGCGCCGCGCTCGATCTCGGAGCGTTGCCGCTAGACTTGGTCGGTGCGTTGGCACGCCGCCTCATGCCGGATGTGCAAATCGCGGGAATCGCCTCGGGCAAGCTGCAAACCACGTTTGATTGGACCGCCACGCTGCCGACCATGGCGGTCGAAGGGCGACTGAGCCTAGCCCGGCCTGTGATCGGCGGGTCGCTGCTCGCGGGCGACGAGTTGAGCATGGCCGAGATCGATTTGCCGATTCAAGCCTCCCTTACCGGCAAACGATTGCAGATCGGAAATCTCGGGGTGAAATGCGACCTCGTCACGGCCCAAGCCCAAATCGTCGTCGATGACTACACGAAGCTTCTCAATGCGGCTGGCGCGCGAGGTTTTCTCGATCTGGTGACGCAATGCGACGGCAAAGCATCGGCACAGATCAGTCTGGCGAAGATTGCGCAAGCGATGCCGCACGTTATGCGTTTACGCGACGACGTGCAAATCACCGGCGGCGAACTCTCGCTGAATCTCGAAAGCCGGCGCGATGGGGCCGGCGCGCGACAATGGCAGGCAAATCTCACGGGCGGCAGCCTCACGGCGATCGCCCGCGGACAAGCGGTCACCTGGGACGAACCGCTCAACGCCTCGCTCACGGCTCGTGATACGCCGACCGGTCCCGTCGTCGAACGGCTCGACTGCCGGTCGGTGTTTCTCGTCGTCGAGGGAGTCAATTCGCCGAGCAACTTCCAAATCCGTGCGCAATACTCGTTGGACCGACTCACGGAACGATTGGATCAATTCATCGATCTGGTCGGCTTGCAATGTCGGGGTGAGGGAACGGCGGAGATTGCTTGGACGCGCGAAGCAGGAGATCGCTTCCGTGTGGAAGGAACCGCTTCGATCAACGACTTCCAACTGCTCGCGCCGGGCTACCCCAACTGGACCGAACGGCAACTTGTCGTCGGCGTGCGCGCACTCGGCCGGGCCTCGGGCCTGAACATCGCGGCGCTCGAAGAAGCGACGCTCGGACTCGAATCGGCCGGCGATCAGCTGACGGCCCGACTCACCGCGCCGGTGACCGACTTTGCGAACGCGCACGCCGTGTTGCCGCTGGCCGTCGAAGGGCGCGGGCAGCTCACGACTTGGCTCGCGCGGCTCCGGCCGTTTGTGGGCATTCCGCCGCTCGTGTCGGCGGAAGGACAAGTCGAGCTCTCGGCCGTCGGCGAGATTCACCTGCCGGAAGAGATCACGATCGCCCAATCGAAGCTCACCGCACAACCGTTCCGCGTAGCGATGCCCGGCTTCGCGCTGGATGAGCCTTCGGCCGAGTTGACGCTCGTCGGACGCTACCATCCGCTGCGGACCGACGTCGCCGAAGCGACCTTCAATAGCGTCGGCACGCAAGCCGCGCTGCGCAACTTTGCGTACGTGGCCGGCACCGGACAAGCGCCGGAGCTGCACGGCGAGCTCGGTTTACGGGGCGACTTGGCGAAGCTGTTTGTCCCGAGCACGCCTTTGGCGGGAGCCGCAGGCGCGCAACCGGTTCGCTTCGGCGGACTGATCGAGGCGACCAGCAAGCTGGAACGGACCGGCGCCGTAACGGCCGTGGCGCTGGATGCCGTGGTCAAGAACCTCACTGTGCAACAAGGGACCGCGCAACTTTGGAACGAGCCGCAAGTACGGCTGGTCGGCAGCGGCGTGTACGAGCCGCGTCGCGATGCGCTGGCGATCGACCGGTTGGAGATCGTCGCCGATGCTTTGCGGCTGATGCTCACCGGCAAGCTCGATCAGATCAGCACGGCTCGCGTGCTCGATTGCCGCGGCGAGGCGACGTACGACTTGGCGAAGCTCACGCCGCTGGCGCAAACGTATCTCGGCAACGGCGTCTCCTTCACGGGACGCGAGACACAGCAATTTCAACTTGCCGGGCCGATGATCGACCTGAAGCGGCCCGACGCCGTCGCTTGGCATCAACTACAAGGGGCGGCCAAGCTCGGCTGGGAACAGCTCAACCTCTACGGCTTCCCCGTGCCGCGCAACACGTTAGACGCCACGCTCAATCAAGGCTACGCCCGCACCTCGGCGCTGGAAGTGCCCGTCGGCGGCGGACGTGTGCGCATCGCGCCGACGGTGCGCGTCGGGCCCGAGCCGATGGAAGTGCGGCTCGATCCGGGCGTGCTGGCCGACCATGTGACGATCACTCCGGAGATGGCGAACCAGCGTTTGCAATACGTGATGCCGATCCTGGCCGGCACCACGCAAGTCGGCGGCTCCTTCTCCGTTCAACTGGAAGAGTTTCGCATGCCGATCGACAACCCGGCGGCCGGCGCGATCAGCGGCAAGCTGACGGTGCACGACGTCGAAATTGGGCCCGGCTATCTGACGCAGGAAATTGCGGCGCTACTAAACCTGCCGGCGGCCGCGAAGCTGACGCGGGAATCGGTCGTCGACTTCAAAATGATCGAAGGGCGGATCTATCACCAGAACCTGGAATTTGCGTTTCCGAACGTCGTCGTGAAGACGATGGGCTCGGTCGGCGTCGCCGATCAATCGCTCGCGCTCATGGCCGAGGTGCCGATCCCATCGAGCATCTTGGCGGGGACGCCGATCGCGCAATCGGCCTTGGCCGGGCAGGTGATTCGCGTGCCGATCACGGGCACGTTGCAAAAGCCGACGCTCGACCGCGAGGCGTTCCGACTGGCGACCGCGCAGTTCCTGCAAACGGCGGCACAAGCGGCTGCACAGGGGGCGCTGCAACAAGCGCTCGGCGGCGGACCCAATTCGGTACCGACTGCCGTATCGCAAGGACAGAACGCGGCGCAAAGCGTGATTTCGCGCGGCCAAACCGCGGCTCAAAGCGCACTGGATAAAAGCAGCAGCGCGGCACAAAACGCGCTCAACCGCGGCCAAGACGCTCTGAACCGCGGACTGAACAAACTCCTGGGCCCGGGCGCCGCGGCGCCGACGACGACCGAGAATCGGTAGCCTTTGAGGTGTTGATTGCAAATTGCAAATCGAAAAGTGCAAATTGCAAATTGGCACAAGTGAGACACGCCGCGTCCGTAAATTTGCAAGTTGCAATTCTCAATTTGCAATCCGAACGTACTTCGGCAAGCAGCTTCCAATTGCCGGAAAAGCACTTCGTCTCGTAGTGCGATCGCCGATCGCCGCGTGCTATAATCGCAAGCATGAAGCTCGTCATGCTCGGCACCACCGGCTATCACCCCAACGACCTGCGCGACACGGCCTGTTACATGTTGCCGGAAGTCGGCGTCGTGCTCGATGCGGGCACCGGGATGCAGCGCCTTCGCCGACACTTGGCGACCGACGAGCTCGACATCTTTCTCTCCCACGCACATTTGGACCACGTCGTCGGGCTGACGTTTCTGCTCGGCGCGCTGTACGACAAATCGATGCGCCGCGTGACGGTGCACGGCGAAGCGGAGAAGCTGGCCGCCGTGCGCGAGCACTTGTTCCACCCGACGCTCTTTCCCGTGGCGCCCGAGTTTGAGATGCGTCCGCTCACGGGGCCGGTCACGATCGCCGGCGGGGGCAAGGTGACGTACTTTCCGGTCGAACATCCCGGCGGCGGCGTCGGTTACCGGATCGATTGGCCGGAGCGATCGCTGGCATACGTCACCGACACCACGGCGGGGCCCGACGCCCGCTATGTCGAGCAGATCCGCGGCGTGGATTTGTTGCTGCACGAGTGCAACTTCAGCGACGACGTGCCGAGCGACTTCGTCCAGAAGACCGGGCACAGTCAAACGACGCCGGTTGCAACGTTGGCCCGCGCGGCCGGCGTGAAGCGATTAGTGCTCACGCACCTCGACTCGGCGATCAACGAAGTGGACCCGGTGGGGCTGGCCACAGCCCAACGCATTTTCCCCAACACGGAACTCGCCGACGACGGGAAGACGATCGAGTTCTGAAGTCTGGGATTTTCTTACCACTACGGTTTTAAGACGACCATTCCGTAGGGTGGAACGAACACTGAATCCGCAATCGGCGCGACGGTTTCGTTGCGGCGCTCCCACGTCTTTGCTTTGCCGTCGCTAAAGAAAATCGGACGGGCGCTGCGAAATTGCGGCAGCCAGTTGTTGTGGAACTTGTAGTCGCGGCCCGCATCAGTCGTGTTGATCAGAATCAGCAGCGATTTTCCTCCGTGAGTGCGTTCAAACACCATCCAATCGCCCGAATCATTGAAGACGTTCGAGATTTCGCCGTCGACTAATTCCGGATAGTCGGTGCGCAGGTTCGTCAGTCCGCGGATCAGCGCGAGCATGTCCTTCGCCGTGTTCTCTTCTTCGACGCTGATTCCATCGTTCGGACGATCAAACTTGGGAAGCATAAAGCCCTTGTTCTGCCATTGGGCGTCCGGCGCGGCCGCGCTCGACTTCGTCCATGGAAACGGCTCGCGAAGTGTTTCGTCGTAGATGCCGGAGCCGTCGCCGGGCGACATAGGGTCGGACGGAGGATTGCCGTTCCACTTCCAGCCGATCTGTTTCACTTCGTCCCCTTGGTAGAGGATCGTCCGTTCGCCGAGCGTAAGCATGAGGCACGCCGCCATACGATACGCTTCGTCGGGAGAATGCGTCATTCCGTGCGCCGCCTTATCTTCTAGTTGTGAGGCGAGTCGCGGATTGGCGTCGTGGCTTGCGAGATAAAGAAAGGAACGAAACGGGATTTTCGGAATCGTCGGGCGCGCGGCATCGTTTTCCGAAAGCTTGTTCACCGCGCGGGCGCCGTCGAGATAGTTCTTTTGATTCCCGAGAAAGCCCGGCTTGGGAAAGGCCGCTTGATCGCGCGCGGACCATTGAAACGGTTCGTCGACGAGGCCGTCGAGTCCCCAGGCGTGGCGCGTCAACGTGCCGGGATCTCCCAGCACTTCTCCGATCAGAACGGCGTCGGGATTCTTCCCGTACACGAATTCCGAGAACTCTCGCCACCATTCGTTGTTCTGTAAGATGGAATCTTCATCGAGTTTTCCTTCGTAACTCTCGTAAATATGCTTCGCTGCATCCAGGCGAAATCCGTCGACCTCTTTGTCGAGCCAGAAGCCTGCGATGTCTTTCAATTCTTTCCGCACCTGCGGCGTATAGAAATTGAAGTCGGGCATTGTAGGGCTAAACAACCCTCGATACGAAAACTGAGGAGCACCGGGCACGGAGTGAAATATTCCGCCGGCGCTGCGTTTGTCGATGTGATAGAAATCGCGAAACGGTGCGCCCGGGGCGCTGATGGCGCTGAGAAACCAAGGGTGCTTATTTGAGGAGTGATTAAGCGGCAAATCGAGAATGATCCGCATGCCGCGATGGTGGGCTTTCTTGACCAGGTCTTCAAACTCCGTCATCGTCCCGTAGTCGGGACTTACGTTCTTGAAGTCTTCGATGTCGTAACCGTGGTAATCGGTCGCGGGGAAGATCGGCATCAACCAGATAATGTCGACTTCGAGATCGCCGGATGTATCCGGATCCCCGTCGTTCAGATAATCGAGCTTGTCGATGATTCCCTGAAAGTCGCCGACTCGATTCGTGTCGGATCCGTCGGCGAAAGAGCGGACGAAGATTTCGTAGACGACGCCGGATTTCTTAGGCGGTGCCGCGACGGCCGATGTTGCGAGCATGGCCATTGCAAGAATCGCGAGAGCCGTGCCGAGGCGGATTCGCACGAATGAAAACTTACGGCCCATAGCAATACCCCTCTGGAGAGCTGTAGTTCTTTCGAAGGGAAGCCTACCGCCTGCCGTTTTGCGAAGCCGGCTGTCAGCGAGTAATGTTGAAATCACCTCATTTTCGCAGTGGGGCGCAATAAAAAAGCCGGCCGCGGATGGGAGGTCCGCGGCCGGCGCTAGATCACGGTATCAGCAAACTTCGCCCCTCTCCCGCAAAGGGAGAGGAAGCAAACACCGACTAGGCGAACAGTTCCTTGATGACCTTGCCGCTGTTGGCAATCTTCATCGGGCGGTTGTTCTTGCTGGTGTAGGTGGTTTCCAGCGAGATGCCGAGGCCCTTGAGGACCGACGCCATCAAGTCTTCCGACTTGATCGGGTCGACGCCGTCGGCGACGGCCGTGCCGTCTTCATTCGTGGCACCGACCGCTTGTCCGCCCTTCATGCCGCCGCCTGCGACGACGGTCGACCAGCAACGGGCCCAGTGATCGCGACCGGCACGAGCGTTGATACGCGGCGTACGGCCGAAATCGCCCATCCACACCACGGCGGTGTCTTCGAGCATGCCCCGTTGGCTGAGGTCTTCGATGAGAGCGCTCATGCCCTGATCAAGCACCGGCAGGAGCGTGTCCTTCAAGGTCGTGTGGGTGTTCTGGTGCAAGTCCCAGCCGCCCATTTCGACTTCGACGAACGGCACGCCGCGCTCGACCAAACGGCGAGCGATCAAGCAGCTGCGGCCGAACGTCGTGTTGCGACGCATCATGCCTGCACCCGCGGCGGCGGCGCCCGGAACGGCAACGCCGTAGCGTTCCTTCACGGCGGCGTCTTCGTCGTCGATCTTGAACGCCTTCATTTGATCGCTCGTCATGAGGGCGACCGTGCGATCGATCACCTTCTTGTGTTCGATCGGGGCTTCCCCGCGAGCCTGACCGGCGAAGCTGCCTTCGATCTCGCCGAGCAAGCGAAGCCGTTGCGCCAGGCGCGGGGCTTCCATGTTCATGTTCAGGTTGCGGACGTCGCCGTTGGCGTCGACCACGAACGGAGCGTAGCTCATGCCCAAGAAGCCCGGGCCGTAGCTGGCGCCGCCGACCGAGACGAACGGCGGGATGTCGACTTCCGGGTTACCGCATTCCTTGGCGATGACGGCACCGTAGCTCGGGTGCTCGACGCTCGGGTTCGGCACATAGCCGGTGTGCATGTAGTAGCGGCCGCGATTGTGATCGGCTTCGCGGGTGCTCATCGAGCGAAGAATCGCCGTGTGATGCATTTGCTTGGCCATCAACGGCATGTGCTCGCTGATCTGCACGCCCGAGGCCGAGGTGTCGATCGGCTTGAAGGGGCCGCCCGTCGGGGCGCCCGGCTTGAGGTCCCAGATGTCGATCGTAGGAGGCCCGGCGTTCATGAACAACATGATGCAGGCCTTCTTGCGCTTCTGCATATCCTTGGCGTTGGCGCGCAAGGCGCTGGTGAACGACGCGGCGACGGGCGCCGTGAGCGCGGCCGAGGCGGCCAGGTGCGACATGAAGTGACGACGATTCATGGACATTTCAAAATTCTCCCAGAACAAATAGCGACCGTGATCTAACCGTGATTCGTAACCGATTCCGACACCCCTTCGAGCCTTCCCAAGACCCGTCGGGTTGGCGGCCGGGCGAGGAACAAGCCTCGGCCCCGGTCCGCCGCAAACGCGTAACTCAGACTAGTGATTAAAAATGAACTCGTTCGAATTCAAGAGCGCCCAGAACACGTCTTGCAGGACGTCTTGAGCGTTCTTGCCTTGCGAGGCCATGGCCAGCGCCAATTCGCGACTGGTCGGCTTGCGCGAGAGGGTTGCTTGGTAGAGGTAGCTGATCTTGTCCGGCATCGCGAGATTACCGGCCGTGAGCTGCGACATGAAGTTGCTCGTCAGAGCGGTCTTCGTGAGGTCGCCGTTCATCAGCATGAGCACTTGCGGAATCGTGCCGTCGAACGTCGTGGCCTCGTCCCCTTCGTCGTTGCCGAAGGTGACGGTGAACTGTTGGAGCCACATGCTCTTCTTGGCGGCTTGCTCGTCCGGATCGCCTTCGGCGGCCTTCGTGGCGGCCAACAGCGATTCGTACAACTCTTCGGCCTGCATTTGGCGAATGTAGAAGTGCGAGAACAACGGCTTCTCGCCCAGCGAAGGATCGTCCTTCTTATTACGCGGGGTGCTCTTGCTCGAGAGCGAGTAGGCTTCGCTCAGCGTGATCCACTTGATCATGTCTTTCACGTTGTGACCGCGGGCCGCGAACTCTTGACCCAGGCGATCAAGCAATTCCGGGTGCGTCACGGGGTTGTGCGGGCCCATGTCGTCGACCGGCTTCGTAAAGCCGTAGCCGAGGAAGTGGCCCCACATCCGGTTGGCGAACGCCTTGCCGAAGTTTTCGTGCTTCACGATCATCTTCGCCAACTCGGAACGGCGATCGACTTCGTTCACGTAACCGCTGGAGTTGATTTTCGTGCCGTCGACGAATGTCGGGTAGGCGACGCGGAGTTCGCCGTTGCGGAGTTCGAAGTAGATTTCGGCTTCCTTCGGGTTCGAACCTTCGCCGGCGAAATCTTCGTTGTCGAGCGTCACGTATTCGACGTTCTGACCGTTGCGATTCTGCACCGACTTCGTTTGACGGAAGAAGGCGTTCAGGCCCCAAAATTGGTCCTGCTTCCAATCGTTAAACGGATGGTTGTGGCACTGCGTGCATTGCACCTGGATGCCGAGGAAGTACTTGGCGGTCTTCGCCGTGGCTTCCGAGGCGTTTTCGGCGAGCTTGTTCACAAGGAAGTTCGTCGCCCCGTTGAATTCCGGGGAGCCCGGCGAGGTCGTGCCCGTGGCGCTGACGATTTCTTCGACGATCTTGTCCCACGGCTTGTTGCGGAGGAACGAACCGCGGAGGTAGGCCTGCATGCCGTCGCGGTTGACGAGTTCGCGATTCGCACGTTGAGCCGGCGGACGGCCGACGAACAGAATCGAGTACTTGCTCGCCCAGTGGCGGGCGTATTCTTCCAGATACTTGTCGGCGGCGGCCTGTTCCTTCGGATTGCTCGTGATCGCTTCGCCCGTGAGCATCGAGACGAGCTTCAGGCGCTTGTCGGGACCGCCCGACTTCAGGTAGGCGTCGAGTTCTTCGACGGTCGGCAATCGGCCGATGACGTCGAGATAGACGCGGCGACACCATTCGTTGTCGGTCGCGGGCGGCGAAGGGTTGATGGCGGCTTCTTGCCAACCTTTGCGAATTTGTTCGTTGATGTACTTAACGATGTCTTGATCGTTGACGTTGCCCGACGCGCTGCGCGGTAGTTCGCGCGTCGCGGGCGACGCATCGGTCGCGGCCGCAATCTCTGCGGCGGTCGACGAAGCGTGAGGTTGCAAGAGCGCGATGGCGCAAGCGCCCGCGCCGACAAACGTGCAACAGATTCCTTGAAACCACTTGGTCATACTGACCGTGCCTTTCCGAAGACGACCTAACGACGACGACCTAATGAAGACGATGCGAGAACCTACCGACGGCAACCGATGCGATTCACAGCGACCACATTTCCAATGCTCGGGCCCAAGGCTTGGGACCAAATGCTTTGGAATCGGAGAACTCACTTCGACAAACTACGTAAAGCAGGGTGTCGCACGCGAGCTCCAAAATCCCCTCTAAAGAACCAGCTGCAAAAACGCCAATCGTTCATGGTAGAAATTGGCGGGCTGAAGTCAACAAAAACGTTTGATTTCAACGACTTTCGCACACTTCCCACAATCCCGACCTACCGCCAAAATTCACGCGATCCGAACCTTCCTATCGGCGGCCCCGAGCGGGTCGGGCCACCCCTTTATGTTGCATTGTGATACAGGTGTATCGTTTTGCAACGTTGCGTTTTGCAACGGGAGGGTCGAAAGCTCGTGCCTCTTACAAGCCTCCGACCCACCCCGGTGCCCCTTGCTTCCGGCAAAACCACTCGGCGGCTCACTGCGGAGAGCTTCGCCGAAACGAGCCATTTTGCCGGAAACCAGCCGCTTTTGAATCGTCTCTGGCAAGACGACCCGCGGGCGACCGGTGCCTCTGAGCAACCACCCCGATCGTGAAATCGAGGGTGCCACCGTCCTCTGTTCCGGGGACGGTGGCGACTCTATATAGGCAAGCGACGTGCCAAAGTGAGAAATCGGTCTTACAATCCAAAGTGTCCTGGCGAATCCCGCCCGGATCACTAAGCCCCGGAGCTCGTCTCCGAGAGCAATCGACTTTGCCAAGTGCAATCGATCCCGTCATGGACGACGGGGCTAAGCCGGCAAGCGGCGACGTTTGACGATTCGGCTGCCGATACGGAATCGCTTCTACAACCCCAGCGAGCCGGCGCGAACTTCCACGCTCGTCGTTTGGCCGTCGCGGTAGGAAACCGTCACGATCCAGCGGCGGGAAATGAGCAGCGTCTCCGCGTCGGTGCGCGTGCAGCGCAAGTAGTCCTGGTTCGCGGCTGCGTTGTAGCCGAACGAGCAGTCGAACCCTTCGGCCGTCAGGCGCGATTCCGCTTGGGCGAGTGAGGTGCCCGGGGGAACTAACGTCGTGACGGCCGTGCGCATCGCCGCCACGTCGGTGATGCCGGCCGTCATGTTGGCCGTGCCGACCGCCGCAGGAGACGCCGCGGCCAAGCTCGTGGCCTTCGGAAGACGCCAGGCGCCGGAACAACCTAAAGCGCAAACGGCCACAGGTAGCCCGAGGGCTAAGATCAACAATCGCAAACTCCGCATCCTGCCAACCTCTCACACCGCACTCGCCTAACGCCCGACCGCGGCGCTTACGCCGCGGCCTCACTGAATTGAATCTCGTGGAGTCGGCGATAGAAATCGCAACGGCCCAAGAGTTCTGCGTGCGTGCCGACGTCGAGAACCCGCCCGGCGTTCATCACGACGATCCGATCCGCCAGCGCGAGCGTCGACAGTCGGTGCGTAATGATAATGGCCGTGCGGTCGCGCACGAATTGTTCGAGCACGCGATGGATCACCTGCTCGCTTTCGAGATCGACTTGGCTCGTGGCCTCGTCAAGAATCAGAATTGCCGGATCGCGCAGGATGGCCCGCGCCAGCGCGATGCGTTGGCGTTGGCCTCCGGAAAGCTTGCTGCCGCGCTGTCCGACCACGGTCTCGTACCCGTGCTCGAGCTTTTCTTCGATGAAGCGATGGGCATGCGCTTGCTGGGCGGCGGCGACCACTTGCTCGCGCGTGGCGTGCGGAGAGCCGTACTTGATGTTGTTGTAGACCGTGTCGTCGAAGAGGAGCGTCTCTTGGGTGACGATGCCGATCTGAGCGCGTAGTTCGCGCAGCCGGCCGTCGCGAATATCAACACCGTCGAGCAGCACGCGCCCCGCAACGGGGTCGGAGAAGCGCGGAATCAAGTTCACCAACGTACTCTTGCCGCAGCCGTTGGGGCCGACGATCGCGATGGTCTCGCCGGCGCGGATGACGAGCGAAACTCCGTCGAGCACCGGCTGGTCGGGCGTGTAGTGGAACGCGATGTTCTCGAACACCAAGTCGCGTGCGTGTCGCGGCAGCGGCACCGGCTGGCGCGGGTTCACCACGGTCGGCCGGCGATCCATGAGCTGATAAATACGATCGGCCGCGGCCGCGCCGCGCTGCAACCGGCTGAACACTTCCGAAAGTTTTCGCGCCGGATCGGTCGTCCCGGCGAGCATGCCGTAAAACACGAACATCATGCTGAGCGTAATCGGCTCGTTCGACAGGCGAATAAACCAGATGTGCGTCGCTTGGTTGAGCACCATGTACGCGCCGGCCAACAGCGCCACGCAGATCGTGCCGATGCCGAGCACTTCGGTGAGCGGACGGGTCAGCGCATCGTACCGGCCGATGCGCATCGATTTCTTGTAGAACTCTTTGTTGCTTTTATGGAAGCGGCGGCGTTCGTGACGTTCCATCGTGAACGCCTTCACCACCTTCACCCCCTGGAACGTTTCGTCGAGAATCTCATACATCTCCGACATTTCTTCCATGAGCTTCCGATTCGAACGCTTCAGCGCTTTGGCGAGCCAGCGAATCATCAGCGCCGCCGGCGGCGTGAGGATCAGCGAGAAGAGCAACAACCGCCAACTCACGACTGCTGCGCCTGCGAGGCACGCGAACATCTTCAGCGGCTCGCGCACGAGCTTGCCGAAAAATTCGCTATGTGCGGCGAGTAAGTTTTCCATGTCGTACGTAAACCGGCTCATGAGTTCGCCGGTGCCGTCGGCCGTAAATCGCCCCAAGTCGCAGCGGAGCGAGCGACGGAAGAACTCTTTGCGCAAGTCCATCACGGCGAGCTGTGCCAGCCTCGTGACCAGAATCTGGTTGAATACCAGAAAGACGCTCTTGATCATGGTGCCGACGATCAGCGCCCCGATCACGAACACCAGCGTGCCGAACGGCGAATAGTTCAGATACGGCACGACGACGTGGGCGTCGAGCCACTCGAACGTGCTGAGCAGCGAGGCCTGCGCCGAGCGATGCGCGGCGAGCGTGCGACGTGCCGAGTCGTCGGCCTGCGGCCCGAGCGCGGCGAGCTCGGCGTCGCCTTGGGCCACTTTCTCGCGGTAGTACGTCACCTGCTTGGCCGACCAATCGCGCAAGGTTTCTCCCTTGAGCGATACCTCGACCAACGGATAGACGGCTCCGATATTGCCGCCCCACAGCACGGCGACGGCCAACGCGCAGAGCACCGACCCGATCATGGTCCAGCGATAGCGTAAGGCAAGCTTTAGCGATCGTACGAAGTTGTGCATCCGTGACGACTTCCCGACTGCGGTGGCTCTCATCCTGAGAGCGAAACGTTCTAACTCTCGCCGGCCCAGGGCGGGCGCGAGGCCGGGGTTTGTAGCAAAACGTCGACCAAGGTCCAACCCCGAAGAAGCCGGCAGCCGGCATTGCCGGCGACGGCGCTACGTCTTTCGCATGCCGAAACTACTCGGCGCGCGCCGGACGTCGGTCGTCGGTTTACCACCATTGGGTAGGTTCGAAGTCGGGGTTCGTCGTCGGAAGTTTTGCGCCCGTGGCCTTCCACCAAGCGTCGAGTGCCGACCGCAAATGAGCCGTCTTCCGCGGACGCTCCGCCGCCAGATTGTGACGCTCCCCTTCGTCGTCGCGCAAGTTGTAGAGTTCGGTGCGGGCGCCCGGCACCAACTTTCCGTAGGGCTTGTCGTCGGGCGTGAAGCCTTGCGTATCGAGGTAGTCGCCGAACCAATGGATCAGCTTCCAATCTCCTTCGCGAACGACGGCGCACGGCGTTCGACCGAAGTTCGTCGTGTAGGTCGGCATGTGCCAGTAAAGCGCCGGGCGCTCGAGGAGCCCGGTTTGCTCGAGCAAAGGTACGAGGCTTTCGCCGTCAAACGTTCTGTCCGACGGCAGCGTCGCTCCGGCGACGGCCGCGAACGTCGGATAGAAGTCCACGGTATGAACGGGCGCCGCGCATTCGCTGCCGGCCCGCACGTGGCCGGGCCAGCGGACGATGAGCGGTACGCGGATGCCCCCTTCGTACGGCGCGCCTTTTCCTTCGCGCAGCGGCGCGTTGTTCGTCACGCGCGACAGGCCGCCGTTGTCGCTCGTAAAAATCACCAGGGTGTCTTCGGCAAGGCGACGTTCTTCCAAGCGCGCGAGCAAGCGGCCGAGTTCCGCGTCGAAGTGCGCCAGCATCGCCAGATACTCGGCGCAGGGACGCTCGGAGGAAAGCCCTTCGCGCGTCGTCGCGCGCTTGTAACCGCGCGCGGCTTGCGCGTCGACGAGCGCTTGGGGGGCCTCGAGCGGTGAGTGCGGGCTGAAATGCGCCGCAAACGCGAACCACGGCTTTCCTCGGCTTTGCTCGATAAAGCCGAGGATCTCGTCGGTGATGGCGGTGACCGTCTTGTCCTCGTGATGCTGCGCACCGTTGGCTTCGCCGGCAAAATCGAAGCCGTAGCGATCGAAGTATCGCCCCTCGTCGCGACTTCTTAGCGGCGCGACCGCAGGATTATTGGCGATATGCCACTTGCCGCTGATGCCGGTGATATATCCGGCCCCGCGCAGCATCGTCGCAAGCGTGGCGACGTCCGGAGTCAACGCTGTGTTAGCCTCGGCCGATCGGAGTAGCGCTCTGGAGGGCTCTATTTCGTTCAGTACCTTGAAGACTCCCGTACGCGCGCCGTATTGCCCGGAAAAGAGCGCGGCGCGGGTGGGAGAACATTGCGAATCCGCGTAGGCCTGAGTGAATCGCATGCCTTGTGCCGCTAAGCGATCGAGATGCGGAGTGGCGATGTCGCGATTCCCGTAGCAACTCGGCGCGTTCCAGCCCATGTCGTCGGCGACGATCAAGAGAATGTTGGGAGGCGCCCCCTTGGCCGACCAAGACGTCTCGAACACCGACCACCACACGAGCAATGCGAGTACGAGGCGCTTCATGACGAGTCGGCCCTGCG
This sequence comes from Pirellula sp., assembly GCA_013822735.1. GTDB lineage: Bacteria > Planctomycetota > Planctomycetia > Pirellulales > PNKZ01 > PNKZ01. The sequence goes on from PNKZ01000005.1 coordinate 205,736, forward strand.
ATGTCGGAAAACTGCACGCAGTTATCATATTAGTTCCCGCGCAACGAAGAAACCGCGGGGATGTTGCGAGAAGTCGGAAGTCGGATGGATTGCGCTGAACGACGGACACGCCTTTTATTCGCCGCGTCCGACGAAGCTCCTTTCCAACATCTCCATCCCTCCGCGTCTCTGAGGTGAAGAAAATCGCGAGTGGCCCAAAAGCTCCCTGGATTTCGGGCCGGCCTTTCGGGGAAAATGCGGCGTGATTCTCTGGGAGATCTTGTGCTGGGGGGAAATTGCAATGAACCGAACGGCCGAGCGTTCGACGTGCGTGGGGCAGGCAGTCGACCCCTCATCCGCCCCTGCGGGGCACCTTCTCCCGCAAGGGGAGAAGGGAGTTGCGGCGCGTGACATCGGACGTGACTCGAATCGACGTAAGTGCCGCGCACTAAGTCGACGGAATGCGCACAACCGGGCCCTCGGAGTGCGCATCGAAGCGCTTACCAACAAGGGAGCGCACTACGGGTTCGCCGTAGTGCGCACGGGGCATGTAGCTCTTGAGATACTTACGTCGATGTGGATGGCGACGATGGAGAACATTTGCCGCCTGCGGCGCGACGCGGGCGAAACGGGACGCTGCGATGTGCGCAAACACTCTGCAGTTGCGCACAACACGGAAAACCAAACCGGGCGCCATGCGCACGAAAATGTCGGTGCGGCGCAAGGAAATGCGAGCCGCGCGCATGAACCGCGCAGTAAACCGCGAAAGTTCTGTCATTTCGCCCCCGGTCGGCGACCGGGGGCGCCCGCCGTCGCCGACGGCGGGATAAATAGAAATCGAGAAAGCGAAGCGATCATCCGCTCGCTATGTATCCAACCGCTTCAAGCATTGCACCGCTTGGGCGTGCGTCAGCTCGCGGTCGGTCGGCAGCAGGGCGACGTAGGCCTGATCGCTGCAGCAGTCGATAATGATTTGGCGATCGTTGGGGATGCGATAGCCCATCGGGCACGGCTCATGCCCGTGGATCAAACATTTCGCGTTGACCGCCTTGGCGAACGCCGCGGCGTTCTGCGAACGGAAGTCGCGACCCCAGACGGTGCGAAACACCGCGCCGCCGTCGCACAGATCGCGCTTCGTATAAGGTCGAGCCAAGACCCCGGCATCGATGCAATCGGCGTCGGAGCGTTCGGGACAACTATGCGACACGAACACCGTTTGCCCGATGCGCGCCGCCAGCGGGCAGCTGGCGATGAATTCCATCGCCGCGGCGCGCACGGCGTCGGCTTGTTCGCCGTAGGCGGCTTTCATGCCGAGGCGAAACATCACGTTGAGCATCTTCCGCGACTTCATGATCGGAAAGTCGGTGAGCTCGGACAGTTCGTGGTTCGAGAGCAGAAAATGAAACCGCTCGGGATAGCGCACCTTCAACTTGGCGACGTCTTCCAACATGCGGTGCGACATGCAACCGCCGTCGGGGTACGTCGGTCCGCCGTGGCAAACCTCTTGCATGATGAGGTGTCGGCGCGGCTGCCGATCGAGATCGGCCAGCGCGAGGATGGCGTCGAAGTTGCGCCGATTGCCGTGCAAGTCGGCGCTCACCAGCACGTCGGCGGCATTGTCGGCCGTCAACGTGATCACATTGCCGATTCGGACGGGCGTCGCGCGATTCAACTCGGTCGCCTGCTGAAAAGCGGCGACTGCGACGGAAGCATCGAGCGAGATGTCGGCGGCAGAGCTCATATCGGCCAAATTAACAGCGGGCGAACCAAGGGACAAGACAGGAGACGGGAGACACGAGACTGGAGCAGAGAGACCGGAGATTTGGGCTCCAGTCTCCAGTTTCTAGTCTCCGGTCTTCCCCAGCACGCAGCGCAACCCGACGGCGTCGTCGCGGAGTGTCGCATCCGCACGGCGTCGGGACCCGCTGGCGAGTTGCTCGGCCTTGTCTTTCCAACTGCCGCTGCGCAAAACCCCATCCTTCTGAGCCCCGTCGGTAGACGGACTGGGCGACGTCTTGTCGCTCGCGTCGCGTCGGTAGGGTCGGCCGTCGGGCGGGAGCTTCGCGAGATCGGCTTGCCAATCGTCGGCACACCATTCCCAAAGGTAGCCGTGCATATCGTAGAGCCCCCACGGATTAGGAGCCTTCGCGCCGACGGGCGGATCGTTGCCGGCGGCGTTGCCCGTATGCCAACCGTGCTTGTCGAGCAAAGCGACGTCGTCGCCGAAGGAGTAGAGCGTCGTGGTGCCGGCTCGCGCGCAATATTCCCATTCCGCTTCGCTCGGCAGGCGCACGACTTGGTCGGCGTCGATCAGCTTCGCCGCGCGCAGCTTCGTCGTGACGCGCTTGCAGAACTCTTCAGCCTCGGCGCGCGAGAGCATCTCGACGCTATTGCGCGGACCTTGCCAACGGCTGGGGTTGGCGCCCATCACCGCTTCCCAAAGGTTCTGCGTCACTTCGTATTTGGCCATGGCGAAGGGGCGCGCGAGTTTTACGCGGAGCGCTCCGAGCGTCGCTTCGGCGGGAAACTTTCCAGTGCCGGGCGTGATGGCGACGAACTCGTCGCGAAACGTTTTGAGCAGTTCGTTTTGGTGCGACACCGAAAGCGGCTGCTCGGCGCCGAGCAGCGCGAGCGTGACGAGGAGTGCGTTCATGGTGGTGCTTGCGGAGAAGAAGAAACTTCGGAGATCAATGGATATTTCGCCCCCGTTCGGCGACCGAGGGCGCCCGCCGTCGCCGACGGCGGGCTAACTAACAAACGAACGTGCGGACATGCCGGCAGCGACCGTTGCTAGTACATCGTAGCGAATCCGGCGCGTTAAGCTGCCGTCGCCGGCGGGGAATTTGACGGTTGTGCAGGCTCTGCGGGCGTCGACGGGCTCCAAGATTTTCTTGAATGATTTTGCCATTTTCTAAACCATTTGTGGGCTATGTTTTAGATGGGTCACATTTCGTCCGTGTGAATCTGTACGGTTTGCACGCCGACGTGGGATTTCGCACATTGCGATTGGGCACTCTGCAACGCTCCTCGTTTCAGATGGTCCGACGCCTCTCACAGGGACCCGAGAGGCGGAGGTTCGGGAGTAGGAGTAAGTCGCTTGGTGAGCGCCGGCAACGAAGCCGCGCGAACGGAGCGCTTTCGACTCGCGTATTTCTATCTACGGCACGGACGCTTGCGAATGCGCAGCAGTACCGTCGCTACAAAACCGGCGCGGTCGCGGCACGCGGTTCGCTGAAGGTCGCCGTTATCCACATCGATCCGTTGTGTTGAGGTCTCGCCGTTATGAAATTCGCCTACTCGTTCGTGGCCGTGCTCGCCGCAAGCGGCACCGCGCTGGGTCAGCAGCCTTGTTCGTCGTGCGCACCGGCCGTTACGGCCGCCGTGCCGACGCAGGTCTATCGTCTCGATTATCAAACCGTGTACGACGATCGCCCCTTCACGGCGTATCGCCTCGAAAACGAAACAGTGTACGAAGAGCGCGAGGTGACGAGTTATCGTCCGGTCTGGGAAACCCAGATGCGCGAAAAGCGGTACACGGTCGCCAAGCCGATCTACGAAACTTCGGAACGCGAAGAGCGCTACACGGTCGAACGCCCCGTGTATGAAACGCAGATTCGCGACGAGAGCTACGACGTCGTGCGCCAGATTCCGGAAACCTCGGAGCGCGAAGAACGCTTCACGGTGCAACGCCCGGTTTGGGAACAGTCGATGAAGGAAGAGCGCTACACGGTGCGCCGCCCGATCTACGAAACCAGCGAACGGGAAGAAGCCTACACGGTGATGGAACAAGTCACGTCGTACCGACCGGTGCAGATCGAACAAGGTCAGTATGTGACGAACTACGCCATGCAGCCCGGCGCCGTGCGGACGCGGCTCGCTTGGAACCAACCCGGCTATCAGATCGACCCGCTGACGGGCGCCGCCGTGTATCAACGGGGCGGCCTGCATTGGACGCCGATGCAAGCTCCGGCGACCGTCGTGCCGCAGACGACCTTCCAATCGAACATCGTGACGGCCCAAGTGCCGCAAACGTCGATGGTGCCGCGTACCGAAGTTCGTAAGGTGCCGGTGCAAACCGTGCGTTACGTCGACGAAGAACTCGTTCGCCAAGTGCCGGTGCAAACTTGCCGCATGATCGCGGAAGAACAAGTGCGCAAGGTGCCGGTGACGACCTACAAGCAAGTGGTCGAACGCGTCGAGAAGAAGACCGAAGTCCAGGTCTGCAAGATGGTGCAGGAAGAAGTCGTGAAGAAGGTCCCGGTCACTTCGATGAAGTGGGCTTACGAAGAACGGGTCGAGCAAGAGCCGGTCCGAGTTTGCAAGCAAGAAGCGGTCGTCGAGAAGGTGCGCGTGCCGCACGTCGTCGAAAAGCGCGTGGCCGTGAACTACATTCAACGGACGCCGCGGATCGTTTGCTATAAGGTCCCGCTCGACGCTTGCGGCAACCCGATCACGGTTTCGGAAGCACCGAGCATCTCAAGCGGCGAAGTCCGCAAGGAACCGACCCCGGCTCCGACGCCTGCCGCTCCGCCGTCGACCTACGGCAGCGGCTCGACCTCGACGAAGTCGTCGACGGCACCGGCCTTGCCGATGGACACCGTCGTCCCGTCGCCGATCAACGAATCGGAAGCTCGGAAGCCGGTCGTCGAAGGGGCTCCGAAAGACGTCGCCGCTCCGGCGAAGTAACTCGGACCGGCTTCGCGAATCTGATAACGACACAGAGCCCAGGGACACCCGTCCCTGGGCTTTATTATTTGATACATTGCGTGGCTCAATCGGCCGATTGACACCTGCCGGCCGCGCCGGGACACTGAGCTGCTCCCGTCTCCGATCTCTCGTCTCCAATCTGCCGAAGCCCCATGTCTTCCGCTTCCGACGATCGCGCCTCGCCGCAATGGTCGGGCCTGCGCGCCACGATCGTCGGCAAGCTGGCCGGCATGACGAAGCGCGAGACACGGAAACAGCTCACGGCGCGCGGCACCGAGTTGACGAACGAACTCACGGCCGACGTCGGGCTCGTGATCGTCGGTGAGCAAGACTTGCCCCCGCCCGACTTGGCGGAGCGGCTGGCCGCGCTGGGGGCCGAAGCCGAGGCGATCCGCGTCGTCTCTGAAACGCAGCTTTGGCAGATGCTCGGGCTCGTCGAGGCGGCCCAGCAGATCCATCAGCTTTACACTCCCGCCATGCTTGCCGACTTGCTCGGCGTACCGGCGGCCGCGGTACGAGGTTGGCATCGTCGGGGCCTCATTCGGGCGGCGCGCGAAGTTCACAGATTGCCGTACTTCGACTTTCGCGAAGTGCAAACTGCGCGGCGACTGGCCGAGCTGTTGGCCGGCGGCGCCTCGCCGGAGTCGATCGCGAAGCAGCTCTCCGACCTGCGGCGGCTGCTGCCGTCGGTCGAGCGGCCGCTCGAGCAACTTTCGGTAATTGTCGACGGCGGCGAACTCCTCTTGCGCCAAGGGAGCGGGCTGGTCGAAGCCGGCGGACAATTTCGCTTGAACTTCGATGATGCGGAACCGGCGGACGGCGAAGCGCCGTCGTCCGCGGTTACAGAAGTTGCCCCGCTGCCCGACGCCGCCGACGGGCTCGCCCCGCCCCGTAGCGCTGCGGCGCTCCTCGAACTGGCCGCCGGTTGCGAAGAGTCGGGCCGGCTGGCAGACGCGGCCGATCTGTATCGCGCCGCCTTGGCGACTTCCGGTCCCGATGCGGTGACGTGCTTCCTGTTGGCCGACGTCTTGTATCGGCTTGGCGACTTGGGAGCCGCGCGCGAGCGATATTTCATGGCGATCGAGTTGAACGAGGACTATGTCGAGGCGCGGGCGAATCTGGGTTGCTTACTTGCGGAGGAAGGTCGCCCCGACTTGGCGATTGCCTCGTTTGAGGGGGCGCTTGATTACCATGACGATTACGCGGACGTACACTATCACTTAGCGCGCACGCTCGACGAAGTGGCCCGCGGCACGGAAGCGGAACGCCATTGGCAGGCCTTTCTCGATCTGGCGCCCGATAGCCCTTGGGCCGCGGGAGCCCGCCGTCGTTTGGGGCTTGATGCGGCGGTTGTATTGCCGGCGGCGATGGACGATTAGTTCGGGGCGGCTCGGGCAGAACAAGGTGATGCCCCAGTGCTTACGGATATCTGTGAGCCTGGGGCATCGCTTACGATCTGCCGCGGCCACCGACCGTCGCCACACGAAAGCCCGCAAACTTCCCGCGATCGGTCCCATCGCGCCGGGATCGCAAAATTTGCCGGGTGAAACCCGTAAACGGCCCAACCTCGTATTGCATTAATACGTAGTTTCAATAGGTTTACGGTGTTCCCCACGTTGCGAGGGGGCCCAGAGTTTGCTCCCGCGGCATCATGGACCAGGTCCTTTACGATTACGAGCTGAACGCCACGACGTGGGTCTACCTAGCGTCGCTGCTCAGCATCGCGGTGTTCTTTAAGTTCAACCGCGTCTGGAGCGTTCGCAACCTGGATCTGCTCGGCCTGATTGCCTACGCGCCGGGCCTGCTCATGATCGCGCCGCAATTCCACGACAAGCCGCAGTTGCAGCAGCTCGGCTACGTCTGGCTGTTTACGTGCGGGGCGCTGTTTCTGATTCGCATTCTTATCGACCCGCTGATGGTGCGGCGTCCGCTCTTAGAACCGAACCTATTGCCGGGCGGCATGGCGTTCTTGGGGATCTCGCTGCTGCTGTTCCTCATGGTCAACGTGCTCACGTACCGGCCGAGCGAGCGCGATCTGGCAGCCGCGCGGCAAGTGGATATCGTACTTGCCACGGACGAAAAGGCGCCGAACCATCCTGAAAGCCTTGCCGATCACGCGGCAACGGGAAATCGCCCCGGCTACTTCCTGATGATGTGGCTGCCGAGCGTTTCGACCGCGGCCATCATGGACGCCAACGCGCAGACGGTCGACGAGGTGAGTCGGCAGCAAAAGCAGATCGCCGCTGCCCGAGCCACGGCGATTCTATCGCACTTGGCGGTCGTTGTCGGTTTGGTGCTGATCGGCCTGCGGCATTTCGACAACGTCCGTCTCGGGATCTCGGCCGCCACGCTTTATCTCCTGCTCCCCTATACCGCACAGATGACGGGGCACGTCGACCACGCGCTGCCGGCGGCGCTGCTCGTTTGGGCCGTGTTGGCATATCACGATCCGTTGGTCGCCGGCACGCTCATCGGCTTGGCTTCGGGCATGATCTACTACCCGCTCTTCCTGCTGCCGCTTTGGTGCGGCTTCTATTGGCAGAAGGGGCTTTATCGTTTCCTCGGCGGCGTCTTCGGCACGTGGGCCGTGCTGATCGGAGTCTCTGCGTTTCTGTTGCAAGACACGCCGGCCTTCTTAGAGAGCTTGAAGTCGATGTTCGGCTGGTCGAACCTCATTGCTTCGACGACCGATCGCGGCTTCTGGGCCTTCAGCGATCAGACGCGGCCGTACCGCATTCCGGTGATGGTCGGGTTCCTCGTCATGTCGACCGGCTTTGCCATTTGGCCGGCTCAGAAGAATCTCGGCACGCTCATTAGCTGCTCGGCCGCTGTGATGTTGGCCACGCAGTTTTGGCACCTGGACGCCGGCGGCACCTACATGGCGTGGTACTTGCCGCTGATGCTGCTGACGATCTTCCGACCGAACTTGGAAGACCGCGTAGCGATGAGCGCGCTGGACGAAGGCTGGTTCTCCAAACGGCGCTGGCAACTAAGAACCCGGGCGGCGTAATTGACGGCCATTTAGCCCGGAGCTCGTCTCCGGGAGTCCGGCGATCGCTTACGGTCGCAACACCGTCAGTGGATCCGGCCGTTTCTCCGTGCGGATCTCCAGCACCGGCTTCCAATCGGCGAGCGAGAACTTCACGATCGTGTCATCGGCCTGCGCCGAGGCGAAGCCGAATTCTCCCGCCGGGTCGATGGTGAGCCCTTCCACACGGTTGCCGATCCGCAAGCGTCGACCGAGCGTTTGGGTGCGCGTGTCGATTTCGGCAACCTCGCCCGACTCAATCAGCGTGGTAAGCAGTTTGCCGCCGTCGCGCGTGAGGGCCGTGCGAACCGGCTGGCCGGTCACTTCGATGATCCGCGTCAACTTGCGCGACTCCGTGTCGATGACCGCGATGCCGTTGGTCGTGCGCGTCGTGGCCCAGAGCGTGCGACCGTCGGGCGCGAGCGACATCCCCATCGGCACGCCGCCGACGGCAACGCGGCCCACTTCCCGTTTGCTCTCCAGATCGACTACGGCAATGTCGGCGGTGCCGCAATTGGCCACGTAGGCGACCTGCTCTTCATGCGACACGGCAACCATGTGGCACAGCGACTTCGGGTTCGTCAGTTCGATGGCTTCGACGACGCTCGAAGTTTCTGGATCGAGCACGAGTAAGGCCGCCGGTAGATCGCAGGTAACGTACAACCGGCCCGACTTGGGGCCGATTTCAATACCGTGCGGTCGGCGATATTTGCCGAGATCGATTTCGCCGACCTTCGTTCGCGACGGAATATCGACGACGGCGACTGAACGCCCCCCTTCGACCGTTTCCGTGTAGAGGTCGATGCCGTAGAGCGTGAAGTAGGCGCGGCGACCGTCGTGCGAAAGGGCCAACTCATGCGGACGGCGTCCGACCTGCACCGAAGTCTCCAGCTTGCCGGTCGCGGCATCGTAGAAGCCGGCGCTATCCGACCATTTGTGACCGACGAGCAGGACCGGCTTTCCGGCAGAACGCGCTTGCGCGACGGGCGCCGGTTCGGCGGCGGCAGCGCTGTGTTCGATCGCCCAACTGCTCAAGTTTTCCGCAATACACGCGAGCGCTACGACCAATCCACTGCGGCAGATGCGAATTCGGGAAAGCATGGCAAGCAATCGAAGCAGGTGTGAGCGAACTCGAATCGAAACGGCATTGTTTCTCGTTTCGTCGGCGTAAACAAGAGTCGGCGGCATGATGTTTGCTTTCACGTGTTGGTCCGCGCTTGTCGTTCGGAATTCACTTGGTGCATTCGCCGCGTCGCGTTCGAGGATGTTTGTGAAGTTCATGGCCTTATCGTCGGCTCCACTGCTGATCGCGCTGGCGTCGTTGTTAAGTTTGCGCGGTTCACCCACGGAGCAACCGAGCGAGATCGCGGCGGGGGGATTGCCAAGCCACTTTGTCGCGGTGGATACATCGCGGCTGCTCGGCTCGCCTGATCCGCTCCCGTTGGAAGCCGTGCGCGTGTTTCCGCACCTGAAGTTCGAGAAGCCTGTCGAACTCACGCACGCCGGCGACGGGCGCGGTCGTCTCTTCGTTGTGGAGAAGGAAGGGCTCATTCGCGTTTTTGCCAACGACCAAGCGACGACCGACGCTCCCACGTTTCTCGACTTGCGCGACCTCGTCTACAGCGAGCCGTACGAAGCCGGGCTCTTGGGTTTGGCGTTCCATCCGAAGTTTGCCGAGAACGGCAAGTTCTACGTTTCTTACGTCACGAAGCCGTTGGCGTCGGTCGTGAGTTGCTTTCGCGTCTCTGCCGCCGACCCGAACAAGGCCGATCGGGCGAGCGAAGAGCGGATTCTCGTCATTCCGCAACCGTTCGACGATCACAACGGCGGCAGCATTCAGTTTGGGCCCGACGGCATGCTCTACCTCGGCCTCGGCGACGGCGGCAAGCGCGACGACCCATCCGGCAACGGCCAGAACCTCGGTGCGCTGCTGGGAAAAATTTTGCGGGTCGACGTCGATCGACGCGACGCGCCATTGCCTTACGGCATTCCGCCGGACAACCCCTTTGTCGGCAAGGCCGGTGCGCGCGGCGAAGTTTGGTCGTACGGACATCGCAACGTTTGGCGTCTCGGCTTCGATCGTAAGACCGGCGACCTCTGGGCCGGCGATGTCGGCCAAGATCGCTATGAAGAAGTGAATCTCATCGAGCGCGGCGGCAACTACGGCTGGAACCTCCGCGAGGGAGCTCACGATTTGTATCCCGACACGCCGGGCAAAGATCCCGATCTGATCGATCCCGTGGCCGAATACTACCACGGCGAAGGACAATCGGTGACCGGCGGTACGGTCTATCGCGGCGTCGAACTAGTCGGCTACGACGGCGCATACTTCTACGGCGATTGGGCCAGCGGCAACATCTGGACGATTCGCCTCGACGAGCGGAAGCGCGTGCGCGAGAAGAGGCTCGTGGCGCGGACCGACCTCAGCATCGTCGCCTTCGGCACTGACGCGGCCGGCGAAATGTACGTTTGCGCGCTTGAAGGAGGCATCTATCGATTGCGTCCGCGGGCAGAGGACCTCGCTGCCGAAGCGGCGGCGTTTCCCAAACGCCTTTCCGATACCGGCCTTTTCGCATCGGTATCGCACAACTTGCCGGCGGCGGGCGTGCTGCCCTACGAGCTGAACGTGCCGTTCTGGTCGGACTTCGCGGTGAAAGATCGCTATGTGGCGCTGCCGCGCGCAACGAGTGTGAAGTTCGATAACGACGGGCAATGGAAGTTTCCGGTCGGCACCGTCTTCGTCAAAACATTTTGGATGCATCGCGACCGCGCCGCATGGCGCGATTTGCATCGTGTGGAAACTCGCCTCCTGGTGCATGCGCCCGACGGTTGGCAGGGCTATACGTATGCCTACGATGAAGCCGAAGAGGAAGCGTATCTCGTGACCGACGCCGGGGCTCGACGAAAGCTGACTGTGAAAGACGTCGACGGGGACGTCGAAGAGCAGGCCTATCATCTGCCGTCGCGCGCCGATTGCCGCGCCTGCCACACGAAGGAAGCTGGCTTCGTCTTGGGCCTCAACACGCGGCAAATGCATCGCGACCTCGCCTACCGCGGCGCGACGGAGCCGCAGCTCGCGCTTTGGGACCGGCTCGGAATGTTTACGGAGCGACTCGGCGAGAAACCGGCGGCGGCGTTTCCCGAGTGGGGCTTCGGAAACCTGGATCGTAGCGGCACGGCCCCTTTTCATGAAAGCGCCGCGGATGCGACGACATCGAATTCCGCTCCGCGCGAGCCTGCCGGCGACGCGGCCCAACTGGCCCGGGCCTGGCTCGATGTCAATTGCGCGATGTGCCACCGTCCGCAAGGCATTGGGCCGGATCGTCGCGACTTGCGCTATGAGACGGCTACGGCAAAGACAAACTTCGTCAATCAGCCGCCCAGTGAAAAGCGTCGCCGGATCAAAGGAACGGCCCTCATCAAACCGGGCGAACCGGAACGCTCCGAACTCATCACGCGGATGACCTCGCGCGGCGAGCGCCAAATGCCGCCGCTGGGAACGCATTTGATCGATCCGCGCGGCACCGACGTCGTGCGCCGCTGGATTAAGGAAATGCAAGAGTGACGGGAACACCGGCGGGTGTGTGAGACTGCGTTGACTCGGTTCGACGGCAAGACTAGCTTGAGGATCGTCGCTCGAAGTCGAGGTGCGCTGTTGTCGAACCTGCGAATCACTACCACGCTCACGTTGCTCGGCATTCTTTTGGTGCCGCCGCATTGGTGCTGCTTCGTCGCCTGGGGGGGCGAAGGAGGGCCGGAATGTTGCCGAACACATTCTCAAGCCCCGCTCTTGGCCGCAGTTGGTCGCTCGTCGGGATGCTGCCAAGCTGAGCCTGCGGCGGAGTTGGAACTTACGCTCGCGCTCCGTCTCCCGGCGTCCGGACAGTTGCCCTGCGCCTGTTGCACGCAAATCCGCGAAGCCGTGTCGAAGCAATCGGTCGTGTGGGACGGTTCGATCGCGTTCGTGCCGTTCGCGGTGCACGTCGCGCCCGAAGCTGTTCGCGGCTTAATTGCTACGGCCTATCTCACGCCCCCGCATTGCGGCAGATCGCTGCAAACGATTCTTTGTCGTTGGTTGTGTTGAGGCTGCGCTAAGCGTGCGCCGTCAACATTCGCGCGACCGGTAATGGTCGCCCGCCGTGGTCGCGTGTGCGAGCCGCGGCACAACTAGCCTATTTCAAAACAAGGAATGATTTTATGAACTCTCTCCGAACGAATCGTCGTCGTTACCTGGGTTTAGCGTTGGGTCTTGCGGCCCTTGGGTTGAGCATCGGCTCGTGGAGTCGGGCCGCCGAGGAAAAGGCGAAGGTGTCGACCGCCTGCGTTGAGAAGTGTCGCGCCTGTGCCGTCGTCTGTAAAAATTGCTCCGATTGCTGCAAAGGGGAAAACGAAGCCTGCTCGAAGCAGTGCGACGCTTGCCATCACCTTTGCTTGGCCTGCGCCGCGTCGGTCGAGCAAGGCTCGCCGTTGGCGGCCGACGTCTGCGCGCTCTGCGAGAAGATGTGCACCGAGTGCGCCGCTATGTGCGCCAAGAGCGAAAAGGAATGCTGCAAGATGTGCTTAGAGTCTTGCAAAGCCTGTGCTGCGACTTGCAAAGCGGCGCGCGGCTAGTCACTGGTGGTAAACGACAAGAGGGCGAGGCTCACGCGAGCTTCGCCCTCTTTCATTTTGTGATCGGCCGCGAAGCGTATGCTTAGCGAGGCACGGTCGGTTGCGGATTTTGCGCCGCCGGTTGCGGATCGACGCCCGTGGGCGCTTCCACCACTTGGTGTTGCCAGCCGAACGGTGTGCCCGGGCGGACAAATAGGCGGAAGAAGTCCTGCAGATTAGCGAGCACCGAGTTCGTCTGCATGTTGGTGAACTGATAAACCGTGCGATCCTTACCATTTGGCAGATGCATGTTCAGTGCAAACGGTTCGAGCTTCGTCACCGTGCCGTTCTGGTGGGCGAACGAAAGCACGACGTCGATCTTGGCGAAGTTGGCCGCGTCCTTCGCATAGCGCGGGAAGACTTCGAGCCAAACCTGATCGGCTTGCTTATCGAGCGGGGTAATGATGCGGAGCCAATAGCGAGCCTTCATTTTGGCCGCTTCCACGCCGAACACGAACGGCATCGGGCCGTCGGCAATCGCCTTGCCGCGCAGCTCCGGCGGCAGCGGATGTTCGCGCACCTGTTTCAGATCGGCGCGGAATTCGAAGACCGCGTCGCCCGTACAGATCCACTTCTCAGTTTGGTCGCCCAGTTCGTAGAGACCTTTGTCCGGCGCGGCATACTTCAGAGTGCCGTTGACCACGCGCTTCGGCGTCGGCGCTTCGCCGGGAGCTTGCACACCGAACACGCCGTCGTAATCCCAGCGGGTAAAGCCGGCTTCGAAGGTTTTGACGTTCGAGCTCATTTGCTGCCAATCGGTAAGCACCCGATCGAGTACCGCTTCTTCTTGCGGCGTCAGCGTAAAGGGCGCGCTCGGCAACGGTTGGGGCTGCGTGAGCTGGGCAACCGTTTGTTGTGCGCCGTCCGGCGGCAACGTTTGTTGCGCGGTGGCGACGACGGCCCAAAAGATGACAAGCAACATCACCGAAAGGGCGACGAGCGGAGCGGTGCGCGACGACATGCGAGCGCCTCGACGATAGCGGGGTGCGCGAAGGGGGACGGAGAAATGCGGGCGGGATCATAGCAACGTGCCGATGCCGGCCCTAGACCGATTCACGGCCTAGTGCTTCCTGGCTGCTAGCACTTCCCGTAACCCATCCATTGGAGGAGGTCGCCCACTTCCGAGAAGCACGCGAAGTGAAAATCGGCCAGCTCATGACCGGCACAAGCGTGCGGTGCGGCGCCTGCCGTATAGAGCGCCGTTCGCGAACCGGCGCGCCGGCCGGCTTCCATGTCGAACACGTAGTCGCCGATCACCAGGATTTCGCCGTGCGGCAAATCCCAAGCTCGGGCCAGTTCGATCAGTGCCGCAGGGTCGGGCTTCGCCGGAGCGTCGTCGCGCGCCAGCACGGTTTCAAACTCCAGGCCTGTGCGACGCAGCGTGGCCAGCGCCACGGCCCGACTATTGCGTGTCCAGACGGCACGCCGCACGCCGAGTTCGTCGAGCGCGCGTAGAAACTCGACGGCGCCGCGCATGACCACGGCCCGTTCCGCGCCGCCGTGCTCGTGCCGATGGAGAATCTCGCGACACCGCTCCGCTTCGTGTTCCACCAACGACGCGATGGTCTCTAAAATCGGCAGCTCGGCCGGCAGCCCCATCTCGGCCCGCATGGCATCGAAGTCGAGTGCGGAGTCTACGAGCGTGCCGTCCATATCGAACACGACGCCGCGGATCCTAGAAACGTCAGACATGTGTTAGGCACAGATTTCGGTTCGTGTTGCCGGTAGCCGAGACATTATAACCAGTGTCGCCGAATCGTCGGCTGAGTTTCCTTGGAGGGGGTTTGTCATGCGCTGCGCCGTGTTCAATACGAAGCGATACGATCGGGAGTTTCTCACGGCGGAAGCGGCGCGCGCCGGCGGCGGGCACGAACTCGTATTCCTGGAGCCGCTGCTGACGGCCGAAACGGCGCGACTGGCCGACGGGTTCACCGCCGTCTGCGCCTTTGTGAACGACCGGCTCGACGCGCCGGTGCTCGAAGCGCTCGCCGCCGGCGGTACGCAGTTCATCGCTTTGCGCTGCGCAGGGTTTAACAACGTCGATCTCCCCACCGCGGCTCGGCTCGGGATCAAACTTGCGCGCGTGCCGGCCTATTCGCCGTATGCGGTGGCCGAACATACGGTCGGCCTGATGCTCGCGCTCAATCGCAAGCTTTACAAAGCGTACAACCGCGTGCGCGAGGGGAACTTCGCGCTCGACGGACTGCTCGGCTTCGACATGCACGGCCGCACGGTCGGCATCGTCGGCACCGGCAAGATCGGCGAATGCACGGCCCGCATTTTGGCAGGCTTCGGCTGCAAGCTGTTGGCGTTCGACCCGTATGAGAACGCCGCCCTGCGCGAACTCGGGGCGCAATACGTCTCACTAGATGAACTACTGACCGCGGCCGATATCGTCACCTTGCACTGCCCCCTCTCGTCGGCGACGCATCACCTCATCAACGCCGAACGGCTCAAGCACATGAAAACCGGCGCGATGTTGATCAACACGGGCCGCGGCGCACTTTTGGATACTCCGGCCGTCGTTGCCGCTCTGAAACGAGGTAAGCTCGGAGCGCTCGGGATCGACGTCTATGAAGAAGAGGGGGATCTCTTCTTCGTCGATCACTCCGGCGACACCATTCTCGACGATGTCTTCTCGCGATTGCTGACGTTTCCCAACGTCCTCGTCACGGGTCACCAAGCGTTCTTCACGCGTGAGGCGCTCGAAGCCATCGCCCGGCAAACGCTGGCCAACCTCGATCAATTCGCCCGCGGCGAGAAGCTGACGAACGAAGTGAAGGGGTAGTGAGTTTCAAGCCGCAAACGGCTCCTCCCCTCGTCCCTTGCGGGGGAGGGGCCGGGGGTGAGGGGTGAGAATCGCCGTCGTCGAACCAAAAGATTACCCCTCACCCGTCTCGCCCTATTCGGGCGAGCCACCCTCTCCCGCAAGGGGAGAGGGGAGAGTTGCTTGCTACTCCAGCAACTCCTTCTACTCCAGCAACTTCAGCTTCCGCAAAAACGCTTCGGTGCGTTGCATCGTGTCGTCATACTTCGCGGCGTCACGCATCAGATAGCCGTGCAGGCCTCCTTCGTCGACGACGAGCTCGCACGGCGTGCCGACTTTCTTACACTCCGCCAAGTACGCTTCGGCTCCGGCGAACGGCGTCACCGTATCGCCGGTGCCGAAGAAAATGAGCGTCGGCGGCAAGCTTGCCCGCACGTGATGCACGGGCGAAATCTTCTCCCAGTCGGGCCCGCACTTCGCGTTGCCGTATCCCTTGGATGAAGTGTCGATCACGGGAAACAGCGGCACTAGCGCTGCGGGCGTCGGCGAAACACTCAGGTCGTCCGTCGGGTCGTCGATGCCGTCAAAGAGCGCAGTCGCCATCGCTACATGCCCGCCTGCCGAGCCGCCGCTGACGATGATCTTGGCCGGATCGATGCCTAGTTCTTTCGCGTGAGCCTTTAAATAGCGCAGGGCAGAACGTCCGTCGCGCACGCAATCCAGCGGTGTGACGCTCGAGCCTTTCGTGACTAACCGATACTGTAGGCTAATGCCGACCATGCCGAGATCGGCGAAATGCTTGGCGAAGGGATACATCCGCGCCGGCGTGCCTCCGGTCCAACCTCCGCCGTGAATCGTGACGAAGCAGGACCTCGCGTCGCCGGCCTTCCAACCTTTCGGTTCGAAAACATGCATCTCGAGCTTGCGATCGCCGACCGTTTTATAGACGACGATCTGATCCGGCTTTAGCTTCGCGGCTAGCGCGTTCACGTGGTCGTTGGCCGTGAGCGGCGACGCGGCCGGTTCTTTGGCGGTCTTTTTGGCCGGCGCCGGTTTCGTATCGGCGGCCGATGCACTACCGAAGCTGCTCATGCAGACGGCGACGATCCCGATAAGACGCAGATATCCTCTGGATTTCATCTCGATCCTCGTTGGTTCAAAAGAAATTTCTAGTACGCGCCGGTGTCAGCTTTCACTTCACCGCTGCGAAATGCTTTTGGAAAAACTCGAGCATCCGGCTCGATTCGTCGAGGCGCTGCTTGTGTTCGGTGTAAACGTAGACATTCTCAATGCCGAGTTCGTCCATCTTCTTCTTCAATTGCCGCCCGAAGTTCGGGTGATGAATCCCCTTCCCAGGCGGAGCATCGGCGGGAATCGGTCCGTCGGCTTCGCTGTAGACCATGTAGAGCGGCGGATCATCGCGCGTGAGGTGCGTGATCGCCGAGACTTCATCGTAGAGCTTTCGTTGCTCCGCCGTCGGCTGCAAAGCCTCCTCGGCCGTGGCAATGCCGAACGCTTTGAGAATCGACGCGTGTTCCCACGTCCGGCCGCCGATCAGCTCTTTGATGGCGATCGGGCTATAAGTCCCTTGCCCGCCGAAGGTGCCGAGGGCCGTGAGCCGCGTCGATTCACGCAGCACCGGGTCGCTTGCTTGCGGATCGGCGAGGTCGTCGTGGAAGCCGAGCCACATGGTGATGCCCGCGCCTGCGGAGCCGCCGAAGCAAGCGATTCGCCGGGTGTCGATATTCCACTCCTTCGCCTTACTCCGCAGAAACTGCAAGGCCCGGGCGCTATCACGTTGCGGCGTCGGAAAGAGGACATCTTTGCCGTTCACGAAGCGATAGTTAATCCCCGCGCAACTGATCCCTGCTTTGAGGGCCGGCTCCAACATCCGTGCATTGAAGCTCGACTTGTCGCCGGCGTGGAAGCCGCCGCCGTGGATGTAGAGGATGAGCGGCGTCGGCGTGTCGCTTTTCGCTTGGTAGAAATCCAGCACATTGCGGGACTGCGGTCCGTACGCGACGTCGGCCTGCGTCGGCTTGACGCTTGCTTTCCAGATCGGCTGCTTCTTGGCCGCGGCTGCCGGCTTCGTCTTCGGAGCGGTCGACGGCTCATCGGCCGCTAAAGGCGCGACGACGGCGAACAGCAGCAAGCACGTCGGCAGAAAAAATCGAACGACTCGAAGGTGCGGTAGACGGCGCATCATGACACGCAGCTCAAGCGAAGAGTGAAAAACGGCGGCAATTTGCCTAGCATCGCAGGTTGCTCGGCCGCCGCAAGCAGGCGGGCCGTCGACATCTTCCGGCGCCGCGTTGTATCAAATTCGGCGCATGTTTCCCGGCGTCCGAAAAAGCCGGCGTTACTGTAGCGCGTTGCGTATACTAAACGCCCCGCCCGAAGTTGCATCGCGATCATGGAGCACGACCGTAAACGGTCGCGCCAAGCACGATCGCGGCCCCGCTCGAAATTCCTTCCGCCATCCATAGTTTGCAGGAGCCTCCGCCATGGCCCGTTCTTCCCGTACTCCGTCCTCCGGCACACCGCGTCGCGAGTTTTTGAAAACGGCCGCAGCCGCCACGTTCGGCGCGTCGTTCGTCATCAGCGGCACGAAGTCGTCGGGCCGAGTGATCGGCGCCAACGATCGCGTGCGCATCGCGATCGCCGGGTTGAACGGTCGCGGCCATGCTCACTCGGGCGCTTACCTCGGTATGGACGACGTCGAGATCGCCTACCTCGTTGATCCTGATACGCGCACCTACGCGAAGCACCTGTCGAAGATCGACGAGAAGAAGCGGACCGACAAGGCGGAACAAGTCCAAGACATTCGCAAGGCTCTCGACGACAAGAACGTTGATGCCGTTTCGATCGCCACGCCGAACCACTGGCACTCGCTGATGACCATTTGGTCGTGCCAAGCCGGCAAAGACGTGTACGTCGAGAAGCCGTGCAGCCACAACGTGCACGAAGGTCGCATCGCCGTCGAGGCCGCGCGGAAGTACGGTCGCGTCGTGCAGCACGGCACGCAAAGCCGGTCGTCGAAGGACTGGACGAAACTCGCCGCCGCGATCGAAGCCGGCCAGTTCGGCAAGCTCGTCATTTCACGAGGACTCTGCTACAAGCCGCGCAAGAGCATCGGCGAGAAGCCGAACTCGCCTGCCCCGGCCGAACTCGATTTCAACCTCTGGCTCGGCCCGGCCCCGCAACAAGCGCACAACGGCAACCTCGTGCCGTACAACTGGCACTGGTTCTGGGATTTCGGCAACGGCGACGTCGGCAACCAAGGCGTGCATCAAATGGACGTCGCCCGTTGGATGATCCCGGGCGCTACCCTGCCGAAGAGCGTCGCCAGCGTCGGCGGTCGCGTCGGCTACGTCGATCAAGGACAAACGCCGAACACCCAAGTCGCTCTCTTCGACTACGGCGACACGAAGCTCATCTTCGAAGTGCGCGGGCTCAACACGGGCGACTACTACGGCCAGAAGGTCGGGAACACGCTCCACTTTGAAGACGGCACCACGATCGCCGGCAATAAGCTCTACAAGAAGGGAAGCACTACGCCGGAAGCGCTGCCCGAACTCAAGGGAGAGGTGAAGGTCCCGCGCAGCAAGGATATCTTCCGCAACTTCGTCGATACGGTCCGCTCCCGCGACACGAAGAACCAGTACGCCGACATTCTGGAAGGTCACTACTCCAGCGCTCTGTGCCACCTCGGCAACATTTCGTACCGACTCGGTTCGGAAGCTCCGTTCGACGCGCAGGCCAAGGCCTTCGGCGACGACAAGGATGCGTACGAATCGCTGGCGCGGATGCAGGAGCACCTCTCGCAAGGCAACGGCCTGAAGCTCGAAGGCGAAAAGTTCCACGTCGGCATGAAGCTCGAGTTCGATCCGCAAACCGAGAAGTTCGTCGGCAATGCGGATGCCGACGCCCTGCTGACGCGCAACTACCGCGCCGAGTTCGAAGTGCCGAACTCGATTGCGTAACGCAACGAGAGTTATGAGTTATGACTCATGAAACGAACTCATTTAGCCCCGGTGCTTGTCACCGGGTGCTGCGCGTTCTTGCTGTTGACCGTTATCCATCCCGCGCGTGCGTGTCCCGAAGAGATAGCCCGCGGGCACCGGCTCGGCATTCACACGCAACCAAGCGATGCGAAGCCGACCTTCGGGCATGCGCTCGACGACGACCTCGCCCAGCGCGGTTGGCTGGCACTCTTCGACGGTGAAACCACGTTCGGCTGGAGCGGCGCGACCGTCGCCGACGGCGCGCTTTCCGGCGGTCGCTCGACCACGGCGTGGCCGGGCCGCATCGAGATTCGGGCGGACGTCACCAAGCCCGGCCGATTGGTTTGCGGCCAAAGTTCGCTGACTTTGCCTGTCGGCAAGTATTCCGGTGCGGTTCAAACCGACGGCGTCGAAGCCTTTGAACTGGTCGACGGTCTGAGAATCTCCGCACTGGCGATCCTGCCCGAAGTGCGGGGGCTGGACGAAGCGACCTGGCGCGTGATCAAACATCCGCGCAATCCGAAAGCCGTGCCGACCCAGTGGACCTTCGCCGACGGGAGCATTCGAGCCGTCGGCGGCCCCGGCTGTGTCGAACTACAGGCCGACGGCAAGGCTCGGGAACTCGGCGACTTCGTATTGCAAGCGGAAGTCACGACGCATCGACCGCTCACGAACGGCGGCATCTTCTTTCGCGCCATCGCCGGCGACTTCATGAACGGCTACGAAGCGCAAGTCTTCAACGGCTGCCTGAAAGAAGATCCGGCGCAACCCTCGACCTGGAGCACCGGCGCGATCGACGACCGGATGAACGCACGCCGCCTCGTGAGCCGCGACGGCACGCCGTTCTCCTACACGATCCACGCCTCGGGCCGGCACATCGCCGTCTGGATCAACGGCTTCCAACAAGTCGATTGGACCGACGACCGCCCGGAAGACGACAACGCGAGAAAGGGTCGCCGCACCAAGTCGGGCGCCCTGCAACTACAAGCCCACGATCCGGAGACGGACGTGGAGTTTGCGAACATACGAGTTCAATCGCTTGACGCGGCGCGTTAGTCAGTAGTGCCTTCGTTGCGAATGCTTCGTAGTCGATAGCGCACCCCTCGCCCCTTGCGGGAGAGGGTGCCGCCGCAGGCGGCGGGTGAGGGGTCGCGCCGGCATTGGCGCAACATGCTCAAACCAACATGTCGTCCAGCGGCGGGTGCCAGAGCGGCAGCCGCGGGAAGAGAGTTGCGGCGGCTTCGAGCGTCGGGCGGGTCGAAAACCGCACTCGGCCGGCGTCCGCCGCTTCAACGAGGTCAAGGTGACCGAGCAGCATGCGCGTGAAGTCGGCCTTGCTCAGATGGATCCAACTCCGACCGGGCGCTCCGCGCGCGGCCTTCACGCTCCGTTGCGAAATGCTCAAGCGGAGCCTGTGTTCGCCGACGACGATGCCGAGCTCCAATGGCCGGCGAAAGGATCCGGCTTGGTGCGCCGCCGCGGCTCGGTCTTGGAGCTTCGGGAGCAAACGAAGCAGGAAGCCCTCGGGGTCGAGGAGCTTCACCATCGTCACCTCCCCTTGGCTTGCTTCGCTCCGATGGAGCTCCCCTTCGGCCCCTTCGACGATGCGCCACAACGGATCGTTCGGCGCCAAATGCAACCGCACCACGTGATGATCGCGCTCGATCGATTCGCCGCACGCGCGGGCCAGCAGGCGTTCGGCCGTGCCGGGATGCTTGGCCGAGGCGACGAGTTCGACGATCCGATCGTCGCGTTGCACGACGTAGCCGACGATCGAGTCGTCGTGAAAATCGAAATCAAACCGCTTCGGGCCGGCCAGCGCCACGAAGATGTTCTCCGCCGCTTGGCGACCGACGAGCCAACGCCAATAGGCTTCGGTGCGTTCATAAGGTCCGCAGGCGGCGGCGGTTTCTTCGGCGTACAAACGGACGAGGGACGGGAGTTCGACATGCCGCCAAGGTCGGATATTGATCGTGTCGTCGGAATCGTGCGGCGCGAAGCCGCGCGCCGAGAGCTGCGCCAGCAGATCGCGCGCGCCGACCACGGCGTGGCTGTGGCGCATGCAAACGACCCAATCTTTGCGACGGAAGAAATGCGGCGCCTTGGTCGAGAGCAAACCCAGCACGGAGCCTTCCGCCTTCATCGCGGCATCGACTTGCGAGAGCAAGCGCAGCCCGTAGCCGCGATTGCGAAACTCCGGCAAGACGGCGAGGCGATGCAAGGCCGACACCGGCAGCGATTCCCCGAGAAAACGCATCGCGCGCTGCGCCACGTGCACATGGCCGAGCAACTGCGGACCGCGCTTCAGCACAATGCGATCGCACGGTTCGTAGAGCGGGTCTTCGAGCGAAGCCGAAAACTCTTCACGCGAAGGCGCATGAAAGATGGCGGACAAGAGTTGCTGGATCGCCGGATGATCGCCCGCCGACGCGGGAGCGACTTCACAAGAATCGCGCGCTACACTTGCGCCGCGTGAATACTTGCTTGCCGGTTCCGGCGGAACTCCGGCCACGACTCCGAGCGGCCAGACGTAATCGTCGGGCGCAGCTTCGGGGACGGCAGCTGCCGGAGAGACGGGCTTCGCAGGAGCGAGATTATCGGTGGATAACCTGTCGGCAAGCGACGCCGCGGAGTTAGGAAACGAGGGGCCAACCGAGCTACCGGGACGCATCGTCAGAATCCCTTCTGTTTGTCAAGACCGATCCGTTCGTTCGGTAACTTAACCCTCTCGCGCCGCAATCGCTAGTAAAAATCCCCGCAAATCAATTTCTGGAAACAAAAATGCGCTGAACTCGCGCGAGCCTAGAAGCTCATCAGCCCGCGCGTGATCTCGACTCGCCGACTGGATGTTTGTCCAACGCGCGCGCTCGGCGGCGAGGAAAGGTTGTAGCGCTTCGTTGGCCGAGCGGATCGCATGGCAGCGGATTCGCGCGGTTTCTTGCGTCGGTTCGGTCGCCAACCAACGAACCTTCTCGGCCACGGCGGCCGTGGCCGCAGCGCGAGACGTTTCATCGCGCAACGCGGCGACGTCGACAAAGCGCTCCGGATGATGCCGGAGTTCCCACAAGTGGTGCCGCGCGGCATGTTCATCTACCTGCGCGGCTTCGGCGTGCGGCTTTCGGTCGGCCTCTTTAGGGGACGCGGCAACCGCAATCGGCAACCTGCGCGTGGCCGTCACCACGGCGAATTCCGGAGGATCGACGCCAAAATACCGCCGCACGATCGCATCGGTGAGTTCGTCGTACTTACCGCCGCCGATGCCGTGCAGAAACAGGTCGCCTAGTACCACGCGGGCATACATCGTGGTGAGCAGGGCCCGGCTGCGGAGGCGAATCCCGCGCCGGGACGCGTCCTCCAGGGCGGCAGCGAAGTCGTCGTATCGGTCGTCGGCGAGCGGCAACCGGAGCGTGGTGCCGCGTCGATCGGTCAATTCGATCTCGCCCCCGATGCGGCGGACAAAGACATGGCGGCGTCGCGGCTCGTCGGCCGTCCAAAGCCAAAGGGGGGCTTCGAGCCAGTCACCTTCCTGAGCCAACTCCGGCACTGGATGGTTGGCGCTGCGAATGTTCTCCCGGCGACGGTAACCGTGCAACTCGTCGTTGTGGGCCGCCATGAAGCGGGGCAGATTCCGCAGCAAATGTCCGGCGAACCGGCGGAAATGCGCGGTGTCGCACATCCGGCTTTGCGGCAATTCGAGCGTGCGCAGGCCCCAAGCACCTTCGAGCTTATGACGGGCCCGAGCTACGGCGGCGCCGATCGTGCCGGTCTCTCGCGCTTGCCGCACAACCTCGGGCCAGAACGATTCCAGCAGCGGTCCGGTCAACAGCGGCCGGAGCGTTTCCACGGCCCGAGCGCCGAAACTCTCGAACATCCCGACATCGGCGACGCGCCGTTCCTCATACGGGATCTCCTCATGCGCAGCATCAAACGGCACGCTTTCCACGCGCGGTTCGTCGACCGTACCGGTCGGCACGCGCAATGACGCGGCCTTGAGCGTATCGCCGTCGATCACCAAGTTGACGGCCGCGGCACCCGTCGCCGCGGCCAAGCCGGACAGCGCAAAGTTCTTGGCCCAAACACCGGGGTGAAACATTTCCGGCTGGTGACCCGCGAGAAGCAAGGGGGACGCTGTTGTCGGCTCCGCTACATCGCGATAAGCACGGGTATACGCCAGCGCCTCGGCGACAAACTCCGCGCGGGCCGACGCCGCAAACGCCGCGACGGATTCTCCGGCCGCATCGAACGACCAATCGTTGCGCCCTGCGATGTTGCGGGCCACCACACCCGGCAACTTAGCCCGAGCGGGATCGATGAGCATGCCGCCGTCGGCGCGCGGGGCTCGCAGCTTGCGATGGCGGCCAGTAGCGAAATCGGCCGCGCTCAAGTCACGGCCTGCGCGCGTCATCCCGCACATTCCTCGCAGTGGGCGAGCGTGCCGGTCCAAAGTTCGCCCCCGCTACTCCCTTGCCCCAGTCGCGCAAAGCTGCGATCGAGAACCAAGTGGTAATACTCCAGCCGCGTCCAACCGTTGTCGAGCGCGCCGCCGAACGAGCGCTTCTCGTCCAGGTAAATCCGCGGCACCGGAAGTTCGCGAATTCGCAGCTTCGCGTGGGCCGCCTGCACCCACAGTTCCAGGGGCATCGCGTAGCCTGCTTCGTATACATGCAGATGCTGCAGCGCTTCCACTCGGTAGGCCTTGAAGCCGCAGAAGGCATCGGTGAGCGAAAGCCCTAAGCGGCGATTGATTTCCGCGGTGAGTTGTTGGTTGATCCGTTTGCGTTCCGGCGGAGCTTCACTGTCGCCTGGGTAGTTCTTCAGGTATCGGCTGCCGGAAACGATGTCCCAACCGGCTTCGCACGCGTCGACGAAGCGCGGAATCCGTTGCGGCTCGTGTTGCCCGTCGCAATCGATGGTCACCAGGTATTCGTAGTTGTGCCGCTGAGCGTACTCGAACGCCGTTTTCAGCGCCGCGCCGTAGCCGCGATTCTTCGCGTGCCGCACGAGATGGATATTCTCCAGCGAGTCGAGCACTTCGCTCGTGCCGTCGCTGGAGCCGTCGTCGACAAGCAGAATCTCCGGGCTGTAGCGACGTACTTCGTCGACCACGCCGCGTACGTGCTTGGCTTCGTTGTAGACGGGCAAGGCGGTGAGAAAGCGCGTCATGGGTACGACCTCGGCTCGGGGAGCGAATGGCAGGTGACGTTGCCGCAAACGGAGAATGAGCAAAACCGAGGCCAATCGCCCCGCAACCCATTCTAGGTGGCCGGTTTCGAGCGTCAACGCGACGCTACTACGCGGGCAACCGCTACAAATAGGCAGATTGCAGCGCCCACGCACACGCTCGGCCCTTTGGATGCCGAGCGCCGAAGCCGGTTACTAGTACTTACCGGCCGGCGTGGCGGACCTTACAAAGAAATTAGTGCACCCGTTGTCCCGGCTTCGCTCCGCTGTCGGGAGAGAGCAGGAATATTTCCTTCCCGTCCGGTCCGCCGCCGCCGGCAGCCGTGACCATTCCTTCGCTCAGGCCGAATTTCATCTGCCGCGGCTGCAGATTGGCCACGCAGATGATGAGCCGGCCGACCAGCTCTTCCGGCTTATACGCGCTCTTGATCCCCGCGAAGACGTTTCGCTTTTCCTCGCCGCCGAGGCTCAGCGTCAGCCGCAGCAGCTTCTTCGCCTCGGGCACATGCTCGGCCGCCACGATGCGCGCCACGCGCAGGTCGACCTTTGTGAAGTCGTCGATCGTGCACACGGCCGCGAGCGGTTCGGCGGCCAACGCTTCCGGTCCGTCCGACCATTGCGACGGTGCGGCTCCTGCTTCGGCGGCACCTGCAGGCAGCGTTCCGGCGACCGGAGTCTCGGCGGTTGGAGCGGCTTGCGTCGTCGGCTTGGCGGCCAAGTCTTCGCGGCTTTCTTCAATCATGGCGGTGATCCGTTTCCTGTCTACGCGGTTCATTAAGTGTTCGAATTTGGCGATCTTCGTGCCGACCAGCGGCTGTTGCGATTGTTCCCAGCTCGTGATCGGGTCGTTCAGCAAAGCGCCCGCCTCGGCCGCCAGCTTCGGCAACACCGGCGCGAGGTACGTCACCAGCTGCCGAAACACGTTCAGGGCCACGGTGCAAATGTCTTGCACCCGTCCGGCGTTGGCAGGGTCTTTGTTGAGCTTCCACGGCTCCGCGTCGGCCACGAACTTATTCGCCCGATCGCCGAGCAGCATGATCGTCCGCATGGCCCGATTGAAGTCGCAAACCTGATATGCGTCAGCCAGTTCGCGCCCTGCGGCGGCCGTGTCGGCAAAAAGGCCGCCGTCCTCGGGGTATTTGGCCGAAAGCCCGCTCTGCTCGACAAACCGTGCGGTCCGGCTCGCCAAGTTCACGATCTTCCCCACGAGGTCGCCGTCGATCTTCTCGGCAAACTCGTCGAGATTCAAATCCAAGTTGTCGAGCTTCGGCGTGAGCTTCGTCGCGTAGTAGTAGCGCAGCCACTGCGGATCGAGGTGCTTCAAATAGGTCGAAGCCCGCACGAACGTTCCCTTGCTCTTCGACATCTTCTCGCCGTCGACGGTGAGGAAGCCGTGAATATGCACCTTCGTCGGCAGCGTGTAGCCGGCCGCCTTGAGCATCACCGGCCAGAAGAGCGTGTGGAAGCGCGTGATGTCTTTGCCGATGAAGTGGTGAATCTCCACGTCCGGATTCTGCCACCAATCGGCGAGCTGTTCGTTGTTGGCCTTGCACCATTGAT
Source organism: Pirellula sp. (assembly GCA_013822735.1). Taxonomy (GTDB): domain Bacteria; phylum Planctomycetota; class Planctomycetia; order Pirellulales; family PNKZ01; genus PNKZ01. The sequence goes on from PNKZ01000005.1 coordinate 231,612, forward strand.
GCGTGCTGGCGATGTACCCGATCGGCGCATCGAACCAGACGTACCAGTAGTTCCCCGGCGCGTCGGGGATTTCAAAACCAAAGTACTTAGCCGGCCGTGAGACGTCCCAATCGTGCAATTCGTCGACCAAAAACGCCGACGCCAACCAGTTGGCGACGTCCGAATGCAAATGATCGCCGGTCTGCGTCCACTGCTCAATAAACGCGTGTTCGTCTTCCGTGCGAATAAACCAGTGCATCGCCGGGCGCAGTTCCGGCTTCGTGCCGCTGAACACGCTGTACGGGTCGATGAGATCCGTTGCATTGTATGTCGAGAAGCACTTCTCGCAGTTGTCGCCGTATTGATCCGGCGTCCCGCACTTGGGGCACTTCCCTTTCACAAACCGGTCGGCGAGGAACGTCTTTTCCACGGGGTCGTACAGTTGTTCAACTTCGCGCTCGCTTACGAGCCCGGCCTTGCGGATGGCCCCCCAGAATTCTCCGCAGAGCGCGCGGTTCTCGTCGCAGTGGGTGCTGCCGTAGTTGTCGAACTCGATCCCGAAGCCGGCGAAATCGTCCACGTGCGCCTGCCGCATATCGGCGATCAGCGCCGTTTCGCTCCGCTTCTCTTGCCGCGCTCGCAGCATGATCGCCGTGCCGTGCGTATCGTCGGCACATACAAACACGCACCGGTTCCCGGCCAGTTTCTGGTACCGGACCCAAATGTCGGTTTGGATATATTCGACCAAGTGGCCGATGTGGATATGGCCGTTGGCATACGGCAGGGCGGCGGTAACGAGAATGCGACGCTGGGTCATAAGGTCGGCACAATTCAGACGTGGAGACGGGTCAGACGCGGGAAAAGGTGGGATTGTAACCGTTTACGCACGATCCCGCTTCAAGGACAGCGTTCCCCCGCCGAAGGTCGAACCCTTGCCTCCCGGAATCCGTATGATACACTTACGTGTAGTCAATAAGACTGTTTTATAACAGTCGCGAAGTCTAAGAGAGTCAGGTGAGTCGATGGCCGTTTCGAAAGAGTCGGCAGTTGCGAGCCAATTGTCGCAAGATTTACTCCGTTCGGCCGTCGAACACGCCGATTCGACGGCAAGTTTCCTCAATGTGGCCCTGTCGCGTTTGGCGTCGGCCACCGGGGCCGACTACGTCGCCGTGGTCCGCAATGTCGACGGCCGCTGGTCGGTTGTAGGAGCCTGGGGCACCTCGGCCGCCTCGAATAGCTCGGCCCTTCCCACGGCCCACCTCGCCGACGTGCTCGACCGCGAAACGGCCGCCGCCTCGGGGGGCTGGCTCGCGCTTCCCATCGATCGCCGCACCGCGCCCGGCGAGCTCCTCGCCCTCCACACGCCCGACGCCGCCGCGCTGGTGCGCATGCAAGAGGCCGTGGAGTTGGTCCGCGCCCACTTCGCGCAGGGTCTCGCCTCGGTCCGCGCAGGCGAAAAGCAGCGCCGCAGCAACGAGCGCCTCGCGGCGCTCTTGGAAATCTCCGGCCGTTGGAACCAAACGCAAGAGATGGAGCCGCTGTTGGTGCAGATGGCCGAAGCCGCCACCAAGATGCTCACCGCCGATCGGGCCAGCATCTTCCTCTGGGATCGACCGAACCATCAGCTCATCGGCCGGCCGGCGCTCGGCGTCGAAGGAAACGAACTCCGCATCCCCGACGATCTCGGCCTCGTCGGCAAAACGCTCCGCACGCGCACGCCGCAACGTGTCGACGCGCGTTACGGTCAGGAAGAGATCGCCCGCGAGATCGATCAAAAGCTCGGCTACCGCACGCGCACCCTGCTCTGCGTGCCGCTCGTCTCGCGCCGCGGCGAAATGCTCGGCGTCTTCGAAGTGCTCAACAAGCGCGAAGGAGACTTTACCGACGACGACGAACAAGGGCTCGTCGAACTCGCCGCGCATGCCGCCACCGCTCTGGAGAATACGCAAGAGCGCGAACGGCTCTTGCAATCGCGCCGCCAACTCACGGAGGAAGCCGCCTCGGGCGTGCGGCTGATCGGCGATTCGCCGGCGATCGAAGCGCTCCGTTCGACCACGCGCCGCGTCGCCGACACGGATCTCGCCGTCTTGATCCTCGGCGAAAACGGCACCGGCAAGGAAGTCGTGGCCCGCACCATTCATTACCTCAGCGCCCGTCGCGATCAACCGTTCATCGCGGTGAACTGCGCCGCGCTCACGGAAACGCTCTTAGAAAGCGAACTCTTCGGCCACGAGAAAGGGGCGTTCACCGATGCCCACGAATCGCGGCCCGGCAAGTTCGAGCTCGCCTCCGGCGGCACGCTCTTTCTCGACGAGATCGGCGACCTGAGTCTCGGCGGGCAGGCGAAGTTGTTGCGCGTGCTCGAAGAAAAGGTGGTCGTTCGGGTCGGCGGTTCCAAAACCATCCACACCGATGCCCGCGTGATCGCCGCCACGAATCAAAGCTTGGCCGACATGGTGCGCGAGAAGCGCTTCCGCCAAGATTTGTTCTTCCGCTTGAACGTGGTGTCGATCCACTTGCCGCCGCTCCGCGATCGGCCCGGCGATATCACTTTGCTGGCCGAGCATTTCTTGAGCGACTTTGCCCGTAAGGCGCGTCGCAAAGTGCCGGCGCTCGCGCCGGCCGCGCGCAAGCGCTTGGAAACGCACGCTTGGCCCGGCAACATTCGCGAACTGCGCAACGCGATGGAACGCCTCGCGTACCTCTGCCCCGGCGACAAGATCGAGGCCGAAGACCTGACGTTCATCCTCGCCAGCGGCACGGAAGCGCCGGCCGCGGTGCCGGATAACTTGCCGCTGGCCGAAGCGACCGACGAGTTTCAAAAGGCGTACATCCTCCGCGCCATCCAACGCTCCGGCGACAACATGAGCGAAGCCGCCGAACGCTTGGGCCTCCACCGCTCGAACTTGTATCGCAAGATGCGCCAGCTCGGCATGCCGACGAGTTAGGAAGGGGTGAGGGGCAAGGGGTCAGGGGTGAGCAGCCTCATTTAGACCCGGAGCTTGCCTCCGGGAGCAATCTCGCGCGCCGATCTTCTCCAAAGATGAAAGGGAGATAAGGGGGATGAGAAGGGGATATGGAGATTGGGGGACGGACGGATGGAATAACTCTTGCGCCATACCACGATTACTCGTGAGAACGAATTCGAGCGCGGAGCGATTCCATGTCGACTTCCGACGACCAAGTCATAAAGCTTTCAGCAACGGAGCCGTGGACAACGGCGTCTCGTCGTATTCTCTTCATTCTCTTTCTATCGATCGCGATCGTCGGAATCTATGTCGCCTGGCAGTGCTATCGGTGTACGGCGCTCTACACCGCGAATCGAGTCGTCGCTTTGCACGGCTATGTTAGCTTTCCCTCGCCGTGCTCGTGTAGTTTAGTGCCCGGCTATGGTCCCCAAAGTTCGTGGTGGGAAGCGTACCGCCTTTCGCGCTATCCCGTTGCGCGGGTCGACTTCTCACAATCCGGTCCGCTAGTTGACGACGAAACACTGCCCGATCTGGCGCGCTTGGGCTCCGTGAATTACATCGATCTCCGCGGCACGCGGATCACAGGCCGCAGTTTGGCACGCGTGGCAACTGTGCCGGACCTCACCATGTTGGACGTTCCGCAAACGCCGTTGTGCGACGGCGATCTCATTTACTTGCACGCGGCGACAAAACTCCAAGTGCTCGAGATCGACGACACGGCGATCGCGGACGGGGCCGTCGCGCACCTAGCGGCGATTCCCAACCTGCAAGCCATAACTTGCTGCAACACCCGTCTGACAGAGGCGGGAGTCAAGGAACTCAAGCGGCTCCGTCCCGACATCGCAGTCATACACGAGAGCACAAGCTCGACGGCGGAAGACGCTGATCGCTAACGGGCGGAATGTTCTAGGCCCCCTCCGCGTGCTGTTAGTCGGAGCTAGTGGGTGATAGCAAATCCCTTTTGTATTTCATCCCCGATATCTCCTCCGTATCTCCCTCATCTCCCTTTCTGCGTCTCTGCGTCTTGGCGCGAACTCTGTTTCTCAGGAACGCTCTGCTGCGCAACGCGGCTAACGGACTTCGATTGCAGAAATCTGTCGTTACGGCTTCGGGAAGCCGTTTTGGAGCACTGTTTCCAGCGGCGGCGCTTTCGCTTCTTCTTTATTTTCGTAGCCGGCCCCTGCTCCGCCGCCGGCTTCGCGGTACTTCTTCGTCACGTCGGGCCCGAACAAGAGCCGCGTGATCTTCAGATCGACGATCTGGTCTTCGATCCGGACGCCGACCTGCGATTGGTAGATCGCGCAGTCTTGAATCGTGACCTTGGCTCCGCCGCGTGAGCCCGGGCCGCGGACGCGCAGCGCATTCTCGCAATCGCGGAACACGCAGCGCTCGACCACGGCGTCGACCTGTTCTTTGATGTTCAGCGCGGCGACGTTGTCGATTTGCGCCGGTTGATTCCAGCCGTGGAAGTAGCAATCCCGAATGGTCAGGCGGCAGCGGTCGCCGTCGGGCATGGTCTTCGTGTCGACCGCGTTCTCGCCGGGGCGTTCTCCGCGGCGAAAGCCGGCGGCATCGGCAGGGAGCGGCGCCGTCCAAAATGTGCAACGCTCAATCGTCACCGCGCCGCGCGAGCGACGGTCGGGATCGAATTGCACGGAATCGCCGGAGGTGTAACCGATGTCGCAATTGCGAATCGTCACGTCTCCCCAGCGGCCGGCGATGCCGTGTGCATCTTTTTGCTCGGCGAAGGAACCGGCGAGCATGTGATGGATGCGGCAGTTCTCGATGAGCACACGCGTGCCGAAAACGCCGACGGCGTTGAGCGTGCCGCCGAAGATCTCGCAATTGCGGAGCGTGACGTCGTCGGCCGTGATCTTGACGAGGTTGCCGCCTTGACCGCCGCCGTCGAGGCGGTAGTTTTCGTAAACGCCCGGCGCGGAGATTTCGAGCCGGTCGACCTGGCGCGGATTCGCCAGGCAGCCGACGTGACCCGAGGCGCCGATTGCCGTGGGCTCCGCGGCAGAAGCAATGCCGGTGACGGAGAGCAACGAACATGCAAACCAGACGACGAGGCGATTCATGGGCGTGGATCTCCTTGGAATGCCGTTCAACGGACACGAGCCGCGCTCTCGCAAGCGAGGGGACCTCGGAATGTAGTAGGCACACTCCGTGTGCCGTCGGGCGATCCATCAAGAACGGTTTCGGCTATTCTTGTCGACGCCGAACAGAGTAGCAAAAGCCGACGAGCCGCGACGGGCGACGGCACACGGAGTGTGCCGACTACATTATTTCATCTCCCCAATCCCCTTCTCATCCCCCTTATCTCCCTTTCTTCATCTGCGTTCTTGGCGTCTCTGCGTCTTGGCGCGAACTCTGTGTCAGCAGCGCGCTCTGCTGCGCATCGCGGCTAACGAATGTCGCACACCGAACGAAGATCGCGTAAAACAAATGAGCGTCGCCGGCGGCTATTCGTCGCGGATTTCGACTTCTTCGCCGTCGGGACCGAGCAAGTAGGCGATCGGTCGTGCTCCGGCCACGGGGGGCGTGAAGAGGCCCGGGTGCGAAGGGTGAAACTGCGCCCCGCTTGCGAGCGCGTGTTGGAGGAACTCTGCTAAGTTCGGCACGCGCAGCGCTAAATGCACGGGGCCGCTCGTGAAGTCGGACCATTCGGCAAGCGCTTCGCCGTCGCGCGCGCTGAACAATTCCAGCTTGATCTCCCCGAGCCGGAGCCACGCCATTTGGCGGCGCTTGAAAGGTCGGCGCTCCAACAATTCGGCGCCGAGGATGCGCGTGTAAAAATCGACGGCCGCGTCGAAGTTCGCCGTCTGCAAAGCAATGTGATCGATGACCGGACGAACCGGCGGAGGATTCTGTTCGTCGTTCACGTTATCTCTCGATTGCACATGTAGGGCCGATGTGCGATGGCGCCGTCTAAGGACTCCGGTCGCTCACGCTCCCGGCTCGCCTTCCCGTGTTGCCTTACACGTGCCGCTTCAGTTCCAACAGTACGCTTTGGCTCTCTGTGCCGGGGAGCGGCCATTCGTCGAGTTTGCGAAGTTGCCACTTCTTCAGCACGCGCTTTTGCGCCGCTTCGTGGCGCTCTTCGATCCAGCCCGGCCCTTTGATGACGAGCAGTCGGTCGAACGCGTGTTGCAACGGCGCGAACCAAGTGCAGAGCTTGTCGAGCGGCGCGACGGCCCGACAGACGAGCGTCTCGGCCTTGCGCGTGGAGAGCATGTCTTCGGCCCGACCGTGATGCACCTTGGCCTTCAGCGGAATGCGCTGGACGATATCTTCGACGGCGCGGGCCTTCTTGCCGACGGTGTCGGTGAGGATCATGTCCAAGTCGGGCCGAATGATTTTGAGAATGACGCCCGGCACGCCGCCGCCGGTGCCGACGTCGATCACGCGATCGCCGAAGCCGATGAACGGTTGCAGGGCTTGGGCGTCGACGACGTCGCGGGCCACGAACTTTTCGAACGTCGTGTGCCGCGTGAGGTTCATCTTCTCGTTCCACTCCCACAAGAGCGCGCAGTAGGAGGCTAGCTCCGTGAACTGCTCCGGCGGCAGTTCGATCTGATGACGCGCGAGCGCGGCGGCCAGCGTATCGCCGGGATAGGGATCGGGCGCGGCGGCGGCAGTTTCAGGTGCCGGTGCGTCTACGGCTTCCGCGGGAGTGGTTTCTTCGTCCGAGGTCATGCAGAGTCTTTTTTCGAGCAAGGTGACAAAACCCTTCTCCCACTGGGAGCCGAGTTCATTTTCTTCTCCCTGCGGGAGAAGGTGGCCGTAAGGCCGGATGAGGGTGACATAGCGCTACGCTGGACCTGCCACCAACATCAAACGGAGGGCAGCGCGACCCTCACCCGCCGCTTGCGCGGCACCCTCTCCCAGTGGGCGAGGGCTCCCAGTGGGCGTTGGATGCGGGCGAGGGCTTACAGAGAGGGAACCAACCAGAGTAGCGCACGCAGGGCGAGATGGGAATAGACCGCCGCGGCCCAATCGTCGGCCATGACCCCCAAACCGCCCGGAAGTCGCTCGAGTTGTCGGGCCGGGGGAAGTTTGGAAATGTCGAAGAAGCGGAACAGTGCGAAGCCGGCCAAAACGACGAGCCAGTTCGTCATCGGCAGCAGGAAAAACGTGATCGGGAGCGCCGCGATTTCGTCCCATACGACGCAGCCGGGATCTTTGCCGCGGCCGAGGTGCGGCAAGGCGGCGTTGATAAGGGGAATGCCGACGATGCACAGGCCCAGCACCACGGCCGCCTGGAGCCCTCCCTGCGGGATCGAGCCCACTTGCGGGATTTGGGCGACGAGCCAAGCCACGCCGACGCCGACGAGCGACCCAAATGTCCCGGGGGCTTTGGGGGCCCAGCCGCTGCCGAAGCCGACGGCGAGCCACACGGCCAGGCGCTGGAGCGGGTTGGGGGGGCGGTTTTCAGGCATTTAGGCGACGGTAGCACGAGAGGGCGCGGCGTGCGAAAGCCCGCAAGCGAGGAAAGCTATGGCGACTTTGCCGCACGGATGGGTATACTCAGTTGACGCACGCCTATAAATGACGACAATAACGGTAAACATAGTCGTCATTAATTGCAGTCGTTACTCTGCGCGCTGATTTCGCTCCTGACGGCGACGCTCGATTGTCGTACGTTCCCTTCCTGCGCCCGATCTCCCGACACTTTTTTTCGCACGCCCAAGCCATGGCCACCACCGACGAAAACGTAAAGCTCAATCCGGTCGAAGAAGCAAAGGTCACGAGCCGCTATTTGCGCGGCACGATTGGCGAAGAACTCGCCGACGGCAACGACCATTTCGGCAAGGCCAGCGAAGCGCTGCTGAAGACGCACGGCACGTACCAGCAAGACGATCGCGATGCGCGGGCCGCGGCCCGCGCCGCGGGAGGGGGCGGCAAAGCGGAGAAGTCGTTCATCTTCATGGTGCGCACGCGCGTGCCCGGCGGCAAGATGACGAGCGAGCAGATGCTCGCCGAACTCGCCATTTGCGACGAGCTCGGCAACGCCACGCTGCGCATCACCACGCGGCAAGGGTTGCAGCACCACGGCATTCCGAAGACGACGCTGAAGGAATGCATCCGCCGGATCAACGACATTAAGCTCACGACGCTCGCGGCCTGCGGCGACGTGAACCGCAACGTGATGTGCTGCCCGGCGCCGCACCACTTTGACCCGGTGCATGAGCAACTGCAGAAGATGGCGGACGACCTGGCCGAGCACTTCAAGCCGAAGACCAAGGCCTACTACGAAATCTGGCTGAAGGATACGTGCAGCGGCGAACAAACCTGCCTGCAAGGGGACGACGCCGAAACGGACACGACCTATAAGGCGCCGACCGCCGCGCTTGCCGAACACAACGGCGACGGCGTCGAGCCGATCTACGGCAGCACCTACTTGCCGCGCAAGTTTAAGATGGCGATCGGCCTGCCGGGCGATAATTGCGTCGACATGTACGCCAACGACTTGAGCTTGATGGCGATCTGCGAGAACTTCAACGTCGTCGGGTACAACGTGCTCGTCGGCGGCGGCTTCGGCGTGACGCCGAGCGCCAAGAAGACGTTTCCAGCCGTGGCGAAGCGGCTCTGCTACGTACGGGCCGATCAAGCGATCGGCGTGGCGGAAGCGGTGGTGAAGGTGCAGCGTGATTTCGGCAATCGCGAAGACCGCAAGCGAGCGCGCCTCAAGTACCTGCTGCACGACCGGGGCTTGGCGTGGTTCAAAGCTAAGGTGGAAGAATACTACGGCGAAGCGCTCCCCGAGCCGCATGCCGACGACGTGTGGGGCTTCGACGACCACCTCGGCTGGCACGAGCAAGGAGACGGCCGCTGGTTCTACGGCTTGAACGTCGAGAACGGCCGGATCAAAGACGAAGGCGACTTCCGTTTGAAGTCGGCCCTGTACAAGATTTGCCGCGAACTGAAGCCGAGCCTGCGCCTGACGGCGCACCAAAGCATTTTGTTTTGCGATCTCTCGCCCGACGACCGGGGCACGCTCGAGCAAATTCTGCGCGAGCACGGCATCAAGCTCTCGCACGAAATCTCCACGGTGCGCCGCTGGAGCATGGCGTGCGTCGCTTGGCCGACGTGCGGACTATCGATCACCGAAGCGGAACGGGCCTTGCCGGGCGTGATCGATCAGCTGGAACAGGAACTCGCCAAGATCGGCCTGGCGCGCGAAGCGTTCACCGTGCGCATGACCGGTTGCCCCAACGGCTGCGCTCGCCCCTACAACAGCGACATCGGCTTGGTCGGCAAATCGGCAGGCAAGTACACGGTGTTTGTCGGCGGCCGGCTGCTCGGCGACCGCTTGAACTTCATCTTCAAAGATTCGGTGCCGGAAGAAGTCTTGGTGCCGACGCTGATGCCGCTCTTCCACTACTTCAAGCACGAACGGGCCGCCGACGAGACCTTCGGCGACTTCTGCTTGCGCAAAGGTGCGGAAGATCTCGTAGCCTGGGCCGATAAATTTGCAGCGGCGGCGGGCGAGTCGAACGGCGCTAACTAAGCGTTGCGCGACGACTATTCCTTCGACTGCTTGTCTTTCGATTTGTCGTCGGGCTTCTTGTCGTCGTCCGGAGTTTGCACCTCGCGCCACGGCTCGCGCTTCTCGTAGCTGGCCAGCTCCTTGCGGAGATGGTCTTTCTGGGCGTCGTCGTCTTCGGCGAGGTCGAGCGCCTTGAGGAGCCATTTCTTCGCGCCGTCGAAGTCGCCGGCTTCGGCGTAAGCGGCTCCGAGCGTGCTCAGGATGTGCGGCAACTTATATTGCGTGGCTTCGCAGGCGCGTTCGGCGAGCTCGCGCGCTCGCTTCGCGTCGCGAAGTTCGTCGTCGGGCGAAGTCGCCAGCACCCAAGCGAGATTGTTGAGCAGGCCGGAGTCTTTCGGCTCGACCTTCAGCGCGGCGTCGTAATCCTTAATCGCCGAAGCTTGATTCCCTTGGCTCAAGTAGGCGTCGCCGCGAAGTCGCAACGCGCGCCAATTCGCGGGATCGGTCTTTAAGAGTTTGTCGGTGATGGCGATCGTTTCGGCGTGGTTCTTCTGGCTGTGATGCACCACGGCCATTTGCAACGCGATATTGGTATCCGCCGGTTCGAGCTCTTGCAAACGTTCCAAGTCGCGCAAGGCGTCCGCCGCGCGATCGTCGTCGATGAGATAGGCGATGCGAGCGCGCAAGGCCATCGGCGCCTTGGGGAAGCGTTCGAGCAGCAAGTCGACGTCGTCCAGTGCTCCGCGCTTGTCGCCGGTGAGCTGCCGCGCTTGGCTGCGGAGCAGCAAACCTTCGGGCATTTCGGGGTGAAGCTTGAGGGCCGTTTCGGCGTCGGCCAGGGCCGCCTTCGCATCGCCCGCCAAGAGATTGACGCGTCCCCGTTGCAACACGGCGGCCGGCGAACGCGGCACGAGCGCCGCGGCCTTCGAGAGGCTTTGCTTGGCTTCGTCCCACTTCTTCTGCGCCGCGAGCGCCAGGCCGCGGGCTTCGTGCGTGGCGGCGTGGTCGGGCTCCAGCTTCAAGGCCGCATCGAAATCGGCGACCGCTTCGGCAGGCTTGTCCATGCCGAGCTTCGTCGCCGCGCGCAGGCGCAGCGGCTGCGGATCGCCCGGGTCGAGCTGCACCGCCTCGTCGAGGTCTTTCAGTCGGTCTTCCGGCTTGGTGCGAAAGGCGCTGTGCATGAGCAACGCATTGGCCCGGGTCGGCGGATCGACGTTCTTGAGCGTGAGCGCCTTCTCGAGCATGGTGCGGGCCTGTTTGACGTCGCCCCCCGGCAAAACTTGCAGCCGCGCGATGAGGACGTAGGCTTCCGCAATATCCGGATCGGCGGCGAGCGCTTCGCTCAAATCGCCGACGGCACTATCGCGCAGCTGGGCCGCTTGCATGTTCGGACCTTGCGGCTCAAGCACTTGCTTGGCCAGCGCTTCGCCGCGCTGGTAATGCGTCGAGGCCTGCAGCTTCTTGGCGAACTTCGTGTTTTCTTCGTCGAGCCCCTTGTCGAGCGCGGCGCGGCACAGCTTAAGAATTTCGTCGAGATCGCCAATCGTCTTGGCGTCGATACGAGCTTCCAGCGCGCGATCGAGATCCGCTTGGCCGGCGTTTTTATCCGCCGACTTTTTCTCGTCGGTCGTAGGCTTCGCTTCTTCAGCGCCCGCCGCGCGCGGAAGGCCCCGCGGGGCGACGTCGACGAGCGAACAGCTCACCGCGAGCAGCATGCCGGCGAGAACGCGCCGAGCGGTTTGAGAAGGCAACGCAACTAACATCATCAAGCTCCTTCCGTGGAGCGGGACCGCAACCTGTGCGGCGCCGCGTCCGTTACGAGGCGGTCGCCGTCGCCGCCGGGGCAACCACCGGTTTGCCCGCGACGACCGTAAGAGTACCGGCGGCCGAGTCCGTCGAGTCCATAAACTTTTGATATTCCAGGGCCAGCTGCGGCACGCGCCAGCCGAGAAAAATTTGGTGTCCGAGCGTTTCGTACGCCAGCAGGCGGAACGTGCCGGCCGTCGTACTGGCGGCGTTTCCGCGAACTTCGAACAGCTGCTGGCAGGTGACGTCCAATTGCTTGAACGTTCGCTTAGGCGCGCCGGGCGCCGGCGACGTCACTTGGACATCGACCCAAGCGCTGCTATTGGCGATTTCCGCCATCACCTTGGCCGTGAGGTCCGCCTTGAGTTTGGTGAGCAGCGCGTCGCGCGTCGCTTTCGCCGTCGCGGCGTCGGCCCGTTCGATGCCCGCATAGAAGTAGCAGGTTCGCAGGCCGACGGTCGACGGAGCCGGCGCCTCGACGCAAACCTGAAAACCGGGAATGGTCGGCAACGGCCCGGGAGGCATCAAGCGCTCGATCGGCATCTGTTCGTCGGCCTTTTCCGGTTTGGCGGCCCCTTCCTCGATCAGAAGCGGCTGGGCGTTGCCGTTCCGTCCGATCATTTTCGGCAAGCGAATCGTCGCGACCACGCCGACGGTCGACGTTTGGCTGTTCAGCGGCGTCGCTTCCGGGAGCAAATTCACGAACCGGTTCTCTAACGCGAGATTCTTGATTGTCTCGTCCATCCGTGTTTCGTATTCGCTCACGCCGCATCCGGCGACAAAACTGCTCAAACCGGCGGCCGCCAACGACGCCAAAGCGCCCCGTCGCGAGAGAGGTTCGGAGCCAAGTCGGGTGAGGTCGCGCATCATAAATGCCGGAAGCGAGAGAAACTGGGAAGACGTTCAACAGCTCGATTGTGAAACCAGGCCGGCCGAGTGTCAAGGAAAGACCGGCAAACGAGGCCGGATGGCGAATGATTAATTGCCCGCAGGGTGCCGGCGTTTCTATCGCCGTCGCTCGTCGACCTAAGAACCGTTCGCAGCCTCCGCACGGCGGGGATCGGTCGCGTTGAGCCACTCTTCGAGGTTGGTGTAGCCGTCGCCGTCGGCATCGAGCGCTTGGTCCGCGGCATCGCTCGCGTTCAATCCATGCTCCGCTTCCCACGCATCGGGCAGACCGTCGGAGTCGGCGTCCGCAGGCACTTCCGTCGCGGTGAAGCTCGGCAGGCCGCCAACGTCTTTCGGCGAATTGATCACCTTACCGCCGCCGCTCCGCACCTCGCCGACGATGCGCAAGTCGATCGCATCGCGCCGTGGTCGCGTCGCGCCTCCCCCCGCCAACACTCGATCGCGCGCCTGTTCGGCCGAGTCCGTCGTCACGGGCGCGGAGGCCAACGCCTCGGAAAGTTTACTGGCACGCTCGGCGTGCTCGATCCAGTCCCAATCGTCGGGCCCGCGCAGTTTTGCGTAGTCCAGCTTGTTGCCGGCGGCGAACATCTGCGTCGCCGCGCCGCCGATGTCAAACATGTAAACGCGGTCCGTCGTCGACGGGCCCGGCTTCAAGTAGTTCCCCACGTAGTTGATCCGCGCCGGGTCTTCGGCCGAGTAACCGGCCGGGCTAATCCAGTCGTAGACGACGTTGTTGCGAAAGTCCAAGAGCAAGCCCGGCGGCTTGCCGTAGGTGCCGGGCCGCGGGCAGCGCGTCCGATGGTGCGCATAAAGGTTGTGATGGTAGGTCACGCCGCCGTCGGTCCGAATGAGCGAACCGTAGCCGTGTGTTCCCTTGGCGTGCACGCTTTGGTCCAGGCTTTCCGTGATGAAGCACCACTGCACGGTCACGTCGCCGCATCCTTCTCCGGTGACCGACAGCGTTTCATCGATGCTCCAAGAGGCCGAGCAGTGATCGAGAATCACATGGCGACATTGATACACGGCCAGCGCGTCCATTTCCTTGCCGACGGAATCTCCCGGCCGGAAGCGCACGTGCCGCACCACCACGTCGTCGGCTTCGATTTGCGTGCCGAAGTTGGTAATGCAAATGCCGTCCCCCGGCGCCGTTTGGCCGGCGATGGTCACGCGCGGTTCCGCGATCTTTAGCGGGGCCAGCAGTTCGATCACGCCCGACGTGCGAAAGACGATCGTCCGCGGGCCGGCGAGCGACAGCCCATGCCGCAAGCTGCCTTCGATCGGCGTGTTCTTCTTCGCCTTCGGGTTGTAGTCGGCGAGCGTCGTGACGAAGTACACCTTGCCGCCGCGCCCGCCGAGACTGTGGCGACCGAATCCTTCCGCGCCGGGAAAGGCGAGCATCGCACGCGCGGACTCGGAGTTCTCCGCGGCAGGCGCGAAGGAAATCAGAAGTCCGAAGAAACAGATCACTCTCGCAATCAAGTTTAAGATCGGCATGACGCTTTCCTATCGGAGTGAGTACAAAAGTTGGCGAGCTGCGGGGTTTATCCCCGCCGTCCGGATTGTTGCGACGATCGACAGACGGCGGGGATAAACTTCGCCGCGCGCTCATCCGCAACCCGCGACAATTACCGCACTTCGAGCGTTAAGCCCCGCCGTGACCAGCCTTTCGGATCGCGGCGGAGCGATCACCTGAGCTCAGGAATGTTCAGCGATTATCAGTCCGATTGACGCACTGCGTCAATCGCTTGCCGTCTTGGCGTTACCTCCTCGGAGGTAATGTTCATGTCTCGTGTTTCCGATCGTAATGTTTCGCCGCGCAACGGCCATACCCTCATGGCCGGGCTCGGCGCCCGGATCAGTGGCTGCGCTAGTCAGAAAGAAGAGAGCCTCGAAGATCAGACGGACCACAATAAAGAAGTCGTCACGGAGATGTATTCGGCCGGTCCGATCGAATACCTGATCATTGCCACGAAAGGGAAAGGGGAACGCCTGGACCGGCCGGAATTGACGGACATCGAGGCGGAATTCCGAAAACGGTACCTCGACGTCTTCGTGTGGGAAGATCTGGGCCGGCTGGTGCGCGGCGTCGAAGCTGTGCGGCTGCTGGGCATCGCCGTCGATCACGGCACGCGCGTGATCGTGCCGAACGACAACATCGACACGGCGAACGAAACGTGGGAAGCCGATGCCATCAAGGCCTGCGCGGACCACGTAGCCCATCAGGAGCACACTTCCCGAAGGCTCAAACACAAGCTGGCGAACCGCTTCGTGAAGCACGGCGGGGCGATGTCGCGGCCGATTGCCGGATACGTCGTTCCCCAAGGAGTGAAGTCGTTCAACGACTGGCTCAAAGACCCGCGGTTCGACGTCCGCTCGAACCCGCAAGCGGACCCGTGGATCTACGACGGTGCCAAGCTCCTCCGCGAAACGCAGAACTGCACGGCGGTCGCCGACATGCTGAACGCTCGCGGCGTCGCCGTCGGTCCGTACTGCCGGCGGAAAACCTGGGACGGGGCGATGGTGCGCCGATTCTACGGCAACCCGTTGCTCAAAGGTCAAGCGGTACGTAAACGGCGGCATTCCGTCAAGTTTCACGAATCGGGAGTGCGGAAGTCGGTGCTCAATCCGAAAGGTCCCCTGAACTACGCCTGCCCGCACTTGGCCTACTTCGACGCGGACGAGCACGACGACTTGCAGCAACTGCTCAAGGACCGGAACTACCGATACAAGCGAGCTTCCGTCCACGGCGTGGACCCGCTCACGCGCGTACCGCGGAAGCGAACTCGCTTTCCGGGGCAACACGGTCGCTGCTGGTACTGCGGCTACCATCACGTGTGGGGCGGCAATGGCGTGACGGAGAATCTGATGTGCAGCAATGCGCGGCACTGGCAGTGCTGGAACTCGGTCGGTTACGACGGGGCCTTGTTCACCGGTCGCTTGGTCGACGTCATTAAAGCGGAACTCTACGGTCTCGACGGTTTCGATAGTCAATACCGCGAGTTGATCGAGCAGTCCGGCAGTAGCGACCGGGGCGAGGTCGCCCGGCGATGGGAACGGCTCCAACAGGACGAACTCGAACTCGCCAAACGTCGCGAGCGGTTCGTCGAAGCGATCGATAAGTTCGGCGTACAACCGATGTTCGAGGCTAAGCTGCAGGAGATCGACGCGGACGAGCGGAAGGTCCGGCTCCAACGGCGGGCGCTGGAACGCCTCGGGCAAGAGCGGCTCCAGGTTCCGGAGTCGACCATTGTGCTGCGTCAGATGCTCGAAGAAGAATTCGTCGGTGCCGCCCACGATTCGCCGGAGTTCGGCGATTTGCTGCGCAAGTTGTGCCCTGACGTCTTCGTCTACTTAGTGCGGTTGTGCGACGGCGGCGGCTTGCTGCCGCGGGCGTACGTCCGACTGACGCTCGACGGAATCGTCCCCGATGCGCGGCTCGTGCCGGGGCTGGACGGTTTGTTGCGGCGTGAAGCGACGTTCGACCTGTTCGATGCTCCGCAGCGGGAACGCATCCGCACGGATGCCGTGCGGTGGCAGGCGTCCGAACTGGCGCCGAAGGCGATCGCCGCTAGGATCGCCGCAACCACCATCGAGCGTCCGACGGCGACCGCCGTGCAAAACGCGTTGAACCTGCAGGAGCGGATGACCGACTTGGGGCTCTCGTCGCCGTGGGTCACGGTGCTGGAGCCGCCGACCGACCTGCCGAAACTCCGGCGGCACCGGAACGCCAAGTACCGCTTCACGCCGCTCGACGGCTATGCACGACCGCCGGTTTAGGCGCGTCTTGATCTACGTTTCTTCATTACCTTTATGAGCCCCGGCCCGTCGCCGGGGTTCTTTTTTGCGCCGACGTCAAGCGTTCGGCCACGTGTTAACCCATGTCTTCGAGAAAAACTCCACCAATCCCGCCGACGGAGCGAGCCGGGCCGATTCGCCCCGGTTCTACGCTCCATCGCGTTCTCTTGCTCGTTGCCGCGCGCGTCGCCGACAAGCTACGGCGCCCCGTCGGTTCGCCCGAGTCGTTGGGAGCCGAGAAAGAATCTGCGTCGTAGCACGGCCGATCACACTCGCCTCTTGCGAACCCATTCGCAAGTACCCGCACCGGATCTCTTTTCGCATCCGCGGATTATCGCCGCTCTGCCGATCGCCGTTAGTTCTCGCGCGATTTTTCCGGCGCCGGTCATGCCGCCGACATTCGCGGCGGCCCCTTTTTTCATCCTGAGGAGGATTCTATGACTGCAACTCTGTGCGCATTCCGCGCGTGCAAATCGGATACGAACGCTGCGAACTCCCAGATCTCCGCGACGCTCCAACGCTGGCGGCGGCAGGTCGCCGGTCGGACGGACCTGGCGGAACGTCGGGGCGTGCGGCCTTTCGCTTTAGTGGGCCACCGCATCTCCGGCAACGTTCGCGGTTCGCTGGTTCCGCTCGACAAGCTGTCGTTCGTAGCCCTGTTTGACGAACGGGACGAGGAGGACCGCCTAGCCACGCGGCTCGTCGGCTGCCGAGCCCGCTTAAATGCCGAGCACCTGCTAATCGGCGGCGCGGAATCGAGCCTGTTCGACAAGAACGTGCGTTTGGCCCCCGCCGGCGCATGCGGCGGGCGGCTCGACCCGCGCGACGGGCCGCTCTGTGAATTGGCTCTGAGCTGGGAGCAACATCTCGAGCGTGTGAATCGCCATCCGCACTTTCCCCGTCGCAATCTCCTGCGCTGGCCGCAGTGGTGGTGCCGCGTGAACACGCCGGCGGCGGACGTGCCGACGCACGACGTCGACGGGCAGCGCCTCGTACGTTTGGAAACCGCGGTGGCCGGCCGGCTGCCGATCGTGGCGGTGTACGCCGACGTCGCCGGAGTACCTAAACGACAAGTCCTTGCCGGCACCGAACCCCGTCGGTTGCTCTGCGGCGTGCAGGGGGACGTCGTTTTCGATCTCTATCACAGTCGCTTTCGCCGTGCGGACTGATCTCCGCCGGTCGCCCGTTTTGATTTCATTCTTATTGGAGAGTAACGCACATGAAGGTTTTGTTCATCAACGCCACCGGCGGCGGCTTTGCCGCGCCGTTGGAGATCGCCGAGGGAACCACCGTCGGCATGCTGTTCCTGGAGCAGGTCGGCGGCGATCCCAAAAACTACCTGATCCGCGTCGATCGCTTGCCGACGACGATCCATCAGGTGCTGCACGAAGGGGCGAGAATCTCGATCACGCCGCTGAAAATCGAAGGCGCGCGCGGCGTGGCGTAGGTATCAGGGCGAGCGGCGCGGCGACCTCGGCGGTCGCCGTTGCCGCCCGCCTGCCTTGCAATCGGAGCCCACCATGCCTTGGAAACCTTTGCTCTGGCGGACCGCCGTCCGCCTCGAGGCGGCCTACGCCCGGCGCCGAGCGCCCTTGTTCGGCGATCCGCTCCACTGGGACGCTTGGAGCGAACTGGTCGCGGGAATTCGTCGCCGCGACAAAGCCGCACGTCGCGGCTGGCGGTATGCGCGGATGCGGGAACACGAGACGCTGCAGCGTGAGCTGGAGCACCTGTTGAGCAATTTGCGGGTTCTGCGCGGAAGCTTCCTGCTGCCGCAAGTCCCTCGCCTCCCCGGAGCCGCCGAACTGTACGCCGAACTCGCAGCGGCGGAAGCGGAGTTCGGTGCGGTCGTCGAGGAGGACTACGAACTGTTCGTCACGACCGAGCCGATTTCGCTGGAAGGCATTGATCTCGGTCCGTTTGAGATTCGGTTGGATCTCCGTCGTCTGGAAGAGCCGGAGCCGTATCGTATCGTGGCCGTCGATCCCCGGCCGGCGCACAGTTCCTCGGAAACCGTCCATCCGCACGTCCATGCGCAGCGGATCTGCCTGGGAGAAGGGAAGCCCGCCGTGGCGGCGGCTCTGGCCGAAGGACGCCTCGGCGACTTGTTTCAGCTCGTCCATCGCGTCCTGCAGACCTACGGCGAGGGCTCGGCTTACGTACCGCTCGATCGCTGGTGCGGCTCGCCGTGCGCCGATTGCGACGACGCGATCGACGAGGAGGAAGGTTACTCGTGCTACGACTGCGACGGAGTCGTCTGCGGCGGCTGCGTGCGGAGTTGTCGCTACTGCGATCGCTCGGCCTGCCATGAGTGCGCGACCGTCTGCTACTCCTGTGAAGAGACGGTATGCGGACGGTGTCTCGAGCGCTGCGAACAGTGTGGAGAAGATTTCTGTTCCGAATGTTTAACGGAAGGAGTATGTGATGCCTGTCGAGAGGCGGAGGAAGAAGAACCTGCCGGCGAAACCGAGGACGCCGGCGCAGAGTCCCAGCCTGCGATTCACGCCGACGGCCTGGGCGAAACTGCTGTATTGGCGCGACCTCGGCACCACCGAAATCGGCGGCTTCGGAATCTCGGCCGCCGCTGATCTGCTGTTGATCGAGGATGTGCGGCTCCTACGTCAGCGTTGTACGGCGATCAGCGTGCAATTCGAGGACGCGGCCGTGGCCGACTATTTCGACGAACAAGTCGATGCCGGGCTCCAGCCCGAGCGGTTTTCGCGACTTTGGTTGCATACGCATCCGGGACACAGCGCTGCCCCGAGCACCGTCGACGAACGGACGTTCGCGCGCGCGTTCGGTGCGTTTCAATGGTCCGTGATGTTCATTTTGGCTCGCAGCGGAGCAACCTTTGCCCGCTTGCAGTTTTCCAACGGTCCCGGCGGCGCCTGGGAGATCCCGGTCGCCGTCGATTACGGCCGACCGTTCGCCGCGGCGGACCACGTCGGTTGGCGTCGGGACTACGAAACGTCGGTCATGCCGGAACCCGTCTGGGGCTTCGACGGCGACGTTCGGAACGACGATCCGCCCGACGATTGGCCATTTAGTCTTCGTGAATGGGAGGAACTTGAGGATGGGAGCTTTGGCCCGGGATCGTTTCGAGCGACAGAGCGGCTTGGTGCCGACGGACCGCCTGCAGAGTACCTGGGCGACCGTGATCGGCTGCGGTGCCATCGGCCGGCAGTTGGCCCTGCAATTGACGGCTCTGGGAGTCCCCAAGCTGCAATTGATTGATTTCGACGACGTCTGCCGCACCAACATCACCAGCCAGGGCTTTTTGACCGATGACGTCGGGCGACCGAAGGTCGAAGCCGTGGGGGACTCGTGTCATCAGCTGGAGCATCAGCTCGATCTGGAAACTATTCGCGATCGCTACCGCCCGACGTACCAGATCGCGCCGATCGTGCTCTGCGCGGTCGATTCGATCCACGCCCGCGCAACGATCTGGCGCTCCGTGCAGCACCGTTGCGAGTTTTGGGGAGACGGGCGGATGCTGGGAGAAAACCTTCGCATTCTGGTCGCCGACTCCGAGCCGGCCCGGCGGCACTACGCGCAGACGTTGTTTCCGCAACAGGAAGCGCAGGTTGTCGCTTGCACGTCGCACGCGACGATCTATGCCGCCAATCTTGCGGCGGCGCTGTTGGTCCATCAGTTTACGCGTCATTTGCGAGGCTTGGCACTCGATGTCGATGCGACGTTCAATCTTTTGGCCGGCGAGTATGTCGTGGCGCCGTTGACTGAGTAGACCGCGCGAATCTGTTTAAAACCGGATTGCCGTTAGGCAAGCCGTGTTGATTGTTTAACCATCGGCGGGCCGTCGCTTACGCGGCGGCCCGTGGTCATTTTTGTAGGAGTTGCTGCTATGAGTCCGCCCGAGTTGGAACGCGCCGTGGCGTTAGCTACCGGCGAATCGCGGCGAGAAGTCCGGCGTCGCGGCTTTCAGCCGCTGCCGCTCGCCGAGGAGCCCCCCGACGACCACGATACGAATGTCGGCGTCGTCGATTGGGATCTGCTCCAAGCCGAGCGTCCCGTGCTGTTTCCCGTGACCTGACGGAAACGGCGTTACCCATTAACCGAGCGTCTCTGTTTCGAGCGCTCGTCCCACTCTCGCTTTCGCAAAGGAGCGAACATTGAGAGCGCGACAAAAACTCAATCGAGCCTACGTCAACGGCGCGCTGTTGTGCGCCGCCGGCGCGGGACTCGTCACCCATTCCGGCCTCATCTTCCTCATCGTCTTGGCGGCCTGCGTGGCCCTGAACGTGAAGGATCGTTCGATCCGTTCGGATCGCAATCAGAAGTTCTAAGTCGATCCTGATCGACCGTACCTGAGTTCGGCGCCGCCCTGCGGGGCGGCGCCGAACTGCTTTTGCTTAGCTATCCCGGCCGTGCCTGCACCGGCGCAGACGAAGCCGTCGCGGCAATGCCATGGGACCGCCTGTGAAACGACGCCGAGCGGCTGCGTCGCCCAGTTTGATGGATGCAATCAACGCCCGAAGCTACCGGCACAATCCACCAAGTTGACGGAAATTGCGAGGCGCGTATGATGCGTTTAAGTAGCATTCGGAAGTTTCGTCCGAATGCCGTCAAACTCCGCCGTTCGCCAATCTTGCGGCGCGTACCTCCTCGGATCGAGTCCCGTAGCTCGAGGATTAGAAATCATGCATTTCAAGTGCGGTCCACTTCTTTTGGCCGGCGTCACGGCCTTGCTAGTCGTTTCCGGTTGCGGTCGGTCGGAAGCAGAAGTCCAGCGGGAAGCTATGCTGCGCGTGTTACGAAACGATAAGGACCTCAGCGCCCAATTACGCTCGGCCGCTTCGTCGGCAACATCGCGGGCCGACACGATCCAACTTGTCATCAAGTATTGCGACGGCCTGGACCAATACGACATGTCGGAATGCCCGCCGGATTTTCGGCTGGCCTTTCGTCAGCACATTCGTAGTTGGCGCACCGCGTTGGCGCGCTGGAACGAGATGCCCGACGGCTTTTGGCAAGGCGTCCTCATGGGAGCCGTCAATAGTTTGTCGGGAGAACCGGACGGCGGCGCCCGTCGCTTGTCCACGGAAATGCGCGAGGCGCAACGGGCCGTCGATGAAACTTACAAGGAAGTAGAACGCATTGCGGCTCAATACGGGGCCGTGTTGTAGGTTTTTCGACGTGAATCTAACTGCCCAGCGTTAAGGTAGCGACGGGATGATTGTCTCAGTCGCGACGCGATTTCGATCTCTCCGCCGGCATGCGTACTCGGCTGATGACTTGATAACGAAAATTGTAACGAGAAAGGGCGGCCTTTCTCTCGTTTCTCGGAGGTCACGACGGCGATAGTCGTGACCGAACTGCGGCAAGCGAATTCCTTGTTTCGCAGCTCCGTGCGCGGTCAGTGACGACCGGCCGCCTCACGACGGTTACGACATTGGCGGCGAATACGAACTGCGCCCCAGAACGAACCGTAGAGCGCCAGAATTGTGTAGGCCACTAGAGTGTGATCGAACACCGCCGCGTGGCGCAAATGAACTCCGGCACGGGTAGCGGCGTCGTTATCCAGGGCGATTCGCGCCCCTCGTGACACCGGGAGAATGCCAGCGGGCCCAAGGCCGCGCCCACCCAAAGCACGAAAAGAACGATCACGTTGCCCAGGCGAATTAGCGTCGGAAACCAGCGAACCAGCGCGTGGACGATCTCGCTGGGGAGCTTGATGAAGATGAACTGAAAGATGCCGACCAACATCCGCAGCAGCAACTCTTGTAGGTCGACCAGGAGTCCGCCGTCCTCGACCGGGACCGTCTGCGGACGTCGTTTCCTCCGGTCGCCGGCTTCCGTTGCACCTCGGCGCCGCAGCGGGTGCAGGCGATGGGAAGCCCAGCGGCGTAGTCTGCGGGGATCCAGCGGAGTTTGAAAACGGGGGCAGCTTTTCGCGGCTTCGCTCGTCGCGAGCATGGTCGCCCCCACCAGGGGGCCTTCGTAATCGCCGTAAGCTGCGTTGGCTTGCACCGCCAAGAGATTGCTACTTAAACGCATCATTCCTTTCGGCAGGATGCTCGTCAACTATGGCGAGCATCGACGACAACAAATTCCTGCAAAGACTGGGGGACCGCATCCGCAAGCAGCGGGAAATTCGCGGTCTCACCCAGCAACAACTCGGCGATCAATGCGCGTTGCACCGCACCTTTATCGGGTCGGTGGAACGGGGCGAGCGGAATGTCGCCGTTTTGAATCTGCGAAAAATCGCGCAAGTGCTTCGCATCCGAATCGCCGAACTATTCGACTGACGATGCTGCGGCGGCGTGACGATCAACGGCGCTCGTGCCGCAACGTTGCGAACTCGGAGCGGAAGTCAGATTCCCCGGCAATCTGGTTCCATCGCCCCGACTTTGCACCCTTACGCCGGTTTGTCTTCCTTTATAGACCTCGGCAGCGAACTCCGGCTTCTTTCTCTTCGCGCCGCAAAGCCAAAGGACTCGCGAAGCTGCCAATTTTTCCAGCGGTGAAGGACGAGAGAATGTACAAGCGACCCATCTGGCAGACCGTCCGATCTGAAGGCTTCACTTTGGCCGACTTGTCTAGCTGAGTCGCTTGCACTCTTTGAAAGCACGGTGTAACGCTCGTAATCTTAATAGCACTGATCCGCGTGCGTGACGTCGTCTGCTCGAAATGGTCTGTTTGAACTTTCGGCTCAACGACGTAACTCTCGTCCCTGAAATTAGAAAGCCCTTCGACGTGCTCTCCGAAGGACTCCATTTGAAAGAAAGTTGGGGCGACAGAATTTTAACTTGCGACCTATTGCACGGCATGCAAGTCCGCCAGGGAGAAGAGTGTCCCAGTTGCACCTTTCACAAGTATTGTTAGATCAAGGATTTAGGGAATGCCGCTCGGACGATTGAATCCCGTTTAGTCGTGTCCACGACTAAGCGCAGTTCAATCATGCCAGAAACTTCGCGCATCGAATCTCGCTCGGCCGAACCGGGGAGAGGTACTTCGTACCGACGCAGCGTGATTCATTCGGCACGGAGAGGCGGCTTACCCCCCCCCGATCTCCTCAAACAGCCGTGCATTCTCAAGCACTCTCAATCTAACTGACTGATCATCGACGACGGTGTCGCACAGCCCGGTCGATCGCAATTTTGGACGACCGGTAATGTAGCAGCAGTGGGATTTTTGGCATGGACTCCGGTCGAAGTCGATCTTCGATAACTCAAAGCCGGCTCGGTCACCTCGACCGACGATGGCCACGACGATTCGTGCTCGTGCGCCGCGACGGCAAGATGTGACCTACGACAGCAGCCGGTTGCCAGCCCTGCCCGTGGGATAAATTGCCCATACGGAAACGAGCAAACGCCGCTAAATGCGGCTCTCAAGCCCAGAGTTGCCGCAACGGCGTACCGTGCCGAACGATCATCACGGGGCGACCGCTCGAGGTTTGATACTCTTTGCTCACGTCGATACCCAGTGACTTATAAAAGCTCGCGGCGACGTCGTCCGGCGTGATGGCATCGGCCTTTGGGCCGGCGGCCAGTTCGTCCGACGCGCCGATCACCTGTCCGCCGCGCATGCCGCCGCCTCCCAAAATGCAGAACATCGCCCTTGGGTAATGATCGCGGCCCCCTTCGTCGGAGCGCTGGTTAATTTTCGGCGTGCGCCCGAATTCACCGGTGACGAACACGGCTGTCGACTCCAGGAGCCCCTTAGCCGCCAACGCGGAAAACAACCCGGAAAGCCCCGCGTCGAGGGGCGGCAGTAGCTTGTTTTTCAACTGTGTAAAGTTGTCGGCATGCGTGTCCCATCCACCGAGGCTAACAGTGACGAATCGAACTCCCGCCTCAACCAGCCGGGTTGCCAACAGACAAGACGCACTGAAACCGTCGTCGCCGAACATGTCGTTGATCGACGGCGACTCGCGCTCCAAATCAAACGCCTCGCGAGCCTTCTCGGAGGTGAGCATCGCGAAGGCCCGTTGATTGAACTCGTCGAGCCCGGCAATCAACTGGTCGTTCTTGCCGACGTCGGCGAAGGCCGTATCGAAGCGGGCCAGCAGGTTCTGTCGCTTGCGAACGTCTTCGAGCGTAATTCCGTTTTCGAGATCGAGGCCGCGAAGGTTGAAGCGTTGGCCGATCTTCGGCGTCGAACCGGTACGCAACGGTCCGAAGGCCGGCCCGAGGTATCCGCCCGACTGCGGCGTGCTCGGTATGGCCACGAAGTGCGGCAACTCCGGATCGCCGGCGAGTTCCTTCATGATCACGGCGCCGTAGCCGGGAAACTCCAACGACGGCAACGGTCGGTTGCCCGTGTTCAGGTATTTGGTGCCAAGATCGTGTGCCGCCAACGTATGACTGACGCCGCGGAGTACTGCGAACTTATCGGCGCAACGCGCGAGCTTCGGTAAGTGTTCGCTGATCTCAATCCCTGCGACGTTTGTCGAAATCGGCTTGAACTGCCCGCGATGCGTGTCGGGAGCATCGGGCTTGAGATCGAACGTATCAATGTGGCTCGGTCCGCCGGCGAGCTGCACGAAAATCGCCGAGGTCGCCTTGGACTGCGAGTCGACGCGCCCGAAAGCTTCCTGCCTCATAAAGGCTGGCAAGGTCAGTCCGGCGCCTGCGGCGCCGAGCTTAAGAAAGTCGCGTCGCCGCACGCCGTCGCAGAACAGGTGGCTCGACATGGCAGGCTCCGTCGCTTAGTGGTTGAGAATGAATTCTTTGGTATTCAGCAAGACCCACAGCATCTGCCGCATCCCTTCCGACGTGCTTTCGGAGGCGTTCACTTCTTGTAGCGCCCTGGCGCGCTCATCGGCCGTCGGCAGGCGACTCACGGTGCGCAAGTACAGCTCTTCGATGAGTCCGTCACGATCGGCGACGTTCAACTCACGCACGGCTTCCATCTTCACAAGTTCCGCGCGGGTCTTTTCGGCCCGCACGTTATCGCCCGCCTTCTCGTACTCGGCCAAACGCTTGCGTGTGAACGCCACGAGCGTGGGAAAATCTTTGGACCGTTCGACGCGGGCTAGATCCGTGATCCAACCGCCGGCATTGATCAGCTTGTACATTTCAGCATCGTTGTAAAGATACAACGATTGCAGCAACGTCGGATCGTTTGAGCGTTCGCAATCACAAGTCGTGATCCGGTCAGGTCGACCGAAGATGCCAAGCGAGTAGAGACGTTGTCCGCGGCCGTCGCCCCCCTGCGTAGTCTTCAGCCCGATGTAGCGCGACTTCACGTCGCCATGGAATTGCGCGAGCTCCGCGGCTCCGGCCGTTGCCGACGACAGGGCATCCATCGCCACCTCTGCGGGTAGTCGCCGCAACATCGCGTGGCTGAAATTGCGACGGTCCGGTTCGTTCGTAGCGTTCGGCTTCCGCGAACGTTGATAGGCGTCGGACGTCGCGATGGTGCGATGCAGCCATTTCATGTCGTAGCCGCTCGCGACGAAACCTTGTGTTAGGTAATTCAACAATTCCGCGTTACTAGGCGGATTGGCAAGGTTCAAATCGTCGGCCGGTTCGATGATCCCGACGCCGAAATACTTTTGCCAGACGCGATTTACCCAGGCCCGCGCGAAGTACGGGTTGTCGGCGCTCCGCATCCAGTTCATTAAGGGCTCTCGCGGGTCGGCGTAGCTTGCCAGCACGACTTCCTCACCGCCGAGCACCTTCGGCGTAATCACCCGCGATCCGCCCTTAACCGACTTTAATTCCTTGTAGGCCTTCGTGCCGGGAACAGCGTCGAGGCGAGCGATCAATTCCGGAAACGGTACGGTCTTGCCGTCGCGAGCCGCTTGCGCCAACCTTCGTCCGGGATTATTGCCGTTTGCTTTCCCTTCGTCGGGCTCGACGCCGACGGCCCGCATCATCTGGGCCACGACCGGATCCCTACGATCCTGCCGCTTGTAGGCTACGCCAGTGAAAAACGCCTGGAAGCTTTGGAAGTCCTGTTGCGTCCACTGGTCGAACGGATGCTTGTGGCACTCCGCGCATTGCAGTCGTACGCCGAGGAAGGTGTAGCTGAAGACGAGGGCCTTTTCCTCCGGCTTCTGCATATTGCGCCGGCCCCAGAACTGCGGCAACGTGTCATTACCGGTGAAGTCCGCCGGCTTCTCGGATCGCACATAGCTGGTCATCTCGGCGCAGTAGTCTTCGTAGCTCTGCTCCGGGCGACGGCTCACGGCCAGCACCAAACCCGCCATCATCTCGTCGTACGGCACGTTCTCGGCGACGCGACGATAAATCCAGTCGTACCAAATCCGCGACCATTCTTGCTCGTGGTACTTGCCCGCGATCTCCAGCTGGTTCGTGTTGTTGCCGGTGATGTCGCAGAGGACAGTCGTCCACCAAGCGACGTACGTCGGCCGCGCGAGGAGTTCGTCGATCTTCTTCGTACGTTTATCCGACGAAGTGTCGGCCTTGAACACGCGAATCTCGGCGGGACTTGGCAACGTGCCGCCAATGTCGAGGCTCGCGCGACGTAGAAATTCTTCGTCGGTACAAAGCTCGGAAGGAACGATGCCGAGCTTGCGAAGTTTGGCGACGATCAGTTCGTCGACCTTTGTCGGCGCGGCGACTTTAGGATAATCGGGACCCGCCTGCTTGCCGACGGGCAGCAACGCGGCGACCGGCGCGACGCCGTTGTCGTAAAACGCGACGATATGCGTGTCGCCTGCTCCTTCCGCCCTGACGACGCCGGTCTTCTCATCGACCTTGGCGACCGACTCGTCATTCGTGCGAAACCGTGTTAGGTCGGTGACGTCTTCGACTGCACCATCTGCCCAATGGGCCAGCACTCGCAGTTGCATTGTCTCGCCGGGCTTCTTGAACATCAATTCGGTCGGCTGAATCTCAAGTCGGTCGATGGCCGGATTGTCGGCGCTGTCGTCCTTCGCACCGGTTTCGATCCACCGCGCCAGGATGTTGTATTGCCATGACCCGACATCGAAGAGTTTTTCGCCGCCGTGCTCTTCTTGCATCGTCGGTTTGCGAAGGATCAAGCTGTCATGCGGCGACTTAAGATTGACTCGCGGCTCGTCGCCGCCGAGTAGTGCTTCGAAGTCTTGCTTGAAATCGTAGCCGAACAGCGACAATCGGAAGCCGCCCTGTCCTTGGAACGAGCCATGGCAAGCCCGACCGGAACAGCCGACCTTACTCATCAGAGGCAACACGTGCTTCTGATAGCTAGGTCGGGCATCGCTGCCGGCGAATCTCGCCGAAATCGGCGACGTCGCATCGACGGCAAGGGCGTCTGTCTGCAATAAACCAATCGCCACCAAGAGACCGAGAACAAAGCGGGCGACCATGCTCTGGCTCCGAACGGTATGAGAATAAGCGATGTTGCTCCGTCCACCACCGTCGGCGAATGACGGGGTCGAGAATCGACCAGCCACCTGCGGACCCTTGAAAAGGCAGCAACAGAGATAAGGACGCTTAAACCGCGCGCTTTATTGCCCATCGGCCGAACTGCCGGAGAAATAACGCCGCCGGCACAAAGAGCGTCGCTTGTCTCTTGCGATGCCTCGGTCCTGTTCAGGATCGAGTGGGACGGAACTTTTTGTCCGAGGCGGGGTAACACTGTTTGCATCGTGCCGGGGCTCGGCGATCTGATCTCGGAGAGCATCCATGAATTGTACGCGCATCCTTTTGACGACGGCGGCGATAGTCGGCCTCGTGTTACCTG
Source organism: Pirellula sp. (assembly GCA_013822735.1). Taxonomy (GTDB): domain Bacteria; phylum Planctomycetota; class Planctomycetia; order Pirellulales; family PNKZ01; genus PNKZ01. The sequence goes on from PNKZ01000005.1 coordinate 259,218, forward strand.
ATGCGGCGGCCGACGATCTAAAGACGCCGGTTACTTTGACGATGCTCGGAACTGGGACGTACCAAGGGAAGCAAGCTGGCCTCTGGCCGGCGGGTGCGAATGAGCCGCCGACGGCGCAGGTCTAATTGCGTCGGAAATCACGCACTCTATTACTTGACGAGCGGCATCCCGGATGAGGTGTGCCGTTCCGACGCGTTCTTCCATATTTCGCCATGAACTCGTGTCGCGTCGGCTGAAAGCATGTGGCTTTCCACGATTTGCCTGCACACTAGCAGATTCTTGAGGCAGAGTTCCGTGCATCGGTTCTGGGGTGAATACTTGCTTCCGCAAGAAGACTGATCGATTGTTCGCGTGGAAGATGCGGTTCGCGAACTTTGTCACGTTCGTACGAATCCAACAGGTTTTGGAGTCTCGCGCTTTTATGAGATGGCTATCGAAGAGTCCTTTGACGAAGGTCGCACCCAAAGCGCTCTGCTTAAGCGTTTGGCTATGCGCCGTGGCCATTGGGTTCTCCGTATTACTTAAATACAAATCCACCTCTGCCGAAGTTCTCCCGCCTGCCTCAGATTGGCCCGATCAATGTGCTTTTCAACACGCCGTGATCGGTAAGACTTTGGTGATGTTCGTTCACCCACGGTGTCCATGCACTCGTGCGAGCATTCGCGAACTTGAGTTCGCACAAGCCCGATCGCACTGCCCGCTGAGAATCTATCTCGTTATTCTGGCCCCGGAACAGGCGGCCGAGTGGAGCGATTCCGACGTCATACGTTCGGCTGCTCAATTGCGTGACGCGGTCCAGATTTTAGATACGAATGGCGAAATTGCAGCGAAGTTCAATGCCCGGACATCCGGCTATGTGCTGCTTTATAATGAGGGCGGCCGTCTCTTGTTCAGCGGCGGGATTACGGGAAGCCGGGGCCACGAAGGAGATAATGACGGACTAAAAGCGATGTTAGAGCATACGGCCGATAAAAGCGGTGTTTCTCCTACTGCCCCCGTCTTTGGTTGCTCGCTCGACCATTCAGCATCGCTTTTCAATCGAATGGTCCATGTATGTCAAGCATAACTCCGGAGTCATTCGGACCGACGTTTACGCAATCTTTGATACGTAAACTGAATGAGCGCTACCTGCATGACACCTATCGACGCACCGACCGCCTCTTTTTGGTCCTACTGGTCATTCAATGGTTTGCGGGCCTTGCCGCCGCGATTTGGATATCGCCGAGGACCTGGACCGGACAGATGTCGAGTATTCATCCGCATATTTGGGCGGCGCTATACTTAGGCGGCGTGATCAACCTCCTGCCGATTTGTCTTATCTTGCGTGACCCCGGTACGACATTGACGCGTCACACCGTGGCGATCGCACAGGCGTTGTCTTCCGTTCTCTTAATACACCTGACGGGCGGCCGAATCGAAACGCACTTTCATGTATTTGGCTCGTTGGCATTCCTTGCATTCTATTGCGACTGGCGCGTACTCATCACCGCCTCTACGGTGATAGCGATTGACCACTTTGTTCGCGGCATTGTTTGGCCGGAGTCTGCCTTCGGGGTACTCCATGCGAGCTGGTGGAGGTCTCTCGAACACGCGGGATGGGTGGTGTTTGAGGATGTCTTTCTGATCCGCGCTTGCGTTTTGAATCGCAGAGCTCTGTATCAGTGTTGCGAACGCGAAGCCCAGCTATGGGCGCTGAATCAGGACATCGAAAAACAAGTTGACGATAGAACCGTCGAACTAACGAAATCACGCGATCAACTCGCGCTCCAAGCAATCCAGTTGCGTCAGGCGATGGTCGCGATCGAGACGGCGAACGCGACGAAGAGCGAGTTCTTGGCCAATATGAGCCACGAGATCCGGACGCCGATGACCGCAATCTTGGGTTACGCCGATCTGCTCTTAACCGAAGGCGATATTCAACACGCTCCGGCAAATCGCGTCAGCGCAATCCGCACGATTCAACGCAACGGCGAACACTTGTTAGGGATCATCAACGACATTCTGGACTTATCCAAGATCGAAGCAAACAAACTTCAGATTGAAGTAGTCGAATGCTCCCCCGTCAAAATCTTGGCCGACGTTGATTCGGTGATGCGTATGCGCGCCCAAATTAAAGAGATCGCATTGACCATCGTCTTTGAATCTGAAATTCCCGACGTAATTTCGTGTGATCCTACGAGGCTTCGCCAAATCCTGATCAACCTCGTAGGAAATGCGGTTAAATTCACAAAGCAAGGGGAAGTGCGTGTCCTTGTACGCTTCCGACGCGACACCCGTCCCACGATGGAGTTCGATGTTTGCGACACCGGTATCGGAATGAATGCCGAGCAGGTTGGAAGGCTGTTTCAACCGTTCATGCAAGCAAACAGTTCGACGTCGCGACTCTTCGGCGGTACGGGCTTAGGCCTGACGATTTGCCACCGGCTGGCTCAGACGTTGGGCGGCGATGTAAAATGCATCCGTTCGGTAGTGGGAGAGGGAACAACGTTTCGATTAACTCTTCCGGTTGAGTTGTCGCGTAATGTGACGCTCATTTCACCGACGCCCATGATGCTTTCCGATGCCGGCGAGAACGCAGAATGCGCATCGCTATCGAACTCCGCATCGCCTCCGCTTACTGATCTGCGGATTTTGCTCGCCGAAGATGGCCTGGACAATCAGCGATTGATTCAATTTGTGCTCAAAAAAGCTGGCGCGAATGTTCAATTGACGGAGAACGGCCGCGAAGCGGTCGTCGAAGCCATGCGGGAATGGGATCTCGGTAATCCCTATGACGTCGTGCTGATGGATATGCAGATGCCGGTCATGGACGGCTATGAGGCAACATCACTTCTTAGGGCTCAAGGATATCGCGCGAAGATCATGGCTCTCACTGCGCACGCGATGGCAGGCGATCGAATGAAGTGCATCGCGGCGGGCTGTGACGAATTCGCGACGAAGCCGATCGATCGAAAAAAGCTAATTGCTCAAATTGCGGCGCTACATGCGACTTCGAATTCGTCGCTCTAACGTTGCTCAACCTCGAAACCCAACTTCGCTCACCGTCAGAGTTCAAAAGTGCGCGTTTGCTACCGCCGGCGTTTGATCGAATGAAAGCGGCGGACTTCAAAACGCGATCGACGACGGTCCGCACAAAAGAATTCGGGACTTTTGCGAGAAGGCCAATCACGAACGTGGTACGCCGTACGAATCGGAGGCTGATCAATAAGTTCAGCGGACTGCCGACCTCGGTCGAGGATTCTTCAGTTCGTTGCATGGCTCGTCCGTCGTCGGCTTCGTTGCCGGGAGCGGCGCCGGCGGGCTTTTTGCTGCACGTCTAGCGGTAATATTCCATCACGGTAGCGGCGATACCGATGCGCGTCGTCAGGAATGGAAATAACGGTACGCCGGCACCGGCAGCGGCTCCTCGGAGCTCCATTTTTCCATTTGACGCGACTACGCTCATCGCACCGTCGGTCAGAGCGTTTGCGATTTCATTAGCCTCGTCAACCGTTAGGTTTTGATTGAAGGGCGGGGGCAAAGGACTCGACAGCGCCATCGTTCGGTTTCTCATTTCAATCGCATCCATCTGCTTATCGCGGGCAACCCCGCGCACGGGATTGGCCATCAAGGATGTGTGCTTCGTGCAACTGTACCCATATGGAAATCCACATGAGAATATAGGTCGACAAGTTCACAATCGTGAGCGTGGCTTACCACGCGGCATATGCGCACATTCGCTCTCGCGATTCCCCAAGAAGCAGCCCGCTTGCGTGCGATGACGCACGATTCCGACATTTGGAATCGAAACCCGTTGAAAATCGGTAGACGCAAGTGTTTCATATGGACACACGCAACTTAAGCATCTGCTATATCCGCTCACTTACCGCACGGTATATCAATGCCGACCGAATCGCTTGCAGCCGATCCGATAATCGCAATGATTCCGCTTTGCATCGCAACCGTCGCGGCACTGCTCGGCGGCGCGATCGTGTGGCGCAGGTTCGACAGACAGACGGCCGTGTGTGCCCTGCCGTTCCTGACGATCAGCGGCTACGACGATCAGCGGCTACAACGTGGCGATAGTAGCGCTCGCAGCGGCGGTTTTTTTTCGCTGATCTGGGCAGATTCTAGCGCGTAGAGTTCGGCGCGTAGCCAATCCATTGCGGCTTCCAGCGAGCCGACGTCTGGCAATGGGTAGATTCCTAAGCCGTGGCATTGGTTGCAGGCAACATTCACGCCCGCGACCGATAAGTTCCAGCACTGGTTGCAGATCATTTGCTTGCTCCGTTGCGTGAAGATTATTCGCGCATGGAGATTCATCGGTGGCCTCGATCAGTTCGGACGATTAGCTTTGCCGGAATCGCGGCAGATTGTCATACGGCTTGCAGCAATCCCCCGGCCTACGTGTGTGCCGCTATTGCCCACTACTCCGGTTTGACGAACGCCGTTTCCCGCAAGCATTATACTGCCCCTCAATCCACACCGAAGCGGCCACTTCACGCCGCAGACATCGGTTAACCGCGAGTGGTGACGAGTTGCTTGAAGACTTCGATTCGGAAATCGCCGACGATGGAAAGCACTTGCCCGTGCAATCCGGTGTGAATACCTTGAGCCGCCTGTGCAGCGAAGGTCGCTGAGAACTGCGCGTCGTCGCGAAACTCAATCAGCGCTTGGAACGGAAGCATTTGGGGCTTTGAGGCGGCTCCCGTGTTCTTAAGAAATTGGAAACCGGCGACACTACCTGCCGAATGAAGTTCGTCAAGAAAGGAATGGACGGCGGCCAAGCCCTCAGTCTCATCAACGCTGTCGCGAAAGCCGAACCAGATGTTGTAGTGAATCATATCGCGCAGGCAGGGATTCGACCGATGAGTTGCAGCCGGGTGTCCGCCATCCTACCGGATCCACGCCTCCGCGCAACATTTCGCCCGACCACTCCGCAAGCCCCGCAACGTCTTATGCCTTCAGTCAGAACCCGCACACCTCGAACCGGTTTCTAGGGTGCAGTCGGAGTTTTTACCTGCGTCGATTCGACCTTCTGATGACGATATACGTAGAAGTCGATCACGCCATAGTTTTGAGCTAGGGCGACGGCATTGATTTCGTAACCGGCACTCTTATCGAACTCTTCAAGTTTCACCCAGTCGGGATAGGTACGCACCCGCCAATGCGTTCCTTCAATGTGCCAAGCACTTCGGCTCGTCATTCCGGCAATCGGATGGTAGACGATTCGCCACAGGCGACGCTCCGGGCGTTTCCAGTGCTCCCGCACCTGCGTCTCAATCGCCGCTCTGGGGTCTTCAACAGCGAGAGGTTTCGGCTCATCAGCCTTTAATGTCAAGCACCCTGCCAGGGCGAAGAGACAAAATGTGGCGAAACGATAAATACACATGGTTATTCTCCGTGCGTGTGCAAAGCCCGGAGGTATTGACGTTGGGTCGCATTCCGGAGTTCCCTGCTCGTCTAGCAAAGCTGCCGATTACTTCGGCGTCGTGGTCTCGAACTTCACCGACGCGGCCACCGCTTCAAATTTGGACCGGTACTTAGTTTGATTCCTAATTGCCGTGGTCAGAACTCTTCCCGGACACGATACAGGCGACACTCTTACGCCAGGCATTCGTAAAGTTCGACGTCGATATATCTACGTACCCGTCGCATTTCAGAGCCTCGCACGCATCGGTGATTCGGGCGGCAAAATCACTTCCTTCGTGATCATGGCCATGAACTTGTGGACGATGATCGAACGCGCGGACATTGGGATTCCAGACTGCGGGAATACGGCAGCCATCATCACTTCATTTTATGGCCGGCGGTCATGTCATTGGTTCATCAAACGCTGGCGCGGAAAGATTGCGGAAAACGCTTTTACCGTTTTATCGACCGCGACACTCCAGGAGCAAGAACGCGATGCCCAGCACCATCGAGAAGGAGAGCACGCGATCTCGCAACACGCCGAGCACTCCTCGACCCGGCTTCGGTCGCACCTCCCAGATCGTATTCAGACTATCCTGCATTTGTCCGAACACACCCGACGCACCGAAGATCAGGGTTGCAATGCCCAACAGCTTTACCGCAGTCCCGCCTTCATTTTGTCCACCAGCTATCATCCCCTGGATCGCCTCGGCGCCCTTGTCGCCGACGAGCCCGTGCATCTGATGCACTAACTGACCGCGAGCCGCCTCGTCGCCAAAGAAAATGGCAGCGAGCTGAAGCGAAAACACTAACAAGGGCGCAACGGAGAGGGCTGTATAAAACGCGAGCGTTGCGCCGAGCCGGGGCACTTTGTCTTCACTCCATTCTGCGGTCGTTTGCCGTAGCAGGGAACAAGCGTTCTCGCCTGACATCATGGTGGTTGCCTTTGCTCGACGACTCCTTGGATGAAATGCATTAACGCTGCGGTGAAGTCTTCTTGTGCACCTGCCCAAATCACCGTTGGGAGCAAGACGAAGGACTTCTCATTCCGGACCCGGCTCCTTACTCAACGCCTTCTACTCGCAACGCGCTCGTCTCCCTATCGCTGAAAAACAACAATTGCGAGCGACGGATATTCATCCGCCGCTCGCAATTCCGCACCACCATCACCGCCGGCCGAATAATTCACGGGGCACCGGCGATCTCGCAAATCAATCGTTACGGCGCAACTGAGTATTCGACGTGGTATTCGAAGGCATCGTCACCGTCGCCCCCTTTTAGCACGACCGTCTTCGATCCATCGTTCGCTGCGATCTTCACGGTGCCGATCAACTGCTCGACAGTCACGTCTTTCTCCTTCACCGAAATCTCCAACGACGTCGTGAAGTCGAGCTCGGCCAGCGATTTGGCGTCCAAGGCGAGCGTTTTGTGATCGGCGTCCTTTTCCGACAAATTTGCCGAGTTTCCCGCCGACGTGCCGTGCTGATGACCTTCGCCCCAAGAAACCGGCTTACCGTCCCGAACGCCGGCCAAATAGACATCGTCGTCCGTCGAATCAGTTCGATCGACGCACGTTACGACGAATTTAGTGACGCGGGCGGCGTGCGCATTTCCGGCGACGCTGACGACTGCTACAACGCTGGTCAGCAATACTTTCCACAACATAAGATGCTCCTCTATCAAAGTAGTGAACGCACGCAACGAAAACTGCGGGCGCGCAGAAAAACAAACACCGTTCGGATGAGGGGCAATTTATATACCGTCGACCTTATCCGGCCCCAAGAAACAGCTGCTCGCGACATACGCGCTATGGGGTCCGGCGATTTGACGAGCGTCTATGCGCTTCGGTCATCGCAGTCGACTCAACTGAACAGATCTAGATGTCACGGCTAAACACGATCGGTGTGTTAGCGGCCAGGTTGACCGGACCTTGGTCACGAAAATACTTCGTAGCGCATGCATGCGAACCGGCTCCCAGCTTGTCGCCCGTGCACGCGATCGGCGTCCGCTGGAAGTCCTACGACGACAACATTCGAGCCGTCGACGTCGTCGCTTTCATCCGGCATCTAGATGCGCAACTGCGACGACCCCTGGTCGTCGTGCTGGATCGGTTTAACGTCCATCGCTCGGCGATCCGTCAACTGCTGGAGCGGCGCACGCCTTGGCTCGACATCGAGCGGCTCCCGGCCTACGCGCCGACCTGAATCCGGTCGAAGCTCCGTGGAGTTGCACCAAGCACGGTCACCTCGCCAACTACAATCCCGACGATCTGTTCGACCTCGGCGACGCCGCCGTCGATTCCTTTTGCCGACAACGACGCGACCGTAGAATCAAAGAATCCTATTTTCAAACTGCTAAGCTCCAAATCTGACCCGGCGCATTCCATGCGCAGACGTCGGTAACAACGGCACAAAGGCTTAGTCTTTCGATGTATGCTCGAACATGCGATCGAAGAGTACGATGGTTTCTCGAAGCACCTCTATGTGACAAGGACTTTCTGAACCTCCGACGGATCACTCACGACCATCGTAGTCTCGGGCGACGCGACTACTTCCAACGAACTGTCGACCTCCATTGCCGGCCGCCAGCGTGTATAGCCCGTCATGTGTATCGCCTTATCGGGAAGAATTCGATAACGGATTCCGCGCCAGGATATCTCGGTCGTTAAATCGGCGCGGAGCAGAGCAACTCCGTAGACGACCGGCATCCAAACGACTCCGAGAAGCAGCTCGCAAACCGTGCGCCAAGTCACTACGGGTAATCGGCGACCCTGTCGCGCAAAGACATGATATTCCAACATCCAATGCAACAGTGTCAGCGAGCGTACGGTCATCGCGGCGAATGCAAAACCGCTCAGGAGCGGTAGCCAATAAATCCAATCATCGGCGACTACGGCCAATGCTCCGCAGGCGAAAGACGCGATCGTCGCCGATATGATGGCAGCGGCGCCGACTAGGATCGATGTCCAGCAGGGGTAAAACAGGCGTCCCCAGACCGATTGACGAAATAGATGTTGCTCCGCACCTCTGAGATCGACCGGCTCGGGATTCCATTGAATCAGCTGCGATGAAACGTACATCCGCTTGTTAAACTTGGGCAGAAGCTTGTAGCAGGTGTTCTCTTCCGTCGGATTCGCGGCCAGCGCCGACAAGAATTCCGCGGAGCAAGCGATGTCGCGACGGATCGCCAGAGTGCCGCCCCAAGAAAAGCCGTGCAGCCACATCGTCGGCAGCGAGAAGGCGGTGAAGATAAAGCGGCACCATCCGCCTGCGCTTCCCTCGCGAGGAAAGTACCAGCGGTTTCCCGTGACGGCGCCGATTTGCGGATCGGCCAACGGCGCCATCGCATCGCGCAACCAACACGGATAGGGATCGGCGTCGCCGTCAACGATGACCACGGCACCGACTTCCGGCCCGACGGTTCGCAACACTTGATAGATCGCGCTGCACTTCAAGGTGCACGAAGTTAATGGCGGGCGCAACGATTCGATGCCGATTCGCATCGCCGGATAATCGGCCTTCCATCGACGAATGACTTGTACGACTTCGTCGTTCGGATGATCGACGACGATGCGAATCGAATAGCTCGGATAATCTTGCGTCGCCAAGCCGTCGAGCGTTTTACGTAGCGAGCGATCCCCGCCGCGAAGGCTTAAGATCACCAACGCCTCCGGCCACGCTCCGTCGGGAAATCTCTGAGTCGACTCCGCGAGCGTCGAGCGTTCGACATGTCGTCGGAAGTTACCCAAGAACCACGTCGTCGCGAACGTCGCAGTAACCCAGAAGCCGAAGATCAATATAGCCGCCGTATCCATGAGATCGACCAAACGAGTGGGGCGTTGCAGAAAATAACTTATGATTCCTCTTTGCAGATCTTGCACCGCCTCGGCGCCTAGAACACCGAGCACACGGAGTTTTGAAGGACTGCCAAATCAATACTTTCTTTCTCCGGGAATTCACGCGCTGAGGCGGGTGCAGCCGGACCATAACTCAATAAATCATTAGGCAACCACGGTCTGTACGTTCAGGGCTTCGCGCACGTCGAGCGGTCGGCTCGTAGGGGATGGTCCGTCAGCGAGTTGCCAGTCGCGTCGGCTCCATTGCCGGAGACAACCCCCGACCGCGTCCCACATCATCATCAACGGCGCGAGCGGCAGGAGCCAGCACCATAGGATCCGTCGCAGGCGCCCCGGCCGATGCCGGAATGCGATCGGTAGCAGCAACGCGGGAAACACGACAAGCGGTGCCGTAAGCAGACACCAGGGAGTTTTGCGAACGGTTGAAAAGATCATCACGCCGCCGGCCGATTCACGAAGCGTCCGTAGAACGTCCGCCCGATTTTCGACCGGCACGTGATGGAACGCCGCCGACAACAGGAGCAGCGTCTTGGCACCCCATTCGCGCCGCTCGGAAAAATCGACGGGTTCGTAGATCGCTTCGACCCGGTCGGGAAATCGCTCCACCAAGCGGCGAAAAGCGGCCCGATCAGGGATTAGATCGCAAACGATAAAGCGAATCCCCGCCGAGCGCGGATCGGCGGCCATGCGCTCCGTCAGCGGTCCGCAGCCGGCACCGAGTTCGACGATGGTCGTGAAGCCTTCCGTGATCGCTCGCGTCAACGCCGCCTCGGCCAACACAGGATAATAGCGACGAAACCGCGCATTACAGAATTCCACGATCTCCATCTCGGTTCGATGAAGAACGGAGGGAACCCGCGGGCAGGCGTTGAACTGAAAGGCGTCGCGAGTTTTCATCGGATTCTTTTCGCAGCCGTCGAATTAAAAAACGGTGTCAACCTGACAGGACGAGCACGCGCGCAAATGCAATTCGTCCTTTAACGAACTCCGGCCGCCGTAAGCCGTGCCATGAGCGACCGGCCTTCGAAGTGCTCGGGGATCGGTGCCCCCAGCATGTCGAGGACCGTCGGCGCGAAGTCGACGGTTTCGACGTCATCGCTCGTATTTCCCGGCGGGATACCGGGCCCGCGGATCATCATAAAGCCGCAGTTGCGGTGGCCCCCGGATCGATAGTACGGGAAAGGTCCGACGCGGCCGACGCCCGGCGCATCGACGACGTCGACCGGATGATCATTCCACACGACCATAAGATCGGCGTTCGGCAACCGCGGATCGGGGTCTAGCGCATCGCCCCGTGTCCGGAGGACCTCGCGCACAAGCGTGCGGCCGGTGCGAGCATCGACGGCGCTCCGCAAAAAGGCGGTGACACGCTCACATTCGGCTTCGTATTCGCTCGGGTCGACGATTCCGCCGACCTCGCGACCAGCGACGTTGATTCGCACGTGGCCGTCGGCATACGAAGGGAGCGCGAACGAACGCATGCGCGGCCATGCCGGTCGATACCAGACGGCCGGTATCCAGCCCGCGGCGCCGAACCAATCTTGAAAGTACGGGAAGTGAAAGTCGCGACCCGGTGGAATCAGCCAGCCAGGCAGCAACGAGCGAAGTCGTCGTCCCACGGCCGAGGACATGTGTCGCTGCCGCCAAATATCACCGAACCAGTACCAATGTTTTCCCGCGAGTTGCGGTGGAGGCGGCGATGCATTCTGCGCCGCAGCCGCGTCGGCCGGATCGAATCCGATGTGTCCCGGGAAGTTGAAGCGATAAAGCAACTCGGGCAGCAAAATAAAGTCGCAAACGTCTGTGACGTTAGGCTGCATTCCGTGCGGTGAGTAACAGATGAAATAGTCTTCGGGTCCGCAGCGCGCTGCGAGCGAACCGACGGCGTCGTCCAGCGCACGATAGACATTGAGCAGCGGATCGTGATCGCCGCGCCACGCGGCGTGGACGGGATGAGTTGGATCGGAGGCGAACCAGAGATCGTGCGCGGCGCCGTGAGACTCGCCGTAGACTGCCGCGAACAAATCCCAAGGTTCACGATCGAGCAACTCGTGACAAATCTTGGTGCGAGCACGGACGCTGCGCAGCGACGCCGCCTCGAGCCAACGTTGATAGTTAGGCTTCCAAAAAACGCCGTAATCATTGTAGATGACTTCGTTCTTGCCGTACCGAGCGTTGATATCGGCCAGCAACTCCGCCGGTTCCGATTCGCGGCGCACGTACGGATAGTGTCCGCCCCAGCCCAACAGCTGCAAGCCCGACACTCCTTCGACTCGCACCGAGACGGGGAGATCGAACAAAGCGATGCGATAGTCTTTGCCGAGCGCGAAAAACGGTGCGAATTCTTTGTAATCGTATCCGCCGTCGACCGGATCGTTTCTGAGCTTATAGGTCTTCGGATCGTAACGAACCGTTTCCCAGTAGCCGGTCGTCATCGGCTTCACGCCGGTCTGCAATGCGACCCAGCTCCCTTCCGTCGCACCGTAAGGAGCCGGTCCTTCGTGGTAGCGAACGGTGTTGAAGAAGCGGCACGAAGTTGCCGACTTTTTCAGGTCCAGCAAGTTCGGCAACTCGCCCTGCGCGAACCAGCGTTCGAGCATATCCGGATCGGCGGCGTCGAGACCGATCGCCATTACGCGACGCTTCATGGTGATAGTCCTTGATGCAAATCACGTCGGGCCGTCCCTGACGGCATGCAGGCGCCGCGTCGAGAACGTTTAGAGGATTCGCGAAAGCAATTCATGTGCCGGTAAAGCCGGGCGAGGGCTTCATCGCACGGCGTCGAATTACCGATGTCGTCGCGACACCAAACCGCCCGGACGGCGCCAGTCGCTGTGACCAACCAGTCGTACTCGACGGCTCGAAACTCAAGGTCCGTTTCGACGTCGCAAACTCTGACGCTAACTGATGTTAGAAGCTCGCAAACGTCGTCTGAGAAGATCAAGATTTGCCAAGCCGTCGAGAAGGATAGGGAGCGTTAAATCGTTTGGAAAAACGAGTTCGAAAGGCGATCGCCGCAATGTTGCGTCGCTCTTGCAACGACCAACTTCGTCGCAGTTGTGAACCATCTCTAACCACGGTGGTCGATCGCAATACTTAAGCGATCGCACGAATGCGCTAGAAGTTGGGAGCGTTAGATCCGTCGTTTGGATCGCCTGGAACTATAGCCGTCCGGTCAGACTCCGTTTGATCGTGGCCCAACAGCCTGGATGACCCCGTGGGGGGACCATCCGACCGGGATGTCCCGGTCTGCCGCATCCCATGGTGAACGCGCCTTCTTCGTGCCGGTGTAAAAGGACGACGTTCAGTGCAATGCCCTTCAGTTTACTGCAACCGTCCATAGACTGGTTGAACGCTTCGCTATCACCGTCGTAGACGAGCACGTCCGTCTCGTTGACCCAGAAGCCGTGGACGCGATCCGGCAGGCTGGCAACTTCTTTCAATCCCTCGAGCCACAGTTCTTTGCCGTCAACGGCCCTTGGAAATGGTCGGAACCCGCGAGGAAAACCTCCGCAGCAGCCGAAGGTAACGTATTGAATCCTGGTTATGTTACTCGCCGCCACGGTCAGCGCTACTAGCTGGGCCGTTTGAACTACATGCATATTGCGACAGCTGCCCGATTCGGCGGCGTGGGCGTTGACAGAGCGGCAGGTAGCGTGCGTCATGGTGTCTGTGCGATCGGGCGCTATCACCGCTAACTGCCACTTTTTTGGCGGCGACCTGGATCTCGACATCGATCTTCGCGAAGTCATTACCGAGGAGGCATTCGAGTCCGTGCTGGCCATCATGCGTTTCGTCGCGGCGGCCGTCCGGCTGCCGGTGGTTGCAGTGGTCGAGGGCAGCGCGCCAGGGTATGCGTTCCTGCGGGTGTCGCCGGATGGACAGGCGTCATTATTGCCAGCCGGGTCAGTAAAGCGTGCCTAACCATTTGCTCCAGTTGGCCCGCAAGACCCCGGCAAATTAGCTCGCTGGCTTCGAGTGCGTTAGGATAATTCGCAGCCGCGTTCAACTTCGAGCGGGCAACTGACCAAAGACGTTAGGCGTACAAGAGCACGTGCCAAAAACGGACGAATGTCATTCGACCGCGAGGTGTCCGCATGTGCCAAGCTCAGCAAATTGATGCATGATCATATACGAACGCCTGTCGAAGATATTCTACGTTCCAGGCATTCTCGACATGAAATCCCTTTGTCTCCATTACGTCGAGCCGTCGGATGACACCAGTTCCTATCTCAAGATCTGAGGTGATTTCGGCATTATTACGAAACGATCCGGAAGCGCTCAGGCGCGCGATTGAAAAATCAAATGGGAATGTTTCCGACACTGAGCCGCTGTTTCTTGCCGCTGAATGCGAAGCGGAGTTGATGGAATTGCTGTTGAGGCACGGCTGGACACCGAATGTGCATGCCGAGCAGTTTCTCGACACGCCGCTGATGAGATCGGCGAAGGAGGGCAACAAGGATGCTGTCGCGATATTGCTGAACTTCGGCGCCGACATCGCTCTTGTTGATCGCAACGGACATAACGCACTACTAACTACTATATGCGGCCGCTGGCAAGTCGCGCGGCCATCGCGACTCCTTGCGAATACTTCTCGATGCGGGAATTGAAGTCAATCCCGGTGGAAATGTTTCGCCTCTGATGAGCGCGGTAAGTTCCGGCACCGAAGAAATTGCGGCCGAGCTCATTGCGAGAGGAGCGGATGTTCGCCGGAGCTATCCTACCGGCACTGCGCTCACCTGGGCGATTGAAAAAAATCGCGTCGAGATGGCAACGTTACTTTTACGTCACGGCGCTCATCCGCTCGATAGGCTGCCGGAATCGGTACTTGATTCACGTGCCGAATGGCGAGGAATTTCGGCTTTGGAAATCGCTCGGCGTGAGAAGCGGCGAAAGATCAGCGAGCTTTTTGATCGATTTCTCGCCACCGGCTCGACGGCCGAAGTCGAAATGGCGACCGTCGCTGAATCGTGGCGGCGTATCGAGTCCGAACTGAACAAGTCGGAACAGATCTTAAAACGATGGTTGTCGCCGCCAGCCGGAGCAGGCGACTTTCTTGAGCTTGAACGAATGTGTAAACGGCCGCTTCCGCCTGATATGCGAGCCTGCTGGCAGACTCACAACGGACAACCGCACGGCGCCGCGATGCTTAGTGTGCCCCATGCATACGAGTGGCTCGATGGGGCGGAAGGACTCTTCCGGCTGCTTCCTTTGGCGGAGATCATCGAGGAAGCGAGGCGAATGCAATCGCTGGCGGACCAAAATGTGTTTGACGACGTGAGCGTCGATGCGGAAAACGGCATTCAGCCCGTGGCTTGGCACAAGGGGTGGCTGCCGATTGCCGCAAATTTCTGCGGCGATCTTTGGTGTGTGGACGTCGCACCTGCAGAGAACGGCATTCCCGGTCAGATTATTTTGGTTTCGTCGGAATCGCCGATCCGAACGAAAATCGCCGATTCCTGTCGGGCGCTTTTCCAAAGCCTCGAAGTTTCTCGGCCCGATGCGCAGGGCTGAGGCAAGGCGGCCCTTGCGGCCTTAGCACCACAGCCGGAGTTTCGTCGCCATCGGACTTAACGTCGCCTACAGCAAGTCCCCTGAGAATCGGGAGATCGGGACGGTCGAACGATTGAGCAACGGCAATACCTTGATAACGGAGCTTGGCCCCAAGCCGCGACTGTTGGAGGTGGATTCCGCCGGGAAGATCAAGGTGGAGGTTGCCATAAAGCCCGAGACCGACAACGCCCACATGCAGACCCGAATGGCCCGGAAGCTGAAGAACGGAAACTACCTCGTTCCCCATCTCCTGGCTTTCAAGGTCAAAGAGTATTCGCCTACCGGAGAAGTCCTGCAAGAACTCTCGACCGATCTGCCCGAACTTGGCGGCTGTGCTGCACAGAATTGGCCGTTCACTGCTATTCGGCTCGACAACGGCAACACGCTGGTCGCTCTCACGCACGGCAATAAGATCGTGGAGTTTGACGCACAAGGTAAGGTCGCCTGGGTAGTCTCCAACGACGACCTATCCGGCAAGCTGTTTTCCGATCCCTGTGGTTGCCAGCGGATTACCCAACGGCAACACGGTGATTGCCAGCTATGGGGCTCAGAAGGGAGTCAAGCTCTTCGAGGTCACGCGAGACAAGCAAGTCGTGTGGAAGTACGAAGGGCCGCATGGGGTCCATCATTTCCAAGTCCTCACGACGAACGGCAAGCCGATCGAAGGACGACCGCTGCGGTAGACGGCCAGGTGAGAATTGCAAAGAACTGCTTCGGCAAAGTCGTTCTCCGGGAATCTTAACCAACCCCCGATGGTCTTATGGCGACGCCGAGTACCTTTAATGTCGACAGGTGCCTCCTGCATCCCTAGCACGCTTCCGTAGCGTGCAACGTCGAAGTGAGCATTCGTCAGGACACACAGAACGGCCTCTCTCACGCCATGGATCTGTACTTCGAGTCCTGAGCAAAGGCAGGGAGAGAATAGCGAATGCGAATCCCGCTATGGACGCTCTGGCTCATGCCGAGGAAAGCTCGTGGCGTATGCGCCGCCTCCTCAGGTCCGATAAAAGTCGATCCAACTTACAGTGATTGACTTCGGATTGCCTTCGAAGATCGGCCTGGGCAGCTTCATCTCGAAGTACCCGTCATTGAGCGGAATCTCCTTGGTCGATTTCCCATCCCTGCCGACCAACGATATCTCCATCCAGCACGGGCTAGTGGCATCCAGTGGCGAGTCTTCCTTCCCATCCCTCCACAGTCGCACTCGATTCATGTCGTCGTCCTGACTCGACACAGCCGCATCGAGCGTGACTTTACCGTTTGAAATTCTGAGATTCTCCAGTCCCTTTAAGTGCAGTCGCAGCACCAGGTGTTCCGACCACGGCTCGCTCGACCGCTCGATTACAGCGTCGCTGATACCGACAGGGCTGCGAATCGAGATCAACGCATTAGCCTTGTGGACTTCGACCGCCACCTTGTCCGTGTCCCGCTTCGTCGTGATCTTGAACGGCGGCTAGTAGCTGTCGTCAGCGACGGTGGCACTCACCTGACCGATAACGACGGCGATAATGAGGAAGAGTCGTAGCTTGGCCAGTGAGTGGCTGTTGAGCATGATCCAGTCGTCTAGTTCCGTGAGACCTAGGACTATTGTACCCCGATGGGGTATCCGCTCCGTTCTACTGCGAAGGCCTCGATCCGATCGAGCCTACGCTGCGTGCCATGCGATCGAGCCTGACCCGTTTGTCTGCATCATAGCCTGAATGAGGTCAGAGCGAGTCTTGGCAGATGCAAGGCCACAGCGATGAGCAATGTAGAGTGATGGACGTCGGCTCGACGAAAGCGAGGATCGGAATCAAAGCGGATAAAAATGGGACCCAAAGAATGTCAGGAATTTTAACCCGACCTCCTGGTTCGATGAGGAAGACGGTACTTACTTAGTCTCCGCAGACGGCCCTTTGTTTACAGCCTCAATGACAGCTTCACTGCCACCGATCACCGCATCTCGTACAGTTCCTGATGTCGCTTCTTGAGTCGTCCATACTTCGGGTGCTCCCGAGCCTTGACGTATCGCTCGTAGAAAACCGCTGCCGCTGCAGCCTTCTCTGTGTCTTCCGACCTCGGCAACACTTTACCGGTCTTCTTGTCGTACTTTTGCCCGCCTTTGTGGTTGGCATAGCGTCTCGCCCGAGTCCAGCCCATCTGGAGGAACTTGCGAGCCATATCGGAACCGGGAAAATCATCGGCCTTCAAATAGGCCAAGAACATTCGGTAAATCTTCACCGACGATTTCTTCGCTTCGGCAACCGTCTTGAATCGCCAGTGAGGCAAAATCTCACCTTTGTACGGCTCGACCAACAACACACCCTGCTCGCCTTTGCCGATGCGATAAGACTCCGGGTGCTTACGGAAGTCGATCTTCGTGAAGTCGAGTTTGTAAACGAAGGCTTTCGAGGGCGACCGCACGGATTTCTTCTGGGACATCAGCACTGTCCTATAAGAGGCCAAAGCCCATGCAACTCAGCCAGCTCGTGATGACAAAGGTGAGTTAGCCACGGTAGTCGGCCTCATAGCCTGAATCAGGTCTGAACGAAGCCTCGCATGATGTGCGGCTAGCGATAAACAGTGTCGTGAGAAATATGTTCCACCGACGGAGGCATGGATCGAAACGAAGAGGACGCAGATGGGCCCCAAGACTCTGGGGAAAGCTTACCAACCTCCCCAGTTCGATGGAGGACAACGGTACTTACTTACACTCCGCAGACGCCTCCCGCATTCCTGGCACGCCTACATTGCACTGAGTAGTTTAGTCCGTTGGATCATGTCTGCGTAAAGCCTCTGAAAACCCCGTCCGGATCGGCATTGTCCGCGAACTCGGAGAAGTCCATGTTCGCAATCGAAAGATTGTTCTCTACTCCCCACATCTCGCGTGGAATGACTCGAAACGTACGCCCGGGCTCATCGTACAGATCGACAACGAGAATGGGCCGGTCGGGATTGTTGAGCGTGACGCGATCAACAACGAACGCGAAGGTGTGGTCGCCGCCTTTTGGAGCCAGGGTGACGAGCTGTTCGACCGTCAGTCCTTCGTAGGTGAGATCGCTGATGCAATCAACGTGCGTCTGAAAGCCTTCGTCGCTCGGTAGCTTTACAGCGTCGCAGAGGGCGTCCCAGGCTGCGTCACCGGAGAATTCTGTCCGCAGCAGCAATGAGTTGTCGGTCTTGGGAAGCTTCTTCATAAAATCTCCGTTCCGCTCGCAATGTTCCTAACGACCCAAACTCAGCGACGCCGCACATGGGATAATCCAATTGCAATCGAGACCCCTAGTCGCCGTTCGACACACTCTATGGTTAGCCCATAGCCCGCATACCATGAAAGGTGGGCCAACTCCAGAAAGTTAACCGTCTCTCCACCTCGATACAAAGACCGGTACAGGACTATGGAGCGTGGGTGCAGTTCGGAGACCGTGGCGACAGGCACACCCCAAGTTCGCCTAATTGGTACGCTCCTTGCCTTGTTCTCCCCGGACTTCGCGGCTTCGGCTAGCCGGGGCTTGATTTACGGCACATCGCTTTCTGCTTATCATAGAGCACACCACTTTTGCGGGGAGTCAGCTTGGCAGTCTCCATCGAAACCGTCGTCAAGCAGCTATCGGACTCCGGCATTATTGCTCAGGGTCAGTTGGAGCGTTTCGTACCGCCCAAGGCCCAGCCAAAAGACGCCGACGAACTCGTTGCACAATTGGTCAAAGAGAATCATCTGACCAAGTTCCAAGCGGCACAAGTTGCTGCCGGAAAATCGAAGTCGCTGATCTTGGGTGAGTATACGATCCTCGACAAGATCGGGGCGGGCGGCATGGGGCAAGTCTTCAAGGCCCTTCATCGCCGCATGGATCGCATGGTAGCGATCAAGATGCTCCCCCCGTCGATGACCAAGGATGCTCCTGCAGTCGCCCGTTTTGAGCGGGAGGTTCGAGCTGCGGCTAAACTTAGTCACCACAACATTGTCGCTGCTCACGATGCGGGGCAAGCCAACGGCGTCCACTTTCTCGTGATGGAGTACGTCGAAGGAAAAGACCTTTCCGCATTAGTGAAAAAGAACGGCCCGTTCCCCGTCGCCAAAGCCACGAACTATATCCTGCAAGCGGCTCGTGGATTGGAGTTTGCACACAAACGGGGTGTCATCCATAGAGATATTAAACCTGCCAACCTTCTGCTTGATTCAGAAGGCACGGTCAAGATTCTGGATATGGGCTTGGCCCGCATCGAAACCGATGGCAACGTCGCTGCTCAAGCGGAGTTGACCGGAACCGGGACGATCATGGGAACCGTGGACTACATGGCTCCCGAGCAGGGCATGAGTACCAAGCACGCCGATGCCCGTGCCGACATCTATTCTCTGGGATGTTCTCTGTACTACTTGATCGCCGGGAAAGCGACCTACGAAGGCGAGACGATGGCGGCCAAGTTAGTCGCCCATCACACCCAGGCCATTCCCGATCTCCGCACCGTTCATCCCAACGTGTCGGAACAGTTGGAAGCCGTCTTCAAAAAGATGGTCGCCAAGCGGATCGAAGATCGCTACCAGACCATGACGGAAGTGATCGCCGATCTGGAGCAACTTGTCGCAAATTCCGGCACGGTCAGCAACCCAATTGCGGCGACGGCGGTCTTCGACAATCAGGAATTTTCTTTCCTCCAGGCTGCCGTAGCGACTTCGAAACTCGCTAAACCGACAAAAAAGGAACCTGTCGCCAAGTCGAGTGGCGGCAAACAACCGCCGTGGAAGAACACGAAGGTACTGATTGGTGCCGGTGCCGCCGGGTTCTTGTTCTTACTGCTTGGCGTGATCTTGATCGTCCGCAATAAGGACGGCAAAGAAGTCGCCCGACTGGAAGTGGCGGAAGGTAATTCAGTAGAAGTGCAGCCGATAGCACCGCCGAGTAATGCGGCGGTAACCTCGAAGTTGACTGCGAACCAGAACGCTGCCGGCAAGAACGCTGCCCCAGTCACGTTAAACGGCACAAGTGTGGACTATGCACTGGACTGCTCGGATGGTTTGGCAATCGAGGTGCCTCAAAGCAGGGTTTCGTCAAACGCCCCAATAACGATAGAGGTTACCGTTAGGCCGATGGCGATTCCACCGCAAGAATCGAGTAACAGTGGGCTTTGCGTTGTGGGTGGAATTCAACTGAAGCAATACTCAACGAAACGTTCAGATAGGCACGTATGGAGTTTGGTTGCCGTTAGTGACATTAAAGAAGAAACGACGATCAATTCGCAGAATTACGTTGCAAATAAAACATACCGATTGGCAGCGTCGTCAACGGGCAAGGAGATTCGGCTATTCGTAGACGGCCTACTTGTCGGCAGTCAACAGATTAACGGGCAACTATCGCCCAAGCCGGCTCGTATATCGATCGCGGGTCTAGGCAAGGAAAGCAATGGCTGGTTTCCATTCGACGGTCTCATCGACGAAGTCCGCATCTCTAAGGTCGCTCGCTACGACCAGGACTACACGCCCCAAGCCCGCCTTGAAGCCGACGAAGACACGCTCGCCCTCTACCACTTCGACGAAGGAACGGGCGACGTACTGCATGACTCGTCGGGCAAGGGGCACAACGGAACGATCGTTGGAACGAAGTGGGTAAGTGCGGATGGGAGTCCGGCCCGGCCACCCAGCTTGTCCGCCTTGCAATTCGATGGCAAAGGTTTGGTCGAAATCCCTAATGTCCCCTGGGGCAAGCTGGATACCTTCACGCTCGAAGCTTGGGTTCGTGCAGATGAAAAGCCTGCCGGTCGCGGGTACGTCGTCGATCGCTTTCAATGCAGTTCACTCTCATCTGTCGCCGGACATTGGCAAGCGGTCGTCCACTGCCGGGGTCAGCAGGTGACCTATTCCTATGCAAGGAATTCTTTGGAGCTTGACCTCGGCCGCTGGACTCATTTGGCAAACGTCGTTCGCGACAAAACAATAACGCTTTACGTTGACGGCAAGAAGATCGCATCGAGCCCGCTCGATGGCGAGATCGATCCGCAGTATGGCGAGAAAATCTTGCTTGGCAGTAGTTTCGCCTGTGCCATCCGAGGTGTGCGTATTTCCAAAACTGCTCGTTACGTGGCCGACTTTTCACCGCTAACGCACCTCGTACCCGACGTCGACACGTTGGCGTCTTACGACTTCGCCGCAGGGTCCGGCGACACGCTGTTCGATACCTCGGGGCACAACGTACATGGGAAGATCGTCGGAGGAGCTCAATGGGTGAAGGTCGAGGGTTCATCGATCAATTCTGCTACTGCCAACCCCGCTCCTCCTCTCGCCAAAGCCCCGTTCGACGCTGCCCAAGCCAAAGCCCATCAACAAGCCTGGGCCAAGCATCTCGGCACGCAGGTCGAAACACCGAACAGCGTCGGAATGAAGATGGTGCTAATTCCGCCCGGCGAGTTCATGATGGGCAGCACCGATGAGCAAGTGAATGAGGCGTTGAAGGTGGCCGAGGAACTGAATGCCTACCCTGACGTTAAGAGGAATATTCAGAACAATGAACGACCGCAGCAGCGTGTCATTGTGGCCAAGCCATTTTTCATAGGAGCGACTGAAGTAACCGTTGGTCAATTCAAACAATTCTCGGCAAGCGGCTACCGAACAGAAGCGGAGAAAGATCCCGAGACTTTTTCGCAGCAGACGTACCTTAACCCCGGTTTCACGGTAACTGATGATTCGCCGGCCACTGCAATTACATGGAGTGATGCGGCCGCCTTTTGCGTGTGGCTTTCAAACCAGGAGAAAGCCCTCTACCGATTGCCAACGGAAACTGAATGGGAATACTGTTGTCGGGCTGGTACTACAACTCAGTACTCATTTGGCGATGATCATCTTCAACTTGGACGTTACGCATGGCATCAAGCGAATGAAGGAAAAAAGGCAAATGCAGTCGGAACCAAATCGCCTAACCCCTTTGGCCTGTTCGATATGCATGGCAACCTATTGGAATGGTGCGAAGATTTCTGGGATGTAAAATCTGCTGAAAGCAACACGCACGTTGTTCGGGGCGGTCAGTGGATGAACATTGCCCCCTCTTGTCGATCTGCATTTCGCATTCCTCCTCCGCCAACCTATAAGCCAAACGCATTTGGCTTCCGAATTATTCGAGAAATCACCCGGTCACGCTCCGCCAGCGGCGTACTGTTCATGCACGACCCGTCCTTTCCGCAGTGGATGGCTCAAGTGCAGGCGATGCCTGCGGAGAAGCAGATCGAGGCGGTCAGCAAGAAGCTGATGGAGCTGAATCCGGGGTTTGACGGAACGGTTACGGGTTGGAATCCGAACGCTCCGCTCAGAGTCGAAAAAGGGGCGATCATTGACTTGAAGGTGTCAACGGATGTCGTCAGTGATTTGTCTCCACTAAGGGCATTATCCGGCCTTCGTTTTTTGCATTGTGCCGGCAAGCCGTCTACGAAAGGGAAGCTAAGCGACCTTTCCCTCCTAGATTCCCTAAAGCTTGAATCGTTGCATTGTGAAAACTCATCCATAAGCGATTTGTTGCCATTGGCACGAACCGGCGTCAAAAACTTGTGGTGCGTCAACACAAATGTCTCCGACCTATCACCACTTGCTGGTACGCCCATCGTTGAATTGTGGTGCGATTGGAGTCTTGTGTCGGACCTGACGCCCTTGCAGCAATGCAAAGACCTTAAGTATTTATCTTTGAAATCCACCAAGGTCACGCCCGCCTCCATTGCTGCTCTCCAAAAAGCCCTGCCCAACTGTAAGATCGAGTGGGACGATCCGGCCAAGGCGAAGACGCCTGCTCCTGCCGCTTCCTCTAAACTCTTTATGCACGACCCCGCCTTCCCACAATGGATGAAGGACGTGCAGGCAATGACTGCCGAGCAGCAGATCGAAGCCGTCTCCAAGAAGCTGATGGAGGTGAACCCAGGGTTTGATGGGAAGGTGGCTGACTTCGATAAGAAAGGAACGCCCAAGATTGTAAACGGTGTGGTTATGGAGATTGCATTTAATACAGACAGAGTGGTAGATATTTCGCCGGTTCGGGCGTTGACAGGTTTAACCCGTTTGGGATGCAGCGGGATCAATGCAAACGTATTGGGTAAACTGTCTGATCTATCGCCGTTATCCGACATGAAATTGACCGCCTTGACTTGTGCCTACAATCCAGTGTCTGACCTCTCTCCGTTGAATTGGATGCCGTTGACTATGCTTATAATGAACGGCACGCAAGTGACCGATTTATCGCCACTGCGAGGTATGAAACTTAGATTGCTGCATTGTGGAACCACGCAGGTATCCGATCTCTCAGCACTTGAGGGAATGCCGTTGCTTACTCTGTGGTGCGATCAGACGGCGGTGTCCGATCTGACACCGGTTGAAAAATTCAAGGACCTAAAACTTCTGAGTGTTCTACAAACCAAAGTCACTCCGGCCTCTGTTGCCGCACTGCAAAAAGCCCTGCCCAATTGCAAAATCGAGTGGGACGATCCCGCAAAGGCTATGACGCCTCAGGCTGCGGCATCCGGTACGAAGTAGACGGGTCTGAGTAGAGCCTCGTGCTGCCTAGCCTGCGTTCGACGAATCGGTCGACCAGCGTTGTGGCGTCCCCTTGGCCAGCAACGGAACCCACAAAGTGTGGAGAGTGTATTGGGCCCCCCGCCATCATTCACATAGGCGTTGACTTAGGGTTTTGGCTAGGCAGAATAAGGTGCCATGTCTATTCTCGTTGCCGACGATGATCGTGATACCGTCGAAGCGGAAGCATTTCTGCTCCGACATGCCGGATTCTCCGTACTGACGTGCACGGAGGGAAAAGAGGTCATGCCTCTCGTGGAGCAACACCGGCCCGAAGTGCTACTTCTGGATCTGGTAATGCCGGGAATGGACGGATTCGATGTCGCCTTGGAACCGAGAGAATCCTGATCTTCGTCCGAAGCTAGTGGTTGCCGTAACGGGTTTTAGCGACCCCGGTGCCAGGGAAATGACCGCTCGTGCAGGCTTTGACGCTCACCTTATCAAGCCCGTTGGGCTCGCAGAATTGCTGAGCTTGCTAGAAGGCCACGTTGAATCACGTTCGAACAATCGAATGTAGCGACGATTGCCGACTGTGAGACGGTGGCAATCACTTAAGTTCTTACCGTTGTTGTTTGGCCGCTCACTCTAACAGTGTTGTTCCCACGAGTCACCGCTAGAGCGATCACGTCAGCGGTCGAGCTTCAGAGTATGAGCCGATTGCAAATCACTCAATAGTTTATTGAGTGACAGCGGATCGAGCGGTTTAACCATGTGGAGATCGATCCCCGCTTCCTTCGAACGCCGTTTGTCTTCTTCCTGACCCCAGCCGCTTAGGGCAATGAGTTGCACGTGTTGGCCGAAGGGCTGCTCGCGAATCAGACGAGCGACTTCGTAACCATTCAGGTTGGGTAAGCCGATGTCGAGAAAGATGACCTCGGGCGTAAACTCCGTTGCAACGGTGACCCCTTGTTCGCCATCGTACGCAATCCGAAGCTCGTGCCCGGAGACCTGAAGCATTGCTGCCAGACTATCCGCCGCATCTCGATTATCGTCGATCACCAAAATCCGGAGCGTCATAACGGGAACGGTCGCTTGTTCCGACCCCGCCTTATCCGCTTCTAACATCGGCACGGGGACTATCGGCAATCTAACCACGAACTCGCTGCCCGTGTTCGGCCCGTCGCTCCGGGCAAGAATGCTACCTCCGTGCATCTCCACCAGTCGTTTCACCAACGCCAAGCCGATGCCGAGTCCGCCCTGCGCCTGATTTGAAGAGCCATGCACCTGCGTGAACAAATCGAAAATGTGCGGCAGCTGCTCAGGGGACATTCCGATTCCCGTGTCCCTAACTCGGATCACCACATCGCTTCCCTCACGCTCGGCTTCAAAATGAATGCAACCGCCACGCTCCGTGTACTTAGCTGAATTATTGAGCAGATTTGAGAAGACCTGCGACAGCCGAATCAAATCTCCGTCGAGGTAAATCGGTGAGTCGGGCAGCGTGACGATGAGTTTGTGACCGGCCGCCTCGATCAACGGACGGGATGTTTCGACGGCGTTCTGAATCACGGCGTTCAGTTTGACCTGCTCGCGGCGAAGTTGCAGTTTGCCGCCCTTGATACGGGAAACATCCAGCAAATCGTCGACTAATCGGACCAGCTGCTCGACCTGCCGCTCCATGATGCTTTGAGACTCTTCAACCAAATGCGGCAGGTCCTTCGCAATTCGCATTAGTTGAAGTCCGTTACGAATGGGCGCCAACGGATTTCGGAGTTCGTGGGCCAATGTCGCCAAGAACTCGTCCTTGCGACGATCCGTCTCATTTAGCGATGCTTCCCATTGCTTCCGCTCCGTGATGTCTCGCACAACGCCGGTAAAACAACGGCGAGAATCGATCTGAAATTCTCCGACCGCCCAGTCCATCGGGAAGGTCGAGCCGTTCTTGCGACGTCCCACCGCCTCTCGGCCGCTTCCGAGGTTCTTCGTCGTTCCGGTTCGTAGAAAGCTGTCAATCTCGCCGTCGTGCTCTTGGTGACAGGAGGCGGGCATCAAGATTTTGACGTTTCGGCCGATGACTTCGGAAGCCTCATAGCCGAACAGTTTCTCCGCCGCCTGGTTAAAAGAATCAATGATACCCTGCTCGTCAAACGTAATGATCCCGTCGACGACGGTGTCGACGACCGATCGAATTCGTTCTTCGGCCAGACGACGTTGCACGACTTCGGCTTCCAATTGCCGTTGCTTATGCAGAGCTTTCTCTCGACTAAGTTCCGCACGACGGCGGGCGACGAGCATTCCGTTGCCGAATCCGATAATGATGGTGCAGGAGGAGAGATACAGGCCGAGAGCGATAAAATCACGAGCTTCGTGGAGAAACAAGCTGCCACGAGGTTCAATAAGAAAGTAACCGCAAACGAGGTAGCTGAGAATGACGGCGACAATTGCCGGACCAACGCCGCCAAACCACACGGAAGCGGCGACGGCTCCGTAAAATGTGGCGAAGGGGACGAAATTCCCGAGCCACGGATTTAGCGGCAGTCGTACCAACAGGGCTACGGCGGTGAACAGCACGGCTCCGCCGTAACGGATTAAAAAAATCCGCATCTTTTCGAGCACGTCGTTCGGTTTTGCGATCTCGTCCACCGACACCGTCGACAAGTAATAAGAAAGTCCCGCCGTCTTGCCGCAAGGCCGGCTCGGACCTGTTCGTGGACGGCATTATAAACAACTATCGAAGAGGCAGCTTGTCGGGCCTGCCATTTCGTCGACTGTTTCGTTCCGACGGACGGGGCGTTAAATCGTCCGCACATAACTCACCAAAAAAAGAAGGCCTCTCGGTAACGTCCCGAGAGGCCTTCAGGTATCAGATTGCGAAGTCTAAGCCGTGGCGTAGAAGCGTCTTTTGCCATGGGGCCGACTTTCTCGACGGCTCTCTTCACCGCGTCCTTGGATACGCCCCATTTACTGGCCCAGTCGGCGAGTCGTTTTCAGTCTCAGGGCCGCCTGCGGGCGGCCCTGAGACCCTGTTTCTTAGCAATTGGACGCTGCGCCGATCGATGTTCGTATCTCGCCCCCGTCGATTCACGCGTTCAATCGGTGCCGCGCAGCACCAATTAAATCCCTTGTCTGACGACGTGGAGAGCCGCGGAGGATCCACAATTCGGCTAAACTTATCGGTAGGCGACCGGTGGACGTCCCAGGTCGCAAGGGTTTGGAAGCCCCGGACGCATTCACCGAAAAGGCGAACGCGTCGGCGTAATCGAACGAAACTAACTGCGTTGCGGTTCAAACTTCAGGTAGCGACCGACGACCTCGTAAAGGTGCTTTCAGCGCTTCGCGAAATGCGGAGTTATCCGCAGTGTCGCGAAGCATCTCTTCGTGCTTGAGCTTCTCGGTGACATCGTGAATACGAAACATCAGAAGCGTGATCGGTGATTTCGCACCGGCTGCACGCTCTGCGTTCCCGGTAGTCGTCGTCTTAACCAACGCTTGCTTGACTAGCGTCCGATTCTTGCAATCGGAACGGCGCTTGAGAAACTCGGCAACGTTCGAATACTGAGCCGCGAATTGGCGCAAGCGCGTCAATTCGGATCGCGATGTCTTGAGCGCATTCGCGACCTGTTTCATCGTCTCGGCACCGCGCTTTTGCCGCGCTTCCGGCGAGCCCAGTCGTTCGTTGAGCAACTTGCCCAACTCGTGCCGGGCTTCCAAGTCACGCGATGCGTTCGCGACCCATATCTTGCGACATTCGGTCACGATCGCCTTCGCGATTGCAGCGTCTGCGGCCTTGCTTGCGATCTTCAGCTTCGAACCATCTACGGGAACTGTCATTGAGGACCTTCTTTCGATAGATCCTCCGCAGCTCTCCATACCGGCAGGCAGGGCATTAAGGGCTTCGAATTTTCAAAGAGCAGATGTCGATTATCGACGACGGCCGGACGCCGATCAATAATCGGCGATTCCGAAAAACGCGATAACGCAGAATGCAATTAAGCCGCGAATGCGACCTTTCCGGGTATACGCTCGTCAACCCGGTGCAGATCACAAAGAGTGACGAACTGTGGCGAGCGAGCGATCAGATCTCGGCGGTGGGCTTGTCGACCGAGGGACGGTTGGAACCGGCCGACAGCTTCCCGCAAAGCACCGAGAAGCCAACGATCTTTGAACCGGCATAAGCGTCATTCTGAACCGGTTGCTCGCCGATGACGGTTCCGTCTCATCGCTCAAGGGCAAGTCCGCCGGGGGGGAATGGTGCCTTGGCCTACTATTTGATGTTTGAGATCACGGGAGAACAGAAGTTACGCAAGGCGGCGATCGCTATCGCAGATCAAGTCTTGAAGGACATGCGGGCTACGAAGTTCGGCGTGCTGCCGATCAAGGAAAAGGAAAAGCCGGGCGGCGAGAAGATTATCGGCGGCGGTCCGCCCGCGTTGGGAGCCTATGCGTCCTTGCGGAATGCCCTTCACGAACGCGCATCAGTTCCTTCGCCATTACTTCGAAAATTATCAGCTCGCCTTGGACTTGGCCTCGCCGGCGACCTTCCATTCAGTGCATTGCGACGTAAGAGGGGACGCTGGTAACTTGGCGAGATCGGGCAGGGAGATCTCTCATTCCTTATGTCTTTCAGAGCACACATCGCAATTGGCAGTGCCGAGAACATTTCGTGTAGATGTGCTTACGCTGCGCACACACGTCTTGGCGCGACGACTTCTAAGTTGCCGAACGTGCCATTCCCTGCTGTGCGCGCTCCAACTCAGGAACCGGCTCGGCATTCTCCGTGGGCGTGATTCGGGAGCCGTAACGATTGGCATAGACCTGGGTGAACTCCGCGCCAAAAAAGAAGATCTGCGCGGCGTAGTAAACCCAGACGAGCAATACCACGAACGAACCGGCGACGCCGTACGACGAAGCGAGCGCGCTGTGGCCCAAATACAAGCCGATCAAGAACTTGCCGACCATGAAAAGGGCGGCAGTCAACGACGCACCGAGCCATACATCGTTCCACCCGATTTTTACATCGGGTAACAGCTTGAACATCAATGCGAACAAAATCGTGATGATCATCATAGAAACAACGAACTCGGCGGCCTGCCCCAACCAGTGCCATGCCTCAGGCAGGACATGCAGGATCGTACCCAATGCAGTAAGGGAGGCGCTAATAAGCAGCGAAACGAGCAGTAAGAACGCGATGCCCAATACCATCGTGAAAGAGAGGAAGCGATCGCGAATCATGCCGAGGAGCCCTCCCCCCGGCTTGGCCCGAACCTCCCAGATGGTATTCATGCTGTCTTGGATTTGTCCAAATACGCCCGAAGCGCCAAATAGCAAAGTCGCTATTCCAAGCAATGTGACCGCAGTGCCGTCTTCATTTTTTCTCTCGGCAATCATTCCTTGAATGGCCGCGGCCCCGTCATCTCCGACGAGTCCGTGCATTTGATGGACCAGTTCGCCGCGGGCAGCCTCGTCGCCAAAGAAGATCGCGGCGATCTGAAGCGTGAACACCAGTAACGGCGCGAGGGACAGGGCGGTGTAGAACGCGAGCGCGGCGCCGAGTCGCGGAACTTTGTCTTCATTCCATTCAGCAGCCGTTTGCTGTACTAATGACCAAGCGTTCTTGCCGGAAATCATTGTGTGCCCTCCTTCCGACGAACGAGACCGTTGCCGGTGTCAGCAGCTGTGCCTCCTGCACGAATGCAAACTCCGTGCCAGTAGGTTTGGGGGATCGCTAACGACATCGACAAGCGGCGGTATTCGATTTGCTACGTGACTATCTCAACCAACTACCGGCGATAGGCACCAATGAGGATTTGAATGCACACTCCGGCGCTATTGCATTCCATTCGCGTCCCCGTGTTGAGCCGAGTCGTCCAGTCGTACCGGGCTCTCCGGCACTTTTTGGAGGCGTCGCGACGGAGTGCCCGACTTTGGCGTTTGCCGCATTCCTATGAACCAGATCAACCTGGTCTAGTTTTGATTCAAATTGACGGATTATCGCGACACGAACTTCAACGTGCGATCGACGGCGGCTGGATGCCGGCCTTGCGACGTCTCATTGCTCGCGAAGACTATCAGATACGCGACGTCTATTCCGGGCTCCCCTCAACAACG
The DNA here is from genome assembly GCA_013822735.1 of Pirellula sp. Lineage (GTDB taxonomy): Bacteria > Planctomycetota > Planctomycetia > Pirellulales > PNKZ01 > PNKZ01. The sequence continues at coordinate 288,590 of PNKZ01000005.1, forward strand.
CCGGCAGCCCAAGGAGAGCTCTTTTTTGGTCGCAAGACCGCGGTGCCTGCTTTCGCATTCGGCGATCAGACGCGCGGTGAAGTTGTCGACATGTTGAATACGGACCGGGCTCAAAGCGTCGAAGCCGAACTATCGGCGCATGGTTCGGGGCTGCTGCGAGACGGCAGCTGCTATTGCAACATCTACGGCGGCGGGGCGTCCGAATCCCATTTTTGCGCGACGACGCTCGGCTGGAACGGGATGTTTAGAAATGTTCATCGGATTTCCTTGCTCTTGGGAGTTCTTTGGCACTTTGACGGGGTGATTCGAATCTTCGGAAAATTGGTTTGGGAATCTCTGTTCATCGCCATGGATTTAATCCGTGGTCTGTTGGGATTGCTGGAGTTCAAGCGTGAGTGGGAAAAAGCCGCATCTCGATTGGCGATCGGCGTCGTACTGGAAGAATTGATGACGATGGCGGCTTGCATTGACGTTGTCCGGGGTCTACCCGTCGTTCAGTTCAATTTCTTATCCTATGACGAACGCGGACATCTTCGTGGGCCTGATTCGCAATTTGCGCAGCGCGCTCTTCGTCGCGTCGACGCCGCAATCGCGCGCGTGAGCCGCGCCGCATTCCGATCTGATGGTCGTTGCTATTCCGTTTGGATCTACTCTGACCACGGGCAGGAGCGCACGGTTCCCTACGACGACGTTGCGGGACGGACCTTCGTGGATGCCGTGGGACTTGCCTTTGCACACCAAAAGCGACCCGTCGAACCGTCCGGCCGTGGTTCGACGCGTATGCGGTACCTGCGATCGTCAAGAACACAGAAATCCGTGGCGATGGAACCACGATCTCCGTCGAACGACGACTTAATGGTCGCTTCAACCGGTCCGGTAGGGCACGTCTACCTTCCGGAAGGAATTACTGATCTCGAAATTGATCGTGGCTGTCGCGCATTAACTACGGAACACATGACACCGCTGGTCTTGCGCCGGCGAACCGACGGCTATCTTGATGTGTGGATGGATGAAGATAAGTACGAATGGCCACGCGACGCGGCCGAGATCCTTGGCGCCGATCATCCATTCCTAAGTGCCATTGGCGATGATCTGATCGCACTCTGTTCTCATCGAGATGCCGGCGACGTCGTCACGCTTGGCTGGCGCCACGGACGGAAGCCGATCAGCTTCGTTCGCGAATGGGGAGCTCACGGCGGCGCCGGAGAGCGTGAAACCGGCGCATTCGCGATCTTGCCGTCGCATGCTCCCGTCGTCGCCGAAGAACAGACCTTTCTGCGACATAGCGATCTCCGCCGAGGAGTACTGCGATTTCTGAACGGCGAGCGACGAGCCGTTGTCAGACCGCTTTCAGGCCGTCAAACAAAAACGTTGAGAGTAGTCACTTATAATGTTCATTCCTGCGTCGGCTTGGACGGCCGACTTTCCCCGGCGCGAATCGCCCGCGTCCTTGAGCACTGCGACGCGGATGTCGTGGCATTGCAAGAACTGGACGTCATGAAGGTTCGGACGGGACGGTTCGACCAACTCTCGGAAATTGCCGGTCGACTAGGAATGCAACACCAGTTGTTCTTTCCGGCGATCTCCGCCGCCGATGAGCACTACGGGGATGGTTTACTGAGTCGCCTCCCGCTGAGACTAGTCCGCGCGGCGGCGTTGCCGGGCGAGCATCTCGGGCCGCATCTCGAGCGGCGCGGCGCGCTCTGGGCTGCTGTGGAATGGCACGGCGGCGAGATTCAGATCGTGAACACGCATTTGGGACTTCTAAAAGCCGAGCGGCAATTACAAGTAGAGTCGTTGTTAGGGCCGGAATGGCTGGGAAATCCTAAATGCGCGGACCCCGTCATTCTTTGCGGCGACCTGAATATGACGCCTTTCGCGAAACTGTTTCGACGCATCACGACGAGTATGCGCGATTGTCAGTCGGATTTGCCGGGCCGGCGTGCTCGAGGAACGTGGTTCGCCCCTTTTCCGATCATCCGCATTGACCACCTCTTTGTCCGCGGGCTGATCACCGTGCGCCGCGTGCATGTACCGCGAACGGACTTGACCCGATTGGCATCGGATCACCTTCCTCTGGTTGTCGACTTAGATTGGCCTGCCGTTTCATGACAGGAACAATATGCGACACGCTCAAGGGCCGGGTATTCAGCTAGGCTTATGGCGGTCTCCATCGACCAATGCGGCAAAACGCTCGTCGCCTCCGGTCGCGACCCTACGAGTTATTTGTATTCAGTAGCACCGTTCCGAGACCTACCTTGGACGAACCAAGCAAGTTCGGCTTCACATTGCCAATGGAGATTGAGAGCTCTGCTTCTATTTCAATATTTCAGCCGGGCGCCAATCGCGACCGAGGCACGGACTGCCGCCGACGCATTGCAGTTTGCAAAGGGGCAAGTTCCCGTTGCGAGTATTTTCGTATTCACGCTCGAAGTATCGAAAATAACCACCCGTCCATGTCGTGCTTCTGGAAGAAAGCTGTCGTCTTATCGATTTGGGGCTGAAGTACAAGTTTGCCTTGTTTGAGGACGGTACGTCGTGGCTTCTGCAACCGAAGTCGCTACCGCTTTCGTTACCGAAAACGGCGATTTTCCAGATCCGGCGGTGAGTGATGATAGTCGAACGACTCTCCGGTGACCCAGGTCCATCCGAGATCTGAACGTCCTTTGCATCGCGGACGGGACGACTAACGTCAGGGAGATGGAGGTCGTCCGCCAGCTTTTCGGCGAGGTACTCGCCTCCACTACGCTCTTATGCGGATAGCCTTCATTTGAGCAGTTTCAAAGTTTCGCTACCACGATTCTTCACCTGCTCCATGGTGCATTGCGACGGGCGCTTGTCGGGCCGCCAACGGATGAAGCCGGTCCCGTGGCGAAAGCGTTCGCCCGTGAAGTGATCGTAGCGAACCTCGACAACTAACTTCGTGCGGAGCGGCTGCCAGTCGCTCGATCGCTTCGTGCTCCAACGACTCGCCCCTCCCGGCGCGCGACCGTTAAAGCCAGGCGCTTTTATAAGCGGACGCACTATCGCGGTCATCCGCTTCCGCTCGTCCGCCGTGAAGCCCGAGGTAAAGCCCACATGATGCAGCAAGCCATCTTCATAGAGCCCGAGTAGCAGCGAACCGACAAGCCGCGTCCCATCGCCGTAGCGGAATCCGCCGACGACGCAGTCGGCCGTCCGAAGATGCTTCATCTTCACCATACCGTCGCGCTCGCCCGAGCGATAAGGCAACGACAAGCGCTTTGCGATGATGCCGTCGAGGTTGCCGCCGACCGTTGAGAACCACTTCTTCGCCACAGGTAGCTTCGTGGTGGCCGGCGAAAGCCGAATCCTGGCGTGTTTCCTGAGGTGCTTTTTGGCAAACGTCTCCAACGATGCACGCCGCTTCTCAAGCGGCGATTGGACGAGCGCATGTCCTTGGTCATTTGCCAATAGATCGATTATGACGAACATCGCGGGATACTCTGCAGCGAGCTTGGCAACGCGGCTGGCCGCAGGATGGATTCGCATTAGCAGGTCGTCGAACGACAAGCGTCCTCCGATCGGGATCACAATCTCGCCATCCAGGACGAACTGTTTCGTGCCAACTCGACGGAGTGCTTCTACGAGATCCGGAAAATAGCGTTCCAACGGCCGGCCCGACTTCGACTGCAGCTTCACCTGGTCGCCGTCACGAAATGCCAAGCAACGGAATCCGTCCCATTTCGGTTCGTATTGCCAATCGTCGCCAACCGGAAGTTCTTCGACGGTTCGAGCTTCCATCGGTGCGTATGGTAGCCGCGGTTCGAGAGAACTTCGCTTGCCGGATACGGCCGGACATCTGGTGCTTCTATTTCACAATCGATTCTTATTTACCGGCGATCATCTGGATTTTGACCGGGAAGAGCAGCGACTTACGGCCTCTCACGACTACTGTTGGTTCTCCTGGCCGCAACAGATCGAGTCGGTGGAGAAGCTAATCTCATTCAACTTCGAGTGGGTCGTGCCCGGTCACGGTCAGCGGGTTCACTTGCCTTCCAATGAGATGAAGCGGCAGTTGATCGAACTTGGACGGCGGATGCGGCTAGTTACCGGCACCCGTTCATGACGTTCTGCGGGTGTTGATTCCGTCATTCGCACTCGACTTTCTTCCGCTAATTTCGTAAGCGGCGTCGGGTCGACGGTTCAATAGTTAGTCCGACTCTAATTCTCTTTGGAGCCGCAACTTCGTTGCTCCGGGAAGCTGTTGCCAATCGATGTCGTTCAATCCGGCTGCCAATGCCCACAGAAGGTTGAGATTGACCTGCGGCCGCATTTGTTTGACGACCCGATAAACGGCGACCGGTCCCGCTTTCTCCAGGTCCGCGACAGTGCGGACGCCGACCTCTCGGAGCCAAGCGGCCGTGGAAGGACCGATGTTCTTCAGATTGCTCACCGGTTCACCGAGATCATTCTCATTGTTCGAGAATCCCACATCGGCAAACTTGGCCTGAAGCTCCGCAAGATTGCGGCCGTAGGCGGTATGAATAATGACCGCTCGGTTACTACCCGCACTTTGAATCTTCCGCACGCCGTGTCCGAAGCCTTTGAGCCGACGACGGGCCTGCGAAGCACCGATGTTCACGAACAGGAGGTAGCCTTTAGGATCACTCATACATCGTTGGCCCGCTTAGCGTGCGAGATCCGAGCGGTGATCAAGCGAAAGCTCGCGTCGGGCTGCGTGTTGAGCACGATCTCATCGGGCAGCCATGTCAACGCCGGACGTCGCGCGCGTCGTTGTTTTCATACCGTTCTCAGTAGAACTCCTTTTAAAGCGGATGTCGCATCCGCTACGTTCACTACAAGGTTTCGAACGAGTGCGCGGCCTAAATACCACGGCCGCCCGTTGTACGCCAGTCGCCATCGCTCCTGTCCGGCCACAGAGAATCGGCGCAGGCTTAAGAAAGCGGGACGCGGGCAGAACGAACGTGGCGTCGTTATCGAGCCGTCGGACAAGCCATGAGTCTGGAAAGTTTTGGGATGGCCAAAGTGCCTCGACGGCGACACGGCCGTCGTCGAGCCGGACCAAATAAATCCGGCCGGCTTCAATAGATGGTCCGTTCATAGGTTCTACTATCGTGCTGCAAGGTGCCTTGAAACTTGACGTTATCCGCTCCGCTTCTACCGCGCTTACGCCGACCTCTCACAGAAACTGCTTGGCCTCTTCCAATCGACCCTCGGCAATGGCGATGTCGAATACAACCTTAAGGCCGTGACGCTCTAAGGCTTCGATAACCGGTTCGCATTCATCCCACGGCTCCCTAAATTCACTGCGGGCGGCGGTCATAACTCGTGCTCCATGCGAGTTGGTAAGAGCTGGGTAGTTTGAAAATGTGAAGTACGTTTGGTCGGCAGGTCGTTCCATGGGACACTTCCGATCCGGTCGCTTTCTTCTCGCGCACCACATTCCCTTCCAAGTCGAAGTAACAGATCGCCAGTGAATCAAAACGAACGCTCGAAACGGCCACGTCTTGTGGTTCTAGCGGAGAGTCGGCGTTTTTGGCGTCACGGGCTTCTTGAATGTCCGCCGGGGCCTTAGGTTCGAGGATGAAATCGTCGACCAAGTCATAGCCGCCGTCCCTGCGGCTACGAAATGCAAAATAGCGCGTTCGATGGCGGTGGGGAATCACGACGCCGAGGACGACGAGGTGCCTTCCGTCGAAGGGATCGCTCGACGGCTGTTCTTTCAGCACCATGCGGTCGTAACCCGGGAAGGCGATCTTGTCTACTGCGGCCAGCAATGCAGGGAAGTCGACGAAACTTTGTTCGATCGTCGCCTTGCGCATTAAGCGTTCGATTCGCTCGCCGTCCTCCTTGCGGATGAATTTTCGATCGTCGGAATAATCGAAATTGGAACGAGGCTTGATTAACTCGAAGCGCTCCCCGCGATAACTGATGGGATACACGACCTGTTGCGACGGCGCGTCGTTGCAGCCGCACGTCATCGACGAAATCAGTAAGGTTATGAGCACGGATAACTGATGCGCTTTCATTGCGTTCGGGTCCGTAATTAAACTAGGGCGTCCATCCTTGCATACCCAAGGATGGACACCGCTACTGCCGAATAACGATCCGATTGCGCGCCGCGCCGACTAGTTCGCCTGGACCACGATCTTTCGTGGCTTGGCAGCTTCGGCCTTCGGTAGTTTCACGCTGAGCACGCCGTGGGCGAGCGTCGCTTCGATTTTGTCGCCGGCAACTTCGGCAGGCAGGCTCACGTGCTGTTCCATGCGACCGTAGCAGCGGCTGTCGTAACCGACGCCCTGGCGCTCGCATTTCCGCTCGCCGGAAATGACCAACGTGCCTTGGTGGACCGCGACGTCGATGTCTTCCGCGGTCATGCCGGGCATGTCCGCCTCGACGTAAATGTTGTCTTCATCTTGCCAAGCACTAATTGGTAAGCCGGCCCATTGAGAGCGGTTGACGGCCGACGGCATCGCGTCGTCAAAAAATCGTTCGAACAAACGATTCACAGGATGGCGCATGGCGACTTCCGATTCGGAGCCATTTCGCAAAGCAGGCAACATAGGACGTCTCCTCTCAAAAACCACGGGCGAATGTGAAAGGAAAGGTACTGTGGTAGGCCCGGCCGCCGTTCGGCCGCCCGTTCACTGCCGAACCCTGCGACACGGGCCCAAAAATTGGCAAAAGCAACAGGTGTGCCAAAGTTAGTATTCGATTCTCAAGTGCTTATCGCAAAAGAATTTTCGAACAGCCGTGTGGGAACATGCCGAAAAAGTTCGCTGCCAAAACGGCACAATCGAATTTACAACTTCCAATCGGGTCAGCGCCAAACGGCCTACTTGCCTGTCGTGAAGCAAAAAACGGAGTACGAAGAGCGTGACGACGACGAACGTCGATGCGGCTGGTGTAAATCCTCATGACGCACGTCCCACGCTCCCGGCCGACGCTGTGGTCCGGGTGTCATTCGGCAATAGGCGCACCTCAGACGTTCCAACAATCAGCGATCTCGGACCCTTCCTCGGCGAATCGCCGGTTGTGATTGAGAACGCTCGCGTCGTCATCGGTTGGCAAGACATTTCGGTGACGCAGTCGGGGGAGAAGTAGGGAACGCCGCGCTGGCGGCGGTTCTTCGTCGACGGACGGCACGCTCGAGGACCGGACCTTTTAATGTTGCTGCGCTGGCTATCGAAACGGTACCGGTAACATTTTCAAATTCGGTGCGCTGTAGAACCATTGGGACCTACACCGACTTGGCGCCGTTTTCAGGAAACCACAATGCCGCTCATCCGGACGTTGTTCATTTGGGGAGTTGCAGCGTGCGCGCTCGGCGGCGTCTTGCGAGCGGCCGATCCGAAGGGGCAGGCAACGGTTGTCGTGGTCGGCGACGGTTCGGCAGCTGCCGTGCTCGCCGAACTTCGCCGGGCGGGCGTCACGGCGACCGACGACCAAGCGGCAATTCTCGGCGCCGAGCTCGTCGTCGTTGCTCAGAACGCCGGTGACGGCGTTCTACCGCTCCACCGCGAACTGCTAAAAGAAGTGTCGCGCGCGGGTCGACTTAACATCCTCTGGATCATCACGGACTCACAGAAGGTCGACGATTGGGAACTCTTGGCATTGGAACAAATGGAAGCCCGCGAACTGCTTACGGCCCACGGCCTTCCCGGCGATGCGGCGACTTTCGCCGTAGACAAGGCGTCCGGCGCAACGCCGTCGAAGGGAATCTGGCTCATCGGCTGGAAGGCGATCGGAGAATTCGCCGCGCAGCATGAAAAATGACGTCCTCGGCCCGACGCTCGCAATGCTTGTCATTCCGATTATGTGTGAATGGCAAGCACGTGCGCCCTTTACGCCGTGACCGGTTGGCTTCGGTACGGAAGTAGTGTGCCCGTCACTCGCTGGTGACGTCATCACCGAGCCTTTCACCATTGCAAGAACGTTCGCGCCCTCTTGCTTGATCACTTCCTTGAATACCGAATGTTCAGAGTGGCGTCGAAAAGTTCACGGCGTCGGTGCCCTAGTTAAGTCCAAAATTGGACGTTCGTGATGTCCCCGGATAAATATCGGTACAAATCAGATGCGATTTCTCGAGAAAAGCCGCGATTGCGTAATCTTTAATCGCCCCCTACAGGCAAGTTAGGCCCGCTCATTGCTCGGCATTCTCCGCGAGATTGGTCGGAATTCAAGCAACGCAGTCGTGCGTCGAATCCGATCCGGCATCGTGCTAAGGAGAAGTCGTATGAAACGGTCGTGGATAACCATTGGATTCGTAGTCGCGACGCTGGCGACGGCAAGCGTCTTCGATGCGACGGCGTTGGGACAACAAAAAGGGGGCGGAGGAATCGGCGCGGGTGCGGCATCCGGAGGTGCGGGAGTACGTGCGGGAGCAAGCGGTGGGGGTGCTCGAGTAGGTGCCGGCGTTAGCGGCGGCAGCGGCACGGGCACGAGTGTCGGCACCGGGGGAGCAGGTACCGGCTCGAGCGTCGGCACGGGCGGCGCGGGAACTGGTACGAGTACGGGTATCGGCGGCGCAAGTAATGCCAACAGCTCCGGTACCGGGGGCGCCGCCACAAGCAATACCACCGGCGGCACGACCATCGGCGGAACTACGACCGGCGGCGCAACAACCGGCGTCAATGCGGGTAGCGGTTCAACAATTGGCGGGAACGTTACCGGCTCGGCTACCGGCGGAACGACGGTCGGCGGCAACACCACGGGCGGCGCGACGATCGGCGGCAATGCCGTCGGCGGAGCAGGTACCGGCGGTACTGCAACCAGCACAGGTGGCGCAGGAACGGGAGGCACGGCCACGGGTATCGGCGGTGCGGGCACCGCCGGAACGGCAAGCGGCACCGGCGGTGCCGGAACAGGCGGTACTGCTTCCGGCACGGGTGGTGCGGCTACCAACACCGGATCTGCGACGAGCGGTACACGGCCCGGTAATTCGCAAGGCGTTGGCCTCGGCGTCGGCGGCCAACCGCCCGGAATCGGCGTCGGCGGCACTCCCCCGGGACATGGCGGCACTCCTCCCGGACAAGTTCGACGTGACAATTTGCCCAGTACGTCCGGCGTGCGTTCTAATACCGTCGGCGGCAGCGGAACCGGAACGAGTACCGGCACGGGAGGTTCAGGCACCGCTACCAGTTCCGGTACCGGAGGCGCGGGAACTGGTACGAGCACCGGGGTCGGTGGCGCCAGCAGCGCCAACAGCTCCGGTACTGGAGGCGCCGCGACAAGCAATACCACCGGCGGCGCAACCATCGGCGGAACTACGACCGGCGGCACGACCACCGGTATTCAGCTTGGCGATAAGGCCAAGATCATGCCGAACTCAACGGTGAACGGGACGGCTACTGGGGGAACAACCATCGGCGGCAATACCACCGGCGGCACAACCACCGGCGGCACTGCAGTAGGCGGCACCGGGACCGGTGGAACGTCGACGAGCACGGGCGGCTCGGGAACCGGAGGCACAGCAACCGGCAGCGGAGGCACGGGCACCGGTGGCGCGGCGACCGGCTCGGGCGGAGCGGGTACCGGTGGAACCTCTTCCGGCTCCGGCGGCGGCGCGAGCGGCAGCGGTTCGTAACCGAACTGCGGAAATAATCTCCGGTCTCATCATTGCGGCCATTTGCAAAATCGCACCGGGGTTACGCCCCGGTGCGATTACATTTGACGGCCGAGATGCCCCGCAAATGCCATCCAACGGAACGGGTCTCCGCAACCGATTTCATTAAACTATCGGTCGCGGGATTGCGGTCCTCAGGGTTGAGTTCCCCCGTCGCGATCGAAAACTTAAGGGCAATATCGGGCATCACATCGGCATCAGATCGCGAATTGATTTCGGTTCTTCGCCTAGCCATTTAGGCTCCTTCGCGGTGCTGTCGAAGATCGATGAAGTCTTAAACGGCTCGAACTTTCCCTGCTGGGCCGCCTCGGCCGTCCGATTGAGCAAGGCAATTCGCTCGTCGGCCGTGTAGGGCTGAAAGCCTTTCACGGCGTCGAGGTTTTGCATCAATACGTCGAGGGAATCGATACCGGAAATGACCACCGAAGTCGGCAGCGAGAGTGCATATTTGAGGCATTCCACGGCCGTCACAGTCTTCGAACGTAAGATAATGCCGTTGGCAATGGATTTCATTCCCAACACGGCAACCTTTTCTTTCACCAGTCGCGGGACTACGAGCTGCTCGAAGCTGCGGAAGTGAGCATCCATGACGTTCAGCGGCATCTGCACCGTATCAAAACGGAAGCCTTGTTCCGCCGCGTAGTCGAGCATCTGCAGATGGATATGCGGATCTTTGTGTCCCGTGAAGCCGATGAAACGAATCTTGCCGGCTTGCTTTGCTTCAATAAGCGCGGCGTTTGCGCCGTCTTCGTGAAAAATGCGCCAAGGATCTTCGTAGCGAATAATTTCGTGATGCTGCACGATGTCGATCGTTTCGGCCTTTAGCCGACGGAGTGATTCGTCAAGCTGCTTAGCGGCTTCTTTCTTGTTGCGACCGTCGATTTTCGTCATCAAGAGCACTTTGTTGCGCAGCCCCTCCTTCAAGGCTTTGCCCATCCGTAGCTCGCTCACGCCCTCGTTGTAGTCCCATGAGTTGTCGAAGAAATTCACTCCCTGCTCTACTGCCGTGTGCATGATCCTGAGACTGAGCTGCTCGTCGACGGTCTTGAGACCTAGATGCCACCCGCCGAGGCCGAGCACGGAAGTGTGCTCGCTCGTCGAACCGAGCGGCCGATATTGCATGTCGGGATGTTGTGCCAGGGTCATAGTCGAACTCCGGAGAATCACTGTTAACGTCGTCTACTTTTTTCCAAAGCCAGTTTCACATCGTGAAACAGTGCTTTCCTCATGCGGGCCCGCTCCGTGCTGTCGGGAATTCGCATCACGGCAGAGGGGTGAAAGGTCGAAATAATCTGCTCACAAGAATCATTGCCGAGCACCTCGCCTCGATGCTGCGTAATGCGAAATGCACGACCTAAAAATGCCTGCGCCGCAGTCGCTCCCAAGCAAAGGATGGCTTCCGGGCGGATGAGTTCGAGTTCGGCGTGGAGCCAAGGGCGGCAAGCGCCTTCTTCGCGGGCCGTCGGTTTTTTGTGTAAACGGCGTGAGCCCGAGAGGGTGTATTTGAAATGTTTCACCGCGTTCGTGATGTAAACTTGCGAGCGCTCGACTCCCGCCGCCTCGAGCGCGTCGTCGAGCAGACGGCCCGCCGGACCTACAAACGGTCGCCCTTCAAGATCCTCGCGGTCGCCGGGCGTTTCGCCGACGATCATCAATCGCGAGGTCGCCGGCCCTTCGCCGAACACGGTTTGCGTCGCATCACGAAAGAGTGGGCAGCCCTGGCAATGCTCGGCTGCGCTCCGCAACGCCTTAAGCGTTCGCCGAGCCGGCAAGAACTCGGCCGCCGAAGTTTTCAGGGCGCGCTTGTTCGCACCGGATTTGCGAAGCATCTGTCGAGCCTCCTCGGCGGAGAATCGCTGCAAACTTCGCGCCGCCAAGTAGGATAGGTAAGTCGCGCTCCAAGAATAGAAGCGTCCTCACAAACCATCGAATTGGCCTGTGTTAACTCCCGGACCCGTGTTACCGAAAGTGTTACCAAAACCATGCGGATCAGATGCCGAAAAACCTACGTGCCATACCCTGTTTCGGAAAACTCGATCAAGGCTTAGCAATAGTCTCCGGAAGAAGACGGGAGCAATACCGTGATTGCGTTGTTCGCAATCTAAACCTCATCCGGTGCGTAACTTAGCGCCATCCAGCGATTATGAAGATACGGGTTCGATTCCCGCCGCCTCCACTGACAGTCGCCTGAGACATCCGGCGACACGTTAGGACAATGAGCGTCAGAACCCCTGTCACCACAGAGGTTTTGGCGTTTCTGGACTTCATTGTCGTTGGGACACTCAGCGACAGGCTGCGACGGCGAAAGACGCTCCGAGACGCCCGGATCACTGCCAATCCACTGACACTTTATTCACTGCACGGCATTCGCTTGGTCGTCGATTCCGATTTGGGTGTACCGCATCGTCATCTTCACGTCGGTATGGCGGGCCAGCTCCTTGGCCTCGGGCAACGTGGCACCGTTGCGGAGCAACCCCGTAATGTGGGTGTGTCGGCCGGCGGCGTGGAAATCAGCGATGCCGTCCGGGGTCTCGTAGGGGATCGCGACCATTTTGAGCGAGGCCCGCAAATACCGCTTATCTCTGACCTTGGCAAATCAGTACTTGGCGCAGATGGACGAGACCACGGCCGCAGCGGTATTTGGCAATGGAATACGTCTCACTTGCTGAAAAGAATCGGTTTCGGTTTCTCCAGAGCGTGCTCGAACGACGGTTCGAATACCTTGGGGCGCCGGTCGATTTAGGGCAGATTCTTGGCCGAAGTGAGTTGGGCCCGACGCTCGCGCTAGCGAGGGAAATTCGGCAGTGCTTTGAAGCAAACAAAGACTTCTATTACCACGGGCTCGATACGATTAGTGACCTTTGCTCCGGCGATTTCGCGATGGGCCTGCAACTTGTGAGGCGCATTTTTCTACGGGCTGGCATTAACTGGCGTTCTCCGACACCGATCGCTCCTCATGAGCAGCATCGAGCAATCAGCGACTATACCACGGAGGAATACGAGTATTTGCAGTACCATACAGTTGAAGGACGTACGGTGCATCTAATAGCGGATAGACTCGCTTGGCTATCCCGGGAATGTGTTTTGACGAAAGAATCCGTGCGCGACGGACGTCCTCATCCCGTCGTTAAGAACCACCTCGACGTCTCGGAAAAAGCGATACGGGATCTTTCAAGCCAGTCGACCGATTTGAAGAACACCCTCAACGATCTCGTTCGACGGGGGGTCTTGTTTCCTCTGGAGTCGAGTCGGGCGAGAGAGGGCCACGAAGGAACGCGTCGCTATATGCTACGTCGTATCCTACTTGCTCGTTATCCCAAGGCGTTGGGACGTCATACGCCGATAAAATTTGATGACGTTGAGCGACTAAAGCATTTTTTGACGGATCCGGAGACATTTGTACAAGCCGAACTTGACAGAACCGGTCAGACGCGACGACCGCAATCAGATCAGCAGGGACGGCTGGATTTGAATGACGAGGCGGCTGATGCCTAGCATTTTTTCCACGACCATTGACGAGATTGCCGGCAAACTGCCGCCGTTGGCCTTACTCGGATCCGATACGGCGAAAATGCAAGGACCGGTAAGCCTTCTGGTTACCTCAGCGGGCTTTGAAGAGCGGGCTTGTGCGATCGCTAATGATATAGAAAGCGAATCGATTCAGCGCGCGGTGCGGATCACGTATCCTACGAATATCCACGACAATGCTTCTATCGACGAACAGCTCGGACGGCAGCTTGGTGCAGTACCGCTCCCATATGTTCGGGGCCGCCTGTTCAACGACGTAAGGCAGCTCGTCGAATCGCTGGAGGCTGACGCGAGGATCGTGGTTGATCTGTCACCGGCGGTTGAGGCCCAGCTGTTTCGCGGTCTCGATCGTATTCTGCGTGCCCCCGCTCTCGGTGAGCGGTATCGCGATGAGCGCCTCGGCGTTCGCGGCCATCTGCCTGTTACGCCTCGGGCTGAGCATGCTGCTCATGAATGTGAAACGGATTGCCCCACTTGGAAGATCGACAGATGTCGACGCGTTCGGCGGCTTTCGACAGCCGTTGGTTCGCTTCTGATGAAGTCGTTTGGGCATAGCTTCGTCAATCGAACATGAGGTAATCGACCTAAATTTGCTCAAAAAATCAGACATATAGGTTAGCGAGGAGTCTTGCTATGCGGAGGTTCGTGTTTGTGCGCGAGGCGTCAGGGGTACTGCGCCTCGATGAACTTCCGCAACGCATTCCGCACGACGGAGTGCAGTTTGCGGAATTCTTCAATACGGTTGGCGGTTGCTTCGCGGCCGTCTTCGGGTTCGATTGACGAAAAAACCCTCCTGTCTTGCGACAGAAGGGCCTTTGCTAACCGTCTGAAGAACGCCGATGGTTACTTGCGAACCCTTCGGCCATCCTTGGCGATTCTCTCATAGGTACCGCTTACTTTCTTGACTGTTCCCTTACTCGGTTTCGCCCGCCGTATGATCATTTCGTTTTCGGGTAGTTCGACGCTGATGTCCTCCGCCGTCCCCATCGGGAGCGTGACCCGATAGAGCTTCTGCCCTTGTCGGCCGATGGCCCCGCGGAACTCGACGATCTTTCCGGAGAGTTTCTTGCTGCCAAAGGTCACGTAGACGCGATCGCCGATGCGAATCGCCGCGTTATTACCAGTGACTTTCTTTTTCGTTGCCATTTTCAGCTTTCTACCAGGGAGCGACCGCGAACAGTGCCTGTAAATGCGCCCGCATCACGTTATCCATAGTCGTCGCCAACCCTTCGCAGGCGAGCCTGAACGAATTGACGGTGGGAAGGCTCAACGTCGTCCTGTTGTTCAGTTCTTGCTTGTCGAAGTCCTGGTGGCCGATCGCGTTTCTCCAAACATTCATCAATTCAAGCGTGGCCTTTCGGGCGGTGGTGCCCGCATCCAACGCGACCATCGAGTCCCATAAAGTCAAACCCAGCCTATTGAAGTCGTTGCCGATGTTCCCTGGGTTGGGATTCCCCGTTTCGAGTTTCCTGCCTTTCAGCAACTCGACGCGCAGGCCTATCCTGACCGAGGCGGGAGTGACCGAGTTCACGAAGATGTCCGTGCATTCCGAGTGAAGGTCGCGACAGAAGCCCTGGAACTGGGAAGAGAGAACCATTGTGTACGCTTGGTTCACCTGCTGCTTTACGTATCTCCATCCGACGACGTCCGTCGGGATCAAGCCGTGACCGTCCCTGATGTGGTTCAAGGACGTACTTCTGGTTCCGGTCCATTTCTGATGCGATCGCGAGGGCATGGCTGGGTGCGATTAGACGAGCGGTCAGCCATTCCCTTGTCTAGTGCCGCATTCAAAGATGTCCGATAACGACTCCGTCTCCGTCTATTCTACGCAACCATATTCTTGTTGGCATCCGGAAAACCGTAGCCGCGTGGGGCGAAATACAATTCGTGCCGTCTTCGACGTGTTTCTGTCCGGGTTGTGCACTCGACACCATCGACTTAGGGCTTTCAGGTAGCACGTTTCATTTTGGCCGCATCGCGTTCCAAGGACTCTACGAGTGATTGAAACCAGTCCATTCCTCTTACACTCTCCAAATCCTGATCCTCAAGCAGCCATTTCAGCTGAAGCTGTCCAATTTCTGTGGACAAGGACAGATGCCGACGGCAGATCTCCACATTATTCAGTCTCGCATGCGCACATGCGAGGTTGTAGTAGACGCCGTCGGTCGCGATCGGATCAAAAGAAGGAACCCTCAACGCCCGTTCAAGCGATTGAATCGCATTCTCGTATTGCCCATCAAGCACAAGCGCGCATCCATGTGCTGCATAGAGATTCTCGTCTTCCGGCAATTCAACTACTGCTTGTTCGAGCTTAGCGAGCCATTCCCTCCTAGATTGCTCATTGAAGTCCATATGAAATCTCGCCTCTTTTGCAAGCAAGGCCGCCCGACATCTTGATTGCACCCACACGTAACCGGGATCAGTCACCTCCAACGTCGCCCCTAACGCGCACAGCGCGAGGCGCACTGCGGGATAGAACGCGACAAGGTAGTATGAGACCCCCCATCCACGTTGAATTGTTTGATCGTCGTCATACTTGCAATCCTCAACCTCAAACCATCCACGACGGTCTGACAGAAATTTTCTGAGGGTGGTCTCATTCGGGCCGTTCTCAATCGAAGCCAGAATCTCTGATGCGACTTTTTGACTCTCAGCAAGCGGGTTGAGAGCACGCCGAGCACTCAGAGTAGGCACCACATTTTCTCCGCCGTTTAATGCGCTCAATATCGCGGAATATAGAGAACGATATTCGTTGGTGAGGTCATTGTCGTCGGCATACTCTAGTCCGCGCAGCACGTCACCGCACAGTTCAACGGCGTCACAGCGACAGATGCGCCGATTTACAAGCATCCGCGTGTGGGCACGAGAGAGCAAAACTGCCGGCGGCGACGCGGCTAGATGATGCCAAGCCGCAAGCCATATGAATTGCGACGGATGCTGAATTTCTGTTTCCAGTATTGAAACGGCACGTTCCGGCGAAACGTCAATCTTGCTAACAAGCTGCTGCCCAGGTGATTCGCCGCCGAACCAAAACTGTGCAATACCGCTTTGTTCGCTGGCAACTGTAGGCGCGCCCTC
>PNKZ01000006.1 GCA_013822735.1 Pirellula sp.
GTAGAGCTCACCTGCGCGGCGGCAGGTGCGTTCTGATCTCGGAAACGAGTATACGCCGCCGCGTCAGGTGGAGCGAATTGTTCGGCACTTAACCCTTTGGGTCATACGCAAACGCTCCGACATACTCCAGCGAACAACACTCCGGACGCGCCAGTCGGTTGGGGGCAAAAGCACAAATAGCAGCATCAGCCAACTGTGCCCCGTCTAAGGACGGCAGCCACTGGTTTGAGTACGACGCGCCTCCAAGGAGTTCCCGTAGCGGTACCGGCGACCCCGGCCTTGAATAGACTGCTTCGATGCAGCCCGGCTCGTACCCCGACAAGTTGACTTCTCGAATGAACGACGATGGAACGCCATCGCCGTCCTCGGTGTAGGTCTTGTCGATGAAAGCCCGCATCTCTTTGAATGAACGGAATCGGCCTGTCGAGATGAACACGTGAACCGTTTCCATTCGCCACTCGCCTCCGCCGCCGAACAGGTATTCGGCCGCCGATTTGCGGTAAAACTTTGCCGCAAAAGTGCGGTCTAGTACGGATCTATCTAAGTCGATGCAGTATATCACGAAACAACTTAAGTAAAATTGCGACGTGCAATTGTCGTGCTATACCGCACTGCGGGCCGTGCTAGGCCGCAGTCGTAACGCGGGTCTTCAGAATGGCACGAATGACTGTCCGTGCGTGGGAACGTCCACGCGTTCCGCTACACCACTTCGCCGATCACTTGCCCGTCGCCCGCGACGTGTTGGGGGCGGCCTGAGGGGTCGGTGACCGTGGCGTGCGCGGGGTCGATGCCTATGCTCCGATAGAGCGTGGCGACCACGTCGAGGTAGCGCACCGGGCGCGAGGTGACCGCCGCGCCGTAGCGGTCGGTCGCACCGAGTACTTGGCCGTGGCGCAGCCCGCCGCCGGCGAGTAAGCACATGCCCGCGGCAGGCCAATGGTCGCGGCCGCCGCCGGAGTTGATCTTCGGCGTCCGGCCAAACTCGCCCCACACGACGATCGTCACGTCGTCGAGCATCCCGCGCTCCGCCAGATCGGTCGTGAAGGCGTGCAGCGCGTGATCGAGCGTCGGCAGCAGGAACTTCAATCGCGAGAAGTTGCCGCGGTGCGTATCGTAGTCGCTCAGCGACAAGCTCACGCAGCGCACGCCCGCCTCGATCAGTCGCCGCGCCAACAACAGCTTGCGCACCGCGCTCGGGCTGTCGCTCGTACCGACGTCGCCGGCCGAAAGCTGGAGATCATAGCGAGCCGCCGCGCGCGGGTCTTCGCGCGAGAGGTCCATCGCTTCGGCGAAGCGACCGGAGGTGAGAATGCCGACCGCCTGACGGTTGAAGCCGTCCATGGCCTGCATCATGTCGTCGGTCTCGAGGCGACGACGGAGTCCGTCGAGCCCGGAGAGAAGCCGGAGCCGGTCGTCGAGCCGACCGCGATTGAGGGCCGCGTTGAGTTCGTAACTCACGGCATGATTCGCGCCGCGCCGGGCGAGTTCCCCTTCCATGCCGGCTTCGAGCTTGCGGGCGAAGAGGTGCGAAATGTCGGGCCGGAACGGCTGATACGTCGGTCCGAGAAAGCCGGGGCGAGCGCTGTTGCGCACCAAGCCGCGCCCTTGGATGAGGTCGACGAACGGCGGCGCCGTGTCGGTTTGCTTTCCTTCGAGCTTGGCGACCACGCAACCGAGCGCCGGCCGGCCGCCGATGGCTTGCAAGTCGGCGGCGCGGAAGCCTGATTGCGTTTGGAAGGCATCGTGCGCGCCGGCCGAATCGGTGAGGGAGCGAATAAACGTGAAGCGATCGGCGATGGTCGCGAGCTTCGGCAGGAGCTCGCCGACTTCGAGGCCCGACAGATGGGTGGCGATGGGGCGAAACTCGCCGCGGATTTCCGTCGGAGCTTGCGGCTTGAGGTCGATCATATCCATGTGCGGCGGACCGCCGTCGAGATGGATATTCACTACGGCCTTGCGCGAAGAACCAACGCCCGCAGCCGCTTCGGCGCGCAGTAGATCGGCCAACGAGATCCCCAGCGGCGCCAACATCCCGACGCTCAAGAACGAACGGCGCGACAGGCCCCACGGAGCAGGGCGAGCGTTCGGAGCAGGGGTGCCGACGAGGTTGCTCATCGCAAAACCTTGGTACGACGCGAGGGCGTTTCAGGGCAGGGGGGGACCGAGGCGGGCAGCGGGCAAGGAAGCGCAGGCGAAGATGCCTCTATTAGACCGACAATCGACGCAACAAGGCAAGTTTATTTAATCGCCGAGACGGCGCCCCGTGGGTGGCCCAGGTTGCTCGCAACCTGGGTCTACAAGAGGCCCAAGCAGTGGAGAGAGTGAACGGCGGAAGCCTCTCGTAAACCCTGGTTGCAAGCAACCAGGGCCACCCATGGACGCTGGTAGCCGTGCAAACATCGCTTACGATCGGCGGCGGGACTATACTCGCGCTCGCACCCCCACAACTCCCACGCCGCGAGTCGTCGCCATGACAGGCCCCTTTGCTGGTACGCCGTTTTCACGTCGCAAGCTTCTTGCCGCCGCTGCGAGCGCGGGCCTCGCCGGCACGATGTTGCCAGACTCCGGCCGGCGGCAGGCCTGTGCTTCGATTACGCCCGGCACGTTGCCCGCCGAGCCGCTGGAGATCGGGCATGAAGCGCAGTTTGTCTTCGATCTGCACACGGTCGATTGCACTTGGCACTTGCGCGAGAAGCAGGAGCCGATGCGGCGGGTGTTTCATACCTGCAAGAAGCATGGCGACGGGCCGCTTTTGACCGGCGACCAGCCGAGCCATTTCTGGGTCGTGCGCGATGCCGACACCGGGCTCTTTCGCATGTGGTATCAGCTTAACCACAAAGTGCCGCATCCCGACGAGCAACGAAAAGGGCAATCGACCTACGAGACCTACTTGGCGTATGCCGAAAGCCGCGACGGGCTCGCCTGGGAACGGCCGCATCTCGATCTCTTTAAAGAAGTCGGCGAGAAGCAGCTTCCGCGCAACTGCGTGCTCTATCGACCGAAGGCGGCGCGCAATGCCTTCGATACGCCGCAGATTGTGGAAGTGCCCGAAGCCGATCGCCGCGGTTACCGCTACCTGATGCTGTATCTCGGCACAGGCCCGGACAGCCCGCGCCGCATGATTCGGCTGGTCGGCTCGCACGACGGCATTCGCTGGGACCTCGATCACGATCAGCTCATTTGCGAACTCGGCAGCGATCACGCGAACTGCATCGTCTACAACCCGGAGCGCAAGGAGTACGACCTCTACCTGCGCGCAAAGAACCTTTATCTGGCGATCGGCCAAGGAAAAGATCGGCTGGAATCCGGTCAATCGCGGCGCGGCGTCGCGCGGATGGCGAGCCCGACGCTGTGGACCGAGTGGAAGTCGCAACCTCAAACGATCATGGTGCCCGACGAACTCGATGCTGCTTCGGGCTACAACCTGTTCTACGGCATGCCGGTGCAGCGGCGCCACGGTATCTACTGGGGCTTTCTGCAATCGTTTCGCTTGAACGATTTCATGCACGCGGAATTGACCTGGAGCCGCGACGGCGTGCAATTCGAGCGCTTTCCGACGCGGCCGAAGTTGATCGACTATGGTCCCGACGGCAGCTGGGACGACACCATGATCTTGGCCTGCCCCAACTGGATCGAGGTCGGCGACGAGTGGTGGGTGTATTACAACGGCTGGGACGGCCCGCACGGAACGACGGAGCGCACCGGGGGTATCGGCTTGGCAAAGATTCGCAAGGAGGGCTACATCTCGCAGCGCGGGCCGGCGGGAGGAGGCGTGGTCTGCACCCGCAGCCTGCGCTGGCCGGGGGGCGACTTGATTGTGAATGCCGACGCGCACGAAGGGGAGCTCCGCGTACGCGTGTCCGACGTCGCGCGCAAGCCGATTGCAGGCTTTAACTACGACGACGGACCGACGTTTCAAGGAGACTCGGTGGCGCAGACGATTCGGTGGCAGGATCGCTCGCTGGACGAGCTCAAGGGGCAGGTCGTGCGTCTGGAATTCCAGTTGAAGAGCGCCGACTTGTATACGTTTCGGGCCGTGGCGGGGAAGACGCGGGGTTAGGTGCTGGCGTCGTAGGCGGGCGTCAGGGGCGGGCGGCAGAGGGAATTTTCTTGCCGGTCGCGAAATGGGTGCGGAACCTTTGCCCGGCGGCGGCGTTTGATACTTATGACGTATACGTACTATTTAGATGCGGGTTGATTTGCGGAGTGCGCGATGCTCGACGGTCATGCTTGGGCCATGTTGCTGCGAACCGCTTATCTTGCCGTGCATCGCGCGGCCGACGCCGTGATGGCCCTGCACCGACTCACGGCCGATCAGTTCGTGTTGCTCACGCTCTTAGCCGAGTGCGACGGCGTGATGCAGCAGGACCTGGTGCGACGGAGCGGCTCCGACCCGAACACGGTGCGCGCGATGCTGGTGCTGTTGGAACGGCGGGGGCTTGTGCGTCGCCGAGCGCATGCCGACGACGGCCGAGCACGGAGCGTCGAACTCACGGCGCGGGGCAGGTCGTTGCAGACCACGCTCTGGAAAACGTCGGCGGCGTTGCGCAGCCGAGTCACCGCCGCGATCCCCGCCGGAGCGCGATCGGCGATGGAAGCCGCGCTGCGAAGCTTGGCCGCGATCGCGGATGTGGAGGCGACGCCGACCGAAGCGAAGCGCCCCAACTCGACACGGCGACCGGCCCGACGTAAGCCGACCGCGGCGTCGAAATAGCTCGACCTGCGACGCTAGCTGATCTATATCAAGTTCCCACTAACAACCTGACGAGAGCCGACCCATGACACGCCTGAACCGTTTGCAGACCGCCGTATGGATGATCCCCCTCGCGCTCGCGGCGGCGGTCGTCGCAAGTGCCCAAGACGCACAGCCGCGGCCCGCCCAGAATCGCCCGGCCGGCGGTCGCCCGATTCCGCCGCAGATTCTGAAGCTGTTCGACCGCGACGGCGACGGCAAGCTCAACGCCGAAGAAGAAGGGACGTTTCGCGAAGCTCTACGCAAGCGACAAGCCGGTGGCGCGCCTGGGCGTCCGACAACAGGCGGTATGCAGCGACGGATACCCGAAGACACGCAGACGTATCGCGACGTGCGTTACGGGCCGCACGAAACGCGGAACGTTTATGATCTCTACGTGCCGAAGCAGAAAGGCGAGGCGAAGGATGCGAAGCCGTTGCCGCTGGTGATTTGGATTCACGGCGGCGGCTGGCAGAACGGCGCGAAAGGAGCAGGGGGCCCGGCGACGGCGTTGCTCGAGCA
The DNA here is from genome assembly GCA_013822735.1 of Pirellula sp. Classification (GTDB taxonomy): domain Bacteria; phylum Planctomycetota; class Planctomycetia; order Pirellulales; family PNKZ01; genus PNKZ01. The sequence continues at coordinate 5,255 of PNKZ01000006.1, forward strand.
AGGGTTCGCGGTCGCCGCGATCAACTACCGACTCAGCGGCGATGCGATCTTTCCGGCGCAGATTCACGATTGCAAAGCGGCCGTGCGGCACCTGCGCGCCAAATCGAAGGAATACGGCATCGATCCGGAGCGTTTCGGCGTCTGGGGCTCGTCGGCCGGAGGTCACTTGGTGGCGCTCGTCGGCACCTCGGGCGACGTGAAGGAGCTTGAAGGGGACGTCGGCGATTTCACGAGCGTGTCGAGCCGGGTGCAAGCGGTATGCGACTGGTTTGGTCCGACCGATCTCGCGAAAATGGGAGGCCGACACAACGACGCCGAATCACCGGAATCAAAGCTGCTTGGCGGTGCGGTGCAAGAAAACCTCGATCGCGTGGCGAGGGCCAATCCCATCACGTACGTTTCCGCCGACGATCCGGCGTTTCTGATTCAACACGGCGACAAAGACCCGGTCGTGCCGTACAGCCAAAGCGAGTTGCTTCGCGACGCCTTGGAAGAGGCGAAAGTGCCCGTGACGCTTGTCTGCATCGAAGGGGCAGGGCATGGCGGCGCCGAGTTCAACGAGCCGGAAACGCAGCGGCAAGTCTTGGAGTTTTTCCAGAAGCAACTTGGCGGCAAGAACGACTAGCCGCTAGGAAGATCGAACGGGCCGATCGGGAGACCAACCGCCCGTGACGGGGCGCCAATCGCCGGGCCCGAGAAAACGTGCGGCGAGTTCTTCGAGTCCAAAACCGAGGTGCTCTTCCGCGGACGCCTGCCCGGCGTCTTCGACTTGGGCATGACGCAGAAACTCGACAAAGCGCTCTTGCCGACCACGTACGAAGCCGAACCAACGGGGCTGGTGTTCGCTGACTAAGAGATGCAACATCACCACGGCCAGTTGATAACACAGCGATTGCACGCCTCCCGCGGCGCTAAAACCTTCGCCAAACCAAAACGTCCCCAAGCCGCGCATGCGCCAATAACGCCGATGTTTTTTCGCCTGCTTGGGATCGAGCAACAATCCGTAGCCGCCGCCGATGCTCACTTCAAACATCTGCGCCAGGCCCTCCTCGATCCAAAGCGGCAGCTTATGCCCGCCGAGCACCGCGTGGGTCAGCTCATGCGCGAGCGTCGGCCCTAGCGAATGGCCGACGAAGGTGTGCACCGCGATGTGCGGATAGCCTGCCGAAAGGTACATGCCGCCGCTCATACCGAAGGTCCCTTCCCCGTAGAAGTCGGAGACATAGCGGTAGTAATCGTCGTCGTTGCCCCAAATTAGCACAGCCAGCTTTCCGGGCGACTGCAACTCTGCGAAGTGCGGCATCGTCATATAGATGTCGTGGTAATACGACTCCGCTTGCCGACTCGCGCTTCGTACCACCGATCCTTCGCGCGGGCCGAAAACGTAGAAGAATTTCGACTCTACCCACGCATAGTCGGGACATGTGTCGCAAAGTTGATCAAGCCATTGCGTGACCGCGTCGTTCCATGCGGCGATCTTTTCGTCCTCCGGGCGAATCGTCTCCAAATGCCTCTCGACAAGATCCCAATTCGGCCGCGGAAGTTCCTCGCGCCATTCCATGGAGCGGGATAGGTCGATGCGCATCGGGGCGAACCGTAGTTGGCGATGAAAACCCAAAAGTGACTCGCGCATCGCAAGTATGCGAGCCCGATCTTGCCCAAGACGTTATATTGATCGCTTCGCCATTACAAGCAATTCGATAAACGCCGCCATGCCTCGCTTTTCATTTCGTTTCGATCTCCGTTCCGTCGACCCGACGACCCGGGCCCGGCGCGGCACGTTTCACACGCCGCATGGGCCGGTGGAAACGCCGACCTTCATGCCGGTGGGCACGCAAGGCACGGTGAAGGGGATCACCGCCGACCAACTGCGCGCAACCGATGCGCAAATGGTGCTCGGCAATACGTATCACCTAGCGCTCCGTCCCGGCGAAGAGACCGTGCGGGCGCTCGGCGGCTTGCACAAGTTCATGCTGTGGGACGGGCCGATCCTCACCGATAGCGGCGGCTTTCAACTTTTCAGCTTGGCCCAAATGACGAAGGTCACCGAGGCTGAAGCCGTATTTCGCTCGCACATCGACGGCAGCTTGGTGCATCTTTCACCGGAGCGGGCCGTCGCGATTCAAGAAGCGCTTGGGAGCGATGTTGCGATGGTGCTCGATCATGTAGTGGCATTACCCGCCACGGACGAAGTGATCGACGATGCGATGGAGCGCACGATCCGTTGGGCGGTACGTTGTCAGAAGGCCGCCGCGCGCGACGACCAGGCGCAGTTCGCCATCGTTCAAGGAGGCCTCGATCCGGGGCGCCGCGTGCGATGTGCGGAACGCCTCGCAGAGCTCGATTTCCCCGGTTATGCGATCGGCGGCCTGAGCGTGGGAGAACCTCCCGCAGAAATGTACGCGGTGCTCGACGTCGTTACTCCGGTGATGCCGCGCGAGAAGCCGCGATACTTAATGGGCGTCGGGACGCCGCTCGACTTGCTCGAGGCGATTCATCGCGGGGTCGACCTTTTCGATTGCGTGATGCCGACGCGCAACGGCCGCAACGCGTTGGCCTTCACCGACCAAGGGCAAGTGCGGCTGCGCAACAAGGTGCACGAGCGGGACGATCGACCGCTCGAGGAAGGCTGCCCTTGTCCGGCATGTCGACATAGCCGGGGCTATCTACGGCATCTGTTTATGGCGGGAGAAATGCTCGGGCCCATTCTCCTCTCGATTCACAACGTAACGTACTACGAGCGGCTCACGACTGCGGCCCGCGCGGCGATTGAAGCCGGCAAGTACCAAGAGTTCTATGAACGGCGTTCGGCGGTGTGGCGCAAGCAGCTTGCCGAGAAGGGGAACGGCAAGGCCGCCGGTGCGGAGATCCTTCCATGAATGAAGCATCCTCCAGTTCGCGGCCGGCAAAACCGGGCGACAAACGAAAGATTCCGCTCGGGCCGATCGGCATCGGCATCGTCGGCGGGGGATTACTCGGCGCACTCTTGGCATGGGGAATCATCGCCATTGTCCAGTCGAACCGGCTGGCAGCGCAACGTGCGGAAACCGAGGCTATAGAAGCCGAAGCCGTTCGCCTGGGGGAACTGGAAAAGGCGCGTCGGGAGGGCGAGGCGAACTCCGAATGGCGTCGCTGGGCGACGCAGGAGCGCGCTCCTTGACCTTCCCACTCCGAAGAAATCTGCAGATTTTACAGCTTCACCCCCCTCATAATAATTGCCGGCTGGTTAGGAAGTGGTCAGAATAGGTCGGCGGAGTAGTCCACTTTTCCCCGTCGCACTCCCATAACGGCCGCTTCCATGGCGATGACGGTTCGGCAATTCGTCGAGAGCCTCTCATCGAACAGCATTCTGTCGACGGGCGAAGTCACATCGCTCCGCGCCGGACTTTCGCAGGAACAAGAGGCGGCCGATGCCGACGCATTCGTTCGCCAACTCGTGCAGCAAGGGAAGCTGACGAAGTTTCAGGCGATCAACTTGTATCAAGGCCGCGCGAAGGGATTGCTCTTCGGCGAATACATCGTGCTCGACAAGCTCGGCTCCGGCGGCATGGGGCAAGTGTTCAAGGCCCAACATCGGCGGATGAAGCGGATTGTCGCGCTCAAGGTGCTGCCACCGCACGCCGTCGGTTCGCAGAAAGCAGTGCAGCGGTTCTATCAAGAAGTGGAAGTCGCCGCGAAGCTGACGCATCCCAATATCGTCACCGCCTACGACGCCGGCGAATCGCGCGGGCTCCACTACCTAGTGATGGAGCATGTCGAAGGACAGGACCTGTCGTCGTACTTAAGTAAGCATGGTCCGCTCGGCGTGGAGCAAGCGATCAATGTGATCTTGCAAGCCGCGCGCGGCCTTGCCTATGCGCATGGCTTGGGAATCATCCATCGCGACATCAAGCCGGCAAACCTGCTGATTGACGCCAAGGGAACGGTCAAGATTCTCGACATGGGCCTGGCGCGAATCGACAACCCGCTGGCCGACGCTTCCCTAGAACAAGACGAACTTACGGCCAGCGGCGAAGTGATGGGAACGGTCGACTATATGTCGCCCGAACAAGCGCAGGACACGCGCACCGCCGACCATCGCTCCGATATCTACGCACTCGGCTGCACGCTTTATCGATTGCTCACCGGCAAGGTGCCGTACGCCGCCGACACGACGATCAAAAAGATTCTGGCGCATCGCGATCAACCGATCCCGACGTTGCGCGCGGCGCGGCCCGACGTACCGGAGATGCTCGACCGCGTCTACCAGAAGATGATGGCGAAGAACATCGCCGACCGCACGCCGACTACGGCGCAGATCGTGACGTCGCTGGAGAAAATGCTGAGTGGCGCGAACGAGGAAAAATCGTCGATTGTCGTATCGGCGGAAGACTTGGTGCATGACGAGTCGAACCTCCACTCGCTGCAACTCAACGCAGGTACGTCCAATGTACTGCCCGGCATGAGCGGTCTCATGCCGGGTTCGGGAAGCGGATCGGGCTCAAATCCCGGGAGCGGCTCGCAAAGCGGATCCAAGTCATCGGGAATTTTGGCCGGCTTGCCGATGACGAGCGCGGCAACGGGCGGTAGTTCTGGAAGTACGCCGCGCGCATTGCCGCCCAGTATGCTTCCGCAGGGTGCGATGCCGTCGGGCATGATGGGGAGCGCCGGTCCGGCAAGTTCCCTGGTTCCCAAAGGGGCCGTGTTTCCGTCGGTGCCGGTCGGCGGCGCCGCTCCGAAGATCGCGCGCGCCAAGCGCCTTAATCCCGGCGACACGGATCACGGCGGAAAGACGAGAGGGGACTCCCCGCCTCACGCGGATGCGCCCCCGACGATGTCGTCCGGCGGCGTGGACGCGTCGAAGCGGATGCGAATGCTCGTTATCGGCGGCGCCCTCGTCGCGGTGGTCGGCCTCGGCGTCGTCGCGTTCCTGATGACACGTTCGCCCGATGAAGCCGACGAAAACGTTGCGGCTGCGATCGTTCCTAAAATTGGCGCGACGAGTACTCTGCCGAAGGCATCGAGCTCTACAAGACCCGCCGCGACGGCGCCCGTCGCGGCACCGACGGCCGACACCGCCGCGAAGCTTCCGCCGCAGCCCGCCTCTTCGGCATCGGCCACGGCCGGCACGGCCCCGGCGCTCCCCGAGTTCCCGGGAACTTCGGCACCGGGGGTGAACTTCTTCAATGCACCCGACGTAACAATGACCTCTCCTCCCGCGTCTACGCCGCCTACCGGCGGCGCTCCGCCGGTCAACCCGACGCCGGTTTCGACATCAGCACCCGTTCCTCCCGGCCCGGCGCTCACAGCCGAGATTGATCTTCTGCCGCTCATCAAACCGGAAGCCGCATCGCATCAAAGCCGTTGGAAGCACGAGGGGACCGACGTCGTTTGCGAAATGTACAGCGGCCCTTGCCCACGCGTGCTCGTGCCGTTCTCACCGCCCGAAGAATACGACGTAACATGCTCCATGCTGCCGGAGGCGGCCAACCTGCGTTGGAGCGTCGGCATCATGACTGCCGGGCGCAGTACGCTCGTCGGATTTAGCGAGCATCAAGCGGGACTGGAAGGGGTCGACGGCAAAGATTGGCACGACGGTACGAATGATTCCTATTTCGGCGGGCTGCTCTACCGCAAAGGGGAGCCGGTCGAAGTTGCCATCGCGGTGCGCAGGGGGCGCGTCGTTGCGATGGTCAACGGGCGAAGGACCGTCGACTATTCCGGCGACATGAATCGCATCGCCGCGCTTACTCCTGATTGGGCCGTTTCCCCGGGGCAAATGTTCGTCAGCGGCCAAACCGGCACGCGTTTTACGAAGCTCATGATCGGCCCGCCGACGATGAAGCTTCCTTCATTGCCGAGCCCCCTAAACGTCGCGGCTGCGTTTCAAAAGGAACGCGACGTCGTCGAGGGGGAATTTACGACGAGCCGAGGCGAGATTCTCGTAAACGGACTGCCCAACAAGATGAGCCGATTAAGTTTTGATGTGCCGCGCGGCGCCGAATACGAAATCCGCTGCGTTCTCGAACGACGCACGGGCGACGATTTCGTCGCGTTGGGGTTGCCGCTTCCCAATCGTCGCACCGCCGTCGTCGTCGATTGGCGGCAGGAGAAAATGGCCGGCTTGCAAAACATTGACGGTCGACCCGTCGACGCCAATCCCACGGGCAGCTCGCCGGGAATGCAAATGCTGCCCGGCGGCTTCCATGTCTTAAATGCCGTCGTCGAGCGACATCCGAAAGGCTATCGCATTCGCTTCCGCGTCGACGGACGTGAATTCGTCGATTACGCCGGCGACGACATGAATGAGCCCGCCGAAACGCAAGTTCCGGATATCCGCGCCGTCGTGCTCAGCAGTTATGCGTCCGGATGGCGTATTGCGCGCTTCGACATTTCTCCCGCCGGCGGTGGTCGCTTGCCCGTTCCTTCGACGCCCGATCAAAAGGCACAGATAGTCGCGCTGAGTAACCGTTGGGCGCAAGCCGACGCGAAGGGTGCGCCGCTCGACGCGAAACTCCTCGTGGTCGACGCGCTGCGACGCGAAGCGGCCGCAGCGCTCGACCAACCGACGGTTCGCTATGTTTCGCTAGAGCAAGCGTTGCGTATCGCGGCGGCCGCCGGCGATTTGCCCGGGGCCTTCGAGGCGGCGGAAGATTTATGCTCGACGTTCGAAGTCGATCCGGAAGCCGTGCGGCAAAAGGTGATCGAAACGTTCCGGGTGCCCCGCCCGCAAGCCGCCGCGAAAGACAAGTTCATCGCCGATGCGCTGTTGTATGTCGACCGCGCCGCTAAGAGCGGTGATTTCTCGTTTGCCCTCAGCATGGCCGGAGCGTTGGAAAAGTTTCTCGGCACATCGGCGGCCGACACGAAACGCGAGGTGCGTGCCCGCCTGACCGAATACGGCCTGGCGCGAACGCTGCAAACGCGCGCCGCCGAAACTGCTGCGCTAGCCGGCGCCGCGGGCTCTGATGTAAATGCGAAGGCCGTCGCCGCCACGGCCGACGGACTCTACCGCACGCTCGCGCTCGGCGATTGGAAGCAGGGCCTGAAGCGGCTCGCCGAAGGGGATAATGCAAGTCTTAAGACGGTCGCAGCTTTAGAACTCGGTGATCTAAAAACGGGCGAGCAAATGCAGGCGGCGGCGGACCGATGGTGGGCCCTTTCGGAAGCGGAGAAGTCGCCCGAAACGAAATGGGCCCTCGCCGAACGATCTGCCTTATGGTACCGCCGCGCCACGCCGCTCCTGTCGGCGAAGGCCAAGGCGACGCTCGAACGCCGCAAGACGCAGATTGCGCAGCTTCGCAAAGCTTCCGGAGGAGCGTGCGGTCCGCGTCGTCCGCTTGATGCCGTAAAGATCGGCGACCATTGGTACAAGGTTTACGATTCGTCCGTCATGTGGTCGACGGCCGATCGAGCCTGCGAACAGCTCGGCGGCCAGCTGGTTTCAATCGACGGCCCGGCGGAGAACGACGCCATGGCCCAACTGCTGCTGAAGTCGGCCGCCGGTCAGGAACAAGCCTCGTGCTGGCTGGGGCTCAACGATCTGGCGGTAGAAGGGCAGTTTCGCTTGCTCGACGGCACGCCGCTTCAGCCTCCACTTTACAGCAATTGGCAGCCGAGCCAGCCCGACAACGGCAACGGCACGGAGGACGCCGGCGTGCTTCACGCGACGTTCGCGAACGGCATGGTGACCGGGCAATGGATGGATAGCAATCCGGCGTTTTCGCACTCGTTTATCTGTGAGTGGGATCGCTGACGTCCCGTAAGCCGACGAGCCCCCGCCGCCGAGGGTCCGAGTTCCCCTTGCTCGTTGCGGCGCATCACTTTATGATACCCGGCTACGTTTTTTCCGGGCCTCGCCCGGGAGCGCGGTGGGCCGGTCAAGCGGTCCTGCGCAACGACTCCGTCGCTTCTCGTCCGCCTTGCGGTCGGTAGAGCGCTCGGTAGTGCCCCGGATGATTTCGCCGTTTGGCCGTTTTTATTTATCGTGATTGAGGTTACGTCGATGCCGTTTGCCGAAGTTGCAGGGTTCAGTTGGCCGCTCTTGGCCCAAGAAGCCGGCGCGGCGGCCAACGATCCGCTTAAGGTGGTCTTTGGTTACCTACCTTTGGTGATGATCGGCTTGGTGTTTTTCTTCGTGATCTTGCGTCCGCAACAGCGCGAACGACAACGCCAGGACGAAATGCTCAAGCAAATCAAGAAGAACGATCGCGTCGTTACGACCGGCGGCATCTTCGGCGTCGTCACGAGCGTGGTAACCGAATCCGGCGAAGTGACGATTCGCGTCGACGAGAAGAACGATACCAAGATTCGCATGCAACTGTCCGCCATTGCCCGCGTGCTCGGCGACGAAACGCCGGCAACCAAAACAGAAGCCACCTAGTAACGAACCGTCCGTGGCAGAGGGGCTTGCTCTTGGTGAGCGAACACCCGTTGCCCCGGACGCCCCTAACCGCACCCCGACGCTCGCCCCCGCGGCACATGACGGCCGCCGAGCTTGATAGAGGAGATTTTCCCCGATGTTCGCTACGTCCGCCGCCAAGCGCAAGACGCCCTGTACGGCTTTGTTGAATCTCACGACGCTCGTCCTCGGCCTTTCCAGCACCTGGTGCGCCATCGGTCCGCAGCCGGCATCGGCTCAAGCGCCGACCGCAACCGCGACGGCGACGGCGACGAAGCCGGCGGCAACCCCGAGCGCCACGGCCGCCGCGAAGCCGACCGCATCGGCGACCGCCGCATCGACTACGACACCGGCTGCCGCCGCGACGGCTGCTCCGACGGCAACCGCCCCTGCCGCAAGTGCGAGCGCGACAAAGCCCGCCACGACGGCAGAAACTCCGGTAACCGCCGTCCCCGCTCCTTCTTCGACGACGGATCTAAAGGCGCTGCTCGAGGCCGTGAAGCGTGAGACCTCTCCGTCATCGCCCGTTGCTCCGACGCCGCAGCCGAGTTCCACATCGATTTCCGCCACGACCGGCGCCGCCGTGACTCCTCCTCCGGCAGGCCTCGCCGGATACGCCAAGGTTCTCTTGATCGCGGGCGTATTCATTCTCCCGCTGGTTTTCGGCAACTATCTGAGCAAGTCGCTCCGGATGCCGGATCAAGGGCTCCGCTTCTATTTCGTGTTGTTCGCGGTCTTCGCCGGCGTGGCGGTAACGCTCGTCGGCTGGCCGCCGAAGCTCGGCATCGACCTCCGTGGCGGCGTGATTCTCGTGTACGAAGTGAAGCCGCCGGAAAAGGGCGAGGTTCGCGAAGTCAACACGATGGACAAGCTGGTCGGCACGATCAAGAAGCGCCTCGACCCCAGCAACATTTCAGAAATCATCGTTCGTCCTTTCGGCACCGACAAAGTCGAAGTGATCGTGCCGAGCCCGCGCCGTGCCGAAGGGGGCTCCGCCAATTCCGATCAAGACGAACTAGCTCGCATCAAGTACCTGATCTCCACGTCCGGTGCGCTCGAGTTTCGCATCGCCGCCAACGCCCACAAGTATCAGCAGTACATTGATCGCGCTCGCGAGCAACAACGCCAGGAAGACGTCCAGAAGCGTTCTTGGAGCAACATCGTCATCGGCCTCGTCGGCGACAAGCAAGGCCCTATCGCCCGCTGGGTGCCGATTAAGCCGGATGCGATCGGCCAGTTCGGCAACTCGATGTTCACGACCCGCGTGCTCGACCGCGGTTCGAAGGGGCAGGAAGTTCAGCTGCTCGTCGTCATCGACCAGTGGAACGTCACCGGCGCTTACCTCAACGGCGCTTCGTCGGCGATCGACGAAATGGCCCGCCCCGCCGTCGACTTCCGCTTCAACTTCACCGGCGGCGCGCTCTTTGAAAAGCTTACGCAGTTCAACCTGCCGCAAAACAATCAATACAACTATCTGACGATCATCCTTGACGGCGTCGTGCAATCGGCCCCGCGCATTCAATCGACGATCTCCGAACGCGGCCAAATCACCGGCGAGTTCACGCAGCAACAGGTCGACGACCTCGCCGAGATTCTCACGGCGGGCGGTCTACCGGCGTCGCTCGATCCCATTCCGCTCAGTGAGCAAGTCGTCAGCGCCACGCTTGGCGAAGACACGATTCGCGCGGGCATCACCTCGATGCTCGTCGCCACCACCGTCGTCGTCGTCTTTATGGTGTTCTACTACCGCTTCGCGGGCGTGGTCGCCAATATCGCGCTCATTATGAACGTGCTGCTCACCGTGGCCTTCATGATCATGTTTAACGCCGCCTTCACCCTGAGCGGTTTGGCGGGCTTGGCACTCACCGTCGGGATGGCGGTCGACGCCAACGTGCTCATTTACGAGCGCATGCGAGAAGAACTCTCACGCGGCGCGACCCTCCGCATGGCGATTCGCAACGGCTTCGATCGGGCCTCGATCACGATTATCGACGCCAACATCACGACGCTCATCACGGCCGTCGTCCTCTACATGATCGGCACCGACCAGATCAAGGGCTTCGCCGTCACGCTCACCGTCGGTCTGCTTATGAACTTGTTTACGGCGATCACCGTATCTCGGCTCATCTTCGACGTCGCCGAACGGAATCGCTGGGTCAGCAACTTGAAGTTCCTGCAGATCATGAGCGGCACCAACTACGACTTCATCGGCAAGCGTCACTTCTGCTACGGGCTGTCGATCGTGTTGCTTACCGTCGGCTTGATCGCCGCCGTGATCCGGGGCCAAGACCTGCTGAACATCGATTTCACCGGCGGCGTCTCCGTGGTCACCGTGTTTGACAAAGCTCCGGAAGGGGGCATCGCCGAAGTGCGCAAGAAGGTCGAAAGCGCGTTGCCTGAAGCCACGGTACAACAAGTCAACTCGGATGAATTCGCCCAAGGTGCCGGCTACAAGATCGTCACGTCCGACAACGAACGCTCCCACGTCGAAGACGCCCTCAAGAAGCTCTTTCCGACCGAGCTCGCTCGCTACCGCATGACGGTCGACAAGATCGAAACGTTGACGGGCACGGCTCCCGCGGGCCCGGGCCTTTCGCCCCCCGCAAACAGCAGGTCGGCCGTCGAACCTCGCGAAACGTTGGAAGACGCCGGCACGGCATTGGCCGCGGCCGAGCCGTTCTCCGACGGCATCACGGAACAGCTCGACGAAGGCGATTGCCAAGTCACGCCGACCGCTACGGCAACAGCCACGAAGCCGGCCGCAACCGCGACGGCCCCGGCCGCCACAGCAAGCGCGACGAAGCCGGCTGCCGCCGCGACGCCGAGCGCAAGCCCCAGCGCCACGGCTGCTCCGAAGCCGACCGCTTCGGCGACGGCAACACCTGCCGCGACGACTCCCGGCGTCAATATTCCGGCCACGACACCCGTCGTCCCGGCGGCTGTGAATCCGCTGCTGAATCTCACGACTCCCGATCCGTTCGCCGGCGGCACCCTCGTGTCGCTCACGTTCTCCCCTCCGCTCAACCACGCGAAGCTCGAAGAACTCGCGAAGGAAGCCGTGAAGGAAGCGGCCGACACCGGCGGCTTCTTCTACGAGATCGACGCTCCGGGCTTCGATCGCGAAAGCTCCGCTGCTCGCAGCGATTGGCAACTCCGCATCGCCGCGTCGCAAGAACAAGCCCAGGGCGTGATCAATCGCTTGCAATCGGCATTGGAAACGGCGCCGTTCTTCCCGTCTACGGAAGTCGTCGGCGCCGCGGTTGCCGGAGGAGCGAAGCAACAAGCGGTCATCGCCATGGTCGTCAGCCTGTTGCTCGTGATGGCGTACGTTTGGTTCCGCTTCCAAAACGTCGCCTTCGGCGTCGCCGCCATCGCCGCGTTGCTTCACGACGTGTTGTTCACCGTGGGCTGCTTGGCCCTCAGCAAATGGTTGGCTCCCTACCTTGGGTTCGCCCTCGTGGAGCCTTTCAAGATCGACCTCACGATCATCGCCGCCATCCTCACGATCATCGGTTACTCGATCAACGATACGATCGTGATCTTCGACCGTATTCGCGAAGTGCGCGGCAAGAGTCCGACCATGAGCGGCGAGCTGATCAACACCTGCTTGAATCAAACGTTGAGCCGGACGATCCTCACCTCGTTGACCGTGTTCTTGGTCGTGCTCATTCTCTACATCTGGGGCGGACCGGGCATCCATGGATTTGCCTTCGCACTCGTCGTCGGCACGATCTCGGGAACTTACAGCACGATCTACGTGGCGTCGCCGCTCTTGCTGTGGCTCTACCGCAAGCCGAACGCCGCGGCCGCCGCCAAGCGAACAGTTCCGGCCGCCGGCTAAACTCTCGGCAACGATGCAACGCGGCGGACTGAAGAGTCCGCCGCGTTTTTTCTTGCGCCTGCAAACTCCCTGCAAGCGTCCCCGGCGTCGCGGAACCTCGGAGAAGTTTGCCCCGTCGTCACAACCGGCCGTGGCAATCGTTCAAGAATCCGCTATCGATTGCCGACTGCCGCTATGCGCAGCGTAACGATGTGGCACACTTGACTAGAGGGCCTCGTGCGAGGCCGTGCCCACGCCAAGTAAACGAGACGCTCTTCCCGTGGACGGCGACGGAAAACTACTGAAGGCGGTGCTGCTCGTCGCTTGCGGCGCGGTGGCGGCGGTCTTTTTTAGTCGCGACGAATCGCCGCCGACTCCGGCGCCTTCGGCCGCGTCGTCGAACGGCACGCTCGTGCGTCGGACCCCTTCGCCGATTGCCGTCGACTTGCAACCCGACGCAATCGCCTCCGCATCGCAAGCGGAGCAGAGCGGCGCCAAGTTTCTCGGCGGCATCACTTCGCAGCCCGCGTCGCCGATTGACGCGCGACCGCAAGGCCGGCTCTCGGCCGAAGTAGCGACACCGCGCGGATTACCGGCGTCGCCGACCCTCACCGCACGCGCCCCGCGCGATGAATCGACCGATCCCGACCGTACGCCGCTCAACAACCTACTGCATGCCCCGCAGTTGCCGGAGCGCTATCCCGGCGCGGACGCTTGGCCTGCTCCCGAACATGCGCGCACGATGTCGCCGCTCCCTGACGCGCACCCACAAGCACAACCGCGGCCGACGTCTTCGCCGCAGAACAAAGAGGGGGACGGCGTCGCCAAACTCGCGTTTGGCGCACCGGTAGCCGTGCCGTCGGCCGGCGCCATGACGCCGATCGCGTCGACCCCGTTCTCGACAATCTCGAAGCCCGGCACGTTGCAATCGGCTCCGATGCAACCGCTGACGACCTCGCAGAGCCACAACCTCGCGACAAGTCCGTCGGTCGACGCACCGCCGCGCCGTTTCACGCCGGTGAAGCGACACACGATCCGCGACGGCGATACGCTCGTCGACTTGGCGAAGCGTTACTACGGCGATGGAGCGCTCGCCTCGGCACTCTACGACGCCAACCGCGGGGTACTACGCGATCCGGAACTACTGCCGATCGGCGCCGTACTCACGATTCCGGCCCGGGAGCTTGCCGACACGTCGATGCCGGCCCCCGCGGCGAAGTCGGAAACTCCCGCGGCCCGTCTCATTCCGAAGCTGGAAATCAACGCCTTCGGCGCACCGCCGACGGCCGCGCCCTGACGCAGGGGCGAGCGCTCTCTCGAGCGCCAAGCCTCCCGCTTCCGGCGCTTAAGCGCTTGTTGTGCCGTTTACGGCGTCGTCCGATCTTTCCACGGGTAGCTCGGCGCGGCCAAGCGAAGTTCGACGAATTGCGCGATCAGTTCTTCAACGCCCAAGCTTGCTTCGCCGAGCAATTTCGTGCCGACGAGCTTCGTCTTCAGCGTGTCGTCGATGAATAGCGTCTTGTCCTCGATCTTCTCCGCCGTCGGTCGGAAGCGGGCCAGCATTTGCTGAATGCGCCGCGCATCCGTAAGGCTCGCCCGATCTTCGGCGCCGCAGATCAACAACAGCGAAATCTTGTCGCGAATCGGCGATTGAGGGCTCTGAACTTCCTGCGACATGTTCAACGTCTTGAAGCTCATCGTCGGCGAAAGCATGACGATGGCTTTCACGTCTTGGCCTTGCTTGAGCGTCGGCAGAACGGGCCAAGCCCAATCCATCACCGTCCATTTCACGGCGACCTGAATACTCATCTCCGCGGCAACAATTCCGAGCCGTTCGATATTGAGCTTGCCCGCATTGTTCTCGTTGATCAGAAACTTCTTGATGGCCTCCATGTCTTGCGTCACCATGTTCGGATATTGCGCCGGCGGCATCGTCGCCGCGTCGAACTTCTTTTCGACGCCGTTGAGAATCACCGTCGTGCTGTCGCCGTGACCTCGCAAGTCGGGCATGAGCACCGCGCACCCTTCCTTCTGCAGTCGCATGCCGAGGCCGAGCATGTCGCGCCGATTGCCTTTGAACATGTGCAAGCAAACAATCGTCGGCGCGTCTTTCCCTTTAACGCTCGCCAAGTAGGTTGCGACGAGTTTGACGCCGTCTTTCGTGTCGATGGTCACATCGATCGGGGCAGGTACCTTCACCTCGGCCGGCTGACCGAATACAGAAGTAGCGGCTGACGCACCGACGAGGCAAACGAGCGCAAAAGCAACGAACGAGCGGCGAATCATCAACGGCATGGGGCGTTTCCTGGAAGCAGAGGTCGGGAGGGGGCGGGATCGTCGGCCGGAGCGAAATGTGCGGGATTGCCCGAAAAACCGGGCGACTTGCTATCGTAAGGAGCCCTTTCGGCGACGTCAACGAACTGCCTACAGCCGACCCTCTTGAATTTCTCGCAGCCTCAGCTTGCTACCACCCGGCGGAATGCCGACAATATTTCTTAGAGGCCCGACGCCTCGTGGCTCGTCCGTACGTTTAATAGGAGTACGGCCGTCACGGACGTCAATTCATTTCGATCCGGACCATCGAAGCGAATGTCTGCGGAGACCGTTGGAACAGGGTTCTTCCGTGGAGAGAGTACGATGCACGCCCCGAATACGTGGGAAGAGCGCCCGCCGCGAACGCCCAGCGTTCTCGTATCGTCGTTTTCGCTCGAAGTGCCCGTCTGGCTGACGAGCATGTTCGTGCATATGGCGATCATTCTTTGGCTCGGCACGCAATGGATGCCGCAGGTCGTGAAGCCGAAGAAGCACGAATTGCAGGCTTCGATCGAGCCCTTCGAAGAAGAGAAGAAGCCGGTCGAGCTTAAGAAGCAAGAGTTTCTAATTCGGCCGAGCGAACTACCGAACATCGGTTCGGTGCGCACGGCGGGCGTCGAGGTCGACGTATCAACGGCCCTGGCGGTGACGGAGACGGTCGAGTTGCCGCGGTTGCCGCCGCAAACCAAGATGATCACCGACATCCGCGTGCCGCTGGTGCAGGACTTGGTGTCGGCTCCGCAGAAGGGGCCGAAGATTCAAATCAAGGGGGTCGCCGGCGACGGCGCCACCGGAACGCTCGGCGCGCTCGATCGCATCACGCAAGAAATCCTGCTCTCGCTCGAACGCGGCCCGACGCTCGTCGTTTGGTTCTTCGATCAATCCGGCAGCATGCAGATCCAACGCCAAACCGTCCGCAACCGCTTTGACAAGATTTACCAAGAGCTCGGCCTCAGCAAATCACTCGACCTCAAGCCGGGCGAACCAAAGCCGCTGCTTTCGTCCGTCGTCGCCTTCGGCAAGGACATCACGTTCCGCACCGAGCGTCCCACCGACGACCTCGAAGAGCTCAAGGCGGCCGTCGACGGAATCGGCAACGACGACTCCGGCGTCGAAATGACGTTCACCGCCATCGGCGCCGCGGCCGAAAAGTATCAGAGTTTCCGGTTTCACACGCCGCGCCGCCGCGTGATGATGGTCGTCTTCACGGACGAAGTCGGCGAAGACGAAAATCGTCTCGAAGACTGCGTCACGGTCTGCAAACGCAATCAAATGCCGGTTTACGTGGCGGGCGTACCGGCGCCGTTTGGACGACCGAACATTGAAATCAAGTACGTCGACCCCGACCCCAACTACGACCAATCGGTGCAGTGGATTCCGGTGCGACAGGGCCCGGAAACGTTTGTGCCCGAACAAGTGATGCTGAACTTCAGCGGCAAATCCGACCGCGAGGACGGCATCTATCGGCTCGACTCCGGCTTCGGCCCGTATTGCCTTACGCGGCTCTGCTGGGAAACGGGGGGCATCTTCTTCGCCGTGCACGGCAATCGCGAACGCATCGGCGATTACGTGACGGCGCGCGAGACTCCGGTCCTGCAGGCGAGGCTCAATCACTTTTTCGACCCGCTGGTCATGAAGCCGTATCGGCCCGACTACTTGCCGGTGCAGGACTATCTGAAGTCCATTACGAAGAATCGGGCGAAGAGCGCGCTGGTGGAAGCGTCGCGGCAATCGATTCTCGATCCGATGCAGGGCCCCACGCTCGTCTTCCGCAAGACGGGCGAAGACGACGCCTCCATGAAGCGGGCCATCGACGAGGCGCAGAAGAAAGCGGCGTTCGTCGAGCCGAGAATCAACGCACTATACGCCATCTTGAAGGACGGCGAGAAGGATCGCGAAAAATTGACCGAGCCGCGGTGGCGCGCAGGGTTCGACTTGGCCTACGGGCGCGTGATGGCCGTGAAGGTTCGCACCGAGGCGTACAACGCCATGCTGGCCCGAGCCAAGGGAGGCATGAAGCTGGCCGATCCGAAGACGAACGTGCTCACGCTCGTGGCGGTCGACGAGGTGACGGTCAACAGCCAGCTCGACAAGATGGCCAAGCTCGCTCGCGAGTTGCTCTCACGCGTCGCTCAGGAACATCGCGGCACGCCTTGGGCCATGCTGGCGGAAGCCGAGCTAAAAGACCCGATCGGCTGGCAGTGGAAGGAGAGCTACGATCCTCCGCCTGCTCCCCGCCCGAGTTCGACGGCAGCTCCGGCGAACAACAACAATAACAACAACAATCGCCCCGCGACGTTCCGTCGCGAAACTCCGAAGCCGCGCCGCACGAACATCAAGCTTTAGGCCGAAGCGCGACGGTCGACGTGAGGCTTACAGCGCAGCGCTGTCGATCGCCATGTCGTCGCGATGGTCGAAGCCGTAGAACAGCCGGCCGACTTGTTCGGCGACCACGGCCGTGAACTGTCGACGAAATTCTTCTTCCGGCTTCTCGGAAGTCGGTACGCCGGAATTCGGCGGATACACGATCTCGGGCATCCGCTTTTCGTAGACCGTTTCCCCTTGCTTCGCCATGTCTTGCACCACGACGCGAAGCCGGGCCCGGCCTTGGTAAATCGTTTGCCCTTGGTAGAGGCTGAATTCTTCGATTTCGATGCCGACGACGTAGTCCGACTTCATCGCCTTGCCGATTTCCGTAAACTCTTCCCAGTCGTGCTCGTCGGTCCATTGCTCGATTTTTTGCGAACTGACGACGTCGATCTTGCGGATCTTCTTTTTGAGCAACATCCCGACGTTCGACGCAAGCTGTTGCGCGGCGCCGGAACTGGAGTACTGCAACTCCACGAGCGGACGACAGGCGACGGCCGTCTTTTTTCCCTTGAGTTCGGTGAATTCGCCGGGTGTCTCCAAACCCTTGATCAAGTAGGTACTTGTCAACAAGAGTTGCGTGCAGCCGCAGAACATCGCACAGAGCGTCAACAAGGCGACGCCGGCGACTACGCGAGGGGACGACTTCCAAGTGGGAATCGACATGCTGTTTCTCAAAGAGAAGGAACGGGACGGCGGCGACCTGCGGAGGCGCACCATGCGCGCCCTCGGCCTACCGCAACGCTTCGGCGAACGGTACTCGCAAGCCGCGAAATGCCGCAAGACCAGTTGCCGGAAATGCCCCGCCGGCACTGCGAGCGCAGCGACAATCCGCAAAAGAAGGCGGCCTACAGAGCCCGAGCGCCGGGCGTTTGATGCTCGTAGGCGATCTTTTCCGCCTCGACCATATCGACGCGCAGCCGGCGAATCTCCTTCGCCCGGCCGGTCGCAGCATCAATGTCGACGATCGACCCGCAGAGCCGGATGTCGTCCGTCGCCACGTCGAATTGCGTCGGGTTAAAGGAGAGGGTCGTCTCCGTCACGCGGTTCACTTCGCGACCCAAAATGCTGAGATAAGGCCCCGTCATGCCGACGTCGCACTGAAACGCCGTCCCTTTCGGAAAGATTTCCTCGTCGGCCGTCGGCACGTGGGTATGCGTGCCGAGACACGCGGAAACGCGCCCGTCGAGATAGCGCCCCATCACCTGCTTGTCGCTGGTCGCCTCGGCATGAAAGTCGACGAAGATCACCTTCACGTCGCTCGGCAACTTGGCGAGCACGCGATCGACGGCCGTCCACGGGCAATCGACCGGCCGCATAAACACGCGTCCCAGGAGGCTAATCACGGCCACCTTCGTGCCGTCGCGCGCCGTGACCATCGCCATTTCTCGCCCCGGCGAACGGGCGGGGAAGTTGGCCGGCTTCACGATATTAGTCTGCTGCTCGAGCGTCGGCAGAATCTCGCGACGCTTGTAGATGTGGTCGCCAAGCGTGATGCAATCGACGCCGGCGGCCAACATTTCGCGGTAGATATCCGGCGTCATGCCGCTGCCGGCTGCGGAGTTTTCACAATTGGCGACGACGAGATCGAGCCGCTCGCGCTTGATCAGCCCCGGCAGAGCCCGCTGGATGATCTTCCGGCCGGGCTTGCCGACGACGTCGCCGATGAACAAAAGTCGCACGTGAAAACTACTCCCGACAAACGCCGCCGCAAACCCGGAACTACTTCGCAACTTCCTGGAACCGCACTTCGCGCAGCACCGTCACTTTGATTTCGCCCGGATAGGTCAACTGCTCCTCGAACGCGTTGGCGATGTCGCGCGCGATCTTAGCGGCGGTGATATCCGTGGTGTCGCGGCTGCTGGCGATCACGCGCAGTTCCCGGCCCGCTTGAATGGCGAACGCCTGTTCGACGCCCGGGAATCCGCCGGCGATGGTTTCCAATTCTTCCATGCGCTTGATGTAGCGATCGAGCGACTCGCGCCGAGCACCCGGTCGCGAAGCGCTGGCCGCATCGGCCGCGGCGACGAGCACCGTGTAGGGGTTCTCGATTCGCAAATCGTCATGGTGGCCGAGCGCCGCGTGCACGACTTCCGGCTTTTCTCCGGCCCGTTTGAGCAAATCGGCGCCGATCTTGGGGTGGCCCCCTTCGGCTTCGTGGTCGGCCGCTTTGCCGATGTCGTGCAGAAGACCCGCGCGACGGGCCAGCTTGCCGTCGAGCCCGAGTTCTTCGGCCATCATACCGGTGAGGAACGCCACTTCGATCGAGTGCCGCAAGACGTTCTGGCTGTAACTGGTGCGGAAATGCAACCGGCCGAGCAAGTGGATGATCTTCTCGTTGAGGCCCGGCACGTCGGCTTCTTCGGCCGCTTCTTCGCCGAGGCGTTGCAGATGGGCTTCGAGTTCCTTCTGCACTTCGCCGACCACTTCTTCAATGCGGGCCGGGTGAATGCGGCCGTCGGCGATGAGCTTCGCCAGCGATAGGCGGGCCGTTTCGCGACGGACCGGATCGAAGCAGCTCACGATCACGACGCCCGGCGTATCGTCGATGATGACGTCGACGCCGGTCGCCTTTTCGAAGGCCCGAATGTTGCGACCTTCGCGGCCGATGATGCGCCCCTTCATGTCGTCGCTCGGGATGTCGACCATGCTCGTGGTCGATTCCGCGGTATGGGCCGACGAATAACGCTGGATCGCGGTGATCAGAATCTCGCGCGACTTCTCTTCGGCGACTTCCGCCATCCGCTTCTCGTGCTTATGGATGCGGGCGCCGATCTCGTTCGCAAGCTCTTGATCGAGCATTTCCAAGAGACGATGCGTCGCCTCTTCCTTGCTCAAGCCGGAAAGCTGGTGCAGGGTCTGGCGATGCAAATCGAGCAGCTTGCCGAGCTCTTCGTTGCGGCGATTCGTGTCTTCCATACGCTCGACGAGCTTGCGCTGGTTCGTCTCGACCATTTTCTCCTGCTTGCGCAGCTGGTCGTTCTGCTGATCGATCGCATCTTGGCGTTTGTCGAGGGAGCGCTCGCGTTCATGGAGTTCTTGCCGCTGGCGATGCAGGTCTTTCTCGCCTTCGGTCTTTTGGCGCAGCGCCTCTTCCTTAATGGCGAGTTCGGCTTCTTTGCGGCGGTTGTCGATCTCGCGTTCGGCCTGAACGACGATTTCCTTGGCCTTCTTTTCAGCGTCGGTCAGCTGGAGCTTGTCGAGAATCTTCAGCAGAATAAAGGTGAGGGCGGCGGCCAGTACGGCCGTGACGATGACTATGGTGAGGGGATTATCCAATTCACTCGCTCCTTTGGCGTGGACGGCGGTTCAAGGAGCGATCTAGCGCGAACGCGGCGCAACGTTGTTGCGCCACAACATCGCTTCGATGCGATGTGGCCCTTGAGAAGATACCGACCAAAAGGCGCGCAGCTACGCTTAGGTGCGCAGCGGGGGCGAGTACTGAGCGGTCGAAACCGCGGGGGCGGATGCAATTTCCCGAGCCGTGGGCGCTAAGTCGAGCGCAACGCCGTCGCCAAGCAATGTCTGCTCAGCGTCGGGACCGGCCCGACAAGTCGCGTGGGAGACTCTCATCTCCGCGCGCCTCGCTCGAAAGACGATCGCCGCCGCAACCCGTTGGTCGAGCGACGATTCCAAGGCCTGCGGTTCGGCGGATGACGCTTCGGAAGAGCGTGCACGCGCCAGAGCAGGTTGCTTTTGCGGCGAATTCGAGAAACGGCCCAGCAGGTACTGCAAGATGATCGCTAGTAAGTGCATGGCCGAAGTGCTCCCGAACCCGCTGGTTCTGGTAACTTGATCCGGATACAGTCAGTTGTTGCTCGCGCCCGACGCCTTCCGGGCGGCACCCCCATAGAGGGCGCTCCGCGGACGATCGCAGGCATTCAATGGTCCAATCGTAACAGAGTTGGTTGCGAACGCAACCAGTTTGCGGATAAGTGCTTATCTAGTCTGAGTAGAGTATGTCGAGTACGTTGACTTTCGAGCGCCAGATCGCGACAAACTGGCCGACGGAGCGTTGGCAAGACGAGGTCATGCTCGTCGCCGTCAGCGGCGGGGCGGACAGTGTGGCAATGCTACTCGCACTGTCGCGATTGCGTCCGAAAGCGGCCGGCGGGCGACTTGTGGTGGGGCATTTGAACCACCAATTGCGCGGCGCCGAATCCGACGCTGATGAGGATTTCGTCCGCAGTCTGGCCGATCGGCTTCGCGTGCCCGCGGTCGTGCACTCCGGCTTTGTTGCGGAAACGGCCTCGCAAACCGGGCGGGGCTTGGAAGAAACGGCCCGCGAGGTGCGCCATGCTTTCCTCGCCGCCACGGCCGAACGACTCGGCGCCCGCTACATCGCGACGGCCCACACGCTCGACGATCAGGCGGAAACGCTGCTCATGCGCCTACTCCGCGGCACCGGCCTCGCAGGCCTCGCAGGCATCCCGAAAGCCAGGGCCGTGGCCGGGGGAGGCATCGGGCTGGTGCGCCCCATGCTCAACATCCGGCGCAGCGAAGTGCTCGAGTATCTGGCGTCGCTCGGCCAGCCGTTCCGCGAAGACTCCTCGAACACTGACCGCGCGTATACCCGCAACCGCCTGCGGCACGACCTACTGCCGCAACTGGCGCGCGACTACAACCCGCGGATCGTGGAAACACTCGCCAACTTGGCGACGCAAGCCGAAGAAATTCAGGCGGCATTGCGACCGGCAGTCGAAGAGCTGCTGAAGGCATCGCTCCGACGCAACGATGCTTCGGGCTTCGAACTCGATTGCTCTGCGCTACGCACGGCGCCACGTCACCTAATGCGCGAAGTTCTCATCGCAGCGTGGACCGAAGCCGGAATACCGCTGCAAGCAATGGGCTTCGCGGAGTGGAACGCCTTGGCCGAAATGGCAATCGCAGAAACGCCGAGCAAACGCATGCTTCCCGGCGGCGTGACGGCGGAATACACGGACTTTTCCATTCGAGTACAACGTCCGTAAATGACATGAGCCCGCGACCGTCGAACGATCGCGGGCTCATGTTTGTCAATCGATCCACTGGGCGAACTTATAGCTCGCTCATCGGGCCTTCGGCTTGGTGGTGAATTTCCACTTGCTTATAACCGCCGGTGGCGCGGAAGTAGAGGACGAGCAGGAGATACAGACCGGCCATGGTGAGAGGAATGAACGATGTCAGTCGCAACGCTTCACGGCCGCCGTGAATTTTTGCGGCGATCACCGGTCCTCGGTCCTGAGCAACATGCGGTTTGCCTTGATCGATCCACCACGTATGCCGCTTCTTGATTTCCTCGGCACCCGCGTCAGTTCGGTTCTTTTCCAGCACTAGTTTGTAATCTGCTTCCAATTCCTTTCCATCGTCCTTCGGGTCGTCCTTCAACACGGAGACCTTGGTGCCGTCGAGCCCGGAGATTTCAGGGAAGAAAAACTTCTTGTTCTTCTCCGGTGAGACATAGCGATTGAAAGCTTCAGGGGCCTTCGTTTTCAAGTCGTCGGAAGCATAGTAGTCCTGCTCGTAGCCGATCATCGGCGTACCGATTTCGCCTGCGGAAAGCATGCCGATGCCGCCCATGACGCCCATGACGATGGCGCCACCGCGGGGGAATCGCTCGCCCGCCACGCCGAGCATCGTCGGCCAAAGGAAAGTCTTTCCGAGCGCATAAACACCGCCTGCCAGGAACGCGGCGCCTACCGACTCGGCTTTGCTCAAGAGCATCAAGCCCACAAAGCCGAGAATACCGCTAATACATAACAAGCCGAGAGGATTGATACGCTCAACGATGGGGCCGGCGAAGAAGCGAAGCACGAACATCAAGGCGGATGTAAAGATGAACAACAGAATGGCGTTTTCTTTCACCACATTGTCCATGATATTTTGAATCCAACTATCCGTGCCCAGTTCGACATAGCCGACCATCGCGTGAATCAGCAACAACAACAACAAAATCGGCGAAGCAAACTGCGCCAACATCTGCCCAACAGATACGCCTGCCGCGGAAGCTTCGGATTGCGGCAATTTTTTCGGTAGCAACATCAAGCCGTAGATCAAAACCGGCACGAGAAACATTCCCATGGATACTTCCCAAGGGAGATGCTTCATCTTCGCGTTGGCCCCCGCGAAGAAATACGCAAACAGGCTGCCCCCCACGAGGCCGGCGGGCCAACTCGCATGGAGAATGTTCAGATAGTGAGTTTTCTGGCGCGGATAAAGCGTCGCGACTAGGGGATTGACCGCCGCTTCGCAGAGGCCGTTACCAATGGCGAATAGGAACATCCCCCAGAATAAACACTGAAAAGTTGCTTCACGCCCTGCTGCGTTGAAGATCGGCGTCGCGGACAACGTGACGATTGCCGACAGCACGTGCAGCACGAACGCGCACATCAAGATTTTCTTGTAGCCGACTTTGTCGAGGATCAAGCTCGACAAGATGATGACGATTCCGAAGCCCGTAAGTCCTCCGCCGGTAATCGTGCCCAGATCTGTTTTCGTGAATCCGAACTTGTCGGCCCAATCGCCGAGGATCACACCCCGAACCCCGAAGCCGACGCCGGCTGCGAAGATCGTGAGAAAGCTCGCGATGAAAATCGAACGCGACGACGAGTTGTCGGAAGTCGCTTGAGACATGGGGCGAGGGTTCCTAATGCGGGAGGGCGACGACGTGAAAAGCACGACGAGCGGCGAGCCGGCAATGCCGGCGGATTTAGTAAGCCTCGCAGTATAACCGCCGACCGGCGAAAAACCATCGTTTTCAAGTTGTCAACGTAGCGACATCGACGGCCCCTGTGTCGCGCTAAATCGCCCAGCCGGTAGCGTCTGCCGGCTGGCCTCGCCGGCATCGCTCGCCGGCGGCCTCCAACACGGCTTGACCCCCGGCGTGAAACGGACGAACATCCCCGCCGCGGAATTCTCGCAAGCGCGAGCGTACACAGACGTTGCGGCAAGGCGGCCCGGCGTTGAAGCCCGAAGGGAGTCGGGATCATTTTTCGACTGTTCGTCGATTTCGTGTGGTTGCTGTTGAAGTGGACCGTCGGCTTAGCCGTCTGCGCCGCCATTGCGCTCGGGTTCTACTTCTACCACCGCTTCGACGACGAAGTGCGCCGCACCGTCGAACAGAAACTCGGCGAAAAATATCCGCACCTGCAAGTCGCCGTGCGCGAGGCGCAACTAATCAGCGGCGAAGGACTTCGCGTGCGCGGACTCTCGATCGTCGAGCCCAATCGCTCGGGGCCGCAAGAAGAACTGTTCTTCGCCGAAGAACTCTTCATTTATTGCAGCACCGACCCGCGCGACCTGCTCAACGGCAAGCTCAACGTCTCGCGGCTCGCGCTGCACAAGCCGGTGATTCGCGCGCGACGCAATGCCGACGGCACGTGGTCGGCATCGAAACTCTTGCCCTTACCGAAGTTTGGCGACGGCATGCCGACCGGAACGATCGAAGACGGCACGGTCGAACTGAGCGACACCGTCGGCGAAGCGACGAAGCGATTCATCTTGCGCGACGCTGATCTACATTGGGCTCCCGCGGAAGGAAACTATCCTCCCGGCGCTCGCAAGCCGCTGCGCATCGAAGGCTCCCTCGCGGCCGACTACGTGCGCGGCCTGAAGATCGACGCCGTGCTCGACCCGGCCGGCGGCGGCGCTTGGTCGCTCGACGGCAGCGTCGACGCCGTCGACTTCAACCCGGAGCTACGACGCACGCTCCCCGCGATGTTGGCTGAGCCGCTTGTGAAGCTCGGCGGCCTGCGCGCGAAGCTCTCGGCGCAGTTTCGCGCCGCGTATCAACCGCCCCCCGCACAGCCGCCGGCCGCAGCGCCGAGCGAAATCTTGCCGCCGGGCGAGGCCGCCGCACCGGTCGCCGCCGTCGGCACGTTCGACTTTCTCGTAACGGGCAAGGTAGTAGAAGGACGTTGGGAAGACACGCGTCTGCCGCATCCGATTACCGACTTGGCCTGCCAGTTTCGCGCGTCTCCCGCAGGCGTAAGCATCACCGAAATCGCGGCTCGCCACGGTTCGTCGGTGCTAAGCGGCCGCGTCGAAAAGAGCGGCCTCACGCTCGAAGGCCCGCTCGATCTGCAGTTCTCCGCGCGCAAACTTGCGCTCGACACGCGCATGCTCGAACTGATGCCTGCTTCGTGGCAAGCGCAATGGAACAACTTCTTGCCGTCCGGCGAAGTCGACGTCGATGCAAACCTTTCCTACGACGGACAATCGTGGCGCCAACAGGCCTCGCTGCAATGTCTCAACGTGGCCTTCACTTTCCACAAGTTTCCCTATCGCATGGAGCGCGGCCGAGGGCGTCTGGAGCTGCGCGACAAGGCCCTCACGTTTGATCTGACGGCGCTGGCCAACACCGAAGAGGTGCGCATCCTCGGCGAACTTACGCTCGCCGGCCCGCAAACGCACGGCTGGACCGACATTCGCGGTGCAGGCCTGCTGATCGATGAGCGTTTGATCCGCGCGATGACCGACACGGTGCGCCCGACCATCGCCTCGATGAATCCGCAAGGCCGGTTCAATCTCTCGCTCCGGCTCCAGCGCGAAGCTCCCGGCACCGACATCTGGCACAAACGCGCGATCATCCAGTTTCAAGATTGCTCGCTCCGTTACGAGAAGTTCCCCTATCCGCTCAACGGCGTCTTCGGCACCGCGGAACTCAACGACGAGACCTGGACCTTCCACGAAGATTTGCAAGGCGTTAACGACACGGGCCGCATCACCTGCCGCGGCGGCATCACTCCCGGCCCGGAAGGTTCGTTGCTCGCGCTTTCGATCCACGGCGAAAATGTGCCGATCGATGAAGAACTCTGCAACTCGTTGAGTCCCGGCGCGCAACGACTCTGGAACGACATGAAACCGCGCGGCCTCGTGCGGCTCGATAGCGAAGTGCGATTCAACATCCGCGACAAGGTCCTGCATACCACGATTCGCGCCGAGCCCGTCGGCGACACCGTCGCCTTCGAGCCGGCTTACTTTCCGTATCGTCTTGAGAAGGTCCACGGCGTTTACACGTTCGCCGACGGCCGGCTGCAAATGGAAGGAGTCCGCTGCCAACACGGCGAAACGCAAATCTCCGCGAGCGGCGAATGCCTGATCGATCCGAACGGCGGTTGGCGTCTCGACCTGCAAAGGATGTTCGTCGATCGCTTGGCCGTCGACCGCGACTTGCTCAACGCGTTGCCCGAGGCGCTCAAGAAGCCGACGACCATGCTCGAGCCGACGGGCCGCTTCAACCTCCGCGGCAACATTGCTCTGGCCGGTAGCGGAGTTCCCGGGCAACCGCTGGCCGCCGATTGGAACCTGACCATCGATTGCCACAACAACAGCTTGCAATGTGGCGTGCCGTTGCACGGCATTCATGGGTCGCTCTCGCTCATCGGCTCGAGTCAGGCCGGCCGCTTCGAATCGTCCGGCGAGTTGCAGCTCGACAGCGTCTTCTATGGCGACTACCAACTCACCGAAGTGCTCGGCCCGCTCTGGATCGACAACGAACAAGTGCTCCTCGGCTTTTGGGCCGATCGTCGTCGCGGACAAACGCCCGAACGTCGCCTCACCGGCAAACTCTACGGTGGCTCCACCGTGAGCGACGGCTGGATCGTGCTCGGCGACGAACCCGAATACGCCATTCTCGCGACGCTCAGCAAAGGAGACCTCGCCCGGTTCGCGCAAGAACGGGTTCCCGGCAACACGCGCCTCACGGGCGAGATGTACGCCACGGTCGACCTGCGCGGCAAGGGGCGTACCCGCAACAACATCCAAGGTCGCGGCAGCGTGCAACTTCGCAACGCCGACATCTATCAGCTCCCCGCCATGGTCTCATTCCTCAAGGTGCTGAGCCTCCGCACGCCCGACGCGAAAGGCTTCACCCAGAGCGATATCCAATTCGCGCTGCAAGGGGAACACGTCTACCTCGAGCGCATCGATTTCGACGGCGACGCCGTCAGCCTGCAAGGTCGCGGCGAATTGAACCTTATTAGCGATCAGGTCAATCTCGTCTTCCGGGCCGTCGTCGGCAGTGATGCGGCGAAGTTGCCGGCCATGAAACAAATCCTCGGCGGCGCGAGTCAGCAGATTCTGCTGATGCACGTCGACGGCACGCTCAAGAATCCGCAAGTGCGCCGCGAGGCGTTCCCCGGCGTCAATCAAGTGCTCGAACAACTCCAGGCCGAACTCCAACGTCCCGTGCAGCCCGGCCTCCTTCAGAACGGCGCTACCCGCGTGACCCCCGCCCAAACTTTCCCGCTCGACCGCAATTAGAAAGGTATGTTTTATGAGGCGAGCGTCGAGCCGTCAGGCCCGACGTGTCCCGTCAACGAAAATTCCAATGACCAAGCACCAAATTCCAAACAAGGAACAAATTCCAATATTCTAAAACGCGCGGCGACGCTCGTTCGAACATTGGTGCTTGGAGTTTGTTGGGGATTTGGTGGTTGGTTCTTGGTCGTTCCGAATTTCTAAATTCAGGTGTCGCCATGAGTATCGGCTCGCTCGGATTTATCGGCGCCGTCGCAGGTAGCCCCTTGGCTCAAATCAAAGGGGATGCCGATCGGGCCAAGGCGACCGCGGATGCTCAATCGAAACATGTCGAATCGCAACAGAAAGCGGAAGACGCGGCAGGTATCGGCCTCACCGACGGAGAGAACCATGAAACCCACGATCGCGACGCCGACGGCCGACGCTTCTACGAGCCCCCTCCCGAACCGGCGGCCGAGCTCGCCGGCGACCTCGCCTCGACCATCGACCTTCCCCCCGACCCACCGCACGCCACGGTCGATCCCACCGGCCAAAGCGGCGGCCAATTGGACCTAACAGGCTGAACACAAAGCGCTATAATAAGTGCATCACAAAGGTCTACGGCCTACGGACAACGGACCCGCCACACTAGCAACCAGCTACTATCAACTAGCTACTCCCTAGCAAATGCAATTCACGAAGATGCAAGGCGCAGGCAACGACTATGTCTATGTCGATTGCTTCGCCCACCCGATGCCCGCCGATCCTGCCAAGCTCGCCATGCGAGTCGCCGACCGCCACTACGGCATCGGCGGCGACGGCCTGATCCTCATCTGCCCGAGCGATAAGGCCGATGCCCGGATGCGCATGTTCAACGCCGACGGCAGCGAATCGGAAATGTGCGGCAACGGCGTCCGCTGCGTCGCCAAGTACGTGCATGACCACGGCATTGCCAAGAAGACGCCGCTCAAAATCGAAACCGGCAACGGCGTCCTCGACATCGGTTTAGAAATCGTCGACGGTAAAGCCGCTCGCGCCACGGTCGATATGGGCCGGCCGATCCTCGAAGCCGCGAAGATTCCAGTCGCCATGAAGGGCATCGCCGCTGATGCGCGCGTTGTCGATGTCCCGCTCTTCGATCACGTCTCGCCCGAAGCGTTCGCCGGCTGGTCGACGCAAGTCGGCCTCGAGTCGAAGGTCACCTGCGTTTCGATGGGCAACCCGCACCTGATGATCTACGTCGGCAACGTCGCCGCGGTGCCCTTGGAAACGATCGGGCCGATCCTGGAAAACGCCCCGATCTTCCCGCGGCGGATCAATGTTCATTTTGTGGAAGTACACAATGCCGGCGAACTGACCATGCGCACCTGGGAACGGGGGAGCGGCATCACGCTGGCCTGTGGTACCGGCGCCAGCGCCGTTTGCGTCGCCGGAGCCCTCACCGGCCGCCACAGTCGGAAAGTGCTCGCGCATCTGCCGGGGGGCGACCTCGAGCTCCGATGGGCCGAAGACGACCACGTCTTCATGACCGGCCCGGCCGTGGAAGTGTTTCAGGGTGAAATTGCAGATTGATGTTCAGGGTTAGGGGTTCAAGGTTCAGGGTTGAATACGCCGAACCGTGAACCTAGAACCTTGAACTGCCTGCAACCGAGAAAAGGATGTCTCGCTCGTGAAGATCAATAGCCCTAGCCTCATCAATACCGCCGGCTTGCTCAGCACCGCTCTTTTGCGCGGCTGGATGAACACGCTCGATTGTCGATGGGTGCTCTACGATCGCGCCTGCGATACGGCGCTCGACGTCCCCGGCCGACGTCGCATCTACTTGTTCTGGCATGAGTACGTGAGCATCCCGCTCGATCGGCGCGGCCATACCAATGTGACGATGCTGCTGAGCCGGCATCGCGACGCCGACGTGCTCAATCGCATGGCCATGCACCAAGGGTTCGGCGTCGTCCGCGGCAGCACGTTCGACGGCGCCTCGACCGCCTTGCGCGAACTAATCCAAACGTCGCGCAAGAGTCACATCACCATCACTCCCGACGGCCCCCGCGGCCCGCGTCGCCAGGTTGCCACGGGTCCCATCTACTTGGCCTCGAAGCTCGGCATGCCGATCGTGCCGATGGGCTACGGGTTCGATCGCCCCTGGCGGCTCAACAGTTGGGACCGCTTCGCCTTCCCGCGCCCCTTCTCGCGCGCTCGCGCCGTGTGGGGTCCGGAAATGGTCATTCCCAAGAAGCTCGACCGCGACGGCCTCGAACATTATCGCCGTGAAGTCCAGCGGATGATCAATCGCCTTACGCTCGAAGCGGAAGCCTGGGCCGAATCCGGCACATCGAAAATCGGCGAACTACCATACACCCGCGAAGTGCTCCGCCCGGGCAATTACATGCCTCAGCGCGCGCCTCAGACGTTTGTCGACCATCCCGCCGCCGGACGCCACGCAGCGTAAGCCCCTGAGAGGAACGGCGGGTGAGCGATTCCGGTATTATCGGGATTCGTCGGGCAGCGGCCGTTTGACGGCCTGCCGTCTTCGTCGGCCGCATACAATAGCGCGGCAACGAACACACAGATCGCTCGAGACAACAAGATGGACTTCGCTCCCCCGCCGCCGAACCGGCTCCAAAAGGGGATCAAGTGGCTCGCCACGACGAGCCCCGGCTGGTGGATTCTTTCGCGCACGCTCAATCGCCTCGACCGCCTCGTCGCCCGCGTCAGTCATCGCTCGCTGGCGACGATCCTCGCCGGCCTTCCCGTATTGCAAGTGACGACGCGCGATGCGACGACCGGAGCACCCCATACGATTCCTCTCGTGAGCGTGCCGCGCGGGCGCGACATCATCCTCATCGCCTCGAATTGGGGCGGCGCCTGGAATCCGCGCTGGTACGAAAATCTCAAGGCGCATCCCGACGTTACGGTGACCTTCCACGGCAAGTCGGAAGATTTTACGGCGCGTGAAGTCGACCACATGCTTCGCGACGAATGCTGGCGTAGCGCCGTGCAAACCTATCCCGGCTTCGAAGGCTACCAACGCCGTGCGAAGAATCGCCGTATTCCCGTGATCTTACTGACGCCGAAGCAGAACTAGCGGCGCGACGTCTTTAGACGACGACGTCGATGCACATCCCCAGCAACTGATCCTGCTCCAGGCAGATCCGCTGGTTGGCAATCGGCAACGCTTCGCCGACGATCCCGCCGGCCAAAATCCGCTCCAGCAAGAGCGCATTGCCCAGCGGCCGCAAGCCGCGCACATCCACTCGGGCACAATCTTCAATGTCGTGGCGGCGCTCGAGGCGATACGCCACGGCGAGTCGGGCCGTCGGCGTGTACGCGATCTTCCTCAGCCCGTAGGCGAGGTTCGGCACGGCGGCGGTTGTGGAATAAATCGCATAAGCCATACCATCAGAATAATCCGACCTCGGCTCGCGCCGAACGAAAAACCTGCCGGCTACGGAGATTTGCGGCAACTTCCCCCCGGCGGTATGTTAGCGACCGAACCCAGCTCCTTTCCACGGAAGGCCGCGCATGAACCGGATTTTCCCGCTGTTTCTCCTGCTCGCGGCGAGTACGACGTCCGCCCAGGCGATCGACGCTCCCCAAGATCTGCGGCAACTCTTCGACGACCATTGGGAATGGACGCTCCGCGAGGCGCCGACCTTCGCCTCGCATCTCGGCGACCTGCGCTACAACAATCAATGGCCCGATGCGAGCCTGCCGGCCATCGAGCGCCGCCACGAAGACGACAAGGCGTTCCTCGAGCGCGCGCGCAAGATCGACCCGGCACAGCTGACTCCCGCTGATCGCCTCAACCGCGAACTCTTTATTTACAAGCTCGAGCGCGAAATCGAAGAGTTTCCATTTGGCGGCTACTTGATGCCCATGAACCAAATGGGCGGCATCCAAGACGAAAACTCGACGGCCGACGCACTGACGTTCACCGAGCTGAAACATTTCGACGATTGGCTTGCCCGTCTGCAAGGCCTGCCGACCTACATCCAACAAACGATGGAGCTGATGCGCGAAGGGATGCGCCGCGGCGTATTGCCGCCAAAGCACGTGATGCGGCGTTCGCTCGATCAGGTCCGCAAGCAGTTCGTCGACGACGCGGACAAAAGCCTCTACTTTAAGCCGTTTCTCAAATTCCCCGATGCCATTACGCCCGACGACCGTGAGCGAATCGCTTCCGCCGCGCGAACGGCGATCTCCGAAGAAATTGTTCCCGCCTATCGCAAGCTGCTGGCGTTTCTCGAAACCGAGTACGTGCCGGCATGCTACGACGAAGTCGGCGCCTGGCGCATGACGGACGGCGACGCGTATTACACGGCCCGGGCAAAGCATTACACCACCACGAATCTCACGCCGGATGAAATCCACGAGATCGGTCTCGCCGAAGTAAAGCGAATCCGCGCCGAGATGGATGCCATCCTGCGCGAACTGAAGTTCGCAGGGACGTTCGCCGAGTTTGCCGAGAAGTTGCGGACCGATCCGCAGTTTTATTTTGAATCGCCCGCCGAATTGCTCATGGCGTATCGCGATCTCTGTAAACGGATCGATCCGGAACTACCGAAACTGTTTCGCAAGCTGCCGCGAACGCCGTACGACATTCAGGCCGTGCCGGACAACATGGCTCCCGATGTGACGACGGCCTACTATCGCCCGCCGGCCGCCGACGGCTCGCGCCCCGGCACGTACTTTGTGAACCTCTATCAACCGGAGAGTCGGCCGAAGTACGAAATGGAAGCCCTCTCGCTGCACGAAGCGATGCCCGGTCATCACCTGCAACTTGCCCTTGCGATGGAGCTGACCGACGTCCCGAAGTTTCGCCGCTTCGGCGGCTTCACGGCTTACATTGAAGGATGGGGCTTGTATAGCGAAGGGCTCGGCACGGACCTCGGCCTCTATAAAGATCCGTATACGCGTTTCGGTCGCCTGACCTACGAAATCTGGCGAGCGATCCGACTCGTCGTCGACACCGGCATGCACCACAAACATTGGACGCGCCAACAAGCGATCGACTTCTTTCTCGCCAACGCCGCCAAGTCGGAACTCGACATTGTCAACGAAGTCGACCGATACATCGCCTGGCCCGGCCAAGCGCTGGCCTACAAAGTGGGCGAGCTCAAAATTCTTGAACTCCGCGCTCGCGCGGAGAAACAACTAGGCGACCAGTTCGACGTCCGCGAGTTCCACGACGTGATCCTCCGCCAAGGGGCGGTGCCGCTAAACGTGCTGGAACAAATCGTGGACGCCTGGCTGGCGGAGAAGACAAAGTAGTAGGCACACTCCGTGTGCCGTCGCCCGTTGCAACGCGTCGC
This sequence comes from Pirellula sp., assembly GCA_013822735.1. Classification (GTDB taxonomy): domain Bacteria; phylum Planctomycetota; class Planctomycetia; order Pirellulales; family PNKZ01; genus PNKZ01. Next base: position 37,665 of record PNKZ01000006.1, read on the forward strand.
CTTGAGCTATTTTGCTCGGCGTCGATCACGACAGCTTTAAGGCGTTTTTGGTTCCGCGCCCGACGGCACACGGAGTGTGCCTATTACATAAGACTCCGGTCGCACACGCTCCCGGCTCGCTTTCAAAAATCCCATCTCCTAAATCTCCTTCTCATCCCCCATATCTCCCTTTCCGGAAAATGCGGGCCGGCCAAAAATCGCCTGGAAATCGGGCCGGCAAGTTTGGGACAATGCGGCGTGATTTTATCGACACGCCTCGTTGTGAGTTTGCCGTGATGTGGAAGCACAATCGACGTAAGTCCCGCGCACTAATTCGCGCCAATGCGCACAACCGCCCCCTCGGAGTGCGCGTCGGAGCGCTTACCAACAAGGGAGCGCACTACCGGTTCGACGTAGTGCGCAGAGGGCAGGGGGCGCTTCGACGACTTACGTCGATTCGCGCTGCGACGCGTGGCAACAATTGCCGTGTGCGGCGCGGCATCGACGGCGAACAACCAAGCCAAGCGTGCCGTTCGGCAACCCATGCGCACAACGCCGGGAATCAAGCCGGGCGCACCGCGCAGTTAAATGCGGTTGCGGCGCACCACAATGTGCCTGCCGCGCATGCGGCGCGCAGCAAACGGCGCAATCGTCGCGCCGGCATCCGTGTTGACGGAAAAATTGGCGTCTCAAGTCCGGTTCGAGTATGCTGCCGGCTCACGCCTTCGCCCGTCGTCCACGCAAACCTCCTTCCCGCCTTTTAAGGAGCCCTCGGATGAATCGCCGACAATTTCTCGCTTCGACCGCCCAGACCGGCATCGCCGTCGCCGGAAGTTCCCTGCTTGCGCCCCGTCCCCGTGCTCGTGCTAAAGACCTTGCGAACGGCCGGATCACCGTGTGTTGCACCGGCGTCAAAGGGCGCGGCAATTCACTGTTCAACAGTTTCGGCGCGGCGGAAGACGTCGATGTGAAGTACGTTTGCGACATCGACTCGGCGATCCTCGGTTCGCGGCAGGGGGAGTTCGAAAGCAAGTTCAATCGCCGGCCCGAAGCGATCAGCGACTATCGCCGTGCGCTCGACGATAAACAGGTCGACGCCTTGGTGCTCGGCACGCCCGACCATTGGCACGCCTTGCCGACGATCCACGCCTGCCAAGCGGGCAAAGATTGCTACACCGAAAAGCCCGACGGTCACAACCTCGTGGAAGGGCAAGTGATGACGGCCGCCGCGAAGAAATACGGCCGCGTGGTGCAACTCGGCACGCAAGCGCGGAGCGACCCGTCGCTTCACGAACTGCTCGCTTACGTGAAGCAAGGGGTGCTCGGCCGCGTGATCATGGCCAAGGCCTGGGAGAGCATGCAGCAGAAGAACCTCGGCAGGCCCGCCGATTGTGATCCGCCGGCGAGCATCGATTACGACGTCTGGCTCGGCTCCGCGCCGAAGCGGCCGTTCAACCCCTTGCGGTTCCACGGCAACTGGCGCTGGTTCTTCGACTACGGTGCCGGCGATCTGGCCAACGACGGCGTGCATCGCTTGGATTTCGCCCGCTGGTTTTTGGAAGCCGCGGTCGAAGGCGCGGGCGAGAAGCCGATCGGCCTGCCGCGCAGCACCTCCGCATCCGGCGGCAAATACTACTTTGACGATGCTCAAGAATGGCCCGACACGATGCTCGTAACTTACGACTATCCGGGCCGTCTGCTGACTTACGAAATGCGCGTGTGGGCGCCGTATCCGCTGGAAGGCGAAGCGGAAGGGGCGGCGATTTTCGGCGACAAGGGCTACCTCATTATCGGCGGCAAGAGTTGGCGGCACTTCGGACCGAAGGGGGTGCTCATCAAGGAAGGAACGCGCGCCGGCGACGCCGACAAAGCCCACGTGCGCAACTTCCTCGACTGCATGCGCTCGCGCGCGAAGCCGAACGCCGACCTGGAGACGGTCGGACGCCCGTCGAGCTTGCTGTGCCACATGGGAAACATCGCGTGGCGCGTCGGCCGCACGGTGAAGTTTGATTACGACAGCTACAGCTTCGTCGGCGACGACGAAGCCAACGCCCTGCGGACGCGAGCCGAGTATCGCAAGCCGTATGTGTTGCCGAAGGTCGAAGAGGTGTAATGCGCGGCTCATCGAACGGCGGCGCAGCGTTAAAGGGCGCAGCGTTAAAGTTTGACATGCCGGTTTAGTTCGCGAAAAGTCTACGTGTCGCCGTCGGCCGCGCTTGCGATTGGCCGGCGGCGACGCCATTATGGAAGGCCGCCCAAGCACGCCCCACGCCCCCGTGAATCTCCATGGCCGTCCACGAACCTGTCGCCGCCGACGCAGCGGCCGAAATTGCCGCTTTCACGCCGCCGCATCCCGGCTCGCCGCTGATGCCCCCGTGGAACAAAGGGGAGTTGCCGCTGCCGCCGGTGTTCACGTGGCGGAAAATTGCGATGTTTGTCGGGCCGGGTTTGGTAGCCGGCGCTTCGGCGATCGGAGCGGGCGAATGGCTCAACGGCCCGATGGTCTGCGCGCGCTACGGCGGCGCGCTGCTCTGGCTCGCGACGCTGAGCATCTTGGCGCAAATCGTTTACAACCTGGAAGTGAGTCGCTACACGCTCTACACGGGCGAGTCGATTTTCACCGGCAAGTTTCGCACGCTGCCCGGGCCGCTGTTCTGGGTGGCCGTGTACTTGGTGCTCGATTTCGGCACGATCTTCCCTTACCTCGCCGCAAGCGCGGGAACGCCGATCGCGTGCCTTTACCTCGGCAAGATGCCCGACCCGGTCGAGCATAAGTCGCTGCTGGAGTACATCTCCTTCGGCGTGTTTCTGTTGGCGATCGTCCCGCTGATCTTCGGCGGCAAGGTCTACAACTCGATTCGCGTCTTGATGACGTTCAAGATTTTTGCCGTCCTCGGCTTTCTGGCGGTGCTCGCCTTTTTCTATTCGAAGCCGGCCACGTGGGCCGAAATCGGCTCGGGCTTTCTCAAGTTCGGCACGGTGCCGGTGATGAAGGGGGAAGACGCCAACGGCAACGGCGTCCTCGATCCGGGCGAAGATTGGGACAACGACGGCCGCCTCGACGGCGTCGAGCAACGCATCGACAAGAACAAGAACGGCGATCCGCACGAATACGGTGAGTTCCAAGACGAAGACGGCGACGGCCGCTACGACGGCTACAAAGTGGAGAACATTTTCGTCACGCTCTGGGAAGGGAAGCCGCTGCCGCACGTCGACCTGAGCATGATTGCCATCCTCGGCGCCATGGCGGCTTTGGCCGGCAACGGCGGCCTCACCAACACCAACGTCAGCGGCTACACGCGCGACCAAGGCTGGGGCATGGGGAAGCACGTGGGGGCGATTCCCAGCGTCATCGGCGGGCACTCCGTGAAGCTGTCGCACGTCGGCATGGTGTTCCCCGTCACGCCGGAACGTCGCAAGCGGTTCGCCGGTTGGTATCGCCACGTCTTCCGCGACCAGTTCTTCCTCTTCGGCATCGCCAGCTTCATCGGCCTGGCCATGCCGAGCATGCTCAGCGTGCAATTCTTGCCGCGCGGCACCGAAGTGAACCCGTGGCTCGCGGCCGGCATGACCGCCGACGGCGTGCATAACGCGATCGGCCCGACCATGATGAAAGGGGTCGGCTGGTTCATGACGCTCTTCTGCGGCTTCCTCGTCTTGGCCCTCAGCACGACAACGACGGCCGACGGCTATTTCCGCCGCTGGATCGACGTACTCTGGACCGGGCTTCCGGCGCTGAAGTCGTGGAAGCCGCACAACGTCGGCAAGCTCTACTTCGGCATGCTCTGCTGCTACTGCGTATCGGGACTGCTCATTCTGAAATTCGTGCCGCAAGGGCTAATCATGCCCTGGGCCACGAACATCTACAACTACGCACTCGGCTTCAGTTGCTTACACGTGTTCTACGTGAACTCGGTGTTGCTGCCGAAGGAACTGCGACCGAATTGGTTTATTCGCGCGGCGCTCATCGCGGCGTTTGTGTTCTTCACGACGATCGCGGTGATTACGACGATGACCCTGGTGCGATTCGGAAAGTAAGCGTTGACGTGAATTACTCGCGGCGCTCGCGCTCCAAGCGGTCGCGAAGTTCCAAGATGCGCTCTTCGTCCAAATCCGCGCGATGATGGTCGAGCAGGTAGTCGATGTCGGCGAGCGACTCGTCGAGAGCGCCATCACGATAACGCACCATGACCCGCATCATGCGCCGCTCGAGATTGTCCGGAGCAAGTGCGAGAATCGCATCGAGATAGCCGCCGAGTCGCAGACGATGCCGCTCGTCGGCGGAACGCCCGACCAAATTTTCCAACATCCGCAAGACGATCGCCCGCTTGGTCACCGGCTCCAATTGCTCGGCTTGCGGCGTGCGACCGGTAATCTCCAGCGCCGTGCGAATCGCGTCGGCCTCGGTCAGTCGCTTGCCGCCGTCGAACGGATCGAGCAGTTGTCGCCGGCCGTCGTCGTCGACATACGCCGCCAGAAAGTGCCCGGGTAGCCCGATGCCTTGCAGATCGAGCCCAAGCCGGCGGCCGACTTCGATATGCAGCACGGCCAAGGTGATCGGCAGTCCTTCGCGATCGTCGATCACTTCGTTGAGGTAGCTGTTGGAGAGGCTGTCGTAGTCGTGTCTGCTGCCGTGATAACCGTTGTCGGCATACAGGTACTTATTCAGCGCGACGAGCTTCGCGGCGTCGTCGGCCTTGGCAGGGAGCCGTTCGCGAATCTCCTCGGCCATGCGAGCGACTTCGTCGCGATAGGCGTCGACGTCGAGTTCGTCGTTGTCCAACTTGGCGACCAGGAGCGCGGCCCGTAGCAGGTCGATGTTGTCGTCGTCCCCTTGAAACAGCTTCGTCAATTGCTCGACGACGCTGCGGCGATGGAGCTTGCCGGCCAAGTCGCGCAGCAGTTCGGCTTCACGTTCCAACGACTTTGCTCGGTCGCGCAGCACTTCGACCCCCGCTGCAGCGTCGGGCAGGAGCGGCGTCACCAGATCGACGGGGGCCGCACCGTGCGAAGGTAATGCGCCGCGAAGCTTGGCGACCGCGGCCAGAATCTCCTCGGTCGGTGCAAAGTCGGGCACCTCCTTACCGAGCGCAAATTGCCGAAACTCGGCCGAGGTATCGCGAAACTTGACGAGGCCGGCACGCCGCCCGGCCGTTTCGCCCAGCTCATGCTCGAAGACCAACTTGCCGTTCACAAAGCAACGGGCACGCCCGTCGTCCACGTGTACCTTCAGCCGGTTCCAATCGCCCGGGAGATACGCATCGCTCGGCCGTTCGTCGAGCACGCGCCAGCTATAAACGTCGGGCCCTTCGAAGCGGACGAAACGGAGCCGGCCGCCACTAGGGTAGAAGCCGTAATGCTGCTCATCGCCGTCGCCGGCAAAGGCCAAACCGGCGGCGCCCGACTCGTCGCCGAGTTTCACGGTCGCGGCCAACTCGAACGTCCCATCAGGCGACTCGGCTTTCGCAAGGCAAAGCGAGCGGCTCCCGATACCCGCACCGGCTCCGGAAACTTGAATCCGCCCGGCCCGTTGCCGCCATTGCGCGCCGCCGGAAACTTCCCAACGCCGCGGATCGAGGGCCCCGATCGTCAGCCAGCGCTCCATCGACACCGTGTTCGGCTGTTCGAGCAACGCCTTCAGCGCGTCGACCTTCACGGCAAAGCCCAGATTGTCGGTCACAAGCGATTTCATGGTGACGATGCCGAGCACGCGTCCTTGTCGGTCGAGCGTCGGCCCGCCGCTATTCCCCGGCTCGATCGGAATGGCCAGTTGTAGCAGGGGCATGCCGTCGATCTCTCGGCTTCCGGAGACGACCCCCTTAGTCACGCTATGCGTTAGCCCTTGAGGATTGCCGAGCACCACGACTTCGCGTCCGGCATCGGCGGTTGACGCGTCGCCGAGTTCCAGAGGCTTCAAGCCTTTGGCATCGACGCGAATCACCGCCAGGTCGACGTGACGATCCGAAGCGTGGACGGCCACCGGCTCAAGCTTGCGACCATCGGCCGTTTGCACGGAGAACCGGCGTCCTTCGCCGATCACGTGAAAGTTGGTGGCGATCAGTCCGTCGGCGCCGATGATAAAGCCGGTCCCGAGGCCGTTTTCGCGACCGTCGCGACCCGCCCCGCGAATGATCACGACCGAGGGGAGCGTCCGCTTCACGAGCGCTTCGACCGATTCGATATTATCGTCGGCCGGTTTCGCCTTCGGCTTGGCGGGCGACTTCCCGTCGGCGGCCGCAGACTTCGCTCCTACATCCTTCGGCTTGGTCGCCGAAGTTTCGACAGCGTCGGCCGTGCTCAAGTTTGCAAACACGAGCGCGGCCAAAAACAGCGAAGCCAAACCATCGCGCGACATGCTAAAATCTCCGTCGAAGCGGGCAAGTTGGCAGGCCCTACGAGACGCAGTACCTTATTCGCACACAGTACGCTATTCACTCCTTCCAAGCTTAACCGACCGCGCGCGGCGACGATATGCGAATCGCGCGGCCTCCGCTTAGGACCATCGACTCATGCAGCGCGTTGGATTTATCGGCCTCGGCACCATGGGCCGGCACATGGCCAAGAACATCGCCAAGGCCGGTTTCCCGCTCAGCGTTTATGCGCGGCGCGATGACGTGGCCCAAGAGTTCGTCGAGGCGGGAACAACCCGCGCGGTGACTCCCGCGGACCTGGCCAAGCAGTGCGACGTCGTTGTCTCGATCGTGACGGCCGATCCGCAAGTGCGAGAAATCGTCGGCGGCGATCACGGATTGGCCGCGGGCTTGAGCCCGGGAAAGCTTTGGCTCGACATGAGCACGATCGGCCCCGCCACCGTGCGCGAAATCGGAGAAAAAATCGCCGCGACCGGTGCGCACATGATCGACGCTCCGGTATCCGGCGGGCCGTGGGGGGCCGAGGCGGGCTCGTTGGCCATCATGTGCGGAGGCGACGCGGCCGATTACGAGCGGGCCCTGCCGATTCTCCAGACCATGGGGAAGCACCTGTTCCATTGCGGTCCGCTAGGCTCGGGCCAGGTCGTAAAGCTGGTGAACCAGATGATCGGCGGCGGCATCATGACGCTGATCGCCGAAGGCCTGACGCTCGCCGCCAAGGCTGGCGCCGATCCGGCACAAATGGTCGATGTCCTCGCCGTTTCGAGCGGAAATAGTTCGCTGCTCGAGGCGCGAGGGAAGAAGTTCCTGCTGGCGGATCAATTCACGCCCGGCTTTATGCTGGAGCTCATGCGCAAGGACATGGCGCTGGCCGTGTCGCTGGCTCAAGAATGGAAAGTGCCGACGCCGGTCGCTTCGGGAGCGCTGCAACAATACACGGCCGCCATGAACCAAGGCTTCGAGAAGCTCGATTTCGCCGCCGTCGCCAAGGTGTATGAACAGGCCGCGGGCACGAAGATCGCCGGCCGTGCGGCGACAAAGGAAGGGAAGTAGTCATGGACGCTCGATTCCTCGAACATCTCCGCACGCAACTGGCGGAAGTCCGCGAGGCAGGACTCTTCAAAGCGGAGCGGGTCATCACGACCCCGCAAAACGCTTGGATCGAAACCACGCAAGGACGGCGCGTCGTCAACTTCTGCGCCAACAATTACCTCGGACTTGCCGATCATTCCGACGTCGTCGCCGCGGCCCATGAGGCGCTCGATCGCTACGGCTACGGCATGGCGAGCGTGCGGTTTATTTGCGGCACACAATCCGTGCACAAAGAACTCGAGGCCAAGGTTTCCGAATACCTCGGCACCGAAGATACGATTCTCTATTCGTCCTGCTTCGACGCCAACGGCGGACTCTTCGAAACATTGCTCGGCCCGGAAGACGCGATTATTAGCGACGCTCTCAATCATGCGAGCATCATCGACGGCGTGCGACTCTCGAAAGCAAAACGTTTTCGTTACGCCAACAACGACATGGTCGACCTTGAGCGGCAGCTCCAAGCGGCGGCCGACTGCCGCTTCAAGATGATCGCCACCGACGGCGTGTTTTCCATGGACGGCGTGATCGCCGATTTACGAACCGTGTGCGACTTGGCAGAACGCTATCAGGCGCTTGTGATGGTAGACGACTCGCATGCGGTCGGGTTCGTCGGCCCGCGCGGGCGCGGAACTCCGGAACTTTGCGGCGTGACGGAGCGCGTCGACGTCATTACCGGCACGCTCGGCAAAGCGCTCGGCGGAGCGAGCGGCGGCTACACGTCGGGCCGGCGCGAGATCGTGGATTGGCTCCGCCAGCGATCGCGACCATATCTGTTCTCGAACAGCTTGCCGCCGCCGATTGCAGCCGCATCCTTGGCCGTGCTGCGAATGCTGGAAAGCGGCGATGCGCTGCGTGCTCGCCTACAGGACAACATGCAATTGTTCCGCGCATCGATGACCAAGCTCGGTTTCCAACTGTTGGGCGCCGGGCATGCCATCATTCCCGTGTTGCTTGGCGATGCGAAACTCGCCGGCGAGATGGCGGCGGCCATGCTCGAAGAGGGGGTCTACGTGGTCGGGTTCTCGTATCCGGTGGTGCCGCAAGGGCAGGCCCGAATTCGCACGCAGATGTCGGCGGCGCACTCGCGCGAGGATGTGGAGTTTGCGATCAACGCGTTTGCGAAAGTCGGACGAGCATTGAACGTCATTAAGTAAGTATGCAAACCCGCTTAGCCCCGTCGGCCGCGACGGGAGGCAAACGCGGCGTGGCCGCCGCGGCTAAGCACAAAGGAATAACGTATGGCCCGAATGATGAAAGCCCTGGTGAAAGCCAAACGCGAGCCGGGCTTGTGGATGGAAGAGGTGCCGGTGCCGACGATCGGCGCCAACGACGTGCTCATTCGAATCAAAAAGAGCGCGATCTGCGGCACCGACGTGCACATCTACAATTGGGACGAATGGTCCCAGAAGACCGTGCCGGTGCCGATGGTCACCGGTCATGAGTACGTCGGCGTCATCGAAGAAGTCGGCAGCGACGTCGTCGACTACCAGCCCGGCGACCGTGTGACTGGGGAAGGGCATATCACTTGCGGCCATTGTCGCAATTGCCGCGCGGGGCGACGGCACCTTTGTCGAAAAACGCTCGGCGTCGGCGTAAATCGTCCCGGGAGTTTCGGCGAGTTCTTCGCACTGCCCGCAGGCAACGCGTTCAAACTACCAAACGTCATTTCCGACGACTTGGCGTCGATCTTCGATCCGTTCGGAAATGCGGTGCACACGGCGCTGTCGTTCGACTTGATCGGCGAAGACGTACTGATTACCGGCGCGGGCCCGATCGGCATCATGGCGGCTGCGGTGGCGAGGCACGTCGGAGCGCGTTACGTCGTGGTCACCGACGTAAACGACTATCGCTTGGCGCTCGCCGCGAAGAACGGCGCGACGTACGTGCTCAACCCGAAGCGAGAGAGCCTAGCGGATGCCATGAAGCATTTGGGAATGACCGAAGGGTTCGACGTCGGGCTCGAGATGTCGGGCAACGCTGCGGCATTTCAAGGAATGCTCGAAGGGATGAACCACGGCGGCCGGATCGCCATACTTGGGATTTTCCCTTCGGCGGTGTCGGTCGACTTCAGCCAGATCATCTTTAAGGGGCTGCATCTGAAGGGGATCTACGGCCGGGAAATGTTCGAAACTTGGTACAAAATGACGAGCATGCTGCAGAGCGGCCTCGACATTTCCCAAGTGATCACCCATCGGTTTCCGATCGACGACTTCGAAAAGGGATTCGAAGTGATGCGGTCGGGGATGTCGGGGAAGGTGATTCTGGAGTGGTAAGGGCTGCCGGTTCGGGAAAATTGCCCGTCTGCGGCCTTCCGCGGGGCCGAGAACTCCGGCTGACGGGCATTTTTCGCATTATTTCTTGACAGAAGTTCGGATAGCCAGTTTAATTACCTGTGGATTGAGACTCAGTCTCACATCCCTTGCGTACGCCCGTTCGCTCCCGCCTCCCACGCCCTCGCCGGCATACCCGCCTAAGATGGTTGTCTTCTACGATCTTGAGCGTCACGACTACGTCAGCTCGCTGCTGGCGCCGATTGTTGCTCCGTCGACAGACGCCGAGTGCGAAGCCGATCCGGTGATCTGCCGCTGCTTGCAAGTGCGACAATCGACGGTGATCAGCGCCGTAGAAAGCGGAGCCCGTTCGCTCTGCCAAATCGCTTGCTCGACCGGAGCAGGGGGCGGCTGCACGGCTTGCCACCGCAAGCTACGTCAATACTTCGTCGCTCACCGCCGGGCAGAAGCACCGGTTGTTCCGGCACTCGCCCCGGCCCTTCAAGACGCCCTAGACCACGGCGAGCTGAACGTCGCCGGGTCGTTCTGCGGTGAATCTACCTGCCTCAGCGGCGGCTGTGCCGCAATGGCCAACGCCGCGACAGGTGCTAGTGGCCACCCTCATTCTCACCCATCTGCGATTGCAGATAGTTCGCCAAGCCAACTTCGCTAATCAGGTTGAGTTGGGTTTCGAGCCAGTCGACGTGCTCTTCGCTCTCGACGAGGATCTTCTCCATCAGGTCGCGACTGCCGCCGTCTTTGAGCGTAATTGCCAAGGCCACGGCTTCGTTGTAGGCCTTCACCCCGGATGATTCGAGCTGCAGATCGAACTCGAATTGCTCCTTCACGTCGTTGCCGGCGCGAATCACGCCGTAACGGGCGATTTCCGGCACGCCATCGAGGAAGAGAATGCGGTCGATGAGCATGTCGGCATGTTTCATCTCGCCGATCGACTCGTGATAGTGCTTAGCGCCGAGCTTGGCGAAGCCCCAGTTTTTGCACATCTTCGCTTGAATGAAGTACTGGTTGATCGCCGTGAGCTCGATCGTGAGCGCTGCATTGAGCGCGTCGATGATTTGTTGATTGCCTTTCATGGGCGTACTCCGAGTATGAGGAACGTGAGCGTGAATGCTTGTAAATCAATGCCAAACGCATAAAGAGAACCACTGACATCGGCACTTCCGAGCGAATTCTAGACTCGCGCGGCGCAAGTCGTCTAGAGCGCGGAGGTTGCGATCGATCGTCGACGCGCGGGCTGATACACGATTGCAATTGAAGAACGGCGTGCCCGGGCTTGAGCGACGACCGCGATACACGTCTCCTGCCGCCGCTCCCACGCTATTGAGAGCCACGCTCAGCTTGGCGGTGGGTTTTATCACCAGAATTCGCGGCTTAAAAAATTCCCCGCATCCGACGTCATTGCCGCCACGGCACGGCCGACTTGATACTAGGGCCGAACATCGAGGCAGACGACGTCGCCCGCTTCACTACGGCAGTAGATCCGCCCGTTCGCAAGCACCGGCATGGTCCACGTGTGGGCCTCGAAGGCCTGTGTCTTCGCAAGTTCGACAAACCCCTTGGGCGTAGCCTCGGCCACGTGGAGCAACCCCTCGTCGGCAAGAACGAGCAACTTGCCGTCGGCCAGCATGAGCGAGGCGCAACCAAAGCCGCGTTCTTCCCAGATGCGTTTTCCGGTCGCGAAGTCGAGGCAGACGAGCTTACATTGTCGGGCCGTATGCGAGTTGCCGTGGACGCCGTAGAGCCGGCCCTGCCAAAGCACCGACGTGCACATGTGGTTCGACATTTCCTCGTTGCGATAAATCTCCACGAGCTTGTCGTCAACGAATTCCAAAAGCGCGCAGCCGGTGCCGTAGCCGGTGCTGATAAAAATCTTGCGGCCGCTGACCACCGGTGTCGTGCCGCTGGTCGTATACTGACTGGTCCAGTCGTACTTCGCGATTTCCTTGCCGTCGGCGGCGCGTACGACGACAAGACAATCGTTCGTCAGCGCCGCCACGAGTTGTTCGCTCTTACCGCCGTCGAAGAACACCGGCGAGCCGTAGCCGACGCGGTACGTGTTCGAACGCCACACGACTTTGCCGGTGGCCTTGTCGAAGGCAGCGAGACCGGCGATGTCGAGGATCAACAGATTGCCGTGCACCAGGGGCGACGACGTGAAGCCCCACTCGAGCGTCGGCACGCCGAGATCCTTCGGCAGGTTGACGAGCCAGCGAACCTTGCCGGTCGCCGCATCCAAGGCATGCAGATGCCCCTCTTTGCTGAGCGTGAAGACGGTGTCGCCGTCGATCGTCGGCGTGGCGCCGGGTCCGCCGAGGTGCAGGTAGTCGATCAGACCACAGGGATAGGTATGTTTCCAAAGTTCGCGGCCGGTTTCCGCGTCGAAGCAGTAGACTGTTTCGCTACCGTCGCGATTGCCGAGCGTGTAGGCGCGACCGGCCGCCACGGCGACGGAGCTATAGCCCAGGCCGACGTTGCCCGTCCACAATCGCTTCGGGCCGTCGCCAGGCCACTTGGCGAGCCATCCTTGTTCGGTGCTGATGCCATTGCGGTGCGGGCCGCGAAATGCGGGCCAATCGACCGTTTTGGGCGGAGCCTCGTTCGACGACATCGCCTGCGCGGCCACCGGATCGCGCGCCGGATCAGCGACGACCGCGTCACAGCCCGCGGCGAGGAGTGAAAGACCAATGGCGATTCGATGAGCGGCATTCACGTTACGACCCTCGTCGTGGGGCAGACTGACCGGCCGTATTCTCGAAGTTCTCGCCGACCGCGACAAGGGACGGGCAACGTTTGATCTACTCGCGACACCGCAGAAAAATGGCCTTTACGAAATCGCACGTTAGAATTGGGGGTGTGATTGAGAATTACCGTACCGCTCTAAATCCTTACCCTTTGAGCCGAATGCATGCGTACGCTGACGTGCCCTCGTTGCCGTAAGTCCTGGGAGGTGGACGCGTTGCGCGCCGGCATGAAGGCCGTTTGTCCCAACTGCCAGGCCTCGATCACAATTTCGGCCGGACCTGCCGCCGCAAAACCGGCGCCTGTGAGCGCGAGCCCGGCCGCCGCGACCGTTGCTCCCGTAACTGTATCCCAAGCGGCTATGAAGCCTGCCACGGTAACGGCGCCTAAGGTGGACGCTACGAAGGCAACCAGCAATGCGATCCCGGCGACTGATCGCCCGACGCCTGCGCAAGTCTCCGTCGCTTCTGCGCCGTCGGTCGTGCCGATCACTTCTCCGCCGACGACCATGAACGGCTCTGCGGGCCCCGTGCTTGCTAAACCTGCTTCCGAGGTTGCAACACACAAAGGAATTGTCGCAACCGAAGTTCCCATCAACAACGAAGGACGAAACTCGCGACGGCCGATGGCTATCGCCTTCGTCTTACTACTGCTCGTGGCCGGCGGTGTCGCAGCGGTTTGGCGTCCTTGGGATCAACGTTCGGAGCAATCCGCCGTCGCCTTGCCGTCGAACAAGGTGCCGCCGGTCCCTCAGGCGAGCATCGCGACGCCGACGCTGCCGGAGTCGACTCCGCCGATCGTGGAACTTCCGCCGGCGCCCGTTGCGCCGTCGCCAGAGCAGAAGCTACCGCAGACATCCCCGAGCGTCGTCGAGCCCGTTCCGATGGCGAACTATTCGAGTCCGCCCATCCCGTCCGTTAAGCCCTCGTCGAGCTCGCCGTCGGCACCGGTTTTGGTCCAGAAACCCGCCATAACCGAACCACCTCCCTCAACTCCGTCGATCGTTCGCAAGCCTGGTGCTCCGCCGCCAAAATACGATCGGGCCCCGCTCGCACCGGGAACGGAGGGAACGCAACCCGTGTCCCCGCAGACGCCGCTCAGAGCCGGCGATCACTTGCACGGCCAATACGAGGGTCGCTGGTACGCCGTGACCGTCGTCGAATCGGTTAACGACGGAACCGTTCGAGTCCGTTGGGATACCTGGGGTAAGGATATCGTCGGCAGCATCTCGCGCCTTCGCTTAAGGCTACCGGCGAAGAAGTAGCGAATAGGACGACGCGCGGCCTCGCCTAGCGGGCGGCGTGTAACGCCTTACCGATGCGTGCCAATTCATCGGCCACCTCGCGCGTCGATTGCGGCCGATCGGCGGGCGACTTGGCCATCATCTTCTGAAATAGCGCGTCGAGTTCGACGGGCACATCCGGTCGATCATCACGCAAGCTCGGAATCGGACGATCGTGATGCGCCATTACCTTTTGTACCGGCGTGTCGCCCGGATAGGGGATACGGCCGACGAGAATCCGATAAAGCGAACAACCGAGAGCGTAGATATCGGCCCGATGGTCGGCGGCGTGCGTATCGCACGATTGCTCCGGCGACATGTAGTCGGGAGTTCCCATGACCTCGCCTTCGACCGTCAACGCGTTCTGCGTTTCGCTCGTGCTCGATGCGTCGTCGTCGGTGATTCGAGCCAAACCAAGATCAAGAATCTTGGCCTGGCCATCGGCGGTCACGAGAATGTTCGAGGGCTTTACGTCGCGATGTACGATGTTGTTCTCATGCGCGTAGGCCAAGCCTTCGGCCGACTGACGCAGCAACTCGACGGCTTTCGCGACGCCCAGCGGAGCATTGGCATCCGCATAAACGAGCAGGTCTTGCCCTTCAACGTATTCCATCACCAAGTAATGCAGACCGTGCGACTCGCCGGAATCATATGCGGCGACGACGTTGGGGTGCGTCAATCGCGCGGCAACCTGAACTTCGCGAAAGAACCGATCAATGATGCGCGGGATGGCGGAGACGTGCGGCGGCAAGACTTTCAGCGCCACGATGCGATGCATCCGGCGATGCTTGGCTTTGTAAACTTTGCCCATCGCGCCGGCACCGATCTTGTCGAGAATCAAATACTCGCCGAGAATCAGTCCCTTGCCGCGCCCTTGATAAAGATTGATCGCTTGAAACTTCGTGAGCTTGCCGTCCTGAACCAGCTTCCGAACCAACGCTTCGACGTCAGGCTCTTGTCCGCTGACGACGGTCCATTCCTTTAAAAGCGTAGTAACCTCGCCGCTCGACATCAGGCCGTGAACGGTGAGGCTCTCGACGAATTGTTGTGCTGTGAGTGCCATCTTGCCCGATCCATAGGTTGCGAGACAACATGCATGCACCCGCAGCGCATGCTCCCTTATTATGAGCGGCACGGTACGGCCCGACAATAGACATCACGCAGCCGCGTCACGACTTCCCGCGCCGCGTTAGGTCGAGCTAAATTCCGCAGTGTGCGCTAAGTCGAATCCCGATGATTATTGGTCGACGAAACATACTGTGCCGTTTACGCACTCCCGATCGAACCATCGAAACTAAGAACACATGACCAAACCGCTCGTCGTGCTGAATGTCGTGGGACTTGCGCCGGAGCACCTCGGCCCGGATACTCCGCATCTGACGCGTCTCGCCCACGACGGTTTCTCCTGCCCGCTCGGCACGGTACTGCCGGCCGTAACGTGCTCCGCCCAGTCGACGATCCTGACGGGACTGACTCCGCGCGACCACAGCATCGTCGGCAACGGTTGGTATTTCCGCGACTTGGCCGAGGTGATGTTCTGGAAACAGTCGAACCATCTCGTGGCGGGAGAACGCCTTTACGAAACCGGGAGACGACGGGATCCACGCTATACGACGGCGAAACTCTTCTGGTGGTACAACATGTACGCGCCCGTCGAGTGGTCGATAACGCCGCGGCCGAGCTACCCTTCCGATGGCCGGAAAGTGTTCGACAGCTATAGTCGGCCTGCCGATTGGAAAGACGAGTTGCAAGCCAAACTCGGCATCTTCCCGCTCTTAAAGTTCTGGGGGCCGGGCACCGACATTACGAGCACACGGTGGATCGTCGATGCGGCGCTCGACGCCTTGAAATCGAAGCGGCCGACGCTGTCGCTCGTTTACTTGCCGCACCTAGACTACAACTTTCAACGCTTCGGCCCTGCCGATCCTCGTTGTCGCCAAGATCTTCGTGAAGTCGATGCGGAGGCAGGCCGCTTAATTGCCCACGCGCGCGAGAGCGGAGCAGAAGTGGTCGTACTTTCTGAGTATGCAATTACGGAAGTCGAGCGGCCGGTCCACCTCAACCGCGTGTTGCGAGAGCATGGATACCTGAGCGTGCGCAACGAACTCCCCGGTTGGGAGACGCTCGATTGCGGAGCCAGCCGCGCCTTCGCGGTCGCCGACCATCAATTGGCGCACGTGTACGTCGACCAGGAATCAGATCTGCGGTCCGTTGCCGAACTGCTTCGCAAAACACCCGGCGTGGAGATGGTGCTCGATCGCGCGGCCCAGCACGAATTCGGAATCGACCATCCGCGTAGCGGCGACTTAGTCGTCGTCGCCGAGCGGCGCAGCTGGTTCACCTACTACTTCTGGCTCGACGACGCGCTGGCACCAGATTACGCACGCACCGTCGATATTCATCGCAAGCCGGGCTACGATCCCGTGGAGCTATTCGTCGACCCGAAGCTGCGCTTTCCCAAGGTTCGTGTCGCTCGACGTCTCGCACGAAAGTTGCTCGGCTTCCGATACTACATGGACGTGATCGGGCTCGACCCGTCGATCGTGCGCGGAAGCCACGGTCGCTTGCCGGAACCCGGCCGTGAACAGAGCGACGGGCCCGTTTTCATTTGCTCAAATCGAGCGTTTGCTCGCGATTCGTTGGCGATGACCGAGGTGAAGCAACTGTTGCTCGATTTGCAATTCGGGGGCTAGAACGAGCAATTGACTACGTCTCTCGTTCAATCGTCGCGCACGATTCCCAGGTCTTCGTAGAGTGCTGTTAGCAGTGATTTGATCCGCTTCTGATGGCGCACTTCGCCGCACGTGCCGTTCAGCACCAAGGCGATGCAAAGCCCGTGCTTCGGATCGGCAAATCCGACGGACGATTGCGAACCGCTATGGCCAAACGCCGAATCGCTCGCGTGGCGTCCGTAGCCGTACGGCACCGTGTCGATTCCATAACGCCGATTGTTGGGAATGATTCCGAGTCCCCAATCGAGAGTATGGCGAAATGTTTCGTCGAACATACCGACGCGCGAGCGAGCGGTAAGCAGTGCAACCGAGTCGGGCGTGAGCGTCTGAACTCCGTCGAGGGCTCCACCTGCCGAAAGCATCTCATAGAGTTTCACAAGTTGCCGCATAGGGCCGTGCGCATTGCCGCCGGGAGCGCACGCCGACAATCCCGCCGGCATGCTCCACGGATGCGGTCTTAATGTCGGTAGAGCGTCGCCGCGCGCCTCCGTATTCGCCATGATACCAAGTCGCGACCCGTACCCCTCGCGAACGGCCTCGGGCATGCCGATCCAGCAATCGACCATTCCCAAAGGCAAGAAGATTTGCTCGCGCACATAGTGTGAGAACGAATTGCCGCTCAACCGCGCCACGACCTCTCCCAACACATACCAACTTGTGTACGGGTGATATCCGGCCCGTTTCCCCGGCACCCACTCGCGCTCAAGCGGCGCCACGCAAAGCCTGCGGATGATTTCGTCCCAAGGGGTTGCAGCGTCCCCTAGATCGATAAAGCGAAATCCGCCGACATGCGTGAGCAGATGCTTGATTGTCACGCCTTGCTTTCCATTCGCGGCAAACTCGGGAATGTGCACCCCAACCGGATCGTCGAGCTGTAGAAATCCGCGCTCGATCAACTGCATGATGGCGATTGCCGTGACCGGCTTTCCGGATGAGAGCCACAACATGAGCGTGTCGGTCTGCATCAAGCGTTCGCCGTCCTCCATCGAGCTAGGTCGGGCCAGCCCAATCGCGACGTCGCAGACAGGTTCGCCAAGTCGTGAAACCGCCAATTGAGCGCCGATGTGCAAACCGGCTCGCATCCCGTCGAAAATGGCCTGGGAAGCATGCGGAAAGGAGTCGGAAAACTCCGCAACCTGGAGAAAGTCGTTCATCGATATTACCGCGGACTATGTCCCAAACTACGGCCGTCCGGCATTCTTGCGGAGCGGCCGACTTTCCCTGCCGATGATAACCGCGAGCAGGCGGAAACCTAGGGTAAATTTGACATTCGAGCATTGGCTTCGGCTAGAATGCCGAAACTGTGACGCAGTTCGACAGTTTGTTTTCAACATCACTGTCCGCCTTCACTTCGCCGAGCCTCGCACGCCGTCGAAGCGAACTTCGTGAGGAGTCTCGCCGTGCCGCACCATCCCGAACTGGAAGGTTCGGTCCACGACCTGAGCGACGCATTGGTCTTCTCCGTCGCAACGCGTTGGATGACCGCGCAAGGCGACGATCAAAAAAAGCTCACCTCGACGATCGCACAATGGCTTGTTCGCGAACACGCCAACGAGCTGCCGTGGATCGATCTGCGTTGGAACGAGAAACGCCGTGTCGATTTGACGCGCTATCGCGTCTACAAAATTGTCCGAGAGGCCGTCGAGCGTGGATTTGTCCAATTGAATCCGCCGCAAGCCGTGCAGCGCGCCGAGGACATCTATAAGAAATACGGACTGAATTCGAAACGTAATGAGATTCGGGTCGTCGACGTCACGGAAGATGTCGTCAACGACATGGTGGCCCGGGCGACGGCGGAAACTGCCGTCAGCCTGATCAAAAAGCTCGTGGTGCAAAATGCCGCCGCTGCCAAAGCGGCCGGTAAGTCGGCGGCCGACGCGGAGCCGATTGGCATCGGTCTGGGAGCCGGCTACAGTTCATTGGCGGTGATCTCGTATCTCGCAAAGCTCTTAAAGACGCTCCCCGTCTATCCGAAACTTCGGCTTCATGCTCTGACGCCGACAATTCAAGATCCGATGCTGAGTCCGGTCACGTTTTTCCGCCTCTTCGACGCCGCCGACCAGATCGAGTTCGTCGACCTACCGACGGCCGCGACGGTGCCGATGCGCGACTATGCCCGTTTAAAAGTGCAAGACGAAAATATCGAACGTGCGTTCGAGCTTCGACACAAAGTTCAATTGATCATCAGCAGCTTAGCGTGGTCGCGTGACCCGGACGGACTGATGCAGAACTATTTAAAGCACCACTCCCGAAAGCCGAAAGGCCTGGAGGCGGGGCGCTTCGTCGGCGACGTGCAGTACCTGCCGTACGACGACAACGGCCCGGTGCTGTTTCCCGACCAATCGGAAGCCGATGATCGAACCGGCGACGATAAAGAAAATTGGCGAGCCGTGACTCTGTTTGACTGGCCGGACCTGATAGCGTTTCACGACGCGGAGGAGGATACCCAATCCGCGCCGCAGCGGTACTTGGTCATTAGCGCCGCGCCTTGTCGGCGATGTTCGCGCAGCAAATGGCGTGCGATCGTACCGCTATTGAAGTCGATGCGGTTTTGGACACATCTGGTAACGGACGACCTCACCGCGCGCGAACTTATTGAAGAACAAGATCTCCGACTGCCAAGGGGCGCCGATTAGGCGCCCGTAACGGCGGTGAGCCGATAAAGGCCTTCTGCTTGGTTGGCGCTACGGCGAACGCGCATGACCTTACGAATCGCTCGACGAACATCGACGGCACGTACAACATAGCTCGCCGTTGGATATTCCGACTCGTAGCCTGCGCCTTTCACGATCGCGTCCGGATCGGCGGCATCCCACCCGACGATGACGCGTCGCATCGCCGCATCGTGTGCGTTGCCGAACAGCAGATTCTGCGAAGTCCAAGCAACGCGACTGGGACGATCGATCATTTGTCTTTCCGACAACCAGTGAAACAGGCACCCCTTCCCGTGACCGTCAATGAAACGACCGCGAATAACGCGATCGGCCCTCAACGCCTTCCAAAGCGACTTTAGTCCCGAGGTGGGAATGGCGGCAAACACCAATTCTAAATCCTGTTGCTTGCTCATGATTATCTCCATTTCGAATCGGATGGGTTGGCTGGTAGACGCGCTGTCATTTTGCGTCTCAAAGGAGCGATGACCTTCTATGCAAATGCCGTACGCAATGGCCGAAACTTCGCGGCAACATCCGCAATTGGTCGAAGTTCAACCGCCGTGACTCACGCTCGCACATTAGGGGCGAGCGGATTGTGCAATGCGTCGCGGATGGTCGATTTACGAAATTATTCCTGCCGGTCGTTCTGCAATCTTGCCGGTCAATTCTACGCGACGTGGAAACACTCCAAGTTGCGACAATTACGCGAGTAAACACCCCTGCATGATTGGGCTTCAATTCTCGGTTGACTACGTGAGTTTACGGACCAGCCAATCAGCGACTGTTGGCGAAGTCTGCATTAGCGCAAAGACGATGCGGGCCTTCCAAGGGACAATCAACTCGCGGCGGCGA
Source organism: Pirellula sp. (assembly GCA_013822735.1). Lineage (GTDB taxonomy): Bacteria > Planctomycetota > Planctomycetia > Pirellulales > PNKZ01 > PNKZ01. Next base: position 57,657 of record PNKZ01000006.1, read on the forward strand.
CCTTCGCAGGCGGCGAGAATCTTAGCGGCGAGTTTCTCCGGCGGAATCCGATTGGTTTTTACACCGCCCCCCGGCTTCCGCGCTTCCGGGGGCAGGTTCGCAAGTTCTTCGGGGCTTCGTACCCGATCGTCATCGCGCGCAATCGGCCCGGGACAGACCAAAAGAACATTGAGTCCTTCCGGCTCCAATTCCAGGCGCAATTGCTGCGTATACGCTGTAAGCGCGAACTTCGAAGCCGGATAGGCGCCCAACCATCGTGAAGCGGACTTACCCGACAACGACCCGATGTTCACTAAATGACCGCGCGACGCCAACAAGTGCGGCGCGGCGGCACGCGTCGTTCGCACGACGGCGAAGAGATTCAAGTCCACCATCGCTCGAAAGTCTTCGACCGTCGTATCCAAGATCGCTTTGCGCATCGACAGACCGGCGTTGTTCACTAATGCGTCAAGTCGACCGAACCGATCCATGGATTGTTGCACGAGATTGGAAACATCTTCGTCGCGCAAAACATCCGTCGGAATGCCGACCACGGCGCCGCTTGCGCCGAACTTCTGCAACTTCGCTACCGCAGCTTCGAGCGGCCCTGCGGTGCGCGCCGCCAGTACGACGTTCGCACCCGCGCGTACAAGCGCCTCGGCAATGTGAAGCCCGAGTCCCCCGGATGCGCCCGTTAAGATCGCAGTCTTATTATTCCAGTACGTCATGGCTCTTGCAGATTGAGGGGACGGCAGTTTCACAAACGGTTGTTCGGCATTGCCGCTTCCCGGCGAAGCGTACAAACTAGTGAACGACGAACTCCGTCACGGTCCATTCCAGATCTTGGTGGCGTCCGTAGATCTGATGTAAGTAGTGCTTCGGAAAGCCGTACTTGGGATCAAACTCGCAGCGCATATGAATACTGCCGGGCTCCACGCCGAATTTTTCTACGGCTCGCTCGCGATTGTCGAAATCGGTCGAAAGCGTTTCAAACATTCCCGGCACAGTCCAAGGTTCCCACGTTCGCTCCTGACGCATAGGCGTACCGTTTCGCGTCATTCCGGTGGCCGCTCCCTTTCGAACGCTCACTTTCAACTCACCAGTCTGCCGTCCTGCAATTTTCACTGTGAGATCGTAATCGGCGGGTTGCGCTTTGCCCCAAACCAATTCTGCGGCCGCCAGATCGACAGGATGAATTTCCGGCAATCCGGGCAACAGCGACTTTAACCCCCAAAACGCAAGCCCGATGAACAATAAAGCGACGCCGGCCGCCCAGTATCGGAGCTTCGAAACACGCTTCGGCGAAGTTGAGTCTTGAGCGTCAGACATGCAAGCGAATTGTAATGAAAATGCGGCGCACCATTTTCTCGATGTGTCGCAGACCGGAACAGGGCTCGTGCAAACGAACCTATATTCGATAAAGTATACTCGCCGAGGCGTGCTCGTGAGACATCGAGACTTGCCGCTTCGTGTTGTTTGCTTGCCGTACTCCAACCATGAAGCGCCATGAACAATCGACTTCCCGGTTTCCGAGCCAATACGAAAATCATCGCCACGGTGGGTCCCGCCTGCCGTGAAGAGGCTCAACTGGCGGCCCTGATCTCCGCCGGCGTCGATGTCTTCCGGCTGAACATGGCGCACGGTGAAATCCCGCAACACGAAGAGGTACTTCACCGCGTCAGAAAGCTCAGCGCGGAGTCGAAGCATCCCGTCGCCGTGCTCGTGGACCTCGCCGGTCCTAAGATCCGTCTCGGTGAAATCCCCGGCGGCTCCTATGAGTGCGAACTCGGCCAAGAGTTTTATTTCATTCGCGAAGAGGAATCGAACGACCCGCGCCGACTCCCCTCGACCTATGATCGACTGGTCGACGAACTCGAGGTCGGCGACCAAGTGATGCTGGCCGACGGCACCGTGAGCATGCTCGTCGAAGCGAAGTCGCGCGAGGGAGCAAAGTGCCGTTGCGTTCAAGCCGGGCTCATTCGTAGTCGCCAGGGGATCAACCTGCCGGGCGTAAAAGTCAGCCTGCCCGCCATGAGCGAGGAAGATAAGGAACATGCCGTTTGGGCGGCGAAAAACGGCGTCGACTTCGTGAGCCTGAGCTTCGTCCGTTCCCCCAAGGAAGTTCTTGAGCTCAAATGGCTCTTGGATTTTCACCGTTCCCCGGCCTTGGTAATCGCGAAGATTGAAAAGCAAGAGGCGCTCGATCAATTGGAAGCGATTGTCGATGCGACGGATGGAATCATGGTCGCGCGCGGCGACTTGGGCGTAGAAATCGACGTGGCGAAGATGCCGGTCGTGCAGAAGCGCATCATCGCGATGTGCCACCGCTATCAGAAGCCGGTGATCGTGGCGACCCAAATGTTGGACAGCATGCAACATTCGCCCCGTCCGACCCGCGCAGAAGTCACCGACATCGCCAACGCCATTCTCGACGGCTGCGACGCCTGCATGCTTTCCGGCGAAACGGCGGTGGGGGACTTTCCGACGGCGGCGGTCGAGATGATGAACCGCGTAGCATTAGCAACGGAGCCGCTGTTTGCCACCCGAGCAAAGCCGGATATGCCCGACATGCTTCCCGAAGGTCTAGAGAAAATCACGCACGGCGTGGTGCTCGGCGCGGCGAGCATCGCCAAACAACTTGACGCCAAGATGCTGATTGTGGTGAGCAACAGCGGCGTGACGGCTTTGGCCCTTTCGAAACACCGCAACCTCGTGCCGATCTTGGGCGTAAGCACGCGCGAGTCGACCATTCGGCAGATGTGTTTGTACTGGGGCGTGGTCCCGATGGTCGACGCTCCGACTACGGACAGCATCGAACTCATTCAGCACGTGCAGAAGTGGGGACTCGAGAACGGCAGTCTCGAGAACGGCGATCACATCGTTCTGGTCGCGGGCATCGGCCTTGCTTCTAAGGGACATAACATGGTCCGCGTTCATACCGTCGGACAAGCCGCCGGTTAGCGCTGCCGGTATTAGCGATCGTCACGACCGGTCGACGTCGTACGGGTTCCATGAAATTGTTGGAACTCGGAAGCCGATAGCTGCTAGAGCGTGCGTCCCGACGTCGGATCGGAATTCATCGACGCGCGGCCTTCGCTAAGGATTGCACATGCCGCTCGCTCGCTTCGTGTCGGGCCTCCTAGTCGCCGTCTTCGGCGTAACCGCTACGAGTGTTCAGGCCGACGATTGCTTTCGTCGAATGGGCGTCGGCTACAGTGCCGGCTACCATGCTCCGGCGCCGTTCACGCAATCGTCAACATGCGTCAAGCTTCCAGGCTGGTTATGCTGGAAAGGGGCCTGCTGCCATCCTGGTGCGACGACCACGGGATGTGATTGCGCACCTTGTGCTTCGCCCCCCAATGTTGGTTGCGCGCCCGGTTGCGGAATTCCGCTCCTTCGCTCCGGGGGAGGCTGTCCCCCGCCGTGCGGCTGCGGGCCTGTCCGTTGCCCGACGTGCCCCGGGCTCAATTAAGCCTCGATCTTGCCGGCTCGACGCGCTCGGTACGGTGTGAATTTACCGTTAGCATTTAGCGAGCCTTTGTCGCCGTTTGAGATTTAAGCACGGTCGCAGAATCCATTGAAGTGACGACAAGACTGCGTCGATAGATCTATTAGACGCACGGCCGGCCGTCGCGTTTCAGGATAGAGGTCATGGCAAACCGACGGATCGGATTGCCATGACCTTTTTTCATTTGGCGACCGCAAGCCAAGCAGATTCTCTATAGCGCATGGCTCGCGACTCGGGCGACCGGTTTCCGTCGCGCCGCGGTTCGTCTATCATAGCGCTTCGCACCCCCCGGCGCCGAAGCTATTGGCGCCCGACTTCTTGCGGAGCATCGTTGTTGGTCGGCCCTGTATTTACGCGCGAATTATCCATCCTGCCTCGCCGCGGACGGTTGTTTGTCGCGCGCGGTGCGTATGTCGGCGGGTTGGCGGCGCTTTGGATCACGGCTTGGCAGGTTCTCGCCGGCACGCAGATCGTTCGCAACGTCGGCGATTTTGCTTATTTCGGCTCCACCGTCTTTCAGGTGTTAGCGCCGCTGCACCTCATGGCGGCGATGTTTTTCGCGGCACTGTCGACGGCCGCCGCCGTTGCCCACGAGAAAGATCGCCGTACGTTCGATCTCTTGTTGTTGACCAACCTGACGAATCGCGAGCTCGTGCTCGGCCGACTCTTCGCCTCGCTCTTGAGCGTCGTCGATTTCACCATTGCCGCAGCTCCGCTCTTTGCGTTGAGCGCGCTCTGCGGTGGCGTCGATTTTCGGCAGATATCCGCCGTGTTCGTCGTCACATTAGCAGGCGTCACGACGGCGGGGAGTTTGGGATCAACGATCGCCCTTTGGCGGGAACGCACTTTTCAAACGTTAGCGACGACGGTACTCGTCCTGGTCGCGTGGACAGGTCTTTGGGAAGCAGTCGATCGCGGACTCTTCGGAAACATTATTGCCGGAACAGACGCACGCGGTTGGGCGGCCGCCGCGAGCCCCTGGCATGCGGCCATAAGTTGCACGCGGCCGTTTGACGACCTGCGAATTGCGCTAGGCCAATTCTTGATGATGCCGTGGCAAGCGTCCCTTCTCAGCTCGCTAGTGCTTGCCGCGTTGCTCAATGCAATTGCCGTGTGGCGAGTCCGCGTCTGGAATCCGTCGCGCGAGTTGTTTCAAGCTCCCACGGCGCCCGCTCAGCCCGCTAAAAGCGGCGATCTGCCTCATGCCTGGAGCTTGCGCGCATTGCAATCCGATGCAGCAGCAACGGGGCCCGAACTCGTGAAGGCGAACGACGCGATCGCCGGACGCGGCTTGCGGGCCAGCCGGAACGTTTGGGACAATCCGGTACTGTGGCGCGAAATCATGACGTGGGCCTACGGCCGCAAGGTCCTCTTCGTCCGGCTGTTCTATGCGGCACTCGTAGCCGCCTTGGCATGGGGCGCTTTGCAAACGGCCGACAACTCACGAACCTCGGCGCTCGATTGGGTGCTCATCGCGGCACCGGCCGCCGTGCTCGGCGCTTTGCTCATCAACATGCAAGCCGTGTCGGCCATCACGTCCGAACGGGACGCCAATGCGCTCGATCTTTTGCTTGTTACGGATCTCACGTCAAAGGAATTCGTCTTCGGAAAGCTTGCCGGCGTGTTCTTTAACGCTAAAGAAATGCTGCTTCTACCGCTTGTCCTTCTGGCGCTTTTGTGGCAGATCGGCGCAGCGAATGGCGAGTCGACCCTCTACATCGCCATCGGCTGGCTATCGCTTTCGGCCTTCGCCGCCGTACTCGGAATACACGTCGGCATGCACTATGCGAACTCGCGCCAAGCCGCCGCAGTGAGCCTTGCGACGGTCTTCTTCCTGATCGTCGGAGTCGGCGTGAGCATGCGCATCATGACTGCGTTCAGCGGCTCTTTTCAGGCCCAGCTGCAACCGTTCCTCGCCACGATCGTCGGGGGCGGGGTGGGACTGTATGCGGCGCTCGGAAGACGCAACCCTTCGCCGGCGATCACGCTCGGATCGTTTATCTTGCCGCTGGCGACGTTCTATGCGTTGACGAGCTTTCTCATCGGCGCGGGCCTGGCCGCTACGTTGGCCGTCGTGGGCGCCTATAGCTTCACGACCGCCGCGTTGCTCATTCCCGCCATCTTTGAGTTCGACGTCGCGACGGGACGCACCTCGGGCGGCGAAGAACGCGACGGCTGACCCGCGGCCTACTTGTGATAGCCTATCGACTTGATGACGGCGACCATTTCTTCGTGGGTGATGAAGCGACGGCGATGCAACCGCTTGTAGTTGTCAATCGCCATGGCCAACTCACGGGCCTCTTGCGAAAGCTCACTGTGCGCGTCGGCAAATTGACGTCGCTCCAGGTTCGGGCGCTCGGCCGCTTCGCCTTGACGCCGGTCTTGAAAACTAGCTTGGGTGTAATCGACTTCCGGCATCATGGCAAATCCTCTGTTCGGCGCCTGATAGACATCACGTGGCGCCTCGGTCGCCGTCCATGGAGAAAACGGGCCGCCGTGCAACTTTAGATCGGCAAGGAGAGCCCGGCAAATGAACCGAGTGCGGGATGACGACATGACCGGCATTCCGCAACGTCATGCAGAACGGCCGCACGTCATATCCGCTACCATCGACATCTCCCGCACCGCGCAAGCTGAAAGCCTGGCGATCGCTCAGCGGCGCAAAGGGCTCGCGGGAACGGGCATCGCGGCGGCCGTTCGTTGGATGAGTTCTTGGTGGCGAGGGTTGTCGGGAGCAAGCATGAGCGCTTGCTGCGCTGCTTGATAAGCTGCGGCCGAATTGCCGGAGGCGACTTCGGCTTCGGCGAGTAATGCCAACAAGTCGGCATTTGCCGTACCGCGCGAAATCGCCGTGCGAAACTGTTCGGCGGCTTCCGCAGGCCGAGCGAGCGCCGCATAGACGTTGCCTTGGGCGATGTAAATGTCCGGCGGCTCTTCGCCGGGACCGTACGTATCGCCAAGCTCTTGCAGCGCGGCCAGCGCCTTATTCGGTTCGCCCAACCGTTCATACAATTCGGCCGTCTGTCGTAGCACGTCGCGTCTGCGCGGCGCATAGATGAGCGAGCGCTGCATGTCGGCTAATGCTTGTTTCGTGTTTCCTTTGGCCAACATGACGCGGCCTCTCAAGGCCCAAGCCTCGGCAGACTTCGGATCGGCATCGATTACTTGCTCCACATCGACCAACGCCGCATCAAGTTTGTTTGCCTGAAGGCGCATCTCCGCGGCACGCAATCGCGTCTCGACGTCGCCGCCGATGCCGCTCGCTAACGCCGCGTCGATTTGCTCCAGCGCTTCTTGCGTTCGACCTTGGGCCCAGAGTACGTCGGCATACGATCGCCGAGCATTCGGGTCGCTCGGGCAGGCGCGCACCGCTTGCGAACAATACTTTTCCGCTTCCGACAGATTGCTTCGCTCAAGAGCGTTGAGCCCTTGCTTGGCAAACTCGCGACTTGCAACCACCGAATCGCTCACCGGGTTCTGCTGACGCCAAAGGCAACACCCTCCTGCGGGTGCGCAGGTCAGCAGAGCGATAATGAACGGCAAGTGCTTCACGGGCGCGTAAGGCGATGGTTGCGACAGTGCCTATGTTCGGTAAGCGAGCGCGATGCGCATTGCGCACGTCGGGCCACTCTGAGGGGGCGGAATCGTAGTCGCAATCGGCCCAACTCGGCAAGATCGAGCTGTGCGTCTTATGATTTGCCGGCATCGCAGGCGCGGGCGGCCGGCGGCTCTTCGCACGAACTCCTATAATGGACCGAAAACAAGGTTTCCCTACGTTTGAGTCGCTTATGCCCGCTACGTTCAACAAGCTTGGTCTCCGCTTCACATACCCTGAAAATTGGACGATTGACGAATCGGAAGCACTCGAAGGAGCGGCAGCCGTTACTGTTTTCAGTCCCGGAGGCTCGTTTTGGAGCGTCTCGTTGCACCCGAAGGAGACTCCGACTCGCGATCTGGTGCGGTCGGCCGTGAAGGCGTTGAAGCAAACCTACGAAGAGCTCGACGCCGAGGAAGTATCGGAGACTCTCGTGGGCAAAGAACTCCAGGGAAGCGATGTCAATTTCTATTGCCTCGATCTCACCAATACCGCGCAGATTCGCGCCTTTGCCGCGCCAAACTATAACGTTGTTGTGATTTGTCAGGCCGACGATCGCGAATTTGAATTGATTGCCGATGTGTTTAAGGCCATGACAGTAACCTTGCTTCAGAACATGTAAGGTGCCGCCGGATTCTCATCTGCGTCTGTCATCGGAATTTTCTCAGCTATTCCGGTGTACTCCGAAGGCGAAGCCGAGGCTTGAGCAAAATCGACGCTGCCGTCTATATTCAACTGTTGCCCGAGAGGCGCGCTCCGTCGTGCGCAGCCTAGGCGGTTAAAGAACTCTCGGCTTTTCATCCTGCAAAGTATGAGGGAGCGGCGATGGCAATTGCAGATGTCGAATGCCCAATCACGGCGATTGGCGAGACGGCGGGCGCGGTTTGGAAAACCTTGGCCGCCAAAGGTCCCCTGAGCCTTACAAAGCTCGTAAAGGAGACCGAAGCGCCAAAAGATATGGTGCTTCAAGCGATCGGCTGGCTGGCCCGAGAAGATAAGCTGGTCTTTGAAGAAGGTCGTACGAAGACCATTGGTTTGAAAGAATGCTAAACGGCCGGTATTTCCTTGGAGACGTCGGCATGGTCGATCACTCGCCCGGTGCCGGGCCCCGCTTGAGCGCTTAACCAGCCGCGCTTGTGGAAGAAGTAGAGAAACACTAGTGCTACGGCGATCAGTACGCCCCAAACGGCAACATAGCCGTAACGCCAATTCAATTCCGGCATATTCCAGCGCGACTCCGCCGTATTGAAGTTCATGCCGTAGACTCCGACGACAAAACTTAACGGCATAAAAATCGTCGAGATCACCGTCAGAACGCGCATGATTTCATTCATACGATTGCTCTGACTTGAGAGATAAAGATCAATCAAGTCTGAGCCGATTTCGCGATACGTCTCGACGATATCGATAATCTGCACCGTATGGTCATACAGATCGCGAAAGTAGATGCGCGTTTCATCGCTCACAAGCGTTGAAGAGTCACGAGCAAGTTCGTTCATCGCATCGCGCAACGGCCAAATGATGCGACGAAGCGTACGCAATTGGTGTTTGGCTTCGTGAATCCGCGACACGGCGGACGGGCTCGGCGTGAGCAACACTTCGTCTTCGAGCGACTCCAGTCGATCGCCAAATTCTTCGAGTAGCGGAAAGTAGCTATCGACGGCGGCGTCCAGCAGTGCGTAAGCCAGATAGTCGGCGCCGCGACGACGAATCAAGCCGTCGCACTCACGCAAACGCCGCCGCACCGGATCGAAGCAGTCGCCTGGATCTTCCAAAAAGGTGATGACGAAGCCCCGCCCGACGAAAATGCTAACCTGCTCGGTGCGCATGCAGGCGGAGCGGGCATCCATGCGCAGCGCGATAAACAACTGCTCTCCGTAACGATCGACCTTAGGACGCTGATGTACGTTGACGGCGTCTTCCATCGCCAGCGGATGCAAATGAAAGAGCGTCGCAAGTTGCTTGAGCGTCGTCGCGCTGCCGAGTCCTTCGACGTTAATCCACGTTACCCCGCCCCGAGCCAATTCCTGCTTGATTTCGGAGACGTCCGTGATCTGGCGCTCGGAAATCGATTCGGCATCGTAATGCGTGACATGAACGATCGAGTCGGGTGCGGCCGGATCGATAATGATGGACCCCGGCGCAGCACCCAAAGTATCCATGCGCCTCAGCGGCGGCCGATGCTTCTTTCCGGATCGTTTAAAGCGACTCACCTGAGCAACCTTTCTAGGCGGCCTTTTGGACGATTACAGGCGATTCGACCAACTCGACGACGCTCGTCGGCGCGCCGTCGGACATTCGAATCACGAAATCTTTCGGCCCCGAAGCAATTTCGATGCGTGCCTCGAGGAACGCCTTCAAAATCGCGGCGTTGAGTTGAAAGCGTAGCGGCGTCAATGCATCGAGTCCGGCGCTGAAAACGCGCAGTTCAAAGTCCAATCGATTGTCGCCGACTTGCGTAAAGGCCACGCTCGGCTCCGGTTCGATCAGGACGAGCGCATTGGCACGAGCAACTTGCAGCAGCAGATCGGCGGCTCGCTCAAAATCGGCCGCGGCGGATATCCCGACCCGAATGACGGTGCGCAAAATATCATCGGTCAGAGTCCAATTGATTAGCTTGCCGGTGATGAACTCCTTGTTGGGAACGATGAGCTCCTTACGATCCCAATCGACGATGGTCGTGGCACGACCGCGGATGCGATTCACCGTGCCCGAAACGTCGCCGATCGTCACCGTATCACCGACGCGAATCGGGCGTTCAAAGAGGATAATGAGCCCGGAGATGAAATTGGCAAAGATTTCCTGCAACCCAAAGCCCAAGCCGACCGTCATGGCGGCGGCAAGCCACTGGATGCTCGCCCACTGTAGGCCGACCGCATTACAGACGGCGACGATTCCGAAGATGTGAATGACGTAGCGCGCCGCCGCCGCCACGGCATAGCGCGCACCTTGGTCCATCGGGAGCCACTGCAGGCAAGTGATCTCGAGCAGTCCCGGCAGATTGCGAGCCGCGATGACGGTCATCGCCAGAATGATCACGGCCCAAACGACGTCGGCGGCGGTAATCCAGTGTATCTGCGTCTTCTCCACGGTCTTAGTCACCCCGTCGGCGCCGGCCGTCGGTTCGCCGGCGGTTGCCGTATACGAATAGAGTTGAAGTCGATCGAGAAACTGCAGCGCCGGGAGCATGTCGGACCAAATCCACCATGTCCCCAGTAGCAACGCGAGCGCTCCAAAGCTATTGAGCAAGCGCCTCGTTTGAATGTCGATCGACTTCAAATGCCCCTGCGACTGCCGCAGCGCCCGCTTCTCATCGGCACTTCCGGGCTGAGCAAGGCGGATCGTCGCGTCCGTGGTCACATCGAGACTTACCTGAGTCGATTGCGCCGCTTGTTTCACTGCCAAACGCTTTCGGGCAACTGCCAACCATCGCCAGAGTATCGCCCTCAGCGCCATGCATCCTAACAATAACCAGACGGTCTCCTGCAAGCGACAAGCGAGTTGCACGGCCGCATAGTGATAACCGGCAATCGAGAGTCCGATCAACACGACGGGCGGTGCCGAGGCGGCAATATACCAAAGCCGTCGGAGGCGCAAGCGAAACTCATCTCCGTCGTCTCCCGTAAGCCGAACGACGAGTCCTCGAGACGGATGTGCAACGATCGCCGCCGCACGATATACGCAGAATATCGCCACGCAGAAACATACGCGACCGAGCGACGCTTGGGCCTCGAGCGGCTCAAGGCTTTCGAACATCGCAGCGACCGCAGCAGTGGGCAGTCCGATCGCAGCCAATCTCCACAGCGCCCTGCGAGCCGGCGCGCTGATCTGCGTCGGCAGTCCGAAATGCTTCTCAGCCAGGCCGCCTCGTCGAAGTGATTGTCTGACACAGGCAATCGTGGCCCAAATGGGAGCAACGACCAACATCGTCGTCGCGAATGCGCGCGAAAATGGATCGACGCCGGGCTGTGCGGTCAGGCGGCCGGCAAGGAACCAAAGTACCGTGGGCGCAGGCGATGCCGCTAGAACGGTTAGCAACATCACTGTGAACGTCGGACGCATGCCGGCCTCGAGCGAGCCGTGAGCCGCATCTCCGTATTTTGCGATCTGCCTGCGTAACCGCCCGACGCTCCACACAAAAGCAATCAACACAAAACCGGCCGATGCCCAAACGTGCGGCGACGCCGACATGTCGTGCGTAAATCGCACCAACACCGTCCACCAACTCTTCGGACTGATCAGTTGCACGCTCGCGGCCGTGAACGCTGCGGCGGTAATTCCCGTTTGAGGCGCGTAGCTCGGAACCCAAAGAACGCGTTGGTCGATATAGTTCCGATAGAGTCGAACCGTTTGCGTCAGTTCGCGCTCGGTTTTATCTTGCTCCATTACCAGGGCATTGAAGTAGGCGTTGTAGTCGGTGATCAGGTCGTCGAGATACCCTCGTCGGGTTTGCAACAGCTCTCGAACGGCCGGTTCCAACTCCTCGCGTTCCTCGTCGGTGAGATTTGCGTTCAGCGGCAACAGCGCCAGGCGCGCCTCGGTATCGACGTCGGCGAGCTGCGTTCGGCGATCTTCTAAGTCAAACAACGCCAACTTCGCCTGCGCGATCTCTTCTTGCTGTTCGCGAAGTCCTTCCTCCAGAGCCTCCAAGTCAGGGAGTTCGCGTCGTTCTCGTACGAGCACTTGACCTAACTCATTGGACAGATCGGCAACCTGACGAACGTGCGCAAACTCGGCCTTCACACGTACCACCATCCTTTTCACTTCCGCGACATGCGCCGTAACACGTTTCAATCTGGCCGCAGGACTGTCAGGCCCGGAACGAAGTCCGGCGATGCGCTGATTCTCCTGAGCCAAGGGGATCAACTCGCCGCGGGTCGTGATCAACTTCCGCAACGCATCTTGAGCTTGGGCATCGGCCAGTTGTTGCATGGCGCTCTCAACGGCCTCATTCCACGCGGCAGCCTGCTTTTCGGCGCGGTTTACACTCCTCACCGCTTCATCTAGCTGTAGACGAAGCAGTTCACGCGTCGCTTCGTAGCTAGGGAGCTCCTGCGAGTATGCGGCACGCTCGTTGACGATGCTCTTGCGACGGGCCAGCAAGAGCGTTCGTTGTGCCTTTCCGACGACGTCCGCTCGATCAAGCGAAGGGAGCGTCCCCAGCTGCCGATACAACTCCTCAAGTCGTTTGGCCGCCGCTTCATCGAGTTCCCGCACTTGCTCGCGCCGCTGAGCCCTGTGGCGCGATCGCCCGTCTAACTCGGCCTGTTGGTCGCGGGCGGCCTTCAGAGCGGCATTCGCTTCCGCTAGTCCCGCTTTGAGAGATTCAAGATCATCACCGGCAGGCACCGGAGCAATCGGCATCTCTACGCCCCTGGCCTGATCCTTCCAAGCTTGAAGTTCCTGCGGAGCTTGCAATCGCGCGGAATCGAGTTCTACGGCTTTCGCATGCCACTCATCGGCCTCTTTCAATTCCGCAAGGCATTGTCGATAGATTTCCACGACGCTCGCGCGCGTCGCGTCGTCGAGATCGGTCGCTTGCTCGACGAACTCACGAGCCGCGTCAATCTGCTCGGAGGACAAGTCCGAGACGCTTGCTGACCCCGGGGCGACGGGAACGCTCGCGGGTGGCGTCGACTGCGAAAACACCGCAGTCGATGCTAAACAGAGTCCGAGGCAAAAGACGGCTCGCGCTCGGCGCGCAGCAGATACAAAGCAACGCGGCAACATGATCGGCGACTCCATTCGCAGGCGTTGGCAAGCATCCTGCCTTGCTCGACACTTTCAGGCTCGCCATTCTAACGGCGTGCAGCTAGCGGAACCACGCCAATCCGACGGAGCAACGTTGCCGGCAACGACTTCGCCGACTTATTTTAGCGAGAATGGTCCCTCGAGCCTTACGGCGCCGGGTGCGGCGTCGGAATGGGCATTCCGGTTCCGGCATGCGGCGCTCGACGGTGCGCCAACGCGGCTTCGACTTGGCTCGCCAACTTGTGACCTTCTTCGTGCTCCGGCTGATAGATAAATAACTGATCCAAATAGTAGCGGGCCGTACCCGGATCGTCCGCGTCGAAGCGAATCTTCGCCAAGTTGTACGCCGCCTCCGCATGCTGCGGATAACCTTCCAGTTCCGGCGTCTCGAGCAAATCCACGAAGTAATGTTCGGCCTCGTCCGGCTTGCCGCGGTGGACGGCGAGTCGCCCGAGATTTAAATAAGCGTCGGTGTAGTTCCTATCGAGCTCTTTGCACCGATGATATTGCTCAATCGCGTGATCCACTTCCCCGTCAATTTGCAAATAGACTCCATAGTTGTATTGCGCCCTCGGATTCTGGGGCGCTTTCCGAGCGGCATCGCCCCATAAGGCGGTGGTGGAGCGGTAGTCGTAATTTCGAACTAAAGTGAGCGCAATCAGAGCCGCAACGGCAATCCACACCGTCGCCTCGGCCACGGCGCTGATGACTCCCTGTGAGAAGCCGCATCGAGCGGCGGCGGTGCGCCAACCTTGCCAGACACCAACGACCACGAGCGCCAAGAACGGAGCCAACGGCACGTACATGCGATGCTCAAAGCAGTAATCAACGATCGGCGCAATGCTCGACGTTGGCGCAAGAACGACAAAAAACGCTCCGCCGAGAAACCCCAAGGCCGGAGCCCGAAACACTGCCACAAGCGTTAACGTCAGAAACCCGCCGACTACCGCAAATCCTCGCGCGACCACGGGCCAATTCACTTGGGTCGGCAGCCAGGTAATGGTGCCTTCCGCATCGGGCAGCGGCCAGGTCGCCGACTTCGGCCACGCATAATCGATATTCAAGCCGAAGGGGAAGAGTGCAAGTCGGATATATCGAGCAATCACTCCGGGCTGCGTCATTGCGTACTCCATCGGAGTAACGCGACCGGAGTCGAGTATTCCTGCCGAAGCATAGACGTCCCAAGTGCGCGACATCAGCCAGTACAACATCCCCCACGTTACCGACAACGCAAGATAGTAGAAGCCGCGGCGAAGTATCAATTCAGCCCAGGAACGGGCACAGAAGACGCGGTCGTACCATAGCACGACGATCGGTGCCGTGATCATGACCTCTTTCGAAGCCATGCCGGCCGTACACGCCAAGACGGAAGTCGCCGCCCAAATGAAACCGTTGTGCCCGGCAGATTGAGCGCCGGCAAACTTCGTTAGCAAATAAAGCGTCAGCAGATAGAACATCCCCATCAGCGATTCCTGCCGCTGATAGAGATAGGTGACGCTCTGCGTATTCAGCGGATGAACGGCCCAAACGAGCGCAACGACCAGCGCCGCACGTTCCGCAACGCCCTGAAAATACGGCCGCGCTCGCCAAGATCGGAATGCGTGCCGAGCGATACCGTAAAGCGCCAACGCGGCAAAGATATGGATCGCGGTATTGGTCGCATGCCAGCCGCGTTCGTCGTATTTATAGATTCGGTAGTCGATACCAAACGTCAAATAGGCGAGGGCCCGCGTCTGGCCTTTATCGAGCAGCTTGAGAATCTTATCGAACGAGGAAATGTCTCTGACGGTCTCCGGCTCATAGAGATAATTGGCGCCGTCGAAGACAAACGGCGTTTGGAAGGAGTTCGCATATGCGACGAGCACGGCGATGGCGATTGCAAGCCATCCGTAGCGGCGAGCGCGACGCTCCGCCGTCGTTTCCCAGGCGGAGTCCTGCAAGCCGGACGCCGCGAGAGCGACGTCGCTCATCGGCACACCTGACGATATGCGGCTACTTCCGTCGCTTGATGAAGTTGCGATGGCCGGGCATGGGCGCATGCGGCACCCACCCAAACCAAGCCAGCATTCGATCGGAAATGTTCAGGTTCGTAACGTCGCATAACAGAGCATCAGAGTTCTTGAGCCGGGCCACCTCATCGAGCACGGCCAAGGCCCGGCGAACGGTGGCGAAATCGGCGTCGATTGTACTTTCCACGTACCTCAACGCCAGAAAGCCCGGGCAACTTCGCGGCTCATTGAAGTATAACCGACAGCGGTTGCCGCGGCGAAGCCTTCGCAGGCAAGGGGCCAAGAACTGCGCCCCGAGCGCCGTGACAATTTTGGGAAACGGCCGCCAAACAATTCGGTCTAATCGACCGGCGCACGTTTCGATCACGCCGTAACGCCGACGTCTTACGACGTCAGCTTCCGCGGTGAGATTGCTCGTAACTGCAAACAGCGACATGACACGAAGACGGCGAAAGGGGACGGAGTTGCGACGACGAACAACTCTAGCACGCGTCTGACAACCGCCACAAACGGCGTTTTTGTCCGACATTTCCACCTATTTGCGCACGGCCCGCAGCACCGACATCACGATCCCCAAGATTAAAAAACCCGCCAGCAACACGGCAGGAATGAGCCAAGCGACGGTGAAGCGGGGCTCGGCCCAAGCCCAGATTTCGCTCCAGAAAATCAACACTCCCAGCGTCGACGCGCAGAGATACGGACCATAAGGAAGAGCCTCATGGCGTCGAATGAGCAGAGCAGGGATATAGATCACCAATGCTGCCGCCGGAGCGGCGAAGAAAATCAGCAACGTCGGCTGCCACCCGAGATAAGCGCCTATCATCGCCATGAGGGTGACGTCGCCGAAGCCCATCGCTTCTTTTTGAAATGCCCAACCACCCAAGATCCGCACGCTCCAGACAATCGCTCCGCCGGCCGCGGCTCCCACTAGGGAAGTAAGCAAGCCGCGCCAGAGCGACGGCGCAAATTGCCAAACACCGAATACGGCCAGCGACGAAGCCAAGCCGATCATCAATACGCGCGGCGTCCAAGGGTCGCGACGAATCCGGCGCGCAAACAAGCGCAAAGCGACACCCCAACGCTTGCGCCCGTCGTGAAAGATCGGAAAGCGTCCTCCGATAAGCAATCCACCGCACCATGAGAACACGCACGCCAAACCGATCGCGAGCGAAATGGAATTGCCGGCAGAAAACTCGGCGGGCCACTCGTAAGGCGCCGCCGCGTCAAGCGGCAGCGGCGTAATAAGCAAACGGCGATCGAAGAATGCGGGGAGCATACCACCGGGTGCCAGCGTCAGGAACGCCGCACCCAATAGTGTGCCCGGGACCGTGACCTCATCCGGAATGTTCCACTCGTCGGCGTCGATCAGCGACGCCGCGAGCATGACGAGAAAAAGCCCGAGATGCACGAAGCACGATGCGTGAAGCACGCCGGACAATTCGCCGTTTGCCGCGATCAGTCCTGTAGCGAGATGCGGATGCAGCAAACCGCCGAGAACCGCTTCCCACCAATACCAAGCTACAAACCCGACCGCACATAGACACTCGACGATCAGCGGACGCACCCAGAAGCGTGGCCCGAAGCCGGGCTCGCTGTTACGGCGGCGCATTCGCCACCAACCAAGGATCGGCGCCAGATCCCAACGACTGGCGAGGGCGGCGCGCGGATGTTTACGCGACCACGGGCTCCAATAGCTTGCTTGATAAGCAAGCGAGTACGCGGCCCAATTCACAGCCACGCCTGCAAGCAACCCACAGGCCGCGACGATCATCAGGCGCACGGCTAGCGGCCACGCGGCGAGTGCAACCCAGAAGTTCACGCGTGCATCCTTTCACCGGGCAATTGCCAGGCTGCGAGAATTGCATCAACCACGGTCTCGGGGGGCTGCCGATCGGCGTCGATTTGCAACTTCGCACACTCGCGATAAAGCGGCTCGCGGCGGGCCAACATCTCGCGCACTTCGGCAAGACCGCCTGCCGCCGTTAGGTTCGGACGCCTGGCCGACGTCGTCTTGTCGGCTTGAATGCGCTCGAACAACGTCTCCGGACTAGCTTTGAGCCATACGACCGAGCAGGCACGCCGCAACAATTCGCGATTGTCGTCGCGTAAGATTACGCCCCCACCCGCGGCGATTACGCGAGATGCTCCGTGCAACGACTCGGCAAGTACCTGAGCCTCCAACGAACGAAACGCCTGCTCGCCGTCGTCTGCGAAAATCTGCGCAATGGATTTCCCCGCTCGGGCCTCGAGCTCCACGTCGGCATCGAGCCACCGATAGCCCAGCCGCTCCGCAAGAAGTCGGGCCACGGTAGTCTTACCGGTACCACGATAGCCGATGAGCACAATGGGTCCGATCCGGGGAAGATGACCGTCGCGAAGCGCAGTACGCATGACATGCAGGGGAGCTTCGTGACCGGTGAAGTAACGAAACTGCCAAGCCGCCTGTCGCAGAAACATCTCGGTGCCGACGACCGTGCGACAACCTTGCTCCTTGGCTTCGCGCAACAAGCGAGTTTCCGCGGGATTGTAGACAGTGTCGAACACCACCGCTCTGGGTTGAAATGCGACTTGCGGAAATGGCGAGTCCTCGACGTTGGGATACATGCCTAGTGGAGTGCAGTTTATGAGCACGTCGTACGGTATGTTGCAGCGATCGTCCCATGCAACGAAACAGCAGCCGAGCGCAGCGGCCAATTCCTCCCCACGATTCGAATTGCGGTTGGTAACAGTCGTCAATGCACCGCGGCGCATCAAACCGTACGCGATTCCTTTCGCCGCACCGCCCGCGCCCAGGACCAGCGCACGTTTTCCTGCCAGCGGTTCGCCCAATGCCGCTTCCAGGCTTTCCATGGCTCCCGGCTCGTCAGTGTTGTAGCCGTGCGTCAAGCCGTCCGCAGTAAATACGAGCGTATTCACCGCACCGATCGCCGCCGCAGCAGGGTCGAGTTGCGTCGCGTGCGTGAGCGACGCTTCCTTATGCGGAATGGTGATACTGACGCCGCGAATGCCGAACTCTCGCGCCGCGCTCAGGAAGCGATCGAGTTCCGTAGCCGGAACACGAAACGGGACGTAGCAACCGTCGAGCCCCAGCGCGGACAGGGCGGCATTGTGAATAAGAGGGCTTTTGCTGTGGCCGATCGGATCGCCGATCACGCAATAGAACTGCGTCGCGGGCCCAATCGATTCGTAGCGATACAGATCACGCAGTGTGCGGAAGGCGATTTGCCCCGGCGCGACAGCCGCTTCCTCGGATTCGGCGGCATAGGTGAACGGTGCCCCGTAGCGGGCCATCAGAATGCGCGAGGCGGCACCCAAGTCCCCCATGCAAAACGCCGTGGTCGGCAACCGAGACGAAGCAACAAGACGTAGCACTCGGAAATTATCAGCGACTTCGCGAGCCATAACGGCAAGCTTAACAACATCTGCATCGCACGCAGCAAGACGCCCATGCGTTGCGGCCAGATCGTCGGGAAGGCCTTGAAAGTCGTGTAGGCTGACGATGCGTTTCGTCCCGGACGTGCGTGGAATTGCAGCCGCAGCGTCGGGCTCAAGATCGACATACTCGGCGCCCGCCGTGATCGCGGCTTGAAGCCAGTCGCGGCGTTCCGCCTCGGTACGGTTCCAGCGGCCGCCGTCTTCCGGACGTCGCACCGTCGCGATGATCGGCCCCGGTCGCGAGGCAACGAGCATTCCTACGTCGACTCCGGTCGGAAGGAAATCGAGACGATACTCAACGAGTTTGCAACCATGCATCACCAGCGCGCGATGGCGAGCGAGCAGTTGCTCTGCATTGTCGGTCGCCAGCGTGGTGCAGATCAGGCTCATTCGCTACGTGCGTTTAAATTGCTTGTCGAGTTCTTCTTTGGTGAACACGAGCGCCGTCGGCCGACCATGCGGGCAATGGTGCGTGTCGCTGACCAAGTGCCGGTCGGCCAATAAGGCTTCTACTTCGCCCGGTGTAAGACGATCGCCGGCCTTAATCGCCGCTTTGCAACTGATCATGTGGAGCAGTTCATCGAGCAGGTCGCGACGCTCGGGAAGCTTACCGTCGACGGCCAATTGCTCGACGATGCTTCGCAGAATTTCCGCAGCGGGAAAGTTCGCCAACATCGCGGGGTAGCTAGAAACAAGAATCGTATCGCCGCCGAAAGGTTCGACTCGAATCCCCAGCCGCGCCAACACTTCGCGTCTTTCGAGAACGAGCGCCGCCTCCTGGGCGGGCAGGTCCACCGGTTCGGGAACTAACAAAGCTTGGCTTTCCAAAGCCCCGGCGTTGACCTTGGCCCGAAGTTGTTCGTACAGAATTCGCTCGTGGAGGGCGTGCTGGTCGATGACCAGCACCCCTTCGTCGCTTTCGGCCAAGAGGTAGCGGTTGTGTACTTGAATGGCCCGAACCGGTTCACCAAAGTCGGCCGGAGCACGTTCGACGGGTTGCGGCGTCGCAACATCTTCCGATAATCGCGCGGAGGGGGATGCCGCGGCGGAAGCGGAACGTCCCAAGTCAGGAAACGGTCGGAACGGTTCGACCTTGTGCAATCCGAGCGGCGGACCTGGCGGGGGAGCCAGCGCCGTTGCAGCGGCGGACCCGCTTCGCGATGCGGCCGCGTCGTCGAGGTCCCATGGCGCCGGAGCCGTCGGAGCGTTGTCGCCTTGCGCCCAACGAACGAATTCTTGCCGCATGCGCGTCGCGGCATCAGGGTCGTGCGCGCCGGTCGGGTCGGCCGCCGATGTGAGACTCGCCGGCGCGTCAGCGGACGATTCGCGCGTGACGGGCTCCAGTCGATGCGTCAGATCGGTCGCCAAGAACTTCGTGCGTAGCGAGCCGAGTAGATGACTGTAGATCCTGCCGCCGTCTTGGAAGCGGACTTCGAGCTTCGTCGGATGCACGTTCACATCAACGGCATCCGGCGGCATATCGAGCCGAAGGAACGAAATCGGGTAACGCCCGGTAAGCAGTAGGCCGCGGTAGGCTTCCGTCAAAGCATGTTGCAAAGAACGATCGCGAATGAAGCGACCGTTGAGGAAGAGATACTGCATACGAGGATGCGAACGGCTCTGACTCGGACGGGCAACATAGCCGCTCAAACGAACGTCGCCGTCGCCGCTTTGAATTTCAATCAGATCGCGCGCCAAATCGTCGCCGAAGAAGAGCCCGATGCGCGACGGGATGTCTTGGTCGGCCGGGACGTCGTACACGGTCCGCTCGTTGTGACGGAGCGTGAAGCGCACGTGCGGATTCGCCAAGGCGAGTCGGGTAAACGCCTCGGTGACGTGCCCCATTTCCGTTTGCGGCGAACGGAGGAACTTGCGACGGACCGGCGTGTTGTAGAACAAATTGCGGATCTCAATCGTCGTGCCGTGAGACATGCCGCAAGGCACGATTTCACTCGCCGTGCCGCCGACCACTTCCAGTTCCCAACCGCCGTCATCGGCCGGAGTTCGACTGCGGAGCGTGAATCGACTGATCTCGGCAATGCTGGCAAGCGCTTCACCCCGGAAGCCGAACGTGTTGACGCGAAAGAGATCGTCGGCATCGACGAGCTTACTCGTCGCATGGCTGGCAATCGCCAACGGCAATTCTTCGTGCGCAATCCCGCCGCCGTCGTCGGCGACGCGAACAAGCTCCATGCCACCTTGTTCGACCGCGACTTCGATGCGCGTCGCTCCGGCGTCGAGGGAGTTTTCCGTCAACTCCTTAACGACGCTCGCCGGACGCTCGATGACTTCGCCCGCCGCGATTTTATTGACGACGGACGACGGTAGGCGACGAATGGGCATGAAATCGGTTCGGGGTTCAAGGTTCGGGGTTCGGCGAGTTCAACCCTGAACCCTGAACCCTCAACGAAATCTAAAGCTGGTACTCTTTGATTTTTCTGTACAACGTCCGCTCGCCGATGCCGAGCATCCGGGCCGCTTCTTCACGGTTGCCCCCCGTGGCTTGCAGCGTTTCCGTGATGAACAGCCGTTCGATCTCCTCAAGCGGCCGTCCGATGAGCGAGGCTAAGCCGACACCCTGGAACGACTGCGAATCGAGCGATTCGGCAACGACTTCGCCGGACGAATCCTCGGCGCTCGCGAGAAGTTCCGACGGCAGGTCATCGACGTCCAGCACGCCGTCTGCGTCGACGACGACCATACGTTCGACCGCATTACGAAGCTCGCGCACATTACCAGGCCAGTCGTAAGCCATGACCCGACGCCGTGCCGCGGTCGACATGCTCTTGATCGTCTTTTCATGCTGCTTCGCAAACTGCTTCATGAAGTGTTCGATCAGCAGCGGAATATCTTCACGCCGTTCGACGAGCCGCGGCAACTCGACCGTGACGACCTTGAGGCGATGATAAAGATCGCTGCGGAACGTTCCGGCGGCGATCGCTTGCTCAAGGTTGCGATTCGTCGCGGAGATGAGCCGGACATTGACCTTAATCGCGTCGTTCGAGCCGACACGCGTGATCTCGCCGCTTTCCAGCACGCGCAGCAATTTGATCTGTGTGGACATCGGCATGTCGCCGACTTCGTCGAGAAACAACGTGCCGTGGTTGGCGTATTCGAATTTGCCGATCCGGTCGTGCCGAGCGTCGGTGAAGGCGCCCGCGATGTGACCGAAGAGTTCGCTTTCGAGAATTGTGTCGCTCAACGCGGCGCAATTCAACGCGACGAACGGCTTGTTCTTGCGCGGGCTGTTGTGATGAATTGCCTGCGCGACCAGTTCCTTACCCGTGCCGGTGGCTCCCTGGATGAGCACCGTGGCATTGGTGGGCGCGACTCGCTTCAGCAGGTTCACGACGTCGTTCATTCGCACGCTGGTGCCGACGACTCCCTCGAATCCGAATTTCTCGTCGAGTCGGCGGTTCAACTCTTGATTGGTTCGACGCAGGCGAGCGCTCGCCGCGGCCTTCTCCGTCACTACTCGCAGTTGGCTCATGTCGAGCGGCTTGAGCAAGTAGTTGAACGCACCTTGCTGCATCGCCTCGACCGCGGAAGGGACGGTGCCGTGGCCCGTGACGAGAATCACCTCGGCGTCCGGCTGGTCGTCTTTGGCTTGCGACAACACTTCCAAGCCGCCGACGTCGTTCATCACCAAGTCGGTGAGAATGACGTCGAACTCTTCCTTCTCCAGCTTCTTCAAACCTTCCGCTCCGCCGCCGGCCGTAGCGCACTGAAAGCCGACCCGTTCCAAGCCGTCGGCCATCGTGAGGGCATGCGGTTCATCGTTGTCGATGATCAACACCCGACCGGCCGACGGTACCAC
This sequence comes from Pirellula sp., assembly GCA_013822735.1. Taxonomy (GTDB): domain Bacteria; phylum Planctomycetota; class Planctomycetia; order Pirellulales; family PNKZ01; genus PNKZ01. Next base: position 79,751 of record PNKZ01000006.1, read on the forward strand.
GCGTTCGGAAACGACGGCTGCGGCGGGTTTTGAAGCAACTTTGGCCATGCCGTGAAGATACCAAAATCGACGCGAGGTCGGCAGTGGGGGCCATCGCTCGTGACCTGCAGCCGCTACTCCTACCCGCGCGCCTCAGGCTCCACGAGTTCGTCGCCTAAGCGTCTTAGCGTCGGCAGTTCGATTGTGAACCGCGTTCCACGTCCGACTTCGCTTTGGCAGGTAATCGTGCCGCCGTGGGCTTCGATGATCTTGCCCGTGGTCGGCAGGCCGAGCCCGGTGCCGCCCGGCTTCGTCGAATAGAACGCCTCGAAAATGCGGGCCAGGGTCTTCTCGTCCATGCCGCAGCCGGTATCAATCAGATGTAAGCAAACGCCGCGCGAGGTCGTGTCCGTCGCAACGACAAGCTGTCCGCCGTCGGGCATCGCTTGCTGCGCGTTAAGTATTAGATTGAGCAGCGCGCCGCGAAATTGTTCGCGGTCCAGAAGTACGGTCGGTAAGTCGCTGCGCAGATAGGGAATGATTTCGATCTCGCTCTCTTCCGCTTTCGGGCGAAAGAAGTCGAGCAATTTCCGCAATTCCTCGTTGAGATCGCTCGGCTCGAAATTGAAGCGCCGAACCTTGGCGTAGCTGAGAAAGTCGTCGAGTATTGATTGCAGTCGACGGCACTCGCGTTGCACCATCTGAATCTTGGCGGAAATGCGCTTCTCACGAGGAGTTTCCGCCTTCTCGAAGTCTTCCGCCAGAAGCTCCATATTGAGCACGATGGTCGAAAGCGGATTCTTGATCTCGTGGGCCAATGAACCGGTGAGCCGCGCGATTTGCGCATATTGTTCTGCAAGACGCTCGCGCAGCTGCTTCTCGGTAATCGATTCGTCGTGGTCCATCAGCGCGTTGCCGACTTGGCGATACGGAAACAAAAAACCCGACGGTCGCCGCGAACGACGACCGCCGGGTTTAGATTATAGCGGAACTAACTCATAGCGCCCCAGGGACGCTGTCCCTGGGCTTTAGAAATTAGTTGCCCGTCGGCGGGCCGCTTTGATCACGCATCGCGGCCTTGCGACTGAGCTTCACGCGATCTTGGTCGTCGATGGCGATGACCTTCACTTGCAGCACGTCGCCGACGCGGCAAACGTCGCCGACGCTGGAGACGTAGCCGTCAGCCAACTCGCTGATGTGGCAAAGGCCGTCCTTGCCGGGAAGAATTTCGACAAACGCGCCGAAGTCCTTCACGCTCGTGACCCGACCTTCGTAGATCTTGCCGATCTTCACGGTTTCCGTCAGCGCTTCGACGCGACGCAAGCAGGCCTTGGCCGACTCGGCATTAGCACTGGCGACAATGACGGTACCGTCGTCGTCGACGTCGATCGTCGCTCCGGTTTCCTCTTGGATGGCACGAATGTTCTTGCCGCCGGGGCCGATGAGCAAACCGATCTTGTCCGGCGGAATCTGCGTGCGGAGCAGCCGCGGAGCCCATTGCGAGATTTCATCGTACGGACGCGAAATCGTCGACAACATCGTACGGAGAATGTTGATGCGTGCTTCACGGGCCTGCTTCAACGTCGCTCCAACGATTTCTTGGCTGATGCCGCGAATCTTCATATCGAGTTGGATGCCGGTGATGCCGTTTTGCGTTCCAGCCACCTTGAAATCCATGTCGCCGTAATGATCTTCGTCGCCGATGATGTCGGTGAGCAAAGTCCACTGCTGTGGGCCTTCGTACACCAAGCCGATCGAGATGCCCGCAACCGGATTGCTGATCGGCACGCCGGCCGACATCAAACCGAGGGTCGCTCCGCAAACCGACGCCATCGAGCTGGAACCGTTCGATTCCGTGATGTCGGAGATCACGCGGATCGTATACGGAAAGTCTTCAGGGCTCGGCAACACCGGCTTCACGCTGCGTTCGGCAAGGGCGCCGTGGCCGATTTCACGACGGCCCGGGCCGCGGATCGGACGAACTTCGCCGACCGAGTACGACGGGAAGTAGTAGTCGAGCATGAACTTCTTGGCGTACTCGTCGATCAAACCGTCGACGCGTTGTTCATCGCGATTGGTGCCGAGGGTCACTGTAATGAGCGATTGCGTTTCGCCACGTTGGAAAATGGCCGAACCGTGCACGCGCGGCAGCACGTCGACCGAGCATTCGATCGGGCGAAGCGTCGTGTAGTCGCGACCGTCGGGACGGCGACCGGAGAGAATCAGATCGCGAATCACGCGTTCCTTGAAGCGCGACCAAGCATTGGCAAATCCGGCGACAGTGAGCGCGCCCGGAGCCGCCGGATCCGGAATGATCGCCGCAAGAGCCTGCTTTTTCACAGCGTCGGCCGCTTCGGCGCGGGCGTGCTTTCCTTCGGCGTTTTGCGCTTGCTTCAGGGCATCGTAGTAGCCCGACATAAGCGTCGCGTAGATGCCGTCGTCGGCGGCGGGAACGTAATCCGAAGCGGGGCGACCGGCCTTGCGGAAGAGTTCTTCTTGCAGGTCGATGATTTCGCGAATGTAGCGATGACAGGTCTCGATCGCCGAATCCATCTGGTCTTCGGGCAACTCGCGAGCGAAACCTTCGATCATGAGCACGGCGTCGCGCGTGCCGGATACGATCAGATCGAGGTCCGACTCTTCCAATTGATCGAGCGTGGGGAAGGGAATGAACTGGCCGTCGACCAAGGCCAAGCGAACCGAGCCGAGCGGTCCTTGAAACGGCATCTTCGAAAGACCGAGAGCGACGGACGCGCCGTTCATGGCGAGGACGTCGGGGTCGTTTTGCTTGTCCGCGGCCATAACGTTGGCCTGGATTTGCACTTCGTCAAAGAAGCCCTCGGGAAACAACGGACGAATCGGACGATCCATGAGACGCGCGGTGAGCGTCTCTTTCATGGTCGGGCGACCTTCGCGCTTCAGGAACCCGCCCGGGAATTTACCGGCGGCGGCGGTTCGTTCGCGATAGTCGCAAGTGAGCGGGAAGAAGTCGGTGCCTGGACGCGGGGCACCCGTGGCCGCCGCAACGAGGACGACCGTTTCGCCGTATTGCACCAACGTGGCGCCTGCGGCTTGCTTCGCAATGTAACCGGTCTCAAACGAGAGGACGCTCGCCCCGATTTGCTTTTCTACTCTTACCTTTGCCAATGTAGCTCCCTACCTTTGCTGCGTCCTGGCAGCACGCGCTCTGGGCGGAGGGATTCCGGGTTTGCTCCCACAGATTTTGGAAACGAAGGCTAAATAGCCGACTAACCCCAAAATCCCAAGCAAACTCTGCGCGACGAACGAGAGGGCCGAACTACTTGCGAATGTCGAGCCGGCGGATCACGTTCAGATACCGCTGCGGGTTGACCTTCTTCAGGTAGTCCAACAAACGACGACGACGGCTGACCATACCTAACAAGCCGCGGCGACTGGAATAGTCACGCTTGTGCGTCTTGAGATGTTCGGTCAATTCAGTGACGCGGCTAGTGAGCAGCGCGATTTGAACCTCCGGCGACCCCGTGTCGGTGTCGGCGTTACGAAAGTCCGTGATCAAAGTCTGCTTGCGCTCTTTGGTAATCGACATCTGTGCTTTACCGTCCACCTAACGTGCGTTTTCGCGACGAGCCGCCGGGCACCAAGCCTCGGCAACCTTCCGTCGACCCTATCGGCTTCGAAGTCCTTGCCGTGCCGGAGGTTGCGGCCCCAAGGGGCTCACCACTCCGCTCCGAACGAACCACGTGCCGAAGCCAGGACTCTTCCTACTGTGAATTAAAACAACAACTTAAAGAGCTAAATGTATCAAGCGTCAAGGGTTTTTCAACCGCAAAAGGGAGCCGCTCCCCAACGAAGGACAAACGCCTCGGATCCCCCAAAGGCGATCTACAGGCGATTGCCGCAGACAAACGCCCATTCTGGAGAGTTTTCAACTTCGGCAATCTGCCGCCATCGACCTGAATACAAAGCAAAAAGTCCTCCCCAGGACCACGGATTTCCATCGTTATCTCTCGCGAAACGTGTCCACGGCCATATTCCCGTCGGTTCGAACGGTGACGGTCACGGCTCCGACGCGTGTCGTCTCTAAGACCTCGGCACCCGTCGCTTCATAGGCTTTTCGCACGATGCCGCCGGAGTCCGCCGTTCCGCTGACGACGACCCATTCGGCGTTACTCCAATTTGCCAAGCCCGGCGGATTGCTTCTACTGCTGCCGTGGTGCGGGGCCAGCACCAAGTCGCAATCGAGCGGCGGTCGCTTCAGAATTTGTCGTAGTCCTTCCCCTTCGATGTCGCCTGTCAACAAGATACGACGACCATGACACTGCAACAGCGCGACAATACTGTCGGCGTTGTCCGACTCGCCGCTCCCAAAACGTTCGGGCATGGGATGCCAAAGTTGCAATGAAGCGATGGCCGAATCCGGCAGCGGCAGGTCGCCCGCGGACACTTCAACGACCGGCACGCCGGCGCGCCCGGCCTGCGACGTCAAATAAGCGTAGACGTCCGGTGCACTGGTTCGCATGACCATCGGCAGCACCACTTTCGCAACGCGAAATTGTTCTAGCACGTAGGGGATGCCGTTGTAGTGGTCGGCATCGGCATGTGAAATCATCAGCGCGTCGAGCCGCGTAACGCCGCGCGTCCAGAGCACGGCCGAGATGGAGCGTGCAGCCCCCTCGGGACTTTGCATCCGGCCGCAATCGTAGAGCCAAACCTGGCCGTCGGACCTTTCAACGAGCACCGACAATCCGTGTCCGACGCTAATAAACGTCGTGCGCATGGCGACGTCGGGCGGCAACGCATGCCGCGGGATCAGGCACGTCACGCACCAGCCGATGACGAGTAAGCCGCCAATCGGTCGCAAAAATCGCCGGGGAGGCGCCCACATCCACGCCGCGACCAATCCGTAGAAAACCCATACCTGCCACAGCGCCGGACCCGGCAGCCAAAACGCGGCCCCCTTCCAAAACTGCGTGTGCATGACGACATAGTCGATCAACCAGAGCAACCAGCCGCAGACGGCGCCAAACACCGGTGCCGACGGTGGAATGAGCCAACCGATCGTCAGCGTCAAGAATCCGCTGAACAACCCGACTGCGACCGGCAGCGCCAAGAGCGGAGTGAGCAGGAGCGAAATCGGCGAGACGATGTGGAAGCGATACGCTACGAGCGGCGTCATTACCAGGAAAATGAGCGACGACAACAACAAACCTTCGCCAAATCCACGCAAATGGGCGTCGAACCAAAGCCTCGCACGCGAACGTCCGAGCGTCGCGAGCGAATCATCATCAAGATCGCGACGCCGCGGTTGTTCCGCGCGCCAAGCCAAGACGGCAGCCGCCAAGAACGACAACTGCGGCCCCGCTCGGAACAAATCGCACGGATTGATCGCCAACACCAATAGCGCCGAAGCGGCGAGTACGTTGAAACTCAGGGCCCGCCGTCCGAAGAGCGATGCCACGGCAACCAACACGACGACCATGACCGCGCGCACGGCCGGCGGTTCGGCATCGATGACCAGTGCGTACGTCGCCGTAATCGCTACCGTGACGACGATCGCCGTCGTCCGACGTAGCCAACCAACGCGGAGTGCGGCATGTAGGAACAGCGCCAACATGCCGATGTGTAATCCGGAAATCGAAAGCACGTGCACCGTGCCGGTGCGAAAGAAGGCCCAGTTGTCGCTCCGCGCGAGCAGATCGCGATAACCCAAGAGCAAGGCCGACGCGAAGCCGACTTGATCCGGTCGGACGTTCGCCAGCAAGGTGCGATGCGCCCCCGCGCGCATTTGCGACAAATGCGCCGCCAGATCCCACCACCGTGCCCGCTCCATAACACTCACGCTTTGCGGCGAGGCGACCCGTACGATGCAAAGCTTGCGTTCGGCCCGGTAGTGCGCAGCGAAGTCAAATTCGCCCGGATTCATCGCCTGCGGCGAAGCAGAGAGCTTCCCGAAGAATCGCACGCGATCGCCGGCCTTTACGTCCTCCAACCTTCCGTCGATCTGCGCATCGGCAAACCCGACTACCGGGATCCAGGTTTCATCGTCGCGCAACGCCGACACCTCGATTTCGAACCGAGTCCGTGGTCGCGAGTCCGGCGAATAGCCCGGCGGCATCATTACGCTTTGTCCCTCGTCGGCCTCTGTCGCCGGTGGAGGTTCGATGATTCGCGGTGTTTCCCGCACGGTCGCCTCGAGCGCAACGGGCCGCCCCTCGACCACCGCAAAGCGTCCGACGTCGTTCGCGGAAAAGAGGTGCCAACAGCAATGATGCCAAGCGCCCGCCGCAGCGCCGCAAGCCGCGAGCAAAGCACAGGCAGCCGCACAACTCCGGTGGACGCGCGCCGCCGCGAACCAAAGTAGCAGGGACAACAGGGCCGCACCCATCCATAGGCCGAGCGTCGATTGCGCGTACTTGTCCAGCACGATACCGGACGTCGCGGCGGCGAGCACTATCACCAACGGCTGATGGTGCCGCAGGGCGGCCCGACTTGCGGCGGCTTGCGAAACCCGATGCATGCGACGACATCTTCCGACGCGAAAAGTGCAAATCAGCGACGTGTCTTGCTATGGCGCGCCGACGTCGCCCGCCGTTTGAAGCAACGCAAGGCTACCCCGAGCTACGGGTTTCCGCTATCCTTTTCTCGTTGCGCGGTCGCCCGCCGGCCGCGACGGCTTTCCCGATCAATCGTCAACGGATTCACGACCATGATACGACGGAGCGCGCTGGTAATGGCAATCGGCCTGGTTCAACTTGTCGGCAACGTTCACGGAGCCGAGCCGGCGTACCTCAAGGGCGTGCCGCTGATCCCTCGGCAAGTGCTGTTCGGCAACCCTGACAAGGCCGCCGCCCGCATCAGCCCCGACGGCAAGCAACTCAGCTACCTCGCGCCGGTCGACGGCGTGCTTAACGTTTGGGTCGGGCCTGCAAACGATCCGGCCGCCGCCAAGGCGGTGACAAACGATAAGAAGCGCGGCATCCGCTCCTACTTCTGGGCCTACACCGGCAAGCACATCCTCTACACGCAAGACGCCGACGGCGACGAGAATTGGCACGTCTACTGCGTCGACCTCGCCAGCGGACAAACCACGGACCTGACGCCGATTAAAGGCGTCGCCGCGCAAATTGAATCGGTAAGCTATCGCTCCCCGACGGAGATTCTCATCGGCTTGAACGATCGCGATGAAAAGCTGCACGACGTTTACAAGGTAAACATCACCACCGGCGAACGGACGCTCGTCGAGAAGAATGAACAAGGCTTTACCGGTTACACAATCGACGAAGACTACAAGATCCGCTTCGCCAGCCGGTTCTCGCAAGACGGCGGCAACGAACTGCTGCAGCCCGACGGCAAGGGGGGGTGGAAAGACTTCCAAAAGATCCCGATGTCCGACACGCTCACGACCGGACTTGCCGGATTCGATAAATCCGGCGACACCGTCTACATCATGGATAGCCGCGGCCGCAACACGGGCGCTTTGTTCGCACTGAACCTCAAGACGAACGAGTCGAAGCTCGTCGCCGAGGATCCGCTCGCCGACGTCGGCGGAGTGCTTTCGCACCCGACGGAGAACACCATCGAAGCCGTGTCGTTCACGTACGACCGCACCAAGTGGCAGATCCTGAGCGACGCGGTACGCGACGACTTGAAGTACCTGCGCACGGTGGCCGATGGCGAAATCGAAGTCACGAGCCGCACGCAAGACGACAACCTCTGGACCGTCGCCTACCTGATGGACGACGGACCGGTGCGTTACTACTTGTACGACCGCAAAGCCGGTGAGGCGAAGTTCCTCTTCACCAACCGCAAAGACCTCGAAGGTCTGCCGCTGGTAAAGATGCACTCGGTCGTGATCACGGCCCGCGACGGCCTCAAGTTGGTCTGCTACCTGACGCTGCCGCCGAACACCGATCCCGACGGCGACGGACGCCCGTCGCAGCCGGTGCCGACCGTGCTCGACGTCCACGGCGGCCCCTGGGCCCGCGAATCGTGGGGCTACAGCCCCGACGCCCAATGGAACGCCAACCGCGGCTATGCCACGCTCAGCGTCAATTTCCGCGGCTCCACCGGCTTCGGCAAAGAGTTTGTGAACGCCGGCAACAAAGAATGGGCCGGCAAGATGCACGACGACCTGCTCGACGCCGTGAAATGGGCCACCGACGAAAAGGTTTCCGATCCGGCGAAGATCGCCATCTCCGGCGGCAGCTACGGCGGCTATGCCACGTTGGTCGGCCTCACGTTCACGCCCGACGTCTTCGCTTGCGGCGTCGACATCGTCGGCCCGTCGAACATCCTCACGTTGCTCTCGACCATCCCTCCTTATTGGCAGCCGGCCATTCAAATGTTCAAAGACCGCGTCGGCGACTACACGAGCGAAGAAGGTCGCAAGTTCCTCACCGAGCGCTCGCCGTTGTCGCACGTCGACAAGATCAAGAAGCCGCTGCTCATCGGCCAAGGAGCCAACGATCCGCGCGTCAAGCAAGCCGAGGCGGATCAGATCGTCAAAGCGATGGAAGAGAAGAAGATATCCGTCACCTACGTCCTCTATCCGGACGAAGGACACGGCTTCGCTCGCCCGCAAAACCGAATGTCGTTCAATGCCGTCACCGAAGCCTTCTTAGCCGAACATCTCGGCGGCCGCTTCGAACCAATCGGCAAAGACTTTCAAGGCTCGTCGATTCAAGTACCGGCCGGCGCCGCCGACGTCCCCGGACTTGCCGAAGCGCTGCCGAAGCAAACCGACGAACTGCCGGCGAAGTAGGGGCCCTATGCCGACTCGCAGCTCCTGTCCGTTTACGATCTCCGGCGAGCACCGCTCGAACATTGGCGGCGCACTCGCACCCGGCAGATCCGTCGTCGCTACGCTACTAATGCCTCCCAGGGCTCAATGCACGGCGGAAGAGTTTACCCACTTGGCCGGCGGCGGAACCAAGTACCAGTGGGGGTTGGGCATCGGTCCCGACCCCTGCAATCTGCTGTACCTCATGCACGAGGGCGCTCAAGCCGGCTTCGGCGCGGCGAAGCTTCGTTGGGTCTTCAAAGAGAACATCGGACAATCGCAATCGAGCCAGTGCGGTGGCGGCGGATACCTAAATTACACGGATCTCTACACGGGCCCCGACCTGGGCGTGATCGTCGTGACGCGCACTCCGGATGGACTATCGCTGACGATCCGCGGGCTCGATGCAACCGGAATGAACCAACTCGCGACCGACGGTCCCATCCCGATCCCTGCGCATTGGGCCGGCAACTGCGAAATCCATCTCCGCGGCGACAATTGTCTCGCGGCCGGCGTCATCACCGTCTAGCCGGGAGACTAGGCCGCAGGCACCGGCGTTCCGAGTTCCCGCAACAGCTCCAGCGGGTAAATCCCCGTATCGTGCCCGTCGTTGAATTCGATGGAGTACGCATAGTTCCCCATCGGGCTCATCCCCCGGATTTGCATTTCGTCCGGGCGAGGACCGCTCGGCAACAGTTGCAACGGGTTGGCGGCCACCGGCGGCGCGTTCCGCTTCTCGCGGCACGTCGCGCAAGGACAGCCTGCGCGCAAGTCCTTCACTAAGTAACGCCGGCGCATGCCGTCGCTCCACTCGATGAGGAGTTGCTGCTGCGCATCAAGCGACAAACCAACCGGCGTAGGAGCTTCCATAGTCACGACAATCTTTTCTTCTTCATTGAGCCCCGGAGTTTGTCTCCGGGAGTTCCACCCGTTAACTCGATTCTGCTCTCACTCAATCGTCTTGAGCACGTCGAGCAAGTAGTCGACTTCTTCTTCCGTGTTGTAGTGCAACAGGCCGATGCGAACCAGCCCCGCCGGTTCGACGCCGAGCGTTTCGGTCAGCGGCAACGCGTAAAAGTTGCCGTGCCACGCATAGATGCCCGCCGCGTCGAGCCGCCGGGCAATTTCGATGCTCGGCAACGTGCGATGCGAAATCGAGAACGTCGGCACCCGTTCGTCGAACCGCTGAAGATCGGTAATGCCGTAAGAACGAAACTGCGGCAGCTTATCGAACCCGGCCTGCATCCGCTCGCCGAGCCGTCGCTCATGCGTCTGCACGGCTTCGAACGTCTGCCGCAGCGCCGCACGTCGGCCGAAGTTCGCGTCGCCCGATGCCGTTCGCCCGAGGTCGGCCAAGTAATCGATTGCCGCCAACACGCCGGCGATCCCTTCGTGGTTCTGCGTGCCGGTCATCCACTTGCCCGGCAATTCGTTCGTCGCCGGCCGCACTTTGTACGCCGACAACTGCTCCAAAAGTTCCCGTCGCCCCCACATCACCCCCACATGCGGGCCGAAAAACTTATAGGCCGAGCAAACAAGGATATCGCAATCCCAAGCCGCAACGTCGATCAAGCGATGCGGCGCGTAATGCACGGCATCGAGAAACACCTTCGCGCCGACCGCGTGCGCCAACGTCGCAATCTCCGCCACGGGGTTCACCGTGCCGACCGCGTTCGACGCGCAACCGACGGCCACCAACCGCGTGCGCGGCGAAAGTTGTCGGCGCAGATCCTCTAGATCGAGCGTGCAGTCTGGTCGAATCCCGATGTAGCGCACCGTCACTCCCGCGTCGCGGGCCGCCATTACCCACGGCGTGAAGTTCGCATCGTGATCGAGCCTGGAGACGATAATCTCATCGCCGCGGTTCCAAGTTTGCGCCAGCGCCCGCGACAGCGCGAACGTCAGCGTCGTCATGTTCGCGCCGAAGTAACAACAGTCCGGATCTTCGGCGCCGACGAAATCCGCTGCCGCCCGATGGGCTTCGTCGAGCAAGGCGTCGCTCCGAACGCTCGTCGCAAACATGCCGCCATGGTTGGCATTCATGGTGCGCAGGTAATCGCCGATCGCCGCGATCACGCGCTCCGGCACTTGGCTTCCCGCCGGCCCGTCGAAAAATACAGCTTCTCGGTCGCCGTGCCGCTGCGCTAGCGCAGGGAACTGCCGACGTACGGCGGCGACGTCGAACTTCACGGACGAAGCTTTCTCTTTCGGTGCGGCGATACTCATCGGGCAGGTTCCACCTCAAAAGCATGATCGGTCAAAAAGGCGCCGTCGGGCAAATCCGTTACGAACATACAACCGGGACTATGCGTAATCGCCAACTCCGCTCCGGCCGCGGCCAGCGCGAGTTGCGGCGTCACGCCGCAGGCCCAAAACACGGGAACTTCGTCGTCGCGCATCGTCACGGCCTCGCCGAAGTCGGGCCGCGTGATATCGCCGATACCAATAGCGGCCGGGTCGCCGACATGCACCGGCGCGCCATGCATCGCCGGGAATCGGCTCGTCACCTCGACGACCTGTCCCACCTGCTCGGGCCGGTAGGGTCGCATGCTGACGACGAGCGGCCCGGCGAACCGTCCGGCAGGCTCGCACATCCGCGAGGTGCGGTACATCGGCACGTTGCGTCCTTCTTCCAAGTGCCGCACCGACAAACCGGCCGCCGTAAGCGCCGACTCGAATGTGAACGAGCAGCCGACGAGGAAGCTACACAAATCGTCGCGCCAAAGCGATTCGAGGTCGGTCGGCTCCACAACATCCGCCACGCCGCCGCGAAACACGCGATAGCGCGGCACATCGCGGCGCAAGTCGCCGTCGGCCGCGATCCGTGAGCGATATTCCCCTGCAGGCAACTCTTCCAAGAGCGGGCAAGGGCGAGGATTCCGTCGACAAAACTCGGCAAACTCAGCCGCGTAGGGCTGCGGCACAATCACCAAGTTCGCCTGCACGAAGCCCGGGCATTGGCCGGACGTCTGACCGGAAAATGCGCCGCGACGAATCGCGGCGCGGAGGTCAACGGGATTTGTAAAGTGTTGCGACATGAACTTGCTTCGCGCGGCATACTCCCGGAGTCAAGCTCCGGGGCTAAATGGACGAACTTACCACTCACCACTCATGACCCACCACCCACACTTCATCCCTGACCTCTCGCCCCCGACCCCTTTCTTGCATCCACAAATCGCCGTCCCTTACCTTCGAACCTCGGCAGGCTGCCGCCGGGAACCAACGCCACATCGACGTTCAGTCCGAGCCGGATCCGCAGTTCGTCGGCCACGCGGTCGGGCAGGCTCAATCGATCTTCGATCTCCACCTCGAGCACATCCATCGCGCCGCGCGTTCGGGCCGTCACGCGATATTCGACGACTTCCGGAAACCCGCGCAGAATCTGATCGAGCGCCGACGGGAAGATGTTCACTCCTCGAATGATAAACATATCGTCGGTTCGGCCGACGACGCCGCCGTCGAGAAACGCAAACCGCCGCGGGAACGCATGTTCGCGGAGCGGTCGTACCAGATCGCCCGTGCGGTAACGAATGATCGGCAAGCCGTGGCGGAAGAGCGACGTGATCACCAACTCCGAAAGCTCGCCGTCTTCGGCAGGCGCCCCGGTTTCAATGGAGAGAAACTCGGCGATGAAATCGCTTTCGAGAATGAACAACCCTTCGCCGGTGAAATCACCGAAGCCCCAAGGCCCCACTTCCGAAGCGCCCGCATGATCGATCACGCGCGCTCCCCACGCTCGTTCGATCGTCGCGCGCACGGCAGGGACGGAGCCTCCCGGTTCGCCGGCCAAGACAAACGTCCGGACGCCGAAGGTGCGCAAGTCGAGCTTCCGTTCCGCAGCCACCTCGGCCATGTGCAGCGCGTAGCTCGGAGTGCAGCAGACGACGCTTGCGCCGCTGTGCCGCAACAGTTCCAATCGCACCGGCGTACTCATGCCGCCGCCGGGCACGACCATGCAGCCCCGTTCGGCCGCCGCTTCCAGCGCGCTCCAAAAGCCGATGTACGGACCGAACGAGAAGGCGAAGAAAATGCCGTCGGCCTCGGCGATTTCCGCCGCATCGAACACATGCTGCCAAATATCCATCCACCGGCCCCAATCGTCGGCCGTGTCGAGCACCACGAGCGGACGTCCGCGCGTTCCCGAGGTTTGATGGAAGCGCACGTACCGTTCGCGCGGGTATGTGAGGTTCGCCGCCGTGCCGTGGTTCTGCGTCGTCAGCAGTTCATCTTTGTAAGTGAACGGCAACTTGCTCAGGTCGTCGAGCGACTTCAGCGGCAGCGCCACGTCGGCCAGCTTCGAGGCATAGAAGCGGTTGGCCGGCAGAATATCGGCCAGCATCTGGTTTAAGCGATCGAGTTGGAATGTGCGCAGTTCCGCCGGCGGCAGCGATTCTAAGCGGCGTCGTTCTTCGTAGGTTCTTAGGTTCATAATCTGCATGATAGCGGGGGCGTGGAATCGCGGCCAATGGTGCTTACCCCTCCCCACTGGTTAGGCTATTCTGTGAGTTCTTCGTGTTGTAATCATTCGTTCGTCGTCCCCATTGCTTCTCCGTAATGAGTTCCAAAGCTTCGCTGCTGATTATCTTTCTCACGGTCTTCATCGACCTCGTCGGATTCGGCATCGTGATGCCGCTCTTGCCGCTGTACGCCAAGCGCTTCGGCACCGATGCCCACGGCTGGGAAGTCGGCCTGCTCATGGCCAGTTTCTCGGCCATGCAGTTCTTGTTCTCGCCGCTCTGGGGCCGACTGTCCGATCGCATCGGCCGCCGTCCCGTCCTGCTCGTCGGGCTCGCCGGGAGCGTCGTGTTCTACGCGCTATTCGGCGTGGCGACGACGATGGGAAGTCTCACGCTGTTGTTCGTGGCTCGCATCGGGGCGGGCATCGCCGGGGCGACCATCTCCACGGCCCAGGCCTACATTGCCGACGTCACGACGCTCGAGAAGCGTGCCAAAGGAATGGCGTTGATCGGCGCGGCGTTCGGCCTCGGCTTTACACTGGGCCCTTTGTTCGCCTACTTCGGCTTGCCGGCCGTCGAAACGCCCGACATGGCGCTCAGCCCTTGGCCCGGCTATTCGGCCGCGATCCTTTCCGGCGTCGCCTTCGTGCTGGCTATGTTCAAGCTGCCGGAGTCGCACCAGCCCGGCGCCGCTTCGGCCGCGACCCATCGACGAGTGCTCGACGTCAGTTCGCTCCGCGACGCCCTCGCGACGCCGTCGCTCGGACTCCTCTTGGCGGCGTGGTTCCTCTGCGTCTTCTCGTTCGCCAATTTCGAATCGACCTTGTCGCTTTTGATGAAGCAGCAAAACCAAATGTCGATCAAGTCGATCTGTCTGGTATTCGCCTTCATCGGGCTCGTGCTCTCACTCGTGCAAGGAGGCTTGGTCCGTCGCCTCTCGGGCAAGGTCGCCGAAGCGAAGCTCGCGTTCGCCGGAGCCGCCACGGAAGTCGTCGGACTTCTCCTCCTGATCCTGTGCACCCACAACTACTCGCTCGGCCTGGCGCTCACGTCGCTGGCCGTGATCGTAAGCGGCTTCGCCTTCATGACCCCCAGCGTCAACTCGCTGATCAGCCGGCGGAGCGATCCGGCGAAGCAGGGGGGCATCCTTGGCGTCGCCCAAAGCATCAGTTCGCTGGCCCGTATTTTGGCCCCGATCGCGGGCAACCGGCTATTGACCATCGACGCGACCTACCCGCTTTGGTCGGCCGTGGTCCTGATGGCGATCGGCGGCACGCTGGTCCTCATGGCCGCCCGCGGCGGCCACGATTACGCCCCGGCGAAATAACACAGACCGATTTCGAGCAGGGTGGGTCGAGCAAAGCGAGGCCCACGCGGAAGCAACACATTCGACGTAAGTGCCGACTTGCTTGCGCGACTTACGTCAATTTGCAAAATCGCCCTGCGCAGATAAGTCGAGCTATCTGCGCACCCCTTGTGGGTTTTGAGGTTGTGCGCAGATAGATGGAGTTATCTGCGCAGGGCCTAGATAACCGTCGACGTAAGCGGGCGGTACGAGCAGCGACTTACTTCAAAGTAGTAGGCACACTCCGTGTGCCGTCGGGCGCAAATCCACGCCGATTTTAGCTACTTCCGCAGACAAAGACTCCGGTCGCCCACGCTCCCGGCTCGCCTCTTCTCTCTTTCATTCCCCGAATCGCCTCCGCACCCCTTATCTCCCTTTCTGGAAGAACGTCTAAGGCGATTCTGCGGACGGCACACGGAGTGTGCCTGCAACGATGAATTGCCAAAGATCAACTCGTCACGTTAGCAATGTGGCGAGGCAATCTCCAGGCAACTTTTGGCCGGCCCAAAACAGGGCTTTACTTCCGGCGTTACTCCTTCTCGCCCCAGCCGCCGCCGCCTGGGGTTTCAATCGTCAGCACGTCGCCGACCTCGGCCTGAAACTGCACGCAGCCGGGGAGCGACTCCGTGCGACCGTCGGCATGCGTGAGCGTATTCACGCCGAGCGCACCGGATGTTCCGCCGTTCAAACCATACGGAGCATACGGCCCGCGCCGTTGATGCAGGAGCGAAACCTCGAGCGGCCGCATGAACTCCAACCGCCGCACGATACCGTCGCCGCCGCGGTGCGAGCCGGCCCCGCCCGAGCCGCGGCGAATCGAAAACTCGCGCACGCGCACCGGGTAACGCAGCTCGATCACTTCCGGATCGGTGAGCCGTGTGTTCGTCATATGCGTATGCACGGCATCCGCGCCCGGTCCGGCAGGCGTCGCCCCGTTGCCGCCGCAGATCGTTTCGTAGTAGCCGAACGTGGCGTCGCCGAACAGCGTGTTGTTCATTGTTCCTTGCGACGCGGCCGCGAGCCCGAGCGCACCGAGCAGCACATCGACCGTGCGTTGCGATGTTTCCACATTGCCCCCGACCACGGCCGGGCAATCTTCGGCCCTTTCGCTTGCCGGCGGGTTCAGCACGCAAGCGGGAATAGTAATCCGCACCGGCTTGAGCACGCCTTGATTCAGCGGAATGTCTTCGTCGATTAAGCAGCGCAGGCAGTACATCACGGCCGACGTGACGATGGCCCGATTCGCATTCAGATTGCCGAGCGAGACCGGACCGGTGCCGGTGAAATCGATTTCGGCCGAGTCGCCCGCGACGGTGACTGCCACCGTCAGCGGAGTGCCGTCGTCGAGATGGTCGGTGAACTTGTAACGGCCGTCGGCGATGCGGGCCAGGGCCTGCCGCATCTTGCGCTCCGCGGCGTCACAAATATGGCGCATATACGCCGCCACGACCGGCCACGAGTGGCGCTCGACGAGCCGGGCGAGGTCGCGGGCCCCTTGTTGGTTGGCGGCCGTTTGCGCGGCGACGTCGGCGAGATTTTCATCCGGATTGCGCGACGGATATTTCGCCGTAGCCAGCAGCGTGCGCAGTTCGTCGGCGCGCGAGCGGCCGGCATCGACCAGGCGGAAGTTGCGAATCAGCACTCCTTCTTCGGCCAGATTCTTCGAAAAAGGCGGCATCGAGCCGGGGCGAATGCCGCCGATCTCCGCATGATGGGCGCGGCTCGCGGTGAAGAAACACAGCTCGCCGGTCGCACCGTCGTGCACGGGCGTCACCACGGTGACGTCGGGGAGATGCGAACCGCCGCGATAAGGATCGTTGGTCACGAATACGTCGCCCGGGCGCATATCGGGATTGTCGGCCAGCACTTGGCGGACCGTTTCTCCCATCGCGCCGAGGTGCACCGGAATGTGCGGTGCGTTAACGACCAACTCGCCCGTAGCCGTGAAGAGCGCACAGCTAAAGTCGAGCCGCTCCTTCACGTTGACGCTGCTCGACGTATTGCGGAGCGTGATTCCCATTTGCTCGGCGATCGCCGAGAACTGGTTATTGAAGATCTCGAGTTGCACCGGATCGGCCGTCGCAAGATCGGTCGCGGTCGCCGACGCTTGTGTGATGCCGACGGAGTCGGTGAGCAGCAATTCGCCGCGCGCGAGCATCACGGCGGTCCAGCCGGGGTCGAGAATCGTCGTGGCCGAGGCTTCGCATACGATCGCCGGGCCGACAAGCTCATCGCCGGGGCGGAGGTCGCTCCGTTCGAACACCTGTGTGTCGTAGGCGCGGCCGTGGAAATACGACGTAACGCTGCGCCCGGCCACCGGCTTGCGCGCGACGCACGGCTGCGGCGCCGCATCGTGCGTCGGCGTTTGACCGGTCGCTTCGATGCGCGCGGCCGTAACCTCCAGCGGCCGGCCGGCGTGGACATAGCCGTAGAGCCGGCGATGCTCGGCCTCGTACGCCTCTGCGGGCGGCGGCAACTCCGGGCCGAGTTCGACGGCGAGCGTCGCATCGACGCCCCGATAGCGCAGCTCCAGCAAGCGCCGCACCGTGATACGCTCCGGCGCGATGCCTTCGCTGACGATCTCCTCGCGCGCCGCGGCTTCCAAGCGTGCAAACTCGGGTGCGAGCTCGGCGAGCAAATCATTGCTCAAGGGTCGCACGACGGCGGCCGCGCCATGTCGCACGATGTCGGCCGTGCCGATGCCGTAGGCGCTCAACAGTCCGGCGTCGGGATGACTCAGCACCTGCCGCATGCCGAGCTCGCGCGCCACGGCGCAGGAATGCTGGCCCGCCGCTCCGCCGAAACCGACGAGCACGTACTCGCGCGGATCGTAGCCCCGAGCCACGCTCACGGCCTGGATCGCCTTCGTCATGTTGGCGTTCGCTACGCGGAGAAAGCCTTCGCAAAGCTCGACGGCTTCATACCGCCGGCCCGTCGCACGCTCGATCGCGTCGGCAAGTTCCCCGAGTCGGCGATCGACGGCGGCGCGGTCGAGCGGAAAAGGGAACCGCTCCGGCAAGATCTTTCCCAACCGGAAGTTGAGATCGGTCACGCAGAGCGGGCCGCCGCGACCGTAGCAAGCCGGGCCGGGATCAGCGCCGCCGCTTTCGGGACCGACGACGAGCTTCACGCCGTCGAAGCTGCAGATCGAGCCGCCGCCGGCCGCGACCGTGTGGATCGACGTCATCGGGGCGACGATGCGAACGCCGGCCTTTTCGGTTTCGTACTCCATCTCGAAGCGGCCGTCGAAACGGGCCACGTCGGTGCTGGTGCCCCCCATGTCGAAGCCGATGGCCCGCGCGAAGCCCGCGAGTTGCGCGGCTCGGGCCATGCCGACGACGCCCCCCGCGGGACCGCTCAAAATGCTGTCTTTGCCGACGAACCGCTCGGCGCCGACCAGCCCGCCGGCCGAGGTCATGATGCGCAGCCGGCTGCCGGGAAGCCGCGCTTGCAGCGACGCGACGTACCCGCGAAGGACCGGATTGAGATAGGCGTCAGCTACCGTGGTATCGCCGCGGGCCACGACTTTTACGAGCGGAGCGACACGGCTCGAAAGGCTGATTTCCTGGAAGCCGACTTCCCGTGCGACGCGCTCGACGATGAGCTCGTGCGCGGAGGACCGGTAGGCGTGTAATAGGCAAACAGCGAGCGACTCAATGCCGCGTTCGCGTAACGACTGTAGATCGCGACGGAGCGCCGCTTCGTCGACGGGCTTCAGCACCGTGCCGTCGTGAGTAATGCGTTCGTCGACTTCGACGAACGCCTCGTAGAGCGGCTCCGGCTTCACCACGCGCAGGTCGAAAAGTCGCGGACGGTTTTGATAACCGATGCGCAACACGTCGGCGAACCCGCGCGTCGTGACGAAGACGGTGCGCGCGCCGCGGCGCGTCAGCAGGGCATTGGTGCCGCGCGTGGTGCCGAGGCGAACGTCAACCGGGGGAATCGTGTCCGAGAGCCGTAAGCCGAGTAACCGGCGGATCGCCAATACGACCGACTCTTCCCCGCCGGTGAGTTCGTAAACCTGCCCGACGCGCGGAGGTTGCGAGAGCGGCGAGGCGAGCATGAACGCGCCGGTCGCGACGTCGAAACTTGCGACCTCGCACTCGGCCACTGCCAGCCCGCGCTCGTCGACCAACCGGAGCTTGTAGCCCATCCAGAACTCGGTCGGATCGCAGCGCCGGGCCGGATCGACGACATGGCGAGCGTCGGAACCTGGCCCGACGGCGCCTTTGGTAACGCCGCTGGAAAGAAGTTTATGCCGCAAGAGCACGCCGTCGGGCCGGCGCGCAAAGCAATCGGTGAACGTCCCGCCGACGTCGATCCAGAATTCCCAGCGAGTCAATGTCGTCATGTTACGCGCGATCGAGGACGCGCGTCGCAAGCGACGCGGCAAACGAAACTACTTCTTACCGGCAACGCAATACAAATGTGATTCGGTACGGAGGAACAGGCGTCCCCCTGCGACGGCCGGCGTGCTGTGGGCCGTTTCGCCGAGCGCGATGCGGCCAAGTTCTTTAAACTTGTCGGTCGCCGAAAGAACGACCAGTTCGCCGTCTGCCGCAAAGCAGTAGAGGCGATCGCCGATGCAAATCGGCGAGCCGAAATAGTTGCCGCCGATGCGCTCGCGCCACTTCACTTCGCCGGTCGGAGCATCGAGGCAGCTGACAATCCCCTTATCGCTCCAAACAAAAAGCAGGTTCCCCTTGGCCAAGAGCGACGGTACGTAGTTGGCCTGCTCCGTGACCTTGTAGACGAGTTCCGGCTTCTTGCCCGACGCGTCGCCAGGACGTACAGCGGCGATGTAGTTGCCGCCGCCGCCCGAACCGCAGGTGCCGAAGGCGAGACCGGCCGCGAATACGGGCGAACTGACGCTGCGCTTGTTCAGGGCATCGCTCAATTCCCAATTCACTTTGCCGGTCTTCGGATCAATGCCGCCGAGGCCATGGGCCTGACTATTGAAGAGCAGTTCGGTGCCGCCGCCGGGGAGTTCGCGTACCATCGGGGTGCTGTAGGTGACCGTAGCGCTCGTGCGCGGCGTTTGCCAAATGGTGCTGCCGTCTTTGCACGATACGGCGTGGAGCGAGCTCACGCCGCTTTCGCCCCCGCCGTCACCTTTGACCTTCTCCGCGTCGTCTTGTTCGTTGACCAGCACGACCATGTCGCCCACGACGATCGGGCTATTGCCGGCGCTGTGTTGGCTGACGAATTCCCCCAAGTCGAGCTTCCAAGCGTCCGTGCCGTCGTGCTTCAGCGCCATGAGAGTGAGCTGTTCGGGCATCGACCACGAAACATAAACATGCTGAGCGTCTACGGCCGGCGTCGGCGAAGCGAAACTGTTGAGATTGTGCTTCTTGTGCGACTTATAGTCGAAGCGGCGTTCCCAGATGGTCTTACCCGTGGCGGCATCGAGGCACATGACGACGCGCTGCGAAGGCTCGTCGAGCGCGCTGGTGAGGAAGACCTTGTCGCCCCAAATCACCGGCGAGGAGTGCCCGCGGCCGGGGAGTTCGACCTTCCAGGCGTAGTCGTTCTCGCCCCAGGTCACGGGGATGGTTTCGTCGTCGCTAATGCCGGTGCCGTTGGGGCCGCGGAAGCGCGTCCACTCTTGCGCCGAGGCCGAAGAAAAAACAACGCATAAAGCGACGAGCGTCGCGACGAGCGAGCGATGGTTCATGGAAGGTTTCCGCGGGCGGGAACAGGAAGGCGGGAGGCGAACACGACTATGGTAACGTCGCGCAGACGCCGGGTAAAGAAACGGGCCCTAGCGCTCGATGCCGTATTGCTCAAGCTTACGATAAAGCGTGGCTCGGCCGATGCCGAGCATTTTAGCGGCTTCGGGCACGTTACCGCCGGTCCGCTTGAGCGCTTCGAGAATGAGCTTCCGCTCCCACACTTCGATTTCGAGCGTGTCGAGTTCCTGACCGCCGACGTCTTGCAGCATCAGGTCGCCCGCTTCGATGCGCGGGCCCGCCGCCATGACGACGGCGCTATCGATCGTATTGCGGAGCTGCCGCACGTTACCCGGCCAGGCATAGCCGAGCAGCTTTGAGCGGGCCGCATCGCTCAAGCGAATGCCGGGCCGGCCATGCGCCCGGCCGAAGTGATCGAGGAAGTGGTCGATCAACCTACCGACGTCACTGCCCCGCTCGCGCAGCGGCGGCACGTGTAGTTCGAAAACATTGAGTCGATAGTACAGGTCTTCACGAAACTTGCGCTCGCGCGCCAGTAGCGCCAAGTCGCGGTTCGTGGCGGCGATAACCCGCACGTCGACCTGCACTTCCGTCGTGGCGCCGACCGGCAGAAACGGATGCCCTTCGAGAATGCGCAGCAGTTTGGCTTGGCCGGCCGGCGTGAGTTCGCCGATTTCGTCGAGGAACAACGTCCCCATATCGGCCTGCTTGAAGAGGCCGTCGTGGTCGCGATCGGCTCCGGTGAACGAACCTGCGCGGTGCCCGAAGAGCTGGCTTTCAATCAGGTCGGCGGGGATTGCCGCGCAGTTGATCGAGAGCATCGGTCGATCGGCCCGCGCGCTCTGTCTGTGCACGGCTCGGGCCACGAGTTCCTTACCGCTGCCGCTTTCGCCCCGAATGAGCACGCAACCGCCGGCCGACGCAACGCGGGCGATGCGCGCCTTCAGATCGAGCATCGGCGGGCTCTCGCCCACAAGTTCGTCCGACCCGGAGATTTCCTTGAGCCGTTGATTGTCGGTCGAGAGGGATTCTTCGTGGTAGGCCCGGGCGAGCGCTTGCGCCGTGATGTTGGCGGCCGACACGGCGAAATCGAAGTGCGATTGCCGGAACCGGCCGTCTTCCAAGTAAAGATGGAACGCGCCGAGTACGCGCTTGCCGCTCACAAGCGGAATGCACTGGGCGTCGGAGAAGTGCGATGTCGCCTTTTCCGCTTCGGCGTTTTTTTGATTGGCGATCCACACCGCGTGCCCTTCGTCGCACACGAGCCGCATCAGGTCTTCGCTCAGGTTCACGCGCTGCTGGGCGTAGTCGGGCAACACGATCTTCGGTCGCAAGTTGCGATCGTCACCGACGCTCAAGAAGCCGACGACCGAAGCCTTCGTGCGCCCTTGCACGAGCTCGAGCGCGAAGTGCAAACATTGTTGCGGATCGCTGCACGACAAGAGCTTGATGCTGAGTTGATGCAACAAGAGCAAGTCTTGCGTTTGCTCGACGGAGTGGATCGCTCCCAGATCGGCGGCGTCGAACTCTTTGCTTCCCATCTTGAAGCGAGCGACGATCGATTGCGTGACGCCGACGTTCGGATCGCCCGGCAACGTCGGTCGCATCCGGCTTTGATGAAACTGAAACTCGGTGGAGCCGAGCTTCAGGTAGTGCCCTTCGCCGAGCGTCGAATCGTCGATCTTCCGATCGTTGACGAACGTGCCGTTGCGACTCTCCAGATCACGCACTTCCCAACGTCCGTTGACGTTCTTCACGATCGCATGCACGCGCGAGCAGAGCGGATCGTTGAGTTGGATCGTGCATTCCGTCCCGCGGCCGATGCGATTCTCTATCTCCGGGTCCAGCACATAGTTTTGGCCGATGTCACGACCAAGCGTCACGGTGAGATAGCTGTAAACTACGGGCATCGCCAAAGGGAATCAGGGGGTGCGGGCCAAAGGGGGGAGTAACGACGCCAACTGAAGCGGTGCCGCCCGGCCGCGGACTTCCACTTCGTCTCAATTGTAGACTCCCCGGGGCCGGCCCGGAATCTACAATACGACCATGTCGTCCAAACGATCCGCAGCTCAAGTTCCTTTCAATACGACTCAAGCGGCCGAACGGCGCATCGGCGTCCTCTTGGTAGGGCACGGTACGCGCGACTCGGCGGGCGTTGCGGAGTTTTTAAAGCTCGCGACGCTGCTGCAAGCCCGACTTGCGCCGCTGCCGGTTCGGCCCGGGTTCTTGGAGCTCGCCGAGCCGGGGATCGATGCCGCCGTCGCGAGCTTGGCCGGCGACGGGGTGCAAACGCTCTATACCGTGCCGGTGTTGCTCTTTGCCGCCGGGCACGCCAAGCGCGACATCCCGGACGCCGTGGCCGCGGCCGCGGCGCGATTCGGGCTGAGCGTAGCGGGGCAGGCTCTGCACCTCGGCTGCCGCCCGGAGTTGCTCGCGCTCTCGCGGCGTCGGTTCGACGAAGCCGTGGCCGGCCGGCAGTTTAAGCTCGCGGAGACGGGGCACGTGATGGTCGGCCGAGGGAGCACCGACGACACCGCCACGGCCGAAATGCGCGAGTTCTCCGCGCATCGCGCCGCGAACGGCGCCGCCTTCCAAACGCTCACGGCGTTCGCCGCCATGGCCGAGCCGCGGATCGAGCCGACGCTCGAACTGTCGGCAGCGTCGGGAGCGCGGCACATCGTCGTGCAGCCGCATCTTCTGTTCGCCGGTGAGTTGCTCGACCGCGTCGGCTCGCTCACGGCCGAAGCTGCCCGCCGACATCCCGACATCACCTGGTCGATTACAAGACACCTGGGGCCGGAGCCGGAGCTGGTGGAATGCTTAGCTGCGAGCTTGGCGGAAACCTGCGAATTCTAGCGCCGCGTCCGCAATAAAGTGCCCGCATGCGGCAACGTTTATTTCTGGCGGAATCCCGCTTTCGCAGTTGTTATCGGGCTGATCTTGCAGCAGCGTGTGCGGCGGGATAGCATTCCAAACTAAGTCGTTGCATAAACGACGGTTACGCGCACCGAGCCGGCGCTCGCTCGCCTGCAGGCTCGGTCAGTTGGGCATCGTCGCAAAGGAATTGATATGACGCTTCGAGGATTGAGCCTGCCTCGGCTACGGATGTTTGCCGCTTTCGGGCTTATCGCCCTTCCGCTATCGCTGGGCATCGGCATGGTGCGAGCCGAGCTTACCGGCCCGACCGTGCAGGACCGGCAGATTACGCTGGCCGTCACGCGCTACATGCGCGAGGGGCATATCTCCCGCCACGAACTAAACGACGAAATCGCCGAGCGCACGCTCTCCAATTTCTTGAAGACGCTCGACGTTCAAAAGGTTTACTTCTACCAGAGCGACGTCGACAGCTTCGACGTCCAGGAACACGACCTCGACGATCTCATTCGTCGCGGCAACACGGAATTCGCGTTCCAAGTGTTCAACGTTTATCAGAAGCGTCTTAACGAACGGATTACTTGGGTCGATCAGCTGCTGACGATGCCCTTCGATTTCACGGTCGACGAAGATATCGTCCGCGATCCTGATACGGCCAAGTACGCCAAAGACGAAGCAGAAGCCAAGGACCTTTGGCGGAAGAAGATCAAGTACGACCTGCTTGTGCTTAAGGCCACGGAGAAGCTCGAAGGCCAAGAAGCCCGCGACAAGCTGAGCCGACGCTATCACGGCTTGCAGAAGCGGATGGGCCAGCTCAAGCAAGACGAACTGCTCGAATGGTATCTCACGGCGATGACCACGTCGTACGATCCGCATTCGACCTACATGTCGCCCTCGACAAAGGAGAACTTCGAGATTCAGATGCGGTTGAATCTACAAGGCATCGGCGCCCAGCTCCAATACGACGACGGCTACACCGTCGTGCATAAGGTGATTCCGGGCGGAGCCGCCGATAAGGACGGCCGTCTGAAGAAGAAGGACCGCGTGGTCGGTGTGGGCCAAGGGGAAAGCGGCCCGATCCGCGACGTCGGCGATCAGAGCCTGAACGAAGTCGTCGATCAAATTCGCGGCAAAAAGGGGACGATCGTCCGTTTGGAGGTCATTCCTTACGGCACGAGCGAAAAGCAAATCTATAACATCACACGGGCCCAAATCGAGCTGAAAGAGGCCGAAGCCCGTAGTGAAGTGATTACGGAAGAACGCAACGGCAAGACGCACAAGATCGGCTTTATTTCGCTGCCGAGCTTCTACATGGACATGGAGGGAGCCCGTCTCGGACTACCCAACTACAAGAGCACGACCCGCGACGTCGAGGCGATTCTCGCGAACTTCCGCAAGGAAAAGGTCGACGCCGTGGTGATGGACCTACGCTTCAACGGCGGTGGTTCGCTGACCGAAGCGATCAATCTGACCGGGCTCTTCATCGACGAAGGGTGCGTCGTGCAGGTGAAGGACAAAGACGATCAACGTCAGCCGTATAACGACGTCGACAAGGGTGTGGCCTGGGACGGTCCGCTCGTGGTGCTCTGCAATAAGTTTAGCGCCAGCGCGAGCGAAATCTTCGCCGGCGCCATCCAAGACTACAACCGCGGCATCATCGTCGGCGACCCGCAAACGCACGGTAAGGGAACGGTGCAAAGCCTGCTCGACTTGGGCCGGCAGATCTTCCAAGTGCCGAACGCTCCGGAACTGGGCGCTTTAAAGCTCACCATGCAGCAGTTTTACCGCCCCAACGGCGATAGCACCCAAAACCAAGGGGTTCGGTCGGACGTGATCCTGCCGTCGCTCACGGCGGAATTGGAAGTCGGCGAGGCTGATCTCGATTTCGCGTTGCCGTTCGACCATATTCAGGCCGCAACCTACGCGCGGAACGACTTTGTGAGCCCCGGACTCGTGGAACAATTGCGGGCCGCGTCGGCCAAGCGAACGACCGCCTCGAGCGAGTTCGACAAGGTACGCAATCGTGTGGCCCGATATCACGAGCAGAAGAACCGGAAAACCTTGCCGCTGAACGAGGAGAAGTTCCTCGCCGAAGTGAACGCCGACAAGGAAGAAGGGGACCTCGAAAACGAGATCGAAAAGGAAATGAACGAGCAAGATCGCCCGGTCGTGAAGAAGGACTACTACTTCGACGAAGCGATGGACGTGACGCTCGACTACATCGACCTCGTGAAGACGGCGGGAGCCCGCCGGCTGACGCTGTCGGTGAAATAACGCCGCCGCCGATGCGGCGTAATGGGTAGACGAATTTGCAACGCCCCGACGCTCTCACGAGCGTCGGGGCGTTTTTTTGCACGTTGCCGATGAGCATGATTCCGGTCTGTAGGAAACGCCCTCTGTGGCGTTCCGGCGAGCGTCGAGCCGTCAGGCGACGTGTCCGGGCGATCGATTGCGAATTGCGGAATGCCACGGAGGGCGTTCCTACAGACGGTATGGGCAGCGGACGAAGGGCAGCACGACAACTACCGCTGCCGTGCGATAGCGGGGGTTTCGACGAGGTGTACCGCAGGGTCGGGCGTCGCGGCCGGTACCGCAGTCGTCGTTGCTTGATCGCCGCCCGACCATAGTCGCCAACCGGCGAACAGTATGGCCGAGGCTAAAAGACAGCGGCGAAATACCAGCGGCGACATGGGTTCTTCTCGGGCCCAAGGAATTTGGCCCTATTCTCGCTGCCGCGGGCCCGGGTGCAACTAATTTCCGACCCTGAGCCTCCGACAAATCCTCGCGCCACGCAGCGGCTCACGCCCCGGAGCGGCACGACATCCTGACCGACCGTTCGCGGTCGCCGGTGCAGACGATGCCGGCAGACAATACCTAGGCTGCGGGCTGTCCGGTGTCAGACGGTTTTGGTGATAACGAGCTTGCCGACGGGCCGAAATGAAAAGAGCGGCGCGACACGGGAAAAGAAGTAGGGGACGAGAACATGGCGACGGTTCCGGCTCAGGACGGGATTTGGAACGGGCAACGAGTCGGAGTAACGCGTCGCACATGGCTAAAGGCGGCGGCGGCTTTGGCCGTCGGAGCTGCCGGAGCCTGGGGCTACTGGGGCGGCGAACCCGTCGCCGAAACCGGCGCGGTCGGAGCGGCGGTCAGTCACGTCTCGCTCTCGTCCGACAAGGTACAAGGCAAGGAAGCGATCGAGCTCTGCCGGAAGTACTTCTCCGACGCTCAGGTCAAGCTCGCGCAAGTCTCGACGCTCTCGGCCGTGTTTCAAAAGCAGGAGCGCATTAACGACAAGCTCCAGCCGTTGAACGTCATGGACCTGAAGGTGCGCAAGACGCCGCTCTCGATCTACATGCAATGGCAAGTGCCGGACGCCGGGCAGCAAGTTCTCTGGCTCGACGGCGCACACGACGGCAAGATGGTCGTCAGCCCGGCCGGCTGGAAACGCAAGCTGGTGCCGATGGTGAAGATTGCTCCGGACGACGACATGGCCAAGGCCGTGAGCCGCCGGCCGGTAACGAACATCGGCATCTGGAACTTCACGGCTCGCCTCGCGGCGCTGGTGGAAGAAGAGTGCCTGAAGGACCCGGCCGTAGACGTGGCGATGACGCGCGGACACGAAATCAGCGGTCGGCCGTGCTCGCTGTTTACCTTCGAACATGCGAAGCCGAGCGAGATCGTGCAGTTCAAGCAGGTGCAGATTTTCTTTGACGAAACGCTGGGAGCCCCGATCGCCTGCGAACATTATCGCTGGAGCGGTCCGAAGGGGGCGGAAGTGGCTCACCTCGAAGAGTCGTACCTGTATAAGAACCTGACGTTCCACGTCGACCTGAACGACTCCGATTTCGACCACACGAACCCGGCCCTGAAGTTCGGCGTGAAGTAGTCCGGGCCGCGACGCCGCTCACGAATTCGCCTAGGCCCCGCCCTTCGCATGCTTGCGGAGCGCGGGGCCTAACGGCTTTCAGCCGTAGGCGAAAATCGGCGGCCGGCGTAAAATCGAGAATCTTGCCGTCGCCCCTCGTTGGCGGGCCGGCCTTCGCGTCCGCCTCTCGCATGGTCTACGCTCCCCGCATGCTTGTCGCCTCACCGCTCTATGCGAACGCCGACGGTTTCCCCTGGGTAACGGTGCTCGTCGGCGTCACGGCATTTTGGGTCGTGTTCTGGATCTACGTTTGGATCCGCTATTTCCCCACGATTCTGCGCATCATCGGCGAAGCGCCGATGCTCGTGGCCGATGAGTCGAAGCCGCTCGCCGGGGGAGACGAGTGCGAGTTTCGCACGTCGGACGGCCTGATGCTGCGCGGCACCTACTTGAAGCACACGGCCGCTTGTGCGCGACGGGGCGTGATTCTCTTTGCGCATGAGCTCAACGGCGACCGTTGGAACGCCACCCCCTACGTGCGCGACCTCGTCGCCGCCGGGTACGATGTGCTCACATTCGACTATCGCAACCACGGCACGAGCGACGCGCAACCTAATTTACTGCCGTCTCCTTGGATCTCCCCCAACGAACTATGCGACACGCGCGCGGCAGTCGACCACTTGATGGCGCGCGCCGACGCAGATCCGCGCGGCATCGGCATCTTGGGGATTAGCCGCGGGGCGGGCGCTTCGCTTTGCGTCGCCGCGGAAGACTCGCGCGTGCGTTGCCTCTTCACCGACGGCGCGTATGCCGCACGCTTGACGCACCTTTATTTCTTCAAACGCTACCTCGACATCTACATCCCATACCCTTGGTCGCCGTACTTCACCGGCATACTTCCCGACTGGGTCTTTGAAGCGTTTCTCGGCGCCGCGCGCGTCGTTTGGGGACGTCGCAACCATTTTCAGTTTGTCCCCGTCGAACAGTTTGCCTCGCGCGTGCAGGCGCCCGTGCTGATGATGCACGGCGAGCGCGATCGGATGATTCCCGTGGAAGCCGCTCGGGCGCTGCGAAAACGGATCAAAGCGCCGGCGAAACTCGTCGTCGTGGCCGGAGCGAAACACAACGGCGCCGTGGTGAGCGATTCCGAGCGATACTTGCGCCGGTTGCGACGCTTCTTCGACCTGCACTTAGCGTCGCGCGAGGCGCGCCGCGAATCACGCCTTTGCGAGAGCGGCCGCCTTTAAAACGGCGGCCAGCCGCGAACCCAAGCCAACGCCGCATACGCGAGCAGCGGAAACGCGATAAAGATCGTGCCGTACGTGTAGAGGGTCGTCCAAGTGCGGCGGGGCCAGCGTGCCATCAATCGTTCTGCCGTGGGCGTACGAACGTAACAAACGCGGATTGCCGCAACGGGACTAAGACTTCCGCGGCGCGCGTTCCACGACGTTCAATTGTAACGCGAGGGCCCGCTCCGTCGAAGGTGCGGCGGGTAGTTTGAGTTCCAAGCGAACGCCGTACGGAAGCACCATGGTGGCGCGCACCTGTGCGGATTCGTCGTTTGTCACGTCGCCGCCGGGCGGAGTCTTCACCGACCAGCTCACCTCGGGCGTTTCCGCAAAGGGGGGCGAGAACGCCAGGTGCAGCACCGTTGCTCGGGAACCCGCCGCAAACCGAGCTTGTAGCGCGGCCTCCAAACAATCGCGGCCCGCGTCGTCAACAAATCGACGCGTGATGGAGCTCGTACGCTCATCAAGCCGGAACGACGCCCGATCGGCGACGGTTCGAAGGGATCGCTTCGTCGTCGGTTTCGTGGTGCGCGATAGTGCTATCACGGCGATTGTCGTGCAAACGACCGTCGGAAGCCAAAGCACCACACCTACGACGAGCGACATGCCCGGCAACGTAAGCGAGGCCGCTGCAACGACCGACATCGTCCACAACCACAGGCCGCGACGCGGCGCAATGCGCTGCAAGCTAAAAGCCGCCGCGACACAAAGGGCGACGAACAGCGCTGCCGAAGATGCCGAGGCCAAGTCGAGCGGACGCTGCATCCCGCCGGCCAAACGGCGCCACGCCAACAGCACTGCGACGCCGCTCAACAGCACCAATCCGCCCGCGGCCGCGTTGCGCGCAAAAGAAGCGGGCATCGCCGAAATCCGACGATGCCCGCTCGTTGATAAAAGCAGTTCGGTCTGCATGTTCATGACCCGACTGCGTTCGTTGACTACGTACTTCGACGGCAAGCCGACTACTTCGCCGCGCCGACCAAGCCTGCCGCTTCCGCGAGTTCGGCGGCTCGGCTGGTGTCTTCCCACGAGAACGACGTTTCGCTGCGGCCGAAGTGTCCGCCCGCCGCCGTCGGACTGTAAATCGGACGACGCAAGTTGAGGTACTCGATAATGCCGCGCGGGCTCAGCTTAAACAGCTTGCGAACGACTTCGCAGAGGCGATCGTCATCGACCTTGCCGGTGCCTTGCGTATCGACGTAGACGCTGACCGGTTCGGCGACGCCGATGGCGTAGGCCAACTGCACTTCGCAACGATCGGCGAGTTCGGCCGCGACGATGTTCTTCGCGACGTGGCGAGCCATATAGGCCGCACTGCGGTCGACCTTGGTCGGATCCTTGCCGCTGAACGCGCCGCCGCCGTGACGCCCCCAGCCGCCGTAGGTGTCGACGATGATCTTACGGCCGGTCAGGCCGGAGTCGCCGTGCGGACCGCCGACGACGAAGTTGCCCGTCGGGTTGATGTGGTACTTGATTTCGCTCGTCGCCAAGTCGGCCGGCAGCAACGGCTTGATGATCTTATTGATCACGTAATCTTTGATCTGTGCGTGCGTCACGGTTTCGTCGTGCTGCGTCGAGACCACGACGGTATCGATCCGAACCGGCTTGAACCCTTCGTACTCGACGGTGACTTGGCTCTTGCTGTCGGGCCGGAGCCAGGAGACGTCGTTATTTTCGCGGGCCGCGGTCAAAGCGTTGGTGATGCGGTGCGACAAGGCGATCGGCAGCGGCATCAGTTCCGGCGTGTCGTTGCACGCGTAGCCGAACATCAAACCTTGGTCGCCCGCGCCGATGTCCTTACCGGCCGCTTGATCGTCGTTCACCCCTTGGGCAATGTCGGGACTTTGGCTGTGCAGACGAATCTGCAACTCGCAGGTATCAGCATTAAAGCCGATGTCGTCGTGCGTATAGCCGACTTTGCGGATTACCTGACGCACAACCTTCTCGAAATCCACCTTGGCCGTGGTGGTGATCTCGCCGGCGACGCAGCAGAAGTCGGTCGTGACGAGCGTTTCGCAAGCGACGCGGCTCATCGGGTCTTGGGCCAACAATGCATCGAGCACGCCGTCGGAAATTGCGTCGGCCAATTTATCCGGATGGCCTTTGCTGACGGACTCACTCGTGAACAAATACTTGCGATCAGCCACGCCGGCACCTCTGTAAAGATCGAGATTCTCAAGACGACACGAGACCGCATTATAATTCTGCGGAACTCAGCCACAAGTCGCGCCCGCCTGCGCCAAGCCGTTTACTTCGGCATTTGCGGCATCAATCCGCCCGGCGGCATGCCCGGCAAACCGGGAATACCTGCGGCAGGCGCGGCGGCTTCGCCGGCAGGGGCTTTCTTTTTGAGCAAGCTTGCAGGTTCCAGGTGGATGGCGCGGAACGTCGCGTCGCTCACCACGTAGAACCAAGCGGCGTACTGCGTATTCAACTCTTTGGCCTTCTCGCGGCCGGCCTTGATGTCGGCTTCGTACTTTTCTTGCTTCTTCTTGTTCTCAGCTTCGATGCGTTTCCGTTCTTCCGGCGTCATCGGCGGTTCGACCACCGTAGGCTCCGCCGGCGGCGCCGCAGCGGCCTTCGCATCCGGCGCGGTCTCCGTCTGCTTATCGCCGGCCTTCTTCTCTTCCGCGGGCTTCGCGACTTCCGCCTTCGGCGCATCGGCCTTGGTTTCGGCCGCGGGCTTGTCGACGGCCTTCGCTTCGGCAGCCGGAGCCTCGTCCTGCTTCGCGTCCGCGGGCTTATCGGCAGGCTTTGGAGCCTCGGCTTGTGCGAGTTGATCTTCTTCGTTCACGTCGCCGCACGAACCGCCGGCATCGTTCGATGCTGCGGGCTTCGCATCGCTCTTCGTCTCAGGCTTCACCGGTTCGCTCTTGGCGGGCTCCGGCGTCGTGGCAGGCTCTTTCTTTTCCGGTTCCTTTTTCTCGGCGTCTTTCTTGTCGGCGTCTTTCTTGTCGGCTTCCTTCGCCGCCGGTTCCTTCTTTTCTGCCGGCTTTGTTTCGGCAGGCTTAGCATCGGCCGGCTTGGCCGGTTCCGGGATCTTCGTCAGCTCCGGCTTCGGTACGAGCGATTCATCAAACGTCGCCATGACCATCAGATAGCGATTCGGCGCCGTGTTCGAACCTTCCGCCGCGCCGTCGCCGGCCGCTTCCGCCGCCGGTTCGGCAGGCTTGTCGGCTCCAGGCTTTCCTTCTTCGGCGCCCACCGCGCGTCCCTTGCCGGTGATATCGCCGAAGCGCAGGTGGTAGCGAATCCCGTTGGCGAAGCCGACCATCATGTCGCCGTCGTGGCTGACGATCTCAAACTCCTTGTCGCCTTTCGGATTCAAGCGAAACCCGGCGGCCTGCAATTCTTCAAACGACTCTTCATCCTTCCAAACCGGCGAAGCGGGATTGTCTAAGAAGATCTTGTCGAGTTGCAGGTCGGCGGCGAGCACCTTCGGCTTGCGCACGGCGTCAACGATCTTGAGATCGGTCAGAGCGCGTTGCAGGTCGTCGAGCTTCGTGATTTCGATTTCTTCATCGGCGGCGGCTTTCCGTTCGACGTAGGCGTTCTTCGCCGCGTCGAACAGTTCCAAATGCCCGATCGCCCATTTGCCGTCCTTACGTTCGAAGTCGGCCTTCGCGCGTTCGACCAGCACCGTGCGCTGGCTCATCATCACCATGCCCCCTTGGCCGGGCATTGCCTGCCGCACGTTCTTCTTGTCGATGCCGTAGTCGAGCACGCGCACCGTTTCCAACTGACGATCCTTCGTTTGCAGCAGGTCGCCGACCGCCCAATCGGAGAAATTCGGCGACAACCGCTCGGCATCCAGCTCGGTGCTATAAACGCGCGCCTGACCGGGCTTGCGGACAAATACGATTTTGGCGTTCTTCTCGTCGGCCTTACCGAGGATGAGATCGACGAGCGTCGTGCCCCCTTCGTCTTTCAGCGTGACGCGCTTGCCGACGCCGTCGGTGCCCGTCTTTAGTTCCGCTTCGTTGGTCGGGTCGACCACCGCGTATTGGCGATGGAGTTCCGGATTGTCGGTCACGATGGCGAGCTTCTTCACGCCGATCACGGCCTTCACGACGTCGGCCAAGCGGTCGGTCGAAACCTGCGGATAACCTTGCTTGCCGGGGTTCAGTTCCCATTGGCCGTCGTTGCGCACTACTTTCAGATCATGCTTCACGTCCGACTCGGCATCGAGATCGACGATCGATGCCGAAGAAACCTTCAGCGGATCGGTAAACTCGGGAAAGAACTCCTTGCCGATATCGATCCCGGTAACGTCCGGGTCGGGCGTGGGAATGCTGGCCCAAACGCCGAGCCCCAACAACACCACGGCGGCTCCCACAAACGCCAACGTCTTCGAGTTCTCGTTCATCGTGCTCAATTCCGAAATGCAATGGATTCTGAAACTTGCTCGGCGTCGCCGGGGCAGCGCTCGACGAACTCCGCCGAAAGCCCGCGACGCACCGTTGGGTAAACATGAGGATTTAATTCAGACGCGAGCGATCAACCCCTTCTTGCTCGCCGGCACGCCGGCTGAAGTAGACGATCACGCCGATCAACAACGGAAAGATCGGCGGGATAAACACGGCGACCTTCTTGTAGAACGCTTGGTAGTCGCGAATGTCGTCGCTTTGCTTGCGCATCTCTTCCTTCTGCGACTTCTCGAAACGGATATCCAACTGCTGTCGCGTCGCGGCGAGACGTCGGGCCATATCCTTCTCGAAAATCGCCAGTCGGCTTTGCTTGTCGATCAATTTCAAAGTCGTGTTGCTGCGGAGTTTTTCCAATTCTTCGTTAAACCGATCGCTGGCCTTGGCGTAGTCGTCGTCGCTTTGCTTCTTGTAGTGATCAATCTGTTGCTGCAGCTGGTCCGTCGATTTCGCCGTGATTTGCTCAAGCGTCGACAACGTGCGATGCTCCGGCCGACGCTTGCGAACGTCGATAAAGCGCTCGTCGCCCGAGAGCGAGTCGAGGGCATTGAGCACAAACGTCACGTCGTCAAAGTTGCGAGGCTTATCGACGCCCGCCTGACGCATATTGCGGAGTGTGAACAGTCGCGAGCCCATGATGTCGAGATCGGTGACGATCACGACGTTCATCTCACGCGGCTTGGCGGCCTTCGCCGGAGAGGTGCCGGTGGCCGAGGCCGTCGGCGCGGCAGAGCCCGTCGCGGAGGGTGCTGTTGCGAGCGGTGCGCCGGTTGCCGAAGGTGCGGCCGTCGCGCTTGCCGCGGGCAGGGCGTACGGATTCACGACGGTCACCGGAGCGGCTTCATTCTTCGGAGCGGTCGCCGAGGTGGTCGGAGCCGCGGCGCCGGGAGCTTCGTCGGCGAGCATCTTCAGCTTCGGATCCGGTTCGGCCGGGGCGGGACCTTGGATACGAGCCGCCAGCACGTATTCGACATCCGTTCGCTGCGCCAACGCATCGTTGTTGAGCCGCATGCCGAACATGTCGGCTTGCAGCACGTCGCTACGATTCAAACGTCCCGAAGCGGCCGACGTTCGCACGAGCGGCGTGAACTTCAACTTTACGTCATCCTTCTTCGCGACGGCCCCGGGATAAAAGAACACGATGTCTTTCATGCCGGAGGAGATGGGATCGGTTTCGTCGAACAAGCTCGCTCCGGCGGAATTCTTGCCGAGCACGCCGTTACCGACGAACACAAAGCCCGCCGGGAAACGTTGCACGTGCGAAATGGGGTTGTATTCGTGCGCCACGATCTCGCGCGTGTCGAAATTCACCCCCAGCAAGTTCCAAAGCTTGCCGACTTCTCCCTCTTGCATAAACGGCATGCCGCCGGAGAGCTGCTCTTCGCGCTGCAAGATGCGTTGGAAGTCGATCGTCAACGGATCTTCAAAAATAATCGTCGGCGTGCCGCGCTTGACGGCCCCCAGCAATTGATCAATTTGATTCGGCCGGCAAATCGAAGGCTGGATCACCATCAGGACGTCAATATTGTCCGGCACCGCCTTTTCGGTGTCGACGTCGATGATTTCATACTGCTTGCCGAGTTCTTCGAGAATCTTCGGGTCGCTCGGCTGACCTTGGTCGTTCGATTCTTGAAAGAGCGTGCGATCGGCGATAAACACGCCGAGCCGTTTCTTTACGTTGCCGTTGAGAGTGGCGATCGAACGGGTGAGTTCGTACTCGATCGGCGTGAACGTTTCGACGAACGGGATCACGATCTTGTCGAGGCCCGAGGTGATCGCCACGCCCATGAAAATGGTTTCGAGCGAGAACTGTCCGCGGATGCGAAACTGCCGTTGCTGGCCGGTGATGCCGTAGAGCTTTTCGGCGCGGTCGGATTGTTCGGAAAACGGTTCGGTGTCGTTGATCCGCAATGTGACGTTGGCTCCGCCCTGAGCCTTGAGCTCGCGCAGGCGGTTGATCAGGTCGAGCCGTACCGGAACGTATTCGTCGGGCACGACCGGGCTGATGAAAGCCTCGATATGCACCGGCTTCTTCTGGTCGAGTTCCTTGAGCAGTTTCACCGTCGACGGGGAAAGCGTGCTGAGGCCTTCGCTCGTGAGATCGGCCCGCACCGGGAATTGCTGTGCCAGGAGCACGATGCCCACGGCCGTGGCCCCGAGCGCCAAGGTGCGAATCAGGAAGTGCGGGCCCAGACTGGTGCCGTCGCGGCCGCCGAGCCAATGGCGTCGGCCGATCAGCACCATGGCGACGTACAACATCACGACGACGATCAACAGGAAATAGGCGACGCCCGAGAAGCTGACGATCCCCTGAGAGAAATCACGCAATTGTTCGGCGATGCCGTAGGCCTTGATCTTCAGCGCCAGAGCGGGGTCGAACACCGCTTCGGCGTATTCCAGGCTCACCGGAATCGCGTTGAACAGCGTGCCGAGCACGAAGCCGACGGTGATGTTGCTGGTAAGGAAAGACGCGACCATGCCGATCGAAAGCATCGCCAAGCCGCAAAGCAGATATCCGAAATACGTCGAGGCGAAGAGCCCGATGTCGGGATGCCCCAAGTAACTGAGGAGCGTGAAATTGCACGTAATAGAGAAGAGCAGGGCCACGACGTAGATCGCCACCGCCGCGAGATACTTGCCCATCACGACGTCGAAATCGGTCGCCGGAATTGTGAGCAGCAGCTCATCCGTACCTTGGCGACGCTCTTCCGCCCAAATGCTCATGGTGATCGCCGGGATGAAGATCAACATGATCAACGGGAAGTACCGATTGAGCTGATCCAGATTCGCGAGGTTGGCCGTGAAGAACTCACTTGGCCAAAAGGCCGCCAACGAACTCAACAGCACGAATACGCAAATAAATACGTAGCCGGTCGGGTTGAGAAAGTAGCTCGTGAAGTTGCGTTTGAAGATCGCGGAAAGAACACCGGTATTCATAGCTGGAAATTCTGCGTGAATGCTTCGAGATGCGAAGAAACGGAAATCAATCGGCCGCGAGCGATGCGAAGCCCCGCAGCTTGCCGACGGCGGCGCCGCTACACGGCCGACAACTCGTGGAACTTCTCGTCGAGCGAACGGCCCTCGGCTCGCAGGCCTTCGGGCGTGCCGTCATAGCGAACTTGCCCTTCGTTGATAAAGACGACGCGCGAACACATCGCTTCGACTTCCTGCATGATGTGGGTCGAAAGCAGGATCGTCTTATTCTCGCCGAGACGGCGAATCATGTCGCGCACTTCGCGAATCTGGTTCGGGTCCAAGCCCGCCGTCGGTTCGTCGAGAATGAGCACTTCCGGGTCGTGCAACAGCGCCTGGGCCATGCCGACGCGTTGACGAAAACCTTTGGAGAGCTTGGCGATCGGCTTACCGATCACCGTCCGCAGCCGGCAGGTGTCGATCACTTGCTCGATGCGCCGGGCCTTCAGGTCGCCCTTAAGTGCGCGCGCGTCGGCAAAGAACTCCAACAGCTTGCGCGGCGTCATGTCCGGGTAGAGCGGGCCGTTTTCCGGCAGGTAGCCGAGCTTCGTCGCTCCGGCGAGTCGCTCCGTAGCCATGTCGTGGCCGGCGATGCGCGCCCGACCGGTCGACGGCGCGAGATAGCCGGTGAGCAATTTCATCGTCGTGCTTTTGCCGGCGCCGTTGGGGCCAAGAAACGCACAGACCTCGCCGCGGCGAATCTGAAAGCTCACATCGCGACAGGCGGCGAAATGGCCGTAAAATTTAGAGAGCTTTTGGGCCTCGATCATCACGGGACGATCCGAGGCCGGCACGGCTGCATTACTCATAGTCGTAGCATCTGCTCCTGATTGACGAACCCCGGCCGGCAGCGGCGCGAAGCTCGCGAAGGGAGATCGAAAACACGGGCGGTCGGGTTCATCGCAATCGGTAAACGACCGCGCGCCCGGGCGGTTTACGTAACGGCCGAAAGTAACTTTGAAAGTAACTTTCGGCGGAAAACCGCTTGTCGCGGCCCTATGATAGGTGCCGGAGCACGGGTTGCCAACGGGGTAGCCCGACCCTAGCGGCTACGTTGCCGACCGCCCGATGGTTCTTGCACTCGGCCGAGAAATTTATTGTGAGCGGTTTATGCGGCTCGCGCTTGGGGCCGTTTCGCGCTCGCGGCGGTACCACCGCCGGTCAGGACCGTTTCGACCAACGGGAGCAGTAGATCGACGGTCCGCGCCGTCGCCCCTAGGTTCGCGGCAACCAGGCTCCGAGCCTGACAACCCAACTCGTCGGCATACGGCCGATCGACCAGACAGCGACGGACGAACGGGGCCAGCGCGTCCGCGTCGGGCAGCACGACGGCCCCTCCCGCGGCGACTAGGGCTCCGGCGATTTCGCGGAAGTTCCACGTGTTTGGACCAAACGACACGGCCGCGCCATAAGCGGCGGGCTCCAGCATGTTTTGCCCGCCCCGATTGCCGAAACTCCCGCCGACAAAGGCAATTTGCGCCGTTCCCCACCAAGCGCCAAGCTCGCCGACGGCGTCGACCAACAGCACGCGCGGGTTCCGCTCGCTAGAAGCGAGCGCACTACGCCGCACAAACGGCACGCCGGACCGCTCGAGCATTCGGGCAACCTCGTCGAAGCGATCCACATGTCGAGGCACGAGCACAAGCCGTAATCGAGGAAACTCGCCGCTCAGTGCTCGGTAGGCATCGAGCGCCGCGTCTTCTTCCCCTTCTTGCGTACTGCCGGCCAAGAAGACGACGTCGTCCGTGTCGAAGCCCGCGAGCTGCGCGAGACGCTGGGTCGCAGCATTCCGGCGATCGCCCACGGCCCCGTCAAACTTCAATGATCCGGTCGTCACCAGTCGAGCCGCATCCGCACCAAGCTCCGCAAATCGATCGCGGTACTCGTCGTTCTGCACGGCAATGAGCGATAGTCGATTCAACAAGCGGCGCATAAACGGCCGCAGCCGG
The DNA here is from genome assembly GCA_013822735.1 of Pirellula sp. GTDB lineage: Bacteria > Planctomycetota > Planctomycetia > Pirellulales > PNKZ01 > PNKZ01. The sequence goes on from PNKZ01000006.1 coordinate 117,360, forward strand.
CGATACCCGCGAAAGCTCCGCTCGCTCAAGCGACCATTGACGACCGCGACCGGGACCTGCGCTTCTCGAGCCGCCCCGATGAGGTTCGGCCAGAGTTCCAGTTCGGCCAACACCAGTAAGCTCGGGCGCACGCGCCGTACGGCGGCGCGCACGGCCCAGCTGAAATCGAGCGGACAGTAAAACGTCGTAACGTCGGGATATTTTTTGCGAGCCAATTCCAGCCCGGTGTGCGTGGTCGACGACACCACGACTTTCCACCCCGGCCGACGCTCACGCAGCTCGCGCATGATCACGCCGAGCAAATTCACCTCGCCGACGCTCACGGCATGCAGCCAGACGCAAGGTTCCGCACCTTCCCGCCGCGGCACGAGCCCGAAGAATTTCTCGCGAAAACCTGCGCGATACTTCCCCTTGCGCACAGCCGCCCACAGCAGCCACGGCGAGGCCGCCGCGAGGAGCAGCACGTACAACACATTGAGCAGATACGGCATACGGGAATCCGTTCCCGGGGAAGATATGAGTTATGAATTGCGAGTTATGAAACGACGATGTATTGCCAGACGTTCATAATTCATAACTCTCAATTCATAATTTCCTAAGCGGCGCTATCTTTCCGCAAACAACACTGCTTGTACTTCTTCCCGCTCCCGCAAGGGCAGGGGTCGTTGCGGCCGACGGTCGGTCCATGGTTGCGGATCGGCTCGACCGGTGCACCGTTTTCCGAAGCGGCGACCGCGGACTGCTGGTCTCCTTCGATCAAGCCCGCCGCCGGCGATTCGTGCACGGCGCGGCTGTCGACCCAGGTCGACCCGATGAAATCTTCGTTCAATTGCTCGACGCGGAAGACCATGTCGGTAACTTGGTCGCCGATATTGTCCCACATGGTTTCAAACGTCCGCATCCCTTCGCGACGATACTCGACCTTGGGGTCCATCTGGGCGACGCCGCGCATGCCGACGCTCGATCGCAAATGGTCCATCGCCAGCAGGTGATCCTTCCAAGCGGCGTCGAGCACGAAGAGCACCAATCGGCGCTCCATGCCGCGGATTTCGGGACGATAGAAGTCTTCGACGGCGCCGGTCACGCGACGTTCGAACGGCTCGCGCGTGAGCACGGCGAGGTCTTCTTGCGTCAATTCGCTTTGTAAATCCTTGTGCAACCAAGCCACGAGCGACGAGAGCGCATCGCCCGAGCCGGCGGCTTCTCCGGCCGTCGCATTCGGATCGTGGGCCGCATCGAACAGCTTCTCAATGCGCTTCTTAGCGTCCGCCAAAGCCGCATCGGCTTGCGATTGAAACTTGCGGCTGCTGTCGACGAGCGTATCGCGAATCTCGTCCCGTTGTTTGTTCTTCAGGTCTTCCAGCTGCAGCTCGACTTCGAACCGTTCGCGCGCCCACGCGACGACTCCTTCGCGATCGATGTGCCGTTGAGCAGGATCGCCGCCGGGAGCGCCGCGCGAGAAGTGCATGAGCCCGGCCAGCACCGGATACTCGGCTTCCTTCTCTTGGTACGCCGCAACGACCCGCTCCAAAATGAGCTTCTTGACCGTCGGCGTATCCAAACCGCGCAATTCGTCGGGCGTGAGCTCGATCGAGAACTTCTGCCGCATCCAGGCACAAACCGATTGCAGCGGGAAACCGGGCTCGAGGAACTTCGCCCCTTCTGTCAAGTCTTGGTGCTCGATCGCTTCGGTCACCTTCCCGATGATCAACTCGCCGACTTCGGCACGGCCCGCCTTCTTCAAGTCGCGATCGCGGAGGCTCAGGCCCCAGCGGGCGTCGATAAACTTCGCGAGCGCTTCCCAGTTCCACTCGGTCTCGTCTTCCCCCTCGGGCAGATTTTCTTCGATAGCGTCGTAGAGCTGGGTCTCGATTTGCCGCTGCGCTTCGTCGCGCGCCAGACGCTCGGCCTGGGCGCCGTCGAGACCGCGGAAGTCTTTCGGCTGCAGCTCAATGCCGAGAATGTGCCCGGCCCACTTCGCGTAGGTGCTGGTGCCGTAATCCGTGTCGAGCATCTCGTCGAGCCGGAGGTCGACGATCTTCTTGATCATGTCGAGGATGACGTACTTGCAGTTCACGCCGTCGAGCAGTTGTTGGCGGAAACCGTAAACTCGCTTCCGTTGCTCGTCCATCACTTCGTCGTATTCGAGCAGGTTTTTGCGGACGTCGAAGTTGCGCTCTTCCACCTTCTTCTGCGCCCCCTCGATGCGCCGCGACACCATCCGGCTCTCGATCGCCTCGCCGTCTTGCATGCCGAGCCGCGTCAGAACGTTCTTCACCCATTCGCCGGCGAAGACGCGCATCAGGTCGTCTTCCAAAGAGAGGAAGAAGCGCGACGAACCGGGATCCCCTTGCCGACCGCAACGGCCGCGGAGCTGCAAATCGATGCGGCGGGCTTCGTGCCGCTCCGTGCCGATCACGTGCAGGCCGCCGAGCGAGCGCACCAATTCCCCCTCGGGCTTCATCTTTTCGCGCGCTTCGATCTCGGCGACAAGCGCCGTCCACTCTTCTTGCGGCACGTCGAGACGCGTTTCGTACTTGTTTTGCAGAATAGCCCAAGCCATCGTTTCCGGATTGCCGCCGAGGATGATATCCGTACCGCGGCCGGCCATGTTCGTGGCGATGGTCACGGCATTAAACCGCCCGGCTTGCGAGATGATTTCCGCTTCGCGTTGATGGTGCTTGGCGTTCAGCACTTCATGCTTCACGCCGCGGCGCGAAAGCATCCCGCTCAGGCGTTCGCTCTTTTCGATACTCACCGTGCCGACGAGAATCGGCCGCCCCTTGCGGCGCACGCTTTTTACTTGCGCGGCGGCGTAGGTCGTCTTATCCTTCGACTCTTGCTCTTGGAACACGATGTCGCCGTTTGCTTCTTCGCGAATGATCGTGCCGAGCAGTTGCTTTCCTTCGGCGACGAGCGTGAGCTGATCCCAACGATTCAGGGCTTCGATTTCGTCGCAGATCGCGTCGAACTTTTCCTTCTCGGTGCGATAGATCACGTCGGGATGATTGATCCGCTGCGCCTGGCGATTCGTCGGAATCGCCACGACGTCGAGCTTGTAGATTTTCCAAAGCTCCGTGGCTTCGGTCATGGCGGTACCGGTCATACCGCTGATCTTTTTGTACATCTTGAAGAAGTTTTGCAGCGTCACGGTGGCGTACGTCTGCGTTTCCTTCTTCACCTTCACCCCTTCTTTGGCTTCCACGGCCTGATGCAAGCCGTCGCTCCATTGTCGCCCTTGCATCAAGCGACCGGTGAACTCGTCGACGATGATGACTTCGCCGTCTTGCACGACGTAGTTCACGTCGCGCTTGTAGAGGTGGTACGCCTTGAGCGAGTTATCAATCAGGTGGGGCCAGTCCATGTTGCCGGCCGTGTAGAAGCTCTCGACTCCGGCCAACTTCTCGGCTTCGCGAATGCCTTCTTCGGTAAGGTGCGCCGAGTGCTCCTTCTCTTTCACTTCGAAGTGGATATCACGCTGCAATTGTTTCGCGATCTTGTCGGCCTTCGTGTAGCGTTCGACATCGTCGTGCGCGGGGCCGGAAATAATAAGCGGCGTGCGCGCTTCGTCGACGAGAATGTTGTCCACTTCGTCGATGATCGCGTAATGGAGCGGCCGCTGAACCTGTTGCTCGTTCGGCGGGAAACGCTTGTCGCCGTGCGCAGCCGGCTTCATGTGATCGCGCAAGTAGTCGAAGCCGAATTCGTTGTTCGTGCCGTATGTGATGTCGCAGACGTAGGCGCGCTGGCGCTCTTGCGGATCCATGTCGCTGTAAATGGCGCCGACCGTCAGCCCCAGCCCCATGTACACCGGCCCCATCCATTCCATATCGCGTCGGGCCAGATAGCTGTTCACCGTGACGACGTGGCAACCTTTGCCTTCCAGCGCATTAAGGTATGCCGGCAGCGTCGCGACCAGCGTCTTGCCTTCGCCCGTCGCCATTTCGGCGATGGCGCCGCTGTGCAGAACCATGCCGCCGATGAGTTGCACGTCGTAATGGCGCAAGCCGATGAATCGCCGGCTAGCCTCGCGGCAGACGGCGAAAGCTTCGGTCATGATGTCGTCGACCGTTTGGCCCGCGGCCAGCCGTTCGCGGAAGCGCACCGTCTGCTGGCGTAGCTCCTCGTCGGTCATTCCCTGGTACTTGGACTCCAGGGCGTTTATGGCCGCGACTTTCGGCTGTAACTTCTTGATATAACGAGCGTTCGACGAACCGAACAAGGCCGTCAGCGATCGTTCGAGCGAACGCCCGAACCCGCCGAAAACACTGCCTGCGATGTCGCCGACCGCACTGAGAACCTGTTGCATGGGGGGAAACTTCAAACCGAGGGACTTAAGAATGCACCGGACTTGGGGTGCGAGATGCGGACGCCGGCAAAGCCTGGTAGGTTTGGCCTTATGACCAAACTCGGCTCGCCTCGTCGGACCCTTCCGTGTGCGCAAGATTTTCCGTGGCTTTAATTTATAGCGTTTTGCGAGAGGGGTCAAGAACGGTTCGGAGGGGGGCGAGCCGTGTTAAGCCTTGTCGACAACGGGAGTTAGCACGATACTGGTCGGCAGCTTCGCAATGCCGCGGTAAACCCTGGTGTTGTGACTTTAGGGAACGCCCTCTGCGGCGTTCCCATTCCCGCGTTTACCACGGAACGCCACAGAGGGCGTTCCCTACAAACGATTTAGGATCGCATGCCCCTTACGCCGCTCAGCAATCCGACTGATTTGCAAGGAAAGCTGCTATTTTTGGGGACGGGTACCAGCGTGGGCGTGCCCACAATCGGCTGCGGCTGCGATGTCTGCCAGAGTCCCCATCTGCGCAACAACCGCACGCGCTGCAGCTTGGCGATCGGCCTGCCGGAAGGAACCTTGCTCGTCGACACCACGCCCGACGTGCGCTTTCAGTTGCTGCGTGAGCGGATCGGCCTCGTGCATGCCGTGCTCTATACGCACGAGCATGCCGACCATCTGTTCGGGCTCGACGACCTGCGGGTGTTTCCTTACTACCTCGGCCGTCGACTGCCGCTCTATTGCGAAGCGACCGTAGAGCAAAGGATCCGGAAGTCGTTCGACTACGCCTTCCATCCCGATGCGGAAAATTCGCAAACCTCGATTCCGCAACTCACGTTGCAGCCGATCGATCTTTCTCCGTTTTTCGTGCTTGGCGCGCGTGTGATCCCCATGCGGCTTTATCATGGCCGCTTCCACGTGCTAGGGTTTCGCTTCGGCAATGTGGCGTACTGCACCGACGTGAACGGCATCCCTAATGAAACTTGGCCGCTCCTGGAAGGGCTCGACGTGCTCATCCTTGATGCGCTCCGGCACAAATTTCATCCGACGCATTTCAACCTGACGCAAGCCGTCGAAACAGCCAAGCGCATCGGCGCCAAGCAGACCTACTTCACGCACATTGCTCACGACATCGAACACGAATCGGTAAACGCCTCGCTCCCGCCCGGCATGCAGCTTGCATACGACGGTTTGCGACTCGATCTGAGTTAATACCAATGCCGAGTGCGGAATGCTGAATGCTGAACATCAGACGGTCGAACACCTTTCAGCATTCCGCACTCGGCATTCTGCATTTCGATCCATTCCGTCAGGCACCGCGATATATGAACCCCACCGATCTGATCGAACTGGTAGAAAAACACGGTCAACAACATCTGCTCGCTCATTGGAGCAAACTGAGCCCCGCAGAACGAGAATCGCTCGAAGAGCAAATTCGTGCGGTCGATTTCGAACAGCTTGAGAAGCTGCGCACCGGGGAATCGAAGACCGTCGATTGGTCTGAAACTGCCGCTCGCGCCAAATCGCCGCCGGCTGTAAGACTGCAGGATGCTGCGAAACATGCGAAAGAGGCGATCGCCGCCGGGGAGCAGGCGCTGAAGGCCGGTCAAGTCGGCGCGGTGCTCGTCGCCGGAGGGCAGGGGACTCGCCTCGGTTTCGACCATCCCAAGGGGATGTACCCGATCGGGCCGGTATCGAATTGCCCGCTGTTTCAGATCCTGTTCGAAAAACTGATCGCCGTCGGACGCCGCTACGGCGTGCGCATTCCGCTGTTTTTGATGACGAGCCCGGCGACGCATGACGAGACCGTGGCATTTCTCGCGGAGCACGGGCGCTTCGGCCTGCCGGAAGAGGATCTCGTCGTGTTTTGCCAAGGAACGATGCCGGCCGTCGATCGGGCCACCGGCAAACTCTTGCTGGCAGAGCCGGGGGCGCTCGCGCTCAGTCCCGACGGTCACGGCGGCTTGCCGGCGGCGCTCGCGCGTAGCCCGGCCGCTTCGATCATTCGCGAGCGCGGGCTAGTGCATCTCTTTTATTTCCAAGTCGACAATGCGCTGGTAACGATGTGCGATCCGGCGTTTCTCGGCCACCATATTCTCAGCGGCAGCGAAGCGTCGACGCAGGTCGTGGCGAAGCAAGATCCGGCCGAGCGCGTCGGCGTACTCGCGGAGATCGACGGGAAGACCCAGATCATCGAATACAGCGATCTCCCCGCCGCCGATGCTGCGCGTAAGTCGGCCGACGGTTCCCTCGAACTTTGGGCCGGCAATATCGCAGTGCACGTATTCGACGCCGACTTCATGTTGCGCATGACTGCCGAAGCCGGCGGCCTGCCGTTTCACATCGCGCAGAAGAAAGTTCCCTACGTGGACGAAGCCGGTAAACTCGTCGAGCCCAAAGAGCCGAACGCGCTGAAGTTTGAAAAGTTCATCTTCGACTTACTTCCGGCGGCGCGCAAGACCCTGGTCGTCGAAGTCGATCCGGCCGAAGCCTTTGCGCCGGTGAAGAACGCGCCAGGTTCAAAAACCGACAGCCCCGACACGGTGCGCGCTGCGATCTTGGCGCAGCACGCTCGCATGCTGCGCGAGGCGGGGACGTCACTTGCAGACGGCGTCGAGATCGAAATCAGCCCGCTCTTTGCGCTCGACGCAGTTGAGCTCGCAGCGAAGCTGGGCCAGGGCGCTCACCTCACGAAAACAGCCGTCCTGAAATAAGGACGGCCGTTCAGTCGGAGCCTACGATCGTAACACCTGCCGCGCGCGATGCTAGGCCGATGGTTGTTCGAGCACCGTCATCATATTTTCGATGCGCAAACGATTGGCGCGCGCAAAGTTGCGCAATAACTCTTGGGCCAATTGCTTGAAATAGAACGTTCGGACGCATCCTCGCAGTATGAGGCGACGACCGTCCGTACAGACATCCATATCGCGAACTTCACAGTACATGCCGTTAGAAAGCAAGGATCGTGCTTCTTCGCAGACCATTTCGGAGGGCGTCGTTGAGGCGATGTTTACAGACATAAGAACTTTCTGAACCTACGTGCGAGATGACGGAGATCACTGCAATACATGCTGGGGCAATCACCCTGCAACTGAGGTGCCGAGTGCGAGCCTTTTCGGCAATTTTCAACCGTAGCTCTACCCAAACTGTAAAAGTCGCGGAAAGGAGCATTTGCGCCGGCACTTCTCGATGCGCGGTTACGCTTCGGTCGGAAAACGAGGCGTGCTTTTGCGCCGTCCAAGCTGAACGAAAACTGCTCGGACGGCGAATGCGAAATGGGGAGCGAGTACTTGCTATGTATACCGCGATACGCGCGGCGCACTGCAAAGTAATTCATGGCGGCACTTCATTTGCCGAAACGGTTCATTGTTCGCCGGGAGCGACGTACGCAGCAACTCGATTCAAGGCGGTGCATCGAGGGCTTACGGAATTCATTTCCAGCATGCGCTCCTGCGACGTCTCACTTCTCTTCCCCGCACTTCGGTAGGAGTTCCATCATGCAACGGATCTGTCTCTTCTCAGGCATTGCCATCGCCGCATTCGCCGCCACTAACGCGTTCGCGCAAGTGCCCGACTCGATTCAACGTGGTCAAGGCATCTCGCAAAACCCCGCTAACCCGAGTGTTCGCGCCGATCGTCCGATGCACGACCAATATCAGACGCCTAGCACGCATATGCAGGCCTACGGCACCCCGGGTCGTCGCTACAGCATCGCACCGCGTGCAAGCCGCACCGTCGTCGGTCAATCGGCCGACGCGGAACTCGCCACTTGCCTATCGATCGACAATCAAGGTGAGATCGATGCGGGTCACATGGCCTTGCAAAAATCGCAGAATGACGACGTGAAGCAGTTCGCGCAAGAAATGGTGAATGCCCATGCGAAGATGATTCAAGATTTACAGCGATTCACCGGCGGCGTAGCGCAAACGAGCGCCGCGGCGCCCGCCGAAGCCGGCCGAGCCCCGGCCTCGAACGTCCAACAAGCGGGCGGCGTCGCACACCCATCGGCCAACGGCTTGGATCACATCGCTTTGAAGCAAGAACTGGCCGATCAATGCAAGCAAACGATGCAACGCGAGTGGAGTGAGAAATCGGGCGCGGAGTTTGATAAGTGCTACATCGGCCAACAAATCGGTGCGCACCTGCATGCGATTGACGCCATGCGCGTCGCTCAAAATCACGCTTCGCCCGAACTTCGTCAAACCTTGGACCAAGGCGTGCAAACCGCATCGGCGCACTTGCAACATGCCAAGGATCTCATGAAGAAGCTGGAAAGCCAGTCGGCTTCGAAGTAGCCGCACGGTACTCTTAGCTCGTCTCCGCACCGCCCGTGTCGCGAAAACTTCAGAAGTTTTCGTGGCGCGGGCGATGCATTTTTGCATTTAAGCGAATTGCAATTTGGGTTATGAATGAAGGACCGTGCGTCGTGCGACGCGCGAACCTTCATCACCCGATCATGTGCAATGCTCCACGCTCTCATCATGGCCGGCGGTTCCGGCACCCGATTTTGGCCCGCAAGCCGCCGCGATTTGCCGAAGCAACTCCTAGCGCTTTCCGATGATCGCACGATGCTGCGCGGCACCGTCGACCGCATCGCGGGACTCATTCCTACCGAACGCACGTGGTTGGCGGTCGGCACACGTTTGGTGCCGGCCATACAAGCGGAGCTGCCGGAAATCGCCGCGAGCAACTACGTCGCGGAACCGTGTCAGCGCAACACGGCGCCGGCGATCGGGCTGGCGGCGCTGCGCATGCTGGCCGACGATCGCGACGCCGTGATGATCGTATTGCCGAGCGATCATGCCATCCGCGATACGTCGGCCTTTCACCGGGCAGTGAGCCTGGCGGACAAGCTGGCCGCTAAGCCGCGCAATCAGATCGTCACGTTCGGTATTCGCCCGACCTATCCGTCGGAGGGATTCGGCTACATCGAATATGGCGAAACGATCTCGCCGCCGCAGGGAGCCTTTAAGGCGCTCACCGCCGAACTCGACGCTTACCAAGTCATCCGGTTTCGCGAGAAGCCGAAGTTGGAGCAGGCCCAAGAGTTTATTGCGGCGGGCAACTTTTTTTGGAACTCCGGCATGTTTGTCTGGCGAGCCGACGTCATCGTCGATGCGCTGCGCGCCCATCAGCCGGAACTGCTGAAACACTTGGAACTCATCGCCACGGCGTACGGAAGCTCCGAATACGACGCCGTGCTCGATCGGGAGTTTCGCGCCGCGCCGAACATCTCGATCGACTACGCAGTAATGGAGCATGCGAAGAGCGTCGTCGTGATCGAAGCGCCGTTTGATTGGGACGACGCCGGCAGCTGGCAAGCGTTGGCGAGGCTGCGCGGCTCCGACGAAAACGGCAATACGATCGTCGGCCCGCATCTGGGCCTGAACACCTCGGACACGATCGTCCGCACGGAAGACGGCCACTTGGTCGTGACGCTCGGCTTGAAAAACTGCCTCATCGTCCACACGCCCGACGCTACGCTCGTGGCCGACAAAGCCGACGAGGAAGCGATCCGGAAAGTGGTGAAATTGCTGGAAGAACGGGGCTACGAAGGCCTGCTCTAGCCCGCTGCTCGCGTACTGCCGGCGACGCCGCAGCCCGTCGTCGGTATAATTCGAGCGATACGTTCCCATTTTTCGGCAGGCGAACTATTTGGCAGGAGAGCGTCGAGGCATGTTTCGTCGCTACCTTTCGACCGGCGTTTTCCTGGCTTCGCTAGTTTCGCTCCGGCTCGCTACCGCGGAAGAACCCGGCGCGCCGATCAACTGGCAGATGCCGACGCTCGGCGGTCTCCAATATTGGGCCGACGAGCACCTCTGCGGCGTCTACCGCATTCAACGCAACGTCTCGACGGGCCATTATCGGCTGCTCGACGCCACCGACGAACGCCTAGCCTGGGGCACGTATGCGCAGTGCACCGCAAAGCTTGAGGAGATTTGCCGCAAGGATCCTCCCAAGCCGTATACAAAACGAGTAGTACTCGTGCTCCACGGCATGGCGCGCACGCGCCATTCGATGGACGATGTCGCCGATTATCTCCGCAAACACGGCACCGACGACGTTCTGCAGATCGGCTATCCGAGCACGCGCGAATCGGTGCCGACACACGCCCGGTCGCTCGATCGGGTCATTCGGCACTTGGACGGGGTCGAAGAAATCGATGTCGTCGCCTATAGCATGGGGAATCTGGTGACGCGCTATTGGCTCGGCGAACTCGCCGCAACGATGAAAGCTCCAGCCGAAGTCGGAGGCAACGGCGACGGAGGCAATCTCGCTCCCCAGCCCGTTGCCAAGCTTCCGCGCTTGCGACGCTATGTCATGCTCGGTCCTCCGAATCAAGGTGCGCAGCGCGCCAACCTCTGGGCCGAGTCGACGATCGGTCGCGAGTTGTTCAACCTCGCCGTCGGCGACGCCGGCCAACAACTCGGCCCGCGCTTTCATGAAATCAAAGACAAGCTTGCGACGCCGGCCTGTGAGTTCGGCGTCATCGCCGGCGGCAAGGGAGACGGCGAAGGCTGGCACGACGGCATCCCCGGCGACGACGACGGCACGGTCGGCGTGGAGGAGGCCAAGCTCATCGGTGCCGCGGACTTTGTAGTCATACCCGTGCGTCACATGTCGCTATTGTCCGACGAACGAAGCTTGGCCATGACGGCGTCTTTTCTCAAGAGCGGCTATTTCTCCACCGAAGCGGCTCGCGCCCGACTCAGTCGACCATGAGCGAGCATCCTCCGGGACGTCTGGCGGCCATCGACTACGGCACTGTGCGCATCGGCGTGGCGGTGAGCAACGCGAGTCAAACGCTCGCCAGCCCGTACGAGATCTACACGCGTCGAGCCTTGGACGTCGACGCCGGCTACTTCCGTCGTCTGGTGAGCACGGAGGGCATTACGCGCTTCGTCGTCGGCTTGCCCGTGCATACCGACGGCCGCGAGAGCCAGAAGTCGCTCGAGGCCGAAGCCTTCGGCAAGTGGCTCGGCGAAATCACCGGCCTCCCCGTCGACTATTTTGATGAACGCTTCACGACGGCGGCGGCCGAAGAAATACTGCAGGCCCAAGGGCTCACAAAGCAGCGGCGTAAAGAACGGCTCGACAAACTCGCAGCACAAATCTTGCTCACCGCCTATCTGGAATCGCCGCTTCGAGGTGCCGCCAAGCCCGGCGCGCTCGACGATTGAACGCCCCCGGATACGACAAGATGTCGTAGCCGAATAAGGTGGTCGTTCACCAAGGCTACGACTAGACTGCCTGGATTCCCCACGGTTGTAGATTTTGTAAAGCACCGCAACGTCCGATTCCACGCCTCTCAACCCCGCCGCGATGCCCGCACAATCCCCTTCGCAGGTTCCCGCTGAGCAATTAACGCCGCCCGGCGACAGGCGACGATATGCCGCGGAGTTGCTTCGTGACGTGGTTCCCGCTTCCGGCAAGCCGCACAGCTGGTTAGTCGCGCGAGCAGGCCTCGACCTGCCGACCACGCCTTGGCGACGATATGGAATTGCCGTCGTCGCTTTAGCGACGGCGCTCGTGCTGCGTTGGGCGCTAGACCCGGTCATGCAGGGTCGCGGCTCCTATGGATTTTTTCTCATTGCCACGGCATTCGTCGCTTGGCGTTGCGGCACCGCGCCCGCGCTGCTCACGACGATCGGCGGAGCGTTCTTCGGCACTTGGCTCTTTGAAGATCCGCGCGGCACTCTGGCATTGCCGCTTGACGGAAGCCATGTTTCGCTCCTCGTGAGCCTCGGAATCGGGGTCGCCACAGCCATCTTTTGCGGATCGCTCCGCCAAACGGCCATGGAGAACGCCCGACTCTATCGACACGCGCGCGAAGCAGATGCTCGCAAAGATGAGTTCCTTGCGATGCTGGCGCATGAGCTACGCAATCCGCTGACGCCGATGCGCAACGCCTTATACTTGCTCGATGCCAGCGGACCGCACGAAGCACAGGTTGACGAGCTCCATCGAATGATGGGCGGCCAACTTGAACACCTGGTCCGACTCGTCGACGACTTGCTGGATGTTTCGCGCATTACGCAGGGAAAGATCGAGCTGAAATGGGAGCGTGTTGAGACCGGGAAACTTGCCGAGGACGTCCTCAACGCCGTGCGCCCGTTGATCAACGAACGAGGCCACGACCTTCGCGTCATGCTGCCGGAGGTGAAGACGTATCTGCGCGGCGATCGTGTACGCCTGACGCAAATCCTCGTCAATTTGCTCACCAACGCGGCGAAGTACACGCCGCCGTCGGGCCGTATTTGGTTTAACGTCGACGCCGAAGAGAACATGTTGGTGTTTCGCATTCGCGATACGGGTATCGGGCTCAAACCGGCCGACGTCGAACGCATTTTCAACTTGTTTGAGCAGGCCGGCCACGCCCAAGACATGGCCAAAGGAGGGCTCGGCATCGGGCTCACGCTCGTCCGTCGCTTGGTGGAGATGCAAGGGGGCACCGTCACCGCGCACAGCGTCGGCGCGGGATTGGGAAGCGAGTTTACCGTGCGGCTTCCGCGCACGGCGGCTCCTCCGGAACAGCCCGCCGTTGCTCCGGACTTGCGATCCCCGCCCAAGCGAGTCTCTCCCACTTCGCTACGCATCGTCGTCGTGGAAGACGTCGCCGCGACGGCGAAGAGCATGTCGAACATTTTGAGTCTCTGGCAACACGAAACGAAAACCTGCGGCGACGGATATACCGCCTTGGAATTGATTCGGCAGTTTCGGCCCGACGTGGTACTCGCCGATCTCGGACTTCCGCAAATGTCGGGCTATCAGCTGGCCGAAGAGATTCAAAAGTTGCCGGGCATGGAAGACGTCGTCATGATTGCGATCAGCGGTTACGGGCAGCCCGCCGATAAAGAACGCTCACACGCCGCGGGCTTCAAGCGACATCTCGTCAAGCCGATCGATCCGCAAGAGTTGGAGCATATCCTTGATGATCTTCGTCCGGTATTTGCCAAGACGAACGCGCGCGACGCGTAATCGATGAAACTTTTATTCGGCTGCGGATATCTCGGCTGGCGCGTCGCTCGACTCTGGCGCGATGCCGGCGACGAAGTGGTCGTCGTCACGCGCGACGAAGCCAAAGCCGAGCAACTACGCAGCGACGGATTTCGAGCACTGACGGCCGACGTTTGCGAGCCCGCCACGTTGCGTGATCTCCCGCCTGCGGAAACGGTGCTCTATGCCGTCGGTTTCGATCGGCGTTCCGCGACCACTCGCTCGATCGGGGAAGTGTACGCCGGCGGCGTAGGGAACGTCCTCGACGCCCTATCGGCCGCGGCGTCGGCACAGCCCGGCAGTCCGACGCCGCTCTTCATTTACATTAGTTCGACCGGCGTATACGGCGACGCCGTGGGCGATTGGGTCGACGAGGACTCTCCTTGCAGGCCGTTGCGCGAGGGAGGCAAAGCCTGCTTGGCCGCGGAAGAGGTGCTCGCGGCGCATCCGCTCGGCGCCGACTCGGTCGTGCTGCGACTCGCGGGCATCTACGGACCGGGACGCATCCCGCGGGCCGACGCCTTGCGACGAGGCGAACCCATCGACGCTCCGGCCGACGGGTATTTGAATCTCATTCACGTCGACGACGCCGCGCACACGGTGCTCGCCGTCGAACGGGGCGTCGCGCCGCCGCGCACCTACTGCGTCGCAGACGGTCGCCCCCCCTTCCGTCGCGAATACTACGCCGAACTTGCGCGCTTGCTCGGCGCGCCGGCTCCTACGTTCGTCGAACCTACCGCCGATTCGCCGGCCGCGGCGCGTGCAGCCGCCGACAAACGGATCAGCAATGCCCGGCTGCTGCGCGAAATCGGCGTCGACTTTCAGTACCCGAGCTACCGCGAAGGCTTGGCGGCGATCGTTCGTGCGTAGCTGCGAACGTCGTATAAGTACCAGGCAAACGGCGCCCACCAGATGAAGTCGTTCGTCAGACAGAGGACGAGCGTCGCCGGCGGCCATTGGCCGGTCCACAATAATTTCGCGAGCCCGATCGGGCCGAGCACTTTGCCCAACAACCCCACCGCCGCGAGCAAGGCGCCGTGCTCCGGTCGACGCGCCACTTCGAAGTAAATGATTCCGTATAGCCCCACGACCATTCCCAAGCATGCGAAGATCTCCGGGTAATTTGCCGGCGGCATTTCGGCAAACCGAAATAGCCACTGCGGATCGAGTGCGGAATAGGCGCCCCAAATCAAGTTGTAGATGCCCGCCAGAACAAAGGTCGCTTGGTGCAGTCGTCGTCGCGGCATCATCGCAGCATTCGTCCGACTCGATGCAGGCCGATTCTTTGCAATCACGGTTTCACCTGCTCTTGAAAGAACTTCACAATGACCTTCTCGGCTCCGGGCGGAAAGCCGTGGGCTCCCGGGTGAATGTAGGTAACGACCGGCGCGCCGATCTTCGACGGATAGCGCGTGCAAAACTCACCCCAGGGCTCTCCCTCGCCGCATTGATTCAGTTCACGCAGTTTGGCGATCATCGCTTCTTGCCAGACGTACTTTACCAGGGGATCATTTTCGCCTGCCAAGTGCAGCGCCGGCTTCGGCTTGAACTTGTCCGCGATTTCTCGCGACGCGGCGGCGGCCGTCGGAGCCATGGCGGCGAACACGTCGCCGCGCTCGGCCCAAAGCAAATAAGTGTATCCGCCGCCGTTGGAATGACCGGTCGAATAAATTCGTTTGTCGTCGACCTTATAGTCCTTCTTCAAGTCGGCCAGCATCGCATCGAAGAACTTCAGATCGCGATCGTCCATGTGGCCGGCGCTGTGTTGCCAGCCCGACCTCTTTCCTTCCGGATCGGTCAGGCGTCCCGGCGTCTTCAAGCCTTGCGGGTAAACGACGATCGCGTCCGGCCAGAGTTGCTGCAATTGATAACGTCGGAGCATTGCGTTCATCGTGCCGCCGTGTCCATGAAACACAAACACCAGTGGTGCCGGCTTCTCCTTCGCGCCATCGGGTCCGCACACGAGCGCCTCGCGCACAGTGCCGTCGACGGTCCACTCTCGCCGCACCGGTTCGGCTGCAAGCGCCGAACCGACGCCCACTGCGATCGCTAGCAAGAAACCGACAAACGTCACCATTCCGAGCCGATTCATAAACAACTCCTGGCGTATCCAAACCGTGTCGCCTTACTCTACCGCATGATCTAACCCCGCAGCTACGCGTTTGGGCCTGATGCGAACCTGTCGGCGCGAGCAGGTGTCGAAAGCTCGAGCCTCGCCGCCGCTTTTCAAACCGCGGAGCGTAGGCGATAATCGTTGTTTCGCAAAATTCCAAGCCGCCGCCATGGGGAGATGCCCTCGATGTCCGGTCCGACCAAGACGTCCGCCCAACTGAACAAATACAGCAGCCGCATTACCCAGCCGAAGAGCCAAGGCGCTTCGCAGGCCATGCTCTACGGCACCGGGCTCTCGACCGAAGACCTGCAAAAAGCCCAAGTCGGTATCACCGCCATGTGGTACGACGGCAACCCCTGCAACATGCACCTCAACGACTTGGCCGCCAAGGTCAAGGAAGGCGTTCAAGCGGCGGGCCTCGTCGGCATGCGTTTCAACACTATCGGCGTGAGCGACGGCATCTCAATGGGTACCGAGGGCATGAGCTACTCGCTGCAATCGCGCGACCTCATCGCCGACTCGATCGAAACCGTTTGCAGCGCCCAGTGGTACGACGGCTGCATCACGCTCCCCGGTTGCGATAAGAATATGCCGGGCTGCATCATGGCGCTCGGCCGGCTGAATCGCCCCGGCATCATGGTCTACGGCGGCACGATCAAGCCTGGCCATACCGACGGCGAGACGCTCGACGTCGTCAGCGCCTTCCAATGTTTCGGCCAATGGCTCGCCGGTCGCATCAGCGAAGAGAAACGGGCCGCGATCGTGCGTTGCAGCATCCCGGGCGCCGGAGCTTGCGGCGGCATGTACACGGCCAACACGATGGCCTCGGCGATCGAGGCGCTCGGCATGTCGCTGCCGTATAGCTCGTCGATTCCGGCCGAAGACCCCGCCAAGCTTGATGAATGCCTCCGCGCCGGTGCGGCGATCAAGAACCTGCTGGAACTCGACCTGAAACCTCGCGACATCATGACCCGCGCCGCGTTTGAAAACGCGATGGTCGTCGTCATGGTCACCGGCGGCTCGACGAATGCCGTGCTGCATCTCATCGCGATGGCCCGCGCCGTCGACGTCGACCTCACCATCGACGACTTCCAAAAGGTCAGCGATCGCATTCCGTATTTGTGCGACCTCAAGCCGAGCGGCAAGTATGTCTTTGAAGACCTGCACAACATCGGCGGCACGCCGGCCTTGATGAAATATCTGCTCGAAAAAGGCCTGCTCGACGGCTCTTGCATGACGGTCACCGGCAAGACGATGGCCGAGAACCTTCGCGACTTGCCGGGCCTCAAGGAAGGGCAAGACCTTGTGCGGCCGATTGAGAAGCCGATCAAGGAATCAGGCCATATCCGGATCATGCGCGGCAACTTAGCGCCCGACGGCGCCGTCGCCAAGATCACCGGTAAGGAAGGGCTCATCTTCTCCGGCACCGCCAAGGTATATGACGCCGAAGAAGAGATGCTCGCCGCGCTCGAGCGAAAAGAACTGGGCCACGGCGACGTGATCGTCATCCGCTACGAAGGCCCCAAGGGTGGGCCCGGCATGCCCGAGATGCTCACGCCGACGTCGGCCATCATGGGCGCGGGCCTTGGTGAGCACGTGGCCCTCATGACCGACGGCCGTTTCTCCGGCGGCTCGCACGGCTTCCTCATCGGCCACGTCACGCCGGAAGCCCAGGACGGCGGCCCGATCGCCCTGATTCAAACCGGCGACAAGATCACGATCGACGCGGAAAAGAACTCGATCAACGTCGACCTCACGGCCGCCGAACTCGACAAACGCCGCAAAGCCTGGAAGGCCCCCCCGCTGAAGGCTACTCGCGGCACGCTCTACAAGTACATTAAAAACGTGAAGAGCGCTAGCGAAGGCTGCGTCACCGACGAGTGATTGAGGCGAGCCGGGAGCGTAAGCGACCGGAGTCTTTCGCATCGCGATCTCTTAGACCGCTTTTTCGCTCTCGACACGACCACCTGTTATATTGAATCTGTTGTTTTTTCCGAGCTGCACGCTACCGACTCCGGTCGCTTACGCTCCCGGCTCGCTTCAGTCTCTAGTCTCCGGTCTATCCCCATGAAACGTCGCGATTTCCTCGCCGGTCTCGGCTTCGGCGGCTATAGCCTTTATGTGTTGGCCGACGGTTCCGTCGTCTCCGGCGACGACAAGCCGGGCGCCTTGGCAAGCGTCGATCGTCGCGAATTTACTTCGATCGCGCCGACCGGCGGCGATCGCAAGGCGGCTCCGCACGAGCCGAACATGACGCAGGTCGAAATCGAGTGCGACGTCTTCATCGCCGGCGGCGGTATGTCGGGCGTGCTGTCGGCCGTGGCCGCGGCTCGGCATGGTGCGAAGGTCGTCCTCGTGCAAGATCGCTCGCGACTCGGCGGCAACGCCTCGAGCGAAGTGAAGATGCATATCGTCGGCGCGAACCATCACAAGAGCCGACCAGGCTGGCGCGAAGGAGGGTTGCTTGAAGAGTTCCGCCTCGACGACGCGGCGAACAACCCGCAACGCTGTTGGGAACTGTGGGACTTGCTGCTCTACGACAAGTGCGTGAGCGAACCGAACATTACGCTCCTAGTCGACACCGTCTGCTTCGGCGTCGAAAAGTCCGGTAACAAAATCACCGCAGCCTACGCGCGCTGCGATAAGACCGAACATCTCTACAAGATCAAGGCCCGCACCTACGTCGACTCGACCGGCGACGGACGACTCGGCCTGGAAGCCGGCGCCGACATGCGCTACGGCCGCGAATCGCGCAGCGAACATGGCGAACCGCTCGCACCGGTGACGCCCGACAAGCTCACGATGGGCTCGAGCATCCTGTTCACGTCGCGCAAGTACGATCAGCCGATGCCCTTCACGCCGCCGAAATGGGCCCGCAAGGTTACGAAGCAACAACTTGCCAAGCGCGGCATCAAGACCTGGGAATACGGCTATTGGTGGATCGAGTGGGGTGGGGAGTTCAACACGATTCACGACAACGAGCGTATCCGATTCGAACTACTCGGCATCGTGATGGGCGTGTGGGACTACATCAAGAACTCCGGCAACCATCCCGAGGCCGCGAATTGGGCCATGGATTGGGTCGGCATGATTCCCGGCAAGCGCGAGAGCCGGCGGTTCCTCGGCGACCATATCCTCACGCAGCAAGACCTGATGGGCCTCAACGGCGACTTCGAAGACGCCGTGGCGATCGGCGGCTGGCCGATGGACGATCATCCGCCGGGAGGCTTCGACGCCGTCGATCTGCCGCCGTGCGTGCAAGTGAAGACGCCGGTCTTCAACATTCCGTACCGCTCGCTCTACAGTCGCAACATCGAAAACCTGATGCTCGGCGGACGCTTAATCAGCGCCACGCACGCGGCCTTCACGAGCACGCGCGTCATGGCGACGTGCGCCGTCGTCGGCCAAGCAGTCGGCACGGCCGCCGCGCTTTGTGCCAAGCACGAATGCTTGCCGCGCGAGCTCTATACCGACAAGGCGAAGCTCGCCGAACTCCAAACGAAGCTTCTCCGCGACGATCAATCGATCGTCGGCCGGAAGAACGAAGACGCCGCCGACTTGGCTCGCACTGCGAAGGCCACGGCTTCGGGCGAGACGGAAGACGGCAAGGCTTCGAACGTGCTCAACGGTTTCACGCGCGACATTCCCGGCGAGTACGTCAATCGCTGGAGCACGGAAATGACCGGCGACGGCGCCTGGCTCGAGCTCGCCTGGAACGCCCCGCAAAAGATCGCCGAAGTGCAACTCGTGTTCGACTCCGGCTTCCAACGCGAACTCACGCTTACCTCGAGCGACGGCTCTAACAAGTCGATCATTCGGGCTCCGCAGCCGGAAACCGTGCGCGACTACGAACTCGTCGCGGTCGACGCGGCCGGCAGGGAAACGAGCCTCGCCAAGGTGTCGGGCAACCATCAACGCTTGGTCCGACACAAGTTCCCTGCGACGGAAGTTGCCAAGCTGAAGCTCAAGATCACGGCGACGAACGGCGACAAACTCGCCCGCGTTTTCGAAGTGCGCTGCTACGCATAGTCGACGTTGATCAAAGTGAGCAAATAACTACACGCGCGGAACTGCGAGCGACGTTCCTTCGTCGATTGCCCGGTTCGCCGTGAGCACGGTCGCCGTGTCGCGCAGCCCTTCGCGAGCATCACAGATGGTCGCCGGATCACCGCGGCGTACGTGATCGAGGAACGACACCAACTCGTCGCGCGTATCGTCGCCGAGCAGATTGTCGATCTCCAGCGGCTCGCCCCGATGGGCCCACGGCGAGTTGGAAAGCTTGAGGGTCTTGCCCGACGTGACGACCGAGGCATCCGCGCCGCCGCCGTCGGCCGTCTTCTTCGCCGACCAGCCCACGTCGTCGGCGAGCTTCTCGCGATAGAACAAGCCTTTGCCGCTCGTCAGATAGAGCGTCCCCTTGGTGCCCATGATGAGCTCGGCCGCCCCTTCGTAGGCGTTGTTGCAGAGCGACGAGTAAGTGACCCGCACCGTGTACGGCTTCAGCGATGATTCGGGTGTACCGTTGGTCGACGCGGCCGCGGCGTTGGGGTCGGGCCTAGGGCCGGCCAGCGGCGGCAATTCGTATTCGTAGATGCAAAACACGTTGTCGCACACTTCGCGGCCGTCGCGCCAATAATCGACGCCGCCGGTCGCCGTCACCTTGCGCGGAATATCGCCGAACATCCAGTTCACGACGTCGAGCTGATGACTACCAAGTTCCGTCATCAGCCCGCCGGAATAATCGCGGTAGAGCCGCCAATTGAGCTTCCGCTCCAGCCGACTCCAATCGGCCGCACCCTTTGCGACCGGCACCGGCCGACGCCAGTTGTTGTTGCGATGCCATTGGGCTTTCACGGCCGTGATCTGCCCGAGCACGCCGGCTTGCACCATAGCCGCGGCCTGTTGATAGATGGGGTTGGCCCGACGTTGCAAGCCGACCTGAAACACGCGCTTCGCGGCGGCCACTTGGTCCGCGAGCTTTTGGGCTTCGTCGACCGTGTAGCACATCGTCTTCTCGCAGAACACATCAACGCCCGCGGCGATCGCGTCGCCCGCCACCCGATAGTGCAAGTAGAGCGGCACCGCCACGACCACGGCCGCCGGCTTCACTTCTTCGAGCAACCTGCGATAGTCGGAGTAGAGCTTCGCCTGCGGCCCGGCAAACTTCGCGGCCTTCTCCAAATGCGGCGGGTAGTTGTCGGCGATCGCCACAAGGTCGCAACCCTCGATCGTGGTGAGGCTGCGGATCAAATCGCTCCCACGACCTCCGGTGCCGATCACGGCGGTGCGCACCGGTTCCTGCCCGTCGGCGCCCATGGCCGACTGCAAAGAGAACGTTGCCCAAGCACCGGCGGCGGCCGTGGAGAGCCCCAAAAGTTCGCGCCGCGTCGGCTTCGGGGCCGGCGTCGTCGGAGGCGTAGTCATACGAGAACTCCAGATCGGCGAAGGAGCAGGGGCGTAACACACGGTGCCGCCGACGCATCATCGCCTGCGTCGAGGCGGACGATCGCGACGACGTCCCGCAGCAGTTGGTTCGATTCCTCTTTAGTATAGGCTTCGGCCCGAACCGTGCCCATCGCGCAGAGCGCGGTCGACAGCACCTCCGCCGCAATGCCGTTCGTGGCTACCACCGCATAAGCCGAGGCCTGCGTCACCGGCCGGCCGGTCGCGGGGTCGAGCAGATCCGACTCCGCACCCGACGACGTTGCGGCATCGTGCGAAGCCGAACAAGAGAGGGCGAGATCGCCGAGCCGCAATTGCCCGAGCTCCAGAGGCCAAGTGCCGCGCAACTCCGGCCGAGCCGTGAACGGATTGCGCAGCCCGACGGGCCAGGGGTTGCCGAACTCGTCGGCGCCCAACGCCAACACGCTGCTCGTGCCGGCGTCGAGTAACGCCTGAGAAACTCCGAAACGCCGCAACTCAGCCGCGGCGCAATCGAGTGCGTAGCCTTTGCCGACGGCGCCGAAATCGAGCCGCACGCCCGACCTTGTGAAACGTACTAGACGGTGTTCGGCTTCGATCTCCCATAGTTCGTCGGCGCCGACGATTGCGCGCCGCGATTGCACCGCCGCGTCGAAGAACCCGGCCGTCGCCTTCTCCGCTCCTTTGATGGTCGCGAGGAACTGTGCGAACTCGAAGTCGACAAGCACCGGCCGGGTCGCCGCTTCTCGATTCACGCGCGCCGTTTCGCTGCGCACGTCGCGCCAAGACAATAGCCGCTCGACGCGTTCGATCTCATCGAGCGCCGTTTCCGCGCAGTCCGCGAGATGCTCCGCGTCGTCGCCGATCAATCGCAATTGAAAGAGCGACCCCATCGCAGGACGAGCACGCTCGACGACGACCGGCATTGACTCACCACGGAGGCACGGAGAGGACGGAGAGGATTGAGACGGCCTGCAGTTAATATAATTGACACTCTCGCCGGCAAAGAGAATAGTGACGTACCTGCTCGACCTCCCGCCTGAATTCTTCTTTGGTATAGCGCCATGAATCGCCGTTTCAACATAGTCATTCTCCTCCTTGCTCCGTGCCTCTGTGCCTCCGTGGTGAATTCTCCGGCTCGGGCGGCGGAGCAGCCCGCGAAGATCGATACGCGACGTGGCGATGCCATGATCGGCGATTATTTCGCCGCCGAAACGGCGAAGCTCGAAGGGGCCGTGATCAAGGACATCAGGACCAAAGAGGATTGGCTCGGCCGCAAAGACGAACTCCGCCGCCAACTCTACGAAATGCTCGGTCTCGATCCGCTGCCGGAACGCACGCCGCTGAATCCAGTCGTCACCGGCACGCTCGATCATCCGGAATTCACGGTCGAGAAGCTCCACTTCCAGTCGCGCCCTAAGCTCTACGTCACGGCCAACCTTTACATTCCCAAAGGGCTGAAGAAGCCTGCTCCGGCCGTGCTCTATGTTTGCGGCCACGGCAACGAGCGGACCAAAGACAACGTGAGCCTGGGTAGCAAGACGAAGTATCAGCACCACGGGGCATGGCTGGCCCGACAAGGTTACGTCTGCCTGATCCTCGACACGCTCCAACTCGCCGAAATCGAAGGCCTGCATCACGGCACCTATCATAAAGACATGTTCTGGTGGTATAGCCGGGGCTACACGCCCGCCGGCGTCGAAGCGTGGAACGGCATTCGAGCCCTCGACTATCTGCAATCGCGCAAGGAAGTCGATCCGGAGCGGCTCGGCGTCACCGGGCGCAGCGGCGGCGGAGCCAGTTCCTGGTGGATCGCCGCGCTCGACGAGCGCGTGAAAGCGGCCGTGCCGGTCGCCGGCATCACCGATCTGCGTAACCACGTCGTTGACGGCGTGATCGAAGGACATTGCGACTGCATGTTCCAGATCAACACCTACGGCTGGGACTACGGCACCCTCGCCGCGCTCATCGCCCCGCGTCCGCTCTTGCTTTCCAACACTGACGACGACCGCATCTTCCCGCTCGACGGCGTCGAGCGCGTGCATTGGCAAACGCGGAAGATTTACGGCCTGCTCGGCGCAGCGAAAGACCTCGGCCTGCAAATCTCTTGGGGCGGGCACCTCGATACGCAAGAGCTACAAGTCGCCGCCTTGCGCTGGCTCAATCTGCATCTGAAGAAGGCAGACCCGAAGATCGAGATCGCGGCGGTGAAGATGTTTGAGCCGGCGCAATTAAAAGTGTTCGACAAGCTGCCCGAGGACGAACTCAACACGACGGCCCACGAATGGTTCGTGCCCATGGCCGCGAAGCCCAAAGTGCCTGCGGATGCAAGCGAGTGGGCGACCATGCGGGACGCGTGGCGCACGAACTTGGATGAAAAGGTGTTTCGCGGATGGCGCGCCGAAGCAGTACCGCTCGAAGAGGAAGAACGACGTTCTCGAAGCGGTCGGAAACTCGCAATCAACCTGACATTCGAAAGCGACTCCCCATTCGAGTTAACGGTACTAGCCGACGTGCCGCGTGAGGGAAAACCTGCGAAATCGCTTCGATTGCTCGTTGCTGCGGACGACGGCTACTCATGGACGTTGTCTTCTGACCCTAGCGCTACGTCGCCGGCGAACGCCGGCTTCACGCCCCGCGGATTGGGCCACGTGCTCTGGGATCAAACGCCAAAAAGACAGACGCAGCACCAGCGCCGCTTCATGCTCCTCGGCCAAACGCTTGCCGGTCAACAGGTATACGACATCCGTCGCGCAATTCAGGCCTTGCACACGTTGCCGGAATTGAAGGACGCCAAGGTAACGCTGGTCGCCGAAGGCCCGATGGCGGCATTAGCCGTGTATGCCGCGCTTTATGAGCCGAGCGTAGATCGCTTGGAGCTCACCAATGTGCCGCGCTCCCACATGCCGAAGGATTCGGCATCGAAAGACTTCGCCCCGGCGCTTTTGAATGTGCTCAAGTACCTTGATCTGCCGCAGGCCGTGGCGATGGCGGCGGTGCGGGCGAC
Source organism: Pirellula sp. (assembly GCA_013822735.1). Classification (GTDB taxonomy): domain Bacteria; phylum Planctomycetota; class Planctomycetia; order Pirellulales; family PNKZ01; genus PNKZ01. The sequence goes on from PNKZ01000006.1 coordinate 141,180, forward strand.
GGTCGTCATATACGACGACGAACCGGCCAAGTGGCAATACCCGGTCGACGTCGCGAAAGCGCTCGGGTGGAAAGACCGTGTCGTTCTAGAAAAGCGCGCGAAGTAAATCTCCGGTCGCTGACGCGCCCGGCTCGCATCGCCTCTAGATCAAGTCATGCGGCCTTGCCGCACGGCGGTTGCGGCTGCAGTCGCTGCAGACGCCGGAGATGATCAATCGATGGCCCGTTACGCGGAACTGGTGTTCCCGGCCGACATCGTCGCGAATGCGCTTTACTTCGTCGCTGGAAAATTCGATCAGCCTGTCGCACTTGGTGCAGTGCATGTGATCGTGCTGAGGGTAGCCGTAATCGTGTTCATACACACTCCGGCCGCCGAGCGTCATCTTGCGTAGCAAGCCGGCTTCCACGAGTTCGGTCAGCGTCCGATACACGGTCGGCCGGCTCACCTTTTTCGGGCCGATCAACTCTCGCAACTGAGCCAGCAGGTCATCGGCGTCGAAATGCTCGTGACGAGCAAACACCTGCTCGACAAGAATCCGCCGCTGCTGCGTGACGCGCTTTCCCTTGCTCTGGAGATACTCCTCGAGGCGCTGCACGGGCGTCAGGGCGACTTCGACGGATCCCAGAGAATAATCGTGGCTCATACCGGCGGCAGGGTTAGCGGAGTCGTGCGGGCCAAAGGGGATCCGCAGCGACGAAGGCAAGACGACAAACGCGATGTGACGAAAAAAGGGAAGGCAGCACGAAGCCGCCCTCCCTTGATTCTACACCAAGCCCGACTTTTCGCGACCCGCCCGCATTTCGCCCGGGAAACAGCCATTACGCCGTCGCGAGCAAAAACGCCGCCCAAAGACACCCGGTGACAAGCACCGGGGCTAAATGGCAGGCTGCCGGACTACGCGATTTCGTCGAGCAAGGCACTCAGAGCCTGGTCCATCTTGTCGGCCGTCTCGTAGCTGCCGTCGGCGATGGCGGCACGAATCGAGGCCACTCGATCCTGACGGATGTCAGGCACTTGGTTGACCTGGTCGACGAAGCTTGCCGCCGAGGTGGAAGACAATTGCAACTCATCTTGCGGCTGTAGGCTGCTTGCAGCCTGCGGGGCTTCCGTGGGCCGCGTATTGTGCGGACCGGCAACCCCTTGAACTCCGTGAACGCCGCCTGCTCCGTAAATCTGCATGACAAACCTCCCCTAACTTCGGTCGCCGGCTCGAGGCGAATCTCTCGGCGTCGCCGGATCTAGCAACGCTTCGCCACGGCCAACAACACAACGGTGAATCCAACGCGAATCTGAACAAACGGTGATTTGGAGTAGCATCGCGCCAAAGGAATCGACGAACCAATTCCGACGGCTGCGGGTAACTGTGGTGCGGGAAACCTGGAAACTGTCGGCGTTAGGGATCGCCCGACTCCGTTATCACCGGCCGGCCCTGACGGGGCCCTGGTAGATAAGACTTTTGGCCGATGAAACTTCGCGCGGTTAGAACACTCTCGCCGAACGGACTACTACGGGACTCGCTTACACAACCGATTTGCATCGGCGCCGCTTCGTGTCACGTCCGTTCGACTGGCAGGCGCGAAAACTTCTCCGCCCTGTTCATCGTCCGGACTGCCGGGCCGATATCAAACTTCCTTGCTCAAAGACTCCTGTAACGATCTCGATCGTTTCGCCGACCCTAGGGCCGGCCGCCTCAGAAGCGTTCGGGCTTTCGCAAGCGTTGCGACCGACCGAAGTTCTAGGCTTCGGCCCGGCTGCGGGAGTCAACTTAACTCTTCGCACCGGACACTTCCTCCTACGGGACCACCTTACGGCTTGTTCGCATCGTAGCAAAAAAGATTGGCGTGCCGCCGGCCTTTCGGCATGTCGGCTCTGCAAGCTCATCTACTGCGAGGCGGCGAGAGTATAGAGAGCCGCAGGAAACGGCTCAATATCGGTCCGGCGGCGTTGCCGGCGATGCCCGCGACTGTACGTGAAATGCGTGCTTTTCCGACCAACTGCGTCACGCCTAAACGAACGATTTGCGAAACTTTGCGGGTTCCGCGTGGTTTAACCTAGCAGTCGCTGCCGGCGATCGAGCTTAGAGCTTGGAAGCCATTTCGAACCGCTTATCGACCTCGCGGCGGCGACGCGCGACAAACTCTCCACGCCCCTCGGACATTCTTATAGGACCTCTCGCATGCAAAACTGGCTACGCAAACTCCTCACTGCCGGATCGCTGGCGGCCGTGCCCGCCTGGGGAGCTTTTCCAGCCCTGGGCCTCGCACAAGACGCCGGCCCGCGAGGCGGAGAATCTGCGTCGATCTTCAAAAAGCTTGACGCCAACTCCGACGGCAAACTCACCAAAGACGAGATCCCGGACGAACAACGCCGTCTCTTCGAGCGCTTGGTGGAAACGCAAGACAAGAACAAAGACGGCGAACTGACGGAAGCGGAATTTGCCGCCGGACTCAGCGAAGGTCGGCCGCGCGGCGAAATGCCGGCCGGCGGCCCGGGTGGACCCGGCGGACGCCCCGGCATGGGCGGACAGTTTAATCCTGAAGAGATCTTCCGTCGCGCCGATCGCAACGGCGACGGCAAGCTCACCGTCGAAGAATTGCCGGAAGAGCGCCGCGAAGGGTTCCGCATGATGCTCAGCCGTGCCGACGCCGACAAGGACGGCGCCGCTTCGCTCGATGAATTCCGCCGCGGCTTCGGCGGCGCCGGAGCACCGCGACCGGGCAACACTCCGCCCGGCGCGCCGCAAACCGGACGGCCGAACTCCGCCGGTGCACCCGGTCGTCCCGGCGAACCCGGCATGCCCGGCATGGCGCCTCCCGGCGGCGGGTTAATTGCCGCGCTCGACAAGGACCGCAACGGCGAACTCTCCGCCGACGAAATCGCCGCGGCGACCGATGTCTTGAAGAAGCTCGATCGCGACGGCGACGGCAAGCTAACGCAACGCGAATTCATGCCGCCTCGCCCGGAAGGCAACAACACGGCTGCGGGCATGCAAGGTGGAACAGATCGCTTTATGGCGTACCTCATGCAGCAAGATAAGAACGGCGACGGTAAGCTCAGCAAAGAAGAAGCCCCCGAGCGCATGCGCGAGAACTTCGCACAAGTCGACGCCAACGGCGACGGCCAAGCCGATGAGAAGGAGCTTCGTCAAATGGCCGAGCGATTCACGCGCGGCGGCGGCGGTCCGCGTCCTGAAGGTCGGCCGGAGGGTCGCCGACCCGAGGGAGATCCGGCGATGCGTCGCCCGCAAGAAGATCGCCCCGATAGCGCCCGCCCCGAAGGTTCGCGCCCGGATGGTGAACGTCGGGAAGGCCGGCGTCCGGAGAACGGCGATCGCCCTGAAGATAAGTCGGCCGACGAAAAGGGACCTGACCGTAAACCGGACGGCAATAAGGCCGCGACGGACAAGGGAGACAAACCTGCCAAAGAAGACGCACCTGCGAAAACGGCAGTCCCCAAGAAAGAGAACGCACCGAGCAAATAGCCGGCAATAACTGCCTGCGAAACGAGCATCGGTCGGGCCGTGGTTGCAGCGTAAAATCGCTCGACGGTTCGATTCTGCAACACCTGTCTGGAAAGCCGTGCGGCATGCGTAAAGCGTTCCGCAGGGCAATTTTTTTGATTTCTGTGACTTTAGGGGTGAACCTGAACCTGCGGGCTGCATCTAACGTAATAGATGCTGACAAGAAACATTTCGGCACGGAAATCGCTACTAGACGTAGAGGCAGCCGAAACGGCTTGTCAACCACAGGGGAGGCCCAAGACCATGAGCCAAGACAACACCACACCGAACGAAGCTTTCCCGACCGATCCATCGGACCCCATGCCGCTCCCGGCCGCCCCTGCGGTGGCCGTCGAATCGGACGAATTTGAAGCCTTTGGGCTTTGGATGAATATTCAACTGTCGCAACTCGTGGCCCGTTGGAAACATCTGGCCGCTCCGGCCGCTACGGCCGGCACCTCGCTCGAAGGACGCAACAGCCGCAAGTTCGGCGCGCCGAAGAAGGCGAAGTAGCTCGCAGACGACAATCCAACGCAGCGTGCGGCGGGGCTTTTGCCCCGCCGTCTGCATTTGTGGAACACGTCGCCTTTCAAGTTGAGATCCGGCGGTACTCCTGTTCGCCGACTTGCATTCGCTCTCGCTGCGTCTTAGTCTCTTGCGGTTCCCCGCTTCGCGCGTCGCTTATGACGCTCCCGCCTCGGAGACTTCGCATGCGTCACTTGCTTCACCGCTCATATTTGCTTCGCGTCACACCTGCTTTCATCGCCGCTTGGGCGCTGGTCGCCGCGCAACCAATTATTGGTAGTGCCGCCGACCAATCTTGGCCCACCCCCCAGTGGCAGACCGCCAAGCCGGAAGACGTCGGACTCAATCCGGAAAAAATCGCGAAGGTCGGCGAGCTGCTGAAAGCCAGCGGCGCGAAGACCGGACTCGTCATTCGCCAAGGCAAGATCGCCGGCGAATGGTACTTCGACGGCGCCTCGGCCGACACCAAGCTGCTCGTCTACAGCACTTCGAAATCGTTCGCCTCGACGGCGGCCGGCCTGGCAATCGCCGACGGCAAGCTCGGGCTCGATTCCAAGGTCGGCGAATTTCTGCCCGACGTGAAGCCGGCCAGCAAGCGCGACGTCACCGTGCGACAGATCATCAGCATGGATACCGGCGTCCACAACAACCCGCAACTGCCGACAATGGACAAGCGGTTCAGCTACGCACTTAATGAAGCCCCCATGGATTTCGAACCGGGCAAAAAATGGGACTACAACAATACGGGCCTGGCGCTGCTCGGCCCGGTGCTGAAGCAGGCGACGGGGAAGCAAGTCGACGAGATCTTGGCTGATAAGGTGTTCAGCCGCATCGGCATCGGCGAGAGCGATTGGACTTGGGACAAGAACGAAGACCTAAGCCTGCCGTATAGCGGGCTGCACATCACCGGCCGCGGCCTGGCCCGTTTCGGCCTGCTGTTTCTCCGCGGGGGCAAGTGGCAAGACGAACAAGTCGTCCCGGCCGCCTGGGTGAAGGAAGCCGTCGGCCCGTCGCAAACGATGAACCCCGAATACGGCTACCTCTGGTGGAACAACACGACCGGCAAGAAGCTCCCCGGCACCCCTACCGACTCCTACGCCGCTCTCGGCAAATTCGCAAACAACATGTTGATCGTGCCGAGCCTCGACCTGATCGTGATCCGCCAAATCGGCGAAGACTCGCAACCGGCCCGCAAGTTCGACATGAACGCGATCTTCAAAACGGCCTGCGACGCAGTGGAGCAAAAGTAGCGAGGCCTTGATTCAACCACGGAGGCACGGAGAACACGGAGTTGGGCGCAGTTTGCGAATATAAGCAAGTCCCACCCTGCTTCTCTTTGCGATCGGAAGTCTTTGTTCCGTCTCCGTGCACTCCGTGCCTCCGTGGTGAATCTTTATGCCTTCCCTAGTAGCGTTAGCCACGCTCGACTACGTGGTCGTCGTCGCCTATCTCTTGGCGATGCTCTACCTCGGCGCGCTCTTTTCGCGCCGGCAGGAAACGAGCGACGAATACTTTCTGGCGAGCCGGAGCATTCCCTGGTTCGCCATCGGCCTGAGCATCATCGCCACGCTCATGTCGAGCCTGACGTACGTCTCCGAGCCGGGGGAGGTGTGGAAGTCCGGCATTACGAACATGCTGGGAAAGATGCTGGCCATTCCGTTCGAAATGGCGCTCGTTTGGCTGGTGTTCATTCCGTTTCTTACGAAGCTGCGCTACACCTCGGCCTACGACTACCTTGCCGACCGCTTCGGCCCGAGCACGAAATGGCTCGGAATCGCCCTCTTTCTCTGGCTCGCCGTGGCCTGGATGGGCTTCATCGTGCTCGTTTCGAGCCGGATTCTCGCCGTGGCTTCGGGGCTCGATCTCACGCTCGTCGTTCTCACGGTCGGCGTCGTCGCCACGGTTTATACCGTCGCCGGCGGATTGAGGGCCGTCATTTGGACCGACGTGGCGCAAGTCGTCTTGATGCTCGGCGGTGCGCTGATGACCATCGGGTACGTGGCGATCCATACATCGAGCACTCCCGCCGACTGGTACGACCTCGTCGTCACGAAGCATTCCACGAAGCAACTCGAATGGTACAGCTTCGACCCGTTCACACGGTCGACCATTCTCACCGTCGCGCTCAATATGTTCGTCTGGCACATCTGCACGCACATCGGCAACCAAATGACGGTGCAGCGTTACTTCTCGGCCGGCTCGTTAGCCGCGGCCCGCAAGAGCTTCGTCGTCGGCTCGCTGACCGGCGTCGTGATCAATCTGCTGCTGCTTGTCGTCGGCCTGGCGCTTTATTTCTACTACCAAGGGGAGGCGAAGCCGGAAGGAGTGACGCCGACCGGCAAGGAAGCCGACATGATCTTTCCGCTCTTCGCGATGCACAGACTTCCCGCAGGGCTGGCCGGCGCGTGGATCGCCGCCATGCTCGCGGCCGCGATGTCGAGCATCGATTCCGGTATCAACTCCTCGGCGAGCGTGCTGACGGTCGAATGGCATCGGCACTTTCCGCATTCGCGCGAAGAAACGACCGGCGGCGGCATCCGCGGCGCGAAGTTGCTCACGTTTCTCCTCGGCGCGTTCACGACGGCCGCCGCCTTCGGCCTCGATTTCCTCACGCGCGATCGCAACATCATCGAAATGATGGGGCGCAGCTTCAATTGCTTTACGGGCCCGCTCGGCGGATTGTTTCTGCTCGGCATGTTCGTGCCGCGCTGCGGCAATCGCGCGGCGACGGCGGCCGGAATCCTCGGCACGGCCGTGAGCATCAGCATCGCCTTCAGCCAAGAAATTTTCGGCCTCGCGCAATCGATCAGTTTCACCTGGGTGCAGCCGTGTGCGCTGGTTGCTACGCTCGTCATGGGCGTCTTGTTGAGCTTCGTCCCAGGCGAGCGGCCGAAGTAAGTCGGCCTATATTCGCGACAACTCCTTCACAACCAGGGCCCTTACGGCCCCCGCTCGCCGCCGGGCGTTATTCTTTTGCCGGCAACCAGTTGCGTATTTAAGCTAAGATTTGCGTCGTACCGGCGAATACCTCTTTGTGACCGGCGGTCTGGCGGCCGCTTCCTCGAAATTCGCGTCTCACCTCCATGATTATCTTCTACTCGATCTGCGCCATACTCGGCTGCACCGTCTTGGCGTGCCAGTTTCTGCTCACGGTCACCGGCCTCACCGGAGCCGACGACCTGGAAGGAGGCGACGATCTCGGCGGCCACGACGTCGGACACGATGTCGATCATGGTCACAACGGCCACTCGCATACGCACGGCAGCAATTGGTTCTTCGGCGTCATTTCGTTTCGCACCATCACCGCGGCCATGGCCTTCTTCGGTCTCACCGGTTTGGCGATGAACGCGAGCGACGTGGCACAATGGCCGGGCCTCGCCGTCGCCGCGGGGGCCGGCGTGGCTTCGATGTACCTCGTGCACTGGATGATGCGTTCCCTCTCGCTGCTGCGAGCCGAGGGAACGACGCGCATCCAAGATGCCGTCGGCGCCGTTGGTACGGTTTATATCAAGATTCCGGGCCGACGCTCCGGCCACGGCAAGGTGCAAATCACCCTGCAGAGCCGAACGGTCGAACTTTCCGCCGCAACGGCCGACGACCCACTCCCCACGGGAGCTAGGATTGTTGTGACAAAAGTAGTCGGCCCCGACGCCGTCGAAGTCGCCCCTGAAGCCGTCGGTGTCTGATGGGCAAATGCCGACTACAGACTGCCGAATGCTGAATTCCGGATGTTGAGAGTCGCGCTGCGCCTTATCTCATAATTCATAACTCACAACTCAAAACTCGTAACTCCCCATGACCATGCTCTTCGCTCAATCGATCAATCGCACTACGCCCGCTTCGTCGAGCGCCGCGATCTTCTACGCGGCGATCGCCGTCTGCGCCGCGCTCCTGTTCTTCAGCTTCGTCGTGCTGATTGTGAAGCGCTATCGACGCTGCCCGAGCAACCGCGTGCTGGTGATCTACGGTAAGGCCGGCGGCGGCAAAGCGGTCAAGTGTCTGCATGGCGGGGCGACCTTCGTGTGGCCGCTCATCCAAGACCACGCCTACCTAAGCTTGGAACCGATTCAAATTGAGATCCCGCTACGCGGCGCCCTCTCGGCGGAGAACATCCGCGTGAACGTGCCGAGCGTGTTCACCGTCGCGGTCGGCACAATGCCCGAAGTGATGCAGAACGCGGCCGTGCGGTTGCTCGGCCTGAACCCGAAGCAGATCGAAAAGCAGGCTCAAGAAATCATCTTCGGCCAATTGCGGCAGGTGATCGCTTCGATGCGGATTGAAGACATCAACAAAGACCGGGATACGTTCCTCTCGCACGTGATGAATTCGCTCGAGCCGGAACTCAAGAAGATCGGCCTCACGCTGATCAACGTGAACATCACCGACCTCACCGACGAGGCCGGCTACATCGACGCCATCGGCCAGAAGGCCGCCTCGCAAGCCATTCAACAAGCGCGCGGCGACGTCGCCGAGCAAGAGAAAATGGGCGAAACGCGCGTCGCCGAGGCGATGCGCGATCGGACGATTCAAATCTCCAACGCCGCCAAAGAAAAAGAAATCGGCACCAAGGAAGCGATGCGAGCGCAGTCGATCCGCCTCGCCGAATTGGAGCGAGAACAGAAGGTCGGCGAGCAAACGGCCGCTTACCAGCGCGACGTGCAAGTGAAAGAAGCCGAACGGGAAATGCGCGTCCGCACGGCCGAAGCGAACGCCAAGGCGATCGAAGGAGAAAACACGGCCCAAGAGTTCGTCGCCGTGTCGAAGGCAAATCTCTCCGTGAAGCAGGCCGAAGCGTATCAAACAGCCGAAACGAAGAAGCGCGAGGCCGAAGCGGCCGTGCTCGAAGCGCAAAACCGGGCCATGGCAAAGGCGGCCCTTGCCGATGCCGAACGTGTGGAAGCCGAGCAACGTGCCGCGGTGGAAGCCCCCGCGAAGGCCGCCAAGGCGCGCATGATCGTCGATGCCGAAGCCACGGCCGAACGCGTGCGCATTGAAGCGGAAGGGCAAGCCGCGGCGATTTTCGCCAAGCTCGATGCCGAAGCCCGCGGGCAGTACGAGATCCTCGCGAAGAAGGCTGAAGGCTTGAAGATGCTGGTCGATAGCTGCGGCGGCTCGCGCGAAGCGTTCCAACTCTTAATGCTCGAGCACCTCGACCACCTCACCGACGCTTCGGCCAAGGCGATCTCGAACATCAAGTTCGACAAGATCGTCGTCTGGGAAAACGGCGGCGAGAAGGGTTCGAGCACCGCCAACTTCCTGCACAACCTATCGCATACGCTGCCGCCGATGATGCAAGTAATGCGCGACGTCGCCGGCATCGAATTGCCGGAATCGCTCCTCAAGATGCAACCGGACGCCGGCAGCCCCGTCGGCGCGGCAACCAGCGCACCGGTGCCGGAAGCGACGACGGCTTAGCAGTCGTTTCGTCGGCTATGCCGTCAGGTCGAGGATGTGCAGCGGCGACCAGTTGCCCGGGTATTCCTCGCTGCCGTCCTTGCTCTTCACCCGGCCGTTACCGGAGCTATTCGGATTCGCGGCCATCACCGCCATCCGCCGACCGCCCGGATGGATGCTCACGCCGTGACAATTCGAGAGCTTGCTCGTCTCGAAGTACGGCTTGGCCTCCCCCGGTTTGTGCAAGGCAAACTTGCCCGAGCCGGGATTGCCGCTCAGGACCAGGGCCCAATCGCCGCCGGAGAGAAACTGCAAGTCGTGGATGTAAACTTGCCCCGTGCCGAGATCGAGCAGTTTTGTTTGCTTGCCGCTCGCTACCTCGAACATCAGCAACGTCGGCGTCCCTTGCACGTTGCCGCCGTTCTTCGGCTGCGTACCGCCGACGAGCAACTGCTTGCCGTCGGGCATGAATCGCAATAACCGCACGCCGCCCACATTCTGCAATCGGTCTTCCTTGGCGAGCACTTTCGCATCACACTCGCGCAAAATCTTTTGAGTTTTGACGTCCCAGAGCTTCACGCCGCCAAGAAGATCGCCCGACGCGAGCGTCGTGCCGTCGGGAGAAAAGGCGACGGCGAACACGTCTTCCGCGTGTCCGGGGAGGTCTGCAATTCGCTTGCCGGAGGCCGCGTCCCACAAGCGCACCGAGCGATCGGCGCCACAGGTCGCAACGGTTTTGCCGTCGGACGAAACGGCGAGCGACCGCAGCCAGCCTGCGTGCGCATCGGCAATCGACCAAAGCGGCTTCGACTCTTGCGAGGCATAGTCCCACGCGGAAAGCCGGCCCCACGAATCGCCCGAAAACAACCGCGAGCCGGTCGTTGCAAACTCCAACGCTCCGACCCAGCCGCCATGTCCCGTGTAGTGCGGCAAGGGCGTAAAGGCGTCGTCGGCCGCGGCGGCGTCCCAGCGGAAGACTTCGCCCGTCATCCCGCCGCCGACGAGCAACTTGCCGCACGGCGAAAATCGCGCCGTGCAAAGCTGATGTTTGTCGTTCACTTGCGTGACGACCACCGGTTCGCCCGGTTTGCCGACCGGCTTCTTCGGCGGCGTTTTTGTTTTTGCATCCGGCATGACTAACGACTCCACAAGCTGCGCGGTTCTCTACGCGAGCAATTCCTTGATCGGAAAACAATCGTCGTGGGCCAGCGGCAGCGGCTGGCCGTGGTTGTCGTATTCCACGGCCTTGGAATCGATCCCGAGGGCGGCAAACCACGTGTGAAACAAGTGACCGATGTCGTACTCGTCTCCCGAAACGTACGTGCCGAGCTCGTTGGTCTTACCGACCGTGACGCCGCGGCGAATGCCGGTGCCGGTCGTCACAAGGCTCCACGCCTCGGGGAAGTGGTCGCGTCCGACATGCCCGTTGATGCGCGGGGTCCGGCCGAACTCCGAAAGGCAGATCACGAGCACGTCGTCGAGCATGCCGCGCTCGGCCAAGTCTTCGACGATCGACGCAAACGCTCGATCGAATTTCGGCAGCAGGTTCGCATGGCCGTTGAAGTTGTCGCCGTGCGTGTCCCAACCGTAGCTGTTGACCTTCACAAACGTCACACCGGCTTCGAGCATTTTGCGACCGAGCAACATATGCCGACCGAATTCGGTATCGCCGTATCGCTCCTTATCGCGAGCCGAAAAGTTCGCTTCGTCGAACAGATCGCCGCGCTTCATCAGTTCGCGAGCCGTGTCGTAGACGAAATCCATCGCCTCGACGGGCTCGGCCGGATGCGCCGCCGCGAAACGTTCATTGGCTTTGCGGCGGAGCATGTTACGCAGGTCGTCGTCGGCCGGAGCAACGCGTTCGCTGCGCAACAGGTTCTCCGGCGGCTTGCCGTCGCCGAAGGCCAGCGCGCCGTACTTCGGTCCGAGAAAGCCGGCGTCTTGATAAATGAACCCGCCGCTGCCCGGCTTGATCCAGACATACGGCGGCAAGCCGCTCGGGCCCTGCCCGAGAAAGTTTGCCACGGCCGAACCAAAGAACGGATACACGACGCCGCGGTTCTTCGGATCACCCCGTTGAATGCGGCCCACTCCGGAAGAATGGGCGTTGTCCTTCGTACACATGCCGCGCACCAGCGACAGGTGATGCATCTGCTTTGCCGAATGCGGCATCAGCTCACTGATCTGAATGCCGGGCACCGACGTCGGGATGGCCCGAAACGGGCCGCCGAATTGCGTATTCGGCTTCGGATCCCAACTTTCAAACTGGCTCATACCGCCGTCGATCCAAACGAACAGCACTTGCTTATGCTTCTTCTTGATCGCGCCGGTTTCCGCCGCGGCGAGCAGGCTCCCCAACCCGAGCGATCCTCCCGCCGCAGCCGCTCCGGCGAGTGCAGCGCCGCCTAAAAGCTTGCGTCGCGAAAGTCGATGCTCGCCGGGAGTGCAGAGCGGCGAATGCCGAGTGCTGAATGCGGAATGCGGAACGGCAGGCACCGTCGCATGCTCGCGAGGAGATTGTTCACTTTGCTTCATGGTTCCCGCCTCGATCATTATTTTCTTCCGGTTGCGGTTCAGCATTCCGCAGTCGGCATTCCGCTGTATTGCTCAGTGGTTCAAACAAAACTCCGTCGAGCTCAAGAGAGCCCATGTCAACTGCCCGAAGAGCTTCGCACGTTCGTTCGCATACTTCGTGACAAGCTCGCCGACTTCCCGGCGTTCGTCCGCCGTCGGCTTTCGCGAGAGCACGGCCAAGTAGAGTTCCTCCGCCGCCGCATCCGCGCCGCCGTCCTTCGCTTCGGCAAGTTTCACGAGCCGGTCAACTAAGTTGCCCGAGTCGCGCACGGTGAGCCGCAGCACTTCGTCGTCGTTCGAAAGGAACAGCGCCGCCTTCACGCTCGGCGCGAATTCAATCTCCGGCTCCTTCGGCGGATTCGCAAACGCCTTCGTAAACCGCTCACGCAGCGCGCCGGCGTTATGCGCTTTCGGGCCATGCGGGCCCGACGCCGCGAGATAGCTGTGGTACATCTGCTCGGCCGAAAGCGGCTTCGCCACGGCCGTACCGTAGGTCGCCGGCTCGGGCCGTCCGCCGCGCGTCGCATTCCACGCACTGCCGCGCGCGTAAACCTCGGTGAGCACCAGCTCGCGCAGCACGGCGCGCAGGTCGTACTTCCGGGCGAGCATTTCATCCGCCAACAGCTTGAGCAACTCCGGGTGCGACGGCGGATTGGCCACATGCGTTTGGTCGAGCGGATCGACCAGCCCGCGCCCCATCACGAGCCACCACAAGCGATTGGCGATGTTCTCACGAAAGGCCCGATTCTTCGGCGAGGTAATCTCTTCGGCCAATTTCTCCAGCGGACTAAACTTCGGCACTCCCATCGCCTTGGTCTTGCGATCAGGCGGCGAAACGTATTCTTCTCCTTTCGCAAACGTCGGAATCGCGATTTCGCGCAGGCCCGGCACGCGCGGCCCGGTCGCCAGCGGTTTCTTATCGAACACCGACATAAACTCGATCGGCTTCGTCATCAGATTTTCGCCGAGCGCCGGATACTTCACATCGGTCCGAATCGCCGTGTTGAGAAACACGGTGTAAAGCCCTTGGAAGTCGACCTGCTTGTAGTCGTCGATGAAGAGATGATTGTGACATTGGGCGCACGCCAAATCTTTACCGAGAAACAACCGCCCGACGTCGCGCGTGAGACCGGGGTAATCCGTCTCTTGTTGCCCGACCTTCGAGAGCCGGTTCACCGCGAAGAACGCCGCCCCGCGCAAGGCCGGATCATCGTCGCGCGGGTCAATGACGTGCCGCACCAACTCGTCCCACGCCATGTTCTTCGCAAACGCCTCACGAAGAAACGCCGTCCATTCTTCGTGCTCGCCGCGACGTTCCATGAGCGTGGCATGAAACGCCTCGGTCATCCGTCGCGAGTGCTCCGGCGCCGTCAACAGCCGATCGACGAGCTTCACCCGTTTGTCGGCGGACTTATCGCTTAAGTAAGCGCGAGCTTCCTCGACCGTCGGCACGCGCCCGATGAGGTCGAGATACGTACGCCGGACCAGTTCGGCATCGTCGGCCTGCGGCGCGCGCGGGCCGGAGTACTTAGCTTCGATCTGTCGGTCGATCCGCTTGGCAAGCGATTCCACTTCGGCGGCCGATAAGTTCGACACGAAGATCGACAAACAAGCGCCGACCACCGCGGCAGAACACCACCGCGCGCGGTAATTGTTCGACCATGGTCGAAGTGCGGAAGGCATGCGGCACCGGCAGGTGGAGGCGGGCGGGACTGGCGGCAAGTCAACTTCGGCGGGCGTCAGGCAGGTTGTCATTAGTCTACCCGGCCGCACCCATCGACCAAACATTATCTAATTGTCACTTCGCGGCCGAGGGTTACTGGGGCGCGATCGATTTTCTGCTCAAAGTCCGCTACGGGCGTTCCCTACAGAAACAGGGCAGATCGGGTAGAATCCCGCCGTCACGGTTGAAACCCAGTCTTTTGCCCCGGTCGTCCCCTATGTTCGAGCACAAAACCGAAGGTCTACTGCCGCTGCAGGCCTTTGCCGCGCGGATGGCGCGCAGCTTCGGCCTCGTCACTTGCGTAGCGGTCGTTTCCCTGTTGTTGGGCACCGTCGGTTATTGCCATTTCGGCGACCTCGCGCCGGTCGACGGCCTGCTCAACGCCGCAATGATTCTCACCGGCATGGGCCCCGTCGATCGCATGAACACGACGGCAGGCAAGCTTTTTTCGTCGTTCTACGCGCTCTATAGCGGCGTCGCCTTTCTCTCGATGATGGCCGTGCTCACGGCCCCGATCTTCCATCGCATCATGCACAAGTTTCATTTGGAAGAAGACGAGGACGCGGAAGGGAAAAAGTAGCCGCGGAGCGGCGGCCGCATCTAGCCCACGGCGCGAGCCGTGGGAATACCCGCCTCCTCCACCATCCGCAGCCCCGGCGGGGCGAAACATCCGCTCGTATCGCCCCGTCCGGGACTGCCGATTTCTCATTTGCGCCATGTTTCCCACGGCTCGCGCCGTGGGCTAATATGTCGTCGCCCCTCACGGGGCTGCGTGCATGGCTCAACGATTGCATCGCACTTCCTTACGCCAATACGCGGTCAAATATGTTCGCAACACTATCGCGCCCGCTTCTCGCCACGATCCTCGTGGCCTCGACGGCCTCGGTAATTACCGCCGCCGAAACCAAGATCACGCCCGACGTCGTCTACGGCCACAAAGACGGGCTCGCGCTCACCTACGACATCTTGCAACCCGCCGAGCCCAACGGGGCCGCCGTGCTCTGGATTCAAAGCGGCGGGTGGTATTCCAATTGGCAGAGTCCGGAAAACTTCCTCGTCGCGGGGAAGCCCTATCTCGACAAGGGTTTCACCCTCTACGTCGTTCGGCACGGCAGCGCACCGAAATATCACATCTTGGAATCCGCAGGAGACGTCCGTCGCGCGGTGCGGCACGTGCGCGCCAACGCGAAGACGTTCGGCGTCGATCCTGAGCGGCTCGGCGTGACCGGCGGCAGCGCCGGCGGGCATCTCACGCTCGTGCTCGCCACGACCGGCGACGACGGCGACCCGAAAGCGAAAGACCCCGTGCTGCGCGCCAGCAGTCGCATCGCCGCGGCCGCAGCCTTGTATCCGCCGACCGACCTCCGCACGTGGGTCACCGACCCGCCCGAGGAGATTCGCAAACATGCCGGGCTGAAGCCGCCCCTCACGTTCGATCCGGCCCGAGCCGGCGACGTCTCGCCGGTGTTGCACGTGAACGAACAAACCGCGCCGACGCTCTTGATCCACGGTGATAAAGACGCGCTCGTCCCAATCGAACACAGCACGAACCTCGTCACCGAGTTGAAGAAGACCAAGGTGCCGCATCGCTTGCTCGTCATCGAAGGGGCAGGCCACGGCTTCAGCAAGGAGCAAACGCTCGAAGTCGTCTACCCGGCGATGGTCGGGTGGTTCGAAACGCATCTCCTCAAGCCGGAGTCGAAGTAGCTTATGCGTCGGGCCGTAGCACTTTCACTAGCGTCCGTCGTCTATGCGATGCTGCTAAGCACGACGCATGGGCAAGCGCCGGCGCCCATGCCTGCCGCCGAAACCGAGCCGAAGAAAGTCGCCGAGCCGCTCAAGCCCGGCTTGCACGAGCGCACGGTGAAGCTCAACGAACACGAGCGCAGCTATCTTGTGTACGTACCGAAGTCGTACGATGCCCAGCGACCGACGCCGGTCGTGCTTTGCTACCACGGCGCCGCGACCAACGGCGCGATCACCGTCGCTCTCACCGGCCTGAATAAAAAAGCCGACGAAGCCGGCTTCATCGTCGTCTACCCCGACGGCACCAGCCGCAACGGCGTCGTCTTCACGTGGAACTCCGGCGGCATGCCGTCGCAAGTCGAAGAGTCGAAACGCGATGACGTGAAGTTCACGGCGCTCGTGCTCGACGACTTGGCCGTGGTCGCCGCCGTCGACAAGCGTCGCGTCTTCGCGACCGGCCTCTCCAACGGCGCCATGATGTGCCATCGGCTGGGGGTCGAACTCTCCGACCGGATCGCCGCCATCGCCCCGGTCGCCGGCACGCTCTCGCTCGAGAAACCGAAGCCGCAGCGGCCGATGCCGGTGCTACAGATTCACGGCACCACCGATACGCTCGTGCCGTGGGAAGGTCCAAATTCGCGTATGCCGGCGATCGTTCGCTTTCGAGGCGTCGACGACACGCTGCAGTTCTGGATTCAACACGATGCCTGCCATGCGACGCCGCGCGAAGAGCAACTCCCCAACACGAGCGACGACGGCACGACGGTGACGCGGCTCACGTACGCCGGCGGCAAGCAAGGTTCGGAAGTCGTGCTCATCAAAATCAACGGCGGCGGCCACACTTGGCCCGGCCGCGATATGAAGCTCGCCATCCTGGGCAAGACGAGCAAGGACGTTTCCGCGAACGACTTAATCTGGGAATTCTTCCAACGGCACCCCATGCCGTAAATCGTCATTCCGCAGTTGCACTACTCGTAGTCGTGCCACAAGCGAAATCCCCCCTCGAACGCATTCGAGTTGTTGCCGAGCCTCGCGCCGGGCGGGAGTTCGTCGAGCTTCTTGGAGTTGCCGCCGCCGAGCACGACGTAGTCGGCCACAAGTGCCGCCTTGAGCCGCATGGTCACATCGTGCACGGCTCGCTGCCATTTCCGGGTGCCGAGCTTCTCTAAGCCCCGCACTCCCAAATAGTCTTCAAAGGTGTGCTCTTTACGGTACGGCAGGTGGGCCAATTCCATCGGGGCAATCACCTTGTCGATGATCAGCGTCGTTCCTAGGCCGGTGCCGAGTCCGAGGAAGAGCATCCGACCTCCTTCGTAGCTTCCCAAGGCCTGCATCGCCGCGTCGTTGATCAGCTTCGTCGGCTTGCCGAGTCGCGCGGTGAAATCGAAACCGACCCAGCCGCGCCCCAAGTTGCGGGGTTCGAGCAACGCTTTGCCGTGCACGACCGGGCCCGGATAGCCGATCGTCACCACGTCGTAATTCCAATCCTTCGTCTCGGCCAGCAACTGCTCGACCATCTGGCTCGGAGTGAGCGAAATCCCCGAAGGGAAGCGGCGCGACTCCGCTTCT
The DNA here is from genome assembly GCA_013822735.1 of Pirellula sp. Taxonomy (GTDB): domain Bacteria; phylum Planctomycetota; class Planctomycetia; order Pirellulales; family PNKZ01; genus PNKZ01. The sequence goes on from PNKZ01000006.1 coordinate 158,210, forward strand.
CCCGAAGCCCGAAACTTGACGTTGGTACCGCCGATGTCGATCGCCAAAACTTTCTGCATGGTGGGCCGATTTAATGGGTCAGGTCAAAGGTGCTTGGGGAAACCGAAAGCAACGGTTGTCGGCATCGAGGCTGCCGCACACCAGCATACCTTACCGCGAAGCGAAGAAGTTTTGTTGACCCCGTCGATTAATCACCCCTATAGTAGGGTCGTCGGATGTTTGGCGCGATTTTGCCTTGCAGTCCGACTCTCCGTCCCATCTCCGCCGTGTCGTCTCCACACGTTCGCTGTTGCGCGAAGGAAACCATTGTGAGCGTACCGCCGTCGTTAGGATCTGACGCGTCGTCGGTGCCCTTGGGAAGGGTTGTTTACACGGCAGTGCCGTACGTCGCCGAGCCGGTGATGGAGGAAGTCGCGGCAGCCGCACCACACACCGCGAGTGCGCCTCCGGCGAACGCCGCTGCAAGTGCGCCGGACGACGAAGAGCCCGTCGCAGGCGAAGCGCGGATCAACATCGGCCGCGATCTCATGTTTTCGGTCTTGGCCTGTCTCTCGTCGGCCGTCGTCCACTTCGCGCTCATTCTCATGCTCGGCCTCTGGATCACGCCGCAATTGGTCCGCCCGACCGTGCAGATCATTGAAGCCTCGGTCGAAGAGCGGCCGGTCGACGAAGTCGTACAACGGCTCGACAAGAATCTGAAGCCCGCGACGCAGCTCGCGACCGCTTCATCGGCCTCGGCCAGTTCTTCATCGATCGCCATGGCAAGCATGTCGCAAGCGACGCAAGTCGCCGTTCCCAAACTGAATACGACCATCGTCGATCGCCCGACGGCCGTGCATGTCGATGTCGGCGCGGTAAACGTCTTCACGACCACCGGGACGACGTTCGCCGCCAGCGTGCCGCAAGGTACGCTCGGCGAAGCACTCACCGCGGCCGACGGTTACGGCACCGCGATGGACATTCTCACCCAAGAAATTCTCAACAAGCTGGCTCGCGGTAAGGTGCTCGTCGTTTGGGTCTTCGACCAATCGCTCTCGATGAAAGACGATCAGGCCGAGATTCGCGACCGCATCGAGAAGGTGTACGAAGAACTCGGGCTCTCCAGCGCCGCCGGCGGCGACGCTCTTTGGACCGGCGTCGTCAGTTACGGCAAAAACTTCGCCGTGCACACCCCGAAGCCGACGACTTTCCTCAAGGAAATCAAAGCGGCCATCGACCAAGTACCGGTCGACGAATCGGGCGAGGAATTCATGTGCCAAGCCGTCGGGCAGGCCGTGAACAACTTCCGACAGTTCAGCGGCGCCGGCAGCGGACGACAACTGATGCTCGTGCTTGTAAGCGACGAGAGCGGCAACCCCGACGACAACCAGCGCTCGCTCGAGCCGACGATCAAGGCCTGCAAAGATGCCAAGGCCGGCGTCTACGTGCTCGGGCGCGAAGCGGTATTCGGTTATCCCTTCGCGCATATGAACTGGACCGTCACGCGACCTGCCGTCGGCGGCGGAACGCCGCTGACGCGCAGTTACGTCGTGCCGGTCGATCGCGGCCCGGAAACCCCGATGGTCGAAATGCTGCAGACCGAAGGGTACCAAAAGCGATTCGACGCCCACCCCAGCGGCTTCGGGCCGTACGAGCAAGTGCGGATGGCGCGCGAAACGGGGGGCATGTTCCTGATGTTACCGAGCCCGGAACTCGGCTTGTTCCGTCGCGACACCACGGTGTTCGACTTAGAACTCATGCGCCCATACCTGCCCGACCTACGAAGCCGCGACCAATATGCTCACGAGCGTGATTACTCGCCGCTTCGTTCGCTGATCTGGAAAGTGGTGAACGACCTCAACCCGTACAAGCCGGAGATCGGCCGCTATATCAATCTCGCCCAGAGGTTCTCCGGCGACCGTGCGACGTGGAACCGCGAGATGGATGCGGAGATCGCCAAGGCGCGGCAATACGTCCTCTACCTCGATGCGGCCGAGAAAGCACTGCGTGGATCTAGGAACCTGCGCGATCGTGAAAAAGAACCGCGCTGGCGGGCCCACTACGACCTGATCCTCGCGCAAGTCGTGGCGTACAAGGCTCGCGTGTATGAATACGGAGCGTACCTCGCAAACTTCAAGGTAAACCCGAAGCCGTTCGATCCGCCGACTGCGAATCGCGTGCTAGGACGTTGGGATTTGCGCGAGCGCGGCAAGACTGTGGCCGATAAGATCACGAAACCTCTGGCGGAAGACGCGGCCAATCAGTTTCGAGCGATCATCGCCGAATACGACGGCACTCCCTGGGCCACGCGCGCCGAGTATGAGCTTTCGCGCGGCTTCGGCATCGATCTCGTGCCGGTCTACTTCAACCCCAACCCGCCGCTGAACCCGCGTCGCCCCGTAACGCCGTTCGCCCCGCCGAAGATCTGAACGATCGATGAGGGGTGGCTGGGGCAGAACATCGTGATGCCCCAGAGCGTGATGACGTACAGACTGGGGATTCCGCCTTCGGCGACAGCCCCGGCCACCCGACAGTGACCGTGCAAAGATCACTCGATCTCAAACACCCGCTCCAGCAGCGGCGGCAGCACGTCGACCTGCTCCGCTTCGAGATCATGGTCGAACGCCCGGAGCGGCGAGTTGCCGCAAAGATCTTCCAGCACCGGGTCGACCTTCAGCGTGTAGCCGCCGGCCGTCCAACGGGTTGTCGGCGTCCAAGTCCAACGGCGTCCGTCGTCGGAAACTTCGGCACGGCCGAGCAAGTCTTGGCCCGTGTCGTCGACGAGCGTGAGCGCGCGCAAGGCGAGATGCCGATCGAGCGGCCGATCCAACGTAACGACCAACGGCTCGCGCGAGGCGGACTTCGGCGCGGCGATCGACCAGGCGGCGACGTCGACGCGCGATCGCAGCTCCGGCGCGGTCGTGAACGAGTAACGAAACGCCCGCGCGAGCGGCATGCCGGCCCCATCGACGAGATCGGTACCGACGACGAGCGTGTATTGCTTCCCCGGCTCCAGCACCGGTCCGAAGTCGTCGCGCAGGTTCACCCCTTGCTTAATCCGGCCGGGATGCACAAAGAGCGAGAGCCGCGTGGCGTCGGCGTTCCAAAGTTCCAAATCGCGCCACGGGGCGACGAGTTCCTTGCCGCCGGCGTCGAGCAGCCGCACCTGCTCGAGCACCACGCGTCCCTGGCGCATCGGCGCGGAGAAGGTGACGTAGAACTTCAGCACGTTGGCCGGCAACGTCGGCAGATGCGGGGAGACGCCGGCCACGACGGTCGTCGAGGCTCGTTGCAACATCGGCACCGCGTATTGGGCGGCCGCTAAATGAGGACTCCGGGGACCATCGCCGGCAAACGATTCCGCCTCGTAAGCGGCGCCGCGCACCAGGACGAATCGCGGGCGAAACAGGAGCTTACCGCCACGAAGCTCGTAACTCCCAAACATGGGCGTCGGCGGTCGACCAGCGGCGTCGCCGACGAGCGAAAGCGTGAGCCAAGCCCGCCCCGCCGGTTCGGCGATCGGTCCGTCAGCGCCGAGCTTCGCGACTTCCTCCGGCGTAAGCGAGCGTGAAACAATCACGCGCGTCGGCTCGCCGTCGACCGTGATCGTCGGCGAGCCGGCATCTGCCGCGAGTGCGGCGCCGAGCGTCAGAAGTAGCAACGTCGCAGACATCATGGAACCGCGACCCCTTACGGCAGCGGCAGCACCGCGAGTTCCATACTCTTATCCGCATTCTGCTTGAGCACCAACACGTCGGTCTCGCCGAGGCGATCCATCTGCACCACGCCGCTGTAGCCGTCGATCATCACCACGCGCGGCGTGGCGGGCTCATAACTCTTGTTCAAGCGGAGGAGCGCCTTCTCATTAACGTTCTCCTCTTCGCCGAGCAAGTCGCGCTCGAAGCGCACCGTGAAATAAGGACTTGGTCCAAACGGCCGCTTCTCATGATGGAAGCGGAGCGTGTTTGTAAGCACGTACTCTTTGCCGTCCTTGGTATATGTGAACATATCCTGCGGCCGATTGCCGCTGCCGAGTTCCAGCACGCTCGTACCCTTCACCTTGGCGCCGGGCGAGAGGGAATCAAGCGAATACTTCACGACCGGCGTGCAAGCGAAGGCGCCGGCCAGGTACGTTTTGCCCCCTTCGGTAAACGGCATGATCGTCGACATCGGCGACTTCGTCTCCCACTTGTGATGCTGCACGTGGTACGTCTCGGCGCTGTGCAGGGCGCCGACGGCGTCGTGCTTCAACGGGCCCGCGGCCACGAAGATTTTCGAGGCGAATTCTTCCTGTGTGGCCGCCGCGGCGATGAGCTTGTCGTCGGCCCAAGCCACGTCGGAAATCCGGGAGACCGGCGCTCCGTCGGTCGGCAACGCCGTGCGAACGTAGTCCGCGCTGTCGAGATCCAGCAGGCCGATTTCGCCCGCGCCGTTTACCGTCAGCACGATCGGCGATTTATCGTCCTGCTTCCTTACGGCGAAGTAGGCCGTGCCCGAAGTCGGGCAGACCGCGAGGTCCATGATTTCGATACCTCCCGCCGGCGCACCGACCGCCGCGGCAAGCTTGGCGTCGATACCCGCGATCGGGCTCGTCAGCTTGCCCGGCGTCTTCGGCGGCGTGGTCTGTACGGCGAAGATCGCGGCGCTCGGCCCGTCGCCGATGAGCAAGACGCCTTCCGGAGCAAAGGCGAGCACGTCGGCCGACTTGAGCGGAACTTTGCCGTGCTCGGGTTGGCTCAAAATCTTCGCGGCCGCGCCTTGCGGCGCAAGCGTGACGAATGTCAACGCGGCGCAAGCGCACGCGGCAATATGGAAAGACGAAACCTTCATGCTCGACTCCCTCGTGAAAGATCCGGTTCGGACATTCGCCTACGCTTCCTACCTGCGCGTCATTGTGCGGCCGCGCACCGAGGGCGTCAAACAATCGCTCATGCATGAGTTGCTAGCCCGACCAGTTCCGGCCGTCCCACGCCAGCACGCGCTCGAGAAACTTCACAGCGCCGTCGGCAAACACGCCGAGCAGATGCTCACCCTTCTCGGCCGTCGCATGTTGCGGGAACCCGATATGCCCCGGCTCGCTCCGGTCGGGCATCGTCCAACCGCGCACGCCCGGCTCAAACGGCGTACCAAACGGCACGTCTTCTACAGCACCCAGGTCGCCCACCAGATGCGGCGCAATCCGCAGCATCATCGACGTCTCCCATTCGCACGCGTGCCCCATCCGCCGCTGCACGAGCTCCGGCATCGTGTCGGCCGGCTTCCCCAAGTCCCAATAAGTGGCCAAGAGCAACAAGAGATCCTTCCGCTGCCGATGCTTCTGCCGCAACTCGTAAACTGCCTGACTTCCCGGCACATGGTTACCGCCGTGGCCGTTTAAGAACACGATTCGTCGAAAGCCGTGCGTGAGAAAGTTTTCAGCCATGTCGCGGAGCAAGTCGAGATACGTGCGCGGCGCGGCCGACATGCTCCCGGGAAAATCGAGATGATGTTCCGAGTTGCCCAACCACATCAAAGGAGCGAAGAGCACGCGCTCGGCCAACGTCGCACTCGCACGCCGTACGACTTCGCCCAGCAAGATACTGTCGGTAAAGAGCGGCATGTGACGACCGTGTTGCTCCAACGCGGCGATGGGAATCACCACCGGCACGTCGCGCGAAAGCGCAGCCACGTCGGGCCATTTCAAATCGGTCAGGTTCATCAGCGGTTCCGCCTGCAAAAGGTGTCGATCCCGGCGAGCGACGGCAATCTACCGCACGAAGCCGGCCCGCGCCAAATTCGATATTCTCGACGCCATTCTCCCACCCGCCGGCAGATCGCGTTGCCGACGTCGCGCAATCGGGTTAACGTACTGGTTGCCCGCCCGACTTCTCCCCGCCGCCAAGCTCATCCCTTCCCGAAGGTTCGCATGGTCTCCGCCCCGCCGACGCTGCGCCTCATGTCAAAACTGCGCCTCATTGCAACCCTGACTCTCGCGCTCGCTACGGCGAACACGCTCGCGGCGGCCGACGGGGCCAAACTCACGCGCGGCCCGTATCTGCAACTGGCCACGAATTCGAGCACGACCATCGTCTGGCGTGCTACCGGCGCCACCAAGCCGGTCGTTCGCTACGGCACGGCTCCGGACAAACTCGATCAAACCGTCGACGCCGCAGCCATTGCGACGCGCGGCGCAGCTGATCTACCGCCAATCGACAAATCGACGCCGCTCCACTCGGCCCCCAACGGCACGCGGCAGTACGAAGCCGTGATCTCCGGGCTCGAGCCGAACAGCACCTATTACTACTCCGTGTCCGACGGCAACCGTCTCCTCGCCGGCGGCGACGCCGAACATCGGTTCCGCACCCATCCGCAGGTCGGCACGAAGGCACCGTTTCGCTTCTGGGTCGTCGGCGATTCCGGCACGGGCGACGACACGCAGAAGTCGGTCTACGCCGGCGTGCGCAACTATTTGGCGAGCGACGGCCAACGGCCGCTCGATCTCTATCTGCATGTCGGCGACATGGCCTATCCGAAAGGAACCGACGACGAGTTCCAGCGCAAATTCTTCGACATCTACCAGCCGACGCTTCGCAACACCGTCTGCTGGGCCGCGATGGGGAACCACGAAGGATACACCTCGAAGGGCACGAGCGGCATCGGCCCCTATTACGACGCCTACGTCTGCCCGAAGCGTGCCGAAGCCGGCGGACTCCCCTCGACGACCGAGGCGTTCTACTCGTTCGACTATGCGAACGTCCATTTCATCTGCCTCGACTCGCACGACCTCGATCGCTCGCCTGCCGGAGTGATGGCGCAGTGGCTCCGGGCCGACCTCGAACGGACCAAGGCCGATTGGATCGTCGCCTTCTTCCATCATCCGCCGTATACCAAAGGCTCGCACGATAGCGACAAGGAAGGCTCGCTCATCGAAATGCGCGAGCAGATCATGCCGATTCTCGAAGCCGGCGGCGTCGACGTGGTGCTCACCGGCCACTCGCACATTTACGAACGGTCGATGCTCATCGACGGCGCGTACCACACGCCGACGGTTGCGAAGGGGGTGATCCTCGACGACGGCGACGGCAGTCCCGAGGGAGAAGGCCCTTATCGCAAGAGCGCCGGCATCCATCCGCACGAAGGAGCCGTGCAAATCGTGACGGGGAACGGCGGCGCGAAGCTCAGCCGCAAAGGTACGTCGCCCGTGATGCGCACCGTGGTGGTCGAGCACGGCAGCGTGCTGATCGACGTGGCCGACGACACGCTCACCGGCATCATGGTCAACCGGCTCGCCGAGCGGCGCGACCTGTTCCAGATCGTTAAGCGCGGCACGGTGACGCCGCAGATCGTCGCCGCGCCGCGCGTGCTACCGCCGTTTTCGCTGCCGGTGAAGAACACGAGCGTCGACGCGAAGGGAGAGCCGGTCCTGCCGGCCGGCGCGGTTTCGATTATCGACCGGCATGCCGAATGGGAGTACCTCGCGGGAAGCCATCCCGTCGGCGAGGCTTGGAAGCTCTTCGATTTCATCCCGCCGACGCCGTGGCCCGTCAGTCAGGCCGGCTTCGGCTACGGCGACGACGACGACGCGACGGTTCTCAAGAACATGCAGAGCAAGTTCAGCGTCGTCTACATTCGCAACGAGTTCGAGCTCGACATCGGCGAACGTGAGCGAATCACCGATCTCGGGCTCGCGATCAATTACGACGACGGTTTCATCGCGTACTTGAACGGCCACGAAGTGCTCCGCGTCGGCGTCATGCAGGGCTCCGGCGCGAAGGCGACGAAAATCACCTCGCACAATCCCAAAGGGTACGAATACCACTCGCTGAAAGAGGCGATCAAGTACCTGCAAGACGACGACAACATCCTCGCGATCGAAGGGCACAACAACCGGATCGCCAGCAGCGACTTTTCGCTCGACCCCTACCTCGTGGCGGTGAAGAAGCCGAAGCCATGACGAGCCGCATCGTAGATTCGTCGCACGCACAAAGTTGTAGGCACGCTCCGTGTGCCGTCGGTCGCAGCGCCTCATCGCTTTCGGCTATCTTATTTGTCACGGCACTATGGATAGCCGCCATCGCATTGCCGCTCCGTGCTCACGACGGCCCCGAGCATGTCATCGAAGCTCTCAGTGCCGAAATGGCCCGCTCCGGCACGTCAGCCGAGCTCTTGTATCGCCGGGCTATCGAATATCGGGCCCTGCGCGATTGGGCCCACGCCGAAGCCGATCTGAATGCCGCGCTCGTGTTGTCGCCGGACGATTCCGTGTCGACGATCGAACTGGCACGCATCCTCATCCGGCAACCAAGCAAAGCATTTCATGCGGCGCTGCTCATCGACGGCCTCCAGCGCCGGTTTGAACTCATCGAGCCGAGACCGGCGTTTTATGCGGATCTGGTCGGCTTAGAGGCCGAACTGAACTGCGAATGCAAAGCCTGGGAAGAAGCGGTCGCCGCTTTTTCCGAAGCAATCGCGCTGCGCGGCGACACTGCTTGGTATCTCCTCCGCTCGCGGGCACAAGCTCATTTGCCGGAGCAGCGGCAGTCGCAACTCGCGGGACTACGCAGCGGCTACACAACAACGCAGAGTCCCGTACTCTTGCGCGAGCTTTGCGACGCTTTGTTGTCTCCTGCCGACGAATCGTCTGCGGCCGAACGTCGCGAAGCCGCCGAAATCGTCGAAGAAGAACTCGCTGCGAATCGCTATCGCAGTGCTTGGCTTCTGCGTCGCGCTCAGCTGCACACGCTCGCAGGCCGCTCGGCCGACGCCGAAGCCGACCTTCGCGAAGCCCTGGCCGAACTCGCGCCGCGCATTCATCCGACGCGTCCCGACGTCGATCTCGTGATCCAGCGCGGTACGGCCCGAGCGCTACTCGGACAAGTCGCCGAAGCACGAGCCGATCTACGCCAAGCCGAATGGGCTCATGCCCCCGATTGGATGCTTGCCCCGCTGGTCGAAGCATTAGGAGATCGCACCGCACCGACCGCAGTAAGCCCCGACGATTGAAGAGGCGTCCGGGGCGAGCGTCGCGCCGTGAGGCCGACGTGTCCGGGTCTTGCTCCGAATGGTTTCGCGTCTGAGAGATTGAACCGTACGAAGACACGTCGGGCTGACGCCTCGACGCTCGCCGTTGCCTATGCCACCGCTTTCTCGAGATTTGCGATGAACGTTCGACCACTCGCCTTCCTCAGCGCCGCGCTGTTTGCCGCATCCGCTCACGCCGTCGACGACCCCGGTTTCACGCTGCCGCCGGGATTTACGATTGAGCTCGTCGCCGGGCCGCCGCTCGTGAATCATCCGACCATGGGAGGGTTCGACGACCAGGGTCGACTCTACATTTGCGACGGCCCGGGCGACAACATGCCGGCCAAGGAACTGCTCGAGAAGCTGCCGAACAACATCCGTCGCTTGGAAGACACCGACGGCGACGGCCGTTTCGACAAAAGCACGATGTACGCCGACAAGATGACCTTCCCGATGGGGGCCCTCTGGAACGAAGGCTACGTCTACACGGCCAGCCCTCCGCATATTTGGCGACTGCGCGACACCGACGACGACGGCGTCGCCGACGAGCGGAAGATTCTCGTCTCCGAATTCGGTTTCACCGGCAACGCCGCCGATATTCACGGCTGCTTCCTCGGACCCGAGGGACGCATCTACTGGTGCGACGGCAGGCACGGCCACAGTTTCACCGACGCCGAGGGCAATTCGCTGAGCAAAGGCTTGGCGGCCCGCATCTTCTCGTGCAAGCCCGACGGCTCCGACGTGCAATCGTTCGCCGGCGGCGGCATGGATAACCCGGTGGAGATTTGCTTCACCGAAGAAGGAGAAATGCTCGGCACGGTTGCCATCTTCGACAACAAGCCCGATCGGGTCGATGCGATCGTCCATTGGGTCTACGGCGGCGCGTATCCGTATCACCCCAAGGCGCTCGGCGAATTCAAAACCACGGGCGATCTGCTGCCGGCCGTGAGTCGCTTCGGCCGGGTCGCCCCGAGCGGCATCTTGCGGTACCGGGGCAATCATCTGGGGGACGAATACACGAACGACCTGTTCCACGCGCAGTTCAACACCCATCGCGTGGTCCGCACCAAACTCACGCGTTCGGGCGCGACGTTCACCTCGGTCGATGAAGATTTTCTCGTCTCCGAGAACCAAGACGTGCATCTTACGGACGTGATCGAAGACGCCGACGGCAGCTTGCTCGTGGTCGACACCGGCGGCTGGTTCCGCATCGGCTGCCCGAACTCGCAGATCGCGAAGCCGGATATCTTGGGAGGCATCTATCGCATACGGCGGGCAAACGACGGCCAGGGGAAGGTCGCCGTCAAGTCGGCGACCGCAACGCTACGAACCGGCGAAACGGCATCGATCGAGCCGACCGTCGCGGATCTGCTCGCCGCCTTTGCGAAGGCGACCGATCCGTTTCGCGTTCGCAAGCTGGCCGCCGAACTTGGTCGGAAGCATGACCCGGCCGCCGTCGAACCGCTGCTCGCGCGACTCACGATCTCCGCCGGCGATCGGTTCCTCGAACATGCATTGATCTATGCCCTCATCGAGATCAACGATGCCGGACAAACGGCCGCCGGGCTCGCGCATGAGCATCCCAATGTCCGACGCGGCGCGCTCATTGCCCTCGATCAAACCGGCAGCGAACGACTCACGCGAGACGGGGTCGCAAAGCTGCTCGACACGGACGACGCACGGCTGCAATCAACGGTACTCGGCGTGATGCAGAAGCATCCCGATTGGGCGCCGGCCATCGTTGATTGGCTGAAGACGCGATTAGCGAACTCATCGCTTGCGGCGGAGCAATTGCCGCTCGTCGAGAATACGCTCTTGGCCTACAAGGCGGATGCGACGATACAGCAACTGCTTGCCGAGGCACTAACCAGCGACGCGACGCCGACGTCGCTTCGTTTAAGTTTGCTGGCGACGATCGAGCGTGCGGAACTCACGGGCAAACAAACGCCGCCGGCTTGGACGGCCGCCGTTTCGAAGCAGCTTGCGAGCGCCGACGACGCCGTGGTGCGGCAAGCGATCGACACCGCGCGGCTGCTCGGCGAAGAGTCGTTTCATGCTTTGCTGATGAACGTGGCGCGCGACGCGTCGCGCGAGGAAGGCCTGCGCATTGCGGCACTCAAGGCCCTCGGAGCGAAGGCCGGCGAGCCCGACGCGAATCTCTTCGGCTTGTTGCATCGTCGGCTGACCCAAGCTTCCGATCCGCTCGACCGGCTCGCCGCGGCCGGGGTCTTGAGCATGTTGCCTGTCTCGAAGGCCGATCGCGTCGTGCTGGTCGCCGTCGTTCCTTCGGCCGGGCCGCTCGAACTTCCCGCGCTGCTGGGCGTGTTCGAAAAGCCCGGCTCCGCCGAGGAAGGGAACCGGCTCATGGCTGCGCTCGCGAAATCCCCCGGCTTGGCGAACGTCACCGTCGGGCAGTTGCAGCGCATCGTCGCCGGTTACAACGACAGCGCCGTCGCAACGGCCGCCGAGCCGCTCATCAAACGCCTCAATGCCGATGCGGAATCGCAACGGGCCCGGCTCACGGAACTCGCCGCGCAGCTCGACGGCGGAGATATCGTGCGCGGCAAGAACCTGTTCACGATCAAGAAAACCAGCTGCATCGCTTGCCACACCGTGCAAGGGCAGGGGGCGCAGATCGGGCCCGACCTTTCGAAAGTCGGCCAGATTCGCTCACGCATGGACATCTTGGAATCGATTCTTTTCCCGAGCGCGTCGTTCGTTCGCGGCTTCGAAAGCGTGACCATCACGACCTCGGCCGGCTTGGAAACGACCGGCATCCTCAGCCGCGAGACGCCCGAAGCGATTTACTTGAAGACGACGCAGCGCGAAGAAGTGCGCGTACCGCGCGCCGACATCGACGAAATCGCCCCGTCGAAGCTTTCGATCATGCCGACGGGGCTCGACAAAGTACTCACGCTCGCCGAGCTGCGCGATGTGGTAGCGTATTTGCAGTCGCTGAAGTAGCGAGGGGTGATGTGTGTGAAGCGTAGCGGGTGGCGATTGGGCCAGATCCGCAAAGGCGCCTCGTGGGCGGCCTATTGGGGCGACGCCCGAGTTCCGGTCGCAGCGATTGCGACGATTGCTCACGCATTCGTATTCTTCCGAGGCCTCTGCAACGCCCTGCACGCCGCAACCCGGCAACATCGCCATCTCGCGCCCGGCCACCGCCCGGCCGAAGCGGAACTCGTAAGCTAGCTTTAAGTTGGCGGCCAACGTGCCGCGTACTTTCACTAGCGTCGCGAGCGTCTTATGGGTTTTGGTAACGAAGATCGCCAGAGTTTCCGCGCGACGGTCGTCGACCAATCCGAAGGAACGCTCCTGTTCGGCGATACCCAAATCAGCGTCCGCATGCTGGACCAGTCGGCGACCGGCTTCAAGCTTTCGACGGACGATCCACGACTGATCCCTACGATGGTCGATGCGCTGCTCGACATGCACGACGGCGTGGAGCATACGGTGCAAATCCGTCACGTGAAGCAAGACGGCGAGCGCCAAACTCTCGGAATCAAACGCTACGAAACGCGACTCAGCGGGGATTCCAAATCGTCGACCGGCGACAAGTCGCGTCGCATATCGGGTGCCACGGCACTCGTCGCCTTGGCGATCTTGATCGTTTGCGGTCTGGCGCTGCAAGCTGCGCCCGTTCGCAATCAGCTCGCGGCGTTGCCGCTGTTTCCTCCCAAGTCGCATCGTGTCTCGGCGACGACGTCGGACGCGGTGCCGGAGAAGAATCCGACGACTCCGGCCTTCGATCGCGAGCGCCCGTTTGAATTTCGGCGCTATCTCGAGGTCGACGCCGCCGATTGGCTCCACCTCGCATCGGCGCAGCGTCAATTAATGCGGGGCCTGATCGAGGTCTGCGGCGGAGCCAAAATCAATCGAATGGTCCCCGCGCAGCGCGCCTTCGTCGATTTTGCCGCGCAGAGCTCGATGTTGCAGCTCCTCCACGCCGAGCAAAGAACACGCTTGGAAGCGGAACTAGAGCGACCGCTCAGCGGGTCGGCCTTGCTTCAAACCATTCTGGAGCGTTACGCGCAGAACGCGAGCCCGTCGGAACTTACCGAACAATTCGGCGCGCTGGTCTTGGTCTCGCCTGCAATCGCCGCCAAGTTCGGCGTTTCCCCGGAAATAGTCGCCGCGGTTTGCAAGCAGGTCGACGACGCTTTTCCGTCGCCGAGTAAAGAGGAGCAAGCGGCACGAGGCGCCGCAGACGCCAACCAGACCGTTCTCGAAGCCTCGATGCGCATCGAGCAACTCAAAGCAAGTTGCCGCACGCTGCTCGTTCCCGCTGCGGCGAAACCCGCACCGCTGGTTCCCTAGTCGCCGTGTCGGCCTAGCGCAGAAACAGCTGATAAACGGGATTCGCCGTTTCGTCCACGCAGCGGTAGCCGAGCGTGTCGACGAATTCTTGAAACGCCGCGAGTTCGTCGTCCGGCACTTGGATGCCGACCAAGATGCGTCCGTAGTCGGCCCCTTGGTTGCGGTAGTGGAACAGGCTGATGTTCCAGCTCGGGTGCATGCTCGACAGAAACCGCATCAACGCGCCGGGCCGTTCGGGAAACTCAAAGCGATAGAGCCGCTCCGCCGCGCCATGGCGGCTTCGTCCGCCGACCATGTAGCGCAAATGCTCTTTCGCAAGTTCGTCCTCGGCCAGATTCAATGCCGAAAAGTTCTGCGCGGCCAACGACGCGTTGATCGTCGCCGCGTCGCCTTGATTCTTAATCGCCAGCCCGACGAGCACGTGCGCTTCGCGGCCGTCGGAGATGCGGTAGCTGAACTCCGTGACGTTGCGTCCGCCGATCGTTTCGCACAGCCGCCGGAAACTCCCGCGCTCTTCGGGAATGGTGACGGCGAACAGCGCCTCGCGTTCTTCGCCGGCTTCGGCCCGATCCGCCACGAAGCGGAGCCGGTCGAAGTTCATATTGGCGCCGCAGGTGATCGCCACGAGCGTTCGCTCGCGCAGACCATGCTGAGCCGCGTATTGTTTGAGTCCGGCAATGCCCATCGCGCCGGCCGGTTCCAAAATGCTCCGCGTGTCTTCAAACGCATCTTTGATCGCCGCGCACACGGCATCGGTATTCACCGTCACAAAGTCGTCGACGAGTTCCCGCGTCAGCCGCAGCGTCTCGACTCCCACCAGTTTCACGGCGGTGCCGTCGGCAAAGAGCCCCACTTCGGCGAGCGCGACTTGCCGGCCCGCCTTGACCGATTGAATCATCGCGTCGGAATCGACCATCTGCACGCCGATCACCTTGATCTCCGGACGGACCGCCTTGATGTAGGCCGCGACGCCGGAGATCAAACCGCCGCCGCCGATGGCGACGAACACCGCATCGATCGGATGCTGATGCTGCCGGAGAATCTCCATGCCGATCGTCCCTTGGCCGGCAATGACGTCGGGATCATCAAACGGATGCACGAATACGTAGCCGTGCCGCTGCTGTAATTCCACGGCATAGCCGTACGCCTCGGAGTAACTGTCGCCGTGCAGAATGACGCGACCGCCTAAGGCGCGGACCGCGTCCGATTTCAATTCCGGCGTCGTCACCGGCATCACGATATGCGCCTCGCACCCGAGCCGTCGGGCGCTGAGCGCGACCCCTTGAGCATGGTTGCCCGCCGACGAACAGATCACGCCGCGGGCCAGTTCCGCGGGCGTAAGTCGGGCCATTTTGTTGTAGGCCCCGCGCAATTTGAAACTATGCACCGGCTGCGTGTCTTCCCGCTTGAGCCACACCGCATTCCCCAACCGCGCCGACAACCTGCCGGCCTGCTCCAGCGGCGACTCAATCGCCACGTCGTAAACGCGCGCCGTGAGAATCCGCTGCAGATAGTCGAGCAATCGGTCGTCCATGGGGCATTCGCGGCCGGGGGTGACGGGCAAGCAACCGCCCGCCATTACACACCAGCCCCGCCGCGCAAGCGAGGGGACTTCCCCCGTTACTCGCTGGTCTTGTTGTCGCGCATGACCGCTTCGAGCTTTTTTACGTCGTCGGCCGACAATTGCGGCCGATCGACTTTGATCGTCAGCTTGTTCAGCGTCGCCGTGAGCGCAAACGGCGGCTTGTAGTCGGCGTCGTTCACGCCGGTCAGCGTGTCGGAGGCAATGTCGAAACTCTCGTCCCACTGCAAGATCATCGGCAACGTCTTCGGCATGGTCTTTTCGGCCACGACCT
Source organism: Pirellula sp. (assembly GCA_013822735.1). Lineage (GTDB taxonomy): Bacteria > Planctomycetota > Planctomycetia > Pirellulales > PNKZ01 > PNKZ01. Next base: position 173,365 of record PNKZ01000006.1, read on the forward strand.
TGCCGTCGACCTTGAGCGTGCCGGTGCCGGAGCGACCGAGTCCGCTCAGATTGTTGAACGCCAGCGTGCCGACGCCGAGACCGTCGTACTTGAAGTCGAACTCGACCGTATGACGGCCGGGAGCCAGCGCGTCGGGCCCTTCCCATTTCACCCGTTCCAGGTCGATGAGATTCCAGAGAAACACCGGCTTCCCTTGCAGCAGATAGAAGCCGTAGCCGGCAAACCGCCCGCCCGAGGTAAGGATCATCCCTTCGGCGCCGCTCTCCGGCACGGTGATGTCGGCGGTAATCGTGTAGGAACTGTTGAGCAGAACCGGCGAATCTCCTTGCGGCAGCCCGACCATCGGCTTCGTGTACACAAACTCCGTTCGGCCCGCCGTGATGTTCGGTCGCGGCGTCGCAACGCGACCGGCAACCGACGCGTCGAGCGGCAACACTTGATACTTTTTCGCTTCCGCCACAAACATCTCCTTCATCAATTTCACCTTGTCGGGAAACTGCGCGGCGATGTCCTGCGTCTGGCTAAAGTCCTTCGTCAGGTCATAAAGTTCGAGCACCTGATTGTTCAGCGGGTCGGGATTTGCCGTGCCGAAGGCTTCCCACGGCGCGCGATTCACCTTCGTGCTAAGCAACCACCCTTCGTGATACAGGGCCCACTGGCCCATCATTTCAAAATACTGCGTCTGATGCTTCGTGGGGGCTTGGGCGTTCTCCGCAGCGAACGTGTAGGCGAAGCTGGTTCCCTCGATCGGCTTCTGCGGGATGCCGTCGACGACTTCCGGCGCAGGAATTCCGGTGACTTCGAGAATCGTCGGCACCACGTCGATCACGTGCATAAACTGCTCGCGCAGTCCTCCCTTGTCTTTGATACGAGCCGGCCAGGAGACCGCCATGTTTTGCCGAATGCCGCCGAGCCTCGAAGCGTTCTGCTTGAACCAGCTAAACGGCGTATCGAACGCCCACGACCAACCGGCCGACATGTGGTTGTACGTCTGCTCGGTTCCCCACACGTCGTACCACTTCATCTGTACGTCTACCGGCACGGAAACACCGTTGAAGAACGCCACTTCGTTGGGCGTGCCCGTCGGGCCCCCTTCGGCGCTCGTGCCGTTGTCGCCGTTGATGTAGATGATGAGCGTGTCGTCAAGCTTCCCCATGTCTTCGATCGTCTGGATCACGCGGCCGATCTCATGGTCGCTGTAGGCCGCATAGGCCGCGAAGATTTCCACCTGCTTGATGTAGAGCTTCTTTTCCTCCGGCGTGCAGTCGTCCCAGTTTTTAATGATATCCGTCGGCCAAGCATCGAGCTGGGCGTTCTGCGGAATCACGCCGAGACGTTTCTGGTTTTCAAAGATCCGCTCGCGCACCTTGTTCCAACCTTCGTCGAACAGGTGCATGTCGCCGATCTTCTTCACCCATTCCTGCGTCGGATGATGCGGCGCATGCGTGGCGCCGGGCGCATACTTCACGAAGAACGGCTTCGACGGGTCGATCTGGTTGATGCGGTTCAAATAGTCAATCGCGTCGTCGGCCATGCCGGTGACGAGGTTCCATTCCGGCTTGCCGAGAAACGGATAGATCTGCGTCGAGTTGCGAAACAGGTTCGGCTGCCACTGATTCGCATCGCCGCCGACGAACCCGTAAAAGTATTCGAAGCCGAGGCCGGTCGGCCACCTGTCGAACGGCCCGACTTGGCTCGCCGCGAACGTCGGCGTGTTGTGATCTTTGCCGAACCACGACGTGGCGTAGCCGTTGTCGCGCAGAATGCGGCCGATCGTGGCCTTGTCGGTATCGATGATGCTGTTGTAGCCGGGGAAACCGGTCGCCTGCTCGGAGATCACACCGAAGCCGGCCGAGTGGTGATTGCGGCCGGTGATCAGCGCGGCGCGCGTCGGCGAGCAGAGCGCCGTCGAATGAATGTTGTTGTATCGCAGGCCGGCATTCGCCACGCGATCCATCGTCGGCGTCGGGATCACGCCGCCGAAGGTGCCGGGCACTCCGAAGCCCGCATCGTCGGTGATGATCAACAGCACGTTCGGGGCCTTCGCCGGCGGCACGATGCGCGGAGCCCACCACGGCTTCGATTGCAACGCGTTGTCTTGAATCACCCCGCCGAATTTCGGCTCGGGCGCGGGAAGTTGCTTACCGTCGATCGTCGTCGTCGCTCCGGGAGAGCCGAGCGTGCCGGTGACCACCTGAGCTTGCGCCTCGTGCACCCACAACAACGTGGCCGTTAAAAGAACAACCACGGCCCGCGCCGAAATCGAAAGTTGCATGTTGCGAAGCGCCTCAAGAGTTGCGTGTGCGAATTCGACCAATCGTCGGAAGGTTTAGCACAACTATAGCCGCCGACCTCGATATGCTCTACCGAGCGGCCGCACTCGGCAAGAAGCAAACCGTTTGACAATCAGTTCAACACAGTGTGTGGGGGTAATCCCTTAAACGAGGGTGCGCCGCGTTGCGCGGTCACCGCGCTGCCGTGCGACAAGGCACATCGACCCCGAGCAACTCCCTTCGCCGTGTGATAGGCTGCCGAACGGGGCTCGCACGAACCCTCGCTCGGCATTCCCATCCGCCCGACTTTTTACGCCGGTCATTCTCAGAGCAATCTATCATGCGTTCCAAGTTCGTTCTCGCCTCCGTACTCGTCGCCATCGGTTGCATGCTCGGCTTCCAGTCCATGTCGGGGCGCATCGTCGAAGCGCTCGCCGACGAGCCTTCCCCGTCGTCTGCCGCCGGCCGAACACAATTGCCGCCGCCCGATCCGTCGTTCCGGGGCAAAATCGGCGAAACATATCAAGAGTCGACGCCCGACTTTCCGCAACCGGTCAAGGCGCCGGTCGGCGCTCCGAACGTGTTGATCGTCCTGCTCGACGACGTCGGCTTCGGCATGTGTTCGACGTTCGGCGGACCGGTGCCGACTCCGCACCTCGATCAGCTCGCGCAGAACGGCCTCATCTACAACCGCTTCCACACCACGGCCCTCTGCAGCCCCACGCGCGGCGCCTTGCTCACGGGCCGCAATCACCATAGCTGCGCCACCGGCGTCATCATCGAAATGGGCACCGGCTATCCCGGCTACACCGGAGTCATCCCAAAGAACACGGCGGTCGTTGCGCAAACGCTCCGCGACAACGGCTACGCCACGGGCATGTTCGGCAAATGGCACAACACGCCGGAACCCGATATCTCGCCGGCCGGCCCGTTCGATCGCTGGCCGACCGGCCTGGGGTTCGACTACTTCTACGGTTTCAACCAAGGTGAGACGCATCAGTTCTACCCGGTGATCTATCGCAACACGACCTGGGTTCCGCAGCCGAAGACGCCTGAGCAAGGCTACCATTTCACCGCCGACATGACCGACGAAGCCATTACGTGGACGCGGAACGTGCGCGCCGCCGATCGCAACAAGCCTTGGTTCGTGTACTTCAGCACGTCCGGCGTCCACGCTCCTCACCACCCGCCGAAGGCGTACCGCGAGAAGTATCGGGGAAAATTCGATCACGGCTGGGATCAGCAGCGCGAGCTCACGCATGCAAAGCAGTTGTCGCTGGGAATCATCCCGCAGGGGACGAAGCTCACGCCGCGGCCGGAAGTCATTCCCTCGTGGGAGAGCCGCCCGGCCGAAGAGCAGAAGGTCTACACCCGCCTCATGGAGAACTACGCGGGCTACATGGAGTTCACCGACGCCGAAGTCGGCCGCTACCTGGAAAGTTTGCGCGAATCCGGCGAGCTCGACAATACGCTCGTCATGTACGTCGTCGGCGACAACGGCGCCAGTCCCGAAGGGGGCTTGGAAGGCACCTTTAGCGAACTCGCGAGTCTCATCGGCGTTCAACTCGGTCTTCAGAGCACTATTCATCGACTCGACGAAATCGGCGGCCCCACGAGCGAACCGCACGTGCCCGTCGGTTGGGCCTGGGCCATGGATGCGCCGTTTCAATGGACCAAGCAAGTGGCGTCGCATTTCGGCGGTACGCGCAATCCGCTCGTCGTGCATTGGCCCAAGGGCATCAAGGCAAAGGGGGAAATCCGCGACCAATTCCACCATGTCATCGACGTGGTGCCGACGATCCTCGAGGCCTGCAAGATCCCCGAGCCGAAGGTCGTCAACGGCATCGCGCAGAAGCCCATCGAAGGCGTGTCGATGCTTTACTCCTTCGACGACGACGGCGCGAAAGACCGACGCCTGACGCAATACTTCGAAATGAAGACGAATCGCGCCCTCTATCACGACGGCTGGACCGCTTGCTGCCGCGTCGGCACTCCCGTCGACCGCGGCGTCGGCGTCGGCGACTTCCTGAACACGCCGTGGGAACTCTACAACGTCGAGCAAGACTTCAGCCAAGCCGACGATCTCGCGGCGCAGGAACCGGAGAAACTCAAAGCCTTGCAGGGCCTGTTTCTCGAAGAGGCGAAGAAGTACGACGTCTTCCCGCTCGACCCGCGCTTCTCCGAGCGCATGGACCCGAAGCTACGCGAGTCGGGGGTTCCGCCGACGCAATGGACCTACTACGGCAATAGCGTCTGGCTGCCGGAGCCGATCGGTCCGCAACTATTCCCGCGCGCCCACTCGATCACCGCGGAACTGACGATCCCCGCCGGCGGCGCCGAAGGAGTCGTCACGTGCGCCGGGGCGTTCTCCGCCGGCTGGTCGCTCTATATCCAAGACGGCAAACCGGCGTTTCGCTACACCGGCTTCGAAATTTCCGACACGACCATCGAGGGCGCCGTCGCCATGGGCGAGGGAAAGGTCACGCTGAAGACCGAATTCATTCCCGACGGCACGAAAGAAGGCTCGGGCACGCTCAAGCTATTCGTCGACGGCAAGCCGGCCGGCGAAGGGAAGATCGCGCGCACGTTCTTTCGACACGGCCTCGAACCGTTTGAAGTCGGCCGCGATTCCATCACCCCCGTCGCGCCGGCGTACAAAGACCGCGGCACGTTCGAATTCACGGGCACCATCCGCCGCATCGAATTCGCGCTCACGAAACCGTAGTCGCTACCGAGCGACGTAAACCGAACGAACGTCTCTTCCGGCTGCGAGCGCGCCGGCACCTTCGCCCGGCCAAACATCCGGCCCGCCGCTCCGTAGCCGCGCCGACTTCGTTACTTTTGGATTCTCAGCGAATCCAAAAACTGCCGCGCCTCCGCGCCGGTCACGGCGTCGTGGTCGTTGCCCACAACTCCCACGTAAATCACGCGGTCGCCGGCGAAATAGACTCGCGTCGCCATCGTATTGCGATCATTCACTTCGATGATGTACTGTCGGCCTGGGAAACCGTTGAGGGCGATCTCTTTGTTTTCGAGCAACTTCCCCTTACTGGCTTGCACTGCCCCCTGCACGACTCCCAATAGATACGCCGGCACGTTCTTTTCTTGGCGTAGTTTCTCGTTCACGATCCAGTGGCAAGTGAGGTAGAGATCCTCCACCTTCTTGCGCTGCGGCCCCGTCGCCACATGGATGGTGTCGGTGCCGTCGGATGTATCCCGAAGCGTCGGCTCGGCGGGAAACACCACGTCGAAGCCGGCATCCCGCGGCGAGAATCGCTTGCCCGCCGGCGCATCCTGTGCAGACGCGATCGCGCCGACGGCGACACTCAGAACGAAGGCCAAGATTGCTCGCATATGTCGCTCGTCTCGTGAGGACTTTTTCCAGGAAGGGGCAACGCGCCCGGAACGTTTCCCCAAGCACGATCCCGAACACGATACCGAATTGGGCAGGGTCGATCCACGGGAACGCGGTGCGGCGTTCGTTGCTTCGGAGAACGCTACCCGCCGTGGGCCGTGATGGCTTCGCCGAGCGTAGGATAGATTTGGAACAGGCGGTTGAGGCCGACCACGCCGAGGATTTCGGCCACGGTGCCGTGAACGCCGGCGAGCTTCACGTCGCCGCCGAGCTTCTTCATGCGGGAGTTCACCCGTACGAGCATGCCGAGGCCCATGCTGGAAATGTATTCGAGCAGATCGCAATCCAAGATCAGCTTCTTGCGCCCTTCGAGAATCTCCTCCTCGACGCACTCGATGAGGTAGGCGCAGTTGTCTTCGTCGATCTTACCGGTGAGGAGCACGGCCACGATGTCGCCGTTTTTACCGACCTGCTGATACTTGAAATGGAGCATGTTCTTGATGGAGTAGAGAGGAAAGTTCGTCGACGCTTCCGCCGGCCAATAACGTAGCAAGAACTTCGACGTGCGTCTTGCCTCTTCCGCTCCCGCCGCATGAAAACGTCGACGCCAGTCCTTCGGCGGGCACCGTATCGCCACAGCGCGCCCCGCCGACTCCGTCGCCGACGACGGCCGGAATTTCGGCTTTTTACGTGGGGGTCGAGGTTCTCACCGGAGCAGTTCCAGGATCGGCTTCTCGTCGGCATCCACGATGCGCACCGGACGGTTCACGCCGGTCGGGTGCTTTTCCTTGGTGTAATCCATGTCGAGCAGTCGACACACGGTCGCGAGGAAGTCGTTCATTTTCACGGGGCGATCGACCACTTCCGTCGCCGTCTCGTCCGTTTTGCCCACCACTTGCCCGCCGCGCACGCCGCCTCCCGCCAGCAATGCGGACCAAGCTTTCGCATGATGGTTGCGACCGCCGCCGGAAGTAATCTGCGGCGATCTTCCGAACTCTCCCATCCAGACGATGAGCGTGTCCTGCAGTCGTCCCCGCGATTCCAGATCGCGCATGAGCGCCGTCATCGCTTGATCGACTTCAAGCGACAACGCCTTGGTGCGGGGAAAGTTTCCTTGGTGCGTGTCCCATTCCGCTTGCCGCATATTCACTTCGATGAACGGCACGCCGACTTCCACGAGTCGTCGAGCCAGCAAGCAACCTTGGGCAAAGCTCCCTTCGCCGTACGCGTCCGAGTCGTCTTCCTTCGACAAATCGAAAGCCGCCAGTTCCGGCGCGCGCATCAAGCGCTTCGACGCTTCGATCGTCACGGCATGCGACTGCGACAAAGCTGATTGGTACCGCGACGTGAACGGACGTTCTAGTTTGCCCAACAGATCGAGTCGACGATCCAACGAGACGTCGTCGAACCCGGGACGGACGTATTCGACGCCGCGCACGGGATCGGTAATGTACAGCGGTTGATGCCGCTGACCTAAAAAGCCCGAACTCGTTCCGGAGCGCGAGCCGGCCCCGATCACGACATAGTGCGGCAAGGCGAAGTCGTCCCGCCCGAGTTCGGCGGAAGCCGTCGCTCCTAATGCCGGAAACGACAGGCCGCCGGCGCGCAACGGATATCCCGTATGCACATGATACGAGGCCAGATTATGGTCCGATTCCGGCGTGGTCATGCTGCGAATGACGGCGACGTCCCGCATCCGACGAGCCAGCTGCGGGAAGTGCTCGCTGATTTGAATGCCCGGGACCGCAGTCTCAATCGCCTCGAATTCGCCGCGCACTTGCCGCGGCGCGTCGGGCTTCAAATCGAACGTATCGAGATGGCTCGGGCCCCCCGTCATCCAAAGCAGAATACACGATTTGCGTTTCGCGGTCGGGTCCGCGGCGGCGCGGGCCGCTAAGGTTTGCAACCAGGGGGCAAACGCGGCGAGCCCGGCTCCGCGCCGCACGAATTCGCGCCGAGTGAACATGTTTTGCACGGCTTGCCTCCTTAATGATTCGTCGAGAATTCGCCGCAGTTGACGAGGCTCCAAAGCAGTTCCGCATACGCCTCATCGCGCGAACCGGGATGCGCGCGGAAGAACTCTTGGAGAACGCCCCGTTCTTGCTCCGTCGGGCGACGCGAAAGGACGCGGAGATAAAGCCGATCGACTGCCTGCTCTTCGGTCGCGGCATCTCCCACGATGCCCCGAATCGCAGCCGATTCCTGCCGGGGCGACCACCATTGGTCGGAGTTCATCATTCGCAGCGTTTGCGGAATGCCGCGCGTGTAGGCCGTCGGATCGGCCTCTCCTTCGCTTCGAAAGAAGCCGACGAACTCGTCCCGCGGATCGCCGCCGCGCCGTCCCCCTTTCACAGGTCCGCTCGGCGGCAGAGCGACCGAAAGCGACTCGTATAGCTGTTCCGGCGTGAGCAGCTTCATGCGCATATGACTCAACAGCAACGCGTCCCGTTCGTTGCCGTCGCTCGGCATGCTGGTGCGCTGGTAAACCGCGCTCGAGCACACGGCCCGATAGATCGCGCGGAGGTCGTAGTCGGCGGCGACGAGCGCCGCGCTCAAATCGGCCAAGAGTTCCGGATGCGAAGGCTCGTTCCCCTCGTGCATGTCGTCGACCGGTTCGACGAGCCCTCGGCCGAAGAGCTGCGCCCAGATTCGATTCACCGCCGCCCGCGCAAAGTACGGATTATCGCGCGCCGTGAGCCACCGCGCAAACGCTTGGCGATGCGGAGTGCCGTCCGACGACCACTCGTCTCCCTTGGGAAACTTGAGCGTTCGCAATCGTGACGACTCGTCCAACTTGTCCAACGCGACGTTCGGGTCGTCCAGAATCTTTCCCGACTTCTGCAGCCGCCGATCGGTGTATTGAAACTGGGTGAAAAACGCGGCCATCCCCCAATAATCGCTCCGCTTCCAATCCGTGAACGGATGATCGTGGCATTGAGCGCAGTTGAGACGCACCCCGAGAAAATATTGCGAGACCAAGTCCGTCGTCTCGGCGGGCGTGAGCGTCTCGCGCCCTTTGAGCAAGTAGGAAACCACCGGGTCTTTATCCCGTTGCCCCGCGGCGGTAATCAGCTCCACGGCGATCTGATCCCACGGCTTCGTTTGAAAGGCCGCTTCGAGCCAAGCCCGGAATAATTGTCTTTGCGAGCGCAGGTCGTCGGCCGCCGGCATGAGATAGTCGTCCCACAGGTCCGCCAAGTGCGCGGCGAAGCGAGGATCGGCAAGCAGTTTGTCGATGAGCGTGGCGCGTTTGTCCCTCGAACGATCGGCGAAGAAGGACGACGCCTGTTCGACCGTCGGCACCACGCCGTGCAGATCTAAGTACGCGCGCCGTACAAATTCTTCATCGGTTGCCGCCGGCGACTTCGCAACGTGTTCCGCTTGGAGACGCGCATCGATATGCTCGTCGATGCGTTGAGCTAACGCCGTCGCCGTGTCGTCAAGCGTGGCGCTAGATCGGTCCGGAAGTCGTTCTGTCGCCACGACGACGAAGCAGGAAGGGCCCAACACCGCCAAGAGAATCAACGAACGGAGTACGTTCATGAGGGGTCACTCCCTGAGCACCCGCGGCGTTGCGAAGGTATCGGCGCCACGTCGGTGTCGATTGCATTGTGAACCCGTCACAAGTGCAACACAAGCGCGCAGGAGGTTCCGGTCAAACGTATATACAATTCGGCACGACGCTCGCGAGCCAACTTCTAAGTCCTAGCCCCGCAGAACAGAAAAGGAGAAGAAAAGGGGGGGAAGAAAAGGGGACATTCTGATTTATGTAGAAAAGTAGAATGTCCCCTTTTAGCTACTCTCTGATGTTGGAACCGGCAAAACTCCTCGACCCAATGAGCGTAGACTCGCTCGGTTTTCGGAGCCAAATGCCGCATGCGGCAGGACTCTCGGAATTGGTCGAGAAGCTTCATGACCAAAATTCTGCAGTGCAGGAATTGCTCGGTCAATTAGCGCGCTGTAATATCGCAGTAAGTGCTTGAAGAGAAACGACTAAGCGGCGGCGGCAACGTTGTTGGACGGACTTTTATATCCCGCGCCGGCGCGTGTTAATAACAAGTTCGGCGGCGGAGGTATACCGGTGGTGTGGAGTGTCCTCGAACCGGAAGTCGCAGGTGGTTGGGGCGAGCGGACGGTCGCCGACACTTCCATCCACCCGCCCCGAGTTACCGTCCTGCACTACAAGTTCGACGGATGGCTTGGCGACGAACTATTGGAGTCATTCCCGTGCTACATCGTCACCAGCCAGCTGGGCCGCGCACTAACGGCGGCCGGTCTAAACGGATTTCGCCTGGCCGTCGTCGAGGTGACCGCGTCCGAGCAATTCGCGGAGATGTACCCAGACGTCCACCTGCCCGCATTCGAGTGGTTGCAAGTGGTCGGGGTTGCGGGCGTGGATGACTTCGGGGTGTCGGCGGATCACCAACTGGTCGTGTCGGAGCGGGCGCGCGACGTACTTCAGGCCGGACAACTCCGTCACTGCGAGGTGTCTGGCTGGTAGGCAAACGCCGAACCAATCGCTCCACCTGACGCGGCGGCATATACTCAATTCAAACTCAATATCTCACTTGCCGCTGTGCAGGTGAGCTTCAACGTTCTGCCACCGAGGCGACACCACCGTGAACCCTGTGCAGTACCACGAATGAACGGATTATCGGATATCGTCGTTGATTATTTCCTGACAATCATGTTCGCAGCCGGCGACACGATTGACGCGGACTATCAATGTCGATTGCAAGAATCCTTGCCTGAGAACTTAAACCCGTTGTCCGCTGCCGAGAAAGAAGCGCTCTCGGCGGCCGCGCAACGCAGGTTGGATGATATTGATGGCGGCCCGGATGAGTATGGGTACAAACCAGGTATGCTTGTGACCGACGACCAGCGCGCGTTCCTCGTTGCCCTTGCAACCGGCGAGTTGTTCGACGGCCTCCAGGCGTGATTGGTTGCACGCTGATTCCAAGTAGAGGCAGAACAATCCGTTGCACCGGAGCCGCGGCCGCGCTGTTTCTCACAACATGTCGTTCGCCGCGGCCCGGTGAACGGTGCCGTTCGGCGGGGCTTTACGCATCATGAGAATCACGCTTCTTTCAATCGTCACGGTTCCACTGGTCGGCTTTCACCTCGTCGCTGCAGACACGCCGGCCAAAGAGTCACCGCGGATTAAAGCACGCGTCGTATGCTTCAACGGCAAAGTCGATTCTGGCAGTTCGTGTTCCATCACTAACTTTCAGCCGGACGGCACATTGCACACGACGGGAAAGATGACGTGCGGTTTTTCCGGACGCGTCTCGGAGGTCGAGTGGTCGTTTGTTGAGCGCCGCGGTACCAACGACGTTTACCGATTCACACGTCGATTCCCTTCTGACACGGCCGCCGTCAGCACGACCAGCAAGAGCGTCGAGTTCAGCGACAGCCGAGTGATCGTGTTCGAGGACCAGTTTCAGGTTGTTGTGATTGAGCCGCCAAAGAAATGACAACCGTGCCGCCGAACCAGTCGCTCCACCTGTCGCGGCGGCTTATATTCGCTTCCAACTCAATGTCTCGCCTGCCGCCGCGCAGGTGAACTTCAATCGTTACTGCACTGCCATAACTGCACGAGGTAAATGATTCGGCCGCGCATCGGCATCGAATCGCAGCGGTTCTCATGGCGTCGTGTCGCCCCGACGCCGGCGCATCCGCTAGTCTTCAATCGGACGCACGATCACTTGCCAGGTCTTGGTGATCCTCGTGCCTTCTCGTTCCGCGAAGGTGCCGATCCAGACGTCGTCGGTTCCTTTCTTGCGGTTGATGAGCATTGTGCCGTGCATGGTTTCTTTGTCGTCGAAATCGAGGCGGAGCCGGCCGCCGGAGATTTTCGTGTACTGGCCGAGCCGCTTTTGTTGCGGCGCGCCGGGCAAGCGGATGTCGCCTCCCTTGCCGGCGATGATCTTCTGCTTGATCTTTTCCATCTCGGCTTGCGACGGCGCGCGGAACACGCCCCCGACGTCGAAGATGGCCGAGCCTTCCAGGCGGAACTTCCCTTCGAGCGCTTCCCCTTCGCCCGGCGTGGTGGAGCCGGCCTTGAACGTTCCCTTGTATTCGAAGATCGTCCCTTCGATTTGGTCGTCGGGGAGCCGCGCAAGGTTGCCGCCCGACTGGCCGGGAACCGGAACGGGCACCGGAATCGGCGGCTGTGCCGAAGCGTCGGCGGCGAGGGCAAGTACGAACGAGCAGACGCAGCACGAGAGGAAGAATCGGATCATGGAAGGTGCTCCGCGAAATCCACGGTGATGTGAGTGATGGAGGTGGTCGAAAGGTCGGGCGTCGCCCCGGAAGCGAGTATCGGGGGCGAGATGATTATCGTAACCGTCGGCTTGCCGCCGGGGCAAGCAAACCGGTGGAACCTTGACGCGCGAGGCGGCCGGTCTAAGCTGAACCCATGTCTACGAGCCGCCCCGCCCAGAAAACGAAGCCTGCGCCGAATTCCGCCGAACGGACGGCGGAAATCACGACGCACCTGGAACAGTTGATCCTTTCGGGCAAACTCAAGGCCGACGATCGACTGCCGCCGGAGCGCGAACTGGCCGCCGAATGGCAAGTGAGCCGGAGCGTGGTGCGCGAGGCGATCGGGCGCTTGGCGGCCGTGGGGCTCGTGCGGAGCCGGCAAGGGTCGGGGACCCGGATTGCGTCGCCCGACGGCAGCCATCAGCGGCTCAACTATCAATGGATGATCAAGCAAGGGGTCTTGCGGCTCGATCAACTGAGCGACGCCCGCTTGCCGCTGGAGACCACGATCGCCGCGCTGGCCGCCGTGCATCGGACCGACGAGCACTTGAAGCAACTCGTCGCCGCACAGCGCAAGCTGGCCGCGAAAGGGGAGACGCTCAAGGGGCAAGTGGAAGCCGACATGCGCTTCCATGCGATCTTGGCCGAGGCGACGGGGAACCCGATCTTTCAGATCATCTTGCAGCCGATTCAAGAGCTGCTGATCGAAGGGCGACGGCGCACGCTGGGTCGCTACGGCACGAAGCTGGCGCATGAACATCACGCGCAGATTCTCGCGGCGGTGCGTAAGCAAGATGCCGAAGGGGCGCGGGAAGCGATGCGCGTGCATATCGCGGCCAACTCGCAACATCTGGCGACGCTCGACGACGACGGACGCAATCGCTAGCCGGCCGTAACCAGCGGCCGGATCGGCGCGCAGCGGACGACGTCCGGATAGGCTTGCATTCGAAGTGAGGGGTCGATATGCTGGCAGGGAATTGGTCTGACCAATTTCCCACCCCGCGATTCCCGCCGACCCCTGATTTCCGGAGCTTTTCGATGCCGCTCCGCCTGCCGACGGCCCTGACCCTGCTGATATTCGCCGCCGGCGCGCGGGGGGCTGACGCATATCAGGATGCGCCGCCGTTTGAAACGAACGTCGCGCCGATCTTGGAGCGCCGTTGCTTGGAGTGTCATGGAGCGGCGGGGAACGCAGACGCGCCGCCGAAGGGGAAGCTCTCGCTCGCGACGCGCGAGGCAACTTGGAAAGGGGGCGAGTCGGGCCCGGCCGTCGTTCCGAGCAAGCCGGAGGAGAGCCTGCTGCTCGACTTCGTACGGCACGACGCCGACGGCAAGGCGCTGATGCCGAAGAACCGCGAGCCGCTCACGAAGGCGGAAGTCGCAACGCTGGAGCAATGGATCGCGGCCGGAGCCGCTTGGCCCGAGGGCGCGACGCTCCGCGATCGACGCTTCGAGGGCTATCGGTGGTGGTCGCTCGAGCCGCCCATGCGTCCGCAAGTGCCGAGCATCGAAACGGCGCTCGCGATGCGGAACCGGAACCCGATCGATGCGTTCATCCTGGCAAAGCTGCAGGAGCAGGGACTTCGACCGTCGGTCGAGGCGTCGCCTCCGGTACTTTGCCGGCGACTCTACTTCGACCTGATCGGCTTGCCGCCGAAGCCGGAAGAGATCGAAGCGTTCGTCGCGGCATCCGCCGCACGGCCGGAAGAGGCGTACGCCGCGCTCGTCGACAAGCTGCTCGCCTCGCCGCACTACGGCGAGCGGTGGGCCCGGCACTGGCTCGACGTGGTGCACTTCGGCGAGACCCACGGCTACGACAAGGACAAGCCCCGCCCGAACGCCTGGCCGTACCGCGATTACGTGATTCGGGCGTTCAACGAAGATCGGCCGTACGACCGGTTCGTAAAGGAACAGCTTGCCGGCGACGTGCTCTATCCCGATACCCGGGACGGCCTCGAAGCGCTCGGCTTCATCGCCGCCGGACCGTGGGACTTCATCGGCCACGCGGAAGTGCCGGAGTCGAAGACCGACGGCAAGATCGCCCGCCATCTCGATCGCGACGACATGGTGGCGAACACCATGCAGACGTTCAATAGCCTGACGGTGCAGTGTGCCCAGTGCCACGACCACAAGTTCGACCCGATCACGCAAGAGGACTACTACAGCCTGCAGGCCGTGTTTGCCGCGCTGGATCGGACGGAGAAGCCGTATGACATCGACCCGGACGTGGCACGCCGCCGGGCCGCGCTGGCCGCGGAGCTTGCAGACATTGCCGGCCGGCAAACGGCTCTTGACCAGCGCATCGCGGCCCGGGCCGGAGACGCTCTGACGAAGCTCGATAGTGAGATTGCCGCAATGGCCCGTCCGGCGCCGGAAGCGAAGCGGAAGACCGACGCCTTTGGGTATCACAGCGCCATCAGCGATCGCCAGGATGCGGCGAAGTGGGTGCAAGTCGATCTGGCGAAGGCCGTGCCGATCGCCGCGGTTTTGCTGCATCCGTGTCGCGACAACTTCAACAACATCGGCGACGGCTTCGGCTTTCCCGTTCGTTACCGTGTGGAGCTTGCCAACGATGCGGAGTTTCGGAAGAGCGTCGTGGTCGTCGCCGACTTCACGGGGCGCGACGTGCCGAACCCCGGCGTGCAACCGCAATCGATCGCCGTCAACGGAGAACCGGCCCGCTACGTGCGCGTGACGGCGACAAAGCTGGCACCGCGCTCGAAGGATTACATTTTCGCGTTGGCCGAACTTACCGTGGTCGAAGCCGGTGATAAGCCTGCCGACGGAGCCAAGCCGACGCCGAGCGTATCGTCGCTCGATTCCATCGAGGCCGCGCCGCGCTGGCGGCGAGTGAATCTCGTCGACGGTTACTATCCGGGCGAAGGGGTCGCCGACGCGGAACAGCTCGCGAAGCTGACCAAGCGACGGGCGGAGATTTCCATAGAGTTGGCGACGCCGGACGAGCGGGACCAGTCGCAGGAGCTTGTCCGGCGCAAGGCCGCGACCGAACAACAGCAAAAGGCGCTACCGCCGCAGCAGCGTTGCTACGTCGGGGCCGTGCATACCGGCAGCGGAGCGTTTGCGGGCACTGGCGCTCAAGGGGGTAAGCCGCGGGCGATCTACGTCCTGGCGCGCGGCAGCGTGTCGCAACCGGGGAAGGAAGTTGAGCCGGGGGCGGTCTCGTCGCTGCGCGGCCTTTCCGCACGGTTCACGCTTCCCGCAGGCGCGGCAGAAGGAGAACGCCGTGCCGCGCTCGCACGGTGGATTACTGACGACAAGAACCCGCTCACATATCGAACGATCGTCAATCGCGTTTGGCAGCACCACTTCGGCCGAGGCATCGTCGACACGCCCAACGACTTCGGCCGCAATGGTGCGAAGCCGACGCATCCGGAATTGCTCGATTGGCTCGCTGTGGAGTTTCGCGACGGCGGTAAGTATTTAGAACGGCAATCGCTAAAGAGCCTGCATCGGTTGATTGTGAGCAGTGCGACGTACCGGCAGACCAGCAGGGCTGAGCACGAAGGAGAGACCTCGCCCATGTCGGTCGATTCGGATAATCGACTCCTATGGCGAGCGAACCGGCGACGGCTCGACGCCGAAGCATTGCGTGACGCACTATTGCTACTGGGGGGCCGGCTCGACAGGACGATGTACGGCCAGAGTTTCCAGGACTTCGTCATCGACAAGCCGCAGCATTCGCCGCACTACGAATACCATTTGCACGATCCGGAAGATCCGAAGTCGCATCGGCGGAGCATCTATCGGTTCATCGTGCGGTCGCAGCCGCAGCCGTTTATGACGACGTTCGATTGCGCCGACCCGTCGATGCAGGTCGACCGGCGGAACGAAAGCCTGTCGCCGCTGCAAGCGCTGGCACTACTCAACAACAACGTCACCGTGACGATGGCCAAGCACTTTGCCGAGCGATTGGAAGCGCGCGGCGGCGATAAGGCCGCGCAGATCGCTCGCGGATTTTTTGAAACCACCGGCCGTGCGGCATCGGTGGACGAGCAGGCGGCCCTCGTCGCGTACGCCCGGCAGCATGGGATCGCCGCAACGTGCCGCGTGTTGTTGAATCTCAACGAATTCATGTTCGTCGAATAGGAGCCGCGTCATGAACATGAATACGCAAATGATCAATCGTCGAGCAATGCTGCAAACACTCGGCGCCGGCTTCGGCGGCCTGGCGCTATCGGCGATGCTCTCGCATGATGCACTGAGCGGCGCCCCGGCGGCTATCACATCCGGCGGCCTGCCGGGCTTGCCGCACTTTGCGCCGAAGATCAAACGCGTTGTGCAGCTGTTCATGGCCGGGGCGGCGAGTCATATCGACCTTTTCGATTTCAAGCCGGACCTCGTGAAGTACGACGGCAAGCCTTCGGACTTCGGCGAGAAAGTTGAGGCGTTTCAAAACGGCCTGGGCCCCTGGATGAAGCCGGTGTGGGACTTCAAGCCGCACGGCACATGCGGCAAGCTGCTTGGCGAACCGGTCGCGGCGCTCGGCGACTGCGTCGACCAGATAGCGTTCATCCACAACATGGTCGGCAAGACCGGCGTACATAGCCAGTCAACCTACCTGCAGGCGACCGGCTTTCAAACGCCCGGATTTCCCGGCATGGGCTGCTGGATCAGCTACGGACTGGGAAGCCTGAACGACAACCTACCGACGTTCGTCGTGCTGCCCGACCACCGCGGCTTCGCTTCGAACGGCCCGAAGAACTGGGACAGCGCGTTCTTGCCGGCGCAGCATTCCGGCACCGCCATCTATCCCGGACGCAACCCGCCGATCGCCGATCTCACGCCGACGCGTGGCGGCGACTTTATCAACACCCGCGAAGAAGCAGACGCCCACGCCCTGCTGCAAAAGCTCAACGGTGCGCACGCCGCGACGCGCGCCGACGACTCGCGTCTCGAAGCCCGCATCCGAAGCTACGAACTCGCCGCGCGGATGCAACTTGCCGCGCCCGCGGCGTTGGATTTATCGAAAGAGCCCGCGCACATCCTGAAACTTTACGGACTCGACCACGGCCGCACGACGTTTGATACGGAGATCAACGCGATTGAGGAGACGGAGTACTTCTCAAAAAAGTGCCTTGTCGCGAGGCGTTTGCTCGAACGCGGCGTGCGATTCGTGCAGATCTGGAGCGGCAATGATAACGGTTTCCCACGCCGCAATTGGGATTCGCATGAGGATGTCCGTCGCGATCACGGTCCGCTTGCCGAAGGCATGGCCCGCGGCGCGGCCGGGTTGATTCAAGACCTGCGCCAACGCGGGCTCTTGGAAGACACGCTCATTCTCTGGACGACGGAGTTCGGCCGGATGCCGTCGACGCAGGGAGGCAAGGGACGCGACCACAACCCGTATTGCTTTACCAATTGGCTTTGCGGCGGCGGCATCAAGGGAGGCATTTCTCACGGCCCAAGCGATCAGTGGGGCTACAAGCCCGCCGACCGCGATCATCCGACGACGGTGTACGACGTGCACGCCACGATCCTACACTTACTCGGCATCGACCACGAACGCCTCGCCGTACGGCACAACGGCATCGACCGTCGACTCACCGACGTGCACGGGCACGTCATTCGCGAGATCCTGACATAGTCCGGCGTCGATGGACGATCGCTGCGACGGCGATTACAGTGGATCATCGCAATCCCCGCCCGCTTCGAGAGAGATTTGCTATGCGACGGACGCTTCTAGTTGCCACGATGCTGCTCAGTCTCGGCGCGCCGCTTGCCGCCGCCGAACCGTTTGAACTGAAGGACGGCGATCGCGTCGTTTTTCTTGGCAATACGTTGATCGAGCGTGAGCAGAAGTACGGCTATTGGGAACTGATGCTCACGATTGCGTGGCCGGAGCGAAACGTGACGTTTCGCAATCTCGGCTGGAGCGGCGACACCGTTTGGGGTGAATCGCGCGCGGGGTTCGGCACCCAGGCCGACGGCTTCAAAGCCCTGAGAGAGCAAGTGGCCGAAGCGAAACCGACGGTGATCTTCATCGGCTACGGCAACGTGGAAGCATTCGCCGGCGAGAAGGGGTTGCCGAAGTTCGTCGAAGGGTTGAACCAGTTGCTCGACGTGCTGGAGCCGACCAAGGCAAGCATCGTTGTCCTGGGACCGACGCTGCAAAACGGCGCCGAGTCTCCCAACCCGAATTGGAAGCAATACAACGATGACGTTCGCAGCTACTCTCGGGCCATGTCGGCAGCCGCCGACAAACGAGGCCATCGATTCGTGGATCTGATCGCAGTCACGGAAGAGACTTCGTTTCAAAGCAAGGAAGTACTGCCGATGACCGAAGATGGCGCGACAATCGCCGAACTCGGCTACCTCGTCTTGTTCGACGCCGTCGCCGACCAATTGCAATTGCCGGACGAGATCGAGGCCCGCTCCGAAAAGCTGTTCCCCGACGACGACTCGTCGCCCCCGCTCTTGACCGCGATTCTTAAGAAGAACGAACTCTTTTTCCATCGCTGGCGTCCGCAGAACGAGACCTATCTCTTCGGCTTCCGCAAACACGAGCAGGGCAACAACGCTAAAGAAGTGTTCGAGTTTGATCCTCTGATCGTCGCGGAAGAGAAGAAAATCGCGGAACTGCGAGCGAAGCTGGTCGCTGAGTCGAAGAAAGCGGATGGTGCGAAGTGAGCATGATTCAATATTTAGCCGCCGTGCAAGTCACCGCGTTTGAAATCAGAACAGTTGCCGGATTCGCGTTCCGCTGCGCATCGCGGCTAAAGTTCGTCTACGGAGCGGCTTTGCTTTTTGCAACCGCACTTGCCGCTCCCGCATTCGCTCAACGTGATTTGAAAGACATTCCGCCGCCGGAGCCGGAACTCGAACGGCAAGCGCTCCAGTTGGCCGACGGCCTGGAGATCAATCTCTTCGCCGCCGATCCGCTGTTAGCCAAGCCCGTGCAGATGAATTTCGACGCCGCCGGTAGGCTCTGGGTCGCCACGAGCGAAACCTATCCGCACATTCTGCCGGGTCAAGCCGCGAACGACAAAATCATCGTGCTGGAAGACGCCGACCAGGACGGCCGCGCCGATAAGACGACCGTCTTCGCCGACGGCCTCCTTATTCCCACCGGAGTCGAGCCCGGGAGTTACTACGGCGTGAACGGGGCATTCGTCGCCAATAGCACGGAGGTGATTCACCTCGGCGACGAAGACGGCGATCTCAAGTCGGACTTTCGCACGACGCTCCTTTCCGGCTTCGGCACGGAAGACACGCACCACCTGTTGCACACGCTGCGCTGGGGCCCCGACGGCCGGCTCTACATGAACCAGTCGATCTACATTCATAGCCACATCGAAACGCCGTACGGCGTGCGGCGACTCGGCGGCGGCGGCATTTGGCAATTCCATCCGCCGACGCATCGGCTGGATGTTCTCTCGCGCGGCTGGATCAATCCTTGGGGACATCAGCATGACAAGTGGGGCCAATCGTTCGTCACCGACGGCGCGGGCGGCGAAGGAATTAACTACACATTCCCCGGCGCTACTTTCCCCACAGCTCCCGGCGCCGCGCGCGTGCTCAGCGGACTCAATCCCGGCAGCCCCAAGTATTGCGGCCTGGAAATTATCAGCGGCCGGCACTTCCCCGACAATTGGCAAGGGGATCTGATCACGTGCGATTTCCGAGCCCACCGCGTCGTGCGCTTCAAGCTCACCGAAAGCGGGTCGGGCTACGTTTCGCGCGAGCAGCCCGAAGTAATCAAGACGTCGCACGTGGCTTTCCGCCCCATTGACGTGCGACTCGGTCCCGACGGCGCGCTCTACATCGCCGACTGGTACAACCCGATCATCCAACACGGCGAAGTCGACTTCCGCGACCCGCGCCGCGACCATACGCACGGCCGCATCTGGCGCGTGACGGCCAAAGGCCGCGCGCCCGCACCTCGCCCCTCGTCGGACGACGCGGAACTCGCGAAGACGTTCGACAACCTCCGTTCGCCGGAAGCCTACACGCGTCATTTCGCGAAGCGGTCGATGGTCGACAATTGGGTTCCTGAAGACCTCGACGCGTGGATCGCCAAGCTCGATAAGAACGCCCCCGACTATGATCAGTCGCGTTTGGAAGCGCTTTGGCTGCAACAAACATGGGACGACGTCGACCTCGCTTTGCTTGAGAGCCTGCTGGGCAGCAAAGACCACCACGTTCGCGCCGCCGCCGTGCGAGTGGCCGGCAGCCTTGTCGCGAACGAAGCATCGCTTTACGAGCGCATTGCAACGCAAGCCCAAGACGATCATCCGCAAGTGCGTCTGGAAGCGGTGTGCGCCTTGCGCAACGTCGCCACTCCGGAATCAGTCGCCGCGGCCCTCCAGGTGCTCGATCGCCCGCTGGACGACTTCCTCGACTTTGCCCTCTGGCAAACCTGCCGTGAACAGAAAGCGGTCTGGCTACCGACCGTCTTGGCCGAAAAGTCGGAGTCGAGGCTTTATGAAAAGCCCGCTCATTTAGAGTTCGCGCTTCGGGCCGTCGACGAACCTGCGATCGTGCCGCCGCTGGTTCGATTGCTCAATGATGGGCGCCTTCCCGCGGATCGCCGCGAAGGAATCTTGGAGCTAGTTGCAAGGCTCGGAGCGCCGCGAGACCTATCGATGATTTTCCGCCGCGTCATGGAAAGCGCCAACCAAGACGCCGATGCGCAACTCGCGTTGCTCAACGCTTTGGCAAACGCGACAACGACGCGCAACGTCCGCCCCGACGGCGATCTTTCGCTGTTGGAACAAATACTCGAAGCTTCCGACGAACGCGTCGCCGCTGCCGCGGCCCGCTTGCTCGGGCTGTGGAAGATCGAGCAAGTGCGACCGAGTCTCGTTCGCTTGGCGGAGAGCCCGAAAGATCCCGCGTCACGCAACCTCGCGGCCGTGGCGGCGCTCGGCGACCTTGGCGGATCGGCCTCGCTGCAAGCGCTCATCAAATTAAGCAGCGACTCATACTCGCCGCCGACCCGTCAAACCGCGGTGATGGCGCTGGCCAAGGGTTATCCGAGCGCGGCCGGACAAGCCGCGGTGTCGTTGTTAACATCCGTCGAGCCGGGGACGGTCGATGCCGCGCAGTTAATCGAAGCCTTCACGACGCGTCAAAACGCGGCGGCGGCACTCCGTGCAGCGCTCGCCGATAAGCAACTGCCGGCCGACGTCGCCAAGCTGGCCGTGCGCACGGCGCGCAGTTCCGCCAAGCCGGACGAAGCGCTCATCGCCGCCTTGCTGAAAGCGGGCGGCATCAGCGGCACAGGCCTGCAACTCACGCCCGAGCAAACGGCTCAACTCGTCGACGAAATCAAGAAGTCGGGCGATGCGGCCCGCGGCGAAGCGCTGTTCCATCGCAAAGACCTGAATTGTGTGAAGTGTCACGCCGTCGGCGGGGCAGGGGGGCGCGTCGGTCCGGACCTTGTAAGCATCGGCGCCAGCGCGCAGCTCGACTATCTCGTCGATTCGCTCGTGCAACCCAACAAGGCGATCAAAGAGGGGTACCACTCGCTGGTCGTGGTCACGGACGACGGCCTGACCCTCAGCGGCGTCAAGGTGCGCGAGACCGACAAAGACCTCATCCTGCGCAACGCGGAAGATCAAGACCTCACCGTGCCGCTTAAGGGGATCGAAGAGCGGACGCAAGGGATGTCGCTCATGCCTGCCGGCTTGGTCGACAACCTCACGAGACAAGAACTGATCGATCTCGTTCGCTTTCTCGGCGAGCTCGGCAAGGTCGGGCCATACCAACTGAAGCCCGATCGCACGGTGCGCCGTTGGGAAAGTTTCATGATGACGCAACAAGGGGTGGAGTTGCTGCGGCGCAATCGCCTCGGCATCGCGGCCACAAACGACGCCCGTCTCACTTGGGAGCCCGCGTATACTCGGTTCGATGGCGCCCTGCGGCTCGATACGCTCGGCGTGCTCGGCTCGGTGAAGAACAAATTCATGAAGGTGCCGCCGTATACGCTGGTGCGATTCCAGATCGACGTGCAACAAGCAGGCCCGATCGAACTGCAATTCGATAGCACGGTGAGCCTGCAGATTTGGCTCGACGGCAAACCGCTCGAGCCCGCCGACCGGTTGCGGATCGAACCTGCGGTCGGTCGCCACACGGTGACCGTCGCCGTGGATCGCGGAGTCCGCAACGATCGGCTGGCCTGCAAGCTCGTCGACGTTCCCGGCTCGCCGGCTCAGGCCGTGCCAGTAACGGTGAAGTAGGCCATCGATACGACCCGACCAGGGACGTCGCAAAACCCGCAACTGCCGGGAATTCGCCGGTTTCCGCGCGAACCTCTCCCCAGCCGAGGTTCTCCACAAAGTTGCCTCGGCTGAGTATGATTAGGAATTCGGTGGAGGCGATTCGTCGCGTACAAGGCGAGACGCGCATTGTTCGCCGGGCATTTACGAGAGAGCCGGGGTTATGGTCAGCAGCACGCCGCGAACCATGTTCGCGAAGATTTGGGATCAACACGTCGTTCACGACGAACCGGGGCAGTCGACCGTTCTGTATATCGACCGCCACTTGGTGCACGAAGTTACGAGCGCCCAGGCCTTTGAAGGGCTTCGCTTGGCAAACCGCAAGGTGCGTCAGCCGGCCCTGACTACGGCCACGCCCGATCACAACATTCCCACGAGCGATCGCTCGCTGCCGATCGCCGACCCGATCTCGAAGCAACAGATCGACACGCTGCGTAACAACTGCCGCGAATTCGGCATCAAGCTTTACGACTTGAACGACCCGAAGCAGGGGATTGTGCACGTTATCGGCCCGGAGCTCGGCCTCACGCAACCCGGCATGACGATCGTCTGCGGCGATAGCCACACGGCGACGCACGGCGCGTTTGGCGCGTTGGCGTTCGGCATCGGCACGAGCGAAGTCGAACATGTGCTTGCCACACAGACGTTGCTCCAATACAAGCCGAAGACGTTTGAAATCCGCGTCGAGGGCAAACTGCCGCTCGGCGTCACCGCGAAAGATCTGATCCTGTACGTCATCGGGCAAATCACGACCGACGGCGGCACCGGCTACTGCATCGAATACGCGGGCGAGGCCATTCGCAGCCTCTCGATGGAAGAGCGGATGACCGTCTGCAACATGACGATCGAAGCCGGCGCTCGAGCAGGCATGATTGCTCCGGACGAAAAAACCTTCGAATATCTACGCGGTCGTGAATTCGCGCCGCAAGGCGCCGCGTTCGATGCGGCCGTGGCACGTTGGAAGGCGCTGACGACCGACCCGGGCGCGAGGTTCGACCGGTCCGTAACGTATCAGGCCAAGGACATCGCACCGCAAGTGACATGGGGAACCAACCCGGGGCAGGTAACTTCCGTAACCTCGGCCGTGCCCGACCCGGCGGCGATGAAAGACGACACCGAGCGCAAGACGGCTGCCGCCGCGCTCGACTACATGGGGCTGAAGGCCGGCACGCCGCTCACGCAAGTGAAGCTTGATCGCGTGTTCATCGGCAGCTGCACCAATAGCCGCATCGAAGATTTGCGTGCCGCCGCGGCGGCCGCGAAGGGACACAAGGTTGCCGGCCACGTCGGGGCGATGGTGGTACCCGGCTCCGGTCAAGTAAAGAAGCAAGCCGAAGCCGAGGGGCTCGACAAGATCTTCAAGGAGGCCGGTTTCGATTGGCGGGAAGCCGGCTGCAGTATGTGTCTGGCGATGAACCCCGACAAGCTCGAACCGGGTGAGCGTTGCGCTTCGACCTCGAATCGCAATTTCGAAGGACGCCAAGGCAAGGGAGGCCGCACGCATTTGGTCTCTCCCGCAATGGCCGCCGCCGCCGCGTGCGCCGGCCATTTCGTCGACATCCGCGATTGGGATTTCCAAGCATAAGGGCGCCGCACTCGGCGCCCCGAACCAAGAACCAAGCACTCAGAATTACGAACCGACTCATGAAATCGTTCACCACGCTCACCGGCCTCGTCGCTCCGATGGATCGGGCCAACGTCGATACCGACCAGATCATCCCGAAGCAATTCCTGAAGCGCATCGAGCGCACCGGCTTCGGCGAATTCCTCTTTTGGGACTGGCGCCGCAAACCCGACGGTTCGGAAGACCCGGCCTTCGAATTGAATAAGCCGGAGTTCAAAGGTGCCCCCATTTTGCTGGCCCGACGCAACTTCGGCTGCGGCTCTTCGCGCGAGCACGCCCCTTGGGCCTTGGAAGATTACGGCTTTCGCTCGGTCATCGCGCCGAGCTTCGCCGATATCTTCTACAACAACTGCTTCAAGAACGGCATGTTGCCGATCCGCTTGAGCGAAGAGCAAGTCGACGACTTGTTCGCCCGCGTCGCGAAGCACCCGGGTTACCGTTTGGCAATCGATTTGCAAAGCCAAACGATCACCGATGAATTCGGATTGAAGCTTTCGCTCGAAGTCGATCCGTTCCGTCGTCATTGCTTGCTCAACGGCCTGGACGACATCGGGCTCACTCTAGCGCATGTCGATAAGATCGCCGCGTACGAAGCGGCGCACGGCATCTCGGCCTAACCGATTCCGAATGCTGCTTGCCGTTCCCCTTCGCATCGGCAACAATACTTCGCGCACGTCGCAATCCGACACCGGATTGCCACGTCGGCGCCGAGTCAGCATCGCCGAGAGAGGGCTTCCAGAAATGCATCGTGCGAAATCGGGATTGATCCTATTCGTCTTCAGCTTGCCTTGCATTTTCGCATCGTTCGCACAAGCGGCCGACGAACCGAAGAGTGACGCCGTCACGAAAGTTCCCCTGGGCTTGGACCCGCTGCCGATTCCGGCCGACAACCCGCAAACGGCCGCAAAGATCGAACTCGGCAAGCAACTCTACTTCGACCCGCGCCTGTCGTACGACGGCACGATTAGCTGTGCCACTTGTCACGACCCGGCCAAGGGGTGGAGCAACGGCGACTCGTTCGGCGTGGGGATCAAGGGGCAAAAGGGAGGACGCAATTCCCCGACGGTGATCAACGCCGCCTACTTCCCGTTGCAGTTCTGGGACGGCCGCGCCAAGGAGTTGGAAGGCCAAGCGCTCGGGCCGATTCAAAACCCGATTGAAATGGGGCACACGCTGGAGGCGTGCGTCGAATGCATTAACGAAATCGAAGGCTACCAGAAGCAATTCAAAGAAGTATTCGGCACGGAAGTCACCAGCGACGGCATCGCCAAGGCCATCGCCGCCTTCGAGCGTACCGTACTTTCCGGCGACGCACCGTACGACCGTTATAAGGCCGGCGACAAGAAGGCGTTGAGCGCTTCAGCGGAGCGCGGCATGAACTTGTTTTTCAACAAGGGACATTGCAGCGCCTGCCATGCGGGCGCCAACTTCAGCGACTCCGCGTTCCACAACATCGGCGTCGGCATGGACAAAGAGAAGCCGGACGAAGGTCGACAAACGGTCAGCGGCATGCTCGGCGATCGCGGCGCGTTCAAAACTCCCGGCCTGCGTGAAATTGCCCGCACGGCACCGTATATGCACGACGGCGGCATGAAGACCCTGGAAGAAGTCGTCGAGCATTACAACAAGGGGGGCATCGCCAACCCGCAGCTTGATGAAGAGATTTTCCCGCTGCAACTCACGGCGGAGGAGAAAGCCGATCTCGTGACGTTTATGAAGGAAGGTTTGTCGAGCGCGAGCTACCCGATGGTGGCTCCGCCGAAATTGCCCAAGTAGAACAGAGAGAGTTCGCTCGTAGGTTCTGAGCCGAACGGCCGCGATGCAAGCGCACATCGCATCGCAAGCTTGCATTTGTCGGCACCGCGGCCGCCGTTCATGGATTGACCATTTCATTCAGCGAGGAGAGAGAGTTATGAAGTCGTATTACAGTTTGATCGTCGCAGGAGCGCTGTTGGCGCTCGGCGTCGTCGCCCCGGCAGGCCAAGCCCGGGCCGAAGACAAAGTGAAAGTCACGCCCGTATTGACCGGCCTGCTGAACCCGAGCGGCTTGGCCGCCGAGCCCGGCACCACGCATCTGCTTGTTTCCGATAGCGGAGCGGGCCGGATCCTCTGCTTCCACACCGACGGTTGGGAGTATGAAAAGGTCATCACCAAGTTCGGCAAGGACGTCTACGGCAAAGGCCCGATGTACGACATCGGACCGCTCGGGCTCGCCTTCATGGGTAAGCAACTCGTGGTCGGCGGCGGGGAAAAGGTCGACGGCGAAGAAGTCGTGAGCATTTTCACGATGCCCCCGCACGGCAAGAGCGTCACGGCCGACAAGGCCACGACGCTCGGACCGATCAAGGCCGGCGCCGAGTCGGGCAAGGGCGAAGGAAACTTCTTCGGCGTCGCGGTCACCAAGGACGCGATCTACATCACCTCGAACGGCGACGACACCAAGGGCTGGATTCTCAAATCGGAAATCTCCGGCGGTAAGGCCGGTCCGCTCAAGCCGTTTATCGCCACGAAGTCGGTCGTCAGCGTCGATGCACCGGCAGGCATCACGATTGATAAGCACGGGCACCTCGTGGTCGGCCAAATGGGCGAAGTCACCGTTGCCGGCGATAGCCTTCTGACGATTTACGACGAAAAGGGAAAGCTCCTCGCTTCCCCGAAGACCGGACTGAGCGACATCGTCGGCTTGGCCTATTCGCCGAAGTCGGGCAAGCTCTACGCCATCGACTTCTCGTGGGCCGACCCGAAGGCCGGCGGCTTGTTTCGCATCGACCTCAGCAGCGAAGACAAAGACGCGACGGTAAAAACTGAAAAGCTCTGCTCGCTCGATAAACCGGCCGCCATGGCGTTCGGCAACGACGGCGCGCTGTACGTCGCCGAATTCGGCACGCAGGCCGAAGGTTCGACCGTGCGGCCCGGCCGGCTCTTAAAGATCGAAGGGGATCTGTAAGGCCGTATCGATCCCGAACGAATGATCTCTTGCGGAGCGGCGGGCAATGCATGTTGCCCGCCGCTCTTTTTCGTAGCAATACAGTTCTCTAGGAGCCGCCGATGCCGACTCGCCGTGAAAAAATTGAAGCCATGCTTGAGAAGGATCCGAACGACGCGTTCCTCCGTTACGGGCTTTCTCAGGAACTCGATAAGGAGGGGGAGCACGAACAAAGCCTGGCACTTCTAGCCGAGTTGCGTCGCCATCAGCCGCCTTATGTGTCCGCGTTTTTCATGGCGGCCCAGCAACTGGTGCGGCTCAGCCGAATCGACGAAGCCCGAGCGATTTTGCGCGACGGAATCGAAGAAGCCCGCCGCCAGCGCAACGACCATGCCGCGGGGGAAATGAGCGAGTTGCTGACGCAGTTGGGGAACCTTGGGGAGTGAGCGATACGAGCACGGCTCTGTCGATAACTGTTACCCCTCACCCCCCGGCCCCTCTTCCGTAAGAGGCGAGGGGAGACGAATTGATCGCGGCGCATCGGCCGCTAAATCGTCTTAACGCTTGCTGGAAACGCGATTTTGATTTGCTCTAATGGCAACAGCATTTCCACCGTTTTTCTCTTACTTCATCTCACGTCGTCTTCTCTGGGGTATCGCCATGCGAGTGTTTCGGGTCGCCGCGTTCGTGCTCACCGGACTGCTTTTGTTTTGCGTGGAAGCGAGCGCTCAGTTTGCTCCGCAATATGAAACCGTGGCGATCACCGAATTCATGACTTCGCCGATCGGCCAACAAGATAGCCGCGAGTGGGTCGAACTCTACAACTTCGGCAAAGAACCGGTGAACATCAAGGGCTTTCGATTCTCCGATGGCAAGAACGACATTTGCGACCTTCCCGACGCGACGATCAAACCGGGAGACTTCGTAATCGTCGTCGTGGGCCACGATCGCCGTCGTTTTGATTCCGATCGCAAGACGATCTTCGAAGCGGAATGGCTCGGCGGCAAAGCCGATCCGCGCGTCGTTGCCGTGGATCAAATCCACTTCAACTTGGAACGCGCCGATGCGATCATTTTGCAGAATCGCCGGCGTACGCCGATTTGGATGGTCGGCTGGACGGCCGACGATCGGGCCGGCATGTCGACGTACCTGGCCATCGACAATTTCAATATCCGTTCGTACGGCGATGCCGACAAACCGGCCGTGAATCGCGCCGGGAACGACGGCACGGTGCTCGGTTACGAAGGTCAGCAGACCAAGAAAGAAGACGTCGCCTGGACATCCGACGTGTCAAAGCTCGAAGCCGCCGGCGGATTCCTCTTCAAGGCGAAAGCCGACGGCGGTGATAACGCGCACGGCGTCGGCAGCCCGCTCAAGGGCAACTACAAGCCGATGCCGTAGGGCAACGCAGGCTCAATCGTCGATGAGCCGCCGCCGCGCGATGTGGCGGCGGCTTGACGATTTCCGAGGTCGACGCTTACGCCGAATCGGCCAATTCGCGCACGATCGGCGGCTGATGGCGGAAGTGTTCCGCTTCTTCACACCACGCCGCGGTGGCGAGTAGAGGTCCCTCGCTCCAGGGTGCGCCGACGAGTTGGATGGAGATCGGCATATCGTCGTCTCCCAACTCACACGGCAGCGACACGACCGGTAGACCTGAGAAGCTCCAAGGCGCCTGAAAAGTCGGATCGCCGGTCGTATCCAACGGCGGCGCCGTATTACTCACGGCCGGCATCACGAGCGCATCGAGCTGTTGTTCGAGCAACAGATTTTCAATCGCCCGGCGAAATTGCAATTGATGCTCCAGCGCACGGGAGTAGTCGACGGCGGTGGCGGCTAAGCCTTCGTTCAGAAGTTCGCTAATCCGCGGCCCGTAGTCGCCGCGCCGAGCCTGAAACGTCTCGCGATGGTAGGCGGCGGCGTCGACCGCCATGATGAGACGATGCGAACGGTGGACATCGACAAACTCCTTCGGCATGGACACGACCGAAACGCTCGCACCGGCTTTGCGCAATCGATCCATGCCCGCCGTGACGCCGCGGCGAACGTTGTCGTTCGACTTATCGAAGAAATAGTCACGCACCACGCCCAGCCGGGGCATGCCGGCCGGGTCGAGCTCGGTTTGAAACGCATCGTCACCGCCGGCAGCTTGCGGTCGGGCTGCCGAACAGGGATCGAGCGCGTCGAAGCTGACGAGCGCTCGGTAGGTCAGCGCTAAATCGCCGACGGTACGGGCCAGCACTCCGGGATGATCTAGATGATAAGCCAGCGGGACGACGCCGCGCAGGCTCAAGCGTCCCCAGGTCGGCTTCAGCCCTGCCACGCCGCAATACGAGGCCGGGCGAATGATGGAGCCGCCGGTTTGCGTGCCGAGCGCGGCGAAGCACATGCCGCATGCCGCCGCAGCGGCCGAGCCGGAACTGCTACCGCCGGGCGTACGTTTCAAATTCCAGGGGTTGCGCGTCGGCGAAGGATCAAACGAGGCAAACTCCGTCGTCACCGTTTTGCCGAGCAACACGGCCCCCGCTTCGCGCAACTTGCGCACGACGAGGGCATCGCGCGTGGCGGGAACCTCGGGCCGCACCTTCGCGCCGGCCATCGTGGGCAAGCCTGCCACGTCGATGATGTCTTTCACGCCAAGCGGAATACCGTGCAACGGCCCGCGATCGAAACCCGATACCAACTCGTCGCGAGCTTGTTCGGCCGCGGCGCGGGCCGCACTACGATCGACGACGACCCACGCACGGACGTCGGTCTCCAAAGCGTCAATGCGAGCGAGACACTGATCGAGCAGCGCAACGGGAGTCAGTTCGCCGCTGCGCAGCATGGCGCCTGCGGCCGAGATCGAGAGCGGTAGGGTCATAGTCGACGAGCAAGGGTTGCGGAACGTTCGACGCAACGCAAAGCGCCGCGTATGTGAACCGCCAGTGTCTCGCATGCCGAGCCGGCGTGCAATGACCGCGCATGGGGATGTTAGTGCTTGTGCGTTGAGCAGAATTGCGCGACGGCGCAACCTGTCCCGCAGCTACCGCATCCCGCCGCGTCGTCCGTGCCGCAATCGGGCCCACATCCCGTGGCGACGGCGTCGCTAAAAGCGCGAAATTGCACTTGCGCGTCGTACTGTTCCGCAAGCTCTTGCGTGAGAGCGTCCCAACCCGGCGGTTCGTCGCCGAGGAAATAGAAAATCAACGACCGCCCGTCGAACAAATGCTCTACGTCGAGCAGCGCCGCATCGAGACCGAGCTCGTCGATCTTGCGAGAACAGGCTTCGAAGGCGGCCGCACGATTTTTCAAAAGCCGCGTTTGCAGCAGTTCGTCTTGCGCCGTAACGCCGCGCAAAATCTCGCCCCCCATGGGAGCGCCGGCTTCTTCTTCGACCGCGGCCAATACCTCGCCGAGCTCTAAGCCGCGCACCGTTCGCAGGACGACCTGCGCTCCACGCGGGTAGCGCACGGCGTCGACCGCGGCAAAGGCCGCTACGAAGCCCGGCGCACCCCAACGAATCAGATGTTTGGCTGCCACGTACGCGAGACCTCACGCAGAAAACGATCGGTGGAAAACGTTATTCTCGCAGGCTCCGCCGGGCGTGCCAAGCTCGGGTAACCGCCGCTTCAGGCCAATTATGTCTTGTGAAACGCCTCGCCGTGACGATACTTACGAGATTATCGTGCGAGCCGCGGCTCGCGATAGCCGCCCTGGAAATCGAATTGGTAGAGCGCCCCATGATTCTCGGCACCGAATCCTCGAACGCTTCCCGCTGGCATGCCTTGGCCGAACGGGTTCTCTCCGGCCACGCTCTCACGCACGACGAAGCGCTCGGCATTTTGAAATCCGGCGATGACGAATTGCCGAACCTGTTGGCGGCGTCGTACGAGATCCGCCGCCGCTACTTCGGCAACACGGTGCAGTTTTACTTTTTGATGAACGCCAAGAGCGGCCTCTGCCCGGAGGATTGCAGCTATTGCTCGCAGTCAAAAGTGTCCGATGCCGAAATCCCGCGCTATAACATCCTTAGCCGCGACAAGCTGATGGACGGCGCCCGGGTGGCGGCGGAACGGGGCAGCAAGACGTATTGCATCGTCATCTCCGCCCGCGGCCCCAACGAATCGGAAATCCGCGCGGTCGAGACGATCGTGCCCGTGATCAAAGAACAATACGGCCTCAGCATTTGCGCCTGCCTCGGCCTGCTGACGCCGGATCAAGCCCAGCGGCTCAAGGCCTGCGGCGTCGACAAGGTGAATCACAACCTGAACACGAGCGAAGAGCACTACGGCACGATTTGCTCGACTCATACGTATCAGGATCGGCTCGACACGCTCCGCGCCGTGCGCACGGCGGGCATGGAGCTTTGCTCCGGCGGCATCATCGGCATGGGAGAGGCCGACGACGACGTCGTGCGAATGTGCTTCTCGCTCCGTGATCTGCAGGTCGAATCGATCCCGGTGAACTTCCTCAATCCGATCGACGGCACGCCGCTGGCCGGCAAGAGCGACCTCACTCCGCGCTACTGCCTCAAGGTGCTTTGCCTATTCCGCTTCGCCAACCCCAAGAGCGAACTGCGCATCGCCGGCGGCCGCGAGATGCATCTTCGCTCGCTTCAGCCGCTAGGAATGTATGCGGCCAATTCGCTCTTCATCGGCGACTATCTGACGACGAAGGGGCAAGCGGCCGAAGCCGACTATCGAATGATCGAAGACCTCGGCTTCACCGTGACCAAAGGTGAAGAAACCGCCATCCGCCTCGGTATTCCCGAAGCGGCCGCAACGGCGAATTAGATCGCCGTTGGTTGAAAGCATCACGTTGTTGGAAACGCCCGCAGCGGCACCCCAGCGAGCGCCTAGCCGTAAGGCCGACGTGTCCGGCAAGCAATGATTACGCGTGCGGAACGGCACAGAGGGCGTTCGTTACAGGTTGCCTCGCTAGTTGCTGGAAAATTCCGGCAACAGTCGTTGGTGCGGGGCAATCGTCGTGACGCGCACGAACAACCGCACCCAAAGTTGCGGGTCCCCCTCGGAAGTATGCTGCAAATCGAGTTGTCGCCCGACGACGAGTCCGCGAAAGCGACGCACGCCGACGACGTCGGCCATATGAAAATCGTCGCCTCGCTCGGGCACCAAACGACCGTGCCATTCATCGACGACGTGTTGCTCGAGCGTGTGTCCTTGCGCGTCAAGAAACTCGATCCAGAGGCCGCAGACCGCGGCTTCGGCAGTTCCGGCTTTCATGGCCGATACCTCCGTAAAGAAAAGATGCGTACCCAATCCCTGGTAGCGAAAACAAACATAGCCGGCCGCGACGTAGGTTGTAAAGACTTTTTGCCGCACAGCCATGCTCCGCTATCATAAGGTGAAGCGCCGGCGTGAGGCAAAACCCGCAGAAAAACAATCGGAATTGCGCAGAACGTGTCGACTCGAGTTTCCACGACGCAACCGCCGCCGGCGGAGCATGCTCACGAAGGTGATCCTGCGCCGTTGCAATTTCGTTTGAAGACGCTGCTGATTCTCATGGGGCTGGCAGCGGGATTATTCGCCGCGTTGCAACGTGTCAGCGCGCCGCTGGGAGCGGTCCTCATCTGGAGCGTGTTGCTCGTCGCGGCCCATGTGACGGCAAGTGCCTTGGGAACGCACTCCACGGCGCGCGCGCCGACATTTGCCCGACGTCGCGCCGCGAACGCAGAACGTGGACTCGATGCGGCCGACGGCGAAACTCGATTCGAACGACAAGCGCTGGAATCCGATCCGCAGGCCGCAATCGTTCCGACGACGCGTCTAGGCGGCAGTGCCGCAAATCGTTCGGCGGTTCAGAACGTCATCGTTTTCGGGGCCGGAGTCGGGAGCGTCGTCGGAACGACGCTCATCTGGCGACACAATCACGGCGGACTCGATTGGTCGAGTTTCCTATTGGCCGCCTGTAGCTCAGCGGTGATCGGCGCTTTCCTTACGTTCCTCTCCGCCACATGTTTTCACGTCACCAGTCGTGCCTGGCGTGAAGCTTCGCGGCATGCTTCGTCATCGAACGACGAATCTTAACGTCGCTCCTTCGTGGCGTGCTTGCACTCTCCGCCTGCGGAGCGGTCGACATCGCTGCTGCCGACGCCGGCAACGCTTTGTGGAAAAATCGACGTCGTCGGCAAAGTTTCCTTAACCCGCAAAGTCTGCCACGCCGATAACTGGCGACGACGGGCGAGGTATTCGCGCGTCATTCGCGATATTTCTCACTAGGAACGTCGTATGCGCAAGGCAGCGTTACTCACGGGCGGATTCACTCTGTTGCTTCTCGTACCCGTCGTATGGGGCAAAGAAGAACCGGGCAGCCGCGGCACCTTCGGACAGAAGGTCAACTCGCTGTTTGGGCTCATCGACCGCGGTGAAAACGCCCCGCCTCCTCCGCCGCCGCCGGATATGCCGTCGTACGGGGTGCGCCGCACGCCGCACCAAACGGTGCCGCACAATTCGACCAATCCCTCCGCGGGCAAGCAGCCGAATCCCGGTGCGGCAGCCGCAGCGCAATCGAGCGCGCGTCCCGTGCCGCCGACGCCACAGCGTGAAAATGGCTTTGCGACGGCCGGGGACGAACCGCAACCGACGACCACATCGAGTCTCGGCGGACCGGTTCCGCCGCGCCCCGCCTTGCTCGAACGCTCGCGCACTCCGTCAGGCGCCAACACCGCCGCCACAACTACGCCGGCGGCCTCCAATCGCTCGAATGCCTCCGCCACGTTAGCAACTTCCGCCACCGCAACACGACCAACGACGAACGCTCCGGCCGCCGTCGAACAATCGGCGCCGCGTTCGACCGGCGGCGCCCCGTCGCTCCCGGCCGCCGTCATGACTTCGCGACGTCGTGGCGCTTCCGACACCACTAACGCAGGCCCGAGCACCGCCACCTCCACGGCCGCTCCTGAGTCGGAAGTCCCGCTTTCGATTCCGATCGCCACGCCGATCCCGACGCAATCCGGCGCCGCCGCGCCGCGTACGGAGGCGTTCGTGCCGCAAACGCCGTTCACCGCCGACAGCCGCAATGCGCGTCCGTACGACAATGCACAGCCGCCGGCCGTCGCCGAAAGAATGCCGGCCGCCTTGCCGCGCACCATCGATGGTCCGCCGACTCTCACACCCCCGCCGGCCGACACCGCCCCGCTGGCGCAAATCCCGGTCGCCGAACCGCGATCGCAAATTCAAACGCAACCGTCGAACATGGCCGCTCCCTTGGCACAATCGAGCCGCCAATCCGCCGTGCTCACGGCCTTCAATAGCCCCGAGATCACGGTTGAGACCGTCGGCCCGAAGCGCATCTCCATCGGTCGCGAAGCTACGTACCGCGTCCTTGTTCGCAACCGCGGACAATCGCAAGCCGAACAAGTCGTCGTTACGGTCGGCATTCCGCAGTGGGCCGAGATTGCGCAATTGCACGGCACCACGGGCCACACCACGAGCGCCGATGAACATGCCGCTGGCAAGCCGCTCGAGTGGACCATCGACTTACTTTCCGGTCGCGCCGAAGAAGAACTGACGCTCGTGCTGATTCCACGTCGCAGCGAAACATTTGATCTCCAAGTACGTTGGGCCTGCTCGCCGGCAGCCGCCGTCGCAGCCATCGAAGTCGAAGAGCCGCAGCTACGACTCTCCATCGCCGGGCCGACCGAAGTGTCGTACGGCGAACAACGTCTGTATAAGCTTACCGTCGCCAACCCCGGCACCGGCACTGCCGAAGACGTCGAACTACAGCTGATGCCCCTTACGCCTGGAGATGGCGACGCGGTTGCCCACCGCATCGGCAGCCTGAAGGCCGGCGACAGCATTTCCGTCGAAGTCGAACTCACCGCCCGTCAGGCAGGACGCTTGCAAATTCGCACGGAAGCGACCGGTGCCGGAAGCCTAAAGACGTCGGCCGTCGCGGACGTGGTCGTGCATCGCGCGGCCTTGGAAGTGTCGGTCGCCGCTCCGAAGATGCTCTTCGCCGGGGTCCCGGGAACCTACGAAATCCGCGTCCGCAACACGGGCGACGATCAAGCGCGCAACGTGCGTGTGTCGGTCGATCTTCCGCAAGGAGCCAAGCTCATTCAGGCCGGTCCCACTTCGCGCAACGAAGCCGACGGCGCACTCGCCTGGTCCCTTGAGCGTCTTTCGGCCGGTGCGGAACAGCTCTACACCGTTCGCTGTGCACTCGGCCAAGGGGGCACGCAACAACTCACGGCCACGGCCGCCGCCGACGGCGACCTTCGCAAGTCGGCGCACGCCGTAACGACGGTGCAAGCCGTCGCCGATCTAGTGCTCGACGTCGTCGACACGCCGGGACCGATCGCCGTCGGACAACCGATCACCTACGAAATCCATGTTCGCAACCGAGGTATGAAGAGCGCCGAAGGAATCGACGTCGTGGCCTTCTTCTCCGAAGGGATCGAGCCGGAAAAGGTGGAAGGCCACGGCCACGAACTGCAACCCGGCATGGTCGTCTTCAAGACCCTTCCGTCCGTCGGCGCGTCGCAAGAAAGGTTGTTGAAGATCACGGCCCGGGCCACGACTGCCGGCAACCATCGCCTACGGGTAGAACTGCACAGCGCGAATCCGCAAACCGATCTTTCGCAAGAAGACTCGACGTTCTTCTATGCGGATGAGGCGCCGACCACGACGTCGTCGAACGTGCCGAACACCTCGGCGGAATCCATGAATGTACGTTATGCGTCGTCGGCGGCTCCGGCGCCGTTCACGCCGATGAATGCCGCTCCGATCAACGCCTCGACGGTCGGCAATGAAATCCCGGCGACTACGCCGGGTGTCGTGCATGCCGCCACCGCGGCCAACATTTCGAGCGACAATCGCTACGCTCCCGTGACGCCTGCCGCGGCGCAAGGAGCCGCCAACGCTCCTGCAACGGTCTACCCGGCCACAATTCCGCCACGCGTGTTTTCCAACGGCTTGCGTTAAGCCGACGGCTCAAGCAAGCTGAAGTGAACGCCGCCGAGTCCGGTCTGTGACTCGCGGCGTTCTCCGTTCCATGGCAATTCTTCCGTGACCTCCGTCTGACCCGAGCCATACTTTCCCGCCATGCGACGCATCGCCATCACGGGCAGCTCGGGCTATGTCGGCGGATGCTTGCTGCGGCATTTGCGTGAGCACTATCCCGACGCGGCGATTCTTGGTCTCGACGTCGTCGACCCGCCCGATCGGGCAGGGCATGAGTTTCTCAAGCTCGACATGCGCGACCGGGCCTTTGTCGATGCGCTGCGCAAGTTTGCGCCCGATACGTTAATCCACATGGCCTTCGTCGTGCCGCCGATGCACAACGAAGCGCGCATGCACGACATCAATCTCCGCGGGAGCCGTAACGTGCTCGCCGCCGCTGCGGATATTCGTCCCGAGCGGTTGATGATCTGCTCGAGCGCCACGGCGCTCGGAGCCCGAGCCGACAACCCGGTGCCGATGGACGATCGCTATCCGCTGCGCGCCGACATCCGCTTTCGCTATGCGGCCGACAAAATCGAACTCGAAACGATCACTGCCGCCTACGCCGCCGCACATCCGGAATCGCATGTAAGTTGGGTCCGCCCTTGCGTCGTCGCCGGCCCGAATTGCGACAACTACCTGAGCCGGCTACTGTTGGAATGCCCGATCGTCGCGAAACTCGACGGCGTCGACACCCCATTGCAATTGGTCCACGAAGACGACGTCTCCGCGGCCTGCCGCATCATTCTCGAGCGAGGCGCCGCGGGCCCGTTCAACATCTGTCCGGTCGACTCCTTGCCGCTCTCCGTGATCGCCGAACGTACCAAGCGTTGGCAAATGTCGCTCAACTTTCGCCTCGCGAAGTTTCTCGCCGCGCTAGGCTGGTGGAGCTACTTCCCGATGCACGAATACCCGCCGAACTTTCTTGAGTTCGTCCGCTATCCTTGGGTCGCAGCTCCCAATCGTCTCTGCAACGAACTCGGCTTCGCGTTCCAACACACGACCGATTCGACGCTCGACATTATGGTGGCGCTCGAACAAGCACGACGACGAAAGAAGTAAGGGTTGCCATGCCGTCGTTGTCGTTTACGCCGTTTGAGGAGTCGCTTTACGTCGACGACTGTCCGGCGTATCCGTGGAACATTCTGTTTCGGCTCACCTTCGACGGCCCTCTCGATCGCGCGCTGTGGGAGAAATCGCTCGCCGCCGTGGCGGGACGACATCCGTTCTTGCGCGCCAAGGTGCGCCGCAGCAAGCTCGGCCGCTTTTTTTGGCTCTGGCCAGACGACGGTCACCCGACGGCGCCGGTGGCCGTGAATTGGAACGAGCATGCCGTGGGCGTTTGGCCGGCCCTCGAGCGGCTGCCGATCGAGCAAGGTCGCGCGCTCGACACCTGGATTGCCGACGCGCCCGGCCGCACGGAAGCGCTACTTCATTTTCATCACATCGCCGTCGACGGCCTCGGTGCCGAACAGATCATCGGCGACTTGTTGCTGGCCTACGACGCCCTCGCGCGCGGAGTTTCGCCGGCTTGGGCGCAGCTTGACGAAGCGAGCCTCCGTCGTCGCGGCACGTACGGCTACAACGTGATCAAGTTCTTACGCAACCTGCCGAAGCTCTCCGTCGGCCTTCGCGGCGTGAAGCAGTTTCTGGCACGTAAGCCGGTGCCGCTCCTGCCGCACGAGCCGGCCGTGCGCACGACGCCGCTCCCGACGACCTATCCCGCCGTCCGCACGCACGCCTTTTCCGCCGCCGAAACCCAAGCACTGCTCGCCGCCGCGCGCGCCTCGGGAGCCACGCTCAACGACCTTCTAGCGCGAGACCTGTTCCTGGCACTCCGCGCGTGGCGCGAGCGGCGCACGACCGTGCCCGACGACCAGTGGCTGCGTCTGCTCGTGCCGGTCAACATGCGCACGCCCGACGATCGCACGATGCCGGCCGCCAATGTAATGAGCACGATTTTCCTCGATCGCGACGGCGCGCAACTCCGCGGCGATGCGGCGACGTTGCTTCAAACCGTGCACGACGAGATGACGCTGATCAAGCGCAACGACCTCGGCCTGATCTACCTGCTTTCGCTGCGCGTTTCCGGCATTCTTCCCGGCGCTATCGAACGGGCCGCACGAAAGCAGAAGTTTTGCAACACGGCGATCCTCACGAACATTCTCCGCCCGCTCGACACCTTGCCGCTGCCGCGCACCGACGGCCGACTCCAAGTGGGCGACGTACATCTCGACGACTTCGAGTTCTTCGCCCCTCCGCGTCCGCTCACTTGTGCGTCGTTCGGCATTTCCACGTACGCCGGCAGGCTTCATGTAGGGCTTCAGGCGGACTCGCGGTTTCTTTCGGCAAGCGACATCGATGAACTTCAGGCCGACTACATTCGCCTGCTTTCGCGCTCGATTGCTACGGCGACATAGCGCAACGCAACGCCCAAATTCGACCGGTAGA
Organism: Pirellula sp.; assembly: GCA_013822735.1. Taxonomy (GTDB): domain Bacteria; phylum Planctomycetota; class Planctomycetia; order Pirellulales; family PNKZ01; genus PNKZ01. The sequence continues at coordinate 211,441 of PNKZ01000006.1, forward strand.
TGACTATTTCGGTGGGTTCGCGGATCGAGCTAGCCCAAAAGAATCCATCGGCGATAGAATCAGAAGATACCTGCTTCGCGCCCGTCCGACTTGAGTTGAAGGAGAATGCCATGCGAACGTCTCTTGTATTCGCCGTAGCAATCACGCTGTTTTCATGCACGCAACAGGCGCGAGCGCAAGCGACTGCAGCCGGTCCGGCATCGGAACCTTCCGCCGTTCCCGCTCCGATGCCTAAGGTCGTCATCGATCCCGCTCCCGCGGCGTTGCCTCCCGCAGCACGGCCTCCCGCCGCAGCAGATGCGAAAGTCGAAGCGAGCGGCCCCGTCACGACGAAAGACGAGCCCGAAGCCGCGCCTACGGTCGACGACGATTGGCGCTTCGTTTGGAAAGACAACATGTGGTGGTACTACATGCCTGACGAAACGTGGATGGTGCATCAAAACGGCGCATGGACGAAGTACGATCCGGCCGCGATGCTCGCCGCACAGCAACAGCTGCAAATGCAATTGCAGCAGCAAATGTATTCGCAGCCCAACGTTTACGCGCAGCCGTCGCGCGCCTACCGCGGTTACTCGAATTACAACAACTACAACAATTACAACCGACCGCGAGTCAGCATCGGCATCGGAACGGGCGGATACCCCAGCGGCTACGGCTATCCCTACGGCGGCGGTTACGGCGGCTACGGCTACGGAAGCCCCTTCGGCTATGGTTCCCCATACGGCGGCGGCTTCCCCGGCTACTACGGCGGCCGTAGCGGCGTGAGCTTCGGCATCGGCATCTATTAGTAGGCGTTGGGCACTAGGCGCAAGTTGGATGAGTTGAGCTTTGTGTGACTCGCCGGCGTGCGCATGCATTGCACTCGGCAGGCTCCGCGGACGTGCGACGCGATTGTCGCCCGCCCCGATAGACGATCTCGCGTGAGTTCTTGCCCATTCACGAACCTTGAAGCCGTGGTGATGAGTCGCTAACATGTTACGGAAGAGCGATGCTCCCGGGGGGTAAGCGAATGGTTAGCGGCGACACTGGAAATGTCGTGCCGAGCAATCGGTTGCGAGTTCGAATCTCGTGCCCTCCGCTCTTTAAGTTTTGATCTGGTCGTCAGCGTCGTGTTCGACGTAGTACTTGAGCGTCGTCTCGATGGACTCGTGCCGCATGAGCAATCGCAGTGTCGCCGGTTTGATTCGCGTTGCCCATCGCGTGGCAAACGCCCTCCGCAGGTCGTGTCGTAAGCACTGGCGTACTTGTCTTCAGTTCGGATGACCGGCACCCCGGCATCCTCTCCGATGCCGGAGATTTGCGCGACTGACCAGCTTGGCGGTCATCGGCTTTCCGGAGCAGAGGCCTTCGAGTCGGAATACCAAGACCTGCCGTTTTGCTCCGGCGTCTGCAGGAGCCATTCGGCAAAGTCAGGCGTCAACGGCAGCAATCAGTCTTGATTGCCTTTCTCGGCGGCTGCCTAATCTTGATGTAGTCAATCGCGCTGCGCTTCGACAGCAAAACGGTTAATCAGTATTGCGACAACGTACTGTCCGTGGATAACGTGTCGCGAATGTCGCACTTTTCGACTTGCCGCCGGGGCCAACGCCGTTACTTGGAGCCGTCGGCGATCCTTCGTCCATTGGGCGCTGCATCAGATATTCGCAAGTAGAGAGCGTGGTCGCCGGTTTCATTGGCAACTCGCACCAGTAGCGCGTTCCAGCCGGGTTTCAGCGTGGCCGGAACGGTGTCTTGGTCCGGCACCGCAATGCGCGACGTCAAGGATTCGTAGAGTTGTCCGCCATTGAGCCACAATCGGGCTTGGTCGTCCGTTCCCAAGAGAATGACGACTTGTTGCTCTTTAAGGGAGTAGATTGGGAATAGAGCATAGGCGGAAATATGTTGATCATGTTCCATCAACGGACCAAAATCCACGACCCCTTGAGCGCTTTCGGAAACCGCATTCCAACTCCACTTCGCGGAAAAAGCGGCCTCTTCGGCGCCAAAAAAGTCACCCTTTTCCGGACCATAACTGACGTTCATATCTGCAGGAAACGGACCGGCGACGACGCCGTCGAACACGATCCAGTTCGGCTTCGGCCTCAACGCGAAATAACGCTTTAAGTCGGCGGTCGCTTGCATCCAGTCTCGCTTGTCAGCATGAATCTCAGCGCGCAATTGCCAATCGGCAGACCGTGTTGGATCGGCCGCGAGACGGCGGTCGATCGACGACAGTATTCTCGAAGCGCGGTCCGCGACGTATCCGGGCGTAGCGTCGTGTATGTGAATCTGATGGTCTTCCCCGGACGATGCTAGAACCATCCCGTCGGGACTCCAGGCCACGCCGTTCACCTGGCGAGTATGGGTGGCGAGCGTCACCGCTTGCTTGCCGGTTTCGGCATCCCACACCTTCACCGCCCCCTCTCTGCCCGCAGAGGCCAAACGCGTGCCGTCGGGACTCCAAATCACCTGAGCGACATGCGTCGAATGCCCTGGCAGCGTTCGAAATTTCTGGCCCGACGCCGCGCTCCATATTTGAATCGCCTTGTCATAACCGGCAGATGCTAGTTGCAAGCCGTCAGGACTCCAAGCGACCGAGATGACCTCCGATGTATGCCCGCGATAACAGAGAACTTCATCTCCCGAGGCAACGTCCCAAACCTTGACGGTGCGATCTCCCGATGCGCCGGCCAACCGCCGACCGTCGGAGCTCCAGGCCACGGCATAGACCGTGTGCTCGTTACCCTCAATGACGCGCAGAACTTGCTTGGTCGCGACGTCCCAGATGCGAATCGTCTTGTCTGCTCCGCCCGAGGCCAGCCGTCGACCATCGGGGCTCCAGGCTACCGATCGGACGGTTCCCGAATGCGCATTCAGAACACCCGGCTTTTGTTCGGTGCCTACGCTCCAAAGGCGAATCTCATTTTTGCCCGCGGCTGCTAGGCAAGTTCCAGCAGGATGCCAAGCGATGGAATACACGGCTTCGTCATCCGCTTTTCCCACCCACCGCACTTCGCGCCGCGACATCTCCCAAACCCTGACTGTGCCGGATGCGTCCGACGAAGCGCAGAGCGCTGCATCGCGCGGATGCCAGGCGAGAGCGAGGACCGGGCTTTCCGAACTGGTTAGAATCGGCGTTTCCGAACCTGATGATGCATCCCAGAACCGCACCGTATTGTCATAGCCTGACGAAGCGATGAGGTCCCCGCGAGGGCTCCAAGCCACGGTGGTGATTTGCGCAGTGTGCCCCCGCAGACTAAAGATCGCCGTTCCGCTCTCCGCCTGCCAAACTTTTACGGTCTGATCGTCGCTACCGGAAGCGAGGCGGGTGCCGTCGGGATTCCACACTACCGACGTCACTCCCTGGGTATGCCCGCGGACGACGCGCAGTTCACGGCCGTCTTCAGGATCCCAGATTCGCAACGTCTGATCATTGCTCACTGAAGCCAATCTCGTTCCGTCTAAATTCCAAGCGACATGATTGACCCAATTGTTATGGCCAACCAGCTTGTGAGCCGTTTCTCCGGAGACGACGTCCCAGATACGGATCTTCGCGTCGCGAGAGGCCGAGGCGAGTCGCCGACTATCCGGTCTCCAAGCCAGACCGATCACCGCATCCGAGTGGCCGCGGAGAACCTTGCGGCTTTCTCCGTTCGATGCCTTCCAGATTAGAATTTTACCGTCACGATCACCCGACGCGATTGTGTTTCCATCCGGGCTCCAGGCCACGGCACACACGTTCGCCGTATGATCATGGAAGCTGAAGAGTTCCGTTCCTATATCGGCATCCCAGATGCGCACGGTTTGATCTCGGCCGGCCGACGCCAAATGCCGGCCGTCGGGACTCCAGGAGACGGAGAGCACTTCACTGCCGTGACCTAAAAGTCGCAATGGCGATCGCTTATCGGCGACGTTCCAGATACAAATCGTTTGATCCCAGCCCGCGGAGGCAAGTCGCGCACCATCGGGGCTCCAAGCAACTTGGTAGGCTCCGTGCAGATGACCGATACGAGTCGACAAACTGCGATGGCACAAACCGTGGAGGAAATACCATTCCCAATTGCGGAGGTCCGGACGCGATTCTTGCCAAGGGGCGAGCATTTCGCTCACGCGACCGAGTCCGGTCGGATCGGTTGCCGCCTGCCCCGCCTGATTCATTTCCGATAAATAGAGAACTCGGCGTAGCTCATCACCCTGTGCGTCGGATTGTTTGCGGAGTCCTGCCTCACGATTCTCCGCTTCGACGGCCTTCGCTCGCTCGCGTTCCTTCTCCAACGCCAACAGCCCCTTTTGATCCGCCAGCGCCCCCATCTCGCGTGCCAGTGCTCGATGCTCCCCCTCCAACTTGCGGAAATGTGCGGCTGCCAAGAGCGCTCCCACGGCAATCAGTACCAAGAGTAAAGCGATACTCGACAGCGCCGCCGCCACCCCTTTATTTCTTGTTCCCCAACGCCAAACACGCTCGAGCCGCCCTACCGGCCGTGCATGAATCGGTTGGCCGGTCATAAATCGCCGGAGATCATCGGCCAACTCCGCGGCCGTGGTATAGCGGCGCGCCGGATCCTTACGAAGACATTTCAGGCAAATGGTCTCTAAGTCGCGAGGCACGTTTGCGTTCAAGCGCGACGGCGGCACCGGCTCGACGGCTACAACTTGGCGCTCCGTTTCGATTGCCGTCTCTGCTCGGAACGGCGGTCGACCCGTGAGCATCTCGTAGAGGATCGTACCGAGCGCGTAGATGTCGACCGAAGGACCAATCGAACCGAGATCTCCCATGGCTTGCTCGGGCGCCATATAGCTGGGGGTGCCCACTCGCGCCCCGACCATCGTCAGCTCAAGATCTCCCTCGATATGTCGGGCCAGACCGAAATCGGCGATCTTAGGCGTCCCGTCGTCGGTGAGTAGGATGTTGGCCGGCTTTAGATCTCGATGAATGATCCGTTTGGTGTGCGCCAACTGCACAGCCATCGCCAGATTCGCGACAAGCTCGGCAGCGCGCGGCGAAGGTTGCGGCGTTCCTTTCAACTGTTGTGCGAGGCTCCCTCCCTCGACGAACTCCATCGTAAAAAACGGCCGCCCGTCCAAGTCGCCCACGTCGTGGATCTGCACGATATGCGGATGCCGTAATGCGGCGACGGCCTGCGATTCGCATTCGAATCTCGCTAGTTCACGCGGGCTTGCGTAGGGCCCGGCGAGGAGCATTTTTAGCGCGACAACTCGATTGAGCTTCAGATGTTTGGCCTTGTAGACGACTCCCATTCCGCCGCGACCGAGGATGCCGGCCACCTCGTAGCCCCGAATTCTTGGCAGCTGTTCGATGCCGGCACCTGCCCGACCTGCGGGAATGTCTTCTCCCGCGACGAGCGTGTGCGAGGGAAATAGCTCGTCCAGTTGTTGCTCCGCGCTGCGGATTTGCTCCATCCGTTGAAGAACCTTGGGGAGAAGTTCCGGACATTCCGCGCACGCCTCCGCCGGATCGCAGTGCGATTCCAGAATGCGTTCAAGCAGTTCTCTAACCCGCCATTTGTCATTCATGACTTCAAAACGTGATAGTCATTTTTGCGGCAGTACGGCTATGTTATTCACGTTACGCGAATCCCCCACAGGCTACGCTTCGCTAGACGACTTTTCGTCCGGCTGGAGATCAGCGCAAGCCTCCGACAGTAATAGCACGGCGTGATTCAGACGTCGCTGTACAGTCTTAAGGGAAACTCCCGTAATTTCGGCCGCCTCGGCATGTGTCATTCCCTGAATTCGCACCAAACTGAACACCTCTCTCTCGATCTCCGGAAGATCTTCAATGGCCTTGAGCATCCTGCGGGTGTTTTGGCTCAGGCCCGACTCGCTGTTCGAAGGCGCAACCGCGAGGGAGTCCAGCAACTCAACATCGGGCTCGTTCCTATCTAAGCGTCGGGCCAGGTCATTGAGCTCCCAGCGAATGTGCTGGTTTGCCAAGGCGAAGAATTGACGAACGGTTGCCGGCTGAATCTTTTCGAGCGATTTAAGCAATCGCTCAACTACCGCACTCAGAAGCTCGTCGGCCTGACAATTGAGCGGCGGATAAGTCAATCGAGGGTAGCTTTGATGCAGCAGTGCACTGCAAAGCATCTGCAGCCTACGGACCGAGCGCGCGAGTAAGGCGCGAATAATGGAATCGGCCGGGGCATCGCCGCGTGTTCCGGCCAGTTCCCCGAGGTATTGTTGGACCGCCGCCGTCGTGCCTGCTTCATCTTGTGGGGCCATGGTCGTCTCGCGGAATGCTGTTGCTCCGAGCGTGCGAGGGCAAAAAGTGCTGAATCAGACTACCGGATAGCCGTGTGCGTTTCTACTCACTGAATTCGGGTGTCGGCTTCGATGCCGGCCGCGCCGAACGCTTAGTAGTCACGGCAGCATATTTCGACGGAATACGACCGGACGGCGGCCGCGGCGGCCCGCAGATTGTCAGACGAAAGATATGAATTCCAACGGCTCATCGAACGCACACAGTGACGTGCAAGTTGTGACGGTGCTTGTTTGCGGTCCGGTCAGGCCGGCGAGATGATTGGTCGGCTAACATTTGTTCACGGCGGCGGCGGTGGCACGCAGGGAGCTGAGGGAGAAACGAGATGGACGACGGATTACTCTGGCATCGCATTCAGTTCGCGTTTTCGATCACGTTTCACTATTTGTTTCCGCAACTGACGATGGGGCTGGCGCTGCTCATCGTCCTCTTTAAGAGCATCGCCCTTTACGCACGCAACGAACGGTACGACGAAGTAGCCCGCTTTTGGGCTCGCATCTTCGGCCTCAATTTTGCCATGGGCGTGGTCACCGGCATCCCGCTCGAATTTCAGTTCGGCACCAATTGGGCCCGATTCTCGAAGTTCGCCGGAGAAGTGGTCGGGCACACGCTCGCGCTCGAGGGGGTCTTCGCGTTCTTTTTGGAATCGACGTTTCTCGGATTGTTTCTCTTCGGTGAAAAACGGCTGGGACCAAAGGGACATCTCTTGGTGGCCATTGCACTGGCCTTGGGATCCTGGATGTCCGGCTACTTTATCATCGTCGCCAACGCCTTCATGCAGCATCCCGTCGGGCACGTGCTTGGCGACGACGGCGTATTGCATTTGGCCAGTGTCCGGGAGTTTCTTTGCAACCCATGGGCGTTCTGGCAGTATGCCCACAACATGACGGCCTCGGTCGTGACCGCTTCGTTCGTGGTTGCCGCGGTCGGCGCGTATTGGACGTTGCAGCGAACGCATGCCGAGCACGCGAGCATCTGCCTGCGGGTGGGAGTGCTGTCGGGCCTGCTCTCTTGCGTTCTGGTTGCGTTTCCCTTCGGCGACCAGCACGGAAAGATGGTCGCCAAGCATCAGCCCGTTACGCTGGCGGCTATGGAAGGAATTTTTGAAGGAGGCCCCTATGCCGAGCTCGCGATCATCGGTCAGCCCGACGTTGAGAATCGCAAACTGCAGAATCCGATCGTCGTGCCCGACTTGCTCAGCTTCTTGGCCTACGGCACGTTCGGGAGCACCGTTCAGGGCCTGAACGACTTTCCGCAGGAAGACTGGCCCGACAACATAGAACTGTTGTATTACTCCTATCACATCATGGTGGGCCTAGGCACGTTGCTGATGCTGGTCATGACGATCGCCGGCTATCTGACCTGGCGCGGGAAACTTATGCGGTCGGTGCCGATGCTCTGGGTGCTCTTGCTGGCGTTTCCCTTTCCCTACATCGCAACCACGGCAGGCTGGTGGACGGCCGAATTGGGCCGGCAGCCTTGGATTATTCATGGGTTGATGCGCACCGCCAATGCCGGTTCGGAGCAGGTCAATCCCGGCGACGTCGTGTTCACGCTGTTGGGCTTTGTCGGCTTGTACTTGCTGCTCGGCATACTCTTCGTGATCCACGTACTCAAAGAAATCAATCATGGCCCTCGAACGCTTATCTAGGAGCTAGTTCATGGACGTGATCTGGTTTGCGATCGTCTCGCTGATGCTGGCGGTGTACGTCGTCTTAGACGGCTTCGATTTCGGCGTCGGTATCGTGCATCGATTCGTCGCGCGCAACGACACGGAGCGGCGCATTGTCGTCGCGGCGATCGGGCCCGTGTGGGACGGCAACGAAGTTTGGCTGATCGCCTCGGGCGGGCTCCTCTTCATGGCGTTTCCCAACGTGTATGCCACGGCCTTCAGCGGATTCTATCTGGCCCTGATGATGTTGCTGTGGCTGCTGATTCTCCGCGGCGTATCGATGGAGTTTCGCTCGCTGCAGGAGAATGCGCTCTGGCGCAATTTCTGGGATACGGTTTTTTCGCTCGCTTCCGGGATGTTGGCGTTCGTGTTTGGCGCGGCACTCGGCAACTTGGTGCGCGGAGTGCCGCTCGACGCGAAGGGACTCGGCGGCATGCCGCTCTTCACAAATTTACTCACGGGAAAGAATCCCGGCATCTTCGACTGGTATACGATCCTCGTGGGCTTGTTCGCCACGGCGGCGCTGGCCGGCCACGGCGCTCTATATCTGGGCTGGCGAACGCCGGATCCCGTCGCGGAGCGCAGCATGGCGTGGGCTCGCACGATTTGGCGTGTTCTCGCCCCATGTTGGTTGGCCGTGACGCTCGCCACGGCTTGGGTTCAGCCGGATATCCTCGAAGGACTCGCCGCACGTCCCTGGTCGATACTTGTCGCCGCGACGGCTATAGGAGCGTTCTTCGGCGTGCATTACTTTCTCAAGCTCCGCCGGCCGCTCGCGGCGTTTCTGTCGTCGTCCGCATATCTCTGCGGCTTGTTCGCAACGACTATGATCGGCAACTATCCCTATTGGCTCCGTTCTACGGTTGACACTTCGTACAGTCTAACGGCGACGAACAGCGTCGCCCGGAGCTACGGCCTGCAGGTAGCGCTCGTCTGGTGGATGGTCGGCATCACGCTGGCCGTCGGCTACTTCGCGTATCTCTATCGCTCGCTACGACATAAGGTCGACGTCGATTCGGGCGAGCACTACTGAGGCGGCCGAGCGGCACCAATCCTTGCCATAACACATTTGATAGACAAGAGTTGCGTCGCATCGGCGACAGTTTACGGACATTGCCTGTCCACGGTCGACGCTTAGGGAGGGAGAACCGGAGGCGTCTCCGAGCGATCGAGTCGACGGGAGCAGAAGGCAATGTCCCTATATCATCCGGGAGTGACTACGGTCGCTATCGCGAGCGTAAGTTTCGACGGCGTGCTGTCCGACGTTGATGAACTCTCGGTCGAAGAACCGCTGGAAATCGTCGTGCGACTAGCGCGCGACGAACAGGTGATCACGCGATCAGTCGCGGTCACAATGCGCACGCCCGGGGCCGATGCCGAACTAGCCGCCGGGTTTCTACTCACTGAAGGAATCATTCAAAGCGAGCGGGAAATCTCCGACATCCAAGTGGCGAGCGACAACAAGGTTTGTGTCGCGCTTTCGCCGAGTTCCCCAGTGGACTTCGCCCGGCTCGACAGGCAGTCGTTTGTGTCGTCAAGTTGCGGCGTCTGCGGCAAGCGGTCGATTGCCGCGGTGTTTGCGCTGAAGCATCAAGAACTGCGCATCGGCGAACCACGCATCGACTCCGAAGTCGTCCATGGATTGGCCCAGGCGCAGCGAGCGGCACAGCCCACATTTGCTCGGACCGGCGGGTTGCACGCTGCGGCCTTATTTGATGCCGATGGAGCATTGCTGTCACTGTACGAAGATGTAGGCCGACACAATGCGCTCGACAAACTAATCGGCTCGCAACTCCTTTCCGGCGGGCTGCCGCTCGCAGAGCGGATTCTGTTTCTCAGCGGCCGCGCAAGCTTCGAACTCGTTCAGAAGGCCGCGCTTGCCGGAATACCGATCGTTGCGGCGGTCGGCGCTCCGTCGAGCTTGGCCGTTGCACTGGCTCGGCAATGTTCGATGACTTTGCTCGGCTTCGTTCGCGATAGTCGCTTCAACGTCTACGCGGATGCAGGCCGTCTCCGTGAAACCCCCGCCGGGCTGTTTGCCGGATCCTGAACGACGCCGTCGGCATTAAGAGACGCCGCCCCACGATCTACAACTTCCTATTCGCACAAGGGTTTGGCCGATGACAACGATCAATCTCAACGGCTCCAGTCAAACGGCGAGTTCAGGGGAACGGCTGATCGACGTCATCCAGCGCGCCGCGGTTGAATTGCCGGCGGTTTGTTACCACCCGCAACTCGGTCCGCTGCAAACCTGCGACACGTGCATGGTGGAAGTCGACGGGCAACTCGTTCGCGCGTGCGCCGCCACCGTGACCGATAACATGAACGTTCGGACGAATACCGATCGGGCAACCGCCGCTCAGCGCGAGGCGTTCGACCGCGTGCTCTCGAATCATATGCTGTACTGCACCGTTTGCGATAACAACAACGGTAACTGCACGATTCACAACACCACGAAAATGCTCGCGGTGGAGCACCAGAAGATTCCGTTTGAGCCCAAACCGTATGAAGTGGACGATTCCAATCCGTTCTACCGCTATGACCCAAGTCAGTGTTTGCTCTGCGGGCGCTGCGTTGAAGCGTGTCAGAACGTCGAGGTCAACGAAACGCTATCGATCAATTGGGAAGATGAACATCCCCGCGTACTATGGGACGGTGGCGCAAAAATCGGCGAATCGAGCTGCGTGTCATGCGGCCACTGCGTCACCGTCTGCCCCTGCAACGCCTTGATGGAGAAGTCGATGTTCGGCCATGCCGGCTTTCTATCCGGTATTCCGAAAAAGTCGCTCAATGGCATGATCGACGTCATTAAGGGGATCGAGCCCGAGATGGGCTACGGTGGGATTTTGAAAGTATCGGAAGCGGAGTCGGCCATGCGCACGTCGCGCGTCCGACGCACCAAGACCGTCTGCACGTATTGCGGCGTCGGCTGTAGCTTCGACATCTGGACCAAAGATCGCCACATCCTCAAGGTCGCTCCCGAACACGGCCCGACGAATGGTATTTCCACTTGCGTGAAAGGGAAGTTCGGCTGGGACTTCGTCAACAGCAAGGACCGGTTGACGAAGCCGCTGATCCGCGAAGGGGATCGGTTTCGCGCGGCCGAATGGGACGAGGCGATGTCGCTGATCGCCCGCCGTTTCTCGGAGATCAAGCAGCAACATGGTCCGGATGCCCTCGCCTTCATCTCCTCGTCGAAATGCACGAATGAGGAAAGCTACTTGATGCAAAAGCTGGCCCGAGCCGTTATCGGAACCAACAACATCGACAACTGCTCGCGCTACTGCCAGGCTCCGGCGACGATGGGACTGTTTCGAACCGTCGGTCACGGCGGCGACGCCGGCTCCGTTTCCGACATTCACGAAGCCGGATTGGTGTTGATCGTCGGCAGCAACACGGCGGAGAGTCACCCGGTGATCGCCACCCGAGTGAAAAGTTCGCAAAAGGTGCACGGTCATAAACTGATCGTCGCCGACATTCGCAAACATGAAATGGCCGAGCGCGCAGATATTTTCTTCCAACCTCGACCTGGCACCGATCTCGTGTGGTTATCGGCCGTCAGCCGGTATTTGATCGACCAGGGATTGAGCAAGACGGAATTCATCGGCAAGTGGGTCAACGGCTTCGCGGAATACCGCAAAAGCTTGGAGCCCTTCACCTTGGAAGCGGCCGAGCAGATCTGCGGTGTGTCGGTAGAAATCTTGAAGAAGGTCGCCCACATGATCGCCGAGGCCGACGGCGTCTGCATCTTATGGGCGATGGGGGTCACGCAGCACACGATGGCTTCGGACACGTCGACGGCCATCTCCAATCTGCTGCTCATTACCGGCAACTATATGCGGCCCGGTGCCGGCGCTTATCCGCTTCGCGGCCACAACAACGTGCAAGGGGCAAGCGATCACGGCGCGATGCCCAACCTACTGCCGGGCTATCAATCGGTCGACGACCCGGAGATCCGCGCCAAGTTCGAAGCCGCGTGGGAGGTTCGCCTGCCGACCACCAAGGGACTCGACAACCATCAGATGGTCGACGCGATCCAGCAGGGCAGGCTCAAGTCGATGTACCTGTTCGGCGAAGAAATGAGCCTGGTCGATTCCAATTCAAACTTCGTGCAAGACGCGTTCTCAAAGCTCGACTTCTTCGTGGTGCAGGATATCTTCTTTAGCCATACGTGCGCATTTGCCGACGTAGTGTTACCTGCCGCACCCAGCTTGGAGAAGGACGGAACGTTCACAAACACGGAACGCCGCATTCAACGGCTCCATAAAGTCTTTGAGCCGCTCGAAGAGAGCAGGCCCGACTGGCGGATCATTCGCGATGTGGCCCGGGCCCTCGGCGCTGATTGGAAGTATCAGCACCCAGCGGAAATCATGGCGGAGATCTCCGCATTAACTCCGATGTTTGCCGGCGTCACCTACGATCGGCTGGAGGGCTACAACACCTTGCAGTGGCCGGTCGCCGCCGACGGAACCGACACGCCGCTGCTCTACACGAAGGGATTCGCGTTTCCCGACGGCAAGGCGCGCTTGTTTCCGGTCGCCTGGAAAGAGCCGGTCGAACAGCCCGACGCCGAATTTGATCTGCATTTGAACAACGGCAACTTGCTCGAGCACTTCCACGAAGGAAACATGACCTACCGCGTCGACGGCATCCGGCAAAAGACGCCTGACGTATTTGTCGAGGTCTCGCCCGAGTTGGCGCGCGAACGAGGCATTCAGAACGGAACACGCGTCGAGTTAGTCTCTCGCTACGGCAAGGTCGTCGTTCGCGCGCTGGTCACCGATCGCGTGCGGGGAAAGCAGCTCTTCATGCCCATGAACTCGACCGAGTCGCCGGTGAACCGCTTGATCGGAAGTCATACCGACTCGATAACGCACACGCCGGCCTACAAGGAAGCATCGGTTCGGATGCGCGTTCTAACGGAAATCGGCGAGAGCCCGTTGCCGCGGATCAATCATCGCTTTGGTCATCGGACTCCCAAGCCGGGCGTCGAAGTCGAACGAAAGTGGGGAAGGGCGGATTACTCCGTTCCGGGGCCGCAACTCGTTCAGCTCCAACTCAACTATCACAAGGACGAATAGCCATGGCTCGACCCATAGCTTGGACGTTGCCGGCTCGCGATCCGAATGCCGAGTTGCAGGGTCGGGTACAAGATGCTCCGGCCGAACATGCGGAAGCGCTGCTCGCCGCCTATGAAGTGCTGCAAGGGCTTCACGACCGAGGCGTCCTGGAACTTCTGCGCGGTGCATTAGGCTCCAGCGACAAAGTCCTGGAGATCGCCGTCGACGCAGCGAAGTCTCCGGAGTCGATACGAGGCATTCGTAATCTGATGTTGTTGGCCAAAATCGTCGGAGAGATCGACCCGGTGCAACTAGGGAACGTGACGCGAGCCGTGCCCACGGCATTGAATGCTGTGAACGCGGCAAAGCCTCCCTCGCTCTGGCGGCTCCTCACGGCGCTCTGGAACAAGAACGTCCGCCGCGGGTTGTGGCTTTCGATCACGCTTCTGGAAGCAATCGGCCAAAACATGGGCAACGCCGCTGCCGCAGTCGAGCCGTCACACACCAGCCCCGACGCGCCGGCGAGGGGACACTGAACGAGGTAAGCCGCTTGGCCCCCTCCCTGGCGCGTTGGGGCTAGTGTTACGTGGTGGGCTTCTATTTGTACGGGACGAATCCCGCGGGCAGCATCGGCGCCGTCTCGAAGCCGGCGGGGCGCGTGCCTGTGAGGCTCCGGAGAAACGCGACGATCGCCTTCGCCTCGTCGTCCGAAAGAGTCTTATCGAGCTGCACCCGTGCCATCACGCGGACCGCCGTTTCCAGATGGGCGACCGTCCCGGTGTGAAAGTACGGCGCCGTCATGGCGACGTTGCGTAGCGACGGGACCTTAAAAACATCCTTGTCCGTGGGATCTTTCGTCACGCCGAAGCGCCCTTGGTCGTCCGGGTTGCCGCCGATCTGCTTGCGAAAGTCTGCGAAGACGCCGAACTTTTCGAACTCGCTCCCGCCGATGCCCGCACCGTTGTGACAGTCGGCGCAGCCTGTCTCGAGGAACAGCCGCAATCCGTGTTGCTCGTCTTGCGAAAGCGCGTCGGTGTTGCCCCGGAGGTAAGCGTCGAATCGCGACGGGATGACGAGCGTTCGCTCGTAGGCGCCGACCGCTTTGCCGTAGTTTTCCGCCGTGATCGGATCAGGTTGATCGGGAAAAGCCGCTCGAAACTGCTCGACGTAGCCGGGAATCGCGTTTATGCGTGCCAGCGCCGTGGCGGCGTCGGGGTTTCCCAAACCTGGCGCGTTCAGAGCGTGCGTGGCTTGCGCTTCGACGTTCTCGAATTCGCCGGCCCACTGTTGCTTGAATTGCAACGCCGTATTCAACACGGTCGGCGCGTTGCGCAGCAGTACCTTATTGCGTGCCCCGTGCGATTGCACTAATGCATCGGTCGCATACAAAGCCGCCTGGTGGCAACGCGCGCAGCTCGAGGTGCCGTCGACCGACACGCGAGGATCGAAGAACAGTTGGCGCCCCAGCTCCACACGCTCCGGCGTGACCGGGAACTCGTGGGTTGCAAAATCGTGGGGAAGCGGGCTGAAAGTTGCCTGAGCGTCTTTGAGCAGTCGAGCCTCTTCTTCTCCTTCGGACGCCGCGGCCGTTCTCACAAACATGCTCAAAACGGCTGCGATAAGACTGATCGCAGCAATCGCAATCCGCAATGACATTTGCCGAATGGCTGGGCCGCCGCCATGGGGGAAAGGTGCGCATTTCGCAGCACTTCTTGGAGGGGCCGCCCAACGGATCAAATACGGCACGCAAGTGACCTCGGACATCGTCTCGTCCTCCTAAAGGGCCCGTTTCGCAAGTGGTGATGCGGATCATTTCCGCTTTCACTCTTACTGAGCGTTGGAGAGGGACAGATTACCGTCCGACCGAACTGTTGCAGATCAGAAATAGAGCTGCGTGCGCGTCCAGAACATGTCGCTGGAAGATTGAAGGGCGCCGGTGTTGGAGAAAACCGGACTGTCGAAAACGGCGCGCTCCCAGCCCACATAAACCTTCACGAATTTGTTGAGATACCAATTCATGCCGACGTCGACGAGTTGAGCACCGTTGCTCCAGCGCGTCGGATCGGCTAAGCCTGCCGTGAATACGCGGGAGTCGAGATTTAGCGCGCTATATCGAGCCGTGGCTTCCAATGCGCCGAGTCCGAAACAGCCGGCGCGAGGGTTGAAGGGCCGATGCGGATCGACGAGCGTACGGTCGCGGATGTTCTCCCCCGTGAGGATGTATCCGCCTTGGAAGAACCAGCCGTCGATGGGAATTCGAGTGGAAGGGCCTGCGCCGAGCGCGTAGCTTTCATGTCCCCACTCCCAGGCCGCCAACATCGCCAGCCGACGGTAATAATATGCCGTATGCAACTCCCACAAGGCACGGTTTCCGTTCTCGCGTACGCCCGAGTTGAACTGTAGGAAGGGAACCGTCGCTTCATCCGAAGCCGAACCGCTGACGGTAGCTGAAGACGGCGGTGAGTTCGTTCGAAGTGCCGCCGGCAAGACCGACTGGTTCTCCTGTCCGGCGTCAACGGAGCCGCCGAACTGCCAATCGCGAAGGAGAGCTCCCTCTTCCAAGTTGTAAAACGGCTTGAAGTTCAGGAATGCCATCGCGTCCTGATTGTTGTCGTTCGGCTCAAACGAGTTTCGCTGCGTATTAAAGGTGCCGACGGCGTATTCAAAGCGATTGTCGAGCACAACGCCCCACAGCATGAGTCCCAACCGTCGATTCGCCTCATAGTTGTTGGCGAAGAGCGATCGCTCCGGTGTTGGGAGATCCCAAACGTGGATTCGGTAAAACTCATAAGTAAAAGGCGTTTTGAACCGGCCGACGCGGATTTGGCAGCGCGAATCATAGTTGAAATTGAGATAGGCATCCGTCAAGCCTAAGCTGTCGTAGGTGTTCTGGAAGGAGCACGTGTATTGGATAGGCTTGGTGACGTTGCCCTGAAGATAAAAACGCGAACGCGGATTATAGAAGCCGCTGGTGGCAAAGCCCGGACTAGGCTCCGGATAGATCTTGGCGTCGATTTGGCTAAATACGTTCACGCCAAACGAGTATTCACCGTCGTCGCTAGAGAAGCGAAGGCCGCCATGTTCATGGTCGTACGACGACTTGAACGGCAACTTTCCGCTGTGCGAAGTCTTGCCTTCCTGAGGACGGCGGAGCACCGTGGGATCGCCGCCGGTCGCCTTCGACCCGCCACCGGCAGTATAGGGCCAGGGCTCCGAGCCAAGGCTGAATGCGGGTGGCGGCGCGTTTCTCCGGTGATTCGCAGCCTCGAGCGCCTCCAGTCTAGAGTAGATCTCGCCGATGCTCGGTTCGCTTGTCGCAGCGAGCGGTTCTGGGTTCTGGTTCAACATGTCGGACGGCGAAAGGTCTAAGTCCTCCTGTCCGTGCACGGAGCCCACCGCCGCAACCAGAATCGCAGACCCGACGAGTAAACGATTAAGTGCTTTCATGAGTCTGCCCTCCTTAGTCGACGCAATTTCTTCCTGAGCCTTGCTTCTGCGCCGACGAGCCGCCAATCGATGCCAGCAATGTCGTCTTAGCCAGTGCTGCCATCGATGTGACAGAAGTACACACTCCTAATGGAACTATCGGCTATAAACTAAACAAATTGTTAGTAGATCAAGGGCATGGGCCCGCCCATCGTAAACACACTTCAGGTTGCTGCCAAACTGCTCATCTGTTGATTCAATTCCAAATCACGATGGGCCTCGACGAGCCCCGGCTAACGGCATTATTTTCCGACAGTTTCTACTTGCCCCGGGCGCACGTTGATCCAGTACTTCGTCAACGTGCGCCTCGGTGATCTCGCTACGGACTAAGGAAGACGTCCTTCTTCGGGAACTTCTCAAACAGCGAGGCCGGTTTGCTGAAGTTCGTCGCCAGGATGCTCGTCGGGTTGCCGGCGATCCATTGCGAGAGGTCGATTGTTTGGTACACGCCGGTGTTGAAGCCGATGAGAATCCGGGCCGTTTCGTGGCCGATATTCTCGATCGAGTGGCCGTAGCCTTGCGGAATGTAGCCGACGTCTCCCTTTTCCAACGTCTCCGTGCGATAGCGGCCGTGCGAGCCGAACATCGACACGCTTACGTTGCCCGCGATGACGTATTGCCATTCGTCGGCGGTCGGATGCCAGTGCAGCTCACGCAGGGCGCCCGGCTCAAGTTCTAGTACGACGCCGGTAACGGTCGTCGAAATCGGGAACTTCGTCGAGTCGAGCGTCCATTCACGACCTCCTTCGAAGGTGCGATGCGGCGGGTCTTTGAGCATTTCATACTTGTGCGTGAGCGCCGTCTTCTTCCAACCTTGCAGCGGTTCCGATTGTTCGCGCGGCGGAATCGCACCCTTGGCGAAGTACACTTCGTCTTTCGGAAACCCTTCAAACGCCGATTCGGGCAGGCCGAAATTCTTGGCAAGCAGCGCTTTCGGCGTGTGGCCGATCCAGTCGGAGATGCTGAACGTGCCGAACTCGGAGAAGTAGCCGTTGTCGAAGATCAGGATGAAGTGGCACGGCTTGTTGCCGAGGCATTCGAGCACATGGCCGTGACCGCGCGGGAAGAACCAGACGTCGCCCGGCTTAAAGTCGTTTGTTTCCGCTGTGCCGTCGGGGCTGATGACGGTCGTGCGAACGTCGCCTTCGAGCACCAGCGCCCATTCCGCCGCCGTGGCGTGCCAGTGGAGTTCGCGCATCACGCCGGGATCGAGTCGCATCGAGACCCCCGCGAGACCTTTGGAGATCGGCAGTTGCTTGACCGTCGCTTCTTTTCCGGAGCTGTTGCCGATGACCTTCCCCACCGATTTCTCTAGGGCAAACTTAAACGTCGGCAGTTCCTCCCCGGAAGCGACCGGATCGGGCACATTGTTCATGAAGGTTGTATCACCCGCTTCGACGGTCTTCGGGCTACGAAACGTCGAGGCGACGACGGCTGTCAGAGCGGCGGCACTTGCCAGAAACTCGCGGCGTTGGAAGGCGGACATGACAAGCTCTCCTATGTGACGGAATGCGAAGGGGGATGAGAAGGATTTTGATCGATCTTGAAACTACCGCCGGTTAGCGAGGGCCGACCGTCTCGGACAGGAACCACGTACGGCGTTCGGATTCGTCGATCCACGTTTCGATCACGCTGGCCGTCGCGACGTCGTCGTATCGGTCGCAAACGGCATGAGCCCGACGCAACGAACTCGTGAATTGCAGGTTGTCGACGGCCAACTCCGCCAGCATGTCCTCCGGCACAACGAACGCTTCGTTGTTGTCGAGCAACCGTTGGTGTTGCGCGATGTCGCTGATCGACCGCAGGCTCACTCCGCCGATCTTGCGGGCTCGCTCGGCGATGTCGTCCGTCATCGCGAAGATCTGCTCGGATTGCTCATCCAAAAGCAGGTGGTAGTCGCGAAAATGCGGGCCCGACATGTGCCAATGGAAATTCTTAGTTTTCACATAGAGGGCAAATACGTCGGCGAGAAGTGCGCGAAGTTCGGCCGAGATTGCCGCCACCCCTTCCGCCGGAAGGTCGGTCGGCGTCGCCAGGCGCGGATGCACATAGTCTTGTCTGGAAATAGTTTGAGTCTTATTCATGGCGATCTCCCGGCTGATGGTGAACCCTGATTATTCAACGCTTGCTTCCGCCTGCCTTACTAAGCGGGGCGGACGGACAGGCAGTTGGAGAAAGCCGGCGGGTTGCGAACCCGGGAACGGTGTTCCCCCCGGGGAAAGCCAAGAGATGGAACGGCTTATGAAATTTGAGTCTAATGGCGGGTCTATGAACGAAGGACTTACGACAATCGCCGTTCAGCGCTATCTCGGCGAGCTGGCCAGGCTCAATGGCGACGCTCCGGCCGAGCCGATCATTCGCGCTTTGATCGAAAGTTCGGTGACCCGGCTCCAATTGCTCTGCCGTACGCTGCTTTTGCGAAGCTACCCGCGCCTCATGCGTCCGCCGCTTAATTTGCAGACGGACGAGATGTTGAGCGCCGTCGTGGATCGACTTTTCAAAGCGATGCGCGAAGTGCGGCCGACGACGGTACGGCAATTTTTCGCATTGGCCAACCAGCACATCCGGTGGGAGCTCAATGACTTTGCCCGACGCTTAGATCGTCAGGCGCCCGTGCTGGAGCTGCACGAAGCGTTTGTTCCCGCGCCCGACGACAGCGGATCGCAGCTCACCCCCAACGCCTTGCGCATGCTGGAGGCCGTCGAAAGTCTGCCGGAAGAAGAGCGCGAGGTGTTTAGCCTCGTGCGCATTCAGGGGATGTCGCACGGCGAGGTGGCCGATGTGTTGGGCGTGGTGGAAAAGACGGTTCGGCGTCGGCTCAATCGCAGCTTGTTGCTGTTGGCCGACAAGTTGAAGGATCTCAATCCCGTACCCCCTCCGACAAGCAAGTCTTGAAGCTAGACACGGCGCAGAAACACCGTCACGCGAATTATGCCATTCCACGGGACTGTTAGCGAACTGCTCGAGGAGATCCTCGAATCCGGTCGTTCCGCCGAGGACGTGTGCGCCGATTGTCCCGAGCTGCTGGACCAAGTTCGCGAGCAGTTGCAAAAGCTAAGCGACGTCGAGCTTCAGATCGAGTCGTTGTTTCCGCTCTCGCAGACGGCGGTCCGATCCGATCAGCATGCCGCTGCGAGCGGCATCGCCGACCTACCGCCGATTCACGATCACGAGATTCAGACCATCCTCGGCCGCGGCGGAATGGGGGTCGTTTACCAGGCGCGGCATGTAAAGCTCAATCGCATCGTCGCCGTCAAAATGTTGCTCGCCGGTTCGCATGCCGGGCGGCAACAGTACCTGCGGTTTATGCGTGAGGCGGAAGCCGTCGCAGCCCTGAAGCATGCCAATATCGTGCAGATCTACGACTTCGGCGAAGTTTCCGGGCAGCCTTATTTCACGATGGAGTTCGTCGACGGCGGAAGCCTTGCGCAGAAATTGGCGCACTCCCCTTTATCAGCGCGCGAGTCGGCGCAGCTGCTCACAGCGTTGGCGCAGGCCGTGGGTGCGGCGCATCGCAGCGGCATCATTCATCGCGATCTTAAGCCGGCCAACATCCTAATTGCCGCCGGCAACACGCCGAAGATCAGCGATTTCGGGCTCGCGCGGCGGATCGACGTCGACGACGGCCTGACGCAGACCGGCGTACTCGTCGGCACGCCCACCTACATGGCGCCGGAGCAAATGACCGGCGTTTCCACAGCCATCGGACCTGCCGTCGACATCTTTGCGTTAGGCGCGGTGCTTTACGAGATGCTCACCGGGCATCCGCCGTTTCGGGGCGAGAGCTTCTCCGACGTCCAACGGCGCGTGATGAGAGAAGAGCCGGTGCCGCCGTCGCGCATCAACGCCAAAGTTCCGCGCGATCTGGAAACGATCTGTCTCAAATGTTTGGAGAAGGAATCGAAGAAAAGGTACGCAACCGCCGATGATTTGGCCGCCGATCTCGAAAGGTTTTTGCGCCACGAACCGATTCGTGCGCGACCGACAGGCACGGCCGGCCGCGTCATGCGTTGGGTTCGCCGCAATCCGCTCCCTACCGTTCTCTCGGTCACCGCAATCGTTCTGATCGGGCTGATCATTAGCGAGGGAGTGCAAGAGTGGGCCCTCGCCGCCGGCCGGCGCGCAGAGAAATCACGACTGACGGCCCGATTTGAGTCGGGCGTCCAGTTAGTACAAGAAGGACGTTTTGCCGAAGCCAAGGCGATTCTCGGCAAACTGGGGGACGGCGGCCATGAAGATCTGCGGCTGCGCATCGATCGGACGTTGGCGGAGTTAGAACTCGTTGAGAAACTCGATGCGATCGGCGTCGATCGCGCCGTGGCCGTCAGCGGAAGCAACGAAGCTCGACGATTGAACGGCATTGCAGCGAACGGGTACGCGGCCGTCTTCGCGCAATTTGGAATGAATCGCACGTCGGGCGACCCGGGCTCGATCGCCCAACGCATCAAAGACTCCGATATCCGGCACGCGCTGGTGGAGGCGCTCGACGATTGGTCGGTCTGTGAAGCGGATGAAGTTTCAAGAAATTCGATTCTCGAGGTCATTCGGCATGCCGATTCCGACGCCGGCACTTGGCATCAGCGAGTGCGGAATCCCGCCAACTGGATCGCCCGCGCGGAACTCTCGCAGTTAGCGGAGAGCGCCCCGACGACAAGCCGCAACGTGCACCTCCTCCGGGCCTTTGGGGATCGCCTTGCCGCCGCAGGTCTTGACTCGATCGCTTTCCGCAAACGATTGCAACAAGACCACGCCGACTGTTACCTGACGAACCTCTCTTTGGCAGACGCGCTCCGCGACAAAGACCCGGCAGAATCGATCCGCTTTTATCAGGCCGCTTTGGCGATTCGCCCCCGCGCGATTCCGGCCTGGAACAACCTGGCAGTGGCTCTATCGGGCGTCGGACGCACGGACGAAGCCTTGTTCCATTTCCAACATGCAAAAGAGCTCGATCCTCAATCCGTGTACGTGCGATACAACCTCGGCCTTGCTCTTTCGGCCGCCCAACAAGCCGAAGGCGCCGTTACCGAGTTACAGCAAGCGGTCGCACTTGCTCCCGACTTCGCTCCCGCCTACATCGCTTTGGATAAAGAGCTGATCAAAGCGCGCAGGTACGCGGAGGCGGAGGCGGTTTTGCGTCGCGGCCTCGATGCGGTGCCCTTGGACGATCCCAACCGTACGGAGCTCAGAGACCTCCTGAGGCGTTGCCTTCAACTCCAATCTTCCGGCGACTAATTCTGCCGCGGACGAAATTTCACTCCGCGCCGACATGGCTCCCTTTTTCCGCCACCGACCGCTTCATGAAAAACACGAACGGCGCCAACAATAACGCCAGGACCGCGGTCAACCAGAAGATATCGAAGTACGCGAGCGATAGGGCCTGCTGCTGACGAAGTTGATCGAGCCCTCCCAAAGCCAGTTGGCCGGCTTTAGCCGCATCTCCCGAATGATGCCCGAGAACGTTTTGCGCCTGATGCAAAAAACTTCGTACGTGATCATTTAAGGGGTCGAGAAACTCATTGACTCGCGATAGATGAAACTGGACGCGTCGTTGCTGAATGGTTTGCACCATCGACGTGCCGACGCTCCCTCCTTCATTGCGCAGCAGGCTGATGAGTGCGATGGCCGAGCCTCGCAGATGCTTGGGCGTATACATTAGCGCAGCCACATTGATCGGCGCGAAAATGAGCCCCAAGCCTCCCGTCAGCACCATCCGCGGCGCGATGAGTTGCCAAGGCCCGACATCAAGATTCAAGAGCGACATCCAAAAATTGGAACAAGCCAGCACCACCAGCCCGCCGGCGATCAACCAGCGTGCATCGACGCCCCGGCCGAGAAGCACGCTCACTATGATCAGCATCGAAATCGAAGAGATGCCCCCGGGCGAAAGCACTAGGCCCGCGTAGAGGGCGTCGTAGCCGAAAAGCGCCTGCAACATGGCCGGCAGAGCGATGCTCGCGGCATACAGAATGGCGAAGGCGCAAAACAGAATCACGCACGACATCGCCAGATTTCGCTCGCGGAGCACGCGCAGATTGATCAACGGATTCTCCACCCGCAATTCCCGCCAGATGAAGAAACAGAAGCCGAGCACCAAGAGGGTCGTCAACGTTTGAATGCGCCAGAACGGATCTTGTAGCCAATCCCACTCTTGCCCCTTGCTTAATAAGACCTCCCAGCACGAGACCGCCAAGGCCAGCGCGCCGAGTCCAAGATAGTCGAAGTTCAGCGGCTGCCTGCGCAGCTCAACTCGTTCCTTCTTCAGATACTCGGGATCGGCCACCAAAAAGTAGCAGGACAGAAAAGCGAGGATCCCGATCGGCAAGTTGATGTAGAAGATCCAACGCCATTCGTAGTTCACCACGAGCCAGCCCCCGAGCGTCGGCCCGACGATCGGCCCGATGAGGGCCGCGATGCCGAACACCGACATGGCGGTCCCTTGTTTGTCGGACGGAAAGGTATCGAGCAGGATGGCCTGACTCGAGGGCTGCAACCCACCGCCGGCCAAACCTTGAAGGACGCGAAACACGATGATTTCCGACAAACTCGTGGCGATGCCGCATAGGCCCGAAGCGAGCGTAAACACGGCGATCGAAAGGAGGAAATAGTTGCGGCGTCCGAGACGGGCCGAGATCCAGCCGCTGATCGTGAGGATCAGGGCGTTCGCCGCCAAGTAGCTGGTGATGACCCATTCGCTGTCGGTCTCGGCGGTCGATAGTCCGCCGGCAATGTAGCGCAGGGCGACATTGGCGATCGTTGTGTCGAGCAGTTCCATGAAGGTCGGGATCACCACCGCGGCGGCGATCCACCAGGGATTGAACGTCTTCCGTTTGGGAACTGCGGAGATTGAAGCCGTGGCGCTCATGGCCGGGTCTCCGTACCGGGCGACTCCGTCGAGACCTGCGAAGGTTTCGGATCGTTGATCGCTTGCGGCAACGGAAGATTCGCCTGCAGCATGGCACCGGCGTGCGGGCCGGAGGCGGGCTCTTTGTAGTACACATGCGGCACCGCCGAGAGGCCGACGAACAACGGATGCTCGTCGGGGTTGTAGTCCGTCAACTCGATGCGCACCGGTAGCCGTTGCACGATCTTCACGAAGTTGCCGGTAGCGTTCTGCGCCGGCAATAGCGACAACGTCTGACCGGTTCCCATGGTAAAGCCGGTGATGCGTCCTTCGAAATCGCGCCGACCGCCGTACATGTCGAGTTCGCAACGTACGCGCTGCCCGATCCGCAGATCGGCGAGTTGGGTCTCTTTGAAATTGGCGTTGATCCAGATTTCGGTAAGGGAGCGAACCGCCATCAGTTCCTCGCCGGCTTGAACATTCTTGCCCGGATTCACGTTGCGCCGAGTCACGACGCCGTCGATCTCGCTAACGACGTTGCAGTAACTCAAATTGAGTTCGGCTTCTTCCAGGTCGCGGCGCGCTTGAAGCAGTCGGGCCTCGGCCTGCTTAATGGGGGGTGCATTAGGAATGAGGCGAGCATAGATTCGGTCGAGGTCGCCGTCGGGGTCTTGTTTTGAAAACGCCGCCACGGCCTCGCGAGGCGTGGCGGTGAGCGAGGTCGCGTAGTAGCCGAGCTGCGCATCGCTTTCGATCAGCTTGGCAAGCGTCGCGCGAACCACGGAAAAGTTCTGATCTAAATCGGCGGGCACTTCGCTCAGTTCGTGCCCCGGCGGAGGTTCGGTCGCAAGCCCCAGGCCGGCGCGATCGGCGTAAATCGTTTGCAACGCTTGCTCAACGAGGGCTTCATCGACCTTAACCTGCTGACGGTGGACATCGAGATCCTCGTTGCTGATGGCTCCGCTGGGCGCCAACTTCTCGGCCCGAGCGTCGTTTCTACGCGTCAGCTCCAGTTGGGCGCGGTGGCTATTGTAGGTGGCAACTTGCGCCTTAAGATTCGCGGCCTGCTCGTTCACGCGCTGCATCGTGTTCTCAAGGGTATAACGATTGGCGTGTGTTTGACCGACCAATGCGCGAACCTGCGCATGCGCCTGGGCTAAGTCGGCTTCGGCGACCGCCACGGCCGCCTGACGAATCGCCACTTGCACGCGATATGGCTCGGGGTCGAGTTGCACGAGAATGTCGCCGCGCTTTACGCGATTGTTGTCGTCGACGAGCACTTTGATAATCTGGCCCGACACGCGCGGAGCGACCAACGTGACGTGCCCGTCTACATACGCGTCGTCGGTAGAGATCGTGGTGAGCAAGGTCCAAATTACGGGCCAACCCTTGATTGCCGACAATACGGCTCCCAGGACAAGCACCGTGATGACGAACGGCTTTTTGTTCACCGGCTTGCGCGCCGCCGTCGTCGCAGGCTTTTCGGCGGGCGCCGCAGGGGCAGCTTTCGCCGGGCCTGCGGCATGGTCGAGGCGAGAGGTCGATTGCTCCAAGGCAACGCGTGACAACGTCGGCGTTTCGCTCGATTTCGGTTCTTCCATAATGCTGTTCGGCATGGCCGGCTCTCCTCGTGCGGTCGACTTATGTTCCGTTAACGGCAACGTAGGTGTGAAAGCTCGAAAGATTCGAGACGATCGTTGCCGCCCTAACTAAGCGAAACCCAGGGACACACGGCCGAATTAGCGACGGCCCGCCGATCTCTCACTGCCGGCTCGTATGGAGGGGTGCGGTAGGACGTACGGTCCGCGACAATGCGTGAAAGTCGAGAATCGACGCCAACTCTCAGCGACAAAAGTTCGGCGAGGTGTCCCGGCCGTCCGCTCAGTGTGGGCAGAGGAAACGATCACCTTCCCCCGTGTGTAAGGAACATGTCATGCAAGCTATTGATCCCGCCTACGATGTGGCGATTGACCATCGCGTTCGGAACTTGTTGAAGCAACTGAATTCCGGCGGCGGCAAACCGCTGGAAGAAATGTCGCCGACCGAGGCCCGGCAAGTGCTGATCGGTTTGCAAGCTTCGGTAACGCTGGATTTGCCCCCGGCCAAGGTCTCGACGTTTCCCCTTTCGTACGAAGGCCAACAAGTGGACCTGACCGTCGTGCGACCTGCCGGCGTTGAAAAGACGGTACCGGCCTTCATGTTCTTCCACGGAGGCGGTTGGGTGCTGGGGGACTTTCCGACCCACGAGCGACTCGTGCGTGATCTGGTCGCCTACTCCGGCGCAGCGGCCGTGTTTGTGAATTACACCCCCTCGCCGGAAGCGCGATATCCGGTGGCGATCAATCAGGCGTATGCCGCGACGAAATGGGTTTCGGAGTTCGGACGCGAAATCAACGTCGACGGCAGCCGGTTGGCGGTGGTCGGCAACAGCGTCGGCGGCAACATGGCGGCCGTCGTGGCATTGATGGCTAAAGACCGGGGCGGCCCGCAGATTTGCTTTCAGGGTTTGATGTGGCCGGTGACCGACGCCTCGTTCGACACCGATTCGTATCATCAATTCGCGGAAGGCCGTTTCCTCACGCGAAACATGATGAAGTGGTTCTGGGACAACTACACGACCGACGCCAACGAACGAGCCGAGATCTACGCCTCGCCGCTGCGGGCTATGACGGAAGAGCTGCGCGGGTTGCCGCCGGCGCTCATTCAAACGGCCGGCAACGACGTGTTGCGCGACGAAGGGGAGGAGTACGCTCGGAAGCTCGATGCCGCGGACGTTGATGTAATCGCCGTTCGCTATAGCGGAATGATTCACGACTGGGGGCTCTTGAACCCGATCAGCCAGGTGCCGGCGACCCGTGCCTCGCTGCTGCAGATGGGGGAAGAACTGAAGCGCCGACTTCACTAAGAACTTCGACGTCGAGTCCGCCATGGGTTCGGATCTGAAAACGAGCATGCGATGAATCCGGTCGAAGTGGTCGTCGGATTGATTCTGGTGGCGGTCGCCCTTTCGACGGCGGCTCAGCGTCTGCGGATTCCTTACCCGACGCTGCTCGTTTTGGGCGGGCTGGCTCTGGGATTTGTACCCGGTTTGCCGCACGTCCAAATCCCTCCCGACGTCGCGTTTCTGGTCTTCATTCCGCCGCTCGTTTACCTCGTGGCTTCGCAGTTCGGTTTGCGCGATCTGCGAAGCCACCGGTGGCCGATCTTCCGATTGTCCGTCGGGCTCGTGCTGTTGAATTTGGTGTGCGTCGCATTCGCCGTGCATGGATATATCGACGGCTTCGCTTGGCCGGCGGCGTTCGTCTTGGCGGCTATTGTGAGTCCGACCGACACGGTTGCCGTTGTTGCCGTGACCGGCCGATTGTCCATTCCGAAGCGTGTCGAACGGATTCTCGAAGGGGAGAGCCTGTTCAACGACGTCGTGGCCCTGGTGGCGTATCAACAGGCGGTGAAGGTCACGGTCACCGGCGCGTTTTCGCTCGCCGACGTCGGCCGAGAACTGGTTTGGGACACCATCGGAGGGCTCTGTGCGGGGCTTGCCGTCGGCGTGCTAACAACCTGGGCTCGACGCCGAGTGAACGATGCGGCCGCCAATACCGCCTGCTCGTTGGTGACGCCGTTCGCTTCGTATCTCACGGCCGAGGCACTCGGCGCATCCGGCGTCTTGGCAACCGTCGCGACCGGCCTTTACGTCGGTCGCTATTTGCTGTCGGAACTCAAACCCGACGAGCGCGTGCAGGTATTCTCCTTCTGGGCCGGCGCGCGATTCATCCTAGAAGGGTTCGCGTTTGTTTTGATCGGGCTCCAATTGCGTCTCGTTCTGGCCGACGTGGCGCGCACGCCGGCGGGCGAGTTGCTCGTCGATTGCCTCCTCGTTTGCGCAACGACGATCGTTCTGCGGACCGCCTGGATGCTGTTTTGGAATCGACTACCGCGCCTGTTCGACCGGCGAGATTCACCGCAGGCTTATCATCCGCCGTGGCAGGAGTCGATTCTCATCGCCTGGGCGGGCATGCGCGGAGTCGATTCCCTTGCGGCGGCGCTCGCAGTGCCGCTCGTGTTGGCCGACGGCACGACTCCGTTTCCGCAACGCAATATGATTCTGTTTCTCTCGTTTAGCGTGATTCTCACGACGCTCGTCATACAGGGCCTGACGCTGCCGCTGCTGATTCGCCGCTTGGGCTTCCCCGCCGACGACGCCGTGAAGCGCGATGAAACGCGCATTCGGCTCGCGGCCGCCGAAGCGGCGATTCGCAGGCTCGACGAGTTGGCGCCGGCGACCGAGCTGCCGCCGGCGACGATCAGTCATCTGTGTACGATCTACCAAAACCACGTCCTGCGCTACCAGCGCCGACTGACGCCGACCTTCGAGGACCACACCGAACAAGTCGCCGACACGACGTCCGGTTTAATGCTTGAGCTTTTGAAAGCGCAACGGCAAGCCGTCGCGCAGTTGAAGGCCGAAGGAAACGTCAGTAACGAGGCCGTCATGCGCGTCGAGCGATCCCTCGACTACGAAGAACTCAACGTGGAGTCGGGGCGATCTTCCGCGCCTACTCGCGGCGAACGCGAATAGCTGTCCTCCTCCGCCGCTTAGTAATGGTGAGGTCGGACGCTCCCCCACAACGTCACGCGAATCGATAGGATAGAAATCGGCGGCTACCGGCCGTCGTCGCACGGATTAGTCCTGAAGTAGACCCCGTGACGCACCGCGTGCGCGTGACGGCCAAAATAGACAACTCCGACGAGACTTTGCGACCGAACACGACCGGCACCGCGAAATTCGACGACGGAGCGAGCATACAAACGCCCTAGTTCGCGGCTGCGGGAGTTTCTCAGTGAACTCGGTCCATGAGGCGTTACCGGCCGACCGGTCGACAACCCGGTTGCACGGCTTGCGGCGTGCGATAAGGCTACGCACTAAGCAGAACCCAAGACCGCTCACTCCACGTTGCAGGACGAATACCTGATAGAGCGATTGCTAGTGGTTCGCGCCAATCACCTGCTCAAATATTTGAACCCAAGTCTTGAAGCGTCGACCGACTTCCGTCACGGCGGCTTCTCGAGATATTTTCTTGTCGCGCCAGTCGATTAGCGGCTTCCAAAAGGTAGTGCGACCGACGGCAAAGCCGATGAAGCCGGCAACGCTCGCCGCCGTCGCCAGCCATTCATGCACCTTGGCTTCATCTTCGCCTCGCCCCAGAACGATACAGCCGACGCGGTCTCGGCCGTTTCGCCGCGCCGCGGCGACGATTTGCAAGCAATCTTCACGACGATCGAGTCCTTCGATCTTCCAAAGATCTGGTTCGACCCCCGCGTCCTGCAACTCATGGATGGCTCGAACCATCAACCGCGGACGCAGTTCGCGGTCGTAGACCTGTTTGTCGCCGTGCAATTCCTCTAGTTCGGCGGCTTCGGCCGGGACGAGTAGTTCGAACATGAGCCGGCTCTCCTGCTTCGCGTGCAGATAATCCGAGAGCTGTTGGAGCCGCGCCGCTTGGCGTCGGTTCAAGTCGGCGTTTCCCTCAGGATTGTAACGGACCAAGACTTTGCAGAACGTCGGCTTAAATCTTTCGATGTGACCGATGAAGTCTTCGCCGTACTCGAAGTCGAATTCGTCTTGGCCGCTCCTTTCGACCGGACACGCGGTTGCGAAGCCGCGTTTGGCTGCGTCGAGCAGGATGGCGGAACCGAACTGTTCATCAACGAGAATACCCGCCTTCTGCGCCGGCACGCCCGCAGCAATGGCTGCCAGGAAGCCTTCGTAGATCACGCTTTTCGCGGCGACAATCGCAGAAGTCTGCGCGTCCGTAAGCACGCCGGACCAACCGAACATTTTCGATTGAAACGAGCCACGGTGATCGAACGGCAAGATATACAGCGGTTGGTCGAAGCCTAGGTTCATGATCTAGCTCCTGAGTTTACGCGATGGTGACGAGGTGAATCGAACGTCACTTTCACAGCTCACGTTCGGCGCGGCGCACTGGACGAGCCCCTTTGACGACGTTGCGAAGGAAGACAGAGAAACAAGGCGTCGGAAACTAATGCGGAGCCGAAGGCCGAAACGGCGGCCATGAGCAGTGAAGAACCAAGGTGAATTTGCGGAAACCGACCATAATCGTGTCTCCGAATCAATGGACGATTAAACAAATACTCGATGAAAGTAAGCTGGAACAGACTCAGAGGGTTGCTTGCTAGATTTGTGCTGCTCCGCCGTCCACGAACAGCTCGATGCCGTTCACGTAGCTGCTGTCGTCCGATGCTAGAAACAAAACGGCCTTGGCGATTTCGTCCGGCGTCCCTGCCCGACCCAGCGGCGTCGTTGCGGCGGCCTGCGCCACGAACTGTTTGATCTGGTCGTCGGTCATTCCCAACTCGTTCTTGTAAGCCGGCGTGACGACCGTTCCCGGCGCGACGACGTTGACGCGGATCTTGCGCTCCCGCAAGTCGACGGACCAGGTCCGCGCAAACGACCTCAGAGCCGCCTTCGTCGCAGCATACACGCCGAACGCCGGCAGGCCCTTCCGCGAAACCATCGACCCGTTCAAGACGATCGACGCGCCGTCGGGCATGAGCGGCAGCCCCTTTTGCACGGTGAACAGAGTCCCCTTGACATTAATCCCAAACCATTTGTCGACGTGCGCTTCGGTGATCCGCCCCAGGGGAGCGAACTCTCCACCACCCGCGTTGGCAAACAGCACATCAAGTCGGCCCGCTTGTTTGTTGATCACCTCGTAAAGTCGGTCGAGGTCGGCCATGTTGGAGATATCGCCCTGCACGCCGACCGTATCGCCTCCGATCTGTCGCACCGCGTGATCGAGCTCTTCCTTGCGCCGGCCGGTTATGAAAACCTTCGCCCCTTCACCCGCGAAACGATGCGCGGTCGCTAATCCTAGGCCGCTGCTGCCGCCGGTCACTAACGCCGTTTTGCCCACAAATCTCTGCGACATAACGATCCTACTTTCTAGCTAAATGAGGTGCTTACCGAAGATCAGAGATGCCCGGGTGCTCCGCCGGTCGCGGGCCGGGAGCCGGCCAGAAAAACTTGCGTTCGGTTTCTT
The DNA here is from genome assembly GCA_013822735.1 of Pirellula sp. GTDB lineage: Bacteria > Planctomycetota > Planctomycetia > Pirellulales > PNKZ01 > PNKZ01. Next base: position 241,820 of record PNKZ01000006.1, read on the forward strand.
GAATTGCAACGTCGTTGATGCTGGCCTCGCGACGTCGCATCAGTCCGCGCTCGTCGTACTCCCATAGCTCGTTGCCGTAGCTGCGAAACCACCGACCGGCGACATCGTGCCATTCGTATTGGTAGCGGACCGCGATCCGGTCATCACTAAATGCCCAGAGGGCCTTAACTAACCGGTATTCGAGTTCACGTTCCCACTTGCCGGCGAGGAATGCTCGAATCTGACCCCGGCCGACGACGAACTCACTCCGGTTGCGCCACGTCGAATCTTCGGTGTAGGCCAAGGCGACTCGGGCCGGGTCACGCGAGTTCCAGCCGTCTTCGGCCAGCCGCACCTTTAACGTTGCCGTTTCCAAAGTGAACGGCGGAGCGATGATCGCCGTCGGCTGCGAGTTCGGCAAATGAGTATTCATAGTTGATTCCTCACAATTCAAGGGATTGCTCTAGTCCATCACCTTCACGACTTCTTGGGTCGAGGGCACGCATTCGCGAGAAAGTCGTAGTTGATGAGCGCCGCCAGTTAGCCGTCGCCGATCACCGGATGTCGCGGAGGTGCGCTCGCGTCCTTCACCACGGCGACTTCGCAACTTTGCTCGAGCAGTGGCCTTTACCGGTGGCCGAGTCAGGGGAGATCAATTTGAGTCGGAACATCGCAAACACTCCGGGTTTGACTTTCTAAGCGTTTTCGTAGGACAAGCAGCGAGCGATTGCTACGCGAAAACACATTTCATGCCGGCAGGCATATATTGATATAAGTGACTTGCTGGAAGTGATTTGCGACACATTTTGCGAAGCGAATTGCGCCGGCGTACGATAGTTGCAGACTTGGATTTGCGAATTGTCGCGATCTCTGCATCCACCATCGTGCGTCCTTGTATTTTCTTCGGCGATGCCGGAGATTCTCTAGCTTCGGCGGCCGAGCGGTGCGGCAGGTCTCTTGAACGTGCCGCAGCACGTGTGCATCGCCGGTGCGATTCATGTCGCGCGATCAAAGTCGCTCAAATTGCAGACTCAGGTGTTGCAATTTCGCCGGCCCGCGTGAAAGCTGACGGTCGCACCGCGCTCACGACAACTTTTCCCATTCGTTGGTTAATAGCATGATCTCACGCCGCACGTTTCTCCAAGCCGCCGGCTGCGCACTCGGCGCAACGGCCTTGCCCCCCCTGGCGAAGGCCGCCGAAAGTCAAAAGACCGTTCTGCTGCAATGCGGCTGGGCCGTTAAAAACATCGGCGACATCGGTCACACCCCCGGAACGCTGCGTTTCCTCGAGCAGTATCTGCCCGAAGCAAAGGTCATTCTTTGGGCTCAAAACACGAACGAGCAAGTCGACGCCATGTTGATGAAGCGGTTTCCGAAACTGGAAATCGTAAAGGGGTACCTGTCGCAAAAGAACGGCGCCGCACAGGAGGCGATCAAACGCTCCGACTTCTTCCTGCGCGGTCCCGGCATGGGCCAATCCACCGACTTCATGAAGTACTGCAACGAGATCGGCAAGCCGTGGGGACTGCAGGGGCAGTCGTACTTTCCCGACATGGTGACCGGCCCCGGCGCGGACGAACGCATCGCCCTGCTCAATAGCGCCGCCTTCATCTATTGCCGCGACTCCCAAACGCTCAAGACGTTGCAAGACGCCGGCGTGAAGCCCCCCGTGCTTGAATTCGGTCCCGACGGTTGTTTCGGCATCGACGTCCGCGACGAAGAGAAAGCGCTCGCCCGCATGAAGAAGCACGGGCTGGAGGAGAAGAAGTTCATCACCCTCCAGCTTCGCACCCATTCGCCGAGCAGTCCCGGCGTCGACGACAAGCGTCCGCAGAAGCTCAACCCGCTGCACCCCACGCCGGCAAACATCACCGACGACGTGCGCCGGGCGAAAGTCTATCAGGATGTCATCGCGAAGTGGGTCAAGGCCACCGGCTGGAAGGTAGTGATCGCGCCGGAAGTCTACAAAGAGATGGAGTACAACAAGAAGTTCGTCTACGACCCGCTCCCGGACGACTTGAAGAAGTACGTAGTCAACTTCGACGAGTTTTGGAACGTGGACGAAGCCTGCTCTTTCTACGCCCGGGCCCATACCGTCATCTGTCACGAACCGCACACGCCGATCATGGCGCTGGCCGTCGGCACGCCGATGATGCACACCTTTTCCGAGTTCCACTCGCCGAAATGCTGGATGTTCAAAGACATCGGCCTCGAAGAATGGGCCCCCGAATTCGACAGCACTTCGGCCGACAAGATGTTCGAGATCCTGATGAATATCCACGACGATTACCCGGCCGCGGAAGCCAAAGTGAAAAAGGCCATGGCCTACGTCGAACAGCGCGCCCAAGCGGAAATGAACGTGCTCAAGGGCGTGATCAAAGCCTGAGTGTGCGTCAGGGCGGCTATTTCAGCAGCGCCCGCAGGCCGTCGAGCAGTACGCGTTCGACGCTTGGGGCGGTGTTCGACGAGCTCGGTTGTGTTTCGTAGCCGCCTTGCTCATAGGCGATCTCGGTGCCGATGTAGCCGGGTCCGTAGTCGCCGTAGGCCGCCATACATACGGTGTCGTCCGGCCGCATCTTTTGCGCGGCGAGTTGATATTCGACGAACAACTCTCCCGGCATGTGCACGAGATACGTCCGCCCGAGCTTCAGGCAAGAGAGTTCGACCGGTCGGCCCTCTTGGCGCCGCAGGACGTACGCCAGTTTCGCCGCCGCGGTGAGCCGCTCCGCTTCCGTCGCCGCCGAGTTTTCCAACGTCGCGCGAAGCTTGTCGGCGTCGAGGTAGTCGGGCAGCGGCAAGTCGACCGGCTGCACGCGCCACTCGCAATCCCCCGCCGTGAGCGGTGTGCGCCTCGTCGCAGCCCAGGCCCGTTGCATGCCGTCGGCCATGCGATCGGTCAGCACGATGCGCAGCTCCGGGGTGCCGTCGTTGTACTTGCCCGCGGCAACGTTGCCGCTCGCGCCGTTGAAGTGCACGAGCAATCGACCTTCGTGCGACTGCTCGTGTTTCGCGCGGGCCAGGCCGACGAACTCCGACGTAACGTCCCCTTTGCCGAAATGGCTTTGCGGATGCGTGGCGTAATAACTCAGCGAGACGAGCGGTTGCTCCTCTTCGTAAAACGTGATCATCTTCAACAGCGGGTCGATGACTCCTTCGGGCGCCGCCAGCGCTTCCTCGACGCGCGAAGCGCTCAACTCGTAACCTTGCTTCTTCGCTTCGGCGTTCAACCGCGACAAAATCGGCTCGGGAATGCGATAAGAGCTCGACCGCACGATCGCCACGCGCCCGTCGGGACCGAGGATGCGGCGATTCGAAGCCACCTTGTCGACGCGCGCGTCGCCGACGCCGAGATGCGTAACCGGTCGAGCCTGTTCGACGCAAGCCTTGGCGGCTTGGGCGGCATCGTTGATCGTCTTCCGCACAAACGGCACGTCAAATCGCTTGCCGGCCAGTCCTTGCGCGGCGGCGAGTTCTTCGGCCGTAAAGTCGCAACGGAGCGCATCGTGTTGATGGAGCACGTGCACGGCGACCCGATCCGGCGTCGTTCCCACGGCTCGAGCCAAGCTTTCACGCCACGCGTCGTGCCCGCCGTTGGCGATGCCGATCCAATCGACGGCGCACAATACGATCGGCTTCTCGACTCCGAGAAGCACGATGCCGCGGGCCGAAAGGGGATCTTCAATCTTTCGCACCGGCGCATACGCCACCGGCGAACCAAGCGGCGGCGTGGCATCGACGTGGAACGTGCCGATGCGCAGCGTCGCGGGAGTTGTGGGCTGCGCTGCATCGACGTGGAGAGTCGTCACCCACAACGAACCGAGAACGATCGCCGCAAGACCGAAGCGAATTTGCAACATGGTTGCCTCGTCAGGAAGGGTTTCTCGTGGCGTTGTACATGCCGGACCGACCCGACGTACGCCGCATCGTGTCGCACATCACTTAGTTTGACGAGGTCAGCGGAAGTTGCATGCTGATGGTTGTTCCCATCGTCAGGACGCTGTCGATCCGGCAAGTGCCGCCGAGCAGGCGCGCTCGTTTTGTCATGCCGAACAATCCAAAACCTTGATGACGGGCCGCAGCGACATCGAATCCGCAACCGAAGTCGCGCACTTCTAAGTGCAACGAATCGCCGACTTGCTCCAACTTCACGCGCACGACGTCCGTGCCGCTGTACTTGTGCGCGTTGTTCAGCGCCTCCTGCACGACGCGATAGACGCAGGTTTGGACATCTTTAGATACGACGCCGATAGTCGCATCGCAATCGAATCGAATGAGAATGTCCGTTTGCCGAAACTGATCGATTAAATCTTCCAGCGCGGCTTGCAAACTCGCTTCGTCGAGCACGGCGGGGCGAATCCCGCGAATGGCGCGGCGCCCGTCGTCGATGCCTTGCCGCAATTTTTCAATCACGGCGTCGACCTGGGCGGCCGCCGTCGGCGACAACTCTTTGCGCCAAGCCCCTTGCAGCGACATCATCGCGCCGACGGCGTATTGAATCAGCCCGTCGTGAAACTCGTGGCAAAGATGCTGCTTCTCGCGCTCCTGCAAGTCGAGCAAGTTGCGCATAAGATCTTGCTCCGCCACGAGCGCGGCCTCGGCTCGCTTCAAGTCGGTAATGTCGACGGCGATTCCGCCGACATAGCGACGGCCGGCGCGATCGTTATAGGGGAATAGAATCGTCATCCAGTGGATATGCAATCCGCCGGGGACCTCGGTTTCTTCCAAAAACCGCTCCGTTTCACCGGTCGCCAGCACGCGGCGATCGTTCTCTTGCAACCGCCGCGCGTTTTCGGCCGGCCAAAAGTCGAAATCGGTTTTGAGATACCAATCCACGCGGCTCGACAGCCCCAGCTTTTCCTCCGCCGTGCGATTCAAGTAGACGATGCGTCCCTCGGCGTCTTTGGCCCAAGCGGTCGGGCTATTGTCCATGAACGCGCGGAACCGCTGCTCCGAATCGCGCAGTGCCTCTTCCATCTGCTTGCGATCTGTGATGTCGCGCGCCGAGGCGACGACCTGCTGCTGTGCCAACTCGACGGTTACGCGCCACGCCAGCCAACGATACGTGCCGTCGACGCGACGGTAGCGATTCTCAAACCAAATCGTCTCGTGATTGCCGGTCGCTAGTAGATCGGCTTCGCGTAAGGTCGCTTCCAGATCATCGGGATGCACGAAGTCGATGTACGGTCGGTTCGTCAACTCGCGCGCCGTCCAGCCGAGAGTATGCGTCCACGCGGCATTCACGCGCGTGAAGTAGCCCTCGAAGTTGGCGATGCAAAGCATCTCATTGCTGAACTCAAAAAAATCGACCATGCGTCGCAGTATAGCAACCGGGCATCGTTGCGGCTTGCAAACGATCGCGCCCTCGCATTATGAGCGCCGCCCCCCGTTAGCGCGGTGTCTCGAATCGTTCAATCGCGACAAGCACTTCGGTGCGATGCGTCGAATCTTCGCTCTTTTTCACGCATCCGCTTACCACGCCGGCCTGACCAACCGTTAACACAAGCGTCGATTTCACCGTTTGTTCGCGTACCGTGGGGAGTTCGACCTTGCGCGATTTCTCGCCCGCCTCGGCCGGTAAATCCATGGCGACAACCTCGGCCAACTCCGAAACTTGCATCGCAAGGTCCACGCTCACGCGTTCCTCGTCCAAGGCGGTCGCCGTAACCGTCAATTGAATGCCGACCGGCACGACTTTAGTCACGGCTTTTTCGCCCGCATACCCGACGGTGAACAAGTGCTCCCCGCCGACCGTCATTCGAGCTTCACGCCCATTCGTCGTAACGATGGTGGGAGCGCTTAAGATTTTTACATGCGCGTCGCCTTGGATAGCCTTGAGCCACGCCTTCGGGTCGACCTGATTCACGAGCGGCTCACCGACTTCGTTTGCGGCATCGCCGGACGATGATGCCCGCTCGATCACATGGAGCGAAATCTTATACTGCGTCCGGTCGACGGCGACTTCCCCTGGCGCCGGTTCCGCGCTTTGAACAGTTCCGCAAATAACCCCGGCGAAAAGAACTACCGCCAACGACATACAACCACGAATGATCATGTGGAATCCCTCCCTAAACGAGTCGAGACGACCGCCCGACGACCTAGAACTTGGCGCAGTTTAGGCCTTTCGATGAGGGCGTTCCAGAGAACTTTTGGCCGGCCAAAAGTCGCCTGGAATAGCCGCCCGATTTTGCTAGCGTGCAGGGTGGTGCGAAGGGGACGTCCGACGAGGGGACGACCTTCGACATACTGTGCATTCAGTAAGGGGAGCGGCGTGCGTAAGTGGAACCAACGACGACGAAGGGGATGGAGACTTACGGCAAAACGTCTGCGCCCCGCTGCGCACATAGCCGAGTGCTTAGTGCGCGTCGGTTACTTTGCAATTAAGGCCGCGCACAACGCCGGCAAAACAGTGCGCAGCGGCCAAAAACGTGTCGACGTAAGTCACTTAATGCGCCAAATTCTGCGCGATCACTTATGTCGACGGGCACTGAAGCGCTGTTTTGCTGCGCCGCGTTGCGCCGCTCCGCCGCGAGCCTTTGCGGGGCGAAACAGTTCGTCGAACATCGCAGTTTGCCGGGTCCGCGCGGCTTGCCGGCCGCCTTGGCTTCTGGCAGATTATTGGTTTCCCCAAACCGGCCCGAAGGGTCGCTGAGAACGCGTCCGACAACTTGCCGCGTTCTTTATCGCTCACACCGACACTCGCTCACATTCCCATTTGATATCGCACGAGGAAATCGCCATGGCCGCGTTCGCCGACATTGCCGCAATCAAGTACGAAGGTCCGGAATCGAAGAACCCGCTGGCATTTCGCCACTACAACCCGGCGGAGAAGATCGAAGGGAAGTCGATGAAGGATCACTTCCGCTTTTCGGTCGCCTACTGGCATACCTTCCGCGGCACCGGCAGCGATCCGTTCGGCCCCGGCACGATGCAACGTCCGTGGGAAGGGCCGACCGACAATGTGGAGAACGCCTGCAATCGGGCTCGCGTCGGTTTTGAATTCATCGAGAAGCTCGGCGCCCCGTACTACTGCTTCCACGATCGCGACGTGGCGCCGGAAGGCAAAACGCTGAGCGAAAGCAACAAGAACTTGGACGCCGTCGCCAAGGTGCTCAAGGAAGAACAACAGCGGACCGGCATTAAGCTGCTGTGGGGCACGGCCAACCTCTTCAGCAACCCGCGCTACATGCATGGCGCCGCGACGAGCTCGAACGCCGACTCGTTTGCCTACGCAGCCGCACAAGTGAAGAAGGCGATCGAAGTCACGAAGGAACTCGGCGGCGAAGGATATACCTTCTGGGGCGGCCGCGAAGGGTATCAATGCCTTTACAACACCGACATGAAGCGCGAGATCGACCACCTCGCGAAGTTCATGCACATGGCGGTCGACTACGCCAAGCAAATCGGCTTCACCGGCCAGTTCTACTTCGAACCGAAGCCGAAGGAGCCGACCAAGCATCAATACGATTACGACACCGCCGCTTGCGTGAACTTCCTCCGCACTTACGGGCTCGAGAAGCACGTGAAGATGAACATCGAGGCCAACCACGCCACGCTGGCCGGCCACTCGATGCACCATGAGCTCGAATACGCGGCCATGCAAGGCTTCCTCGGCTCGATCGACGCCAACTACGGCGACCTGATGCTCGGCTGGGACACCGACCAATTCCCGACCGACGTCTACCTCACGACGCAGATCATGCTCGTGCTCCTCAAGAACGGCGGCTTCACCACCGGCGGTTTGAACTTCGACGCCAAGGTGCGCCGCGAAAGTTTCGAACCGGTCGACTTGTTCTATGCCCACATCGGCGGCATGGACGCGTTTGCGCACGGCTTGAAGATCGCCGCGGCGATTCGTGCCGACGGCCGGCTTGAGAAGCTCGTGAAAGATCGCTACAGCACCTGGGATTCGGGCATCGGCGCCGAGATCGAAGGGGGCAAAGCGTCGTTTGCCTCGCTCGAGAAGTACATGCTCGACAAGGGAGAAGCCGCCCCCTGCAAGAGCGGTCGCCAAGAACTCTTCGAGAACTTGATCAACACGTACCTATAAGAGGATGAAGTTTTCAACTCGCGTCGGCGACCGGCTGTCGCCGCGCGAACGTTACGTCGGGCATCGAGAGAATAAACTCCTTGCCGAAGGCCCGCGCCGGAGTTTGAAAGCCCGGCGCGGCGCGGCCTGCGAGCACTTGCTCGACCGCGGCGACGGCCGTGAGCGCCGTGAGCCGGTAGCCGTTCGGAGTGTCAAGCGTAGCCGACGTTGTGCGGCCGTCGGCGTCGCGCACTTCGCCCCAGAGCGAAACACGCTGTTTTTCCAGGTCGTCCGCATTCGGGCCTTTGACGAAGCGATCGACCAACCACTCGGCGATGCTCAGCACGGGGCCGTACTTAAGGAGCGGTGCGATCTTGCGAAGCTTCCGCATCTGCTTACCGCTCACTTCGTCGACGGCCATGTAGACGTCGATGTTGCGAATGCCGGTCGTGTAGAAGGCCGAAGCGACGTCACCCCAAGGAATGGTCGATGCCTCGCGCGGGCCGGTGGAGAAGGGGATGGTCCGCGTCTTCCACGCGACGGGTACGACTTCAATTTTGCCGTCGACCCGCGCCCGTCCGCCGTGCGGTAGGCCGGCGAGTATCGTTTTGGCCGTGCCGGGGGAAGTTTCCGCCCCGGTGAAGGCCAGCGCGAGATGCACGGCGTCAGGCATCTCCGCAGCGAGCATCGCGGCGAGGCAATCGGAGGGAACGACGTCGAACCCGACGGCCGGCATGAGAGTAACGCCGGCTTTCTTCGCAGCGGCATCGAGCGCGGCGGCCTGTTCAATGACGTCGATCTCGCCGGTGATGTCGAGGTACGATACGCCGGCCTCGATGCAGGCGGCCATGAGCGTCGGCGCGGTCCGCACGAACGGTCCGGCGCAATTGAGCACGACCTTTACCCCACGCAAATGCTCGGCCACGGACTTCGGCCGATCGATCGCAAAGACGCGACTCTCGCAACCCAGCTCCTTCGCCGCCTTTGCCACGGCGTTCGGATCGCGTCCGGCGACGATCGGTCGCATTCCGCGCCGCACGGCCTCGCGCACGATGAGCTTTCCGGTATAGCCGGTGATTCCGTACAAAAGCCAATCGGCCATAAATCTCCGAGTGGCCTAATTCTAGACCGGAAAGCGGCGAGCGAGTCTGTTAGAACAACCTACGAAATGATACTGCGTCGGCGGTTCACGTAGTCCCAGACGACGAAGCGATCGAGGTCGCGGCCGGCCGTAAAAAATACTCGGCCGCCCGTTTGTTCGGCTAAGCGGTGCGAGAACTGAATATCTTCGCTCGATTGCGACCAACTCGGCAACAAGAACAGATTGATCGTGATTCCTTCACGCTTGCAGGCCGCCCCCTCGCGCATCGTAGCCTCCTCCGTGCGCGGGTCGGGCGGGTAGAGAAGGTACAGCATCTCCGCTTCGAAGTGGGCCGTCGGCAGGCCGTCGGTGATGAGAATGATCTGCCTGTTCGGCGTGTCCTGGTTGGAAAGGAATCGTCGCGCGGTTTGTAGGCCGTGTTGGATGTTGGTGAAGTGGGGCGGAATGCGCGATTCCGTGACGTTCGGATCGCTCATGTCGGCCTTCAGGCGAACCCAAGGGTCGAAGATGGTCACCGGCTTCGGCATCAGCACGGCAATCTCGCTCGAAGCGCGTGGCTTTGCGAACGTGTACATCTCGACGAACTGCAAGAAGTCGCCCGGATACTCGCGGCGAATCAGCCCGTCCATCGCCAAGGCCATCCGCTTCACATGTACATACAGCCCGCTGCGCCCCATCGAACCACTCATGTCCATCACGACGACGGTCGCACACTTCGGCGCGTTGCGCGTACGATGGATCTCGATGTCGTCGCTCTTCAGGCGCATCGGTCGCTTGCCGCCGCTGCGGATCATCGCATTGGTAAACGTGCCGACGATGTCCATGTTGGCGACGGAGTCGCCGAACTCATACGGCTTTACCGACGGCAACTCGACCGCTCCCTCACCCACGATCGGTCCGGCATGTCGTCCGGTGCGCGAGGCCTGCAACTGGCTGAAAATCTGCTCCAGCAACTTCCCTTGGAAGATGCGGTAGGCCTTCGGCGTGAGCTGGTAGCCTTTCTTCGTTTTCTCCAGCCCTTGCTGCTCGGCCAGCCGGCGAACCATTTCCTCCACCTGTTTCTGCAGCGCGTTCAGGCTCTCCATCTGCTCAGGATCGACGAACTGCGAAAGTTCGTCGACGTCAATGATCGCGATCTGCGCGGTCTTCGCCGCTTCTTCCAATTGCTTGAGGAGCTTGTCTATGGTCTCCAACTCTTCTTTGACGGCCAGCGCCTGTTCGACGGTAAGAGCCGTTCGGCCGGTGAACTCGTACTTCGCCGCGAGTTCGTCGACTTGGTACTTCTCGCTGAGCCGTTCGATCACTTTCATCAAATGTGCGGCAAAGCGCGACCGTTCGCCGCCGGCCTTGTACCACAGACGTTCCAGCTCGCGGAGTTGCTCCTCGCGGGCCGCCTTCTGGTACTGATCGCGCAGCTCGCCGGGCGGGGTCAATCTTTCAGACGACTGCCGATAGACCTCGGCCGCTTCTTGGCGAACCTTATCGGTCTCGAACGTCTCCAAAATCTTCTTCTTTCTCTCTTCCAGCAGCTGCCGGAGCGCGTCGAGGCTCGGCCCCAATCCGGCGATCTGGCTCGGGTCGAGGTGAATGGCTCGCGCCAGTTCCTCTTCCGTCAACTCGCGCAAGCTCCCGTTGGCGAGCAAATGCTCGAACGCCGGCGAGACGACATCCGTCGGAGGCGCAGTCGGGCTCGGGAAATTCGCGGGGTCGTACCGTTGATAGGTATGAATAATCCCACCGAGGCTATCGCGATTGGCCGGCATCAAAAGCCATCCTTACGGAAGTTGGTACTCGACCCGACCATGACGCTGGGCGCGCGAAATCCGATCGGTTGCGTAAAGCCCGGCCAACACAAACTCGACGCACGAGGCCCGCATCGCAGGATCGCTCGCGGCATTCACTTCGAACGCTTTCTCCCAAATCGGCGGCACCCGTTGGATGCGTTCCGCGTAAGCCGACGAAGGCAACATATCGCCCACTTCGATCTTCACGCCCTTCGAGAAGATTTCACCAATTTCTTTCAGGCCGTGTTCTTCGACGTATTCCTCAAACACCGTTTTAATCGCCTCGGCGATGATCGCTTCCAGCACTTGCCGCTCGGAAAGCTGATGGCTGCTCATCAAATCGAGTTCGAGTTTTCCCAAGGCCGACGAATAGATGTGCCCCAGATCGCTAATGCGGGGCACTGCCGGACGTTCGCCCAGCACGATGCCGCGTTGGCGGGCGCTGCCGACCATCGCGCGGTAGTTGGCCAAACTAAACCTCGCACTGACGCCCGACTGGTGATCGACGTACTTGCTCTTCCGCGCCGCGACCGTAATCTCTTCGATGATCTGCTTCATGAAGTACGGCACGACCACGGGCCAATCGCCGTCGAGCTCCAGGCCCGACTCCTGCTCGGTAATGCGGATGCCGAGGTCGCGTTCGCGCGGGTAATGCGTATGCACGACCGAGCCGATACGGTCTTTCAACTGCGGAATCACCTTGCCGCTACGATTGTAGGTCGACGGGTTGGCCGAGAAGAGAATCAGCACGTCGATATCAAATTTCACCGGATAACCGCGAATCTGCACGTCGCGCTCTTCCAAGATATTGAAGAGGCCGACCTGCACAAGCTCGTCGAGCTCGGGAAGCTCGTTCATCGCAAAGATGCCGCGATGCATGCGGGGAATGAGCCCGAAACTAAGGGCTTCTTCGGACGACATGCTGACGCCGCCGGCAAGTTTCGCAGGGTCGATTTCACCGATGATGTCGGCAAACTTGGTGCCCGGCGCCAAGCGTTCGACGTAACGATCTTCACGACGCCACCAGCCGATCGGCACGCGTTCCGGCGGCGTGTCGGCCAGAAATCGCTTCACCGCGCCCGAGATCGGCAGCAGCGGATCTTCATGCACCGTGGCTTCGGGGATGTCGACGTAGGGAACTACTTCGTCCAGAAATCGGACGAGCGACCGCATCAGCCGACTCTTAGCCTGCCCCTTCTCGCCGAGAAAGAGCAAGTCATGCCGCGCGAGCATGGCGATGTTGATCTCGGGAATCACCGTATTCTCGTAGCCGACGATGCCCGGATAAAGCTCTTCGCCCGCGGCCAACATCCGAACGAAATTGTCGTGCAGTTCACGCTTAACACTTTTGCTCCGCCAACCGGAGGCCAGCAAGTCGCGAAGGTTGTCGGGTCGAGATGCGGTCATGCGATATTTCGGTTCGGGGTTCAGAGTTCGAGGTTTGAGGTTGCAATGACTCGGCGCGACGTTCGTCAACGACTAGCGCGGGTGGGCCGCTTTGTAGAGGTTGAGCGTGATGTGGGCTTGGCCGTGATGGTGGGGTTCGTGCCAGCCGAGAATATAGAGCACGTCGTGAATGGTGAGCTTGCGCTGGGCCAACGACGGAGGAATTTCGCCGAGCCGGCTGTCGGGAATCTCGCGCAATGTCGCCAGCAAGTGTTGCCGACCTTCAATGAGCACGCGGCGAATCACGTCCGGCGTGGGGATATCGTCGTCGGGAGTGCTGCCCCCGCGGAAACGCGGCCAGAGTTCTTGAAACGCGCCGACCTTTTCCGGGGCCAAGCGTTCCGTGGCGAAGAGTTCTTCGGTCACGCCGATGTGCATCAGTTGCCAAGCGATATGGGCCCGGCCCGGCCCGGGTCGCCAACCGAGCGCGGCTTGTGGATCAGGTTCCTGGAGCACGCGATCCAAGAGATCGAGCGTGCGCGTGCGATGAAAATCGTAAGTCTTAAAGAACGATTCGGCGGTCGACATATTCACCTCGGCGGGCCTGTTCGAGAGTCAAGCGATGCGATGCGACAAAACCGGCGGCATGCTCGGCGACGTGCCGCCACCCTATCGCCGGTCGCCAGGTTTTACAATCGCCGGGGCTCGGATATGCTGGCACGCGACGCAAGCCCTTCGAAACGGAAAGAATCTACCGGGAGAGCCATCGCATGGCGCAGCCACGACACCATCTGGATCGACTCGTTCTCGCGGCCGCAGCATTATTCGCAGTTCCCCTCGTCGCGGCCGGCCCCGCCGACGAGCGGATTTCCTTATTCGACGGCAAAACCTTTGCCGGCTGGGAAGGAAATCTGCAGATGTTTCGCATTGAAGAGGGGGCGATCGTCGGCGGCAACCTGCAAACCAAGATTCCGAATAACGAATTTCTTTGCACGACAAAAGAATATGGCGACTTCGAACTTCGCTTGAAGTTCAAGGTGGCCGGTGAAGGGGTGAACGCGGGCGTGCAGTTCCGAACCAAGCGCATTCCCAACCATCACGAAGTGATCGGCTATCAGGCCGACATCGGGCAAAAGTATTGGGGTGCGCTTTACGACGAATCGCGGCGCAAGAAGATGCTGGCCCAACCGACGCCGGAAGTGCTCGCAAAGGCGGCCAAACCGGACGATTGGAACGAGTATGTGATTCGTGCCGAAGGAAAGCGGATTCAACTTTGGCTCAACGGCGTGCAAACCGTCGACTACACGGAGGCTGAAGACGGCATAGAGGAGAAGGGGATCATCGCCGTACAAATCCACGGTGGGCCGCCGAGCGAAGCTTGGTACAAAGACATCACGATCGAAGAGTTGAACAAGTGAGCATTAAGTTCCTTTACTTCGATCTCGGCAACGTACTGCTCTACTTCAGCCACCAACGGGCAGCCGCGCAACTTGCGGCCCTGGCGGGAGCATCGCCCGACGCCGTCTTTGAAGGCTTGTTTAGGAGCGATATCAACTATCGCTGCGATTCCGGCCGGCTCACCGGCGCTGAGTTTTGCACGACCTTCCGCGGCCTGCATCCCTGCGATGCCGAAGATCCGGCGATCTATCGCGCGGCGAGCGACATTTTCCGCGTGAACACGGCGATGAAAGCGGTCACCGCGCAATTAAGGGCTGCCGGACATCGGCTCGGCATCTTGTCGAACACGTGCGACATGCATACGGAGTTCTTCACAGACGGGCGGTACGCCGGCATCCCAACCGACTTTGAGGTCGTGGTGCTGAGCTACAAATTGAAGCTCATGAAGCCGGATGCCGCGATATATCTCGAAGCGGCGAAGCTGGCGGGCGTAGCGCCGGAAGAAGTTTTCTATACCGATGATATTCAGGTCAACGTCGACGGCGCCCGAGCGGCGGGGTTCGACGCGGTGCTCTTCACCACGGCGGCCGACTACGTGAGCGAGCTGCGGCGGCGCGGGATTCCGCTGAACTACTGATTCGCGAAGGGTGATTCGCGAAGGGGACTATCCTTCGAGTTCGTCGAGCTCGTCCACGTCGATCGGCTCGGCATGCGGGCCGGCGATGTGGGCCGCGGCAAGTGCTACGACCAAGCCGATCAGAGCGAGCAACCAGCCGGTGCCGCCCAAGAGCGCGAACCGCCGGACCAGAGTCGCGCCTCCTTCGTCGCCCGTGGCGGCCAATAGACGGCCGACTCCGAGGCAAACCAGCACGACGATCGGCAGGCCGAGAACCGCGGAGAGCAGCCCGGTCATGAAACGCTTGGAAATCACTAGTTACCCCGCACACTTTACCCAGAGCCTCCAGTTTTAGGGATTGTGCGGATGGGTGTCAATCAACCGGTTGTCGGGCGCAAACACCTATGCCGACATTGACTTACGCTTTCGGCAGCCAACAATAAACGAGAGTCTTTCCCTTCGACGTCTCCGAACTTCTTTCCGGCGACGCCTTCCTCCGATTCGGAGCTCATGAATGCCGTCGCACCGCGCCGCGCCGTGCCGTCGAAGGCTATGCCGCCCAACGATCGTTGCGGCTCTGGTCGGGCTTGGCGGCGTTGCGCTCGTGATCGCGACGCCCGCCGCTTGGGGATCGCGGCTGATGATGCGCGACGGTCGGGTTCTCGAAGGTCGCCTGGCGCAAATCGCGGCCACGATCGATAGCCCGAAGGCTGCGAACCAAGCCAAGACGATGGTGCTGGTCGACGACGGACTGCGACGCATCTTCGTGCCGCAGCGGCAAGTGCAAGAGGCCAATGAACTCGACGCGGGCGACCCCGTCGAACGATTCGAGATTCCGCAGCAGATCTCCGAGTCGGGAAGCAAAGTTGCGGCAGTCGGCGAAATCTACGGCGTCACGGAGTTCGACGACTTCGGCCGGCGCATCATTCGGATGGAAACGAACCTCGGCCCCCAAGCGGTAATTCAAGGAATAACCGAGATCACGCCGGAGTGGACCAAGCTCGAGTGCGTCGACGCGGAGAACATGCATTTCATTTGGGACATGCGGATCGCGACCAACACGATTCCGCGCGACGTGCTCGGCCGCATCCTCCAACAACGCATCGATCCGAAGAATTTGGACCAGCGACTGAAGATCGTCCGGCTTTACGTGCAGAGCGAGCGTTTCAAAGATGCGGAAACAGAACTCCAAGCACTGCTGGCCGCATTTCCGGACTTGCCGGCGGGGCAAAAGGCGCTCTTCGAGCAAACTCGCGTGCGGCTGCGACAAACCAACGCCCGACGCATCCTAGAAGAGATTGAAGCTCGCAAGAAGTCGGGCCAGCATCGCTTGGCCTATTCACTGTTGCAAAGCTTTCCCACGGAGAACGTGGCCGGGGAAACGTTGCAGGCGGTGTCGGGCCTTCTCAAGGAATACAACCAGGCGGAGGAGCGCGGCAAACTCGCGCTCAAGCGCTTCGACGAATTGCTGCGCGACGTAAAAGACTCGCAATCGCGACTCCGACTGATGCCGATTCGCGACGAAATCAACGCCGAGCTGAGCAACAACACGCTCGAGCGAACCGCGGCGTTCATGCAGTTCCAGGCCGACGACGTGATCAAAGGCGAGGAGAAGATTGCGCTGATGATCAGCGGGTGGCTCGCCGGCAGCGATTTTGCCGTACGCAATTTGCCGACGGCGCTCTCCATGTACGACGTGCGGGCGTTGATTCAGACGTACCTCGCGGCACCTGTGGTTACCGATCGCCAGGCGGCCCTCGATCAGTTGCGCAAGCAAGAAGGCTTCACACCGGAGCTCACGGCCAAGATCATCGCGCTCATGAAGCCGCCGATGATGCCGTCGACCAAGACGCCGGACGAATCCGCGAAAGAGACGAAAGTTGCCGGGATGCTCGACGTGCAGATCGACTATCTGAGCGATCGCGTGCCGATCAACTACACCGTGCAACTCCCGCAGGAATACGATCCCCATCGCCGGTATCCGACGATCGTGGCTTTGCACGGGGCCGGCAACACGCCGCTCCATGAGCTCGAATGGTGGGCCGGCGGGGCGAATGCCGACGGGCGACGCTTCGGACAGGCCGACCGATTCGGATACATCGTCATCGCACCGGCGTGGTCGAAAGAGCAGCAGACGTCGTGCAACTATTCCGAAGACGAGCATGCCGCCGTGCTGTATTCGCTGCGCGACGCCTACCGGCGATTCTCGATCGACACCGACCGAGTGTTTATCTCCGGCCATTCGATGGGGGGCGACGCCGCCTGGGAGATGGCGATGGCACATCCCGACCTGTGGGCCGGCTTCATCGGCATCTCGGCCCGGGCGGACAAGACGCTCGACTACTACTGGGAGAACGCCGAATACGTGCCGACGTATTTGGTGTGCGGCGAAATGGACGGATCGCTATGGATTAAGAACGCCGTGCACATGGACCGCTATCTGAGCCGGGGCAACAACGCGACGGTGGTGCAGATCAAGGGACGCGGTCGAGAGCATTTCTCCGACGAACTACTGCGGCTCTTCGATTGGATGAGCCGGCAGAAGCGTGATCCGTTTCCGCAGAAGTTTAAGTGCCGGAGCGTGCGGCATTGGGACGGGTCGTTCTGGTGGGTGGAAACGCGCGATCCGCCGGAACGTTCGTTGGTCGACCCCGACAACTGGCCCCCGCGCGGCACGACGCCGAACTATACGGAAGTGACGTTCAACCAAAACGGCCAGAAGAACAACATCTTCGTCAAGACCGGCGCGGCGTCGGCGACCGTTTGGCTTTCGCCGGAACTCGTGAACTTCAAGTTGCCGAGCGAAGTTTACATTCGCGGGACGCGCGCCAACAAATCCGGCGCTTACATCGAGCCGGATGCCGCGATCATCCTGGAGGATGCGCGGACACGCAGCGATCGACTGCACCCGTTTTGGGCGCGCGTCGACGGAGGAAAATAGCCGCCGTAGACGGATCGCAACATTCAAACCGCGAGCCGACTCAGGCGTCGACGCCAAAGAGCCGCGCCAAGGTCTGCCGCATCGCGTCGCCGCGGAGCGAGTAAAAGATCTGCCGACCGGCGCGGCGATGATCGACGATGCCGCTGGAGCGCATCATCGCCAAGTGATGGCTCACCGCCGGCTGGCTTTGGGCCACGCGTTCACAGAGCTGCGTAACATTCAGCTCCGCTTCGTTCGTCAGGTAATACGCGATGCGCAAGCGGGTGGGGTCGGCGAGCATCTTGCAGATGGCCAACACATATTGCCGGGTGTCGTCGGGAATTTCAAAACTCGGCAAGTTGAGTACGGCAGGCATCGATTCAGCGTAGGCGATAGCGGTCATGGCGGGTAAGTCTCTCGGGAAAGGCGGGAAGAGAACAGAGGATGGAACCATTCGTTAAGGGGCGGCAAACACTCCGGCGACGGCGGCCCAAGAGGTGCCGATGCGGAGTTCGTCGACCAAGACGGGAGTCGCCGTGTTGGCGGAGATCTGTACGACGTCGAACTTTAAATCACTCAGAACGGGCCGGCTCGCCAACGTCCAACTCGACGGCTCGGCCGAGGGGACCGGTTGCCGCGGCATAAACAAACAGAGAAACGCTTGATCGGGAGCTTCGCGACCGGCCACGATCTTGCCGGCCATGAGATAGGTCTTACCCGGCTCGACCGGAATCGAGGCGCAATTGCCGCCGCCTTCCCAACAAAGGGAAGTCTTCGAACTTGACCACGAGGCCGACACCGCGAGCTTGCGCTGCGGCTCGTGCACAAGATGATCGCGGAGAATAAATTGCACGTCGCAAGACCCGTCGCCGGCGCGCTTCTCGGAGCGGATGAGGTAGCTAAAGTAATAAACGCCGTCCTCATCCATGCGGATCGGTCGAGCCAAGCGGCGCGACATCGCACCTCGGCAACCGGCGCTCACGCCGCCCCCTTCGGTGGCGCTGTTCATTTGCGGACGCCAGAGGCTGTTGACGATGCGAAATTCAGGGACGAATTCCGATTTGCAAGCTTTGACCCACGGCGTCGTAAAGCCGATGCCGCCGAGCCCCGCGCCGGAGCAGGGGAGCACCGCGGCATCGCAGGCAAACGGTTCATACGCCAAGAGTTCACCCGCCGATTGACGATGGGCGGATTCGGCGGCGGCCGGCGCACTGGCGCGAATTCGTAGTCGGCCGGCATCAAGGGGAACCGAGCATCCCTGAACGTCGTCGCACGCCAGAAAACGCCGGGCTTCGCCGGCCATCACGCTCACGGAGTTCAAGGCTAACTCCGTTTCCGGCTCCGCGGCAGGGCGGGGGCTGCGGCGCACTTCGCCGTCGAATACGTGAACTTCTTCGCCGGTCTTGCCGACCTCGACGGCGTACTCGGTGCCGTAATCGACCAAGCGCGCCATCGGCGTGTGTAAATCGAACGGCTCGGCCGTGTCGTCGCTACGGAAGAGCACCTTGCCGGACACCACTGCGGCCGAAGTCACCGATTCGACGTTGAGCTCTACGGGTCCGGCCAACACAAGCTGAGCACCGCCGTCGAACTGCAACTCGGCGGTGCCGCTACGAAGACGAATCACGCCGGGCAAGAGACGCATACCCGAGCGGAGAGGTTCGTCTCCTTCCCACACGCATGCGACATTCTTACTCAACGTTGCAACGTAGGAAGGTACGATCGCCGGCGCTTGAGCGACGGCCTGCGACAACCCGACGGCGCCGGGATCTGCAGGCTTGGGAGCGGACACAAATAGCTGGACGGCCCAGGACGCGGCCAACGTCAATGCGGCGGTGACCATCAGCGGCAGCCAGAGCGGTCGCGCTCGCGAAACGACCGGCGTCATCGACGGCGGCGCGGCGACCGGTTCGGGAACTTCCTCCAATAAAGCGGCCAGCTTCGGGTGATGCGTGAGGCGAACGTGGAGGTCGACGTACTCCAAGTAGAATCGGCGGCACTCCTCATCGTTGCGCAGCAATTCTTCCAGCCGCGCATGATCCGCTTCCGACAACTCGTCGTCGACGAGAATCGAAAGCAAGCGATCGAGTTCCGCGCGGAGGCCGGGCATCATACGCCGCACTCCCCTGTGCATTCATCGGTGCGATCTTCAATCCGACGTGAAATGCAATCGAACAACAAACGGCGAATGCGTTCCAAGTTGCGAAACAACGTCCGCCGACTGCTGCCGGCGATCTCGGTCAGCTGCTCAATCGTCGTTCGCGAAAGGTAGCGGTGCGAAATCAGGAGCCGATCCTGTTGCGGCAATTTTTCCAAGCAATGATCGAGCGCGGAAAGCCGATCATTGAGCGTCACGGCGTGCGTCGCGCGTTGGCCGGCGAGTAATTCGACGATGTCGTCCCCGAAGGTTCGGGCCGCGCGACGGCTCTGGTCGCGATGCTTGAGCACTTGCAAATAGGCGAAGCCGTAGGCCCAAGGGAGAAACGGCTTCGCGGCGTCGTACTCGTCGAATTTCCGCGTTAGTGCGATGTACGTTTCCTGCAGCACGTCTTTCACGTCTTCCTGATGCGGCAGCAGCGAGAAGACGTAGCGGTATAGGTCTTCCTGGTGTTGGGCCAGGAGACAAAGAAGCTTCTCGGTAGATCGTGCGGTTTCAGCGGAGGCCACGGTCGACATCAAGATTTCGATTTCTTAAGACAGCCCGGCGCAGCGAGCCCGGCCCGTATTCGATCCGGCATCGTCTATATCCCCGTGCGCCGGCGGAAGGTGCCGCCGATACGGGCAAAAAACTGAAATAATCGTTGCCGCAGCGGCGTCGTATCCTGTCGGCGGTTGGGCCGCCGGCAACGCATCGCCTACGAAAATGACGCCGGCAGCCGGCCATTTATCGCCCGGTATTCCGAATTTCCTCCGCCTCGATTCCGCCTCGCTTGTCGGGAGACTCTCACGATGTCCACATCGCTTCGCGTCGCTTGCCTGCTCCTGACCGTTTGGGGGGTCGCAGCCGCGATCCCTGCCGTGGGCGCCGAGCCTGCGAAGGGGCCCGTCAAATTGACCGGGGGGAAGAACACGAAGTTCCCGCCGATCATGGCCGGCTCTTCGCAAGAGGTCTTCAAGAAGGTCGGCGACACCGAACTCTCCCTGTACATCTATCAACCAGACGACCACAAGCCGACCGATCGACGGCCGGCGATCGTCTTCTTCTTCGGCGGCGGTTGGACCGCCGGCTCCGCGGCGCAGTTTGAGTACCAGTGCCGATACCTGGCCGCGCGCGGCATGGTCGCCGTCGCCGCCGACTACCGGGTGCGCTCGCGCAATCAATCGAAGGTGATCGATTCCGTGAGCGACGCCAAGAGCGCCGTGCGCTATCTTCGCACGCACGCCGCGCGGCTCGGCATCGACGCCGATCGCATCGCGGCAGGCGGCGGCTCGGCGGGAGGACACCTCGCGGCCTGCACGGCGCTGCTTAAGGAATTCGACGAACCGACGGAAGACGCGACGATCTCGTCGGCCCCAAACGCGCTCGTGTTATTCAATCCGGCGGTTGCGCTGGCGCCCAAGCCGGGGCAGGAAGTCACCGCAGCCATGACCAAGGAATGGATGGATCGCGCCGGCGTGGAGCCGCAAAAGGTCTCGCCGGCAGCGCACGTGCGTAAAGGCCTACCGCCCACGCTTATTCTCATCGGCACCGCCGATAGCATGTTCGCCTCCAACCAAGAGTTCGTAAAGCAAATGGTCGAGGCGGGCAACCGGGCCGAACTGGAAGCGTACGAAAAGATGCCGCACGGATTCTTCAACATCAGTAAGCAGAAGGATAGCGCGATGTTCCGGGCCACGCTGGAGCGGACCGACCGCTTCCTCGCCTCGCTCGGCTATCTATCCGGTGAACCAACTGTGGCGACGTACTTCGAGTAAGCTCGCCCAGAGACTAACGCCGCTAGAGACTCGCGGCGCGGTGATGCCGGCACCTTGTTGCCGGCAGGGGGCAAAGTCGGCTGGTTCGCCGGCATTATTTCTGCGAAACTTCGCCCCCTCTGAGCCGGTTCACAAACGGACAGGCTCACAGACACGGAGCAAACTCAGGACTCCGGACTGACCCAAGAAACGAGACTCCACGGAAGGTCGACCTGGCATGGATGCTAGTGTAGGCGCACCGCAAGATGCGGGCACCCCGAACGAACGCGCACGTTGGTGGCGCGAAAAAGAATGCTGGCTGTTGGTCGCGCTCGTGTTGGCAGTGTACTTCTCACGGCCGACGGCGCTCAGCCTTCGCGGCGAAGAATCCCGTTGGGCCAACGTCGCTCGCGAAATGCTGCAAACGGGCGACTTCATCGTGCCGCGACAGCAAGGGGAAGTCTTCGCGAACCGCCCGCCGTTGGCCAACTGGTTTCTCGCCCTCTCGATGACTCTCACCGGTCGGCACGATGCCTGGGCCGTGCGGTTGCCGACGTTGCTCGCCACGCTCTTCACCACGGTGCTGATCTACGCCGCCGGTCGGGCGATTCTTTCGCGCACCTCCGCGCTCGTCGCGGGGCTCGCTTATCCCACGATGGGGCAAGTGCTGCAGCTCGGTCGCCACGCCGAAAGTGAGGCGGTGCTGACGCTCTGCGTCGCCGCATCGCTGCTCGGCTGGCTCGTCTGTTATCAGCGTCAATACGCTCCCTGGATCACTTGGTGCGTAGGCTACGGCTTCGCAGGCCTCGCCGGCTTGGCAAAAGGTCCGCAAGGCCCCGCCTACTTCTTCGGTACGACCTGGGCGTTTTGCCTGTTGTTCGACCGGCCGTTTTGGCGGCGACGCGAGCATCTCTACGGACTCGGACTCTTCGCAGCCGTGCTCTGCATCTGGCAGGTGCCGCTGCTGATTCAGGTCGGTCCGCAAGCCGCGCTGGACATTTGGCTATCGGAAGCCGCAGTGCGTTTGGCCGTGGTCATTCCGCTGAAGGATCGACTACTGCATCTCGGCAAGTTTCCCTGGATCGCCCTCGGCTGCATGCTGCCATGGTCGGGGCTGCTGTTCGGGTTTTGCGAAAGTTCGCTCCGCCGACGATTAGGAGATTTGAAACGACCGGCGCAATACCTGGGCATTGCGATGCTCGTCGGATTAGTGCCGCTGCTGCTTTCGGTGTTTGCCCGCGGACGCTACTACATGCCGCTTTATCCGTGCGGGGCCTTGCTGGCGGCGATCGTCGTCGAGCTGAGCCTGGCGCCGAAAGCCAACCACCGCACGACGCGCGCCTGGCGCGGATTTCTCACCGCTTGCGCGGCCTTTGCCCCGGCGGGCGCCATCTTCATCGCGGCGGCGTCATTCGCACCCGTTTGGTCGAAGGGCCCTTACGCGCAGTCGGTCTCCACGGTCGTGGTGTTCGCCGTTTGTGCCGGTCTCACGGCGTGGCTCTGCGCCGAGGCGCTCTCCCGCTATAATCGCCGCACTTCGTACATCGCCGCCTGTGCGATCGCGAGCTTCTGCGGGCTGGCGTACACCGTCGTCGTGGTCAACGCCTATCAAAACCGGAGCGGCGATCCGCACGGCGATATTGCTCGCGTGGTCGAAAAGCTTCCGGCCGATGCCGAGCTCGTCAGCTTTACGAACATCCATCACCTCTTCGCCTACTACGTCGCCGACATCAGCGGCCGCAGCATCCGTCGGGTCGACCCCAAGGCGTGGACGTCGGACAAGGTAACCGAGGCAGAGTACTTCTGCTTCAACGCCCTGGAGCCGCCGCCGATGCCGCTGCCGTTCCGCTGGGAGCAGGTCGATACGGTGTCCGTCGAGCGCAACCGCCGCGCCGAGCCGATTGACTATGTGATCATCGCGCGTCGTTTGCCCGATGAAGCTGCCGCGACGACCGCGGCGTCCCCCGCCGGAACTCGCGTTCGCTAGCCGTGAGCGGAACGCCACGGAGGGCGTTCCCTACAGTGCGACTCAGTTAAGCGAATCTGCTAATCGGCCGCGCGGGCCGTGGCGATCAGGTGGATGAACTCGCGGTTGCTCTTAAACTTCGCGAGCTTAGCCGTGAGCTGTTCCATCGCATCGATCGGGTTCATGGTCGCCAGCGTGCGGCGCAACATGTTCACGGCGTGCAACGTGTCCGGATCGAGCAACTTCTCTTCGCGGCGCGTGCCCGATTGAGAAATGTCGATGGCCGGCCAAATCCGACGGTCGGCGAGCTTGCGATCGAGCACCAGTTCCATGTTGCCGGTCCCTTTGAACTCTTGGAAAATGAGTTCGTCCATCCGGCTGCCGGTGTCGATGAGCGCCGTGGCGACGACGGTCAACGAACCACCCTCTTCGAAGGCGCGAGCCGTCGCGAAGAGCTTCTTCGGGATATCCATCGCCTTGGTGCTGATACCGCCCGACATCGTCGCGCCTTGGTTGCCGACCCACTTATTGAAGGCCCGGGCCATGCGCGTGATGGAGTCCATGAGCAAGAAGACGTCGTGCCCCTCTTCGACCAAGCGCTTGCAGCGCTCGACGACGAGTTGCGAGAGACGGACGTGGCTTTCGACATCGCGGTCCAAGCTGCTGGCGATCACTTCGCCCTGCACGCACCGCTTCATATCGGTCACTTCTTCCGGACGCTCGTCGACCAGGAGGACGAAGAGTTTGAGTTCCGGGTGATTCTGCGAGATGGCGGTGCTGATGTTTTGCAACAGCATCGTCTTGCCGGTGCGCGGCGGAGCGACGATCAAGGCCCGCTGTCCCTTGCCGAGCGGCGTGAGCAAGTCCATCACGCGATTGCTCAGCGGCTGCTGACCGATTTCCAAACGGAGCCATTGCTCCGGATTGATCGGCGTCTTCTGGTCGAACGCCTTGATGTTGACGTATTCGTCCGGCTTCATGCCGTCGACGTCGACGATTTCGCGAACGCGCGGACCTTCTTGCTTGCGGTTTTGCTGCGAGAGGGCGTTGATCATCACCCCTTCGCGAAGCCGAAATCGCTCGATCATCGTGCCGGGCACGAAAGCGTCGGTACGTTCGCGGGTGTAATTATTCGTCGGGCTGCGAAGGAAGCCGTAGCCGTTGGGATGCAACTCCAGAATGCCGGAGACCGGATCGAGTTGCGGAGGCTGATGGTTTTGCGGGGCAAAACCTTCGGCGCCTTCGACGGGCGCCTGCGACGGATCGGCGTTCGGGTCGATGACCCCTTCGCCGAATTCCGGACGCGGCTCGCGCGGCACATTGGGATCGTAGCGACGTGGCCGACGATTGCGGTTCGGGCCTCCGCCTCGGTAGCCCCCGCCGCCACCACCACCGCCGCCTCCTCCTCCGCCACCGCCTCCATAACCACCGCCACCGCCGCCGCTGTGACCGTTGTTATTATTGCCGGGACCTCCGCCTTCGCCGCCACCGCCGTAATATCCACGACCTTGACGGCCACGTCCCCGACGCTTCTTCGACATAACTTCTAACCCTGATCGAAAGACAAAAACTTATCGGCTGCGAATCGCCGCACCTCCAAGGCACGGCTTTCGACAACAGACGCTCACCTGGCGAAGGCTTCGCCCTCGGATCGAATAACGATCGTCGGGACAAGATTCACAGGCGCGCCACACGTTCCGCTCGGCATAAAAACTCGGCGTAAAGACACCGCGTAAAAACTCGGCGGAACATCGCACAACGAACAATCGCCGCAACGGCGGCAAACATGCCTTTTGCCCCTCCGGGGCTCAGCTTCGCAACGTTTCCAGCGCCCCGGAAAGCCTACGCCTTCCCAGGCAAACTCTTATTGAAAGTCGGCGTCTGACAACCGTCGGACGCAGTCTCCGGCCTCCGGCCGAATCTGCTTCGCCCGCGAATCACATGAAAACGTGAATCGCACGGCCGACGTTCGCGACGCATCTAACGCGATCGATATTCAACGCGGCAAAAATTCAACGCGATAAAATCCAACGCCACCGACATACCGGTTTCCCGGTGGTCGCGCTTCGCAAATCACATCGTTCGGATCCGCAGGGACGCTGCCGCACCGAGGTGTAAATCCGCGTCGTGCAGTTTGACGTGTGCAACCAGTGCAACGCGCAACTTACCGGCCGCGGCAAAGCCTCGGATGGGAACAAGTCCCGTTCGGCTTGCGTCACGCAGCGTTAAAACGCCGCGTGGTAACCTGCCGAACTTTGGTTCTGCAAAACAGATGTTTCGCCGAACCCGGGGCGAACGGGCAATCGAACAACTCGCGGGGGATGCAACGCCGAAAGCATACGGCTGCGGACGAAATCATCCCGGGAAAGCTGGCCCACTTCGAGCATTTGCCGGCCGAAAAACCCTGCGGACGTTCCGGATGAGGTACACCGAGGTCGGTAAACCGGAGGCAGACATCCTGACGGACGATCGTGCCGGGAAACATCTTGCAGAGCAGCACAGTGCCGGGAAACGCCCGCGACTAACGCGGGCCGAAGGCGCCTGAGTGTCAGGCAGCTTGAAACTACCCGAAATCTTAATCGTCTCCGCCGGCATGTCAAGGCAAGCTTTCTTCGGAAAGTTTGCCGCAATAGGCGATTACGTCGCCACGGTCGCCGTCGGCCCCCGACGGAATCGCGTTGACGAGCCTTCCGGCCGGCGCTGCCGGCGACCGGAAAGTCATACTTATCGGAATATTCCGAATCTTTAGCAAAACTTCGCTCCTCCTTTCGGTCGATACAGGGAGCGGAGTCGCTCTCAGCGGCTTCCATGTTACTCCCCCGGCAAAGGTCGATGGATCATGATCAGCCGTACGATTACCACGTTCGCACTCGTCGTCAGCATTTGGGCCTCGACGGCTGAAGCGCAAGACACCATCCGCTGGGAAACCGATCTCGCGACGGGGCAGCGCCTCGCTGCGCAAACCAATCGGCTCGTGCTCGTGCACTTCTGGGGAACGTGGTGCCCGCCGTGCATGGAGATGGAAAAGACCGTCTTCAGCAAGCCGGGGCTCGGCACCGCCGTACATCCGTACTACGTGCCGGTGAAGATCCAGGTCGAAGACGGGATGAATCAAGAACTCGTCAAGCAGTTTCAAGTCGACGGCTTTCCCTGCGACATCGTCATGACGGCGCAAGGACAAGTTGTTTCGCGCAGCAAGGGTTTCAAACCGGCAGGCGAATACGTGTCGATGCTGAACCAAGCGGCGCAACAAGCGCTGGCCGCGGCTCGCCCGATTGCGGCCAACGCCGCCACGAGCGGTGCAGCGACCGCGGCCGGAACTCCGCCCGTGAATCCTTACGTCAAGCCGGGCAATCCCTACGCCGTACCGGCCACGGCTCCTGCATCGCCGTATGCCATGCAGCCGACGACCACGGGCGCCGCACCTGTTGCAGCCGCACCCGTTGGCGCGGCGACTCCGGTCGCGGCAAGCGTCGGTTCGCGTTACGCCACGACCTACACTCCGCCGGCCGCTTTGCCGACGACGACCAATCCACAAATGGCCGGCGCTCCGCAAACGGGCGGCGCAAGCACCCCGAACACCGGTGCCGCTCCGGCGTCGGCAGGGCTGCGTACGGACGACCGCTATGCTTCGTACTATTCCAACCGCGGCGCGACGCCGACGGCACCGACGACCGCCGCGCCGGTTGCGGCCGCCGCGCCTTATACACCCGCCGCGCCTGCCGCCACGACCGCCGCAGCAACGCCGGCCGCTTCCGCTCCGGTAGCCGCTATGCCTTATCCCGCTCCGATGACGAGCCCGGTACCTTTTACCGCCGCGGCGGCAGGTGGGTCGACTGCCGCAGCCGCCACGAACATGGCACCGTTGAACACGGCACCAATGAACACGGCACCGTCGACCACCGGCTCGCGTTATGCGACCCCGACGACGGGCGACCGCTACGCAGCGTCCCCGGTCGGCGATCGCTACGCCGCCTCGACGATCCCGGCAACGACGGCTCCGGCGGCGCAACCTTTTCCCATCGCGCCTGCTTCGCCTATCTCGCAAACTCCAGAAGCGCAAAAAACCGCCGTGCAACCGACGAACGCCATCGCCGACGCCGGACTGACGACGGCGATTCCGGGCACCTTCGCCGCATCGTACGGGCCGCCGAAATTGCCCACCGCCACGACAGCGCCCTCGACAATCGCGCCTGCAACGACCGCCGCTGTGGCGCCGACGGCTCCTACGGCCGTCGCCGCAACTGCTCCGGCACCCTATCGCGGCGCTGTCGTTTCAGCGCCGGGTGCCGCCGCCCCGGTTGCTTCCGCACCGGCAGCCGTCGCTGCGACACCTCCGCTCGCTCAATCCGCGCCGCTCGCCTCCGCGCCGCCGAAGCCGCAACCGCTCGCAGCCAATCCGGCTCCGACGGCCACGGCCACCATGGCGAAGTCGGCCGCACAAGCGGCACTGCTCGCGCGCATCCCGGCGGGCTCTCCGCCGCTGGCGCTCGACGGCTACTGCCCGGTAACCGTCACCGACAAGATGGTCTGGAAGCAAGGCGATCCGCAATTCGGCGCCGTGCACAAGGGGCGTACGTACCTCTTCGCGTCGGCCGCCGATCAGCAAAAGTTCTTGGCCAATCCGGACAAGTTTAGCCCGATCATTTCGGGCAACGACCCGGTGGCCATCGTTGAAGACGGCCGCATCGTTCCGGGCAATCGCGACTTCGGCGTCTTCTGCGGCGGCCAGATGGTGCTCTTCTCATCGGCCGAAAACTGCAACAAGTACCGCGCGGACCAAAAGCGCTACGACGCCGGCCTGCGACAAGCGATGCAAAGCGGCGCGGCTCTGCGTCGCTAGGAATACTGCGTCGCTAAGAAACTATTCGACCGTGCGGCCGAAGTGCGCGCGCAGACGTTCGCTCGTTTGCGCCACGGCCTTGTCGGCCGTTCCTTCGGCGAGCACCCGCTCTTCGACCAGGAGCTCGGCCAGTTCCTCAAGCGTCGCTCGTCGCAATTCTCGGGCAAACAGCAGCATCAACCGCCGCTCGATCAGGTCGTCGAGCGTATGTACCCATTGGGTGCGAATCACTTCACGCACGAAGCCTCGCGATAAATCGGCCCCCACAACGCGTCGCTCATCCGTGATGGTTCCGCCGTTCGCCAAGGCCGGCGGAATCGGACGCGTCCGCGAATTCGCCGTCGGCGACTTTGACGTCGGCCCGCCGAGGAGCTTCTTCCACACGGCCCCGGCCGTTTCTTCGGCGAGCGACCGGCACGTCGTCAGTTTGCCGCCGACCAACGTGAGCGTCGGCCATGGCATGTCCGGATGTTCGACGATCGCATGTCGGCGCGTGATCGCCGCCGGCGTCGAAGCGTCGGTAAACGGCAACGGCCGCACTCCGCTGTAGTGCAACGTCACGTCGCCGCGCGTCAACGGGCAACTCGGCAGCACGTTTCCGGCAAGGTCCAACAAGTAGTCGATCTCCGCCTCGCTCGCCACCGCCGTCGCCGGGTCTCCTTCGTAAGGCAAGTCGGTCGTGCCGATGAGCGTCGCTTCGCCAAACGGAATAATGAACACCGGCCGACCGTCGGAGGCCTCGGCGTAGAGCGCGGCCCCGTCGAGCGTGCGGCGGATGTCGTCGCGAAAGACGACAATATGGCTCCCCTTCGTGCCGCTGAGCAAGCGACGATGGCCGCAGCCCAGGGCCTGCGTCACATCGTCTCCCCACGGACCGCCGGCATTCACGACGGCCGCGGGCTCGAACTCTTCTACGGCACCCGCACGCGTGAAGATGCGCAGCCGCTTTCCCTCGCGCTCGACGCGCGCATAGTTGTGCACGGTAAAGTGCGAGCCCTGTTCTTCCGCCGCGCGCCGGGCATCGGCCAACAGCGCCACGGTGAATTGCTCCGGATAGCGCATCTGGGCGTCGGAGTACGCGCACAGCCAGTGGTAGCGCTTCGCCGGCGGATGCAAGAAGTTGGTGCCGATCCGAATGACGTGCGACTTCGGCAGCGAGCTCCCCGCGGCTAGCAGGTCGTACCACCAGAGTCCGAAGCGCACGACCCACAGCCCGCGGCGCGAGCGGGGCTTGTACTTACCGCCGAGCAACAGCTTTCCCAGGCCGTCGACGAAGCCGCCGAGTCGCCGTTCGACCGGCACGCGAAACTCCATCGGGCGCACGAAATCCGGCGCCAGCGTCACGAGCCGTTCGCGCTCGGCGAGTGATTCGCGCACGAGCGCGGTGTCGGCATATTCCAAATAGCGCAAGCCGCCGTGGACCAGACGGGACGAATACGCGGTGGTGCCCGACGCGATATCGGCCGCATCGACGACGACGACATCCAGACCGCTCAGCGCGAGTTCACGCGCCGCGGCGGCGCCGTTGATGCCCGCACCGATAACAACGACGGGTTGCACAATATGCGTGGGAATGGGGCGGGGCGGAGGGCGTAATAAAAATGCCGCCCGAGATCATAGCGAACCCTGCGTACGCTTGCGCCGGCTAGCTGCGCTTGCGCCGACCCCGTTCGAGCGACTGCACCGCGGAGCGAACCCCTTCCAATTCCGGATTTAGCTTGAGTGCCCGGCGGAAACATTGGAGCGCCTCTTCGGTGTCTCCCATGTTCAAGTAGCACTGCCCCATTCCGGCCGCAGCGCCGAAGTGGTAGGGATTGATTTCCAGGGCCTGGCGACAGTCGCTAATGCTTTCCGTATACCGGCCGAGACCATATTGCGAAATGGCCCGTTGGTTCCACGCTTCCGCAAACCAGGGAGCGAAGTCGACCAGTTCCGAAGCTCGGCCGTAGGCCTGCCGGTAATGCTTGGCGATATTCTCGCGGATGATTACTTCGAGCAATTTCTGCTGCGAATCGGTGCCGGATCGGCACCAAACGGCCCGCAACGCGTTTTCGGCCATCGTTCGCACGCCCCGATCGACGTCGTGCAGAGCCTTGCCCAGCGCGCCGTTCGAGACGTAATCCCCCAAGTATCCCAATGCCAAGGCCGAAGCCCGACGGGTTCCTCGAGCAGGGTGCGTGAGCAACCGCTCCAGCGTCGCCGCGGCGTATCGTTTTTGCACGTTGCGAATAAACGCCGCGGCATCACGATCGTCGAGGAATTGCTGGTAGAGGAATTCCAGCAGCGGTAAGCGGGGGACGCTTGCTGCCACGAGTGAAAAGCTCCGCACAACGAGGAGGTAGTTCTGGAACGGTTTTGACGACTTTTCCGGTCGTTCCACCCCAGTCTACTTACGCTCCTCACGCTTTCCACAAAAAAGAGCGGAAATTGTCCCACCTGAGTTCGATCGCTAGGTTTCAGGAGCATCTCACCACAGAATGAGAGGTGCTCACCGGCCCGAGCGGCTCGCTCCCGGGCACGGCGGACTTCGCCACAATCGCTATCCATTCCCATGCCGCACCGGTCTCGCTGCTCGACGACGCTTCTTGTCTGCCGATGGTTGTCGGCGGGGCTACTTTGCTGCGTCATCGCTCCGACGACCGGCTTTGCCGAACCCCCAGTTCCCGCCGCGACGGCCCAAGACTTACAACGCCGCCTGGCCGAACCGGTCAGCGTCGGCTGGTCAGGCTCGTCGTTGCGCGATGCGCTTCTGACGCGCGCCCGGCTCAGCGGCATCGCCATGCTGGTCGATCGGCGCATCGACCCCGGCCTGACGGTGGAACTCGCCCTGGCCGAGCAACCAACGTTCGTCCTCCTCGAAAAAGTCGCCGCAGCGCACCAGCTCGGCATCTCGTTCTTTGGCCCGGTGGTCGTCGTCGGTCCGCCGACGGCAATGGCCGACCTGCGCACGGTGGCGACCTTGCGGCAGCAAGAAACGCAAACGTTCCCCATTGAGCTTCGCAACGCGTTGGCTCGCAAGTCTCCGTTGGCGTGGAGCGATCTCGCCGAACCGCGCGCGATGCTCCTGCAAGCGGCGGCCGAAGCGCGGCTCTCCGTCGCCAATGCCGAGTTGCTGCCGCACGATCTCTGGCCTGCCAATGCGTTGCCCCCGCTCACGCTTCTCGAGCGTCTGACGCTCCTGACCGCGCCGTTCGACCTGACGTTTCAGATCGACCACACCACCCGGCGGCTAACCCTGCGACCGATCGACGAAAGCCCCCGCATCGCCCGCAGCTACACGCCTGCGAGTCATGCCGAGGAGACGTTCCAGCGCTGGAAAAAGCTGCTGCCCGAAGCAGAACTTCGTCGCGATGGGGCAACGATCATCGTGCGCGCTCGCGTGGAAGATCATGAGAAACTCCGGCCCGGCGGTAGCGCCACAAAGCCGGTTGCCGCAAGTCCGTCGGGCACAAAACCTCCCCTCACGGCGCCGGAGCGACGTTATACGCTCCGACTCAAGAACAAGCCGTTCGCCGAACTGATCAAGTTGCTGCGCGATACGCACATGCTCCCCATCGAGGTCGACGAAGCGGCGATTCGCGACGCCGGCATCTCGCTCGACAAGTGGACCAACGTGGAAGTGGCCGATGCAACATTAGAGGAACTTCTGCAACAAGCCGGCGCACCGCTCGGCCTTTCGGTGCGCGCCGAGGCCGGCAAATTGCGAATTGTCCCGGCCGCCAAGTAACGCCGCGGCCGAGTTTCTTCGCGGCCGTGAGCTTCGGTTTTTCGCCGTCCCGTATTGCTCGCGTCCCCCGGTCGGTTGGTGTAGGCTGATCGGCGTTGCCGTCGCGCAGGCCGCAACTTCCCCGCCTCCCACCGCACGCCAGGAATGTCGCCATGAAGTCGCTCTCATTGTTCGGCTTCCCACTTCTTTATCTCATCCCCTTGCTGGTTCCGAGTTCCTCGGCCCGGGCACAATCGTTTCTCGACGCGGCGAAGTCGCAAGCAGTTGATGCGAAGACGCAACTGCCGGCCAATCCCGCCGCTTGGCTCAATTCGCCGCCGCTCACGACGGAGATGCTCGCCGGCAAGTCGGCGTTTCTCTATTTCTACGAGGAGGGTTGCCCGCGCTGTCGCGAACGCTGGCCGGCCATCTTCGAAGCGGCCAATCAGTTTCAGGGGAAACCGGTCGTGTTTATCGCCGTCAACTCCGGCACGCCCCGCAACGAAGTGCAGCGCTACGCGAGCGAGGTCGGCCTGAAGTGGCCGGTGATCGTCGACACCGATCGCTCGTTCGAAAAGGCGGCCGGCCTCACCAATGAAATCAGTCTGCAAAACATCTATCAAGCCCGCGCCCTGCTGCCCGACGGCTCGATTCAAAACGCCTCGACGGACATCGCCTCGAGCGTGCCGGAATTGCTCACCGATGCCAAGTGGCGCGTCGAGCCGACCGAGGTCCCCGACCTGCTCAAGCCGGCGTGGCTGCAGATCGAGTTCGGCAATTTCAACGCCGCCTCGGCGCTTATCAAGAAAAACCTCTCGTCGCCGAAGTCCGACGTGAAGTCCGGCGCCGAAAAGCTGATGGCGGCCGTCACCAAAGAACGGGATGCCGCGATCAAGGCCGCCGACGAAGCCGACGCCGCCGGCCGGAAGTGGGAAGCGTTCAAGCTTTACACCGCACTCGTCCTCCGCTTCAAAACGTTCGACGTGCCGACTGAAATCCACGTCAAGCTCCGCGAACTCCCGACGACCGAGGCCGTCCGCAACGAACTCGCCGCCGGCAAACTGTGGGACGGCGTCGCTCGACAACTCTCGCCGGCCGCGCCGCCGAGCAAAGGCGCGCTCGCCCAGCTACAACGCATCGTCAAACAACATCCCGACACCGAAGCGGCCCGTCATGCACAGCTGGTCATCGATCGCGCAGCCGTCGCCTCGCAATAATCGGCTGACACTCTCCCGCGCCGCCCCGAACGCAATTACCATAGAACATCGCCTCGCCCCCCTTCGTTCGCCCCTCGACTCACCGGATACATGGAACGCGACAACACCGTCATCACGTTTGAACAACACACGCTCCTGCAACAACGCCGCCACCCGGGCGCCAGCGGTTCGTTCGCTTGGCTGCTTTCCGGCATCACCTTGGCCACGAAGATCATTCAGGCGAAAGTGCGTAGGGCCGGCCTCGGCGACCTCCTCGGCGACGCAGGCGCGACAAACGTCCAAGGCGAGACGCAGCAGAAGCTCGACGTCTTCTCCAATCAGGTCATGCTCCATTACCTC
This sequence comes from Pirellula sp., assembly GCA_013822735.1. Taxonomy (GTDB): domain Bacteria; phylum Planctomycetota; class Planctomycetia; order Pirellulales; family PNKZ01; genus PNKZ01. Next base: position 274,996 of record PNKZ01000006.1, read on the forward strand.
GGCCTGCGCGATAGCGTCGGCATTCTCGCTTCGGAAGAAAACGAAGAGCCGTTCTTCCTGAAACAGAGTGCTGATGCGAAGTACATCGTGATCTTCGATCCGCTCGACGGCTCGTCGAACATCGACGTCAACGTTTCCGTCGGTACGACCTTCTCCATTCTCCGCCGCCCCAACGATCCGCACGAGCGCGACGACGCGCTCGACCTGCTGCAGCCGGGCTACAAGCAAGTCGCCGCCGGTTACGTGCTCTACGGCTCCAGCACGATGCTCGTCTACTCGGCCGGCGACGGCGTACACGGCTTCACGCTCGATCCGGCCGTCGGCGCGTACATCCTGAGCCATGAAAACATTCGCATGCCCGAGCAAGGGAAGTGGTACAGCGTCAACGAGGCGCACGTCGATTCCTTCCCGCCGGCCTATCAAAACTTCATCGCCGGCCTCCGCTCGGGCAAGCTCGGTAAGAAGTACGCCTCGCGCTACATCGGCTCCATGGTGGCCGACGTCCATCGCACGTTGCTCAAAGGAGGCGTCTTCCTCTACCCGCCCACGGCCGACAATCCGCGCGGCAAATTGCGGCTGATGTACGAAGCCAACCCGATCGCGTTTCTCATGGAGCAAGCCGGCGGCAAAGCCCTCTGCGGCCGCCAACGCGTGCTGGAGATGCAGCCGGAAACCATCCACCAACGCACGGCCATCGTCTGCGGCGGCCGTCGCGAGATGGAATTCTTCGAACAGTGCTTGGACGAAGCGAGCTAATCGTGGAGCTACACGCGAACGAATGACTTGCGAGCGGCGGGGTTTATCCCCGCCGTCCGGACGAGCAGACGGCGGGGATAAACCCCGCCGCTCGCGTATAGCTGCTGCAAGCCGGCGACGATTGTTTTAGAATGCCCTCGTCTACACGCAGCCACTTACGAACGCGGATTTGAAAATAGGAGTTCCCCCGATGATCGAGCAACTTTCCGGCCTGCCCGCGCATACCTTCGGCGTCAAACTCAGCGGCAAGCTGCATGACGACGACTATAAGACGCTGGTGCCGCTGGTCGACGCGGAGATCGCGAAGGAAGGAAAGATCAACATCCTCGCCCAGTTCCACGACTTCCACGGCTGGGACGCCAAGGCGTTGTGGGACGACACGAAATTCTCGACGACGCACTGCGGCAAGATTCGCCGCGTCGCCCTGGTCGGCGAGAAGACCTGGGAGAAGTACATGGCCGTGGTCTGCAAGCCGTTTACCATGGCGAAGATCAAGTACTTCGACGTCGCCGAACTCGAAGCCGCCAAAGCATGGCTCGCCGAAGCGTAAGTAGTCGTCTTGAGCGTTGAATCGAACGCTTATTTAGCCCGCCGTCGGCGACGGCGGGCGCCCCCGGTCGCCGACCGGGGGCTAAATAATAATATGCGCGAGGGTTCCCAAGATTCGAGCGACTAAAACTTCGCGTCGCCGAGATCTCGCAGCCAGCCGCGGATGTCGTTTTCGTATTCCGTCGACAAGTCGCCTTTGACGAGTTGCCGCTGGAAGCCCGCGGCGCCGTCTTTCATCACGTCGGCCGCTTCCGCGGTCGGGTATCGGCACATCGGGTCGGCCGCGACGAGCCCGCGAATTAGGTTCATCAGCAGTTCGTTGCAGGTGACGTCTTTCGGCAACCGTTCGTGCAGCCGATGCGAGAGACTCCGCTTGGCCTCGAGCAATTCCGTGTAGTTCTTGAGTCCGGCAAACGGCGGCTGGCCCGAAAGCACTTCGATCAGCACGTAGCCGAGGCTGCAAAGATCCGAACGTTCGGTTTGCTCGGCCCCTTCCAAGACTTCCGGCGCGGCATACGGCGGCGTGCACGGTCCGCGCTGCGGCGTATCCATCAGGTCAAACGCCGAACCGATGTCGATGATCTTCGCGTTGCCCGTCCGCTTGAGCATGATGTTCGACGGCTTGATATCGCCGTGTACGATCTTGGCGCGGTGCAGGGCGTTGAGCGCCGCCAAGCATTCACGCAGCACCGCGATGGCAATGCCCGGCTTGAGCCGAGCCTGGGTCGGGCCGGCGGTAACGATGACGTTGTTGACGTAGTTCCAGCGAGGTGTATCCAGTTTCTTTTTCAAAACGGCGAGCATGTCGTGCGACAGCAGCCGGCTGAGATCGAAGCCGTCGACCCATTCCATTTCCATGATGCGAATACGATTTCGCTCCACGAAATTATGGACGTCGAGCAGGTTGTCTTGCTGGATCTGGGCAACGCGCGCGGCAACCCGGGCCATGCGTCCCATCGCCGTGTCGTAAGCCGCTTGGGTCTTAAACGGCTCGGGCGTGAAGATCTTCATCGCTACGGGGAGCGTGAAGTGATCGGTACCGCGGCGTTCGCTGAGATACACGACCCCTTGGCCGCCGGCTCCGAGCAACTGGATAAAGCGATGATGCTCCGTCCACGTCACCTTCTGCTCACCGACCAGCGCCTTGTACCGTTCGAGGATTTCCTGATCGCACGGCGTGGCGTCCTTGCCTTCAGCAGGAGGTGTCAGGGAAGTGATGTAGTACGTCGAGTTCATCAACAAATCTGCCGGGGTGAACGATGCGAAACAAGCGATGGGCGGCGAGGCGTCATGCCGATTGTCCGTAGTCAGTTGTCCGTAGTCCGTCGCGGGTTACGAAACAATTTCGTACTGGCAACGATTGCGGACGAAGCACAACGGACGACTGACTACGGACCAATGACCAATTTCAATTCCATATAATCCTATCTGGTGCGTCAACGCGGCGTCCAGGCAGGAAACCCCAACCGTTTATCCACCAAGTTCAAAAGAGGGAGTTTCTCGGCCCGGCGTCGCAAGTTTTCGCAAAAAAAGTCTGTCATGTCGTCAATGCGCCACTTGCTCTGCCCTCCGACATGCGGGGTGATTATCACATTGGGCAAGTCCCATAAGTGACTGTCGTGAGGCAGCGGTTCAATCTCGGTGACGTCGGTCGCGAAGCCTGCGAGCTTGCCGGCCCGCAGCGCCGCGACGAGATCGTGCTCGACGACGAGCTTCCCGCGCGCCACGTTGATAAGCACCGCCGTCGGCTTCATCGTCGCCAACGTGCGCGCGTTCAAGAGACCGCGCGTGGCGCTCGTGAGCGGCGCTGCGAGAATCAGCACGTCGCTCACGGCAATGAGCTCTTCATTGCGCGCGGCGGGCCATAGCTCATCGACCGTGTCGGGCTTGTCGACCGGGAACCAATCCGTGGCGATGATCTTTCCTTTGTAAGGGCGAAGCACTTCGGCGAGCCGGCGACCGTTGCCGCCGAACCCGAGGATGCCGATCGTGGCCCGGTGCAAATCGCGCGTCGGCCGGCGGATGAACTCCCGCTTCTGTTGGGCACGGAAGAAGGTCGGCAAGCCGCGCAGCAACCCGGCGAGGAGGGCCATGGTTTGCTCGGCGACTTGATCGGCCAACACGCCCGAGGCGCTGGTGACGGTAATGCTCGAATCGACGACGCTCGGGGCCAAGCAATGGTCGAGCCCCGCGGCCGACGATTGAATCCACTCGAGCCGGCCGCGCCGCACCACTTCTTCCCACGGAACGGGCCGCTCTTTGGCATGCCCGCAAAAGATATCGGCTTCGAGAATCGCCTCGGGAATGCCTTGCTGCCCGGCGTCGACGACGGTCGCCCCCGGCGCAGCGGCTTGAATCTGCGCGATATGCTTCGGTTCGACGGGATAGCAGAGAACGATGTTCATGGAGAAGGGGAAAGGGGCGAGGGGTCAGGGGTCAGTAGCAAACCCATTTAGCCCTGGAGCTCGTCTCCGGGAGTCTGGATAGTTCGTTCGATTTCGGGTCGCGCGGCAAAGGAACAGTCGCCGCTTCCATCTTGCGACGTTCCCCTCATCCGGCCTTCAGCCACCTTCTCCCGCAAGGGGAGAACGGTTTTCGCCAAGCGTAACAGCGCCGCGCGGCCGCTGCCAAGTGGCGCGAGCGGGCTATCGCCGGCCGCGGGTCGCCGCGAAACGTTCGTGCAACAGCGCAGCGCGGTAGGCACAGAGCATCGTCGAAGCCACGGACGCGATTTCGAGCAACGTCTTCGGTTGGGTACTGAGAAACGAGACCGTTGCGACCACGGCGCCGGTCGCCCCGCCGATCAACACGGCCTCGGTCTTCAGATTGCAGCGCAGCAACCGCCCGGCGACGACGTGCACCGGCCAGTAGATCACGCCACCGAGCACAAACGCGAGCGTCGCCCCCAGCAGCATCGCGAACCACAATCCTACGTACACCAAGAAGATGTTGGCCCGATGCACCTCGTCGGTCGTCAACCCGGCCGCGAACACGAACAACTCGAAGATTCCTCCCCCGGCAGCGACGCCGCAGAGAAGCGACAACATCTCCGCGTGCGGCTTGCCATGCGTCATGTCGACGGCGCGGCGCATCAGAAACAACCCGAGCAGTGCGACGGAGATCGCCAACCCGATCTCGACCAACACTTGCGGCGACACGGCCGTGAACAGCCAAACCAGCAACCCGATGCCGATGAGGCCGGCACCGATCGCGGCATACAGCCGCCCCGGGCCGCGCGTAATTCCACCCTCCGTGGCGGGGGCGAACGTTTTCTCGTCGGACGTGTCTCGAACCTTGGTCTCTTGGATCATCATCATGTGGGGTCTCCCCGGCGTAATCGCCGCCTGCGATGCTCCCTCTATTTTATCGGCTTTCGGACCCTTCACGGAGGAAGACAACGCCGGCATCGCCAACGTTCGCGGCCGTAACAGGTTACTGCAAATCCGAACGGGGGAGTTGACGAAACCCTCACCGATCCAAATCGCGAGCGGTGGGGTTTATCCCCGCCGTCTTCATGTTTGCTTTAAACCGGACGGCGGGGATAAACCCCGCCGCTCGCACTTGTCGTTACAATTCCCTCGCATCGCATATGCACGAAACTCTCGAATCACCGCCGACGCCGCACTCCGAGCCCGCCGGTTGGTGGCGCCGCGAGGCGGGGCTGCGCGAAGCGCTTGCCATCGCCTTGCCGATGATGATTTCGAGCCTGTCGTGGACGGTGATGAACTTCATCGACCGGCTGTTCCTGCTCAAGTACTCCCCGGCGGCCGTCGCCGCCGCGTTGCCCGCCGGCGTCATGGCGTTTGCCGTCATCAGCTTTCCGCTCGGCGTCGCGTCCTACTCGTCGACGTTCGTCGCTCAATACTTCGGGGCAGGGCGGCGCACACGCGTCGGGCCGGCGGTGTGGCAGGCCGTGTGGATCGGCGTGGTCGCCACCCCGTTCGCCATTGCCTGCATTCCCCTGGCCGACGGCTACTTCTACGGCTCCGGCGTCTCGCCGGAAATCGCGGCGCTCGAGGTCGAGTACTTTTACACGCTGAGCTTCTCCGGCGGTGCGATTGTGCTCGCGGCGGCGCTCTCGGCGTTCTTCAGCGGCCGAGGGAACGTGCGCGTGATCATGGTCGTCGATACCCTGGCGGCCGTGGTCAACGTCGTGCTCGACTACTTCTGGATCTTCGGCTACGCCGGTTTTCCCGAAGCGGGCATCGCCGGGGCAGGGTGGGCCACGACGGTCGCCCTCTGGTTCAAAGCGGTCGTCTACTTCGCGCTCTTCATGCGGCGCGAGTATCGCCAAGAGTTTGCGACGCTCGCGGGCTGGCGACCTGATTGGACGCTGCTGCTTCGGCTCTTGCGCTACGGCTTCGCCGGCGGCATGCAGATGGCGCTCGAGGTCGCGGCGTTCGGCACGTTCATGCAACTCATCGGCCGGCTCGGCCAAGACATCGCCGCCGCCACGAGCCTGTCGTTCAATATCAACAACTTCGCCTTCATGCCGGTCTGGGGCGTCGGCATGGCGGCTTCGACGATGGTCGGCCGCCGGCTCGGCGAGAACCGTCCCGACTTGGCGACGCGCGCCACTTGGTCGTGCGCCGCTTGGGGCAGTGCGTACATGCTTACGATTTGTACGTTCTATATCGTGTTTCCGTACCTCACGCTGAAGCCGTTCCGCCTCGTGGCCGACGACCCCGTGGAATTCGCCCGCCTCGAAGCGCCGGCCGTGGTGCTGCTGCGGTTCGTCGCGGCGTTCGGCTTCTTCGACGCGCTGAACATCTGCTTCGCCGGCGCTCTGAAAGGGGCGGGCGACGTAATGTTCGTGTTCATTGCCTCGGTCGCCATTGCCGCCGTCGGCGTGCTGGCCACGTATCTCGGCCTCGAAGCAGGGCTCGGGCTCTACTGGTGCTGGAGCGTCCTCACGGCCTGGGTCGTCGTGCTCGGCATCGCCTTCTTCTACCGCTTCCTCTACGGCCCCTGGCGCACCATGCGCGTAATCGAGCCGGAAGTGGAATGAGCAAGAAGCGCTCGGCCTTCGGCAACTACTAGTAGAGGGGCGTGACGTCTCACGCCTGCTCTAGCGCCCGCCGCCGAGCGTCTTTCCGCAGCTTCCCCCGCTGGCGAATCGTGAGGGGAGTGTTTAGAATCGACCGGAGCGCGAGTGCCCGGTTCGCCGGTCGTTCCGCTCCCGCCCTAAACGTTCCACCCCTCGCACCCCCCGCGCCCGAAGCACGGCATTGGAGGCGCCCCTGTCTTGCTGCAACGCACGCATCGGTTTTTTCGGCGTCGCCGCGTTGGTGCTCTTACGCATCACCGTCGGCTGGCACATTCTCTATGAAGGCCTCTGGAAGCACGAGCAGGAGGAATTCTCCGCCGACAACTTCCTCGCCCAATCGTCCGGCCCCTTCGCCGACTTCTATCACCAAAAGGTGATGAAAGATTTCGAGTGGCGGAAGCACTTCGATAAGGAGTGGAACTTCGACCAACTCGACCGCTACTACACGCGGTTCATGAATCAAACCTCGCTCGACGCCGACGCTCAAAGCATCGCCGATCGGGCCCTGGCCGCGCGCAAGGCCAACATCGCCTCGTCGCTCGACGCTCCCGAAAACCGCAAGCTCATCGACGACTATTTCAAGCAGTGGGACGCCCTGCACGCCAAGCACGAGCTGCTCAAGGCCGGCAAAGGGGACACCTCGTTCGATCGCCAACGGCTCTGGGAAGCGGAACAAAAGCTCCGCAACGAAGCCCGCCCTTGGCTCGCCCCGCTGCAAGCCCAACACGACGGATTTCGCGAAGACCTGAATCGCGTGCTGCCGCTCACCGAGCGCGATAAGAAAATTAAGCCGACCTGGAAAGAGATCTTCCGCGACAACGATCTCTTCGTCACCTACACGAATATCGCCATCGGGTTCTGCCTGATCGTCGGGCTCTTCTCCCGCCTCGCGGCGCTCGGCGGTGCGGTATTTCTCGGCCTAATCGTGGCCGCCACTTGGCAATGGCCGGGCTACTACAATCCGCCGTCGCATCCGGCCCAAGGTCATTCGATGTTCGTGACCAAAGAGTTCGTCGAAATGATGGCCCTCGTCGTGCTCACGATGATCCCCACCGGTCGCTGGGGAGGCCTCGATTACTTCCTCTACAATGCATTCGTACGCCCCAATTTGGTCGAGAAGGACTGACGAACCATGAACGCCTTGAATCCTCAAGAAAAAGCGGTCGGGAAGGCCAACTTCCATACGGCCATCGGCAGCGACCTCACGCGCCGCGAATTCCTCGTCAACAGCATCGCATCGGGCGCCGTCGGCGCAGCCGGTCTCGGCGCGTTCTACTTCGGCTACACGAAGATGAAGAGCCCGCTGCCGATCGGCATCATCGGCACCGGCGACGAAGGAGGCGTGCTCATCGGTGCGCTGAATCCCGACTACGTCGAAGTGAAGGGCATCAGCGACATCCGTCCCTACAACGTGCACCGCGCCTTCCATGGCGATCAAAGCACGCCGACCGCGCAAGCCGCGCGCCCCGGGCTCATGGCGAAGTACGGCTGGTCTAGCGAAGACGCCGCCAAGAAAAAAGTGAAGGTCTACACCGACTATAAAGACCTGATCAAAGACCCCGACATCAAGGGCGTAATCATCGCGCTGCCGCTGCACCTGCACGACAGCGTCGCCATCGAATGCATGAACGCCGGTAAGCACGTGCTCACCGAAAAGCTCATGGCCCAAACGGTCGGCCGCTGCAAAAACATGGGACGCGTCGCGGCCCAAAAGAAGCTGCACCTGGCGACCGGTCACCAACGCCACTACAGCGTGCTCTACGACAACGCCGTCGACGTCATCAAGCGCGGCCTCATCGGCGACATCCACCACATCCGCGCCCAATGGCATCGCGGCAACCTGCCCGGTCGCGATAGCTGGCAACCGCCGCTCCCCGATTCGAAGATGGCCGAAGATCTCACGAAGGCCCGCTCCGATCTGGCCAAGGCCACGGGCGCGGCCGTCGAAGCCCTTGAGAAGAAGGTCGCGCAGCTCGAGCTCTGGCTCATGGACCTGAACGTCGACGCCAAGAAGTACGGCTACGTCGAGAAGACCATTCCCGCCATGGGCGCGCTCAAGCCCTATCCCGTCTCGCCGCTGGAAGAACTCATCCGCTGGCGCTTGTGGGCCCGCACGGGCGGCGGCCTCATGGCCGAGCTCGGCAGCCATCAGCTCGACGCCGCCGGCATCTTCTGCAGCGCCCAACGCAAAGACGGCAAGAAGGCTCGCCCGCTGAGCGTTTCGGCCATCGGCGTCCGGAGCATCTTCGCCAACGACCGCGAAGTCGACGACCACGTCCACTGCAACTACGAGTTCCCGTCGCCGGAGTACAACCCGGCCGAAGACGACAAGAAGCAGAAGAAGATCGTCGTCTCGTACTCCTCCATCAACGGCAACGTCTGGGGCGGCTACGGCGAAGTGGTCATGGGAACCAAGGGAACGATCATTCTTGAGACCGAGCAAGACTACTACCTCTATCCGACCGGCGGCACTTCCACGTTCGTCGACGTCGTGAAGAAAGACGGCACCGCCGCGCTCGACACCACGAGTAGCGCTCCTCCTTCGGCCTCGACCGGCGAACGGGCCCTCGGCGCGGGCGGGGCTCCGGTCAGCCGCGGCTATCGCGAAGAAATCGAGCATTGGGCCTGGTGCATCGAGAACAACCCCAACGCTCAAGACACCGACCCGAAGATGCGCCCCAAGTGCTATCCGGAAGTGGCCATGGCCGATGCGATCATCGCGCTCACGACCAACATCGCGATCCGCGACAACAAGCGCATCGACTTCAAGCCGGAATGGTTCGACATCAACAGCGACGAAACCCCCGAAGGGGAAAAACCGTCGGTCAAGGTTTAGTTTTCGCCGGCGGCGAAAACTAAACCCATTTAGCCGCGACGCTTGTCGTCGCGCTTTTCTAGGAGAGCGCAGGTTATGTCGAAGTGGCCGATCGGAGTATTCGCCAGCGTCGACGCCGGACTCGGCGTGCAATTGGAAGTGGCCCGCGAACTCGGCGTGCCGACCATTCAACTCCACGCGCCGCACGCCGGCAGCCGCACTCCCGAGAAAGCCGCGGCCTTTCTCGCCAAGCTGAAGGAATACGGCCTCACGCTGACCGTCGTCTTCGGCGGGTTCGACGGCGAAAGCTACGCCGACATCCCGACCGTGGTCCGCACGGTCGGCCTCGTGCCGCCCGAAACTCGGGCCGCGCGGGTCAAAGAGATGAAGGAAATCTCCGACTTCGCCAAGCTGCTCGGCTGTAAAGCGGTCGGCCTGCACATCGGCTTCGTCCCGCATGACGTGAACGCTCCGACGTTCAAGGAAATCGTCGCCGTCACGCAAGACCTCTGCGACTACGTGCAGAAAAACGGCCAGGCCGTTCACTTAGAGACCGGTCAAGAAACCGCCGACGGCCTGCTGGCGTTCATCCAAGCGGTCGGCCGCGACAATCTGTTCATCAATTTCGACCCGGCCAACATGATCCTCTACGGGTCGGGCGAACCGATCGCCGCCCTGCGGCAGGTCGGCAAGTATGTCCGCAGCGTCCACTGCAAAGACGGCACCTGGGCCAAGCGCCCCGGCCAAGAATGGGGCTGCGAAATGCCCCTCGGCCAAGGCGACGTCGGCATGTACAACTACCTGAAGACGCTCCAGGAAATCGGCTACGAAGGCCCGCTCACCATCGAGCGCGAAATTCCGCAGGAACCGCAGCGTCAGAAATCGGAAATCGGGCACGCTGTTCGCTTACTTACCGAACTCAAAGACAAGCTCGCCTAGTCATCGCCATTTAGCCGCGTCGCTTGTCGACGCGTGAATCGTCGCAACACACATCGCATAGCTCTCTTGTAACGGACGTTCCCATGCCCAAGTTCAACACCTCGGTTCCTCACACGCTCGGCAAAGAAAAAGCCAAGACGTCGCTTAAAGGCTTCTTCGAAAAGGCCAAAGAGTTCGGCTCGAAAGACGCCAGCGACGTGCAAGAAGATTGGAGCAAGTGGGACACCGACGGCATTCTGGCCTTCTCCTTCAAGACCTTCGGAATCGCCATCAAAGGGCTGATCACCGTCTTGGAAGACAAAGTGAACATCGAAGGCGAAATCCCCTTCGCCGCCATGATGTTCAAAGGCAAAATCGAAGAAGGCTTCCGAGAAAAAATCGGCAAAGCCATCGCCTAAAGCGCTCCCAACCTTCTCCCCGCGGTGAAACCCTTCTCCCACTGGGAGAAGGTGCCGCAAAGCGGCGGATGAGGGCCGCGCCGACAAAAGCTTGGCTCCGCGTGCGCTTTGATGATGATGGACGCACGCATTTGTTAGTCGCCGAAGTAGTTGTCGCGACTTCTCATCTCCACGACCGAGCGTCGTGCCGCGCGACCCTCACCTGCCCTACGGGCATCCTCTCCCAGCGGGAGAGGAGTACGAAACCCGTTCTCCCCGCGCGTGAACCCCTTCTCCCCCTGGGAGAAGGTGCCGCAAAGCGGCGGATGAGGGCCGCGCCGACAAAAGCTTGGCTTCGCGAATGCCTAATCCCCCGCATCACATCGAGCGACCGGTTCGACACATTCTCTCACGACGGGCAGCCGGCGTGAGCGGACCTCTTTGCCCAACTCAAAAGTCGCACGACGACGATCCGTGCGAGCGACAATCCCACGGCGACCGCCAGGAGCAGAAGCAACGCGTCGCGGCCGTCGAGGAGCGGGCCCAGCGTAAGATTGGCGCCGTCAACCGTCAAAGCGTACCTTTGCGACTCGGTCATTTGGTCGGCATGAGCATCGGCCCACTCGCGGCGAATGCGCCACTTCTCTTGGATTTCCTGCGCCGAGCATTCCGCGGCGACGATCGCAAATCCGAGAATCGCAACGAGCTTGGCGAATCGACGCAGCCGAACCCACGGCATGCACGACGCCAAAACCAAAACACCGACGCCGGACCAAAGAGCAAGGAGATACGCCGACGACCATGCGTTAACCCGCGACGATTCCCAAACTTGCTGGAAAGTCTCCATCGGTCGGAAGCTTCCTACGATTTTGAGTCGACATTCGAACTTCAAGTATCAGCGGGCAGGCGCGATACGCGTTGATCTCAAAACCGACCCGACCGCCGGCTCCGTTGCATGCGATTGTCAGGGTTTTCCAAGTATCTATCGCAGATCCTCAAGAACAGCTCTATCAGGACCGTAAATCGACACCAACCCACGGACAAATAGGTCAAGGTCTCGATGTCTCGGAGGATGCCAGTTGAAGTGCAACATTTTGCCATCGATGAGCACTATATGACATCCATCTGAATCAACAGTGCACCCTTTAACGTTGTTATGGCCCGAGTTCACTTGATCATCGAACTCGAAGTGGACCGTCTTTGGGTCGGAGTCGTCTTGCTGCCAGAGCAAATACTCGTCATCACCATTTGAGGCACCAACGAGTCTGACACCGTGTTCATGACTGACTGAGAACTGTGTCTGCATTCGGTGGCCTAACAGGTATTCGACCGCAGATTTGCGGTAAAGCTTTACCGTAGATCGGCGGTCGAGTATGGGATAACGATCCTAGATATATATCACGAGCAGTAACGGTTCGCGACTTTTCACAGGTGGCCCAACCCTTCTCTCACTGGGAGAAGGTGGCCGAAGGCCGGATGAGGGACGCGCCGATTCGAGCTTGGCTTTGCGTATTTCTCAAACGCTGAACGAGCAGCCGCGCCTTCACATCTCCACGACCAAGCGTCACGCCGCGCGACCCTCACCTGCCCTTCGGGCATCCTCTCCCAGTGGGAGAGGAGTAGCCAACCCTTCTCCCCGCGCGTGAAACCCTTCTCCCACTGGGAGAAGGTGGCCGAAGGCCGGATGAGGGCCACGCCGATCCAAGCTTGGCTTTGCGTATGCGTTCGAAGTTGCAAGAGTTTTCGCCCGTTCACATCTCCACGACCAAGCGTCGTGCCGCGCGACCCTCACCTGCCCTACGGGCATCCTCTCCCAGTGGGAGAGGAGTACGAAAATCTAGCAGAGTAAAGGTTACGCTCATCGACCTAACGAGATTCCGACTAAGGTTCCGGCCACCTTTACTGCGCCCCGTTTTCTTTGCCGGTGAGAATCGGCCCTACCACGGCCTCTAGGTCGGCGATGAGTTCTGGATCCATGAACTTAAAGTTGTCCGGTATCCCCAAGACGTGAAGTTCCTTAAACCGCATCTCGCCCGGAAACTCGCTCAGCAATCTTTCGCGGTGTTTTTCTTCCATCACGAACACGACATCCGCCCATTGCAGGTCCGCAGCGCGAACGGTTCGAACGGCTTTGCTGCTGGTGCCGCGAGAACGAACGAGTAGCAGCGGTCGACCGGCGTAGATTTTCTCCGCCGTGGGGCTCCGCCATTGGTTCATCGTACAGATGAAGAGTATCTTCAATGACTCGTTCCCAATCAAGTTCGTCTCGTTTTGGCGAGGATATACGAAGCCGAGTTGCTTGGCTCGATGTAGCTTGGCGGAACGCGTGTAGACGTACTTCCAATTCTTCTCGCGCGGCCAGTGGTCTATTGCCATAGTAAAGCGGGATCAAACGGCATTCGACCGCCGAATAACAGGTCCATCTAGCCGCAATCCGGCGGTTGAGCACGGCACAACGACACTAGACATCCCGCGCATCCGAACGGTTCGCGAGTTTTCACGGCCGGCCCAACCCTTCTCCCACTGGGAGAAGGTGGCCGAAGGCCGGATGAGGGCCGCGCCGATCCAAGCTTGGCTCCGCGTGCCGCTTTGATGATGATGGACGCACACATTTGTTAGTCGCCGAAGTAGTTGTCGCGCGTTCTCATCTCCACGACCGAGCGTCTTGCCGCGCGACCCTCACCTGCCCTTCGGGCATCCTCTCCCAGTGGGAGAGGAGTACCAACCCCTTCTTCGCGCGCGTGAAACCCTTCTCCCAGTGGGAGAGGAGTGAGAAACCTGCTCGCGCTGCTCGTAACTGCTCGCGCCGCTCGTAATGCGAAAAAGGCAAATCGAAGGGACTTAGCCTCTTCGTTTTGCCTTTCGCGTTTTGACTTCTGACTTTACCCGCGGCGTTACTTATTCGGGCCGAAGGTAATGCGGGCTACGATCTCGGGCTTTTCGCTGCCGTCGAGCGGGGCTCGTACGTCGACGCTCGCCTCGTAGTTGGGCGGGCGGAACGCCGTGTGGCGTTGCAGCGAAGGGCCTTCCGGTTGCAGTATCGCGCAACCGGTGAGCGGCAGTATGAGCGCCGCCAAGAAGAGTAAGTGCTTTGCAGCCGTCCGTAACTGAATCGTGCGCATCGGATAGGTCCCCCCTATACCGACGTTCCCTGTCTCCGTACTTGGAATGGCGATCCTCTTCCTGAGGAAGTCGCCCGCGAGCGCGGACTCTGACGAGCGCCGCGCTCAGGTAATTCGAACTAGATATTTCAAACTCTGCAATTCAAACCTGCGGGCGCAAACTTCGTCGCCCGATCTCCGCCGGCAACCTTCCGCTCGCAAGCCAACCAATCGTTCCTTAGCCTGCGAGCGTTGCGGTCGATTCGCCGTTCATCCGCGGCGCATCGACCACACTCGTACCGTCTCCCCGAACATCGTTCCCCCGTCCTACATCGCTCTGAGCAATTTCGTTTGCCCCGTTGTGCGGAGCGATATGATTCGTCGACAAGGCGGAAGCCACGAAGGCCGAGCCGCCGAGAATAAAGAGCGCTTGGCAATCGGCGAGATTCATACGTCCGAACATGGCGAAGACTCCTGACTGCGTGTGTTTCGTTCCGGCGTCGTTGCGCCGTTCGGAACAAACGTTATGCAAAGAGCGTTCCACATTTCACGTCGAGCTTTCCCAATCGTCGCTCAACGCGTAACGGGCCGCCAAATTTGATACGGCAATTGCGACAGAAGGTTCGAACCGCCCCTTTTTGAAGATTTTTCAAGCTCTTGCTTGAGCAGGGGGCGACCAAGTGTCCCGGGGGTCCGGTCGTAGAACGGCCGCATTTGCAGGGCCTGGACGGGTTTGGCAAACGGCCGGCGGAGAGCGTCGCCTGTAGCTAGGCAAGCGCGGATGACTTTCCGTTCGAACGCCGGCAAGGCTCGCGGTAGCACACGGTCGACCGCAGGCGATATACGTTTTCAAGGGCAAGCGAGAGATTACGCGAGGGCGCGGCTCTTAGGGCCGGATAGCGCGGAAGAAAGACGCGGCGGGGGCGGACATAAGTTCGCCGCCGGATGCGCAGGCATTCCGCTTCACGTCGTTCGAACGCCGGCCGGCGGCACGCCGTCGACGCCGGCATGAGCGATTGACGAGGCACGCGAAATGATGCCGTTGCTGCGAGGCAGCCGCCGCCGGCCTGAAGTAGGGACCGGCTGCCTTGTTCCTATGCCTACGGGCTGCGCAAGGCCGCATTTGCTTGAAAAGTGGATTCTCTTTTCCCTTTTGGCTTGCATGGTGCGGCGGTGGGGAAAACGGCTCCGCCAGCTTCCCAGGCTTGTTTTAACGGGCAAAGTTCTGAAAAGTTGCCCCTGGCACGTCGAGAACACATGGAGCTGGGCATATCATTTGCGACTGTTGTGAATTCACATCAGCTCGCGACTCGGGTTTCGAGCGCACGAGCTGATGCATATCAGAATCCGAGCCACTTGTGGGGCGGCGCTCGGCCGACAATTCTCGCTTCGCTAGTTCTAGCTGAGCGCGGCCGGGCCCGCCCGTAACACCGAAGGAGCGCGCAGATGTTGGGTTACCTCATCGACATGGACGGCGTGATCTATCGCGGCAGTCATCTGATCCCGGGCGCGGAGCGATTCATCCGCTCGTTGCGCGACTCGGAGATTCCGTTTCTGTTTCTGACCAACAACAGCCAACGGACCCGACGGGACGTGGCGATGAAACTGAGCCGGCTGGGGATCGACGTGGAGGAGGAACATGTGTTTACCTGCGCCATGGCCACGGCCCGCTACTTGGCGCGGCAGAAGCCGGGAGGGACGGCCTTTGTGATCGGTGAAGGCGGGCTGCTCACGGCTTTGCATCAGAACGGGTATTCGATCGTGGATAAGGACCCGGACTATGTCGTGGTCGGTGAAGGGCGAACGCTTAATTTTGAGCTGGCCGAAGCGGCATTGGGAATGATCTTGGGGGGCGCCAAGCTCGTGGCGACGAATCTCGACCCGAACTGCCCGACGCAGAACGGTACGCGCCCCGGCTGCGGCGCCGTGGTGGCCATGCTCGAAGCGGCGGCCGGTGTGAAGGCCTTCAGCGTCGGTAAGCCGAGCCCTGTGATGCTCCGGGCCGCGCGGAAAGAGCTCGGCCTGTCGACGGATCAGACGATCGTGATCGGCGACACGATGGAGACCGACATCCTTGGCGGCGTGCAACTCGGCTATAAGACAATCCTGGTCTTGAGCGGCGGGACCCGTCGCGAAGACCTGCCGCGATACGCGTTCCGGCCGGATCGCGTGGTGCCGTCGATCGCGGAGTTGGACCCGAGCGAGTTGGATCGCGATTTCGGCGCCGACGCCCCGCTAGATGAGCAGCCGGTAATACTCGGCGGCCGATAGAGCGGTCGACGACTCCGCAGGCTACATTGACGACTGCTCCCGCGAGAATTCTAATTTGCCGATCCTTCGGACGAGTTAGAAACACTTGCAATCGCACACCCGGGAGCACGCACCATGGCCAAGAAATCCAAAGGCGCCAAGAAAGACAAGAAGCCCGCGAAGCAGAAGCTCTCGAATGAGCGGATCGTGCTGCGTACGGGCGAGGCGCTTGTCGAGGCGGATGAAGCGTGGTCGGCCGCCGAGCCGGAAGTGATCATCGGCGAACTCGACGGCCCCGTCGGCTTTGCGTTGGCGAATCTGATGGGGAACCAAGTGAAGGGGCACACCAAGGTCTTCGCCATCTTAAACTCCGATGTGCAGGTACGTCCCGCCACCGTGATGGTGTCGAAGGTCACGGTTTCCAGCGAGAAGTACACGAACATCCTGATGGGCACGGTGCAAGCCGCCGTCGCTCACGGCGTGCTCGACGCCGTACGTGCCGGCGACATCCCGGAGCACAAGGCCAACGACCTAGGCATTATTATCAGCGTCTGGCTCGACCCGAGCGTGGTCGACGTGGAGATCGACCACAAGGTGCTCTTCAATACCCAGCGGGAAGCGACGACCAAGGCCATTCACAAGGCGATGCACTACGAACCTTCGATCGGTTGGCTCCTGAAGAACCAAGACCAAGTGCCGCACTACTTCCACCAATTGGCGCTGGACGGGAAGCTTTGAACAGTTAGTGAAACGCGCGCTGCTTGACGACGCCGCCGTTGGCTTCGAGTGCTTGCAGGATGACGAAGAAGGCGTTTTCGTCCTTCTCACGGACGATGTTCTCCAGTCGGGTCACTTCCAAGCGAGTGACAACGCAGAAGAGAATCTCCTGCGCTTCGCCGGTGTAGCCCCCTTTGCCGACCAAGGTCGTGCAGCCCCGGCCGAGGTCGTTGAGGATCGCTTGGCGAATCGCGGCGAACTTGCCGCTGACGATTAGCACCCCGTGGTACGCCTCGATACCGTGCAGCACGTAGTCGATGGTTTTGGAGCCCGCGAAGTACGTGAGCGTCGAATAAAGGGCCGCCTCGACGCCGAGCAACATCGCCGCAAGCGAGAAGATCACGACGTTGAGCGCGAGCACGACTTCGCCGACCGTGGCGAACGATCGCTTGCTCACGATCACCGCCAAAATTTCGGTGCCGTCGAGCACGCAGCCGCCTCGAATGGCCAGCCCTACGCCCGCTCCGGTGAAGAAACCGCCGAACGTGGCGGCGAGCAACTTGTCGTGCGTGGCAATCGGAAAGTGGAGGAACGTCAGGCAAAGCGCCTGGGTCGCAATGGCCAGGAAGCTGCGCACGGCAAAACCGCGACCGACGTGCCGATAACCTAGGAAGATGAACGGCAGGTTGAATAACAGCAACAGCGCGGGCAGCGGCACGCTGGTCGAATCTGCGGCGAGCATCGAAATGCCGGTTACGCCGCCGTCGATAAAGCGATTGGGGAGCAGAAAGCTCTCCAAGCCGAGGCACGACACCAGTACGCCGGCCAGGATGCAGAACAATCCGCGAAATTTCTCCCCATCAGCCATAGTCGACCTCTGCGCCTTGCGCGGCGAGCAAACTCACTTCATCGATTAGTTCTCGTGTCGGGCCGGCAATATAACTTGCCGACCCGCAACGACACGAGGCCTAATGAAGAGGCGAGGTTCGCGCACCGCGCAAGTGCAGAATTTCCGAAACTCAAGCGACTACAACTTTCGCATGAAGGCCGTGAGGTCTTGCTTCTCCTGCGCTTCGAGCTTGAGCCCGAGCACGAGATTGAAAAACTCAACCGTGTCTTCCAGCGTCAGCAACCGATCATCGTGTAGATACGGCGGGGAGTCTTTAATGCCGCGTAGAGGAAAGGTCTTAATCGGTCCGTCGGCGGAAGCCTTGCGGCCGTTCACCGTGATTTCGTCGAAGAACCGTTCGACGCGCAGATTGTGCATCAGGTTATCCGTGTAATACGGCGGCGTGTGGCACGTGGCACACTTCGCTTTTCCGAAAAAGAGTTCCTGCCCGCGGAGTTCGCTGTCCGTCGCCTGCGCCGGGTCGAGTTTGCCGAACAGGTCGAGTGCCGGAGCAGGGGGGAAATCGAGCAGTGCTTGAAACTCCGCCATGAAATGCACCTGACTGCCGCGTTCGAGCGGATTGACGCCCTTCTTGGCGGCCGTTTGCGGATCGCCGTCGAAGTACGCGGCACGCTGCTCGAACTCCGTGAAATCCTCGACCGTCTTCAAGGCCCGCTGCGAACCGAAAAGACGCTGCACATTCAGGCCGCGTAGCGTAGGCGTGTCGATCCGATGGCGGTGTTCATTCGGCCGGATATCGCCGACGGTGTGCGTCGAGGCCGTCGTGTGGCCGTTAGCATGACAATCGAAGCAGGCGACGCCGAGACTCGCCTTGATGCTGCGGCGATCATCCGTGGCGTTAAATTGTTGCTGCGGAAACGGCGTGACTAACAGCCGCAAGCCTTCCAACTGCTTTGGATTCAAAATGTCCTTGAACAGCTCATAGAAATTGGCAGAGGTTACGAGTTGTCCGCGTGAGACGTCGCCGAGGTCGGGCCGGGTCGTCAGATAGATCGGTGCGGGAAACTCAGGGAGGAAGTGCTGCGGTAGGTCGAAGTCGAGATCGAAGCGAGTCAGGTCACGATCCGTCTGCTTTTTGGTCTCGTCGATCAGGACCTTCGTAAAGATCATGCCGCCGGCCTCGTGATGCGGATGCGGCAACGGCAAGAAGCCTCCCGGCCAAGCTTTCTGTTGCTTGATCTCGGCCGAAGTCATCCCGGCGAGTTTCTCCCAAGTAACCCCCTCCGGCAGTTTCACACGCACGCCCGACTGCAACGGTTTGCCGCGCGACATCGTGACCCCATCGGCCGGTTGGTCAGCGAGGTCGTAGCGTTCGGCAAGGAGCTTTTGTTGCCGCTCGGCAAACGTCCCCTTTTCCGCTTGGGTCCGTTTTACGAGCGACGAAAAATCTTCCTGAGCGGAAAGCGGCAATGACGAACGAAAGTAGGAACTGATTGCCAGGAGCAACGCTAGACCAACGGAACCGAGGCGATGCGCGTTCATGATGGTTCCCCCAAAGGTGAGCAAGGGTAGCGGCGGCTGGAGCGTATTCTACTGCAAGCGACGTGCCTGAAATGAAGACCTATACGCTTTGAAGCCGTCGCGGAGGACATGCAGGGCAAGGTTATCGCGGCTTTTGCGACGCGACTCCACATACTATAAGCGTCGGGGCGAGACACGAATCAGCTCGCTCGATGCCGGTCCATCCTACTAATGCAATTGGCACTACTTAAACGGCATTTCTGAGCTGTTCCCCCTGGTGCAATCGACGTTCCGGGTGGTTAGAATAACGGTCCGCGATTCGCCCCCGAGCCGCATTTAGGCGAGGCTCTCGGCCGCTGCGAATCATTCCCAAATTCCCGCCTCACGCACGCACGTCAGGAGATTCCCGAGCATGGCAGACGACAACGTTTCCCGCCGCGACTTTGTTAAGACTTCGGCCGCCGCAGCCGCCGCCGCCGGAGTCGTGAGCAGCTTTGCCGCACCGGCCCCGGCTCGCGCGGTAGGCGCGAACGGCAAGATCCGCATCGGCTTCATCGGCCCCGGCGGTCGTGGCTTCGGCGCGCACGTGAAGTCGCTCGCTCGCCTGCACTCGGAGGGAGCCAACATCGAGCTCGTCGCAGTGAGCGAAGTCTACAAGAAGCAAGAAGATATGGTCTGCTCCTTCATCAAGGAAAAGACCGGCACCGAACCGAAGCGGTATCTCGATTACAACGACATGTTGGCGGACAAAGACGTCGATGCCGTGTGCATCGGCACGCCGGACCACTGGCATCACAAGCAGATCGTCGACTCCCTCCGCGCCGGCAAGCACGTGTATGCTGAAAAGCCGATGACGAAGAAAGTCGACGAGGCGCTCGACGTCGTCAAGGTTTGGAAGGAAACCGGCAAGGTCATGCAGGTCGGCGTGCAGTCGACCAGCCTCACGGTGTGGGACCAAGCTCGCGACCTGATCAACAACGGCAAGCTCGGCAAGGTGCTCGGCTTCCAAACCGAATACTTCCGCAACTCGGGCGTCGGCCAATGGCGCTATTACAAGCTCGAAAAAGAAATGTCGCCGGAAACGGTCGATTGGAAGCGTTGGCTCGGCGTGAAGGAAGGGCTCGCTCCCGACATGGACTTCGATCGGGCCGTTTACGCCCAATGGCGCTGCTATTGGCCGTTCGGCTCGGGCATGTTCACCGACCTGTTCGTGCACCGCACGACCGCCATGTTGAAGGCGACCGGCTTGCGATTCCCGGCCCGCGTCGTGGGCGCAGGCGGCATCTACTTGGAACTCGACACGCGCGACGTGCCGGACGTGGCGACCGTTGTGGCCGACTACAACGAGGGCTGCCAGGGCATGATCACCGCGACCATGTGCAACGAAGCCTCGCGCATCAAGCAAGTGATTCGCGGGCACAACGGCGCCTTCGAGTTCGGCAACGGCGAGCAGTTCACGGAGTTCAACTTCTTGGCCGAACGGCCGCAAGTGACGTTCGACAGCACGGTGAAGGACGAACTCATCAAGACGGATCTCGACGGCACCGACCTGAAGAAGAGCGACACGACCTACTTGCACTTCAAGAACTGGCTTAGCGCCATGGAGAGCAACAAGCCGGAAGCGTGCAACAACACGCCCGACCTCGGTGCGGCTGCGGTCGTGACGGTGATTCTCGGCGCGATGAGCTATCGCTTCGGCAAGGTCTATCACTTCGATTCCGCGACCGGAACGTACTCCGAAGGTGATCAGTCCTGGGCCAAAAAGTGGGAAGAGCTCTCGAAGCAACGCGCTAAGCCGATGCATGTGCCCGGCTGGGTCGCCGGAGACAAGGGCAGCACGCTGCGTCCCGAAAAGTACATGGAACTCGCCGGCCCGTGGGCGGGCGGCAAGGATCCGTCGGGAGCCTAAGGGTTCGATAGCCGATAGCTTGCGAAGTCAAAACGAGAACGGGGGCCCATCGGGTCCCCGTTCTGCGTTTACGGCCCCGAGGCAAGCGTCGAGGCGAAAGCCCGGCGTGTTCGGAATAGACGACAGAGCTCGAAGTTAGGGGCTAGAAATGCCCGAAGACGAGCTTCAAGCTCGTTCTCTAGCCTCTAGCGCTCCCAGAATATTAGAACTCCAGGAAGACCCGATTGCCGTTTTTGAAGCTGTTGCGAGCGGCGAGCACCGTGGTGAGGGCACGGTAGGTATCTTCCAAGCCGGCCGAATTACGGAGCAAGCTCGTGACGGCGCGGTGGAATTGGCCGATCATCACCTCACCGACCGGTCGTTCGCTATCGAGCGATTCTTGATGCCGACCGGCATTGTCGAACCACACCAATGTCGACGGCAAATCGATAAATGCGATGCCGTTCTCACAGGCCACCTGCAGGGCCGCCGGCGGTCGATAGGCGACCGCTTCGAGCCAAGCCGAGGGCATATAGCGCCCGCAGCTAATCTGCGCCGTGGCGCCGGCTCCCGGCTCCGACGCTCGATCAGCGAAGTCGAGGCTCATCATCTGGTAGTCGTCGGTTTGGGAGTCGCCCGCTGCAAAGTGGCGGACCCCGACGACACTGTTCGGTTCGCTGCCCACGACGTACCGGCACCAATCGACCAATTCCATAAGGTCGTTCGTCGTACTCGGATAGCAGCCGGGGCGGCCGGCTTGCTGCTCGGCCGGCACGCGGGCATGGCAGAAGAGTAAGCGAGGTTTGCCAAGCCGCGTAGCAATTAGCTCTTTTAGCCGGAGCGTCGCCGGAGCGTGACGCCGCGGAAACTCCGTCATGAAGGCTATGCCTGCGTCATCGACGCGCGCCTTCACAAGTTGCGCCTGCTCCGGGTCGAGTTGCAGGCTATTCGCGCAATAGACCGCCTTACCGGCTTCGCAGGCCGCCAAGATCGGCAGATACCCGTACCATTGCGGGGCGAGCATAAGCACGGCGTCGATATCGGAACGCTGCGTCAGGGCGCGAAAGCCGTCGCAAGCCTGTGCGTTCCATTCGCGGGCCGCCTGCTCGGCGCGGAGTGCCACTTGGTCGCAAACCGCACAGACCTCGAAACGGTCGCTGAGTGCACGCAAGGCCGGGCGATGTCGCGATTCCCAGTGACTGCCGAGACCGATCAGACCAACGCGAAGCTTCATGCTGTGGGGGCCGTGGAAGGTTGGGCGAACTCGGCGGGCGCGCCGAACGTCGACGAGCGAGCCTGTGTGACGGCGGGAAACCATCAGCGCGGCGCTCGTGCAATTTCGGGCCGATTGTATCCGTACTCGTCGTAAATCCAAAAGGAAAAATACCTTCGAATCATTCGCAGGCTTTTTTCGACGAGCGTGCGACTTGCGGCGCGCGTAATTGGGTTAGCCGAAAGACATCGGAATAGTAAGCAGGGCAATATTTGGCGGGTTGAATCGATTCGGCGCATCGGTAGACTGGGGAACCCTTAACGCTCGGGCGAAGTTTAACGTTGCCCAATTCGTTGAGGTTCACAGCCGACCACGGGGTGCACGATTCGCGAGATCGGCCCTGGAGTTTTGACGGATCGGCGACCAAGAAGGTTCAATCGCAAGGAGTAGTGCACAGTGATTTCCATGGCTATGGCGGCTTTGTTGCAAACCGCGGTTCTGTCGGCAAGCCCGACGTTGACGTATGACCAAGCATTCGCGGAAAACGCCAAGTCGGGCAAGCCGCTCGTGGTGTTGGTCGGCGCCGAATGGTGCGGTGCATGCCGGGTGATGAAGAACAGCGCACTCCCTCAAGTCTCGCAGGACGACGTATTCCAGGAAGTCGCATTCACGGTCGTCGATACCGACAAGCAGCAGGAAATCGCCAAGCAAGTGATGCAAGGGGGCTCGATCCCGCAGCTCATCATGTTCCACCGCACCAGCGAGGGCTGGCAACAGCAGCGGCTCGTCGGCGCTCAAAGTCCGGCGAACATCATTAAGTTTCTCCGCGAAGGGGTGAAAAGCTCCCTGGGGAAACTGGCGAACCGGGAATAGTTGGGCCTGGATGCTCGGCGGTTAGAGCAGTGTCAACGGATTGACCCGAGTTTTAAGCGGCATTGTCACGGGGCCGCCGACTCGGGCCGACTCAAAGACACCGGCGATCATTTCAATCGCGGAGCGGCCGTCGTATACGCCACATAGCGGCTGACGATCGGCTTCCATGGCCGCGATGAGGTCTTTCACGGCGGCGATATTGCCGCCGTGCAATCCGGCATCGGCGGCCGTTTCCGGCTTGCCGATCCCTTGCGTCGATACCGGCTGCCATTGCAGCCCGGAACGCCCCGGCGACCATGCGGGATCGGGCAGGTAGTGCACCGTTGGGTGATATCCGCTCGTGATTTCGACGATGCCCGCCGTGCCGAGAATCTGCAGCGCGAACCGCGACTTGCCGCCACCGGCATTGCGCTGCGTGCCGAAATACGCGGTTACGCCGTCGTCGAGGCCGTACATCGCCGCCACTTGGTCGCCTGCCAACGGCCCCAACCCTTCGGCACCTTCAGTCACGTCGGCTTTGGCGATGTTGTGGCCGGCCTGTCGCACTTGCGCGAAGCACCAGCGGATGTCGCCGCCGAACGTGCGGATGAGATTCATGATGTGCGAGCCGAGCACCCACAGATCTTCGCCGCCGCCACGACGGTCTTCCTTTCCGCGCCCGCGAAGCTCCAACACCCGGCCGAGTTTGCCGTCGACAATCATCTTTCGCACGACCTCGATCAACGGGCTGTAGCGCGTTTGATGGGCTAGCGCGAGTTTCACATGCGACCGCTCGCAAGCCGCGACCATGGCATCGGCGTCTTCCAAGGTCCGGCAAAACGGCTTCTCCATATACATGTGAATGCCGCGCTCGGCACAGGCTAAGACCATCTCACGATGTTGATCGAGCCATCGCGGACCGATGCCGACGATCTCCGGCTTCACCCGGTCGAGCATCTCGCGATAGTCGGCAAAGCTCTGCGCGGCGCCCGTCGCCTTCATCGCAGCGGGAAGCGCGGCCTTATTGTCGTCGGCCACGGCGACGACTTCGATTCCCGGTACTTCGCGCCATACGGCATCGATGCCGTGACCATAATTGCCGCGGCCGGTGCTGCCGATGACGGCGACGCGATACGTCTTAGCCATGGGACGAATCTCAAGTGGGGCGGGGAGCTTGCGAGGCGGGAGCGCGTAGTATGGAGCGCGCCGCCGGCAAAAGAAAGAGTGCCGCCCGACGAAATGAGAACGTCGTCGAATGTCGCCCGCGTCGACTACAGCTTCAACAACGAGACGCTGACCTGCATCATCCGATCCTGAAACATCACGGCTTCCGGATCGTCGTGCTCAAACACGACGCAGAGAAACTCCAGGCCCCGTGCATAAGCCATGCGGTAACCGTTGCCGACGATTACCGAGGGCACGGTGATATGCGGAAAGGCCCAATTGGAGTTGGCGAGCGCCGACTTAATACCGCCGACGATGATGTTCGTGATCTCGCCCACGCCGTCGACCACCTGAGCCGAGAGCGTTTGATACTGCTCTTGCAGCAAACCGCCGACCGCGTGAATGGCCATGCGTTCCGACATGTTTACGTTGACGAACCCCGACACCTTGCCGTGAACGCCGATCATGCCCGTGATGTTGCCCGGTTCATGCGAGGGAACCGTGCTAATGCCGACGCATTTCGCGCGACAGTTGCACATGATGAGGCAATTGTTGACGGCGTCGCAGATCGCCTTATAGAGCGGTCCTTCGGTTGCGCGGTCTACCGCGTGCTCCATAACTGCCGTCGCCATGCCTAAGTTCCTTAAAGGAAGGGTAGGGAATTCACCCTCAACTCTAGGACGCGGCAAATGGTGCGCGAGAAATTCCGCGCCGTGGGAAACCGTTCCGAACGGAGCCCGGAAGCTTGCATAACCGGAACAACCCGCACACGAAACGGAGCAGCTCCTCGCGGAGTTACAATCGCCGGCGCGATCAGCTCACGCGATTCGGCGGCTGGTCGGCCGAGCCGTAACGCCGTAGTTTTCGATCGAGGGTCGACCGCTCGATGCCCAGAATCACCGCTGCTTGGCTCTTATTTCCGCCGGTCGACTTCAGCACGGCCTGAATGTGCCTCTGCTCCATCTCGGC
The DNA here is from genome assembly GCA_013822735.1 of Pirellula sp. GTDB lineage: Bacteria > Planctomycetota > Planctomycetia > Pirellulales > PNKZ01 > PNKZ01. The sequence goes on from PNKZ01000006.1 coordinate 300,004, forward strand.
GAGCGAGCAGGGTTTGAAATCGACTGGCGAGTTGGGCACGTCGACGGTATCACCCGAGGTCGGCAACTTCGAGAGCAACAAATCGGTCTCGCCGATGTATTCCCCTTCGGAGAGCACAATGGCCCGCTCGACGACGTTCTTTAGCTCGCGCACGTTGCCCGGCCACCGATAGCGCATCATTTGCTCCATCGCTTTTGGCGTGAAGCCTTTGAGCTTGCGGCCCGTTTCGCCCGTGAAGCGATTGAAGAAGTAGTACGCCAACTCGGCGATGTCTTCGGGGCGCTTCCGCAGCGGCGGCACCAAGATCTCCAACACGTGCAAGCGGAAATAGAGATCGCGCCGGAAGATCCCTTCCGTAACGGCCTTCTCGAGGTCGCGATTCGTCGCGGCGATCACGCGGACATCGACCTTCACAGGCTCGCTGCCGCCGACGCGTTCGAACGGATGCCCTTCGAGCACGCGGAGAAACTTCGCTTGGATCGCGGGACTCATTTCGCCGATCTCGTCGAGCATCAGCGTCCCCTGGCTCGCCGCTTCAAACTTCCCCATCTTGCGGCCGACGGCTCCGGTGAAAGCCCCTTTCTCATGACCGAAGAGTTCGCTTTCCAACAGCGTTTCGCTAAGCGCCGCGCAGTTCAAACACACGAACGGCCCCTTCCGGCGCGGGCTGGAAAAGTGCACCCCTCGGGCTACCAATTCCTTGCCGACGCCGCTTTCGCCGCGGATCAACACCGTGGCGTTGTTCGGCGCGGCCCGACTGATTTCTTCCGCAACCCTTTGCATGGCGCGGCTCGTACCGACGATTTCGCTTTCGGCGCCCAGCCGTTGGCGAAGCTGCACGTTTTCATCACGGACCGTGTTCAGGTTCTCAGCGAGTTCCTGACGGCGCTTCAGGTTTTGGAGCGCCACGCCCACCGTATCCGCTACGGCGAGCGTAAACTCCAGGTCGTCCGGATCGGGCATTCGCTCCGGCTTCGTCGAATACAAATGGATCAGCCCGACGATCTTCTCATTGCGACGAATCGGCGCGCAAAGCACGCTCACGGCTTGGATTTCGCCGCGACTGTCGCGGCTCATCACCGTGCTGTCGCCGATCACGTTGCGCGCGAGCACCGCCTCGCCTTCGCGCAACACCGTCGCCGCCAAGAACGGTGAAATCCGGTGATACGGCAGGTTCGTGCTCGACTGCGACGCCACGACCTCGAGATCGGCGTCGCGCAAATCTCCGGCCGCATTGCGACGCAGCAACAGCACGGCGCCCGCATCCACGGCCGCACCTTCGAACAAGCCTTCAAGCGAAATCTGCGCCACACTATACGGGTCGGTCGATTTCGCGAGCTCAAACGCTAAGCGACAGAGCTTTGCTGCAGCGCGCCCGACCTTGGGAATGCTCTCCTGATCTTCTTTGCCGGGCTCAAGAAACTTCGTCTGCATCCGACGATGCGTGATCATCGTCGGCTCGTGCAGGTTCATCGACGAATCGCTCTCGCCCAACGCCGCTTCCGTCAGCGGGGATCCGACGAGGGGAATCGTGCGCAATGAGTTGCCCGACTCGGGAAAGGCCATCGTCAAATCATTTACGAACGCCAACTGCGAATTGCCGATGCGGATGACGTCGCCGGCGGTTAGCGGTGTTTCACCACGGATCGGCGTTTCGGCGAGGAGCGTGCCGTTGCGGCTCTCCAGATCGCGAACGTACCATTGATCATCGCGTAGGTAGACCTCGGCGTGGTTCCGACTGCACCGATCGTCTTTCATGACGATTTGGTTGTTCGGCGCCCGACCGATGGAAGCCGTCTGTCCGGGAACCAAGCGGAACACATCGGTCCACTTCGCCCCTTCCCGAATCACGAGGTAGGCAAGATTTGGGGGCATAGCGGCGGCGTACGGCCCTCGGTCTTGGGGCGTAGAAGGAGCAACAAAAACGTCGCCGCGCGGTCGAAGAATGTCCGCCCCCACGACCAAGCTTTACCTTAGCCTTGCCTCCCCCTCGATCGCAAGTGCCGGCCGTAGCGGCGCAACGATTCTGCCGGATTTGCCGCGAGCGCGGCCCTCCGCCGCTGTTTGACGCCGTATTTCATTGCGTTTCCTTGCAACCCCCCGGTACGCTAACTATTGTAGCTTTGAGGCACTTTAGGCAGAAAAATCCGTTTCAGTCGGCTTGGTTGCGGCCCATTTCTAAGCAGGGAGTTCTTCCCGCTTATTCGTTCCTCCAACGCACGTTCCTTCTTCCCTAATCCTATCCCAATATCCCAATCCTCGACATTGGTGTTGGCTCGATGTCTTTCTACTTCAAGATCTTGCGACGATCATCACCATACTGGGCGACTGTCGTTGTCGTTCTTTCGGCACTGCTGCTGCGCGAAGGCCTGGATCGTTCGCAGAAGAGCTACGGCTGCGTCGGCCTTGCCCGT
>PNKZ01000007.1 GCA_013822735.1 Pirellula sp.
AAGCAGCTCTTCTTGCAGCAGGTCGGCTTCGGGCAGCAAGCGGGCTTCGGGCAGCACTTCGGCTTGCAGCACTTCGAGAACAGGTCGCATTTCGGCTTGCAGCACTTCGGCTTCGGGCAGCAAACGGGCTTGCAGGCCGGCTTGCAACAAGAAGCTTTGCGGCAACAAGCAGCTTCCGACGAGGAAGCGCCGACCGCCAACAAACACACGGCAGCGAGGGTGGAAACGATGGAACGCATGGCAGTACAAACTCCCAACAGGAAACAGGATGGAACAGGTGGCTTGTTGCCGGCGCCTCTGCGGCGTGGGCAAGTTGGTCATCGTCGGGAGTTCGGAGAAATCTAAAGCATTGAGGAATATGGTGGAGATGTTCAAGCCTTGGCGCGCATGCCGACCGGCGAAACCTTGCCTTGCTTGCAGATCGCGGCGAGAGCGACGCGCACGACTGTCGACGACGGTTGTTCGGGACATAGGCCCGCTAAGTCGGTCAAATGAAGCAGTGACCGACCGTCGATTCGCTACAAGCGTTACTGCCGGAATCGACTAGAACCGTGGTCACCGATGCCGGTCGATGACAGTCTCCCTCAGAGTGCCCGTGCACGGCGTGCGACGACGCACGGCATTGCGCAAGATTCGCGGCAGGCGGCGCCGGATTCGACTCTGCGGAAGAGCTGCGTCGCAACGGTCAGACGTGTTGCGTAATCCGCAACGAAGCCTCGCCGAGGCTTTAAACTTCTTGCCCTACCAGCACCAGGCTGTCTTGGAAGTGGGCAATGGCCTGCGTCGGGTTCAGGTTGAAGATCACGCGACCTTCCGTGCTCCAATGCCCTTCGCTATAGCGAAATACGGCCGTCGCGGCGCGCAAGTTACTCACGGCCTCGACGTCTTCCATTCCGCCCCCTTCGACCGCTTCGAACGACACCGTCACGGCGACCAGCGCTCGCAACTCGGCCGTCTGCTTGTCGCGCGCGTAGGCGACGCCGTCTTCGAATTCGCAATCTTTCCAACGTAGGCCGCGGGGGCGACCGCTTGATGCGGCCAGCTCGAAGAACTTCGCCTCGGCACGCTCGCGTTCGCGGTGAAAGGCCTTCCGGGCGCGTTCGAATTCTTCGGTCTCACGCTGTTCGCGAGAGGGACCGCTCGCCCGAAGATACCAAGTGTAGAGTACGATCGTCGCGACGACGACCAACGGAATCACCCAAAACAACGGCGACATATAGCACCCGCATTTTTGCAATCGTGCCGACACTGAGACGTGCCCCGCCGAGCATCCCACAAATCATTGTAGCGCTGCAAGGCGGAAACAGGCAAATAATTCAGTGCGATTTGTTTTACTCGCACTTTCCGGCTCTCCGCGTTCCGTCGCATTCCACGACAGTTGCGGCTTACCGTACCTTAAGCCGCGGTGGCTTGGATGAACTGTTCGTAAAGCTCACGGTAAGTTCCCGGCTGCGAAACCAGCTGATTATGTGTTCCCCGTTGTACGATCCGGCCATTGGCAAGCACCAGCACCAGGTCCGCGTGGCGGATCGTGCTGAGTCGATGTGCGATCACAAACGCCGTCCTACCGGCCAAAAGCTTCGCCAAGGCGTGTTGCAGCCGAGCTTCCGTCAGGATGTCGATGGAGCTGGTCGCTTCGTCAAGAATCAGGATCCGCGGATCGGCTAGCATGGCGCGCGCGAAGCAGAGAAGCTGCCGTTGACCAAGCGAAAGGTTGCACCCGTTCTCGCCGACTTCCGTATCAAAGCCTCGAGGCAACGCTTCGATCAAATCTAGGCAATCGAGCTTCGCCACGGCGTCGCGCACCGCGACCTCATCGGCATCCGGCCTACCGACCCGAATGTTGTCGCGCACCGTGCCTGAAAAGAGAAAGTTCTGTTGAAGCACGATTCCCAAGTGCTTATGCAGCTGCCGGTTCGGCAACGCCCGCATGTCGGCTTCGTCGATCAACACTCGGCCGGCCGTCGGCAGGTAGAACTTCGCCACGAGATTGATAATCGACGTCTTTCCGCTCCCCGTGTGTCCCACCAGCGCGATCGTCTGGCCCGGCTCGGCGGCGAACGACACCTCGTGCAGTACCGGCACGCCTGCATCGTATTCGAAGCCGACGTTCTCAAATCGGACCCGTCCCGCGATGTCGTTGCCTTGAGTAATGCCCGAATCCTCCCGGGGTGCGTCCTGCCAGTCGGGCTCCGTCTGCAGGAGTTCGCGAATCCGTTCGGCGCCGGCCATTGCCGTGAGCGCGGCGTTGTATTGTTCCCCGAGTGCCTGAATCGGTTGAAACAAGATGTTCGCCAAGAAGAAAAATTGAATCAGCGAACCGATCGGCATCTGGATGTCGGGGCTGAGCACGCGATACCCGCCTACGGCCAACAGCAACGCGAGGAAGATCTGATTGTTAAACTCCAAGAGCGGCAGGAAGCTGCCGGAGGTGCGCGCTGCTTTGAGCGTGTATTGCGAATGGTCGTCGATCAAGTCGCTGAAGCGCTCGGCGTTGACGTCTTGTCGCACGAAGCTCTGCGTCACTTCGATGCCGTTCACGCTTTCCGCGAGCGACGACGTGATCCGGCTGAAGCTTTCGTGTACTTCCCGATGCACCTGGCTGAGCCGCTTGCGGAACACAAGATTGACGCACCATAGTACGGGCGCGAGCAGCGACACGACCAGGAACAGCGGCAAATCATAGAGCGCCATGAGCAGCCCCGCGCCGATGATCTGCCCAGAGCCGACGATGCTCACGAAGAACACGTCCTGAATTCCCGCGCGCACCGCTTCTACGTCGCTCGTCGTCCGGCTGATAATCCGACCGAGCTTCGTTCGATTGAAGAAGCTCATCCGCAGTTCTTGCAGGTGCGCGAAAATCGCGTTGCGCAAATCCTGCACCACCGACTCGCCGAGTTCCAAGGCGAGCCGTTGCCGAAAATGCAACGTGCCGTTGGTGAACGCCGCCAGCGCCAGATAACCGGCCACGCCCCAGGCCAACCCCGTCGCCGAACCGTGCGACACCGGCCCTTCGATCACGCGCCCCAACGTCCAAGCCATGAGCGGCAGTTGGATCGAGCGCAGCACGACGAAGGCGAACAACCGATTGCGCTTCGGAGCGTGAGGATTTGTGAACTGGTAGATCCAGGCAATGAGCGACCACTCCAGCGGCTTCGTCGCCGCTTCGTTCGGCTCGCCGTCGTGCGTCGGCGCACGCCAAGCGTTCACCATCTTCCCGGCGGTGCCGGTTGCGGCTTGCGACTCTGTCGACTTACGTGCGGAGGTCGCCATTTACGAAGCCCTCTCCAACGGTTCCGGCTCGTTGAAGTCGACTTGAATCCGCGCAGCCTTCCGATACGGGCCGGGCCGATGCATCAGTTCTTCGTGCGTCCCTTGGTCGACGATCTCGCCGTCGTCGAGCACCAACACGAGGTCGGCCCGTCGCAACATACTCAACCGATGCGCGACGACGATCGTCGTACGCCCCTGCATCGCGCTCTGCATCGCATCGAGAATCTCGTGCTCCGTGCGAGGGTCGACGGCCGCCGTCGGATCGTCCATCAGCAAAATCGGCGGCGAGAGCAGTAGGGCCCGAGCGATGGCGAGCCGCTGCCGTTGTCCGCCCGAGAGGTTCGAGCCTCCTTCACGCAGCTTCGTCTCATACCCCTGCGGATACTCGCAGATAAATTCATCGGCCGAAGCGATGCGGGCCGCGGCTTCCACTTGTTCCGGCGTCGCGTCGGGTCGACCGAACGCAATGTTGGCCGCGATCGTGTCGCTGAAGAGGAAGCTTTCTTGAAACACGACGCCGATGCTGCGTCGTAGTTCGTCGAGTTCAAATTGCCGCAGGTCGACGCCGTCGAGCAACACGCGGCCGGCCGTAGGATCGTAGAACCGCGGAATCAAACTCAGCAGCGAAGTCTTGCCCGCTCCCGTCGCACCGACCAGCGCCACGCACTGCCCCGGCTTAATCGTCAGCGAGACGTTGCGCAACACCGGCTTCGTCGGGTCGTAGCCGAACGACACATTTTCGAACACAAGTTCGCCGGCGATTTTCGGCAAGCGCACCGGTGACGCAGGGGAGCTGATCTCAACCGGCGCGTCGACAATCTCGAACACGCGTCGGGCGCCGGTGAGGCTTTGCTGCACGCTATTGATGATGCCGGCCACGCGCGTCACCTGCGAGGAAAATTGTTGCAACAAGCCGGAGAAAACAATGAGCCCGCCGCCGAGCGGCAAAGCGCCTTGAATGACGAGCCAGCCGCCGTAGCCTAGGAGCACCGCTTGATTGAGGGACGAGAGCATTTCGACGGTCGGCGTGTAGCGACTGACTTGCTCGAAAATCCAATGCTGTTGCGTTCGCACGGCGCCGCTGGCTTGATCGAACTTGGCGATTTCCTCCGGCTCGCGCCCGAAGCCTTTCACCACATGCACGCCGCGCACGTTTTCCGTGAGCGTGAGCACCATCCGATCGACAAGATCGCGATTGCGCTCGTAAGCCGGCCGGACCTTGCGCGAGAAGCGGACCGAGAGTAGCCAAGTTACCGGCATCGTCGCCAAACAGGCGAGCGTCAGACCGACGTGCAGCCGAAGCATATAGACGAAATAGAGCACGAGAGACAGCAACACCATGATCACGGGGATCACGACGCCGTCGACGAAAAGCCGGACCGATTGTACGTCGCCGGTCACGCGATTGATGATCGAGCCGGTCGTGTGACGGTCGAAAAAGCGGAAGCCGAGTCGCTGAAGTTTGTCGTACACCAGTGAGCGAAGCGCGACGACGATGCCGAGTTGCACGACGCGGGCGACCACGATCGCCAGCCAGAAGCTGAACAGGGCTCGCACCAAACCGACGACCAGCACCGTGCCGGCGGCAACCAGCGCGACGCGATACGGAGTCCACTCCGACGGCGGCGTCCAGCCGAAGGGGAAGTTCGGCGACGGGCTCCCGGCGACGGCCGCATGCCGAATCACGTCGATCGCCGTACCGAGCATCGTCAGGCCGACGACGCTGAGCACCAACAGAACTCCCTGCAAAGCAATAATTTGCAGGCAGCCGAAGCGATACTTCCAGGCGAGCGCCAGCATCCGCCGAACGAGCGCGGCATTCGATAAATCGGCGGACGGTTCGGCAATAGGGTCGGCGTGCGACAACTTGGGCGCGATTCCAAATGGCGACGACCGGCAAGCATCCGAGCAGCGCGAAGGTCGTCGTTTCACGAAGCCGCATCATTATAGGAACCGGGCAACTTGGGGGAAATGGCGGCGCGAAGCGACGAGCGCCGAAGCCGCAGAAAACGGCCTGTTTGCCGCAATGCGCGTCCGATACTGCGCGCCGCCCGCATTTTGGCGCATTCTCGTGCGCGGCAGTGCGCATTTGCTGCGCGCTGCGCCCGATGGGAAAATTGCTCCCTGCGCGACTTCGATCGGTTTCGCGCACTGCGCACGGCGCGTCGATCGCCAAGACGCGCCACGGACGGCAAATCGCGCCGGTTGTCGCGTCGCCAATCGACGTAAGTCCTCGGAGCTTGCTTCGCTCCGTGCGCACTAAGTTCGCCCCCTGGTGCGCGGCCTTGTTTCCAAGCGCGCCGACGCGCACAACGGCACCCGAGATGTGCGCATTGCGCCGATTTAGTGCGCACCACTTACGTCGATTTCGCAGCGCCATAGCCAGCCGCTCCCACGAGGCGTGAACAGAAAATCACGCCGAATTCTCCCCGAAACGCCGGCCCCATTTCCAGGCGATTTTTGGCCGGCCCACATTTTCTCAGAACGTGAGATGAGGGGGATGAGAAGGGGATGCGGGAGATGAAACGGAGACGGGCTTTGCTACCGAGTACTAGCCCCGACGCGCCAGCGAGGGGACTCTGCAAGAAAATAGGCGCTTCGTCGAGCCATCAGGCAGACGTGTGGCTGCCATCTCCGGACACGTCGGCCTGACGGCTCGACGCTCGCCGTTGTCAATAGCCCTAATCGACGAGCTTCAACGTCGGACGGCACACGGGGCGCGTATACTTCACTACCGACTATTCCGGGAACAGCTTCGTCGAGAGATATCGTTCGCCGATGTCGGGAAGGATGACGACGATTAGTTTCCCCTTGTTCTCGGGGCGCTTGCCGACTTGGATCGCCGCCCAAGCTGCCGCGCCGCAACTGATGCCGCACATCAGCCCTTCCATCTTGGCCAAGTTGCGCGCGGTTTCCATCGCGTCGTCGTCGGTCACCGCCATGACTTCGTCGATCAAGTCGACGTTGAGCACGTCCGGAATGAAGCCGGCGCCGATCCCTTGGATCGTGTGGCGCCCCGGCTTGAGCGGTTGCCCCGCCTTTTTCTGCGCAATCACCGGGCTATTGGCCGGCTCGACGGCGATCGACTTAAAGCCCGGCTTCCGCTTCTTGAGTACGTCGCTCACGCCGGTAATGGTGCCCCCCGTTCCCACGCCCGCCACGAGGATGTCGACCTTGCCGTCGGTATCCCGCCAGATTTCTTCGGCGGTCGTCTGGCGATGGATCTCGGGATTCGCCGGGTTCTTAAATTGCTGGGGGATGAAGTAGTTCGGGTTCTGCGCCGCCAACTCTTCCGCCTTGCGCACGGCGCCGGGCATGCCGTCGGCGGCTGGCGTGAGCACCAGTTCCGCGCCAAGCGCCTTGAGCAAGCGGCGACGCTCCAAGCTCATGCTCTCCGGCATCGTCGCCATGAAGCGATAGCCGCGCGCCGCGCAAACGTAGGCCAAGCCGATGCCCGTGTTGCCGCTCGTCGGCTCGATGATCACCGTGTCGGCTTTGATTTTTCCGTCCCGTTCGGCGGCGTCGATCATGGCCCGGGCGATGCGATCTTTCACGCTCCAGAGCGGATTCATGTTTTCGACTTTGGCGACGATCGTCGCTTCCGAGCCTTGCGCGATCCGGCCTAATTTCACCAGCGGAGTGTTCCCGATGCATTCCGTGATGTTGTTATGAATTCCGGCGGCCATGCGAATATTCTCGAGGAGGTGAAGTCGAGCACTGCGATCCGGCCGCGCGTGCGGTCGGGAAAACGCCGCAATTATAGCGAGACTAAAATCAACGGGTCAATTCGCCGACGGCTCGCGCCATTGAATGCGGAGCGCGGCTGCGGCACGTCGTATCGAAGGTTGTCTATTTCGGCGCAGCGTCGGTCGGCTTCAGCGTGAACACCGGGCACTTGGCGCGACGCACGACCGCTTCGGCGACGCTTCCCATCAACATGCGGCCGATGCCGGTGCGACCATGCGTGGCCATGACGATGAGATCGACGTTCTCTTCTTCGGCGAGACGCACGATTTCATCGGCCGGGTCGCCGATCACCAAGTGACGAACGAACGGCACGGCGGGATCGGTCGGTTTCACTTGCTCCAACATGCGCCGTACTTCGGCCCGATCGGGGTCGGGAATGCCGTAATACATTTCTCCGCCGGCGTAAGCGATGGGAGGTTCTTCGACATGCACGATCACCAACGACCCGTTCCCTTCGCGCGCCAGCGTCGTGGCGTAGCGCAAAGCCGAATCGCTGAGGTGCGAATAGTCGGTCGGAAACAATACCTTTTTGACTTGCATGTCCGATGCCCTTTCTTCACTTGAGGTGCCGAGATATGACGAGCACTCTACCAGTCCGTCGGCCAGGGCTGAGGGGATGTCTCGCGAAATCGCCTTCATTCATCCGTTGGCATTGTTCCATTCTACGCGTCGCAAAATCGACATGGCGCGAGGCCGCCGAAACCAAACGTCCGAAAGAACTTCCTGATCGCAAGCTGAATGGCGTGGAATAGCGCAGTCCGAATGTGGACTTCCTATTATTGAGCCCCCCTCCAGAGTTGCGAGGGCAAAGATTTAGCCATTTTTAATGGAGGTTTGCTTGAAATCTGAGAGCAATCGACGATAAGTTAGTGCGACATCGTGACGCGTCCAAGTCCCTCCTTTGTACGAGTAGCAGGGTGCGTTCCTTGCATTTTCGTAATCTCAGAACCTAAACGCTTGGTACAGCCCTTGCCCCCGCAACCTTGCACTCTTCTCGTCGTCGATGAAGACGCGGACTTCCTTGAAACGGTGACCCGTCGATTTATGCGACGTGGATTCACTGTTCAGCGTGCCGCATCGGCCGCCGAGGTCTCCGTTCCGGTCGATGAGCGTCGCCATAGCATCGTGCTCATACGCTTGGCGGCATCTACGGCGCAGCAATTAGAAATGCTGAAGGATTCCGGGACATTGTCGCCAAACTGCCAAGTGGTGGCCCTGGCCACGCGAGAGCAGTTGGAAAACGCCCTGGAATCAATCCCGGAAGGGATCAGCGATTGTTTCGCCAAGCCGCTGATTTGGGGCGAGCTGGATTGGCGTATCTTCAAAGCACAGCAGCGATTCCTACAATTGCGCCAAGCGGAAGCGAACGGTGCAGAGTCGGCGCGGGGAAACTTCGTTTCGACGCATACTGCCGCCGCGGCTGTTGCGGGCGGCAATTCAGCCGGCCCCGCGCAAAATGCCGACACGCTCGCAAAGGTGCAGCGGGCGCATATCCTCGAAGTGCTCCAGCGCGAGGGAGGCAACAAAGCAAGAACGGCACGCGCCCTCGGAGTAAACCGCCGCAGCCTCTACCGGCTGATCGAAAAGTTTCAGATCGCCATGAGTACGACGGCGAGCGACAGCTAGGGCGAATGTCGCAACCCCTGCGCCCGATGGCAACGTTTCCGGCTTCGTGCAATAAAATCGCGAAAAAGCCCGAGAAAAAGCTACATTAGCTCATCGAATGCTAATCGATTGCTCACATTCGACTGCTATCAAGTAGGCTCGGTGCGGAGAGCGGCGCCCGGCTGATTGTGGTCGCGGTCCGGCCTTCCTCGCACCTCCCCTTCCAACGCCCCAGCGGGAGCCTGCATGCCGAAGGAACGAATTCTCGTCGTCGACGACGAAGAAGATTTGCTCGAACTCATCAAGTACAACCTCGCCAAGGAGGGCTACCGCTGTGCGGGAGTTTCCACCGGTGAGGAAGCCATACGTCGCGCACGGAGCGACCTTCCGGACTTGATGGTGCTCGATCTCCTCCTTCCGAACGTCGACGGGCTCGAAGTGTGTCGCGTGTTGAAGAACGATGCGCGCACGAAACATATTCCCGTCGTCATGCTTACGGCGAAGGGAGAAGAGGCCGACATGGTGACCGGCCTCGAAATGGGTGCCGACGACTATCTGGCCAAGCCGTTTAGCCCGCGCGTGTTGATCGCCCGGATCAAGGCGGTGCTCCGACGACGCCAGACGCAGGCCACGGACAATGAGACGCCGATCACCGTCGGCGAGTTCGTCATTCACCCGGGGCGACATGAGACGACGGTCGCCGGACAGGCCGTGGATCTGACGCTGACGGAGTTTCGGTTACTGCAATTTCTCGCGCAGCGTCCCGGTTGGGCGTTCTCGCGAGCCCAGATCGTCGACGCCGTGAAGGGGGAAGATTACCCTGTAACGGAGCGATCGGTCGACGTGCAGGTGGCAGGGCTTCGCAAGAAACTCGGAGACCATGGCGCGTTTGTCGAAACGGTCCGCGGCGTCGGTTATCGCTTCAAGGGATAACGGCCCTCGAACGTCCCCATCTAGATTGAGTCCGCGAGGTCGAAGGAAGTTTTGCCGTGGCGCGTCGCCGAGTATTGCAAATCATTGCGCCCGCCATGTTCGGCATCGTCCTGTTGCTCGTAGCGGGGCTCGGCTGGCAAGGGGCGAGACTCCTTTCGGCTCGGCAAGAGGCTGCCGGCTCCGAGGGCGCGCAAGCATCGCTCGCGCGCACTTGGTGGTGGTCCGTGGCTGCGGCCGGTGCGGTCGCCGCGGCGGCGACGGCGGCCGCGTCGCTCGTGGCTTCGCGCCGCATTGCCGACCCGCTCAAGAGCCTTCAAACGGCCGTAGAGGCGCAAGTCGACGGCGATTCTCATGCCCCGACGCCGGTCGTCGACGTCGAGGAAATCAGCGATCTCATCGACGTCTTTGCACGGCTCAACGAGCGGCACGGCGAGCGCATCGAAGGGATGTTGCGCATCAACAACGAGCAGGAAGCGGTGCTTGCCGGCATGGCCGAAGGGGTATTGGCGATCGACGCCGACCGCCGCGTCATTAGCCTCAATCGCTCCGCCGGCAATCTGCTCGGCGTCGGCCCTGCTGAAATCATGGGCCGCGCGCTCCACGAAATTGTGCGCAATCCCGAACTGCTCCGCTTCGTCGATCAATTGCTCTCGACCAAAAAGCCGCTCGAGCAAGACATCGTCTTCCGCCAAGCCGACGAACGGGTGCTGCAAGTGCGCGGCACGCTCTTGGCCAATACGCAAGGTCTCGGCTTCGGCGCCGTGTTTGTGCTCAACGACGTAAGCCGGCTTCGACGCCTGGAGAACATGCGCCGCGATTTCGCCGCCAACGTCTCGCACGAACTGAAGACCCCGATCACGTCGATCAAGGGCTTCATCGAAACCGTGCTCGACGGCGCGACTCCGGAAGACACGGAACGTTTCTTGCGCATCGTCGCTCGGCAGGCCGATCGGCTCGACGCCATTATCGACGACTTGCTCAGCCTCTCGCGCATCGAAAAGGAGGCGGAAGCTTCGGACATCGTGCTCGCCACGACCCGTCTGAAAGAAATTGCTTATGGTGCCGCGCACGATTGTTTGTTGCGAGCCGACGAGCGCGGCATCAAGTTCGACATTCAGTGCGCCGACGACGCCCAGGCTCGCGTGAACGCCCTGCTCTTGCAACAGGCGGTTCGCAACCTGTTGGAGAACGCCGTGAAGTACAGCGACTCCGGCGGCTGTGTCGTGCTCTCGGTGGAGACGCTGCCCGACGAGGTTCGCATCGCCGTAATCGACCGCGGTTGCGGCATCGCGCCGGAGCACCACGCCCGCCTCTTCGAACGATTTTATCGCGTCGATAAGGCCCGCAGTCGCAAATTGGGGGGCACGGGCCTCGGCCTCGCAATCGTCAAGCACATCGTGCTGGCACACCGCGGCCGCGTGACGGTCGAAAGTGCTTTGGGCAAAGGAAGTAAATTTACCATCCATCTGCCGACGCGGCCGTTCTCCATCGGCAGCGACGCGAAGCGTAAAACGGCTTAGCATTCGCGCCCGGCCGGTCACCGACCGCTACACGCGCGGCGGCAATCCCTCTAGAATGTCGGGCGACCACGGTACTCGTCCCTGACAGAACTTTCCTCCGCGCGGAGAGATGCTCGTATGATTCGCAGCGCTCGCTTGATATCCGGAACATGGCTCTGCCTGCTCGCCGCCTTCGCTTGCGCCCCCGCGCAGGCCGCCGACGACGTTTCCCAGGGAATTGAAGTACTGCTCGCCGTAGGGCCGGAAGGCAAAGGTCATCGCGAGGCGCAAGCTGCCTGGAAAACAGTTTCCACGGCACCCGCGGCGCGCCTGCCGGAGCTTCTTGCAGCCCTCGACACCGCCGGGCCGCTCGCGGCCAATTGGCTTCGTTCGGCCGTCGAGACCATTGCCGACCACGTCCCCGCCGAGGAACAAAAGAACGTTGCCGGACAACTAGAACCGTTCGTCACCGACGCGAAACACGTACCGACCGCTCGCCGCCTAGCGTACGACGTGCTCGCCCGCTTCGACCCGACCGCCGCCGATCGTTTGATGCCAGGCTTTTTAAACGACCCGAGCACGGAGCTCCGTCGTGAGTCGATCGAGCGACTGCTCACGCAAGCCGCGGCCTCGAAGGATGAAGCGGCGTCGAAAAAGCTTCAGCGCCAAGCGTTCGAAGCGGCCCGCGATCTCGACCAAATCAAGTCTCTGGCGGAGAAACTCGAGAAGCTCGGCGAACCGGTCGACCTACCTTCGCACTTCGGCTTCGTGATGCAATGGAAACTCATCGGACCCTTCGACAACGCCGGCGAGAAGGGCTTCGACGTCGCTTATCCGCCCGAGACCGAAATCAATCCCGCGGCGAAGTATCCCGGCAAGGAAGGCAAAGAAGTCGGTTGGATCGACCACACGACCACCGACAAGCACGGAGTCGTCGATCTCAACGCGGCGCTCGGCAAGAGTAAGGGCGCCGCAGCGTACGCCTTCGCCGAGTTTCGGGCCGCAAAGGCCGGGCCGGTCGATATTCGCGTCGGCTCCAACAACGCCGTGAAGGTGTGGATCAACGGCAAGCTTTGCGATTCGCGCCGCGTGTATCACGCCGGCTTCGAGATCGACCAGTACATCTCGCGCGCCGAACTATCGGCCGGCGAGAACCGCATCCTGGTCAAGGTTTGCGAGAACGAGCAAACCGAATCGTGGGCCCAAGATTGGAATTTCCAACTTCGAGTCTGCGATGCCGTCGGCACGGCCGTGCTTTCGGCCGATCGCGTCGCCGGCAAGTAGACCTCGCACGACAAATCGCTTCGTTTCCCTCGGTTCCCCTACATCGAGTAAGCCGATCATGAATGCTCTTCGATATACGTTGCTCAGCGCCGGACTCGTGGTTTGTTGCGGGGCCGACTGGCTGCAATTCCGCGGCTCCGACAACACCGGCTCGACTGGCGCGGCCAAAGTTCCGGCCACCGAGTTTCAGGTAAAGACCGCGGAGCAAGCCGCGAAGAATGTGCTCTGGTCGTCGGACTTGCCGTTTCAAGGCGTATCGAGTCCGATCATTGTCGGCGATCGCATCTACGTGACCGGCGTCACCGGCGCCCGCCAAGATCGCTTGCACGTCGCTTGTTACGCGAATGCCGACGGCAAGCTTCTCTGGCAGCGCCAATTCTGGGCGACCGGCCGGACCCTCTGCCATCCGACGAGTTCGGTCGCCGCCAACACGCCGGCCTCCGACGGCAGGCGCATCTATGCGTTCTTTTCCTCGAACGATCTCATCTGCCTCGACCTCGACGGCAATCTGCAATGGTATCGAGGGCTCACGCTTGAGCATCCCGCGGCGGCCAACGACGTCGGCATGGCCGCGTCGCCGTTGGTGGTCGGCGGCGCCGTCGTCGTGCAGGTGGAAAGCAAAGGGGACTCGTTCGCAACGGGCGTCGACGCAACAACCGGTGAAACGCTCTGGAGCGTCCCGCGCAAGGCCGACATGAACTGGACCTCGCCGACCCTCTTTCATCCCCCCGGCGGCGAACCGCTCGTGCTGCTGCAATCGCCCGACAAACTCACGGCCCACAACCCCAAGACCGGCGAGCAGGCCTGGTCGTACGAAGGGAAGTGCGCCGAAATTAGCTCTCCGGTTTCCAAGAGCGACGTCGTTCTCGTTCCGGTCGACGGAATCACCGCACTGCGGGCCGGAGCCGGGAGCGCCAACTGGGAGAAGCTCTGGCAAGAGAAAGGGCTCGCGACCGGCAGCCCGAGCGCCGTGATTCACGGCAATCAGGTTTACGTGCTCAACCGCGCCGGCGTGTTAACGGCCGGCGACATGACCACCGGCAAGGTACTCTGGAAGCTCCGCGCGAAGGGCCCCTATTGGGCGACGCCGGTCGCTGTCGGCGAGTACCTGTATCTCGTCAACCAAGACGGCACCGCCAACGTCGTGAAAACCGGGGCGGAAAGCGGCGAGGTTGTGAGCACGACGGAGTTCGGCGAACAGATGCTGGCTTCTCCCGCCTACTCCGACGGCGCCCTCTACTTTCGCGGCGCGAAGCACCTTTGGAAGATTGGAACACCGTGAGCGAAAGCGTTCTCATTCAGCAAGTTGCCGGTCCGATCGTCGGCCGTATTCGTCCTCCCGGCTCGAAGAGCATCACGAACCGCGCACTGGTTTGCGCCGCGCTGGCGGAAGGAACGTCGCACCTCTCCGGCGCTCTCGATAGCGACGACACGCAAGTGATGGTCGCCGCGCTGAAGTCGCTCGGCTTAAACGTGGTGCACGATAAGGCTCGCCGAACAATTGCCATCGAAGGCTGCAGCGGCCGATTGCCGCAAAGTACCGGCGATCTCTACATCGGCAACAGCGGCACCACGGTCCGCTTTCTCACCGCGATGCTCGCCGTCGGCAACGGCCGCTTTCGCTTGCACGGCACTGCGCGCATGCACGAGCGTCCGATCGAAGACCTGCTCTCGGCGCTGAAGTCGCTCCACGTGCAAGTACGCGACGAAACCGGCAACGGCTGTCCGCCCGTGGTCGTCGATGCGCGCGGACTCAACGGCGGCACGGCCGAGGTGCGCAGCGGCAAGTCGAGCCAGTTTCTCAGCGGCTTATTGATGGCCGCGCCCTATGCCCGTTCGCCGCTCACGCTCGTCGTCCCCGATGCGCTCGTTTCCCAACCCTATATCACGATGACGCTCGACGTCATGCGCGCGTTCGGGGTCGCTTGTCCGGTCGAAGATCTGCGGCGCTTCGAGGTGCCGCAGGGCAAGTACCACGGCCGCCGTTACGACATCGAACCCGACGCTTCCGCTGCGAGTTACTACTTCGCGGCGGCGGCCATCACCGGCGGGCGCGTCGAAGTGGAAGGACTCACGCTCGATGCGCTGCAAGGGGACGTGAAGTTCGTCGAAGTGCTCGAGCGAATGGGCTGCCAAGTGGAGCAAACAGGCGAAGGCATCGCCGTCACCGGCGGCAAGCTCCGCGGCGTCGAGGTCGACATGAACGCGATTAGTGATACCGTGCAAACATTGGCCCCCGTCGCCTTATTCGCCGAAGGGCCCACGACGGTTCGCGGCGTGGCCCACATTCGTCACAAAGAAACCGACCGAATCCGCGCCGTGGCGGTCGAGCTGCGCAAGCTCGGCGCTACGGTCGAAGAATTCGACGACGGCCTGCGCATCACCCCTCCCAAGCAAATGCACGGAGCAAAGATCGCGACCTACGACGACCATCGTATGGCCATGAGCTTCGCGCTCGTCGGACTCAAAGTGCCCGGCGTCGAAATTCTCGATCCGCGCTGCACGCACAAAACGTATCCGGAGTTCTTTGCCGATTTCGGTCGACTCTGCGGCGTGAAGTACGACGCCTAATCTCGTGGCGCGCGAACGACGGGTGGCTGGGGCAGAACACAGTGATGCACCAGTTTGATTGCGTATCGAGATTCACTGGGGCATCTCTACGCTCTGCCACAGCCACCCAGCCAAGTACGCAAACGAAAAAAGGGCGAGTGGAATGAGCCACTCGCCCTTGAAAATCTCTTGTGCCAATCGCTCGACTAGCGTGACGTCATCACGCCGACCGTATCCACGGATTCCATCTTGGCCCGAATGATGCGTGATTCAGCGATCCGCGCCTCGGCCTGCTCAATCAACTCTTGCGCCCGATCGAGAAGACGCGTTCCGGAGAGTGAAGTGTTCTCCAGCGGCGCAGCGGCGCTAATCGTCGGAGCCCCATCACTATCCCAAGCGACGAACGGCGCACGGCAATGTTGGCAAACAACCTTCTTACCGAGATATTCCACGCGCACGTTGAGCTTGCGCCCGCACGTAGGACATTCTTGCACGTAATAAGGTTTGGCTTGAGGCATTGCGGTAGCTCCTTCCGCGGACAAAATCCTGTGGGAAACGCTTCTTATCGTACTCATTCCTTCCATCCGTTTTCAACCAAATCCGCCCCTGTTAAGTGAAATTTAACGTTCCTCACCGGCGGCTAACCGCGACCGAATGTCGCGGCGAAAAGGCAACCGGCGTGGTAGGGGTTCGACGTTCTCTGCAATCAGAATGCCAACACGCTTCCAGTAAGAGCCGATCGGAGCGCGTTGGTTCGCATGCGGCAAGAATTGACCGGAAAAATCTAGGCGCTCGCCCGCGGCACGATCGATACAGTCGGCAGGTCTGACGAGAAATCAGCCGCCCGTGACGATTCGAATCCGCTCAATTTGGTTGTCGGCCATCCACTCCAGCCAAGCTTCTTGCTCTTCCGACAACTCGATCTCCGCTTGGCTTCCGCTATCCAATGGGGAGACGAGCCGGAAGACGCCGTCGTCTAACCAAGTTGTGATGTCTGCGGCGTGGATCCGATATTCGCCCGCCGGCAGATCGGTCTCTTCCCCGCACGGTAAGCTCATGAAGTAAGCCACTTCCGTGCGAAATCGATCCGGCATCGCAAACGGCGGCAGTTCCGGACGATCGACGGCAACTACGGAAATCGACATGGGAACGCCTGGAGGGAAGCGGGGCTGCACGCGGGGGAGTTCTTCAGGCTACCGCACGCGAGGCAGAACGCCAATATGCCGGGAATCGCCTAGCAGACGGCCGTGGGCGGTGAAAAGCCTCCGATCGAGCGAATGCCGCCGGCGAATTGCAAGGTATCTTTTTCGTAGGCCGGCACGTTCGGTCGATGAATAGCTTCGTAGCTGCGGCACATTGGGCCCATTCCGGTTTCCGGACGATCCGTGAGTATCCCGACGATGAACTTCACGCTTTCTCCTCGCATGTTCGTCGCCGCGATCATGTCCGCGTCGTTTCTCGCCGGCGGCAATGACAGCAGCGTCACCGCCGCCGAGCGTGCCGCTCCGCTCCCGGCGATGAAGGACGTCGCCGCGGCCGTGTCGAAGCAATTGGCTCGCACGCAAGAATATCACGCCGGCGATCTGATCACGCGTTTAGAGATCGAAGGCGCACTCGAAGCCGCCGCCAAACAAACCGGTTGGCGCCTGACGACGAAGCAGCACGACGAACTCGTCGAGCGAGGCGTCGAAGATCGCTCGTTTCTGGCGAAGCAACTCACGTCGAAATCAGGCCGCGTGTTCTCACGCCATATCGCCCAATATCAGCTCGGTTACGACCAACTTGATCGGCTCTCAAAGATGCCGCAAGGGCGCAGCACCATCGAGCGCCTTGTGCGCGGGCCCGACGGTTGGAAGCTGATCGAATACATGGCCAAGGCTCCGGGGGGCCATGAACTCGGTCGCATGTTGAGCGAAACGCCGAAAGGGGGCAACTTCGAGAAGGCGACGGGCCGCATCTACACCGAGGCCGAACTTATCGACGCGCTCGCCAAGCTTCACAAGGCCGCGGCCGCCGGTTCGACGACGAAGCCGTCGCGCTAAACTCATCTCGCTACGATCGCCGTAATCTACCGCACGACGCCTACCGCATTCAACTTGACGGTCTGCGTCGGCAACTTGTCGAACCCCTTCACCGAGGCGGTGCGTACCTGCGAGATCTTTTCCAGGACGTCGAGCCCTTGAACCACTTCGCCGAAGACGCAATAGCCCGCGTCTTCCGGACGATCTCCCTTGCGATCAAGCGCCGGGTTGTCGGCCAAATTGAAGAAGAACTGCGAAGTGGCACTGTTCGGGTCGGCGGCGTTACGGGCCATGGCGATCGTGCCGCGCACGTTCTTCAAACCGTTGTTCGATTCGTTGACGATCGGATAGCGCACCGGCTTCGTTTGCAGCTTTTCGTTGTAGCTACCGCCGAGCAACACGTATCCGGTATCGATCTGGTGGAAGATCGTACCGTCGTAATGGCGCGTCAGTGCGTAGTCGACGAAGTTCGACACCGTGCGCGGCGCGCGCTTCTGATTGAGCTTGATGACGATGTCGCCCAGCGAAGTGTGCATGGTGATGACCGGGTCGGGCAGTTCCGCCGTGGCGGCCGGGCGCGGTCGCGGCAAAGCGGCGGTCGACGGCGCGCCAGGCGACGCCGGCGAAGTAACGCTGCCGGCGGCCGGCGTTGCCGAGGCGGTGTCGGGCGTCGACTCCTTGCTGCAACCACTTAGGAGCGACAACGAACCGATAATCAAACAGATCGTTCCAGCGCGAGCCAACATCCCGAGCTCCTTTGCGGCGATTCCTTGCCGTGACGTGTGCGACGCTCCCGACGAAGAGAACGTCGTCGGGGGCCTTGATGCGCCGGTATCTTGCTCTGCACCGGAAGTTCCGGCAAGCTCAGTTACCGTCGCCTGCACGTGCTACCGGCGTACTTTCCGCAGCATTCACCGCTTTTCACGGCTCCGACCGCGTCTGCCGGGGGTTTCCGCGACGAGCCGGGCCTCTATAATGGCTTGTGAAAGGATTCACAATCAGCGCACCCTTTGCCGGCACACTCGCCATGACCATAGATCGCCCTATCCGCGTCGGAGCGGTGAGCTATCTGAATACGAAGCCGTTGATTCACGATTTTCAACGGCTGGCGCCGCACGCACGACTCATTCTCGACTACCCGAGCCGACTGGCCGACGCCCTGGCGCGCGGCGAACTCGACGTCGCCCTGATTCCGTCGATCGAGTTTTTTCAGGACCCTGCATACACGATCGTCTCCAACGCCTGCATCGCCTGTCGCGGACCGGTGCTTTCGGTCAAACTCTTTAGTCGCGTTCCCGCCGCCGAGATTCGCAGCCTGGCGCTCGACGAAGGCTCGCGCACCAGCGTGGCCCTCACGCGCGTGCTCCTCAAGCAACGCTTCGGCATCGAGCCGCAATTGGAACCGCTACCGGTCGACCATACGCTGGCCGATACGAAAGCCGACGCCGTGCTCCTGATCGGCGACCGAGCGATCCACTCCCCCATCGGAAAGTTTGCCGAGGTATGGGATCTCGGTGACGAGTGGTGCCGGTGGGCCGAGCGACCGTTTGTGTTTGCCATGTGGACGGCTCGAGCGGGGACCGACCTCTGCGGCATCGATCACGCCTTGGAGCAGTCGCGCGATGCCGGAGTGGCCGCCCTGCCGCAGATCGCCGAGCGCGAAGCGCCGCTCTTAGGATTGACGCAGCCGGAATGCCTCGCCTATTTGCGAGACAACCTTTATTTTTATCTCGGGCCGCGCGAACGAAGCGGGCTCGCGATGTTTCACCAATTGGCGCAGCAAATGAATCTTGCTCCGCCGGGAGTCGATGTTGGTAGCCTCCATCTCGAAGGTTCTAGCTAAAGCCGTCGCCGGCGAGCGTCTGACCCCCGAAGAAGGCGTGTCGCTGTTGGAAAGCCACGACCTCACGGCCATCGGCCGCGCGGCGGATCTCGTCACGCGCCGACTCCATCCCGAGAGCTACCGCACCTACAACATCGACCGCAACGTCAACTACACGAACGTCTGCAGCGCCGTTTGCGACTTCTGCGCCTTCTATCGCAAGCCGAAGAGCCATGAAGGCTACGTGCTCGACAAGGAAACGATCTACCAGAAGATCGAAGAGACTATTGCGCTCGGCGGCGACCAGATCTTGATGCAAGGGGGCATGAACCCCGAGCTGCCGCTCGAGTGGTACGAGGATTTGCTGCGCAGCCTTAAGGAACGTTTTCCGCAGGTGAATCTGCACGCTTTTTCGCCGCCGGAAATCTACGCGCTGCACAAACTTTCGAAGTTGCCGCTGCGCACGATTCTAGAACGACTCAAAGCGGCGGGGCTCGGCAGCTTGCCCGGCGGCGGCGGCGAGATTCTCGTCGATCGCGTGCGCAAGGAAATTACGCGAGGTAAGGCGCTCACGAACGAATGGCTCGAGGTCTGTCGCGTGTGGCACGAACTCGGCGGCATCGGCTCCGCCACGATGATGTTCGGCCACGTGGAAACGCTCGCCGAACGGATCGAACACCTCGAACGATTGCGCCAATTGCAGGACGAGACGTCCGGTTTTACGGCCTTTATCTGCTGGACGTTTCAACCGGAAAACACCGATCTTGCCGACGTTCCGAAGCGAGGCGCTTTCGAATATTTGAAGACGCAGGCCGTCGCACGGCTCTATCTCGACAACTTCCCGAACATCCAATCGAGCTGGGTGACGCAAGGGCTGAAAGTCGGGCAATTGGCGTTGCTCTACGGCGCAAACGACATGGGGAGCCTGATGATCGAGGAAAACGTCGTGGCCTCGGCCGGCACCGTTCACCATCTGACGCTCACGCAAATCAAAGACGCCATTCGAGAGATCGGTTTTGAACCACGCCGCCGAAACGTCGCGTACGAACTAATCGACACGCCCGGCGAACCGGTAGGCGCGGCAGGGTAAGTGTGACGAAATAAGCTACACTCACATGGGCTTCGTGCGTCTACGAGCGCCCGTCTGATCCTCATACGTAGCACCGTCCGACTGTCTCCTGCGACCGGCGCCCTTCTGACGCCGGCCGTGTGAATCAGCGGCCTCACGGAGTACGGCCCGTCGATGATTCACGTTCGCGGTCTCGCCAAAGAGTATGCCGACTTAAAGCGGGGCAAATTTGCCGCGCTGGCCGGCATCTCTTTCGACGCGTTTCCCGGCGAGATCTACGGCCTGCTCGGTCCGAACGGCGCGGGCAAAACCACGGCGCTGCGCATCATTAGCACCGTGCTCCGCCCGACCGCGGGAACGGCCACGGTCAACGGCTTCGACGTCCTCACGCAAGCCTCGCAAGTGCGGCACCAGATCGGCTTCATGTCGGCCAACACCGGCGTCTACGATCGGATGACGGCCTGGGAAATGGTGGAATTCTTCGGCAAGCTCTACGGCTTGAGCGACGAACTGCTCCGCACGCGGATGGAAGACCTTTTCACGCGGCTGAAGATGAACGACATTCGCGACCAACTCGGGGCGAAGATGTCGACCGGCATGAAACAAAAGGTCTCCATCGCCCGTGCCTTGGTGCATAATCCGCCGATCCTGATCTTCGACGAAGCGACCTCCGGGCTCGACGTCCTAGTGGCGCGTGCGCTGTTAAATACCGTCGCCGAGTTGCGCGATCAAGGTAAGTGCGTGGTGTTCAGTACGCACATCATGCGCGAGGCGGAGAAACTCTGTAACCGTCTGGCCATCATGTACCGCGGCCTCATCTTGGCCGAAGGAACGCTGGAAGAACTGCGCGACAAGCATCGCGAAAACGACCTGGAAGAACTATTCTTCCGCCTGATCTCCGATCACGAACGTGCCCGCGCCGAGGCCGGCAATGCCGCCGACGACGCAGCCGCCGCCGTTCAAGACATTCAGGCGAGCGTGAAATCATGACCTGGTCCAACGTTCGCCGAATCCTCGTCCGCGAAGTGCGCGACCAAATGCGCGACCGGCGGACGCTGTTTATGATTTTCGTGTTGCCGCTCATGCTCTACCCGCTCTTGGGAATGAGCCTGATGCAGGTCACGCAATTTGTGCGCGAGCAGCCGACGAAGGTGCTGCTCGTCGGCTTCAAAGAGCCGCCGGACTTCCCGAAGCTCGTACGTAGCGACGCTGACGGAACGCAACACTTTGCCGACGAACTCTTTACCGAGGTCGGGCAGGTACGACTGCTGCAGCTTGAACTCCGCGCTACGGACGCCGATCCGGAGCAAGTACGAGCCGAGGCGGAAAAACTCGTGCAAGACGGAGCGTTCGAGGCAGTCGTCTACTTCCCGCCGGACTTCAACGAAAAACTGATCGAGTTCCGTAAGCAACTGCGGCTGCTCGACGAATCGAACTCGCAAGAACGGAACGAGAAAGCTCAGCCCACGGTTCCGAGTCCGAAAGTTTTCTTCAATACGGCGAAGGAAAAGTCGCAACTTGCCTATCGTCGTCTGCGCGACGTGCTCGACAAGTGGAGCAACGACATCGGCTTGAAGAATCTGGCGAGTCGCAATCTGCCGGCGACGACGGCCCGACCGTTTGAGTATCTCAACGACGATTTTGCCGAGAAGAGTCAGCGCGAAGCGGCCATCTGGAGCAAGATCCTGCCGTTTCTACTGTTGATTTGGGCGCTCACCGGCGCTTTCTATCCGGCCATCGATTTGTGCGCCGGCGAAAAAGAGCGAGGTACGCTCGAAACGCTGTTGAGCAGCCCCGCCGAGCGCGGCGAGATCGTCTGGGGCAAGCTCCTGACGGTGATGCTCTTCAGCGTGGTCACGGCCGTGCTGAATATCTTGAGCATGGGCATCACGGGCACCTTTGCGTTGAGCGCCATCGACAAGATGGGAAGCGGCTTCGGAGCGCCGCCGCCCCTGGCGCCGATCTGGCTGTTCCTCGCGCTGCTGCCGATGTCGGCGATGTTTAGCGCCTTGTGTATCGCGCTGGCTTCGATCGCGCGAAGCACCAAGGAAGGGCAGTATTATTTGATGCCGCTCGTGCTGGTGACGATGCCGCTCGTGATCCTGCCGATGGCCCCGGGCATCGAATTGAATTTGGGGATGAGCCTGATTCCGGTAAGCGGCGTGGTCTTGCTGCTGAAGCTCATGCTCGAAGGGCAATACTGGGAAGTGCTGCGATACATTCTTCCGGTAGCCGCCGTGACGGGCGCTTGCTGCTTGCTGGCCATTCGTTGGGCCGTCGATCAATTTAATTCGGAGAACGTGCTTTTCCGCGAAAGCGAACGCGGCGGCTTAGGAACTTGGTTCCGCCATTTGCTGCGCGACCGAGAAGACACGCCGAGCGTCGCCGGCTCCGTTTTTTGCGGCGTGCTGATTCTCACAATCTATTTCTTCATGAACTTCTCGCTGCAGATGGAGCCCAGCTTCTTCGGCTTCGTCAAGGCGGTCGTCACCACGCAATTGGTCGTCGTCTTCATGCCGACGATGATGATGACGCTCATTACGGCCCGTAGCGTCCGTCAGACGTTGTTACTCGTGCCGCCGAAGCTGCTCGCAGTGCCTGCGGCGATCGTGTTGGCGTTTGCACTGCATCCCACGGCGCTGCTCTTGCTCAAGCTGCTGAACCTGCTCTATCCGCCGAACCCGCAAGTGCTTGAAAGCTTGAAGCACATGGTCGAGTTCATGCAGTATCCGTCGGATTGGACCCCTTGGATTTTGTTCGCCGTGATGGCGGTCACTCCGGCCGTTTGCGAGGAACTCGCGTTTCGCGGCTTCATCCTCTCCGGCTTTCGCAAACTCGGCAACACTTGGCGCGCGATCATTTTCTCCGCCTTGTTCTTCGGCGCGAGCCACGGCATGGCGGTGCAACAAGCGATCTCCGCGAGCATCCTCGGACTGCTGCTCGGTTATCTCGCCGTGCAATCCGGCAGCATTTTCACCGGCATGTTCTTTCACATGACTCACAACGGCCTGGTGCTCTTCCTCGGAGGCTGGGTAGCCGAGAAAATCGTGCGCTATCCTCGCTGGGAATGGGTAGCCGAACTTTCACCGGAGAAAGACTCAGTGACCGGCTATCACCCGTTTATCGTCGCCACGGGAATCATCATCGCCGGCGCTATTCTGCGCTGGTTCTCGCGGTTGCCGCATCCGCTCTCGTACGAAGAAGAATTGCAGGAAGCCATTCGCGAGCGTAGCGAACCGGCGACGGCGTAGCTGGCGTGCAATGAAGGCAGCGGGTGCTAGGTCATCCGTGAAAACAGTCGACGAGCGTTTGCCGTCGTTTGCGCCGCAAACTGTTCGAGCGGCGTTCCTCGAACATCGGCGAGAACTTTCGCGGTGTGCACAATGTTCGCCGGTTCGTTCCGTTTGCCGCGCAGCGGTTGCGGCGAAAGGTACGGGCTGTCCGTCTCGATGAGAATGCGATCGTCGGGGACGCTCGCGGCCGTGCGGCGGATGTCGTCCGATTTCTTGAACGTCGCCATGCCCGCAAAGCTGATGTAGAGCCCCAGTTCGACGCAGCGTGCCGCCGTTTCGGGACTACACGTAAACGAATGCATCACGCCCGTCAGGGGGCCGTGCTTCGCGGCGTCTTCCAGCATCGCCATGACGTCGGCTTCGCAATCGCGCAGGTGTACGATGAACGGCAGACCGGTGCGGCGCGAGAGTTCGAGGTGACGGGCGAAGTAATCCTGCTGGAGTTCGAAGGGGGCGTAGTTCCAATGACGATCGAGGCCCGTCTCGCCGAGCGCGACGACGCACGGCGCGTCGACTAACGCCTCGACTCGAGCCCAATCACCGGGCTTCGCTTCGTGCGTGTAGTTGGGATGGATGCCGACCGCCGCAAAGCAACCGGGTCGCGATGCGATGTTGCGAACGATGTTTTCGCTGCTCGACGCCGTGACGGCGACGCAAACGAGCGATTCTACCCCCGCGGCCACGGCTCGCGCGACCACCTCATCGAGATCGGCCTGAAACTCGTCCTGATCGAGATGGCAGTGCGTGTCGATCATGAGAACGAGTCACCGCGGGACAAACCGGCAGCCGGCCCTAAAACCTAAGCGGGCTGCTTCGCGGCGAGCGCCGTCAGAATTTCCAAATGCGCCTTGGCGGCGCCGAGCGCCTCTTGGGCCAGGGCTTTGGCCTCGGCATCGTCGCCGAGCGCGAGGACGATGCGGCGCATTTCGTCCATGTCGCGTTTCAGCAGTTCGATGATTTCGACCAACATGTAGTCGAGCGAGAGGAAGTTCGTGTCGGTGAACTCCATCGAATACGACGTGTGCTCAACCGCGCCGGCCCGATCGAGAATGGCCGTCGCAATGCGGCTGCACGTGGCCTTGTAGTCGGAAACCAAATGCTTCAGGGCCTTCGCCAACTCGTCGTCTTGCGGAGTCGAGCTGCGCCACATGCCGGCATCGGCCAAGTACATCGGCAACGAGCGGTAGTGGATCGCCAACAGCCGATTGAGATGAGAAACGACGTCCGCCATAAAAGCGCTCGCAGCCCTAAAGAAACACGACGAAGGAGCAAAAAGCTATTAGAGAAGCCCGCCGGCGGCCGCCTGGGCCCAACGAAGCAACGTATTGAACCAAATACCGAGGAGCAACACGGGGAGCGTCATCAACACCACGTAAACGCCTTCGACGGAGATCATCGAGAACGCCACGGGCGTACGATGGGCCGGTTCCGGATCGATGGTCATCGCCTTCACGACACGGAGATAATAGAACAGGCTGATTGCCGTATTCAGGCCGCCGATGACGAGTAGCGCGAACATTTCCGCTTTGACGAGCGCCCCGAACGCGAAGAACTTCGCAGCAAAGCCTGCCAGCGGCGGCAGACCGACGAGGCTTACGAGCACCGTGGCCATGCAAATCACCAAGCCGGGCGAACTCTTAATCAGGCCCGCGTAATCGGCGATTTCTTCGCTGCGGATCGTGTTGCGAAGGAAGGCGATGATTGCAAATGCAGACAGGTTCATGAAGAGATACGTGCCGACGTAAAAGCAAACCGCGGCGATCGCCTCGTGGGAACCGGCGGTGTCGGAGCCCGACATCGCCACGGCGGCCGCGACCGGCATCATCATGTAGCCTGCGTGGGCGATGGTGGAGTACGCCAAGAGCCGCTTGATGTTCGTCTGCCCGTAGGCGGCCAAGTTGCCGAACGTGCAGGTAACGGCGGCGAGCAAAGCGATGAGGCCGGCAATAAACTTGCGGGCCTTCGTTAGGTTGTCGGTGCCGGCGGCGATACTGTGGGCTGCGTGGCCGTGGTCCAACTCGCCGGGAGCGTGGTCGTGACCGTCGTGCTCGTGATGCGCGTGGGCCGGTTCGTCGTCGTCGGGGGAGACGACCGTGGGGGCCTTTTGCATGGCCGTGAGTTGAAACGGCGTCGACTCGGCAACGACCGCGTGTGTGTGCAGCGGAATTGGCGGTTCGCCATGCGCCGGGGCCGGAGCATGTGAGAAACCGAGCGCGACGCGAACCAACAGCGCCATGGCTCCCGCCTTGGAAGCGACGGAGAGAAACGCGTTCACTTCCGCACAGGCCCCTTCAAAAACGTCGGGCGCCCAGAAGTGGAACGGTACGGCAGAGAGCTTGAAAGCCAAACCGACGGAGACCATGAGGGCTCCGGTCATCAGCACCATTTGCCGATCGGCAAACGCTTCCGGCGAGAGCGAGGCCAGCTGCGCGGCCATGGTCGGAATGTGCGCCGAGCCGAGAGCTCCGGCGAGCAAACTGATGCCGTAGAGCATGACGCCCGCGGCACCGGCTCCGTAGACGGCGTACTTCAGCGCCGCTTCACCGGCCGTGCGGCGGCCTTTCAAGATGCCCGCCAGGGCATACGACGGCACGCTCGCCATTTCGACGCCGAGGAACACCGTGAGCATGTGGTTGGCCGAAGCCATGATGCACATGCCGAGCAAGCCGCCCAGCACGAGCGTATAGAAGTCGGGGCTATCTTCGCGGTCGGGAATGCCGGAGAGCGTGGTGAAGATGAGAAACAACACCGCAAACAGCATCAACACGCTTCGGAAATAGATCGTGAAGGTATCGAAGACGAGGAGGCCGTCGAAAATCGGCGTGCTGTGCAGTTCGACATCGCCGCCCAAATAGTGCCACGGCGCGGCTAGCCAGAGGGCCGCGACGGCGCCGGGCAGCGCGATGCAGAACGAATTAATCTTCCGCCCGAAGCCCGGCATGCGGACCAAGAGCATGGCGACGATCGTCGCGCAGATCGCCAATTCGGGGGCGAACGCCGGCAGCGATACGTCGAGCGTATCAGTGCGGAAGCGTTCGATGAGCTGGTAGAAATTCATCGTTACCGGGAGTTTCGTTGCAGGCTGAGTTCTATGTGTTGACCGGGGCGAAAGACTACCGAACGAGCTAACGAGCGGAAACGTGATCGGCCGCCGGGCGGACTTGTCGCCCCTCGACGGGAGCCGCGTCAGCAGGAACAATCGCGGCGGCGGCGTGCTTCGCCGCGGCTTCGGCTTCCTTGGCCTCCTTGGCCCGAGCCGCTTCCAAACGCGGCTCCTTCACGTTTTCGGTCCACGTTGCCAGCTGTTCGACGCTTTGAGTCACCGTCGGTTCCATGTACTTGAAAATCAGGTTCGGGTTCACGCCGAAGAGGATGGCAAACGCCACGAGCGGCGCGGCAATGAACTTCTCGCGTAGATCCATGTCGTGCAGGTGGTCGCCGTGCGGGCCTTTGTATTCGGGGCCGAGATAAACGCGTTGCAACGTCCACAAGATATACGCCGCGGTGAGCACCACGACGGCCGCCGAAATCACCGCGAGCGTCTTGCTGTAGTTCCAAACGCTGAGGGTGACGAAGACTTCGCCGATGAATCCGCAAAGGCCGGGCAAACCGAGACCCGCGAAGAACACGACGTACGCCAAACCGCTATAGACCGGCATGCGAGCGAAGAGGCCGCCGAATTCGTCGAGGTTGCGATGATGGACGCGGTCATAAACAACGCCGACCATAAAGAACATGCCGGCCGAGCTGATGCCGTGGGCGATCATTTGGAACATCGCGCCGTTCCAACCTTGGGCCATGTAGGCGGCGTTGTAGCCGTTGCCCGCCGACATGCTCCAAACGCCGATGCCGAGCACCACGTAGCCCATGTGGCTGACGGAGCTGTAGGCCACGAGACGCTTGAAGTCTTTCTGAGCCAAGGCGGCAAAGGCGCCATAGACCATGCTGACGACGCCGAGAGTGCAGACAAACCATGCGAGATCGTAGCCGGCGTCCGGGCAGATCGGATAACAGATGCGAATGATGCCGTAGCCGCCCATCTTCAGCAGCACGCCGGCGAGGATCATGGAGATCGGCGTCGGGGCTTCCACGTGCGCGTCGGGCAACCAGGTGTGGACCGGCACGCTCGGCACCTTTACGGCGAAGCCGATGAAGAGCAGCACGAACGACCACCATTGGATCGACTTGCCGAAGAGGATCTCACGGTCGAACTGATCCGTGGTTTGGCCGAGCGATTGCAGGGCCATGATGTTGAACGTGTGGACCGCGTTCTTTTCCGACTTAATTGCATCGACCGACTTCGCATCGCCCGGCAACACGATGCGGGCCGTCTCCAATTGAGCGGGCGTGAGCTTGCGCACGTCGCTATTGAAGTAGAGCATCAGGATGGCGATGAGCATCAACACGCTGCCGAGCAACGTGTAGAGGAAGAACTTGATCGCCGCGTATTCGCGCCGCGGACCGCCCCAAACGCCGATGAGGAAGTACATCGGCAGCAGCATGACTTCCCAGAACACGTAGAACAGGAAGAAGTCGAGCGCCAGGAACACGCCCAGCATGCCGGTTTCCAGAAGAAGAAACAGAATGCAGTAGGCCTTCACATGCTTTTGAATCGGCCAGCTGGCCCCCATCGCCACCATGCTGGTGAACGACGTGAGGACGACCAGCGGCAGGCTGATGCCGTCGAGGCCCATGAAGTAGTAAATGTTGAACGACGGAATCCAATCGACCGAGAACGCGCTCTGCAGCGCCGCCTCACCGGCCTTGAAGCGCGCCGAGTCGCCCCCCATGAGCATCGACACGGTCATCGCGAACACGGCGACCGTGATCGCCAACGACGCGAGCTTAATGGCGTCGGGCTTGTCTTTCGGGAAGAACGCCAACAACAGCGCCCCGAGAGCGGGCAGAAACACCGTGAGGCTTAGGAAAGCGACGTCGGATTGCATAACGAACTTCTTCGGGTTGGGTAATTACTTTGAGTCGTACGAGCGTCGTGCGGCGACGCGTGAATTAGCGAACTTGCGGTGCGAACGAGTTCATTCGGCGGCCAGAGCCCATTGCATGATGACGGTGAGCGCCACGGTGCCGACGACGATGAACATCACGTATTGGCGGAGCTTGCCGGTTTGCACCGCCTTGAGGGAGCGGCCGGCCGAGTAGGTCCAGTTGCCGATGACGTTGACGAATCCGTCGACCACGTAGCGGTCGATGGCGTCGTCGACTCGCGAAAGGGCTTTCACGCCCACGGCAAGCTTGTCGATAAAGACGTCGATCAGATTCTTGTCGATCTTGGAGATGATCGACGAAACGAAGAACAACGGCTTGATGAAGATGAAGTTGTAGAGCTCGTCGAAGTACCACTTGTGCACGAGGAAGTAGTAGATCGGGTTGAATTGCCGTTTGACGTCGGCCGCGTCGAGCTTGTGCACGCCGTAGAAGAGCGTGGCGAGCAAAAAGCCGCCGGCGGCCGTGGCCGATGCGATAAGCGTAGCGATGAGATGCACCGAGGGGGCGTGACTCAAGTATTCCGCCGGATACGACAAGGCGGGGAGCAAAACGCCGGTGCCGATTTCGCCGGCCGGGCGGGCTTGCTCCAGCAAGTTCGTAAGCGAGAGACCGAAAAACGGCATCGTCCAGCCGACGCTGACGGCAAATACCGACAGAATCACCAACGGCACGTACATCACCTTCGGCGATTCGTGCGCGTGGTCGTACACGTGATGGTCGCGGGGCTTGCCCGAGAACGTCATGTACCAGAGGCGGAACATGTAGAAGGCGGTCATCGCGGCGCCGCCGGCGAAACCGTAGAGCAAAATGCCGTGGGCCGGGTTTTGCTTCGTGAACATCACGGCCTGCGCGACGATGGCGTCTTTCGAATAGAACCCGGAGAAGAGGGGCGTACCGATGATCGCCAAGCAACCGGCGAGCATCGTGTAAGCGGTCCAAGGCATCTTCTTGCGAAGGCCCCCCATGCGGAACATGTCGTTCGTATGGCAGGCGTGGATCACGGAGCCGGAACACATGAAGAGCAAGCTCTTGAAAAAGGCATGCGTAATCAGGTGGAACAAGCCGGCCGACCAACCGCCGATGCCGAGCGCCAACATCATGTAACCGAGCTGGCTCACGGTGCTGTATGCCAGCACGCGTTTGATGTCGGACGCGGTGATGGCGATCGTGGCGGCGATGAAGAGCGTGATCAGGCCGATGTAGGCGATGACGAGCAGCACTTCCGGCGTGAACATCGGATAGAACCGGCCGACGAGATAAACGCCGGCGGCGACCATCGTGGCAGAGTGCACGAGCGCGGAGACCGGCGTGGGGCCTTCCATGGCGTCGGGCAACCAGACGTGCAGCGGGAACTGAGCGCTCTTACCGACGCAGCCGCAGAAGATGCCGAGGCCGGCAATGACCAAAAGCCAGTAGCCGAGCTTCTCGGAACGCCACGTTTCAATCTGCTTTGCCGTCGGCTCGACGCCGCGGGCAATCTCATCCGACGCGGCCTGTAGCACCATGCCGTCGGGCGTGCGGAGTTCGTAATTATGGGCCGAGTTGCGGACTTGCGAGAAGAGCCCCTGCTGGCCGTCGACGTCGCCGAACGCGAACGTGCCGAGGCTTCCCCACAAAGCCATGAGGCCGATGATCATGCCGAAGTCGCCGACGCGATTGACGATGAATGCCTTGTTGGCCGCGTTCGAGGCGCTCTTGCGCTCGATGTAGAAGCCGATCAGGAAGTAGGAGCAGACGCCCACCAATTCCCAGAAGACGAACACCATCGCGATGTTGCCGGCGATCACCAGGCCCAACATGCTGAAGCAGAAGAGCGACAGGTATTGGAAAAAGCGATGGAAGCGGCCGGGGCGATGGAGATAGTCGTAGCCGGCCGGCGGCGGAGGAAGATCGGAATGGCCGTGGCCGTGATCGTCGTGCTCCGCATCGTCATGCGCGTGGGCATGTGCATCGTGCGCCCCGTGGCCGTGGCCCGCGTGACCATGCCCGTGTCCTCGATAGCCCTTGGTGACGAGCACTTGGGTATCGGTGATGTCGTGCAGCTCATCGTGCATGTAGCCGATGGCGTAGAAATGGATGCATGACGCGATCAGCGTCACCATCGTGAACATGCAAACGGTCAGCGCGTCGATGTAATAGCTGATCGTGATCTTGAGGTCACCGAACTGGCCGAGCGTGTACCAAGTGCCCGTGTATGCGACCGGCTTGTGAACTTCATGTACGGCGTGTTCGTCGTGGCCGTGCGAGTCCGCGGCGTGCGTGTCGGCCAAAGATGCAAGCCGCATCGGCGACGGCGAGTTGGACGCATCAACTGGTAGCGGCGACACGGCGGCGTGCTCGTCGCCGTGATGGCCGCCGGGTGCGGCAACGCCGTTGGCGCCGATCCACGAAACGAAGGCGATCAGCGACAGAATGAACGACGTAACGATCGCACCGGCCGCCACGTACGACGCCAGAATGCCCTTCTTCCCCATGCGCGGGCCGAAGAACACGATGAGCGTGAACGACGCCAGCGGCAGGAGCCAGGCGATGCACAACAGCTTCGGTAGCAGTACGTCCAAATCCATGAGAGCGCTTGACTATTTGGTGTTTCGGCTATCCCTTCAACTCGTTGGCGCGATCGACGTCGACGGTTGAGTGGTTGTTGTAGAAATTCAAAGTGATCGCGAGTGCCACGGCGGCTTCGGCGGCGGCCAGCACGATGACGAACAAGGCAATAAATTGACCGTCGAGCCCGAGCGAGAAGGCGCCGTCTTTTTGCAGGAACTTGCTGCCGAGCGCTACGAAGTTGATGTTGGCGCCGTTGAGCACCAATTCGATGCCCATGAGTACGCCGAGCGCATTGCGTTTGACGGCCATGCAGACGACGCCGCAGGCAAACATAATCGCGCCGACCACCATGAAGTGCGCGACGCCGACGGGTTCGGTAAGCAGATTCATATCCGAGTCAAACCTTGCAGTGGCTTACAATACTGTGACTTACAACTCAGCAGCTTACGATTCGATTTGCGAGGGAGACCGACGACGCTTCGTGCGAGCCAAGTAGGCCGCACCGACCAGAACGACGAGCAAGTGCATCGAGACGATTTCAAACGGCAGCAAATAACTGCTCATGCCGGGCTTGAGCGATTCGGGGCGATCGGCGTCGAGCTTGTCGACGCGCACGCCCAAGAGGCCGACGCCGATCGGCGTCGCCGTCGGTTCCATGACGGCAGGAGCAGGCTCGCCGCCGCGCCAATCGGGCACGCTGAACGCCACGGGAATGAGCAGGGCCAAAAGCGCCCCGGCTACGAGTGACGCCAATAGCCAATCGCCGCCGCCGGTCTTCATGCTGACAAACGGCCCTTGCGCCGTGAGCATCACGCCGAACACGAGCAGCACAAGCGTGCCGCCGACGTAGATCATGATCTGCATCGCGCCGACGAAATCGGCCCCGGCCAAGAAGAACAACCCGGCCGTTGCGGCGAGCGCGACGATGAGATATAGCGCCATCCGCACGACGCTGCTCGCGACGACGACGCCGACGGCGAACGCCGAGGCGAGTAGCCCGAAGAGCAAGAAAAAGAACGAATGCCAGTTGATCGAATCCACGCCTAACTGCCTTTCGTCACACGGTGAGAAACGGACGCGGTCTTATCGGCCGACGGCTGCCCGGGAGAAGCTTCGCCGGCCGTTTTCGCCGCCGGCTTCGCGGAGTCTTTCGACTTCGCGGGGGCGGCCGTGTCCGCTTCGGTTACGACATAACGATCGCCGTAGGAAGTTTTGAGAAGCACGCCCCCCGGGAACTGACGCTGCCAGAACGTCGCTCCGAGGAACATCACGGCGGCGATCGGCACGCAGAACTTCAAGCACATCTTCATGACCTGATCGATACGAAGCCGCGGCAGCGTCCAGCGAACCCAAATCATGACGATGACGAAGAGCGACGTCTTGCCGACGAAATTCACGAGACCGAGGAAATTACCGATGTAGCCGGCAATCGGGCCGGTTTCGTGCGTAAGTCCGAGCCAACCGGTAATCGGCACCGGGCCGTTCCAGCCGCCGAAGAAGAGAATGGTCGCGAGCCCGCTCACGGCGAACATCGAACCGTATTCGGCCATGAAGAAGTAGCTCCAGCGAATGCCGGAGTATTCCGTATGGAAGCCGGCGACGAGCTCGCTTTCGGCTTCCGCCAAGTCGAACGGAGCACGATTTACACTGGCCAAGGCGCACGTGAAGTACACCCAAAAGATGATGAACGTAAACGGATCGTGCAGGATCAACCAGTTGGTGAACCAGCCTTCTTGAAAGGTGCCGATTTGGACAAGGTCCATCGTGCCGGTGATGAGCACCGGAACGACCACACACATGCCGAGCGGCACTTCGTAGCTGACGACCTGAGCCGCTTCACGCATAGCGCCGAAGAGCGACCATTTCGAAGCCGAGGCGTAGCCGCCGAGGATGACGCCGAAAACTTCGAGCCCGAGCACGGCGAGAATGAAGAACACGCCGGTATTGATGGGAATGGCAACCCAACCGTCGCTAAACGGCAGCGCCATCAGCGCCGCGAACGACGCGCAAAAGCTGATATAGGGAGCAATACGGAAGAGGAGCCCGTCGGCCCCGTCGGGCATCAAGTCTTCTTTGGTGATGAGCTTGATGCCGTCGGCCAAGCTTTGCAGCCAGCCGAACATGCCGCCGACGCGGGTCGGACCGAGGCGGTCTTGAATACGACCGGAAACCTTACGCTCGGCCCAAATGAAGAACAGCGCGCCCACCGCGCCGACTTGGATCAACAGCGCGCAGTGGATCAGGCCGGTCAGCAGATACGCCGCCCAACTCCACATGTATTGCGAAAAGAACTCAGCCACGAGTGTGTTGTTCCTCAACGAGCCCAAACCGGGCATCTTGCCCGGCCGAGGCGGTTAGCTACTCGGCCCGACTTTTAAGACCGTGGAATATGGCACACGCCGCCGGCATTCCACAAGTACCCGACAATTTGTTTTTTGATTGCGATTCCAACGAACTAACCGGACGGCTTACGCCTCCCGTTCGCCTTTGATTTAGCGATCGATTTCTCCCATCACGATATCGAGCGAACCGACGATCGCGGGAACGTCGGCGATCAGACAGCCGCGGCAAAGTTCATGCGTTACGCAGAGATTCGAGAAGCAGCTGCTCCGGGCACGAACGCGCCACGGAATCGAGGTGCCGTCGCTCACGAGATAGAAGCCCATCTGGCCGCGCGGGGCTTCCGTCTCGAGATACACTTCGCCCTTGGGTAACTTTTCGTTCAGCTTTACCGGAATACCGTGCGTGCCCGAGGCCCGGCTGTAGCGATCGATGGCTTGGCGCACGATGTCGATCGACTGCATGACTTCCAGCATACGGACGTAGAACCGGTGCCAACAATCGCCGAGCACCGCGACGCCCGGCACCGCCGGATATTTGTGGTCGTTCGGGTAGTGACCGTTCTTTTGCACGATCACTTCGAAGGCGTAGCCGTCGTAGAGTTCGGTGTACCGCTCTTCGCCGTCGCGGCGGAGATCCCAATCGACGCCGCTGCCGCGCAGCACCGGGCCGCTCGTGCCGTAGCCGATCGCTTGTTCGGCGGACATGATGCCGATGGCGGCCGTGCGACGTACGAAGATGGCGTTGGTCGTGAGCAGCGCGTGATATTCTTCAATGATCGGCAGCAGCTGCGTGAGGAAGTCTTCACACTCCTGCAACCAGCCCGGCGGCAGATCGTGCGTGGCGCCGCCGACGGTGAGATAGCTGTACGTGAGCCGTGCGCCGCACGCCTTCTCGAAGAGATCGAGAATCTTTTCGCGTTCGCGGAAGGCATAAAGAAACGGACTAAACGACCCGAGATCGAGACCATACGCGCCCATGCCGACCAAGTGACTGGCGATGCGCCCCATTTCGGCGATGATTACGCGCAGGTGCTT
Source organism: Pirellula sp. (assembly GCA_013822735.1). GTDB lineage: Bacteria > Planctomycetota > Planctomycetia > Pirellulales > PNKZ01 > PNKZ01. The sequence continues at coordinate 34,031 of PNKZ01000007.1, forward strand.
GGCCTTCTCCGGCAACTCGAGCTTAAGCAGCTTTTCGACCGTGAGCGCCCAGCCGAGGTTCATATTCATGCCGGCCAGATAATCCATCCGGTCGGTATAGGGAATGTACTGCCGCGGCGTGAGGTTCTCGCCGATCTTCTCGGCACAACGATGCAGATAGCCGATGTGCGGCGTGACTTCGGAAACAATTTCGCCGTCGGTACGCAGCACCAGGCGCAGCACGCCGTGGGTGCTCGGATGCTGCGGACCCATGTTGACGAGCATCTCGTCGGTGCGAACGTCGAATTCGATGATTCGCGGATCGCCTAAATCGGTGGCCATAAGAGGCGCTCTTCAGTTTCTGCTGTTGAATAACGAATGTCGAAATCCGAATGACGAACGAAGCACGAAGCCGGAATGACGAATCGACTTGATTCGTCATTCGAACTTCGACATTCGTCATTTGCCGCGTATGCCATGGTACTCCAGCGGCATCTCGTAATCTTTGCGCAGCGGATGGCCGACCCAATCTTCCGGGCAGAGGATCCGTCGCAGCGCCGGGTGGCCGATGAAGCGAACACCGCTGAGGTCGAACACTTCGCGCTCGTGCCAATCGGCGGTCGGCCAAATGCCCGCGACCGACGGCACCTCGGGCAGTTCGCCTGCGACATCCCCTTTCCAGCGCGGCAGAATCACCTTGAGCACCAAGCTGTGCTTGTGCGTCAAACTCCAAAGGTGATACACCACTTCCGTGTGTGGCTGCCAATCGACCTTTGCCGCCTTCTTCGGATCGAGTTCGAGATAGTCGACGCCGGAAATACAGTTGAGGTAGTTGAAGCGCAGGTCTTTTTCATCGCGCAGGTACAAGCAAACGTCGGCGAGCGCCGGCGGGGCCACCTCAATCCACGGATCGAGATTCGTGGATTTGGCGCCCGTGATTTGGTCGCCGAACTTCTTTTTAAGGCGATCGAGAAGTGCTTGGCTCATAGGATTGTGATTCTTTTCACAAGTTGTCGGACGAAGCTATTCGCGATTCAAAATCCAAACAAGGCATCCGTGCAGACGCTAACCGGCGAGCACCGAATCCGAACCTTCCAGCACGCGCGGCGTGAAGCCCGCCGGCTGGGCTCGTTCATCGGCGACGGCACGCACCCAATCCAAATCGCCGCGACTCCAGACATAGGCAAAGCCGACCATGAGCACGGCGAAAAACACGAGGATGTCGCCGATCGACGTCGTCGCCAACAACGAAGCGCTGTCACGCACGGCTTTGTCGTTTGTCGCGCGGTCGGCATTCACATCGGCAACGACCGGATGCTGCACGCCGAGCTCGCGCTGAACGGCGGCGGCATGAGGCGTGAGCACCGGCGGTCCGGAACCATCGGCCGAAGACTGAACTACGGCGAAGTTCGGATCGGTGAGATGCGTCGCCTTACCGAAGGCCGCTGCCCACGGAAAGAAGAACGCCACTTCCACATCGAAGATGATGAACAGCAGCGCGATCACATAGAACCGCAAGTCGAACTGCACGAAGCTCGAGCCGATCGTGGGCTCACCGCACTCGTACACCGACAACTTCTCATCGTTCGGATTCTTCGGGCGCAAGAAGCGACCGACGAGCAAGTTGATGAAGAGAAACAGTGCGCCGATTACAAAAAACAGCGCAAGGTAACCGGCGACGATGGTCGGTGACATATCCACGCAGCGCGAGAAGAGATGCTTTGCGCCGAGCGATCGCCGGTGCTAAGCCGAAAAGTCAATCCGGGCATTGTAAGAGACGCCCGATGATTTGCAAGCCGCGGAAGAGCGTATGCCGACGACGGTTGCGCGCCGTTTGCCGCGACGGTCCGACTAAGCTTCCGGCTTTGCCGAAGCGGCAAATTCCGCCAAGTCTTGGCGGCCGGAAAAGCCCGCATCCAGTTCGTGCCAGAAGGCGACGTCGGACTCCCCAAGCTTCCAGCAGAGATAAACAATCCGATCGTCCTTGCGCGCCGGAAAGTCGACCAAGCCGGTCATGACGTCTTTCAACTCGACGCCGAGCGCCAAAAGCTCTTGGGCATACTCCATCAGACGCTCGCGATCGTGCTCCAGTTCGGTTTCGACTTGAGCGAGCTCGTCGGAATAGACGTTACGGTCGGATTGCTTGCGACCCGACTTGAGTACTGCGAGCCGCTCGCGGCGTTCGACGACTTCCCGAGCCAGCTCGACAACGTCTTGCACGATGGCCCGCACCAACGGCAGCGTGGCATTCGCTTCTTCTACCGTAAAAAGCTTACGTCCGGCATCCGGCGTCGCTGCGGAAGGAGAAGTCGACATGCAAGCGAGCCCCGAGAAAAAGCGAGCCTCTAGAACGATTTGCCGGCCCGCGTGGTCCGGCACTTCCACTCTGCACGACCAACGCCGCAATTGCAAGGAACTGCGAGTAAGAAACGCCCGACGGCAACGCCTATGAAGCCGTGTTCGGTCCGCCGTGCACCGGGTCTGCAATTACCTTCGATTGCGCGATGGCAGTCGGATTGAGCGTGGCACGCCCCCAAGCGACGTCGACCGGCAAACGGGAGAAGTCGACGATGCAACCATCGCGACTGTAGCAACTCAAGTCGTGCGTCGCACCCATAAAAATGCAATCGACCGGACACGGCTCGACGCACAACGCGCAAAACATGCACTTCGAGTAGTCGATCGTAAAGTTCGTGACCTGAAAGCCTTTGCTTCCTTCGACACGCTGCTTACCGATGTAGATGCAGTCGACCGGACACGCCTTCGCGCATTGATCGCAGGCGATGCAGGTCGTGAGATCGTAGCGATGAAAGCCGCGATAGCGCGGCGCGACGGGTACCGGAAGTTCGGGGTACTCAAACTTCTCGGTGAACGTGCGGCGCTCAGGATCGTACGTCTTGATCCAATAACGGAGCGTGATCACCAATCCTTGCGCCACCGTATAGACGGCGTCGTAGACGTCGCGAAACCACTGCCGCATGAATCGTACCTAAGCTAAAGATGCCAAGCACCGCCACGGAACTCGATGAATTATAGAGACGCGGCCCGAGGTCGCAAGCGGCGATTTGCTAGCGTGAAAATCGCCGCGCAATCGCATTGCGCTGCGCCTCGACGGTGCAAGATTTTGGCCACCAACTTTTCCACAGCCGCTCGACGGACAATGCGCCGAGGAACAATCTCCGCTCCCGCAGTCACTTCGACCGACTGCCGGACTCGACACGGCGCGCCTTGGAAACAAGTGCGATCGCACATCACGACGAGAACCCAGGACGGCGCGAAGAGCGAGCAGCTGTATCGATTCTCCGGCGGTGGTCCGGGAGTTGCGACAACCTGTCCTACGACTCCCTACCTCGCCGACCGCCGGCGGCGGTGAATGCGACGCCGCGCCGACCGATACCCTCGCCTTAAAAGTAGTCGCCACTGCTCGATCCGGTATCCGGACGGTCGGATATTGACCGCAAGTCGTTATCTGTCAGAAGCTTAACGGCAAAACAATGCCCTCACGTCCTGACGCCGCCTCTTACGGCCCTCTTTTCCAGCGGCACCGCCTCAGTGGGGGAGCCTCCTAAAATTGCCGTGATTAACGTCGGTCGAACGAACGTAGTTGCTTGACTGACAGTAACTTGCGCGTAGAGTTGACTGTTAGGAAGTGTCTGCGAGAGCGAATCGACCTCCCAGTTCGCTCGCCTGATGTTCGCCGGAATTCTTCGGCCGCGCATGAGTGCGGTCTGTCAACGACGGTTATAGCAAGTACGCCATACCGGGAAGCCGGGAACATTCGAAGAAGGATTTTGGAATCATGTTGGTACTATCGCGTAAGAAGAACGAAAGTATTGTCATCAATAATGACATTACGATTGTCGTCGTCGAGATTCGCGGCGACAAAGTTCGCCTCGGCGTAGAAGCTCCCAAGGAAGTGCCGGTTCATCGTCGTGAAGTATACGACGCGATCCAGCGGAGCGAAGGCGCCCCCGGCACCACCGACTCCACGACTAAAGAAAACGGCTCGGCCTAAGGCCGCCGATTCTGCGGCCGCGCGTAAGTTGCGGCCGATGTCGTCTATTTTCCTCGGCGGAAGCCGGCGTTCTTCTGAGAGCGTTCTTTGATTCCTCGGCCAAAAGTTTCGCCGACGAAATTCGTGACCGCTTGACGAAACTGTTTGCCGCAAGGTACAGTCCCCAATTCACTTGTTCGGCCCCGTCGTCTAGCCCGGTCTAGGACACCGCCCTTTCACGGCGATAACACGAGTTCAAATCTCGTCGGGGTCACTTCGAGTTATTCATCCATCGAGCCGCATCGCTTCCCGTAAGCATGCGGCTCTTTTTTTGCGCCCCGTTTGATCCCGGCTCGCGAACAGCTGCCGCGCGTCGCCGCCGCGGAGCCTTCGACTAGAATGCTGCCATGCGACTACCTCGTCGCGTTTGAACAACATCGCGTCCCGCAACCCCGTGCTCCGCAACATGCAGTCTTACGACGCCATCCTCGTAGTTTCCTTCGGCGGCCCGGAACATCCCGATCACGTCCTGCCGTTCCTGGAAAACGTGCTCCGCGGACGAAACGTGCCGCGGGAGCGGATGCTGGAAGTCGCCGAACATTATCAACACTTCGGCGGCGTCAGCCCGATCAACGCGCAGAACCGGGCGTTGATCGAAGCCTTGCGCGTAGAACTGCCGAAGCAAGGCGTCCATCTGCCCATTTATTGGGGCAACCGCAATTGGCATCCGTTGCTCCCCGACACGCTCGCCGAAATGAAGGCGGCGGGCGTTCGCCGAGCGCTTGCCTACTTCACATCGGCATTCAGCTCCTATTCCGGCTGCAGGCAATATCGCGAAAACATCGCGGCGGCCCAGACCGTGGTCGGCGAAGAGGCTCCCGCAGTCGACAAAGTGCGCGTGTTCTACAACCATCCCGGCTTCATCGAAGCGATGGCCGATCGCGTGCGCGACGCGCTCGAACAAGTGCCTGCCGAACGCCGCGCCGCCGCAAAGCTCGTCTTCACGGCCCACAGCATCCCGAACTCGATGGCCGTGAACTGCAAATACGAAGAGCAACTACGCGAATCCTCACGCCTCGTCACGGCAGCGGTCGGCCGTAGCGACTTCACCATCGCCTATCAAAGCCGCAGCGGGCCGCCGACCCAACCCTGGCTCGAGCCCGACATCGGCGACGTCGTGAAAAAATTCGCCGCCGAAGGAGCGAAAGATCTCGTCGTCGTGCCGATCGGATTCGTCTCCGATCATATGGAAGTAATCTACGATCTCGATCACGAAGCCCGGCACATCGCGGAAGAGGTCGGCATCCATCTCGTGCGCGCCGGAACGGTAGGCACGCATCCCCGTTTCGTACGGATGATTGGCGAACTGATCGTCGAGCGCATGAACGGAATGGTCGAACGCCCCGCCCTCGGCGTGCTCGGGCCGTGCCACGATGTTTGCCCCGTGGATTGCTGCCTGCCGCCGCCGCGACCACCAATGCCGGCCGGTCGCCCGAGCTAACGCCTTCGGTAGTCGGCTACACGCGCTCGATACAAATGGCCACGGCGCTACCTCCGCCTAAGCAGAGCGAGGCCACGCCCCGCTTCAGGCCGCGATCGACGAGCGCATACATCAGCGTCACCAACACGCGTGCGCCGCTCGCACCGATCGGGTGCCCCAGCGCTATCGCACCGCCGTGCACGTTCACGCGGGCCAAGTCGACCCCCAACTCGCGCACGTCCGCCAGCGCCTGCGATGCGAAGGCCTCGTTTAGTTCGAAGAGATCGATGTCGGCAAGCGTGAGCCCCGCCTTCGCCACGCATTGCCGCACCGCGGCGACCGGCGCCATGAAAATCTCTTTGGGCGGCACGCCGCTCGTGGCCGAAGCCAAGATGCGAAAAGCCTCCTTGGTCGGATGCGCCGCGCGAAACGCCTCGCTCGCCACCACCACGGCCGCGGCACCGTCGCTAATCTGCGACGAGTTCCCGGCCGTCACCGTGCCGTTTGCACCAAACGCCGGCTTCAAACTCGCTAAACGTTCCAGCGTCGAATCGGCCCGCGGTCCTTCATCGGCGGTCACCGTCGTCGAAGTCTTACCGCCGACGATTGCCACCGGCACGATCTCGGCATCGAAGCGGCCTTCCTTTGCGGCCGCCACGGCCCGCATGTGGCTTTGCAGCGCAAACGCGTCTTGATCCGCACGACTCACGCCGCGCGACTCGGCGGTGTAGTCGGCGGAATTTCCCATCGCCGTGTTTTCAAACGCACACCAAAGCCCGTCGTGAATCATCGAGTCGAGCAATCGCTCATGCCCGTATTTAAAACCGTTGCGGCTTCCCACAATCAGATGCGGCGCGCGACTCATACTCTCCATGCCGCCGGCAACAATGCACGCCGCGTCCCCGGCGCGAATCGCCTGATCGGCCAACATCACGGCCTTCAATCCGGAGCCGCAAACTTTGTTCACCGTCACGGCGGCAACCGTCGGCGGCAGCCCGCCTAAGAGCGCTGCCTGACGAGCCGGCGCTTGACCGACTCCGGCCTGCAAGACATTTCCGAAGATTACTTCCTCGACATCCTCCGGCGCGACGTTCGCGCGCGACACAACCTCGCGCACCACGATCGCGCCAAGTTGCGGCGCCGCCAACGACGACAATCCGCCGAGCAACTTTCCCATCGGCGTACGACAACCGGCGATCAAATACGAATGCATAGCGAACCTCAAACGTCGTGCGATGAAACAAACGTGGGCGTGTGCGAATCCTTCGTCTTTCACGGAATTGTACGCAATTCGCGACGCGTCGGCCTCTCGGCGGCTCCTTGTGGCGCGCGATAGGCAATCCTATAATCGCCGCTTCGCGTTGTTTTGCACGTCCACACGTCTTTCGTAGCCAACGGTCGCGGCATGAAAATTCACGAATACCAGGGAAAAGAAATCTTCCGTCGCTCCGGCGTCGCGGTGCCGCAAGGCTTCGTCGCGAACACGCCCCAAGAAGCGGCCGAAGCCTTTAAGAAACTCGGCGGCCCCATCGCCGTCGTGAAGTCGCAGATCCACGCCGGCGGACGCGGCAAGGGAACGCTCAAAGAGATTCCCACGCAACGCGGCGTGCAATTGGTGAAGAGCGCCGAAGAGGCTGCTAAGGTCGCCGAAGCCCTGCTCGGCAACACGCTCGTCACCATTCAAACGGGCGAAGAAGGCAAGAAGGTCAACCAAGTGTTGGTCGAAGCCGGTTGCAACATCGACCGCGAACTCTACCTCGGCATCGTCGTCGATCGCTCGGCCAAAGGCCCGGTCTTCATGGTTTCGCCCGAAGGGGGCATGAACATCGAAGAAGTCGCCGAGCATACGCCCGACCGCATCTTCTACGAAAAGTTCGACGTCGACACCGGTCTGCTCGGCTACCAAGCCCGCAAACTCGCGACGCTGCTCGGCATTAAAGGCAAGTCGATCGGCACGGCCGAAAAGTTCTTCCGCGCCTTGGCGAAGATGTTCGTCACGTACGATTGCAGCATGGTCGAGATCAATCCGCTGGTCGTCACGAAGGAAGGAGATCTCCTCGCTCTCGACGCCAAGGTCACCTTCGACGACAACGCCGGGTTCCGTCATCCCGACCTCGCCGAACTTCGCGACATGTCCGAAGAAGAACCGGCCGAAGTGCGGGCCGCCGAATCGGGCCTGAGCTACGTGAAGCTGTCCGGCAACATCGGCTGCCTCGTCAACGGCGCCGGCTTGGCCATGAGCACGATGGACATCATCAAGCTCCACGGCGGTTTCCCGGCCAACTTCCTCGACGTCGGCGGCGGCGCCAACGTGGAGCAAGTCACCGAAGCGTTCCGCATTCTGTTGGCCGACAAGAACGTGAAGGCGGTGCTCGTCAACATCTTCGGCGGCATCATGCGTTGCACGACGATCGCCGGCGCCGTGATCGAAGCGTATAAGCAAGTCGGCTTCAACGTGCCGCTGGTCGTCCGGCTCGAAGGCACCGAAGTCGCCGAAGGCCGCAGAATGCTGGCCGAGAGCGGGGTCGACATCATCGCCGCCGAAGGACTCACCGACGCCGCGAAAAAGGTCGTCGCCGCCGCAGGCTAATCGCTGATTGCTCAGCATTCATAACTCATAATTCTTAACTCATAACTGCAGTTCGTCATGAGCATTCTGATCAATCGCGATACGAAGGTTATCTGCCAAGGCATCACCGGCAAGGTGGGCCAGTTTCACACCAAGGGTTGCCTCGAATACGGCAGCAAGATGGTCGGCGGCGTGACGCCGGGCCGCGGCGGCGAGCAAGTGCTCGGCCTGCCGGTGTTCGACACGGTGCGCGATGCGGTGAAGCAAACCGGCGCGAACGCCACGATGATCTTCGTCCCGCCGGCAGGTGCCGCGGATGCGATCCTCGAAGCCGCCGACGCCGGCATCCAGGTGATCATCGCCATCACCGAAGGGGTGCCGGTCCTCGATATGGCTCGGGCCTACAAAATCGTGAAGCAAACGGGCTCCGTGCTCATCGGCCCCAACTGCCCGGGCGTCATCACGCCGGAAGAATGCAAGATCGGCATCATGCCCGGCTTCATTCACAAGAAGGGCCCCGTCGGACTCTTGAGCCGTTCCGGCACGCTCACGTATGAAGCCGCCTGGCAACTCACGAACCTCGGCCTGGGGCAATCGACGTGCGTCGGGCTCGGCGGCGATCCGATCGTCGGCACCTCGCAAATCGAACTGCTCGCCATGTTCGAAAAAGATCCGGCCACGGAAGCGATCATGATGATCGGCGAAATCGGCGGCTCGGCCGAAGAAGAAGCCGCGGCCTACATCAAGGAACATGTCACGAAGCCGGTCGCCGCGTTCATCGCCGGCTCGGCCGCGCCGCCCGGCAAGCGCATGGGCCACGCCGGTGCGATCATCTCCGGCGGTAAAGGTACCGCCGCCGAGAAGTTTGCCGCCCTCGAAGCGGCCGGCATCGAAACGGCCCGCAGCCCGGCCGACATGGGCGCCGCGATCCAACGCGCGATCGCTAAGAAGAAGTAATTTAACATCTTTGGACTTCGCACCATGACGCACGCCGCCCGTTGGTTCTCGCTTGCCTTCTTCGCGTCGATCGCCATTGTCGCCGGTTGCGATAACGGCTCCGGCAAAGGTGGCGCATCGTCTTCCGGCGGGACTCTTGGTTCCGCTGCAACTACGGCTTCGGCAGCGGCTCCATTGGCTGCCGATATCGGCGTCGAGAAGACGCTCTTCAACGGCAAGGATCTCACCGGCTGGGTAAAGACCGAGTGCGAAACGGAGATCAAAGACGGCGTGCTGTTGCTCAAGTCGGGCGAAGGTTGGATTCGCACCGAACGGCCCTACACGAACTTCGAGCTCACCTGGGAATGCCGCAACCTGAAGAAGGAAGCATACGATTCCGGCGTTCACTTCCGCGCCGAACTTCCGGCCGGCAAGGCGCACTGGCCGAAGAAGTTTCAGGTCAACTTGAAGACGAACGAAGAAGGCAATCTCACGTCGATCAAGTCGGCGGCGAGCACCGGCCTTTACAAGAACGGCGAGTGGAACAAGTTTGATCTGAAGGTCACGGGCAACACGGCCGAACTCGCCATCAACGGCAAACCGGCCTGGAAGACCGACGGCATCGACACGCCCACGGGCTACATCGGCCTGCAATCGGAAGTGACGCTCGGCGGCCAATTCGAATTTCGCAACATCAAGCTCACCGAGCTGAAATAATTCGAGCGCTTGCAGCGGTCTCTCTGTAGGGAACGCCCTCCGCGGCGTTCCGCGCGTTGCGTAACGGCGTCGCCATCGGCGAAAACCGCCCTTTTGCAAGCCGCGCGTTCAATTTAGAATGCCTAGCTCAATTCTTTCGAATCTCTCGCTGTTTGTAGGAGTGTCGGTGCCATGGAGCGTACGCTGATTTTGTTTAAGCCGGATTGCGTGCAACGTCGCTTGGTCGGTCGCATTCTGAGCCGGTTTGAAGACAAGGGTCTGAACGTCGTCGCGATGAAGCTCATGCACATCACGCCCGACCTCGCCAAGCAGCACTACGCCGAGCACGTGCAAAAGGGCTGGTACCCGACACTGGAAGCGTTCATCACCGGCGGCCCGGTCGTCGCCGCGGTGCTCGAAGGCTTGGAAGTGATTCGCGTGGTTCGCGACATGCTCGGCGCCACCAGCGGCTTGAAGGCCGCCGCCGGGACGATCCGCGGCGACTTCAGCTCCAGCCGTCAAATGAACTTGGTGCACGCCTCCGACGGCCCGGAAGCGGCCGCTCGCGAAATCGGCCTCTACTTCAAGAAGGAAGAGATCGTCGAGAACACGCTGACGATTACGCCATGGCTCCGCGCGGGCGACGAAGCGTAGAAGTTTCTACTTTGGTTGGCAATGCAGGGTGGCTGGGGCAGAACGAAGTGATGCCCCAGTACTCATCACGCACCTGGGGCATCGCGTCCGCACTGCCCCAGCCACCCATCGACGACGAAATCAAGCGACTACGAGACAAGCTTTCCTACGGTCGTCTCGGCTCGAAGCTCCGCGATCATGTCTTGCGTAGCCGCATCGACGGCTTGCTGCCAATGCCGTGCGCCGAACTTTTCGGCGTACGGCTTCCGACTGTGCGCAAAGATCACCCCGCGCGAATTGTTGATCACGGCGCCGAGCCCGTTGGCATCGAATGCCGCGGCGCAGTCTTTCGCCGTGCCCCCTTGGCTGCCGTAGCCGGGAACCAAGAAAATGGTGTGCGGCATCGCGGCCCGGAGCTCCGTCATCTGCTGCGGATACGTCGCGCCGACCACCGCTCCCACGGCTCCATAGCCGCTCGCCGTGACGCTCGCCGCCGACATTTTTTCGACCTCGGCCGCCACGAGGCCGTACAGCGTTGTTGATTTACCGGTGACGTCGTCGCTCGTAAACACGCGATCTTGAAACTGTCCGCTGCCCGGATTCGACGTCTTCACGAGCACGAACAAGCCTGCGTCGCGGGACACGGCCGTCTTCACGAACGGCTCTAGGCTGTCGTTGCCGAGATAAGGACTGACGGTCAGCGCATCACCTCCCCACGGGCTCTCGGCGCCGAGCAAGCCGTCGGCGTACGCTTCCGCCGTCGTGCCGATATCGTTCCGCTTGCCGTCGAGAATCACGAGCAGGCCGGCGCTACGGGCACGGTCGACGATCGTCTTCAGGGCCTGCATTCCTTCGAGGCCCAGTTGCTCGTAGAACGCCATCTGCGGCTTTACGGCGGGCACCAGCGGTGCGACGACGTCGATAATTTCGCAGCCGAATTTCGCGTACGCCGCAGCGACGGCGGCGCGATTCTTCGGATCGACGCCGTGCGTGAGCGGCTCCGGTAATTGCTCAAAACGAGGATCAATTCCCACGACGACGGGACTAGCCAACCTGCGGCAGGCGGCGGTAAGGCGATCGGCAAACGACGTCATAGCGGCTACTTCGCGAGGACTGCTGAGTTTGAGAAGCGACGACCGAGTTTAACGAAGCAATCCCCGCCTGATAAGCGGCCGAGGGTCCGGGCACTTGCCTTGGCCACTTGATGGATGCAGCGATTCGCCGTAGTTTGGGGGTTGTCGCTCGCATTTCACCGTCGCACAGAGCTCGGATCGCATGCCCCAAGGCACCGTCAAGATTCTCGTCGTCGATCGGGGCTACGGCTTCGTGGCCCGGCCCGATGGCGAGGATGTCTTTTTTCACCATTCGGCGCTCCCAGGTCGGACATTCAAGTCGCTCACCGTCGGTCAAACGGTCGAATTCGAACTGGCCGGCGGCAATTCTCGCTCTGCGAAAGGGCCGCGAGCGAAACAAATAACGATTCCCGCGACGCCCGCCGAAGCGTAGTCGCACGTGCCCCTCGCTGGCGCGTCGGGCCTCGTGTGTTATAGTAGTGCGATTCTCATCCTCTCGCCTTGCGCCCAACTAAGCGCCGGCCCATGCCTATCAGACTTTCCAACCTTCGTTTGCCCGTCGACGCGCCGGAGGCGGAGCTTCCCGCCGAGGTCGCCGGTGCGCTCTCGCTGAAGCCGGCCGATATTCGCCGCTGGCGGATCCTGCGCAAAAGCCTCGACGTGCGCGACAAACGCGATTTGGCGTTTGTGTATTCGACGGAAGTCGTGGTCGACGACGAAGTGCGCATGTTGGCGCGTGCGCAAGCCGCGCGGCGCGGGATCCAGGCCGACCTGTTCACGGAACCGCCCTTTGAAATGGCCGCCCCCGGCGGCGAGCCGCTCCGCGAACGGCCGGTGGTCATCGGCTCCGGCCCTGCAGGACTGTTCGCGGCGTACTTTCTTGCCCGGCATGGATACCGGCCGCTGATCTTGGAGCGCGGCAAAAGCGTACGCGAGCGCATCGGCGACGTGCGGGCCTTGGAAACCGAAGGGGGTCCGCACGATCCGGAGAGCAACTACCTCTTCGGCGAAGGAGGAGCCGGCACCTTCAGCGACGGCAAACTCACCTGCCGCAACACGGGCGCAGACGTGCGCCGAGTGCTAGAGTTGTTCGCCGAGTGCAAGGGCAAGGCCTCGGTGCTGTACGACCATCGCCCGCACTTGGGAAGTAATCGACTTCCGGCCGTCGTGAAGGCGATTCGACAGCGCATTCAGGAATTCGGCGGTGAGTTCCAGTTTGCCTGCCGCGTCGAAGACATGGAGCTCGCCGATGGGCGCATCGAGGCCTTGTCGACTTCGAGCGGTCGCATTGCCGCGCAGGTCGCGGTGCTCGCCATCGGCCACAGTGCCCGAGATACGTACGCCATGCTCCTGCAGCGCGGCGTGCCGATGGTGCAAAAGCCGTTTCAAATCGGCGTGCGGATCGAGCATCCGCAAGACTTGGTGAATCGCGTGCAATACGGCGAGACTCGGCTCGAACAACGGCTCGGCTCGGCCGACTACACGCTCATCGCGCACGGGCCGTCGGATCTCTTCAGCTTCTGCATGTGCGCAGGCGGGCAGATCATCCCCAGCGTCTCCGAGCCGGGCTATTTCTCGTCGAATGGGATGAGCCTCTCCAAACGCGATAGCCCGTTTGCGAATAGCGGATTCATGATCACGCTCGAACCGAGCCAATTCGGATCGAGCGACGTGCTCGCCGGCGTCGAAGTGCAGCGGCGTTACGAAGCCTTGGCGTTTCACGCGGGCCGAGGCGAATATCGCTGCCCCATTCAATGGGCACGCGACTTCATGCACGGCCGCACCTCGAGCGGGTCGCCGCGTACGAGCTACCAGCGGGGCGTCGTCACGGCAAACATCGCCGACTTGGTCCCGCCGCAAGTGGCAGAAGCCTTGCGCGGCGGGCTGCCGCTTCTGGATCAACGTTGGCAGGGGCGCTTCATCCCGGAGGCGACGATCGTCGGCCCGGAAGGTCGCGGCAGCGCGCCGGTGCGGATGCCGCGCGATAACGAAACCCTGGAGAGCACGGGCATCGCTGGCCTGTACCCCATCGGCGAAGGTGCCGGATACGCCGGCGGTATTGTGAGCGCCGCGGTCGACGGGCTCCGGGCCGCACGCTCGATCATCGGTCGCTATGCGCCTTTGGAAGAGGGGCGACAATGATCCTGCTCGACGTCCAAGAGATCGTCAAACACTTCGGGCCGGTACCGGTCCTCGACGGCGTTTCGTTCGAGCTCCACTCGGGCGAGAAGCTCGGCCTCGTCGGCCCCAACGGCGCCGGCAAGTCGACGCTGATGAAAATCCTCGCCGGCCAGATGGAGCCCGACGCCGGCAACGTCTATCTGCACAAAACCGCACGACTCGACTACCTCGAACAACAGCCGACCTTCGAGGCGGGGCGCACGCTGTGGGAAGAAGCACGCCTCGCGCTCGAGCCGATTACGGCGCTCGTGAAAGAAGCGGAAGAAGTCGCCGACAAGCTCGCGAAACCTACCGACGAGGCGGAACACGCGCGACTGGCGAGCCGTTACGACTTCCTCCAGCACGAGATCCAACGTCACGACGCCTATAACCTCGATTACAAGATCGAGCGCGTGCTGAACGGCCTCGGCTTCATGCCGGAAACCTACGATCGGCAATTGCAGGTCCTCAGCGGCGGCCAGATGAATCGCCTGCTGCTGGCCAAGACATTGCTGCGCGAGCCCGACGTGCTGCTGCTCGACGAACCGTCGAACCATCTCGATATCGAAGCCACGGAATGGCTGGAAGGTTTCCTGGCCAACTCCGATCAAGCGGTGCTCGTCGTCAGCCACGACCGATACTTTCTCGACAAAGTGACCAACCGCACGTTGGAACTTTATCGCGGCACGGTCGATTCGTTCGTCGGTAACTTCTCCGCCTATTGGATGCAGAAGGAAGAGCGGGTCAAGGTTCAGGCGCGCACGTTCGAAAAGCAGCAGGAATACATCGCGAAGACCGAAGAGTTCATCCGCAAAAACTTCTACGGCCAAAAGTCGGCGCAGGCGAAAGATCGCGAAAAGAAGCTAGACCGCGTCGAGCGCATCGAAGCGCCGCGAGAGATTTACGGGCCGCCGATGGGCTTCTCCCCCGCCTCGCGTACGGGAGATATCGTCGTACGGACGGAGCACCTTTCGAAGGCGTTCGACCGACCGCTTTTCACCGATCTCACGTTCGATTTGCTGCGCGGACAGCGGTGGGGAATCCTCGGGCCCAACGGCACCGGCAAGACGACGCTCTTGCGCGTGATCGTCGGCAAGCTCCCGGCCACGGAAGGGCGCGCCGTGCTCGGCTCCGGCGTGAAGGTCGGCTATTACGATCAGCTGTTGCAAGGCATCGCCGACGATGTGCAAGTGGTCGAGGCGGTTCGTCCGTCGCACAAAGAATTCAACGAGCCGCAACGGCGCGAGCTCTTGGCGAAGTTCGGGCTGACCGGCGAGATCGTCTTCCAGCAGGTGAGCAGCCTCAGCGGGGGTGAGCGCAGCCGCGCCGCGCTGGCGAAGCTCTGCGTAGAAGAACCGAACTTCTTGATCCTCGACGAACCGACGAACCATCTCGACCTCTGGGCTTGCGACTCGCTCGAACGAGCGCTCACGGCTTTCGACGGGTCGGTGCTGTTCGTCAGCCACGACCGTTACTTTCTGAATCGAGTTTGCGACCATATCCTCGTCGTCGAGACGGATCGGTTTCGCGTGCTCGAAGGAAATTACGAGACCTACGTCGATACCGTGCGTCGTCGCCAAGCCGAAGAAGCGGCGGCGGTCGCGGAGGCAACGCGACGCAAGGGAGCCGGAGCGGCGAAGTCGGGCGGCGGCTCAAAGCCCAACGACGGCGACTCCAAGCCTGCCGCCGGCGACGCGGCAAAGAAAGAAAAACGCAAACGAAAGTATCCGTACCGCAAGTCGGCCGATATCGAAGCCGACATTTTGGAGCACGAAACGAAACTCGAAGATGCCCACGCTCGGCTCATCCTGCCGGATACGGTGCGCGACGGCCGGCTCGTGAAGCAATGCCAAGGGGAGATCGCCGACCTGCAAGCCGCCTTGGCGCGGCTCTATGAACACTGGGAAGAAGCGGCCGAATTGAATTCGTAGCGTTGAATTCTCGCCGCACCTGGCCGACAATGGGCCGAGCACTTCTCGCAAAGGAAACCGTCATGCCGCAGATTCCCTCGCGCCGCGACTTCATCAAATCCGCCGCCGGTTTGTCGGCCGCGGCCCTTACCGCCGGCTTCACCTCGACGAGCCGGGGCTACTACGCGAACGAAACGATCAACGTCGCCTGCATCGGCACCGGCGGTCGCTGTCGCAAGCTGATGGAATCGCTGGTGAAGATTCCCAACGTGCGCATCGCGGCGGTGTGCGACATTTGGGACGTGAACGTCGATCTCGCCAAAAAGCTGGCCGATCCGCAAGCGATCACGTCGAAGAAGTACCGCGAGATTCTCGATCGCAAAGACATCGACGCGGTGTTGATCGGTGCGCCCGACCATTGGCACGTGCCGATGACCGTCGACGCCTGCTCGGCCGGCAAGGACGTGTACGTCGAGAAGCCGCTCACGCATGATCTGGCCGAAGGAAAAGCGGTGATCGATGCGCAAAACAACTACAAGCGCATCGTGCAGGTCGGCATGCAGCAGCGGAGCATGCCGCACTTGCAGAAGGCCCGCGAGATCATCAAAGACGGTACGTTGGGCGACATCCATAAGATTCACCTCACCTGGAATCGCAACCAAGCGCGGCACAAGCTCGGCAAGCTGAACGTCGACCCGAGTTCGCTCGTTTGGAAAGATTTTCTCGGTAACGCGAAGGACCAACCGTTTGACGAGTACCGCTTCCGCAATTGGCGGTGGTTCTGGGATTTCGGCGGCGGCATCCTGACGGACCTCATGGTGCATTGGATGGACGTCGCCAATTGGTTGGCCGACCTCGACGAACCGGAATCGGCGACGACGATCGGCGACAACTTCCAAACGCAAGGCCTGTGGGAAACGCCCGACACGGTGCAAACGCTCGTGCGCTATCCCGACCGCAAGATTCAGGTCTATTTCGAAGGAACGTTCGTCAACGCCCGGAACGCTTCGATGATCGAGGTGATGGGAAAAGAGGCGACGCTCTACGCCGATCGCGGCGGGCATATCATTTTCCCGGAGCGCAACAGCAAGGTGCCGAAGAGCGAAATGATTCTCGGCGAAGGGCCGCGCGGCGCCGATTTCTACGCCCAGCCCGACGGCGAACTGCTGCACCTCACCAACTGGGTGGATTGCATGCGGAGCCGGGCCAAACCGAACGCTCCGGCCGAGGCGGGAGTGCAGGCCGTGTACGCGGCGCATCTCGGCAACCGTGCCTACCGCTCGGGCCAAGTGGCTCGTTGGGGCGGATAACCGGCATGCTGCTCGTCATCGAATCGACTTGCGACGAAACCGCGGCGGCGCTCATTGACGAGCAACTGCAGGTGCGCGGCTCCAGCGTCGCGACGCAAGATGCGCTCCATCAGCGGTTTGGCGGCGTGGTGCCGGAGATCGCCTCGCGGGCGCATGTCGAGCGCATCCTGCCGGTGATCGACGAATGCTTGCGCCGTGCGAAGGCGACGCTCCGCGACGTCACGGCCGTGGCCGTCGCGAATACGCCGGGCCTCGCGGGTTCGCTGCTCGTCGGCTTGTCGGCGGCCAAGGCGCTTTGCGTGGCGCTCGACGTGCCGCTCGTGGCCGTGAACCATATCCATGCGCACGTGTATGCCTGCCGCGTGGCATCCGGCGTCGACATATTCCCTTGCGTCGGCTTCGTCGTCAGCGGCGGACACACGACGTTGTTCAACTGCCGGTCGCCGTTGGAGTTTACGGTGCTCGGCGGCACGATCGATGATGCGGCCGGGGAAGCTTTCGACAAGACGGCGAGCCTGCTGGGGCTGCCTTATCCGGGCGGGCCGTATATCGAGAAAGCTGCCGTCGGCGGCGACCCGAAGGCGTTTCGCTTTCCGCGCACGTTCTTAAACGAAGAGCGACTGGAGTTTAGCTTCAGCGGCATCAAGACGGCCGTGCGGTATGCCATTGCGCCGCAAGGGACCGAAGTCGTCGCGCCGCCGCCGGGCTCCAAACTGCTGGCCGATCTCGCGGCGAGCTTTCAGCAAGCGGTCGTCGATACGTTGATCGGCAAAGCGGAAGCGGCGCTAAAACGCACAGGCTACTCGACGCTTTGCGTCGGCGGCGGCGTTGCGGCCAACGGTAGTTTTCGTACGCAGTTGGAAGCGCGCATGAAGAAGCTCGGCGTGCGGCTCTTCATTGCTCCGCGGGAGCTCTGCACGGATAACGCCGTGATGGGAGCGATTGCCTGGGAGCGGCTGCGGGCCGGGCTGGTCGAATCACTGGAGCTTGACGTGGTGCCGGGGCTGGAACGGTAAAACACCGCGATCCGGAAACGCAGACGGCGGGGATGAACCCCGCCGCTCGCTGGAACTCAAATTGACGCGAAGTGTTGCGCTTAGGAGCCGGTACCGCCCGACGTACCGCTTGAGCCGGCCGCGTAGTTGAACGTGTTCACTTCCGGGATGGTCGAGAACATCGGCTGGGCCGTGATGCGGACATAGCGGCGATCGTGCGACACGACCGACGTGGCCGACATGTTACGACCGGTCGGCAACGTGATGATGACCGGTTGGTAACCGACGGCGCCGCGCAGGAACAGGTTCGGGTTGAGGTACGGGTTCGTCGGCGTGATGGTCGGATCGGTGGCGGAGCTCAGCTGTTGGGCCAGAATCTGGTTGCCCAAAGCCATCTGACCTTGCACGGCGTTGGCCACTTGGATGTCTTTCAACGATTCCGTGCGGCGACCGTTTTGCATATCGAACGACGCCACGGCTTGGTCGCCGTCGAGCGGGATCTGCTTGTGGAAGGTCTTCTGCTTCGGCGAGCCCTTGTGGGCCACGATGTCGACCGTAACGGTGTCGGCGGTGACCTTGCCCCAGACGCGCTTGGCGAGCATGCGATAGTCGCCGTTGAAGCCTTGCGGGCAAACGTAGGTTTCGGTGTGCAGATTCGTGGCCTTGTCGAAGGTGTCGCCGATCAACACGCCGCCGGCGGTCGAACGGGGATTACGGAACGAGCAGAGCGAACCGGTCGGCTCTTCGACGATGAGATCGACGTCGGCATCGCCCGACCAGGAAACGGTGATCGTGCAATCGCGGACTTGGGCCGCGGTGAGGGCCGACTGGAAGGCTTCGGCTTCGGCCGCGCGCTTCTCCGACTTGAGGCGCTCGACCAAGGCGTTGGCCGTTCGCAGACCGGCTTCGTAAATCAAGATTTGATCGTGCGGCCAAGCTTGCGACACAATGCCGAGCGACGTCCACTTCAGGCCTTCGACGTCGTCGAGGCGTTGAGCGATCCGGAGTCCGTAGACATACGGTTCCGGACGGGTCGGCTGCATCTTCGAAACTTGGCGATAGAGGTCCAAGGCTCGACCTTGCAAAGCGCCGCCGCCGAAATTCGACTTGAGCATGTAGTCGGCGACCTTGAGCAGATCGTCCGGCTGGTTGCTGAAGTCGACGGCCGAAAGCAGCGCGCGTTCGATTTCCGAAACGCGAGCGCCTTGCGACTCCATGGCCAAACCCAACGCTTCATACATCCAGGGTTGGGCCTGACCATGACGCAGAGCGGCCATGATGACGGCCGCGGCATGCTCGGGCTTCTCGGCCTTGAACAGCTTGCGAACCGTGGCCCGCACGACGGCCGGCTCTTCACTATGGGCGGCAAAGTGAGCTTCCCAAACCTTGGTCGGGTCGGCTCCTTCTTCGAGCGTAATTTGAATCGGCTTCACTTCGGCGACCGGAGCGAACTTGGCGGCTTCGAAGCCGGGGTTCACTTGCGGAGCCGCTTGGGGAGCAACCGGAGCAGCTTGCGGAGCGACGCTGCGGCCCGAGAGACGAAGGTCGTCTTCGACGGCGAACATACCGCCGCCGCCACCGCCCATGCCGCCCATACCGCCGCCACCCATGCCGCCCATGCCGCCGCCGCCGCCCATCATGCCGCCGGAACCGCCGCCCAAACCGCCCATGCCGGAGATGCCGCCTTGGGGAATCGGAATGACGAGATCGGCGACCGGATAGACGCGCGTCGGAGTTTTCGTTTCAGCGGCGGTCTTCGTCGTGATGACGAGCACTTCGTTTTCAATGACGTAGGTGAGGGCTTGCTCTTCCAAGATCAGGCGGAGCGCCGACTTGAGCGTGAGGTCCTTCAACTGCTTGTTGATCAACGTTTCGCTTCCCTTACCGTCGGCGGTGAGGGCGGCGTTGTCGAGTTCGATGTTGATCTTGTGACGAAGTTCCAGATCGTTCACGACGTCGCCCAGTTGCGTATCGAGGTATTGCACTTCGGTTCGCTTGTCGAGTTCGTCGAGGATTCGCGTTTCGGCATCGTTCGACTGAGCCAGGCTGATGCGATCGAACTTCTTACGCTTTTCGGTCAGCAGTTCCCAGGTGTCTTTGGCGGGGTACAGAATCGGAGTTTCGTCGGCGAACGGAACCGCCGAACGCTCGATGGCCAAGAGATTGAGAACGAGACCTTGTCGACGTTCGTCGCGCTGCGCGATGGCGGTCTCGTAGGTGCTTACGTTAAATGCGTAGCCCATGCCCTGCGCCACGGCCGGAGCATTGGGGGTGGAGTCGAGCGCCAAGCGGGCCGTGTTTTCCGCGTCGCGATAGCGGCGTTCGTCCATCAAATCTTCAAAGCGGGCCATCAACTGTTCGGTCTTCTGTTGATTGCCGATCAAGTCGCGATAGAGGCGATCTTGTTCTTGTTGCTTGGCCAACACCGATTCCAATTGAATGCGTTGTTCTTCGGCAAGCTTCGCTTGGCGATCGGCCGTGCGGAGTCCGGTTTCGATTTGCTCCAGAAGTTGCGTCTTCACGGCCCCTTCGAGTTCGGGAACGCCGAGCACGCGCTCTTGAAGAGCCTTGAGAGCCGCGCGGGCCGCATCCGGGTCGCGGTCCATGATGCTGCGAGCTTGGTTCAAACCGTTTTGCACTTCGGTCGTCATGATCTGCTTAATGACCGACGTTTGCTGATTGGCTTTGTCGAGCATGCTGCCCGCAGCGACCTCGCCATCGGCGGGCGCGGCATCCGTCGGAGGAGCGGGCGGCGGAGGGACATCCGCGGCCGGGGCGCCGGGAACGGGTTCGCCGGCCGGAGGTTGGAAGTTCACGAGTTTCAGGTCGTGCGTGCCGCCGACCTTGCCTTCTTTGCGAGCCGTGAGCACGGCCGTGCGAATGGCCTTGGCTTCGCCGTTGGAAGGATCGAGACGGAGTGCTTCGGTGACCAGCTTTTCGGCCTGATCGTAGCTGCCGACCGCCACGGCTTGCTTGCCGAGTTGCAGCAGGGAGTACGCTTCGACGTTGACGAGGCGACGCATTTCTTTCAGGCCGTTGGAACCGACCGTCGGCAACGAAATGCCGCCGTCTTTGCGGGCCAGGCTGATGAGTTCGGGGAGATAGGAGTGATCGTCGGCCGTGGCGACGGGGGCCGTCGTCCAGGCGAGAGAGACCGGCTTGCCTTGCACCATGGCTTCGACCGTGATGCTGACTTCGGCCACCGGCTTGCCGAGGCCGACCAACACGGTGTCGCGGTTGAAGCGAAGCGGAGGGAACTGCTTCGGGTAAACTTCCGTGACCGAATCAGGCAGCGAGACTTTCGTCGGCCAAGCAACCGCGCCGACGGCGCTTTCGGCCAAGTAGCCGCCGAATTGCTTGCCGTTGAGATTCTCGCTATCGACCAGCAGCATGCCGCCGGTGTGGTTGGCCAAGACGCCGAGCAGGATGGCATCGACACGCGGACCGACCGCGAAGCTGTTCACGGAAATCTGCTTGGCGACGAGTTGGTTGATGCCTTGTTGCATCTCGGCACTCGCCACGAGACCGCCGAGGCTCATGCCGTCGCCGATGTAGACGGCGGAGCGAGCGCGATCGGCGGTGAGTTCTTTGCCGTCGAATGAAGCAACGGTCGCCGTAACGGCTTTGTGCATGTCGGTGGTGCCGAGCGGCGTGCGCGTGCGGAGCGCCGCGACGGCGGCTTGCATTTCGGCGGAGGCCGGAGCGACGAACGTGGGCGTGAGCGCCACGGCGTCGATATCGACGGCCATCAGGCGGACGCGGTCGTTTTCACCGAGCGAGCCCAAGAAGAAGTCCAGGGCGTCGAGCGCCTTGTCGCGGAAGTGATTGACTTGGCTGGCCGAAGTGTCGAACAGCACGACGATATCGTGCGCCCCGGGAGCGGCGGGACGTTGCTCGGCGCCCGGCAACACGGCCAAGGCGAAGTATTCGGAACCGTCGGCTGCGGCGAAGGTTTCCATCCGCGCGGCCGGGGCTTGGGCCCGGAGAGATGCACCGGGCAACGCGACGCAAATGCCCAACACGGCGCACGCCGAAGCAACGAAGCGGAGGCCCATTCGCGAGCGACGAAGGCTCATCGACATTTCAAAACTCCCGGCCAAATAACTCATGGAGGTAAGCGATCACGGATTCCACATCGCTCGGAAGAATCGCGACTACCGAAGCGTGGCCGGGATCCCTGAGAAAATCGAGGGAAAGCCGACGAAACACGGCAGATCGACATCCATCCGAACGGAGGGGACGCAACTAAGCGTAGAAATGCATCGACCCGAAGGTAGACAGATCTACTTTACGCAGCTTTCCCAGGGTGTGCCAATAAAAATCAAGGGATTTATGGCACTTAGTCGAGGTGGGCCGCCAGTTTACGTCTCTGAGATGGGATGGGAATGAGACGGGCAAAACGAAACAATAGCGCTCGTAGCGACTATAGGGAATTTCCCGCTGCGCGACGGGCTGACATGTATCAGGTTCGGTTTGCCAACCAATGAAAACGCCGGAGGTAGAGGGCCGACACCCTCATCCTCCGGCGATGCGTTGCTGACGCGACGTATTCAGTGCTGGTCCGGCCTAGCGGACTACTTTTGCGTTTTCGAGGGGAGCTTGGCGCTGAGGGTCGAAGCTTGGCTCTCGCCTTGACCTGCGGCCCAACCGGAGACGAACAGTGCTAAGTACTGCTCAGTCGATGATTTGCGGAGGACCTGGACTCGCTCGATCAGGTCGTCGAGGGCACGGCCGGCCTGGGCCAGCACCCCTGCGTTGCCCGTGGCGGCGGCAGCGACCGGCGATTCCACGACCGGAGCGGCGTAGTACGAGCCTAGTAGCGCGGTACCGCTTTCTGCGACGTGCAAGGCCGGGGTCCAGAAACCTTGCGGGCCGATGATCCCGTGCGACTTCAGCTCGACCCCAGGCTTCGAAACCGACTTGCCGATGCGAATTTTGGTGCGCGAGACCGGCAACTTTGCGGCGGAGCCCACCGTCGGCAACCCGCCGTGAGCAATCACCTGGCCCGAGCGACCTTGCCAGCCGAACTCAGCAACCGCCGGCGAGAGCAACGGTGAGCCGATCGGCAGGATCGAGGCCCGAACGTCCGACTGAATTGCTTGCTTCGCGGCGGGAGCGGCATCCCGCGTGATCGAGCTCGCGACCCGCGTCAGCACCGGTGCGGCAACCGCTTTGCTCGGTGCCGGCTTCTTACTTTGCTCGGCGACCAGTCGGCCGACCTTCCCGGTCGACACCCCGCGAAAGTCGGCAAACGGCGGCTTCACGGCTTGCGTCGGCAGAGCGTCGATCGACTTGGGAAGCCGTTCGATCAGGCTCAGGTACGCGCTGCGAACATCAACCGGCTTCCAACCTGCCGCGTTCCAGGCCGGCTCGCTTTCCGCCGTCGCAAGGTACGTCACCTGCGTTACTCGTTGTTGCGAGTAGGCGGGGGAACGATCCAGGGGGCGATGGTCGACGCCGGCGCGGCGGCTGGCGTTGCCTGCGGCAACGATCGACGAAGCGAGCGTACAAAGCAACGTGAACAACGCAAAGGGTGTGCGATTCATCCCGCAATCTCCTACCGGGGGTCGTCATCCGTGCTCCAGCGCACGACTGCCGGGGCATCGAAGCCTGGTGGGGGGCAGCTAGCATACGGTATCGGAACCAATCAAGTTTTGCTGTTAGGCAAACTGCGAAGTTCGCGTTGTGCGTGCTGAGCGTATTGCTCGGGTTGTTTGCGGGAGATTGACGGGGATCGGTTCCTCCGATCGTGCGTCTCATTTTCATCGTGGTCGATGTACATTCGCGGTCGACACGATCGGCAAACTCCGCCTCCCTTCGTTTCGAGATTTCAGGTATGGATTACGCCGACAAATCCGCGCGACGCTGGAGCCGCGTGCGGAATTGGAACATGTGACGCTTGAGAGAAAGAACGAGCTATGAAGTCAATGATCGTCGGCTCGCTGATCGCGGGCATGCTTGGCGCCGTGGGCGCGCTCGTCATTCGTGAAGCTTGGGAACAACGCGTAGTTCGAGCCCAAGACCTGTTCGCGCCCCCCGCGAGGCAACCCGCCATCGTCGCGGCGCCGCGTCCGATCGCGTCGCAAGAATTCGAGCAGGCGCCGGCCGGCAATTTCGAAGTCGTATCTGACGAGTTCACTCCGGAAGAAAGGGTCAATATCGCGGTCTACGAAACCTGCAACCGCGGCG
Source organism: Pirellula sp. (assembly GCA_013822735.1). GTDB lineage: Bacteria > Planctomycetota > Planctomycetia > Pirellulales > PNKZ01 > PNKZ01. The sequence continues at coordinate 57,955 of PNKZ01000007.1, forward strand.
TCGTCAACATCAGCACCAAGGTCGTCACGGAATCGCTATTCTTCGATATTCCGTCCGAAGGGGCCGGTTCAGGGTCGGTAATCGACCAAGCGGGTCACGTCCTGACGAATTATCACGTCGTATCGGGAGCCGAAGAAATCCGCGTTACGTTGTTCGACGGCGAGACTTACACGGCGTCGCTGGTCGGCAAAGACGCGGCGAACGATATTGCCGTACTTAAGATCGATGCGCCGCCGCAGTCGCTGTTTCCGATCGTCATCGGCGACTCCGCGCGACTGCGCGTCGGCCAGCTGGTGTATGCCATCGGCAATCCGTTCGGCCTCGAACGTACGCTCACCACCGGCATCATTTCTAGCCTCAATCGTTCCTTACCCGGGCGCAGCGGGCGAACCATGAAATCGATTATCCAAATCGACGCCGCCATCAATCCCGGCAACTCCGGCGGGCCGCTCATCAGCAGCCGCGGCGTGCTCATCGGCATGAACACCGCCATTGCGAGCAAGACGGGCCAGAATACGGGCGTCGGTTTCGCGATTCCCGCGGCGACGATCGCTCGCGTCGTCCCGCAACTAATCGAGCGCGGACAAGTCGTGCGCCCCGAAATCGGAATCTCCCGCGTTTATCAAACCGAGCGAGGTCTTTTGATCGCAGGCCTCGTACGCGGCGGCCCCGCCGAACGTGCCGGCCTACGTGGTCCGCAACTCGTGCAGCACGGACGCAAGCAAGGTCCGTTCCAAGTCAACTCGCAGAAGCTCGACATCAGCGCCGCGGACCTGATCATCGGCGTCAACGGGGAGAAGACCAAGACTGCCGACGATTTCCTCGCCGTCATTGAAGCTCAGCCGCCTGGAAGCGAAGTGCGAATTGCGATTATTCGCGAAGGCCAAGAGTTTGAGGCACGCGTGCGGTTGGCCCTCAGCAGCGAATGACCCGAGGTTAGGCTTGCGACTCGGCGGCTGCCGCGCGATTTGCCGACTGTTCCAGGGCCTCGAGCCGTGCGATCCGCTCGTCGGCATCTTGCAGCAGTTGTTCGAGCAGCGCACGCTTCACGTCGAGCCGAGCTTCGATCTCACGTGCAAATTCGTAGTGCTCGACCAATTGTCGTTCGGCGGGACGTGTCGCCAATGTTGCGGAAATGCCGGCTTGTCGCGAACCGGAAGCTCGCGAGGCCGCGGCACTCGCGCCGTTTAAATTACGACGTCGATTACGAAGCCGCACCAACAGCAACAACGTCACAACCGCAACGGCGCCTGCCGATGTCCATGCTTCCGGAGTAAAAGCGGCGATCAACATCCTTGTCGTCCTTCGTCGTCCGACAATCGGCTCGGCGACGTCTATAAGGTTGGTGCGCTCGGTGGCGCACTCGGCGGCGTTTCAAAGGCCCGATGTGCCGCCTCGTAAACGTCTTTCAGCGGCACGCCGGAGGCTTCCGCCACTTTGCGGCAGGCTTCAAACTCCGGTGAGAAGCTCGGCTCCTGGCCGGCGATCCAACCAAGCTTTCCGGCAATCGCTCCCCACTGAGTTTGAACGGTGTGCTCTTTGCGCTCCAGCTTATGCCGACTAGCAGGCCAGCGTCGCACGCCCAACGTCCCCGTTTCGCGAAACAGCGTCTTCTCGATACGCTCAAGATCCGCCGCCTGACAAAGCACGGTCAGCGTCGTGCCGGGACGATTCTTCTTCATTTGAATTGCGGTGGTGTAGACGTCGAGCGCGCCCTTCTCCCAGAGCTTCGTGGTGCAATAGCCGATGATCTCGCCCGAAACGTCGTCGAGGTTTGTCTCGACCACCCAAATCTGATCGCTCGCAGCCGTGGCCGTGCTTTCGCCGACAAACAGCCGCAAAACGTTCGGGTGCGAGGCGAAATCCTTGTCGCCCGAACCGTAGCCGATGCGTTCGATGCGCATCGAAGGGAGCGGACCGTAGCCGTCGACGAGCGTCGCAAGAATAGCTGCGCCGGTCGGCGTCGTGAGTTCCGCTTCGACCTGCGACTCCGCCAAGGGGACGCCTTGCAGGAGTTCTGCGGTGGCGGGCGCAGGAATGCTGCAGCGGCCATGTTCGATTTGAATGAAGCCGCGCCCCGTCGGCACGGGCGAGCAAAAAATTCGATCGACGCCGAGCAAATCCCAACCGACTGCGGCGCCGCAAATATCGGCGATGGAATCAACCGCACCGACTTCGTGGAAGTGCACCTTGCGAATCGTCGTGCCGTGTACCTTCGCTTCCGCTTCGCCAAGTTTCGTGAAGATGCGCTTGGCCAAGTCCTTCTGCCGCGGCGTCAGCGCCGAGGCATCGATCATATCGGTAATGTGATGCAGATGCCGATGCGCATGTTCCGGCTCATGCTCGACGGTTACCTTCGCAGCGCGGAATCCCTTGCGCTTTACTTCCGATTGCACGAGACGGCAGGTCGGCAGCTTCAGCGAATCAATGGCCGACTGGATCGCGCCCAATTCGACGCCGGCATCCACCAGCGCCCCCAGCGTCATATCGCCGCTGATGCCGCTCAAGCAATCTAGATACGCAATCTTCACGTGTTGGCGTCCGATCCCGAAAAGCCCGGCGTGAATGCCGCCGGAATGCGGCTGTATTCTAAGATGCCGGCACCCCGGAACAAGGGCAGTCGGACGACATGGGTCCCAGAGCCGATCACGCGACGTTGACCCGCGCGGCACCTATCGCTAAAGTCCGCCCCTGCCCCTTTACCGCGAATTCACGTTTACGAGCGGCGCGCGAGCGCCGTCGTTGCCGGCATGAGCACGACGCTCGCCAACCATCGCCCGACGACTGCGATCGTTCCTCCCGGAACGCTTCCGGCCCGATTGCGTCTGCTCTTCATCACCGGCGCTCACCGCACCGGCGCTTGGCTCACGGAAGCCTTCGCGCACGACAGTGCCGTGCAAGTGCGGATCGAAGAGGCGCACGGCATCGCCAACGGCTTGGCCCGCCTTCGCGACGAAGCCTACGACGCCGTACTGGCCACGCACGAGCCGGGCCAGATCGACGGTTTGCAACTTGCCGAAGCTCTCGCCGGCGGAGGCACCGACGAACCCCTCATTTTGCTCGGTTCGCTCAGCGAACAAGAAATGCTGGCCCCCGCCTTCGAGGCCGGCGCCGATGCCTATGTGTGCGTTAACACGGCAACGACTCGATCGCTCATTTGGATCGTATCTCGCGCCATCGAGCGACATCTTCTCCTTAGAGAAAACCGCCGCTACGCACACGCCGAACATCACCGACTCCAACAGGAGCATGTCGAAACGCAACGGCTGCTCGACGAGCAACGCTCGCTCATTCGCGACCTCGAAGCAGTAGCGGAGTCGACCCAAAATGCCGCGAACGATTCACGTCGCCGGCGCGTCGTCGACGAATCCGACGACGCAAACGTCGCGGAGCGTTGCGAGCCGCGGACGCTCAATCTGCCGCCGGCGCTCGTGGCCCACTACCACGAACTCATGCGGGCCTACGTGATAATGGGTTCCGGAAACCTCGGCGACGACATGGCGCGGATGGCGGAGCTGATGGCCGACGCCCGCGTGACGGCTCCGGAAACCATGCAGTTGCACGTCCGTGTTCTGGAAGAAATGGTCAAGGGACTCGGCGCCCGCAGCGCTCGACACGTCATGACGCGAGCCGATCTCTTAGTGCTCGAAGTTATGGTACATCTCTCGGAAGTTTATCGCCGTCGCTATTTCGAGCGGAGCAATCCTCCGGTTCAGCTCGTGTTGCCCGGCTTCGAGAGCTTCAACAATGCCGCTGCCTAGCGGAATGCAACCGAGCCATCGATGAACGACGCACAAACAACGGTCGCCGAACTCCGCGACTTAGTGCGTCAGTTCGTCGGCGAGCGCGATTGGGTGCAGTTTCATACGCCGAAGAATCTGGCGATGTCGGCGGCAATTGAAGCTGCGGAGCTTATGGAACATTTCCAGTGGCTCACGCCCGAAGCGTCGCTGAAGGTGGCTTCAGATGCGGATGAAAAGGCTGCCGTCGGCGAGGAGCTCGCCGACGTCGTTTGCTATCTCCTCGCATTGGCGAACGGACTTGGCCTCGATGTCGCCGATTGCGTCGAGCGTAAGATGGCAAAAAACGCCGTGAAGTACCCGGCCGACCAGTTTCGCGGGCGCTACGGGTGAGCCTGCCGGCAAGTCGGTGACTGCAAGCCGACTGCTCTTTGCCGAAGCTCGCGGTTTTGGTACTTAACCGCCCTCCAGGTCGACATTTCTCACGCTCATATCTTCCTTTCGCGAGCCACTCATGGTGCTGCGCACTTCGCCGCAACGTCGCTACGTTCGCATCCTCGCCGTTTCGATCGTTTCGCTGGGTGTGGCGGGCGCGGGAATCGCAGCGGCCATTCGCGAGTCGGACGCCGAAACTCCGCAGGGCGCCGCTGCATCGCCGTACGCAACGACTAGCGCCGAGAGCGCGGCGAATACGACCGCTTCGGCCGCACCAACAACGGGCAACCGCATCCGCTTCGGTATGGCCGTATCGAGCGACCCTACCGGCGAAGCACCAGGAGGCCCAACCACGCGCGGAGCCGCGTTCGCCGATTATTACGCCGACCAACGCTCAGCAGTAACGTCGGGCGACTACCCGGTTCGCCAAGCCGCGGGCGAAGCGCCGATCGCCAAACCGACGACCGCTCTCTCCGCCGGTGATCCGTTCTCACGGAACGCGTCCACCACTTCCGGCTCCGCAAGCACCGCACCGCCGCGTTCGCCGATGCCTCCTCCGTCCAATCCGCTCCCCAGTGCCCCCCTTCCGACGGCGCCGATGGGAGCACCGCCGACAAACGCGGGCACTACCGGCGCGAATGCCGGCGATCGCTATGCAACGCCGGCCGCTACTGCTCCCGTCCCCGCGCCCGCGGCTTCAATGATTCCCGCTGCCCCTGCGACAAGCGCGAATCGCACGACGATCCCGGAGCAAACCACGGAGCGTTACGCGCCACCGACCGCCGCCGCAACACAGCCGCAGTCGTCGCCGCGCCCGTTCCCGGCCGTTCCCGCGCCGCGCGAGCTTCCGCCCGCAGTAAGTCCTCAGGCCGCGGCTCCGCAAAGCACTCCGTCTTCCGCCGGATCGAATGGTACTCCGTCCGCCGTCGCGGCCTCCGGCTCCGGTCGCCCCGGCGAGAAGGCGCTCGAAGGAACGCAAGCGCCGACGCTGCACATTGAGAAGTTTGCCCCCCCGGAGATCCAGGTCGGAAAGCCTGCGGTGTTTGAGATCTTGGTTCGCAACACCGGCACGACGGTCGCCAACAACGTCGAAATCCACGACCTCCTTCCGCAAGGAACGCAGCTCACGAACACTACCCCCAAAGCCTCGCAAGGTCGCAATGGCGAGCTTGTTTGGACGCTCGGAGCGATGCGTCCCGGGGACGAAGCGACGGTGCAGGTCGAAGTCATGCCGACCACGGAAGGGGAAATCGGCAGCATCGCAACGGTCCATTTTGCCGCCGCCGCGTCGGCGCGCACGATCTGCACGAAGCCGGAGATCGCGATTGAAGTCTCCGCACCGCGCAGCGTCATGGTCGGCGATGAGGTGCCGCTCAAGATTCGCGTATTCAATTCCGGCACCGGCGCCGCGACCGGCGTCTACCTGACCGAGGTCGTGCCGCCCGGCATGGAACACGCCGCCGGCGGCGAACTAGAATACGAAATCGGCGACCTGCAACCAAACGAAACTCGTGAACTAGAACTGTCGCTCCGCGCCGTAAAGCCGGGCCCTTGCACAAACCTGATTCAGGGCAAGGGAGACGGTCGTGTCGCGGCGGAAACCAAGACGCAGTTCGACATTGTCGCAGCCTCACTCAACGTCGAAATCGACGGCCCGAAACGACGCTTCCTCGATCGCCAAGCTACGTACACCGTATCGCTTACCAATCCCGGCACGGCGGCGGCGCGCGAGATCGAACTCGCCACCTACCTGCCGCGCGGCATGCAATTCATCGACGCCGACAATCACGGCGAGTACGACTCCGAAACCCACAGCGTCCGCTGGATGCTCGAAGAGTTGCCGCCGCAACAGCGAGGCAGCGTGACGCTCACCGCGTTGCCGGTCGAGCCGGGTCAGCAATTGTTCCGAGTCGAATCGACGGCCGATCGCGGCATTTCCGCGCGCAAGGAAGAGACGGTGCTCGTCGAAGGTGCCGTATCCCTCGTGTTTCAAGTCGTCGACACGGTCGATCCGGTCGAAGTGGGCGGCGAGACGGAATATGAGATCGTCGTGGCGAACCAAGGTTCCAAAGAGGCGACCAACGTTCAATTGTCCGTCACCCTGCCCGAAGGTTTCAAAGCGGTCGATGCCGATGGTCCTTCAAAGTTCACGGCCGCCGGTCGCCAGATTCAGTTCCAGGCCTTGCCGCAGCTTCCGGCCAAGAGCGAAACGACCTTCCGCGTACGTGCTCAATGCCAGCGAGCCGGCGACCACCGCTGCCTCGTTCAGCTCACGTCCGACGATTCGAAACTGCCGGTGACGAAAGAAGAAGGAACGCGAGTTTACGCGGAAGAATAGCCGCGGATCCTACGTTCGCTCTCAACTGTCTCGCGACCGAATGTGCGGCTCCGATCGGTCGTTCCGCAATTGCGCAACCCGACTGCCGCGGTGAACTTGACCGCGGCCGCAATCCTGCAGAAACTTGAGCTAGGCGGACATTCAAGGCTTTCCGTCGCCCCCATTCGGAACTCAGAAGATGGCGATTCATTTCTATTGCCCGCTCGGCCACCGCTTGGTCGTGCCCGATGCGAGGGCAGGCAAGAAGGGGCGCTGCCCCGTTTGCAATCAACTGGTGATTACGCCGGTTCCCAATCCGCAACCGAGCGGTAAGTCGAAGGAACCAAGCCCCTTGGTGCGGCAAGAACCGGAGTTTGCCCTCGACGACATTCTCACCGGCGAGCTGGGGCTCGACGACGAATTGCGCTAAAGCGACGGCGTCAGTTCGGCAATTGGTTGAAAAACGAGAAAGTGGTGCCGACGTTGAATGGTGCAACCCCGTAAATGCCGCGCGTGAAGATGAGGTTGATAAAGTCGTCGGCCACGAGAATCGGCGACTTGGGGACGATGATCACGTCGGAATCGTTGACCCAAATCTCGTCGGCCGGGCAGGGCATCTTGCCGTAGAGCGCTCCGCGTAAGTCGAGCATCGTGGCCATCAGTCGCCAGTCGTCCCCCCGGCGAAACACGACGATTTGCCGCGTATTGGCGCCGACGTTCCAGCCGCCGGCCATGGCGATCGATTGCATGATCGTCGTCGGGCCGTCGAGCAAGAACCGTCCCGGCGTGCGAACTTCGCCCAACACATAGACATGCCGCGGCGCACGTTGGAGCAGCACCGGCGTGACTTCAATTCCTTCCACTTCGGCGGCGTAGCGTTGATCGAGTTCGCGCTTTAGTTCTCCCAGCGTGAGACCCTGCACCATCACGTTGCCGACGGCCGGCAGTGCGATGGTCCCTTCCGGCGTCACGCGAGCTTGCCGATTCTGTCCCCCTGCCCCGGCCCGCGCGTCGACCGTGGCCCTTAAGTCTTCGAGCTTCGTATTCACGCGCAGCGGCGTCACCGTGATCGACGGGATCTTGTAGTACTTCGAATAGAGTTCCTCAATCTGCTCGCGGAGTTGCACGACCGTGTGCCGCGTCGCCTTCACCTGCCCGACAAGTCGCAGCGTGATCGTGCCGTCGGGCTGGATCAGCAGATCGCGATTCAACAGCGGATCGGTGAACGATTCGACGCGGATCTCATCGCCGACGTTTAAATGATATGGGTGCGTCGTTTCCTCACGCGTAAGCCGAAACACAAACTCCAGGAGGTCGTCGACTCGCAAGCGATACTCGCCGACGTGCGGACTGCGGGCATGTCCGACGTACTCGCCTTGCGCGAAAGGCTGCCAATCGAGCGGTCGCGCGGCTCCCCAACCGAGTTCGCCGCAACAACCGTTCGTGCAGTCGATGCCTTGAATCACGAAGGGAGCCGCGGGCGAGGTCATCGGCCCGCCCATGCCGTGCCCGGCCTCGCCTTCGTGCATCGCTTCCCCGTACGAGAGTCCGTCGGGCGACGGTTGTGCGGGGATCGTCGTCTGCGGCGGCAGTTGTTCCGTCACCACCGGCACCGATTCCTCATGGCTCACTTGTTGTGCGCGACCGCCGAACCACGGCAACCATCCGGCCGCCGTAGGCACGGTCATGCACAATAGCGCCACGACGGCCGCCAAGCGTAAGCCGCTGAACGAGATCGGCGCGGTGAATGTTTCCGGTCGGGGCATAGCGACTAGTTCAACAGCGAGTTGCGTTGCGGTTGGCGCGCCGTCTGAATCGGCAGACGTTCGTCAACGGGAGAGGCCGGAGCAGCGGGCGATTGCCGCACGGCCGGAAGCGTCGACGCGGACGAGTTGTTGGGCGCGTTGGACGACATCGGTGCCGCCACGTTCGGCCGTGCCGTCGCGGCAAAGTTCTGAGCGGGAACCCATTGCACATCGTGCGTCGGCATGATCGGTCGACCACCGACCTTTCCGCCGGAAGTCGCCAGCGATTGAGCTTCCCAACGGGCCGCCGCTGCGAGTTGCGGTTCGCCCAGTCGGTCATGAATCGAGGCCAGATTGTTCCACATGGCAGGATGCGGCGAAGCGGCGAGGCCGGTTCGCAATACCTGTCGGGCTTGCTCTAAACGACCGTCTTCCGCCAGCAGCACCGCCAAATCATTGGCCGCCGGAAAGTTGTCGGCATCGACGCGTAATGCAGCCGTGTAAAACACCTCGGCTTTTGCGCGGGCGTCCATCGGCGCGCCCTGACCTTGAGCACCAAGCGCGGCATTCACCTTGCCGAGACCATGCAGAGAGACGCTGCCGCACGGCAAGGTCGCCAGGGCGCCGCTCAACTGCTCACAAGCGAACTCGCAATAAACTTGATGGAGTTGTGACGCCGTCCGCTGTGCAACATCGTCCGCACTGAGCAATCCGCTTCGATGGCTGCGCACGGCAAGTAGGAGATCGGCGTTCCGTCCGGCAACTTGCGACGACGCGAAGTCTTCCGCTTCCGTTAGAGCGAGAAGCGCCGCATCCACGGCACTCACGCGCGATTCGGCGCTTCCGGCGCCTCCGGAAGCGTCGATGGCCGCGGCACCGGCTCGCAGGGCTCCGAGAAACTCGGCCCTTGCGGAGAAGTGCGCACCACGGCCGACCAGTCGCAAACCGCTCATGTTGAGCGATTCCGCTTGGCGAATCAGCGATGCGCCGTTCTGCGCGGCCATGGCACTTGGCATCGGCGCCGCGCGACTCGGGCTTGTAGCCGTGGCGAGCGTCAGGCCTCCCTTAGTGCGAATGCCGACCAGCGTCGCGTGTTGCGCTTCATGTTCGCGCGGCGTGATCTGGGAGAATGTCGCGGCGGCGGACTCAAGCGGCTTTGCTTCGGCCGGCGGCATCGCGAGCGGCGCGGCTCGCGGCCCGTTCGCCCGTTCGGCAACTGCAGGAAACTGCAACGCCGGTGCCGACGAACTTTGACGCGATTGCACCGGCTCGGCCGGCTTCTGTTCGCAGCCGGCGAGAATGAGCGCAATGCAACAGCCGCCCACCTGTAGCGCCGGGCCGAGTCGCCGAACGCCCGACGGCATTCCGAGTTTGTAATTTCGCACGACCATGCCGGCTCACTCGCGATAGCAATAGAGGCGCTCCGGCAGACTCCGCCGGGCGCAGACTTCTCAGTTGCCATCGACTTCGGCAGAGGGCCGGATGAAACAATTGTGACGGTTTTGACGCCCTACAACGTTCCGCCCCCCGCAAACTTTACGCGGCTTACCGGAATCGCTGATGTGCACCGCCGGCCGACTAGAACAGCAGCCGCTCGCGCTGCGATGCCGGCACTCCCAACCGATAGGCGTTTACGCCGCGATTGCGAAGTTCGTCGACGAACGATTCCGGGCCATGCGTGCAATGCACCTCGCGAGCATCCACGCGCTCGACCGCTTCCAGCAGTTCATTAAAGTCGGCGTGGTCGGATAGCGGAATCGCATGATCGAAGCCGTAGCGCCGGTGTGAGTTGCGGTCGAGCGACCAGCCGGTCACCGCGATGCGGCACGGTCGGCGAATACCTTGCAGATTCGAACCCCGATGCGCGCCCGGCGGCGCGACCAACGCATGCCCCTCGCGCGGTAAACCTTCGAAGAGCACATAGTTCCCCAGCGTCATCCCGCAAGCTTCGTACACTTGGCTGATCTCAAACACCGGCTTCGTTTGCAAGACCGAGATGCCGTGTGTGGTGAGCAGCTTTGTCACTTCCTGCGCCTTGCCGAGGGCATAAGCCTCCACGACCGGCGTCTGCCCGCGCTCGAGCGCCTTGCGAACCGCTTCGATCAATTGGCCGACCAATTCCGCGCGCGGGGCAAAGCAATAGGTCGGCTGCCCGTAGGTACTCTCGATCACGAGAATATCGGCCTTGGGAAGTTCGGCCCGTTCGCTCGTGAGCGACTCCGTGAGCTTGAAGTCGCCGGTGTAGAGCAGCGATTGGTCGCCGTCTTCCGCCAAGAGCATCGCCGACCCCAGGCAGTGCCCCGCCGGAAAGGTCGTCAGTCGCATGCCGCCCCATTCGGTCGGCATGCGATAGGGAAGCTCCAGCACGTCGCGCATGCCGAGCCGATGTTGATAGAGCCGGGCCGTCGCAGGCGTGCAAAGCGCATACTGGTGCCGCGCCATGTGATCGTTGTGGGCATGCGAAATAAACCCACGCGGCATCCGCCGCTTGAAATCCACGGCCAAATCGGCCTTCGTCAACTTCAAGCCGCGGTCGAAATGGAACATCGCTAGGCCTTTCGAGCCGGTGCCTTTCGAACGAGCGGCCGTGAGCCTTGCGAATCGGCCCTTCAGCGCATCAGCGCCGGTTTCTTCGCCGGCTTAATTCCCGCGGCCTTCCAAGCTTCTTCGAGTTTGTCGCCCGTCAGCTTACAAACCGCGGCGCGCGACATGCCTTGAAATCGTACGGGATGCGGCAGCGGAACGACAGGCCCGTCGTAGCCGTTGGCCGCGAATGCTTGCAACGCACCAACCGTATCGATCACGCCGGTTTCGTTCGGCAGCAACCGTCCGGTTTGCAGCGCCTCGTCGGGATCTGCCTCATTCGCGGCATCCGCCACGAACAATACCACCGGCTTCAGTCCCGCCTCGATCACGGCTTGGTACGCCGAGCCCGACGCCCAAAGTTCGTACAGGTCGACCGCCACGCCGATGTTCTTGTCGCCCACCATACCGAGCAACAGCTTGAGCACGTCGAAGTTGCGAATGAACTCAAACGCTCGGCCGGCCCGTTGTTCGGGCGTCGCCGTGAAGCCGACGCCGAGTTGAATGCCGTGCTCGCCGAGCAACTTCGACAACGCCCCGAGCCGCTGCTGATACACCACGAAGTTCTGATGCAACGGGCGTTCGTCGTCCGACGGATCGAGCATCGCCACGCAGCGCGTGCAACCGAGTTCCGCGGCGAGTTTGGCCTGACCGGCCAACAATCCGAGCCCGGCGCCAAACTCTTGATCGTCGCCGCTGAGGGCAAACGGCAAGCGAAAGAAACCCATCTTCAACGAAGCGCTGTCGATCAAGCGCCGCGCCACCGGCATGCCCGACCGATGCACTTGTTCGGCGAAGGAGACGATGTCGAGTTCAAGACTTTTGAATCCGTGAGAAAGCGCCGGTTCGATCAGGTCGTTGAGCGGCGCGTTGATTCCGAGCGGGGCGGGACTCAAACACTTGAACATCGATTCCTCCAGGGGTGACGCGACTGAGCGATGCGGTACTGGGCGGCTGCCGAACGCGAGTCGCCATTATGCCAAACCGCGCCCGATGCTTGAAGCCCGTGTGCTACAAACCGCACGGTCCGCGCGATCGTCATGTTTCTCCGGCGCGCTCATACCGTTTCCGCCTTGCATCTCGCCGACTGCCGGGGTCCAAGGGCTATACTTGGCTGACCGGTTTGGCCCCCTCCCAACGAGCGGCACACCGTTAAAACTTCCGATCGCCGCCCTGTTATTGCCGAACTGCCCGCTATGGATCTGATTCGAACGCTCATTCTCGCCGTCGTGCAAGGGCTCACGGAATTCCTGCCGGTGAGTTCCGACGGTCACCTCGTCGTCGTCTCCGCGTTGTTCGAAGCCGCGACCGGCCATAAGCTCGACGAACTGCTGGCACTCGAAATCATGCTGCATGCCGGCACCCTCGCCGCCGTGCTCATCGTGTTTCGCAAGCAAATTGTCCGCATGCTCACGTCGGATCGTCGCGTTATCGGACTACTCATCGTCGGCACGCTGCCGGCCGCCGTCTTCGGTCTCACCCTCAAGAAGCTCGACAAGGCGTATCACTGGGGCCTACTCGAAAGCCCGCTCGCCGCGGGGCTCGGTCTGATCGTCACCGGACTCGTCTTGCTCTGGGGGACGCGTCCGCGACACAACGCGGCTCCCGCAACCGACAACACCTCAGACAATGCCGAAGAGCATGGTCTCACCTACCCCGAACTCACCTATGCACAAGCGGTCTTAATCGGCTGTTTTCAAGCGATCGCCGTATTGCCGGGCGTTTCGCGTAGCGGCCTGACCATCGCTTCCTCACTGGCGCTCACCGGCCTGCGTCGCAGCGACGCCGCCAACTTCTCGTTTCTGCTTTCCATTCCCGCGGTCGGCGGCGCCGTTTTCTTGCAACTCGTCGAGTTTGCTCGCGAAGGAACCGGCTCGCAGTTACCCTGGGGCGACCTGGCGATGGGGGCCGTGGTCTCGATGCTTGTCGGCCTCGCGGCACTGCGCTGGCTGCTGCTGATGCTCCGCGGCGGCAAGTTCCGCTACTTCGCCTACTACTGCATCCCGCTCGGCATCGCCGTGACGGCATGGCAACTGCTGGTGCAGTAGCTGGTTGCTAGCAGCTAGAAAGCTTCTGTAGGGAACGCCCTCTGTGGCGTTCCTCCGTATACGATTTCCATTTCGTATCGCGATATTTATTAAGCCCCTGGTCGGCGACCAGGGGCGCCCACCGTCGCCGACGGCGGGCTATATAGCGTTGTGTTGATCGACGTAAGTCTCAAGCCGCTTGCGCGACTTACGTCGACTCCGATTTTCACACTGCGCACATAACCGGAGTTATCTGCGCACCCCTTGTGGGTTTCGGGGTTGTGCGCAGATAACTCGACTTATGTGCGCAGGCCGTTTATGCGCGTCGACGTAAGTGGAGAACGCGAACAGCGGGTTACGTCAAAGTAGCAGGCACACTCCTTGTGCCGTCGGGCACGGAATCAAGTCGCCTTTAGCTACTCGTAGGGTGGGTCGAGCAACGCGAGGCCCACGCGGAATCGAACGCCGCAAAACCGCGTGGGCCTCACTCCGTTCGACCCACCCTACAGACTCAGACTCCGGTCGCTCACGCTCCCGACTCGCCATTCCTATTCATCCCCCACATCTCCTTCTCATTCCCTTCATCTCCCTTTCTGGATGAACATCTCGGCGGACGGCACACGGCGTGTGCCTGCAACAATCAAATTGTCAAAGATCAACTCGTCACGTTAGCGACAGGGCGATTCAATCTCCAGGCAAGTTTTGGCCGGCCCAATCCGCGGCTGGCCCCGCGCGGTGCGATCACCTATAATCATGGGGTCGCAGCTGCTCGATCACCGTCGAGCGGCGGCGCTTGCTTGCAATCGGGGGCGAATTGGCATCGACCGGATGGCTAGAAGCGTTTGCGGCGTGCCGTGGTTGGTCGGCTGGCCACGTAAATAGCCGACCAAACAGTTATCTGCTGAAGATAGCTACGCTTTGGCCGCCTAGTAATAGGTTGCCCGGATTGAGAGCCTTCGTCGGAGAGGCTTGAAAGTCCGTTAACAATTCCGAATCGTCCCGGGCCAACCGCGGGGAACTCCCGGGACTAAAAACGTGCCCTGCTAACCTGAGAGGAACCGTGTCGCTGCGGGTCGCTCGGGTGAAGGCGTAAATGCATGCGACTACGCACGTAGATGCAGCCGTGGAAACGTTACGGGACGCGGGTTCGATTCCCGCCGCCTCCATTAAATCGCCCGTCTTAGGACTTCCTAAGATGGGTTTTTTATTGGACTTACGACGCTCGACGCCGTAACGCTTTTTCTCCAGAATTAATGTTTGTTGTCCAATTTCGACGCCCCATTGTCCAATTTGGGCACCGAAGTCCTCCTAAGGGTACGAAAAAAGATGCGAGCATGGGTACAAGTCGTATCTCCGTCGACAAGCGTCTTCCTAGCTATGGAAGAAGCGGCCCATTGGTTTGGTCGGCGAGGATACGAAGTTGTTCGCTTCGAATTTGGCGACATCGATCAAGGCAAACTTGATGACGACCTGCAGAACTCACCGGATGAGATGGTGTTGCGAGGCGGGGTAGAGACAGTGCGAAAAGCACTGCTGAGGGCCGGGCGTCCGCTACCTCCCAATCTCGATCTCCCATCTTCGCTACAAGAATGGTTTGGACGCCGTGTATGGAATACAACGTTGGGCGAGATCCGTTTCGCCGTAGAAAGCCCTGAGTTCGAACCGTGTCACATCAAGCCTTTGAATCACCACAAATTGTTTACTGGAACTGTGGTGCAGGCATTTCGTGACTTGATCCCAACTGCGTCCCTTCCAGACGACGTACCAATTCTTGCTCAGGGATACTTGGAGTTCGTTTCCGAGTGGAGAGTGTTTGTGCTTCGGAGACAACTACTTCACGTGGGACGCTACAAAGGCAATCCGTTGCTGTTTCCGGACGCCAGTGTCTTGCGCTCGGCATTGAATTCGTTTGATGAGCAACCAATTGCATTCGGAATGGATTGGGGAATCACCAGTTGCGGAAAGACCCGCTTGGTTGAAGTAAATGACGGATACTCTTTGGGAAACTATGGGTTGCGTGGTGCTGACTACACGGCGATCATTGAAGCTCGTTGGCGAGAGTTGATGGGACTCTCAGATAGGCGAATTTGACTTCTCTCCCCAGAGGTTGACTTACACCCTCGTATTGTCCAATTTGGCGAGAACAATTGTCCAATTTGGTCAAAATTGAACGTTGAAAGTGTTACTCCTGTGGCGTCTTGAGATGCATGGAAAATCGGCGATTATTGGCGAAATCGAGTTGTGTTACTCGACGATTCCCGCCGCCTCCATCAAGGGGACATTCTGCGTTAAGTAGAATGTCCCCTTTTCTTTTCCTCCCCTTTTCTTTTCCTACATCGGCCGATCGCAGAACATTGAAGAGCGATTGAAGGTTCACCAATCCGGCGCCGCGGCATTTAAAGTCCGCAAACAACGCGAAATCCCGTGTTGCCGGTTCGGCTAATGGGTGAGTAGTTGTTCCGATACGCGCTGCGGCAATGGAGATCAAAATAATGCCAGCCCGCGCCGCGGACAATGCGATGGCTGCCGGTTGCAGGTCCTTGCGGATCTTCGAGCGGACTCTTGCCGTACCAAGTCGAATCATGAAAGTCCTGACATCGCTCCCAGGCGTTGCCGTGCATGTCGAACAGGCCGAATGGATTGGGACGCTTGGCGGCCACCGGCCGCGCGCCTATCTCCTTGCCTTTCTCGGCCGTGCGATTGAACCAGGCGTAGTCGTCAAGGGCGGCTACCTCATCTCCAAATGAGTAATGCGTCGTGGTTCCCGCCCGGCAAGCGAACTCCCACTCCGCTTCCGTTGGAAGTCGATAACCATTCGCATTCGCAACGCGCATCCAAACTCCCTGATCACTCTGCCGATAACAGCGTTCGCGGTGCTCGCGTTCGCTCAGCCAGTTGCAAAAGGCAATCATGTCGTTCCAAGTAATCTGGGTCACAGGCGACTGATTGGTCACTTTGTAGCCGGGGGAGTGCCAAATCGCGGTTCGTTTGGCCGGATCGGTTTCGCCGGCCTTGGACGAATTGCCGCCACCGAAACGTTCCGTCTCGGTAACGTAGTTCGTCGCCTCCACGAATTGACGAAATTGGCCGACAGTCACTTCCGTCCGACCGATCCGTATCGGTCGTGTGAGTACAACCCGATGCTGCGGTTGCTCTTCATTGCGGAGGCGGTCGGCTTCTCCGGGAGCGATCCGAGGGATCGTCGTCAGCCATTGTAGCGCAAACTCGATCTGGTCGGGCGAACTCCCCATCATGAACTCGCCGGGCGGTATCAGCACGACCGTCATGCCGAGGGAATTCTGCTGCTCGACGGAAGTGGCGAGATGCTTGGCCCACTCGGCTTGATGTGCTTTCGCCTGATCGGCAGCGAATGGCGCCACGGCCGTCGGCGGCGCAGGCTCAGCCGCGCAAGCATGGCCTATGAGCAGGCCAACGACGAGGGCCTTCACCAGAAGTCTTCGGTCGTATAAGTAGGAAAGTGTCATTCCGTGATGCGATGTTTCCATGCGCCTCACTTCTTCGGCACTTCTACCATCGCCTGAACCGTGTTGAGGCGAATCCAGGTGCGGGCGTTGCCGAACTTGTTGTTCGGACTGACGGTCGATTCGTGTCCGACGACGAACGTGACGTCGCCATGCGTGCGGAGCTCGATGTTTTCCAGCGTCGTTTCCTGACCGCCGTCAGAGGCAATAAACACGGCGCCCGTCGGCAACGTCGCGACCGGCGATGCGGCCGGAGCCGGAACTTGAGCCGTAACGGTTGCGATCGCGATTGTGCAAACCATGAGGATCGACGCCACGATGACTGTGCGGCCGTTCATGAGCAAACTCCCAGAGTACAAAAAGAGCAGAAATGGAAATTGCGTGCCCCAGGTTCGGGCAATGGTTCCATCAACGTATCGAAGAGAGCCGGCGAGATCAAAGAGAACCGAGCCCGTGCGGCCTTTGATCGGCACTGTCTCGTTCGCCGCGACCCGGCTAAACTCAGGTCTTTCAAAGGAGCGTGCCATCGGAAATCGCAATCAGAAGTCGGCGAAAAAGATCGAAGAGCAGAAGGAGAAGCGGCTCGCGACCACGAAGCGCGGAAAATTAGAGAAGCGGCAGGACCGCCGCGACTCGAAGCACGACTGACCAGATGCCGGCGGCCGCAACGGCAGCGCTGCTTCGCCGTCCGATAAGCGCTCACGCTGTCAGCTCTTCGAAAGCCGGTGCGGCAGCGTCGTGAAGTCGAGCGCTTTCCCAGGCCAGCAGCCGTTGTTTCTTAGCGACGCCGCCGGCGTAGCCGGTGAGCTTGCCGTCGACGCCGACGACGCGATGGCAGGGAATGATGATCGAAATCGGGTTGCGACCGTTGGCGTTGCCGACGGCGCGCGAGGCCGTCGGATTGCCGACGCGCCGCGCGAGCTCCGCGTAACTAATCGTCCGGCCGAAGGGAATCTCGGCAAGTTGCTGCCAGACACGCAGCTGAAACGGCGTACCGGCAAGCTTGATCGGCACGTCGAACGTTTGCCGTCGACCGGCGAAGTATTCGTCGAGTTGACTGCGCACTGCTGAAAACGACTCGTCGCGGCGCTCGCAGCCTGCTTCCGGACCGGTCCAATGTTTGTGCTGCGGCAGATAAAGCCCGGTGAGAAATCGGCCGTCGCCGCGCAGATATAGTCGGCCGACGGGAGAATCAAGCTCGCTGAAGTAAGTGGCGTCGCTCATGACTATTTGTCCCTCGCGTTCTTAGATAACCGATTTCTTAGATCGGTTCGTCGGCACGCACAAGCGCTCCCACAAGTACGTGGCCGCATCCGGACTTCGAAAAGCGGGCCGGCCGTTTTCGGACGTGAAATCGGAAACGCATTCCCCTTTGGTAGACTGCCCCGCAGGCGCAATCGACGAACTCTAACGACATTCTCATCTCCGCATCGCGATCCAAGAACGCAAATATCTCGTAATAGGATCCAAGCGACGAACGCGGGGCGAACGTCGAACTGCACCCCGAAGGGGTGGGCAAACGGTGCGACTCGAAGCAAAAGTTAACAAGAGAACTGCGATTTTCTCGATTTTCGCGAGTTGCATTCAACCTTGGTCCGCGCTGTGGAAAAGTAGTGCCCGGTTATATCGATTCCTTAAGGAAGGCTTGTCGGTCGACGTTCGTTTATCCGATCGTACTTGATGAATCTGCCGGTCCGGTCCGTCCCGTGCCGGCGTCTCGCTCGCTACCTGCCCATGTCGACAATTTCCACTACCGACGCCCGTTCGCTTGCTTCCGCTCAGCTCGGCGCGGAAGCATCGACACTTGCGCCGCGAAACGAAGAGCCTTTGAATGCCTTGACGCATGGCCTCGGGCTATTGCTCAGCGTCGGCGGAGCGTGGTGGCTCTGCGATGAGGCCGTGCAAGCGGGCGGGTTCACGCGGATCGCGAGCTGCGGCGTTTACGCGGCGTCGCTTGTCATCGTCTATCTTTTTTCCACGCTCTCGCACCTGGTGGAAAGCCCGCAGCCGAAGCGCGTGCTTCGCATTTTCGATCAGGCGTTTATTTACTTCCTCATCGTCGGAACCTACACGCCGATCGCAATTGCATACTTGCCCGGCGTGTTGAACACGGTCCTGCTCTCGACGATGTGGGGCGTCGCCATCTTGGGCTTTCTGTCGAAGACCGTCGTGCGGCATCGGATCGATTCACTCAGTACCGCCAGCTATCTCCTGCTGGGCTGGCTCCCCGCCTTGAGCGCTCCCTCCGCTTGGCTGCATATGCCGATGCCGGCGATTCAGCTTTTCGTCGCCGGCGGGCTCTGCTACACCGTCGGAGTTCCCTTCTTGCTGTATGATACGCGAGTGCGCTACTTCCACACGGTCTGGCATCTGCTCGTCATCGCCGGAAGTGCGTTTCACTTCGCGGCCATCTTGCGATTTGTCGCACTGCCGGTCGTCGGCTAGCGCTCGCCGGGTCGTCGCGATTGTTCTCCCAACAATCGAGGCGCCGTCGATGTCGGTGTATCTGGAAGACTTGGCCGTCGGGCAAGCGTACGAGTCGGGTACGTTCGCCGTAACCGCCGACGGCATCAAGACGTTTGCCCAAGAGTTCGATCCGCAGCCGTTTCACCTCGATGAGGAAGCTGCAAAAGGGACGATCTTTGCCGGCCTCGCAGCCAGCGGCTGGTACACGGCATCGCTGACGATGCGGCTGCTCGTGACCGGACATCTTCACATCGCCGGCGGCCTCGTGGGAGCGGGGGTCGAAGAAATTCGCTGGCCCCGGCCGGTTCGCCCCGGCGACGTACTCCGAGCGCGCAGCGAAGTCGTCAGCGTGCGCACATCGCAGTCGAAGCCGGATCGGGGCATCGTGCAATTGCGCACCACGACCTTGAATCAGGACGAGCAGGTGGTTCAGATAATGATCGCCAACCTGATCGTGCCGCGCCGCCCGGCCGCTCCCTGATCACCCTCCCGCCCAAAAGCCCTTACTCATGATTCGCACAGCCGCACGCCCGCTCGCGTTGATTGCTTTTCTCATCGCCGCCGCTCCGGCGCTGCCGACGCGGGCCGAACCGCAGAAGGAAGCGACCACCGACGGCATTGAGTTCTCTGAAACGCTGACGCTTCCCGAGTATCACTCAGTGCCGTGGATTCGCGAACGAGTAAAACCGGGCGGCGTGAAACCGGAAGTCTGGAGCATCGACGGCGAACTCTGGAAATCGGTTGTGGCGACACAGGCGAATGCAAAACAAGAGCCCGTCGACTTCCATCTTTGGCTCCCGCCGAACATAAAAAGCGTGCGCGGGGTCGTCGCCATCACAGGACACGGCAGCGGCCAAGGGCTCTACAAACATCGTGAGCTGCGCAAGATTGCCGGCGAGCTGCGGCTGGCGCTATTCATGTTCAACGGCAACCCGATGCAGCGAGGCTTCTATCCCACGAGCCTGCTCTACGATCGGCTAAAGGCGTTTAGCGCCGCGTCGGGCCACCCCGAATTCGAACACGCCCCGCTCTTTCTCTACGGCCACTCCAACGGCACCGGCTTCTCCGCGATCTTCACGGCGATGGAAAGCCCGCGCGTGTGGGGTTGGATCTCCATGCGGCCCGGTACCACGCAACAGGTTTTTCAGCCCGGCGCCGCCGAAGTGCCGGGCCTGGTGATGTTCGGCGAAGACGATCCTTTTTTTGCCAAGCCTTCGCAACGAGACAACATGGCCGTGGTCCAGCGGATGCGCAAAGAACACGACGCGCGCTGGCACTACGCGATGGAGCCCGGCACCGGACACGGCCCGGGCGAGAAGAGTTGGACGCTCGTGTTCTCATTTTTGCGACATTCGTTCGCAGCCCGCGTTCCGTCCGACGCCGACCCGCGCCAGGGCCCGATCACGCTTCGTCCGCTCGCAATAGAATCCGGGTACCTCGGGCAAAATTGGGATGCGGCAAAGGGGGGCCATCAACAACTCCCAATCGCGGCCTATGCGGAATTCGCCGGAGACAAGAGCACCGCTTCTTGGTTGCTCAACAAAGCGTACGCCGACGATTGGCAAGAGTTCCAACATGTGGGAAGCGTGAGCTCTGCGCGATAATGACTCGACAGCCGCGACGCGTCGCGGCATGATGACGGGCATGATTTTCTCAGCGCGCGCAAGCAACCAGGAATTGGCCTCGCTCTGTCGTCGACTGGCGATCAGTCTCCAAAGCGGCCTGGAAGTACGGAAGATCTTTGCCCGTGAAGCCGAGGGACGGGTTCCTTCCCGGATGCGCGGCCGCATGCGGACGATCAGCAACGCCGTCGCGGCGGGCGGATCTCTTTCCGAAGCCTTCGACGCCGCCGGTTCTTACTTCCCCACGCTGATGCGCGAGCTCGTGCGCGTGGGAGAACAGACTGGGCATCTCGACGAAATCTTCCTGCACTTGTCGGAGCATTACGAATTCCAGGTTAAGATGCGCCGCGAGTTTCTCCAGAGCATCAGCTGGCCGCTCACGGAATTAGGCATCGCCATAACGCTCGTGGGGCTCGTCATTTGGGTCTCCGGAATGATCACGGGCAACGACCTGGAAGGGCGCAAGATCGACATTCTCGGCTTCGGTTTGCGAGGAAACTCAGGCCTAATCCAATACGTCATGATCTTAGGATCTTGCGCCGGCGCGCTGTTGCTCATTTTCGAGGCCGGCCGACGGGGTGCGTTTTGGGCACGACCGATTCAGCGCGCGGTGTTGTTGTTTCCGGTGGCCGGCAAGGCGTTGGAAACGCTTGCGGTTTCGCGCTTCGCGTGGTCGTTGCACATGACCGGCGAGTCGGGCATGAGCTTACTGAAGGCCCTGCCGCTTTGCTTACAGGCGACGCGTAACGATCGCTACATTTCGCAGACCGACGCGATTCTGGCCGACATTCGCCGCGGACAAACCTTGACCGATACGCTTTCGGCAACGCACGCTTTTCCGTTGCGCTTTCTCGACGTTCTCGACGTGGGCGAGCGCAGCGGACGATTGCCGGAAACGATGAAACTACTCAGTGCCCAGTATCAAGAAGAGGCGCGGGGCGCGATCAAGATTCTGATGCAAGTGGCGTCGTGGCTCGTGACGTTGTTCGTCATGGGGCTGATCTGCTACTTCATCATTCGACTGGCGTTCTTCTACATCGGCCAGATCCAAGCGGCCGGAAAGATGTAGATCGGCATGTTGCGAATACGCGCCTTGGGCGCGGCTCTTGCCGCGCCCAAGGACGAGCTAACTACTTGGCGGCCATCGTCGTATCGCCGGCTTTCGTCGGGGCGATATTGAGCACGGTTGCGTTCTCAGCGGAAAGATACTTTCGGGCCAAGGCTTCGATCTCGGATTTCTTGATCGCCGCATATTCGGTCGCCTTGGATCGGATATCGGCCAGCGCGGTCGGTCGTTCTTGGCTATCGCAGATCGAGCCGAGCCAGTAGCTGTTGTCGCGGCGTTGCGCTTCCAGGTCTTCCAGCGCCGGACGAATCGCGCGTTCAAACTCATCGTCGGTAATGGAGCCCAAAGCCAACTCCTCGGCCACACTCTTCGACAATGGCCCCATCTCCGGGAGCTTGCTCGGATCGACGACAAGCTGAGCACCGAGGTAACCGTAGTCGGGATAGACGTCGGCGGCGTAGTACATGACGCTCGGCGTGTACGTGGCCCCCAACTCTTCACGCACCTTCACGCGCATCCGATCGGCCAACACCAGCCGGAGCACGGCAAGGCGACGGAAGAGCGACGTGTCGGCCGCGCCCGGCACCGGCCAGCAGACCGTCGAAACGGCTCGTGGCGTATCGGCCGTGTAGTGCAGTTCCTTGGCTTTCGTCGCCGTGGGAAATTGCATCCGACGAGCCTCGGCAAAAGCCGGCTTCGCGGCGTCGCGGCTCGGCAAAGCACCCAGCGTCTTCGCCAGCGATGTAAGGGCTACCTCCGGATCGACATCGCCGACGATCGTCACTTCCATGTAGCCTTGTGCCAACGGTCGCGCAAGCCACGCGGCAACGTCGGCCAGCTTTAGCCGATGCAGATCGCTCTTCGTCGGCAGGGTATAGCGAAAGTCGTCCGAGCGCAGGAAGGCGTTGCCGTCAAAACGCATGGCTCCTTCCAACGTATGCTCCCGGTTGTTGTAGGCCCCTTCGATTTGGTCGAAGAATTGCCGCTCCGTTTCAGCCTCATAGCCTGGCGCCGTTAGGAAGGCGGCACACAATTGCAGTTGCAGGTCCAAGCTTTCCTTGAGGCATGCGCCCCCAAGTTGAAAGGCATCGTCCCCGACCTCGAACGCCACGGTCGCGTTTTTGCCGGCGATCTGACGGTTCAACTCGTCGAGAGACAATCCTTTCAAGCCGCCTGAGATAAACGCGGCTCCGGCGAAGTATTGCAGGCCCGGCTTATCGACGGGGAGTTCGAGCATGCCGCCGCCGAAGCGAACAAGCGTCCGCACTTTGTTCTTTTCAAACTCGGTTTGCTTGATGTTCACCCGCACGTGATTGGCGAATTCGGCCTGCACAATTCCTAGGTCGGCCTGCACTATGCGGCTCACAATTTCCCCCTTCGGGCCGAAATCCGTGAACGCAAACTGCGCGGCGGCTTGCTGGCTGGGCGCTTCCACCGGCTTCCAACTGCTGACGTTGTAGGCCGCAAGAATCTGCTGCGGGGCGTCGCCAGGCACCTCGACATTGCCGCTGACCGACACTTCTAAGTCTTTCGAACTCCAACGAGCTTTGAGTTGTCGCTCGCAGTCGCCCTTCGTGATGGTCGGGACAAACTGCGACACGAGCCCTTCGAACGACGAGGGGTGCGAAAACACGTTGTTCTCGACGAGCGACGTCACGATCTCGTCGGCCAAATCATCGGGCTGTTGCGTGTCGGCTTGCGAAATAACGGCTTGAAACAGGCTCGTCAGGTCCGATTTGGCCGCTTCCAACTCCACGTCGGTAAAGCCATGTTGCAGGGCACGGCGCATCTCTTGTTCGAGCACGCCGACCGTGGCCGGCCAGTTTTGCGGCGCGCATTGCGCCGAAAGATGGCTTCGTTCAATCGTGTTATACAGCGTTTCCTCGCCGATGTTCGCACGCTGTAAAGGCGAGCCAGGTATCGACGTCAGCTTTTCCAGCCGTTTGTTTAGCATGCGGGTGACCAGCAGATCCAAGATGTCGCGGCGCTGTTGGGCCATGTTTTCGACTTCGTCCGAAGCGGGTTGCACCCGGCTTATGCTGATGGTCGCCGTTGCGGCGTCGGGCACGGGGTTGAAACGCGCCGTGAGGCCGGCACGTTGGGTCGGTTTGCCAAATTTCGGATCAGACGCCTCGCCGCGTCGCGCTTGGGCGTCGCCAAACTGGCTCCGAATGCCGCGCTCGACCATCGCCACATCAAAATCTCCGGCGGCAATGATCACCGTCCGGCCGGGCGTGTACCACGTTTCGTAGAAGTCGACGAAACGCGCCCGCGTCATGTGGCGGATCGTTTCGGTCTTGCCGATCGGTAGCCGGTCGGCAAGCTTCGTGCCGGCGAGCGCCGCTTGCAAGGTGCCGACCGTCGCCCGATACGACGCCGTGTTGCGAGCCATCTGCTCGCTGAGGACTACGCCTCGTTCTTTGTCGATCTCTTTCTCGTCGAGCAACATGCCGTCGAGAAAATCGCGAAACAACTTCAGGCCGTCGTTCGTAAGTTGTTCGTTGGCCCGCGGCAGTTCGAGTTGATAAACGGTGCGGTCCATTTCCGTGACGGCGTTTGTATGCGCTCCGAAAGCCATTCCCAAGCGTTGGAAGTATTCAAACGTCTCGCCTGCCGGAAATCGCTTCGTGCCGTTGAACGCCATGTGCTCGAGGAAATGGGCCATGCCTTGCTGATCGTCGCTTTCCATGCCGGAGCCGGCGAGCACGAGCATTCGCAAACTGCCGCGCGTCGGCGCCGACTTGGTCGGCAGAATGGCGTAACGCAGACCGTTGTCGAGAGTGCCCCAAACCACGCGCGAATCGGGCCGCAAATCACTTTGTTGATGAGGCCAAGGCTTGGCCGTGGGAGTTTCAGCCCGAGCCGACGTGACGAAGGCCACTGTAATGCAAGCAATCGACATCAAGTACTTCATGGCAACAACTCGATTGGGGAGGAGAGTTCGTTGACGGCCGCCGCGCAAGAGCAGGCGCGCAATGGCTCACGGTAGAGAGCTAAGCGCAGCCGCCGAAGAAGTGTTACCGCGAACTAGCCGTAGAAAATCGCCAACCAAACGGTCGGCTCGTCCGGCGTCGTCCAAGCGACCCGATGCCGGCAATGTGCGGGAATGTTGACGTAATCGCCGACCTTCAGTTCCCGGACGGCATCATCCAACTGCAAACGAGCGGCTCCCTGCAACAGGAACACCAACTCATGTTGTTCCTGGTCGTACCAGAACCCTTCGGGCGACGCGTGCCCTTGCGAAACGATACGCTCGACGCGCAGGCTCCCCTGCTTCAGGATCGTTTCCACGAGTTCCAGCGGCATCGTCGCCGGGATGTTCGCGAAGAGATTTTCCATATACCGTCCGTCGACCGCAGGTGAGCGTTTGCAGAATGTCGCTGGTTCTAGACGCGCTGAAGCGCAGCTGCAATCATGAAAGGCATGACGTCGCTCGTCGAGCCCCACCACGAGGAACCTGTCGCCATGTCGCACTCCGAACTTGTCGAACGTTATGCCGTCGGCGCGCAGCGCGTTCGTGAAGCGGTTGCCGGCATGTCGCCCGAGCAAATCGCGTCCCGGCCGATTCCAGGCAAGTGGAGCACACTCGAAGTCGTCGCCCATTTGGCCGACTTTGAAATCATCGGGGTCGACCGCCTTACGGCGGTGATCGCCGAAGATTCGCCGACGCTTCCCGGTCGCTGCGAACAGCGCTACGCCGCGCGACTGCACTACCTGGAGCGCGATATCGAAGAGCAGTTGCAAATCATCGAACTATGCCGGAGCCATACGACACGCATCCTACGCCGCCTCACGGCCGAAGATTGGACGCGCCCGGGCGTTCACACTGAAGCGGGCCCGCTGACGCTCATGCAGCTGCTGGAGCGCGTCGTTCGCCACGTGGAGCATCATGTCCCCTTTATCCACGAGAAGCGCAAGGCCCTCGGAATCTAGGACTGCCGCAGCGCGAACAGGCGGAACGGCCGCCAAAACGCGTAATTTTGCTTCGAGCTCAACGCGTACGACAATTCGACGTTCTAGGGCGGTGACTCAAGGGGCTAAGCGGACTACTCGTTTGACACAGCGCCGACGGCAAGTTAATCGCGTAAGACTTCGATTTGTGCCTGGCTGTTTTTTGCGCAATGACGCGGGAATCGTATCGGGGCGAATTGCTAACTGGTACGATTCCGCACGCCGCGATAGTCGCAACTTCGGTAGAAGCAATCACGTCACCCATCGATAAGGTAGCCATCATGAAAACACACGGATCAGCAGTTTGGAACGGCGGCATCAAGGATGGCAAAGGCGCCATCTCCACGAAAAGCGGAGCGCTCAGTGCCTATCCGTACGGATTCAGCAGCCGCTTTGAAGGAAAAGCCGGAACGAATCCGGAAGAGCTCATCGGCGCCGCACATGCGGGCTGCTTTACGATGGCTTTGTCGCTCATTCTCGGCGAAGCAAAGTTTACGGCCGAGCAGATGGATACAACCGCCGAAGTGACGCTCGATAAAGTGGACGACGGCTTCGCGATTACGGCGGTTCATCTTACGCTCAAGGCGAAGATCCCGGGCTGCGACCAAGCCCAGTTTGAAGAATTGGCGGGCAAGGCCAAGGCGGGCTGCCCGGTGTCGAAGCTTTTGAACACGAAAATCACGCTCGACGCGTCGCTCGTCGGCTAACTCAGGCCTTCGATTAGCTCAGCGCAAGCAATACGCCGCCGCCCGGTCGAGTTCCCAAGTCTCTCGACCAAAGCGACGACGTTTGCGTGCGCGAATGACAAACTAGCGAAACAGCTTGAGCTTCGTCGTCTCACGTTGGTTGTCGTTCGTGGGGAATAAGTCCCAGAGGTTGTCTTCCGAGTTCACGCCCACTTGCACATTGCCGCTGAAGTACATCGATCGAGCGACGAAGGCCGAGCCGTTGCCGCGGTCGTACTTGATGACGATCGGGTACTTCGACGTGATCGTGCGCGAGCCGTGTGCCGGTACGACGAAATTCTCCCCGGCAACCAAAGCATTGAATTCTTGGTTGCTTTGCGAGTTGTCGAGAGTGACGTCGAACCGCTGTTCAAAGAGCTGCATTCCTTGATCGCTCGCAGTGAAGTAGAACGTTCCCGGACCGAGCGTGTAGGCAGCCGGACCGTAGTTCTGACCACGATCGTATTCCACAACCCACTCGGTGCCCGCGGGGAGCCGTTGAGCCATACCGGCTTCCATGACATAGTGCGTACCATTGACGTTGTAATTCATCGTGGTCTTGGTCCGCGCTGGATTCACGAGCATGATTCCTTCACGCACTTCTTCCCCTTCGGCTTCATTAATCGGCGTGCCGGTGACAATCGGCAAGCCGAGCGCTTCCGCAGCGTTCCCCATCTCGATGGTGAGCGGTCCGCGACCTTGATTGCCGATTAAAAGCGCATTGTCTCCAATGACCACTGCGGTGCCGACCGGCGTACCCGGGTCGTGGATCAACGTGATCTTTCCGGCAGGCAGCTTCGCGACGGCCCCCTTTTGCGGCGTCGCCTTCTCGACAAAATCACGCACGCGCACCCAGTTTCGGAGCGTATCCACCAGCGGCGTCACTTCATTGATCGCCGGGGTAGTGGCGGAAATCTTTCCGATGGCCTTGTCCAAGTCGGCGACGTCTTGCGTTAGCGACGCTTGGCTTTTCTCGACGTTTTGGTCGAGCCGTGAAAGCATCCGTCGTACGTCGACTTGCCGCGCTACGATCTCCGCGCCGGCCGAATCTTTCGGATTCCCCTGGGCGTAGGCTTCATATACGGCCGTCGGATCGCCCGCGCGTAACGCGGTGACGAGAGCCTGTTGATGGTCGCTGGTCCAGCCCGAGGTTTTCGCCAACACGGCCAATTCGTCCGGCAGCAAACCGTTGAGTTTTTCCTTCACCAAAGTCAAACTCTCGGCGATGTGCTTGTCGACGGCGGTCAGCGCCGCGTCGCGTTCCGACGCCGTTAAGGGCATCGGCGACGTAATCTTGTTCACCATTGCAACAGGCTGAGCGGGGTCGACGGTATTTCTGCGCAGTGCCTGATTGCCGTCCGACGGCTGATTGCCGACGATGGGGGGAGCGGCGATCTGCCCCCACGCGTCGCCGCTTCCCATGGCAAGAATTGCCGCCATGGCAACAAGTAGTTGTTTTCGAATCATGTTCGTGTCTCCCGGATGAACTAAAGGCCAGATTGATCGTTCGGCGTTCGCCTAGTGAGCGAGCGGACATGCTGGGGTCCGCCAAACATCACTTCGCGCCTTCAACACCCGGGAGGGAGGCAAACGACGTTCCGTGCCGGCATGGTCGAACTTCCCGCAATGCAAACTTAAGGACCCGTTCCACAATGCCCTCGCGAACTTCGCATTCCCATACCGCCCGGCCGCACCAACTTGCCGCAATCGTTTTCGCTTTGATGCTCGCGGCCTCCGGGCCGGACGCTTCCGCGCAACCGCCGAAAACGGTGCGTTTGCTGACCGTCGGCAATAGTTTCTCCGGCAATGCCATGGAATACCTCGATGAACTTGTCGAGGCCGGCGGACATCGGCTGGTGCTGAAGCAGGCGAGCATCGGCGGCGCCACCATGCAGCGTCATCTCGATCACGTAGCGGCTCATCAGAAGGACCCGAAAGCAGGCCTCTACTCCGGCGGCAAGAGCCTAGACGATCTTCTCGCCGCCGAGCCGTGGGACTTCATCACCATGCAGCAGGCGAGCATCAAGAGCCACGACGTCGCCCACTATCGCCCGTCGGCACAGCAGCTTCATGACTACATTCGCCGGCGTGCGCCCCACGCAGAAATCGTATTTCACGAGACTTGGGCCTACCGCGCCGACGACCCGCGCTTTCTAGCGAAGGAGCCGAAGGCCGGCGAGCCGCGCACGCAACGCGCGATGTACGAAGGGCTCCGCTCTTCGTATGAAGCAGTCGGCAAGGAACTCGGCATGCGTCTAGTACCGGTCGGCGACGCCTTCATCGCCGCTGATGAAGATCCGACCTGGGGTTACAAGGTCGTCCCTCGGCCGAAGCTCGACTATCCGGCGCTACCGCCGCAGCCGCACTCGTTGCACGTCGGTTGGAAGTGGACGGAGTCGCGCGGCAAGCAAGTCCCGAGCATCGACGGCCACCATGCGAGCACGGCCGGTAAATACCTCGCGGCGTGCGTCTTCTACGAGTTTCTTTTCCAGGAGAGCCCGGTCGGCTTGAAGTTCGTCCCGCCGAAGCTCGACGCCGACTACGCACGCTTCTTGCAGGAAACGGCGCATGCCGCCGTCGCCGCGCGAAACAACATGCAGCGAGCGCCGAGTGCCGCTTCCTCATTGATGCTGGAGCGCGTCCGCGTCTCAGACGACGGTCACGGCTTCGTGCTCGCCGATTCCGGCCGATCGTTCATACCGTGGGGCTTCAACTACGATCACGACGAATCGGGCCGGCTCATCGAAGACTATTGGGATGCCGAGTGGCCCAAGGTGGAAGCCGACTTTCGCGAGATGCGAGAACTCGGAGCCAACGTCGTACGCGTGCATCTTCAGCTCGGCAAGTTTCTGGAAGCGGCCGATCGACCGAACCGACGCAGCTTGGCGCGACTTGGCGAACTACTGAAGCTGGCCGAATTGAATCAGTTGTATCTCGACCTAACGGGACTCGCCTGTTACCACAAACAGGACGTGCCTACTTGGTACGACGCGCTTGAGGAACAAGCACGCTGGAACGCGCAGGCCGTATTCTGGGAGTCGGTCGCGAGCACCTGCGCGGGAAGCAACGCGGTATTCTGTTACGACCTGATGAACGAACCGGTGGCGCCCGGCACCTCGGGTAAGGCCGACGACTGGCTCGGCCCCGCGCTCGGGGACAAACATTTTGTGCAACGCATCGCGCTCGAAGCCCGCGGTCGTGAGCGGCACGAAATTGCCCAAGCGTGGATTAAGCAACTGGCGGCGTCGGTGCGCAAGCACGATCGTTCGCATCTGGTCACCGTCGGCCTCGTCGACTGGAGTCTCGATCGACCCGGACTCAGTTCCGGTTTCATTCCCCAGCAAGTTTGCGGGCCGCTCGATTTCGTCGCCGTGCATCTCTATCCGAAGAGCGGTAAAGTGGACGAAGCGATCGCAACGCTCCAAGGCTTCGACATCGGCAAGCCGATCGTGATCGAAGAGCTGTTCCCGCTCGCCTGCTCGGTTGCGGAACTTGACGACTTCGTGACCCGTTCGAAACCGCCGGCCGCCGGTTGGATCGGATTCTACTGGGGTAAGCGACCGGAAGATTACGGCAACACGACGATTGCCGACGCCATCACGAAGTCGTGGCTGGAGTTCTTCGTGCGCCGCGCGAAGGAGCAGCTGTAACGCGGCTACTTCACCTGCTCCGGGAAGTCTCGCTCGTAGCGCACTTTCAGCGCTGCAATATCCGCAGGCACGACGTAAATCTTGCCGCGAATCGTTTTCATCTGGCCAGGCTCAAGGCCGCCGATGCGGAAGTCGCTGTGCATGCAGGTCGCCACGCCTTGAAACAGCTCCTGATACGGCTCCCAGGCGGTCGCGAACACCATCTTTTCGTCAGCGGAGAATACGCCGCAGAGGCCGTTGCTCGGCACGAGCTTGCTCAAAGGCCGGGGGTTCACGTCGTTCCGGTCGACGTGCTTCGGCGCATACACCTGCCCCGGCACGTAG
Source organism: Pirellula sp. (assembly GCA_013822735.1). Lineage (GTDB taxonomy): Bacteria > Planctomycetota > Planctomycetia > Pirellulales > PNKZ01 > PNKZ01. Next base: position 88,088 of record PNKZ01000007.1, read on the forward strand.
CGTGCTTCCGTGGCCCAAGGCTGCGTCGGAAGTCGCGCGAGTTTGTCGTCGAGGAAGATGAAGCACTTCGGCACGTACGAGAGCTTGTCTTCGCCGGTGAACTTATCGAGCCGCACGCACGGCTGCGCCCAATAGGCTAGCGAAGGTTTGTCCGTCGGGTTGGTCGCCGTGACACGAAAATCGACCTCGTCAGAGCCGGCCGTGATCACATGGTCGACGACCACGCCGTCGGTGAGCGTGCATCGCAGTTCAATTCTGCGACGCTCGTCGGAGGCCGACGTGACAACGGTCTTATGGCCGATGACCGTGTGCTTCACCCAGTCGGCGTCGGTCGAGCCGGGGCGGCAATACGCTTCGAGATAGTGCACTTTGATCTCGTCGCCCGGCACTCGAGCGCCGCGGATCGTGAGATAGTTCTTTTCCCACGAAATCGACAGGTCGTCGTCCTCGGCCGCTCGCAGCGTCGCGCAAGCGCCGAGCGTCCCGAGAATCGCCCAGAGCAATAGCGACGACTTGCACATGCTTCCGCCTCGCATGACAGTCAGAGTGGTACGCCGCGGGGGGGGCGATTGACACGAGCCCGCCCGCGGCTATCGATCGACGGCGACGAACTACTTCGGCGACATCGTGCAGATGATGCGCTTGCCCATCGTGCTCGGATTGCCTTCCAGCTTGCCGACGTCTTCCAACGACTTGATCATCTTTTCGACGACCTTACGTCCTTCTTCCATGTGCGCGACTTCGCGCCCTTTAAACACCACGGAGATGACGACCTTGTTCTTTTCCGCCAAGAACTCGCGCGCGTGGTTCGTCTTCGTCAGCAAGTCATGCGCGTCGGTCTTCGGACGCAAACGAATTTCTTTGATCTTCGTTTGATGTGCGTGGTTCTTATGCAGTCGCTTGTTTTGTTGATATTTGAATTTGCCGAAATCCATGATGCGGCAAACGGGAGGGCGCTCCGTCGGCGCGACCTCGACCAGATCCAACTCGGCGTCACGGGCCATCGTCATCGCTGCCGCCGTATCCAACACTCCTAGCTGAGCTCCGTCCGCGCCAATAACACGCACCTGCGGTACACGGATTTGCTCATTCACACGCTGAGACTTTTCGATCGCTCGGTCCTCCAATACGACAAAGAAACAAAAACACGACCAGCGCCGGCCGCAAAGCCTCCGCTCGTCGCACGTTACGAACTTCCAGCCCCGTAAATATCGTTCGCAATTTCAGGTGCTGTCAACATTTTTCCGGGCTGCCGGTCGGAAAAACCGGCCCAACCATCCTACCACCCCTACAGTTTAGCGTTTTCGCGGCCCGACGTTCGCCGAATCCCGCGCCAAACCGAGTTTTCTTACTGTTAGTATTCGTTCGCCTCGGCAACCGGCGCCGCCGCCACGACCGCGGGCTTCGCGACCTGACGAATCCGCTTGGTGCGAATCTCTTCTTGGAACTTGGCCAGGGCGTCGGCCACCTTCAAGGCGCCGACGTCGCCGTCGATCCGATCGCGAATCGAAACCGTCCCTTCTTCCATCTCGCGGCCGCCGACCACGAGCATATACGGTACCAGCCGCAGCTGCGCATCGCGGACCTTCGCGCCGATCTTCTCGGCGCGGAAGTCGCCCGTCGCGCGGAGGCCGGCCTCGCGGAGCTGTCGTTCGACTTGCTTCCCGTAGTCGTTGAACTTCTCGCTGACCGTGAGCACGCGCACTTGCTCGGGCGCCAGCCAAAGCGGGAACGCTCCGGCGAAGTGCTCGATGAGCACGCCGATGAATCGTTCCATCGAACCCAACGGCGCGCGATGGATCATGATCGGCCGGTGCGCCTGGTTGTCGGCTCCGATATATTCCAGGCCGAAGCGCTGTTCGCTCGGCAAGTTGTAGTCGAGTTGCACGGTACCGAGTTGCCATTCCCGGCCGATACAATCGGCGACGATGAAGTCGGCCTTCGGACCGTAGAACGCCGCCTCGCCGCGCGCGATGCTCATGTGCGGCAAGTTCATACTCCGGCAAACGGCTTCCAGCTCCTTCTCGGCGCGGTCCCACACTTCGGGCGAGCCGACGTACTTGTCGCTCGTCGGATCGCGGAAGCTGAGCCGCACGCGGTAGTCTTTGAGGCCGAGCGTTTCGAGCACGAACTGAGTCATCTCCAGGCAGCCGCGGAATTCGTCGGCCACCTGATCTTCGGTGCAGAAGAGATGTGCATCGTCTTGGCAGAAGCCGCGCACGCGGGTCATGCCGTTGAGTTCGCCCGATTGCTCGAAGCGATACACGGTGCCGAACTCCGCCAAACGCACCGGCAAGTCGCGATAGCTGCGCGGCCGGCTCTTGTAGATCATGATGTGATGCGGACAGTTCATCGGCTTGAGGAGATATTCTTCCTCGTCGCCGGTGCCGCCGGCTTTGATCTTCGCCTGCGAATCCGGGTGATCCTTCATTTTGATCGTCGGAAACTGCGCGTCGGCGTAGTACGGGTAGTGGCCCGAGATCTTGTAGAGATCGACCTTGCCGATGTTCGGAGTGTAGACCGGATCGTAGCCGCGCTTTTGCAACTCGGCTTTGACGAAGGTTTCGAGTTCGCCGCGGATCGTAGCGCCGCGCGGATGCCAGAGGATCAGGCCGCCGCCGACCAGCGGATTGATGCTGAACAAGTCGAGCTGCTTGCCGAGCACGCGATGGTCGCGACGCTTCGACTCTTCCATCTTTTGCAGATAGGCGTCGAGGTCTTCCTGCGAAAACCAGGCGGTGCCGTAGAGCCGCTGCAGCTGCTGCTTGGTCGAATCACCCTTCCAATAGGCTCCGGCCACCGACATGAGCTTGAATGCCCCGATCGCTCCGGCGGTCGGAATGTGCGGGCCGCGGCAGAGGTCGATGAATTCCCCTTGCCGGTAGAACGACACGGTCGGATGATCGGCAAGACCGGTGCTGATGTGCTCGACCTTGAACTCTTGCTTCAAGTCGCCGACGACTTCGAGCGCCTTGGCGCGCGGCTCGACCAACCGCTCGAACGCTTCGTCTTGTTTGATGATCTTGGCCATCTCGGCCTCGATCTTGGGGAAGTCTTCTTCCGACAACTTATGCGACATCGCAAAGTCGTAGTAAAAGCCGTCGCCGGTGGTCGGGCCGAAGGCGAGTTGCACGCCGTCAAAAAGCCGCATCACGGCGCGGGCCATAATGTGCGCGCACGAGTGCCGCATCACGGCGAGCGCTTCGGCGTCTTTCTTCGTGAGCAACCGAAGTTGCACCGAGCCTTCTTCGGGGAGTTGCGTATCGACGCCGACGACTTTGCCGTCGACCACGCCGGCCAGAGCGGCCTTCGCAAGGCGCGGCCCGATGTCGAGTGCGACATCGACCACGCGAACCGGTTTCAAATAGTCTTTTACGCTGCCGTCGGGAAGTTGGACTTGGAGCATCGGTTCCTGAGTTTCTGAATTGGTAGAGCCCGATCCGAGCGGAGGCGCGTCGATACCAAGGACGCGAGCCGACAGGTCCGCCGGGGGCTTGCCATGCGCACGTAAAGTTTAGCGAGCTACGGGTTTCGGGCAAGATCGGTTGATAACACCCGAGTTTGCTTGCCGGTGATGTCCCGTTAGCCGCAATGCGTAGCAAAGCGCGTCGTCGTGCCGGCACCGGCAACACAATTCATCGCATGCCGCATTCGCGCACTGCTGCGCTTCGCGGCTTGCGCACTTACGGTACGCTTCTAGAGCAGCTTCGTCAGTTCTTTGGTGATCGCTTCCAGGCCGACGATGGGGGCTTGGCAGGTGAAGTTTTCGCAGATGTAGAGCGCGGGCTTGCCGGCGACCGGTTGTTTGCCGGCGAGGAGGCCTGCGAGCAACTCCGACTTGCCGGTGTTTGGGACGGCCGCCACAACTTGATGTGGGCGAAATTGGCGACGGAGGATGCGTAAGACTTCGTCGCGCGAAGCGGCGTCGGGCGCCGCGACGACAAGTTCTTGCGTGGGGCCAAGCCAGAGATCGAGCGCGAGCATCGATTGTCCGACTGCCGTGGGGGCACGTTCGAAGAGGTCGCCGAGCGACTTGAGCCCTCGCTCCGCGGCGGCGACGTACTTCTCAATGCCGGTGAGTTTTCCCAAGCGCACGAGCACCGCCAGGGCCATGCCGGTGCCGCTCGGGGTGGCGTTGTCGTACACGTCTTTATTGCGGGCGATCAGTTCTTCGTGGTCGTCGGCCGTATAGAAGAAGCCGCCGGAGGTTTTGTCGGCAAAGCGATCGAGCATCACGTCGCAGAGCGCTCCGGCTTCGTTGATCCAGCGGGCGTCGAAGTCGGCTTCGTAGAGCGAGACGAGCGCGTTGGCGAGGCAGGCGTAGTCGTCGAGGTAGCCGTCGAACTTCGCTTGGCCGTGGCGGTAGGCGTGGAGCAACCGACCGTCGGGCTTGCGAAGTTTCGTCAGAATGAAATCGGCCGCCTTCTGCGCGGCGGCCAAGTATCGCGGCTCATCGAGCGCGCCCGAGGCCGCGGCCATGGCGTCGATCATCAGACCGTTCCAAGATACGAGCACCTTGTCGTCGAGGCCCGGCGGGATGCGTTTCTTGCGAACTGCTAACAGCTTCGTGCGCGCGGCGGCGAGTCGACTCTGCAAATCGGCGATTTCCAAATCGAGCGAACGTGCTACGTCGGCGAGCTTGCGCGGGAGGTTCGGAATGCTGCGGCCGGGGTGTTCCTCGACTTCGAAGTTGCCGGCGGTCGTGATGTCGTACGCCGTATTGAAGAGCTTGGCGTCTTCGGCTCCGAGCACCGCGTCGATTTCCTTCACCGTCCAAACGTAATACTTTCCTTCCTCTCCTTCGCTATCGGCGTCGAGCGTGCTGAAGAAACCGCCGTCCGCGTCGGTCATGTCGCCGAGGATGAAATCGAGCGTTTCGCGAATGGTACGGGCGTACTCTTCGCGGCCGGTCGCTTGATAGGCCTCAACGAGCGCGCCGGTAAGCAGGGCGTTGTCGTAGAGCATCTTCTCGAAGTGCGGCACCAGCCAGCGGGCATCGGTGCTATAGCGATGGAAGCCGCCCGCGAGTTGATCGTAGATGCCGCCGCCGATCATCTTGTCGAGCGTAAACGTCACCATTTCCCGGGCCGCCGCTTTACCGCTGCGCTGCGCAACGCGAAGCAGCACGCGCATATCCATCGGGTGCGGGAATTTTGGTGCAGCGCCGAAGCCCCCTTCGCGCAAATCGAAATTACGCGCGAGCGCCGCTTCGACGGCCGTGACGGTCGCCACGGAGAGCTTGGTATCGCTCGGGCCGGTACCTGCCGAGCCGACGACCTTGAGATGGTCGGTGAGTTGCTTCGCCTGATCGAAGAGCGCTTCGCGGCGATTCTTCCAAGCGTCAAGCACCGCATCGAGCACGGCGTCGAATCCCGGCATGCCGCGCGCGGCTTTGGGAGGCCAATAGGTGCCGCCGTAAAACGGTTGCTTCTCCGGCGTGAGAAACACCGACATCGGCCAACCGCCCCGGCCGGTGAGGCTTTGCACGGCATTCATGTAGATTTGATCGATGTCGGGCCGCTCTTCGCGATCGACCTTCACGCTGATGAAGTTGTCGTTGAGCTTCTTGGCGATCTCAGCGTTCTCGAAGCTCTCGTGCTCCATGACGTGGCACCAATGACACGCCGAGTAGCCGACGGAGAGGAACACCGGCCGTTCGAGCTTCTTCGCCGCTGCAAAGGCTTCCGCGCCCCAAGGGTACCAATCGACCGGGTTGTTCTGATGCTGAAGGAGGTACGGACTCGTTTCCTTCGCGAGGCGATTGGCCATTTTTGTCGTCCAAGAAAACAGACTACTTGAACTGTTGATCCGGCCCCGGAAATCGTCCGGCGCGAACGTCGGCGGAAAAAGCCTCAGCCGCTTGCTTGATCACGGAGCGGAGGTCGGCGTAGGGCTTCACGAAACGCGGCACGTAGCCGGAGGTGAGGCCGAGCATGTCGTTGGTCACAAGGACTTGACCGTCGCAGCCTGCGCCGGCGCCGATGCCGATGGTCGGCACCTTGAGTCGCGCGGTGATATCCGTGGCGAGATCGGCCGGAATGCACTCGAGCAACACGCAGAACGCGCCGGCCTGTTCGGCTTCGTGGGCCTCGCGGAGGAGCCGATCGTGATCGCGCTGCACTTTATAGCCGCCCAGCAGGTGGACATTCTGCGGACGCAAGCCGCAATGGGCGACGACGGGAATGCCTGCCGACGTGAGGGCCCCGATGATTTCTGCCTGATCGGCGCCCCCTTCGAGCTTCACGGCCTGACACCGCGTTTCTTTGAGGATGCGGCCGGCGTTCTCGACGGCCTTGTACCGCCCAAGATGGTTACTCGGAAACGGCATATCGACGATGGTCAGGGCCCGCTGCACGGCCCGGCCGACCATCTCGGCGTGGTAGATCATTTCGTCGAGCGTGACGGGGAGCGTCGTCGCATGCCCCTGCACGACCATCGACATACTGTCGCCCACGAGGAGGGCGTCGACCCCCGTTTCGTCGAGTAATTGGGCCATTGTGTAGTCGTAAGCCGTGAGCATGGTGATCTTGCGCTGGGCATGCTTGAGCGCCATGAATTTCGGCACGGTCAGGCGTTCGGCGGCGGGATTGCTCATCGTGGCTCGGCGGCAAAGTCGGGGTGCGAGGAAACGTCGTGCTGAAGCCATTGTGCGTCGCAACGCGCCAATCGGCAACCGCCGAACGGGGCAGCGACGTTCCGCAGGGAAAATGGTTGGAAACCATACCGATGCGGCGTTATGTTGAAGGCGGTCGCATGCCGCCCCATACACTTGGCCTCAGACATTGCACGGAGACTCGCCCCATGATTCGTCGTTTCGTCGTTGCGATTTGCGCTCTTTCTTCCCTCGGCATTGCGGCGAACAACGCATCGGCGCAAAAGGGATCGGCAGTCTCCATTAAGGGGAAGGTCGCGCAGGTCGTGCCGCAGGGAATTCTGGTTCAAGGCGACGATAACAAGAAGTACGCGCTCGGCTTCACCCCGAAGAGCAAAGTAACCATGTCCGGTACCGCGGGGGCCGACTACCTGGCGCCGGGGATGTTTGTGCAGTTTGAAGTCGATGTCGACGATTCGGGCAAGCCGACGAAGGAAGTCGGCAAGCTTTCCATCACGGAACAATCGGCCATCAACGTACCGGGCATCTCCAGCACGGCGGGCCCCGACGCGAAGCCTGGTGCGGCCGGTACGTACTTAGTGCGCGGCACCGTGCGGGCCAACAAGGCGGGTACGCTCACCGTTGCCGCCGGCAGCAAGACCATGACGGTTTCCATGAGCGGCTCGATGAGTATTCCGGTCTCTAACAGCAACTGGCAAATGGCGCAGCCCGGCGACAGCATCTCGGGCGACGCGCAGGCCTTTGCCCAGCCGAACTCCGATGTGACCCCGGCCATGGCCGAGCGCATCGAGATCAAGGCCGTGATGCCGATTCAAAAGAAGAAGGGGCGCTAAGCGATTCTTGCTTAGTCGCCGCGGCCACGCGGCGAAATCCGCGCACGACGATTAAAGCTGCGTCCCCGGTCGTGGCCGACCGGGCTAAGCATTCGTTGTGCAACTTCTACGGCAGCATGCGCGGGCCAAAGTTCGGAGCCGGCAACTTCTTCGTCGGCAGCTTCGCCGACGCTTCATAGAGCGGCATCGCCTCGGGCAGCCACGCTTTCAGGTCGGTGATGCGCGTGCCGTGGCTCGGGTGGGTCGACATAAATTCCGGCGGAGCGTTCCCTTTCCCTGTCGATTCCTGCATCCGCTCCCAAAATCGCATGCTCTCGCGCGGGTCGTAGCCGGCGGCGGCCATGATCAGCAGGCCCATGTGGTCGGCCTCCGACTCGTGGCTTCGGCTGTATTTCAGAATACCGAACTTCGCCCCGGCGTTCAGGACTTGCATCATGCGCAGGCGCTGCTCGGGTGACATATCACCGGCCGCGCCGCCGACGCTCATCACTCCCATTTGCACGAGCTGCTCTTGCGCCATCCGCTCGGCCCCGTGGTGCGCCAAAGCATGCGATATTTCATGGCCGAGCACGGTCGCCAGGCCGGCGTCGGTCTCCGCGATCGGCAGAATGCCCGTGTAAACGACGATCTTCCCGCCGGGCAGGCAGAAGGCGTTTTGCTGCTCGCTGTCGACGACTTCGACCTTCCATTCCATCGGCTGCGACGGCAGCTTCGCCTTGTCGAGAAACATCGGGTTCTCGGCCGCCACGGTAAGTCGATCGGCAATCGTGCGCACGGCGTCGACCAGCGGGCCGCTCGTGAGTCGGCGTTCGGTCGACAGTACTTCTTGAAACGCCTGCGCGCCCAGCGCCTTCTCTTGCTCGGGATTCAGCGCGACGATCTGCTTGCGACCGAACGGCCCCTCTTGGCATTGGCTCATCATCGTGACGCCGATCATGACCGCGCCGATTAAAATCGGCAGCAGCCGCAACTTAAACGAGCGCCGCGGTTGCTGTTGGGGGTAGCCGTACGACATGGGGAGCAACTCCGAAGTTGGGGGCCTGCGCGGCGCTCGCGCGTCATTTCGCCGCGCGAGTGCCGTCGCCCGCTATTATGGCCGGTCGCAGACGGCAATCCAGCCGTTGGCTCGCAATCGACCGAAAAACCACGGCCGGGGCAATTCATGGCGCCGCACCGTGTCCAGCGCGATCAATTCGCGCACGCGGAAGCCGGCCGACGCCACTTCGGCCGTGAATTCGCCGCGCGTGTAGACGTGCAGGAACATTTCCTGGATGCCGCGGTACGGAAAGAATTTGTCGCCAGGTTCGCGCGTGCCGCGTAAGCGCTCCCAAACCAGGTTTCGCAGCAACCACGCGCGACCTTGCGGATCGCGCAAGTTGTGCCACCGGTTGTGCACGTGGACCACGAACACGCCGCCCGGCCGCACCATGCGAAACACGTGGTCGAGAAAGCGGCGCCGATTGTCGCGCCCGCGAATCATGCCGAGCGTGCTGAAGAGGCAAGCGGCGTAGTCGACCGAAGCGTCCGCGAAACAGCCGAGCTCCATGAGGTTCGCCAACACGCGCTCGACCGGCAACCGTTCGCAAGCGGCTTTCTCGCCGACGATGCGCAAAAACGGCGGCGAAAGGTCGACGCCGATCGCACGAAAGCCGCGACGGGCAAACGGCAGCAATGCCCGACCTGTCCCGCACCCTAAGTCGACGAACACGCCGGGCGTCGGGAAGGCTCGTTCCAACACTTTCTCGTCGAAATCGAAAAGTGTGTTCGTTGCAAACTCTTCATCGTAATCGCCGGCGATATGCGTGCGATTCGCGTACTCCCAGACGCCGCGCGGCACTCCCTCGGGGAGTCGCCAGTCGGGCGGCGGGGAGGAAGAAACATTTTCGTATGACACGTTGGGTTGCAACACCGCCGAGCATGCTCCGCCGCGCCACAGTGGCGGGTTGATGGTCGATTATCGCGCCAGTATAATCCCACGACTCGCAAGCGCCCATCATGCCGAAGGCCGGCCGTCTAGCTCGCTCGGCAAACTTGGTAGGGGCGCACGCAGCTTAGTTTGCAGTCTCGCTTTGCACCGGCAAATCGCAATCGGCAGAGCGCCGTTAGGCATATTGGTCTCTCACATTTCGCAAGGAGAGTGTTTCGTGTCAATTCGCGTCGGTATCAACGGTTTCGGACGTATCGGTCGGTTGGTCTTTCGAGCCATCTGCGATCAAGGGTTGCTCGGCAAGGGAATCGACGTCGTCGCCGTCAACGATCTCGTGCCGGCCGACAACCTTGCGTACCTCGTGAAGTACGACTCCGTGCAAGGCCGCTTCAAGGGGGAAGTCCATAGCGAGAAGTCGGCTCCGAGCGTCGCCGAAGACGACACGCTCGTCGTCGACGGCCACAAGATCAAGTGCCTCGCCGTCAAGGAAGGTCCCGCCGCCTTGCCGTGGAAGGAACTGAACGTCGACCTCGTCATCGAATCGACCGGCCTCTTCACGGAAGCCGAAAAAGCCAAGGGCCATCTCACCGCCGGCGCCAAGAAGGTGCTCATTTCCGCTCCTGCTAAGGGCGAAGACATCACCGTGGTTCACGGCGTCAACTGCGGCAAGTACGAGAAGGACAAGCACCACATCGTTTCGAACGCGAGCTGCACGACGAATTGCCTCGCGCCGGTCGCCTACGTGCTCCTCAAGGAAGGCTTCGGCATCGAAGAAGCTTTGATGACGACCGTGCACAGCTACACGGCCACGCAGAAGACCGTCGACGGCCCGTCGAAGAAAGATTGGAAGGGGGGCCGCTCGGCCGCCATCAACATCATTCCGTCGGCCACCGGTGCTGCGAAGGCCGCTGCCTTGGTGCTGCCGGAATTGAAGGGCAAGATGACCGGCATGGCGTTCCGCGTGCCGACGCCGACCGTGAGCGTCGTCGACCTCACGGTGAAGACCACGAAGGAAACGTCGTACAAGGAAATCTGCGCCGCGATGAAGAAGGCGAGCGAGACGTACTTGAAGGGGATCTTGGGGTACACCGAAGACGAAGTCGTCAGCAGCGACTTCATCCATGACGCACACTCAAGCATCTTCGACGCCGGCAGCGGCATCGAGCTTAACAACAAGTTCTTCAAGCTCATCAGCTGGTACGACAACGAATGGGGCTACTCGAACCGCTGCGTCGACATCGTCAAGGTGATGATGAAGTAGACGCTAGTAACGAAACAGGGGCCGGCGAGTTCACTCGCCGGCCCTTTTTCGTTTCTGGTCAGTAGTGAGTGGTCCGTCGTCCGTAGCAATTCAACGGACAAAGGACTACGGACCACCATCACCTCAGCATCGTCGGGCCGCCGAGGGCCGGACCTAATTGCGGGCCTTGTTGTTCTACCGCGGCCGGCGCTTGCGGAGCCGCGTCGAAGTTTGGCAGCGAGAGCGGCTTGGGAGCCGGCAGCGGGCTCACTTTCGGGCCGCCCCAACGGAGCGGCGCTGCGGCAGGCTCGGCTTGCGGTACTGCCAGCGTCGCGCGATCTCGAGCGATGTTCACGGCCCCCGCCGGTTGCGCGGCGTTCGAAGTAACCGGCGGCCGCGTCGCCGTCAGCGGCACCGGCTTCAGGTCTTGGCTCCCGTCGCCCGTCGCCGCGGCGCCGAGTTCAAGCTTCAGATCCTTCTCGGCTTGGAAGCGTTTGCCGTCTTGCGTCGTAAAGCGCACAAACAGTTTGAGTCGCGAATGTGTCGGCGGTCCGTCGGGCCACGCAAGTTCGAAATGCAATCCGGCCGAGCCGCCGGCGACCGCGGGACGATACGTGGCCGCGGCATCTTGCGCCGTGAAGTCCCAACGAGCGTAGCGGCCCCCTTCGCCGATGATCGCCGGATCGATGAGCACCAGCGAGACGTCGCCGATCGTCGGTACCACCTGACCGCGCGCGTTGCGCGGTTCGAGCAGGATGAAAACTCCCTCGTCCCCCGGAGTGCCGTCGACGTTCCAGCCGCCGGTGCTGCGATGCAAACCGATCGACGCGACGTTGATGTCGCTCGGGATCTGATCCTGGCCGATCGTCACCGGTTGGGCGCTCGTTTCCCGTCGCGAAGAATCCGCGCCGGGCATCTCAACGCGCGGCACTTCGCTCGGTGCGCGAAACTTAGGGGACGACATCTCTTTGATCACCGGCTCGGCCTTCGGTAGTCCGGTCGCTTCTTTCGGTAGAAGTTCCGCCAACATTCCGGAGAGACCGCCGCCCGAGTCGGCGCCGCTCTTGTCATTCACGACGGCGCGGCTCGGCAAGCCTTCCGGCTTATCGAGGTCCGGCGGCGAAATGACCGGCATCCCGGCAAACGGCGGCAACACTTCCGTCCGCATTCCCATCGGCAATTCGACTTTCGGCGGCGCCGTGTCATGCGGAATGTCTGCAGGATTTAACGTCGGCGCACTCTCCGCTGGAGACGCGGGCGCGGGAATGATCACACTGCGCGGCGTGAAGAGCGTGCCGTCGGGCAAGATTTGCGAAGGCCCGGACGACGTCGGCGGGCAGAATTCGCCGGCGGGCAATTTTCCTTGCAAGCGCTCGAGCGTGCGCTGCGAATCTTCGAGTTTGCTCTCGAGTTCGTAGATGCGATCTTCTTGCAGGCGCAGCTCACGCTCCAGCAACTCGCGCTGCGCCGCGCTTTGGCGACAGCCGAACGTTGCCGTGAGGCAGAGCAGCAGCAGAAGTGCGCGACGCCGGAAGTCCATTTCGAGCCGAGAGTTGACGAGCAAGGTCGGCTGCCGCGAATCCATCCGCGGGCAGGGGCGGAATGGTCGCTTTTTTGCCGGCCGACGTCAACGGCAAGCTGCCGCCTCCGAGCGGGGCGTAGCCCACGGAGCAGTGCCGGCAACCATAGCGTGCGTCGCCGGATGGCTGGGGCAGAACACAGTGGTGCCCCAGAAACCTTGTTGCGGCCGAAACTAGGGCTTCGCCTTCGGCTCCCGCCCCAGCCACCCGCGACGGACGGTTGCTACCGTGACGATCGTTTCTTCTTCGCGGCCCGTTCTTCCATGGCGGCGGCGGATTCTTCGGCGTTCATGCACCGGAAGCGAACGCGGTAGGCCTGATGCCCGTCGGCGAGTTGTTCGGCGTAAAGTGCCTGAATCTCGGCGAGTAGCGCGGCCGCGGTCGGGAACCCGTCGAGCCGGGCATCTTCATCGGTCAGTTCTTCAAGGCGAACAGGATCGACGGCCGTCACCCAAATATAACCGACGCCCGGAATGTAGCTCCGCTGCCCTGCGCGGAAGCGGCACACTTTCCACAGCCGAACGGTTTGCGTCTTCGCCCCTGCGCGAATCGCTGCCAGAAATTTCTTCTTGAAAAGCAACATGCGAGCCAATTTATGGACCGCCCGCTGCAGGGTCAAACTTTCCAATGGCCGACCCACAAGCGACGACCGCCCTGTTTGCATGCCGCCGGCGAGACAATTATGCTGCGTTCCGCCGCCGCATTGCCTATCGCACCATTTTTCGGAGATCGCCGAGCCATGAAACGTCGTGAATTCCTTCAAGCCGCCGCCGCTGCGGCCTTTGCCTCTTCGCTGCTCGGCGCATCCCGTTCCTTCGCCGCCGCACCTTTTCGCAAAGTGCTGTTCTTCACGAAGAGCGCCGGCTTCCAACACTCGGCCATCAAGCGCGAAAAGGAAGGCGACCTCGGCTTCGCCGAGAGAACGTTGATCGATCTCGGCAAGCAACACGGCTTCGAAGTGACCGCCACGAAAGACGGCAGCGTGTTCGACGGCGACCTCGACCAATACGACGCCTACTTCTTCTACACGACCGGCGACCTCACGCAGCCGGGCAACGACAAGAACCCGCCGATGTCGAAGGAAGGGAAGCAGAAGCTGTTCGACGCCGTCGCCGGCGGCAAAGGCTTCTTGGCCTCGCATTGCGGCAGCGATACGTTCCACTCGAAGGGTCCGAGCCGCGAAGAACAGAAGCCGGAAGACATCGATCCGTACATCAAGATGCTCGGCGGCGAGTTCATCAGCCACGGCCCGCAACAGAAGGGGCGGATGATCGTGAAGTCACCGACGTTCCCCGGCCTGAGCGGCGTCGGCGATTCGTTCGAGATTCATGACGAATGGTATTCGCTGCGGAATTTCGCGCCGGATCTGCAAGTGATCCTGCTGCAAGACACGCAAGGGATGACGGGGGAAGACTACGAGCGTCCGCCGTATCCCGCGACTTGGGCCCGTCAACACGGCAAGGGACGGGTGTTCTACACCTCGATGGGACACCGCGAAGACGTTTGGACGAACCCGACGTTTCAGCAGATCCTGCTCGGCGGCTTGAACTGGGCCGTGGGGAACGTGGAATTCGCCGTCGCTCCGAACTTGGAGCAAGCGGCGCCGGGCGCACGGATCATGCCGCCGCCGAAGAAGCCGAAGCCGGACGTCAAACCGAAGAAGCCGGCTGCGAAGCCTGCGGCCTAGTTCGGCGATATTGCGACTTTCAAGGGGTACCGTGGCCACGCTTGCGTGGCCACGTTTTTAAGCCTGCCCGGGTTCCCAATGCATGGCCACGTAAAACGTGGCCATGGCACGCCCGCTCGCCACTAGTCACGCGCCACGTCTGCGACTAGTTCATGCCGAGATCGCGGAGGAAGTCGGCGAGTTCGGCGTCTTCGTCGGCCGGGGCCTTTTTGGCGGTCACCGGTTGCGACGAGTTCTTTTCTTCTTCGCCCGACTCGGCTGGAGATTCTTCGACGATGTCGAGCACTTCAAGTCCGTCGACGATGGGAGCTTCCTCAGAAACCTCGAGGTCGAGGAAATCAAGATTGAGTCCGGTGTCCGTCGCCGCCGCGCCGTTCGCCGAGGGAGCGGTTTCCGCGGGGCTCGGCTCGTCCGACAATTCGTCGAGCGAGATGACGAACTCTTCTTCCTGTTCGGCCGGGGCCGGCGGGGCCACCGATTCTAGATCGGCGAACAGATCTGCTTGCGCTTCGGCTGGAGTTTCCGCCGGCGTCGCCGTGCCGGATTGATCGAGCACTGCTTCCGCTTCTTGTTCTTTGGTCAAGAAATCGAAGTCGGCGTCGCCGAGCGATGCTGCCGAGTCGCTCGCGGTTTCCGCCGGCGGAGCGGAGGCGTCGTCCCCGAAGTCGAAGACTTCAAACGAAGAGCCGTCCGCGGAGGCGGCGAGAGCGGAATCCGGAGCGACCGATTCCGGCGGCGATTCGAAGGAGTCAAACGATTCGAACGACGGCGCGGCGGAAGCGTCCGCGGGCGTTTCCGCCGCTGCGTTCGGAGTGGTCGGCGCCTTAGCGCGCGGCGTGAAGTTACGGCCGGCCGGTTCTTCCGGTTCCATTTCCGGAACGTCATGGCGCGGACGTTGCAGATGAACGCGCGCCAGCGGCCGGAGCGACGACGACATTCGGAGGTCGACGTCGATATGCGCGGGTCGACGCGGCGCGGTCGGCGGCGCCACTTCCGCGGTCGGTTCCACCACCTGTTCCCCGACGGGTTCCACGGCACCCTGCTGTTCCGTCGCGTCGGCCGTCGCTTCCGGCAACGATGCAGTAAGTTCTTCACTCAAGAAGTCGAGTTCGAGTTGATCGGCGGCGGGGGGCGCCGCATTCGCCGATTCCGCGATCGGAGATTCGGCCTCCGGCGACTCGAGCGACCACTCGGTTGCGGCGACTTCCGACTCCGCCGTCGGCGCGAGTTCGTCGACGTTGAAATCGAACTCGGCCGCTTCGTCGGCAGGCTTGGCCTCAGACGCTTCACTCCACGACGGAGCAGCGGATGCTTGTTCGGCGACAACTGGTGATTCGGCGGCCGGCGTTTCCGAAGAGCCGAGGTCGCTCAGGAAATCGTCGAACATATCATCGGCCGATTCTTTCGCCGGAGCAACGTTTGCCTCGGCGGCCGGAGCATCGGTGGATGGAGCGTCGGCGACTGGAGCGTCGACGGCAAACGTATCGAACATCGCGGTCGCATCGAAGTCGGCAGCGGGCGCGACGCCCGCCGCGGCTTCTAACGGCGGCGATTCAGAACCGAAGTCCGGTGCGAGTGCGTCCGCGGCACCGATGCCCGGCGTGTCGACGGCGGGGGTTTCCGGCGACGCGAGGCCGGAGAACATTTCCGTCGCGGCAGAGTCACCGGGCGATGCGTCAGCGGGTGCAAAGTCGTCCAGCGGAATCGGAGCGTCGTCGAGCGGAATCGGCGCGTCGATCGGCTTTACCGGATTCGCGATCACGGGCTGATAGCCCGACCGTGCGGCCGGCGCAACCGGACCGGACTTCTTCGCTCCCCCCTTCTTCGGCGACGCCTTCTTCGAACCGCCGAACAACAACTTCACCTTATCTAACAGCGAGGGCCCCTTAGCGGCCGGCTTCTTTGCGACGGGGCTCGACGGCGTAGCTTTCGCGGCCGGAGCAAATGAAATGGGTTCCGGCTCCGCACCCGGCTTCGCTTCGGCGACCGCTTCCGAATCCGACGTCGGAGAAGCGAACATGTCGAAATCGACGACCGCTTCGCTCTCCGTCTGCGCTTCCGGCGCCTTGGCTTCGGCCGCCTCGAGCGACTCAAAGTCAAATTCGGCGGCCGGCGCCTGCGGTGAATCGAAATTGAATTCCGGGACTTGCGCGGCGCTCGCGGCAGGCGCATCCACAGCCGGCGGTTCGGCGGCGGAGAACATCGCCGTGGCGTCGAGGTCTGCTGTGGGTGCGACGGCGTCGTCGGCCGCTAGGAAATCGAAATCGTCGGCCGGCTGCTTTGCCGACGGTTGAACCGTTTCGACCTTCGACTCGTCGGAGACGTCGGCGAGGAAGTCGAAGTTCGCGTCCTCCGCGGCCGGTGCTGCAGCAGCAGGTTCGACCTTCACTTCATCGATCACGAAAGCGTCGAAATCGAATTCCGCGGCAGGCTTCGCTTCCTCTGCGACAGGCGACTCGGCAATCGGCGCTTCGGCAACATCTGCCGCCGGGGAGTCGAGATCGAGTGCGTCAAAATTCAGCGTGGCTTCAAACGACGGCTCCTCCGAAGGCTTTTCTTCGGAGCCCAGCTCAGGCGTGACCGACGGAAGCTCGGCAGCAGGCGGCAGTTCAATTTTTGCCGCGGCGGGCGCTTCGGCATCCAAGAATGCGAACGAATCTTCGGCCGACTCCTTTACGTCGGCCGCCTTGGTGTCGCCGGCTTCGGGTTCCGCAAACGCGGAGAAGTCCGGCTCCTTTTCGCCGGAGGCTTCCGCCGGCGCCATGCTCGGTAGCTCGGCCGCGACGGCGGGCTTCTCTTCGAGATCGTCTAAGAAACTGAAGTCATCGGACTTCGACGGCTCGGTCGCATCAACAACCGGCGGGGCTTCGGCGACCGGCGTGACATCGACATCGTCGAGAAAATCAAAGTCGGACACCGTCGCCGACGCCGAATCCTCGGCAGGTGCTTCGGCGCGCGCCTCAACAATCGGCGATTCGGCTTCCGGCGCACTGATCTCAACCGTCTTCTCGTCCACGGCCGCTTCGGCGGGGGGACCGATAACGACGTCTTGTGTTTCCGACATCGCGGAGAAATCAAACTCCGGCTTCTCCGCTTCCGGCTCCGGCAGCGCAACTTCCGACGATTCCGCCGGTGCGAGCGACGGCACTTCCTCGAGTGCCGCGGACGCCGGCTCCGAGGATGCGACATCCACGTCGCTCAGGAAGTCGTCGAGATCGAAGTCTGCTTCCGAAGCAGCTTCCGGCGGGGCGGAAGCTTCCGGCGATTCGATCGTCGGCGCGGCTTCGGCTTTCGGCTCCCAATCCACTGCCCCAGGCGCAACTTTCTCGTCGGCGGCGGGCAGATCCAAATCGCCGAACATGTCGTTGAGATCGAACTCGTCGGACGCCGCCGCATCGGAAGCAACCGGCGGTTCTACGGCAGGTTTCGCCGCGGCAGGGGGCGGCGCGATTTTCGGGGCATCGGCCTTCTTGGGCGGTTCGACAATATTTGCCGCGGCCGCGGGCTTCACATCGTCGAGATCGCTCAGGAAGTCAAAATCGATGTCGCCCGGCTTCACGTCGTCACTGGGCAACAAGTCTTCCATCGGCGCGGCCGCCGACGGTTTCTCGTCGTCATCACCGATGCCCGAGAAGTCGATCGTTTGTTCGAAATCGTCCGCTTTCGGAGCGGGCGCGGGTGCCTTCGCGGCGGGGGGAGCGACCTTCGGGGATTTTGCTTCTTTGGGCGGCGCTGTCGGTTTGGGAGGCGCTGCAGGCGCCTTTGCTACGGGCTCGTCGAGTCCCAGATCGCTTAGATCAATTTCCGACGTGTCTTTCGACGCGGGCGCTTGCTTTTGTTCTTCGGCTAAATCGTCGAGCAAGAAGTCGACGTCGATCTCGGAAGTTTCATTCACTTCCTTCGTGGGCGGCCCGATTTTCGGAGACTTGTCGGCATCCGATTTCGCCTTGGCCGGTTTCGCCGGCTCTTGAATGGTCGGCGCGCCGCTGCCCGATTTCTTTTCTTTCGCTTCGGGCGGAGCATTCTTAGCAGGCTTGCCCGGCGCAACGGCGGGCGCCTTCGCTTCGACTTTCTTCTCGACCTTAGGTTTCGCCGGTGCGGGCTTCGCAGGCGCGTCGTCGTCGAGCAAGAAGTCCAGATCGAGTTCGTCCGAGTCGATCGCTTGCGTGTCGGCCAGGGGATCGGGCGCCTTCATCCGACTGACATGCGACGTGGGAGCTTCATACTCGGCGCGAAACGTCAGCGGTCCGATCGCGAGAATCTGGCCCGGCTGAACAACCACGGCCTTGTCAATTTTTTCGCCATCGACAAACGTGCCGTTCGACGAGCCGTTGTCCTGTATGACCAATTCACCATTCTTCTCAAACAGTCGGCAGTGCTCACGACTGACCGTCGGATGCGAGATCATGAGATCCGCTTTGTTTCCGCGGCCGATCGTCATCGGCAAACGAAGCTTCACTTCGCCCATATTGGCTTTGCCGCCGATCACTACCAACTTTGCTTCCATAAATGCGTATCTCCCCGACCTTATCAGGCCGGTTCCGCCGGGCGCGTGGGAATGGGGAATTCAGGCGAGTGCGAACAGGTGACCAGCCGTGGTCGAGAGGGAAAACTTCGGAACCTCGTCGTACCGACGTCTCACGGGCCATTTCCGAGCAAAATTGGCCTGTAAACCTTTACTATAGCCGGCATTCGGACAGTCGCAACTTTTCATCCTGAAACGCCTTAACGATCCTTCGCATTAAGGGCACTTGCGTCCCGTAACTCGCAACATATAATCGCTGATTCGTCGTCTGGTGCGGATTTCCGCGTCCGTCTTCGCGGTTCGATTGAACTCGGGGCCGGGCATTGCCGATAATCCGTGTTGTCACGATTTTGCGGGTGTAGCTCAGTTGGTAGAGCACCACGTTGCCAACGTGGTTGTCGTCGGTTCGAATCCGATCACCCGCTCTCAATTTTCTTTTGCCGGAGCCCCTCTGATAGGAATGCTTCCGGCCCCTGGCCGCTTGGCTTGGTCCGGCGGCCGTGCCCGTTCGGCTGTTCCGGGTCCGACGGGGCATTCTCGGCGCGACCCTTCGGTAAGCGTCCTAGGTTCGGCGACCCCGTTTCATCGCGGAAAACCTTTGCCGCACGCTCCTCGCGCAATCGTCATCGGCCACTCGCATAGCAGCCGTAAAACGGGTATAGTTTTCTCTTTCGAAAACTTGCAAACCTTGTCGGCGTAAGCGCCGATCGTTCGCGGCTTCTGGCCCGGCGATTGCGCGGCAGACAAGGAAATTACTTCGCCATTTACGTTTTACCGCAGCCCTTTTAGTACGGTCCACCATGTCGAATCAGGAAGAAGCCGTCGCCTCCGAAGCAGGCGACGATACCCAACCGCAAAAGCTCGAGCTGCAAGTCCAGATCGACAAGAAGAGCGCTTGCGAACGTCACATCACGGTCGAAATCGGCCGCGAAAGCATTGAGCGCTATTTCGAAAATGCGTTGAAGGAACTGATGCCGAAGGCCGCCGTGCCGGGCTTCCGCCTGGGTCGCGCTCCGCGCAAGCTCGTCGAAACGCGCTTCCGCAAGGACGTGTCGGAACAGGTCAAAGGCTCGCTGCTCATGGACAGCCTGTCGCAAGTTTCGACCGAACACGAACTCTCGCCGATCAGCGAGCCCGACTTCGATCCGCTCTCCGTCAACATTCCCGACGAAGGACCGATGAAGTTTGAGTTCGATATCGAAGTCCGTCCGGAGTTCGATCTTCCTAACTGGAAGGGTCTCGCGATTGATCGTCCGGTGCGCGAGTTCACCGACGCCGACGTCGACGTGCAACTCAAGAACCTGCTCGCCGGCCAAGGCCAACTCACACCGCACGACGGTCCTGCCGCCGCCGGCGACTTCGTCTCGCTGAAGATCACCGCCAAGTCGGGCGACGAAGTGCTCAGCGAAACGACGCACGAAGGCGTTTGCGTTCGCAAGACGCTGTCGTTCCACGACGCCACGCTCGAAGGCTTTGAAAAGCTGATCGTCGGCGCGAAGGCGGGCGACAAGCGAACGGCCGAAGTCGAAATCAGCGAAAACGCCGCGAACGAAGCGTTTCGCGGCAAGAAGGTTTCCCTCGAATTTGAAGTCTTGGACGTCAAGAAGCTCGAGCTTCCGGAAATGACGCCGGAGTTTCTGCAGAGCGTCGGCGGCTTCGAATCGGAAGCCGACATGCGCGACACCGTTCGCAAGGCGCTCGAGCGCCGCTTGAAGTACCATCAGCAGCAACAGGCCCGCAAGCAGATCCTCGGCGCGCTCACCGTGGCGGCCAATTGGGACCTGCCGCCGGAACTGCTGAAGCGTCAGGCCGGTCGCGAATTCGAACGGAGCGTCTTGGAGCTGCGCCGCAGCGGCTTCAACGAAGCCGAAATTCGGGCTCACGGCAACCAGCTCATGCAAAACAGCCGCGAGAGCACGGCGAAGAGCTTGAAGGAGCACTTCGTACTGGAACGCATCGCCGAGCAAGAGAAGATCGAGGCCGTGGCGTCCGACTACGAAGACGAAGTCGCGCTGATCGCCGAACAGAGCGGCGAAAGCGTTCGTCGGGTTCGGGCCCAGATTGAAAAGCGCGGCATGATGGACACTCTCCACAACCAGATCATCGAGCGCAAGGCGATCGACCAAATTCTGGCCGACGCCAAGTTTAAGGACACGCCGTACTCGTTAGAGCTACCGACGACGGAAGCCATCGACATGGCCGTCGCCGGCGGAACTCCCGCTTCGGATATCCCGGAAGCGGAAAACGCCGGGGAAAGCCCGTATAAGCACGGCGGCGAAACCACGACCACGACCAAGCAATCGTAGCTTTCCGATGTACCGGGCTCTCGCAGCCCAACTGTCTCAGGCAAGCGTCGCGGCGTCACCCGCCGCGACGCTCCCTTGCCCGCCGCGCTAGGATACTAGTGCGGTGACCGTAGCGGGGCGCGGGACGACGGGTCGCCCCCAAAGGGGAATCTCGGCTTTTCGCATCGTCGAAAGTCGCTTAAGCTTGGCCTCTTTGAGGGACGGAGTCGCGACGAGTTCGGGCTGTGCCGATAGGTTCGGTGCCCGTTGAGTTTGGCCGGTCGAGTCGGCAGTGTAACGACGAGTCGTGAGTGAAACGACGCAAAAAGGATGCTTCATGCGCAACAGCTTTGTGCCTAATCCGTTTGGTCCCCTCTGGGACGAAATCAGCGGCGAACGCCGCGGCGTGCGTGGTCCGGTGGATCCGCAAGCCAACAACTCGTATCAGCGTCAGCGTCAGCTCACCCTCGGCGACTTGTTGCTGGAAAACCGGATCATCTTCCTCCAGGGAGAGATTTACGACGGCAACGCGAACGAAATCGTGATGAAGCTGCTGTATTTGCAGAGCGAAAATCGCCGCAAAGACATTCACCTTTACATAAATTCGCCGGGCGGCAGCGTCACCGCCACCATGGCGATGTACGACACCATGCAAATGGTGACCTGTCCCGTGGCAACCTACTGCGTCGGCCTCGCGGCCAGCGGCGGCGCCGTGTTGCTCGCCGGCGGCACCAAGGGCAAGCGGTACGCGTTGCCGCACGCCAAGATGATGATCCATCAGCCTGCCGGCCAAGTCGGCGGCCAAGTGACGGACATCGAAATCCAAGCCAACGAAATCATGAAGACGCGCGAAGACCTGAACAAGGTCCTCGCCTCGCACACCGGGCAGCCGGTCGAAAAAATCGCTCGCGACGTCGATCGCGACTTCTACCTCAACGCCCAAGAAGCCAAGGACTACGGCTTGGTCGACGACGTCCTGTTGAAGCCGCCGGTAGATCCGGAAGCTGACGACAAAGATTAATCACGCGGCGCCGTCGGGGGTTCGAACCTTCGAATTCGTTTCGACCGTCGGACGTTTCGCTCGCCACCAAGTTTCAGGCTTACCACACAGCACGCAACGCGGCAGATCGACCGCAGGAGTTAGTGTCCGATGCCCTTGATTCCTTATGTCATTGAGAAGAGCGGCCGCGAAGAGCGGGCGATGGACATCTACAGCCGGCTCCTGAAAGACCGCATCGTCTTTCTCGGGACGCAGGTCAACGACGAAGTGGCCAACGCCATCGTCGCGCAATTGCTCTTTCTGCAATCCGACGACCCGAAGGCCGACATCCACCTCTACATCAATTCGCCGGGCGGCAGCGTTACGGCAGGTCTGGCCATTTACGACACGATGCAATTCGTCACGTGCGACGTGGCCACCTACTGCATCGGCCAGTGCGCTTCGATGGGCGCCGTGTTGTTGGCCGCCGGAGCCGCGGGCAAGCGCCACGCGTTACCGAACGCCCGCATCATGATCCATCAGCCGCTGGCGGGCATGGAAGGCACGGCGGAAGAAATCCTGATTCACGTCAAGGAATTCCGGAAGATCAAGGAAAAGCTCAACAAGATCCTGCTCAAGCACACCGGCCACGCGCTGGAAAAGATCGAGCAAGACACCGAACGCGACAACTTCATGTCGTCCGAAGAAGCGATGGGCTACAAGCTGATCGACAAGGTCATCGATCACATGGCCATGCCGGTCGCCACAAGCCAAAGTTAAATAGCCGGCTTCCAACATGCCGAACTGAAATCAAGCGGCGGGGCGAGTCCCCGCCGCTTTTCTTTTTCGGGAGCGGTTTTAGAACCGCATCATTTCCTGGAAGCCTTGCGAGATCTCTTGCGGGCGCGAGTAGGCCAACCAGCCCATGCGGCCGATGATTCCCAGCGCGGCCATCAAGACGCCGAAGCCCCAGATGCTCGGCGTCGTCTCCACCGACTCGCGCAACCGGCCGCGTAGCGTACGTTCCAGGCTGCGCCAGCCGGCGTAGCTTTGCGGCGTCGCCGTCGCAATCAGCGACACGTTTTTCACGGTCGGATGCTCTTCCAGAAAGCATTCCACGTGCAACTTCGGCAGTGCGACACTGCCGCCGGCCCAACGGGCGTCCGGATCCAAGTCGTCGACCGCGTCGGCCAATGCCGGCCGAAGCTGATCGAGGGTAACGTTGTAGACGACGATCCGCGGAGCAGTCAGCAGCACGCCGAGCGTCAGCAGCAGGCAGTACAACACCGCCACGAACACCCAGACATATCCCATGATCTCCGCGGGCATCTGCGGCAGCAGTAGTTCGATCGGGCCGACGAAGAGCAGCCCGGAAACGCCGAGTCCCAAGAAGGCGAGATCGCGCGAACCGCCGACGACGACCGGTCGGCGGCGGAAATTCATCAGCGCCACGGCGATCATGTAGATCGCCAGCGGGGTCAGGGCCACGCAAAGTCGAAACGGTTCCATCATGGAATCAATTACCCGAGCTACCCGAGCCGCAGCGCCGACCCTTCGGATCGACTTCGCTCTAGTGTACGAACTACCGTTTCAAACGGTCAATGAGCGGCGGACGTCGTAAACGCGGCCTTGGGACCGATTTCCCGCCGTACCCTACAATCCCGGCCCCATACGGCTCCGCGCGGTGTCCTCTTCGGGCGACTTATGCCACGCCCGCAACTCGGCGCGCTTCTGGGCGATGTCGGCGAGATTGCGTTGGGTCTGCTCCGACCAATGCAGACGGACGCTGAAGAGATCGTAGGCGGCGATACAGAGCAACAGCAACGTCACGCACATCGCGGCCGTCCAACTTCCGACAAACAAGAGCGGTCGTTGATTAGGCGCCACCCAACCGCCGATCCCCATCAGAATGCCGAGCAGGCAGATCAACACGGCAATGCGCACCCGTCGACGAATGCGCCGGCGCAAGAAGGCCTGATCTTCCGGAAAGGCCGAATCGAGCTGCCCGGCCGCGCGCGACTCGTACCAGAACAGCACGCCGCCGAGAACTTCGAGAATGCCGGCAATAACAAGCGCCGCCGTCATGACGTGCCGCCGAGAGGGTGCGAACGTTGCGAAGCAATTTGGGCAAACGCGGCCTATCGCAACAGCGACACGCGCAGCCACTCATGCACGACCTTGCCGACTTTCTCCAAGCTGTCGGCCGAGCAATTCGTCGGAACGTCTTGCTCGGTGTGCCAGTAGGGATAGTCGAAGTCGATGATATCGCACGTGGGAATTCGTGCAATCTCGTTGAGCGGAAGATGATCGTCGCGAACATTAGGCCCCAACGCCGCTTCGAATTCACGCACTCCGATCCGTGCCGCCGCGGCCCAAACGTCCCCCACCACCGCTCGCGCGTATTGCAAGCTGTTTTGCTCCTGACGAATGATGAGCCGTGCGTCCCCCACCATGTCGAGCAATACTCCTTGGCGGTAGCGATGCTGCGGGGGCTGGTTTCGATAAGTTTGCGCGAAGTACTCCGAGCCGAGGAAATAACGATCGCGGTTCTCGTCGTAAACGAGTTCTTCGCCGTCGAATAGTACGAAATCGACCCCCTTGCGGCTCTTCATGGCGCCGACGTGTTTGCCCAGTTCCATCAACACGGCCGCACCGCTGGCGCCGTCGTTGGCGCCCGTGAATATGCCGCGAGGATTCGTCGGGTCGCGATCCGGGAACGGTCGCGTATCGTAGTGGGCGCACAGCAGATAGCGCTCGCGCGACGCCGGGTTCCAAACGACAATCAGGTTCGTAAGTTCCACGGCGGAACCGTCGAGCGGATGGCGAACCTTAAACGTTTGCCGCTCGACTTTGGCCCCGAGCGCCGTGAAATGCTTTTCGAGCATTTCTTGTTGTTTGCGCATGCCGTCGGAGCCGCTAATCCGTTGCCCGAGCTTGCAGATGTCTTCGAGGTACGTGTACGCCGCTTTGCCGTCGAACGGAATGGCGGCGTATCGCGGCGCGGCCGCCGCTTCGTCTTCTTGTTTCGGCGTCTCGCGTCGCGGTCCAATAAACCCGATCGCCGCCAAACCGGCGAGGCAAAGCACCGGCACCAGCAGCGCGAACCAACGCGACCCGAAGATTCTGTTCATTACGACCGCGTGAGACTGTGTGACCGGGAGAAACGACGCCGCTCAGCTTCGTTTCATCTTAGAACCACGCATCCGCGACGGCGATAGCATGTGGCCCGATCGCAACGGCCTGAAATCAGCGCCCGGGAAGATGGGACGACGGGGCAAGGTCGTAAAATCAGAGATTTCAACCCTTTTCGGGACCGCTACTGACCCACGACAACGCATCCGCATCAGCGAGCTTGCGTCCGAGCGTCATCCGTAGAAACGTTCGCTGCACGTCCAGACCGGCGCCACGCAGCACGTGGTCGAACGGCAAGGCGCCGGACTTCACGTCGACAAACATTCGCATGCCGCGAGAACGGTGGAGCACATGCCGCAGCAGAGCCTCGGCAATCGACTCATTGGTCGCGGCCAGCGGTCCTAATTGCGTAGCGTGCTCCCCCGAGCGTTGCAGCGCAAATCCGACCGGGGCTCCCATACTTTCGGCGATCAGGCCGGGGGACGAAGCGTCTGCCAGCAAATGGGTTAAGAACTCGCTGCGATCACATCCCGATGCCCGACGATCGAGTTCTGCCGTCGCCGACGAGTCGTCGGCACGGGATTCGCGCAACGTGGTGTCGGTCGGTAGATCCTTCGCTTCGGTCACCGCCACGTCTCCGTTCCATCGCTGCAACGCAAAATCGACCGCGAATCCAAACTTCTCGTACACGGGCCGGCCGAGGTCCGTCGCATCCAAGCGGACGGTTTCCGCACCTCGTTCGCGGAGGTCGGCCAACGCTCGTTCGAGCAGTCGGGAGGCAAACCCGCGACCACGAAACGCCGGGTCGGTAAGGACCATGGCGATCCAAGCCACGGGGCCAAAGACACAGGTGGTAAGCGTCGCGACCACTTCTCCGTCGACCAGACCCGCATAGCAGCCGTTCGGCTCCAACGCGACGGCGCGGCGCCAATCGGCTTCCGTCTGATTCCAGCCCGCCAATCGCTTGAGGCGCATCCCCGCGGGAATGTCGGCGAGAGCGAACGGGCGAATCGTGAACATGCTTTCCGGCCTTGGGAAGGGAGCGTGCTTTATGGGAGAACGTGGGGTGGCTGGGGCACAACGCAGTGATGCCCCAGTATTGTGCACGCTCACCAAACTCTGGGGCATCGCACGTGCTCTGCCCCAGCCACCCGCGACGTGTCCTTGTTACCGTTACCTATGCTAGCCGAGAGGTTGGGAATCGGCGGAGGTCGGCCCTTCGTGCTTCGCGAGCATATTACGAACCCGCCGAGCGATGAGCTCGCGTAAATCAGGGGGCTGCAGCACCTCGGCTTGATCGCCGTAGCCGAGAATCCACCAAGAGATCTCGTGGATGCCGGAGACCGTGGCGTGAAACTCCAGTCGACCGTCGGCGAGCCAAACCAGTCGTTGCGTTTTGTGCCATAAGACCTCGGCGACGTTGCCGGCGACGAGCGCCTCGAACCGCACGACGATCTCACGATCGGGTCCGGACTCCGGAATGAGATGCCAGGCATTGCGCAGAAACCGATCCATGGTAAAGCGTGCCGGCGCTCGAAACGATTCTTCCAGCGGTTCCAGTCGATCGATTCTCATCAAATTAAAAAGGCGCGCCTCGCGATGTATGGACGAGCGGCCGACGACGTACCAACTGCGTCGGCTAAACAGCAGTTGGTAAGGCTGCAACTTCGTGACCATCGCCTGCTGCTCGCTCAAGCTGCGGTACGCGATGCGCACGGCCTGCCGATTCCGCACGGCCTCGAGTAGCTGCAAATAAACCGCCTCTTGCCCTTCGGCCCGGCTGGAGGAAGCCAAGCGAATTTGGACGGCGTCGGCCACTTCGCGGACGTAGGCGCGAAGCTTGGTCGGCAGATTGCTTTCGAGCTTCAGCGCCGCTTGACGGGCGGAACTCTGAAACGGCAAGCCGGATCGATCGCCGAGCTCGTAACAGAGCACGAGCAGGGCGAGCGCTTCCTCCGGAGTGAAATTCGTCGGAGGGAGATAGAAGTTGATCGGGATCCGATGGCGTTGTTCCTGCTCGTCGTAAACGAGCGGCACGCCGGCCTCACGCAACGTCTCCAAATCGCGGAACACGGTCCGCTCGGAAACGCCCAGCTCTTGGCTAAGACCCGCCGCGTTCGCCCCGCGGCCCGACTGCAGTCGTCCGACTAATTCCAGCAGCCGTACGACCTTCCCGACCTTCATATTGGGCTACCGGTTGCGGCGGGACCTCTTCGTGGCTGGTTCGTCGAATGCCCTGTTTTACCGGGGGATAGGAGGCGACGAAAGAGGCCGCGGCACCGGTGAGTTCGCCGGGAAGCGTGGCATCGTCGGCCGCCGAGTCGTAACCGGTGGCGCGCCCTTCCGGCTTGCCCATCGGAATGACCTTGAGCGGCTGATTCGGCGGCATCGTCGCGTCCGGCGTCGCATCGCCCGAAGGCGGAGCGATGGTCGGCACTTGCGGCGTGTTTTCCGGAGTGAGTTCGTCTTGGAAGACTTCTTCGCCCGGAACCAATTCCCCTTCGACGTACTCGCCGCCGAACGTTCCTTGGTCGATCGCACCTTGGCTAAACACCTGCGGACGGGTGAAGCCGTAGTTCAAGAACAAACCGGCGTCGCGAGCCCGAGCACGTTCCTTGGCATCGAAGTAAGCCTTGCTGGCCCAGGGCCCTTCGGCCAAGTGCACGGCGTTGTATTCCAGCAGCGAACCCTTGCGGTAGTGCACGCCGGCGATGGCCCGATTGTAGTCGGCCAGCGATTGGAAGTAGGCTTGCTCGGCATCGGCCAACCGACGCTGGGCGTCCAAGAGTTGGTCGAGCGTGATGCGTCCCACTTCGTAGTTCTGCTGCACGGCTTGCACTTGGCGGATGGCGGCGGCACGACGATTGAAGTTGGTTTGGCTCAGCATGTAGGTACGGTCGAGGAAGCGGATGGCTTCGCTCAGCAAGTGCGACTCTTCCAACTCTTGCTCTTGCAAGACGGCCCGTTCGCGAGCGACCTGCAACTGAGCGTTGCGTACGCCGGCGAGAGCCTGACGGAAGCCGATCGGCATGCTCAAGTTGAAGCCCATCTGCCATTCTTGGAAGTTGCCGCTGAGCAGGCTCTGCCAAGCGTACGAGGCGGGCGGCTTGCCGCCGTTGGCGGAGATCAGGTCGTCGCCCAAACCTCGCCAGCGGTAGATGGCATCGGCGTCCAAACGGGGCAGGAGGAAGTTCTTCGAAGCCGCGAGTTCCATTTCGCGACGCTTGATCGTCCAACGTTGGCGACGGAGTTCGATGGAGCGAGCCAACGACTCTTGATTGGCTTCGGCCCAATCGAACACGATCTTCGCGGTCGTCGGTTCGTCGGCCGGGCGAATCAGGCGCCCGTCGGTCGCGGCCAGGCCCATCATGTAGCGTAGGCTGCTCTCGGCGGAGTACATGTCGCTGAGGGCTTGTTCCACTTGGCTGCGGAACAAGAAGTATTGTTCGCGTGATTGTGCTTCTTGAGCGGCATCGGCGGCCCCGGCTTGCGCCATGGCATGCACCTTACGCCACGTTTGCAACGAGCTATCGCGACCGACCACGTTGGCGTCGAGGCGACGGTAGGCGAAGTACAAGTTCCAGTAGGCGCTTTCGACGTCGTTCACGAGATTGCGAACGCCGATTTCAAAGTCGGCCAGCGCGATATCCGTGTTGATGCGAGCGATCACGACGCCGTTGTAGACGCCGGGTGTGGAGTTCGGTCCGGCGATGCGGTTGAAATCGACGCCGCCGCCTTGCAACAACGGATGGGTGAATTCCACTTCCGCTTGAGCGGTCCAGACGCTGGGGAACTGATTGGACGGGTTATTGTTCCACTCGTAGTTCGTCGATTGGCGAGCGAAGAACCGAGTGCCCGAGGCGCCCGTCTTGGCAATTTGCGACGTGAAGGCGTTGGTGTCTTGGCGGAACACGTTGCGCGAGAAGATCTGCAAGGCCGGGTTCAAGTTGATCGGACGATCGTTCTGATTCCAGAACAAGCTGCTGGTGAGTTGGGCGTCGAAGGCGCTGAGGGCCGCTTCGGTGCCGAATCGCGGATCGCTTTCACGCAGGGCCGGAGTGTAGACCGTGCTGAAGGTGTCGGGATTTTGCAGGATGCGTGCGCTGTTGATCGATGAGACCAAGAGGTTCGACGACGTCACCGGCACGCCGCCGAGCGTTCGGAGCACCTTGCTGTTGGCCAAGGCGTTTTGCATCGCCTCTTCGAGCGAAAGCTCCCAGAACTCGCGCGGCTCGTTGTTGGCAACGGTGAGCGGCGGCAAGGCCTGCGTCACGTCGTCGAGCACGACGGTATTGACGTCGGGATACTCGATTTCGGTCGCCGCGCCCTTATAGTGCGACAGGTTCCCGTCGTCGAAGAAATAGAATGGCCGACTCGGGGCACATCCGGAGAATGCCACGGAGAATGTGGTGACGAGCACCAGCAGGGTTCGAGCTTGCCGCTTCATGGGAGGGTCGCATCCTTGCTGAATCTTGAATCCCTTCGGTGGTCACCGCGGCGGATCGACGCGAGCGTCGAAACCCGGAACTTTCACCGAGCCCCAATCCATAACGTTGAAGTGAAACCACTCAACGTGCGCCCCCCGGCACAGAATGCGGCAGGGTAGTTATCGGACCTACAATCCGAAAACTTGGAGCAATCGACACATTCGGCAAAGTTTTCCTGGTTGGAACAAACGCCGCCCCGCAGAAATACGGGGGAGAAGAAGAGAAAAAGCACGCAGACCGCGAGGATCTGCGTGCTCAGGATGCTTTCAGCGATGTGAAGGCAGGCGAAGCTTAGCGGGCAGCGCTAGCTTGGGCGTTGTTCGATTTATCGAACTCGGCCTTGTCGGCCGCGGCACGTTGGGCGGCTTGGCGGGTGCCGGCGGCTGCATCACCGGCCGTCTTGGCCACGGCCGCTTTGTCTGCCGCGACCTTATCCGCCGCGGCTTTCGCGGCGTTCACCTTGGCGATGGCTTCTTGCAGCGGCTTTAGTTGCGGCTGCAAACCTCGCAGAGCATTGCCGGCGTCGACGATGGCTTTGCGGTGCCCCTCCAAATCGGCGTTGGCTTTGGCAACAAGCTGGTCGGCGGCGGCCGAGTCCGTGGTCAATTGCTTGACCTTCGCTTGGGCGTCGGCCAAGGCTTTTGCGGCGTCGGCAATTTGCGCCGTCCGTTGTGCAGCTTCCGCCTTCGTGTTTTCGAGCCGCTTCTGTACGGCCGGAAGTGCGGCATCTTTCTTATCTGCCGTGAGCTTGGCGATCTCTTCTTCAAGCTTCTTCACGCCGGCAGCCGAGGTTGCCAGAGCATCGGTACGTTGTTTGACGGTCAAAGCGGCACGCGACTCGGTGCCCTTCGCGTCGGTCAACGCCCGTCGAACCTCCCCCGCCTTTTGCTGCGCCGCCTTGAGCGCCGCTTGCTTCACGGGCAAGTCCTTATCCAGCTGCGGCCGCAAGGCTTCTAAACGTTTGACTTCCGCTGCGGCGTCGGCCGCCTTCTTCACGGCCGCTTGAGCCGCGGCTCCGGCAGCTTCGGCGCCTTTCTTGGCCGCTTCGGCGTCGGCGGCCGCGGCCTGTGCAACCTTCTCCGCTTCCGCAGCCTGCTGAGTAGCGTAAATCACCATCTGATCGAGCGGCAGCGGATTGAGCAGCAACTTGCCGACGGTCTTCCCCGTGGCCGCGTCGAAAATGCGACCTTCGCCCGTCCAATCGCCGGCGATCACGCGCTTCGAATCGTACGCCAGCACCGCATCCAACACCATGTCGGGCATCGCTTCGCACGTGGCGAGCGCCTTGCCGTCGATATTCCACACCTTGCAAAGTTTGTCACGGCCGGCCGTCACCAAGGTGCCGTTCGGCGAGAATTCGACCGACTGCGATCCGCCGGCATTGGCGGCCCAGGTCTTTACTTGCTTGCCGTTTTCCATTTCCCAGAGCCGTAGCGAGCCGTCTTCGCTCACCGAAGCCAAGAGGTTTGAATCCGAGCGCCAGCTCACGTCGGTAATCGCCGCGGTATGGCCGGTGAGGTTTTGATACTCGCGGCCCCCTTCCGATTCCCAAATCATCAGTCCCGCGCTGCGGTCGGCCGTCGCCAGCAAAATACCATCAGGGCTAAATTCGATCGCCGTCACCCAATCGGTGTGCTTCTTCATTTCGTATTCAAGCGAACCGTCGGCGACGCTGAAGACCCGTACCATCTTCTTCGGGCCGCCGAGGGCCACGCGCGACAAGTCGCTGCTGACGTCGGCCGCGAGCACCACGTCGAGTTCGTCGCCGACTTCCGTAATGCGTTCACCGCTCTTAACGTTGTAGAGCACCACTTTGCCCGACGAACCGCCGCGCCCGCCGCCGGCAAGCAGCACCGAACCGTCGCGGCTAAACTTCAAAATGTGCGGCACGCCTTCCGGGTAGGCCAGAATCGTGAGCAGTTCACCGGTGTCGGTGTTATGGAGCATGATCTGCTTTTGTCCGGCGACGGCGACCAGCGGAGCCCAAGGGCTCGCGGCCATGGCAGTCGACGCTCCGGCACGCGACGTCGCCACAAACGGCTGACGTCGGAACTTTTCCGGCATCGCCGGCGGACCGCTCGGCTTGTTGCCCGCAGTCGTGGCAAGTTCCAGGCTGACCTTCGGCTTGATCTTCGCCTTCGATCCGGAATTCTCCAGCGCACCGCCGACGATCCATTGCTTGATCAAGTTCAGCTGCGCTTCGGCAATCTTATCTTGGTTCGGCGGCATCTTGGGTGTTTCCAAGTGGGCCACCAATGCGTAGAGCCGCGAGCTCTCCACGTCGCCGGCAATCACACACTCGCCCCCCGCCCCGCCCGCCATGGTGCGCGCGTACGAGTCGAGAGCCAAGTCGCTCTTCGCTTCATTCTGGTTGTGGCAAGTGAAGCACGCTGCGCGGAAGATCGGCTGGATATGTTCGTCGTACGTCACTTTCGGCGCGACTTTAGGATCGGCCGGCTTTTCATCCGCCGCGAACGCGACGGAAGCACTCCAACCGAATGCGACGGACAAAACGGCGCCCAGAACGATGCGAATTGGCATGGAACTACTCAAGGCGGGAAGCGGGAAGTGCGGTGACGACGGCGAAACCAACAATCGCGAACGCAAAACTTAGTGGTTGAACACGAACTCGCGCGAATTCAGAACGGCCCAGAAAATGTCGTTGTAGACCTTCGCTTGTTCGCCCTTATCGGCGGGCACGAGCGCGACCAACTTCGCGGTCTCTTCCGCGGTCGGCTTACGCGTGAGCGCCCGCACGTAGATTTTTTCGATGATCTGCGGTCCGGCCAGCCCTTCCTTTATCCAGCGTTGGATCAGGCCCCCTTGCGCGATCTTTCCTTCCACGGTCGGGCCGTTCAGCAGGTGCAACGATTGCGAGAGCGACGGATCCGCTTTCACGTCCGCGGCACACACCGTCAATCGCGGCGAGCGTCCGAACGTATCGAGGAAGTAGCTCGACGTGTTGCCGTCGGCAATTTGCACGGCTCGGCCGCCGACCGGCAGACGTTGGAACTTATCCTTCGTTTCCGTCACTTGCGTGATGATGTCCAGCAGGCTTTCGGCGCGCACGCGTCGCACGGTCGAGTGCGAGAAGTTCTTCTCGTCCGACGCGTTGCTCTCGTTGTGCGTTCCGGCCCGTTGATACGTGTTCGAATTGCAAATGTCTCGGACCAGCTTGCGGAAGTCGTACTTGTATTCCACCAGCTTCGTCCCCATCGCCTTGAGCAGTTCCGGATTCGTCGCCGGGTTGCTGATGCGAATGTCGTCGACCGGCTCGATAATGCCCATGCCGAAGAAGTGGTCCCACACGCGGTTGGCGATGTTCAAGCCGAAGAACGGGTTGTCGCCGGCCGTGAGCCACTTGGCCAAGATGGCGCGGCGATCTTCACCCGGCTTAATTTCCGGCACCGCCCCGCCGAGGAACTTCGGCGTCATGCGTTGCTTCGTCACCGGATTCGAGGTTTCGCCCGAAGCCCGGTTGTAGACGACGATATCGCGATAGTCTTCCGTTTGCTTACGGCCGACTTGCGAGAAGAACGCGGCAAAGCTGTAGTAGTCGTCCATCGTCCAACGATCGAACGGATGGTTGTGGCATTGGGCGCATTGGGTGCGAATGCCGAAGAAGACCTGCGCCGTGTTTTCGGCGGTCTTCAGCAAGTCGTTTTCCACTTGGTAGTAGTTCACGGCCGGCGTGTTAAACGCGCTACCGCTCGAAGCCAACAAATCTTGCACCATCTGGTCGAGCGGCACATTGTTGGAAATCTGCGCGGTGAGCCAATCGGCGTAGGCCAAGGCGGCCTTGGTGCTCACTTGGTTTTGCTTCGTACGCACCATGAGGATCTCGGCCCACTTCATGGCCCAGATTTCCGCAAACTCTTTCCGCTCCAGCAGCCGGTCGACGAGTTTCGCCCGCTTTTGCACGTCCTTATCGTTCATGAACGTGGCAAACTCTTCTTCCGTCGGCAGCAAACCGGTGATGTCGAGCGTCACGCGGCGGAGAAACACTTCATCGCTGCAGAGTTCGCTCGGAATGATGCGCAACTTGTTGAGCTTCGCGTCGACCAATTCATCGATGTAGTTCACCGGCGTCGCCGCGGGCTTCGAGTACTTCAGATCCTTCGGCAACACTAAGAGCTGGCTGCCGATCGTGTGCGTGTCGTAGCGGGCCATCACAAACGCTTCGCCGCGGTTCGAGGCCGTCACCAAGCCGGCTTCATTGATCGGGGCGGAGTTGTCGTTGTTCGTGAGGAACACGGCCAAGTTCGTCACGTCGCGATCGGTGCCGTCGGCGTACACGGCGCGAGCCACCATTTGTTGGGTCGCTCCGGCGCCTTCGAGCACGGCGGTCGGCGGATACAGTTCCAAGCGCACCACCTTCGGCACTTCCGTCGCGTCGAGCGGGGCGCCGTTCTTCAACCAATCCAAGAGCGTCTTGTAGTATTCGCTCGAACGTTCAAAGCGCTTGCCGCCGGTGTGCGGCACCGAGCCGTCGTTCTTTTCGAGCAGCAGGCTTTCTTCCGGCACCGCCAAGTTGATCCGGCGGTTGCCCAGCTCATGCGTGATCCGCATGTGATCTCCCTTCGGATCGTAACCGAAGAGCGAGAGCATGAAGCCGTCTTTGCCGCGAGCCGCGCCGTGGCAGCTGCCCGTATTGCAACCGGAGCGCATGAATACCGGCATCACATCCAAGTGGAAGCTGACCGGGCGATCCACGGTCGCATCCTTCACCACCAACGGAATTTCCGATTTGAACGCGCCATAGCTGACGTTGAGCTTCGTCGTGCCGTCGGCCGTCGGGTAGACGGTGAATTGCTCGATCCGCGCGAGCTTCGCATCCGCCGGCGCAACCTGCGCGTCCTTGGTCACGTCGAGCGTGACGCCGTCGGCTCGGGTTGCGAGTACGACAAAGCGTTGACGATCGACTTTTGTCGCGAGGTTGACGTCGGGCGGGAAGAATTCGACCTTCACGATCGCCTTAGCGTCGGCAGGCTTCGCTTCCCCCACGGGCGACGGAGCGGCCTGTACCGAAACGGCCTGCGCCGTAGCGGCGATACCGATTGCCAAGCTGCAAATGCTTGCACCGAGTCGTACGGTTAGCGATTTCTTTCCGTAGTTCTTCACGTCAATCTCCTCGCCCACGCCGGGGCTGGTTCCAAACTTTGCGATGCTAGATTTCGTATTTCGTTCGAGCGTCCACAGACGTCAACAGTCCAAGTCCAACGCGTTTACTTCTGGTTTTCGTTGGCAGGCGTCTTTTGCTGACGCAGCATTTCCAAACGGCTGAGCGGCTTCGCAACTGCCGGCTTGGCGGCGGCCACGGCTTGCGGCTTCACTTCCGCCGGCTTGGCGTTCGCCTTCGGCGGCAGCGGAGCGTCGACCCGAATTTCGCCCGGGCCGAACGTATGAGCGATCGGCTCCCCGTTTTGGCTCAACACCAAGCTGCAGTAGATCGCCTTATGGCGACCGGCCGGCGTCTTGGCGGTCGTCTTCACGGTGAACACCGCTTCGGTCGAGTCCTTCGTGATTTCGACCGGTTCGCAGGTCGCTTCCGCCGGCAGGCCGACGAGTTGCACCTTGGCTTTACCGTCGAACGCGACGTTGTTCGTCACCTGAGCGACGTACGTCAATTCTTTGCCTTGCTCCGTCGCTCCGGCCTTGAAGGCGACGTCGAAGTACGGCTGACCAATCTTCAGCGTCGCGAATTGCGAGGCCGTTTCGACCGGGCCGCCGCCGACGGTCGCCGTGGCGAGCACGATGATCTTGAATTCCTTGGTTTCGGCGTTGCCGCCTGCGGTGATTTGAATCGTGCCTTCGTCCTTACCTTCGGCGATCTGCGACGAGCCGGACGAGCTGGTGCCCGGCGGGTTGTACAACATGCGGATGGCGATCGGGGCCTTGAAGTCCTTCTCACGGACCGCCTTGACGCGAAGTTCCATGGAACCGTTCTTCACGAGCGGCACCTTCGGTTCGATCACTTCGATCTTGAACGGCACCTTCTCGATGACGCCCGTCGTCAGCCGTTGGAACGTGTGCGTAAACACGGCCCGATTGTTCTGACCGCGCACGAGCATGCTCACCTGACGAAGATGTCCTTCGACCGGCACGGCCTTCGGATCGGTCGGCTTCACGATAACGTCGGCCGCGGCGATCCCGACCGGAGCGTTTTCTTCGGCGGTGAACAACACCGGTACCGACGGCAAATTGCCGGCGACCGGAATCGTTTCAAACTTCATCCCCTTGGGCAGGCCTTGGACATCGAGCGCCAGATCGCCTCCCCAGTTTTGTCGTTGCACGTTGAGCATCACCGCGCCACGATTTCCCTTGGCGACGGGCATCGAGACATCGATGTATTGCGTCTTTTCCACCAGCGTCAACACGACGCTCGGCTCGACCGGAGTGACTTCCACGCGATAGGCGTAGTCGGGGCCTCCCGCCGCGAGCATGTCTTTGATCTGCACCGCGTACGTATCGTCGGCCGGTGCGGTGAATTTCAAGTAGCTGTCCTGGGAGCCGGAGTCGTCGTTCGTGCCGGCGCCGTTGCCGTTTGATTGACGAATAATCATGAGAACGGGATCGAGCGGCGAGCGGATACTGCGGGCATGCACGCGGACGTCGAACACTTGGCCCTTGGTCGCCTTAAACTGAAAATGGTCGACGTCGCCCGGCTTTTCAATCACGCCGTTCATGGCGATCGGAGCGTCGCAAGCCGTGGCTTGCGTACGGTCGTCGTTCGGTTCTTTTTCGACGACGTTATTAAGAGAATTCACGCGAAACACGAGCGGCGACGGAGCAACGCCCGACGCATCTTGCGGCAATACGGCCGTCGACTTTTCATCGGGAGCAAAGATCGTCGAGAGAAATTCCGGCTTGGCAGGCAGCGTGACCTTTTGCTTGAACGGGCCGGCGGGATCGCCGAGCATCGTCACTTCCAAAGTTTCGCCCGGCTTGCCGCCGGCGGGAATCATGGCCGTCGGCCGAGGAAACGTACCGATGTGCAGGCGATAAGCGGAGCTGGCGCTGAACGTGCTCTCGCGGAGCATGACGACGTACTTGCCGTCGGCCGGAGCGAGCACCGAACAGGCGCTGTCGTGCCACACGACGGCGGCATCGTCGCTACGGGCCAACTCGAAACGCTCCAGGTCCATGATCGCCAGATAAGGATCGAAGAACCCTCGGGCCAGGCGGATGCCTTCCACTTCGGCGGAAATCCGTTGCCCCTTCTTCGCTTCGACGACGAAGTAGTCGACATCCTCATTCTGCACGGAGCCGGCGACCGTGACGTTGAGCGGAATCGCTTGCGGGGAGGCAAACTCGCTGTTCGGCTCCTTTTCCTCGACGGTGTCCAAGGCGCCGACGCTGAACACGATCGGCATATTGGATACGCCTCCGGCCGTGCGAACGCGCAGCGCGTGGTTGCCGAGCATGCAATCGGGAGCGATCGCCAACGTGGCGGTGAACGAGTTGGCGTTCACGACGCCGGCCTTGTCCTTAATCGGCTCGATCTTCTTGACGGTGATGCCCGACTCGTAGAACAGAAGCTCCGGGGCATCGCCGATGCTATTGCCGTTGATCGTCACCTGAACTTCGGTGCCGCGTTTGGCGCCGGCCGGAACGACATTGCTAAGCCGGGGGTCGGCCGCCGTCGCCGTGAATGCGAAAGCCACGGACGTGGCGAAACA
Source organism: Pirellula sp. (assembly GCA_013822735.1). Taxonomy (GTDB): domain Bacteria; phylum Planctomycetota; class Planctomycetia; order Pirellulales; family PNKZ01; genus PNKZ01. The sequence goes on from PNKZ01000007.1 coordinate 125,055, forward strand.
AGCGGAACGCACAAACAATCGGCAAGCGCCGATCGCGCGGAAAGAGGCACTCATGTAAACCTCGGCAGGAGGGAAGGCAGGCGGCGGGATGAAAGCATCCGAGGGCGACCGCGCTCACTAGCGCCAAGCCGGCTCTCACAGAATGCTCTGGCAAACGGTGCAGGCCGAACATTCCATCGACGACCGGCGATCCGACACCGGTGCCTATGGCAAACAATCCACCCGGCGCGCCCGAAGGTCGCCGGGTGGATTGCTTCTATATCATGCTAACCACCGCGAACACGAATCGACAAGTCGCAGCCCCTCGCGACGCGAAATTTCGTGTTTCATCCGCCCCTGCAAAATCCATACAGACAGAGGCCATGCGGCAGTCGGACATACTCATTTCAAATTGATACTCGACAACTAGGCGAGGATTTCCTTGATCACGCGGCCGCCGTCGACGATTTCGATCGGACGATCGCCCGGAGCCATGAGCTCCTTATCGGCGACGATGCCCAATTGATTGTAGACCGTGGTGGCGAGGTCTTGCGGGCCGACGGGATCATCTTCCGGCTCGCTCGCAATGGCGTTGGAAGTGCCGTAGGTGATGCCCTTCTTGATGCCGCCGCCCGCGAGAGCCACGCTAAACACCTTCGGCCAGTGGTCGCGGCCGGCGGTGTTGTTGATCTTCGGCGTACGGCCGAATTCGCTGCTGACCATGACGAGGGTTTCGTCGAGCAAACCGCAGCGATCGAGATCGCGGATCAGCGCGGCGTAGGCCTGATCGAAGGTCGGCAGTTGACGCTTCATGGCAGGAACGATGCCGTTGTGCATATCCCAGCCGCCGTAGGTCATGCTGACGAACCGCACGCCGGCGGCGACGAGACGCTTGGCCATGAGCATGCGCTGACCGGCTTCGTTGCGGCCGTATTCATCACGCAAGGCGGCGTTTTCGGCATTGATGTTGAACGCTTCGCGAGCTTCCTTCGAGCTGATGAGGCTGTAGGCCCGATCGTAGAAGGTGTCCATCGCGTCGATGGCGTCGGACTTTTCCTTGGCATGGAAGTAAGCGTTCACGGCGTCCAAGGCAGTACGACGGCGCGAGAAGCGGGCGTCATCGACGCCATTGGGCAACGTCAGGTCGCGAACTTGGAAACCGCCGTTGGCCGGATCGGAACCGAGGCTGAACGGAGCGAACGACGAGCTGAGGTAGCCGGTGCCCGCGAACTCGTTGGCTTGGTTCGGAATGGCGACGTACGGGGGCAGGTTGTTGCGCGGGCCGTATTCGTGGCTGACGACGCTACCCATGCTCGGATATTGCAGAGCCGGGCTCGGGCGGTAGCCGGTGAACATGTTGTGCGTGCCGCGTTCGTGAGCGGCTTCGCCGTGGGTCATCGAGCGGATGACGCAGATCTTGTCGGCGATTTCCGCCGTCTTGACCATGAACTCGGAGAACTGGGTGCCGGCCACCTTCGTGTTGATCGGCTTCAGATCGCCCCGGTATTCGATCGGAGCGAACGGCTTCGGATCCCACGTTTCTTGATGAGCACAGCCGCCCGGCAGATAGATATGAATGACGCTCTTCGCCTTGGCTTCCAAGAAGTCGTAGTTCTTCTTTTCGGCGCGAGCGCTTTGGATGCGGAACAGGTCCGGCAGCGCGAGACCGACACCGGCGACGGCGCCCACCGTCAAGAAATCGCGACGGCTAGGCATGTGGCTCTTCATAAATCCATCTCCCTCAAGGCAAGCAAAAGGAATCAGTGTTAGGTAGGTTCGCCGTTTCCGGTCGACCGGTGCTCGCAGCTTGAGCTCGATCGAGTGGGAGCGGGCGATTCGATTTCCGGAGCAAACAGAGACCGCAAGAGGCGATCTGGTGGGGTTTGCTTGGGGCCCGGGCGTCGAATTGTGCGTTACACAGGGGAATTGGCCGCTGCCGGCATTCGGTTACGGCCTATTTCCCGAGAAACTGCACGAGAAATTCAAACTAATTCGCAAACCCTTGCATTGCAAGCAGTTGCACGCCGAAGAATTGTGGCGAAGAATTCGCCGCGAGGGGCGCTGAAAGGGCCCGAACCCGGATGCGATCCCTACGGAAACACCACTCCTACGGAAACACCACGGGGCGGAGGCACTAACGGCTCCGCCCCGATTGATCGCGATGACTTACCTAAAACTCGCAGCTACCGACCACAGACGGCTGACAACGTACGACTGACCGAGACCATTACGCCACGGCTTGGGCGGCATGGGTGGCCACGACCGGCAGCTCCGGAGCGGCAATCGCCGAACCGGTGATCGCCGTGGCAAACGTTTCGAGCTCGTCTCGCAGCACCAACACATCGGGCGGAGCTTGGATGCCGAGGCGAACTTTGTCGCCCGACACGCGCACGATGGTCAACACAATCGAGTCGCCCAAACGAATCCGTTCGTTCTCTTTACGGGACAAAACAAGCATGGAACCGACCTCCATGTACAGTTGGTGATTAGTGAAGTTATGTATACTACTCGCCGGCCTTCGAGTCAATCCTTTTCTCTAGGCGGCGACGGCGACCAATTGCGGGGCGGCTACCAGTCGAGTTTTCTGAAATCGCAAGCCGGTCGAATCGTAGAAGAGGATTGAGTTTTGCTTGGTTTCCCAGATCGCGGTGATCATCACCGCGCGAGGACCATGAAGGCAAAAATGCATTCCGCAGGCCGAACCGCTGCGAATCAGGATCTGCTCCGACATATGGAACGCCCCTCGTTCCAAACTCTCGCGCTGACAAAGTACCTCGTAGACGTAAGCTCGTAACTCTTCCAGGTTTTGCAGTCCGCACTCACTGCCGGTCATGCTTAGAACCCCTCCGAAATGAATTGATTGGGTCGAGTGGGCAATCTGGGATGACAATCAGCTCATTGACAATGTGAGCTATCGGCAAGCCTGGGAAGCTACTTGCTTTGCGAAATTTATAGGTGGTGAAGTAGGGCGCGCAGAAAAGTATTAAAGGTCGCAACTATCGAGGCGACGCGAGCTGATGCACGTCAGGTTAGCCGGCCGACGAAGCGATACTTCCGGCGCCGAAGTGCGGCGGGGGCCGCATGGGGAATCGTCCGGCGAGCAACGGACGGAGGAGCGACTTACTTGGTCGCGGGCGATTGCGGCGGGGCTTCCCACACCGCCGTGCCCATATGATAGCGCTCGTGGTTCTCGACGCGCTTGGCGTAATAGGCCGTGACGATCCGGCCGTCGGCGCGTTGCACGCTGCTCGGATAACCGCAATCTGATTCGAGACTTTTCACGAGCCGAATGGGCGGGCCCCAGGTTTCCCCGTCGTCGGAACTCAGCTTCGCGAGGACTCCGTAGCGATCTTTGACCCGGCTACCGTAGCTCAAGAGCAACCGCCCGTCGGCCAAGCGCATGAGATGACCGTTGATCTCGTTGCGGCCGGTCACACGCTGCGGACCTTGCCATGTAGCGCCGTCGTCTTCGCTGCGAAACAATTCCAGGGCGTCGATTCGCGCTGCCGCCAGCCAGCGCTTGCCGCCGAGATGGAAGAGGTCGGTCTCGTTGTGCTTCGCGCCGATTACGGAAACGTTCGACCAAGTGCGACCGTCGTCGTCGCTGCGGAAATGCCAGGCGCGGTAGCCGTCGGTCTTCGAGTTTTTGTCCGGTGCAACGAGTCGGCCGCCGTAGCACGACGTATGGAGCGCACCGTCTTCGCCGACCCAAATATCGCCGAACGGAATATACGGCGTCCAACCGCTCTCTGCGGGCACGAATGACTTCTCCTGCGTCCACGTTCGCCCGCCGTCGCCGGAGCGGCACACCCAATTGCTCAAAACGGCATCGCGAAACGCCGCTTGTTTGGGGCGTTCCGGTTGTTTCTCGTCCGTCCAACCGGAGCACAACACGAGTAGGTCGCCGTTGTTCGCGAGCCCCGCGGCAACGTTCATTCGAATGGTATGTGGATCGTTCGGCGCCGGTTTGCCGCGCAGCTCCCATAGCGCGCCGTCGGTGCTAACCCAACAATCGACGTCCCCCTCCATCTGTCCGTGGGCCGGCTTGTTGTGAATTACCGCCGCAATGGAACCATCGCGGAGCATCGTGAGGTTGGGCCACGCACAGACGTTGTCGACCGCCACATAGCGAGCGATCGACGGCGGCACGGCTTCAACCTGTGGCGCAGCAGCATCCGCAGACATTGCGACGCGACAAACCAGCGCCAACACACCGACAAAGTACGCACGATTCATGGCGAACCTCGATGTCAATCCTTCTTTGCGGGCGCGACAGGGCGAGTGCCTCGATCGCACTTCGTTCCGCTTAGCGAATCACGCTACTTCGCGTCGGCGTATTCCTTATAAGCCGCGGCAATCCCGGCCTCTTCGGCGTTGCCCTTGTGAAAGAGCACGCGGTAACGCAGCGTGATCGATTCACCGGAGCGGATCGTGGCCCCGCTCTCGTCTTTCGTCTCCTTGTCGAAGCTCGTGGCGCCGAACGGATTGGCGGCAAACAGCCCATACGTGCGAACGTGCCAACGGGTGGGAAAACGAAAGCTCGACGGGTGATTCATCACGGCAATACCAAGTTGCTCGCCCCCGACGTTGCCGCTGTAGTCGACCCACGCGGCCCGCTTACCCCAAGCGTCTTTGTCCGTAACGCCGTCGCTTGAGACGATCTTGCCGCCGTCGGGCTTGTGATCGACGTCCATCGTTGTCGGCACGCGCACGCCGAACGAACCTTCTTTGGTTTCGCCGAAATGTACGTCGCCGGCCGTGGCCTTCAAGGTGATGTCGAAGTCAATTGCTCGGGCTTCGCCCAGGTCGCGGAACGTCAGCGTTCGTTCATCTTCCAGCATCTTCTTGCCGGCGGGCGAGACCCAATCGTTGCGAGTTTGGATCACGGCCGCACCGTCGACCACTTCGTTCTTCAAGTATTCGCGGTGCAGAATCGCCCCGTGCCCGGTGACTTGCGGATGGCCGGGCTTTGCGTCTTTCACAGGGCTTCCGTCGCCGGGCGCTTCCGACCAGAAATCCACGCCGTTCACGTCGCCGTGCGTAAACCAGAAAGAGCGCTGGTGCGGATGGTCGGTCTTTTCACCCTCGACCCATTTCGTCGAGTAAGCACGGGTCATCTCCTTGCCCGTGGGGCCGACGATCGGCCAAACAAACGGCTTCGGAGCGTTGCCGATGACGTAGTCGGCAAAGAGCTTACCGTCGATCAATACCGCGATGCCGTGAATGTTCTTATCACGCGCTTCCAGCGTGATTTTTCCGCCCGCTTCGGAAGAGTGCGGCGACAATAGACAATGCGACCCGAAGGCGGCGACAAGCAATAGACGACGGCAACGCAACATGACGGCGAACCTCGCGGCGGGAAGGACGAAGGCGGGAAGCAAACCAGATGCTTCGCCATCGTAACCGCGGGGTTTGCCGAACGCAAAGAAGTCGGCGAGCTCGGATTATGGAGAATCCGGCGACTAGGGATAAAGCAGCGATTTCGGTTGCCCGTCGATCAACACACGGAGGCGGAATCTACCTCCGGACACTGCTTCTGCTTGTCGGAGCTGCGCTTCCGTGGAGATTGGTACGTCGTTCACTCGCAATAGCCTGTCGTTGCGCTTCAGCCCCAACTGCGACGCGATGCTCGCCTCGAGTACGTCGTCGATCACAAACTCCCCGCGATCGTCGGGACGCCCGAACACTCCTAGCGGCACGGCGGCGTTCGGCGGCGGAATCTCGACGATCCGACTTCGTCCGAGCGAGGGATTGAACAGCACGAGCTTCAGGCCGCCTCCGGCGCGCGTGCTTGCAATGCGGTAGTCGTCGAGCGTCGCGACCGCCATGTCGTTGACCCGTTCGAGCACCTCACCGACCTGAACCTGATACCTATCAGCCAGGCCGCCTAAGGCGACGGCTTCCACCTGCAAAGCCTCTCGGCCGTCGGGAAATTGGTACGATCCGATGCGGCAATCGAGCTTCGGCGGGTCTATCGCAGGCCCGTCCATATTCGGAGCGCCGGGCATAATCGGCCGGAGCACCACGGTCGGTTGCAGCTCTTCGCAACGTCGGCGATCGACGGGCACCGGCTTGCCGCCGATCACCAGCAAGAACTCCGTCGGCGAATCGCCGGCCACTTCAAACACTTCGCCGGCACTTACATTGAGTAATCGCGGTACGCCCGCCTCAACCACTTGCAGTTCCGTGTCGACCAGCAATCGCGCGCGCCGCGTCTTCAACTTGTCCAACTCCGCCTGCCTCTGCAACTCCGCCTGACGCTGCGCTTCAATCGCCGCGGCTTGGCGTCGCTGTAGTTCCGCGTTCAGGTTCAGGTAGTCCTGCTTCAGTGCGAGTCGGAGCTTACCGATCTCCGCCAAATCCGCCGTGGACTGCGCGTCCAATTGGCTGATCGGCACGTAGTTCCGAGAGCTGAACAACAAGCACGGCTTATTGCTCCGCACGACTTCGGCCTCATACGCCCCTTCGTAGGCGCGGTGCTCGCCGTTGTCGGCGTGATAGCCCCAGACGCGCCGCTTGGTTAACTCCAAGAACTTCAAAGCGCGGCCCGTCGCATCCGCATCAAATTGAACGCGCTGAACGGCCTCGGCATCCGCGCGTAATTGCGCCGTCGAGTCATCGCGCGTCCCCTGCGCGACGCAAACGCATTCAACGCCGATCAGTATCGCCAGGCTCCAAAAGGCCCGACGCCGGCGACGATCAACAAGTACTCCGCGCCTCATCCCGCAGCTCCGCGAACTCCGAGGCGCTCGCTTTGTCCGCCTTAAAATGCGGAACAGCGATCACACCCCCACTATTAGGAGTTTAACACGCGGATTTTGGAACCCAAGGAAAACCGCGAAAACGGCCCAAAAGTCGGCATATTCAGGTCGCCGAGGGCTCTCTTCTACTTACCGCTCGGCACCTGGGCGGCCTGCATATATTCCCCAATCGGAACGAGCCGATAATCGCTTCGCAGGACATCGAGTTCGGCGATCCGGCGACGCTGCTCCTCGCTCACGCGCCACTGGTACGCATGTTCCGCGCGCAGCGTCTTACCCAGCCCCGGCATCGTTGCCGTGCGGTGCATCGTAATGCGCTCGGGCAGTAACTGCCGCGACGCCAGTGCGTCGTTGAGCATCAAGCGTGCTTGGGGGGGTGGCGCGCCGGGATTTACAATCGCGTTCAGTTGCGTTTGCCAATGAATGAACGTTTGGTAGTTGCGTAAGACCTCGGCATTCTTCGGCGCTACGGTCGCCGCGCGATACGTCAACATATCGCTACTCAACACAATCTCGTTCGATTCCGGTTCGAGTTTCTGGGCAAACGTCGGCTGTGCCGCGAATTTCACGAACTCCGAGCCGCCGGCAAGTGCTCGATCGCGCAAGCGCAAGGCGAAGTCGGCGAGTTCTTGCGTCGTGAGCTCCGTACGCACCCGGCGCGACGAATCGCAGAGCGCGACGCGTCCCGCGGCAAGATCAAACACGGCCGCCTCGCTCGATTCGGCGAGAAAGTCGTAGACTTTGCCCTCGAGGAAAATCGTTTGGCTACCGCCGAGCTTTTGCTTCCCGTCGAATACCGAGTTCTCAACGGCAAAATCTTCGGCGCGTGCCGCCGTAGCGAACAGCGAAAGCGCACACGCGACAAACCATCGACGAGCAAGCGTTGTCATGGGCCGCATCCTTGCGACAAGAGACCGCGAACGGAAAGACCAGGGGCAAACCAAGGGTATCGAACCCGCGGCTACCCGGTAAATACCGGTTGTACCGGTCGTTCCATTCGCAGGCAGTGCCGGCGGCAATCATTCGGCAAGAGGGCGACCGCCGGTGGAAGCAGGTATGCTACGTTTCTACGGGCAATTGTCGATTTCGCGGGAGCTTCGCTCGTGGCACAACGCATTTTCTTGGTTACCGGCGGGGCCGGATTCATCGGCTCGAATATCGTCGAAGCGCTCGTGCGGCGCGGCGATCGCGTGCGCGTGCTCGACAACCTGAGCATGGGGAACCTTGCGAACCTCGCCCCCTGGCGCAGCGAGATCGAGTTCCTCCAAGGCGATACGACCGATCCGGCAATCGTCGCGAGGGCCGTGGAAGGAGTCGATTGCATCTTCCATGAAGCGGCGCTCGCCAGCGTCCCGGCCAGCGTCGAGAACCCGTTGGCTTCGCATGCGGCTTGCGTGACCGGAACGGTATGCGTGCTCGACGCCGCGCGCAAGGCCGGCGTTCGTCGACTCGTCTATGCCGCGAGTTCCAGCGCGTACGGCAACCAACCGACCAGCGCCAAGCGCGAGACCGATCTGCCTTCGCCGATCTCGCCTTATGCGGCCGCAAAGCTCGCCGGCGAACTCTACTGCCAATCGTTTGCGGCTACCTACAACATTGAAACCGTCGGGCTCCGTTACTTCAACGTCTTCGGGCCGCGACAAGATCCGAATAGCCCATACTCGGCGGTGATTCCGCTCTTCATCACGGCGCTACTCGCAGGACGCCGTCCGGTGCTCTACGGCGACGGCCGACAGTCGCGCGATTTCGTCTACGTGGCCAACGTCGTTCGGGGCAACCTGCTCGCGGCCGACGCGCCGAACGTTTCCGGTCGCATCATCAACATGGCCGACGGCCGCGCGACCACGCTCCTCACGTTGCTTCAATTGCTCAACAAGTTTCTGGGAACCAACGTCGAACCACAGCTCGAGCCGGCCCGCGTCGGAGACGTGCGCGAGAGTCTGGCCGACGTTACCTTGGCCCGCTCGCTCCTCGGCTACGAGCCGGAGGTCGATTTCGAAGAAGGCCTGCGGCGCTCGATCGACTACTACAAGACGATCGTGAAACGGTAAAACGAAATGCTGAATGTCGAGTGCTGAATGCTGAACAGCGTGAACGCCTAGCGTAACATGTTCAGCATTCAGCATTCGCTCCGAGCATCAATTCGCCTACTTCGCGACTTCCCGAATCCACCCGACGATCCGTTCCGCGGCTCGGCCGTCGCCGTAGGGGCTGATCACGGGCTCGGGCCGAGCACCGCGACGTGCCGCCTCTAAATAGTGCGTCGCTCGTGCGACGATACGGTCGGTATTCGTCCCGACCAGTTCCGCGCAGCCGGCTTCGATACCTTCCTGCCGCTCCGTCGTGTCGCGCAGCACAAGTACCGGTTTGCCGAGCGACGGCGCCTCTTCCTGGATGCCGCCCGAATCGGTTAACACCAAGGTCGACAGGTCCATCAGTCGGACGAATCCGGGATAGTCGAGCGGCGGGATGAGTTGCACGTTGGGCAGGCTCGCCATCGCCTTCTCGACCGGCACGCGCACTTTGGGATTTGCGTGCACGGGCCAAATAAATCGATAGTCGGCATATCGCTCGGCCAGTTGGCGCACCGCAGCGCAAATGTCGGCGACCCCGTCGCCGAACGATTCACGACGATGCGCGGTCACCAGCACAACACGTTCCTCCACACCTACCGAATAGGGCAACGAAGGTTGCGCAAAGTTCGAAAGGTCGCTTCGAGTTCCCCCTGGGGCCAATCGCGCGACCGTCGACTCGTCCATCCGTTGCTTTGCGGCAGTCCAAAGCAGCGCGTCGATCACCGTGTTGCCCGTCACGCGCACGCGATCTTCGGGAACTCCTTCGCGGCGCAGAGTCGCGGCGGCGCGCTCCGTCGGCGCACAGTGCAAAGTGGCGACGAGCGAAATCACGCGCCGGTTGAATTCTTCCGGAAACGGCGCACCGAGGTCGCCGGTTCGCAATCCTGCCTCGACATGCACGATGCGCAGCTTGCGATAGAAAGCCGCTTCGGCCGTGGTCACCGCCGTCGTGGTATCCCCTTGCACGATGACGAAGTCGGGCTCGAACTGCGCCAAAGCATCATCGACTTTGCGCAGGCAACGGCTCGCCAACTCCGCCAACGTTTGATTGGCCGACATCACTTGCAGGTCGCACGCCGGGCGGAGGTCGAAGAACTCCACGAGCGGCGCCACGAGTTCACGATGCTGGCCTGTAAGGCAGACGATCGTTTCAAATTCGTCCGGCAAGGCGCGGCAGGCACGGACCAACGGCGCGAGCTTCACAGCCTCGGGTCGGGTGCCGATCGCGAAGAATAGTCGTTGACGTCGCATGGCGACGATTGTCGCCGATCGGCCGGCTGATTCAACAACCGTTGCCGCTAATTCACAATTCCGAGCGCAATCGAAGCGCCATGCACCACGGCCGCCAGTCGGAGCAAATCGTGCACCGCCGCTTCGCTGAGGCCGGTTTCGAGCAGCTTGGCTTCGTGCGATTTCAGACAATCCGGGCAGGCCGCGACGGCCGCACAGGCGAACGACGCCGCTTCGTACTTTTGCCGAGAAACGGGGCTCATCATGCGGTTCATCCGCAAGCTGGGTCGCATTTGGCTGTAGCTCGGCTTACCCAGAAGTTCGCGCGATTTGTAGTAAACCGTGGTCATGCCCATCAGTGCGGCGGCCGCTTCGGCGTCGGTGGCTTCTTCCGCCGAGAGGAACGAAGCGGAATCGGCTCGGAGCGCTTCCGCCAGGGCTTTTGCCCCGACGAAGTACGCGACGGCGATCGCCGAGCAATACGTCGTCGGCTGATCGATGCCCGAACCACGGAGCATCGTCGACATGTTTAAACGGAGGTCCTTGCACGAGTCGGTGAGCGGCGCGAGCAAGGTATCCACGGCGGGAGCGGCGTCGGTAGACATGAGACGACTCTCTGACAACGTACGAAACGGGAGATTGGATGCGACGCCCATTTAGCCCCCGGCGAGCCGCCGGGGGCATAGCTTGTTGCTTGGATGGGGTAGCCCCCGGTCGCCGACCGGGGGCTAAATGACGATTGGAGGCGCAGCGACGGAGCTACACCTTGATCGTGGCTTCGCCCTTCTTCCAGTTGCAGGGGCAGAGTTCGTCGGATTGCAGTGCGTCGAGCACGCGGAGAACTTCGTCCGTGCTACGACCGACGCTCAGGGCGTTCGCACAAGCAAATTGGATCACACCGTTCGGGTCGACGATGTACGTCACGCGCAGGCAGACGTTTTCGTTCGGGTCCAAGATACCGAGGTCGGTCGAGAGCTTCTGTGCGGCAAGCAACGGGTACTTGAGGTTCTTCAGGTCCGAGTGCTGTTGGCACCAAGCGAGGTGCGAGTATTCGTTGTCGGTGCTCGCGCCATACAACACGGCGTCGCGATCGGCGAAGTCCTTCAAACGCTTGTTGAAGTCGACCAATTCGGTCGGGCAGATGAAGGTGAAGTCCTTCGGGTAGAAAATGAAAACGCTCCACTTCCCCTTGGCCGACTCGTTCGTGATCGTGGTGAGCGATTCGGCGTTGGGACCGACGTTGGCGTGACATTTAAACTTGGGAAACTGCTGGCCGACTAAAAGCATTGCAAACGCTCCTCTATCTAAAAGTAGGGTAGATCAACAAAGTCAGACGATGCGGTAAAGGACTGATTTTTCCGTTTCCACGAGGGAACACAACCCCCTGCCGCCGGAAGGCGAGCGTCGAGGCGTAAGCCCGACGTGTCCGGAGACGCGGTATTTTACAGACACGTCGGCCTTACGGCTCGACGCTCGCCTGGCACTCCAAAGATAGGAGCCGAGCCCGAAATCGTCCAAGACAATCGAGCTATGGGATCGATAGGCGGCGACTATCGAGAAATGTCGGACTATTGCTCGGCCGGCGCTTCGTACACAAGAAACAAATCCGCACCGGTACGCTCGGCGACAATCTGAGTCGATGCCGCGGGCAAATCGGCGGCGGCGGCCAAACGCTGCATGTCGTCGGCCGTGCGGTAGATCAGATACCAGTTGCCGATCCATTCCATGTAAGCCCGCGAGGTGCAATGCGGCGCAAAGTTGCCGGCGTATAGCGCTCCGCCGGGTCGCAGCGCCGCGGCGAACAGACGTAACATCGCCGCCGCCTCGGGCTCTTCCAGATAATCGAACAAGCCGGAGCAAACGAGGACATCGCAGCCGGCGATGGTGTCGGCCCCGCGACGACCGCGCGTGAGCCTGGCGAGATTCTCTCGGCAAGTGCGAACTTGCGCCGGCGCGACGACTACTTCCAAGCGCAACCGTGCCGCATCCAGGGCCTGTTCGTCGATGTCGACCAGTGTGAAGCGCAAGCGACTGCGATCTTCGGTGCTTAGCTTAAGCGCGGCTTGTTCCATATCGATGCCCGGACCGCTGCCGATGCTCACGACGTGAAACTCCGCATCGCGCGAGGCCGCACAACGCGCGGCGATCGCGTCGGCGACGAGTTCCATGCGTGCCCGCACCGCTTCGACGGCTTGTTGCCTTAAGAAGTAGCGATCGAAGAGCCGGCCCAGCGGATCGTCGCACTCGCGCCGATTCCAAAAGTCGGACTGCATCTCAAAATCGCCGGCGTAGCCGCGCGGCTTCGAGCGGGCGCGCCATTGCAGGTCGCCGCGCAAGAGCAGATCACCGGCGACTTTCCAGAGCGTTTGGCTCGGGCCTTGGTTCTCTTTGCCGACGACGCCGATTGCCGCGAGCTTGGCAAGGCAACGATCGAGGGCCCCGTCGACGAGCAACTGCCGGTCGTCCTGATCGGCCGACTGTTCGACCATTCGCAATTCGGCGACCAACGCCTCGGCGGCGGCTCGCACCGCGACTTCGATATCGCTAGCCGAGGAGGGAGAGGTCATCAAGCACGGCGGCGTTCGCGGTAGCAGTTTGCGAAACACTTGGCGAGACGTTTGCCGCCGGAGCAGGCTCGAGACGTTGCCGGGCCTTCACGCTGCGCATGCGACGATTCGTACGCCAAATGGTGCGTGCGACGTCGTACAGCGCGTGGAACAATCCATTGCGGATTGTGGCATGGTAGAGCGTGCCCGGCGGCAGCGCGGCCATGATGCGACGATGGGCGATGCCCAGATTGTGATACGGCAACGTCTGCGAAATGTGGTGCAAGGCGTGCCAACGCAGCCCGATCGGGCACCAGAGTTCCGTGAGAATCGGGTGGCCGGGAATCGTCGTGCTATCGAACAATTGCTCAAGGTACGTCATCTCCGCGCCATCATTGCGGAAACGATGCGAGGTGATGGTGCGCATGTGGCTGATGGTGATCATGAATACGCTCAACACGTAGATGTCGAGCATATAGGTCCACGGCAACATGCCCGTGACGAGCAGCGTCGTGAGGCCGGCGAGGTAGATGAAGCAGCCGGCTTCTTGCATGCGCCAATACGGCTCTTCGCGCGAATTGGGAACATAGTGATTGCGCACCAAGTTCACGGCGGGGCCCCGGCTCGGGTATTTCCAGACCCAGCGGCGGATGGCGGCGTGGAGCCAGGTGAGCGGCGTGAGAATCAGGAAGCGAAAGAAGAAGACCGGCGGCAGCCAGAAGATGCGTGTGATCATGTAGATCGCCGACGCAATCGGCTTTTGCACGATCATCAAGTATTCGGCGTCGTCGGCAGTGCCGTATTCGCGATTGACGTGATGGCCGCGGTGATCGCCGTAGGTGAATTGCGGGATCAGAAACGGAATGCCGCAGAGCAAATTCCAAACGGTCTTGAACGCGCGGAACGTTCCTTCGCGCAGATGCTGCAACTCATGAATGAACATCGAGCAGCGGTAGAACGCGAGGCCGGCAACGATCAGCGTGGGGATCTTCCAGGCGAGAGAGGTCGAAGTCGTGTAAACGAGAAACGCCGCATACCCGACGGACCAAGAGACGAGCAGGTCGGTCCAATAGATCCAGGGGCGCGGCTCGCCGAGATCTTTCACCAGATCGTTGACCATGCGAACGGAAAACCCGTCGCGCGCCGTGGCGCTGCGAGGAAATTCGGTCGTGTTGGTTCGAAGGGGCGTGTGCATCAGAGTTCGACGCAGGTGTACATCACGGTGGCAGCGGCGGGATAGTGCAAGCACCTCATCGTCCGTACGAAACGGAGGGGGCTTGAGGTCGGCGTGGGATGAGGGGCAAATGTCATTCCGAGAACCCCCAATTTACCACTGACTGCGGCCCAACGAAAACAGCCTTACACAATCGTAAGCTGCACGAGAACCCGACTTTCGTCGACCTCCGCGGCAGTAATCGGGAGCACTACCACCTGGGACATCGACTCCCAGAACCCCATATAGTATCGCAAAACGGGGCCGCGCAGCATGATTTGACGCCTTACCGCCGCACCGGCCGACCATTGACGGTCGGAAGTGCGATTCTTAGACTGTCTCGTTTACTTTCGACCCGACTTCGCTCGGCCAATAGCCGGATCTCCGGCCGTGGGTTCCTAGCGACTAATCGATAAGTTTTCCGAAACCGGTACGTTCCGATCGACATTGGGCGAGTTTCCCGCCGACGACGCGGCTTGCAAGCCGTCGTTTGTGCACTAAACCGCCGCGCCCCTTCACTTTAGCATTCGCGAGGTAGTGGATTCCATGGCAGAGAAATACGTTTATTCGTTCGGCCCAGGCGGCACCGACGGCGACGCCTCGATGCGTAATACGCTCGGCGGCAAGGGCGCCAACCTCGCAGAAATGACCAAGATCGGCTTGCCCGTGCCGGCCGGCTTCACGATCAGCACCGACGTTTGCACCTATTTCTACGCCAACGATCGGAAGTATCCGCCGGAGCTCAAAGCTCAAGTCGAAAAGGCGATGGCCCAAGTCGAAAAAGAAATGGGCAAGAAGCTCGGCGACGACAAGAACCCGTTGCTCGTCTCGTGCCGATCCGGCGCCCGCGATTCGATGCCGGGCATGATGGACACCGTGCTCAACATCGGGCTTAACGACAAGACGGTTGAAGTCTTGGCCAAGGCTTCGGGCAATGACCGCTTCGCCTGGGACAGCTACCGCCGCTTCGTGCAGATGTACGGCGACGTGGTGCTCGGCATGAAGCCGGAAAAGAAAACCGACGCCGACCCGTTTGAAGAATTGCTTGAAAAGAAGAAGCACGCCGCCGGCGTTCACAACGACAACGAGCTCACCGTCGCCCAACTGAAGGAACTCGTCACGGAGTTTAAGGGCGCCGTGAAGAAGCAAACCGGCAAAGATTTCCCGACCGACCCGATGGAACAAGTGTACGGCGCCGTCGGGGCCGTGTTCTCCAGCTGGATGAACGATCGCGCGATCGTCTACCGCCGCACGTACGGCATTCCTCACGAATGGGGAACGGCCGTGAACGTGCAAGCGATGGTATTCGGCAACCTCGGCGACGACTGCGCCACCGGCGTGGCCCTGACGCGCGACGGAGCGCTCGGCGTTCCCGGCTATTGCGGCGACTACCTGATCAACGCGCAGGGTGAAGACGTCGTGGCCGGTATTCGCACGCCGTTGCGGATTGAAGAAACCCTCGCCAAGCAAATGCCGAAGGCATACGACGAGCTGAACAAGATCGGCACGATCCTTGAGAACCACTACAAGGACGTGCAGGACATCGAGTTCACGGTCGAAAAGGGGAAGGTTTGGATGCTCCAAACCCGCAACGCCAAGCGTACCGGCTTCGCGGCCGTGCGCATCGCGGTCGACATGGTGCTCGAAGGGAAGATCAGCGAAGAAGAAGCCCTCACGGCCAAGCGCATTCCCGCCGACGACTTGAACCAACTGCTGCAACCGGTGTTCGACCTTGCCGGCAAGAAGGCCGCCGCGGGGAGCTTCCTCACCAAGGGCATTAACGCCGGACCGGGCGCCGCCACCGGTGAGATCGTTTTCCACGCCGACGACGCGGAAAAGAAGTACCTCGCCAATCCGAACATCGAATTGATTCTCGTTCGCCGCGAAACCACGCCGGAAGATCTTCGCGGCATGAAGGCGGCCAAGGGCATTCTCACGGCCTTCGGCGGCGCCAGCTCGCACGCGGCTCTCGTTAGCCGCCAGATGGGCAAGGTTTGCATCGTCGGCGCCGGCGAATTGAACATCGACTACGAAAAGGGCACGGTCACCGTCGGCGGTAAGACGCTGAAGGAAGGGGAATACCTCTCCATCGACGGCTTCACCGGCGAAGTCTTCGCGGGCAAGGTCGAAACCAAGCCGAGCGAAGTCATCCAAGTGCTCATCAAGAAGACGATGAAGCCGGAAGAGTCGGAAATCTACCAACGCTACGCCAAGCTCATGTCGTGGGTTGATAAGAACCGCAAGCTCAAGGTTCGCACGAACGCCGACGAACCGAAGCAAGCGACCGAAGCCGTGGCGTTCGGCGCCGAAGGCATCGGCCTGTGCCGCACCGAGCACATGTTCTTCAACCATGTCGACGAGTTCCGCGAGATGATTCTCGCCAGTGATCTTGCTTCGCGGGAAAAGGCCCTCGTGAAGCTGCTGCCGTTTCAGCGGGAAGACTTCGCCGGACTCTTCAAGGCGATGGAAGGTCGCCCGGTGACCATTCGTCTCTTGGATCCGCCGCTTCACGAATTCCTCCCGCACGATCACGCCTCACAGCATGCGCTGGCAAACAAGATCGGCATTTCGGCCGATTACATCGCTAAGCGCGTTAAGGAATTGCACGAGTCAAACCCGATGCTCGGCCACCGCGGCTGCCGCCTCGGTATCGTGTATCAAGAGATTACGGCGATGCAGGCCCGAGCGATCATCGAAGCCGCGTGCGACGTCAAGAAGTCGGGTACCGACGTGAAGCCGGAAATCATGATCCCGCTCGTCGGGTTCATCACCGAGTTTAAGAACCAAGAAAAGGTCATTCGCGACACGGCCGAAAAGGTCTTCGCGGAAAAGGGGATCAAGGTCGACTACATGGTCGGCACCATGATCGAAGTGCCGCGGGCCTGTGCCACGGCCGATCAAATCGCCTCGGGCGCCGAGTTTTTCAGCTTCGGCACCAACGACCTTACGCAAACCACGCTCGGCATCAGCCGCGACGATTACGGGGGCTTCATCAACTACTACAAGGAAAACGACATCGTCCCGAACGATCCGTTCCAAACGGTCGATCAGGCGGGCGTCGGCGCCTTGATGAAGATGGGAGTTGAGAAAGGCCGCGGCACGCGGAAAGACCTCAAGATCGGCATCTGCGGCGAACACGGCGGCGATCCGGCGAGCGTGGTGTTCTGCCACGCGATCGGGCTCGACTACGTGAGCTGCTCGCCGTTCCGTGTGCCTATCGCTCGCCTCGCGGCGGCTCAAGCGGCCATCGCCGACAAGTCGAAGCGGTAACGACGCGCCGACGCATAGGCGTCGACGAGTAACGAAGCTCAAGCGGCCGTGGACGGCAAATCGTCCACGGCCGCTTTCTTTCACCCTGCTCTCCCAATTTCTTTCCTTCTCCCCTCGCAGGAGAAGGTGGCTCGAAGAGGCGGATGAGGGGGCCGACAAACCGTGGCGGCGGGCACCGCCATGCTTTAGATTAAACGACTGAGCCCGAGATGCCGTTAGAGAGAACCTTGCCATGAGCGAAACGCCGCAAACTCCCGATCCCGCCAATCCTCCGGCGCCCGAGGCCGCCCCGGCGCCTCCGGCTTCGGCCGCCGAGGCCGTCGCGCCGATCACGACGCCGGCCGCCGAAAAGCCTTCTGCCGAAACGCTCAAGGCCGCTTATAAAGCCTTCAAGAAACGCGTCAAGGTCACATCGCTCGACCACAACTCGCGGCTCGGCAAAAGCCCGATGACCTCCGGCTCGTCGGAGCTCACGGCGATCACGCCCCCTGCGGAATATCCGCGGGCCGTGTGGCAGGCGCTCGTGGAAGAAGGAAAGCTGAAGTACGCCGGGCAAGGCATGTATGGCCTGCGGTAACGAGCACGTCGACCTGCTCAACCTCGATCTTGCATCGCTCGCGTTGCAGTTGAAGGCCTGGGGCATCGCAACCGCGCACGCCGGCCACCTTCGCCGATATCTCTACCGCGACGGCGTGCGCGATTTCGCCGCCATGCACGAACTGCCGCCGCGCGTACGTGCGCAGTTGGCCGAATCGGCGACCATCACCACTTTCGCGATCGAGCGAGAATCGCGCGCCGACGACGGTCTCACCCGCAAATACCTGCTTCGACTGCACGACGGCCGACAAATCGAAACCGTGCTCATGCGCACGGGCCGCCGCACGACGGTCTGCGTCAGCTCTCAGGCCGGCTGCCCGCTTGGCTGCGTCTTCTGTGCGACGGGCCAAGCCGGCTTCGATCGCAACCTCACGGCTGGAGAAATCGCCGGCCAAGCGCTATTCGCGCAACAGGTGCTCCGCGACGCCGGGGCAGTTCGCAACGACGGCGCTCCCGACCGCGTGAGCAATATCGTCGTCATGGGGATGGGAGAACCGCTCCTGAACTACGACGCCGTGATGACGGCGCTCGACAACCTATGCGATCCCGGCGGCCTCGCGATCGGCTTCAAGCAGGTGACCATCAGCACGGTGGGCGTGGTGCCCGGCATCTTTCGAATGGCGTCGGAGCGACGCCCCTAT
Source organism: Pirellula sp. (assembly GCA_013822735.1). Classification (GTDB taxonomy): domain Bacteria; phylum Planctomycetota; class Planctomycetia; order Pirellulales; family PNKZ01; genus PNKZ01. The sequence continues at coordinate 143,367 of PNKZ01000007.1, forward strand.
TCGCTCGCCGTCTCACTGCACGGCGCCACGCAGACCGATCGCTTGCGGCTCTTGCCGGTCGCGCGTACCTGGTCGCTGGAAGAACTCATGGACGCCTGCCGCCGGTACGCGGCCGCGCTGCATCGCAAGATATTCTTCGAGTGGACGGTGATCGCCGGCGAAAACGACGGAGCGGAGCACGCTGCGGCGCTCGCCGAACTCTTGCATGGCATTCCGGCGCAGGTCAACCTGATTCCGCTCAACCCGACGACCGGTTACGCCGGTTCCACCGCCGCCGACTCGGCCGTCGCGACGTTCCGCGAGTTGCTGCAAGCGTCCGGAATCAAAGTCAGCATTCGTCAACGCCGGGGAATCGAAATCGCCGCCGGTTGCGGACAGTTGGCCGCCTCGCCAAACGCCTAGCGCGAGAAATCTTGATAGCGCACGCGGTGCGGACCGAAGGCCATCATCTTGCCCGGGATGTCGCGCACGATCGGAACGTGCGACGCCAGTCGGGCCCACCACGGCATTTGAAACTTCTTGCCGGTCAGGCCGGGCTTCGCGATGTTCTCTTGGATCACGCGTTGCATACGTTGCACGAGTTTGACGGCGGGCTCGCGCAGTTTCTGCACCGCGGCCAGTTCCGGCTCCGTCGGAATGCCGCGCAAGAGCGGGCCGGTCAACAGATTGGCCGCCGCGATCGCATCCTGCACGGCCACATTGATCCCGACGCCGCCGACCGGCGACATGACGTGGGCCGCATCGCCGATCAAGAGCAGGCCCGGCTTATGCCAGCTCGGCACGCGACTCGATTCGACGTTGAGCACGGCACACTGCTTCCAATCTTGCAGCAGTTCGACCCGGTCGGCAAGCCAAGGCACGACCGTGCGCAGCCCGTCGTGCAAGGCTTCGATGCCCGCCTCACGCAACGCGGCGAAACTTCCCTTAAGTATCACATACCCGATTTGCCACTCCTCGGCCCGATCGAGCAATACGGCGAACCGGCCGCCGCCGATATGGATCTCCGCATCATGCCGGCCGTCGCTCGCCTGCTTGGGCAAGCGGAACCACACGACGTCCATCGGCGGCGCACTACTGACCGGCTCGATTCCCGCCAAATGGCGCAGCTTCGAAAACCGTCCGTCGGCCGCAACCGTGAGCCCGGCTCGTAGCTCATGCCATTCGTTCCGTGAATCTCGATAGCGGACGCCGCGCACTACGCCCTGCTCCTCGACGAGTCGTTGCACATTCGCCTGCATCACGAGTTCAAACGTGTCGTAGGCTCGCGCCGCGTCGACCAAGACTTCGAGCAATTTCTCCTGCGGCAGCGTCGCCACATAGGGAAACTTCGTCGGCAGCCGGCTCAGATCGGCCATCGTCACCGCGCCGTCGGGCGTGATGACGCGCATCGAAGTGAGCTTGCCGTGCGGCATCTCGAGCACGCGTTCGGCCAAGCCCAATTGATCGAGCAGTTCGAGCGTCGAAGGATGAATCGTATCGCCGCGAAAGTCACGATTGAAATCGGCGTGCGATTCCAAGAGCGTCACCTTCACGCCGGCCCGCGCCAGCAACAAGGCAAGCACGGCGCCCGCCGGACCGGCGCCCACGACAATGCAGCCGGTTTCCACGACGGAAACAACGACTTCGGACGGAGCGGACTCGTCCATGGCTTTCCCTGCCGTGTTGCGATTGTATGGTTCGAAAGCTAATGGCCGCGCCGGATTTCCGACGGTTGGTAGCGAACTTCGATGCGGCAGACTCGCTTCGTGCGGCAGATGATTTCCCAAGTCTCGGGATTCACCCGCTCGGGAACGTCCATCCGATGGATATCGACCGACGCGTGAAAGCCGCGCTCGGAAAAGACGTCGATCATGATGCGCAGCGCCAGCGGATCGTCGAACAATTCGTCTTCCGTATTGATCTGCGCATGGCCCGAGATGGAATGGGCGCGAATGATGGGCATCATCTTCTCTTCGATGAACTTCACAACGCGCTGGAAGAGGGGCTTGGCGTCCTCTTCATAACGTTCCAGGCGCTCGACAAGCTCTTGCCGCGCGTGAAGCGTCAGCTGGCTGGCGACCGGAATGTTGCGAATGAGCTCGAAGGTTTCCTGGTTGAGTTCGAGCGTACTTTGGTACGTGAACTCGCGGAGGATGTTCTGCTGAACCTCTTTGAGGTTCCCTTCGGCATCGATGAAGTGGAAGTGAAATAACCGCTGCAACGATTGTAGGGCGTCGAACGTCGTTTCTTTAAAAGTGCGGTAGCGATTGCGGCACAGATCAGGATCAAGATCGGTGACGCGCACTTCCACCGGCTTGCCGATTCCCGATTCCGCAACCTCGCGATTGTGGTCCTGCTTTTCCTTACCGCGCTTGATTTGCCGCAACACGCTGACTTCTTCGCTGACGAACAACAGCGCGATGCGGAACATCGGCTTGCGAAAATAATGGGCCAGCGGCGTCGACCGATACTCGCTGTGGAGTTCCAACATCGCGTGATAAAACATCTTCAAGCATTCGACCTGCACGGTCGTGCGCGGGAAGCCGTCGACGATGACCCCGTCGTGGTATTTCTGCTTGAGCAGTTCTTCAAGCAGCAGGCCGATCACTTCGCGATCGCCGACCATCTTGCCTTGGTTCTTGATTTCGACCGCTTGCGGCGTGGTCAGCAAATCGCTGATGACGATCGGCGGCGCCGTGATGCCGCGCGTATCGGCGATAAACGGCGTATTAGTCCCCTTACCGGCGCCGGGCGCGCCCCCAAGCCAAATAAACTCTCGCGGGAAGCGGAGATTGTCGCGGCCGTGGCCCTCTAAGATGTCGGCCCAAACGGCCGAGAAAATCAGCTGGGCGTCTTTGATTTCGAGATCGGCGGCCGAAGTACGGGCCTTGGGTGCGGGATTGTCGGCGGGTGCGTCCATGAAGCTTTGCGAGCGAGAGGCAGTTGCTGGGTAAGGGAGCCGCACAAATCGCGCGGCAGGCCGACCGTCCGGCACTATGATCGGATTCCGGTCGCCATGTGTCAAACCGCCTGTAATCGGCGGAGCAACGGTGCCGGAGGGGGAACGAAACGGCCCGACGAGCGATACTCGTCGGGCCGTGGAAATGTGCGTGGCACGCGGAGCAAAGGCAATTAACCTGCCTTGGAGCGTCGCGTCGCGTCGGAAGCATCTTCCGGTTCGTCGGTCACGGTGAGCTTGATCGTGGCGCCCGGCGGCAATCGCCGTTCGGCGACGATGCCTCGTTTCGTGCCCGAGAGAAATCGGTGAAATTCGGCGGCAGGCCCGGCCGAAAATTCGGCGGCGAGATGCTCCAACACTTCGCGCCAGGAATATCCGCTGCGATAAATCGTGCGGTAGGCGGCTTTGAGTTGGACCATGTCTTGCGAAGTCATGCCGCCGCGGCGCAGGCCGACGGTGTTCAAGCCGACGACGTAGGTGCTCACGCCGTCGATGGTGACGTAAGGCGGAACGTCTTTGATGACGCGCGCCGTACCGCCGACCATACACTGCCGACCGATGCGGCAGAACTGGTGCACGGCGACGCCGCCGGAGATGAACGCCCGATCGTCGACCGTGACGTGGCCGCCGAGCATCGTATTGTTGGCGATGATCACGTTGTTGCCGACGATACAATCGTGGGCCACGTGCGCATTGACCATGAAGAAGTTATTGTCGCCGACGACGGTTGCCGTGCCGGCATGCATGCTGCGTTGTAGTGTCGTATATTCGCGGAAGGTGTTTCCGGAGCCGACCTTCAAGCCGCCGTCGAACGTGCGGGCTTGGATGTGCTGCGGCAAGGCGCCAAGCACGGATGATTCAGAAATACGGTTGTCGTTGCCCAGAGTAACGCCGCGCCGAATTACGACGTGGCTATCGAGAACGCACCGATCACCCAACACGACGTCCTGCTCAATAACGCAGAACGGACCGACCTCGCACTCCTGACCCAGACGGGCCGAGGGATGGACGACGGCAAGGGGATGGATACCCACGTGCACTTCCTTGTGCTTGGGAATGTTCCGGCACCGACACGGCAGTTTCTCACCACAAGAGACGCCGGCCGGTGCGGCAAAATGCACAGGCGTGCTTGCGCCGCCTGAACACTACCGCTGCCAAGATTGGGTTATCGGTCGCGAGAACAGTACCGTCGCAACCTGTTTTGACGCAAGGTGAAAATTTACGGATCGTTGCGTCGAGCCGGCCCCTAACACGGCGGACTCGCCGGCGATAAAATAACCCGAACGCCCGGATACCGCGCCGGAACCCGTTGCTTGCCCCCTTCGCCAAGGACCCGACCGTGCCTACGAACGCCGAAATTTACGATGCCGCCCAAAAGCTCAAAGACGAAGGCAAACTTGAAGAGGCCGTGGCGAAGTTGCAAGAACTGCTAGCAGCGTCGCCGAACTATGCCCTGGCCCACTCCGCGCTCTCGGTTTACCTGGGGCGGCTGGGGCGACATCCGGAAGCGGTCGTGCACGCACGCAAAGTTTGCGAACTTGAACCGAACGATATGCGGAGCTTCGTCTCGATGAGCATGGTCTGCGTGAAAGCCGGCATGATCGAAGAAGCCGAATATGCCAAGGCCCGGGCCGCTACGCTGCAGATGCAGAGCCGGCAGTAGTCGCATTCAAAGCATCCGGACGCCGCGGTCGTCGATTGCATACGGCCGAATCTCGTCGCTGCAAGCACTGCCGCGATGCTTGGCTACGTGCAAGGCGCGGCCGATGCGACCGTCGGGCGAAGGCACTTTGCCGAGGAAGATGATCGTGTTGGCGTTGGCGAGGATGTCGCCTTCATCGAGCGGTCTTTCGAGGAGTTGGTGCAACATCGTTTCGGCCGAGGTGTAGAGCAGCATGCAGCCGATCGACTTCGGATCGTATTGCACGCGCGCGATCTCCGCTTCACGGGCTCGATAGTGCTCGCGGAACAAATCGCGGGCGACCCACTCGGGATCTTTCCGTAGGATCTGCTGGTAAACGTATTCGAAGAGTTCCAGCTGAATCGACTCGCGCTTTCGATCGAGCGGTTCGATGCCGTCGACGACCGTGCGGCGACAACCGCGAGCGAAGTTGCCGTAGAAAAAGCCGATCGCGGTGCCGAGTTTGCGCGCGAGCGCGGCTTGCCACTCTTGATACTCTTCAAAACTCAGATCGCCGCGAGCGACGCGTTTGCCGGTGTAGCGGAAAATGTTGAGGTAGTCGCCGTAGGATTGCTCGGCCGCAAAGAAGTCGACGAGGTCGGGCGAGGCTTCGGGATCGGCATGTTGGAGCGTGCGACCGAACATACGCGTCGCGTAGTCGTTATGGTTTTGCGGATCGCCGCGCGACGTCATGTCGAAGATGATGCCGGGATGCGATTCTTGGCTGCGCCCGGCCTCGGCATATTGCAGGCCGAGTTGCGTTTTACCGATGCCGGTCGCGCCCACGACGACGGTAAGCGTGCCGGGAAGCAGTCCGCCGCCGAGCATTTCATCGAGACCTTCCACACCTGTGGATTGACGCGATAGGACTTGAGACGCGGGCGAAGCGGAAATCATGCGGACAATCTCTCAGAGGTGCTCGGCGGTCCGAAATGACGGGAAACGAAACAGGCCGGGTTGGACGTCAGTACGTGATCCGACGATCACGGGCGACGACCTGCCAAGTGCCGTCGACTCGGCCGTTGCGAACCGTATAGGCCTCGCGATGCAGGGCCACGGTCGGGCAGATGTGATTGGGCACCCCATAGACCACGTCGCCGACGGAATAGTTCGCGGCGGCGGGAGTTTCGATAGTGAGATGCTCTTCCCACTGGCCGAGCACGGTGACGTCGGGGATATCAAGCAATTGGATGCGCAGCGTCGGGTTGTCGGGCGACACCGACTTGTATCCCAGGTCGAGGCAAAGGCGGTTTGCGCCAGGCTTACTCACGACGCGGCCCATGAGCAGCGCGGCGAACTCGTACTGCAGATCAGGAAACTTCACGGCGTAGCTAATGTCGAAGAATACGCAGGTGCCCGGGCTGCAATCGCGGTCTTCATGCAGTGCGTGCACGGGAAAGGAGGGCGTGCCGCCGCAGATCGGTCGCTTCATCGGGACGCCGGCCGCGTGAATGCGCCGAGCCAAAGCGCTCACCGCCGCGAACGCATCTTCTCCTTTGGCAATTCGCTCGCCGAGGGCCTGTTCGCGAACGTGTCCGTCGTAGACGTGCAACCCGCCGGGCGTAGTGCCGGGCAACTCTTGAAGACGGCGATAGAGTTCGACGGCTCGCTCGTCCGGCGCGATTCCGGAGCGGTGCTGGCCGACGTCGAGATCGAGCCAAACTTCGATTTTGCGTCCGGCTTGCGCGAAGGCCGTGGAGAGTTGGAGGATGTTGCCTTCATCGTCGGCCAGCACGGAAAAATGAACGGCCGGAAATGCCGCCGCGAGCCGGAGCAGGCGATCGACGTTCGGACCTACCTGTGGAAAGCTCAGCAGGATGTCTTGGGCCCCGGCGGCCGCGCACATCTCCGCTTCGGCGATCGTGGCGGCTTTGAACTTACCGATGCCGGCCGCGAGCTTCATTCGCACGACTTCGGCCATCTTGTGAGTTTTCACGTGAGGCCGGAGCCGCTCCGTGCCGCCGGCCGCGGCGATCATTCTCGCGATATTCCGCTCGACCCTGTCGGGATATACCAGCAACGCCGGCGACGGTACTTCGGCATGGTTCTCGACGGCGTACCAAGGCTGCGACATTATGCAATTTCCCGCGGAATCAGATGCTTGCCGGCCGGCAACAACGCCTGCGGCGCGCGCTGCAAGCAGCGCGAGATGAAACAATCGTAAAGGAGCCCCCGCTTTCCCGCAAAGCTTCGGCGCGATTTTGCCGATTATTACGACTGCGAAGTTTACGCAGACTTTTCCGCGCGAATGAGGACTTCAAGCATGTCGGTTCGCCCCCTGCACGTTGCGACCTTGTTCGCTTTCGTCGCCTTGCACCACGTTTTCGCGATCGGTGCGGCGGAGACCGCTTACCCAGGAACGCCCCACTCTGCGACGCGCACTAACTTACGGGCAGCGAAGCAGCTGCCCAACGCCAAGCTTCCGGCGCTCGGAGCCGCCACGAGTGTTGCACGAATTGACGAGGCCTATCCGGCGACTAACGCGCCCGGCCGAATTCGCGCGCAACAGCCGGCCACGAACAATAACACGGTTTCGCGTGTTCGACCGGCCGCCGTTCCGACGTCGACCGCGCTGGCCGTGGTTACCGCTTCGGAGCCGCGCTCGGCCGCGCCGGCCATGAAACCGTTTGTTGATTCGCGAGTCATGGCTGCCTCGTATTCTGCTCCGATTCAACCGCCGGTGCTTGCCGCACCGGCGCGATTCGAGTCCGCCGCCAATTCTGAAAACCCGCTGCGGGATGCAGGTCCGGCAAGCGTCTATTCAAATTCGACTTCGCGAAGCGCTTCGCAGAGTGCTACTAACCCGTTGCGGTAATCGAGCGTATTGCCGTGCATCACGCCTGTGATCGTCGGCGTACGATCACCAATGCAAAGAAAGAGCCCGACCGATTTCTCGGCCGGGCTCTTGCGATGATCGCACGACACAACCAGTAGATAAAATCCTACGGGTTGATGTCTGAGTCGTTCAATTGGTACTGCCGCAGGATCGGATCGCACTGCGTAGAAGTGCCCGGCAGTTTCATTTGCATGTCTTCCGACGACATCAACTTGGCATACACGAAGTACGCAACGTTGTCGCGGAGGAACTGCACGTTTTGACCGACGTACGCAATGTTAACGCCTTGCGGGTGACGAGCCGACGGACGGCAGAACGCATAGTCGAGACCGTCGCCTCGGCCGATTGCCGAGTTGATCCGGAGGTTGTCGACGTCTGACGCCCCCGAGCCGCCACTCGAACCGCCGCTGGAACCACCGCTAGAACCGCCGCCCGACGTGCTGAGCACGGGGTCCATCGTCGGGGGTGTGGCCGTCGTGTTCGTCACCGGGCCGGGCGCGTAGATACAACCCGTCGTCACTTCGGCATTCGAAAACGTCGTACCGCCGGGGCCGTTGGAATCAAACGTGTAGTTTTCGGCATCGACGTTTTCCGTCAAAAGGATCGTTTTATCCTTCGGGTCGCGGCAAAGTTCCATACGCATGTAGACCATTGGGCCACGCGACGTATTCGACGTTTGAATGTTCGGATCATCCGAATAATTGTCGAAGAACATGCCGTTGGCTTGCCAATCGCGAGGCATGCCCTTCGAGGCCGATTGAGCGCTGCTGCCGCTGCCGCTAGCCGCCGTGGCGGGCTTCGAGCTCACCAAGTCTTGTTGTCCCGTATTCACGACGTAGCTGATCGGCGTGCCGGTCTTCTGCGAAGCCGGATCGCTCGGGCAGATGAAGAGATCGACGTAGAGTTGCGTGCTCACAAGGAAGTTCTGCTGCGTACCGGTGCTGCCGCCACCGCTTCCGGAATTGGGATCGGTTAGATCTTTTTGCCATTGCTCGTAGGTGGTCTGGCGATCGATATCGCTGAGAATTTCTACGGCCCAACTGACGGGCGTGTTGACTTGCGTGATCGGATCCTTATACGGCAAGCCGCGCTTGGTCTTGAGCAGGTTCATATAGCCCGGCAGTCGACCGCCGTTGCGGTTGCCGTAGCTAAACAAGGCTTTCGCCAAGTTGCTCATGTTGTTGCGGCAGGTGTTTTGAAAACCCGTCTCGCGCGCTTGTTGAATCGCGGGCAGCAACATCGCCATCAGCATGCCGATGATGCTAATGACCACCAACAATTCGACGAGCGTAAAACCACGCGTCGCTTTTCCCAACCGAGAACTTCCGCGCACCAGAGAATTGGCACGCCGCACAACGAACGGTGCGGTTCTGATCCTCAAAGACATGTAAAACTCCTGTAGCGTAGGCAATACCCCTCAGGCCCCGGCCCATCGATTCAGTTTATAGATGTCTTGAAAAGCCGGCTAGGAAATTCCCGCGATTTTCTCACGCACGACTCATCGCGCAAACTCCTACCACCCATAAGGTTTGGTCGAGCCAATTGAGTGCGTCGCGTTGACGGTCCATGAGCGTTGGGTTAGGCTCATCGTTAGTCCAGTGCCTGGTGGCCGCCGGAGATTCACTTCGTCGGCAAACAGGGAATACCGGTGCAATTCCGGAACGGCCCCGCCGCTGTAACCGAGCGATTTGAAGAGCTTTCCCTTTCGTAAGCCATTGTCGATTTCGGGCTAATGCCCGGTCGACGAGAAGGTGGGAAGTGCTCGATGCTCGGAAGTCAGAAGACCTACCAGCACGTACAACTGCGACGTCGATTGCTCGGGACAATCGCACGCCCTACGACTGGTTTTGGCTCGCTTCCTAACGTCTTTACCGCTCGCGGCCTCCCTGGGCATCCGCGGGCGAAATGTCACGTTTTTGGCGCGCAGCCCGGCCGGTCGACAAACTGTCCATGTCGACGGATTCACACGACCGCTGCGGGTCTGCGCTCCTGGAAAGCGCTGGTGGGCCGATCCATGCCGCAACTTTGCCGTCGGCGGCGAGCGAGACGCCCTTCGCGTTCGGAGTTCGCGAAGTCCCTGAGGCATTTGTACTTTCCAACGTATCCGCGCGTCATCGGATGCGGCGTGCGTGGGAATCGCACGCGATCGGCGCAGCATCGGCGAGCATCCTGCTCCACGCCGGCGTCCTCTTAGCGGCTTGGCAAGTGCTTGCCCCTTCGATCGTCCCCTGGAAATTACACCTGGAGCGAGGTCGAAACAGCGTTTCGCTACAAGCTTCGATCGCCGCCAGCCCTTCCTCCGTCCAGGAGACGGAAGTTCGCGTGATGACAAAGCCTCCCTTGTCGCCGCCGCGGAAGTCCGTCGCGTCGCAGGCTCCCACCACGCTTAATGCGAAAGCCGAATCTCCGACCTCGCAGCCGGATAAACCGCAAGTAGAGTTTGCAGAAACTGCTTTAGCCCAGGCGGAGAACCCGAAGATTCCGAGAAAAGAGCCCGAGGCGGTGCCGTCCCCATCCACGAGCGACCACTCCGAAGTGCGACCTCCAATCTCTCGGCGCAAAAGTCCCACACTGCTCCCGTTGGATTTGGTCGTTGTTGAAACGTCTAGCGTCGCGTCGCTCGGTGCGGCGGCATCTTCCGGCGCCGAAGTTCCCGTTCCGCCGCACGACGTTCATCGCGTGCTTCCCAAGTACCCTCCCGAGTCGTACGTCGCTGGAGAAGAAGGGACGGTCGTTCTTTGGGTACAAGTCGACGACCAAGGAATCGTCCTTGGTACCGGCGTAAAAACGTCCAGCGGCTACCCCCGGCTCGACGCCGCCGCGGTTACCGCGATGCAACAATGGCGCTTCGCCCCGGCAACTCCCGGCGACACCGCTCGCGCGGCAATATTCAAGTCATCGCTGACGTTCACGATCCCGAAATCGAAGTAGCCGACGAAAGAAGCGACAAGCTAAACCGAATACGATTTTGACGTGCGACTCTTCCGCAATACGCCCTCGACCAGCGTCTTCCAAAGCGCCGCAAAGACTTCGTCCGGCGAGCCGTTGCCGTCGACAATGCGAAACGTCGGGTCCCCAGCGGCCGTTTCCAAGAACACGGCGCGAATGGCTTGTAGCGCGTCGAGGCGTTCGAACGTGTTGGGCACATCGCCGCGCGATTGTTCGATCCGGCGAAGTGCCGTTTGCGGATCGAAGTCCACGAGCAATACGACGTCAGGCCGGGGGGCAAACTTCTCGTTTTCGCGACGGATCTGGGCGGCGTCGGCGCCACGAATTCCCTGGTAGGCCATCGTCGAAAAGTAGTAACGGTCCAAAATCACAATGGCGCCGCGCGCGAGGGCGGGCATGATGAGGTCGCGAACATGTTCACGGCGGTCTTCCAAAAACGCCGCGAGCTCTTCGTCGAGGCTCATTCGCCCAGTGGTTTGCGATTCGCGCAGTTTCCGCCCCCATGGTCCGTCCGTCGGCTCGCGCGAGAGGACGACATCTTCCCCTGCCGCTTTCAATGCCTCGCCGATGCGCCGAACTTGCGTGCTCTTCCCTGCTCCGTCGATTCCTTCGACGACAATGAGAATTCCGGAAGACGGCGGCTGCGGTGCGGCTTGCGACATGTCGCGATCTTACCGGCGTCGGCACGTGCGTGCAATTTGCCCACCCCTACCGTTTCGACGATGACAAGTCTTTGCTAAGCTTCGACCGGTTCCGGTCGGCACTTCTCTCCGAATAATCGACGGATTAGCGATGGCACTCGAACCGTCACCACCTTGGCTCAACGATCGCTTGGTACGGCATGCTCAAGTACTTCTCAATAGCTTCGTCGCGCGCGTCGGACGTGAGTTGATCGCGCGGCACGGCGATCCCTTGGAAGAAGCAACCCGCCTCTACACGGCTCCGCGGGTCGTCGTTTCACACGGCACGCAGGCCGATCCAGTTCTCAATTACGGCAATCGGGCGGCTTTGGAACTCTGGGAAACCGATTTCGCCACGCTCACGCAGATGCCGAGCCGACTCACGGCCGAACCTCTGCATCGCGACGAACGCGCCCGATTGCTCGAGCGAACTGCGCGAGACGGCTTTGTTGACGACTACCGAGGAATTCGCATCTCCAGCCGGGGGCGGAGATTTCTGATCGAACAGGCGATTGTCTGGAACCTGGAGTCGCCCGACGGCGAAAAGCTAGGACAAGCGGCCACGTTCGATCAATGGACAATGCTCAAAACAGACGAAGCACCGGGATAATGAGGGCCCTAAGAGCTCCATGATGGGAACGGCTTGCGCAGGCGGCAAAGTCGAACCTGTCGAGCGGTTAATAGGCAAAACCGACACAATCCGGCAATCGCGGTCGATCTCATGCATGCAATCCGCATGAGCCGAATCCAACAAAGTGTCGATTGTGTCAGGCTCCCGGATTTCAGGGAAGCGAAGTGTAAATCCGATTGACGGCGTTCTACCGTCGGCATCGATTGAATCTTCCGCCGCCCCGCGACTGTAACGGTGACGAAGACCACATAACCACTGACCTGCGCAAGCGGGTTGGGAAGGGTGGTCTGAGGATGACCCGAAGCCAGGATATCTGGTCCGTGCGAGCATAGCCTTTTTGCTTCTTCCTCGCAGGAAGAAAGGAGCAAACTCATGGTTCGCGTTACAGGTCGCCCCAAGCTGACCGGTTGGAAACGAGCGGCAATATCCGTTGCACTCGTACTCAGTCAAGCTGATTTCTCCATCAGCCATGCCCAACAAGCGGCGCTCAATGCCCCGCCTCCCTCGACCGCTCCCAGCGGTGATTTGCCGGAGGGGCCGGGCGCAACGATCGTCGGAGCACTTGAAGACGGCGTCGGCTCCCAAGGATCGGTCGTTTCCGGAAACACGGTACTATCCTCGCCCAACCTTACGCCGACGCCGCTCAACCAAACGGCGAGTTCCATTACGGTCATCACGGCGGAACAGATTCAGCAGCGCGGTCAGGTGAACGTCGCCGAAGTCTTGCGTGGTGTGCCGGGACTCGACGTGGTGCGAAACAGCACTCCGGGAAGCCCGACGAGCGTGTTCCTCCGCGGTGCCCCGAACGAGCACACGAAAGTGCTCATCGACGGCATTCCGGCGAACGATCCGCTGAGCGTCGGCCGCGGCTTCGACTTCTCGAACCTGTCCGTCGACAACATCGAGAAGATCGAAATCATCCGCGGCCCGCAAAGCGTGCTCTACGGCACCGACGCCATCGGCGGCGTGATCCTCATCACGACGCGCAAAGGCGAAGGCCCTAACGCAGGTCGTGTCAGTGCGTGGGGCGGAAGTTTTTCGACGGCGAATACCGCCGCGAACACGAGCGGGTCGCAAGGGCCGTTTTACTACTCGGCAGGGGGCTCCTACTTCGACTCCAACGGCTTCTCGGCCGCCGATCGGCGTCTGCCCGGCAACGTCGAGGACGACGGCTTTCAACTCGGCACCTTCTCAACGCGCGCCGGTTGGCAACCGAACCAGAACGTCAGCGTCGACTTCGTGCTCCGTTATAACCAAGGGATTGTCGACACCGACAACGGCCGCGGCGCGTTCGGCGACGGCCTGAACAACTCCGACACGATCCAGCAAACGGTCGCCGGCGTTCGGATTCACACGAAGAATGAAGAGGGCTGGTACGAGCAGACGCTGTCCTACTATGTCAGCGACGTCGTTCGTGGATCGCGATTTCCCGGTTTCTTCTTCTTCTCGCATTACGCGGGCAACACCCAACAAGTAGATTGGCGCAACACGTTCCACTTGCTCGACACCGACTGGTTCGGCACGAGCACGACCGTCGGCACCTGGTACCAAACGGAAGTCGGCTCCGCGCTCGAAGGAACCGATGCCGTGCCGCGCTCATCGCTCGACGATGCGGCGATTTATGGCGAGCAGCAAGTTCGCATCGGCGAAAGTTGGTATACGACGGCGGGCGTCCGCAGCGACAATTACAACGCTTACGGCGCCAACGACACCTACCGCTTCACGAGCTTGTATCGCGTACCCGGCCTAAACACCGGCATCCGCGGCACCATCGGCACCGGCTTTCGGGCGCCGAGCTTGTATCAGCGATTCTCGCAGTACGGCAATCCGGCGATTCTTCCCGAGACCAGCAAAGGCTGGGACTTCGGCGTCGAACAACCGATGTTCGACGGCAACTTGGTTCCGAGCGTCACCTACTTTCGCAACGACTTCCGGAACCTCATCGATTTCGATTTCAATGCCGGCCCGATCGGGCCGTTCGGCTTCCCGCTCGGCCAATACTACAACGCCTTCCAGGCACGCACGACCGGTATCGAGTTTGCAACGCTATTCGTGCTCGACGATCGCACGACGCTCACCACGTCGTACACGTATATGGAAACGCACGCGCCGAGCATCGTCGCCCCGCCGCCGATCGGAACCGATGCACCACTGCTGCGCCGACCGACGAACAAGCTCGGAGTTCAGTTCAATCGCCGCATTCTAAACAATCGCGCGGCGTGGAACGTCGGGGTGATCTATGTCGGCACGCGAGATGACGCCGACACCAACTTCCCTTCCACGCGCGTCAAGTTGCCGGCCTACACCGTCGTCAACACGGCGATCACTTACGATCTTACGCGACAGATCCAACTGACCGGCCGCATCGACAACGTGTTCAACGAACGGTACCAGGAAGTGTTCGGCTACGGCACGGCGCCGGTCTCCGGATACGCCGGGGCCGCGGTACGCTGGTAGTCATCGCGAACCACAACGCACCACAACGGCTCGGGAACCAACGTTTCCCGGGCCGTTTGCGTTGGGGTTACGCGAGAATCTCACGCACCACGCGACCGTCGGCCACCAGCGGCAACGGCCTGCCGAGTTTGTCTTTCAACATCTGCTCCGTGTCGACCCCAAGTAGATGATAGATCGTCGAGAGGATGTCTTTCGGCGAAACGGGGTCGGCGGACACATCGCTCGCGTGGCGATCGGAGCGGCCGTGCACATGGCCTCGTTTGAATCCGCCGCCGGCGAAGAGTCCGCTGTAGGCCCGCGACCAATGGTTGCGCCCGCCGCCGCGCACGTTTTCGAGGCGCGGGGTTCGCCCATGCTCACTGATGCAGGCAACAAGCGTGGAATCTAGCATTCCGCGTTCATCGAGATCGCCTACGAGCGAGGAAAACGCAGCATCAAGGCCCGGCAGGAGTTCTTGTTTCAAGCGGTCGTAGTGGTCGAAATGCGTATCCCAAGCGCTGTTCGCGGTGCCGTACTCGTCCCAGAATACCGTGACGACGCGGCAACCGGCCTCGATCATTCGTCGGGCCGCCAAAGTCGCCTGGCCGAATAGATTCATTCCGTACGCTTCGCGCCGAGCGCGTGGTTCGCGCTGCAGATCTAAGGCGTTGCGAACATGCTCGGAGCCGACTAGCGAAAAAGCCAACTCGCGGAATCGATTGCGCGCTTGCACGCCGGAAGCTTCGCCGAGTTCGCGGCGCGCCGCTTCCAACTGGTCAAGCAAGCTGCGACGCGTGTCGAGCCGATCGAGCGTCACATCGGCCGGCGTTTCGGCTGCCGTCGACAGATAGAATCGACCACCGTCCTGAATACCGGCAAACGGATCGCGCACCGTCTGATCGCCCCCGCCGCGCCAGCGCGGAATCCCCCGGGTTGCCGCACCGTCGAACTCCGTGCAAACCGGATCGTACGTGCGCCCGAGGAATCCGCCATACGGCCCGCCCCGCGTAAACTCTTTGCAATGCGCGCTAAACGGAAACGGCATGACGACGTTCCGCGGCACCTGCACCGCCGGTGGCGCCGCTTGATGTTCTTCCAGATATTCGAGCACCGACCCGAGATACGGCCAATGGCGCGTATCGTAGGGGTTCAACTCCATCGGCACGTCGACTTTCGGCACGCCGGTGAGTGCATAGGCCGCGGAATGGATATTGTACGGGTGCGTCATCGAGCGTACGAGCGTCGTCCGATCGAGCAAGCCGGCAATGCGCGGCAAGTGCTCGCTGACGCGCACGCCGGGCATCGTCGTCTCGCGCGTGCCGAAGTCGCCGCGGATTTCCACGGGAGCCTCAGGTTTCGGGTCGAACAACTCCAGCTGGCTTGGAGCGCCATACAGATAAAGGATGATGCAAGCCTTGGCCTGCCCGAAACCGGATCCGGCCTGCTCCTTGGCCGGGGCCGTTCGCGCCGAAGCGCCGCCGAGTATGCTCGCAGCAGAAACTCCCAGCAAACTGGAACCGCCCAGCTGCAATAAGTCACGGCGCGAAACACCGTCGCAGGCTTGCTTGGTCGATCCAAGAATTCGCAGCATGGCAATTCTCGCCGAGGGAGGGCTTTGGCGATTCGAAAGGCGGGAGAGCGTCTAGGATATCAGAACGGCTCCGCCGACCCAAGCTTTTCTCGACTTGCCTGCGGGAAGCGATAGAATGCGGCGGTTACGTAAAGTCCGGTCAATTGCGAATGATGAGGATGGCAACCATGCGTTGCACTGTGCTTCCCTCCGGCCTGCTTCCCCTCGGCCTGGCACTGGTTGCCGTCGCCGTGCTTTCCGCGCCGCTTCCCGGCTCCGAGCCTGCGACGAATGAAGCCTTGCGCAGTTCGCTCCAATCGCTATTTGCCGAATCGTGGGACAAGTCGGCCGACGGATTGGCCGCGGCCGAACGTAACCATCGCAACGCGCGGACGGCGGCGGCGTCGGACCCTCGCGTCGATTTCTCGCTCGCGCTCGTGCAGTGGCGCTATCTTCGCTATACGGATGCGCTCCGCACTCTGGAACAAGTCGCGCAATCTTCGCCGGAGTATTTGCCTGCGGCGCAGGCGAGGATCTATTTGCTCGTGTTGATGAAGAAGCACTCCGCAGCCGTTGCGCAGATGGAAGCGCTGAACGCCCAAATTGCTACGACGCTGGCCGGACCGGAGCACGCCGCCCAGCGCCGCGAGGCGGTAGAGTTTCTCGGACGCTTGTTCGGCTATTATGAAGGACCGGCCGCCGGCCTAATTTCGCAGGCGACCGTGGCGGACGTTCGTCGCCGCGTTTTGGAGCCGCTCGGTACGGAAGATCGCGAAGCTTTCGCAGCCGCGTTCGGCAGCGTACGCGACCGCTTTGCGCAACTCGACGACGACAAACGTCGCACGCAGGCCGACGCCAAGGACGAGCAACTGCGGCAAAAGGAACTCGACCTGCAACGCCTCGCGGCAGAGCGAGCCACGGTCGATGCCGACAAACAATCGGTGCAGCAACAGGCCGACGAAGCTCAGAAGGTCGCCCGCGGGGAGATCGATAAACTCGACGCGCAGATCGCCCCGCTCGAAGCCGACTATGCCCGCATCAACGCTCAAGGGGCAGGGTTGCGGAGCCAGCTGGCGCAGCTCGACGTGACTATTTCCAATTTGCTGGCTCAAGCCGACGCTGCGAAGGACCCGAACGAACGCGACGCCTTGCGAGACCGTGCGGATTTCTTTTCGCTACAAGCTCGACGCGTGGAAATTGAATACCAGGCTCTCGACAACGTCGCGGCGCAAATCGTCAACCGACGCAACGCGTTGCTGCAGCAGCGAGCGCAGATTGTCGGTCGTTACGAGGCCGAGGCGAAACGGCTCGGCGTGCAAGCGGCGAAGCTCGGCAAGAACGAACAGCGAATCACCGTCGAGCAGAAGAAGACGCTCAAGCCGCCGACCGGCATCTCGCCGCAAGTGCAGGACAAGACCGCAACGGCGGCGTCGATCACGACGTACGTCGAATTGCCGCTCGAGCGCGAACGGCTGCGCATCCTCGCCTCGTTGAAATAATCGTGCAATTCGCGACACGCTAACCAGGGACCTGACGGCAAGCGGCGGTCAATAGTTCCAGCATCCGGGCCGTTTCCGCCGAAGTAACGCAGAGCGCCGGACAAAACCGGATGCCCGCCGGTCCGCAACCGAGTAGGAGCAGCCCGAGGTGAAAGGCTGCCTGTATGACGGCATCGCGACGCTTCCCGCTCGGCGAGCCCGCCTCCGTCACATCGACCGCCTGCATCAATCCCAGACCGCGCGGGTTGGCCAGGCCGAGCGATGCGTCTGCCGACAAGAGCTTCGTCCCTGCGGCGATCTCACTTCCGCGCGCCGCGGCATTGCTCAGGTATTCACGTTCGATCAGATCGAGCGTCGCCAACGCCGCGCGGCAGCAAACCGGATTGCCGCCGAACGTCGACGCGTGGCTCCCCGGCGGCCAGTTCATGTGCTCGGCCTTGGCAACAATCGCCCCCAACGGCAGGCCGCTGGCAATTCCCTTGGCTAGGCAGACGACATCGGGCACCACCCCGAAGTGCTCGACGGCGAACATCCGGCCGGTACGACCGATGCCCGATTGAATCTCATCGACTACCAACAGGATGCCGTGGCGATCGCATACCTCGCGCAGCATCGGCAGGAAGCCGGGCGACGGTACCCGATAGCCTCCCTCGCCCTGAATCGGCTCAACGAAGATCGCCGCCGTTTCATCGGCCGGGCAACAAGTAGCGAACTGTTCCTCGATCTCGGCACGCGTGCAATCGAAATGCACGCGATGGATGCCCGGCACCATCGGCCCGAAACCGCGCTGATGGTACGCCTTCGAGCCGCCGAGCGACATTGCACCATAGGTGCGGCCGTGGAATGCGCCATAGAACGAAAGCACGCGTTGCCGACCGGTGCGGAAGCGCGCCAACTTGAGCGCAGCTTCAACTGCCTCGGCGCCGCTGTTGCAGAAGAATACGCGTTTGGCGACGCTCCCGGGAGCGAGGGCTGCCAGACGCTCGGCTAGTTCGATCTCCGGACCGTAGTAGAAGTCGGTGCCCGACATGTGGATCAGCTGCGTCGCTTGGTCGGCGATTGCGGCTGCCACCTCGGGATGCGCATGCCCGGTCGACGTGACGGCGATGCCCGACGTGAAATCGAGGAACAGGTTGCCGTCGACGTCTTCGAGCGTGCAACCTGATCCGCGTGCCGCCACCAGCGGATAAATCCGCGTGTACGACTGCGAGATCACTCGCTCGTCGCGCGCGATCCACGCGGCAGCCTTCGGGCCGGGGAGCGGCGTGATCAAGTGCGGCACTTGAGAACCGGCAAGCGTATGCATGGCCGACCTCGCTCGAAAGATTTCGGAACTACGACTTCGCAGGCTTCGACGACTTTTCCGCCTCGGCTTGCGCCCCGGCCGTCATCCCTTGGGCCATCGTGATACCCAGTTCATGATTCACGGTGAACGACGTCTTGTGCGTCACCGAATCGACGAGCGCCGCAGCCGACGGCTGACCGTTGCCGCTTCGCTTGACGCCGCCGAACGGCAAATGCACTTCCGCGCCGATGCAGGGCAAGTTGACGTAGCCCATGCCGTAATCGCATTCATCACGGAACAGGCGCCAGCGGCGATAGTTCTCGGTGACCACGGCCATTGAGAGCCCGTAGCGCGTATCATTGTAGATGTGGATCGCTTGCTCGTCGTCGTCGAACGGGATCACGGCGAGGTGCGGGCCGAACACTTCTTCGCGAATGGTCCGGACGCCGGGCCCATATTCCTGGCGATAGACAAACGGCCCGACGAAGTTTCCTTGTCCACGCCCTTCCGACGTGAGACGTCCCGCATCTAAGAGCACCGTTGCATGCTCCTCTTTCGCGAGCGCGTTGTAGCGGAGCACTTTGTCGACCGAGGCGGCATTAATGAGCGGACCTGCGAACGCGCCCGGCGTAAAAGGGTCGGCGAACTTAAGCTGCGCCGCCCGTTCGCAAAGCTGCTCTTCGAACTTACCGAGCAGCGAACGATGCACGAGCACGCGTCCGGCCGAAACACAGCGTTGCCCGGTCGTTTTGAAGGCGCTGAGCAAAGCCGCGTTCACGGCCAAATCGAGCCGAGCATCTTCGCACACGATCACGGCGCTCTTGGAGCCCATCTCACAAGCGCAGGTTTTGTGGTCGCTGGCCGCCGCCAACTTGCGTATATGCGAACCGACGTCGTAGCTGCCGGTGAAACAAACGACGTCGACGTCGTCGTGCCGCGCGAGCGCGTCGCCCACTTCTTCGCCGAGCCCATGCACGAGATTGATCGTGCCGGCCGGAAAGCCGGCTTCGACGAATAGTTCGACAAGTTTGGTGCCGATCTCCGGCGTCTCTTCCGACGGTTTGAAGACGGTCGTGTTTCCTTCGAGCAGACTCGGCCCGAGCATCCAGAGCGGCACGGCAAATGGAAAATTCCACGGCGTGACGACTGCGACGACGCCGCGCGGTTTCCGTCGAACGTAGAGATCTTTGCCGGCCACCTCCGACGCCACGCACTCGCCGATCGGTTGCCGAGCGGTGCCGCAGACGTATTGCACCATGTGCAGGCCTTCGACGACCTCGGCCCGCGCTTCGTCGAGAATCTTACCGCTCTCGCGGGCCAGCACCACGGCCAGCTTTTCCAAATCGCGCTGAATCAGCGCGGCCAAGCGATCGAAGAGCTCACCACGTTTGATACGGCTGATCCTTCGCCAACCGGGAAACGCGCGACGGGCCGCCTCGACGGCATGTGCCGCGTCTTGCGCGGTGCCTCGGGCCGTCTGCCCGATAAGTTGCGACAGGTTCGCCGGGTTGCGATTCTCGAGCGTTTCCGAAACCGCCAACCAACGACCGTCGATCAGCATCCGGCTATTCCAGACAGCGTGGGCTTGCGACGTCATGGCGTGCGTCTCCGTGCCTACTAGCGAAACAAAAGTGTTTGCCAGAAGAAGGATACGCCCGAAGCTACAACCGAGGCAAGCGGAAGCGGCGGCGCGGCTAGCTTCCTGCAGCCGACATTGCCGGGGCCGGCATTCCTTGGACCGGCGGCGACTTCTTCCCGCTCAGGGCCAAGTACGCTTCGACAAGCATCATGGCGGCCAGCGCCAAGAGCACGCAACCGATCCACGGCACCGGATCGGTCGGCGTTTGGAACTTGCCGTCGGCGTTGAAGAATTTCGGAAACGTCATGAGCGACAGGGCCCAACTACTCATCGCGTACATCCAAACACACGGCAAGCCCGTCACGAACCAGATCCACTTTTCGCGGCGTGTCTGCCAGAGCCAAACGGTGACGCCGAGCAGCGTCAATGCCGCCAGAAGTTGGTTGCTCGCGCCGAACAGAGACCAAAACACGCGGTACATCGGTATCGGCAACCCCTTGGCGTCGAGTTGCGGAGGCTGCAGTAGGAAATAGAGAGGCACGCCCGCGGTGAGGAGCGTCCCGAGCCAACGCCCCTTGGCGTCGTGCCAGCCGGTGAGTTCTTGAATGATGTACCGGCCGAGCCGCGTGCAGACGTCGAGCGTGTCGTAGACGAAAGTCGTGAATGCCATCAGCGCGAACGACACGGCAAATTGCTCCGGCACGCTGAGCACGCCGAGAAACTTGCCGAGGCCGTTGGCATAAATCAGGTTCGGCGAGCCGCTCAGCTTCGGCGAACCTTGCATCCAGATCATGACGCAACAGAGCGAGACGATCGCCACCATTGCTTCGAGCAACATGGCGCCGTAGCCGATAACGCGAGCATCGGTTTCCTTGCGCAACTGCTTCGATGTGGTGCCGGAAGCGATTAGCGAGTGAAACCCGGAACATGCACCGCACGCGATCGTGATGAAGAGGAACGGAAACAACGTCTCCCCCTTGGCCGACATCCAACCGGTGAAGGCCGGGTACTCGACGGTATTGCCGCCAAACAGAATGCCGATCATGCCGCCGCCGAGCGCCACATAAAGAAAATAGCCGCCGAGATGCCCGCGTGGTTGCAGCAGCAACCAAACCGGGACCATTGCCGCGACGACGCAGTAGACTAGTAGGGCGACGTCCCAAACGTTCTGCGCGGAGGTGTCGGTCAGGCCGAGAATCTGCCCGATATCGAAGGGAACCATCGGGCCGACGTAGATCGTCGCACCGACCAGCGGCAGGAAGATCAACGTGGCCATGTTGAGCGAGAGCTTGGTATACCGCAGCAGCACGCCCATGACGATCGGCAGAACAAGATAGAGCAGCGACGAGGTCGCGACTCCGCCGCCGGTGATCTTCGTGCCGTCGTCGAGCGTTTGCATACCGATAAACGAGGCGGTGGTCACATCAGTAAACGCGACGATGATATAGACCAGGGCAATCCAGACGAAGGAAAGGAACAACAGGAACGAGCGTCGGCTCATGTGCTGATGGACCACCTCCGCGATCGAGCCTGCTTTGTGGCGGACCGAAGCCGTCAGGGCGGTCATGTCGTGGACGCCGCCGATGAAGATCGACCCGACGAGAATCCAGATGACCGCCGGCAACCAACCGAAGGCGAGTCCCGCGGCAATCGGTCCGACGATCGGCCCGGCGGCGGCGATCGCCGAGAAGTGCTGACTCATCAAAAACTTCGGCTCGATCGGCTCGTAGTCGAGCCCGTCGCGCATCGTCGTGGCCGGCGTCTCCTTATTCGGGTCAAGCTTGAGCAGGCGCGACAAGATGCGGCCGTACGTGACGTAGGCGATCGAAAGGATGACGGCGCAAACGGCGACAATGGGGAGCAGCGACATGCAACACTCTTAGGCAGGCGGGGAAGCGAGGGCGACTGGCATACGGCGTCGTAACGCGAACCGACCGACGGCATCTGACCCATAGTGTCAGAACATGACGGTGGGCCGCAACTCTTGAACATAACCCTGCCGCTGTGCCCGAACAAGGCGACTCGGTGGACGACGGGCCGTGAGCCCCTATAATTGCCGCTTACTTATCAATCGCTTAGGAGTATTGCGTCGATGGAAACGGGCCCCGCGAACGTGGAAAAAGTCGTGATCATCGGCAGCGGCCCGGCAGGCTGGTCGGCCGCCATCTATGCGGCCCGGGCTAATCTTCAGCCGGTCGTATATGAAGGCACTGTGAAGCCGGAAATGATTCCGCTGGGGCAGCTCGCCTTCACGACCGAAGTGGAAAACTACCCCGGCTTTCCATTCGGCAACGTGCGGGCTTTCATTGAAAGCGCCGTCGATGAGGATCGACATTACAACTTGCCGCCCGCTCCGAAGGGGCATGTAAAGAACGGTGCCCCGCACTATGCCGTGCAAGGGGTCGAGCTCATGGAGCTGATGAAGCAACAGGCGCTGAACTTCGGCACCCGCGTGATCAGCGACGACATCGTCGACGTTGATTTCAGCGGCCATCCGTTCCGCTTACATACGGGCGAGGGGGGTATCGCCGTGGCGCAGTCCGTGATCGTCGCCACCGGGGCTCGGGCCAACTATGTCGGACTGCCGTCGGAAGATGCCTACAAGAACCGGGGCGTGAGTGCGTGCGCCGTTTGCGACGGTGCCCTGCCGCGGTTTCGCAACAAGCCGTTGGTCGTGGTCGGAGGCGGTGATTCGGCGGTCGAAGAGGCCACGTATCTGACGAACTTCGCGTCGAAGGTGTATCTCGTGCACCGTCGCGATGAACTGCGCGCCAGTAAGATCATGCAGAAACGGGCACTGGAAAATCCGAAGATCGAGATGACCTGGAATACGGTCGTCGCCGAATGCTTGGGGAACGAAAAGGAAGGTCTCACCGCCGTGCGACTGGCGAGCACCGTCGGCGCCGGCGAGCGCACACTCGAAACGGCCGGCATGTTTGCCGCGATCGGCCATACGCCGAATACGGCGTTTCTCCACGGCAAATTGGCGACGAACGAGAAGGGCTACCTGAAACTCACCAAGCCGTTTCGCACGAACACGAGCGTAGAAGGAGTGTTCGCCGCCGGCGACGTGGCCGACGACTACTATAGGCAGGCCATCACCTCGGCCGGTAGCGGCTGCATGGCGGCCCTCGACGCCGAACGCTGGCTGGCCGAACACTACGGGTAGCGCTAGCGAGCAGATTGCACCTACGACCCACGTTTGACGTTTTGACGGGAGTATTCACGGATGGAAAAGATCAGCGTCGCGGAAGCTCGGCAGGCCGCCGCGGTAGGTCGGGAAGTGCGGATTCAAGGATGGATTCGAACCCGGCGCGATTCCAAAGGGGGGTTCAGTTTCCTCGAACTGAACGACGGCTCCTGCCAGGGAAACGTGCAAGTAATCGCCGACGCGACGCTGCCCAACTACGAAGAGACGATCAAGCACCTCGGCGCGGGCTATAGCGTCACCGTCGAAGGATTGGTGAAGGCGTCGCCCGCGAAGGAACAGGCAACGGAAATTGCCGCCACGCGCGTCGAGTTGCACGGCACGGCCGATCCGGAAACGTATCCGCTGCAAAAGAAACAACACTCGTTCGAGTTTCTCCGTACGATCGCCCATTTACGGCCGCGCACCAATACGTTCGGCGCGATCGCGCGCGTGCGTAACTGCGTGAGCCGGTCGATTCACAATTTCTTCCAAGAGCAAGGCTTCCTCTACGTCCATACGCCGATCATCACCTCGAGCGACTGCGAAGGGGCCGGAGCGATGTTTCGCGTATCGACGCTCGATCCGGAAAAGCCGCCGCGGTTGCCGGCCGACCAAGGGGGGAAGATCGATTACAAGCAGGACTTCTTCGAGCGGCCGACCTATCTCACGGTGAGCGGTCAGCTGCAAGGAGAAACCGCCGCTTGTGCGCTGGGTAAGATCTACACGTTTGGCCCGACGTTTCGCGCGGAGAACTCGAATACGACGCGGCACTTGGCGGAGTTTTGGATGGTCGAGCCGGAGATGGCGTTCTTCGATCTCAACGACAACATGGCGCTGGCCGAAGCGTTCTTGAAACGGATCTTTAGCGACGTGCTCAAGGATTGCGCCGAAGATATGGCGTTCTTCAATTTGCGAATCGACAAGACCGTGATCGAGACGCTGCAGAAGATCATCGCCGCCGACTTTGTGCGCTGTACCTATACCGAAGCGGTCGACATCCTTTTAGCGAGCGGCAAGAAGTTCGAGTTTCCGGTCAGCTGGGGCTGCGACTTGCAGGCCGAACATGAACGGTATCTCACGGAAGAGAAGTTCAACGCGCCGACGATCCTTTACGACTACCCGCGGACGTTGAAGCCGTTTTACATGCGCGTGAACGACGACGGCCGCACCGTGCGGGCCATGGATATTCTGGTACCGAAGGTCGGCGAAATCATCGGCGGGAGCCAGCGCGAGGAGCGGCTCGACGTTCTGGAGCAGCGAATGCAGGAGCAAGGACTCGATCCGGCCCATTACGCGTGGTACGTAGACCTACGACGCTACGGCACCGTGCCGCATGCCGGGTTCGGCCTGGGGCTGGAACGTGTCGTACAATTCGTTACCGGCATGACGAATATCCGCGACGTCATCCCGTTCCCAAGAACTCCAGGCAACGCCGAGTTCTAGTGCGTTTCGACGCACCGTTGCGGCACTGCGTGATCCGCCCGTAGAGCTTTCCCGAATGAAGATGAACGATCCCGCCGACGCACCGACCCATGCGGACGTTCGCGAAGTCGTTATTCAATTGATTAATCACGTCGGCACCGGCGCGGAGAATTCGGCGGAGCGTCGCGAATTACTGTTACGGCTCTTGGGGCCCGTGATTTGTCGGAAGCTGAGCATCTTCAAGCTTCCCGAAGGCTTCGTGCTCTCCGTCGTGGTCCCGGTTTACAACGAGCTGAGTACCGTGTCGACGGTGATCGAAAGAGTGCGCACGTGCGGCATTCCGGTTGAAATCATTCTGATCGACGACGGCAGCACCGACGGTACGCGCGCGTTACTCGATTCGTGGCGCGGCCAGGCGGACTTGAAAATCGTGTTTCACGAGCGAAACCAAGGGAAGGGAGCCGCGATCAAGACGGGCTTCGGCCAAGCCACGGGGAGCGTCGTGATCGTGCAAGACGCCGACCTAGAATACGACCCGGCCGAGTTTCCCTTGCTGATTCAGCCGATTGTGGAAGGGGAAGCCGACGTCGTGTTCGGAAGCCGCTTCAAAGGAGACAATCAAAGAGTGCTCTACTTCTGGCACTCGATCGGCAACTACGTGCTGACGATGTTGTCGAACATGATGACCAACTTGAACCTGACCGACATGGAAACCTGTTACAAGGCGTTCCGCGCCGACGTCATTCACAAGATTGCGCCGACTCTCCAAGAGCAACGCTTCGGTATCGAACCGGAACTCACGGCCAAAGCGGCGAGCATTCCGGGAATTCGCATCTACGAACGGGCCATCAGCTATCGCGGCCGCACGTATGCGGAAGGGAAAAAGATCACGTGGCGCGACGGTTTTCGCGCCCTGTGGTGCATTCTCAAATACCGCAACGGCCTCAAGTAGCGATAGCCGCGACGTTATTGCGGATCGATCACAATAACGTGCCACTTACCCGGGCCGTGAACGCCGGTGACGAGCTTCGATTCGATATCGCCCGTCTTGCTGGGGCCGGTGATGAAAGTGATGTTGCTCGGCAACTTTTCGGGAAGCCGGCCGCCGAAATGCGCCACGACGTCGAATAAGTCCGGCACGATCTGAGCTCGCTCGACGACGGCGACAAACACCGGCGGCAGCAGGCTCGCAATGCGTTCCAGGCCGGCGCCATGCGCCATGACGAGCGAACCGGTCTCGGCGACGGCACAATCGGCCGACGTGATGCCGATGTCGGCGGCGAGAATCGTGCCGCGCCGGTGATCGAAGTCTTGCCGCGCGATCACGGCGAAATCGATCTGCTCGACGCCGTGCGACGGCAGAAACTCGGCTAGTTGCAGCTTTTCCAGGACTGGATGTTGCCAGCAGAGGGCGCTCCGAGGTTCGTAGAAGCGAAACAGCTCCACGAGCTGCTGCTTCGCTTCCTCGGGAGTTCGCACGACGACCGGCCGTCCGCCGGCCTTGGTAACTTCCGCGATGAATTCAACAACAAGATCGGCCCCGTGTGCGGCGCGCCCCATCTCCGCCGTGATGCCGGGCTGCACATGCACGCGGTAGGCGCGCCCGGCGGCGGCGGCTTGTCGAACGCGGGCCAGAAACGTTTCGCGACTCATAACTCTCCCTCGCGTTTCCACCAATCACGGAATCTTTCCGAGGCCGGCGCGGGGAAATCTCGCGACTTGGTCCAACCGTGCAACGCACCGGGAAGTTTGCGGATCCAGCCGTTCTTGCTAAGCCGACCGACGGTGCGCGTCGCCAGCCAGGTGCCGAGCCGATAAATCCACGGCACGCGCATGCTGCGGGCCCACAGCCCGTAGGCCTTTCCTTCGGCCCAACCGAGTTCCCCCGGTTCCGCGTGCAGTTGATCGCGGAGCCGTATCAGCATTTCCGGAATCGCGATCTTCACCGGACACGCCGCTTGGCATGCCCCGCAGAGGCTCGAAGCATGTGGTAGGTGATGATTCGCGACGAGCCCGTCGTAAAGGGGCGTAATGATCGCGCCGATCGGACCCGAGTAGACGCCGCCGTAAGCGTGGCCGCCAATGTTGCGATAGATGGGGCAGGCATTCAAGCAGGCGCCGCAGCGGATGCAAAACAAGCTCTCCCGAAGCGGGCCTTCCAGAATGCGCGTCCGCCCGTTGTCGAGCAGTACGACGTGCATTTCCTCCGGGCCCTCGAGTTCATCGGGCAACTTCGGACCATTGATGACGGAAGTGTAGACCGACATTTTCTGCCCGGTCGCTGCGCGGGCCAGAACCTTGAGAAACACGGGCAGATCGGCGAATTTTGGAATGAGCTTTTCAATGCCGACGATGGCAATGTGAATCCGCGGCAAGCTGACGGTGAGCCGGGCGTTTCCTTCGTTCGAAATCAGCACGATCGAGCCGGTATCGGCGATCGCGAAATTGCCGCCGGTGATGCCGGCGTCGGCGGTCGCGAAGTCGGCCCGCAGACGTCGTCGCGCATACAAGGCCATATCTTCCGGAGTGTTCGGCAGCGTTTCTCCCGCATCGCCGGAAAGCAATTCATGAATCTCCGGCATCCGCAGGTGGAGCGCCGGGGCGACCAAATGCGACGGCCGCTGCTTTGAAAGCTGCACGATAAATTCGCCGAGGTCGGTTTCTACAACCTCGAACTCGGCCGCTTCCAAAGCTTCGTTAAGGTGAATTTCCTCAGTCGTCATCGATTTGCTTTTGACGACCTTCTTCACGCCGCGCGAGCGCAGAATTTCCGTGATCGCGGTACACGCTTCGGCGCCGTCGGCGGCATAATGCACTTCTCCCCCGCGGCGACGGACGCTCACCTCGAACTCCTCGAGATATTCATCGAGGTGCGCGAGCGTTTCGTCTTTAATCTGCCGGGCCAGTTCACGCACCGCGTCGCTTTGCGGGAACGCGGCCCACGCTTCCCGATTGCGCTGGGCCAACGTATCACCTAGGTTCGTCAGCGAGGCCTGCAGCTTCGGATCATCGAGCGCCTGCTCGGCCGCGACGAGAAACTCGTGGTGCGTTTGACGCGTGTAGTCGGTTTGCGACACGAGAACCGTTACTCCATACCTTGCAGCAACATCGCCAGCCACGGCAGCGCGCCGACGATGTACGCCGCCGCAATGAAGGCCCCAGGCGGGTTGGAGCGTTTACGACGTACGACCACCGGCGTCAAAAGAATCAGCAGGATACCGATCACCGCCGCCGTGAGTAGCAGGTAGACGGAAAACATCCCGAGCAGGCGTGCATGCGGATCGACGAAATACACATAAAGCCGGGTCGCCGCCGCGCCGAACTCGCACATCAGCGTCGTGGCAATGGTCGTCACCCAGACGACCGTGAGGGGATCGACTTGCGGCGACGGTAATTTCGACTTGGCTTTTGCGGGACGGCGCTGCTTGTCGCGAGGCATGGAGCGGTGCGGCGGTTTGAGTCGTGGCGGCGAGTGCGAGATGCCTCCGAATTCTAGCGGATCGCGTCGCCGACGGCGAATGCCTTGGGCGGGACCCGCGAGCAACTTGCGGGCGCAACAAAAGAGCCCCGGAACAATGTTGCCGGGGCTCTTAAACTTGACCTAGCTAGCCGCTCATGGCGACCGTCGCACGACTACGCGCCGCGATACGTCACAAGCACGTCGCCGCACTTGTCGAAGCGGACCGTCACCGAAACGCCGCAGCACCAGTCATAGGTCACCACGCCGGCGCCCAGGATCGCCTTGCGACAAGTGACCTTCGGTTCGCCGCAACAGCACGACGGCAAGCAGACCGGAATTTCCACCGGGCAACAGGTGCACGGATTCTTCGCGCACAGCACCGCCTTGATCGGCGGCTTGCAAGGATCGCAGCACGGCTTGCAAAGCGGCAGCAATGCATGGCGGTACTTGATGCAAGGCGTCGGGCAGCAGACGCAAGGGGCCGGTACGGGAGCCGCACAGCCGAGCGGAGCGGCGTTCATCGTGTCGGGCACCGGCGCTACTTCCGGCGCCTTAAACAGGCCGCGGGCTTCGACGCTCGACGTCGCACCAAAAATGCTCGCCGCAACCAACGTCGCGGCGGCGAGGGAAATTCCTAATCGCATGAGTCAACCTCCGTAATCAAAGATGAAAAACCAGCCTCCTGATCTCCGAATAGGATGGCGAATCGTCGCCGCTCCGCAAGGGGCCGAAGTGCCGGCATCCGTCCATCATGGGCTCGAATCCGAGCGGTGACAACAAGTTAGCGCGTGCCGATTTTTCCGAAAGTTCGGTCTGTACGTCCCGCCTCGCGGCCGCAACAAAGTGATTTGCCCGGTCCCGGAATCCGACCTACGTTTGCGATGGCGGATGCATGGCCTGACGCCAGTCGGGCCGGTGCGCACATGCTCACGACTCGTAACACCTGCGAGCGTGCGGCTGCGTCGCACGTCACCCCGCCCCACCTCCGAAGCACACCTAGACATACACCTATGACAGTCGACGCCCAGACCGAAGGTCGGTCGGTGCTGCGCGAAATCGATTCCGCGATGGAACCGATGCGCCGCAAGCAACGCGATTTGCAAGCCTTTATGGCTTCGCAACTCGAGCGGCTCGAACTGTTGGCCGGCCGTCTCGACGAGCGGGAACGGGAACTTCTCGAACGGACGGAAACGCTCGCAAAAGAGCGCGCGGCGCTGGAAGAGGAATGGGGGCATCTCGACTCGCTCGTCGAAGCGGCACAATCCAACGCGATGGAGATCCGTCAGGAGAAGCAGCGCCTCGAGCAGATGACGCGCGAACAGCACGACGGCCCGCAGGTTCGCGAGCTACGGCGATTGCGCGACGACGTGGAGCAGCTTTCGCAGGAGCGCCGCATTCTGGAATGCGAACTGGAAGCGTCGCAACGCAAGGTGGGCCAATTCGCCGACGTGGCCGTCGAACTTTCGGAGACGCGAGCCGAACTGGCCTCGGCACATTCGGAAATCGAACGCATGCGGCGTGAGCCTTCGCGCATCGACGCCGCCGGTCTCGCGGAACTACAACATCGCATTACTACGGCCCAAGAAGATCGCGATCGCTTGGCGGCCGAGGTACGCAGGCTCAAGCAGCGCGAGACTGAACTCGTCAAACAACGCGACGACGACAATCGCCGCTATACGGACGAACGGCTGGAATGGCTGACCGAGTTGCGGTCGCTACGTCGTTCTTTTCAACAAAAGCCGGGCTCCGAATCTCAAGAAGCCCATTCGCCCGCCGCCGCGCACGTATCGCAATATACGCCGCCCCCTCCTGCTCCGCCGCCGAACGACGATCGACAAATCGACGACGTCTTGAGCCAATTCGAAGCGGTGAAGCGCGACCTCGCGCGACATCGCCCGCGCAAGAACAACGAAAAATCTTAGGAACCCCCGCATGAAGAATGAACGCGGCCGACGGCGGCGAAAGGTCGTCGCTCCTCAGGAATTGCCACACGTCTTACGCAGCGACGGCGCTCATCGGGAGCCGGCCGCAGCTCGTGGCGGCGCCCAGGGGACGGACGAACTCCGCGATTCGCCGGCGACGACGCTGCAACTCGGCGATCCGGCCGTGATGGAACGCTTGGAAGAACTCGACGACGTCGTCTTCGAAGCCATCGCCGGCAAAAATTCGGCGATCGAACAATTGCAACAGCTCTGGCCGAAGGTGATCGGACGACTGTCGCCAAGTTTGGCCGAGGAGTCGCGCGAGGCCTATTGCCGACATGCCTTGCAAAAATGGCTCGATTGCACGGAGAACGGCAATTCGCGCAACCCCAAGCTGGCGGTGTCGCTCATGGATGTGTTGGCCGTGCTTCTGGCGCAGCGCGGACGCTAGCATGCGCTCCGTGTTGCTCAGGAAATCTGCGCCTACTTTCCGATCAGTTCGCGAAACCGATCAAAGAGGTAGCTGCTGTCATGAGGGCCCGCCGAGGCTTCGGGATGGTACTGCACCGAAAACGCTTGCAGCGTCTTGTGACGCACCCCTTCGATCGTATTGTCGTTGAGATTGCGGTGCGTCACTTCTAGATCACTCGGAAGCGACGCTTCGTCGACGGCGAAGCCGTGATTCTGCGAGGTGATCTCGACGATTCCCGTTTCATGGTTCATCACGGGCTGATTCGCGCCCCGGTGACCGAACTTGAGCTTAAATGTCTTCGCGCCGCAGGCGAGCGACAGCAGTTGATGCCCCAGGCAAATACCGAAAACCGGTTTCTTTCCCAACACGCCCTGGATCGCCTGAATCGCGTAGTTGAGCGGTTCCGGGTCGCCGGGACCGTTGGAAAGAAACACGCCGTCGGGATTCGCGGCGAGGATGTCGCCGCTCGTCGCAGTGCCGGGAAGTATGGTGACGCGGAAATTCCGGTCGCGGAGATATCGCGGAATGTTCCACTTCATGCCGTAGTCGAGCGCCACGACATGCGGCTTGCCGGCATCATCCGACGCCGGCTGATCTTTTTCCAGCTTCATCCAATGATTCAAGTTTTCTTGCCATTCGCGCGGCTGCGAGGGCATCACTTCGCGCACAAGATCGCGCCCGACCAAACCTGGCGATGACTTTGCCTTGGCGACGAGGCTTCGATCGTCCAAGTCGACGGTCGACAGCACCCCCTTCAGCGCACCGGTGATTCGCAACTTGCGAACCAAGGCTCGCGTATCGATCCCTTCAATTCCGACGACGTTGTAGCGGCGCAAATAGTCGCCGAGGTCGCCATCCGCGCGAAAATTGCTGACGCGATTGCTCAATTCGCGAACGACGAAGCCCGCCAAGTGCGGCTTCTGACTCTCGACGTCTTCCGCATTCACGCCGTAGTTGCCGATTTGCGGATAGGTCATCGTGACGATCTGCCCTCGATAGCTCGGGTCGGTCAGAATCTCTTGATAACCGGTCATCGACGTATTGAAGCAGACTTCGCCGTCGACTTCACCGTCGGCGCCGATCGAAGTGCCGGTGAAAACAGTGCCGTCTTCCAACGCCAGTTTGGCCGCTTGAGGCATTTCTTGAGCTTCCCTCGCCGTGAGTTTTTTCCAAATGTGCGGATTGCCACCGCAATACAAAACGGACTGAATCGACGGATCGTTTCGAACGTTTCACTTGTACGTTCCGCCCGCGACGTTTATTCCGTCACTTGCCGAAAACGAACGAAGTTCCCGCACGTCTCCCGGCCGGATACCTAAAGTCGCCTGACTCCGAGACCGATAGCAAATGGTACGGCTGTGGGTCTCCGGACGCAGGTAAAACTGTTTTCGGGCAGCCTTGGGAGGGTCTTTGCCCCGGCGAGCAAAGGCCCTCCTTTTTTATTGCGCTCGGATCGAGCATGCGGGCATCGCGGCGAACCGCGGCACCCTATCGACCCCTTCGGCTGCGACGAATTCCGCAGATTATATCGTTCCAGCCTGCGTTCGCATAGCGGCGGAAGACGCTCGTGACACGGCGAAAGTTGCGGAATCCGCCAATCGCGGAAACATCCGACGATTTTCTTAAAGCCGGTTATGAACCGGCGGTCGGCGTCGAGGATTCTTCGGGCGACGAATCATTCGGCGACTCGTCCGACACGGTAATAGGCGAGCCTTTACCGTCGGTTCCTAAGCAGCGGGCAATCTGCCTCAACGCTTGCTTTAGTCGGCTTTCGTTTTCCACCAAAGCCATACGCAAATAGCCTTCGCCAGCAGGACCAAAACCGGTGCCGGGGCTGGCCGCGACCCCCCCTTCCTCCAACAGCTTCATGGCGAACTGCAACGTATCCATCTTCGCCAAGTACTGTTCCGGAATCTTCGCCCACACGAACATGCCGGCCCGCGGCACGGGCACGGTCCATCCCATGCGGCGTAGTCCGTCGACCATGACGTCGCGGCGCCGTTGGTAAAGCTTTGCTTGCGATTCGACGGCGGCTTCCGTGTTGCGCAGCGCCATGATCGCCGCGATCTGAATCGCTTGGAACATGCCGTAATCGTAGTAGGCCTTGATCGTCGCCAGGGCCTTGAGCATTTCGGCATTGCCGCAGGCGTAGCCGACACGCCAGCCGGCCATGTTGTAGCCTTTGCTCATCGTCGTGAATTCGACGCCGACGTCGATGGCGCCGGGCGCGGCTAAGAAGCTTGGCGGAACGTAGCCGTCGAACGACACGTCGGCGTAGGCCGAATCGCTAATGACCATGAATCCGTAACGCTTGGCGAGCTTCACAATTTCCACGAAAAACTGCGGATCGACCGTCACACCGCTCGGGTTGTGCGGATAGTTGACGATCAGCAACTTCGGCCGGGGATGCAGGTGTTGGCACGTGTAAGCGATGTTCGATAGGAACTTCTCGCTATCGGCGACTTCCAGCGTAATGCAATTGCCCGAGGCCAAGGCGACCGCAAATACGTGCGCCGGGAAGTACGGCGCCGGCACAATCGCCGTGTCGCCGGGTCCCATCAAGGCCAAGCACATGTGGCTGAAGCCTTCTTTCGAGCCGAGGCAGACGACCACTTCCTTTTCCGGGTCGATGCGCACGCCGTACTTGCGTAGGTACTTGCCGGCAACTTCGCGTCGTAGGTTCAATATACCGATCGATTGGCTGTAGCCGTGGTTACGCGGATCGCGGGCCGCTTCGACGAGCTTCTCGATTACCAATTCGTGCGGCGGTTCCGACGGATTCCCCATCCCCAAATCGATGACGTCTTCGCCGGCTCGGCGCTTTTGGTAAAGCACGCTGTTGATACGTGCGAAGAGATACGCCGGCAACCGACTCATGCGTTCGGCAGGCGTGATCTTGAACGGCTCGCCGGCAGGGCCGGACATCGTGGGGTCGTTGGGCGTATTCATTGTCTCGAAATCGGCTAACGCTGTGGGGGTGGCTAACGCCTTGCGGCGTGGGTCGCCGAGCAAGTCGCGTAATCTTCTAGATTACACGTTTTGTCCTCAATTGGGAAACACGACACGCCTCGGAAGTTCGCGAGCGCGGCCAGTTCAAGTACCTGAAAATTCCGCCCCTTACTCGATAGGCGGCTGACTGCCGGCAATCAGTCCGCGGCGGACGGCCACGACGACGGCGATCAAGGCGCCCGTACAAACGAAGAGAAACAAGAGGAAAGTCCCCAACCCGCCCACGATCGACGCCGTGACGTGCATCGACGCGTATTGATTGAGATCGATCGTGGAGGTTCGCCTAGCCTCGCGGAGTGCCGTTGCCGAGCCTACCGCTCCAACGACCGCCAAGCACAAGAAGGTGAGCGTCCGTCCGTCGATCCAGGCGCGCTGCCACACCCGGCGCCAAATTACTGCCTGCACGATGATTCCCAGCGTTGCCCCGGCGAGGTACGGCCAAACGTCGCGTGCCGTGAGACGTTGCCGAATCGGCTCCTCAAGGAATACGAAGTAGCCGCCGCCGGCGAATACCGACGCAACCAATCCTCCGAGCGCGAGAACCGCAAGCGTGCGAATCGCCGGATCCGTGACGGGGTCCGGCGCCGCGTTTTCGTCACGGCGCACGAAGCCCGTCGACCAAAACTGCGCGATCAGGGCAGCGGCCAACACCGGAAAAGCGCCGACGTACCACACGGTCAACCGCGGCATCAGTTCCGGATCGCGATAGAACCAGCGGTTCGAGCCGTACACTTCCGTCCAAACTTCTTGACCGCGCGTACTGAGCAGATGGTTCTCGGTAAACGACCAAGCAACGAACGCAAAGCAGCACAAAATGCCCACCGAAACCACGGCCCGTACCCAGGCGGAAAAGTGATGCCAGCGTTTGCTCTTCTGCAGGTAGAGCAGATAGAACGCCGCGATCAGCACCGGCAGGATCGCCATCCAACGGTGAAACAGCAACAGGTTGGCGGTGTAGAACGGGCGTTGATAGAGAATCTGCAGAAACAACAGCGGAGCGACGGCCGCCGTGATGGTCACGCCCAAGGCAAACGGCATCCAATCGCGCAGCACCTCCACGATCGGCCGCTGCGCAAGTGCCGGGCCGCGCAGCGCTTCCCAAACTCCGAGGAAGGCCAAATACGTGGAACCGGCCAAGACGTAGTTCATCGGCAAGACGTGCAGCACCAGGGTTGCTCCATAGAGCACCAAGTAAAACACGGTCTGCGTCGGGTAATCGAACGGATACATGCCGACCCTAGGGTTGAGACTGCGCGGCCTTTGCGGACTTTCCGTCCCCTAACTTGTTATGCATCAGCTCGAGACCGGAAACCGTGCCGACTTCGTCGAGATGGGCTTGGATCTGCCGCAAAACCTCGGGCCGATCCGACGTTTCCCAAGTTGCCGGGCTTTCCGCCTCGCGCCAAGCGAGCCATTGTACGAGCGCTTCCAGTTCTTGCGCCGTGCCGGCGAACGGCGGCATAAACGGCTTCGTCCGCTGCAGCTGTGCGATGTTCAGGCGCATCTGGCCGGGGGTCCAAGTGCGCGTCAGGCCGAGGATGCCGTTGGCCCCGTCGACGGTGTGGCAGATCGAACATTGCAGACGGTACACCTTGGCTCCGAGCCGTAGTTGTTCCGTCGGAATCTCGGCGGCATCCTTCAAGGGATAGGGATCGTGAATCGCGCACCCTTCAATGCGCAATCGCGCGATCTCTTCTTCCGTCACGGAGTTGCAATAGAGGACGTTGCGCACCGTGTAGGGCTTCCGCATACCTTCGCGCACAAACTCGCCGCCGGCCGTCGCCCCCATGGCCAGCGCAATGAGCAGGAGCGAAGTCATTGCGCTGATGAAGTTGCGACGATTGAAAATCATGAACACCGCGTAGCAGCCGATGAGCAACGACGTGCCGACGCCGAGCATCATGAACATCGTCATCGCCACGCTCTCGCCCATGACCCAACGTCGGCTATCGTCCGGCACCACGGCAAAGTACCAGAAGCCGACCAGCGGCATGGCGGCCATCGGCGCCAAGAAGTAGAACGCGCGATGCAGCATCTCTTTCTTCTCCGCGCGCGTCCAAGCCTTCACCAAGTTGATCACCAAGCAGGCAAACAAGCCTGCCTCGGCCAGAGCCGTGATCGTGCGAAAGATCAACGACGGCCAAAACGACGGATTGAAGAAGCCGCTCCAAACCGTGTGGTCTTCGAGCCATTGGGCGGGCGTCAACTGCCACGAGAGAATGCCGTTGATCCAGAACAGGCTCATCCACGAGGCAAATGAATACGACATCAGCAACCCGAGCCGGGTGCGGTCGGGGAGCCTCGGACCGTAGCGATAGAACGCATATCCGGAACCGACCTCGAGGCAGAAGAACGTCCATTCCGTGGCCCAAAGCCAGTGGAACTCTTGGACCATCAGGCCGATGGTTCGCGGACTGATCTGAATCGTCGTGAGCCAAATCGCCACGCCGGTCAATGCGCCGAGCACGAAGCTAATAAGCACCAGCCAGCGAAAATAGCCGTCGACGAACTCGCGCGCGAGCTTGCTCCGGCCGGTCATCGCGAGCCATTGAAACACGCAGAGAAGAATTCCGCCGCCGATCGCAAACTGCGCGAGAAACACATGCACGATGCCGACGCCGCCGATCACCATCCCCTTCATCAAGGGACCGAAGTCGTTGATCGGATAGTACGGAAAGTCCATGCGTCGGACGTCCTCCGGCAGAATGCGTCGTCTCGGTCTTCCGTAACATTGACGGTTGCCCCGCCCGTTCGGCAAGGGCGCAAGGGGCAAAAAAAAATGCTCGCCCCCGGGTTCAGGGGCGAGCATCGCAAAATTCTTTCACATCGCGCGAACGATTCGCTCAACGATTTCCGACGGGAGCCTCGAATCCGGCTTGTACGGCATTGCCGCCGGCGCCGGTCGCGGCTTGCTCGATGCTTTTGCCCAACGTAGGCGATTGCACCTTGCCGGAAACGAAATTGTCGATCCGCGCCGTCTCTTGCAGTCGAGCGTACTCGCGCGACATCGCCTGACGCGTCTTCTTTTCATGCACGTCCGAGTAGATCAGGTCGCGCACTTCGGCAAACTCGATCGGGCGGGGCTTGGTATACGCCTCGCAGAAGAGAATGACGAACGTGTCGTCGACTTGAATGATGCCCGACATTTCCCCCGGCTTCAGCGCAAAGGCCTCTTTCTCCAGCAACGGCTGACCGCCGTGGCGTTGGATCGGCGGCACTTCGCCGCGCAGCGCCCGGCTGACGTTATCGATCGAGTATTGTTCGGCGAGCATCCCGAAATGGTCGGCGGTCGGGTTGTCGCGAGCCATTTGCCAAACTTCTTGCGCCTTCCGCATCTGGTTGTGCACGATGGCCCGACATTTGACGCGCGGACCGTAATTGGCCTCGAAGCCCTTTTGTAGGTCTTCTTCCGTCACGTTCACACCCGACGCCACGAGCTTCTTCAGCGCGACGCTCGGCCAAACGGTGTCGTAGACATATTGATCAAACGGAATCTTCTGAGTTTGCGTGATTTCTTTGATCCACCCTTCGACGTCGGGATCGTTCCCGCCGGGCGTTTTCGTCTTTCCCATGGCCAAGGCGGCACGGGCGATTTCTTGATCGAGATCTGCCTGCGTGACTTCCAAGTTCGCCTGCTGCAACGCATGCTGCAGGATGGCGCGACCGATCATCGCGTCGAGAATTTCCTTGCCGTGGCGATTGACGCACTCGTCGGCGAGTTGCGAGGTCGACAAGATGCGGCCGTTGACGCGGGCCGCGACG
Source organism: Pirellula sp. (assembly GCA_013822735.1). Taxonomy (GTDB): domain Bacteria; phylum Planctomycetota; class Planctomycetia; order Pirellulales; family PNKZ01; genus PNKZ01. The sequence continues at coordinate 180,688 of PNKZ01000007.1, forward strand.
GTCGGCTCTTGCGCCCGACGTTGAGCGTCTTCGAATACCACGTCGACTTGCGACTGGGCCTTGATGTGGGCAAACACTTCGGTCGAGGCGAGCCGGAGCTTCTTGTCGCGCACGGCGTCCGACAACACCCGCGTGAGTTTGTCGTCGAGCGGCACCGGGCGGCCCGGCAGTTGATGCTCGCATTTCAAGATCACGTATTGCTGGCCCACCGGGAAAATTTCCGAGATCGCATCCTTCGGCAATGCGAAGGCGACCTTTTCCAGGGCCGGATCTCCCATGTGTTTGCGAATCGGCTGAATCAGCCCCTTAGCACTGGCGCTATTCACGTCGACCGAGTAACGCTTGGCGAGGTTGCCGAAGTCGTCCGGCACGGCCGTGGCCTGAGCCCGCACCTTCTCGGCGGTCGGCAGGTCGTTGAAGGCGATCAATCGGCACTGCACGGCCGGTCCGAATTGCGTTTCGTACGCTTGAGCGATTTCTTCTTGTGTCGGTTGAATCTGCGCCGCGGCGATCAACTTCAGGGCGACGGTCGGCCAAATGATGTCGTTGGCGTATTGTTCCGGCGAAATTCCGCGCTCGCTTTCGAGCATCTTCAGCCATTCAGCCTTGGGAATGGCGAAGCGTTCGGCCATGCGATCGATTTCTTCGTCGACCTGTTGGCGCGAGACGACGATGTTGTGCTTCGCGCAGAAATCGGCGATGAGCGCCCGATTAACGAGCCCGTCGAGCACCCCTTCGCCGAAGTGCCACAAGCATTGTTGGGCCAACTCCTCGCGCATGATGCGCACGTCGTTGACGATCGCCGCGACGTTGCTCGGCGCGGCGGGCGCCGCATCGGGAGCGGCCGGGAGGTTGCCGGGAGGCGCGGCCGCCGGAGCTTGCGCAGTCGCCTCACCGGGGCCGGTCGCTTGCCGCACGACGACGCAAACCACGATCACGACGACGACCAACGTGAACGTGATCGCGTGTCGTTGCCAGGGCTGCAAGCTCTTCCACGAATTCCGTACGCTTGTTCGAGACATGGCGGTTCCTCCCTTAACCGTAGCGCCGGCATCATGCCGCGCTGAGAATACTAATAACCCCACGGCGACGGAGCTCCGCCGGCTTCGTGAGGCGGGGGAGTATAGGACGGGGCCGGAAAACGGGTCAAGCTCGCTTGGCGCTTGCGAGCACGGCCACGAGGGTGTGCCGGCACTGCCAGACCTAGCGGGTGGCTGGTGCTGAAGCCGAAAGGCGAAGTCCCAGCTAAATGGACGGACGCTCGACACTAGGGCATCAAATTGTTCTGCCCCAGCCACCTGTCGACTTTCGGCTATTGTGCCAGCCAGGAACGCGCTTCGTCGCAGCGATTGGTGATCAGTCCGTCGAGTCCGGCCGCTGCGAGTTTGCGAGCTTCGTCGGGCTTATCAACCGTGTAGGCCCATACTTTCAACCCTGCGGCACGCGCGGCGGCGATCGACTCGGCATTCAAATCGGTGTAGCGCCAACCGACGACCTCGCTGCCGATCTCGCGGGCCGCCGCGATCTTGGCGGCATCGAGCGCCTCCTTGCCGAGCAAGCCGGTGACGATCGTCGGATCGAGCTTGCGCACGTCGGCGATAAAAGCCCAATCGAACGCTTGCACGATGCACCGGCTCGCAACCTTCTTCCGATGCAATAGTTCGACGAGCGTCGCGGCATCGCCGTCTTTCCGTTCGACCATGCAGCAGGAGCCGGCCAGGATAGCGTCGAGCGATTCTTCGAGCGTCGGCAAATACGTGCCGGCAAATTTCGCATCGAACCAGGTTCCGGCGTCGAGCGGCCGGAGTTCGGCGGCGCTCTTGGCGCCGATCACAATTTCCTTCGCGCCGAACGTGCTTACCGAGTTCGTCGTGCGGTCGAGCTTGGCATCGTGAATGACGATCGGCTTGCCGTCCGACGAATGACGATAGTCGAGCTCCACGAAGTCCGGAGCGTGCTTGATCGCCTCGGTAAAGGCGGGCAAGGTATTTTCGGGGAAGCGGCTCGAAAGCCCGCGGTGCGCGATAACGAGAAGCTGCGAGCCGCGCACCAATTCGGCCGCGGTAGGAGCAGGCTTCTCGGCCGCACCCTGAGCAAGATCGGCGGCCATTAGGAAGCCTCCCATCGCAAGAGTTCGCCCGCCGGCTGCGGCCAGAAACTCACGGCGTGATTCTTGTCGAACATCGCGCATCACGCTCACGGCTCCGAGGTCCGAGGAAATTCCAGGCAACCCTACTCTTCCATGACCTCGGTCTCTTTGGCGCGCGCCATCGAGGTGGCCTTCTCTTCGTAGGTCTTGGTCAACTCTTGAATTTCTTCCTTCGTCGAATCGCGATCGTCTTCCGAGAGAATCTTATCTTTCTCGGCTTGCTCGGCGGCCTTGTTGCCGTCGCGACGAACGTTGCGCACGGCAACCTTCGCTTCTTCGGTCAGCTCTTTGATGCGCGCCACGAGCTTGCGACGCGTTTCCGTCGAAAGGGCGGGCACGTTGATGCGAATCATCCGGCCGTCGCTCTGCGGATTGAAACCGAGCCCGCTGGCGATGATCGCCTTTTCAATATCCTTGATCGTGCTCGGATCGAACGGACGAATGACGATTTGTTGCGGCTCCGGCGCACCAATCGAGGCGAGCTGCTTGATCGGCGTCTGCGAACCGTACACTTCCACGCGGAGCGAGTCGACCAAGCCGGGGTTGGCCCGACCGGTGCGGATGCCCGTGAGCGCGTGCTTCAGCACGCTCAAGGCCTTTTCCATTCGCTCTTCCACGTCCATCAAGATTTCGTCGGCGCTCATGACGATGTCTCTGCTAACTACGGTTGTCGATAATTACGGTGCCGGTTCGAATTGCCCGCTTGATCTTTTCGGCTAGACCTTCACGACGGCCCGACTGCTGATGATCGTGCCGAGCCGATCGCCTTGCACGGCGCGCTCGATGTTGCCGTCTTTACGATAGTTGAACACCAAGATCGGCATCTCGTGTTCCATGCATTGCGTGATCGCGGTCGGGTCCATCACGCGCAGCTTTTGCTCGAGCACGGACGAATACGTCAGCTCGCTGTAGAGCATGGCGTGCGGGTTCTTTTCGGGGTCTTCGCTGTAGACGCCGTCGACCTTCGTGGCCTTGAGCAGCACCTGGGCTTCGATTTCCAAAGCCCGTTGTGCGGCGGCGGTGTCGGTCGTCACGTAAGGGTTGCCGGTGCCGCAAGCCAGAATGACGATGCGATTCTTTTCCAAGTGACGCCGGGCTCGGCGACGGATGTACGGCTCGGCAAGCGGTTCCATCTTGATGGCCGTCATGAGCCGCACGGCGCAGCCGAGCGATTCCAAGGCGTCTTGCAAGGCGAGGCCGTTGATCACGGTTGCGAGCATGCCCATTTGGTGGGCCGTCGCTTCGTGAATGCCTTCGCCGGCGATGCTCTTAAACTGCGCACCGCGCAGGATATTGCCGCCGCCGGTGACGATGGCCATTTGGGCGCCGCTCTTCTGCGCTTGCGCGATTTGCCGCGCCGTGTGCATGGTCATATCCATGCTGATGCCGCGCTCTCCGGCGTGGCAAAAGCTTTCGCCGGAGAGTTTCAGCAGTACGCGACGCGGGGAAGCGGTACCCATTTGCGTTTCCTTGTTAATCCCGAGCTATTTCGTTCCTGGGAAGCTGCGCGGGCTTAGCCCTTGCCGAGCTTCCAGTTGACGAAGTTCGTAACCTTCATCCCCTTGCTCTTGAGCAAAGCGGCGATGGTCTGTTCCTGATCTTTCACAAACGGCTGTTCCGTGAGAACGCGCGCCGAGTAGAAGTTCTTCATGCGCCCTTCGATCATCTTTTGAATGATGTTCTCGGGCTTGCCTTCCTTGCGGGCTTGTTCGGTGAGGAACGTTCGTTCCTTTTCGACTTCGGCCGCCGGCAGGTCTTCCTTGTTTACGGCCAACGGGCTCGACGCCACGATGTGCATGGCGATGTCCTTCGCGGTGGCGACGTCGCCCCCTTCGAAGGCGACGAGCGAACCGAGATCGCCCGTGGCGTGCACGTAGCCGACCGTCGTGCCGGCGTACTTCACGAGCCGGCCGATCTTGAAGACTTCGCGGAGGCGATTGAACATGTCGTCTTTTTGCTCGCCCAAGGTTTGGGGCTTGCTCGGCGACTTTTCCTTCAACAGCGTTTCGCCGTCGGTGATGTCGCTCTTGGCCATCGCAAGCGCCTTCGCACAATCTTCGGCGAATTGACGCACGTCGGGACCGTTGGCCACCGGAGCGCTTTCGCAGAGGATTTCGACGATGGCGCCGGCCTTGTCGTCGCTATAAGCGCCGATGCGGCCGAATTCGGTGTCGCGGCCCAGGCGCACGCCTTCGAGCTTCTTCCCCTTCTCACGGAGAATTTTGGCCGCCGCGTCTTTGTCGCCGCCGGCTTCTACGAGCGCCGCTTTGCAATCCATCATCGGTTGCCCGGTTTCTTCGCGCAACTTCATAACCAGGGCTGCTGTAATTTCCGCCATCTCGTTCGTCTCCCGCTAATACGCTGCTAATTTTTTGACTTGAAGATTGAGAACCGCCCGGTCGGCATCAGCTGCGATGCCGCCGGGCGCTCTACCGATTGCCGAGTTCGCGAGTCTTAGGACCCGGCGAACCCTCGGCGTTTTACGATTTTCTACTGACCCCTTCACCCCTCACCCCTGGCCCCTCTCCCGCAAGGGGCGAGGGGAAGGTGAGGAGGTTCGCGCCGAGCGCGATGTGATGCCGAGCGCGATGCAATGCTGCGTACCGTGCGACGTTAGTCCTTGTCCGGGGTTTCCGGGCTCGTGTAGGCCCGGGTGCCGGTGCCGCCCGCGTCCGACGTGTTGGCCTTCCCTTCGATCACGGCCGAAGCCAATTGGTTGACGACCAATTCGATCGAACGGATGCTGTCGTCGTTGCCCGGAATCGGCAGATCCACCATGTCCGGATCGCTGTCGGTGTCGATGAGAGCCACGGTGACGACGCCCATCTTCCGGGCTTCCATCACCGCGTTCTTTTCCTTCTTCGGATCGATGATCACCATGCACTCCGGCAGGCGGGTCATGGTGCGCATGCCGTTGAGATTGCGGAACATCTTGCGATATTCACGGTTCAACGCCGATTGCGCCTTCTTCGAGTATTGATTGAAGATTTCGCCGTTCTTGATCTTTTCGAGTTCTTCCAAGCGCACCAAGCGGCTGCGGATCGTGCGGAAGTTGGTGAGCGTGCCGCCCAACCAACGCTCGTTCACAAACGGCATGCCGCAGCGAGCGCCTTCGCGTTCGACCGTTTCGGCGGCTTGCTTCTTGGTGCCGACGAATTGAATGAGGCTCCCTTGCGAAGCGACCTGCGTGAGGTACTTGCGGGCACGGATAAGGCCGCGAATGGTTTCGCGGACGTCGATGATGTGGATCAGGTTGCGGCGCCCGTAGATATAGGGCCGCATCTTCGGATTCCAACGGCTGGCACGGTGGCCGAAATGGACACCGGCTTCGATCAACTGCTTCACGAGTTCAGAAGACACGCACTCACTCCTGTAAAACTAAGCACACCGGCAAAAGTCCGCCGAGCGATCGACCTATTGGCGACGGCCAAAGATTCGAGGCTGCGGGGCGTCCGGCGTTCATGGGGTATTCGGTCAATCGGGAGAAACTCTCCAGGCGCGGACCGTGCACGCCGGAGAAGCCCCTTATCGTACAGGGGCTGCCCGAGAGCGTCAATCGACGCTAAGTGCCGATGGCGGATGAGTTTGAGCGCCGTGACGGCGTACCGCGTCCGGGAGCAAGTGTCGAGGCGTAAGGCCGACGTGTCTGAGGAGGCGCTAGGCGTTGCCGGCCGGCGGCGTCGTTTGCTTGAGGCGTTGCGTGTATGCCACCCAAGCACACACGCCTGCCAAGCCGGCCGTTAGTCCGGCGTAGAGCATGTCGCCGTTGAGGATTTGCGGCACGGTGAGCAGGCCGAAGAACACCGTTTCCGCCGCGTAAAACTTCCACGACAGACTAAGCGTCCACTGGCCGTAGCTTTGGCAGCGCTCCTTGTGAAAGACGCGGAGGTAGATGCCGATGGCGGCGCCGATGCTTACGGAGATCAGGAGCGTGATGAGTTGATGCGACATGGGTTGGATTCCTTTGTGGGGAAGATTTGCGAAAGGGTGAATGCTTACGGAGAGCGAGTTGCGTGAACTATTGTTTGTGGACCGGAAAATTCGTGAACGAGCCTTCGAGCACGTACGCATGTTCGTCAAAGGGAACCTTGGCCGAGGTTTGGAAGTTGCCGGAGCAACGGGTGCTTGTAAGTTGCGTGAACTTCACTTCGCCGGCTTCAGGACGCACGTTGCTTTGCGAGACGCTCACCAACGTCAGCGACGCATTGCCGGGAACCGTATCGTCGCCGAAGGGAAACGTGCCGACCTGCGGTCGATTGACGTTGAGAACGAGCGAATGATCGGCGTCGGGACTGTTGAGAAAAAGCGACATGTCGTCGTCAATTTGAACCGCGGCGTTGCCGGCGCCGTTGGTACGGTATTCGAGAACGACTTGGCCGTCTTTCAACAGCCGAACTTCACAAGCGGCCGAAGGGGCGGCCGAAGCGGAATCGACCGCTTTCGACGACGAGCCGCAGCCGGTTGTGAATAGAAGCGTGAGACCGACCAAAAGTGCGAAGCATCGCATGGGAATTTCTCGCGGAGCGAAGGGTTGCGTTCGACGGCGCGTCGAACCGGATGTCTTATGCAACTCTCCAGCGGAAACGGACCGCGAGTGTTACAGGGCGTATCCAACGAAAAAGGCCTTGAGCGAATGTTGCTCAAGGCCCTAGGAGATTCGGCGATTTGTTGCGCGGCAACCGTTTTCGAGCTACGTGGGTTCGCCGAGCTTTGCCGGCGGGTTTGCCTTGGTGAACACGGCAAAATAAGCGTAGACGCCCGCCACGCCGCCGAATGTGAAGGCGCCCATCCAATCGCGACCGAATAGTTCGACGAGCGCGAGCAAGCCGAACGTCACCGCGAAAGTCGTGTGGGCACTCCAATTGAGCGAGCCGAACCACTTGGCGTAGCGCTCGACCAACCGCGGATGCCGGATGAGAAAATAGGCGCCGACCGTCAGACAGACGCTGGCGCAAAGAACGACGAACAACAAGTAGTGATACAGCATAAAACTCTCCCGAATATGACACGAAGCGGGTAATGGATATTGCGCGGGCAATGATCCATTACAGCGCCGCGGGAGAGCGAATGTTACGGGCCGATGTTACAAGGCAAGTGGGCGAACGTTAGCCGATGCGGTCTTTGCCCATGTACTTACGCAACACTTCGGGCACGACGATCGTGCCGTCGGCTTGTTGGTAATTTTCCAGCACGGCGATGATGGCCCGGCTCAGCGCCACGGCGGTGCCGTTGAGCGTGTGGGCGAAATGCGTCCCCTTCTCGCCTTTCTTGCGATAGCGAATGCCGAGACGCCGAGCTTGGTAATCCGTGCAGTTGCTCGTGCTCGTCACTTCGCCGTATTCGCCGCCGTTGCCGCGGCCCGGCATCCAGGCTTCGAGATCGTATTTGCGATAGGCGGGCCCGCCGAGGTCGCCGGTCGCCGTATCGACGACGCGATAAGCGATGCCCAAGCCGTCGAAGATCCGGCATTCGAGATCGCAGAAGTATTCGAGCATCGCGTCGCTCTGGTCGGGGAGCGTGAACGCGAACATCTCGACCTTCGTAAACTGATGCACGCGATACAGGCCGCGCGAGGCCCGACCGCCGGCTCCCGCTTCGGTGCGGTAGCAGTGGCTGATGCCGCACATCTTGATCGGGAACACGTCTTCTTCTTGGATCGTGTCGGCCAGATAGCCGCCGAGCGTAATCTCGGCCGTGGCGACGAGGCTCAAGTCGCTCTCGGCGATGCTGTAGATCTGCGTCTCGGGCCCGCGCGGGATGTAGCCGGTGCCGTGCAAGACTTCGTTACGCGCCAGGTCGGGCGTGATGGTCGGCGTGAAGCCTTCGCCCATCAGTAAGTGGATCGCGTATTGCTGGAGTGCGAGTTCCAAGAGCACGGCGTCGTTCTTGAGGAAGTAAAATCCGTGGCCCGTCGTCTTCGCGCCGGCTTCAAAGTCGATGAGGTTCAGCTTCTCGCCGAGTTCCACATGATCAAGCGGCTTGAAATCGAACTTCGGCGGGGCGTGCTTTCCCTTCTTCACTTCGAGGTTGGCTTGATCGTCGCCGCCGATCGGCGCCTGCGGGTGCGACATGTTCGGAATCGTCCGCTGCACGGCGTCGATATCCCCTTCGAGCGCCGTCAGCTTTTCACCGGCCGCCGTGCATTGGTCGCGCAGTTCGCGCCCCTGGGTCTTCAGCGCTTCGCGCTCTTCCGGAGTTTTCGCCTTGCCGATGAGCTTCGACGTTTCATTGGCCTGACGGTTCAGCTCGTCGACCTGCTGCTGCATCTGACGACGCTGCATTTCCAATTCGACGAACCGATCGATGTCGGCCTTGGAATTGCGACGGGCGCAGTTCTCTTTAACGAGTGCGGCGTTTTCTACGATGAATTTGCGATCGAGCATGGTTCTATTTCGGCGTGAGAATTCGTTACTTCTTAAGTTTGCCTAGCTGTTCCCAGAGCGCGGCCGAGGCTTTAATGCCGCGGTGAAAATCGGCGAGGCAGAACTTTTCGTTGGGGCTGTGCGTGTTGTCGTCGTTCAGGCCCCAGCCTAGTAGCAAGGTATCGACTCCCAACAATTCGTGGAAGGTCGAGACGACGGGGATGCTTCCCCCTTCGCGAATGAATACCGGCTTGCGACCAAAACCATGCGCGACCGCCTCGACCGCCGCGGCCACGTACGGGCTCTCCAGCGGCACCACCACGCCCGGCGCACCGTGGTAGCTGATGAGTTCCATCTGAATGCCGACCGGACAGAGCTTCTTGAGCATCGCTTCCAGCGCCGTCTTGAGCTTGTCGGGCTCCTGATTCGGCACCAAACGAAAGCTGAACTTCGCCGAGGCCTTGGCCGGCAGCACCGTCTTGGCCCCTTCCCCTTGGTAGCCGGACGTGAGCCCGTTGATATCGCAAGTCGGCCGTGCCCAACGGCGCTCGATGTTCGTAAAGCCCTTTTCGCCGTTCAGCTCCGCGACGCCGATCGACTTCTTAAACTCGGCCTCGTCGTACGGCAGTGCGGCAAATTCTTTCCGTTCGCGCTCCGTGAGCGGCAGCACGTCGTCGTAGAAGCCCGGCACTTGCACGCGGCCGTCGCCGTCGACCAAGGCGGCCAGCATTTTCACCAGCGCACCGGCCGGATTCACCGCCGCTCCGCCGAACACGCCGGAGTGCAGGTCACGATCCGGCCCCTGCAGCTTGAGTTCAAAGTAGCTGATGCCGCGCAGGCCGTAGGTGATGGCCGGCAAGCCGGGCCCAAATTGCGAGGTGTCGCTGATCACGCAGACGTCGGCCTTGAGCTTCTCGCGATTGGTCGCGATGAAGTCGTCGAGATGTGCGCTGCCGACTTCCTCTTCACCTTCGATGAGGAACTTCAAATTCACCGGCAGCTTGCCGACCGTCTTGAGCCAAGCTTCCGCACTTTTCACGTGCGTGAACATTTGCCCTTTGTCGTCAGTCGCGCCGCGCGCATAGAGATTGCCGTTGCGGCGCGTCGGCTCAAAGGGGGGCGTTTCCCACAGGTCGAGCGGGTCGGGCGGCTGCACGTCGTAATGCCCGTACACGAGCACGGTCGGCGCGCCGGGCGCTTGGCAATGTTCGGCATAAACGATCGGATGGCCGGCCGTTTCGCAGATTTCCGGCGACATTCCCAAATTGCGGAACTGTCCGGCCACCCATTGGGCCGCGGCGCGAATATCGCCCTTGTGGCGGCTATCGGCGCTCACACTAGGAATTCGGAGCAATTCGCAGAGCTGCTCCTCAAACACGGAGGAATTCTGCGAAAGATAGGCGTCGACTTCGCTGGGCATGCCGTGAACTCCGGAAATTGCGACAATTCGAGCGGGCTAATATAATGCCTCGACGGCGTCTCGACCATTGCGAGCGCCCGCCGTCAGTTGGGGCCGTCGTGTTGGGGAGGAGAAGTTGTCATGTCAAACGATGCCGCAGTCGCCGTACCTGAAGTAGAGGAAACGGTTCAGGCTGCGCCGGAAGTCGCCGAACCGGCCAAGAAACCAAAACGCCAGCCGCGCTATCACGTCGTGCTCTGGAACGACGAGGACCACACGTACGAATACGTCATCGTGATGCTCCACGAACTCTTCGGTCACCCGCCGGAGAAAGGCTTCCAGATCGCCCAAGAAGTCGACTTACGCGGCAAGGCGATCGTGCTGACGACGACGATGGAACATGCGGAGCTGAAGCGCGACCAAATCAAAGCCTACGGCAAAGACCCCGGCATCAAGGCCTGCGCCGGCTCGATGAGCTCGACGATCGAAGCGGCGCCGGAGTAATGCCCACCATCCGCACCGCAACGCTCGGCTGCCGCGTCAATCAATACGAAACGGAATTCGTGCGGCAAGGGCTCGAGCGCGTCGGTTATCGCGATGCCGTCGAAGGCGAAGCGGCCGACCTCTGCATCGTGAACACCTGCACGGTGACGCACGAAGGAGACGCCAAGAGCCGGCAGACCGTGCGGCAGATGGCCAAGCGCAATCCCGATGCCCGCATCGTCGTCATGGGTTGCTACGCCACGCGAGCGCCCGAAGAAGTCGGGGCGCTCCCCGGCGTCGCGGAAGTGATCACCGATAAGCGCGAGCTTCCTGACCTCTTGCAACGTTTCGGCGTGGTCGACGTCCCGACCGGCATCGCCCGCTTCGATAATCGCCAGCGAGCCTACGTCAAAGTGCAAGACGGCTGCATGCTCGCCTGCACGTTCTGCATCATCCCCTCGGTGCGGCCCAACCTGCGGAGCCGATCACCGGAGCATATCGTCGACGAAGTTCGCAAGCTCGTCGATCACGGACACCGCGAGATCGTGCTCACGGGCATCCACCTCGGGCACTACGGCGTCGACCGCAACCAAGGCCGCCCGAAACACGAATGGGTCCGCCTCTCGCATCTCTTGGAGCAACTCGTCGCCGTCGACGGACGCTTCCGCATTCGCCTTTCGAGCATCGAAGCGACGGAAGTCACGCGCGAACTCGTCGCCGTCATGGCGCGGTATCCGGAGCGCATCTGCCCGCATTTGCACGTTTCGATGCAAAGCGGGAGCGACGGAGTGCTACGACGGATGCATCGCCGTTGGGGCGCGAAGCGCTTCGTCGACCGCTGCCGACTCGTGCAAGACTCGCTCGATCTCCCGGCACTCACGACCGACGTGATTGTCGGTTTTCCGGGCGAGACCGACGCCGAGTTCGACGAAACCTTGCGCGTGTGCGACGACCTCGGCTTCTCGAAGATCCATGTCTTTCCCTTCAGCCCGCGTAAGGGGACCCCGGCGGCGACGATGCCCGACCAAGTTGCGCCGGAGGTGAAGCAAGGGCGCGTCGACCAACTCGAACGCCTCGGCGAAGCGCTCCGCGATCGCTACCACACGTCGCTCGAGGGGAAGCGTCTGCAGATGCTCGTCGAGGGACGTTTGCCCGACCGGCCTGACGTCGTGGCCGGCACCTCCTGCCGCTATACGCTCATGGAGCTTTCGAGCGACCATGCCGGCGGCCCGTTGCCGGCACGGAGCACGCTGGTCGAAGTGGAAGCGGGCCCATCGGAATTCGGCCGCATTCAAGCCCGAGCCGTTCCAATATCTCTGTAGGGAACGCCCTCCGTGGCGTTCCGTCTGGTGGGCAATCCAGGAATCGTCGTCCCGCAACTGGCGCATCGCCTGCGGCTCTACCCCGGCCGCCCAACCGCTCTGGTTCGCACTCCGGGCATTTGCTAGAGTCCCGCCCCCTGAGGGACCTCGCGCCGCGATCTATCCGGCCCAGGTCGCCCCGATCCCAACTTCGCATTCGTCGAGACCTCCGTCATGTTGCGCTTCGTTGTTCGTTTCGCCATGCCGCTGATCGCTTGTTGCACATTGTTCGCTTGCTGCGCTCTGTTTCCCGCGGTCGCCGTGGCCCAGTCGCCGCTGAGCAAGCTGTCGCTTTTCAAGCATCTCGAAGCCGACCCGAACAAAGAATACAAGATCGCCGAAAGCAACGGTCCGTGGCTGATTCTTTGCTCGACGTTTCTCGGCGAAGAAGGGAAGAAACAAGCCAAACAGCTGGTGCTCGAATTGCGGCGCGAGTTCAAACTCAACGCCTACATGCACCAGATGGAATGGGACTTCAGCGGCAAGGTGCAAGGTCGCGGCGTCGACAAGTACGGCAAGCCGAAGCAAATGGAACATGCCAACTACGAGAAGCGGGAAGAGTACGCCGTGCTGATCGGCGACTTTCCGACCGTCGATGACGAAGGGGCTCAAGCTACGCTCGAGAAAATCCGCTACTTGAAGCCGATCTGCCTCGACCCGGAATACATCACGAAGACGGGCCAAAAAAACGCTCGGACCTTCGCGGGTTGGCGCATGGCATCGGCCCAGTTGCTTTCCAATGATGAAGAGCTCAAGCGCCGCGGGCCGATGGGCAAAGCGTTCCTCGTCACCAATCCGATGATTCCGCAAGAGTACTTCCGACCGAAGGGCCTTGATCCCCTGGTCGAACGAATGAACGAACCGGTGCAGTACAGCCTGCTCAAGTGCCCGGGCAAGTACACGGTGAAAGTCGCCACGTTCGGCGGAGCGATGATCTCGATGCAAAAAGACATCGACGCCGTCGAGCAAGGTCGCAAACAGCTCAAGAGCAAACTCGAACAAGCGGCGATCAACGCGCACTTGTTGACCGAAGCCCTGCGCGCCAAAGGTTACGACGCCTATGAGTTTCACGACCACGGCGCCAGCCTCGTGACGATCGGCAGCTTCGACTCGGTAGGCACGCCGCGCTCCGACGGCAAGATCGAGATCAATCCGGAAGTGCACAAGATCATGCAAACGTTCGGCCCATCGCAAAAGCTCGGTCCCGACGGCAAGTCGACCTACGTTCCCGGCGGCTTGGCAGGCATTCCGTTCGACGTCCAGCCGCTCCTGATCGAAGTGCCGAAGCGCACGATCTCCTCCGCCTACGACCGCTCGCGCTTGAGCGTTCGATAGATTGTGTCCGGGTGGCTGGGGCAGAACGAAGTAATGCCCCAGTCTTCGTCTTCGCATCGCGTCTGGGGCATCGCATTCGCTCTGCCCCAGCCACCCACGCAGGCCCGCCCATTCGCACTTTCGGTTGACCGCGGCGTATCGGCATGGCACAACCATGCCCTATGAAACCTGCGCTTGTGATCGGCACCGGCAATAAGAAAAAAGGGGGCGAGCTCGCCGCCCTCGTCGCTCCGTTCGGCCTAGTGGTACACACGCTCGCCGACTTCCCGCCGCTCGAGGCCGTCGAAGAAACCGGCCGCACGTTCGCCGACAACGCCGAGCTCAAAGCGGTCGGCTATGCGAAGCTCTTGAACCAATGGGTTCTGGCCGATGATTCCGGTCTCTGCGTCGATGCCCTCGGCGGAATGCCGGGAGTCGACTCCGCCCTCTACGCGGGCCGCCACGGCGAAGACGAAGCCAACAACGATAAGCTCCTGGCCGAACTCGGCGCGCGACCGCCCGACGAGCGCTGGGGTCACTATGTTTGCCATATCGTGCTGGCCGACCCGCGCGGCACGGTTCGCTTTCGCACGGAAGACTACTGCCGCGGCCGCATCCTCACGGTCCGCGCCGGCGTCGGCGGCTTCGGCTACGACCCGCTCTTCGAGGTGGTGGAATATCACCGCACGTTCGGCACGCTGAGCCCCGCCGTCAAGGCCTGCATCAGCCACCGCGCCCGAGCCATGCGCAAGCTACTGCCGGAATTACAACGCCTCCTCGCGGCCGGCGAGTGGAAATAGCTTGTTCGTCGCCGACATTGCGAGATACTGAGCACACTGTAGGGAACGCCCTCCGTGGCGTTCCGCGCGCCGGCGAATGACCAAATTCCAAGCACCAAATTCCAAACGAATACAAAGCACCGAATGACCGAATTGCGGTGCGGCGCACATTTGAATTTCTGTCATTTGTCCTTGTTTGTGATTTGGTGCTTGGTCATTGGAATTTCGCCCACCGACGGAACGCCGCAGAGGGCGTTCCCTACAGATGAATTAAAGCATGTACTTGGGAGTCTCCACGATGTACCGTCATACCCTCGGCCTCGTTCTTGGCCTTTGCACTCTGGCCGCGACGGCACGCGCCGAAGATCCCCAAGCGTGGGCCGATGCGCATCTCGACGAAATCGTGACCCTGTACAAGTGGTTCCATACTCATCCCGAGCTTTCGCTCCGTGAGAAGGAAACGGCCGCGCGCTTGGCCGAGGAATGGAAGGCCGCCGGACTCGACGTGACCACCGGGATCGGCGGGCACGGCGTCGTCGGTATTCTCGAAAACGGCGACGGTCCGCGGATCATGGTCCGCACCGATCTCGACGCGCTCCCGGTCGTGGAAAAGACGGAACTCGTGTACGCGTCGACCGTGAAAGCTCCCGACGGCGCAGGCGGCCAAACCGGCGTCATGCACGCCTGCGGCCACGACATCCACATCACGAACACGGTCGCCGTCGCTCGCTATATGGCGACGCATAAGGACCGCTGGAGCGGCACGCTGATGTTCATCGGCCAGCCGGCTGAAGAACGCGGAGCGGGCGCTCAGAAGATGCTCGACGACGGGCTCTTTACGAAGTTCAAGAAGCCGGACTTGGCGATCGCCCTGCATTGCGACCACCGGCTGGAAACGGGGCGCGTCGGCATTAGCCCCGGCTTCATCTTGGCGAACGTCGACAGTATCGACATCGAAATCTACGGACGGGGCGGCCACGGCGCGAGCCCGCATTCGACGATCGATCCGGTCGTCATCGCCGCGCATCTGATCGTCGACTTGCAAAGCATCATCGCGCGCGAGATCAAGCCGGGCGAACCGGCGGTCATCACCGTCGGCTCGATTCACGGCGGCACGAAGCACAACATCATCGGCGACAGCTGCAAACTGGAACTCACGGTCCGCAGCTACAAAGACGAAACGCGCAAGCACCTCTTGGCGGGCATCCGCCGCAAGGCGTTCGCCGCCGCAGCCTCGGCCGGCGCGCCGGAGCCGAAGGTCCTTGCGACGGAAGGGATGCCCGCCACTTACAATGAGGAAAAGCTCACGGCGAAGCTGGAGAAGACGTTTCGCCGCGTCTTGGGGGATAAGCAAGTGATGTCGCCGCCGGCGACGATGGGAGGCGAAGACTTTAGTCTTTACTACGTCGTCGGGAAGGTGCCGTGCTGCATGTTCCGCCTCGGCACGATCGACGCGGAACGGATGTCCGGCTACGAGCGCCTGAAGCTCGAACCGCCGTCGTTGCACTCGCCCCTCTTTTATCCCGACCCGGAACCGACCTTGCGCACGGGAATCACCGCTACCTGCTGGGGGCTCATGGATTTAATGCCGCCGGCAACCACGGCGAATAAAAACGGGAAGTAGAATAGAATGTCCTTTGGCGACCGACTCCCGGTCGCTTGATCGGCGGCTTATTTGACGGCTTACTTGATTCCGGC
Source organism: Pirellula sp. (assembly GCA_013822735.1). Lineage (GTDB taxonomy): Bacteria > Planctomycetota > Planctomycetia > Pirellulales > PNKZ01 > PNKZ01. The sequence continues at coordinate 196,233 of PNKZ01000007.1, forward strand.
ATGCAACGCTCCACCCTCGGACTTCTATTCGGCTACGTCGCGGCGCTCGCGCTCACGGTTTGGGGGATGAGCGAAGCCCGCAGCCGCACGCTGGCGTCGCTCGACAACGCGCAATCGAATGCCGAATGGCAATCTTGGCGCGAGGAGACGATTCGTCAAAGCAAAGAAGTCGGACCGGTGAAACGTCGCCCGGCGAAGGCGCAAGAGCCGCCGATGCTCATCTTACTCCGCGACCATTTCGCCGCGGCCACGGTGACGACGATGCTCGCCGTGACCATCTTCTATTGGTTCTTCGGGCTCGTGATTCGCGGCAGCGCTCAATCAAAGCAATATGGCGAACGAGCGGCGAGCGAAGTGACGAAGCCGGGGGCAGTCTCATGACCGACGAACATCGTTCCGACGTCGTGCTCGCCGAATCGGAAGCAGCGCCAGTCGCCGCGACGGGCGTTTCCCCTCCGGCGGAAGCGCCGATGGTGTTGCCGGCCGAAGTCGCACGCTCGACCGGTGACAGCGCCACCGCGGCGTACACCGGTCCGGGTGCCGGCAATAGTTCGGGCCGCACGACCTCTGCCGGTTCGCGCACGTTGACGCCCGTACCGATTGCGTGGCAAAGCTGGCCGGTGATCGATTCCGTCTGGGTGTTGCTCGGCCTAACAGGGGTGGTCGTCGCCGTACCGACGGTCGTTTGGTCGACGGTTCGCAACCTGCCGATGGCTGTCGCTTGCGGACTGGTGGCGGCGTACTCCGTTTGGCGTCAATTTGTGCCGACCTTGTTCGAGCTCAACGCCCTGGGGGTCACCACGCGTACGCTGGGCCGGAGCCGCCGCGTGCCGTGGATTTCGATCGATCGGTTCGTCGTGGGCAATCGCGGGGCGCTGCTCACTTCGTCGGGCGCACCGCTGGAGATTTTTCGAGGACTCTATCTCCCTTGGGGCGGCCATCGGGAGCAAATCCTTAGTTCGCTGCGGTACTATTTGCCGCATGCCGAAGACGCACAGTAGCGTCGATTCCGCACGCGCCCCCTATCAAACCTCCGCCTTCGCCGCTCGCGCTGAGGGCGATGGAACGGTTGTTCGGAAAGCGACCGCTTCGCGCGAATCTCGCGCCCAGCCGGTAAATTGCCTCCGGCGAGCTTCGCCGGTTGCGCAAGACGGTGCGTTTCTCGACGAAGGGAACATGGTTTGCAAGTTAACCAACCTTCCGGCCTCGCGGTTTGGTCTTAGGAGAGAAGCCATGCATCGCTTTATTGCCGTTTGCGTTATGCTCGCATCGGGAGCACTTCGTATCGGGGCTCTGGCGTCGCCGACGGATGACGTCTACCAGGGACGCGTTTCGGCCGTCTCGAAAAGCTCGGTCGCCATCGTCGACAAGCAGGGGGAGAACGTAACGTTTCTCATCGGCGCCGAATGCAAAATCACTCGCGACGGGAAGCCGAGCGAAGCGATGATGCTGGGCACCGGAGATCGAGTACAGATCACCGCGAAGGAAGACGCCGGCAAACTCGTCGCCGTCGCCATCTCCGCTTTTAGCGCCGAACGTGTCGTCGTTTCGAGAAGCTACTCGCGGGCTCACTAACGACGCCGGCTAGACGATCGCCGTCGGCAAATTCTCACGCGCGAAGTAGCAAGCTGCGCGATGTGTATCCTCGCGTCCGGCGATTCCTTCGAGCTGCGGCGGCGATCGGCGGCACTCGTCCTGCACGATCGGACAACGATCGGCGAACGGGCATCCGGGGTACTGCCTGTCCGGCGACGGGACCTCTCCCTTCAAAACGATGCGCCGTCGCTTTCGCTCGGTGATCGGGTCGGCGTCGGGCACCGCCGATAGGAGCGCCTGCGTATAAGGGTGGCGCGGATTCCGATAGATTTCTTCCGCGGTTCCGATCTCGACGATGCGACCTAAGTACATCACGCCGACGCGATCGCAAATATGCCGCACCACGGCCAAGTCGTGCGCGATGAAGACGTATGCCAAGCCGAGCTGCTGCTGCAAGTCGTCGAGCAAGTTGACGACTTGCGCCTGAATGGAAACGTCGAGCGCGGAAACCGGCTCATCGCAAAAGATCACCTTCGGACCGACGGCGAGCGCGCGGGCGATGCCGATCCGCTGCCGCTGGCCGCCGGAAAACTCATGCGGGTAGCGATTCAAAAATCGCGGATTGAGCCCGACTAACTCTAGAAGCCGCATCACTTCCAATTCGCGATCGCGGCGCGACAAGTCCGAAAAGATCACGAGCGGCTCGCCGACGATCCGCCCGACCGTCATCCGCGGATTGAGCGACGCGAACGGGTCTTGAAAGATCATCTGCATCTCACGCCGAAGCGGCAGCATGGCGCGGTCGTCGAACCCTTGAATCGGCCGGCCGCGGAACAACACCTCGCCGCCGGTCGGATGCACCAGGTTCAGGCAAGCGCGGGCCGTCGTACTTTTGCCGCAGCCGCTTTCGCCGACCAGCCCGAGAGTTTCACCCTCGCGAAGCGTGAAGCTCACACCGTCGACCGCTCGAACAGCGCCGTGCGTCCGTCGCCAGAACGGGCCGTGTGAAAAGGGGAAATGCACTTCGAGATTGCGCACTTCCAAAAGCGGCACGCCGGCGGCTTGCGAGTTGGTCGTCGTGCTCATGTTCGCACCTCGGCGGCTTCAGGCAGGTGCGTCGGCGCGGTTTCCACGTCGATGTGGCAGGCAAACCGGCTTCCCTCGGGCGACGGCCTTAGCTCCGGCCGGTCCGTGCGACAGCGATCGATCGCAAAACTGCAGCGCGGCTGAAACGCGCAGCCGCCGGGGAGCAACGCCACGTTCGGCGGCTGCCCGGGAATCGGCTCCAGTCGACTCGCACCATCGGATCGGAGCTTCGGCCGGGAGTTCAATAGACCAAGCGTATACGGATGGCGCGGCTTGTAGAACAGCGTGTCGACGGCGGCTTCCTCAATAATACGACCCGCGTACATCACGGCGACCCGACGACAGCTATTCGCCATCACGCCGAGGTCGTGCGTGATGAGAATCACCGCCGTTCCTTCTTGCTCCTGCAGTTCGCGAATGAGCTCGAGAATTTGGGCCTGAATCGTCACGTCGAGCGCCGTCGTCGGCTCGTCGGCGATCAAAAGCTCCGGCTTGCACGAAAGCGCCATCGCAATCATCACGCGCTGCCGCATACCGCCGGAGAATTGATGCGGATAGTCGTGCACGCGCCGCGCTGCCGCCGGAATGCCGACCCGCTCCAACATCATCACGGCGTGGTCGAGCGCTTGCCGCGCCGTGTGGCCCAGATGCAGCCGCGTCATTTCCGTTAGCTGGTCGGCGACGGTCATCAGCGGATTGAGCGACGTCATCGGATCTTGAAAGATCATGGCGATATGTCGGCCGCGAATCTGCCGCAGCCGATCCGGCTTCATGGTCAGCAAATCTTCGCCGCGAAACATTGCACGACCGGCAACGACGCGACCCGGCGGGCTGGGAATCAGCCCGAGCAATGCGAGATTGGTCACGCTTTTGCCGGAGCCGCTTTCGCCGGCCAATCCCAAAGTTTCCCCGGCTGCGACGCTGAACGAAACGTCGTTCACCGCGCGCAACGCTCCCTCGTCGGTCTTAAACTCGACGCTGAGGTTTTCAACTTGGAGGAGCGGGCTTGGCATAAAAGCAACTGCTGAATTTTGAACAACTGACAACTGACCAATCCCAAACACGTCGGCCTCACGGCTCGACGCTCGCCATTTATCGATGTTTCAATCGCGGATCCAGCGCATCGCGCAACCCGTCGCCGAGTCGATTGAGCGCAATACACGTGCTACCGAGCGCCAAGCCCGGCCCGACGATGAGCCACCAGACGATGCTGATCGGCGTAATGTGCTTGGCGCCCTCGTTAGCGAGTAACCCCCAAGAAACGTCCGGCGGCTCGACGCCGAGCCCGAGAAACGACAAGAACGCTTCGAACAGCATCACGCGCGGAATCGTCAGCGTGAGGTACACGATGATCACGCTCAGCAAATTCGGCACAAGGTGCTGAAAGATAATTCGCGCACGACCGCAGCCGATCGTACGGGCCGCCTCGATGAATTGCTGCTGCTTGAGCGAAAGCACCTGCCCCCGCACGACGCGGGCCATCGTCAGCCAGTAGATCGCGCCGACGACGACATAAAAAATCACGATCCGATCGATACCGTACTCAAGCAGCCACTTCTTGATCGACGCTTCACTGAGCACCGTGATCAGAAAGATGACGATGAAGATAAACGGCACGGAATAGAGCACGTCGATCACGCGCATCATGGCCGCATCAACCCAACCGCCGACGTAGCCGGAAGTGGCGCCGTACGACACGCCGATCACGAGCGAAACCAGCCCGGCCACGAGGCCGACTAAGAGTGAGACGCGAGCGCCCCAAAAGAGCCGGGCCAGTTGATCGCGGCCGAGATCATCGGTGCCGAGCCAGTGCGTGGTCTCCCAACGGCCGAAGCACGTCGCGCGAGCTCGCATCAGCAGACGGTTCAGCGGATTGGGAGTGCCGAAGCCTTCCTCCAATTTGGCTTCGACAATCGCCCCCTGATCGTCGACCCAAGGAGCAGTCGCTGTAAACAGGGGAGAAAGTTGCGGCCGCAGAAACTTGCGTTCGGTATCGACGGTTCGCGGCGCCTGTAAGGGAAGAAACGGCGTGAGCAGCGCGAGCAGCCCGAGCAACGCCAAAAACAGCAGCGCCGCAAACGACGCTCGGTCGCGCTTGAGTCGTCGCCAAGCATCCTGCCCGAGCGATACGCCGTGCACCTGGCGCGACTCCTTCCAGAGTTGCTCCAGGCGTGCGGCGTCGGCTGTTGGCGGTGCGGCGGTGCTCATGAGTCGAGCTTTACTCGAGGGTCCAAAAGCTTGTACAGCACGTCGACTACAAGATTCATCAGCGACAACAGCAGGAAGTACAAGAGCACGAGCCCCATCGCGAGCGTGTAGTCGCGCTGTTGGGCCGATTGCACGAAATGGATGCCGAGGCCGGGAATCGCGAAAATCGCCTCCTCTATCAAAGAGCCGGTGAGAATGCCGGCCGTCGCGGGCCCGAGAAAGGAAACCACCGGCAACATGGCGCCTTTTAGGGCGTGTCGCAGGACGACGTCACGCGGAGCCAGCCCTTTCGCATGGGCCGTGCGGATGTAATCTTGCGAAAGCACGTCGAGCATGCCGGTGCGCGTGAGACGCGCGATGTACGCGGCGTACGGCAACCCGAGGCAGACGCTCGGCAGAATCAGCTGCTGCCACGAACCCCAGCCCGCGGCCGGAAACAGCGGCCAGACGAAGACGAACAAGATGATCGCCAACGGCGCGACGAAAAACTCCGGCAGCGCCATGCCGATCGTCGCAATGGTCATCGAGCCGTAGTCGGGAAGCTTGCCGCGCCGCGTCGCCGCCAGAATTCCGACGGGCAACCCCAGGCCGATGGCGAAGCATAGCGCTAAAGTGCCCAGCGACGCCGAAACGGGAAAGCCCTGCGCAATGATTTCGTTCACCGTGTAATCGGCCAGCTTGTAGCTCGGCCCCAAGTCGCCGCGGCAGACTTTGCCCAACTCGCGGAAGTATTGCACGGGGAGCGGATCATTGGTGCCGTAGCGTGTTTCAATGTTGCGTTTGATCTCCGGATCAAGCTTTCGCTCGCCGTCGAAAGGCCCGCCGGGTACGCTGCGCATGAGGAAGAACGTAATCGTGAACACGACCCACATCGTGGCGGCGGTCCACAGCAGACGATTGACGAGGAAGCCGATCACTTCAACCCCTCGGCCTTGAAAAACCGGGCCTTCTCTTCCTGATCAATCGACATGGCCCAGAGCGGATGTTCGTCGCGCACGTTCTGATAAATGCCGTGCACGTAAGGGCGCACCATATCTTTGGAAACGTAGTAGAACATCGGAATGATCGGCAGTTGCTGCATTAGATACGCCTCCGCATCGTGCAGCAGCTTCAGCCGCTTGGCAGGGTCGATCTCGCGCCCCGAGGCCTCCATCATGGCGTCGTACTTCGGATCGCTGAACCCCGTCTGATTGTTCTCGTTCGTCGAGACGAAGAGGTCGAGAAACGTGTTGGGGTCGGGATAGTCGCCGATCCACCCCGTGCGCGAGATGTCGTATTCGAGCTTGCGCGTCGAGCTGTTGAAGACGCCCCATTCCTGGTTGCTCAGGCCGACATTGATACCGAGCCGCTTCTTCCACTGGCTTTGAATCAGCTCGGCGATCGAACGATGCATCTCGTGGGTGTTGTAAAGAATTTCGATCGTGGGAAAGCCGCGGCCCCCTGGGTATCCCGCCTCGGCAAGCAAACTCTGAGCCTCGGCGACATTCTCCGGTGAAGCCAGGCCCGTCTCGTATCCGGCAATGCCCGGCGGAACGACGCTCAGCGCAGGGACTTCGCCGGCGCGTGGGCCGGCCTCCACGATCTCGCGGCGATCCAGCGCCATCGAGAGTGCCCGACGCACGCGCACGTCGTTGAGCGGCTTCCGCGTGACGTTCACGCGATAGAAATAGATCGATTGTTGCGGCTGAGGATCGTATTCGTTCGGCCGGGTCTTGCGCAACTCCCCCTTCGCGCCAGGTGGAACGTCGGTAATCCAGTCGGCCTTGCCGGTGAGATACAAGTTCAACATCGTCGTCAGGTTTTCGGCGGCCAGCGCGTCGACGGTGTTGAGCTTCACAACGTCGCGGTTCCAATAGGTGTCGCTTTTGACCAAGCGAATCCGATCGCGAATGTGGCGAAACTGCAACCGATAGGCGCCGTTGGAAACGATATTTTCCGGCTTCGTCCAATTGGGATAGCCGTACTTCTCGACGCAGGCCCGTTGCACGGGAGCCAGCGGATAGTAGGAGATGATATCGAGGAAGTACGGGGTCGGGTTCGTGAGCGTGATTTGTATGGCCCGCGGTCCGACGACCTTTACGCCGACTTCGCGAAAGTCGAGGAGCACCGTTTCGCAAAGCTCGGCGCCGCCGACATTCTTCGACGATGTGAAGCGGCGCTGCTTGCCGTCGATCTCCACCACGAACACGCGCTGATCGTCGCTCGTCGCCCCTTCCTCTTCCTGCGGAGCTTCCCCTTCGATCTTGAGCAACTTCCCGAGCAGCAACTCGCCGCGAATGCTATCAAGTGCATCGGCCGGCTTCCGTAACTCCACTTCCACCGGGTCGCCGACGGCCAAGATCCGCTTCGTGTACTTCTCGGAGTTCTTCACGACGAAGAAAAGCGTGCTGTACTCGCCGCCGGTGGCCGGGAGCAAGAAACGGCGAAACGAGTAGTGGAAGTCTTCGGCCGTGATCGGCGTGCCGTCGCTCCACAAGGCATTCGAGCGAAGGTGAAACGTGTAGGTCTTATGGTCTGTGGAAATCTCCCAACGTTCGGCGACGCCTGGAATGGGCTTCAGAGTTTCGGGATGTCGCTGAAGCAGGCCCTCGAACAAGGCGCCGACGATCCGGCCCTCGGGCTGGCCGTTGATGCGATGCGGGTCGATCGACTTCACTTCCGTAGCATTGCAAAACGTCAGATCGGCCGGCGGCAGCGTACCGATCGAAAGTGCCCAGACCGCCGCAGCCAGCAAGAACACCGGAAAGAGCCACGGCAGGAGTTTTCGCCCGGGGGCAGGCATGGCGGATGTGGTTGGGGCCGAGGCGGGGTCATGCACGCAACTCCGCCAAGCATAATGAGTTGCCGTACCGCACGCCACCCAAGCCGACGACTCGTGCTCTCGCCCGCGCAACGATTGTCCGACTTACGGGTGCGTGCGCAAAATAATATACAATTTCACATCTTTCCGCTTTGATCTGTTGGCCGCGTTGTTAAAATGCGGGCTGAGAATCGCAGATGGTGCGCAGAACCACACGTCTTTTGGCGACATCGCCGAGAACGCGCCATCCCGTTTACACGTCTAGTCGTTTGCATATCTCCGGCAGCTCGGTCGCATCGATTTGAAGATGCCGGGTTTGCGTTAGCTTTCGATGCCGCGAGTCGTTCGCACTCGTCGCGCCGTCGACTTTCGTGAACCCGACAGGCACTGAAACTTGCGCCGGGCCATTAAGGATGTTCGCCGTGAATCCCGTCATACCTCGTTCACGCTCCGGCAAGAAGGACGCCATGATTAGCACGCCGCAACTTCGCGAATCGAATAGTTCGGCCGGCGGCAATGTTCCGGGAGTGTCGCTCCCGGACATGCCGGAGCCGATGATCAAGGACCTCGTCAAGGTATTCAAACTACTTTCCGACGAGACCCGCATGCACATCCTGCTGTACCTGACGCGCACGCCTGAACTGCATGTGCGGGCGCTGTGCGAGCTGCTCGGCCAAAGCCAACCGGCCGTAAGCCACCACTTGGCGTTGCTGAAGGGGGCGGAGATCATTGAGCTGCGCCGCGAGGGAAAGCACAACTACTATCGCCTAGTGCCGCAACGGTTTCAGCAAGTGCTCGACCTCGTATTCGACGGGACGCCCGCCGAAAAACGCCGCATTCGCTTTGAAGATTACCTGCTGACCTACGCGCCGCAGCGGTAACTAAGCGCTCCGTTAGCTTTGCATCGCAGGCCTTTGCGGAATCCTCACGTAAACCGCGCGGTAAATTGATTCGACATTCGTCGTGCGGAGCGGATATTCACGGGTGTCCGCCCCCACCCGACACGATTCTGTGTCACCCCGCCTTGTGCCGCCGAGAATCACCCCCTCGGCGGCCTCTTTTTTGCGCGTTAGGTTAGAGCACCCCGGGCCCGACGGCGGACGCTCGTCGTCAATGATTCCGCGCAACGAAAGAACGTTCCCTCGTGATGTTTGAGCAACAACGCCACAAGCCGCTGGTACCGCTGGAGCGGCCGCGCGAACTGGTGATCGCCTGCACGCCGCTGCGCAGCAACGTAAACCTTTCGCGCATCGTGCGGGCCGCGGGCTGTATGGGCGTACGCCGGTTGATCGCGTGCGGAGCGGCCAAAGTCGTGCAGAAGATCGCGCGGAACAGCGTCGATGACGGCAACGCGGATTCAATCGACGGCGACGGCCCCGGCGTCGAAATCGAGACGCATCGCACGCTGCCGCCGGTGCTGCGCGAGCTGCGCGCCGAGGGTTATCAACTCGTCGGCCTAGAACAAACGACGAACTCCGTTTCGATTTTCGATTTCGCCTTCGAGCGCAAAACGGTGCTCGTGGTCGGCAACGAGCGCTCCGGCATCGATGAAGAATCGCTCCGCTTGCTGCATCGCGTGGTGGAGATTCCGATGTTCGGTTTACCGTATGCCCTGAACGTCGGCACGGCCACGTCGATGGCGCTATTTGAGTACTGTCGCCAATTTCCGCGGGGATGAAGCATCGTTTCACACCAGCGGGCGTAAGAACGCGCGAGCACAGATGAAATCGATTGTCGCAATTCCGTTTTTCGCCCTCGGATTGGTTTGTCTGTTCGTCATCACTCGTGATTTGCGGCATGGCGTGCTTAGCCGAAGCAAGATTCGACGCTCCGATTCGCCCAGGTTGTTCTGGTCCGTCGGCATCGGGTGCGCGGTTTTTGCACTTTACGTTTGCTATATGACTGCACGGATTGCAGTTGGGCTCGCCGCAAAATAGAAAACTATCGAATTTCGCATATCCTTGTCCGCTTTTCCGCACTCGTCTAAACTATTGGGTTTGGAGTGCCGTGTCCTTTTAGCAGTGAGAGTTTGCCGTGCCTGGAACATGCGTGATCGGTTTGCAATGGGGTGACGAAGCCAAAGGGAAGATCGTCGACCTGCTGACCGAGAACCACGACATCGTCGTTCGCTACCAAGGGGGTGCGAACGCAGGACACACCGTCGTCACCGGCGGACAAACCTACAAGCTCTCGCTCATTCCTTCGGGCATCCTCAACCCCAAGGTGCAAAACGTCATCACCGGAGGCGTCGTCCTCAACCCGCCGAGCATTCTCGCGGAGATCGACGGCCTGCTGGCCCGCAACGTGCGGATCGATCGCAATATGACGATCAGCGATCGGGCCCACGTGATCTTCCCTTGGCACCTGGAAGAAGACCGCCTTACGGAAGCCCGCAAGAACACGAGCGGCGAAGCGATCGGCACGACGCAACGCGGCATCGGCCCCTGCTATCGCGACAAGGTCGGCCGCACGAACGCGTTCCGCCTCGGCGACCTCTTCCGTCCGAATTTTGCCGAGCGGGTTCGCATGGTCGCGGCCGAGAAAAACGTGCTGCTCAAAACAATCGCCCCGGCCGGGCAAGGGCCGCAGCTCGATGCCGAGCAAATCGTGAAGGACTACACGACGTACGGCGAACGCCTGAAGCCGTTTGTCGGCGACACGACCGCTTTCCTGCTCGACGCCGTCGATGCGGATCGCCGGATGCTCTTCGAAGGGGCTCAAGGGGCGCTACTCGACGTCGATCACGGCACTTATCCCTACGTCACCAGCAGCAATAGCTCGGGCGTCGGCATCTCCTCGGGCTCCGGCGTGCCGGGGAGCTTCTACAAGCGGATCATCGGCGTCGTGAAGGCGTACGGCACACGCGTCGGCGGAGGACCTTTCCCCACCGAGCAAGACAACGAGATCGGTCAGCATCTGCGCGACCTGGGGAACGAGTACGGCACCGTCACGCGTCGCCCGCGACGTTGCGGCTGGTTCGATGCCGTGGCGGCCCGCTACACCGTGCGGCTCAGCGGCGTCACGACCTTGGCCGTCATGCTGCTCGACGTCTTGAGCGAGGTGCCGGAAATCCAGGTCTGTACGGCCTACGAAATTAACGGCAAGCGCGTCGAGACGTTCCCGAGTCATGTCGACGACCTGCGCGACGCCCGGCCGATCTACACCACGTTCCCGGGCTGGCAAACCGACATCAGCAAGATCACCCGCTGGACCGACCTGCCTGAAAATGCGCAGGCCTACATCGCGGGGCTGGGTAAAATTCTTGGTCGGCCGGTGGAGATTACGTCCGTCGGTCCGGATCGGGCCGCCACGATGTTTGCGCCCAACGCAAGTTGGGCGCCACCGACATTTCTTGCGCAGTAGCTAGTAGCAAGTTGCTAGTAGCTAGAAAAAGCCCGATGCCGTTGATTCCTAGGCGATGAAGCGTTTCCCCAAACTAGCAACCAGCTATTAGCTACTCTGCCGTGACCCAAGCCGCAGTCGAACAACGCGACGAACTCGCCGACGTACCGCCGGAAAAGCGGCCGCAGCATATTGCCGTGATCATGGACGGCAACGGCCGTTGGGCACGTCGCCAAGGGTTGCCGCGCATCGAAGGTCATCGCCGCGGCGTGGCGAGCGTACGTGCCGTCACGGAAGAGTGTGCTCGACTCAAACTCAAGCAACTCACGCTCTATTGCCTTTCCAGCGAAAACTGGAAGCGGCCGCAGCCGGAACTCGACTTCTTGATGCACCTGCTCGAGCAGTACTTGGTCGAAGAACGTGCGACGCTGCTCCGCGAACAGATTCGTCTCACCGTGATCGGCCGGCGCGAAGGGATCCCCGCCTCGGTGCAAGAAGAAATGGACCGCACGATCGCCATGACCGCGGGCCACACGGGGCTGAATCTCTGCTTGGCGATCAACTATGGCGCGCGCGGCGAGATCGTCGACGCCGTGCGCCGCATTGCCGCGGATGCCCGAGCAGGCATTATCGATCCGGCCTCGCTCGACGAGTCGACGATCGAAGCCAAGCTCTACACGGCCGGCATGCCCGACCCTGACTTGCTCATTCGCACGGCCGGTGAAATGCGGTTTAGCAATTACTTGCTGTGGCAGATCAGCTACGCGGAGTTTTGGGTGACGGAAACCTGCTGGCCGGAATTCCGCGAGCCGCAACTGCACGCGGCCATCCGCGACTACGCCGCCAGAAACCGCAAATTCGGCGGCCTGAACGCAGCGGACCTGTTGGCCTAGCTCTCTTCCGGCTTGCTCTGCCTTCCCCCTTCCGCCCTCCCCCTTGCTTCTTTGTCTTCATGCTTCGCTGGCGACTCATTCTCGGCGCACTCTTCATCTCCGCGGTAGCCGCGCTGATGTGGATCGACGCGCACGGTGTCGGGGATTGGCATTACCCGGGCATCGCGCTGATACCGCTGGCGTTGCTGCTCACCGTGGGCGGTACGCAAGAGTATCTTTCAATGGTCCGCACGCGCGAGCCGGATGTGCCGCGTTGTGCGCTCTACTTCGGCAACATCGCCATCGTGGCGACCGCGGCCATTCGCAACCAACATGTCTCCGTCTACTGGCAACTCGCCGCTTTTGCCGGCGCGTTTCTGCTGCACGTCGTCATCGAGGTCTTTCGCTACGACAAAGACCGATCGCAACGGGTCACCGAACGGCTCGGCCTTAGCGTGCTCGGGCTCGTCTACATCGGCCTGCTCATGAGCTTCATCGTCCGACTGCGATTAGTCGGCGTTGCATCCCTCTTTCCGCTCATCTCGATGTTGGTGGTCGTGAAGGCGGCCGACATCGGGGCCTACACCGTCGGCCGGCTCTTCGGCAAACACAAGCTCGCGCCCAAGCTCAGCCCCGGCAAGACGGTGGAAGGGCTATTCGGCGGGCTTCTGTTTTCATTGCTCGGCGCCGCGCTCGTCAGTTATTTCGCCCAGTTCACGGTCGACCAAGTCTCGGTCTTCGTGGTCGACAAGGCGGTTGATTCTGCGAGCGGTCTCGTCGTCGAGACGAGCAACATGGTGATGATCGGCGGTCCGTCCCAGTTTTGGCATTGGTTTGCCTACGCCATCGTGGTCAGTCTCACCGGTACGTTGGGCGACTTGATCGAGTCGCTCCTCAAGCGCGACTTTGCCCGCAAAGACTCCAGCACCTGGTTGCTCGGTTTCGGCGGGGTGCTCGACATCATCGATTCGCTGCTCCTCGCCGCCCCCGTAGCTTGGGCCTTTTGGCACTGGGGCTGGATCCGCTAGTAACGGCTCGAACGATCGCGCAGCGCGAAACCGGACTGTCGCCCCGACAAATCGTCACCTGCCGGCACACCTAAGCCACTGCAAGGCAATAGGTTACAGTTTTCACCCCAGGATGGTCCGCTAGTACGTTTCGGTGTGGGATACTATAAACAAGGACCGTAGGAAGCGGTCGTTTGAGGTCCTGGATGCGTCGCAGACCGCGGCGCGTGTGAATGAGCGAAGCTAGTATCTCCGTTGATGATCCGCAGGCGATGCTCTCGCTCTTCGGTCCCCGCGACCAACATCTGCGCCGCATTCGCGAGGCGCTCGACGTTCGAATCGCCGCGCGCAACGGGCAGATCGTCGTCGAAGGCGCCGAGTCGTCGGTCTCCAAAGCCACCGACATCTTCGAACAACTCAAGGCGTTTCTCACGCAGCACGGCAACCTCGATTTCGCCGAGGTCGAGCGCACGCTCGGTAATGTGCTCGGCGTCGGAGCCGGTCCCGGGGGCGTCGGCAATGCCAAGCAAGCCCTCGTTGAAGTGCCCGCCATCGACGTCTTTCAGGCTTCGCGAAAGGTCCAGCCGAAAACGGCCGGCCAAGCGCGCTACCTGCGAGCCATCCTCGACCACGACGTGATCCTCGCCGCCGGACCTGCCGGAACCGGCAAGACGTATCTGGCCGTGGCGATGGCGGTCGCCGCCCTGAAGGCCGAAAAGGTCCGCAAGATCGTGCTCGTACGTCCGGCCGTCGAAGCGGGCGAAAGTCTCGGCTACTTGCCGGGCGACATGCAAGCCAAGATCAATCCCTATCTCCAGCCGTTGCTCGACGCGTTGCGCGAGATGATGGACAACGAAATGCTCAAGCGTTTCATGGAGCAGCAGGTCGTCGAAGTGATTCCGCTCGCCTACATGCGCGGCCGCACGCTCAACGACGCCTACATCATTCTCGACGAAGCGCAAAACGCCACCATCGCGCAGATGAAGATGTTTCTCACGCGCATGGGGCGCAATTCCAAGATCGTCGTCTCCGGCGATATGACGCAAGTCGATCTCCCTTCGCACACCCAAAGCGGCTTGGTCGACGCCATGCGGCGGCTCGGCGGCATCGAAGGCATCGGTATCATCACGCTCAGCGGTTCCGACATCGTCCGGCACCGGCTCGTCCAAGAAATTGTGAGGGCCTACGACGAAGGCCCGGCCGCCAAGCGGCAGAAACACTAACCCAGCGCGATCATGTCGACCGGCGGTAAAAAGAAAATTCGTTCTACTCGCGTCGCTCCGCTCGAGCTTCCGCCGAGTCGGTTCGAACGTGCGATCATGGCGTTGCAGCGCGTCGATGTGCTGCTCCGGCTGATGATGTGCCTCGCGACGGCCACGGCCATCTGGGGCATCAGCAGCGCCTGGGCCCCGGCCTTTACGTTTCGAGTCGGCTACGTGCCGTCTCGCGACGTCACGGCGCGCGTCGCCTTCGAACGCCCCAACGCCATTCAAACCGAACTGGCTCGCGATCGGGCCCGCGCTCAAACGCCGTTCGTCTATCGTCAAGATCCGAAAGACCTCGACCTACTGCGCGCCTCGCTCGAACTGGGCCTCAACGAAGTTCTCGCGACCGAGAACTACAAGGACGTGAAGCCGGAGACGTGGCGGCAGTTTCAGCCTGCTCCGGCCGCCACCGACGCCGCCACCGCCAAGCCGGTCGACCCGTCGGTGGAAGCTGAACAGTACAAGCAGTTCCATACGGCGCTCGTGGCCCTCGGCGGCCCGGAAAAGCTGAAGCTGGCGCTCAACGAGATCTTCACGCCCCTCAAAGAGCGCGGCGTGCTCGACACGCTGCCGGAGCAACACAACAGCACGCGCAATCAGAAAGACATCCTCGTCTACCCGATCGGCGATCCGAAGGATCAGTCGAAAGAACTGTTGACCGACGTACTCATCGGCGACGGCACGCGCATCCGCAACCTTGTCCGTGAACATTTGGGCAATTCGCCGGCTGCCGATCACGTGGCCCTCTGGCTGCTGACGCCGACGGACAACGGCAAGCCTCGCCTCAAATCGACCCTCACGCTCGACGACGTCGAAAGCAAAAAGAAGCAAGACTTGGAAGCGGCCGGCGTGAAGGAAGTGCAGACGAAGTACGAACTCGGCGCGCTGCTCGCACCGGCCGGCAAGCCGATCACGGTCGATGAACTCGACTTGCTCCACTTGGAATACGACCAGTTCGTCGACACCTTGCCGCTGAAGCGTCGCCTCGAACGTACGACGGCCGTGTTCGGCATGATCTTCGCGCTCTATGTACTCTGCGGCTACTACGTCTATTTCCGCGAGCGCAAGCTGCTCAGCGACATGATCCTTTTCGGCACGATGCTGGCCTCGGCCATCGCCGTCATTACGGCCGTGCACTGGACGACCGCCGACCCTTGGCGTGCCGAGCTCATTCCACTGTTGCTTTTTAGCATGACGTTCGGCATCGCGTACCACCGCGACGTTGCGCTGATTCTCTCCACTTCGATGGCGCTCATCGTCGCCATGACCGGCGGCGAAGGGCTCGGTGAGTTCATCGTCCTGATGGGCACCGTCGCTTCGGCCGTGTTGCAGCTCGACACCATTCGTACTCGCGGCAAGCTGATCCGCGTCGGCCTGATTTCCGCGATCGTGGCGTTCTTGCTCTCGCTCGGCATGGCGATGTTCGACGACCAGCCGCTAGGTGAAACGATCATTCGACACGCGGCCCGCAACGCCCTCTGGACGTTCCTCACCGGCTTCCTGATGACCGGTTTGCTCCCGTACATCGAACGGCTCTTCGGCGTGCTCACCGATATGAGCTTGCTGGAACTCGCCGACCCGTCGCACCCGCTCATGCAAGAGCTCGTCCGCAGAGCTCCCGGCACCTACAACCACTCGATCAGCGTCGCTTCCATTGCGGAAGCCGCCGCCGAATCGATCGGCGCTCGGGGCTTGCTGCTCCGCATCGGGGCGTACTTTCACGACATCGGCAAGATGCTGAAGCCGAACTATTTCATCGAAAACCAGGGCCTGCAGGGAAATCGCCACGAGAACCTGCTCCCGGCGATGAGCACGCTCATCATCATTGCCCACGTGAAAGACGGCGCCGATTTGGCCCGGCAACATCACCTGCCGCAACCGATCATCGACTTCATCGAGCAACACCACGGCACGACGCTCGTCGAATACTTCTATCGCCGCGCCAACGAGCAGAGCGAAGCGAATCCGGAAGCCGGCGAAGTGCAGGAGAGCTCCTACCGCTACCCCGGCCCGAAGCCGCAGACCGTGGAAGCTGCCATTCTCATGTTGGCCGACTCGGTCGAAAGCGCCTCGCGCACTTTGGTCGAGCCGACGCCGTCGCGCATCGAGAACCTCGTCGAGCAGATCGGCATGAATAAGCTGCTCGACGGTCAATTCGACGAATGCGGCCTCACGCTGCAGCAGTTGCGCATCGTGGAAGACAGCCTCATTAAGTCGCTCACCGCCGTCTACCACGGCCGCGTGAAGTACGCGAGCACGGCTTCCGCCTAGTGCGGTCTCTCCTATGATCCGCGTCGATATCGCCGTCGAGCACGAGCCCTTCCCGGTCGACGTCCAGCGCCTGCTCACGGCCGTACGCCGCATCACCCAGGACGCCGGCAAGACCAAGGGAGCGATCAGCGTCGCCGTGGTCGACGACGCGACGATCCACGACGTCAACCTGCGATTCCTCCAGCATGACGAGCCGACCGACGTCGTTAGCTTCGTGCTCGAAGAAGACGACAAGCTCTTGGAAGGGGAAGTCGTGCTCGGGGCCGACGTCGCCGCACGATCCGCGGCGGAGCTCGGCGTCCCCCCCGACGATGAGCTGCTGCTGTATTGCATTCACGGCACGCTGCACCTGGTGGGGCACGACGATCTCACGCCTGAGCCGCGCAAACTCATGCGAGCCCAAGAGCGCGCCTACTTGGCCGGCTTCGGAATCGAACTGCCGAGTCCTTCGGAAGACGTTTAGGCGAGTCGACGCACCGGCGAAATCGCCGGCGTGCTTGCACCGCCGACTGCCGGCATACCGACGGCGTCAAACGGCATCGCCCCCGCCGGCGTTGCTCGCGTATAATTCCGTTCTTGTCACTTTTCGCCGCTCACCACTCGTCACTCGCCACTTCTCTCCCGCATGTCGACGGAAAAAGCCGAAGCCCTGGTACTCCGCGTCATCGATTTCAGCGAAACGAGCGCCGTCGTGACGCTGTTTTCGCGCGAGTTCGGGAAGATCGCAGGCTTGGCGAAAGGAGCTCGTCGGCCGAAGGGGCCGTTTGAGTCTGCCCTTGACCTGCTCTCGCGTGTTCGACTAGTGTTCCTCCGCAAATCGTCCGACGCGCTGGACTTGCTGACCGAAGCCAAGCTGGAGAAGCGGTTTCGAACGGCAAGCCGTGACCTTTCCCATCTGTACGGAGCTTATTACGTCGCGGAGTTGTTAAACGAACTCACGCACGATTTCGATCCCCATCCCGAACTTTTCGACCTCGCGGTCGATACGCTGGAAAAGCTCGGCTCGGCCTCGATCTCGTCGGGAATCGTGATTCTGCGATTCGAACTCACTGCATTACGCATGCTGGGTCATTTACCGTCGACGCGCGAATGCGTGGAGTGCGGTAAATCGATCGCCGGCGAACGACGAACGGCTTTCGGGCTCTCGTCGGGCGGAGTGTTGTGCGAAGCTTGTCGGCCGGGAAAGCGGCATGTCGTGTCGTTGTCGAAAGAGGCGGTAACGTGGATCGAAACGCTCGTCGAACCCGGCGAAGCGTGGATCACGAAGCCTCTCGAGCGGCGACAGGCGGGCGAATTGCGAGGAGCCGTTAGTCAGTACATGTCCCACGTGCTCGGCCACAAGCCGCGCATGCTCGAATACATCGGCCTACCGAGCGCTTCGGCGCTCGCCTAGGCGCCGCGCACGCACATTTCGTTCGCCTCACGTCTTCGCTTCCCGTATTGCTTCGATTCGGCTTCGAATTCCCCAACACCCCTTGCGGACGCACACGGCATGGATGCCCGGCGGCTGACGCTGAACTTAGCCTGCTTTTCGACGATGCTCGCCATCGTCGGCTGCGCTGCGCCCCTCGGCAAGCTTCCCGACCCGTTTGCGTCGAAAGCCAAGGCGGCGGAAACTGCAAAAGCGGCGGAAGGCTCCGGCACTTCGATCACGCAAGCAGGCTACGACGCGCCGAGCGACGGCGCGAAACCGGGCGTCTCCATCGCCGATCCGGCCGCGGAGGAAAAGCCGAGCCTTTGGCGGCGCACGCAAGACACGCTCTCCACCAAGAACCTCAAGAAGCAATTCAAGACGATGACGGGCAAAGCGCCCGATGAAGGGGTCGCGAAGACCCTCTATACCGAAGGCCACGAGCTCTTTAAGGCCCAAAAGTATGAAGAAGCCGGCGAAAAGTTCGCCGAGGCCGCCGAACGCTGGCCCGATTCACTGCTGGAAGAGGACGCGCTCTTCATGCAAGGCGAGGCCTACTTCTTCGCCGATAGTTACCACGACTCGCGCATCGCCTTCGATACGCTGGTTAAAAAGTACGAGAACTCGCGACATCTCGACCGCGTGACCGCTCGGCAGTTTGCGATCGGCCGTTTCTGGGACGCGAAGGGGCAAGAGCATTCGATGCTCGCTCCCAACTTCTTCGACAAAACGCGTCCTTGGTTCGACACGCACGGCAACGGCATCAAGGTCTACGAAAACATCCGCCTCAGCGATCCGACCGGTCCGCTGGCCGACGATGCCCTCATGGCGCAATCGACGGCCTACTTCCTCGACAACCGTTTTGAGGACGCGGCCTATCACTACGAGCTCATTCGCAAAGACTACGCCTCGAGCGAACACCAAAAGCAGGCGCATCTCCTCGGCTTGCAGGCCTATCTGAACTCGTACCAGGGCCCGCAATACGACCCGACGCCCCTTAACAAAGCGGAAAAACTCGCGGATCAAACGATCAAGAACTTCGGTCACACCCTTTCCGACGATCGCCCAAGGCTCTACCAAGCACAAGAGACGGTTCGCGCGCAAATTGCCGAGCGCGAATACGATCTTGCCGAATACTACCGCCGACTCGATTACAACCGCGCGGCACGCGCGCACTACGCGAACGTGATGCGCGACTACCCCGACACGAAATTCGCCGAACTCGCCAAGCAGCGCATGGTGGAAACGGAAAACCTCCCGCCGGAACCGCCCGATCACTTCCCTTGGCTGACAAAATGGCTCAGCAGAACGCAGCAGTGACGCCGATACACGCGCTTCGCTTCACGGCGATGTTGTCCGTCGGCCTGATGCTCGTCGCCGGGTGTGCCCGATATCAGATGGGCACCAAGTCGCTCTATTCCTGCAACGTCCGCACGGTCTACGTGCCGATGTTCGAATCGAATTCCTATCGCCGCAACCTCGGCGAACGGCTCACGGAAGCCGTGGTTAAGGAAATCGAACGCCGCACGCCGTACAAGGTCGTGAGCTCGTCGGACGCCGACAGCATCCTCACCGGCAAGATCCTGACCGAATCGAAGGGCGTATCCGTGGAGACGCCGCAGGACGATCCGCGCGAATTGTCGATCAACATGACCGTGCAGACGAACTGGATCGATCGCAACGGCGTCGCCCTCCAAGGCATGCAAGCGGTACCGGTGCCGGAAAGCTTGGTGCAAGTGTACGGAATGCAGAACATGTATCCCGAATTGGGCCAATCGATCAGCACGGCCCAACAAATCGAAATCGATCGCCTAGCCCGGCAGATCGTCGGGCTGATGGAAACGCCGTGGTAAGCGGCGTCATTGCAAATTGCAAATCGAAAAATGCAAATTGCAAATTGACTGCAAACGGTTAGCCGCCCCGTACTGCCAATTTGCAATTCTCAATTTGCAATTCTCAATTTGCAATTCTCAATTTGCAATCGAACCGCTGCAAACGAGCGGCGTTTCACCCTAGAATGAGAAGATGCTTACTTCGCCTTCCCCGTTCGCCGACCATTGGCAGCTTCGCACACGGCGACTGACGTTTGAGCGTCGCCCGCTGGTGATGGGCATCGTCAACGTAACGCCCGACAGCTTCTCCGACGGCGGCAAGTATTTCGACGCCGCGGCTGCGATCGAGGGCGCCTTGCGACTGGCCGACGACGGCGCCGACATTCTCGACATTGGCGGCGAGAGCACGCGCCCTTATTCCAAGAGTGTCGATGCCGACGAAGAACGGCGCCGCGTCCTCCCTGTGATCCAGGCCATTGTCGCGCGGACCAATGTGCCCGTATCGATCGACACGTCGAAGGCCGCCGTCGCCCGTGCCGCATTAGATGCCGGGGCCGAAATCATCAACGACGTGACGGCCCTCGGCGGTGATCCGGCCATGCTACGGCTCGCCGTGGACTCCCAAGCCGGCGTCTGTGCGATGCACATGCAAGGAACGCCGCAAACCATGCAAGACGCGCCGACCTACAACGACGTCGTGGCCGACATCCACCGCTACCTTGCCGAGCGTCGCGACCAATTGCTGGCCGCCGGGCTCGAACAATCCCGCCTCGCGCTCGACCCCGGCATCGGGTTCGGCAAGACCCACGAGCACAACATCGAGCTGGCCCGCAACTGCCGGCAGTTTCTCGATTTGGGGTGTGTCCTACTCGTCGGTCATTCGCGCAAAGCGTTTATCGGTAAGGTGATGGCACGTGAGCAGCCCCGCTGGAGCGACGCCGAGCGAACGTTTGGCACGCTCGGCGTGTCGTTGGCCTTGGCGGCTCAGGGGGTCCACGTACTGCGCGTTCACGACGTGGCCGCCACGCGGCAAGCCTTGGCCCTCTTCCATGCCGCCGGCGGCGTGTAAACTAGCATTAGCTAACTCGCCGACGCGGCGAGAGTTACGTCGCCCCTCCGCTGCATGCCGGCAGGGCGAACGACGTTGACGTAACGTCCCATTTTCAAGATACTCCCGACCCCGCGTTTCTTGACGCGGCAGCCTCGCGCAAGAGAAGCAGTAATGGCGATTGCCGATACCACCGCCGCCGTCGACGAACTTTACGACTATTGCCTCGCGACCGCTCGTCGCGCGCAGGCCGCGTCGGCCGAGCTTGCCGTGGTGCCGGGCGCCGTGAAGAACGCCTGGTTGCGCCGCAGCGCCGGGGTGCTGCGCGAAAGGTACGAAGAAATCCAAAGGGCCAACGCGCTCGATATCGCCGCCGCTCCGAGCTACGGCCTCACACCGGCTGCGATTGATCGGCTGAAGCTCACGCCCAAGACCGTCGACGGCATGGCCCGGGCCTTGGAAGAAGTTGCGGCGCTGCAAGACCCGATCGGCGAAACGATCGAAGGCTCCGTGCGCCCGAACGGTCTCGACATCCGCAAGATCCGCGTGCCGCTCGGCGTCGTGTTCTTCATTTACGAATCGCGGCCGAACGTCACGGTCGATGCCGCCGCCATTTGCGTGAAGAGCGGCAACGCCGTGATTCTCCGCGGCGGCAAAGAAGCGCTGCACTCGAACAAGCTGCTGGCCGAGATCCTCGCGGCAACGGCGCTCGAATGCGGCATTCCCGCCGACGCCGTGCAACTCGTAAACACCACCGATCGCGGCGCGGTCGGCCATTTTCTGAAGCTCGATCAATACATCAGCGTGGCTATTCCGCGCGGCGGCGAAAGCCTCATTCGCCGCGTTGCCGATGAAGCCCGCATGCCGGTAATCAAGCACTTCGACGGCAACTGTCACGTGTACGTCGATGCGGCCGCCGACCTGGCGATGGCCACGGCGATCACGGTGAATTCCAAGTGTCATCGGTTGGGCGTCTGCAACGCGGCGGAATCGCTACTAGTGCATCAAGCCGTGGCGGCGGAGTTCCTGCCGCAAGTTGCCGCCGCACTCACGGCCCAAGGTATCGAACTTCGCGGCTGCCCGGCGACGCGTCGCTTCGTCCCCTCGGCCAAAGAAGCGACGGAAGCCGACTTTGGCGCCGAATATCTCGGCCCGATTATCTCGATCAAGGTCGTCGACTCCGTGTTGCAGGCGATCGAGCACATCAATCGCTACGGCTCACATCACACTGACTCGATCGTCACCGGCGACCTCGACGCGGCCCGCGAGTTTACGGCCCGCGTCGACAGCGCAGCGGTGATGGTCAACGCATCCACCCGCTTCAACGACGGCGGTGAATTCGGGCTCGGCGCGGAAATCGGCATCAGCACGGATAAGTTTCACGCTCGCGGACCTTGCGGCCTCAAGGAGCTTACGAGCTACAAGTATGTGGTGTACGGCACAGGCCAAACGAGGCAGTAGGGAATCAGTCGGCGGTAAGCGATCGGCTTACAAATCGAGAGAACTCTTGCGGCAAGGATGCCTAGATGAGCGGCGGCGACGTACTCAGCCAAGCGGAAGTGGAAAGCCTGCTCAGCGCCATGGAGCAGACGCAACAGCGCGCACCGGCGGCGCGCAAACCGATGCCCCCGTCGGCCTCTTCGGCTCCGAGTAAACCGCGCGAGAAGGTGACGCCGTACGACTTCAAGCGCCCGGAGCGCGTCGGCAAAGAGCAGATGCGGGCTCTGCAAACCCTGCACGAAGGTTTCGGCCGCAACTACGGCGCGGCCCTGTCGGCGATGCTTCGCTCGATCGTGGAAGTGAAGCTCACGAGCGTCGACCAACTCACCTACAGCGAATTCGTTTTCAGCCTCGAAAACCCTTCGTGCTTCAATTTGCTCAAGGCGGAGCCGCTCGAAGGGCATCTGATTCTCGACATCAACCCGTCGATCCTCTACCCGATCATCGATCGGATGCTCGGCGGCGGTAAAGAACCGAACACGCATACCCGCCGACCGCTCACGGAGATCGAACTCCGGCTGGTACACCGCATCACGACTCTGTTCCTCGAAGAACTTCGCAAGGCGTGGGAAAACGTCCTGCCGATCGCGTTCGAAGTCGTGCGCGTCGAAAGCAATCCGCAACTCGTGCAGATTGTGCCGCCGAACGAAGTCGTGGTGCTCATCAGTTTCGAGCTCACGCTCGGCGAAATGCGCGGCATGCTCAACTTATGCATCCCGTTCAACTCGATTGAACGCATCGGCGGTAAGCTCTCGGCAAATAGCTGGATCAGCCCGAGCCGGAAGACGTCGAGCGCGGAAACGGTCGAAAGGATTACGAAGAACCTCCGCGGGGCGCCGGTCGAAGTCGTGGTACACTTGGCCGATACGACGATCTCAACGCGCGACCTGATCGGCCTACGCGTGGGCGACATCATCACGACGGAAAAGGATGTGAAAACGTCGCTGATCGTGAACGTCGAAGGGGTCACGAAATTCCGCGGCAAAGCGGGGGCGATGAAGGGCCATAAGGCCATCCGCATCGAAGACGCGGAGCCGGTGAAGAAGTAGGCGCATTCCGAGGTGCGGCCTCGTATCATGCAATTGCGGGTCGACTCCACATAGCACCAGCAACGACTAGAGGCGCCGTCATGCAAGTAACCGGAATTGCGTACTACATGAGCGCGGTGCTGCTCGCGGCGGCCGGGATGCTGTCGCTCATCACCGTCGTGCCGGGACGGGAAAGCACAATCGGTTGGGCGATGGCGGGGGCCGTGGCTGCGGCGGTCGTCTGCTTCGCCTCGGCGATCGGGCTGCAGCGGCTGCCGGCCGACCATTGGGCGCACCGATCGCGACCGCTGCGGCTCGGCATGGCGGGGGCCGCGGGGCTGCTGACGGTGCTGACCCTGTTGGCAGTGTAGTCCGCCACTGTATTTAGCCCGCCGTCGGCGACGGCGGGCGCCCCCTGGTCGCCGACCAGGGGCCAAATAAGCGGCGCGATGAGCGTTGCGCATAAAAAACGGCGGGCCGATCCTTGCGAATCGACCCGCCGCGGCTATTTCCAATTCTTACGACTCGGTGTCCAGTCCGAGCCGTCCAGGCTTCTTAGGCTTGGCTTCTCGTTCTTAGGCTCCGCAACCTTCGCAGCAGTTCGGAACCGGGCAGCAGACCGTTACCGGCACTTGCTTGCAGACGACTCGCGGGCAGCAGCGCGTCACCGTGTAGGAGACTTGCTTCGGCACGCACCGTTGGCACATGATCGTCTTCGTCGTGTGCACCGGCTTGCAGACGCAGTACGGAACTTGCCGCGTGCACGTTTGGCTCACCATCTTGCAAGTGGTGTAAGGCACTTGCTTGGTGCAGCATTGCGATTCCATGCGGCAGACCGTGTAGCAGATCGTCTTGGTGCGTTGTTCCGGAACCATCTGGCACGTGGTGTACGTGCATTGACGGACCCGTTGTTCCGGCACCATTTTGCAGGTCGTGTAGCAAACATTGCGAACCCGTTGTTCCGGCACCATGCAGCACGTGGTGTAGGTGCAGGTACGCATCCGTTGCTCGGGCACCATCTTGCAGGTGGTGTACGTGCAGGTCTTCACGCGTTGCTCCGGCACCATGCGGCAGGTCGTGTAGCAGCAGGTCTTCATCCGTTGCTCGGGCACCATCTTGCAGGTGGTATACGAGCAGGTCTTCACGCGTTGTTCCGGCACCATCTTGCAAGTGGTGTAGCAGCAGGTCTTCACCCGTTGCTCGGGAACCATCTTGCAAACTTGCCAGGTGCAGGTCTTCACGCGTTGCTCGGGCACCATCTTGCAGGTGGTGTACGAGCAGGTCTTCACGCGTTGTTCCGGCACCATCTTGCAGGTCGTGTAGGTGCAGGTCTTCGTGCGTTGTTCCGGCACCATCTTGCAAACCGTGTACGGAATCCGCTTCTCGCAGCATTCCTTCACCAGCTTGCAGGTCTTGTAGGTGCAGGTCTTCACCCGTTGTTCGGGAACCATCTTGCAGACCGTGTAGCTGCATTGCTTCACGCATTGTTCGCGGACGTAGCGAACGCAGGTGATTTGCTTCTCACGCATCTCCGGAACCCAAACCTTCTTGCAGCAGCGAATCGGCGGGCATTGCACTTCGCACTTGCGAACACAACCCGGCTTGTAGACGCAGCGGCAGCAGCAAGGATCCCAAACCCAGGTACCCGGGTCTTGGATGCACTTGGTGATCACGCGTCCCGGCTTCTCGCAGACTTGCGTCTCCCAGCGGCCGCAGCAAACCTGAATCGTCTTCGTTTCGCAAACCGGCTTGCACACCGTGTAGCAAACGTCGCGGGTGCGCGTTTCCATCACCGGCTTGCAGACCGTGTAGCAAATGTCCTTCGAATGCGTCTCCCACACCGGCTTGCACACCGTGTAACGGCAGACCTTTTCATGGGTCTCGTACACCGGCTTGCAGACCGTGTAGCAGATGTTCTTCGTGTGCGTCTCCAACACCGGCTTGCACACCGTGTAGCAAATGTTCTTGGTGTGCGTTTCGTAAACCGGCTTGCAGACCGTATAGCAAATATCCTTCGAACGGGTCTCCCACACCGGCTTGCAGACCGTGTAGCAGATGTTCTTGGTGTGGGTTTCGTAAACGGGCTTGCAGACCGTGTAGCAGATATTCTTGGTGTGCGTCTCGTACACCGGCTTGCAGACCGTATAGCAAATGTTCTTCGTGTGCGTCTCGTACACCGGCTTGCAGACCGTGTAGCAGATGTTACGCGTGTGCGTCTGATACACGGGCTTGCAGACCGTATAGCAGATGTTCTTCGTATGCGTCTGATAAACCGGCTTGCATACCGTGTAGCAGACCTGACGCGTGTGCGTCTGATACACGGGCTTGCAGACCGTGTAGCAGATGTTCTTCGTGTGCGTCTGGTAGACCGGCTTGCACACCGTGTAGCACACGTTGCGCGTCCGCGTCTCGTACACCGGCTTGCAAACCGTGTAGTTCACCGTTCGGTAGCAGGTTTCGTACACCGGCTTGCAGACCGTGTACTCACAGTTCCGATAGCAAACTTCCTTCACGTAGCTCACACAGTTGATCGTCTTCGGTTCGCAGACCGTTTCATAAACGGTTTTGCAGCAGGTGTACTGCTTCTGCTCGTAGACGACCTCCTTGCAGGTCTTCATGACCGTGTGGCATTGCTTCTTGCAACAAGCGTAGTCGACGGGGTCGCAACACGCCGTGCAAGACTTATACCGCGCCGCGCCGCAGTAGCTGGCGTCGGCTTCGCCGGACATCATCGCAAATACAAGCGCGATGAATATCGGCACTCCCCGAAGCGCTCTCATGGTCTTGCCTCCTCCTGGAACATTCAAAACGTGGAAATAGCCTGGACAACGACCCTAGTTCGTCTAGTCAGTCTTCGGCATGCAAACTCTGTGCACTCTAGGCAAATAACCTGAGTCGCCTGCACTGCTCACACGAACCATAGGTTCCAATTAACGCAAAACCACGCCTACTACCATGTAAACGGACGATCTGCGCATAACTGGGTAATTTAGTAATTCGACAGCATGCCGGCAGACGCTGACGATCGGCTGCGGATTTCCCAATAAGGCGAGTAACCGGAACAAGACGCCTCTACCAATTTGCCGAGTGGCAACAGATCGGCCGCGCGCAACGACCACGCCGCCTCTAAGGCCCGCGCGTTCTATGCCGATCGTGCGATCCCGGCCCACCACGAAGG
Source organism: Pirellula sp. (assembly GCA_013822735.1). GTDB lineage: Bacteria > Planctomycetota > Planctomycetia > Pirellulales > PNKZ01 > PNKZ01. Next base: position 222,617 of record PNKZ01000007.1, read on the forward strand.
CGCAGCCCGCTACTCTGCGGCAAACGGAGCGGATCGCCGCGTGGTCTTCGGGTTGCCCAGGGAACTCGCAGAGTAAATTCCACACCCGGCGAGTCTCGGCGATCGCTACAACCTGCGCCACCGCGCTGCGCGTTAAGAAATCCACCCTCTACGGGGCCGTCGGCATTCCGGCCATCCCATCAATTTTTTGACCGCGCACCAATTGCAACCTACTTATTCCTGTGCCCTCGCTCATGGGTGGATTCACCCGAAAGTTTCCGGCACCGACCTGACCGACGTCCGTCGGCGGTCGCACGTTGCAAATACGCTCGATTGAAATACTCCTCACAAGGAACCGTACCCATGTTGAAGGCCCAAAAGCGCGGTGGCTTTACGCTCGTCGAAGTTCTGATCGTCGTCGTGATCATGGCCATCTTGGCCGCCACGATCATCCCGCAATTTTCCGACAGCACGAAAGACGCCAAGTCGAACACCAGCAAGTTCAACTTGCACACGATCCGTTCGCAAATCGAACTCTTCAAGTCGCAACACGACGGTAAAGTGCCGGCCTCGCTGGACGACCTGACCAAGAAGACCAACACGGCCGGCACCGTCGGCACGACCTCGGCCTTCCCGTACGGCCCGTACCTGCAAGAACTCCCGGCCAACCCGTTCACGGGCAGCCAAACGGTTTCGGCCGCCAGCAGCAACCCGCCGACCGCCGCCACCGGCAGCGCCACGGCCGGCTGGCTCTATCACGCTGCCTCGGGCGGCGTCTGGATCGACAACGCCGATCTTCTTTCGGAATAGCGAGTCGAGGGGCTTAGTTCCCTCAATTGAGCAATGCAACAGAACCCCTCGGGCGCACCTGTGCCCGAGGGGTTTCTTGCGTACTGAGGAAGTTGGCAGGTTAGGTAAGGTCGCGCCCCCTGGCCCTTGTCGGCCGCACGGCGTTACGATACAAAAATCACGCAATTCTCGCCTGCTTGCGAGTGTTTCGCCGCCCCACCTTCTCATCGAAATCGCATGTCCGACTTCGAGCCCAAACCCGCCGCCTCCGATGCCGACGCGTCGATTCCGAAGGCCGTGGTGAGCCGTTTGAGCTTGTATCTGCGACAGCTGCAACAAGGGCAGCGCGACGGCCAAACGACGATTAGCTCGAAGGAACTCGGCCGGCTCCTCGGCTTCACCGACGCGCAGGTCCGCAAAGATCTCGCGTACTTTGGCCATTTCGGCTATCCCGGCATCGGGTACCGCTGCGACGAGCTGATCACGGCGATCAAGCGCATCTTGGGAACCGATCAAACCTGGCCCGTGGCGCTGGTGGGCGTCGGTAACCTCGGCCGTGCCTTGCTCGGCTACAAAGGGTTCGCCCAGCGAGGCTTTACCATCGTCGCGGCCTTCGATACCGACGCCCATGTGCTCGCCGGCGGCTCCATCGACGGCCTGCCCGTGTACCACTTGGACAACTTGCCAGAAGTGGCCCGACAAAATAGGATACGGCTAGGAATGATCGCCGTCCCCGGCCCCGCCGCTCAAGGAGTTGCGGACCGCCTGTTGGCGGTGGGAGTAGAAGGAATCCTGAACTTCGCACCCGTCACGATCAAACTTCCTGAAGGCGTCAGCCTCGTCGGGGTCGATCTCGCGATCGAACTTGAGCAATTGACGTTTTCGGTCGTGAACCGAGGGGCTACAACCTAGCTCTTCGTAAACGACGCCCTCGGGCCGCCAAAGCCCAGGGAGCTCAAGAAGTGGGCCCCACGGCACCCGCCGCCGGGTCGCAAGAAGCCCGCAACGCAGCGACACGATACCCGATGGTGTAATGGTAACACTGGAGATTTTGGCTCTCCCATTCTAGGTTCGAATCCTAGTCGGGTAGTTCAGTAAAACGGCCCGCGTTCCCGCAACGGAACGCGGGCCGCTTTCGTTGGCGGGTCGCCGATGCCTGACCCGAGAGAGTCGCAACGTTTTGCCGACCGGTCTATGATGCGTCGGCGTAACGTCGCCGTGGTTCGGAAATCTTCGGCTAATGAAATCAACTGTCGAAAGCACGCTTACGGCAGAACCATCGCCCCCGGCTGAAGCGACATCGCACGAACCAAGTCATCGCGCTTTCTATTTGGACGTCGTTCGCGGTTTCGCCGTCTTGCTCGTGCTGGGGCGCCACTGTCCCGCAAACATACGTATCCATCCCGCATTGGATACGATTTCCGACATACTTCACCAGGTCGGCTATTTGGGCGTCGACTTATTTTTCGTACTGAGCGGCTACCTGATCGGCGGGCTGCTCTTCAAGGAACTGGATCGCACCGGCACCATCGGACTCCGACGATTCTTCGTTCGGCGCGCGTTTAAGATCTGGCCGGCCTACTTGATCTGCTTGACTGCGAGCTGCCTGGCGCTCGCCTTTTTCGACAAGCGATTCGTAGCAAACGAGCAGCCTTTGGAGTCGGTTGCACGCCTGATGTGGCCGGCGTTTCTTCATATTCAGAACTACTTCCCTTCGACTCGCGTTCTAAGTTTCCTTTGGAGCCTGGCGGTCGAAGAGCACTTCTATTTGTTACTGCCTGCCGCACTGTTGCTCATGCGACGCGGCTCGCGAAGCGGCAATATTTGCTACCGAGTGCTGCTCACCTTCTTAGCCTTGGCCATGACTTGCCTGCTTTTACGCTTCGCGGCACGGGAAGCAAATCCCGTGTTCAGCAGCTACGCAAATCTGTTTCCAACGCACCTCAGGATCGACTCCCTCATGGCGGGAGTCGCGCTCGTCGCGACGACTCGATACTGCCCAAATCTTACGGAGAGGTTGCGACCTACTCGTTGGCCCGCATTGCTCATCGGCGTCGCACTATTGCTGCTCCCGTGGTTTTTCCCTCCTTTGCCCCCCGGCAAGTATCCGGTTATTTATCCCGTGGAATTCAGCATGTTCAGCGGAGTTCTTTTCGTCGCGGCCGCACACTACGCCGATCATCCGGCATCTTCGAGCGCCGTTGCGCAGCGACTTCGAAAACTCTTGGCGCCCGTGGCAGCTGTCGGAGTCGTTAGTTACTCGACCTATTTGTGGCACGGGTACTTCGCGCCACCGATCTCGGCGCGCGTGATGCACTTCTTCCATGTCCCCGTTTCTGGGAGCGGATTGTCGACGGTAGTCCACTATGCGTGCTATGTGGTTGTGGCGCTTGCCATGGGCATTGCGTCGTACTACGTAATCGAGCGTCCATTTCTGGCTTTGCGCGAGCACGTCGCCAAGCGGCCCTAGTTCCATCGATGGGCGAACGTCGGGCTGTCCACAGCTCGCCACAACCCGAACAAACAGAGTCGGATCACGACAGGGCCCGCATAAGCCACGGCCTGAGTCGCTTGTTGCAATTACTTGAATCCAGGCGTAGTCTCCGGACCGCGAGCGATTCCCGCAAATTGCCGCACAATACTCAGCCGCTTCGTTCGCGGAGGTATACTTCGTCGCATCGCCACCCCATTTCAAGGAACTGCCATGAAACAAAACTTCATCTTGAGTCTCGCCGTCGGATTGCTTGTCGTATCGGGCGTCGTCGGCTGTCAGCCTGCCGGCGAAGCGAAGAAGACCGCTCCCGACGACCTGAAGAACGTGGAAGGAGCCTGGACCTTGGTGAGCGGCGAAGTCGACGGCACGGCGATTCCTGAACAAGAGGTCAAGAACGCCAAGCTCACCATTGTGGGCGACCAGTACACGGTCGACTTGGGAGAGAAAGGCGTGAAGAAGGGAACTCAAAAGCTCGATGCGACGAAGACCCCCAAGCAGATCGACGCGAAGGACACCGAAGGTCCGACGGTCGGCGAAAACCACGGCATCTACGAGTTCACGGCCGACGGCGACTTCCGCGTCTGCTTTGCGGCCCCGGGAAAAGAGCGGCCCATCGCGTTTGTGACAAAGCCCGGCAGCGGACACTTCATGCATTTGTGGAAACGCGCCAAGTAAGCTGATGAAGTGCCAAGATAGCCAAGCCCACGGGTTCGATTCCGTGGGCTTGGCTTTGGCCGGCGAGTCAATGACTAAGCGTTGACGCGGTCCGCGTTTTCCTTCGCGTGCAACTTCGCACATGGCAATGCTAAATGCGATCGGATTTTACCAAGTTGCATTTCCGGCAAAGCAACTGCACGTTTCGCTCGTCGTTGCTCCCTCCCTTGGCAACCGGGATAATGTGGTCATACTCGAGGTATTGATCCGATTTACAGTCGGCGCAGCGACCGCCATAGGCTTGCCAGACCCGTTGGCGCACGTCGCGTGCAATATGCCGGCCGGGCAATTCGGTGATCTTTTGCACGATCGTCTGATTCGCGCGCCCCACGGCAGTCCGCAGAATCGCCGTGGCAACGGCCGGATTGCCTCGAAATAAATACTCGCCCGCTCCTTTCGCGGAACTGCGAATCTCGACGCCGAAGGTATTCGGCAAACAGCCGATGATGTTTCGCAGGTTGACGGTAAACGTCTTTCCCGCCGAGCAGAAGATAAAGCGAGAATCCGTTACAAGACATACGCCCTGGAACGACTCGACGCGAGGGCCGCTTTTCAGCATCTTCGTCGTCCGAAAGATCGATTCCTCGACGTGATGCAGGATTTCTCCCGCACGAAGTTCGACCGTCGAATTATTTTTCAACGACGGCAAGATTCCGTTCGCGGCGTTCGCCAGGATGCGAAGGACGAGAATTTCACTCTGCACGTAAGCGACAAACTCGGCCGGAAGCACAAATGCCTCTAACAGCCAATTAAGCAGCGCATCTTCTTCCGGGCTGAAGACTTCGTCGGCCTTCGCGCCAATACCTGTTCGACAAACACCTGCGCCTGAGGCTGAAGCATCTTCAACAGTTCCTCGCGCCCCACTCCCAGCTGTTCGGCCGTTTTCCAAAGACGTTGCCATTCGAACTGGGAAATCTCACCGTCGCGAATGATGACGGCGAAGAGATCCCGGAACAGAGAGTCGGCCGACTCGGAGCAATACGCGCGAAACAAGAGCGGGACCGTCGAGTGCACGGACTTCGCGATACCGTCGAGGCGCGCGTATTCGGCATCCGTGATCATGCCGTCGTCCAAGGCGTCGACAAACGCCTTTTCAAACCGGTCTTTGGCAAATTGGCCGTGAATGCGCGAGACGACGGCGGATGAGAGCTGGAGTGCCTCGCCGAGCCACTGCAAGGTCTTCAACTCTTCCTGACGCACGGTGTCGTCGGCCCAGGCTTTAGTGAGGACGTGGCGAAAAACGCGCTCCTTCACCTCTTGTAACTCGGGTCCGGAAACACGCTGCAGCAACGGCGACTTTTCCAACGAAAAGCCGCGTCCCGCCTTGGCGACCTCTTGGTGCAGGATCGCCGTATTCTTCTCGACGCGAGCCTCACGCTCCGGATCGAGCAAGGAGACGACCCCTTTCAGAAATCGCTTCGCAAACTCTGCCGCCATGTTCGCCTCCTGGAAAATGCCCTGCTGTTTTACAACGCGCCCCGAGGCGGTTCCAGCGAAGAAAGCCCGTTGACGACGGCCCACGAAGTAATCACCGTGACAATCCGCCGTAGAGTCTCGACAAATGCCGCTTCCGTTAGAATGGTCTACTATTGGCGAGATCGGCGAAATCTGAGAGATCAACGCGACTTATGAAACTTTGTCTTCCGACGCTCGTGATCCTGATTTGCTTCGCTCCGCTTACCAGTATCCAAGCGGTCGAACCGTCGCGGATCGTGCGCGACATCTGCTATAAGTCGACGCCCGAAGGTGACCTCTCGCTGGACCTTTACTACCCGGAGGGTGAACCGCGGGGCAAGTGTCCCCTGGTGGTTTACACGCATGGCGGCGGCTGGACGACGGGGAGCAAACGGAGCGCGCAAATCGGCGCGATGGTCCGAGCGGTCGACAAGCTTCTCGTGCAAGGCTTCTGCGTCGCTTCGGTCGACTATCGACTCTACGTCGAAGGAGGGCCGACGCGCGTGCGCGATTGCGTGGCCGATTGCAAAGACGCCGTGCGCTATCTGGCGCAACGCGCAAATGAACTCCGCATTGACGCCGAACACGTTTTCACATTCGGCGACTCCGCGGGGGGGCACATTGCGCAGATGTTGTTGCTCTCGCCTGCCGCCGAGTTTCCGGAAGCCCCGGGGCGGGCAGCTGCGCCGTTCACGATGATCGCAGGCGTATCTTGGTACGGACCTTGTGATTTCGAGAAGACGGAACTCTTCCGAAGCGACGAGCAGACCCCCGTCCGCGATCGCTTCGAAGCCCGCATTCTACCGTCGGACGCCGACCCGAAAGACAAGCTTCGGCTCTATCGCGAGATCAGTCCCGTGAATTATCTGCGTGCCGAGAGTCGGCCGCTGTTGATGATTCAAGGAGATAAGGATACGACGATTCCGGTGCGGCACGCGCGCTACATGAAGGAACGAGCCGATGCGGTCGGGGCGCCGGTCGATATCGTGGTCGTGGCAAACGCCGGGCACAACTGGCGCCGCGTCGACGCCGATATCGAGCCAAGTGTCGAAGAGATCGTCGAGAAGACGGCTTCGTTTCTCAAGCAAGAGCTCGAACGAAGTGCTCGATAACGGCCGCGATCTACACGTCGGCGAGCACCCGTAGCGTTTCGTCGCAAAGACGCTGCGCTTCGGCCGCGGTCGGGGCTTCGGCGATGGCGCGGACGATCGGCTCCGTGTTGCTCGCGCGCACGAGCAACCACCGGCCGGGCCAATCGAGCCGCAGGCCGTCGAGCGTGTCGACCGCGGCGTCGTAGAAATGTTTGCGCAGTGCGGCGAGGCCCGCTTCGAGCTTCGCCGGCGGCAGCGTCATCTTCGTCTTCACGATCTCGTAGCGCGGCAACGATGCGGCCCATCGGCTGAGCGTGCCGCCGCGCGCGGCAAGGCCGTCGAGCACCAGCGCCATGCCGAGGAAGCTGTCGCGCACATAGCCGACGCGCGGGTCGATCGGCCCGCCGTTCCCCTCGCCGCCGAAGACGGCGCGGCGCGCGATCATCTCGCCGGCGACGTTCGCTTCCCCGACGGCCGAGCGCGAGAACGAACAGCCGTACTTGGCGGCCAGGTCTTCGGTCATCCGACTTGTCGAGCAGTTCGTAACGACCGCGCCGGGTGTTTGCCCGAGCACATGGTCGACGCACATGGCGAGCGTGTACTCTTCGCCGATGTACCGGCCGCGCTCGTCGAGCAATGCGAGCCGGTCGGCGTCGGGATCTTGGCAGAATCCGACGTCGCAACCGGCTTCGGCAATCGCCGAGCTGACGGATATCAGGTTCTCGGCCGTCGGCTCCGGAGGATGGGCAAAAAGGCCGTCGGGCGTGCCGCCGAGCAGTTCGATCTTGCAACCGAGGGCATCCAAGAGCGGCCAGCCCAGCACGCTTCCCGAGCCATGGTTCGAGTCGAGCAACACGCGAAAGCCCCGAGCCCGAATCGCCGCGACGTCGACCAAGGCCAGCACCTTCTGCAAGTGGGCCTCGATCGTGCCGTCGATGGCTTTCGCACTGCCTAAGCGTTCGCAACTCACTGAAATCGGGGAACCTCGGCGGTAGGCGTCGAGGACGCGCCCTCCAAATTCGGCGGGCACGACACGCCCCTCCGGCGAGAAGAGCTTCATCCCGTTGTATTGCGGCGGATTGTGACTGGCGGAAATCTGAATGCCGCCGGCCGCGTGCAGCTCGCGCACGAGTACGCCAGTGGTCGGCGTGGCCGCGATGCCGCCGTCGAGGCAGTCGCGCCCAAGTTTGGCGACCGTCTCGCAGATCACTTGGGCAAAGTCGGCGCCCGAGGCACGCCCGTCGCGCGTCACGACGATCGGCCCGACTTCCAACAGCGCGGCAAAGGCGGCCGTATAGTTCGCCGCCACGGCGGGCGTCAGGCTCTCGCCGACGATTCCTCGTAGTCCGCTCACGCTAATAATGGGCTCGGGCATGTCGGGAAGTATACGAATGCGGCGGATTCTGTAAACGCGGCTCGGATCAATGTGCGAAATTCGGCCACGCGTGGAAAAGTCCAACTGGGAACCGCGCGGCGGAGCCTTGAATTCGGCCCGCCGCATCCGTCACAATGGGCGGCGACTTAACTCACTTCCGGAGGCTCGTTTTCCGCCATGCCGCTCGACATTGCCGCTCTTGAAACGTCCGTGAAACAAGCCGTCGGGCAAAAGCAACTGACGCAACCCGCCGCCGATAATATTCACATCTGGCTCACCGATCCGCGTTACGCACAGTATGCCGAGCAAGTGGCGGCGCATATAGCCAGCGGTCAATGGAAGGCCCTCGACGACGCCTTTTGGACGATCATCCCCTTCGGCACGGGCGGACGTCGCGGCAAGATGTACCCGATCGGCTGCAACGCCATCAACGACAGGACGATCGGCGAAAGCGCCCAAGGCCTGGCGACCTACGTAAAGAAGAATCTGCCGGCCGGCGCGACGCTCGCCTGCGCGATCGGCTACGACACGCGGCATCGCTCGCGGGAGTTCGCCGAACTTTGCTCCGAGATCATGGTCGCCAACGGCTTTCAGGTCTACTTCCTCGACGGCTACCGCAGCACGCCCGAGGTTTCGTACACGGTTCGCTATAAGAACTGCGTCTGCGGCATCATGGTCACGGCGAGCCACAATCCGCCGAGTGACAACGCCGTGAAGGCATATTGGGCCGGCGGCGTACAAGTGCTCCCGCCGCACGATAAGGGCGTGATCGATGAAGTGATGGCCTGTGCGTCGATCGCGCGCGTGCCGTTTGCCCAGGCGTTGGCGGAAGGTAAGGTCGTATACTGCCAACAGGAAGTCGACCCGGCCTATATTCAAGCGGTGCTCACGCAAAGCTTTGCCGGTCCGCGCGATTTGAAGATCATTTACTCGCCGCTGCACGGCGTCGGCGCGGCCACGGTGATGCCGATCCTCGAGAAGGACGGCTTTGCGAACGTCGAACTCTATGGCCCGCATGCCGAACCGAACGGCGACTTTCCCAACGTGCCGGGACATGTGTCGAACCCGGAAAATCCGCAAGTGTTCGACGCCATGATCGAACGGGCCAAGCAAACCGGCGCGGAACTGATCCTCGCGACCGATCCCGATGCCGACCGCGTCGGCTGTGCCGCCCCCACGAAGACCGGCGGCCCTTGGAAGACGCTTACCGGCAACCAGATCGGCGTGCTACTGGCCGACTACGTGCTCGAGCGCCGCAAAGCAGCGGGCTCGCTGTCGCCGCAGCATTACGTGGCGAAGACGATCGTCACGACGGAAATGATCCGCCGCATCGCCGAAAGTTACGGAGTTCGAACGATCGGCGATCTGCATGTCGGCTTCAAATGGATCGGCCGCACGATCGATGCCGAAGGCCCCGGAGGCTTCGTGCTCGGTACGGAAGAATCGCACGGCTACCTCACCGGTACGCACGCCCGCGATAAAGACGCCGCGGTCGCCGCGATGCTGTTGGCCGAACTCGCGGCCCGCGTGAAGTCGGAAGGTAAGACGCTGCACCAAAAGCTCGAATCGCTCTTCTGGCAGCATGGTTGTCACGTCGAACGGCTCTACAACCAAAGCCTTCCCGGCAGCGAGGGGATGGCAACGATGCGGAAACTTATGGAAAAGCTCCGCACGGCGCCGCCGGCCGAACTGGGCGGCCTCAGAGTGCGGCAGGCCCGCGATTACCTCAATCTCACGATCAAGAGCCCCGACGGCCAGTCGAAGCCGCTCGCCGAGGAAAAGGGAGACATGATCGTGCTCGACTTCGCCGACGAAGGGAATTTCGTCGCCGTGCGTCCGTCAGGCACCGAGCCGAAAGTAAAGTATTACATGTTCGCCTACGAGCCGGCCGAACAACTTCACAACCTCGACGACGCGCGAGCCGAGCTCGAAGCCCGACTCACGCGCATCGAAACAGACTTCCAAGCCCTGGCGGCATCGCTATAGCGAACCGTTCGCGATCCGCTTCCCCTCTCCCCATGCATGCGGGAGAGGCCGTGTCCGATTTCCCCTCTCCCCTTGCGGGAGAGGGGCTAGGGGTGAGGGGTCAATCGCGAAAAGACTACGCCGAAACGGCCTTCGCCACGGTCCGCGCCACTTCCAGGCATTCCTTGATGTCGGCAATCGGATCTTTCGGGTTCTCTTCGTACTCTAGCGAGAGTGCCCCGTCGGCCGGGAACTTCACTTCGCGCAATGCGACAAACACTTGTTCGACGTTCATGTGTCCCTTGCCGAGGATCACGCCGTGCGTCTTATCCTGCATCTCGGCAAAGTCCTTGAGGTGCACGCCGTACAGACGCCCCTTCAGGGCCCGAATGACGTCTTCCGGCTTCTCGCCCGAGCGAATGTAGTGTCCTAGGTCGGCGCAGGCGCCAATTCGTTCGTCATGCCCTTCAATCGCTTGTAACGTGTCGACGACTTTGTTGTAGCGATGCTTCGGGCCGTGGTTGTGGATTCCGACGCGGATGTCGTATTCCTTCACCAGCGAGTCGAGGCTTTCAAACGAATCGGGATCCGGATCGGCCGTGATGTTGCGAATGCCCGCCGCCTTCGCGAAGGCAAAGAGCTTCTTGTTCTTCTCGTGGTCTTTGGTGAGCCGATTAACGCCGTGGGCCGAGATGACTTGGCCGTAGCCTTCGAGCTTTTCCTTGAGCGCGGCAATTTGCTCCGGTGTGCTGTCGACGCTGAACATGCCGGGATAAAACTCGATATGGCTGACGTCGAGGTCGTGGCACTTGAGCAGCGCGTCGTCGACCGGAAAGCTGCGGAGCGAGTAGATCTGCAGACCGACATTGAATCCTTCGAACTCCGCGGCACGCAACGTGCGAACGAGAAACGAAGAAGCAACAACGCCGCCGACGGCGACCGCGGATTGCTGCAAGAAACGACGACGAGCGATGGGCGACTTCATGGTGGGGGCTACTCCGGGCCGGCGAAAATCGGCGAATGCGAATGACCGAATGCGATTAAAAATGCGCCGCGAGGAAAATGCCGCGCGGCGAAGCCCCATCGTAACGCGCCGCAATGCGAGATGCCGGCCGGCGCGTTTGTCCGAAGATTCGAACCGGCGGAACGAATCTCGCGGAGGACTTCGAGGGATGAAAAAAGCCGATTCCGCGCACGAGGCGCGGAATCGGCTTAGGAACTAACCAGAAAGGGAGCGACTACGCAGGACCAGCCTTGCGGTCGTATTGCCCGGCAGTTGTTTACTAACCTTGCGGCCTCGGCGCGGTGATCAGATCGATCGAAAGGAGCGCCAAGATTCCGACACCAAACATCAAAACGGCAGACATGAAAACCTCGATCGCCGACAATAGTCCGTTCAAATTGAAAAGAAGCCGAGCATTCGGAAACCGAAATTTCCTCACCGCTCGCAGAAGTAGTTGCCGCTAGTAACGCAAGCGTCACAACTTCCCGGGAATTTTCCGGGTGCTTGGCGCAAGTGCTGGAACTAGAGAGACTTCCGCGATGGGCCGATTGCGATGACCTCTCCCCGCCATGCTCCGTGGTCGCCCGCGCATTCATTGCAACCGGTCAAACCGTGAGCAGTCGGATAGAATGACGCATTGCTTTCGTTTAGGCAAGCTGACCATAGCGGAATTTCGAGGGAAACGTGATAGACGGACCGACGCCCGAGCCCCCTGATTCCCCGCCACCGCCCCCGCCGGAAAACCCGCTCGTCCTCGAATTTGGCCTCGGTTACGGGCATTCGGCCGCGAAAGTTCGGGAATTTCCCCAGACCCCCGGCGTTTACCTGATGAAGGATAGCGCCGGCCGGGTGATTTACATCGGCAAAGCCAAAAACCTGCGAAGTCGGGCCGGCAGCTACTTTCTCAAGGCCGCCGCCGAGGAACGCCGCACGGCGGAACTGGTCCGCGAAGTCTGCGATATCGACTACATCGAGTGCGAAAGTGAAGTCGACGCGCTCTTGGCCGAATCACGGCTGATCAAAGACATTCAGCCGAAATTCAATCAGGACCTGAAAGACGACAAGTCGTTCCCCTACTTGGAAATCTTCATTCGCGAGGATTTCCCGCGCGTGGAATTTACGCGCGAGCCGCAAGAACGCGGCACAAAACTCTACGGGCCGTTCGCTTCGGCCGGCAGCCTACGGGGCGCCATTCAGGTGCTGCAAAAGATCTTCAAGTTCCGCACCTGCAGCCTCGACATCGACGACGGCGACGAACGTTGGCGCTGGTTCCGGCCTTGTCTACTCGCCAGCATTCAGCAATGCACGGCCCCCTGTAATTTGCGCATTTCCAAAGAGGAATATCGCAAAGACATCGACCGCCTACGCATGTTCCTGGAAGGGAACAAGAAGAAGCTGCTCAACGAACTGCGCAACGAAATGGCCGCGGCCGCCAAGGCCCTGCATTTCGAAAAGGCCGGCCGATTGCGCGACGAAATTCGCATGCTCGAAACGCTCGACGATCGGGGGGAACTCGATACGCACGAGCAACCGGAAGTGTTTTTCATCGATCCGAAGAAGGGGCTCGCGGGGCTCAAGAAGATACTCGGCCTTGCGAAAACCCCGCGCACCATCGAAGGGGTCGACATCGCGCATCTCGGCGGGGGCGAAACGGTCGCTTCGCTCGTGCAGTTTATCGACGGGCTCCCGTTCAAGCCGGGCTATAAGCGGTTCAAGATTCGCAACGTCGCCGGAATCGACGACTTCGCGAGCATCCACGAGGTGGTCGCTCGCCGCTTCAAGCGCCTCGACGACGAAGGGCTCGTCTTCCCGGATATCTTGCTCATCGACGGCGGCAAGGGACAACTCAACGCGGGACTCGCGGCATTTCGCGCGCTCGGGATCGAACCGCCGACGGTCATTTCACTGGCCAAGCGTGAGGAAGAAATCTATATCCCCGGCGCCGAGGAACCACTTCGGCTCAGTCGGCATGCGTACGCATTAAGGCTTTTGCAGTACGTTCGTGATGAGGCCCATCGCTTCGCCCAGCACTATCATCACATGCTGCGGCGCAAGACGACTTTCGACGGAACGGACGAGCGGAAGGACTAAGCAGCCGCGCGGCGGAAATCGCCGGATCCGAATCCTTCGGCGGCGTCATTCCAGCGGCGCAGCGCGACGGCGGCCATGTGTCCGCCGAACGCCACGGAGATCTTCACAGCATTGGTCATCCGGTTCGACGCGCGGCCGACCAGCGGAATGCAATCGAGCCCGACTTCCGGATCGGGATCCGTGAGATTCATCGTCGGGGGAGCAAAGCCGTCGCGAAGTGCGAGCGTGGTAATGGCAAGCTCCACGCTGCCTGCGGCGTTGATGAGATGCCCGAGCATCGATTTTGTGGAGCTTACCCAAATGCGATCGGCCGCCGGGCCCAAGGCCTGACGAATGCCGCGCGACTCCATGATGTCGTTTTGATGCGTGCCCGTGCCGTGAGCATTGATGTATTGGACGTCGTAGGGAGCGATATCCGCGTCGCGCAAGGTCGTATCGATCAAATGCGCCAGGCCGTTGCTTTCGATGTCGAGGCTCGTAATGTGATGCCCTTCCGACATCAGGCGCGTGCCCGCCAATTCGGCATAGATTCTCGCGCCGCGGCGCTGGGCATGGCTGAGCCGCTCGATGACGAACATCGCGGCCCCTTCTCCCATGACGAAACCGTTGCGATTGCGATCAAACGGTCGCGGGGCTTGCGCCGGATCGTCGTGAGAGGCCAACACGCGCATCGACTGGAACCCGGCGGCCATCAACGGATGAATGACTTCCGAACTTCCCGCCAAGGCGATATCGCAATGCTCGTCGCGAATGCGATCGGCGGCCGCCATGATGTCGATCAGGCCGCTGGCGCAGGCCGTGCTGTGCGAAATGCGCGGGCCGTGCAGACCAAAATGATTCGCGACGGCGACGCAACTGGTATTCGGAAGCCACTGCGTCCACCACGGCGGGAGCGCAGGATCGCGAACTTGCGGGCTGCCGTCGGCATAGAGGACGCCGCCGGTGTCGCCCATGTGGCCGCTGATGGCGCAGGCGAAGCGCTCCAAATCGACCGTCGAGAAATCAACGTCGGCGTCGGCCAATGCCTCGCGTGCCGCGCGCATGGAGAGGGTCGTATGCTTTACCTGCCCCGGATAGTCGAGTTCGATATCGACGGGCGCGGCGATTCCGGTTCCGAAATCGCGTTGAAATCGTTCGCCCATGCGTCGCACGCCGCTCTTGCCGGCCTTCACGGCCTTCCAAACGCTTTCGCGATCCGCACCCACCGAGGCGATGAGCCCGATGCCGGAAATCACGATCGGTTCGAATTGGCGGCGACGACTCACGGAATGCGTTTTCCCAATGCGTGGCGGCTGTCGCTGCAAAGTCCGACGAAGGGCGTACTTAATCGTTGCGCGAAGCCTTGGCGTGCGGCGAGGAAAGTAGCGAATTTCCGCAGTTGGTCCTAGGCGAGTTTCCGACGCCGAGCCGTCCCTGCGAGGCAATTTCGGTGAGATTTCTTGGGCAAGTTGCTTGCAAAATCAACAACTAGCGATATGATCGCTCCTCGTGGGACGGATGCCCAAAACGCGGCCTCAAATGCCAGATTTTCGGGATTTCCAACCCACGCGATCTTTGGCAGTTTGATTTCGGACGGATCCTGAATCCAGTTTTGGGCCGCCCCTGTCGTACGAGTTCGACCGACAATCAGGCGCGTTTCGGAATCCGATGAGCGAACCATCCCGGACCGACGCGGCAGACCTGATTCTCGGCGAGTTCCCTCGGACGCTCGATGAACGTTTTCGCGTAGCGGTGCCGACGGAACTGGTGGCGGCGTTACATGCGGTCGACGGAGCCTGCGTGTTGGCCAAACAGCGCCCCGGCTGTTTGAGTTTGTGGGAAGCTGCGGCGTGGCGCAAGCAGATGGATGCCGGCGTGGAACTGATTCGCGCCAAGATGCGGGCGGGAAAACTGGAAGGACGGTCCTCGCAGGTTCAGATGCTCGGCCGGCTGCTTTCAACGCGGCACGCCGACGTTCAACTAGGAGATCGCGGCAGATTGCTGATACCCGACGGCTTTCGTCCCTTCTTGCAAGCCGAGGCCGGGGGCGAAGTAGTGCTGGTCGGAGCGGGAATTTGCATTGAAATCTGGAAGCCTGAGTCTTGGCTCGATTACCTCAATCGCCGCATCCCTCGCTTTAAGAAACTGTTCGATCGACTTTCCGATTAAAACTCTTCATCCACCACTCAATTCAATTCATTCGAATCAAGGTCCGGTTCGGTTGTGAAGCTCGCTTTCGTCTGCTCCCCGTTGTCACCCGGTGCGTAGCGAATTCCCAGGGATAGGAACACAAGGCCAGGATGGCCACAGCGAAGTTTCCCCGAGCCGGACTTTTTATTTCGGCGCGTGAGAAGGCAATAGTTCCTGTAGGGAACGCCCTCTGCGGCGTTCCGTGATTCGCGTTGTGCGCGGAACGCCGCGGAGGGCGTTCCCTACAGAAGCCGGAGAGCGGCTACTTCTTCATCTGCACGTAGAGCATGCGCAGGTCGCGCAAGAGCGTCTCGTTCAGGTGCGTCTCGTCGGGGGTCCGGTTCCCCTTCGTCTTTTCTTCGAGCATCGCGATCAGATCTATAAAGTGTCGCGATTGGTCGAGGTCGACCTCGCGCTTCTTCGTAAGCGGGTGCTCAATCTGCCCGAGCGTCAGCAGCGCCTGAGTGCCCAACGTCGTGAGCAGCGTTTGCAACGTCGGCGGAGGGATCGGGCCTCGCTCCAGATTCTTTGTGTCATTGGATGCCGGTACGTCGCTCATCGCTGTTCCTCGTAGGTGATCTCGGGCGATTGGTCCGTGCGCGGCTCGCTGCGAAGTTCGCCGCGCGACTTGTGCCGTTCGACGGCCGCGGCGATAAACGCCGCAAACAGCGGGTGGGCCTTGATCGGCTTGCTCTTAAATTCCGGATGGAACTGCACCGCCAAGAACCAAGGATGCGACGGCAGTTCCAAAATCTCCACGAGCGAGCCGTCGGGGCTGGTGCCGGAGAATTTCATTCCGTGCGCGGCAAACTGCTGCCGGTACACGTTATTGAACTCGTAGCGATGGCGGTGCCGCTCGTCGATCTTCGCCGCACCGTACGCCGTGGCGGCATGGCTGCCGCTCTCCAACTTGGCGGGCTGCGTGCCGAGTCGCATCGTGCCCCCCAGGTCCGTAATGGTCTTCTGCTCATCAAGCAGGCAAATCACGGGGTGCGACGTGTCTTTGCTGAATTCCGTGGAGTGGGCGCCGCTGAGGCCGATCACGTTGCGAGCAAATTCGATCGCCGCGCATTGCATGCCGAGGCAGATGCCGAAAAACGGAATATCGCGCTCGCGGGCAAAGCGGATCGATTCCACCTTCCCCTCGATGCCCCGCTCGCCGAAGCCGCCGGGTATAAGAATGCCGTCGTAGCCCGAAAGCAGGCGTTCCGGGCCTTCGCGTTCGACTTCTTCGGCCTGAATCCGCTGGATTCGCACTTGGGCGTGGTTCGCCAAGCCGGCATGGTCGAGCGATTCGTAGATCGACTTATACGCATCGCGGTGTTCCGCATACTTGCCGACCACGGCGATGCTGATCTCTTCACGCGGGTTGCGCAGCCGATGCAACAAATCGCGCCAGGCGTCGAGTTTGAGTTGGCCGAGCGGCAGCGAGAGCTTCTTGCAAATCTGTTCGTCGAGCTTGTTTTCGACCAAGCTCAGCGGCACTTCGTAGATCGAAAAGTCTTTGTCCTTCTCTTCGATCACCGCTTCGAGCGGCACATTGCAGAAGAGCGCGATCTTTTCGCGGTCTTCCCGGCTAATGGAGCGTTCGGTGCGGCAAATCAAAATGTCGGGCTGGATACCGATCTGTCGCAGTTGGCCGACCGAGTGTTGCGTCGGTTTCGTCTTGAGTTCGCCGGCCGCCTTGAGATACGGCACCAGCGTCAAATGGATATAGAGGCAGTTTTCTTTGCCTACGTCGAGCGAAAACTGGCGAATCGCCTCCATAAACGGCAGGCTTTCGATGTCGCCCACCGTGCCGCCAATTTCCGTGATCACCACATCCACGTCGTCCGAAGCGAGTCGATGGACGCAATCCTTAATTTCGTTGGTGATATGCGGTATCACCTGTACGGTCTTGCCGAGAAACTCGCCGCGCCGTTCCTTATTGATCACCGCCAAATAGATCTGGCCGGTCGTATAGTTAGAATCGCGGGTCAGCGGGCCGTTCGTAAAGCGCTCGTAGTGCCCGAGGTCGAGGTCGGTTTCGCTGCCGTCATCGAGCACGTAGACTTCGCCGTGCTGGTAGGGGCTCATGGTCCCCGGGTCGACGTTGATATACGGATCGAACTTCTGCAACCGAACCCGCAGCCCGCGCTGCTCGAGGAGCATGCCGACCGAGGCGCTAGTGAGCCCCTTTCCGAGGGAACTGACCACGCCGCCGGTTACAAAAATGTGCTTCGTCATCCGTTTGAGATACCTTCCGTGCCGCAGGTTACCGACTTACCGAACGCCCCAGAACCCAAACGACCGATTTTAGCAACAATCGCCCCCGCCGGCACGGCCCCGAAAACTGCGGGAAAACACCGTCCGACAGTGTAGTAGGCACGCTCCGCGTGCCGTCGGGCGATTTATGAAAGTCGGTTTCGGCAATTCATATCGACTTCGATGCAAACCACCTCGCCCACTGGGAGACGTCGACGAGCTTTAGCTCGGCGGATGAGGGTCGTGCCGCATGACGCTTGGCTCAAAGATCGTTAACGGCGCCGAGCATGTGCCGCGCGCGATGCCAAGCGTTGTGCGACCTCACCGTCATCCGCGCCTAACGGCCACCTTCTCCCAGTGCGAGAAGGTTTCATGCACGGCTCTCCCTGCGCTACTTCGCAGGCAGCCATTGCACGGCGTCGACCACGGTGTAGCCGTTGGTATCTGCGTTCGTCAGGATCACCGTCGCCGGTTGGTCGGCGGCAAATTCGAACACGCCGAGCGAAACAAACAAGTCGTCGATCGGCGGTGTTTCACGTTGATTCACGCGCACGATGTCGGTCCCCTTGGCGTGCTGGATTTGCACCGGCGCCGCCGTCGCGCGATTGGTGTTCGGAGCATAGGCAAGCCGCACTTCGTACTTTCCCGCCGCCGGCAACTTCGCCATGAACGTCGCGGTATGCTTGCCGTCTTTCGTGTTGCCGTCGTGCCGATACCCTTCGCCGATGAACTTCTTCGCGGCGCCGCTTCCCGTCCAATCGCCTTCATACTTGGCCTGAGCGTCGTCGACGATTACACCTTCGAGCTTCTTCACGTCGACTCCCTTCGCGCTCGCAGGACCCGTGTATTCCAGCACTTGCCCGTCGGCGATGAGCTTTTCGCGAAGCTTCGCGTACGGCACGTCTTGCACCGCTTGGCCGGCGTCGATCGCCATGGCCGCCGCGGTCGCAGCCGATTGGCCGAGAATCATAAACACCGGCTCCATGCGAATGCTGCCGAAGGCGATGTGCGTGCTGGAGACGCAAACCGGCACCAGCAGGTTATCGCATTGCTCGCGCTTGGGGACCAGCGAACCGTAGGCTATGGCGTAAGGCCCGAACGTCGAGACGCCGATGTCTCCTTCGTTCTGCACGTACCCTTCCGGCGTGATATAGCGCTGGATGTTGTGCGAGTCGATGCCGTATGAGCCCATGCCGACGGAGTCGGCCGTCGGCTTCTTCTTTTGCAGTTCGTTCTGCGTCATCACGAACGAACCGACCATCCGCCGGGCTTCACGCACATAGATCTGGTGCGACCAACCGCCGTTATCCTTGAATTCGTCCTTCGGCAAACCCCACGTTTTCATCTCGTTCTGCACATCGCTCGGGATGCGCGGGTCGTTGGCGATGAAGTAGAGCCAGCCTTGCTGGTAGGTCGTGTGCTCGGCGATGATTTCCTTGCGACGCTCGTACGACGCATCGGGATAATCGTAGTTGTAGCCGATGTTGTCGGTGCTCATCGGGCCGTGGTTGTTCGTATCGGTTTTGTGATTCGGAATCGGATCGAACTTATTGAACGTTTGCGTCCAACCGGCCTCGTACACGCGTACGAGCAATTCATATTGCTTCGGGTCGTACCCTTCCGGCTTTGCAAACGGGATGCGGTTCGACGGGTCGTTCGTGAGGCACATCCGGAAACAGTAGGCCTGCACCTTCTTGTCTTCCGAGCCGTATTCCCCGGGCGTTTCCGTGGTGATGCGAGGCAACACGCCGCTGGAGGGATCGCCGGGAATCACGTACGGGCTGATCTTTTTCGACAAGCCGCCGAAGTGATGCTGATGGTGCAAGATGCCGGTCTGCACGCCGTTCCATTGTTCGCCATACTTTGCATTGGCTTCGCGCCCAACGTGGTAATCGACGCCGGCCGCGGCCATAAGGTCGCCTTCGTAGGTGCCGTCGATAAAGATTTTGCCGCGGTACGTCTTGCCGGAAAGCGTAGTAATCGCGGTGATTCGCGTCCCGTCCTTCGCCACGCCCTTGGCGCGATCGAGCCATTCGTCACGGACGACCGGAATGTCGTTCTCGCGGACCCAATCTTCGAAGACTTGCTCGGCGACGTGCGGTTCGAAGATCCACATCGTCCGTTCGGCGCCGTCTATCGCCGGCGTGCCTTGTCCCTTGTTGCCGTATTCCTCGCGCTTCTGCTGGACCCAAGCTTCCGGCTTGTCGTAGTGCTTCCAAACGCGATGGTAGAAATCGCGCGCTAGGCCGCCGATCGTGGCTTTGTTGCCGGTGTCGGTGAAGCCCAGACCGCCCGACGAAAGGCCCCCCAGGTGCTTGTCGGGGGAAACAACGATGACCGTCTTCCCCATTCGCTTGACCTGTACGGCCGAGGCGATGGAGCCTGATGTGCCGCCGTAGACGACGACGTCGTAGATCTTTTCTTCCGCGGCGCGGGCGGAGCCTGTGAGGAACGAGAGCGCGAGGGCGAGCGAGAGAATGCGATGGGGCATGGGCGCGGGGAGTTATAAGTTATGAATTGGGAGTTATGAACGTGGGCGACACGACTACTTCACACTAGCCCCGACGCGCAAGCGAGGGGACGTTCGGCAATGCTGAATGCTGGGTGCTGAGTGCTGAACGGCGAAGATATTCGCACTTCATAACTCATAACTCTGAACTCATAACTACCCTAAGCGTCCCCTCGCTTGCGCTTCGGGGCTAGTGTGCGGTGGTTTACTTCTCAACAGGGAGTGCGACTTGCGAGCGGCTTTGCAGATACCCGAAGAGGTCGCGGAGTTGGGTTGCCGTCAGCGGTTGCAATTGATTCTCAGGCATGAGCGACAGCGGCACAATCTGGCGTTCTTCGATCGACGACTTTTCCAGCGTCACGGTTTCCGTCGCGGTGCGCAGCGTGACCGTCTTTTCCGTTTCAGCGAGGATCAGGCCGTTGAAGGTGCGGCCGTCGTCGAGCGTGAGGACCGACATCCGGAAATCGGCCGACACCACGGCGCTCGGGTCGACCATGTTCTCCAGCAAGTAATCCATGTTGTCGCGATTCGCGCCCGTGAGATCGGGCCCGACCGATTGCCCTTCGCCGAAGAGCTTGTGGCACTGCGCACACGACTTTGCGAACAGGGCCCGGCCGGCGCTTTTGTCGGCCGACGCCAAGAGGCTCGGCGTCAACTTCGCCTTGAGTTCGGCGATGAGGGCTTTCTTCTCGGCCGGGCTATCGCGGAATTCTCCCCAGGTCTGCGAAAGAAGTTTCTTCAACTCCGGATCATTGAATCCGTGGATTTGGCGCGCAAGCGAGGCGTTGAGATCGGTGCGGAGAATTTTTTCTTCCACGATCGCCGTAAGGAACGCCTTCGCATAGGTCGGCCGCGAAGCAAGCACCGTGAGGAGTTGCGCTCGTTCGGAGTGATGAAACTTCTTGTAGGCCTCGACGAGTTGCTTCGCCGCGGCCGGGTCGTCGAACTGGGCCAGCCCTCGCGCAGCCACGGGATTGAGGAACCGCACGCCGAGCGTTTGCTCGCAGATCTTGCGTAAGTCCGGCGGACGGGCATCAATGAGCGTTTGCAAGGCCGCCTTCCGTACGGCGACGTCCGCCTTGCCGTCGAGCGCCAAGGCCTTCACGGCGTCGAGCGCCCGACCATCGCCGAAGAGAACGCTGAGCTCGCGAACTTGCCCCGCCAACACTTGGTCGTCGGTCATCGCCAGAGTTTGTGCGAACTTGCCCCACGCCGCAGGCTTCGGAGCCTTGCGCCAGCCGGTAAGCGCCGCCGAAGCCCCAGCGACGATATCGGCCGCCAGGGCCGGATCGTTCTTCTCGATGGCCGCGGCCAACAGATCGTTGAGCGGAGCAGGATGCTTTTCGACATCCTCCGCCAACCGTCGGGCAATCAACCGTCGCGTCGTCGGCAACTTGCACTCAGCGGCGAGCTTGGCCAACTCGGTCGCATGCTTCTCTGCCGTCGGAATCAGGCCGTACCAGATCATGAGCGGGATGTTGTGGTCGCCAGCGTCTTCAGAATGTTGCACGAGTTCACGAGCCACGCCGATCCGTTGGTCGGGGTGTAGACGCTGCAAGGCTGAGGCAACGGCTAGGCGAACATGCGGAGACTCGTCGTGGCGCGCGGCGTTCCTCAGAAGCTCCAGCCTTTCGTTCGCAAGGCCTGGATCATCGCCGGCCGGACGCTTCGACATGGTCGTGTCGAGCGGCAAATTATCGACCAACATTCGAATTGCCCAGGTTCGCACATGAGGATCTGCATTCTTGCAAAGGTCAACGAAAGGAAGGTCCTTTGCCTGGTTCAACGATGCGAGCGACCAGATCGCATGCAAAACTTCGTTTCTATCGGGACTGCGCAGTTTCGAAAGGTTGTCGTCACCTGCATACGAGGACACCGAAGCTTGAAATTCAGGTTGAAGATGAGCGCGGTATGCCGCTGACTCCAGAGCGTTTCGATAAAGCTTGGGGTACCACGACATCATGGAATGTCGCGACTTGCTGGGGAATAGCCGCAGTTTTCCTCCAGGTATCACGCCGACTTCCACTTCGCGTTGATGCTGCGGCGCGCTCTCGTACACGATCCGATAAATCCGTCCGCTGCGACGGTGAACGCCGTTGCGTTCGTGGCATTCTCCGGTGTCGCTCCAATCGGCCACGTACACGGCGCCGTCCGGGCCTTCGCTCAGCTCCATGCCGCGAAACCATTTGTCGGCGACGACGAATAAGTCCGGCTCGTGCTTTGCCAGGAAGCCGGAGCCGTCGCGGTCGAGCCGTTCCGTGTTGGCGCGCAGGCCGTGCATATTGAGAGTAAAGAGTCGATCGCGGTATTTCTCCGGCCACTGATTGCCTTGGTAGATCATGCAGCCAATATGGGCATGACCGCCTCCGTATTCATTGGCCGCTCCGTCGCGTGATTTGCTCCATTCTTGCTTTGTGTCGAAGTGCCAATGGTCGGCATGAAAATCGATCAGCTCATACACGCGCGGGTTCGGGTCAATCGTATGCGGCCGCGTATAGTGGGCTCCGGCGATCGAGTGCCACAGATGGCCGTTCACCGTGTTGATGAAGAACAGCTCGCCATGTTTATCCCAGTCATGGCCCCAGGGGTTCGTCGTGCCGGCGTTAAGCGACTCGAATACGTTGGTAAACGGCGAGTAGCGCCACATGCCGCCGCGCAGCGGAATGCGCTCTTCCACCGGAGTGCCGGGCCTGCCGACATCGCCGGGACTCGACGCGCCGCAGCGCCCGTAGAGCCAGCCGTCGGGCCCGAAGCGGAGTCCGTTGGCGAGGTTGTGGTAGTTTTCCGGCGGTACGCGGAAGCCGTCGAGATGTAGTTGCGCAGGACCGTCCGGTTTGTCGTCGCCGTCTTTGTCGGCGAGGAACAAGAGCTGCGGCGGGCAGATGCACCAGACGCCCCCCAGTCCGATCTCGATGCCGGTGAGCATGGTGAGATCGTCGGCAAACACTTTGCGCTCGTCCATCCGGCCGTCGCCGTCGGTGTCGCTGAGAATGATAATCCGGTCGCGGAGCTTGAGATCGAACTTGATGCCGGCTTCGGCATAGGTGTAGTTCTCGGCGACCCAGAGCCGGCCCTTCGCATCCCAGGCCATGGCGATGGGGTTCTGCACGTCGGGCTCGGCCGCGAAGACGTTCGCCTTGAAGCCCGGCGGAAGCTTCATCGTCCGCACGACTTCTTCCGGCTTCATGGCTCCGGCGCCGACTTCGGTTTCGGAATCATACGGCTCGGGAAACGTCTCCGCCGCGAGAACAATCGCAGGAAGCGACAACAGGGCAAGACCGAAGGCGGCGACTAGTGCGCGACGGGTTACGTTTCGCGAGTGCAGCATGAGAATTGGGCCTAAGCTATCCATCCATCGACGAGCATGAAAACGACCGGCCCATGATAACTTCGCGGCCGGCCAAAAAGTAGCGGCGGCGGTTGGTTAAAAGATTGCCGGCGCTTGCGTTACCGCAAGGCGCGGCATACGGTGAGGCGTCTCGCGATTCCCGCTCGATTCCGCCCTTCACATCCTCATGAATCACATGACGCGATTCTTATCCGCGATCGTCGCACTGAATGCACTCTGGCTGTTCGCCGGCGCTTACAGCGAAGCAGCGGCGGCGGAAGTCGTCGCGGCCGATGTCTGCGTCTACGGCGGCACGTCCGGCGGGGTGATCGCCGCAGTAGAGGCAGCGCGTCTCGGTAAGCGAACCGTGCTCATCGAGCCGGGGCGACATCTCGGCGGTATGAGCAGCGGCGGCCTCGGTTGGACCGACAACGGCTCGACCGAAACCATCGGCGGCATTTCGCGCGAGTTCTACCAACGAATTTATCGCTTCTATCAGCAGCCGTCGGCCTGGAAGTTTCAAAAGCGCGACGACTACCTCGCCTGGCTCCCGAAGATCTGGGGCGTCGACGGCCCGCGAATGGAACAGATCGCCGCGCAGTTCATTTTCGAACCGCACGCGGCCGAAGCGGTGTTCAACGACATGGCCCGCGAGGCCGGCGTGCAGATAATCTACGGCGAACGGCTCGACTTGAAGCCGGGCGTGGGCGTGCAGAAGGCAGGCGGCGCAATCACGCGCATCGTCATGGAAAGCGGTCGGGCGTTCGACGCCAAAGTGTTCGTTGACGCAAGCTACGAGGGAGACCTCATGGCGCGGGCCGGTGTGAAGTACATCGTCGGTCGCGAGCCCAACAGCCTCTATAACGAAACGCTCAACGGCACGTTTCCGTTTACCCCCGCGCCGTTTCCGAAGATCAGCCCTTACGTAATCGCCGGCGATCCGCAGAGCGGGCTCTTGCCGCGCATCGAGCCCAAGCCGCCGGCCGCGAAAGGTTCCGGCGATCATCGGGTGCAGGCCTACAACTTTCGCATTTGTCTCACGGACATCCCTGAAAACCGGCTCCCGCTTACGAAGCCGGCCGCTTACAACCCGCTCGACTATGAACTGCTCGCCCGCCACATCGCGACGATGAAGAACGTAAAGCCCGGCCCGCGCAAACATGCGGCCATCGGGCTGCGCGGCAACGGCGGCGACCTGGCGATTAACTTCGAACTCGTGCCGAACCGGAAGACCGATTCGAACTGCGGCAGCGAATTCGGCACCGATATGTTCGGCGCGAGCTACGGCTGGGCCGAGGCCGACCATGCGGAGCGCCAACGCATTTTCGATCTGCACAAGAACTACACGCAGGGCATTCTCTGGTTTCTCGCCACCGACGAGCGTCTGCCGCCGGAAGTGCGGGCCGAGATGAATCGCTGGGGTTGGCCGAAGGATGAGTTTGTCGACAACGGCGGCTTCCCGCATCAGCTCTACGTGCGCGAGGCCCGACGGATGATCGGCGATTTCGTCGTCACGGAGAACGACGCCTACAATCGCCGCCCGATCGACGACTCGGTCGCGCTCGCGTCGTACCCGCTCGATTCGCACGGCGTCACGCTCTATATCGACGAAGCCGGCGTGCTCCACCGCGAGCGCGGGTTCTTCACCGGCATCAAGCCGTTTGCCATTAGCTATAAGTCGCTCCGTCCGCGGGCCGGCGAGTGCGACAACTTGCTCGTGCTCAGTTGCCTCTCGGCGTCGCACGCCGCGTATGGTTCGGTGCGGATGGAACCGGTGTTTATGATGCTGGGCCACGCGGCCGGAGCAGCCGCGAGTCTGGCGATTGATAACAAGGTGACGGTGCAGAACGTTCCGTACCCGGCACTGAAGGAGCGGCTGCTGGCGGAGAAGCAAGTGCTCGATCCCGCGGCCCGGTATCCTTCGCCCCCTGCGGCGCCGAGTGCGCTGACGACGCCTACCGACGACAAGTCGCCCAACGAACAACTCACGGCCGACGTCCGCGTGCTCGTCGAAAAGAAGATCACGGCCGAGCCCGACTATTGGATGGCAAATGCCCGAATCGGCCGCAATTGCGACGGCCCGAGGGTCGCGGAGCTGCTGCTTGCGATGGCTCGGCACTTTGAGCCGGTCGACGACCGCGCGGCGGCGCTCAAGGTGTTAACGGCAAATAAGGTACTGAGTTCGGCCGTCTATTGGGAGGAACGAACCGTGGCCACGCGTAAATGCGGCGGCGACAACGTTCGCTCTGTCATACGCAACTTCGTCCGCGCCTCGCATTAAGCAAGAGAGTTTCCAACCATGCGACACATAGCCTTGTTCGTACTATTGCTCGCGCTACTCGGTCGCGACGCTTCCGCCGCCGCGCCGCCGCATCCCAACATCATTGTCGTCCTCTGCGACGACCTCGGATACGGCGACGTCCGGGCCCTCAATCCGGAAGGGAAATTCGCGACGCCGAATTTCGATCGCCTCGCGAGCGAAGGGGTCGCGTTTACCGATGCCCACAGCGGCTCCAGCGTTTGCACTCCCACGCGTTACGGCGTCCTCACCGGCCGCTACGCATGGCGCACCAAGTTGCAAAGCTTCGTCCTCGGCGGCCTCAGTCCAAGGCTCATCGAGCCGGGCCGCGAGACGCTCGCTTCGCTACTGAAAAGCCAAGGCTACAACACCGCCTGCGTCGGCAAGTGGCATCTCGGCATGAATTGGAAACTCCTGCCGGGCAAGGACGTCGCCGAGCTCAATATCGAATCCCCCGAGCAAGTGCACAACGTCGACTACTCCGCTCCGATCACCGACGGCCCCACGAGCGTCGGCTTCGACTACTACTACGGCATCTCCGCCTCGCTCGACATGGTTCCGTACTGCTTCATCGAGAACGATCGCGTCACCGCGCAGCTCACAGAAGAACGCGAGTATCCGCTGTTCATGGGGCGCGACCAAGGCAAAACTCGCCTCGGCCCCGCCGCACCCGGCTTCACCACTGAAGGAGTGCTGCCGGAGCTAACGCGCAAGGCCGTGCAATACGTCGAACGTTCGGCGGCCGATGCCCGCGGCGGCAAACCGTTCTTTCTTTACCTGCCGCTCAACTCGCCTCACACGCCCGTCGCGCCGTCGAAAGAATGGCAAGGCAAGAGCGCGCTCGGCCATTACGGCGATTTCGTCATGCAGACCGACGACACCCTCGGGCAGGTCATGGCCGCGCTCGATCGCGAAAAAATCCGCAACGACACACTGATCGTGCTCACCAGCGACAACGGCTGCTCGCCACAGGCCGACTTCCCGAACCTCATTCGCCAAGGACACAACCCGAGCGGCATCTTCCGCGGCAACAAGGCCGACGTGTTCGACGGCGGCCATCGCGTGCCGTTCATCGTCAGCTGGCCCGCCGGCGCGCGGCAAGGGGTGAAGTCGGAGCATCTCACCTGCCTCACCGACATCTACGCGACCTGCGCGGAGATCGTCGGCGTCAAACCGGTCGACACGGCCGGCGAAGACAGCTTCAGCTTCCTCTCGGCGCTTACAGGCGACACGCTCAATACGTCCGGCATTCGAACTTCGGTCGTGCACCACTCGATCAACGGCTCGTTCGTCATTCGCGACGGCAATTGGAAGCTCGCGTTCTGCCCCGACTCCGGAGGCTGGAGCAACCCGCGCCCCGGCAGCACGCTCGCCGAAGGCCTGCCCCCCGTCCAACTTTACGACATGGAAAAAGACCCGAGCGAGAAGGTCAACTTGCAGGGCGATCACCCGGAAATCGTGGCCCGGCTCACGTCGCTGATGGATACGCTCGTCTCCAAGGGACGGAGCACGGCAGGCGCGCCGCAGAAGAACGCCGTCGCCGTCGACTTCCGCAAACCGGCCGCCGGCGTTCAGAAGAAGCAAGCCGGCGCAAAAGGCAAAGTACCGCCGAATCCGCTGGCGAATCCGTCGTAGAACCATTCCGCGGCTGTAGGGAACGCCCTCCGTGGCGTACCGCAAGGCGAGCGTCGAGCCGTAAGGCCGACGTGTCCGCATCGAAGCACCAATATCCAAGCACCAAATTCCAAACAAGGACCACTGACGGAAATTCCAAGGTGCGCTGCGGCGCATTTCGATCATTCGGTCCTTCGTATTTGTTTGGTATTTGGTGCTTGGTCATTGGTCATTGGTCATTTTTTCAGGCACACAGCCCTTTCAAGAACATTACACATGAAAACACGACTTATTGCCTTGCTTGCGACCGTATTACTACTCTGCATCGCCGCTCCCTCAGACGCCGCCGACGCCGCCAAGCCGAACATTCTCTTCCTCCTCTCCGACGATCACAGCTACCCATACCTCGGCTGCTACGGTTGCCCCGACGTGCAAACGCCGACGCTCGACCGGCTCGCCGCTGAGGGTCTGCGCTGCGATCGGATGTTCGTGAGTTGTCCGCAATGCGTCCCCTCGCGCGCCGCGCTCATGACCGGTCGTTCCCCCGTTGCGGTGCGGATGGTCCGCTTCACGTCGCCGTTGCCGGAAGACGTCGTTGCACTGCCGGACCTCTTGCGCGACCAGGGAGGCTATTTCACCGGCGTCGGCGGCCGCAGCTACCATCTCGACGGGCCCGCCACCGCCGGCAAACGGGCCGCAGCGGTGCTCGGCAGCGTGATGGACGAACACGGCCTACGCACGTTCACCAAGCGCGTCGACTACGTCGAAGCGAAGGCCGGCGGCGCGGACAAGCCCGCCAAGGTCCCCGGCCCCCCCGGTAAGAAGCTGGAAGCGTTTCTCGATGCCGCTCAAGCCGCCGCGCCGGCCGGCAAGCCGTGGTTCTTCTGGCTCGGCTTCAACGATCCGCATCATGCGTGGGACACCGTCGGCCCGCGCGGCAAGCTCGACCCCGCGAAGCTCACGCTGCCGCCGCACTTGCCCGATCTCCCCGGCGTGCGCGAAGATTTGGCCCGCTACTTGGCCGAAGTCGAACATCTCGACGGCGAAATCGCCCAAGTGCTCGACGTGCTGAAGGCGCGCGGGCTCGCCGAGAACACGCTCGTCGTCTTTATGGGCGACAACGGCATGGCGATGCCGCACGGCAAGGGAGCGCTCACCGACCCCGGCATTCATGTGCCGCTCTTGGTCCGCTGGCCGGGCGTGGTGAAATCGGGGCGCACGTCGCAGGCCCTGATCTCGGGCGAAGACTTCGCCCCGACGATGCTCGCGGCCGCCGGCCTCACGCCGCCGAAGAGCATGAGCGGCGTCAGCTTCTTGCCGTTCTTGCGCGGCGATAAAAGCTACGAGCCGCGCAAGTATGTCTTCGCCGAACGCGGCCCGCACGGCGGCGACGGCGGGATGAAGCCCGACATTCTCGCCGCGACGTTCGATCTGGCCCGCTGCGTCCGCAGCGACCATTTCAAACTCATCTACAACTGCACGCCCCATCAAGCGGTCGCCCCGGTCGACAGCCAACAAGACCCGGGCTGGCAAGCGATGAAAGCCGCTGCAGCCGAAGGGAAGCTCAGCGAGGCGTTCATGAAGTCGTACTTCACGACGCCGCGCGCGACCTTCGAACTCTACGACCTGAAGGCCGACCCGGGCGAGATGAACAACTTATCCGGCCGCCCCGAAGTGCGCGAAGTCGAACAGGAACTCAAACGAGCCCTCACCGAAAAAATGGTGCTCGACTGGGACTTTCTGCCGACGCCGCTGCGGTAAGGAGCGTCGCATGGGTGGCCGGGACAACTAGTTGTCCGGGCGCGAAGCTGCCTAAGTATTTTCATACGCGGGAAACGCGGTCAATTCCCCCTCTTGTCGCAAAGCGACCCCGACAACGAGTCGTCGGGGTCACCCACGTCCGCGGTCCGGCCCGGCTTACTTATTCCTTGACTGCGCCCTTAATGTCGCGGCCGGCATCTTTCACCGCGTCCCCGGCATCCTCGCCGGCGTCGCGGATCCCTTCGTTCGACCGCGTATCTAGCGCGTCCTTGACGCCGTCTTTCTGATTGTTCGACTTTTGATCACAGGCAGGCAGCGCCAAGAGCGCGGCCACGAGGAGCAGGGAACCGTGCAGTTTCATGTTCATCTTTCGGTAGTTTACGAAGGTCGGGCGAGTCGACGTGCCAGAGAGGGAACTTCGGGCGAATGTAACGCAAGAGCACGCCTTGGCAGCCGTATGAAGCCCAGCCAGAACAACCTGGAGGTGCTTCAAAGGGTACGCTTACCGCAAATGCCGGGCCAACACTCGGCACAGGGCGACAAGTACGACATAAAGTTCGTGCGTGACGGCTAGTCCAGTCCGGTCGGATCGAGTTGCTTCGCCTCTAGGTACACCCGTTCCCAAACGCGGTCCACTTCCGTGGGCTTGCCCACGACACGAACGGTGTTTTGTCCCTTCTCGGCCCACTTCATGAAGTAGCGCACCTCATCGCCGTCCAACGTCACTTCGACGCTATGGCTTCCACCACACTGCCAACCAGCTGCTTCGAGTTTCTCTTCTTGCTTGGTCTTGCTCACAGTGGGGACCTATCTGGCCGACGGTGTTAAGCGGAAACGTCTCACCGCGGCGATTCCCAGCCCGATGAAAAGCACCAGCACGACCCCTTGCGCGATCGCGAACGGCGGTTCCGATTGCGTCGGGGCCAGCGCCTTGAGCGGCGGCAGTTTCAAGAACGATTGCACGACGAGGACGAAACAGTTGAGGTACTGGGCGAAGAGCGCGTTGATGACGTAGACCTTGCGCCAGCCGCCGGCGAGTTGCTTGGTGCGCAGAGCGTAGTAGGCCGCCGCTAGGGCGACGAGCGAAATGACGCCGAACACATAGGCGGGCTTGAAGCCTTCAAACGGGAAAAAGAAGCCGGTGACGCTCGTCGCCGTCGTCGTTGCGAGAAAGTACGTCGTCCATTTGTCGAGCGGTTTCGACGTGAGCATGCCGTAGATCACGACGAACCCGGAGACGATCCCGAGCAGACTGATGACGACGTGGATCAGGGTATAGATCGTCAGAATCATGGCGGGGCTCGCAGGGGTGACTCTTTATAAAGGGTCGCGCGGCCGTCGAAGCGACCGAGCGCTTAAGGGTTGCCTCCGATGTTATACCGGCTTTGCACGAAGCCGAAGGGGAAGGCCTTCGTGGAAACATGCGTGAGCGGCACGTCGGCCGCGAGTTCGCCGAAGAGACGCAGCCCGGCGCCGAGCAAAACGGGAATGACGGTGATCGTGAGGTCGTCGATCAGGCCGGCAGTCAAAAATCCTTGAATCGTGCGACCGCCGTCGATGTAGAGCCGCGTGTGACCGTGCTCCGCCGCGACGCGAACCATTTCCCGCGGCTCCAGCGCGTGCAGCCGAACGGTGTCGGGCGTCCCGGCCGGCAACTCCGCCATCGTACGGCTCAGCACGTAAACCGGTTTGTCGCCGTAGTACCATTGCGGAAACGACAGCACCTGTTCGAACGTTGCGCGCCCCATCACCAGTGCGTCGGCGCCGGCCATGAACTCGGCGAAACCGCAATCTTCGCCGGGCGGGATGAGCTTGTTGGCTTGATCGAGCCAATCGATGCTGCCGTCGGTGCGGGCAATAAAGCCGTCGAGGCTGGTGGCGATGAAGACGGAACAACGGGAAGTCATGAGGGAGGCAACCGAGGGTCGAGGGGACGTCGCGCTATCTTACGGATCGGCGCGGTTGCCGGTAGTCGAAAGCGACGTGTGCTGCGACCG
Organism: Pirellula sp.; assembly: GCA_013822735.1. GTDB lineage: Bacteria > Planctomycetota > Planctomycetia > Pirellulales > PNKZ01 > PNKZ01. The sequence goes on from PNKZ01000007.1 coordinate 253,494, forward strand.
GCAAGCGACGAGACCGGTGCGTTTCAAAACTCCGATTGCTCACGCTCCCGACGCGCCTCCCCAATCATCTCCCACGTCTCCTTCTCATCCCCCCGTATCTCCCTTTCTTCTTTCCTCTTATGTCCTCGTCTTCTCTTCGCGTCTCTGCGTCTTAGCGCGCACTCCGAAGTAGCCGATGTCGACAAAAACGCGGCCGGCCAAATCTGCTCTGGAAAGTGGGCCGGCGGGCTGGGGATAATGACTCAGTTTTTGGTGTCGGCGAGCCTTCGCAGGCGTGCGCCGGCGGGGGGAATGGGAATAGGAGCAACCAAGCCATGTCCGAAAATCGACGTAAGTCCTGCGCACTAAATCGGGAAACTGCGCACAACAGGGGGCTGCGAGTGCGCGTCGAAGCGCTTACCAACAAAGGAGCGCACAACGAGGTCGGCGCTGTGCGCACGAGGGTAGACGCCGTTCGACAACTTACGTCGATTACGGGAACGACGACTGACGCGATTCGCCGCGATCGGCGCAGCGCGGACGGCGGACCTCACAGCTTCGTGCGCGATGCTGCGCACATTCCGGAACGCGACGGAGGCGTTCGCTACAGAAGCCGCGCACCGGGGCGCCCGAAAATGTTGGTTCCGCGCATCAAAAGGCGGGCAGCGCGCATGATGCGCGCAGTAAACGGCACGAACGACCCGTGAACCATTTAAGCCCCCGGTCGGCGACCGGGGGCGCCCGCCGTCGCCGACGGCGGGCTAAATAGCAACGGCCGGCTCTGAACAGATGCCGCCGGTGAGCCGTCCCGTTGGTCTTTGACAATTTGAGGAAGTCTTTAATTCCGACGGTCGTCGCGAAACGCGGCAGCCGATTTCCGTTGACCCGTCTTGCGGGGCGGCACTAGAATCAAATTTCGTTGATGCGTCCCGCCCGCGGTTCCTTCCCGTCTGCCGCTTTCGGAGCGTTTTCCCATGCTCACCATCGCCGGATCGTCGAGCGCGTATTGCGATCGGATTAGTCGCCGCGGCTTCTTGCAGATCGGCGGCTTGCGCGGGGCGGGGCTCGGACTCGGCGGGTTGTTGCTGCCGGAGCTTTTGCAACGACGGGCCTCGGCCGGCAAGACGGCAGCTGCTTCGGCCAAGTCGCCCAAGGCCGTGATCATGGTTTGCCTTCCCGGCGGTCCTTCGCATCACGACATGTACGACTTGAAGCCGGAAGCGCCGGAGAACGTCCGCGGCGAGTTTCGGCCGACGGCGACAAACGTGCCCGGCTTCGATATTTGCGACCTGATGCCGCTGCAGGCCCGGCTGGCCGATAAGCTCGCGCTCGTGCGGAGCATGAAGTTTCAGCAGCCCGACCATCAGCTGCACGAAGTCTTCACCGGCTTTCCGCTCGTCGCCGGGAGGCCGGCCTTTGGATCGGTCGTCAGCCGATTGCGGGCCGGCGAGGTGAGCAAGTTGCCGAAGTACGTTTCGCTGGGCGTGTGGGACCATCCCCGCACCGTGGCCAAGGCCGAACAGCCGCTGTACGCAGGCCAAGCGCATGCGCCATTCGCTCCGACCGGCGAAGGGATGCAATCGCTGACCTTGCCCGAGGATCTGCCGTCGCTTCGGTTTGAAAGTCGGATGTCGCTGGCCGAGCAGTTCGACGGTTTGCGCTACCAACTCGATCGCCGACCGGAAACAGCCTCGGGCGACATCTTCCGACGGCAAGCGCTGGAGATGATCACGACGCCCCTGGTGCGCGAGGCGCTCGACCTTACGAAGGAATCGCCGCGAACGCGCGAGCTCTACGGGCCGGACGTGAAGTTCACGCACAACTATCAGTTCGGCCACACGTGGCATGCGTCGAACTTCTTGCTGGCTCGCCGGCTCGTGGAGGCGGGCGTGCCGGTCGTGACTGTGTCGGAAGGGGGTTGGGACCATCACGGCAACGTGAGCGGCGTCAAAGGGACGATCTTCGAACGCTCGCGCGAGCAGCTGCCGGTGTACGATCGTTCGATCGCGGCGCTCGTCACCGATTTGCATGAACGCGGTCTGGCCGACGATGTGGCGGTCGTGGTGTGGGGCGAATTCGGCCAGACGCCGAACGTGAACGTCAACGGCGGGCGCGACCACTTCACACGGGCCGGATTCGCGATGTTTGCCGGCGGCGGCTTCCGGACGGGCCAAGTGATCGGCGCCACGAATAGCCTGGGGGCCGACCCAACGACCAAGCCGTACACGCCGCGCAACGTGCTGGCGACGCTCTACCGGCATTTGGGGATCGACCCGACGACCAAGCTCACCGAATCGGGCGGCCGACCGCTCGGCATCGTCGACGATGCCGAACCGATCGCGGAGTTGATCTAGCAACAATTGCGAAGCGGGTAAACTGGGGCTTCGCCTGCGGCTCCGGCCCCAGCCACCCAATTTTGACTTCGCAACTACTTACTGGCCGGTCGCTTGACCTTCGTGGAACCCGCGAATGTGGGCCTCGGAGCTCGACGGACCGTCGACGTCGTTGCCGGCCATTGCTTCGAAGTAAGCGGTGGCGCGGCCGGTGGTATCCGTCACGACGCTGAACACCGCGAGGTAGCGCTGATAGACGTTGTTCGGATTGATCGTGTCGTCGGCGCCGAAGTGGACCGGCGCTTCTTGGATCAGCTTGCCGGCTCCGATGCCGTTGCAGTTGGGGCCGATGCCGAAGGCGATGTACTTCACGGGGTTGGTGGTTTCGAGATGCCGCTTCAAGCCCAAGGGATTGGTATCCCAATAGGGGGAGATGCCGGTGCCGGGCGCGGCGAGGACGGCGACCTCGGTGCCGGTGATGGTGCGCTTGGTGACGCCCAGTGGAGCGCTGTCGTAGGTGACGTTCACGGCCGCAGGGTTCAGATCGACGACCGACTTGATGCCGATGCTCGCCAGGGCTTGCGACTCTGTGGCGGAGAGGGCCGTGGGAGTGATCAGCCGGCTCAGGCCGGGAGTGAGTTTCGTATAGGTCGTGCCGCCGGAGGCCATGAGCGAGTCGTAGGTGTCTGGAAACCGCGAGTTCAGCGCCTGGCTTTCGGCCCAGATTTTATTGAGCGCGGAAATGGTATCGGCGCACTTTGAAAGGTGCGTCCGCTTCATCAAGTTCGGGAGGGTCTGAACGACGAGCCCGCCGAGGATCGTGAGAATGCCGATGACGACTACGAGTTCGATGAGGGTGAGCCCGCGACGACGACGCGATAGAACGGGCCGAATCTGGCAACTTCGCTTCATTTCTCCAACTCCGATATTAGGACGCCAGCAATTCAAAACTCATGTCCATAAAACTGTAAGTTTTGATTACTCAAAATCTCAACGCGAAGCGGAATTATGACGGCAATGAAAGGTTTGTCAACTCCCGACGGGGCAAGGGTTTGCCTCAAGAGCTTGACGAAGGTGAGGCGTGGCGAGGGGCAGATATCGGCCGACTAACGCCGCCGGAAGCGGTCGACGAACTCGCGGTAATCGTCCGGAGTGTCGATCCCCCGGGTCGGTTCGTCGACGACGCCGACGCCGATTTCGTAGCCCGCTTCGAGGACCCGGAGTTGCTCGAGTTTTTCGATCTGCTCAAGCGTCGAAGGGGGCATAGCCGCGAGCTGCATCAGGAACTCGCGGCGATAGGCGTAGAGCCCGATGTGCTGCAAGAATCGGGAAGGCTCGGCCGTAAGCAAGGCGTCGTCCCATTCGCGCGGATGGGGGATGACGCTGCGGCTGAAGTAGAGGGCCCGGCCGCCGACATCGCGCACGACCTTCACAACGGCCGGGTTCTCGAGTTGAGCGCGACGGCGGATCGGCGTGGCCAACGTGGCCATGACGAGCTTAGGGTCGCGCTCCAGGATTTCAACGACCGAGTCGATCGACGAGCCGGCGATCTCGGGCTCGTCCCCTTGCACATTGACGATGATCTCGACGTCGTCGGGAAGTCGACGAGCAACCTCGGCAACCCGATCCGTGCCGCTCGGGCACTCGGGACTCGTCATCTCTGCCCGGCCGCCGAAGCGCTCGACCTCTTCGAGGAGTTCGCGATCGTCGACGGCGGCACAGTAGCCGCTCGGGCGCTGTGCGCGCCCGGCGGCTTCATAGGTGTGCTGCAGTACCGACTTGCCGGTCTCGCGCAAGAGCAGCTTGCGCGGGAGCCGCGTCGATGCCAGTCGCGCGGGGATAATGACGAAGCTCTTCATGCCGCTGGTCCGCGACGACTACTTCTTCGCCTTCTTGGCCTTTTTGGCTTTCTTCGTCGGAGTGACCTTCTTCACGGCCGCCTTCGCAGCGGGGGCAGCCTTCTTAGCGGCTTTCTTCACCGACTTCTTAGCCGAGGCCGTGACGCCGGCGACTTTCTTGGCGGCGGACTTGGCGGTCGATGTGACCTTCGCCACGACGGCCTTCGTGGTCTTGTTGCTTGCGATCGCATCGACCGCCTTCTTCACCGGCTTCTTGCCTTCGGCCGAGGCTTGCCCCACCAACGCGCCGACGACGCCGCCGACGACGGCTCCGACAGGACCCGCCACCATGCCGCCGGCGACTGCTCCGCCGATACCGCCGGCCGTTTGCTTCGAGACTTCCGGCAGGTTGGACTTTTTCTTCGAGGTTGCTGATTTAGCCATATTCCAGGGACTTCCTTGCGAAATGATGTGTCGTGAGTTCCGAGTCGATCGCCTCGCTCAAGGCGCAACTCGATGCGAGGGTAATCATAGCGAACAGCGTCGGCTTGATAAGAGCGCAATGATCGCGCGACGATTTTTCCGACGGACGCCGCCAAACGCTTTGAGGGAGCGACCACCGAATTCGACCGATGCGCCGCCGGGCCGGCTACTCGTCGACGAGGCGATAGCCGACGCCGGGCTCCGTGAGTAGGTAGCGCGGCCGGGCGGCGTCGCGCTCGATTTTGCGACGCAATTGGCCTAAATAGACCCTGAGGTATTGATTCTCTTCGACGCTATCCGGGCCCCAAACTTCTTTGAGCAGTTGTCGATGTGTGACGACCTTGCCGACATGGCGAATGAGCGTGGTCAGGAGTCGATACTCGGTCGGCGTGAGATGGACTTCTCCCTCGTCGATGAAAGCGCGACGAGCGGCCAAGTCGACACGCAGCCCGCCTACCTGAAATGTCGGCTCTTCGGGCCGAGAACCGCGCGACGCGTGACGCAATGCGACACGGAGACGGGCCAACAATTCGCCGACGCCGAACGGTTTTGTAAGGTAGTCGTCGGCACCGCCGTCGAGAGCCGCGATCTTGTCGGCTTCGCGTCCCCGAGCCGAAAGCACGATGATCGGCACCGAGGTCCATTCACGCAGGCGGCGCATGACGTCGAGCCCGTCGGAGTCGGGGAGTCCCAGGTCGAGAACAACGGCATCGGGGGGTTCGGCCGATGCCATGCGCAGCCCTTGCTCGGCGGTTTCGGCCTCGAGCATGGCAAAGCCGTTCGACTCAAGCGAGATGCGGAGAAACTTGCGAATCGGCGATTCGTCTTCAATGACGAGAATGCGCGCTGTATCCGCCATGGCAAACCGCCTACAAGGAAATTGAACGAGCCAACGGCACGGTGAACCGAAATAGCGCACCGCCCCCTGGTCGCTGCTCGGCGATGATACGACCGCCGTGCAATTCCACAATACCTCGGCAAATGGCCAGACCGATGCCGCTGCCGGTTCGGGAATGCCCATCTGCACGAAAGAACTTTTCAAAGAGCCGTTGCTCCGTGCCCGGGGTAAGACCCTGCCCGCGATCGGCGACGGACACCGCCAACATATCGCCTGCAACTGCGGCTGAAAGCTCGATCGGCGTGGACGCCGGGGAGAATTTGCAAGCATTGTCGATAAGGTTCACGAGGACCTGCTGGATCAACAAGGCGTCGATCGCCACAGGTGGGAGTCCGTCGGGAATTTCGACATCTACGGATCGGCCGACCAACAATCGCTCCATCCGTTTGAGAGCGATGCCGATCACTTCCTCGATCGGCTGCGGTTGCAAATCGAGTCGCAACGCGCCGGCCTCCAGTTTCGTCAGGTCGAGCAGGTTGCCGACCAGACGATTTAGGCGATCTGCTTCATCGACGATGGACAACGCCAGCTCATGGCGAGACTCTTGCGGAAGTCGCTGTTCTTCTTCGACGAGCAAGCCCGCGGCGCCGGTAATCGTGGCCAGCGGCGTACGCAGATCGTGTGATACGGTGCTGAGCAGCGAGTTCCGCAGGCGTTCCGTTTCCATTTGCATGCGTACATGTTCGGCCTCGACGGCCAAAGCGCATCGCTCCATCGCGCCTGCCACCTGGCCGGCAAACGCCTGGAGTAGTTGCATCTGCGTGACATCAAGAAAGACACCCGGCGTTTGCGGCCGCGCGCCGAGAACGCCGACGATTCCGCTAGTCGTTAGTAGCGGTAGGTAGGTCCCCTCGCCGCCGGGAAGCGTATCGGTTCCGTGCCCCGCCGCAGCGCGATGCTCGAAGACCCATTTCACCACGCCCGCATCTTTCGGCGGCGGTTCGGCATCGTGGAGAAAATCGGCGGACCGGAGCCCACCGTCGCCGAAGGGAGCGATGACCCAAACGTCGACGTCGAGCGCCTTCTGCACAATGCGTCGGGCCACCTGCGCCACGGCTTCACGCGTGGAGACCTCGGCAAGTTCGCGACTCAGGGCCAGCAACGCGGCCGTACGACGCTCACGCCGTTGCGAAGCCGCCGTCTGCAAACGGACGCGCGTCGTGAGTTCGCTGACGATTACGCCGGTCGCCAACATCGCGAAGAACGTAAACAGGTATTCAGCATCGTCGACGACGAATGTCCCGTACGGAGGAACGTAAACGAAGTCGAACACCGCCACTCCCGCCACCGCCGCCAAGATTGACGGACCGCGCCCGAGCAAGAGGGCCGCCGCGATGACCCCGGCCAGATAGACCATCACAAGATTCGTCGGCGCCAAGTATGCCGAAAGCGGGTAAGCAATCAACGAACATATGCCGACGATGGCGGCCGACAAGACGTACGGCCAGCGCGAAGCGGGCTGAGATTCGGGGGCCGCGCGTTGATGCTTGGCCGGAGCCTCCTCTCCGTTAATAACGTAGACGTCGATATCTCCCGACGCGCGTATCAGGTCGGCCACATAAGTGCCCCGAAGCCATTCGCGCCACCGACTCAGGCGAGGCTTGCCGACGATGATTTTCGTAACGTTGTTCTCGCGGCCGTAATGCAGTATGGCCGAGGCAAAATCGGAACCGGAAGTTACTGCGATCGTCGCGCCCAGTTCTTCAGCCAACCGGAGGTGCTCCTCGAGACGCGCGCGGTCCGCTTCGCTCGCGGTGGGCCGTCCGTCGACTTCGACGTGTAGCGCCGTCCAGGGAGCTCGAAGTCCCGACGCCATCCGGCGCGCGGAGCGAACTAGCCTTGCCGACCCCGGCCCCGATCCGACGCAGACCAAAAGCCGTTCCGATGTGGCCCAGATTCTCGCGACCTCGTGCTCATTGCGATAGTCGAGCGTTTGGGCGCCGACGCGTTCGGCCGTTTTCCGGAGCGAAAGTTCGCGTAAGGCGATGAGATTGCCCTTGCGGAAGAAGTTCTCGATCGCGCGACGCGCTTGATCGGGAACGTAAACTTTCCCCTCACGCAAACGGTCGATCAGATCGTCCGGAGCAATGTCGACCAGTTCGACTTCCGCGGCCTGCTCATACACATGGTCAGGCACGGTTTCGCGAACGGGAACCGTTGTGACCTGCGCGACCACGTCGTTCAAACTTTCGACGTGCTGGACATTGAGCGTCGTGAAGACGTTGATGCCGGCTGCGAGCAACTGTTCGACGTCCTGCCAACGCTTCGCGTGCGTCGATCCGGGCGCGTTCGTATGGGCGAGTTCATCGACCAGAAGCAATTGCGGATGCCTGGTCAGCGCACCGTCCAAGTCGAATTCTTGGATGGTGCGCCCATGATATTCGACGGAGCGTCGCGGCAATACGTCGAGGCCAAGCACGAGCGCCTGCGTGTCGGGGCGCACATGCGGCTCGACATAGCCGACGACCACGTCGAGCCCTTCTTTCGCCAGCTTGCGGCCGGCTTCGAGCATGGCATAGGTCTTACCGACGCCGGGCGCAGCGCCAAAAAAGATCTTCAACTTACCGCGCGCAGCCGAGGCTTCGTCGGACGCGACGCGTGCGAGCAGAGCATCGGGATTCGGGCGACCGTCGGACATCGGCGAAGTTCAGCGAGGAGATGCATCAAGAGCGAGATTCAATCGTAACACGTTTACCCGCGGCGCACCGAAGAGCCCCCAGGTCGGCCCTTCGATGTGGCGCCCGACGAGCGTTTCCACTTCTTGCTCCGACATCCCGCGAACTCGTGCGATGCGCGGCACTTGCAGCAATGCCGCAGCGGGGGAGATATGCGGATCGAGTCCGCTGGCGGAACTGGTCACAAGATCGACCGGAACGGATTTCGCGGAATCGCCGGTTGCCTTGCGGACTTCTTCGACGCGGTTGCCGACAGCTTCGGCCAGGGCGGGATTCGTCGGCCCGAGATTGGAGCCTGCTCCGCCGAGCCCGTTGTAAGGCACTCCTCCGGCCGCCGAGGGTCGGCCGTGGAAATACTTGTCGCCGGTGAACGCTTGGCCGAGCAAATCACTGCCGACCAGTTTGCCGTCGCGCTGGATCAGGCTGCCGGTCGCCTGACGCGGAAAGATTAATTGAGCGGCTCCCGTGACGACGAGCGGATAAGCGACGCCGGTCAACAGCGTAAGCCCGAGCAGCATAACAAAGGCGACGCGTAGTTCGCGCAGCATAGCACGATTCCTTTAAGTGAGATGGAGCGCGACAAGCGCGAGATCGATCAGCTTGATGCCGACAAACGGCACGATGAACCCGCCGAGGCCGTAAACGAGAAGGTTGTCACGGAGCAACGTCGCCGCACCGGTCGAGCGATAGCGCACGCCGCGCAACGCCAACGGAATGAGAAACACAATCACTACCGCATTAAAAATCACGGCCGAAAGTACGGCGCTGGCCGGCGTGGCGAGGCCCATGATATTGAGCAGCTTCAGTTCCGGATACGTCGCGGCAAACGCCGCCGGAATAATGGCAAAGTACTTGGAAACGTCGTTGGCGATGCTAAACGTCGTCAATGCACCGCGCGTCATGAGGAGTTGCTTACCGATCTCGACGATCTCGATGAGCTTCGTCGGATTCGAGTCGAGGTCGACCATGTTGCCGGCCTCTTTGGCGGCCTGCGTGCCGCTATTCATTGCTACGGCGACGTCGGCCTGCGCTAATGCGGGGCTATCGTTTGTGCCGTCGCCGGTCATGGCGACGAGTCGTCCGCCGGCTTGATATTCGCGAATCAACTTGAGCTTGGCCTCGGGCGTGGCTTGCGCCAGAAAATCGTCGACTCCGGCTTCGGCCGCAATGGCCGCGGCCGTCAGCGGATTGTCGCCGGTGATCATCACCGTGCGAATGCCCATCTGTCGGAGCTGGGCGAATCGCTCGCGCATCCCTCCTTTCACGATGTCCTTGAGATACACCACCCCCAACGGCCGATTTCCTTCGGCTACGACCAACGGCGTCCCGCCGACTTTGGCTATGCGATCGACCTGCTCACGAAGCGCGCGCGGGAACAGCCCGCTCCGCTCGCGAACGTGAGCCTCGACGGCGTCGGCGGCCCCTTTGCGGATTTGCCGACCGTCGAGATCGACGCCGCTCATCCGCGTTTGGGCCGTGAAGGGAATGAATTCGGCATGCACCGATTGCAGGTCGCGACCGCGGAGTCCGTATTTTTCCTTGGCAAGCACGACGATGCTGCGCCCCTCCGGCGTTTCATCGGCCAGCGACGACAGTTGAGCGGCGTCGGCCAATTGTTCGATGGTCACTCCTTCGGCCGGAATCAATTCGACGGCTTGCCGATTCCCGAGCGTGATCGTGCCGGTCTTGTCGAGCAGCAACACGTCGACATCGCCGGCGGCTTCTACGGCTCGGCCCGACACGGCGATGACGTTTGCCTGAATCATCCGATCCATACCTGCGATTCCGATTGCCGAGAGGAGGCCGCCGATCGTCGTCGGAATCAAACAAACTAGCAGCGCGATCACCACGGTCAACGTCACGCGTTCGCCTTGCCCGGCGACCGTGGCGCCGTATTCCGAGAACGGCACCAGCGTCGCGCAGGCCAGCAGGAACACGATGGTCATCGCCGCCAACAAAATATCGAGCGCAATTTCGTTGGGAGTTTTTTGACGCTTGGCCCCTTCGACGAGCGCTATCATGCGATCGAGAAACGTCTCGCCGGGATTCGCTGTGACGCGAACGAGCAGCCAATCAGAGAGCACGACCGTGCCGCCGGTGACGCTGCTTCGGTCGCCGCCGCTCTCTCGAATGACCGGAGCGCTTTCGCCGGTGATGGCGCTTTCGTTGACGGAAGCAATGCCTTCGATCACCTCACCGTCGGCGGGAATGAAATCGCCGGCTTCCACCAGCACGACATCGTCCTTGCGCAGCAGCGATGCCGCGACTGCCTCGTGGGGCGCGTGACGGTTCGCTTCGCGCAATCTCTTCGCGGTAACGTCGCGGCGGGCCTGTCGCAGCGTATCAGCTTGCGCCTTCCCGCGCCCTTCGGCCATGGCTTCCGCGAAATTTGCGAACAACACTGTAAACCAGAGCCAGAGTGAAATACCGAGGATAAACCAGGGGGATTCGCCGGTCGGCTCGGCAAACGTACGCACCGCGAGCACCGTGGTCAGGGCGCTCCCCACGAGCACGGTGAACATCACCGGATTGCGCAATTGATGGCGAGGATCAAGCTTCACGACGGCGTCACGCAACGCGCGACGCACGATAGGCGGATCGAACAACGGTCGAATATTTTTGGCGGACATGGGTATGTGACTATTTTTGTCGTTAGGAACCGAGAGAAGTTTTCGATGAACGAACCGAGCAACCTAGGGTACTGCGATCATTTGCAGGTGTTCGACAACGGGCCCTAGTGCCAGCGCGGGAACGAACGTCAGCGCGCCGACTAAAATCACGATTCCTGCCGTCATGACCACGAACAGCGGCGTATGCGTCGGCAGCGTGCCGGGGCCGACCGGCGTTTGCTTCTTCGCGGCCAGCGAACCCGCCGCGGCGAGCACCGGCACGATGATCCAAAAGCGGGCCGCAAACATCACGACGCCGAGCAATGTGTTGTAAAAGAGATTGTTGACTCCCAATCCGGCGAACGCGCTGCCGTTGTTGTTACCCGCCGACGAAAGCGCGTACAGAATCTGACTAAAACCGTGCGGCCCGGGATTGGTCACTGCGGCACGTCCGGCTTCCGTCGAAACGGCCAGCGCCGCGCCGCCGAGCACCACGAGCGGCGGCACGAGAATCACAACCGCCGCCATCTTCATCTCAAAGGCTTCGATCTTCTTGCCCAGATACTCAGGCGTGCGACCGACCATGAGCCCGGCGACGAACACCGTCACCAGCGCAAAGATCAGAAGTCCGTAAAGCCCGCTGCCGACGCCGCCGAAGACCACTTCTCCCAATTGCATCAGCCACATGGGCACGAGCCCGCCAAGCGGGGTGAACGAATCATGCATGGCATTCACGCTGCCGTTCGAGGCGGCAGTTGTCGCCGTGGCCCAGAGCGCGGAAGACACGGCGCCAAACCGCACTTCCTTTCCTTCCATATTCCCGCCGCTTTGCAACGCCGAGGCGTGTTGGTCGACGCCTAGCGAAGTCAGGCGTGGATTACCGTTTTGCTCGGCATAGCCGCAAGCGATCACCAGCGGCACGAAAATCAGAAACATCGTGGCAAGCAGCGCCCAACCCTGTCGCTCGTCGCGAACTAGTGCGCCGTACGTCAAGCACAGCGCCGCCGGAATCAGCAAGATGGCAACCACCTGTAGAAAGTTGCTCAGCGGGGTCGGATTCTCCAGGGGATGTGCCGAGTTGACGCCGAAGAATCCGCCGCCGTTGGTACCAAGCTGCTTGATGGCAATCTGAGACGCCGCCGGGCCGAGCGGCACCGACTGAGTCGTTACTGTCGCGCCACCGGCGTCGATCGTCGGCTCGACGAGCGTCACTTCTGCCGCAGATGCAAACGACTGCACGACGCCCTGGGAAACCAATGCCATGGCCAGCAATAGGCTGAGCGGTAGCAAGATGTAAAGCGTGCTGCGCGTCACGTCGACCCAAAAGTTACCGATCGTCTGTGCGGAGAGCCGGGCTACGCCGCGCGCGAAAGCGACCAAGACCGCCATCCCCGTCGCCGCAGAGAGAAAGTTTTGTACGGCCAAGCCGAGCATCTGCGTGAGATAGCTCAACGTGCTTTCGCCGCTGTAGGCCTGCCAGTTGGTGTTCGTGGCGAAGCTCACGGCCGTATTGAACGCCAAATCGGGCGCTACGGCGGGCAAATCCTGCGGATTGGCCGGCAGCACATCTTGAAGGCGTTGCAGAACGTAGACCGCCAGCAATCCCAGAAGGTTGAAAATGAGCAGCGCGACGGCATAGCGGCGCCAGTTCATTTCCACTTGAGGTTCAACGCCCGACACGCGATAGAGCCGACGTTCCACGGGCCCCAGCAGCCGATCGAGACCGCAAGGCTTTCCTTCATAGACCAACGCCATGTATTTACCGAGCGGCTTAGCGGCCGCCGTCAACACGACGAGAAATATCCCCACTTCCAACCAGCCGGCGTTCATGTAAGACGCTCCGGAAAAAGCATTGCAAAAAGCAGATAGACAAACAATCCGCACGTCGTCGCGAGGACGACCCAGTCGAACGTCGTCATTGTTCACCTCGCAGAATCCGACATGCGGCAAGAAGTCCCGCAGTTGCGAGGCTCAGTCCTGCGACGATCAATAGAAAAACTAGGTCCATGACGAATTCACCAAGGTTTCCAAGACAACCACACTGCAGATCACACGTTGATCTTCGACCTAATCGTATCTGCCGCCGCGCAAAGTCGGGGTAAGAAGCAAGCGGCGGCGCATAAAGAAAGCGCAAGCGCCGCGAATACGCACGGCAAAATCGGCGTTCGCCGTGAACGGTGGCCCACGATCTCATCATCCGCAGGCAGTGGGGCGGAGAAGTGCGGCGGAGAAGCAGAAACGCCGAAGAATAACGAGTTGCAAATACCCCCGACAGGAATCGAACCTGTAACCTGCCGCTTAGAAGGCGGCTGCTCTATCCAGTTGAGCTACGGGGGCGTGTGACGCCGTTTAACCGGAGTCGGCATCGCCGACAACAATGACAACCAGGTGCTAGGTCGTAAGTCGACTTGGTTTATAACGGCTTCGCCAACGATGAGCAACGCTCGTCGCATTGACCGTCGGATGAACGGCCCAACTGACGATCATTCCTCGTCTCTCGCCGCGGCACGCTGCAAGCGGTCGTGAACCGCTTGCCAAGCGTCCGTCATCGGCGGCCGTTGGATGACGATCTGATCGACGCCGTGAATCTCGAGCGCATGCAGTACTTCGTAGAGACGCGCCGCGTACCCGACGGGTTCGTTCGGCATTGCCGTGCTCTCGACGCCGAGCGGAAGCGCAACGACCGTTTGTGCCGACGCCAACGGCATCCAGCCGATCCGAAAACCCTGAGCAAGAAATTGCCGAACCATTTCGAAGCCGTCGTCGTCGACAAGGCGAACCGGCGCTAAGGGTGCGTAGTGTTTCTTCAACATGCCCGGAGAAGGAAACGCGGCGTCGGGCGCGCCCGCTTCTTCTACGACTTTGGCGAGCTTTCGACCTAACACGGCTTCCAGCGCCGCGGAATCGAGCAGTCCAGGGCGCAACAGTCGTGGTATATCGCTCGTTAGGTCGACGACCGTCGATTCTAAGCCACCGGGCGTTTGGCCGCCGTCGAGCACCATTTCAATACGTCCGTCTAGCATGCGCAAGACATGCTCTGCGCGAACGGCGGAGATGCGCGTCGATAAGTTTGCGCTGGGTGCGGCCAAGGGAAGTTGCGTCGCCTCAATAAGCGCGCGTGCAACCGGATGCCGCGGCATGCGGAGCGCTACGGTCGGTCCGCCGGCGGTGACGATGGAAGGAATGCATTCGGCCTTGGGTAACACCATCGTTAAAGGCCCGGGCCAAAACTCTTCTGCAAGTTTTGCAGCAGGCTCCGGCCATGTCGCGCAGAGTCGGCGCGCTCCTTCGACCGAGTTCGTATGGACGATCAACGGGTTGTTACTCGGCCTCCCCTTGGCCGCGAAGATTCGGGCGACGGCGCCCGCATCGAGCGCGTTCGCGCCGAGGCCGTACACCGTCTCCGTCGGGAAGGCTACGACGCCGCCGTCGCGTAGCGTCTTCGCCGCGCGATCAACGGCCTCGGCAAGCGAGGCGTCGTCGTGAATCCGGAGGCAAACGGTCTTCATGGCTCGGCGACGGCTTTCGGTTCACATTGCCATGAGTCGGCGGGGCGGACGTCGGCGAGGACGTGGAGCAACTGCGATGCGTCGGCCGGCTTGGTGAGATGCGCGTCGAACCCCGACTCAAGCGCCCTGCGAATGTCGGCGTCGCGTCCATACCCGGTGAGCGCGATTAACCGCACGTCGGCAAGCTCCGGCGTTTCGCGCACGGCGCGCGCCACGTGAAAGCCGTCCATCTCCGGGAGGCCGATATCACAAATGATTGCGTCGGCGCGGAAGCTCCTTGCCAATTCAATTCCCCCGCGCCCCTCGTAGGCCGTCGCCGCACGATGCCCGAGCGTCTCCAGGAGAATTCGCAACGTCTCGGCGGCGTCGCGATTGTCTTCGACGATAATTACGCGCAACGAGGGCCGCTCGACCACCGGCGACTCGCGGTCGTTCGAAACGCTATTCGGCGCCGCGATCGTAGGTAGTTCGATCCTGATGGTGCAGCCCGCTCCGATCCCCGGACTACGCGCTTCCACGCATCCGCCGTGCAGATCGACCAACCCCTTTACCAGCGCCAATCCGAGCCCAAGACCGCCGCGACGTCGATCGAGAGATCGATCGGCCTGCGTAAAGATATCGAAAATCCGTCCAAGATCTTCGGACGAAACTCCGATGCCGGTATCACAAACTTCGAGCACGGCGCGCCGGCCGTCTTCGATGGCGGTCAAGCGAACCGTGATTTCGCCGCCGGAATTCGTGAACTTACGAGCGTTTGAGAGCAGATTGTCGAGCACCTGCGCCATGCGAGTCGAGTCGCCTTCGATCCAAATTGGCGAATCGGGAAAATCCGTTCGAAGTGCATGACCGCCTGCGTCGAACACGCCGCTCAGCGCTTCCACTCCGTCGGAAACCAGCTTGGTCCAGTCTAATTGCTCTTTGCGTAGTTCAATTCGGCCGCGCGTAATGCGCGAGACGTCCAGCAAATCGTCAATGATTCTTCCCATGTGAGAAATCTGACGGTCCATGACGCCGCGCAACTGACGCATCGTGTCATCTCCGTCGTCGAGCATCAGCAACACGTCGACGGAGCTGCGGAGCGGGGCCAGCGGATTGCGCAACTCGTGGGCGAGCATCGCCAAAAAGTCGTCCTTGCGGCGGTCTGCCTCGCGAATCTGCGACAACAACCTCGCATTCTCCAAGGCGATCGACGCCCCCGCCGCCAAGGCCTGCAGTTTTACGACGTCGCCGGTCGAAAAGCCGCCCGGCTTGTTCTGGAGTTCGAGGCACCCCAACAGCGAGTCGTCCCGTCCGACGATCGGGAGGCAAACGAGGTTTTCGATTCCCAACAACTCGCGCGCCCGAGGACTGACGACTTCGTCCGTCGCGGCGGTGTTGGCGAGATAGGGAGATCGATGCCGCAATACCCAATTCGCCGCACCAAGCTCATCGGCGTCGCGAGGCTCGCTTTCAGTTGCCGAATCGTCGCCGCGACGATAATAGGGCCGCTGAGGCGCCCCGGGATATTGCAACAGCGCCGCCCCTGCGGAGGCTTCGGTGATCTGCAGGGCCGCACGCACCAATGTTCGTAAAATAGCCGACGCATCAAGGACCTTGTTGACCTCTTGTGCGGCATTGGAAAGTACCGATAGTTCGCGACCGTGTTTCGTAAGAGCCGCGACCAGTTGCTCACGCTCGCGCTCCGCGGCGCGCCGCTCCGAGATGTCGAGAAACGCGCCGATGCTGCCGCGCGGGCGTCCTTGGTCGTCAAAAAGCGGAACGGCATACTCCAACAGTCGGGAGACGGCGCCGTCGTCGAAAACAACGTCCAACTCCAAGTCGCGAATCTCAACTCCAAGTCGCGCAGCCTGCTGCAACGGAAGTTGGTCGGCGGCGACTTCCTGCCCCTCGTGAAAAATGCGAAACCCTCGCGGACGTTCTCCCTCTGCGGCGGTTAGCGAAGCGTTCGCAGTGACGTCGATTCGCAAAGTCTTCGCCAACGCCCGATTTGTCTGAATATTGTTGGCCGTCGCGTCCGTGGCGATGCCGATTCCGATCGGCAGCACTTCGAGCAACGTCGTCATTTCCTGGACGCGATTGCGAAGATCTTGATTGAGCGCGTGCATCGCCTCGTCGGCTCGTCGCTTCTCAGTGACGTCCTCCTGCACTGATACGTAACACCATTCCTGATCGAGTTGTATGGGCGTGATGTGCGTATGCGTCTGAAACACATCGCCCCGGGCATTTCGATGATACTGCTCCCCTTCCCAGCAGTTGGTTCGACGCGCTTCGGCGAGCGCCGCTGCGTACCGTCGCCGTGCTTCTTCGGGGGGCGAGTCCTTGAGATCTGCGACGTTCGTTCCCAGCAAGCTATTGCGTTCGGCGCCGAACATCTGATCGAACGCCGGATTTGTAAACAGAATCTGCCCCTGCTCACGAAAGACGCAAACTCCTTCCGCCATCGATTCCAACACCCGAGCCTGCATGGCCAGCGCTTGGCGCGCTTGGCCGCTTTCACTCAGGGCGTTTCGCAGTGCCCGGTCCCCGGAATTTGCCCGCCGTCGCTCAATGCGAATGCGCTCGCCGATGATGCTGATGACGCTGCCGTTCAACATCAAGGCGAAGATCCGAAGTGCCACGGTTTCGGAAGGCGCATCGGCAAGGAAAACCCACCAGGAAAGCGCCGAACTAACGACCGTCGATACGGCTCCGCCGACGAGCCCGCCGAACAAGGCAGAAAGTAGGATGGCGACGGGGTATAAAACCAGCGGAGCCGTGTCACCCATCCAGGTCATGAGGTAGTAACGGACAACCGTCGCAACCACCGGTGCCAATAGCGCGAAACCGATTCGTTTCGCCGGCCCCCACTCACTTGACCCGGGAGCGTCGCCGGAAATTCCCGGGTTTCCTGCCGTGGAACCCTGGGAAGACGGAATCTCCGCAATTGGCTTGTTTTGCTCGGTAGGCGCGGGAGCCGGCATCGCTGGGCACGTATCTGAGCAAGCCACGAAGTTAAAATGCGAGAGAAGGGAGTTGAACCCTTACACCTTACGG
The DNA here is from genome assembly GCA_013822735.1 of Pirellula sp. Taxonomy (GTDB): domain Bacteria; phylum Planctomycetota; class Planctomycetia; order Pirellulales; family PNKZ01; genus PNKZ01. The sequence continues at coordinate 270,851 of PNKZ01000007.1, forward strand.
TACTGGATCCTAAGTCCAGCGCGTCTGCCAATTCCGCCACTCTCGCGAACTCCGGGGGGCACCGCGGAGGATACGACGCATTCTAATCGAGATTGGTTCAGGCGCAAACCGTACTCCATGACGTGAAACACCGACGTTTTCTGCGATTTCTCGCACCGCCATGCCGCAGACGACGAGGGCCGCCCGTCGAGGCGTAGCGATCGCGATGAGAATTCTTGGGGTCGCCATCGTCCCGCGGTTTAATCGTGTGTCTTGCTGGGAGCGAACATTTACCGCTCCGCGCGTTTGATGACCAAGCACCGAAGATCTCGCGCGATAGGGACATAAGTTCGGGGCGACCCGCCAATTCCATGCGGAACGCAACCGACTTCATTTCCCGAATCGTACTTCGCTGCCAATCCCCTCGGAACGGCATTTGCTTACCACCTGAAGCCGGTGACGTGACGCACTCTCGCGTCGCATATACCGCATCTCCGCGGCACCTCTCATGCGCAACGGAATTCGCTTCCCAATATGGCAACCATAACCCCCAACGAGTCTAAGGTCCGCTACGTCGTCGTGGAGCAGGAACCTCAAGACGGAAACGCCGACGGTTGGTTTTCGCGAGAGCGTTCGTTGGCGCTTGCGCTTATCGGCCTGTTAGGGATTTGCTTTTACATCTGCTACTTGATGGCCTTACCGTTTCTCTCGGCCATTGCCTGGGCCGGCGCATTGGCCCTCGTCGTCTATCCGCTCCATTCCCGACTCGAGACGCGATGGCAACGTCCGAACGTCGCCGCAGCTGCAACCGTGGCAATTGTCGCCACGGCCATCGTCGGCCCGGTGTTTTTGATCGTCAAATCATTGATCGCGCAAGTCACGGAAGGTCTCGCGGGACTCCAGGCCCACGCCGATTCGATCATCGAGCGTTACCCCCGGCTCGCGCCCTATTGGGAGAAGGTCAACGACGGCAAAGTCCCGGAAGAAGCGCGTGAGACGGTCAATAGCTTGGCGGGAAACGTGCCGGGCTATCTCACAGGCTCTATCTGGATCGGCGCGCAATTGCTGATCACCTTCTTCATGCTGTTCTATTTTCTTCGCGATCATCGCGCCATCGGACGCTCGATCGCCGGCCTTCTACCCCTGACGCGAAACGAAGCTCACCAAACGATGCGTCGTGCGAAAGACACGATCTTCGCCACGATTTACGGAAGCCTTTCCGTGGCGCTCGTGCAGGGAATTCTGGGGGGCTTCATGTTCTGGATTCTCGATTTACCGACGCCGCTGTTTTGGGGTGTCGTCATGTCGGGTTTGGCGACCATTCCCATGCTGGGAACGTTCGTCGTCTGGATGCCTGCGGCCGTGTTTCTCGGGCTCGAGGGAGAATGGGGACGCGCCACAATACTCGTCGTTTGGGGTGCGCTGGCGATCGGCCTCGTCGACAATATGCTCTACCCGTTCCTTGTCGGCGCACGTCTACGGCTTCATCCCCTGCCGGTGTTCGTTGCCATCGTCGGCGGCATCTCGCTGTTCGGAGCATCCGGCGTAGTACTTGGCCCCGTCGCAATGTCGGTCACCGAAGCGCTTTTAGACGTCTGGCGGCGTCGCACGGCAGACGGCGGCACTTTGGAAGCAGGAAGCAGCTGATGCTGCGGCCTCGGACGATTCAACGCCGCAGCATCAGCCGGCGTTCCTAGTCGTAGTCGATTTCGCCGCGTTTGATCTTTTCCGCAGCTGTCGTCAAAACAGCCGCGCAATCAAGATCTCGCTGCCGAAGCCGCTCCGCTTCCGCTTGAACGGCCTCCACGATCCTCAGTCGGAACAATGAAAAGCACTGCGCCAGCAATTCAAATGCGCTCGTGCCCCCTTCATTTACCAATTCAACGCCCGTCGCTGCAGCATGACGGTCACACGGTAGTACGGTAGACAAGTTACAGACACCTCAAACTCTCGAACATTCCTTCGCTCAAGCCCTCAAGGCGATTTTAGGCCTGTCCACCTCGCAGACAATGTGCGCTTAACCACAATGCAGCGTCTGCCCATCGCGCCATGAACTTGGCATTCAAATTGTCAAAGACTTTCACCGCGCCGGGGCCGACGACGACCACGGCTCTCGCTAACCCGCCGTCGTCGACCGTGAGCATTGCCGGTTGCGGACCATCTGAACTTTCGTCGCCACCCTCGGCTTGCTGCAAACTGTTGCGCATTGTTGCGCGCCACATACGCTTTCCTGCGCCGGACCAACATTTTCGTGCGCGGGACGCCCGTCGACGTTTCGCGTCATGTGCGCATTCCGAGCCGCTTTGCGCACTCCGCCGAGCCCGTTGCCGGCGCTCCGGCGCCGCATACGGCAAATGCTGGAAGTCGCCGAGCCTAAAATCGACGTAAGTGTCCGAAGTGCTCCCTGCCCCGTGCGCACAACGGGAAACATGTAGTGCGCCCCCTTGTTGGTAAGCGCTTCGACGCGCACTTCCACCCCTGAGTTGTGCGCAGTTCGCCCGCTTAGTGCGCACCACTTACGTCGATTTTGGAACATGCCGAGGCTCTCGCTTCAGGTCTCTCGCAACACGCACAACCTCCCACGGCCGTGTACGCGCACGAAAATCAGCAGCATTATCCCCGACCTGCCGGCCTAAAATCCAGGCGAGATTTGGCCGGCCCGCGCAAAAAAATAGCCGCGGGTTGGGGCCCGCGGCTATCGGAGTGCATTGTGAACGTAAGACGTTCGTTAGTCCCACCACCATTGCTTGGCGTCGGCCGTGCGGGGCTTTCGTAGTTCGGCGAGTTTTGGTTCTGTTTGTTGGTTTGCGGCGAGCTTCCAGGAGTCGATTTGTACTCCTCCGGAGGCGGAGATGACCCAGTTGGCGCCCTTCTGCATGAGACTGGCGACGCTGTCGGTGTGCTTGACGGCTTGATAGGTTTCGTTGGGAAGCTGCTGCGAGTTGAGGAGCAGC
>PNKZ01000008.1 GCA_013822735.1 Pirellula sp.
CAAGCTTCCCGCAGCGCGACCCTCACCTGCCCTCTGGGCATCCTCTCCCAGCGGGAGAGGAGTTTTCGTTTCCGCCCCGCGCGCGAAATGCTCGGCCACACGCGTGATGATTTCTTGTTTAATCAGATCGGCAGTCTTAACGGGAGCCCGGCTGACTTTGTCGTTGGCGATTAGATTCAGAAAGTATGCGTCATTTCGGGCCGCGGCGCAGGTCGCGGCGTCGGCCAAAACGCGGTCACTGGTCCAGCGGTCTTCGAAGAAAAACAATTGAAGTTTTTCCGCCGCATCATGACTTGGCTCCGCATCAGCCAGCGTCAAAAGCCATCGGCACAGGCCCTGTTCCTCGCTTCCCCGAGCGTCAGGAAGTGTCGCTACGGCCGCACGTCCTAATACTCCGCGTTCCGTCGACAATCGGAGGGCCTCAAGCCGCCAGAACATATTCGTGTTCTTCAATTGCGCATCGAGTTCATCCTGCCCTGCACGGGCTAACGAAATGGCCGGTCCTTCCTTCCACCCCTTCGGCACCACGCGGAACACGCGGCCGTGCCGCTTATCGCGGAGTTCCGTCTCGTACGCGTTTCCCTTGCCGGTCTGAAAGCCGACCGGCGTTGGGTTGTGCTGCACGATGTAGTTGTACCAATCGAGAACCCAAACGTTGCCGTCGGGGCCGACTTCGGCCATGACCGGGGCGGCCCATTCGTCGTCGCTTGCCACGAGGTTCCAGGCATTGCGGCTGCGGAAGCCGGCGCCGTTGGGCTCCAAGACGAACGTCGCCACGAGATGGCCCGTCGGTTCGCAAACGAACGCCGTCCGGTTCCAGTAGGCCTGCGGATAGTTGCGGGCCGTATAGAGGGCATGGCCGGCGGCGGCCGTGAAGCCGCCGTGGTGGTCGACTTGGCGAACGTTTTCCGTGACGGGGTCGAAATGATTGTCGGCGGCGATCCCTCCGAGCGTCGGCGCCGACCAGCCGCGGACCGCTTCGTAGTAGCGATTCGGAATCGGCATAAACTCGCTTGGGTTGCCGTTGGCCGTGCTGCCGAAGATCAAACCTTCTTCGCTGATCCCGAGGCCCCAGGTGTTGTTGTTCGTCGAGCGAATGAATTCGAGATCGGTGACGATCGGATCGTCGTCGTTCGAGAGGCGGAAGCGGAAGAAGCCCATGCGGAACGTACCGAACACTTTCGCAGGACCTTTCGCCGAGGCCGGCCGTGTCGGCGTGGAGTTGTTGTAGCCCTGCATGGCCCAATACCAGTTGTCGAGGCCGTAGCGGAAGTTGCTGACGCCGCCATGCGTGTCGCCCGCCGCCCAACCGGTGAGGAGCACCTTGCGGGTGTCGGCCTTGTCGTCGCCGTCGGTGTCGCGGAGATACAGCGTTTCGGTGGCGTTCTGCACGATGACGCCGCCGCGATGAAAGGCGAGCGTCGTGGGGATGCTGAGCTCTTCGGCGAACACCGTGAACTTGTCGGCCCGACCGTCGCCGTCGGTGTCTTCGCAGATGCGAATGCGATCGCGGCCTTTCCCCTCGGGCGCGAGCTCGTTCGGGTAGTCGACCGTTTCGCAGAGCCAGAGCCGGCCGCGGGCGTCCCACGTCATGGCGAGCGACTTACCGATATCGGGCTCGGCCGCGAAGAGGCGGAGTTCGAAGTCGTCGGGATGGACGTAGTGCTTGAGCGATTCTTCCGGCGAGAGCGGAAGCTGCATCTTGTTCCACGCGCCGTCTCCCTTGCGCGGCCCACCGGCGGGGTAGAACGGCACCTTCGCTTCGACGTATTCAAACGGCTTCACGTCGGTGCGCGGGGCCGTCATCTTCGGCTGGTACGCGGCGAGATCAGAGTAGGGGCCGGCCAGTTGCGGATCGTCGCCGCAGGCCCAACGGATGCCGCGCTCGACGAGGTTGTGAAAGCCGGCGTGCGACCAAGTGCGCTCGTCGTGCCCCCAAGCCGTGTAGAAGACGCGACCTTTCGCGTGCGTGCGCGTCCAGGTCCAAGGCTCGGCATGCGGTAGGCCTTCGTTACCGGGTTCTTCGTGGGTTTCCAGCACTACGCGGTTGGCTTCGTTGTGCTTCGTGTGGTGATACGTTTCGTCGAAACTTTCGAACCCGGCGAACCCACGCATGATTTCATGGTCGGGCTGGGCGATCGCGGTGCGCATCACCTCTTTGCCGTGCCTCTGAAACTGCCCGCCGACGAGCTCGACATACTTGGGCGAATTGCGAAAGCAGAACGACGCGCAATGCAGCGGAATGAAACCGTGCCCGGCCGCGACGTATTCCAAGAGCGCGGTTTCCTGCTCGGGCTCGATGGCGTCGATATTCGCGTAGACGACGAGGCCGTCGTATTTGGCGAGCGTTTCCGGGTTGAGATCGCCGACGTTCTCGGTGTACGTGAGCTTGACGCCCCGCGCGTCGAGCACCGGCTGCAACTGCGCGAACCGCGCCGCAGGCTGATGATGCCCGCGATCGCCGAGGAAGAGGAGGTTGAGGTCGCGCGCGTGGGCCGAAGCGGCACTTGTGATGCAGCACCACACGGCGGCGAAGCTGAAGAGAGATCGCATCATAAAATGCTTCTTGTTTGGTCCCCTCGCCCCCGAAGCGACGATGGAGATGTGAAGTGATTGTTCGGGGGAGAGGGATAGGGTGAGGGGACGGAAATGCTGAATGACTGAGTGCTGAATGCTGAACAGGAGAGGGGAAAACTCTTATTCAGCATTCAGCACTCAGCATTCAGCATTCGCAACTTTAGCCGATCGTAAACTCCGGCAGTCGCACGATCTCGCCTCCCTTGAGCGCCGACTCGTGGGCGCAGATGCCGACGCAGGTCCAGTTGGCGCTCGTGACCGCGTTCGGCCAGGGGTCGCGGTTTTGCGACAGGGCCTGGAGCATTTCGTTCACCATGTGCGGGTGCGAGCCGCCGTGGCCGCCTCCCTGCAGGAACGAGAGATGTTCGGCGTCCTGGATATGTTGCGGCAGCGTGAACTTGCGGATCGGCTCCGGCAGCAGATGGGCAAAGTCGGGCACGGTGACCTTTTCCGGAATCTCCGGCTCCGGCTTTTTCGCCGTGTGGAGGATGTGGGGCTCGTGCTCGACGAGGGTCCATTCGAAGCTGCGCTTCGTGCCGTAGACGTCGAAGCTTTCGCGATACTGGCGGGCGACGTCGTAGAGGAACCGCCAGATGTGGGCCGTGAGATCGCTGTCTTTCACTTTGATGTGGCACGTTTCGACGGCGAATTTGTTGCCGGACTTTTGGGCGATGTCGTCGCGCACGGTGCCGGAGCCGAAGCAACTGACGTACTCCGCCTTGCCGTCGAGCAGCCCAAGGCAGGGGCTGACGACGTGCGTCGCATAGTGCATGGGGATCATCCGTTCCCAATAGTCGGGCCAGCCGTCCATGTCTTGCGGATGCGAGGCAGCGAGGTGCTGGATCTTTCCCAACTCGCCGCGCTGGTACATATCTTTGATGAAGAGGAACTCGCGCGAGTAGACGACGGTCTCGGCCATCATGTACTTCAGGCCGGTTTGCTTGACGAGGTCGACGATGGTGCGGCAGTCTTCGATGTTGGTCGCCATCGGCACCGTGCACATGACGTGCTTGCCGGCCTTGAGCGCGGCGATCGACATGGGGGCGTGGTCGGGGATGGGCGAGTTGATGTGGACGAAGTCGATGCCGGGATCTTTGAGCAGTTCGTCGTAGCTCGTGTAGCGCCGCTCGACGCCGTAGCGGTTGCCGACTTGGTCGAGCTTCTCGCGATTGCGCTGGCAGAGGGCGTAGACGTTGCCCAGCGGATGGGCTTGATAGATCGGCAGAAATTCGGCGCCGAAGCCGAGGCCGACGAGCGCGACGTTGTAGGGTTTGGTCATGGCGGAAGGTGCAGGTGGATGGCGAGGAGGGAGTACGACGCGGCGTGTGCGCGACGCGATGCTTGTAAACTACGTGCCGGGCAAGGGGAAAGCCATGAGAATTCGGCGGCGGCGAAATGAGTTTTTTTACCGCCGGGCGACGCAGATTTGTGGCGTTTCTCTTGTGCTTTGCGGAGGCATTGGGCAAAGTGGAAGCTTGCGAATGAGAAAACTTACGCCCCGAGCGCGCGCGGGCTGACGCATATCAGGATCCGCCCTCCGAGTTGTGTATGAAGAGCCGGCCGGTCGTCGCCCTGCTAATCGAAACGTCGAACGCCTATGCCCGCGGGTTGCTGGAGGGGATCGTGTCGTACGTGCGGCGTCACGAGCCGTGGTCGCTCTACCTGCCCGAGATGCGTCGCGGCGAGGTGCCGAAGGATTGGCCCGCGCGCTGGAAGGGAGACGGCATCATCGCGCGGATTGAGAATGTGGAGACGGCCCGGGCCGTGCGACGGGCGAAGCTGCCGACGGTCGACCTGAGCGCGGGGCGGCACCTGCCGCAGGTGCCGTGGGTGGAAACGGACGATGCCGCCATCGCGCGGCTGGCTGTGGAACATCTGGCGGAACGGGGATTTCGCAACTTCGCCTATTGCGGCGATCGGCAATTTGCCTGGTCGCGCGGGCGCGAAGAGGTGTTTGCCGCGGCGGTTCGCGAGCGCGGCGGGAAGTGCGAAGTGTGGAACTCCGCGACGCCCGACCGCGTGGGAGCTTCGTGGTCGACCGAACATCGGCGGTTGGGAGAATGGGTGCAAGGGCTGCCGAAGCCGGTCGGCATTTTGGCGTGTTACGACATCCAGGCCCAGCGGCTCTTGGACGCCTGCCGCGAGGTGGGAACAGCCGTACCTGAGGAAGCCGCGGTGCTGGGCGTCGATGACGATCGGTTGCTTTGCGATCTTTGCTCGCCGCCGCTTTCGAGCATCGTGCCGAACACCCGACGCACCGGCTACGCGGCCGCGGAGACGCTCGACCGACTAATGCGCGGGGAAGCGCCCGCGAGCGAGGCGCAGCTGATCCCGCCGCTGGGCGTGGCCACGCGGCAATCGACGGACATTCTGGCGATTGACGACCGGGACGTAGCCTCGGCCGTGCGGTTTATTCGCGAGCATGCGTGTGACGGGATTCAGGTCGGCGACGTGTTGCGGCAGGTACCGCTCTCGCGACGCGTGCTGGAGAGTCGGTTTCGCAAGCTCGTGGGCCGGACGCCGCACGATGAGATCCTGCGGATCAAGCTCGACCGCGTGAAGCGGCTGCTTACGGAAACCGATCTCACACTGGAAACCGTGGCCGATCGGGCAGGTTTTCGGCATGTGGAATACCTGAGCGTGGCGTTCAAGCGGGTAACGGGCATGCCGCCGAGCCGATATCGCGACGAGCATGCGATCGGCTGACCGTGCGGCCGGTGCGCGAACGCACGACCTGCTCAACTGCGCTTGCCGATAAATTGCCGCAAGTACGCCCCGCTCTGACGAAGCGCGGTCTTGCGAAGTTCCAGCGTCTTCTCATAGGCCCTATCTTCCACTTCGATGCAGACGGGGCCGTCATACCCGACGTCGCCGAGCACGGAGATGAACTGCCCCCAATCGACGTCGCCCAGTCCGGGAAGTTTCGGGCTGTGATACTCCAGCGGATGTGCGAGTATGCCGACGTCGTTTAAGCGGTGCTTGTCGACGCGGGCATCCTTCGCGTGGACATGGAACAGCTTCGACGCAAAGTCGCGGAGCGGCGCAAGATAGTCCATCTGCTGCCAGACCATGTGCGACGGATCGTAGTTGAGCCCGATATTCGGGCTATCTAGCTCCGCGAACATGCGCCGCCACAGGGCCGGCGTCGTCGCAAGGTTCTTGCCGCCGGGCCATTCGTCGCGAGTGAAAAGCATCGGGCAGTTTTCGATGCCGATGCGAACATCTTCGCGCTCGGCGAGCCGAACAAGCGGCTTCCAGACTTCGACAAAGCGCGGCCAGTTGTCGTCGACCGACAAGCACGGGTCGCGGCCGATAAACGTATTGGCCTGGCGGACTCCCAGCAGCGCTGAGGCGCGAATCAAATGCTCGATCTGCCGGCAGGCGACATCACGTTCGGCTTCGTCGGCTGCGAGAGGATTCGGATAGTAGCCCAGGCCGCTGATGGAAACGCCGGACGCCTCGGTAAGAGAGCGAACTCGCGCGGCCTCGGCGTCGCCAAAACCTGCTACGTCGAGATGCGTGACGCCGGCGTAACGTCGCTCCGCTTTGCCGACCGGCCAACACATCACTTCGACACAGTCAAAACCCGCCTCGGCCGCAAAGGCGAGGACTTCCTCCAGAGTGAACTCCGGCAAGATCGCACTGACAAATCCGAGTTGCACGCGATACTCCTAGACGATAGCCGACGCCCTAGGACGTCTTACTGAACGCGCTCGATTTTCGACCGCGCCACGCCGCGCGTCAAACGGGTCGAAAACTCATGACAGGCGCGGGCACCACAGGCATCCGAGCGCGCTTTGCGGATTTCCGCGTTCGGTGTACGATGTCGCTGCTCCGCAAGCGAGGCCATTTGCTCCTATTTTTTCTTCGACGGACGGACCATGTCGACGCTCACCGAATCGCCCAAATCATCGCAAAACTCTGCGGCTTCACTCGAATTCTTTAAGCACCTCACGGCCAAGTATCCGCCTACGGAAGTCGCGGTGCGGTGCTGGGACGGCGGCGAGATTCTCCCCTCGGGCGGCAAGCCGATTCGGGCGACGCTCGTGCTCAATCACCCCGGCTCATTGCGGCAGGTCTTTTGGCCTTTCAACAAAGCGGCGATGGGGGAGGGCTACATCTTCGACGATATCGACATCGAAGGAGAGATCGAGCCGTTTCTTGAATATTTCCTGGAGATGCGGGCTCGTTGCGTTCCGGAAGACCTGTCTTCAAAGCTCGCGCTCTTTCGCAAGCTATTGGCTTTGCCGAACGAGGCGCGACCGCGGACCAATCGCGCCGCCGACGTAAGCGGGAAGCACCGCTCGGAAAGTCGCGACCAGCAGGCCATTGAATACCATTACGACGGCCCGCCGAGCGAATTCTATCGGCTGTTCCTCGGCAAGTACATGCAATACACCTGCAACTACTTCATGTCGCCCGATGAGGACATCGATACGGCTCAGGAGCGCAAGCTCGAACATATCTGCCGGAAGCTCAACCTGAAGCCGGGCGAGCGCCTGATCGACTTCGGTTGCGGCTGGGGCGGCTTGATCACTTACGCCGCGAAACACTACGGCGTCGAAGCCGTGGGCGTTTCGATTAGCAAAGAGCAAATCAAGTGGATTAATCGCCTCGTTGAAGAAGAAGGTCTGCAGGGGCGTTGCCGCGTGGAGTATTGCGACTATCGGCGATTCCCGGAAACGCAACCGTTCGATAAGGCCGTGAGCGTCGGCTTCATCGAACACTTGGGCCTGAAAATGATGCCGACGTTCTTCGGCAAGGTCATGCGGCTCTTGAAGCCGGGCGGACTGTACCTGCATCACGGTATCACGATGCGTCCCTTCGGCAAATTCCCGCCGTGGCGCAAGTTTGCACAGAAGTACGTATTTCCCGACGGCGAGCTCGTGCCGATCAACGACACGCTCACGGAGCTCGCGCGTGCGGGCCTCGAGATTCGCGATGTTGAAAGCCTCCGCGAGCATTACATCTACACGCTGCGCCGCTGGCGGGAGTTGCTCGAACAGAATCACGACGAAGCGGTTCGCTTGACCGATGAAGTGAACTACCGGATCTTCCGGGTGTATTTTGCCGGAGCAACGCTGGGCTTCCGCAACCATACGTACAATTTGAATCAAACGCTGACCGTGAAATCAGGCAACGCCGAAAGCGGGCTGCCGCTAACGCGCGCCGCTTGGTATCGCGACGTTTAGAACGTCGCGAGGGTCGCGATCGGCTGTCGGCGACTAGCCGAAGTTAGTGCGCGTGAACGGGAGCGGCGGCGGAAGGTCCGTCCACGCGAAGCTTCGGCTTGATGAACCAGCCGTAAACCACCGGTAAGACGACCAGCGTAAAGATCGTGCCCGCGACGACTCCGGCAATGACGACGGTCGCCAGCGGGCGCTGCACCTCGGATCCGGCGCCGGTACCGGAGGCCATCGGCACGAAGCCGACGCCGGCCACGAGCGTGGCCATAATGATCGTGCGCAGGCATTCGACACCGGCGTGTCGCATACAGTCGAGGGCCGTGCCGCCGTGGCGATGGAGCTCGCGAAATTTGGAAATGAGCACCATGCTATTGAGCACGGAGATGCCGGACAGGGTGATGAACCCGACCGCGGCTGAAATCGAAAGCGGCATCTCGCGATAGTAGAGTCCGACAATGCCGCCGACCGCGGCGAACGGAACTCCGGCGAACGCCGCTAGAGTGTCGAACTTATTGCGGAAGCTGATGTAGAGCAATCCGACAATGAGCAGCAACGCGATCGGCACGACCAGCGCGAGCCGCTTTTGGGCTCGTTGCATATTTTCGAATTGACCGCCCCACTCGAGGCGGTAGCCGTCGGGCATCGCGACCTCGGCGGCAATTTTCTTTTGCGCCTCGGCGACAAAACTACCGACATCCCGGCCGCGAACGTTGCACTGAATCGTAATGCGTCGCTCGCTCCACTCGCGCGAAATGAGGCGAGGCCCGTCGACTACGCGAATGTCGCAAAGTCGCGAAAGCGGTACGCGCTCGCCGTCGGGCGCCGACACGAGAATCGAGGAGATCGCTTCCGGATCGGTTCGCATGGACTCCGGCAAACGGACGACCAACGGAAAGCGCAGCTGCCCTTCCACGACGTTGCCGAGCGTTTTCGTACCGATCGATTCCACGACGTCGAGCACCGTGCGCGCCGCGATGCCGTAGCGAGCAATCTGATCTTGTTTGATCGCAATCCGCAGCACCGGCTGGCCGAGCATCTGCTCCGTGGAAAGATCGGCCGCTCCCTGAACGGTACTCAGAGAGTTTTGCAACTCACGAGCCGTCGCGACCAGCTTGTCGAAGTCGTCGCCGAATAGTTTCAACGCCACGTCGGCGCGCACGCCCGACACCATTTCATTGATGCGTTGCTCGATCGGTTGGGTAAACCAAATGATCTGGCCGGGAATAGGTTTGAGCTCCTTCTCCATCTCAACGACGAGCTCGGCCTGGGTCTTCGCGCGCTTCCAATTCTCCGGAGGGTGCAATGTTATAAAAATGTCCGTCGACTCGACGGTGCTCGCGTCCGTGGGAACTTCCGGCGACCCGAGCCGCGACCAGCAGATGGCTACTTCATCGGGGAAGCGTTCCATGAGAACGCGTTCCATCACGCGATTCATGCGGACGCCTTCTTCAAGCGACGTTCCCGGCGGACGCGTGATGCCGACGACGACGGCCCCTTCGGAAAGCCGCGGCACGAATTCGCTTCCCATGCCCGCCACTAGCCAAGCTCCGACGCCCAAAATCGCAAACGACATCATGGCAATCGCCGTGCGGCGAGGCAGGATGAGGTCGAGAAAGCGCGCGTAGCCTCGTTTGGCCCAGTCGACGAAGAGCACGTCTTTCTCTTCACACTTCTTCGGCAGCAACAAGCTCGAAAGCACCGGCGTCACCGTGAAAGAACAAATGAGCGAGCCGATGAGCACGAAGATGACCGTCAGCGCCATCGGCCGAAACATTTTTCCTTCGACCCCTTCGAGCGAAAGAATCGGCAGATAGACGATCATGATGATGAGCTGACCAAAACAAGCAGGCGTGCGTACTGCCACCGCGGCCTCGCGCAGGGCCTCGCGTCGCCGCCAACCCCAGATCGCGCCGGCATGTCCGAGCTTCGCCACGATGCTCTCGACGACGACGACGGAGCTATCGACGACGACGCCGAAATCGATCGCGCCGAGGCTCAGCAGCGATCCGGCGATGCCGAAGTACCACATGCCGCAGAAGCCGAACAACATCGAAAGGGGAATTGCCATCGCGCAGATCAATCCGGCGCGGAGGTTGCCGAGGAATAGATACAGAATCAAGATGACGAGCACGGCGCCTTCGAGAAGGTTATTCTTCACCGTCGCAATAACGCGATCGACGAGCTCCGTGCGGTCGTAAACTACGAACGATTCAATCTCGTTCTCTTCGGGAAGCTCCTTGCGCACCTTGTCATACTGTTCGCGCATGTCGGCGGTGACCTCGTAGCTGTTGCGCCCCATGAGCATGAAGCCCAGGCCGAGTACCACTTCTCCTTGCGACACTTCCTCCGGAGTCTTCGGGTCGCGCCAAGAGGCGGTCACGGCACCGCGGCGAATTTCATGGCCGATCGTCACTTCGGCCACGTCGCGAACTCGGATCGGTACGCCCGAAGCCGCGGTCACGACGATGTCGCCGATCTGGTCGGTGCCGATGGTTCGGCCGACGCCGTGCACTAACAAATTGTCGCCCGAGAGGTCGATGCTGCCGCCGCCGACGTTGAGGTTGTTGTCTCGTACGGCCTGCATCACCTGTTCAAACGTGAGGGCGTACTTTAAGAGAAGTGTCGGATTGATCCGCACCTGATACTGCTTTTCGAGGCCGCCCCAGGAATTGACTTCTGCCGTGCCGGGAACAGGCCGCATTTGCGGTTTCACGTTCCAGTCGTGTATGGTTCGCAGTTCGGTAAGATCCGTCTTCCGGCTCAGTAGAAAGTAATGGAACACTTCCCCCAGACCCGTCGAGACCGGGCCCATCTCCGGACGATCTATGCCTTCGGGAATGGCCACGGCGCCAAGGCGCTCGTTGATAAGCTGGCGCGCGAAATAGACGTCGGTTCCGTCTTCAAACGTAACGACGACCTGCGACAGACCGAACATCGAGATTGATCGAACTTCCCCGACTCCCGGCATGCCGTTCATCGCCAGCTCGATCGGAAACGTGATCTGCCGCTCGATTTCCTCAGGAACCATGCCCGAGGCCTGCGTATTGATCTGCACTTGCACCGGAGTGGTGTCCGGGAAGGCGTCGATGTTCAGATTCTTTAGGGAGAGCAGGCCCGCGATCGCGACAACCAGCGCGCCCAGCAACACGGCCAAGCGATGTCCGAGAGACCAAGAGATGATTCGTTCAAGCATGCGATTCGGGCAACGGGGTGCGTGGAGGGGAAACTAGCGGTGGCCGGGCGGCGTAACGGTCGCGCCTACTGGGAGGCGATCATCAGCAATTGAGCCTTGAGTACGTGGCTCCCCGCCGAGACGACCTGCTCGTCGGCATTCAATCCGGAGCGAATCTCCGTGTAGCCTGCTTCGGCCGGCCCGAGCTGCACATTGCGGCGAATGAATCCGGACGTCGAGCGCACAAACACGAAGTGGTCCTTGCCGTCGTATTGGATGCTCGGGGTGGGTACGGCCAACGCCTGCGGGGCTTCGCTCAAAATGAGATGGCCGACGCCGAACGTATTGGCTTTTAGCAGGCGACGCGTTTCGCCATGCGGACCTTGATCCAAGATCGGATTGGGAACGGACGCTCGCACGCTGAGAGTTCGGGTTTCTTCATCGAGTTCCGTGCTGATCCAATCGATCGTGCCGACGACCGACGCCGAGGCGCCGTCGGCGAGGAAATCAATGGTCTGACCGAGCCGCACTAATCCGGCGTGCTCTTTGCGCACCTCGACCGTGATCCACATCCGATTGATGTCGGCAATAACAAATTGCGTGCTCGTCGGAGACACCATTTCGCCCACTGTTGCGGCCCGACCGATGACGATTCCGTCGAACGGCGCCGTTAGCGGAATCAAGTTCGCGGTGGTTGTGAGAGGGTCGAGCATTTCCACAACGTTCGGGGGCAACCCGATCGTGCGGATGTGCGCCACCAACTCATCGTCGGAGCGCTTTTGCATCTCTTCGAGCCTGATCGGCAGTCCCAGATTGATGAGCTTCTGTTGCGCCGAAAGCATCCGAAGCCGCGCTTCGCGTTCCTCGGCCTCCGCAAGTTTGAGCGTCCTTTCCGCGACCTCGTTGGACACGCGCTTGAGGCGCTGGAAGGTCAACGACTTGAGGTCGAAGTTGACGACGGCCTGCAAGAACTCCGTTTTCGCTTCCCCGACTTCCACGGCGTCGATAATCGCAAGGCAGTCGCCTTGTCGAATTGTTTCACCAACCTTGCGCTGCACTTTCCAAACATGTCCGGGCACGCGCACCGAGAGTTGCGCCACGTGGTCTTGGTCGTAGCCGGTGACGCCGTTGACGGTGAGCGTGTGTCGAATCGTGCGCTTCGATACCGGCTGAACGTGAATTCCTACTTGCTTTGCGACATCCTCCGGCAGTTGAATTTCTTCGTTTTTATCACTTGCGCCGGCCGATGGAGCGGGATGCGACGATGGCAACGCCGCGATGGATTCCTCCGACGATGCTTGGACTGAGTCTTTTGCTTGCGCTTCATGCCCGCCGAGACCAAAGCTCCAATGCGTCGCGTGACCAAACTTTAAGATTGTGAATAGTACAAGCGAAATGATCGTATAAACGACCCGCTGCTGGTTCCGTCGTAGAACGTTGCAAAAACGGGCAATCATGCCTAGCTCCTATGCGAACAAGTATGGATTTCTAGGAGCGTGCAGTTGTGCCTCTGCAACGCTCCTTCTGCTCTCACGCGCCGAATTAACGATGTGGCGCTCCGCGTTTCTCGGGCAAAACGGAGTCACCGTTTGCCTTACCAGTCCGTAAGTGCACATTCCGGACCACGCAGCCCGAGCACCGGATTAAGGTCGCGCAAAGACGGATGCGAGACGGCTCTCACGCATTAGAAAATGCGATATGAATTCATTGTCGGCCGACGCATTCGCAGGCGGCAGGACGACTGCACGATCAGCACCGCATGAATTAAAACTTCACGCTTGCGCTTGCGAACTTCGCGAGACTTTATCTCGCACACCGCAACGAAGATCGGCAAATCACTTCAGGGAGATCATCGGCAACACGATATGCGAGGGATGCTCGGAGTCATGTCGAATCGTGTTCACCGCCGATTGCGTGCGCCGATGTTGCGCGAGCGGCTCGCCCGTATTGGGATTGACGTCGAACCGCGGGAAGTTGCTGCTGGAGATGTCGACACGAATGCGATGCCCCTTCTTGAAGACGTTCGACGTCGGATAGAGCCGCACCGTGATCGGATAAACCTTGCCGGGCTCCATCAACGTTTCCTGTTGAAGAGAATCGCGAAACCGAGCGCGAACGATTCCATCCGTGATATTCATATCGAAGCCGCCGGGCAGATCGACGGTCGCGGGGTACACGTCTATGAGTTTGGCGGTGAAATCCGTGTCGACGGCCGACGACGATGCCCAAAGCCGGACTTCGAGTTCGCCGGTCACTTCCACATCGCCGGGCAACGGCTCCGTTTGGAATACCAGCACATCGTTCCTGGCCGATAGCGGAATAGGCTTGGGAAAGTTCCACACGTGCGGGCCGCCGCGCTGGTCCCAGGCACCTTGCAGCATGATGTCGTTGCCCGACGAAATGTTGCCGCCGATCGTCGGTACCGGGTCGCGAGGATCGAACGTAAACGATGTTGCCGTCGCGTCATGGGTCGCCGAGTCGGAAGGCTTCTCGGGCGTGAGCTTGCCGTCGGCATGCAGATAATACGGCGTCGCCACGGCCCTCGCCGGCGGCCACTCCTGTTCGTCGCGCCAGGAGCCCCCGTGGTTAACAAGCCCCTTCGCGTCGCGAGTACCGTCGCCCGTTCCCATCACGAAAATGCGCACCTTTGTGCGAAAGGGGACTTCTTGCCCCACGCCGCTTTGTTGATCGAGTAGCCAACGATCAAACCACATCTTTCGCCACGCGAGCGGATCGGCGATGGCCGCGCTGGTGCCGAAGTTAACCTGACCATGGGCACTGTTACCTTGCGCGCCATGAATCCAAGGGCCCATGATCAGGTAGACGTCGCTCTGGAGCCGCTTGGAAAGCGTTGTGAAGTTAGCCGTCGTGTTGCCGGCCCAAGAGTCGTACCAGCCGCCGACGAGGTATACCGGAATGTCTTGATAGAGTTCCGGATAGTCGACGATGTTGTTCTGCTTCCAAAAATCATCGTTGGCGCCGTGACGCATGGCATCGATCAGCCAGCTTTCGTAATCCGGGGCCAGCTTGAGCGGCGTGGTTCCGGCGCGCAGCGGGAGGTTCGCCAAGTACGTGCGCCGTTCCGCTGCCATTTCCGTCAGCGCGGCGGCGCGTGCCGGATCGGCCGCGGCACTGCTCCCTTTCCCGGCGTTGAGCATGATCCAATTCCAGAAGCGCATCTCAAACGCGCCGGCGTTGCGCATGCTTTGCCGACCCATATTGGAAACGGCATCAACGGGAATGACCGTTTTCAGATAGGGCGACCCCGCCATGGCCAGCGCGTGTTGCGTGCCCCCCACATAGCTCCCGCCCATCATGCCGATGCGGCCGCTCGACCACGGTTGCTCGGCGATCCAGGCGGCGGCATCGACTCCGTCTGGCCCGTCGTCGGTAAGCCAACGCCAGACCCCTCCGGAGTTGTAGCGCCCGCGCGTGTCTTGCACCACCGCGGTGTAACCATGTGAAGCGAAGTATCGAGCATCGGCAGCGTTGCCGCCTCCCTTACCGTACGGCGTACGCGTGAGAATCACGGCCGTCTTCTCGGCGAGCAGTTTGCCGTCTCGCGTCGGACGATAAACGTCCGTGGCAAGTTTTACGCCGTCGCGCATCGGCACCATCACGTCGACTGCGACATCGACGCCGTAGGGCCCCTCGGCGGCCCCCGCCGCACTACCAAGCGGCAACATGACGAACGCAACCAATAGCGAGCGGCTGAGAGTGCGAATCACGGCGAAGGCTCCGCGGCGGAGGTGGGGAATTGAGGCGGGCATGCCATCATCCCGACCCGCCGACCGCGCCGCAACCCTGCTACCTGCGGCGTTGCAACTCGGCCCGAGCGCGGAGGCCTTGCTCTTCAAACGTGACACCGAAGCGGGCCCGGGAAAAAGCTTGCAGTTGCGGCGGCGCGTCGGGTCCCGCCTTCTGCTCGCCCGGATGTCCATAGACGGTCGATTCCATCGTCTGCCACGCATCGTTCCAAACATATTCGCCGCCGCCGGGACAAGTGAGCTTCACGCCCCACAATCGCTCATGAAGTTCCACCGGGTTCTGTTTCGGAAAGAGTTGCTTCCATTCGTTGAGCACCGGCAAATTACCCCACGACAAGCGTTGCATCTGCTCGCGATAGCTGTCGGACCCGAGCATTGATAGAGCCTGGATCGCAAGGTCTCCGACTTCCAAGCACAGGTTCTCTCCCAACCAGGCCACGGTTTCGGCCGAGGGCTTTTCGTCAGAGGAAGCGGCCGCTCGCGCTGCGCTACGAGTCAGCGATCTCTTGATCAATTCTTCGCTCACGGTAAACGTAAGTGAATCGGCGGTGAGGGCGTAGTAGATCGCGAGCTTTTCCTCGGGCTGTCCGCGCGGCACCGCTTTCGCCGTCGGCGAAATCTTCACGTACGAATCTTCCCCGACTTGTTTCGTTTCCCAAAGCGTCATGCCCGGGCCGGCTTGCTCGACAAAGCCGCGAATCGCCACCAGAAACGCCGTGGCCTTGAAGGCGCTCGACACTTCAAACCGCAATGCGATCGGCAATTCCGATACATGCTCACGGGCAAACTTCTCGCGTTCCGCGTCGGTCTTAAGCGTCTCAAGATCCTTCCAAATCGGGGACTCATCGATATAAAACGCAATCGACTCGCCGAGCCAGGAAAGCGGATCGACCTTCAATTGCGGAATGAACGACTGAGCGAAGCCCGCGAACTGCTTCAAGCGCTCCGAGTCTTTATTGATCGCCAGCGCCGCGTGAAACGGGGCGCCGTGCGGATCGCCCGAGGTCGGCTTGAGCATCGCTCCTCGAGAAATGGCGATAAATTCGCGATAGTCGGAGTTGTCGATAAGCGGCATCACCGTGAGATCGCCCGCCAAGCGTGCGTCGTCGACCGTGAACTTGAGAGCGATCGGGTCAAACGCCCAGCTGAAATTGTTTTGGTATCCGTCGCGCCAGCGGCTGTAAGCGTCGGCTTCCGACTTGGTAACGCGCTCCATCGGCAGCTCGCCGATCGGCGTCATGAAATCTAGCGAGCCCAGCGTCTTCGAATAGACGCCGTCGGGCGTTAGAGCGACATCGCCGGACACGGACAGCCGGAGATCGGTATGGATCGTCCCGGATTGGGCCGTGCCGTCGGCCAGCTTCGCCAAGTTCGCGGCCTGCAACTCCGCCAGTACCGCCAAATCGCGGGTTCGTCGCGAGTCGCCGATTCGCCAACGCGGGCTGCACCAGCGGCGAATCGTGGCGTCGCTCAGAAACAGAAACGCCGTTTCATCTTTGTCTGCGAGCGGATAACGATCGCGGAAGAAGCGATACTCGTCGAGCTTGGAAATCGCCGGCTTGGTGCCGGAGTGCACGGCGAGCAGGTTCTTCAGCTGTGCCAACGAATTCGTGACGACGACAACGTCGTCATACGCTGTAACGTAGCTGCACACTGCACGATCAGGCGTAGTCCAGACGTCGAACGGAATTTTCTTATCGCCGTCGACTAGCGTATCCGCCGTGAGCGTTAAACCCGCTTCGCTCTTAGTGTTCAACGTGATCTGTCCGATGATCGCAGCTTTGAGGGTCGCTAGATCGCGCGCCTCAAAGACCAACGTCAGATCAGTACCGATTCGAAAGTATGGGTCACCGCCGGTCAGGGCCATGCTCTTGATCACTGAAGGACCGAGCATGCGCCCGAGCGCCGTGGTTTTGAGCCCCAGCTGCCGTTGATACCGGGCCAAGACGCCGGCATCCTGGCTTTGCGGTTCGGCAAGCTCCACGAGCGGCGTTCCTTGCTTGTCGGCTTCGTCGGCTAAAGTCATCGCCGCCTCAAACGACGAAAAGAACACCACGTGCTGATCGGCAGGAATGTAACCTGCCAACGCGTCGAGCTTGGGTTTTTTGCCCTTGAGATGCTTTGCCCAATCGATCTCGTCAACGGTGATTCCTTTGATCGTGCTCAGCTCGACTTCCGATTCGTCGGCTCGGGCCGCGGGAAGCACACGATCGAGTTGCAGGTTTTCGCTTACGGCGCGATTGCCGGAGAAGAGCGAGAACGTATCGTCGAACTCGTTCCACGGTCGAAAACTATCCGTCGAGCGCGCGGCGTCGGCGGTGGCCGAACGGTCGGTCTTGCCGTGTAGTTCCAAATCGGCCTCGCGTGCCTGATGCCGAAACCAAGCGGAGCCGGGCAAGTTGCGCGATTGCAACGCGCCGTAGTAGCGAACCTTGGCTTCCAAAAAATCCTTGCGGCGATCTTGGCCTGCGAGCGACGCGGCAATCTTAAACTTCACCTTCGCGTACGAGGCGAAATCGCGCTTAGGGTAGTAGAACGTGCCGACAATTTCAGCGTCGGAATGTGGCCGACGAATCGAGACCGTACCCCAAGTGCTTCGATCTTCCACGAGTGCAAACGCTGCATTGTTCGAATGCGTCCAATAAGCTTCGCCCGCCCCTTCCAGCGCGACGTAGGGCCGCATATATTCCCGGCGATTCCAAACGGAATACGACGGTTCTTCTCCGACGTCCCATTTGCCTTCCGTGAGGTCCAAGTCGCGCACGTCGACGGCGAAGTAGTCGACCTCCGCGGCACGAGCGAGCGTCGTCGCCTCGACGAACAAGAGAATCTGGGCAAGTACAAAACACGACGACGCAACCGATAGCAGGCGGCGCATGACATCCTCAAATATGAGAGCGTTAAGTTAGCGTAGACTAACGCCGGGCGAACTGCGGCCGTTCCTTGGCCGCCGCGACGAAGAGTATACCCGGCGGCTTCGCCGTTTGTGTCACGATTTTTGACCGGCTACGTCGCCCAGTTGCCCAAAGCCGCGGCCAGTTCGGTTTCGATCGCCGCGTAGGGCTCGCCGTGGCCCGAAATCGTGAACTCACGCATAGATGGCGCGGTCGGCCTGCCGGCGATCTCTAAATATTCGGCCGGCAGGCAGCCGGCAACCCGTTCGGCCCATTCAACGAGCGACACGCCCGATCCGTAAAAGTACTCATCCGGGCCGAGGTTCAGAAACTCATCGTCGTCGCGGAGACGATAGGCGTCGAAGTGGTAAACCGGACGCGCGCCGCGGTACTCCTGAATGAGCGTAAACGTCGGACTAACAACATCGCGCGGATCGTGGCCGCGTGCTTCCGCGACGGCTTGCACGAGTCGCGTCTTGCCGGCGCCAAGCGGTCCATTGAGAGCGACGACGGCGCCGTCGAACAACAGCGCGCCGAGCGCTAGCCCTAGGCGGCGCGTATCGGCTTCCGACTCGGAGATGAACTGAAAAGCCATGATCAATCAAACTGGTGTTGATAGCCGCGCGGTTCGAGCTTCTCGCGCACGCCCGCAGCGTCGACGCTCCAAATCCCCGCCTCCGAGATAAACCGCCCGATCGGAGTCAGACGAACGCCGTGTTCGGCGAGCAGCGGCTGGTCGCGCTCCGCATTTGCGGCATCATTGGCCGCCAGGGCCAGCAGTAGCTCAAAGTCTTCGCCGTCGGCGACTGCGTGGTCGAGTGCCGAACATGAATCGGCCTGCAGTTCCGCCAATTGATACGCCGCCGCGGCGATCGGAATGGCCGACAACTCAAGCTCCGCGCCGCAACCGCTTTCCGCACAAAGGCGACTGAGGTCCAGCAGCAGCCCGTCGCTGATATCCATGGCCGCGTGAATCTCATAGCGCGATGCCAACGCAATTGCCTCGCGCACACGCGGCGTAAAGTCGAAATGTTTGCCGAGGATGCTGCCGCCGAGTTCTCCCGTGACGACGACGGCGTCTCCCGCTTTCGCACCGCTACGAAGCAACGGACCACGCGATGTCGTTCGCCCCAGGGCGGTGATGCTGATCACAAGCGGTCCGTCCCACGCGTTGGTGTCGCCCCCCGCGATTGCCGCTCCAAACTCTTCCGCCAACGGCAGCAAGCCTTCGTAGAGTTCGCGGGCTAGGGCAAAGCCGCCTGAGCGGGGCAGCGACAAGCTCACGAGTGCCGCCACCGGCTCGGAACCCATGGCGGCCAAGTCGCTCAAGTTGACGGCCAGCGCCTTGCGCCCGATGCGTCGCGGGTCGACTTGGCTCAACCGAAAATCAACGCCGTCCATAAGCATATCGGTGGTTGCCACCATACCCGCCATTTTCGCCGTGTCGATAACGGCCGCATCATCGCCGGGGCCGATCAGGAGCGAAGCCGGCGGCGCAGGCAAACGTGAACGTAGCCAGGCGATGAATTGAGCTTCCATATTCCTCCGTGACCTCGCCGTCAGGCAAAGTGCGGTGCCAGTGCGTCGAGCAGCAATTCCCCGCGTCGGACGCCGGCGAGGAATTCGCCGTTGCTGTAGAGCAAGTCGGGGTGCGCGGCCAGTTCGTCGTGTTCGAGCC
This sequence comes from Pirellula sp., assembly GCA_013822735.1. GTDB lineage: Bacteria > Planctomycetota > Planctomycetia > Pirellulales > PNKZ01 > PNKZ01. Next base: position 19,275 of record PNKZ01000008.1, read on the forward strand.
AGAAGTATTCCGAGACTTCTTCCAGCAACGGCAGCAACGGCTCATCGCTCCTTCGCTCCGCCAACCACCAAGCAAGATGCACGTTCCACGGGGTGACGCTGCGCCAAATGCGCCGCAACGGTCGCACGTCGGCGGAGAGTTCTTCGCGCAACTCGCGTACGAGCGCCACTTCTTCCGACTCGCCCGGTTCGATACCTCCACCGGGAAAGCAAAGCTTGCCCCCAGCAGAGATGCCCGGCGCGCGACGGATCACCAGGTACTTCCCGGCCTCGACGATTACTGCCACCGCGCCGCGTCGCATGCGCTCTCCCAACATGTCCGTAAACCACGAAACTTCCAGCGACGGCGGATCACAGCCGCAACCGCCGGCACTCCACGCCGAAAGAGGGTTCCGGAATCGTCGCCACGGCTGGAATTCCCGACGCTTCTACCCTATCTTGAAAGGCCCTAGTTTGGGAAGCACCCGAGAGCCAAGGTCGCCATTCATGGAACAGAGCCCGCCCGGCCCCACGCCGGACCCGAAGCCTAACTCGTCGCAGCAGCCCCGTCCGCTGTTGATGAGCCGAACGATCGTCATGATCGCCATTTCGTTGCTCGTCATTGGAGCATGGTTTGCGATTGATCGGGCGCGGACCCGTAGCATTATCAGCTACGGTTTTTTTCTCGCGCAGTTAGAAGCCGGCAACGTGGCCGACGTCGTGGTCGACGGATACGACATCTCGGGCCGATTCGTCCATCCGCCGATGATGCCGACGCCGATGAAGCCGGGCGAACACCCGATTCCGACGATCAGCTACGGCCGCTTTTACGAACAGCTTCAGGCCGACAATATTGCCGAAGCGCATACCGACGGTCGCGAACTGGTCGGCAAGTTGAAGAAGCCGGCAACCGACTTGGGGGCTGCGGCACCCGTTGCTTCGGCCACGGGCACCGGCGCAGCCGCAACCAAACCGGCGCCGGGGCCGCTCGAATTCCGTGTGCTCCTTAGCTCGTTCGCCGGCAAGGAGCTCGAAGACCAACTCATCGCCAAGCTCGGCCCGAATTACTCGGTCGAGTCATCATTGGATAAGTATCTCACGCCGCGCACGCCGATCGACGCCAAGCCGCTTGGGCAAGCACAGCAGCTCAACCAGGACTTTTCCACGATCGTCAGTCCGTTCGCCGGCGAGAATCTCGATAAGTTGCTTCGTCAGAAGCTCGGCGAGCATTATGTCGCCGAACGTTTATCGGATAGCGGCGGCGTAATGATGCTCTACTCGCTCGGACTGACGCTGCTGCTGTGCGTCGGCATGTTCATGATCTTCCGCCGAGCCCGCGATCAATTCATGGGCGGCGGGTTTCTTTCCGGCTTCAACAAGAGCCCCGCCAAGCGTTACGACGCGGGGGGCAAGCGCACAACGTTTGCCGATGTGGCCGGTCTCGAAGGAGTGAAGAACGAGCTTTCGGAAATCGTCGAATTTCTGAAGAGCCCGCAAAAGTTTCAGCGGCTCGGCGGAAGGATCCCCAAGGGCGTATTGCTGGAAGGGCCGCCGGGCACCGGTAAAACATTGCTCGCGAAGGCGGTTGCCGGAGAGGCCGGCGTGCCGTTCTTTTCGATCAACGGCAGCGAGTTCATCCAGATGTTCGTCGGCGTCGGGGCAGGGCGGGTGCGCGACATGTTTCGCACCGCAAAAGAGGCCGCCCCGTGCATTCTGTTCATTGACGAAATCGACGCCGTCGGGCGCGTGCGCGGTACCGGAATCGGCGGTGGACAGGACGAGCGCGAACAAACGCTCAATCAGATTCTCAGCGAAATGGACGGCTTCAGCCCGAACGAAGCCGTGATCGTGCTGGCCGCCACGAACCGATCCGACGTGCTCGACCCGGCCTTGCTGCGGCCGGGGCGTTTCGATCGCCGGGTAATCGTCGATCGGCCGAGCGTCAAGGGCCGGCTCGCCATCTTCAAGGTTCACTCCCGCGAAGTGCCGCTGGCCGACGACGTCGACCTCGAGCGCATGGCTCAAGGAACCGTGGGCCTCACCGGCGCGGACATTCGCAATCTCGTCAACGAAGCCGCGATTTGGGCGACGCGTCAAGGCAAAGACAAGGTCGACATGAGCGACTTTGAGTATGCCCGCGACAAGATCCTGATGGGCGTCAAACGCGAGGAAGTGCTCACACCGTTCGAAAAGGCGATGACGGCCTATCACGAAGCCGGGCACACGATTCTCGCTTGGATCTTGCCGGGCAACGATCGCGTCCATAAGGTCACCATTATTCCGCGCGGCCGCGCGATGGGGGTCACGCAGCTCATTCCGCAAGAAGACAAACTGAGCTACGGCGAAGGGGAACTCCATGCCAGGCTCATCTGCCTCATGGGAGGCCGCGCCGCCGAAAAGCTCGTGTTCGACGAGTACAGCGTTGGCGCGGAGAACGATCTGAAGCGCGCTACGCAGCTCGCTCGTCGCATGGTCGCCAATTGGGGCATGAGCGAACGTCTCGGGCCGGTGGCGTTTCGCGTCGGCGAGGAGCATCCGTTTCTCGGCCGCGAAATGTCGGAGCCGCGCGAGTTCAGCGAACACACGGCCCAAGTGATCGACGAAGAAACGGCCCGCATCCTGCACGCGGCAGCCGATCAAGCCAAGAAACTGCTTACGGAGCATCGGGCGAAGCTCGATGAGCTATCGCAGAAGCTCGAAGTGCAGGAAACGCTCGACGTCGCCGAAATTGAAGCGATTCTCGGACCTCCGGCCGATAACAATCCGCCGGGACTGGGAAAGTTGCCGCTGAAGCAGTAACGTCGCCGGCAATAATGCGAACACTCCCGGAGACGAACTCCGGGGCTAAATAACAATATCCACCCCTCGCCCCTGACCCCTCACCCCTTTGCCTACCATGCATCTTGTCCATAACGTCTACTTCACGCTGCACGACAACTCCGCCGCCGCGAAAGACAAGCTCATCGCCGCCGCACGTAAGTACCTCACCAATCATCCCGGCACGGTCTACTTCTCCGTCGGCAAGCTCGCTGAAGAGTACGCTCGGCCGGTGAACGATCGGGGCTACGACGTCGCCCTGCACGTGGTCTTCGACGGCCGCGAATCGCACGATGCGTACCAAGTCGCCCCGCGGCACTTAGAGTTCATCGCCGAAGGCAAAGAGAACTGGAAAACGGTGCGAGTGTTCGATAGCGACGCGTCGTAGTTGTTGCGAATGCGAACCACGACTCACGATCGGGAGCTTCTCCGATGCGAGAACCTTCGGCCGACGCGCTATTGCATTTCGCGGAAGGCAGCGCCTCCACTCGCGGCTTCGGCGTGCACGACGATCCCCAGGTGCGGTATCGCCTGATGTCGCCCGCCGAGCCCGATCCGCAGGCTCAGTATCCGCTCGTCATTTTTCTGCACGGTGCGGGAGAGCGGGGCGACGACAATACAAGCCAGCTGCTTTACCTGCCCGAGGTGCTCGCGCGCCCGGAGTGCCGCAAGCGATATCCTTGCTACGCGTTGGCCGTGCAATGCGCGGTCGACGACAAGTGGGTCGAAGTCGAGTGGGGCCAGACCGATTGGACTCCGCCGCTCACCGTGAGTCGGGCCATGCGCATGTTGCGGGCCGCCGCGGGGGCCGTCGTTGCACACGAGCCGATCGACGAAGATCGCATCTACCTCACGGGCCTATCCATGGGAGGCTTCGGCTGCTGGCAATGGGCCGGCGCGCAGCCCGAGGCATTTGCCGCCGTCGCGCCGATTTGCGGAGGGGGCGACGTCGACGACGCGCCCGACTTGGCACGGCTGCCGATTTGGGCCGTGCACGGAACGCTCGACGACGCCGTACCGGTCGGGCACAGCCGCCGGATGATCGAAGCCATTCAAGCGGTCGGCTCCGGTGCTACGCAGCCGCCGAAATACACCGAACTCGCCGACGTCGGCCACGATTGCTGGACGCCGGCCTATGAGCCGGCGTTCGGGTTGCTCGACTGGATGTTCGCCCAGCGACGTACTTCGTAACCGGACTTATCCGCCGACGGCCGCAGCAGCCGCCTTCTTTGGGGCTTCGTCGACATCGGCGCCCGCAACCGCGGTGAAGACTTTCTTCGCTCCGGCATCGTCGCCGGCGCGCAAGAGCGTACTGCCGAGGCGAACGCGAGCCCGAGCCACGCGAGCCGCGCGGCGCGAAGAACTTCCGGATTCGACGCTTGAGATCACTGCATCGAGCGCGGCGTCCGGCGTATTGGCGAGCGCTTCGACGGCGGCCAGCGCCACTTCCGGTTCCTTGTCGGCCGCGGCAAGCTTCAAAGTCTCCAACACGTTCGAGCCTTGCTTGCGCCCGAGTGCGTTGATCAGGCCCACGCGGTATTCGGTGCCGGTCGCCGTCTTGTAGGCTTCGACTAATGCATCGGCGGCGCCTTGGCACGTCATCCGCGCCAAACACCAGCGAGCCGTTTCGCGAAGGTCGATGTTCTTCAGGCACTCGGCCAACACGGCGACTTCAGCCTCGCCGGCCAAGAGCGACAACGCGCGGCAAAGCTCATTCGCCGAGTTCACCGACTTGATCGAATCGACCGTGGCCTCGCCCCGATTGTCCTTCGCGGGCTTCACGCCGGCGAGCACCGCAGCCAGGGCCTTGGCGGCTTCCGCCTTCTCCGCTTCCTTGCCGCTCGCGCCAATTTCGCCCGAGAGCCGGGCGAGCGCTTGTTGTGCTTGATACGTCTTTACTTGATCGCCGGAGCAGAGATCGCCTGCGAGTTCGGTAACGGTTGCCATATATGAATCTTTCGCTGAGTGATTTGTTGACTAGAGTTTCGCGCGGAGGCGAGCTCCGCGGCTAAAGAGCGGCAAGTTCACAAACGCCTATAAATGCCACGGCGCTCGCATCGGCTTGCCGACGAGTTGGTTCGCTTGATCGTCGCCGACAAACTCTTCCTTCGCCGGATCCCATTGCAGTTCCCGGCCGAGCCGAATCGCGATGTTCCCCAGGTGGCAAACCGTCGCCGAACGATGGCCTATTTCCACGTCGCAAATGGGCCGCTGCCGACTGGCGATGCAGTCAAGGAAGTTGTCGTGGTGCGGATGCTTGGTTTCGGTTCGCGGCAAGTTCACATCATTGTCGCCGGCCTGCCACGTCAGTAGGGCCTTATCGTGGGCGTCGAATTCCTTCTGGCTCCGGCTTACGAAAACCCATCCATCGGTGCCGGTGAACTTGATGCCGTTCTTCCCTTGGCTGTGGCAGTGGAGCTCCACGCCGTCGGCATACGTGTAGGCGATATCGAATTCGAGCGCCACGTCGTGCGGGCCGTCCGGAGCAAACTGCGCCTGTTCGCAGCGGACCTTCACCGGACCGCTCTGGTCTTTTTCGAGCGCCCATTGCGTGATGTCGTTGTGGTGCGCTCCCCAGTCGGTCATCTTGCCGCCGCTGTAGTCGCTAAACCAGCGGAACTGGTAATGGCAGCGGTTCGGGAAGTAATCCGCATACGGGGCCGGGCCGAGCCAGAAGTTCCAATCGAGTTCCGGCGGCGGCGTAATCGGTGCTTGCCATTTGCCGGCGTCGATGTTGCCGATGTAGGTATCGACACGCTGCACCTTGCCGATCTTGCCGTTGCGGATCAGCTCGACCGCCTGACGGAACGGCCCTTCGCTACGTTGTTGACTGCCGGTCTGAAACACGGCGCCGTAGCGTCGCGCCACCTCGACCATCTTCTTTCCTTCTTCGATGTTCAACGTCAGCGGCTTCTCGCAATAGACGTCCTTGCCGGTTTCCATCGCATAGATCGAAACCAGAGCATGCCAATGGTCGGGCGTGACGACGAACACCGCGTCGATATCTTTGCGATCGCAAAGGTCGCGGAAGTCTTTGTAGACGCCGGGCATCTTGCCGCTCTTGGTGAGCACGTCGTTGGCCGCGAGGTCGCGATGGTTGCGGTCGACGTCGCACACCGCCGCCACTTGAATGCGCGGGTTCACGAGCAGCTTGTTGTTCAAGTGATGCCGACGGCCGAGATCGCCGACGCCGATCGAACCGACAACGACCCGATCGCTCGGCGCGGGCGTATCGCCTTTGGCGAAGATCGAAGGGCTGACGATTGTCGGCGCCGCTAAGGTTGCGGCGGCCGTGGTCTTGAGAAACGTACGACGACTGGGGCCTGTAGGCTTAGTCACGGCTGTTAAAACTCCAAAAGGAGAGAATCGTTGAATTGTTCCCCGCGCAAGCGAGATTTTCGCACTTTGCCGCGCGGATGCAAGCCGCGAATTGGCCGGAATGACGCCGCTCGCACGCCGCAGATATGTGCTTCGGCAGACTCCGGCTGAGCCAAGTGAGTTCAGCGAGGCATTCGCAAGCAGAGCAACGGCCGTGATTCACCGCGTCTCGAGCACCTCGTCGCCGGGCGACGGAGCGGCGAAATACCTATTGGCCGACGGGAGAAACATGCAAACGACCAGAACGGCTTGGATCATCAGCGAAGGAACAAGGATGAACCACGGCACACCGGTCGCGACGGCAAAGGCGACTCCCAAGGCCACGAGTAGCAGAAACCCGATCCGGCCGACGCCTCTCCCTTTGAGCATGATCACGCCGCACACGAGTTGCCCGATCGTGGTGACGAAACCGACGATAAAAGCGGCGACCGTGGGGCGAGGAATTTCGTCAAGTATCTCCGCCAGACCGGGGATCTTTTTGGCTTCTTCCAGCTGTTGATCGTACTTGCCGGATTGCATCATCAACGCACTGGAGATTGTGCTATAGATCCCATAGGCGCTAAACGCAATCACCAACCAAGCCGTAAGCGACACGGAAGTAGGACGTTGCATATTGGACATGACAATTACCGTCGTCTCAAAGCGAAAGCCCGCGCCGCGTAGTTATCCGACAGGGCTGCGCCGACTTCAAAATACATGCGATTATTTTGCCGACATCAGTTGTACGGCATCCACAATTACGTGCCCTTGCGTGCCCGTCGTTTCGACGACCAGCAGGGCCGGCTTGTCGGAACCAAACTCAAGCACGGCGAGTTTATGGAACATGCCGTCGATTTCCGGCGGCTTCTTCTGATTGACTGTGTAACGATGTTCACCGTCGGCCGCCGTCACGGTTACCGGAACATTCGTCGCACGGTTGCCCAAGGACGTGTACGCCAGGCGCACTTCGTATTTGCCGGCCTTCGGCACGGCGATGGTAAACGTAACGCTTTTCTTCCCCTTATCGGCGTCTTCGTCGTGCAGGTACCCCTTGCCGACATAGCCGCGCACCGTGTGCCCCTCGGTCCAATCGCCGACCAATTCTGCTTGGTCGCCGTCGACGACGATGCCCGGCAACGATTCCGCAGCAGCACCGCGATATGGTTTCGGGCCGGTCCATTCGAGGATTTGATTGTCGGCCTCAAGGCGTGCCCGGAGTTTACCGTAATCGATGGCCTGCACATCGCAGCCGGCGTCGAGAGCCAACACCGCGGCCGTGGCGCTCGATTGCCCGAGCACCATGAAGACCGGCTCCATGCGAATGCTACCGTAGGCGATGTGTGAAGCCGCGAGACAAACGGGCACGAACAAGTTCGCACATTCCGCGCGGCGCGGCACGATCGACTTATACGAAATGGAATACGGAGCGAAGCCGCCGACCTGGACGTCCCCCTCGTTCCGCGCGTAGCCGTCTTGAATGTAGCGCTGTACGTTGTGGGAATCCATCGTGTAGGCCGCGAGCCCCACGGGATCGTCGACCGTGCGGTCGCCGCGGCAATTGTGTTCGGTCATGACGTAGTCGGAAATCATGCGCCGCGCTTCGCGCACATAGAGTTGATGCGGCCAGCCGCCGTTGTCGACGAATTCGTCCTTTGCGAGCCCCCACTTGCTCACTTGCTCGCGAATCTTCTGCGGCACGCGCTCGTCGTTGGCGAGGAACCAGCACCAGCCTTGCTGATATTGTTCGTGCTCCTTCCAGATGGCGGCGCGGGTCGCATAGTCGCCGTCGGGATAGTCGTAGTTCATACCGATGTTATCGCTGGAGAACGCGCCGCGATTGTTCGTGTCGGTCTTGCGATTGGGCATGGCGGAAGGCGCGCCGAGGCCGTCCCATTGCCCGGCGACGATTGTTCGCAAGGCGAGCTCGTAGCGCAAAGGGTCGTAGCCGGCCGGCTTCGGAAACGGGATCCGGTTCGTCGGCACGTCGGTGAGGCACATGCGAAAGTTGTAGGCCTGCACGCGCTTGTCGCCCGATCCCTGCTCGCCCGGCGAACCGGCATGAACGCCCGGCAGTACGCCGCTCGTCGGGTCGCCGGGCTTCACATAGGGATCGACGGGCACGGAGAACTGGTGCGACTTCAGGCCGAGCTGCACGCCGTTGATCGTTTCCTGATAGACCGAGTTCGCTTCCCGGCCCACGTGATAGGCAACGCCGGCCTCGGCCATCAGGTCCCCTTCGTACGTGGCGTCGATGAACATGCCGCCTGCGAAGGTGGTGCCGTCTTCCATCTTGATTTGTGCAATACGGGCGCCGTCTTTGACGACGCCCGACTTCAGGTCGAGCCGGCGGCCTTCCACGAGTTCGACGTGCGCCTCGGCCAGCATCTCGCGATAGATCGCTTCCGCCACGCGGGGCTCGAAGGTCCACATGGTGTCTTCTTGCGGCGTTCCTCGGCCGCGAAGTTTCCAGTATTCGTCGGGCGTTTGCACCGTCCACGACGCAGGCTTCTGATAGTAGGCGTGAATGCGTTTGTAGAACTCGCGCGAAATGCCGCCGATCGCTCCTTTGTTGCCGATGTCGGTAGCACCTAGCCCGCCGGACGTGAGCCCGCCGACGTGTTTCGTCGGCTCGATCAGGACGACCGATTTGCCGAGCCGAGCCGTTTGCACGGCGGCCGCGATGCCGCCGCTGGTGCCGCCGTAAACGACGACGTCGAAGCGAGCCGGCTCCGCGGCGGAAAGCAGGGCGTTTGCCGCAAGCATGGGAACGGCGAGAAGCGATACCAGCGAGTTACGAGACATAACAGGTTTCCAGCAGTAATCGGGAGCGACGGGGGGCGACGAGCGGAGGCCTATCGTAGCCTGGGGGATAACGAGCGGCAAACCTTTGAGAGGGGGCGTCTGAATTCATGCATCCGAGCGATTCGACCTTCGCGATGATCGTCGTAAGTCAGTCGGGTGAAACAAGACTTACGACGATGTCGCAAAACACTCTGCGCAGATAACTCCCGCTATCTGCGCACCCCTTGTGGGTTTTGGGGTTGTGCGCAGATAGCTCGAATTATCTGCGCACCGTGCGAGAAGTCGGCGACGTAAGTGAAGAACTCTTTGCGCGACTTACGGCGATTTGTCGGCGTGAAGTTGAGCGCGAGCCCTACCGGAAACGTCGCCGTCTCGGACCATCTCGCAACGTACCGCTAAGGAGACGCAACCGCAAGGAAGGATTTGGCCGGCCGCGCGTTACGTTTGGAAATCGGCGACGTTGCGCCCGCGATGGTAGACGCGCCCGATTGTCGCCGGACCTTGCAACAACGCAGCGCACGGTTCCGATTCGCAAGCGCCTTCTTGGAAAACGACGAAGTCGGCCCGTTTGCCGGGCGTGAGCGAGCCGACTTCCGCGGCGAGGCCGAGAGCTTGGGCGCCGTCCAGCGTGCCGAGTTGCAAAATACGTTCGGGCGAGAGCATAGGAAACTGACGGGCCGTGTGTCGCATCTCTTCGAGCAGGCTCAAGTCGGGATTGGTGCAGCGTCCGTCGGTACCGAGCGCCACCGAAGCGCCGCGCTCGAGCAACTTCGGCAGCGGGTGCGGCGGATGGTTGAAGTAGTCGTGCGTCCGCGGGCAGTAGACCGTCGTGAGGCGCTCGGCGTGCGCGGCGAGGTAATCGATCTCGTCGTCGGCCAGGTAGTTGCCGTGGATCACCAGCGCGCGATGCACTTTCGTCAACGTGCGCAAATAATCGAGCGGGCGCGTGCCAAGCGCGATTGCCGTCGGGTCCCATGCGCCGAGCGTGCGCATGTAGTCGACCATCGGTCCGTCGCCGGTCGCCAGAAGCTGCAACTCTTCGCGCGATTCGGCCAAGTGAAAGGCCAGCGGCACGCGTGCTCCCGCCGAGGCCGGCACCGCCGCCTCCAGCAGAGCGGGGCGGATCGTATACGGTGCGTGCGGGCTAATACCGCGGCGAACGCGCGCGTCGTCGGAGTGTTTCGCCAAGTGCTCCGCGAGCCTTTCGGCCTGTGCGGCGGCGCGAGCTTCGGAGAGGCCGATCAACTCGATAAACGAGGTGACGTCGAGGTCTGCCGGCGGCTCTTCGAGCAAGAGCGACGGCAAGCACGATGCGATGTCGCCGAGCGTGGTCGTGCCCGTACGAAGCGACTCTTTCAGGCCGGCAAAAGTGGCGCCGCGCGCATCGAACTCCGGCGCGCGGCGGTACTCCAACACGTTCATGATCCAATCGGGGAACGCCATGCCCCGTTCGCCGAGCGGCGCGCTGAGCCCGCTGAATTCCAAGTGGGCGTGCGCGTTGACGAAGCCGGGAGTGATGACGGCGTCGCCGTACTCGACGCGCCGGCCCGTCGCCACTTGCTCGGCGGCCCCCACGGCGAGAATCCGCTCACCTTGTACGACGACGCAACCGCGTTCGACGGCAGGCCGGTCGACCGGCACAATCCAGCGAGCACAATGACTTACGACGTCGTTGCCGGGTTCACGCATGAAATGGAATCGGTTCGGCCGGCAGAGGGGAAACGAAAACAGGCTGCCGGGCTTGGGAGCGCGGCAGCCTGTCGTAATGAGTCAACTCGTGCGAGTGAGCGACGGCTAGTCGGGCAACTTAATACTTAGGAACCTTGATGCCGCGGCTGCGCGGGTCTTCGAAGTCTTCGTGCAGTTCGATGCCGTAGCCGCGGCCAAGTTCTTCCGTGGCGCGCCAGGCCCACGGTGTTCCGGCGTATTCCTTTTGGATTTCGCGGAAGAGAGCGTCGGCCTTGTCACGCGTGGCCGCCGTCACGTCGGGCTTCAGCAAACGCTTCACCGTGCCGACGTCCCAACCGTTGGTCGGACGGGCGGGGCCGAGCGGATTCTTAATGGCCTTAGGCGTCTTGATGAATTCGGCCAGGTACCAGCCGTATTCTTGCAAGCGGGCCTGATAGGAAATCGTTTGGGCGTAGATCAGATCGTAGTTGGCTCGCCAACGCGGGCTCTTTTCGCGAGCACGATGCGAGGCGACCGACTCCAGCGCCTTTTGGGCTTCGCCCAAGTAGACGATAAGGTCTTGCGCCTTCTTCATGTTGGCCGTGGCTTCCTGAGCAAACCGGGCCGGCTCGATCGGGTATTGATCGGTCTTCACTTCGACGCGCGATCCCTTGCTACCCGATTGGTACGGGTTCAAATCGGAAATCACCTTGAAGATCATCTGACGGAACGGCGACTTGTCGCGGTCGGACATGTAGTCGTTACGAGCACTCAGATCCGGCAAGAACGGACGCATCGCATCGGCATCGTACGCAATGTCGGCACGACGACCGACCAATTGCACTTCCGGGCTCGGCAACATGAAGAAGATACCGCCGGTCTGACGCGCGACACGCGATTGCTCGTAAGGACCGAAGCCGCTCGGGAAGGCGTCCCAACGGCGATGGAAGCCGTTGATTTGCAATTGTTCCGGCTGCGGAGTTTCCGGACCGCGGTCGATCGGAATCCAGTGAGCCTGCTTGAATTCGTCGAGCCAACGCATGCGGGCGTACGGGTAGCCGAAGACCGATTCACGGCCGAGCACGTAGACCTTGACGTTCGCTTGCTTGAGCAACTGGATGGTCGATTCGAGTTGTGCGATGTTCGAGTTCATGTCGCCGCTTTCGTCGGTGACCATGATGATCGCCATTTGGCGATTGCCCGAGGTGGCGACCTTTTGATAGTTGGCCACACAGAACTGCAGGGCTTCACATTGCATTTCGAAACCGGAAGGATCGTTCGGCACGGCCTTAACGGCGGCCATGATCTCTTCCGGCTTGTAGGTCGGCGTCGGCGTGTGGTTGAGCGACTTGGCGCCGTAGCTCACGACGCCGGTAAGTAGAGCGTCGTCCTTGGCGGCCGAAGAAAGCCCGAGTTCTTGATAAACGCGATCCACGCGGCCCATGACCTCTTCACGGTCGTCTTGCATACTTTCCGATTGGTCGAAGGCCCAAACCACGATGACCTTACGCTTGGCGAGCATGTTCAAGATTTCTTGCGTCATGCGATCCATGGCGTCGCCATAGCCTTCGCTGGCGGCGAGACCTTCGCCCAGCGTACCTTCCGGCACTGCGGCGGCGAACGTGCTGCCCGACTGCGTGAAGACGTTGACGGCGCCGACATCGACGCGAACCGCCGTGGGGCGATTGACCACCGTGGTATTCAGCTTCGGCGCGGTGACGGCCGACGAAATGGCGCCTTGCACGCCGACCGTGGCCGAAGCCGACGAGCTGGTGCTCGACACCGCATTGAGCGAAGTCGAGGGGGTAATCTTCTGATCGAGCTTCTGCGTGATCTCTTCTTGCTCGCGCGGCGGCTCTACCGAAGATTCAATGATTTGAACCTTCGGCTTCTCGACGTACGGGGTCATCATCAAGCCGAGCAACAAGAGGAGCGCGAGATGCACCACCATCGAGCTGCCGCCGGCGGCGAGACCCCAAACCACATTGCGACCCAGACGTGGACTATCGTCCGCCACTTCCTCTTCCGCTTCCTCCGCGGCGGCCTGCGATTCAGGCGTCGCGTTCTTGCCGGCGGCTTGAGCCTTCTTGGCTGGTTCGGCAGGGGCGGGTCGTTCGGCCACGGAACACCTCTTGATGCTCTAAAGGGCTAGGCGATTGCGGCTAGTGTGTTGGATTCAAAAACCGACAAAAAACACGTCCGACATGGACACTGACGGGGTAATCAAACGCGCTTGATTCGACGGATTGACGTCGAAAAACTATCACAACCTTGCCCCGCTCAAGCGGCATCCAGTCTACCGACCCAAGTCGAGACGAGTCAATTCTTTAACGATCTTTTTGCGTTCGGCCGGGCCGGGCGGTCGACGACCGTCTCGGCCGGAATGTGGCGGCGCGCCGCCGGGAGCCTCCACGCCGGTACATTCGGATCGGGCCGCGGTAGTTATTCCCGACTTGCCGCAGGGCGAATCGGCCCGGCGCGGCGGCCAAACCGCGACCATCGGTTTGCCGCAATTTCGGCCGTTCCATCGGGAACTCTCATCCTTAAGGCGCCGCCTGGTCGCGGGAACCTCGCTGCGCTCGACCGAACCAACCAGTCGATTCGCCAACATCGCTCGCCACGCCGCGGATTTTCCTTTTCCACCGGCTCGCTGCGCCAGATCTCCCTGCTAAAATCCCGCCGTCGGGGCGAGCCCGTCCGCCCATTCGCGTTGCATTTTCAGCCGGCCCCAACTTTCCGTGGAGAGCATGAAATGAATCGCCACAGCAGCCGCTGCTTCGCGCCCGCCCGAACCGTCGGCCTCATGATTCTCTTCGCCTCCACGTTCATAGGCTCCTCGGCAACCGCCGCAGACGATGACGACAAACCCGCCGCTTCCAAGGCCCCCGTTTCAAAGTCGCCCATCATCGCCACGCTCAACGTCGACCAGATCTTCAAGGTCATGCACGACGAAGGGTACGCCGTCGAAAAGTCGGAAGACGGCTTCGTGAAGTGGAAAATCGAAGGCCTGAAGACCGTGATGTTCGTCGCCAAAGACTCCAAGTCGATCCAATTCTACGCCTCCTTCACCGACGGCAACGCCACGCTCAAAAAAGTGAACGAGTGGAACAAGAACAAGAAGTACTCCCGCTCCTATCTCAACGACGACGGCGAGCCCTGCCTCGAACTCGATCTCGACCTCGAAGGGGGCGTCACCGAAGCCCGCATCGTCGACTTCCTCTCCACTTGTCGCATCTCCCTCGACGGCTGGTACAACGACGTCGTGAAGTAGCGGTTCGCGGCGAGCGGCGAGCGATGAGCGTCGAGCCATATGGCCGACCTGCCTGCGGTTTTTTCTTCTCTGCTGTCGCCGATGTCGTTCCTCCCGAAGACGAGCTCCGGGGCTAAATTATTCCCCACTGCCGCCAAGCGCCTAACGCCTGCCGCATTCTGCCATGTCCTCTCACATCCCTTTTGCCGCCGATCGCGAATTCGTCCACGTGCGGGTCTTCGACGCCTCGCCGCAGCAGATCTTCCGCGCCTTCGAGCCCGACCATCTCGCGCGCTGGTGGGGCCCCGAGGGCTTTACCAACACGATCCACTCTCTCTCGTTCACTGTCGGCGGCCGCTGGGTCTACACCATGCACGGTCCCAAAGGCACGAACTACGACAACGAATGCGAGTTCGTCGAGATCCTGCCGCCGCAGCGCATCGTTCTGCGGCACCTGCTTCCGGTCCACACCTTTGAACTCTCGTTCACGCTCAAGCCGCTGGCAGACGGCCGACAAACCGAGCTCACCTGGATTCAACGCTTCGACACCAAAGAGGAAGCCGACCGCGTCCGCGCCTTCGTCCCCACGGCCAACGAGCAAAACCTCGACCGCCTCGGCGAAGAGTTGAAACGCATCCACTAGTCGCAATGCGCACTCTCCCGGAGACCAGCTCCGGGGCGAAATGACTCTGCTCTCTCCTCCCGCTCCGGTCTTCAGTCTCCAGTCTCCGGTCTTCTCTGTTCCCCCGCTTCTCTCCGCACATACTCCTGAAATGCGAAGATCAGTTCCTCGCGAATGCTGATCGTCCCCTGAAACGGGCTCGCCTTCAGCCCTCGATGCAGCGCCGGATAAATCCGCGCGTCTTCGCGCAGCACCTGCCGAATCACCAGCTTCTTGAGCCAACCCCAGAAAGCCGTGATCCTGCGCGTGACGAACGTTTCGCGCGCCGCCTTTAAGATGAAGAGCCGCACCGTTAGCTTGCACGACTCCGCTCCCGTCGGCATCACGTCCATCACCTGCATCATCGCGTCGATCGGAATCAAGAAGAGATTCGGAAACACGTGGTCGAGCCGGTAGCGATCGGGATTCCGGTCCGGCTCCAGCCGCGGCATCAGCAGGTTGAAGAGCTGCCGATAAATGCCCGGCACTACGATCGGCGCATGCATCACCGTCGATCGCGGATAGATCTCGTGCGTGATCTGCTCCGGCGCCCCGTAACGCACCAGCGTATGCGGATGCACAATCGGCACATGGTACGACTCGATCGTATTCTCGACCACGACCTTCCAATTCACGGCGAAGTCGTAACTCCACGAAGCGTAGTGCCGCCATCGCTCCGCCGGGAAACGGTCGCAGACCGCCGTCGCCGCCGCGCCGAGGTGCTCCGGCAGGTCCTGCGCGCCGTCGTCGAGACACACCAAGACCAAAGGTCCGCGCGTCGCTACGCGAAACGGCTTCAGCAGCTCCGGCCCGCCCGGCAACGGCCGAAAGCTCTGCGCGTCGGGAATGTAGCCGGTGCTGCCGTCGGCCTTGTACTCCCAGCCGTGGTACTGGCATTTCAGTTTCGGGCTGTTGCCATGCCTGCAATGCGTCAGCTGGGCATGCCGATGCGTGCACACATTGAGAAACGCCCGCAACTCGCCCGCGAAGTTCCGCACGATCACCGGCTGCCCGAGAATCTCCGCCGTCACAAAATCGCCGTCGCGCGCCAGTTCGGCCGTCGTGGCAATCAGGTGCCAAGCCGGCCCGAACAACCGCTCAAACTCTCGGCCGTATTGCTCCGGGCAAGAGTATGCCGACGGCGGCAAGAGATGCGGCAGCGATTGTGTATTTTGAAACATACGCCCGGCGGTCAAACCTAAGAAGTGTCACGTCGATCCGCGATCCATCGTAATCACCGCCGCGGTTTACTGCGCGCCAGGCACAATATGCCGCATTCTCGTGCGCCGCACGGCATATTTGCTGCGCGCCGCGCCCGGTCCGATTTTCGCCCCAAGCGCGGCAGTGCGCGAGGTTGCGCAGTGCGCTCGACGCGGCGGTTGCCGACCGGCGCCGCAAGCGGCAATTCGCACCGGTCGCCGCGCCGCACTTCGACGTAAGTCCTCGAACCGCGCTCGCCCTCCAGCGCACTAAGTTCCCCCCGTAGTGCGCTCCCTTGTTACCAAGCGTTCCGACGCGCACAACCGACCCCCAATTGTGCGCAGAACGCCGAAAGAGTGCGCACCACTTACGTCGATTTCGCAGCGCCACAACACTCCTCCCCACGCAGCGTGAACGGAAAAATTGCGCCCAATTCTCCCCGATCCGCCGGCCCAATTTCCAGAGCAGATTGGGCCGGCCGCCATTTTGCCGGAGTGCCCGCCAAGATCTCCGCGTCTCCGCGTCTCCCGTCTCCCGTCTCCGCGTCTCCGCGTCTCCCGTCTCCCGTCTCCCGTCTCCGCGTCTCCCTGTCTCCTCCCGCCGCCGGTTCCCGTTCCTCCGTCAAGCGATTTCCGTTAAGATCGCCACCGTTCGCAATCGGTCACTTCCTGGCAAAGGATCGTCCACTTTGGCAACTCTCTTTCAACGCCTTAATCGTAAGCTGCAGGCCTGGTGGAAACTGAACCGTTTCCCCGACCAAGCATTGCAGGCCATCGACGACGTGCCGGCGAAGATTCAAGCGCAAATCGAGTCGCAACTCTTTGCCCGCTACGACCAATGGCGACCGGAAATTAACATCGCGCCGCTCACCGATCCGCTCGACGGCAAAGTCTTCGACTACCCGGAACGGTTGAACCGCATCAAGTATCTCGTCGCGCAAACGCTCACGTCGTCGGTCGACTACATTACCGCCACGCGCATCGAGGGCGACATCGTCGAGTTCGGCGTCGGCAGCGGCTGGACGTCGGCCGTGTTGTCGCGCAGCATGCAGCATGCGGCCCGGCGGCGGATGCATTTGTTCGATAGTTTCGAAGGGCTCCCCGTGTCGGCGTCGACCGTCGATCAGGCAAGCCCGATGGTCAAGAGCGGCATCTGGGGAGGCGGCACGTGCAATTGGGGCATCACCCCGGAACAGCTCTTGCGCATGCTGCGCAATGAATTCCCGTCGGTCGACGTGGAAATCTACAAAGGCTGGTTTTCCGACACGATGAGCCGCATCCCGGCAGGCACTAAAGTCGCGATGGCGCACATCGATTGCGACCTCTATCAATCGACGCGCGACGTCATCGACCACCTGCTCTCGAACCGCATGCTCTCGAAGGGGGCGATCTTGCTCTTCGACGATTGGACCTGCAACCAATGCGACCCCGACATGGGCCAGCAACGCGCCTGGCGCGAGGCCGTGGAAACCTACGGCATTAAGTACATGGACTACGGCTTCTACTCCCACGCCGGCAAACGATTCATCTACCACGGCCACTGATTAATTTGTGGTGCACCGGCGGACGCTTGACCATCGAATACTAGCCCCGCTCTCGCAAGCGAGGGGACGCTCTGTATTTCACCACAGAGCCACGGAGACAAGGAGAAGAGAGTAAAAAGCTCCCTCTCTCCTCGTCTCCCTCTCACCTCGTCTCCCTCTCACCTCGTCTCCCTCTCTCCTCGTCTCCCTCTCTCCTCGTCTCCCTCTCTCCTCGTCTCCCTCTCTCCTCGTCTCCCTCTCCCGTCGTCTCCCTCTCTCCTCCCTGCGTCTCTGCGGTTCAATCACCACGCCGCAGCGGCAGTACTACGAAAAACTCCGCACCACCAGCCGGCGATCGATCGCCTGCAGCTCCCGCGCATGTTGCGCGGCAAACAGATCCAAGCATTCCAGCGTTCCCTCGCTGATCCGTGCCGGGTCGCGCATCACGAACCAGCTGACGTCCTCGCTATACGGAGGACCGGTCAGCGAGCCTTCGTAGTGGTACCAGTTCACCAAGTCGGCCTTCTTCGGCTCCAGCATCGGAAAGAAATGGTACGGCGCGATGTTCACCGACTCCGGCGGCACATGATCGCCATGGCCGCAATCCTCGTCGGCTGCGTCGGCCGGCTTTCCCTTTTTGCCGGCCGCGGGGGCGGGCTTCGGCGATAGCTGCGCGGCCAATTGCCGCAATCCGCCGGTCGTTTCGCCCGTCGATTCGCGGGCCTCGAGCAAGCGATACAGAATTCCGATCACCAACTTCGGCGGCGCTTCGGGATACACGAGCGTCTGACAATTCGGTCCGGCGCAGCCCGCGTGCGTCCCCTTTTTGTCTTTCCGTTTCTTGTCGGCCCGCTCGCTCTCGGCGGCAATGTAGGGAACGTGCACCAGGTGGATTTCGAAGTCGTGCGGATCGTCATTGCCGACGACATGTTCCGACTCAGTGTGAATATGCACCTGCAGCAGTTTCCAGTCGATGTCGCGAAACCGCACCGACGCCCGCCCCGGATCATCGATCGCCAGGATCGGATGATCGGTCTCCAACTTCGCAAACCGCCCCGTAAACGACTCCCGGGCTCCATAACGAATGGTCATGAGCGCAGCCGGATCCGCCAGCGGCAAGGCCTGCTCGGCAACTAAATGAATCGGCGACTGACGCGTACCGATAACGGGCATGAGGAAGCTCCTAGAAATGGTCCTTCAAAATACGCCGCGTAAACAATCCGAGGATGCGCCGGACCACGCGACGTGCGGGTCGCGAAGATGCCGGGCGTGCAAACTCAATTTCTCGCTCGCAGCGTCCCCACCGACCGTTCCGCGTTCACCTTCCGGGCCGCGGCCGCCACTTCTTTCGTGACGATCGTTTGGCCGATCGGCGCGAGTGAGATGGCCGCCAGCTTCAGATGTTGAATGCCGAACGGGATGCCGATCACCGTAATAAAATTCGCCACGGCGGCGGTCACATGCCCGATGGCCAGCCAAAGGCCGGCGACGAGAAACCAAATGACGTTGCCGATCAACCCGAGCCCGCCGGTGCCGAGATCGTCCTGCCCGGTCAGCTCGCTCCGGCTAATCGCTTCGCGCCCAAAGGGAAAAAACGTGAACTGCCCGATCACAAAACAAGACCGCGCCCAAGGAATGCCGACGACGGTGAGAAAGGCAATCGCCCCGACCAACCACCAAGCGAGCCCCATGACCACGCCGCCAAGAATGAACCACAGAAAGTTACCGATGGCGCTCAATGCTGAATCCTCATGAAGGCCAGATGTTATTCCGTCGGTGGCACGAAAACCTTGTTGAGAAGCGGAGCGGGCGTGAAACAATAACCGTGTCACCGCACTCCGCTAGGCGCGAAACACTTGTGGCAGCGGCTTCTTAAAATCCACGGAAGATGTCTTTGCAAGCAGATAAAGAAGCCCCACTGCAATGAACGCAAGGGCGATGTATCGCACTGTTTGAGAAGTCGACAAGTGAAACAACTGGCAATACACCACAAACAGCGTTTGCAGTATCAGAAGCCCAACTGTAATGCTCGCCGGCAACATAAATGCGTTACCCGGCCGAAAAACGATCGCATCCAATGCTCGTGATTCCCAAACGACTCCCACCTGCCCGAGTTGCGTCAAGTGATCTTCAAGTTGACGCAAATACATGGAAACGAGTCCCATTTTGCCGTTAATCGCAATTAACTCGAAAAAGAGCACGAGATAGGCGGAGCCGACGGCGAATGCAAATACTCGACTTTGCCAAACACGCTCATTGAAAAATGCGTACGCGATTACAAATAGCAATTCTAAGGCGATTACGAGGACGAACTGCCTCATCTCCAAATTTAGCACTTGCTCTTTGCGGCTGGCAAACTCCTGAAGGAGCGCTTCTTGATTATTCATACGATTCGCTACTTCCTTGTCACTGAGGTTCTGTCGGTCACCTTAGCAAACAACGAGTTCCAATATCCCGTGGCCGACTTCCCATATGCAAGCGCGACGCGACGCACAATTCGCCGCGACAGTAAGAATTGTTTCTGCACCGTCCGCAATTTATGAAAGCAGAGTACTCCCAGCAGCCCTTCAACAAGGAATTGATAAACCGCGTATCCGTAGAGAAATACAAGCAGCGACGCAAAAAGCCAACGCGCCCAAAACCACAAAGCGAAATCCGGCGATTTAGGAAGAGTAAACGAGTAGAAACTGATGAAGACGACAAGAATCATCCACAGAAGCGTAACGACACCGCGATTGCCGTTTGCCAGCCCTTTGACGTCAGCCCGCCAATCATCCCACCCCAACCAACCGACATCCCTAAGCCGCGTGCCTCTTTGAAACGGAGGATCGCCGACAACTTCCAAGATCGCGGGATCGATTCTGTGGTGCACAAACTTTGAAATCGCCATGATCCAACAACTCTGCGAGACGGCATGTATCAGAATACAGGCGTTTAGAAACGCAAATAGAAACACGACGGGCTCCGGCACGCCCTCGAAATCGGCCGCTAAGCCTTTAGTAGCGACAAAACCAATCGCGGCATACACCGCGGATAAATACAGCGTGATAGTGCGGTCCAGACGTTTGTTGTAGTCGACGAGTTCATTAAGTCGTTGAGTGCGCTCATGCAGAAGCGCAGTCAGTTTGGCTTTGGTACGATCATCCCCTTGTCCGCCCTGTGGCCCCTTGCGGCCCATTTCGTCTTCCTCTTCTCGTCCGCCGGAACCAACGGAATCAAAAGCCTCGTCGCCAGGCTTTGACTCATGGGCATTTTCGTCGGAAAACATGCGAGCCCTCCCGCAAAATGGAACACGACGCCAAATCAAACGAGGCGACTTAACGATAAACCGTATCGCCAACGCATTCCTTAACTCACTTCCATAATTCACGATCCAGTAAACGATAATTAACAGCCTCGCCTACATGCTCCGCTTGGATCGTCGCGCAGCCTGCGAGGTCGGCGATGGTTCTGGCCACTCTTAAAATCTTATCGTGGGCGCGGGCCGAGAAGCCGAGTTCGGTCATGCAGCTCTTCAGCAAGATGCCCGCGTCTTTGTCGAGCGGGCAGTGTTGGCGGATTTGGCGGTTCGACATTTGGCCGTTGTAATGGGCCCGGCCGCCGGCCAAGCGCTTCGCCTGCACCGCGCGGGCCTGATTCACCGCGGTTCGCATCTCGGCGCTCGTGAGGCCGGGCGTCGTCGCGGAGAGTTCCTTAAAGGCCACGGCCGGCACTTCGATTTGAATGTCGATCCGGTCGAGCAACGGGCCGGAGATTTTCGACATGTACCGTTCGATCTGCGGCACCGTGCAATTGCAGCGGCGGCGGGCGTCGTTGCGGTAGCCGCAGGGGCAGGGGTTGAGCGCGGCAACCAGCATGAAGTGGGCCGGGAACGTCGTGCTGTTTAAGGCCCGCGAGATGGTGACCGTGCCGTCTTCCATCGGCTGCCGCAAGACTTCGAGCGTGCGACGGTTGAACTCGGGAAGCTCGTCGAGGAATAAAACCCCGTGATTTGCGAGCGATATCTCGCCGGGCGCGGGGGTGCTGCCGCCGCCGACGAGCCCGGCGTCGCTGATGGTATGGTGCGGATTGCGAAACGGTCGCGTGGCAAGTACCGGCTGACCGGAGGGCAACAGCCCCATCGCACTATAAATGCGGCTGGTCTCGATCGACTCCTCCGGCGTGAGCTCCGGCAGCACCGTCGGCAGGCGCTTCGCGAGCATCGTTTTGCCGGAGCCCGGCGGCCCGACCATCAGCAGATTATGCGAACCGGCGGCGGCGATCATCATCGCGCGCTTCGCCGATTCCTGGCCCCGGACGTCGGCGTAATCGACTTCGTAATTGCCGTACGACGCGAACCATTTCTGCAGGCTCGTGGGCGTGGGATCGATCGCCACTTGCTGCGAAAGAAAGGCCGCGGCTTGCGTGAGGCTCGAGATCGGAAACACTTCGACCTTCGCCACCACGGCCGCTTCCTGGGCATTTTCGGCGGGCACGATGAGCCCGCGCAGCGCGTGGCCGTTGGACGAGGCGCGTTGTTCGGCGGCCGCAATGGCCATGGAAAGCGAACCTTTGATCGGCCGCGCGGCGCCGTCCATCGCAAGCTCGCCCACGACGGCGAATTCCCCGAGTGCGTCCCCCGCGATTTGCCCCGAGGCGGCCAACAGCCCGAGCGCGATCGGCAGATCGAACGACGCGGCATGCTTCGGCACATCGGCCGGGGCGAGATTGATGACGATGCGATCCTCGGGCTTTTGGTAGCCGGAGTTCACCAGGGCCCGTTCGATGCGATGCACGCTTTCGCGCACGGCCGCTTCAGGCAGGCCGACGAGCACGGTTTTCGGCAGGGCGCCGGCCGAGACGTCGACTTCGACTTCCACGGGTACGGCGTCGATGCCGACGAGCGTGAACGTATGTAACTTGGCCAGCATTCCGAGCCCGTTTTTTCGCGTTTTCCCTGCATTTTCACAGCTTCGCGTGTGTGCGAAGCCGACCGCGCGCGGGGCCCGAACGTGCGGCCCGACACCCCTCGCGATAACGGTGCGGGCATTGTGACGATGCGCGCGGCGCGACGCAAATATTTCTCGCGTGGCGAGGGAATTCGCAATGATTGAGAACCACTACGCCGCCGGCTTTTTGCCCAGGGACGGCGGTTGCTGGGCTTTCGATGTTTGCGATCGGTGCGCGATTCGATCGCGATAAAGCCCAGCGACGGCCGTCGCCGGTGAACCACTAATCGCGATGTATGCTCGAACTCTACGAGCGCAAAATCCTCCGAAGGCGCAAGCTACAACGCTCGCCGGCGCGTGCGAAGTTGCAGTGCTGCCGGCTGCGGAAATGCCGTAAATCACGGGCTGCCAGGAGTCTTTAGAAAAAATCCGTGAGCAGCCCGTTGACGAACGGCTAAGGTTTTGCGAGACTCCTGCCGATGTAGTTGCGTCTGCGGAACGAACAGGAGTGTTGGGAACGCGGTTGATTCGCGTCGTTCTCAACGAAAAAAGTTCGCCTCCTTGACGAAACGAACGAAGTTTGGAATTATTACTTGACGCGACCGAGACGAGCCGATAAGTTTGTCTCTTCGCAATGCAAGTGAGCTCGACGCAAGTTGAGTTCGACTTAGCCGAGTGAAGCCGAACGCAGAGTTGCGTGTTGAAGTAAGTTGTACGTGGGTGGTCAGAGATCGCGTTCTCGCGACTCACTGATGAATCGAGCCTTCGGGCTCCATGGCATCGGGGGTTGAATGAAGAACTCGGCCTCTGCCTACCGGCAGCTTAGTCAGCACCCGTCTTTGTGTCGGGTGCTGATTTCGTTTGGTCTTTGACAATTTGGTTTGTGGTAATTTGTGGCATCTGAAAATTGACCACGTAGCCCTCGTCTAACCACGAGCGGTCAACGAGTCAGTTCTTTCAAGGCACTTAGTATTACTCGACGGGCACGAACATGCTCCGGGCGGAAACGTCAGGCGTAGGTGAGTGTGCCGTCAAAAGATCAAAGATCGTTACGGTTGAGGCTAGTACCCTCAACTTTTAATAAGTGGCGGTCACAGGGTTTCAGCTTTCACCAAACTCAAAGCGGATTAGCTTCTGTTTTGAGCGAGGCAAGAACGTTGGATCAATGTGGTCAAGCTACTAAGGGCGTATGGGGGATGTCTAGGCGATAAGAGGCTCTAAAGGACGTGGAAAACTGCGATAAGCTCGGGGAAGCCGTTAAACAGGTGTTGATCCCGAGATCTCCGATGTACGAGTACTGAATCCATAGGTACTCGTGGCTAACGCGGACAACTGAAACATCTCAGTAGCCGTAGGAACATAAAGAAAAATCGATTTCCTCAGTAGTGGCGAGCGAACGGGAAACAGCCCAAACCGCGAAGGTTTTCCTTTGCGGGGTTGTAGGGCCCTTCACATGAGAGTTACCAAATAGTGCATTAGCTGAATCTTCTGGGAAGTTGAACCATAGCGGGTGACAGTCCCGTAAGCGACATTGCATTATCTCTCGAGGGGTACCTGAGTAGGTCGAGCCACGTGGAATCTCGACTGAATCTACGGGGACCATCCCGTAAGGCTAAATACTACTTATCGACCGATAGTGAACAAGTAGGGCGACCGAAAGATGAGAAGAACCCCGGCTAGGGGAGGTACTGAACCTGAAACCATACGCCTACAAGCTGTCGAAGGACTATGCCCGCAAGGGAAGGTCTAACGGCGTGCCTTTTGCATAATGATCCGGCGAGTTACCGTCAGTGGCTTGGTTAAGACTTTTAGGGTCGAAGCCCAAGGGAAACCAAGTGTGAATAGCGCGTAATTGGTCACTGGTGGTAGACGCGAAACTGCGTGAACTACCCATGAGCAGGCTGAATCTCGGGTTATACCGAGTGGAGGGCCGAACCCGTCTGGGTTGAAAACCGGTGGGATGACTTGTGGGGAGGAGTGAAAGTCTAATCAAACGCAGAGATAGCTCGTTCTCTCCGAAATACCTTTAGGGGTAGTCTTGGATAAATTGCATGCTGGGGGTAGAGAGACTGAATGGACTTGAGGACCTAACCCGTTGCTCTGTCCAACCAAACTCCGAATACCGGCATGTTTACTCCGGGAATAAGACTGCGAGGGATAAGCTTCGTAGTCGAGAGGGAAACAACCCAGATCATCGGCTAAGGTCCCGAAGTAAAACTTAGTCACTAAGGAAGTTGAGTTGCTGAGACATCCAGGATGTTGGCTTAGAAGCAGCCACCATTTAAAAAGTGCGTAACAGCTTACTGGACGAGCAATTCTGCGCCGATAATGAACGGGAGTGAAGTTTTACACCGAAGCCATGGGCTTGTCGCAAGACAAGCGGTAGGAGAGCGCTGAACAGGAGATACAAGCCATACCGTAAGGAGTGGTCGCGGCCTGTTCAGGTGATTATGTCGGAATGAGTAACGATAAAGCAGGTGAGAATCCTGCTCGCCGAAAACCTAAGGTTTCCTGGGGAAGGGAAATCCGCCCAGGGTTAGCCGGTACCTTAGTCGAGGCCGAAAGGCGTAGACGATGGACAGCAGGTCAACATTCCTGCGCCATATCCATGGAGTGATGGGGGGACGGCGTGTCAACAAGAAGCGGTACGACTAGAAACGTCCGTAGGGTTTGAGTCGGTGAGGGATTGGCAAATCCGCCCTCATAAGCCGGCGCTTACACTCGATCGCATTTATGTTCGAGAAGTTCTTCGCGACACGTCCAAGAAAAGCCTCTAAACGTTGAAGTGGATTGACCGTACTAAAACTGACACAGGTAGGTAAGACGAGTAGTCTAAGGCGCTCGGGAGAACGCTGGTTAAGGAACTCTGCATATTGACCCCGTAACTTCGGGATAAGGGGTGCCCTCTTTGGTTTATAGCCTTCGAGGGCCACAGTAAATCGGTTCCAGCAACTGTTTATCAAAAACACAGGACTCTGCCAACTCGCAAGAGGATGTATAGAGTCTGACGCTTGCCCGGTGTCGGTAGGTTAAGGAAGGAGGTTCGCCGCAAGGCAAAGCTTTCGACCGAAGCCCCGATAAACGGCGGCCGTAACTATGACGGTCCTAAGGTAGCGAAGTTCCTTGTCGGGTAAGTTCCGACCTGCATGAATAGCGTAATGACTGGAACACTGTCTCAACCAGCGACCCGGTGAAATTGTAGCCGAGGTGAAGATGCCTCGTACCCGCACTGAGACGGAAAGACCCCGTGAACCTTTACTGTAGGCTGATATTGGGCTGAGACACACTTTGTGTAGGATAGGTGGGAGGCTATGATCTGGGCACGCTAGTGTTCAGGGAGCCGTCGTTGAAATACCACCCTGGGTATGTTTTAGTTCTAACCTCGATTCCCATGAAACTGGGCGGGGAACATTGTCAGTTGGGCAGTTTGACTGGGGCGGTCTCCTCCAAAAGAGTAACGGAGGAGCTCAAAGGTACCCTCAGCCTGGTTGGCAATCAGGCACCGAGCACATTGGTAGAAGGGTGCTTAACTGCGAGACCGATGGGTCGAGCAGATACGAAAGTAGGACAAAGTGATCCGGTGATCCCGTGTGGAAGGGTCATCGCTCATCAGACAAAAGGTACTCTGGGGATAACAGGCTTATCGCTCCCGAGCGTCCATAGCGGCGGAGCGGTTTGGCACCTCGATGTCGGCTCATCACATCCTGGGGGTGAAGAAGCTCCCAAGGGTTCGGCTGTTCGCCGATGAAAGTGGTACGTGAGCTGGGTTCAGACCGTCGTGAGACAGGTCGGTCCCTATCTGGTGTGGGCGCACGAAACTTGAGGAGATTCATCTTTAGTACGAGAGGATTTGGATGGACATACCTCTGGTGTCCCAGTTGTCGCGCTAGCGGCACGGCTGGATAGCTAAGTATGGAAAGGATAAACGCTGAAAGCATATAAGCGTGAAGCCCGCTCCAAGATGAGGTTTCGTAGAGCAATTGCTCGAAAGTCCCCTGGGAGACTACCAGGTTGATAGGCCGGACGTGTACGTGGGGTTAACTCACTTAGCAAACCGGTACTAACGGACGAATGCTTGGCCACATTTATTCAACGCTCTTGATCCTGTGACGTTCGTTAACGTTCTCGCGTTAGCAAACGTTGCGATTAATCCTAAGAGCCGGCCGCAAATTACCTAAAACCAAAATGATCTCACGAAACGCTGAAGAGTGTTAAGTGAGTAGACCAATCAAGCCGGCGGCGGTGAAATACCCGCCGCCGGTTTTTTTCCGGTGACTATATCAGAAAGGCCACACCCGTTCCCATTCCGAACACGGTAGTTAAGCTTTTTGAGCCGATGGTAGTGCTACAAGCGCGAGAGTAGGTGTTGCCGGATTCAAATCAATAAAAGCCCCGCATGACGAAAGTCATGCGGGGCTTTTTTGTTGCGCTACATCTCATTGCTTTGCGCCAAGGCTTGTGATCCGATTGAGCGGGACCGGCGTTCTCAATCGCGAATCTCGCGCAGAGACTTCTAACGCGCCCGCCGCCGCTGTAAGATCGCGTCCGGTGACGCGTCCGAATAAATTAGCCCGGCGACCACCGTGAACTCGGCGCCGTACTCCGGAGTATTAACGATGTCGCTGCGTTCGATTTTCTTGCCGTTGCTCATTGCCGGACTCGCAGCAGCTGCCGACTCGAACGCTCCTTTGAAGATGACGTTCGACGCCCGCGTGGCGCCGTTGCCGCATGGTTACCAGGGCCCGTTTGTGAATATGCCCGACGGTGCGATCCTCGGCATCGATCAGAACACGGTCATTCGTAGCGCCGACGGCGGCAAGACTTGGTCGGCCAACGAAATATTTTCCGCCGACCAAACCACCGAGCATAATCTTAAGATCAGCAACGAGCGGGCGCTCCTCGTCACGAAAGACGGCACGCTCGTCCTGGGTTGCATGGATCTCAACGGCCGGAAGTGGACCTGGGACCCGAAAATCCACGACGCGCCGGGCGCCGAACTTCCCACCTGGGTTCTGCGCAGCACCGACGGCGGCCGCACCTGGAGCGACATTCAGCAACTTCATAAAGAGTGGACCGGCGCGGTTCGCGACCTGATCCAAACTCAATCCGGCCGGCTCGTGCTCACTTCGATGAAGTTGCTCAATTATCCCGGTCGCCACACCGTCCTCACTTACGTTTCCGATGACGACGGCAAAACGTGGCAGGCCGGCAATCTCGTCGACCTCGGCGGGGCGGGCCATCACGGCGGTGTCACGGAGTCGTGCGTTGTCGAACTTCGCGACGGCCGAGTTTGGACGTTGATCCGCACCAATTGGGGTGAATTCTGGTCGGGCTATTCTTACGACGGCGGCCGATTTTTTCGCACCTTACAACCCTCCGGCATTCCGGCCTCGAGCGCCCCGGCGATCGTCAAACGTTTGGCGAGCGGCCGGCTTGCCTTGGCTTGGAACCGTCCGTTTCCCGAAGGCCAAACCAGTTTTCCCCTTCGCGGCGGCGACAACGAATGGTCGGAAGTTCCAGTGAGCAACCACCGCGGCGAACTTTCATTGGCGTTCTCCGACGACGACGGTAAGTCCTGGTCGCCTCCGGTCGTCGTTGCCCGCGAAGCCGGCAAGTCGCTTGCCTATCCTTACATTTTCGAAGCGAAGCCCGGGCACCTTTGGCTGACGACCATGCAAGGGGGCGTCCGTATCCAATTCGACGAAGCTGCCCTACTGGAAAAATCAGCCAGCCGGTAGTGAGTCTTGTCACATCTTCTCACCGCCCATGGATGGCCGCTTGGATGAAACTCCCTTCGGTTTCGATGTCGCGGAAGCCTGGGACTATGAAAACGGCTTCTATCTGACGTCGCATCCCACGCGCATCGCCAAGTTGCTGGCGCATTTCGAGCTCTAAAAGTCGATCGTCGGCCTGCCGGGGCACGTTGTCGAGTGCGGCGTCTTCAAATTCCCGGCGGCGGTAGATGCGGCCGATGCAAAGTTCGGGGCCCAATTCGAAGCGGCCGCCGGCGACGGGATTGCCATCGACGACCTCCGCCAAGTTCTCAAGCACAAACAATTCGCCAATGTCGAGCTCATTGCCGGCGATGTCTGCTCGACGGTGC
Source organism: Pirellula sp. (assembly GCA_013822735.1). Lineage (GTDB taxonomy): Bacteria > Planctomycetota > Planctomycetia > Pirellulales > PNKZ01 > PNKZ01. The sequence continues at coordinate 47,561 of PNKZ01000008.1, forward strand.
CGCAGTACGCGGCCGAGCATCCCGAACTAAAAATCGCGCTGCTCCATGTCGACGTCGACGTTTACGAACCGACCGCCGCCGCACTGGAGCACCTGTTCGATCGGGTCGTTCCCGGCGGGCTGGTCGTGCTCGACGACTACGGTACCGTCGCCGGCGCAACGAGGGCCGTAGATGAGTTGCTCGCGCGATTTCCGGCAACCGTCGAGAAACTACCGATCGCGCATATTCCCGCCTTTATCCGGCGGTAGCGTCGATGTCGCGGCGGAACTGTTGCGAGCTAAACAAGGGATCGCAATACCTCGCCGGCCGTGTCGTCGTAGTTTAAGTTTCGTTAGTTGACGCCCACCCCGTAGCATCATTCCATGGGGGGGCTTAAACTGGCTCGGGTAGTCGGGTTGCGCCAAACTTCTCCCTATTCATTCAGCCTGAGCGCATGTCGAGCGTAGCCTCCCCCAGAACGCGTCGTCCCACGCCAGTCGTCGCGATTTCCGGAGTTTCGCGCTACGATCGCGTCGCCGGGCTGATTGTTTCGTTCGTCATCATGCTGGGGCTCGCGGTCGGCATTCTGCTCTTCATCTGGCTCGCTGGCCGCTACGCCGCGGAAGGCGGTCATTCGGTCCCCGTCACGTTTCACCCCGGCGACGGCGGCGATTCGGCGAGCCCGGACAACGCCGGACTACAGCTCGACGCGCCGAGCATGCAAGAAATCGAACGCGAAACCGATCTGCCGCTTCCCGGCCTCCGCGATTCGCTTTCCATGGTGGAGCAACTCGTGACGAATCACGCCGTGGAACTCACGAATCTCGACCGCAGTTTGGCGCCGACGGCGGCGGGGGGAGGCGCTTCGCTGGGCTCCGGCGAAAGTGCCGCTTTCGGTTCCGGCGGGACCGGCGTCGGCGTGGCCCGCGGCGATCGGTGGGAAATTCAATTCTCTCCCGGAATCACGCTGGAGGAATACGCTCGACAACTCGATCACTTTCAAATTGAACTCGCCGCCGTCGGGCCGACGGGCCAAGTCGAGTACGTCCGCAATCTCTCCAAACGGCCGCCGACGGTCGAGCGCGAACGCCCACAGCCGGAAGCGCGTCTCTTCATGAGTTGGCGCGAAGGATCTCCTCGTCGCGAGGCCGATCGCAAGCTGCTGGAACTTGCCGGCGTCTCAACCACGAGCAAGCAGCTCGTACAGTTCCTTTCGCCCGAATTGGAACAGAAACTGGCCGCGTTAGAGCAGAGTTTCGCCGGTCGCGATCCACGCACCGTTCGTAGCACCCGTTTCGGCGTCCGCCCCGCGAACGTCGGATTCGAGTTTTTCGTCACCGAACAAGTTCCGCTCTAAATCCGTTACCTCCATCTCCCGCGCAACGCCACACCTCGTCGAACTCCATGGAACTGAGCAACCTAAGCGCCGTTAGTCAATTTGCAGGCGATCTCTGCTACGTGTTTTTGGCGGCCGTCGCGATCTGGGGGCTGTATTGCGCCGTCGTCGTGTGGCGTCGCATTAATCAGCTGCGCTTCCGCAACGATGCGGATCAGAGCGAGTTTCTCGACGGCCTCGATAACTACTTGGCGACGTCCGACTTCGTGGCCGCATCGCAGTTCTGTGCCGACGACGACCGCGTGGTGCCGCAACTCGCACGCACGGCCTTAGACCACAAGGACATCGATCCCGGCAAGCTGCGCCATCTGCTGGCCGACCGCTACCAACGCGACGTCTCTTCCGATCTCGAGTACCGTCAAAGCTGGATCAACACCGTCATCAAGACCGCGCCGATGCTCGGGTTGTTCGGCACGGTGCTCGGCATGATGTCGGCGTTCGGCAAGCTCGGCAGCGGCGACAAGGTCGAGGCCTCGGGCCTCGCCGAAGACATCAGCTTGGCCTTGATCACGACGGCCATCGGCTTAGCGATCGCCATTCCCATGTCGCTGGCCGTGGCGAGCATCAACATCCGGATTCGCAAACTGGAAGACATGGTCAACGTCGGCCTCTCGCGCATTCTCGATTCTCTGCTCGGCCGCTCCGGCGGCCCGACGCGCCGTTAAGGAAGAGGATACGCCCCGTGGCCGGTGCATCGTCCATCTTGCAAGATCGTGCCAACCCCGAAGGTTCGGTGTTGAAGCGTACGCCGTTGCCGAACGATCAGAATCTCGACATTACGCCGATGATCGACGTGACGTTCTTACTTTTGATCTTCTTTCTCGTGGCGGCCGTGCCCGATGTGCAAGCCGCGCTCGATTTGCCGCCGGCCCAACACGGCGTCGGCGTCAGCCGTCATGAGGCGCTGATTATTTGCATCGCCGAAGCTCCCGGCGGCCGCTCGGCGCTCGTGTATCTCACGCCGAGCAAATCGGGCCCGCCGCTGGAAGGTTCCGCTGAAGCGCAGGCTGCGACAATTCGCGCCATGGTCGAAGCGGCTCGCGCCGCCGGCAAGACGGAAGTACTGCTCAAGGCCGAACGTCGCGTGCGGCATCGCGAAGTGGCTCGCGTGATGCAGGCCGCCGACGTCGAAGGAATGAAAATCAATCTTGCCGTCATGGAGCCGCGATAAGCCCGGCCGCGCTCGTGCTCGTCCCCACTTTCTAGAAACTTCGATACCTCGTTGTTATGTCGATCCGTTTCCACTGCCCTACCTGCGGACGAAAGCTCAAGGCCGAACTTGCGGCGGCGGGCCGGCGTGCGAAATGCGGCGGCTGCGCGACGATCGTCGAGATACCGCGCGATTCGGAGCCGGAACAGCGCGAGGCCGATCCGCTATTCGTCGACGAACCACCGGCGTTTCAAGTTCGTCGCTTCCCGGCCTCGACCGACGACGAAGTCGATATGACTCCGATGATCGACATCGTGTTTCAGTTACTGATCTTTTTCATGGTCACGATGGCGATGTCGCTGCAGAAGGCGCTGCCGGTTCCGGCGCCGCCGCCGGTCGATGCGGCCGCGGTGCAAGCCGCGCAAGTCGACGACGACGTCGTGACCGTGCGCGTGGAAGCCGACGATAGCCTCTGGGTCGACGATGCGCTGGCGGTGAGCCGACAGGATCTCATTGCCAAGCTTCGCAGGCTGCGAGCGGCCGGGCGAGGCGGACAAGGACAGAGCCTACGCAAACTGATCGTGTCAGCGGCGCCCGACGCGCATCATGAAGCCGTGGTCTTGGCGCTCGATGCAGGCGGAGCGGCGGGTATGGAAGAAATCAGCCTCGTGACGGAAGAGGAATCGTAGCGAGATGCTCACCGTACCCAAACTCATTGCGGCGCTCGAGCGCCGTGGGGTCGTCCCGCCTGCCGACGTCGCCCGATTGCAGCAGCTGTATGCCGCTGCGCCGTCGGAGTTCGGCATACGCGTGATGTTGAAGTGGCTCGTCAATCGCGGCAGAATTAGCGCGGAACAATCCGAGAAGATTCAGCAAGCGCGCCCCGGCGTCACGGCGGAGAAGTTGCTCGATGAGTTGTTCCCGGCGTCGGGAGACATGGAGCTGACGATCGCCGAGGACGAGGACGATCGCGAAGAAGACACGAAGGATCTGCTGCCCGACGAGGAACTCAACCAAGAGCAACTGACGCTTCCGCCGCGCGGCTCGCCGACGTTTGCCGGAGGAGTTCCCCCGCGCCCGCCTTCCCCACCCGCCGATCCGCTGATCGCGCCCGACGGTTCGGCGAAGACAAACGCGCCGGCCGGCGTCGGCGGCTATTCCGATCTGGTATCCGAGCTATTCGCCGGCGACGGCGTCGACCTCGCCGCTCCCATATCGCTGCCGCAGGCGCGCCGAAAACTTCGCCGCGGCAATCGTTGGGACAGCCCGCTCATGATGGTCGGAGGGGGCTTGCTGCTCCTCCTGGTGCTCGGCGGCGCGTTCTTGCTGTGGCGCATCGGCAGGCAGTCGGGCGACGACGCTTTCGCAACCGCCGAGTCCGCATATGGAGAAGGGGCCTACGCGCGCGCAGTTGAACTCTACGACAAGTTTCTCCTCGATTACCCGAACCACCCCGCCTCGGGCCGCGCCGTCGTGCATCGCGGACTTTCGCGTATTCGGCTGACCGTGGAAACCACGAACGATTGGTCGCGCGCTCGGCAAACGGCTGCGGACGTGCTGGGGGAGATTGCTCCGCATGAGGATTTCGGCTCCGTGCGCCCCGACCTCGGCGTGCTGCTTCCCGACATTGCTCAACATCTGGCGCGACAGGCACTCGCCAAGAACGACGCGGCGCTACTCGCCGAAGCGCGGGAAGCCCAAGGCTTGGTCGAAAAGTATTTGCCGCCGTCTGATGTGTTGCGAGCCCGCAACGCCGAAACGGAAACGCTGATCGCGCAAACACAGCGGCGACTCGATCGTGATTTGCGGACGATGGAGACCATTGCGGCGATGAAGGCCGCCGTCGCGAAACGCGATATTGCCGCCGCCTTTCAAGCGCACGCAGCCTTCGTCGCCGGCGACGGCGCAGCGGCCGAAGCGCCGGCGCTGCGTACCGCGTTGCTCGACGTCGCGCGCTCCGCGGCGCAAGGGGCGCGATTTGTCGCTGCGGCAACGCAGGCGGAGACCGGCGAACCGGCCGGACCCGCGCTGCGGTTCGCGCCGCTCTTGGTTACGAAAGGTTCGGCGGTCGAAGCCCTGCGAGGAACGGCGGTTACGACGATTGTCGGCGGCACGGCATTCGCCTTCGACGGCGCCGACGGCAAGCTCATGTGGCGTCGCACGGTCGGCTTCGATTCGATTCTCTCCCCGCAACGCATCGGTACGGCGACTACGGCCGACATCCTGCTGCACGATTCCATTCGTAGAGAGTTTCTCGTCGTCGATACCACGACCGGCGCGGTGCGCCGCCGATTTGCCGTTCCGCAGAACGGATCGGATGCGAATCAGCGCAGTTGGGCCGCCGTGTACGACCAACGACTTTATCTCACGCTCGCTTCGGGCAGGCTCTACGTCTTCGACCTTACGACCGGCGCCTCGACAGGCTACGTCGAATTCCCCCAGCCTCTGCAGCAAGCCGCCGCGCTCGATCCGCGTGGCCGGGTCCTTTATCAAGCGGCCGACGACGGCGTCGTTTACACGCTGGCCGCTTCGGATCTGCGCGTGCTGGAAAGCGGCGTGCTCGGCGAGACCGGCGACGCGACTACGGCCCCGTTTTGCGTCGGCGCCTATCTCTTGCTCTTCGAACGCCGCGGCGATGCAGGCCGGATGCTCGTCTACGAAACCGACCGCGAAGGGCTCAAGCCCAAGGCGATCGGCCGTCACGACTTCGCCACGTACGTGCCGCTCCTGCCGGCTACTTCGCAGCGCTATGTGACGACGGTCGACCTTGCCGGCACGCTCAAGGTATTTGATTTCTCGGCCCGCGAAGCACAACTCATCGTTAAGCCGGTCGCCGAGTACCGTCTGGCCGGCGGCAAGCAACTGCGACACGTCGTCTTCCAAGGAACGCAGCTTTGGATCGCCGGCAATCAGCTGGAGCGATTGGAACTTCAAACAACGCTGGGAAAGCTTTCGCAAGTGCGCGCCTATATGCCGCGCAGCCATGCGTTGCAGTCGCCGCTCGTCACGGCCGAGCACGTGGTCTACCTCTATCGCGACGGCGAACGGCAAAGCGTGAATGTCGCCGCGATTGTGAAAGCGGATGGCGTCGAAGCGTGGAACACGTGGTTCGGCATTCCGGTCGCCGCCGCCCCGTTGGTAAACGGCGACGACCAACGCATTCTGTTCACCGCGGACGGCGTCGACTCGGCACAATTCACGGTTGTCCCGACGGCCGCCAATGCAACCGGCGCCGTCGCCGAGAAACTCTCCGTGCATATTGAGCGCGGTGTTCTGCGTTTGCTGGGACCGCCGCTTCCGACCGACGTCGACACGATCGCACTGCCCGTGGTCAACAAGATCGCCTCGCCGGAGGGATCTGCCGTCGCTTCAGGTACGGCCGGCGAAAAATATAGGCTTCTCGTGTTCCGGGAGGGAGCGGCCCCAAGCTTTCTGTCGCTCTCGCCGGACGATCAGCCGCCCGCGGCCGAAATATCCGCATTTCAACACGGAGCATTGGTGCCGACTTCGCTTGGCAACTTGCGTTGGCTGGCGATTGCCGAGAAAGCCCAGGACATTGCCCCGTTTCAACCGCCGCTGATCGCGGGCACCGAGACCGAGTGGACCCGTGCGGAAGTTGTGGGGGATTCGATCGTCATCTCAGATCGACGAACGCACCTTTACCATCTTCAATTGCAAAAGATGCCGACTCCGCACCTCGCGGCCGCGGGACAAGTTTCGCTCTCGCGTCCGTTGGTCGGCAATTTGGCCGTCGTGGGCACGATGGCTTACGCCGTCGATTCGGCGCACACGCTACAAACCTTCAAGCTTCCCGATCTCACCGCCGGCCCCACCTGGGATTTGCCCGACGCCTGCGTTTGGAACGGGCCCACGGCCTCGGGCAAGCTCGTATTTGTCGCAACGAGCGAACCGCAAGGACTCGCATGCCGCGCGCTCGACGAGCGTGGGCAACTTGTATGGGAGCAACGTCTGCCGGTCGGCACGCTGCCTCCGGTGGCAACGAGCGACGCCGTGTTCCTTGCCGATATTCGCGGCGGCGTCGCGCGACTCAACGCCGCCGACGGACGCGAAACAAAACGTATTGAAACCGGACTGGCCATTACGCACGGCCCATTCGTCCACGGCGACAAACTGCTGTTGGCGACATCCTCCGGTGAACTCGTGGAAATGGCGCAACCATGATGCCGCACAGGCGAGGGCATCGTAGTACGCCCGCAGTCCGCCGATTTTCGGCGGCGCGGCACTTCCGCGCCCTATTCGCCGTTGCTCTGGTGATTGCGATCCCCACCGCCGCATGGGCACAAACTCCGCCGCCCGCCGCGGCAGACGATCCCTTTGCCACTCCCGCGGAAAAAGCCTCGACCACGGCCGCGCCGGAGGCCGCAAATCCGTTTGCCACTTCGGAGGAATTGCGCGTCAACCGACAGTCGCTCCTCATGAATCGGCAACCGCTCGACGTTATCGTCCTAAAAGAGCGTCCGCCGCGCGAGGAGGAAATTCTGCCGCTGGACCAATCGCAACGCAAGGTTCTCGCGGCCGCCAATCCGGATGTGGTGCTTCGTGTTCGGTTGCGTTCCGATCCGCATACGGAATACTTTCTCGCACCCCGCGACATCGTCGAAATTCGGTTTTTTGAAAGCCGAGTTCTCAAGGAGGCCGGCGCGCTTGCGAGAAGCGGCCGGTTTGACGATGCGTTCGACGTCTTCACGTTTCTTCGTCAACGCTATCCGGCACTCATCGGCTTGGCCGAGGCCGAACAAGAGTACGTCATCCTCGAAGCGCAACACGCGATCGCACAGAAGCGTTGGGAAAGCGCCCTGGCTTCGGCCTGGCGATTAAACGAATTGAAGCCCCGACATCCGCGACTCGTCGACATCTTGACTCCTGCGGTCGAAGGCGTCGTCGCGGATCGCTTGTCGCACAACAATCCGACGGCTGCGCGCCGCGCCGTCGAACAGCTGGCGTCATACTATCCCGGGCATGCCGTAACGGTAAGGCTGCAGAAGCTGTTGGTCGACACTGTCGCCTCGAATCTCGAGCAGGCCCGCAAATGCGCAGCCGAGCAAGATTGGGCCCGGTGCCAAACGCTTCTTAATATGGCGCTGGGGCTTGAGCCCGAATCGAAGCCGGCCCAATCGCTGCTGGCCGAGGCCGTCGCAAAGTATCCGCGTGTGATCGTCGGCGTCGGCGCATTCGGGGCGCCCGCCGGTTCGGCCGGACTCGTAGATTCTTACCGTGGGCACTCGGCGCTGGGCGACGATTGGTCGGAGCGTCGGGTTGCCAGGCTTCTCGCTCCGCCTGCCTTAGAACTGGCCGCGGCTGCCGACGGAGCATCGCTCGAATATCGCAGCGGCTGGGCACGCTGGACGACGAACCCGCGCGACGATGCCCTCCACGAACTGCAGGTCCCGCCTGGTTTTGCGTATCGCACGGCCGAGGCGCTGCTCGCCGCGGGTAATCATTCGACTGCAACCTTCCGTCCGGCGTGGCAAGAACGACAGGTTCGCATCTCCGTACGCGACGACGAACATATTGATTTGGAATTCGCCAAGCGGCATCCGCGCACGGAAGCTTTAGCCGCGGCCGTATTAGACGACGCCGTCACGGCCGGCGCGATCGCCGACCCCATCGACTCGAGCTATGCCCTTTCACCGGTCGCGGCGGCCGATGCGGGCAGTTCCCGCTTCGTGCGTACTTCGCCGGCGAAACCGGATGCCGCCACAACGGCGATGCAGCCGGTAGAAATTATGGAGCGGCATTTCGCCGACGAAGATGCGGCCGTGGCCGCGCTCCGCTTCGGCGAAGTCGACGTCGTAGATCGCATCGCTCCTTGGCATCTCGCCGGGCTGCGTGAAACTCGCGAAGTGCGACTCGTGCGTTATGTCCCGTTGTCCGTTCATTGCTTGTGTGTCCGCTCCGGTCATCCGTTGTTGGCCAAGCAGGAGTTTCGCCGCGCGTTGCTTTATGCCCTCGATCGCGAAGCGATTTTGCGAAACCACTTGCATATCGCCGACGCAGCCGACGGTTCGCGCACGGCACGCGGGATTTTTAGTTCGGGCCGTTCGCCGGAAGATCCGTTGGGCTACGCGAGCAATCCGGCGATTGCGCCGCGAGCGTACGATCCCCAAGCGGCATTCATTCTCGCGCGGCTCGTCATGCCCGCAAAGGCCGCGGCGGCCCTGCGCTCGCAGCCGCTCATCTTAGCGCATCCGCCGACCGCCGTTGCAACGCGCGCCTGCGAGCAAATTCGTCTGCAATGGTCGCGCATCGGCGTCGCCGTCGAATTGCGAGCCCTGAAGGCGAACGCACCATCTGCCGACGACGCCGATCTCGTCTACACGGTCGTCTCGGCGCCGGAACCGCTCATCGACGCGGAGAGGCTCCTCGGCCCCGAGGGAATCGTCCCCACGGCGGAACAACGCGCCCTCGCCGGTCCCTTGCGACAACTGTCCGACTCCGCAACGTTCGCCGAAGCCCGCACGGCGCTGTTTGAAATTCAACGGGTCGTGCACGAGCAAACCCTCGTGCTGCCGCTCTGGCAATTGAACGAATACGCGGCCCGACGAACGCGTGTGACCATGAGTGCGACTCCTCCTTTATCGCTGTATCAGTTCGTCGCCCAATGGCGCACGACGGCGGGCGTCAACGAGCCGTTGCCATGATTTACGCGCCGGTTTCCTACCGTTTGCTGCGCATGTTCGTAGCCGTGGCGCTGTTCGCCACGTTGATCGCGGGAACTTCCCCACGCGAAGCCCGAGCCGCAAACGACGTCGCCTGGGCGTGGACTCCCTACCGTGTCGAAATCACGCTCATCGCCGCGGATCGTCCCGAAATCACTCCTCCGCTCGTCGCCGAGGTCGCTGCCGGCATCGAACGCCGAATTCGGCAAACCTACGGCGCGGCATGGCAAGCGAACGTCGAACGGCGAACGGCGATCGGAAAGCTTCACGCAATCGAGACGCAGCTCGATACGATCGCCGTCGAAGATTGGCAACCGTCGGCGAAGGAAACGCCGGACAAGGTACTGATCGTCGTCCTCGCGCACGACGGTGCGGCCTATCGTGTCCGCGGCCGTGAACTCGACACTGCTTTGAAATCGGCGGGGCCGACGGCGGAACGTGCGGCCGCCGATCGCCGACTACTCGACGACGCCGTGCTCGACGTGATCGTCGCCGCCTTCCGACCGGTGGGGCGGATCGTCGAAGCCGGCGCATCCCAAGGAACCATCGAGTTGCGGGGGGCGGCGCTGTTGCCCGAGTCGTCTTGGCCGCGCGTCGCGCAACCCGGCGATGTTTACTTACCGATGCTGCGAGCGCGGCGACGCGACGGCGGCTACTCCGATACGAAGCAAATTCCTTGGACGTTGCTGGAGATCGAGGACGCCGTCGTAGCCGAAGGTCAGGTGCCGCGGTTGACCTGCGCCGTTCGAACCGGTTTAAACAATCCCCTCGGCGTGCGACAGCGAGGACGCTACGAAGCCTGGATCATCGGTGCCGGTCGCCCAAGCGGCGGCACCGTGCTTACCGTGCAGCCGCGCTCGGGCGGCGAACCGCTGGTCGATTGCGAAGTATTCTCGATCGGCGACGGGAAAAGCGCAAGCTCGCTCGGCCGGACCGATGGCGAGGGCCGGTTGCGGATCGCGCCGACTCATGGTCGGGCGTTGACGCTCATCGTCGCCAGCCGCTTCTTACCGCTGGCCAAAGCGCCGCTTTTGCCGGGCCTAGAAGCCGAAGTCACGGTTCCAGTCGCAGCCGACGGCCGCTTACGAGGTGCCGAAGACTGGCTGACTGACTGGCAAACGGAATTCCTCGATCTCTACATCCGTCGTCGCGCGCTGATGGCCGCGGCCGGCATCCATGTAGAGCGGGGAGAGCTTCCCGCGGCGCGACTGTTGGTCGCGCAAGTCGATCGCCTCGGTTCGCCGAGTCAGCGAATCGAGGCGTTGGAGATTCGCCGTCGAGCGTTCGTCGACGGCGATCCGGCCGCCGCGAAGCTGCTCAACCAGCTCTTCACGGAATCCTTGCTTACCGTGCGCGCCCTCGACGATGCCACCGCGCTGCTTGACCTCCAGCGGCGCATCGATGCGGGAAAATAGCGTAAAGCTTCCCGCGTCAGCCGGTGAGCATGGTGTAGATCATGCTGATCGCCACGGCCGACAACAGCAGGACGACGATCACGGCGCCGACCAGCATCAGCATGCGCGATTGGTCGGCCGAATGGTGCACCGTGTGACGGGGAAACGAATTAGACCGCCCCGGAAACGACGGCCACGTCTCGCCGCCGCCGGCATTGGGATAAGTACCGAGCGACATCTGGCTGGTACTCGCGTCTTGCAGATGCTCTTCCAGCGGCTGCACGAGAAAATACGGCTCCGTATCACCCAGCGGCGAAGGAGCAGGCTTGCGAATCGGCGGCGGCAGCGGCGGCATAAACGGCTCGGCGACCAGCGCCGCGGGAATCCGTTCGCCCCCCCAAGGCTCAAGCCGTTCGATCACCTCGGCCGCCGTGCCAATGCGATCTTCAGGTCGCTTTGCCATCATGTCGGCCACCACTTCCACAAACTCGTCGCTGAGTTCCGGGATCAAGCGACGCGGATCGAGCGGCGCCAGTTGGCAATGTGCGCGAGCCTTGTCGCGCAGCGTGCCGCCGGGGAAGGGAACCTTGCCGGTGACGGCATAATACAGCGTGCAGCCGAGCGAGTAGATGTCGCTCCGCTTGTCGAGTTGATCGGGGCGCAGGATCAACTCCGGCGCGAGATAGTCGGCCGTGCCCACGACCTTGCCGCCGTACTGATCAATTTGCTCGGGATCGTTGAAGTAGCCGGCCAACCCGAGGTCGGACACCTTCGTGCGGCCGTCAGGCGTCACCAATAGATTCGCCGGTTTCACGTCGCGATGAATCAAGCCGCGGCTGTGGGCGTGCTCCAGCCCGCGTGCCGATTGGCTGATGATCGAGGCGGCCTGTTGCATCGAGAGTTGGCCGCCGGCGCGAATGAGTCGGCGCAAGTCGGTGCCGGGCACGTACTCGGTCACGAGAAAGTGAACATTGCCGTCTTGGCCGGCGTCGAACGCCCGTACGAGGTTCTCATGATCGAGCTGCGCTTGCGTGCGAATCTCGCGGCGGAAGTTGGAGATGGCCTCGGGCGTCGACTTGCTGCGCGGCAACACTTTCACGGCGACGATTCGCCCCATGATCGTGTGCTCGGCCTTGAACACTTGCCCCATCCCACCTTGGCCGATCGAGTCGATCACGTGGTAAGGGCCAAGATTGAACTTTGTGCGACCGTTGCGCAGTTGCTCGACTTGCCAAGCGTTGAGCTTCCCGCCGGCGACGAGTTTGCTTCCCAAATGTTCGTCGGAAATCGCGTCGTTGCGCAACTCGGCGCGTAGTTCGGCCAACGTCTGATCAAGCTCTTCTTGCGTGACCAGGCCGGAGGCGACTGCCGAGCGTTGCAGCAAAGACTTTTGCATAAACTTCCAAAATAACGTCGATCGCGCACCTGCGCCAAGGTTGCGCCGACCGACGAATCGCGCAGATTCTCGGTTTCGTCAGCTTCGACGCACCGATTCGTACCCTAGTTCCCGCCAGGCGGCGGGGCAGGGGGCTTCGATCGTGAGCGTTTCATCGCGCGTGGGGTGGCGAAACCGAATGCGTCGGGCATGCAAGGCGATCCCCTCCGCGAACGGTCGACGGCTCCCATAGCGGCGATCGCCGACGATCGGCCAGCCGCGGGCCGATAACTGCACCCGAATTTGATGCTTTCGCCCCGTCTCCAAGGCGATCTCCAGAAGTGCTCCGGCCGTTGCACGCTCGAGGCATTGAAATCGTAACGAAGCTTCCTGACCGCGCTCTTTCGCGCCCGGCGACAAGGCAGCGACGTCGACCGTAGCCATCCGTCCGGCTTCGGCATCTTCGGCGAGCCAGTCGACGCAATGCCCTTCGTCAGGGGGTGGCGTCGCAGAGGCTTGCCAGGCGACGGCGCCCCAGTACGTCTTCTCCACCGTCCGTTCGCGAAACTGCTCGTTGAGCCGCGCCGCGCCTTTCGAAGTGCGCGCTAAAACGAGCACTCCGGAGACATCGCGATCGAGCCGACTCACGACCCCGACGAAGACGTTCCCCGGCTTGGCGTACTTCTGTTTGAGATACCCCTTCGACCATTCGACGGCGCTCGGTTCGTCCGGCAGGGCGCCTTGCGAAACCATTCCGATCGGCTTGTTGAGCACGAGCAGATGGTTGTCTTCGTAAAGCACGGCGGGATTCATGGCGAGTCGCAAAGCCTGATCGCGGATCATAGGACGTCGGCGGACGTTTTAGTATACTTCGCAGGTTGTCGATGAAGTATGGTCGTCCCAGGTGCGAAAGCCGTTATGTCGGTGTTTGCTCGAAAGTTGACGCTCGCCTCCGGTTCGCCGCGGCGCAAGCAATTGCTCACGGAGCATGGCTACGATTTCGAGGTTCATGTCCCTTCGGAATCGGCCGAGTGCGGCGTCTGCAGCGGGGAATCGCCGCCGGAACTTGTGGCGCGGCTCGCCTATCAGAAGGCGCTCGACGTTTCGACGCGAACCGGCCCGGCGCTGATCGTCGCTTGCGACACCATGGCCGAGTGCCACGGCCAATTGCTCGGCAAACCGCGCGACGAGCAACATGCCCGGGCCATGCTCACGATGCTCTCCGGCCGCGAACATCGCGTTTATAGCGGTCTGTGCATTTGGGAAGTTCCCGAGCGTGAACCTCTTGTGGAAGTCGATCGCACCACGTTGCGCATGGACACGCTTACGGCCGAGCAACTCGACGAGTATCTCGCCACGGGGCTCTGGGAAGGAAAGGCCGGCGCGTTCGGCTACCAAGACGGCTACGACTGGCTGCACATCGTCGAAGGCAGCCCCTCGAACGTCGTCGGCCTGCCGATGGAATTGCTCGCGAAGATGCTGGCAGCTCTGTAGGGAACGCCCTCTACGGCGTTCCGCAGACACGTCGGCCTCACGGCTCGACGCTCGCCGAAGGGAACGCCGCGGAGGGCGTTCCCTACAAGCTCAAGGCGGCGAAAATCGACGCGAGCAAGTAGATCGCCATGAGCGTCCACCAAGCGAGCTTAGCCGGAGCGCTTTCGCCGACGAGCCAGCGCGATACCAGAGCCATTGCCAACGCGGCGCCGCCCGCCGTTCCTGCGAAGACGGCCCGGGGCATTTGCGCACCGACGGCAAACACGACCGACGCCAAAGTGAAAATGAAGAGCAGCCGCCGGAGCGTGAAGCGCTGCGGATCGCTCAAGCGGCCGATGACTTGATCGGCCGCGCGTTGCTCCTGCGTCAATCGCTCGGCATGCCTGGCGAGCAATCGAGCGCCGCGCGTCGGCGGTTGTCCGATCTGCGGCGCTACGGCATACGGTTCATCGGCATCCGTCGCGGCGACGATCTCCTGCCATGAGTTAGCATCCACGCAATAAGGTGCGCGTGCTAGTTCTTCCCCCACGGCGTATTCGTCGACGGTTTCCGGCACTGGGCCGCTCTGCTGCAAATCCGAGACGTGCGAAACGGGGGGTTCGACGGGATAGGCGTCGTCCGTCGGCTGCGGCATCGGGCTCGGAAAACGGTGCTCTTGCATGGCAACGATTATTCTAAACCGTCTTTTGTTCTCGGCTATCGAGATATCGCGTATGCGCCGACAGGTAGCAGTGGCGGATCAAAGCCGTTGTTTTCTCGGCCGAGAGAAACTGCTCGCTGAATCCCGGCACCACCGGATCGATAGCGAATCGGGCCGTGTTGACGAAATGCGAAATCAGATCCCGCGGGTCTTCATGGCCGACGGCGAAGCGAATGGTCGTCGGTGAAATGCCGGCCTCGGCGAGTTGCGTCGCCCCCAACTCCGAGTGGGTCGTGAGCGCCGGACAACTGACGATGGTGTTCGTCTGCCCCAGGCTGATCATGTGCCCGAAGGTCGGGGAGAGGTTATCGAAGAACCGCTGGAACGCCTCACGTGGAATGCCTTCCATATCGATGGTGAAGAGCGGCGCAGGCAACCCGAGAAACATTTGCTCGCGGCAGAGTGCGGCATTTTCGTTCGACTCGACGGCGTTGCAATGCACGCGAAGCGACGGATGCGCATCGAGAAACCGCGCGAGAATCTCGGTGTTGACGCACTTGGCGAGCATCCGGAGCTCGAGCGTATGCAAACCTTGCAGCACTTCAAACGCCGCGTCGGCGTTCAGGAACGCTCCCTTCACATAGTAGACGTTCCAAAACAACGTCTCATTCCACGAGACTGCGCCTGCGGTATCCCCCTTGGGTAGAAACATATCCTCGTTGCGACCGATGACGACGCCGGCAATGACCGAACCGGTGCCGGAGAGGTCTTTCGTGTAGCTGTGGATCACAAAATCCGGCCGTTCCGTCGGCTCGGCGCGCTGCAACGGGCGAAACAAAAACGGCGTGCCGACCGTGGCATCGAGCAAAACGCGCAGCCCACGCTCGTGTGCGGCGCGACAGATGCCCGGAACGTCGAGCACGTAGCCGTGCGGATTGCAGGGGCTCTCAAGATACACGTACGCTTTTCGGCCGGCCGCGAGACGATCGCCATATTGCGCACGCGCCCGATCGTAAGCGGCGAGGAATTCGTCCACGCCGTAGCCGTCGAAGCTGACGACGCCGATGTCGAGGTTTGAACTCTTAGCGTACCAATCGTGGATGAGTTGGTGCGCACCGCCGTAAATGTGCCGGCTGGTGATGAGCACGTCGTCGCGGCCCAGCACGTGGGCCAACACGCCGTCGATGGCCGCCATGCCCGAATTGAAATTCCAAGCGAAGTACTGATCCGTGTAGGGGCCGGCTTCGAGATCGACGATGTGATTCGCCAAGGCGATCGATGTGGGATTTAGCAGCCGCGAATAGATCTCGAGCAGCACCTCTTTGCCTTGGAACGCATCTTCGATCCATTCGGCGCAAGCGTAGATGTACGTCGCCGTGCGGGCGATGACCGGCGTGGCGCTGAACAGGGCCGTAACGTTGTCGAAGACGGGGTAGGGGCCCTTGGCCGCGGTGGTCGCCGAGCCGTACTGCAATTGCTGATAGCTGCGACGCGTCGGATTCTGCAACGTGTCGAGCAGCTTGGCGAGTTGGAACGAAAGGAACTTCTTGGCGTTGAAGTAGGCGATGCGATCACTTGGGTCGAGCTCGCCGATGGTCTCCATCGTCACGCGCCAAAGCCGTTCGACGTCGGCCTCGCATTCATAAAGCCTACGGGCAACGGCAGCCAGCGCCGTGCCGTAGTCGCTCGCGGGCTCGATGCCGAAGTGGGCGAGTTGTTCGGCGACCAAGCCCGGAACGTCGCGGGCGGTGGTCGTCTTGCGACGGGGCGATAGCTTTCGCATGCCGGCCCACGCCGAATGGTGCTCACCGAGTGAATCGTCGTTGCTTGCGTTGCGTCCTTGATCGCCCATCTTGCCGGCACCTCCTGCAAAGCAAGCTGTCGACGGCGGGCGCCGCACAGCTCGCGCTGAACGTTTCGTGACTTCGATCTACAATTTCCGTCTTACAATCGGCACGTCTTCGCCGGTTTGCTCATGTTCCGTAACCGGCACGACCGAAATATTCTATCCGTCGGGACCTCCTCGGCGCTTGCGCGCCCGGGCGGTTCGCGAAGTTTCCCCGTTTCGCTGCGGTTTTGATTGAAATGTCCGTCGGTTTGAGACACTTTCCCGCCCCGTGTCGCGAGCAATCGCTCGTGCACCGTGAGGCGGATTTGCGAAGACCAACTGCTTCGAGGAGTCGCTCCATGTCCCCCGCTTTGCGTTTGCGTCCGTTCGGCAAGAAACTCATTCTCGGTTGTGCGGCCGCCGCGCTGCAAGCGATGTTGTCCGGCGACGCTTGGGCCCAATCGCCGACGGCCGAGCAAGCCCTGCAACTGATGCCGGTGCAGAAGGACGTCGAATTCGATCGTCCCACGAAGGAAGAAATCGCCAAGTGCACGATCAAGGTCGAAAAGGAAGGGGCCGTCTCGGGTTGGGTCGTCTTTGATCCGGCCGGGCAAACCATTCGCCGCTTCACCGACACCAACGGCGACAACACGGTCGACCAATGGAGCTACTTCAGTGAAGGGCTCGAAGTCTATCGCGACGTCGACTCGAACGCCAACGGCAAGGCCGACCAGTTCCGCTGGCTCAACACCGGCGGCACGCGCTGGGCGCTCGACACGAACGAAGACGGCAAAGTCGACGCCTGGAAGATGATGTCGGCCGAGGAACTGAGCGCCGAGGCGATCGCGGCGATCTCCATGAAGGACGAAGCCCGCTTCGCGCGTCTCTTGGCGACGTCCGAAGAATTAAAGTCGCTCGGCTTGGGCGAAACGCAATTGAAAGACCTGGGCGAAAAGGTCGCCTCGGCTCCCAAGCGATTCAGCGGCAAACTGGCCGACGTGGAGACGGTAACGCGCGGCAGCGCACGCTGGCTCAACTTCAGCGGCACGCGTCCCTATACGATTCCGGCCGGCACCGGCGGCTCGACGAAAGATATCACCGTCTATGAGAACATCGTCACGATGTTTGAAAACGACGGGAAAAACGGGCAATTTCAGATCGGCACGATGATCAAGGTCGGCGACAACTGGCGCTTGATCGACATGCCGGAACTGCTCGGCGCCGACGCAAACCAAGTGGCCGGCGGTTACTTCACCGACAAGGCGCGTACGCTGCCTGCGATTTCTGAACGTAACCCCGACGGCCCCGGAGGTTCGGAGTTAGCGACCGAAGTAGGGAAGATCGACGCGAAGATTCCCGAAGCTAAGACAGCCGAGGCGGTCACAGCGTTGAAGAAGGAACGGATCGATTTGATCGAAAGCAAACTCGCTAAGCTCGATGCCGGCGACAAGATGCAATGGACACGGCAGTTCATCGACTCGTGCAGCGAAGCGGCCGAATCGCGCACCTATCCGGAAGCCATCACCCGGCTCAAGGATTTCGAGAAGAAACTCGCGGCGGACGGCGCCGACAAGGACCTCGTCGCTTATGCACGTTTCCGCGGCATGACGACCGACTACATGATTGCTCAAAGTGCGCCGGGGACTGACCCGACGAAGATGCAAGCTGCGTGGCTAGAAAGCCTACGCGCGTTTGTGAAAGACTTCCCGACTTCGAGCGAAGCCCCGGAGGCGTTGTTGCAACTTGCGATCGACGCGGAGTTCTCCGGCAAGGAGCAAGAGGCCAAGGAACTCTACACGCAAATCGTCACGCAATTCCCGAGCGCTCATTCCGCCACGACCGCCAAGGGGGCGGTGACGCGGATCGATTGCGTCGGCAAGGTGCTGCCGCTTACGGGCAAGACGATCACCGGCGAGAAATTCGATCTCACGGCCTATCGCGGCAAGACGGTGCTCCTGCACTACTGGGCCACGAATAGCCCGGTGGCCCTGACGGACTTGGCCGCCTTGAAAGACATTCAAGCAAAGTACGCTCGGGAAAACGTCGTGGTCGTCGGCATCAGCCTCGACGACAAGGCGGAAACCTTGGCCGCGTACCTCAAGCAAAGCCGGCTGCCGTGGGTCAACTTGCACGAAGAGGGGGGCATGCAAGGGCGCCTCGCTTCGCAGATGGGCATTCTGATCGTGCCGACGATCATGCTCGTCGACAAGGACGGCAAGGTGGTCCATCGCGGCTTGCACATCACGGAAGTCGATCGCGAAGTCGGCACGCTCGTGCGAAAGTAACTCTCGAGCCTTGCTGAACCGTGAATGACGCTCATGCCGGCACGCGACGATCCCTGTCGCGTGCCGGCTTTTTGCTGCGCGGCGCGGCGGTTTGCCACAATTGGGCCGCTGCCGGCCTGAAGCATTTCTGAATCGACCTGCCTGCGAGAACCGAATACGTGTATAAGTTCGCCGCCGCTTATAAGCGCACGCTGTTGCGCGCCATTAGGTTCCCTTGATCGATGCAAATCTTCTCTCCCAACTCCGTGAGAGTTTGCCTCGTCATCTTGCAGATTCTCGCCGTGGCGGGGGTCTGGATGATGCGAGTGGGCGAGCGCACGTCGATGGCCCATTCGCTTCGCGGCTTCTTCATTCTCAGCATGCTGTTGCTGAGCATCGTTACGGTCTTGTCGCTGATCACCGTGCCCGGCTCCGGCATGAGCTCGGGCATCGTGCTGGCAGTGATTACCGTGCTGGCGGTCATCGATTGCCGAAACACGGCGCGTCGTTAGTCGTTCGCAAATCTGCGACGACGCGCCCCGCATTCGTTGCCGGCAGTCAAATCCGTCAAAATCGAAAAAAAGCCTACCTTCGATTCCGTTGCCGGCCGAAACCTATACGTAGGTGGTAGCGATAGGCGGACGTTCTCCGTCGGACTTTCGCCGCCGCCGAGCAGGCCAACAGCAAGGATGCTGCACAGTTCGACGTTTCCGGCCCGTAACGGAACGAAACGCTTCGCCGCAAGTGCGAAGCCGTTCGTCAGTCGCTGTGAGCGAGCGAAATACGTCTTAGTCCATGGAAGGGGGATTTCGATGACGCGACGGTTCTTTTTCGGTTCGGTGATGCTTGCCATCGCCGCTCTGATGCCGACCTGGGCGCTGGGTTCCGATCAGGAGACCGCGCAAGGTATCGCCGACGCCATCCGCCAAAGCGGAAGGTTGAAGGATTACAGCATCGGTGTGAAGTATGAAGACGGCACGGCGACCCTGATGGGGCGCGTCGCCAACGATCAACAATCGCAAACCGCCGTGGAAATGGCGGAAAAGCTCCCGGGCGTCACGGCCGTCGTGAACAACCTGGAAGTGAAAGCGACGGCGAAGAAAGATTTCGCCGTCGAACCGACGGCCCACACCAACGGCTCGGCCCGTCGTACGACGAGCCGTGACGATCTGGCCTTCGGCGGTACGAACGTCGTAGCTCCGGCGCCTGTCGCGCAACCTGCGATGCAGCAAGCCGCTCCGGCCGGCCGCCCCGTTTCCTACAACGCGGGCATCGGTCATCACCATGGTCGTGCCGCCAATGCCGGCGGATACGCCTCGGGTGAAGTCATGAGCTCGTCGGGCTACAACACCGGCGCTCCGATCCCCGTCGGCGCCTCGACGCAAGGTGGCGGTCAACGCGTCGCCTACGATCAGCCGAACATGCCGTGCTACGCTTGGCCGAGCTATGCGGCTCATCCGAACTACGGTGCCGTGTCCTATCCGACGCAGTACTCCGCTTCGGCTTGGCCGTACATCGGTCCGTTCTATCCGTACCCGCAAGTTCCGCTCGGCTGGCGGAAGGTGACGATGGAATGGAAAGACGGCTGGTGGTGGCTCGACTTCAACGACACCTGCCGGCACTTCCGTCGGTAAGCATCGTCGGGCGTAGTCGACTCCCGCCCGACGGTTCGGCTGTGAAACCTGCTCAAACCCTTGCGATGCTCACGCGTCGCAAGGGTTTTTTCGTTTGCGGATTGCAACAACCGCATTCGTCGCCGGCGATGTCGACGCCGGCAGACCCAACAATCCGATTTGCCGGAATGCGCGCAAAAATCCGCAAGTTCGTCACAGATTCTCACGATAACTACTTTCGGATCGGCGAAAGCTTCCGGCGCTCGGCTCGTAGTTGCGAGCACGTCGCCAACTTTAACCCCTCGCTCTCGCCGAGCCCTCGAACTTGCAAAGGGAATTCTCACGATGAAGAAGACCTCGTCCCTCTTCGCCATCTGCTTGGCCGCGCTGGGCATCGCAGGCTCGACGGGCTGCATGTTTCCGCTCAACACCGCCACCATGCCTTCGCTGGTGTTGCCGTGGCCGGTGCCGGTCTCGCCGTATCACCAAGACCGCATGGAAGACGCCTACTGGAACAAGGAACGGTACGAACGCGTACCGATTCTCGGACCGGTGACCTCCGGCGGCGTGCCGAAGGCTCTCGATCCGCCGACGCCCGACGAAGTGATGCGGGGCCTCGAGAAGGCCAACAGCGTCGAAGGGGGCGTGCCGATGTTGTGGGAACGTCAACGCAACAACGTCCGGATGATCATCGAGCCAATCGCCGACTACATCGATCCGCCGCGCGTCTATCCGATGATCGGCCCGGCCCAGCTGCACCACGCTCACTACAAGTGCACGATCTACTATTCGGAAGTCACGCGAGTCGGCTGGCCGATCCCGTACACGACGACCGATGAAGATTCACGGGAAGTCATCTACATCGACCATAACCACCTCCACATGGTGGGAACCGATTGCGATCCGTCGTCGGGAGCCGCTCCCCACGCACACTAACTCAAAGCCGCAGGCCGTTGGCGTCGTCTCCGCCCGAGACGCGCCATGGCCGGCGGCCGGACGGTTGACATGACCGCACATCTACGAAGTACCAAGATCGCCGCGATTCTCGTCGCGGCGATTTGCTGCGCAGACGGCGGGCTCCTCGCCGTCGAACCGCAAGCCGAAGCCGCCGCGCCCACAGCCGAAGCGACGACAAACCAAACGGCGGCCACCGCTGCCGCAAACGCCGCCGAGTTTTACCAGGCCGGCGCCGAACACTTTCGCGCCGGGCGTTGGGCCGAAGCCGTTGCGGACTTCCGCAGCCTGCTCAAGGCCGCTCCCGAGCATCCGTTGGCCGGCTCCGCACGCTTCTACTTGGCGGAATCGCTGGTTCACACCGGCGAGCACGCCGCCGCGGCCGATGCTTGGCTGGAGTTTCTCTCTACGAAGCACGAAGCCGAACTTACGCCTGCTGCGCGATTTCGGGCCGGAGAGTGTTGCTACCTAGCCGGCCGTCGCGAAGATGCACGGCGCGAACTGACGCAGTTTCTTCACGACTATCCCAGCGCTCCGACGCTCCCGCGCGTGCTGCTCTATCTCGGCAACATCGCCGCGGCCGAGGGCGAGTTCTCTGCCGCAGTCGGCTACTTCGGTCGCTCGACGGCCGAGTTCCCCGACGATGAGGCCTTTCCGCAAGCCGTGCTCGGCCATGCTCAAGCCTTGCTGCGCGACGGCGAATTTCGGGCGGCCTGGAGCGTGATCCGCTCACTCTACGAACTTCCCGAGCCGTGCGCCGAGTTTGTCGATGTCGCTTGGATCGCTTGCGAAGCACTCGAACGATTGGGACGCGATGCCGATGCCCATGCCGCCGCTCAACGCTTCCTCGCCGAATGCGCATCCGACGATCCGCGCGTTTTCGAAGCGCTGCTACTGTCTGCCCGATTGCTCGAGCGCCTCTCCAAGCTCGAAGAAGCCGCGGCGACCTACCAAAAGCTCGTCGACACCTTCCCCGATCATCAGCGGCGTGACGTGCCGCTCTACGAACGTGCCTGGATCCTTCAGCAACTCGGTCGCGAGTCCGACGCCATCGCAATGTTCGAAACGCTGGCCAAGGATTGCCCGAAAAGTGCGTTGCGAGCCGACGCCCTTTATCGCTTGGCCGAGCACGATCTCGCGAACGACCGCGCGACGGAAGCCTCGGATCGATTGAGTGATGCTGCAGCTCATGCCGGCGAAGATTTGCTTCCGCACGTGTTGCTCCTGCAAGCGCGCACCGCGCTGACGTTGCAACAAGCCCCGGCGGCCGAAGCGGCTCTCCTGGAACTCACCACAAAGTTCCCGCAGCACGAACTCGCGCAACAAACGGGCTTCTGGTCGGCCGAAATCGCCTTCCAAGCCGGCCGCTGGGACGATGCGGCCGACGAATTTGCCGCGATCCTGCAATCGCCCGACGCCGCCGGCGAAACCTGGTTCGCGACAGCCAAGCTTCGCCGTGTGGAAGCCCTCTGCGAAGCCGGCCGTTGGGTCGATGCCTTGGCCGCGGTGGAGGAGGCCCGTCGCAATCATCACGCCGACTACGAACTCGAATTCCTCGCCGCTCGGGCCCACACGGCGCGGGCCGAACTGCAAGAAGCCCGCGCCTCGTACGCCCGCGTGTTGAAAGACGCTCAGGCGCGCGACACGGAAACAGCCGCGATGGCTCAGTTCCTCACGGCGGAAACCTACTTCCATCAACGCGATTACGAAGCCGCACTGCGCGAGTACCGACGCTGCGACGCCGAGCACAAGCAGCCCGCTTGGCAGGCCGCGGCAATGCTGCAAGCCGGCAAGTGCCAGGAACATCTCGGACGTTGGGCCGAGGCTCGCGGCTGCTACGAAGAGCTAATCGCCCGTTACGCGACCTCGCCGTATGTGGCCGACGCTCGCTTGCGACGCGATGCGGTATTGAAGCAAGCCGACACCGCGGCCCCCGCGGTACAAAGGAAATAGAGCATGTCGTTCGAAAAAGCACCACCGGCACAACGTCGTGCTGAGCAAAGTCGACGTCGCGAGCGTCTGCGCCGTTCGGCATTTGCCGGCGTCGTCACGCTGTTGCTGGGTCTCGTCGCCACAAGTATGGCGATGGCGCAAGGTGCGGCTCCCGTCGCCGAAGCCGCAGCCGCCGCCGCCGGCGAACAGATGCCCGAGATCCCGTCGAAAAACCTCTGGCAGATCATTTGGGCCGGCGGCGTGCTGATGCTTCCCATCGGTTTCTGCTCGGTGCTGACCAGCATTTTCATGTTCGAGCGGCTGCTCACGCTGCGCCGCGGCCGCGTGGCGCCGGGACCGTTTGTGAAACGGTTCCTGCATCAACTTCGGGAAGGTCAACTCGATCGCGACAAGGCGCTCCGCCTCTGCGAAGAGAACGGCAGTCCGGTGGCGACCGTTTTCGGCGCGGCGGTCCGCAAGTGGGGCCGTCCGGCCGTGGAAGTGGAGCAGGCCGTGCTCGATGAAGGAGAACGGACGGTCAACTCGTTGCGGCGTTATCTGCGCGTGTTCAACGGCGTCGCCACGATCAGCCCGCTGCTGGGCCTGCTCGGCACGGTGTTCGGCATGATCCGTGCCTTCAACGAGATTTCCAGCAGCAATGCGATGGGCCGGCCCGAGCTGCTGGCCGGCGGCATCAGCGAAGCCCTCATCACCACGGCGGCCGGCCTCACGGTCGCCATTCCGGCTTTGTCGCTCTATCTGTATTTCGTCAGCCGGGTCGACCAGCTCATCATCGAGATCGACGCCCTCGGCCAAGAACTCGTCCGCATCGTCTCGGCCGAAGGCCTCAGCGAAATGCCGACCCGCCGCCGCACCAGCAGCAAAGAAGCAGCGTAGGTTCTGCGTTGTTTCTCATTCAGCATTCAGCACTCCGCATTCAGCATTTCGTCCCATGCCCCTTCGCACTCATCTCGACGAACAGCCGACGCTGAATCTCACGTCGATGATCGACGTGCTCTTTCTCCTCATCATCTTTTTCATGGTGGGGACAAAGTTTACGGAGATGGAGCGCAAGATCGGCCTGAAGGTGCCGCAAGTGAGCGACGTCGAAGCGCTGACGGCCGCGCCGGAGAAGAAGGTCGTCAACGTGTACCGCGACGGCCAGATCGCCATGGACCGCGAGACCATCACGCTCGATGAACTGAGCCGGCGGTTGAGCACGGCCCGAGCCCAGTATGCCGATCTCGGCGTGCTGGTACGCGGCGACGGCTCGGGCGAGTTCCAACACGTGGCCGAAGTGCTCAACGCTTGTCGCAAAGCCGGCATCAGCGAACTGGGCGTAGCCGTCACCACCGAAAAGCCTCCCTCCGCGCAAAGGCGGTGAGGTATGGAAGCGCTCCGCGACTGGACGGCCTGGCTCTTGAGTCCGCAGACGTTATGGATCGCACTCTGGGTCGGGCTCGGCGTCTTCACCGTCTTGCTGGTGCTGCTGATCAACACCCGGCTCGGCAAGTCGCAGCCGCTCCGCAAGTGCGCGATTCTCGCGATCTGGTTCCACCTGCTGTTGCTCATCTACGCGACGAGCATCCCGATCGTCGCTCAACGCCCCGGCGGCGGCGGCCAAGTAACGATTAACCTCGGCATGGGGGAGGTCTCGGCGCAGCGGACCGCTTCGTCCGAAAAACTGCCGCCGATCAAACTTCCGGAAACGAAACGCATGCCGAAAGCCGTCGCCGCGTTGCCCAAGTCGGCGGCGCCGCGAGCGCGCACCACGTCGCAATCGCCGGCGTTTGCCGAGGCGGCACCTCGCACCGCGTCGCAAGCGGTCGCCGCGCCGCCGAAGTCGGTATCCGCGCCTAAGCCTGCTGCGGCGGCCGTGGCGAAGCTCCAAGCACCGGCACCTTCCAAATCGGCTGCGGCCGATCGGCTGCCGCAAGTGCCGAGCCCGAGGCCGCTGACGGATCTGCCTGATCCGTTGGTGGCGATGGCGACGTCCCCTGCGGCGGCGTCCGTAACTCCGACGGCTAAGTCGCTCGACATGCGCGCCATGACGCCGATCCCCGAGCGCACGCCGGCGAACTCCGGCGTGGCCGCCAAATTGCAGCCGGCGGAGCTGCCCGTACCGCGCGTGCCGACGCATGACGCGCAACTCCCGCTCGTGCAACCGCACACGTCGCAATTTTTGCCGCCGCAAATCTATCAACAGCGAATCGTCGCCGATCGCGAGCAGGTAGCACTCGCCCACGGCGGTTCGGCGCAAACGGAAGCCGCCGTCAACGCGGCGCTGCAATGGCTTGCCAAGAACCAAGAAGCCGATGGCCGCTGGTCGCCGCGACGCTTTGGCGCGGGCCAAGAAACGGAAGTGCTCGGGCACAATCGGGGCGGGGCGGGCGCCAATGCCGACACGGGCATCACCGGCCTGGCGATGCTGGCCTTGCTCGGAGCCGGCCACACGCACGAACGAGGCACGCATCAGAAAGCGGTCGCCGGCGGCATTCGTTATCTCATTGAAACCCAGCACCCCAACGGCAACCTCGGCGGCAACGCGGAGCCGTTTGCCTTCATGTATTGCCACGGCATGGCGACGTTGGCGCTCAGCGAGTCGTACGCGATGACGGGGGACGCCGCGCTCGAAGAACCGGTGAAGCGCGCCGTCGGCTATACGCTCGGCGCGCAAAATCGCTCGACCGGCGGCTGGCGCTATCGCCCGCAAGAGATGGGAGACCTCAGTCAACTCGGCTGGCAACTCATGGCGCTCAAAAGCGCGGAACTCGCCGGCGTCGACATCCCGACGGCCACGCGCGAGGGAATGGTACGGTTCGTACAGAGCGTGTCGTCCGGCACGAACAACGGGCTCGCCTCGTATCGCGCCGGGGAACGGGTGAGCCGGCCGATGACCGCCGAAGCACTCGTTTGCAAGCAGTTTCTCGGCATTCCCCGGCAGAATCCGGCGGGAGACGAAGCCGGGAACTTCCTGCTCGGCGAACTTCCCGGCATGGGGGAGCGCAACTACTACTACTGGTACTACGGCACGCTCGGCATGTACCAATTGCAAGGTGATCATTGGCGACGCTGGAACGAAGCGCTCACCACGCAACTCCTGCAAAGCCAAGTCACCGCGGGAGAAGCGGCCGGCACCTGGGAACCGAACGACGTGTGGGGCGGCTACGGCGGCCGCGTCTACAGCACGGCCCTGGCCACGCTCTGCCTCGAGGTCTACTACCGCTACCTGCCGCTCTACGTAGAAGCCGCCGCGAACGGGGCCGAAACGCAGCGGAAGTAAAGTAGCAGGCACACTCAGTGTGCCGTCGGTCGACGACCAACGCCGCTTTCAGCTATTCGCCTCGGCGAGCGTCGAGCCGTAAGGCCGACGTGTGGTCGCCCTTCCCGGACACGTCGGTCTTACGGCTCGACGCTCGCCATTTTTTTGCGGCGCTGTTCGCGATAGCAGTAGCCGACGAGCCGCGCCGCCCGACGGCACGCGGAGCGTGCCTACTAGATTGCCCTGGTTCCCTTGCAGTGCACCATCACACGCTAGCCCCGCTCTCGCCAGCGAGGGAACTTCAACAAATGCTGAATGCTGAGTGCTGAGTGCTGAATGCTGAACAATGAAGATCATCGCCGGTCATCACTCATAACTCTCTTCGGTCCCCTCGCTGGCGAGAGCGGGGCTAGTATTCTGTAGCAAAGCCCTTATCCGTTTCATCTCCCCAAGCCCCTTCTCATCTCCCTTTCTTCTCTGCGATCTTGGCGTCTCTGCGTCTTGGCGCGCACTCTGAGAAAATTCAGGCCGGCCAAAAATCGCCTGGAAATGGGGCCGGCAGTTCGAAGACAATGGCGGCGTGATTTTCTCTCAACGTTGGTCCGGAGGGTTCGTCATGTTGCCGGTAAATCGACGTAAGTCGTGCGCACTAAATGACTCCGTTGCGCACTTTTCGGGGTCGGTGGTGCGCGGCGGCGCGCTTAGAAACAAGGGGGCGCACTACGGGTCGGACTCAGTGCGCACGGGGGCAGTCGCGGTTCGAGGACTTACGTCGATTTGCGATGCGGCGCCCCGGCGCTTTTGCCGTGAACGGCGCGGGGCGGCGTGTGCCCGATCTCTTCATGTGCGCAACCTCGCGCACAGCCGCGCATTCGGCGAATTTCGCAACCGGTGCCGCGCGCAGCAAACGCGCACTGCGGCGCACGAAATCGCGTCTAATAGCATGCGGCGCGCAACGGTTTGCGATGGATCATCAATTGCACCCCACAACCGGCCCAAAGCCAATTCCGGTCAAAATCGTCCCGTTTGCCGTTGCCGGGGGAGTTTGGCGTCTGGGAATCCGTTTGACTCCCCTCTCTCGGTCAGTAAAATCAAGGGAGTAGTGGAGTTACGGTCGTCGCCCCGGCGGCGGGTGCCGAGCTTGCTATTCCCGCCGCAGCCTCGCACGCCTGGAATGCTTGGCAGCAAAACTCTCGTCACCATAATCTGACGTAGATCGCTTCACGTTGTGGCTTCATGGTGTCGTTGTGCCATATAGCCTCGTGGTGCCGCTACTCCGTGTTGCGGAGCAATTGCCCGGTACCTTCGGTTTCCAGCATTCGTAGGTTTCTCTTCCGTCGAGTTAAAAATGAGCCCGTTACTTGCCATTGGTGTCGGTCCGGTTGAATTGATCGTCGTATCACTCGTGATTCTGTTGCTCTTCGGCAACCGGCTGCCGAGCGTGATGCGTTCGATGGGCAAGGGGATTACCGAATTCAAGAAGGGCGTGGCAGGCATCGAAGACGACGCCGACAAGAACTCATCGGCGCCGAAATCGAACAGCTAGTCGCGCAATCATATTCGTGCGTTGAGCACACCGCGCCGCCCGCGCAAGCCAAGCTTTCGGACCGCGGCGCGTATCTCTGGAAATCGTGTAGGGAAGGAGCATCGCCATGGGCCTCGGTCCAATGGAAATGATCGTCGTCGGCATCATCGCCATCCTGCTGTTCGGCAATCGCTTGCCGGAAGTGGCGAAATCGATCGGCAAGGGCTTCAGCGAATTTAAGAAGGGGATGCACGGCATCGAAGAAGACATTAACTCGGCCTCAAAGTCGAGTTACTCCTCGTCGTCGTACTCCGCTTCGTCGCGTCCGGCGAGGGCTATCGAAGAGCGCGAAGAAGCGACGGCCCCGAAGTTTGAACCGCCGCCGGCCGAAGGGTCGGCATAAGGCGGCGAACGGTTCGCCGTACGATACTCGCCCTCTGGCGACTGTGCCCCCTGGCAAACAGGGGGCGTATTTCGTATAAACGGCGGTTCGGAAAGGCTGCGGCCGCGGTCGCCGGCCTGAGGGCAATTAGCTCAGTTGGTTAGAGCACTATCTTCACACGGTAGGGGTCACAGGTTCGAGTCCTGTATTGCCCACTAGAAGAGTCTGCAAATTCACGGCTCTCCGCAAAAACCCGCGTAACTGCGGGTTTCTTTTTTTCTCCTGACCCGTCCTGACCCTCACCACCGCTGCCCGATTGCAAGATAATTGCAGCGCTCGCTTCGCGATCGTCGGCCACGGCCCGACCCTGAGCTTCGAACATGGCCGTTCGGAGTTGGGCGTAGTGCTTGAGAAGCATGGCTGGGGAGTGGCCCATCCACTCAGCGACGTTCTGAATCGGGTAGCTGTCGATGAGTTCCGTGGCCCGCGTGCTGCGTAGGTTTTGGAAGACCTTTTCCCACTCCGCCACGCCCGCCCGCTTGATGATCTTGCGCATCGTCGTGCCAAGATTGGTGTGGCCGCGCAGCCGGTTGAGCACGTAGACGTCGCCGGGCTCGGCCTGCTCGAACGCATCCCGCATCAGGTTCGGCAACACCGACCACAACTCAGGATGCTTCGAGTTGTAGAGCGGCATCCACCGTGCGCCCTTGCCTTCGTGGTGCTCGGTCTTCGGCGAGTGAATGAGCATTTGCTGGTTCGCCCAGTCGAAGTGCTCCCACTTGAGCCCGTCGATTTCGCTCGGCGTGCGCAGGCCGCCCCACCGAGCAAGGGCGAAAACGATCTTCCATTCCATCGAAGGGCACGCTTCGAGCACCTTCAATGCGTTTGCCTCGACGACGTAGAACATCCGATCTTTGTTGGCCCGAACCGATTCGCAGAGACCACGGAACGGGTTTTCGTCGATGATCTTACCATCGACCGCGGCGGCAAAGAATTGCGAAGCCATCGAGACGCGCCGCCGCGCGGTGTTCGCCGCGAGCCCTTCGCCGCGCACGTCCGCCGGCACGTCGTCGGGCTTCTCAGGCTTCGGCCGTAGCAGGTACGCGCGAAAGGCCTTGGCGTCCAACTTAGTGACTGTCGACAACTCGCGATCGGATCCAAAGAACGCGAGCAAGTTGCGCTCGGTATGTCCGTAGAACGTGGCCGTTCCATTTTTCACATCCGCCCGCAAGCTGAGGTAGCGGGTTAGGAACGCGCCGAGTTGCGTGCGAGGCGCGTCGTCGATCGGCCGCAGCAAACCGAACTCCACAAGCTTATCGCCGATCGTCGGCCCGATGCTCGCAAGCCAGGCCTCGATAACGTTCATTTGCTTCTGATCGCTGATGCCGCCAATGCGCACCGACTCGATGAGCTTTTGAAGCATCGCCGCATCTTGGTCGGCGGCCTTGTCGGTTTTCTCTTTGCCGAATCGCAACGTTCGCCGCTTGCCGTCGGGCGCTGTGAACTGCACGACGACGCAACCGGAGCGGTCGCGTTGCCATCCGCGCTTGATGCGTTTCTTAGGTGTGGCCATCGTTACTCGGCTCCCTTCGTGGTGGTCGCGGCTTCGTTGCTGCCGTAAAGATCCGGCGCGAGTTCGGGCGAGACATAGCCCTTCGTTTCTCCGGCCTCGACCATCGCCTCATCGAGCACGATGAACAATTCACGGAGCAAAGTAAATGCGCCCTTGCGAATCCATTTCGCTGGCAAGTCGCCCCCGGTGTAATCCTTGCACGCCGCATCCATCCACGCGGCGGCTTGCTTCACGATGGTTGCGAAGGGTTCGGCAGAAGCCGCGGCGGCGAGTTCCGCGCGTCGCTGTTCATGACGATCGATTGGCACGGCTTCATTCGTTGGCGCCTTCGAAAGGTCAGGCACCTTAAACGTCAGCACCTCGAAACGATCTTCGCGGTTAATGCTTCGCAACACTCCAAGCGAACCAGTCGGGTCGCGACCGACAACCGGATCAACTGCAACACTCCGCTCGCCCGTCTTTCCATCGATCCGGATGATTTGGAATCCGTCGAAACGGCCGATAGCGTTCGCTGATGCGAGATCGGCGAGCGTGGCGGGGTGTTCCTTCCGCCATTTCGCGAGGCTTATTTCTTCTGGCGTCGTCAACGTGTCGCCCTTCATCCGACGAATCCGGTACATCTCTTGCCGCAGATCCACCACGGTTCCGGTGATTTCCTTCCCATCGGCCGTGCGAATGACGAACGGCAGATCAGGGAACGCCTTACGGGCTTCGGCGTCGATGTCGGCCGGGCAATTGTCGGTCGACAATGTTAGAGATGCCGGCGGCGCGAGCGCGCCCTTCACGCTGCGGACCTTCACGGCCGAGGGCTTGCGGGTGGTGACGGACTTTGCCGAATTGGCCGCCGACTTCGTGGAACGGCGCGCGGTGATGCTCTTCGTGGTCTTCATACGAGGGACTCCTTAGAGCGCAACGGAGCGGAGTCGCGGAACTGTGCCGCCTCCCAACAATGCGCAAGAAAAGGGCCGTCGGCCCGATAACTGGGTTTAGAAGATGCTTCTAGCAGCACCCGCGCACGACTTGCTCCCCGCCATTGCGGATCAACGCTTGTACGCGCGCCCCAGCTACCGGGCCGTCGGCCCGTCGTGTGAAAATACGAACGCATCAGATTGTCTCTGGCTAGAACTCGAATCGACCGAGCGGTTCTAACGCCGCTGTGATCGACACGAGAATTATCCGCGAAGTGCCCCACAGTGTCTAGAGATATGCTGGAGAGTTCAGGAGAGGTCAGGAGCGTTTTTGCCTCGCGAATCACGGCGTTGTACGATGACGAAACGACACCCCAAACACACCCCGCAAGCCATCGAGAACGCGTCAGGCTTCGCGTCTCGCATCGACCGAGCGGCGCGCGGCTGTCTCCTGACGTTTCGACGCGTCGGATTGCGCCAGCGGGCTCGCTACGCGTTCGGCGGAACGGCTTGCGGGTGGTGATGGGAATCACTTTGCCTAACTTCACATTCGAGAGAACGAACATGAGCGCGACGAATGCCCCGAGGGTTGAGGAACTTGCCGGCCGATTGGATCGCCTCGAGCGCGCGGCCCGGCGGTGGAAGTTCGCGGCCGTTGGGCTGGCGGTCGTGGTTGGTGTTGGCGTTTGCATGGGTGCTGACGACGCTGCGACAACTCCGAAGGTGGTAAAGGCTCAGTCGTTCGTAATCGAAAACGCGGACGGCAAGCAGGTCGGGCGATTTGGCGTAGAGCGTGCGGAAGGTGAACCGGACTACGGAATCTTGATACTCGGATCGGCGGGCAATAACGCAAAGCTAAGTCTTGAACCCGGCATGCGTCCGCTCATCATTCCAGCCAACTAAATCACTTCTGGGCTTGTCGCTCCATCGCACGGCCTGCGGCTTCTCGCTGCTTTACGATCGCGCCGAACTCCTCTTGGTCTTTGATTGCGGCCACAATTACGTCGGCAACTTTGATGAACTGATCTTTGAACGCCTCGCCGACCTTCTTTTGAAGTTCAACGCGTTGCTTCTCAGTGGTCTCCGCAAGCGTCTTGGCGAGTCGTTCTGCCACATCGACGCTAGTTGCTTGAGAGGCTTCGATTTTCTTGAGCGCGGCCTCAAAGGCGGTTCCCTTCGCATCGCGTCGTCCGGCCTCCACGTCCCCTTTGCGTCCAATCTCTGCGATGTCTCCGCCGAATCGTGTAAGAAACTCGCGCTCCGATCTCGATAGTTCCTCACCGCGATCTCGTTTCTGAAGCAAGCTGTTGACGCGTGCTTGTTCACCCTTGCTAGATCGTCCGAACGCAGCAAACGAGTCCACGGCCCGGCCACGCGTAAGTTCGAGTTTTGCCCGCTCGTTATGCAACTGGTCGCGGCCAAGTTCCGTGATGCGCATCATCCCGTCGATAACTTGGCGATTGGTATCCAAGGCGATGTCGCGGCGTGCGCGCGTGTCGTCGAGAAGTCTGCGGCCGTACACTTCTTGTTGCCTTGCACTCTCAACGAGCTGCCCCGCGAACCTCGCTTGCTCCGCCAAGGCTGCCGACGGGGATCTATCGACTTCGATGTCTACTTGTCCAAGTCGCTCCATTCCCCTACCGCGACTTGCTCGGCGGAAACCGGCAAGCGATTCATTGTGGATGGCATTGACTTCACCCAACGCGAGATGTGCCTCGGCGCCACGGTCCGTCTTGCCAAACGGTTCGGCATCGCCGTAGAGATCCGTAAACATTGTGCTTCGGTTGATTGCCCGTAGACGCGAGTCGTGGACGGAAGTTTGATAGATGCCGCGATTGCGAATCCCCTCGTTGTCACGATCAATGCGTTCCAGCCCCATGCGACGATCGCGTTCGTACATGCCCTCGCCGCCCGGATTCATATACCGGCCCAGCAACGCACCTCCGCCAATCGCGACGGCGCCTAAGGTTCCAGCACCGGCTATGGCGAGCCCGGCGCGTCCAGCCGCGCCCGCTCCCATCAAGGTTCGCATGCCCTGCGCGGTGTTCATGACCGCCGTCACCCCCTGAACACCGCCTTCAATCGCAGCAAGTGTCCGAACCGCTCCTTCCATGTCAGCACCGAACGCAACGCCGAGCGCGCCTGCAGCACGCGCGGCCGCCATAAGTCCTGCCGTGGTTTGTTTGATTCCGACAATCGCCTTTGCGGACTGGCGTTCCACGGTTGCCCCCGTCAATTCAACCTCGCGCCGATAAATCTCCTCAGACCGAATGCGAGCTTCGTCGGCCGCGCGTTGATACCCGGCAATCCTCGCCCGCTGTGCTGCTTCGTTCGCTTGCTGGTTCCGGTAGAAATTGGCCCGCGTATCATTGGCATCCGCGCGCACGCCGGCGGAAGCAAGCACGTTGCCGATTACGCGCTCATGTGTAGCCGCGCGGCGATTCGCGGCCATGCGCCGCTCTAACTGGTCCTGCTTGGCAAACATCCGCTCCATGTCAGCGATTGTCTTGTCGATCTCGTTTCGCCGGGTAGTGGCCCGCTTTCGCTCCTCGCCGACAACGATGGATGTACGGCGGGATTCGACGTCCGTCGTGCTCTTGAGCATTTTCTCCTGCTCTTGAACCACAGCCTTGCTGATTGTCGCGAGGTTCTGACGGTAACGCGGATCGACTTCCAAGTTCATCTTGAAAGTAATCTCATTCGTATTGTTGCTTCGTAGCATTTGGGGCTCCTCCGTGGCGTAGATTCTTGTTTCCGATTTAGTTGTTTTGCGCTTCGATTGCTCGGCACTGTTCGAGATGCCATAACGCTCCGGCGTTTGTCATGTACATGAGCAACGCGGCCTGCTCACCGGTAAGAGCGAGGTTGATGGGATCTTCCGCCGTAGCGTCGGGCTTGCTGGTCATGGCCTTGCCGATATTCCACGCAAGAACAAACATCTCTCGCACAATGAAACGATCATTTTCGATGCTCTTCCCCAGTTGCTCTCCGAGTCCCCTTCGGAAGTTTTCGGCGAGCTCTTGGAATTGCGGCCACGGCGCGGTTCTGAAGATTGAGGGGTCGGTCATTGCTTGGTTTCCTGCTGGTGGTTGGTTGCTAAATTCGGCGGCCGAAAGTCCCGGCCTGGGTTTCGTGGTGGAGTAAGTGGCAGGCGACGGCGTTCTCAATCTCAACCGCGTGTGCTAATCGCCACGCACTCCCGCCAACAAGCACGGCCATTAGCCGGCGCGTCCCAGCCCGGCGCCGAGCTCGAGCTACAGCCGCGGTGGCGGTGGTCCTACGGCGCGTGTTTTTTGCTTCCGTGTCCATAGGTGACTATTCAAAGCCTGCAATTTCAGTGGTTTTGGCGTTTGTCTTGTTGCCGTACTGCAATCGGGCAAAAAATCGGGCTCAACTCACACCCTCGCCGGCTTCTACCGCCTCCAAATACTGCCGGCCCATTTCAGTCAGCCGGACGAACTTCGGCGAGTTCGGGCGCGGCTGAAATGTTTCGGCAAGGTCGAGAACGATCAATTGCACCTCACCACGCGTCCAAGGCTTGCTCGGATCGGCTGCGACTTCCGATTCGACCAGCGGCGCACACACGGCGGCCGCGTCGCGAATGGCTCGAAGGCGGTCAAAGTTCGGTGGAATCAATCGATAGCTGAACGGGTCGGCAGCGAACTCCTCGAACGCCCGGCGCCATCCACGGCGGAAGTCTGGGTTCATGGCCCGCGGATCGACGGCAACGAGCGCGTTGATTCTCAGTTCGAGACGATCAGCGAACTGCAACATCGGCGGCGTTGGCTTATTGCTCATCGCGGCGGCCTTGGCCTTTAGATTCGCGAATGTTCCGGGATCAGCAGGTGCGAGCATTTGCGGCGGTCCAAAAAAGTATTCGTAAAAACTTCGAAACCGGTGGCGGTGGAATCGGCGTCGGGAATCCATCGGTCAAACCTCTATTAGCTTGCGGCATGGGCGGGGGTGGTCCGGAGCGTGGCTTCGCGCTCGCGTGTGTGTAATTTCATTCTGATCAAGTTGAGAACCATCGGTTTCAACCGAAAGCGACGCTCGCGCGTGCGTGCGCCTAATTAAGTGAGCTCGCTGTTGGTCTGGTTGACCGGGATAAAAATTGCTTTTCATGTTCGATGCCTTGCGGTGGTTGTCGTGGCTCATTCGTCTGGATTGACCGGGACGGGACAGAGGGACCCTTATAGGGTCCCATTCTTTCCCGGTATCCCGATCAACTTCCTGACCGGGACGAAGCGGGAAAGAATGCTGTTTTTATCCCTGTTCATCCCGCTCCATCCCGGTCTCTTTTGAATTGGGGTCTTGGTACTTGAACCCGTCGTAGGTTTGCTTGCCCTTCTTGATCTCAACAATAATGGCCTCGCCGCGGCCGATTAAGGTGTCGATGGCCTCGGTAAAATACGTGGTGTTGATTCCGGTGCGGCTTCGAAGACCTTTCGCCGTTTCGCCGTCAGTGCATTTTTTGAGGGCGTTTCGAAGGGCGATTACGTGCCGATCAATCGTTCGCTGCGTCTTGTCGGCCTTCTTCTTCTCCGTCTCTTGCTCGCGTTGCTGGATTACGTCTCCGACGGTGGAAACGGTGGGCTGCCACACCCGGCCGCCTGGGTCGTGCTGCTTACCTTCGAAAACGTCTACCGCGAAGAGCCCACCATGGCCGGCGCTGCCTCCGGTGCGGAGCCAGAGTTGATGCTGGCCGATTGAAAGGTCAGATTCCTTTCGCTTTCCAAGCATGAGCCAAAAACGGGCCCACTGTCCGACGCCGGCGTGCGCTACTTCTTCAAGCTGTGGGGCGTCATATCGGCGAAGGTCGGCGGTGCGGTTTTTTCGGCAGTGGGCGGTTAGGACAATGCAACATCCTGTTGACTTGGCGATTTCGGCGTAAGGTGCGAGAGCCTTTCCCATGGCCATATCGTTTGCCGCAAACTCTGCCGAGTCTTTAATTGCCTGATAAAGCGGATCGATTACGAGCAACTGCAATGCGTCGTCACGGATGAGCTTTTCGCATTTGTAGGGGTCGCGAGGGATCGTATCGAAGAGAACGGCGCCGGAGACGTCTTGGGCTCGAAACCCCTTACTGGCACAAACCCGTTCGATCGCTTCCTTATTCGCGCCCGGCCCCGACTCGGCAGAGATAATGCCGGCCCGGACGGCGTCAGTGACGGAAAACTGATTGCAGCCAAGGAACGGCTTACCAACTGCCAAACTCGCTACCAGCTCGAACCCCATGTGCGTTTTGTGCGTTTTCTGCGGACCTGCGAGAATGCCGAACGATCCTGCCGGAAGAACTTCATCAATGAGATATTCGGTATGGAAATCGGCGTCTCCCACTTGCGGGAACGTCATGCGTCCATATGTCTCTGTTTCCGCCGACTCCGCGGCGCGCTTTTGTTCTTCGAGTTGCTCCAATAGCTTCGGAACGACGTCTTCTGCGTTGCGGCCAGCACGCAACAATCGATCTGCCTGGGCGATGATTTCGAACGCCCGTCGCCGATGCTTGTTGCTGCGAACGTCTTTTGCGAATTGCATCCACCAATCGCCGTCCCGCACAGCCCCCGCAAGCTCCGTGAGATATTCGGCACCGCCTGCCGCCTCAAGTTGCCCTGTGGACTTCAATCGCGACACGACAAGCAGTGCGTCAGCGCTTACACCCTCTGCGTACAGCTCGAGTATTTGGCGGACAATAACCGAATGTTTCGCGTTGCCGAAATGATCGGGTGTGATGTCAATGACCGACGCTACGCGTTCAGGTCGCTGAAGTATCGATCCGAGCAAACCGCGTTCGGCTTCGTCGTTGTGCGGAATTTCCTTGCGATCAGTGGCGAGACTTGCCGCGGACTTTTGTTGCTGATCGTCGGCCGCCTCCGCGGCTTCCTGTTCGGCCGACGGTGCCCAGGAGGTTTTACGAGCTTGGGCATCAGCCCAAGTTGCCCCCGCATTCTTCCAATCGCGAACATCGAATCCGTGTTTTGATTCGATTTCATGCGGCAAAGAGATATGAAACGTTCGAACGCCCGCGGTCGTGAGTGACTTTCCTTTTTTGCTGACGCCTGCGACTCCGGCATCGTCGCAATCCCCACAGAGAACCAATGGAACGCCCGGCCCGGAAACAAATTCGATGTGCCACTGGTTGCATTGTTTTGCGCCGCCTGCTGTCGAAACGATTGGGTTTCGCTCTCGTGTCGTTTCATCAGGTTGCATTCCTGAGCCTGCGACCGTGTCTGTCGGACCTTCGAACCAACATATCTCGTCTATGAGATTGGCTTGCGGAGAAGTTCGGGCCTCAATGATTCGTTGCAAGTTGCCACGATGCACAAATCCGTCTGCCGGATATTGAACGCCCGGCAATCCATACGTCTTCATTTTTACGGGATCTGGCTTTCGCTCGGCGGCATTCCATACCGTAAGTGAATCGAGCGGATTACGCGTAAAGAGAACGTAGCCAATAATGGCCAAGTCAATTTCATCGGCGGAAGTGATCGACAGCAGCCGTTCGCCGAAGATCGGTAACGCGAAGACTTTCCAGCTCTGCGACCACGCTAAAACGCCGTTTCGTCTTACGCCGATGGTATGTCTTCCAAAGACAACGCCGGCATTCAGCCAGTTGTTGGTTGCTGTGCCTTGTTTGACCGTACGGCAGAAGTGGGCCAGCAAGCGCTTTGCGCCATCATCCATCGGGAGCGGGTCAAACGTTTGGAAGTAGCCGCTTTCGGTGCTCGATTCCGTCTTAGAGACTGAGCGACCGTTTGCGTGTCCGTTGCTAGTAGAGTGGTTTTTTACTGCAACAAGCTGAGAACCGGATTTTTCGGCGTAGTACCGTTTTGCATCTTTCCAATCGCCACCATGACGGCCTTTTTGCGCAGCAACTTCCCAAAGGTTGATTTCTTTGATCGTTGCGCCGCCCGACGAATCTCCGTACTTGCCGTTATCGCGAACATAGGCCGATGCGCCGCCTTCTTCCCTCAATAGCGAATAGCAGGATCGCTTGTGCTCACCGCTTGAAGTGAAAACCGCGCCGAGTTCCTCATACTCCGCGAATACGTCGAGTCCGGCGTAAATCTCGGCGTCGGACGGGTAATGATTGCCGTTCCGTTGCGGTTGATTTTCAAGAGGTGTTATCCGTACCATGGCTTCCATGCGGGTGAAGGTGATGCTTCATCTCAATCGTGACGCCCGACGGGTTCGGTCCCTGTCGGGCGTTCGCGTTTCTACGTCACCGCATCCAATGCGGCGGACGGGGTTGTCGCGTTCGAAGCTACGGGCGCGCCCTCGCGTGATGCAAGGAACTCCCGAATCGCTGCGACGCGCACGCGCCGTAGCCGGCCAATTGCCAAACTTGGGAGCTCGCCTGAGTCGACCAATCTTTTCGCGGTCGACGTCGACACCGACATCAGGCGGGCGGCCTCGGCGATTTCCACGGCTTCCGGTGCGACTGGCGCCGGCGGGGCAGAGGATGCGGTGGCCGAGCGGGCGAACGGCAGGGCGTACCGCGGGCGTTGGAGGGAGGCGGCCTTATGCACTTGCCACCGCCTGTTCGTTGCGGCTGCTACCGCGCCGCTCTTTAGCCCGCTGCTCTGCCTCGCGAAGCTGTTCGAAAGCGCGGGCAAGGTTCCGATAAGCCGTCTTTTCGGCTTTCGTCAATTTGCGTTTCATCCTGCGTTCCTTCGATGGGGTCTGCGACGTCGAACATCGACGCCCTTGACCACTCAAAGGATTCGGGGGATTTAGAACGCCAGTCCTCGTGGCGTGAACGCTGACGCCCAGCGAATTACGGCAAACAAAAATCTTTGCCGATTATCTAATACCCCCGAATAAGTCTGAAAAAAGCCCCCGATTACACCCCCGAATAATGGAACTAAATGGAGATGTTTTCTTGGCCACGGCTGTCGATCGGCATTCGGACAGATCGGGTTCGTTTGAAATTGGGAAGCATTCCTTTCATCTTCACGGACACCGCCTCCATTCTTTCGCGAAACGAGCTTTCATCAATGCCGAGTTCCTTCGCTGCCAAGGTGCGATTGCCTCGATGTTTTATGTACATGCCAAGCGCTGTCTTTTGCTTTTCCGTCAGATCTTTAGGGCTTCTTGCCGGACGCCGCTTCGCAGTCGCGTTCTTATCGCCCTTTGATTTGACGGGCTGAGAGGGTTCACTCTCCTTGGGATGCTGGCAAACATTGTCGCCGAACACGTAGGTGCCGATTAGCGCGCTGCACCTATTGAGTTCGTTGATCATCGAGCACAATGCGTCCAATTCAACGCGAAGCAAGAAACCAGGGCTTTCGTCCGCGGCAACCACTTCATTCGGAAGCAGTAAAACGTTTTTGTGGTAGGAGTCGAAGTGAATTTGTAATCTGTCGAATACTATGTCATGCAGCGCCCGAAGCCCATCATTGACTATGGGTTCGTGGAGCAACTCTGGTAGATCGGCGCCATCCAGAAGAAAGCGAAGCTTCTTCAGATCTCGCGACACAAGCTTTCTCGTCCGGAGAATATCGGCCCGCCCACCAAGATCGAGCTCAATTGCCTCTGCCTGGATGTGCTCCATCCGTTCGAGCAATTCGATCATTTGACCTAGATGCGCAGTGATTGCGGGTAGGCTCAGAAATCGTCGACCTTCCATGATGTAACCCTTTGTGAAGACGGCCGCGGGCCTCGTCGCCGTGGGGGTTACTCCATGACGACGGGCTCGCGTGCGGAAGCCGGCCAAGGCTCCTACCGATGCGGGCATTCTAACAAACCGCCCCACACACCCGCGAGCCTATTGAGAATGCGCCCGGTTGCAGTACGGGAACAAGACGGCGCGCGAAACGCCGGTAATTGCAGGGCGTGCGGTGTCAGCGGGTGACTGCTCGCGGGAGATTCTTGCGGCCTCCCGCGCAACGTGCTTCAATATTCACCGGGAATGTCATGCCCGAATAGCGAGCCACATTCATGACCAGCAATCCCGATTTCGACCGTCCCCTGACCGCCGACGAAGCCGACAAGATCGTGCGCATGATGTCGGACGGCAAGATGCACGTGAAGGTATTTGGCGAGCAGATCATTCTTTGTTCGAGTGATCGCGACGAGGGGCATCGGCTATTCACGTATGAACTGACGCGACGCGGATTGATGCGGGCGGTAGTCGAGTATTTTCCCGAGCTGCCGAAAGAGCGGTAGGCGCGCCATGGCGTCCGAACTGATCATCGTGCCGCGGCTCACTCCCGCGGATCCCGAGGGCAGAAATTTTGTGGTACGAGTGTCGGATTCGACGATCGCGCTGGCGAGTTACGGCATCAACTCGTTTAAGGTGATACAGCTAGCAAACGACTTCGGAGAGATTGTGGGCTGCTTAATAACGTGGCGGCCTCCACAGCAGGCAAGTGAGCCGGACCAATCTTGAAGCGACGGCCCGGCGTTGGTCCGGCTTGAGGGGCGGTAGCGGTCGTCGATTCTCATGGGTGTAAAAACACGATGGCATTTTTCGCGCATTGCGAGCTTTTTTTGCGCAGTACAGAAACCGCACTCCGACAGGAGTCGCCGAATGATTAACCTCTGACTAACGTAGAGAAGCACACCCGCGTCTGCGCCAGCTTGGTGATCGAGCATGAATAACCCAGCGCCTCCGCCCTGCCCGAAATGCGGAAGTCCGACCGTCACCCGCATTTTCCACGAACGCGATTACTTGCTGGAACGATTAAGTCCGTTGCCGCTTCAGGCGGCGTTTAGCCAAGCGTTCCAATGCAAATGCGGACTGGCGTACACGTACACGCTCAAGATTCCGCGCGACTCCGATTCGGGGAGTGCCAGGTAGCACATGAAAGCGCCTGGCTTAAATAGTTGCTCCTAGCTCATTGCGCTGGGCTAGGCAATTCGATGCCCCAAAATGTTGCGGGCTTGCGGGGTCGGTGGGCGACTTTGTTCGATTCGCGGTCGGACGGCCGGTAGACTATTCGCGACACATTTCATCGCATAAGGGCGACCAATGACCGTATCTAAATTCATCAACACCGTCGGCCTCGCGTGCGACATTGCAGGAGCGTATCTAATTTGGAAGTACGGGCTTCCCGATGACGTTAGTCGCCATGGCCGCAACTACCTCGTCACCGAGCAAGTAATGGAGGAGGAAATCGCGCGAGGGCGGAAGTATGATCGAATGTCAAACATCGGTTTCATTCTTCTAGCATTGGGCTTTGGATTGCAGTTGATAAGCAATTTCGTGAACGCCTAATCAATGCGATCCCTCCTCCGCACTTCCGCGATCGCCTTCCCGTTCATGCTCGCGGTAGTGGCGTTGTCTTGGTGGTGGACAACACCGTTGACGACGTCTGCCGGGCTCGAGCTCGGCGCCGCGATCAATCTCACGTCTCACGCCTCCGAAGCGACTCCCCCGGATCTTCGCTTGTCGCTGCGTCCGCCGTTGGGCTGGAAGGTGGAAGAGCACGAGCACCCGCGCGCCGATATGGTGCTTACGATCTTGCCGCCAGATGGCCTAGTCTCGCGAACGTCCATTTCGGTCGTCATCTCCCGTGAGCCCTCACTGCTCGCCGCACCGAAACCTATCATTCCGCCTGGGGCGACAGTTCATGCCAAGCGCGAGACAATGCTCGGCGGCCAGCCAGCGGCCTTCGTGGAGGCGTTATCGATCGCTCCGAACAAAAGCTATTCGCGAACGATGTCCTGGCAAGCGACTATCGACGGCCGACACTTCGCGTTTGCGGGAACGGTGGCAGGAACGCCTGCGGAGTCAGCCGACGTCGAT
Source organism: Pirellula sp. (assembly GCA_013822735.1). Lineage (GTDB taxonomy): Bacteria > Planctomycetota > Planctomycetia > Pirellulales > PNKZ01 > PNKZ01. Next base: position 88,657 of record PNKZ01000008.1, read on the forward strand.
CGCCGGTTCCAGAAGTACCGGGAGACGTTTGAAGCGGTGGCCGCATCGGTGCGGGTTGAGCCGAAGAAACTAGCGGAGTGACAGTAGGCCGAATTGACTCCATTTTTCCCCAAGCACAACGTGAGCAACACCATGACTGGTATTCAAGTGTTTTTTGCAGCAGTCGGGCTCATCACTCCGTTCGTATCGGTGATGGCTGCCCATCAAGTTGCGCAGGCACGGGAGCGGAAGCAACAACTTCTGAACCTATTGGTGAAGACAAGCCAAGACATACGCGAGTACGTCGTAAATTCGACGGACTTGAAGGTGTGTCAGCGAGCCAACTCGCTGGCTTATGATCAGATGAATGCCAGTAGTTCCATGACGCCTGACACTATAAAAAGCCGGATAGAAAGGTACGGAAAAACGCTGGCTGATTTACAGACGAAAATGGTGGTGTTCGGAAACGCCCACGCGAAGCTAATGGGAGATAAGCTCGCATTAGATCTATTATTGGGTGGCCGCGCTGCCCCCATTCAATCAAAGATCCGAGACTTGGTCAGCATTGGCGATACCGCGGAGTCACACGTGAGCGACCTTCCGTCTATCCACTCCAAGATGTCCGAAATGGTGGACATGGTTGACAACGAGATAACAGAACTGTGGAAAAGCATTCGTGGCTTTAATGCGGTTGATTGGTCCGAGTGAGCGAATTCCGCGCATGAAAAAGCCCGCCGCCGGCCCCCGCGTAGAAGCCGACGACGGGCGAACCGGACAACGAGCCCGGGTTGTGTTATAGGCGGGCGCTATCGACCGCCACCGCCGTGCGCGTCCCTGCACACGACGGCGGCAAATGGTTGGTTAGGTGCGGATGGACTTAGCGAACGCCTGCGCATCCGTGGGCTTCGCGGTTTGCTCGGCCGACTCCCGCAAGCGCTTCTCACTCCGCCGTTGACGGTCTTCCGGCGAGTACGGCGCCACCTCGCGAAACGTGCCGACGAATTGCCGAGTGTCTACCGCTGGGCCGCTGGTTACGGACTCGGCAAACGACATCATCGAGTAACGCCCGACGGCCATGGATGCGGTGATGACGTCCGCGAGCGCTGACTCCCGCAACTCCGTGGACTCCGAGAAACTCCGATTCGTCGCCGGGTTGGCGACGATGTCGATCGACTTGACGACCGTGATCGTCTCCACGACTCGGCGCCCGTTACGCAAGGGCCCGTCGCCGTAGTGGTCGGGTGAAAATCCGACCTTCGAAGTTCCGTTTTCAACATCGAAAAGCACCTGCTTCGCGCGGGGATGGTCCGGGTTGTATTTGACGTCGCCGATCAGCCCCGACGGAGTGAGTCGAACGTTGACGGCCTCGCCGAATCGGTCGCCGTAGGAACGTTCTGTGCCGGGCTTCACGTGGTCGAAGTAGACCGGCGCGCCTTCGTACATCGGCAAGGCCTTTTCCAAAGCCTGCTTGGTGTACGTTCTGCCGTTGGCCGATTCCATCCCCAAGAGCTTTACGCCGCGGATGACGTTGGCCGCTCGGTCGACTTTGGCACCGCCGTTGTTCGCGGCGGTGTATTCGAGGAATCGCTCACTTTTTGCGGGAATGCTTGCGGGAAAGGTGGCTGTTGCCATTGGGTTCTCTTTTCGTGTTGTGGGTAGTGGTCGTGTTTCGTGGGTTTGAAGGTTCGCTTGCTAAGTAATTGCGATGCGTGCTCCAAGACTGCTGGCGGGCCCGAAGCCGACGTCTGGCATCGTGATTGCCTCGGCCGCCGGCTCGACGGGATCTTCGGGAAATGCGATCTCAGGAGATCTCTGCAGAAACGACTGAGCGCGCAAAATATTGGAAAACTCTGCGCGTTGCTCGTTTTCAATGCGGATCAGTTCCGCTTGCTCCAAGTCCATTTTGCGGTTGAACTCCGCAATTTCAGCCAAGGCTTTTTCGTGACGGACTTTTAGCTCTGCTTTGCGACGTTCGAAGTCGGGCAAAGTCTCGACGATGGATTGGTTCTCGCGCCGAGATTGTTCCAAGGCGACGTGATTCTCAAACTGTTCAAACGTTACGCCCGCGGCTTCGATCGTTGCCAAAACGTCATCCGGCTCGACTTCGTTTCCGACGATGGTGTCGTTGACCAATTTCAGATACGCGGCTCGACGTTCGTTTCGCTCCGATGCCTGAATGGCCCGGGCTTCCTCAATCTTGGCGCGGGCGGCTTCTACGTTTCCCATATGTTCGGTCCTTTGCTTGCGGTGGTGGATGGTTCGATCTTCTCTCAAGGTTAGAGGCGGCCTATTTCAATCGCTTCACAATCCGGCCCGGCGCTTTTGGCCCGGGCCATTGCTTGGTCGAATCGCAGAAAATTGCCCACGCTTCGTTTTCGTCGGCTGCGTAAACGGTGGAGGTTTGACCGTTAAACGTGACTTGAAATCGCGCTCGTTGGGCCTGATCTTCGTTGCTGTGAATTGTTACCGTCTTCATCCCTTCGTTCCTTCCATGGTGTCGGCCGCGGCGACATCCGGCGAAGTGCCGGTAGGAGCGTTGGCCGTGGTGGTGGTCTTCAATTGCAACTTCCGCCAGTCCGCGATGTATCGCAGCACGCGTAGGGCGGACTGCCGGAGATTGCCGTGAATGGGCGCCTGCCGGGCAATCCGGTCACACGCCGTTTCAATCCGGGCGACGTCGGCCGCGTTGACGGGCTCGCCCAATCGCAGCCGTCGGCCGAATAGGTCGATGTCAGCGTTGGTGACATGCCCGGGAGCAGGCCGGCGGGGTTTGCTGAATCGCCAATCCGTCACGATTGCACCTCCGCGGGGGAAGTGCGGGCGTGGTCGGCGGCCAGGGCCCGGGCGACGGCCAGGAGTTCGCCGAGGGCCGGCGGGGGAAGGGTGGCGGCCAGGGTGGTAAGTTCGGCAAGGTCGGGGCGAGAATTGCCCGAATCACTTCCCGATTGCAGTACGATTGCAGGATTTTCCCACGAACTTGCAATTTCCCCGCGTTCTACGCCACTAGTTGCGGTCCTGTATTGCCCACTAGAAGACAACGCAAATTAACGGTTCTCCGTAAAAGCCCGCATCACTGCGGGCTTCTTTTTTGTATTGCCCGGTCCTGCCCGCGGGTCGCGGGTGCCCGATTGCCGCGCTTTCGCAAGCCTCGGGTCGCGCCCTATTTTCGGTTGAGAGGGCCACGACTCCGTCTCCGAAGGTATTCGTTCCTAGTCGGCCCTCGACCAATCGCTTTGTAAATTAGACTTGTGTGTTCGCCTCACCGTTCCGAATCAAATCTGCCGAACCTCGTTTGTCGCTCCGACCCGCCGTCGCACCGGACAAAATGCGGCAGCGTCGGTGCGGGTTGAGGGGCGGTAGGCGGCAAGTCTCATGAGTGCACCTGAATACCGCACGTTTCGTGAATTTTATCCGTTCTACCTCAGCGAGCATTCCGACCGTGCAACGAGGCGGTTGCACTTCTTGGGCACCACGTTGGTTTTAGCACTGGTTGTGACGAGTGCCGCAACTCAATTCTGGTGGCTGATCATCGCAGCCGTCGTGCAAGCCTATGCTTTCGCTTGGGTCGGCCATTTTGTCTTTGAGAAGAATAGGCCTGCAACTTTTAAACACCCCTGGTACAGCTTCCTCGGAGACTGGCGGATGTGGTTCGAGATGCTAACGGGGAAGATCCCATTCTAAGTGAACAGCACAGGCGACATCTCGCAGGAAAGCCGCAACTCACAACCGCGAGCAGGTTGAGCCTGCTATTTTGCAGTCGATACCGTGCCTAGCCACCGGGCGTTAGCTGTGTCGCGGAATCAAGTTTCCAACTGCCATCGCCGTTCAGCTTCAATACATGCTTGTGGTACTTGCGGATATTCAGGCGATGACTCACGCTGATGAGCGTCGTCCCAGAATCGTGCAGCTGCCGATACATCGCTTCTTCATTCTCGGTATCCAAAGCGCTTGTCGCTTCGTCCAAGATCGTATACCGCGGTTTGGAAAGGAGCACACGTGCAAAAGCCACGCGTTGCTGTTCCCCAAGCGAAAGGATTTTTCCCCAATCTGCGACGACTTCCCAGCCGCCGCATCGTTCCGGCAGATCACCAAGGTTGACGGCTTTCAATACGTCGCTCAGTTCGTCGTCGGTCGGCTCTTTATTGTCCTTGGGATAAGTCAGCTGGCCACGCAACGTACCGATGATCATGTAGGGGCGTTGGGGGAGAAATAGCATTTCGCCTAACGGCGGACGAACGATGCTGCCGCTTCCAGAATCCCACAGCCCCGCAATGGCCCGGAGCAAGGAACTCTTGCCGCCCCCGCTGGCACCGATAATCAACAGACCGTTTCCTACTTCAATCTCCAAGGAAAGATCGTTGATCAGTATTCTTCGATGGTCGGGGGTTTGCAGCGTAAGGTTTTGAATCGCGAACCGATCGGCTTCCACGGTCTCAATGACGTTCTGATTCTTCGAGTTCTCCGTCGCCGACGCTTCCAGTGCATTAGCAAACTTATCCAAGCGACTGATTCCCGCCGCAAATCGACTGATCGTTTCAAAGTTATTCACGATAACGGTCAGCGCCGAAAACATGGCCGCGAAGGCGCCGGCAGCCTGAACGACTCGCCCCACCTCGAGATCGCCGGCGAGCACCTGAGGGGCAAGAATGAGCCCCGGCAAGATTAACGTGATGGAACTGAAGGAATACTGCAACAAATTCAAGAACAATTGCCAGTTGATGATCTTGTTATAGTTTCCGAAGGCATCGCCGAATCGGCGTTTGATATTGAGCTTTTCCAGCTCTTCGCCGCGATAGAACGCAATCGATTCTGCGTTTTCGCGGACGCGCACGATGCTGAATCGAAAATCGGCCTCACGCCTCAGCTGGAAAAAGTGGAGCGCTACCAACGGTCTTCCAAACAAGAATGCCGCGATCACCGTGCCGATCGCGGCGTAGGCAAATAGAAACAGAACAAGGGACCTGGAGATGGACCAAAGCACGCCGCTGAAAGCGAAAAACTGTAAACCCATTTCCACCGCAAGCAACAGATAGAATATCGACCTCAGCGTGAACGTATTGATGTCTTCCGCGATGCGTTGATCGGGATTATCGATGTCGGTATTAAAAGTGAGTTTGTAGAAAGCGTTGTTACGGAAATACGTGTCCAAGTAGTGATGCGTTAGCCACCGTCGCCAATAGATGACGAGCTTTTCTCGGACGTAGTAATAGAATGCGTAAAACGGCGCTGCCGCGGCGATAATACCGATCGTCTTGTAAATCGAGATCCAAAAACGGTCTGAGTTCCGGGAAGCGAGTGCGGATGTGAACTCGCCGGATTGCGCGTTTAGAAGTACGGCAAAGGTGGTGGATCCGAAGAGCAGTGCAATGAGCAGAACCAACAGGCCTCGGGCGATCCATTTGTCCTGAGAAAACCAGTAGGGCTTTACCATCGCAACAAAGCGCGGCAGCACTCGGTTGTTAATTCGGAATCTAAACACTGCTTCGCTTTCGTCACTGGCGGTTGCTGAAAATGACTAGGGCGGCATAGGACACTTCGTTCGGCACTTTGGCACGGAAGGAATTCGATGGGAGCCGTCGATCCGGTTACTTCGCAATCGGCACGCAGCGAATAAGCCACGGGAGGGCGGAATGTCGAACCGATCCTCAGTCGCATCAACATGCGGTGGGAACCCCATGCACGTGGCGTGCCAATTTCGATCCCTCTCGGGATCCGAATTGCAGTGCAGATCTCCCGTCAACGGGAGCAAGAAGTCATTATTCGTGCTGTTAGCGCCGACTCGCTAGAACACGTTTGGCTTTGGCGACGATTAGAATGGGTTCATCAACACCGGGAGTTGATTCCTCCGCCGCCGACCAAAAATGACGATCAAGCCTTCGGATGATCTTCGCGTCGAGCGAACGAGTTTTTGATGCGCGGGTCGTTCTGCTGCCAAGTGTCCCAGCCGCCTGTCTCACAGTCGCTGAATGCCTAGCACGACAAGCATTAACACGACCGTCGTCATGGCCGTCGCGCCGTAATTCTCGACGGCTCAGGGGCATTGTTGAACTGGCCCGCATCATTGCGGGCGGTTCATTTTCGTGAGGGCCTTGATTGCGACAACTCGCCCTAAACCCAATGCAAGAATCGGTGATTGCATAAACGACACCGGTAGTACCGCTTGTGCAGCAATCGCCACGGCATTTCGAGGAGCCGCATCCGGCTCTGGGTAATGTCTTTAGCGCCGACGCCGCATCGATTGCATCGCGGGGCGCCGTAAAGATGCGGGCTCGGCGAGTGCATCGGAGTCTCCGCATGTTCGGCCGCGGGAGACGCTTCGGCGGCTTCTGCTCGATCCGCGGCCTCATCAGACACCTCTGGCGGGCTCTCCAACATCGCAGGAGGTTCTTCACCCGCAGCTTCCGCGGCCGCGGTTTCCGACGCCGTGTCGTTTTTTAATTCAGGCTCTTCCACGGCGGAGGGCATCTCGACCTCGGCGACGGCGACAGTTGCCGTTTGTGCAGGTTCCTCAAAGAACCGCACTCGCGATAGTTCACAAAGTAACTCCGCCAACGAAGCGCTGCAGGACTGTACTTCGGCAACATGCCCGTCGAGCGAGTCCGGATTACTCCGAATGTCGTTCCACCACCGTGGCTCATGAAACAATCGCGGCGGATTGGGCATATCTACGCGATCTGCGAGTTCGTACAGATGGCCGATCGATTCTTGAACAAGTTGCTCAAGCGTTTGACGGATACGTAACGAAGGGTGCTCCACACTCGCCGCCGAGAGTTCCGACGCGACTCGCAAGTAAATATCGCGAGCATACTGCGAATGTTGCCGGCGAAAATCCGTCTGCCATTGCGCGAGAATACTCTGCAAACTTGCTTCATCCGTCCATTGCGGCGGCTCGCTACCTGCAGACGCCGCGAGCTCGCCGACGTTCGCGCGAATCTTGCGCCCCTGTTCGACGAGCGAGTCAAACTTTGCGCGTAGTACATCGGAGTCCACGTTCTCGGCCCAAGCCATGGAATTCAGTAAACCTCGATACTCATCCACGGATGCGGCGAGCGCGCTCACCTCCGTTTTCAGTTGCTCACACCGCGACACGCCGTCCATCTTGCGTGACAAGACATCTGCGGCTTTCGGCGACGACGAGCGAGCAGAATCGGACTTAGTTAACGTTGCCATTGCTTTAACCACGATTTCAATAGGAATCGAGCTGATTATCATGCGCGGTAGACTTGCCATTTTAGTCACGCTTTCGCGTGACTTCCTCACCCCGATCGCAATGAATTTGAATGCTTTTTTCCTTTACGCATTCGTTGCCGAACCTTGGGGGGTGTCGGAATGGAACATCCATAAATCAGTTGAGTTCGGCTAGTTTCCGTGAGGCCCGCGAGGTTACCTGCTCCGTGTTAAACCTGTCGATGCTGTGAGACCGACATTAGATCAAAGTTAAGCGAATCGGTGCCGAGGATGCTCTCGGCGACGAGCCCGCGATTCCGCGTTTTTCGCCGCGAATGCCAAGTTCACCGTGTCATCGTCGAGTAGCCGAACCTGTAGCCGATTAAGAAGTGCGATTGTTTGCGTTCGCCCAATTGGCATTGCGCGTTCGCTTCGCGCGAAACGCCGCGGTGCCAAGTTCTCTACATTCGCAGTCGTCGGCTCCCCTTCGATTGCATAATACTTCCGCTTATAACTGACAGCCCGACAGGCGCGCCGATTGCACTTGCTTCGGCGACCGCAACGAAACCAGACTCCATGAACGAACCATCGAGCAAGGCATGAACTTCGAATGGCTTGAGCGGGCGGCGACAAGCGTTGGGCTCGATCGACAATTCTTCGGCAACCCGGCCTACATTTGGCTCCTCGGGCTCGCTTTCTTCGTCGTGCTCTTCGTTGCGTTTTACGCGCTATCGGTCGTCATCGAACGTCGCGCCCGCGTTCGCGGCGACACGGCGCAGGGAGACTGGCCACAACTGATTGAGAAGCTGGCGCGTGCAACCAAGGCTTGGTTTCTCTTTCTACTTGCAGCCCACCTTGCGGCGCAGTCGTTCGATTTTCCAGTGCGCGGCGAAGCGAATCTGCGCATGCTTACGAAGATCGCCTTCGTCGTCCAAGGGGCGCTTTGGATGAACGTCGCTCTGCGATTCTTCACCACGCGCTGGATGAGCGCCCGCATCAAGACCGATCCGGGCAGCGTTATGCTGATGTCGGTCATGACGTTCGTCGGCAAGGCGGCGCTTTGGACCATCGTTGTTCTGCTGATGTTGGAAAACATCGGCGTCCAGGTGACGGCGCTGGTGACGGGGCTCGGCATCGGCGGCGTAGCCGTCGCCTTGGCGGCGCAAAACGTGCTCGGCGATCTCTTCGCGTCGCTCTCGATCGTCGTCGACAAGCCGTTCTTGCTCGGCGACTCGATAGCCGTCGAAAACGAATCGGGCGTCGTGGAACAAATCGGCCTGAAGACCACCCGGATTCGGGCCCTCTCGGGCGAACAGGTGGTGTTTCCCAACGCCAACTTGTTGCAAAGCCGCATCCACAACAATACGCGTCAGTTGGAGCGTCGAGTGGTGATTCAATTCACCATCGCCGCCGACACTCCGACCGCGAAGATTACCGCACTTCAACAGTGGCTCAAGCAAAACATTTCCGGTCGACAGAAACTGCGCCTCGATCGGGTCCATCTCGACACGCTCACGGATGCAGGACTGAAGTTCGAGGCCGTTTACTTCGTCACCGTGCCGGACTACGGCTTGCACATGGACCTGAAGCAGGCGATCTACCTTGAATTGCTCGACTACCTTGCGGCCGAAGGCATCGCGCTCCCCAAACCGACGGTAACGCTGCAGGCCTCGGGCAGCGCCGGTCCGCCGCTCCCCGCAACGCCGAAGAAATAACCGGCGCTTGCGTTGGCCGCCCAACATCGATTCCGCTACACTTGGCGACGCACAGTTCCCGCCGCCAACGCCTGAGAAATCGGCTCTATGAGCGCACCTAGCGACCCCACCTATCGCACGTCGCCCGAACTCCGTAGCGACATGCCGCCCGGCATCCCCTACATCGTCGGCAACGAAGCCGCCGAGCGGTTCAGCTTCTATGGCATGAAAGCCATTCTCGTCGTCTTCATGACGGAATACCTGCGGAACTCCCAAGGCGAATTGGCGCCGATGGGCAAGATCGAAGCGAACAAGTATTTTCACTTGTTCGAATCATCCGCCTATGCGTTTCCCGTACTTGGCGCGCTCCTCGCCGACGCGCTTTGGGGCAAGTACCGTACGATCATCGTGCTTTCGATCGTCTATTGCTTCGGGCACTTCGCACTCGCCGTGGATGAAACGCGACTCGGCCTGCTTCTTGGTCTGACGCTTATCGCTATTGGAACCGGGGGAATCAAGCCTTGCGTCTCGGCTCACGTCGGTGATCAATTCAGCGAGCAGAACAAGCACCTCATCGAGCGCGTCTTCGGTTGGTTTTACTTTTCCATCAACTTCGGGTCGTTCTTCTCCACCCTACTCATTCCGGCGATCCTGGGACGGCGCGGAGTATTCGAACAAATCTCTCCCGAGCATGCCCCCGCCTATGCGTTCGGCGTTCCCGGCGTGCTGATGTTTATCGCTACCATCGTATTCTGGCGCGGACGCAACAAGTATGCCCACATTCCGCCCGGCGGTGCGAAATTCATTGACGAGACTTTCGGCCCCGATGGGCTTAAAACGGTGCTACGGCTGGCGCCGCTCTACTTCTTTGTGCTGTTCTTCTGGGCGCTTTACGACCAGACCGGCTCCGCGTGGGTGCAGCAAGCGAAGGAATTGAATTGCAATATCCTCGGCATGGACTTACTCCCCGCGCAGATCCAAGCGGTCAACCCGCTTTTGATCATGATCTATATTCCGCTGTTTAGCTTCGTCATCTACCCGGCGATGGGGAAGTATTTCACGCTGACGCCGCTTCGAAAAATTGGCATCGGCATGGCACTCACAGCGGCCGCCTTCGGCATCTCTTGGTTCATTGAAGGGCTGATCGCCGCCACGCCTGAGGGAAGTCCGGCGCCGTCCGCGTGGTGGCAGGTCTTGGCCTACGTCGTCATCACGGCCGGTGAAGTCATGGTGTCGATTACCAGTTTGGAATACTCGTACACGCAAGCGCCCAATCGCATGAAGTCGCTCGTAATGTCGTGCTACTTGCTTACCGTATCGCTCGGCAACGTACTCACCGCCGGCTTTAATTCCTTGATCGAAAACGAGGACGGCAGCAGCCGCATTGAAGGGACGACGTATTACGCCTTCTTTACCATGCTGATGGTCAGCGTGACTCTCGCCTATGCCTTTGCATCGCGGTCTTTCCGCGAGCAGACGTACATTCAGGGATCGGAAGCTACTCACTAAACCTGGCGTCGCTCGCTACTTTGCCGCGGCACTTTTGCGCCGCAGCGCTTTGCCGGCCAAGGCGCCGGTGGGGGTCCCGTCGAAGACGGCGGGAACGCCGTTGACGAACACGAAGCGCACCCCTTGCGAGTATTCGTACGGCTTGTCATACGTCGCCCGGTCTGTAATCGTCTTCGGATCGAAAACCACGACATCGGCCGCGAGCTCCGGCTTTAAGTAGCCGCGATCCTGAAGCCCAAGAATATCCGCGGGGAGGCCTGAGGCGCTGCGCACCGCTTGCTCGAGCGATACCACCCCTTCCTTCACGGCATACAAGCCGAGCTTGCGCGTGAACGTTCCGAAGCTCCGTGGATGCGGCTGGTCGCCGTCCGGGATTTTTGCGCTGCCGTCGGACGCCGTGGCAACCCACGGCAGCATCATGGCAATGCGGACGTCGTCTTCGTTCATGCCGAAGTTCACGACGCGCGCTCCGCCATTCTGTTCCATCTCCAGCACGATATCGGCCGGCTCGCGTTTCTCCATGGATGCAATCTCTTCAACGCTCTTACCGACCCAATCCCGGCGAGTCTCGTAGCCCGCGATCTGCACACGCACCTTGCCGGTCAGTTCCTTTTCGACGCTCTGGCGAATCTTAGCGCGTTGCTCGGGATCGCGCAAGCGCTCGCCCAGGGCTTTGCGACCGCCGGCTCGACACCACGCCGGTAACAGCGTCGCCTCTAAACTGGTCGACGACGCCGTGTAAGGGTATTGATCGGCAGTCACGCGCCTGCCTGCCGCTCGCTCTTTCTCAATGAGCTCCGCGGCAATATGCAAACTTCCCCAAGCGTTGCGCCCGCTCGCCTTAAAATGCGACACATGCACCGGCAAGCCGCCGTCGCGGCCGATGCGGAGCGCCTCTTCGACGGCCGTGAGCAGTTCGACTCCTTCGTTGCGAATGTGGCTCGCATAAATTCCGCCGTGCCGGCCGACGACTTTTGCGACGGCGACGATCTCTTCCGTCTTCGAATAGGTGCCCGGCACGTAAATCAATCCGGTCGACATCCCCCACGCGCCGTCAAGCATCGATTGCTCGGCGAGCCGTTCCATTTCGGCCAATTCCGACGACGTTGGCTCACGAGCTTCCTTCCCCATCGCCTTGTCGCGCAAGTCACCGTGCGGCAGCAAGTGCAACACGTTGGTTCCCGCCCCGGCGGAGTCGATCTTAGCAAGGTACTCGGCGACGTCGACCGGCCCGAAGCCGCAGTTGCCGGTGACGATCGAGCTGCAGCCTTGCGTGAGGTAATTGACGTTCGCACGCGTCGCCGGCGACACGATGGGACTGTCGCTGTGATTGTGCAGATCGATAAAGCCTGGCGCGACGGCCAAGCCCCGGCAATCGATCGTCTGATCGACGCGCCCGACCTGGAACTTACCGACGGCGGCGATCTTGCCGTTGCGCAGGGCGACGTCGCCCGTAAACGGCGCCGCGCCGGATCCGTCGTAGATGGTCGCTCCTTGCAGGAGGACGTCGACCCGCAACGGCTCAGTCGGTTCCGCAGCCGGGGCAGGGGAGCAAGCGAGCGCGAAGCAAAGCGGCCCGCACAGCAGCGCACGGAAAGCAGGCATATGTTCCCCGTTCAGTCGATGGAGAGAGAAGCGGCGGCAAACTACTTCGCAACGGCCGGCGCGCTTTCGCGCTTCGCCGCCAACATGGCGCCAATCTTCTTCAACCACGCTTCGTCGGGCAAGCTGTAGGGTCGGAATTTTTCCAACCGTCCTTGTTCTTCGCTATAGAGCAAGGCCCGATTCGGTCCGAGCCGACTCGCCAACGGAGAGTCGATCAAGTTGCTCGAGTCGTTCTGGCTCATCTGGAAGAGAATGCGCACCTCGAACTCGCGCATCGCCGAACGTTCGAACGTGCGCTGGAAGTTATTCAGCGAGTCACTCCAAATGATCACATGAATGCCGAGTGCCGGCCCCTCGCGGACAATGGTCAGCAGTTGCTTGCTCGGGTTGGCCTTCTCTTCCGTCCGGCTGAAGCTGAAATCATCTTCCGCCTTACGGAGGTCGCGGAAGCGTTGGAGATCGTGGACGACGAGATAAATCTCCGCGGTGCCGGCGGCGCCTTCGGTTTGACGACGTGCAAGTTCTTCGGCAATTTCCCCGACGAAACGTCCCGCTTCGCGTACGCCGCCGGCCTGGAACGGATGCGGAAACGCCGCGGCCGCCCGTTGCCAAAAGCCGGCATGCATTGCGTCGGGGGGCGAGCCGTCGAGAACGTAGAATTTGCCGCCGCGCGCGGGATCGGCGGCGTGTTGCGCCGCCAGACTTACGAGCGCCACCGCTTCCATCGCGAGCGCAGATTCCGGCTGCTGCCCGAGGATCACCGTGTTGCTTCCACCTTGGCGGCGGAACGCCGTCGCCGTCGGGTCTTTGATGGCAATTGCCTCGCCGAGCCAGGCTTGCGGAGCGAGTACCACATCGGGCCATGAGGGAGCGGTCAGCACTTCCGTGAGCAAGTGATTCTTGTCGATATTCGCCGGCACGTTTCCTTCGAACACAATTTGCGGCGTCGCCGGGAGCACCTTGCGCTCGATCGCCATCGCACGAATCTTCTTGAGATAGTCTTCCCGCTTATCGTCAGTGAGCCAGACGACTTGAAACAGGTGATTCCCTTCCACGCGGCCGTTGGCATCGTTGTAAATGGCTTCGCCGGGGCGCGTGAGCAGCCGTGCCGCGGGATTGTCTTCACTGAGAATCAAATGCGAATCGGCCTCGCTACATTGCAACGCCACGCGAATGGCCATCTGCCCGAGCGTAGTGCGCGCCAAACTATAGGCGCCGCCAAGCGTTTGCGAACCGAGATGCACGTGAATGCCGAAGGCACGACCTTGGCGAACCAAGCGATCGAGCAAGAGAGACGTCTGCTGCGCGATCTTATCGTCTTCGACGAAGAACTCTTGGAATTCGTCGACCACCAGCAGGATGCGCGGCATCGGCAAGCCGGTGGCTTCACGAAACGAATTGACGTCTTGCACGTTCAAGTCGCGGAACCGATCGCCGCGGGTCTTGAGTTCGACGTCGAGCCTCTCCAAGACGCTCAGACCGAATTCGCGCTCGCTCTCGATCGCGACAACCCGCGCGTGCGGCAATTCGTGCGTCGCATAGGTCTTGAATTCGACGCCTTTCTTGAAGTCGATGAGATATAGCTCGACTTCTTCCGGACTGTAATACAGCGCCAGATTGGTAATGAGCGCGTGCATCAACGTCGACTTGCCGGAGCCGGTCTTACCGGCGATCAGCACGTGCTGCGAGGTACCGTGGCCGAGCGTGAGATGCTGTCGCTTCGTGGCCCCCGCGCGTCCCAGCGGCACGTCAATCCCCGGGCCGCTCTGCTTGCTCCACCACTGGCCGTCGCGCGGGGCGATGAATTCAAACGGAACCTCGACGCGGCTCCCTTCCTTGGCGCGCTCGCCGACCTTCTGCAACAGCTGCGTGAATCGTTCTTGCGACGGCGGGGCATCGAGCATCAGCGGGCAATGTTCCCATTCCCCTTCTTTGCAGACGAATTGCTGATCTTTCCAAACCAGCTTGACGGCATTCTGCTCCAAATCGGAAAGGCTGAAGCCGTGCGGCAAGCGTTGTTTCATGTCGACGCTGATCAGCGAATACACGCCGCACCGCGCGCCGCTGGAGACAATCGACATCAGGTGCCGTGCGGCACTATCGGTGAAGTTAAACGGGAAATTGGCGACGACTAAGATGCGATACGGCTCGGCGACCTCGCCCGCGTGGCGATTGTAATCCTCGATCGTGTCGAACTCGTTACGTAGATACTTCTGAATCACGTTGGCCATGTGCGACGTGATGTCGGCCAAGCGCTGCTCGATAAATTGCGGCTCCGTCCAAATACGGCTGCCGACGAGCTTCTCATCGAAATCGGCCAAGTGCATGAAGCCGGCGAAGTTCTGGCCGAGCCCGACCGGATCGATGATCGTAAAGCGCACCTTGCCGGCCGGCAGCGATGTGAGAAACCGCATCATCACGGCCTGCAATGTTTGCACCGCCTCGGCGCGCCCCGCGCCGCTCGTTTTGATAAGCATCGAGCAACGCTCGGGAAACGAGAGCATAGCCGGCAATTCGAAATGGGCCGGATTGCGGTTGCCGAGCCGATCGTTCGGCACGGCGCCGTCGGGCAGGTGCTCCAGCGCGAGATCGAAGCGGCCGAACTGCAGCACCGGCACCACGCTTTCGCCCGGCTGCCAATCGTCCCAACTCTCGTCCATCCAGCCGGGGAACAGCCGATCACACACGCCGAGAATCTCACCGGACTCTTTCCGCAGATGCTCAATACCGGTGTGCCACTCCGTGGAAATATGCCGCCACTCTTCATCCAATTGATCATGGGCATCGACTTTGGCCTGCTCGAGCTTCTCGTCGGCAGCGGCCAGATCGCGCTCAAGTTCGGCATCCAAGTCCTTTGCGCGCTGCGGGAAGCTCACCTGCGCGAGGCGGACCTGCTCGGCATTGCGCTCACGCAACTGCTGGAGCTTCGGCGAATACTTCGCTTCCAACTCGCCGCGCGTGCGGTCGCGCACGGCGACCGCCGCTTGTTCGCGCGAGGTGTAAAGAGACTCGGCTCGGGCCAAATCGTCGCGATGGCGTTTTTTAATTTCGGCCTGCATCCGCCGGCTGCGCATGAGCTCTTGCAAGAGCCAACGCTTTCGTAGCTCCTCAATCTGCGCGAGCACACCGATAAATTCTTCCTTCAGCGCCTCCACCTGCCGGCCTGCGAATTTCCAGAGCCACACACAAAGACCGACGCCGAGCAGTATGCCGACCACCGCGCCGACGCCGACCGCAATGACGTTCCACCCGGTGGCAAACCCAATCGGCAATACCAGCAGCGCCGAGGCGAGTGCGACGATCCAAAACGGCGTGATCCCGCGAAAGAGCGACGGGACGAACCGCGTTCGCAAGGTGACGACGAGATTCTCGGCTTGTTGCGCAAGATCGGTCCATTGCTTGGCGGGGTCTTCCAACAACGGGCCCGGAGTCGGCTCTGCGTCGTCCGTCGGCGTCGCTTCGTCTTCCACGGCCGGTCGCGTCGCCGGTCGGCGGAGATCGACCAACCACTCGTAAAACACGCGCTCGATCTCGGCCACGCGCTCTTGCCGTTGCTTGACCTGCTTCTGGCGCTCCTTCAATTCGCGCCGCGGCAGATGCTTCTTGGCATCGAAGACCGTATTGCCTTCCCAGCGAGCCTGATCGTGATCGTGCTTTGCGGCCCGCATTTCCATCGCGAACGCGTCGGCCGTGTCACGCAGCGCCGTTTGATACTCCCGTTCGCATTGGTCGTACTCGGCGCGGAGGCGGCCGCTCAGCGTCACTCGGATCTCGTCGATTTCGCGATCCAGCGCCGCGCGGCTTTCGCTGAAGCGCGCTTGGGCTCGGTCGCGCTCTTCTTGATGGGCGACACGATCTTCCGAAAGCCGCTTTTGGTAGCGTGCTTCCGCCTCGGCGCCCGCCGCCTTGCGACGACGGACCAGTTGCTGCAGGTCCTGCAACACTTGGTTCTGTCGGTCGATGAGTCGTGGTTCGGTCATTCCGGCCTCGGAAGGTTTCGTGATGCGGCGGGCGTCGGCGGCAGCGAGCGTGCCGTAGATGAAACGTCGCTCATGCAGCCAAAGTTTCGCGAACTGCGGAAATACCTCGATCTGCGTGCTGCCGAAGGTCTGCTCGGCATCCATCGGCTTATAACATTACTATCTCGCGACGGCGTCAGCCCCGTGCGGGCATTATTCGCTTTCGGGTGAGCACGCGTCGTAGGCCTTCATGAGCACCAGAGCCAAGCGATCCATGGCCTTGAGCGCCGTTTGCGTGGGCCCCTCGAGCGGTTCGATATGTGTTTCGAAGAACCGATTCGAAACGTCGTCGTTCCAGATCTGCCCCGCCTCTTCCCAGCGTTGGTGAAGATCTTGGAACGCGTGTTTCAAACCACCGACGATCGGTGAGAGGTCTCCTTGTTTCATTCCGTTCCTTCCGTGTCTTGCGGTGCGGGTTTCGCAAACTCCTCGAATACTGCGGGAGGCGCGACTACTGCAGGCTTCGCGGCGGGCGTCGACGACGCAGCACCGGACGCCATCCCGCTCGACACGCCTGACGATGGTCCGCCGGGAGTCGCAATGGCGAGATACGACTCCAGCGTTTCGACCATCCGGTCCAGCGCGCCAAGCGCCCTCGGTACTCCGGAATCCAACACATTGGCCAGTTGTTGCGACGGGCCGCGGTACTCGCTCACCTCCTGCTCCACGGTGAGATACCACTGCTTGACATCTTTCAATTTTGCTTCCGCGTGCTCCAGTTTCGCTTGCGCGCGACGTACCATCAAAATCTCTTCGGAATCCGCGGCGACGTTCCCGAAAGTCGCGGTGATTCGTTTGCGGTGCAGAGCGGTCTTCGCCTCGTTGAGTTTTTCTTCGCGGCGACGAATCTCTCCCTTCCAAAACCCGACTTGGTCTTTCTCCAGCCAATCGAGCATTCGGCGGATTTCGAGATCGACGGCGATGATTGCATTGCGGCCGGAGTCGCCGAACTTGGCGTACGCCGAGCGAACGTCTTGAAAAACGTCGAGCGACCCGACGCGTGCTTGGGAATCCATACCCGGGCTCTAGCGTTGTTGCAGATATTCTTCGACGCGTTCGGCCTTCCGCAGCAGAAACGGCACATGCTGGCTCGACGCTTCGAGAAAGCGCCCGACCACTTGCATCGTCTGCTCAAACTCTTGCATGAACTTCTCATGCTCTTGATCACGCCACGTTTGCCCGAGGCTTCCCATTTGGGCGCGCAGCAAGGTCGATTGCGATTGGAGTTCGCTGCAAAACACCTTGAGATTGTTGGCAAACCGGCGTAGATCGGCCGGATTGACGATGGCTTGCGACATAGTTTTGCCCTGCGGAATGACGATTGCGACCGGACTTCCCCGGCGGCGAACACGCGAATCGCCGATCCGAACCGTTTCAAGGTTGTTCGCGAGGCGATCCCTGCTTGTATCGTAGCTTATTGGCGAAAAAATCAAAAAGCTTTTCCACAGCAACACTTACGACGACCGTAAGGGGCGATGACGGGCAGCACGGACTGGGGATGCGCCGCCCGATAAGGCGCGCCGTGAGCGGCCGCTTACGACGCTCCGCCTCCCTTCAGCTGGAAATAGTAACGCTGAACAGCAGCGACGCAGGAGCGCCCGGTCGGCGAACATTCGGCGCAACGGGCCTCGGACGACTTCGAGCGCTCGACGATCGCACGAACGCGCCGAACGCCCCCTTCCGCGACGTCGCTACGCACGTCGTCCGCCGTGAGTCCGAAGCAACTGCAGAGGGGCGCATCAGAGTCTTTGGGCCAAACCGGCCCCTTCAGGGCCGAGGCTTCGACAAACCGCTCAAAGTCGTCGAAGTATGCCACGTCGCAACGGGGAAAGTCGCAGAAATAGGCCGTTTTCGCGACGTCGGAGAGACGTTCGGGAGGGATCATCGCGTTCAGCGTTTGCTCCGGAACCGCAGTCCCGGGAGTGCCGCACTTGGGACAACGCGCCTCGGCGGCGTCCGGCTCACGTACAAACGCTTTATTCATGTGGGGACCACCTTCGAGACGCTCGCAACGGCAACTCACAAATCGCTCCGGCGACGGACGCCGATAATCGATGGCGCACTACAATCGGCGAATAACCTATCGCAATCCGTTTCACGAAGTGAACTGAGTTCAACAGAGTTGTGAATTCATTTTCCTCCAAGCCACTCTACAAGAGGGTGCGGAGGTCAAACTTTATGGTACTATAATGGGGGATGCGACGATGGCGGTAGAAGAGTCCCCCCGATCGCGAGTGCGTACTAGGCACGCTCTTGTGAAGGCTCCTGGTGCACTTGTTCCGAACGTCGTTATCCGTTCACCGGGAAATAAGACACTTTGACTTCATGGTCGGGTCACCAATGAACGAGATCGCAACCCCCGACACGCGAAGCGGTGCGGAAGGCGGAGCGTCCGCCATTCGTGCCGGCGGAATGCAGGGAGCGGCCTGCGAGCGGACCCCACCGAGTATCGGGGAGGGGGTGGATATACACCGAACTCCCGTCGCAGACGGGCGCAATGCAAAACTCCTACAAACAATTGTCGACAGTCTCTCCGACGGACTCGTCGCAGTCGACCTCGAAGGACACTTCATTCAATTCAATCCTTCGGGTGCCGCGATCCTCGGACAAGGAGCAACCGACGCTCCCGCGGAAAAGTGGCCTAAACAGTACGGGTTGTATCTCGCCGATATGGCAACGCCGTTTCCCCACGAAGAACTGCCGCTCTTGAAAGCACTGCGCGGAATCAAGTCGCGCGACGTCGAAATGTACATGCGCTCCGACGAACAAGCGGAGGGGCGTTGGCTCAAGGTTACCGGAGCTCCCGTGCAAGACGAACGGGGTGAAATCACCGGCGGCGTCGTCCTGTTTCGCGATGAAACGGAGACGAAGCTCGCGCAGCAAGCCCTGGAAGCCGAGCGCCAATATTTGCGGCATCTGATTCGTCGGCAGGACCGCGACCGGCAACTCACTTCGTACGATCTTCACGACGGCGTCGTGCAACTAGTCACCGGCGCGTTGCTCCACCTCGAGGCCTATCGCAACAAGCACTCCCACCCAGACCAAGCCGGGGACGAGACCATCGCAACGGTCACCCATTTGCTGCGCGACGCACTCGACGAATCGCGCCGACTCATCGGCGGCCTACAGCCGACGGCCCTCGATGAGCACGGCGTCATCGGCGCCATTGAATACCTGATCTCGCAACACGTCGAGCAACACGGCCTGCAGATCGACTTCACGCACGATTTAGGCGACGTGCGTTTGCCGTCGATCGTCGAGGCCACGGTATTTCGCATTGTGCAGGAAGCTCTGCACAACGTCGTCCGACATGCCGAAACGCGGCGCGCCGCCGTGACGATCCGCCGCCGCGACGGAGAGATTATTCTGACGATCCGCGACTGGGGATGCGGCTTCCGCCTCGAAGAGCGAAATCGCCGCCGCTATGGCCTGCGCGGCATGCAAGAGCGTTCCCGACTCCTCAACGGCACGGTTCGAATCGAAAGCGGTCCGGGACGGGGTACTCTGATCGAAGTGAACCTGCCGACCGATTCCACGCAAAATGATGCGGAAGAGAGCGAGTGATGAGCATCAAGATAATCATTGCCGACGACCACGAAGTCGTACGGCTAGGAATCAAAAGCCTGCTGGTCGGCGGCGATATCACCGTCGTCGGTGAAGCATCTAACGGCGAACAAACGCTGGCGGCGGCGAAGACGCTGCAGCCCGACGTGATTCTGCTCGATGTTCGCATGCCCGACCTCGACGGACTGACGACGCTCAGTCGGCTGCGCATGGAAGACTCGCGCGTCAAAATCCTCATGCTCTCGACCTACGACAATCCCACGTATGTCGCTCGCGCCGTCGCATTAGGCGCCAACGGCTACATCTTAAAATCGACTTCGCGCGACGAACTGCTCGCGGCTATCCGCAAGGCCGCGTCCGGCGAAGATGCGTGGACGCGCGACGAATTACGTCGCGTGACCGGCGCTCTGGCGACGCCCCGCATGTCGGGCGAAATGGAAGTTCCGTTGACGCAGCGTGAATCGGAAGTGCTCCGTCAACTAGCTCACGGCCTCACGAACAAAGAGATCGGCCAGTCGCTGGGCATTAGCTACGAGACGGTGAAAGAACACGTCCAGCACATCCTGCGGAAGATCGGCGTTAACGACCGCACTCAAGCGGCAGTTTGGGCCGTACGCAAGAACCTCGTCTAAGCGAGCGGCGAACTTTCTCTCAGCGCCGCTTCGCCGAAGTCTTCGAAGGTCGCGATGGTCGCCCGCAATTGGGCGGTTTCGTCGCATCGCCCGGCGGAGTAAAATGCCTCGCGTCCGGAGTGAGTTTTGCACCGGACGATTCTTCGCATCATGGGAGTACGCCGTGTCGTCCGCCGCAAAGCCTACCGATATTCGCATTCTTTCCGCGGAAACGAAGCTCGAGCGATTCGCTTACCGCTCTCCCATTAAATTCGGCGGACGCGTCGTAACCGATGTGACGTTGCTGCACGCCTTCATTGAAGTCGAAACGCGCGACGGGCGTCGCGGCCGCGGTTGCGGTTCGATGCCGATGGGCAACGTTTGGGCGTGGCCATGCAAGCTGGCTGCTCCCGACACGGAAAAGGCGTTGATGACGTTCGGCGAGCGATTTGCCCGCGAAGCGGCGGCGTACAAGGGCTGCGCCCATCCCTTGGATATCACGCACGACTTGGCCCCGACACATGGCGACATCGCCGCCACAGTCGTACGCGAAATGAATCTCGGCGAAGCGATGCCTCGGCTGGCGCAAATGGTCGCGGCCAGCCCCGTCGAAGCCGCTCTGCACGACGCGCAGGGGGTCGCTCTCGGACAAAACTCGTACAACTTACTCGGTCCGGAGTTCGTCTCGCGCGACTTGGCGCACTATCTCACTCCCGACTTTGCCGGCGAGTATCTCGATCGCTATACGCTTCGCGAGCCCAAGGCCCGTATGCCGCTCTATCACTTGGTCGGCGCGCTCGATCCTTTGTCCGACGCCGACGTCGTGCAACGGCTCGACGACGGACTTCCCAATTCGCTCCCCGAGTGGATCGCCTACAACGGGCTGACGCACCTCAAGATCAAGCTCAACGGTGACGATCTGAAGTGGGACGTTGATCGTGTCGTCGAAGTCGAACGCGTTTCAGCGCCGGCCCAAGCGGCCCGCGGTTGCAAGCAATGGCACTATTCGCTCGACTTCAATGAGAAGTGCGCCAATGTTCAGTACATTCTCGATTTTCTCGCCCTCGTCAAGGAACGCTCGCCGATTGCTTTTGATCGGGTGCACTACATCGAACAGCCGACGCATCGCGACCTGAAGGCGCATCCGGAAAACAAGATGCACGCGGCCGCAAAGATCAAGCCTGTCGTGATCGACGAATCGCTGGTGGACCTTGAGAGCCTATTGCTCTGCCGCGAGCTCGGGTATTCCGGCGTCGCCCTTAAGGCTTGCAAAGGCCACACCGAGGCGCTCTTCATGGGTGCCGCGGCGCAGAAGTACGGCATGTTCCTCTGCGTGCAGGATCTCTCGTGCCCCGGCGCATCCTTCTTGCACTCGGCCAGCTTGTCGGCCCGTATCCCGACAGTCGAAGCCATCGAAGGCAACAGTCGCCAATACTGCCCGAAGGCCAACGACGGCTGGCGTGAGCGGTATCCCACGATGTTCAAGATCACCGACGGCACGGTCGGCACCGCTTGCTTGAACGGCCCCGGCCTTGGTTACCAATGGTCGTAACGGCATTCTGATTCCGAGGCGAGCCGGGAGCGTAAGCAACCCGGTGTTCCGACCGCGCTCCTGAGCGATCGCATGACTCCCCCCAGCGACAAGCCCGCAACCGACGACCCTCGCATCTACTTCGCCGCCGAGCGCACGCTCTTGGCGTGGGTTCGCACGGGGCTGGCGATGATGGGCTTCGGCTTCGTCGTGGCCCGCTTCGGTTTGTTTCTTCGCGAAATCGCGGCGGCACGCGGACTTCCTGCGGCGCATCACGTCGGGTTGTCGCTGTGGTTCGGCGTGGCGCTGCTGTTGCTCGGCGTGGGCGTCACGCTGCTATCGGCCTTCGGCTATTGGCGCACCATCGAACGACTCGATCGAGGCGAACCGTTGCGATTCAAAAAGCTCTCGCTGAGCGTCGTTGCCGCGTTGGGGCTCGCAGTGCTGGGCCTCGCCATGGCGCTCTATTTGGCGTTTGGACTGAACTCCCCGCAGTAGCGTCACAAAGTCGACAATATCCGTCACGGCGGGTTACAAAAGGTCGGGAATCGCGGGCAATTCGGCCGTTTGCAATAGGTCCGGCGGCATGCCCGGAACTAAGCGCAGCCGGCCGACGTCGAAGGCCGCGTTCATGATCGTGCCGACGACGTTGCCCTGCGTCACCGGTTCGCTCAGGGCCTCGCCGCCGTCGCGCGTCGACTGTCCGTAGACCCGGCCGCGCGGCATCCCGCCGCCGGCGAACATCAGCGCGCCAAGGTTCCCCCAGTGATCGCGACCGCCGCGCTTGTTGATGCGAGGCGTCCGGCCAATTTCACCACAGCAAACCAGCAGCACGCGATCGCTTAGGCCGCGTTCCTCCAGGTCGTCGAGAAATACGCTCACGGCGTGGTCGAACGGTAGCCCGGCGTAGTCCATGTTTTCGGCGATGCCGGCGTTATTAACGTCGGCATGGCTATCCCAGACGAAGTCGGTGCTCACCGTGACGAAGCCGACCCCCGCCTCGACCAAGCGGCGCGTCAACAACATCAGTTTGCCGAGGCTGCGGGCATGATCCACGTAGCGTTGGTAGTTATTCCATTTCTTATCGATGCGGTCGGCCGGCATTCGCGGTTGCGTGTCGTATCGCTCCAGCGATCGCGGATCCTCTTTCGAAAGGTCAAACGCGTCGGCCGAGCCGTTGAGAATCACGCGGAACGCTTGTTCTTGGAATGCGTCCATCCCCGCGAGCGAGCCTTGCGAATCGATCGAACGTTTGATGCCATCGAGGCTCGCCAACAAGCTGCGGCGATCGTTCAATCGTTCGAGCGGCAGCGAAAGGCGCATCGCTTCTTGCAGCGGTCCGCCGGTGCCGGGCACGAAGGGAGAATAGCCAGCGCCCAATGCGCCCGAATCGTCGAAGCGGCCGAACTTCGCTTCAGGCTTCCCCGATTTACGCTCGACGGAGCGAGGATTGGCCCAAACGCTGGTCGGCAATCCTGTGGTCGCGCAAGTCGTGCCTGCGACTCGCGAGTAGATCGCGCCCAAGCTAGTTTGCTTGGTCGCCGTGCTGACGACCGGCTTGATATCGTGCTGAGCGTTGCCCGGGACATACGAGCGAACGATCGTGAGCCGGTCCGCGCGCTCAGCGAGTTTCGAGAACGTCGGACCAAACGTCAGGCCGGGCACACGCGTGGCGACCTCCCCGGTGATGCTGCGAATCTCGGCCGGAGCATCCATCTTCGGGTCGAACGATTCAATCTGGCTCGGGCCTCCTGACATATGCAAGAAAACGATGGACCGATTGCGCACGATGTCCGACATGCCGCGTTTGCCCGAAGCGGCGGCGGCCACGCGAACGAGATCGGCTTGCGACAGAGCGGCGAGTCCGCAACCGGCGATGCCGAGCGAACCGATGCGGAGAAAGTCGCGGCGGGCAAACCGGCGCGAAGATGTACCCACGGTGAGCATGAGGGATGCTCTTCTAGTTGGGAGGCGGGGCGGACAAAACCGGGCGGGAAATCGATCGAACTCAGTTTATGCGAAGCCGCCTACAGCGTCCAGGCAATTTGTGGCCGGCGGCGGGCGACTCATGTGCGACGATTCACGACGAGCACGCGAACATCGCAGACATTGGTGTGCGTCGGCCCCGTTTGCAACAAAGCACCATACGGCTGAAAGAAGTGGTAGGCATCGTTGCGACGCAGCGCCTCGGCCACATCATCGGGCCGATCGGCAAACAACTGCATTAGCTTGGCATCGGCCACGGCGCCTGCCGCATCCGTTGGGCCGTCTTCGCCGTCGGTTCCACCGGAAAGAATCACGACATCGTCTTGAATGCCAAGTTCCAAGCATCGCTGCATCGCGGCGAGTACCAACTGCTGATTGCGCCCACCCTTGCCGCGGATCGATTCTTCGGCGAGCCGCACCGTCGGCTCCCCGCCGGAAATCAAGCAGTCGGGTCCTTCCTTATTGAGCATCCGCGCGGCCATGTCGGCCAGATGTCGGCCTAAATCCTCTGCCGTACCTTCGGGGGCCGTCGCGGAAATCATCGCGTGCGAATAGCCCAGTCGCTCCGCAACGACGCCCGCCGCATCTACGGCGACGGCGTTATTCCCGATCACGAGATTAGTGACTTCACATTCAACGGCGGCATGCGGCTGGGGGGAGGCGATCAAGTTTTCTAAGACGCGTACAACCGGCCGAAGATTCTCGTGGGCTCCGGCATCGAAGCGGCGGAGCACTTCCAATGCTTCGGCGGGGCCGGTTGTTGTCGGCACAGTGGGCCCCGAGGAAATTACGTCGAGCGGATCGCCCAGAACATCGCTGATGATCAAAGCGATGAGCCGCTTGGAACGGCAGGCCCTCGCAAGGCCGCCTCCCTTGATACGGCTCAAAGCTTTGCGAACCGTGTTGAGTTCGGTAATGTTCGCCCCGGCGGCGCTGAGAAACCTGGTCACGGCTTGCTTATCGGCAAGCGTCACGCCATCGACCGGAGCGGGTAAGAGGGCGCTGCCGCCGCCCGAGATCAGGCAGATCACCAAGTCGTCGGGGGCAGCCGTGGAGACCAACTTGAGAATATGCTCGGAACCTTCAATCCCTTCCATTGTCGGTTCGTTGCGTCCGGCAGGGCGTGCCCCGTGCAGATGGATATAAGGGAGCGAACGAACGCAATCCGCCGGGACATTGATCCAACCGGTAAGTTGCTTCGCTTCAGCGAGTTCGGGGCCGAGGGCTTCGACGACTCCAGCTGCCATTCCCGCTCCGGCCTTGCCGCACCCGACGACGATGATGCGTCCCAGCTTCACAAGGTCGAAGGACTCTTCGCCAACTTGCAAATGGTCATCGACGACCGTAAGCGCTTCGCTGACCAATCGGCTGGAGTCGACCGCCGCTACTCCGGCCTGCCAAATCTCACAAGCGTCGTGCAAAAGTTGATCGTTGGAGCGGTCGGGCATGATGTGGATTGCGGTGAGTTCAAGGCAGGGGGAAGTGCGAAGCCTTCGAAGGTATCAAAGCGGGGCAGCCGACGACAGATACGCGATATTTACCGCCCGCGACGCCGACGAATGGTCGTTTCGACGACATGCGAATCCGAATGACGGCAGAACCGAAGTCGCATCGAAATCGAATACAAGCCCTCAAAACCGGCGCAACCGTATATTTACCGGGAAGTTAGAGCCGCGGCGCTACTCGCTCCGACAACTTCGGTACAGGACGAGCATTCTTGGTTATTTCGTCGGAGCTTCCCAACTGTTTCGCTGGAAAACCTCGCCCGGAGCCGGATGTCATGACCCAGATCGCCACCTTGATCTCAATCGGCCTCGTAGTAGAAGTTCTATTCGTAATCGACGTCCTGGTTCAGCGGTCGCGCGCTGGACGCTAGGCCCTCCCAGAAATCGTCGACGGCCATCGACAATCGTCGTGTCGATTAGGCACCGACATGGGCCAGTCGGCCGTTGGCATCCGGTTTTTGTGCCGGAGGTAGGGATACGATAAACGTGGTCCCTTTGCCGATTTCGCTCTCGACCTCGATGGTGCCGCCGTGCGCTTGCACGATGGCGCGGGAAATCGCCAGCCCTAGACCGCTCCCGCGCAACCGCCCCTCGCGCTCGCGACTCTTATCGCCGCGATAGAACCGATCGAATACGTGCGGCAAGTCGTGCTTAGGGATGCCGCAGCCGCAATCCGCGATCTTCATTTGTGCGCCGCCGTCCGGCAAGATTCGAACGTCGACCCGAACGGCCCCGCCCGCTTCCGTGAACTTGACGGCGTTGTCTAAGAGGTTGTTGATCACCTGACGCAACCTGGCCGAATCACCGGACACTTTGATCGCCCCTTCGACCGTCGCTTCGAGCGCTACACCCCGTTCTTCCGCGACGCCTCGAAACATTTCGACCGACGCTTCCGCGAGCTTGTCGAGTCGCAACGACTCGACATGCCGCAAGACGTGCCCGGCTCCGCTCTCGGCCAGAATCAGCAATTGATTCACCAACGTCGTTAGCTGCGCACACTCGTCGGCAACCGTTTCCAGCAGACTTTGATACTCGTCAGTCGTACGCGGAGCTCCGAGCGCCACTTCCACCGAACTGCGAATAGCGGCCAACGGCGAGCGAAGTTCGTGAGCGGCGTTGGCGACGAACTCCCGTTTGCTTTGCAAGTATTCGCCGATCTGATCCAGGAAATTATTGATCGTGCCGGAAAGTTGATCCAGTTCGTCGCCGGTGCCGCGAATCGGCAATCGATCGGAAAGTTGCGTCGGCCGCAATCGAGAGGCGGTATAGATGATATTCGTCAACGGCTGAATGGCGCTTCCGGCCACCCAATAGCCGCCTAGCGGCGCCAGAATGATGACGAGCACGCCGGCGACCGTCATGACGCGCATGCGTTTCCACACGGCGGCGTTGATTTGCTCCTGCGAGGCGCCGACGCGCACCAGAAAGCGAGGCACCCCGTCGCCGATAACGTAACGCTGCGCGACGCGAAACACGCCGACCTGCCGTAGCGGAAACACTCCCTCTTCATCGTGCGGCCGATGTTCGGCGTCGACCGGCGGAGCTTCTTTACTGGCCCAACTCAGCCGGCCGTCCGGCTCGATGAGCTGCAAGAAAAGCCGCTCATGCGTGTGCGTATCCGCCTTGCGCGCCAACATCTCTTCAACGCGCCGACGATCTTGGTACAGCTGCGCGACGGCCTGTGCCGTTTCCTTCGCATCTTCCAGCAATCGCTCGTCCGTTTCTTGCACAATCGTGTAGCGAGAGCCCTCGTACACGACCAGCAATGCCACGACGACCAGCCCGGCGAAGACGCCGCCGTACCAAAACGCCAAGCGGACGCGCAGGTAGTACGACGCGGCCTTAATTCGCGCGAACAGCATAGCCTCGTCCCCGTACGGTGTCGATCAGCGGTTGCGGCGTAATCTTTTCCAACTTGTTCCGCAGCCGATTGACGTGCACTTCGATGACGTTCGTGGCGCCCTCCCAATCCGATTTCCACAAGTGCTCGCAAAGCATTTTGCGCGTGACCACTTGCCCTGCGTGCCGCATCAGCATTTCCAGCAGGCTGAATTCGGTCGGCGAGAGATCCACTTCTTTACTGCCGGCGGTAACGCGGCGATTCGTAAGATCGAGTTGCAGCACGCCGGCCTGCAACATCGGCGCGGGACGCGAGCTCGCGCGGCGGCAC
Organism: Pirellula sp.; assembly: GCA_013822735.1. Taxonomy (GTDB): domain Bacteria; phylum Planctomycetota; class Planctomycetia; order Pirellulales; family PNKZ01; genus PNKZ01. The sequence continues at coordinate 115,997 of PNKZ01000008.1, forward strand.
ACCGCTTCGATGCGCGCCAGCAATTCCGGCAACGCGAACGGCTTCACCAGATAGTCGTCGGCCCCTGCGTTCAGGCCCGCAACGCGCTCTTCCACGCTGCCGAGCGCGGTCAGCAAAATCGCGGGAGTTCGAATGCCGCGCCCGCGAAGGTCGCGCAGCACGTCGAGTCCGCTAATGCCGGGCAGCAAGATGTCGAGCACGATGGCGTCGTGTTGTTGACTTCCGGCTCCGGCCAGCCCGTCATCGCCGTTTTTAACCCATTCGCAATCGTGTCCGGCTTCGGCCAACCCCTGTCGTAGCGACTTTCCGATAACGGGATCATCCTCCACCACGAGCAAATTCAAGCGTGTCATGTTGTTCGTTCCAGTTTTCAAACTGCAAGATTGCGGAGGTAGTGAATCGGCAAACGAGCGAATTTACCGTCGTGCGAAGAATCGCGGGTGATCGCACAAGACATTCTATCGGTGTCGCACTTTCTTGGAAAATCGGGCCTGCACCGTGGTCTGCGCTCGACGGAACTCGCTCCCTACCGGGAAACACGACGATTTCTACGCTCGATCTCCTCCGTCGGGTCATCGCGCCGCCCAATGCTTACGAGGAAGTGATGAAAATTGACGAATCCTTTCTGACGCATGGCCCTGAACCTGACTTAATGGTTTGTAACGCATTCGGCCCTAAACTCACTGACACAACTCGAGATACCATCTACAGATCGCGCCCTGAATTTCGGCAAGGGCCCGGTAGACTCCCCTCACGCGGGCGTTCTGCACTAAGTTCCGCCTACGCAAAGGATCTTCCGTAATGGCGATCGTCCAGGAAGGGTCTTCTCCAGAAATGACCTCGGTAACTCCCGACGTCACGGAAGCACCTCGCAGCAGACTACCGACCTTTGGCGACAGCATCGTTGCCGATATCACGGCCGGTTTTCTCGTCTTTCTGATCGCCTTGCCGTTGTGCTTGGGGATCGCTTCCGCCAGCGGTTTTCCCCCGGTGGCCGGCATCATCACGGCCATCGTCGGCGGTTTGCTGGCGGGCTTTTTCAGCAACTCCGAACTGACGATCAAAGGCCCCGCCGCAGGCATGATTGCCATTGTCGTCGGCGCCATGGGCGACTTCGGCTATGTCCCGCTCACGCCCGGTCTCCAATCGGACCAGGTGGCGGCCATCACTGCCGGAAACCTCCAAGCGTATCAGTATGTCCTGGCCATCGCCGTCGCCGCCGGCGTGATTCAAATCCTGTTCGGAATGTTCAAGGCCGGCGTGCTCGGTGAATTCTTTCCATTGGCTCCGGTGCATGGTCTCCTCGCCTCCATCGGGTTGATCATCATCGCCAAACAGTTTCCGCTCGTGCTCGGTGCTCCGGCGCCCAAGGGCGGCCCGCTTGCATGCTACGCACAAATTCCCGCTGCGTTTGCCGGCATCAATGCGAGCGTCGCCACGGTCGGTCTGATTAGCTTGGCGATCATGTTTCTCTACCCCTATGCAAAGGCGCGAATCAAAGCCCTCGGCAAGATTCCGGCGCAGCTCATCGTCTTGATTGTGGCGATTCCTCTCGGACAGGCGCTGCATCTAAACGAGAAGCAACTGATTAGCCTGCCGGATCGGATCCAAGACGTTTTCGCATTCCCCGACTATTCCCGGATCGTCAGCTCCACGGCGCTCAAGTGGATCATCATGTTCTCGCTGGTCGGAACGCTGGAATCGATGCTCTCTGCCAAGGCAATCGACCTACTCGACCCTTGGAAGCGTAAGACCAGCATGAATCGCGACGTGCTCGGCGTGGGCGTGGCGAATACCGTGGCGGCACTCATCGGCGGCCTGCCGATGATCTCCGAAATCTTGCGCAGCTCGGCGAATATTTCCAACGGCGCTCGCACGCGTGTTTCGAACACCGCGCACGGGCTCTTTCTTTTGCTGGCGCTGCTGTTTCTCGTTCCGCTCGTGAAGCTGATTCCGATCGCCGCGCTCGGCGCGATGCTCGTATTCGCCGGATTCCGGCTGGCCTCGCCCAAGGAATTCGTCCACATGTGGCGTTCCGGCAAGGGGCAATTTCTGGCGTTTATGCTCACGATCGGCGTGATCATGATCGCCGGCGATTTGTTGGAAGGGATCTTTGCCGGAGTCGCCGCCGAGTTGCTGTTGAACGTGTTTGCCGGAGCCTCGTTGGCGACGCTGTTCAAGCCTAACCTCGAGCTTCATTCGGAGCGAAATCGGGTTCACATGAAGGTCCACAGCGCGCTGACTTTCACGAATTGGATTCCGTTCCTGCGCACCTTCCGACGTGCCGACGACGGCGGGCGGAAAGACTTCGTAGTGGACCTGACGAACGCGCACCCCATCGATCGCACGGCCCGCGACAAGCTCGCGATGCTGCAGTCGGAATTTGCCGGCGAGGGTCGCGAACTGGAATTGGTCGGCTTCACGGCCGCCGACCATCACGGCTAACGGACGTAAGTCGTTCGTGCGCCGCGCGACTTACGTCGATTCTCGTTTTACCCGTGCGCAGATAACTCGAGTTATCTGCGCACCCCTTGTGGGTTTTGGGGTTGTGCGCAGATAGATGGAGTTATCTGCGCAGGGCGCTGTTGAGCATCGACGTAAGTACCCTCAAGTGCGCGACGCTTACGTCAATGTATTCCGCCGCTCCATGGCGGAAAAGCGTGTTCTGAACGCAGGACGATGGCCGGCGTGCACGGCGGCGCAACGCCCGTTTCCACCACGGAGCGGCGGACTACAAATTGCCAAAGATCATCCGGCAACGTAGCAAAACGGAGGGGCAATCTCCAGGCGATTCTTGGCCGGCCCCGAGCACTCAATTAGAAGCGACGGCATTCCACGGCTCACACCATACCGCACGTTTCGCGCAAGCGATTCCAATCGACGATCAACTCACCCCCTTGCGCTTCGTGTCGTTTGCTCCAATTGCAAAACAGCTCGTAACAGGCGTGATCGATCTCCGTCAATTCTTCGACGTGCACGTACAGGACGATGCCGCTAGGCACCTCTTCCAGCCGGTCGGCGAGCATCGGCAACTTGAGAAATACGGCTGCGCCGCGCATGCGCAAATCCGCGCCGCGTTCGTCGGGGCGTTTCTCATAGGAAACGTCCAACTTGGCAAAGCGAAGCAAGAGCCGCAGCGATGAGACGATAATTCCCAAAACGACCCCGGACAGCAGATCGACGAATACGACCCCGACCACGGTCGCGACGTAAACTAAAAGCTCGCTGCGACCATACTTCGCCATCTCCTTCGCGACGCCGAAATTCATGAGCTTGTAGCCGGTAAGCACGAGAATCGCCGCGAGCGAGGCGGTCGGTATCAGTTGCAGGACGGGGGTCAAGAACGTGACGAACAAGAGCAACCATACGCCGTGCATCACGGTCGACCAACGGGTTCGCCCGCCGGCTTGAATGTTGGCGGCGCTACGCACAATCACGCCGGTCATCGGAAGCCCGCCGAGCCAACCGCAAAGTGCATTACCGATGCCTTGCGCAAATAGCTCCCGGTCGTATTGCGTACGGGCTCCGGAATGCATTTGGTCGACGGCGGCGGCGCAAAGCAACGTTTCCGCACTGGCGACCACGGCAATCGTGATTACCGCGGTTGCCAGCGCGAATGGGTCGAGTTCCGCCGCGACTTTAGGCGAGACGATTTGCAACTCGTTCCAAAAGTCGTGCGGCACGTCGACATACACGACGGGCAGCGCGAATAAGAAACAGAGGCCGACGGCCGCGATGATCGCAAACAATTGCGGCGGGACGCGCCGCAGCGGATTCGTCCGCAAGGAACCCCAAGCGAGAATCACGCCGAGCGTCGCCAACGCGACCTTTCCGGCAAGATCGGGGCGGCGCAGACTATCGGCTAACTGCTCCAATTGATCGGCCGCCGCTCGAATCGTTTCGCGCGCTTTGTTCCAATCGGCGGCGCGCAATTGATCGCCTGCGGTGCTCGCCGAAACGATTGCATCGTCGAGCGTTTCCGAAAACGGCCGCTCTGCATCCGCCTGTTGGCCGAGCGGCGCCCACTCTCGTTGCTGAATGCGTTTGCCCAACTCTTCCAAAGCTCGCACGACGGCTTCCTGCCGCCCGACCAACACAACATCCGCGCGCGGCGGCTGTTTCTCCGGAGCGGCCTCTTCTTCGACCAACTGCGCAATCGCCGCTTGCTCCGCCGACAGACGTAGCGACTCTTCAAATACGGCGGCCTGAAAACGCCGTTCCTCTTGGTCGCCCGCCGGCGGAAATGCCAAGCCTTTGGCGAGCGTGTACGGAATCGCTAACAGGTTTTCCCGGCCGCTCTTTTTCGACGGCTCATCGAACATTACGTGGAATTGACTCGCGAAGATCAGAATGCCGATGCCGGAAAGCATTCCTTGCACCACGGCGGGAGACACGGCCCGAAACCATCGCCCGAGATGCAATGTGCCGGCGACCATTTGGAAGATGCCCGCGCCCAGAATCGCGAGACCAAGCATCTCATAGCCATGACGTTCGACGATGGCGAAGACAATGACCGTCAGTCCGGCGGCGGGGCCGCTGACCTGAAGGGAAGCGCCTCCCAACAACCCGACGACGATGCCGCCGACAATCCCCGTGATGAGACCGGATGCGACCGGCATCCCGGACGCGACGGCAATTCCCATGCACAACGGTAGCGCAACGAGAAACACGACGAAAGACGGCAGCAAGTCGTGCCGGAAGTTCGTCCACTGCGACGGGTCGGCGGCAGATGGGCCGTCGGTCCTCATGGAAATTCGCTCGGGAAGACTGCGAAACAATCAGGCCCGAAAGCGAGTGCAGGAAGCCGATTTGCTCGCCCGAACGTCTTCCGCGGCCGCAACATAACAATACTGCAATGAATGTTACAGTATCGTCATGTTCGTAGCCAGGGCGTACCTAGTCGAGTTCGGCCGCAAAGCGTCGCACATTGAATCGGCAATCGACCCGAATTAACGGATGAGGAAATTGCCCTGCTGTGTCGTCGGAACGTGATTCCCGGCTGTCGGCCGGCCGGATCGTCCGTCGGTCGCGGCCGCAGCGTTCTGTTGCGCGATCCGCATCTGTTCCATCGGCGACGCGTTCGAGGGTTGGAGATACTGCGGTTGTGCCATGTTCGGATACTGAAAGCCGCCGTTAGGCGCGATCGACGACATGGTCCCAGGCTGAACAGGGTTGCCGGGCGATTGGACGGGAACGGATTGCACGGGAACCGATTGCGGGTTCACACTTCCCGGTGCGCCGCCGCTGAACGGTAGGGGAGTTTGGACGGGAGCTCCTTCGAAACGCGTGGTGCCCGCCGTCGTTGCGGCGTTCGCCGCTTGCGCGATCTGCTGCGATTGCGCCGGTGTACGCCTCGCGGCCGAGTAAACCTCGATCAGCCGACGCGGAGGATTCGCGGGCATTTGCGCGGAAGTCTGCTGGACACTCCCCGGAGCGGCTTGGAAGCCCCCGGCCGGCACGACGTTGGGATCGTTCCCATAGGGAGCGCCTTGCTGCGGCGCCTCGGCGTTGGCCGGAACGACCTGTTGGCCCGGTGTTGCGGGAACCTGTCCTTGCGCGGCGAAGTAATCTTGTCGCCGCTGCATCGCCTGCGTTACCTGAATCAATGCCTCGGCAGCCGGCCTCATTTCAGGATTTGCGGATAGTGCGCGGCTGAAATGGTGCTGAGCCCGCTCGAGCTCTCCACATGCCGCACAGAGGAAGCCGATGTTCTGCTCCGCCTCGGCCTCGGAATTGCCGCGCCGGAACAAATCGTAAGCCTCGTCGATCCGCCCTTGCTCACCCACGACCATCGCCAAGTTGTTCAACGCGGCCCGATGTTGAGGATCGATCGCCAGCGTTTGCCGCATCGACTGTTCGGCTTCCGGCATCTTGTTTTGCAGGTAGAAGCAGAAGCCGATGTCGTTCCAAAGATCCGGCGTCGGCGTGCTGTATTGCAAAGCCTGCTGGTAGAGTTGGTGAGCTTCGTCGTACTTGGTCTGTTGCGCGGCAATCACTCCGAGCCGATGATAGCAATCGCGGCTCTTGGGCTCTTCCTTGAGAATCTCGCGATACATTGCTTCGGCGCCTGCAAAGTCTTTGCGCCGTTCCATGATCCGCGCTTCGGCGTACTGCTTATTCAGGCGATCTTGGCGCGCCTTCCCCGTTACGTGGTCCTTCACCGTCGTGCCGGCCGTGCGAACATCGTTCCAGTCCGGAATGAGGGAGCAACCGACGGACGACAACATCGAACCGCCGAGGAGCATGGCGACGGCCCAGCGCCGCCCTGTTTTGCAACCGGCCGCGGTATTCCACTTCATAGACGCACCCTTTGTCCGACGTTGGGGAAGAAGGCCCTTTGCTTCGGGCTCATGTGTTCGCGCGCTGCAAGCCGTTGAAAGCGTAAACGACGCAGCGTCTCGGAGGCCGTGGCTTCCGAGACGCTCGTACGTCAGGTTGTGGGATAACGATTGATATCGGAATGTCCGTCAGGTCGATTGTCGAACCGAAGCTTAGGAACCGAAGCCGCCGGCACCGAAACCGCCGCCGAAGCCGCCGCCAAAACCGCCGAAACTGCCGCCCGCGCCGCCGAGGCCGTTGCCTTGGCCGTAGGTAAAGCTGCGTGCGTAGGCCCGCTCGGCTTCAAGGTCTTCCTGTCCGCGAACCATCGACGGCGCGACGACGACGCGCTGTTCGGCATCCTGAACGTTCATACTCAGGAGCGCCTGCACAATCACGGCGCGACGTTGCATATCGAGCGCTGCGTTCGGGTGAACGGGGTATTTGTATTCCGAGGATTCCAGCTTGCTCGTTACGCTCCGTTCGACGACCACCGGATAGTTTTGGCCGGCATGCAAACGTCCGGCGATTTGCTTGAGATGGTCTTCGCCCGCCCAGTTGAGGCGTGGTTGGTTGTAGACGAATTCGTGTTGGTAGAGCACAAACTTGCCCGGCTCCGCGTTCTCGGCCTGGGCAATCCAAATCGGATCGCTGAGCGTACCTTGCGGCGCGGGCGGAACGCCGCCAAGGCCCCACCACCCGCAACCGCCGGCGGCGGCCAGCAGAAGTGCCGGAAGCAGGAGTGCGTGAATCGTGCTGCGTCGTGCGCTGATCGTCTTCATGGGTCAAAGTCCTTTTCGACCGAAAGCGGCGAGAGTCGGGCTCGCCGCGGTTCGAATCTTCGTTCGTTGTCTCTAAGTTCCTACCGTCCTCGCACTTTGCATCCGTATTACCGGCGTCGCTCGGCTCCGGCTAATTCGAGAAGCCCACGGGTCCCTGCATGTAGTAGCCGGTGCTTTGCGCGTAGCCCGAAGTACCCTTCCAGCTCCACAACGCCGCGCGACGAGCGTCAAACGCGCTCCATTGATAGACCGGCCATACCGTGCTGCGATGATGCAGGTCGGAGCGGCCTTCGTAGCGCCCGAAGAGGAAGAAGTCGATGTCGTCCGGCTCCGTGACTTCCATGCCCGGCAACACCATCGGCACTTGTTCCGGCTCGAGCGGGTGCACCAGTTCCGGGCTCACGAGGATGACCAGTTCCGTTTCATCACGCTGGACCGAACGCCTGCTGAAGAGCAAGTCGACGACCGGGATGTCGCCGAGCCACGGTACGCGGACCTTTGAGCTGTCTTGCTTGTCTTGAATTAACCCGGCGATCGCGAGCCATTGCCCCTCGCGAAGGTTGACTTGCGTGGACGCGCTTTCCACATCCAAACCCGGCACGCCGTTGACCGTGGCATCCTGGCTGATGGAACTGACGGTCGGCGACACCTGCAGGCGGATATGATCCTTATCGAGCACGGTGGGGGTGAACTGCAACTGCGTACCGAACCCTTGGAATTGCGTGGCGTTTCCGGCGATACCGTTGATGCCGAAGACCGTAGGCACGGCGAACTGTCCGCCCGAGATGAAGTAGGCGGGATACCCACTGATGGTCACGAGGTTGGGTTCGGCCAAGATCTTCGTGGTGCGGTTGCTGCTTAAGGCGCTGAGCGTGAGCTGCACGTCGGTCGAGTTGAGCACGGCCTGATACGCTCCGGCCACGTTCAAGTTCGTCGTGACGCTGAAGTCGCCGGCTTGGGCGGAAAATTGCGAGCCGATGGTTCGTAAGGCGCCACGCGTTAAGCGAGCGATGCGAACCTTGAGAAGCACTTGATGCTCGCCAGGCACTTCCAGCATGCTGATGACTTCCGAGGCGGCCCAATCGTTGGCGCCAAAGCCGGCCAGACGCGCTCCTCGCCCTCGTCCACCGAGCCCAAGGCCGCCGCCGCCGCCAAATCCGCCGCCAAATCCGTAACTGCCGGGCCCGAGCAATCCGCCGTTCTGGTCGATCGACTCGCCGCGGACGATGTTCATAATCGCCGTGGCTTCTTGAGCGTCACGAGCTTGGCCCCGAACGACGAGCTTGTCGGCGACCGTGATCAACTGCACATGGCTATTCGGAAACAGCTCATTGATCCGTTTCGCGAGTTCGCCGTATTGGGTGCGAAGCACGTCTTCTTCCGTGAGGTCCGGGTGAACCTTCACGAGATAGCGAATGTTCGGATGCAACGGAGTCTTGCCCGGAGCGGGCTGCGCGTCGCCGAACCAGAGCGTCACGGTCGTTTCACCGACCTGACGACCGATGAGTTCGAACTCATTCGGCGAAAAGTTTACCGTCTCGACGACCCCCGGTTCCGCGATCGAGACGCGCACCACCGGAAGTTTCGTCGTGATGAGCTTCGAACGATGTTGAATCAGGTCGAGCCGGATGTCAGGCTCTTGCACGGATGCGATATTCGTGTCGAAGCGTTCTCGCACGGCCGGCTGCATATCTTCCGGACGTTGCGGCAGGTTGCGATACTTCACGGCATCGGGCTGCGACGCCGGATCGTAATCTGTCGACGCCGAAATGTAGCCTTCAGGCACGTTCGGTGCTTGCTCGGCCGGCCGTGGCCAGTTGTACGTGGGCACGCCGACTCCCGGCACGCCGACGCCCGGCATTTGCGCTTCTGCGGCTGTTGTGAAGCCGAGCGCCGCCACCAGCCCATAGCAAGTCGCTCGCCGCAACAAAGCCGCAGGCTTTGACCGAAGCGATTGACTCCACTTGAAAACGCTCATGAATCCACCGCTGTGTTTGTTAAAAAAACACGTCAGAACGATCGCGCCGACAGGCCGGATTCGGCTTGCCCCAATTGCTTCACCACACGCTCTCCTTAAAGTGAGAGCAAAGCGAAGAATCGGCGCAAGCCCGATATTCCGTCTCGGGTATCACTAGTTTCGACACGGACTGATTGGAAATTGAAGGGGATTTGACGGCGGGGCCTGATTTCACGACCGCAACAGCCGGCACACCCATGCCGATTAATCCGTTTGGGCTAGGGCGTTAATTGCCCACTGTCGCGGATTGCCGCAGATTCGCCGCATTTCCATCATGTTTCTTCCCTCCGCATTCGCAGGCCGCCGCCAATGCGCGCATTGCCTACATCTCCCTACGGCGATTCAATAGGAGCGGCCTGCGAATCTTGCGATTCGCAGGCCGTCGTGCTTCGTTCTGATTACGTTGGTTCGTTTGCCGTCGGTGAGGCATTACCACCGATGGCCTCGCAGGCTACTGTCCTTCGCCGCCCGACCAAGCCGCGACGTTCACGCACTTCGATTGGCTGCCGGAATCCGAGCCGTTGTCGCAGAAATCGGTCTGATCTTGAAAATGCCCGCCGCCGGACGAGGCGGCATGCCCGGTCGTGCCGCTATAGCAATACGATTGGTTGATGTTGGCAAAGGCCTGACCGACGTCGGCGAGTTCGGTCACGACGCTGTCACGAACGCTCTTTAAGCCGACGATGACGCCGAGCACAAGGATCGTCGCAGCCAGCATGATTTCCGCGGAAACCACGGCGCCACATTCTTCGTTCCACAAGCGGATAATGGTCGCCTTCATCTCAGCGTCTCCCCGTTCATTAGTGATGTTGTAAACACGGGGTCGTTCGCTCGGTGTCTCTCACGCACCGCTCGTCCCGTAGTGATGGAACTACAACGCACTGCTTGTGCCGCAAGCACTGCGGCGGCTCGTTCGACGCATACGAGCCGCGCGTAAAACGTTAGCCGGCAATCGTTTCCAACTTCTCAAAACGAGAACGCGGAATCTATCGAGGGCCATCTGCGGAGAATAAGGTGATGCGGTAACGCAACGCTTGTTGCATGCACGCGTGGAGAAGAGGACATACCGAGGATACGTGCTCGACTGCACGACCGTTAAAGGCGGTAGAGTTTACTCAAGCCTCACGCTCGACGCATCCGATACCAACGACAGACGAGTCTTCTCGCCGTTCTCGAGGCCGGATCCATGCGCCGTCGTACTTTCCATCGCCTGCTCGCTATTCCGACGTTGCTTACCTGCGCTACATTCGCGCCGGCTGCGAACGCGCAGCAGTCGGAGGCGCTAGTAACGCGAGAGACGGCTTTCGCCATTCCGTTCGAGCTCGAAGCCGAGACGGGGCAAACGGCCGAGGCGCGACTCTTCGTTTCGACAGACCAAGGAAAATCGTGGAAGCTGTTCGGCCGCGCGCAGGCTCCTGTCGAAAGCTTCGATTTTCGCGCCGCGGTCGAGGGTGAATACTGGTTCGTCGTTCGCACCGACGGTACCACGGCCGAATCCTTGACCACGGAACGACCGTCGGCGGAACTCCGCGTGATCGTCGACACGACGCCGCCGAAGCTCGACGTCGTCGCCGAACCGGCGCCCGACGGCACCCTGAGCATCCGTTGGAAGACCGACGACGCTCAGCTGGCCGCCGAGCCTCTCAAAATCACTTACCAACTCGCAGGCAACGGCCCCGCCGAGCCGCCGCGCGAAGTCGAAGCCGCACGCACCAAACGGCAACTCGACAAACACTCAGGCTCGGGCGAATTTCAATGGCGGCCGATCGTAACCGATCGCCAAGTCGTGCTTCGCGCCGAAGCACGCGACGCCGCCGGGAACGTGGCCACGCAAGAGATCCCTCTGACGACGCTCGCCCAGGGCGCGATCCCGAAAATCGCAACGCCCGCGATTCCCTCGAACACGACCGTGCCCAACGTCGCGGGCATTGCGCCGCCGATGTCGGTACGCGATCCTGCAAAGCCGTTGATGGTCAATTCTCCTTCCTTCGAGCTCGACTATGACGTGCAGCGTGCGGCCGCCGCCAACGTCACCAGAGTCGAGGTCTGGGGCACGCGCGACGACGGACGCTCCTGGGTCTTGTTGGGAACCGACGAAGATCGACAGACTCCTTGTTCGGTAAACGTCGATGCCGCAGGCATGTACGGCTTTGCGATCGTCGTCGAAGCGGCCGGCGGACTCAAGGGAACGCCGCCGCAGCCCGGCGACGCCCCCGAAATCCGCGTCGGCGTCGATCTCGCCGCTCCGCTCGTGCGACTCACGACCGCGGAACCCGACGAACAGAATCGTCCCTGTCGGCTCAAAATCAATTGGGAAGCACAAGAAGAACATCTCGGGCCGCAGGCGGTGACGTTGTCTTACTCCGCCGGCCCACAAGGTCCTTGGCTACCGCTCGCGGAAGGTATCCCGTCGACCGGTTCGCACGTTTGTGAGTTCTCGCCGCACGGACCTGACCAAGCGTATCTCAAGATCGACGTACGTGATGAGGCCGGGAACGTCGGCACGTTTGCGACGACGACTCCCATCCCGATCGAGAAGCGGAAAGTGCAGGTCTCGTTTGCGGGAGCCGTGAAGGACGACGGAACTACGAAGAAGCCGAAATGGTTTCATGTCCTCCGCTAACCGCGAGATGACAAGAGCAAGCAGGCCGGAATTTGCGTAATGGGGTCGGATGCGATTGTTTCGGGGGAGCGTGTGCATGCGAGTTAGTATCCAACGCTGGTTGAGTGCGCCGGCAGTTTGCTTGATGGCAAGCTCCGCAATAGCGCAACAGTTCGCCGGGGGTTATCCCGCCGCGAACCCGGCGGCTCCGCGCGGAAGCTACTATGCACAAGTCGCGAGCCAGGCCACGGGAAATGCCGGTCTCGTCAATCCTTATGCGACGGCGAACGTCGCCTACGCCGCACCCGCAGCACCCGCCGCAATTGCTCCTGCCGTCACCGCTGTTGCTCCAAACGCGGCAACACCCCCCTCGATGCCGCTGCGTTTTCCAACACGTCAAGCGGCGCCCGCCTATCTCCCGCAGCAAACTGCGGCTCCAACGCCGTCGACACCGAATACCGCGGGCGATCCGACCGCGTCGAAGACTTACCGGACCGTCTCGCCGCTGAACGGCGTGCAATCGGTAACTTGGCGGAACCCGCGCTCGTTTGTTCAGGGGAACGCTTCTCCCGCGGCAGGATTTCCGGCTGCGGCAGGTGCGTGGGGTGCTCCCAATGCACCGCAGGCCGCGACCGCAGCACACATCGCGCCGACAACAGGCGCAGGCTATCATGCCGCGCTGCTCACGGCGGCCAACCAGCCTACGCTTGCGCCGCCGAAACCGGGCAGTGCTTCATTTACGTCCGCACAACCCGGCGTTCCGATGACGACCTCGCCGGGATTTAGCGGATCCTACGGTGCTCCTGCGGCTTCGCAAGTAGTGCCGGGTATGAACTATCCCGCGACCATGTCGCCCGGCTTCACCGGCCAGGGAACGATGACACAAGAAATGGTTCCGTCCGGCACCATGCAAGGCACTATGCCCGGCGGTCCTCAATCATCGATGTGGCGTTCCCCCGTCGCCGATCCCGGCGCCTTCGCCGGCCCGCAGAGTGCGTACCCCGGCGCTCCTGCCGCGGGTCCTGCGCCGTACGCCGATCCCGGCATCTCTGGCGCGGTTTACGACGGCATGTTCGACGAAGGGGCCGCCTCGGCAACGTCGAACTGGTTTCAAGATCCCGGCATGTCGGGCATGGGAGCCGCTTGTCCCAACTGCGGCCCCTGGTTTGCTTCTCTCTCGGGTCTCTACATGACCCGGGATGCGCCGAACAACGTCGGCGTCGCCTACATGAATGCCGCCCCGCAGACGAGCGTGCTCAATTCCGAGCAGGCCGGCTTCGATTGGAAGGGGGGCTTTGAGCTCCGCATGGGCCGTATGATCGGCAGCAGTTGGGCACTCGAAGGGGACTACTGGTATCTCGATCCCTCGGGCTCGTCGATGGCGGTGCGCAGTGATGCCAACGACATCAGCTCACGGCTCGACATGCAGAACGTGTTCTACCAAGGCTCGCCGCTTAGCGACATCTACAACAACTCACACGAGCAGCGGATCTCGCGATCCAATGATTTCCAGAATGTCGAGATCAACCTTTGGCAGCAAGCGGCGAACGTCGACCCCGCAGGACGCTACGGCATGGCGTTCTTCAGCGGCTTTCGCTGGTTCCGCTATCGCGATACGTTTGAATACGGAGCCGTGGCGGCCGGCGCCGAGTTCGCCGATATGAACGACGCTACGCAGAGCTGGTATCACATTCGCTTGAACAACAACCTGATCGGCTGGCAAGTCGGCGGCCGGCTCCAAGCGTACATCGGTCAACGGTTGCGGTTCTTCGCCGTCCCGCGAGCGGGCATCTTCGCGAACGTGCTCAGCCAGCAACAAGACCTGTGCATGGTCATCGATCTGCATTCGACGAAGACCGACGTCGCGCTGCTGGGCCAAATCGAACTGGGAGCAGCGTATCAGATCTTCAACTGCTGCAGCATTTTTGCCAGCTACCGCGCGGTGGGAATCACCGGAGTGGCGAATGCCGACGACCAAGTAGCTCGAACGTTTACGTCGCTACCAGACATGGCGCAGATCAACTCGTCCGGCAGCATCATCCTGCATGGGCTCAATACAGGACTGCAATTCCAGTTCTAAACGCACAATTCGAACTCGGACGCTTTCGCACTGCACGGCTTCGGGGGAAGGACCGGGCAACCGCGAAACGTCGACCAGGCGCGAGCCGTGAACGGAAACGTTTGCGGCTCGCGCTTTTTTTTGCACTCGCCATTTAGCCGCGGAGTTCGTCTCCGCGTGTCCCCATTCTCGCGGAGACAATCTACGCGGCTACGTGGATATTATTCCCACTCGATCGTCGCCGGCGGCTTCGAACTGATGTCGTAGACCACGCGATTGACCCCCTTCACTTCGTTGATGATCCGCGTCGAGATGCGGGCCAACAAATCGAAGGGGAGTCGGCTCCAGTCGGCCGTCATGAAGTCTTCCGTGTTCACGCAACGAACGGCGATCGCTTCTTCGTACGTGCGGGCGTCACCCATGACGCCGACGCTTTGCACCGGCAGCAACACGGCGAACGCCTGCGACGTTTCCCGATAGAGCCCCGCCGCCTTGATTTCGCCGACGACGATCGCATCGGCATCGCGAAGCTTTTCCAACCGTGGGCGGGTAATTTCCCCGAGGCAGCGCACCGCAAGGCCGGGCCCCGGAAACGGATGACGCCAGACAATCTCTTCCGGCAACCCAAGTTCCAAGCCCAGGGCACGGACTTCGTCTTTAAACAGATCGCGTAGCGGCTCGACGAGCTGAAACTGCAGGTCTTCGGGCAAGCCGCCGACGTTGTGATGCAGCTTAATCGTGGCGGCCGGGCCGTCGGCGGCGGCGCCGCTTTCGATCACGTCGGGGTAGAGCGTTCCCTGGGCGAGAAACACGGCGTCCTTGATCTTCGCCGCTTCGTCACCAAAGCAATCAATAAACATGTGCCCGATGCGGCGACGCTTTTCTTGGGGGTCGGTGATTCCCGCGAGCCGGTCAAGAAAGCGATCTTCGGCCTTCACAACGTGCAGGTCGGTCTTGAAGTGGCCGGAGAACTCGCGAACCACAGCCGCCTCTTCGTTCTTACGGAGCAATCCGTTATCGACGAGGATGCAAGAAAGCTGTTCGCCGATCGCGCGCGACAATAAAGCCGCGACCACCGACGAATCGACGCCGCCGGAAAGCCCGCAGATGACGCGCTTATCGCCGATCTTCTCGCGGAGCCGTTCGATGGTTTCCTTGGCGAAGTCTTCGATCTTCCAAGTGCCGCGGCAGCCGCAGATGCGTTTGAGGAAGTTGCCGAGAATCTGTTTGCCGAGCGGCGTGTGCGTCACTTCCGGATGAAACTGCAAACCGTAGAACGGCAATGTCGAATGCCGCACGGCCGCGATGGGGCAAGTCCCCGTGGCCGCCAACGGTTGGAAGTCGCCGGCCACGCGCGCCACCTGATCGCCGTGGCTCATCCAGACTTCGATCTCGCCCGGCACGCCGGCGAAGAGTTCGCTCGCCGCGTTGGTCACGCGAATTTGCGCTCGACCATACTCCCGGGCCGGAGCACTTTCGACTTTGCCGCCGAGCGATTCGCAGGCGAGTTGCATGCCGTAGCAGATGCCGAGCACCGGAATGCCGAGTTGGAAGAGTCCGGCGTCGCACTTCGGCGCACCCTTCTCGTAAACGCTCGACGGTCCGCCGGAGAGAATGATTCCCTTGGGGTTGATCTCGCGCAACCGGTCGGCCGTGATGTCGTGCCGCACGATCTCGCAGAAGACGTTTTGCTCGCGAACGCGGCGGGCAATGAGTTGCGCGTATTGCGAACCAAAGTCGAGGACGACGACTTTCTCATCTACTAATCGCGACACGGCGGGAACTTTCTCGACGGTACCGGCTGCCATGGGTCGTTCTTCCCTGAAAACAAAGAACCCGTCGGCTTGAAACAAGGCGACGGGAACCAAACCGGGATTATAGAATTCGCCGCCCCCGTGGGCTAGCGGCCCGTCGCAGCCAATTGCCGCTACGTAAGTGCATAAGTACGATACGGTTCGGAACCCATCGGCCGCCGGCCGCCACGCTTACCCCACGGACTTCTCGTGCTTATCCTGCTGACCAACGACGACGGCATTTACGCCCCCGGAATTCGCGCCCTGGAGAAGGAATTGCGGCAGATTGCCGACGTTTGCGTAGTTTCTCCGGCCGTCGAGCAGAGCGGGGTAGGGCACTCCGTGACGTTTTTAAGCCCGATCGTGGTCCGGGAAGAGTTCGAAAACGACAAGCCGCGGGGCTGGGCCGTCGAAGGGAGTCCGGCCGATTGCGTGAAGCTCGGCCTCTTTGAATTCTGCCCGCGCAAGCCTGATTTGGTCGTCAGCGGCATCAACGGCGGGCTAAACGCCGGGATCAACGTGCTTTACTCCGGCACGGTCGCCGCCGCCATCGAGGGGGCATTCTTCGGCCTAACGAGCGTGGCTGTAAGTCTGGAATACACGGAACATGCGGAATTCTCGAAGGCAGCGGTATTGGCGCGGAAGGTAATCCTGCAAATTCTGGAACAGAAGGGGCCGGAGCCGCAGTTGTTCAATGTGAACATCCCGACCGCGGCCCTCGTCGGAACGCCGGAAGTGAAGATCGTGCCGATGGGGCTCGATCGTTACGGCGAGGCTTACGAAAAACGAATCGATCCCCGCGGCCGCGCGTACTACTGGGCCACGAACGATCCGCCGCCGCAGCCGGGTGAAACGGAAACCGATCTCACCGCCTTGTCGAAGGGGGACGTCACCGTAACACCTTTAGATTTTGATCTAACGAAACACAAATACTTTTCGCAGATGATGAGCTGGAAATTCCAACTCTGACCGCTGCGAATCGCCTGAACAATACGCCGAGTTCGCAGCGGCCGTACCTTGCTTTGCAAAGGGATGGAGCCATGCGAACGAAGTTTGCTTTCACGATCGTCCTGTTAGCGCTGGTTTGCGGCTGCGAACCCCCTGCGGCAAAAACGCGAGGTGCGGCGCCCAATCCGGAACAGACGCCGCCGGCCGCGGTTCCGCAGTTTGCTCCGCGCGTCGCGGCCGGAGGACCGGTGCCGCCGGCGACCAACAGCACGCCCGTCACGAACAACATTCCGGACCATATTACGACCACGAAGACCGCCGCGCCCGGCATGGTGCGGGAAGAAGCGAACTCGGCTCTCACGGCCAAAGGCAAGTACTCCGTCGACATCGTTACGACGCCGGTCACTGCGTACTTCACCGTGAAAGACCAAGTCGTTTTCAAGTTTCAAATTCCCAAAGCGCTGGAGTACTACGAGTTGGCCAACGGCCGCAAGCCGCGAACCTATGAAGAGTTCAACCGCGAAGTGATCGAGAAGAATCGCATTCAGCTCCCCGAACTCCCGCCGCTGCATCGCTACTTCTACGATCCTGAAACGGGCAGCTTGCTCGTTGAACATCCGACGTCGGAAATGCCTAAACCGTCCAACCCCCAACTATTCGACTGAGTTTTATTCGACTGTATTTGGATTGAACGGCTTCCTCCCCGAAGCCGTGGATTGATAACTCCCCTGATTGCGACAACTTGAGACTCCTCCGATGAAACGCACTTTGCTCGCGGCGGCCTTGGCCGCTGCAGCCGTGCTTGGCGCGTCCCCCCGCGCCGAAGCCGGCAGCCCGATCTTCGAGCGCTCGTATTACAGTCATGCCCCGGCTAAGCCGGTGGAAATCGGTCCACAAGCGCATCGCGCGCCGATGGGCCCGGCGTTCTCGCGTCCGCAGGGCTTCGCCGTCAACAGCGGCTACCGTTTGCAACGGAGCATCATGACCGTCGGCGGCCAGATCGTCGACCAGACGTACAACTGGGACAGCTGGGTGCAAACGTCGGGGAAGTACTAATCGCTTCCTGACGCAAGGTCGGCGCGCCGAGTCGAACTCGGCCGCGAATTAGGGCGCAAGCTACCCGCGCTTCGGGCGCGGGATTTTTGCGCCGCCCCCTTTGCCTTTGCCGCGGCGTCCTTTTCCTTCCGACGACGACTCCGAGACCACGGTCGCCGGTTTGCCCATGTGCCCCTTCATCTTTTCGATCCGGTCGCGAATCCCCGCGGCTCGTTCGAATTCGAGCGCATCGGCCGCAGCGAGCATCTCCGCTTCGAGCTCCGAGAGATACTCCTCCGTGATGTACTGCGTTTCGTCGGTTCGGCCGACTGCGGCATTCGCCTCGGCGTGCGCCATCGCCACCGATTCGATGCCCTGACGGATCGCCTTGCGCACGGTCTCCGGCGTAATGCCGTGCTTCTCGTTGTACTCCTGTTGGAGCTTACGACGTCGCCCCGTTTCCTCAATGGCCCGCTGCATGGAGTTCGTCACCTTGTCGCCGTAGAGCAGCACCTTCGCGTTGACGTTACGCGCGGCCCGGCCGATGGTCTGCATGAGGGAAGTTTCGCTCCGCAGAAAGCCTTCCTTGTCGGCATCGAGAATCGCCACCATCGACACTTCCGGCAAGTCGAGCCCTTCGCGCAACAGGTTCACGCCGACCAAGACGTCGAAGCGCCCTTCCCGCAGGTCGCGCAGATGCTCAACCCGTTCGAAGGCATCGAGCTCGCTGTGCAGCCATTTGCACTTTACGCCTTGCTCGGTGAGATAATACGAAAGGTCTTCGGCTAGTCGCTTGGTGAGCGTCGTCACGAGCACACGTTCGCCGACGGCCGAGCGCAGCTTGATTTCGCTCAAGAGGTGCGGCACCTGCCCGCGGGCCGGCAACACTTCAATTTCCGGATCGAGCAAGCCGGTCGGGCGAATGACTTGTTCGACCACTTCGCCGCCGGTCTTTTCCAGTTCGTAGGGTCCCGGCGTAGCGGAAACGTATACGGCCTGCTTCCACTTCGTTTCCCACTCGCTGAACTTTAGCGGCCGGTTATCCAGCGCGCTAGGCAGTCGGAATCCATGCTCGACGAGCGTCGTCTTCCGGCTTTGGTCGCCGGCAAACATCCCGCGGATTTGCGGAATGGTGACGTGCGATTCGTCGACCACGAGGAGGAAGTCGCTCGGAAAATAGTCGAACAGCGTTTCGGGAGACGCCCCCGGCGGCCGGCCGCTGAGCGGACGGCTATAGTTCTCGATGCCGGGACAGTAGCCGACTTCCATCATCATTTCGATGTCGAACCGCGTCCGCGCATTCAGCCGTTGCGCTTCGAGCAACTTGCCGGCATTGCGAAGGTTCTCGAGCCGGTCGGCCAACTCTTGCTTGATGGAGTCGATCGCCTGCTCGATGCGCGTTTCCGGCAACACGAAGTGTTTCGCCGGGTAGATAAAGAGCTCGTTCTGCGGCTGGATCGTCTCGCCGGTCGTCGGATTGATGTACGACAGCGACTCGACCTCATCTCCCCAAAACTCGATACGGTACGCAAACTCTTCATACGCGGGCCATAGTTCGACGCAATCACCGCGGACCCGAAACTTCGTACGCTCGAAGGAATAGTCGTTGCGCTCGTACTGAATCTCGACCAGCTTCGCGAGCATCTCGTCGCGGTCGACCTGCTGGCCGCGCACGAGCGAGACCATCATCGCCTTGTAATCTTCCGGCGAACCGAGGCCGTAGATGCTCGATACGCTCGCAACGATGATCGTATCGCGACGGCTCACCAGCGCGCTCGTGGCCGCCAAACGCAAACGGTCGATCGCTTGATTGATCGACGCGTCTTTCTCGATGTAAATATCGCGCTGCGGAATGTACGCTTCCGGCTGGTAGTAGTCGTAATAGCTGACGAAGTAGTGCACCGCGTTATGCGGAAAAAACTCCTTGAACTCGCCGTAGAGCTGGGCGGCCAGCGTCTTATTGTGCGAGAGTACCAGTGTGGGGCGATCGACCTGCTGGATGACGTTCGCCATGGTGAACGTCTTGCCGGAACCGGTGACGCCCATGAGCACCTGCTCACGGCGGTTCGCCCGGAGCCCTGCCACGAGCGATTCGATGGCCTGCGGCTGGTCGCCGGCCGGCGGAAACGGACTGACGAGATCAAACGGCACGCACGACTCCTTCGGGGAATTATCCCCGCTGCTCCCTAACGACGCCGGCGCCGACCGACGCAACCAGTAAGCATACGGGAAACGGCCGACTTGCGGAAAGGGGCGAATCCGTTCGCGGCGGCGTCCGGCAAGAGAGAACGCTGCGTTATTTCACGCGCACGTGCGGACGCAGGGCTTCCAAAGTTTTCGGGCCGATGCCGGTCACTTCCCGTAAATCGTCGACCGACTGAAACGGGCCATTTTGTTTTCGGTACTCGACGATTCGTTCTGCGATCGCCTGCCCGACTCCCGGCAACTCGACGAGCTCGGCGACCTCCGCGTGGTTGACGTCGACGACAAAGTCGGCCTTGCGCTCGGGGACCGTTTTCGACGTCGTCTTAGATTCATGCGGAGCGGGGCGATCGTGCTCTTCGAGGGTTCCGTCGAGGCCTCCGTTGCGCACCCACCACACGGCCACAAGAATCAACACCGCGACGACGCATAAAGCGATAATCGTCTGATTGGCCCGGCGCACGAGAAAGTAGTCGCCTAGCCGTTGCCAAATGCTCGGAGTGGGGTTCATACGTGAAGGCGCGCCGGAAGCGAAACGGGGAAACGCGAGTTCTCGTCAGACGTGGGATCGATGCGTTATGATACCCGAAACGGCGGCGGGCGACGAAATGGCCTGAGCGTCGGAGAGTTTGCTTCGTTAACTATCGCGAGAGGCGTCACGCGCCGTGGCACGTAAAGATTATCGACCGGTGATGTGGGACGCCGCCCTGGAGGACGATTTACGCCAGTTGCTCCGGCTCGCGGTGCGCGAAGATTTGGATCGTCATCACGATTGGACCACGGGGATTCTCGTGGCCGACGGCGCCGAGGCGCGGGCCGTGGTGGCGGCGCGCGCGGCGGGGGTAGTTGCAGGGCTGCCCGGGGCGAAGCTGGCGCTGGAGGAATACGATCGACGAATCACGTGGACGCCGCTAGTCGAAGAAGGGTCCGTCGTTGCGAAGGGGACCAAGCTCGCTGAAATTTCCGGACCTGCAAGGAGCTTGTTAACCGCCGAGCGGCCGATGCTCAACTTGCTCGGCCGGCTCTCCGGCATCGCCACGCTCACGCGGCAATATGTGGATGCCGTAGCAGGCACAGGGGTGAGGATTTACGATACGCGCAAAACCATGCCCGGCTGGCGACGTATCGAAAAGTACGCCGTGCGCATGGGAGGCGGCTCGAATCATCGTCTCGGCCTCTTCGACGGCATCCTCATCAAAGACAATCACCTGGCCCAAGGTCTGGAACAATTGGGCATCGCGCGCACTACGCCTGCCGAGGCCGTGCGCAAAGCAAAAGCGTTCACCGCGGAACGGGCCGCGGCCGAGCCGGCGCTGCGCGAGTTTTGGGACTCGATGCTCGTCGAAATTGAAGTCGACACGCTGGCGCAACTCGATCAGATTCTGCCGGAAGGGCCCGACGTCGTACTGCTCGACAACATGCCGCCGACGGTACTGCGAGAAGCGGTATACAAGCGCAACGCCGTAGCGCCCCACGTCGAGCTTGAAGCCTCCGGCGGCATCAACTTGCAAACGGTGCGCGCCGTGGCGGAGACCGGCGTGGAGCGCATCAGTTCCGGCGCGCTCACGCACTCGGCCTTGTGGTGGGACGTCGGCCTCGACTGGTTGTAACGATCGCACCGACGACACCCGTCTATTCTCGCTTCGTCTTCCGCGGATTGGCGCCGCTCCCCGCTCACGTGCCGTTGAACGAGCGGTTTTTGCCCAGGCCGTTTGACTCAGGCCGTGGACGACCTAGCTTTGCCTTGTAACGGCACCTTGGGGAGGGGAGCCGGTACACGGCACGGCGAGGACAGGCATGATGCTTGAGGGGACCTCGCCGTGCCATTTTTTTCTTCACGCACCGAACACCCTCGGGCGCGGCGGAGTTTCCAATGCTGCCAGCGACACTATTTACCAACGGTGAGCGAGTTCGCCCACGCATCGGCGAGCCGAGGTCGCGCCACGGCTTCACGTTGATTGAAACCATGACGGCCATGGCGATCCTGGCACTGGTCGGCGGCACCCTCATGGCCAACATGGCCGCCACGACGAACACCTCGCAAGACGCCGTGGATCGCGCCATCGCCCAGGGCATGGCGCAGCAACTGCTCGATGAAATCTGCGGCATGAAATACGCCGAATCGCTGGGCACGGAATACGACACCGGCATCGGCCCCGGCAGCCCGGAAACGAGTGCCGGTGCCCGCAAAGAGTTCGACGACATCGACGACTACCTCGGCGTCAACACGTCGGTCCCTACCGATCGCTGGGGCATCGCGCTGGGAACCGACAACGGTCGCCAAGGGTCGCGACTTGCCGCCTTCCGCGCACCTTCCACTTTCTTCACCGGCTGGCGGCAGCAGGTCGACGTCTTCTACGTGAACGACACGAACCTGGCAACGAAGCTGACCAGCGGCACGTCGAGCCATCGCAAGATCGAAGTGCGGATCACGGCAGCGCAGGCCGACGGACGGATTCGCGAACTTGCTTATATTTCCCGGGTGGTGGCATATGTACCCGGCAACTAACGCAAGATCGTCGCATCGTCGTCGTCACGGCCTCACGTTGCTCGAACTGATGCTCGCCATGGCCGTATCGACGATCCTCGTCGGCGCGCTCGCCGTGCTCGCTTCGGCCACGCGCCAAACCTCCGACTTCAACTCCGGTCGATCGGCTGCGGTGCAGCACGCCCGGGTCGTTCACGATCGATTGCAGCGGTTTGTCGGCGAGGCCTATGCCACGGAGACCTATCCCGGCGTCGTCGTGGTTGATGAAACGGTGAACTCCAATCGATACTGCGACACCGTCGTCATCTGGCACCCGACGGGCACTCCGACCAATGCCGCCGGGCCGCCGCTCGTGAAAGAGCTGGTCATCATCGGTCCCGATCCGAACGATCCGAAGCGATTGATGGAGTTCACCGCGCCGACAGACACACGGACAATCCAACTCAACGACGCCTCGCTCAACACGACGACCGGCCGGACACTCATCAGCTCAATCAAGACCGCTTCGACGACGATCAAGACCTTGCTCACGCCGCTCGTGCGAACCGCATCGACCGGCGCAGGCGGTTCGAATGCGACCCGCGCGGCGGTGCGTTTTGAATGTGAACTGCACCCCACGGCCGCGGAAATGACTTCGTATCGCGGCGGTTCGCTCGCGTGGGAAGACATCGCTTGGCCGCAAGGCTGGTTCAGTAGCTCTTGCGGCATGCGGCAGATCTGGCTTCGCAGCGAGTTGCAACTCGTGAGCGAAGACTACAAGGCCGACGGCACGCTCCCCACGACGGCCATCGGCCTGCCGTTTCTCGGTTCGGCGACAAACTATTACAACCTCTCGAAGTAAACCAAGGGCGCAACCTTGATAGCACCGGCCCCCGACATGCCGCTTTGCCTTGCCTATGCCGCGCCGCGACTTCGGCCGGCATGCGCGCGGCCGACTTGCTCAAGGCAGGGCGTGGCCGTCGTGCTCGTGCTCGGCATGATCGCCATGACCTTGGCGGTTTCCTACGCTCTCTTACGTGCGCAGGCCGAGACGCTGCGGAGTTCTTCGAACGTCGAACTCCGTAGCGAGGCCCGCCAAGCCGCCTGGACCGGCCTTTCCGCGGCGCTGCGCCGCATGAATCAGTCGAGCAACTGGGCCGGCGCCGACTCGACGCTCACCGGCACGATCAACACCTATCAATCGTACACCGCGCTTTACACGACGGGCGACGCCGCGGCGACCGCCGACGGTCCCGACGCCGCCGACTGGCCCTATCGCGTCACCATCACGTCGACCGGCTATGCGGTGGATCCGAACGCCTCGACGACGACGACCACGTACAAGATCGAAGCGGTCGTCAAACTCGTGCCGCGTAGGTTGCAAGACAACCCGAGCCCGTGGGCTTCGATGCAGAACTACGTGGTTTATCAAACGAACACGGACGACGTGAACCTGCAACTTCCGTTTCGCATCGAAGGCCCGGTCCGCTTGCAAGGAAGCCTTTCCACGTTTAGCCAAACTTATCCTTCGCCGACCGGGGCCCGCAACCGCTACCTCAGCGACCTCAACGCCATGCGCACCAACGGCTATCCGGATGCGCGCCCGTTTAACGGTCCCATCACTTTGCCTACAAATTCAACATCTTCATCAATTCGCTCGCTGTTTACGAGCAATTTGGGCGTCACGCTGATCAATGCTTCCGGAGCGGCCACGAGCGGCTGGAGCGCACCCGGCACTCTCAGCACGTACCAGCTTTATCCGGGCGGCAAAACCTACACGGTGCCGTCTTTACCGTCGTCGATCTCCGCGACGACCTATCAAGCCGATCCTCGCTTAAACCCCGCAGGGCTCTTCCGCGCAGGGGATGTAACACTCGGCAATAACGCCGTAGTCGTCGGCACGATTATCAGCACCGGCAAGGTACAGATCAGCGGCACCGGCGTGAGCATCCAACCCGTCGCGATGCGCAATGTCGACGGCGCGAGCGCCATCGTGCAAATGCCCGCGATCGTCGCTTCCAACGACGTACAAATCAACTCCGGAGCCTCGGCGAGCGTTAGCGGCACCGTCGTCACATTCTCGACGCTCTCCGCGCCGACGGGAACGCAAGCGACTCAGTTCGACCTAAATGGCCGGCTCATTTGCCGTACGATGAATCTCGCCAACCGCTCGGAGTTCAACGTCGGCAGCAGTTGGTGGTCGCTCATTTGGTCGTTTTTCGGCGACCAGGAGTTCGATTCCAACGGTACTCGCTACTTCCCGGCCTATTGCAACGCTTGGAGCATGCAATACACGCCGCGGATCACCATCGCCCCGGCGACCGGGCCCGCAACTATTCAGCAATGGTTCACTCCGGGCACTCCGGTTTATAACGTTCTTAACGGTGATACCGGCTTGCGCTGGTCGGTGCTGCGATTCAAAGAACTCCCCTAACGTCTCGGAGGCTCAGGTTATGCGTACTTCTCCCTCTTTAGCGGCGGCAATGACGACGGCGGCCGTTGCGGCGCTGGTCTGCGTGCTAGGTTTCCATCAGACCGGCTCAGCCCAACCCAAACCGTCGCACGAGCCGTTCGCCAACACAGTGGCCCAACAAGGCGAAATGATTCAGTTGCTGAAAGAGATCAATCAGGAACTGAAAGAGCAGAACAACTTACTGAAAAACGGCGTGCTCCGCGTCACGGTCGATCGACCGGCGCCCGCGCCCGCCGGCGGCGGCAACGTCGGCATCTTGAAGAAAAAATAAACGATGAACGTTCGAGGCGGCCTGAAACGATGCGGTTACACGTTGGTCGAGATCATGATCTCGATCGCGGTGATCGGCATTATGGCCGCCGCCGCGGCGCCTCTCTTTCAGCCCGACGTCGCCGCGCAGTTGGATTCGTTCGCGCAAATCGTCGCCTCCGACCTGATGCACGCTCGCGATTTGGCAGTTACGAACAACAGCAAGTACCGGCTGACGTTTGACAAGTCGAACAACTGCTACTATCTCGAACACAGCGGCACCAACGCTGCGCTTAACACGCTGCCGACATCGATCTTTCGCAACACGGCCAATACTGCAACGCGGCAGTACACCGACCTGGACGACGTGCCGCAACTCGGCGCCAGCGCGTTTATAGAAGGGGTCGTTGCGCCGGAATCGCCGCCGACGGCGGTCACGACGATTGAATTCGGTCCGCTCGGCGCCACGACGCAAGCCGCCGCCACGGTCGTTTGGCTCTCCAGCGGAGCGGGCGACGGCCTACGGCACATCGCCATTCGCCTCAACCCCACGACCGGCCTGCCCGACGTCGACGACGTCACGGCCGTTACTCCGGTCACCGGTTCGTAGTTCATAACTCCTAACTCGCAACTCACAACTTCCTCCATGGTCGCTTGGCCTACATTTCGACGCGCGGGACCGATCGCCATCGACTTCGGCAGCCGCTCCGTGAAGTTGGTGCAGATGAACGGCGATCGCACGCGCATCGTCGAATCGGTGCGGCGCGACCTGCCGGGCGAACCTGCGACCGATACCGAAGCGCTCTGTCAAGCGTGGACCAAAGCTCTCGTCGAAGCGCGCGAAGAGCGCAAGTTCACGGGGCGCGACGCCATCGTCTGCCTCGGAGCCCGCGAGTTGGCCATCCAAAACATTCGCGTGACGAAGCCGTCGACGGGCGAACTCGAGCCGGTCATTCTCCGCGAACTCGGCGACCGCTTTGCCTACCCGATTCCCGAAAGCGAACTGCGATTCCTCGAAGCGGCCGACGTGCGGCAAGGAGACGCGATTCGCCGTGAGGTGATCGTCCTCGGCTGTCACCGCCCGCAACTCGATCGCTTCCTCAAGGTGCTCGACGACGCCGGACTGAAGCCCGTGGCCGTCGAAGCGGAGCCGCAGGCCTTACTGCGTTGCTACTCGGCCCAATACCGGCGCGATGAGGATCGCGACCAGCGATCGATCGTCGTACATGTGGGCAACACGAGC
Source organism: Pirellula sp. (assembly GCA_013822735.1). Lineage (GTDB taxonomy): Bacteria > Planctomycetota > Planctomycetia > Pirellulales > PNKZ01 > PNKZ01. The sequence continues at coordinate 142,185 of PNKZ01000008.1, forward strand.
ACGGCGGTCATCATCGCGCAAGGGGATGAAATCCTCTTCATCAAATACATCGAACTCGGCGGCCGACATTTCGACGAAGCCGTGGCCAAGCATTTGCGTATGGAGATGCCCGCCGCCTGGGCGCTGCGTCGCAACAACGGCGATCGTCGGGCCGAACTGCAAGATCCGGAGATCTCGCGCAGCGTCAACGAATCGATTCGCCCGGTCGTCGACCGTTTGGCGAACGAGGTGTCGCTCTGCATTCGGTACCACAGCGTGACGTTTCGCGGCAAGCCGCTCGTGCGGATGGTACTCGGCGGCGGCGAAGCGACCCAAAATTTAGTCGAGCGCCTCGCGGCACGGCTTGATCTGAAGTGCGAACTTGGCGATCCGTTTCGGGCCTACAACGCCGGCCCCACCGTGGGTCGCCGCTCTCAATGGGACGTCGCCGTCGGTATGGCGATGCGTCGTTTCGACGAATAAAGCGGCGACGCACCCATGAAACCCATCGACTTTTTACCGGAACGGTACCGTCAGGCCAAGAAGCGGCGTCACACGTCGTTCTTTCGCCTCGGCGTCACGCTGCTGTTCGTCGCCGCTTTCGCCGCAGCGGCCGGCGGGCTGCACTTCAAGCAACTCGACGTCCGTCGGCAAAGCGAAAACATCAACAAGCAATACGCCGCGGCACAGTCGCAATCGGCGCTCTTGGCGAACAAGCAAGCAGAACTCGCGAAGCTCAACGTCTACGCCGCGCTGGTTACGCATTTGCGGCACCCCTGGCCGAAGTCGCGTCTGATCGATGAACTCGTGGCGCCGCTTCCGCCGGAAGTCGTGCTGGCGAAGGTCGAGATCACGGCCGTACCGCGCCCCATGATTGCGACCGGAGAGGCCGCCGCTGCGTCCACCGATTCGGCGGAAGCGAAGAAGCCGACCGTCGAGACCGATCTCGCGACCCTCCGGACGCAAGCGGAGCAGGAAGACATTCTCATCCATATTGAAGGGACGACGCACGACCAAACATCGCTGCATCTTTACTTGCAAGCGCTGTTGGCATCGCGACTGTTCGTCGCCGCCGAACTAACGGCCGTCGAAGCCGCCCCGACTAATGGCCCGGTCGAACAAGCAACTCCTGCCGTCCGACGCGATCGCTTTACGGCGGTCGTGAAAGTACGGCCGGCCTACGGACTGCCCGGCGGCCCGTCGCTCGACGCTCCGCCGGCGAAACCTGTTCATGCGGCCCTCTCGCTCGCGCCGCAAGGAGCAGCAGGTCCATGAAAACCAACTTACTTGGCGGCGCTTGGGCCGCAATCGTGCCGCTGACCGCCGCGATCGGCGCCTATTTGTTCTTCGTCTTCTTTCCCGGCATGCGCGAGATTCGCGACCTGCGGGCCGACATCGCGCTGAAAGAAACGGCGGCGATGGCCGCGGCCACGATCCCGACGCGGCTGAAGAACCTTGATGCCGAAGCGATCGCGGCGCGCGAGTATCTAGCGAAGTTTCGCGCCGTGCCGGCCGACGCCGCAGCCATGAGTCGGCTCTTCGGAGAACTCTCGCAAGACGTCAAGCAATCGGGCGCGATAACCACCGCGTTTCGCCCCGAGGCCAAGATTAGTTTGGCGGAACTCGAACGAACGCCCGTCACCATCGGCTGCCGCGGTACGTTCGATCAAGTGCAAACATTGCTAGCATCCATCGAGGCGATGCCGCATCGCATCTGGATTGAGCATGCGAAGCTCGAAGGGGGACGTGAAACTGCGGAACTTATCGAGTGCGAGATAAGGCTGGCAATCTTTGCCGATAAATTTGAGATTTCCAATTAGGTCGAGTCTACGAATTACCGATACAGGAGGAGCCGGAATCGACGGGTCGCGAGTGACCTGACGATGCCGGCATGCAAGCGTGGCAAGTTTAGCGAAACAACTTCAACGAGACCTGCAGAAGAACCCCAAAAAAGCGGGCATGCTGCTGCTGCTTTGTGCGGTCTGTGCTTGGTTTTGGGGACCGCTGATCTTCCCGAACGACGAATCGAAAGTGAAGCCGGGCAAAGCAGGCGCTGCCTCACCTGTGGCGGCCGCGGCCGTGCCCGACGTGATGAAGCCTGTAGCCGCCGCACCTGCGATCGACTGGAAACTCCTGGCAGAACGATTGATTAGCGACTCTCACATGACCGGCGCCCCACCTCGCAAGCCCAAGCCGGGCGAGATGGCGCGTAACCCGTTCGCCGCGTCGGTTTCGGCTCCCGCCGATTCGACGGCTGAAGAACTGGAATTGCTGGCCGCGGAACTGGCGGCGGAAGAATTACGAGCGGAAGCAGCAGCGAAACAAATGAACGAGCAAGCAGCTGCGGGGGACGTGGCGGCTTGGCAAAACATGCCGCTGGAACTGTCGAGCACGCTGGTCGGCCCGCGGGGTCGCAAGGCCGTGATCAACGGTCGGGCATTCACCGCAGGCACGGCGATCGGAAAGTTGGGAACGTCGGAGATTCGCTTGGAAAGCGTAACGCCGCGCAGCGCCGTGCTGGTTTGGAACGGAACTCGTCGCGAGTTGCGCATTCCCAAGCCGGGAGAAATGCCGCCGGCGGAGACAAGCGCGGCCGCCGCGCGGGAAAGTTCGTCGGAACTCGAAAGTCTTGAGCAAGAATCAGAAGCAGTCGGTACCAATGGATTGGAACCCGCCGCCGCGAACGCGCTGTGAAGCGCGAAGCTTCGCAGTCGGCTGAGCAACGTGCATTCGTCAGGGACGACGTATGAAGATTCTCTTTCGCCTCGCTGGCTTAAGCTTGTGTGCGGCCCTCGGCATTCTGCTGGCCGTGCAACTCGCACGCCCGACGGCCGATGCAATTGCCGCCTCGGTGCAACCGAGCGGACCTTCGAACGAAGCGGAACTCCCTAAGCCCGCTCCGGTGGCGCATGTGCCGCGTTCGGCGAGCAACTACGAACGGACGTTGCCGAAACCGAGTCCGATCCAGCCTCGTATCGCGGCGGATGGTTCACGCCCATCGCCGGCAGCGGCAGCCCGCGCCGGGTTCGAGCCGCTCTACGTGGCGCAAGCCCCGGCCTCCGGCGGCAATCTCGACGCTGCCGTCGAAGAAGCGCTCGGCAACATCTTGCGCAATCAAGGGGGGCTGCCGATCGCGCAACCCGGCAATTCGCAAACAGTGCCGGTCGATCTGATGATGAAGGTGCTCAGCCAAAACGAGCAGACCACGAAGGCGCTGCAGATGCTGCAAACGCAGATGCAAGGGGCCAATGCCGGCTCGGCACAAGCGCCCACTGCGGGAGGTCCGGCACTCGCTCCCCCTGCGGCAGCTCCCGCGCTGAACAACCTCGTGCAGGCACCGATCGTCCCCCAACCACCCGCCGCACAACCGCCGGCGTTGCAGGGACCGGCTCCCGCAAAGCTAGAAGCCGGCGAGATGCCTGCTCCGGAACTTGCACCGTCGACCGCACCGGCTCCGGCCGCGGAGCTCGTCGACATGCCGGGCGCCGTCGCCTCGGAAGGAGACGGGCACTTGGCGATCAACGCCCGCGACGTCGACGTGCGCGTGCTGCTCGAACAACTGGCGGAGCAAGCCGGTCTCAACATTTTGGCCGGCGCCAGCGTCACCGGCACGATCAGCCTCAATATGCAACATGTCGGCGTGGAAGAAGCGCTTGACGCGATTCTGAAAGCCACGGGATTCACGGCCCGTTACGACGGCGGCTTCGTCTACATCGGCACCACGGCCGACTTCGCGACGATGGAACGGGCCCAAGACACGATCGGCACGCGGGTATATCGCCCGAACTACATCAGCGCCAAAGACCTTTCGCTGGTGCTGACGCCGCTGCTCACCCCGCAAACCGGCAAGATCAGCGTGACCAGTCCGGCCGGGCAGGGGATTGCCGTCGACAACACCGCGGCCGGAGGCGACAGCATGTCGCAACAGGATGCGGTCGTCGTTCAGGACTTCCACAGCGTGCTCACTCAGATCGACATGGTGATCAAAGATCTCGATCGCCGGCCGGCGCAGGTCTCGATCGAAGCCATGATCGTCAGCGTCATTCTGAACGACATGAACAGCTTCGGCGTCGACTTCCAAGTGTTGCGCGATAAGAACAACGTGCGCTTCGGCTGGGGGACCCCGCGGCAAGCGCCGCTCGGCGGCGGCGGCAACGTCGACCCGATCACGGGCGCCGCTATCGGCCAATTCCCCTTCGACACGGGAGGCCTGAAATTCGCGTTTCTCGACGATAGCCTCGGCGTGTTCATCAACGCTCTGGAAACCGTCGGCGACGCCAATGTCATCGCTTCCCCGAAACTCCTGTGTTTGAACAAGCAGAAGGCCGAAATCCTCATCGGCCAGAAGCTCGGCTACATTAGCACCACGGTGACGCAGAACTTTTCGACACAGAACGTCGAGTTCCTGGACGTCGGCGCACAACTTCGGCTCCGTCCGTTTATCTCCAGCGACGGCATGATCCGCCTCGAGGTCCATCCGGAGCTTTCGGAAGGTCAGGTCGTGGTCAACGGCGGCTTCACGCTGCCGAACAAAACGCTGACGGAAGTTACCACGAACGTCATGTGCCCCGACGGTTGCACCGTGATTCTCGGCGGCCTGATGCGCGAGAACCTCCGCTCCAATAGCACGCAGGTTCCGCTGTTGGGAAGCTTGCCGGGCGTCGGTCCGCTGTTTCGCACGAAGACGGAAAACGTCGAGCGCACGGAAATCTTGATCTTGCTGACGCCGCGCATTGTGTACGACGCCGACAACGCCGCCGAAGGGGCTCTCTATCAAGCCGACGCCAAGAACATGGAAGCGGCCAAATTTCACCGCATGAGCCCGCTCGGCAAGGCGCATTTGGCACGCGATTACAACGACCGTGCCCGCGCTGCGGCCGCCCGAGGCAACCGCGTGCTCGCGCTTCGCAATGCTCGGTTGGCCGTGCATTACGATCCGCTCAATCGCGACGCGGTGCGAACGTTGCACGAACTCGGCTCGCAAGACGGGGCCCCGGTGGCGCAAGGCTTGGCCGTGGAGACGGTGATGGGCGAAGACGGCCAACCGGTGCTCGACGGCGACTTGCCTCCGTGGATGCTCGACGAACTCGGGCGTGAAGCGCTGCCGCCGCAGCCCGATCATCCGCGCGAACTCGGCGTGCCGGGACGAAGTTTCGACGCCGCCCGCCCGGAGGTGTTCCGCCATGAGAAATAGTCGAACCTGGGCACGGCGTTGGAGTTCCCTTGGTGCGCTGTCGCTGGCGCTCTGCGCCGGCTGCGCGCAGTGGAACACCGCGAAGCTGAAGATTCCCGAAATGCCGGGAGCGCCGAACATTCACCCGATGCGCAAGGATCGAGCCGAGCAAGCGGTCAAAGACTTCGACCGCCAACGCGACGACGCCCAATACCAGGCCGCAGCAACCTCTTGGCGACAAGGGGACTATGTCGCCTGCAACGAAGCGCTGGACAAAATCCTCACGCGCAATCCGAAGCATCGCAACTCGCTGCTGCTGTCGGCCGACGTCGACTTGGAAAACGATCGGCCGACCGAAGCGGTCGACACGTTGCGCAAGGCCGTGGAAGCGCATCCGCAGGATGCCGAAGTCGCCTACAAACTAGCGCTCGCACTCGAGGCCGATCACCAGCTCTCGGAATCGCTGCACTTCTTCCAAATTGCCTCGCAACTAGCGCCGACGGAAGCGAAGTACGCCGAGGCCTTTAAGTTTGCCAATGGCGCGGTGACCGAAGGCGCCATTCCGATCATTGCTGCAACGCCGGAAGCTACGGCTACTGACGACGCGCAGCCTGTCGTTCTTAACGAAACATCGACGACGCCGACGCCTTTTGCAACGACGGCGGCGAAGAGTGACGAAGCTTCCATCGTCGCCGCTTCGGGAGACGCCGGGTTCGCACAATTGCTCGCTTCGCGCTCCACCTCCGACGCGCCGGCTTTCCAACGTGCGCTCAACAAGTTTCTCGCGAAGGAGCCGAGGCACATCGAGGCGGGAATCTTGCAGGCGGAAATCGATCTCGAAAACGGCAAAGATGCCGCGGCCCGCGATCGCATGGAACGGATGGTCATCCGCTATCCGGACGATGCACAGGTCCGCCGGGCCTGTGGATTGGTCTATCAAGCCATCGGAGCCGAAGAGCGCGCCGCAGAGTGCTTGGCACGGGCCGACGCGCTGGAGCGCGGCGAAATGCAAAGTACGGCGACGTCGGTGCCGACGTCTTACGATACGGAACTACAAGAAGTCGCGCCGGTCGCGAGTGAGGCGTCCGCAACCGTCGCCATTTCCGACGAGGAAGTTCTGACTGCCGCACCGGTCGTCCTCGAAGCCAATGAACTTTCGCTCGTCGAGAAAATCGAAACGGCTCCTCGAGAGGTGAAACAGGTGCTCACGGCCGAGCTTACTTCGCAGCAGTACTTCGAGCGTGGGGTCGCGGAGCTCAAACTGAACCAAGTGGATGCGGCCCGTGCAAGTTTCGACGCCGCATTTGCCGCCGATGGGGAGAATTCTCGGATTCGCTCCGACGCCGCGGTGCAAGCGCTACAATCGGAACAACCGGAACTAGCTCGTTCGATTGCGCGCGATGGAGCACGCAAATTCCCTCAATCGGCGGGGCTTCATCGCCTTCACGGAATGGCGGCCTTGCGTCAGGGGTATAACCAAGAGGCTGAGGCGGCGTTGCGACAGTCGTTGTCTTTGGACAACTCGCAAGCTCTGACCTACTTTTTGCTGGGCTCCGTACTGGACCGTCTCGGCAAAACCGATTCGGCCCAGTGGCATCTACGGCAAGCCGCGCAGCTCGACGGCCGCTACGCCGCCCGACGCTAAGCGACTTTGCGGAGCTCCGGCTACCGAACGACGCCCCTTAGGCGTCGAGGCGACGGTAGGCGAGGAACTTCGCATCGTTTGCGTCCATGACCTTATTAAGGCAACTCACGCTCGGCTTCTTTTTGCTGGCGATCGGCGTCACGTGCGGCACCGGCTGGCTCGCACTGCGCGCCGCGGAGCAACACGGCGCCGTTACTTTTGCCGCGATCGTGGCCGGCATCACGCTCGGAGCGGCGACTTGGCAGATGTTCGTCGTCGAGCGTGATCGTCGCGAACATCTCGCTGCCCGACGTTTTCTCGAACATCTTCTCCGATACGGGGAACCCGGCTGCGGAGCAGCGGTGAGCCTCGATACGCTGCCGGCCATCACCGCCGGATCCGTGTGGGAAGAACCGCTCAAAAAGACCTTCGACTACTTCTCGAGTTTCCAAGACCGGCGATTGATGCTGGAAAACGCTCGCGCGGCGGCCGACATCCGCCTGCAGCGGCTCACGTCGCAAGTCGAGTGGATGGAATCGGTGCTCTCGAACCTCGGCGATCCGGTCTTGGCGGTGAACGCGTACGACGAAATCATCCTCGCCAATCGCGACGCCGAATCGCTGCTTCGCCTGAGGCCGATGGTGACCGACAAGCGGCGACTGCCGCCGATCGTCGGCTGCGAACGGCTTACTAACATGATTCACGAAGTTCGCCGTCGCACCTCCGCGACGCTGCGTCACGAAGAACTCGAGCTCGAAGATGCAACCGGCCATAAACGCTGGTACCGCGCCTCGGCCGGCAAGCTTCCTTTGGCCAACGACGTGTCACAAGATTCCGGCGCCGTACTCGTGCTGCGTGATATCACTACCCAACGCTCGATGCAGAAGCAGCACGCCGAATTTGTTTCTTCGGCGAGCCATGAAATGAAAGCGCCGCTCGCCGGCATCAAGGCCTACGTCGAGCTCTTGGCCGACGGCGACGCCGCCGACGAAGCCGAACGGGAAGAATTCCTCGGGGTCATCAACGGTCAAGCCGATCGCCTCCAACGCCTCATCGACAACCTCCTCAACATCGCGCGGATCGAGGCCGGCGTGGTGAAGGTGAGCAAGCAGAGCCGCAGCATCAACGAAATCCTCGTGGAAGCCGCGCAAGTGGCCCAACCGGCGGCCGAAGCCAAGCACATTACGCTCGTGTCGGACTTGAGCCCGCTGTATCTCGGCGCGCTCGTCGACCGCGACATGCTGCTGCAAGCGGCGATCAATCTCCTGTCGAACGCCGTGAAATACACCCCCGATGGCGGCCGCGTGACGCTTCGCAGCCGGCTGGCCGATCAAGAACTATTGATCGAAGTGGAAGACACGGGGGTCGGCCTGAGCGAAGAAGACTGCCGCCTGATTTTCGAAAAGTTCTACCGCGTGGACAAAGACAAGAACATGGCCGCCGGCACCGGACTGGGGCTCGCTCTGGCCAAGCACATCGCCGAAGACGTGCACGGCGGCAAGCTTACCGTACGCAGCAAGCTCGGCGTCGGCAGCACCTTCTCGATCTCGATTCCCCACGTAGCTCGCACCAACTAACGCGACGACTCTGATGAAGCACATCCTACTTTGCGACGACGACGTGACGATCCTCCGCGCCGTGGAAATCAAACTCACGCGCGCCGGCTACCGCGTCACCTGTTGCGGCGACGGGCAGGCCGCCTACGACTCGATTCAGCGCGAGTTGCCCGACATGATCATCTCCGATTGCCAAATGCCGCGACTCGGAGGGCTCGAACTGGTTCGCAAGCTGCGATCGGAGGAAGCCACGTGCCTCGTGCCGTTTCTCATGCTTACCGGCAAGGGCTTTGAGCTGCCGCTCGAAGACCTGCGCCGCGACTATGCCGTGCTCGACGTGATGGCCAAGCCGTTCAGTCCGCGCGAAATCCTGCACATCGTCGAAACCACTCTCACCGCGAGCGTGACATGAACGTAACGACGGAAACCTTCGGCGACTGCATGGTAGTGCATGCTCCGCAAGACATGGGACGCGAGCAGGCCGATCGGCTGGAGAACTTCCTCCACACGGTCGAGCGCATTCAAATCGTCCTCGATATCGACGACGTCGAGCAGATCGACAGCGCCGGTCTTACGGCGTTAGTCAATGCCCAAGAAAACCTACGCGCTCTCGGCGGCGACCTCAAGATTTCGACCGACAGCGCCGTGAATCGCAAGATCCTGGAGATTACCCGTCTCGACCAACAGTTGGAAGTGTTTGACAGCGTCATCGACGCCGTAAAGAGCTTCCGCTAACGCGCCCGCGGCCCACAAGTCCTGACGAGTCACCAGCATGTCCAGCGCATCGTTTCCTTCGAACTCCGGCCCGATTAAGCTCGGCGACTTGCTCGTGCGGCAGGGCTACCTGACGGAAGACGGCCTACGCGCGGCCCTCGAGCAGCAGAAGAAAGACGGCCGAGGGAAGCTGCTCGGCGAAATCCTGATCGACATCGCGGCCTGCAGCGAAGACCAAATCGCGGAATGCATCGCCTCGGAATTCGGCGTGCCGTTCGCCCGCCTAGAACTCCGGCTCTGCGATCAGAAGGTCGCCGAACTCCTGCCGCGCGAGTTCATTGAAAACAACCTCGTGATGCCGCTGTTCTCCATCCGCGGCGTGCTCACGCTGGCGATGTCGGAACCGTCGAACCTGTTCCTCATCGAGGAAGTCGAGAAGCTCACGAAGCTCCGCGTGCAAACCGTGGTGGCGACGGCGAAAGACATTCGCCGGATGATCACGTCGTTGCCGAACTCGAAGGTGTTCGTCATCGACGACATCATCGAAGATTCGAAGACCGGCGACGTCACGCTGATCGAAGAAGCGGTCGAAGACATCGGCGATATCGAGGAAGTGGCCGGCCAGTCGCCGGTGATTCGCCTCGTCAACTACGTGCTCTACAACGCCGTGAAGGAAGGGGCGAGCGATATCCATATCGAGCCCGCCGAAAAGTGCGTGCGGGTCCGCTATCGCATCGACGGCCGGTTGTACAAGTCGCTCGAAGTCCCCACGACGCTTCTCAGCGCGCTGACCAGCCGTATCAAGATCATGGCCGGGCTCGACATTAGCGAACGCCGATTGCCGCAAGACGGCCGCATTCATGTGATGCTCGACGGGCGCAAGATCGACTTGCGTTGCAGCACGTTCCCCATGGCACGCGGCGAAAAGACGGTCATTCGCGTGCTCGATACGCGAAGCGTGTCGCTGGTGCTCGAAGACCTCGGCTTCTCGGAAGACATCTTGGCCGGCCTGTCGCAGATGATCAAAGCCCCCAACGGCATCGGCTTGGTCACCGGCCCGACCGGTAGCGGTAAATCGACGACGCTCTACGCGATGCTCAACAGCATTAGCTCGATGGAGAACAACGTCTGCACCGTCGAAGACCCGATCGAATACAACCTGCCGCTGATCAATCAGTTCCAGATCCAAGAACGGGTCGGCCTCACGTTCTCCAAAGCCCTGCGCACGCTCCTGCGACAAGACCCCGACGTCATCATGGTCGGCGAAGTGCGCGACGAAGAAACGGCTCGCACCGCCATTCAAGCGGCGCTCACGGGCCACTCGGTGCTCACCACCTTGCACACGAACGACGCCTGCTCGGCCATCACGCGCATGATCAACATGGGCGTGGAACCGTACCTAATCGGCGCGGCGCTCAATATGGTGCTGGCCCAGCGCCTGGTACGCCGCATCTGCCCGAAGTGCAAAGCCGCCTACGAACCGCCGCGCACGGTGCGCAAAGCGATCGAGAAGATGGGCTTTGCAATCGACGAGTTCCATCGCGGCGTCGGCTGCAAGAATTGCCGCAACACCGGGTACAGCGGCCGTATCGGCGTCCACGAACTCTTGATTCTCGACGACGACATTCGCGACATCGTCGTCAACAACCCGACCGTCGCCTCGGTGCAGGCCGCCGCGCTCGCTAAGGGGATGATCACCCTCCGCCAAGACGGCTTCCGCAAAGTGCGCGAGGGGATTACCACGATTGAAGAGATTCTCCACATCACCGGCGACATCCGTGATACCGGCGAAACGCACGCTCCGGCGACTACTCCGCCAGCTCCGCAAACCACGGCTTAATCGCCGGTCTTAGAGTTCACCCATGTCGGCCGTCTTCCAATATCGGGCTCGCGACGCGCTCGGCAAAGAACTTGCCGGCGTGCTGGAAGCGCCGTCGCAGGAAGACGCCGTGCAGCAGCTCCGCCGCGACGGCTTCCAGGTCATCGAAATTGACGAAGACACGGGCGTCAGCTTTCTCGCGCCGGGAATCAAGCGCACCGACATCATCTACCTGACGAACCAGTTGGCCATCATGGTCGACACCGGTATCACGCTCTCGGCGGCCCTGCAAGGCATTCTGGAGCAAGAAGCCAACTTGAAGTTGCGCCGCATCCTCACCGAGATGCGCACCGCCGTGGAATCGGGCGGCGACTTCTCCGCGGCCCTGTCGCAGCATCCTAAATATTTCGACAAAACCTACATCTCGATGATCAAAGTGGGCGAGGCGACCGGCACGCTCAGCGAGATGCTGGAGCGGGTCGCTTTATACCTCCGCAAAGAGATGGAAATGCGGAGCAAGGTGAAAGCCGCGCTCGCTTATCCGGCCGTCATGGCGACCGTGGCGATCGGCGTCACGATCTTCCTACTCACGTTCATTCTACCGAAGTTCACGCCGCTCTTTGCAAAGAAGGGGATCAAGCTCCCAGCGCCGACGCGCTGGAGCATGGCGATCAGCGAGCAACTGCTGACGCACGGGCATTGGTGGCTCCTGGGCCTCGCCGCCGCCATCGCCGCTTTCATCTATGCGAAGCGCACCCCGCAGGGTCGGCAAGCCATCGACGGCTTCATCATCAACGCGCCGATCGTCGGCAACGTAGCCCGCAAGGTCGTGATCAGCCGCTCGCTGCGGACGCTCGGCACCATGCTCAACTCCGGCCTTCAAGTGCTGGAAGCCATTAAGCTCACGGCGGAAGTTTCCAACAACTACCTGTACGAGAAGCTCTGGCTCCACGTGCATGAGCAGGTCATGCAAGGCAACGAGATCTGCGAATCGCTGCGCGGCAACGATCTCTTTCCGCCGACGATCATTCAAATGATCTCGGCCGGCGAACAAACGGCGCGGCTCGGCGGCGTGCTCGAGAAGGTGAGCAACTACTACGACCAAGAAGTCGAGTCGTCGATCAAAACGGCGACCGGCATGATCGAGCCGATCTTGATTTGCTTGATGGGCGTGATCGTCGGCACGATCGGACTGGCGCTCTTGCTACCGGTGTTCTCGCTCAGCAAGCAGTAGAACTCGCGCAACGGAGTCCGGCGTTTCGCATAGCCGCAGCCACCACGCGGCGCAGCAATATGCGCTGCGCCGGCGATGCCGGTCGTGGCCGACCGGGCTAAGCATTAGATTCACGCGCCAGAGTCGGCGACTTTAGGCTAGGAACGAGCGACGAGCGCGGCGTTCCGAACGGAGGCGGGCGCGACGGCGGGTCTCGCTCGGCTTCTCATAATATTCTTTGCGACGCATCTCTTTCTTGATGCCGCTACGCTCCACGAGCTTGCGAAAACGACGAACTGCTTCCTGAATCGATTCTTTGTCTCGAACGGTCAGCTTTACCACAAATCCTCCTTTGCCGCGGATCGTATCCCATCGCCACAAACGGTTCGGGCAACGTTGAAACTTGGCCGGTGCAACACCTTATAAAGACGCGAGTTACCTCAAAAGCGAACGAACAGCTTAACGCATCGGCAAAACCATGTCCACCTCTTCGGGCAAAGCGAGAGTAGTCCGCCGCTCCGCGGCGGAAATGAGCGTTCGGCAAGTATGTATTTGCCATCGTTTAGGGCGTCGCGGCGTCGTTTTCCGCCGCGGAGCGGCGGACTACTATGCCGGCAGCCGGACTTTTTACGGGTTTGCCCCAGCTTAACCCTGTTTCGCCCCGTCCTGAGAAACGCTCGATTGGCCGGGCAGGGGCGTCCGATGGTGAAGTTAGTCGGGCCGCCGCAGCCCAACGCTTCGCATGCCCTCGCCCCAGGACTTGCCCCGTGTCGACCGAATTCAATAAGTCGGATCTTTTGGCCGATCTCGAGTCGCGACAGGACGAAGTGCTACGACTCTTGGGGGAACTGGAAGAGCGCACCGCACAAGCGCTGGCCCAACTCGGCGCTGCCGCGAGCAAAGCTTCGGCACCTGCCGACGCGGCGTCACCTGCTCCGGCCGAAGCTTCGCCGATTGCTCCGGCTGCGGCGCCGCGCCCCGCACGCAAACGGGCCGCGTAATTATTGACGCGTCGGGCGGAACGCCACAGAGGGCGTTCCCTACAGAGACAGAACGCGAGCGCAAAAACAAGCGGGCGGGCGATTCACGAGGAATCACCCGCCCGCCGTTATTTCGCATTCTTAGCAATAGCATCGTCGGCCACACTGATCCGGCGAACCCGAAAGCTCGCAACAAATCAACGCGTCACGACGACGCTAAGCCGAACTACTTGGTGGCCGTGGCCGTCGGGGCCGAGCCGGAACCGCTGCCGGTGCCAGGCTTCTTGTCTTCGCAACCAACAACACCGACGCAGATCAACAGGGCCAGCAAAGCAAGCTTCTTCATATTCATATACCTTTCAACTGATCAACCACACCGGCCGACGTAGCGTCACAGGTCCATCCTGCAACGGTCGGCCGTATAAGTAGTCCCCGACGACCGGGGATTTATTCCACGCCTTCCGCAAAAAACTCCGCAATTTCAAACGGTGTCCGAAGTTTGCGGCTGCCGGACCCAAGTTTTCTCGGGCCGCGACGAATAACTCTTCGTGCAAATAACCCGGCGTCGCTTCATGCGGTAAGCCAGGCTATTTAGCTCGCTAGTCTAAGCATGCCGGCTAACCATGACTAGGGTCCGATTCGTTTTATTTCCCCCTGGCACGGGGGTTGTAACGGCTGGCAAAGAGATTCGGTCTGTTCTGACATATTTCTAGGCGTTTCATCGTAATTCGGGAATAATGGGGCCGCGTCGGGGCTCTATCTCATTGGGGAACGTTGCATTGGACCGCTCGAACGCGGACATCACGCGTCTGGTCGCGGAGCATCACGACTCCGTCTACCGCGTCGCCTACCGGCTATGCGGCGGCGTGGCGGATGCCGAAGACCTGACGCAGCAAACGTTTCTCGCGGCTCATCGGGGCCTCGCACAACTGCGCGAGCCCGACGCCGCCCGCGGCTGGTTGCTGTCGATCTTACGGCATTGCTTTTGGAAGCATTGTCGCAAGAAGCGGCCTCTGGCTGCGGAAAGCCTGGAGCTCGATCTGAACGAAGTCCCCGCGCTGCCGCCGATCGAGCCGATCGTCGACGGCGAGCAACTGCAAAGGGCACTCGACCAACTACCGGCCGAGGCTCGCGAGGTGCTGACGATGTTCTACTTCGAGAGCTTGGCGTATCGAGACATTGCGACGAGTTTGGAGATTCCGATCGGCACGGTGATGAGCCGGCTGGCCCGCGCGAAGCGACGCTTACGCGAGCTGCTGGGTCCGCAACTGGAAGAGAACGCCGTTTCGGAAACTCCCAAGAAGGCTGTGCGAACCACGGCAACGTTTTAGACGTTGGTGTTTGAAGCTTAGTGATCGTAGTCTGAGTGATCGTAGTCTGGATGATGTGACCGCGGCAGTTTTGGCGGGCTGCCTTAACCAGCGACCTTTCGATTGCAGAAGTTCGCCTGAAGTGAGTAACGTTGAGCGTGATGGAACCCCGCAACCCGCCGACCGACGCGAAGCTCTTTTTTGCCGCCGATCTTTGCCGCCCCGATCCCACAACTTTGGCCGACGACTTGGCCGGCTTGGGATCGTCCGGCTTGCTCGGATCGGCCGGCCCTGAAGCGCTGCGCGGCAATGCCGCCGCGCGCGAATACCTCGAACGTTCACAGGCCTTCGACGGGGCGGTCGCCAAGGCGTTTGCCGATGTGCCCGTTCCGGTCGGTTCGTTGGAGCGCGTGCTCGCGGCCGTTGCCAAGCAAGAAGCGGAACTTCGGGAACACGAAAGCGTCACCACGCCGGCCGCCGCAACGTTGGTTCCGGCCTCGCGCACGCCCGATGCCTCGCCGCGGGGCGAACCGTTTAGCCGCCGCCGCTGGCTTGCCGCTTGCGGCTCGGCCGCGGCGACGACGGCCGCCGGCTTCGGGGTCTTCTTCTGGTGGCAAAGCCGGCAGCGCGCGGAACTGACGCACGACGAACTGCTGCAGCAAGCGCTCGCCTTTTACGGATCGCCCGAGGCCCTAAAATCGCCGGCGGTTCCGGTCAACCAAACACCTCCGCCCGCCGAATACCCGCTGAGTCGGGCCATCGTGGCAATGCGCGACGTCCCGCGTTGGCGCATGCTTGAAGGTCAATTCTTGGGTCGCTCGGGTGTGGCCTACGAACTCGCGGCGCCGCAAGAGAAGCGCGCGGTCATGTACGTCGTCGCCGCCGACGGTTCGCACCGTTCGCCGATCATCACGTCGCTTCCGGCGGAGCCGGTGCACACGCCGGATACCACGGGCGGGGTCGCGATCGGCGCTTGGCGCGAGGAGTCTCGGATCGTGGTGTTCCTCGTCGAAGGGGACGCCGGACGCTATCGCGGCTTCCTCACGGCCCAACGTGATATTGCCTAATCGCGCAAGTCATTCAACCCGATTCTCGGGTGGCTGGGGCAGAACGAAGTGATGCCCTAGTAGCCTAGTTTCACGACTGGGGCTTCGGCCGCGGCTCCAGCCACCGGCACCCGTAATCGTGCGCCCGTCTCGCGGCGGCCGGCTGCCGGCTGCTATCTGTGCCGGTCCGGCATCCTTGTTGTAAACGGGAAACTCACTCATCCCCACGCGGTCGGCCGGCCGAATGTTCTTCGATAGAAGCGCGTCTCATGGCGATCGTTCGCGAGCGCTCCGGAGCGGTCTTCGTCCATCGATCAATTCACGCCGCGGGTCGCGGCGTTTTTGCAAGTCGTCCACGGGGGAGTTATGAAGGTGTTCATCCGCTCGCTGCCGGCGCTACTTCTCTGCTGCTCGTTCGCGGCCGTGGCTTCGGCCGACGATCGCTACAAGACCGGCGTGCCGACGGTCGCACAACCGCGGGCCGTGCTGCAAGCTCCGTCCGCTCCGACGTACCGCACCGCCGACAGCGGTCGGGCCGTTCCTTCCGCTTCAGGTACCGCTCCTCTCTCCGTGCCGTCGTCGCGCAACAGCGCCACGCTCCGCACCGAGCCGAAGGCGCCAGTTATTGACGACGTCGGCCCGAGCACCGATCCTACCGAACCGACCGCGGCTGCCCAACACGTACCGCTTTCGCTCGGCGCTCTCAACCCGACGCCCGAGATGTGGTTCTACGAGCAAATGCGTCAGGACTACAACAATCCGTCGCTGCAGGTTCGTCGCAACGCGGAAGAAGCCGCGCAGCAGCGTCGTGCACGGATGGCCGCCGCCGCTTGGTACGGCGTGTATCACGACCGTCCGTCGTACTCGACGACGCCGCACATGTCGTCGTTCAATCCGTACGCTCGCTACCCGTACCTATGGGGCCAAGTGCCGGCTTCGCGCGTCTATCTGAATTCGCGTCGCAACTACCTGGGCGTCGACTCCTGGTAGTCGCCGCCGGTAGGCACGGCCGTCGCGCAAGCTAGTGGTTGCCCGACGGCCCCGGCTAGGGTGTAATCGAGGCGCAGCGTCACACGACGCCGCGCCTCGTTTCGTTGGCTCACCTCCGCTCTAGCTTCCACGCCCGGCACACCACCGAGCCCTCCCGCCATGCCGCTTGAATTCCTTGCTCGACGTTACGACACCCAAGATGTGGCCCGTGTCCAGATCGCCGGCGACCGTGTCGAACGGGTCACCTTGCTCACGGCCGACGAACTCGCCGCGCTCGGCCCTCGCGTCGCAGCGCTCCCGTGGGTTGCGCCCGGCTTCGTCGACGTGCAGGTCAACGGCTGGGGAGGCCAAGAGTTTAGTTCGCTGGAGATCACGCCGGAGCAGGTCGCGCAAGTGACGCGCGAGCACTATCCGTTCGGCGTCACCGGTTACTGCCCCACGCTCACGACGCAAAGTTACGAATGCCTCGCGCACGGGCTCGCGGCAATTCACCAGGCCTGCGAGACGATGCCAGAGGTAACGCATTACGTGCCGGGCATCCATCTGGAAGGTCCGTTCTTCTCGACGGAAGACGGCCCGCGCGGGGCGCACCCGAAGGAACATTGCAAGCGGCCCGACTGGGACGGCTTCCAACGCCTGCAAGCCGCGGCCGGCGGGCGCATTCGCATTCTCACCATGTCTTGCGAGTTCGACGAGTCGGCCGAGTTCATTGCCCGTGCGACGGCCTCGGGCGTGTGCGTGGCGATCGGTCACACGGGCGCAGACGGACCGCACATCCGGGCCGCCGTCGATGCCGGGGCGCAGCTTAGTACGCATCTCGGCAACGGCGCCCATCGCATGCTCCGTCGCCATCCGAATTATCTCTGGGATCAACTCGCCGAAGATCGCCTCACGGCGAGTCTCATCGTCGACGGCCATCACCTGCCGCCGGAAGTGGTGAAGAGTATGGTCCGCGCGAAGACGCCCGAGCGCGTGATCCTCGTCAGCGACGTTTCCGGCTTGGCCGGCAAACCGGTCGGGCGTTATACGATGACGAGCGGCTTGGAACTCGAAATCCTGCCCGACGGCCGGCTCGTGATCGCCGGGCAAGATCAATTGCTCGCCGGGGCATCGCTACCCATCCAATACGGCATCGCCAACGTCATGCGTTTCGCCGGGGTCAGTCTGGCGACGGCCGTAGCGATGGCCTCGACCACGCCTGCTCGCCTCATTGGCGCACCGTGCGGCGGTTTGCGTCCCGGCGATCTTGCCGACTTGGCGCTCTTCCACTGGGCTCCCGGCGCACGCACGCTGGAAATTGCCGCCACGGTGAGCCACGGCAAGGTCTTGTTCGGCAAGTTGCCGTAGAGCTACGTCGTACCAAACGAAAAAAGGGAACGCCGTAATCGGCGTTCCCTTTTCATTGACTGGGTTCGAACGCGCCGTGCTCGGCGCTAGTTCGAAACTTCGATCTGGTCGACCATACGAACAACGCCCGCCACGCGCTTGCAGCGCTGTTGCGAAAGTTGCTTTTCGTAATAGGTGCGAACCGTACCGCGAAGGGTCACGGTGCCGTCGACGGCATCCACGCGCAGCTGACGCAGGCCGGGCATGTTGGCGTCGGCCAAGAACGAAACGACGCGGCGCTGCAGGTCCAGGTCGGGTCCTTCCGACGCTCCACGCTCGACCGCAGACACGTTCAAGTTTTGCAAAGTCGAAACCACAGGAAACTCCGTCTAGCTATGGGGCGAAAACATTCAGAACTGCTATCAACCCGGAACCATCTAAAAGCAGCAAAGGCTATACCGATCTCCGGAAAACGAGCTGCTGCCGGCAGGGGGCCACGGGCTCGGCGCGCTGCCAGACTCGCGTTTTCCGATAATACGGCCGCCACGTTCGAATTGTTTGAGGATTCAAAGATTTCCCGATGACACTTTTCTTGCCGCGACCGAGCGCACGAATGGCCTAGCTGCGCGGCACGTTTTGGCGCGTTTCCGTGCGTTGCGCGCAACTGTGCGACAGCTAAGGGCTCACAGTCGCCGCCGGCGGCGACTGCTGGAAATCCGACCAAATCCCCCGGCGTTCCCTTTTCGCCAGTCGCTGCGCCGCGAGAAAGCGATCTTTCATCGTGCGCGAATACGGAAAGATCGTCACTGCCTCGGAAAGGCCGGCTCGAATGAGTTCTTCGTTGAGGAGCGTATCGCCGCGCCAGGCGTAGGCCAGATGCCTGCCGTACCGATCGTGCCGTTCTTGGTCGAACGTGAGCCGCACCGGTCCAGCCGCAACGAACGCCTGCGAAAACGCCGCGGCCTCGGGTCCCCACGGCTCGACCGGCCTGTTCGGAGCGACGGTCTCCGGCGTGTTGACGCCGAGCAGCCGGATGCGCTCGCCGGAAACGAGCTCGAGCGTGTCGCCGTCGACGGCGCGTGCCGCGGTGTATTCTCCCGCGCTCAAAAGGGGCGGGCCCGGCGAAGGCGTCGCGGTCTGAAAAGTCGACCACCAACGAAAACCGACGAGCAGCAGCACGGCGACAAGCGCCGCGGGCCCATACCAGCGCGGCGCCGCTCGATAAGGACGAGCTCCCATGGAATACGGAACCTGTTACGGAGTTCCGCGATGCGAATCGCCGCGTTTAGTTGCGGCTAAAGTCGTGCTTCTCGGTGGGCTTCCGGCCCAGCGGATTCTTCAACAGCTTCTGGCGACATTCGGGGCAAACGTCGAACCGGAGTTGTTGATACACGTCGTCTCCCACCGCATCGTCGGCGGCGTCATCGACGCGTTCGAGGATTTCGTGCAACTCTTGAAGACAATCGCGATCGTCGTCGGCGTCGTCCGACGAGAGCGGATCGAAGGCCGCATACACCTCGAGCTTCACGACGTAACGCAGATCGTTCTCGGGGTCCATCGGACGCTTGCACATATCGCACGAGTAATGAATCATCGCACGACTCTCCCTCATTGGCCGGCCCGAGAGAGGTGCTCGGGCATTGCCAAAAAATGCTGCTTCGTCGCCGACGCGTTTCACGATTCGCGAGGCCCCGCGGCTTCCTCCCGCAGCGTCTCGTGCGCTTCATTTCCACAACGAAGCACGCGCCATCACGACGAGTTTCATCCTAATACCACTTTTAGAAGCGTAGCAAGTCGTGTTGTTCGAAAATCTCAAACGGAGAATTCGTGCGCGAATTCGGATAGTTCAGAAGCGAATCAAGCTTGACAAGCGCACGGCCGTTGCCTGACGCGCAATTTCGCACGGTGCGCGAGCCTGCATCTTCATGCCTGCGACGCCCCGTACGCGGCGTGTGATAAGACCGGAAAAACGGCGGTGCCGGCGTGTCGAGCGCGAACTGTTTGCGTTCTATTTTGTCCTGAATTGCATGAGCGATTCGTAAGTATCCAAGCAGCCGGGCGACTGAAGTCAAGCACGAGTCTTCGCCAAATCCCGGGCTGCCGACGCCGCTACCGATTCCAGATTTGTCAAAATATCTGCGCGTCCGGCGCTTGGTAGATTCGGAACTGCTCGCATTTTTTACGGAGTTCGCCTAGAATAAAGAGGCTCCGCAGAGCCCTGGTAGCACGCCGCGATTTTCATATCGAGGGAGAAGCTGCATGACGAGTTGGGCGGTCGGCGAATCGTTAGGTTCGAGCGTTCTCGTTTTGAATCGAACGTACCTCGCCGTACATGTGGTCGGCGTCAAGCGGGCGTTCTCTCTGCTTTGTCGTGAGTTGGCCGAAGTCATCCACATCGAAGACGGCCAGTACGCCAATTACGATTTCGCCTCTTGGCGCGAAATCAGCGATCTCCGCGCGCAATTCAAAGAGCGCGAACCGCATCAAGATTGGATCCGCTCGGTCAACTTCGAGATCCAAGTGCCGCGCGTGATTCGGCTCTTGTTCTACGATCGTATGCCGAAGCAAACCATTCGCTTCAATCGGCGCAACATCTTCGCGCGGGACGGCAACCGCTGCCAATATTGCGGCAAGCGGTTCCCGCTCGGCGAGTTGAGCCTCGACCACGTTTCGCCGCGCAGCCAAGGGGGCGAAACCACTTGGGACAACATTGTTTGTTGTTGCGTGAAGTGCAACGTGAAGAAGGGGGGCCGTACCCCCGAGCAGGCGCACATGCACTTGATCAAGGTCCCCGTGAAGCCGAAGCGCAGCCCGATGCTTGCCGTAAAGCTCGGCAACCCGAAGTACGAAAGCTGGAAGAGCTTCCTCGATCATGCGTATTGGTCGGTCGACCTGAAGTAAGACGAATTCCGATTTTGACGAATCATCCGAGCCGGTGCGACACGTTGTCGCTCCGGCTCGTTTGCTTTCCGGAGTCACGAATTACATGTTTGTTACGCTCGTCAACTTGCGTGGACGTCGTCGTCTGAGCGGCGGAATATGACTCCTATCGCCACGCAGGAGCCCCGCCGTGTCGCACTACGAAGTTGCCTCCGCTCCCCCGGGAGGTTTTTCAGTTCCGCTCCCGCCGGCAATCGAACATCCGACGGAGTTTCCGCCGCCGAGCCGCGCTGCCGTCGATCAGCGCGTCGCCACTTCGACCGACGTCGCCTCGCAACTCCGCCGAGCCTCGTGCACGGCCGTTTCGCGTCTGACGCTCTTCGGTACGCTCCTCGTCGTTCGCATCTTTTCCTCCGTCTTCGGCATCGTCCGACGTCATGCGCCTGCGACGGACAAGATTGCCCGACGCGGTGCCGCGACCGACGGCACGCGGAGCGTGCCTACTACATTGCAAAGGCCCGCACGCTTCGAAACCCCGCAGGGGTTTCATTACAGAGCCCGGAGTCGCGTAGCGCACTCCGGGTCGGCGACACTCGCTTCTCGTCTGTATAACCCCGACGGGGTTCCACAGATCATTGAGTTGTGATTGTGTCACCCAGGGTGCGCTAAAGCGACCCTGGGCTTTGATGTGAAACGCCGTTCGCGTTTCCGTCGGCGATGTCAACACAGTTTTTGGCCGGCCTCAATTTGAATGAAGTCTCAAGTTCCGGTCGCTCACGCTCCGGCTCGCCTCCAGAATTCATCTCCCACATCCCCTCCGATCCCCCTCATCTCCCTTTCTTCTTGGCGTCTTTGCGTCTTGGCGCGCACTACGAAAACAAAATCTCAGCCGGCCAAAAATCGCCTGGATTTTGGGCCGGCAGTTCTTGGATGATGGGTTTGTTTTCGCGTCGGCGCGCCGGCGGAAATTCGAGCGCCCGATGCGATTCATGCCCACTTCACAGAACGGGAGAGACGGCCATGGCGAAAAAGCGGAAGAAGTTCGATTTGGCGACGCAGGAGCGGCTCTGTGCGATGGTGAGCGTCGGCACTTCGGTGCGGTCGGCGGCGCTTCTCTGCGACACGACGGAGGCCACGGTACGGCAGCGGCAGTTGCGTGATCCGGCGTTTCGCCAGCGGCTGACCGAAGCGAAGCAATTGCGAGAAATCATGCCGCTGAAGCGTCTGCGGGAGGCGGCCGCCACGAATTGGCGGGCCGCGGCGTGGCTGCTGCAGCGCATTCGGCCGGAATACTACGCCGGTCCTAAGCCCGACCTGTGGCGTACCGAGGACGTGTCGGCGATGATGTGCGACTTCGCCGACATGCTGGTGAAAGCCTTGAAACGGGAAGTCGGCCCCGGCGAAGCTCTCTCGCGCGTCTGCCAAGAACTTCGGGCGGCGGTTCGCAACGTCGATGATGTGCAGAGAAGCGGGTCCGATCTCGTTGCGAGGAATTGGCCGAAGGTGCGGCAAGGAAGGAAGAGTTCGCAACGCGGGCCGGCGAAAGCCGCGGGAGTCGACGGCGCGTCGCGTCCGGTCGACACGGCCGAGGAGGATAAAGCGCGCGACCGCGACTTCCCCGGACACGGAGCACACCGATGAATCGACGTAAGTCCCGCGCACTAAGTCGACGGAATGCGCACTACCGGGGGTCGGGAGTGCGCGTCGGAGCGCTTACCAACAAGGCCGCGCACGACGCGCTCCGCGCTGTACGCACGGGGCACGGATCGGTGCGACGACTTACGTCGATTTCCGGCGCGGCGACCGACGACATTTGCCGTGCGCGGCGCGGGGCGACCGGTGCGCGGCGTTGCCAAGTGCGCGATTTGGTCGAGCGTGCGCACTTCGCGGAATTTCAAACCGGGCGCAGCGCGCAGCATCTCGACGGTTCGGCGCATGAAAATGCGAGCTCCGCGCATGTTCGGCGCATGAAAAAAGCGGAGTCGAATGATTTCGACTCCGCTTTCGTTGGTCGTAGTTTTCGCAACGCCGCCAAACACGTCGGCCTTACGGCTCGACGCTCGCCCCGAGCAGCAAGCAAGCAGCCGAAGCTAGTCCTGCTTCAGCGGCGCCTTCTTTTCGGTAATCGAAGGGCAGGTCGGCGCCATTTCGGCGTTCAGCGCGGTGAAGTCTTTCCATTCTTCCGGCACGTTGTCTTGATGGAAGATGGCTTCGACCGGGCACTCCGGAACGCAAGCTTCGCAGTCGATGCATTCTTCGGCGTGGATGTAGAGGATCTTATCCCCTTCATAGAAGCACTCGACCGGACAGACGACGACGCAGTCGGTGTACTTGCATCCGAAACACGGTTCGCAAACAACGTGGGCCATGGCAGCTATTCTCCTGAAGCAGTTGCGCTTCTCATAGGGGCATTCAACATCCGTCGACCAAGCGTGTCAAGCAAACCGGCGGAATGCGGCTTCGTCGAAGGACTAGCGAATCGTAAAAACGCCCCTCATTATCGTCAAGCGGATATGGAACATCGAATCGACGACGAGCAAAAAAAGCATGAGAAAATCCTCGCGAAAGGGCCGCAAATGAGAACGCGTTTCACCAACGACCCGCGCGCGACGTTTCTTACGCCACGTACAGCCCCGGCATAAGCAACGCTAATGCCGGCCCTATGCTCCGAGGCTCGTAAGCTGCCATGCAACGCGCGCCGCTTCGGCCGCAATGGTTGCGTGGAGGTGGACCGCAGGCGAATGACGGCGGCTAAGCGTGGACGCGGGCCGCGACTCCTTCGGCCGTGTCCGATGGACGTGCGAACCGCCTTACTACGACGACGCGGCGTAAAGTTGCGAGGAAATTAACGATGATTTCAGACAAATACCCGGCCTATTGCCGTGCCTGGCGCATTCGTAGACCAAATCTGCCTTGTTTTGATTTTTTCGCCCAAATACAATGAAAATCATGAACTGCCGGCACCGCTCGTGCGTCTACCATCCAGGTCGGCTTCGATCGGTCGCCATGCCCGTCCGGTTCGTTTCTCATCGTTTGCAATCGCGCTTTAGCAAGTGACCTTCGGGCAACTTGAAGTAGCCGGTGCGCTTCGAGTTGCTACCCGCTAGGCAGTGCTAGACAGACACCGTGGTTCACTAGGTAAACACGTGGCGCTCTCGGAGATCGACAAAAACCTGCTGGACCGCTGCCTGGCTCGCAAGCCCGGCTCGTGGGAGGATTTCGTCGACCGATTTCTTGGGCTGGTCACGCATGTTGTGAACCATACGGCCCAATCGCGGAGCATGAAGCTTTCGCCCCAAGACCGCGAAGACCTTTGTGCGGACGTGTTTCTGTCGATCGTGCGCGACGAGTTCGCCGTGCTCAAGCACTTCCGAGCACAGTGCAGCCTCTCGACCTATCTCACCGTGGTGGCGCGCCGCGTCGCCGTACGCGAGCTCTTGCAGAAGAAGACGCTCGGTCGACTGTCGCTCGGCGGCAGCGATTCGAACGTGATGGAGCCTGCGACAAACGGTTCGCACGAGCAACGCGTGAGCAATCGCGAAGAAGTCGATCGCTTGCTCGACGGCCTGCAAGACAGCGAAGCCCGGGTCGTACGACTCTATCACTTGGAAGGGCTGAGCTACCAAGAGATCAGCGCCGCGGTGGGGATGCCGGAAAACAGCATCGGCCCCACGCTTACGCGCGCCCGGGAACGAATGCGCACGAAGGCCAACGCGTGACGGACGATTCGGTTTCGTCGTCGCCGAGCAACGTGTCTCCTTCGCTCAACGTGTCTCCTTCGCTCAACGTGTCTCCTTCGCTCAACGTGTCTCCTTCGCTCAACTTGCTCGTGCTCCGCGCCGCCGAACTGCGTGCGACGGCGGCCTTCTACGAAGCGCTCGGCTTCACGTTCACCACGGAGCGACACGGCCAAGGGCCGGAGCACTTGGCAAGCATCGCAACCGACGCGTCGCCGCTGGTGATCGAACTCTATCCGGCGAGCTGCTCCGTCGACACGCAAGCCGTGCGGCTCGGCTTCACCGTGCCGAACCTCGCGGCGGTGCTCGAGCGCGTCACGGCGGCCGGAGGTTCGATCGTCACGGCCCCGCGCACGAGCCCGCGCGGCCGGAAAGCAGTCGTCGCCGACCCCGACGGCCGGCGCGTGGAATTGCTTGAATCTGGCCGGCAGGCCAGCTAATCTGGCCGCACTTCGAAGACACCGTCGACTTTCCCGGTGTCGCGCGCCTCGAAAACCTTTGATGGGCACAACCAGTGAATATTATCGGCAATGAGGGGGCGTCGGAGAGTCCGCCTACCCCAAGCGCAACCCCGATGGACCGTAATAACGTCCGCGACGGGGCGCGAATTATGCTCGTCGGCCTGGGCATCATGGCTGTCGTGATGATCGCCGGCTACTTTTGGTTGAGTTCGTCCGGGACATCACTAACGCCTTCCGAATCTCAAGGACGCTTACAAACCGTTCTGTCCCTGATGATGGTCGGCGAAGCCTTCTACTTCTTGGGAAAGCTTAAGCTGCTTCGCAAGGGGGACAGCTACGGCAATTCGTTGATCGCTGCGGGCATGGCCATTGAGGCCTTGGGAGTTTTTGTCCGTATGTCGTTGCTCACCCTCGGCAATGTGCCGGCAGCCGCGATGGTACGAGCGGCGAGTTCCATAATCAACGCAGCCCAGGTTCTGCCGTTGATCCATTATTTTCGGCGAGTAGCCGGACGCCATGGCGATCAAAGAGGCAAGGACTTGTGTAAGTTCTTGCTTTTTATCGGCTACGCTATGCTGGCCATGACGTTGGTTTTCTTTGCACAATTGCCGCGTCCGTTCGGAGCGTTGGTCCCGCTGATGATGTTCGGCGGGGTCGTAGAATTCGCAATGTTCGTGGTTTTGCTGATTCGAATTGCTCGTGACTCACCACGGGGTATTGACGAGAAATGATCCTGACCGAAAGCCGGCGGAGTTCACGAAGCGAAAATTGTCGTGCCGCTCTTGCTTCTCGTTTCAGGGCTCGTCACAATACTTGCATGGCTCGCTACTTCCTCGCGTATTATCGCTTTTGGTTTTACTTTACCCCGCCGGTTCGCGGCGTCGTGGGAGGTATGTAGCCGTCCGTCCGACTTCATTGTCGACACGATACACCAGCCCCGAGAACCCGCGAGTCGGCAAGACTCCTGAGTTCTCGGGGCTTTTTTCGTTTCTAGTTTCTTCTTCTCCGCACCAGCAACTAGCTACCAGCTACCAGCAACTTCCTCCGAAGGAGTTCCCGTGATCATCGTCATGCTCCCCCAGGTCGCCGATGCCGACCTGCAAGAATCGGTCCGCCTCGTCGAATCGCTCGGTATGAAGCCGCACGTGTTGTACGGCGTCGAACGCACCGTCATCGCCGCCGTCGGGCCCGAACGCGATGGGCTGAAAGAAGCGCTCGAGGCGGGCCCCGGCGTCGCCGAAGTGCTGCCGATCCTTGCACCGTATAAGATCGCCAGCCGCGAAGTGAAGAAGGAGACGTCCGTCGTCACGGCGGGAAGCCTCTCGGTCGGCGGCAAGCAAATCGGCGTGATCGCCGGACCTTGCTCGGTCGAAAACGAAGAGCAAATCCTCAAGGCCGCGCACGGCGTGAAAGCCGCCGGCGCGACGGCCCTCCGCGGCGGAGCGTACAAGCCGCGCACCAGCCCCTATAGCTTCCAAGGTCTGAAAGAAGCCGGCCTGAAGCTGCTGGCCAAGGCCCGCGAAGCCACCGGCCTGGCGATCGTCACCGAAGTGCTCGCGACCGAAGACGTCGGCCTCGTGGCCGAATACGCCGACGTGCTGCAGATCGGCGCTCGCAACATGCAAAACTACCGGCTCTTGGAGGCGGTCGGCAAAACCGATCGCGCGGTCCTGCTGAAGCGCGGCCCGAGCGCGACGATGGAAGAGTTCCTCCTTGCCGCGGAATACGTGCTCGATGGCGGCAACTCGCAGGTGATGCTCTGCGAGCGCGGCATCCGCACGTTTGAAACGCACACTCGCTTCACGCTGCCGCTCGCGTCGGTGCCGTACTTGCAAACCAAGACGCATCTGCCGATCGTCGTCGACCCGAGCCACGGGACGGGCCACACCTACATGGTGCCGAGCATGACGCTGGCGTCGATCGCGGCAGGCTGCGACGGCCTAATCCTGGAAGTGCATCACGACCCGGCCCACGCGGCGAGCGACGGCTACCAAACGTTGAGCCTCACGCAATTCGCCGACGTCATGCAACGCGGCCGCAAAGTGGCGGAAGCGGTCGGCAAAACGATGTAGTCCGCCGCACGGTTGGCGGCACAAGCAACGCGGCATACAATTCGACGCAAGTTCCCGTTTGACTACGTCCATTTAGCCGCGTTGCTTGTCAACGCGTGAAACGCACCCCACCGACGACTCGCACCATGACGCAACTCGCCGTCGACAACGTCACGAAAGAATACCCGACGCGCGATCGGCCGCTGTCGGTACTGCGCGGCTGTTCGCTCGCGCTCGCCGCGGGTCAGAACGCCGCGATTCTCGGCCCGAGCGGTTCCGGCAAAAGCACGCTGCTCTACATCATCGGCACGCTCGACTCGCCGACCGCCGGCCGCGTGACGCTCGACGGCGTCGATCCTTTCGGTCTCGGCGAAAAGGAACTGGCCGCGTTCCGCAACCGCCGCCTGGGCTTCGTGTTCCAAGACCATCACTTGCTGCCGCAATGCAGCGTGCTGGAAAACGTGCTGGTGCCGACCTTGGCCGATCCGCCGGCGGCGAAGGCTTCTGGTGACGCAAACGCCGCAGCCGATCGTGCCCGCGACTTGCTTAAGCGGGTCGGCCTCGGCGACCGGATGGACCACCGGCCGGCGGAAATCTCCGGCGGCGAACGGCAACGCGTGGCCATCGCCCGGGCGTTGATCCACAAGCCGGCGCTGCTGCTGGCGGACGAACCGACCGGCAATCTCGACCGGACCACCGCGACGCAAATCGGCGACCTGCTGCTGGAACTCCAGCGCGACGAAGGGACGATGCTGCTCGTGGTCACGCATAGCCTAGAACTCGCGGCCCGCTTCGAGCGCCGCTTCGAACTCGACGACGGCCACCTCAAGACGACTTAAGAGCTAGACGCATGGAAAAGTCGTTCACCACCGGCCGTCTCATTCGCGATTCGTTGCGGCACCATCGCCGCATCCACATCGCCGTCGCGCTGGGCACCGCCGCGGCCACCGCGGTACTCACCGGCGCACTGCTCGTCGGCGACTCGATGCGCGGCAGCTTGAAGCACACGGCCCTCAGCCGGCTCGGCCCGTTCGATGAGGTACTCGTCTCCGACAAGCTCTTCCGTGCCGCCTTAGCCGACGATCTCATGCAAGCCCGAGCCGACGGGCACGAACTCGGCCAAGTCGAGCCCGCCATGATCCTCGACGGCAGCGTCACCGCTCCCAACGCGAAAATGCACGCGGCGCATGTGACGCTGATCGGCTTGGTATCGCCTGGCGACTTTATGCCTAGTTTACAGAAAGGATATATCGTAAAGCCTGTTCATTGGCCCCTTGAAGACAATGAGATATTCCTTAACGAGCCGTTAGCGGAAGAACTCAGTGTCAAAGCAGGCGACGATGTCATCGTGCGACTGCCTGCGGTACAAAATGTTCCGGAAGAAAGCCCGTTGGGCCGCAAAACAGATACTGTAGCGAATACTTCACGATTGAAAGTGAAGTTTGTCTTCCCGGCCCGCGAATTCGGGGCCTTCAGTCTCCGTCCGAATCAACAAGTCACGAAGAACGCCTATCTCACTCTCAACGCGCTGAACAAGTTCCTCGACAAGACCGGCCGCGCTAATGCGCTGTTGGCCGTCGACTACCGCAAAATAGGTCAGGACTACGATTACGACGACGTCGACCTCCTGCGTCGATCTCATGAGAATTGGGTGAAGGCTCTCCATCCCAAGCTCAGCGACTACGGCCTTGCGTGGACCCAAACGAAGCCTGGCTATTTCAATCTCACCAGCGAACGCATGCTCTTCGATCCCGCGCTCGAAGCGGCTGTGCTGTCGACCTACAAAGAATACAAGCCGCAACTCGTCTTCACGTATCTGGCAAACACGATCGCGGCCGACGCGAAAGAGATTCCCTATAGCACGATCGCGGCGCTCGACATGTCGGACGTCCTGCCGCTGGGGCCGTTTCGTACGCCCGACGGTGCCGCAATCGGCAAAATCGACGACGACGAAATCGTGCTCAGCCGCTGGGCATCGGAAGATCTCGGCGCAAAGGTCGGCGACGAGATTCGCATTGTTTATTTCCAGCCCGAGAGTACGCACTCGGAAGTCAAAGAGGCCGAAGCGAAGTTCAAGCTCAAGGCGATCGTAGACCTGAAGCCGAAGGACGACCCGTTCCTCACCCCCGACCTCACGCCGGAACTTCCCGGCGTTACCGACAAGCTGAAAATGGGGGATTGGGATCCGCCGTTCCCCTACGACGGCAAACGCGTTCGCGAAAAAGACGAAAAGTATTGGGACGACTACCGCGCCACTCCCAAAGCCTTCGTCTCCTACGCCACCGGCAAGAAGCTCTGGGGAAGCCGGTTTGGCGACCTGACGTCGATTCGCATCGCCCCGCAGAGCGGCGTCACGGTCGAGTCGCTCTCGGCAAAGTTCCAGCCCGACCCCGCTTCGCTCGGCTTCGCGTTCCAACCGATTCGACTCCGCGCGATCGAGGCCTCGAGCGGCACCACGCCGTTTGAGGGGCTCTTCCTCGGGTTCAGCTTCTTCATCATCGCCGCCGCCGTGATGCTCACGATGCTGCTCTTCAAGCTCGGCGTGGAACAACGGGCAGCAGAAGTCGGTCTCATGTTGGCCCTGGGGCTGGGGCTCAAGCGCGTTTCGCGATTGCTGCTCGTCGAGGGAACCATCGTCGCGGCGATCGGTGCGGCCGTCGGCACGGCACTCGGAGTCGGCTACGCTTGGCTCATGCTCGCCGGGCTGCGTACGCTCTGGCTCGACGCCGTCACCGTGCCGTTCCTTACGCTTTACGTCACCCCCAAGAGCCTGGCCATCGGCTACGTCACCGGCGTCATTGTGTCGCTCGTCGCCATTTGGTGGTCGCTCCGCTCGCTGCGGCGTTTGTCGGTCCGGCGGTTGCTGGCAAACCAAGCGGCCGAGAGCGATCTCGTGCCGGTCGCCGCGTCGGCGGAACGCCACAGAGGGCGTTCCCTACAGATGGGCGCGATTCTCCAATGGGGTTCGCTCACCCTGGCCGCGTGCGTGGCCGGCATGGCAATGTCCCTCCAAGACCAAGCCCAAGTCGGCGCCTTCTTCGGCTCGGCGGCTCTGGTGCTCACCGGCTTGCTCACGCTCTTGCGCCGTCGCTTGGCCGCCGCTCGATTCGGGTCGCTCGTCAATCCCGGCCCGGGCCGCATCGCACTCTTGGCCGTTCGCAACGCCGGGCGCAATCCCGGCCGGAGCACGCTCACGATCGGCCTCGTCGCCTCGGCGGCTTTCCTCATCGTCGGTGTCAGTGCGTTTCGCCTCGCGCCGCCGAGCAGTTACCTCGAAAAGTCGAGCGGCACCGGCGGCTTCGCGCTCGTCGCACAAAGCGACCTTTCGATCCTGCCCGACTTGAACACCGAAGCCGGTCAGATCGACTTGAACCTTTCCGACGCCGACATCGCCGCAATGGCGGGCACGAAGACCTATCCGTTTCGCTTCCGCGCCGGCGATGATGCGAGTTGCTTGAACCTCTACCAAACCGAACAACCGCGCGTGCTCGGCGCGAGCGACAAGTTCGTCGAACGTGGCGGCTTCAGCTGGGCCGGCACCGACGCCAACAACGACGCCGAACGCGCGAACCCTTGGCTCATGCTGCGTCGCAAAACGGCGATCAACTCCAACGCCCGCGAAATGATTCCCTACCAAGACTTCCCGGACGAAGTCCCCGTGGTGCTCGACCAAGCGACGGCGATTTACAGCCTGCACCTCTCCGGCGTCGGCGCCACGTTCTCCATGCAGAACGGCTTGAATCAAACCGTGCGGATGCGCGTCGTCGGACTCTTGAGCAACAGCATCCTGCAAGGAAGCCTCGTCATTCACGACGATCACTTCAAGCGCCATTTTCCCGAAGTCGGCGGCTATCGCTACTTCCTCATCGAAACCACGCCGGAGCACGAAGCGGCCGTCACGAAAACTTTAGAGAGCGCCCTTGGCGATTTCGGTTTCGACGCGCAGCGCACCGATCAAATCCTCACCGCGTTCCTCGCCGTGCAGAATACGTATCTTTCCACCTTTCAAAGCCTCGGCGGTCTCGGGCTCTTGCTGGGCACGTTCGGTTTGGCCGTCGTGCAACTGCGCAACGTACTCGAGCGGCGCGGCGAGATGGCGTTGCTCCGCGCCGTCGGTTTGCGGAACTCTCTTCTCGGACGGCTGGTGTTTTGGGAGAACCTGGCGTTGCTCGTCGGCGGCCTCGGCTGCGGCACGTTGGCGGCGGCGACGGCCGTGTTGCCGCACGCCTTGCTCGGCGGCGCAAGCGTCCCCTGGTTGGAACTTGGCGCGACGCTCGGCGTCGTGCTCATCGTCGGCCTGTTGGCCGGCGCCGTCGTCGTGCGATCGGTGCTGCGCATGCCGATCCTCGGTACGTTGCGGGGCGACTGAGCCGGCCAAAACCGGCACTTCACGCACCCCGCGTTTCGAGTAAACTGTACCGCTCTCGATTCGCTTATTGCCCGTACAACTTGCACCTGCCCGAGGCTCGTCGATGCGTGAAATTATCATGGTTCTTGGTTCGATCGCGCTCACGGCCGTTTGCTGGGGCGTTTACGGGCCGATCATGCGCAACGGCCAGGCCGCGATGTCGGGCAGTCACTTGTTGCCGTTCATTTGGGTCGGCTTGGCCTATTGCGTGATCGCGGTCGTCGCACCGGCGATTCTCATGCGGCTCTGGGGCGAAAAAGGAAGCTGGACCGTCACCGGCTTCGTCTGGAGTTTCGTCGCCGGCGTAGCGGGAGCACTCGGCGCGCTCGGCATCATTCTGGCCTTCACCTACGGCGGCAGTCCGATCTACGTAATGCCGCTCGTGTTCGGCGGTGCGCCCGTTGTGAACACGTTCACGTCGATGTACATGTCGAAGTCATACAAGAATGCGAGCCCGCTCTTCTTCGCGGGGCTGATCCTCGTCGTGGTCGGCGCCCTCTGCGTGCTGATCTTTAAGCCGTCGACCGGCCCGGCGCCGGGAGGACAAGGCGTAGTGAGCCACGCGGTGCGCATGCTCGAAGTGGGCCTATCGATCGGGCTCACCGTCATCTCCTGGGGCGTCTACGGCCCGATTTTGCACAAAGGGCAGATGCTCATGCAAGGGAGCCGGCTCCGGCCGCTCATTTGCGTCGGCTTGGCGTACTTCGCAGTGGCCGTCGTCGTTACCGCGGGAATCATTCAAGTCATCGAAGGTTCCGACCATTGGGACCTGATGTCGACGACCGGTTCGCTCTGGAGCTTCGCCGGCGGCGCGGCCGGCGCCGTCGGGGCGCTCGGCATCATCTTGGCGTTCACCTTCGGCGGGAAGCCGACCTACGTCATGCCGTTGGTGTTCGGCGGCGCGCCGGTCATTAATACGCTGGTGACCATCGGCCCGGGCGTAGCGAACGGCACAATCGGCGCGATCAGCCCGCTCTTTTTCGCGGGGCTCATCATCGTGATCGCCGGCGCGGCAACGGTCCTCGTGTTCGCCCCCAAGGGAGCGCCGCACGGCGCAGCCAAATGACCGCGGATTCTCACCACAGAGGCACGGAGACCCAGAGGAGGAGCCCGAGAACGAGCCCCGTTTCTCGCCTTTTCCTTCTTTTCTCCGCGACTCTGTGCCTCTGTGGTGAAGCCTTTGGAAGAGATCGGCCGAACGTCGTCCTGATTCTTTGCGATAATCTCGGCTACGGCGACATCGGCTGCTACGGCTCGAAGCTCCATCGCACGCCGGCCCTCGACAAGATGGCGGCGGAAGGACGCAAGTTCACGCACTTTTATTCCGCCTCGGGCGTTTGCTCGCCGTCGCGTGCGGCGTTGATGACCGGTTGTTACCCGCTCCGTATCGGCCTGCATCACAACGATATCGATGGCGCCGTTCTGCGACCGCTCGATCACCTCGGCATCTCCGCCGACGAGTTCACGCTGGCGGAAGTCTTCAAAGCTCAAGGGTATGCGACCAAGGCAATAGGCAAATGGCACCTCGGCGACCAACCGCCGTTTCTGCCGACGCGGCATGGCTTCGACGACTACTTCGGCATCCCGTACAGCGAAGACATGACGGCCGACAAAGTGCCCGGCTGGCCGGAGTTGCCGCTGTTGCGCGGCGAGCGCGTCGTTGAGGCGCCGCCCGATCGCGACTTACTTACGCAGCGTTACACGCAGGAAGCGGTCGAATTTATCACCGCGCACCGCGAGAAGCCGTTCTTCCTTTACTTCCCGGAAGCTACGCCCGGCAGCGAAAAGCAATCTTTCGCCTCGCCGGCGTTCAAAGGCAAATCGAAGAACGGACTCTTCGGCGACGCCGTAGAAGAGCTCGATTGGTCCGCCGATCAGATTCTTCAAACTCTGCAGAAGCTGGGGCTCGACGAACGGACACTGGTCATCTGGACGAGCGATAACGGCGCCGTGCTGCGCAATCCGCCGCAAGGCTCCAACGCGCCGCTCGGCGGCTGGGGGTACTCGACCAACGAAGGAGGCCAGCGGATGCCGTGCCTCATGCGTTGGACGGGCCGTATCGCGCCGGGCACGGAGTGCGCGGAACTTGCCACGATGATGGATCTGCTGCCGACTCTGGCGAAGCTCATCGGCACGGAGCTTCCGAGCGACCGCACAATCGACGGCCGCGACATCGGCTCGCTCATGCTGGGCGACGGCACGGCGCGCTCGCCGCACGAGTTCTTCTACTTCTACCAGCGCGATCAGCTGCAGGCCGTACGCTCGGGCCGCTGGAAGCTGCACTTGGCCCTAGAGAAGCCGCTTCGAGCAAAGCAGGGGACCAAGCCGCGCGCGGCGGCCTTGTACGACGTCGTCGCCGACCCGAGCGAAACGACCGACCGCATTGCCGAACATCCGGATGTCGTTGCTCGGCTCGAAGCCGCGGCCGCGCGGGCTCGCGACGATCTCGGCGACCAAGGTCGCACGGGCCGGAACGTGCGCAAGCCGGGCTTCGTTGAAAGCCCCACGCCGCGCGTGCTTGGGGCAAGCCGATGACGCCCGACGAAGCGATGCATCGCGTCGATGAACTGCTGAGCCACGTCTGGATGGTACGGACGTTCCTCAAGCACAGCGAAGAGGCCGAAGAGGACGACGAACTGATGGAAATCGTGCGCGACCTCTACGACTACACGCTCGCGCTCGGCGCACCCTGGAACGAAAAGAACTCGGCCGAGTATCTGAGGCAGGCCCGCAAGAAACTTGCCAAGCTCCGCGCGGCGACGGAGCGCTTCGAAAAGCTCCAACCGGAGATTTCGACGCACACAAACTTCCAGATGGCGGCAAGGTCGTTAAGAGCGGCGGTTCGCGAGGCTGAGATGATCTTGAGTAGTGCAAACTAAAGATTGCAAATTGCAATCATCCGCCTTCTCCGCGTCCTCCGTGCCTCCGTGGTGAATGACCGCTTTCGAAATCAAGTGCCGCGGACAGCGCCAAACCATTCGACATGCCGGCGCGGGCAATAGCGGTAGCCGTGGGCCGTGCAATAAGGCTTCAGCCAGACGGAGCGCTCCATGAGTTGCTCGACCTCGGTCCCTTGCGGCATCAACCAAACATGTTCGCGCTCAACCTGCGGAAATTCTTTCAGATAGGCTTCGATCTCGGCGAGGTCGATTGCCGTGTCGACGACGAACTTCAGTTGGTATTCGTATTCGTCGGTGAGGCGCCGGATCACCTTCGGCACGTGACGCGACCGCTCATGCCGCTCGGCCCAGCGGGGATGCTTCTCGGCCGACGGCGTCGAGTTGGCGAGCTTCGGGCTGATCGACATCAAATCGCAGGCGACCGGCAGATAGAGGGTACCGGCCGTTTCGATGGTGATGTGCTTCCCGAGTGCGCGTAGCGCCGCGGCCAGCGGAACGAGTTCGGCGAAGAGCATCGGTTCGCCCCCGGTGAGGACGACATGCTTGCAGGCATGCCGCGCGACTTCGGCGACGATCTCCTCGACCGAAAGATCCTCCCCCTCGGGCGACCACGACGTATACGGCGTATCGCAGAACCAGCAACGCAGGTTGCAGCCGCTTGCGCGCACGAAGACGCTCTCGACGCCGGTCAGGCGACCTTCTCCTTGGATCGATAAAAAAATCTCGGCGATGCGCATCGTTCGGAATCTAAGAACTTTTCATATACTGCACCGGGTCGGGAAAGCCCGCCTCGGCGAAGCCTTTAAGCCGCAGCGTGCAGGCGTCGCAGTTTCCGCAGGCCCGGCCTTCCAGGTCGGGGTCGTAGCAGGTGTGCGTCAGGCCGTAGTCGACCCCCAGCGAGACGCCGGTGCGAATAATTTCCGCTTTGGTCAGGCGCACGAGCGGAGCGTGGATCTTGAACGCCAACGATCCTTCGACCCCCGCCTTGGTCGCCAGGTTCGCCAACCGCTCGAATGCCTCAAGGTATTCCGGCCGGCAATCGGGGTAGCCGCTGTAGTCGACCGCGTTCACGCCGACGAACAAATCTGCCGCGCCGAGCACTTCGGCATAGCCGAGCGCCAGCGACAGGAGCACCGTATTGCGGGCCGGCACGTAGGTGACCGGAATGCCGGTCGACATAGTCGCCTCGTCACGATTCTTGGGCACGGCGATATCGGCCGTCAATGCGCTGCCGCCGATTCGCGAGAGGTCGACGTCGACTTGGATATGGTCGCGGGCTCCCAGCGCCTTGGCGACTTGCCGGCTCGCTTCGAGCTCGAAGCGGTGCCGCTGCCCGTAGTCGACGGAAAGGCCGAACCACTCGAAGCCTTGGCTCCGGGCAATGGCGGCCGTGGTCGCGGAATCGAGACCACCGGAAAGGAGAACGACGGCGCGAGGCATAAAGATTCGACGGGAAAAGGGAACTCGATCCGCGTGGGCCTCGCTACGCTCGACCCACCCTACGACGGAAGCGACCACTGGTCACTTTCACCCCATAATGCCACAATCAGAGACTCGATGAAAGGAGCTTGCCCGTGCCTGCTGAAACGTCGCCGCTTGCTAATTTGCCCGGCCCCGAACTTTTGGAAACGTTCGATAATCAATTCCCCGACCGGGAATATGAGATTGAGATCGTCTGCCCGGAGTTCACCTCGGTTTGTCCGAAGACGGGGCACCCCGATTTCGGCACGCTGACCATCACGTACGTGCCGCACTTGAAATGCGTGGAGCTCAAGAGCTTGAAGCTCTATCTCCAGCAATTCCGCAACGCGGGCATCTTCTACGAGCACGTGACCAACTACATCTTGGAAGCGCTCACGGCGAAGCTCAACCCGCGCTGGATGCAACTCAAAGCGGCCTTCACGCCGCGCGGCGGCATCGGCACCACGGTGACCGCGGAGTTTGAAATCGAAGAAGGGAAGCGCCGCT
The DNA here is from genome assembly GCA_013822735.1 of Pirellula sp. GTDB lineage: Bacteria > Planctomycetota > Planctomycetia > Pirellulales > PNKZ01 > PNKZ01. The sequence continues at coordinate 178,320 of PNKZ01000008.1, forward strand.
AGCGCTTGCTCGCCGTGCGGAACGACTTGCCCGCTTGGAACATCGTTTGCCGATCGCGCAGCCAGGCGTGTTCGCCGACCGGCGCGGCTTCCAGGGCCTTGGCCGTCATTTGTCCGGCGTTCGCAAAGTCGCCTGCTTCCGCATAGGCGTCGGCCAGCGCTGCCAGCGCCGTCCAATCGGTCCAGTTGGTCGCTTCGCCGGCGCGCTTGGCATAGTCGAACGCTTTGGCGGCGTTGCGAAATGCGGGGTCGGCGCAGGTCGAATGAAACGACGCCGCCGTCAGAAGAAACTGCGGCTTGGCGGGCTCGAGCGTCAGTGCCGCTTCGTAATCGGCCTGGGCTTCGGCGTTGTGCCCGAGCTGCCAATGGGCGTTGCCGCGATTCCAGTGGAGCGTCGCATCCTTCGGGCTGCGGCGAAGCGCCTCGGTGTAATCGGCCAGCGCTCGCGACTCGTCGCCCAAGGCGCGATGCGCGTTACCGCGCATCACATACGCGGCCAACGTTTCCGGCTCGAGTTCGAGAGCCTTATCCAAATCGCGAACGGTCTGCTGATGCATGCCGCGCTTTGACCAAACCATCGCGCGCAGTAAATAGGCGTCGGCCACTTGTGGACGGAGGGTCATCACCATTTCGGCGTCGCGGACGGCGTCGTCATAATCGCCTTCTAGGCGATGCACTTGGCTGCGGAAGAGATAGTAGACGTGCGTATTGATCGGATCGAGACGCATCGCTTCGGAGAGTTCCGCCTTTGATTCGTCCCACTTCTTCTGCGCGGCCAACGTTTGTGCGCGGCGATAATGTTCCGTCGCCGGAGCGCTTGATGCAGGCGCGGTATGCGGCACTTGCAGCGGCGCGCCGTATGTCGTTTGTTGCACAGATTGCTGAACAGCGGTGGGCGGCGGCGTTTCCGACGCGGGCGATTGCGCGGAGCAGGGGAGCGCCGCGGCGAGGAATAGCCCGAGGATCGCGATGATACAAATGCTCGAATGGGGCATGGCCGGCTCCGCTACGACGTGACGCCCGCCTTAACTTCGGCGGGCTACCTCGGGCGGGGAGTTTAGAAGCCTCGGCCGGCGGCGGCAAGGCGAGCGCATTGGTCCAAAGGAAAAGCCCAGGGAGAGTTTTCCCTGGGCTTTGTGAGGATGGCGGGCAATAGGCTGTGCTAGCTAAGATCTCGACCGACCATTGCGAAGATTTCGTACATGGCGTCAAGATAATCGCGGCATTCGTCAAGCGGCATGGTCAACGGAGGGCTGACGCGCAGTACTTTGCCGGCCAAAGGGCCGAGCAAGTGGATCGCACGGCCCCGGTCGTCGCCGAGGTAGCAAGCCTTCACGCACGCGTTGGCCGTGTCGGACGGCGTGCCGCCGCCGATCGCCGCACATTCAATGCCCCACACCACTCCTTCGCCGCGCACATGTGCGACGGCCGGAAGCGTGGCGAGCCGCAGCAAGCCGGCCTCGATCACCTTTGCCAATTGTTGCCCTTGCTCGACGACGTCCGTCGCTTCGTACTCGTCTAAAGTGGCGAGCACGGCGGCGCTCGAAAGCGGATTGCCGCTCCAGGTGTCGCTCGCCGCACCGTAATGCATCGCGGCAAAAAGATCGGCTCGACCGACTGCGGCGCTCACCGCCACGCCGTTCCCGAGGCCCTTGCCGAGCACGGTAATGTCGGGCTCGATGCCGTAGTGCGTGAAGGCGAAGAGCTGCCCTGTACGGCCGAAGTTGGCCTGCACTTCGTCGAAGATCAACAAAATGTCGTGCTCGCGACAGAAGCGTTCGAGCAATTGCATGTATTCCTTCTGCGGATGGAACGAACCGCCGCCGCCGAGATACGGCTCGGTGATTAAGCAGCAAATTTTGCTGCCAAGTTCGCGCCACAAGTTTTCGAGCTCTTGCTCGTACTTCTTCAGGTCGAGCGGTTGCTTGCGTCGCTCGAGCGACAGGCACTCTTCGCGCGGGAAATCGATGAAGCGGACGCGCGGATCGCGATCGCGATCTTTCTCGCTTCCGGTGACGGCGCCGGCCAAGCCCTTTTTGCCGTGGAATCCAAATCGCGTAGCGAGGATCACGTCTTGGCCCGGGCGACGTTCGAGCGCGCACCACAGCGCCTTCTGCACGGCCTCGCTGCCGCTGGCGGCCCAAATCACCTGCTCGCAACGGGCGCCGCCGGATTGGCGACGCATCAGATTGACGAGCCGTTCGGACGCTTCGACTTCAATCTCCGTGAGGCCGTTGTAGGCCGTGAGCGGAACGCCCGGAAGATACTCATGCGCGCCGTCGTCCGATTCATCGACCTCGTCGGAGAGGGTAGCGGCGCTCAAGTTCAAGTAACCGAGCATGCGCTGCCACCAGCGCTTCGGATTGTGTCCGAGGTTGGCTACGAGCACGCCGGAAGTGAAGTCGGCGAGCTTTCGCCCTTCCGGAGTGTAGTGGTAGCTCCCTTCACTCCGCGCGAACACGGCTAAGCTCGGCGTGTAGGTGCGCAAGCAGAGGGGTTCGATCGTCTGCATACGACGACGCAGATCGTTCGAATTCTCTTCGCCCGGATGTTCGATCGGCGGCACGGAGTCGACGGCTTGGGCCATGGCTAATGCTTTCGGTTTTCAAAATGCCAAGGAGTGGGATGCGTGGTTCAACAACACCGACAGGTTCCAACTACGAACTCGTTCGATCTGAATTCACGTCGCTAGCGGGCCGCATTCACACGGCCGGAATACAACACCTCGGGCTTGCTACTTCCCGGCGCCAGCAACACGAGTCCGCCGGCTTCGTGATCGATTTCGACGACGCAATTCGGCTGACCTTTTACATGACGTTCGAGAATCGCTTCCATCGCTTGCACCGCGGCGACGGTCTGCCGATCGGCCGACACATCGTTATAAGCGAAGTTCCTCATCTGATCCAAACGTTCCGATCGTTGAGTAGCCGGTCCGCCGTGCTCTACGTAAGCCAATTCTCGCGCAAATCTTTCAATGACCTCGATACCGTAGCCGCGTTGCGACCTGACGCCCCACGGCTCGGCAAACGTGCCGTTGTAGTGGTTGTTCATGGTCGTCTTCCGCTTAAAGGGGGTGCTTCCCTCGATGGTGCATTCGACGCCCCGCTTCCGACTGTGGGCGTTCCAGACGCCGTTGTCGAAGCGGAACTGCACTTCCTGTTCGACGTAGCCGGGGAAATTGTCGGGCGTCACCCAACTCGTGTGAATGTCGAAGGCCGCCTCGCGACCGTCGGCGTATTCATAAATCATTCGCAGTTGCGTCGAGTCCCACGTCGGGCCGTCGGCCGGTCCGACAAGCCCGCGCTGTCCGGTACATTGCACGCTTTTCAAGCGCCCGCCGAACGTGAAGTCGATGAGCTTGATGTAGTGCACGGCGACGTACGTGCCCGGATTGCGGCCGACGATCCACTCGGCAAACTGCCCGCCGGAAATGGACTTCGGCTCAAGCAACGTGCAGTAGCCGTTGTTGACGTGCTTCAGTTCGCCGTCGACGACGAGCGTGCGAAGCTTTTTATGATCGGGATCGAGCAACTTGTGGTAGACCACTTTCGCGAGCACCTTGTGCTCCACGGCAAGGCGCTGAAGTTCATCGAGCTCAGCGAGCGACAATACCGACGGCTTCTCGATCAACAGATGTTTGCCGGCTTTGAGCACCGCCGAGGCCGCTTCGAAGTGGCGATTGTCGGGCGTGGCGACGCAGACGAAATCCACGTCGGTCTTCAGCAACTGCGCGGCGGAGTCGGCGCCGGAGAAACTAGAGAGCTGCGCGAGCTTGCCGGGGGCCGCCTTGCGATAGGCTTCGGCGCGCGTGCCGGTGCGGCTTGCGACGCCGGTGAGTTCGACGGCGCAAAGCCCGAAGCGCGGATCGTAAATTCCGCCCTCGGCTTGGGCCTGTTCGAAGAACGGGCGATAGGTCTCATCGAAAATCATTCCGATGCCGATCATGCCCGCTCGCAGCGCGCAAACGGGAACGTTTTGTCGACCGGAAGTATCTACAGTTGCAGAGTTTGCGTTCATAGTGTTTTCTATTACCTAGCGGCCGCGGCGTTGGTCAACTGTTCGCAGCCCGTGATGAATTCACTTCAGGGCGAATCGACGATCTCACTCCGTCGGGCGCACCCTCGTGAAATGCCGATGAAAGTGGCTTAAACCGCCCACGATCACGGCTTTTTTCGCGAAGGAAAGCTGCCTTCCTCGTCCCGTATCGGCCATTCAAGTGAATTCACTTTAAAGCTTCTTCTTATGGCTGTCAACCGAAAAAACAAAAAGTCGAAGAGTTCTTCTACCGCCGCAGGCCGCTCCGGGGCCAAACTTCCGACCGACGACTTGGCCGGGATCGCGCACGCCGCCGACCACGACGGATCGACCGGCAACGGCGAACAAACGCTGGTCGACGGCGTTTACGAACGCATCCTGCTGCGGATCATCCAGGGAAAACTCCATAGCGGGCAAGAGCTCAAGAGCACGATCTTGGCTCAAGAGCTCGGCGTCAGCCGCACGCCGGTCGTGCAGGCCCTGCAACGCTTGGCGGCCGACGGCATCGTCAACCTGGAGCTCAACAAAAGGGCCGTGGTGCGGCCAGGTGCGGAGAATTGGCTCGTCGAGATTCATCAACTCCGCGAACTCTTGGAACCTCCGGCCGCAGCGCTCGCGGCGCAGAATATGCCCGACGACCAACTGGCGCGGCTCCGCGAGTTGGCGGAGGCGGCCTCCGATCGCAACAAGGCCGGCTGGAACGACACCGTACGTCGCTTCGATTTCGCCTTGCACTTGGCCATTGCCGACCACACCGGCAACATGGCGCTGCGCGAAGCCATTCGCAAGTGCTGGAGCTACAAACGGCTCTCGTATATGGCGGTGGAAGACCATCCTGACCAGTTCGCCAAAGCGTATGACGAACATCTTGCAATCGTCCGCGCGCTCGAATCGCGTGATTCGCAAACGGCCAGCGCGGCGATGCTGTTCCACCTCCGCTCGGCGGCGGTGATGCGCACGGAACGACGGATCGTCTAGCCGGGAGAATACGGCAGTTCCCACCCTGGCGGCCACTTGCGAAGCACGCGAATCGCAAGCACAATGACCGCTCGTTTTCCACGGCGTCGCACGCTTTCGACGCCCGTCTCTTCATCCATCGCAGCCTCCGCGACGAGCACAACATGGCCGACAAGCCCAGCGTTATCCTAAGTGGTTTTGCCGACGAATCCGCCAACCAAAAGACGGCCGTGCAGCAATTCTGCGCGTTCGCCGCGATGGGGCTGCAGTACTACAGCTTGCGATTTATCGACGTCGGCGAAGGCATCAAGAACGTCATGAAGCTCACGAAGAAAGAGATTCAAGACATTCGCCACTTGGAAGACGAATACGGCTTAAACGTTTCGTCGATCGGTTCGCCGATCGGCAAGGTGAAGCTGGTCGACAAGGAAGACGGCACGAAGAACGCCTACGTTCCGTTCAAGAAGTATTTGGCCGACGATGTGAAGAAGGCCTGCGAGCTCGCGCACGCGTTTGAAACGAAACTGATCCGCGGCTTCTCCTTCTATCATCCGAAGGGTGAAGATCCGAAAGCGTACATTTCGCAAGCGGTCGACCAACTCGGTAAGATCGCCGAAGCGTGCCATCGGAGCGATTTGACGTTCGGCCTGGAGATTGAAGCCAACCTCGTCGGACAAACCGGCGAGCTCTTGGCCGAAATACAGCGGCAGGTGAAGCATCCGGCGATGATGCTGATCTTCGACGCCGCCAACATCCTCTGCCAAGGGTACACGACGCTCGACGTCTACAACCAATACCTGGCGATGAAGCCGTACATCGGCTGGATGCACATCAAAGACTACCGCCATCCGTCGCCGCCGAAGCGCGTCGGGCACGTCGACGAAGAAGCGATCAAGAACTTCGTCCCGGCCGATCTCGGGCAGTCGGCCAACGAACTGATCCTACGAGATTTCAAAGATTCGATTCCCGCGCTCACGAAGAAGCTCGCCAAGCGCGGCATCCCGGGCGTCTTCCTTGATCTTGAGCCGCACGTCAAAGGCGGGGGCCAATTCGGCGGCTTCAGCGGCCCCGACGGCATGGGGGTCGCCCTGCGCGGCCTCTGCAAAGTGCTGGACTTCGTCGGCCTCGACTACCATCTGCGCGACTTCGAAGACATTCGCGCGGCCCGCGGCTTCTGAGAGAAGCCGCTTACGGCAACGAACTAGTCGTTCGACTTCTCGGCCCCGTCGCGTAGCTTCGCAGCCGAGCGTTGGAGAACGTCGTCGAGCGAGCGCGTGGTCTTCTTGGCCGAACTCCTCAGCCGAAGCGACTTGGACGCGAAGAACAGCATCGTCGCCAACCCGCCGACGGCGACCGGTAGCGCATGCGGGTAGCCAAGCAAGGTCGCCCCGCAAGCCGCGAGACTGATCAGTCCGGTGCCGGCGGCCACGAAGCCTTTCCAACGCGACGCTTTTTCGCTCGTCTTGATTTGATGGTTCGCCACAGCCGCCCGAGCGTTGACGTTGCACAACTCACGCAGGGCGGAAAGATCGGTGGTCCGTTCCGCCGCGACGCTGCGGGCTTTGAATTCGGCGGCCTGCAGCGGTGCTTGCGGAGCCTTCTCCACCGGCTTCGGCGCGGGTGCGGCCATGGTCGGCCGAGTCGGCGTGGAAATATGGCCGATCGACGACGAGGGAGGCGGCGTGGAGTTCGCCGCCATCTCGCTATTGCGCACGCCGAGGCGTTGGAATAGTTGGGCCATGTAATCGTTCAAGCCATCTTCTTCGCTGTGTTCTCCGTGCGCGGCGGCCGCGGGAACGGGCGCGGGCTTGGCAACCGGAGCAGGGGCCGGCATAGGCGACGACACCTGGCTCGGCACAGCAGACGGGGCGTCGTCATCAAGCACCGCAGCCAATCCCAGCCGACGCAGAACGTCGGCGGCGCTCTCACTGCCGGCGGAGGTTGCCGACGGAACAACTTCCGCTTCCTCTTCGTGTTCGGCTTCCACTTCTTCGGCGACTAACGTAGTTTCGTCGGCCTCACAGCTCGAATCCGTTGCGTCGTCGCCAAGAATCGACGTCGATTCGTTCCGCGATTCGTCCTGTTCGTCAGCCATGTCGCCGGCGTCATCACTTGCCGCGTCTTCCGACTCCACCAGACTAGGTACGGCGGCAGACGGCTCGATCATGAGCGGTTCTTCCGCTGCGAGCAGCTCCGACTTCGGCGCTTCGGGACCGGGGGATGCGTCGACAATCGCGGGCCGCGTTGCCAATTCTTCGCTACGGCGATCCAACACCTGTTCGCGAGCGATCAGTTCGTTCCAGTGTCGCTTCAGCGCTTCGCAACGCTCGGCGGCTTCGGCGGCCCGTTGTTCGATTTCGGTCCGGCGCGCGGCCAAAGCGTTCTGTTGTTCCGCGATCTTGGCGGCGTTCTCGGCCAGTTGCGACGACTTGGCGTCGACGTCGCCGGCGCGGCGGTCGAGCAATTCCGCCTGGGCGGCAAGCTCCGCAGCCCGAGCCTCCGCGGCGGCGGCCCGTTCCTCTGCAGCGGCGGCTTGGGCGGCGATCGCCGCGGCGGCGGCATGCACTTCCGCTTCTTGCGTTTGCAACGCGACGGTCCGGCTTTCGAGTTCTGCGGCCAGCGCTTCGATTTCTTGACGGCGCGTTTCCAGCAATGCATCCGTCGCCGAATCGGTCGACGCCGAAGTCTCGGGAGACGCTGCCACCATCGCGGCAGCCGCTTCCGCGGCCTTCTGCATTTCCACTTCCCAAGCGGCACGTTTCGCCGCGAGCGATTGCCCCTGAACGGCCAACTCTTGTTTCTGCGTCAGCAGTTCTTGCTTTTGGGCCTGAAGCTCTTGCTTCTGGGTTTGGAGCTCTTGCTTTTGGGCCTGCAACTCTTGCTCGCGTGCGGCAAGTTCCTGATTCCGCTTCGACAACAATTGTTCGCCGGCCTCGACCTCCGCTGAACGTTCAACCAAGGCACGTTCTGCAGCGAGGCGCGTCGCATCATGTCGGGCCAGGGCCTCTTCGCGGCCGGTCCAAGCTTGCTCGCGCTCGTTTAGGAGCGCCCGGCGACGTTCCAAGTCGGCGGCCTCGCGCGCTAACGCGGCTTCACGATCGGCCGCGCTTTGATCGCGGGCCGTGATCGTCGAAGCTTGTTGCGTCGACATCCGGGCGATATTGGCCTCGCGCACGGTCAGTTCGGCGGCCAACGCGCCCAGTTCGGCGGTGCGGCCGGTGATTTCGTTACGGCTCTGTTGCAACTCGGCCAGGGCCTGCGTCAGTTGTTCCTCGCGCGATTCCAAATCGCAGATGCGGGCCGCATCGCGCGCCATCCGCTCGGCATGCGCTTGCGATTGTTGTTCGAGTTCCGCGGCGCGGCGAGTCAGGTCGGCATCGACCGCTTGAAGCCGCGCAGCTTCCGTTTGAGCGTTCGCGACTTGAGCCGCCGCTGATGCCAATTGTTCTTGGAGCCGCGCTTCGGCGGCGGCGAGTTCGGCGCGGCGTTGCGCGAGCGCTTCTTGAGCCGCTTCGCGGTCTTGGCTCGATTGCTTGGCGAGCGTGCGCATGCGCTCCGCTTGCTCCAGGAGCAGCTTTTCTTCCGCAGCCAGCGTCCCGCGACGGCGATCGCTTTCCTCCAAGCGGGTCTGCACTTCGCGCTGGAGCGTCTCTAAACGAGCGCGTTCGAGCGAGAGTTGGGCCTGTTCTTCGGTTTGCAGCCGTCGGCGCCCTTCGGCCTCGGCCAGCCGCATCTGATACTTGCGGAGCTTCGCCACGGCGGCGCGCAACCGGCGGCGTCCTTGGCGGTTGGCTAAATCGAGTCGCCCCTTCAAATCGCCGACACGGTCTCGATCGGCTTGCAGTTCCTTGCCGAATCGCTTGAACGCGCCCAACGCTTCCTGCAGCTTCTTGCCGGGGAGTTCGACGACTTGCAATTCGATGGGACCGACCGACAGCCGGTCGCCGGCGGCCAACGGCAGGTCGTCGAACGTGCGATCGTTGAGCAGCGTGGCATCGCTCCAACGTCGCACCACCGAACGTCCGCGACCGTGCAGAATCACGCAATGCACCGGTTGCACTTCCGGCCCATGCAGCCGCAATGTGCAAAACGGAGCGGAGCCGATCGTGCACTTGGCCGACGACAACCGCACGAGGCGACCGCATTGCGGGCCGGCGGTAATGCGCAGCACAAACTCGCCGTCGAGTCGCCCCAAGAGCGAGAGATCGTCGTCGCGCGTCGGCGACATGGCCGCGGCCGACGTCGTCGTCGCGGTCTCGCCGGACGTCCACAGAGTTTTCAGGTCAGTGGTCACGTTGTCTACCTAGGGAAAGAGCTGCGTAGTGAAAGCATCTGGTCCGCTCGGAGCATGGGGTGCGCGCAGAACAGGCCAGGAGCATCTACCTCACAGTTGGGAGGGAGTCAAAATCGCTACAGCGCTTCTATTTCGCCCCAAACGAAGACTTTTGGCCTGCAGCGGCCGGTTATGACGTGTGGTCGCCCGAAGACATGCCGGCGAACCTTTCACACGGCTCGCCGTCGTTAAGCGGGGCAATATTTCCCGCTTGTGACAGTCGTAACGAACATTCCTTACAAAAAGGACTGCACCTTTGCGACGGTTATGACGATTTACGGAACTATCGCTCGCTGTGTACCACTCAGCTTGCGGTGTAGGCCACGAAGTAGTGCGTGCCGCGCTCCGATTTGCGCCTCACGCGACGAGTCTTTGCCGAGCGGGAAGCATTCCCGCCGGTTCAGGTCGCCGCCGAAGGTTCCGAATGCGCGTCGCAACCCTTTGTGGGTAAGGGGGTTCGAATTCGAGCACCTTTGCTGCGGCGGAACGGATTTTCGAAAACCGTTCTTGCCCGACTGCGTACTATAGTTGGGACGCAACGGAGTTTCCGGCTCTACAGCTCCAACGGGTATCAACGTGGATAACAAAAAGCGTTTGACGCAAAAACAACGCACGAAGAAACAGGCCGCCGGCCCGAAGCCGACGGCGAACGAAGCTCCGCGTGCGCGTGAGGAAAAACCGACCATGGCCGGAAAAGACACTGCTGCGATCAAGATGCGCGAATTGCTGGAAATGCGTCGCGACGCCCTGCGCCAGGCACTGGCGGGCGATCTCAGCGGCCTCATGGAACTTCGCGAACAAACGGCGGGCGACACGATCGACCAGGCCTTGGATTCGGCCCATCACGAGTTGAATTCTCAGCTCGCGGAAGTCGAAAGCCGCGAATTAGCCAGTATCGAAAACGCTCTCGAGCGGATGCGCGTCGGACAATACGGCCTTTGCGAAGGCTGTGACAATAAGATCCCCTTCGCTCGCTTGAGTGCTTTGCCCTATGCCACGCTCTGCATCGAGTGCCAACGGGTCGCCGAACGCGACGGTACCGCGCCCGGGATGGAGTTTATGGATTGGGGACGATTGGTCGACGGCGGCGGCGGCGGCAGCGACGATCTCACCTCGCTCAACGACATCGAAATCGATGTTTCTTGATATACTGTTCTTTCGGAGCAACAATTCGTAAAGCGTGCAGGCGCGCTTTACGCGTGCGAAAGCTTCGGGAGAGCGGGACCATGATGCGGGCTGGACACTTAAATACATTACCGGCTCCTACGGGAGTCGATTACGGAAGGGCCGTCCTTGCGACGGCCCTCTTGTTTTGCGCCACCTTCATGTCGGCGCTGTTTGCGCCGATCGGATCGGCCTCGGCACAAACGCCTGCCGGGCAAGCCTCGGCCGGGCAAGAGTTCACGCATCCGCTCTATCGGCCGGAAGTGCGCGACCAACTCTATCAGCAGCTCTACCGCGACGTCGCCGAAGTCGAGAAGCACGGCAACATTCTCAAGACGGTTGTGAAGCTCATCGGCCCGACGGTCGTGCACATCGAAGCGAAGCGCACCGAAGGGAGCCGCGTCTACGGGCGCAGCCGCACGGTCGAAGAAGCGGGCAGCGGCGTGATCCTGGAGCTCGATTCCAAAAAGTTCGTACTCACGAATCGCCACGTCGTCCGCGATGCGCCGATGGCCGACATTGATATCGGCTTGGCCGACGGCCGGACGATCCACCCCGATAAGGTGTGGGCCGACAAAGACACCGACGTCGCCGTGATGTCGGTCAGTGCGACGGGACTCGTCGCCGCGCGATTGGGAGATAGCGAGAAGGTGGAGATCGGCGACTTTTGCGTCGCCGTCGGCAGCCCGTTCGGGTTGAGCCACTCGGTTACTTACGGCATCATCAGCGCCAAAGGACGTCGCGATCTGGAGCTCGGCGACGGCACCGTCCGCTTCCAAGATTTCTTGCAAACCGACGCCGCGATCAATCCCGGCAACTCGGGCGGTCCGCTAATCAGCCTGCGCGGTGAGATTATCGGCATCAACACGGCCATTGCCAGCAACTCCGGCGGCAACGAAGGGATCGGCTTCAGCATCCCGATCAACATGGCGATGACCATTGCCAAGCAATTGATCGACCACGGCTCCGTCGTCCGCGCATTCCTCGGCGTAACGCTCGATTCGAAATTCAATTCCGAAACGGCCGAAAAACTCGGCCTGCCGCGCCGCATCGGGGCACATGTCATTCGCATCACGCCGGGCTCGCCGGCCGAAACGTCGGCGATTCAAGTGGGCGACGTGATTCTCACCTTCAACGGCACGCCGATCGACGACGACAGCCATCTGGTGAATATCATCAGCCTCACGAAAGTCGGCACGCAGGTCCCGGTCGGCCTCTACCGCGGCGGCAAGACCTTCGAACTCAAGACCGTGGTCGGCGACTACGACCAATTCCTCAAGGCGGTCGAAGCGCAGCGCACGCCGAAATAGTCGTCCGCCGCTCCGCGGCGGAAAGGGACGTGGCGCCGTCGAATACGCCGACCCTCGCCATCGGCCGTAAAGCCGCTTGTCCGTCACGGAGTGGCGGACCACGTTGGTCCGTCACTATACTGATGGGCGCCTTCGTATTTCCCTATTTCTTCATCGTTGAGGCAACACGATGGACGCGATAGAAACGGCGTTGAAAGGGCTCGTTGAGGGCCGACATCCCGCGGAACTTACCATGCTCCGGATGACGGCCCACCTCGGGCCGATGCGAGGTTCGGAGAGTTTTGCCCTGCTGAGCGACGGTTCGGCGAAGTCCTGGGCCTTCGTTCCCTCGAAGGGCATCGGCAAGCAGGACCCGCACAAACTAGTCGGCACGGTCGACGCGGCGACGCTCGCCGAAGTCGCCGGCTTGCTGCTGGCGATCGGCGTGCAGCAACCACCCGCCGACCCGCCTCCTCCGGGCGGCGCGGAGGTCGAATTCGGGGTCTCGGTCGGCGACGCGAAGTCGTCGCTCCGCAAAGCGAGCTTCGCCATCAAGAACGACCCGGCTTGGCTGGCGGTCCACGCGAAGTTCGAGGCGCTCAAGAAAAGCTTCGTGACATAGTTCAACTATTTAGCCCGCCGTCGGCGACGGCGGGCGCCCCTGGTCGCCGACCAGGGGCTAAACAAACAAACGCGTAGCGACCTGCTATCCCGCGGCTCGTTCCAGGCCGGTGAGCAGGGCGTCGATCACGCCGGAGACGTTCACGTCGACCGCTACGTCGACGTTCGGCGGCCCGTGCGGGACGTGGCGACGGTCGAATACCGTGCAGCCCGAGGTGAGTTCGCCGGCGATCTCGACGTCGACGATCGAGCGTTGCGTCGTAAAAAGTTCCGGATGCGTCACCGCCAGCAGGGCCACGGCGTCGTGTAGGCGCACCCCTTCGAGACCGAGCTGTTGTCGATACGAGCGGAACGAAAACGGCAGCACCTTTCGCAACAGCCGGCCGACCCGCGTTTCCACATCGGGCAGGCGCTCCAAGTGTCCAAAGTCGAACACCGGCTTGCCGAGCACGTCGAGCGGAATGATCGTCTTCGTGGCCCGGCAGCGCAGCACGTCGCGGGCCGCTTGCGGATCGAAATACATGTTGAACTCGGCCCACGGCGCCACATCCCCCGGCACAGCGTACGTTCCGCCGGAGATCACAAGCTGCCCGACCTGGCCGACGAGGGCCGGATCGCGGCGAATCGAGCGGGCCACGTTCGTAAGCGGCCCGAGCGTCAGTACGGTAAGCTGTTCGGCGGCCGTGCGAATCGTTTCTGTGAGCACCTTCTCGGAGGGGTGCCGCTGATGCAATTCGGCGACCTGAAAGCCGGCGTTGCCGAGACCGTCGGCGCCGTGCAGAAAGCCGAGCGTTTCAGCGGGTGCGGCGTCGGGCTCCACGGCGGCTCCCACGCGCGGCCAACGCGGCGGATCGAGCTGCTCGATGATGGCCTGCACGTTTCGCGTGGCCTGCTCGGCCGAGACGTTGCCGGCCACGGCCGTGACGGCGAGGACCTCGAGCGTCGGATCGAATAAGGCGAGTGCGAGCGCCACGGCCCCGTCGATGCAGGGGTCGATGTCGATGGCAATTTTGCGAGCGGGGGTTTCGCCGACCAAAACGGTTTCCTTTCCGACGATTCGCGAGAATCCGCAACCGCCGCGCGTGCGGCGATTGCTCTTGCTGGAAGCGATTGTAGAAGCCGCGGCACAAGGAGACAACGCCGCTAAGCCCCACTCGCCCCTAGGAAATGGGCCACGGCGGCGTTTACAATTTCCCTCTGCATCGCCTGACTTCGCCACCCGCATATCCGCCGACTTCGATGACTTCTCCCGACCACCGCACGCTTCTGGGCCGTCTGTCGGCCGGCGAAAGCCTTTCGCTGGACGATACCGCCGAGGCCGTGTCGGGCATCATGGCGGGGCGTTGGGCGGAAGGGGAAATCGCGCTGTTTCTCACGGCGCTCCGCGACAAAGGGGAAACGGCCCAAGAAGTGGCGGGAGCGGCCCGCGCAATGCGCGGCCACATGCGGAAAATTGCCACGTCGCGCACCGGGATCATCGACACCTGCGGCACCGGCGGCGTCGGCAGCGAAATTTTTAACGTCAGCACGACGGCTGCCCTGGTTACCGCCGCGGCCGGCGTGCCGGTGGCCAAGCACGGCAACCGCCGCGTCACGAGCAGAAGCGGCTCGGCCGACGTGCTGGCTGAACTCGGCGTGAATGTGCAAGCGGAGTTTGCGACGGTCGAACGCTGCCTGGAAGAACTCGGCATCTGCTTCTGCTTCGCTCCGCTCATGCACGCCGCCATGAAACATGTGATGCCGGTCCGCCAAAAGCTCGGCGGCCGCACGATCTTCAACCTGCTCGGACCGCTCACGAATCCGGCGGGGGCCGAGTTTCAACTCCTCGGCGTCGGCCGCAATGAGCTCCGTCCGCTGTTGGCCGAAGCATTGCAGCTGCTCGGCACGCGACGAGCGTCGGTCGTAAGCGGCGACGACGGGCTCGGCGAAGTGACGATCGCCGGAGCGACGCACGTGACCGATGTGCGAAATCTGCCGATTCCTAACGCGACGCGGGCCCCTGCGGACGGCAGCGGCTACTTTGTCGCTGAGGGACTTTGGTCGAAGAACGAAACGGAATGGGTGCCGGAAGACTTCGGCGTGCCGACGTCGTCGGTCGCTTCACTGGCCGTCACTTCGCCCGCGGCCAGCGCCGACATCGTGCGGGAGGTGCTCGCCGGCGCGGCGGGACCGGCCCGTGATATCGTCGTCGTCAATGCTGCTGCCGCTATTTGGACGGCTGAACATGTGCCGCGGTTAAGCGACGCCGCGAACCTGGCCCGCGATGTAATCGATTCCGGTGCGGCCCGAGACCTTCTGGCACGGCTCGTCAAATTGAGCAACGCCTGATTCGTCGGCCGCGAAACTACCTTCATAACTCATAACTCCGAGCGTTTCGCATGCCTCCGCAAGAAAATACGCAGCGTCTACTTTCCTCCGGCGTCGTCGGCATCATTCGTGCGCCCGACGGCAGCCAACTGGTCGACGTAGCCCGCGCGCTCGCGGCCGGCGGGGTCGATTGCTTGGAAGTGACGTTCACCGTGCCGAAGGCGCACAAGGTGCTCGAACAAGTGGCCGATGCGCTCGGCGACAAGGTGCTGCTCGGAGCCGGTACCGTGCTCGATACGGAAACCTGCCGCACAGCGATTCTCGCCGGCGCGGAGTTCATCGTCTCGCCCGGCACCAACCTCGACGTCATCGCGATGTGCCGACGCTATTCGAAGCTGGTGCTTCCCGGCGCGCTCACGCCGACCGAAGTGATCACGGCTTGGCAAGCCGGCGCCGACTTTGTGAAGGTGTTCCCCTGCGACGTGCTCGGCCCCGCGCATCTCAAGGCGCTACGCGGCCCGCTGCCGCAAGTGCGCATGATCCCGACCGGCGGCGTATCGCTGGAAACGGCCGCCGATTTCATCAAGGCCGGAGCCTCGGCTTTGGGCATCGGGTCGACGCTCGTCGAGCCGAAGGCCTTGGCCGCCGGCGATTTCGGCCGGATCGAAGCGCTGGCCCGACAGTATGTGAAAATCGTTCAAGAAACCCGGGCCGCGATGAAAGTTTAGGATTAGAGGACGCCGGCGAAGGGGGCCGGCAGCGTTAGACTTTGCCGGGTTTACCCGATTTCTCTCACGCGCAGTACCCGCTCAAGCCGCATCGTCTCGGGGTCCGATACCCTGAGATATGCGAATCTTCCGCCATCGTCGGTCGTTGGTCATCGTCTGCGCGCTAGCGGCCTGCGCTTGCTCGGGCTTCGCGACGAACGAGGGGCTCGCGCAAGCTCCCATCGCCGAGCCGGCGCTCTATCCGACGCGGCAGAACCACTTCGATATTCCGTTTCAGATTCCCGATGCCGCGCCGGGGCAAGAACCCGTCGAAGTGCAGTTGCACGTCTCCGAAAATCGTGGCGGCGAATGGACTCAATATGCGAAGGTGCCGCCGACCGACGGCCGCTTTTCGTTTCGCGCCGCGCACGACGGAGAGTTTTGGTTCTGCGTTCGCACGTTGAACAAGACCGGCAAGCTGCTGCCCGATCAGGCGCCGTCGGCCGAGTTGCGCGTGCTCGTCGATACGCTCCCGCCGACGATCAAGCTGATTTGTGAGAGCAACGCGCCGGGTCGCATTCGGGCCGCGTACGTCGTGAGCGATGCGCTGTTGAAAGCGGAGACCGTTGAGATATTCTGTCGCGGCGTCGATGCCGGAGCGCTCTGGAAGCCGGTGCAAGTGGCGCCGCCGACTGAATCGCGCCCTCGCACCGACAGCGAAACCTCGGGCACGGCGTTCTTCGAAATCGACGCTTCGGCCAAGGCGCCGATCTACGTGCGGATCACGGCCGCCGACGGCGCAGGAAACGTCGCTGCGGAAGAACGGCAAATCGAGATGCCGGGCCAACAATCGCTCAATCCCAACGCGCTCCCCGCGACCACTAGCAACCAAGCGCTCGGCGCCATCGCGCAGAACACCGCGGCCCCGCCGGCGCAAGTACCGTTCGGGCCGTGGCGACCTTCGGCAATGACCTCGCAACCGACGACGCAGCCGCCGCGCGAAGCGATCGGTCCGCCCCCGCCGGCCGACGGCGCTCCTGGTTACGGTGCGCCGGGCAACGTCGCTCCGCCGAACATGGCGCGGGCGTTCCCGGGTCGCAGCGGCCCGACCTACGGCGCCGAAGCGGTTCCGCCGCCATCGAGCCTGGCCTCGAACGGTGTCGAACCGATTCCGACCGGTCGCGCTACGGCTCCGTTTGCTCCGGCATCCACGCCGCGCGACTTCACGGCCCTGCCTTCGACGAATCCCTCGACAAGCAAGGCTACAGCGCGCAACGAGAAGATCGAAACGATCGGTCCCGGCGAGGAAGAATCGCTCCCGATTCCGACGCCGAACCCGAAAGCAGCGAACCCGAAAGCAACAACGGGCCCCGACCTTGCCGGACCAAGCTTTGGAAACGCCGGGCCCTACACCACGGCGCGACCGGAATCGGAACCGCCGAAGTCGCTGAGCGCTCCTGAGTCGGACGACGTCAGCCCCGAAGGAGTCCGGCCGCGGCTCGTCAACTCGCGCAAGTTTGAACTCGACTACGATATCGAGTCGGTCGGCACCGCCGGCGTCGCCAAGGTGGAACTCTTCGGCACGCGCGACGGCGGTAAGTCTTGGTCGTCGCTCGGCAACGATCCTGATTCGACCAGTCCGTTTATCGTGAACGTCGACGGCGAAGGGACGTACGGATTTCGCATGGTCATCGAATCAACCACCGGCCTACGCAGCCCGGCGCCGCAACCTGGTGACCTGCCGGAAGTTTGGGTGGGCGTCGATGTGACGAAGCCTGATGCGCGCTTGGTGTCGGCGATTCCCGGCACAGGCGAGACGGCCGGCGAACTCGATATCCGCTGGGAAGCGAAGGACGAACATCTGACAAATCGTCCGATCGCCTTGGCGTACTCGGAAAACGCCGCGGGGCCTTGGAACGTCATCGCCTCGGGCCTGCCCAACCAGGGGCACTACGCTTGGCGCATGGATAGCCGCATTCCGGCCCAGTTGTATCTGAAGCTCGAAACGCGCGATCAGGCCGGCAACACGGCCGTGTTTATCACGCCGGACCCGGTCGCGATCGAACGGGTCCGTCCGCAGGGACGCATCCGCGGCGTACGCCCCATCGGCGAACAAGCACGCTTGCGGACGCCGGGGGAATTGACGCCTCGCTAAGCAGGCAGCTACACGCCAAATCGCGAGGGTGGCTGGGGCAGAGCGTCAGCGATGCCCCTGATCGTTCGATGTGGAGGGAACTCTGGGGCATCACTTCCTTTTGCCCCAGCCACCCGACGCATCGCCGGATTACTTGTCTTCCGCCGAAGCCGGAGCAGCGGTGGGAATTTTCTCCAGCGAGAAGCCGGTCGCGAAGATGCCGTCGGCAGTCTCATTGATCACGATCGCCATCGGGCTCAGGTACTTCCGCATGCTGTCGAACGGCGGGAGCTTCGACGGATCGATCCCCTTAACCGGCTTTCCTTCGTCGGCCGCTTTGCGAAGGATCAGATCCGCCAATCGGCCGAGCAGCGTCTTACCGCCGGCAAGTTTACCGGCTTTGAAGAGTTCGTAGTCGATCCGCATCAACTCGTCGGCCCGTTGGAAACCAAGTGCGATGATCGTCGGTTCGGGACCGAGCGTCTGGATGATTCCACCGATTTTTTCCGCCGTGGCGACGAAGTCGGTAGCATGCTCTAACCCGGGCTTTTCAGAAGGCGTAAGTACCTTCTGGAGCGAGTCGACATCCGAGGCCATGAACAGGTGCCCGGAATGCACGGTTACCAAAGCGCTGGCGACGGTCCGCATGCCGTTGACCACGCCTTCTTGATTGGCGGCTTGCGGCGGCACTTCTTCTTCAATCTTCACGCGCCACGCATCGAGCTTGCCGCCGGGAATTTCGACAGAGACCTTTTCCACCGTTTCGTCGTTGGCGAATGCTTTTCGGAGCGTCTCCGCGACGCGGTCGGAAGCCGCTTTGGTCGCGGCTTCGTCGGCCCCCTTGAGATTCACCGCGACGACGAGTTGGCTGCTGTCTTCGGTGATGGGCTCCTTCTTGTCGACGACAAACGTCACGCGATTGCCCAATTGCCCAAAGAATTCGTCGCGCAGTTTGATCTGCGGACCATCTTCGTCGACCTCGAGGCTCTTGATCACTTCCTTCCAGATTCCCTCGTCTTCCAAGAAGCCGTCGAAAATCGGATCGAAGTTATCGAACGATTGCAGCGGATCAAGATAGAGCGTGGCGTACGCCGTCACGTTCGACCGAACCCAAGCCTGCGGCGCGAAATCGCTTCCCTTTTGGAACGATAGCATTTGCATCGACTTCTGCAGCGGCTTCGGTGCAATGGCCGCGGCCCGTGCCAAGACTCCGTAATCGCCGACGCCGAGCACCGCCTGACCACCGACGCCCTTCATGCCGTCGAAGCCCGCATTCTTGAATACTTCTAGCGGATCGGGCTTCACCTTCTGCGGCGGGTGTTCATAAGCTCGCAAGGCATAGGCGAGCCCCAGCGGATCGACGAACACCGCCAGATTCGCAGCCGGTTCGCCGGCCGGAGGCTTCGTCTGCGTCATGATCTTCTGAAAGGCGTCGACCTTTGCCAACGTATCGGCAGGCGGGCCGCCGCCGAGTGACGCGCTGATCAACTCCGACAGCACCTCGTTGTCGCTGACGATCCAAATCACGCCGTCAGCCGTCTTGTGCGCGGCTTCCACCATCACGATCGGCGGTGCGCCGACCTTCGGCGGGGGAATGTCGTACTTTGTTCCTTGGGCTCCGGCTTGCGAGGCGTAAGGGGTGGGTGCCGCCTTATGCTGAGCCAGTGCGGTGGCGATCTTGCCGCGCACGGCCGCGAGCTGTTGATCGTGCCCCGTAACGTCGGCGATCACCGCCGTGCCGGTGGCGCCGCTGCCGAGGTCGACGACCGTGAACGTTACTTCACCGTCGCTAAGGTCTTTGAAATCGCCAATGCTGAGGCCGACCGAATTGGCGGTCTCGGCCAGTCGCGCATCGACTTGAGCTTTCAGGTCGTCGAGAAACGGCTTCAGTTCTTTGTCGTCGGCCGCTGTACCAAGCTTCGTCTTATCGAGCGCTTCCCGCAAATGCTTGACGCTACGCACGCTCACAAACGTGCGCGTGCTGGCGGGGAGCAGAGTTTCGGTCGCAGGCATCGCTGCAAATGCATGCGGAACCGAGGCGACCCCCAACAGACACGCGGCCACATACCCGACCGCCCGACCTCGCCAAGCCCACGACATGATTCTGCGCACGATCATCCTCCCCTCGTCGAAGATCACTCAATGTTCGATAATCGTCGCCGCGCCAAGTTCTGATGAGAACTTGCTCCTTGCGGCAACTCCCGATCGAAACGGCAAACCGTTCCGACCGGCCGCGCGGCAAGCACTCTACATTGGCAGATTTCGTGCCGCGAAGTTGACCGAAGTTTATCCGCGGCCGCACCAATTCACCAGTGGCCGGCCGCGCATTCGCCGCGACTTCCGCGTCGATCGGCTTTTCCATGTGCGGCCGATCGGTTCCACGTAGACGCCTCTTGGCCGGGTCGCACGAAGCCGGGTATGGTAACGGCTTGAACCTTGCGCCCCCTCAGGTAAATGTTTGACCATGCGCGACTTTCGCAGCGAAGCCCTCAGCCATGATCCTTTGCATGGTTACATCCCTTTTAGCAGCGTACGGGATTCGACAGGCGACGAGGCCTGCGAGCGCGATCTGATCGACCACGCGTGGGTGCAGCGGCTGCGGCAGATTCACCAGCTTCAAACGGCTTGGTGGGTGTTTCCCTCGGCAGAACACACACGATTTCAACATGTGCTCGGGGCAATGCACTTGGCAAGCCGCGCAGTCGAGGCTCTTTACGAAAGCCTTGCGGGCGTCTGTCACGACGTTCCCAGTCGCGGGTATGTGGAAACCTTAGCGCGGGCCGCGGCCTTGCTCCACGACGTAGGGCATGGGCCGTTCGGCCATTTTCTCGATGAGCACCTTCTGGTCGACTACGGCCTCACGCACGAGACGCTTGGTTGCGTAATCATCCGTCAAGACCTTGCTCCAATCCTCCGCCGGCTGCGCGGCAACCCCAATTCGCGCCTGGCCGACGGCGAGCAGATCGACCCCGAACAAATCTGCTACCTCATCACGCGCCCGCGCGAACCCGACGATCCGAACGCCCCACGTTGGCTGCGGTTCCTTCGTTCGCTCTTCTGCGGTCTCTACACGGTCGACAACATGGACTTCGTGTTGCGCGATGCGTACATGTCGGGCTTCAACATCAAGGCGTTCGACCTCGATCGCCTATTGCACTACAGCTTCTTCTCCGAGCGCGGGCTCACGATGCACACCCGCGGCATGCCGGCCTTGGTGCGGTTCATCAGTGTGCGAGCCGAGTTGTTTCGCTCGCTCTACTTCCATCGCACGGTGCGGGCCATCGACCTCTCGCTGGAAGATCTGTTCCGCGAAAGCAAGCAGTTTCTATTTCCCGTAAGTCCGCTAGCCGATCTGGAGCGCTATCGCCGCTTTACGGAATGGTCGCTCCTGATCGACGTCGCCCGCTGGCCCGAAGCCGCCGACCCGGTGCAGCGCGAGCTCGGCCGCAAATGGAACGAGCTGCTGTCGCGCCGCCGTCGCTGGAAAATGGCGGCGGAGCGCACGGTGTTCTACAGCCCCAACTCCGGCGAGCGCGGCAGCATCTTCAGCCGCGCGGCCTTCTTTGAGCAGTCGCTCCGCGAACTCCTGCCGCGCGAGCTCAAGCAGATTCCGCTCAAGGTCGACCTTGCGCGACACATGCATCGCCCCGGCACGCGCGGACCTGCCGGCGGTCAGAACTTTCTCTACGACGCCGCCCGCGGGCAGATTCGCGACCTCAGCGACCACGAGCTCTATCGCAATATTCCGATGAGCTATCGTCTCTGCCGTGTTTATGCCGAGACAAATGAATACGACGCCGTGCTCGCCGGCGCGCTCGACACGCTCGTCGGGCCGAACGAAGTGGACGACCGTACGAACATGTAGCAGCAGCAAACATGCCGAAACAACGACGCGACTCCTGGGACGACGACGACGCGGACGACCGCGATTGGCGGCGCCACGATTACGACGCCGACGACGACGACATCGACGAAGAAGACGATTCGGACGATGCCGACGGCGACGATCTATTGCCATGCCCGCATTGCGGCGCCGCGATCTATGAGCAGAGCGAAAAGTGCCCGAAGTGCGGTGAATACGTCGACCCGGATGCCCAGCATCGCAAGCCCCTCTGGGTCGTGTTCACGCTCTTAGTGCTCATCGCCACATTTATGTTCTACGCATTCATGTAGCCGCGAAGCCGCTAAGCCTGCACGACTTCGATCGTCAGGTGCACCAGCTCTTTATGGCAAGCCAGCCGGGCGCGATATTCGTCGGCCGTGTGCGGCACTTGGCTCACCACCGCGACCGCTGCCGAGAAGTGGCCGCGGCCGACGCGCCAAATGTGCAAGTCGGTCACCCGCGTTTCGCCGTCGGCTTCGAGCGTCTTGCGAATCGCGTCGGTCAGCGGATGGTCCATCTCTCGGTCGACCAGCGCTCGCCCCGCCTGCCGCACGAGGCCGACCGCCCACACGGCGATGACTCCGGCGCCGACCAAGCCCATCAACGGGTCGAGCCGTGCCCAACCAAAGAACTTGCCCCCCACCAAGGCGACGATGGCCAAGATCGACGTAAACGCGTCGGCCAGCACGTGCACGTACGCCGCACGCAGGTTCATGTCGTGCCCATGCTCGTGGTCGCCGGCGGCGCATTTCTTCTCGTCGGCGCCGTGCGCGTGGCCATGGTCATGCGAATGACCATCACCCAGCAGCAAAGCACACGCAACGTTCACGGCCAAGCCGATGACGGTCACTACCAAGGCTTCGTTATAATGCACTTCGTGCGGCGTCCAAAGCCGCTCCACCGATTCGACGACCATCTCCAGCCCGACCATGCCGAGCACCAGCGCGCTGGAAAATCCGCCGAGCACTTCGATCTTATAAGTTCCCCAGGCGAAACGTTCGTCGTCGGCATAGCGCCTGGCCAGCCAATAGGCGCCGGCCGTGATACCGAGCGCGGCGACATGCGTTCCCATGTGCCAACCGTCGGCCAAGAGCGCCATCGAACCATAGATGCGCCCGGCGGCGATTTCGACGACCATCATCACGGCCGTGATCGCGACGACCTGCCAAGTGCGCCGCTCGGCCCGTAGGTCGCTCGCCGGATAGCGATGCTCATGTAGCCATGGTGAGATATCGTCGATCGGCAAGTTCGTCGGCTCGCAAGCGAAGTCTCGAAGCAGAATCACTCCGCCGTCAGCATATCGGTCGCATTTAGATTGGACAACGCATAGCGATGCCCCGCTGTGGACAAGTGAGCTAAGCCTGTTGCGCGGACTTGCAACACGCTAAAATACGGATCGCACATACGCCCTTCACAAAGTTCGAATCGAGCCGCACGCCATGAGTGAGCATTACGACAATCCGCTGATTGCCCGTTACGCCTCGAAAGAGATGAGCAAGCTCTGGAGCCCGCAGCGCAAGTTCAGCACCTGGCGCAAGCTCTGGGTTGCGTTGGCGGAAGCCGAATCGGAACTCGGGCTGGCCGTTTCCGCCGAACAAATCGCCGAGCTCAAAGCCCACGTCGACGACATCGACTTCGCCTGCGCGGCCAAGCACGAAAAGAAGCTGCGGCACGACGTGATGGCCCACGTCCACGCCTACGGCGACGTCTGCCCGAAGGCCCGCGCCATCATCCACCTCGGCGCCACGAGCTGCTACGTCACCGACAACACCGACCTGCTGCTCATCCGCGAAAGCCTCAACCTGGTGCGCAATCGCTTGGCGACGGTGATCGACAAGCTCGGCACGTTCGCCGCCGAGACGCGTGACCTTGCCTGCCTCGGGTTCACGCATTTCCAACCTGCGCAACCCACCACCGTCGGCAAGCGGGCCTGCCTTTGGATCTTCGACTTGGTGCAAGACCTGGAAGAAATCGAATTCCGCCTCGCCGGCCTCAAGGCCCGCGGCGTGAAAGGTACGACTGGAACGCAGGCCAGCTTCCTCGAACTCTTCCACGGCGACCACGCGAAGGTCCGCAAGCTCGACGAACTCGTCAGCCAAAAGATGGGCTTCGCCGACGCCTATTCCGTCACCGGTCAAACCTACTCGCGCAAGATCGACTCCCAAGTCATGGCGTCGCTCTCCGGCATCGCCCAGAGCAGCCATAAGGCGGCGACCGATCTGCGGCTCTTGCAGCACCTCAAGGAAATCGAAGAACCGTTCGAGGCCGAACAGATCGGTTCGTCGGCCATGCCGTACAAGCGCAACCCGATGCGCGCCGAGCGCATTTGCGGTTTGGCTCGCTTCGTGATGAGCTTGGAGCAAAGCTCGGCCTCGACCCTGGCCACGCAATGGCTCGAGCGCACGCTCGACGACAGCGCGAATCGCCGCCTCACGCTGCCGCAAGGCTTCCTCGCCACCGACGCGATTCTGATTCTCTACCAGAACATCGCCTCGGGCTTCGTCGTCTACCCGCAAGTGATCGCCCGGCATTTGCGCGCCGAGCTCCCGTTCATGGCCTCGGAAGGCATCATGATGGCGGCCGTGGAGAAGGGGGGCGATCGACAATCGCTCCACGAGCGCATTCGCCAACATAGCCAAGCCGCGGCCCTGGTGGTGAAGCAACACGGCGGCGAGAACGACCTGCTCGAACGGCTCAAGAAGGACGACGCCTTCACGGGGGTCGACTTCAACGAAGCCCTCAAGCCGGAGAAGTTCGTCGGCCGAGCGCCGCAGCAAGTCGACGAATTCCTCCGCGAAACGGTCGAGCCGATCCGCAAGCGCTACGCCGGCGCACTCACGCACGACGCCCACGTGAGCGTGTAGCAAAACACATTTCTCTCAGAGTGCGCGCAAAGACGCAGAGACGCCAAGAAAGAACGAAAGCCTTTCGCAGTAATATCTGCCTTTGCGTCTTTGCGCGAACTCCGACAAGAGAACGGCTAAGCGAGTCGCTCAAGCGTTTCGCAACGGCAGCGAAACGTCCGTGCCGGAATCGATCGCCATGAGGGCCGCTTCCAAAACTTCCTGAGCGTCGCGTGCCGTCCGGGCATCGCAAAGGGGTGCGAATTCCTCGCCGTGCTCCAAGCAGTACAAGAAGTTCGCACTGGCGTTCTGCAGGTGCGTTGGTAGCGCCGGTACTTCCACGGGACTGCCGGCCGGATCGTCTTTCGTCGCGAGCAGCAATCGCCCGTTCTCGCCGGCTTCCACCAAGATCGTACCGGCCGTGCCGTACATCACAGTTTGATAGGCCGTCAGGTCGCCGATCTGCGTCCACGAGGCTTCCGCAATGCCGACGGCCCGCGGATACGCCATCAGAATCACGGCGTTGTCTTCCGCCAACACGTCTTCCTTGCACAACCGCCCGCCGACGGCCGACACCCGACTCGGCAACCCGAGCAAGTAACTCGAAAGGCACGCGCCGTAACAGCCGTAGTCCATGAGCGCCCCGGCGCCGTTGAGCTCCGGATCGTAAAGCCACGTGACAAAGTACGGGCTGCAACCATGCTCAAGCGGCCCTTCGTGCGCGGCCCGATACTTCACTTGCCAGAGGCGTCCGATCGCGCCGCCGCGTGCGAGCGTGAGCGCATGCTGCAACTGCGGTCGCCAGGCAAACGGCCAATTGACCATGAGCCGGACGTTGTTGCGCCGCGCGGCCGCGAGCATGCGATCGGCGCCGATCAGGTCGGCCGCCATCGGCTTCTCGACCATGATGTGCAAGCCGCGAAAGGCCGCCGCCTCGGTCATGTCGGCACTGAGGGCGTTGTCGCCGAACAGGTAGACCGCATCGAGCTTCTCGCGCTCAAGCAAGGTTTGAAAATCCTTATACGTCGCGCATTCAAACTCTTTCTTCGCACGTTCCAAGAGCGGCTTATTCTGATCGGCCACGGCTGTGAGCAGCCCGTGCGACGTGCCGAGCAAGTCGCGCAGGTTCTGCCAAACGTGGTCGTGGGTAAGCCCGAGTGCGCCGATGCGGAAAGTCTTAGAAAGCTGCAAGGCGTAGTCCTTCAATAGGCGGCGAGAGTTAGCGGCTGGAAGTCAGGTATCGGGAATGGTTCGATTGCAAATTGAGAATTGCAAATCGCAAACTGCAAAATGAAAACGGCAACTCGGCAATCGCTTCCGTACTCAATTTGCAATTTGCAATCATGACGTCACAAGACACGCGTCAGTCGTCACTCATGCGGGACGAGGCCTTGGAAACGTCGTTGTTGGTGCGAGGAAACGCGACGGCCAACACCAGCGTGCACGCCGCCGCGAGGCCTGCGCAGCCGAGCCAGATCGGATTCCAATCATACACGGTATCCGCGCCGGAGCCGGTCGAGAAGCGGTCGCCCATCCAGCCGCCCCAAATGCCGCCGACGACCATTCCGAGCCCGACGACGAGCACGCCGTATACCGTTTGCATACTTCCCTTCACGTCGGGGGGCGAAGCCTGATCGAGATAGATGAAAGCGGCGGCGAGAAAGAACGAGAAGCAGAACCCATGCAGCGCCTGAGCGAAGCCTGCGACCGCGTACGCCGCTCCGTCTCCCAAAGGCCATGTGGCTGCACCGGCCAGCAGTACGCAACGTAGCGCATAACAGGCCGCGCCGATGGTCAGCACGCGTTTGTAGCCGAGCTTCGCAATCGCCGTGCCGAGCAGCGTCATCGCGCCGATCTCTGTGATCTGGCTGATCGTCATGAAGCGCGCCGCCCAGCTCTCGTAACCGCCGCGCGCGAGGACGTTGTTCACCAAGCTCGGATTGAAATTGAAGTAGTACTGATGCGCCATGGCAATGAAGAAGCTCACGCCGAACAACACCGAAAACTCGCGACGGCGCAAAAGTTCGAATACCACGCCCGGCGCAAACTTCCCCGAGATCGCCCGGTCCGGCGGCGTATGCGGCAGCGTGAGGCAATAAAGCCCCATGACCAATCCGCCGATGCCCGACACGAGAAACACGACGGCTTGTTTCTGAATGACCTCGGCCTTGGGCAGATCGTGCAGGAAGTAGAACCCGACGAACCACGCCGGCACGATGAAACCGATGGTGCCCCAGAGTCGCACGATGGGAAAATCGGCGTTGCGATCGCGCAGATGATGAAACGCCAGCGAGTTGGTGAGCATCGTGGTCGGGATGTACAGTACCGAGTAGAGCGTGCCGATCGCGACGACCGGCCCGAACTCCGTCTGCTTATAGAGCGCGAGCATCAACAGGCCGGCGGCGAAGTGAAACGCGGCGAGCACGCGCTCGGTCGAAAACCAACGGTCGACCAATTGGCCGACCACCAGCGGCGCGAGAATCGGCCCGGCGCCGATGGCCGCCATGAACCAACCCTTGTTGCTTTCGCTAAAGCCGAGCGTGTCGGTGAGATAGCCTGCGACGATCGGCAAATACGCCCCTTGCACGAAGTATTGCAAGAACATCATGCCGCAGAGGCGCAACTTCACGGAACGCGGCGTGTACATAGCGGCGTCGGGAGCGTGATTCATGAACTTTCCGAAAGCACGGGGGCGCACGGGCGAAGCCCACAATCTACCGAGCGGTGAGGGGGCTGCCCACCCGGCGGCCGGAAATTGTGTTTCCCCCGGCGGGCGGTTATCGTTGGCCGTGCACTATCGCCCAGGAGTTTTCGACATGCATCGTCGCACGTTCCAGATTGCTTTCGCTTCGGCCTTGCTGCTCGCTTGCGTGTTCGCGGCCCTGACCGACCAAGGAGCCGCGCAAGTTCCGGCCCAGGCCGCCAAGAACGCGACATCGCCGGCCGCCGCGTGGCCCCCGCAAATCAAACGTGTGCTCCCGCCGGTCGCGAAACCGCTCGCGCCAAAAGATCAGGAGATGCTGGAGCTTGAGCTAGCGAAGGTCCAACAGCAGCGCGACCGCCTCCACGCGAGTAAGCCCGACGCCGCGAACAACGCCGACGTGGATATCTTGCTGAAGGCCGTGCGCTACGCACTGCTGCACGGCGAATTCTTCGATCACAAGAAAGACCTCGCTCGGGCCGAGACCTTACTCGATCTTGCCGAAGATCGGCTGGAGCTCATGACCGAAGAAGGCGATATCCTCGCGGAGAAGCGAGGCCCCATGGCGCGGGGCTTCTACTCCGCAATCGACGGCTCGGCACAGCCGTACGGCTTGATCGTTCCCGAAAAGCTCGACCTCTCGAAGCCGGCCCCGCTTTACGTTTGGCTGCACGGCCGCGGCGACACCTCGTGCGATCTGCAATTCATCAGCGGGTTCCTCGGCACGAAGTCTCCTGGCCCGCTGCAACCGGCCAACGCCATCGTGCTCCATCCGTTCGGCCGGTATTGCAACGGCTACAAGAGCGCCGGCGAGGTCGACGTCTTGGAAGCGATCGAAGATGTAAAAAAGCATTACAAGATCGATGCCGACCGGGTCGTGCTCGCCGGTTTCTCGATGGGGGGAGCAGGTGCATGGCACATGGGCGCGCATTACGCCGATCATTGGTGCGCCGTGCATGCCGGAGCCGGCTTCGTCGATGTGAAGCGCTATCAAAACATCACCGACGACAAGTTGCCGCCCTGGTACGTGCAGAAGCTCTGGGGCCTCTACGATGTGCCCGACTACAAACGCAACTTCCTCAACGTGCCGCTCCTCGCCTACAGCGGCGAGCAAGACAAACAGAAGGCCGCCGCCGACATCATGGAAGCAGAACTCGCCCAAGAAGGGCTCAAACTCACGCACCTGATCGGCCCCGGCATGGGGCACAAATACCATCCGGAGGTGCTGCTCGACGTGCAGAAGCGACTGGCGGCCATGGTTGAAATGGGGCGAAACAACGACCGCACGCAGATCGCCTTTCAAACGCGCACGCTGCGATACTCAAAGCTCGGTTGGGTCGAAGCCTTGGCGCTCGACAAACACTGGGAAGACGCACGCATCGATGCCGCCGCCGGTGACAAGACCGGCACGACCATCGCCACGAAGAACGTCGCAGCCCTGCGCCTGACTGGCCGACATTCAGGCACGGAGCTCACCGTCGACGGTCAATCACTAACCGCGTCCGTCGCCCGAAGTGGCGACGCGGCTCCCGTAATTCTCGTCAAGAAGGAAGGACGCTGGTCAACACAGGCCGATCTTCCGTGGCAAGTCGGCAAACGCAAAACGCCCGGACTTCAGGGACCGATCGACGACGCGTTCGTCTCGCGCTTCACGATGATCATGCCGGACCAAGAAGAATCGGCCGTCGATCGTTGGGCCCTAATTGAATCGCGGCATTTCTGGTCGCGTTGGGACCTGCTCATGCGCGGCGAGCCGCGTGCAAAAACGGTATCGAATCTCTCCGAAGGTGACGGCGCTCGCCTCTCGGAAACCGACAACCTTGTGCTATTCGGCACGCCGCAGTCGAACCCGTTGATCGCCCACGTACTCGATAAGCTGCCGATCAAGTGGACCGGCAAGACCGTCGGCATGGGCGATCTGGAATTCGACGCCACGAAGGTCGTGCCGGTGCTGATCTATCCGAACCCGTTGAACCCTGCGAAGTACGTCGTACTCAATTCAGGCCTCACCTTTCGCGAAGCCCACGACAAGACGAACTCGCAGCAGAACCCGAAGCTGCCGGATTGGGCGTTTGTCGACGTCACGCAACCGCCGACCGACGAGTACCCCGGCAAGGTCTTGGCCGCCGGGTTCTTCGATGAAGAGTGGAAGTACGTGAAGCAGCCGGCAGTCGACGCGAAGTAATGCCGGCATCCGAGCTGAGGCGTGGACCTGCCGTTAAAACCGGCAAAGTTTCTCCAGTTTCACGCCGCCGTTAGTCGATACACCCCGGGAATCGTCGCGCATCGAATGCGCGCGGAGGAACGGATGCCTCGACTCATGCATGCACTGCCGGCTCTCGCACTCGCCGCTTTGGCGATGGTGCAGGGCTGCGCGCGGCATGAGTGTTGTTCGAAGTCGTCGTCCGCATCGCTGAACTACGTCGACCTGCCGCCGATCGAACGAGGCAAGATCACCGCCGAAGTTGCCGGCGACACGCTGCCGGAAGTCCCGCCGCCGGCCCCTACGTACGTCGCTCTGAGTGCCGCCGAGGCTCAATGTTTGGCGGTCGAGCACTCCATGCTCGGCAACTTGCTCGACAAAGAGCAGGGCGCCGTTTGCTGTAAAGATCTCAAGCACGGCGACCACGCGGCGCGATGCGTCGTTAACAAAGTGCTCGCCGCCGCAGCCCGGGAAGCGCGCAACAAAGATGGCGCCAACGCGATGAAGCTCTACTACGGAATCGCCGAAGTCGAAGCCGGCCTTGACGCGATCGACGACAGCGCACCGCTGATCGACGACGTGCTCGCTAAGGCCGACGAACTCAAGGCCGGCGAACTGAGCGTGCCGTTCGACCGGACCGAGTTCGAACGGCAGCGTTCCGTGCTCATTGCGAAACGGGCCGACCTGGAAGCCCGTCGGGCCAAGATGAATGCCCAACTCCGGGGACTGCTCGGCATGCCGTCGACGCCGGCCGACGATTACTTCTGGCCGACCGAACCGCTCACGCTGACGACGACTGCGCTTGATGCGGAAACGGAAGTCGGCTACGGACTCGCAACACGGCCGCAACTGGTACTACTGCGTGAACTACCGAACTGCGGCGCCACGACGGGGCTCGACGCCGTGCGCGAGTTGCTCAGCGCATCGGGCGCCGGCCTGGGGATGAAGACCAAACTCGCGGCGCTCAAGCTCAAGGCGCTCTGCGACGGCCACAGCAAGTGCGAACCGTGCGCACGGCAGGGGCAACTTGCCGAACTCGCGTTGAGCCGGGAAAACTCGATTTCCAGCGAGATTCGCGCCGCGGTGGCCGGCATTCAGGCCCGTCGTCGCCAGGCAATCGAAGCGCAGCAGCAGGTCGATTCGTGGACTCTGCGACTTAGCCAACTGGAAGAACTTCGCACGACCGGCGCCTCGTCGTTCATCGACGTCAACGCCGGCAAGCTGCATCTCATCGAGGCGAAACAAGCGGTCGTGTCGGCCGTTGCCGAGCTGAAACGAGCCGAAGCGGAACTGCACGAGCTCGAGGGGGCCATCGTAGCCGAGTGTGGAAAGTAGAGATAGAAGCTAGAGGCTAGAGATAGACGGAAGACGGAAGACGGAAGAGTCTATTGTTTAGCTGTTGCTTCGGGTCGTGCATTCGACTTCGAGCGATGAAGGCCGGTGAGTAGGCGGCCGACTTGCGCAGCCAAAGTTAGGATTGGTGTGCATCGTTCCTGGTTAAGCATACCGAGTCGGACGGCTAACAAAATCTGCGTTTCCAATTCCGCGAGCGAGCCTAATGCGATTTCCAGGAATCTCGCAAAGTCGCGATCTGAAGAACGGGCATTCCCTTCCGCAACGTTCGAAGGAACAGAAACCGCCGCGCGACGGATTTGCGACGTGAGCCCAAATCGTTCATCGGACGGTAGCGAGGCCGACTCGCAATAAACCAGCTCGACCAAGTCCATGGCCTTTTGCCAAACGATCAGATCCTGATATCCACGACTCATCGATCAGGCCTCCGTTTTTAGTCGGTAGTTCTCTGCTCTAACTTCTAGCTCTACCTCTGCCTCTCG
Source organism: Pirellula sp. (assembly GCA_013822735.1). Classification (GTDB taxonomy): domain Bacteria; phylum Planctomycetota; class Planctomycetia; order Pirellulales; family PNKZ01; genus PNKZ01. Next base: position 209,331 of record PNKZ01000008.1, read on the forward strand.
AAGAGGACCTTGCTGATTTCTTCTTTGAACGTGGCGCTGGCCGTTTTCACGGCGAGGTATTCCTCCTTGTCGAGAGCGCAGAGCGTGAGATCGGTCTTGGCTCGGACCGTGGCCTTGCGGGGTTCGCCGGTCTCGAGCGCCATCTCGCCGAAAAACTTTCCTTCGTCGAGCGTCGCCACGACCTTGCCCGGGCCGCCGTCTTCGAACACCACCTCGGCTTCGCCGCTGCGGATCAAGTAGAAGTTGTCCCCCGCGTCTCCCTGGCGGAAAATCACTTCGCTCGGTTTGTACTCGACAAGTTCCATCTGGTCGGCGACCTTCGTGAGCGTGTCGGGCAGCAGGCCGTTGAAGAGCGGCACGCGGCGGAGGAATTCGCAAATCGCCTGCGATTCGCTGACGACGACGTCGGAGATGATCCGCCCGTCGACCATGTTCACAATGCGATCGGCCACGTCCAAGATGCGGTTGTCGTGCGTCACGATGAGAATCGTCGTCCCTTGCTCCTTGGCGAACTTCTTGAGCAGGTTCACGACGTCGCGGCCTGATTGCTTGTCGAGAGCCGCGGTCGGCTCGTCGGCCAGAATAATTTGCGGTACATGCACGAGGGCCCGAGCGATGGCGACGCGCTGACGCTGTCCGCCGGAGAGTTGTTGAGGCTTGTAGTGAATGCGATGGCCGAGCCCCACGGCGCGGAGCATCTCTTCCGCGCGGCGATCCATTTCCGCGCGGTCGGACTCCTTGAGTTCCAGCGCCATGCGCACGTTTTGCAGGGCCGAAAGCGACGTAAATAGATTGTGGGCCTGAAAGATAAAACCGATGTTTCGCCGGACGTCGACCAGTTGCGAACTGCTGAGGCCCCACAGTTCCCGGCCGCGGATCGAGATGCTCCCTTGCTGCACGGTGCGCAGCGCGCCGATGAGCGTGAGCAATGTTGTTTTGCCCGAGCCGGAAGGGCCGGTCATGATCACGATTTCGCCGCGCGCCAGATCGAGCTCGTTGTCGAACAACACCTGCTTTTTGAGCTCTCCTTCGCCGAAGGTTTGGCACAGGCCGCGGATGCAGATGGCGCAATTGTCTTGAAAGCCCGCGCCGCGCAAGGCGGGGTTTTCGCGCGTGGCCAGGGAGGCGTGGCGACCGCCGGCGGAAGATCGCGGAGGTTGTGACATGGCAGGCACCTCAAAGTTAGAACAATTCCGCCGGGTCGGCGCGCAGCACTTTCGTCATCGTCAACAAACCGGACACGACGCACATGCCCACCGTGAGCAGGGCGACGAGCACCATGCGGTCGGGCCCCATGCTCATCAGCAGCCCGGTGGCCGCCGCCACGACGCCGTAGAGCAGCATGCTCACCACGAGGCCCGGGATGAAGCCGAATAGCGACAGCAAGAGCGACTCCTCCAACACCACGCCGACAAAATACTTCGGCTGGTAGCCCATCGCCTTAAGCGTGGCGAATTCGCGGAGATGATCGGACACGTCGGCGAAGAGAATCTGATAGCAAATGATCGTGCCGACGAGAAAACCCATCGCCGTGCCGAGCGCAAACACATAGCCGATCGGGGTCGCCGTGTTCCAAAAGCTGAGTTCCGTGTCGAGAAATTGCTGCTTGGTAAATACGGTGACTTGCGGCGGCAGCAGGGCATCCACTTCGTCGCGCGCTTGGTCGAGATCGACGCCGTCGCGCAAGCGGACGAGGCCGAAATCGAGATCGTCGAGACTCTCCGTCATCAGCGGGTTGTTGTAGAACGCGGAGTTGAACGTCCGATCGCTGCAGAAAATGGTGCCGTCGTCGGCGAAGTCGGTGCCGAGCTTCACCCGGCCGACCACGGTGACCTTGCGACCGTTGAGTTCCGCGGTATCGCCGACTTGCAGATCGCCGTAGTCGGATTTTGATTCTTCATCGAAGAGCACGGTATCCGGCGCGGTGAGCAAGTGCGCCAGCGTTCGCACTTCGTCGAGCATCAGCGGCGGCGACTGCGGATCGAAGGCGAGCACGCGAATCGGCGGACCGACGACTTCGCCGGCCGGCTTCCAATTGGAAAGATTGTTTTCGAAATAGAGGGGCGCCGCCGAAGCCACGAACGAGGACGACGCGGCAACCTGCAAATATCGGCGCGGAAATTTCTGCCGCACCGACATCGTGTAACGCTGCGGATTGATCAGCACCAGATCGGCTTCAAACTGCCGGGGTAGGGCGAGCGTGCTATCGAACATGGCGCCCCGGAAGCCGAGTTGCATAAACATCAGCAACACGGCAAAGCCGATCCCGCAAACGGCCAAAGCGAGCCGCTTGCGATCGTGCGTCAAGTTTTTCCAAGCCAGCGGGGTCGCCACTTTTTCACCGACTTCGATCCGTTAAACAAAACCTAACCACAGAGGCAGAGGGGCACAGAGACGGGGAGAAAAAAGGGGATAGGGAGACGAGGAGATTTACACGTCAATTCTCCCCACTTCTTCTTTGCGTCTTGGCGCGAACTCCGCCTTTCTTGAAATCAAACGAACAAATCCGCGGGGGCGGCCGTGTGGACTTTTCTTAAGGATGCGAGCCCTGCGGCGCAGCACATCGTTACGCTGATGATAAAGACCACGGTCGGCAGCAGGATGCCCATATTCATCGGAATGTGGGCCTGCGCGCGCGTCACGGCATAGAGCACGTTCGCCAGCAGCCAGCCCGGCACGAAGCCGACGGCGCCGATGATCGCCGCCTGGGTGAGAATCACGCTCGAAAGGTAACCGGGCGGATAGCCCATCGCCTTGAGCGTCGCGTATTCCGGCATTCGCTTGGCGATGTCCGCGGAAAGCACTTGATACACAATGGCCACGCCGACCAAAATCGACACGATCACGCCGAGACCGAAAATCACGCCGACGCTCGTCTTGATCGTCCAGTAGTACTCTTCATCGAAGATAAATTGCTTGCGCGTTTTCACGACCACGTCGTCCGGCAATAACTCGCGCAACCGCGCAGCGGCAACTTCCGCATCGGCTCCCGGCTTCAGCTTGATCAGGCCCAGGCTGGCTTGCTGCGTCGTGCGGCCGGGAAAGAAGCGAGCGAAGTTCGTATCGCTCGTCACCACGGTGCCGTCGGAGCCGAAGCCGCATCCCATTTCGAACAGCCCGACCACTTCGACGCTACGCGGGCCGATCTGCGATTTCAAGCCGACGTAGCGATCACCGTATTCCGGCCGGCTTAGAATATCCATCAACACGCGATCGGCCTGCATGACGAGACGGAGTTGTTCCGGCGCGACTACCTTCACGTAGCTGCGGCTCGGGTCGACCCCGATTACGAGAATCGAACGCTTGTTACCGTTCTCCGGATTGCGGTAGAGTTGCATCGCCACCATCACAGGCATGGCGTCGGCCACTTCAGGTACTTGCCGGGCTTCGTTCAGCCGGAGCCGATCGAAATAGCCGGTCTTCAACATCTGGCGATACTTGATGCTGGTGATGACGACGTCGAAGTCCAGGTCGTCGTACACGATGCGGGCCGTTTTTAAGACGCTCGTAAAGAAGCCGAGTTGCATCAGCACGAGCACCACGGCAAACGTAGTGCCCGCCATGGCCGTGGCGGTGCGACCTTTATCGTGCAGCAGATTGAGCCAGGCGAGCGGCGTTCGCATGGTTATCGGCTCAGGGCGTCGGCGCGGCGTCCGACGTCCGAATTACGGCCGTCGTTTGCAGGCCGATAAAGTTCGCCGCGGCGGCTGAAGACGCGTCGTCTAGGCGAATGCGCACTTCCACGACATGGGCGTCCGTCGGTTGCATCGGGTCGAGGCTCATCATTCGATTCTTGCCCACCACGGCACCGACCCGTTCCACCACGCCGCTGAGTTTGCGAGGAAGCGGATCCGACGAGAGCTCGCACGTTTGATTTAAGCGGAGCGCCGGAATTTGTGTTTCGTACACTTCGGCGACGGCGACCATCGTCCGGACGTCCCCCATACGGATGAGCGGCGTCTGCGCGACCGAATCTCCTTCATCGGCCGATGTCTCGAAGATGACGCCGTCGCACGGGGCGGTGAGCGACGCGAGAGCCAGCTTTTCGACGGCGGCGGCGCGGGCCTTCTTCAGCGACTCGAGCGGCACCGTGGCGTCGACGCGTGCTCGCCCGGCCGTGGCCTGATCGACCTTGGCGGTCGCATCGCGGCGCTTGATTTCAATGCCTTGCTTGAGCTTCTTGATCTGATCTTGGGCCGCGACCCATTCGTTGCGGGCTTGGTCACTTTGCAGCTGCAGCTGGTCGAGCTGTTGCGGCGACGTGAGGGCGGCGCTGAGTTTCGCGGTGCGCTCGTAACCGCGGGCCGCGATCTTTGATTGTTCTTCCAACGATTTGACGCGCGTTTCCTGCGACAGGACGTCGAGCTCATCGAGGGCGATCACGTCGACGGCGAGTTGGGCTTCTCGCAATTGCGCGTCGGCGAACGCTTGCTCAGCTTTCAGGCGGTCGGTCGCTTCGGCAAGTTGCGTTTCGGCCCCTTCGAGCTCGAGCTGGCGAAGCTTGCGACTTTCGAACGTCAGGAGCAGGTCCCCCTTCTTCACGGCTTGGCCCGGCCGCACCGCCAACCGTTCGATGCGATCGCCGGGGACGCCGCCGAGCTCCAAAACACCACCGGCCGGTTGAAGTTTGGCCAACGCGACGACGGAGTCGAGCCGCATGGGGGAACCGCCGGCGACAGTCGCGGAACCGGCCGTACCGCCGCCGATGGTCGATGCCGTGCCGGAGGTGCTCGGCTTGTGAACAAGCCCGGGAAGCCAGCCGCCGTAGGCTAAAAACGCCACGACTCCGGCCCCTACGAGCAAGGTCAGCAGCGGAATGAAGGTTCGTTGCATCAGCGGCGTCCTCGGGGAAGTACGTTTCAGGATAATCGGCAACCGGCGTGCCGACTACACGGAAGCAAACGCCCGAAGCACGCATTTTGCAGAAGATTACGAATTTGCGGGGTCTTAACTCGCGAGCCAACCCTTCTCCCACTGGGAGAAGGTGGCCGTGAGGCCGGATGAGGGTGTCGTTGCATCACGCTTGGCATCGCGTACGGAACGTGCGCGGCGCAAGTTGTGTTCTCTGTACCAAGTGTTCTGCCGCGCGGCCCTCACCCGTCTCGCTGGCGCTCGTCGACCTCTCCCAGTGGGCGAGGTGTTATGCATCGGCGTCGATGACGATAGCCGAAGCCGACGTGGTGCCTACTACATGG
>PNKZ01000009.1 GCA_013822735.1 Pirellula sp.
GGCCCCGCGCCGCTGCTCGGCCAACGTCCCCAGCGCATCCCGATCCAATCGCTCGATCGCACCCGAAGCGTCCACACGAACGCCGCCGACGGCGCTACTGGCGAGGCCTACGCAGCCGTGCGATCTGGAAACAGGTGCTATCGAGGTTTCAAAATACAGCGATGCGGTGACGACGGCCGTCGCTAAGCAAATGGGTAAAAGCGAGCGAAGACGTAGTCGAAACTCGATCATAAAAGGACTTCTCCGCCTAAAAACGCGCTTTCATCGCATGGTTCCCCACATGCGGAGGATGCGATATTACGAAAATGTCATCGTATTTATGCGAGTTGAGAGTGGCAACAAAATTGCCAGTTTTTCGCTGACGCTTCCTGTTGCTTGACGACGACGTGTGCGGAAACGACACAGAATCGATCGCCGGATCCCGAGTTACGTCGGTTGAAATAGCGAGATGCTCCCGCGCTTCAAGCAAGAGCTGGGCACTGATCACGAATCAACCGTGAATCAACTCACGGTAAACGTCACCGATTCGATCGTCGCATGACCTGACTTGCGGAATGGTCGGGGCATGGGCTGCGCGCGGCCTTGGGCGTCGATGGAGCGGCAGCGGAAGACGTACTTGCCGGCGGGCAGGCCCGGCAGCACGGCGGCCCAGTGGGCGTTCGTAAGTCGCATCGGCCACGACTTCGGTCGGCCCGCGACGTTGAAGCCGTGGGTGTGCGGCGGGAGCTTGCCGTCGGGCAGCGCGCTCCAATTTGTCGGCGCGGGCAAGAGTTCGGCCACGACCCACGGGGCTGTGAGGAAGTACGGGTCACCCTCCGGCCGTGGCTTATCGGCGGGCTCGATCGAGACTTCGACCTTGGTGAGCCCCGAAATGCCGACTTGCGCGTAACCCGAAACGGCGATCGGCTTGCCGGCCTGCACGTTGTCCGGCGGAGCGAGCGCCGCGGCGAACGTTTTGAGCGGACTATCGACGTCGTTGTTCTGCTCGGCGTACGTGTCGTTGGCGTGCGCAAGGTTCGTGAGCACGACGTGCGTCAGCCATTTGATCGACTTGAAGCCGTACGCCTCGGGAACGACGATCCGCACCGGTCCGCCGCGCTCGGGGTCGAGCCATTGGCCGTTGAGCTTGTAGCAAAGAATTACCGGCGGCAGATCGAAAGGGTCTTCCAGCACGCGCCCGATCGGGAGCGAGCTGCGAAACATTTGTTTGGGATCGTCGTTGTGATAGCCGTAGTAAAACACGCGGCGCAGATTTTCGCGCGGTTTTGTGAGCCATACCACTTCGCGTAGGGGAACGCCTTCCCACAGGCCCATGCCGAGCGGACAGCCGACGTTCAAGCAGGTCATTACCTTTGCGAAGCGAACCGCGTGCTTCTCGCCGAGCTTCAGCAGGGCCGCGAAATCGAGCGCCGTGCCGTCGGCCTTCGTCAGTTCTTCGCCGAGCTTGGCGCGGTTGTCGGGATCAGAGAGCACTTCGAGGCGCCAAGTATCGCGCGTCAGTCCGACTTCGCGGCGCTTCTCTTCGGGCAACGAATGCGGTACCGGCTTGCCGCGCGAGACGTCACGAAAATCTTCCGTCGGCGTGAAGTACGGCTCGCCGCGCGCGCCGGCTTTCTCGGGCTTCGCGCGCTTCCCTGGCTTGGGCTCTTGCTTGGTATCGGGAGCCTGCGCGGCTGGTGGAGCGGTCGGCTTATCGTCGGCCCGCACCGTACCGAGCGCCGAAGCAGCGATGCCTGCTTTTAGGAAGTAGCGCCGCGTAAGTTGGAAGTGTTCCGCGAGAAAGTCGTTGCGACGCATGACACGACTCGTGAGAAAATGGTGACGCGCAATCTGACAAATCGACGCAATGTCGTCGAACTAAATATAGTTGAGCCGCGCGGGAGTTGCGCCGTACGATGTTCACTTCCCGCCTAGACATTCCCGCCTTTCTCTCCGTGGAGCCGTCGCTCACCCGCGACACACCAATGCTGCGCCTATCTCGATATATTCCGCTCGCTCTCTCCCTCGCCGTGACCTTTGTCATCCTCCCGTTCCGCACACCCGAGTGTGCGGCCGCCGAACGCAAGCCGCTCCGCGCCGGGTGCGCCGCCGTCGATATCACGCCCAAAGAATTCCCGCTCAACATGCCCGGCGGACGCAGCGTCAACATGGCCCACGGCGCTCATGATCCGTTGCACGCCCGGGCTCTGGTGCTCGAAGACGGCGTCACGACTTTGGCGATGATGGTGATCGACAGCCTCGGTGCCGGGCCGGAGACGCTCGACGAAGCGAAGGCCGACGCGTCGAAGCGGTGCGGCATTCCGGTCGAGAATATGCTGATTTCGTCGACCCATACGCACAGCGGCCCTTCGTCAAACGGCCAAGAAGGACCGGCCGCCGCGTATCGCAAGATTTTCGTGAAGGGGATCGCAGACGCGATCGTGCAGGCGCACGCCGCGCTCGAGCCGGCGTCGATCGGCTCGGCCGCGCATCCGTTGCCGGAAGAAGTATTTAACCGACGTTGGTTTCTCAAGGCCGGAGCGATGCCGCTGAATCCGTACGGCAAGTTCGACGAAGTGAAGATGAACCCCGGCACCGATCCGGCCATTCTCGATCGGCCGGCCGGTCCGACCGATCCGGACGTCTCGATCATTTCGGTGCTGGATGCGAAGGGTCGTAAGCCGATCGCCGTCTTTGCGAACTACGCGTTGCACTATGTCGGTGGTGCGCCGGGCGGTTTGATGTCGGCCGACTACTTTGGCGAGTTTGCCCGCGTGATGCCTTCGCGGGTTCGCGGCCATGAGAAATTCGTAGCGATGATGTCGAACGGCGCATCCGGCGACATCAACAACATTCCGTTCGGCGTCGGGCGTCCGCCGCGCGAGCCGTTTGAGCAAATTCGGATCGTCGCCCAAAAGGCGGCCGACGCCGCATGGACGGCCCGCAATAAGATCGCCAAGCACGAAACCGACGTGCAGCTCGGGATGCTCGAGCGCCCGATCACGTTGAAGCTTCGCAAGCCGACCGAAGAACAACTCGCCGCGGCTAAGGCGGTGCTGGCGATCAAGGACAAAGACAAGCTCGCGGCCCTGCCGAAACATGCCGAGCAGTATGCCCGCGGTGCCGTGGCGGCGGCCGAAGGAGAATCGACGCTGACGGTGAAGATCCAGGCCATTCGCATCGGCGATTTGGCCGTCTGCTGTATTCCTTTTGAAACCTTCTGCGAGATCGGGCTGGAGCTCAAAGACAAGAGCCCGCTCAAGCAGACGATCGTCGTGGGCCTGGCCAACGGTCGGCACGGCTACTTGCCGACGCCCCAGCAACATCGCTGGGGAGGTTACGAGACGTGGCTCGGCACCAATAAGGTGCAGGAGGATACGTCGGTGATTTTGGTGAAAAACTTGCTGGAGATGCTCGACGAGTTGAAGAGCGCCGAGTAACTCGGCGCTTTCCCGCTCACCGTTACTTCTTGAAGAGCTCGTGCTTCGGATCGCCGCCGGAGATTACGTAAGCGACGAGGTCCATGATCTCGTCGCGCTTCAAGAGATTGAGCAACGTCGTCGGCATGGCGGAGACCTTTGACTTCTCAATCGATTCGATTTCTTTGCGATCGATCCCCACGCGTTGGTTCGGGTCGGTCAGGTCGGTGTTGAGCGTGAGCGAGTCGCCGCTGAGGTTGACGACGATACCCGTGTACTCCTTGCCGTAGTCGGTGACGACGACGATCGTCGAGAACTGTTCGTTGATTTCCTTGCTCGGGTTGAGGATCTGATCGAGCAAATCGTGCGGCGAGTAACGCCGACCGGCCGCGCTCAGGTCGGGGCCCGTCATGCCTCCCTCGTTCGCAAAACGATGGCAGGCAAAGCAGCCGACGGCCGCGAACATTTTTCGGCCGTTTTCGAAATCGCGGTGCTTGAGTTCGGTCTGTGTGAGGGCCGAAAGTTCCTCAAGGGTCCAAGTCTTCGAGGGGCGGCCTTTGAATACTTCCGCCAAGTTTTCCAGCACCGGCTTCTTTACCGGCTTGCGGGCCAAGAGTTCGGCCATCCCCGTACGTTCGGCATCGGTGAGCGAGGCGACGGCGTCGTTGCGGATAAACTCCAAGAACTTTTCGAAGCTTGAGCCGCCGGTGAAACTGCCGGCCTTGAGGAACCATTCGAAGTACTGCTTGTGCAGTTCCGGGGTCCAGCCGGCCTTCACAAAGCGGATCGAGCGGGCATACTCGATCTGTTCTTCTTGGGTCGAGGCGGCGGCCATCAAGGCCAGAGCCTTTGCGGCGACCGTCGGCGATTGCAAGAAGCCGAGCGTTTCGCAGAGCTCCCAGTTGAGCTCAAACGACTTCGCGGGAAATTGCGGGTCAAGTTGGGCCAGTAACTTCGCGACGCCGGCGTCATCCGGCTTGCCGAAGCGGTTCAGCACGATCTCCGCCGTGCGGACGTGCGTGAGCTGCTGCTCGTGGTTGAGCTTCGCGAAGTCGATGGCCGTGAGCGCCGCGAGGATCTTGTCGCGCAGGGCCGTATCGACCGGCGGATCGGTCGGCCGGCGATGCGTCGGGCAGATGCCGCCGACGCGCGCTAGCGCCATCAGCGCCTCGAGCTGAATCGCCGGGTCTTTCTCCGTCAGAGCGCGCTCGCTCCACGTGGCCATCGGCTGATGTTCGACGGCCGTGCGGGCCGCCCAACGAATGAAGCGGTCGGTATGCCCGAGGTATGGCCAGGCGGTGTCGACGGCCGTGGAATCTTGCTTGCCGTGGAAGGCTTCCAGCCGATGACGCAGCGTGCGCAGTTCGGAGTTGTTCGGCACGTACGGGGCAGGGGAGGTGTCTTCCGTGCCGGTGTAGGTGACGCGGTAAACGCCCGATTGCACGCGGCGTCCGCCGATGGTGAAGTACATCGCGCCGTCTTGCGGATGGACGATGGCGTCGGTGATCGGCAGCGGCGCGCCGGTGATGAACTCTTCCTTCGTCGCGGTGTAGCTCGCCCCTTGCGGCTGCAAATGCACGGCGTAGAGCTTGCCCCACGACCAATCGAGTACGTAGAGCGCGTTCTGGTATTTATGTGGAAACTTCGCACCGTAGCCCATGGTGACGCCGGTCGGCGAGCCGGGGCCGATGTTGAGCGTGGCCGGGAGATTGTCGGGATAAAACTCGGGGCGCTTGCCGGCGCCGTTGCGCCAGCCGAACTCCGCGCCGCTCACGACGTGGTTGACGCGCGTCGGCCGGTACCACGACGTGTTGTAGTCGTATTCCATATCGGCATCGTAGGTGAAGAGTTCGCCGTCGCGGTCGAACGCCGCGTCGAAGATATTGCGGAAGCCCGAGGCGACCGCCTCGAATTGTTTGCCGTCGAGCGAGATGCGATAGATGATGCCACCGGGCGCCCACACGCCGACATTGTGTCCGCGGCCGTCGGGCATGCGCGTGAGAATATGATCTTCGCCCCAGATCGCCGGCACGGGCGAAGTCGGCGCCCGTTCGGTCGGCTTCGTGTTGTTGCCGGTGATCAGATAGAACGACTTCTTATCCGGCGCGAGCAACACGGCATGCACGCCGTGGTCGCCGTGGGCGTCCATCTCGCGCAATAGCTCGACCTTGTCGAGCATGTCGTCGCCGTCGCTATCGGAGATGCGATAGAAACCGCTGGGAATTTTGCGCTCGTAATCGTTCACGCCGACGTACAGCGCGTCGAAGGCCCACACCATGCCGTTGACCGCGCGGATGTCGGCCGGCACCTTTTGCACGGTTGATGGATCGAGCGGCTTGCCGGGCGCGGGGGGAGCGAAGCGATACAGTCCGCCGTATTGATCGCTAACGAGGATGCGTCCCTTGCCGTCTGTGCAGAGGTTGACCCAGGAACCTTGCTCGACGCCGGGTACGCTGTAAAGCAGCTCGACCTTAAAGCCTTTGGCGGCGGCGATCTTGTCGATGGGCGTCGCCTTGTTGGCCTTCACCGCCGGGCCGACGGTCGTGGGACGCGGCTTTTTGGCGGGCTTTTTATCGGCAGGCCTCGCGGGATCCTTCACCCCTTTCGAGCCGCCGGCCTTCGGCTTCGCATCCGGATCTTTCACGCCTTGCGCTTTGCCGACCTCCGGCTTCGCCTCGGGCGCACCTTTCTTCGGTGCCGGCGCTTTCTTGCCCGCGCCGGCTTTTCCGGGTTGGGCTTTCTTCGGTGCCGGCTTCCCAATCTTCTTCGCATCCGCCGGAATCATGCTCGCGTCGAACGCAGCGACTGCCGTGTCCGGCAAGTCCTTTAACAAAACTTCTTTCACTTGCACGCGCATCGCCGGGCCGCGGTGTACTTGAATCGCCAACAGGCCTGCGAGGTCTTGCTCCTTCGCGTCGAAATCAAAAATCTCGGCGGTCACTTGGCCGTTGAGCTTGTGCGTCAAGTGGCTGCCTTGCGCAATCACCGTGTATTCGTTCCACGCGGCCGTGTCGGCTTCGACCGGCTTGCGTTCCGCCGTGAGGTAGCGAACTCCTTGCGGATCGGCGACGACGGTCTGGCCATTTTGCGCCACGATGCCCCGGCCGCGCTCGTCGTAGAGCATGGCGTTGTTCGGCGCGGCCGGATGGATGTCGCACTGATACCCGCCGATCGACCAAGGGCCGACGTCCGTGAGTTCCTTGCTGCGGTATTGAAGGCCCGTATTGTTGCCCGTCACGCGGGCCGTCACGCGGAGCTCGAAGTTTTTAAGCGTGCCGCCGCGCCAGATGAGAAACTGGTTGTACGCCAGATGCTCCGGTCCGTTCGTCTTGCCGGTGATGGCGCCTTCTTCCACGGACCACAGTTCGGGATTGCCTTCCCAACCGGTGAGGTCTTTGCCGTTGAAGAGCGGGCGGAAGCCATCTTCGGCGTGCAGCGTTTGCGCGGCGACGATGAGCGAGAACAGAGCGAGAGCCAGGGAAAGTGCGAAGCGCTTCATAAAGCTGATGCCAACGAGGGAGGGTTGCAGTAGGTAGGAACAAGCGGTAGGCGAACCGTTCAGAATAGCCTAGCGGGGCACGGTTTTCACTAGGTGGGGCTTTTGAGTTCCGGAGTTCGCCGCCGCGCCGCGCGAAATATCGACCTCCCTCAATGAAACGCCCCGGCTTGCGCATCTGTCTTGAGGCTCTCGCACGACGTGCATTCAATAAAGCGGTCACTTATGCGTTGTCTGACTATTGGTTTCGTCGCCCTCCTCACATTCGCCGCGCCGCTGCAAGCCGCCGAGCCGTGGAACTTACTCGTCATCACGATGGACGACCTGAGCTGCGATTCCGTCGGCGCGTTTGGCTGCAAGCTCGCCGATACGACGCCGAACATCGATCGCCTCGCCGCCGAAGGCTTGCGCTTCGCGCATGCTCACGTGCAAGTGGGCAATTGCATGCCGTCGCGCAATGTGATGTTCTCCGGCAAGTACCCTCACAACAATCAAGTGGAAGGTTTCTACATGGTGCGCGAGCCGGGCTATCCGGTGCTCATCGACTTCTTGAAGGAGGCCGGCTACTACACGGCGATTCGCGGCAAAGCGTCGCACACCACACCGTACACGCGCTATCCTGCCTGGAGCGCTTCGCTCGATTTTCTGCCCGACGCCACGGCCGCCGACCCGAAGAACGCGCCGTCGTATTACGCGTCGACCAAGCAGGGGATCGACGCCGCACGGAAGGCCGGTAAGCCGTTCTACTTGAACATGAACGTTTCCGATCCGCATAAACCGTTCTTCAACGAAGGGAAGCGGCCCGACCGCAACCAGCCGACGCGCGTCTTCACGGCCGACGAAGTGCCGATCCCCGGGTTCCTCTTCGACGATCCGCAGGTACGTGTGGAACTGACGCAATACTATTCTTCCGTGCGGCGCGGCGACGACGGCGTCGGCTTCGTGCTCAAGGCGTTGGAAGAGTCGGGCCTCGCCGAGCGCACCGTCGTGGTGTTTCTCTCCGATCACGGGATGCCGCTTCCCTTTGCGAAGACGCAGCTCTACTACCACAGCACGCACACGCCGCTCATCGTGCGTTGGCCCGGCGTCACGAAGCCCGGCGCTGTCGACGACAAGCACCTCGTGTCGGCGGTCGACCTGACGCCGACGCTGTTAGACGTCGTCGGCATCAAGCCCGCGGAAGGTGCGAAGCAGCCGAGCTTCGACGGCCGAAGCTTCGAGCCGCTCTTGCGCGGCGCGTCGCAAGACGGTCGCGACATGATCGTCGCGGAATACAACGAAAACGCCGGCGGCTTCCGCCACCCGATGCGGGCCGTCGTCACGCGCGACTTCGGCTATATCTTCAATCCCTGGTCGAACGGCAAGCGCAAGATGGCGACTGCCACCAAGGGCACGATCACGTATCGACGCATGCTCGCCTTGGGTCCGCAGAATCCCGAGATCGCGGCCCGACTCGACCTGTTTGAACATCGCGTGCCGGAGGAACTGTATCAATACTCCGCCGATCCCGACGCGCGGAACAATCTCGTGAAGAGCGAGTCGCATCAGGCCGACTATGCACGACTCACCGCGGCGCTGGAAGCCTGGATGGTGCAGACGGGCGACCCGATGCTGGAAGTGTTCCGCGGCCGCGCCGACCCGACCGTGCGCGAAGCGTACATGGCAAAGGTGGAAGCGGAAGCCGCGGCCCGGAAGTCGGGGCGCACGAAGGTTTCCGAAGAAGGAGAGGAAGCGACGCCGGCCAAACCAAAGAAACGCCAAGCGGCTAAGAAGCGGCCTCAACAAGCTTCGCCGCAAGAGACGCCGGAATCAACGCCGATGCCGCGCGCAAAGAAGTAGCGGGCAGCGGTGGCATGATCCGCGGATCGCGATCCCAAATTTGTTCGACCGAGACGAGCGTTGGTTGAAGATCGACGCTTGAGTCGCTTGCGTCACGTCCGCCCGTTTTGCCATGTTGTCGTCGCTCTTTCTTCCTCGACGGCAAAGCCCTGGTTTTGCATCCACGTCAAATAAGTTTGCGCATAGGAATCGAGATTTTGGAGTGAGCCGCCGCTGCGTAGCGTCGAGCAGGTCTCGTACGTGGCGATGCCGCGAAAGCCCCCTTCGATCAGCCCGGCGAAGAATGCCGGGTAGTCGATGAACCCGGTACCAAACGGCACGGCTCGAACAAACGGCACCGGGCGGTGTTCATAGTTGACCAACTCAGATCGGTAAGCGAATCGCTCGAAGCGGACGTAATCGGCGTTGGTGGTCAGTACCGTGTGCGGGGCCGCAGCGAGCGCCGCTTTGTAGAGATCCTCCCCGCGCAAGGCCGGCGACCAAGCGTCGAAGCCGAGTTTGCAATTGGGCCGAGCGACGTCGGTGAGCAATTCCAACAACGCATCCGTAGCGACGGCAAGGTCATGATGGTTTTGCACGGCAACCATCATCCCCAAGGAACCGACGCGATCGCAGATCTCTCGGAGCATCGCGACCGTTTGCGTCCAGAGCGCGGCCGTCGAGCCGTCGAGCTTTTCATAGGCCGTGAACACGCGCACGATTTTCGAGCCGAGCAAGTTACCGAGCTTGGCAAGCCGCTCGACGTAGGCGATCTGCATTTCGAGGTACGGCACTTCGCCGGCCGCTCCGCCGGCGGCGTCGATGTACGCGGCAACGACGGGCGCCGTCACCTGCGCTTCGCGCAGCGCACTGATTACTGGTTCGAGTCGGTCGTGATCGTAATCGAGAACCGACAGATGCGGCCGTTTGCCTGCGAGCATCACATGCCGATACCCGAGCCCGCCCGCATGGCGAATGAACTCGGGCAGGCCGAGGGTATGTTGTCCCCAAAATCCCGCATAGCTCACGGAAAATAGGCAGGGCGTCAGCATAAGAGCTTCCTCGTAGTCTCAGTCGAAAGCGGAGACCTGCTTCGTTGCAAACGACACGGACAATCGGTCGGCTTAGATCGTGCGCGCCTCGGATTTAGCGCCGGAGGTCGCTGAGACGGTCGGCCATGAGAAGCCCAGGCCCGGCTCGTCGAGCACCGATGTCCCGATGGTCCCGTCGGTAATCTTGAACATGGCCGGATAGCGATCGCGCCAGCCGTCGTTTCCGCTTGGGCAATACTGCCGACTGTTGCTCTCGACCCCCTCGACCGTCGGAATGCGCGCCGAGAGACTTGCCGAGTGCAGGAGCGAGGCGCCTGGACAGGAAAGATCCTGCACGCAGAGAAACATGCCGTACTTTTGTGCGGCGGCGCCCATCAGCAGCGCTTCGCCGTGCCCTTTGCACGCCTTCAGCGCAACGCCCGAGTAACCGAGCTCGCGACATAACAACAAGCTTTCGAGATCGACGAGCGATTCGTCGATGACCACCGGTTTGATCTTCGCGGCCGCGTGCATCTTGTTTTCCGGATGAGCCCGCAAGTCGCGGTGCGTCGGCTGTTCGATGTAATGGACGCGATCGAAAGCGCTCGGGGACCTTTCCTGGAGATGCGCAAGAAAGTCGAGGACGTACTCTACGTTGGCGCACTTCTCGTTGAAGTCGAGCGAGTAGTGCCAATTGCGGCAGCCGCGCTCGGCCTGCGCCGGCGCCGAAATCGTTTCGACTCCGACGACACGATCGACGTCCCAGCGAAGGTCGTCGCCGTTGAGCTTAATCTTGAGATGCGTCAGTCCGTTGTCGGCAATCCACTCCGGAAGCGTGTTCGGCAGGCCGTCGTCGAGTCGAGTCGTCACGTCGGCGTCGGAAAGGGGATCGAGCGCGCCGACCAAATGATAGAGCGGCATCCGCGACTTGGGCTTACGAAGCGTGTAGCGATCGAGGTACTCGCCGCGGAAGTCGTCATTCAAATAGTGGGCCAGATCGTGAGAGCAATACTCCGGCCCGAGCAGGTCGTACGAGTTTATGCCGAGCGCTCGACCGTGCGCGTCGTGAATCGCCGCTTCGATCGGACTCGCCGCGACCAATTGCGCCAGCCGCGGCATCGGCGCGGGAATGTCCAGATCGCGAACCACCTCGGCGGCCAAGTCTGCGTACCACGAGCCGATATCGTGCGTGATGTCGAGCGGATGAGCGGTCTCGCGATAATTGCGCACACGGTCCGCCAAGCGCTTTCCGAACTCCAGATGCGCCCGCTCGGCAAGAGCGACCTGCATGTTCGGCCACGACCAGACGTTGCACATCGGCATCGAACCGAGGCCTCGACCGCGCCGACCTCCGGCCGTTTCGACCTCGACCGCCGCGTTCAGGATCACGACTTCCGTAACGACGCGGCCGCCGAACTTCATGGGCGAGCGGTAGATGAGTTTCTCCGTCCAGGTTTCGACGGAGAGCAGACGTTGATCGGTTGATTTTGCCATGGAGTAGGTCGGAGAGGTCCTGAACATTGATGAAGGAGAGATACTAACAACTTATCATGATCCGCCGATGCCATTGAGAGCTACCCGCGATCGCGGCATTCCATCCCGAATTCGCGTCGTCGGAGCTCGGTCGTGTCGAAGCCGTTTCGCCTGCGAAATCTTGCCCTCAAGAAAGATTTCCCGGCTCGCGCGATTTGCGGCGGAATTCGCCTGGCGAAGAGCCGGTCTGCCGGCGGAACGCATCGCCGAAATATTTCACGCTGCTAAAGCCGCTCTGCCGGGCCACGGCGGCGAGCGCGATGTTCGTTTCCAAGAGGAGCGATCGCGCCCGTTCGATGCGCACCCGAAGAATTTCCTGGTTGGGACTTCGCTTGAGCAGCGCCTCGAACTGCCGCTCCAATTTACGACGCGACGTGAGTGCCGCGCGAACCACTTCATCCACGCCGATCGCGCTCGCGGCATGCTCGCGAATAAACCTCAGGGCTCGCGCCACCGATGGATCGTCCACGGCAAACGTGTCGGTGGAAAGCCGCGTGACGACATGACTCGGGGGAAAGAGTACTTCGCGACCCGGAAACGGCTTCTTCCCCGACATCATTCCGGCGAGCAATCCCGACGCCACGAAGCCGTTCCGCTCCGCATTGACGTCGACGCTCGACAAAGCGGGCGTCGAGAGGTTGCAAAGCTCTTCATCGTTGTCGACGCCGACGACGGCAACTTGGTCCGGCACCGCCGTTTCGATTTGCCGGCAAGCGTTCAGCAGTTGTTGGCCGCGATCGTCGTTGCAACTCATGATGCCGATCGGCTTGGGCAAGCTCCGCACCCACGACTGCAATTGCTTTTGATCCTGTCCGACGGTGGCGTTCTTTCGCGCGTCGAAGATGCGACACTCAAATCCGGCCGCGACGACTCTTTCGGCGAAAAACTCACGACGCTGATCGAGGTGCACATGCTCGCCGACGGGCACTCCGCAGAATCCGAAGTTTCGGAACCCGCGCTCGCGTAAGTGTTCGAACGCCAACTTCGCGACGGGTCGGTTGTCGAGTCCGACGACCGGAATCTTCAGCCCGGGCAACCTGCCGCGGAGGTCGATCAGCGGCAGTTTCTTAGCAAGAAACAGCTTGGCCATGCGCTGATCGTCGATCCGCGCCAAGATGCCGTCTCCCCGCCACTTACTCAACCAGTTCGAAAACGGTTCGCTGAGGCCGTGAGGAGTGAAATAGATCGACCAAGGTCCATGTTGCCTGGCGTAAGCGGCAACGCCGCGAATCAAGCCGCGTCCGTAACCCCGGCTCGTTTCAATCCATACGGCCACATGAGGCATGTCGGCGGGCATGTTGTCGCGGTTCCTACTGGAGAAGCCGAGAGGGGAACGACGCTCGTGCTCTTCACTGTATCCGCCGGCTCGACGATCGACGATCGCTCGTTGCGCAATTTCAGGAGCGAATGCCGCAATCGCGGGTTGTGAAACGAGCTGCACACGGCAAATATGATGATCGGGGCGCGTGCTCCACGCCTCCCGCCGATCCAAGACCACTTCCCACTGAGTGCTGCCGTGCGATTGCTCACTGCCTTATTCGCGCTGCTGGCGATCGGTGGAAGTTGCTCGTGCGCTATTTCGCAAGCTCGAGCGGACGAAGCCGCCATCGAGTTCGATCGCGATATCCGGCCGCTCTTGTCGGATCGTTGCTTTCGCTGCCACGGACCCGACGCCGCGAGCCGTGAGGCTGAGCTCCGGCTCGATCTCCGCGACGCCGCCGTTGCCGATCGGAACGGAACGAAGGCGATCACGCCGGGCAATCCGTCGGCGAGCGAGTTCTATCGCCGCATCACCGCCACAGGCGACGAACAGATGCCGCCGGCCGATTCGAACTTGAAGCTTTCGAAGGCCGAGATCGATCTGCTGCGACGCTGGATCGAGTCGGGGGCGGAGTACAAGACGCATTGGTCGTTCGCACCCCCGCAGGCCGGCGCGCCGCCGTCGGTCCGTAAAGAAGCTTGGGTCAAGAACGAGGTCGATCGGTTTGTGTTGGCCGCGCTGGAACGTCGCGAGATGGCGACCTCGCCGGAGGCGAGTAAAGCAACTTGGCTGCGACGCGTGTCGATCGATTTAACCGGCGTGCCGCCGACGCCGGCCGAACTCGATGCCTTTCTCGCCGACGACAAACCGCAAGCCTACGAGCGTGTTGCGGATCGATTGCTCGCGTCGCCTCGGTTCGGCGAACGGATGGCCCTCGATTGGCTCGATGCCGCGCGATTCGCCGATACCAACGGTTACTACAACGACTCCGAGCGGCAAGCGTGGCCGTGGCGCGATTGGGTGATTCGGGCCTTCAACTCGAACATGCCTTTCGATCGCTTCACCGTCGAGCAACTCGCCGGCGATCTGCTTCCGAATCCGACGCTCGATCAACGGATTGCGACCGGCTTCAATCGCAATCACATGGTCACCAATGAGACCGGCATCATCGACGAAGAGTATCGCATCGGGTACGTCGTCGATCGCGTCGACACGACGGCTTCCACATGGCTCGGACTCACGGTCGGCTGTGCCCGCTGTCACGATCACAAGTACGACCCGATCTCGCAGCGCGAATACTACAGCCTGTTTGCGTTCTTCAACGGCATCGCCGAAACCGGTTTGGTGAAGGACGTGGAACCTCTTAGTCCCTCGCCGAACATCGAGTTGCCGTCGCCCGAGCAAGATCGCCGACTGGCCGAAATTCGCGCCGAGCGGACGGAATGCGAAATGAATCTTAAGAAGCTCCGGCCTGCGCTGACCGCCGCATTGAATAAGTGGGAGCCGACGGCGCTCCAAGGGTTGCCGGAGCTGCCGACGGCCGGCACCGAGTTCTATTTTCCGCTCAACGGCGACGGCATCGACGCCGGTCCGCAGAAACTCAAGACCAACATCAGCGGAACGCTCGCCTCGACGGCCGGCGTTCGTGGCGAGGCCGTGGCGTTCGACGGCACGCAGTATGTCGAGTGTGCCGATGGTCCGAAAATCGAACGCGATCGACCGTTCTCGCTCTCGCTCTGGATTCGGCCGGGCAACGCACCCAGCGGCTGCGTCATCTCCCGCATGGACGGCACGGCCGAAGCGCCCGGCTTTGAAATCATTTGGTACAAGTCGCAGCCGCGCATCAACTTTGTGCATCATTGGGGACGCGACACGATCGAAGTCGTCGCTCAGGAAAAGTTCTCCGGAAAACAATGGCGGCATCTCGCGGTAGCCTACGACGGCTCGGGCAAGGCGGCCGGATTTCGCATTTTCGTCGACGGCAAGGCGACCCAAGTGGACGTTCGCCGCGATACCCTGACCGGTTCGACGGCGACGGCGGAACCGTGGCGCATTGCCTGGAAAGCGACCGGAGTCGGCTTCGACGGCAGCATCGACGAATTGCGATTCTTCAACCGGCCGCTCAGCGACGACGAAGCCACGGCCTTGTATTGGCGTGATCTGTTGGAAGGGGCGATCGAGACGCCGGTCGCCGATCGTTCACGGCAGCAAACCGAACAGTTGGAGGCCTACTACGTCGAACGTCACGGAAGTGATGATCTTCGCCAGTGGACGCGCCGCGTTGCCGAATTGCGGAAGGGGGAAGAAAGCGAGCGCGGAAAGCTTGTGGTCGCCTCCGTGATGCAGGAAATGGAGAAGCCGCGCGCGACGCACGTGTTAACGCGCGGACAATATGATCAACCCGGCGAGCAGGTCGAAGCGGGCGTTCCCGCGGTGCTGGGGCAACTCGACGCCGCGGCTCCGCGCAATCGCTTGACCTTGGCCCGCTGGTTGGTGTCGCCCGAGCATCCGTTGACGGCGCGCGTCGCCGTGAATCGCTACTGGCGCCAGTGCTTCGGCGAGGGACTGGTCCGAACCGACGGCGACTTTGGTTTGCAAGGCGAAGCGCCGACGCATCCTGAGCTGCTCGATTGGCTGGCGATCCGATTCGTCAAGTCAGGCTGGGACGTGAAGTCGCTCTTCAAATTGTTGGTGACGTCGGCCGCCTATCGGCAGTCGTCGCACTTCACCGCGCAATTGCGAGAGCATGATCCCGAGAACCGGTTGCTGGCTCGTGGTCCGCGGTATCGCCTGCCGGCCGAGTTGATTCGCGATCAGGCCCTGGCTCTCGGCGGGTTGCTTGTCGAGCACGAAGGGGGCGAGAGCGTGAAGCCGTATCAACCGCCGGGCCTGTGGGAAGCCGTGTCGTATAACGGCGGCCAAACCTACGTGACCGACGAAGGGGAAGATCGTTACCGACGCGGAATCTATACCTACTGGAAGCGCCAAGCTCCGCCGCCGAATATGCTGGCGTTTGACGCCCCGACACGCGAAGTCTGCACGATTCGCCGCGCCCGAACGAATACGCCGCTGCAGGCCTTGGTGCTGCTGAACGACCCGGTGTTTGTCGAGGCCGCGCGCGGACTGGCCGTGCGCACGCTCCGCGACGGCCCGAGCGATACGGCGTCGCGCGTCCGCTTCGCGTTTCGCATCGCCACGGCTCGGCTGCCGACGCCGGTCGAGGCCGACGCCTTGGAGCGACTCTACCTTCGGCAACGCAAGGCGTATCGCGAGCGCAAGCCGGACGCCGCGGCCGTGTCGTCGATCGGCGAATCGCCGAAAGTCGAAGGACTCGATGCTGAAGAAGTTGCGGCCTGGACCGCGGTCGCCGGAGTGCTGTTGAACTTGGACGAAGTTGTCACGCAGAACTAGCTAGAATCGATCCGCCTGAGAACGAAGCCATGTTTGCCGACCACGAATTCGCTCCGGTAACCCGACGCCAACTCTTGCTCGGCTCCGCGCTGGGATTGGGTGCGGCCGCGTTGACGGAACTGCTCGGCAGTGCAAATTCTGCAGCCGCGGCAACGCCGAAGCGCGGCGTGCCCGGCATCCTCGCGCAGCCGCATGTCCGGCCGCGCGCGAAACGGGTCATCTATCTCTTCATGCAAGGGGGCCCTTCGCAGCTCGATCTCTTTGATCCCAAGCCGACGCTAGCCAAACGCCACGGCGAAGAGCTGCCCGACAGCATTCGGATGGGCCAGCGGATCACCGGCATGACGGCGAAGCAATCGTCGCTCCCCGTCGCGCCGTCGCCGTTTCGTTTCAAGCAGCATGGTCGGAGCGGCGCCTGGATCAGCGAACTACTCCCGGAGCTCGCCGGAGTCGCCGACGATCTGTGCATCATCCGCTCCGTGCACACCGAAGCGATCAATCACGACCCGGCGATCACCTACCTGCAAACCGGCAATCAACAGCCGGGCCGACCAAGTTTCGGCAGCTGGGTGAGCTACGGCCTCGGCACGGAGAACCGCGACTTGCCGGCCTTCACCGTGCTGTTGTCGCGCGGCACGGCGGTGTCGCCTGCCGATCCGCTCTTTGCGCGCTTGTGGGGAGCCGGCTTTTTGCCGTCGAGCCATCAGGGAGTCTGCTTCCGCTCGCAAGGCGATCCGGTGTTGTACCTGTCGAATCCCGACGGCGTCCTGCCGGAAGATCGTCGCCGCATGCTCGACACGCTCGGTGCGCTCAATCGCGAACAGCTGGCGGTCTCGCAAGATCCTGAGATCGAAACCCGCATTGCGCAGTACGAGATGGCGTACCGGATGCAGACTTCGGTTCCCGAACTGACTGACCTGGGCGACGAGACGGACGAAACGTTCGCGCTGTACGGCGATGAATCACGGACGCCCGGCACGTTCGCCGCCAACTGCCTGCTGGCGCGGCGACTGGTCGAGCGCGACGTGCGATTCGTCCAGCTCTATCACCGCGGCTGGGACCAGCATTACAACCTGCCGACCAATCTGGGGATGCAGTGCCACGACGTCGATCGCGCGTGTGCGGGACTGGTTACCGATTTGAAGCGACGGGGCTTGCTCGACGACACGCTCGTCGTCTGGGGCGGGGAGTTCGGCCGGACGACGTACAGCCAAGGAAAACTCACGGCCACGAACTTCGGTCGCGATCATCACGGGCGCTGCTTCACCATTTGGGCCGCCGGCGGCGGGATGAAGCCTGGGCTCACCTACGGCGAGACCGACGACTATTGCTACGGCATCGCGCGCGACGGCGTGCACATTCACGATTTGAACGCGACGTTGTTGCATGCCCTCGGCATCGATCACACGCGGCTGACGTACAAGTTCCAAGGTCGTTATTTCCGCCTCACCGACGTCGAAGGGCATGTCGTCGAGAAATTGTTCGCCTGAGAGACGGGAGTTCGCTCACTATGAAAAGCAAGGTTGCAGCGCGAGTGACGAGTCTGCTGCTCGTCGGGCTTGTTTGCGCCGCGGAAGCGCGGGGAGAGGACGTTGCCAAGCAGGGCGAAGTACTGCTGAACGACGACTTCGCCGGCACGACGCTCAACCCCGCGTGGAAGGTCACACATCCGACGTTCACCGTCGTCGACGGCGTGCTCCAGGGAAGCCAAACCAAGCCGACGCATGGCGCCGTCGCGCAAGTGAACGTCGGCGCTAAAAATGTCGGGGTGGAATTCCAATTCAAACTCCACACCGCCTCAAGCATCAACGCCGTGCTCGACGACGACGACTACAAGGAAGGGCACGCCGGTCACATTTGTCGTGTTTCCCTCCGGCCGAAGCAGGTCTTCCTCGGCGACGACAAAGAACGGATGCGTCATACGATCGAGGTCATGCGCAAAGATCCGGCGCGGAAAGCGGAAGTCGACGCGCTCGTCGCCGGTCGCAGCCTGAACATTCCTGCAAGGTTGGTCCCCGAACAATGGTATCGCCTCCGCCTGCAAGTAATCGGCGACGAACTATCGGTGAGCCTCGACGACAAGCCGCTGGGAACCTTGAAATCGTCGGGCATCGGGCATCCGATAAAAACGACGTTTCACTTTACGGTCTCGGGCGGTGACGCTCTGTTCGACGACGTGCGGTTGTGGAAGATCGCTCCTCAGTAACGACGCTAATTGATAGCGACAACGGGCAATAGCGACCACAGGCACCAGCGATAACGGACAGCTATGCGAATTTATTTTCAAGGCCTCGCGCTTCTCATCGTCTTTGCGGCGTCGCTACACGGGTCTCTTCACGGAGGCGTCGCGGCCGGCGCCGATCGCAAGCCGAACTTTCTCGTCATTCTGGCCGATAACATCGGGCAAGATTGGTTCGACTGTTACGGCTCGGAGGAGAACTGCACGCCGAAGGTAGATAAACTTGCCGCCTCGGGCGTGCGCTTCGAACATTGCTACGTCACGCCGCTCTGCAGCACGACGCGCGTCGAGATGTACACCGGCCGTTACGGCCTACACACCGGCTGGCACACGCACCACGATTCCGCGATCTACGGCGGCGGCGGGCTCGATCCGAAGCGCGAAATTACCTGGGCCCGCGCATTACGCGATGCCGGCTACAAAACGGCGATCACCGGCAAATGGCAGATCAACGATTTGGCCGTCGACGTCGACGCGCTCAAGCAACACGGTTTCGACGAGCACCTGGTATGGACCGGGCATCTCGTGGGTGAGGGAAACGCCGAAGAACGCTGGCAGGCCTCGATCAAGCCGGGCGGATCGCGCGAGCTCGAAAGCCGCTATTGGGATCCGATCGTGTATCGCAACGGCGAGCACCAGAAGGTGACCGAGACGTTCGGCCCGGACATCTACGTCGACTATCTCGTCGACTTCATGAGCCGTCATCGCGACGATCCGTTCGTCGCCTACTACGCCATGCCGCTGGTGCATGTGCCGACCGTCACGACGCCGCTGAGCCCGAAGCAAGACGCCTCGGAACGGGAGCAGTTTGCCGGAATGGTGCGCTATCTCGATCACCAAGTCGGGCAACTCATCGCAGCGCTGGAGCGTCTGAAACTGCGCGACGACACGATCGTGCT
Organism: Pirellula sp.; assembly: GCA_013822735.1. GTDB lineage: Bacteria > Planctomycetota > Planctomycetia > Pirellulales > PNKZ01 > PNKZ01. Next base: position 19,087 of record PNKZ01000009.1, read on the forward strand.
GTTCATTACCGACAACGGAACTTCGGACCGCCTGAAAGGTAAAGTGCGCGGCAACCGTGCTGCAGGGGGCCTGGGAACGCTTACCGAAGGAGGGCTCGATGTCCCGATGATTTTGAACTGTCCGGCCCGGATCGCGCAAGGGCGTGTGAGCAAAGCACTAGTCGATTGCAGCGACGTCTTCCCCACGCTGTTGGATTTGGCAGGCGTGCCGATTCCCGCAGGCCTGGTTCTCGACGGGCGCTCGTTCGCCTCGCAGCTAGCGATTTCGGAAACGCTTCCCCCTCCGCCGCGCCAGTGGATCTTCGCACAGTACGCCTCGACGCGCGTCGTCCGGGACGAGCGATTCAAGCTGTACTCGACCGGACAACTCTACGATGTTTCCGTCGATGCGAACGAGAAGACGAATCTCGCCGCGAGCGCCGAGCCCGACGTTGCGGCGGCTCACAAGCGTCTGCAAGCCGTGCTCGACGGACTTCCGGCCGATGCGAAACTCCCGTTCCCGTTTCGCAGCAGTTCGGCGTTCAAGCTCGAAGCCGATCAAAAGAAGAAGGCGGCGAATTGATGCGCGGTTTCTACCTCCTGCTTGCGGTCGTCGCGCTGGTCGAGTCGGCCGCGGCGCATGGAACGTACTTTGAAGTTTCCTATCCCGCTTCGCAGCAGCCTCGCGAGCTTTCACTACCGGTTACGTTCAAGCTCTGGATTCCGGACGACGTCGCGCGGCTGCGCGGCGTCATCGTGCATCAACACGGCTGCGGCTTCGAGGCGAATCGCGCCGGCGAGACGGCCGCCTACGACCTGGTGCTGCTCCGCATCTGAGACGCCGTGTCGAACCACGGCGTCGTTCGTGTAACCGGACATGAACAAGATCTTGAGATCCGGCCGGCGAACCAGTAGCTTCTCGGATAGTTCGCGCCCGCTCATTTCGGGCATGATCACGTCGGTTAAAACAAAATGGATCGGCCCCTCATGACGGTCGAAGACCAGCAGCGCTTCCTTGCCGTTGGAAGCTTCCACTACGGTATCGCCCTGAGATCGCAAGGTGCATGCGGCGAGATGGCGAACCGTGGCCTCGTCTTCCACGACGAGCACGGTCTCCGTTCCACCGGCAGGAGCGGCGCGCGGAACATCGCTTGTCGGTAAGACCGAAGCCTCCCCCACTCTGGGAAAGTAGATTTTGAACGTCGTTCCATGAGTCGGTTCGCTATAAACGGCGATGTATCCGCCGCTTTGCTTGACAATGCCGAACACCATCGGGAGCCCGAGTCCGGTCCCTGTGCCCCGTTCCTTAGTTGTGAAAAACGGCTCGAAGATACGCGCCTTTGTCCGTTGTGGCGTAACACCGTCCACTACCCGTACAGAGAAACAAGACCTTCGGTTTCATGCATTCAATCCTTCGATCAATTGAGATTGGGAAACACCGGACCGGCCGCGAGGCTCCGAAGCGCATTGGCGCCCGTCGGCGGTTCGATTTGCCAGGGAACCAGCGCAACGCGAGGTACGAAGTGTTGCACGTGCTCAATATGTTTCGCTTCTTCCTTTGCCCGCAACGCCAAGAGAGGATTGTTTGTCCCCGTGGCCGCCAGTGACGAATTGACGACCCAAGCCCAGGGTTCAATCCCGGCACGGCGCAGGTCGGCTTGCAGGGCTTCGGCCTCCAGCACGGGCGTCGTCTCCGGCAGGGTGACGATCACCATCTTCGTCAGCTTCGGATCCTGTAGCCGCATCATCGGCGTGACGACGTGCATTCCCTGCGGAAGGTTCCGGACGACATCGCGGTGGTAAGCGCCGGTCGCATCCAAGAGCAGCAAGGTATGGCCGGTCGGGGCCGTATCAACGACGACGAATTTCTTACGCGATTCCTGCTGCACCCGGGAGAAGGCTTGAAATACCGCGATCTCCTCGGTGCATGGTGAACGCAAGTCTTCCTCCAAGAGCGTCTTGCCGGCGGCGTCGAGTTTATCGCCTTTCGTTTCGAGGACGTGCTGTCGGTAACGCTCGCTTTCGGCATGCGGGTCGATTCGATCCACTTCCAGGCCGGGTAGGTTCATCTCGACGGTCATCGCCAAGTGAGCGGCGGGGTCGGTCGTGGTGAGGTGTACGGCATGTCCCCGTGCGGCGAGCTCCACGGCAATCGCGGCCGCGATGGTCGTCTTCCCGACGCCTCCCTTACCCATCACCATGATTAGGCCGTGGCCGTCTGCTTCGATTTCGTCGACCAAACCGGCGAGCGGCGGTAACGACGGACACGGAACAACAATTTCCCGCGTAGGCGCCAGTAGACTTTCCGGAACCGGCAAAAGTAGGGCTCGCAACGCCTCGACACCGACCAAGTTGCGCGGTTGTAAGGGAACCAGCTCCGTCGGCAATCTACTCAGCCCCTCCGGTACGTGCCCGAGGACGGCCTGCTCGCGGTTGCGTAAGGCTTTCGCCAACGGATCCTCGCCGATCGCTTCGGGCATAACGCCGTTCACGACCAAGCGCTGATTCGTGATGCCGAGCGACGCCAACTCGCCGCTTGTGCGCTCCGCTTCGACGAGCGCTCCCTGTTGAGCGCGTGTCACCAGCACCATCAATGTGTGCTCGGAATTGGCCAACTCGCCCACCGCTTGCGAGTAACGCTGACGTTGTTTCTCCAAGCCCGAGAGCGGCCCCAGGCAGGACGCGCCGCTTTCATTGTCCTCCAGGAAGTTTGACCAAGCCGTCGGGAGTTGTAGGAGCCGGAGCGTGTGGCCGGTGGGGGCCGTATCGAAGATGATATGATCGAAGCCGTCGGTGACCGCGTCGCCGGTCAGGAGTCCGGTAAATTCATCGAAGGCGGCGATCTCGGTCGTGCAAGCGCCGGAGAGTTGTTCCTCCATGCCCTTTACGACGTCCGGCGGTAGCGCATTGCGCACGGGGCCGACGATCCGATCGCGGTAAGCCTGGGCGGCCGCTTCCGGATTGATATTCAGCGCGAACAATCCGGCGACGTGGGGAATCGCCGTCGGCTCGTGTTCTCCTACCTCGACGCCGAAGACCTGCCCTAAGTTCGAAGCGGGATCGGTACTCACCAGCAGCACACGCTTGCCACGGTCGGCAAGCGTGACGGCAGCGGCGCAAGCCAGAGAGGTCTTGCCGACGCCCCCTTTGCCGGTAAAGAACAGATTGCGCGGCGAGGTATCCAAGAACTTCATGATGCTCATCCTGTTAGGAAAATCGAATCTGCCGGTGACGGCCTCGCCGCCGTCTTGCTTCCACATCCGCTTCAGCAACTCTTCGGTCCGCCGCAGCAACCGCCCGGTCGGTCGACGATCTGAGGTAAGTAGGAGGCGGTATCGGGCGCCATCCACACCGACAACACCTCGCGCGTCGGGTATCCATTTTGGCTGACGAGACGACCATCGACGATGATCGCGGGCAGGAAGTCTGTCCCTTGCGTCGACAGGAGTTTATGGATTTCCGGATTCTCGACGAATGCTTGCGGTTCTTGGGCCAAGTTGAACCGCTCGACGCGGTGTCCTTGCGTCTTGAGCCATTCCAAATCGGCGGCGAAACGGGGCAGCACGGGATCCACATCCGGCCCGCAGACACCGGTCGAGCAACACATCGGCTTGTCGAAAACTTGCATTGTCTTCATGAACTTGTCTCCTTGCGAAATGAGCAACACTTCTTGTGCGGGCGAATACAATTTCAATGGGCGGACACGGCTAAATGCCAGTTTTGGTTTATTACCGGTTTTTGCGCAGCACGGCAAAAGCGAACTTTTGCAGCTTGCCTGCGGGCGTGTGGTGGATGTGCTCCATTTCTTGAACGAGCTGAAAGTCAGAGCCAAACTCGGCGCTCAATCCGGCAGCATCGTAGCGGCACACTTCCAGACCGCTGCACTTTTCGGGACCGTCGGGAGCAAACGTGCCGATGACCAGGTGGCCGCCGACTGGAATCGTTCGCTTTGCCAGGGCAACGTACTTCCGTCGGTCTTCCGGATCGGTAAGAAAATGAAACACGGCTCGGTCGTGCCAAACATCGAAACGACCGACATCGCCCACTTGCGTCACGTCGCCGACGATCCATTGGACTTGTCGCCCGACTTCTCCTAACCTCCGGCGCGCGTGCTCCAAGGCCGTTGCGGAAACATCAAGAACGGCCACGGGCGAATAACCGTCGGCCAGGAGCCGATCGACCAGCTGCGACGCTCCCCCGCCGACGTCGATGACGCCGCTGCCCCCGGACGCAACGCTCCGAATGAGCTTCCGTGATACTTCCGGTTCGGCCTCAAACCAACTGACGTCCGTGGTGCCTTTGGTGCGATAAACGGTTTCCCAGTGCTCACGTCGGTCGAACATATCGTCACCAGAGGGGCCTGCGCCGCAGTCGACGCCGCACACGGATCCACGTTCCGCGCGCGGCGTCGACGTGCCGAGCGATCGTAGAGAAATCGTGGTTATCGGCCCGCTTGGGGGAAGCCGGCTTCGAGCAACTCGTCGTAGCCTTGCGTCAGCGGGCGAAGGTCGCGGCCTGTCGCACGCAGCAATTGCGCGGCCGTCTGCGAACGAGCCCCCGCGGCGCAGTGAAGATAGATGATCTTCTCCGGCGGGGCGACCGTCGCCAAGGCCTGTGCGGAAACGCCGTTCTCGATGCGCGAGAGCGGCAGAAGTCGCGCGTCGCGGAGGTGACCGTCGTTCCACTCGCCAACTTCGCGGACGTCAAGCAACACTGCCTTGCCGGCGGCAAGATCACGCTTCACGGCACCGAGGTCCGCCGCCGCTGCCGGAACCGCCGCGAAGCCCGTCGTTAAGGCCAAGCCAATAACTACCAACGCCCATTGAAACTTGCCGAACTGCATAGAATCCCTTCCAAGAAATAGAATTAGGAAACAACTCAGACCTTCTCCGACGAAGCGTTCCAGAAACTCACTAGCCGAAGCCCCTCAGCATGGCTCCCCAATAGAGCCGCGGTAGTGCGTAGGCTTTGAGGAGATACATACTGAGCCGCTCCTTCGATTGGTCGAAAGGAAACGTCTCGCTCGGTTCCCCCTCGTAGTCGAACTCGGCGAGCACCAGCCGACCGTAGCCGGTGACGACGGGACAGGATGTATAGCCGTCGTACTGGGCCGTGAGCGGCTTGCCTTCGATTGCAGATAAGAGGTTTTCGACGACGACTGGCGCTTGCTTGCGAATCGCCGCTCCGGTTTTGGAAGTCGGCAGTCCGCTGCAATCGCCCAGGCCGAAGACGTTGGCGAAGCGAGCGTGCCGGAGCGTAAACTTGTCGACCTCGACCCACCCGGTTGGGTTCGCCAGTGGGCTGTTCTTGATGACGTCCGGAGCGCTCATCGGCGGCGTAACGTGCAGCAAGTCGTACGGAATAACGACCTGCTCCTTGGTGTCGAGATGCTCGAACACGGCTTCTTTCACCGCGCCGCGCACCTCGACCAAGCTGAGCTTGAACCTCACGTCGATTTGTTTGCGAGCGGCCACCTCTTCCAAGGTCTTGCGGTATTTCTCGACGGCGAAGAGCGAGCCTTGAGCCGAAGCGAACACGACGTTCGATTTCTCCCGCACGCCCGACTTGCGGAAGTGGTCGTCGGCCAAGTACATGATCTTTTGCGGAGCGCCGCCGCACTTCACGGCCGTATTCGGCATCGTGAAGAGCGCCGTCCCGCCGCGGAAGTTCCGAATGCACTCCCACGTATAATCGACGTAGCGGTAGGCGTAGTTACTGCAGACGGCATCGTGCCCCAGGCTTTCCCGGAGACCGCGAATCTTGCTCCAATCAATCTGGATGCCTAGTGCGACGACGAGGTGATCGTAGCGGATCGTTCGACCGATGTTCGTGACGACGCAGTTGCTTTCCGGGCAGAACTCCGTGATCGACTCCTGAATCCAATCCGTGTCAGGAGGAATGAAGGCAGACTCGGCCCGCTCGCTTTGCTCTTTGGGAAACACGCCGGCGCCGACCAGCGTCCACAGCGGCTGGTAGTAGTGCTTGGTCGACGGCTCGACGACGGCCATGGTCAATCGTTTGTTTCGTCGGCGTAGCCGCGCGGCGACGGTAATCCCGGCCGTTCCACCGCCGACGATGAGAACCTGGTAATGCTTATCGAGCGGCATGCTCATGCTCAGCGACCTTTAGGTAAAAAGGAACGGGGTTCGGCGACGGCGGCCGTTAGTGGACGGAGATGTAGGCGTAACCGTCTTGCTGTTTGTTGGCGTTGACGGTCATGGCTGACGCCGCGACGGTGAACTCCACGGCGACCTCGGACAACGCGAACTTGTTGCGGGCCAGCGACTGCCCGCAAACGAAGACTTCGACGCCGTGTTTCTTGAGCTCCCGTACCAGAGCGAGGTTCGGATTCTTTGCTGCACCGGTCTTGGAAGCGTAGGCGGAATCGTTGAGAGCTCCCTTCGTGGCGGTGCCATGCAACACCAACGCCAGACGGGCGTCTCCTGGCGCGTGACCGGCTTGAGCGTTGAGATTCAGATACCGAGCCACGCTTTCGAGGCCTTTGAGCACTTCGTCCGGCTTAGCCTCCGACGTAATGTCGAAGACGATCTTCATTCCCTGGCGCGGTTGTTCGGCGGCGTCGGGTTGCGGCGCGATCGCCCCATACTCTGCCACGAGCGGGTTGACGAACTTCGGCTCTTCCACAGCCGCGGCGAAGGTTACGGCACAAATCACAAGACACAACCAATCACGCATGGCAGACTCCTTTAGAACGCAAGATTTCGAGTAATGACAAACAAGGCGACGAAGAGAATCGCCGCGGCAAACACACGTTGGAGCGTCGGACCTCCCAGGCGAGCGGCTAACCTTGTTCCGACGAACAGTCCAAAAAGGCTTCCCCCGGCAAACCAAGCGACGATTGACCACGGCATCGTTCGTCCGGCAATCAGCAGCGACGCGATGCCTGACGTACTGATCAACGCGATCACCAGGAGTGATGTACCGACGGCCCGCTGAATTCCCATGCCGCTAAACAACACGAGTGCGGGCACGATGATGAACCCGCCGCCGACGCCGAACAGTCCCGTCAGCACCCCCGTCCCTAGACCGACGCCGACCAACAACAACGCGCAACGTGAGTTCCAGTGCAGCACCCCCTGCGGATCACGGCGGCAGACCGGCCCCGGTTCATCGGGATGGATGATCAGGACGTGCCGTTCCGCAACGTCGCCGGCTTTACTCCACATTCGCACGGCGACCACGAGCATCAGCACAGCGAACAACAATAAGAGCAGCGCTTCGGGGATCCGGGCGGCGAGCAAGGAGCCGATCGGAGCAGTCGTCATCCCGGCGGCGGCGAACAACAGGCCCGTACGCATTTCGACGAGCCCGAAGCGCCACCGTTGCAGAAATCCGACCAGAGCCGTCGCGCCGACCGTCACGAGCGACGCGCCAATTGCTTCCCGCGGGTCGACTCCCAAGCCGTACACCAACAGCGGCACGGCGAAGATCGCCCCTCCTCCCCCGGTGAGTCCGAGGGAGAGGCCGACCACGGCGCCGAGAAGGATGGCCAGAAGAGACATGCGGGAGACCTACGAATAGGCTGGATCTACTTGGCGCACGAGGAACCGGAACCGACGGTGCACGATGATGCCGTCGCCGACCACGCACCATAGCCGCCGACCAAGTCGATCATGTTTGTGCGGCCGGCTTGCTCCAGCACGCCGCAGGCGATCGCGGAGCGGTAGCCGCCGGCGCAGTGCACCACCACGGGCCGATCGACGGGAACTTCCGCCAACCGACTGCGCAGGTGATTCACGAGGATGTGCAGGCTCCCTTCGATCACACCCGTCTCGCGTTCCTTGTCCGTGCGGACGTCGAGAACCGCCGGGGGCGCGTCCGAGGCGAGTTGCTCGGCAAGCGTAGCGGCCGTAATCCGTTCCGTGCGGGCAATGAGCTCGGGTCGCTTTTCCAGAGCCCCGAGTCCGCCCGACAAGTACCCGGCGATGAGATCGAGACCGATCCGACCGAGTCGCATTGCCGCCTCTTCTTCTTTGCCGTGCTCGGCGACGATCACGATCGGATGCGTACGATCGAGCATCGTCCCCGCCCAGGTCGCGTACTTACCGGCCAAGCCGATGTTCAGCGAGTTTCGTAGGTGAGCTCCTTCGTAGTCGGCGGCTTCGCGCACGTCGACCACTTGCGCTCCCTCGCTTTGCAGCGCGACGACTTCGTCCACCGAAAGCGGCTTCAATTCTTTCGTCAGATTCTCTTCCAGTGTCCCCCGTTCCTTACGGTTGAGCATCGCGTCGTAGCCGAAGTAGTCGGGCGCCTCCGGGAGATCGGTCGTCGCCAAGCGGATAAACTCCATCTTGGTCATCGGCGCCAAGGCGTAGTTGTATTTCCGCTGCGTGCCGATCGTGGAAACGGTGTCTTTGCTGAGATTCTTTCCGCACATCGAACCGGCGCCGTGCGCAGGATAGACCAAGGTCTCATCCGGGAGCGTCAGCAGCTTGTTGTGGAGCGAATCATAAAGTTCGCCGGCCAATTCTTCGGCCGTAATGCCGATCGACGCCATGAGGTCGGGCCGACCGACGTCGCCGATGAAGAGCGTATCGCCGGTCAACACGGCCTGCGGTTGCTGCGCGTCCTTGGCCAAGTCAAACACCAGAATCGAGATCCCTTCCGGCGTATGGCCGGGAGTTTCTAGAATCTGTAAGCGGACGTCGCCGAACTCGACGGTCGCACCGTCGCGAGCATGGACAAATTCGTACTCCGCTTCGGCCCGCGCACCGAGGTAAATCTGCGCACCCGTGCGGTCGCGAAGCTCGATATGTCCGGCGATGAAGTCGGCATGGAAGTGCGTGAGGAAGACGTACTTGATCTGATAGCCGCCGGCCTCGGCGTCTTTCAAGTATTGATCCACATCGCGTTGCGGGTCGACGATCGCGGCGACCTTCGTCTTATCGTCGGCAATGAGGTACGAGGCGTGCGCCAAGCAGGCGAGATAGTATTGCTGCAGTTTCATAGCGAGGGTCCTTAATAATGAGTTCGTCCGGCGGGAGTCGCCCAATCGTTAGCGGGCGCAGCAAGACTTCGCGCAGGCCGCGGGAGCAGAGCAGGATTCCCGGACTTGATTCCAAGGCATGCGGGCCAAGCACATCGCCATGCCGCAGGTGTCGGTGACGCCGGCGAAGATCAATCCGGCGCCGACCAAGGCGGAAAGTCCGATCCAGAACGGATGTATCAGCAAACCAAGTACCGCTCCGACGAATACGAGCGTGCCGGCGGCGATACGTACCTGCCGTTCGAGCGAGATCGCCTTCTTGCCGCGTACCAACGGCAGCCCCGCCTGCTCACAAGCCAGCGTTCCCCCGTCGACGTTTATGACCTGGGAATATCCGGCCGCCGCGAGTTTTTCGCAGGCTTGCTTACCGCGGCTTCCGCTGCGGCAGATGACATAGAGCGGTTTTGCCCGCTCACCGCCCGTTTCCGCACGCAACGTCGAGGGGTCGAGCCGATCGAGCGGTATGTTGCGAGCAGCCGCTACATGTAGCTCGCGAAACTCCGCCGGAGTGCGAACGTCGATCAAGTCCAGCGGTTCGCCTCGGCGACAGAGAGCGTTGAGCTCCTGAGGGGTGATAACGGCGGTCATGGGACGTCTCCTTTTGTAAGGTCGACATGTCGTGACATTACGATACGTTGTACGAAAAAAAATGCTTAGGGTTCTAGCTCTTGCCTCCAAAGCGGCCTTCGACGCAGTGCATGATGTCGGCCAAATGCGGTTCGGCGATCGTGTAATACGCGAATCGCCCCTCCTTCTCACAGGCCAAGAAACCGCAGCGTTGCATCAAGCGCAGATGCTCCGAGGCCATGTTGCTGGGGATTTCGCAGGCTTCGGCCAATTCCCCGACGGTATACCGCGAAGACAGCAACATCTGCACCATCCGCAGGCGATGGGGATGCGCCAATGTCCGCAAGCACTCGGCCGCTTGGTCGAGGGCTTCCAGCGAAATTAGCTTCGTCTTAGTTCGGTTTGCGGCGCTCATCATCAACTCCTACGGTCAATATATCGTAATATCGCGACATGTCAACAAGACATTTCTAGCGATTATCGAGCGGAATTGGCAACTGCCGACATAACATCCTGTTGTCCAAGGCATTACAAACGCCGGATAGACGCTTTGCCCGGGCTCCGGCCCATCTGCGGCAAGAATTTGACGCAATCCTGAACGTCGTCGATCTTGAAGTGAGGCATGGTTCGCAAACTCGCGATTGCTTTTGGAGATTCCGCGATGAATTGGTCGCAGCTGTTACTCTGCTTGGCGATCGGCGGAGTTGCCGGTTCCCTCAGCGGCATGGTCGGTATCGGCGGCGGAATTGTCGTCGTTCCCGCTCTCGTGTTTTTCCTCGGTATGTCGCAGCATGCAGCCCAAGGTACGACGCTGGCGATGATGGTGCCGCCGATCGGAATCTTGGCGGCATGGACCTATTATCGCCAAGGCTTCGTCAATTACCCGGTTGCACTGTGGGTCGCAGTGGGTTTTGTGTGCGGCGGCTTATTTGGAGCACGTTTGGCCGTCGTCTTGTCGGAAGTCGTGTTGGAACGTGTCTTTGCCGTTACGTTGATCCTCGTCGGCGTCAAGATTCTATTTCGCCATGCGCTGGCCTGATCTTCGCTAGCCCCGGGCGCCGGATCTGACTCTCCGCCCAAGAGCAGAAGACCCGGGACGAGAAGGTTATTTGGTTCGGGCGAAAACATGGTTCTGTTAGACTCACGCCTGAGGAGCAAGAAGTAGCTAGCCCCCGATCGTTGTAGCCGCCAGAACTGTCCCGATTGCAAACGCCAGCGCGGCGCTACGGAACTTTTCGACTTAGCGACGGATCCCGCCGAGCGCAAGAACTTGGCCGCGGAGCAGGCCGACGTCGTCGCCGCGCTCAAAGAACGGCTCGCGGCTTGGACCACGACGCTGCCGAAGGCCTACGACCACGGCGACGCGCGCGACGATTGATGCGGTATGCGCTGTACGAGAAGCTCCCGGTTCGAGGGCATTACTTCGTTCTGCGCGAGCCGCCCGCCGCTCGATCTCGATGAAACATGCGCTAGGCGACCGAGCTCACGGGGTTGTGCGGAGCCACATGGCGGTACGGGCGATAGGCGACGAGGCGTACCTTATTGTCGTCGTCCAGCAGTTCGTAATCGACGCCTCGCCACGAAACGCGTTTGCAAAAGCAAGCCGCCAATAGATCGGCGACGTAGACGAAGTGCGTCACCACCATCGCCGGGAAAAGCCTGAGCAGATGCCGCGGGCCGATCCAGCGGCGCGGCTGGCCGTTGAGCGCGGCAACATGCCGGACGCCGGCTTCCAAAAGCATCGCGAGCCCCAGACAGTTCGTCCAATACAGGGCCAGCGCCGCGGCCGAGAGCAGTCCGGCCTGCAGATTGCCCGACACGCAGGCCAGCAGCGTCAACAGCACGCCGCAAACCTGCAATCCGGCAAGCTCGATCGCATGGAGCAGGACGACGTACCAGCCGCTCTTCTTGCCGCTCTTCGCGCCGACGAGTTGGCGCCGCACCCAACCGTTGAAGGACGGCAGCGAGGTAACTTCGGAATTTACCAACACGACCGACGGGGCAAAGTGAGCCTTTAGACCGCTGGAGCGGAGCACGCGGTAAAGCGTCGAGTCGACGGAGAGAACCCGGCTCCAGTGGTGGAGCAGGTTGATGCGTTCGATCGTTTCGCGACGCATGGCCATGCTGCCGGCCCAAACCATGCCGTTGAACCACATTTGGCCGAAGGCGCCCGCGTTCCAAAAATAACGGACGAGCGAGCCCCACTCCGCCCCATCGGGCATGTACCAACGGTTGCCGGTGACGACGCCGACTTTCTCGTTCTTCAAGGGAGCGACCAGGTCGCGCAGCCAAAACCGGCTCGGCTTGGCGTCGCCGTCGATAAACGCGACGACCTCGTACTCCGGTTCCAGCTCTTCGATTCCCTGAATCAACGAACTGCACTTCAGGCTGCACCCTTCCGAGCGATTCTTCAGCACGGAGATCCGCACGCGTTGCGACTTGGTCCGTCGAATGACCGACCGCACGACGTCGGCTGCAGGGTCCATGGCGTCGTCTAATACGATGGAGATGACGAACCGCGGATAGTCTTGTTGAATGAGCGCGTCGAGCATGTCTTCCAAGAACGGATCGGGCCCGCGAATGGCGACGACGACCGCCGCGGTGGGAAGATCCGCGTCGGGACACGGCTCGCGACGATGACGCAGCAGGAGGCTTCCCAACGTACAACCGGCGATCGTTTGGACCGTGACGAGCACCGTCGTCAGCCCGAGTAAAATCCAAGCGATCAGCGTGAGGTCGAGAAGTTCCATAAAGCACACCTACGAATCAAATGGCGACAACGGTTTCTGCGAGCGCGACCTACCGAATTCGGACCGGCTTCGAATCAAAGCGAACTTGCACGACCTTGAACATCTCGCGAGTGAGAAAACTCAACTTGGTTCCCAATCGCTTCATCAACGACAAGCGACGACGGCATTGGTCGTAATCGGGAGAGTCGCCGAAGCCCACGTACTGCTCGACTCGAAATCGCGGATCCCAGGACTCCAATTCGGCCGCCGACTTCAGCGCGAACCGGAGGCGAGAACCCGACAACGGATGACGCAGATTGGAAATGCGGAGGTACAACGGAGACTGCGCATCAAAGATCAGCGAAGCGCCCGGGAACCGATCGGCCAGATTCGTCAGCAGCGACTTAAACTCCGCTTCCGAAAGGAAGTAGAAGACTCCTTCGGCGACAAACAGCGGGCCTGCGGACGAGGACGTTTGGACCTTGTCGAACCAAGAGAAGTCCAGGAGCGATTGTGCGAGCATCGTGCGGCGAGGATGCCCGGCGTAGAAGCTCTCGCGCAGCGCGATGACCTCGGGGAAATCGAGTTCCGTCCATCGGACGACGCCGTTGTCGAGGCGTTCCAAGCGGGAATCGAGCCCGACGCCGAATTCAACGACGTCCGTGCTCGGGTGCGCGCGCAAATAGTCGCGCGCCAAGCGATCGAAGATCGAGGCCCGAATGCAATAGTCGACTGCGGCGACCTGCTTGTGCTCGAACGTCGTGAAGTCGAACTTCAGCGATTGCACGATCGCCGCCGCCTTCTGATCGCGCAGCAGCGGATCGGCGCGCTGCGATTCTCGCGCGCGCGCCCAAAGCGGCATCAGCAACGTTGCCGGTACTCCGGCAAGGCCGTCGGCAATGTCCGGCATGGTGATGGTGGACATGGACCCTCTAATAGTTCGCCGTCGTCACGGCCTGCCTGTACCCGCTGATTTGCGGGGCACCCAACTCATCGACCGCTACTTTCCAAAAGTTAAGCCAATGTTCGGGTGGGTGTGACCGTGGGTTGCGCGCTGCTCAAATGCTTAAGTCATTCCGTGCGGAACGGGCAATGCCATGAGTGCTTGCATTGCATCTCCCATCCAGCCGCCGGCCCAAACGTGCGCACGCGGCGGAGTGATTGTAAACGTGCTTGCGATACCGGCCCGCGATAGCGCATCGGAGACGACGCGCGAGTCGTTCAGGTATTGCGAATTCGCGTTGCCGAGAATGGCCAGTCGCGGAGGTTGTCCGGCAAAGTAGGCCGCCCGGGTGTTGATCAGGTTGGTGATCTGATAGTTCGCCGAGAAGTTCTGGCGCGTCCCTAAGATATTCAGGAAAGCGTAGCCGCTGCCGGGATCGCTCATGGCGAGCGGGCCATCCCACGAGACGGCGCCTCCGAAGAACTCCGGATTCCTCAGCAGCATGCTGACGGCGCCATAACCTGACTTGCTGAATCCGAGGAGCAGTCTCCCCTCGGGGCCCGCCACGGTGTGGAACTGGGTTTCGATAAAGGGGACTACGACGTTTCGGAAATAGCTTTCCTGAGCGATCGAGGGGTCGTGCGCGTTATCGGCATACCAAGGCATGTCGGAGAAACTTGGCGCCACCATGATGACGTCGTAGCTGCGCTGCAAGCCAAGGCTCTTGGCCGTGACCAGGCCGTCGCCAAATTGGCGATCGAGTCCCGGGCCGACGGGAAGCACGTAGACGACTTGATACGCCTTGTTCGGATCGTAGTTGTCGGGCAACAACACGCGGATCGTATTCGCCGTGCGTTGGCTTGGCGCGCTCACGGAATAGGTGAGGAATCCGTCGGCATCGCGGCGCGCTTCGGAGAATACCGCATTCGGAATGCTCGCCTGCACCGGCCAGAAGACCGACGTCGGCACGGGGACGTTGGCGGAGCGAACACGCAGCGCCTCGATGACGGCGTTGGCATCGGCCCCGCCCAAGTCCGCCAAGCGGAGCGTGAGTTGACCGTCGGCGACGTGCACTAAGAACGTGCGCCCGACGACTTGTCCCGCCCGGGTTGTGACGGTGTCGACGTGAGCTCCCTCCAGCAACACGGCGACGTTATCGTGCTGATATCCGCCGACGTCGCCGAGCAGCACGTCGACGAGATAGTCTCCCGGAGCGACGTTGACGACGAACGTACCGTCTTTGGTGTAATTGAAATCGCGCAAGGTCGTCGAATCGCCGCCGCGATCCGCGGAGGCGATAGTGCCCGCGCTCCAACCGTAGCCGAGTGCTTGGCTATATACGGTCCGCTCGCTCACGCGCTGATATCCCGCGCCCAACGGCGACCCGGTGGTGCCGAAATCAAAGTGCGCGAGAAACGGCGGTTGGTCGTCGTCTTTCACCTCAATGGTCCCGTTGGCGGCGACATATCCCGCGGCGGTGGCGTTGAGAGCGACGAATCGCGAGCCGTCGAAGACATTATTATCGCGAGCCGCAATAGAAAAGTCGGCGGAAGTTTGTCCCGCGGCTATTTCTATAGTTGTCGGCAGGTCGATGCTCGAACCATCGCTGGAGCCGAGCGTTATTAGAATTGCGTCGACCGTCGCGCCCGTGCGCGTAATGGTTCCCGTGGCGGCGGTTCCGGCGGCATTTTCGAAGAAGGACGACACGGACAAGTTCATCTGCAGCGTCGGCGGAAAGTCGTCGTTGACGATCGTGCCGACGGCCTGCATCGTGGTGGCGCGCACATTCGTTACGGAGTTGGTTTTTAGCAACACCGTTTCGTCCGACTCTCCCGTCTCGTCGCCGAACACCGTCACGGCGACCGTGCCGGTCGTCTGTCCGGCGGCCAGAATGAACCGTCCGACGACGGACTGGTAATCCGTGCCCGACGACGCGGAACCGTCGCCGGTTTGATAATCGAAGATGATGTCTTGGTCGAAGGCATTCGACAGGCGGAGGTCAAACAGCAATTCCCGCGTGCCGTCTTGCCCTTCTGTGACGCGCGCATCGCCGACTTGCAGCGACGGCAGGACGGAACCGACGCGTTGAATACTCAACGACTCGATGACGGCGTTTCGGTCGGAACCTCCTAGGTCGCGCAGCCGAAGCGTGAGCGTCCCGTCGGCCACCTCGACTTGATACGTTCGCGTGACCACTTGGCCCGCATGGGTCGAAACATCGTCTCGGAGCGAATTTTCGAGGTAGACGCCGACGCGATCGTGTTGGTAACCGCCGAGGTCCCCCAGGATCATTTGAACCTGATACACCCCGTTGGAAACGTTCGCGGAAAACGTCCCGTCGCTCGTGTAATTGAAGTCGCGGGTTAGCGCGTTGCCGGTGCCCCGATCGGCCGACAAGATGCTGCCCGCCGACCAACCGAAGCCGGTCGACGGAGAAAAAGTGGTGCGCTCCGTAACGCGCTGTGCTCCTGCCGCCACCGGTGATACGGATGTCCCGAAGTCGAAGTGCCACGGGGCGTCGGCAGCTAGCACGATCCGCTCTTCGAGCGCCTCACACCCGAGTCCGCGACGAGGATTCGGGCGAGGTCGCGTTGAAGACGAGCACTGGCCTGAGAGCTTGCGCCTAAGTTGTCGAAGGGTGGCCGCAATGTCCGCAAACGTCAAAGTCACCGCATCACCCTTGTTTACCCAATTGCCCTCACTGTGCCAGAAATAGCCACACCTTAAGGGGAAGTCAACAAACGCGATGGAACGAACTTCGAGCAATTGTCCGAATAAAGGAGCTGTCCGGATCGTGGTTACCCCCTGGTATGGGTAATACGCTACGAATGCTTCGCTTTTACGGGATACGACACTCCGATTTTGGCATCCGCTGGTGCCGATTCGGAAGGCGACCATCTGTGTCGATCCGATGCACTGGCCCCTGGGACTCGGAGCCGCCCTGAAGAACGGAAAAGGTTCCTAGGTAGCGATTGAGTCGTACCGGCCGATCAACGACGAGAGATCGTCGCGTCAATTTCTCAAGATCAACTGCCCTTGATGCGAGCGCTCAATTGAGCGATCCTCCGCGACCTTCCGGGGTGCCGGCAAGGACGCGACTCGGGCCATGGGACGACACCACGATGAAACCTCGGTATGCGTTTGAGTTCTGCGACGTTACGTCGTTGCCGGGCGGGTTGCGGGAATGCCTTTACGAGATCATGGAGTTTTGCAACTCCGGCCTGCGCTCGTTCAATGGGCGTGCGGCGGAAGACGCCCTTTCCGCAGCGCGAGAGCACGGACTCAACACTATCGTCGAAGTCGGGGCGGGACGCGCGCCGTTGACGACGCAGCTTGTTCGAACCAAATGCATCGACGATTTGCGTCTCGTCCCGTGCGACTTGGTTCCCAATCAAGAGGTGTTTCGGACCCTGCAGCAGTTGCATCCGCAAACCGTGGATCCGATCTTTACGCCTGTCGATCTCACGCAACCGCAGCCGCTTCTTCGGAAGGCGGTGATTGCGTTCGTGGGAGTGATGCACCACATCCCTTTTCATCTGCGCGTTCCCATTATTTCGGCGTTGCATCGATCCGGCTCGGTGGTCATCGTGTTGGAACCGCTGGCTCGCTCCTGGCGCTCGATGTTTCTCGCTTCGCTCTCCCTATTCATGGGCCTGCTGCTGCCGCTGTTCTACCTTTCGCGCCCCGGCAACTTGCGCAGGTTTGTGTGGTGCTGGCTCATTCCGCTGGCGCCGTGGATGTTTGTTTGGGACGGCATCGTGAGCTGCCTGCGTCAATGGACGGCCCAAGAATGGCGCGACGGGTTGCGCGCGGCGGGCGTCGACCTGAGCACGGTCGAAATCTCGTCGTCGCTGCATTCGACGCGTGTTTGCTGGACCGCGACCGACAATTCTCGTGACACGGCCATCGTAGGCGCCCGTTAACGCGGCGCGCAGCGCACCTCAAAAACAGGCCGAGCTGGTTCGGGTATTACTCCGCCGCCACCAAGGAAGCCAGCACCTTGCGCGTTCCGGTGAACGTCCTTCGGCCGTGCATCACCACGTAGTTGTCGACCAGCGCAACGTCACCCTGTTGCCAAGGCACGTCAAACGCCGACTCTTCGGCCAGCGCTACGGCGGTCATTACCGCCTCGCGATCAAGGGGCGAACCGTCGCCGAAGGTGATCGCCTTCGACGGGTCGTTGCGGCTATCTTTCCAACCGCAAAACGCCGCGATGAGCTGATTGAAGAACGATTTACGTCCGTCGCCGAGATCGTAGACCGCCTTGAGGACGGGCGTGGTCGCGCGCAGGCAGCCGTCGTCTTGCCACGTCCACGAATAGCCGAGCCCGCGCAGACGCTCTTCCGCTTCGGCAGGCGTCGTGGCGCGGAGCGTGCTTTGCCAACTCCGCCCCATGCCCGAGGCCGGATCGTTCGCGGCCGGCATCACGTTCGAGTAGCGGAGCCCTTTCGTTTCGCAATCGCTCGCAAACTCCGGGCACTTCGCTTTCAGGCGTTCCCACAGAACGTCCGACCGGCAGAGCGGCGTCGCGCCTCCTTGGGCCGCCGGTTGTTCGCAGAAGAAGAACAGCCGGCTCGGGTAGATCGGCGTTTGCGCCATCTCATGATGGAAGAAGATCGTGACGTCGGGCGGGGCTTCGTTGGCCGTGAATACGCGCGGCGTCTTGTTGATGCGCACGGCGTTCGAGAGCGAATCTTCGTAGGCGAAGTTGGTGAGCCCGAAAGCGGCGACGAAGCGATCGAAGTCTTCCGCCGTCTTCAACGGGAACCCGCGGAACATCACCGTGCCGAACTTCGACGCGTCGGCAATCAGCCGTTCGCGATGCTCGGCGACCCACGCGCAGGCTTCGTCGAGCGTAATGCCCGGCGTGCGACATTCGAGAACCGGCGGAAAGACTTGGTCGCCGTAACGCTGCTGCCCGGCGACGGAAGTTTCGACGACTTCGACTTCACTCTTAAGCATGACCGAGAATCCTCACGCGGGGCGGTTATTCGTAGATCGGAAAGAACGTATGAAAGGCGGCCTCGCAGAAGGCGCCCGGGTCGTTGAACCGCCGGTGGCGGTCGAGCCCGGAGATCGCTTGCATTTCGCTCGGCGAAAGTGCGAAATCGAAGATCGCCAGATTCTCGGCAAGCCGTTCCGGCTTCGTGGTCTTCGGCACCACGGAAGTGCCGCGCTGCACGCCCCAACGCAGCACTACTTGAGCGGGCGTCTTGCCGAGTCGCTTGGCCGCGGCGAGCACCACCGGTTGCTTGAGCACCGAGTCGTCTTCGGTCGCCATGCCGAGCTGCAAATACGATGACGCACCGAGCGGCGAGAAGCCGGTAACCGCGATCCGCTCTTCACGGCAAAAGCGCAAGAGCTTCTCCTGCGTGAGATACGGATGGAGCTCGACCTGCAACACGCTCGGCCGAATCTTCGCGTAGCTCGTCAGGTCGCGCAAGAGCGAGCAGCCGAAATTGCAGACGCCGATATTCCGCGCAAGCCCCGACGTTACAAGCTCCTCCATGGCACGC
Organism: Pirellula sp.; assembly: GCA_013822735.1. Lineage (GTDB taxonomy): Bacteria > Planctomycetota > Planctomycetia > Pirellulales > PNKZ01 > PNKZ01. The sequence continues at coordinate 37,828 of PNKZ01000009.1, forward strand.
CAAGTTTCGGCAATCGGCACGGCCGCGGGCCGCATCTTCGGCTCGGCCGCGCCGGGGTCAAAAATCCATTCCGGCGGATACCGCACCTCCGGCGCCACGTATTCCAGCGCGATCGGAAAATGGATCAGGTACAAATCGAGATAGTCGAGCCCGAGGTCGCGCAGGCTGCGCTCGCAGGCCGGCCGCACATGCTCGGCGCGGTGGTACGTGTTCCACAGTTTCGACGTGATCCATAAGTCTTCACGCTTACAATCGCCCGCCGCGAGCGCGGCGCGAAAGCCGGCGCCGGCCTCCGCTTCGTTGCCGTAGTCGCAGGCCGCATCAAAGTGGCGATATCCGGTGCGCACCGCTGTTTGTACCAGCGCCGCCACGTCGGGCTTCGGGATCTTCCACAACCCCAGGCCTACCGCGGGAAGCGCAGCGCCCGAAGCGAGCGGGAAGGAATCGATCACAGTCATCGTCTAAGTTTTCCTGGTTGAAAGGCCGGAGCCAAGCGCACCGACGCACCGGCGGCGAATGGGTTGACGGCGCTGATCGTCGCCGAAATTCCCGAAATCGCCTTTTGCGATAAATAAGTATACAAACGATAGCGGCAAGATCACGCCGTCGCCCAACTTGGTCACGTTGCTCGTCTGGCCGCAAAGGGCCGCACCTTAGTCGGCGTCGCCGTCGAGTTGCACGACGAGTCGGGCGCACATACGCTGTCCGCCATGGTCGAGTGATTCATTTCGCGTATTCCCAATGCCGCCGGCCGGCCATGATAAGGAATCGGAACATGTTGCGAGTGATGGGCCTGTTGATGGTGTCGCTCCTGGCGAGCACGGCTGCGGCGGCGGATGACGCGTTGCCGAAGACCGCCGAGAAGTTCGACGTCAACGGCCAAACGGCGATGCTCTATGCCGCGCCGAAGCCGGCCGCGGGGAAACCGTGGGTCTGGTACGCGCCGACGATCAAGGGGCTCTCGCTAGCGATGCGGCCCGTCTATTTCGAAGGCTTCTTGAACGCCGGCGTCAGCATCGCAGGCTTCGATCTCGGCGAAGTTCGTGGCGCTCCGGCCAGCACCGAGCAGTTCACGCTCTTCTACCACGAGATGGTGAAGCGCGGCTGGTCGCCGAAGCCGATTCTGCTCGGCCAAAGTCGCGGCGGCTTAATGATGCTGGCCTGGGCAACGCGCCATCCTGACAAGACCCGGGCCTTCGTGGGAATTTATCCCGTCTGCAATCTCGCAAGTTGGCCGATGAAAAACGTGCCGGTAGTGCTGGAAGACTACAAGCTGACGGAAGCCGAACTCCGCGCCCGCCTCGCCGAGTTCAATCCGATCGACAATTTGAAAGGGCTACTCGAGCAGAAGGTGCCGATCTATGTCGTGCATGGCGATGCCGACGCCGTGGTGCCGTATAAAGACAACACGCAGTTGTTGAAGGAGCGCTACGAAACCGGCGGCGGCTCGATCCAGGTGAAAGTCGTCGCGGGTGAAGGGCACAAGGTGTCGCCATCGTTCTTTGAAGACCCGAATCTCGTCGACTTCGTGCTCCGGCAGGCCGGCGTGAAAGGAAAGTAGAGTAAGGACGACCGCGACAAGAGTCGTGGCCGCAAGTCGCTTATTGGGGGAGGGCAGCGCGATGCAGTCGCCGCGTGAGGTCGTGTTGGCATGGATTGCGGCGTTCAATCGCTGTGACGCGGTTGCTGCAGCCGCGCTCTATCACGACGATGCCGTCAACGTGCAAATCGCCGACGGCGAGCCAACTGTCGGGCGCCAAGCTATGCAGGACGGCTTCTCCTACTTCTTCCGAGCGTTTCCCGACAACTTCACAAGGCCGGTTAATTTGTTCGAGGATGGCGACTGGGCCATTTTGGAATGGGAAGGGGGTGCGACCTGGCAAGGGGAGTTCGCCGGACATTCGCCGAACGGCCGGTCGTTTCAGATTCAGGGCTGCGGCTTCTTTCATGTAGTAGGAGGCCGGATCAAGTTTCAACGCGGATATTGGGACAAAGTTTCGTGGTTCCGCCAACTCGGCATTCCGGCGGAGTAACGGCCTTCTGAACTGTTCCGTGCGATCCCATTTCCGCAAGAGGAAAAGAGGTAACTGTACAAACTGGCCTGTGATTTTTCGGAGAGCAATCGGGTGATGGACCAAACTGCGATTACCCAATACGTCGTCGAAACGTTCGCGGGCGTGAACGTCGTAGTCGGTTCGCGCGAGGCCGGGTCGCCGGAGCTCGCTTGGGGCGATACGTTTTTCATTTACGATCCCGAGCGATCGCTGCCGCCGGCAGGGCAGTTTCCGTTCGCCACGATCGTGACGAAAGACTACGGCGACTTCGACCGCGCCTCGCAGCTCGATCGGCCCGACGTGTTTCGCCTGAACATCGGCCTCAGCAAGGAGACGTACCGCACGCTCTTCGGCCCGCAGCCGGCGCATCCTCCGCTGAACCACGTCGTAGCGACCGGGCACGACTTCGCGGTGCTGGATCAATTGCTGCCGCATCCCGTGTATGCTTCGCAGTCGTGGGTTTGCGTGCTCAATCCCGGCGCGGCAACGTTTGAGAAAGTGCGACCGCTCTTGGCCGACGCCTACGAACTGGCCGCGAGCCGGTACGCGAAGCGTGAGTCGCACGCATGAGGCGCCATCGAGCAGTAGCGAGCGCGTGATGAGCTTCCTCAAACGACTTTTCGGAAAGCGCGACGACCCGACGACGAGTTGGAACGCGCAACAACTTCCGCTCCCCGATTTCGACTGGGGCGCAATGCAACTGGCGAACCTGCGGTTCGGCGATCCGCTCGATGCGGCCGCGATTCTCGGGCGGCCCGACCGGTTCACGTGGGGCGACGGCGACTATTGCGAGCTCCTGTACGCGCGCGGAGGATTTCAGCTCGACTTCGACCAGGGAACGTGGGCCTACGCGGCGTTTTTCATCGGCCCCGACCATCACCTGCCCGATCATCCGGCCATGGCGTTTGCGCGGCCGCGCCTCAGCGGCGGCCCGGCGCAAAGCATCGTCCTGTCGCCGGAGGTCGACCGCGCACGGATCGAACAGTGGTTCGGCCCGGCCGAGTCGGCGGACGTCGATGCGGACGAGGCGATTCTGTGTTACGTGCGGCAGGGCCTTACAATGGAATTCGAACTCGACGGCGCGTCGGGACGATTGAAACGGTGGAATCTGTTTCCGGAATGATCTAGGCTGCTCGACGTCCGCGAAGTACGCCACGCATCCAAGCGAAAGTCAACGAGGCGAATATGGACTCAGACAACTCGCGCACGTTCGCCCGCGCCAACCTGAGCGGCGCCCAATTCCATGACGTCAGCCTGCGCGACGCGCAGTTCGACGACGTCAATCTGGCCGGCGCTCAGTTTCAAAACATCAATCTGTCGAACGCCAAGTTCGACGATGTGAACCTCTCCGGCGTCGCCATCACGAACGCCAACATTAAGGGAATGACCATCAACGGCGTGCTGCTCACGACGTTGCTCGGCGACTGCGAGCATCACGGGTAGCTTCCAGGGTAATCCGTCGACGGGTGGCTGGGGCTGAGCCGCAGGCGAAGCCCCAGTACCAGTAACTGGGGCATCACTGCGTTCTGCCCCAGCCACCCCTTGCGCCTTCCGCTGGTCAATTCGCGGCCAAGTGGAGTCGTGAGGCTCGCAGGCGCACCGCGCGCCGCACGTTACCTCTTGCGCCCCAATGCCGCGACATTCCTGCTTCCCGTGGTGGGCGATGGCGGCGTGTTCAAGATCGATCAGCGCTTCGGCACGAGGCGTGCGGTTGTCGGTGGTTCGCGTCGAAAGACATCGAACCACAATCGCACACTAGGATGCAAATCATGAATTCCGAATTTAACAACCTGCCGGAAAGCTCCCTCGATTGGCTGCAAAACCTCATCGAGATCAATATCGATAGTAGCAAGGGCTTCGCCGAAGCCGCCGAAAAGCTTGGGGAAATGAAGCAGAAGGATCGTCCGGTCGAAGCGATGTTCCGCAGCCTTTCGGCCGATCGTTCGGCGCAGGCCCAGGAGTTGAAGGCCATCGTATCCGCGAACCAAGCCAAGCCGACGGATTCGGGCAGCGTCGCCGCCGCCGCACACCGCACCTGGATGGATTTGCGCGCCGCGCTCGGCGGCGGGGAACAAGCCCTGCTGAGCGAAGCGGAACGAGGCGAAGATCAAATCAAAGCCAAGTACGAAGAGGCGTTGAAAGATCTCGGCACCTGCCCCTGCACGCAAGTGCTCCGCCGGCACTATGTGGCCGTGAAGGCTTCGCACGACAAGGTGCGCGACCTGCGCGACGCGTACGCCAAGGTCTAAGCCGATACAGACGGGTGGCTGGGGCTGGAGCCGAAGGCGAAGCCCCAGGTTCCGGATCCCCAGATACTGGGGCACCACTTCGTTCTGCCCCAGCCACCCGGCGCTACAGAATGCAACTCGACGGACACGGCAACTCATTTGCCGTGTCCGTTTTCGTTTGGCGTGGTCATAGGAACGTGCAGCAGGTCGCCGGCGGCGCCGGCATTGCCGGTCGGCACTTTGGCGATTGTGTCGATTCCCGTGGATTTTCCGTTCGTACGGGACGAGTAGTTATCTAAGAGAGGCGCTCACTCGGAGTGCGCGCTTTCGACATCGATCCACGCCGCAATGGTCGCAGCAAGTTAGCTCGGAAGGCAACGGGGAATGCAACTCGGTAGGAAGATCCTCCGTAGATTGCCGGCGATTGTCGCCTGTTGGCTGGCGCTGCAGGTCGGCGCGGCATGCGCGCAGGATGTCGAATACCCGGACGCCGCGAATCCGTTCATTCAAGACGAGCCGCTCTTTCCGCCGACGCCGTATATCTCGCCGCTCGGCAACTTGTACTTCACCGGCGACTTCGTCGGCTTCACGCATCTCACCCCGACGGCGTCGTACGCCAAGCTCAATCGTACGACCACCGTGCTCTCGGGCAACGACTTCGATTTCGCGAACCAGCCCGGCATGCGGATGCTGCTCGGAGCGCGGCTCACCGACTACTACTCCGTCGAATTGAGCTATCTCGGGCTGTTCGATTGGAACGACTACCAATCGGTGCGCAACCTCGAAACGAATACCCAAGGAACGCAAGGCAATTTGTACTCGCCGTTCACCGGCTTCGGTTTTCCGGCGCAGGCAGGCCTCGACTACAATAACTTCGTCTCCATCGCCTCGGAGACGCAGCTCAATACGGGCGAACTCAACTTCCGCCGTCGCGTCGATCTTCCTTCGTCGGGCTTTCAAGCCTCGGGCATCTGGGGAGTGCGCTACATGAGCCTGGCCGATCGCTTCGCATACCGGAGCCGATCGAATTCGCCGACGCCCCTCGGCGCGACCGTGGCCGACGACGTGATCGCTTCGAATCGGATGTTCGGGGCGCAAGTCGGCGGATCGTTGCAGATGCACGTCGAACGTCGGGCCTGGATCGACATCGAAGCCAAAGGGATCATGTTCACGAACGACTCGAGCCAGAACACGACGTTCACGACCGACACATTGGCCGGCGGCGCGGCGACGACCACGTTCGGCGCGCGCTCGCAACAGCGCGTCAGTTTCGGCGTCGACCTGCAAGCGGCCCTCTCATGGCGCTTCTCGCGCTTCATCATCGGGCGCGTCGGCTACCAAGCGATCTTCCTGGAAGGGGTCTCGCTCGCGGCGAACAACTTCACCACGAACGCCCGCAACGCCAACGTCGACCCGTCGGAACTCTCGAACAACGGCCACATGACGTTCCACGGCCCGTTCACGGGCCTGACGGTTACGTGGTAACGGACAGCGACGTCGCCTTCCGCTTCTCCCGCGCTTTCAGCGGCCAACGACCACACACTAGCCCCGACGCGCAAGCGAGGGGACTGGGACCTGCCGATTTCGCTTAACCGGTTCTAGCCCAACGGCTAGAATCATGGCGGATGCACTAATCGCAACGTGAATATCTTGTGCGGCCGTAGATGACGACTACCTCAGCACACCTAAATGGTCAGCTCGCCAATTGGCCTTCCCAAGACACGATGGCGGCAATTCTTCGAGATGCCGGCCTTCGCGTTCATCGCGGCCGCTATTCGATCCGCGTTGAAGACTGTTCGCACTTTGTTTTTCAGAACTACGGCGGCGATATTGGCGAGCCCGTTATCGACGCTGATGCAGATTCCGCCGACGAAATGCTCCGTGACGGGAAGCTTGTTTCCAAGGCACTCTCGCAGGCCGGCATGGTTCATCGATTCGAGATCTATGATTATCGCAATGAGCTCGTCGAATACTTGCATCATGGCTGGCTGCAAGACAACTAATGCTGTGCGCAGTGACCATCTCATCGCGAACACCCGAGGGCATTCCGCATCGCTGCCCCGTCTGCGGCGCGGTGGCGAACATCGAGCCGTCGTATCCCGGCGGCGATTCCTGTTGCCCGAGTTGCGGCCAACTGCTGTGGTGGTTTCGCAACCGACTGAGCGATGACGCCGGCATCGCGCCGGAGAGCATCACGCTCGCCTCTTCCTTCCGAGAACTTGGCGCCGATTCGCTCGACCTCGTCGAGCTGGTGATGGAACTCGAAGAAGAGTTCGAGATCACGATCCCGGACGCCGACGCCGAGCAAATCAAGAACGTCGGCGATGCGGTTCGCTACATTGTGCAACGGCGTCGATGAGAACCAGGTTGAGCATGCGTTTGTCCAGTGCAGAGCGGGGCCCGAACCCTTCTCCCGCCGGGAGAAGGGGGCCGTGAGGTCGGATGAGGGTGACGTTGCGCGACGCTTGGTGTTGCGCACGGAACAATCGCCGCGCGACAAGTTGTCTCCGAGCCAAGTGCCATGTCGGGCGGCCCTCACCCGTCGAGCTCAGGCTCGCCGACCTCTCCCAGTGGGCGAGGTGGTTTGGAACGGGGTCGATGGCGATAGCCGAAGCCGACGAGCCGCGGTGACCGACGGCACGCGGAGCGTGCCTACTACATTGCCGAAGTCTTCTCACACCACCGCCATCAAACACTAGCCCCGACGCGCAAGCGAGGGGACTCTTTGTCGAGCATTCCCATACGGTCCCCTCGCTTGCGCGTCGGGGCTAGTATTTAGTGGCGAAGACCATCTACGTTTCATCTCCCCCATCCCCTTCTCATCCCCCTGATCTCCTTTTCTTCTTCGCGTCTCTGCGTCTTGGCGCGCACTCTGAGACTGCACTCCGAGAAAATTGCCGCCGGCGAAAAATCGCCTGGCCAAATTTGCTCTGGAAAGTGGGCCGGCGGGTTCGGGATAATTCGGCGTGATTCGTGGCGTCGTCTTAGCCCCCGTCGAGTCGACGGGGGAATGGGCGCCGATTGTCGGACCAGCGAACCCCTCACCCCCGGCCCCTCTCCCGCAAGGGGCGAGGGGAGCATCATTTCCATGCGCTGTTTAAGACCGCATCACCGAAACATTGTCGGCCGATCTCAGGCGGCTCGCCGGGCCGCTTCGCGAAATCGACGTAAGTGGTGCGCACTAAATCGGCAAATCGCGCACAACAGTGCCCTTGGAGTGCGCGTCGGAGCGCTTACCAACAAGGGAGCGCACTACCCATTCTCCTTAGTGCGCACGGGGCAGGGGGTGGTTCCACGACTTACGTCGCTTGCGAGCACGACGGCCGGCAGCATTTGCCGCGAACGGCGCGCGGCGGTCGTCCGGTTTCGCGGCGACGTGCGCAGCGGTGCGCACAGAGGGGCACGCTCCCTGCAGGCGATGCGCAATACGGCGCAGCAAAATGCGGGCCCGGCGCACGAAAATGTGCGATATGCGCCTGTGGCGCGCAGTATCTGCGGGCCATTCGATTCGCGCCCGCCGAGCGTCTAAACTACTCGGGCCGATCCGCTTCGTTCTCAACGCCATCGCCCTCTGAAGAAACCACTGCCATGAAGAACCGCTCCCTACTCGTATTGCTCCTCGGTGTCGTATCGGCGTGGGCTTCCGCAGCGCCGCTTGGCGCCGCGGGGCCTGCCAAGCCGCTGAAGGTGTTTATCCTCGCGGGCCAGTCGAACATGGAAGGGCACGCGAAGATCGAAACGTTCGACTACCTCGGCGACGATCCGGCCACGGCGCCCCTCTTGAAACAGATGCGCGACGAAAACGGCGCGCCGCGCGTTTGCGATCATGTGTGGATCTCCTACCTCACCGGCTGGGAAACCAACGGCGAAGGGTTCGGCAAGCTCACGGCCGGCTACGGCGCGCGGCAGAAACCTGCCGAGCCCAATGGGAAGATCGGGCCCGAGTTTACCTTCGGCCTCACGATGGATCGGGCGCTCGAAGAACCGGTGCTCATCATCAAAACGGCGTGGGGAGGGAAGTCGTTGTATTACGACTTCCGTCCGCCGAGCGCCGGCACGTATCCGCGAACGCCGGCCGATATCGAAAAGGATCGGAACCACGAAGCGCAGTCGGGGCACTACTACCGACTGATGATCGAACATGTGCGGCACGTGCTGAAGGACGTACGTCGCGTCTGCCCGGCCTACGACGAACGGCAGGGATACGAGCTTGCCGGTTTCGTGTGGTTGCAAGGCTGGAACGATATGGTCGATCGTGACGTCTACCCGATTCCGCCGAAAGATTCGCAGACGCCGCGCTATGCCGAGTATAGCCGGCTGCTGGGCGACTTGATTCGCGACGTGCGGAAAGATCTGCAAGCGCCGCAGCTGCCGGTGGTCATCGGCGTGATGGGGGTCGAAGGAGCGAATCCGAACGAACATATCGCGGCCTTTCGTCAGGCGATGGCCGCTCCGGCGGCGCTGCCCGAGTTTCAAGGGAGCGTCGTCGCCGTGCCGACCGCGCCGTTTTGGGACGAAGCGCTCGGGGCGATCGACGCCAAGCGCGCCCAAGTGCGGCAAATGGGCTACCTGTTGAAATCGAAAAACAAGAACGAAGCGAATGCCGACGGCAAGATGACCGAGGCCGAGCAGCGCGAGTACTTGAAGCAGTATGAAGCGAAGCTGATTTCGTCCGAGGAGGCGGCGTTGTGGAGCCGCGGGGCGTCGAACGCCGGCTATCACTATTTAGGCTGCGCGAAGACGTTTGCGCGGATGGGTCAGGCCTTCGCGGAAGCTTTGCTACGAATAATGGCGGCGCGCGCTCACTAGAGACCTAGTCGTCAAAGTTGAAGAAGTAACCCGGGGCGACGCCATAGTTGCGGTAGTACGTTGGGTAGTAACCGTACGGTTGATATCCGTAGCCGTAAAAGTTGGTGGCCGGATAGCCGTTGAAGTAACGCGGTCCGTAATAGGTCGTGTAGGGAGCCGGATAACCGTATCCGGGATTTCCCTTGTACCAACCGTAGTGATTTCCGTTATTACCCTTGTTGCCATTTCCTTTTCCGCCTTTCGCCTCGACCGACAACGGCGACGCTAAGACGGCCAGCGCGACAATGATGCTTAGAATGCGTTTCATGATTTTGGTGCTCCATCTTAAAAGTCTCTGAGGCGCACGCCTCTACCACGAAGAACCGCAGAATTCGCGCCGGGAAGGATGTCGTTCGGAAAAGAGTCTTCCTCCCTTGCTCGGTAAGTAATCTCGTCGATGATCCGTCGGACAAAGTGGCCGCGGGGTGAGCATCGTTTTGGGAAGTTTTTGCGAATGGAGGAGTGCTTTGATCGCGCGTCGCCTTTCGTAGCGCTTTGCTTTGCTGGGAGTATGTTGTCGAAGAAGCGTCGAACTGGGCAAAATTCTTGCGTTGCTTCCACGGCGGGCGGAGAACTACTGTTTGCGTTGATAAAGGGGCTCCGTTCTGTCAGCGAAGAGATTGCTAGCATGCGGGCCGGTTGCCATTCGTACGAAGTCCATATTGACCCTGCCAGCAGATCGGTTTTAGGATTCTCGGTCGCACAGGAAGTGCCGGCGATGCGAGGTATCCGACGGCGACCGAAAGCGTGGTGTGTTTGCACCGTCGCCGGTCGCCGAAGGGGTGCATCGTGAAGGTGGAATCGTACAAGGGAGCAGGGATGCCGACGGCACCAGACGCATGCGCGTGTCCTTACGAGAAGGCCGCCCCGGCGCAGAAATGGACGGACGCCGTGGCGGGCGTGCCCGACGATCGGCTCAATCCGCATCTGCCGGCCCGGTTTCAGCTCGACCCCGCGCTGAAGATCGCCTCTGCGGGAAGTTGCTTCGCCCAGCGCATTTCCGAATCGTTGACGGCCCAGGGCTTCAACTATTTCGTTACCGAGCCCTGCCCGGGCTGGCTGGCCGCCGACCGTGCGAAGGAGTACGGCTACGGCGTGTTTTCGGCGCGCTACGGCAACGTGTACACGCCGTTGCAACTCGTGCAGCTGGTGCAACGCGCCTTGGGAATCTTTCAGCCGGAAGAGCCGGCGTGGTCGGGCAAGAACGACCGCTGGTTCGATCCGTTTCGGCCGCGCATCCAGCCGAAGGGCTTCAGCTCGGCGGCGGAACTGAACGCCGATCGGGATTGCCATCTTCAGGCCGTGCGGCAGTTGTTGGAAGGCTTGGATGTGTTCGTGTTTACGCTGGGGATGACCGAAGCTTGGCGATCGCGGAGCGACGGAGCGGTGTTTCCCGTCTGCCCCGGCTGTGTCGCCGGCGAGTACTCCGCCGAGGCCTATGAGTTTTGCAATTTCTCCGCGGCGGAGATCTCCGAGCATCTGAATCAATTCTTTGAGTTGTTGGCCGGAATCAATCCGAGCGCGCGGGTCATTCTCACCGTCTCGCCCGTGCCGCTGATGGCGACGATGACGGAGCGGCACGTGCTGCAAGCGACGACCTATTCCAAAGCGGTGCTGCGCGTAGCGGCAGAAGAGGCCGTGCGACGGCATGCCCACGTCGACTACTTCGCCTCGTACGAAATCATCACGGCGACGCGGAATACGCATCGCTACTTTGCCGCGGATAAGCGCTCGGTGACGGCCGACGGCGTGTCGCATGTGATGGACGCATTTTTTCGCCAATACGTCGGCCAAGGAAGTTCTACGGAGCAGTCGCCGTCGACGACGCGATCGACCGAGGCGACGCCGGCAGATGATTTGGTTTGTGACGAGTTGGCAATGTTCGAGGCGATCGGTAATCGCCGCAAGGAGGCAGCGTGATGGGGACCGATCCAAACATGGTACGAGTCGAAGAACTTTCGAAGCCGACGCCGATCCATTTGATCGGCGATAGTCATATTCTGGGGTTCAAGAACCTGCTCTGCCGCGATTCGTACACCGGCCGCGAATACACCACGGCCATTCGCTACCTGACGGGCTTCTCCGCCGGCAACTTTTACGAGCGCGGCACGCTTGGGCCGGTGCTTGTGCAGGCGTTGGAATACGAAGGGTTGCTGAGCAACGGGCGCGCGACGCATCTCGGCGTCGATGCGATGGACATTGCCGTGGCTTATGCGTCGGGCGCGCCGCAAGTGGCGCCGCTGATCGTGGTTTCCGTCGGCGATATCGATATGCGCCGCGACGTGCTGCGCAAGTTCTTGACGGACTACGATCTCGTGCTGCCGTTCGCCAACGACTATCCCACGACCGGCAAGCCGCCGCTGCCGTACGATGTGGCGTATGCGTTCGTACAAGAACTGCTGGAGCCGATCGTCGCCGGGGCCAAGCTTATGCACGACATCGGCCTCGTGCGAACCTATTTGCATACGGTGCCGCCGCCGACGCTTAATGTCCCGCTCTTCCGCAAAATCCATAGCTTCGATTGCCCGACGGCGACGCGTTACAAAGTGGCGGCGATGTGCAACCACTTCCTCGCGCAGCGCTGCCAAGAGCTGGGCCTGCCGCTTATCGATCTTTGGCCGCAAGTGACGGAGCAGGGTTATGTGCAGAAGCAATTCGAACTCGACGGCGTGCATCTCTCGCGCGAGGCGAACCTCCTCTCGTTGCAAATCTTGATCGACCATGCGTTGAATAACACGCCCGCTATTTGCAATGTGGAGCGTTATCGCTTGTTGCATCAGATGGCTACCGGCAGGACAGATCACGTTTACGATATCAGCGCCATCGGTCGGCAATACGGAGCATTGCCCGCTCCGATAACGCCGAGCGCGCCCGCGGCCCCGGCCGTTGCTCCCGCAGCTGCCGCTCCCGCTGTTGCCGCACTGCCGCCGCATATTCGTGTGCGCCGGTTGTTGGGTAGGGCGAAGCGGTATGCGTTTCGAGTAGCGAAGGGTGCGAAAGCGCGCGTCGTCGGATCGCCGACGGTCGCGCCTGCCGTGCCTCCCGCCCCGGCTCGACCTACCTTGGAGGAAGTGTTGCCGTACGCGTCGGCGTATGCCTCTTCGTACTCGTCGCCGACGGAACCGCCGGTAGAACCGGCCGCCGCCCCGAAGTTGTCGGTCGTCTCCGCGGCTGCGCCCATCGCGAGCGCCAAGCCGTCGCCGGCTCCAGCCCGTTCCGCATCAGGAGAGAACGTTTTCGCAGCTGCGGCACGACAGTTCCAACAAGAATGGATTTGCTCGCTTCCGCTGGGGCGCGAAGTCGTGGAGCGTTGGGTGTCCGAACTCGACTATCAATTGAGCGTCGCCAATCAACATGCGCGTCTCGATTGGGCGGGCAACAGGATGGAGCCGTATTCGCTGGAGATTCGTTCCGCCGAACCGACGCAGACGCTGCTCGACGACCTGTGCGACTATTTTGATTCGGATCGCTTTCGCGGTTTCTTTCAGGACTGCTTCGGTTGCGACGTGACGTTTCTGAACTTCCGTTCCTTCATGTCGAAGCCGCACGCGTCGAAGGGGGCCGGCCCTCAATCGTGGCACCACGACGGCTGCCCGCCGGGCGTGTTTCGCGCGCTGGTCTACCTGACCGACGTTGACGCCGATTCCGGCCCGTTTGAGTATGTCGATGGGAACAAAGAGCGACAAACCGTGACGGGACCCGCGGGAACGTTCGTGATGTTCGACGCCAACCGCTTGCTGCATCGCGGCTCGCCGCCGAAGGGCAAAGAGCGCAAGGTGCTCGACATCGTGATTGCCCCGCGCGTCGAGGGACAGCCGTTCCGCGTGCTCTGGAGCGGCATGAACAACTGGCCCGGCGATCCGTTCCAATACTCGGTGACGGGCATGAAAGCCGGCCCGATGCTGACGACGGACGAACTGTCGTTGAAGCCGGAAGTGCCGACGATCCGTGCGACGGAAACGGCGAAGGCGGCGTAACGTTACGCGGACGAGGGACGCGCGGATTGGCTGGGGCATCACTTCGTTCTGCCCCAGGCACCCGAGATTCTTGCCGCTTACTTGCGCGCGGCGGCCGTGTACTGGAGGTCGTCGAGATAGATGCGCACCATCTGTCCGCCGGCTTGTGAGGTGAACATGCCGAAGCGATCGAACACGGCTCCTTCCTTGCGATGCTCGGGCTTCAGCTTGAGCTCGACCGATTCGTCGCCGAGCGTTACGCGTAGAAGGCCGTGTCCGTCGCCGCCCGCCGGATCGTATGCGAGCGACCATTCGTAGCTTTTGCCCGGCACGAGGATGGGAGCGGAGTCGACTTTGCCGCGCAGCCCGCGCCCGGCCGTGAGCGAAGGGGCGAAGTAATGGCCGACGCGCGTGGGGCCGCCGACCGCGATGCCGAGGAAGCCGCCGGTCTCGATCGGCGAGGCGTCTTTCTTCGCGGAGCTGAACCAGCCGAACATCATATCGGCGTCGGGCCCGCCGACGACCATCGTCACACGGCCGCGGGCTTCGAGCTTGTCGTCGAGCGTGAGCGGGCCGACGCGGTCGGCGTAGTAGCCGTAGTTCCCGCTGCGCCAGAAGTCGCCGCCGATTTCCCCCTTCGTGCCGCCGGCGCGGGCGGAGTCGGCGCTGAAGCCGAAGTTGTGGGCGCCGACAAGTTCGCGATCTTCGTACGTATCGCTGTTGCCGGAGCCGATCCAACGCTTGGCATCGCCGGCGTCGAGCGCTTGGCCGTCGAGCTTCAAGTTGCCGAAGTACATCGTCGCCGTGCCGCCCGACTTCATCATGTTCATCAGACCGAAACGGTCGAACTTCGTGCCTTGCTGCTTAAAGCCGGGCGTGAGCGGGACGGTGAAACGCGTAGTCGTGGGGAAGCGGGCCCGTTCTTCCTCTTGTGAAGCGGCGGGGAGCGACGGGTCGACGGTGATCTTCGGATGATCGTTGCTGCTCAAAGTGAAGGTGAAGCTGCCGTTGCCGTCGGCGCCGGCCGGATCGTAATCGAGCGTCCAGTCGTAACGCACGGCGTTGAACCGTAGCGGCGTGGTGCGATACTTGCCGGGCAGATAGGGCGTAATGAACGTGCCGCATCCTTGGTTGGTGCCGGTGAGCAAGCGCACGGCGAGCCGCCCCCCCGAGTGTTCGAAATCGAAATGCAGCCCGAGCGAGCCGATCGGCCGGCCGCTGCCGCCGGGTTGGTTCGCGTTGAACCAACCGAAGAACACGCCCGCGCCGGGCTGGGCGGTGTTAATCGCGAAGCTGCCCGATGCGGAGAGTTTGTCGTCGAGCGTTTTCGGTTCGATCGGCGCGGCGTAGTAGGCGCAGCGCGTGGTGCGCGTGATTCGGCCGCCGATCTCGCCGGGCGTGCGGCCGCCGGTATGCAGCGTGGCGCTGTAGCCGAAGTTTTGCGTGACCGTGGGGATCTTCTCCGGCACGACGTGATTCGAGTGCCCTTCCCACTGCGGATCGCGATCGAACGATTCGCTCCGTAATCCCTGAGCATTCGTCTCGGCCGCCCGCGACGAGTCGGGGGGACCGAACGTGGTTGCCCAAAGGGCGGCAAACAGCAAAAGGCGAGAGCAAGGTACGGGGCGTGGCATGGAACGGGCCTCGCGAAAAAATGCCGGCTCAGAAGGGCGCACATGCGCGGCGGGAGGGGCGAACGCTTGCGATCTTAGCCGCGGCGGCAGGGGGCGGCAAATTAATCCCTGCGTCGCCGGCCAAATTTGCCGTAGTTCGCCGATATTTCGAAGGCGACAATCGTCGTAGGATTACTCCCTTCCCTATCGCACGCCGTGAGACGGATATGAAATCGCCGAGACGTATCGTTCACCGCAAGTCGCACGTTGCCGTCCTGCTCCTACTCATCGCGGCGAGCGACATGTTCGATCATCAACCAGCGTCGGCCGCCGAAGCTGCAGCGCCGGCGTCGAAGCCGAACATCATTCTTATCATGGCCGACGACTTCGGTTTCGAGTGCGTGGCGGCCAACGGGGGCGAATCGTACAAGACCCCGAATCTCGATCGTTTGGCGGCCGAAGGGGTGCGATTTGAGCAGTGCTTCGTGCAGCCCCTCTGCACGCCCACGCGCGTGCAGTTGATGACCGGTCTTTACAACGTGCGCAACTATATAAACTTCGGCACGCTGCCGCGCACCGCACAAACGTTCGGCCATCTGCTGAAGCAGGCCGGCTACGCGACCGGCATCTGCGGCAAGTGGCAACTCGGACACGAACCGGACGCGCCCCAACATTTCGGTTTCGACGAAGCGTACCTCTGGCAGCACACGCGCCGGCCGCCGCGCTACGCCAATGCCGGCCTAGAGCGCAACGGCAAGGCCGAAGATTTTCACGCCGGCGAGTACGGGCCCGACCTCATCAACGATTTCGCGCTCGACTTCGTGACGCGGCATCGCGACGAAAAGTTCTTCCTCTACTATCCGCTGATGCTGACGCACGACCCGTTTCAGCCGACGCCCGACAGCCCCGATTGGGACCCGAAGACAACCGGGGAGAATGCGAAGCGCAACGTCCGGCACTTCGGCGAGATGACGACCTACATGGATAAGCTGATCGGCAAACTCACGGCACGGCTCGACGAACTGAAGATTCGCGACAACACGTTGCTCCTTTTCGTCGGCGATAACGGCACGAGCCCCGCGGTGACGTCGCAATTTCGCGGGGCGGCGTATCGCGGCGGCAAGGGAACGGCCAACGCCGCGGGGATGCACGTGCCGCTCATTGCAAGTTGGCCGGGGCACGCTGCTAAGGGAAAAGTCTGCGGCGATCTGATCGGCAGCGTTGATTTTCTACCGACCATTTGCGAAGCGGCAGGCGTGAAACTGCCGGCTCCTACCGACGGCGTGAGCTTCTACGGGCAGCTGCGCGGCGAAACCGGCACGCCGCGGACGTCGCTCTATTGTTGGTACGCGCGCGACGGCGCGGCGGTGCAGGCGGAGTTTGCGATGAGCACGCGTTATAAGCTGTATAAAGATGGCCGCTTTCTCGATCTGCAAGCCGATCCGCTCGAGCAACGTGCGCGGCAGGTGAAGGAACTTGCCGGTGAGGAAGCGGCGGCGGCCAAAGTTCTGCAAGCGACGCTCGATGAATATGCGGACGCTCGTCCCACCGAGTTGAAGCAGCAAGCGAAGTCCGGCACGAAGCCCGCCCAGCAGAAGAAACGAAAAGCGAAAAAATCTCCCGCCCCTGCGAGTGCGCCATGAAGTCGACGATGCGAATCTTACTGATTGTCGTAGCGCTGTTGTCGGCCGCGGCCGCGCAGCTTGCTCCTGCCGCGGCTGCCGAGCCCCGTCGGCCGAATATCATTCTGATCATGTCGGACGATATGGGCTATTCCGATCTTGGTTGCTACGGCGGCGAGATCGAAACGCCGAACCTCGACGCGCTGGCCCGCGGCGGCGTGCGGTTCACGCAGTTTTACAACACGGCCCGTTGCTGCCCGACGCGCGCGGCCCTGCTCACAGGCCTCTATTCGCATCAGGCAGGCATCGGCCACATGACGGAAGACAAGGGAGTCGACGGCTACCGCGGCGACTTGAACAAGCGCTGCGTCACCATCGCCGAAGCGCTCCGTCCCGCAGGCTACAAGAATTACATGATCGGCAAGTGGCACGTGACCAAGAGCGCGAAGCCGATGAGCGAGGCCGACAAGCATAACTGGCCGCTGCAGCGCGGCTTCGATCGTTTCTACGGCACCATTCACGGCGCCGGGAGTTTCTTCGATCCCAATACGCTCACGCGCGACAACACGGAGATCTCGGCCTACGCCGATAAAGAGTATCAGCCCGGGCAGTTCTACTACACCGACGCCCTAAGCGATCAGGCCTCCCGGTTCATCGCCGAACATAAACGCGAAGCAGAAAAGCGTGACGGGGCGAAGCAGCCGTTCTTTATGTATGTCGCCTACACGGCTGCGCATTGGCCGATGCACGCCAAACCGGCCGACATCGCCAAATACCGCGGCCGTTACGACGTCGGCTACGATGCCGTCCGCGCGGCCCGCGTCGAAAAGCTCAAGCGTCTCGGCTTGCTCGATTCACGCTGGCAGGTGGCCGCGCAAGACGGCGGCAATTGGAACGATGTGAAGAATCGCGAGTACGAAACGCGCTGCATGGAAGTGTATGCGGCAATGGTCGACTGCATGGATCAGGGAATCGGCCGGATCGTCGCCGAACTGAAGAAACAAGGTGAGCTCGACAACACGCTCATCTTCTTCCTGCAAGACAACGGCGGCTGTGCCGAACCGATGGGACGCGACCCGAAGCAGAAAGTTTTGGCCGACGCGGCAACGATCAAGCCGTTAACGGCCGACTATTTACAGCCCGACATGATCCCGAAGCAAACGCGCGACGGCCGGCCCATGCGGCAAGGCTACGGCATTCTGCCGGGCGATGCCGACACCTACGCAGGCTACGGTCGCGCTTGGGCCAATGTGAGCAACACGCCGTTTCGCGAGTACAAACATTGGGAGCACGAAGGGGGCATCAGCACGCCGCTCATCATGCACTGGCCGGCCGGATTGACCGCCGTCGAAACGAAGACGGAAGCGAAGGACGAAGCCGAAGGTCGACTCTTTCGCGAGCCGGCCCACCTCATCGACCTGATGGCGACCTGCGTCGACGTGGCCGGAGCCCAGTATCCGCAGACGCATGCCGGAAAGGCGATCACGCCGCTGGAAGGGGTCAGCCTGCGACCGGCTCTGTCCGACGCGAGTTTGAACCGTAAGCAACCCATCTTCTTCGAGCATGAAGGAAATCGGGCCGTGCGCGACGGGCGCTGGAAGCTCGTCGCCAAAGGTCCGGCCGGCGCTTGGGAGCTGTACGACATGGAATCCGATCGCACGGAACAGCACGACCTCGCGACCGCCGAACCGGAGCGACTGGCGGCCATGGTCGGGCAATGGGAAGCGTGGGCCAATCGTGCCCAGGTACTTCCTTGGATTTGGAAGCCGGCCTACGGTGAGCCGGCCGTTGCGGTGGGCGGAGCCAAGAAGCCCGGCAAGAAGAAGCGAGCGGCAAACTAATGCGTAGGGTCTGCCTAACCATCGTTACGCTGCTTGCGGCGTTGGCCACGAATCCCGTGGAAGCGGCGCCGCGCCCCAACATCGTTCTCATCCTCGTCGACGACATGGGCTGGGCCGATCTCTCGTGCTTCGGCAACACCGAAGCCGAGACGCCGCATCTCGATCGGCTGGCCGCGGAAGGGATTCGTTTCTCGCAGTTCTACGTCGCCGCACCGATCTGTTCGCCGTCACGCTGCGCGCTCGTCACCGGCCAATATCCGCAACGTTGGAAGATCACCTCGTTCTTAAACAATCGCGAAGACAACCGCCGCCGCGGCGTCGCCGATTGGCTCGATCCGAAGGCGCCGTCGCTGGCACGGTTGCTGCAAAGCGCCGGTTATGCGACGGGTCACTTCGGTAAATGGCACCTCGGCGGACAGCGCGACGTCGGCGACGCACCCCTCATCACCGAATACGGCTTCGACGAATCGCTCACGAATTTCGAAGGGCTCGGTCCGCGCTTGCTCGGCCTCGGCGACGCCCACGATGGCAAGCCGCCGAAGCGTCACGCGCTCGGTTCCGATCTTTTGGGACGCGGGCCGGTCATCTGGTACGACCGCTCCCAACTCACGGCCGGCTACGTCGGCGCGGCGACGGCGTTTCTTGATGAATCCGCGGCGTCAGGCAAGCCATGCTACGTGAACATCTGGCCCGACGATGTGCACTCTCCCTACTATCCGCCGGAAGCGCGGCGCGGCGAAGGGAAGCGGGCCCTCTATCACGGCGTGCTCGAAACCATGGACGAGCAACTCGGCGCACTGTTCGACCACGTGCGCAAGTCGCCGCAGCTGCGCGACAACACGCTCATTATCTTCTGCTCCGACAACGGCCATGAGCCCGGCGCAGGTTCCGCCGGCCCGCTGCGCGGCGCGAAGACCACGCTCTACGAAGGGGGAGTCCGTTCTCCGCTCATCGCTTGGGGGCCGGGCCTCATGGCGCGCGGCGTCGCAGGCCGGCACGATGCCAAATCGGTCTTCGCGGCGATGGATCTCGTGCCGTCGCTCTTGGCGATTGCCGGCGTGCCGTCGCCGCCGGACATGAAGTTCGACGGCGAAGACCTGAGTTCAACGCTTCTGGGTCGCCGCGCCGCCTCGCGCACGGCGCCGATCTTTTGGCGGCGTCCTCCCGATCGCAAGTCGTGGACCGCCCAAGGCCTGGGCCCGCAGCCCGATCTGGCCGTGCGCGCCGGTCCTTGGAAGCTGCTCTGCAACTACGACGGCGGCAGTCCCGAACTGTATCACGTCGTGAGCGATCCCGGCGAACAGTCGAACGTCGCCGCGCGCGAGCCGGCCGAAGTCGAACGGTTGACGAAGCTGCTGCTGGCCTGGCATCACGAGATGCCGGCAGATGCCGGTCCGGCTCTCGGTGCGGAGCCTGGCAAGTAGCCGAGTCTCGCAAGGAATCGGCCGCCGCAGGCCCATCGCTGGACTTCCGTCGCCCCGGCGCAAGAATTCTCCATCACCAAGGAGAACTCGGATGTCACTCAATTTCTTGAACGGCCCGGAAGCGAACCCGCCGGGCGCCTCGCGGCCCGCTCCGCATGCGGGCGACGTCGATTTGCTCGATGCGTATTCCCGCGCCGTCGTCGGCGTGGTCGATTCCGTTTCCCCGGCGGTCGTCAGCGTCGGCGGAGTTGCCGAAGAGCGGTCGCAAGGTTCCGGCTCGGCGTTCATCGTCTCGGCCGACGGCTTCGCGCTCACCAATAGCCACGTCGTCGCGGGCCGACGCAAGTTGCTCGCGGAAACGGCCGACGGCGACCGGATCGACGTGCAAGTCGTCGGCGACGATCCGGCGACCGACCTCGCGCTGTTGCGGCTGGCCGCGCGGGAGCTCCCGTTTTGCAATTTGGGAGATAGCGCAGCCCTGCGCGTCGGGCAATTGGTCATCGCCATGGGAAGCCCGCTCGGCCTGCATGCGACGGTTTCGACCGGCGTCGTGAGTGCGCTGGGCCGCAACATGCGCGCCGGCGACGGCCGACTCATCGAGAGCATCGTTCAGCACTCGGCCCCGATCAATCCGGGCAATTCCGGCGGACCGCTCGTCAACTCGCGCGGCGAAGTGATCGGCGTCAACACGGCGATTATCGCCAATGCCCAAGGGCTCGGCTTCGCGGTGCCGGCGGGTACGGCACGCTGGGTCGCAGGAGAACTGCGCGAGCATGGCCGCGTGCGCCGGCGCGTGCTCGGCATCGCCGCCGGAGTGCGTAAGTTGCCGCGGAGCATCGTCCGCGAATACGACCTGCTTTCCGACGAGGCGGTGGAAGTACACGACGTGGCCCGCGGCAGCGCCGCGGAGCGAGGCGGCTTGCGGTCGGGCGACTTGATCACGGCGATCAACGATCGCGTGGTCGCCGGCATCGACGACGTCCATCGCCTCCTCTCGCGTGCCGACGGCCGGCAAGAAACGGAAGTCACGGTGCTACGAGCCGAGCGAATGTTGTCGCTCGTCATTTCCTGGTAGCGTCTCATACCCTAGCTAGGTGAGTATGGGTGGCCGGAGCAAAATGAAGTGATGCCCCAGTTCTCCACGTCGTATGAACTGGGGCACCGCGATGCTCTGCACCAGCCGCCCTTCGCACTGATTCAGCATGCATCCGGCGACCTCATTGCCGGCACGTAAACCGCGCTTCTAGCGCCGCCGGCAACCTGCTACGATCCCGCCCCCTTAAGGCGCGGGTTCGCTCGCGCTTCCCGTTGACTGCAACGTCGGAGACGCCGTCATGTTGCCGAAAGTTCGAGAGTTTGCGCCGCTCGCGTATGTGGTCATCGTCGCGGCTTCGCTCGGGTCGCCGGCCGCCCGCGCCGCCGAACCACGCGTGCTCTTCGACATTCCCGACAAGATCGAGTGTCGCGACGTGACGCCCCCGGCTTGCGCCGCCGCACATCCGACGCGCAAGGTCATCGAAGCGAAGTTTCGCATCTCGGCCGGGTTCCTCGAAGGGAATGAGGAATCGATCGTCGACTTCACGTACATGATCAGCAGCCCGAAGATGCGGTTGAAAATTCTCGACTACCTGCCGAACACGACGCTCGAAAGCCGGTTTGCCGACGATCGGATCGAAGTGGCCGACTTCACGGAAACGACCGACACCTCGAGCGCCGAAGCGCGCGTGGCGTACACAATCTTTTCGCTCGACGCGGTGAAGAATCATCTGCATCGGAAGACCGAGCAGAATCAGTATCAAAAGATCGCCCCGAAGGCGTTGGTGCTCGCCAGCGGCACGATGAATCGCGGTCACGGCGTGTTTTACAAGCTGCGTCCTTCGAACGATGCGTCGCTCGAGGGAGCGAAAGAGTTCACCTTCCTGGCGATCGTGCCCTTGGAATGGCGGGCCGATTGGTGCACGTTCGTCTGTTCCGCTCGGGCTACGAAGAAAGGCCTGCTCAGTTCGTCGGTCGTCAGCGTCGGCGTGACGAAGGTCGACGTCGGCCTGTATCTCTGCGGCGACCAGGAAGCGGGCGACATCGCCGGCCGGCTCTGTTTGCTCCAGCAAGAGAACGACGGTATCTTGGCGGATGCCTCGGCAAAGGAAGCCGAGGCGGCGCTGGAGTCGTGGAACACGCATATCGACGCGGTGCCGGGCATCGGGCGCGTCGATCAGTTCTTCCACGATTTGGCCCGCAAGACGGCGTCGCAAAAGGCCAAAGACCCGCGACTGGACGCGGCGCGCGAAGCGGTCCGTGAAGTGGAAGAACACCTTGGTCGACTGTCGGGCGTCGTGGAATTTACGGCAGCCCGCCCTTAATACAACTTTCGCAGATCGTGTTCTCAAGATCGCAGCGCCGCCCGTGAACCAACCCGCAATCACGTCGACGGCCGAAACTCTCGTCGCTCCGCCGGCGCTCGCCGACGATCGCGGTTTCTTGGTTCGCACGCTGTGCGCGGCTTGGCCCTGGCTGATTGTCGTCGGCGCGCTCGGTGCGGCCGGGTGGTCTTGGGCCTCGGGGGGCATTTTCTATGAATTGCTCCGCACCGATCTCGAAGCGGCCGTGAAGATCGAGCGCTTGCAAGAGTTCTTTCGGGCCTGCGGCGCGTGGGCTCCGCTCGTCTACTTGGGATTCGTCACGATCGAGGTCGTCGTGGCGCCGATTCCCGGCCTGATGCTTTACGCGCCGGGGGGCATGGTGTTCGGACCGATCGCCGGCGGGGCCCTGGCGCTCGCGGGCAACACGCTCGGCGCGGGCCTGGCCTGCACGCTTGCCAAGCGTTTGGGAGCCGCGCGGCTGGAGCGGCTGCTCGCCGTCGAAACGCGCGACCAGCTGCACGAGACGATCCGACTGCGCGGAGCTCGCTGGATCTTTTGGCTCCGGCTGAATCCGCTGACGTCGTCCGACATGGTGTCCTATGCCGCGGGTTTCGCCGGCATGTCGGCCGGCAAAGTAATGGCGGCCACGGCGCTGGGCATGGCTCCGCTTTGTTTCGCCCAGTCGGCTCTCTCCGACGGCATCTTCCGCCGCTTCCCGGAGTTGCTCTATCCGCTGCTGGTACTCTGCGGCATCTATGTAGTGGTGACGGTGTTCCTGATCCGGCGACAGCTGGTCGGCCGCCGACCCGTCGCGGCGAGAAGCGACGATGTGAATTCGGCCTCGCGATAGTTGCCGGGCGCTTGCAATTGGTCGCGCGGCGAGCCTTAATAGTCGCTCCCCGCCGACTCGCCGCTCCCACCGTATTTTCTTACGAGACCCCCGCCATGCTCTTTCGCTTCGCCGCGCGCTACGCGCTGTTCGCCTTGTTCGCAACTTCCCTTTCCGTCGCGCAGGCCGAAGTGGCAGTGCCGCCGTTTTTCAGCGACCACATGGTGCTGCAGCGTGAAACGAAAGCGCCGATCTGGGGCACCGCCGCTCCGGGGGAAGAAGTGACGGTGCAATTCCGCGATCAAACGCTGAAAGCCAAGGCCGACGCCGCCGGCAAGTGGCGCGTCGAACTCGTCGGGCTCAAGGCCGGCGGGCCGGATGAGCTCACGATCACCGGCACGAATACGCTGAAGCTCACCGACGTGCTCGTCGGCGAAGTGTGGGTCGGCTCGGGGCAATCGAACATGGCGGGGCTCGTGCGCACATACACCGCCAACGATCCGGTGCTCACGCAACTCGCGGCCACCGCCTACCCGTCCATTCGCGGTTGCACGGCCAAGACCGGCTGGACCGTTTCGACGCCGGAGACCAACGCTACACACTTCTCCGCGATCTTGTTCGCCTTCGCGGTGCGGTTGCAGGAAGGGATCGACGTGCCGGTCGGCATGATGCTCGGCGCGGTCGGCGGTACGCCGTCGGGCGCATGGGTGAGCAACGAGCGCTTCAAGGAAGACGCGGCCTGCCAAGCTCAGGTCGCCGAATACGCAAAGACGTTCGACAAACAGCTCGCCGACTTCAACGACCGCTTCTTCCCGGCGTGGAAGAAGGCCGCCGCGGCTGCGAAGGCCGCCGGGAAACAGGTCGGTCGCACGCCGCTGCCGCCGGCCCCGCCGGGCACCATCAACGGCAAAGATCCCGGCTTTCTGTATGAGGCTCATATCCGCCCGCTGGTCGGCTACGGCATCCGCGGCGTGTTGTGGGACCAAGGCGAAAGCCGCACGGCCGTCGGCGGCGTCGATCAATACACCATGATGGGCGCGCTCATTCGCGGCTGGCGGGCCGATTGGCAGGCCGGCGAGTTCCCGTTTCTCTATGTGCAAAAGCCGAGCGGCGGCGGCTGTGCTTGGGACTTGAACAACCCGGTGACCAACAAGGGAGAGAAGTTTCAACAACTTACCGAGGCACAACTTGCCAAGCTCGTCGAAGGGGCGACGAACGACGGCCTCAATGTCGAAACTCACGTGCGCATCATGACCTACCCGAACACCGGCATGGTGGTCAGCAGCGACCTCGGCGGCATGACGCACCCGGTGAACAAGTCGGGCTACGGCGCTCGCGCGGCTGCACTGGCGCACGGCATGGTCTACGGCCAGTCGGTCGAATACTACGGACCGATCTACAAGTCGCACGCCGTCGAAGGGGATAAGGTGCGCATTCAGTTCACGCACACCGGCAAGGGGCTCGCGGTCGGCCATAGCGACAAGCTGCAAGGCTTCATCATCGCCGGCGACGACAAGAAGTTCTATTGGGCCGACGCCGTCATCGAAGGCGACTCGGTGGTCGTGAGCAGCCCCAAGGTTGCGAAGCCGGCGTCCGTACGCTACGGCTGGTCCGGCCGGCGCCCCTGGGCCAACCTCTTCAACCAAGCGGGCCTGCCGGCCATCACGTTCCGGACGGATGCTTGGTAGCGAGACGTCGCTAAATCGCTTCGGCTAAGCGAGCAGCGGGGTTCATCCCCGCCGTCTGTGATGCGCTATCTATTTGCCGGACGGCGGGAGTAAATCCCGCCGCTCGCTGACACCTTTACAGCGTCCAAACCAGCAGCTTGTTATGCCCGGCCGCGTAGAGTTTGTCGCCGGTTTCGTTCATCGCCAGGGCGTGCACGTGCATCGGGGCGGCGTCTTGGAAGAGGACTTTGCCGGCCTTGATGTCGAAGAAGGCGATGACCCCCGCCGTGCCGCCGCCGGCGCCGACGACCCACTTGCCGTCGGGCGAGAAGATCAGTTGCTCGAGCAGGCCTTTATGTTTGCCGTCGGTCGAAAGCACGAGCTTCGATTTGCCGGCCTGCCAGTCGAAAGCTTCGAGCCGTGCCGGGGCGTCGAGGTGATCGATGTTGCCGATCTGCCCGGTGCCGCCGACGCAGAGAGTCGCGCCGTCGGGGGAGAAGGCGAGCGAGCGGATACCGCCGATTGAGTGACGCCGCTGCTTCGGGTCCCACGTGTACATGCCGGGGGCTTCGAGTTGCGCGAGGCGCTTGCCGTCGGCGACGTTCCAAACGCAAACCCGGCCGGTCTTGTCGCCGGTGGCCAGCAGCTTGCCGTCATTGGAGAAGCAGACGGCGTAGAGCATCGACGTGAAGTGCGACGGCGTCAGGGCTTCGTGACCTTCCAGCGTGCGAACGAGCTTGCCGGACGCGGCGTCCCAAAGTTTGCAGGCCATGTCGTCGGCGACGCTGGCGACCAGCTTGCCGTCGGGAGATGCGACGACCATGCGGATGCGCTTGGTGTGGGCTTCGACGCTGCGGACCGGTTTCGCGGTCGCGGCGTTCCACCAATTGAGTCGGCAATCGTAGCCGCCGGAGACGAGCAGGTCGTCCCCCGCCAGCGCCGCGCTCGTAACGTAGCTCAGGTGTTCGCCGACGGCCTTCGGCTCCGGCTTCGCGGCGGCCAGGTCGACGTCGTAAAGCTTGAAATCGCTCCCGCCGACGAATACATGCTCCGAGCCCTTGCGCCGGGCTAGCGCAAAGAGAATGTCTGGTCGGCCGAGGTCTTTGGCGACTTTGAGTTTCGTGGGGTCGGCAGCCATGGTTATCTCATGTTCTCAGGCAAACTGTTCTCGGACACGGACTCCGGTCGCTGACGCTCCCGGCTCGCTCATTCGAAGGCAACTACGCCAACACTTCAGTTACCGGGCCGGCGAAGTTGTCGACGATCGGAATCGGGCGCGGGCCGACGTGGTACTCTTTCGTCACGTCGATGCCGAGGGCTTCGTAGATCGTCGCGAAGAGCGCCGCGGCGTTGATCTCGCCGTCGACGACCTTTTGGCCGTCTTCGTCCGTCTTGCCGTATACGGCGCCGCCGCGGATGCCGCAGCCGGTAAGGCTCGTGCTCCAGGCGCTCGCGAAATGGTCGCGGCCGAGCGAAGCGTTGATCCGCGGCGTCCGGCCGAATTCGCTGAGCGTGACGACCAACGTATTCTCCAGCATGCCGCGCTCGGCGAGGTCGTCGAGCAACGTCGACATCACATGGTCGAGCTCCGGCACGAGTTCCAAGTGCGTTTCAAAGTTTTCGCCGTGGCTGTCCCACCAGCCCCGGCCGACCTTTACAAACGGCACGCCGGCTTCCACCAGGCGACGAGCCACGAGCGCCTGCTGGCCGAATTGCGTCGGGCCGTAACGATCGCGCATCTTCTGCGACTCTTGTTCGATGTCGAACAGCTTGTCGCTCGCCATCAGGCCGCGCACGCGGGCATACGCTTGGTTGTGGCTGCCCACGGCGGCATTGTCGCGCCCTTCGGCGAACCGTTTGCTGAGCATGTCGCGAAGGTCGGCCCGTTGCTTGTGGTCGAGATCGCTCACGGCTGCGAGCCGTTCCAAGTTGTCGGGCTTCGATTTATCCGTGAGGAACATCGGCAGATAACGCGCGCCGAGGAAGCCGGATTGGCCGACGGCGCTGCCGCGCCCTTCGGTCTGTGCGTAGAAGGAAACGTAGTCGGGCACCGTGGCGTCGGCCCGAGCGAGCTCGCGGGCGACGACCGCGCCGAGGTCGGGATAGCGCACACTCGGCTCATCACGACGACCGAGCGACATCAGCGTCGCACCGCCGCCATGGTCGGCGATCTTCGTGTTGAGCGAGCGAATGACGGCGGTGTTCTTCGCAAACCGCGCGGCCATCTTCGGCATGAGCTCGGAGAAATGCACGCCCGGCACCGACGTGGGAATCGCGCGATACGGTCCGCCGGTGGCCCGGCCCGGCTTGGGGTCGAACGTTTCGAGCTGGCTCGCGCCGCCGGCGAGCCAAAGCAGGATGACGCTCTTCTGTTGCTTCTTCAGCTCCGCGGCCACGGCGGGTTGCGCCAGCGCGTTGAGCAGCGTCATGTCGGCGGCTGCGGCGCCGGCGACGGCGGCCGTGGTGCCGAGACTTTTGCCCAAGAAGGAACGGCGGTTGAGCGAAGGATTCTGCATGGTCGGGTCTCTGGCAAGGGTCCCGCTCGTGGACGAGCGGGCTAAGCACGGTACGTGGCGTGTTCGACGACTCGGCGTCGATTCCAACAGACTAATAGTTGAACCGGAACTCGCTGCTCGTGAGCAGCGACCAAACGATTTGCCGGGCCGCTTCGAGCGGGCGGTCTTTGCGGGCCGAGAGGTAGTCGGCCAAGAGTTGCGTTTCTTCGGCGTCGGCCGGACGGGCGAGCACTGTCGTGAGAGCGAGCTCCGCTTGGCCGCGCGGTTCCTTGATGGTCTTCATCCGGCCGACCAAGCGATCACCGGCATCGGAAAGAAACTCGCTCCAGATCCGCGCGTCGTTGGCCAAGAGCAGCGATTCGTTCACGCCGACTTGGAAGTTGTCGGTGAGCGGGGCAAACGACGTCGCCCAACTCCGCGCCGAGTTCGCCAGGCTCGTGGCTCGTTGCATCCGCGTCTTGTCGTCGGCGAGCTTGCTCCACATTTCGGGATCACTCGTGGCGATCCGGAGCGAAGCCGCGTATTGGTTCGGGCTCAAGGGGCGCACTTGCGCGACGGCGAACAGCTCCGCAGCCGGTCGCTCGGTCGACGGCCAGCGGCTATCACGAGCGTACGCCTTGCTCAGGACGAGGCCGCGCATCAGGCGCGCCAGGTCGAAGCCGTGCTCGGCCGTGTCGCGGGCGAGCCACGTCAGAAGTTCCGGATGGCTCGGCGGGTTGCCGCTGTGCATCTGGTCGACCGGGTTTACGAGGCCTTGGCCATAGAGTCGGGCCCACAGACGATTGACGATCGAGCGGGCAAAGAAGTCGCGTTGATCGGCGCTGAGGGCCGTATCGACGAGTTTCCGCCGCAGGCTTTGCTTCGGCGTCGGCGGCGGAAGTTTCTTGTCGGCCAGCTTCTTCAGCGCTTCTTGTTCGGCCTTCTTCGCTTTGTTGTCAGGCTCGGCCTGCTTCGGCATGTCGATCACGCGGCCGGTGAGAAACATCACCTTGGCTTCGCGCTGTTGGCCGGCCGGAGTGAGGTAGTTCACCAAGCCGTATTCGCGCTCGCTGATATAGCCGCCGTTTTCATAGGTGCGGGCCAAGAACGATTTCAGGCCGTAGAAGTGGTCCTGCTTCCAATCTTTGGCCAGCGGATGGTCGTGGCATTGAGCGCAGCTGATGTTCACGCCGAAGAACAGGCTGCTCACGTCGTTCGTGAGTCGGTCGTGATCTTTCATGCGCGGCTTGAGAAACTCAATGGCCGCCTTGCTCTCTTTGTCGGCGCCGTCGGCCAGCAGCAGCTCGCGGAAGATGGTGTCCCACGAGCGCTTGTCGCGGAAGGCGTCGGTCAGGTAGCCGCGGAGGTTGCCTTGCCCTTGCATGAGCAACCAATCGAACTCGTTCACTTGATGATCGGCGAAGGCTTCCGAAGCGATGAGGCGATCGACGAGTTGCTCGCGCTTGTCGGCCGCGCGCGAGGCGACGAATTCTTGCACTTCGAGCGGCGTGGGAACCCGACCGACCAAGTCGAGCGTCAGGCGACGGATCAGATTGGCGTCGTCGGCGGCCGGGGCGGGTTGCACCTTGGCCGAGGCGAGACGGGCGTCAATGTAGTGATCGACCACGACCGCGATGGGGCGCTCGGCCGGTTGCAATTTTTCCAGTGCAGCGGCCGGAGCCGGCGCAGCCGACGAGGAGGCGTTGTTGTTCGCCGGCGCGATCGACGCGGAGAGCGCGACGGCGGCAAAAACGAACGTTGCGAGGGCGCACGCGGCGACGAAGCGACGATAAGCGTCACGATTACGCATAAGCAAAACTGCCGTGTCGGGGAGGACGGAACGAGGCGGGGAGACCGACGCCGGTGCGTCGACGCTTCAGGTGGGCGGGTGCAAGCGGTGCAGAGCAGGCGGGGCGGGTCGTACAAGGAGGGCGAGTTGCGGACCCTCATATAGTAATTCTTTCGGCAACCTGAAACCAGAGACATTTGGCCGCTGCCGGCACCCGGACGGAGCCCGATTGAGCGGCAAATTGTGATATTCTGAGGGGCGGGATGAGTTCACTTCCCGGCTCGGTACGCGGATTATTGCGTCCGGCCGTGGACGACCGAGCTAAGGACGGTAGACGCGTCGAACGGGGAGCCCCAGGGCAATCGCACCATGCCGTACAGTCGACAACTGGCCGATCGGGTCCGTCAGACGCTCGGGAAGCAGCGCGGGCTCACCGAAAAGCGGATGTTCGGCGGCGTCTGCTTCTTGCTCCAAGGCAACATGCTCGTCGGCATTTGGGAGCAGTCGCTCATCGCACGGCTCGGGCCGGATGAAGCCGCCCGGGCGCTCACGGAACCGAACGTGCGCGAGTTCGACGCGACGGGCCGCCCGATGCGCGGCTGGGTAGTCGTCGATCCCGACGGCCTGGAACGCGACGACCAACTCGCGGCCTGGCTAGCGCGAGCGCAAGAGTTTGTGGAGACGCTGCCGGGGAAGTGAGGGCGCATGAAAAAGCCCCCGGCGGCGCGCCGGGGGCTAAATAGTTCACGATGCGATGGAGAGTGTTGCTCTATCGATTATGCATCACGCAGCTTACGCCGCCGGCGGCCGGCAAGTAGGCGCTGCGAACGTAGTCCATCACCATGCGATGGGCGCTGAAGCGCCAGGCGAGCGAGCTGATCGAGTTCATCATGCACTTGATCCAGCCGCGCGGCAGGCCGTCGACGTCGCGTTCGTAGTAGAGCGGAATCACTTGCTCCTTGAGCACGCGATACAAATCTTCCGCGTCGCGCTTGTCGTTGATCTCGTACGACACGTGGCTCGCCCCGTTGCCGATGGAGAAGCCGTTCTTGCCGTCGTACGCTTCGGCCCACCAGCCGTCGAGCACCGAGAGGTTCAAGCCGCCGTTGAGCACGACCTTCTCGCCGCTCGTACCGGATGCTTCCAGCGGACGGCGCGGGTTGTTCAACCAGACGTCGACCCCTTGCACCATGTGCCGAGCCACGTTGATATCGTAGTCTTCGATGAAGGCGACGCGTCCCGCGAAGCGCGGATCATGCCGCAGGTTCGCGACGCGACGAATCAGGCCCTTGCCCGGCTCGTCGGCCGGATGCGCCTTGCCGGCGAAGATCAATTGAATCGGGCGCTCGGGGTCGTTCAGGAGGTCGGCCATCCGTTCGATGTCGGTGGCGATCAGGTCGGCCCGTTTGTAGGTGGCGAAGCGGCGTGCGAAGCCGATCGTCAATACGTTGGGGTCGAGCATATTGCGAGCCGCTTCCACGGCATCGTCGGCTTCGCCGCGGCGGCGGCAATCGCGGCTCACGCGGCGACGCACGAACGCCAACAGCAAGTTCTTCAACGCGTGATGCGTTTCCCAAAGCTCGCCCGGGTCGACGTTGTGGATCATTTGCCACACTTCCGGCTCGCCCATGCGCCCCATCCAGTTGACGGGAAAGTTGCGATCGTAAAGCTGCTGCATCTGATGCGCGAGCCACGAGGGGACGTGCACGCCGTTGGTGATGTGGCCGATCGGAATTTCTTCTTCGACGCGCCACGGCCAGAGATGTGCCCACATGCGCCGGCTCACGTGCCCATGCAGGCTCGACACGGCATTGGCATGCCGCGAAGCCTTGAGCGCGAGGACGGTCATGCAGAACGTTTCGCCGCCGTTGTGCGGCTCCACTCGGCCCAGGCCCATCAATTGTTCGTGCGAAATGCCGAGCCGGTCGCGCACCGGGCCCAAGTGCTCTTCGATCAGGCCGGAATCGAAGCGGTCGTGTCCGGCGGGCACCGGCGTGTGCGTGGTGAACACCGTGTGGCGAGCGACGTCGCGCATGGCGTCGTCGAACGTCAGGCCGTCTTCTTCCATCATCTGGCGAATGGCTTCGAGCGTGGCAAACGCGCTATGCCCTTCGTTCAAGTGATACACGCCGGGCGAAATGCCCAGGGCACGCAAGGCCCGGACGCCGCCGACGCCGAGCACGAGCTCTTGGCGAATGCGCGTGCGATGGTCGCCGCCGTAAAGTCGGGCCGTGAGTTCGCGATCTTCAGGGCTGTTGCCGTCGACGTCGCAATCGAGCAGGTAGAGTTGCACGCGGCCGACGTTCATGCGCCAGACTTTGCAGTGCAACACGCCGCTGCGCGTTTCGATGGTCAGCGCCAACGGACGGCCGTCTTTCCCCACGGCCGGCTGCATCGGCAAGTTTTCGACTTTCGTGTCGAGATACTCTTCGATCTGGTAGCCGTCGTGATCGAGGCGTTGTTTGAAGTAGCCTTGGTCGTAGAAGAGACCGATGGCGATGAACGGAATGCCCAAGTCGCTCGAGCTCTTCACATGGTCGCCCGAAAGGACGCCGAGGCCGCCGGAGTAGATCGGAATCGACTCGTGCATGCCGAACTCGGCGGAGAAGTACGCCACGGGCTTCGAGCCGAGCACGCCGGAATGCGTATTGCCCCACGTTTGATTTGTGGAGAGGTATTCTTTGAGCCGGCGGTACGCATGGTTGATGCGGCTATAGAGCACGAGCTCCGCGACGCGCAGTTCCAAGCGGTCGGCGTTGAACTCGCTTAAGAGCGCGATCGGGTTGTGGTCGAGTTGGCGCCAGCGAATCGGATCGAGGTCGCGAAACAAGTTCACGACGTCGGGCTGCCACGACCACCAGAGGTTGTTGGCCAGTGCGATGCACTTGTCATAGAGCGTCACGGCGTCGGTCTGGCCCGGGGCGTTGAGATCGAAGCTGCGCATAGGGGCGATTTCCGTTTGGCTCATCGCGCGGTCCTTAGTCGAACAAAGATGTGGGGATGCGAAGTGGGGCTCGCCGGCGATCCGTCGGGGCCACTGGGATTATATCGAGCGCGCCGGAGGTCAGGAGCCCCGAAACGTGCCGTGAAACAACCCAAAAACCGACAGGCGCGGTAGGCGTACCCATTCGGATTGTCCTTCGGCATTTCAGGCCCGTATCATTTGCAAAATCCGCACAATAAACGTAGCTTGCGTAGATTAACAAGCGGGCGGTATCGAACATGCCGCCGTCGGCCGCTTGGATACTTCCCTCCACTTCCGGGACAGGCTTGCCTTGACCGTGCAATCTTCCGCGAACGGCGACTTTCGGCAGCCGATGGGGGAGTCTTCGTCGCTCGACGAATTGGTCGCGCTGCTGGCGGCCCGTGCCGATGCCGTCGACCGGCTGGCGGCATGGCCGGCGGAGCAATTGCGGCGCTGTGCCGAGGCGGGGCTCGTCCGCTGGTTTGTGCCGACGGAGTTTGGCGGGGTCGCACACTCGCAGGCGGAAGTGTTTCGAATGCTTTCGCGCTTGTCATCCGCGTGCCTTACCACGGCGTTCTGCCTGACGCAGCCCACCGGCATGGCGGCCCGCGTGGCGGCGAGCGACAACGACGAACTCAAGCGTCGCGTGCTGCCCGAGCTGCTCGACGGTCGGGCGTACGGCGCGGTCGGCATTGCGCAGCTCACCACGAGCCGGCGCCATGTGCAGCCGGTGATGCGCGCTCGCGAGACCGAGGCCGGCTACGTGCTCGACGGCGTGGTTCCTTGGGTGACCGGCGGCGCGCACGCGCGGTGGATCGTCACCGGCGCGGTGCTCGACGACGGCCGGCAATTGCTCGGCGTGCTGCCGACTGATCGGCCGGGCGTGACGGTAGAGCCGGCGGCCGAGATGGTCGGACTCACGGCGACGAGTACCGGTCCGGTACGGTGCGACGGCGTGTTCTTGGAGCGCGAGTGGCTGCTCGCGCCGGTCGTGGCCGACGTGTTGAAATACGGCAAAGGGGCCGGCACCGGCGGGTTGCAAACCTCGGCCTTGGCGCTCGGCACGATTGCCGCGGCCGTCGCGTTTCTGCTAGGCGAGGCGGAACGGCGCGACGATCTGAAACCGATCGCCGCAGAACTCGAAACGCAGCGGCAGGCGTTGGCCGACGATTTGGCGAGTCTCGCCGACGGCGGACCGTGCAACGCCACGAGCGACGACGTGCGCCACCGCGCCAACGGCCTGGCCTTGCGCAGCGCGCAGGCAGCCCTAGCCGCGGCCAAAGGTTCCGGCTACGTTGTCGGACATCCGGCCGGCCGCTGGTGTCGTGAGGCGCTGTTCTTCCTGGTCTGGAGCTGCCCGCAACCGGTGGTGAGCGCCACGCTTTGCGAATTCGCGAAGTTGTAACAACGAACAAAGCATTACGAACAACGAGCCCAGCACGAACATGTCCGACGTCCATATTGTTTGGCATCAACACAGCGTCTCCCGGGCCGAGCGTGAAGCGCTCAACGGCCATCGCGGTTGCGTGGTGTGGTTTACCGGCTTGAGCGGTTGCGGGAAGAGCACCGTGTCGAACTTGGTCGACCACAAACTCCACGCGCTCGGCGTGCATAGCTACGTGCTCGACGGCGACAACGTTCGGCACGGCCTCAACGCGCCGACGGCGCTGCTGAAGCCGACGTACGGCGACGCATACGCCGCGCGGTTCGGGCTCGGCTTTGGCGCGGAAGATCGCACCGAAAACATCCGCCGCATCGGCGCCGTGGCGCAACTGTTTGCGGAAGCCGGCCTCGTGACGCTCACGGCCTTCGTGAGCCCATACCGGAAAGATCGCGATGCGGTGCGAGCCGCGTTGGCCCCCGGCGATTTTCTGGAAGTGTTCGTCGACGCCCCGTTAGAACTTTGCGAGCAACGCGACCCGAAGGGGTTGTATAAGAAGGCCCGGGCGGGGGAGATTCGGGGCTTCACGGGCATCGACGACCCTTACGAAGCGCCGGAAAAGCCGGAGCTCCGGCTCGATTCGGCCGCGTACGCCGCCGAGGTGCTGGCAGATCAGGTGATCGCGCACCTTCGGTCTGCAGGAAAGCTTCCGCCGGCGATGCCGGCAAATGTTTAAACAAAGCATTTGCTTGACAACACTCCTCGAAATAGGGAGAAAAAGTTGTAGCATCCGCTTCGTACGCCCCGCCCCGGTCAAGGAGAGACCCCATGTCGACCGTATCCGCCGTTCTTGTTTGTCGCGAAGTCCAAGCCGTCTTGGATGCCAGCCCGCTGTTTGATTTGCGTAGCCTGTCCGTCGAAGAAGAAAGCCCCGGCTGCCTGGCGATTCGCGGCATGGTCGGTAGCTTCTATCACAAGCAACTCGCACAAGAAGCGGTCCGCGCCGTCGCGAAGCAGCTCGACTATCGCGTCGTGAACTACGTGGAAGTGATGGACTCGTTGATTAATTAGTCCGTTTAGCCGCGGAGCTCGACTCCGCGCGAATTGCGTCGATTTCTAATCAAGCGCGGAGACAAGCTCCGCGCTAAATGGGAATAGCGAGCGCTATTCCCACGTCTTCAACTTCTCTACGACGTGGAGAATGTCTTCGCGCTTCTTCTCGAACACGGCGAAGAGCGCGATGATCAGCACGCCGGACACGATGCCGACCACGTAGAAGATCCACGTTCGGTCGAGGTTGTAGCCTGCGTGCCAGATGATGGTCGCCAAGGCGAGCAACAGGAACGTGAGCCCGAGATAGAGAAACGCGCGGATTCGCAAGGCGATGCCCGCGAGCATGCCGGCGATGGCAAAGGCCGCGAGAACGAGCGGCAAGTACGGCGCTTCGGCCACGCCCGTGAGGAAGATGTCGGCCGTGGACGCGGTGTAAATCACGGCGGCCGCGCCGTAGCGCAGGGTCGTGGCTTGCTCGGCCGTCATCCTTTTGCGGTTCAAATGTCCGGCGACTAACACGCAGAGCGCCGGCGGAATGAGCCACAGCTGCGGGTGCTCGAAGAAGCCGAAGCCGTCTTGTCGGCCGAGGAAGTACCAGAGGCCGCCGTTGGCCGCGAGCGTCGCCAGGATGCCGAAGCCGAAGCTCTTGCGCATCACCGCCAGCGACGCATAGAGCCCGCCGACGAGCAGCAGCACCAGCGAGTAGTGCACCTCGGGCCGGGCCATCCAAAAGCCGACGACCGGCAACAGCGGCAAGAACGCGCCGGTGCGCTCCAGCGGTTCGGAGAGGACCAAACGATTGCTGCGGCGGAACAGTTCGCCGAGCGCAACGCCCGCGAAGGCCAAGACCATCACCACCAGCGGCCAATAGCGCGCGAACATGCCGGTGAAGAGCCACGGCATCGTCAGGCGAATGTGTAGGAACAACAGCGCGAGAATTACTTCCGCGGCATATACGTAGCCCGTGCGCCCGCGCTCGCTGAGGCCCAGCGGATCGCGCCCCGGCACGAGCGCCGCGACCAGCGCCGCGGCGAAAAGGCCTACGAGCGCGGCAATCACCGTAACCAGCGCCGTCGGGCTGATCTCCACCACGCCGTGGTTCACGCGGTATTCATACGCTTCGATCGCGAGCACGCCGCCGAGCACCAAGCCGGTGACGCCGACGAGCCACGGTACAATCACGCCCGCCGCGGCGGTCCATTCGTTTTCTTTGCGCAAGAGCTTCGAGAACCCGAGGCCGTAGAGCGCCACGACTCCGGCGAGCGCCGCCGCCGCCGACACGGCCCGATTCAAAAGCTCGCCCGAGGCATGCGGCTCCAACACCGACCACGCCGCCACGACGGCCGCCGCCGCGCCGAGCCAGAGCGCATGACGTTGCAGCATGCTGCGCCGCTCGCCGCGCGCCAAGAGCCCGACGCTGATCGCGCCGGCCAACACGGCATGCGCCGCGGCGATGCGCTGTCCGAAATGTTCGAGCTCGAGCACCGACCAAAACGCCGGCACGAGCACGCACACCGCCAACAAGTATGTGGCGGGCACCAGCCAGATGCGGCCGGCCGCTTCGTCGTCGTAGCGCTGCGGCATGCGGAGCGCATCGCACAAGCGCCGCAGTCCGGCGCGCCGGCTCCAGAGATAGCTCACGCCGAGCGCATACGACGCCGTGAACATCATGCCGGTCCAAACGAGCTGCCGCGGCTCCAGGTCGTACAGGTCGAGCACGGTGGCAATCGTCGTGAGACCCGCGAGATAAAGCGACGCCACGGCCGCACGGGCCCGAGCATCCCACAAGCAGGAGCCGACAGCTGCAACGAGTGCGATGATCGCGGCGATGACGAGCCCCGTAGGCTGCGCGTCGAGCCGGCGGCCGTTGAAATCCAATATGAGACTACCGAAGGCGAGCCATGCGGCGACAAATAGCGACGTGAACGCCGCGCAGCGATGCAGCGGCGGCAACGCGCGCCACGTCGGTCGACTTAGCGCGGCGACGCGCGGCCCGATGAAGCGAAGCTCGACGAAGCACCACAGCGGCGTCGGCAAGGCCCAGGCGATGAAGAGCGCCAAGCCGAACGTATCGTCGTTGCGGAACTCCGGGAAGATCCAAGTGCCGAGGTTGTAGAACCAGAAGAGCGTAAGGCCGTAGCAGGTGAGCGCCGCGGCCGCGTACAACCGCCAGCGCGACCCGACCCAGGCCGCGAGCGCAATCGCGAGCGGTACGAGCAGCAGCGTCACGGCCAAGAATCGCGCGTGCGGAAGTCGCGCGGTTCCGCTGTGGAACGCGCCAAACACGAAGTGCAGCAGCAACACTTGCGCCGCCGCCAGCGCTAGGAAACCGGCGAAGGTCGACCAGCGCGCGGCGCTTGCCGGCGGCGCGAAGCGGAAGCGTTCAGAGCGCTCGGCGCACCAGCCGGCCGCCAAGGCGCCATACGCCACGGCGAGCCAACCATCGACCAGCGCGCCGGCCGCCAGCAAGTTGCCGGTATCCCAATGCAGCGTGTAGAGCGCCGAGAGGGCCGCGGCTCCGAGCGCCGCGCAGGTCCACGCGGCCGGCGTGATCGGGCGCCGCATGGCGCGAAAATAGGTCCCGATGGCCAACAGTACGCAAACGAACGAAGCCCAAGCGGCATCGTCGGTCACGGCTGTCGGAATGTTTTGTACCCGCACCGGCTCGGCCAACAGCGCCGCCACGGAAGCGAGAATCCCCGCCGCGCAGAACGCCCCGGCCAGCGCCGTGAGCGTGGTGAGCCAAGCTTCGGAACTACGAACTGCGGACTGCTGACTGCTGACTGCCGCCTGTCGCCTAGCGCCTAACGCCCAAGCGACCGAAAACAGCGCCGACACGGCCGTGTTCAATTGCCCCAGTCGCAACCAGAGGAAGAGATCGAAGCTCAAGCCGGTCGGCGCTTGGGCGAGGATGTACCCCGCCGTCGCGGCCAGGTTCACCACCAGCGCCGCCGCGAAGCCGAGCGGCGCACTACGGAGCGAAAGTGCGCAGCCGACGAGCGTGCCGGCCACCGCGAGCAGCGGCACCGCGTAACTTACGGCCAGTCCGCTGCGAGCAAAGAACGAATTCGGGTCGGGCCCGAGAATGGGAAACGCGACGAGTGCCGAGGCGACAAAGTAAATACTGGTCGCCACGAGCGGCGCGGCCGCCACGAGCCCGACGACGGTCGACCCGAGCGCGGTCCAATCGGTCCCGTCGTGTTTGGCAAACTTGCGCCCGACAACGCGCGCGAGCGTCGCCGCGCCCAAGCCGACGGCGGCGATGATGGCGCACGCGAAGAGCGCCGCCATCAATTCCTCCGGCGACGTGAGCCGGAGCGTTTGTTGCAGATCGTTGGGAATGTCGAGATAGCGTCCCGCCGAGGTGAGCGCGAGCCCGACGAGGAACCCGATCGGCGGCAGCAGGGCCGTGGTCGTCGCCGTGCCGAACCAAATCCAAGGCAAATCGCGATCGCGCTCGTGCCACTGCGGCCACGACGCGCGATCGGCCCACGATGCCAACGGTCGCCGGAACCACAGCGGCAACATCAACGCCGGCAGCGCACCGGCCGAACTCCACAGTAGCGCCGTGGCGGCTGCCGTTTCGACGTCCCAACGTGCGGCAACGAGCGGCGATGCGGCGGCTCCCAGCAGCGCGAGCGCGACGACTTTGCTGGTTTGAAACCGCTCCCAAAAGCTCGCCACGACGAGTCCGGCAGCAGCCGCCAACAGCAACCAACCGCCGAGCGCTCGGGCCGGCTCATGCGGAATTTCCGCAATTTGGAACTCGGTGATCGCCGGCGTCCAGCGCGGCTCGGGCGGACGGAACGTGCGGACCGAAAGCTCTTGGCACGCGCCCGGCACGACGGCATACAGCGCCAGGGCGACCGCGAGTAAGCCCGCCGCTCGAGCCGCTAAGCGATCGACCGAAGGAGATGCGCAAACCACGACGGCCCAACGGCTCGCGGCTGCGCGGCGCTTAAGGAACAGCCGGAGCGCGAGCCAGCCGGCACCGAAGGCGAGCGTCGTCAGGCCGAACGCTTGGAGCGCCCGGGGGTCGACGAGCGGCGAATAACCGTCGGCGAGTTCATACCAACGCTGTCGGGCCAAGTAGTGGTGAACGAGGTTGCCGAGCGCGACCAGCGCGGCGATTTGGAAGAGCGCGAACCAAGCGACCGAGCAGGTCAGCAGGAATAGCGCTCCCCAGCAACCGGCCAGCCACGCCGTATAAGCGGCTGCCTGGAGCGGTGCGCCGTGCAGCATCGCGTGCAACACCAGCGGCACGGCGAGCACGCTGGTGATCGCAGCGCCATGGCCAAGCGGTTCTCCGACCGCTTCACGCCAACGCGCGCCGCCGCGCCGAGCGAATGTTGCCGCGAGGAGAGCAAGCGAGGCATGCGACAGGAAGATGATCGGCCAGACATTTTCGAGCGAGAAGTGTTCGAAGTATCGATAGCGGAGCGCTTGCACGAGCGCGCCCCACAGCAATACGGCGCCGACATACGCAGCTTCGGCGCGTCCGGTCGCTCCGGCGACGACCACGGCTCCGACCGCGTACAGCGCGAACAGGTGCGCGGCATAGAACGGATCGCCGGGGACACGGAAGCTGAACACGGCGAGCAAGGCGATACTCGCGCCGGCAACGAGCCCGGCCGCCGCGGCATACCACGGACTCGCGGCGTGCGCGGCACCGAGCAAACTAAATTCCTCACGCGTCGCTTCCGGGTGCTTAAACGGCGCCGTCGCCGTGATTCGTCGCAGGAGAAGGGAGACGGCGGCAAAGAGCACTACCGGAATCACCAAGGCCGTGCCGCTCGCGCCGGAAACGAGCGCGTGCAGCGCCGCATGGACATCGGTGCCGTTCCATGCGAGTCGACCTTGCCACACATGTAGGCCGACGAGATAGGCGGCCGCCCCACAGAGCGCCGCCGGGAGATGGGCCGCGCCGATGCCGCTACCCGTGCTATTGCTGCTACGCAGTGCCACCCAAGTGAACACCGCGGCATTGACCAGCGCGACGGGGAGCATTCCGGCAGGGATCGGCCACGCGACGGCGACGGCCGCCGTCATGGCGCCCATGCCTGCCACGGCCAAGGCGGTGCCGGCGATCCGTTCCTTGAGCAGCTCGGGGTCTTGCAGCCGTCGCCACAGTAACAACCCGGCGGCCAAGAGCGGGGCGGCCAACATGCTTGCCAGCGGAGCGAGGCGCGCGAGCGTCAGGGTGAATTGTTCCGACTTCGCCAGCAGCAGCCCGAGCGGCAACAGCGCGGCAAAGAGCGTCGTCCCGACGACTTGAAAGAGCAGGTTCGCTTCCCGTTCGCCGCATTCTTCGGAGCGCCCGAGGCGGCGGAGTTGCAGCCCGACGGGGAGCGCGAAGCCGACGACCGGCGGCAGGCCGAGCGCCCACAAAAGGGGCGAACCCATTTCGGCGCCGGCGAAGCGGCGGACGATGAGTTGCCACGCCGAGCAGCCGATCAAGGCGACGGCCACCGGCAGCGCCGCGCTCGGCACGACCACGAGCGCGGCCTGATAGGTGAGCCAAGCGAAGAGAGCGAGCGAAGCGAATTCGCCGCCGAGCGTCAGGGCATCGGTCGGCGGGTTTTCGAGCGTGAAGGCGGCGATCGCTAAAAAATTCAGCGGCACCAACAGCATGCTGATCAGCAGCAGGCCGTGCGTCGTGGTCGGCAAGCGCCACCGGCGATGCACATAGAGCCCGA
Source organism: Pirellula sp. (assembly GCA_013822735.1). Lineage (GTDB taxonomy): Bacteria > Planctomycetota > Planctomycetia > Pirellulales > PNKZ01 > PNKZ01. The sequence continues at coordinate 77,649 of PNKZ01000009.1, forward strand.
TGCCGAAGAGCGCCGCGGTGACGCCGTTGAACAGGCTGAACTTGAGGAGCGGACGCTCGGCGATCTGCTGCCAGAAGCTGAGCACTAGCGCAATGGAGGAACAGAGAATCAGCAAACCGCCGATGAGCTCTCCCCAGCGGATATTTTTCTCTTCGAGGAAGGAGGCGAAGAGCTTGCGCGGAGGGGGCGAGGGGTGAGGGGTGAGGGGTGAAGAAGTGTTCGCCGTGTTGTTTGAGGCGCGCGGTTGTGGTTCTTTCGCATCCTCGGTGCGGCGCGAGGCGACGTAGGCGGCGACGCGCTCCGGCACTTCTTTCGGTGCGTCTTTCGGTTCCGTTTGCGGCGCTGCCGCGACGGGCATCGGCGGCACGGGGGCGACCGGCTCCACGGGCGCAGCGGGCTGTGTCGCACTGGGCTGTGTGGCACTGGGCTGTGTGGCACTGGGCTGCGGCGCAATCGGTTCCGGCGCGAGCTTCACCGGTTCGAGCGCGGCTTCCGGTTGTTCGGTAGTCGTTGCCGCTGCGGCGTCGGGCGCCAACGGAATCGGAGCGACGGTCGCCGCCGGAGTTGCAGATGATGCCGTGGGCGCGCCGTCGAACGTTTGCTCGAGCGTTACGTACGTCGCTTGGTCGAGCCAGCCCATGCCGAAGAAGCGCTTCGCCGAACGTCGCAGCGCCGCCAGCGCGATCGCGCGGCGATTCTTGTCCGACGTCGTCACGTTCGGCCAACCGCAGGTTTGGCACGTCTTCAGATCGCTTAAGAGCGGCGTCGTACAGATCGGGCAGGTTTCGACGGTCGTTGCGGCAGGCGCAAGGGCGTTGCGAGCCGTCGGTGCAGCGGTGCCCGTGATGGCGCGCAACACCGCCGCGGCAGCGACCCAGATGCCGTGCCCAATGGCGGCAAACGCCGCGAGACCCAAGAAGAAAAAGAAGATCGCTTCCACTACCGACCGCCGTTCCTAAATCGCAAATGCGCAGGCGCGCAGAACTCCCCCGAAGTAGTGTAGCTTGCTGAATCGGGGGCGGTCGGAGTCGTAAAACGCCTTGAAAACGGGTACTTCAAGGAAGGGTGGCTGGGGCTGAGCCGTAGGCGAATCCCCGGAGAACTGGGGCATCACTTCGTTCTGCCCCAGGCACCCGACGTCGCGAGTCTTAGAAAGTCGATCTAATACGCCGCTTCGAGGATCGCGCGGAAGTCTTCGAGCGTCGGGACGCGGGGGTTCACGCGGATGACCCGTTTGATTGCGAACGCTTTCTCGGCGAAGCCGGCGAGTTGTTCCGGTTTCGCGCCGATTTCGCGCAGGCGGTGCGGGATGCCGACGGCCGTGCGGAGCCTTTCGACTTCCGTGATCGCCGCTTCGGCGGCGGCCGTTTCGTCGAGGCCGGCGATGTTTGCGCCGAGCAGTTCGGCGATGCGCGCGAACTCGCGCTTGCGCGGCGGCATGTTGAAGCGCATCACGTAGGGGAGCAGGAGCCCGTTGCCTGCGCCGTGCGAACAATGCAACACCGCGCCGAGCGGATATTCCAAAGCGTGCACGATCGCGACGCCGACGTTTGAGAAGGCCATGCCGCCGAGCACCGCGGCGAGCGCCATCCCTTCGCGGGCCTCGTAATCATCGGGCGCGTCGCAGGCCCGCACCAAATGTTTGCCGCAGAGCGTGATCGCCTTCTCGGCCAGCATATCGCCGAACGGATGCCGGCCTTGGTAGGTGCTGCGCTCTCCTTCCGGGAGCGGGAACGCGGCGTTATCGACGGCCGTGAACGCTTCGATCGCGTGCGTCAGCGCGTCGATGCCGCTATCGGCCGTGACCTTGCGCGGGCAGGTGAGCGTCAGCTCCGGGTCGACCAGCGCCAATCGCGGGCGCAAATAGTTGCTGAGGATGCCGACCTTCACGCCGGCGGCCTTATCAGTGAGCACGCTCGCGGCGCTCACTTCGCTGCCGGTGCCCGAGGTGGTGGGGACGCAGATGAGCGGCATCACCGGGCCGGGGATTTTGTCTTCGCCGAGATAGTCGCGCACGTGGCCGGAATGCGTGATGACGGCCGCCGTGATTTTGGCGAGGTCCATATTGCTGCCGCCGCCGAGGCCGAGCACGCCGTCGGGCCGGAAGCGGCGCGCTTGTTCGAGTACCGCATCGACGAGATCGAGCGACGGCTCCGGCTCGCCCCCGTCGAACGTTTCGACGGCAATGCCCGCCGCCAAGAGCGGCTCGCGCACCGTGGCAAGAATGCCGGCCTGCTCCAAATGCTTATCTGTGACGAGCAATAGCCGCGCGACTTTGAGTCGCTCGAGCTGCTCGGGCAACTGCCGCACGGCCGAGCGCCCAAAGAGCAACTGCCCGGCGGTATGGAAGGTGAAGGTGGTGCGCATAGGCTAGGACCTTTAGAGACGATGCGATCAAGGGCGGACGAATCCGAATGTACGCGACACGCCGGCGAGCGTCGAGCCGTGAGGCCGACGTGTCTGCGATCTTAGCCGGCGTGTAGGATATGGGAATGAGAAACGAACCGGTTCCGAGCGTGCCCGCCGATTTGGTCAGTCGTCTACGTCAAGCGACGGGCTGGCCCCTTAAAATCTGCGCACAAGCTATCGCAGAAGTCCCGGAAGATCATCGCATCGTGTTCGTCGAACAGATCGAGCGTGGGGAGAAACGAATCGGTCCGCCTGGTCCAAAGTGACCGATGTTCCGACTTGTTTCCCCTCACCCTATCCCTCTCCCGCGAAGTTCGACCAGCTGTGACCGACGTCGCGCCGCGGGCGAGGGGACCAAACAGGGATTGTTGGTTGGGCGTTGACTTGCTTGCGTCAATATCTCGTCGCGCCAAGTCGGGCTAGGTCGGTTCTTCGTACTCGCGGGTGCGGAACACGAGCCAGGCTGCGACGAGCGCGCCGATGGCGATGGCCCAGAGGGCCGTGCGGGCGTCGGCGGGCGGGTAGGGGTCGAACCATTGGGCGTCGGGGGCGTTGAGGCCGTGTTCGACGCCGGCGTCGTACATGAGGGAGCGGCCGTAGTAGTTGACGGCGACGCGCTTGACGATGCCCGGCACGTTGCCGAGCAGTACTTCCATGAACACGGCGTAGATGAGCGCGGCGACCGTGGAGTGACGGACGAGCGCCGCAAAGAGATGGAAGAGGGACGTGTAGGCGACCGACATGTAAAGCGTCGCAGGGAGATAGGCATCGAACGCCGCGCGGCCCGGCGCTCCGGCGAGCTTGCAGAAGATCCACAAGCTGCCGACGGTGAAGCCGAGCACCAGCGGCAGCGCGGCGAAGTATTTCGCCAGCAGAATGAGCCCTCGCGGCAACGGGCGGATGAAGAGGAAGAGGAGCGTGCGATCTTCACGATCGCCGCCGAGGCCGGCCGTGCCGAAGGCGAGCGCGCAGAGTGGGACGAGGAACGACGCGAAGACCGTCAGTAGGAACATGCTGAACGCGTGAAAGGCCTGCACCGGATCGTCGCTCGCGCCGTAGTTGCGGCGGACGAGGAACATGATGCAGGCGACGATCGGCAAGAGCAGCATCGGCGTACCGATCGACCAGAAGAGCCGGCGGAACGAGAGGAGCCAGAGCGTGAGGAAGGCGCGCGCGGTTCTCATGTCGCGCTCCGCTGCAGGTAGCCGAACACCGCTTCCGCGCCGGAGTCGAGCGTTTCCAGCCGCCGCACCTCGAGCTGATGCGCGGCGACGAGCCGGCCGAGCTCGGCGAAGAACGCCGGCGCGTTGCGCGTGCGCAGGATGACGGAGTCGTTACGCACGGTGACGTGCGTGGTGTCGGGCAGCGCGACGACGAGCGCCGCGGCGAGCCGGGCCTGCGGCGATTCGAGGCGGATGGTGAGGGGCTCGTCGTTCAGCAGGTTGCGGAGTTCGCCGAGTGTTCCTTCGGCGAGGATGCGGCCGTTGACCACGACGACGAGGCGGTCGCAGAGCTGTTCGACTTCGGCGAGGAGATGGCTGGAGACGAGCACGGTGAGGCCGTCGGCGGCGAGCGCGCGGAGCAGTTCGTTGATTTCGCGTCGGCCGCCGGGATCGATGCCGGTGAGCGGTTCGTCGAGCAGCAGCACGCGCGGATCGTGCGCGATGGCCTGCGCCAACTTAATGCGCTGGCGCATGCCGTGGCTGCAACCTTTCAGACGGCGCTCGGCGCGGTCGGCCATGCCGGTGCGCTCGAGCGCCGTTTGCGTGCGGCGGCGCGCTTCGGCGAGGCTGTAGCCGTAGAGACGCGTCATCGTTTCGACGAACTCGCGGCCCGTCATCTCTTCGTAGAACGCGTTGACGTCGGGGCAGTAGCCGAGCAACCGTTTCGCGGCGGAGCTCCGCGCCGCGTGCGGGCCGACGCGCACCTCGCCGAGCGACGGCTTGAGCCGGCCGGAAGCGAGCTTCATGAGCGTCGACTTGCCGGCGCCGTTGGAGCCGAGCAAGCCGGTGATGCCGGGCCCGACGCGGAGCGAGACGTCGTTGACGCCGATCACGGGGCCGTAGAATTTGGTGACGTTCTCGAAGGTGAGCTCGGTCGACTCGCTCATGCCGAGACCTCGACCGCGCGGACGCGCCGAATGAGAGCCAAAAGCGCGACCAGGCTGACGCATATCAGGATCCAAGCGGCGGTGGCGCTGAGTTGGGCGTCGCCGGCCGTGCGGAACTGGCCGAAGCAGAGCCGGCCTGCCAGGCGCAGGTCTTTCCAGGGATCGAGCAAGACCCATTCGCGGATGCCGGTTTCGCGACTGAGCATGAAGCCGAGCCGGCCGAGGAGCACGAAGAGGCTCGACCAAACGACGGCGATGGGTGCGAGCTTTTGCAGATAGGCGGAGATCGCAGCGAGCCAGAGCGCGAGCACCACGCCGAGGATCGTGCCGTAGCCGAGGATCGACGGCACGACGCGCCAGTTGGCGCGCCAGTAGTCCGTCGACGTCGTGAACATGCCGTACTCTAGGAAGAGGATGAGGGCGGGAAGTACGGTGAAGAGCCAAATGAGCCCGACGAGCGCGATGAGCTTGCCGAGGATGTAATGGCGGCGCTCCAAGCGTCGCGAAAGATAGAACGGCAGCGTCCCTTCGCGAAAGTCGCTCCCGACGACGAGGCTGCCGCAGAACGCGAGCATGATCATCACGACGTAGCTTTGCTGCTCCATGAAGTCGAGGTAGCCGGTGTCTTGCGGATCGGCTGCCTCGATGCTGAAGCCGAACGTGTTGAGCATGCCGCGCTGGGTGCCGGAGGGGAGCTGCAACTGCGTGAGTGCGTAGATGACGACCCAATAGACGACGAACTGCGAAATGCCGACGGCGTAGATGGCCCAATAGGCTTTGCGCCGCATGAGTTGCAGGAGCGTCGTGCGCACGACCGCCGCGACGCCGCGCCAAGCGCCCAAGAGGGGCCCGCCGAGTTTGCCTCCCGGGTTAGTTTTCCACGGATGATAGTGGGCCGCGTCAATTCCCATGGGTCACGCGGAAGAAGAGTTGTTCGAGGTCTTCTTGCTCGGGCCGCAGTTCGACGACGACGGCTTCCGAGCGGCCGGCGAGCTCGAAGAACTGGGCCGTGTGCCAACCCGTCGGCACGACGGCGAGCGCGTGTTGTTCCGTGCTCGGCACGGCGGCATGTTCCGGAGGGAAATCGAGCGACACTTGCGCGGCCTGCAATGCCGCGACAAACGGCTCGCGCGGGCCTTGCCAACGGAGCGCGTAGCGGCTGGCCGTGTGCTGTCGCAAAGCGTCCAGCGTGCCGGCTCGGGCGACTGTTCCTTGGTGCATGACCACCACTTGTTTGCAGATCCGCTCGATGTCGGCCAGCAAATGCGTGCAGAGGATCACGCTCTTGCCGGTGGCCGCGATGAGGTCTTCGATCGTGCGGAGCATGGCCGTGCGGCCGGCCGGGTCGAGACCGTTCGTCGGTTCGTCGAGCAATAGCAACTTCGGGTCGTGCACGAGCGCGGCCGCGAGCTTCAGCCGCTGGAGGTTGCCGGTCGAGTACTCGTCGAGTCGGCGGTAGCGGAGTTCGCCCAGGCCGACGTAATTGAGCACCTCGTGGGCGCGGCGTCGGGCATCGCGCTTCGGCATGCCGTAGAGGTCGCCTGAGAGAGCGACGAACTCGACCCCTTTCAGCAACGGCACGACCGCATGCGCCTCGGGCATGTAGCCGACGAGCCCGCGCAGTTGGGAGCTGCTTTGCCTGACGTCGCAACCGAGCACCGTGCCGCCGCCGGACGTGGGATGCAAGAGTCCGAGCAGGATACGGAGCAGCGTCGACTTGCCGGCTCCGTTGTTGCCGACGATTCCCACGGTGCCGGGCTCAAGCCGGAGCGACACGTTCGTGAGGGCCCGCACCGCGCCGTAGGCGAAGCTGACGTCGCGGATGTCGACGAGAGGTTCCAAGTGGTTCAGGGTTCGGGGTTCACGGTTGTCGAGCGACGCCCGAGTATTGTCGCCGAGCGGCGCGCCGAGGCAACCGTTTGTGCTCCCGAAGACGAGCTCGGGGGCTCAATGGGAATACGAACTCTGAACCGCGAACTCTGAGCGGAAATCGCCGGACTATTTGCTCGCCGGCTCCTTCGCCAGCAGCTCTTCCAACAGCTTCGCCAGCAACGTCGGGTTGTCGGCTTTCACCAAGTGGGCGATCCGCGAGGCCGGGATCTTGAGCTTTTCCAACGTCACAGAAATCTTTTTCCAGGCCGAGGCGCGGGCCTTGCCTTCGGCCAAGTAGAGGTCGGTCACCAGTTCGCCGAGCCGCTGGAGCAGAATCGTGTCCTGATTCTTGTAATAGTTCTTGATGATATTTTCTTGATACTTGCTGCGCTCGGCCATGGTCGACGGGCCTCCGTGAAAAGCGAGTGAGTACGAACTATTCGGGCATTTCGCCCCGGAGCTCGTCTCCGGGTGTACCGGGCCTGCTGTTCGCCGTTCCGCACGGTTTCCAAAACCGCGTCGGTAGGCTAGATTCATAAAGATATTCGGTTTCCGCGCGGGTGCCCATGAGGCGGCGGAAACATTTCGCGCCACCCCTCGCTCGCTCCGCCGCATTTCGCGTGTGCCGAGCCCGCCGAGGTAGGGGCCGAACCGACAACGCACCGGGAGCCACGATGCCGACCGTCAACTTTGTCAACGAAAAGAAACAGATTGAAGTTCCCGCCGGCGCGAATCTCCGCGTCGAGGCGATGAAAGCCGGCATCAAGCTCTACGGCGGCCTCAACGGCGTCGGCGCCGGGCTCAACGAAGTCTTCAATTGTCACGGCCTCGGGCACTGCGGCACCTGCCGCGTGAAGATCACCAAGGGCATGGAAAACGCCTCGCCGATGAGCATGATGGAAAAGGTGACGTTCAAGTTCAACCCGCTCGGCCCGGCGCTCTTCGCCTACATCGGCAACGAAGACACGATGCGACTGGCGTGCTGCACGCGCGTCGAGGGAGACATGTCGGTCGAAACGAAGCCGCCCTTGAATCTCACCGGCGAGAACTTCTTTAGCTAAGTGAATGTTTGGCAGACGGCGCGCGGGTCCGCTGCGTGGACGCGGCGGCTAAGCCCGATACGGCAATGAATATCTAGGCGACGTCTACGAGGGGATTGTTTTTGTGCTCACCCCTGACCCCTCACCCCTGACCCCTTCGCCGCGATGAAGCAAATCGTCGCCGTCGTCAAACCGTACTTGGCCGAGCGCGTGCTCGAGAGCTTGAAGCGAGCCCCGCTCGAAGCGGTGAGCGTTCACGAAGTCAAAGGCTTCGGCCGACAGAAGAACTATCTCGACCAATACGCCGGCAGCGAGTACTCGCTGGCGTTTCTGCCGAAGGTCGAGATCGACCTCTGGGTCGAAGACTCCCGCTGCGAAGAGATCCTACGCAAAGTCGTGGAAGCGGCCCGCACGGGACGCATGGGAGACGGCAAAATCTTCGTGATGCCGGCCGTGCAGATGGCGCGTGAGATTAGCTTCTAAGTTGCGTAGGGTGGGTCGAGCGCAGCGAGGCCCACGCGGTTCTTGATTGTTGAAACCGCCTTGCCGTAACAGACAAGTGATTTTTCAACGCCGCATTGAAAGCCCGAGACTTCGTCGCTCGTCCCAATGGATCGTACGAAGTTGACCGTCAAAATTGGAGACGATGAAACCTGGTGCGCCGGCGAAATGCTGGTCCCAAGCTTCAGGCGGCAAGCCGGCGACATGTTCGATGCGGTAGTCGAAATACCATCCTTCTACTACCTCTCGGTACTCACCGAGAACCATCCGATACTTTGGGTGCGGACGCGGCAGCGTATCGACGTGAGCCTGAGCGATTCGGACTGCCTCAATTTGATCGACCATGAAGTTGATCCCACCAGACAGTTCATAAATGCTACGGCACGCATCCGCGTGGGCCTCGCTGCGCTCGACCCACCCTACGGCCTACATCGCCGGCTTCTCGTATTTCCGATCCGGCGGAATCGCCTTCAGCAGCATGTCTAAAAGCTCTTCGCTTCCCTTGCCGGCCGCTTGGGCGGCGAAGTTGGCGGCCAGTCGATGGCGCAGGGCCGGCTTCACCACCGCTTGCACGTCTTCGATCGAGGCGTGCATCCGGCCGTAGAGCAGGGCCCGGGCCTTCGCGCAGGAGATCAGCGTCAGCACGCCGCGCGGGCCGGCGCCCCAGCTCATCCAGCGATTCACAAAGTCGGGCGCTTCGGGCGTATTGGGCCGCGACGCCCGCACCAAAGCCCAGGCGTACCCGAGCACCTGGTCACTCACGGGCACGCGCAGCACGAGCTTTTGAAACTGCACGATCTCCTCGGCCGTGAGCACTTGCTGGATATCGCCGAGCTTGCCGGTCGTCACGCGGCGAGCGATTTCCCATTCTTCCCCCGGCGTCGGATAGCCCATGCGAATGTAGAGGAGAAAGCGATCGAGCTGCGCTTCCGGCAGCGGATAGGTTCCTTCTTGTTCCAGCGGGTTTTGCGTGGCGAGGACGAAGAACGGAGCCGGCAATTGATACACCTTGCCGCCGGCGCTCACTTGTCGCTCTTGCATCGCTTCGAGCATCGCGGCCTGGGTTTTCGGAGGCGTACGGTTTACTTCGTCCGCCAAGATCATATTGGCGAAGAGCGGACCGGCGAGAAACTTGTACTCGCGGGCCCGCGTTTCCAAGTTCTCTTGAATAACTTCCGTGCCGGTGACGTCGCTCGGCATGAGGTCGGGCGTGAACTGAATCCGTTTAAACGAGAGGTGCAGTGCCTTTGCCAAGGAGTTGACCAGCAGCGTCTTGGCGAGGCCCGGCACCCCTTCAAGCAACGCATGGCCGCCGGCGAAGAGCGCCGTGAGGGTTTGTTCAATCACCTCGTCTTGGCCGACGATCGTCTTCGCCAACTCATCGCGCAGGCGGTTGTACATCTGCTCGCAACGCGCAACGGCGGCGACATCGTTCGCGGCGGGCTCGGCAGACTCGGTGCTGACACTCACAGATGCTTCCTCTTAGGAGTAATGACGAATGTCGAAATCCGAATGACGAAAGAATGACGAAGCTCAAATGACGAAATGACATTCGAACAGGTTTCGTCATTCGTCATTCGGGCTTCTTTCGACATTCGTGCTTCGTCATTCGACATTTTTAAAGTAGTTGCGCAGCCGCTCCTCGTAACCGTGCGGCGCGGGGCGTTGTGCTTCGGCGCGGATGGCGTTGCGGAGTTCGGCCGGGAGTTTGGCCATCCAGGCGTCGTCTCCCTTCGGGCGATTGTTCGTCGCGGCAATGTCGGCGGCGTTGCGGCCGGCGTTGTTCACGCTCGGCAGCGACGATTCGGTCGCCTGGGCGAATTGCGACGCCAGCTCGCTATGCTGTTGGGCCTGCTTGTTCGAAGGGCCCGGCTGGCCGTTTTTAGCCTGGGCCGACGGGGCGGTCGGCACGTTGCCCGGTGCGCTCCCCGGTTTCGGCGGGCTGGCCGTTTGTTCGAGCTGCGCGAGTTGCTGCATCGCTTGCGGGCCGGCCATCATTTTGGCCGTGGCCTCGGGCGTGGAAGGCGCGAGACCTTTCCCCATCGCGGTGCTCGGCGGCGTTTCTTGCGGCGCGCCGGCCGCTTCGCCGGGCTTCGAACCGGCGCCCGGTTGCGGCATGCCGGCCGTTTCGTTCGGGGCGGCGGGAGGAGCAGAGCCTGGCTGCGCTGCCGGTCCCGGCGGCGGCATCGCTCCGGCCGGCGTCGAGAATTCCGAGGCCTTCTCCAGCGCTTGGGCGAGCGCCGTGTTGGCCGTTTCACTTTGTCCCGCGACTTCCTGCGCCGCCTGACCGGTCACTTGCGCGGCCTGCGAGAACGATTGCATTGCTTCATTGAGCTTACGCGCCGCGGCTTCGGCCGCTTCGCTAATCGGCGGCTGCGCTGGGGCGGCAGGCGCCGGTTGGGCAGCGCCTTGAGGCGGAGTCATCGGCGGTTGCGCGGCCATCGCTTGCGCGAGAGCGTTGCGTTGGTTGGCGATCTCTTGCGTCGACTGTTGTTGTTGCGACAAGGCATTGAGCATCGCTTGGGCCAGCGCTTGGTCGCGCTTCACCATCTGCTCGCGGGCCGCGAGTTCGGCGCCCGCGCGCTGCATCGCTTGAGCTGTTTGCTTCTCGGCGGCGGCGGCTTGGGCCGGGGCCGGCTTGGGTTGCGCGGCGGTCGCGGGAGCGGCGGCTTGGGAGGCCGCCTGCTGCGCTTCGCGCAAGGCTTCGGTAGCGCCCGGATCGAGCTTGGCCGCTTGGGCGGCGAGCTTCTGTGCCGCGGCGGCCTGATTCTGCATCTTCTGTCGACCCTGCGCGGCAAGCGCGGCTTGTGCCTGCTCGACGGCCTTCTTCGCCTGTGCCAAGTTCTTTGCGGCGTCGTCTTGAGCCTTGGCGGTGTCGGCGGGATTCGATTCCGCAGCGGCCGCGGCTTGGCCTGCTTTCATCGACGACTCTTCCGCCTTGTCGAGCGGCTCACGCGAAAGCGGAGCGTGGGTCATTGCATTCTTCTTCGCGTCGGCGATCGCCGCGCTCACGCGCTCCTGGGCTGCCGCATCGGTCTTGCCCGCCGGTTGCTTGATCGACTCGACGGCCTCGGCCTTCGCCATCGCGGCTGCTTCATCCAGAGCGCGGTCCGCGTCGGTACGAGCTTGCTTCGCTTCCGGCTCTTTGCCGTCGAGCGCGAGCTTGGCCGCGGCTTGGGCACTTTTGCGCGCCGCCGCGAGCTTATCGGCCAGCGCATCGGGGCGGAGTTCCGCCGCCGCGGCCTGCGCTTTCGGCCGGGCCGCGGCTTGGTTCGCAAGGCGCTCCACTTCGTCGGCCGTTTGCTGTTGCCGCGTCACCGCTTCCAGCGGCGTTTCGGCGCGGCCCTGGTTGTGGTCGTTTGCGGCCGCGGCGGCGCTCTGTTGCATCGCTTGAGCCTGCTCGATCTTGTCGGCTAGTTCGCGCGCGGCGGCGGCTTCGTTCTTGCCTGCGGCGCGCAGTTGTTCGGCTTCGGCACGATCGAGTGCCTGCTCGGCGGCGGCTAGCGCGAGCTGCGCTTCGCCATTGTTGCCCATCGGTGCGGCGGCCGCTTGGTCGACGGCCTGCATCGCCGGCCGCAGGGCGGCGAGCTGCTTATCGGCCTCGCGCGCGAGACCTTGCGCCTTTGCCGCGGCTTGGCGGCGCAGGGCGGCGGCGGCCGCCGCAAGCTTTTGCGCAGCCGTATTCGCTTGCTGGGCGGCGTTGCGGAGCGCCGCCGGGGTCGGCGGATTTGGTTCTTCGCCGGGCTTTGCAGCGGCGGCCGGTTGCAGTTGATCCGCGGCTGCGGCGGCCGCCGCTTGCGCTTCGGCCAGCGGCGACGCGGCTTCGGGAGCTTCATGCGCCACGGCTTCGCGTACGCTCTTTGCCACGTCGGCGACGAGCGCTTGTTCCCCGGCTAGCTTTTGCGCCGCGGCCTTATCGGCGGCCGGCTTCTTGGCTTCGGCCACGGCTTGCTTGGCGATTTCCCGTTCGGCGGCGGCGGCCCGATCAAGGGCTTCGGCGGCGCGCGAAAGCTCGGCGGCGGCGACGGCCGGCTGCATGCGGCGCACGTCGGCCAATGCGGCTTCTACTTCCGCTTGGGCCCGCTCGAGCGCTTGATCGGCTTTAGCGACTTCTTCTTTCTTCGCCGCGTCGTCGCGCAGCGGATCGTCGGTCGCCTTGGCCGCTTCGCGCGTCGCCTTCACGACGTCGCGGAGTCGAGCGTCGACCATTTTCGGCAAATCGCGATTCTGACCGGCGCGCGAAACGTCTTTCGCCGCTTGTTCCAACGCCGGCTTGGCGGCGGCGGTCGGAACGGCCGGCGCTTCGGCGAGCGGCTGCACCTGCGCTCGGGCCTGAGCGAGCGCGTCGCGCGTCGCTTCGAGGTCGGCGGCCCGTTCGGCGAGTTCCGCGGCGTTGCGTTCTTGCGGCATATCGTCGGCCGCATCGTCTTCGAGCTGCTTCTCGATCGCCGCGAGATTGGCGCGAACGGTGTTCTGCGCTTGCGCCGCGGCGGGGGCTTGCTGGTTGAAGAGCTCGACCGTCGCGGTTTCCGAAGCTTTGCGAGCTCGTTCCACGAGCGGTGCCGCCGTCGGTTTGTCGAGCAGCATTTCGGTGAGCCGGTCGAGGTCCTTTCCTAGCGCCGTTTGCTTCTTGAGCAAGTTCTCGACGGCCGCCTCTTCCTGCGGCGCGGCTTTGGTTTCGGCGAGCAGTTCGTCTTGGCGACGCATCATCTCGCGCACCACCTCCAGCGCGGCCCGATGGTCGGCTTGAATCAGCCCTTGCGTTTCTTTGACCTTCTTGAGGAGCACCTGCAAGCCGCGAATGGCGGCCGTTTCATGCTCGGCGGCTTCGGCGAAGCGCCCCATTTCGATCGACGCCGCGGCTTCATCGAAGTGCAGGGCGGTGTCGGAGGCTTTGAGCAGGGCCAGGCCTTCGACGGCCGTCTGTCCGACTTCGCCTCCCCAACCGCGTGCTTCGATCAACGTTTCCGTGAGCTTGTCGTAGAGCTTCCGGGCATCGCTCTGATCGGCCAGCGTCGAGAGTTGTTGAATCTCTTGTTGCCGGCGGGCTTGCGTCGGCAGGGCGATCGTCACTTCGCGAATCACCGTTTCCATGTCGATGAGGCGGCGGACCTGCGCGGCGACTTCGGCCGTGCGCAAGCGGCGCGAGAGGTTTTGCCGCTCGGCCAACAGGCGGGCCAGGACTTCGCCGATCTTGCGGCGCGCTTCAAGAAACGTTTCGTCGCGCTTGTCGGTTTGATCTGCCTGGGCTTGCAAGAGAAGCGTGACCACTTCGCTCATCTCGGCTTCGATCAACCCGTCGATGTTTTGCCGCATCGTCTTCACATCTTGGAAAAGCGGTCGATCCGTGAGACCGTTTTCTTCCAATTGTTGCAGCTGCACATCGAGCAGATTGAGCACCAGCTCACGAGCCAGCTCCGCGGCGCGGAGTTGCGTCTCTTGCTTGCGACGGAGTTCGTCGACGGGAACGGCTTGCGCGAAACAGGGGGGAGCGCGGAGTGGGGAGTGGGGAAGGCAGACGGCCGCCGCGAGCGCTAAAAGTAGGGCGCGGCTCAGGCGGTGATAATTGATGCTATGCGGAGCGCTCGTCATGGTTGGGTTCCCCGGCTGGGAGACGACGGAGCTGTGGCGGTGGGAGCGGGTACGGTGGGTGTGGGCGCGGCGGGGGGAGTCGTCGAACTCGGGGCGGCCGAAGGAGTGCCGCTCGCGCTCGGCCTTGGGGCGGGAACAAGCGGACCGACGGCCGGGCCGACTTTGCCCGTCATCAGGAGCTGTTTCTGGATAATCTCATCCATCTTACGGGCTGAACGTTGGTCTGTCTCCGCCATTGCCTCGTACAGACCTTGTTCGTCGGTCACTTCCAGCGTAAACGGCTCGCTTTGGGCCGTTGCGCGGTTCGGATCGCCGCTACGATCGCGGGCTTCGAGGCGTATCGTAACTCGATCTCCCTTATGCAGTTCCAACGGAGCAAGGTCTAAGGGGAACTTGCCGGCCAATTGCATGCGTGAGGGGGCCGCGTCGAGCGGGATTTCGACCCGATCGGATTCCGTGCCGCCGTCGCCGCGCAACACCTGACGGAGCACGGCGAGATTGCGCACACCGAGATCGTCGCCGGCTTGATACGCGATCGACGGTTTGCCGGCGGGTAACACGTACTTCGTCACCACCTCGGCGGCTACGGTCGGCGGCTGGTCGGGTCGTAAGAGAATGGAACCGCGCAACGGTTCCGGCAACGCGAAGCCGTCGTCGTCGACCGCTTCGACGGTGAACTCCGCCGGCTCCACGACCTCGGCCAGCGGCGAATCGGCCGGATCGAAGCGCCAAGTGCGGCGCTCGTCGTCCGTCGGCGTGAGCGGCCACGTCTTCTCGGCAAGCTTGAGCCGGACATCGCGCAGCGGTTTGTTCGCACAAGTGACGCGTAGCGCGACGCTGCTCCCTTCGAGCACGCCGGCGCTCAGTCGGCCCGGCGGCGGCGAAGGGAGCATCGCCCCGGCGGCGTAGGCGGGCAACGTAACGTCGAGTGCAATGGTCACCAGCGGCATCGGTCGCACGACCAACTCGAACGGCTCTGCATAGGCATCGCCGGCCTGGGCCTCGACGATGAGCGACGCGATCGGCGCGGCGCCTTGCGCTTGATAAATCCGCTCACTGCCGTTGGTGCCGGCGGCGTCCGTCGCGGCAGGCGCCGCAAGTTCCACAGTTGCCTGACTCCCCTGATCGTCGACCAACGCGAGCGTCGCTTGCTCCGGGAGAACTCCGCTCGCAATAAGTTGCCAAGTAATGGGACGACTTTCGGCGACGACAATTCGCGGCGTCGCATCGCCGGCGAAGTCGACGGCCGCGCCGTTGACGTGCAGCGAGACGATCTGCGTGCGCGACGGATAGTGCGCGTCTCCCAGGAGCGCGCGATCGAGCCAAGCGGCGAAGTGCCGAGGATAGATAATCACGGCGAGCACGACCGCGACGATCACCGCGGCGCCGGCCCAACGCTTGCCGCGCGTCGGCCGCTCGATCGGCTCGGCGGCCGGGTCGAACTCTTCCGCGCCGGCGGCCGTTTGCTCGACGACTGCTTCCAGCAGGCTGGTGCTGCCATATTCCGAGCCTCGGCCCGAGCGGAGCCAATCGTCGAACTGCAACGCCGCAACGAGGTCGTTCCTGCCGCTACGCCGTCGCTCGACGCCGAGTGCCACGTCGACGGCATCTTCATGCCTTCGCAAGGCCGGCCAGACCCAACAGCGAACCGCCGCGGCGAGGACGCCGAGCGCAGTGAGATCTAGAAACAACCGCGCTGCGGGAACAAGGTTCCAGGCGCGGTCGACGTAATAGCCGACGTAGAGCGCGGCAAGCGTCGCGCCCGCGGTGAGCAGGAGGGCGTCGGTAAGGCGGACGCGCCGGCGTCGGCGCGCCGCGGCTTGCAGACCATGCCGAAGGGTCGCAAATTTCCCGGTGTCGCTCATGGTAAATGTACCCATTTGCGGAGGAACCATTCTCCGAGCATCAGGATAATCACCAGCAAGAAGGCGGCCCACGTGTTCCAGAGGGGAATCCGCTCGGGGTAGCTCTCCACTTCGTCCGGCAGGAAGATCTCGTCGCTCAACCGACCGACGGAGGCGAGATCGTAACTGCGTCCGGCGACTCCAAAGCGCGGGCTGCGCAACTCCGCCAATTGGCGCTCGAGCGCGACGTCGCGCACGGCGCTGCGTCGTTCGGCGGAGACATTCGTCACACGGAAGCCGGCGTCGACTTGCTCGTTCGACAACGGATCGAGCACGCGCACGACGTACTCACCGGGCTCTTGCACCTCAAACTCCGTTTCGAATTCTCCTTCCCGCAGCGGCGACAGGCGTAGCGGCATACGGCCGCCGTCGGAAGTTTCTCCGGCGCCGGGGAGCAAGAGCTCGCCGGAGAGTTGCGCCAGCGGCGGCTGCAGCTTGGCAGGATTGAGCGGCTCGTAGTTTTGATCGTACGCTTCGACTTTCGCGACGACGCGCTCGCCCGATTGATACTGGCGGCGCTCCGTGGTGACGACGAAGCGCTTCTGATTCCCGAGCGCATGGCTCAGGCCGAGCCGATGGATCATCTGCCCCCAGAATTTGCGGTAGTAGAACTCGCCATAGTCGCGGCGGAGGCGCCAAGTTTCATTGAGCGCCAAGTAGACGACTTCTCCCTTGCCGTAGCGTCGCACGGCGATCAACGGTTGCGGCGTCCGGCCGTCGGAGCATTTCG
Source organism: Pirellula sp. (assembly GCA_013822735.1). Lineage (GTDB taxonomy): Bacteria > Planctomycetota > Planctomycetia > Pirellulales > PNKZ01 > PNKZ01. The sequence continues at coordinate 93,807 of PNKZ01000009.1, forward strand.
CCGTCGGATGTTCGAGCAACACGCGGGCTTGGTCGTGGACGCCGGCCGTCGGTTGGTACCATTCCAGCGGCCCGAGCCGACTCCAGAGGTTGCGGTTTTCGGTCGGGCTTCCGCCGAGCTGCATGAAGTCGAACTCGGCGGCCGCTTCGGTGAGCCGCGGCGTAAACGGCTGCTGACCGGCGTCGGCCAACTTGCCGCCGGGAATCACGCGCACGGGCAACAGGTCGGCCAGCGGCGTCGATGCCAATTCGCCCGGCCCGAAGTGCGGCCCGGCGACAATGACTAGCCCGCCGCCAAATTTGTCGACGAACTCTTTGACCATTTCGCAGTAGCGCGTGCTAAGGCTCGTGGCCGGCATGTCGCCGAGGAAGAGCACGTCGTTGATGAAGAACTCGCCGCGCGGCGGGGTAAGGCTCGAAAGAAACAGCTCGTTCGTCTGCCGCACTTTCGGATCGGCCGAGCGCAGGAACGTACGGAAGCCGCGCATGCCGACGAGCTTGTCGCGGTGGAACACTTCCTTGATGAACCGCCATTCCCAATTGGGCTCGTAGTCGACGAATGTGAGGTGCAGGAAATCGTCGCGAACGTTCACTTCGCGGCGGGCCGTATTGTTTTCGACGATCGTTTCGCCCGGCTGAGGATCGACTTCGGCGACGAACTCGAAGCGCCCGACGTCGTCGGGGGCGTAGGGGAACGGCAGCTCGGCGACGTCGCTGCCTGCCTGCAGGATCTGTTCGCCGATCGCGCGGCCTGCCTGCGACGCGCCGATCTTATGGGCCGAGAGCCGTACGGCCACGTCGCGCGCCAGATCTCCTTGGCGGCGGACCGTGACCCGCACTTCGGACTGCTCGCCCTTCTTCATGAGGAGCGGCGCTTGTAGATCGACCGAGACGTCGAGCGCCGATTCCGGCCCGACGCCGACGCAATAGAGGGGCACGCCGAGCCGCGCGGCGGTTTCGGTCGGCGAGAGGCCGGCGTTCTTGTTGAAATCGCTGAAGATCACGACGCCGGCGGGGCGCTGTGCTCCGTAACGTTCGCGCAGGTCGTCGAGCGCGTCGCCGAGCGCCGTCACTTGGCCTTCGGCCGTGAGTTGGTCGGCGAGCTTACGCGGATCGAGCGGATCGTCGGACTTCGTCGAGTTGCCAGCCGGTGCGCCGGCATCGAGCGGACGCACCTCGCCGGGGCGATCAAATGTGAAGGCGCGGAGTTGAAACTTCTTGCTTAATCGCGTGAGCAGATTCTCGTCGTCCGGTTTCCGCAGCAGGTCTTGCACTTGCGCGAGTCGGGTCTTCTTGGCGGCGGCCGATTGCGGATCGCCCAGGCTTTCCGGCCGGCCGGCTTCGGGCGGCACGTCTTCGATGGCCATGCTTGCGGAGCCGTCGATGAGCAGCCACAGCGACGGTTTGGGATGCGTCGTCACGCGTAAGTTGAGGGTCGGCTCGGCGAGGTAGAGCAGAATCAAGCAGAGGAGCAAGCCTCGCATAAACGCGAGCAAGTAGCCGAGCCGGTGGTTCTTGAGCGGCTGCTTCTTGAGATAAAACCAGCCGCCGAGAAATGCCAAGAGGAGACACCCGAGCCAGAGCGCGCCGGGAAGCGACTCGGCCCAAGGGGCGGCTGAGCTCACTTCGAGGTCGCGAATCGATTCGTCGGCGCGATAACCGAGCAGGCGCGCGAAGAGGTTCATGCGGCGCTGCTCCCGACCGGCTGCAGCGCCGTGTTCGCCGCAGGCGCGCTCAAGACCACGCTCGGTCGCATCCAACGGATGAGCGCCAACTCCAAGAGCAGCCCGACGAGTACGGCCGCCATGAGCCACTTCCAAAGATACTGGCCGCGGACGGTAGCGCCGGCCGTGCCGATTTCTTCATTGTGCCCCAGCCAACGGACGCGGGCCGCGTCGACGCCGGCCATCGCGTCGTCGCGCGGCAGGGCGGCGAGGCGCGATTCCGCTTCCGGCCCGGCGACGGCGATCGGCAAGGTCCACAAAGTCTTCTCGGTGACGGAACCTTCGGTCGCCGCATCGGCTTCGCGCGCGGTAATACGGTAGGTGCCGCGCTCCGGCAAGTCGCGCAGGACGAGCGCGTATTGATCTTCGCCGAGCGCGTCGACCATGACCGGTTCATGATGCCCGTCGGGATGTGCAAGTTGCAGGTACGAGCCGCCGGCCGGCGGACGAAGCGGCAACGTCACCGGCTCGGTCGTTTCGAAGTTACGTCGCGGCAGCGTCTGTTCGAGCATCGCGCGCACGGCCCGATCGAGCAGCACGACGGCCCGCGACATCGCGAGCGTGTTCCAAGGCGACTGAATACTGGTGGTGCAAAAGAGGACGTTGCCGCGCCCGATGCGTCGCTCGACGAAAAGCGGCAGACCATTGTCGTAGCGACCGATCACCGTCGGCCGGCCGAGCGCCGCTTCTTCTTCCGGCTTCAGCGTATGGCGAAGATCGGCCTCGGGCTCCATCCAACCCAACCGCAAGAGCGGCGGCTGCGCGGCGACGGCTTCCGGAGCAGGGGCGATTGCGGCAGGTTTGGCGGTTCCTGCGGCGTGCGCGTCGGCGACCGACGTGCGGCGCGCGACGATCCGGGCCGTTTCCGCGGCGAGTACTTTTTGCACCGCGTCTTCGGTCGGCTCGGCGGCGACCGTTTCAAAGAAGAGCGGGCCCGAATATAGGTCGGTCAGCTCGTCGGCCGCGACCCCTTCGATTTGGAAGTACGGATGGCCGAGCGTTTTCAGATCGAGCCGCATCGGCCGTACCGGCTGGCTTTCGCGGACGTTCACCGTGCGCGCGGCGGGCGGGGCGGGAAGAATGCCTGCCCCATCGAGCCAGCCGGCGTCGTGCCACTCGGAAGGATCGAAATCGCCGCCGGCCGTGATGAGGAGTTGCCCGCCTTGCGCTACGTATTCGCGGAGCAAGGGAACGTGACTCTCCGGCGAGCGAATGCCGGCAAGCACAGTCAGCCGGGCTTCTTGCAGTTGCCGCGCATCGAGCTCCGAGGCGGCGATATGCGAGATGCGGACCAGCCGCGGCTGTACGTCGCTACGATCGACGACCGGCGCGAGGAGCCGTTGGATCCAGAGTCCTCGCCCCGCGGCCGCTTCCGGCGTGCTCTCGGTCGGGCCGGTTTCGGAAACGTAAAGCACGTTAAGGCTCGGCAGAATCGGCACCACGGTCTCGCGGCGATTGTCTTCAGGAAGGCGATCGTCGGAAAGTTCGACGCCGGCCACCGCATAGCGCGGGCCCGCCGATTCCGCAGCCGTTTCAAAGCGATGTGTGAACGATATTTCACGGCGTTGGTTCGGCTCTAAGTCGACGACCCGACTTTGCACGAGTGCGCCATCGCAGTGAAAGCCGATCTGCACATTGGTGCGGCGCTCGGGACCTTCGTAACGCACCACGGCGACGAACTCCGCATCGGCGCCGGGCGTGGCCGCGCCGTCGACGGCGCGCCATTCGGCGATCCAAGCATTCTCCGGAGCATGCGGCGCCAGGCTCGCGATCTGCACGTCGCTTGGCGCCCCTTCACCGGAAAGAGATTGTGCCAAGCCGCCGGCGGGGAACGAGGTGCGCTGGCCGTCGCCGAGGAACACCAGTCGCTTATTCGGCATGTCGGGGAGCCGTTTGAGCGCCGTCTTGCCGAGTTCGAGCGCCGCATTGAAGCCGGCCGGGCGATCGACGAGCGTCACGGCGTCGAGCGCTTCCAGCGCGTCTTGCTTCGTGGCGGCCGGATCGAGCGCGTAATGTCGCGGGTCGCTGCAGACCGGAATCACGGCGACGCGGCTACCGGCCGGCAAGGCGTCGATGAAGCGCTTACCGACCGCGCGGGCTTCGTCGAGCACGGTGCCGGAAGTCGAGCGATAGCCCATGCTCAGGCTGTTGTCGACCAAAAGCACGGCGTGCACCGGTTCGCCGGCGCCGAATGCGCCGCCGGTCGAAGCGAAGAACGGCCGGGCCATCGCCAAGCCGAATAGCAGCACGACGGCGGTGCGCAGCAACAGGAGCAGCAGATCGCGCAAGTGCAGCACGCGACGACTTTGCCGCACCGCCTCGCGCAAAAATTGCATGGCGGCCCAATCGACGGTGCGAAACCGGCGACGGTTCATCAAGTGCACGAGGATCGGCCCCGCCGCCGCGGCGAGACCCGCTAGCGCGAAGATGCCGGCGGAGAAGCTCATGAGCATTCTCCGTCACGGTGCGAGCTATCAATGAGCCGATTGCAAATTGAGAATTGCAAATCGCAAATTGCAAATGGAAGGCAGGACTCATCCCGCGACAATTTGCACTTTTCAATTACCAATTTGCAATTTGCAATCCACGCGTTTCTCACTGCGTAGCGCCTCCGGTATCAAACTGCCGACGAATCTCTTCGATCCGCCCTTCTTGCAGAATCGGGAGATAGCGATTGGGGATGGCGAGGATGAAGCAGGCGACGCCCGTGGCGTAAAGCGGCGAGCCGGGTCCGGAGACACGGACGTCGTCGACCCATTGTCCGTGGCGCTTTGGTTCGGTCGGGTGGCGCGCTTGGCCGACGACCAGCGCATCGCGCAGCTTCGGGTAGAAGCCGCGCCAGTCTTCTCCGCCGACCTGATACAAGGCCTGCCCCACGTAGTAGAGCGTGTACGAATCGAAGCCGCTCGGGAGCCGGCCGCTGCCGCGCGAGGGAGGAGTGAGCTTGCCGATTTCGGTTTTGATGACGTCCATATTCTTCGGAATGCGCCAGTCGTCGTACTGGCCGAACTCTTGCATGCAAACGACGCCGGCCGCGGCCATGGCGGTCGTCGCGTTACCGCCGTGCCCGGCATACGTGAACCGGCCCGGATAGCGCTTGAGAAGTTCTTCGTCGATCGGCGGTTTGCGGCCGCGGATTTCCGGAGCGGAGCAGTAGTAGTAGCCGCGTACGCGCTTGATGGCGAGCGTGATGACGTCGGGCGAGACTTCCAGGCCGCTGTCGACCGCGCTGCGCAGGGCCTTGGCTTGCATGACGACCAAGCTGAGGTCGTTCCCTTGCGGGCGGCGCTGCGCTTCGTATTGCCAGCCGCCGTCTTGGCATTGCATTTCCGCGATGAGCTTCAGGGCGCGGTCGAGCGCCGTGCCGATCCGAGGGTCGTTCGTCATGCCGTGGGCTTGGCCGAGCACGAACGTCGAGAGGCCGTGGTTGTACATGTCGCGCTTGCTGCCGGCGATGTTGATCAGGCCCGACGGCTTCGCGTTTTTCAGGATGAAGTTGAGGGCCTTTTCGACCGTCGCCCCGTACTTGCCGCGTCCCGGCATGTGTCCGTCGGCGAGGAAGGCGAGCGCGCCGATCGAGACGAGGCCGAGATCGTTGGAACCCCAATTGCCCTCCGGCCCCTGATTGGCGGCGAGCCATTCCAGGCCGAGATCGAGCGCGGCGCGGCTTTCGGGCGTGATCTCGTTGGCCGCAGCAGGAGAAGGACCTTGCGCGTGCGCCGCCGGAGCTACGAGCAGCAACGCAACCGCCGTGAACGTAGCGATTGCAAATTGAGAATTGCAAATTGCAAATTGCAAAATGGCGGACGCGCCCTTTCTGCGATTTGCAATTTGCAATTGGCATTTACCAATTTGCAATGAGCCTCGATGGTTAGTGTTGGTCATAGTACGAACCTTGCACAAGCCGGCTGCCTATTTCTCGACGATCGCCATGCGCTGCCAAGCGGCCGGCGAAGGCTTGGCGCCTTTCGCGGGAGGACCGGCTTCGTGGAGGAGTGTGATCTGAATCTTTCGGCCTGCGTATTTTTGTAGATCGACGACGTCGTCGCGCCAGGGAGACGCTCCGCCTACCGCCGGTTCGACCTTTCGTTCGAGCACGGTTTCGCCGTTGACCTGCACCTTCAAATTCCAGGCCTCCGCGCCGGCCGCGGCCGTACGGAGCTTGAGCACCTTCGGCGACGTAGTCGGCAGCGTGACGGTGCGGTTCCAGATCGCCGGAGCGTTGACGGCGGCCAACGTCAATTGGCAATCATCCTCTAAGAAGAGGCGATTCTCCAGCCAAACCTTCTCGTCGTACCGGCTTTGCAGAAGTTGCCACATTTCCGCCACCGGATCGAGCATACGAATCGGCTCCGACACCGAGCCGAGCCATTGCGGCGGCAACCAGTCGCCGAAGAGATCGGGTGTTTCACTCTCGAGCGGAGTTTTAGCGACGAGCTCCACGATCTCGCGCGCAGGGGATTTCAGATCGTTCGTCGTCAGCGCGAAGTAGCGTCCGTCGTGTGAGGCGAGCGGGCCGACCGAACCGCGCGTCTTTTGCCATGGGGTCGGCCAGGCGGCGTCGGCGGCGCCGTCGGTAGCGCTATTCCAAATCATGCGCGGTCGGAAAACTTTGCGATTGAGTCGCTGTTCGTACACGGCGAACATATCGCTGCCGTGCGACAACCGACGGAACGGCGCATACTGATCGCGCGGCTCGGCGTCGTTCTCCAGGTCGCGCCCGACGCCGTACCACGTTCGGTTATGAAGTTGGATCGCGCCCGTGCGAATGTCGATCTTGTACGTGTCGTGCAGCGCGCCTTCGACCGTGAGGTTTCCTTCGGCGAGTTCTTCCCACGTTTGCGAACCGGCCGACTTCGACCATTTGACGAGCGCTGCGGGGAGCCACGGCAAGCGCCTGAGCCAACGCAAGTCTCCTTCCGGACTGCAGCCGATGACGCAGCCGGCCAACTGCATGAGGAGTACGTCGCCGGCCGGTGTGAGCTTGCAAGGGAGTTCCCGTTTCCAATAATCGCGCAGCATCACCATCGGTCGGCGCGAGAGAACTTTGCCGGTGCGGATTTCAAACGTCGTGAGCACCGCTTCGAGCGTGTCTTGCTGCGGTACCGCCAGCACCACGGCCTGCACACGGTCGCCGGCCACGAGCGGGTCGGAAGCCACGATCTCGCCGCGCGGCGAGCGCCAAAGCACGCGCCCGGAAGGTTCGTCGAGGCACGCCAGTTCGGGGCCCGCGGTGGTGAGGCGACGTACAAAGATGCGTCCGTCGACGACGACCGGCGGCATGGCCACCTTAGGCCATTGGTAGGTGCGCCCTTGTTCGCCGCCGAGGCTCGTGCGCCAGGCGAGCTTGCCGTCGGCCAGTTCGAAGGCGAGCGTCTGAAAGCGATTGGTCACGATCATGCGTTTGCCGGAGAAGGCCGTCGCCAGTTGCGGGCCGATCAGATCGACGTCGCGCTCCGGGATCTGTTCCTGATTGCGGCCGAGATCGCCGTCGACTTTGGCAAACGGTTTGAGCGTCATCCGGCTCGGCGGCGGAATCGGCGAAGTGATTTGGTTCACCGACGCGCCCGACGCCGAGCGCGGGCCCGTCTCCATTTCCGGCGCTCGGGCGCGAAGCTCTTGTACGGTTCGTTCAAACTCGGCGGGAGAAAGGTTCCACTCCCCGAGCTTCACGGCCGACGGCGGCGCTTGGCCGGTGTCGCGCCCTTGCATGGCGGCGGCCAAACGCAGGCGCGCTAAGACTCCGGTGGCGTCGGAGCCTTCGGGCAGCTCGGTGCGAGCCGCTTGGTAATGCCCTTCGGCCCGGGGAGCGTCTCCTTGGGCGAGTGCGCGATCGCCGAGCCACATCTGCGCGTCGGCGGCCGCCGCGGTGCCGTAGAATTGCGTGGTCAGGGCCTCCACGGCATCGACGTCGCCGTCGGCCGAGGCTTGGCGATAGCGGAGCTGCGCGAGGTCGCCGTAGTCGCGCTGCATCGCAGCGCGCAATTCCGGGTGCGTGCGCATGGCGAGCGCCACGGCACCGGGGAGCGAGACGAGCAGGTCGGCGTCGGCCGCGTTAGGCAACAGCCCGACGGCTTGCGCCGCCGTGACGCCGGTAATGATGCGGCAGGCGTCAGGATATGCTTTTTCTTGCAGAGCCGTTTCGAGCTCGGCCAGCACGTTGTACCCTTCCTTGCCGAACTGTTCGATGAGCGGATGCCGCCACTCCGGCTTAAACGTGAACTGCGGCGCGGAAGGAAGTTGCCCGTCGGGCGTCGTGCGACGGCGCTCCGCTTGGGCGGCGGCCCAATCGACCAAATCCATGATGTCTTCGCGGCGCGCCTGCTTGCGCGCGCTTGGGTCGAGCTTGCCGCCGAAGAAGTGCCAGACGCGGCAGAGCCGATCAAGTTCGTCCCATTTGCCGGCGTGAATCAGCCCGAAGATTTCGTCGCGTATTAGCTCCGGAGGCATGAACGGCAAGCGTGCCGCGGTGGTGAGCGGCATCTCCATCCAGCGGAGGCGCGCGAGTTCGGCTTGTTCAGCAAGCTTCAGGTGCGCCCGTTCGCCGGAATGCTGCGCGCCGTATTGGAGGAAATGGTCGTACCATTCGAGCGCCGCGCCGCCGTCGAAGCCGTCGGCAATGAGGCAAAGCGTTGCGAAGTCGTAAAGCGGTCGCTCGCGGCCGGCGTCGTCGGACGGATACGGCGCGATCGTCAGCCCGTTGACGAGCGAGCGGGCCGTCTCATAGCGCACGCCGCGCACCAACAGCGCCGCCGCTTGTTCTTGCAAACGTCGTAACTCGCCGGCGTCGTCGAGTTCCGCTTCGTCGTTCGCATCGGGATCGACCGGTCGGGTCGCGTCAACGAGCCATTGCCCGAAGCCGCCGTTTTCCGGTAGCGGCGGGGTGGAGGCGAGCCATTCTTGTTCGACGGCGAACCGCACCTCGTGCCGGACGCGCGTCACGTGGATCGAACGTTTCCCTTTGCCCGGAGCGCAGAACACGCCGAGCGTCGCGGGAACGCCGTCGATGCCGCGAATCGGTTCCATGATCCGACCCCAGGAGCGACCGTCGGTCGACACGAACACTTTGATGTTGCCTGCGCCGCAGAGCAGCCGCACGCGCACGGGGAGTACGACGGCCGGCAACGGCCCTTGCTTCGGCTCGTAGCGATATCGCGCTTTTGGTTCGGTCGGTCGGCCGATTGCCAGGTGCAGCGGCTCGCCGGCGTGGTATTCATGGAAGCCGACGGCGTAGCGCGGCCGCCCGGTTTCATCGCCGAGGTAAATGCCCGTGCCGACCTCGGCGCGCTCCACTTCGCAAACCAAGTCGTAGAAGCCGTCGCGCGGTAGCGCAATGGCCGACCAAGCAGGTTTCGTCGTGTCGACCGCCGTGAGCGCAAGTCCTTCGTCGCCGGCTGGCGCTACCGTGGCGCCGGGCGGAAGTTCGTTGAGTCGCTCGGTTGTGGCGAGCGCGGGCCAGGCAACCGGCACCGGATAGTCGAAGTAATTCGGTTGCTCCAGGTCTTCCCCCGTCCAGCGCTGCGGCATCCCTTCCACATGGGCCAAGCCGATTCCCTTGAGCACCGCGCTCCCTTCGAAATACACGCCGTCGGGCGGACCGGCGAGCGGCGCCGTGAGCAGCAAGATATCGCCGCGCGAGACATACACGCGGCCGTCGACGTAGCGCAGGTCGAACGGCCCTTCACCGGTTCGTCGGGCTCGGTCGTTGTCGGTCGCCGCCAGTGCGAAGGTTGCGGGCCGCGGCTCCGTGGGGCGCTTCGTCGTGGCGAACGCGGTCCATTGGGTGATCGGCCGCTCGCGTAGTTCGAGCGTGAGCCCTTGCGTGCCGTGCCAGAGGTGCAGCTGCAACTGATCGTTTTGCTGATGATCGGCGACCCACAGCGTCAGCGTGGTGCCGGGCTGCCAGGGAGCGCGCAGTTCGAAAAATCCGCTGAGATGCAAGCCAAAGCGCTCGTCGGCGCTCACCGGTCGCTGCTGGCCGGTGATCGTGGTCCACCATCGCTGCAAGGTTTCGACATCGCGCGAGAGGCGGCGCGGGGCGAGCCAGAAATCGTCGAACTTCACCGCCGGCGCGGCGACCATCGTCGTCCAAGGTTCCTCGACCGGCGCCGGTCCGGCCGTGCCGCTCGTGGCGGGCATGGCGACCGGCACGGCCGTGGCCGAAGGGCTTGCGCTCGGGGGAGGCTGCGCACCGGTGCCGGTTGCGGTCGGCGTGCGCTTCGGCGAAGCGGCCGGTCGTGGGCCCGGCAGGTCTTGCGCCGGCCGGCGATTGTCGGCTTGCCGCCGGTCGGGAGGCGCCTCGCGCAGCTGGTACCACACGCCGACGAGTCCGCCGACCAAAAGCAAGGCGGCCGCAATGCGCAGCCAGCGGCCGAAGAGCATCGGCCCGCGCCGGCGTTCGTCGAGTCGCGCCAGGACTTGATCGGCCGTAATCTGGCGGCGCGAAAGGCCGCGCACCAACGTTTGCTCCAGCCAAATCTGCTGGGCGAACGCCGACTGGACCGCCGGGTTCTCACGGGCCCGCGCGCGTAAGAGGTTTAGTTCCTCGGGAGTCCACTCCTCGGGAGCCGTTTCCTCTAAGCGCAGGATGAGTTCGTCGTCAGTCATGCGCCGTGTTACTCATGCTCCGTGGCTTGATGCTTGCGCAGTAGGCAGTTCTTCAAAGCCTGCCGAGCGCGGAACATGAGCAACTTTGCCGCCCCCGCGCTGCGCCGCAGTTTCTCGCCGATCTGCGGGACGTGCAGCTCGCTTTGGTAGCGCAATTCAATCGCCTGCCGCGCCGTGTCGCCAAGCCCGTCCATGCAGCCGGGCAGGTGGTCGACCATATCGCCGTAAACGTTGTCTTGCGACGAGACCACTTCGTCGATCTCCAGACAGGTTTCCGTCCAGGCCGTTTCCTTGCGGCGGCGCTGCTTCCGGGCATACTCGTGCAGCAGGTTGCGGGCGATGCCGAGCAGCCAGGGGCGCACTTGTGCCGAACCGTCAAAGCGGGCCCAACTGGTGTAGCAGCGGAGGAACACTTCTTGCGTCAGGTCCTCGGCGTCGTGAGCGCGCAACAAACGGGCGCGCAGGTACCCGAACACGCCCGCTTGATGTAGTTGGACGAGTTGCGCAAAGGCCTGACGATCGCCGCGTTGGGCGGCTGCAACTAACGCTTCGTCTTGCACGGCTACGCTTGCGGGCCGGCGGCCCTGAGCAGGAGGGAGGAAACGTGGAACAGGTAGGTGCGCAGTGGGAGGGTCAACGGGGACATTTCATCGTAGTCCATCCCCGGGGCCAAGGGTAGCAGCGGGGGCGTTCCGCGAGCGAGCGGCGGGGTTTAGCCCCGCCGTCTTTCGGTCGATATCGGTCGACTTGTTCCGGACCGCGAAAGACTCAGACGGCGGGAGTTAATCCCGCCGCTCGCCAGAGTGCGGTGTTTGCCGCCGGTCACTTCGCCTGGGGAGCGAAACTAATCCCGCGAATATCGACCTGCGGCGCTTCCTGCGTGGACGTGAAACTGAGTTCACAGCGCACTTCGCGATCTCGTACGCCGGCCGGCAATGCGAACCGCGTCGTGGGCGGGTTCTTCGCATCCGTGAGCGGCGGCATCGGTTGTTTGCCCGCCGATTGCCCCGCAACCAGCAGTTCGATGCTTGTGACCGGCGCTCGATCGCCGGCGCCGCCGCCGCGCACGATCAGGGCTTCCGCATCGGCCGGAATGCGGAGGGTGCGCGTGAGCGAGATCGGGCGCTTGACCACTTCGACCACGGTGCGCCATTGGTTGCCGTAGCCGTGGTTCACGAGTCGCCAACCTTCGCCGTACGGCGCGGCGATCACCCAACCCTGCTCGCGCACGAAGCTCGACGCGGCATGTTTCAACACGGCCGTCTTGAGTGCGGCCTCGTCGAGTTCCACCAGCGGCTCAAGCCAATCGAACACGTCGCGCACGTCGAGCGGATCACTGCCGGCCGGCCGTTCGTAGGCCATGGCATCGGCGACGAGCGTCAAGCGATTGGTGCGACCTTGTGCGGGGCGCAATTCGATCCGGCCCGTATCGAGCGGCGCCGCCGAGCCCACGATCGGCGGGCTCTCGTAAATCGGCCGACTCGGCAGGGCGCCGCTGGCTTGCGCCGCGCCGAAGTAAATCTTTCCCTTCACGCAGCCGCCGTCGCCTGCAGCCCGATCGAGCGCGAGCCGCGAATGAAACGCGCGAGCCCAAAGCGGCAGATCGAATTGCAGTTCCGCTTGCGCATGCACGCCGAGCCCCCAACCGTATTCGCGATTTCCGACTGCTAAAGGGTCTCCCTGCACGTTGGCATCGGCCCGCCATTGTTTCCAACCGCCGGCGAGCGCCGCCTTATGCGCGTAGAGCACCGGCTCAAAGTTTGAGAGCGGGACGTCTTTCGCCGCGAAGAAGGTTTGCGACGTGATGAACTGCAGTGGAATCGTCAGCGCTTCGATGCTCCACGCCGGCTGCACGATGAGCAATTGCGATTCCGGCTTAGCGACGTCGCCCGTCGCGCGAATGCGATCGAGCGACGTTGTCAGTCGCACGCCGCCGGTGGTTTCGAAGCGCACGAGTTTGCCCGCGAGGTCGGGCATCAACACCGCCAATTGGTCGGCGTACGCTTCCCACGGATCGCGCTCGGCGAATTGCACTTCGGCGATGTCGTCCCAGGCGACCTCTTCCACCCCTTGCTCGACCAACAGGCGAACCGAGCTCGACGACCAACGCAACGAACGAAACGTCGTCTGCCGGCCGTCGCGATAGTAGAGCGTGTTTGGTCGGAAGAGACGCGGCGTCCGTTCTTCCCACACCACGCGACGGATCTGGTCCGTCGGCACCTGCACGCGCAGCGGCACGTCGGGCGTCGGCTGATCGGGCGCCAAAAGCGGATCGATCACCAAGCAATCAGGCCGGCGCAGTTCATCGGTGCGCGCCGGCAGGAACTCAATCACGCGCCCGGTGAGCCGATCGCCCCCGGCAAACTCCACGCGACCCCCCAACGCAGCAGGCCGCGCCAGCGCCACGGTACGCAACCGCCGCAGAGGATTCTCGCCCCACACGGGCGAGAGTTTTCCCAGCGAGGGCCTTCGCTCTTGGCCGATCCACTCCAGCGGCGTGGGGGAATAGGTCCGCGTGCCGTCGCTCCAGATTGCCTCGTACGGGGCGTTTTCATCGGCCGCGCGAACAACGTTGTTCGCGAAGGCCGCAACAAGAGAAGCCAGGCAAAATAAAACGACCGTCCGCATGCGGATTCTTCGCCGAGGGGCAACGGGGCAAAGCGTACAGCTTAACCCGTAGGGAAGGCGGGGCAAAATCGGGCGTTCAAGCCGCGGAGCGGCGGTCGCTTGTAGCCCACGGCGCGAGCCGTGGGTTGGCGGTTCCACCCGAAAACATGCCGAAGCCCCGGAGGGGCGGAACATTCGACGAGCGCCGATCAATCGAATGGAGTTTCGCCCCTCCGGGGCTCGCGCGCAAATACCTGCATCGAGTACCCACCGCTCGCGCCGTGGGCTAGAGGGTGGTCGCCCCTGCCGGGGCTTCCGGGCGACTGTTACCGACGCGGCGCGTTTGGCGAGTGGGAAACGATGCGTCCCCTCGCTGGCGCGTCGGGGCTAGTGTGCGCGCGAGAGCCGTCGACCGTTACTCACCCCTGACCCCTGGCCCCTGACCCCTTCCGCCTACGCTATTGCGTCGTCGTCGCGGCGGTGGTCGGCCGTCTTCGGGGCTTTGACGCCGCCGGTCGACGAGCGTGGGTGGGCGGCGTCCACTCGGATGTGGTCGCCGGTCGAGGTCGTCGTGTAGGCCAGGCCCGGCGTACCGAGCGCGGCGAGCGCCCGATGGTGCTTGCCGTACGCCAGAACCTCCAGGCATGCCGTTAAGCGGCCGAGCAAAGCGAGCGTGATGGCGCCGAAGGAGCGGCGGCGCACCACTTCGCCGGCGATGACGAACGGATGCGAGACGACCGAGCGCAACCAACCGACGGCCGGCGCATTCCGCCAGAACAAGCGTTCGGCGCCCCGAGCTTCGGCAAACGGCGTCGTCGTCGGCAGCACGGCCGCTTCGCGATAGGTGAACGAGCGCGGCTCGACCACTGCGCGGTAGCCGGCGGCCCGGAGTTGTAACGCCACGTCGACGTCGAGCAGTTCGGCGGTGACGCGATCGTCAAACGGCGCCGGCAATGCGCGGAGAACGTCGGCGCGGTAGAACGCCGCATAGAGCGACGGCCCGAGAATGTCGCCGCCGCTGCGTAGCTTGTCGAGCGATTGGCCGAAGCCGCGACGACGGCGCGTGCCGCCGGCTCCGTACTCTAAACCGCACGACCACACGACCTCTTCCGAACGCGAACGGAGCACCAGCGGCGCTACGGCCGCGACGCGATTGTCTTGAAAGTGCCGCAAGGCGGCGTCGGTCCAACCTTCTTCCACTTCGACGCCGACGGAGAGCACATGGAGGATCGATCCACGGCACAATTCCAACGCCGAACGGAGCGCCGAGCCGAGCGTCTGCATCTGCGGCAGGACGACGAAGCGAACTTCGCCGGCGAGGTCGTAAGGGTCGTCGTAAGCGCAATTCAACAGGACGACGAGCTCGCAATCGTCGGGCCGGTTTTGCAGCACCGAGACGAGCGTCCCTTCCAACAGTTCCGGCGAATCGAGCGCCGGAATCACGATCGAAAGCTTAGGCAAGGGAATAACCTATCGCACGGGTCCCGACTTCAGAGAACGCCGCAGCTCGCCGCGCGCCGTCGGCCGACGGTGATGCGCGGCAATTGCCGGCTATCCGCTTTATTCGGCCTCACGCGCGGAGAAGTTTATCAATTGCCGGCAGACAAAAATGCGGACCGACAGCAAGGCCGGCGGCGATAGCGGCGAGGTGGAAGACTTGGGGACGAGGAGTGGGGAGAGGGGAGACATCGAGACGAGGAGACTTAGAGAGGGAGAGAAGTAGTTGCGAGGACGCTGCTCGCTTACGATCTCCCGCTCTCTTCGTCTCCTCGTTCATCTCCCCTCTTTGGCCCACACCTGCGCCAGCTCTACCAGCAGTTCCGCCGCGGCGCCGAGGTCTTCTAGGCAGCACCATTCCAACGGCGAGTGCGGGTTCTGTTCGCCGGTCGAAAGGTTGGGGGTCGGCACGCCGAGTTCCGTGAGGCGCGAGCCGTCGGTGCCGCCGCGAATGATGGTGCGCTCCGCCGTACGGCCGAGGTTTTTATGCGCCAGCTCGGCGTAAGCCACGGCGCGCGGTTCTTTGGCCAAGCCGCCCGCCATGTTGCGATATTGCGGGGCGACCTGCACGTCGACCTGTGACTGCGGATACTCCTTTTCAACTTGGGCGGCGACGCGGTGCAGTAGTTGTTCCTGTTCGACGAGCTTCGCATCCGTGAAATCGCGCAGCAGAATATGCATCCGCGTTTCGGCGACGCCCCCTTCCAGATGATACGGATGTAAAAATCCGTCTCGGCCGTCGGTCGTCTCGGGCGACATCTCTTTCGGCAGCAATTCAACGAAGCGGGCCGCCGCGCGGATGGCGTTGACCATGCGTCCCTTGGCGATCGACGGATGAATATTGATGCCGCGCACCGTCACGACGGCCAGATCGGCCGAGAAGGTTTCGACGTCGATCAGGTCGTGGCCTGAGCCGTCGAGCGTGTAGCAACAAACGGCGGCGAGCTTCTTCGGATCCAAGTGATCGACGCCGTGGCCGATCTCTTCGTCGCAGGTGAAGCAAACGCGTACCGGGCCGTGCACGAGCTCCGGATGTTCCACGAGGTAAGCGATCGCTTCCATGATCACGGCGATGCCGGCCTTATCGTCGGCCCCCAGCAGCGTCGTGCCGTCGGTCGTCACGAGCGTCTTGCCGACATACTCCTTCATCGCCGGATTGTCGGCGACGCGCAGCACTAGGCTCTTATTGCCGGGGAGCGTAAGGTCGCCGCCGTCGTAGTTCTTCCAAACCGTGGGGCGGACATTTTTGCCCGTGGTTTCCGGCGAGGTGTCGAAGTGGGCGCAGAGCGCGATCGCGTCGACCTGGTGCCGCGCATTACTCGGCAGCGTGGCCCAAACGAGACCGTGCGCATCTTGCTCGACGTCTTCGAGTTCCAAGTCGTCGAGCTCGTCGACCAGCAGCGCCCCGAGCTCGCGCTGTCCGGCGGAACTCGGATACCGCCCGGCATTGGGCACGGCCGTGGTGTCGACTTTCACATAACGACAGAAGCGTTCGAGCAGACGATCGAGATTCATGGGCGAAGGCTCGGAGTTCGAGGGCGTGTTTCACCACGGAGGCACGGAGAACACGGAGAAGGGCAGATTTCAAATTGCAAATCGAGAAATGCAAATTGCAAATGGAAGAGACGCTGCGGCTCGCCGGCGTTCATTTTGCAATTTGCGATTTGCAATTCTCAATTTGCAATCCTGCTTCTTTCCGCTCCGTGCCTTCATGGTGAAAACGACAAGCGTGTGCGTATTGCCGTATGATCGCCGATTCCTGGCCGTTTTGGTAGATTACGGATTGGCCATTTCCTCTCTCGCCCCAGCCGAAGAACTTCCATGCCTCCCAGCGTGCGCTACCTCGTGTTCGATACGGAAAGTGCCGCCGACGGCGCGCTGGTTTCCAAGCTTCGCTACCCCGGCGAAGGGCTGAAGCCGAAAGCGGCCGTCGATCGGTATCGCCAGGAGCTGATGGAGAAGCACGACAGCGACTTCATCCCGTACACGTTTCAGCTGCCCGTCTCCGTGGCGATTGCCAAGGTCGCGGCCGACTACCGGCTGATCGATCTCGTGGTGCTCGACGATCCGCAGTATCGGCCGCATGTGTTGACCGAGCATTTTTGGCGCGGCTGGGAGAAGTACGGCCGGCCGACGATCGTGAGCTTTAATGGTCGGACGTTCGATATTCCGCTCATGGAACTAGCGGCGTTTCGCTTTGGTCTGCCGATACCGGCTTGGTTTGCGCTGAACGCCAAGAGCTTCGACCAGCCGCGCAACCGGTTCAACATCGAGGCGCACATCGATCTGCAGGAGTTGCTCACGAACTTCGGCACGGCCCGATTTACCGGCGGCTTGAACCTGGCGTCGAACTTGCTCGGCAAGCCCGGAAAGATGGACGTGCAGGGAGACATGGTGCAAGACATGTACGAGGCGGGCAAGCTCGCGGAGATCAATGACTACTGTCGCTGCGACGTGTTGGATACGTATTTCGTGTTCCTCCGATCGCGGGTGATCGTGGGCCAGCTGACGCTCGACGAAGAGCAGGGGATCGTGGCCGAGACGAAGACTTGGCTCACGAAGCGCATCGCCGAGCGGCCGATCTACGGCGAGTATCTCAGCCGCTGGGGAGATTGGACGAATCCGTGGAGTGCGTGACCTGACGGTCGCGCGCGAATGATCAAGCGCTATGCACTAAGTTCCAAACGGCAGACGTGATTGCGCGGCGGCGGATATCGTGAGCATTGGAATTTCGGTGATTGGTTTTTGTTTGGAATTTGGTGCTTGGTCCATTGGAATTTCCAGCTTGAAAGGCCGATTTCTCTTGCCTCGCGACCGGCTGATAGTATACTAACGTACACTAATCCAGCGGAGGCAAGAATGAGCATTGGAACGCGAGAAAACCAGCGGAACGAAGCGTATTTGCCCGGGGCGCGCGATCGGCTGAGTCGCAATTTGGCGGAGCTGTTGCGCCGCCGGGAAATGACGCCCGCGGCGCTCGCGGCGCGAAGCGGAATCGACGAGGCGATCGTCCGTGCGCTGGCGCGCGGCGAAATCACTCGGCCGTCGCTAACGACGCTCGATCCGCTGGCGGCGGCGCTCGAGGTAGACGTCGCCGAATTGCTTGCGATCGGGCCGCGCGGAGAGCGCCGCCCGGAAAGGCCCGGTGAGTCGCGAACCTTAGACCGGCGCACAAACCCCATCGTGGCGGAAGTCGCGGCGGCCCATCCGCAACTCTTCGCCGGCTGGAGCCTTGCCGACTACGACGATCTCTACAGCCGCTTCGGCGTCGGCGGTCCGTTGTCGTTTGCCGGGGCCTTGGAGTGCGCCGCAGCGATCAACGACCGCCGCTCGCTCACGGCCAAGGTGGCATTGTTGCTCGAAACCGAACACGGCGAGATGCTCACGGCCACGGTCGACCGGCTGTACGACGCGACGGTGTTGTAAGGATATATCTCATCACGAAGAACACGGGGAAAGTCTGGATTGCAAATTGAGAATTGCAAATCGCAAATTGCAAAATGGCGCAAGCGAGCGGCGGCGTCTCTTTCAATTTGCAATTTTCAATTCTCATTTTGCAATTTGCAATCCTGCCTTTCCTCCGTGCTCTCCGTGACTCCGTGGTGAAAACAAGCTCCTTCTATCTCTTGCCGCGATAGAACTGCTGCATCAGCACGTTCTTCTTCGACGTCGTATGCCCCGGCGTTTTGTCTTCGGCCAGCGCGCCGACGACCATGTTCATCTTCGCGTCGAGATCGTCCGCATAGTGCACCAGCAACGCTTCGGGCGTCATCGGCGGCTTCGGTGCGCCCCACTCCGGCAATCGTTGGTGCGAGACGATGATATGCTCGAGCCGTAGCAATGTTTCCGGATCGGGCGGTTCCGGGCGTTCCTCATCTTCCGAAGATGCGGCGGCGCGCGCCAGTTCTGCGGCCGCTTCGCGTACCATGTCGCGCCCTTGTAGGACGTGGCCGATCAGACTTCCCGCCGGCGTGTAGGCCGGACCTTCCGGTTGCCACTCCAGTTCGCGGAGTTTGCCGATGTCGTGCAGGATCGCCCCGGCGACGACGAGGTCTTTATCGAGCGGCGGAGTTAACTCCGGATAGTAGTCTGCATAGCGATCGGCGAAGAACACGGCGTTCTTGACGACGCTGAGCACATGCTCCAAGAAGCCGCCGCTGAAGGCGTGATGGTTCCGCGTCGCGGCCGGAAGGGTCAACAGTTCGGCCCGATGCGTGCTGAGCAGATGCAGCGTCAGTCGGCGTAGCGGCAGATTGGTGATGCGCGCTTCGGCCAGGGCGCACAACTCGTCGAACATCGTCGCTGGATCGAACCGCGATTGCGGCCGAAACGTGTCGGGATCGAAGCCGTCGGCGGCGTCGGCTGGAATCGTTTCACGAACCTTCCGCAGGTCGAGCTGCGGCCCGAAGTTCGTTTCGCGGAGCGTGCCGCGAATTTTGTAGAACGCGCCGACCTGCCAACTCTTGCGGCACTCTTCGCCGTGCGGCGAGTCGTTCCAAACTGGAAATGCCAACTCGCGCGTCGCATCACGGAAGCCGACCTTGTGATAGGTCTTGCCGTCTTTCGTCTTCAGCTCTTCCTTGAGGTATAGCAGCGCGAAGATGTCCGCCTCTTCGCCGACCACCAATTCCGCCAACCGCAGAATCGGCAACCCCTTCGCCGGCATCACGCACCTCGTTGCCTACTATTTGTTCGCTTGAGACGAATCACAGAGAAGAAAAGGGGATAGGGAATGACGGGGTGATAAAGGGGATGGAATTCTGAGGAGTATCGTTACTCACTCCTGCTCTTTTGTATCTCCCTCATCGCCCACGTATCTCCCTATCTCCTTACTCTGCAAAAAATGACCACGCGATATCGTAAACCGTCCGTCGTGACGATGCGAACAGGTTGCGCGTAGTCATTTCGTATCATAGAGCCAGCGTACGGGGAGGCGCGTTATTTGCGTATCTGCCAGAGTTTGGCTGGTGCGCAGGTCGGAGGCGCAGTAGCCCAAGAGAATGTCATCGCCGACGAACTCGATCGCCGTGTAGCAATAGAACCCGTTCATGTCGGGCTCCAACATGCGCGACGGCGTCGACCATGTGCGGCCGTCGTCTTTGGAAACCGCGGCCTTGAGCGGCGTGCGCTTACTCGCTTTCGGATCGCGCGGCGGCAGGCCGGTGTAATCGTTCCAGATGCAGAGCAAGTCGCCCGTCGAGGGGATGCGCTCGATGGAAGCCGGAGCCACCGGCCCCAAGAGCGTCGTCGGCTCCGGCATGCTCCACGTTTCGCCGCCGTCGGTAGAACGGCAGAAATGTTGCGAGCCGGCCGAGGTGCGCGCGAACATCAAGAGCTCGCCGTTCTTCAGCTCGACAACGCCCGGCTCTTGCAACAGGATCCGCTTCGCATCGGCCGACGCTCCGGCAGGCGCGCCGTTTTGCGAACCCTTGCCGCGCCGCCAAGTTTTCCCCGCGTCATCGCTCAGGTAGCAAACCAGCACGCCCCGCGCTTCGAACTTGCCGCCGACGGGGTTATCGTGCCACGCGAGCGGCACCACGAGCCGGCCGCTTGCTAGTTGCACCACGCGATCGTTGTTGACGACGTAATATCCGTTCTCGGCGTCGGGCACTATCTGCGTCGGTTCGCTCCAGGTCTTCGTTTCGTCGCTCGAAAAGCGCACGCACGGCCGGCAATCTTGCAGCGAATTCTTGCGGGCATAGAAGAGCGCAATCCGGCCGTCGGCCAGCCGGTTGAGCGACACCGACATGGTGTTCATCTTCCCTTCGTTCTCGAGCACGACAACATCGTCGCTCGACCAAGTACGACCGCCGTTCGTCGACACGCGACTCGCTAAGTGCGACGGATCGAAGTCGCTCTTGCCGCCGGTGAACTTGCTGAAAACGAATAAGATGCGTCCGTCCTTGAGCTGCACGAAATCCCCTTCCGACTTGCGGGGCGACTCCTCCGTGTGCGGCAGCAGCGGAATCTTTTGCAGCTCGTCGGCCTTGAGCGGCGCGACGGCGGCGATCAGGAACGAGAAAGCGAAGATCGTGCGAAACGGCATGGAATCCCTCGGCGCAGAGAGTATCGCGCAGCCGTTTCGAACAGACCGGCTGCGTCGCCGAGTATATCAACCGTCGAGCACGGAAGCTTACTACTTCCCATAGCCCTGTGGGTGCGATTCGTGCCAGCGCCAGGCCGTGGCCACGATGTCGTCGATCTTCGTGTAACGCGGTTCCCAGCCGAGCGTGCTGCGGGCCAGTGAAGCGTCGGCCACAAGTTCCGGCGGGTCGCCAGGGCGGCGCGGGCCGGCAAGTTCCTTAATCGACCTACCGGTCACGCGCCGGCAAGAGTCGATCACTTCGCGCACGCTATACCCTCGGCCCGTGCCGAGGTTGAGCTTCAGTTCCGTGCCGGGTTGCAGCAGGTCGAGCGCCTTCACGTGCGCCGCGCCGAGGTCGTCGACATGCACGTAGTCGCGAATGCACGTGCCGTCGGGCGTCGGATAGTCTTGACCGAAAATAGTGATCGCATCGCGTTGGCCGAGCGCCACTTGCAGCACGAGCGGAATGAGATGCGTCTCGGGCGTGTGATCTTCGCCGATGTCGCCGGTGGGCGAAGCGCCCGACGCGTTGAAGTAACGAAGTGCGGCGTAGCCGAAACCGTAGGCCTTGGTGTAGTCGGCCAAGGCTTGCTCGACGACGAGCTTCGAATAGCCGTACGGATTGATCGGCTTCTGCGTCTCGCGTTCGGTGATCGGAATATGCGCCGGCACGCCGTAGGTGGCCGTGGTGCTGGAGAAGACCATCTTGCGCACGCCCGCCGCGCGCATCGCTTCCAGCAGCGACAGGCTGCCGACGACGTTGTTGCGGTAGTACTTGGCCGGATCGCTGACGCTTTCGCCGACGAACGCGAAGGCCGCGAAGTGCACGACGGCTTCAATGCCGAGTTCGCCGAACGTGCGCTCAAGCAACGTGCGATCGTGGAGATCTCCTTCGACGAGCCGCCCTTGCGGCACGGCGCCGCGATGGCCGAAGACGAGATTGTCGTAGGCCCAAACTTCGTGGCCGGCCTGACCGAGCAAACGGACGGCGTGGCTCCCGATGTAGCCGGCGCCGCCGGTGACAAGAATGCGCATGGTGAAGAGATCGTGTTGAGCAAAATGAAGCGACCGCCGTAAGTATACGTGCGCTTCGGTCGGTCGTCCGGTACGAAGGGGGAGTTCGGAAGTTGTAGCGGTCGTGCCGGATGCGCCAGTGGGAAGTTCGAGAAATGTTCGTCGCTCAGGAAGGATGTCGGCCGTTGCTCGGCCGCGGGGCGTCGCGTGGTCGATACTTGCGATGTAACGCGTTCCCACGAGCGAGAGCCGCCGACGATGGACCCCCGCCGTAAACCGCTGCCGATTGCCAAGCGTTTGCCGCCGGCGACGGAGAAGCGCGTCGCGAGCACCGCGGCAATCGCGCCGGCCGTGAAGTCGACTCCGCCAAAAGCGGTCGCCGCCAAACCGCCGGCGGCGAAGCCCGTCGCGACGAAAGCGATTCCTGGTGCGGAGCTCGCCGGCCGGAAGCCCGACCATCCGTATATCACGGCCTTCGCCGAGTATCTCCGTTCGGAAGCGCACCTGGCCGACAATACCGTGGCCGCTTATCGACGCGACCTGCGGAAGTTTTACGAGTGGCTCGCCGGACGGAAGCCGACGAAGCTCGGCGTGAAGGATTTGGCCGAGTACGCGAAGTGGCTCCATGCCAAACAACTCGCCCC
Source organism: Pirellula sp. (assembly GCA_013822735.1). GTDB lineage: Bacteria > Planctomycetota > Planctomycetia > Pirellulales > PNKZ01 > PNKZ01. The sequence continues at coordinate 115,984 of PNKZ01000009.1, forward strand.
GGCGAGCCTCGCCCGACATTTGATTTCGCTCAAGCTTTTCTACCGCTATCTGCAATTGGAGTCGATCACCGTCGACAATCCGGCGGAGCTGCTCGGCGGGCAGAAGCTTTGGCAGCGCATTCCGCAGGTGCTCTCGGCCGAGCAGATCGAGCGGATGCTGAAGGCGCCCCTCACGCAGAAGACCTGCCGGGCCCGCGATAAGGCGATGCTCGAATTGCTCTACGCCACCGGCTGCCGGGCTTCGGAGCTGGTGACGCTGCGACTGCGCGACGTGCATCTCGACGCCGGCCATTGCATCTGCCGCGGCAAGGGAGATAAGGAACGAATCGTGCCGCTCGGGCAGCGCGCGATCGAAGCCGTGCGCATTTATCTCCGCGACGAACGGCCGGCGCTGGCCCAAGGCGCGGCGGAGCGGGGCACCGACTGGCTACTGCTCTCGCGCACCGGGCGACGGTTGCGGCGCGAGCGGCTGTGGGAAATTGTGAAACAATACGCACTCGAGGCCGGCGCGCATCCGGACGTGAGCCCTCACACGCTGCGGCACAGTTTCGCGACACATCTCCTTTCCGGCGGGGCCGATTTACGCCTAGTGCAAGAAATGCTTGGGCACGCGAGCATCCAAACGACGCAGATCTATACGCACGTCGATCAGACGCGACTCAAAGCGGTACACACGAAGTTTCACCCCCGGGCGTAGCGGAAGAGTGGGCGCTGCGACTTGTTAGATCGCAGTCGTGTCATGATTGGCGACGTCGTGGGCCCCCGGCGGCTCGCCGGGGGCTAAGACGGTTCTCGGCGTTTAGCTTGTTGCGCCGCGGAACGACATTGTCGCGCGGCGGGCCTTCTTCGCGAGTTGCGGCAGCGATTCCGCGTGGCCGAGGATCACGAGTTTGTCGCCGATGCCGAGTGCGGCGTCGGAGCCGGGATGCACGATGACGCTGCCGTCGGCCTTCTTCAACGCCACGATGACGAACCCGCGCGTGCCGGTGACTTCCATGTCGCCGATGGTTTGGCCGACGAGCGGCGAGCCGGCGTCGAGCGCTTGTTCCGAGAAATCTAGGCCGAGTTGATGCAGGTCTTCGCTCAGCGCTTCGATGCCGGCGCCGGTGGTGAGCAACTCTTCGGCGGAAGGGGTCGTGATGAGGTGCGCGATCTTCGTGGCGCCGATCAAGGCGGGAAGCACGACTTTGTTGGCGCCCGAGCGGCGGAGTTTTTTCTCCGTCGAAGGATTTTCGGCGCGGGCGATGATTTCGATCGTCGGGTTGAGCTCGCGCGCCGTGAGCGTGATGAAGACGTTGGCGGTATCGTCGGGGAGCACGGTCGTGAGCGTGCGCGCTCGGGCGATGCCCGCCGAGATGAGCGTGAGTTCTTCCGAGGCGCTGCCGAGCACCGCCAAATGGCCGGCGGCTTGCGCTTCTTCGATCCGACGGACGTCGGTATCGATGATGACGAGCGTTTGCTTCGCGGCGGCCAAGTCGGACGCGAGCATCTGGCCGACGCGACCGTAGCCGCAGATGAGGACGTGTCCTTGGAGCTGTTCGATTCCTCGCGACATACGACGGGTTCCCAAAACGCGGTTGATTTCTCCTTCGGCGAGCATCTGCACGAAGCCGCCGACGAAGTAGATGCCGGAGGAGCAACCGGCGATGATCACTCCCATCGTGAAGACCTTGAGCGGCGTGCTTTCCAGCGGCTGCGTCTCGCCGTAGCCGACGCCGAAGACGGTGATGACCACCATGTAGATGGCATCGAGAAAATGCCAACCGGCGAGCATGTAGCCGCAGACGGCCGTGATGCAGGTGAGCCCAAAGAAGATGGCGCCGGTGATGATGCGGCGCAGCGAGGGAGTCATGACTGTGGGCCGGGGCCTACGCAAGGCGACGGAAGGCGAAAGAGACGAGTTTGCATGGACGCAAATCTCGGACCCCTCGTGTAGGCGGAGCGGTTGCGGCCGACGCTTCGCCGGCAATAAAGTACGCCTGCGTAGGCAGTTGCGCGATGCGGAGCACACGGCCGGCGGCGTCGAGCCGGCTGCGGCGCGTGCCCGGCATTCGGGCAAACGCCGCAACGCGCAGCAGGAGAAGCGTTGCCTGGCCGGCTTGGTAACGGTCGACGTCGCGGGCGTTTCTCACGAAAACTTCGGCGCGGTTGTCGATTTTCGCTGCGGCCGTTCGACTAAGGTGTGAGAGCCCGAGGGGAGCAAAGGGCGGAGCGTTAGGGGAAGGCAATCACTCAAGGAGACGTCGGATGAAGTTCGTTTGCTTAGGGTACATCGACGAGCGCAAGGCTGCCGAGGTGTTGCAGGACGAGGGGCGCAAAATGTTTGAAGCGTGCATGGCGTACGACGACGAGCTGCGGCGCGGCGGGCATTTTATCCGGGGCGAGGCGCTCGATGCCGCCAGTAAAGCGGTGACGCTACGGACGAACGGCGGCAAAGTCGAAGCCACGGACGGCCCGTATGCGGAGACGAAGGAAATGCTCGGCGGTATTTTGTTTTTGGAAGCGCGCGATATGGAGCACGCCGTGGCGCTGATGTCGAAACATCCCGGCGTGAAGATGGGACCGTTTGAAATTCGACCGGCGCATGAACTGGTCAACCAGCTGATCGCCGAGCGCGATGCGGCCGTGAAGAAGCAGAGTTGAGCGTCCACGACGCGACCTGCCGTCGGCGCTGGGCCGGCCAAATTTCTATAGTGGCTCTGTTATAATGTGGCCCGGCGGGAAACGTGCGGAGTTCTTAGTTCCACGTGCTTGGTGAGAAGCGTTGGGGTGTTTCCCGAACCAAGCACTACGCACTAAGAACCAAGCGCACTTTTTCGACTTACGTCGATTTTAGCCGCGCACTAAAGGGGCTTGGTGCGCACTAATCGGCTCCGAAGTGCGCGTCGGAGCGCTTACCAACAAGGGGGCGCACAACTTTCGTAATTAGTGCGCACGAGAGTTTGGGAAGGATTGACGCAAGTCTGAGTTCGTAAGCGGGAGGCGGATGACGTACGGCCCTATTTTGCGAGAGTTTTGGAGTGCGAGCGGGTGCGAACGGAGCATGGCGGATTGGGGAGCGCACACTTGTGCGCAGGGGCTCGAAAGCATGCTGCGCGAAATTGTAGGAACCGCGCACTTAAATGGGGGAGCGGCGCAGGAGAATGTGGGAACGGCGCAGGAATGTGGCGCATGCGGCGTTAGAAAATATTAAGCACCTCGGACTTTGAACTACGCGTATTCACCCGGCCACAAGGGCCGGGGCTAAATGGCTTTGAGAGATCATGAACGAATCCTTGCCGCGATATGATCGGTTGCAGAGTTATGATTGGAACTACGCGCACGCGCCGGAGCCGGTCGAGGTCGACGTGCCGGCGATTCCCGGGACGTGGGACTTTTGCGGGCTGCCGGTTGCGTCGCCGCTCGGCATCGCGGCGGGGCCGCTTTTGAACGGGCGTTGGGTGCGCTACTACGCGAGCCTGGGGTTCGACGTGCTCACGTACAAGACCGTCCGTTCGGTCGAGCGGGCTTGTTATCCGCTGCCGAACTTGGTGCCGGTCGAGGTGGCGCAGATGGCCGGCGGCGAACGCGAGGTGCCTGCCGCGGAGACGATGGGGCGCACCTGGGCCGTGTCGTTCGGCATGCCGTCGAAGGCGCCGACCGTTTGGCGCGCCGACGTCGAGGAGACGCGCAAGCTGCTGCCGCGCGGCAAGCTATTGGTCGTGAGCGTCGTCGCCACGGAGCAGCCGGGTTGGTCGCTCGACCAGATGGCCGACGATTATGCCCGCTGCGCGCAATGGGCCGTCGAAAGCGGAGCCGACGCCGTCGAAACGAATTTCTCCTGCCCGAACGTCTGTACGAGCGACGGCCAACTTTATCAACAGCCGGCCGACGCGGCGCGCTGCGCGGAGCGCGTGCGAGACGCGATCGGGCGAACGCCGTACTTAGTGAAGATCGGCCACCTGCGCGACGCGGAGGAAGCGGCGGCGCTCACCGCGGCGATCGGGCCGTTTGTCGACGGGATCGCGATGACCAATAGCGTGGCGGCTCCGGTACGCCGGCCGGGCGGGGAGTTGCTCTTCGACGGCGCTCCGCGCGGCATCTGCGGGGCGGGCATTCTGGAGGCGTCGCTGCGGCAGATGCGAACGGTTCGACAGACCGTCACCCAGCGTTACCTGCGGGAAGGGACGAAGCCGGCGAGTTTGATCGGGGTCGGGGGTGCGTTTTCGGCCGAAGACGTGCGGCGGTATCTTGTCGCGGGGGCTGCAGCCGTGCACTTGGCGACGGCGGCCATGGTTGATCCGACGGCCGCTCTCCAGGTGCGAAACACCTGGTTGTAGCTGGAAGTGCGCCTGATTCAGACCACTAAATTGGGCATCGAAGGTCGATTTCAGACCATGGTCATGGTCGAGTTTTGACCACATTGGTCGTCTATCAACCGTATTTTGGTGTGCTCTCCGGCGCGCGCTCGTCGGTGCAAGTTCCTAAGTAGTACGACGTTTTAAGGTTAGCGCAATGTGCATAAAACCACCATCGGCGAAAGGCATGCGGCGTGCAAAAGGGTGATTCGTCGAGACGATTGTGAAAGCAGTCGGCTTGAGAGTTGCCGGGGAACGGCTGAGCCTCAGGGCGTAAGCTGCGGAACCCGGCAACCACTTTTTCGGACATCTACTAGAACTTCGGTACTGTGTCGCGCGATTGCATTTCGCTTGGCGAAGTGCGACGGATATGACGCGGACCGTTTTCTAGAATTGAAAGAGCCCGCGACGCATGCGTCGCGGGCTCTCTTTATTCCTGCGTTGCAGATGGTGAAAACTTGGCGCCGTTTTTCGACGGCCGAGTGTTCCCCGACGTGCGACCTTAATAGTTGATCTGAAACTGGAACCGCAGTACGGAGCCTTCGAACTGGCCGTACGACAACGTATTGGCGGTGCTGTTCGCCGTGGTGTTGGTGCGATCGGTGAGAAGGTACGAGGTGGTGAGTTCGCATTGCGGCGTGAATTGCCATTCAGTGCCCATTTCCACTTCGTCAATCTGGGAGTAGGGCGCGTTGCGTTCGGGCTTGTAACCGCCTTGATAGTACGACCAGCGGATGAAGGGGAAGATCACGCCGCAGTTTTGGGTGTCGATTTTATACATCGATTGCACGTAGCCGCCGTAGAGAGCCCGATCGATGACGGCAGTTTGGGCGTTGTTGAGCGATGGTCCGCGACCGACGTTCCATTCGGCCTGGAAGCCGAGCGGCTGCGGATACCAGACGAAGGTGCCCGCGATCCGCTCGTCGCGGATGTAGCGGTTCGTGGCGGCGCCGCCGATGGTGCCGGCCGGTGTTACGGCCGCGCCGACGCCCAGCGGACTGATCGATTGCCCGATAACGGCGTAGTCGCCGATGTAGCCTTGCACGCCGACTTCCATCATCTGCCCGCTCGAGAAGCGATACGGCACGGTGAGGCGGGTGACGAAATGGACGTCGTCGTTTTGCTCGGCGAGCGAGCCCCCTTGGCCGTTGTAGATGCCCATGCCGAACATGCCGTAGTTGCCGGAGCCTTTCAGGCCCATATCGAGCACTTCTTTAAAAAAGTCTTGGGCGAATTCAGGAGTGTAGTAATAGAACAGGCCCAGATCGCGTTCGTTTCGGACGGCCGAATTCAGCGCATCGGCCCGATCGAGGGCCAAGCGGTTGGAGCTCGATTGCATGTTTTCCCAACCGTACGGCACCTTCGACTGACCGACCCGAATACGATGCACCTTGCAGTTGTCTAAATAGACGTCACCGTACCAGTCGCGAATTTGCGTGAACTGGATTTGATCGACCGAGGCGTTAGGGGTGCTGGCGAAGTCGGGTTGCAAATAGACGTAGAGATGGTCGGAAACGTCGCCGCTGATGATCACGCGGGCTCGGCGAATGAGGAAGTTCTGGTCTTCGCCGATCGAGCGATCGCCGACATATTGCGCAGGCGCCGAGCCGGGTTCGCGCTCCAGAATTTCGTTGTAGCGAAACTGGGCGTAGCCGCGAATGCTGAGGCGATCAAACCACTTCTTCTCGCTCGCCTTCTTGGCGCTGGAACTGTGCGTTTGCTGGTCGACCGTCGTGATCGACGGATCTTGTGCTTTGTCCCAACGTTCGCGCATGACGCCGAGCATGGTCGCGGTTTTGGGATCTTTCAGCGGTGCGGCATGCGACTCCAGTTGCTTCAGACGAGCTTCGGTTTGCTGCAGCCTTTGAAGGAGTTCGGCTTGCGAGAGCTGCAAGTCGGCGGCAGCGCCGGAGGCGTCGCCCGGGGCCGCTGCTAACGCGGTCGCGCTGACGTCCACGGCATCGATCTCTTGAACCGCCGGCGGCATCGGCTGAGCGAAAGGCTCCGTGAACTGCACCGGCACCACGCTCATCGGCGCGCTCATCTGCGGGGCGTACCGATCCGTCGAGGCAGACTGCGAGGCAGAAGTTGGAAAGGCCGAGGGGGGGCTCAGGGGCGAAGCCATGTCTTGGGCCGAGGCCGTGGACAGTAATGCCGTTCCTAGACACGTTCCGGCAATGCCTGCAAACCGCAAACGGCGGAACACGGAGACCATGGTGATTCTTTCACTTGAGTTGCGAAACGTTGCGACGAACCGAAAGTAGAAGTCCGCCAGGGTGTTTGCCGATCGAGGGACGGGCTCGAAACGGCAAGCAAACGTTGGAGCATGAACACCCTGGCGAACCGTGCGACGGTGCTAGCGTTTAGCGCGATTGCACCGCCGATGATGGTTCTATCGGCGGGGTTACCTTACAGTTTTATTAGACTCCGCATGAATCTTGCGGATATGCAAGGTTGTACCTTGCAAGACCGTCATTTTGGCCTAATCAGTCGCGGCGGCGGTCGCGGCCAAAAACGAAACAAGCCCCGTTACGAAAGTCGTAACGGGGCTTGCGTATTTCGGTCCGCACAACGCATCCAAGATTGCGCGGCGCGGCGTCTCAAACTAGGAGTCTTCTACGGGCGGAAGAGCACTTCAAAGGCCGAGCGCGCCGGCGCGAGCGGAGCAACGGCCGACGTCGAAGCCTCGACGGCCGGCAGTGGTCCTGACGACAGCGGCTGAGCAACCGTCGCCGGCACTGCATCTTCAGGCGTTTCGATTTCGACGAGGATCGGCTCTTCGTGCGCCACTTGCAGAATGCCTTGGCGTTGGGCCTCGGCGATCGCGAGTTGCGTTTCTTCGGCGGTCGCTTCGCGAGAGTCGGCAACGCAGTGGTTGCAACCGCCGCAGATGCAGACGACCACGCACTTCCAGCCGTGTGTTTCCTTCACAACCGGGGTCTTCATCAACTTGGCCTTCGTCTGAATCTTGCAGCAGGTCGGCTTCATGATCTTTTCGCAATGTTTGCAGCCGTTGCAATCGCAGACCTCTTTGCAACCTGCGCACTTGCTGCAACCGTTGAGGCAGTAGTCTTCGCAGACCAAGCTGTACTGGAAGGTCGTGGTTTTCTTGACGTCGGGCACGAGGCGGCAGACCTTGCGGACGTTGCTGCAGTTGCAGCGGTGGCAATGCCCGTGGTGGCCGGCCTCGGCAGCGGCGAGCAGGCCGAATGCCGCGGCCAAAAACAGGGCCGGAATGGAGAGCGGTTTCATGGTAATGTCACTTGTACGAATCAGTTGTTTGAAAAGTTTCCGAAGTAAGCAAACGTGCGGCTCTTTTTCGCTTAGAAGTCGAGCGCGAAGCGAACACCGAAACCGTACGACGTGCCGCCGGTTTGCGGTTGGGCCGGAGCACCGCCGGCGATTGCCGGAACGGCCGTTTGGGCGGCGCTCATGCTGCGATCCGCGACCACGAAGTTGTATTGCACCTTCATGTTCGGATTGAGGAAGTGGTTGAGGCCGAGCGTATGATCGACGACCGTACCGCCGCCGACGCCGGGGTTGCCGCCGTTGGCGATGTTGACGTTTGCCAACTCCGGAGCATTGAGGTCGAGCAAGTCGTAGCGATAAAGTACTTGCCAAGCTCCGCGGGTGAGCAGGTTTCCGCCGTTTCCGCTCTTCATCCAATGGAAGTTTTCGTAAGGAACCACGCGACCATAGGAACCGGTCTTCCGTTCGTACTCACGATGTTCGCCGGTGAGGAACCAGCTCGCTTGCATGTAATAGCCTTGGAAGTAGGCGGTGCCGAGGTTCGGACCGGGGTTCGGTTGTGCCGGGACGTTCGTGGTTTGAATGGCGACGTCGCGATTGAACTGCCCGAAGTACTCGGCTTGCAGGTGCAAACGTCCCATCACGAGCGAGACTTCCGGAATCAGCAAAGTCGAGCCGCTGGAGAAGAAGACCGTGGTGTCGGCGACGTTCGACCAGCTCTGTGCAATGCCGTTGCGGAGCGAACCGCGAGCGCGGAGGCGGTCTTGGCCCTGGGTACAGCGGCGTTCGGTGGTGCTGAAGCCGAGGTGCAAATGGTACCGGCCGTGCGATTCTTCATCGTACCAAGGTGTCCAAGTGACGCGGCTGGCGACGTCCATGCCCCCCGCATCGTAGCCGAAGACGTTATACGCGTTCATGGTGACGGACGTGCCGTACGTCATCGTCTGCTCATCGTTGTTGTTCCAAAACACCATGCCCGGCTGGAAGCCGTTGTTGAAGCGTCCGACGAAGGCGTCTTGGTTCAACGAGCGTTCCATGAAGTCGAGGAACCGGCTGCTGTTGGCGTGCTCAAGACCGTTCACCGGCTTGATGTTGCCGATGCGGGCCGTGCCGAAGATCGGCAACTCGCGGACGCCGATCCAGACGTCGGTCGGGGCCGGAATGCCGAAGAACTGCCGGTCGAACGCATTCTTCAGGCCGCCGTAAGGATTCAGCGCATTGGTGCCCGCGTTGCTGGTGAAGCAGTTGATGAAGTCCAATTCGACGGCGAAATCGAATTGTTCGTAAATCGTCCCTTCCGTACCGAGACGCAAGCGGCGGAAGTCGACGGTCGTATCTCCCTGATTGCCGCCGAGGCCGTTGAAGTACGGTTGCGAACTGTCGGTAAAGCCGATCGTGTCGAACTGCGTCCGGCCGCGCCATTTCACTTTGAAGGCCTTGTCGGCCGTTTCCAGCGCAGCGCTGTCTTTCCAGTTGCCGCTCATCTTCGTGTCGGCGCCGACGATTACGCCCTTGGGGGCTTCCTTCTCGACGGCCTTTTCTTCCGCCAAGCTTGCGAACTTCATCTGCTGGTCTTGGTAACGCGATTCCAAGTCGCGCAGGCGAGCTTCGAGTTCTTCCGTCGTCGAAGTGCCGTTCGTCGGGTACGACGCGAACGTCGTGCTCGGCGGCACGGGCGGAATTCCGGGATCGGCAAAGATCACATTTTGATTCGCCGTCGGTTCGAACGTCGGCGCGAGCTGTTGCGCGTCGGCCGATCCGGATGCTAGCGCAAGGGACAGAGTCGTGGCCGCGAAGCGCGCGCAAAGGCGCGGCGCAGGCCAGTGAGGCCAAGAAAAACGCATGAGAGTAAACCTTTTGTCGTTAAGGAGAGAACGCCGTCCAGCGCTCCAAAGACAGCGGTCTAACCACAAGACTCACGACGCGCCGTTCCTAACGCCGGCAACGAAAGTGCCGGCATTAAGCGTCGTAGTGAATCTGCGGATTGATCGCCGCCTATAGATCAAATCGAACGCCGTGGTCGCGACTTGTGTTAGGTTCGTGCGTCTCGAAGCATTTGTATGGCGTTTGCCGACGAAAAAGTTCGGCCTGTAGCGGTTGTACGGGTTCTCCTGCCCGCCGTGATCATTGGGCCCGGAGCACGCCTGAGAGAGAGATGATCGAAGGACGATCACTTCCATGGCGACATGCGACGAAAGCGGATCTACGGCCGTGCTAAATGGCGCGCGGTAACCTGTGCGCCGAAATTCATACCGACCCGACTTCGTCGTGACGGCATGCACCGAAAGCGACGAACGGGCAGTCGTCAGTCGCTGCGTTTGTGCGCCCGGGCTCGGGCACTGGCACGTTCGAGCATCCGGCGCTCGTCGGGAGAGAGGCTGTCGTAGCCCGTGGCGTGGATTTTTGCCAAGATGCGATCGACCTCGGCTTCCATGCTGGTCGTCGGGGCTTCTTCGCCGGGGGCGTGCAGTTTGAGCTTCGGCCGGGGCGTCAAGCTGCGCGGCAGCTTGCGGAAGTTGTCGGCGCTAGGCAGGATTGCGCCGAGATTCCAGTGGAAGCGATAGTAGCCGAGCGCAAACAGGATACCGGCCATGTGCGCGTCGTAGGCCACGGGATCTCCCGGTCGAGCTCCGGCGATCCCGAAAAAGTTTGGAACCACGTACACGGCGCCGATGACCCAAACCGGCACGGGAAGCACGCCCCAAATCATGACCGTGCGATGCGGAAAGTGCAGGGCGTACAACACGACGACCGCCATCACCGCCGCCGAGGCGCCGACGACTTCCGCGTTCGGCTCGTGCAGTACGAAGTTACGAAACAAGACGAATGCAACGCCGCCAAGCACGATGCTCGCCAGATAGAACCGAAGAAACTCCGCCTTGCCGAACATCTGCTCCAGCTCCCGGCCGAAGACGAAGAGCATGAGCATATTGCCCAAGATGTGAAAGATGTCGCCGGGCGAGTGGAGAAACCCGTAGGTGACGAGCTGCCACAGCTTCCACGGGGCATAGAGTACGTCGGCGTTGAGGTCGAAGCGCGCGGAGAGCTTGCCGTCGAACATGACGTCGAGGATCCACAGCGCGATGTTGAGCAGGATCAGCCTGCCGACCATCGATTGCGGTGCGCTCAGTTGATAGCCCGAGTCCGGATCGCGGGCATAATCTCGATCGTTAAGTCCCATCGGTCGACGCCGTCACGCTCCGCGTTTCAGAAAGATCATCCCTGCCGACTAGACATCGTCGCCGGCGCGATTTTGCGTCGGCGGCGATATCGGAAAACGGGCCGATTACGGAGCGTTCACGGCCAGCGGAGCCGGACCGGAAGAGCGGGTCAGCTTGCCGCCCTCTTCCTTTTGCTCCAGCTTGCGTTTGTTCTCCAGAAGCAATTGTACGATCTGCTTTTGAGTTTGATCGATCGCCTCGGCAAGCTTCGCGGAATGCTCGGTCACCACCATCAATTCCGCCTCGACCAGCGCAACTTCCTTTTCCAGCCGAGCCTTGCGGGCATCCAAGGCGGGAATGGTGACGTCCCTCAAATTAACGAGAGCTTGCTCGGCGTATTGCTTCTCCTTGACGAGAATCTGCAGCCGATCGTTCATGTCGGACATTCGCGTGCGTGCCGCGGCGAAAATGATCTGGTATTCGCGCAGAGGGCGCACGAATGTCGCCTTCTTCGTCACCGGGTCGGTCACGATGTGTTTGCTGAGTTCGGCGTTGGCCGTGATGGCGTCCGTCGGAGTCTGATTGTCGTTCAGGTATTCGTCGACCGCACCGGGCGGAAGCAGCTTGCGCATTTCATCTTCAGGAACGCCGGTGAACGCTTCGTGCGAATCGACGGGCATTTTGTCGAACACGATCCATTGCGCCGCGGCGGCCGAGGTCTTCAGTGCATCCCATTGTGCCGCCGTGAGCGGCAAAGCGGGCTTCAAGGGAATGATCGGATCGTTAGTTCCCGGCGGGAGACCGTTGACGACAAACTCTCCCAGGTACTTGTCACTACCGGAAGTCGGTTCGGCGGAGTGTTTCACCTGGAAAACGTAGAGCACCATCTTGTCGAGCATGCCGTGCTCGGTGAGCGGTGCCCGGGCGGCCATATCAAGATTTACTTGGTCGTCGAAGACCTCGAGCTTGAGCGTGCCCGTATCCGCGCTGATCGAAGCGGCTTGCGGCCGGCCGTACCAAACGCGACTCGCGCCGCGCATCATGTTGTCGCGCGCGGTGCGCCATTGCACGAGGCCGGGAACACCGACAACCGGCTTCCCCGGAACCAATTCCTTCGTTTGCGATTGGAAATCGCCGTAAAGGAGGAGGTCGTGTTCCTTTTGCTGCTTCTCAAGCGCAACTTGAAGATCACGTACCTTCTTGTGCCATTCGTTTTGGACGTTCAGCACCGACGCGGCGAGGTACATCACCGGGAAGACGGCCACGATCACCAAACCGATCAATACTTTCGTCAGTATGCTCATCGCCCGCCGCACCTGGGTTGTGGGAACCTTACTATTCTAGATCGAAGGGCTTAGCCGTGTTGTCGAAAAAAGCCGCGGTTCGATCGATCGCGCTATTTCCGTCGACAAGGCTCTGTTCTCAACGAAGCGGTATCCCTAAATACGCACCTGTAAATCGTACGGATCGCACTTCCTGACGAACGTCGTTGCCGCGACCTCCAGTAGGAGTCGCAAGAACGGCGAAAACCGTTGTCTCGGAAAACGTTACGTCGATAATAGGCACCTGTGCGAAAGCCTGTCAAGTTAGGCAATTTAGGATCTTGCCTGAGGAGTGGGATGGAGCGAACCAAATCGTCCGAAATCCAAAATCTTAGTTCGAAACCCCGCTTTGGCGGTACAGCCTGCACAATCGTTAAACTTTCACCAGATTGCCGCCGAAAACTGTTCGCATGCTGCGAACACAGGGCGGTGCCGCACATCGCCTCCTACCTCACTACCGCTGGCTCTGCGCGCTCGTACTTCTTGCGATCGTTTGCAGCGGCTGTACGCGCCGATATTGGCGCGATCAGGCGGATCGGCAGGTGTTCGGCCTTTGGAACGGATTCACCGCCGAAGCCGGCCAACCCTCGCGCGAGCAAACCATCGGCATCCGGCCGCAATCGCGCATGTTTGACCCGACCAATCCGGATCATCCGCCGATGGCGCCCGACGATCCGGTCGCCCATTCGCGCATGCATTTTGTCGACGGCATGCGCGGTTATCGCAAATGGCACAAGTACGGCTCGGTCCCGGCAGTCGACGACGAACATTGGCGCGCGTATCTCCCCTACGATCAGGACGGGCGCGTGTTGCTCGATCGAAACTCGGCCGTACAGATTTCGTTGATGAACTCGCGCGACTACCAGCGCGAGTTGGAAGACTTGTACCTTTCGGCGCTGGACGTGACCTTCGAGCGGTTCCGCTTTAGTTCGCAATTCTTCTTTACGAACAATACGCTCTTCACGACGGTCGGGTCGCGCCGGCCCGGCAGTCTCAACTCGTCGAGCATTTTGAACAACAACGCGAACTTTGAAGTCGACAAGCTCTACGCCGGCGGCGGACAGCTGGTGGCGGACTTCGCCAACAACATCGTTTGGCAATTTGCCGGCGCCGATACGAACGCCAACGTTTCGATTGCCAGCTTTAATTTTGTGCAGCCGCTCTTGCGCTTCGCCGGCCGTGCGCGCATCTTGGAGCGACTCACGCTCTCCGAGCGTTCGCTGATCTACAACGTACGTCAAATGGAGCAATATCGACAAGGCTTCTACGGACAAGTGATCACCGGCCGTAGTCCGGGCGACGGGCCCGTGCAACGCGGCCTCGGTGCGGGAGTCGGCAATCCGATTCCGTCGTTCACCGGCGTCGGCGGATATTTCGGACTGTTGCAGAGCCAACAGATCATCAAAAACCAAGAAGCCAACGTCGCGACATTGCGCGACTCGCTCGCGCGGCTCCAAGAAGAGTTCGACGCCAATCGCTTGAAAGACAAGTTCCAAGTCGAGTTGGCTCGGCAAGCGCTCTACCGCGGGCAGAGTACGTTGCTTGCGACGAAAGCCAACTTTCAGACCTCGCTCGACTCGTTCAAGCTCCTGATGGGAATTGCTCCGGACGTTGAGCTGAAAGTCGAAGATCCGCTACTCAAACAGTTTCAACTCATCGACCCGGATGTAACTCGCCTTACCGAGCTGGCGGGGAAGCTGGCGCTCAAGACGCATCGCAACGACGAGCCGATCACCGATGCGGACTTGGCCGCGCTGGTCGGCGCCGAGGAAGGGATGCGCGAGGAAATCGAAGCGCATCTCGTTTCTCTCGAGGCCGACTACGAAACGCTGCTCGGAGCCATGCCGGCGCGCGAAGCACAACTTACGACATTGCTGAATCGCCCCGAAGTGGTGCGCGGCGAAGTCGAGCGCGGCGCCTATTCCATCGAAGCGCTTCAAAATCGCGTGAAGTCGCTCCGCGTCGACATCGATGGCCTCAAGAAAGGCTTCGCCGCCACTTGGGAAGGTCTCGAGAAGATTCGCACCGATCTCGCGACCGGCAACCAAGCGGATATTCGCGAACGCCTCAAGCGCTCGTATCCCGACCTCTCCAGCCAATTGCTGGCGCTTACTTTGGCCAAGGCTCGAGCGCGCGTCGATGCCGTGGTTTGGGTGCCGATCGAACTTTCGGCGTCCGACGCGCTGGAAACGGCGCGGATCAATCGCCGCGACTGGGCCAACGCTCGGGCGCAGCTCGTCGATATCTGGCGGCTCATCGAGTTTAACGCCAATGCGTTGAAGTCGGGCCTTAATGTGACGTTCGCGGGGGACGTTCAAACACGCGGCGACAATCCGATCAACTTCAACGGCTCGACCGGCCGACTCGTCGCCGGTTTGCAATTCGACGCGCCTCTGACGCGCATGATCGAGCGCAACACCTACCGCGGCGTGCTCATCGACTACCAGCGCAATCGCCGGGCCTACATGCAGTTTGAAGATCGCGTCTCGCAGAACTTGCGTTTGATTTTGCGTACGCTCGAGTTGAACCAGCTGAACTTTGAAATTCGTCGCTCGGCGATTCAAGTCGCTATTCAGCAGGTCGACTTGGCGCGGGAGAACCTCAATCGCCCGCCGCGCATTAATGAAACGGCGGAAGCCTACGCCGTGGCTCGCGCTTCGATCGGTCGCGACTTGGTCTCGGCGTTGAGCGACTTGCTCGATACGCAGAACGACTTCTTGAACGTTTGGGTCACGTACGAAGTGCAACGCTTGAATCTCGATTTCGAGATGGGAACGATGCTGCTTGACGACCAGGGAATGTGGATCGATCCGGGGCCGATTCGCGTCGACCCGAATGCGGCCGTCAACGACCGTTTGATGGGCGATCAGGACCCCAACGAAGCCGATGCTCCGTTGCCCCTGCCGCCATTGCCGCCACGCGAGGAGTTTCCGGAAATTCGCATCGAGGGAGTGCCGGCGCCGCAGCCGCCGGAGCCGTTGCCTCCCCCAGATGCGCGGGTTCCCGGGCCGGTCGTGAAACCGGTTGCTCCGCCGGGACCGATGCCTAACTAGTGCGTCGGTAACCGTTTGACGTCGCCGGCTTGGTGCTGAGGCGAAACCGGTCTTTACCCACGTATGCGGCTTCGTTTAGTGTTCGTGAAACCGTCCGGCAGCGGATTTTGCGGCTTTGAGCCCCTATCGCAGCCGAATAGAATATAGAACGCCTGCCTACAACTCGATCAGCCCGGCCTACCGTCGCTCCTTGGCGACGTGTTTGTTCCCACCTTGCGGCCGGATGCTTTTCGAGACGTTTGCCCTGCCTGCTACCTACCTGTTTGCCGTTCCTAGTTTCCGAAGAGGTGCCTTATGAGCCGAGCGCGAGAGCTATCTTCGCTTTGCCACCGATCGGAATGCGCCGATCCGTTTCGTCGTGTTCGTTTCGTTTCTCAAAACATTCGCCTACGCGCCCACGTTGCCTTGTGCGGCCGCCGCGTTGGAGGCGCTCGTCTGAAGTTTGTCATCGTTGCGGCGCTCCTGGTCGTTGGCGCAGGCGTGGGTGTTTGGAAGTTTGCTCCCGCCTCGTGGCAAGGGCCCGCCGTCGCGCCGCTCACCGGGGAAGTGATTGTCGACAAGTTCGTGCACGAACTCGTCGAGCGCGGCGATATCAAGAGTTCGGCCAACGTCGAAGTCCGCAGTGAAGTGCAATTGCGCGGTAACAGCAACGGCGGCATCGCCATTCTGCAGATCGTGCCCGAAGGAACCTTCGTGGAAGAAGGGGACTTCCTCGTGCGGCTCGATTCCTCCAACTTGGAAACCGATCTGACGCTCCAAGAGATCGACGTCAACTCGAGCCAAGCCAACGTCATTCAAACGCAAACCGGCGTCGAAACGTGCAAGCTCGCACTTTCGGAATACGAGTCGGGCACGTTTAAGCAACAAGAAGAGCAGATGCAAAGCGAAGTCTTCGTCGCGGAAGAAAACTATCGCCGCGCTCAGGAATACGTCCGCTATAGCGAACGCCTCGCTTCGAAGGGTTACGTCACGCCGATTCAACTCGAAGCGGATCGCTTCGCCGTGGAAAAGGCGCAGAAGGAACTCGACGTTTCACGTACGAAGCTCGAGGTGCTTCGGCACTTCACCAAGCAGAAGATGATGAAGCAATTGGAAGCCGACGTGAAAACGGCGGAAGCCAAGCTCAACGCCGCCTTGGAGATTCACTCCGTGGAAGTGGCGCATCTCAACCGCGTTAAGGAGCAGATCTCCAAGTGCGTGATCGTGGCGCCGAAGGCCGGACAAGTCGTTTACGCCAACGATCAAGCGTTCGGACAATCGGCCGACGGCATCTTGATTGAGGAAGGCCGGTACGTTCGCGAACGGCAGGTCATCATTCGTTTGCCGAACCCGAAACAGATGCAGGTCGTGGCGAAGGTCAACGAATCGCGCATCGACTTGGTCAGGCCGGGCATGCGCGCGAAGGTCAAGGTCGACGCCCTGCCCGACGTCGAGCTCGTCGGCGAAGTACGGAAGGTGAGCGAGTACCCGACGCAGCAAGCCAGCGCGTTCACCTCGCACATCAAGGAATATGCGACCGAGATCGCCATCATCGATCCTCCGGAAGGTTTGCGTCCCGGCATGACGGCGCAAGCCTCGATCATCGCCGAAGAGCGCGACAAGGCGACGCAAGTTCCGCTGCAAGCCGTGATGGAGCGAAACGGTCGCTACTACGTATTGGTGCAAACCCCGGCGGGACTCGAACCGAAGCAAGTGCAAGTCGGCCCGACGAACGAAAAGTTCGTCGTCGTCGAGTCAGGCCTGGTCGGCGGCGAGCAAGTCGTCATGACGCCGAAGCAATACGTCGACGATCTGACGTTGCCCGAGCCGATCGACTTTCCGTCGCGCAAGCAGTTGATGCTCGCTTCGAAAAAGAAGGCGAACGTAAGCGAGGCATCGTCGCAGATCGCGCATAGCGAGCTCACGACGCGGCCTGCGAAGCGCGAGCCGATCAAGCGCTCCAAGGCTTCGCTGAACGAATCGCACGGAGCCGGCCTATGAGGCTCGCAGCCCGAGTTCAGGACCTCCGGAAGGTCTACCGCTTGGGCGACGAGGAAGTGCATGCCCTTCGCGGCGTCTCCCTCGATTTTCCCGAGGGAGACTACGTCGCCGTGATGGGCCCCTCGGGTTCCGGCAAGAGCACGTTTCTCAACGTGCTCGGGTGCCTCGATCGTCCGTCGTCGGGAAGCTATTTCCTCGGCGACGAAGACGTGGCCCAAATGGACGACGACTCGCTTTCGGAAGTTCGCGCGCAGCGCATCGGCTTCGTGTTTCAGTCGTACAACCTGATTCCGCAGCTCACGGTGCTGGAAAATATTGAAGTGCCGCTCTATTACCGAGGGCACATTACCGCCGAAGACCGCCAACGCTGCCGCGAATTGGCAGACTTAGTGGGCCTCGGAAAGCGACTGGGGCATCGCCCGACGCAGCTCTCCGGCGGTCAGCAGCAGCGGGCGGGCATTGCCCGAAGCCTTGTGAACAACCCCCGGTTTATCCTGGCCGACGAACCGACCGGAAATCTCGATTCGGTGACGACGGCCGAAATCCTCACCTTGCTCGACAACCTGAACGCCGCCGGCAAAACGATCATCCTCGTCACGCACGAAGACGATGTGGCGCATCGGGCCCGACGAATCATTCGCCTGAAAGACGGCGTGATTCAAACGGACCAGCGCATCCGAGAGTTGGCGCTGCAGGGCTAGTCGACGACTAGCGCGCTGCGCTCTGCGTCACGGCTAACGAATGCCGTGAGTTTATCCTTCGTCCTTCGACATTCACGGCAAGATGGTTTACCTGCAACTACGCACGTGGCAACTCGGGGTAAAAAGCCTCCTGTTGCATCCGCTGCGCTCGTTGCTCACGGTGCTCGGCATCTTCATCGGCACGGCCAGCGTTATCTGGCTCCTGGCGATCGGCGAAGGCATCAGCTCCAAGGCCCAAGAGCAAATTGCTCAGCTCGGGGCCGACAACATCATCCTCCGCTCCGTGCAACCGATGAGTAACAAAGGAGGCGGCGGTCGAGCGACGTTCGCCCTCAAGCAGTACGGAATCACGCGCGCCGACTACGACAACCTCGCGCAGATTGAAACGATCTCGCAGGCGGTACGTATCCGTGAAACCCGTCGGGAATGCAAATACCGCGACCGCATGGAAGATGGCCGCGTCGTCGGTTGCGATCCCGAATACCTCGAACTGAATCGCTTGGTCGTCGATCGCGGGCACTTCGTTACGGATTCCGAGTTGCGCAGCGAAGACGGCGTATGCATTCTTTCGGCCGAGATGGCGAACAAGCTGTTTCGCTATGAAGACCCGATTGGGAAGCAGATTCACATCGATAAAGATTACTACGACGTCGTCGGCGTGATGCAGGAGAAGACGGCCACGGCCGCGGTCGGCGGTTCGATGTCGGGCCAAGACTTTTCGCAAGACATCTATATTCCTTACACGACGTTCGTGCGCCGCATCGGCGACAAGAACACCTATCACCAGGGAGGTTCGCGGACGAGCGAATACCTGGAGCTGAATCAGGTGACGCTCAAGGTCGCCCAGCCCGACGACGTCTTGCCGACGGCCGACGCCGTGCGCGCGATGCTCTCAGGTCGACACCACGAAGAGGATTATGCCGTCGTCGTGCCGATGGAGTTGCTCGAGCAGGCCAAGAATACCCGGCTCATGTTTATGGTGTTCATGGGCCTGATGGCGGCCGTGTCGCTCGTCGTGGGCGGCATCGGCATCATGAATATCATGCTTGCTACGGTCACCGAGCGCACTCGTGAAATCGGCATCCGCCGCGCTTTGGGCGCCAAGCGCGGCGACATCACGCGGCAGTTTCTCGTCGAGACGATCGTCATTTCCGTCGCCGGCGGCATCACCGGCGTGCTCGGCGGATTGATCGTCGGTCCCCTCATTCAAGGGTTGCGTTGGTTTCTGGAGACCTTCATGCAGAGCGCGATGCAGAGCTTGCCGGAGACGATGCGCGACGTCACGCCCATTATCGTTCCCTGGTCGATCCCGCTCGCCTTCGGCATCTCGATGTTGATCGGCGTCGTGTTCGGCCTTTATCCGGCCCGACGCGCGGCACGAATGAATGTGATCGACGCGCTGCGGCACGTGGCGTAAGGCGAGCAGAATTAGTCGAGCCACGGCAAAAAAGGCGAGCCGAGGCCGTAAGGCCGCCGGTGTTCTCATTCGCTCTCTTGCGCTCGTTGGCAAACTCTTCGCCCCTGGCCGCATGATCCGTGGCGGATTACACTCGATAAGAGCCTCGATTCACCTCCGCCGGCCGCAGTAGCCACCGCCATGCAACGTACTTCCGACGTCCATATTCGTAGCCTCGTTCCTCTGACGCCGCCGCAGGCACTCATCAACGAGCATCCGCTGACGGAATTGGCCGCCGACACCGTGATTCGAGGGCGCGAGGAAATCCGTCGCATTCTCACGGGCGACGACCGTCGACTGCTGCTGGTCGTCGGTCCTTGTTCCATTCACGATGAGGATGCGGCGCTGGAATACGCGCGTCGCATCAAAGGCGTCGCCGAGCGCTTGAGCGATCGATTGTGCATCGTGATGCGCGTGTACTTCGAGAAGCCGCGCACGACCGTCGGCTGGAAGGGGCTGATCAACGACCCGCACCTCAACGGCACGTTCGACATTCCCGAAGGCCTGCGCCGCGCGCGGAAGCTCTTGCTTCAGATCAACGAGATGGGCCTACCGTGCGCCACGGAAATGCTCGACCCGATCACGCCGCAATACACGGCCGACCTCGTGACATGGGCCTCGATCGGCGCTCGCACCACTGAATCGCAAACGCACCGCCAAATGGCGAGCGGCCTTTCGATGCCGGTCGGCTTCAAGAACGCGACCGACGGCAACCTGCAGATTGCGATCGACGCCATGTTCTCGGCCCGCACGCAACACAGCTTCCTCGGCATCGACGTCGAAGGCCGGCTCTGCATCGTCAATACCTCGGGCAACCCGTGGGGGCACGTGATCTTGCGCGGCGGCCGCGGCGGCACGAATTACGATCCGCAAACGGTGCAAGACGCCGTCGCCGGCATGACGAAGGCCGGTCTGACGCCGAACGTCATGGTCGATTGCAGCCACGCCAATAGTGACAAAGATCATCGCAAGCAAGAAGCGGTTTGGCTCAACGTACTCGAACAACGGGCCGCCGGCGCGACGAACCTGATCGGCATGATGCTCGAGAGCAATCTTTTCGAAGGGGCGCAAAAGCTGGCCGACCCGAGCAAGTTGGCCTACGGCGTGTCGATTACCGACGCCTGCCTCGGTTGGGAAAAGACGGAAGAACTCTTCGAGGCGGCCCACGCAGCGATGGCTCGCGGCATGCAACCGGCCGTGGCGTAGGCTTCTCAAATGTTGCGCATTGAGACGCGGCGCGGAGCGTGCCTATAATCGGCCTGCCGCTCTTGCATCTTTGCCGTGCTACCTGGAGTCTTCTGCGATGTTTGGTTTGGCGCGCACCTCGTTTGTTTCGGCGATCTTCTTCTTTGTTTGCTCTTCGCTCACAGCGCAAGTTCCGCCTGTCGCGCCGCCGGCAAAATCGCCCGAGCCTGCCGTGGAGCAAACCGGCGAGCCGAAGCCGGTAAAGGTCGCCGCTCCGATCGTCGCGCCGGGCGCCATGGTGAAGCCGGAAGGAATCGTAGCCTTTCTCGAAGGGCCGGCCTGGCATCCCAACGGGAGCGTGTTCTTCAGCGACGTCGAAAACAACCGCATCATGCGGCGCGACGTCAGCGGCAAGTTTCAAACCTTCCGCACCCCGTCGGGCCGCGCCAACGGCCTCGTGTTCGACGCCGAGCGCCGGCTGCTCGCTTGCGAAGGGGCCAACGAAGGGGGCAATCGCCGCGTAACGCGCACCGAGAACAACGGCGTCGTCACCGTGCTCACCGATCGCTACAAGGGAAAACGTTACAACGCCCCGAACGATCTGACGCTCGACAGCCGGGGCCGAATCTACTTCACCGACCCGCGCTACGGGGACCGTGACGGCCTCGAAATGTTCGACGCGAAGGGAACGCCGATTCTCGGCGTGTATCGCATCGATCTCGACGGCAACGTGGAACGAATCCTCACGTTTGAGGTCGCCTGCCCGAACGGCATTGATGTTTCGCCGGGAGACAAATATCTCTACGTCGTCGACAACGACAACAGCAAGCCCGACGGTAATCGCAAGATCTGGCGCTTCGAACTCACGGCCGAAGGCACGATCGTGAAAGACAGCCAAAAGGAACTTTACGACTTCGGGCGCGGCCGAGGCGGCGACGGCTTGGCTCTCGACACGGAGGGCCGGCTTTACGTTGCAGCCGGTACGAACGTGCCCGCCTTGCCGAAGGAAACAGCCGACAACAAGGCCGGCGTGTACGTGCTGTCGCCCGAAGGGAAGCTGCTGGAGTTCATCCCGGTGCTCGAAGACATGGTGACCAACTGCACCTTCGGCGGCCCGGACATGAAGACGCTCTACATCACGGCCGGCCACAAACTGTGGAGCATCCCGGTCGGCACGCCGGGCTATGTGCCGTTCCCACGGAAGCCGAAGCCATAACGCACGGACGTCGTCGTCCGATGCGAGCGTCGAGCCGTAAGGCCGACGTGTCTGCAGCTTTTCCGTTACGGCTTCGGCAACTTCGAAGCATCGACGCCGCCGGAATAATTGCCGGGTTCCAAGAGCGTGCCGTCGAATGGTTCGCGGAACTTGATTGTCATTGACCGCGACTCCGAGCGATCGCGCACGTCAGCCTGGGCTTGTACGAAAAAGTTCTCGTCTACATCGACATCGTAGCGGTTGTGAAAGTCAGCCGTTCGAGTTGACTTGCCGACCGTCAGTTTGCTACGTCGATCTCCTATGCTTGCAACGACGGACTCCTCTAAAGTGAACGACATACCGTCGGCGCTGATATCAAATCCCGCAAAGACGCAATGAAGAGCGCCGACGATCGACCCCGCGCCGAACCGCATACTCGTGTTGCGGCCGCGCCGCACTATGGCGCTGTTCGATAACTTCAACGTGCAGGCGCCCGGCGGTATGACGCCGTCTTTCCCCGCGCGCGGGCCCATCACGACCACGCTCGACGATGCCGACGAGTAGACGATGCTGTTGGTGAGCGAGTGCCGGCCCGTGTCGAGCACGAAGACGTCGAAGCCGAGGCAATCGCGGATGATCACGCGGTTCGAGTCGCTGTGGCTATCGTTGGTGTGGCAAAAACCGGTGCTGTTGCCGATCGAAGTGAACCCTTCGACTTTGATTCGGCAATCATCATGGGCGCTGATCCCGTCGTCGCCGCATTCCACGGCCGAGACGTTTTCCAGCAGCACGCCGCGGCAGTAGCCGTGAATGTTGAAGCCGTCGTTGTAGACGTGTTGCGTATTCAAGTTGCGAATAACGAGGTTCTCGTTCCGCCCGCTGATCTGCACGCCGGCCGAACGCATCGGGGCCTCGATCACGTAGTCGGCAGGCTGCTTCGCGGGATCGAGTTGTACGTAGAACGCATCTTCCGCTTCGACGAACGTCCATTCGCCCGGCTGCAATTCCGCGGGCGGTTTCAGTTTGGCGCTGGGGCCTTTCGAGGTGCGTCCCATGTGCTGCATGCGACCGTCGATGCGAAAGAACCAGCGGCCGAGAATGGCCGAATCCATGCGTAGCAACGTCGTCTTACGAAAGCGACCCGGCGCGACTTGCTCCCAGGTCGCGAGATCCATCGGTTCGGCGCCGGAGATCGTCGCGCCATGGCCGTCGAGCGTAATCGGCTTGTCCGCGGGGCAGATTCGGTCGTGAAAGACGGGCGACTCGTGATACGGCTCGTCGAGCGGCGCGAGATGCACGGTATCGCCCGGTTGAGCGTAGCGTACGCCTCGATGAATGGTCTTCACCGGCCCAATGCCCGCGGCTCCAGGCGCGGCGGTAAGGCCGTCATTACGCTCGTCGCCCGTAAGCGGGTTCACATAAAGATCACGGGCCTCGCTCGTTTGCGCGGCCGCGAAGAATAGCAGCAGCACGCCGCCCCAAACCCTTCTCCCACTGGGAGAAGGTGCCCAAAGGGCGGATGAGGGTCGCCTTACCTCACGCAAGGCGTCGGTGATTCTTAAGAGTCTCATGAAGGATTGTCGCCAAGGAATCGTTTACACACGATCGTACTTGGGCCGGAGGCGAGACGCCACGCTTTAACGCTGTCCATTCGGCCGACGCGAAGAATCATCAACGCGCGACGAAGTTCGCGGTTGTTGGGGATTCGTTCGCCAGGCGGCGATATCGGCTCGCAACTCATCACGGCGGCGCGTCTCGTCTTGACGTTCGACCTTCCATTCGCGCACGCGGCAAAGTCGGCAAGGCATATACACGCGACCGCCGCACGACTCACAGCGCTCGATCGGGCCGGTCTCCAACGGCGCGTCGTCCGGCACCTTCGCCAGATGCGTGCGAAGCAGGCCCGTCTCGATTGCAGTGACGGAGCCGCGGCTGACGTCGAGCTTCTTAGCAATGGCCCGATGCGACAGCTTTCCTTCCATCAGCAAACGTTGCGCGGCTTCGATCAGAGCATTGGAAAGCATGTCGTACCTCGTCGAGTTGAGTGATTGCGTGACGTGTAAAACCGTGAAAAAGGGAGCTTTATCGCGGCGAAAAACAGCGGGATTTTCGTCGCGACAAGGAGGATGATAGGTGCGCGCGCGGCCCATTTGCAAACGCCGGCGCGCTACAAGATATGGTGCTCCGCGCGAGCTCGCGCGCTAGCGGTAAGGGCTCGAATCGGCGCCGAAAAACCGTGCGAAAAGCGCCGACTGCGCTTGATTTTGGCCGCGCCATTCCGGCGATTTACGGCACGCGCGCGGTCCATTCCGCGGCGGCAAATTTCTCTTGGGCCTCGCGTTTCGCGACCGCCGACAACTGCGCCACAACTTGCGCATCCGCTGCTTCGTGCGCGGCGAAACTCTCGATGAGATTAGCACGCAGCGCAGCCGCCGTGGTGGGCAAGTTGGCGACGAACGCGCGGTGCTCGCGGCCGGCGCGATACTCCGGTTGTCGCGGCGCGGTGCGCAAGACGGCGGCGATCAGATCGAGCGGGAAGTTGTAAAGGAGCGTGCCGTGATAGAGCATCGCTTCGCGCCGGCAACGGAGACTGTTGCCGGAGAACTTCTGTTCTCCGAGAGCCAAGTCGCTGGTGCCGCGCAGCGCGACGTTCGGCACGAGCGCGCGAACCGCCGCTGCGACCCTGCCGAGCACATGGCGATGCGCCAGATCGACGGCCCGCAACTCGGGATGGTTGTGGTAGGAGAGGACGACCGAGTACATCAGGCAGCCCGGCCCGAGCACCACGGCCGCGCCGCCGCTGGTGCGGCGCAACACCTCCACGCCTCGCCGGCGGCACTCGGCCGTGTCGACTTCCGCTTCGAGCGACGACGAGCGCCCGATGACGACCGCCGGACGCGGCGACTCCCAGAGTCGCAAGAATTCGGGCGGAGCGGCACCTTGGTCCCCAGCCTCGCTGCGGGCCCCGCCGAGTTGTTCCACATGGTCGAGTAGCGCCTCATCGAGCGCGAGATTATCGGCGGCGGTGGAGAACGCGTGCTCGAGCAAAAACATAGCGGAAGCTGCGAAAAGGGCGAGGATGAGGCGCCGCACGGACTCGCCGACGTCGGACAATTCGACTAAACTTAACGGTTTGGCTGCGATCGCGAAACGCCTGCCCGTCAAGCTGATGCAAGGTCGAATGTTCGCTTCCGCGTATTGCTTCGTCCCTTTTCGTTGAGTTTCGATGGCCGATTTGCCGCAACGTCCCGCTCCGCTTTCTCCCAACGACGCCTTGCCGCCGGTCGAGCCGCCGAGCGCCGGTTTTATCGTACAGCTGTTCGTGATTCCGGCGGTGATCGTGGCGATTATCATCATCGTGTGGGCCACGTTCAACTGGCTCGCGCACATGGGGAGCGATCCGCGTTCGCACGTCGAAGCGCTGAAGCGGAATAACGAAAGCCGTTGGCAAGAAGCGGTCAATCTCGCCAACGAATTGAATCGCACCGGTAACGAAGCGCTGCGCAAAGACGAAGCGATGCTCCGCGAGCTGACGACGTTGTTGCAAGCGGAAACCGACGCCGCTGCGATGGACGACAAGTCGGTGAGCTTTCGGATGTATCTGTGTCGGGCCATCGGCGAGTTCTACCAACCGGCCGCCCTGCCGCCGCTTGTGAAGGCCGTCGAAACGAATCGCGATCCCGCCGAACTCGACGTGCGACTGGGCGCTCTGCAAGCGCTGGCGCGGCTCTTGCCGAACATCGCCGTCGACAAACCGGAAAACGATCCGAACTTGCGGCGCGTGCTGAACGCTTCGGCCAAAGACGAGAACCCCGTCGTGCGCTACCACGCGGCCTATACGCTCGGCGTGCTCGGCGGCGCGGAGTCGATCGCGCAACTGAAGCTCATGTTGAGCGACGCGAATGTGGATGTGCGGATGAACGCCGCCATCGGTTTGGCCCGCTACGGCGAAGCGGCTTGCGTGCCCGAACTCGCCAAGATGCTCGACCCGGCCGAAACGGAAGGGCTCGACGCCGAGAAGGAGCCCGAGGCGCGCGAAGCGAAGCGGTTCACGATGTTTGCCAACGCGCTTGAGGCCGTAACGCAATTTGCCGCGAAGAACCCGACGGCCGACGTGAAGCCGCTGATCGCGGGGATCGACAAGCTGCTGGCCTCGAATCCGCCGGCCAATGTTCGACTCGCCGCAGAAAATGTGAAGCGCGAATTGCAGAAGCGCGCCGGGTAGGACCGTTCGCTCATTCCACCCCGAGCGTTTCATCTCCCGCGAAGCGAAACGGTTTGCCTCCCAACAGATCGGTGCTTGTGATCGTCGGGCAGACCGTGCTCTCGACGTACGCGATCATCAGCGCCGTTCCTTCGTAGTGGCTCACGTGCGGTCGCATCGCCGGGTTGTACATCGTGTCGGTCAGGTCGCGCACGAGCACCACGTTCTTGCCGTTGCGCACCATTTGCCGTAGACCGAACGGTCGTCCGAGTACGCACATATTGAGATGCACGCCGACAAGCATCACGTTCTGAATGCCGCGCTGTTCCATCAGGTTCCAGATTTCGACGCCGGAGTCGCTGATTGCATCGCCGTCGGCAATGGTGATCGCGTCCATTTGCTTGATCCAAGGAGCCCTCGGGTTGCGTCCCATCGCCGTGAGTTTTGCAGCCCACTCGGCGTGCTCCGCCGGATCGTCGTCTTCACCACCGTCGGTTTGGTCGATCGGATATTCGAGCTGATCTTCGGCCGGAATATGCCGGCACCATTGGTCGATTTCCTTCGGCAGGTTCGCGGCCGTCGGCGCTTGTTGGGCGAGCTTTCGGCCCGGCGCATCGGCGTATGCCGCCATGCGACTGCTGGGGGCATGAATGATCAGTGCGCCGCGCTCGCGCGCCGCCTTAAGCAAGTCGTTCATGCGCGGCGCCAGCGCTTCGCCGCGACGGACGGCATTGAGACAATGGTGGGCGTCCCACATGTCGCACACGATTACGCAAGTCTGGCGCGGTTGCCACGTTTCCTCGATGGTCGTCGGCTTGTAGGTGCCGGCGTCATCGAGTTTCCGGCTCTGCTTATGAAGCTGGAACGTCGCCGGCCCTTGAGCCGTGACCAGGTCCGCGCTCGTAAGCAGCAGGGCAGTTAGCGAGCACAGGATCAGACGAGTCCGTTGCGGGAGCGACGTATTCATAGTGTCGGCGGGCTTACAAGTTGAGGACGCTCGGGACAGGACGGCGTAGGGCAGGCCTTAAATATCGATGCTGCGGCGAATGGGGTCAAATTCGGTGATCGCTCTCGCACCTTCCGGGCTTCGCACGCCGGGCCACTTCGGGCCGGCAGTCCATCGCCCACCTTGTTCGCTCTTCGGCATGACCAAAGGTCGGCCAACCCCGGCTGGCTCGCCAATTTTGCCGCGAACTTCCGCACTTGCTTTAAGCAGTGCGCGGCGGATGTCCGCTCTGCAGGCCGAATTGGGCTCACATCGCGAAAGGTAGGTTTCGTCGCCGCGCGCGGCGGCACATGGATTGCAACTTAGTTCGCTTCGTCATTTCCTCCTCTTTCGCTAAACGCACGGGTCACGTCGACGACGCTTTCATGTCGGCGAGGATCCTTGCCCCGTTTCTCTCGTAGGAGTCGCCGTCATGATCCTTCGTAACTCACAGTCCCGCTCGCGTGCGTTCTTATCGCGCGCAATTCTTCGAGCCGCGACCCCTACCGCATTGATAATTTCCGCGCTACTCATCTGTTCCCCCTCGGTGCGGGCTCAAGGTGGCGGTGGCGGCGGCGGTGGGGGAGCAGGAGGCGCAGCGGGAGCAGGAGCTGGCGCGACAGGTGGTGCTGCTGCGGGTGGGGCGACATCCGGTGGCGCTGTGAGCGGCTCGGGAGGTGCGACGGCCGCCGGGGGCGCTATGCCTGCTACGCCCGCCACACCGGCCACGCCTGCAACCGGTGCCGCAGGAGCGGTAGCCGCGCCAGGCCCGCTCGGTGCAAGCGTTGGTCCAAACGGCCAACTGGTGCCCGCCGCAAACGGTGGCTCCACGACCGGTGCCGGTCCGCTGGGTGCAGCCAATAACCCCGGCGCGCCGGGCAGTAATGTGAATATGCCGGGCCAGGCCAACGGCACCAACGGAATGCAAGGCTTACCCAACGTGCAACAAGGCGCAGGGGGTACGCCTGCGAATGCGAACAACCCGTTGATCAATCCCAACAGTCGCATGAACGCGCCGGGCAACAACCCCTTCAATGCTCGCATGCCTAATGAATCGGGCACGGCGGCACAAAACGGCACGGGCAACGCCGCCAACAATAACGCGTCTAACGCCGCCGCGAACAACGCATCGCGTAGCACCGCGACGGGAGCCAACAACAACCAATCGCTCGGCGAGCGTGCCCGCGGCCAACAATCCGGCAGCGCCAATGCGCAACTGTCGAACGGCGCGAATGCTAATCAGGCTAATGCGCGACTGAATGCCGCGGCAGAGGCAGGCGCTAGCGTTAGCGGAGCCGGCGGTACGGTCAACGCGCCGGTCGCGGGATCTGCGACAACGGCGTCCGGTGCGGCCAACGCGGGTGTTGCCACCGGCGCTACGTCGGCCATGAACGCCGCCGGGGCGACGAATGCCGTGTCGGCAACCGCCACGACACAACCCGGCGTGATCGGACCTCTTGGGATCCGCATCAATACCGGCACGGCGACCGGTGCGAATGGCGTGGGCGGCGCTTCGGCAACTTCCGACGGTGTCGCTATTCAAAACATCGACGCCGGAGGAGTCGCACAACTTGCCGGGATGCAGCCGGGAGACCAAATCTTTTCGATCAACGGCTCCCCGGTAAATTCCAACGACGGGCTGACTTCGGCGCTGACCAGCGCCGGCAACCTCAGCGGCCTCACCAGCATCGGCATCCGCCGCAACGGGCAAGTGCACACGATGCAAGTGAACCTCGGCGGCAATGCGGCCGGCGCGGGGGCATTCAGCTTCGGCGGACTTTCGTTTGTGAACGATCAAGGCGGGCTGCGCATCTCGCAACTTGAGCCCGGCAGTTGGGCGCAATCGGCCGGTATGCAAATGGGAGATCAAATTAGCTCGCTCAACGGGCAAGCGGTGAACTCCAGTTCGCAATTGATCGATCGCATGCGAGCCGCGGCGAATCTGAACGGCGGCAGTGCGCAACTTACGGTCACCCGTAATGGGCGTCAGGTCCCCATGACCGTGAATATATCGCCGCAGGCCTTTACCCAGGCGACGCCCCCACAAGCCTCGGCCCAACTAGCCAACTCTCAAACGATTATCGACCCGAATCAACAACAACCGGTTATCGGTCCCGACGGTAAGCCGCTCAGCGGCATTTCACCGGTGGGCCAAGCTGTGAACGGGCGCTACGCGCCGCAACAATTCGAATCGGGCGACCGGGCTCCGCTCGACGGCTCCATCGGCAACGGCACCCAAGCGACGACGCCCGCCGCGACGGGCACCGGCGCAACGATGCCGTCGACGACCGGTGCCGCCGCGCAAAGTAACCAAACCGCGGCGACGCAAGGAACGCGGCGGTTCTCCAATGTCGCAGGCGCGCCGACCGGCCCCGCCGGTAGCACTTCTCCTTCCGGCGCCGGTACCGGAGGCTATGTTCCTCCGGCCTTCGCTCCAGGCAACACGCCCCCAACCGGTACGACCATCGGCGGCGTCCCGGTCGATGCTACGACCGGTATCAGTTCCACGGTAGGCGCCAACAACGAGAGCCGCGGAAGCACGACCAACCGTCAGCCGGGCGAAAGCGCGGCAGCCGGAAACATGCCCGCAGGCCAAACCAACGGCACTTCCCCCAACACTCCAAACGGAACGAACGCAGGTACGGGCACCGCCGCTAATGGAACAGTTACGGGCACCGCTTCCACCGGTACGGCTCTCGGCACCGGCGGCACGGTGAGCGGCGGGGCTGCGGTGGGCGGCGCAACAACCGGCGCTACGGCGACGGGCACACCAAGCACCACGAACTCCGCGACCGGCTCGTCCGGCACGTCGTCAGGCGCTAACACCGGCTCGGCCAATCCCCTAAGCGATTCGTTCGGCACGTGGTCCACCGACCTTCGAACCGCCACCAGCGGTGCCGACGGCGCCGTCCGCACGCAGCTCGGCGGCTTGAGCGATCAAGTCTCCGTCATTCGCGACGGCCTCGTCGCGGCCCCCAACGAAACGGCCGCCGACGCGCGAGCTCGCACCGACCGTGTTCGGTTCCAGCTCAACGCGTTGCGCAATCGCCTGCAGCAAATCGGACCGGACGCCACCGGCACGACCCGCACGCAACTCGAAGGCCTCCGCACGAATCTTGATACGCTTTACGGCCGCATCAACGAAACGCAGCCGTAGCATGTGATTCCGCGCATCCTGATATGCATCAGCCTCCGTCGACTTTTTGAGTCGGCGCAGGCTGTTTTCGTAGGCGGCTTCTGATTGAGACGCCCCACCTTCGCGGCTACACTCGATAGGCACGAATCCGCCTCGTCGAACTTAGCTCGCCCGTTCATGCGTCCTCTGCTGTCTTCGCTGCTTAGCCTGATCCTCCATACCGCCGGCCTTTCGGCCGCGTGGTGGCTCGCCGCTTCGTCGATTCTCGCGCCCGACCTTCGCGTCCAGTCGGGCCGCACGGCCATCGCGCTGCAGGCCTCCGTCGCGGCGCACGCCCCCGCCGATCGCCCCCCCGAGCCGATCCGCCTACAGCCGTCGCGGCAGCGGAAGCCGGTTGAGGTTCTGCCCGAAGAAGAGCCGTCCGAACAACTCGCGGCGACCGCGCGCCAGACCCAACCCTCGGCCGCCGACGCGGCGCCGAAGTTGGAGCTCGCGATGCTCCCCGAAGAACTCGCGCGGCCCACGTTCGACGACGCGCCCGAGCGCCGCACGGCCGACGACGTGAGCCCCACGCCGCTCGCAGAAGCCGCGGCGCGCCCGCGCAAGCAAGCCGTCGCCGCACCGCCGCCGGAGCCTGCCGTCGCGCCGTCGGTCGCGAGCATGGCCGCCGAAGCCGCGCAAGGCGCCGCCGTCGACGAGTTGCCGCAGAAGCTCCCCACGAACCCTTCGCCGCCGTATCCCGCCGAAGCGGCCGGCGTCGAAGGCCGCGTCGTCCTCTACGTCGTCATCGGCGACGACGGCCGGCCCGAGTCGGTCACCATCCACGAGTCGAGCGGCTCCGTTCCTCTCGACCACTCCGCGCTCCGCACCGTGCGCGATGCTTGGCGCTTCCGCCCCGCCTACCGCGCCGGCGTCCCGGTCCCGTTCGCCACCTACGTGCCGGTCCGCTTTCAAATCCGTCGCTAAAGTTGCAGGCACACTCCGTCTGCGCGTAGGGTGGGTCGAACGGAGTGAGGCCCACGCGGTAATCGCCGCCTCCTGTCCGCGTGGGCCTCGCGATGCTCGACCCACCCTACGAGCCCTCCGCGCGCACTGCCGGCACGGGTTATTCCGGCTGCTGTAAGAACGTTAAGTCGCTCTTCGCACGACCCCGATAAGCATCACAACCGTCCGACTTTGCATTGTCGGCGGCAGGGCAACGGGAACGCTCCATGCGACGAGGCCGAACCGCGCGAAGCCGCACGTCCGCCGTAGCGGCGCTGGGCGCTTGCGCGTGGTTCGTGCTCCTCGCCTCAGTCGCATCGGCCTCCATTGCTTCAGCCCAGCCGCCCACAGCGCAGCAGCCCACAGCTCAACAACCCCCAGCCCAACAACCCACAGCGCCGCCCTCCGGCAATCGGCCGTTCCCCGATATCCCCACGCTCCCGGAAACGGTCGTCGAAGCCGAACCGCCGCGCGTCGCCGAGCGGCTCGCCAACACCGAAGCCCCCGGCGGCCAATCGTTCTTCAACGCCAACTCGTTCGACGCCTTCACAAGCCCCGGCCGCGCCGGCCAGCAGCTCGGCACCTCCGAAAGCGCGTCGCAAGGCACGTTCGGTCGGGCCGATCTCGAGTACCGCCCCTTCCTACGCCCCGGCGAAGTGCTCGAGCTCATCCCCGGCCTCATCGTCACGCAACACTCCGGCTCCGGCAAAGCCAATCAATACTTCCTCCGCGGCTTCAATCTCGACCACGGCACCGACTTCGCCCTCAAGGTCGACGGCGTCCCCATCAATCAGCGCACGCATGCGCATGGCCAAGGTTATCTCGACATCAACTTCCTGATCCCCGAGCTCATCGATCATGTCGACTTTCGCAAAGGGACCTACTTCGCGCAAGACGGCGACTTCGCCTCGGCCGGCGCCGCCGACATTTCGCTCAGCACGGCTTTCCCGCAGAGCTACGTCAAGCTCGGCGGCGGCACCTACAACTTCTGGCGCGGCCTCGTCGTCGATAGTTCTGAATTCGGTCGCGGCAATCTCCTTACGGCTTTCGAATTCCAATCGTACGACGGCCCCTGGATCCTCCCCGAGAACTTGCAGAAGTACAACGGCGTGATGAAGTACTCCGTCGGCGACGACGACTTCGGCGCCGCCGTCTCCTTCCTCGGCTACAGCAACGATTGGACCTCGACCGATCAAGTCCCGCGCCGCGCCGTCAATTCGGGCCTCATCTCCCGGCTCGGCTTCATCGACCCGACCGACGGCGGCCGCACGACGCGCATCGGCGCCAATACACAACTGTGGAATCGCACCGACGTCTCCGAAACCACGGCCAACGTCTACAGCACCTACTACGACATGGATCTGTTTTCCAACTTCACCTACTTCCTCGACGATCCCGTCAACGGCGACCAATTCCAACAGGCCGATCGCCGCGTCACCTCCGGCTTCAACTTGCAGCATCGCTGGGATGCGAACCTCGCCCGCAACACCGTCGGCGCACAGCTCCGCAACGACGCCATTCCCGAAGTGGCGCTCATGAGCACCACGGCGCGCGTCCCCGCCTCCGTCACCAGCAATAGCAAAGTCTACGAGACCAGCTACTCCCTCTTCGCGATGCAAGAGCTCACCCTCTGGGACAAGGTCCGCCCCAGCTACGGCCTGCGCGGCGACCTGTTTCACTTCGACGTCACGAGCCGGACCCTGCCGGTGAACTCCGGCACCGATACGGCCGGCATCCTCAGCCCGAAGGCCTCAGTCGCGTTCGGTCCTTGGGCCGAAACGGAAATGTTTCTCAACTGGGGTCTCGGGTTCCATTCGAACGACGCCCGCGGCGTCACGATCAAGGTCGACCCCGCCGACGGCGTCACCCCCGTCGATCCGGTCACGCCGCTGGTGCGTTCGCACGGCTACGAGCTCGGTGTCCGCACGAAGGCCGTCGAGAACCTCACCTCGACGGTCACCGTCTGGAACCTCGATCTCGATAGCGAGTTGCTGTTCGTCGGCGACGCGGGCACTACCGAAGCGACCGGCCCGACGCGTCGCACCGGCGTCGAGTGGACGAACTTCTACGCCCTCAACGGCTGGCTGCAATGGGACGCCGACGTCGCGTTCACGCATGCCCGCTATCGCGACAACGGACCCGACGGCGACCACATCCCCGGCTCGGTCGGCACGGTGCTCAACACCGGCCCGACGATCCTGCTGGAGAACGGTCTCTTCTGGACCTTCCGCACGCGCTACTTCGGCCCGCGCCCGCTGACGGAAGACAACAGCGTCCGCTCCGCCTACACAAGCCTCGCCAACATGACGGTCGGCTATCAAACGCAAAAATTCCGCGCCTCGGTCGACTTCCTCAATCTGTTCGACTCCAAAGACCACGACATCGACTACTACTACACCTCACGCCTTCCGGGCGAACCGCCCGGCGGCGTCAACGACTTGCACTTCCACCCGGTGGAGCCGTTCAACGTGCGATTTAATCTGGCGTGGATGTATTGAGAAAGGGGTGAGGGGTCAGGGGCCAGGGGTGAGTGAGAGGCGCTAGGCGTCGGGCGCTAGACGCTAGTCCGGAAGACGGCCTGCAACTCGCTCGGCGTCGGTCACCAAAGTCTGTTAATGACCCCTGGGCCCTGACCCCTCACCCCTTTCGACCAACGTCGGGCGCCTGGGGCAGAACGAAGTGACGCCCCAGTTCAGTGCATCGGCGGGATCGTTACTCGCGATCGCCGTGCCGCCGGTTTTTGTCGATGCTTGTTAGCTTAAACACGTCGCTCAAGCCTGCTTTATCCAGGTGCTCGTTGATCTTCGTCACGGCCTTCACATTGGTAAACAGCTCCAAGCAATCGCCGAGCGCCGATTTTACGATGTCGCATTGGATAAATACGTCGTCGCCGTTCAGCTCCCAAGAGAGCAGCGGCAAGCATTGCTCCTCGCCGTCATCTACGAGCGCCGTGCTTTCGAAAGGGTCATAACCGGCCAGATACTCCCCGTCGAACCGCACACGCCAGCCGGAGCTGATCTTATTCCAGGTCGCGCGCGCCGCGGCATACTGATCCCCAGTGCAATCAATGCGCACGCCGGTTTCCGAGCAGCGGCTGTTGCAACTTTCGAAGACGCGCCGATGTCGATCGAACGCGACGGCGACATCGGGCGCGCCCATCGAAACACTGGACACGTAGCCGACATGGATGTGATGAAAGGTCAACCGATGCTTATCGGAAACGATGCGAAAACCGTTGCTGGAAGTTTCGAAGTTCACCTCGCTCGCCAAGTTGCACGCCGCAAAGCAATGTTGCAATACGTGTCGGACGTCGATCGGCGTCATTTGGTCCGGGTTCAAGATCGACCACGTTGTGGACGGACCGCTTTGGGAATCAACATTAACGTCCAGTAGAAGCAGGCACGCGCCCAAGTATTCGCTCTGCGGATGGAAATACTTCATCGCCGGTGCGATCGATTGGGAGATGTAAAAGCGAGTGACGTCGGGCGGAGCGGCGCCGGCCCATCTCTTCCACGCGTCGAAGTTGCGTTCGTCGGAAGAATCATTTTCGATCCACACGTCGTCATTCAGCGGACGGCGGTCGATGCTAAAAACGTCAAGCGAGGGGAGCGAGCCGGCAGAAAACTCGCATCCCTCTTCGCGATCGATGGCCAAATAGCGCTTGGGGTGTTTTCGAAATTTCGTTTCCAACGCGACGATCACGCCGCGCAGTTCCTCCGGCGACATGACTTTGCTACGGGCGAGATGCGTGATCACGGTTTCTGGTCTATCGATGTCTTGGCGTAAATCGGCTGGGACTACTGTACCAAGAGCACAGGCGCTAGGCGTCGGGCGCTAGGCGCTAGAGAAGAAGCAAGATAGCTCCGCCTCCCCTCGCCGCTTGCGGGAGAGGGGCCGGGGGTGAGGGGTGAGTGTGAGACGCGCGGTGCTAGGCGTCGGGCGCTAGACCGACGACGGCATGCAACTAGTTCGGTGTCCGTCTCTAAATCTGTTACTAACCCCTCATCCCATCATCCCCCAAAACGAAGTCGACGACGGCGAGCCGACTCTAAGCCCCCGGCTCCGCGACGGCGGGAGGTTCCTGCTGCGGGACGATTGGCTTCGACGTAAGGTAGCGCTCTCGCGAAGTTTGTTCGGTGGTCTGAACGACCTTACACTCCACGCCGCCGACGACCATGGCCGCGAGGTTGTAAAACAACGCCGTCACGCCACCACTTATAAAACCGCCGATCGTGCACAAGAACGGCAATTGCACGAAGTAGAACAGCGCGGAATAAGGTCGCGGCGGGTCGAGCCATAGAAAAGCTCCCCACACGAGGCTTCCCATCAGTGCTATAGCGGCCTGGATGCGTGCCAGTGAAAACACTTCGACGCGAGCGATCTTTAGAGTCGTGTTCACGGTTCACCCTCGAAGGCCTGCGGTGGAACGGTGCGATGAATTGCGAAGCCGTGGATTCTAGTCCGATTTACGGCCGTCGCTACGTTTGGCCAACATCGCGTAACCGGCTCACAGCGAACGGATGCCTCAGCAGCGCTATTCCGCCTCCCCTCGCCCCTTGCGGGAGAGGGTGCCGCCGAAAGGCGGCGGGTGAGGGGTGCCTGGTGCTCGGTGTCGCATTCACACACAGGCATCGCCCTCGCAAGCGAGGAGATTCTCCGGAATGCCGCGGCGTGGATGTTCTAGGCTCACTTCCCGGTGGACGAACGGTTTGGGAACTTTTGGGCAACGAGCGGCGTCTTACAATCAGCCGATCGCCCGACGATGTACGTGCGTTCCGGCGATCACTACTCGCACGGAACCACTTCCATGCCGAATGCTCTGCAGGGCGATGACGCCCGTCGAATTCAACGCACGGTCCTGAGCGATGTCCGGATCGCCGGCCCGTGCGAGATCGCCTGGGACGCCATGACCGGCACGGATCGTGAGCGGCACTGCGCGTCGTGCAATAAGAAGGTACACAACCTGATCGAACACACCACCGACGAAGCGTACCGCTTGGTCATGGAGCCCGACTCTCACATTTGCATCCGCGTCCATCGCGACGACGCCGGCAACGTGATAACGAAAGATTCGTGCGTTGAGCCCGGATCGACGCGCCGGAGCGTGCTTCAGCGTTGGGCTCTTCTGGCCGCCTCGTGGCTAGGACTCTCGACGGGAGTGGGCTGTGATCGCGTGAAGAACAAGCTCTACCCCGTTGTTCAGGGAGACGTTTGCCCCCCACCCCGCTCCAGCACCTTGCCGACCGGACATGGTACCGGCAAACACTATATCCTCACCGGCGGCATGCAACCGATGCTTAGGCCGCAGGCAAGTGCCACGACCTCTTTAATGCCGAAATGAGCCAACGATCGATGAGCTTCCCTGGCGCCCGCTAGCGAGGGAATTGCCGACGCACAAATTCAAAACGCAACCGGTTTGGTCCCCTCTCCCCGACGAGCGACGCAAGATTTCACACGCGGACAGATTTCGGGGAGAGGGTTAGGGTGAGGGGCGGAGAACAGTTATGAGTTATGAATTGTGAGTGATGAAGGCACGATCGCTATCCTCATAATTCATAACTCCTAACTCATCATTCCCTGTTTCCCCTCACCCCATCCCTCTCCCCGTTGGACGACGTACGGGCAAAAGTCCATTCGCGCACGGGGCGAGGGGGCCGAGCATGGTGGGTCTAATAATCACTCACGGCACCCGGCACCCGGCACCCGGCGCCTCTCCGCCTACTCACCCCTGACCCCTGTCCCCTGACCCCTGTCCCCTTCTGACCAACCTCAGGCGGTAACGCGCCAAGCGCCAATACTCTGCCCATCGGATGATTGCACTCGCAAAAATTGCTCGGTCCATTAGCGCGGTGTAAGATCGCGTTAAGGCCTCAAAGGCAAACGACTAAGGTCGCCGGTGGAGTCGTTGGGGCGAACATTTATATCCCGCGCCGGCGCAAGATAGTTAGGCGTCAACGAGAGTCTGAAAAGTGTTGAAGAATGATCGGCGAGCTTTCCTAGACATGGTATCTGGTGACGCGGAGCGCGCTACCGGCGCGGTTGCGTACTTCGATGCCCTTGAGCGCGGGCACTTAGAAGAACACCCGCTATCCAAGAAACTGGTGCTCGAGAACATCGATGCGTTGCTGATGCTTTGGCATGAGGGCCGTGTTCCAGGGGGAAGGACATGGGTGCTTCAATTTGTTGCAGACGCCCACATTGCATCCCTGGCCACTAAGCCGCTGGTGGTATCTGCACTTAGTGAACCATCGTGCGCGTTCCTACCTACGGTACTTTACCTAATGGGAACAGAGCCTGACCTTTTTTCCGACACAGGACAATACATGCAGGCGCTATCTCGCCACCCGGACCGCGAGGTTCGATGGCGAGTAGCGTGGTTCATATCGAAACTCAGATATCGCGATGACGAGATGTACGCGGCCATCCAAGTGCTTGAGCAAGATCCTGATCCAACGACGCAGGTCTACGTCCGAGAGTGCCGGGTAAAGGCCTAACCAATCATTCAAGCCGACGCCTTCGGCGCGGCTTAACTCAATCGTTAGGCCTCATCGATACCCGCGGCTGCTAGCTCCGTCCCTAGCGACCGACGCCTAGCGACTCTCACGCACCCCGCACTCTTAGCCGCTGTTTTTCCTGTCGGTTGTAGGGGTCGTAGCGGCCGCGCATTTCCCACGCGACAGAGTGTGCGTTTCGGCCCGATGCAGTGGGTGACGACCGTAGCACTCTTAGCGATCGTGCCGCCATTGCCGGCACGCGTCGGGCCAGCGGTCGGGGTTCCTGCGCGCGACACCTCACGAGCGATTCACCATGCGGCAGACGCTGCGCCTTTGTTTTTTGCTGTCGGCCTACGCCGTATTGGCAAGCGAATCGGCGCACGCCCAACTCACCGACCGGCACGTGGCTTCGGAAATCGATTTCGCGCAAGCGATCAGCGACGCCAACGAGAACCCGTCGATCCAGTTTCGCATCATTCTCGACACCGACATTACGTTGTCGTCGCCGGTGTTGCCGATCAACCTCCCCGGCACGCTCACCATCGACGGCCGGGGACATAGCATCGACGGCGGCGGCTCCGTGCGCCCGTTCTTCATCGAAGGGGGCTCCGTCCGCATTGAGAACGTCATCATCGCCAACGGTCTCGCGCAAGGGGGCGGCGGCGGTGCGGGCGCGGGCGGCGGTCTCGGCGCAGGGGCGGCGATCTTCGTCGACGCCGGCGGGCAGCTCGCGCTGAAGAACGTGCAGTTCGCAAACAACCAAGCGATCGGCGGCGCCGGCGGAGCGGCGGGCACCGGCGGCGGCGGCGGTGGTCTCGGCGGCAGCGGCTCTTCCGGCAGCGGCGCCGGGGCTGGGGGCGGCGGTGGTTTGTACGGCGCGGGGGGAAGCTCTTCGGCAGCCGGCGGCGGCGGCGGCGGCGGACAATTCGGCGCGGGGGGCAACGCCAACGGAGCCGGCGGCGGCGGTGGCGGCGGCGTTTCCACGAGCGGCGGCGATAGTTCCGGGCCAGGCGGAGGAGCCGGCGGCCTCGGTCTGCTCGGCATCGTCACGGTCGGCGGCGACGGCGGTAACGCGACCGGAGTTGCCGGCGGCAACGGTAGCACCGGCGGCGGTGGTGGTGGCGGCGGACAAGCCGACGGTGGAGCGGGCGGACTCTTCGGCGGCGGCGGCGGCGCTGCTGCTCCCTCCGGCGGCACCGACTACAACGGCGGCTTCGGCGGAAACTTCGGCGGCGGCGGCGGCTCCACAACCGGCACCGGCGGCGACGGCGGCTTCGGCGGCGGCGGCGGCTCGGGCAGCACCGCAGGCGGCTACGGCGGCTTCGGCGCAGGCGGCGGCGGCAGCCTCGGCGGTTCGCCCGGCAGCAGTCAGTTCGGCGGCGGCGCCGGCGACAGCTCCGGCAACGGCGGCGGCGGTGCGGGCTTCGGCGGCGCCCTCTTCGTCGCCTCGGGCGCGCAGATCGTCATCGAAGGGAACGTCGGTTTCACCGGCAACACGGCGACCGCGGGCTCAAGCTCCAGTTCGGGCGCCGTCTCCCTCAGCGACGGCAACGACCTCTTCGTCATGAGCGGCACGCAGGTCGTCTTCGATATCGGGCTCAACGACGCGCTTACCTTCGCGCCGGCGCTGGGCAACGACGACGGCTACAACTTCGGCGTCGAACTCGTGAAAGACGGGCAGGGGACCCTCACCCTCACCGGCGATAGTCCGTTTATCTCCACCACGTACGTCGATCGCGGGACGCTCGTCGTCAATGGCGCGCTCGGCAGTTTCGACATCTTCTCGGGACGTATCAGCCTGCTCGAAGTCGACGACTTCGGCACGCTCGCCGGCACCGGCACGGTGCGCGGCTACGTCGACAACTACGGCCATATCTCCCCCGGCACCAACCCCGGCGATATCGGCACGCTCCGCATCGACGGCGTCTATCTGCAAGGCTCCGAAGCGGTGTACGACGTCGACATCAACGCCGCCGGCCAGAGCGACCGGATCGAAGTGTCGTACGTTGCGCAGCTCACGTGCGGCTGCGGACCGGACGGCGGCGACCTCGTCATTCGCGCCGCGCCGGGCACCTACACGCCCGGCCAACGCTACACGATTCTCACAACCGGCTTCGGCGTCTTCGACACGTTCGGCCAAGTCACCACGCAAGGCCTGCCGTACTTCTGGTCGGTGATGTTGGAGTACGACGCGTTCAACGCCTACCTCGTGCTGAACAACAACGGCCTTGCCGGCGTGGCCCAAACGTTCAACCAATACAACACCTCCGTCGCCGTGATGAACGAGTCGACGACGACCGACCCGCAACTCGGCGCGGTATTCACGGCGATGACGGGCATGAGCGCCGACGGCAAGCGCGCGGCCCTCGACCAACTGAGCGCCGCGCTCTACGGCACGCTCACGAGCGTCGGCTTGCAGAACACCGAAAACTACTTCGGCTCGATCTCGAGCCGGCTCCGCCCCAACGGCGGCGCCATGCAAACGTTCGGCTTAGTCAATGCCGACGGCTCGGCCCGCGCGTCGAGCGACGAAGCCTTCGGCGATGTCTTTGGTAATAACGAAGACGAACCGTTTCAACTGGTTTCGTATTCACAGCCGAGCCGCAACACGAACTCCGACACCTACGGCCTCACGGCGACGCGAAGCTCCGGCTCGCGCTCTCCGCGCCGCGGACCACCGCGCAACTACGGTTGGGTGGGCGGCTACGGCGTCGGCGGCAACGTCACCGGCGACGGCAACGCGCAAGGCTTCCACTACGGCTTCGGCGGCTCGTCGGCGGGGGTCGATCGTTACGTCGGCGGCAACACGGTCGTCGGCCTTGCGGGAGGCTATGCCAACACGTCGGTGCACACCGACAATCAACAACAAACGGCGCAAGTCGACTCGTATCAGGGCGCGCTATACGCGAGCCGCGTGACCGATCGCCGCTACCTGCTCGGCATCTTCGGCTACAACTCCGACTCGTACGACACCACGCGGCAACTGCCGGCCAACCTGACGGCCCGGGGCAACTTCGACGGCCATCAACTCGGCACCTACGTCGAGAGCGGCCTGATGCGACGCTGGGGGAATTGGAACTGGCAGCCGTCGATCGGCATGCAATACATCTCGCTCCGCCAAGACGGCTTCACCGAAACCGGTGCCGGAGGAGCGGGACTGAACGTGCTCGGCCATACGGATGATTCGTTCCGCGGCAACGTCGGCCTCCGGTTCACGCGCCCGACGCAGGTCGCCGGCTTTATGGTCATTCCGAACTTGCATGCCCGCTACGGACATGAGTTCCTCGACGTCGGGCGCTTCGCCACCGCGAACTTCGCCGGCACGGTCGGCAACGCCTTTACCACGGCCGGCAATCAGCTCGGTCGCAACTTCGGGCAGTACGGCGTCGGCGTGAATACGGTCTTCACGCGTCACCTCGGCGCTTACGCAGGCTATGACTTACTGACCGCCGAGCGAGCCGTATCGCATACCGGCAGCGGCGGCCTGCAACTGGCCTGGTAACTCGGGCTGCGCGACCGCCGCACGCGGAGCCGCCGGTTGTCGACTGCCGACCACGAGCGCCGACGCGGTGCCTGCGAGGAAGAACACCAGCGAGTTGTCGATCGGCGTGTAGCTGAGCTCGTGGAATAACAGCTGCGCCGCGTA
Source organism: Pirellula sp. (assembly GCA_013822735.1). Classification (GTDB taxonomy): domain Bacteria; phylum Planctomycetota; class Planctomycetia; order Pirellulales; family PNKZ01; genus PNKZ01. The sequence continues at coordinate 157,072 of PNKZ01000009.1, forward strand.
CACCGGCACGGCGCCGAGCACGAGCACCGCTTGACGTCGGGCCCAAGCGGGCGTATCGGCATTGCGCACCGTGTGCCAGGCGTTGAGCATCCAGTAGCTGAGCATTGCGAGAAAGAGCACCAGGCCCACAATGCCGGTGTCGACCAAGATGCTCAAGAACGTGTTGTGATGCACGTACGGTCGCAAAGCTTCGAGATTCAGATCGGTCGAGCGATCGTCGAGGTACGGCAGTTTGTCGACCGGGAACCGACCGAAGCCGAAGCCCAACAGTGGGCGATCTTGGAACATCAGCCAGCTGCAATAGGCGAAGCTCACTCGCAGGTTCGCGCTGTCGGCCGTGTCGACCGCCGATTGTTCGCGCTGGAAGCCGACGATCTTATCCATCTGCGTCGCCCCGACGAGCAAGCCGGCCATGACCATGCCGCCGAGCACGATGTTGCGCGTCCGGCCTTGGAGCGTGAGCAAGAGCACCGTGCACAGGCCCATGGCCGCGCCGATCCATGCGCTGCGCGTGTAGCTGAAGAACACCCCCGCGGCGTAGAGCGGCAACACGAGCCCGACGGCGACGCGCCCCCACTTGCCGAGCGAACCGAACCAAACGACGCCCGCCAACAGGCAGACCGACATGTAGTGCCCGAAGCTCACGCCGTGGACCATCGGCCCTCGGGCACGACCGTAATGGAGCCCGACGTTGGGGTCGGCGATGTAGGCCGGCCAGACGAGCGACCATTGTTGTGTGATTTCGCAGATCGCCGTGAAGGCGAGGTAGAAGCCGAAGACGGTGATACAGGCTTGCACAAGGCCGGCCGTGCGTTCGTTCCACGGCGCTTGCTTCGCGGCCCAATAAACAATCAGCGGAGTCAGGTAGCCGCCGACCCAACGCCACATCGGCCCGACGTGCTCCTTGGGAAACGATCGCCAATCGCTGGCGAGCATGCTGAGGAGCAGGTAGCCGACGAACGCTATGGTGACGACGTCGGCCCGATTGAGCGGTTTCGGTTCCGTGCGCCGTAGCGCTCGCTGCCAAACGTACGTGGCGATCACGAGCCCGAGCGCGAGCCGATCGATGGTCATCGGCAGCGGACCGACGTCGAAATGCACAAGCTCATAGCCGAAGCAACAAGCGCTCAGGAGCACCAAGAGCGCCGCGGCGATCAACGAACCGCGCAGCATCAAGAGCACCCCGCAAACGAGGCCCGCCGGCGCGAGAATGAGGAGGAGATCTTCCAAGGAAGGGGTGAGGGGCCAGGGGTCAGGGGTCAGTAACGGACGTAAAAACGTACGTCACCCGTGGCGGCAAGGCCTCCTTCTCGACGAGCGCTTAGCGCCCCACGCCGATCGCCTCTCCTTCTGACCCCTGGCCCCTGGCCCCTTTCTCCCGTCTGTATCAATCACGCCGATTACTCCGCCCGCGCTTGCCTTTCCTCTCGAAAAAGCAATATTCGCACATGCCTCCATTCACCGTCACGCGCATCCGCACGCTCGCTGCACTGCGCCCGCTTACTGCCGCTTGGTCGGCGCTGGCGGGCGACGTGCCGTTTCGCGCGCCGGAGTGGCTGATGCCGTGGTGGGAATACTATGGCGAGCCGCATCCCGGCCGGCGCCCGCGGCGCGAACTTTGCGTACTGGTCGTCGAGCGCGCGGGCGAAGTCGTCGGTATCGCGCCGTGGTTCATCGATCGCTCGCCGCTGTGGGGCAACATCCTCAAGCAACTCGGCACCGGCGAAGTCTGCTCCGATTATCAAACGTTGCTCGTCGCGCCGGATTGCATGGAGGAAGTCGCCGCGGCCGTCGCCGACTTTCTCAGCATGGAAATGCGCAACGAGTGGGACCGGCTCGACCTCGACGGCTGCACCATCGACGACGCGGCCCTGGCCGCACTCGTGGAAGAATTGCAATCGCGCGGCGCGCCGCTCGAACGTCGCCGCGGCCCCGCCTGTTGGAAGGTGGCCCTTCCGGCGACGTACGACGAATACTTGGCGACGCTCTCGAAGTCGCACCGGAAGCAACTGCGCCGGCTCGAGCGCAACGTGCTCGACACGCCCCGCGCGCGTTGGCACACCGTGCGCACGGCCGACGAGTTCGCGCTCGCTTGGCCGATCTTCGTCGAACTGCATCAACGCCGGCGCAAGAGCTTGGGAGATGTCGGCTGCTTTGTTTCCTCGTGCTTCGAAGCCTTTCACGAAGAGATGGCCCGCACGTTCCTCGCCCGCGGCGCCCTGCGGCTCCAGTGGCTCGAGCTCGACGGCACGCCGCTCGCCGCCGAATACCATCTGCTTGCCGGCGACACGCTCTACGGGTACCAGTCGGGCATCGATCCCGACCGGCTGGAAGAAGAGCCGGGCCGGCTGGCGGGGATCGCGGTCATACGTCAGGCCATCGACGAAGGGCTCGCCTGCTACGACTTGCTCCGCGGCGACGAACCGTACAAAGCCCACTGGCGAGCAGTTCCCACGCCGACCGACCAACTGACGCTCGTCAACCCGCGGCGCCGCAGTCGGGCACGCCACAAAGTGCACCAGTTCCTCCGCCGCATCAAGTACGGGCTGTTAGGGTTCGCACCACGGCGTGAAAACTATTTAGCCCCCGGCGAGCCGCCGGGGGCCATCGACGTTGCCACGCCGGAAACGTGTGCGACGTCGGCGTAAATAGTTTTGTTGTGCAAAGATGCCACGTCGTCTCCCCCCGGCGACTCGCCGGGGGCTAATGAGTAGAATCTCGGCAGTGGGTTCGTGCTCACTCCTGACCCCTGACCACTCGCCCATTCCGCCCGCCGGCATGCCCGACGCTCTGCTATCTCCCGATGTGCTCGCGAAGCTCGAAGCGCTCGACTTCGTGAGCCGCAAGATCTTTCAGGGGCACGTACGGGGCGAACGTCGCAGCACGCGCAAGGGGCGCTCGGTCGAATTCGCCGACTACCGCAACTATGTGCAGGGGGACGACCTGCGGTTCGTCGATTGGAACATCGTCGCCCGGCTCGATAAGTTGTTCGTGAAGTTGTTCCTCGAAGAAGAAGACTTGCACTTCTATGCGTTGGTCGACAACAGCCCGTCGATGGACTTCGGCGATCCGACCAAGCTCCACACGGCCCGACAGATCACCGCGGCCCTCGGCTTCATCGGGCTGATCCGTTCGCATCGCGTCTGCATCGAGACCCTGGGGCAGGGGCTTCGGACGCCGAGCCCTATCTGGCGCGGCCGGCATAACGCGTGGCGCATGTTTCAACATATTGCCGCGCCGGCGCCGACCGAGCGCGCGTCGCTGCTTGAAGGGGTGCGCAATTTCGGCCTGCGTCATCCGGGCCGGGGCATCCTCGTCCTCGTTACCGATCTCATGGATAAGCAAGGCTACGAAGAGGCTCTGCGTTATCTCTCCGCACGCAGGTTCGATACGTACGTCGTACATGTGCTGAGCCGCGAAGAACTTCAGCCCGACGTCGAAGGAGAGCTCCGCCTGATCGACGCCGAAGACGAACAGGCCGTGGAGATTACGGTCGGCGAGCCGCTCGTGAAGGCATACGACCGTACGCTCAAGGCGTTCCTGCGCGAAGCGGAGGAGTTCTGCACGCGCCGCGGTATACACTACGTGTTCGTCGACAATCAATCGCCGGTCGAGAAGACCGTCTCCGAAACGCTGCGCCGCCGCGGCCTACTCCGTCGATGAACCCAGCGATGAACGGAGCACGGCGATGAACACCGGCGGGCCGATTCCCTGGGGGCAGTTGCTCATTCCGGCGGTCGCCGCCGCGGCGATTCTCTCGTTCTACTTTTTGAAAGTGCGTCGCAAGCCGGTGCTCGTCCCCAGCACGTTTCTCTGGCGTCGCACGATTCAAGACCATCGCGTGAACGCCCTCTGGCAACGGCTGCGCAAAAGCATCTTGCTCCTGCTGCAGCTCTTGGCCGTGCTCCTGGCCGCCGTCGCGCTGGTTCGGCCTACGTGGTCGGGCTCCGTCTTACGCGGCGGGCGGTATGTATTCCTCATCGATAATTCGGCGAGCATGTCGGCCACCGACGTCGCGCCGTCGCGGCTCGAAGAAGCCAAACGTCGGGTCCTCACGCTCATCGACCGCATGGGCTCGGGCGACGCGGCGATGGTGGTCAGCTTCTCCGACCAGGCCCGGATCAATCAGGCCTTCACGGAAAACCGGGAACAACTGCGCCGCGCGGTGCGCGAGATCGCGCCGACCAATCGACCGACATCGCTCGACGAAGCGCTGCGTATTTGCTTGCGCCAAGGCGCGACGACGACCGGCGCCGACGACGGCGCGGCCGCGCCCGCCGCGCCGGAGATGCCGCAGTTGTTCATCGTCTCCGACGGCCGCTTCACGCCGCCGGCCGACCTCGCGACGCAGGGACTCCGCGCGACATTTCTCCCGGTCGGCGAGGCCGCGTCGAATAACCTCGCCGTGCTCGGGTTCGCCGTCGAGCGAAGCAACAGCGGCAGTTCGGCGGCGCAGGCCTTGGCGAAGGTGCGCAACTTCACCACTGAGCCGCGCACCGTAGAGCTCGAACTGCGCATCGGCGACCGGCTCATCGATGCCCGACGCGTAGCGCTCGAAGCCGGCCAACAGAAGGATATTCTCTTCCAAGTGGCCGATGCCGCCGACGGTCTCTGGCAACTCAAGCTCCCTCACGCTGACGTACTCCCGGCCGACGACATCGCCTGGGCCGTGCTCGCGCCGCCGCGCACGACGCGCGGGCTCGTCGTCACCGCGGGCAATCGTTATTTGGAAGCGGCGCTAGCCACGGACGAAGCGAAGCATTGGACCAAGGCCCGCTTCGAGTCGCCGCGCTTCTTGAAGACGAGCGACTATCAGGCCTCGGTCGAGGCGGGCGCGTGGGATTGGATCCTGTTCGACAACTGCCGGCCGCCGACGAGCCCGACCTGTTCGACGCTCTACCTCGGCGCGCTGCCGCCGGGAGACGATTGGCGCAGCGCCGCCAAAATCGACCTGCCGCAGATTATCGACGTCGTGCGGACCCATCCGCTGTTTGAAAACGTGGCGCTGGGCGAAGTGCTCTTGGCCGAGGCCGTACCGCCGGTCGGGCCGCTCGGCACGCAAACGCTCGTCGAAAGCGATCGCGGTCCGCTGGCCTCGATTGCTCCGCGCGGCGCTTATGAAGACTTGGTGCTCGGCTTTTCGCTGGCCTCGGCCGACGGCACGCCGCTGACGAATTGGCCGCTCGTCGACGGCGCCGGGTTCGAGCAGTTCGTGCTCAACGTCGTGCAATACTTCGGCCGCGCGCGGAGCGGCGCGGCCGCGCCGAGTATTCGTCCCGGACGACCTTACAGGTTTCGCCTCGAAGGGGCGGCGAGCGAAGCTCGCGTCGTCGCGCCCGACGGCACGGCCACGTTGGTCAAGCGTGCCGATTCCGGCGACTTTGCCTATTACGATGCGTCGCTCGTCGGACCGTACGGAATCGAAGTCGACGGCCGGCCGCGGCAGACGTTTTGCGTGAATTTGTTCGATGCCGCCGAGTCGCAAACCGGCTTGGGAGAGCAGCCTGCGCTGAAAATCGGTGAGTTCGAAATCGCCGGAAAACAGCAATGGGAGACGACCCGACTGGAGGGGTGGCGTCCCTTTCTTTTGGTCATGCTGGCCCTCCTACTGGTCGAGTGGTATATCTACGGAAGGCGGGCAGGGCGCTAAAATCTTTATTAGCGACCCGGGTGGGGGGCCGAGTGGGCGATTTGTCTGTGAGGGTTCGGGATGAGTTTGAAGCAAGGGACGTCGAAGCCGCGCCGATCTCGCACGCCGGGCATTTTCAGCCGGATCGTCGAACACAAGCTGATGAAGCGCGTCAGCTACAAAGAGTATCGCAACGCGGTCCGCGAAAAGTACGACGGCCCCCAAGGCGCCTTGCTCACCACCGCGAGCATGCTCTCGCTCCATATCCCGCTGGGCGAACGTTTGTTCCGTAAGCGCACCTTCGACCTCACCGGATGCCGCAACATCCTCGACGTCGGCAGCGGCGCCGGGCAGATCGCCAAGCATCTTTTGAAGTACTCCGATTCCGGCGCCTCGGTCACCTGCTTCGACATTTCGTTTGAGATGTTGCGCCGGGCTCGCAACCGTTTGCAGAGCGACGTACCGCGCAACCTCGTGGCCGATTTGGCCCACTTACCGTTCGCCGACGGCAGCTTCGACTGCATTACCTGCGGTTACGTATTGGAGCACTTGCCCGACCCGCGCCCCGGCCTGACGGAGCTGGCGCGCGTGCTCGCCCCGGGCGGCCGGATGTTGCTCTTGGCCACGGAAGACAGCGTCGCCGGCGCGTTTACGAGCCGCGTCTGGTGCTGCCGAACGTACAATCGCCGCGAATTGCATCGCGTTTGCGAAGACGCAGGCCTGCGATGGAGTCGCGAATTGTGGTTCACGCGGATGCACAAATTGCTCCGCGTCGGCGGAATTTGCGTGGAAATGATCCGCACGCCCGCCGCGTAGCGCCCCGCTCGGGCCGCCGCCCCGCCTTGAAGAGGTCGGGATTTAGCGCTATTCTTATCGACGCACGTTCGGGCGTCGTAAATATCCGCGTCGCACCTCCGGACGCTTTTCGCAGGCACGCACTCTCTCGAGGTCTCCAGTCATGGGCTTGTTCGATGGTAAGAAGGGTTTGATCCTCGGCGTCGCCAACGATCGGTCGTTGGCCTGGGCCATCGCAGAGTTCGTCATGAATGAAGGGGGCGTCTGCGGCTTCTCGCACCTTCCCGATCGGGCCGACGACGAGAAGAAAAAGAACCGTCTGCGCGTCTCGAAGTGCACCGACAAGTATCCCGAGAAGGCGAAGATTCTCGGTCCGATGGATGTGCAAAAGGACGACGACATCCGCGCGATCATGGCCGCCGCCAAGGCCGAATACGGCCAGATCGACTTCCTCGTGCACGCCATCGCCTACGCGAAGCTCGACGACCTGAAGGTCGACACCATTCAAACCAGCCGCGACGGCTTCAACCTCGCGATGGAAATCAGCGCGTACAGCCTGATTGCCGTGTGCAACGCAGCCCGCGAGTCGGGAGTTTTGAAGGAAGACGCTTACGACCGCGCCACGAAAAAGGGCGGAAAACAAGGGACCTCGATTCTCACGCTCACCTACTTCGGCGGCGAGAAGGCGGTGCCGGGCTACAACGTAATGGGCGTTTGCAAAGCCGCGCTCGACTCCATTGTGAAGTATCTCGCCTACGACCTGGGCCCGAAGGGAATCCGCGTGAACGCCGTGAGCGCGGGTCCGGTGCGAACCTTGGCGGGCAGCGCCGCCGGCGTCGACGAAATGATGAAGCTTTACGAAATGATGTCGCCGCTCAGCCGCAACATCGACCAAGAAGAAGTCGGCAAGACCGGCGGCTTCTTGCTGTCGGACCTTTCGGCAGGCATCACCGGCGAACTGCTGCACCTCGACGGCGGCTACAACATCATGGGCTCCCCGGGCCGACTACTCGACGCGGCGAAGGACATGGGGAAGTAAATGAGCCGTAGGGTGGGTCGAGCGCAGCGAGGCCCACGCGGTGTAGTTACGAGAATTGCGGCGTGGGCCTCGCTGTGCTCGACCCACCCTACTTTCATGCGGCGTCCTATGCCTACTCCCATCGCCGTCGCCGTCTTGGAGCATCGCGGCAAGTTTCTCATCGGGCGCAGGCCTGAGGGTGTGGCGCTCGCCGGCTTGTGGGAGTTTCCCGGCGGCAAAGTGGAGGCCGGCGAAACTCCGGCCGAAGCCGCGCGGCGGGAGATGCGCGAAGAGACCGGGCTCGACGTGTTCGTCGGCGCGCCATATCCCGAGATCGTGCAGCAGTACGATCACGACCGCGTGCATCTGCATTTCTTCGCCTGCGCGCTCGTCGATGAACACGCGCCGACGCCGGACGGCTATCGCTGGGTCGCTCCCGGAGAACTGTCGGCGTATGAATTTCCCCGCGCCAACGAGGGGTTGCTGGCGTTGCTGGCGACGCGCGGCGCGGCGGGCTGAAGCGTCGTAAGCGGAAAGCCGTAGTTACCGCAGAGAGTGGTAGCGATTGCGTTGCGCGTCCGGAAAATAGGCGGCGGGTTCTTCCGGTGACAAGCACCGGGGCTAAATGACATCTCGTTCATCCGACGTCTTCCCGCCGCAATTGCCTCCTGTCTTTCCTTCAAATCGCTCTAGGTCGTTCGCGGCTTGTCGAGTATTTTTTGCAAGTCTTACATCGAGCGGCCGACCGCCGCGCGAAGGTGAGCGACTTGTCGAAAAGTTTTCGGCGAAGTCGGCGAGCGAGCGACCACGCGTCGCAAGCTGCACAAACTCGCGTGCACGACGAAACTTCGTCGCGCCGCACGAGGCGGTTCGGAAAGCAGAAGGTCGCGCACGGCAGGAGAGTGGCCCTCAGGCCGGCGCGAAGTTTGCATCGAAATGGCGGCCGACCAAACGGCCCGGTGCGTCGCGAAGAATGGAATTCTTCTCGCCGTCGCCGAACGAAATCGCACTGCGGAGAGTAGAGCATGGAAGCTCGTAAGTTGTGCGCGGCGCTGGTCGCCGTGCTGCCGGTGTTGCTGGGGGCCAGTTACCGTACGCAAAACTTCATCGTCAACGCGCCCAACGCGGCCGTGGCGAAAGACGTCGGCGATGCCGCCGAACGTTATCGCGAAGAACTCGCGACCGAATGGCTCGGCCGGCCGTTGCCGCCGTGGGGCCAGCCCTGCCCGATCACGGTGCAAGTCGGCCGCAACCTCGGGGCCGGCGGAGCGACGAGCTTCGTCTTCGATCGCGGCGAAGTCTTCGGTTGGACCATGACGATTCAAGGTTCGCACGAGCGGATCATCGACTCCGTGCTCCCGCACGAAGTGACGCATACGATCTTCGCCAGCCACTTTCGCCAGCCGGTTCCGCGCTGGGCCGACGAAGGGGCTTGCACCACGGTCGAGCACGTCAGCGAGCGCACCAAGCAGCAGCAGATGCTGATTCAGTTCCTCAAGACGGGCCGCGGGATCGCCTTCAGCTCGATGTTTGCCATGAAGGAATATCCGGCCGACGTCCTGCCGCTTTACGCGCAGGGGCACTCGCTGGCGACCTACTTCATCAGCCAAGGCGGGAAGGCGAAGTATCTGCAATTCCTGGCCGACGGCATGCAAGATGAAGATTGGACCGCGGCCGTGAGCAAACACTACGGCTATGCCGACCTAGCCCAACTGCAAAACACATGGCTCGATTGGGTGCGCTCCGGCAGCCGCCCGCTGCAACCTGCTCCGGCCGGCGATCCGGCGATCTTGCTGACCTCGGCGACCGCCGACGCCTCGGCGCCGGCACCGGGCTCGCTCGCCCCGGCCGCGCCGAACTTGCCGACGCCGCCGCTCAACGCGATGGCGAGCAACTCGGCCCCGAACAACGGCCCGGAATCGCAGGTCCCGCTCTTCCAATGGACCAATTCGGCCGAGGGACGTAAGCGCTCGCGACCGACGCCGAACCTTGTACACCACGCGGCGCCCAACGGCGCCATGGCCGCCGGAACGATGGTGCCGGTGCAACTCGGCCCAACGTCGGCAGGCGCGCCGCCGGCAGGCACGGTACCGAACAACGGCGCTCCGCCGGTCGATCCGTTCGCGGCTGCGTCGCAAAGCGCCTCAACAGGTACGGCGCACTCGGCTCTCTCGAGCGGCGTGCACAGTGCGACATCGCAGAGCGGCCCTGTGCAAACGAGCGCCAGCCGCCCGCAACCGCCGCAAACGCCGGGTCAGATCGTGCTCGAATGGTCGAAGCCGGCCGAACCGCCGATCGTCGGATATTCGTCGGCACCGCTGAGGCGGTAGACGACGAATGCCGAATGCTGAATAACTGAATGCTGAACCGCAGACGCAGATTTCGTCCGCTATTCAGCATTCAGCACTCAGTCATTCAGCATTTGTCCCCACTACGTCAAACCTTGGGTAACCAAGTACTTCGTCGCGTGGTAAAACACCGGCGCGGCGAAGCAAATCGAGTCGATTCGGTCGAGTACGCCGGAGTGGCCGACTAAGAGCGTGCCGTAATCCTTCACGCCGCGATCGCGTTTGATGGCCGACATTGTGAGGCCGCCGCAGTAGCCCATCGCGGAAATGAGCGCCGCCATCATCGCGGCTTGAGGCGCACGGAAAGGGCTGGCCCAATATAGAGCCATGCCTGCGAGACTCGCGCAGCCGAGCCCGCCGAGAAAGCCTTCCCAGGTCTTGTTCTGGCTGATGGCCGGCGCGATGAGATGCTTGCCCAAGAGCTTTTCGCACGCGTAGTGAAACGCGTCGGACAGGGCCACGATAATAAAGAAGAACAGCAACAGCCGAACCGGCTGGGCATCCTTGAGCGGAATGCTTTGCAGGGCCGGGGCGTAGCTGAGGCAATAGACGCAAATCATCAAGCCGGTTTGAATCGTCGTGCAGCGCTCGAGGTAGCGTTTGAAGTCGCCGGCCAGCGCGATGCGCGCCGGGATAAAGAGAAACGCGTACACCGGAATAAGGATGCTGTAGACCTCGTACTGGCCGGTCGCCACGAGATAAAACTGCAGCGGGGTGAAGACGAAGAAGACCCAGAACAGCGTGCGATGGTCGGCGATGCGCGTGGGCGTGAGCGTGATAAATTCGCGCAAGGCCCAAAACGATAGGCCGCCGAACAGCGCGACGGTGACGCTCGGCCCGAGCAAGAAGCCGACGGCCAACATGGCCGTGAGCATCCACCACGAGCGGACTCGCAAGTTGAACTGCTCGACCACCGCCGGGTTGACGCCGAGTTCGGTCTGGCGGCGCAGCATCTGCCCGACCACGGTCGCCGCGGTAAGCACCATCAGCAACGTCGTGAAGATCCAGAACGTCGGTAAGTCGAAGGAGTCCATGAAAACAGGCGTTAGGCGCTAAGCGCTAGGTAAAACAAGTTAGTCATCATCTTACTGAGCCCCGGTGCTTGTCACCGGGCGCCATCGTAAACAAACACGTCACACATCTTTCAACTTTCGCACGGCCTCGCGGGCCTTCTTTAAAAACTCCACCTTCGGTTCGCCGGCCTCGAGCCAAATCGGCGGGCCGAACGTCACGCAACTCAAGAGCGGCACCGGTAGGAACTCGCCGCGCGGCAGTACCCGGTTCAGATTATCAATATGAACCGGCACTAGTTCTAGGTCCGGTCGCTTCTTTGCCAAGTAGTAAAGCCCGCTTTTAAACTCGTCGATTTCCGAGCCCGTGTTTCGATGCCCTTCGGGAAACACGATAATCGAATACCGATCGCCGATTTCGCGCAGCATTAAATCGACGGGACTTTGATGCACCTTGATGTTCTGGCGGTCGATGAGCATCGCGCCGAACACGTGTTTCGCCAAGTACGGCTTCAGGCGACCGCGCTCCCAATAATCGCGGGCCGCCACGGGGCGCGTCAGCATCCGCACGTCGTGAGGCAGCAGCGACCAGATCACCAGAGCGTCGAGGTGGCTCGTGTGATTCGCGAAGTAAATCCGCTGGTTGGTGTCGGGCTGGCAGTTGATATACCGCACGCTCGCGCCGGAAATAAAGCGCGCGAACCCGACGAGCAACGCCCTCGAGACGGCCTCCATGGTTTTACTGGTGATCGCTTCGAGCATGAACGGTCGGTGCGGGAGGCGAAAACGTGGTCGGCGGAGTCAGGTTGTTTTTGGAGTCGCAGTAGTTGCCGAGACTCCCGCACCTTCAAACTTGCCATGCTATCCTGCCGCCCGACCGACCGCCAAGGGCGACGGCCGGGAATCCGTCGAACCGGCGAAATTGCGGAGAAAAGAAGCGCCCTAACGACCGTTTGCGCGGCATTTCCGCGGCCTGCTCGTTCCGTAGGAAGCGATTGTGCCGTCGCGCCGCGGCACACCGTGCGCTAGACAAGCCCTTCGCCGAAGCCGCGCTTCGGCGCTTCGCCCGGCGTGCGCGAGGCGGGCGCATGCGGATTCGTATGCGGCGCGGGAAGGTCCGGCGCGGCGGGTTCGACTTTGCTTTGCTCCGCCGGCTTCGATTCCGAGGTCGGTGAACTTTGCGCGGCGGCCGGCGGCGGCGAATGCGGCGGCGAAACAGGCGGCATCTTTCGAATGTGCCCTTCGCGCTCGCCGTGGCCGCGACCATGGTCACCATGGTGTTTGCGGCGCGGCATCGGCGCCACATCGTCGTCGAAATCGTCGTAGCTGGAAACGTAGCCCGGCAGCTTCGCGCGCTCCTGCTCGTGCTGAAACGCCTCTATGACTTTTTGCTGAATCATATCGCGACAAGCCTGATTGATCGGATGCGCGATATCGGCGTAGAGCTTCGCACGGCCGTCGTCCTCGCGAATCGATTCGCCGCGCAACCGCGCTCCGCATTGGTTGCAGTAGCCGGCTTTGAGATGATTCTTCGAGCCGCATTGATGGCAATGCGCGGTCAGCCGCCGGCTCGGCATGGCTACGAACGAACCATTCGCGCCGCCGATGATCTTCAGATCGCGAATGACGAAGCAATGATCGAACGTGATGGAGCAGAAGGCTTGCAGGCGCTCGCCCGACTCCTCCATCAACTTGATGCGCACCTCGGTGATTTCCATGGCTGCTTCTCTCCCTAGCGTCGCCCCAATCTATCGCTGCGTGATCCGTCGTAGTGCTGCTTCCTGCCAAACTTCTAATTCGGTGTCGTCATGAGTGCCATGGTTCGTCCGAGCCCGCGCCCGCGAAGCGTTGCCGCCATGCTGCGGGCATGCGTCGCCGACCGGCACAGGGCGAAGTAACTGGTGCCGCTGCCGCTCATCCGATGTCCCAAGCAGTCCAGTTGATGCAATTCGCGCGCCAGGCGGTTGATCCAGGGGGAGATGCCTTCCGCGGCGTCCTGCAATCGATTGTGAAACAATCGCCCCACTTCATCGCAATTCCCGCTCTGCCAAGCCTGGATCAGTTCGACGGCGCGCCGGGGCTTCTCCGAAGGCCGGCAAGCGCGATAAACGGCCGCGGTCGATAATCCCTCAGGTGGGGCAATCACTGCGAAGTGCAGGACGCCGCAGCCGGAAAGAGGTTCGACCTGTTCCCCTCGTCCGCGGCAAAGCGCCGGGCCGGGCGTGAAAAAATAGGGAATGTCGCTCCCGAGCGTCGCCGCGATTTCCGCCAGCCGGGTGCGCGACCAATCGAGCCGCCAAGCGATGTTCGCGGCCACGAGCGCCGCGGCGGCGTCGGTTGAGCCTCCCGCCATGCCGGCAGCCATCGGAATGCGTTTCACGAGTCGCACGCGCGCCCCGTGCTCCACGCCTGCGGCCTCGCGCAACGCTTCCAAGGCCCGCACGACGATATTCGCCGAACCGGTGGGGAGCGTGCGCTCGGCGGCCGCCGCGTGGCCTGCCGGCGGAAGCGAGTCGGCGCTTAGGTCGTTTTCCAGCGAGAATGCGCCGCCGGGGTCGTCGGCGAGCGTCAACGTGTCGTAGAGCGACACCCGCGTCATCACGGTTTCGATTTCGTGAAACCCGTCCGCGCGCTTGCCGAGCACTTCGAGAAAGAGGTTCAATTTCGCCGGAGCGAAGACCTCGACCATTTGCGGGCCGCGTCGTACGTGCATGGCCGACGGTTCTCGTTCAAGACGGCGACTCTGCGTTGCTTCACCACCACGTATCGTATCGGTGCAAAAATCGAGGGTCAACCTGAGTCTTGGCCGGCCCTAGATTCACGTTGCTTTGGGTAGTGTGGGCTTTGGGTAGTGTGGCGAATGCAACGAAGCCCGCCCGCCGCTTTCTATACGATGCGTTCTAAAATCAACGGATGCGCCTGCGGAGATGCGTCAGAAATCTTGATTGCCTTTCGCACGACGGCCGCGGCGGTATGTGCGGCAGATCCTGGTTGCGCAAACAGGCGCAGGATCGGCTCGCCCGCGTCGACCTTCTGCCCCAGCCGTGCGAGTATTTCAAAACCGACAGCCGGATCGATTTTGTCGCTGAGCACTTTCCGACCGCCGCCGAGTTCGATCACTGCCCAACCCAGCGCTTCGGTATCGATGGCCGCGATATAGCCGGCATGCGCGGCCGAGACCAGGACTTCGCCGGCCCGAGCGCGCGGGACGTCGAGATCCCCTCCTTGCGCCTCCACCATCTCGCGAAACTTCGCCAAGGCCCGGCCGTCGGCCACCAGCGCGCGTTGCTCGGCGAGGGCGGCTTCGCGCGTTGCGAAAGTTCCCGCGGCCGTGAGCAATTCGGCGCCGAGTTCCAACGTGAGCTCGACCAAGTCGGCAGGGCCTGCGCCTTGCAACACTTCGATCGATTCGTCGACCTCCACGCCGTTGCCCGCCATCCGTCCGAGCGGTTGGTTCATATCGGTCAGCAGCGCCGTGGTCTTCACTCCCATGCGCTTGCCGACGGCGACCATCGACTGCGCCAGACGTCGGGCGTCGTCGACCGTTTTCATGAACGCGCCGCTGCCGAACTTGACGTCGAGTACCAGGGCGTCGAGTCCTTCGGCCAACTTCTTGCTCATGATGCTGGCGGTAATCAAAGGAATCGAGGCGACCGTGGCGGTTACGTCGCGCAGGGCGTAAAGTTTTCGATCGGCCGGCACGAGATCGGCCGTGGCCCCCGTGATCACGCAGCCGACGCTCGATGCCACGGCGCGGATTTCGTCGAGCGAAAGATTGGTGCGAAAGCCCGGGATGGCTTCGAGCTTATCGAGCGTTCCCCCCGTCGCCCCCAGACCTCGGCCGGAAATCATCGGCACGGTGAGATCGCAGCAAGCCAAGAGCGGCGCGAGGATGAGCGAGGTCTTGTCGCCGATACCGCCGGTCGAGTGTTTGTCGACGACCTGCAGACCCTGCGGCCACGCAAGCGTTGCACCGCTCGCAAGCATCGCTTCGGTAAGCACGGCCGTTTCTTCGTCGGTCATCCCGCGCAGATACACGGCCATGGCCAGGCGGCCATCTGATAGTCGGGCACCGCGCCGGCGGCGTAGCCTTCGACGAGGCGTTGCAATTCGGCCGGCGAGAGCGTATCGCCGTCGCGCTTCTTCGCGATGATCTGCGCGGGGTTCATGCGTGCGAGGATTCGTTCGGGTGCGAAGACTTCAACAACACAAGCCCTCGGCGACGGTGCGCCGAGGGCTTGCAGTGTAGTCTAGCGGATCGCAAGGCCTGAATCGTTAGCGAAGGGCCGTTACCGGTTCGGCACGTATTCGACGGCCGGGTTCGGCATCGGCACCGGCACGGAACCCTGCGGGATCGGACCTTGCGGCATCATGCCCTGCGGCATGGCGCCTTGAGGCATCATCCCTTGCGGAACGCCGTCTTGGCCCGGCACATATTGCGGCATGCCCGGGTAGTTGGGAACCGGCGTCGGTACCACGTACTCTTGAGTGGTCGTGCCGTTGGCCTTCGCCGCCGCGGCGGCCTTTGCATCGGCTTCGGCTCGAGCCTTGACCGTCGCGGCATCCACGCCCAACTGTTGATACACGTTTTGGAACATCGTGTTATCGTACGGGTTCCGCGGATCGCCGTTCCAACGCGTTGCCAACTCTTGTTGCGAGAAGACGTGCATCACGTGGTACGGACGGAAGTAGTAGTAGCCGTGCGTCGTGCCGAAGTGCGGCATGTGTTGCACGAGGTCGCCGGTCGATCGCAGCAAGCAGTGGTTGCCGAGTCCGCAGCAGCACTGGCCGATGCAACCGCAGGCGCTGCTCAAGCAGCAGCAGCCGATGCCGCAGGGAATGCCGCACGGGATACCGCAGTGGCCGGTGTTGCAGGCGCCGCCGTTGTTGCAGCACTCGCCGCCGCCGCCGGAGAATCCGCCCGGCTGGCCTCCGTAGCTGCTCATGTTCGGATCAGCTTGCGGAGCCGGAGTTCCCTGCATGCCGCCGGGAGCCGAGGCGCCGTAAGCCGCGCCGTTCGATTGATCCCAGGGCAACGAGTTGACGCTCGAGTTCCAGTATTGCTGCGGGGCCGCTGCGGGAACGCTCGGACGCGCCCCGCCACCGCTCACTCCCGCCGCCGGAGCCGGAGTCGGTTGCGTGCGACTGGCCATGAGCACGCGTTGCGTCGCCGCCGACGGCGGATTGACGGGCTTGAAGCCCGACGACACCGGAGCGGCCGCGTAGGTCGTCGTGCCGGGGCGCATCGCCACCGTAGCCGGTTGCACGCCGTAGCCGCGCTGGGCGGGAGCGTAGTGTGCTTGCGAAGCGTGAGCGTAACGGCCGGGCATCGCCGCGGTCGCCTGTTGCGCTTGCTGTTGATAGTATTGGGCCGTCGCGTCGCTCGCGAAACCGGCCGCGCAGACCACCAACGTCAGAGAGAAGAAAAACTTCCTCACCGGGATCTCCTTTCCCACCACGCACAAGGCCGACGCCCGCGGCGTCGAACAGCTCGCATCCGTATCGTTCCGTCGGACAAAGTCGTGCCGCGCGTTATAGCGCGCTCGGGCAGGACTCCGTCTGCATCCTTCAATCGTCGTCGGGCTCCCGCAAAGTTCCCTGAATTGCACTGCCGGCGAATAACGCGCACGACCCGCGTAGCCGGCACGCCCCTCCTCTGCGACTTCCCTCGGCACGACCCGGCGCAGGTGATACGACCCGCCTTTTTGCTACGCCTTCCCGCCGCGTGGTGTTGCATGGGTTCATGATGCCTGAGGGCAACAGGCATGATGCCGAACGGCAACGCCGCCGCCGCGTCGCGAACTCCGTTCATCGCTCGCCCTGCCGCCGCGCAACTCGCCGAACGGCAACGACTTCCGCGTATCACAGACCTTACCGCGCAGTCTCTGCGACCCCCCCGGCACCGGCTTTGCTTTTCACTTCGGTACGCTCGGGCAGGCCGCACCGAACGCACCACCGGAAAAGTCCACCATGAAGCGACTCCACCAAGCCCACCCGTCGACGTTGAAGCCCGTCGACAATGTCGCCTCGATGCCTCGACCGGCGTCGAGCCCGACACTGCCCCTGTCCGTCGTCACCACAGATACGTGGATCGGCGGTCGCCCGACTCCCAACTTCTCGGCTTGGCTTGAAACGGGCGCTCCGCTCACTGCCCGCGCCGGCAACCTTTCGCCGGTCTATCGCTTTATGAAGCGGGCCGTCGACATCGTCGGCGCGTTGGCCGTGCTCGCCCTCTTGGCGCCGGTGATGGTCGCGACGTTCGTCGTTCTCTGCTTCACCACGCGCGGCAATCCGCTGTTTCGCCAAGAGCGCGTCGGTCTCTGCGGCAAGCTCTTCCCCATGTACAAGTTTCGCACGATGCGGCTCGACGCACTCGCGCTACAGAATCAGGTGCGCAACGAACACGACGGCCCGATCTTCAAAAACCGCCGCGACCCGCGCGTCACGCGACTCGGCCGCCTTCTTCGCTCGACGAGCATCGACGAAACTCCGCAACTCTTCAGCGTGCTCGCCGGCCACATGACGCTCGTCGGCCCGCGCCCGCCGATCGCTTCGGAAGTCATGAAGTACGAACCGTGGCAACTCGGCCGGCTCTCGGTCGTTCCCGGCCTGACGTGCCTCTGGCAAGTGAGCGGTCGCAGCGAGATCGGCTTCGAAGATTGGGTCCGCATGGACCTGTGGTACGTCGAAAACCAATCGCTGCTCACCGACCTCAAACTCCTGGCCCGCACTCCGCTCTCGGTGATCAGCCGCAAGGGAGCGTATTAGGAGAGTAGCTAGTTGCTAGTAGCTGGTAGCTAGGACGGCAGGCGAGCGTCGAGCCGTGAGGCCGACGTGTCTGTTGCAACCCTCGCTAACTCGTACCGCGCCCGCCCAATTTGCAATTTGCAATTTGCAATTCTCAATTTGCAATCGCCCGCATTCCCGGACACGTCGGGCTTACGCTTCGACGCTCGCCTTCCCCAACTAGCTACTAGCAACCAGCTTCTAGCTACTCCTGCGTCCATCTTCCATCAATCGAGCGCCACAGTTTCCCCGTCGGGTTCTTGTTCTTCAGCGCCTCCGGCAGGCGGGCTTCGCGCACGTTGTCGTAACAGGCCCACATCGCGAAGCGGTCGATGGCCGTGGGAATACCGACGGCCGTGAAGCCGGGATGCCCCGTCGCCGGAAACGGCCCGCCGTGATTCATCGCGGCCGACACCGCCACGCCGGTCGGCATCTTGTCGTTGAGCAAGCGCCCCACGCGCTCGCGCAGCGCAGGCACAATCTTGTCGTAGGTCGCGTCGTCGCTGCCGGCCGTGTCGCTATACACGCAGCCGGTCAGGTTTCCTTCTAGGCTCTTCAATACGCCGAGCAACTCGTCGACGCTCTCGCACACCACGGCCAGCGAGGCATTGCCGAAACACTCCGTTTGCAACACGTGCGGCGCGGCGATGAATTGCTTCGCCGTGGCTCTTAGCAACGTATTCGAGTGACGAAACCCGGCCGCATCGGAAGGCTTGCCGCCGGCGAGCACTTTCGCGCCGGCCTGCTCCAGCACGTCGACGCCGCGCGCCAACGACTCGGCCACGCTTTTGGATAGCAGCGCACCGACCGGCGCGGCTTCATAGCGCTTGCCGACCGCCGCGAGAAACGTCTCGCACTCCGCGCCGGCCAACAGCACGACGAGGCCAGGGTTCGTGCAGAACTGCCCGGTTCCCATCAGCGCGCTTGTGAGGAACTCATCCACCAGCTTCTCGCCGCGCTCTTTGAGTGCGCCCGGCAGAATCACCAGCGGATTCACGCTCGAAAGTTCCACGTAGATCGGCTTGCCCACCGCATCGGCGGCCGCTTTGAGCTTCAGCCCTGCGCTCCGGCTACCGGTGTACGCGATGGCCGCCAAGCGCGGATCGCTCACCAAGCGTTCGCCGTCGGTGTGCGACGTGCGATAGATCAACTGCACCATTCCCGTCGGCAGGCCGGCTGCGTCGGCCGACAGTTGCGCAAGCTCGGCGAAGAGCCGTGTCGTGCCGGGATGCGACGTGTTGGCTTTCGCGATCACCGGACAGCCGGCCGCAATGGCCGCCGCGAAGTCGCCGCCGCTGCAGCTGCCGAACGCAAACGGAAAGTTGTTCGGCCCAAACACGGCGACCGGCCCGAGCGCTTCGTAACGTGCCCGAATGTCGAGCTTCGTGTCGATCGTCGGGCGCGTCCACGATTCCTCTTCACACGCCGCGGCGGCCGCGCGCAGTTGATTGGTCGTGCGCGGCAGCTCGACTTCTGCCAAGCGCGGCTTCACAGGGTAGCCGGTCTCGGCGTTAGCCATTGCCGCGAGCGGCTCCACGTTCGCCTCGATGCGGGCCGCGAAGTCGCGCAGGAAGCCGGCGATCTTCGTCCGCGGCAAGGTCCGGAGCGTTTGAAACGCGGCGGCGGCGGCCGTGAGGGCGGCGTCGCAATCGGTCCAAGCGCTCGTCGGATAGACGTCGGGCAAGGTCGCCCCCGTCTGCGGGTTGGCGGCTTGAAAACTTCCGGCGGCATCGGCGGCCCGCCACTTTCCGGCGATCAATACGGGTTGCATGGTTCTGAGGGGTGAGGGGTCAGGGGCGAGGGGTGAGTTCGGAGTCGTGAATCAAAAGTCTTATTTAGCCCCGGAGCTCGTCTCCGGGGGAATGTGCGTTCTGCAATGTTCGACGTACCTACGTTGTCGATTTTGTCCTAGCGCCTAGCTTCTAACGCCTAGCGCCTTTTCTGCCACTTACGTCAATTTTCCCGCTGGGCACTGCGCAGATAACTCTTGTTATCTGCGCACCCCTTGTGGGTTTTGGGGTTGTGCGCAGATAGATCGAGTTATCTGCGCAGTGCCGGTCCGGCGCGTCGACGTAAGTCTGCAAAGTTGCAGGCACACTCCGTGAGCCGTCGAGCACCGCACGGCATCGCCGCAGTGCCCCCAACCAAGCAAAAAGCACGAAGAACCAAGCACGGTAGTTCCACAATCGCCCGGCATTATATCAGACGAGTTCCCAGATTTGGCCGGCCCAAAACGAGCCTTGATTTATGCACCAGCGATATCGGTTAAAACCGCGAAGCGGTTTCACGGCAGAGCCCAGGGTCGCGGTATTCCGCGCACCCTGGGATGATGACGAATCAGCAACCATGATCGGAACCCTGAAAGGGTTCCACAGATTTGACCAGGATCCACCGAGGCGACGGATTGAGTTGCCTGCTGTGCAACCCCTTTCAGGGTTGCGGAGGGAGATTGGTGGTACTCTTGCGGACCCAGGGTGCGCGGCACCGCCGCGACCCTGGGCTTTGCTGTGGAACGCCGTTGGCGTTCGAGTTGTTGCAGCGTGATGGCCGACTCGGCGGCGGCGCGATGGCCCGTTACTTCGGCAAGCTGAGCGGCGACGGGGGGCCGGAACTCGGCGTGCCGGGGAGGATCGGCGATTGCGGGCCGATGCGCGGGCCGCCGGTGCCGAGTTGTAGTTGCGGTCCGGTCGGCATCGGTTGCGGCGCGGTTTGGCCCGGAATCGTGAGCGTCTGCGACTTGATGAGCGGCGACGCTTGTGTGGAGTTGTGCGCGCCCGGCCCGATCTGCGGCAAGGCGAGGCCGGCGTTCGTCGTCGGTTGCGTGCTAATGGTGAGCGGGCCCGATTGGATCTTGGGGACGCCGAGCGTGGTTGTCGGCGGCAGCGTCGGCGCGGTCGGGCCGGCGCCCAAAGCGGGCAGGGCTCCGGTCGCCGGAACAGTCAGGCTTGGTGCCGTGGGGCCGGCGGTAGTGGAGCCCGGTACCATCGCCGAGCCGGTTCCCAGCGGAGTGGGTGCGACGATGTTGATCGGGGCATTCGACGTCGCCGGCAGAATGCGCGGATCGAGCGGTTTGCTTTGCGGGGCGACTTGCACCGGCAGCTCGACCGGCGGCAGATCGGCCGCGGTCGTCGGCGTGCCGGCGGTCGGCGAGGTGCGCGCAGCGGGCAGTGCGAACACGGGGCCGGAGCGCGGGTCGACCGGCGGCGTTAGGTCGGCGTTTGGGCGATCGGCCGGCTTCGGCGGAAGCGGCGGCGCCGCTTCCTCGAACGAGCGCTTGCCCGACTGCATGAGGAGATACACGACCACGAGCGCCACGGCGCCGGTGATCGCCCCAAGTTTCATGAGCGTCGCTTTCATGACGTTCGATCGTAAAAAGAGTTCCGCGCGGTTGTCAAATTATCACCTGCGAACTTGCGAACTAACTTGTTAATCCAAACCGTATTTGCGGAGCTTGCTGAAGAGCGTGCTGCGGGGAATGCCCAAGGCGCGGGCCGCTTCGGCTTTGTTGCCCGAGGCGCGGACCAGCGCCTCGCTGAGCCGTTCCCGTTCGAGATGGTCGAGTTCGTCGGCTAGGCCCGCCGGCGCGGCGACGACCGTCTCAACGACGCTCGAGCGCAGCAAGCGTCCGGTACCGATCGTTTCGCGTCGACCGGTGAGGCGATTGGTCGGCACGGCGGCGGCCGTTTGCGGCACGGCCGATACGATCTCCGGCGGCAAGTCGTCGACGTGGATCGTTTCCGTTTCGGCGAGCACGACGGCCCGTTCGATCGCGTTTTCGAGTTGGCGGATATTGCCGGGCCAGGCATAGTTCATCAGCACTTCCAGCGCGTCTTCGTCGATGCGGGTCGGCGTCTTGCCGAGTTGGTTGGCGTAGCTGCGGAGGAAGTGAAGGGAGAGTTCGAAGATATCTTCCGGCCGTTCGCGCAATGCCGGGCAGCGCAAGCTGATGACATTGAGCCGGTAGTAGAGGTCTTCGCGAAAGCGCCCTTGGCGAATGAGCTCTTCGAGGTTTTGGTGCGTGGCGGCGACGAGGCGCACGTCGACGCTAAGGGTTTGCACGCCGCCGACGCGCTCGAACGTGCGCTGCTGCAAGACGCGGAGCAGCTTGGTTTGCGTTTCCAGGCTGATGTCGCCGATTTCGTCGAGGAAGAGCGTGCCGCCGTCGGCCAGCTCGAACCGGCCGGCCTTGTCGCGATCGGCCCCGGTGAACGAGCCCTTCACGTGGCCGAAGAGTTCGCTTTCCAACAAGCTGCTCGAGAGAGCGGCGCAGTGCACCGTGACGAACGGTTTCTCCGCGCGCGGGCTATGGCGATGGATGGCTCGGGCCAGCAGCTCTTTGCCGGTGCCGCTTTCGCCGCGCACCAAGACCGAGGCTTGGCTCGCCGCGACCTTCGCGGCTTTTTCGAGCAGATCGCGCACGGCGGCGCTGGAGCCGAGGATTTCGCTGCGCCACGGCGCGCTCTCGCGCTCTTTGCGCGTCGTCGGTTCGGCCGCGGCGTCGGGGCGGAGGTCGACGTTGTCTCCCCGGCTGAGCAGTTCGCCTTGCAGATACATGATGCGGCGCTGTTGCTCGGAGATCTTATCGACCTTGGTTTGCAGTTCCCCTTTGAGCGAAAGAATGGTGCGATGCCCTTGGGCCGTGCTTAAGGCGAGCGTCGTGGTGCGGGCCAGCGTGCTCACGAAGTTTTGATCTTCGGGCGTGTAGGGATCGCCGTCGTCGCGCGGGCCGAAGAAGGCCGCGCCGATCACCGTGCCTTCCACTTCGAGCAGGTAGCCGAGCCCTGCGCCGAAGGCGTGCAGCGCTCGGGCGCCCGCGCCGCTGGCGGTGCGCTTAAGCGTGCCGGAGATCGAGAGCTCGGAAATCAGCGGATGGTCGGGCTGTAGTTGTTCCGGAGCGCCGGGCCAGGCGATGCGATCGGCCGCGAGGAAGAGTTGGGTTTCCTCGTCGCGCAGGTAGACGATGCCGCGATCCGCGCCGATCGTGTCGCGCGCTCCTTGGAGGAGTTGCCGCGCGAGCTGGGCCGGAGCGACGAGCCGCTCGACCGCCGCGCCGAGTTGGCGGACCGCCTTATCGAGCCGATATTTTTCGCGGTAGAAACTCCGGTCGAGCGATTTTTGGAATCGGTCGCGAATCCACCCGAGGCACACGACGATCGCCATGGCCGTGAGTCCGGCGGCCAGCGCGTTCTCCCATTGGAAATAGAATTCGCCGACGAGCGCCGTCGCCAGGCCGACCATTGCGCAAAAGAGCACCGTGGCCACGGAGCTGATGCCGACGTAGAGAATGCCGCGGTTCACGACGCGGCCCACCTGCATGAGCTTGTAGCGCGTAATGCTCAGGCCGTAAGCGGCCGTGAACATGAGACTGGTGACATACACCATAAGCTTCGGCATCGGGCCGAAGGCAAACTCCGCACGGTCGTGCAGCGCGGTCCAGAGCAAATAGCCGACGGGGCCGGTCGTGAGCATCACCGCGCCGAGCAGACCTTGCACCTGTTGACGCTCTTGCGTCGTGCGGCCGCGAAGAAAGCGATAGATGAGCACGCCGAAGCCGACGAGGTACATGCCGACCGAGGCCGCGAGATAGCCGTAGATCGTGCCGGCCAAGGTGTCGAGCATCGGCGCGAGCTCGCCGACGGAGCTGGGCTCGAGGTACAGGCGATCGATGCGCCAGATCTGATAGAAGAGATACAGCATCCAAACGCCCGGCCCGAGGTAAATCGCGACCGTCGACAGGCGCGGGTTGTTGCGAATGATCCCGAGCGGGCGCGGGAACATGGCAAAGAAGTGGAGCGTCATCGGTGCGAGCAGCATCGCGCAGAAGACGAACGGATACGCCAGCGCCTTCGAGCCGATGAGACTCGGCCAGTGGAAGGCCCCCATGAACGTGACGGTGTTGACCGTGCAGAGCAGAAAGAAGAGGACGGCGGAAACGTCGCCGGGGCGCTTCCAAACGACCGCCGCACCGATGGCGAAGATCCCCATCTCCAGGATAAACCAGGCCAACGATAGCCAGACGGCCGCCGAGGAGCTCGGCTTCACCATGAGCCAAGCCGTTTGCGGAGCGTTGGCTCGGGCGCTGAAGAACTCGACGCGAGCCCAACGTTGCGCGTCGATGTCGGCGATGACGGTCGACGGGGGTTGCGCGGCGAGCTGGTCGGGGTTGGCGAGCAGCACGAGGCCCGGCTTGGGGTCGGGCGGGGCGATCTCGATCAGGCGGGGCGTAATGTGCAACGCGCTTGGGACGGGCTGCCCGGCGATGCGATAGAGGACGTCGCCGCTCTGCGGCGCCGGGCCTGCCGCCACGACGGCGTCGTTCGCACGGCCGATCACCGTGCCGGGGCCGGCGTCGTGGATCGTGGCCGAGTCGGCGAAGAGGCCTCGGACGCCGAGGTCCCAGCCTGTCTGGACGTAGTAGAGAACGCTGACGCAGTAAAGGATGACGAGCGGCGTCGTCGCGTAGAGCAGGACCTTCCGTAAGGAATTCACGATGCCCGCCTTTACCCTAGTTTGCCGCGCTGAACGACGACTTTTCGGCGCTCGACACCGTCGATTCAACCAGAATCAGCGCCGAAAGGCAAGCGCCGATGTTAGCGAACTGTTTCGACGATCGGCCTAAAGCTTTGGGATCAAATGCGTTGAAGCGTAAGTCGGTACTTGTCGAAAGTTCGACAGGTCGACGGCACGAAGTTTGCCTTGGTAGAAGATCGTTAGCTCACTACCCAAAGGCCCACAGCTTCGACGAGTTCGCAGACCCTCGGCTCCCAGCAGTTCCCAATTATCGGTTTTCGGCGTCTCTACCCATTCGCCGCGAATCTTCTTCTGAGCCCTGCCGAGGTCATCTGTGCGTCGAAACCTGTGGGCTTTTTTTGCGCGCCGAGGTTTTGGCGAGCGGCGGGGTTCATCCCCGCCGGTTGGTAGAAAAGTCCGAACGAAGACGGCGGGGGTAAACCCCGCCGCTCGCTAGGCTAGCTCATGCAGGCGGAAGTGAAACTTCCCCAGCTTGCCGCCGTAGTTGCCGGCCCCGATGGCGACCACGTCCGGCCCGACGGCGGCTCGCAGCGCCGTGGCCATCGCTTGGCCGACCGCCTGCTCGTCGATGCCGTCGATGACGATCTCGTAGGCGTAGTGGGCCTCGGGGTGAAGCTGCGTGGGGACATTTCCGCGGAGCGTCGGGCAGTAGGCGTCGGCCGTGGAAGCGGCGAGCCCTTTGTAGATGGAGCCGACCTTGCTGCCGCTGCGCGCGATGCCGCCGGGAAACGGCGTGACGACCCCCGGCATTTCGGCGAGCGACTCCGCCGCTCGGCGTGCGGCGCCGAGCGCCGCTTCGAACGTGCGCCCTTGCATGATGAGGTTCCCGCCGGCCACACCCTTGGCCACGCCGAGCCGCTCTTCGACGAGGAACTCCCCGTCCATCACCGGGATGCGCCAATAGCGCCGGCCGTTCAGGCGTTTGCTCTTCTGATAGCCGTCGCCGAAGAAGCGCAGATGCTTGCCGAGCGGGATTCGCTCCTCGCCGTCGGGCAGCCCGTCGTACACGGCCGTGGTCGGGCAGGTCATTAGGCATTGGCCGGCCCGATTGGCGATGGCCTTGCCGAGCCCCTCGGCGGAGAACCCGAAGACCAGCAGCGCGGCACCGACGCGGCCGTCGGGTGTTTCGGCCGTTGTTAGGTGCCGCTCGACGCCGATCTCGGCGTCGCACGCGATCACCGAACTCGCATACCCGCTAAAGGCGCGCACGGCCGCATCGAGCCAATAGTCGTCGTGCGCCGTCACGATCACGCGCGCGTAACGCACGCGAAACGCTTCGGCGAAGGTATCGATGATTTCGGTAGTGTCGAGATGCAAGGAAGGGGTGAGGGGCCAGGGGTGAGGGGTCAGTAAAAGAGGCTAGAAGCTAGAGCT
The DNA here is from genome assembly GCA_013822735.1 of Pirellula sp. Lineage (GTDB taxonomy): Bacteria > Planctomycetota > Planctomycetia > Pirellulales > PNKZ01 > PNKZ01. The sequence goes on from PNKZ01000009.1 coordinate 182,563, forward strand.
AGACGCTGGAACAAACAACTTCTGTCTCCAGTCTTCGGTCTCTCCGTCACAGCCATTCCGCCAAGATGCCTCGTTCCGTCAGCTTCTTGCGGAGCCGGCTTAGGCGAACGCGGAGCACGTCGGGGTCGGCCTCGAGCGCGCGGGCCGCTTCGGCCGTCGAGAAACCTTCGAGGCGGAGCTGCAGCAGTTGTTGGTCGGCCGGGTCGCATTCCTTGAGAATGCGGTCGACGCCGTCGCGCAGCTCGGCTTCGGTCGTCGGGTCGAGCTCTCCCATCCGGTTCACCACCGTATGTTCGGCGTCTTCGCGCGTGCCGGTGAGATGCGTATTGAGCTCCGTGCGGCGCTTCATCCGTTTCCACACCTGGGCGACCTTGCGACGGATGATCTCCGCGCTGAGGGCCACGAGTTCGTGCGGCCCGGCGATGTGAAACTTGTCGGCCCGAATCCCTTTGAGCAGCGTGATGTAGACCGATTGCACAAGGTCGACCGAATCCAGATGCGGGCGGAGCAGGGGGCCGAGCCGCATGCCGGCGGCCCGGCGGATCTCCGGTTCATACTCGCGGACGAGCGCCGCCAACGCCGTTTCGTCCGCCTCGCGGAGGCGGCGCCAGAAGTCGGGTTCGTCGTCGAGCGGCGAAGACATGCGCTGGGGGAATTCTTAAGGGACGGTTCGCGGCATTCATTATCTTACCACGACTTGCGATGCTACTATAGAAGTAGCTTCAGGTTATGACGCCGCCTAATGACGCAGCCCAGCACTTCTCCGCCGTCGAATGCTTCCACGCTGCGTGAGGCGTGCGCCGATTTGCTGCGCCGCTTGGCCCGCGGCGAACCGGCTCGGGCCGAGAGCTACTTCGAATCGTTCCCGGCCCTGGCGGCCGACGCGGAAGCGGCCGTCGAATTGATCTACACCGAATTCGCGGCCCGCGAAGAGGCAGGCGAGCAACCGCAGGCCGAGGCGTTTCTGGTCCGCTTCCCGCAGTGGGTCGGGCCGTTGCGACGGCAGCTCGATATCCATCGGCTCCTCAATGGCGACGGGGAACAAGCGACGCCGAAGCCGGCCGGATTGCTGGGGGCGGCCGCCACGAAGGCAGGCTCCGCCGCAGCGGACGCGCCGCAAGAATTCGGCGCGTATCACGTGCTCCGTCGGCTCGGGCGCGGCGGTATGGGCACCGTTTACCTCGCGACGCATGGCGCACTGGGGCGCTTGGCGGCCGTAAAAGTCTTGCATGGGTCGGCGCGCGGCGATCAGCAATCTGCCGACCCGACGGAACGAACTTCCGCCGAGCGGTTTCGCGCCGAAGTGCGCTCCGTTGCGGCGCTCGGGCATCAGGGCATCGTGCAACTGTATGAACTCGGCGAAACGTCCGACGGCCGGCACTTCGCGGCGTTTGAGTTCGTCGAAGGGGGCTCGTTGCAACAGGCGCTGCAAGGGCGACCGCGGCCGGCGCGCGAAGCGGCCGAGCTTGTGCGGCGCGTCGCCGAAGCGCTCGACGTTGCGCACAAGGCCGGCATCGTGCATTGCGACCTGACGCCGGCCAATATCTTGCTTGCGCCCGACGGCACGCCGAAGATCGCCGATTTCGGTTTGGCCCGACTACCGCGGAGCGCCGCCGATCTCGAAGCCGCCGCCGCGCCGCACGGTGCTCGAAATCACAGTGCTCGAAATAGCGCGGAGCTCGACGAAGAACCCCAGCCCGACACGGCGCACCTTTCGAGCGTCGCGCTCGCCGGCACGCCCGGCTATTTGGCGCCGGAGCGGATCGATAATCCGGCCTCGGCCGCACCGGCCGCCGATTTGTATGGTCTCGGCGCGGTGTTCTACGAACTGCTCACGGGCCGGCCGCCGCACATCGGGGCCACTCCGCTCGATACGCTGCGCCAAACGAGGGACTACGATCCGCCGTCGCCGCGCACCCTCGCGCCGAGCGTGCCGCGCGACGCTGCGACGATTTGCTTGAAGTGCTTGGAGCGCGATCCGGCCCGGCGTTACGCCACAGCCGCCGCGCTGGCCGACGATTTGCGCCGGTTTCTCGCCGGCGAGCCGATCGCCGCGCGGCCGATCCACGCCGTCGAACGGCTCTGGAAGTGGGCGGGCCGGCATCGCGGGCTCGCCGCCGCCTTGGCCACGGCCGCGGCCGCGCTCGTCGCCTTAGGTATCGGCGGAGCGTGGTACAACGTCCGGCTGCGCGAGGCGCTCGATCAATCGAAGTCGCAGGAAACGCAGATCGCGCGACAAGCGAGCGACTTGGAAACGCGGGTCGAGCAGCTCGATCGTAGCCTGTTCACGATGCAGCTCAATCAGGCCGAGGCGTTGTTGCAACGCGCGCCGCATCAGGCGCTGGCGCTCTTGAACGACGTGTCGCGTTGCCCGCCGGAGCGGCGTGATTTCGCCTGGGGTTATCTAGTTCGGCGCGCTTCGCAAGATCGGCGCACGTTCCTCGGCCACACCGGGCCGATCGGCGCGGTCGTCTGCACGCAGCCGGTTGCCGGCGGACCGACCTTGCTCATTACCGCCGGGCTCGACGACACCGTGCGGCGCTGGAACTTGGCCGACGATGCGACGGTCGGTACGGTTCCGGTCGTCACCAGCGATGCCGCGCTCGTCGCCCTCAATCCCGACGGCTCGCGCCTGGCCGCCGCTTATGCCGACGGCTCGGCCCGACTTTGGAACCTTGCGGCAGGAAGCGCGCCGCGGGAGCTCGTCGGCCACGCCGAGGAAATTACCGCACTCACGTTCTTCAACGGCGGACGTTGGCTCGCCACGGCGTCGGCCGACGGTCGCTTGCGCATTTGGGACCCGACCGGCGCGGCGATCACGTCGTGGCAAGTCGCCGAGGCCGGCGAAATCCTTTCACTCGCCGCCTCGCCCGACGACCAGACGTTGGTGCTCGGTCTCACCGGCGGCATCGTGCGCTTCGTCGATTCGATCGAGGGGACGACGACGGCCCAAGAAATCGGCAAGGGGGCCGGCCCGACGTCGCTCAGTTTCACGGCCGACGGCAAGCAACTGCTCGGCGTCGACGGCGCGACCGGCCGCTTGGAACTTTGGAACCTTGGCGAGCGCCGCACCTCGCGCTTGCTCGATCTTCCCGAAGGATTCGCGCGCACGGCGGTGATCCGTCGCGACGGGGCGTACTTGGCCTACGCCACGGCGGAAGGACTGGTGCGCGTCGTCCGCCCGGCCACGGGCGAGGTGACGGCCGAGTATCGCGGGCATCTTGCGCGTATCACAGGACTGGCTTTCACGGTCGACGGCGCCGGCTTGGTGAGCGTATCGGAAGATCGCACGGCCAAGTATTGGGACGTGCCGGGCGTGCGCTATCCGCAACTCATTGAGGGAGACGAGTTCAAAACCTTCGCAACGGCCTACTCGCCGAGCGGCCGCCTCTTGGCAAACGCCGGCGCCGACGGCGTGATTCGCATTCAGGATCTTTGGCCGGACGCCGAGACGTCGCAAACTCGTAAACTTGTCGGACATGGCGCGGCGGTGCGCGTGTTGAGATTCTTCGGCGAAGACCAGCTCCTGAGCGGCGCAGAAGATAATACAGTGCGTTTCTGGGATCTGAAGAAGGGAAAGGAAGTTCGTAGTTGGTCTCAAGCAGCTTGGGTGCAAGACGTAGCGGTGGCGGAGCACGAGATCTTCTCCGCCGACGCGGCCGGGCATGTTCGCCGATCGGACGGATTCGATTTCGTCGCTCATGCCGGATCGATTCATGCCGTCGCCGCGATCCGAACGCGCGACCGTGATCCCGTTCGTGCGAAAGGAGAGGTGGTCGAACCGACCTATCTGCTTGCGACGTCGGCACGCGATCGAACGGTGAAGTTGTGGGACGGACAAGGAAAGTTCGTGGCGACGCTCGTAGCGCCCGGTCAGGATATCGTGTCGCTCGCGTTTGCGCCCGACGGCAAAACACTCGCAGGCGGCGACGACGCCGGGAACGTCACGTTATGGGACGTCGACACGCGAGCCGTACGCTACACCTTGCGCGGCCATAGTCGCGGCGTGTACGCGCTCGCGTTCAGTCCCGACGGACGGATTCTCGCTTCGGCGTCCGGCGGGCGCTGGTTGCAGACCTCGGGCGAAGTGAAACTTTGGGACGTGTCTTCGGGGCAGGTGCATGCCACTTTAGACGGGTACACCGCGCCGCTGGCGTTTCGTCCCGACGGGCTCGCCTTGGCCGCCGGGCGGGATAATGAGCGGAAAATAGCGATTTGGACGGCTGCGCCCTACCGAGTGGAAATGAATTCTCTCTCGGGGCCGGCGACAAACGCACCAAATGCGGCGAAAATCAAACCGTGACGCCGCCGCCGGACGATCGTATAGAATAAGGGGCGGGTCCGTCGCGACGCGAACACGCCGCTGGTCGGCTTGGTCACGTTGCGGTGTAGCTTATTGCGCCGGGAGATTCTCTCGATCGTGTCGATTGCTTCGACCACTTCCGATCTGCGCGTGGCCGCGACGCATGTCGCGTCATCGCCGGCGGTCCAGGCCGGCGCGGTTCCGGCCGCTCAAGTGCAGTCGGAGCCTGTGCATCCGGTGCCCGCTCATCCTGTTCCCGCGCAAACTGTGCAGAAGCAGGCCGCGAAGCCGAGCCCGCCGGTGTATGTCGCGGAAGTGGTGTATGAAGCTTCCGTCGCCCCACCGGCTCCGGTGCTCATCACTTCTCACGATGAACCCCTGGCGCGGCGCAGGACGCTCAGTTCCCTGGGGCTGGGTGCTTGGCTCTGGCACATTCGCTACGCGCTCACGGCCGGCTCGCTCTCGGGTGTGACGCATTGCGTGGCGCTCGTGACGCTGGGGGTCGTGCTGCTGGACGCCAAGATTACGCCGCCGCAGCAGACGCCGCCGCTCGAGGTTTCCGTCCCCGTGCAGAAACTGCTCGATAAGGTTGAGCCGCCGGTGATCACGGCGCTCGAAGCCGATAAGCCGAGCTTCCGCAGCGACGGGCGCAGCACCGGCAGCGGCTCAGGGAGCGCCGGTGCTTCAGGCGGTCGCGGCGGCGAACTGGTCGGCGGCGTTCAAGTCGCCGCGCTTACGCCCAACGCGGCGCAAACCACGAATTCCGGCGGTACCGGCTTCGGCATCGATCGCGCCTACGGCAACGACATGCTCGGCGAAGTCGGCGAGATGAAGAAGGAGGCGACCTTCTTCGGCGTAAAGGCCGAAGGACGTTCGTTCGCCTTCGTGGTCGACACTTCCGGCAGCATGGGAATCAACAATCGCTATTTGCGCTGCCGGGCCGAACTCTTGCGGGCCGTGAGCGAGCTCGGGCACAAGCAAAAATATTTCATCACGTTTTTCAATCATCAAACGTTTGCGATGCCGGAGCGAAAGCTCGTCGAGGCGACGAGCCCGCAGTTGAAGAAAACGATGCAATGGATCACCGGAGCGGTGCCGATGGGAAGCACCGAGCCGTGGGACGGGGTCTACTTGGCTTTAAAGCTGAAGCCGGACGCGATCTTTCTCTTGACCGACGGGGAGTTCAATCCGGAAGTGGTGCGTAAGATCCTCGGCGCGCAGCCGGACGACAAGAAGCGCATCCCGATCCACACGATCGGCTTCGAAAGCACGGCCGGCGAAGTAACGCTGCAAACGATCGCCCGCGAGACGGGCGGCAAGTATTTGTATGTACCGTAAAGTAGTCCGCCGCTCCGCGGCGGAAAAACGGTTTGCATTGTCGTGGGCGATGTCTATAGGAATCGATTAAGTGCGCTCGTTTCCGCCACGGAGTGGCGGACTACTATGCTTTGCGATGGAAATAGTCGCCCTCTTTTAGTCTCGCCTTTATCGGATTCTCGGCGATGTACCTGCGCAAGTATTTGAATTGTTCCGGCGAGCGAATGAGATGGTCGAACGCCTCCGCTTGCCAGAAGTGACCGCGTCGGTTGAGTGCCGCGTTTATTTTTGCGGCCGAGAATTTCTTCCATGACTTGCACTGCTCGTCGATCGTCGTATCTCCGTGCATCGCGACGAGCAAGTGCACGTGATTCGGCATAATGACGAAATCGCCGAGATCGTAACGATCGCCGTCGAAGTGTCTTAGGCTCGTCGCGACAATTTCCGCCAGATCGGGTCGACGCAAAACGCACTCGCCGTGCCCTTGGTCGAGGACGGCATGAAACTGTTCTGAGTAGTTCCGACTGAATTCGCGGCGCTCTGCGATGGGAAGACTCTGAAGCCGAGCTTCCCAATCACGATTTGCCGCATCAATTCCGTGGCGACGTAGCCATTCGTCGCGAGCGCGCAACCAGTCGGATAATACTTCGCGCGGCATCGAATCGGCGGTTCGGAAGGTTACGAAGCAAACTGCGCCAGGCTGGAACCAATGCGGAAGCCGTCTCGTTGTGATGTCTACCGGCTCGTCGGGGTCGAAGAGTTCGAAGACCATAGTAGTCCGCCGCTCCGCGGCGGAATTGTGGTTTGCGTTATCGTGGGCGATGGCTATCGGTAAATGTATGTATCGCTCGTTTCCGCCACGGAGTGGCGGACTACTTTGCAAACAGTTCGCTTCGCATCGGTTTCACGGCGCGCACGATCGGCTCGAACGCCATTTGGTCCAGCACGTCGCGGCGGAGGTCGGCGCCGGGGGCGAGTTCCGTGAGCTCTAAGCCTCCGGGCGTGAGGCGGAAGACGGCGCGCTCCGTGACGTAGAGGACTTCTTGACCGACCTCGCGACTGCGGGCCGCGCTAAAGGCAATGAGCTGCACGGCCGCGACGAACTTCCGGACGCCCCCTTCGCGCACGATGCGCAAGCGGCCGGATTCCACGGTTGTTTCCAGTCCGTCGGCGGTGAACGTGCCGCAGAAGACGAGCCTGCGCGCGGTCTGCGAGATGTTGACGAAGCCGCCGACGCCGGCGAAGCGGGTGCCGAACTTCGCGACGTTCACGTTGCCCGCCGAGTCGATTTCGGCCGCGCCGAGAGCCGCGAAGTCGAGGCCGCGGCCGTCGTAGAAATCGAACTGCGACGGCTGGTCGATGATCGCCTGCGGTCGGCGGCTTGCCCCGAAGCTTAATCCTCCCGCGGGGCGACCGCCGATCGGGCCGCTTTCGACGGTGAGCGTGGCGCTCTCAAGCAAGCCCCGCGCCGCAGCCGCTTCCGCAATGCCCTCGGGCATGCCGATGCCCAGGTTGCAGATCGCGCCGGCCGGGATTTCGTCGCAGGCGCGTAAGGCGATGATCCGCCGCTCGGCGGGCATCGCGGCGAGCGAGGCTTTCGCCGTGGTCATGGCGCTGCCGTCGTCGATGAGGTCCGGCGCGCGGCAGTAGTCGTAGTTCATCGCTTCGGCGAACGTCTGCTCATGTTCGTGCTGTTCTGCCACGACGATCCGGTCGACGAAGATGCCCGGCACGCGCACTTGCTGCGGCGGGGCGGGCGTGTCGACCAAGCGTTTCACTTGCGCGAGCACGATGCCGCCGTTGTTGCGGGCCGCTTGCGCGATCGGCAGAATTTCGCCGATGAGCGCTTCGTCGTCGGTGAGCAAGTTGCCGAACGGATCGGCCGCCGTGGCGCGGATGAGCCCGACGTCGATCGCCGGAGCTTGGTACCAGAGCCACGTACGGCCGCCAAGCTCGATGCGTTGGACCATGCCGTCGGGCGTGCGGTCGTTGAGTCGGCCGCCGCATTGCAGCGGGTCGATGTAGGTGCCCAGCCCGATATGCGTGATGCAGCCGGGCCGGCCGGCGGCGAGGTCGCGAAAGAGTTGGCAGACGACTCCCTGCGGGTAGTTGTAGGCTTCGATCTTTCCTTCGAGTGCCAGACGACCGAGCTTACAGGCGAGGCCCCAATGGCCGCCGATCACGCGGTGCAGTAGGCCTTCATGGCCGAGATGATCGACGCCGCGGCCGCGACCGTCGCCTTGGCCGGCGGCGTAGAGGAGCGTGAGCCCGCGCGGGGCCGCGGTTGCGAGGAAGCGTTTTTCCAGCGCGACGGTGAGCGCTTCGGCATGCCCTGCGCCGACGAAGCCGCCGCTGGCGACGACGGCGCCGTCGCGCACCAAGGCCACGGCTTCGGCAGCGGTGCAAAGTTTGGAATCGCGCGGCGTGGGCATGGGAGCGGCGGCGGAGGGGGTGCGGGCAAGCGACGGCGCCAGTATACAATCGCTCCATGAAAATCGCTCGTGTGTCCGTTGCCGGTCCCTTTCTGCTCGCTCCGATGGAGGAGCACACCAACTACCCGTTTCGCTTGCAGATGAAGCGGCATGGGGCGGCGCTCGTTTGCACGGAGCGCGTGGATGCGGCCGACGTGGCGGCGCGCGATCGTCGCGCCTTGCGGCTGCTGTTTACGAACGCGGCGGAGTCGCCGCGGGTCGGACAGATCAGCGGGGCCGATCCGAGCGTGATGGCCGAAGCGGCGCGGGTTGTCGAAGAGCAGGGGTTCGACGCCGTCGATTTGAACTTCGAGTGCCCGATCCGCCGGCTGGTGAATCGGGGCGAGGGAGGCGCGCTCTTGGCCGATCCGCCGGCCGTGGAACGCATTACCGCGGCAGTCGTGCAGGCGGTGAACATCCCGACGACGTTGAAGATTCGCACCGGACCGGACGGCGCGACGGAAACCGCGCCGGAGGTTGCCGCTCGTGCCGAGCAAGCAGGCGCGGCGGCCGTCGAGGTGCATTGCCGAAGCGTGCAGCAGGCGTATGTCGGCGGACCGGATTGGAGCGTGATTCCGCGGGTGAAGGAGCTGGCGACCATTCCGATCTTCGGCAGCGGCGGCGTGCGCGCGGCGGCTGATGCAGTGCAATATCTGAAAGAGTCGGGCGCCGACGGCGTGGGTATCGGGCGCGGTTGCCTCGGGAATCCTTGGCTATTTGCGGAATGCCGGGCCTTGCGGCACGGCGCGGCGATGCCGAAGTCGCCGAGTGCCCAAGAGCGCGGGCGGGCGATGTTGGAGCTCGTGGAAGCAGAGTTCCATTTATACGGCAACCAAGTGGCGCTGCGCCGCTTGGCCCGCACGGCTTGTTACTACGCGAAGTTTCTGCCGAAGTTTGCGGAGTTTAAGACGGGCGTGCATGCGGTGCGGAACATTGGGGACTTTCGACGGCTGGTGAAGGAGAGCTTCCGGTGAAGCGGCGGAACGCCACGGAGGGCGTTCCCTACAGACGTTGATCAGTTTCGCCGGGTGCGCATAAAAACACGTTGACCCGCGGTTCTTGCGAACGCGGGTCAACGTGGGAGAGAGATCGCGAGTGATCTTTATTTAGCGAACGTAGCTGCCGCCGGGAGCACCGGCAGCCGGATAGCCGCCGGTCGCCGGCGGATAGGCACCGGCCGGAGCCGTGGTGTTGGTCGTCGGGTAGACGGTGCCCGGGCCTTGTTGACCGGCCGGCGAAACGGCCGGAACGGCGTAGCGGCTCGTCGCGGATTGCGGCAGAGCGCCCGCCGAAGCCGGCGCGGCGGATGCCATCGGTCCGTAGCCTGCCGGCGTGGCGGCGGTGCTGCCGGGTCGGAAGCCGCCGGCGGCAGACGCCGATGCGCCTTGGAGCGGCGGAGCGCCCGGAGCCATGAGCGGGCTGGCGGCCGGAGTGCCGTACGAAGGATTATTGCTCGAACGCGCCGCGGTCGACGCAGTGGCGGAGCCCGAGGTGTTGAGCGGAGCGTTGTAAGCGCCGCTGCCCGTTGCGCCCCCCGAGGTGTTGGCCGGAGCGTTCACGCCGCCCCAACCCGAGGTGGGCGTAGCGCTCGCACCGTTGTAGCTTGCGCCGGTGGCCGCGGGAGTGCCGTAGCTGCTCGGGTAGCGTCCCGCCGCAGCGCCGGAAGCTTCGCTGCCCGCGGAGTTGCGAACACCGTTGAGGTAGCCGCTCGGTGCGGCGCCCGCAGCAGACGGTTGTGCACCGGCCGCTCCCGGAGGAAGGGCGGCGTTGTATGCGGCAGGCACGGCTCCGCCTGGTGCCGAAGCATACGGATTGGTCATCGTGGCAGCCGCGGGGCCGCCGGCAGTCGTGGCGGCGTAGGGTGAGGCTGCGCCTCCGGCGGGCGGAGCACCCGACGGACGGGCCGTAGCACCGTAGTTGTTCGGGTTGTACATGCCGCTCGGCGGCGTGCCGGGCGCGGATGCCGCGCCCCCTTGAGCACCGGCGGCGTAGGGATTCGGAGCCGAAGCACCGTAGCCCATCGTCGCGGCGCCGTAGGGTTCTTTGTTCACAGGCATGCTGCCCGCAGTGGGCGTGGCGCCGTAGGGGTTAGGCGTCGAGGCGCCGGGAGCCATGGCACCGTACGAAGCAGGTGTTGCGCCGTACGGGTTCGGCGTCGTAGCGCCCGGCATTCCGGCGCCCGGCGTCGTCGGCCGTGAAGCCATTGCGTACGGATTGGCGTTGGGGCCGGCGCCCGGCGTCGCACCGGCCGGGGCATAGCTGTTGGCCAGCGGCGACGGTGTTGCTCCCGCCGACGGCAGAGCCGGTCCGCCCGCTGCGCCGGGCGTCGCGTTTGCGAGTCCGGTCGGCGGGGTGCTGGAATAAGTGCTGCCCGGCGGCGTGGCGTTCTTGGCCGTGGAGAACGGCCACATTTTCGGCCAACGGGTACCGCTCGACGTGCAACCTAAGGAGCACGACGTGAGCAGACAGAAAATCACGAAACGCGCAGGATACGCTCGCATGGCTTGATGCGTCCTTCCGCAAATGCCTCGCTCGTGCAGAGAGCCGAAGCCGCGACGACCCTGTCGCGCACTTCGTGCCGCACATGTAGGAGCGAGAAAATGATCTCGACGAACCTGAAGTGTCTCGGCGGCCGAGCATCCGTGCCCGTCGCCCGAGAAATGGTTGGATGTGAACCGCGAGTTCGGCCGAATTGCAATTTCGCCGTGGAACAGCGAAGGATTACGAAACTGCCTCGTCGTGGTGGGGCGGGATATTAGCAGGAGCGCGCGACCGGTCAATACCAGTTTTTAATGTGCCGCGCAAAAAATGAAATGAGCGCCGCGTTTGTAAATATTGCAAAGGAGAAGTGCGCGAATAGAAAAAAAACGAGCCCGAGGATCTTCATCCCCGGGCTCGCTGTGAACGTTGATTCGTGCCGACGAAGCTTACTTCTTCGCAGCGGCGTAGCGCTCGGCGACGGCTTTCCAATTCACGACATTAAAGAACGCGCCGACATAGTCGGGACGACGGTTCTGATAGTTCAAGTAGTAGGCGTGTTCCCAAACGTCGAGTCCCAAGATCGGCGTGTTGCCGTGCATCAGCGGGCTGTCTTGGTTCGGTGTGCTTTCGACGACGAGCTTGCCGTCTTTGTTGACGCTCAGCCAAGCCCAACCGCTGCCGAAGCGCGTGAGGGCCGCCTTGGTGAAGTCTTCCTTAAACTTTGCGAAGCCGCCGACATCGCTGGTGATCGCGTCGGCCAAAGGACCGCTCGGTTCGCCGCCGGCGCCGGGGCCCATGATCGTCCAGAAGAGCGAGTGGTTGGCGTGGCCGCCGCCGTTGTTGCGGACGACCGTGCGGATGTTTTCCGGCACCTTCTCGATTCCGGCGACGAGCGCTTCGATCGATTGGTTGCCGAGATCCGTTCCTTGGATCGCGTTGTTCAGGTTCGTAATGTAGGTCTGATGGTGCTTGCCGTGGTGAATCTCCATCGTCTTCGCATCAATGTGCGGTTCGAGAGCGTTGAAGGCGTACGGCAAGGGGGGCAACGTGTAAGACATGGCGAGAACTCTCCCGGCCGCGCGGCGACCGAACAATTGGCACTTGGAAACTTGAGAACCGGAGACTTAAGAACTGGCGGGCAATCGCCAATCCGGCTGAATTATCGCCGAATTCAGTTCCGCCGCAAGCGGCTCGACGGTGTCCCGCGGATAGATCCGCGGCCCTCGACGAAAGCGAGGTTAAAGAATGGTCAGCCAGGTTTGCGCTCAACCGAAATTCGCGAAGCCCTGAACGAAGAACGCGGCACGGCGTACTTTTAGTGTTCGGCTTCTTGCGCTGCGGCGTTTGCGGGCGGAGCGCCGCGGAAGAGGCTACGGATGCTGTGCCAGAGGCCCCCTTCTTCCTCGGCCACGGCTTCTACGCCGTCGACGTCGGTTGCCATCAAATACGATCGCAAGCTGGCGACCAACTGTCGGGCTCGTTCCATGGCCGCGGCCGTGCGACGTTCGCGCGACTTTACCGGGCTGATCATCGTCGCGATGCGGGTTCGCTTGAACATGGCCCGCGGGTTGTTTTCCGGCGCGTACGATTCTTCATGGAACGCCAAGTCGATAATCAGGCGAATCGTCCGATCGCTTTGACGCTTGAAGAGCGGTCCGCCGCGATCGCCGCCGATGCGCAGCTGCACGCGGTTGCGATCCGTGAGCGTGATTTCGGCGTGATGATCGGCGACGAAGCCCTTCAGCTTCTCGATATTGCGTTCGAGGGGCGAATCACTGGTCATTTCGCGCTTCAGCAGCATGTTGCCCGCGAGGCGCTTCTTCGAGGTCGCCGTGATGTGCTTGTCTTCCCCCGCCGCGGCGTCGCCGCCGACGCCGAGCTGCACGACGCGATTACGGCCGGTCTCTTTGGCCGTGATCAGCGCGCGATCGGCGCGACGAAGCATCGTTTCCGGCGTATCGCCGGGCTGGACTTCCGTGACGCCGAAGCTCGCCGTGACGCAGCGTTGGCCGAGCGAAGTGTGACGCACCATGCCGAAGGCGACTCGAATTTCCTCGGCACGCTTGGCGCCGGTGGCATTGTCGCAATCGGCGCACAGCAACACGAACTCTTCACCGCCGTAACGGGCCACGAGGTCGCCGGCGCGGCAGAACGTTTGCAGCAAGTGAGCGATCGATTTGATCACCTCGTCGCCGGCTTGGTGTCCGTAGGTATCGTTGATCGTCTTGAAGCGGTCGATGTCCGTCATGATCAGAGCGCACGGCCGCTTCGTCTCGCGATGCGCTTTGACGAACTCGGCCTGCACGCGATCAAACTCCGCCCGGTTGGCGACTTGCGTGAGCGGGTCGCGCGTCGCCATGTCGTGCAGGTTTTGGCAACGCTCTTCGAGCGTGATTTCTTCGGAGACGTCGTGCATTAGGAGCGTGACGCCGACGACCACGCCGTCGGAATCGACCACCGGCACGGCCTGAGCATCGACGGCGACGATCTTACCGCCGCGTCCGTTCACATGGAGGCGCCGCATCCATTGCACTCCGCCGGCCGCCGCTTGCGCCAGCGGACAATCTTTATCGGCGATCGGCCTCTGCCGTTCGTCGCTCATGCCGATCAGCGACGGAATGAAATTGCGCGAGAGAATGCCGCAGCCGGAGAGGCCCGTCAGACGTTCGGCCCCTTCGTTCCACCGGAGCACCTTACGATGGGCGTCGACGAAGATCACGGCGTCGTGCATCGATTCGATGAGCCGCTGCTGGAAGAGCGAGTCGAGGGTCGGGATCGGAGCGGCGGCGCCGACTTCGCCGCGGCGCCATTGTTGTTCGATGAATTGCGGACTGAGCTCGCCGATCCAGCGCCGTGCCGCGGCCGACTGCATCGCCATCGGGTCGCGTTCGAAGAGCTTGCTGAAGATCGCGACGAGATCCGGATCAAATTGCGTTCCGGCACAGCGGAAGAGCTCGTCGAAGGCCCGCTGCGTCGACATCGCGCGACGGAAAATGTGATCGGTCGTCATCGAGTCGAAGGCGTCGGCGACGGCGAGCATCCGCGCGCCGAGCGGCAGGTCGTCGCCATGCCGATCGCAGTGGCCGCGCTTGCCGTCGAACCAACCGCGTGAATAGCGCACGATATCGAGTACGCCGGGCGAGGCCGAAGAGCCGCGCAGGACTTGTTCGCCCATGAGCCAGTGGCAATCCATGATCGCCGCTTCTTGGGCGCTCAAAGGGCCGGGCTTGCAGAGAATCGAATCGAGCACGCCGATCTTGCCGATGTCGTGCAGCAGCGCCGCGAGTTCAAGCTCGTCGCGCATCACCGGCGGCAGGTCCATCAGCTCGGCCCAGCCGGAGCAGCAGAGAGCCGTCCGCAAGCAATGTTGAGCCGTCGGTTCGTGCTTCCAGCGGAGCGCCGTGTAAAGGCTCGAGGCGATGCCGAGCCGCGCCTGCACCAAGCTGCTTTCCGTTTCATACGAGTCGACGATCGACGGCGCGGGCGCGTTGAGCGCTTCGGTCGAGAGATCGTCGACAAGCGTGGAAAGCTCGGCCAAACGCCCCTCCGTCGCGACGTTGAGCGCGTCGACGACCGCCGTCCCGTGAGACGAAGGCGAGTGTGGCTTGGTGCGATGGTCCATCGTTAAACAATTCCGGCGCAGAGCAAAAGGTGCTACCGAAACCTAGTTCGCATTGGTGAGTGGGGCAAACCGCACGGGAAATTCCTACGCCCTTGCCGGCATTAGTCGCCGTTTTGTTCGGTGTATGCGGCAAACTCGTTACGACCGACCCCCTTGCCCGGCTAGGCCCCCGCAGGTTCAATGGCGGTCGCTTTTCGAACGACTAATAAATCAACGCCGGCGGTCGTCTACGGGCTACCGGCGAATCTCCCCACGGAGCCTTTCGCGTGAAGTTCATCAGCTATTCGTCCGGCAACGGTTCGCGCGCCGCCGCACTTGTCGACGGCCGCTACGTCGACGTCAACGCGGCCGACCCTTCGCTGCCGGTTACGCTCAAGGAACTGGTTGCGCTCGGGGCCGCCGGAATGGCCAAGGCCGCCGCGGCCGTAAAGAAGGGTACGCCGCTAAGCGGCGACCTCCGTATTCTTGCGCCGATTCCCGATCCGCAGAAAGTGATTTGCGTCGGGCTCAACTACGCCGACCATGCCCGCGAGAGCGGCGTCGAGCCGCCGCCGGAGCCGGTGTTCTTCTGCAAGTTCCCGACGGCCGTCTGTGCGCACGACGACGTGATCGTGCTGCCGAAGCAGAGCGCGCAGGTCGACTACGAAGCGGAACTTGTCGTCGTCATCGGCAAGGGGGGGAAAGATATTCCGAAGGAGAAGGTGCTCGAACACGTTGCCGGATACTGCCCGGGCCACGACGTCTCGGCCCGCGATTGGCAACTTAACAAGCCGGGCAAGCAATGGCTGCTCGGCAAAACGTTCGACACGTTCGCTCCCTACGGCCCGACGCTCACGACTCCCGACGAGGCCGGCGATCCGAACAATCTCGGGATTCGCCTGCGCCTCAACGGCCAGACGCTGCAAGACTCCAGCACGACGCAGCTGATCTTTAAGATCGACGAACTGATCGCCTACATCTCGCAGGTCTGCACGCTGGTGCCGGGCGACATCATTTTCACCGGCACGCCGCCGGGCGTGGGCATGGCCCGCAAACCGCCGGTGTTTCTCAAACTGGGCGACACGGCGGAAGTAGAAATCGAGAAACTGGGAACGCTGCGGAACAAGTGTGTGTGACCGGCATAAGCCGGTAAATTCCAATGACCAAGCACCAAGTTCCAACAGTGAACAAGCACAAATGACCCAATGAGCGCTGGAGCGTCATCCGATCATTTAATTCTCCCGCTAGATTGGAATTTGGTGTTTGGTCATTGGTAATTCCGCGACGCAGTCGCGGCGTTACAACATCGCCGCGCGGACATCGTCCGGCGCGACGTTGCCGACGAGTTCCACGTGGCCGAGTTTGCTCGGGAGGACGAAGCGGAGCTTGCCGTGTTCGACCTTCTTATCTCGAGCCATCACGCGAAGAACTTCCTCGTGATCGAGCTCCGGCACGTCGATCGGCAGACCTAGCGCGATGAGGAGTTTGTGTTGGCGGTCGACCAATTCGCCGTCGATTCGTCCCAGGCGTTCGGCCAACCGCGCGGCGCACATCATGCCGATAGAAACGGCCTCGCCGTGTAGCAGCGTGTTGTAGTTCGTCAGGGTTTCAAACGCGTGGCAGAACGTGTGGCCGTAGTTGAGCACGGCCCGCAGTCCGGTTTCTTCCCGCTCGTCTTTGCTGACTACTTGCGCCTTGAGCGCGCAACTTTGGGCGACGATTTCGCGCAATACGACCGGGTCGCGGTCGAGCAGACCGTCGATGTTTTGTTCCAAATAGGCGAAGAACTCGGCATCGAGAATCACGCCGTACTTCACGACTTCGGCCAGCCCCGAGCGGTATTCGCGCAGGGGGAGCGTATCCAGCACGGCCGTATCGATGACGACGCCGATCGGCTGCCAGAAGGCGCCGACCATATTCTTCGCCCCTTCCAGATTGATGCCGACCTTACCGCCGACGGAGCTATCGACCTGCGCCAAGAGCGTGGTCGGAACTTGTAGGAAGGGGAGCCCGCGGCCGTAGCTCGCGGCGACGAAGCCGGCCAAGTCGCCGATGACGCCGCCGCCGACGGCCGTGATCACCGTGCGCCGGTCGGCTCCGAGATCGAGCAGTTTATTCCACAGCCCTTCGAGCACCTCGGCGCACTTCGACGCCTCGCCCGGATCGACGACGAGCAAGTCGACGAGCATGTCTGCGTCGCTCAGGCTCTCGGCCACGTTCATGGCGTGCCGGTTCTCGACGTTGGCGTCGGTGATGATCACCGAATGCGAAACCTTGCGCCGCGTCATGAGGAAGCGACCGGCGTCGCGCAGGTTGCCCGTGCCGATTTCAATCGCGTAGCTGCGCTCGCCGAGCGCGACGTGCACGGTGCGTTGAGGAAGGCTCATGAGAAGGCGGAAGGGGGAAGGGTGTCTTGCAAGTGTGCCGCTGCCGGCTAGTCCGGCAGTGCGATCGAAAGACACTGCCGGGCAAGCCGACAGTGGCACCCATCGTCTATTACTTCACGCGGGCGACGTCGGCGTCGGTCACCGTGATGTCGCGGCAGAAGCCGGTGTGCAGGCGCGTGTAATCCAAGTCGGCGGCGTCTTTCGGAGCGGCGTGCAACTTCGCCTCGATCTGCCCCTTCTCGACGAGCGACAAGCCGGCAAACTCGGCGGGCCAAATCGTCTTGGTTTCCACGACAAGCGCTTCACGATACGGATCAAATGCGTTAGCCATCTTCGCAGCGTCTCAACCGGCGGGAATTGCGGAAAATCAAGAGCCTGCCAGTATAACGCCGGGCGTAGGGGGCGTGTAGGGCCGCCCTGTCGGGCGGAATGACCAAGAACCAAATTCCAAGCGGGATTGAACCTGAATCACCGCACGACCAAGCGCATGCCTGATTTGGAAGTTGGTGCTTGGACCTTGGAATTTAGCCGCGCGAGTCGCGGCTCGGCGGATTCGGCATCGGGGGAGGTGCGACGGGCCGCGGGGAAGGTGCCGTCGTCGCCGTCGGCTCGGGCGGCGGTGGTTCCAAGATCGTGCGAAGTACGCCGCGCAACAGCGGCCGCCGCGGAGCCGGCGGGGGCGGGTCAATCGTCGGCAATCCGTTGGGCGAAACCGGCGGCGGCACTTGGCGATTGTCCATAGTCGCTTGCCGACGCGCGCGCAAGATTTCCAGAACGTCGAGCGCCGTCCCGACCCCGTTGGCAATCGTCTCCGCCGTCGTCGGACCGGTCGGCGAGGCCGTGGGCGTCGGCGGCAGCGGTCGCGGCGGCGATTGCGTCGTGGAGCCGTTAGTGCCGTTGTCGGGCAGTGCGAGCTCGCGCGGCATGGGCCCGGGCGCTTGCGACGGAGGCGTTTGTGTTTGCGGCGGTTGCGGGTTGGCTTGTCGCGCGATCATCGGCCCGAGCATTTGCAAGAGCGGCCCGACCGTCTCCGGTCCCACCGGCAGGCCTGTTTGTTCGCTGAGCCCGCGCAGCAAATCGCCGCCGACCGACGCCTTACCCGACTGCCAATCTTGCGGCAGCTTTTGGAACACGAGTTCCCGCCAAGCATTGTTGAGGGGCGAAAGATCGACGATCGGCTTGCCGAGGGTGCCCCGAATATTCACCGGCCACTGTTGCGACGTGACGACGCGCAATAATGCCAAGTAGCGGGTTTCGGCATTGGGGGGATGGATGCCGAGGGCCGTCGTCAGGTCGAGCGTTTCGTCGAGGCCGACCGTGCCATGGCTGGCGACATCGACGACGTCGACCACGCTGAAGCGCAGATTTTCGTGATGGATGCGGCCGCCGGGAAGCATCTTAAACGGCACGGTCGACTCGCGGGCGAGTTGCACGGCCTCGGGGAGCGCCAAGCGTCGGTAGAGATCGCTGATGAGCGGGATGGCCTTGATGTTGCCGATGATAGATTGCACGACGGGGCCCGGCCCGACGTCGACCGTGTGCAACGTTAATCGGCCGGAAAGATCGCCGTTGCCGAAATCGTTCCAAGGGAGCCGCCAGTCGTCGAGTTCGATGCTGATGTTGCCCGTGGTTTGCGCGACGTCGGCTAAGACCGGCGCAACGTACTTGAGCACGTCGTTGCAGAGCCCTACCGCGAGCGGTTGCCGCGCGACGAGCGTTCCCTTTTCGACGATGAATTCCGCTTTGCCGCTCGGCGTCGTCCCTTCGGCGCGCACCCCAAGACCGAGGTTGATGCCGGTGATTTCCCATGGTTCGTTTTTCGAGACGCTCCGACCGCGCAGCGTGCCGTCGACGATGCGGATCCGTGCGCCGTAGTGTAACGACTCCGGCAGCTTCGCCCCTTGCTTCTTGAGCGGTGCGAACACCTCGGCGTAGTTCGTGCCGTGATCGGTGAATTTCAACGTCGTGACGGGACGCTCGATGCGGAGCGTGCCGATGTCTTGACGGTTCCACAGCATCTGCCAGAGCGGTCGATCCGACTCGATGCGCTCGACCGCTAAGAGCGTTTCGCCGCCGGCGGTGGCCGGGCCGGTGCCGCCCGCAAGCGGATCGAGCCGCAAGCCGGTGACGACGATCGGTTGCAGCCAGCCGGCTCTGAGCGAATCGACGCTCACCACGGCGTGAATATCCCCCGTCATCCGGCGAAGGAGCGCCTCGCGCAACGCAGGGCTCCACGACACGAGCGAAGGAGCCGCGGCGAAGACTAATGCGACGCCGACGATGGTGAACACGACGAAACGCCGGAACCAACGTCGCGGCGGACGAGCGGCGGCAGGCGATGCCGGAGGGGTAGCGTTCATAGCAGGCATTGTAGGCCGCCTGACATGGCGGAAGCACCCATGACCAAGCAGCAAATTCCAAACAAAGTCAAAATCTCGGGTGCCTGCAGCTACTACGTCCCCGCCTTCGACTTGGTTCTCACCGCCGGCAGGACTTTCACGTCGGCCGAACCGAGCGCGAAGGCCTTTGCTCCTTCGACGTAAACCCTCACGTGGCAATCCCCTTTGATCGTCGGCGGCACGAGAATGCGTCGCTCGATTTTGCCGGACGGAATTTCGACCGTCTCGCCGGCCAGACGGGTATCGTTCGCCTCGGCATACGCTTCGGCGTAATTCTGCATGCCGAAGGCGGTAATGTCGTAAGTCGTGCGATCCGTCGGCGGCGTTCGCAACCGGTCGCGGCGGACGACGAACTCGATCGTCGCCTTGCCGGCGATCGGCGACGTCGCTGAAATGACCATTTCTTCTCCCGCGCGCACTTCGACAGGCGCCGTCACTTCCACTGCCTCCGGTTGCGGCAGCCGCAAGAGCGGGTCGCCGAGCAAATTGAAGAGCTGCAAGTGTTCGTTGCGCTGCGCTTTGAGATCGGCGGCCATCGGCATGAGGGCCTTGGCGAGCGCGTCGAACTGTTGATCCTGCTCGCTCGTGCGCGGCTTCAGAGCGAGCGCACGTTTGGCGTCGCGCAGGGCCTGGCCGATGGTCGCCGCGCGGTCTTGGAAAAACGACGTCATCAGCTCCTGGCCGAGGATCGACATGGCATACGGCATTGTGACGCGCGAACCGCACAACACGCCGATCGGGCCGCCCTCTTTGCGGAGCATCGTCTCGGCCAAGCAATCCTGCGGCCCGTCGAACGCTCCGCTGTAGCAAGAAAGAAACACGGCGAGCGGCGGATGCGCGTCGGCCTGTAAAGCCGGGGCGTCACGCTCGGAGAGAATCGTGTACTGTCCGTCGGGCGCATTGAGCCGATCGACTTCGTCGCGCCAGCCGTGGCCGATGTAGACCCAGAGGAGGCAACCTTCATTGAAGCGGCGGATCACCGTATTACGAAATTGCGGCGGGCCGGGGCAATACGGACTTTGCCACCCGGCTTGCGTGAGCGTGGTTTCGTACGACGCCGGCAAATGGCGCGTGAGCAACGTCTTGGCGGCCGCTTCGATGGCCGTGTCGGCGACCGCTCCGAAGCCGCCGATGCCCGCGACGAGATTGATTCGACGTCGCCAGGGAGAGAGATTCGACGAGCGCTCGTAACGTATGATGCGATTCGTGAGCGCCCGCAATTCGACGGCACTATCGACCGGCAACCGTCCGACGGCGGCCTCGGGCACGCCGTCGTCGTCGAAATCGGCATACCAATTGTCGGTGGCAATCTCCGGTTCGCTGCCGAACACGACGTTCACCTCGGCCTTCGCGAAGTGCGTCGGGACGCAATACGTCGCGGCGTCAGGACCGTGTACGGGAAGGAGAGCCGCGGCCGGCACGGACGGCATGGCATCGCCGAGCAGCACGACGGACAACTTCGGATTCGCCGCGTGCAGCTTCTTCAGCTCGGCGCGAATGGCGACCGGGCCCGCTTCGCCGCGTACCAGCGCGACGACATGCCCTTGCGATTGCCGATAGCGGACCCAAGGATCGATCGCTCCCAGCAAACCCGGAGGGCAAACCAGCGCCACATCGGCCGCGACCGGCGCCGCGGTCGTAACGGTCGCAGGATCTGCAGGCTCCGCTCCTGCGACGCCGAGCACCAACGCTAAAATCCAAGCGTGCATCCGTCACGCTCCTTCTGATAATTCGAGACCTAGCAATTCTTCGCGCCGTGCGCGAACCGCCCGTCGCGCCTCGGGCAGCAATTCGCAAAACTGCTCCGGTAACCGTTCGAGCTTCACGCGCTTCATCACTTGATTCAAGCGGCGGAGCAACTGCCGGTCGTCAGGATAGTCGCACAGAAATCGCTCACGCGTAAAGAGCGATATCAACAGCGCCAAGTGCTCGGTTTGCCGCGGCTGCATCCGATTCACGGCCAACTCGACGACCCCGTTCTCGATATCCGCCAGCGCACGATAATAGTCGTCGAGCGACGCCGGCTGATCTTCGATGAGCGTGCTATCTAACAACAGCTCGACCAAAATATGCCCGAGGAAGCTCGGACGCATTCCGGCGTCGCCGCCGAGCAAGTCGCGAATCTCGACCGTAAACCGCAGGGAGAGCTCTGCAAAAGCCGCGCAGGAGTGGAACCACGCGTCGTCGGAATGATGCTGTGACACGCCGCGGGCGACGCGCGCGAGCACCGCATCGCCGCAATCCATGTGTGCCGCCGCATCTTTCGGGCGCACGCGAACCCGCCGATCGACGACGGAAAGCCAGTCGGGGACGGCCGTGCCGGCGAGAAAGTACGGATCGTCGACATAGCGATAGCCGTGGGCGAAGTAATTCATCCGTGCGAGCCTTTTGCCTTCCGCCGTCGGGCCAACTAAACTTCAACGAGTCCTGAACGAGACGCGGTTCGCACGCCGCCCGAGATGAATTATACGCCGCCGAGCGCGGCCGAGGAGTATCGACTTGCACGCCCCCCGCTTTACGAAGTCGCCCGAGCGCCGCCGTCCGACGCATGTGGTTGCCTGCTGGATCTGCTATCTGACGCTGGCCGCCGCCGCGGCGCTGGTTGCCCTGCGCACACAAGATGCCGCAGCCGCCGACGTTCCGGCTGCCGACAAAGCGCCTCCGAACATCGTGTTCATCTTCTCCGACGATCACGCCTATCAAGCGATCAGCGCCTACGGCAGCACGATCAACCAGACGCCGAATATCGATCGCTTGGCCAAGGAAGGAATGCTGTTTCGCAACTGTTACGTGACGAATTCGATTTGCGGCCCGAGCCGCGCCGTCGTCCTCACGGGGAAGTACGGCCACTTAAACAGTTTTCCCACCAACGGTGCGAATGAACGTTTTGACGGTTCGCAGCAGACGTTTCCCAAGCTGTTGCAAGGGGCGGGCTATCAAACGGCGATCGTCGGCAAATGGCACTTGGTGACCGACCCGACCGGCTTCGACTATTGGCACATCTTGCCGGGGCAGGGGGCCTACTACAATCCGCCGATGATCGACAACGGCAAGCAAGTAAAGCACCAAGGCTACACGACGGAGATCATTACCGACCTGTCGCTCGATTGGCTGGCGAAGCGCGACAAGTCGAAACCGTTTCTCTTGATGTGCCAACACAAAGCGCCGCACCGCTCGTGGGATCCTGCCCCGAAGTTTTTGAATAAGTACGACGACGTGACGATTCCGGAGCCCGACACGCTCTTCGACGATTACTCCGGTCGCGGCAAAGCAGAACACACGCAGGACATGACCATCGCCAAAACGATGACCGAGCAAGACCTGAAGCTCGTGTTTCCCAAGAACCTGACGCCCGAGCAAGAGAAGCTCTGGCATGAAGCCTACGACGCCGAGAACGAAGCGTTCCGCAAGGCGAATCTGCAAGGGCAGGACCTGATCCGTTGGAAATACCAACGTTACATCAAAGACTATTTGCGTTGCGTCGATTCGGTCGACGAGAGCGTCGGCCGTGTGTTGGAGTATCTTGAGAAGGAAGGGTTGGCCGAGAACACGATTGTCGTCTACTCGTCGGATCAGGGGTTTTACCTGGGCGAGCATGGTTGGTTCGATAAGCGGTGGTTCTACGAACAATCGGTAAAGACGCCCCTCTTGGTGCGCTGGCCGAAGATGGTGAAGCCGGGAACCGTGAACACGGCGATGGTTTCGAACCTCGACTACCCGGAAACGTTTCTCGCGGCGGCCGGCGTGCCGGTGCCGAGCGAGATGCAAGGGAAGAGCTTCGTGCCGTTGCTCGCCGGCATCACGCCCGACGATTGGCGCAAGAGCTTCTACTACCACTATTACGAGTATCCGGGCCCGCACAGCGTGCGGCGGCACTACGGCGTGATCGACGCCCGCTATAAGCTGATGCACTTTTACGAGCCCGACGTGGCCGAATGGGAAATGTTCGACCTCGAGGCCGACCCGAAGGAAATGAAGAGCGTGTACGACGATCCGAACTACGCGAAAGAACGGGCCCGCCTAGAAGCGGAACTTGCGCGCTTGCGTACCGAGCTAAAAGTGCCGGACCAAGACCCGCCGCAAACCTTGCGCAAGGCGGGGCCTGGGGCGAAGGGCGCCGGTGCCAAGGCCGGCACGAACAAGCGACAGCAAGAGAAGGACGCGACTTAAGGAGGTTTCTTAATGCCTAGTTCAGGTTACAATTCCATCTAGCGGTCGACGTGACGAGATGGGTTGCCGACATGCCGTTTAGGATACTCGGCGAGATCACGCAAATCGAAGTGATTGCACAAGGGCGAGGCGTTCGCTCGCGCGCCCGCTTGAACAAGCTTTTCGGAATCGGTCGTTGGCGCAAGTTGAAAGGCATCGCGACCGTTGAACTAAAGAGCGGGGGCATTCGGCGTGCGGAAATCCACTGGTACGAAGCTCATGGCATCGGCAGCAAAGGGCACAAAATCAAACGGTTCGTCGACTAAAGCGTCGGGCGGTCGTGCTGCGTTGCGCTTTGTCGTCTGCATCGATTCCGGTGATTCCGTGGATCTGCAGAGTCGCCGACTTTATCGAGTGTTGACCGATGTAAAGGCGGCGGCGGAAAAAATGCTTCGCGTCGTCGATGATTCCGGCGAAGATTACTTGTATCCCGCAAACTATTTCCTACCGGTAAAGCTGACTGATTCCGTCGCGGCCAAAATTCGTCGCCTCAACTGAAGTTCGGAAGCTGCCACTTGTAGGAACCGGTGAGTATCGCTCGATGACCCGAACGAAGCTCTTGGTTCTGTTGCTTTTGATCGTTTGTCCGGTCTGGGCGGAAGAACCAAACGTTGTCGCCTTAAACTCTGCAACGCCGAAAATGGATCACCGGCTCGCGCCGCTCCCTTCGGTCGCCCCCGCGCCGGCCGATAATCCCACTACGCCCGCGAAGGTCGCGCTGGGGAAACAGTTGTTCTTCGACCCCCGGCTCTCGGGCGGCAATACGATGAGTTGCGCCTCGTGCCACAAGCCCGACCGGCTATTCGGCGACGGCGTCGACTGGAACAAAGGAGAGAAGGGGGTGACGCTCGTGCGCAACACGCAGTCGTGCGTGAACGTCGGCTTTTACGACAGCTTCTTTTGGGACGGCCGGGCCGCGTCGCTGGAAGAGCAGGCTCTCGGGCCGATCCAGTCGGAGGTCGAGATGAACCAGAATCTCGACGAGCTCGAGAAGGAACTCAACGCCGTGCCGGGCTACGTGAGCCAATTCCAAACGGTGTTCGGCGAGAAGCCCGATCGAAAGAATATCGCCAAGGCGTTGGCCGCGTTTCAGCGGACGCTGGTTTCCGGTCCCTCGGCCTTCGATCGTTATTTGCTGGGAGACGAGAAGGCTCTTTCGGCCGATGCGAAGAAGGGGTTCGAGCTCTTCACCGGCGCGGCACGCTGCGTCGAGTGCCACAACGGCCCGCTCTTGAGCGACGGCAAATACTACCGCATGGGCATTTCCGAGGAAGACCTCGGCCGCGCGGAGCACACGAGCGAAACCGAGGATCGTTATCGCTTTCGCACGCCGTCGCTGCGAAACGTCGCCGACACGGGCCCGTACATGCACAACGGCTTGTTCGCATCGCTGGATCGTGTCGTGTCGCTGTACTATCACGGCACGTCGGAAACCACGACCGACGGTCTGGCGATCGACGCCCCGGATCTATCGGAGCAAAGTCTCGACGACGTCGACTACTTGATGGCGTTCTTGAAGTCGCTCAGCGGCACGCCCCCCGACTTCACGCCGCCGGTACTACCGTAGCGACCGCACGCGCACGAGGTGCGTCAGCATCGCCCGGCGGATTTCGTACAGCTCGACCGTGATCTCGTCGAACGTCGCTTCGTCGAGGTAGCCCAAGTCGTGCGCCAGCAGAATCTGGTACTCCAGCTGGCTCGTGGCGGCGATCGATTGTTGCAACGGGCTGGCTGATTCCCGTTCGACCGTAGCGTTCGCCCCTTCTACCAGCAACGAGCCGATCGTCGTCGCCGTGCGGCGGATCATCGATGTAAGATTGACGAGCTCTTCCTTGGGAAACGAGCGCGTGACTTCGTGAACGCGCACCACGAGCTTGTGCGTGCGTTCCCAAAACTTCAATTCGCGGTAGGTCTTCACCGTAATCCTCACTTCGTCCGACAGGCGGTCGTTCTTCACTGGGCGCAGAATCGCTGCGCCACGCGATCGATAAACTATAGGTGAGCGTTAACGATCAGCGGGCGAACGACGGGATTTGTCGGGCGTGCGGAAGGTAGCGAATGTAGCGGCCAGGCGGGCGGCCGACCGCGTACAGGACAGTTGGTGGATGCGGCAAAAGCAAACGGCGGGGATCACCCCCGCCGTTTGCCGAGTTTTCGCGATGCGCTGGGGTCTTAGCCCGCGGCGGTCGGCACTTCGTCGAGCAGCTTGGCCCAATGCTTGCCGGTGCGGCGCTTCCAAGCCCCTTGGTGATACGCGAAGCCGCAGACGAGCGGCACGGCGATGGTCGCCTCGCTAAACACCATTTGCTCGAACACGGTATCGACCTTGCCCCAGCTGGAAGCTTCCTTCAAGGTGCTGCCGCTCAAAGCCCCGTCGCGCGTATCGGCCACGGTGATCTGCACCGCGTACTTGTGCATCGGCGCGTCCACGCCGAGGATCTCCGCCGACACCACGATGTCTTGCGCGAAGTTCTTCGGCACGCCGCCGCCGATCATCAGCAGGCCCGTCGTCGGGTTGCGGATCTTGAGTTGCGTCAGCTCGTAGAAATCCTTGGCGCTGTCGATCGACACCTTCGGTTGGTCCCCCCGCGAATGTTGATGGGCCACCAGACCGAAGCCCGCCGAGCAATCGGAGAAAGCCGGGCAGAAGATCGGTACGTCGCATTCATAGGCGGCGGCTACGATCGAGTTCGGCGTCTTACCATGGTCCTTCAAATACACGCCCATTTCGCGGATAAACTCGCGCGACGAATACGGCCGCGGCGGCAGCTCGTCGGCGATGATCTTCGTCACGTCGTCGCAGATCCGCAGATCGTCTTCGTCGATAAAGGTGTCGTAGATCCGGTCGATGTGCAGGTCGCGGAGTACGTCGTCGTGCAAGCCGGCCTTGTACTGGTCGTCGGCGATGTAGTGTTGGAAGCCGAGCGCCTCGAAGAAGTCCTGGTCGACGATGTTCGCCCCGGTGCTCACGATCGCATCGACCATGTTGTGCCGGATCATGTCGACGAAAATCTGCTTCATGCCGGCGCTGATCAGCGAGCCCGCCAAACAGAGAATCACGCCGCACTCTTTGTCGTCGAGCATGCGGTGGTAGATGTCCGCGGCGCGCGCCAAATCGCGGGCCGAAAACGCCGTGTGCCGCATCTGCTCGATGAGCGGCGAAACGTCGTGCTTCGTCATGTCGAGATGACGGATCGGGCGCGAGAGCAATTCTTCCTTCGTCGGACGGGCAGGAGCATTCATCGGCAAACACCTTCGCAAAGGGTAGCGACCGGACGCAAGAGGCGTCGAAAACAAAGTCCGCCGCGGCGCGAGTTCACGACCTCACCCGAGACCGTGCACCGTGCGGAGTTTTGCCACGCATCGCAATCGGTATTTGTATCCCCTGGCCCGCCGATAGTCGAGTGGGCGCGCCGGCCGGCCAGATAAACGCAATCCCGCACAACTCCTCATAAAACGCTTGCACTCCTCCGCTACGCTCCACAGTTCCCTTAGGTAGCGCCATTCCCCCAGCACCGCTCGTCGCCAGTAACGCATCGGAGCCAGCCGCCGTGAAATTCCATTTTGTCGACGCCGCGCCGGGCGCAGTCGTCATCCGCGCCGAAGGCCCCATCGCGCCGGACTCCCCCGAACAATTCTCCGACGCCCTGGTCGAGCTCGTCGGGCCGCAAATCTACACGCGCAAACTCCGCATCAACCTCTCCGAGTCCGACTTCATCAGCTCTGCCGGCATCGGCGGCCTGCTCCAATGCCACAAACAGTTCCGTGAAAACGGCGGCGAGCTGGTCGTGCACGCTCCTTCGCGCACCATTCGCCAAACGCTCGACCTCATGCGCCTGCAGACCGTCTTCACCATCGATTAAGCCCCGCCTGCTCCACCCGTCCGTCCGTGCCCGCTCCGCGTTAAAATCCCAGCCGTGTTGGAATCTGAGCCGAGGTCTCCGTCATGTCCATTGAAGAAGCGATCGACTTTCGCGAACGTCCGCTGCCGATCGACGACGATCCGGAAGCCGCCGTCATGCAGATCGTCGACGAGGCCGCGGCGCTCGCCGCCAGCGACATCTTCTTCGTCACCGATCCCGACGCCGTTCATGTCCTCGTCCGCCACATGGGCTCCATGCGCCGGCTGCACACGCTCGCGCTCGGCGACGGCCGACGCTGCATGAACTACATCAAAACCGCCTCCGACATGGACCTCTCCGAAAAGCGCCGCCCGAGCGACGGCCGTTGGGTGTTCATCGGTCCTTCCGGCTCGCGTCGCGATCTGCGCATCAACACCATCCCCACGCTCTACGGCGAAGACTTTTCGCTCCGCATGCTCGGCCGCGATCGTCATGGCGACGACTTCCAAAACCTCGGCCTGGAAAAACAGCAGCTCCGCGATTTGATCAACATGCTGCAAACCCCCGGCGGGCTCATCCTCGTCACGGGCCCCAGCGGCGCCGGCAAGACCACGAGCCTCTACGGCTGCCTCCACTTTCTCAACGACGGCAAACGGAAGCTCAACACGATCGAAGACCCGATCGAGTGCGAAATCCCCGGCGTCCGCCAATCGCAAGTCGATCCTTCCATTGGGCTCGACTTCCCCGACCTGCTCCGCAGCGTCTTGCGCCAAGCCCCCGACGTCATTCTCATCGGCGAGATTCGCGACAAGGTCACCGCGCAAACGGCGATCCGCGCCGCCAATTCCGGCCACCTCGTGCTCGCGACGATGCATGCTCCCGTCACGGCCGGCGCCATCCGCGCCATGCTCAACTACGACGTCCATCCGCACTTCCTCGCTTCCAGCTTGTTGGGCGTCGTCAGCCAACGGCTCGTGCGCGTCCTCTGCCCCAAGTGCCACGTGCCGATCGACGTGAGCGAAGCCCCCGATGCGTTTGCCGACGTCGTCAACTGGCTGCTCCCCGGCCAAGGCAAAACCATCTACGGCCCGAAGGGGTGCGATAGTTGCAATCGCATCGGATTCTCGACCCGCACCGGCATCTTCGAGGTGATGAATATCGGCGTTCGGACGCGCGGCCTCATCGCCGAAATGGCCGGCGAACGGGCCATCGCCGACGAAGCGCTCCGCAACGGCATGATCGACTTCCGCCGCGCCGGCCTGCTCAAAGTCGCCCAAGGGGTGACCAGCATGGAAGAACTCATGCGCGTCATCCCGGCCGAATATCTGGGCTCGGAACGCTAGTCTGTTCCGCATCGCGGCGAGCTAGCATCTGCTCACGCCGACGGTTATCGTGGCGAACGTCACATCGTTCCCACGCCGCCGGAGTCGCCCGCCATGCGCACGTTCCTGTTTGTCGTCCTCGCCGCCGCATCGCACCTTGTCTTCCCAGTTGCCGGCGCGCAAGCCGCCGAACCGGCCGCTGCAAACACCTTCCCGCACCGCGTGATCCTTCAGGGAAACAACAAGCTCGCCATCGTCGGCGTCGACGGCCAAGTCGAATGGGAAATTCCGTGGAAGGGCATCCATGATATCCATGTGCTCCCCGGCGGCGACGCCCCGGCGAAGTCGGTCATGGTGCAACAAGGCGCCGCGAAAATCGCCGAGATCGATCTGCGCACGCAGGAGATCATCTGGTCGTACGACTCGGCTCAAGCAAACGGCAACGCCGGCAAGAAGATCGAAGTCCACGCCTTCCAACCGCTGGCCGACGGCCGCGTGATGATCGCCGAAAGCGGCGCGGCCCGGATCATCGAAATCGATCGCGCGGGCAAACTCCTCGACGAAGTGAAGCTCAAAGTCGAGCATCCTCACGCGCATACCGATACGCGCCTCGTGCGCAAGCTCGCCACCGGCAACTACCTCGTCTGCCACGAAGGAGACGGCGCCCTGCGCGAGTACGATTCCGCCGGCAGCGTCGTCTGGGAGTACCGCGTGCCGCTGTTCGACAAGGAACCCAAAGGGGGCCACGGGCCCGAAGCCTGGGGCAATAAAACGTTCGCCGCCGTCCGCTTACCGAGCGGCAACACGCTCCTCTCCACCGGCAACGGTCACGGCCTGCTCGAAGTGTCGCCGCAGGGCGAGATCGTTTGGCAACTCACGCAGCGCGAACTCCCCGGCATCGTGCTCGCCTGGGTCACCACGCTCGAAGTTCTGCCGAGCGGCAACATCGTGCTCGGCAACTGCCACGCCGGCCCCGGCCAACCGCTGCTCGTCGAGATCGAGCCGAAGTCGAAACGAGTCGTCGCCCAATTCGACGGCTTCGCAACGTTCGGCAACAACGTCTCCAACTCCCAGTTGCTCGACCTGAAGACGCTGCGCTAAACCCTTCTCCCTGCGGGAGAAGGGTTGATTCAAACTCCTCTCCCACTGGGAGAGGATGCCCGCAGGGCAGGTGAGGGTACCGCGGCAACAAGCTTGGTGATGGTGAACGTCAGACGCTACGAAGTATGGATGGTCGAATAAGCACGCGCGGCCCAGCGTTGTTCGGCGCGACCCTCATCCGGCCTTCGGCCACCTTCTCCCAGTGGGAGAAGGGTTGATTCGAACTCCTCTCCCACCGGGAGAGGATGCCCGCAGGGCAGGTGAGGGTGACACGGCGCGACGCTTGGTGATGATGAACGTCAGACGCTACGAAGTATGGATGGTCGAATAAGCACGCGCGGCCCAGCGTTGTTCGGCGCGACCCTCATCCGGCCTTCGGCCACCTTCTCCCAGTGGGAGAAGTGTTGATTCAAACTCCTCTCCCACTGGGAGAGGATGCCCGCAGGGCAGGTGAGGGTAACGTAGCGCGACGCTTGGTGTTGGGGATCGTAAAGCGCTACGAAGTATTCACGGTCGAATAAGCACGCGCGGCCCAGCGTTGTTCGGCGCGACCCTCATCCGGCCTCACGGCCACCTTCTCCCAGTGGGAGAAGGGTTGATTCAAACTCCTCTCCCACTGGGAGAGGATGCCCGTAGGGCAGGTGAGGGTAACGTAGCGCGACGCTTGGTGTTGGGGATCGTAAAGCGCTACGAAGTATTCACGGTCGAATAAGCACGCGCGGCCCAG
>PNKZ01000010.1 GCA_013822735.1 Pirellula sp.
GGGCCGGCCAAAAATCGCCTGGATTTCGGGCCGGCACTTTTGGGATACTGACCGTCGAAATCGTATGGATCGCGAACCTCCTCCGGCAGGCTTGATTTCGCGGACGGTTGATCGACTCTTTCTGCGTGCACCGAAAGAGATCGGCCCGTCAAACATGAGAAGGGAGCCTGCCGACGGGAATCGCGATCGAACGTGTCTGCGGAGTTTTGAGCTCGTCGGATGCCGCTGCATACGAGTAGGGAATCCACCGGTCGGAACACCCGGTCCTGAAAAGACGCGGCGGAGGAGCAAGAGACTTCGGGTACGTTCGCACCGGCGACGGAATCTTCGTCGGTGCGCGTCGGGCGTGCGTCGCCGTGTTGGGAGGGACCGCCGTCGTAACGGCGCTTTCTCGGAAACGCGGCGGCGGTACCGTAGCCGAACCTCGGTAGCCAGTCCGTAGGTTGTGGCGCGGGAGACGCTTGAACGTACGAAGGCCGTACTCGTTCCCCAACGAGGTCCCTGTAATGGATGGGAGCCTAGTGGTTGCAACGGCAGCCCGAGTTCCTCCGGCCGAGAGGACGAGATCCGGTGCGTCGGCGTGCGGACAGTAGCGCGCGGCAACGCAAGTTGCTGCGCGAATAAGTCCGGGCGCCCGTGTTGTCCGACTTTCTTCTGCGATCCGGCAGGCCGTACGCCGACGCACGAACTTTTTTGGTTGACTTCGGAACGTTTGGTTCACGATGCGCTACCGGTGCGCGCCTGGAGAATAAAAGGGGGCAGGGGCCGAGGGTGAGGGGGCAGTATCTTGAGAGAGCGTCTTATGCAACCCGCCACTCGTCACGCACCACTCGCCACCGTTCTTACTCACCCCTGGCCCTCTCCCCTTCGCACGTCCACAGTTCCCGGCTTTCGCCGAATTTTGCCGCGACGCCCTTTAACCCCGAATACCCCTGCAATTTGCGATGGAACGACAAGCGCCAGGATGCGGCCAATCACAATCTTCCGCACACTCGACAATTGCGACTAAAGTCCTACCCCGTGTTGAATCGAAACTAACTATCGGAAGGCTTGCGTATTGATCGCTCTGATTGGGACGGTCAGTACGCTTGCTGCAGGGGGGAACCTGCCGCCGGCCAAGCATTTTTATGCTTGCATCGAATCACTGCGCACATCCCGCGCGCCGTGGTCGGTGTGTCTTACGGCTACTCTCCCCTGACCTTGCCTCGCCGGGCAATCTGAATCCGGTCGCCGGTGAAACTCCGCAAGCTGCGGGCCTTAGCAAGCTTGAACGGTCATGCGGGTTTTCCCTGGTTTCCGGATACCGTGTTCGCCGAAGGAAACTTTCAGGCACGGATCAGAAGGAACTGTACGTAGCCGAACCCAACCCACACCGACCGACGGGTCCCAACCCAGTTGTTTGCGGTTTTCAGGAGACGCCACCCACGGCTCTTGAGAGGGATCGCCCTGACCGCCGACCGCAGACAAGGGACCGCATGTTCCGCCAGTGACGCAAGTGCGGAACATGCTTCAAAACCAACGCGTATAGATAATGGGAGAGCGTGCGATGAAGGTTTTCACTACAGGACAGGTCGCCAAGATCTGTAAAGTGGCGCCCCGCACCGTCAGCAAATGGTTCGATTCCGGCCGGCTTAAGGGATACCGCATCCCGGGCTCGCAGGATCGGCGGATTCCTCGCGAATATCTGATCAAGTTCCTCAAGGAACACGGGATGCCCCTGGGCGACCTGGAAGACGAAGCGATGGCCAAAGTGCTCATCGTTAGCCAAGATCAGATCCTCATCGAGAATCTGAAACGTGAGCTGCCGGTGGAACGGTCGTTCAAGCAGTCGGTCGCGGCGAGCGGATTCGAAGCCGGCATTCAAGCCGAAAGCTTCCATCCGGACGCGATCGTCGTCGACTTCTCGATCGGGCGCACCGAAGCTTTGCAGATCTGTCAAAATCTCCGTCGCAATACGGAGTACTCGGAGACGATCTTGATCGCTCTGCTGCCGGACGACGGCAACACGGCGGGCATCGATCGTTCGACGATCAATGAAACGTTTAAGAAGCCTTTCGACGCCGCCCTGCTCGCGGAACGCCTCCGCACCCTGATCGGCGGTCGCAAGGAACTCGTTCGCTAAGCCCAACTTGTCCGATATCGCCGGCTACGTATTAAACCGCCGCGGTTGACCCCCGCGGCGGTTTTGTTTTTGCGCTCGATTTGATTTTGTCTCGAGCGCTGCTCGCATGGATGACGGCCGGCCAAAAATGCATTTGGCGGTCCGCGCGGCGAAGGCCTACAATGGTGCTTCGAAGGCGACGAACTCTACGTCGTCGCCTGAACTTCCCGCCGCCGCGACCCGCGTTCCCTCCGCCGCGCATGCCTCATGTCTCCTTCCACGACCGATCGCGGCGCGAGTTTCTGCGACTCGGCGGGCTAGCGTTGCCGTGGGCTTGGGGAATGTCGAGCTTTGCGCGCAGCGTCGAAGCCGCGACGACGGCAGCCGCCAAGCAGCCGCCGGGCTTCGGCAAAGCGAAGTCGGTGATCCTCGTCTATTGCGACGGCGGCCAAAGCCAGCTGGAGATGTGGGACCCCAAGCCCGACGCTCCGGCGGAAGTTCGCGGCGACTTTCGGGCGATCGCCACGAGCGTGCCGGGGACCTTTTTCGGGGAGCACCAGCCGCGGATCGCGAAGCTCGCCGATCAGTTTACCGTCGTGCGATCGATGTCGCACGCCGATCTCGACCACGGGTCGGCAACGTACCTTTCGCTTACCGGCAAGTATCACAAGAAGATCTCGGGCAACCCTCCGCCGCTGCCGACGGATGAACCGACGCTCGGCGCCGTGCTACGTGCGGTGCGCCCCAACGGACGCTTTCCATACGACGCGGCCCACCTCAACGGGCCGCTGCTGCAACCGGAGATTCCGTCGGCCGGGCAGCAGGCCGGGTTTTTAGGTCCGGCGTTTGAGCCGCTCGTCTTGGGAAACGTCGCCGACGGCACAATCCCCATTCCCGAACTGACGGCTCAGGCCGACCTACCGCCGATGCGCATGCAGGAGCGGCAATCGCTCAAGCGGGCACTCGATGGTTACGTCGCCGATTTGGCGTCGGCCCCGGAAACGCGCAAGTCGGGAACGGAATACGAGCAAGCGCTCACATTGCTCGACACGCCGCAATCGCGCGCCGCGTTTGACTTGCGGAGCGAACCGGCGACGCTGCGCGAGCGATACGGCGTCAATCAATCGGGGCAGGCGCTGCTACTGTCGCGGCGATTGGTGGAGGCAGGGCTCCCGCTGGTCACCGTCTTTTGGAGCCCCAGCAGCCGCGGCCAAGACAAACTCCCCGATTCGACCGACGCCTACGGCTGGGATACGCACAACGATATCTTCAGCTCGCTTAAGAATCATCTGCTGCCGCGCTTCGACCAAGGATTCTCGGCGCTGCTGGAAGATCTGGAAGCCCGCGGACTGATGGAGTCGACGCTCGTCGTTTGCCTGGGTGAGTTCGGCCGGGCGCCGCTCGTGGCGTTGGAAAAGAATTTTGCCGGCAGTACGCCCGGTCGAAAGCATTGGGCCAACGTTTACTCGATTGTCATGGCCGGTGCCGGCGTGTCGGCGGGGAAGATCGTCGGGGCGAGCGATCGCCAAGGGGGCCGACCCGAAGGGCGACGCTACGGTCCTTGGGATACGATTGCCACGATTTACTCCGCGCTGGGCATCGACCCGGCCGGCCATTATCGCGACCTGCTGGGTCGCCCGATTCCGCTAAGCACCGGCAGACCGATCGAAGCGCTTTATCACGATTAACAACCAACTCTCCGCGAGGACGATTCCGTGATTCTCGATTGCTTGGAAAACGCCGACCGCTACGCCGCGATGCATCCCGGTTTTGCCGCCGCGTTCCAGTTCCTACGCACCGCCGATTTCTCGAACATGCCGCAGGGCCGCAATGAGATCGACGGCGATCGGCTCCATGTGATGGTCGGCCGCGAGCCGGGCCAAGGTCGCGAGAAGCGGAAGCTCGAGTTCCATCAACAGTACATCGATATTCAATGTGTGATTACCGGCAACGACGAAATCGGCTGGCGCTCGTCGGCCCGCTGCACGGGCCTCGATACGCCATACGACGCCAAGCGCGAAGTCGGCTTCTACGCCGATCGACCGGAATCGTATTTCGATCTGGGGCCTAATGAATTTGTGATCTTCTGGCCGGAAGATGCGCATGCGCCGCTTTCGGGGCGAGGCGACATGTTGAAAGCCGTCGTGAAAGTGGCAGTCGACTGGAAGTAGCGGGACTCAATTCAAGTCAGCACGTTTCGAGTTTCGATGCAACCAGCCGACCGGTGCCGATGTCAATTACTTCCGTAGATACCGTGCGACCGACGCATGTTCGCTACTCGATTCTCGCCGCGACCACGGCGGCTTCGTTTATCCTCTATTTGCATCGGGCCTTCATCGCGGAGATTCTGAAGTACGACGACATTCGCGCCGAACTGCAACTCACGCCGGAGAACGTGGCTGCCACGTATAGCGCGTTCTTCTTCTCCTACGCGCTCTGCCAAGTGCCGATGGGTTCGTTGGCCGATTCGTTCGGACGCCGGCAAGCCTTCACGTTGTACGTCGTGACCTGGTCGCTTTTCACGGCGATAGGGGGATTCGTCACCGGCTTCGGCATGATGTTCATGGTTCGGCTGGCGCTCGGCATAGCACAGGCCGGGGCCTACCCGACGGCCGGCGGATTGGTAAGCCGCTGGGTGCCCGTGAGTCAGCGCGGGCGCGCGAGTGCGTTGGTATCGGCGGGAGGGCGGTTCGGCGGAGTCGTGTTCGCCTCGCTCACTACGTTGCTTTTAAAAACATGGGGGATGCCGTGGCAACAGATCATGGTGCTCTACGGCGCGATCGGCGTGCTGATCGGAGTTTGGTTCTGGATCGTCGCGCGTAACGATCCGCGTGAGCATCCGAGGTGCAACGCCGCCGAGGTGGAACTTATCGAAGAAGGACGGCCGCCGGAAGCGCCGCAATCGGGCGAGCCGGTGCGGGCGCCGATACGCGAAATGTTGTTGAGCCCGATGATGTGGTGCATGTGCGTGACGCAGTTCGGCACCAACATCGGTTGGGCTTTCTTAATTACGGCGCTCCCCACCTATTTGCGCGAGGCAAAGCGAGCCGACGACGTCGCCGGAAGCCAAATGACGAGCTTAATTTGGCTGCTGGGATTCTTCGGCACGATGCTCGGCGGACCGCTGGTCGACGCGACGACGCGATACTTCGGTTTGCGCTGGGGTCGCGTGCTGCCGACGATCGTCACGCGGTTCCTGAGCGCGGCGTTGTATTGGATTGCGCTGAAGACCGGTGATCCCTGGACCGCAACGTTCGCCTTTGCCGCCGTCGCCTTCTTTTGCGATCTGGGAATCCCCGGCATTTGGGCCTTCGCGCAGGATGTCGGCGGGAAGAGCGTCGGTGCCGTGCTCGGATTCGGCAACATGTTCGGCAATTTGGGAGCCGCGGCCGCCGCCTACGTTTACTTGTGGTCGGATCAGACGTTCGCCTTCGTCGACACGACGACCGGCGTCAGCAATTTGAGCGATCACCATGGCACGCTCTATGCCGCGATGGCCGGATTCATCGTTTCGGGCGTCGCGGCAATCGGCATCAATGCGTCGAAACCGATTGTTCCGGAGGTTCGCGAAACCTCGGACGCGTAGCCGTGTTTCATCCCATTCCGAGGCGATGCTATGATAGAGGCAATCTCCTCGCCGCTACGCCGCCCCCGCCCAAACCTGACGCGCCCCGTGCGCCTCCTCGCCTCCGAGCCCGCTTTGAACGAACCCGACGAAAAGAAGATGGATCCCGGCGTCGTCGCCGCGCTCTTCGTCGAACATGCGGAGGAGTTGCGCCGATTTCTGATCGGCATCTTGCGAGACCACAACACGGCGGCCGACGTGCTGCAGATCACGTTCGCCAAGGCGATCGAACGAGGACATACGGCCCGCGAAGAGACGCTCAAGGGGTGGCTGTTTCGGGTCGCTTACAACGAGGCGATCGTCGTCAAACGCCGGCAGGCGGTGCAGAATCGGGCCGTCAACGCGTTGGGCGCCGCGGGGGAAAAGCCGTCGACGGCGCCGGAAAGCCGGATGATTCGCTGGGAAGACGTCGACCGGGTACGTCACGCACTCGACGGCTTGCCGCGCGAGCAGGCCGAGGTCGTGCGGATGCGGATGTACGACGAAAAGAAGTTTATCGAGATTGCGGAAGAGCTGCGATTGCCGCTGGGAACCGTGCTGACGCGGATGCAGGCCGCACTCAAGAAATTGCGCAAGGCGCTCGATCCTTAGAGCCGCGACGCCGACCGTTACGGCTTGCCCGTCACAGTCAGCCAAAGCGACGTGGTCCGCGCATTCGGAACGGCGGCGACCGGCGTCGTCGCCGTGCGGTGTGAAGCGGCCGGCTTCGTTACCTCGCCGACGATACGAACCGGGCCGGAGAACTTCGCAGCCGCCGGCACTTTGAGCGTGACCGACTTTGCAGTGGGCCCCTTGGCCGACGATACGGCCTCGACCTCGGCGAACTCCTTCGGCAATCCTTCCAGCCGTACCGTGATTTCCGCCGTCATACCCGTCGGACGTTCGATGGCGACGGGGATCTCCAGCGGCGCCTTCGTGCTTCCCGAGAACTCCGAGGCGGACGTCGTGAGGGCGAAGTCGGTCTCCGTCGGTCGAATGTCGAGTAAATATACGTGACGAAAGCTCGTCGCCCCGAACAGATCTTCTACGACGATGCGATACGCTCCGTCGGCGGGAACCTTGAAGACGAGGTCGGCATCGGGATTGCCGCGCCCGGCGTCGTCGCCGCGCATCAACTCCTTGCCATCGGCGTTTTCAACAATCAGTAATGGATCAACGCCGAAGCCCCACAGCTTGCTCTGTGCTCGGATGCGCCACGACTGGCCCTTGCTCCACTTTACGGCATACACGTCTCGGTCCTGCTCCGCTGCGATGCGACCATTGACGATGCACGGCGTCTCGATCTGCTGCGGCTTCGCGCGATCGTTCGGCTCTTGCTCCGTGAGCGTCGGCAAACCGACGGCGACACAGAACGCCGACCCGGCGACGGAACTCGGCACGCCTAGAGCCGTCGGCTTTTCGACAACATCCGTCCGGGTGGTCACCCACTCGGTAGCGGGAAAGTTCCAGCCTTGCGGCACCGTCTTCGCCGAACCATCACGCGGCACGGCAAGCGGGAAGACGTGGTCGACGTATCCTTCGGTCGTGAACGTGAGCCGGTAGAACGCGCTCGTCGCCCCGTGATACTTAATCGACGAGTTCGGGTCGCTCGCAAAGGCGAACAGGCGAACGTAGTACGTGCCCGATTGAGAAATCGTGTGCACAATTCTCGGATCGAGTCCGCGGTCGTCATGGCTCTGCACAGTCACGAAGCCGGCCTCATCGACTAACTGCAAAATGGCGTCGATCTGCGACCCGAAGACGGTATTGGCGTCCAATGAAGCAATCAGAGTCTGGCCGGCCTTCAACGTGAGACGAAACGAATCGAGGTCGCCGCCTTTTACCAGTGCGCCGTTGACGGTGGTCGGTTCCGGGCCGATCTCTTGCGCTCCTGACAACAAATCGTTGGTCTCTTTCTCGGCGACTTCTTTGGTCGTCCCAACGATCCACACCGCAGGCTTGCTCGCGCCGTCGTCGCCGAGCAAGCGGATCCAGCGCGGCCCCGGCGCGGCATCGGCATCGACAATCGCCGAAAACTTCCCCTTTTCCTTCGCCGCTTCCCAGCGTACGCCCGTGCCCGACACCCACGCGCGCATCGGCCATTTATCGAAAGCGCCTGCAACCACTACTTCCGTCGTCGTCCCACGCTGGCCGCCTGCCGGCGCAAGCGACTTGATCTCGGGCGACGCAGCCGCTGCAATTCCGCCTAGCGCCAAGAGTAACAGCCAGGCGATCGGCGCACTACGCGTCACACGATGCAAAAAACGATGCCCGCTCACGCCATGAGTTCCTTGATTGGCGTGGGGTCGCTCACCAAGTGCGTCGGGCGCCCCTGCGGCGTGTAGTAAATTTTGTCCGGATCGATGCCGAGCTTGCGATAGATGGTCGACGCAAAATTCTCCGGCGACAGCACGCGCTCGACCGCGGCATAGCCGTTGCGATCGGTGGCGCCGATGACCGTGCCGCCGGGAACGCCGCAGCCCGCAAACAACACGCTCATGGCGTTAGCCCAATGGTCGCGGCCCGGGCTACCTTTACCGGAGAGCGTTGAGATCTTCGGCGTTCGCCCGAACTCGCCGAGCATCACGACAAGCGTCGTGTCGAGCAGACCGCGGTCGGCGAGATCGGAAATCAACGCGGCGACGGAGCTCTCCAATTTCGGGGCGTCGTTCCGGAACTTAGGAAAAATATCGGAATGGGAATCCCAGCCGCCGTCGTAGAGCGTGATCCACGGCACGCCGGCCTCGACCAAACGCCGGGCCAGCAAACATCGCTGACCGAAAGCATTGCGCCCATATCCGTCGCGAACCTTCTCCGATTCGCTGCCGACGTTGAACGCCTGCTGGGCCTGAATCGACGTCACGAGGTCGTAGCCCTGCTGCGTGTAGGTATCGACGGCTCCCACCGGATCGCCGGCCGCGGCATCGGCAAAGCGCGGCAATTGGTCGACGAGTTTACGCAAGTCGCGGCGTCCCATGAAGCGGTCGTCGGTCAGGCCTTCCGGCAAGTTGACGTCACGCACTCGGAACGTCGCTTGGCTCGGATCGTCCGACACTACGAACGGCGCGTACTTGGCTCCCAAAAAGTTAGGGCCGCCGGAGCGCGACATTGACGGAATCGAGAAGTAGCCGGGCAGGCCGCGCGGCGTCTTCCGTTCGTAAGCCGTCACGCTGCCGAAGCTCGGATGAAAACTGACGAAAGCGCCGCAGCCGACCGGAATGCGCGTCGGCGAGCCGGTCATCATGTAGTGGTTGCCGGCCCCGTGATTCCCTTGATTGTGACAAATCGAGCGCACGACGCAAAGTTTGTCGCTAATGCCCGCGAGCGCCTTCATGTTCTCCGAGAAGAACATGCCGGGCGTTCGCGTGGCGATCGGATCAAACTCGCCGCGAATCTCAATCGGAGCATCCGGCTTTGGGTCGAAGGTTTCGAAATGCGACGGACCGCCGTCGAGCCAGACCATGATGACGCTAGTGGGCTTGCGCGCCGTACTCTTCGCGGGATTCGGAGACTTTTCCGCGGCCTGGGCTCGCAACCGCAGTAGGTTCGTGAGACCTCCCCCGGCAAACCCGGCCAAGCCGAGTTGCAGACAGTTGCGGCGCGTCATTCCTTCACAGTTGCGCATCGGGTTCATGCGGCGATCCTAATTCTTAAACATAAACTCGGGCGTATTAAGCAAGGCCCACAACAAGTCTTCGGCAAACTGGCGCTGTTTCGTGCGGTCGGCAGGCACTAATGCCGCGGCGGCATTCCGTTCGGCGGTCGTCGGATAGCGGCAATAGACGGACAAATACATTTCTTCGATCCATTCGTCCGGGGCGGCATCCTGCTTGAGCAAGCGAGCTGCGAGTCCCTTGTCGCTGGTCACCTTGTCGTGTAACGACGGAGCGTTCATCAGGTGCAGCGATTGTACGAGCGTCGATTCAGCGAGTCGTTCACACGGCGGGTCTTGGTTCGGGTCGGGTCGACCGAACGAGTCGAGAAACAAGTTCTGAACTCGATGCGTCCAAAGTTCGACGGCCCGCGAGTTCGGCGGCATCGCAGCGAACGATTCCGGAACGCCGGTAACTTCGCAAACGGCATCGAGCAACGTTTCGGCGCGAAGCCGTTGTCGATAGTGGCGAGAGTAGTTCTTGGTGTCCCAATTGTTGCGCGGGTTGGGCAAGGCGGAGAGCTCGTACACGTGCGACGTGAGGATCGTCCGCAGCAATTGCTTGATGTCGAACTTCTGCGCGCGGAACTCTCGCGCTAGCGCGTTGATCAGTTCCGGGTTCGACGGAGGATTCGTGGCCCGAATGTCGTCGACCGGTTCGACGATGCCGCGCCCCATGATTTCCGTCCAAATGCGATTGACCGCGACTTGTGCGAAGTAGGAATTTTCGGGCGAAGTCATCCAGCGGGTAAACGCGGCCCGAGGATCCTCATCGTCTTTCACGGGAGCCGAGCCGAACAGAGGTTTCGGCGGCACATTTTCGCCGGTGAGCGGGTGTTTCACCGTTCCCTCGGTTCGCGTGTAGATGAATTCTTCGCTACCGGAGATTGGGGCCGAAATGCCGGTGCCTTTGTAGCCTACGCGGCTAAAGTAAGCGGCAGTTCCGAAGAAGTCGTCCTGCCCCCACACTTCAAACGGATGATGATGGCACCGGGCGCAATCGAGTCGCACACCGAGAAACAACTGACAGACCATCGTGGTGACTTCTTCCGGTGAGCGACGATCACGGTACAGGACCGTGGCGCCGTTGCGAAACGTGCTCCCGCGCGAGGCGACCAAGTCCGCCACGAAGCGATCGTACGGCTTGTTCGTGCGGAAGGCGTCGCGAATCCACTGGTCATAGACCACCGTGGCTTTGATACCGACACGATACGGATTCGGCCTCAATAAATCGGCCCACTTATTCGCCCAATGGTCGGCATATTCCGGCCGGGCCAACAGCGCATCGACTAGCTTCGCGCGTTTGTCCGGCGAAGTATCGGCGAGAAACTTACGAGCCTCGTCCGCCGTGGGAAGAGTACCGATGACATCGAGGTGGGCGCGACGGAGGAACGTCGCATCGTCGCAAACTTCCGACGGCACGATGCCGAGCCGCTCGAGCCGCTTCCAAACCAGTTCGTCGATGAAATTGCGACGCGGCAAACTCGCGTAGATGTCCTTATCGACCTTGCCGGCGAGCGGAACGGCGACGTTGAACACGGCAATATGATTCATGTAGCGGGCCATGATCGCCGTTTCGCCGGGGAGCGCACCGGCCGTGACGAGGCCAGCGGCGTCAATGGCAGCAACCGCCGATTCGTTCGATTGGTACGCTGTTAGAAGCGTGACGTCACGCTTCGAGCCGTCGCTGTACTTGGCGGTAACCTTCAATTGTTCACGCGACTTGGCCGGCAGAATGCGGTCCCGCGGTGCTACTTCAATGCCGACGAGTTTCGGATCGGTAGCCTGAGAACGCGGCATGCCCGAAGCGATCCAACGTTTGAGCGTCGCGTAGTTTTCGCTCTCGGCGGGAAGTTTCACGCCTCCGCCGTGCGGCACGATGCCGGCCGCTTTAAGAAGCAACAAGCTCTGCTCGGGCGCCGACGGTTGCACGCGCCGACCGCGGGCTTGCTTGACGATGGCGTTGAAATCGAAGTCGGCATCAAAGCCGAGCAGCGAAAGCTGGAACCCGTTCTGGCCGCGCGATTTGCCGTGGCAAGGGCCGCTGTTGCAACCGGCGACCGTGAGAATCGGCATGACGTCGAGTTCGAAGTTGACCGCGCTCGTAGCGGCGGGCACGGCGTCGCGATGCGTCGCCGGCAAGGGGACGGCCGCCGGAGACGCCGCATCGACCGAAGCCGGGACCAACGCAACCGCGGCACTCGCGAGCGCTATGACCCAAACGGCGGTGAGGGACCAACTCGCGGAGCGAGGCATCCGAAGGCTCTCGGCGATGAAAAGGCGGGAAGCGTACGTGGCGGGACCGATCGTGAGATCGAGTGAATTCATTTTAACCCGGCAGGCTCACATCCGGCAAGCAGGTTTTAGATCGCGACAACGACGGGCTTCTTACGACTTTATCAAATCGCACACCGCGGCCGCGTCCATTACCAAGCCGGAACGAGCATTCCCTGCGCGTCGCGCTGCCACGGCGTCCAAACGAGCGTGACTTGCCCGAGCGTGATATCCGATTTCTTCGGCGCAATTTCCACTTCTTCAAACGTCCACGTCGTCGGATCGTATTGCTTCTGGATCACCGTGACCTCGGACTGAATGCGGGCCTCGAGATCGGCCTGCTTCTCGGCGATCGCTTCGAGATTGGCTTCGGCGGTGTCGACGTCGCCGCGTTGCCGTGCCGTGCGACCGGCCGACTTGATGGTGGACGCCGCGCGATTGACGCTCGTCGCACTGCCGAGTTTGCGGCCGAAGATGCCGCCGAGAATCGTCTGGCCGATCGAGATGACGGTGTTCACCGATTGATCCTTGACGTCGGCCTTCTCCTTCTCCAGCTTCTGTTCGGCGCGGCGTTTCTGATCGATGAGCGTCTGCACTTTGACGGCGTACTTGGCCCGCAACTTTTCGACGGCCAGATCACGTTGCTCGCGTGCAGCCAGACCGAGTCGAGCGCGAAACTTGTCCTCCGGTTCGTCCGGTTCGGAACACTCTTTCAGTACTTCGCACTTTTTGACCGTCACGCGTTGATCGCGATAGAGGGCTTCCTTGAGAGCCGAGGTCAAGGCCGTGTAGCGTTTCGGGCGAGTCAGGTCGGCGGGAAGTTCCGCGAACTGGGCGATCGCGACAGGTTCACTCGCTAAATCAGGAACAGTCTTCAAGACATCGGCGTCGTGCCAAACGGTGGTCGGTACCTCATCTTCCACAACGCTTAACAACAAAACGTCGCGCCACAATTCGACCCCTTCCTTAGCAGAGACGAAATGAACGCGGCCTGTGCCGAATAACGCCGGTCGATAGAGGGGAGGCGCCGCCGGCGCTTTACTGACCATGAATTTTTCCAACACCTCGGGAGGCAGCACGGGACGGCCTGCTCCGGCTTCGGGCTTTGCGACTGTCGACTCTTGAGGACTGGTCGAAGGAGATGCCGCCGACCTTTGCGGGGCGACAGTCGCGGCCGTCGTGGATCTGCGATCCTTCGTGAGTCGTGCAATTTGATCTCGATCGAGCGGGCCGCGAAGAAACGATAGCGCCCAGCGCGACTGAAAGACGACCGGTTCGTCTTCGTGGACATTGTTCATCAGAAAGATACGGTTGCCGAGCCCGGAGAGAATCTTTTCGATACGGGCCCGATCGAACTTCGCGCCCGCAGCGGCGCCTGCCCCTTCGAGGCCGTCGAGCACGCGCAGTTTGTCGCGCTCGGTTTGCAGCCGGCCGAGAAACCAGGTGCCGCAATTAGCGAGGCCCTTGTAGTCGAGATCGACCGGATTCTGCGTCGCCAGCACGATGCCGAGGCCGAACGCCCGCGCTTGCTTGAGCAGAGTGAGCATCGGCAATTTTGACGGCGGGTTGGCCGTCGGCGGGAAATATCCAAACACTTCGTCCATGTAGAGGATGGCGCGCAGGCTAGTCGTGCCCGATTGCGACCGCATCCAAGAAATCACTTCGTTGAGCAATAGCGTGACGAAAAACATTCGCTCCGCATCGCTGAGATGGGAAATCGAGAGAATGCTCAACCGCGGCTTGCCTGTTTCCGTGTGGAGCAAACGACCGATATTCAACGGTTCCCCCTCCATCCAGGCCGCGAAGCCTGGAGAAGCAATGAGATTGTTGAGCGCCATCGCGAGTTCGAAACGTTCCTTTGCCGGATAGAAACTTTCGAGATCGAGAAAGCCCACCTTGTCGAACGGCGGTTGCTGGATGCCGCGAATAACCGCGCCGAGATCCACGTCGCGCCCTTCACGCCAAGCCCGACCGAGCAGCGTGGAAAGCAGAATATGCTCACGGCTTCGCAGCGGGTCGCCTGCAATGCCGACGAGCGACAACAGGCCCGACACGGTCGCTTGGATGCGGTCGCGGAGAAGTTCGGCGTTCTCCATCACCTCTTTCGCCGGCGCGGCAAACGAACGCAGAATCGTCAGCGGCAGGCCCGTATTGCTGCCGGGCGTATACACGGCAACATCGACCGCTTCGCGTAGGCGGCGAATGCGATCGGGCGATTGGCCCCACTCGGCGAGCCCTTCAGTCCATTGCTTCGCCGTCTTCTGAGCGAGTTCCGCAACAGAGAGCCCCTTGCGGACGGCATCCGCGGGATCGAGCCAAGCTTCGAAGTCGGCCGGCTTCAAATCGGGGAATGTCAGCAGCAAGTTGCTGAGGTCCCCTTTGGGGTCGATGATGAGCGCCGGAATGTTGTCGATGGCCGCTTCTTCGAGCAGCGAGATGCAGAGGCCCGTCTTGCCGCTCCCCGTCATACCGACGCAGAGCGCGTGCGTCGTCAGGTCTTTGGCGTCGTACATCACCAAGTCGTCGAGCGTTCGCGACTGTTCCAGGTCGTATTCTTTGCCGAGGTAAAACTGGCCGAGCTTCTCGAAGTCTTGTTCTTGCATAAATTCGTGCGAAGACCTTCTGGGCGGCGTGAGGGCGGACATCAACGAAAACGGACCGATTCGCCCGAGGAGGAGCGAATCGGTCCGTTGATTCTAGCAGAGCCGCCGGCGGCTTTTGGCCGGCACGGCGGCGGATTTATGGGCCGCCAAACTTACTTCTTCGGCACCGGCAGGGGAGCGGGCGCCGGAGCAGCCGGACGCGGCTTTAGAGTCGGCGACGGGGCCGGAGCGGGAGCCGGCGCGACACTCGGAGCAGGGGCGACCGCCGGAGCTT
Organism: Pirellula sp.; assembly: GCA_013822735.1. Lineage (GTDB taxonomy): Bacteria > Planctomycetota > Planctomycetia > Pirellulales > PNKZ01 > PNKZ01. Next base: position 14,509 of record PNKZ01000010.1, read on the forward strand.
CGGCCGGCGTCGTGCAGGCCGGCACCGGATCGCAGACCCATTTGCGGACCGTGCATTGCACCGACTTCGGCACGCAGCGGACGACCGGAACTTGGATCGTCTTCTCGACCTGATGCGGAACCATGACGGTGTACTGGTCGACCTTTGTTTCCGTCACGTCTTTGTACCGCGTCACGTCGAACGTCCGAGTCTTCTTTTCCGGAACGCAGGTAACGACCGGCACTTCGCGAACGACTTGTTCGGCGACTTGCTCGCAGATCTGTACTTGACGCGTACGCGTTTCCGGCTTGCAGACCGTGACACAATATTCATACGGCTTCGCCACGACGTACTGCTTCATGACGGTGTACGCCACTTGTTGCTGCACGTATTGCGGAACCCAGACGCGTACGCAACGGGTAACCATCGGCGGCGGAGCGCAGCCGCCACAGCTGCCGCATCCACCACAGTTTCCGCGGGGAGCGTAGCCGTAGCCGTAACCATATCCGGCACCGTAGCACGGCACTTGAATCTCGCGCGTTTCCCAATGACCGCGATCGACGCAGATCGTTCGCGTCGCTTGTTCGGGTCGGCACTCGACAATGTTCTGCACGCCTTGACGGCGTTCGACATGCGGCACCATCACGGTGTAGTTTTGTTGCACCGTGCGATGAACCGGCTTGTAGACGGTCTCGGTAACTTTCTTCATCGCCGTCTTCTGCACCATGACGGTGTATTCTTCCGTCACGGTTTCCTTATACGGCACACGACGGCAAACATTGTAAGAACGTTCGCGGGTTTCCGGACGGCACTCGGTCGTCATGACCTTGCGCGTTTCGTACGTCGTCTCGTTGACATACACGGTACGAGAGACGACGACATCTTCATAATGTCCGGCCACGGCGGCCACGCTCTCGACGCAAGCCGGCGCGCATGCGGCGGGTGCGTACTGCGGCGTACATCGCCGGTGAAAAACTCCCGCGTCGGCCGAAACGGCCGAGCAAGCAACCATGGCCGAAGCCGCGGCCGCCCAAACGTAACCCTTGCTGCTCATAAGATGCTCCTCGTTGTTCGATCGTCGCGGCGTTGCAGACAGCCTGCACGGGGGCCTCTCTCAGACTCTCCCACTCCCGCAAACTGCCGCGACCTCCATTCCCGACGAATATAGTCAGGCCGAACTCAAAGAAAATGGGGATCGTCGGAAAAACGGGAAATATGCATCGATTTCATGGACTTCTGGTTAGGGACCAACCATTCGACGCGGGTTTTCAAACCAAATGACGTTTTCGCTCATCTGTCCGGCAACCAAAAGATCGAGGTCGCCGTCGCGATCCATGTCGAGAGCTCGCAGGTCGTAGGCGGCCTGATTCTCGGCGACGACATGCCGTGTGAACGCGCCGCGCCCGTCGTTTTCGTACCACGCGCAAAGCTTGTCGCCGTACGCGCAGGTCGCGGCGTCGAGGTCGCCGTCGCCGTCGATGTCGGCCACTTGCAACGAATGCGGTTCGAGAATCTGCGCGTCGATCTCGTGCAGCTTCCACTGCGGCAGTTCGGCGTCCGTCGCCGGCGGCAACTGTTCGAACCAAACGACGCCGCGACCATGGCCGCGCGTGGCGAAGAAGTCGGTGCGCCCGTCACCGTTGATCTCGGCCTGTTGAATGTTCGTAGCGCCGCCGAGTTTATCGGCGATGATCTGTTTGCGCCAGCCGCCCGACTTCGGATCGGCGGGGGCTTGCCACCAGGCGAACCAAGCGTCGGGCGTGCTTTCCGCTTGGTTGCCCCCTTTTGCCGCCAACGCGATATCCGGACGGCCGTCGCCGTCGACATCGCCGAAGCCGAAGTAGTGGCTCAGTCCGGCCGCGTCGCGATCGGCAAATACATGCCGATGCCAGGCTTCGCCGGCGCGCGGATTTTGCGGCACTTGCAGCCACACTGCCGACGAGGGAAACGGCCCGAGCGGCTGCGCACTGTTCGCGATCAGGTCGATCCGGCCGTCACCGTCGACGTCTCCCTTGAGCAGGCCATGTACGCCGACGATCTTGTCGTCGATCGTGCGCGAGGCCCACTTCTCTTCCAACGGACGGGCAGGCGTCTCCAGCCAGAACACGTTGCCCGGCTGGTACTGCGCTCCGATGTAATCGAGGTCGCCGTCATCGTCGACGTCGAACACTTCCGCGTGGATCGCGTTGTGCTCTTTGTTGTTCTCCAACTCAATCGCCCGCCAAGTTGGCGCCACCAGCAACCGAGTGACGCCGGCTGTCGTGCACACGACGTCGGGGAGCCCGTCGCCGGTAAAGTCGCCGCCGACGGCCGTGTTCGTGCGCCCTCCTTGCCAAACGACGTGACGTTTCCACGCCATGTCGACCGCATAGCAGCCGGATTCGTGGTACGCGCACACTGCCGCGATAAGTCCCGTTGTAATTCCGGCGATGACTCGCAGGCTATACATGGCGAAATGCTCCGAATACGCGAGGCGAGTGGAAATGGGTCGGCGGCGGCGGTACGACGTTTGCCAATCTATAGCACAAGGCGAGAAATCAATCAGTGAAGTGCCTGCCTAGGAGCCATAACCATCATGGATAAGCGACTAAAACTCAATCAAGAAGTTACCGTTGGTTGCCAACCAAGCAAACAAGACCTGCAAGAGCTGGCGCTGGAGGGTTATCGATCGGTCGTCAATCTACGGCTGGCGGGCGAAGAGGTCGAACAGCTTTCGCCGACGTCGGAGGGGAGCCTTGTTCACCAGTTAGGCATGGAATACGAACATCTACCCGCTTCACTGAATTCGCTGAGCTCCGAAACCATCGACCGCTTTCGAGTCGACTATATGCACCTTCCCAAACCGGTGTTTGTGCATTGCAAAAGCGGGAAGCGTGCCGGAGCGTTCGCATTGCTGCATTTAGCGGCCGAGCGAGGGTGGACCGGCGCGAAGACGCTCGAAGAAGCGGAACAGATGGGATTGCACTTAGACCAATCGCCGCTGCGCGCGTTTGTCGAAAGCTATGCCGATCAACATCGAAACACGTAGCGGAAGTCGGAACCGGACCTGAGCATCGCGAGTTTCGCGATCGCTCAGGTCGGTTCAGATATCCGTTAGCGTCGGGCCATTCTTAAGCGTCGAGCAGCAACTTGCGCAACACCGTCTGCAGGATGCCGCCGTTACGGTAGTAGTCGCGCTCGACTTGCGAATCGATACGCACGCGAGCCTGGAATTCGGTCACCTTGCCGCCCGGCGCCGTGGCGCGAACGGTCAACAAGCTGCGCGGTTGCAAGCTGTCGTCGAGCCCGACAAAGTCAAAGACTTCCTCGCCGGTAAGACCGAGCGTGGCAGCATTTTGGCCGGGTTGGAATTCCAACGGCAGAATTCCCATGCCGACTAAGTTGCTGCGATGGATACGTTCGAAGCTCACGGTAATCACGGCCCTAACACCGAGAAGATACGTACCCTTCGCCGCCCAATCGCGGCTGCTCCCCGTGCCATATTCCGCGCCGGCGAGAATCACCAGCGGTACGCCGTCGGCCTTGTACTTCATCGCAGCGTCGTAAATGGCCAATTGTTCGCCGCTCGGCAAATGGCGGGTGACGCCCCCTTCGACGCCCGGCACCATTTGGTTGCGAATGCGAATATTGGCAAACGTGCCGCGCGTCATCACGCGATCGTTGCCGCGCCGGGCGCCGTAGCTGTTGAAGTCGACCGGCTGCACTCCCTTTTCCATGAGGAACTTGCCGGCGGGGCTCGCCTTGGCGATGTTTCCGGCCGGTGAGATATGGTCGGTCGTCACCGAGTCGCCCAATACCGCCAACACGCGCGCCCCTTGAATCGGCTTGATCGGGCTCGGCTCTTTCGGCAGATCGATCAAGAACGGCGGCTCTTGGATATACGTGCTCGAATCGTGCCACGTGAACAAGTCGCTCTCCGGCACTTGAATCGCATTCCAACGCGGGTTGGCGTTGAACACGTCGGAGTAGCGATCCCGAAACATCTCCGGCAGCACGCACTTCTCGACGGCGTCGCGCACTTCTTCCTGCGACGGCCATACGTCTTTCAAATACACGGGCTTGCCGTCTTTGCCGTTGCCGAGCGGTTCGGTCGCCAAATCAATTTCCGTCGAGCCGGCCAAGGCATAAGCAACAACTAGCGGCGGGCTCGCCAGATAGTTGGCCTTCACATGCGGATTGACGCGACCTTCAAAATTGCGGTTGCCGCTCAACACGGCCGAGGCCACGAGATTGCCGTCGACCACGGCCTTAGCGACCGGATCCGGCAGCGGGCCGCTGTTGCCGATGCAGGTCGTGCAACCGTAGCCCACGATGTGGAACCCAAGTTGCTTGAGGTCTCCCATCACGCCGGCCTTTTCCAGGTAATCGGCGACGACGCGCGAGCCGGGAGCCAAGCTCGTCTTCACATACGGCTTTACCGACAGGCCCTTGGCGACGGCCTTCTTCGCCAACAATCCGGCGCCGAGCATCACGCTCGGGTTGCTCGTATTGGTGCAGCTCGTAATGGCGGCGATGACCACGGCGCCGTGCGTGATGTCTTGCGACTTGCCGTTGTCGGTGAACGTCCCGGTACGAGCCAGCGCCGCGGCATCGAGAGCGAAGCCGCGCTTATCCATCGGAGCGGTGAGCGAATCGTGAAACTCCTTCTTCACGTTCTTCAGCGCCACGCGATCTTGCGGACGCTTCGGACCGGCCAAGCTCGGCTCTACGGTGTTTAGGTCGAGCTTGAGCAACTTCGTGAACGACGGCACGGGCGTGGCATCGGTGCGGAACAGGCCCTGCTCCTTCATATAGCGTTCGACCAGTTCCACATCGGCGGCGGATCGACCGGTGCGGTGGAGGAAGTCGATGGTTTCATCGTCGATCGGGAAGAAGCCCATCGTGGCGCCGTATTCGGGCGCCATGTTGGCGATGGTCGCGCGATCGGCAAGCTTCATCGTCGTCACGCCGGGGCCGCAGAACTCGACGAACTTATTGACCACCCCTTCCTTGCGAAGCATTTGGGTCACGGTCAGCACCATGTCGGTCGCCGTCGCGCCGGCCGGCAGAACGCCCGTGAGTTCCACGCCGATCACTTCCGGCATGAGCATGAAGAGCGGCTGGCCCAGCATGTTGGCTTCCGCCTCGATGCCGCCGACGCCCCAGCCCAAGACGCCGAGACCGTTGATCATCGTCGTATGGCTATCGGTACCGACGAGCGAATCGGGGAACGCGACCGGCCCGAGCCCGTCGTCTCGCACCCAAACGCACTTGGCCAAGTATTCCAAGTTGACCTGATGCACAATGCCGAGGCCCGGCGGCACGACGCGGAAATTGTCGAGCGCCTTTTGGCCCCAGCGGAGAAACTCGTAGCGTTCGCCGTTGCGTTCGAATTCGAGGTCTTCGTTGAGTTGCTGTGCGGCGTCGATCGCAAAGCGGTCGACCTGAACGGAATGGTCGACCACGAGATCGACAGGAATCAGCGGATTGATCTTCTTCGGATCGCCGCCGAGCCGGCTCATCGCGCTGCGCATGTGCGCGAGGTCGACGACGCACGGTACGCCGGTGAAATCTTGCAACACGACGCGGGCCGGCTTAAACGGCACTTCCACTTCCACGGTCTTCCCCGGCTTCCACCCGGCGAGTCCGCGGACGTCTTCTTCCAACACTTGATAGCCGTCGCAATTGCGTAAGACCGCTTCCAGCAGAATGCGGATCGAATAGGGCAGCTCCGCGGTTTTGCAAAGCCCGGCTTCTTCCAATTTGGAAAGTCGATAAATGCCGTACGTGCCGGCCGACGTGGTAAACGTGTCGCGAGCGCCGAAGAAATCACGAGGACGATCCGAAGCCATTCCGACGATCCTTTGCTGAGGTTTCCGCCTAAGGTTGCCGGCGTCGCAGATTGCACTACGCCGCAAGTTGCAAGGTCGGCATTTTAATGCAAACGGTCCGCGTATTCCATGCTCGGAAATGGCCGCGGCGCAAACCCATTTCCGTTGCTTTCGCTACGCGCCGACTGCGCTCCCACAGCACCGAAGCAATACATTTCGGAACAATTGTGCAACCTCAGGCGGAGGCGGTATATCCGCTATCTACGGCGTATTCGTTACGTAGTCGTAAGTCGACGGGGGTGCGACGCAGGTGTGAAGCCTTCCGCAAACTTGACCCCTTGCTGCGGCGACCTAAGTTTGCACGAACCCGAAAGGCGTTCGCACCCGACACGTGCGACCCGCCCCGGTAAGCGACGGTTTTGTCCCCGCCGACCTGTGCGGCAAACTGCGATTTATCACCCATGAGTTCCGTCGGAACACCTCCGGATCGGCCCACGCCCAATGCGGCGCCTGCCGGAGACGCGAAACTCGACGAGCTGCTCACCCGCATTAAAGCGATGGCCGCGAAGGGCGCGCCCCCCGCCGCCCCGGTCGAGAAGACGCCGGCCCCGATAACTCGCGCCGCCGCGGCTTCTCAAGAAGAACCGGAATCGATCAAAGCGGTCGCCACGACCGTCTCCGCCACGCCCTCCTCCGCGAATACGACGTCACCTGCCGACGGCGAGTCTTTCGTACCGCTCGAGCCGTCGAGTTTTCGCCAAGCTCGGCTGAATGAGGCCGAAGCGGAAAACATCGCGCTGAAGTTTCTTCTCTCCGTCGGCAGCGCCACGGGGCGCGAAGTCGCCGATCAGATGAAGCTGCCGTTCAAGCTCGTCGACGAGATGCTGTTTCAGTTAAAGTCGGATCAACTCGTCGTCTATCGCGGCTCGGCGATGGCAGGCGACTATCAATACCAACTCACGGAGACGGGCCGCGAAAAGGGGCGCCGGCTCGTCGAACATTGCACGTACTACGGCGCCGCGCCGGTCCATCTCAAGGACTACATCGAAAGCGTCGGGCGGCAATCCTTGACGAAACGGCATCCCTCGGTCGATGACCTGGCCGAAGCCTTCTCCGACTTGAAGGTCAGCCCGCGCATGCTTCAACGGCTGGGTCCGGCCATCAATTCCGGCCGGGGCATGTTTCTCTTCGGCGCGCCGGGCAACGGCAAAACCAGCATCGCCGAACGAATCACGCGCGCCTTCGGCGACACGGTTTGGATCCCCCGCGCAATCAGCGTCGACGGCGAAATCATCCGCCTCTTCGACCCCAGCAATCACGAAGCGGTGCCGACCGACAAGGTTGATGGTCTCTTACAAGATCAGCACATCGACCGTCGCTGGATCCGCATCCGTCGCCCCACGATCATCGCCGGCGGCGAGCTCACGATGGACTCGTTGGAAGTGACGCTCAACCGCTCGACGGGCATCAGCGAAGCGCCCCTGCAGCTCAAGAGCAACTGCGGCACGCTCGTCATCGACGACTTCGGCCGGCAACGGATGAGCACCGACGAGCTCTTGAATCGCTGGATCGTGCCGCTCGAAAAGCGCTACGATTTCTTGAATTTGCCGAACGGCAAGAAGATTCAAGTGCCGTTCGATCAGCTCATTATCTTCTCGACGAACCTCGAGCCGAAGCAACTCGTCGACGACGCGTTTCTCCGCCGTATTCCGTACAAGATCGAAGTGAAAGATCCGACGGAAGAAGAATTCCGCGACCTCATGAAGCTGATGGCCGAAAAGCTCGGTTTCGAGTACGACTCCGCAGCGGTCGACTACGTGGTCGAGACGCACTACAAACGGGTCAATCGCCCGTTCCGCTGCTGCCAGCCGCGCGACTTGCTGCTGCAGATCAAGAACCTCTGCCTGTTCGAACGAAAGACGCCGACGATGTCGCCGGAATCGTTCGACTTCGCCGTCGACAACTACTTCGCGGTGATGTAGACGCGACCTAAGTGCTTGACCGCCGGCGCGACTTACGTCGATTCTGAGTTTCGCCCTGCGCAGATAACTCGACATATCTGCGCACCCCTTGTGGGTTTTGAGGTTGTGCGCAGATAGATGGAGTTATCTGCGCACAACGTAGATAACCGTCGACGTAAGTGGGGAGCAGAAGCGAGTGGTTAGAGCGATACGCAGGGTGTAGAAACTCCGGTCGCTCACGCTCCCGGCTCGCCTGTTTTTCTTCTATCTCCCCAATCCCCTCCGCATCCGCCCTGATCTCCTTTGCTGGAAGAACGTCAAAGGAGAATCTGCGGACGGCACACGGAGTGTGCCTGCAACTTTCGAATTGCCAAAGATCACCCTGCACGGTAGCAAAACCGATGGGCGATCTCCAGGCGATTTTTGGCCGGCCTCCACCCGCTACGCGTGCGAGCGTTCGATGCCGAAATCGAGCTTCAATTGCGGGTCCCCCTCGCACTCCGGGTTCAGCTCTTTGAAGAGCAAGCTCGGCTGGATGTCGTGATTGTTTTGGTACTTGTCGCTCTCGTAGTTCGTATAGTCGCCGACGATCTGATGGTAGAAGATTTGGCAAATCGGCACGCCCGCATAAATGCGGACCGGCTGCACGGCGAACATTTCCAAAGTCCAGTAACCGCGGAAGCCGACGTCGCCGAAGCCGGCGGTGACATGAACGAACAAGCCCAGCCGACCGATCGACGAACGCCCTTCGATCATCGGCACCAGATCGTAGGTCTCCGTGCGCTCGATCGTGCGACCTAGATAAAGCTGGTGAGGGCTTAAGACCAAGCCTTCCGGCGGAATGGAAAGCCGGCGCACGCGATTGGCTTTCTTCATGTCGAGCACGACCTCTTCGTAGGTCATCAACTCTTCATGCAGCGTGAGGTTGTAGCTGTTGGGGTTGAGATTTCGCTCATCGTACGGATCGATGACGATATTGCTTCCCAACTGATTACGGATCTCGTGCCCGGAGAGAATCATCGTCGGCTTCCCTTGCCCGCGAGGGCCTTAGATTTTTTCTTCGGCATCGATTTCTTCGTCTTCGCTGCCCCGTAACTCGTCACCCCGGATTTCGCTGCGGCGACCTTCGGCGGCGGCGATTTCTTCACGACCCCGATCTTCGGGCAAATCTCCGCCAGCCCGCACGCTTCGCAGCGCGGCTTACGGGCCACACAAACGCGCCGGCCGTGCCAAATCAGCCGGTGGCTGAAGTTGATCCACTCTTCCGGCGGCAAGAGCGCGGCCAAATCGTGCTCGATCTTCACGGCGTCCGACTTGTGTTTCGTCAGGCCAAGCCGGTTGGAGAGCCTAGTGACGTGCGTATCGACCACCACGCCCGAGGGAATGCCGAAGGCGGTGCCGAGCACGACGTTGGCAGTCTTGCGACCGACGCCGTCGAGGGCGACCAGTTCCGCCAAGGTATTCGGTACTTGCCCGCCATGTTTTTCAACGAGGGCTCGGCAGCAGCCCTGAATGTTCTTGGCCTTGTTCCGATAAAAGCCGGTGCTGCGGATCACCTGCTCCAGCTCTTCGAGCGGGGCGTTCGCATAGTCGGCGGCGGTGCGGTAGCGGCGGAAGAGGTCGCGGGTGACGATATTGACGCGTTCGTCGGTGCATTGCGCCGAGAGAATCACGGCCACGAGCAACTCCAGCGGCGACGAATAGCGCAGCGCGCATTCCGCATCGGGATACAACCGTGCCAGACCTTCGGCGACATCCAGAGCCCGTCGTTTGGCGGCGGCGGTAGCGGCCACTGGTTGACCCCGGAGTGCAAAAGCGATCATCGCGGCGATCCGCGAGCAAGCGGTCATTCTCCGCGACGCTCCGGGAGTGTCAAGCGAACGGCGTGCGAGGCAAGTTTGACCATTTTCACTCCGAGTGTTAGGCTCGGCGCGAATCGCGAGCTTTCTTGTCTCACCAAGAGTCCGTATGGAATCCGCCGAATATGATCCGCTGTATCTGAAGGGGATCGAATTCTTCAATACCTGCGAGTTTTTCGAAAGCCACGAGGCTTGGGAAGAACTGTGGCAGGAAGACTTTGGGCCTAGCCGCAAGTTTCTCCAAGGATTGATTCAGGCGGCCGTGGCGCTGCACCATTTCGGCAACGGCAACATTCGGGGCGCAAAAAAGGTTTACTACGGAAGTTGCGGCTACCTCGAGCCGTATCGCCCCAAGTATCAGGGGCTCGATCTCGATAAATTCTTGGCCGAAATGAAGACCTGTTTCACGGAAGTCATCGCTTCGGGGGACGACTACCCGCAAATCGACATCGTTCCGGATACAATTCCGGAGATTCACCTTGACCCGCCGCCGGCCGCGTAAGTTTGCGTATTGCCGCCGGGGGACGATCTAGAAGTTTGACCAAGCTTGCCGGCCGTTCATGTCTGAAAACGCACTCGCCTTCGATCCCGCGACTTTCTCCGGCAAGGCTCGGCTCTTTCCGTTGCCCAACCTCGTGATGTTTCCGCACGTGCTGCAGCCGCTGCACGTGTTTGAGCCGCGCTATCGAGCGCTGCTGGAAGAATCGTTGGCCGACGACCGCCTGATCGCCATGGCCGTGCTCGCGCCCGGCTGGGAGAAAAACTACGAAGGGCGCCCGCGGCTCCGCCCCGCCGCATGCTTGGGGCGCGTGGTGACGCATCAGCAAGTGGAAGAAGGGCGCTACAACATTCTCCTGGCCGGCCTGCGACGGGTACGCATTGTCCAGGAACTGCCGCCGGACAAGCTATTCCGCGAAGCCAGGGTCGAGATCGTCGACGACCTGTACCCCGTAACGACCGCGGCCGAGCGTCCGGCGTTGCAATTCAAGCTGCTCGACGCGTTCCGCAAGTTCCTGCCGAATGTTCCGGAAGTGCATCAGCACTTGGAAGACCTGCTCTCGACCGAAGTCTCGCTCGGGATGCTCACCGACTTGGCCGGCTACACGATGCAGATTCCGATCGACGCGAAAGACTCGCTCTTGAGCGAGCCCGACGTCGACCGCCGCTGCCGAAAGTTGCTCAACTTAATGGCCGGGCTGCCGACGAAATCGCGCGAGCCGGGCGACGGCGGTACCCCCTGGCCGCCGGACTTTAGCGTGAATTAGAGCATCTGGGGCGAGCGTCGAGCCGTAAGGCCGACGTGTCTGCAGCTTCCTAGCTCGTGAGTCAATTCCAGACACGTCGGGCTTACGACTCGACGATCGCCTGGAAAAGTCGCCAGTCCCCTGGTCGCGTTGCGCCCGGCTTGGCAAGATACTCAGCTTCATTGATCGAATGCAGACATCGGAGGTCACGCATCCATGACGGGAACCTGTGCGATAGTCTTGGCGGCCGGCCAAGGCACTCGGATGAAGTCGGACCTGCCGAAAGTGCTCGTGCCGGTCTGCGGTCGGCCGATGATCGACTATGTGCTCGACATGCTGGCCGAAGCCGGAATCGACCGCGTGATCGTCGTCGTCGGATATCGGGCCGACCTCGTCCGCGAACATTTGGCGGGGCGACGCGGTCTCACGTTTGTAGAACAACGCGAACGGCTCGGCACCGGGCACGCCGTGATGGTCTGTCGTGAAGAACTTGCCGGCCAGACGGGCCCGGTCGTGATCGTCACCGGCGATTCGCCGCTGGTGCGCGCGACGTCGATCCGCGCGCTGCTCGCCGAGCGCGATAAACTCGACGCCGCCTGCATTCTCGGCACCGCGCACAAGGCCAACCCCTTCGGCCTGGGGCGTATCGTACGCGACTCCGCCGGAAAATTCGCGGCGATTGTGGAAGAAAAAGACGCCACGCCCGCCGAGCGACAAATCACCGAAGTGAACATGAGTTGCTACGTTTTCGCGGCGGGCGACTTGCTGACGGCGCTCGGAGAGCTACGTGCCGACAACGCGCAGAAAGAGTATTATATTACGGATTGCCCCGGCAATCTCCGGCGATCGGGTCGCATCGTCGAGGCCTTGCCGGTGCTGACGCCCGCGGAAACGCTGAGCATCAACACGGTCGACGAATTGGCGATCGTCGAAGCCGCGATGCGGGCAGAATAGCCGGATTGTCGACGTCGGTGAGTCCCCTCGCTCGCGCTTCGGGGCTGATAACGCGAAACCAAGCACGTGGCACTTAGCACCCCAGCACGTTCGAAGAACTTCATGACCGACCTCAAGATTTTTAGCGGCCGCTCCAACCCCACGCTTACGGCGCGCATTTGCGACTACCTCGGCGTGCCGCCGGGCAATATCTCGCTGGCCAGCTTTCCCGACAGCGAAATCTCCTGCAAGCTCGAAGAGAACGTGCGCGGACGAGACGTCTTCCTCGTGCAGAGCACCTGCGCGCCGGTGAATGAAAGCTTGATGGAACTGCTCGTGATGATCGACAGTTGCAAGCGGGCCAGCGCCGAACGGGTGACCGTCGTCATTCCGTATTTCGGCTATGCCCGGCAAGATCGCAAAGACGAAGGACGCGTGCCGATCACGGCGAAGCTGGTCGCCAACATTATCGAACGTGCCGGCGCGAATCGCGTGCTCACGATGGACCTCCACGCCGCGCAGATTCAAGGTTTCTTCGATCTCCCGGTCGACCACTTATACGCCGCGCCGGTACTCAACGACCATTTCCGCCAGATGGATTTCGCGCCGGACGACGTCGTGGTCGTCAGCCCCGACGAGGGAAGCATCAAGCGCGCTCTCGGCCATGCTAAGCGGATGGGCGCGCGGCTGGCGATCGTCGACAAACGCCGCTCCAGCGCCGAAAACACCAAGCAAGAAAACATCATCGGTTCGTCGGTCGACGGCAAAGTCTGCTTCATGTTCGACGACATGATCAGCACGGCCGGCTCCATTTGCGGCGCCGCCGCCAAGGTCGCGGAAGCGGGCGCCCGCAAGATTTTCGTCGGCGCCACACACGGCATTCTCTGCGGCAACGCCTTGAAGAATCTGGAAGCCGCGCCGATCGAGAAGCTCGTGATCACCGACACGATTCCGCTCACGCCGGAGCGGAAGCTGCCGAAAATCACGGTCCTCAGCGTCGCCCCGCTCTTGGGCGAAGCGATCAAACGCATCCACCGCAACGAGTCGGTGAGCCGGCTGTTTACGTAGGCGGTTCAGGTTTCTTGGTTCAGAGTTCCGGGTAGCGGCGCACACTACGATGCCCCGCTTGCTCGCGGCGGCGGTTCCGCCGATAATCTCCGTCTGTCCGTGAGCCAGCCATCCGCTTCTCGGTAGCCATGCTCTTCTCCGCGGCCGTGCAATGTGCGCCGCCGCATCCATGGTTACACCTGCACATAGGGAGCGTCTCAATGCGTTGCGCCATTTCTCGGAAGTCGCCGCTTCGTTTCGCCGCACTTTCGGCCGCCATGCTACTCGCGTCGGCGTCGATTGCTTCGGCACATTTCGTCTGGATCGATTCGACCACCGAAGGGGAAAAGACCCTGATCAAGAGCGGCTTCGGCGAACCTGGCGGCTGGGATCCGGACCTGATCGACAAAATTTCCGCGACCGTCTATTCCGTGAAGTCGAAGTCGGGCCTCAAAAAGCTCGACATGAAACTCGACACCGTGGAAAAGGAATATCGCACGACCATCGAAGGTGCCGCCCCGGCGGCGATCGTCGGCACGACCGACTACGGCGTCGTGCAATTCGGCCCGAGTCCGGCCGGATACCTTCGTTACACGGCCAAGCGATTGCTCGGCGACCCGCAGAAGTGGAACGACTCGGCGACGAGCTCGCTCCGCATCGAACTCGTCGCAAAGTTCGCCGGCGATCACGTCGACCTTCAGGCCCTGTATCTCGGCAAGCCGGCCGCCGACGCCAAGATTAAAGCCACGCTCCCCAACGGCGACGAAGTGGAGATGGTCACCGACGCCAAGGGCCGCGCAATATGGCAACTGGCGGGCCCGGGCAACTACGGCTGCTATCTCGGCGTGAAAACTCCGAAAGAGGGGACGCACGGGGAGAAGAAGTACGCCGTGCTCATGGACTACACCACGCTATCTTTTACGGTCGCCAAGTAAGCAGCGCTGGAACCGCCTCCCTGTAGGGAACGCCCTCCGTGGCGTTCCGTTCGTCCCATTCGCGGAACGCCACGGAGGGCATTCCCGAAAGGTGTGCCGACACAGCAACGGCGACCGCGCAAACTGGGCAGTTTATGTCGGCCGAAAGCCTCGCATGAAATGGGGCTTTCTCCCGGATTTCTTTCCGTTTTTCGCGCCGCTGGTCGACCCTAATTTTCCTGCTCCCTTGGGGTTGCATTCAAGCGCGTTTCGTGGAGAATGGACCGACTTGGCGGGTCGCGAATAGCGTTGCATGCACCTCGGCGAATCGCTCGATATCGAGCGCGTGCCTGAGCTTAGGCGCTTTTTCGCCCGGTTTTTCCGAACATCTGTTGACGATCGTCCCATTTGCGGACGCCGCTCGACGCCTGTCGGAAATCCCTACACCCGCCCGCTATCGAACAATACGGTTTTCGAACCAATACACTGCTTGAGCTTGTAGGAAGTATTAGTCATGCCGGAAGTGTTTCACGTCAGCTTGCGTCAGGAAACGGGCACCCGGAATATGCACCGCCTGCGTCGCGCCGGCAAAGTGCCCGCGGTGCTCTACGGTCACGGCCAGGGAGTGCTGAACCTCTCTCTCGGCGTCGATGAAGTGAAGGCTATGGTTCGCCACGGCGCTCGCGTCGTCGATCTTGAAGGGGCCGTTACCGAAAAGGCGTTCGTGAGCGAACTGCAATGGGACGCCTTCGGTCGCGAAGTGCTGCACATTGATCTGGCCCGCGTCAACGCCGACGAACGCGTCACGGTCGAAGTCACGGTCGAACTCAAGGGTGAGTCGGAAGGCGTGAAGGCCGGCGGCGTCATCGACCACGTCACGCACACCGTCGAAGTCGAGTGCCCGGTGATCGCGATCCCCGCCAAGGTGATCCTGCGAGTCCACGCACTGAAGCTCGACGGCCACTTGAATGCCGACAGCATCGAATTGCCCGAAGGCGTCACCCTGGTGACCGACGCAGAAACGGTAATCGCCACCTGCGCGAAGCCTGTGGAAGCGGCCGAAGGCACGGGTGCCGACGGCGCCGAGCCGGAAATCATCGGACGCAAGGCGGGCGAAGGCGAGGAAGCGGAAGAGAAGTAGTCGTTGCGGCTGCCGGAATGCCTTTTACCTGTTCTGTGCTTCGATCATGCACCGGGCGGGAAGAAGCTGTTGCGGCGTCGTGCGGCCGGCCGCTCTAGATTCTCATGAAGCTGATCGTCGGCTTGGGGAACCCGGGGCGCAAGTACGAAGGAACGCGGCACAACGTCGGTTTCGATGTGGTGTCGCTGTTGGCGAAACGCGGCGGAGCCGCGAGTGCCAAGCGAGCGTTCCAAGGAGAAACATTCGACATCACGGTCGGCGGCGAGCGGACCATGCTGTTGATGCCTCATACGTTCATGAACCGGAGCGGTTCGAGCGTCGTCGAGGCACGCGACTTTTACAAGCTGACCAACGCCGAAGTCCTCGTGGTGTGCGACGACCTCAACCTTCCCTTGGGAAAGTTGCGGCTGCGAGCCAAAGGGTCGGCCGGGGGTCAGAAGGGGTTGGCCGATATTATTCGGTGTTTGGGGGGTGAGGAGATCGCTCGGTTGCGGGTCGGCATCGGTTCGCCGAACGACGTGCACGCCGACATGGACGCGGCCGATTTCGTGCTCGGGAAGTTCGCCAAAGGGGAACAGACCGCGGTCGAAATCGCCTCGCAATTCGCGGCCGATGCCGCGGAGTGTTGGGTCCGCGAGGGAATCGCCGCCGCAATGAATCGATACAACGCGAAGATAGACTAGAGACTTCAGACAAGAGACCGGAGACGTCAGAACAGAATTTGATGACCGTGAAATCGAGCCGAGCGAAGCTTTCCTTCGACGTCTCGAATCTCCCGTCTCTGATCTGTCGTCTCGCTTTCAGGAGCTGCCACGTGGCAAAGCACGTTTACGAAGCGATGTTCATTTTCGACTCCAACCGGTTCGGTCGCGACCCGGGCGGCGTCTCGGGCGCCATTGCGACCATGGCCCAAAAGTTCGGCGGCGAAATCCTCGCCAGCCGCCTTTGGGAAGAGCGTCGTCTGGCCTACCCGATTAACGGTCAACGCAAGGGGACCTATTGGCTCACGTACCTCCGCTTGGAGAGCAAAGAGCTGACCAACCTGAATCGCGAGATCGCGCTCAACGAGTCGATCATGCGTTCGTTGATCCTCAAGGTCGATCCGCGGATCGTCGAAGCGCTTGTCAGTCACGCTTCGTCGGCGCACACGCCGGCTCCGGAAGCTGCGAAGCCCGCCGTGCGTCGCCCCGACGCCGGTATCGTGGTTCCCGCCGAAGCCGCGGCGATCGACGACTAACGTTCTCGGACTTCTCAGCGAACATCCCTCGCTCCAGCAGCATTCGCCATGGCCAGCTTCAACAAAGTCATCTTGATGGGCAATCTGACCCGCGACCCCGAAGTGCGTTATACGCAAGGGGGCACGGCGGTGTCGGAGATCGGCTTGGCCGTCAACGACAAGCGTAAAGATGCCAAGGGAGACTGGGTCGAAGAGACGACGTTCGTCGACGTCACGCTCTGGGGCCGCACGGCGGAAATCGCCGGCGAATACCTCGGCAAGGGCTCGTCGGTTCTCGTCGAAGGCCGACTCAAGCTCGACAGCTGGGAAAAGGACGGCCAGAAGCGCTCGAAGCTCCGCGTCGTCGCCGAAAACATGCGTATGCTCGGCGGCAAAGGGGGCGGAGGGGGTCGCGGCGGCTCCGCACCTCCCGACGAAAGCGAATTCACCGGCGAGTCGTCTTCCGAATACGGCGGCGGCGCCCCTTCGCGTGGCGCGAGCTCCGGCGGCCCGCGCGGCGGCGGCGGCAGTCGAGGCGGCTCCTCCGGCGGCGGCGGTCGTCCTCCGGCCGAAGACGGCGACATCCCGTTCTAGTCGTCGCTCCCACTTATTCATAATGCCGCGACCGTCGGTCGCGCTCTGACAACAAACATTCGGTTCGTAATATCAGGATTCCGCAATCATGCCCACCACCAAGAAAACGTACGGCAAGCGTTTGCCCCGCGGTCGCAACGGCGGCATTGAGCTGATGCTCATTCAAGACGTCGATCACCTCGGCAAGCAAGGGGACGTCGTCAGCGTTCGCCCCGGCTACGCGAACAACTACTTGCTGCCGCAAGCTCTGGCCACGGTCGCCACGGAACATCACAAGCGCATGGTCGATAAGCACCGTGCCCGCTTGAACGAAATCCAAAAGGCCCGCATGGCCGGCCTCCGCGAATTCGGCGACCAACTCGCCAAGCAGAGCGTTACGATCGAAGCCAACGCCAACGACGAAGGCCATCTCTACGGCTCGGTCGGCCCGACCGAAATCGTCAACGCGCTCAAGCGGTTGGAATACACGATCACCGCCGATCAAGTGCGCCTCAAGGGCCCGCTCAAGGAATTGGGCCTCTACACGGTCAAGATTCACCTCGGCCACGAAATCGAGAGCGACCTGAAGGTTTGGGTCGTGCCGATGGTTTCCGACGAGCACGCCGAGAAGAAGCCCGTCGAAAAGGCGGCCGAGAAGAAGTAATCGTTCGGCCCGGTATTCATTTAGGACAGGGCCGCAACTCGCTATAATCACGGCGTTCGCAAGCTTCGGCTGCGAACGCCGTTTTTCTTGCGCTCGCCCGTTCCCTTTCGTCTCGCGAGTCGCGTCCGCACGGAGGAGTGTTTGCCATGTCGACCCAAGAGCGCGAACGGTTCGGAAATCGTCGCGACAATCCGCCGGTGCGGCCGACTTCGGAACTCTTCGACCGTTCGCCGCCGCATAGCCCGGAGGCGGAAAAGGGCGTGCTCGGCAGCCTGCTGCTCGACCCGCGCGTGTGCGACGACGTGGCGCTGGTCCTCCGCCCGGAGGAGTTCTATTCGCCCGCCTATCGCAAGGTGTATGAGTGCATGCTCGACATGCACAACTCCGGCAAGCAGATCGACGCCACGTTGCTCATCGAGCGGCTCCAGGCTCAAGGCGATTTCGAAATGCTCGGCGGCATGTCGATGCTGCTCGACGTCGCCGAATGCGTGCCGACCGCGGCCAACGCCGTCTGGTACTCCCAGATCGTGCGCGATAAAGCCGTCGTGCGCGACCTGATCCACGCCTCGACCGAGATCCTCCGCGACTCCTACGATCAATCGATCGAGCCGCGTGAATTGCTCGCCCAAGCCGAAGCCAAGGTCTTCGCGATCCTCGAACAAAAGGGCTCGAACAACGTCGCCGGCATGGCCGACATCTTGCACGAGACCATGCTCCGCATCGACGACCGGATCAGCCGCGGCGGCGGCATCGGCGGCATTTCCACCGGCCTGCGCGATCTCGATACGCAAACCGGCGGCCTGCACGACTCCGAGCTCATCATCCTCGCGGCGCGGCCGTCGATGGGCAAAACGGCGCTCGCCGCCACGATCTGCGAAAACGTCGCGATGGACAACCACTTCGGCGTCCTGTTCGTCAGCTTGGAAATGTCGCGGCTCGAATTGGCCGAGCGCATGCTCTGCTCACGCGGCAAAATCAACGGCCACAACCTCCGCAACGGCACTATCTCGAAAGCGGAACGCCAAAAGCTGATCGAAGCCTCGAGCGATTTGAGCCAAGCGCCGATCTACATCGACGATTCGCCGAGCCGCACGATGACGGAAATCGCCGCGGCCGCGCGCCGTCTCAAACGCCGCGAAGGTCTCCGGTTGATCGTCATCGATTACTTGCAGCTCATCGAGCCGGACAATTCCAAAGACCCTCGGCAGGAACAAGTCTCCAAGATCGCGCGCCGCCTCAAGGGCATGGCCCGCGAATTGAAAGTGCCGGTTCTCTGCCTTTCGCAGCTCAATCGCCAGGCGGAGGCGTCGAAAGACAATCGGCCCAAGCTGAGTCACTTGCGCGAGTCGGGCGCCATCGAGCAAGACGCCGACGTCGTGATGTTCGTCCATCGCGAAGAGTACTACATGACCAACGACGAAGACAAAGCCAAGGTGGCGGGCAAGGCCGACCTGATCATCGCGAAGCAGCGCAACGGGCCGATCGGCGACGTGAAAGTCGCTTGGCTCAAAGATTACACGCGCTTCGAAGACCTGACGAAGGAAGAGTATTCGTTCGACTAGGGGTAGAAGTCATGCGTTCGGAGTTATGAATTATGAGTTCCGAAAATTCATAACTCATAATTCTGAACTCATAACTCGCCGTAGGCGCACGCCTCGTTCTTGTTCGCCGTCAGACGACGCAGACCGAAGCGGTAGCCGCTGCCGCGCAGCACGTCCTTCACGCTTTCGAGCTTGGCGTCGTCGTCGCGTCCGCGGAATTTCACGGTGACGCAGAACGCGCGACAGTGCCGCTCCCCGAGCCAGCGGGCCAAAAGCTCGCAGATTCTGTCGGGAAAGGCGATGATGTCGCTCAAGAGCCAATCCACCGGCTCGGATGGAAAGTATTCGAAGGCGTCGGTTTTGAGAAAGGTCAGCCGCGGGTTGCTCATCAAGTCGTCGCGCAGCGGGCTGCGGTCGATCGCCGTCACCAACGCGCCCCGCTCCAGCGCCGTGTAAGCCCAACTTCCCGGCGCGCTCCCCAAGTCGACGCACGTTTCTCCCGGCTGAATCTTCCGACCGAGCCGAAGTTCCGCTTCCACCAACTTCGCAAAGGCCCGCGACGGTGCAAGCTTGTCGACCGCGGGCTCAATCATGCCGCCGACGAACGGCGACAAGCAATAGCGCCACGCGCGCCGCGACTCCTCCTCGGCGATCGAGACGAAACCCTCGGTCGGCGACGTCAGCAACACCTGCACCAGCGCTTCGCCCGGGAGCCACGCATCTTCGGCGGCTTCGTTCATTCGCCGCAAGAGCCGACGACGCACCTCGCGCAATTTGGCAACGAGCGCATCGCGCACCAACTTCGTACGACCCGCGCCCGTCGATCCATCGGCAAACGGCGTGGCGAAAACATGCAATCGCCACGGCGTGCTCGCTTGATCGAGCCTTGCGGAAATCCGCTCGCAAACGGCGTCGGCCCATTGCGAAATGGACGCGGCCGCGCACGGTTCGGCGTCGGGCAGCACCTGGGATGCAAAAGCGACGATCGGCGCCGAAGCCGCGGCGTCTGCGCGCGGCTCCGACTTCACGACGACGCGTCCCTCCGGCAGCGCGTCAAGTTCGCACGCCGACGGGCCGGGCAAAGTCCGCCGCAATTCGTCGGCCAGCGCAGCTTCCCAGCCCGCTTCGCAAATGAAAACAGTCGGCATCAGAAGACATCAGTCTCAACAAAGCGATTCTCAATCTGCCGACCGCCGCCTGCCCGCCGCCGACTCGCCCGCAACTAGATCTCTTCGTTCTCTTGGCGAATATCCACGCGCAAAGCGCCGAGCAACTTCATGATCTGCGCTTCCTTCTTCTTGATGAAGGGAACGTTGTCGAGAATGATCGCCCGCTCGTTGGCCGGTTGCAGAATTAGCCGACCCGATTGCAGCAGCATGTACTCGAACAAATCGTTGATCTCGTTATCAAGCCGGAGGTTCGGCGTGGCACGACGTTCCAAATTGCTGAGAAATCCGTGGTGGTGCAGGATCTCGTTGGCCCGCACTTCCCAATAGTCGAAGCTAAGCGTCAGGAAGGAAGCTGCGAAAATGCCGCCGAGAATTCCGGTGAAGGCCCAATACCAAGTGGCGTTCGCCAACGGCCGAAACTTCGCGAGAAACGCCGTGAGCGCCGGGAGCAACTCCGGCTTGAGCGTAAAGAGCAGCACTATGCCGAGCGCAAGAGCCGCCGCGCAAAAGAACATCGTCAACGACGTCGTCCGCGGAAAGTCGAACGCCAGCACCACAAGGTTCACGGCGAAGAGCGCCAAGAACAACGTATTCATCACGACCACGACTTTATTGTGCGGATCGAGCGCGGCCGACGAAAAGCTCAGATAGAGCGCCGTGATGAAGCCGAAGATCAACGTCGGGTACAAGAAAATGATCTTCGGGTACGAAACGACGATCACGCTTTCAACATCGCCATCCTTCTTCAGCGGGGCGGGAACGGCAGCTTGCGACATGAACGGGTTCTCGTGAGGAGGACTCGGGATGCAAAATTCAACGCCGACGCATACATTTCGTCGCTTCGATGTGCCGCGACACGCCGAAGCGTCTACCAGTGATTCGCCGGCGACCACAAAATCTTACCACGCCCCTTATCTCCGGCGCAAGCACTTCCGTCACCGAACGCACGGAGTGGTTCGACATCGCGCACCGCCCGGTGCAGAAATGCCGCTGGTTGGACGCCCGGCCGGCGCTGTGTTAGGCTGTTTTCCGAGCTGCCTGCTACGTAAAGTTTCCCGCCTAAGAGGAGTTTCCCGCCCATGAAGACGCTATGCACCCTGGCCCTCGGCCTGCTGTTGGCCGCCGGTTCCGCCGGAGCCGCCGAATTGAAAGAAGGGGACGTCGCCCCTGACTTTTCGCTCCAAGGAAGCGACGGCAAGACCTATAAGCTCTCCGATTTCCGCGGCAAGTCGGCCGTCGTGGTCGCTTGGTACCCGAAGGCCTTCACCGGCGGCTGCACCACCGAATGCAAGAACATGAAAGCCGAAGGGGACAAGATCCGCGAATTTAACGTCGCCTACTTCACCGCCAGCGTCGATGAAGCCGACTACAACAAGAAGTTCGCCGAATCGCTGAGCTTGGATTATCCGATCTTGAGCGACCCCACGAAGAAGACCGCCGCCGAATACGGCGCCTTGAATCCGAAGGGGGTTTCGAGCCGTTACACCTACTACATCGGCGCCGACGGTCGCGTGCTCTACATCGACAAGGCCGTGAAGCCGGCGTCGGCCTCCGCCGACATCGCCAAGAAGCTCGCCGAACTCGGCGTGCCGAAAAAGTCGTAACAACTCCGCCAGACTGCAACCACGAGCGGAGTCGAGCCCCACGCTCGGCTCCGCTTTTTTGTTGCGCGAAACTCTACTCGGCGAGCAACTGCTCGAATTCGTCTTCCGTAAGCACCGGTACGCCCAGCGACTGGGCCTTCTCCAGTTTGCTTCCGGCACTTTCGCCGGCCACGAGGTAGCTCGTCTTCTTCGACACGCTCGACGACGGTTTGCCGCCGTGTTGCACGATGAGCTCTTCGATCTCGTCCCGCTTGTATTTGGTCAACGTTCCGGTCACGACGACGGTCTTCCCGGCCAGCTTGCCGTCCCCGGCCGCCGCCGCGGCGGCCCGCTTCGGCGACGTCATATCGAGACCTGCCGACCTTAAGTCGCCGACGATTTGCGATCCTTCTTCGCCATGCAGAAATGCAAAGACGCTTTTCGCGATCGTTTCGCCGATCTCGTGAACTTCGCTAAGCTGCTCTTCGCTCGCCGCGAGTAGTTCGTCAATCGACCCGAAATGCTCCGCCAAAATCACCGCGGTGCGCGTTCCCACGTGGCGAATCGAAATCGCATTCAGCAGCCGCGCCAAGCCGCGCGTTTTGCTCGCTTCAATCCCCGCCAAGAGCCCTTCGGCGCTCTTGGTTCCCATCCGCTCCAGCTCGGTGAGCTGCTCGAGCTGGAGCCGATACAAATCGCCGTACGACGTCACAAGCCCGGAGTTCACGAGCTGATCGACCAGCTTATCTCCCAGCCCCTCGATATCCATCGCATTGCGGCCGGCGAAGTAGCGCAGCCGCTCCTTCAGTTGAGCCGGGCAGCGATAATTCGGGCAGCGGATGTAAACCCCTTCCTCATCCTTCACTACCGGCGTGCCGCATTCCGGGCATTTGGTCGGAAACGGAAACGGCGGCAATTCCTCGGTTCGCCGATGCGCTTCCACGCGCACGATGTGCGGAATCACCTTACCGGCCTTCTCGACGACGACGTAATCGCCGACCCGCAGGTCCTTACGCTCGATCTCCTCCGCATTGTGCAAACTCGCGCGACTCACCGTGGTCCCCGCAAGTTCCACCGGCTCCAAGTCGGCCACCGGCGTAATGGCCCCGGTCTTTCCCACCTGCACGCGAATACCGTTCAGCCGCGTCACCGCTTCAAACTTCTCGAATTTATACGCAATCAACCAGCGCGGGCTCTTGCTGGTCGCTCCGAGCCTCTGGCGCTGCGCGAAGCTGTTTACCTTCAGCACCAGCCCGTCGATCTCGAAGGCCAACTCGTGCAACTTCTCGATCACGTCTTCGCAGTGCTTCGCCGCGGCGTCAAACGTCTCGAACTTCTGCACCATCGGCGTCGGCGGCAGTCCGTAGCCGCCGATTTCGTGGAGAAACTCCATGTGTGTCGCGGCCCGAATGCCGCTGGTTTCGCCGATGCCGTGGCAGAACAGTCGCAAGCGCCGCTCAGCGCAAATCCTCGGGTCGAGCAGGCGGATGGTTCCCGCCGCCACGTTGCGCGAGTTTTTGTACGCCTCCTCGCCCCGCTCGGCCTGCAGTTCGTTGAGCCGCACGAGGTCGGCGTTCGTCATATAGATTTCGCCGCGCACCTCGAGCACTTCCGGCACATGACTGCCGGTCAGCCTGAGCGGGCAGTCGATCACCGTGCGCACGTTGTGCGTGATGTCGTCGCCGACCCGGCCGTTGCCGCGCGTCGCTCCTTGCACGAGCAAACCATTTTCGTAACGAATCGACACGGCGACGCCGTCGATTTTCAACTCGACGACCCATTCGATCGGCTCGTCGTCGAGCAGTTTGGCCGTCTTCTCCGCGTACTTCCGCAACTCGTCGAGGCTATACGTATTGTCGATCGACATCATCGGCACGCGATGCTCGACCGGCGTCAGTTCGCTGATCGGCGCATCGCCGATCCGCTGCGTCGGGCTGTCCGGCGTCACCAATTCCGGATGCTCGGCCTCAAGCGTCTTCAGCCGATCGATCAACTTGTCGTACGCGGTGTCGCTAATCGTCGGCGCGGCGTCGACGTAGTACCGCCGATCGTGCTCGCGAATCTCGGCCCGAAGTTGCTCAATCTCGGCCGCAGCTTTTTTCTGACTCACGCGGAGTTCCGGGAGAAAAAGAAAGGGGATTAGGAGGATAGGAGGGGATTGTGGAGATGAAGAATAGGGATGCCGTCGATCGATCGCAATCATCGAAAGGGATCATCTAGGACAATTCCATTCTCGCTTTTTCATCCCCCTCATCTCCTCCTATCCCCCTTATCTCCCTTTCTGACGTCTGGCTTTCCGAATACCCGCTTTAGCAGTTCAGCAGTTGTTTTCCGGCCGCGCGCATTCGGGCGCCATCGTCGCCGGGAGATTGCGATGGCTGTTCGGCACGAAGCAGAGAAACTTCAAAGTCGCCCCGCCCGTGTTGCGGAATTGATGCACTTCGTCCGGCGCCACAAACACCACCGTGCCGGGCCGTAGCGGCCGCGCGACGTCTCCCTCGTAGATGTCCCCTTCCCCTTCGAGCACGAACACTTCGTGTTCATAGGGGTGGCTATGCCGCGGCGTGTAGCCGCCGGGGGCGACTTCAAATTGGCGCATGGCAAAATTCGGTGCCCCGTCGGTTTCGTCGACAAGCCAACGTACGCGACAGGCGTGCGAGCCCGGCATCGTCACTTCGGCACTCGCTACCGCTTCGTACGGCGTAACTTTCATGACACTTGCTCCTCGTTCGTGACTGGTTCGGCATTGCCGGCCTCGGCCTCGCGACTCAAACGCTGCTTCTCTTGGGCGCGGCGAATCCAATAGCTATCGGTCCCCATCGCCGCAAACGTCGCGACGGTGAGCACCGCCAATTCGATGAGCAACAGCTTCTCGCCGTTGCGTTCCATATAGGCCAACAACTGGTGCGGCCCGGGACGTGCGGCACCATTGGCGTCGGCCGTTCCGGGCGAACTCGCCGTCGCGCGCACCTCGTGCGGTCGCTCCGGCCGCAAGGCACGCATGGCCATCAGCCCGTAGGCGCAAGCCGTCAGGCAAAATGCCGTGCCGACGATCACCAGCAACACGTAAAACGGATTGAAACCCTTCTTGAATCCCATGCTGGAATTATAGCGGCACGCGGGGTCGTTGGTCATACCGGCAAGTGCCTCAAAGGAGCCTCGCCGGCCGCCCCTGTTCGATCGGCGAGGGGCCAGTTATGCTGATAGATTGCTGTTTGCCTCGCCGGCGTCACCAGTGCGCCGACGAATTGTAGGGAACGCCCTCCGTGGCGTTCCGGCCGTGTCTGTTTTGCTCGAATTGCGGAACGCCGCCGAGGGCGTTCCCTACAGTTCCGAACACGAAGGCATTACTTTTGGCCGAGCGACTGATCCAACTCCGCAAAGTCGAAGTCCATAACCTTAAGGGGATCGATCTCGATCTGCCGCGAGGGAAGCTCATCGTTTTTTGCGGGCTCAGCGGCAGCGGCAAAAGCAGCCTCGCCTTCGATACGCTCTATGCCGAAGGGCAAAGGCGCTACATCGAGAGCTTCTCCGCCTACACCCGGCAATTTCTCGAACGGCTGGAAAAACCGCAGGCCGAGCGCATCGACGGCCTCCCCCCGTCGATCGCCGTCGCCGCGAAAAGCTCAACCCGTTCGACACGCTCCACCGTCGGCACGGTGACCGAAGCCAACGACTACATGCGGCTGCTGTTCGCGAAGATCGGCCGGCTGTTCTGTACCGGCTGCGGTCGGGAAGTGCTGCGCGATAGCCCGCAAAGCGTTGCCGAAGCCTTAGCCAAGGTTCCGGTCGGCCGGCGGTTCATGATCGCCGTGCCGAAAAGCTTGCCCGAGGCCGACGACGCCGGTCAGGCCCTGGCCGAACGACTCACGGCCCTGCGCGAAGACGGCTTCACGCGGATCGTGCTGCACGAACGAACCATTAATCTCAGCCAAGATTTCACGCCGACGCCGGAAGACCTGCGCGAACGGTCGTTCGACATCATCGTCGACCGACTCAAGACCGGCGAAGCCGCTTCGCAGCGCATTCGCGATTCGCTCGAAACGGCTTTTGCCGCGGGCGACGGCCGCTCGGTACTCTACGTGGAACATGCCCCCGGCACGACCAACGGCGACGATGCCCCGCTCGCGGCGCTCGGCGGCAAATCCGTGACGGTCGACGGCGCCGCATGGCGGCGGATCGGCTATGTGAATCGCCTCGCCTGCGAAGATTGCGGACTCACATTCCCCGAGCCCGAGCCCCGGTTCTTCAGCTTCAATAGCCCGCTCGGCGCTTGCCCGGAGTGCGAAGGCTTCGGCAACGTGATCGACATCGACATGGACCTGGTCGTGCCCGATCCGCAGAAGAGCCTCAAGGAAGGGGCCGTCGCTCCGTGGAACACGCCGGCCTATGAGCACGAGCTTAAAGAGTTGCTCGCGCTGGCGAAGGACCTCCACTTGCCGGTCGATGTTCCCTTTAAAAAGCTCACGCCCGAGCAACTTCGCATCGTCGTCGAAGGCGTGCCGGAGCGCTCGTTCGGCGGCCTCAAAGGTTTCTTCGCTTGGCTGGAGAAGAAGAAGTACAAGATGCACATCCGCGTGTTCCTGAGCCGCTGGCGCAGTTACCGCGAATGCCCGACCTGCCATGGCGCCCGACTTCGCCCCGAGCCGCTCGCCTGGCGCATCGGCGGCCGCAACATCGCCGAGATCACGGCCATGAAAACGGTCGATGCTTCGGCCTTTCTCCGCAACCTGCAACTCAGCGAATACGACGCCGCGGTCGGACGGACGATGCTCGAACAAGTGCAATCGCGCATCGGCTATCTCGAACAAGTCGGCCTCGGCTACCTGACGCTCGACCGCACAATTCGCACGCTCTCGGGCGGCGAAATGCAACGGGTCACGCTCACGTCGACTCTCGGCTCCGGCCTGGTAAACATGCTGTACGTGCTCGACGAACCGTCGGCCGGCTTGCATCCGCAAGATACCGATCGACTCGTCTCGGCCGTGAAGCGCTTGCGCGATCGGGGCAACAGCGTCGTCGTCGTCGAGCACGATGAAACAATGATCCGCGCCGCCGATCAAGTCGTGGAAATCGGGCCGGGCG
Source organism: Pirellula sp. (assembly GCA_013822735.1). GTDB lineage: Bacteria > Planctomycetota > Planctomycetia > Pirellulales > PNKZ01 > PNKZ01. Next base: position 41,228 of record PNKZ01000010.1, read on the forward strand.
CAGGGCGCAACGGCGGACGTGTGGTGTATCAAGGCACGCCCGGTGACATGGAAGCGACCGTCGGTAATATGACGGGCGATTTTCTCGCCGGCCGTCGCGGAGCTTCCATTCCCGCGCTGCGCCGCAAGGCCGAGCACGGCTGGGTCCGCCTGGCCGGCGCGCGCGGCAACAACTTGCAAAACATCACGGTCGAATTTCCGCTGGGGGTCCTCTGCGTCGTTACCGGCGTCAGCGGGGCCGGCAAAAGCACGCTGGTACAAGACACGCTTTACCCGGCCTTGTGCCGTCGGATGCATGTGGAAGCGCCGCGCCCGCTCGATTACGACGACGTCTTCGGCGACGGCCAAATCGACGACGTGGTGCTGGTGGATCAAAGCCCGATCGGTCGCTCGCCCCGTTCGAACCCGGTGACCTACGTCAAAGCGTTCGACGAAATCCGCGCCGTGTTCGCGGAACAAGTCGAAGCCCGTACGCGCAACTACACGGCGGGCTACTTTAGCTTCAACGTGGAAGGGGGCCGCTGCGAGCGTTGCGAAGGAGACGGCTATCTCGAAGTCGACATGCAGTTCATGGCCGACGTATTCATGAAGTGCCCCGAATGCCGCGGACGCCGTTATCGCAAAGAGATTCTCGACGTTACGTACCGCAACGCCTCGATTGCCGACGTGCTCGACATGACCGTCCGCGAGGCGTTCACCTTCTTCCGCGGCAGCACGAAGGTGCAAGCCAAGCTGAAGAAGCTGATGGACGTAGGCCTCGACTATTTGCAGCTCGGCCAGCCGGCCAACACGCTCTCCGGCGGCGAATCGCAACGCTTGAAGCTGGCCGGCTACATGGCCTCGGCCCGCAAGGGTCGGGCACTCTTCATCCTCGACGAACCGACCTCGGGCCTGCACTTTGCCGACGTCGTGCAACTGATGGATTGCTTCGAGGCGTTGTTAGGCGTAGGCCATTCGTTGATCGTCGTCGAACATAACATGACGATCATCAAAGGGGCCGACTACGTAATCGACCTCGGCCCCGGCGCGGCCGATGAAGGAGGACGCGTCGTCGCGAAGGGCTCGCCCGAACAAGTAGCCCACGTCGCGGAATCGGCCACCGGCCGCGTGTTGGCTCAACTGCTCGCCGCCGAGAAAAAAGCCGCCGCCGAACGAGAACGCTCCGCCTAAGCTCTGGGGCGAGCGTCGAGCCGTCAGGCCGACGTGAACGTAAATACGAGAATCGACATCGCTGTGACGAACTCTTCCTGCGAAGCCACCGTGTTCTATGACGACGCCGGCGAAGCGTCGGCCCGAATCTACGCGTTGGCCGCACCAACGATCGACGGTCGACTCCTCACGGTCGACGAACTCGCCGACTGCCGGCTCGATTGCCGCGTCGAAGGCCCGAAATGCCGCTACTCGACGACGCTCCCGACACGCGTGAAGCTCACCCATCGCGGAGTGACGAACTGGGGCGAGATTCCGGCACTCGTGGCCGAGGCGTATCTCCCCGACCCTTGCCCCTGGAGCCCGGAACTGCCGTTTCTCTATCGCGTGATCGGCGAGGTACGACTCGGCGAGACCGTGATTGCGGAGATCGATCAGTCGTTCGGAATTCGGCCGATGAGCGTGGTTCGCAACCGCGTCAAATTTCAAGGGAAGACTTGGGTGCCGCGGATCGTACGACAAGAGCACGTTCTTGGCGAAGCACCGTTAGTTCAGTGGCGAGAGACTTCAACCGTCTTGGCGGTAGTCGATCCGCACGACGACGATTGCAAAGCGGCAGATGAAGTCGGCGTGCTGCTCCTAGCCGATTTGCGAATGCGCGGGGAACAACTTCTAACTCGAATGCGGCAACTGAGTCGATTTCCATCCGTCGCCATGATCGAAACTCAGGAGTGGGTACTAGAGACTGAACGGAGCAGCGCTAGGAACACATTGACTGTGGCTGAAATTCAGCATTTACAAAACTCGCAGTCGAAGCCGGACGTCTACATTTGGCCGAATGAGAACGGCGATTTTGATATCGCGTCCGAGACGACGCGAAAACATGCCGTAATTGCGAGCCGCGATGTCGATAATGCGACATCGCTCATGGAAGCACGCTCCGCATGCGACGCCCTTCAGCGTGATTTAGCAGGCGTCTACGATCCCGCCGGGTACATGGCATGAACGAACCCCTCGATCCCGCGCTCGAACGCTACGCTCGCCAGATTCGCTACGCCCCGTTCGGCGAGGACGGCCAGCATCGGCTACTGGCGAGCCGTGTGCTGGTGTGCGGTGTCGGGGCGCTTGGCAGCGTGCTGGCAAATACGCTCGCTCGGGCCGGTGTCGGGAAGCTTCGGCTGGTCGACCGGGACTTCGTCGAGCTGAACAACCTGCAACGACAGGTGCTTTTCGACGAGGCCGACGTCACAGCGAACTTGCCCAAAGCGATCGCCGCCGCCGAGAAGCTCCGTGCGATCAATTCCGCGATCGAAATCGAGCCGATCGTCGCCGACGTCGGGCCGGATAACATCGCGAGCCTTTGCGATGGTGTCGATCTGATTGTCGACGGCACCGACAACTTCGAAACGCGCTTTCTTTTGAACGACGCGGCGGCCAAGTTCGGAATCCCTTGGGTCTACGGCGGCTGTATCGGCGCCGAAGGCCAAACGATGACGATCGTCCCCGGCGAGACGCCGTGCCTGCGCTGCGTCATGGCCGAGCCGCCGCCGCCGGGCTCTTCGCCAACTTGCGATACCGCCGGCATCTTGAGCCCGATCATCAACGTGATCGCGTCGATCGAAGCGATGGAAGCGATCAAGATTCTCGCCGGCAAGCGCGACGCGATTCAGCGCGGGCTCATGCTTTTCGATCTGTGGGACAACACGGTCCGCACGGTGAAGCTCGACAGTTTAAGCGACTTGGCCGATTGTCCGACTTGTCGCCATGCAGATTACCCGTGGCTCGAAGGGCGCCGCGGCAGTCGCACCGCCGTGCTTTGCGGACGGAACGCCGTGCAGATCTCCGGCACCGCCGGGCACACGCTTTCGCTTGAAGCGCTGGCTGCGAAGTTAGCCGTGGTCGGCAAGGTTTCGCGCAACCCGTTTCTGCTCCGCGCGCAGGTGGGCGAATATCTGCTCACGGTGTTTCCCGACGGTCGGGCCATCGTCGGCGGCACCGACGACGAAGCGGTCGCCCGCACCGTATACGCAAAATACGTCGGGGCCTAGGCGGTCGCGTAGCCTCGCGCGGCGAGCCTTTTGAAAACGCTTGTGTCGGCCCTCCGGACCGAATAACATAACAACCTTAAGAAATTCCCCGCCCCGGTTTTTCAGGCCTCGCACGCCACGAACCGTCACTCGCCAGAAGGGTCAAAAGCATGCACGCCCCGCGCCCGATTTCCGTCTCGTTTTCTGCGATTATCACCTGTCTCGCGTTGGCGATGTCAGGCGGCTGCAATCGCGGCGGCGACGACAAAATCCACGTGGCGTTCGTCACCAACAATCCACATGCGTTTTGGACCCTCGCCGAGCGCGGCTGCGAGAAAGCCGCTAAGGATTTCAACGTCCAAGTTGAGTTTCGTCGTCCGGCTCAGAACAGCCCGAAGGATCAGCAGGACATCGTCGATAAGCTGTTGCTCATGGGCATCCAAGGAATTGCCGTGAGCCCGAACGACGGCAAGAACCAAGCTGACTATTACAACGAGATCGCCGCGAAGGTTCCGCTCATCACGCAAGACAGCGACCTGCCGCCGGGAAGCAAGCGCCGGTGTTACCTAGGCACGGATAACGTCGGCGCCGGAAAAGCGGCCGGCCAAATGGTGAAGGAAATCCTGCCCGACGGCGGACAAGTCGTGATCCTCGTCGGCAGCCTCGACGTGCAAAATGCCGTCGAGCGCCGGCAAGGAGTGCTCGACGAACTCGGCGGCAAGGCGGGCGCCACCGGTCCGCAACTCGGCAAACACGAGCTCCTGACGACAATCACCGACGGCGGCAAGGCCGACGAGTGCAAGCGCAAGGTCGAAGACTTCCTCGTGAAATACACCGGCGATCCGCAGAAGCTCTGCTTCGTGGGACTCTGGGCCTACAACCCGCACATGGCATTAGAAGCGATCAAGACCGCGAAGCTGGAAGGCAAAGTGAAGGTCGTCGGCTTCGACGAAGACGAACCGACGCTGGCCGGCATTCGCGCCGGCCTGATCCACGGCACGGTCGTGCAATCGCCGTTCGAGTTCGGCTACGAGGCGATTCGCATTCTCACCGGCCTCGTCAAGAAAGATGAGAGCGTACTGCCGCCCGGCGGCGTGCTCTACATCCCGTTCAAGGTCATCAAGAAAGACGAAGTCGACGCTTTCGAAAAGCGGCTAAACGAACTACGAAACCCGCCGAAGGCCGCTTAGCCCAACTGCGTCCGTCGCGACCTCCTTCGAATCTCTCCTCCGCCACTCGAAAGTAGCCTCTCCGTGCTGGAAGCGGTCGCCGTCGGCAAGAGTTTTCCCGGGGTGCAAGCGCTCGACGGCGTCAGCCTGCACGTTGCGCCGGGAGAAGTCGTATCGGTGGTCGGGGAGAACGGCGCCGGCAAGTCGACGCTGATGAAAATCCTCGCCGGCGTGCAAGGCCCCGACGTCGGCACGCTCCGGCTCGACGGGCAGGACGTTCGCTTCGCCGACGTCGACGCCGCGCAGCAGGCCGGCATCGTGCTGATTCACCAAGAGCTCAATTTGGCCGAATCGCTCGACGTAGCCGCCAATATCTACCTGGGCCGCGAGCCGCGCACGGCAGGCTTCCTGAACCTCGTCGCCGCGCGCATTTACGACGATGCGGAAGTTTTCACCCGTCGGCTCGGGCTGGATTGCTCCAGCCGGACGCGCGTCTCCAGTTTGTCGCTTGGGCAACGGCAGCTCGTCGAAATCGCTCGGGCCTTGAGCCTGCGGTCGCGTTACATCATTTTCGACGAGCCGACCTCCAGCCTTACCGAACGGGAGACGGCCCGATTGTTCGACGTCGTCCGGTCCCTCAAGGCCGACGGCGTCGGCGTGCTCTACATTTCTCACCGCTTGCATGAGGTTCGCGAATTGAGCGACCGCGTCGTCGTCCTGCGCGACGGCAAAAATGCCGGCGACCTCAAGCGTGAGGAGATCACCCACCAAGCGCTGGTGCAGCGAATGGTCGGCCGGGAACTCAAGCAATTCTTCCACCGCCAACACCGCACCGGCACGGACAATTCGCAAGCTGCGCCGCTTGTCGAAGTGCGCGATTTGCGCTGGAGCCCGAAGCAGCGCGACGGCATCTCGTTCGACGTGCGCGCAGGGGAGATCGTCGGCATGGCGGGCCTGATGGGGGCCGGGCGTACGGAAACCGCCGAAGCGCTCTTCGGCCTGCGGCGTCGTGCAAGCGGCACCATCAAGATCGCCGGCCGCGAGATCGCCCCGAAGTCGCCGCGCGACGCTGTCGATGAAGGGGTCGCCCTGGTTCCGGAAGATCGTCGCGCGCAAGGGCTCGTCATCGATTTCTCCATTCGCGAAAACATCAGCCTGCCGTCGCTGGAGCGGATGCAACACCTATCGCTCGTCGATCGCCGAGCCGAGTCGACACTGGCGAACGATTCGTGCACGCGGCTCGCCGTGCGCACGACCGACGCCGAGAAAGCGGTCGGCCTGCTGAGCGGCGGTAATCAGCAGAAAGTCGTGCTCGCCAAATGGTTGGCCCGCTCGCCGAAGCTGCTCATTCTCGACGAGCCGACGCGCGGGGTCGATGTCGGCGCGAAGGCCGACATTTACGCGCTGATGGACCAACTCGCGGGCCAAGGGACCGCCATCCTCATGATCTCCAGCGACTTGGAAGAGATCATGGGCGTAAGCGATCGCGTGCTCGTAATGCACGAACAGCGCCTCGCCGGTGAACTGCCGCGCGAGCAACTCACCGAACAAGCAATCATGCACCTGGCTACCGGCGGAACGGCATCATGAAGAAACTCATCGGACTCTTGCTGGTACTCATCGTGCTCTACGGGGCGCTCATCACGATGCTCCCGCCGCGGGCCATCGGCCAGAACAATTTCAATCTGGCCCGACGCGTCGGGCAGTACGGCATCATCAGCCTCGGGGCCGGGGTGCTCATCGTCAGCGGAGGGATCGATCTCTCGATCGGTTCGTTCATCGGCCTCAGCGCTACGGTGCTCGCCGTCGGCATTCAGCGAAAAGGATGGTCGCCGGCCACGGGCATCGCCGCGGTGCTCGGGCTCGGCGCCGTCGTCGGCTGGATTCACGGCATGCTCGTCACCAAAGCGAAACTACAGCCGTTCGTCGTCACGCTGTGCGGGCTCTTCATCTATCGCGGGCTCGCGCGCTGGTATGGCGACGATTCCAATGCCGGCCTCGGCTCCGAGCACGAAACATTTCGCCGCGCGTTCTCCAAGTACGAGTTCGCCGGGCTGCCCGTGGAGTTTTGGTATCTGATGGGAGCCGTCGTCGTGTTCGGCGTGTTACTGCATCGCAGCACGTACGGGCGCTATCTGTTCGCCATCGGCTCTAACGAACTGGCCGCACGCTACTCCGGCATTCGAGTCGACCGATACAAAATCTTTGCCTACATGCTTTGCTCGCTTACCGCCGCGTTCTTCTCGATCATGTTCCTCGCCGACTCGAACAGCGTGCAGCCGTCGAGCACCGGGTCGCTCATCGAGTTGTATGCGATCGCCGGGGCGGTGCTCGGAGGTTGCAGCTTGCGCGGCGGCGAAGGGTCGGTTGCCGGCATCGTGCTCGGAACGGCGATCCTCTTCGTGCTCATGACGACGGTATTCGTTGCCGGCGTCTCCGATAAATTGGAATACACGGCAATTGGGCTGACTTTGCTGGTCGGCGCCATGCTCGACGAGTTCCTCCGCAGGCGGGGTACGGCCGTGCGCAAGGCCTGACCCGCATGTGGATTGGTTAACGCGCGATCAGCTGTAGCGACGATACGAATTCTGAGGCACCTACTCCTCGCTTCAGAAATCTCCGATCGATCATGCGCCCCGTCGTCGTCAAATCGTTTCTGCATGCCATCAGTTCGACGCTCGACGCGCCGACGTCGGTGCGTCAAGCGACAAACATCGACGCGCTCGGCGATTGGAAACTCGGCGACGTGCTCCACGCTCGCGACGGCGTCGTAGTGCGCGATGCCTCGCCGCTTACGGCCGCGACGACGGAGCCGCCGCGTTACGTCGTGAAGCTGCTGGATGCGAAGGTCGACGACCTGGCGCGCATGGCGCGGTTTTGTCGCGAGGCCGCGGCCGGGCGCAGCGTGAGTTCGCCGCATGTGGTGGCCGTGCTGGCGGCTCATCTGCGCGAAACGCCGCGCTACTTCGTCATGCCGAAGCTGGCCGGCCGTTCGCTGGCCGAGCTGCTCGCGCGGCGCGGCCGGTTGAGTCCGGCGTCGGCGCTCTGCGTCGCGCGGCAATCGGCGGCGGGCCTGCAGGCGATTCATGCCGCCGGCTGGACGCATGCCGATCTGCGGCCGTCGAACATCATGGTCTCGCGCACCGGCCATGCGACCTTGATCGACCTGGAACATGCCGGCACCGCCGACGACGATTCCGACCCGATCGCGCGCTGCATCGCGGGCACGGTCGAGTATTTGGCACCCGAGGCGGCCTGTTCGCGTCATCGCGTCGACGGTCGCAGCGATTTCTATTCGCTCGGGATTGTCCTCTTTGAAATGCTGACGGGCCGATTGCCGTTTCAAGGGACCACGCCGGAAGCGACGATCAACGCGCATCTGACGCAAGAGCCGCCGTACCTGCGCGAGCTCGCCTCGGATTTGCCGGAGAACGTCTGCACGCTCGTGCGAACGCTGCTGCACAAGCAACCGCTGCGGCGCCCGCAATCCGCCGGAGAACTAGTGGAAGCCTTGGCGCGGCTGGAAATCGAACACCTGGAACTACGCTGCGCTTAACGGCGAAGGCTTCCAACTCTCACACCGGCGGCTTCTGCTTTCGGTAGCTCATGTCGAGCAAGTCGATCGGATGCGCGATCCACAGTTTCGCGCCGCGCAACCTCGCCTCGCGGGCCACCTGCAATAAGCAGCCGGTATTCGCCGTCAGCACTGCTTTCGCGCCGGTCGAGAGAATATTGTCGAGCTTGCGCTTGCTCAGAATCGCCGACATCTCCGGCTGCGTCAGGTTGTAAGTGCCCGCCGCGCCGCAGCAGAGCTCCGTCTCGGGAAGGTCGACGAGCTTGAGGCCCGGGATCTTCGCCAAGAGCTTGCGCGGCGCTTCCTTGATCTTCTGCGCGTGCCCCAGGTGGCAGGCGTCGTGGTACGTGGCCGTGAAATTCATTTCGCCTTCAGGCGGCACGATGCCGAGTTCGTCGAGAAACTCGTTGATGTCGCGCGTCTTTGCGGCGAGCGCCTCGCGCGCCGAGGAGCCGGCGTCGTGCCAGTGATGGCCGTAGTCTTTCATCATCGCGCCGCAGCCCGCCACATTCATAATCACACGATCGACGTCGGCGAAGGCCTTCACGTTCTTGTCGGCAAACTCCCGGGCCGGCTCGGCCGATCCGGCATGCAAATGAATCGCTCCGCAGCACACTTGCTCGCGCTCGATGATTACGTCGCAGCCGTTTTGCTGGAGCACGCGCGCGGTCGCCCAATTGGTATGGCGAAACATTACGTCGTTCACGCAGCCGGTGAACAAGCCGACCCGCGCTCGTCGCCGGCCGATCGCCGGAAGGAATTCCGGCAACGGCGGCTCGCTCGGGAAACGCTCGGGCAACGTGTAAACGAGTTGGCGCATCCGCTGCGGCAAGAGCTTCAAGAGTCCGAGCTTTTCGCTCAGCCGAATTAGGCCGAGGCGCTGGGCCCACTTCGCCGGCGCCAATGCCCAACGGAGCCGCTTCGGATAGGGAAACAATCCGAAGAGAATGTATTTGTGAAACCAGTCGTCTTGCGGACGGGGCCCTTCGGCGACTTGATCCATCGCCACGCGAAACGGCTCAATGAGCTTCCCGTATTGAACGCCGGAAGGACACGCGGTTTCGCAGGCGCGGCAGTCGAGGCAAAGTTCCAAGTGCCCACGGACTTGTTCCGTGAGCGGGAGGCGACCGTCGGTGACGCCGCGCATCAGATAGATGCGGCCGCGCGGACTGTCGTTTTCGTTGCCGGTGACCACGTACGTCGGACACGACGCCGTGCAGAGGCCGCAATGAACGCAATCGAGAAACAGCCCGTAATCGATCCCCGCGCCGGGATTGGCCCCCACGGCGAGCGGCGGAACAACGGTGCTCCCGTGCTCGCCGGCGCTCGGCGGATTCTCGGTCGTCGTCGTTACGGCGGAACTATTCACTTCGCGGCCTTATCCAAAAATAAATCGATCGGGATTCAGCAAGCCCTTCGGATCGAACGTTTGCTTCACGCGCTTCAACATCGCATCGCTCTCTCGGGCCGGGCCCCAACATACCGAACGGGTCAACTCGCCGGCGAACGGCGAGCTCCAAACGGTGCATTGGCCGCCGAGGCGGGTCGCGAGCGGATGGAGCACCTGCAAGAGCGGCGTGGCCAATTCGTGGGCCTGGAGTTCGCTATCGAGCCGGGCTAATACAGTACCACCACCCGCATGCGCAAGCAGGCTCGCAGAGGGGAACAACCGCCGCACTTCCGCGACCAACGCAACGACGGAACTGGGTCGCGCGGTGAGCTTCAGCACGAGCGGCAGCTTCGATTTTACCGCAGTCCCCGCACCGCCGTCACAACCGAATTCGGTCAATCGCTGACGCAACGATGCGCATGCTTCCGGCTCGCCCACGGTGCGCGACACGGGGAAGCCCGCGGTTTGCCATTCGTTCTTCAGCGTGGCCAACATCCACTCTACTTCGGCACCGGTTCCTTCCAGCCCGACGACGAAGTAGGCTGCCGGAGGCGGGCCGGGCAAGTTGAACTCGGCAATCTCGGACCAAGCGGCGCCCATGAGCAAGTTGACGGAGACCGGAGTCGTTTGTGAGGCGGCCATCGCGACGGCGAGCGACTCTGCTTGTTCGAGCGATGCCAGGCCGTGCACGAGATAGGCGGCCGCGGCGGGGCGCGGCTTCACCTTGAACGTCACTTGCGTGACGACGGCGAGCGTGCCGAGCGACCCGACGAGTAGCTTGCAAAAGTCGTAACCGGCGACGTTTTTCACGACCCGACCGCCGGCGCTGAACGCCGTGCCGCGCCCGTCGACCGCGGAAATGCCGATCACGTAGTCGCGAATCGTGCCGTAGCCGAAGCGGCGCGGACCGGCGGCGTTCATCGCCAACGCGCCGCCCACCGTGGCGTCACCGGCTTGCGGGACATCGAGCGGCAAGAATTGGTTCTCCGTCGCCAGCGTTTGCTGGAGCGCGGCGACCGTCATGCCGGCCTCGACGGTGATCGTGAGATCGCGGGCCGGGTAGTCGACCAAGCGATTTAGGGCAGTCGTCGCGATGCCGCAACCTTGGCGCTTACCGATTGGCGCGCAGTGCAATGCCGTGCCGCCGCCGAGCGGATAGATAGGCGTGCCGGCGCTGAAGCAGGCTTGCACCTGTGCGGCAAGATCCGCTTGCGTGGCGGGAGCGCACGTTTCGCTGAGCGGCAATAGTTTCGAGGCCTGGGCAAGCATGCGATGCGAATTTAGAGGAGCAAGTTAGAGGGCGGCGCGACGGCCGGGATGTGTGCGATCGATCGAGGGCGATGGTTTCGGTTTGTGTTCCATACCGCAACCGCCGGCGGTCGGCAGCATTTTGCCGGGGCTGAGGCGATGGTCGGGATTGAAGCAGGTGCGCACGCGCTGCATCACTTCCAAGTCGCCGGGAGCGAAGAGCTTGGCCATGAAGGGGATTTTTTCGACGCCGATGCCATGCTCGCCCGTCACGCTGCCGCCGCAATCGATGCAGGCTTCGAGGATCTCGCCTCCGGCATCGAGGGCGGCCTTCACTTGGGCCGGCTCGCGTTCGTCGAAGAGCACGATCGGATGGATATTGCCGTCGCCGGCGTGAAACACGTTGACGATGCGCACGCCGTACTTGGCGCTGATTTCCGTGATGCGGCGGAAGATGTGCGGCAACTTCGTCCGCGGGACGACGCCGTCTTGCGTGCAATAGCTGGGGCTCAAGCGGCCGATCGCGCCGAACGCCTGCTTGCGACATTTCCAAAGCTTGAGGCGTTCCTTCGGGTCGTCGGCGCGACGCACTTCGCGCGCTCCGGCCGCGTCGCAAAGCGCCACGACGCGATCGCGCTGCTCGTCGAGGCCGGCTTCGAGACCGTCGAGTTCGATCAGCAGAATGGCTTGAGCATCGAGCGGGAACCCGAAGTGAAAGGCCTGCTCCAGCGCGATGAGAATCCCTTGATCCATCATCTCGAGCGCGGCGGGAATAATGCCCTGGCCGATGATATCGCTGATGGCTTGCGTCGCCGCGTCGACCGATTCGAAGATCGCCAGCATCGTGCGATAGCCTTGCGGATCGCGCGTGAGGCGGACCCAAACCTTGGTGACGACGACCAAGGTGCCTTCGCTGCCGACGAGCAGGCCGACCAGATCGGGCCCGACGTAGTCTTCCGCCGGCCCCCCGAAGCGAACGATGGAGCCGTCGGTCAGGACGGCTTCGACGCCCAGCACATGATTGACGGTGACGCCGTACTTAAGCGTGTGCGGGCCGCCGGAATTCGTGGCGACGTTGCCGCCGATGGTGCAGGCCCCCTGGCTCGAAGGGTCGGGGGCGTAGTGGAAGCCCGTCCCTTTGAGGGCGTTGGTCAACCAGACGTTGACGACGCCGGGCTGCACGACGGCATAGCGATCGCGGAGATTGATTTCTTCGATCGCCTTCATCCGTGTGAAGACGATCAGTACCCCGCCGTCGACCGGCAAGCACCCGCCGGCGAGACTAGTGCCCGCTCCCCGCGGCAAGAAAGGGACGTCGAACTCGTTGCAGAGCCGGACGATCGTTTGCACGTCGGCCGTGTGGCGCGGGAAGCAGATGACGTCGGGACAGTTTTTCTCGATCGTGAAACCGTCGCACTCATAAACCACCATTTCCGCGTGGTTCGCCAACAGGTTGTCGTCGCCCAAAGCGCGTCGCAATTCGGCGAGGAGCGTCGGGAATCGGGATGCGATCACGGCGGAGGGATCCACTGGGCGGGGCGGCGCGAGGCGTGAGAGTGCTATTCTACCTGCGGCCGGCATACTCCGCCGGCAGCGCTCGCCTGCGGCTTTCGCAGGCCCGACGAACTTTCACCGCGTCAGGCGAAAATATCGCCGAATGCCGAAACGTGCGGAATGCGGGAAACGTCGTGTTGTCCGGTTTCTCGCCGCCGGACTATAATTGCTCAGTTGCGCCGGCTCGGCAAGCGCGGGCCCGGTTGTTCGACGCCGTCGCTCGACGTTGTCGCGGCGCGGTCGCAGAGTGTCTTATCGTGGGCAGGAGTGGATCTATGTCGCGAAATCGCTGGGTGGTGGTCGTCGCTACGCTCTGTCTCGGCACGATGGGTTGGAGTTCGCTGCCGGGCGAAGAACCGAAAGAGACGAAAGAAGCGAAGCCCGCCGCGAAGGAAAAGCAGGTCGACGACAAAGAGAGCTCCACAAAGCCCGCCGACGACGCGAAAGCGAAAAGCGAGGACGACGAATACTACGAACTGTATCGCGTCTTTTCGGAGACGATGTTTCAGGTCGAACAAAATTACGTGAAGAAGGTCGACCGCCGCAAGCTGATGGAAGCGGCGATCCGCGGCTTGCTCGACGAACTCGATCCGTATTCGAACTTTATCAGCCCCGACGAAATCGACCGGTTCCGTACGAGCGTCGATAGCCAATTTGGCGGCATCGGCATTCAGATCACCCAGGAAAACGGCGAACTGCGGGTGCTGAGCCCGATCGTCGGGAGCCCGGCGTACAACGCGGGGCTCGAAGCCGGCGATGCGATTGTCGAAGTGAACGGCAAATCGACCGAAGGAATCCCGCTCGACGAGGCGGTGAAGCTTCTGAAGGGTGAGCCCGGCACGAAGGTGAAGCTCACGGTCATCCACGTTCATAGCCGGAAGCGGGAAACGCTCACGGTCGAGCGGAAGATTATCGAAGTGGAAACGGTACTCGGCGACAAGCGCTCGGACGACGACCAGTGGAACTTCATGCTCGACGACGAGAAGAAGATCGGCTACATCCGGCTGACCTCGTTTAGCCGGGCGACCGCTTCGGATTTGGAGGCGGCGCTCAAGAGTCTGAAGAAGCAAGGGATGAAGGGCCTAGTGCTCGACCTGCGTTTCAACCCGGGCGGCTTACTGAAATCGGCGATCGAGGTGGCGGATTTGTTCGTCGCCGACGGCCGGATCGTCAGCACCAAAGGACGTAATACGGAAGAGCGCCCCGTGAACGCGCGCAAGCCGGGGACGTTTGAAGGGTTTCCCATGGCCGTGCTGGTGAATCGGTACAGCGCCAGCGCGAGCGAGATCGTTTCGGCATGTTTGCAAGACCACAAGCGGGCCATCGTCGTCGGCGAGCGCACGTGGGGTAAGGGGAGCGTGCAGAACGTCATTGAACTCGAAGAAGGCCAAAGCGCGCTGAAGCTCACGACCGCAGCGTACATGCGACCCAACGGTCACAACATCCATCGCTTTCCCGATTCGAAAGAAACCGACGAATGGGGCGTGATGCCGGACAAAGGTTTCGACCTAAAGCTACCCGACGCCGAACTGGGCGACTTGGTGCGCACGCGCCGCGACCGCGACTTGCTGCTTGTGAGCCATTCGCCGGCCGTGAAACGGGAGGCGCCTGCCGCAGATCCTCAAGTCGAACAGAAGGCGACCGAGGTGAAGGCCGACGACGAGGACGAGCCGAAAGCGGCGGGCGACGCCGAGAAGCCCGCGGCCGACGACGAGAAAACCGATCCGAAGAAGGAAGCCAAGAAGCCGCTGAAGGTTCCGCCCGGCGCGCACTCTCCGGCCAACCCGACGAAGAAAGATTTCGTCGACCGGCAACTAGGCAAGGCGCTCGAATACATCGCCGAGCAGCAGCAAGTGGAGCAGGCGAAGGTCGACACGGCCAACTAGCGCGTCGACTTTAACTCTTCCAGCTCATCGCGGAGAGCTAGTACTTCCGCTTTGAGCTTCGCAAACTCATCGCGCAAGGCCTCGAGCTCGTCGCCGCCGGCGGATTGCCGAACGCTTCCGACCTGCGGCGGTCGTGGACCTGCGGCATTTGTCGGGCGCGGGGAATCGTCGTCGTCTTCATCCGCGCCACCTGGCGGAACCGTCGCTTCGAATTCACGGCGCACCTTTTCGAGCTCGCGCTGTTCGTAAAGGTTGTGGGTCACCACGTGCCCGCGTCCTTCGGAGGTGAGCGAAATCACCAAGCCGCGCTGTTCCAGATTCTGGAGAATCGTGCGCAGGGCGGAGAGATCGGCAATTTGCTCCATGCGCGAGGCGCGCTGCCGGAGTTCCCCTTCGGTTTGCGCGCCGCGCAAGAGTAGCTCGGTCATCACCGCGAGTTCGAACTTGTCGACGCCGAACCATTCCGAAAGGTAGTGGCGAAACTTCTCCGTCCGGCCGCTCCCTTGCACCAGCGACACGGCCCCGTAGTTGCGCAACCGCTCCAGCGGATCGTCGAGCTGGTCCGGCTCGAGCGACATCAGCGGATAGCGGTTGTTCTTCTGATTGCAGCCGGTGCAAATGCCGTTGAGCGTCATCGGGTAGCTCTCCGGCACGGTCTTCGCCTTCTCGACAAGCACCCCCAAGATGCGCCGCTCGATCGCAGGCACGGGACGCCACTTCGGCTTCACGGCGGTTTCGCTTGCGGACGCATTCGAGGCAGTCGGATCGGTACTCATCTGGAGCCACATTCGATAGAGTTTGGGCGGTGTGCTCGGGCAATTGTAGCGAAGCGCCGGCCGGAATACATTGACGGCTCCCCAGAATCCCGCCGGCCCTTTCTCGCCGCTGTTCCTCCCACTCCGAGACGCCCCTGCCATGCGCATCGACGCCGTCGAACTGTTTCATGTCGCCATGCCGCTCATCAGCCCTTGGCGCACGGCATACGGCGAAGACTTCACCGTCGAATCGGTGCTCATTCGCATGGAGAGCGAAGGGAAATACGCCTGGGCCGAGTCGTCGCCGCTGGCCGCGCCGTGCTATAGCCCCGAGTGGGCCGGCGGCGTGTTCGCGACGTTGAAGCAGTGGATGGCGCCGGCCGTCGTCGGGAAGTCGGTTTCGTCCGGCGACGACATGCAAGCCAAGCTCGCCCACTTCAAAGGCAACTCCTTCGCCAAGGCCGCGCTCGACAACGCCTGGTGGGTGCTCGACGCGAAGCTGCAAGAGATGCCGCTCTATCGCAGGCTGGGCGCCACGCGCAACGGCGTCGACACCGGCGCCGATTTCGGCGTTTGCGACACCATCAACGAATTGCTCGACGACATCGCTCCGGCCCTCGACGAAGGCTACAAACGCGTGAAGCTCAAGTTTCGGCCGGGCTGGGATACGGAGATGCTCCGCGCCGTCCGCAATCGCTTCCCCACGCAAACCTTTCACATCGACTGCAACAGCGGCTACCGCATCGGCGACTTGGAAATGTTCTGCCGCATCGACGATTTCAACCTCGCGATGATCGAGCAGCCGCTGCAATACGACGACCTCGTCGACCATGCCCGCCTGCAAGAGACGATCCGCACGCCGATCTGCCTCGACGAAAGCATCTGCTCCGTCGATCGGGCCGTCATGGCGCTCGATCTCGGCAGCTGCCAGTACATCAATATCAAGCCCGCGCGCGTCGGCGGTCTCACCAACGCGCTCAAGATTCACGACCTCGCGAAAGAGGCGGGAATTCCGTGCTGGGTCGGCGGCATGCTCGAAAGCGCCGTGGGGCTGCAGATCATGGTCGCCCTGGCGATGCTCGACAACTTCACCTATCCGGCCGATATCTTTCCTTCCAGCCGTTTCTACACCGACGACCTCGGCAAACCGGAGCTCCAGCTCACGCGCGGCCCCGACGGCAGCCCGCAAGTGAAAGCGTCGGAAGAACCGGGGATCGGCTGCGAACCGAGCCCGGAACTATTGCAAAAGGTGACGGTCGCACACGCGCGGATCGAAGCGTAGTGGCCGGAGCGATGGCTACGACACGGTAGCGAGCGGCGGGGTTGATCCCCGCCGTCTGAGAATGTGCGTCGCGATCCAGACGGCGGGGATCAACCCCGCCGCTCGCTAGGGGACAAGCCTTCGAGCAATTCCGCCGTGTCGTCCAGCGCCGTCGAACCGGCGATTCTCGCCGCCACATCGCGGCAGGCCTTGGCGACATCCGGCGATTCAAGCAACGATCGCAACGCGGCGGCCAAGCGGTCGCCGCGGAATCGCCCGGGGTACAACGCCGCGGCCACGCCGAGCCGTTCGGCTCGCTCGATATTGTCGGGCTGGTCGTGCGACATCGGCATGACCACTTGCGGCACGCCGGCGGCAAACGCTTGCGACATCGTACCGATGCCGCCGTGATTCACGAGCGCCGCGCAGCGCGGGAGCAGCTTTGTGAACGGTGCAAACGGGCAATGCCGAACCTCGGGAGGCAGATCGGCGGGAATCTGCTCCGTGTGTCGCGTGAGCAACAAGCCGCGGCGGCCGAGCCGACGACAAGCATCGACCGCGGCCGCAAAGAATTGTTGCCCGAACGTCATCGCGCTGCCGGGCGTAAAGGCAATCGGCGGCGTACCGGCGGCGAGAAACTGTTCCAAGTCCTCGTCGAGCGGCGTCACGTCGTTTTCATCGTAGAGCGGAAAGCCGGTGAGGCGCACCTGCGGCGGCCAATCGGGCTGCGGCGGCGCGAACCAGGCGGGAAACATGCCGATCGTCAAACGCGGCGCGTGGCACCAGCGGTCGAGAATCCGCTTGACCGGCGGCAGTCCGAGCTCGCTGCGGAGCGTATGAAAGTCGGCGCCGACCCAACGATCGACGAACAGTCGATCGGCCATCCAGTATTGCGCGCGAATGAGCGCGCGCGGCAGCCACGTTTGCGTCTGCATCCCGCTGATTTTCGGCGGACAGATCATGCTCCGCATCATCACCGGCTGCAGATGGATCGACGCGGTCGGCACGCCCAGATGCTCTTCGGCAAAGAGCGCCCCCATCGCTAAGCTCGACGCCCCGACGACCGTTTGCCCCCGCACGTAATGCGCGGCGATGAGCTCGTACACCTTCCGCACCATCGGCGCGATGCCGAGTTGAAAGATGGTCTTCGGGCCGCGCGTCGGATGCCAAATATCCGGATTGGCGAGCATCTCGTGATACTGCTCGGCCGGGAAAAGCTCGATAAATTCCAACCCGGCGCGCTCGATGAGCGGGGCGAAATAGCCGCCGGTGACAATCGAAACGCGATGTCCGCGGCGTCGCAAGGTTTGCCCGAGCCCGACGAACGGATGGACGTCGCCGGCGCTGCCGATCGTCGCGAGCAGGAAGTGCAACGGACGTTCCGCAGACATAGTGCTCCCGCTATTCGCCGCTCATGGCGCGCCGCACGAGGTCGCGGTCGAAGTAGTTCACTTCCATGCCGGCGTCGACCGTGAGCGTTTGGGCGTTGATGCCGGAGGAACGCGGGCTCAAGAGAAACGCGGCGGTATTGGCGACCTCGCCGGTTTGCACGGCCTGCTTCCGCAACGTGGCCTGCTCCGCGAAGAGATAGGCATCGACGTAGCCCGGAATGCCCGCCGAGGCCGACGTCTTGAGCAACCCGGCGCCGACCGCATTGAAGCGAATTTTCGAGAACTGGCTGAACGACTTCGCGAGAAACGCGAGCGACGAATCGAGGGCCGCCTTCACGGGGGCCATGAAGCCGTAGTTTTCCGCCGCCATACGGGTCGTCGAGATCGAGATGGCCACGACCGAAGCGTCGGGCACCAGCGTCTTTTCAAAAGCCTTGGCCAGAGCGATGAGCGAGAAGCAGGAAACGTCGACGGAGCGCAGAAACGCGGCCCGGCTCGTGTCGTGAAACGGCTTCGGCCCTTCTTCGTAGTCGGCGAAGGCGATCGAGTGCAGCAGGCCGTGCAGCTTGGGATGCGCCGCGGTCACTTCGTCGCGCAGCCGATCGATTTCTTCCTGACGCTCGACGTCGCAAATAAAAACGTCGCTCTCGGGAACCAACGGCTCGAGCTGCGCTTTGCGCTCGGCCGTCCGCACGGCGTACACCACGTTCGCGCCGGAATCTTGCAGCACGCGGGCCGTATGCCAAGCGACGCTCTTCTTGTTGGCGACACCGCACACGAGAATCGTCTTATCGGCGAGTTGCAAGAAGTCGGCGGGCATCGTGATCGGGCTCGGTGAATGCGAAAGCGTATTCGATTACTTGGCGGGCTCGGCCATGGTGCAGGCAAACTCGAACCGGGCGGCAACCTGACCGCCGCAACTGACCTTGGCCTTCATGAAATAGGCGTCGGCCAGTTTCTCGACGAGTTCGACCTCGATGTCGATCGTTTCGCCGGGACGGACCATCCGCTTGAAGCGCACCCCGTCGATGCGCGTCGCCACGGGAACCTTTCCGGCGACGGCGGCCGCTTGTTTCGACAACAGCACGGCCCCGGCTTGCATCCCGGCTTCACACAGCAGCACGCCGGGCGTCAGCGGGAAGTTCGGGTAGTGGCCGCGGTAGAAATACTCGTCGCCGGTAAACGTCTTCCGGCAATGGATCGTCTTTTCATCTTGCGCGACGACCGTGTCGATCAAGAGAAACGGGTCGCGATGCGGAATCGCAGCTTGAATGGCTTCCAACGTCATGGGGTAGCTCAAAGAAGTAAGGCGTCGAGAAGCGGAGAACGGCGAACGCTAGGAGGCGGCCGTGACTTCGGCGGAACGACGGCCGCCGGAGAGGTAGGCGTCGACGTCGTTGGCGACGATCACGCCGTAGTTCACAGCGCCGAGCCAGCCCGACATGATGATGCCGACGCTGCCCGCGTGGTAAAGCCCGGCGATTTGTTGCGAAATCGCTCGGCTGACGGCCAAGCCTTCGAACTTCGTGCCGAAGCTGGCTCCATCCAGGTGCCGCGTGTAATGCTCGAAGGTCTTCGGCGTCGAAGCTTCGACGTATTCGAGGCGAGCTCGAATGTCGGGCACATATTTCTCCAACGCGGCAAGCGTGGTTTCGATCAAGTCGCGCTTGCTTGCGTCGTAGTCTTCGTCGGAGAGGTGGCCCCAATCCGAGAAGTTGGCGTTTGTGCTGGAAACGATCATCGAGCGATCGCTGCCGGGACGCGTGCGCGGATAGTAGAACGAATAGGTCCGGCTCGTTACATCGCGGCTTAAGAGCGCTTCGGTTTGGAAGCGGGGCGCGGTGGAGCTAAACAGCAAGTCGCCGTTGGCTTCGTCCAAGTGGTCGCCGGGCTTCAAGGCCATGTAGACTTGGCAGCTGGAGTTGTTCAGCCGCACGGCCCTGGCTTCGTCGATGAACGCTTTGTCGAAGTGCTCTTCGCCGATGAGCTTGAAGATGGTCGACTTCAGATTGGCGTTGGAAACGATCGTCCGGCAGCGGATCGTGCGACCGTTGATTTCCGCCGACTCGACCTTGCCGCGGCGGACGTTGATCCGTTCGACATTGGAGCGAATGCGTAGGTCGACGCCGTTGTGCGCCAGCTCGTCTTTCATGAGGCCGATCAAACGATCGGTGCCGCCCTCGAAGGTGAAGACTCCCTTCGACATGAAGTTGGAGAAAACGATGCCGTAGCTCACGGCGGGGTCTTCGAGCGTCGAACCGTTGGCGTAGGTGATCGGCTCCATGAGGAGGCGAATGACGTCGTCGCGTCCCGGGAAGAACTTTTGAAAGAACTGGCCGGTGGTTTGGTTTTGGTCGTCGTAAAAGTTGAGCGCCCGGGCGGCGTCGAAGAACGCGACGACGGTTTCCGCGGGCACCTTGAACTTTTCGACCAGTTGCCGGGTGAAATCTTCGCGGTCGAACGTCGTCGACAGTGAGAACATCGGATTGTCGAAGCGGATGTTCTTAAGCTGGACGATCGAATCGGCGATCTCACGCGTCCAATAACGGCGGCAGCTTTTGATCATGCCGATCGGAAAGCCGTGCAGCGAAATATCGAAGATGTGCCCGCCGGCCCGTTTGAACCAGGTGGCCATGCCGCCGAGTTGGTAGTGTTGCTCGAGCAGCAACACGCTCCGGCCCGTTTTCGCGAGAGTATTGGCGGCCGTAAGCCCGCCGAGTCCGCTGCCGATGACGATCACGTCGTACTCGTCGCGGCATCCTTTGAGAAAATCTTTCGACATCGGCTTCCAGGCAAAGGCGAGACTGTAGTGGGTGGCTGGGGCCGGAGCCGACGGCGAAGCCCCCGTGGTGAGGAGCAACGCTTCGTTCTGCTCCGGCAAAGCTGGGGCATCACTACGTTCTGCCCCAGGCACCCGCCGCTACTAAGATCGGAAACAAACTCTAGCCGGCTTGCAGCACGTGACGGTTAGCCATCGAAATGCCGCTCACGAGCGCTCCGATGACGCCGACGTACCCTTGGTCCGTTCCGCACAGATGCAAATTGGGCAAAAACGTACCGCCATCGTACCGCTTTTTCGGAGCCCCGTAAATCGCCCCGTTTACATGGCCGGTATAGCGCACGACGGTCGTCGGCGAGAACATATCGGTGGCGATGACGTGGTTGCGGAAGTCGGGGAGATAGCCGACCGCGACCTCGGAGAGCGCGTCGAACCAGCGCGCTTTTTCAGCGCGATACTCGGGCTCCGCGAGCGCTCGCCACCGGTCGAAGTTTGCTAAGGCGGTGACGCGTACGAGACCGGCCTCGCTGCTGTGGTCTTCACCGAACTGGAAGTTGCCCGGCACGCAAATGACGCCGCTGCGGAGGTCGACCATGTCGGCAGGGCGTTGCCAATGGAACTCAGGAGTGGCGTTGAAGAAGACGATCGTGCGATCGCAGCCGAGCGCGTGCGCCGGCTGATCGAGCACCGACATGGTTTCGACGAACGACAACCGGCCGGCTTCCGTCGCCACGGCGGGATCTGCGCGATCGCAGAGTTGCATGGTTTCCACGTAGCCGGCGCTGGAGAGAATCTCGCGCGCTTCGAGTTGCGTGCCGTCGTCGAGCAGGACGCCCACGGCACGGCCCCCTTCGTGAACGATTTGCTTGACGCCGGCACGGAGGCGGAGCTCGCCGCCGAGTTCTTTATAGCGACGCGTGAGGAGCTTCAAGATCGGCCGGATGCCTTCCGCCGGGCGCGCGAACCCTTCGCAGAAGATGCTGCGAAACATGATGAAGAACTGGGCGACGTCCATGTCTCCCTCGCGCGCGCTGCCGTAGTACATGAGCGGGCAGAGGAGCATCTCGACCAAGAGCGGGTCGGAGAGATACTGCGCGAGGAACTTGCGGGCCGAAGCGTCGGCCGAGTCGAGCGGGAGGTCGTCGTAGTCGGGCACGGCCGCGGTGAGGCGATCGAAGCCGTCGATCTGCGAGGGGAAGGCGCGGGCGATTTCCGTGCGGAGAAGCTCGAAGTCGTTCGAGAAGTCGAGTTGCGTGCCGGGAAAGGCGACGCGGGAGCCGAGTTGCGGCTTCAGGGCGAGATCGTCCCATGAGAAGCGAAGCTGCCGCAGCAGCCGGGCGAGCGGGCCCCGTTTGGCGCCCTTGGGCGTGTAGTTGGTGACGGCGTGCAGGCCGACGTCGTAGTTGCGGCCGTCGAGGCGGTAGAACGAGTTGAGGCCGCCGATCGTCGTGTGCCGCTCGAGGATGCAGACGCGCTTCTCGTAGTGCGCGAGGCGAATGCCTGCGGCGAGGCCCGACATGCCGGCGCCGATGATAATCGCGTCGTACGACTTAGGTTCGGGGTTCATGGCTTAAAGGTTCAGGGTTCAAGGTTCAGCGTTCAGGGTTGACGGAAGATGCCGCGGAGCACGCGACCCTAAACCGCGAACCCTGAACCTTGAACTCCGAACCCTGAACCGTTCTTAAACCTTTTGCAGATCGCGCATGCGGGGTTCGAGATATTCGACCGTGCTTTGCATGCTGCGGAGATGCAAATAGTCTTCCTCGGGAATTTGCACGCGGTAGCGCTTCCGCAACTCCATCACGATGTCGAGGAAGTCCATGCTGTCGAGCTGCAATTGCTCGCGAAACGCCACGTCGTCCTTGAGCGTTCCGAGATCGTCGTCCGGCGCAATGTCCGAGAGAATGTCGAGAATCGTTTCCTTGATATCGTCTTTCGTCATTGCGTCGAGATTCCTAATCGCTTTCCTAGGGCTTCGTGTTTCGCGGTTGGCCGCAGGCCGGATCGGATGGGGCCTGCGGACGGCGAGCGGATGGCCCGCGTTGCTAAATGTTCCAAGTTGCTAAATCAGATCTTCTTGATGATGACGGCCGAGTTGATACCCAACATGCCGAACGAATTATTGAGAATATACTCGACTTGAACACCCTTTTTCGGTTCGTTTCGGACAAGTCCCTCCAGAGCGCACTCCGGATCGGGGTCGTCGATGTTGATGGTAGCGTGGCAGGTGTGGTCGTGAAAACTAGGCAAATTGCCTGCTAATTCCAAAGCTCCGGCCGCGCCCATGGCATGGCCGATGAAGCTTTTGGTGTTGTTAAAGAGGGTGTTCGGATTGTTCTGAAACACCTTGCGTAAAGCCGTAGCCTCTTGAACGTCGCCGCCGGAAGTACCTGTCGCGTGCGTGCTGACGATGTCGATTTGCTCCGGCCGAAGGTTCGCGAACTTCAGGGCCTTCTGCATGCACTCGGCCTGACGATTGGCGTCGGGCATGACGAAATCACCGGCGTCGGAGTTCATGGCGTAGCCGACGAGCTCGCCGTGGATTTTGGCGCCGCGACGTTGGGCGTCGTCGAGACGTTCGAGGACGTAAACGCAGCCCCCTTCGGCGACGACGATGCCGTTGCGATTTTTATCGAACGGACGCGAGGCCTTGGTGGCATCTTCGTGGTGAGCCAGGGCGCCTTGGCTCTTAAAGCTCGCGAAAATGCCGAAAGTATGCGTGCTTTCCGACACTCCGCCGCACAGGGCTTGATCGACTTCGTTCAAGCGGAGCATCTGCGCTCCTTGAATCAGACCGGCATTTCCGGCGGCGCAGGCGGCGCCGATCGTGTAATGCGGGCCGGTGATTCCCATGTTGATCGTGATTTCGCCGGCGGGGTTGTTGGCGACGGTTCGCGGATTGTGATGGTGCGACCAGAACTTGACGTCGTACTGAAACTGGCTCAGCTCGTAGACTTCGTTTTCCGTTTCGACGTTGCCGTGTTCCGTGATGCCGAGGTAGACGCCGATGCGCGATTTATCGAGCGCGGCCCAATCGAGGCCGGAATCGTTGACCGCTTCGTGCGTACAGTAAACCCCGACACTGCCGGCCCGGGTGCCGCGACGACGATCTTTCTTCGACTGGTACTTGAACTCGTCGAACTTGCAGATGCCGGCGTGGGTGGCCCCGATGTAACGGATTTCGTAAGGGGTGACCCCGCTCCGGCCTGCCAAGAGGGCGGCGCGGAACTCGGCCAAGGTGTTGCCATTGGGAGACGTGAGGCCGATCCCGGTAATCACAATCCGTTGATTGTCGGGCAGGCCTGCCGCCATGTCTGAG
Source organism: Pirellula sp. (assembly GCA_013822735.1). Classification (GTDB taxonomy): domain Bacteria; phylum Planctomycetota; class Planctomycetia; order Pirellulales; family PNKZ01; genus PNKZ01. The sequence continues at coordinate 64,729 of PNKZ01000010.1, forward strand.
TCCTTACGTAACCTGTTAAACGGGAAAGATTAACGACTCTTTACGAGGTTGACAAGGAGGTGGCGAGGGGCGGTCGAATGTCACTCCGCAAGTCGGCATTTCGGGAGGTTTGCGTAATTTGCAGAGATCTGAAAAGCTGCTTCGAGCGGACACGGAGCCGATGCGGGCGGGGCCACGAGCACGAGCTGACGCATATCAGAATACGAGGCGCTGCATACCTGCCGAGGTCGACACGGCGGGGGCGTAACCGAAGTCGCGCCGGGCGGCGCCGATATCGAAGTAGTGATCCATGGCCAGCTGGGCGGCTAAGAAGCGCGTCATGCGGGGTTCGTCGGACCGGCGGAGCAGCGTGAATGCGCCTTCGAGGAGGCCACCGGCGAAGCGTGCGACGCCGTAGGGGACACGGCTGCGGATCGGCGGTAGACCTGCGAGCGCGAGAATTTCGTTGATCCATTGCCAGCAGTTCACCGGTTCGCCCTGAGAGAGAAAGTAGCGCCGGCCACCGAGGGCGGGCGCCGCAAGGGCATCAAGCAACTGCAAATGCGCGGCGGCAGCATTCTCTACGTAGGTGATGTCGATTAAGTTCTCCCCGGTGCCGACTTGCTTGAGTCGGCCCGAGCGGGCGCGGTCGAGCAAGCGCGGGATGAGGTGACGGTCGCGCGGTCCCCAAATGAGGTGCGGACGAATCGAAGCGGTATGGAGGACGCCGGGGGTGTTGGCCGCGGTGACGGCTTGTTCGGCCAGGGCTTTCGTGTGCGGGTAATGGGCGAGCCAGTGCCGTGGATAGGGCACCGATTCGTCGATCCCGCGCTGCGGTGAGCCGTCGAATGTGACGCTGGGGCTGCTGGTGAAGACCAGGCGCGGCACGGCATGTGTGCGGCAACCTTCGACGACGTACTGCGTGCCGAGGGTGTTGGTCTCGTGGAACAGTTTCCAAGGTCCCCAGATGCCCGCGATCGCCGCCGTGTGAATGACGGCATCGACGCCGCGGCAGGCCTCGACGACGGCCGCGCGGTCGCGAATGTCGGCCAGCACCGGCACGACGCCGGGGAGCCGAAGGTCGTCCGTCGCACGGCGGCAAAATGCTCGGACTTCGTCGCCACGCGCTGCGAGTTGCTCAACGATATAGAGCCCCAGAAAGCCGGTGGCTCCGGTAACCATCACCTTCATGACGCCGGCCCCGGGACCTTCAGCTTCTTGGCGGCCCACACGGCGAGCTGTTCTCGAAAGATCTTCGAATTGTGGCGGATATCGACCGGCAACGCATCGTGGAACAACACCGTGCGGATCGACTTTGTAACCCCGTGCTTCGCCGCGAGCGTAAGCAGTTCGCGCTCCAATTCGGGCAATCCCCCTGGCAATGTGATCGGCCTCTTCAATTCGCAAACGATTACCGGCCGTTGCGCGCCGACCGGCCCGACGCCGACCAAGGCCGAGCGGAATAGCGCCGGATGCTGATTGAAGATCCCTTCGCAGGGATCGGTAAATAGCGTGCCGTCGGCGGTTTGCACGCGTTGGGCCACGCGACCGCAGAACCAGAATCGATCTTGGCCGTCGAGGTATCCGGCGTCTCCCATGCGATGCCAAAAGCCGTCTTCGTCCTCGATTTTTGCCATGGCGTTGGCTTCAACGCGCGTGACGTAGCGTCGCGTCACGACCGGCCCGCGCACGATCAATTCGCCGATCTCGCCGATGGAGAGCGGCTCCGCTTCGGCGATGTCGTCAATCGGGCCGTCGACGATGGGGATCACGCGCCACTCGATGCCGGGAAAATGCCTGCCGACGCACGTTCCTTCCCCCGCGGCCCACGCTTCGCGTGTCTCTTCGAGAATTTCGGGAGAGGTAATCGTCGCCACGGGGAGTGCCTCAGTCGCACCGTACGGCGTATGCAGCCGACCGCCCGCCCCCATGCACCCGACCATGCGCTGGACGACCGCCGGCGGCACCGGAGCTCCGGCGGAATACGCCTCGCGCAACGTCATCATCCGCACGTTCTTCGCTTCACAATAGACGCCGACCCGATTCCAGACCGCGGGCGAAGCGAACGATTGGGTCGCTTGCCAATCGTTCACGGCCGCCACGATATTCGCCGGGTTCACGCGCGCGGGGCGCGAGGCGTCCATATCGGGAATCACCGTGGTGACACCCATCGCCGCGTTAAACAGGCCGAATAGAGGGAAGCACGCCAGATTTACTTCGCCTGGCTGAATCTGAAAACCGTCGCGAATCTCGTCGACTTGGCGATCAAAATTACCGTGTGCATAAAGCACGCCTTTCGGAGGGCCGGTACTCCCGGTCGTAAAGATCACGGCGGCGTCATCGTCTTCCGTTTTCGGCGAACAAGCAAACTCGGAGCCGCCGCCCGCCGCACGGCCGCGCTCGCGCAATTCGTCGAGGGTGATGCCGTCCCAAAAGAGCCGCTTACCGACCGTGACGTTCCACCGCGCTTTCGGAAATCGAGACTTAAAAAGAGTCCGAACGGCCTGCGCCTTGGGCACGGCGACGAACCCTTCCGGAGCAGCGTCTTCCAAGCATTTCAGCAGGTGCTTACGCCCCATGCCGGGGTCGATCAGAATCATCACCGCGCCGGCTTTCAAGAGCGCGAAGACCAGCGTGATGAACTCGGTGCTCGGCGGTACCAGCAGCGCGAGACGCGTCCCTTCTGCGACGCCCCAAGCACGCAATCCCGCGGCCAGAAGCGAACTGTCGGCTTCGAGTTCGGCGAAATGGATCGACTGGTAGTGAAATCGACGACTGAATCGCGACTTATGCTGGGCAACGACTGCCGGCACTTCCGGAATGGTTTCGGCATAGTGTGCGAGACGCCGCGCCACATTGCGAGATTTCCTGATCGTCGGTTCGTCCATTATCGACCTCGCCGCTTGCGAAACGTCGCGACCGTTTCCGCCACGTGCTCAAGCACGAGCCGTGCCACGTCGACTTGGAGTGCGCTTGCGAGCGCCTTCCAACCCGGTACCGCGTTGACTTCGATCACGAATTGCGTCCCGTCGCGACCGACGAGCAGATCCACACCGGCCACGCTAGCGCCGACGGCGGCGGCCGCGCGCTGTGCAACCCCTGCAAGGTCCGGCGTCACTTCCATCGGCTCGGCCGTGGCGCCGCGCGAACAGTTGGTGCGCCAATCGTGCGGATTGCGGCGTCTTATACCGAGCACGCGCTCGCCGACGACTAATAAACGTAAATCGAAACCTTCGTGAGCAATGAACTCCTGCAAGTAGAGGACGCCGCCGAGTTGCTCGACCATGCGAAAAGCTCGCTCGGCCAAAGCTTCGTCTTGCAAGCGGGCAATTCCGCGTCCTTCCGAACCGAAAATCGGCTTCAGAACGACGTCGCCGCCGAGCAACGAAAACGCCCGTATTGCGTCCGACGCCGTTTGGCAAACATAAGTCCGCGGCGTCGGAAGTCCCGCCTGATCAAGCAATGCGGAAGTCAGATATTTGTCGACCGCAGCTTCCAGCGAACGGGGCGGATTGACGATGGCGATGCCGAGCAATTCCAGCCGAGCCAGTGCGTTCATCCGAAACACGACCTGCTCCAGCGAGCCCGGCGGCATCGTCCGAACGATGACGGCATCAAACGTAGCCAAATTGAACTCACCCGACCGAACGTCGAGGTTGCCGCGATCGCGCCGTTTCGACGGGTCGAGACTCGAACTTAGCGATTCAAACGGCACCGCAACAAGCTGCCGGCCAGATTCTTGGGCCGCGCGCGCCAAATCGCGAAAGTACCAACTATCACTCGTGCCGAGAACCGCCATGCGCATTGACATGATTCCGTAGTCAAGAATCGTCAGGCGGAAAAAGAACGAGCGAGAATTTCGCGATTCAATGCACCAAAGCGATGCGTGCGCCCCGTATCCAGATTATTGAACGTTACGACGGCGGGACTGAATAGCAATGGATCGATCTTGTAGAAATCTTGGCCGTAGTTTTGAAACACTTGCGCGAACGGCAGGCCGTAATCGATGGAGCCGTTGCTCGGCACCTTAGGCCCGACCTCTTCCAAGCTCGCATCGTCGCCGCGAACCCAAAGTGTTACGTCGCCGCCATAGAGAATCGAATCGTTCGTCCAACCAACGGCGGCCAAATCGTCAGCCGCGATCGGCGGCAGAGGCGCAGTCCCCATCGCCGACACGACGCGCATCACGTCGAAGCCGACTTCCAACAGCTTGTGCAGCGCGGTTTCAATCGAACGAGCGACGACCTGCACGGTGCCGGCCTGTGACGAAGTCGGCGCCACCAGTAGCTTTACCGCCTCGGGCGGAATCCAGCAGCTTTCGGCGATCTCGGTGATAATGTCGGCCGGCGGGAGGGATCGCGTTTCCAAAACGCCGACGACTTCTTGAGCCGTCTCGCGAAACGAGAGCTTCTCGAACAACGGCTCGCGACCGGCGGCGGCCCGCATCGGCCCCGACCCCATCGCGAAGAACTTCCCTTTGGAAAGCTGCCAACCGGCATACTGCGATCCGAGACAGGCCCACGCCGGATGATCGGTGCGCACAAGCACGGTCGGCCAAGGTCCGACGGCTTCCACCGACGGGCCGAAGCTCACCTGGCCGAGGCCGGCAAGGCAAATCTCCGCCAAGCGACGTCCTGCTTCCAGGCCGCCTTCGACGGCGACGCCGCAGTCGACCACGGTCGCTCCGCTCGCACCGACGTTGACGCCCAGCCGCAGGTCGTCCGCTTCTATAAGCAGCCGCTCCACCAAGGCCGACGCCCTGGCGTTGAGCGTCGACTTCCCCTCTTCAACCGCATCCATCCTAGGAAGACTTTCCAAAATTCTCTCGGAAGCGTGCGATTGCGGCCTCGTCGATCAGGCGTCCGTCGCAATGCAACATCCCGGCATCGTACCGGATTTCCGTCAGCTTGTGATAGTGGCGCAAGCTTTCTTCCAAAGATGCAAGTCCGATGGTCGCCGCCAAATCCGAGTATTTCAGGGTCAGTGCGCTCGACAAATAGCAGCCCGTAATGTGCGACGGATGCGGCTGGGAAATCAACTTAATCGGATCTTCGGCCGTCAATTGCTTCACGATCGGCGAAACAAATGCCGTTTGCGGAATTGTTTCGGGCGCCGCAAGCACGCCCCCTGCGGTGAACAGAATGTCGCCGTCGCGATCCAATCGCGCAAAGGCATCTTCCGTTTTGAAGCAGTGCGGAGCCGAATCGTCGATGATGATCGTGCCGGGCCGGAATTTGCCGACATCGAGCAGATCGGCCACGTTCGTGGCGCCGACGATCACGCGCGAGTCGTAAATTTCCGCAGGCGCCTGCTTTTGCGACTCGAGGATCGTCACCCGGCCTTGGAAGTTCAAGTTGCTGCGGACTTCGGTAATCAGCGCCTCCAAATGAGCCCGGCGTGAAAAGAGATCGCAGAAGCTAATGCTCTCCGGGTGCGGCAACGTCGCGAGCATCAATCGCAGCGTCGATGCGCCGATCGAGCCCAGTCCCAGGAACGCCAACTGCTCGTTTGCCAAATTGCGCCCTGCAAGCGCCAACGCGCGGCGAACGGTGAGCGTCACGGTGGCCGTGGTCGTCGCATGGCCGGTCGTCATGATCGGAAGATCAAGATCGCGAGCCGCCTCCGTTAAGGCCCGACCATAGTCGGTGACCGAAGGCAAAAGACCGGTCAATGACACGACCTTCGCTCCCATGTGCTTCGCAATGCGCAGTGCGTCGAGCACCTCGGCGATCAGCACTTCGCGATCGTCATACAACTGGAAATCAAACCTCGGGAGCAAAATCGCGGCAATGCGCCCCAACGAGGTATCGAGCGTTTGCGCGACCGAAGGAACTCCTTGGCAGCCGAGTTCGATCAGCATTTCCGGCGGCATGCCGGTAGTTCGCAACAGGTACGACGGCAAGTAGGCCAGCGCCACGGCGTCGACCTTCTCCATCTTTCCGGTTGCAAACAACGTCAACGGCGGCCGCGTTTCGACTTTCACATGGGAGTAGTCCAGCTTGGACGACGCCGCGCTCTCGGCAATCGACACGTGCTTGGCCTGCATCATGAAATTGAGATACGTTTGGAGCAGCGCATCGTCGATGGTCGCGCACTGGATGCCTCGGTCACCCAACAGAGCTTCCACGTTGTCCGCATGAAACTTCGGCTGCGAGACCGCGAACTGGAAGTCCTCGAGCGACGGTTCGCCGCCGTCGGCCCCGGCAAACATCGCCTTGAGCGTTTCTAACTCGCCCATCGACGTTCGCTGAGCCGCATCGCACAACTTGCGGTACCACTCGACGAACGGGATCACTTCGAGCACGATCCCCTTGCTCGCCAAGAACTCCGCCAGTCGGCCAAGCTTCGTCGGCTGCGGATTCACGAGGTGGAACGCTTTGCCGTACGACTGCGGCTCAAAAATCAACGCGGCGATCGCGCGGCTTACGTAGTCGATCGGCGTCATGTCGATCGGGTCGTCAAATTGCGGCAACGCGCCGAGCTTGATGCAGCCTGAGATCATGACGTGGAGCAAATCGCCGAGGTTGGCACGGCCCGTCGCGCTGTGGCCGGTGATACGGCCCGGTCGATAGATGGCTACGGGCAGTCCGCGGCGTTCGGCCTCGCGGACGAGTCGCTCGCCGACCCATTTTGAGCGGTGATATCCCCCGAGCAACGATTCACAAGGCGGCAATGGATCAGATTCGTAGATATCCGACGTGTGCAAATGCTCGCGTGAGTGCTGCACCGAGTAGGTCGACACGAAATGCAGCGGCTTCGGACGCACGAGGCACGCGAAGCGAATCGCTTCCTTCGTGCCGCCGACGTTCACGGCCCGCAGCATTTCGTACGGGAACACCAAATTCACCGACGCACCATTATGGACCACCACGTCGGCGCGGTCGGCCAGGTCACGGAACGTCGCTTCGCTCAAACCAAAGCGCGGCTTTTCAAGATCGCCCAACACCGGCACGACGCGCAAGTCAAACTCGGCGTGTGCATGCCCGTAGCGTTGGAAGTTCTTCCGGAGCTTTTCCAAGCCTTCGGCTTCCGTTGCCGCGCGCACCAAGCAGTAGATCGTCGTTTCCGGCCGGTTGAGCAGTTCTTGCAGCATGCTTGTGCCGAGGAAGCCGGTGCCCCCCGTTAAGAAGACATGCTTGGCGTGCGCCGCATCGCAAGGAGTGCCCGCCGCCGGAACGATGTCGGCATCGAGCGTCGCCTCCGCTTCGAAATCGATTTCCTCCACCGTGGCGGGGCCGGCCTGCTTGAGCGAAGGATCGATGAGTTGGGCGATGCCCGCGATCGTCGGCGATTCAAACAGGTTGCGCAGCGGCACCTCGACGGAGTATGAATTCCGCAAGTTCCAAGCCATTTGCGCAGCTAACAGCGAGTGTCCGCCCAGTTCAAAAAAGTTGTCGTGCACGCCGATTTGTTCGACCGAGAGGACCTTGCGCCAAACGGCGACCAGTTCTTCTTCCAGCTTATTGCGCGGGGCCACGAACTCCGTCGAGCGCCCCACCGCATCAGGTGCGGGTAACGCCTTACGGTCGATTTTGCCGTTCGGGGTGCGCGGCATCTCCGCCAAGAACACGAAGGCCGCCGGCACCATATATTCCGGTAGCTTGGCGCGGAGCGCCGCTTGCAAGTCCGGCACCGTCGGCTGGTCGCCGGCCGGCATGACGTAGGCCACGAGTTGCACGTCACCGTTGCGCTCGTATGTGTGGACGATACAGGTCTTGACGCTCGGGTGCTTTGCCAAAGCCGCTTCAATTTCGCCCAACTCGATACGGAAGCCGCGAACCTTCACTTGATGATCGACGCGTCCCAAGCATTCCAAGCGGCCATCGGCAAGGTGCTTGGCGATATCGCCGGTGCGGTAAATGCGCGCGCCGGTGATGTTGCGGAACTCGTCGCGCACGAAGCGCTCCGACGTGAGATCTTCACGACCTCGGTAGCCGCGCGCCACGCCGTCGCCGCCGATCCACAATTCGCCCGGCGTACCCGGAGGAACCGGCTCGGAGACGTCATCGAGAATGTAAACCTGCGTATTGTCAATCGGACGACCGATCGAGATCGGTCCGTCGAGCGACGTTATCTGTTGCGCCGTCGACCAAACGGTCGTTTCCGTCGGGCCGTAGACGTTCCACAATTCGCGGCAATTTGCCAAAAGCGCCTGCGCCAGATCGCGCGGCAATGCCTCTCCGCCGCAGAGAATCTTGATCCGCGAGTCCCCTTGCCAGCCCGAGGCGCGAAGCAAGCGAAACGTGGCGGGCGTGGCTTGCACGACGGTGACGCCGCGGCGGCCGATGTTCTCGGCCAGCCAGGCGCCGTCGGCAGCCTGCGAACGGGTCGCCAGCGCGATCTTCGCACCGACCACGAGCGGCAAGTACAATTCAAGCACCGAGATATCGAACGAGAGCGTGGTGATCGCCAGCATGACGTCGGAGCAGTGCAGACCGGGCTGCTTCGCCATCGACGACAAGAAATTGACGACTGCACGCTGCGGAATTTCGACACCCTTGGGCAGCCCCGTCGAGCCGGAGGTGTAGAGCACATAGGCCAGGTTCTCCGGATCGGAAGCGCGCGGCGGGGCGATATCGCTCCAGCCCTGAATCATCTCCCAATCGTCGTCGATCATCACGACTTGGCCGGCGAAGGCGGGCAGAACGCCGCGCACGCTTTGTTGCGTGACGAGGACTTTTGCTTGCGAGCTTTCGAGCATGTACGCCAAGCGTTCGGCGGGGAAACTCGGATCGAGCGGCACATAGGCCCCGCCGGCTTTCCAGATGCCGAGCAAAACCGCCAGCATCCGGGGCGTCCGTTCCGTGCTCACCGCAACAAGCGATTCCGGACCGACGCCTAAATTCTGCAGATGGCGGGCGATGCGATTGGCGGCGCGGTCGAGATCGCCGTAAGTCAGCGACTCCGCGTCCCCTTCGACGGCGATGAAATGCGGATTTCGCGCGGCTTGTTCTTCAAACAACGTCGCCACGGTCGCATGCCGCGGATAGTCGGCGTAGGTCGCGTTCCAATCCATCGTGACGCGGTGCAATTCTTCCGGCGACAACACGGTCAAGCGCGCGACCGCCTTATCCGGGTCGGCGACGATCGAGTCCAAGAGCGTCACAAACCGCTCCGCCATGCGGCGCACCGTGTCGCGATCGAAGAGATCCGTGTTGTATTGGAATTGGCAATTGATCGAGTCGCCCGCCTCGACGGCCGTCAGCAACATATCGAACTGCGCGTCATGCTGATCAATTTCTAAGGCTTCGACTTCGATGCCGCTGAACGACATCGCCCCCTCGCCCTGCCCCGTCATGAACGACTGCAAGCCGCGATCGCCCGACGATTGAGCGCGTTGCAGAATGAACATCGTTTGATAGATCGGCGTTCGACTCGGGTCGCGCACCGGCTGCAGCTTCTCGACCAATAGCGGCAGCGGATAATCTTGGTGATCAAACGCGCCAAGCGTCTTCAGTCGCACTTGTTCGAGGAACTTGTTGAACGACGGGTTGCCCGACAAGTCGCCGCGGATGACGACCGGGTTGATGAAGTCGCCGACGAGCGTTTGGAATTCGCGGCGGCTGCGACCGGCCGTGGCCGTGCCGACGAGCAAATCCTGCTGGCGAGAATGACGATACAGCCACACGTGATAGGCGGCCATCAACGTCATGAACATCGTCGTTCGCTGACGCTTGCTCAACTCACGCAAAGCCTGCGTCGTCTTTTCGCCGACGGTCACATATTCCAAGTCGCCGCGATAGGTCTGCACCGGCGGACGCGGACGATCGGTCGGCAGATCAAGTGCCGGCAGCGAGCCTGCGAGTTCGTTCTTCCAATAACCCCACAGTCGGTCGCCCGACTTGCCCGACACTTGCTCCGACTGCCATTTTACGAAATCGGCGTAGTCGGTCTGCAGCGCCGGAAGCGGCGACGCCGTTCCTTCCACTTCGCTCTTATAGAACGCGGTGAACTCAGCGACGCAAATCAGCATTGACCACATATCGGAAACGATGTGGTGCAGCACAAACGTCAAAATGTGCTCGTCGGCCGAGAGGCGGAATAAGAGCACGCGCAGGACCGGTCCGTGTTCCAAGTCGAACGGCCGATGCACTTCTTGATACAAGCGATCGCGCCACTCGGCTTCGCTCATGCCGGCGATATCGAGCACTTCGAAGGCGACCTCGCCCCCTTCGTGAATGCGCTGCACCGTGCGACTTTCCGACATGTGGAACGTGACGCGCAATTGCGGATGGCGATCGTAGAGCCGCTGCAGAGCGCGGCGCATCGCATCGAGATTCAGAGGGCCGCGGAACCGCACGCTATCGGCGATGTTGTAGGCCGTACTGAGCGGGTCGAGTTGGTAGACGAACCACATCGCCTGCTGACCGTGCGAAAGCGGGAACTCGCGCGTCACCCGATCGCCGCGTATCGGCGTCGAAGTTACGCTGGTCGCCGACGACGAGATCGCCGCCGTTGCGGGAACTGCTTCGGTCTTTGCGGCGGGAGTCGCAGCGGACGATTGTTCCGTCGTCGGGGTCGTGGCGACGTCTGAAATCTCTCCCATCGATTCCAAAGCATAGCCGGCCAGTTGCGAAAGGCTTGGGCCTTCAAGGAATCGCGACATCGGAATCGTGATGTCGAGGCTCGATTCGATGACGTTCTTCAATTCGATGACCATCAACGAGTCGAGGCCGAGCGAATTGAGCGGCTGCTGAATGTCGATCTTGTCGGCGTCGAGTTCCATGACGCGCGCCAATTGCGCACGGAAGTAGTTCTCCAACACGCCATGCCGCTTATCGGGCCCGGCGGCGAATACTTCGTTGCGGAGTTTATTGTCGGCTTTGCTTTCGGATTTGCGCTCGCCGACCAGATCGAGCAAGAAAGACGGCACGGTGCCGACGAACGTTCCGCCCATCTTCGCCCAATCGACGTCCATCACGCCGACGTTGACCAGCGGCGACTCCATGAGCCGTTCGAGTGTTTGCATCGCCGGTTGCGGCGGCAACAGACCGAGACCCATCGCCGTGAGTCGTGATTCGTCGGCATTACGCGCCGCCATACCGCTCTCGGCCCACGGCCCCCAATTGATCGAGAGCACCGGTAGGCCGCGACTTGCACGATATTGGGCGGTGCCGTCGAGGAAGGCGTTGCCGGCGGCGTAGTTGCCTTGGCCGGGCGATCCGAACAAGCTGGCGATCGACGAGAAAAGCACGAAATGATCAAGCGGTTGGCTCAACGTGGCGCGATGCAGATTCCAGGTGCCTGCGACCTTCGGTGCCAAGACCCGACGAAGTTTGGCTTGGTCGAGTTGCAAGAGGGCCGCGTCGTCGAGTAAGCCTGCGGCATGAAACACTCCGCGCAGCGGCGGAGCCGAGGCCAACGCGTTGTTCAAAGCTTCCGTTACTTGCATTTCGTCGGCGACGTCGGCCTTGAGGAGATGAACGTTCACTCCTTGTGCGCGCAAGCGATCGAGCACGTCGATCGCCGGACCTTTCGGCTCGCTGCGCCCCATCAGTAGCAAATGCTTAGCGCCGCGGCGGGCGAGCCATTGCGCGAGTTCCAACCCGAGCGCACCGAGACCGCCGGTGACCAAGTACGAACCATTGGCGCGAACCAGCTCTTTTGTACGCGTGGGCGTCACATCGCCGCCGGACGACTCGACGCCGCGAACCGTGACGATGACCTTGCCCGTATTCTTGCGCCCTTGCATGTAGCGGTAAGCGCCGACGACTTCGTCGATCGGAAACACCGTCTTCGGGATAGGCTGATAGCGCTGCGCGGCGAAATCTTCCATCAGTGCCAAGAACATTCGCTGCACGACGACAGGCTTCTGCCGCAGCATCCGATCGAGATCGATGGCGAAGAACGACAGATTGTTATGGAACGGATACATGCCGAGCGAACGGTTCATGTAGATATCGGTCTTGCCGATTTCCAAGAACCGACCATAAGCGCGGAGCACGCCGAAGCTGGTGGGAATCGCTTCGCCCGGCAGCGAATTGAGGACCACGTCGATCCCTTCGCCGTTCGTGTCTGCCATGATCTGTTCGCCGAACGCGAGACTGCGCGAATCGTAGACGTGCTGCACGCCGAGCGAACGGAGAAACTCACGCTTCGATTCGCTGCCTGCCGTTGCGAAGATCTCGGCGCCGTAACGCTGACAGATCTGCACGGCCGCTAAACCGACGCCGCCGGCGCCGGCGTGAATGAGCACGCGTTCGCCGGGCTGGATGCGCGCGAGATCGACCAATCCGTAGTAGGCGGTAAGGAAGGCGATCGGTATCGTCGCCCCTTCTTCGTCGCTCAGATGCGCAGGCTTCGGCACCACGGCCCGCACGTTGGTCATAGCGTGCGAGGCAAAGCAGAACGGTGCAATGCCGAGCACTTCGTCGCCCGGCTTGAATTGCGTAACGTTGGAACCTACCGCGGCCACGCGGCCGGCGCATTCGATGCCCATCGGCACGACGCCGCCTGAGAGTCCGGGGTACAGGCCCATCACCTTGAGGACGTCGCTGAAGTTGAGACCGGTTGCGCCCACCTCGATTTCGACTTCGTCAGGGCCCGGCGCGGCGCGTTGGAAGGTGCGTAGCTGTAAACGATCGAGGTTGCCGGTCGAAGCAAACTCGACGCGGAACGGCTCGCCGCGCGGTACCGTGAGCTTGTTCCCCTTCTTGCCGTCGTCGCGTCCGCCGACCGTTTCGAGCTTGGCATGCTGCAAACGGGGCACGAAGCGCCGCCCGCCGCGGAATGCCAACTGTTGCTCCGCCTGCTTGGCGCCCACTTCGGCCAAGAGCAACCCGACGCCGGCGTCGATGCCCGCGGCGTCCGTGGCGCTCGAATCAAGATCGATGAGCGTCGCACCAAACTCGGGCGACTCCATGGCGATGACGCGCCCCAGGCCCCAGGTCATTGCTTGGGCCACGTTGACGCCGGCGATACCCACGGCGCCTTCGATTTGGAAGCCTTGTGCACCGCGCGTTACGAGGTACAGCTTCGGCTGTTCGGACCAGCGGAGCTTGCCCGCGGCCTGTACGAGGTCAAGCAGTCGCTCACTGCAAAGCGCTTGTTCGCGCGCCAGCGCTTCGCCCGAGAGCGCATCGCCGGAGGCGGCGTCGACCGGCCAGAGGTACAAGATGCCGCGACATTGCGGACGTTCGCCGGGGAATCGAGCGGCCAGAACCTTGCGGAGCGCTTCGGGATCGTCGCCGGATACCATCTCCGGAGTGACGACGATCGCTTTCTGTCCGAGCAGCGTCAGGCGTTCGGCAACACGCGCGCCGACTCCTTGTCCATCGCTCAGCACGAGCCAATCGCCGCCGCGCGTTTGGATATTCTTGAGGGCGTCGGCCGCCGACATCGGCAGTTCCGCGGCACGCCACATCGTTTCGTATAGCCAGCCGGTGGTCGCGTCGGCTTCTTCCGCACGACGTCCGATCTTCCGCAGCTGCAACCCGATGACTTCGAGAATCGGTTCGCCCTGCTCGTTGAGCAGCACGACGTCCCCCACCACGTTCTCGTGCTTGGGATCGTCGATACCGCCGGTCAGGCGCGAGTAGCCGTAGAGCTTTCCTTCGGCCTTCCGAAAGACGCGAATACTCTCCGCGCCCATCGGCAGGTAGCTCTCGCCGCTGCCGGCCGGGGCCCAATCGTCGGGCACGGAAGCGCCGACGACATGGAAGCAACCGTCGAGTAGCGCCGGATGCACTTGATACGCGGCCGCACCGGCGCGCACCGGATCAGGAATCGCCAATTCCGCAACGGCCTCGCCAAGCTTGCGCCACACTTGGCGCAAAGACTGAAACGCCGGACCATACTCCAGGCTGCGCGCCTTGTAGCGACGATAGCATTCGGCTTGGTCGAGATACTCGCCGAGCGTGGGCGCGATCTCGAGCACCGGCTTCGGCGGCAGAAACGATGGCCCGTCATTCGCGGCGGCGCGGCGAAGCGTGCCGCCGGCGTGCAATACCCAACCCGATTTCGGATCGCCGCCCGGCGGAAGTTGGAAGACTTGATAGGAAGCATGCCCGGCCACTTCCGGCGAGACGACCACTTGCAGTGCGTGCGACTTCGTATCGGATAGGAACAGAGCCTGCTGGAAGCCGACTTTTTCGACGACGTGCGCGCCCGTGCCGAACAATTCGTTCGCCGCTTCAAGTCCGAGTTCCAAATACGCGGCACCGGGCACGACGAGCGAACCTTGCACGACGTGGTCGCGCAGGTACGGGAAGCGCTTAACGCCGAGTTCGCCGAGGAACTGCGTCATCGCCAGTGCCGAAGGGACACGATTGCCCAAGAGCGGCTGCTTCGTTTCTCCGCCGACCGGCGCGATGACGGCGACCACGGCCGACTCTTTCGCTTCGGGCGATTCGCCTTCTTTGTCGGCATTGATCCAGTAGCGACTTCGTTCAAACGGATACGTCGGCAGCGCGACACGCGACCGGCGATAATCGCGATCGAAACCGCGCCAATCGATTTGCACGCCGCGCACATGCAGCGAAGCAAGCGCAGTGAGGATCGTCTTCCAATCGTCCTGACCGCGACGCAGCGAGGAGAGCCACAGGCCCTTGTTGTCGGGCAGGCACTTACGACCCATGCCGGTGAGAATCGGGGCCGGGCCGACTTCGATGAAGATCTCGCAGCCGGTTTCGGCCATCGCCTTCACGCCGGAAGCAAACCGTACGCAGCCGCGCACGTGATCGCGCCAATATTTGGCATTCGGCTTGTCGCCGTCGGCAAACATCTTGCCGGTGACGTTCGACACCATACCGATCTGCGGCACGTGGTAGACGATGCCCTGCGCGAACTGCTCGAACCCGTCGAGCATCGGATTGAGATGCGACGAGTGGAACGCGTGCGACACCGTGAGTTGCTGGCACATAACGCCGTCGGACTGAAAGCGCGTCATCACCTCGTGCACGGCGTCTTCGTCGCCGGAAATGACGATCTGCTCCGGTGCGTTAACGGCGGCAACCGAAAGCCGTTCGCCGTACGACTCGATCGCTTCCAGTACGCGATCTTCCGTCGTAATGATCGCGGCCATCGTGCCGCGCGCGGGCAACGCTTGGATGCGTTTGCCCCGTTCGGCGATGAGTTTCAAGCCGTCTTCCAGCGACATCACTCCGGCGATCACAGCCGCCGGGAACTCGCCGACGCTGTGCCCCATGACGACGTCGGGCCGTAAACCCCACGATTCCCACAATCTGGCCGTGGCGTATTCGATGGAGAAGAGCGCCGGTTGCGTGTAGGCCGTCTGATCAATCATCGACGGCTCGACCGTCACGTCGTACAGCACCGACGTCAACGGCCGCTGCAAGAGCGGACGAAGGATCTGATCGCAGTCGTCGAGCGCGCGACGGAATACGGGCTGCGTCTCGTAAAGTCCGCGCCCCATGCCGAAATATTGCGAGCCTTGGCCCGTGAACAGGTAGCCGATCTTCGGACGGACGCCGCGGCGCGCCGTCCCGATTGCGGCTCCGGCGAGCTTGCCGGTCGTCGCGAATTGTTGCAACTGTTCAACAAGTTTCGGCGTCGTTTCGGCCACGACGGCGAAGCGTTCGCCCAGGTGCGCGCGGCCGACGGTGAGCGTATGACAAACGTCGGTAATCGGCAATTCGGGATGACGCGCGAGATGGTCGGCATGCAAGCCGGCAAGGGTCTTGAGAGCCTCGGCACTGTTCGCCGATAGCACCGCCAATTGCGTCGGTCGCTCAAACGACGGCTTCGCGTCGTTCACGCGCACCGGCCAAGCTTCCACGACAGCATGCGCGTTGGTTCCGCCGAAGCCGAAGCCGCTGATGCCCGCGATGCGCGGACGATCGCCGATATCCCACGGCGTGAGTTCCGTCGGAATCTTGAGCGACAGACCGTTCGCTTGGATATTCGGATTGAGTTCTTTGAAATTGCGCTGGGGCGGAATCTGGCCGTGTTGCATCATCAGCAACACCTTGATCAGGCTCGCCGCCCCGGAGGCGGTTTCCAAGTGGCCGATGTTTCCCTTCACCGAGGCCATGTAACAGGCCGGGGCGTCGGCGCCGCGATTACCGAGCACGCCGTTCAACGCCGACACTTCGATCGGATCGCCGAGCGGCGTGCCGGTACCGTGCGCTTCGACGTACGAAACCTGTTCCGGCTTTACGCGGGCCTGGGCCAGCGCCTTGCGCACACATTCCATCTGCGACGGGCCGTTCGGGGCCGTCATGCCGCTGGTCTTGCCGTCCTGGTTGCAAGCCGTCGCACGGATCACGCCGAGGATGTTGTCGCCGTCGTTGATCGCGTCGCTCAAGCGCTTGAGCAGCACCACGCCGCAACCTTCGCCGCGCACGTAGCCGTTGGCGCTGGCGTCAAACGGCTTGCAGCGGCCGTCGGGCGAAAGCATGCGGGCCTTCGAGAAGGCGACCGTCGTCTCGGGGGAGAGAATGACGTTGACGCCTCCCATGAGCGACATATCGCAATCGCGATTGCGCAAGCTTTGTACGGCGTAGTGCAACGCCACGAGCGCCGACGAGCAAGCGGTGTCGACGGCCAGGCTCGGCCCGTGGAGGTCGAAAATGTACGAAAGCCGGTTGGCCGCAATACTCAGCGCGTTGCCGGTGCCGCAGTAGGCGTCGACATGTTGCAAGTAGTTATCGAGGCCCCGATACACTTGCATGTAATCGGTACCGCCGATGCCGACGAAGACGCCGGTCTTGGAACCTGCGACACGTTCGGTCGACAGGCCGGCATTCTCAAGCGCTTCCCAAGTGCACTCCAAGAGGAGCCGCTGTTGCGGGTCCATGCGAGACGCTTCACGCGGAGTAATGCCGAAGGCGCGCGGATCGAAGCGGTCGACGCCGTCGAGGAACCCGCCGCGACGGGTGACGATCTTGCCGGGAGCATCGACGTTGGCGTCGTAAAACTCATCGACGTTCCAACGGTCGGCCGGAATCTCGCGAACCCCTTCGCGCCCTTCGGAGATAAGGCTCCAGTATTCTTCGAGATTCTTCGCGCCGGGAAAACGGCAGGCCATGCCGACGACGGCGATCGGCTCGGCCTCGAGCGTGCGCTCGAACTCAACCTCTTCCTGGGCTCCGTCGGAATCGCTCGAAAGATACTTCGCCAAGGCTTCCGTCGTCGGATAGTCCCAAGCGAGCGTCGGCTGCAACGTGCGTTGCAGGTACTCTTCGAGATCGCCGATCAGGCTGACCATCTGCACCGAATCGAGGCCGTAGCTCGTAAACGGCTGACGCACATCAAAATCGGACGGCAGAATCTTCAGCTTGGCGGAAAGCTCTTCCGCGAGCCAACGTTCGATCTCTTCCGCGCTGCGGCGCACGGCGCGCACGCCGGGGCGCGCTAGCGGATCACGATTGGTGCGAACTTCGGAATCGTCCTGCTCCGTGTCGAGATCGTCGTCATGCACGATCGCCGCCGCATCGGGATTGAGCACCTTTTGCAGCGAAAGTTGCAGCAAGTCGACGTAGCCGTTTTGCACGCTGCGGAGCGTGGCATCGAAGTAGCGTTGGTACTTCTCGAAGACCTCGTGACCGTACTTCCGCGTAATCAGATCTTTATTGCTGCGGAGGTTCGTGAGCCAGGCCTGGAGCGTTTTTTGATAGTCGGCCGCCGTCGAGCGCCATTCGGCGACTTCGTAGATGCCCTTGGCGGCGTCGAGCAGTTCGTCTTGAAACGGCAGCGACGAGCCGGGAAACATCTTGGCGATGAACGCCATGTCGGCCTGGGTTTGAATCGTGTCGGCGCGCTTGACGGCCACGACCGTTTGGATACCGAGAAATGCCGACTCCGTGCTGATTTCGTAGCACTTCTGCAGGAAGCGACGATAAACCTCTTTATGTTTGCCTTGGGCACGCACGGCCAGCGGCACAAAATGCTCGAGCGCGTCGATGCAGACGACGGCGTCGACCTTTTGCTCCGGCTGAAACTCGCGCCACGACGCCATGCGCACGGACGCCTTCTCGGACGCTTTGCGGTTGGCGAAATCGTACTGCGCGCGGCTCGTGGTGAGGCCGATGATCTGCGTCACATCGAGCTTGTCGGCGGCGTAGCGGACCATGCCCCCCCAACCGCAGCCGATGTCGACGACCTTGTCGCCGCGCTCGACGCGCGCCAATTGCGACATGCGGCGGAGCTTGTTTTCCTGGGCCTGCTGCAGATTGTCCGCGCGGTCCCACATGCCGGCGCTGTCGGCGAGAAACTCGCCGTCGAGAATGAGCCGAAAGAACGCTTCGTCGAGCTCCGTTTCGAGTTCCGTGCCGGTGCTGCGATGCGTCGCGGCGAAGCGAGGCGCGGCTTGCGACTCCGACTTGGCCGCGGCATCGGCCTTCGTTGCGGAACCGTTGACGCCGTGTTCGCCGTGCGCATGCGTACGGTCCCCGTTCGTCGTCGGCGCGGCGGCGGCGGCAGGCGGCGGCGTGTATTCGTCGGCCTCGTCTTCTTTACTGTTCTGCGCGGCACCGTACTTGTACGCCGCCATCACGCCGGTGAGCTTGCCCTCGAGATAAAGGGCCTTCGTCGCGCGGCGTTGAATTTTGCCGCTCGACGTCTTCGGAATCTGTCCGGGCTTGAGGAGCACGATCGAGTCGAGCTGTAGCTCGTGGTCGTTCGCCACCGCGTTGCGCATCGCGGTAAACGTCGCTTCCGGGCTCTCGCAATGGCGCACGTTCAATTCGTGCACTATTACGAGCTTTTCCGTCGCATCTTGCTCAATGGAGAATGCAGCCCCCGCGCCGAGTGCCAGCGTCGCGTCGGCCTTCTGCACCGAATGTTCGATGTCCTGCGGGTAATGATTGCTGCCGCGAATGATGATCAGGTCTTTGATCCGGCCGGTGACGAACAGTTCACCGTCGAAGAAGAACCCCAGGTCGCCCGTGCGGAGGAACGGGCCGTCGCCGTCGGGCAAATACGCGCCGAACGTGTCGCGCGTTTGCTCCGGCATTTTCCAATAGCCGGCAGCGACGCTCGGCCCTTGCACCCACACTTCGCCGATGGCATCGCCGGCCGAAAGCTGCTGCGATTCGGGGTCGACGATCACGACCCTCTGGCCGCCGGCGACTGCTCCGTTGCCGACGAGCGGACGTGCATCCGGCGCATCGTTGGCGACCGGCACGACGCGATGCTGCTCCAGCGCCGTCGCCTGGAAGCTCACATGCACGGGCGGCCGATCGGGCCGGCCGCCGGTGACCATCAACGTCGACTCGGCCAAGCCGTAACAGGGATAGAACGCCTCGCGACGGAAACCGCACGGGCCGAACGCTTCGGTGAAACGCTCGAGCGTTTCATGCCGCACTGGTTCGGCACCGCAGAAGGCCACTTCCCAGCAGCTCAAATCGAGCTGCGCGCGCTGCTCCGGCGTGATGCGGTCGACGCACAAGTCATACGCAAAATTGGGGCCACCGCTCACCGTGGCCCGGTACTTCGAAACGGCCTGCAGCCAACGCATGGGGCGTTGAATAAATGCGACGGGCGTCATGACGACGGCCGTACTGTCGGCGTAAATCGGCTGAATGATGCCGCCGATCAGGCCCATATCGTGGTACGGCGGCAGCCAAATCACGCCGCTGGAGTGCGGACCGTTGCCGAAGAACTGCTTGATCGCTTCCGAATTGTGCAGCAGGTTGCGATGGGTGACCATCACGCCCTTGGGCGCCTGCGTCGAACCCGAGGTGTACTGCAGGAAGGAAAGGCTATCGCCGTTGAGTTCCGGCTTCACCCAATCTTGCTCGATGCCCGGTTCGATGTTGTCCGTCGCCATCCACTGCAACGAGAGTAATTCCGGCACGCCGGCCAGGCGTTTGGTGACGTCCGACAAAATGCGCCGCGTCGTCAGCACCAGCGAGGGCTTGGCATCCGCCACGATCGACAACAAGCGCGAAGTCAAACGGTTCATGCGCGGCAGATAAGCCGGCACGGCAATGACGCCCGCGTACAAGCAGCCGAAGAAGGCCGTGATGTATTCGAGGCCGGGCGGATAAATCAGAATCGCGCGGTCGCCGGCGTTCTGTGAACGTTGCAGCCACGCGGCGATTGCACGCGCTTGTCGATCGAGTTCGGCGTATGTCAGATTGATTTCTTCGGATTCGCCGTCAGCGAGAAATCGGAACGGAGCATGGCTCGATCGTTCCAAATTGCGACGCTGCAGCAAGTCGACGAAGGTCTCAATATCTACCGGTGCCGATTCCAATGGCGGATTTGCCATCTGGTAGTCTTCCCCCAACGTATTCGATACTTAAAAGGCTCGAGCGCTCGAGGCCGCGCAAGTTGCACGACGCTCCGGCGATTCAAACCCGACGACTTCGCAAAAGCGATCTACGAACCACTATGTTACCCGGCGCGCTCCCCTACGATGCAGCGCAACGACCGCGATTCCCTAATCGGCACTCTTTACGCCGTCCTTTGGGTCGAGCGCTGACGCCCCGACAATCGTTCGCACGCAACTTGGCGCGCGGCGAACTTGTCGACGAGGATTTCGACGCACAACTGCCCAACCCTTGCAACGGCAAAGGTTTGCGGTGCAACCATCGCTGCGACGCCGGCAGGTTACCGCCTTTCCGGCATAACCCCTCGAATCTTCCTAAGTTCGCATCCCCGTTAAATTAACAGAGCAAGTTGGGAATTCAACCTGAGAAACCCCAGACGCCACGACTATCCCAAATTACCAAAACAGAGAGACGACCGATAACTGGACACGAATCGGCAATATTTGATGTGTTCGGCTCGTTCGATTGGTTGACGCTCGCACGAAGATCAAGCAAATTAGTGACTTACGCCTGCCCTTCGCCCCGATTCCCGCCACGTTTCTCCCTTCCTATGCGCGAGCCCGCCATGCGGCAATTTGCCCGTTCTTATTCCCCTGCGGTCGTGTTTGCTGCCGTTTTGACTGCGTTTTGCGTCTTCGATGAGCCTGCCAATGCGGAAAACTGGCCGCAATGGCGCGGGCCGCGCAATGACGGCACCAGCACGGAAGCCGGCCTGCCGACCACTTGGAGCGCCACGGAAAACGTGCTTTGGAAGCTTAAGCTCCCCGGGCCTGCGGGTGCGACGCCTTGCGTTTGGGGCGATCGCATCTTTCTCACCTCGGCCAAGGAGCAAGACCTGGTCCTGATCTGTGCCGACACCTCGGGCAAGCTGCTCTGGGAACGAAAGCTCGGCACCGGCGACGAAACGGTTCGCGGCGACGAGGGCAACTCGGCGAGCCCTTCCCCTTCGACCGACGGCAAGCATGTGTGGGCCATGCTGAGCACCGGCGAGCTTGCTTGCTACGACTTTGACGGCAATCCCGTTTGGCAATTCAATCTGCAAGATCGCTACGGCAAGTTCAGCATTCAATTTGGCATGACGTCGACCCCGGTGCTCGACGGCGACAAACTCTATATCCAGTTGCTCCATACGAATTACTATCTTCTCTCCGCGATCGATAAACTCACCGGCAAGGACATCTGGAAACATGAACGCCAGAGCGACGCCAAAGCCGAGTGCGAACATTCGTACGCTTCACCGGTGCTCTATCGCGACGACAAGACGGAGTTCTTGCTCGTGCATGGTTGCGACTACGTCACTGCCCACAGCTTGAAAGACGGCTCGGAGATCTTTCGCGCCGGCGGATTGAATCCCGAGGGCAAATACAACATGACGCTGCGGTTTGTCGCGTCCCCCGTCGCGGCGGAAGGGCTCGTCGTCGTTCCGTCGGCGAAGAACGGTCCGGTGCTCGGCTTGAGCGTCAATGCCAAGGGAGACATCACGAAGAGCGCCGAGGGGCACGTGTGGCGCCGCGACGACAACACGCCCGACGTACCGAGCCCGCTCGTGCATGACGGGCTCGTCTATCTCTGCCGCGAAAACGGCATTCTCATTTGTCTCGATGCCAAAACAGGCGAGCAACTCTATTACGAACGGACCCACTCGCAACGGCATCGGGCGTCGCCGGTTTACGCTGACGGCAAAATCTATCTTACGGCTCGCGACGGCATGGTCACGGTCGTGAAAGCCGGACGCAAGTTTGAAGTGCTGGCCTCGAACGAGACAGGCGAGGCCATTTCCGCCTCTCCCGTCATTTCCGGCGGCCGCATCTACTTGCGGACCTACGACTCGCTGATTGCGATCGGCAATAAATAGTCGATAGTGTGCAGGCGGTGGTCGGCAGTTTTCTGAGGATAACACTATGATGTTCCGCGCTCTGATCGCTTGCGTTTTCGCCCTCGCGACCCTCTCCGACGCTTCGGCCGCCGATGTGCCGTTCGAATCACAAGAAATTGCCACAGATCTCGGCGTCGGGTACGCGGTGAGCCTCGTCGACGTCAACGGTGACAAGAAGCTCGACATTGTCGCCGTCGATCAAACGCGGGTCGTTTGGTACGAGAACCCGTCGTGGCAAGTGCACACGCTGATCCAGAACCAAACCAAAAAAGACAACGTCTGCATCGCGCCTTACGACATTGACGGCGACGGCCAAGTCGAATTTGCCTTGGGGGCCGACTGGCGGCCGTTCGATTCGCAAACCGGCGGCACCATTCAATGGTTGAGCAAGCCGACGCGGCCGCCTTCCAGCCAACCATTCTGGAACGTGCGCCACATCGCCGAAGAGCCGACGGTGCATCGCCTGCGTTGGGCCGATATCGACGGCGACGGCCGCGCCGAATTGATCGTCGTGCCGCTCGTCGGCCGCAACACGACCAAGCCCGAGTTCCAAGAGTCCGGCGTACGGATTCTCGCCTTCAGCCTGCCGGCCGAGCCGACGCGCGATCGCTGGCCGATGCGCGTGCTGAATGAAGAGATGCGCGTTACGCACAATTTCCAATTCGTCGATTTCGACGCGGACAATGACCTCGACATGCTCTGCACGAGCTTCGAAGGGGTGAACCTCCTGACGAACGACGGCCAAGGGAACTTCACGCGCAAGGTCATCGGCGCGGGAAATCGAGCCACTTCGCCCAACCGCGGCGCCAGCGAAATTAAGCTCGGCACGACGGGCGCGGGCGGCAACGCGGGACGCTACATCGCCACGATCGAGCCGTGGCATGGCCATCAGGTGGTCGTTTACACGGAACCGGCTGATCCATCCACCGGCCTTTGGACGCGCCGCGTGGTCGACGAAGAACTCAAATGGGGGCACGCCGTCTGGTGCGCCAACATTGACGGCGACGCCGACGAAGAACTGCTCATCGGCGTGCGTGACGACCTCGACGAGAAAGACCCGACCAAGCGGCGCGGGCTGCGAATTTACGATCCGGTCGACCCGGCGGCCGGAAAGTGGACGCGGCAACTCGTCGATGCAGGCGCCGTGGCCATCGAAGACTTGGCCGCGGCCGATCTCGACGGCGACGGCCGGCAGGACATCGTCGCGGTGGGCCGGCAAACCCACAATGCGCGGATATACTGGAACCGATCCAAGTAGAGCGTTCCATTTTTGCACAAAGCGGGAAGCCGATGTATTGTCGCGGAGTTCGCGGAGCCACGACGGTTGAAAACGACAACCGCGAAGAAATTCTCGCGGCGACGCGGCAGTTGCTCGCGCTGATGATTCGCTTGAACGGCATCGAAGCTGCCGACGTCGCGAGCGCTTTCTTCTCCACCACGGTCGACCTCAACGCCGAGTTCCCGGCGCTGGCGGCCCGGCAACTCGGCTGGATCGACACCGCCCTGCTCTGCACGCACGAACTCGACGTCCCCGGTTCGCTCCGCAAATGCATCCGGGTGTTGCTGCACTGGAACACCACGAAGACGGCCGCCGAAATTCAGCATGTCTACGTGCGCGACGCGGTGAAACTCCGGCCCGATCTCTCGCGCCTGCCTCCGGTCGATCTCGACGAACTAGAGGCTTGGATCCAAGAAGCGCTCGCCGCCCACGCAGCCGGTCGTCCGCGCTGAATCTTTCGTGCTAGTTTGGTTGCGAATCTCCGCAGGCCGTCGCTCGACACAAAGCAACTTTGATCGAACTGCAATCGTTCGGCACAGAAGCACAGTTTCGGCGAGAACCGGTCGGAATCTTGTTCAGTAGTGCAACGCGCGGCGAATGAACGTACATCATCTCAATTGCGGCGTACTGCATGCCCCGCCGAGTCCGCAGGCCTCATGCCATTGCTTGCTGCTCGAACACAACGGCCGCCTGGCCCTCGTCGATACCGGCATCGGACTTCAAGATATCGCTCGCCCGGAAGAGCGGATTGGCCGGCAGGCCATCGACGGCGCCGGGTTCCAGTTTCACGAAGCACTGACGGCGGTTCGACAAATTGAGGGTCTCGGATTCCAGGCCGCCGACGTAACGGACATCGTCCTGACCCACGGCGATCCCGACCATGCCGGCGGGTTGGCCGATTTTCCCGCTGCGGCGGTCCATGTCTCCGACGAAGAGTTGGCACGAATCAAGGCCGGTCATTGGCGATATTCCGCAGCGCAGTTCGCGCACCAGCCGCAATGGGTCGTGCATCCAAAGTCGGACGTTCGGTGGTTCGGACTCGAAGGTCGTCCACTATCGCTTTCACTTAAAGTCGACGCGGTCCTCGTTCCGCTGGCGGGCCACACCTTGGGGCACTGCGGTGTTGCCGTCCGCGTCGGCGACCATTGGCTGCTGCACGTCGGCGACGCCTATTACCTAAGCGCCGAGCTATCGACCGACGAACATCCCGTTTCACAACTCGCGTCCATGCGGGCCGACGACGACGACGAGCGGCGCGCGAGTCTCGGCGAGTTGCGACGGCTCGCACGCGATCACGCAACGGAAGTCGCGATGTTCGGGTATCACGACTTCACGGAGTTTCCATCGGGTTGGTTGCCCGTCGCGTGGTAGCGAAACGAGCCCTTCACGCCCGAAATCAGCAGGCGTTGCCGGCATCTCCCCCGTTGTGACATTGCGGCACTGCGCCGGTTTCCGCTACTCATACGGCCGGTTTCTCTGCCGGCATGTATTCCTTTCGACGTCAATCGTGTTGGGCGCTATCCCTAATACCAGCGCGCGCTGCTTTGGAAAACGGCGACGATGCCGCGCGCCGATCGCGCTCCTGGCGTTTGCCGCGACGGCGATCCTGCCGATGGTTGCCGGCGCGCAGTCGACCGGATCGTCCGGCGCGGCGGGCATTGCCGTAATCGCGCCGCCGCGCTCCATCAGTCCGACGCGCGATCCCTCGCCGTTGCTGGCGCAAGGCTCCAGTACGGGCAGTATGAATTTGAGTGAGCCGCCGCGGCAATTGTTCTCTGCGGCGCCGCCGGGTACTTTCGATCCCTACGCGATGTCGCAATCGGGACCCGTGCTCGTGGCGCCGTCAAGCGGCCCGTCGAACGCTGGAATGTTTTCGGGCCTCTCGGGCGGCCTCTTTGGGGGCGACGCGGCGTACGAGCAAGCCATCTGGGACGACGTCGCCGGGATCTACGCACCCAACTCCTATCACGATTGGTCGGCGCAGCTCCTGCCCGACGGCATTCTCTATCGGGCGTATCTGGCCGGCGTCAAAGAATCGCGCTTGTCGACCGTTTGGAACACCGACAGCAACGGCGACGCTTTCTGGGACATTTGCCTCGGCGGGCGCGTCGGGATCTTTCGCTACGGCACGACAAATAACGTTCGGCCCGAAGGCTTTCAGATCGATATTGAAGGTTCCGGCCAGCCGCGGCTCGATCTGCAAAACAACGAAGACCTGGTCGCAGCCGACTTCCGCGCGGGCATCCCGCTCACCTACGGCATCGGTCGCTGGCAATCGAAGTTCGCGTTCTATCACCTGAGCTCGCACGTGGGCGACGAATATCTGGTGCGCAATCCCGGGTTTGTGCGCAACAACTATTCACGCGATGCGTTCGTGCTGGGGCAGGCCTACTATCTGACGGCCGACATTCGCGTCTACGGCGAAGTCGGCTGGGCCTTCAATTGCGACGTGTCCGAGCCTTGGGAGTTTCAATTCGGCGCGGAGTACAGTCCGCTCATGAAACCGGGCATTCGCGGAGCGCCGTTCGCCGCGATCAACGGCCAATTGCGTCAAGAAGTCAACTACGGCGGCAACGTCGTCGTGCAGGCCGGTTGGCAATGGCGGGCCCGCAATCGGGGCCATCTCTTCCGCGCCGGCTTGCAGTACTACAACGGCAAGGACGAGCAGTTCGAGTTCTACGACCAAAGCGAGAACAAAATCGGCATCGGGCTTTGGTATGACTATTGACCGGCTGTGCCGGTAATTTTCAACGACCAAGCACCAAATTCCGAACTAACTCCAAGCACCGATACTTCCCTGGGCGCCGCAGCGCACATTAGGTCATTCGGATTTATTCTTTGTTTGGAATTTGGTGCTTGGAGTTTGGTCATTTGCCGGCGCGCGGAACGCCACGGAGGGCGTTCCCTACAGATGTCGCTTTAGCGGCGCGCCACAACTTCCAGCCCGAGCTTCTTCATCTTCTTGTAGAGCGTCGTACGGTTAATGCCCAAGGCGTCGGCCGTAGCGTTGCGGTTCCAGTTGTTCTCTTCGAGCGTCTTCATAATGATCTGACGCTCGGGCGAAGCCAACGCGTGCTTGAGCGAATGGGCCGCGGCGAGAGCATCCATGTCGACATGCCCCGGCACGAGAATGGCCGACGGCAGATCCTCGGTGCGAACCATTTCTTGTTTGCCGAGTAGCACGGCCCGTTCGATGACGTTTTGCAACTCACGGACATTGCCCGGCCAGCGATAACCGCGCAGGGCGGCGATGGCGTCTTCCGTGAAGCCGTGCACCTTGCGACCGGAGTCGCTGCAGATGCGTTCAAGGAAGTGTTGTGCGAGCGTCGGGATATCGGAGAGACGTTCACGCAGCGGCGGCATCTCGATTTGGATGACGTTCACGCGGTAGTAAAGGTCTTGGCGGAATTTGCCGGCCGCGACCATCTCTTCCAGCTTTTCGTTCGTCGCGAGAATCACGCGCGAATCGACGCGGAACGTCTTCGAGCCGCCGACTTGTTCAAATTCGTGTTCCTGCAACACCCGCAGCAACTTCACTTGCAAGCCGGGCGTGGCGGTGCCGATTTCATCGAGGAAGATCGTGCCGCCGTCGGCTTGTTTGAATTTCCCCATCTTGTCTTGAGTGGCGCCCGTAAAGGCTCCGGCAACGTGCCCGAAGAGTTCGCTTTCGAGCAAGGTCTCCGGTAACGCACCACAGGCAACTTCGACAAACGGCTTATCGCGACGACCGCTGCGGCGATGCATGGCCCGAGCCAAGAGCGATTTGCCGGTGCCGCTTTCGCCCGTGATGAGCACGGAAGCTTTGGTATCGGCGACGCTTTCGACGATGTCGAAAATCTTCTTCATCTGCGGGTCACGGCCGACGATGTTCTCCAGGCCGAAGCGCAGATCGAGCTGCTGCTTGAGGACGTTGTTTTCTTCAATCACGTGGCGTTGGTTCAACGCGCGCTCGAGCGAAAGGGTGAGTTCCTCATCGATCAGCGGCTTCGTAAGCAGGTCGAAGGCGCCGGCCCGAATCGCTTCCACGGCCGTTTCCACGGTGCCGTAGCCGGTGAGCAGGATAACGGTGGTCTCAGGGCGGTTCTTGCGGCACCAAGTGAGAATCTCGAAGCCGTCGCCGTCGTCGAGTTGGATATCGCATAAGGCGATTTCAAACGGCTTTTTCTCCAATTGCGCTACGGCCGAAGCCCGGGAATTTGCCGTTTCGACGACGTATCCCTGCTCGCGCAACCAGCCCGCCATCGATTCGAGGATGTGTTTGTCGTCGTCGACGAGCAGCAACGAGGCGCGCTTGATCATGGGAGGCCTAACGGAATGTTAAGAGAGATTTGCGAGTTGCGGCCGCCTGCCGCGTCGTGATTTGGCGACGTGTCCTGTCTCCGAATATCTACGTCACTGCCGAAAAACGTCAAAGAATTACAGTCGTGACACCCGGGTAGGCTTCTGCCGAAGATGCGGGCTAGAACAGGTATAGCCGAGACGATCTGTGACGGCGTTGTTTAGGATGTGCCCCCTATTTCGGATGACCACAGTTGTCGGAATGGGGTTTCAATACTACGTTTACCAATAGGAAGGGTGGATTTACGCAAGGTTCGTCCCCGTCAAAATCCCGCGAGAGAGGCAGGGACGAGCAACAGTACCCCGCTAAGGGATTGTTGCTTTGAGGTAAGTCGAGGTTTTGCCGTTGCCGGCTCTGGACAAGCCGGCACCCCGCACTCGACGGACATTTTGCGACCGCGTCGCTTGGGCAAGCGTCGCTATTCCATCAGGAAGGACATCAGAATGAGTATCCGTTTGTTGGTGGCCGACGATCACGAAGTGGTTCGCTCCGGCATGGTCAGCATGCTGGAAGGAACCGACATCGAGATCGTAGGTCAGGCGTCGAGCGGCGTGGAAACCGTCGCGAAGGCGCAAGAGTTGAAGCCGGACGTCGTCACGCTCGACATTCGCATGGAAAACGGCGACGGCCTCACCGCGCTGGAACAGATTCGTGAGCAATCGCCGGAAACGAAGGTGCTCATCCTCTCGACCTTCGATAACCCGACGTACGTAGCTCGGGCCCATGCTTTGGGCGCCAAGGAATACGTGCTAAAGGGTTCTTCGCGGGAGCAACTCGTCGAAGCGATTCGTGCCGTGGCCGAAGGACGTGATACGCCGCGTCAAGGACACATGTCGCGTATTGCCGGTCAGATGGCGACGCGTCAGAAGCAACCCGACAGCGAAATCCCGCTCACGCAGCGCGAGACGCAAGTGCTTCGCCACTTGGCTCTCGGCCTGAGCAACAAGGAAATCGCGCAATCGCTGGAAATCAGCATTGAGACCGTGAAAGAACATGTGCAGCACTTGCTGCGCAAGATGGGCGTGAACGATCGGACGCAAGCGGCCGTGTGGGCCGTGCGCAAGGGACTCGTGTAGTTCGCCCGAAGAAGTTTTGGATGCCTCTCAAAGGTAGCCGCAGGCGTGAACCTGCGGCTACCTTTGTTTTTGCGCCGGATTATTATCGGGCCCGCGGGTGAGCCTTCTCGTACACGGCCTTGAGGCTCGCCGTGCTGATGTGCGTGTAGATCTGCGTGGTCATCAGGCTCTTGTGCCCGAGCAATTCTTGCACGCTGCGAATGTCGGCGCCGGCGTCGAGCAAATGTGTCGCGAAGCTATGCCGGAGCGTATGCGGCGAGGTGCGTCGATCGAGCCCGGTCTGCTTGATGTACTTCTCCAACATTCGGGCGGCGCTGCGGACGGAGATCTGCGCCGGCTTCTTCCCTTTGTTGAGAAACAAGGCGTTCTCGCGGTGCGGCTTGCGCGGCCGTGCGCGATCGCGTTGTTTCACGTAGGCCACGATCGCCTTCACGGCGAATGAACCGAGCGGCGCGAGCCGTTCCTTCTTTCCCTTTCCGCGCACGCGGACCAAGCCTGCCTCCAGGTCGAGGTCGCCGTCTTCAATGCCCACGAGCTCGCTCACGCGTAGGCCGGCGGAGTAGAGCGTTTCGAGCATGGCCCGATCGCGGAGCGATTGCCAGCCGGCCGCCTTCGGCGCCTGGAGCAGTTGCCCGACCTCCGGCGTCGAAAGGAAATGCGGCAGCTTCCGACTCTTGCGAGGATTGCGCAGCGGCTTCGCCGGATTGGAATCGGCCCAACCTTCGCGAGCGCCGAAACGAAAGAAACTGCGCAGCGACGCCAATCGCCGCGCAATAGTCGACTTCGAGAGCCCTTGCTCGTGGAGGCCGGAGACGTAGCTGCGGAGGTGCAGCGTCGTGACGTCGCCGGGCTCGGGGCACTCGCCGCACGTCTTCGTCAGCGACTCCTCGAGCGCCTTGAGATCCTCGCGATAGCTCTTGATCGTCAACGGCGAGGCGTTGCGCTCGATGGTGAGATAATCGAGGAACCGCTCTCGCGCCGCGCCGAGCGGACTTTCCACCGGCTCGGCTTCGTTCAGATCGGCGACGGCCATGGCGAGCTACGTTTGCAAGCGTTCCAACTTCACCAACGTTACAGCGTCTCGTCACCGGAATCGGTGATGATCGGTACGTCTTTGAAACGGTGCGTCCCGGAGTGCTTCGTCTTCGCCGGCTCTTGGCGAACCTTCTGGCTGAGCACCGCGGCATCGTACCACGTGAAGCTCAACTCGGGATTGGAAGCAAAGCGACCGAGGACACGGAGCACTTCCGCTTTGTGCGCGTCGTCGAAGAGGAACACATAGCGTTCCTCTCCCTTCACCAGTGCTAACACGTTGATGTCTTGCGACACTTTGCGAGTTCCTCCGTGAGCAAACAAATGGCGCCATGCCGGCAGTTGGAGCAATGCCCCGACTTTCGTCGTGAGGGCTGCGGCGGCCGCCGTAAGGGTTATCGGCCGGTCGGCCAGCGCCACACCACTCGCGTTTGTCCTGCGCCGCCTCGAGCGGTCAGCATTTCCGAGATGTGGTAGTGACAACTGAAACGAATGAAATCATCGCTACGTTGCAGATAAGACTGCCAACCGCCAAATCTTGCCTCATCGCGAAAATAGTAGTAGTTCTGCAGCGCGGCGGTGACCTGTCCGTCGGTGCCGTGCAACAACCGCACATGCTTGAGCACCGGCAAATCGCTGTGTCGCAGCGGCGGACGCTCGGCGCACGGTCGCGCCGGCGTGAAGCCGCGCGGATCGGGCCAATCGGGAGGCAGCGCCGTCGCATCGTCGCCGGCAGCTGCATTCGCAGCGGAGTCGACGGGCTGCGATGAATCGATCGGCTGAGCAGTGCTGATGGGCTGAGCGCGGCGCACTTCTACTTGGCCCGTCGCCGCATTCACCAAGCGCACGCCGCCCGGCGTACGCAACGCTTCTTCTTCGATCGGTTTCTGCTCTTCCGCTGCCGGCGGCGGAGGCATGAGATCCGGCTCGGGCATCGGCGGCGTTTGTGTTTTCAATTGCTCGCGCGCTAGGGCGCGTTCGGCTTCGAAAATCAGTTCGTCGGGAATCTCGGTCTCGGCGGCCGTGCCCCACGGCAAGCCGTAGCCGGCAGGAATCGGATGGAAGCCGGAGTTCGCGGCGTACCACTCCACGTCCATGCCGATGCGCGGCGGGTAATAGGGGGAGTAATCGGTAATGGCGCCGACCACGACGGCGTCGACGTCTAAAAGCTGCGCGAGTTTACGAGCTTCGGCGGGCCCGTTTTTCCCGTTGAATACGATGCGGTATTCCTGCATCTTCGCTTCAGCGACGCCCACGGGCACCACTTCGAAGCCCGGCACCGATTGCAACTCGGCGGCGTAGGCGTTGGCAAACTGTCGACCGTCGGCGCTCGGCTCGGTGCTCAAGTTGAAGAACGGTACGACTGCGACCTTCGTGAGCTGCGGGAACGGATTAAACACCGTCGGCTGCCGCGAAATCTCGGGCAGGTAGCTGCAACCGCCGAGGATCAGCAGGCAGACGGCGATCAATAAGTTGCGCGGCGTCAGAGGAAACATGCGCGTGGCAGCCCGGCGTCAAAATCGACACAGACTGCTTTATCGGCGCGACCGAAAAGGTTTCTCCAGCTATTCCGGTCGCACGGCGTGCCGGCAATGGTGCGAGTTCTTGTCGCATAGCCCAAGTCGGCCGAGAGGGGCTCTCTGAAGCCGCGTGACCGCGGCTGCTAAGCGGCTACATGATGTCCTTGAAGCTCCGTACTCCCACCGTCTCGCGGCACATAAACGGCTCGCCATAGCGAGCTCCGATCGACCAGCCCCAGTACGCGGCCTGATCGCGGAGCCGGTCGAGCATCGTCGGCGGCTCGGTCGGACGATTCGTAATGAACTGGCTTTCAAAGCACTTGATCGCCGCCAGCTTCTGCTCCCAAAACTCCGAGATATCCAGCACGAACGCCGGCTTCTCCACCACGCGGAGATGTACGCAGTTGTAGTTAAAGATCCGCTCGGGAAAAAACGGCTCTCCCGGCATGTCGGTTTTCGTGAGCTTCGCCCAAAACTTGGCCGCCTCGATGAGTTCCACGGCCGCCGTATGGTCGGGATGGGCGTCGACCCAATACGGCGCAAAGAGCCAACGCGGCCGCAGCTCGCGAATCTTGCCGGCTAGCAACGCCCGTGCTTCGAGCGTTGCTTCCAGCTTGCGATTGGGCAGACCGAGATTGCCGCGCCAATCTATGCCGAGAATCGCCGTTGCGGCCGCCGTCTCGCGTGCGCGAATCTCCGGAGTGCCGTACGGCGTCGGTTCGCCGCTCGTCAGGTCGAGAATGCCGACGCTCATCCCGTCGGCCTTGAATTTCAGGATGGCGCCGGCCATGCCGAGCTCCGCATCATCCGGATGCGGTGCAATCACCAGTGCGTCGAGTGCCATGCCTGCTCCTCAAGTGCGACGAACGACCCGATGTGACGAGCCGCGGAACTTAATACTTCTCTAACATCATTGCCGGCGGCCTTCCCGCGGGCAACTGGCCTAGACGCGCCCGGCGAGTTTTGCGAAAGTCTGCCCCCGAATCCTTCTCTACTTCTTTTCGCCGCACCGTTTCACGAGACGATCGTGTTCGCATACTCCGGCCAACATCGCCTGCGCATTCCAATGGTGATGTTCGGCTGCGCGCTGGCGATCAGTTGCGGCATCGGCTGCAACAAAGCGAACCTCCGCGGCGACGGCTTCGGCGAATCGTTCACCGAATCGGCCGGGCTCGAACGCCCCAAAGAAAAGTCGGCCCGTCCTTCAGGCTTCACCACGAAGGCCCGCGAAATCGAACGCGATTTCGGCATCGACTGACCCGTCGCGTTCCGAAGTGGCGACGCCGTCGCTTTCTGTTCCGGCGACGCCTAATTCCGCCCTTTTCAGCGGGGCTGAAACTCCCGTGCTTTTCAGCACTCCCGGCACAATCGTTAGCATGCGCCCACGGCGATGCCTCGTGTTGCCAAATCGGGTCAAATCCGCAACGCCGAGTCTTTTAAGGCGTCGTAGCGGGAGTTACAAATAACCAATCTGGGCAGCTAGTGCGGTTCCGGCAAGCCCGGCAAGCTCCCCGTCTTTATTGTCTCTTAACGTGGTGTGAACGTCGCATGCCCGATTTCGATTTCCTGAAGGACCTCGATCCCCAGCCCGAGCCGAAGCCGACGCCGGAAGGAAAGGCCCCTGAGTCCCCCAAGAAGGATGCGGCGCTCGATTTCGACTTCTTGAGCGAACTCACGCCCGATAAGCCGTCGTCGGCTAAGCCTGTCGACGATCCGCTGGCCGACGCTCTAAGCGAATTGGAAGTCGAAGCGGCCCCCGCCGCCGAATTCCAACCGCTCGCGGATCTATCCGCCGACACGACCGGCACGGTGAGCGACGACCCGATTTTCGACCTCGACGATCTGCTGGCGCCCGAGCCTGTCGCCGAAGCTGCGCCGACTGCCGAAGCCGCACCCTCCACGGAGGCGGCGCCCGCCGCGACGCCGGAACCGGGCCCGATGGTCGACGATCCGCTGGCCGACGCCTTGAGCGAACTCGAAACGGAAGCCGCACCCGCCGCGACGTTTGAGGCGCTCGCCGACATGACGGCCGATACGACCGGCGCCGTGAGCGACGATCCGCAGTTCGACATCGACGACATCACCGCAGTCCCCGCCGCCGAATCGCCGCCCAACGCCGAAGTCGATTTCGATTTCCTCGGTATGGGCGACGCCGGCCCCAGCGAACCTACGCCGACGCCGCTTGCCGACGAAGTTGCACCGCTGCAATCAGACGCCACGTTCCGCTGGGAAGATCGCGATTCCGACGAACCGCCCGAACACCGTCTCGCTCCGGCCGAAGACGCCACGATGTTCGACTCCGACGCGACGATGATGCACGCCTCGGCGCCCGAACCAAACTCGCTCGCCGATTCGGCCGAGCTCGCGGCGATTGTCGGCGGCGCCATGGGCGTCGCCATGGTCGCTCCGGAAGTGCTCACGCCTCCCGAGCCGGCTTGGGAACCGCCGACAATTCCGGAAGAGCCGCTCCCGCCGGCCCCCGACGCCGCCGACCCGACCTATCCGGCATATGAAAGCCTCACGCATCACATTCGCCAAACGTCGTTGCTCGGCAGCGTGGAAGCAGTGCTCGGCTGGGACGAACGCTGCATGATGCCGGCCGCCGGCACCGAAACGCGGGCCGAACAAATTACATTGCTCTCAGGCCTGATTCACGAGCGCCTCACCGATCCGCGCATCGGCGAGTGGCTGCAAACTTTGGATACCGGCACGCTCGCCGCCGATCCGCAAGGTGAGGCCGGCACCACGGTCCGACAGATTCGCCGCCAATACGAAAAGCGCAACAAACTGCCGAAAACGCTCGTCGAAGAACTCGCGCATACGGCGGTCGTCGGCCAAGCCACGTGGCAAGAAGCCCGACAGAACAACGACTTCGCATCGTTCGCTCCGCTGCTCGAGAAGATGGTTCGACTCAAGCGCGAACAGGCCGATGCGCTCGGCTTCACCGAATCGCCGTACGATGCGCTGCTCGACGAATTCGAACAAGGGGAACTCACCTCGCGCGTCACGCAAGTGCTCGGCGCATTGCGCGACGAACTCGTGCCGCTAGTGGCGAAGATTCGCGAAAGCGGTCGCGCGCCGCGGGTCGATCTGCTCGAACGCCGCTATCCCGTCGAACTCCAACGGGCCTTCGGTCGCAAGGCGGCCGCCGACATCGGCTTCGACTTCCAGCGGGGCCGGCTCGACGTCACGGCCCATCCGTTCTGTACCGGCCTCGGCCCGAACGATTGCCGCATTACGACGCGCTACGACGAAAACTTCTTCAACGCCGGCTACTTCGGCATCCTGCACGAAGCGGGACACGGCATCTACGACCAAGGGCTCCGAGCCGATCAATACGGCTTGCCGCTCGGCGAAGCGGTTTCGATGGGCATTCACGAGTCGCAATCGCGGATGTGGGAAATTCTGGTCGGACGGAGCTTGCCGTATTGGCGGGGCAAATACGCATCCGCACGGCGCACCTTTCCGGAAGCGCTCGCCGGCGTCACGCTCGGACATTTCTACTTCGCCGTCAACGATGTTCGGCCGTCGCTCATTCGCGTCGAAGCGGACGAGTTCACGTACAACTTGCACATCCTGATTCGCTTCGAACTCGAGCAAGCGCTCATCTCGGGCGAACTATCGGTCGCCGATCTACCGGCCGCTTGGAATCAGAAGTACCGCGACTACCTCGGCATCGAGCCGCCGACCGACGCCGACGGCGTGCTGCAAGACATCCATTGGAGCGCCGGCCTCTTCGGTTACTTCCCCACCTATTCGCTCGGCAACCTGTACGCGGCCCAGTTCTTCGAACAAGCCGACAAGGACCTCGGCGGACTTGCGCAGCAATTCGAGCGTGGCGAGTTCCAATACCTGCGGCGCTGGCTCAACGTCAATATCCATCGCCACGGCCAACGCTACACGGCCGCGGAACTCGTCGAGCGCGTCACCGGAAAGCCGCTTTCGCACGAGCCGCTCATGCGGCACCTCCGGGCCAAGTTCGATCTGCTGTACGGACCCGATGCCGATACGTTCGTCGAACTCGACGTGCCCGACGCGGATGCTTTGGCAACCGCGCCGTATGAAGAAGCTCAGGGCGGCGTGGCGATGCAAGACGCCGGCGACGTCGGCGGCTACGGCATCGCGATGGAGCCCGGCGGCTTCGACGGCATGACGGTCGGCGGCGGCATTGCGGCGACGCCCGGCAGTTTTGCGCCGGTTCGCGCTAAGCCGAAAAAGAAGGCCTCGTCGCTGGCGATGATCATCGTCTTCGGCGGCATCGTGCTCGGCGGCGTGTTCGGCATTGCGCTCGGCCTGATGATTCTGCTCTGGTGGAAAGGCCCGGTCGACGGCGACGTTCTGAAGCTCGATCTGCAAAATAAACTACCGAGTTGGATGGTGCCCGCTTCTCCCGCGCCGACTCCGGAACCGCTAACACCGGAACCGAGTACGTCGTCCCCCGGCGACTCGTCGACACCGACCGAACCGTCGGCGAACTAATCGACTACGCATCTACAAGCGGCGGGCTTAATGCCCGCCGCTTTTTTGTTGCGCGCGTGCTCCCCAGCATGTCAACCCTCGTTTTTGGCCGGCCAAAAAACGCCTGGAAATTGGGCCGGCAGGTTTGGGAGAATCCCTCTCGGTTTTCCAAACGGTTGCGCGCCGAATTTACGACCGCGCGACTTACCTTCTTTCCCGCGGGAGCGACGTGATGACGAGACATGTCAAACTAGATGCCGTAACACAACAAAAGTTCTGCGCCATGGTGAGCGTCGGTTGTTCCGCACGAAGGGCCGCGAAACTTTGCGGGGTCGGAGAAAGCGCCATCCGTGAGCGTGAGAAAAACGACCCGGACTTTCGCGAACAATATCTTAGTGCCAAGCAGATTCGCGAAATCACGCCCCTTCGCCAGATCAAAGAAGCAGGCGTCAAGTCTTGGCGTGCCGCCGCCTGGACGCTGGAGCGACTCGATCCGGAAGAATATGGCGCGGACCGTAAGAGGGGAGATTATCCGGACCAGATGGCCGACATGCTCGAACGTTATGCCGAGTCTCTCATGCCGAAGGCCTTTGAAGAAAACGCAACCACGAACGGCCAAGAATCGACGTAAGTCACCGTTCATGAAACTCGTCCGTGCGCAGATAACTCCGGCTATCTGCGCACAACCCTAAAACCCACAAGGGGTGCGCAGATAGCGGGAGTTATCTGCGCACCGACCAGTTCTGATTTCGATGACTTACGTCGACCATGAGGATTCGATGAGGCGGAAACCAGGCGCTAGGCGGCAGGCGTTTGGCGCTGGCAGGACAGGGTTTGTAGTTCAGTCCTCGCTAGCGCCTAGTGCCCAACGCCTAGCGCCTGCTGCCGTTGACACCCCCCTTGAGTATCGTAAAATAGGCGGTTTCCCCTGCCGCGGCCGGCGCGAGTAGTGTTCCCGGAGCGTCGTTCCTACGAACGATGCGGCTCGAAGAACGCTGCTTGATGCCTGCGAACCAGCGAGCAGGGTTTTTGTCGTTATTGGCTTGGGCCGTTTCCAGTCGCGAATCGCTCTTCAAAACAACTTCCCGCGGGGACTTCGCCGTTGAACACCGCAGTGCAGAAAGCCGACGTTCTGATCGAGGCTTGCGAGTGGATTCGCAAGTTTCGCGACAAGATCACGGTGATCAAACTCGGCGGCAGCGTGATGGAAGATGAGAATGCGCTGCGGCATCTGCTGCTCGATATTCTCTTCATGGAAACCGTCGGCATGCGGCCCGTGGTCGTGCACGGCGGCGGCGCCAACATCAGCCGCGAAATGGAGAAGGCCGGTCTCACGCCGCGCTGGGTACAAGGTCGCCGCTACACCGACGACGCCACGCTCGAGATCGTCGAACGGACGCTGGCGTACGACACCAACGAAATGCTGGCGAAGCGGATGGAAGAACTCGGCGGCCGCGCCGTGCCGCTGAACTTTCGCCGCAACATGAACGTATTGTTCGGAGGGAAGCTCGCGCTCCCCGGCGCCGACGGCAAGCCGCTCGACCTGGGCTACGTCGGCGACGTGACGCATATCGACCGTTCGACGATCGAGAACTTCTGCGTGGGCCGTATCCTGCCGATCATTCCCTCGATGTGCGTCGACGACCTCGGCCAAAAATACAACGTCAACGCCGACACCGCCGCTACGGCCGTCGCCGTCGCGCTCGGGGCCGAAAAGCTGATTTTCCTGAGCGACATCAACGGCGTGCGCCGCGACAAGAACGACCCCGACACCGTGATTCGTTCGCTCACCGTAACGGAAGCGAAAAAGCTCATCGAAACGGGCGTCGTCGATGCAGGCATGATCCCAAAGTTGCAAGCCTGCATCGAGCCGCTCGAAAAGGGCATTCGCAAAGTCCACATCATCGACGGCCGCGAACGCCACTCGCTGCTCTTGGAAATCTACACGAGCATGGGCGTAGGAACGGAAATCTACCGCGGCTGAGTATCTGTCGAGTGCTGAATGCTGAATGACTGAATGCTGAGCAATTCAAAATACTAGCCCCGACGCGCAAGCGAGGGGACGTTGGGAATGATTGAACGTTCGAGTCCCCTCGCTTGCGCGTCGGGGCTAGTGTGTGAGTTCGACCGCGAACCCCGAACCAGGAACCTAACCGTGAGTACTGCAACGACAAGTTCCGCCGATGTCGTCGAGCTTTTCAAGCAATACGTCGTGCCGAACTACGGCCGTTATCCGGTCTGCCTCGTGCGCGGTGAAGGCTCCTACGTTTGGGACGCCGAAGGAAACAGATACCTTGACCTCTTCCCGGGCTGGGGCTGCAACCTCTTGGGCCACTGCCCGGAGCCGGTCGTACGGGCCGTGCAAGAGCAAGTCGCCACGTTGATCCATGTGCCGAACACTTGGTACACGGAAGCCCAAGGCCTGTGGGCCAAGGCCCTGAGCGATCGCAGCTTCGGCGGCCAAGCGTTCTTCTGCAACTCGGGAGCCGAGGCCAACGAAGCGGCCATTAAGCTCGCGCGGCTGCACGGCAAGGGACGCTACAAGATCATCACGTTTGAAAACGGCTTCCACGGCCGAACGATGGGCTCGGTGTCGGCCACGGCACAACCGAAGTATCACGAAGGTCTCGGCCCAATGTTGGCCGGGTTTCTTTACGCGCCGTTCGGCGACTTGGCCGCGGTCGAAAAGCTGATCGATTCGGAAACGATCGCCATTATGATCGAGCCGGTGCAAGGAGAAGGGGGCGTGAATATTCCCCCTCCCGGCTTCTTAAAGGGCCTGCGCGAATTGTGCGACAAGCACAAGTTGCTGCTGATTTTCGACGAAGTGCAAACCGGCTGCGGACGTACCGGGCACTGGTTCGCATATCAACACTTCAACGTCGTGCCGGACGTCATGACTCTGGCGAAAGCGGTTTGCGGCGGCATCGCCGGCGGTGCGATGCTGACGACGAAAGAGATTGCCCCGAGCCTGCGGCCCGGCATGCACGCGGCCACCTACGGCGGCAACCCCATCGCGGCTCGGGCCGGCATCGCGGCGCTCGAAATGATGGAGCAGGAGAACCTGCTTGAGTCGGCCAAGAAACTCGGCGAAGTTTTCAAGAAGCGCTTCACGGCGCTCAAGGCCGAATGCGAACTCATCGCCGAAGTGCGCGTGCTGGGCGTGATGATCGGTATTGAACTGAGCGTAGAGGGTGCGCCGATCGTCAAGGCGTGCCTCGAACGCAAACTCCTGATCAACTGCACGCACGGCACCGTGCTGCGATTGCTCCCCGCCATGAATCTCACGGTCGCCCAAGCGGAAGAAGCGTGCGACATCATGGCCGAAGTGATCAAGGAACACGCCAAGTAACATTTAGATACACGACGTCGGCGCCTCGGATGCGGCCGACGATTTACCCGACTACTCCGACGACTGCGGCAGGCTTTTGATGCGACATCTGTTTACTCTCGATGATCTAACAAGCGCCGAAATCGAGCGCATTTTCGCGATCACGCAAGACCTCAAAGCGAAGTTCGGCGCGGGTATTCGCGAGTCGCTTTTGCCCGGGCGCGTGATGGCGCTACTCTTCGAGAAGCCGTCGCTGCGAACGCGCGTCAGTTTCGAAGCCGGCATGACTCAACTCGGCGGCGGCAGCCTATTTCTCGGCGAAGACGTAGGTTGGGGCTCGCGCGAATCGATCGGCGACTTCGGTCGCGTGCTCAGTGAATTTGTCGACGTGATCGTCGTCCGCGCTAAGGCGCATCAGAAAGTGCTGGACCTCGCCGAACACAGCAGTTGCCCCGTGATCAACGGCCTCACCGACTTCTCGCACCCGTGCCAAGCCTTGGCGGACTTGTACACCGTGCTCGAGCGCTTCGGTACGCTGCGGGGCTTGAAGATTGCTTACGTCGGCGATGCAAACAACGTGGCCCGCAGCTTGGCCGAAGCCTGCGGCAAGCTCGGCGTAACGTTCGCCTGTGCCGCGCCGAAGGGATATCAATTCACCGACTCCGACGTCGCGCGGTTGAAGAAAGAAACGCCGAAGATCGATCTGCAACTCACCGAAGACCCCAAGGCGGCGGTTCGCGGCGCGCATGCCGTGTATACCGACGTTTGGACCAGCATGGGCCAAGAAGCCGAGCGCGAAGAGCGCCGCAAGGCCTTCGCCGGCTATCAAGTGAACGCCGCGTTGATGAAGCACGCTCCCAAGGAAGCGATCTTCATGCATTGCCTGCCGGCGAATCGCGGCGAAGAGGTGACTGACGACGTCATCGACTCGCCGGCGAGCGTCGTCGTCCAACAAGCGGGGAACCGGATGCACGCTCAGAAGGGCGTATTGGTCTGGCTGCTGGCCGCTCAAGCATAGCTTCGAACTAATCTCTTCGCGAAAGCGAGTCCGCATGCCGCGTCACGACGGTCGCAAACCTACGCAACTTCGCGAATGGAAGATCAAGCGCAAGTACACTCGCAGCACACCCGGCAGCGTCCTGATCTCCGCCGGCCGTACGACGGTGCTCTGTACGGCGAGCGTCGAGCTCAGCGTGCCGCCCTGGATGAAGGGGCAAGGCAAAGGCTGGGTGACCGGTGAATACAACATGCTGCCGGGCAGCACGTCGCCGCGAAAACAACGCGAACGCGGCGGCAAGACCGACGGACGGACGACCGAGATCCAACGGCTGATCGGCCGGAGCGTTCGGGCCGTCGTCGACATGACTGCCTTGGGCGAGAAAACTATTACGCTGGATTGCGACGTACTCGAAGCCGACGGCGGCACGCGAACGGCAAGCATCACCGGGGCGCTCGTCGCGTTGGTCGACGCCGTGCGTAGTTTCGCTTCGGCCGAAGACGCGCGGCGAATCATTCGCGATTCGGTGGCGGCGGTGAGCGTCGGCATCGTCGACGGCGTGCCGGTGCTCGACTTGGACTACCCGGAAGATTCGGCGGCGCATGTCGACATGAACGTCGTCATGACCGGCGCGGGGAAATTTGTCGAAGTGCAAGGCACGGGCGAGAACGCCGTGTTTGACGAGCAAGACCTGGCCGCGATGCTCAAGCTCGCGCGCGGCGGCATGAAAGAGTTGGCCGCATTGCAAAAAGACGCGCTCGGGAAATCCTGGCCGTTTGCATGAACCGCTTTCCTCCCTCTCCCTTGCGGGAGAGGCGGTGTTTGATTTCCCCTCTCCCCTTGCGGGAGAGGGGTTGGGGTGAGGGGTACTTTGTCGATGATCATCACCTGCGAATGCGGCGGCAAAGTTGCCACGGAAGCGAAGCAGTGTCCGCATTGCGGCAAGCCGGGACCGTTTGCTCCGCCGCAAGCGAAGGAATCGGGACTAGGCCGGCAGTTCTTGGCGGCCGTGGTTATCGCGGTGATCGGCGTGGCGATCTTACTAAAGTTGATGAACTAACGAAGGCGCATTCGTCGACGTATTGCCGACAGGCGTCGCCGAACACGCCTCCGATGAAAAGTCGGCGTTGTACTCGGCGAGCGCCGCCTCGACGTCGGTGAACGCTTCCTTCATCCGCCAAGCAAGTCCGCGCCAAGACGAAGTGTTCGCATGCGGCAGACGATAGATCGGTTCGAGTCGGGTGCGTAGCGGCTCTTTCGCCTTGAGCGAACCGGGGCCGAGGTCGATGAGCTTGTCGCCGCGGGCGATGGAGTCTTCCAGCACATGCATATACATGATGTTGCCGACGCCGTCTTTCGAAAGGCTCGCATCGAAGCCGGTGCGCAGGCCGAACAGCGTGTCGGCCCGACGATAGGCGTAAAAGAATGCCAGCGGCTTATCGTCGAGATACAGCAAGTTCACATCGGCCGCGCCCGAGCGGCACGCGGTTTCGTGCATGGCGCGCAGGAACGGCCGGATGGGCTCGTGCGTGAGCGTGGTGCCGGAAGTCGACGAGCCTTGCCAACTCCGTCGAGCGATCGACTCGCAATGGTCGTACAGATCCCATCGCGGATCGGCGTCCACATCGGAGTTGCCTGTGACGCTCACTCCGCGCGGCACATAGCGAACGTAGCGCAATTCACCCCGCTCGCGCGCGCGCCGGAGCCAGCGACCATAGTGAGTGCGCCATCGGCGGCCACGCGAATCGAGATAATCGTCGAACGATTTCGGCAGATCAATCAAGGACGTGTGATCGACGATGCGAGGCACCGGCGCGAAGCCGGCCGTCGTCATGACGGCGACCGTGTCCGCCGGATCAATCACGGCGGGAGGCGCGAAACGGAGATCGAGCAGATCCCAATCGCGCCGGGCATCCGAAAGATGCTCAAGCGCCGCGGCGAGACTTGCGCGCGGTTGCGGGCCGACAGGGCCGTAGTACGTGCCCCAGTAGGCCATCGGATACGTGAGTACGCGCGCGGCGCCCAACTTCGTCGGCTCCGTAATCAGGGTGAGCGGAACAATACCGGTAACCCCGTTTCCCTCTCGGATAATCAGGACGCGCAGCGATTGCCCCTCGCCGTAGAACCGCCAATAAGTTTCGAGCCAATCGAACGAATGAAAGAACGACGCTCCAGGCGTTTGCGCGTAGAGTCGGTTCCAATCGTCGCGCAGGGAAGCGACGGCGGACCAATCGTGCAATGCATCAACGTGCGACATGGAGCGATCGGCCTGGGCGTGAGAGTTCGCCGCGACGCACTCAAGCGTCCGCCGGCGTGCTTCAAATCTAGCTCAGGCGGAAAGCCGCGAAGGATGGAGCTATGACGGCCGTGCCGGATATGCGGGCCTTACGAGAACATTCCGCCGAAATCGCGGGCCTCGAAAGCACTGCGGATGTGCGAGATTTGCGGGGCCGCGTCGCCCGCCGGCCAGAGCACGGCCACGACGTCGAAGCGGCAGCGGCGGTCCAACAAGCGCCGCAACTTGAGATATTGCAGCGCAGCGCGCGTCATGCGACTTTGCTTTTTCCGATCGACCGCCTCGCTCGGCGTGCCGCGATGATCGGAACGCCGCGTCTTCACTTCGACGAAGACCAAGGTATCGCCGTCGAGCGCGATCAGATCCAACTCGCCGGTCGGGAAGCGAACGCCGCGGTCCAGTATGCGCAGCCCGGCGGATTGCAGATGCCGGGCGGCCAAATCCTCGCCCTGCGCACCGAGCCGTCCGTCGGCCGGCGTGCGAGCGAATCGCAGCCGCCGAATAATCGTAGTCCAAGCGTCGGCGAGCCAGCGCATGGTCGGACCTTGTTTGACGGCGCGGTTTCGACGCGGCGGCGGAGCTTGCATCTCCGACCGCCGACGACCACGGTTTCAAAAGCCTTACTTCGAGCCTTGCTCGGAGACCTTTTCGCGCAGACGGGTCGACTTGCCGACCCGATCGCGGAGGTAGTACAGCTTCGCGCGACGGGCGATGCCCGAGCGCTTCACTTCGACCTTGGCGATCTTCGGCGAGTGCAACGGAAACTTACGTTCGACGCCTTCGCCTTGGACGATGCGACGAACCGTGAAGTTGGCGCGGCTGCCGGCTCCGGCGCGGGCGATCACCAAACCGTTGAAGATTTGGATACGTTCCTTATCGCCTTCGAGGA
Source organism: Pirellula sp. (assembly GCA_013822735.1). GTDB lineage: Bacteria > Planctomycetota > Planctomycetia > Pirellulales > PNKZ01 > PNKZ01. The sequence continues at coordinate 108,035 of PNKZ01000010.1, forward strand.
TCCGCGTGTGCACGTCGACCGTGTCGCCGATGTCGAACTGCGGCACGTCGGCCGTTTCTTTCAGGCTGCTCTTTTCCACCATCGCAAGGATTTGCTTACTCATCGTTCGTTCCTTTCTCGGCCGAAGTCGATTGCTCGCGAAAAGGCTCGCAAGCGGAATGTCGTTCGGCGAAATCTAAATGCTATCGGTTCGTTCTGGTTCGAATGTTTTGTAGGGAAGTCGGCTTCGGCTCTACGGCGATTGGTCGGAGAGGAGGTCAGCCCTGCGCTCGCGAGTCCGTTGCAAACTCTGTTCTTCGCGCCAGGCGGCAATCGCTCCGTGATCGCCGCTCAGCAATATCTCGGGAACTGCGTGCCCGCGAAACTCTCGCGGGCGGGTGTATTGTGCGAACTCCAGCTTGCGATTGCCCGACGAAAACGAGTCGTCGACGCAACTGCGCTGATCGCCCAATACCCCCGGGACCAAGCGTATGCAGGCGTCGATGATGGTCATCGCGGCGACTTCCCCACCGTTGAGGATGTAGTCGCCGACCGAGATTTCATCCGGCCGGAGCACGCTCTTGATCCGCTCGTCAAACCCTTCGTAGCGTCCGCAAAGCAGCACCAGCCGCTTGTAGGTCGCCAACTCTTCCACCGTTTCCTGCCGCAACGTTCTCCCTTGCGGGGAGAGCATTACGAGATGTCCCGGCTCGTCGGCCGCGGCTTGCACCGCCTCGACGCACTCCACGACCGGCTTGGCCATCAACACCATGCCGGGACCGCCGCCGAAGGGGCGATCGTCGACATGTCGATGCTTACCTTCGGCCCAATCGCGGATGTCGTGCAGTCGTACTTCGACCAGCCCGCGCTCGATGCCGTCGTGCAACAAACTCTGACCGAGATAGCCCGAAAAGATTCCGGGGAACAGGGTCAGCACGTCAAATCGCATGGCAACACGCTCGCAGGGCCGACCACGGTACGGCCGTGGGCGACCGAACGAATCGGCCGCCCGCAACAAACAAAACGACTACTCGGCGGCCGGCGCTTCCGCGGCGGCTTCCGTCGGTGCTTCGGCGGCCGCTTCCGGAGCCGCTGCTTCCGCAACCGCTTCCGGCTCGTTGGCCGAAAACACGTACACCGCTTCCGGAGCCGGCGGCACGATCTTCGGCATCGACAGCCGAGCGCGAGCCTCTTCTTGCTCCTTCAAGCGGATGCCTTGAGGACCATACTTCTTGATGAACACGGCGACGTGTTCGCTCGGCTTGGCGCCGACGCCGAGCCAATACGAAAGCCGCTCTTGGTCCATGACGACGCGGGCGTCGACATCGGGGATCTTCGGATCGTACGTACCGATTTCTTCAATCACCTTGCCATCGCGCGGGCTGCGCGAATCTACGGCGCAAATGCGGTAGTACGGGCGATGCTTCCGCCCCATCTGCTTCATGCGAATCCTAACTGCCACGAAACGTCTCCTCTCAAGCTAACAAACTGACTAATGATCCAAATACTTACACAATGACTTACGTTGAACTACTTGCCTTTGTCGCGCTTGCGTTTGCGCAACTCTTTCTCGCGTTGTTTTGCCAGCTTCTTCCGCTCTTCGGCGGTGAGCCGCTTGCCGGTGCCTTGCTTTTCGCGAGCCAACGAAGCGCCGGGATTCATCATGCCGCCGCGCTGCAGATCGCCGATGGCTTTCATGCGGTCGCGCATGCCCATGGTCGCCATCTTCGTCATGAGTTGAGCCATGCCGTCGAACTGCTTGATGAGACCGCTTACTTCCGAAGGATCGACCCCCGCACCGGAAGCGATGCGACGGCGACGGCCGGCATCGATCACGCGCGTCGGGTTGCGGCGCTCATCCTGCGTCATCGAGTCGATGATGCCGCCGATGCGACGCATGTCTCCCTCGTGGTCGGCATCTCCCATCATTTCGGTCATTTGGCTCATGCCGGGAATCATTCCCATCACTTTGCCAAGCGGCCCAAGCTTACGAGTCTGGTTCAGCATCTTGCGGAAATCGTCGAGCGTAAACTTTCCCTGACGCAGCCGCTCTTCCTGAGCGGCCATTTCGTCTTGGTCGACATTTTGTTGCGCCGTCTCGATCAGCGTGAGCATATCGCCCATGCCGAGAATGCGGCCCGCCATGCGGTCGGGATGGAACTCTTCGAGCGCGTCGAGATGCTCGCCGGTGCCCATGAACTTGAGCGGCACGCCGGTGACGGCTTTGACGGAGAGCGCGGCACCGCCGCGAGCGTCGCCGTCGAGCTTTGTCATGATCACGCCGTCGAGCTCAAGCGCTTCGTTGAACGCTTTGGCGCTGTTCACGGCATCTTGGCCGGTCATGCCGTCGACGACGAGGTAAACCTGACCGGGCTCGACGCGGCGATCAATTCGCTTGAGCTGCTCCATCAACTCATCGTCGATGTGCAGACGGCCGGCGGTGTCGAGAATGACCACGTCGGCGCCAAGTTGCTTAGCTTGCTTCACGCCGTTCTGGCAAACAACGACCGGATCAGGCTGGCCGGGTTCCGTGTAAACCGGGACGCCGAGTTGGGTGCCGAGAATCTTGAGTTGTTCGATAGCGGCGGGACGTTGCAAGTCGGCCGCGACCAGCAGCGGCTTCTTGCCTCGCGATGTCAGGAGCTTGGCGAGCTTGCCGCAGGTCGTCGTTTTGCCGGAGCCTTGCAGACCGCACATCATCAGCACGGTCACTTCGCCACGCAGGTGCAACGAGTGATCGACCGGGCCCATCAGATTGATGAGCTCCTGATGAACGATGCTCACCAACTGCTCGGTCGGCCGGAGTGCTTGCAGGACTTTGGCACCGAGGGCCTGCTCGGAGACGCGCCCGACGAAGTCGCGAACAACCGGCAGGCTGACGTCGGCTTCCAAAAGCGATTGCTCGACCAGCTTCAGGCCGTCGCGCATATTCGCTTCCGTCAACTTGGCCTTACCGGTCAAGGACTTAAACGCAGCGTTCAGGTTCTTTTGAAGCGAATCAAACATGCAAGCGAATGACGACCAATGAGCCTCAGACCGAACGGACAATAACCGGCTCCCGAAACGAACGCGCACGGCAATACCGCCACCCAGGCCGGTCCTCGACGGACAGCCTTGGGGTACGAAGTCGCCCTACGCTTCCCTCGGCGGGAGGCGCGAAACGAACATTCTAGCGAAAAGGCCGCTATTTTCGCAATGCACACCGGGGGGATTCCCGCGTAATTCGGCAGACCGGAGACGACTCTTTGCAAAACACGCAAATTTCGCAGACTCCGGGGAGTTTTCGCGTGTAACCAACAAAAAAAGCCCCGGACCCAAAAAGCTGGGCCCGGGGCTCGAAATCGACAGGTGCCAAGGGCACCCATTTCACGGAAGTCAAACTACTGCTTCGGGGTGACCGAACCGGCAGCCGAACCCGCACCATTGGTCGAGTTGTTGACCGTGCCGCTCGCCGAGTTGCGGGTCGCTTCTACATTGCCGCTGGTGGCACTGTTGATGGTCCCTTGAGCCGCGCCTTGAGCATTAGGAGCCACCGAACCCGAACGCACGCCGCTCGTCGCATCGCCGACGTTCAAGTCGTTGAGTTGATCACGCAGACCTTCGAATCGGCTTCGCAGATCCTGGTCTTGCACCTGACCGGCAAGACGATCAAAGTCGCCGCGCAGTGATTGCAGTTGCGTTTGCAGGGCCCCGTTGTTCGCATTTTGTCCGTTGTCGCGAATGCTGGTGCGAATTTGAGCGACCTGCTGATTCAAGCGGTTGAAGTCGTTGCGAAGATTGACGGGAATCGACGGCGTCGAGATGCCGCGGAAGTCTTGTTCGAAGCGATCAAAGTTCGCCGACAGATTGCCCGTGTTGACGCCGCGGAAACCGCTCGTCTGTTGAGACGCGTTCGGAACGTTCAGTTGCAGGTTTTGCAACTGACCATTGCGTTGCACTTGCAGCGTCAACGGACGTCCGGCTTGCGACGCCGATTGAATCGTCTGGACCAATTGTTGGTGGGAAGTGATCTTCGTTCCGTTGAGCGATTGAATCACGTCACCAGCTTGCACTCCTCCGAGTTGGGCGATGCCCCCTTGATTGAGATCTGTGATCTGCAGACCGTTAGCCATTTCACGAACGTTGATACCCAAAGTCGGACGATTGACGCTCGCGTCGACGTTGGCACCCGCATTCGCACCGACGCCGGCGGCGTTTTGGCCGGCTTGCGTCGAGAGGCCACCGGCGGTATTTCCTGCCGCATTTACGCCGTCGCGTCCGGCTTGTCCGGCGACACCCCCCGCGGCGTTGGCTGCGGCTCCCGTTCCTTGACGAACATTCGCGCCCGCTTGGCCGGCGGCGTTGCCTGCGGCGTTAGCGCCTTGGCGAACTTGTCCCGAGGCGGCACCGGCGGCGTTTGCTGCGGCATTACCCGGCCGCGTGGTTGCGTTACCGGCCGCGTTGGCGGCTCCTTGCACACCTTGGTTGACGGCTCCGGAAGCGGCACCAGTCGCACCCCCGGCACCCGTTACGGGACCGACGCCCGGACCGATAGCTCCGCCGCCACCCACGCCCGCGCCACCCGTAGGTGCGCCAACACCGACGCCGCCGACGCTCACTTGCGCCGAGGCGATACTTGTGCCGAGCATAATCGTCAATGCGGCAAAAATCCGTTGAAAGCTTCTAAGACTCATCGTTCGATCTCCTCAATATATTGGTACGTGCGTCGAATAGTGGCGAGCATGCAAAAACGCTCCCACCCGTATCGACCGGTAGCAGCCATGAGGCGATCACATTTGCAAAGGGCATTCCAAGCTTTCGACATGCGGGCGATCGAATGTCGCGCACAATCTGGTCGAAGAGCGCGCCGCGCCGCGTTCCCTCGGCATTTATCGCTCGACGGAAGAGGCATTCTCTTTTAGTTCGCAAGGCAACGATGGCGCACTGCGAAGAGATTCTCGCGTCGCGACGCGAGCGATGGTCTTCGCTCGCGCAAAGTGAATACGCATTTGGCAAACAACGAATCTTAAGCGGTCGTTGTTCTAACCACATTGCGAGTGAGAGCGATCATAGCTCGCAGGCGCAGGATAAGCTTATTGGGATCTTTGCTATGCGTGGATTTCGACGACGTCTTTATCGTGCACGATGTGGTCTCCTTTGACCGGCGTGCCGTCATGAACACCGTGCCCCCAAACGCGGGCAAATTTGAAGTTTGCGGCTACGTCTTTGTGAATTTGCTCGGCGACATCGAGCACCGACTGTCCGCGCCGTACGGTAAATGGCCGCTCGCGATCCGGCTCCTTCGCTTTCGGATTTTTCGAGTACACGCGCACGACGTCGAGCGCTCGGAAGACGGCGGTTCTCAGCTCCTCCATGCCCGTCCCCTGCTCCGCCGAGATCACATGTTCAGGAAAATCGAGCGGTACAAACTCGTGCAACATCGCCAACCGATCCGCGGCGTCGGGCAAGTCGATCTTGTTCGCCACGAGCATCGTTTGCGTGAACGACAGGCCGACGTCTTCCTCGTCAAGCGACGATGCCTTAGCGAGTCGGGTCTTCGTGGCGTTGAGTCGATTCAGCACGCTTTGGCACTGCTCGATTCCCTCATCGGACCCGAGATCGACCATCAGCAACACCACGTCGGCGCCGCGAATCAGCCCTTGCATATAGGGCTCGAACAAATCGTCCGTAATCGGCGGAGTGTCGATGAGCTGCACGACGCAATCTTCCCAAGCCATCATGCCGGGGAGCGGAGTCCGCGTGGTGTAAGGATAGGGCGCAACTTCCGGCGTTGCCCTGGTGAGCGAGGCCAGCAAACGGCTCTTTCCCGCGTTGGGGCCTCCGATAATCAGGCAGGTGCCGGCACCCTGTCGCGGAATGCTCACGCCCGGCTGCGACTTCGCCGCGGCGGTCTTTTTTCCCCTTCAACTGCTTTCTTCGCCAGACTGATCTTCGTCTTAAGGTCCGATTGCACTTTTTCGGAAGCTTTATGCTTCGGAAGCTCTTTGTACATCACCTCGAGCCAGCGAAGCTCGTCTTCGGCCGTTGCCGCGCGGCGATACGACTCTTGAGCCTTGAGATACTGCGGCGTGAGATTAACGGCCATCGTGGATATCGAACTCTTGGAATCTAAGGAACGGGATCGGCTCGCGATTGCCGCCGCCGCTCACGCGAGCGGCGGCCCCGTGAGGCTTCGCCGGCCGACGCCGAGCAAGCCGGCGCTTCGCCGACGGCACGACTATCGGCTGCCGGAGTCGGCCTGCTTGCGACGGTCGATTTGCTCGCGCAGCCGCTTGAGTTGCGTTTGGAGCACGTCGCCGGCGGCGGCGGGGTCGAACTCGACCGGTTCGCCTAAAATGCGTTCCAACTGCATGCGAACCAGCGCCCTTTGCTGAGCGTCGGCTCGACGAGCGAGAATATACCAAATCTCCGGATCGGCCGAGAGCCAACCGGCCGCCGTGTCCGCGTTGTCCTCGTTCTCTTCAGTTTCATACTGTCGCGCGATGGCGCGAATGCGATAAATCTGCTCGGCGTCGAGTTGACCGGGGCTCAGGTTCTTCAAATAGGGAACAATCGATTGGCCAAGCTCGCGGAGCTTTCGATCGGCCTCTTCGCGCTCGAGATACTTGTCGCTTCCCAACTGCGATACCATCGCGGACCAAGCATTGCGATCAAACTTGGCCGAAGCATCCACTTGCTTGTAAAGGGCCTCTTCCACCGCTCGCGCTTGCGAGACTAGCGGCCAGCCCGGCCGAAGCAATCGCAACAACGGCTCCAGTTCGTTCTTCGCCAATTCAGGCTGATCGAGCAGCAAATGCCATAGCGAAGACGCTTCGAGTTTGGTCGGATCCGGCCCGAGCACAATGGTGACGTGCCCTTCGGGCGGCTGATGCAGTTCAAACGCCTTGGCCGTGCTTCCCTCTTTCGGCTCACGCCGCACGCGAAGTTCGTTCCCCGCAGTGAGCAGCACCGACACCTTGAAGCCGTCGGTCGTCAGTTGGTAATCGACCGAGGGAGAAACGCCGTTCATGTCGACCTTTAGCGACTCTTGCCGATCTTTCGATTGGCTGGTCGACGAAAAGCTACGACCCGAATAAGACGACGTCGCAGTAACCCGCCCCCCCGTCAGTCCCACGTGGAGGAACCGCATATTGGTTTGCAACTGCGGGCTCAGTTGCAGTTGCTGAGCAGCGGCATCACTCGGAGTTAGCGACCCGAGCGCCCATGCGACCAACAGGCCGATGTTGAAGGCGACGGCTCTCGCGGGGATGAGAATCTTCGTCCCTTTGATCATCACGCACCTCCCTTAATCAGGTCGCCCGCGTATGCCGACTACGCCACCGACTTTTCCACGTCCGCGTCGTTCGGAGCATCGTGCGTCTTCGCCGCGGCCTCTAAAGCCTCGAGTCGAGCCCGACGTATACGGAAAATACGATACCCCACCAACGCGCCCACCGCCAACAACAGCACGGAAATGGTCACGGCCGTCTCGGCGCCGCGAATCCACCCCAAGACTCTATCGGAGTAGAAGTACGCCAGCGCGAAAAATGTCGTGATCATGAACCCGGCACACAGCAGGTCGGCAATGATAAATTGCTTGAGCGGCACCTTCAAAATGCCTGCTGTGATGTAAATCGGCGACCGAATCCCGATGAGGAACCGCGAAACAAAGAGCACCTTAAGGCCGTGCTTAGTGAACATTTCCTCAATATGCTGCTCTTTCTCCGGCGACAAAATCGACGAGAAGAAGGCACGCTTCTGCAGCAGCCGTCGGCCAAACTTGCGGCCGATGCCGTACATGATCAAGTCGCCGAGAATTGCCCCGATGAAGCACGAGCCGAGGGCCAGCCACGGATCCATCAGGTTCTTTTCCGGCGAGGCCAAACAGCCTGCCGCGACAATTGCGACTTCCTCGGGAATCGGCAAACCACATCCCGTAAGGATGAGGAAAACGATGATGCCGATGTATCCCCAAGCGAGGAAAGTGTCCATACCGCCGTGAATCCGCTGCCGAAAAGGCTGCCGCGCCTGACGTAATCGTCGGGACCTAAGTTACTGAAATCGGCCGCAATCTATTGTTCAGCTTGAGTATAAGCCCCTGCGCCTTACTTCCACAACCTTCCCTAAAACCGTCACCTTGCGCCGCCGTAAAGATCGGCTCATTCGCTGCAGATAGTTGTGCAATCGATCAATTGCCGACCATACGCCACTGGTTCGCGTCGAGTCCGCACACCGCCAAATCAACCGAACTTCCGCGAGTGCTCGGCAATAGCATGAGAAACCCCACGTCCGGTCGCGACTCGCAATATTCGGCCGACGCCTCGTATCCCAACACATAGAAAGCGGTCGACAGCGCGTCGGCCTCGGCTGCCGTCGGAGCAAGCACGGTTACGGAAAACACCCCGTCTGCCGGCCGGCCGGTTCGCGGATCGAGAATGTGCCCGTACCGTCGCCCCTCATGGCGAAAGAATTGGAAGCCGGCTCCCGACGTGCCGACTCCGCCGTTTCGCACCAAGACCTCTGCCAAACGCCGCTCCGTTCGCAACGGATGCCCGATGCCGATCACCCACCCTGCGTCCGGATCACGCCCAGGCTGAGCGGAGCCCGAAGCGAGCACGCTGCTATTGCCGCCGTGCCACAAGTAGTGCTCGACTCCCGCGGCTCGCAACACTTCGCCGGCGACGTCGAGCGCAAACCCCTTCCCGCAACTGTTCAAGTTGATCTCCATACCAGGCCGCATGAATCGCACGGTCCGCTGTGCCGCATCGAGCAGCACGCCGTCGCCGCCGACCAGCGCACGAGCCTCGGCCAGTGCGTCGTCGGCAGGTATCGCTCCTTGCCGCCGCGCAAAGCCCCACGCCTTTGAAAGCGGTCCGGAGGTGATGTCGTACGCGCCACTCGTCGCGCGATATAGATCCTGCGCCTGCTGGAGCAACGCAAACAGCCGAGGAGTCGCTTCGACCGGTTCCGCCGCCGCGCGGCGATTGATCTCGAGCACCTCGCTCGTCTCCCGATATACCGTCAGCTGCGCTTCAATCGTCTCGAGCGTGTCGAGCGCCGCAAGGGCCGCCTCCGCTGCATCGTCGGGCATGCCCGCCACGAGCAGGAGTTGAAAGTCGCTCGCCATCGCCTGCCGCGAATAGCGCACCCAGTACGGCGATTCGTTCCGTTCCATCAATTCCAACGGCGACAACTTCGCAGCGGTCGCACCTGCGCCAAGCACCGCGTCGGCCGCAGCCTGCTGCCAAGCGTCGATGGCCGCCCGACCGGAAAGAAACTGCCGTCGATTGGGAATAGCCGGTTCCATGCAGCTATTGTAGCAGCCTATTCGGCGACGATCTCTCGCACCGAACGGTCGATGGTCGCGCAAATGTCGTCCAGCGGCAAGTCGTCGGAATCGGTACCGAACGGCTCCTCAATATCTTCGGCCAGCACCTCGATGCCGATCATCAAGTAGCTGACGATCATCACGATCGGCGCGGTCCAATAGGACAGGAAGTCGACGATACCCCACGGCAACGTCACCAAATACACGGCGATGGCCTGACGGATGAATTGCCGATAGCCCAACGCAATCGGCGTCTTACGGATCCGCTCGCACCCGCCGCAGACGTCTAACAACGCGGAAGCGTGCCGATCGAGAAACAACAACTCGAACCCGCCGAGTTGCTCCGCTTGCCGCCAGCGCTCCAAGCGCTCATAGATTTGCTTCGCGATATACGACGGCACATGAGCGGGGTTGTCCGTCGAGTCTTCATATCCCGGAACCTGCTGCAGCCGACAACCGTCGCGCAGTTGATCTTTCAACGAGATCGCAAAAGCCGAAAGCCGCTCGGCAATCGCCAACTTATCACGTGGTTCCGCACGGACGCAGGCCGCGATCTTTACGGCAAAATTTCGACACTCGTTGACGAGTTGTCCCCACAGCTTCCGCCCTTCCCACCAGCGGTCGTACGCCGTATTGGTCCGAAACACGAGCAACGTACCGAGCATCAAACCGAGCAGAGTGTGAAATGTCGGCGTAAGGTGCAACTCCTGCAACATCTGATCGATGAGGGCCACGAACAGACTGTAAATCGCAAGCCCGACCACCCACGGCACGGTCCGGCCGAGGTTCGACGTAAACAACTGGGCGATAACGTTGTGAGACATTGATGGATCAGATGGTCGAATGTCAACGAAACCGGCGGTTGCTCGGCGATCGCGGAAGTGGCGGTAAAACCAGGCTGCGAAGGGATGGTACCCCCGAGCAACGCGGTTTCCAAGGCCGAACGCTTGCGACGTTGGGCCGCGCCCGTCAGTCACTTCACTGTCAACGGTTTTCCCGGTTTTCTTGCCGGCTTGGCGGTAGGCGGCGCATAATAGAAGCGGAACAGCCCCTGAAAGAGGTTATCGATCATGAGCCCCCTTGGTTTGCGTACTGCGTTGCGTTTAGTCCCGGGACTGATTTTGGTTTGCGGCCTCACGGCATGGGCCGCCGACGCGACCAAAAAGTCTCCACCCCCGAAGTTCGACGCGGCAACCGTAGACGAACTCTTTTTCAAAGACGCGCGACAACAACTCATCGGCGCTCCGCCGACCGCGGGCGGACAAGTCGCCACGAGCACCACGCCGGGCACTACGATGGCGCCCGGCGGCAGCGCACCGGCCGCCGCCGCGTCGTCCGACGGCAATGCTTGGTCGGCGCTCGTTAGCGCCGACACGCTCGAATCGGAAATCAAGGTCCAGCCCGCCGAGATCGACAAGGCGATGAAGTCGCCCACGCAGCAAAAGAGCGCGCGAATGGTGATGTCGTACCTCGCGGCTTTGTACGGCGTCGTCATGCGGTACGACAAGGACGTGCGCTGGAAGTCCGACGCGCAAGCCCTCCGCGACACGTTTGCCAAAGCCGGCAATAATCTGAAGGCCTGGACCGACACGCAGAAGAAGCAAGTCGCCAAGGTGCAAGTCGACCTGCGCGATCTGATCCAAGGCAACCCGCCGCAACTCGCGACGGCCTTCGACGCCGAAGCTCCGTGGACGGAACTTGTCGACCGCACGCCGCTGATGCACCGTTTGGAAATCGGCATTGCCGCCGAGCGTCTGGGGGGCTGGACGAAAGACGCTGACTCCGTGAAGAAGAACAAAGACGCCGTCATTCGCGAAGCGGAAGTCATGGCGATGCTGGCCCGCATCATCCAGGACAAAAGCTACGACTCGACGGACGACGAAGAGTACTTGAAGCCGGCCAGGGCCTTGGAGGAACATGCGATCGCCGCGGCTAAGGCGGCGCGAGACGGCGACGGCGCTGCAGCCAGCTCGGCAGTCGGCCAAATGCAAAAGGCCTGCGACACCTGCCACGGCAGCTTCCGATAGGAACTTCTGCAGGGAACGCCCTCCGAGGCGTTCCGTAATGCGGCTTCTATCGAGCTTCTATTTAGCCCCCGGTCGGCGACCGGGGGCCGCCCGCCGTCGCCGACGGCGGGCTAAATAACGCTGCTCAAATCGACGTAAGTTCCGAAACAGAAATTCGACTTACGTCGCTTCTCGTTTTCGCCTTGCGCAGATAACTCCATCTATCTGCGTACCCCTTGTGGGTTTTGAGGTTGTGCGCAGATAGATGGAGTTATCTGCGCAAGGCGTAGTTCGCCGTCGACGTAAGTGGAGAAGAGAAGCTAGAGGTTAGAGCGAGAAGCTAGCCCAAAGTTGTAGGCACACTCCGTGTGCCGTCGATCGCAAAACCACGTGGCATTAAACTACTGCAAACGTAGGGTGGGTCGAGCAACGCGAGGCACACGCTACGAAAACTCCGGTCGCTCACGCTTCCGGCTCGCCACCCTCCCTCTCTCTCATCCCCCTAATCCCCTCCGTATCCCCTTATCTCCCTTGCTGGAAGAACGTCTAAAGGAGACTCTGCGGACGGCACACGGAGTGTGCCTGCAACAATAAATTGCCAAAGATCACCCTGCACGGTAGCGAAACCGTCGGGCGACCTCCAGGCGATTTTTGGCCGGCCAAAATTTGCTTTTTACTTCGCTTCCGCAATCCGTCGGAAATCTTTTCGGAGCGATTCGTAGAGCCGCTGATAGATCGGAAACGCCGTGTCGTAAGTCCTTACCGCCGGCTTCTGCGGCGGCGTTTCCTTCTCCACGCGAATGGTCGCGGCGCACGCTTCTTGAATGTTTTTGAACGCGCCGCAGCCGACGGCCGCCAACAGTGCCACGCCGTAAGCGGGCCCTTCTTCGGCGTTGAGCGTCGTGACCTTTTGGCCGAACACGTCGGCCTGAATCTGGCGCCAAAGCGGGCTGCGCGAACCGCCGCCCGACGCACGAATCTGCTTCACCGGAATCTTCAGTTCACGGAAGATCTCCAGGCTATCGCGCAGCGAATGCGTCACCCCTTCCATGATGCTGCGCACCATGTGTCCTCGGCCGTGCGCGAGAGTGAGGCCGATGAAGCAACCGCGAGCATGCGGATCGGCATGCGGCGTTCGCTCGCCGGAAAGATACGGCAAAAAGTACAGCCCCTCGCTCCCTGCATCGACTGCGGCCGCTTCCTTCGTCAGCAAGTCGTACGGCTCCAGGCCTTTCTTCTTCGCTTCTTCGTGCAACTCTTGGCAGAGCGCATTACGAAACCACTGCAACGATCCGCCGGCCGACAGCGTCACTCCCATCAAATGCCACTTGCCGCGCACGGCATGGCAGAACGTGTGGACGCGCCCTTCCGGATCGATCTTCACTTCGTCGCTATGCACGAACATCACGCCGCTGGTGCCGATGGAAGTCGACAGCACGCCGGAATTCACGATGCCGTTGCCGACCGCGCCGGCCGCGCAATCACCGGCGCCGCCGACCACTTTGCAGTCCGTTGTGAGCCCGAGTTCCTCGGCCGCGGCCTTGGTGAGCGTGCCGGTCACTTCTTCCGATTCGTAGCAGCGGCCGAGCAAGCTCTCATCGAGTTCGAGCTTCGAAAGAAGCGGCTTCGACCAAGTGCGTTTCGCGACGTCGAGCAGCAGCATGCCCGAGGCGTCGCTCACTTCCGTGGCGTATTCGCCGGTCAGTCGGCGGCGCACGTCGTCCTTCGGCAGGAGCACCTTCGCGAGCTTTGCGAAGTTCTTCGGCTCATGGTTGCGCAGCCAGAGAATCTTCGGTGCCGTGAATCCGGTCAGCGCCGGGTTGGCGACCATTTTGATCAGCTTCTTCCGGCCGCCGGCCCGTTCTTCAATCTCTTCGCATTCGGCCGTGGTGCGTTGGTCGTTCCACAACAGAGCACGGCGAATGACGCGATCTTGCTTATCGAGAAACACGCTCCCATGCATCTGACCGGAAAGCCCGATCCCCTTCACATCCTCAGGCTTGAGCTTCCCCTTCTGCATCACCGCGCGCACGGTGGCGATTACCGCCTTCCACCAATCGTCGGGATCTTGCTCGCTCCAAAGGGGCTTCGGCGCATAACAGGGATACTCGGCCGTGGCGTGCGCGAGAATCTTGCCGCGCTCGTCGATCGCAAGCGTCTTGGTGCCGGAGGTGCCGATATCAATGCCGAGGAAAACGCTCATGGATAAGGGAGAAGTCGGAGGGTAGGAGGGAAAGAAAACTTCTGGCGACGACGGCGCGCTACTCGAGAAACACCGTCTCGCGGTCCGGCGACGAAAAAGAGATCACGCAGACGACGTCGACCTCGCCGGTATTCACTAGATTGTGCTTCACGCCGGCCGGAATCACAATCGTTTCTCCGGCGGCCAGCGGAGCCGTTGCGCCGTCGTAGCTGTGCTCACACGCCCCGCTCACCACGTAAAGAATCTCTTCGCAATTCGGATGGTAGTGCAGCGGATTGCGCCGTCCCGGCCGAATCGACGACACGCCGAACGTCTGCAGCGCGCCCGGAGCGCAGCGGCCGTTCACCAGCCACTGTAGCGTCCCCCACTCAAACTCTTCGACCGGGGCATTTTCAGCGCGGATGACGATCGTCTGCGGGCTCATGGTGGTGAAATCATACGTGGAGGCGAGGGCGTGACGGCATGCCGGCGGACAAACAAAATCTTTGCCAAACCGCGGCATTGTCTTACACTGACACCGCGGCACGGGCAAGCGAGCGAATCCTTGCGGGATGCCCCTCATTGCCACATACGGAACTCGGGACTCTTGAAAAGCCATTCACGATCCAACCGCGGACTGCTTTCGTTCGCCGCGATACTCGTCGCGACACTTGCCTGCCTGTTCGTTTCGCCGAGCGACGCCGCGGCCGATGGCCCGCGCAATGAACGACTGCGGCAACGCCTCGAGTCCGGCGTGTTACGCTGGGGAGGCGATGCCGAAGGGGGCGCGCCGTTCCAGTTCTTCGATCCCGGCACGCAGGCGCTTATCGGTTTTGAAGTCGAACTCGTCGACGGCATCATCGCCGAATTGCGCCGCCAACTGAATCTCCCCGAGCTCAAAGCGGAGTACGTGCAATACAAGTGGGTCAGCCTGCCGCAAGGCTTGGAGAAAAAAGACTTCGACCTCATCGTCAGCGGGTTGGAAATTACCGCCGAGAATCGTGCGGCGATGATCTTTTCGCGCCCGTACTACATTTACTCGCAGCAGCTGACCGTGCGTGCGGACGAAACGACAATCCGCTCCGTGGAGGATTGCAAAGACCGCCCGATCGCCACGCTTTCCGGGAGCGCCGCCAATCGGTTTCTGACCAAGATGGGCGCGACGAGAATCTCGGCCTTCGAAGGACAGATTGAGCCGTACCAGGAGTTGGCGCTCAGCCGTGTGGATGCAGTGCTTCTCGATCTGCCGATCGCCGTATACAACGCCGGCAGCGACAAGCGTTTTAAGTTTGTCGGCGACCGAGTCGGTAGCGGCTTCTACGGCATCGGCTTACGGCCCGACGATGGCGACCTTGCCGCAGCGCTCGACGAGGCGCTCGGCGAGATGATGCGATCCGGCCGGATTCGTGAAATCTATTCCAAGTGGCAGCTTTGGAACGTCGATCAATTTGAACTCGCGTCGGCCGACCGACCTGCCGAAGCCGCCGGCTTGCGCAACAAGACGGATGAACCGCAATCCGGCGGTGCCGCCGTGGCTACGCAAAATTGGACGTTTCGCGCTTACGCGCCGCTGTTGTTGGAATCGGCCGGCGTGACGGTGCTGCTGAGTTGTTTGAGCATGGCCGTAGCGATGGCCATCGGATTGATTGTTGCCGTTTGCCGGCTCTACGGTCCGGCGCCGGTACGATTGCTGGCCTTGGTGTACGTGGAGTTTTTTCGCGGTACTCCGCTATTGCTGCTGCTCACATTTCTTTACTTCGGTTGGGCGCACGTGCCGTACATCGGCGTCGACCTCTCGGCGTGGGAAGCGGCGGTCATCGGCTTCGGCCTGAACTACGCGGCGTTTGAAGCAGAAATCTACCGCAGTTCCATTATGGCCGTGCCGCGCGGGCAATGGGAGGCGGCGCAGGCACTCGGCATGACGGAAGTGACGGCGTTTCGTCGCGTGATTTTCCCGCAAGCCTTCCGCACCGCACTTGGCCCGATGACGAACGACTTCGTAGCGATGTTTAAAGACACGAGCCTGGTGAGCGTGATTGCGATCGTCGAGTTGACGCAACGTTATCAGATTCTGGCCCGATCGAGCCTGAAGTTTGTGGAAATCGGCGCGCTCACGGCGGCCCTTTACTTGGCGATGTCGGTGCCGCTCGGGCATTTGGCCCGGTATCTCGAAGATCGCTGGAGCGTGGGGCACAAATGAACACAACGACGACGACGAAAAACGCCGGCCCCGAACACTTGGTCGAACTGACGAACCTGGTGAAGCGCTACCACGGTCGGGCCATTCTCGACGGGATTTCCGCGCGCTTCGGCCGCGGGC
The DNA here is from genome assembly GCA_013822735.1 of Pirellula sp. Lineage (GTDB taxonomy): Bacteria > Planctomycetota > Planctomycetia > Pirellulales > PNKZ01 > PNKZ01. Next base: position 123,829 of record PNKZ01000010.1, read on the forward strand.
AGATCACGGCGATGATCGGGCCGAGCGGCGGCGGCAAGTCGACGCTCTTGCGCTCGATCAACGGCTTAAACACGATCGACGGCGGCGAAGTGCGGGTCGGCGAGCATCGCTTTCGCCCCGGCCAAGCGACCGACCGCGAAGTGCTGCAGGCCGTGCGACGCACCGTAGGCATGGTATTTCAAGACTTTCAACTATTTCCGCATCTGACGGCGCTGGGCAATGTGATGGAGGCGCCGCAGCAGGTGGCCGGCAAGTCGCGCACGGCGGCGGAAGCGCATGCTCGCGAGCTACTGAAGCGGGTGGGCCTCGGCGAACGGTGCGATCACTATCCTTCGCAACTTTCCGGCGGTCAGAAACAGCGCGTGGCCATCGCCCGCGCGCTGGCCATGGAGCCGCAGGTGCTGCTCTGCGACGAAATCACCAGCGCGCTCGACCCCGAATTGAAACACGAAGTGCTCGACGTGCTGGCGGATCTGCGCGACGATGGACTCACGATTCTGATGGTGACGCACGAAATCGGCTTTGCCCGCCGCGCCGCCGATCGCGTGGTGGTGCTGGCCGAAGGAAAGATCGTGGAAGAAGGCCCGCCGGAGCAAGTGATCGACCGACCGGAGACGGAACGGACGCAACGGTTTTTGAAGAACGTGCTGGGGTAAGAACGTAGGTGGCGAGTGGCGAGTGACGAATGGGCGAGACACTCGTAACTTTGCATCAATCAGGCTTAGCCCGCTCGTCCACGAGCGGCATCGATATTATCGCTCTGCGGGCTTCTCCACATCAAACATGCGCGAGACCAACTCCTCGTTCGGCTTCGGAGTGAGGAGCGACACGGCAATTCCCACGATGCCGGAAACGGCGATGGCCCAAACAATCGGCTCTAGCCCGAACAGAAAATACGGTCGAAACGCCGTAGTCGGACCGATTTCTTGGGCGTAGCCGGAGAAGCCGAGGCCGTAGAGCACGAGCACGACGAAGGCACCGGAACCCATTGCGGCCAGCACCCCTTCCTTCGTGGCGCGGCGCCAGTAGCAGGCCATGACGATCGGCGCGAACAGGGCTCCGGTTTGTCCGGACGTGCAAAACACCACCAAGGCCTGCAGGTACTTCGGCGGATTGAGATTCGCCCCTAGCGCGACGAGGCCGACGCCGATCATCGCGATGTAGGTCATGCGGCGGATGTCATGTTCGTTGGCATGCGGATTGACGAACCGTTGGTAGACGTCGCGCACCAATCCGGACGATAGCACGACGAGGTAGCAGCTCACCGTCGCCATCACGGCGCCAAACGGCGCCGCCAAGATCAGGCCGGAGATAAACGTGCCGCCGCGGATTCCACTGGTCATGTTGAGCGCCATTCGCGGAATCACGGTGTCGGGCTCGGATAAATCTGGCATCAGCGAACGGGCGCAGATGCAAACGACGATCAGCGGCAGGTAGATGAATAGGTTGTAGATCGAGAGCACGACGATGCTGCGCCGCAGCGTGGCCGTACTCTTGGTGGCCATCACGCGCAATACACTCGCCGGCGACGACACGCCTCCCCAGATCCAAACGACGAAGAAAGAACACGCCAAGCCGAGCGGCAGGAAGTCGCGTCCCATGCCCGGGCCGGTGACGAAGCCGACGCCGGAGAATTTTGCAGCAATCTCGGCGTGCGCGCGTTTCTTCTTTTCAGCGTCGGTAAGCGGTTCGCCTCCGGATTGGATGCGCTCTTCGTAACGCGCGAAGTCGGCTTTAGCCTTAATCGCAACTTGGTCGAGTTTCGCGGCGGCGTCTTTACTGGCCTTCTCCAAGCCGCCCGCCGCTTGGAGCGAGAGCACGAGCAAGATCATCACGCCGATCGCCATCAGCACGCTTTGGAACAGGTCGGTCCACACGCTGGCCAAGAAGCCGCCGAAGAGCGTATAGCCGACGACGACGACGGCGAAGATCGTCAGGCCGATGTAATACTGCCGATCGAGCGCGATGCCGGCGTCTTCGGCGAGCGTCATCGTCGACTCGGCGGCTCCCGGCCAAGCGAGGCTCATGACAATCGCGCCCGCCTTGAATTGGGCGATCAGCATGAACGTGAGGAAAAACAGAATCATCAAGCTGCAGATGAGCCCGACGGTGGGGCTGTCGAACCGGCCGCGAAAAAGATCAGGCACGGTGACCGCACCGGTGCGGCGCGAGAGGTGCGCAATCCGTTTACCGACGAACGAGAAACCGGTCAGCGGCACGATCATGTAGCTGCCGATCCAAAGCGCGACGATGAAACCGAAGCTGTAGATGAGCGACGGCACCCCCATGAACGTGCCGCCGCTTTGCACGGTGGCCGTGAGCGCCATGGCCCACACGCCGAGGCCGCGGTTGCCGAGAAAAAAGCCCTTGAGAAACGAGCCTTTACTCACGGCCCGTTGCGCGACGACTCCTAGCCAGCCGCTCACGCCGATGATCACCACGAGCGCCATGAGCACGCCGTAGCGCGAAAGATCGAGCCATTCCGGCATCAAATCAGCTCCTCTTCGTCGTCGTGGTCTTCGCCGAGCGGCGCATCTTGCATAAACACGAAGGCGAACAACGCCGAAATGACGACGCACGCGCCCCAAGGAACGACGACGCCCCAAAAAACCCAGTCGGGCCAGCCGAAGTAAAACGTCATCTCCGAGAGCGACGCGTCAAGCGGACGATTGTAGCCGTGCAAATAGCAATAGCCGACGCTATAAGCGAGCGCCGCGGCCCACAGCACCACCGTCGCCACGGCTTCACGCCGCGCACTAGTAACCAGCGGGTCTTCGTTGAGATTCGGCATACCGATCGCTGATATTTTCCGTGGGAAGTCCTACACAAGATCGGCCGATTATCAACGCTCGCGCGGCGCATCGCAACCCGCGCTTCCCCGTTTGACGAATCTGATAGAATGCAGGCATGAGCGACCCCGATAAGAAGAAGAAATTTCGGACCGAGTTTCGCAAGAACCGCTCGCCGCGCACGCGCCAAAAAGATTGGGCCAAGCATGTCGGCGAAGAGGGGAAGATCGACGACCTACCGCACGGCGAACGCCTGAGCGGCAAGGGAGAACTGACGAAAAAGCGCACCGTCGTCGGCGCCGAGGCCACGGCCGACGGCGCGATGCGCATCGACGTCGATGCCGGAAGTCTGCGCGGTCGCGTACTCAGCGTTTACGGGCTCACGTGCCTCGTCGAAGCGGAAGACGGCACGACACTGCAATGTGCGGTACGGCGCATTCTCAAGACTCTCAGTACGGAAGATCGGCATGTCGTCGTCGCGGGCGACGAAGTCTACTACCGGCCGGACAACAACGGCGAGGGGATGATCGAGCGGGTAGAACCGCGGCGCGGCGTGATGAGCCGCACGAGCCGGGGCCGGCAGCATGTGATCGCCGCCAATGTGGAGCAGATGTGCATTGTTTCCAGTGCGGCCGAGCCCTATTTGAAACCGCACCTGATCGATCGCCTTATCGTCTCCGCGGAGATGGCCGGCATTCGACCGATCGTCTGCGTTACCAAGGTCGACCTGATTGAGCCGCACGAATTGCAGCCGCTGCTCGGCGTATATGCCCGGTGCGGCTACGAGGTTCTTCCGCTGAGCGCTCGTGCCGGCATCAATGTCGACGCGTTGCGAAAGCTGCTCGCCGGCAAACGTTCCGTCGTCGTCGGACAGAGCGGCGTCGGTAAGTCGTCGTTGCTGAACGCCATCGAGCCGCAGCTCAATCTTCGCGTCGGCGTGGTGAGCGAAGAAACTCAAAAGGGGAAGCACACGACGACCACGGCGAGGCTCGTGAAGCTCGTCTCGGGGGGCTACGTCGTCGATACGCCCGGCATCCGCTCCATGGAGCTCTGGGACATCATTCCCCAAGAAGTTTGCGGCACGTTCCGCGACTTGCGGCCTTTCGTCAATCACTGCCGTTTCCCGGATTGTACGCATCAGCATGAAGCCGGCTGCGCCGTGAAAGACGGCGTGGCCGACGGCCGACTCGACGTGCGCCGCTACGAAAGCTATCTGCAGCTCTTCGCCGGCGACGATGCGTAAGCCTGCTATCCGGGAACGGTCTCGCCGGGCCCAATCGGGTCGATGACATTGATCTTCTTGGCTTCGAGAGCGCGATAGAGATCCGGCAGATCGAAGCGCTCGAGTACGCCGGGCAACATCGACGAGACGGGCCACTTATAGACTTCCGTCCCGGCTAATGCGCCGAACGACGTCAGCATATTGATGACCGAGACCTGGGTCACTTCGGCGCAAAGCAGCGCCGCGATCGCGCCGGGAATTGCTCCGTATCCCTTGGCGACAAGGTGAATCTCGCGATGACCGCCGTGGCGATGCACGAAATCGATCGCCGTGCAGACGTCCTGAACGCGCTGGCGGACCACCGCTTCGTCGAGCATCAGGCCGTACGCAGAATAGAAATAGTCGCAGCCGTAAAACGATGCATACGAGTTTTCGCCGCACGTATTCGGCCGACTATCGCCGAGGCCGCGGACGTCGCAAGCGTAAAGTGCGGCATTCTTCATCGAGCGAAAAATGTTCTGCTGCGTCGGAGCGCGCAGTTCGGCGTCGCTCGAATCGTGAGCGATGTACAACATCGCCGGCCCATCGTGCTTCGGCGGACGCGAAAAGTTGGGCGCGGCGTACCAGCGGTAAACGATCGTCGGCATTTCAATCTGCGGACGATTTTCTGAGTCGGGCGCCGACATCGGCTGCACGAGGAACGTCGTCACGCTCGGCAACGGTTGCCCTTTCACGGTGCGCGGACGAAGTATCCGATAATCAAGTTCGTTGCTGCGCGCGTTCGGCCTCAACCACGACTCGATCCGCTTCTTCAAAACTTCCGGCTCCAGTTCTCCGCGTTTGGTAGCCAGTTGCTCGGCTTTCAACTTCGTGTACGAGTACACGGTGCGGCCGCGCATCTCGGCGACCTGTCCGCGTACCGTGCATTGCAGTACGGCGTCCTCTTCGAGCTTCAGCGGCGGTTCCTTCGCCGGAGACTCGCCAAGGCCCGTCGCCTTATTGAAGCAGGAATACATCGCCTCGCGGGCGTCTTGCGCATAGCCGTGGCCGCCGGGTCCGGTGAATAGGGAAATGTTCTCCTCCGCGCCGAGCAACTTATACAGATGCCGCACCTCTTCGAACGTCTGCCGGGCGCCGCGAACGTCAAAATAATCTTGCTCCTGCGTCAACAGCACGACCGGTCTCGGGGCCATGCAGGCGATGAAGTCGCCATGATCGAGGCCCGCGGCAATGACGCCGGGAGGACATTGTTCCGTGTCGGCCGCCAATTCATTCTCGAGGTTGCGCAAAAACGACGTGACGAAGCAACTCGGCGCCGCCATGGTCCAACGCCGTTCGACGCCGCACAGCCACGTCGTCATCGTGCCGCCGCCGGAGTTTCCGGTGATCCCGACGTGCTTCGGATCAACTTCCTCGCGCGAGAGCAGATAGTCGAGCGCCCGCATGCCGTCCCACGCCCGCCATGCCCCGAAGAACTCTCCGACGAGGCTTTGCTGATTGCCGGCGAGCATGTGTTCGCTGGTGCCGGTGCCCATCCGCGCCTTCAAGTTCTCGTCGACATATTGCAGGCGTTCCCCTTGCCCGATCGGGTCGAAGATCAAGCAGACGTAGCCTTGTCGCGCGAGCCCCTGCGAGAACGATTGATAAGCTTCGTGCGCTTTCCCGTTGGCGGAATGCCCGCACGAACCGACGACGCCCGGCACACGTCCCTTGAGCCCCTTGGGAACATAAAGATTCGCCGTGACATAAAACTCCGGCCGACTCTCGAAGATCACCTTCTCAATGCGGTAGGTATCGCGCTCGACGACGCCCGTGACGCGCGGATTCAGCGGCGTCCGCTCCGGCCAGGCTCCGGCACCCCCTAAAGTAAACGAACGCTCAATCTTGCTGCGCGCCTGCGCGATATAGTTTTCGGCGTCGGCACGCGATGCGAGCGCCATCACGCGCTCATGTCGGGCCCGTAAGATATCCCCCACGCGCGCGACGTACGCCTCCTGCACCATGCGCGGGAACCGATTCAGAAACGGCGCCGGGGCATCGGCTGCCAACAGTCCGTTGACCGCCCGCCACGGTTCGGCGACTGCGAGACAGGAGACGGCGCCGGCGTTGCGCAATAGACGACGACGAGAAAACGACGAAGAGTTCATGCGAGGCTCGCGGCAGGGCGGGAGAGGAAGGCGGGAGACGATTCCGTACGAGGCAAATATCGTCGGCCGCCGCGCGAGCGTCAAATTTTATCAAACCGCCGAACGTCTCAGTCCGGCGTGTCGAACAGGGCGCAAAAAAATGCCGCCTCGTCAAGACAAGCTCGACGAGGCGGCAGGTGGGTCTCCGAACTCATTCGGATCGCATGCAATTCGTTAGCGGCTGGAAGAGCCCCAGCCATTCTCGTCGCGCGAGCGACGCGGCATCGCGGCCGTCGCGGCTTCCACAGTCATCGCCGACTGCGGCGCTTGCGGCAGGCCGAGCATCGGGCGAGCCGCTTCCATCGCGACAGGCGGCATTACGCCGGCGACGGCCGGTTGCGGCGCGGCCTCGACGAACTTCGCGGCGACGACGGTTTGCGCCGTTGCGTGGTTGTTCGCGCTGCTCATGCCGGTCGTGTTACTCGCGAGCGAGACACGGTGCGTGGGAATTTCGCGATAGCCCCAAGTGCGACGGATCGGCCAGGCGGCGGCGGTCTTGTCTTCAGGATCGATCAAGTGAGGCGTCGAGGTCGGGCTGCCGATCCGCGGACCACGGTTTAATTCGTAATCGGGAATCGGTTGCGGCATGACCGGCGGCGGATTCGTCGACGACGGCATCGGGGTCGGCATCGGCGTGCGCAGCGACGGTACCGGCGTCGGAACACCGGTCGAAGGAGTCACGCCGCTGGAGTACGGCGACTTCGCCGGCGGATTGTTCGTAGCAGGCTGCGTCGGATAACCCGAAGTGGTCGAGCCGGAGTTCACGGGGTTCGAAAGGCCCGGAGCAGGGTTGACCATGATGGTACCGACGCCGCTGGAGGGCATCGTGGCCGCGGGCGAAGCAAACGTCGAAGGCGGAACCGGCGTCATCGCGCCTCCCATCACAACGGTCGATTGCGACGGCGTGCTCAGCGTGGGAGCGCTCAACGTCGTAGCGCCGAGTGACGGAAACGGCGTAGCAAGTGTCGGTTGGCCGTAGACCGGAGTCGATGTCGTCGGACCGGAGTACACGGGAGCCGTGCCGCTCGGCGAGGCCGACGACAAGGGAGACGAGTAGCTCGGAGTCGAAGAAGCAGGCGCGGAGTAAGCAGGTGCAGAATAAGCCGGGCTCGACGACGCAGGAGCAGAGTACACCGGTGCGGCGTAGTTCGAAGTCGTGCTGGAGCCGGAGTTTGTGGGTGTCGCAACGCTCGGCGCAGCGTAAGTTGGCTGAGTGTAGGCAGGCTGAACGTAAGTCGGTTGGACCGCGGTCGGGCTCGTAACTTGAGCGCCCGTCGCATAGCCGGAAGCAGCAGCAGCCGCGCCGAACGCGCTCGGGGCGTAGTTGTAGCCGCCGATACCGCCGGGGGTCGTGGGATACGTGTAACCGACGGCCGGTCGGGAAGTCGAGGCTCCGCCGTAGGTTGGCGTGGTACTGGTCGACGGCGCATAGGTCGCGGCCGGCGCATAGTTGGCGCCGTACGTCACCGGCGTCGGCGTCGTGACCGCCGGAGCGTAGTACGTGGTCGTTGCGCCGGAATTGCATGACGAGCAACCCGTCGCCGGTGCGGCGTAGGTGGCGGCTGCTACCGGAGCATAGTAAGCGGTCGCGGTCGTGGCGCAGGTCGGCTGCTGCAACGAGTATTGCAGACGGTACGTCGAGTACGGCGTGTACTTCACTTGTTGCTGGTAGCAAACTTGCGGACGCATGCAAGTGGTTTGGCAACCGGTGCACGGATCACAGCTCGTGACGGGACGATACGTGGTGACGGGCACCGACACCATTTGAGCGCGATAGCACGTCTGCGGCACGTAGTTGCAAACCAGTTGCTGGCCTTGCGGAGTGCAAACGTTGGCGCCGTATTGGGCTGCCGCGGCGTCATAGCGCTTCTGCAAGCATCCGAAGATCGCGTTCGCGTCGGCAGGCATCAGCAGCGCGGCAATCGCCGGCATCGTGGCCCAGAAACGCAGGCGTCGGTAATTTCGGTTCATGGCTTTCAAACTCCCCCACCGGCAACACAAGACTTCGCGTCTTGTTCGATTTACGAAAGTTTTTCTCAAGTAGCAACGGTCTACTACCGACGACGACGCATTTGGTAATACTTTTCGAGCGCGAAGAATGTTCGCTCTGGGCGAACTAATTCGCGAAGGAAAAATAAATCGTCGCGCGGGCACCGCCGGCTGCCGGCACATCTTGCCCAACACGCAGCCGCACCCTTGCCCGCTCAACCGTAGGTCACGGCTAGAGAACTTACGTAGTCTTCCGACGCCGTCGCCGGATACGGGCAGACTATGGTCAGCGGCCTCACCGTTACCGGCTGCGCGACTCGTATAGGTCGTACAACCGGAAGAAGACTTCCCGTAGGTTCCCCTGCTCGGCTTCGTAGAGGCCCCGGATTTCCGCGGCGGAAACGGCCTCCGGATGCCGGGATCGCGAGAGTAGCTCTAGCGCTAAACGCTCGGCGAGTTCCACGCCGGGGTGCGTCGCATAGATAACCGGCAAGGGGATCGGCCAGCGCACGTTGCGATGCGACGTGACGAGCAGTCCCGCTTGGCGACGAGCGACTTCGAAAGCGAGTTTTGACCGGGCGACGACGCCGAGTTGCTCGTAGCCGTCGACCATCAATACTTCCCCCTTCTGCGCAACGGCCTCGTCCGGCATCGCGCGGCAACCGTCGTGCAGTTCGACAAGTTTCACGGCGATACCGCGCGCACGAAGTTCTTCGGCCAACGACGCCAGCAACGTCGACTTGCCCGAGCCGTGCGGGCCCACGATCTGCCCGCGTCGTCCGGATGCGAGAAATCGATCGACGAGCGATCGCGCATCGACGCCGGCTTCGAACAGAAACGCGATGGCGCCCGGGCGAACGGCCCGCGTGGAAAAGGGATTCTCACGCGACATAGAAGCCGACTCATTCATGCACGGCAATCGATTCCGGCGGAGCCGGCACCGCGGCGGCCGGCACACGCCCGAGTTGAAAGGGAACTTCGGCGACCAACTCGCGCCCGCGCGCCGGGAACAGCCGCACGCGCACGCACCAGCGCACCTTGACGATGACGCCGTCGTAGCTCAGCGGGCTGGAAGGGAGCGTCGCACGCAATCGCTGCGGCCTGCGCAAATCGAATACGACGCCGGCATCCGTCGTTTGTCGCACGAAATGATGCACGGCAAGGTCCTCGTCTCCCTTGCCGACGGTGTACCAAATGACCGACGCTTCAATGGCTTTCGCATCGACGAGCGACAGCGAATCGATACGGTACTCGGCCGTGAGCACGTCGCCGGGCTCGAAAGCGCGGCGATTCCCTTCGAGCAAGATCGTAATGCCGGGATCGTTCATGCGTACGGCCCTCCGGCGCGGCCGGGGTATACCAGCAGCGAGAACGCCCGTTCGAAGTCGGGCCATTTCGTTAGCTCGCCCCGTACGAGCAGCTTCCACTTCACGGCGTTGTGCGGCGACTGAAAGCTGTGCATCGCGCTTTCCGGCACCCGCAGTTCGATGCGCGCCACAAGCGGGTCGTTCCGCTCGATGCTGAAGCTTTCGCGGTGAAAGATCTCGATTTCGACGACGCGCTGAGTATGCGTGCGCGAGTTTGTCCCTTGGCGAAACGTCGCTTCCTCGTCGCACACTAATACGACGGAGAACCGTTGTACGTTGAGCCGGCCGGATTGAACGATGACCAGATCGTAACGGCCGCCGGGATAGAGCGGGTGCGTCGAGATCTCGACCAACGTCGGCTCGATGCCGCCGGCCACCATTACGGAGCGCGCGGCGAGAAACGTCAGGTAGCCGCCGGAAACCAGAAACGGCACGAGCCCGAACCAGAGTACATAGTCGGCCTTGCCTTCAAGCGATTCGGCGACCGCTTTGTAGACGAACCAACCGACCAGCGTGTTCCAGCCGATGGCGGCAAACAGCAGAAACAACGAGTTCCAACCGGGCGTGGCGTTCGGAATCCGATATTTGAGCGTCGTGCCGGGGCTGTTCGTCACGTCGCGATCGGAAGGGACAGTCGGCAACCGGCTGCCGGCGTTCACCGTATCGAATAGATCGACGCCCGCCGATTGCTGCATCAGCGCGCGCCGTTCCGCCGATTTTCCCCACGTTAGAAAGACGTAGAGCAAGCCGCCGATTCCGACGGCCACGAACGCGGCCGGCAACAGCGGCACCACCCAAGCGATCCAACTGTAGCCGCGTCGCAACACGGCATTCGACGGCGATTGAGGATCGTACCAGCAAGGATACTCTTGCCCGATTTCGAAGCCTTCGAGCACTTGTTCACAGGTGGCACGTTCACTGAAGTAAACGCCGGCCGCATCATACGTGGCGGTCGTGTATTCTTCGCCGCCGGCCGTGTAGCGAATCTTAAACTCCGGTCGAAACCGGGGCGGTGCGTCGGCCCGCTCGGCAATATATTTCTCTAAGACGATACAGCGTGTTTCGACGAACTCGTGATTCGCGCGCCATTCCGGGGCCGTCATTTCGTTGACGACTTCGGCCAGGATCGAGCCGCCGACGATCGCCAACACCGCGAAGAAGCCCGCTAGCGCAATGCGGCCGCCGATATCCGACGTGGTGCGTCGATCGCCGCGCTTCTTCGAGAAAAACCGAAACCGAGGCAAATGCGCCGCCCATGAAAATGGCCTGTCGGCAAGCGGCGGAGAATGCCGAGCCGTACTTCATTTTCTAATCTCCGCCGTGAAGATTCGGAAGGGTATAATCACGCCGGAACGCCGCCCATGCCGCGAATCTACGGATTAAATCGCCCGCCCGCCGCCTTCGAGGTCGTATGCCCGCTGAACGACGCCGCCGTCGCATCGCGCTCCGCGTCACACACGCGGTGACCGGCCTGTTGTTTCTCTTGGGCGCGCGCGGCGCGCAAGCTCAAGCAACACGCGAAGTGCAACACGCCGACTGGCCCGGCTGGCGAGGTGCAACACATGTCGGCCATGCCGAACGCGCGGCGTTTCCCGAGGCGTGGCCGCAAACCGCGCCCGCGCCTCTCTGGCAAGCCGCCACGGCCGAAGGTTGGTCGTCGCCGATCGTCGCAGAGGGAAAGGTGTTTGTTACAGATCGACGCGATAACGTCGAACGTGCCTGCGCGTTCGACGCGGCGACCGGTAAGCCGCTTTGGGAACGCGCGAACCCCGTCGACTTCGAACCGCACGCGGTCGGCAGGCGCCACGGCAGCGGTCCCAAGGCGACGCCCGTCTACAGCGACGGCCGCGTCTACACGCTCGGCATCGCAGGCTGGTTGCAATGTCTCGACGCACGAGACGGCGCCGTCGTTTGGAAGCTCCGCTTGCCCGCCGAGTTCGGTGAATTGCGATCGTTGCCCGACAACCGGATGTATGTCGACGGCGAAGATTGCGTAGTGGTGCCGGTGAGCTCCGGCCAAGGCGCTCCGGTGCCGCTCTTTGGATACACCGGTTCGCCTGTCGTGGCCGACAACCTACTCATCACGTCGGTCGGCGGCAAGCGAGGCGGCACGATCATGGCCTTCGACAAAGCGACCGGCGCCGTCGTCTGGAAAGCGCTTGATGAGAACGTCTCGTACTCCTCGCCCATCGTCGCCGCACCCGCCGGTAAACGACAGATCATCGTCGCTACCGGCCCACGCCTAGTCGGGCTCGACATCGCCTCGGGCAAGTTGCTCTGGAGCGTGCCCTATCAGAACCAATACGACGAAACGATCGGCACGCCGGTCGTGGCCGGCGATTATGTGCTGCTCACGGCCGTCGGTCGGCCCCTCTCCGCCTGGCGCATTGCGGCAAAAGGCGACGGCTTCACGGCCGCCGAAGCTTGGCGATCGGAGGATATGTCGAGCTACCTCTCTAGCGTCGTTGTCGCCGGCGACTTGGTATTCGGCATGAACGACGGCGGCGAGTGGAACTGTGCCGGCCTACGCGACGGCCGACTCCTCTGGCGCGGCGGCAACCATGGCTACTACTGCACGCCGGTGCTCGTCGACCAACGTATCCTCGCGCTCAACGAACAAGGGGAACTCGCCGTACTGGCCGCCGACGGGCAACAGTTCCGGCAGCTCGCGCTGAACAAGCTTACGAGCGAGCCCACCTGGACTTCGCCGGCGGTCGTGGGAAACCGGCTCTTCGTGCGCAGCCGCTCGCAGCTCATGTGCTTCGAGGTTAAGTAGACCTAGCGCACGACGAACGTGCCGCGATCGCTCGTGAGCTTGGTGCCCGGCTGATTCATGGCGACGCGCACCATTCCCAAGGCCACGACCGTGCCCGCGGCATCTCGGGCCAGCGAGCTCAAGCGGCCGACGACCTGATCTCCCACGCGCAGCTCGACGGCTTCGTCACCTCGAAGCGTCGCGGCGGCACCGGCATCGCCGCCCGCCTCAGCCTGCAAGCGCAGTAGCGCCTTGTTGACGTGCCCCATCGCATCCAGTCGGGCCACGGTCTCCTGCCCGAGGTAACACCCCTTGCGGAAGTTGAGCGTTTGAGCGTTGCGATTGATCTCCTGCGGCAGCGTCTTCTCTGAGATGTCGCGGCCGAGCAACGGCACCCCGGCGCCGATGCGAGCGGCGTCGTACCACGCAAACTCCCGCTCCGTGATGCCCGACGCCGAGAGCCGCACCTGCGCCACATCGAGCTGCTCCGGCCTACCGAAGAGCGTGTAGTTCGTCTGTTCCCCCTGCGTGCTCCGCACGAGCCAAGCTCCATCGCCCACCGCCGGGCAATCGATCGCCTCCAGCAGCTTCTCCGGCGGCGCAACCTGTAATGCGTCAGCCAGCAGCGCCGGAGCGTCCGGTCCGCCGATCCAAAGTTCGCCGAGTTCGTCCGTTTCATCGGCAAATAGCACCTTTTCCACGATCACGTACTTGCCGAGAAACTTCATCAGTCGGGCCGCAGCGTCCGTCTCAAATTCCGCGGCCGGAAGTTCCAACAGGAGCCCGTCCGCACGGCGATGCACCAGCGCGTAGAACTGAATCTGCCCCTTCGCGTCGAGCACGAACGCCTCGCAACCTTGACCAACCGGGAGGTTCACGATGTCGTTCGTGCAAAACTTGTGCAGGTGCGACACGGCATCCGCGCCGCTCATCGACACCTTCGCGCGCGGCGACAAGTCGACGAAGGCGCAGCCTGGAGATACTTCGGCATCGACGGACATAGGCTCGATCGCTGGCTAGAGGACTCGCGGCGCCGCGTACTGCGCATCGCACAACACAATGCACGACTTACGCCGCGTCGCCAAGCGTTCGACGTCGGCAGGCCCGTCCACCGGCGCCATGCCCAGTTCTTCAACGATGCTCGGATCGAGCTTGCTCAAGAAGTAAACGCGCACGCGCCGCTGCGCGCGGTCGAGCATCAGCGCTGCGAACGCATCGAGCGGCCGCACCTTGCGAATCTCCGCCTGGGCCGTGTCGCGATCATCAATGCGCGCGAGCGCTTCCATGGCCTTGCCCGGCAGCTCGCTCAACTCGGTGCAAAGCGCAATCGCTCCGCCGTCGTCGACCACTTGCAGTGCGCCGGCCAAGGCTCGCCCGACATCGTTCCATGTTTGCGCCGCTTCGCCGCCGAGCGCCGCCACCACCAAATCGGCCCGCGATGCAAACGTCTCCGACCACATCGCGCTCCACGAAGCCGCCGCCTTCCGCGCCACGGCCTGAATCTCCCCCGCCACCACCGCGGCCTTGCCGCCGGGGCCCGGGATTACTTGCACGGTCGCCTGCACGCCGCTCTGCCAGCCGACGAGTTCGACCTCCTGCTGCGATTTCGGAAACGCCTCGGCTTCGTTGTCGAGCAGATGCGCGTTGCGGAAGCGTTGCAAAGCGGCCGTGTCCGAGAAAGTCGGATAGAGCGCGCCATAGACGCCGCGATAAGCCCAACTCTCCGGCCCGCGATAGCAACCGATCGCCACCACCATATCGGCGTCGGTCAGCAACCGGTTCAAATACACCGGTCGGCCGGATCGCGTGTTCCCCAAGTAGCCGAGCTTCCCCCGATCGGCCGGATCGTGCCGCTCGGTGCGCAGCACTCGTGGTTCGCTGCGGAGCATATGCTGTTCGGCGCTTGTGGAAGCCGACGTCCCGCCGCTTTCCCCCACCGCCACCAAAGCCGCGGCGCCGCGCACCTGTGCCCCTTGCAGCATTTCGCCGTCGACATGGAGCACGGTGATATCTTCGAGCGCCACGCCGCCGGCGATCAGTTGTTCCGCCGCCGCTTCCACAATGTCCCGCGACCGCGGTACGCCCGGCTCCACCACGATCGTCACATGGTCTCCCACCACGACCGAATGCGCCAGATCCGGAAACTCCAACGGGCTCGCCAGCGCCTGTCGCAAGTGGGCGACAAATTCGGCCGACTCCAACTCCGCAAACGGCTGACCCGCCACGGCCGCCGGGGTCGCCGCGGCATCCGCGCAGCCGCACTTGCCGATCAAGCGGTCGCCGTCGAGGGGAATGGTCAAATTGCCGGAAGCGCCGTAGCGCACGTGAACAGACATTATGGGAAGCCTATGAGTTATGGAGAGACCAGTATGTCGGCTCCCTGCTGTGGATTATCAAGGCCGACTCCGATCGGTCAAGAAGCCGAGCTTGAGGCGTGCGGCAATTCTCGGACATAATGTCGAACATAATGCTTGGCTGAAGCCGCCGATGCAATCGTCATCAGGGAAGGTTGTCGATGTCGCAGAATGTCCGCCCCATGCTCGCCCGGTTTCTTGGCCTTGGCGTCGTTTCGACGTTCCTGGCCGCGGCGCTCGCAGGCTGTTCCGATCCCCCGTCGATCGAGTTAAAGCCGACCGGCACGGCCAACACCGCCGCGCTCAACGAAGCCGAACGTCTGCTGGCGAACATGGTCGACGCCTACGCCAAGGCCGACAGCTACGCCGATCGCGGCGAACTGCGCATCACCGGCAAGCGCCAAGGCCAGCCGACGGAATGGAAAGTCCCCTTCTCCGTCATGCTCACGCGCCCGAACAAGTTGCATCTCCGCCTCTACCAAGGCAACTTCGTTTGCGACGGCACCAACGTTTGGGGTTGGACCGAAGACCTCCCCGGCTACTTGCTCAAGCGCCCTGCCCCGAAGTTTCTCTCGCTCGGCGAAGTCTATTCCGATGAAGTGTTGCGCGGCGTGCTGAGCGAAGGACTCGCCGGCGGCTCGCTGCCGCTGGAAATGCTCTTAGGTTCCGATGCCATGGAGTTGCTCCGCGCCGGAGGCGAACGACCGGAGACGCTCAGCGACGACTATGTCGAAGGAAAGGAATGCCGCCGCGTGCGCGTCCGTCGCGACGACGGCGACCTCATCTATTGGATCGACCGCGCTTCGCACACGCTCCGCCGCATCGACTTTCCCACCAAGCGTTTGGCCTCGGCCTTGGCCGATCCGTACCCGCCGACCGACTTGGCGATGTTCGCCGAGTTCGTCGATGCGCAGATCAACCCGAAGATCGCGCCGGAGTCGTTCCAGTTTGATCCGCCGCCGCAAATCAAAGTCGTTGAGAAGCTCGACCCCAATTGGGCCGCGCCCCCTCCGGTTCCTCCGGCCCGCGTGCTGGGAGAGAAAGTCGGCGACTTTACCATCCAACAACTCGACGGCCCGCAGTTGAAAAGCGGCGAACTCACCGACAAGCCGACGGTGCTGATGTTTTGGTCGCTCGGCAGCAGCGAATGCCAGCCGATGCTCGCGGCGATGAATGAAGCGCTCGCCAAGCAACCGTCGCGCGACGCCGTACGCTTCCTCGCCGTGAGCATCGACCCGACGGGCGACGGCGGCATCGCCGACGACGAACTCCGTCGAATGTTCCGTGACGCCAAACTCAACCTGCCGATCGCCCGCGATGTCGACAACAGCACGATCAAAGCGCTCGACGTTCGCTTCGTCCCCAACGTCTACTTCCTCGATAAGCAAGGGATCGTGCAAGACAACGAAGTCGGGCTGAGTCCCGACCTGGTCGAGAAGTTCACCGCGCGCGTCGCCGACCTCGCGGCAGGTAAATCCCTTATCCAAGCCTGCCGCGATCGCTACACGGAGCGTTTGAAGAAGTACGACCAATCGCAGCAAGCGCAAGCCCAAGCGAGCGCCGCCGCCTCGGTGCCGCAAGCGAAGCTCGCACCGAAATCGCCGCCCAAATCGCTGAAGCTCACCGAAGTTTGGAAGTCGACGGAGATCAAACAGCCCGGCTATGTGCTGGTGACGGCGGAGAAAGACGGCGAAAAGAGCGGGCCGGCGAAGATCTTCGTGGTCGACGGATTGAAGAGCGTCGCCGAACTCGACGCCCAAGGCAAACTTCTCCGCACCACGGCGCTCGATTTGCCGAAAGAGCCCGAGAGCGTGGTCGGCTTCCTGCGTACCGCAGTCGACAAGTCGGGCAAGCGGTTCTTCGTCGGTTCGCTTTCGTCGCAACAGCAATTGCACGTTTTCGATTCCGACTGGAAGCGACTCTTGAGTTTCCCCGAAGGCTCACACGCCGGCATCTCCGACGTGCAACTCGGCGACCTCGACGGCGACGGCAAGCCGGAGATTTGCGTCGGCTATTGGGGGCTCGTCGGGCTGCAAGCCGTGGAGCTCGACGGCACGCGGAAATGGAGCAACCGCCGCTTGCCGGAGAACATTCTGCGCGTCGCCGTAACCGGAGCCGATGCCGGCGGCAAACGGTTGCTGATCTGCGCGACGGGCCTGATGACCGCGGCCGTGATCGATGAGCTCGGCCAAACCTTGAAAGAAATGCCGATCGGCGCCCGCGCCGTGCGGTTGGTCGCCGCCGCCGATCTCAACGGCGACGGCAGCGCCGAGCTTTGCGCCTTGGCCGCGCAAGGGCCGGGCTCCGATACGGCCGTCGGCTTCGACGGCGCCGGACGCGAACTCTGGAACTATCCGCTGCCGGCCGGCGTGCAGCCGGTGCCGCAGATGCAGAACGAAATGGTCGTCGGCGGACGCGTGTTCGACGAAGGGCCCGGCGACTGGGTCTTCGCCGGCGCCGACGGCACGGTGCACATCGTTGCCGCCGACGGCAAACCGATCGACCAATTCGCGACCGGCGAAGCCATTCACGGCATCGCCTTAGGCGCGCTCGACGGCCATGCCACACTTTTCATTTCTAACTCCAAAAGTGTGACCGCTTTCCGCTTACAGCGATAAAGTAAGTTCCATAACGGACACGCCGAGGGAACCGACATCACACCGCAACAAGTCATCGAACATATCCTTGGCCCCAAGTCTCTCGACGTGCTGCGAGCAGTGACGGGCGGGCAATGCGTTTTGGTCGATCCCGATGACGGGATTCGCAATCCCAAACCCATTAGCGACCCTGTTGAGTTGTCGACTCAAGACGCCGTTTTGCTCTCAAAGTTGTTGCTGAACGCCGATTCGTGGTTCTTTGCCGTGAAGCGGTGTTTGCCCAAAGGCACGGCGCGGATTCGGCTCACGTCGCCGCTCGGCGATGCGACAGTGCTGATCGGTATGCCTTGCCAAGACTGGGACGTAATTGTTGACGGCGAACACTGCGGGGGCTTCTTTGACCCGGTCGACATAGAGATGCGAAGTCTACTCAAGCGCACATTTCCGGACTTGGCGTCTTCGGAAGCACGATCAATGTGGAAAAGCGGGGCGATCAAGCAGTTGAAGGAAGGCAAGTCATCGATTTAGATACCCAAGGGCCACCTTCCCGTCTAAGTGTGGCAATTACCTAAAGATTTGCCGATGCCTGAACCATCGTTCACGATACGAGAGACGTTTTTCATTGAAGGGCGAGGGTTGGTGTTGCTCTCTGATATCGATGAGCAGGCTACGCCTTCCGTTCGAGTTTTGATAGGAGATGAGTTAGATATTACCGCGACAACGGGTTCGAGTTTGCGAACAAGGGTGACGGGAATCGAGTTGATTCACGTCAATCCGCCGAACCAGCTACCGCTTGGAATTCTCGTAAATCACATCCCCACTTCGTCGTCGCCTAGCCTCGTTGGAGCAATTGCGAAGGTCGTTCAGCAGGGTAGGCCATGAACAAACGAGAGCACGTCGACCGACGCCTTATAAACGGCACTGCACCCTTACAAAAAGCAAATTTCAAACTGACTGCCGACCCGCCGTCTTCATCCCCCACATCCCCTTCTCATCCCCCTATCTCCCTTTCTTCTCTGGAAGCCCTTCGACAAAAGAAAGCGTGATGGAGTTGCCGCTACGGCACACGGAGCGTGCCTGCAACTTGGGGTACCTAGTCGGTCTGCCGGCGATGGTGTATTCTGCTCGACGCGCTCCGGACGCGACGTTCGGGCCTGTTTTTCCTATCGCTTCTCACTTCGTTGGACCCTGCGAATATGACCGCCACCGCCGACAAAATGGTTCCTTGGATTCAAGCGCTCCTCACGGCTCCCCCGGCCTCGGTGTCGGGCCTGAAATTGCAAGATTATCTCGCCGGCATTCCCCGGCTGGAGTCGCTGGCCGATGTTCCTTCCGGCACGCCGGTGCTGGTTCGCGCCGACGTTGATGCCAAGCCGGGTGCGACGATCGGCGAAGGAGACATTCGCCTTCGCTCGATGGTCGAGACGCTCGAATTCGGCCGGAAGCGCGGCTGGAAGCAAATCCTGTTCGGTCATATCGGTCGCAAGCCCGACGGCAGCCTGAGCAAGGTCGCCAAGCGCCTCGGCGAAATCCTCAAGTGCGACGTGCCGCTCATCACCGATTGGCTCGATGAAAGCACCGGCACGATTCTCGACTCGGTGAAGAAGACGATCGACGCGGCCGCGCCGGGCGCCGTGATCATGCTCGAAAACACGCGCAAGTACGGCGTCGAGCGCACGCTGTGGGAAGCCGCGCCGGAAGATGCCGCGAAGGTCGCCCCGCCATTGGCGAAGCTCGCCGACGAGTTCGCCGCGAAGGTCGCTACCGTCTACGTCAACGAAGCCTTGTCGGCCGGCAGCATGGACGCCTCAAGCACCGTGGTGCCCGCGGCCATGAAGCGCGTCGCCCTGGGAGCGTACGTCGCCAACGAATTTGATAAGCCGATGCAGCGCTGCATGAACGCCGACTTCGTCTTCTTCTCCGGCCTGAAGACCGACAAGCTCGACGATCTGCGGGCCGTGGTCGATCGCGGCACGGTGCGCTGGGTGTTCGTCGCCGGCAATTTCGTGCTCGCGCTGAAGAAGGCCGACGGCGAACTCTCCGGCAAGGAATTCTGCATGGGCCTGGCCGAGAAGCCGGAGAACGCCAAGCAGCCGTGGTTTATCGAGCGGAGTCGTGTCGAACAGGCCAAACAACTGCTGGTCGACGGCCGCGCCAAGGGAATCAAGTTCATCATGCCGGTCGATTTCACGCTGGGCGACGGCACGGTCTCGGCCACGATCGGGCCGGATCAACAACAATTTGACGTCGGCCCCGGCACGTCGCAGCACTTTGCCGACGCCGTGGGGCAGTACATCGACGAATTGAAGACGCGTCCCGCGGGAAGCCCCGCTCCGGCGGCGTTCTACAACGGCGTGCTCGGCATGTTTGAAGACCCTCGCTTCGAGAACGGCACCAAGAACTTCATGCCGCAACTGAAGCGGCTCAAGGACGCGGGCGTCGAGGTCTATATCGGCGGCGGCGAAGGTGGCGCAGCCATGGAGAAGTACGGCAGCAGCGACTGGATTACCCACTGCTTCACGGCCGGCGGCACGGTGCTCAACGCACTCGGCAGCGCCCCGGTGCCGTATCTGCAAGCGCTCTATATGGCGGCGAAGAAGTAACTTCTTGTCGCGAAAGAATTCGTAGGGAACGGCGAGCGGCGGGGTTCATTCCCGCCGTTTGCTTTTTAACGAGGTTCGGGCGGCCGGGGCAGAACGAAGTGATGCCCCAGATCCGGCGTGCCTCCAAGAACCGGGGCTTCGCCTTCGGCTCCAGCCCCAGGCGCCCGAGTTTTTTCGTAGCAAGAGGTTCGCTACACCGTCAGCCGACCGCAAAGATCCACGAGCGCGTCGAGGCGCTGCCTGATCTCGTCTCTCGGGCAGGCCGTAACGCAGGCATCTTCCACGCGCGCCGCGAAGGCGGAGAGCTGCGGATAGCCGTAACTGCCGCCCGCCCCTTTCCATTGGTGCGCCACGCGTCGCAGTTCGTTCCAGTTCTCCTGTTCGAACGCTTCGGCCATCGCTCCCAAGCGCTGCGGAATTTCCGACAGGAACAGCTCGACCAATTCGACCATGTCCGGGTCGCTAGAGAGCGTGGAGCCGATCGTAGCGGTTGCGTCGATCATAATACATATCCCACTGGCGAACGGATCACGTTGAAGCAGAACCGACCGGTATGCAAGGTTAGCTCGCGAGCAATCAGCGGCGTATGTTTTTTTAGGGCGACGCAACGGTTAACCGCAATGGGAGCCGTTTTAGCTGCGGTAAACATCAGATTCGGTTGCGTATTGAATGATGCGTCATAGCGTTATGAGTAGATCGCACCCGCACTGAAATACCACAAGGGCCGTCCTATGTCCGTATCCGGCGTTAATCGCAAGATTCTTCATGTCGACGACGATCCGCAATTGACGCGGGTCGTCGGCCATATGTTGCAACGCAAAGGGTATGAAGTCGTGGCCCTGAACTCGCCGGAAGCGGCTCTGGCGGAAATCTCGCAACACGGTTATCGCGTGATTCTGCTCGACATCGACATGCCGCGGATCGACGGCATCGAATTGCTGCGCCGGATCAAGGAGCACGACGGGGCGATCCAGGTGATCATGCTGACCGGGCTCGTCACGCTGTCGCATGCCATGGCCGCGTTTCGCTGCGGCGCCGAGGCGTGCTTCTTTAAGCCGCTAGAAGACCTGACGCCGCTCACGGCGGCCATCGATGCGTCGTTTCAAAAAATCGAGCATTGGTGGAAGGCGTTGCACGATCTCACGATGCAACGCCGCCAAGCCGAAGCCTGTCTGCAAAGCGTCGGCGGCGCGGCGAACTAGCGTTGCTCGATACCGCGGCGGATTTTCCGGCGACTTTCGCCTGAACGGCCGGCGAACTTGCGCGATTGTATCGCCCGGGTAGTTGACGCTCAGTTTTTCGATGCGCGAAGTCGAATACTTTCTTCTAGTCGTCGGGGCGTGCGTGTGCGACGCACATGTGTGACGCTCTCGCGAACGACATCCGGAAACGTTGATGCCGACTCGACTTACGCATTGCCGGCCTGGCGCCGCCGCAGGACCCGATCTTCTATCCGGCACGGAACATCCGGCAGATCGCGAACTCTAAAAGCAAAGCCAAGCCGGCTTTGAAATCGCGCCGATAACTTGGCTTAGCTGCAGCCGAGAATTTCATCCAATCATCGGCTTGAGTTAGTGTTCGTTTCCCAACAGGAACAGGAGTCCTCCCCATGAAGTCGTATTTGTTCTCTTTGGTCGCCGTCGCCACTTTCGTCTGTGGTTCGAGCGCCCAAGCCGGTTTGCTTGACCGCATGATGGGTCATGGCAGCTGTGGCGCCCCCGCTTGCTGCGAAGCGACCTGCGCCGCCGCCGAACCGACGTGTGCTTGTGCCGCCCCGGCTTGTGCCGCTCCGGCTTGCGAACCGTCGTGCGCCGCTGAACCGTCGTGCGGTTGCGCTCCGGCTTGCGATAGCGGCTGCGGAAAGTGCTGCCGTCCGACCCCGGTCCGCGATTTCCTCGCCGGCCTCCACTGCAAGCTCCACAGCCTCTGCCATCGCAACAAGTGCTGCGATAGCGGCTGCTGCGAACCGAGCTGCGAAGCGACCTGCGCCGCTGCCGAACCGGCTTGCGGTTGCGCTCACTAGTTTGCGACTGAGTTTGCGTCCGAGTTTGAGTTAGTATTGCGTCTGAATCAGTTTCTCTAACGATTGGATCTTGCCCCGCGGGAGAGCTGCAGCACCCGCCTAGCATCCATCCGATGTAGAAAATACTGAGCGGCCCGTTCGAGACTTCCATCGAACGGGCCGCTTCTTTTTTGCGCTCCCGGCGATTTTTCGCGGCCATTCTCGGCCCATCGCGGCGCTTCGCCGATCGTCGGCAAAAAACTACTCTGCCGCTGTTTCGCTTCGGCCCGTTCGCGGCGGCCGGAATCCGGCCCGAAGATCGCTTGACGCGACGGGCGACGAGCGGACATTCTAGAAGCGTCGCCGGAACACGCGCAGGTCGGGTTTGCCGCCCCGCGCAGGTTCCGCCGTTTCAGGAGGCTCCTGCGATGTCGGCCGCACGTCGTTTGTTCGGGATCTTCTGCCTATCGTTCGCGCTCTCGTGCGCGTACCACTCGTTCGCGTATTCCGCCGAGCCGCGCGACGCCGCCTTTCAGGCGAGCTTGGCCGCCGGCGAATTTTCGACGGCGCTCTCCGCCGCCGAAAAACTTCCTGCTCCGGAGCGAGACGCCGCCTTGCGCGACTTGGCAACCGCTCAGAGCCGGGTCGGCGCCGGCGGCGCATCGCTCGCCACCGTGGCGACGATTCGCGACGACCGCCTGCGCCAGGACGTGCTCGGACAAATGTTCGGCCAGAGCGGCATGTCGGGCAACGACGTTCGCAGCGTCGGCTCCAACAACGCGCAAGGGGGCGGCGTGCAGCCCGACTTTGATTCGCTCATCGAACTCATGTCGTCGACCATCGCTCCGGAAACCTGGCGCGAGGCCGGCGGCACGCAAGGAGAAGTGAAATCGCATACGAGCGGCGTGTACGTGGACGCCCAAGGCGCCATGCGGCCGATTGTGAACGGCGCGGAGCTCGCGCGTCTGGCGGCCTTGCGACGCGACGCGGCCCGCGGCGAGACGACGTCGAACGTTCGTCGGGCGTCGGCAATGCGCAAAGTTTCGCTCACGCGGCTCGAGCGCGAGTTGCAAATTCGGGCGGCTCAGGGATTGCCGATCGAAGAGGAGCTACAAACGCTCGCCGGGCTGCAGAAGATTCAATACGTCTTCGTCTATCCGAACACCGGCGACGTGGTGCTGGCCGGACCTGCCGGCGATTGGTACCTCGGCCGCGAAAATCGCCGGCTGGCCGTGGAGAACGATCGCCCGGTGGTATTGCTCGACGATCTGATTACGCTGCTGCGCCGCGAGTTTACGTCCGGCGGCGAGTTCGGCTGCTCCATCGATCCGACCCCGGCAGGCATCGAGCGGCTCACGGCGTTTGTGACCGAGTCGAACAAGAAGCCTCTCGCGCCCGGCGGCCGCCCGAAATGGACCGACGAACTCGGCAAGCGGCTCGGCACGCAGAACGTTTCGATCATGGGAATCGATCCGTCGTCGCACGCCGCTCAGGTGCTCGTCGAAGCCGATTACCGTATGAAGCTGCTCGGCATCGGCAAGGAAGAGAGCATCGTACAGGTCCCGAGCTATCTGCAGATTATCGCCGACTCGAAGCCGAAGCAGCCGCCGGCCCTCGACCTAGTTCGCTGGTGGTTCACGATCAACTACGAAGCATTGCTGACCTCCGCAGAGCACGACGTATACGAACTCCGCGGCTCCGGCGTCAAACTCCTCGGCGAGAACGAATTTCTCGCGGCACAAGGCCGACGCGTCGCCACCGGGCAAGCGAACACGGCCAACCAGCTGTTCGCCGCGAACTTCACAACTCACTTCGCCGCGCTGGCCCAAAAGCATCCGATCTACGCGGAACTACAAAACGTCTTCGACCTCGCGCTCGTGGCGGCCGTGCTGAAGCACGACGGCGTTTGCGACCGCATCCAGTGGCAACGCACGGGCTTTATGAGCCCGGCGGTCTACCAAGCCGAGCAATCGCCCGCGCCGCGGACCGTCGAAACGGTCGCGGCCAGCCGGGAATTGTCGCGAACGCTGATCATCGCCACGGCGAGCGGCGGCGTGACCGTCGACGTCGCCTCGATCGCACGGCCGGACGCGATGCAGGTCGACGGCCGCGAGCAACTCACGAAAGTGCGGCAAAGCCAACGCCCCACGAACGTGCCGACCCGCGGCTGGTGGTGGGACTAAGCAAGCGCCGGCGACGTCGGGTGGCTGGGGCAGAATGCCCCAGTTCGTCACGAGAAAACTTTGGCGACACGGGCATCAATTTGTTTTTCCCCGGCCACCCAAGGTTGGGCGATCACGAAGTAAAGGCGGCCCGCATTTCGGCGAGGAACTTCGGGCAGACTTCGCGCGGGTCTTCGTCCTCTTCGTATTCCAGCACGACGTAGCCGCGGTAACCGGCGTCGCGCAGGATCTTCGCTACGCGCGGCATATCGACCGGTTCCTTCTTGGCGGTTTTCCGATCGCCGCGCTGCATCACCACCTTCACCTGAGCGTTGATCGCGTAAGGTGCGATTTGCTCCAGATCGGCGTAGGGGTCATCGGAGTGGAAGTTGCCCGAGTCGAAGTTGATGCCGAGCCAAGGGCTCTTCACATCCTTGACGAGTTTGAGCAACCCCTTCGGCTCGGCCGTGAGTCCGCCGTGGTTCTCCAAAGCCAGAAACACGCCATGCTTCCCGGCGTAGTCACAGCATTCTTCAACCGCCGCGACCGCCAACGCGTGGGCCTGTTCTTCCGTTTGCCCCTTGCGCACGCTGCCGGCGAAAATACGAATGACCGGTGCGCCGAGGATCTCCGCGTAGTCGATCCAGGCCTTCGTGTAGGCGATCTGCTTGTCGCGGTCGGGGCCTTTGTCGTAAGTAAACTCGTTGCCGACGGCGGTGCCCGTTACGTCGAGGCCGAGTTTGAAGCACAGCGCCTTGAGCGAACGGAGGTACTCCGGCGTCGGGCTTTCCGGAAAATAATACGAAGTGAGCTCGGTGCCGTCGCAGCCGAAGCGAGCGCAATCGGCGATGAAGTCTTCGAGCGTAAGCGTCGCTTGCGGGGCGCCTGCAGGTTTCTTGCCGCGCGTGCTCGGCAGGAAATTGCGGTAGCTGTATGCCGCCAAGCTGAACTTAAACTTCGCTTGGCCGTTGCGCGCGACCGGTTCGACGGCTTGCGCGGCCCGGGGGGCGTTGAACAGTCCGGATAGCGAAAGCCCGGCTGCTGCGGCGGCTGCCGAGGTGAGAAACCCGCGTCGTTCGATCGAGGCCATGGCTACTGCTCCGGAGCTGCACGTCGGTGAAAAAGGCGATGAGCGATCGCCGCACATTATCACCGCCCTCGCTGTCGGGCTCAAGCAGGGAAACGCCGGCCTATACCCGTGCAACCGACGTCGCCTCGCCGCTCGCCCGTCGACAGAGCAAGGCCTGCCACTGCTCGGCCGAAACGAACGACAGGCCGCAACAGAACATCGCGGCGCAAAACGGCACGAGACCGGTAAGAACGGCCGTGCCGATCCAAACCGGAATGCTCCAAGCAATCAGCAGCGGCCGCGCAGCCCGATTCCAAATCAAAACGGCGAATGCCAAATAAAACAGAATCAGCGACGACGTCCAAACGTTGATGACGTAGGGAAACTGATAGAGCCAACGGAGATCGATGAGGCACGACTCCAGGCGGGCGATCAGCCACCAAACGGCGGTGCCGTTCCACCACACCGCGTTGTATTGCAACGTTGCGCAAAACATCAGGAAGTAAATGAGCGACGTATGAACCTGAATCAACCGGCGACTGATGGTCGCCGAAAACAACGGGGAAGCAACGAGTAAAGAGGGGCTAATGGAGCGTCGGCGCCACGCATCAATCGACAAACACGCGCCGCACGGCCCGAAGCAAAGGTAGAACAATAGCAACGCGACCACCGGTTCGCCGACGCTCGTGAGCATCGGCCCCCGATGGAAGTACGACAGAAACACAACGAGCGACAAGACGGACGTGATCCGCGTCCAAAGGCCGAGCGTAAACGCTGCGAGAATCACCAAGCCGACGTAGTGCATCGCCTGCAGGGTGCCGGAATCGGCGGCATAGTCGAGATACGAGAACCGCGTCGAAACCTCCGACGGGTAGAGTCGCTCCAGCATCGAAACGCTGATGATGCCTTTGGGTCCGAAGTAGCGGAGCAAATCGAAGCTGTACGTGAGAATCATCCAGAACGCGACGGAACCTGCGCCGATCCTCAGGATGGCCAGCGGCAGCGGCTGCGAAGGGGTGAACCAGAAGCGGTTCCAACCGTCGCCGAAGCTGCGCGCCGTACTACCGATGTATTGCGAAACGGTGCTCATGGCGTCCCTCCGGCGGGCGCCGCCGAGCTAGGAATCAAAGGGCTCGGCTTCAATGGTCCGGGAGTTAAAGGACTTGATGCCGGCAAGGTCGAAGCAGGTGCGCCGGGCGGCGCGGCAGCGGGTGCGGCGGCGCTAGGAGCGGCGGAGTTCGAGGCCGCGCCGACCTTGGATACCACCACGGCCTTGTCTTTCGTGACCGAAGCCAGCACTTCGTACACTGTCTCAAAATTGCCGGGAGCGTCCCGTTCGATGCTCAACACGCCGGTTCGTTCAAGATCTTGCGGAGCCATCATGTAGTTGGGAAGCAAACGTCGGCGAAACCGAATCTTCACCGGAGTCGTCTGGGCCAATTCCACGCAGTTGTTTTCGCCGATAATGCGTCGAGCGATCCCTTCGGCCAGCACGCCGGCGGCATCGTTCTGATTCTCCCCTTCCATACCCGTCACGTGCATGAGCCGCTCCAGGCGACGAAAACGTTGACCATGTAGGTCGTCGCGGGCCGGAAGTATGACGAGCTTCGTCGAGCCGTCGGCTTGCGGGATGTCGGCCTCGACGAAGAAATCCGTATCGGTAAGGGGATAGGTCGCTTCCGGCGACGGATCGTAGTAGGTGAGATGGAACATATAGGAAAGGTCCATCCCCAGTAGCTGCAAGTACGGGCGAAGCCCGGGCACCTTACTGCGTAGGTCCTGTTCCAGTCCGGAAGAGTCGGTTCGCGACTTGATGCCGACGAGCAGGAAGAAGAAGTGAAGGAAGATGAGGTAGGTAATCACACCTCGAACGCCGGGCGACGGCATACCGTCCGGCGTCGGGGCAGGTGCCTGGGTATCGGCAGAAGGCATGGAGAGCGCTACTCGCAATCAGGCAGTGCAAGGGGGGTAAGTTCGAGAGAGCGGCGGAACTATCTATCGTAATCAGGGGCGGCGAACTGCCGAAGTTTTTCCCGCTCGGAAACAACGTGCAAAAAAGAAAAAGCCGGGCCTCACAAGGAGACCCGGCTTTTCGCGGGAATTAGCGACGATCGGCACTCAGGGGTGTGCCGACCGTCGTTTTTTCAGCAGAGACAACTATGCCGGGGCCTTGGCCGGAGCGGCCGGCTTCGGGGCCGGGGCAGGCGGGGCAGCCGGAGCGGCAGGGGCAGCCGGAGCAGCGCCAGCGCAGCTCGGGGCAACCGGAGCAGCACAAGCCGGTTCGCAGCAAGCCGGAGCCGGGGCACCGCAGCACGGTTCGCCACAGCACTTCTTGGCGCGGAGACGAGCGAACAGGCCTTGGCGGCCGCAGCACGGTTCGTCACAGCAGCTCGGGGCCGGAGCCGGAGCGCAACAGGTCGGTTCGGCGCCGCAGCACTTGCTACGGAGACGAGCGAACAAGCCGACGCGACCACCGCAACCGCAATCCGAGCAGCTCGGACCGCTGCAACCACCATCACAACCACCGTCGCAACCGCTGCAACCATGGCAACCGTGACCGGCGACGGCCACGTTCTTCTCACCGCCGACGAGGGCGATGCCGACTACCGCGAAGAAAATCGCGATACCAAAACAGAGAACACGATTCATTCTAAACTCCTCCAACAAAAAACTGGTACGTACCACGCAAAAGTCAATTTGCCGTCTTCTTCCCGCATCCCGCTTTGCGACGGCAAAACATTCGGGAGCGTAAACGTCTAGCATTCTTGCAATCGTTGCCGGCAAGGAACCCTGATGTGAGCCTTTTCCGATTGCATATTTTGCACGTGAGTGCACAGGCTAGGATGGATAAGTTAGCATTGAGGGTCGTGTTGTCAAGAATCAAAAGACACGACTGGAAGCAATGCGCTGAAAGCGTATTCTGGGGACAATAAGTGAAATTGTCCTGATAGCTTACCATGCCCCTCGTTCGATGCGGCTCTCGGCGCAAAAAAAAAGGCGATCCACGATGACTCGTGGATCGCCTTCTTAAACACGCGCTAAGCCCTTTGGGTGCAAGGGCTTATTGGGCCAACTATTTGAGCTGTGTGCCGCCCGGAAGCTCCGGCTGTTGCGCTTGCAACGTGCCATTTCCGCTCGGCGAAGTTCCGGAAGAAAATCCGGAAACCGGTTGGACGCTACCGCCCTGCGAGGCTGGAGGAATTCCCCCGGCATTTTGAACTGTGCTGCCCGGAAGCGTCGGAGTGCCGCTCGAAATGGAGTTCGGCGTCGGATTGAGCGTCGGCGTCGAGCCGTTCACTTGCTGCGTCAAGCCGGCGGACGTGCCTGCCGTCGTGGTACCAGGCGTCGCGGCTCCCGGAGTTGTCGTCCCTGCCGCAATCGTGCCGCCCGTCGACCCGCCGTTGAGCCGACGTTGATACTCTTGCTCCGCCATTTGCGTCTGCTTGATCATGTCTTCCGGGTTCTCGAAGTCGAGTTGCAGGAAAGGCATGTCCGGATACGGTTGCGTGGCGACGCCGCCGATGCGCCAGTGTCCCTTATCCAATCGCATCGCCCATACGAAGTCGTTCACTTCCGGCTTGCCGTCCGGGCCGACATCGGTCCAACGGCTCTCAACGTAAGCGAGTTGCCCTTGCTCGGCGACTTCCGTCGCCCCCACTTCAAACTTTGCGGTGGGGCTTCCCGGCGGGGCGACCATCAGGTCCATCGCTCGGGTTTTCTCACGAGCTAGGTCGGTGAGCATCGCCTCGGCGCCCTTGTCGTTGCCGGTGCGTACCGACTCTAAGAACTGAAACACCACCGTATGCGGGGGAACCTGCGGAGCTGCCGGAGCCGCGGGGGCTCCCGCGTTTTCTTCCGACTTGCTGCATCCCCAAGCAACGCAGAGCGCCGCTGCCAACATTCCCGTTGTTGCGATCCTTCGCATAGTCCCTCTCCTACGATGGCTTGGCGCAGAGTTCGTCTCGACGCCGCTTCATCCATGAATCGTGTATGACGCGTCGGGCCTTCGAGCCCAATGCCGTAATTCCCGGCTCTCACAACTCTCCACGCAACGGCAGGCGTGCGACTTCGTGTCGCTATTGCGCGGAGTGTTGGGAAATCGTGGCGGAAGTCTGTCAGGAACGAAAAATCGGGTCAAGACGGGTTCTGGCCGACCCAATATTCCCAACAGATCGGACTTACCCCGCTCCGACGCCGCGATCGAAGGCGTCTTGTTCGCGGCGGTAGAGTGCTAGCTGCGACTCAAACTCGGCCGCCGAAATGCGCCAAACCGGTGCATCGTCGGTGTGAGCGTTGCAATGGGCCGACATCACGCGGTAGAGAAACTTAAACAGGTGCCGCGGCACCCGCAGCCCGCGAATTCCGTCGATCAGCCGCCGATCGCCGAGCGATTCGTCGAACATATCCTTGAGCGTCGGCTTTTTCCCCGGCAAGGCGCAGGCCCGCATGCGGGCATTGGCCACGTCGTAAAGGGCCTCGCCGGTCCATTCGAGCGTCGGCACCACGTTTTGCTTGTCGAGCCGGGAGCGTTGATAAAAGTCGCGGCTTTCCCGCTCTACAAAGTAGGAAAGCTCGATCGGCAGCAGCAGTTTGAACCCTAGGCCGGGGTGCTTCAGGAACTTGTTGTCGAGCATCGGCCAAAGCAGGGCCTTCATCTTGTCGGGGGAGCCGTTCACCAAGTGCGGCTCGTCCAGCCGATCGACCAATACGACAATCGCTGGATAGCCGAGCGTTTGCAGCACTCCCTGAAACTTGTTGAGCATCTCGAAGCGATCGTCGGTCCGTTGCTTGTTCGGCAACGGCTGGTGCAGCAGTTCGTCGTTGGTCAGGCGCATCAGCACCTTCCGCAACAGCCCCGAATTGCGTTCGAGCACCCGCAAATTGGAGGAAATGCTCCGGGCCGTCCATGCGCGGCGGGCAAAACGCCAAGCCCACGGCATCCATCCGGCCGCCACGATGAGGTACGGCCAAACGCTTTCGAGCCACGTCCATTTGCCAAGCGAGGCCATGAGCCCGCACACCACGGCCGTGACGACGACGCCGATCAGCATCGGCTGCCAGCTTTTCCAGGTGCGGAACTTCAACGCGCGCCGCAGCCGATGCCAGCGCACGCGAAACGGCTCGGCCGTCGATTGGTCGTAGCAGGCCGAAAGCAGCAATAGATCACGAGCTTCGTGCCGCGAAAGCTTCGCGACGTCCGGCTTGAGATCGTCGCTCGAGGGCTGCACGACCCCCGAAGTTTGAACAACCCCCGAAGTTTGAACAACACTGTCGACCAGCTTCGTCACGCCGAGGGCGAGGATCGAGTCCATGTGGTCCCAGAGCATCCATTGCTCCAACACCTTCTCCGGCGGGCGATTTCCCCAGAGCGTATCGCGAAACCGATCGAGGAACGGATTGAAATCGTCGTATTGAATGACGAACGCCCGGCGAAGCGGGCTGCGGCGATTGTGTTCCGCCAAGTGCTGGGCAATTTGCAAACGGAGGGCAGTTTTGCCGGAGCCCTTCTCGCCAAACACCACGGAAGTGGCCGGCTCCTGTGGGTCGCCGTAGATCTTATCCCAACTCGGGTGATAGGTCCCGGCGATGCAGTGCTCCTTAAACACCGGGTCGGTTTGGGCATCTTCCTCGGCGAACGGATTCTTGCCCACGCCGTGGTGTTCGAGGAACTGCTGCAACTTCATAGGGGGTCCGTCAGGATGAAGATAAGTACGCCGCCGACGCGCTGCCTAGGCATTCCAAGCAGTTCGTCGGCGGCATAAGCTGCAATTTCAATGCCCTAAAAGCAAGGCGATGGGCGGGGACGACTACTTCGCCTTGAGCCCTTCGACCATCTTCATAAAGCCGGGCTCGGCGGCGGCGATGGTCTTTTCCGGACCATACAGCTTCACGAAATACTGACCGGCCTCCTTGGTCGTAATGATCGCTCCGAGCATGCGGTAGTTCGGGCGTTCGGTGCCTGGGCCCGGCACGAAGGGACCCGGCTTGTCGAGGTAGACCCCCTTAATATTGACGACGTGTACGGCCTGATCGGCGACCTTCAGTTCCTTGACGTCGGCCTTCACTTCGGCGTCGTCCGATTTGAACTGCCCCTTCCAACGGTCGATGTTGGCTTCCACGCCGCCGCCGGCCCCCATCACCGTGACGCGGCCGGGGAATTCGTCTCCTTCGGCCTTGGGCGTTTCAAATTCGTATTCCACGATGCGCGAACGAGGCTCTTTCGCTTCCCAATTGCCCGGGGCAACCAGCACGAACTTGTCGCCGATGTTAAACGGCGTGCCGTCGGCAGCCGCGGCTTGCGACCCCGCGCCGAGCACGACGAGCGCGCTCGCAAGGAATGGAAACGACATCATCGAGATAAAGCTCTTCATCTTCAGATCCTCTGGGCTGATCCACTCGGGAAAGGCTGTTCACTTTTTAAACGGATTGCGTCTCGGTCGGGCGACTGCTCGTTTTCTCGTCGGCCGGAATCGGGCCGCGCGAAATCACGAAATACGTCAACCAAGCGAGCGCCGCGACCAACAACACCAGGACGACGACCGTCGTCAGGTACACGCCGTTGGAACGGCGTTGGTAGTATATCGCCGCCGCCGGCGGGGAGGAACCAACGGGCGAACGGCCGACGGGTGCGCTGAGGGTCGCGTTCGTCGCCGCACCGCCGTGCGTGCTCAAAGCTCCCGCCACTGGAGCCGCATGGAGAGCGGGGGGCGGCGGTTGCGGGGCGGAAGCACCTTGCGCGCCGGCCGCCAAGTGGGGCCAGATCCGTGCCGCCGGCTGCCACTCCGGCCAATCTTGTCGCCAAACGAGCGACGTGCCCGCGATTCGCCCTTCTTGCAGCCATTGGAACATCGTGGCACCGTCGGCCGGGCCGAAAGGCTGCCCGCCGTCGGCTCCGGAAACATACCAGACCGCGGTCGGGTTCTCCGCAAGCGGGTCGACAGCGGGAGCGCCCGACACGGCGACCATCCGGCCGACCGGCGCCGCGGCACCTGCCGAGGCTTGCGCGGCAGCCGGCGGAACGCCGCCGCGAATGGCCGAGTCTTCGTCCTGTTCCTGCCGGTCGGTGAGCGTGCTCGCGAGCGGAATCTGCACCGCCGCGCCGCACTTCGGGCAGAAGCCCCGTTTGCCGGCCTGATGCTCCTTGACGTTGATCCGCTTCGTGCAAGCCGGACAAAGAAATCGAATACCCATCCGACGACTATCTCGCGTGAAACTGGTGCTGACTTCGAATTATAGCCGCAGACCGTAGGGTGGGTCGAGCAAAGCGAGGGCCACGCCACTTGGTAACGACTTCCGACCGCGTGGTCCTCGCTCCGTTCGACCCATCCTCCAAACTTGACTTACGTCGATTGGCCCGACCACGGCGTGCGCAGATAACTCGACCTATCTGCGCACCCCTTGTGGGTTTTGAGGTTGTGCGCAGATAACCCCGAGTTATCTGCGCAGCGCCTTCTTGTCGCGTCGACGTAAGTCTGCAAAGTAGTCCGCCGCTCCGTGACGGAAATGGGCGCTGAACAATCGCCTCCGATAGCCATCGTGCACGGCGATACAAGGCCCACTGCCGCCACGGAGCGGCGGCCTACTATGCCACCACTCCGCAACCTACCGCCACGCTTCGCAAACCTCCAGGCGATTTTTGGCCGGCTGCTATACTGACGGCGGTATGCCCGATCTCGCTCGTCGGCACGTGGAGAAAGCTCTCTTGAAATCGTTCATTCAGCAATGGCTGACTCGTTGTGCGCTGTTGTCGGCGTGCTTCGTTTGCAGCAGCATACCGATCCTGTCGGCCGCGGAACCGTCGACTTCGCTCACCTCCGCCGAGTTCTTCGCGCGCCGCATTCTGCCGATTGCGCAGGCGCAACGCGCTTCGAGCTGCACCGAGTGCCACTTCTCCGGCGTGGAACTCAAGCAATACGTACTCGCCGACGAAGCCTCGACATTCGCAGCGCTGCGCGCCGCAGGGCTAATCGACGTCGTGCAGCCCGATAAGTCGAAGCTCTTGCAATTCATCGCCCGCAAGCCGGAGCGCGAAGACCCGGCGTTGGCACGCGTGCGCACCGAAGAGCTCGCGGCCTTCCAAGGCTGGATCGCGGCCGCGGCGAGCAACCCGGCGCTGTTGGCTAGCTCGCCGACGGCCCAATCGATCGGCACCGAGCTGCCGCTGGAAGTGATTCGCCACGCGCGCCGCGACCATGTCCTGAACGCCTTCATTGAGAACGTGTGGGTCGAGATGGAACGCTGCGTCAATTGCCATTCGCCGGAACGCAACGAGCGGTTCCGCAAAGAACACGGCGAACAAGTCTCCTGGATTACGCCCCGCGATCCCGCGGCGACGCTCAAGTTTCTCGCCGATCAAGGATTGATCGACGTCGACGCGCCGGAGAAGAGTTTGCTGCTTTCGAAACCGCTGGGCATCGTCGAACATGCCGGGCACGTGAAGTTCGCCGTCGGCAGCCGTACCGATCGGCAGTTTCGCAGCTTCTTGAACGACTACGCCGCCGCCGTGCAGGGAAAGTACCGAAAGGCGAGCGAACTCCCGAAGCCGGGCAAGGAAATCGCGATTGCCACGGGCCAGCACCTCCGCGTGACCGATCTCCCGCTCGAGTTCGGCGGCCGACTCATGCGCGTGCTGCTATTTCGCCGCGACGGGGAAAGCTGGAGCAAGCACCCGATCGCCACGGGCGACAGCGGCATCAACCCTAAGAACGGCCAATGGCAAAACTCGTTCTGCGAATTGGTCGATCGCGCGAATCTGACGCCGGAGCGACTCACGACTCCGCGCCTACTTCCCGGCGAGCGGTACTTGGCCAAGATCTACATCGACCGCGAGAACAGGGCCGCCGATAATCCGGCCTTTGAATTTATGGAAGCCGATCTCTACGCCGAAATCGAAACTGCCGGCGATTGGCAATCCGGCTACCTTAAGCCGAAGATCCTCTCGGCGAAGGAGAAGGCGAGCGTCGAGCCGTAAGGCCGACGTGTCCGGCGACCAAGACCAGGGATCGCTCAGAGTGGAAATTCGGATGAAGCTTTCCGACCTAGCGCCTAACGCCCAGTGCCTAGCGCCTGATCCGGAGACACGTCGGGCTTACGCCTCGACGCTCGCCCCGAAAAGCTGTTAGCCGAGCACTTCTTCTTGCGGCGGCTCTTCTTGTTCCAAGAGTTCTTGCGCTTTGCGGAGCATCCACACCGCGTCGTCCGACTCGAGGCACGGGCTGTAGGCGATGAAGCCGTCGTCGGGAACGGCGCCTTTATAGATCGTGCAGACATGCACGAACTTCACCGGGCGACGGCCGAGTTCTTCGAGAATCTGTTCCGTGGTGGCCAGTTCTAGTTCGATCATGGGCTCGGTCCTCACACTCGCGCGGTGAATGTCGCAGGTGCTCCGGCGGCATGATGAAGATTCATCAGTCGCCGTCCCTGGTAAACTCTACCACCAACCATAGAGCGCGAATGTGCGCAGGGTTTATGGCCGTCGGAAAAACGCCGTTTAGCGCTCTGTAACGATTGTGAGGGCGTTTTTCCCACTACATTTAGCCGCGGGGCTCGTCCCTGCGATCTTTTACGGCACGTTGTGAAAGACGAACTGCATTAAGTTCTTCGTGCCGATCGTGCCGACGGTCGAAAGAATCTCGCCGGCTTGGAAGCCCGCCGCTTGTCCGTAATGCTCGGCCAGGGCACGCACGCGCGAAAACACATGCGATTTCGCCGGCGGAAATTGTGTGGCGTAGCAACGGATGCTGTCGAGCTTCTGCTCCAACGTCTCCGTAATATCCACCACGACGTGCCCTGCCCCGGGCGGCAATTCCAGCGAGCTGAAGTTGAGCGTGTAGTACATGAGCGACGGCACCGTGTGCACCGGCAGACCTTCGAAGTGCTCGTCCCATTTAGTGAGCCGCGAGTAAAACACGGCCCCTTCGGTAATCATCATCGCCTGATGATGATCAGGGGACGCCAGCGGCGTCTTCTCACCGAAGCCGATGATGAGCCGCGGCCGATACTTGCGAAACTGTTTCGCCAGCGCCGTGCGGGCTTCAAACGAGTCGAACAAGCGCCGGTTCGGCAGATCGAGCTGCACGCGCACGTGTACGCCGAGCTTCTCCGCAGCGGCCCGAGCTTCGGCGGCGCGCACCTCAGGCCCCGGCGAAAGCGGCGTCGGCTCGCCGTCGGTCAGGTCGATGATGCCGACCTTGAAGCCTTGCTTCACGAGCGAAGCCAAAGTCCCGCCGCAAGCAATCTCCACATCATCCGGATGCGCTCCGACGGCAATGACGTCGAGCTTCAAATCATCATCGGCCATGGTCTGCTGTCCTGATTTCCGGCAAGGGAGATGTGGGGATAGGGGGAGATAGGGGAAGTAAGAAAGCACGGTGGAAGGAGTAGCTACTTGCGCTGCGGAACGACGACGCGGCGGAAGTCTGCTTTCTCATTGGCGAAGTTGATCAACAAACCAACTTCAAGTTTCGCAGCGTGCAGATAAGACTTCAACTGAGCGTAGTGCGCCTTGCTCAGCTGCTCGACGACTTTCAGTTCTAAGATTATCTGGCCCTCGACCACGAGATCGAGTCGATGCACGCCGACATTAACACCCTGATATAGAATGTCGACGACCTTTTCGCATTCAAACGCCAAACCAGTGTTTGCGAAATCGACAAGCAACGCCTTCTGATAGATTGACTCGTTAGACCCAGGTCCCAATTCACGGTGGACGCGAATCACGCTCTCAATAATTCTGCGGCTGATCTCATCGTCAAAACCCGAATCCACCCCCGTTCCCTCCTTTATCTTGTCTTCATCCCCACGATCTCCTCCTATCCCCTCATCTCCCTTGCTGCTTTCCGAACAAAGCGGAATTATGAAGCCGGCTTCACGACCGAGAGGACGAACGTCGGGTTAAGTGCGTCGAAGCGGATGCGTTCGAGTTGGTGGGTGCCGCGGGCTACGTTAAGCATCCAGATGTTGGCATGGCCGGCTTTGCGCTGCAGCGTAGCTTGGAGTTCCGCGAGGTTTTCAATGCTGCCGGTGTTGGCCACGAGCCGGCCGCCCGGCTTCAGGCGTTCGTAGGCCAGGTCGACCAAGCGACCGATCTCGCGACCGAGGCCGCCGACGAACACCGCGTCGGGGTCGGGCAGACCGGTCCATGCTTCGGGCGCTTGGCCGAGCACCGGTTGCAAGTTGCGCACGCCGAAGCGTTCGGCATTAGAAACAATGAGGCCATGATCGGCCGGGTCCATTTCAATGGCATAGGTCGTGCCGCCCGAGGCAATCTTGGCGGCTTCGATCGCCACGGAGCCGCTTCCCGCGCCGATGTCCCACACGACGCTGCGTGGCCCCAGGTCCATTTCGGCCAAGGCCCACGTGCGTGCTTCGGCCGGCGTAAGCAACCCTTTCTTCGGCTTGGCTTGTTGAAACATCTCGTCGGGGTTGCCGAAGAGCCGTTGACCGATCGTTTCCACGGGCCGGTCCGGCACGTTCGGCTTGCGAATCAAAATCATGACGTTCAACGGACCAAACTCTTCGGCGGCGATCTCTTTCAGCTCGCCCTGCGTCACGCACTCATCCGGCGAGCCGAGGTTCTCACAGACATACGCCGTGAAATAGTCGATGCCGCGGTCGAGCAGCGCCTTGGCCACGCCGGCCGGCGAGTGTTGCTCGCTGGTGAACATGCCGACCTTTTCGGCCGAACGGATGCGCTCAATCGCATGTTCCAGCGTATGGCTCGCCAGATTGGTGAGATACGCTTCTTCCCAGTTCTCCTTAACGCGAGCGAACGCGAGTTGCATGCTGCTCACGTGCGGCACCACGTCGAAACGATTCTTGCCAAGCTTTTCGCAGAGGAAGCGCGAGATGCCGTAGAAAAGCGGATCGCCGGAAACAAGTACCACGGCGGTGCCCGACGCGTGCGCCGCCAAGCGCGCGACGACCGGTTCCAAGTTGGCCCCCAGCACGACGCGCTCGGCCGGCGACTTGGGAATGAGCCCGAGGGTATGGTCGCTGCCGACTAACAGCGAAGCGGAGGTAATCAGTCCCCGGGCGGCCGCGGTGATGCCGTCAAGGCCGTCGTCGCCGATGCCGATGATGTAAATTCTGCCGCCCGCCTGCGAATCAATAGCCACGGATTGGTCCTGCGATTGTGATTACGGCCGCACGTGCCGGCACGTGGGAATTGCGGTGCGAAATTGCACTGTGAAATGACGCTGAGAAACGGCATACGATAGCGCATTGTTCCTGCCAAGCTCGGGAAGTGTCAAGCGAGGCTTGTCTCGACGCGCGGGCCGTGCATTGAATCACACCCTCAGGCGCGGTAGAACGGCGAACTTCCCCGAGCCGGAAAACCGGCACCGACTTTCCGCATTCCGCCGCTCCTTGTGAACAAGTATGAATAAGCCCCGCGTGCTCGTCACGCCGCCCACGCTCGATCGTCACACCGGACCCTATTACGACGTCCTGACGGCCGCCGGCTGCGAAGTGATCTATCCCGATCTCGAGGCGCAGTTGATGCGACCCGAGGTGCTGGTCGAGCATTTAAACGGTATCGACGCGGTACTCTGCAGCGTCGAGCCGTATTCGCGCGACGTGCTGAGCCGCAGCAACCTCCGCTGCGTGGCACGCGTCGGCGTCGGGTACGATTCCGTCGATGTCGCGGCCGCCACCGATTTCGGCGTCCCGGTTTGCATTACTCCGGGGACCAACGAACACTCCGTGGCCGAGCAAGCCTTCGCGTTGATCTTCAGCGTCTTTCGCGAGATCGCCGTACGCGACGGCGAAATTCGCGCCGGCGGCTGGCGTCGCAATAGCGTTCGCCGTTTGGCGGGCAACACGCTCGGGCTGGTCGGCCTCGGCCGCATCGGCAAGGCGATGATTCCCCGCGCGCACGGGCTGGGGCTCAAGGTCGTGGCCTATGATCCGTATGTCGATAAGTCGTTCGCCGCCACACACGACGTGCGCCTTTGCTCGTTTGAAGAATTGCTCGCGGTATCCGACGTCGTCAGCTTACACATGCCCTGCACGGCGGAAACCACCGACCTGATCAACCGGCGCACGCTCGCGCTGATGAAACGCGACGCCGTGCTGATCAATACTTCGCGCGGCGGACTCGTCGACGAGGACGCGCTCTTCGAGGCGCTTGCGGAAGGCCGGATCTTCGGCGCCGGTCTCGACGTGCTTAAGCAGGAACCCCCGCCTAAGAACCATCCGCTCTTCGCCTTGAAGAATGTAACGCTCGCGCCGCATATGGGCGGCATTGACCAAACGGCCCTCGATGCGATGGCCAAGCTCGCGGCCGAGTGCATTGTGAAATTGAGTCGCGGCGAAAACCCGGAAGGGTGCGTCGTCAATTCGCAGATTATGCCCGGTTGGAAGTGGTAGAACGTCGGGTCGCCAAGGTAGAATGCGGGCCACCATCGCCGACCTGCCGGCGCGATGACTCCCGCCTTCCTTGAGACCCTGCCGATGCCGCTCGTTCGCGTCGCTTGGGCGACCACGATTCTCGCCGCCTTTACCGCAAGTTTTTTTGCCGTAAATGTGCGCGCCGCCGAACCGGTCGACGATATCGTCTCCGCGCCCCTCTCGCCGGAAGAATCGCGACGGGCGATCGTCGTTCGGCCCGGCTTCACGGTCGAACTCGTCGCCCACGAGCCGCTCGTCGTCGATCCCGTGGCCTTCGCCTGGGACGCTCAGGCCCGGCTCTGGGTCGTCGAAATGCACGACTACCCGCTCGGGCTCGACGGCCAAGGAAAGCCCGGCGGGCGCGTGAAGGTTCTCACCGACGACGACGGCGACGGTCGCTACGACCGCGCGACGACGTTTCTCGAAGGCCTGAAGTTTCCCACCGCCGTGTTTCCCTGGCGCGATGGCGCTCTCGTCTGTGCCGTGCCGGAAATCCTCTTCGCGCGCGATACCGACGGCGACGGCCGGGCCGACGAGCGTCGCACGCTTTACGCCGGCCTGCACGTCGGCAATCCACAGCACTTGGCCAACGGCCTCCGCTGGGGCCAAGACGGCTGGATCCATTGTGCCAACGGTGCGACGAAGACCGCGGTGAAATCGGTGCTCACGGGCAAGGAGGTCGACGTCGGCACGCGCGACTTCCGCATTCAACCTGAAACGGGAGACATCGAGCCGTTGGCCGGACGGTCGCAATACCTGCGCGAGCGAGACGATTGGGGCAACTGGTTCGGCAGTTCCAACAGCAATCCGCTCTATCACTTTCCTCTGGAAGAGCGTTACCTGCGGCGCAATCCGCATGCGACGTACCCGCTGATTCAACAAGACGTTTCCGAAACGCCCGGCGCGTCGCAAGTGTTTCCGGTCAGCCGCACGGTTGCGCGATTTAACGACCTGAGCCGCGCCAATCGTTTCACTTCGGCCTGCAGTGCCGCGATCTATCGCGACGAACACCTCGGCCCCGAGTTCTACGGCAACTCGTTCGTCTGTGAGCCGGTGCACAATCTCGTCCATCGCGAGATACTCACGCCGCAGCGCGCAACCTTTACCAGCCGCAGACCGGCAGACGAAGCCCGCACGGAATTTCTCGCATCCAGCGATAACTGGTTCCGCCCCTCCATGGTGCGCACCGGCCCCGACGGCGCCCTGTGGATCGCCGATATGTACCGCTTGGTGATCGAGCATCCCGAGTGGATTCCCAAAGAATGGCAAGCCAAGCTCGACTTGCGAGCCGGCAGCGACAAGGGGCGGATCTATCGCGTGTTCCCCACGGATCTGAAGCCTTGGCCGATGACGTCGCTGCATGAGCTGGGCCCGAAGGAACTCGTCGCCAAACTCGAAAGCGGCAACGGCACCGTGCGCGACTTGGCGATGCAACTGCTCGTCGAGCGCTACAAGGGCCAAAAAACGCGCACGCCGGAAGTCGGCAAGGCTGCCGATGCGCTTCACGCACTGTTTCGCGATTCGCCCAAGCCGACCGCCCGGCTCGACGCCATGTGCACGCTCGCGCTGCTCGACGACGAACTCGATACGCTCGTGCTGCGCAAAGCCCTCGCCGACGCACATCCGGCCGTTCGCCGCTGGGCCTTGCGATTGGTCGACGCGGAGTTCCTGAAGCTCGACAAACATCTCCTGACCGAGGTGATCACAACCGCCGACGACTCCGACACGACGGTCCGTTTGCAGGCAATCTGCACGCTTGGCGACATCGACGAGCCTAGGGCCCGGGAAGCGCTGGCCGGTGCGATCAATCACGACATCCTTTGGGCCTATAGCCTCGAAGCCGGCGCGAGTTCGTTAAACTCTCGCAACCTCGCGACCGTGGCGACAAGACTTGTCGACGCAAATCTGGATCGCGCGTCGTTTTATTTTCCCGGCCTGTTTCGTTGCATCGGCGATTCGGCGATCGGACTCGGCGACTACACGGCCGTCGATCAAATGTTGCGAGCCGTCGTCGAAATGAAGGATGCGTCGCGCCGCGTGACGTCGGCCGCACAACTGCTCGATGCGTTCGGCCGTCGCGGAATGACGATCGCACGACGCGGCGCGGAATCCGATGAAACACGCAAACAACGACTCGCAGACTTCGATCAACTCGTCGCTTCTGCGGGCAATTCCGTACTCGACGCTAAGTTACCGGAGAACATTCGCGTCGAGAGTCTGGCCTTGCTCTGCAGAAACCCCGAGCGCACGGCCGACGACCTGCGCATTCTTGGAACCTTACTTACGCCGCAAAGTTCCGAAACCCTGCAAACCGCGACAGTCGCCGCCGTCGCACGATGCGAAGAGGTCGCAGCACTCGATCTTCTCGTCTCTCGCTGGACCTCACTGGCGCCCGCGCGCAAGTCACAAATTCTCGACGCTTGCCTGGCGCGGAAGCCGTGGACGGAACGTCTACTCGACGCCGTCGACAAAAAGCGCATCTCCTCCGCCGAACTGGATGCAACGCGCACGCAAGCGCTGCTCAACCATTCCAGCAAAGAGCTGCGCACTAGAGCCGCGCAGGTCCTCGCGGCAACGGTGAACATCGACCGACGTCGCGTGATCGACGAATATCAATCGGCTGTTTCGCTACAAGGCGACGCCGCGCGCGGGCGCGAAGCGTTCACCAGGTCGTGCGCGAATTGCCACAAGCTCGGGGAAGTCGGACACGCCGTCGGGCCCGATCTCGCGGCCTTGTCGGATCGTCGGCCGGAAACGCTGCTCGTATCCGTCCTCGATCCGAACCGCGCCGTCGAATCGAAATATCTGGCCTACACTGCCGAGACTTCGGGCGGCCTCACTTTCACCGGCTTGCTCCTCTCCGAAGGGACGAACGATGT
The DNA here is from genome assembly GCA_013822735.1 of Pirellula sp. GTDB lineage: Bacteria > Planctomycetota > Planctomycetia > Pirellulales > PNKZ01 > PNKZ01. The sequence goes on from PNKZ01000010.1 coordinate 165,192, forward strand.
GACGCTCGCGCTCGCAGACGGGCGCCGGCAAGCGATCCTCCGGAGCGAACTCGAATTGTTCGCGAGCACCGCCAAGTCGTTCATGCCGGAAGGATTGGAAAAGGACCTGCCGCCGCAGAAGCTGGCCGACGTGCTGGCCTTCGTCGCTTCGACCCGACTCACGCCCAAGACCTTCGCGGGCAATACGCCGCAAGTCGTCAAGCCGGAAGCATTACGCGGCGAGTTCTATCTATTACCCGAACATGCCGAAATCTTCGGGCCGACGCTCGTCTTCGAGCCGAAGTTTTCGAACCTCGGCTACTGGAAAAGCACCGCCGATCGGGCCGAATGGGAACTCGACGTCGCGAAGGCCGGCACCTACGACGTGTGGCTGGAGTATGCCTTGCCGCCCGGCGCAGGGGGTGAGTTCGTGCTCGAAGTTCCCGATGCACGCTTGCGCGGCCGAAGCGAAAGTACGGGCAGTTGGGACCGGTATCGCACCATCGCTCTTGGCCCTCTCACGCTGGCCGCCGGGCGTCGGCGTCTCGTCGTTCGCGCCGACGGTGAGCCGAAAGAAGCCTTATTCGATTTGAAATCCGTGCGAGTCAAACCGCGCGAGTAGCTTCCGTAACTTTGAGATTTGCCATGCCGTTTGTGAGCTTGCGAGGAAGCCGCCTTCCGCTAATTGCCGTCGTGTTGCTGCATTCCGCGGCGGTATTTGCCGTCGATGAAGAAGACGAAGACGAACCGAAAGTTTCGCCGGGACTCGTCGCCTCGTTCAGTTCGCGCGATCTCGCGGAACCCGCCGCCGTGCGAGTCGATACGGAAGTGCAATTTGTCTGGGGCCCCCAACGGCCCGACTTGCGTGTCTCCAGCGGGCCGTTCGTCGCGCGTTGGCAAGGATTGCTTTTCACGCAGGCTACGGGAGATTACCGGTTCCACGTTTACGCCGGCGGCGGCCGTGTGGAATTGAGACTCAAGGGGCAAGCGCTGCTCGCCGTCGAAGCCAAGGAGCCGGCCTGGCATGTGACCGAACCGCTGCGGCTCGGCTATGCCCACTCGCCGCTCGTGCTCACGTTTCATAAGACCGGCGAGGACGCCGTGCTGAAGCTCGATTGGAGCGGGCCGCAATTCGCGGTCGAGCCGATTCCAGATCGCCATCTCTTTCACGACCCCAAGCAAACGCCGTCGGCCGCCTTTGAGGAAGGGCGCTCCCTCGTCCGCATGCTGCGCTGCTCGGCCTGCCATACCATTCCGACAGAACGCGACCACCTGCCGGCACCGGCTCTCACGCACCTTCGCGGCAACCTGCACCCGGAATGGATCGTCGAGCATCTCGTGTCACTCCCCTCGCCCCTTGCGGGAGAGGGGCCGGGGGTGAGGGGTGAGCCTACACATTCGAATGCCATAACGCTCACGCGCCGCATGCCGCACTTCGCCGTCACGAAGGAAGACGCCGAGGCCATCGCCGCCTACCTGCTCGATGCGTCCCGTTCGTCGCCGGAAGTGAAGTTGCCGAAGGTTCAGGTCGACGAACCGAAGAAGGCTACTGCGCCCGCCGTAACGCTCGACCCGCGTGCCGCCGAGGAAGCCAAGCGCGTGAAAGCGAAGTCGAAAGCGCGCCAAGACGCGAGCGTTCGCGAAGGGGAATTACTGGCCCGAAGCGTCGGCTGTTTGGCTTGTCATACGATCGGCACGCTCGGCACGGCGTCGCTCTTCTCCGGCGGCGACCTCACGGAGATTGCCCGCAAGCGGCCGGCGGAATTCTTTCTGCGCTGGCTCGACAATCCGGCGGCGCTGAACGCACAGCACCGGATGCCGGTCTTCAAACTCGCGAAACTCGAACGCGACGACCTCACGGCGTATCTGAGTACGCTGAAGGGAACCGCCGACTCCACTACCACACACCAGCCCCGACGCGCAAGCGAGGGGACTTCGGCCGTAGCAACTTCCAAAGACGCCCCCTCACCCGTCTCGGCTTCGCCGAGCCACCCTCTCCCGCAAGGGGCGAGGGGAGAGAAGAAGCAGGAAACCAAGGCCGATAAGTCGCTCGTCAACCGCGGACGAAAGCTTTTCACGTCGCAATCGTGTACGGCCTGCCATCGCGGTCCGGTGGAACTGCCGCCGGTCGACGCCGCGCCGGCCCTTACGGCGGCGCATATCGCCAAGCTCGGCGACAAGCTCGCGTCCGCATGTCTCGGCGAACCCCATGCCGGGAAGCCGCGCCCCGGCTATCGGCTCGATGAAGCACGGCGGAATGCGATCGTCGCCTATCTCCGCGCGGCCGTCGCTCCGGAGAAGAAAGAATCGCTCGTGCTCGACGGCCGCTTCGTGTTGCAAGAACGCAATTGCACGGCGTGCCATGCTCGCGGGCTCGGGCAGGGTCTCGCCGGCGAAGCGCCGCGCATTACGGCAGCCGAGCCGGAACTCCTGGCCGTGCAACCGGCGCTCTTGCCCCCTTCGCTCAACGGCGTCGGCGATAAACTTACCGAAGCCGCGCTCGACGACGCACTGCTGCTGAAACGGGATCCGCTCCGGCCTTGGCTGCGCGTGCGGATGCCGAAGTTTCCGCTGGCCGGCGAAGAACTATCGGCGCTCAAAGGGCATCTTGTCGACCACGATCGCATTCCCGATCTTCCGCCGCCGGCGGAAGCCGCAACCGCCGGTGATGACGAAACGGCGCAACGTCTCGCAGCCCGACGACTCGTTACGGCCGACGGCTTCGGCTGCACGAGTTGCCATAAGATCGGCTCGTCGGAACCGGTCGGCATCACGAACATCGCAGCCCACGGCACCGACCTCACGCTTCTGGGCGACCGCATCCGCAAGCCCTGGTTCGATCGTTGGGTGCGCAACCCTTCGCGCATTATTCCGCGCATGGAAATGCCGGCGATCCAATTGCCCGTGAAAGGGGTGATGCACGACGACGTCAATCTGCAACTCGCCAGCGTCTGGAAAGTGCTCAACGAGCCCGGCTTCACGCCGCCGCTGCCGAACCCGGTGCGCATCGTACGCTCGCGCAACGTGCCGGGCTTGAAAGAACGTGCCAACATCTTGACCGACGTTTTCGTCGTCGACGGCAAGACCTACGACAGCGCCATCGTGATCGGTCTGCCGAACCGCCACAACGTGCTGTTCGATTTGGAAACCAATCGCCTCGTCGCCTGGTGGACCGGCGATACGGCACTACAGCGCACGAAGGGAAAGAGTTGGTACTGGGAAGCCGGCGGCGCAATGGTCTTCGCTGCGAACCCGGCAAGCGACCAGAAGCAAGACATTCCAGAATCGGTGGGCACAGGCCGTTTTTCGGAGCTGTTGCTCGGTCGCGGAAAAGATCGTTGGTTCGCCCCCAATCCGACGGGACAGAACATCGCAGTTCTCGATTCCTTTGAAAGCCGAACGAACGGTGCCGCCTTTTCTTATCGGATGAACGACGCCTCGATTTCCCAAGAGTTCGAGACGCTGCCGCCCGACGAACGAGGGCAAGGCTTCCGCCGCACCGTCGAAATCGATGCGGAAAATCTCCCCGAAGATATGCGGCGTCAGTTAGACGGCGACGTCTTGGCAATTGCGCTTCGGCTCATTCCGTATTATGAGCCTTCGCTCGTTGCCGACCATCACAAGTTTGAAATCGTGCATGGCGACGGCCGGCCCACGATCGAACTGGTGAAACACAACGAGGGTCGCCTTACGCTGAATGCTCGACTCGGCGGTGTTGCATTGGAGTTGAAGCCCGATGTGAAATCGATTCGATTGGTAGTCGATTATCGCGTGAATCTTCCGGTCGATACGTTCCCCGTCGATATCCCCGTCGCGCCTAGCCCGCCGGCGGTAAAGATCGACGTCGTTCCCGGCTATGAAGCGGTGCAATTGCCGCTCGGCATCGCCGAAATGCCGACGGGTCTCGCCTGGCGCCCAGACGGCTCGCTCGTGCTCACGTCGCTCAAGGGGCGCATCATCGCGGCCCGCGACACCAACGGCGACGGACTCGAAGATCAACTTCAGACAGTGAGCGACGACCTCGCCGCGCCGTACGGCATTGCCGTCGCCGACGAAGACGGCAAAGAAGTTCTCGACGTCATTAACAAGTATGCCCTGCTCCGCCTCTTCGACGACGACGGTGACGGCTACTACGAGCGCAATGTCGTCGCGGCGAGCGGTTGGGGACACACCGAAGACTATCACGATTGGGCCGTCGGCCTGCCACGCATTCCGAGCGACAAACTCGGCTCGGCGAAGCTCGGCTATTACGTAGGCCTGCCCTGCCAACAAGACGATCGCGTGCCGGCCAAAGCGGCCTTGCGCGGCCAAGGTCTCCGGCTTCTCGCCCGCACTCCGACGAAAGACGATCCTCGCCGTTTCACGGTCGAACCGTTCTGCGGCGGCTTGCGATTTCCGATGGGCCTGGCCGTTAACAAGGCCGGCGACCTCTTCGCGAGCGACAACCAAGGGAACTACAACCCGTTCAACGAAATCAACCATCTCGTCGACGGCCGGCGGTACGGCTTCATCAACAAGCTCGAAGCCGAGCCCGGCTTCTCACCTCCGGTGGAATCCCCCGCCGTCGAACTGCCGCATCCCTGGACCCGCAGCGTCAACGGCATTTGCTTTCTCGACACGCCGGAAAAAGTGCGCGCCGAGCGCAAGGCCGCCGGCAAGAGCGAAGAATTGTTCGGCCCCTTTGAAGGGCACATGCTCGGCTGTGAGTTTAATTACCGCTCGCTCTTCCGCATGGCCTTAGAAGACATTGACGGCGTCTATCAAGGCTCCGCGTTTCCGCTGAACGAGTTCCCGGCGGCAGGCCAGGCAACGTTCGAAGGCCCGACGGTCTGCGAAGTCGCGCCCGACGGCGACCTCTACATCGGCAACCTCCAGGACAGCGGCTGGGGAGGCGGTCGCAACACCGGTTCGCTCGTTCGAATGCGTCCGAGCGGCGAACTGCCGGCCGGCATGGCTGAGATTCGCGCCGAGCACGACGGGTTCACGATCGACTTTACGCAGCCTGTGAACCGTGAAGCGGCAGCCGATCGCAGCGTCTACACCGTCGAAATGTTCCGCCGTATCTCCACCCCGCAATACGGCGGCAACGACGTTGATCGACAAGGCGTGAAAGTTTTGCAGGCCCGCGTTGCCGACGACGGCCGAAGCGTGCGGCTTACCGTCGACAAAATGAAGCCGGGCTTCGTCTACGAATTCCATCTAGCGAATCTCGCCCCGAAATCGGCGTCGGGCGAAGCAAAATTCTTCCCTGCCGAAGGCTTCTACACGCTGAAACGGCTTGTGCGTAAGTAAATCTCGACTGCCACGCTGCTCCGACCTCTTTTCAGCAAGGGAGATATGGAGATGATGGGAGATACGGGAGATTAGAGAATTGAATGAACGGCTTCAGGCCCTTCCGTCTTTCTCACTTCTTATCTCCAATATCTCCTCCTATCCCCACATCTCCCTTTCTTCCTCTCCGAAACGCTAGACGCCAATGCCCGACCAGCCGCAGTTCTTGTTCATGACGTGTCAGGTCGGCGCTGAGCCGACGCTCAAGCTGGAGATGGCTCGGTTCCGTCCGAATTTTCGCTTCGCCTATTCGCGGCCCGGTTTTCTCACGTTCAAGCTCCCCGAGAAGCATCACCTCGCGGAGGATTTCGAGCTCCACTCGGTCTTTGCCCGCGCCTACGGCTTCTCCCTCGGCAAGGTCGCGGTCGACGAGGATCCGGCCGCGGCAGTGGCCGAGGTGTGGCACTTGGCCGGCGAACGACCATTCAAGGAGCTTCACGTTTGGCCCCGCGATCGCCTCGCGCCGGGCGAGCGAGGTTACGAAGTCGGGCAGACCGACGAGGCCCGCGCGGTGGAGATCATGCTGCGGGCGGCCGCCCCATCGAAATTCGCTTCGCTCAAGACCAAGCGACTTACACAACCGGGCGACCTCGTGCTCGACGTGGTCGTGATCGACCCGAAGCTCTGGTGGGTCGGGTACCATCGGGCCGGCAGTCCCGCATCGCGCCGCGCCGGGGGACTTTACGACGATATCGAACTTCCCTACGAGGCGGTCTCCCGCGCCTACCTGAAGATGGAAGAAGCGCTCCGCTGGTCGAAGTTGCCGGTGCGCAAAGGAGATGAAGCGGCCGAGATCGGTTGCGCGCCCGGCGGATCGTGCCAAGCATTGCTGAAGCGCGGCCTGCTCGTGACCGGAATCGATCCGGCCGAAATGCATCCGGCGGTGCTCGACCATCCGAACTTTCGCCACCTGCAGATGCGCGGCGGCGACGTGAAAAAGCGAGAGTTCCGCGATGTTCGCTGGCTGATGACCGACATGAACGTGACGCCGACCTACACGCTGGACACGGTCGAGGGAATCGTCACGCATCGCGAAGTGAATATCGAAGGGCTGCTGCTGACGCTCAAGCTCCTTTCTTGGGACTATGCCGAGAATATTCCGGAGTTCGTCGCGCGCGTGCAAAGCTGGGGCTTCGGCCATGTGCAATGCACGCAGCTGCAACACAATCGACGGGAATTCTGCTTGGCCGCCGTGCGCGGCGACGGCGTGCCGACGGTTGCACCGTTGCAAGAGCGGGCCGAAGAGAAACTGAAGCGGCTCGTGAAACGGAAGACCGCGCCGAAGCCGACGGCCGGTGAGAAGGGCGGCAAAGCGAAGAAGCAGACGGCGGGCGTAAAGCCCGCCGCTCGCCCGAAGCGGAATGTGCGCAAGCCGCGGAGCGAATGAAACGGTCGACTAAACCATTTCTTCCACTTCTTCGCCGGCGCTGACCGTGATCTCGCCGCCGTCTTCCAACCTGCGTACGATATCGACGACCTGCTGCTGCATCTGCTCGACGGCCGAGCGTTTGACCGGGCCGAGGTAATCCATTTCTTCCTTGAGCATTTCCGCGGCTCGGGTCGACATATTGCCGAGCACCTTTTGGCGTAGCTCGTCGCTCGCGGTTTTGAGGGCCAGGGCCCACTGCGAATTCTCGACGTTCTTGAGCACCGTCTGGATGTCCTTGACGGCGAACTTGGCGATGTCTTCAAACACGAACATCCGCCGGCGAATTTCTTCGACGAGATCGGGATCTTCTTGAGCCAAGTTTTCGAGCAGGGCGCGCTCCGTCGCGCGATCGGCGACGTTGAGAATCTCGGCGACCGACTCGACGCCGCCGGCCGTTTCGAACGATTGACTGGTGATGCTCGACATCCGATGTTCGAGTCCCTTTTCCACTTCCTGAATGATTTCGGGACTCGTTTGACCCATGCGCGCTATGCGGCGTACGACCGCCAGTTGACGATCGCTGGGCAAACCGGCGATCACCTGCGCCGACTTCTGCGGGGCTAAGTGCGAGAGGATCAACGCGATCGTCTGCGGATGCTCGTCCATGATGAACGTGAGCAGGTGCGTGGCGTCGATCTTCTGTAAGAAGGCGAACGGCAACGCTTCGATCTGCTGACGCACGTTCTCGAGCGTGCTGTTGGCGTTCTTGCCGAGCGCCTTTTCGACGAGACTTTTCGCCAGGTCGAGGCCGCCGGTGCTGCTGCCGTAGGAATTGGGATTCACGTCGGCGAACTCGCGAATCATGTTCGCTTGTTCTTCGCCGGCAATGTGGCCCAGCCGGGCGATCTCAATCGAAACGAGCTCCACCTGTTTGGGATGGAGCTTCGAGAGGAGATGGGCAGCTTCTTCTTCGGGCAGGCTGGCCAACAGTACGGCGGCCTTGCGAATTTCTGCGGTTGCCACGGCGACTCGCTCCCTGAGTTTTCCCGACTACCCGACGCCGGCAGCTGCGCAACTTTCGGCGCAACTCTTATCCACGGCTCCCAGCCGTTGCGACCGTTAAAGTCACCGTCGTCTCGCGCATGATCGGACGCCGGACCGGCGCAGCATGAATAAATCGCCGCAGAATTGCGGAGACGTGTCGCCGGCATTGCCGCCGGCAGCGACGGCAACCTGACAAATCGACTTCTTAGACCAGCACCGCAGCCGGAACTTCCGAAAGCCCGACCTCGACCGTGAGCGGTCCCCAATCGGAATCGAACGGAATGACGATCGGCGTGACGTTCGACGGGAAGCGAACTTCGTGACCGAGTCCGGTGATGACGTTCGGCAGACTGATGGAAAGCTGCAAGTGTTCGAGTTGTGCCTTAGCACCCCCGGCGACCATATTCGTGAGTTCGCCGACGGCGTCGATGACGTCGCTGTTGATCTCCGTCATTTCCGTAAGCAACATCGTCCCTGCGGCCTGCAGCGCCACATTGCTCGAGAAGCTGAGGACCACGGTTCCGACGGCGCTACCCGAGAGGCCGATCACGCCGCTGATATCGTATTGCGGTTTCGTGTTCGCTTTGAGCGCCGGCACACCGCGACGAATTTCACAGCCCAACACTGTTTGAAAGGCGTTCACGGCGGAGGTGATGAACGGATTAATGTATTCGGCCTTCATGCAATCCTCTCGGCTACCGCGATTCGTTCGTAAGATGGACCAACGCATTCGTCGCAGCGCAGGCATCCGATCGCGATCCGATCAGTCGGCGCAGAGTCGACCGCAAACCTACATCACGGTCAGTGAGCGTCAAAAGCTCATGCAGCAATCCACAGCGTACGGCTTGCCGCAGCCGTGCGGCGAACGATCGATCGCGACGATGGTAGCGGTCGTACGGCACGACGTAAGCGAGCGTTGCAAAATCTCCCCGAGAATCTACGAGACTTTTAAGAATTTCGGGCGTGCGCCTCAGTGAAAGCTAGAGTTGACGCGGACGATGCCATGTCACGCTCCGACGGAGGGTTCCGGGCACTCGTCGCAACTTCCCTTTCAGGTTCACTTCCATGTTCTCCGAACGTCGCAAAAACTTTCGTTCGCCGGTCGTCGGCACGCGTGAAGCGAAGATTATCTTCGGCAAAACGCATTTGGCGGTGCGTCTCATTGACGAATCTGCCGGCGGTCTGAAGGTCACTTCCGAGGCGATGCCCGCATTCACGGAAGGCGCGCACGTGGAGTTGGAGACCGACGACGGCGACCTGTATCGCATGGAAGTCATTCATATCGAACAACGGGGCCTCGTCGCCCAAATTGGTCTGCGCCGTCTGCAAATCTTGACGCACCACGGCAAGAACGTCGATGCCTCGCCGAAGCGGGAACCTCGCAAAGGTCTGCGCGTCGCGCTGTTCGTCGGCATCGGCTTGCTCGTCGGCATGGGAGCACAAGCAGAACCGATTCGGCGGCAACTGGTAAAAGTGCCGGGCTTCTCCAAGGTTTTCAGCGTACCGGACGAAAAGGGAGGCCCCGTCGGCCCGAAGATCAGCGCCGGCCTGCGAGATCGCCTTCGCCACAGTTTCGACATCGACTTGTTCAGCGAGCCGGAAATGTCGGTGCTGCTGCGATTGCGCCCGGAACAGCAGAGTAAGATCACCAGCGTGATCCAAGCGAAGAACGCGGTTTTGAAGCCGAGCGTGCCGAAGTCGCAACAAGCGGCCATTCTCTATATCACGCAAATGGCGATGCTCGGCGTGCTCGACACCGAACAAAAATATCGTCTCGAGTCGTTGATGGAACACACCATCGGAGCGACGGACTTGCTGCAAAAGCTCGTCATGCAATATTGGCCGACGGCCGATGCCGAGGAGCTTTATCGCCGCCTGGGCGCGCCGGCCCTGGCGCTGCCGCAAATGGCCGAACATCTCAAGATGGACGAGAAGCAACTACGAGCCATTCGCACGATTATCGACGAAGCGCTCGACAAGTCCGAGCACCTCTATCGCCAAGGGAAGTCGGAAAACGCCGACAACCAACTGCTGATCGAAGCGTTCGGCTATCTCGACGACGCACAGCAAAAGTGTTTGGCCGTGCTCAATCCCGACCAACGCGCGATCGTCGAAAACCTGAGCGAGAAGAAGTAAGCGAAGGCCTGACCCGAGGCGTTAGAGCACCCGTTCGTAGACGCCTTCTTGTCCTTCGCACTCGTCGACAATGACGCGCAGCCGCCGGGGTCGATAGCCCGACAACTCGGCAAGACGCTCGAGCAACGTGTCGGCAATGTGCTTCGCGAGCAGCTCCGCCGTGGTTTGCACGAGCGGCAGCAGCACGCAATCTTGCCTGGGAAAGACCCACCGGCGTTCTTCGAAGCGGACCACGACCTCGCGTTCGTCCGCCTCGACGCGAATCTGCGGATGTCGCGTCGGCAACAGCATGTGATGGTCGAGCTCCAGCACGATCTTCTTCAACGTATCGCGCAACGCGATAAAGTCGACGACGTATTCATTCTCATCCAACGGGCCGAACACCTCGACGGCGGTTCGATAGTTGTGGCCGTGCAAACGTTCACAGATATTGCCGGCGAACGTGATGAAGTGGGCCGCCGAAAAGACGAGTTCCGTCTTCCGCAGCCGAACCGAATACGACTCTTGCGACATGATTGACCGCTCCTGCGATTGCCTAACCCGGCACCATTATAGCCGAATCGGCCGTGGAACTCGGTCGGCCAAGAGCAAGACAAACAATGCGGCTGCGAGCAAATCAGCCGTCGTACCGGGATTGCGACGATGGCCGTCGCTGCGAAGCCAGAAATCGAAATCGGCCAACGCTTCGTGAAAGGTTTCCTCGCCGAGTTCGGCGGCCTGGAGAACTTGCTCGGCCCCTTCGGCGACTTGCTGCGCCATGTCGGCGCCGCACTTCCGGGCGATGAGCGTGTCGGGGAGTTGCCGTAGTACGTGAAGTTGCGTGCGGATGACGGCATCCGATAGGCCGCGACCGGCGGCCAGCTCTTGTTCCAAACGCGGCACAATAAAGTCGAACAAGTCGGTAAAGCCGTTCGCATACTGGCGGGCGACCGCGTCGCGATCGGCGGCCAATCGCATGGCGTACAGCAGGTCGGCCGGCGGAGCTTCCGCGACATCGGCCTCGGCAACGCGTCCCATCCCGCCGGGATTCGCCAGAGCAATCGCGGCGTAGACCTGCGCGGCATCTTCAGCATTCAAACCCGCCAGAGTGTTGCGAAGCCCTTGGCGCAACGCATCGGGCGAACGTCCGACGGCGGACGCAGCTGCGAGAGGTGCGAAGAGCAGCACGATCCCCAAGTTGACGTTGGTCGCCGCAAATTGTCGCGTCGCGGTCACGGCGTCATACACCGTTTGCCCGATGGGCGTGCCTGCGGCGGCCCGTTGAATGGCGGGTCCGACGGCGACGGCGGCCGTGGCGAAATCGGCGAAGGTGAGGTCGGCGAAATCTGCACCCCGATGCACGTTGCCCGGCTTCGGCACAATCACTTCGAGCAAGCAAGCGAGCGTCGCGCATTGGCCGACGTTGAGCGGCGAGCTTCCATCGAGAGCCATGGCAGTACTCACTCCCCTGCCCTCGTCGCTGCGATGTCCGCCGTCGTATTGTCGCGTGTCAGAAACTCCTCAAGCAACGGCACAATCCGCTCGAGCGCGTCTTCGATAACGTAATGCCCCGCATCGGCGAACCGGTGAACCTCGGCCTGTGGAAAGAATTCGCGAAACCGCTCCAAGAACTTCGGCGTGAAACACCAATCGCGCATGCCCCAGGCTAACATCACCGGCTTGTCCGCAAGGCGAGCCAATCCTCGTTCGACGCCGGTCAGCGTTGCATAGCTCGGGTGACTCGGCGCCAGCGGGATGTCTTGAACAAAGCGATGTACGGCGACACGATGTTCGTAGTTGTCGTATGGCGCCAAGTACCCGGCGCGCACCGCTGCGGTAAAACGCTCCGGCTTCTCAGTAGCCATCACCAGAGCTGCGCGTGCAAATAAGTTCAAGCCGCGAACGCCCCAGGCGCCAAGACCCGGGATTCGGCAAACACGAATCCGCCAGGGACAACTTTCGCCATGGAAGGCTCCGGTGTTGAACAATGCCAAGCGTGTGAAACGCTCCGGCATTTGCCCCGCAGCGCCGAGCCCTATGGCGCCCCCCCAATCATGCGCCAGCAACGTGATGTCGCGAAGGTCGAGCGTTTCGATCAGTTGTCGCAGGTTCGCGATGTGATCCGCAAGTCGATACGAATAGTCTTGCGGCTTATCGGAAAGCCCGCAGCCGATGTGATCGAGCGCCACGACGCGTGCCCGGCCGCGAAACTCGGAGATAATGTTGCGCCAATAAAACGTCCACGTCGGATTGCCATGGACGCAGAGCAACGTCGGCAGCGATGCTACGGAATCGGCGGCAATCGATATTGCCGGCTTTTCGTCGAGGTAATGAAGTCGTCCCCCCGGCACATTGAGAAAATGCGAAGGAAACGGGTATTCGTCTTGCCAGCGATCGCTCACGTACCGAGATTCCCGCAGTTCCGCGCCGCTGCGCGCCTTGCCGTAGGCGGCTATCGGTCGTGACGATTATAGGTGAACGAAGGAAAAGTTGGTCGATCCGGCTTATCTTCCCGAGGTTGCCCGCTTTTCTTTTCGCAACCATAGCGGAGAATTGACCAAGTCCCCAATATACCGGCCGGCGAGAACGTCGACCAGCGACGGCGTCAGGGCATGAATTCGGAGATTGATTGTGACCGAGCAAGAGTTTCTTCCCGAGCATTTTCTTAATCGCGAGTTGAGCTGGCTGGAGTTCAACCGGCGCGTGCTGGAAGAAGCCGAATCGCCCGACGTGCCGCTCCTTGAGCGTGTGAAGTTTCTTTCGATCTTCAGCTCGAACCTCGATGAATTTTTCATGGTGCGCGTCTCCGGTTTGCGCGAGCAGGCATTTGAAGACGGCGCACCGCAAGACTATTCCCCCGACGGTCTCCGAGCGCTGCAACAACTGGAGCGCGTCGCGCAACGCACCAAGGAACTTGTGGCGGCACAGTACCGTTGTTGGAACGAGCAGATCGTTCCCCAGTTGGCCGAGCAAAAGATCCGCATTCTGACGCCGAGCCAACTCGCGCCGGAACACCATGCGATTCTCGACAAGTTTTTCAATGAACGAGCCTATCCAATTCTGACGCCGATGGCGGTCGACCCGGCGCATCCCAGTCCGCGGTTTCACAACCGCGGGTTGTACTTAGCCGCGCGCCTGCGTCGCCACTCGGGCCTCGGGCCCAAGAACCTGTTCGGCGTCGTGCAATTGCCGCAGGTTTTGCCGCGACTGGTGACGCTGAGCCAAGGCGAAGAACAGCTTTACATCATGCTGGAAGACGCCGTCGGCATGCGCTTGGCGGAACTTTTCGGCGGCGCCGAGGTCGTCAACCACACATACTTCCGAGCGACGCGGGATAGCGATATCGAGCTTTTGGAGCAAGAAGCGGACGACATGCTGCAGGTGATTGAAGATCGCCTCAAAGCGCGCCAACGCGGACAAGTCGTGCGGCTGGAAGTGTCCGCGAACGGCGACGAAGAGTTGATTCGTGAAATTGTCGAGCCGGAAAACGTTCGCGAAGGAACGTCGGCGGGGGATTCTTACAGTGAGGTGTACCGCATTCCGGGGCCGCTAGATCTGACGGCGCTCATGGAACTGCTGAAGATGCCGGGGCGCGAACATCTTCGCGACACGCCGTTTACCCCGCAGCAACCGCGCGGCCGCGGCCAGCGCGGCAAAGAGGATTTGTTCGCGGCCATTCGTCGGCACGACATCTTGCTTCATCACCCGTACGACGCATTTGACGCCGTCGTTGAGTTTGTGAGTCGGGCCGCCGTCGATCCGAACGTGTTGGCCATCAAGCAAACGCTCTATCGTACGAGCGGCGATTCGCCGGTAACGCGCGCGCTTATTCAAGCGGCGGAGAACGGCAAACATGTAACGGCGCTCGTGGAGCTCAAGGCTCGCTTCGACGAAGAAAACAACGTCGGTTGGGCGCGCAAGCTCGAACGGGCAGGCGTGCACGTGGTATTTGGGTTCCTCGACTTAAAGACCCACTGCAAGATCTCACTAATCGTGCGACAGGAAGGCCAAACGCTGCGGCGTTACGTGCATCTCGGCACGGGCAACTACAACCCGAATACGGCTTTGATCTACACGGATCTGGGCTTGTTTACGGCCGACGAAGAGACGACGGCCGACGCCTCGGCTCTGTTCAATTTGCTCACGGGCTACTCGCAAGGGCACAAGTGGAAGAAACTCGTCGTCGCGCCGACCGATCTCCATCGCCGCACGGTCGAGCTCATTGAAGAGCAAACGAAGCGTGCCAAAGAGGGTTTACCGTCGCGCATCTTGGCGAAGCTCAATTCGCTGGTCGACTATCGCGTTATTGAGGCCCTATATCGGGCCGGGCAAGCCGGCGTGCCCGTCGATTTAATCATCCGCGGCATCTGCGGTTTGCGCCCCGGCATTCCCGGCTTCAGTGAAAACATCCGTGTTCGCAGCATCGTCGATCGGTTTCTGGAGCACAGCCGAATCTATATTTTCGGGCCGCATGAAGATTGCCGCATCTACCTGGCGAGCGCCGATTGGATGCCGCGCAATTTCTATCGACGCGTGGAAGTGATGTTCCCCGTCGAGGCCCCCGATTTGCGCGAGCGCATTCTCGGCGAGATCCTGCCGGCCTATTTGAGAGATAACGTGAAGGCTCGCATCGTGCTGCCCGACGGCACGCACAAGCGCGTGGAAATCGGCGAGAACGAAACGCGTCATCGCTGCCAGGAAGAACTTCTTGCGGTCCGGCCAGGGATGTTGCCGATTGAAACAAACGGCACGCCCGATACGAACGGGGCGGCGTTCTTCGCGGCCGCGTCGCGGGAAGTGTGATCTCGGCGGGCGACAGGCCGAGCAAGAATCTAAACGTCGCGGCGGATCACGCTTTCGGCCAAGCGATGCAATACGTCGCGAGCCGGCCCCGGCGGCAATTCGAGGAGGTCGCGCTGCGCAGCCGAGGTAAAGCGTTGTGCGGCGGCGCGAGCATAGGCCAATCCGTCATTCCGCTGCAACCATGGATCGAGCAGCGCGCGGCGCCGTCCTTCGCCCGAAATGAGTTCCTCTTGCAGCGTCGTCCGTTCGGCGGGCGGCAACGTGGTCAACAAACGAATGAGCGGCAGCGTCGGCTTGAGTTGCTCGAGATCGGTACCGAGCGACTTGCCGGTCAGGGCTTCATCTCCTTCGAGGTCGAGTAGATCGTCGACCACCTGAAACGCCATCCCAAGATTGCGGCCGTAACGATCGAGCGCTTCTTCCTGCTCGGGAGTCGCGCCGGCGTAGTGCCCGCCGAGCCGTGAGCAGCAAGCACATAGCTCGGCCGTCTTGGCGTTAATAATTTCGTAGTACTCCGTTTCCGGCAAATCGAGGCGACCGCGACTATTGATCTGCCGCATCTCACCTTCGCAAACGATGTTCGTCGAACGGCCGATCAGGCGACAGGCATAGGCGTCGTCGGTCGTGGCGGCGAGGAAGAACGCGTGGCTAAAGAGAAAGTCGCCGAGTAGCACGCCCGACTTGTTTCCCCAGCGGGCATTTACGGTATCCAAATGGCGACGCAGCGAGGCCTCATCGAGAACGTCGTCGTGAATCAACGTGGCGGTATGGATCATTTCCATTACCACGGCCAGTGTGATATGCGCCGGACCGATGGCGCCGATTGCCGAAGCTGCCAACAGCAAAAGCGCCGGACGGAGGCGCTTGCCGCCAAGGCGAAAACCGTGCTTTACCAATTGATCGACATAAGGGTCGGCGCTGCGCAATTGCGCGCGAAGCAACTCTTCCACCTTCGCCATATCGTCGCGAATGCCCTCAAATAGCAAGCCGAACGCTCGCTGAGCGTTATCTTGTCGTTGCACGACGCTGGCCATTCGATGGTCTTCCTTCCGTTGCAATAGCGCCGACATCGATGTGATGTCGTCGGTCGCTTCGACGTCTAGCTTTCACGTACGAAGTGGCCGCTGCGCCCTCCTGATTTCTCTTCCAACCGAATCGAGTTGATCGTCATGCCGCGATCGACGGATTTGCACATATCGTAAATCGTGAGTGCCGCTACGCTGACCGAGGTGAGCGCTTCCATTTCGACGCCGGTCCGCCCCGTGCAACGGACCGTTGCATCGACACCAAGCGTCGTGTCATCGAGAAACGTAAACGTCAGGTCGACTCCTTCAAGCGGCAGCGGATGACACAATGGAATTAGGTCACTCGTTCGTTTTGCAGCCATGATTCCGGCCAGCCGCGCGACTTGGACGACATCCCCCTTGCGATGTCCGCCTGTGCGAATGAGATCCAGCGTCGCCGGCTTCATAACCACTTGCGCCGATGCCCGAGCGATGCGAACCGTAACGGGCTTCTCCGCCACGTCGACCATGCGAGCCGCGCCCGTAGCGTCGAAATGCGTGAGCTCCTCGGTCATAGAGGTCCATCCATCGGGCAAGCGGGCAAACTATGAGCTACGCGGGTCGACTAACGTACGGCCACAGAATCTAAATGAGCTTGTGAATTCTTTCACATACCCATCCTTTAGGCAAACGGGCGCTCGAAAGATTCTTGAGCCGTCGCGACGCAACTCCCAGCAGTAGCAAGTGATACGTCACCGGCACTCCGGCTCATTGTAACGCTTGCCGGCAGAGCGTCGAGTGGACTGCCTAAGCGTTAGAAACTTGTTTCGCCTCGCAGCATCAGCGTGTCGGAAGGGTCAAAGCCCGGATAACCGCTGTTGAACTCGATCGAACGGTTAAAAACCCAGCCGAGTTCGAACCGTGCGTTGAGCCCGTGAGGGATCTTCCGTTCCCAGCCGGCGAGTAGCCGGAGATCAGCGTACGTCATCTTGTCGGGAATGCCGCCGGGCCGATCGATGGCCCAGGTATTGCCGCCGAATTCGCCCCCGAGGTATACCCAATGCTCAAGGTCGCCGTCGGCAAACGTGCGCAGGTAAGCACGCGGCCGGGGAAAGAGAATATCGAAACGCCGGTTCTCCGTCGGTTTCCAAATGATGCCGCCGACGGGCATTGCGACGAAATCGCTCCGGCCCAAGTAAAGCCCGCCGGCGACAACCTGTACCGTCTCGGTCCAGTTCCACGCGCCGAGCGCCCGACCCGTGATGCGCCATGCATCGCTAGAGTCATTGTCCAAATCGCCGAAGTAACTCGGGGCGATGGCGAGATCAATTCCCAACCGAGGCGTCGCTTGCTTGAGATAGCGAAACTCCATTTCAAAATCGCGCAGCTCCGAGGGCACGGGGGCTTGGCCCGGTCCGTCGGTAAAATGGGTCGTGAAGGTCGGCGTGAAGAGAATCGGGGAGCCCTTAATAAACGGCGGCAAGGCGAACGTAAATTGATGCGAAAGCGAAGTCATGCCGAAACCGTCGGCGCCGATGCGCGGCAAGTAGGTGGCACGGCCGAGACTTTGTTGAAAGATGCCCGACTTCGCGCCGGGGGGAGGTGCATAGGTCGGACGCAAGCTGAAGAACGGTGCCGGCGGCGGCTCGGCGATGAGCGCCGGCCCGGAAGGCTGCGGAGTGGCGTATGGCGCCAACGGCACCAGTTCTTGCTTTGCTTCGGCCGGAGGGTTGAGCGAGATCAATCGGGGCGTTACTTGCACCGGGGCAAGACCCAGCAACGACGCGGGCGTGCGCGAGGCAATGGTCTGTGCATCGCGCGGCACGTCATTGCGGCTGGGCAAGTTAAAGAAAGCTGCGTCGCCGGGCGCGGCGTCTTCGCGCCAAGCGGAATGGGTCGGAATGGCCGTCGGCGGCCCGGAGAGCTGCGCTGCGGCGTCGCCCGTCATCGCCGCGAGGCCGACGAAACAGCAACCTGCGGCAAGTAGCGCCTTCGCCGCTCGAATCGTTCGCACATCCATGCTTCACCGCCTGCTCAGTAGGTGAGGCCGGTGCGAATCATGATGCTGTCGTCGGGCGAGACTTGCGGCTGCCCGCTAAGGTAGAGAATATCGCGATTGAATACGTAGCCGATTTCGGCATGGGCCCGGAGCCGAGGGCCTGTTCCTTCGAGGCCGATGTAGAGCCGGAAGTCGTTGTAGTTGATGACGTCGTGGGCGCCGTTGGCGTGTGCGATCGACCACTGGCCGCCGCCGTACTCGGCACCGAGGTAGCCCCAGATGTCGTAGTTGTTCCAATTGGCAACGCGTTGTGCGAGCTTTGGCTGCGGAAACAACAACTCAAAGCGGGCGTCGTCGTGCGGTTTCCAAATGAAACCGAGGGCCGGCAAGATTTTGATGTTGAGCCGATCTAGATAGACGACGCCCAAAACGCCCTGAAGTTGCGGGCTGAACGTCCACGTGCCGACGCCGCGTCCGAGAATACGAAGGCTCGTGTGGTCGGTGTAGGAGAAATCGGAGTAAACGCCGAGGCTAATCGCGAGATCGGCCCCGAGCCGTTCGTTAAACTGGGGCTTCCAACTGAGTTGGCCGTAAGCGTCGTAGACGGTCGGCGGAATATCGGCGGGAACCGGACGGTTGGGACCTTGAAAAAAGTGGAAGCTGAAACCGGGTGTGAACAGGATCGGAGCCATGTTCGGGTTTCCGAAAAACGGAAACGCCAACGAGGTCGTAAGGTCGAGATCCTGAACGCCGAACGCATCATTGCCGCCGCCTCGATTGATCCAGGTGTAACGCGCACCGATGTTTTGAAACAACCGGGTTTGCGGCGCAGTCCAATCTTGGAACGGGTAGCCGAGTTGCGGTTGCGCCGGCTGCGTTCCGTAAGCGGGAAGCGCCGGGGGAGGAGTTGCGGTCGAGCCCGGCAGAGCATACGGATCCCAAGTCGGCGCAAGCGACGGCGGAGCGCTGTACGGAGTCGTGCCCAGCGAAGGCACTCCGGTATTGGGAGCAAAAGTGCTGGGGGGAGTTGCCGGAGTCGAGAACGGATTCGCCGGCGACGTCGTTGGAAACTGCACACGCTGCGCGACCGCGAACTGACTGATGCAGACGAGAATCGCCGTCGCCATCGCGCTGCGAACCAGCGCATGGCACAATCCGGGCGCGCGTCGCAGCACGACAAGCTGAACCAGGTTGCGTACGGATACGCGCATAGCAGTAACGGCGTCAGAATGTTGAGCTGCCGAATCGGCGTCGCCCATAAACATTGCGGAGCAGGAAAGTTGGGGCGATTTAGATAATGGGGACGCTTGTTCCGGTCAAGATCGACCGGTTTTTTCCGCACGTTTGGCTTGCGCTCAGGCGTTGCCGATCGGGCGGCATTTTGCTGGCCCGAGAAGTCCCGTTTGGTTACGATAGCAACCGCGTGCCGGCACCGACTGCCGCGCGAACTTTCTCTTTCTCAAGGAGCGTGGATGACGACGGACCAAATGGCCGCCGATGCCGCTGAAGGGGCACCGCTATCGGATATGCAAGCTCGCAAGAAGGTCATCCGCGAACAGGCCCACGCGGCCCGCAATGCCCTGCCCAATAAAGATGAATTAAGCCAAGGGATTTGCGAGAAGTTCGTCGCCCTGCCGGAATACGCCGCCGCGAAGACGGTGATGTACTACGTAGACGTTCGGAGCGAAGTCCGTACGCGGCATTACCTTGCGACCGCGCTGACGCACGGCAAGCGGATCGTCGTGCCGTATTGCGTCGACGGCGAGTTAGAACTCTTCTTACTGGAAGACATGAATGAGTTGGCCATCGGCATGTACAAAATCCTCGAGCCGCGCACCGAGTTGCGAGACGTCCCGGCCAAGAAGATTCAGCCCAACGAACTCGATCTCATCATGGTGCCGGGCGTGGCGTTCGATCGTCGCGGAGCCCGCACAGGTCACGGATTCGGCTACTACGATAAGCTCTTAGAGCACTCGCGGATGGATTGCCCGCTTGTGGCACTGGCCTTCGAATGCCAGATGTTCCCGGAAATCCCGACGATGCCGCACGACATCTTTATGGACAAAATCATCACGGAAGCGGCCGTTTACGAACGGCAAATTCCGGGGCGGCGTGGCGAGTAGCGTTAACTTCGTTTGCTTGCAGCAGCCCCGGGTATGCCCCCGGGGCTGTGGAAGTCTCTTCTTTCTCGACTCGGATCGGCAGCAGTATGAGCGACGAACGCTTTCAACGGTTGGTCGACGACACGTACGCCGAGGCCTTTCGCAGCATTTATGCGGAGGTGCTCATCACGGCCCGTGATCGGACGTGGCTCGACCACGCGGTGCAAGCCGCGACAGGCAACGCCTCGAGCACGATCTTCTGCGACTGCGAGGCAGGGCTCGATCGATATGTAGGCCCCGGCGGAGATGAATCGTTCGCCACGCCCGACGGCCGGCCCGGCGCGATCGTGCAATTTCACGTACCGCGCTTCCACAAAGATCGGGCTGCGAAGCTGGAACGTTCGTTATTGGTACGGCTCAGCCAAAACGTGCTGACCTGCCCGACGGCCGCGTGCTTCAACCTGCTCGACACCGAAGAGTATTTCAAGCTCGGACGAAAGATTGCCTTCTTCGGCGACGGTCATCAGAAGCGTGCGTTGCGTCACGGCCGACGCGTGTGGGTGATTCCGATTCTCGGCGGCGAGTTTATGCTCGACCGGCGTTTCGGCTTTCGCGACGGCCTCATGGGAGGCAACGTTTGGTTTTTCGGCGATTCGGTCGATTCGGCCCTCGACGCCGCGTGCCGAGCACGCGACGCCGCGGCCTCGACGCCGGGCGTCATTCTGCCGTTTCCCGGCGGCATTGCCGGAAGCGGTTCGAAGGCCGGCAGCAAGTATTCCTTTACGATCGCCAGCACTTACGCCGAATTCTGCCCAACGCTTCGCGAGGAATTGGGCGAAAGCTCGAAGCTTCCCGCCGGAGTCGCCAGCGTGATGGAGATCATTCTGAACGGACGAGATCTCCCGACAATTGCCGAGGCGACACGTCGCGCCGTGGAGGCCGCCCTCGATACGCCGGGGCTCGTTCGCATTTCCGCCGGCAACTACAACGGCCGCCTCGGCAAGAGCTTTATCTACCTCTACCCGGAACGGCAACTCGCGGCGACTTAGCAAAACTCAACGGGCCCCTGCCATTCGTCCCCTCGCTCGCGCGTCGGGGCTAGTACGGGATCGCCCGGCCCATCCGTTGTTTAGCATTCCGCAGTCTGCAGTCCGCATTTCCTCCATGCTTCTTGAACCGCATCGTCTTCGCCTACCGGAATTCATCTCGCGCGTCGAGTATGCGCGCACGCTCGACTCGACGAACGATGCGGCCCGACGATTGGCGACGGAGTTACCGCGAGGCACGGCGATGCTTGTCGTCGCCGAAGAACAGACGGCCGGGCGAGGGCGCGGGACCAACAAGTGGTGGACCGGCTCGGGCAGTTTGGCTTTTAGCGTACTTTTTGAACCCGGGCGCTACGGTATCGAACCTCGCTACACGGGCATGGTTCCGCTGGCGGCGGCGCTCGGCATCGTCGATGTCGTCACGCGCCGGCTCGGCAGTCCGGCCGTCGGCATCCATTGGCCGAACGACGTTTTCATCGGGCCGCGCAAGCTGGCCGGCATCCTGGTGGAAGCCTTGAGCGACGGACGACAGATCGTCGGCATCGGGCTCAACGTCAACAACTCCGTCGCGGCCGCGCCGCCGGAAGTTTCGCAGATCGTCGCCTCGCTTACCGATGAACTGGGCGAGTTGCTGGATCGCACCGACTTGCTCGCCGAGTTGCTCGAAGCGATCGACGTGTACTTGGCAGCGCTCGGCGACGAGCACGAGCGTGTGGCGGCCGAAGCTGACGAGGTTTGCCTGCAGAAGGGCCGGGCCCTGACGGTACAAGCCGGCGACGAAAATACGACCGGCCTCTGCGCGGGCATCGCCGAGGACGGAGGACTGCTCCTCGAAACGCCCGCGGGCACGCGCACGATCTACTCCGGCATCGTGCTGAAGACATGACTTCGGAGCAACCGGCCGACTGATGTCGGGCCGCTCGCTTTAGAGAGCACACTTCGCTCTGCAGACATTGCTACGAGGCCAACAGCAGTCGGCCCGGTACTTGGAGATAGTTTTTCACTTCGTTGAGGAAGCGAGCCGCGGTGGCGCCGTCGATCAGGCGGTGATCGTACGACAGGCTGAGCGGCATCATTAAACGCACTTCAATCTTGTCGTTGACGACGACAGGCATGTACCGCGAGCGTCCGAGCAACAAGATTGCCACTTCGGGCAGGCTGATGATCGGCGTTGAGTACGTGCCGCCGATAGCGCCAAGATTGCTAATGGTGAACGTCGCGCCCGTGTAGTCGGCTAAGCCGAGTTGGTTGTTCTTGGCACGATCGGCAATTTCGCCGACGGCGGCCGAAATGCCGGGAATCGACATTTGATCGACGTCGCGAATGACCGGCACCACGAGACCGCGTTCGGTATCGACGGCGCAACCGAGGTTCACGTAATCCTTGTAGATGATCTCTTCCTTCTCGAGATCAAGCGAAGCATTGAGCGCCGGATGTTGGCGAAGCGACATCGCAACGGCCTTCATTACGAACGGCAGCATCGTGAGCTTGACGTCGCCCGAGGCCGCGCCTGACATGCTTCCCTTGCGCATCCGCTCAAGTTCCGTGATGTCGGCGTCATCAAAGTTGGTGAGTTGCGGAATCGTGAGAGAACGGGTCATGCTGCCGACGATCGTCTTGCGAACACGCGTCATCGGCTGCACACGAACCGGGCCGAACTTGTCTTGGCCGGGCGTTCCCTCGACGGCGCCTCCCTTAGTGGGCTTGCCGCTTGCGGCGGCTTTTGGCGCGGGTGCGGAGGTGCTCTTGCGCACGGCGGCGACGATGTCGTCGCGAGTGATGCGACCGCCGGGGCCGGAACCCGTCACGCGCCGTAAATCAACGCCCAATTCACGGGCCAAGCGACGCGTCGCCGGTCCCGCAGGAGCGGCGAGTTCGGATGACTCTTCAGATTCCGCAACGGGCGGAGCAGCAGGCTTTGGCGGCGCAGCAGGTTCGGCAGCCTTTGCTACAGGTGCAGGTTGAGGAGCAGGAGCGGCCGGCTTAGGCGCCGCCGCGGCGGGTTTCACGGGCTCGGCCTTGGGCGGTGCGGCGGCGGGCTTCGCAGCCGCAGGAGCGCCGGCCCCCGCTTCGATCGTGGCAATCGTTTCGCCGACCTTCAGCGTCTTACCGGCCGTTGCGAACAACTTCGAAATCTTCCCGGCGTGCGGGCAGGGAATTTCCACCGTCGCTTTACCCGTCTCCACTTCGATCAGCGGCGTATTCGCCGAGATCGTGTCCCCTTCCTTCACCAGCACGTTCACGACGTCGCCGGAGTCGATATTTTCGCCGAGGTTGGGAAGCTTAAAGTCTATGGCCATAGGAGGAGGTTGTGAGTCTTAAATGGTGAGTTATGAGGGGGCGATGCAGAGCTTGAATACGTGATTCACAACTCTGAACTCATTGTTTCGTGGAAGCCGGACTATGCCGAAACCGGGTTTGCCTTTTCGGCGTCGATGCCGAGGTCTTTGATCACTTGCGGAAGCTTGGCCTTGTCGAACTTGCCTTGTTTGGCGAGTTGCGTGAGGGCGGCGAGCGTGGTGCATTCGGCGTCGACCTCGAAATGGCGACGGAGCCGCGCGCGACGATCGCTCCGGCCGACGCCGTCGCAACCGAGCACGTAGTAGTCGCCCGGCACCCAAGGCTCGATCTGCTGGCCGACGAGGCGAACGTTGTCGCTCGTCGAGATGAACGGGCCGGTTTCGTCGGCGAGTAAGGTCTCAATATACGACTTCCGCGGCGTCTCACCGGGATGCAGCAAGTTCCAATGCTCGCAGTCGTTGGCTTCGGTCCAGAGCGTCTTGTAGCTGGTCACGCTGTAGACGTTGCTGGAGACGCCGTACTTCTCGGCCAAGATCGTCTGAGCGCCGAGCGCACAACGGAGAATCGCCCCGCTGCCGAACAAGACAACCTTCGGCGAGCCGGAGCCGGCATCCACCGTGGAGACCTTGTACATCCCCTTGATGATTCCTTCTTCAACGCCGGCGGGCATGGCCGGCATCTTGTAGTTCTCGTTGTGGAGCGTGATGTAGTACATCACCTCTTGGTCGCGCTCGTACATTTCGCGCATGCCGTCGAGGACGATCGTCGCGATTTCGTAAGCGTAGGCCGGATCGTAGCAGCGAATGCCGGGAAAGGCCGACGCGATGAGGTGGCTGTGACCGTCTTGGTGCTGCAGGCCTTCGCCGTTGAGCGTGGTGCGTCCGGCGGTGCCTCCCATGAGGAAGCCCTTGCACTTCATGTCTTGCGCCAGCCAGATCGAATCGCCGATCCGCTGGAAGCCGAACATCGAGTAGTAGATGAAGAACGGAATCATGTTAATTCCGTGCGTCACATACGACGAGCCCGCCGCGATAAACGACGCCATCGAGCCGGCTTCGGTGATGCCTTCTTCGAGGATCTGGCCGTCTTTGGCTTCCTTGTAGTAGAGGAAGTTGTCGCTATCGACCGGTTCGTAGAGTTGGCCGGCGTGGGCGTAGATGCCGCACTGCGAGAAGAGCGGGTCCATGCCGAACGTGCGCGACTCGTCGGGTACGATCGGCACGATGTACTTGCCGATGTTCTTGTCTTTCAAGAGCCGAGCAAACTGCTTGACGAAGGCCATCGTCGTCGAGACTTCGCGCTCGTCGCTCGAAGTGAACGAGTCGGCGAAGTTCGAATTCGGCGGAATGATCGACCGCGGACGTTCCTTTGAGCGAATCGGCACCGGGCCGCCGAGGGCTTCGCGACGCTCGCGGAGATACTTCATCTCCGGGCTATCTTCGGCCGGCTTATAGAATGGCGCTTTGACGACGTCTTCGTCGGAGATCGGAATGCCGAACCGCGAGCGGAATTGAATCAGTTCGTTTTCGTTGACCTTCTTTTGATTGTGCGCAACGTTGCGACCTTCGCCTGCCTCGCCAAGGCCGTAGCCCTTGATTGTTTTGGCAAGGATCACGGTCGGCTTGCCGTTCTTGTTTTCCGCGGCCCACTTGTAAGCGGCGTAAACCTTCTCCGGATCGTGGCCGCCGCGACGGAGGCAGTTGAGCTTTTCATCGCTCATATGCGACACCAACTCAAGCAACTCCGGGCTCTTGCCGAAGAAATGCTCCCGCACGTAAGCGCCGCCGCTGACGACGTACTTCTGGTACTCTCCGTCGACGACTTCACCCATCCGTTCCACAAGTGCGCCGGAGTGATCCTTCTCAAGCAACGCGTCCCAGTCGTCGCCCCAAATCACTTTAATCACGTTCCAGCCGGCGCCGCGAAAAGCTCCTTCGAGTTCCTGGATGATCTTCCCATTGCCGCGCACCGGGCCGTCGAGCCGCTGTAGGTTGCAGTTGATCACGAAGATCAAATTGTCGAGCTTCTCGCGGGAAGCGAGCGTGATAGCGCCGAGCGACTCGGGCTCATCGCATTCGCCGTCGCCAAGGAAGGCCCAAACTTTTTGGTTCGACGTGTCCTTGAGACCACGGTCGGACAGGTATTTGTTGAAGCGCGCTTGGTAGATCGAATTGATCGGGCCGAGACCCATCGACACCGTGGGGAATTCCCAAAACTCGGGCATCAACCACGGATGCGGATAGCTGCTGAGACCGCCGCCCGGTGCGAGTTCGTGCCGGAAGTTGACAAGTTGCTCTTCAGTGAGCCGGCCTTCGAGGAAGGCGCGCGAGTACATGCCGGGCGATGCGTGCCCTTGGAAGTAGACTTGGTCGCCGTCGTAGCCGTCGCCCTTGCCGCGGAAGAAGTGGTTGTAGCCGACTTCGTAAAGCGTGGCCGAGGACGCGAAGGTGCTGATGTGACCGCCGGGGCCGTCGGCACCGGTCTTGTTGGCCCGCACGACCATCGCCATCGCGTTCCAACGGATGATGCTTTTGATGCGACGCTCGATCTCGCGATTGCCGGGAAACACCGGCTGCTTGTCGGGCGGAATGGTATTGATGTAGGGGGTCGTCGCGGAAAATGGTAATTCGACGCCGTGTCGATGCGCGGCAATCGCGAGCTTCGCCATGAGGTACGCGACGCGTTCCGGTCCCTTGTTCTCCAAGGCATACTGGAGCGACTCCAGCCATTCGGCGGTTTCCGATGGATCGGAATCGCCGCCGACCTGCGTGTCTTCAACCTGCGACATCACCACACTCCCGCTAAGTACTTCGCTCTCAAGCAGATGCTCCCGGTCGAACAACCGGAGCATGCGACGTCATTATTCTCCGCCGGCAGTCGGGCGTAAAGGCCCAACTCCCGGATGCCAAGGCATTTACGTCGATTTTACGGCCTCGGAAAAGACCGCTTACAAACGTTTTAGCTTCCGTGGCGATCGCGCCGCGGCTTATATATTTCCGTGGCCGTGCCGTGAAAGGTTTCCGCGGCAAAGGCGACGGTTTCGCTCAACGTCGGATGCGGATGGATCGAACGTGCGATGTCGTCGACCGTGGCCCCCATTTCAATCGCCAAGACCGCTTCGCTGATCAGATCGCCGGCGTTGGTCCCGACAATTCCCACTCCCAATACGCGCTCCGTCTCCGGATCGACGATGACCTTCGTCATACCTTCGGTGCGTCCAAGGGCCTGCGCTTTGCCGCTGGCCGCCCAGGGATAACGAGCGATCTCGACCTCGCGTCCTTCCTTCGCCGCCTGATCTTCGGTGAGACCGGCCCAAGCGACTTCCGGATCGGTGAATACGACCGCCGGGATGCAGACCGCGTCGAATAACGCGGACTCGTCGCCGCTGATCACTTCCGCAGCGGTGCGCCCTTCGTGCGAAGCCTTGTGGGCGAGCATCGGTTCGCCCGCCACATCGCCAATGGCGAAAATATGCGGATCGGCCGTGCGTTGTTGCTTATCACATTTCACGAAGCCCTTGGCATCGATCTCCACCTTGGTCTTTTCAAGACCGAGTCCTTGCGAGACCGGCTTGCGGCCGATCGAAACCAAGACGCGGCTGAACGACTCGGTGCGCTTCGCGCCGTCGGCAGCTTCAAACGTCACGTCGACGTGCGTCTCCTTGTTCACCATGCCGGCGACTTTGGTGTTTAAGTGAATGCCGGCAAACTGCTTTTCGAGCCGTGAAACAAGCGGTTTTGCGAGGTCGCGGTCGGCGCCCATCAGCAGACCGGGGAGCAATTCCACGACGCTCACTTTCGAGCCGAGGCCCGCGTAGACCGAGCCCATTTCGAGGCCGATATAGCCGCCGCCGACGACCAAAAGCGTCTCAGGGACATCCTTCAGCTCGAGCGCGCCGGTCGAATCCATCACGCGGTCGGTGCCGATGTCGAAGGCCGGAATCTTGGCCGGCACGCTCCCCGTAGCCAGAATGCAGTAGTCGAATGTGAGGGTATTGTCGGCGCCGGTTGCAATTTCGCCCCCTTCAAGGCGCAACGTTTTCGAGTTTTCAAATACTCCCTTCGCGTTGATCACGCGCACCTTACGCTGCTTGGCCAATTGCTTCAGGCCGCCGGTGAGAGTACTGATCACCTTTTCCTTGCGAGCGCGCACGGCGTCGATGTTCACGGTCGGCTTGCCGAACTCGACTCCCCAACTCGCCATTTCGTGCGCTTCTTCAATTACCCGCGACACATGCAACAGAGCTTTGGACGGGATGCAGCCGCGCAACAGACAGGTCCCGCCGAGGCGGGTGTCGGCTTCGACGAGCGTGGTCTCCATTCCGAGATCGGCCGCAAGAAACGCCGCCGCATATCCACCCGGCCCGCCGCCGAGAACGACCACATGACTGTGCATGAGTTACCTAAACGATGGCCAAGAACGAAATTGACCGGACTTACATCGACCGGACGGCCCATCATCTTAATCACTGGCGCGAACTATGGACCAGGGGGCGAACGCCGCCGACGCGAAGCTGCCGCAACCGCGCGATTGTCGGTATTAGGAGACTTAATACTAGCGGGCTATGCGACGCCGTGGACGCGCGAGCCAAGCGCTTTCGTTAACGGATCGGCATCGGCGGCGCAAAAGCCCAAATGCAAATGCTTGCGCCAACCTTCAGCATATTCGCAAAGCCCGCCGCTCAGTCGCCCCACTTCGCGCATGAGTTGTTGCATCGAGTGGAGATACGAATCCATCCCTTGGCTTTGGTCGAGCCAAAGTTTCTGGCTCTTATGGGCCGCGAGCATCTCCGTCTTCAGGTCCATCTTCGTCCCCACGTCGACAAAGAGCTTCGGCAAGATCGGTCCGTAGAGCGGATTGCAATTGCCGTGCGGTTGCGCGTGGTACACGGTCACGTCTTCGAAGTAGGCGGGAGTTGCCGGATCGCACGGATAGTTCGGCATGCAGCGCGCGAAGGCCGCAGTTGTAGCGAGGCGACACGTATTCGTATGGTCTTCCATGTAGTCGACCGGCGAATGCGTCAGCACGATCTCCGGCCTCACTTCGCGCACAATCGAGGTGAGTCGGCGCAACGTCGGCCGATCGTACATCACCTCCATGTCGTCGGCGATGCTGTTGTGAAACGTGAACCCGGCGAGGCGGCAAGCGTGTTCGGCCTCTGCGCGACGCATCGCAATCAGTTCTTCGCGGCCGTAGACCGTGGAGCCGCAGCAACCGTTGGCGACGTTCATGTAGTGGACGTCATAGCCCGCGTCTTTCAGGAGCGAGAGCGTACCTGCCATCACGATTTCAATGTCGTCGGGATGCGCGGCAATGGCGAATACGGAAGGCATGGCAGAGCAATATTTCGGGGTGAATCGGGAATCAAAAGATGAAGCGAAGCGGAGGGGCCAATACCTTTACCCAATGAGCAACCAAACGACGACCCCCACGACCGCGACAATCACCAATCCGCCGCCGCCGTAAATCAGGCGCTTGTCGAGCTTGCGCTTGGTAACATCGACGGGAGCCGCGGCCTTTGCCGACTTGACTCCGGCCGCCGCCTTCACTTTTGCTCCAACTTTGGCGTCGAGTTGCAGCGTGAAAGGTCCGGCCGCAGTTTCCGTCGAATCCGCCGAATCGGCGACGACGATTCCTCCGAAGTCGGCAACCGTAACCTTTGCGGTGGAGGCCGATCTCGCCAGAGCGGCAGTCGGGAGATTCGTCAGGGACTGTTCTCCCACATCTTCCACCACCGCCATGACCTCTTCTTGACCGGCGGCAGGTGATTCTTTGCCCTCTACCTTATCCAAAGCCACGATGATTTCCGCCATCGTCTGAAAGCGATCTTCGGGCTTCTTCGCGACCATTTTCTTGAAGACGTCTTCCAATCCGGCAGGCAGTTTCTTCGCGCCCTCTTTCGCGAGCGAGGGAATCGGCGAGCCGCGATGCATCATGATGCGCTCCACGACCCCCTTGGCATCGTAAAGCTTCTTGCCCGTCAACAGAAACCAGAGCGTGCAACCGAGACTGTAGATATCGCAGCGCGCGTCGGCGCGTTTCGTATCGGCAGCCTGCTCGGGACTCATGTAGTCGATGGTTCCCATCACCTGCTGCGTGCCGGTGAGGGCATCGGCGGAATCTTCAAAGCGAACCAAACCCATATCTAGCAAGCGCACGACTCCGGCGTTGTCGTACAACAAATTGCCCGGCTTGATGTCGCGATGGACGACGCCTTTCTCGTGAGCAAACTGCAACGCCGAGGCCGCTTGTCGAATGCACGAAATCACCTTGTCGGGCGGCAACGGGCCTTTCGTCTTCACTACCGAAGACAAGTCCGCACCGTCGACGAAGTCCATTACCAAATAGTGCTGGCCGTTCAGTTCGCCTGCGTCGAACGATTGCACAATGTTGGGATGCACCAATCTTCCGGCCGCTTCCACTTCGCGGCGAAACCGCTTGACGGCCGTTTCGTCTTTGGCCATCGCGGCCGACAGTACCTTGATGGCTACGGTCCGTCCCGACAACTTGTGCTTCGCCTTAAATACGGCACCCGACGCTCCGACCCCCAACTGCGACTCCAGCACGTAATTGCCGAACGCCAGCGATTGCGACTTTCCTTGCAGTAAGACCTGCGCTTGATACTTGGAAATCTTGCGGTGTTCGACCAGGGCGTGGGCGAACTTCTCGGGATCGCGCGGCCGCTCGGCTGCGGGCAGGCTCGTGTACCAGGCTTTGAGTTCGTCGCCGGTGAGAAGTCCCGACGTGACGACGCTCTTGCCAAACTGTTCGAAAGTGACGGTCGCTGGTGCTGTAGACATAGTGCTAACGATTGTAATCAGCCGACCGGCCAAAAACGACCGGATCGCTGCATCGATGCCCGATTCACGGCTCCTGGCAATGGGCGCGCAATTGCGGCACAATGGTCGACGCTTTCAAGCCCCCATTCACTCAAGCCAATCGCGACACGGGCTGTTTCATGAATCTTCCCGATTTCATCCGCTCGATCCCCGACTTTCCCAAGCCTGGAATCTTGTTTCGGGATATCACCCCGCTACTAGGCTCCCCGTCTGCATTTCGGGAAACCATTCGACTCCTTGCCGACCATTATCGTGAGCGCAAGATCGACGTCGTCGGAGCCGCGGAAGCGCGCGGCTTCATCTTCGCCGCCCCCTTGGCCATCGAACTGGGCGTAGGCTTTGTTCCATTTCGCAAGCCGGGCAAACTCCCGTTTGAAACGCACGCGTTTCACTACGAGCTGGAATACGGTACCGATTCACTGGAAGTTCACAAAGACGGCTTTGCCGCCGATCAAAACGTGCTGCTCGTCGACGACTTGCTGGCCACCGGCGGTACGATGGCCGCCTGCTGCCGACTCGTCGAGAATAGCGGCGCACGGGTCGCCGGATGTGCTTTCATCATCGAGCTCACGGGACTGGCAGGCCGAAAGCTCCTCGCACCGCATGACTCGTTTAGCCTATTGAAGTACGAATAGATTTTACGGCGACCGGTCGCCGGTTATCTAGGAAGTGACGACATGATCCGTATCGGCATCGTCGGCTGCGGCCGAATTCTTGCGGCCCACCTGCGCGGCTACCGGATGCTGCGGGAAGCGGGCGTCGACAACTTTCAGATCACCGCACTCTGCGCCCGCAAGCACGGCGACGCGGCAATGTACGTGCGGCGCGGCGAAGGGCCGCCGCAACGACCGGCTTGCAGCAACTTGGCGGGCGACCCCTTGGCGATCGGCGACGAATATCTCAGCGATTTCCAGCCCGGCGTCGATGTAGGCATCTACACCGACTATCGAGAAATGATCGCCGAGGGAGCGATCGACGCCGTCAACGATTTCTCGACGCACGCCTTGCACCACCAAGTGGCCGCCGCGAGTTTCCAACACGGCAAACACCTGCTCTCGCAGAAGCCGCTCGCCCTGACGGTCGCCGCCGCGCGACGAATGTGCGCCGAGGCGGAACACCGAAAACTCACATTCGGCGTCTTCGAAAACTTTCGCTACGCGCCGACTACGCGCCATTTGCGTTGGGCCTTCGAGTCGGGCGCGGCGGGCCGGCTGCAGCTCTTCCTTCTCGGATACGCCGGCGTCTGGTGGGCGCCCGATCAGATCGTCGCCAACACTCCTTGGCGGCACCTGCGCTCGGAAGCCGGCGGCATTAGCCTTGATCTCGGCGTTCACTTCCTCCATCAACTTCGTTACATCGCCGGCGAGATTCGAACGGTATCGGCGCAAACGAGCGTCATCGAGCCGCGCCGCTTTATGCGCGACGATACGGGACGCGTTATCCACGAGCAGGCGTGCGACGCCGACGACACGTTTTCCGCCCATCTCGAAACCAACGACGGAACGCTCGGAAGTCTATACGCTAGTTGGGCGGGGCACGGCGGACCGACACGTTCAGGCGAAGGCACGGTCTTCTACGGCTCGCGCGGACGCATCACCGGCAACCAACTAACGCTCGATTCCGGTGCAACGGAGGAACTCGACGCACTCTATACTTCACAAGCCGCGCGCGATCTCCAAGCGAGGCATTTCCCGCTCGGGCTCACCGATAGTTTCGCTCTTGCGCAACTCGACTGGCTGCGAGCGGTCGCCACCAGTTCGCAACCGGAAACCAGCGGTCGCGAAGGACTCGCAGACTTGGCTGCGGCGTATGCACTACTGGAGTCCGCTTCTTCCGGTCGTACCGTTTGTGTCGACGATGTGGCTTCCGGTCGGATCCGTTCGTATCAGCAGCCGCTCGACGTGAAATTCGGCCTCCTGAACGACTAATGCCGATTTCCCGGCATTTTCTTTGGCCTCTCCGCGACGGCGAACTACTATGGATTAGCTCGCCAATTTACGCATTTTGCGAAGTCGTAGAGGTCAATGTCCATGAAGGCTTATCTGTTCGCCGTCGCCGCTTTCGCTCTTTCGGTCGTCGCCCCGTCGCTCGTCGCGGCCGACGACGCGGTTCGAAATTACGGCACCACGCAGCTCGAATCGCCGGTGCAACCCGCCGGTTCGGCCGCGCCCGAGTTTGTCGCCTTTGGTCACCACCGTCGCGGCTGCTGCGGCAACACGGGTGCCGCCTACGGAGCCACGGCCCCTGGACTGACTCCCGCTTTGTACAACGCTTACTCGACCTATCAGCCGCAAGCCGCTTACACGTCGTTCTATCCAGGCTCGGGCGGCGGATACACCATGCCGAATCCGTACGGCTACTATCAGAACGGCCAGATATGGGGTTCGTCGGGCTCTACCTACTTGAGTCCGATTCCGGTTTGGAATTCCCCTTCGGGCGTCTACGGATATCGCTACAACGGTTGGGGTAGTTACGGTTGGGGCAGCCAGGGGATTTGGAGCGGCACGGGTCCTGCTGGTTGGGGCTACCAAGGCGGCTTCTACTGGTAAGCGCAAGTCGCCGACATTGGCGACTCCCGCAATTCAGATCGAACCAGCGGCGGGCGTTATGCCCGCCGTTTTCGTTTTTGCACTTTGGTCGCTTACCAGATTGGTCGCCGCGCCGCGCGATGCCGATAGTACAGAGCAGGGACCTCTCGTACTTACGTAGCTTAAGCGTGCCGGCCTTATGAAATTTATCCGCCTCGCACTCGTGTTCGGCGTCGCGAGTTTCGCGGCTGCTTCCGTTGCCGACGCGAAATATCCGATTCTCACGCAAATGACCAAGCGTGCCGACGGTCCTTACCAGCCGGAAGTTCGACGTTACGTCGTAGTCGATCCGATCCCTCCGCGCGCTCACGCGTCCGGCGATCTCCATGCGGCAGGCCATCCGATGCATGGCGCCGCGCACGCTCAGCCGGAGCTTTGGCGTCGCTACGATATGGCGACGCCCGTCTATCCGTACGGCTGGTTCGGGGCTCGTCCCGCCAACACGCGCTCGACGCGCGGCAGCTACTACGAAGATTACGAGAACGTGACGATCTTCCGTGGTCGCTAGGCAAGCAGTCGACTACCGACCGAGGCCGAAGTAGAAAGCGATGTTCTGGATATTGTCGCCCGGAGCGTGGGCCACCGGGACGGCGAAGTCGATGGCGATCGGCGCGGGGCCCAAGGCGGGCACCGAGATACGAAGTCCGAAGCCCGGAGCGACGCGGAAGTTGTCCGCATGCATTTCAATATTCTCTTCGACCGTACCGAAGTCGCAGAATGCAACGCCGCGAATCATGTCGTCGGCCGTAAGCGAGAACATGTATTCCACGGTATTCAACCACTGGAACTGGCCGCCGACGTTCACCTGTTGGACGACCGGGCCGACGCCGCGGAAGTTGAAGCCGCGCAACGACGAGAAGCCGCCCGCAAAGTAATTCTCGTAGATCGGCGTATCAGAGCCGGTAAAACCGACTTGGCTCATCAACGTTAATACTTGGCGACCGGAACCGTCGGGACGTTCGCCCAGTAAGAAGTGTTGCCGAGCATCGATCGTCCCGCGCGGGAAGCTATAGGTTCCGAACCCGTAGTCAAAGCCGAGCGCGATCCGGTGCCCTTGCGTGGCGATGAACGTACTATCGCGCGTGTCGTGCACGATTTGGTTTTCGATCATGAATAGATCGCTGCCGCCAAGCGCGGCGGCGAGTTGCGGCGGCGTGGGAACCGTCGGTTGCTCGAGGTTCACGTGCTCCATTCGAATCGCCGTGCTGACCGACAAGTCGGGCACGTACGGAAATTGATATCCCAAGCCGATACGTCCGCCGGTGCGCTCTTCATACCAATTGCGGTAATAGCGTTGGAAGTAATAGGCGCTGGCGTTGAAGGCGACGCGCGTGTCGAACAAGTACGGCTGTCGGAACGTGAACGTGTAGCGTGACACCTGGCTACCGGGCACCGCTTCGATACGTACTTGCTGGCCTGCCCCGCGGAAAGCCCGCCCTTCGATGAAGTCGCGCCACGAGAGCGGAAGCCGGGTGATGTCGGCGTTTTGTTCATCCAACACGATCGATCCCAACACGCCCGCGTTGGAGTTCACGCCGACTCCGAGCATAAACTTGCCCGTTTGCGCTTCGGTGACTTGCGGAATGATTGTGAGATCGCGCGTCGCGGGCTCCGTCGGTCCAAACACAGGCTGAGGGTTTTGACCGAAAAGGTCGTTGCCGTTGCCGTATCCGCCGGGCACTTGGCCGGGGACGGCAGGCTGCGAAGTGTAGGGATTCGGCTGTCCGGCATCTCCAAGGGGAGTGACGGGCGTCAACGGACCCACGACTCCGCCGGCCGGCGGCGCCGAATAGGCCGGTGCGCTTGAGTAGGCAGGCGTTCCTTGGGCGTATTGTGCGGCCGTTACGGCGCCGGGCTGATAACCGGCGGTCGTCGGGGTGCTTTGTGGGCTCACGTTTCCGATCGATACTTGCCCGTAAGTCGGCGTCGATCCATAGAGCGGCGATTGTTGCGGGCTTTGAGCTCGGACGACGAGGCCTTGTTCGGCAAAAGCGTCCCATGGATTCTGTACTTGCGGCTCCGGCAACTCTCTTACCGCAATCTCACCCGGAGCGGAATCTGTTGCGACGACCGCTTCCGGTGCGACGGCAAACTCCTTCGGCATCACAAACACGGGAACTTCGACAGGCGAAGCCCTTGGTACGCCCGACCAGAACGGATTGCCTTCGCGTGCGGCATCGTTGAGCGGCTTGAAAAGCGGCGGCCTCGCATCGGGCGCGGCTTGTTCGTGAGGGGGTGCATCACTGGGCGGCGCGGCAAACGGCAGCGGGCCTCGTTGCCAGAGCGGCGGCGGTGATTGTTCTTCGGCCAACGTACCGCCGATCGTCACGTCGATGACCGGCTCCCCTTGTGCGTCGTAGCGCGGCGACGAATACACCACGGGCGGCGCACCGTCGGGACTTTGGCCGCGAACCGTGTCGCCCGACTTGCCGGCCGTTTTGATGTCGTCCGGTTCGAGCGGTTCATACGTGATTTTCGGCGTCACACCCGTGGCGGGGTCGTTCTTAAACAGGCCCGAGCGCTTCAGACGTTGTTCGCTATCGCGAATCTTCCGAATATCGACGATGTCGCCCGGCCGCAGTTCGACGCGATTGAGAACGGTATTGATGCGCGTATGCGGGTCGTCGCCTTCGATGCGAACCTGGACGCGTCCGACGCGATATCGATCTCCCTCTTCGATTTGGTAGACGAGATCGAGTTCCCCCGGTTCTTCGAGAAACCGAGGATCGGCTTGTACGTTGCAAAAGACGTAGCCCTTCGTGCCGTAGCGATCTTGCAGCGTCGTCATATCGCGGGTCATCGCCGATTGATCGAAGTACACGCCCCCCTTGAGCTTTAATTCCGCGTCGAGCGTCGGCGTGTCAAACTGCTTGTTGCCGACGAGCGAAACCTGGCGCACCTTATAGCGCGGCCCTTCATTGATCACGAAGCGCAGCGTCGCCCAACGACTTCCTTCGCTGATTTCCACTTCCCGACCGATTTTCGCGCCGAAGAAGCCGAGACCGCGATAGTAGGCGGTCAACTTGTTAACGTCTTCGTCGACCTTGTCGTAATCCAGTTCGCCTTTGAACAAATACGCGATCGGCGGCTTGCTGCTGATCTGCGTCTTTAAGCGTCCGTCATCGGCAATCGTATTGCCTTCGAACTCGACGTCGTAAATCTTGAGCTTCGGGCCTTCGGTGATCTTGAATACGGCGCCACGATCGCCGGGCTTGTTTCCTTCCAGCGTCACGACCCGAGCCTTCGAGAAGCCCTTGGATTGATAGTACTCTTCCAACTTACGGCGCGACTCGTCGACCATATACGGATCGATGGCGTCGCCCACTTTGATGCCGGAATTCTTGTCGAGCGTGCTGCGTTTCAACGTGGCGCCGAGGTATTTCACATAGCTCAGCGTCGGACGTTCAATAACCTGAAATACCACGACCACGCCTTCGGGGACGCGCTGGTACGACGTGTTTACATTGACGAACTGACGCGTGCGATTGAGTCGACGCACGTCTTCTTCGACGAGTTCCGGGCTATACGGGCGTCCTGCGCGCGTTTGGATGTGCGGCGCAATCTTGTGCAGCGGAATCGCCTTATTACCGTCGACGCGCACGTCGACGACTTTCTCCTCCGGCGTACTCGGCAACACCTCGGCGGGCACGGCTTCTTGGGCAACGACGAACGCGCTCGGCCAAGCGAGGCAAAGCGCTAGTCCGACGATCCCTCGGCGCGCAAGGCGAAGAGAGATGGAACGAACGTCGTCCATGAGGCGAGTTCCGTGCACGATGGAGATGCGTACGATGTGAGGCGACGAGCCGATGGGAAGTGAGCGAACGATGGATTCGGCGGAGCACAAAACAGCCTGAATCTCAGGCTGTTTGCGACCGCAGCGACCTAAGGTCGAGCGGCTTTCCGTACCGAATCGAACGATCGCCGGGAAAGGCGGGGTAGAAATAGCGAAAGTCGCGCAGAGCCACAAGGCGACTTCCGCAACAACTCCGCTTTTCCATACCGACTAAGAAGTTACGCTGCGACGCGTTGTCGCCGGCACGTGTTCGCCGGCAGCATTCTTTGCGGCGAATTACTTCGGATTTGCGGCCGGCGACGGGAATTTCTTGTCGTTCATCCGCGGCATCATCTGTTTCGCAGCGGGAAGTTCAGCCGGTTCGCGAAACAGCAGGCAGCGATCTGCCGGCACACCTTGAAAGGCCGCGGCCAGCCGGACATTGCCGAGCACTTCGTTGGTAATGTTGCGAATGGCGATCCACCGCACCTGCTCGGGCCGGCGTCGGGCCAATTCGCCGTAAACCTCCGGATCCTGCTCGCCGGAATCGCCGACGAAGACAAACTTGCGACGGGGAAACGCCTGCAGAATCGGCTCGATCGTTCGCAGCTTGAAATCTTTGGGGGAACCGAGCAGCTCGCTCGACGAGCCGTCTTGCAGACGAAACGTCCGCAGGTGGTACGAGCCTTGGGGAAAATCTTCGGCGTCGGCGAATTTCGCCAACGCC
Source organism: Pirellula sp. (assembly GCA_013822735.1). Classification (GTDB taxonomy): domain Bacteria; phylum Planctomycetota; class Planctomycetia; order Pirellulales; family PNKZ01; genus PNKZ01. The sequence continues at coordinate 202,211 of PNKZ01000010.1, forward strand.
GGATAGAGTTGCCATGGACTCCCCGAGACGTAGTGGAACGCCGCGCCCTCTCGACTCCACTCGCGATAGGCTTCCGCCATCCCGTCGACGGCGCGAAACTCCCGCAGGAAGGTGTTGCGCATTAGTTCGGCCTTGTCGAGCACGTTGCTCGCTTTGATGGTGTCGTCGATATCGGAAACGACGCTCCATCCTTCGGGGCCGATCAAATGAACGCGCCCCGAGAACGCTCGCGCATCCCCTTTCGGCACGATCAGTGCGAATGGAAGCGTGCCCGCCGCAGCGACGGGGGGCCGCATCGCTTTGCGAAGCTCTCCGGTCGGCAACGTCACGAGCGAGCGAATGTGCCCATTAGGTTGACTGGTCGTAAGCGGCACCTCGCGCGCCGCAACCCGAGCGACAAGTTTCTGGTCGCGCTCGTTGTCGACCAAGAACAGTCGGGCCCGTTCTTGAAACACCGGCGAGAGGCGTTCATGCTCCGCCAAAGAAAGCCCTGCGGCGAGTTTGGCCAACAGCAATCCGCGCGATTTGGAATCGGCTTCCGGCTCGAAAATCCAGCCGTGAATGAAAAACTGCGTCGTCGGAGCGGCCGCATCGAAGGCCGAAAACATGGGGAAGAGCACGACTTCTTCATCGCGGCTCAGATCGTTGGCTCGCAACTGCCCCACGATCTGAAACAGGCAAACTACGGCAACAAGAATCGCTTTCCGGCTTCCCTGACGCATGGCGCATCTCGCGGCTCGCGGTCTGTCTTCGACGTCTCGCACGACATCGCTAACAGACCAACACTGCCGGCCAAATTCAAGCGACAACTTAGCCGGTTGGCAGACCGCGCTGCAAAGGGCTATACCTACGGGTAGCCGCAACACGCCGTCGGTCGCACGGCGCTTTGCTTTACGTTCTCACGTCGCCGCCCCTTTCGGGAGCCTCTGTCATGAACGACTCGCTGGTTACCGTCCGTTCGTTTCGCTTCGTCGCCGAAGCGGACGTTTGCCAAGCCCTGCTCGAGAGCGAAGGGGTGCAATGCTTTCAAAGCAACTCCACCGTGGTGCAAGCCGATTGGTTGCTCGGAAACGCCGTCGGCTACATCCAGCTGCAAGTTCCTGCCGATCAAGCGGAACGGGCGACGGAACTCTTGAAGCAGATTCCCGAATCGCGCAGCGACGTCGACGACGCGAAGCTCGACGAAAACGTCTGCTTGTCGTGCGGCGCCAAGATGGCCGAAAGCTCGGATCGTTGCGAGCAATGCGGCTGGTCGTTCGACGACGGCGCCGAACCTGCCTAACCCGTCGAGCGTTTTCAGGCGAAGTCGCCGGGGAGACCGCGTCCGGCCCCCCGCTTCCGCCTTTCACGCCGCAACCGCTTGCTACCCTTGCAAGCCTGCGGCCAGACGGGCCAACGCTTCGGTTTCGATCTGCCGCACCCGCTCGCGCGTCAGACCTAGGATTTCACCGATTTCCTTGAGCGTCCGCGGTTGGTTGTCGTCGAGACCGAACCGCATCCGGAGAATCGTCGCTTCGCGCGTCTCCATCGTTTCGAGCATACGCAGGATGTGCGTCATGTCGTCCCCTTCGACCATCTCCACTTCGGGGCTTTTACACCGTTCGTCGGTGACCATCTCGCCCAGCGACCAGCCGTTCTCGGCCTGATCGGTTTGCGGCGTCTGGTTGTAGATGTGGATCGCCTTCTTGATGATCGACAGCTTCTTACGCGGCAGGCCGAGCACGCGCGCCACTTCTTCGGGTGTGGGACCGCGGCCGAGTTCTTCGGTAAGCCGCACCGTTGCCCGACGCCACTTACTAAGCAGTTCGACCATGTACGCCGGAATGCGAATGGTCTTCGCCGAGTTGATCAGCGATCGCTTGATGGACTGCTTGATCCAATAGCTGGCGTAGGTACTGAAGCGCGTGCCCATTCCGGGATCGAACCCTTCGACGGCCCGCAGCAGCCCGAGGTTGCCTTCTTCGATAAGGTCTTGCAGGGCCAGGCCTTTGCCGGTGTAGCCCCGTGCGATGTTCACGACTAATCGCAGGTTGGCGCGTACCATCCGGTCGCGAGCTCGCAGATCCCCTTCCGCGATGGCTCGGGCCAGCTCTTGCTCGTCTTTCGCCGTAAGTAGTGCGGTCTCATTGATCTCGCGGAGATACGTTTCCAGCGGCGATTGAACGGCCGCGCTGACACGACGACGGGTTTTCATCGGTATAGTGCTTCCTCGTCCGGTCGTGCGGCCACGCGTCGCTCGTTCGCTTGCTGCCCAAGTAAGCGAATGTGCGTCGCGCCGAAGTGCGGCCGTCTGACAACCGGGATGCGGGGGATGGTATGAATCGCCGAAGCGAAATCTTTTAACAGGACAAGGAATGCTATCGTCGTGTACGCCGGCATTTCTGTAAGACGGCGAAAATAGACCCGATGCGAAGGGTTGTTCTCGCGCCGCACGTTGTGTGCGTCTTGCATGTCGTGCCCACGTCACGAGTTGTGCACGACGTGCGGATTGTGCTCGGTGCGCTTGCGATTCGCATTCGACCGGCGCGAGCGGCCGGCGCTCGGCCCGAAACGAAAACAACCCCACCGAGCAATTGCTCGACGGGGTTGAAATCGTTCTGCGGAATGTATCGACCCTGCGGGCCTAGCCGCTGGTCTTGAAGAGCGGTCCGCTTTCGCCGACGCCCCCCTTGAGTTCCGAGGTGTCCATCTTCGAGGCGGGCGATGCCGTCCCGTCGGCCGCAGGGGCCGCTTGGTCGCCGAGATCTTCGTTGGCCCAATCCACGCGCTTGCGTGAGAGGCCGATCTTCCGTTCGTCCGTGTCGACGCGGAGGATCTTCACTTCGATCTCGTCGCCGACCTTGCACACTTCTTCCGGGTTCTCGACCTTTTGGTCGGAGAGTTCCGAGATGTGGAGCAGGCCTTCGAGGCCGTTTTCCAAGCCGACGAACACGCCGAAGTTGGTGAGCTTCGTGACGTGCCCCTTCACGACCTGGCCCGGCTGATACTTCGACGGGATGTCCGTCGCCCAAGGATCGTCCGAGAGTTGCTTGAGGCCCAAAGCGATGCGGCGACGTTGCTGGTCGACCGAGATCACGCGGCACTCGAGCTTCTGGCCCTTCTCGACCATTTCGCTCGGGTGGCTGATCTTGCGCGTCCAAGACATGTCGCTGACGTGGAGCAACCCGTCAATGCCTTCTTCAATTTCGATGAAGGCGCCGTAGTTGGTGAGGTTGCGCACGGTGCCGGTGACCATCGTGCCGGGCGGATAACGGTCGGCAACCTTGTCCCAGGGGTTGTCCTGGGTTTGCTTCATGCCGAGCGAGATCTCCTGCTTCTCTTTGTTGATGCCCAGGACGACCACTTCGATTTCGTCGCCGATGTGCACGAGCTCGTTCGGATGGCTGATGCGCTTGGTCCACGACATTTCGCTGATATGCACCAAACCTTCGATGCCTTCTTCCAGCTTGACGAAGGCGCCGTACGACATGACGTTGACCACTTCTCCCTTGTGCCGGCTTTGCACGGGATACTTGTCGGCAACGTGTTCCCACGGGCTCGCTTGCTTCTGCTTCAAACCGAGGGCGATCTTCTTCTTTTCCAAGTCGATGTGCAGAACCATGACCTCGATTTCTTGGTCGATCTGCACCATTTCGCTCGGATGACCAATGCGGCCCCAGCTCATGTCGGTGATGTGCAACAGGCCGTCGAGCCCGCCGAGGTCGACGAACGCGCCGAATTCGGCGATGTTCTTCACGACGCCCTTGCGCAGCTGGCCGACTTGCAGTTCCGAGAGCAAGGCCTTTTGCTTGACTTCGCGTTCGCTCTCGATGAGCGCCCGACGGCTGACCACGATGTTGCGGCGATCGCTGTCGATCTTGAGCACGATGCACTGGATCGTGCGGCCGATGTAGTCGCCGATGTCGGCCGGACGACGAATGTCGACCTGGCTCGCGGGCAAGAACACGTTGACCTTGTTGACGTCGACGAGCAAACCGCCCTTGATCTTGCGGGTCGCCACGCCGGTGACCACGTCGCCTTCCTTCAGCGACTTCATCACCTCTTCCCAAATCAGAATCTTCTCGGCCTTACGCTTCGAGAGCTGAATCAGGCCGGCTTCTTCCATGCCGGGCTGGCTTTCATCGACTTCTTCGATGAGCACGGTCACTTCTTGACCGACGGCGGGCGGTTCGTCTTCCTCGCCCCATTCGTTGAGCGGAATCGATCCTTCGCTCTTATAGCCGACGTCGACGAGGACCCAATCGCCTTCGACGCGGAGAATCCGACCCTTAGTGATTTTGTTTTGACCGAGCTCGGCCGTACCTTGCAATTCGAACGTCGTCGGATCAGCGGTTGCCAACGCCTCTTGGAGTTCGGCTTCCCACGACTGTTCGTTGAGGTCGAGGCCTCGGATCAGGTTACGATTGACCATGAATAAAGTAATTTCGCACGCTTACAGACCTCCCTCGCAGCCCGACTACCGCACGGCAGCCGACCCTAGCCCGAGAGCAAACTGACAATCTAGCAAAGACTTACAGCACCAACAAGGGCGATGGACGGGGGCGAAACAGGGACGAATTCCGCGAAAAACGGCGGTCGGCAAGGCATCGTCGTATCCCCCCAGTTTGCCATTAGCGAATTACCTCCCAGCGTTTCCGAAGACTCACCCCTCCCCCCCTGGCCCCTCACCCCTTTTTCACCAGGCGCGCACCGGTAGCGCATCGTGAACCAAACGTTCCGAACGCAACCAAAAAAATTCGTGCGTCGGCGTACGGCCTGCCGAGACGCGAGAAGAAACTGGACAACACGGGCGTTCGGACTT
>PNKZ01000011.1 GCA_013822735.1 Pirellula sp.
ATATGATGCTAAATAGTATCTGCAAACTGGCGCTCCGTGCCCCGGAAGTAGCGGAAGCCGGTGACGAGCAACAGAGAAGTGACGGCCAGCGAGATGAGTTGATCGAGCGGACGCCAAGAATCGGTGCCTAGCAGCGACCAGCGAAATGCCTCGATGATTCCGCTCATCGGGTTCAAGGCAAACAGCAGGCGGTATTGCTCGGGCACGATATCGGTCGAGAAGCCGACCGGGGAAATGTAGAGTCCGAATTGCACGAGGAATGGGATGATATAGCGAAAGTCACGATACTTGACCGTGAGTGCGGAGAGCCAGAGTCCCGCCCCCAGCGCGGCGGCCAACGCCTCGACGAGGAAGATCGGCAACAGCAGCACCTGCAACGGCGGCGCGTGACGGTACCAAATCATTAGGCCCGCGAGCAGCGTTCCGGAGATGATGAGGTCTACGAACGTGACGAGCACGACCGCCGCCGGCGTGATGAGCCGAGGGAAGTAGATTTTGGAGATGAGGTTCGAATTGTTCAGAATGCTTTGTGCGCTTTCGGCGAGCGCCGACGCGAAGAATGTCCAGGGAAGCATGCCCGCCATGACGAGCAACGGATAGGGAATGTCGCCCGGGGACGGCAGCTTCGCGAGTTTGCCGAAGAGGACCGTAAAGATGATCATCGTCAACAAAGGACGAAGTAGCGCCCAGGCGACACCGATCGAGGTTTGCTTGTAGCGGACCGTGAGGTCGCGCCAGGCGAGGAACAGGAAGAGCTCTCGGTAGTGCCATAGGTCGCGCCAGTATTGCCGCGATGTGTGACCCGCTTGGACGACGAGTTCCTCGTCGCGCATGGGAGAGGTTTGATTTGCGGCGGGCGGGGACGATGCGGGCGTGGCGGGTTGCGACATGCTCATGACGAAAGAGGCGGGCGTGAAATTCCGACGGCGGACGCATCTGAGCAAATCGCGTCTTGTGTGACGCTTGACGGTTGTTTTGATAGGCGATCCGTGCGCTGACCGACAAAATGCGGAGCTCGGGGAGGGGCTAGCGAAGCGGCGGCGAAGACCGCGCCGTTGAGCAACCAGAAAATCATTCCGGAAGGCCCCTCAAAGAGAGCATTGTTGAACGAAGCGGCGATCCAACCGGCGTTGAGAGCCGTGATGACGGTGGCATAGTCGGCAATTACGCCGCTGACTCGTCTAGAAACTGCGATGCGCAGCGTCGCGAACGATGCAACAAAAAGTGCGCCATAGCCCAAGACGACGAGCGGCACGCCTCCGTCGTACAACCAAGCCGTGATTTGAACTTCGACGAACATGGCCGTGGAATCACGGCTGCGTTTGTCTCCAAAATAGCGATACATCATGCCGTAGCGCCCGAGTCCCGCTCCCAAAGGGTATTTGGGAAGTTCGTCGGTAATCGTCATGGTTACGAAGAAGCCGCGACTCTTGTAATAGGTTTCGGAAGCGGATTCTTCCGTGAGCGCGTGGAGTCGACGACCGAGTCGTTCGTCGCCGATGGAGCGAGTCCAACTCAAGGCGAGGGCGAAGATGAGGGGAAGGAATAGAATTGCCGCCGCACTTCTTGTGACCTTACCTTGATAGAACTGAAGCGCAACGAGTACGACGGAGCCGACGACGGTAGTCACCATGATCGAACGAATTTCGCAGGTATAAAGGCAGAAAAAGCCTGCGAGTATTCCCCCGACCGCAAGTAGGCGCACCCCAAAGCCCGGCTTGGCGAGCAGTATGAAGATGCCGACGACGGCGGCGAACGATCCCGATACGGCGGCGCCTCCGGGAGTATCGGATAGACCGAATGGGCGCCAGACTTGTTTGCCGTCGGCGCGATTGATTAAGAGTCCGTCCGCCGATGTGCCGAGCATTTCGCGAACGAATTGGGCGGACGGTGCGAAGCGATCCGGATAATAGACCTGAAGCACGCCGATCAACGAACTTCCAAGATGGAAGAACCAAAGCAGCAGTAAAAGATTACCTAAGGTGCGAGCCGTAACGGTCGTGCGTCCGATCCAAAACAGCGGCGCCCAAATCGCAATGTTCAGCAACCAATGGGCGATGCCTGAAAGATGATTGGCATTTGGATGCACGAGTCCCATGCCCATGAACGTGAGGAAGGCTAGTGCAATGAGCTTGGCGGGGTGGGGGCGGCTTGGTTTTTCGGTGAGCAGTGCGAGCATGATCAGGCTGCTCGCAAATGCCACGGCCCGAAGCAACGTGCGAATTCCACCGAGTCGCTCCATCATGAGCGCGGCTTGGCAGACGAACTGCACGACAAGGAACCAGTACAAGCGATATTCCGATCGCGTAGTCTTGAAGCGCAGCACGTTGGCAGGACGCATCGGGATCGGCTTAGGCGTCGAGTTATTCGTTACCGACTGGATTTGTCAGTTCTCGATAAAGCTGTCTGGGGCCGTGTCTCGGAGAGCAGTTGGCGTCGAATCCCGCGTTTGACTTCCGCCGAACCGTGTGATGGACTTTGCCTGGTCAACCTCGCGGCATCCCAAGATGCCGCCGAGTAGACGGCGCCGTTGAGAAGCCAGAATACCATTCCCGTCGGTCCTTCGAACAAGGCGCTGCTAAAAGTGGCGGCGATCCAACCGGCGTTGAGCGCGGTAATCACGGACGCATAATCGGCGATAAGCGGGGAGACTCGTTTGGAAACTGCGATGCGAAACGTCGTGTATCCCGCCATAACCAGCGCGAAATAGGCGAGTAAGACCAGCGGCAATCCGCCGTCATAAAGCCACGCGGTAATTTGGACTTCGACGTACATCGCCGATGAGTTGCTCGAACGCTTGTCTCCGAAGTACCGATACATCATTCCGTATCTTCCAAGCCCCGCGCCGAGCGGATATTTGGGAAGTTCGTCGGTAATCGTGTAGGTCACGAAATGGCCGCGGTTCTTGTAGTAGACGGTCGCCATGGAGTCTTCCGCGAGCGTTCGCATGCGATTCTCGATGCGTTCCGTACCCACAGACCGTGTCCAGGCAAAAGCGACGAACACAAATATCGGAAGCATCAACAGCGCCGCCAGCGTGCGGGTGACGCGCCCTTGCAAGAGTTGCAATACGATTAGGACGATTACGCCCACGACGGTGACGACCATCAGCGATCGGAGTTCGCAAACATACAAACAAAAGCCTCCGGCAAAAATTCCTGCGGCGGCCAACATCCGGAGTGCGGTACCCGACTTGGATAAGACGAGGAACGCTCCCATTAGCACGGTGAACGAACCGGAGATGGCGGCGCCTCCCGGCGTGTCGGAAAGCCCGAACGGTCGCCAAACTTGCTTTCCATCGGCACGTTCGATGAGCAACCCGTCGGCCGAAGTGCCCGATATGCTTCGGACAAATTCGGCCGAGGGGGCGAACCTTTCCGGGTAATAAACTTGAAGCACGCCGACTAAGGAGCCGGCCAGATTGAAGAGCCAGAGCAGCAAAAGCGTGTTGCCGAGCGTGCGGGACGAAATCGATACGCGGCCGATCCAAAACAGAGGCGCCCAAATGGCAATATTGAGCACCCAATGCGCGATTCCAGAGAGGTGATTGGCAGTGGGATGCAACAAGCCCAAACTCATCAGCGCAAGGGTCGCCAAGGCCGATAGTCGGGCCGGATGTGCATGTGCGCTACGTCCGGGAATCAATATCAGCATCAGCAAGCTACTGGCGAAAGCCGTGACGCGAAGCGCCGTTCGGCCGTTGCCCGCGAATCGTTCAGCCATCAAGGCCGATTGACAGGCGAACTGCACCAATAGAAACAAGTATAGATGAAACTCCGCTCGCTCGGTTCTTGCACGAGTTGGCGTTGCGGCGCTGTCACGATGCTCAATCAACGTGGACATCGTTCGCGGAAAATCGTCATTATGCGAGTCGGTTTCAGGTTCCGCTCAGGTTTGCGTAAGTGCGGCGCCTCGGAAGGAGCCTGCTTTGTAATTTTCCGCCGAAGTTATTCGACTTTGAGTCGATCTCTCGGCGGAATTGGCTGCCGCGAAGAGTGCGGCGTTCAGCAGCCAAAAAACGAGTCCGGTCGGGCTCAGGAACAACGGGTAATTAAATGTCGCGGCCAACCAACCGGCATTGAGAGCCGTTACCACTGCCGCGTACTCGGCAATGGCGGGAGTCACTCTTCGCGAAGTCGCGAAGCGAAAGGTTGTCATGCAGGCCGCCAACACGGCGCCATAGCCTAATAGCACCATTGGAAGCCCTCCGTCATAGAGCCATCCCGTGATTTGAACCTCAACCCATAGTTCGTGAGAGTGAGGCAGGGTCGGATCGCCGAAGTAGCGATACATCATGCCGTAGCGCCCTAGGCCGGAACCCAACGGATATCTCGGTAGCTCTTCCGTAATCGTCGTTTCAACGAAGTAACCGCGATTCTTGTAATAGACGCTGGCCATGGAACCTTCGGCAAGCGTTCGCATGCGATTCTCGATGCGCTCCGTTCCGACAGAACGCGTCCAATTAAACGCAAGCACGAGAATCAGGGGAAGAATGAGCAGCGACGCCACGGTGCGGTTTATGCGGCCTTGCATAAGCTGAAGGAGAACCAAAACACCCGCACCGACGACCGTGATGACCATCAAGGAACGAAGTTCGCAAACATACAGGCAAAATACACCTGCGAATATTCCCACGACTGACAGCGCCCTCAAAACTCTACTGGGCCGCGATAGCAGAAAGAATATGCCGACGACAACGGCGAACGATCCCGATACGGCCGCTCCTCCCGGAGTATCGGAGAGCCCGAACGGGCGCCAAACGCGCACGCCGTCGGCGCGTTCGATAAGCAATCCTTCGGCAGACGTCCCCATTAAGATTCGCACGAATTCAGCAGACGGCGCGAATCGGTCGGGAAAGTAAACTTGCAATACTCCGACGATGGCGCTCGTTACGTTAAATAGCCAGAGCAACATCAAAACAGTTTTGAATGCGCGCGCGGAGACATTAATTCGGCCGACCCAAAACAGCGGTGCCCATATCGCGATGTTAAGGAGCCAATGGGCAATTCCCGAGATCGGATTGGCGTTTGGATGAAGTAAGCCCAATCCCATCAAGCCCAGCAACCCCAGGGCAATTATTCGTGCCGGATGTGGCCGCTGATTTCTTCCGGGCAACAATCCGAGCATTAATAGACTGCCGGCGAACGCCGCCGCGCGAAGCGCGGTCCGACCGTTCCCTGCAAATCTCTCGACCATCAACAAAGATTGACAGGCGAACTGGGTAAGCAGAAACAGATATAGCCAGATCTCGGAGCTTTGGAGCCTAGTCCGTGGCGGCAGCATCGAAGCCGCTTCGCTCTGCTCAAGTAATCGAGAATTCATTTAGTGCATCTCGTTACTTTTATTACCGCCTCGAAATCCCAAATTCCAACCGATGGTTAGGGTCACGGCGCAGCGATCCGTACGTTGTGCCAACCGTTCGAATGAATCAAACAGCTTCAATTACGTCCGCCAGTTGTTGCATTTGTCGCTTAGGCCCACAAAGATACTCCGCACGGGCCGGGCCCCCTTGGCTGAGCATTCTACGCCGAATTGGGTCTTCAATCAGCTGTTCCAGGATGGAAGCAAGTTCGACGTCGCTTCCAGGCGTGACGGCAACGCCGCATGTTGCATCCACGATCTCTGCGGCACCGCCGATACTTGCAGTGATTATAGGGAGGCCGGCAAGGAGCGCTTCTACGAATACGATGCCGAACGGCTCCGGACCGGTATTCGGCTGACAATAAATGTCCGCCGAGGCCATAAGTTCTCGCACCTCGGAACTCTGCCCTACGAACCGCACGCGATGACATATGCCGGCATCGGTCGCCATTTGCCGCAACTCGTCGAAGTATTGTTGTTCGTGCTTTCGTTGGGGGCCCCCGACGAGCCAAAGTTCCCACCGCTCATTGGTATGGAGGCGTGCTAGCGCTCGAATTAGTACGCTTTGCCCCTTCCACCGCTCAAGACGACATGCTTGAAGGATAACAACTGAGTCTGGGGACGTTTCGTGCTTATCGCGAATACGTGTGCGCACCTCGTGAGAAATTTCCGGTACAGGGGCAACCGGGTAAAAAACCACTTCCACCGGTGCTTGGAAAAGGTCGCGAACGGCTTGTGACGTAAATTTGCTATTGGCAATGATGACATTGGGCGAGCACCTCGCGGCCATCCGATCGAAGATTCCCCGATGCGACAAATCGTCGTGCAGGGCGTGTATTAATTTGCATCCTGATTGTTTTACAACCGGCCCAAATACGGCATGCGACCAAGATCCATGCACGACGACGGCGTCCGGTCGACGACGAGCAAGAATACTTTGCAGTCGTCTACGCGCCTTGAATACGGTCCAAGGCCGACTCATGCGAACGCTCCCAAGGTCATAAACAGGTACGCCCGCTTCTTGGAGTTCGTTTCGGAGTCGTCCTGCAAAGCAAAGTGCGAATTCCGGATGCATCTCCGGAACGAGGTCTCTCAACCGTGCAAGAGTTGCGAGGTACGCCTCGATCCCGCCGTAAAGATTTCCCGAATAAATGTGGAGTACCGTCATCACGCGATACGTCGTGCTGCGTTTGCAAGTACCGATTGATATACGTCGATTGAACTCTGAGCCATCGTTTGGTGATCGAAAAGCTCGCAAGCACGGCGTTTAGCTCCCTCCGACAACTGCTTGCGAAGTTGCGAGTCGTCGAGCAACTTTAACGCCGCCGTCGCCAGTTCGTTGGGAGCATTCGGCGATACCGTGAGGCCGGATTCTTCGTGTCGACTCACCCAGGAAGTGCCCGAGTCACGGATACGCGTGTTGATGACGGGGCACCCGCTTGCCATGGCTTCGACTTGAACAAGTCCAAATCCTTCACTACGCGCATTGCTTGGAAACAAAAAGGCAGTTGCCGCGTGATAGGCGCCAATCAACTCGTCGGCTCCCAAGTGTCCGAGGAATGCGACTCGATCGGCCACGCCTAACTCGACGGATCGGCGTTCCAATTGGCTGCGAAGCGGGCCATCGCCCACGATTGCCAAATGCCCGGGCATCGCGCGGAGCGCCTCGACCGCAGTAGTCAGCCCCTTGTAATAGACCAATCGTCCAACGGCGAGCCAAAGCGGATTGCCGAATTGTTGCTGCAGAGATTTTTGAAAGGCCTGCGCTTTTGTTGAAGGATTTAGATACGGAGACAAGTCGATTCCAAGGGGGAGCGCGCGGACTTTTTGCAGAAACTCCTGCAACTGCATCGAGCCGTTTGCATATTGTGGACTTGTCGTAAGGATAGTTGCCGCACGCCTCAAAAGCCTGCGCTCGAGGAACTCGTATGCTTTTCCCAGCCAAACTTGCTTAATGATGTCGCTATGATGCGTGATAACGAGGGGTGTATCGGAGGCGACTCCCAATAGAGCCACCATCATTGTGGCATTCGGCGTATGGAGGTGGATCACGTCGGCGGGCGACCGGCTGATTTGAATCTCGCGGATCACCCGTCGTAAGCCGGGCGAGAGATCCAATTTCGAAAGGGCGCCGGATCGCCGCGCGCGAATAACTCGAACTCCCTTATCGAGTTCGTCAATAGCCGGTGCTCCTTCTCGCCATCGGTCACGAACGTCGTCGCCCGTTGCGGAGCAATGGTTCACGCAAACAACGGTCACTTGATGTCCGGCATTCGCCTGACCCCGCGCGAGCGTTTGCACATGGCTTTCAATCCCGCCGGTCGCCGGCGGATAGTATTTGGCTAAATGGCAGATATGCATTGGACACGCGTTTGTCGCCTGCCGACAAACGCACAAGATTCGCGCTAGGGGAAGCGTCCGCGCGCACTCCGTGCTCCTGGGTGACTACGTTGAGTCCCCGCACGGCTCTTAATTAATCTTCTCGTGGCAAATACTTCGTTTGTCAGGATTCGGAAAGCGTGTCGATGAGCTCGGGCGCCGATTTCTTGACGCGTCACACGAATGCGGCAGACTCTCATGCGGCATTCGTACCGAAGCAACCAGACGCGTGTCTCAGACGAATCGCCTTCCACCAATAGATTTCAATGATGACGACCTCGCACAAGCATAGTCCGATTATTGCGCTGCCGACGTGCTTTCCGTCGCCTGCGGCAGTGATGCGGGCGTGATGCTCAGGGCCTTGGAGTCGCTCGAATCGTTAGAATCAGGATTTTGCGAACGTTCATAGATGAGTTGGACCTGCTCTTGGAAGTCGTTCAGGAAATCCGCGAGCTTCATCAGCCATGCCGAATTCTCCGGGCCGCTATGTCCGGCGACTGTTAGGACGCCGATGGGGCGCCGCCCGACTTGCAACGGCAATTGGACGTGTATCAGTCTGTTTTGAGCCTCAGACGTGGGGCACTGCCACGTCGCATGAAATGCCTCATGGAGCCAAGGCAAATTAAGGTCTAGTCGAAGTCGGCAGACGCCTAAGGTGTCACTCGCGTCGATCAGCTGGCTCCAGAGATCTTCCCAAGGGCGAGTGCCTTGCAAATGAACTTGTCCGCCCCACCCTCGCCGCTCATCGCTTGCGCCTCGCGAGAACATGGAGCGCCGCCAACTTGACAGATGATGGCCGGCAAGTCGCAATTCGACATGGCCGAATAAACGACTGCCGACGAGAAACAAGACGACTGCGCCGCCGACGAGCACCGCGAACCACTGATTATGGAATCGAATCGTGAGCCAAGCGCCAAAACCGCTCACGCAACCGATGGTTGCCGCGGCCCCAAGCAATTGTTTGTTGGTAAGCCCCCGATTCAGCAGGCAATGGTGTAGGTGCAAGCGGTCTGTGGTACTCAGCCCGCGTCCCGTGAGTCGACGTCGCAAAACGGCCATGGCGACGTCCATGATCGGAATGATCCACATGGCCATGGGAGCCGTTATCGCCAAAGCGGCGGCCCCCTTGGTGCAGCTGTGGATAGCAAGACTTCCGGCGAGCAGTCCGATCGTTAGGCTGCCGCAATCACCCAAGAAAATCGAAGCCGGCGGAAAGTTGTAATACAGGAACCCTAAAAGCGCTCCGCACATGGCCAACGCGACGAAGGCCGTGACTTCGTTTTCCAGAGTAAAAGCAATTGCGGCGATGGTGGCGAAAAGAATGATGCTGATCGTCGCCGCAAGCCCGTCGGCGCCGTCGATCAAGTTGAGCGCATTCATGCACAACACGAGCCAGAAAATCGTGGCCGGGACCGAAAGAATTCCCAATTCCCAGTTCGCCACTCCCAGGCCGACCTTGTCGACGACGATTCCCGAAATCGCCACAATTCCCGCCGCAACGATTTGGCCGATTAGCTTATAGCGTGCGCGAATGTGAAACGCGTCGTCCCACAGTCCCAAGCAAAAAGCAACCGCGAGTCCGCCAAGTATCCCGACGAGCTCTCGCGGGTTACGGCTCAGGATATCGCGAGTGACGCTTGGAAAGAAAAACGCAATCGCGGCGGTTGCACCCATGGTGATCGCGATCGCAACTCCGCCCCCGAGCGACACGTCGCGAGCGTGAATCTTCCGGTGTTGATCCGGGCGATCTACCAATCCGATGCGCAGAGCAAACTTGCGAACCGCCGGAACGCTCACCAAAGCGATCGCAAATGCGATCACGCTGGCGGCCGCCGGAAACCACAAATTCATCTGTTGCATAGTGTCGTTCCGAACGACGCCCGTCGTAGCGAAGGCGTCATCGCAATATGTCTGATCAATTCACAACTCAATCTCGTGCGCCGATGTCCCTTCATGCGGATTCGAGCGACACGCGTACTACGACGTCTAGCCTACGACATCCGGATGCGCCTTGCGAATTGCACGAGCTAACACGTGCAATTCCTCCAAGCGACTTGCGATCCCCTGGAGTGGCGTGCGCGATTTGGCGCGCAGTGTCGATGCCCAGTTTCTTTCCGCAGTGAAGCTTGGATATGTCGCTCAGACAATGTGCTTTTCGGCGCTAACGCCCATCGCCGACACCGGATCGGGAGTTCTCTTGCGAGCCTTCCGCGTCATCGGTGTAGTAATGGTGATATGCGTCGTAGTCGTACGCGTTGGAGTCGTAGTAGCCCGACTCGTACGCGTAACGGTGGCCGTATTGCGATCCGAACACGTCGCCCGTGCCGGGGCGAACGCCGCCGACGCCGTTGACGACGACACCGAGAATGTTTGCTCCCAACTCGTGAAGCGATTCCATGGTCCGACGAGCGTGAGGGCGTACGTCTTTGGTAATTCGGATGAGCAGTACCACGCCGTCGACGCGAGGCGCGACCACGCACGGATCCGTCACGGCCAACACCGGCGGGGTGTCGATCAAAACGTAGTCGTAATCCTCCCGCAATTGCTCAATGATTTCGCGGAATCGCTGCGACCCCAGCAACTCCGAAGGATTCGCCGGACGCGGGCCGGATGGTAGGAGCCACAAATTCTCAACGCCGCTCGGCAACACGGCCTCGTGAACGTCGGCGGTGCCTTGGATGGCGCCGCAAAGACCGTACGAGGGGTCGACGCCGAAGATTTTTGCGACGCGAGGGCGACGGAAGTCGGCGTCGGCAAGCAGTACCCGCTTTCCCGTTTGGGCCAAGCTGACGGCAAGGTTTGCCGTGAACGTGCTCTTGCCGTCGCCGGGGTCCGGGCTGGTTACTTGAATCACGCGGTGCCCTTCGCCGCGAATGCCGAAGTTGAGGCCGGTGCGGACGGCGCGATAAGCTTCCGCGATCGTGCTGCGAGGTTTATGAAACGCCAGCAACGATTCGGAAATTCCGACCGTAGGCTGCTTATTGCGTTTGGCGCGCTTGAGTTCGGGGATCACCGGAATATGTCCAAGCAGAGGAGCGCCCAATTCTTGGCGGACCTGTTCGGCGTTGCGGTAGCTCTTGTCCGCCAGGTCGACCAAGCAGGCGATCGCCAAACCGACCATGAAGCCGGCGAACCCGCCAATCGACAGACACTTAAACATCTTCGGCTCAACTTGCCAGATGTCGTCGGCAGGCCAGATCGTCCTGGTATCAAAACCGCCGTGATTCCGCACCAAGCTAATTTGATTGAACTTGGCGAGCACGGAATCAAAAAGTTCCTGCGTCTTTTTGCGGTTCTCATACAACGCTCGAAGTTCCGAAGCAAACTTCTTCAAGAAGACCGCTTCTTTCTTCAACACCTCGATACCCTCGAGCATGCCTTGCTTTTGGAGATCCGCGTTCTCGATCTCAAGTCGTAGCGTTTCGATATTCTTGGCCAGCAATTGCTCCGGCTTCATTTGTTCTTGTTGCAGTGCATCGACCGAACTCGTTTCGATGGACGAGATGTGCTCGGAAACCGCCTTAATTTTCAATTCGATCTCGAGCACCTTCGGGTGCTTCGGACCATACTTCGCCAGCGCCTCTTGATGGGCTAGCAACAGAGGGAACATTTCGTTCTGCGACGTGGAGCGGTCGCGCTCGAAACGACTGTCCTTCCAACTCGAGTTCTTTTCAACGAGTTGAAGCAATACCTCGGCCGATTTCCCTTGTTGTTGAGCCGACTCGACGGTGGCTAGCAAGCTGCTAACGGCGAGCTTCCGCGCATCAAGCTCCTTCAATCCTTCGAAAGCTTGCTTGAGGTCCAACTCGGCTTTTGTTAGGCCTTCTTCGCTTTGGTAGGCCGATACTTCGACCGGGACGCTCTTCTCGTACTCCTGAATCTTCAAATTCTCGTCTTCAAGCTTCTTGGTCAGCTTGTCGTTGGCTTCGGTAATTAAGGAGATGGTTTCATTATTGATGTCTTGATACGTCTCACCGAGGAAGTCTTCATAGCTCTTCAAGACCGCCTTGACGACCGTCTTGGCGTCGAGGCCGTTCTTGGATCGGTAATTGAGTTGCAGAACCTGAGAATCGGGAGCCTCGCGTCCGCCGGCGCGGCCTGCAACTAAGTCACCGATAATCACCGAGTGAATATGCTCCAGCGGGACGTCCTTGAAAGATTCCAGCTGGGGCAGGCCAAAGTCAGGATTGGCGACGGCACGACGAATGATCTCCGGCGACTTAATGACCTGTGCATGCGTGGTCATACTGTCTTCATAGCCGAGTTCCCCCGACATCAACGAGATCGGAGAGCTCGCTTCCCCGCGTCGCTTGATAATGAGAACCTGCGCCGACGTCTCGTAGATCGGCTCCGATTTCACGTACCAGAGATATCCTAAGCCCGTCGCGATCGCGGTGAAGAAAATGATCGTCCACTTGCGATGGCGGCAAATCGCCAGTACGTCGATCGACGAATGCTCGCCGGTGGCATACTGATGCGAGGCCTGCGAATTCCAATCGGCTCCAACGCTCACGGGATTACTCCGAATAACTCAGTCTCAAGAAACAATGGCACGCCTAACGCGGGGAGAAACTTCGCGGACATAGTTCGCGACCAATGCTCAAGCAACCAATGTGCCATGTGCGTCATCAACGAACAGTCGAGCAACGGGCTAAGCTCGGCGTCTTGTCGCGAGAATCTTCGAAAAGCGGTCAAAACTGCGACGGAAATGCTTGTCCAGCTAAGTTTATACCTGCTATCCCCAGGTCGCTACCGATTTCTTGAGGTTTGGCGAAGGACCCTCTAAAGTCGGGCCGCTTGTAGCGATTAAGCAACATAGTGAGGTGCGTCGGCAACACGACGCGGCTTCCAAGAAACGAGCGAAAGCCCCAACCGTGACGATGAGCGTTTTGCGGGGGTCGAAAAACTCAATGCGCAAAACGTCAATTTGAAGGAAAGTCCTCCTAGCCCCGACACCGCCGACACTTTCGGGTCCTGTCCTGTTGATAGGAGTGGAAGCCGGCAGGGCATCCGTCGTAATCGGTCTAACTGATCCAGGGCATAGAGGCGGCATTCTCGTGCTGTTTCGTTGACGCTGTTTCCGGGCACCCGTACGATTTAGTTTCCGATGTTCGAACTTGCGAAAGCTATGCTTCGTCGGAAGAACCTGCGCGCATCGGCAGGCCGGGTGACCACGGAATGAGTGTCGCGCCTCGGACGTATTCTGAATGCGACGAATTTGAGAGACTGTATGAGTTCAGGCGCCGCAATTCTCGAAGCACCTCCGGCCGAGGTACCATCGTCAACGACGCGTCCCTTCTACCTCGTGCTGGGTGGGCTGGGGCTGATTTCCGTGGCGGTAGCGCATCTTCCTGCAATTTGGAAGTACTGCACTTCCCTGTTTTCATTGCCTCAGTACGAGTACATCCTGGCTCTACCGGTTTTTGCGGCGATCTTGGTGCACTCGCGTGGTTGGTATTTGGGGCAACTTGAGCCGGGGTCTCGTTGGACGTCGGCGGGCATGTTCCTGATTGCCGGGTTGTCGCTGGAAACCGCGGCGATCTTTGATTCTCCCTGGTTGGGAGCAATCGCTGCGTTACTCGCGCTGCTCGCTTGCTGTTACGCCTGGGGCGGAAAGTCGTTCGCCTGGGCCGTACTTCCCGCTTGGGCCGTGCTGTGGTTGATGATCCGCATTCCCATGGATTACGACGTTCGGCTCGTTCAATCCTTGCAGTCGATCGCGGCGGCGCGGGCAAGTGTGTTGTTGCACCTGATCGGCGAGCCCCACATTTTGCAAGGCAACGTCGTCGAGACGCCGTTAAAGCGCTACGCCGTCGAAGAGGCGTGCAGCGGTGTTCAATCGCTCTTTTCAATCACCGCTTGTACGTTGTTTTTTGTGCTTTGGTCGCGGATGTCGTGGTGGCGTTCACTATTGCTGCTTATTGTCGGATGGTGGTGGGTCTGGGTCGTGAACGTGGCACGCGTCGTGATTGTTACGTACTTCAATTCAAACTTCGATATTCCGATCGATACCGGTTGGATGCACGACGCCTTGGGAATGGCGCTGTTTGCGTTGACGCTCGGCTTGATTTACAGCAGCGGACGATTTCTTTGGTTCTTCTTCCCCTACGGAATCTTCGGCCGTCGAGACGGCGTCGATCCTGACGAACTGAAGCCTTCAAACGTCGATCAGTATAAGTTGCCGACCCGTTTTCCGAACTTGGCGGCTACCCCGCTCGCGTCGCCGCTATTGATTTTGTTTTACGCCGGGGTCATCACGCTGTTGTTGCTGCCTCAGTTGCGCATTCCTGAGGCGATTGCCTCCCCCACGCAATTGAACGACCTAAGCAAGGATTTTGCTCCCGCCAAGTCGGGCAATTGGGAGTTGGTGCCCGACAGTTTTCAACAAACGCAGCGACGCGCCGATTCGCAATGGGGAGCGCGTTCGCAGAGTTGGCGCTATCGCAACGGCGCCCGCGAGTTAATCGTGTCTCTTGACTACCCGTATATGGGCTGGCACGAGCTTACGGGCTGCTATGTCGATAGTGGTTGGAAGCTTGATTCGCGTGAGTTGGTCGACTTCTCAAGCTTCGCGATATCGAAGCCCAAGTATGGAGATGGAGGGCAATGCGTCGTTTCGAAGCTTCGTAAGCCCGTCGAAAACGATTTTGGCCTGCTGTTTTTTCAGTGTTTCAACACACGTTTAGAGACGTTGCCTGCGCCGGAGGTCAACGTATTTAAGCTACTCAAACGTCGCTTTGAGTCATATCGAGAACGCCTTGCCACTTTGGGGGCGTCCGGTTCCGATCGAAATTCGCAGACCCAGGCGTTCCAATTGCAAGTGTTCTTCCAGGATCATGCGCCCTTTACGCAGCAAGACGAGAAGGACGTGCGGCAACTGTTTGCTCGGTTTCGCACTCAATTGGAAGCCGTACTCCCCGGCGCACATCCGGAGGACGCGCGATGAGAAAACCTTCCGGCATTGTGGCTTGGTTGACGTGGGTCCTGCTGTCCCCGATTTACGGGATCATGTGGGCTTGGCGAACGTTTGTACTCATCCCCTTTTATGAAGTGTCCGCCAGCCTCGGAGTTTTCTCGGATCGTTTGTTCCGCAGACTTGGCGGTCAGGGGGTCGGTGGATTAGTCCTCGATGTGCTGCTTTGGTTTCCGCGGCAGATCCTTTATTTAATTGCCCATTTCTTTCAGTGGCTATGGTGGGCGATCACAACATGGCCGCGACTCATGCGGCTGCGCGACCTGGGGGCCGGCCTTCCGGCGCTCTTGATGACCATCGCCGTCGTTCCGGTGCTATTCGTCTTTCGCCCGAATGACAATGAGTTGCTAACGTCGTATCAAGAGGAGATGCAGGACGCTTACGCGGAATCCGCCAAAATCACGGAGGTCGATGCCAAGAAGCAACTGCTTGATCGCGCTCTGTTTTTCTCTCGTTGCCTAACGCAGTTGCGCCCGTTGGACAAATCGTTTCGGTACAACCTGGCAATGCTCTACGCGGGACTGGGCGACGAGGATCGGGGAACCGCGATCATGTCGGAGTTGGCCCCCCGTGACTCCGTAGGTTTCGGACCGGCTCATTATTCGTTGGCCCGACAAATTTTGATGCGACCGTTAAGCCCGGACGATTTCAACACCGCGGTCGCGCACTTAGAAAGCGCGAGTAAGAGTAATGACGTCGATCGCAATGAAGTCTACCGTCAGTTGGGCGAACTCTATTTTCAAGCCTACTTGATGCAGGAATCCGGCGGACTGATTCCTAAAAGCCTCTCGGCGAACGAACTCATCGAACGCGCGAAGAAAAACTTCATGGAGTATCGGGGCAACGAAGTTCAGCCCAAACTCCGCTTGAGTACATTGCTTGCGCTCCAGGGGAACTATGAGTCTGCGCGGAAAAGCGTACGTGACCTTGTCGCCGAGTTGAAACTGAAAATCGACGTGAACCCTACCGACGTGCAGACCCGCGTTGAGTTGGCGCGCGTCCTCGCCTCCGCGATGGAGCTTACCGAAGCGGCTGATGTTTTGCAGATGGGACGCATCCGCAAGCCGGACGTGCGGCTGGACCAAGAGCTCAGCAACGTTTACTTCGCGCAAGCAATGGAATTCCAGCGCAGAATGCCCAGTGCTCCCGAACTGCCTTATCAGGCACTTCGCGCTTCTTTTGAAGCCAATCCTGGAAACGGGATGGTTGTTGCGCGCTTGCTTCAGGCGCTACTAGGAACGCCCAAGGAGGCCGAGCTTGCCCGCAAAATGCTGGCCGATCTGCCGCCGAAGTTCGAACAGAACGGTACTGTGCGGTTCTTGCTCGGATACGACGCCGAACGTCGACAGCTTCCCCAAATTGCCGAGCAGCAGTACGGCTTGGCTCGAAAATCAAATGATGCGCTCGCTCCTGCCGTAATTGCCGACGTAGCACTCGCGGTGATTGATCGGAAGTACGTCGCACTACCGGCCGCAGTCGGCGCGCAGTTGTCCGATGCGGCCCTGAGGATTTGGCCGAATCATCCGGATTTACTGTTTATCCGAGGCAGAACGAACTTCCAGTCTCAAAGATTCGCAGAAGCCGTCAGTGAATTGAACAAAGCTGTAGCTGCGAAAAAAAACGATGTTACACTGACAGTTCGTTTGGCGGATGACGTTCGTTTGCACGCTACCTTGGGGTCGGCATACGCCAAAATTGGGCAACGAAACAACGCAGAGGCACACTTGGCGTTGGCTCGTGCCGCGGCCGCTCGCAGAGAACCGCTCAAGTAGTTTCGCCTCACCGCACAGACGTGGCGCGACAACGGAACACGCGGCTTGTCGGTGGGGAGTGATTTTGGAGAGGTCTCTGAATCTTGGGCATCGACGTTCGCGACGTTGCCGTCGTTGATTCACAAAGTTTTTACATTGATTTACTACTTGTGCTGTTGTCCCTCGCCGTCGCATTGGGCGAGACGCAGCATCGGAGAATGAATTACGTCGCAGTGCGCGATTTTGATTTTGGCAACAGAGTGCGCGGCAGCCGGAATGTGTTGGCCGTCGCATTTTGAAATAGCGTGGAACATCCAAATTTGAGTTCAGGAGATCGAATTATGAAGTGGACGTTGCGGCCTTGGACTTGCGGCGCCTCGATTTGCGTCGCGGCCTTTCTGTGGGCTGCTTTGACGGCGAGTGTCGGTAGTGCGCAAGCGCCAACCCCGACTCCTTCCGAGGTGCTTACGGACGATATCGTCACGCAAGTCTTGGGTATGGATAAGGATCAACTCAAGGTTCCGGAAGTCGCTGCGGGCGACGCGGACGCCCAAACCAAGGCGGAAAACATTGGAAAACTGCGCACGGCTTTTGCCGACGCCATCACGGCATTTCGAGCCGGCAACGCGGACGTAGCTCGCGCCAAGTTTGAAGAGGCTCGCAAGATCGACTCTTCCCTTTCGCCGGCACCCGTCTATTTGGCTCGTCTCTGTTTTGCCGTCAACGATGAAAAACTCGTGAAGGTCGGCCGGCAATTTTTGGATCAGGCCGTCGACAAAGATCCGGCCTCGCCGGAAGCGTACATGATCTTCGGCAACCTTGCGTTGCTCGAAGGCCGCTTGGCCGATGCCGAGTTGCATTTCACTCGTGCGGCGGAACTTGCCAATCTTCCGTCGGCGCCGGAGTGGACCGCCAAGCAGAAGGAAACATTTCTTAAGAACGTTTACGGCGGACGGGTCAGCATTTGTGAGCAACGTCAAAACTGGAGCCGCGGCCTGAGCGAAGTTGACGCTTGGCTCGCTTTGGACGGGAAGGATCCTGCCGCTTTGTATCGCAAGGCTCGGATCACGTTCTTGCAGGATCCGAAGTCGGCGAAGAACTTGGCGGAGGCCCGGATTGGATTCGACGAGGCCTATAAGTTTGCGGCTGATGCGCTGAAGGGCAAGGACGAACTACCGTCGGTTCCGCCGACGGAGCTGGCGCTGATCGAACTGCAAACGGCGACCGGCAACATTGACAAGGCCCGCGACGAGATCAAGTTGATCGACAGCAAGTCGGCCGAGTTCACGTCGGACAAGAACAAGAAGGAAGGGAGCCGCGTCTATTCGACGTTGTCGCAGTGGTACCTCGGTCAGGGCGAATTTGAAAAGGCCACCGAATATGCCAATAAGGCTACGGCGATCGACAAGGACTCCCCTGCCCTGAAGCAGCTCACGGCGGTGCTGTACTACTTCGCCAACAACTACGACAAGGCCGAAGCCGATTTCACCGCGATGCACCAAGATGCTCCTCAGGACTTCTTCGCGGCCAACTACCTGGCTTTGACGTTGATCGAAGCTAAAGGCGCCGACGGCAAGCCGGATCCCGTGAAGCAAGCTAAGGCGGTGCAGGTCGCCGAATTGAGCGCTCGCTTGAACCCGAAGTCGCCGGTGGCCTTGGCCACGCTCGCTTGGTGCTATTTCAACACCGGCAAGCTCGGTGAAGCCGCCCAAATCTTTGCCGCTTTCGAGCAGCAACAGAACATGGAAATCTCGGCCGACACCGCTTTCTACATGGCTAAGACGTATGCGGCCTTGCCTTCGGCACAGTTCCCGCAAGCCCTGGGTCGTGCGAAGCAATTGCTGGAGAACGTCGTCAAGACCGGCGGTGCTTTCAAGTATCGCAAGGAAGCCGAGCGTTTGTTTGAAGGCATGGGGGGCATCGTTCCTCCTCGCGCCGCATCGACGGTTCCGGCGGTGACGCCGCCGCCGGCCACGACTGGTTCGAACGAAAAGAAGCCGGCGGAGAAGCCCGCCGATAAGCCGGCAGCGACGACCCCGGACGGCAACAACTAGTTGCTGCTGGATTGATAGGCAGAAAAGAATTTTTGGCAGGGGGCGGATGAGATCATCCGCCCCCTGCTTTTTGCGCTGAACGAACGAGAACTGGGTTGTGAAGGACGAAGTTGGCACCGCCGATCGCAACTGGGGACGTTTGTTCGATGGACAGCTGGATTGGGTGAACGCCTTACCAACGACTGGCTCCGAATGTTCCAATTGAGAAAAGACGGTTGGAGAGCTCGGTGAAGATTAAGCGGGAGAGGAAATCGCGAGTGTCCTCGGTTAAAGTCGCCGCACGTGCGGCGTCGGGCAACCGCAAATATATGGCCGCGTGTCTGACGCTAACGCTTTCCGTACTTGCAGGCCGGCGCACAGGCCTATCCCTCGGTGCCGCACGACGGCGTTCAAAGCGCCTTGTTGGGGAACGCTGACAAGTAACGCGTCAGCATCGAGATGGGAAATAGGTCGAGAAAGTACTTCTGAACCGCGCGGGCGTCGAAGACCGCTGCTGGGTTCAAAGCGAAGAGCATGCCCGCCGTGAGACTGAAAGGGCGGAAGAGTTCTACTCGCCGGCCGTAACGACGATCATGGACGATCGGCCTCCGATAATCGCTGGATGAGTCGCGATTTCGCGGTTAGCTGTCGCAGTTCGATTGGGGATCGGCTTCGCTGATGCGAGGCTTCACAGAGCCTTATCCTGCCCCCCATGTGGTGTGGGTGTCCGTGCGATTCAGCACAGCCATGACGACGGCAGGCATTCTTTACTATTTTTTTCTAAATAAGTGCTTGCGACATGCGGCTGCTGGCTTATCCTCGATGCGTCAAGCTGTCGCCCTGCCCAGGCCGCATTGTTTCTCCATGTTTCGCACTAAATTGGTCAATTTGGCGGAGTACTCGGCGCATTCGCAGCCGTTATTCCGCGTTTGTCAGGCGCTAACGAGCACCTGTCAGACTTCTTTTCGGCGTTCTTGCCGACAAATTGACGTGCGCAATCGCAACATTTTCCAGTTGGCGATTTCGCGAACAGCGGGCGAGAGCAGCGGGCGCGCGACGCAAGTTGTTGGATTTCAAATGACGATGGGGGGGCGAATTTCTCGCATCCCCCGGCGGAAGTCGGAATTTTTCCGGGTGAGAATATGATTCAGAAACGCCTTACTTGGCGGCAACGCCGAATAGGTTGCATTTCCACGAACTGTCGCGATTCGATGCTGCTGCTGCAGTTTTCGCGCGCGCTAGGCATATCGGCGATGCTCTGCTTGGTGAGCGCCGAGATCGCTCGCGGCTCCAGCGTAAAGGCGGACGTCGTCAAGACGCATCGATATTCGGCGTTACTTGCGCCGAACTTCACGACGAGTCCTGCGAACTCGCCCGTAGTTTCAACACAAGTTGCTTTAAGACCCCAGGAACGCATGCTCGCAGTTCCTGCCAATTCCGTCATCGATAATGTGAATTTGCAGGCATTGGACGCACGCGCGACCGGTCGGGAAACCGCAGCTGAAGTCGTCGAAGTTAGCGCCCAAAATGCCGTGCCCGAATCCGGTTTCTATGGGATGGCGGCCGTGATGTTCGGCTTTGTGGCGACCGTGTTTTTCATGATCGGCAAATACCGCAAAGACGGATACTCGGTCGGCTTCGGCCTGTCCTGGCGGAAGCTGGGCGAGGCGCTGCGCTGCGAAATCGTGAAGCAACTGTTGGCAATCGTGTATGTCGCCGTCGTCATATCGCAACTCATTCGTCGCGGCATTCCGAAGATCCGCTCTGCCGTGCTTGCGATTCCCGCAAGAACCCGTCGATTGATTGTTATCGTGGGCGAAGTTCCCCAACGTTTCGTCGGCTTTGTTTGCTTTTGGTTGGAGATGTCCGCAGGGCGCCGTCGCGGCTTCGTGTTTGGATTCCTGCGCCGTGCCGTTTCGGCCGCCGCCATCGTCGGCATGATCATTCCGGCGACGTCGCTTCAGGCCGCGACGATCATCAAGGCAGACAACACGAACGACTTCGGTGATCCGACGAGTTGGACGCTAGGCGTTGTGCCGACCGGAGCCGACGTGATTTCTTTCAATAGCACGGTTACGACTCCTCTGACGTTCGATCTCAACGGCAATCAGTCGATTCGCGGTACCATACTTACGAACCCGGGCGGCTCAATTACGATCACCGGTTCGTCGAGCACGCTGAGTCTGTTCGGAACGGGTCTTACCAATGCGATCGACATGTCGGCTGCGACTCAGGATCTCAATCTGTCGATGCGAGATTTGGCCATAGTCGGCGCCCAAACGTGGAATGTCGGCGCGAGCAGAACCTTGAATGTCTCCGCGGAATTGCTCGGTTCGACGGCTTTGACGTTCTCCGGCGCAGGGTCGACGATTCTCAGCGGCGACAACTTCTTCTTCACCGGCACGACCGGCATCAGCAACGGTGCGCAACTCATCTCCCGGAGTTCCAATGCTCTCGGTTCGACCGCCGCGACCACGATTGCCTCGGGCGGCACGTTGGCATTTGAAGCGACGAGCGGCACGATTATGAACGCCGAGGCGATCACGCTCGCCGGAGCCGGCGCAGGAAGCAACGGCGCCATTCGCAATATTTCAGGGCGAACCGTCTTGTTCGGAGCGCGCACCCTAACGGCTGCCGCGGAAATCCAGGCGGACGACGGCGTGTTGGAGTTCTATGGAGCCGTAGGCGGAAACACATTTGGGCTGACTTACGACGTCGGCGCGACTGCGCTAATTCGCGAGGCTGGAATCATCGGCACGACCACGGGGACCATCACCAAGAACGGCGCCGGCATTCTGGCTTTGGTCGGCAACAGCACTTACACGGGCAACGTTGCCTTGAACGCCGGAACTCTTCGGCTCGGCCTGGCGACGACCACATCGCCTAGCGGTTCCTTAGGTCAGGGCACTAATACTCTCATCATCGCCGGCGGCACCACCCTTTCCAGCGCGGACGGAGTCTCGCGAACTCATAGCAATCCGATTACGGTGAACGGCGACTTCACTCTTGGTGAAGCCACGGTCGGTACGGGAACGTTAACCCTTTCTGGAACGATGAATCTCGGCGGTGCCGTGCGCTCGATTACGGTGAATAACGGTACGGCTGGAATGCAGACGCAAATCCTCGGCGGAGTTATCTCCAACGGCGGAATCATCAAAGAAGGCACCGGATCGCTGCGCGTTACCGCGGCAAACACCTATGCCGGCAACACGGTTCTCAATGCCGGGACGCTCGTCTTCAATGTCGGAACGACCGGAGCAATTACGAACGGACCGTTCGGTACCGGTTCCTTAACGATGGCCGGCGGCACGACGCTGGCCGCATCCGCCGCGAGCCTCACCGTTGCGAACCCGCTCACCTTGAGCGGCGATGTATTTCTTGGTCAGCGCGCGGGAAATACGAACGGTTTCACGCTGTCGGGAACCGTCAGCTTGGGAGCCGCCGATCGCACCATCACCGTTTTGAATCCCGCGGCAAACGCCGTCGTGCTCTCCGGCATTGTGTCCAATACGAATACGGCCATGGGGCTGATTAAAGCCGGTCCTGGAACCCTCACGCTCAACACCGCGACGCACACGTTCGGCAGCACCGGCGGCGGTGTGACGGTTAACGGCGGTGTTCTCAACTTGAACTCGACTGCTTCCTACACTGGTGCGACGCTCGTCGCTTCCGGTGCCACGCTTAGCGTCGGGGCCGCAGGGGGCTTGGGCGCCACGTCCGGCATCACGGTCAATTCCGGCGGCGTGCTCGACATCAACGCCGTTGCGGTCACCGGCACGCCCGCCTTGGCGGTGAGCGGCACGGGAATTAACGCTACCGGAGCGTTGACCGGCACTGGAGCGGGAGGAGCCTTCGGCGGAGCTGTCACTCTCGGTTCCGACGTAAACATCGGCGGTGCCGGCGCGTTAACGCTCTCCGGTGCCGTAGGCGGCGGAGTGTTTGGAATCACGAAAGTCGGGGCTGGGACTCTCTCGCTGACCGGCACGTCCGCAAACACCTTCACCGGCACGACAAGGGTCAGCGCCGGCGTGCTCTCGCTCGGTAAAACGGCCGGCGTCAACGCCCTGGCCGGCAATGTCGTCGTCAACGGCGGCACTCTCACGTTGGCTGCCGCGGATCAGATCATCAACACCGCCTCGCTCACGTTGACTTCGGGAACTTTCAATCTCAACGCCAGTGAGCAAGTTGCCGCCTTCCGCATGGATGCCGGCGCCATCGCCTCCTCGGGGGCGGCCATACTTACACTTTCGGCCGGTAGCTTTGATCTCCGCTCCGGTTCTATCGGCGTGAATACGGTTCTGGCGGGAACGGGCGTATCGCTCGTCAAGTCAACGGCCGGAACGCTGACCTTGGGTACTGCTGCCACCGTGAACACTTACGACGGCGGCACCGCGATTAACGCAGGCACCTTGACGGCACTTGTCGACACGGCCTTCGGTGCCGTGCCCGGTGCGCCGACCGCGAACATCACGCTCAACGGCGGCACCTTAAATGCCGGCGCGTCATTCACTTTAAATACCAACCGTTCGATTACGCTGGGCGCGTTGGGCGGCACTCTTTCCGCAGGCTCGGGGTTCACGCTCACCTACGGCGGCGCCTTCACCGGCTCCGGCCCGCTCACCATTTCCACCGGAGCTGCCGGAAACATTATTGCTCTCACCGGCAGTAATTCTTCCGCGAGCGCCACGGTAGTTCGGGACGGAACGCTCAATCTCAACGGAACGAATGTGATCAACGGGGCGCTCTTCGTGAACGGCTCTTCGGCCGCGGTCACTGAATTGGCCTCCAATCAGATTGCGGACACCGGCGCACCCGTCACGGTGCTCGCCGGCACTTTGGGCCTAGGGGCCTTTAACGACACCGTCGCAAGCTTGCAGTTGCTTGGCGGTACGGTGAGCAGCACCACCGGTGTTTTGACCGTCACCAGCACGATCGACGCTCAAAACGGCACCATCTCCGCGATCCTCGGCGGCGCGGCGACGACCGCCCTCACCAAGACGGGTAACGGTCTTGTGACCCTGGCTCCGACGGCTGCCAACACATTCACGGGCAAGGTGGCGATCAACGGCGGTATCTTGTCGCTGGCCCCGACGACCGCCGCACTCGCGGGAACGGCCTTGGGCGCGGTTCCGGGAGCGGCAACCGCAGATCAAATCTCATTCAACGGCGGTATTCTCCGCTATGCGCCCGGTACTGCGGGCGCGGTTTCGCTCGCCGCAAATCAAGGGATCACCGTCAACGCGGGAGGCGCCACGTTCGACACCAACGGCGCCGCTGCAAACGTGCTGACGATTCCCGGGATCATTACCGAGGACGCCGCCGGCCGAACGCTTACCAAAATCAACGACGGCGTCTTAGTGCTCACCGGAGCCAATGCCTACACCGGTGCCACCAACGTCAACGGCGGCGTGCTCCGCGCCAACGACACGGCCGGACTGCCTGCCGCTTCCGCCTTGATTCTCAACGGCGGCGTGCTGGAAACCGGCACGGCATCATTCACCCGAGGGCTCGGCGCGTCGACGCTTCAAGTGCTTTCCGGCAACGGCGGCTTCTCCGGTTTCAGCGCCAACGGTGCGACGGTAAGCGTCAACCTTGGCGGAGCGGGTGCTACGGTCAACTGGGGAAGCGCCGATTTCAATCCGACTGTGTTCGTGCTGAATAGTGCCGTCGCTCCGGCCAGCAGCTTGCTCACATTCGTCAACGGGTTGGATCTCGGAGGGGCGACGCGTGTCGTTTCCAATCGCAACACAACTGCCGCCAACACTGCAACTCTCAGCGGAGCGATTACGAACGGCACGTTGTATGTTGCCGGCGTCTACGGCGCCGCGTCGTCCGCTCCAATCAACCTCACCGGCGGCGCCAGCAACACCGCTAAGATGTACGTCGGTGCGGGCGTTTTGCAATTGAACAAGAACGCCGGGTTTGATGCCGTCGGTGCGGCGGGCTTAGTCATCAACGGCCAGCCGACCAACAGTTACGACGGCTCGAACAACAATGCCGGCCGTCCTACCGTCACGTTGTTGGCGGCGGATCAAATCAATGACGCAGCCTCCGTAACCCTTTCGGCAATTCAATGGCCGACCGCAGGCTCAGGCGCGGTGCTCAACGTCAACTTCGGCGAAACGGTCAACGGGCTTTATTTTACGACGACCACGGCGAGCGCGGCGACCGTTAACATTGCGACGGGCGTCACTTTCGCGCTCAACGGCGATATTGCGGCCGTAAACGCGCGCAATGCTACCGGCAATTTGGCCGCGAATCTCTCAATCACCGCCGCCGGCACCGGTGCGCTTTCTCTCAGCGCGGGGGCCCATACGATCTTCGTCGGTAGCGACAACGCCCAGGCGGACGTCGACACGCAGGGCTTTCAAATCGCCGCTCCCATCCTCGGCGGTGCGACTGCCGGAAGCGCTACGATCAACAAGACGGGCGATCGCGTGTTGTTCCTCGCGCCGACCGGCGTGAGTACATACACCGGCATCACCAACATCAACGACGGCGAAATCCGTATCACCGGCGCCACAGCGGCCAATCTAGTCGCCGGTCTTGGTGCCTCAGGCGCCGGCAACCAAACCGTGGTCGCCGACGGAGCGGCGTTGTACTACAACCCCGGCATTGCCACGACAACCTTCGCGGAACTGCTCACGATCAGCGGATTCGGCAATCAAGGCAACGGTGCGCCGAATTCCGGAGCCCTTCGGGTGAACCCATCCGGCGCGTTTGCCCAGACGTTAACGGGAGCGATCACCCTGAACGGGCAAGCTCGCATCAATGTCGACACCAATACCACGACGTTTTCGGGCGGCATCAATGCCGCGGCCGCAAATACGACCCTCTTCATCGGCGGAGCAAACGGCACGACGTTGTCGACCGTCGCGCTCGGGGCAAACATCGGCAACATCGTCAAGGATGGCGCCGGAACGTTGAACTTGGGGAACTTGTCCAATGCCCACACGGGCAGTTTCATTATCAACGCCGGAACCGTCACGGCTCCCGCTGCAGATACGAATTTCGGTGCCGCACCGGGAGCTGCGGTCGCCGACTTCTTTTTCTTGAACGGCGGTACGATCGCGACTGGAGCCAGCTTTGCATTAAGCGCGAACCGCGGCATTACGACGGGGCCGATCGGCGGGGCGATCGCGCCCGCAAGCACCTTCACTACCACCTACGCAGGCACGGTGGGGGGCACCGGCACGCTTTTGATGAATGGAGCCGGAGCACTAACGCTCGGATCCGGAGCGGCGGTGAATACGGATCTTGCTGTCACGGCAGGTGCCGTCAACTTGGGCGCAAACGATCAAATTGCCGCAACCTCCAATCTGTTTATGGGCGGCGGCACGTTCAACGCCGCTACGTTCACGCAAACCTTGAATCGATTGGTGTTCAACGGCGGCACGATCTCCGGCACGACGGGCGTGCTCACGGTGAACGGCGTCGCGGGATTCGACGGGATCAACCCGATTGCGACCGGGTCGACAGGCGCCTACAACTTGAACTTGTCCGGCGCTCAAACCGTGACCAAAACCGGTTCCGGTATTCTTTCTCTCGGCGGGACGAATACTCAAACTGGTGCGACGAGCATCACCGGTGCGGTGACGAGCACCACGGGCGGCATCTACAACATCGGCGGTGTCCTGCGCTATAACGTCGCCGCCGCGATTTCCGCCAACAGCAATATCGTCGTCAGCGGTGGCGCCACGGTAACCACGGTTGCGGCGAACTTCACCAACGCTCTCGGCACCGGCGCGAACCAGATTCAGTTCACCGGCAGCGGTGGTTTCAGCGCAAGTAGCGCCGCTCGATCCTTCAACCTGGGCGGAGCGGCCGCGGGGGTGACGTTCGGCTCCGGCGGCTTCGTCCCGTCCGGTTCCGTATTCCTGCTCGGCTTAAACGCCGCCGCAGCGGGCGAAACTACGACCTTCGCCAACCCGATCGACTTGGCCGGCGCGTCTCAAACCATCTACGCCGACGGCACGGCCACCATTGATGCTTTGCTCTCGGGTGCCATCACGAATGGTAGCCTGATCAAGGCAGGCGGCGGTCGTATGGATTTGACTTCGGCGACCAACAGCTATGCCGGAACGACCTTGATTAATGCCGGGTACATCAGCGGTTCTCTGGGGGGCGAGTTGCGTCTTAATGCAACCGGCGCGTTGACCGCGACGACGGGTATCACGCTATCTCAAGGAACGACGCTCACTCTCGAAAACACCAGCGCCGCCAACAACGTGGCTAATCGTATCGTCGATGCGTCCCCCATTAGCTCGCAAGGCGGAACGCTCACATTCTCGAATACTGCCGTAGCTGCGACAAATTATAGTGAAACACTGGGTGTGCTGACATTCAGCCGGGGTCTCACGACCGTCAATGCATCGCAAGCCGCGGCAGCGCAGACGTCGACGCTGACATTTACGGATCCTGGTGCCGTTGCCGCGCTCGTGCGAAGTCCCGGAGCCACGGCAAACTTTGCCGGTACCGGGCTGGGAACTGATGCCCGCAACACGATCGTGTTCACTCAGGCGCCGACGTTGGATGACAACATAATCCCGTATGCACTCGTCAACGCCGCAGACTTTGCCACCTACAACGCCACCGGTGTTACGAGTCTGAAAGCGTTTGCAGCTTATGCGACGACGGCGGAGACCGTTTGGGCCGCGACGGAGAATCAAAGCCAAACTGCGGCCATCGCTCTGACCGGTTCGCGCCAGATCAACTCGTTGAAATACGTGCCCGCAACTGCTTTGGCGATCGCCCTCGCAGGCAATACGCTACGAGTCGAAAGCGGCGGTATTATCCTCAATCCGAGCGGTGCGGCGGCCACTGCGACGGTTAGCGCTACGGCGGGCGGCGGGCTGACGGCCGGAACGGGCGCGAACGCTGCCGGTGAACTCATCATTCACGCCTTCTCGGCTGTTGCCGCAAACCTGAGTACCATAAGTGCACCCATCATCAACAACGGCTCCGGCGCGGTTTCCCTAACCAAGGCGGGCACCGGAGTTTTGATCCTCACCGGCACCAATACGTTCACCGGCAACACCTTCCTCAATGCCGGAACTCTGCGCCTTGGCACGAGTTCGGTGCTTGGCGGCGGTACGAACTTGCAGGGGATCGTCAGCGGCCCGGTCGGCGCTGGAACGCTAAATCTGAATGCAGGCACGCTGGCGTCCGATAGTGCTACGGCCCGCACGATCAACAACAACATTGTGATCGGCGGCAACGGTGTGACATTCGGAGATACCACCGGGACGGGCATCCTCAACCTGACGGGTACGGTCGATCTCGGCTCGGTCGATCGCGCGGTTACTTTTGCCTCGGCGCAAACCAACTTCTACAACACCCTCTCCCTCTCCGGCGGCGCGGCCTTTAATAAGCTCGGTGCCGGCGTGATGAGCTTGGTGCTCGGCAACTCGGCCGCGGGCCGCATTGACGCTCCCGTCATCGTCACAGGCGGCAACGGCGGTCTTCGTTTGGAAAACAACAACGCGCTGGGAACCACGACAAACGTCACCACGGTTCTCACCGGCGGCAGCTTGGAAATCGGCGGCGGCAACCTCACGGCCCTCAACGTTGCGGAGCCGCTCACCTTGGCCGGCACCGTCACACAAGGTTCGCTGCGCAACATTCAAGGCTTCAACACCTACAGCGGCCCGATCACGCTGACCGCTCCCTCGCGCATCAACTCCGACGCCAACGTCTTGCGGCTCTCCGGCACGATTACCGGCAATAACTACGATCTCACGATCGGTGGAGCCGGGAATGCATTGCTCAGCGGCACGCTCAATCTGGGCGTGGGTCGTCTGACCAAGACGGACGCCGGTATTCTCTACGTGTCGGGCACGATCACCGGAACTTCGGAGACCACGATTAACAACGGCAGCATTTTGCTGCAAGGCACGGCGACGCTCGGCAGCAACACGGCCGGCAACGACATCATTGTGAGCCCAGCCCTGGCGGCCAACGCCACGATCTTGCGTCTAACCAATCCCGTCAACGTCGGCAGCAATCAAATCGTCGCTCTCAACAATAATTTCACGACGGGCGCTCCGATGATCGCGTTCGGCCGAGGCTTCGACGGCGCTGCCGCCACGATCGGCTTCGCCACGACCGGTTCCGGCCTCGGCAGCATCCGCATCGTCAGCCCCGACATCAACCCGGTAGCCGTGCTTTTAGACGGTTCGACGAACTTCACGACAGACTTCATGTCGGGCGCGGTATCGGCATATCCTAACGCCGAGATCTGGCTTGGAGCCACGAACTTCAACGGCGTCTTCAGCGGCACGACACTCTCGGCGGGCAAGGACAATACTTATCGGCTCGGTGCGGGCGGCGGCGTGCTGCGCGTCACGGGCGCCAACGCTTTGACGGGCAACAATGGTCTGTTGATCGGCTCGCGAAATCAGTTCGCCATTAGCAACCTGACCGGCACCGTGATCATCGATGCCGCACAGGATTTCGTCGGCGGCATCAGTGTAAATAACGGCGGCACGCTGACCGTTACGAAGAACAGTGCTCTCGGAGACGCTGCCAACGGCATCACGCTCAACGGCGGCACGCTCAATCTTCGCACCACGGGAATTCACGGTTCCATTGACACGGAATACGGTTCTCGCAACATCAATGCAATGTTCGACTCGACGATTACGCTCGACCTATGGGGCGGTAGCCAGACGAATCGGGTGACAATCGGCAATCTCACGCTGACCGGTCAGACTCGAACCTTGACGATCAATCCGTTCAATGCCGGAGAAGTTATCGTCACGGGAACCACGACTCTCACCGGCTTGGCCGGACCCGATGCCACGACAGTTCCGCAAATCACCGTTACGGATGCCGGTGATATGGTAACGCTTCAAGGGGTCGTGCAGTCGACCGCGGGATCGGGCGTCCCGATCTTCTCTAAGGCCGGTGCGGGTACTTTGATCCTGACGTCGAATAACACCTATTCCGGAACCACGCTCGTCACGGCCGGCACATTAGTACTCGCCAACACCGGCGCGGCCGGCAATGCCGGAAGCGGCGTGATCATTACCGCCGGTACGTTGGACTTGCGCAATAACGGCAACGCCACGTTTGATTTTGGCACGCTCAGCGGTTCGGCGACCGGCACGGTCAACGTCGATCGTATCGCCCCGGCCGGCGGCAACAACGGCGTCCTGACGTTCCAAGCTTATGACGGCGGCTTCGGCGGTACCGCAGCCACGGCGCTTACCGTCACCGGCCAACACGGCTACGGCTTGAAGATCAATGATCCGTTCGTCATCCGCGGGAATTTCACGTTCACCAACACCTCAGCGCCTGTGGAACTTGCCGGCGGACTAACCGACCTGGGCGGCATCTTCAACTTCACGAAAGCCGGCACCAATCGCGTTACGCTCACCGCTGCTAGCCCCGAGTTCCAAGGCACCGTCGACGTGCAGGCCGGTTCGCTGATTCTCACGAATAATGCCGCGATCGGTACTGCCGGCGGTGTGGTCAACATGTCGGCCAATAGCCTGTCTCGCTTTATCCTAGACGGCGCAGCCACGACCTTTGCCCGCGACATTACCACTTCCGGCACGAGTATTAAAATCATCGGCGGCATCGGCAGCGGAGCCAAGGAATTCAGCGGCCTGATTACCATCAACGCCACCGGTGACAACGTGTTCATCGCCGAAACCGGCGGGCCCGTGACGTTTAGCGGACTGGTAACCGGCACCACCACGGCTGGCAGCGGAGATATCATCAAGGAAGGCTTCGGCACCGTGATTCTGAACGGCCCCGCCTCCGGGACCGGCAACACCACGGTCAATGCCATCGTTACGGTCAATCGCGGCATACTCGAAGGGCTCGGCCAAAGTGTGGCCGGTAGTCCCTTCGGCAACAACAACGCGTTTGTCCTGGCGGGCGGCACGTTGCAATTCTCCGGGCTCGTTGCCAACAGCACCACGGCGCGGACTACCGGAAGCTTGACGCTCGGCGGTGCCGGCACGAGCATCGGGGGCGGCAACCTCGTCGTTAAAGATTTCACGACGCTCACGGATGCATTCACCACGAACCTGACGGTCGGCACGCTGGCTCGGGCGGGCCAAGGAACCGGGGTCTACATTCCGTTCCGAGGCAACGGCGATGAATCGCTGACCATTCTCACTGCTCCGACCTTGGCCGTCAGCGGTGGCGTCTCCACCGGCATCTTGAATCCTTGGCTGGTGAAAGCGACAAGCGACGCCGACCGCTCCGGTAACTTCGTGGCCCTCGACGGCTCCAACAACGTCATCAATGCAACCTACGGCTTTTCCACGATCGACGGAGCGAGCAACTCGACCTCGATCGTCAGTGATGCCGGCGGCACGACGCTCACGGCCAACCGCGCGGCATACGCCTTGCGACTCGACGGCAATCTCGCATTGGGGACCAATCGCCTGACGATCGGCGATTCGCTCACCGC
Organism: Pirellula sp.; assembly: GCA_013822735.1. Taxonomy (GTDB): domain Bacteria; phylum Planctomycetota; class Planctomycetia; order Pirellulales; family PNKZ01; genus PNKZ01. Next base: position 30,922 of record PNKZ01000011.1, read on the forward strand.
CTCGGCATTCGGCGGACTCATTCTCAATGCGGGCGCCGATATCAGCGGCGCTGGAACAATCTACAACGGCCTCAGCGAAACGCTCATCTACGTCGATAGTGCTGCGACCTCTAGTATCAATTCCGTGATTGCCGGCGTTGCTAATAACACGACCGTCACCGGAGCTCAGAACGGCATTACGAAATTTGGCGCCGGGACTTTGGAACTCGGAGCTTTGAATACCTACAAGGGCGCCACGCAGGTGAATCAGGGCACGCTCAGCCTGACGGTCGCCAACGCCCTGCCCGTATGGACCAATATCGGGGCGATCCGCGGCAGCACGGTGTTGCTGGGTGCGGAAGGCACGTTAACTCTGAACGACAATAACCAGCGTATCGACGGCCTCACCGGCAGCTTCGGTTCTACGATCAATGTCGGAACTGCGACGCTGGAAGTCGGCCGCGGCGGTACGGGCGGTACCTTTACGGGGCAAATCCTCGCTTCTGCGGGTACCTTGCAAAAAGTCGGCGCGGGCGCCCTGGTGCTCAATAATACACGTGGCGATTTCGCCAACGACATTGGCACGGTTCTCGTCGACGGCGGCACCCTGGAAATCATCGTTGCCGACGGAACGGGCGGTTCGCAGGCCGATATCTTCCGTGGCGCTCCCTATCAAGTCACCCATTCGCTCAACAGCAGCGCTTCGGTGACGCTACGTGGCGGTACGCTCAACGTTCGTACGGAAGGAGATACCACCACCTCACAGCAGTCGATCGATTACGGGCTCAGCCTGACGGTGCGCGACGGCAACAGCACGCTAAGCACCGCCCTGCCGACAACGGCGATTCTGGGCGGAGCCGGGGCGAACAAGAATATCCTCTTCAACAACCTGACCCTCTACGAGAACAACTTCACCGTCGCGAACGCGAACACGATCGTGCCGATCTTCCGCGGCACGACGACTCTTGAAGACCATGCGCTCGTTACGAATACCAATGAATTGCTGCTCGACGGCCTCATCGTCGACGGCGCCCGCGGAGCGACTTCGCTCAACAAAGCCGGCGGTAGTACTCTGTTCATCAATAATGCCGGAAATACCTATTCCGGCGGCACGGTCATTAATGCCGGTACGTTGCTTTTCGGAACGCGCGGTCCTGATGAAATCCGTTACCCCGGACAAAACTTCGTCCCGAGCGACACGGCTCGGGCCGGCACCGGCCCGATCATCGTCAATCCGGTCGCCGCGATCCGAATCAACGCAGCGGGAAATTTAGGCGCGAATCAGACGTTGCAAGTTCAGTCCTCGACGTTGGGTTCCGTGTCGATCCCGCAACTCCGCTCCGACATGCCGCTCTCCAGCATGAATTTGCGCACGACCGGCTCCGCCGCTTTGATCTTGGATATGAACGGCGGCGTCTATTCCAACACGATCGACCAATCGAAACTCGGCAACGGCGGCTGGGGCGTCGCGGCCAGCGCCGCCGAAACCGTCTATACGGCCGCTTCCATGGGGGCGGGTGCCGGCAATACCTATCGCTTCTTCGGCAGCAACGCCGCCACGTTTACGATCCAACAGGCCAACGCCCTCAGCGGCGCCAACGGAGTCGAATTGGGGCGTTCGATCGCCTATCTAGCGGCCGTCCCGAGCAACGTTTCGTCGCTCGTTCGTTTGGCTGACGATCAGAACTACACCGGCGGCACGTTGGTGAATCGCGTCGCTCTAGGCGGCTCCGTCGGCGCAGTGCTCGAATTCCGCGGCACATTGGCAACCAGCGGCATTGAAAACTACGCCATCGTCCGGGCACAGGGCATGGGCACTTTCACAAATGCGGCTGGCGTTAACGTCACGCCGTATACGGCCCGTCCCGGCTCGTCGCTTGTCTTGGATTACACCGAAGCGCTTGGAATCGGCTTGGTCCAATCCGTGGCACTTAGCAGTGCCACGCAGTTTGTCAACAAGTGGGAAGACGCGGCCGGCATTACGATCAACGGCTCCCAATTGCAACTTGTCGCGCCGAATGCCGCTCGAACCACCACGGAACGCGTCGGCCAAATCACCCTCAACGGCGGCGCCGAAATCTTCGTCAACGGCAATACGGGCGGACAAGCCGTGTTGCTGACTGACGGTCAACTGAATCGACTGGGACGCGGTACCCTGTCGTTGCGGGCCGCAGCCGGTCTGCTCGGCTCCACCGCCGCCAATAGCGGCCGCGTGATGTTCGTCGATCCCGCGACGCAAGCTCCGGCTCGAGGTGTCGTCTCGGGCCAAACGATCGGTATGGTCGCCCCGTGGATCGTTAGCGTCGCCGACAATAGTTTTGTCGACTACAACCCGCTCGGCACGACCGGATTCACTACCGTCGCCTACACATCTTCCAACGCCGCTACTTTCAATCCGGCAATCAACAACGGTACCGGCATCTACGATATCGTCACCACGCCAGTCACGGCAGTTACGCCGAACCCGGCTGATCTCTATGCTTTGCGGGCCGCTGTTGACATTAATAACACCACGACCGCGATCACGCAGACCATCCGCCTCCGCAGCGGCGGCCTGATTTGGAATGGTGCCGCAGGCGGCACGATCCAGGCTCCGATTTACTTCGGTGACGGCGCTACCCCGGTTGAAGCCGCCGTTTGGACGAACGGTCAAGGGCTTACACTTAGCGGTGGCGTTACCGCTGCCGGTCTCACAAAGACTGGTATCGGCCGTCTCACCCTTAGCGGAACCAACACCATGACCGGGGGTACCGTCCAGGTTAATGGTGGTGAGCTATTGCTAAGTGGCACGGCATCTTTGGGAGGAGCGACTTCCATCGTATTAGACGGGAACTACTTCAACAATAATAACGGTCAACAAACGCCGACTTTGTTTCTACGCAACAACGGAGATTCGGCCTGGGGTGCCGCAGTCACGCTCTCGTCCGGTTTGCCCTATGCGATCATTAACTTCGGACGGGCCAGCGGTACCTCGACGGACGACAATCACGTCATCTCATCATTGAACGTAAACGCCGGATCCGGAGGCACGGTCGTCGAGTTTGTAAATAACGACAACTACGACTTGGAACTCGGGACGGTTAATTTCACCGGCTCCGGCCGGGTAACCTTTAACGTAAACAATGCTTCCAATCTTAATGAAGTTGCTGCGACTGGTACTATCACCGGCTCTAATCAATTGATCAAGCAAGGGGGGGGCCTGCTCGATCTTCGGGTGGCGAATGCCGGCTTTACCGGTGTGACTTCGCTAGCTGCCGGTACATTGCAACTTCGCAACGCGAACTCTTTGCAAAACTCAGCTGTCGAGATCATTGCGGGGAGCACGCTCTCTCTTCGCAACAACAGCGCCACGGCGTTCAATTTCAACAGCGTGACGGTGAAGGCCGGATCGGCGGTCGTGCCGACGACGCTTACCGTGTCTCGACTCACGGCAAATGATAGTTTGGTGCAGTCCATCAGTTCCGCGTTCCGCACGGAAAACAGTCCGTACATTATTGTTTCGGGCGGCAATAACCACTCACTCGCAATTAGTGGCGTTTACACAGTTACGGACAATCCGCTCTTCCGCACGGATTCGACCACGAACAGCGCCCAGAGCGCGATTCTCGCTTTTACAGGCAACATTCAAGGTTCGGGCCATATCTACAAGTCGGGTTCGCAGCTCATGAATATCTCGAGCACGTCGGCAAACACCTTTAGCGGTGGAATCGACGTTCTCCAAGGAGACTTGCGATTGTTCACCGCCGCCGCCACGATCGGCACCGGCCGGGTCACCGTCGCGCCCGGCGCCGCTTTGGGACTTACCAGCGTTAATAACCTGGCAGGCAGCATGGGCATCGCGCGGTTCGGATCCAACAGCACCGCTTATGGCGTGTTGGCAATTCGCAGTGCGAATTCCTCGCTTGACCCGGCCACGTATCTCAACGCCGGCGCTTTCACAGGCGATGCGGACGTCGGCGGCGTCATCGCCATCGGCGGCGGAGCTACGATGACGACGGCCATAGATATGTCGACTGTGATGAACGGCAAGTGGTACCTGGGAGGTGGATCCAACGACGGTACATACAACGCCGCGACGATTGGAGTTGCCGCCGACGACGTCTTCCGCCTCACTGGCGGATTCGGCAACCTCTTCCTCAGCGGCAACACGGTGCTCTCCGACGCCGGCGGAACGGCTGCTCCGAATCGCGTGATGATCGGTGTCAATTACGGATGGGCTTCGACAAACGGCGCGCTGCTGCAAGGCAATAGCACCTATACCGGCGGGACGACCATCACGCGAGCCCGTGATTCCGCGGGCGGCTCGGGCCAAGCCATCGGTTGGTTCCGCCAAGCACAATTGGGTTACTCCGTTTACGGCACCGGCAATATCGAAGTATTCGGTCGTCTCGTTTTTGACGAACCGCGTGGCACGGCCGTTATGAATACCGACCCCAACGCGTTGAATTACAACACGATGACCTTCCATCCGGGGGCACGCCTGACCTTTGAAAACAATACTCCTCTCACGGCGGGGATTGCGGCAGGCCGCTGGTCCGATACCGGAGCGATCGCGCTGAACGGCTCTTCCGTGGAAATTAACGGGGACGACCAAAACAGCTACGGCAACCGCGAAGTGGTGGGTGCCGTTACCTTCACCGGCGGCAGTGAAATCTCGGTTCGTCGTCGTACTTCGAGCCCCACCGCGCCGGCCATCGAAACGGGCTGGGCCGAGTTGGTCGTCGCGAGCTTGGCGCGGGTCGGTAAGGGAACGCTGAATCTCGACAACGACGGTGCCGGCATTTTCGGCTCCGCCGCGGCCAGCAACGCCAACCGACTGATCGTCACCGGCGGCGTAACGCTCACGAACAACATGGCGGCGCCTTACATCGTCGACCGCGCGACGAACAACTATGTGAAATATGACGCGACCAACGGTTTCATGCCCGTCACTCAAGGGGGCAATCCCGCGAATTACATCAGCACGGCGGCCACGACCCTCGACCTGAATCTCGTGCGCTCGGACCAAACGTTGATGCTTAACGACGGCACGGAGATCTTAAGTGTCGATGGTCTCGGCGGTGCCGCGACTTTGGGCGCTAATCTTGACGTTTACGCTTTTCGCTGGAATTCCAATCAAGGACTCAATTCCAGTGCCAACGGTTTGTTTAACACCGTTATTTCTCGGAGCGGCGGCTTTAATTTTGCCAACGTCGGCGCTGCCGATCAGCGTTTGAACGTCAACTTCAGCGCTTTGGACGGTGCTAACGCGCCGCAAGAAATGGTCGTCTATACCGGCTTCACTCGGAGCCTTTTATTCAACGGTCAGATTACCGCCTCAGAGGTGACTAAGTTCGGCAGCACGTCATTCCGGATTGAGCAAGATCAAGTCGGATTCTCGGGCGCTTGGAACTTAAACCAAGGCAGCCTGCAACCGGCTACTCCCGGCGCTCTCGGTGTCAGCAATCCGGTAAACCTCATGGGCGCCAACGGCGCCCAGTTTGGTCTCAGCATCCCCACTTTGCTCTACGATTTCGACTCCGGCACGCCCGACCCCGTGACGTTCACCTCCGGTACCATCACATCTTGGGATTGGAACCAGATTCGCGGCAATACCGCGAACGACCGCATCCATCAAATGGGCGGCAATCTCGAACTCAAGACTACGGCGCTGGGCGGCGCCAGCTTGGGAATCGAAGGGGTGATCGTCCTGCGGGCCGATAATAGCCGCGCCCAGCTGCGGACGGCGCAAGTGACGCTCTTCAACGACTATATCTTCGACGTCGTCTCGGGCACGTTCGGACCCGGCGCTACGACCGGCGTGCAGATCGGTGCCGGTACTCTGCCGGTCGACCAGTTGAATAACCAAGGTCAGTACGACGTAACCAAGGTGGGCGACGGCGTGCTCTATCTCGGTAACAACACCGGCTCGTTTACCAACGGAACCATTCGCATTAACGAAGGCACCGTCAGCGTCAACCACAACGGGGCATTTGGTCCGGCAAGCTCCACGGCCATCATCGCCAACGGTGGTTCGTTGGAAATTCGCAACGTCGGCTTCTCCCCCACGGCCACTCTCGTGCAGCAAGTCGGCTCCTTCGAACGTTGGGCCGTCGACGGGGCGCGGGCATCGGGTTATTCCTTCGGCAGCGGCGTCAATTGGCAACTCGCCGCCAACGTGTCGTCGGGCACTTATAACCTCAACGGCGGTTCGCTCGCCGGTTATCTCGCTCTCGATTGGGATGAAACGCTCGTGACGCGCACCGTCGGCGCCGGGGCGACGATCAACCTCACCGCCAACTCGTTCCTCGGCCAAACGTCGCCGGGCAGCAACACGACGGAAGTCTATCAGGCGTTCTACGACATCGGCCGCACGAACCGCATGTTCAATGATTCGTTCTTTACGCCGACGTTCTCCGGTGCTTATCTCCGCGTCCTCGGCAATATCACCGGCGCGTTCGATCTCACCAAGATCGGCCAGGACGTCATTTTCCTCGGTGGTTCCGCCAATACGTATAACAACACGATCATCCGCGAAGGCATGATCCAACTCGGTGTGAATAACGCGCTGCCGACCGGCGGGACATTGCGGACCACTGCCGACGGCCGGCTCGACCTATTCGGCTTCAACCAAACCGTCGCCGGGCTTTCAGGCGACGGCGGCAGCATCATTAACTCGGCGACCAATTTCAACACGTTGACCACGGGTGGTAATAACGCGAGTACCACGTACGGCGGCGTGCTCGGTCGCAATGTGTCCTTGACGAAGACCGGAACGGGGACACTGACCTTATCCGGCACGAACGAATTGCTCGGCGGAATCACCGTTTCAGGCGGCGTGCTTGCGGTGGCGAGCGATGCCAACCTCGGCGGCGCGGCCAACGGCCTGACGCTCAACGGCGGTACTTTCCAACCGACCGCGTCTTTGAACATGGGTTCCGGCCGCACCTTCACGGTCGGCGGCTCCGGCGGCACGCTGAACGTCGCTTCCGGCCTGACGCTCGGCTTCGCCGGCACCGGCGCCGGCGCGGGCACGCTTACCAAGACCGGAGCCGGCACCTACGCCGTCAGCGGTGCTACGAGCTTCGGTTCGGGCGGCGTCTCACTGGCCGAAGGCGCGTTGCGCATCGACGGTTCGACCACGGCTTCGGTCAACAGCACCACTTCCGGTGCTCTGAACGTCGCCGGCGGCGTCGTCCTCACGATCGACGACCCGAATACGGCCGACGCCTTCACGACCACGGCGACGTTCGGTAGCCTCACGCGGTCAAATTTCGGCACACTGCAACTGGTCCCGTCGAACGACAGCTTGAATGCTCAAGAGCGGCTCGTCTTCACGACTCCGCCGACCTTGTTGAACACGATCATCGCTCCCTGGGCCGTACGGGCGACCAGCGACGTGAACAATGCCGGCGACTTCCTCGGCCGAAGCGGTAGCAACATCGTCACCGCGACCTATAGCTCGCTCAATATCACAACCTCGCTGGCGAGCGACGTCGTCAGCAGCGGCGCGGCCACGCTGGCCGCTAACGCCCAGGCCTATGCTCTCAAGGCGAGCGCTACAATCGACTTGGCCGGAAACACCCTAACGCTTGGTGACGGAGTCACGGCCGGTCTTATTCTCAATAACGGCGCGGGGCTCACCGGCGGAACCCTGGATATCGGTACGGCAGAAGGCTTGTTCTACGTCGATAGTGCGGCAACTTCGACCGTTACGTCGAACGTGATCGGCGTCGGCGCGGTCGGGCTCACAAAGTTCGGACCGGGAACCTTGATTGTTTCCGGCACCAACGCCTATGGCGGTGTGACGCGAGTGAATCAAGGCGTCTTGCGCGCGGCCAGCGCGTCGGGCTTGGCCGGTTCGAATGTGGTGGTGCTCAACGGCGCCGCCTTAGAACTGTCCGGCACCGTGAACGTCGGGGCGCTTTCACTCAGCGGTTTGGGCGCCGGCGGCAACGGTGCTTTGCGACATCTCAGCGGCACGAATAGTCTCGGCTCTGCGATCACGCTAAATAGCGAAGCGAGAATTCAAGCGGACGCGGGAACCCTCGACTTGGGGGCCGCCGCCACGATCACCGGCACCGACACGAATCTGCAGCTTGGCGGCCTCGGTACGATCAACGCGGCCGGAGCGATTACGCTGGGTACCGGATCGTTGACCGTCTCCGGCGGGGCCAGCGGCACGGTGAGCGTGCTGTCGAGCAGCACCGCGAGCTCGTCCGTCACGGTCGCCTCGGCGGCCGGCTTGCAGCTCGGTTCCACTTTGCTCGGTTCGACCATCACGAACATCAACGGCAACGCCGTCACTTTGGCGGGTAACGCCAATCAGACGATCATCGCTCCCTTTACCGTCGGGTTCCATTCCGGCACGGTGGACCTCTCCGCCGCCAACAGCTATTCCGGCACCACGCGCGTCACTGCGGGCACGTTGTCGCTTAGCGGCTCCGGCACGATTGCCAACGTCACAACGACCATCACGGCGGGTCGCCTGAATCTTAACGGCACCACGCAATCTGTCTCTTCGCTGCTTCTCGGCGGCGGGGCGTCGGCCAGTTCGGCGCTCGTCGAGATCGGCTCCGGCGGGCAGTTGACGCTCGGCGGCAACGTCACCTATTCGGCGACGAATAACGCCTTCGGCGGTGCGATCAATGGTCTCGGCACCCTTGCCTTGGGCGCTGTGCAACGTTCCTTCGACGTCGGCGACAGCACCGCTGCCGGCCTCACGGCCGATCTCGCCGTCGGTTCTGTCGTCTCGGGTACCAACGGCTTCATTAAGCTCGGCCTCGGTACCATGGAACTCTCCGGCAACAATAGCTTTACCGGACTTGTTCGGTTGCAAAACGGCACCCTGAACGCCGCCGGCGTCGGGGCGCTCAATTCCAACACCGTCTCCTTCGAAGGAGGCAATCTCGGACTCTTGGCTAACGGCGACAATCGAGTTGTCATCCAGACCGTTAGCGACTACTCGGGCGTCGATCTCGACGCAACGATTTCCGGCGGCGCCGTCACGGTCGGTCGAACGCTCGCGAGCGACGCGGTGGCGGTCAATAAGATTATCACGGTCGACACCCTTACCGTGTCCGGCAATCAGTTGCTCGTCACTAATGCCAACGGTTATCAACTTCGCGTGACCAACGGGACGACGTTGACCGAAAGCGTCGCCGTGTTCAACGTCGCGAACGCGACCGCCTCGGATCTCTTGCCGGGCCTACGGCTCGAAGGCATCGTTAGTGACGGCGCATTAAGCACCGGACTCACGAAGGTCGGCGCGGGAACGCTCTACCTTGCCAACGGGAGCAACGCGTTCGGCGGCACCGGCGGCCTCATCGACATCCAAGCGGGTGTACTCGCCGTCGCAAGTAATACGGCGCTCGGCGACCTCGGCAATGCCATCCGACTCAATGTCAATGCGGCAACTGCGGTCGGTTTCCGGGCCGACGGCACGTTCGCCACGAGTCGCACTTTTATTCTCGGCCAAGCCAGCAACGCCGTTGAAGTGACGGCGGGCAATACGCTTACCATCAACTCGGCATTTAACATTCCGGGTGCGGGCCTCGCAGGCGCCGCTTTCCAGAAGAACGACAACGGCACGCTCATTCTTACGGCCGATAACTCCGGGACGAGTCCTTTCCCCTGGACCGGTGCCGTGACCGTGGCGGCAGGCGCGTTGCGCGTTTCCAACGCTAACGCCCTCGGTACGTCGGTCGGCAATACGATCGTCTCTGCGAGCGGGGCCGCTCTGCAATTGACCAGCAATATCACGTTGCAAGAGCCCGTTACATTGGCCGGATTGGGCATCAATTCGGCCGGTGCGCTCCAGAGTTTGAGCGGCGTCAATACTCAAGCGGCACCGATCACGCAAAGTGCGGCGGCCTCGATCGGGGTGAATTCCGGATCGACGCTGAACGTCACCGGCGGGTTTGCCGGAACGGCCGCCACGATCACGTTGTTCGGCAACGGCACGCTCAACTTCTCGAATACACCGTTGGCCACGACCGCGGTCTTGGGAATGGCCATTAACAATCCGGCCAATGCCGCGCACGGAACCTTTAATCTAGCCGTCGCCAGTACCGGCTACACGAGTACGATCAATGTGAACAACAACAAGTTGGTCATCGGCGTGGCGGGAGTCGGCCAGATTGGCGCCGCCGCGAATGCCTTGACCGTAACCTCCGGCGGCGTGCTCGAAGTGAACGACACGACCACGGCGGTCCCCAACCGCCTCGGCGGTCTGACCACTCCGCACACGATGAACCTTGCCACCGGCCGGTTCAACTACATCGCCCACGGCACGAGCGCTTCCGCGGAATCGTTGGGGGCCTTGACGTCAAGCGCTGGCGCCAACACGATCAGCCTGACCAACGCAGGCTCAGGAACCAGCACGCTGACGTTTGCGAGCTTGGCGTCCAACGTCGTTGCCGCTGCCTCCGTGCTAACCGTTCGTAGCGAATCGGCGAAGGATCTTGGTCAAACGGACGCTCGGCTGAATATTACTGCGGCACCGACTCTCACGGCAGTCTCGCCGGCCGTGGTGGCTGCCACGGGCTGGGTCCCGCGCGCGGTCGTCATCGATTCCAACGGGACCAATTTCGCGGCATATAACAGCAACGGTTCGGCGACGAACCTGGAGGGCCTCCAAGCCTATCTGGGCTACAACACTACCGCGATTGATGTGCTTCAACAGACGCAGACGAATTCCCCCGCCAGCTTGGCCAATGATCCCACGAGCTTCGTCACCTTCGGCATCACGGGCGACCAAGCCGTGTCCGGCCTGAATAATCGCGGCGTGAGCGGCCTGAAGATCACCGGCGTCGCGAGCCCCAACAGCACCGACCTGACGTTCAGCGCTACGGGCGGTAACCAACTAGCGATCGTCAACGGTGGTGTCCTCGTCACCGGCACCGGCACAAACTTCGCTTCGCTCGGCACCGCGGGCTCCGTGATGAGCTTCGGCACGAGCATCGCCGCCACGACCGAAGGCGCGCTGCTAGTCGACTCCGGCTCGACGCTCACCATCAACGGAGCGCTGGCCAATGCCGGCAACGTCACCAAGGGTCTCGACGGTAACTTGATTTTCGAAACCAAGCAGTACTTCAACACAACGGGAGCCACGAGCTACTTCTCAGTTCTTGGGGGCAACGTCACGCTCTCGGGCGGAGAGAACACGCTGTGGCAAGGTTCGCAAGGCATCGCTACGCTCGCGCAGAGTCTCGCCGTCGGCCCCGGCGCGACGCTTACCCTCGAAAACTCGCAAATGGTCGGCGAAATTCGCTCGCCGAGCGGAAACGGTTTCGCCGGCTCGGGCGGCACCATCACGTCGGCCGCTGCCGTCACGCTCGTGAGCGTCAACTCGAGTACCAACTGGGGCGGACAGATCACGGGTACGAACTTGTTCTTCAATAAGGCGGGTGCCGGTACGCTCACCGCCTACGAAGATCAGAGCTACGGCGGCGGGACTTCGATCACCGGCGGTACCTTCACGTTGACGGACCTCGGTAAACTTAGCGGCGCGGGCGGCATCGCTATCGGTCACGCTTCGTTCACGATTTCCAACGGCGGCACTCTGAACGTAGCTAACCGTGTCAACAACGCTGCGGCGATCACCGCCGACGGCGCCACGATTACGCTCACCGGCCGCGATCAGACGGATACTTCGGAAACGCTCGGCACTCTGCTGCTGAATTCCGGCGTGACGAACGTCTTGGTGACCAACGGCAGCGTCGGAATTCGCTCCACGGTGCTCGAATTCGGCAACGTCACCGTCAGCAACGGAGCAACGCTTAACACGTCTAGCGGCTTTCCAACCGGTCAGATTGGCTCCGTGTCCCGCTTGATTTTCGCCAACGGCTCGAGCCATCTGGTGAACAACATTATCCCGTGGGCCGTGAGCGGCGGCGCCGAATTGGTTAGTTACGTGAATCCTTCCTCCGGCAACTTGACCGGCGGCGTCGCGGCGCTGAACCAGCCGGGTTATGCCGGCTATAACAACGCCACGACTTTGCCCGCCGCCGACGATGCTATGGGGAATTACAAGACCACGCTCAACGCCATCAGCCTTCCCGCCGGCGGTTTGGACTTGAACGCCTTGGTACTTGCTCCCACGGGCGCGAACTCCATTACCTTCGCCGCCGACGGCGATGTATTGAATCTAACAGCCGGCACCTTGGTGAAAACGGTCGCGCAAAATACGATGATCGGCACTACCCTCGATAACGGTCGTCTCACCGCCGGAGGAACCGCATCCAGCGGAACGTCGAATCTCTACCTGTTCACCAACAGCGCTAACACGACCACGATCAATTCGCGAATCGTTGATACGTCCACGGCCATCGGCAGCGGGACCGGCAAAACGCGACTTGTGCTCACACAGTTCGCTGCGGGTTCCACCATTCTCACCAACGGCCTGAACAGCTACACCGGCGGAACCACGCTCAACGGCGGGGCCTCCTTCACCACCGGAGTGCTCGATCTCAACGTGTCGGGTGCCGACGGCGTAACGTCGTCGGCCATTCCGCTGGCGACGATTGCGGCCGATTCGCTCGTCATCAATTCCGGCACCGTCCGCCTGCTCGCCAACAACCAGATTGATTTCGACGTGAATCCGACGATCAACGGTCAGGGTATCCTGTCGCTCAATAACTTCAGTCAAACTTTGGCGGGCGTCACTTTCAACAACAACGGTGGCACCACCAATCCGCAACTCACGACCGGCACGGGCATTCTCTCGCTGACCGCCGGCATCACCGCCAGTTCCAGTAACGCGGGCAGCATCGCGACCATCTCGGGCGCGGGGACGGGCGGCATGGCCGTCGACCTGACGGGTACGACGCGCACGCTGAACGTCAATCCGGTGACGATCAACGGCAACACGACCGTCGCCGATGTTACGCCGACGTTGAATATCAGCGCTCCGGTCAGTAGTTCGACCAATTTGGGAACGACAGGCCTCATCAAGGCCGGCAACGGCCTCTTGCAACTCTCCGGAGCCAGCTTGTTCGGCGGCGGAGTCGATCTCCAAGCCGGCGGCCTCGCGATCGGCGCTAGCACGAACGTCGTCACCCGCGACGTAAACACGGGCATTGCCGATGTCTTCGCCAACGGGCCGATCGGTACCGGCTCCCTGACCTTGGGGACGGCCGGAACCTACCTGACTTCCGCAGGGGCGTTTACCTTGAACAACGCCCTTTCGCTCAACGGCACCGACATCACGCTCAAGGGCACGAACAGCCTAACGCTCAACGGGGCCGCCACGCTGTTCGGCAATACCGTCGTTACGGTCGACGCACCCCAAGCGGTGTTGACGCTCAACGGCCAGATCGACGACGGCGGTAATGCTTACAGTATTACTAAGCAGGGTCTGGGTACATTGCTTCTCGGCAGCAACAACACGTTCACCGGCGGCGTCGTCGTGAACGAAGGTGTGCTGACGCTCGCCGGACTCAACGCCGGCAGCACGGCTCCGGTCTTCTCGGGCACCACGGCGACGATCAACAACGGCGGCATGCTCAGTCTGCAAAACAGCGGCACCGGCAACAACGGTCTGATCAGCTACGCCAACACCATCCTCATCAACGGCGCTCTGGCGGCCGCGAACATCAACGTCGGCAATAACGGAGCCAATACGGGCAACACGATCGAAGTGGCCGACCTACAACTTGTCGGCGGACAAATCCTCAATGTCTCCAGTGCGAACAACTACATCTTGCGGTTGCTCAATGTCAGCGGCGACACGGTCGGCGGCGCCGCTCCGCAGATCAATCCTGCTTTAGGATCCACCGTCGTTGTTTTCGGCTACACCGGCGACAAGCCGGTGAACGTCGGTCAGGGTGTTCTCTTGTTCCCCGACGTCGTTGAAATCGGCACGACGACAACTCTGCCCACGAATCCGATCGCACTCAGTGGAAGCTATCCGCTCGGCGTTCAGAACGCGGTGCTGACGGCCGGCAACATGACCAGTTTCGGCTACACGGCCGGCGGCCTCAACGGCAGCTTTGCCACCTTGTCAGGGGCGCCGACCGCGGTCGTCAACAACCAAGGTGCGGGCATCGGACTAAGCGCAGGCAACTTTGTCGTCTCGAATTTGGCTGACGGCTCACTCGGCAATCGGCCGACGACGATCGGCGGAGCGGCCGTGAATACGCTTGCCGCTTTCAACGGCTTCCTTGAGATTTCGACGGGCGGAAACTATACGTTCCGCGCCGCTTCCGATGACGGGATGACGCTCTACATCGACGGCAACGCCGTGTCCACCGATCTCTTTGGCCACGGTTTTACGGACGCCGGTGCCGTCACGGTGCCGTTGACGGCCGGATATCACTCGATCGTTTACAAGGTCGCCAATTCCGCTTCTGGCGGCGCATACCGCTTACTTTATTCCGGCCCGGATACCGGCAGCGTCTTGCAAACCGTTGGGGGAAATAAGACGTTTTATTCCACCGCGGTCCCGACGGCCGCCAACGGTTTCAACGGCGCTGCGATCATCAACAACGACTACTCGCTGGCCGCCTCGACCACGGCCACGATCGACACGTTCGGCACGCAGTTCGGTGCCGTGATCGATTCGTCGAAGACGCTGACGCTCGGTAACAATTCGGTGCTCAACATCGTCAACGGTACCAACGGCAGCTTCGGCACCGGCTGGTTCGGGGCCGGCGGTGCGACCACGATCGGCACGGGAGTCATTCTCGCGACGACCAACACGGTGACGTCTAGCGCCGGAACATTACAGCTTCTCGGTGCCGTCACGCAGTCCGGCACGGGACTCTTCACCGGCGTAGGAACCAGCAACGCCTTGCTCAAGACCGGTCAAGGCACGTTGGTGCTCGGAGCCGACAATAATACGGCCGGCACGTTCACCGGCGACCTAGTGATCCAAGGCGGTACGGTCGTCCTCAACCATGCCGGTGCTTTGCCCTCCGGCGCCGGCGTTACCACGGTCTCGAACAATCTGGTTCCTGCCGCCGTTACAGGGACGACGTCCATTGGTTCTGCGATCATCACCGGTTCGACCACCACGACTTTGCAACAAGGTATGGCGGTCACAGGCACCGGCATTCCAACCGGTTCTTATATCGTCAGCATCAATTCCGCGAGCTCTTACACCATTTCCCAAAACGCCACGGCGGCCGGCGCGGTCGCCCTGACGCACACGACCAGCGGTATGCTCGACCTCAATGGTCGGACTGCCGTATTGGGGAACGTGACCCTTAACGGTTTCGGCAGCAATGCCTTGGCCGCTCAGAACAGCGCCGCGCTTTGGAACAGCAGCGGTACCGCTGCGAGCCTCAACGGACCGCTCACGCTCGCCAGCAACGCCTCGGTCGGCGGTTACGGCGACTTGACGTTGGGCGTCATTAATTCCGGAGCTGGGGTTGTTCTCGCCAAAGAGGGGACCAACACGCTGTTCCTCAATACCGATAACTCGGCCGCGTTGCTGGGACCCATCACGGTGAATGCCGGCATTATCAAGCTCGGCCATGCCGGTGCTCTTGGTGCGACCGGAACCGGCACGATCATGGGTGCTACGCCGTCACTCACCAACTCCACCACCGTCGCGGGCAGCACCACAATCACCGTCAGCAGCACCGCCGGATTGGTCGTGGGCCAATTGGTGTCCGCCGCCACGCTTATTCCGGCTGGCGCCGTCATCACTTCGATTCCCACCGGTACCACGTTCACCATCAGCGCTCCCGCCACGGGCGCTTCCACGACCTTGACGATCACGCCTGCCGTCTCCGGCGTGATTGACGTCAACGGCATCAGCAATTCGGAGCCGTTCACTCTCAATGGCGTGGGTCGCACGAACTTTACCGCGGCTCGCAACACTCTCGGAGCATTGATCAACACCGCGGCCGGAACTTCTACGCTCGGTGGTGCCATCACGTTGGCCGGCGCCACGAGCATCGGCTCCGATTACGTTAACGCCGTGAGCGGCGGCGTCGCCGGGGGCGACATCACCCTCAACGGCAACATCGGCGGCGCATTCCTGCTCACCAAGGTCGGCAGCAACATTCTCACCCTCACCGGCACGAACAGCCAGTCGGGCCTCACCATCACTCAAGGTACAGTGATCGTCTCCGGTGCGACTGGTCAGGCGGGTTCAGGCGGTAATATCACCATTAATACCAGCACGATCTCCGGCCTCACCTTCGGCAGCGTGCTCACATTTGAAAACGGCACGAACCCATTCTCTTCCCGCGCGGGTGGTTCGGCTGCCAACCGTTCTATTCTCTTGCAGGGTGGATCGTTTGCAATCAACGGCAACTCGGGAACGGCAGTCAATGAGGCTATTGGCACCGGCGGCATGCAGATCAACAACGTCTTTAACTTGATCACGCTGGACAACACCGGCACTAACGTTCAGATCAGCGGCAGTGGCACGATTGCACGCAATACCGGCGGCACGGCGCTTATTCGTGGTGACCATCTCGGTTTAAACGCCACCGACACGGCAGCTAGCGGCGTGATTGCCGCCAACACGAACATCCTGCTGACGACGGCCCCTGCATTCACGGGATCGGCCACCGTCGGTACGGCAGCTTCCCGCATCATTCCCTGGTTAATCGTGGACCCGAGCGCGACCGGCACCGGCGACAGTGCGGCTACTCAATTCGCCACTTTCAACGCAACGGAAGGCTATCGCCCTTTGCTCGCCGCCGAAACGAGCACAACGTTCACGGCAGGTAACAACGTCCGCGCTACCGGCTCCCTCACTGCGGGTGCCGCGGCAACCGGTTTTACCGCGACCAGCGTCAACTCACTGACATTTGAGTCGGGTGGAGGTTTGACGGTGGACGCCTTCCGCACAATCACCAATGCCAGCGGCGGCATCCTGGCCAAAACCTCGGCGACCATTGCGTCCGCGGGGACGGGAATCGGTACAGGTGCAATCTTTGGCGGCGGCAACGCCGAAGCCATTATTCATGTCTTTGGATCCGGCAACGTACTCACAACCAACGCGCCCGTCGGCGGAGCTCAAGCCCCCAGCACCGGCGGCCTCACCAAGTCCGGTGACGGAACCTTGGTGCTCGGTGCCGCCAACGGTAACAATTACACCGGTACCACGCGCCTGAACCTCGGCATGGTTCAGTTTGCTTCCGGCGCGCCGGGCAATGCAATTCTCTACCGCTTTAGCACCGGTCCCGCCATCACCGCCCTGACGACCACTTCCGTCGCGGATGCGTTAGTTGCGAATGCCGGCGCCACGCTCGATTTGAATGATAACTTCCAGACCGTCGGCGCCCTTTCCAGCGCCGGTACGTTGCCCGGCTCGGGTGGAATCATCACTAATTCTTCCGGCGTGACGACCGTGAACTTCACGACGTCGGTGAATGCAGCTTCCGATTTCGCCGGCCAGATCAACGGCAACTTGAACTTCGTCAAGACCGGCACGGCTCAGCTCACACTTCGCGACAACAACCAGTTCACCGGCAACGCGACCGTCATGGGCAGCGTCGTCGCCCTCGTCGATCAAGGCCGGTTCTCCGGCATGGGTGCCGGCGACACGATCAGCGTTCGCAACGCTCTGCTCCGCTGGGATGATTCCGGCATTCAAGAGGTGAATAATCGCTTTGCGTCCACCGTTGCCATCAACCTCGACGGCGGTGCCTTCGAGTACATCAGCCGCGGAGCCATGACGGACACCGTCACTCTCGGCGACCTGAGCGTCTCCGGCGGCACCGCGACGATTCGGGTCAATCCGGGCAACGGTGGCTTCGGTCGGGCGACGATCGCTCTGAACGGGACGTTTACCCGTAGCACCGGTGCGACACTTAACTTTGCCAGCGGATCGGGCGTAATCGGCGCGGGCGCCTTTATTACCTCGACTGCGGCCGCTCTCAACACCAACACGTCCGGCATCCTCGGCGGTTGGGCCACTGTGAATACGACTGACGGCACAACGGGCACCGCCAACATTGAGTTCGCCACTTACGACGCCGTGACCGGAATACGGCAACTCAACCTCGTCGAGCAGACCACCACGTTCGCAAGTTCGACGGGAACCAGCAATCTTCGCTTAGCAAATTCGGACCAAGTCGTTCCAAGCGGCGGTGCCGTGATCAACTCCTTGACTTGGAACGCCTTCTCCGCGGCGCGAACGATGACGTTTGCCGGTCCGGGAATCGACACGCTCAGCGTAAACAGCGGCGGTTTGTTGTTCGGAACTGAAGCCTTCGCTCGTACCATCGGCACCGCCACATCGGCGGTTACCCGAGGACGCATTACGACGAGCGGTGCCGAGTTGTTTATTCATAACGGTGCAAATACGCTCACTATTCACTCCGACATTACCGGGACGCTCGATCTGGTGCTCGGCTCCGGTGGCACGAATGCAGGTGCGGCCATCACGTTGAATAACGCCAACTCCTATGTCGGTAATACCTACGTCAACGGTGTCATCGTCAACTTGGGAATCAATGGAACCACGACGACCGCGAACGCGGTCACGGGCAATCTCATCATCACCGGCGGTAACGTAAACGGTACCGGTTCCGGCGCCATCGCCAACTCCGCGGTTCGCCTGCAAGCCGCGAACCAAATCGCCGACGCTTCCGCCATCACCGTACGCGGCGGTTCCCAACTCGATCTCAACGGCTTCAACGACACGGTTGCGAGCCTTACTTTCCAAAGCCAAGGCGGCTACGCGGACGGTGGGCCGCTCGTCCAGACCGGTGCCGGACGTCTAACCCTCACAGGCAACATCTCTGCCGCCAATCTGGACGACGTGCGTTCCGTGCCGATCATCTCCGGCAACATCGGCCTTGCCGCCGCACCGACGATTACCGTGGCCCAAGTTATCGGCACGACGGTCCTTGGCACCCGCGGCGATCTGAACGAACAGGTCGGCCTGGTAATCAACGCCAACGTCACCGGCGGCGCGACAATCAACAAAGCCGGCCTCGGTGCCCTCCAACTCGGCGGCACCAGCACGAGTATCACGACCATCAACCTCGACGCCGGCTCGATCGTCCTGGGTGCGAACACCGGCGGCGGATCGAACTTCGCTAGCGCCTCGATCGTCATGGATAACGGCACAATTGTTGACATGCGCGGCCTGACCAACACCCAGATCGGCTCGATTTACAGCACGGATACCGATCCGGCGACCTCCACGGCGGTCATCAAGAACTTCAGCTCAACTGCGCCCGGCACACTCATCACGGGTGCGGATGGCACGAGCGGCACCTTCGCCGGCACCCTCGCCGCCGACTACACCAGCGGTACGCTTAACGTCACCAAGATCGGCGTAGGCGACTGGAATCTGGCCAAGGACAACTCCGCCAACATCCTGGGCACGCTGCAAATCAACGGCGGTATCGTCACGCTCGACAGCACCACGGCCAAGGTCGGCTTCGTGACCACCATCCTCGCGGAAGGGGGCACGCTAAACCTGACCAACTCGACCAACGCACTCAGCAACCGCCTCGGCGGGAACACCAGTGTGCAATCTACAACGGCGGATCGCGCAATCAGCATGCGCGGTGGTGTGCTCAACTACACGGGCGGTGCAAGCAATGTCGCCGAGAACATTAACAACCTTACGATGCTGGAAGGTGCCAGCCAGTGGAACCTCACGGCCAGCGGCACCAACAGCACGGTCTTCAACATCACCAACAGCACGGCTGGTGCCGCAAACGGTGTGCTCGCCTCCAGCACGACGAACCGTGGTTCGCTGACCCTGAACGCGGGAAGTGCCATCCTCGGCGGTGCAGCCGGTGCTGGTCATGTGAATGTCATCGCCACGACCGCTGCAAACGCCAACCTCGTCAGTGGCATCCGCCCCGACATGATCGGTATTGACTCTAGCGGCACCGGCTTCGTCACCCACGATACCAATGGTTTCCGTCTGCTCACCTCGGCGGACACCGGGGCTGGCTTCCTCTACTTCAATCCGAATACTGCAAGTGCCACCTACCTCGGCACGGCCACTCCGCTGACCATCACCGCAACGGCGGGTACGGTCTCCAACGCCGTCGCTGGCTCGAACGTGGATCTCACCACTGCCATCGGCCTCCACGCCAGCACGACAGTGAACAGCCTCAACCTCTCCTCTGGCGGTGGCCTCACCTCCATCGGTGGCGGTGTCGCGGTTGCCACCAGCCCGACCACGCTCTTCAACGCAGCAGGCGCGCTCAACACCCTCACGCTTACGAGCGGTGCCATCTTGGCTGAAACCGGCAACCTCGGCATCACTGGTGGTTCTATCACCGCAGGCGGCGCCCTCCTGCAGTATCACGTCACCAGCACGGCACCGACCACCACGACGGCCTACACGCTCGGCACGGGCGGTATCGTCAAAGATGGTACTGGCACTCTAAATCTAGACCAGCGCAGCCTTAACACTGGTGCGACCTTCGTCAACGAGGGTACCTTCGTCTTGGGCGGCGGCGCCAACACCCTGCTCGTGATTCCGACGGCCGGTGCAGTCACCGTGGCGGACCTCGTGGTCAACGGCGGTACATTCAAGCTCAACGGCAACAACCAGGCCGTCCGCCAGGTTACCAACACCACGGCGAACAACCTGCCGAACACGGCCGGCACGATCGTCAACGACAGCGCGGTGGCAGCCAATCTCTACACTGCACAATCCGCACTCATTACCTTCGCCGGAACCCTCGGCGTGGACGGCGGCAGCGCAAACGAGAACAACTTCTCGGTGGACAAGGCCGGCAATTTCGCCTGGACTCTCACCGGCGCCCAATACTATACCGGAGCCACGAACATCCGCGCCGGCTCGCTCGTTCTTCAGGACAGCGGCGCGATCACCGGCGGCGGCGCGATTAATGCCAACTTCGCGACCCTCTCCCTGATCAACAGCGGCCTCTCCCATGTCGCCGCCCGCACCGGCACCTCGGCCATCAACCTCACCGGCGGCACGTTGTCGCTCACACCTCGCGTCGAGGGCGAGACCAGCGCGACATCCGGAGCGGTGACGCTTCTTGGCGGTCAGAACGCCATCACCATCGCCGCTCAGGCCGGCATCGGCGGCAGCCTGAACCTCAGCGCCGGTGCTCTCACCCGCACCGCAGGGTCGGGCGCTGTCTTGACGATGTCCTCCGCCACCGGCCAAATCGGTCGCGGCACCGCCGCCAACGCCGGCCAGAGCGGCCAGGTCACTTTCAGCAATGGCGCCACGATTCTGACGAACAACATCATCGGTGGTTGGGCCACCAACGGAGTAGAGTTCCTGACCTACCTGAACGCGGCCTCCACGACCGATGCCATCGGTGTCGGACTCCTCGGAGACACGACTTCAGGCTTCGCCAATTACAATACCCTTGACACCGACGGCGGAGACTTCCCTGCATCCGCTGCTGCCAACAATGTCCGCATGTCGGGCAACTTCAACTACAATATTCCAGCTGCCCGTAGTTTCAACGCCGTCGCGTGGGCAGCCGGTGCGAACGGCAACAACATCACCTTTACGGCCCAAACGGATACCCTAACGCTGACAAGCGGTGGCTTCGTTCGCTCCGGCAACTTCACCGGTGCTCTCGGTCAGAACGTCGATGTGGGCCGCATCACCAGCAGCGGCACGGAGCTCTTCATTCACAACAATCAGAGCACTCTGACGATTAACAGCCGCATCACCGGCACGAACAACCTGGTGATCTCCTCGGTCGGCGCCGGCACGGTCGCTCTGGCCAACGGCACCTCCACGATCCAGCTCCCTGCGACGGTCATCGGGACCAATGCACAGGTCGCCAGTACCGCTAATATGTTCGTCGGCCAGACCGTTGCCGGACCCGGCTACACCGGCACCATTACCGCCATTGTGGACGGAACCAATGTGACCCTCTCGGGATCACCCACGGCGGGCAACGCCTTCTACAGCTTCGGTGCTGTCGGCACTTCCGCCATCACTGGTGCAACGAACACCAGCGGCACTGCCACAATTACCTTTGCGGCTGTCAAGCCGGGTCTCTTCGTCGGTCAGCCCATCTTCGGCACCGGCCTGCCACTCGGAGCGACGATCGCGACGATCAGCTCCAATGGCCTCACGATCACCATTGCCGGTGGAAATACCACCGCAGGCGTCACCGCCTTCACGGCAGGCTCCGCAGGTCACAGCTACTCGGGCGGCACGGTCGTCAACAACGGCGCGACGCTCCAACTCAACTCGGCTCGTGCCGGTGAAGTGGTGATCCCATCCGCTGGCGGTCTCACGATCAACGGCGGTGCCGTAACCATGGGAACGACGAGCACCTACGGCGCCATCGCCTCCGGCACCAACGTTACCATCACCGGCAACGGCTCGCTGACCTACCCGGCCTATGCGGTAACCAGCCCGCTGACGACGATTACCAACACTCTCGGATCCGTGACCTTCAACGGCAACGGCGGCGCGGGCAATCCAACCCTCGCCCTGGGCACGCCGGCGGCCACTCAGTTGCATCGCGTGGTCGTCTCCGGAATTACCTCGGTCAACGACAACCTGCTCCAGGTGCCGACCATCAGCGGTGGCACCGGTTCGTCGCTGCAATTCAGCACGACGACTCCGACCATCACAGTCAATACTGGTGCCAATGTGTCCGGCTTGCAGATCAGTGCCCAGATCACCAATAACTCTGATGTGGTCGGCGCGGGTGCCGTCGCCAAAGCCGGTCTCGGCGGTCTCGCCCTCACCAGTTCCACCAGCACTTGGACTACCGGCCTTGCCCTTAACGCCGGCACGCTCATTATCGGCGCCGCGAGCACCCCGACCACGGCCAGCACGGTTGCGGCTCCTGTGACGGTCACCGCAGGCCCGCTTGGTACGGGTACGCTGACGATTGCTGATGGAACGACCATCCAGACAGACAATACGGCGCGCACTGTTTCCAATGCCATCGCATTCGCCACACCGGGCAGTGCCGCCGCCTTCACCGTCGGTGGAACGGGCACGGGGCACAACCTGACGCTCAACGGCGTCGTAACACTCGGCACGGCCACGAAAACCATTACCGTCACGAGTCCGCAGGTTACCGCCACCATCGGCGGCCAAATTACGGGTGGAGCCGGTCTCACCAAGGGCGGCGACGGCATTCTGGTGCTTTCGCAGGTCGCGAACGACTACTCCGGCGCGACGACAGTCAACGGCGGCCTGCTCCAACTTGGCGCCGCAGGCGTGATTCCCGACGGCTCTGCTTTGGCGGTCAACGCCGGCGGAGCATTCAATCTCAACAACTTCGATGAAACCGTCGCATCGCTCGCCAGCGCGTCGTCTTCGACGGGCGGTCTAATCACCAATTCTGGTGCCGCCGTCCGTACGCTAACCATCAATGGTGTGAGCGGCTCTACAACGTTCGGAGGTGTGATCACCAGCAGCACGGCAGCGAACCTCAATCTCGCCAAACTCGGTGCCTCCACACAGGTGCTCTCGGGTCAAAACACCTACGGCGGCACCACCACGGTGACCGGCGGCATCTTGGAAATTGCCACGGGCGGCAGTCTCCGCGGCACAAGCGCTCTCAACTTGAACACGGGCGGCAACTTCCGTATCTCCAGCACGACGAACAATGTGGTGAGTTTCACCAACCCGACGACTTTCACGCCGGTGAACTTCCAGACGACCGCTGCCACTCTCAGTCTCGCTAACGGATTGACCAACAATAATCAGCGTTTTGGCGCCCTCACGTTCTCCGCTTCCTCACCCGGCACGCTGGATTTCGGCACCGGCAATACCAATAGCCTCACCTTCACCAGCCTCGCCGGTTCCGCCAACGGCGTCACTGTGAGCAATTGGACGGGCAGCGTTTACGCCCTCAGCGCCACTGCGGATAGTGGCGACGCGACCCAGGACCGCCTGCTGTTCACTACCAATCCTGGTTTCGCGGCGAACACGATCATCAATCAGTTTACTTTCACAAATGATACCGGTGTGCTGATCGGCCGCGGCCTGCAGGTCTCGGGGCCGCTTTCCACGTTCGAAATCGTCGCGACCGCCGATAGCGCCGCCTACTGGAGCGGCAACTTCGGCACGGCGAATTGGAACGACGGCAATGCGTCAAACACCAACTGGTGGACCACGGCCGCCGGAACTACGGTCGCGACGATCCCAGGACTTAACACGAACGTTTTCATCACCGCCGACAGTCCGACGAATTTCTTTGCGACAACGGTACTTAATCAGAATTTCAGCATCAATAGTCTGACGTTTACCGGGACTGCCACGGCCAACACGGCCGGATCGACGGTTACCGGAAATACGCTGACGTTGAACTCGAGCGGGTCGGCGATCACGGTCGCTGCCGGATCCGGCGCCAATTCGATCAGCAGCAACATTGTCCTTGGCGCTGGACAGACTTGGACGAACAGCAGCACCAGCTTGTTGACTCTGAGCGGCACGACGATTTCCGGAGCGAACACCAACCTGATCATCGCTACAACAGCAGGCGGCGGCGACGTTACCGTCAGCGGCGGCATCACTACCGGTTCTGGTACCCTCACGAAGAATGCAGCGGGTATTTTGAGTCTCACGGGCGGATCGGCCAACACGTTCACGGGACTGACCACGGTCAATGCCGGAGAACTGCGCTTAGGTAAGTCCGGCGTCAACGCGCTTAACGGTAACCTCAACGTCGCCGGCGGCACTGCGACGTTTACCGGCACCGGGGGCGATCAAATCGTCGATACTGCCGGCGTGGTCGTCAGCGGCGGCACGCTGGACATCGCGGCCCTCAATGAAACCGTAGCAAGCTTGCAATTGAGTTCGGGTGCTATTAACGGAACGACAGGCGTGCTGACGAGCACTGCCAACTTCGATGTGCAAGCTGGCAGCGTTAGCGCCATATTCGGCGGCCTCGCCGGGCTCGACAAATCGACCGCGGGAACCGTCACGCTCAGCGGCGCCAACGCTTACACCGGCACCACGACGATCAATGCCGGAACGCTTGTTCTTTCCGGCGGTGCCGCCATCGCCGACACGGGAGCCGTCGTACTGGCGAATGCGACCGGAGCTTTGCTGCAACTTGCAAGCAATGAAACTATCGGCAGCCTGGCCGGAGGCGGTGTGACGGGCGGAGATATTGATCTGCAAAGCAACGTCCTGACGGTAGGCGACGCAACTCCAAGTACGGCATTCTCCGGTCTGATTAGCGGCACCGGGGGTGGATTGATCAAGCAAGGCTCCGGCATCTTGGCATTGGCCGGGATCGCGAGCACGTATACGGGCACAACGACCGTTAGTGCCGGGAGTTTGTCAGTAACTAAGTTGGCTGACGGCGGATTCTCAAGCAGCATCGGCCAGTCGACGAGCGCCGCGGCCAATCTCGTCTTCGACGGCGGGACGTTGCAATACACGGGCGGCCTCGTTTCGACCAATCGCAACTACACGTTGAACACGACGGGCGGCACGTTGGACGCTTCGGGCACGGGAGCACTCACGATCAGCGGCAGTATGACCGCGTCGGGAACTTCGGGTACTCAAACCTTTAACCTCACCGGCAACAGCACGGCGGCCAATACGTTGAGCGGCACGATCAACAACGGCACAGGTTCGAACGTCACTTCCGTTGCGAAGAACGGCAGCGGTTTGTGGGTGCTTTCGGGTAATAACGGCTACACAGGTGCTACGAACGTGAACGCCGGTGTCTTGAGCGTGAACGGCACGCTGAGCACGGGTGCCGTCACGGTGGGATCGGCTTCCGGCGCCACGCTGAACGGCACGGGAACAATCGCCGGCCCCTTGACGGTGACGTCGACGGGTACGTTCAGCGCGGGTACCAACTCCAACGGTGCGGGTAACAACGGCGTCGGCCAGTTCACGAGCACGAATGCCGCGACGACGACGTTCAATGCGGGCGCCAATATGATCTTCGACTTCCAACGCGCCGCCGCCGATCAGAGCACCGGCTTAGATACGGTGCCGGGCACGAACTGGGATTACATCTCGATGGCATCCAGCAATGTGAACCTAGCGGTGGGCGGCAGCCTGGACCTTTACGTGAATTCTTGGGACGAAAGCCTGCAGCAATACGGTCAGAACGTTGGTTCGAATCCGAACCCCTTCCTCCCGAATTCGTTGACGGGTCTCGAATCGAACGCCTACCAGCGCGCCGGGGGGCGAGCCTACGCCTACTCCTGGAAGTGGCTGACGGCGAATTCTATTGAGATCAACGGCGGCGGAGCGTTGACGTCGGGGGTCGATTACGACCTGACGGGGATCTTTAACGTGTCGACGATGCACAGCGGCGACCCGACCTTCGGAACCGGCGTGTTTGGTACGGGTTCCTACCCGCAACCGACGATCGGCGGCCAGTTCTGGGTGAGCGCTTACAACAACGAACTGTACATCAACTACTCGGCAGTACCGGAACCAAGCAGCTTGCTTTTGATCGGCTTGGCCGGCTTGGGCTTCGGCGGTTATCGGCGTCGCAAGCGTCGCCAAGCCGAAGCGGCGGGCGAAGTCCCAGGCAACGTCGAACAAGCGATCGTCGAGGATAAGACGGCGTAGTTCGTCGGACCCTCTGACTTCGCTTACTTGCCGAATGTGGAAGGGACCTCGCACCCAAACAGATCGAGTCAGTACTCGAACTATGATGGTTGTTTGGTTTGTCGTAGGTCATGCGAGCTCGTTACGGGCCGCTCTGAACGCCCTGCTCGTCTCTCGATCTATCTACGAGCGGGCTTTTCGCTCTGTTGCCGAAAAGCAACAGTTGTTTCTTATTGGCGACATCCTCTCGCTCGCTTTTGAGATAGAAATTAGAATCCGCCGAGAAATCGATAAAGCGTTTAGCCGATCGGCGAAGTCGAAAACCACTTCGCTTGTCTACGACGTCAAACGCAGGCGCGAATTGAGCTACTCTTAAGATGCCCTCTTCGCGGAGGGTGCCTGCTCAAGACGCCTTTCCCGTTGTTCGCACGGAATAACGCGTCTAAGTACTCGGGCGAACAGTTTGACCCCAGCGGCGTGATCCATGCGTGTGGGGGGTGCTCAGTTCATATTTTTAAATAAAAGTTGCGATACTCGCGGGGCCGCTTATTCTGCGGGATGCAGCCATTCGGAATTCACTACATTTTCGGCGGGAATAGTTCGCGCCCAGATCACGGCCGCGGTGCGAAATTCGCCATATCTCCCGAGTTCCCATCGTATGGGCCTCGCGGGCAATCGCGATTCGCGCTTTGTGACCGGGCAGCTCTGAATGACGAAAGAGAATCGATTTCGTTTGACGTGTCGGCAATTTGTCGGAACTTCGAAAGCCGCGTTTTCGCGGGGCATCACTTTTAGGTAGCGCAATGGATTTAGGTACAACCGCAAGGCGGTTCAACGAGTCGCGACTTCGTCGCTTTGTCGTCTCGACGACACGTGCGAAATCGTTACAAGAACGCCGACCTTTCGTTGCGCTCGTCGCGCCGACGCTGATGTTGATCTGTTTCGGCTCACAGACCGCGCGTGCAGCGGGAGAGCAAGCGGAGCACTTCGCGGCCGCGACCACCGAGGCGACCGCCGCGACGCGCGGCGTTGTGTCGCGGTTCGCCGCCCATCCGACTCCGCCCCCGTTGTTGGACTTCGGACGATTGCGCGCGCTGACTTCGATCCAACTCTACGGTCAAGCTGACGCGTCAGTTCCCTTCCCTGCCGATACGCAGTCGACCTCCGTCGCCAATCTGTCGGCCGTCGCCTCGCCCCGTTCTGATGGGAATGCCGTTTCGTCGCGCGGATACTCCGCGACGATCGCACTTTCGAACGAAGCCCGACCAACGCCGATTTGGGTCGGTCTGCTGTTGATGGCCGTTGCAGCCTTGTTGATCGTCTATCTGCTGCGAAGTTGCTTTAGCGCCATATCCTTGGCGGAAGAACTGCACTGTCATCTCGTCATCGTTTGCGGCGTCGTCGGTCTAGGCTTCGACTTCGCGCATGCATTCTTCACGGCAGGCTTTTCGACGCTGCGTCGTCGACTTTCACCGAATTTCATCAAAGACCTCGCCGGCTTCGCGCTGCGCTCTCCTCGTGCAACCGCGGAATGGTGCCTGCAGTATTTTCGGGCGGGCTCCGCAACACGCCGCCGTGCGGCCCGCCGCGCCGTCCATTGGGGCGTAACGTGCGCCGCCTCGGCGGCGGCCGTCGTCGCGAGCACGCCGTCGTTTGCAGCCACGCTCTATTGGGACGGCGACGGTACTGCGCTCAACAACGCCCTGACCGGCGCCGGCCTGGGCACCGGCACGTTTAACAACTCTCCGCTCTGGAATACGACGGGCCTCAATTGGTGGAACGGCGCGCAACGCGCCACGCTCTCCGCGTGGAACAATGCCGGCAACGATATCGCAGTCTTCACGGGCACCGCCGCACCGACGGCAAACCCTGTCGTATTCGGCACGCCGATTACCGTCGGCGGCTTGCAATTCAACACGACCGGCTACTTTCTCGGCGCCGCGGCCGGCACCAACGCCATTACGTTCGGCGGTGCGACGAACAACATCATTCTCAATAACGTCGCAGCGGCCGCCATCAATGGTTCGTTCGCCGGCGGTGCTGGGAACGCGGTCAACTTGTCGGGTGGGGCTTTCGGCGGAGTGACGGCAGGGACGTTGACGCTGCAGGGCACGGGCGCGGGCCTCACCGGCTGGAGCGGCGCAACGACGATCAACAACGGCATGACGATGGCGCTGAGCCAAAACAGTCGGGCGCTCGCCAGCACGTCGGGCATCACCCTGAACGGCGGCGGCATTCTCTTGACGAATACCACGTTGGCTGAAGCCGGTCTCGATCGCATCGCCAATGGTGCCACGATCACTTCCAACGGCGGCTCATTGCGTGTCACGAACACGGTCGCCGCCGCGACGCCTTATGCGGAAACGGTAGGTACGGTGGATCTCGTTTCCGGCCAATTCAACGTCGTGTCGACAAATGCCAATACCGGTGGCACGCAAAACCTTACGCTTTCGGGGCTCACACGTACCGGTGTTGCGAACTCTTCGGCGATTACGTTCGGCATCGGCGGCGGAGGCGGCATTGGCATCGCCACGAATCAAATCAACATCACCGGTTTTACCGGCACGGCGGCGAATCAAATCATCGGTGCTTGGGCGACGGTCGGCACCACGGCCGCCTCGCAAACCGATTACGCCGCGTACAACATCAACGCCGGAACGGTGAATGCCCTCGGCGTGCAAGGGGCCGGCATCGCCACTTCCGCCGAAACGGCCTGGACCAATCCGGCCAATGCCTATACCTCGACGGCGACCGCTAACACTTTGACCGGCTTACGACAGATGGCTGCTTGGCGCTATTCCGCCGCAGCGGGTGCTCTCACTTTGGGAGCGAACAATTTCGAAACGTCGGGCATCCTCAACGGCGGCTCGGGACTGTTGACGGTCACCTCGACGGGCGGCGTCATCCGCACGGCGACCGGCGGCGGCAATCTCTACATCACCACCGGCAGTAACGCCATCACTATTACCAGCGGCGCCATCACCGATAACGCGGGCAACGTAACGCTCGTGAAGTCCGGCACCGGCGGCACGCTCACCTTAACCGCGGCCAACTCCTATTCCGGCGGCACCGTCATCAACGCGGGTACCATCAGCATTCCGGCTAACGCAAGCCTTGGAGACATTACGGGCGGGCTCACGTTCAACAACAGCGGCGGCCTTACCTTTTCCGCCGCGACCACGTTGGGCACAGCGGCCACGCCGGGTAATCGCGCCATCGCCTTGAACAACGGCGCCATCGCCACGTTCACCAACGGCGCGTTCACCAGCTCGATCTTGGGCAACATCAGCGGCACGGGCGGCGTTGCGTACGTTGCCGGTACTTCGCTTATCATCGGCCAAGCGAGTTCGACCAGCACCTATACGGGCCCGACCGTACTCACCAGCGGTACTCTGAATGCCGGCACCGTCAATGCCTTCGGCAACAACTCGGCCGTCACCATCACCGCGGGCACGATCGGCATCGCCGGCTTCAACACGGCCATCGGCTCCCTCTCCGGCGCGGGCAACATCACGATGGGCACCGCCACGCTCACCCTTGGCGGCAACAATGAAAACACCACGTACTCCGGCGTCATTGGCACCGGGAGTACTGCGGGCGTGCTCGTCAAAACGGGCACCGGTATCCAAACGCTCACCGGCGCCAATCTCTACACGGGCGGGACGGTAATCAATGGCGGCCTGATCAACATCACGACGTTGGCGAACCTCGGCTCAGGCGACGTCACGTTCAACGGCGGCGGCGTCCAGTTTGCCGTGCCGGGCGTCGACCTCTCCGCGCGGACGCTGACGTTCGGCGCGGGGGGCGCCACGTTCGATACGAACAATAATCAAATCACGCTGTTCAGCTCGATCGGCAACGGCGGCACCGGCGGACTGACGAAGCTCGGCAACGGCACGTTGTTCTTGCCCGTGGCGAATAACTTTAGCGGACCGACGACGGTGACCTCCGGCGTCTTGAACGTTCAGAACTCCGCCGCCTTGGGAACCGGCGCTACGAGCGGCTTGGTGACGGTTGCGAACGGCGGCACGTTGCAACTGCAAGGGAACGTTTCCATTTCCAGCGCGTTCCCCCTCATTCTCAACGGCTCCGGCGCCGCCGGACAAAGCGGCGCGTTGGTCAGCGTCAGCGGTGCGAATACTTACGCGGGTTCTTTGACTCTCGGATCTTCGGCGACCATCTCGGTCGACGACGGCAGCTCGCTGAATCTCTCCAACACAGGATTTATCGGCGGCACCGGCACGCTCACGCTCGCCGGCAGCGGCTCCGGCACGTTTGCCGGCCAGCTTGGAAGCGTCTCCGGGCTCGTCAAAACGGGCTCCGGAACTTGGACGCTCAGTAACACGCTGTCGTTCAGTATTTTTGCTGGTCCGGTGAGCATCAACGGCGGCACGCTTAATATCGCCGGCGGCGCTTTGGACGCTTCTTCGAGTACGACGCTCGCCGGCGGCACGCTGAATATTACGTCGGGTTCACAAACCCTCGGTACGTTCGCGCTCGGAGCGGGCACGATGAATCGCGTCGCCGTGGCCGCCGGCGGAACGCTTCAAATTGACGGTGCTTCGATCACGCGCGGCGCTGGAAGCATTGTCGCCTTCGATCTCTCCGCCGCGGGAAGCAGTATTCTAGCGTCGTCGCTCTCGGGGAGCGGCACCAACAATATTCTCGGCTATGCCACGGTGACCGACGGCACCGGCACCGGCATGGCCAGTGTCTCCGGCGGATTAATCGTCCGTTTTAACACCGCCTCGGCCACGACCTTGACCGACAACAGCGACGCCGCCGCGACCGACTTCACGACGCTCGGCATGGCGACAAATCCCCTGCTCTGGTCGAACGGCATCACGAACCGCAGCGTCAACTCGCTAACGTTCGACACCTCGGGCGGTTCGCAAACGGTGAACATGGGACCGACGACCAACATCCTCACGGTCACTAGTGGCGCTATTCAATTCATCGGCGCTAACGCCGGCACGTTGACCGGCGGTCAGTTGGGCGCGGCGAACTCGGAAGTGATCGTCCACCAAAACGGCGCGGGCAACTTCACGGTCGCAAGCCAAATCAGCAGCGGCACCGGCAGCCTCATCAAGCTCGGTAACGGATCCCTGACCATCGCCACGACGGCGGGCAACACCTACTCCGGCAACACCCAAATCCTCGGCGGCTCCGTCATCGCGGGCGCTGCGAACACGTTGAGCCCGAGCTCGCGCGTGACGCTTGCCAACACGTCGGGAGCGGCCCTGAGCTTGAACGGGTTCAATCAAACAATCGCCGGCCTCTCGGGCGGCGGCACGACCGGCGGCAATGTGATTTTGGGAGGGGGCGCCACGCTCACCGTCGGCGGCCCGAACGTGCTGACGAACATCTCGAATATCGGTAATCGCACCACGTTCGACGGCGTGATTTCCGGCACGGGGAATCTCACGCTCACCGGCGGCGGCGTCCTGACGCTTACCAACAACCTCAATAGCTTCTCCGGCCAGGTGAACGTCAACGCCGGAACTTTGGTGGTTAGTGACGTGGCACAACTGGGCACCGGCACATCACCGGTCGCGGTGAACGGCATCTCCAGCACGCAGGGCCTGCCGGGAGGTATGTTGGTCGTGCAAGGGGGAAGTGCCGGCCTGAACTTTTCGCGCGACCTGACCGTGGGCGGCCGCGGACCGAATACCGTCGGCTTGTCGTTGCTCAACATCGGTAACAATCTCTACACCGGCAATTTGTCCTTCAACGCGAACTCGGAAACGCGCATCGGATCGGCGGCGGGTACCTTCACACTTTCCAGCGGTGGCACGTTGACGGCGTCTAACGATCAACGCCTTTACATCACAGGCGGACCGGGCAATTTCGTATTCGACGGTTTAGTCTCCGGCGGAGTGTCCGGCACCTCGGGCATCAATAAATCGAGCCGCGGCGGGCTGGGTAACACCCTGCTCGTGACGAATGTCAACAATACCTACATCGGCGACTGGCGCAACGATTCCGGTACTACTCGTATCAGCGACGCGCGCCAACTCGGCACCGGTACCTCCGCCTCGGTGATCCGCGGTTCGGGCGGTATCTGGGAATTCCGCACGGACGCTCCCGCAGGGTTCGCCACGAAGAACGTGAGTCAGGTGGACGGCAATTTGACGATGCTGGTCGATCGCGCCGTTGGCTCCACAAGTTCGCTGATCAATCAGACGGTGACGTTCGCAAACTTCACCGAAGTCAACAATCGCACGTGGACTTTCACCGGACGAAACGGCTTCAATATCACGTTCTCGTCGTTCCTCGGAAGCGGCGCCGGCGCCAATGACGACGGCCTGACGATCACAACCAACGGTACGACCACGTTTGGTCCCGGAAACGTCTGGTCCGAAACGGACAGTACGGCACGAACGTTCACCGTGACGGCGACGGGTGAAACCGTGCTGCCCGGGAACATCATTGCGACGGGGGCCAGCCACGCATTCAACAAGGCAGGTTCCGGCACGCTCACGTTGGGAGCAACCGCTTCGACCTTCGCCGGTTCCGCCACGATGTCGGCGGGAACTTTAAATATTTCAACTATCGGCGCTCTCAACGCTTCGAGTACGGGGCGCGTGGTCTTCTCGGGCGGCACGCTCAACTATACCGGCACCGGCGAAACGTGGACCAACAAGGTCCTTCTCCTTAACGCGACCAATAGTATCCTGACGAACAACGGGTCGGGCGGCATCTTGCTCCCACAGAACGTCGGCAACAACGGTACGGGCGCCAAAAATCTTGTGCTCGGCGGCGCCAATAACTCGACGAACGATCTCCAGGGCCTCGTCGTCAATACGACCGTAGGTGCAGGTGTGACGAAGTTCGACACCGGAACATGGCAGATCAGTAGCCCCGGCACGACGGCAACCACGATCGGTACTGCGAACGCTTCGTTCGGAATCACGGCCAACGCCACGGCATCGCAAACGGTGACGACGACCAGCACGACCGGATTGGTCGTCGGCCAGCCGGTATCGGGATCCGGCATTCCGTTCGGAACCGTAATCACTCAAATCATTAGCGGGACGCAATTCGCGATCAGCCAGTCGACGGCGGTTCCGGCGACGATCAGCCTTGGCACCGTCACCGGCGCGACTTCGGCGATCAACACTTCGGCGGTCAGCGCCGGCACTGCCGCCAATCCCACACTTACGTTTGCGAGTACGGCGAACCTCGTGGTCGGCCAGCAGGTCACCAATCCGGCGCTAACCGGTAACTGGTATATCAGCGCCATCACCAGCGCCACGGTCGTGACTCTTGCAAGCACCACGGGCAACACGCTCACCGTGGGCGGCATTGCCAGCGGCCAGGCCATCACGCCCGCCGCAAGTCCGAACTTCGCCGGTCCGCTTACGATCACAGGCGGGACCGTGCAATTGAACCAAGTCTCGGGCAGTCCGGTTCTCAGCGGGTTGACCAACGTCGTCTTCGCAGCGGATACGATTCGCAACAACGGCTTTGCGGGCGGCACTCTCAACTACAATCCTTCCGCGGGCGGCTCACAGACGGCGGGCATTCTCTCCATCACGGCAGGCGTCGGAACGGTACAGATCACTCCGATTTCGGGCACCAATACTCTCACCTTCGGTTCGATCGTTGCGCCTTCGCAAGGCACGAGCCTGAATTTTGTAGTGCCCGCAGGCACGAACAACGTGACGCTCACGACCGCTCCGGCGATCGGCCTGCTCAACGCCCACGCGTACTACAATGGCGGAGACTTCGT
Source organism: Pirellula sp. (assembly GCA_013822735.1). Classification (GTDB taxonomy): domain Bacteria; phylum Planctomycetota; class Planctomycetia; order Pirellulales; family PNKZ01; genus PNKZ01. The sequence continues at coordinate 65,025 of PNKZ01000011.1, forward strand.
CTACAATCCCGCCACTACGAACTCGACGCTCCGTGCGCCCCTTTACGGCACGGATGCAAACTTTGCCGCAGTGAACACGATGCCGGCGGCGGCCACGGTAGCTGCCGCGAACAACGTGTTTTATAATGCGAGCAGTTCTACCACAGGTGCGGCAACCCAGTTTGCGCTCAGCGTTAAACTCACCGGCGCCGCGACGACGCTCTCGCTCCTTGCCGGGCAAACCCTCACGGTTCAGAGTGCCGCAAACGGCGCTGGCGGTATTCTCGCGACCAATGGCGGCGCGGCCTTCGCCAACATTATCTCCGGCGGCGTCGGCATCACCAGCGGCGGCACGGGAGATCTCGTATTCCGTGTGGACGGCAGCGCCACGGACAGCCTGACGCTTTCGACCCCGATGACGGCGACGACAACCGGCGGCTTCACGAAGAACGGCGCGGGCATCCTGATCTTGAATGCGGTGAACCTGGAAACTGCAGCGGGCACGATCAACGTCAACGAAGGAACGCTGCAGTTGTCGGGTGCCACAACCACCTTGGGCGCGAACAACATGAATCTGACGCTTCGTCAGGGCACGACTTTTGATCTGAACGGCGTGAACGTCAACTCCACGACGGCTTCAATCAATAGCTTGAACGGCGCCGGCCTGATCACCAATAACGCGGCGAGCGGCTCGGTCAATCTCAACGTTGGCAACAACGGCGGGGCGGGTGTGTTTTCAGGCGTGATTCAAGATGGCGCCAACGCCACGCTCTCGCTCAATAAGGCCGGGACCGGAACGCTCACACTTACGGGCCTGAATACCTTCACCGGTCCTGTAAATATTACCGGCGGAACGATTGCCGTGACGAAATTGGCCGATATCGGCTTCGCGAGCGGGCTGGGCAAGGGAGTGGCCACGAATGACGCGACCAATGCCGCCAGCCTCGTCTTCGTGAGCGGGACGACCGGCACGATCCAATACACCGGCGCCGGCGCCAACGTATATCAGACGACGCAAACGCCGTCCATTTCGATCAATCGTTTGTTTACGATCACCGGCGGCGCTACGGGTACGATCGACTCGTCCGGCCAATTCGGCAACAACACGGCTGCCGCCAGCACGGGCAATCAGGCGACACTCATTTTCAACAATCCGGGCAATATCGTCTATGCCGGCAGCGGCACGGCGACGCTCGGGCTGGGTGGCACCTCGACGGGCGACAACGAATTCCGTCCTTTGTTGACGGATCCCAACTTTGCCGTCACGAAAACCGGCGCCGGCTTGTGGATTCTCAAGCCGACCGGCGGAAATAACACCTATGCCGGTGCGACAACCATCACGCAGGGCTCGTTACGCGCGGACGATGGTGTGGGACTGTCCGCGTCAAGCGTTCTTACGTTCAACGGCACGGGCACAAACAACGCGGTGTTGGAAACCACGGGATTGTTTGCTCGGTCGATCGGCGGCGGGCCGGGGCAAATGCAATGGGCGGCCAATCTGAACGGCGGTTTCGCAGCCGGCACGGACGCACTAGAAGTAACCCTCGGCGGTAGTGCGTTCTTTGGAACCGGCGGCATCGGCAACGGCACCGGTAATTTAGTTCTCAATTCACCGACAGCATTGTCGAACGTTACGGTTTCGGCGTCTCTCAATCTCAACGGTGCCGCGCGTACCATTCAGGTCGATGACAACGGCACGACGAATACCGATTACGCCATACTATCGGGCGCCATCAGCGGCGGCACGGGGAGCGGTTTCATCAAAACGGGCACCGGGTTGCTCTACATTACCGGCAATAACACGTACTCGGGCAACACGGTTCTCAGCGCGGGCAATGTCGTCGTGACCTCGATCGGCGGCGGCTCGGCGACCTCCAGCGCCTTCGGCGATCAATCAGGCATTCTTGGGTTGAACGGCGGCGGTCTGTACTACGTCGGCGGCGGTGAGGTCACTTCGCGGCAGATCAGCCTCACCGCGAGTTCCACAATTGACTCGAGCGGCAGCGGCGCTTTGGTAATCACGAACTTTGTTAACGCTACGGCGGGAGCCAAGACGTTGACGTTAGACGGTTTCAGCAATGACGCCAATGAAATGCGCTCCGTTTTGGCCGACAACGGCGGCGCTTTGGGCGTGACCAAGTCCACAGGCGGCGGCACTTGGATTCTCTCCGGCGCCAACACGTACACTGGCACCACCACCATTAACGGCGGCTATCTCGGAATTGCCGGTGCCACGACGGGAACTTTAGGAACCGCGTTGAGCACCGGTCCCATTAGCTTCAGCAACGGCGGAATCTATGCGCTGAATCCCGGTGGCCTTACGATCAACAATACCATCAGCATGGCCAATGGAACTGTCGCCATCTTCACAGGCGTTAACTCGATCACGTTGGCGAATACCGTCGGCAACCTCTCCGGGGCGAGCATTGGCGCTCTGGTTAATACGATCGCAAGTCCGGCGACTTTGACGATTTCCGGTAACCTCACGAACGCTGATCTCACCGCAGCGAGGACTTTCACAATCGGAGGCACCGGCAATACGTTGATTACCGGAAACCTGACCAGTGCGAGTGCGTTTGCTCAGAGTATCGGCATCAATACCTCCGGCACCGTCACCTTTAATGGCACAAATACGACGACCGGCGGCGGTGGAACCATTACGCAAGGATTGTTGATCGCGAACGGCAATCCGTTTAGCGGCGGCGTCGTCAACTTCATCGGCGGTGTATTGCAAGCGAACACTTCGCTGGCGATTACAACCCTCTCCTTGAACGGCAACGGTACTAACACGCCTAACGCCGCCTTTCCGACGCTCAACGGCTCAAGCTCCGTGAGTGTCACCACGATGCAGTTGGACCAAGGGAACAACGGCAGCCCGACCCGCCTGTTCTATAACAACCTCGGCGGTGGGGCTTTCATGACGGTCGGCGCTCTCAACCTGATAGGGGCCGGTAACGGCAACGGTACCTTGTTTCTCGCCGGCACCGGCAACACGTTTATCAGCGGTCCGGTCGCACACGGCGCCGGCACCGGTACGGCGGGAGCCATCACCATGGCAAGCTCCGGAAATTTGGTCCTAAGCGGTGATACCGGCTTCGGAACAACCGGCACCGGACTCACGCTCAATAGCGGTACGACGACGCTCATCGGAACCACGGGACGTCTCAGTACTGCCGGCGTCACGACTACCGTCGCTCATGGCGCTACGCTGACTCTCGACAACAATACCAACATCGTCGCGGCGGTTTCCGGATCGGCACTTCCCGGCGTTACGGCCGGCAATCCCACCACGGCCGACCGGCTCAACAACCGGCCGCTCGTGCTGAACGGCGCGACCTTCAACTTCATCGGCAACAGTGCAGGCTCTACCGAAGGTACGGCGGGTAATACGCTGACCTTCAACGCCGGCCAAAGCACGGTGAACATCACCAACAACGGCGGTACGACACAACTCAACTTCACGACGCTGTCGACGGCCACCGGAGCGTTCGTAAATTGGACCTCCAACGCCACGTTGGGAACGGCGACGAACCGCGTAATCTTCTCGACTGCGCCGACGCTCACTCCGGTGACGACGGGCATCTTGCCGCGCAATACTGTGAACGGCACTGATTTCGCCACATACGGCGCCAACGGCATCGCAGCCTTCTCCAACTACAACAACGGCCTCGCCTATACAAACATCAACACGGCCGCTGCGACGGATACGCTTAAGATCGGAGCCGGCTTCGTCACAAGCGACGATATTACGACCGCGACGAAGACGGTAAATGCTTTGAATATCGTCAGCGCCGGCGTGAACATGGGACTTTCCGGCGTGACCGATGGAACATTGACGCTGACTTCCGGCGGCATCATCGCCAGCTATGCCGGCACGTCGACAGTCAGCGTTCCTCGCGTGGCGTTAGGTGCGGAAGGTGCCGTCCACATCGGTTCCGGAGCGACGCTCGATATGACCGGCTCATTCACGGGCACTACGGGACTTAACAAAAATCTTTCCGGCGCTCTTACATTCACGGCCCAGCAGTTCTACACGGGGCAAACGACGGTTAATGACGGTACGCTGAATCTCAACTTCGGCACCAATACAATTTTCCCCACGGCGCAGGGTTTTTCCGTCAACAATACCGGCGTCGTCAATCTGAACAATTCCGTGCAGTATGTCGGCACGCTCAGCGGCGGCACGCTTCCCGGCTCAGGAGGCACGATCAATCTCGGCTCGGGATTGCTTGTGACGAGCATGACCGGAAGCGCGACGTTTGCCGGCTCGATCACCGGTACGGGCGGTTTTGCCCGCATCAACGGCAACACGCTCACTCTAGAAAGTCCGCTCGCCCACTCCGGTGCGACGGTGCTAATGGGGGGCGTTACGACCCTGCGCGACAACGCAACGTTGCTCAATACGTCCTCCATCGCGATCAACTACGGCACATTGACGATCGATAACAACGCCAACCTGCAAATCGATATTTCAAATCGCGTGAATGACGCCGCTCCCATTACGTTACGGGGCGGCACGCTGATCTTTACGGGCCGTGCGAGCACGTACTCTTCCGAGAATCTCGGTGCTTTAACTTTAGCGCAGGGTTCGAACATCGTCACGGCGTCGGCCAACGGGAACGCTACCGGACAATACGCCACTTCAGATTTGACGTTTGCAAGTTTTAGTCGAGCTGCGGGTGCCACGGTCAACTTCACCGCCGGCGCCGGTACGCTCGGTGCCGAAGGCGCCAATCCTCGTATCCTCTTTGGATCAGGCATCGGCAATTTGAGCAACAACGCGCTCGGTGCGTGGGCGATAGTAAACAGCACCGACTATGCGGCTTACAACGTCGCCCAAGGCGCCGGGGCATTAGGCAGTGCCGGGTTCGCAGGCTACGACGTAACGTTTGCCTCCGGCAACGTCACCAACATACTAACCGCCGCGAACATCACCACGACGCTCTCCGGCCTCACGACGACTTCGATGTTACGCCTCGCGGGAGCATTTTCCAACGACATCGCTTTCACGGCTACAGGCGACGAGCTGAACCTCGAGCAAGGCGGTTTGCTCCGCAGCAACAATAACAACGCGTCGTCGATCGGCACCGCGGCGATTCGCGGCGTCTTAACGAGCGGGACGAGCGAGTTGGTCGTCTACAATAACGCCAATACGACCGGGGCCACGGTTATGACGATTAACTCCGTCATTCAAGGTCCTACGACACTTATTAAGTCAGGGGCCGGCGTGCTTTCGCTCACCGCACAGAACACGTACACGCTGGGCACCGTGGTGAATCAAGGGACCCTCGAACTTCGCGGTACGAATACCGGCGACGTCGTGATTCCTGCCGGCGGACTCACGATTAACGGCGGCACGCAGGGTGCGGGCGCAGCGGTGACGATGTTTGCTACCGCCGTAACAAATCCAACCGGTCAGGGGCAAATCGCCGCTTCGAACGACGTTACGCTTAACGGACGCGCGACCCTCACGCTGGTCGGTAACAATTCGCTTGCTAGTTTGACGTTCAACAACATCGGCGGGGAAGCCAATAATCCGACCGTTGCGATCGGCACGGGCGTTCTGAATCTCACCGGCAACACGCCGTTCACCGCCACGACGAGCAATGCTGCGGGCACGAACACGGTAAGCGGTACGGGGCGCGTAACCATTTCGAATGGCGCAAACACCGTGAGCGTTGGCGCCATTGCAACCACAGGGCAGACCTACAATACAATTGCCTCCGGGCTGACGATCGCTTCGATTATCGCCGGCGCGGGAACCAATTCGAGCATCATCAAAACCGGAGCCGGACTGTTGCAATTGGGCGCGGCGAACACATTCGCCGGAGGTTTAACGGTCAACAACGGCGGGATCATTATCGGAGCCAGTAGCTCGCCGACTCAAGGCGGTGGAGGAATTGCCGGAAGTCCGTTGGGCGTGGGTAATGTCAGCATGGCGGCTGGTACTTCGTTACTGGTGGACAATACGAGCCGATCCGTCGGAAACAACATTGGTTTTGCGAACGGCAGCCCGTTCTTTGATTCCACAGGCGTCGCGGTAGCGACGATGACCCTCAACGGTGCGCTATCGTTTGGCTCCGCCACTTCGATCGTTGCCTCAATTCCTAATCCGAACTTGACCGTCCAACTGCTGGGGCAGATACCCAACATCGGCTCGATTACGTCGATTACGAAGACCGGTCTCGGCACGCTGCAATTCAATTCCACGGGTTACACGGGCAATTTCAATGTCAGTCAACTTGGTGCGCCGAGTTCGATTTCCATCTTCAACGACGGCAGCATGACGGGTTTGCCGAGCACGCAATTGCTGGGCAGCATCGTCTTCGATGCAGGTATCGCTCCCGTCATTACGATCGGTCGAGCTGGCACGAGCATTCCGTATACCCAAGCCCAGAACCAGATTCTCGCACCGTCGAGTTTGAACAACTTGGCATTGGGACTGACGTTGACCAATAGTCAGGGTTACGGTCTTCAAGTCTCCGACGCCGTTACCTTGGCGTCGACTCCGTTCAGCGTCTCGGCCGCCACGACTTCCACCCTGACGCAAGGGCTATACCTCAACGGCTTGCTCTCCGGTACCGGCTTTACCAAGCTTGGTGCGGGAACTGTCGTGCTGGGGAACGCCGGCAACAATTTCACCGGTAACATCGTCGTGAGTCAGGGGGTCGTGTCGGTTGCGAGCGATGCGATGCTCGGTAATGCCGCCAATCAGGTGCAGCTCAATCCGACTACCGGAACATCGACGCTCCGCGTCACGGCGGACGTCATTACCAACCGCGTTATTCAGTTGTCGAATACGGCTAACACACGCGCGATTGAAGTCGTCGTTGGTAGAACGTTGCAGCTCAATTCGGCATTTGACGTCAGCTTGGCCGCTGCGGCAACGTTGGCAAAAAATGACAACGGCACGCTGGCGATCAACGTCAGTAACACCGGCTGGACGGGTAACACGACGATAAACGGCGGTGCGGTAAGGCTCCTGAACGCTACGGGGCTCGGCAGCGGCACCATCATTATCTTGCCGACGACGACGGCCAGTCAGATCGGCTCCGGTGCGCTGCAATTGTCCGGGGGCATCAGCATCGGCAACAACTTTACCCTCGGCTCCGGCACGGCGACGCAGGTTACGTCCGGCATTAACTCTTTAGGCGCGATCCAATCCGTCTCGGGTAGCAACACCTTGACGGGAACGATTACGAACACCGTTGGCGCGGTGTTTATGATCGGCGCGGATCCGGGCGCGACGCTCAACATCGCCGGCCCTGTCGTGGCGACAAATTCCGTAAGTCTGGTCGGCGGCGGCACGATCAATTTGCAATCCGCTCAGCCGGCCTATAGCGCATTCAGCGTTTTGAGCGGTACCACGGTCAATCTCACGGCCAATAGCTCAGCCGCTTTCACGCCGACAATCAACGTCCGCAACGGTGTAATGACGATTAGCGGTGCCGGCAGGACGGGAGCCACGGGTCTCGTTACGGTGAGCCAGAACGGTACGTTGACGGTCGACGACACCGGTACGGCGACCCCGCTGCGCCTCAATAATCGTGCGCTGACCTTGGAAGGGGGCTCGTTTAACTACAAAGTGAACGCAACCGGCGCGTCATCCGAAGTCTCCTCGGGAGGGCTGTCGATTAGTTCCGGCGGCTCTACGATCAATGTCGACAATACCGTGGGCTTGCAGGGCAGTACCCTGCAATGGGGCAGCCTAACGCCGAATGCCGGCGCGTCCGTAAACCTGACCGGGGCATTCGGCACGGCCGTCAACAAAATTCTGGCGACTGGCGTCGTTCCCGTCGGCGGGGCGGTTCCCGCCACGAACGGCATCTTGCCCCGTATTACGGTCAACGGGACCGAGTTCGCCACCTATAACACGAACGGCGTCACCATCAACACGAACGGCTTTCAAGCCTTCGCCGGCTACTCCGTCCAGACCGATATTTCCAGCGCGGCATCTACGGACATCTTCAAGGCGACAAGCTCGACGACGAATAACGTCCCTTCGACACAGACTATTGCCGCGATCAACATGAACGGCGGCGGCTTCAGCATTGATGCGGTGTCGGGGGTGATTCCGACGACGTTAACCCTGAGCACCGGGGCGATTCTCGTCAACGGTGGAGGAGTTTCGAGCCTCGACGTCCCGGTGGTCGCGCTGGCGGCCGTGGAAGGCATCGTGCACGTGGCGAGCGGCTCGACTGCAACGTTCACGAGCGGCTTCTCGGGCACGGCCGGCTTTACCAAGACTCTAGGCGGAACGCTGAATCTTGGTCATCAGCAGTACGTCAGCGGTACGACGACGGTAAACGGCGGTACCCTAAATCTGCAGTCGGGCGCCACGAACACCTTGCTCTTCAATAACAACTTGACCGTCAACACCGGCGGAATCGTGGACCTGAAGAACGGCGTCCAATACATCCAGAATCTCGCCAGTCAGAGTGCTGCGGCGGGGGCGACGGTTCTCGGCGGTACGGTTACAAATTCCGGCGCTCAAGCCACGTTGGTGACGAACTCAAATTCCACATTTGGCGGCGTGATTTCCGGAACCATTTATCTCAATAAGACGGGAACCAGCGGACTCACGTTAGTCAACGCGAATACGTATACCGGTCCGACCTTGATTACAGGGGGTACCGTCACCCTCAGCGATTCGGGAACGCTCGCGAATACCAGCGGAATCGAGATCAACTACGGCACATTGACACTCAATAACAATAGCCTGTTTGATAGCGGCAATCGTGTGAACGACGCCGCGGACATCACAATGCGCGGCGGCATCATCACGTACCAAGGGCGTTCGCAAACCGCCTCGTCGGAAACGCTCGGAAGTCTCACGTTGGTGGAGGGGCACAACAGCGTTAACAATACGGCGGGCGCGGGAGCCTCGCTGCAGTCTACGGATCTGACGTTTGGCGCTCTTTCGCGCACCGTGGGCTCCATCGCAACCTTGCGTTTTAACAACTTGGGGGCTCACGGCCAGCTAGGCAGCAACGTTCGTACGACGTTTACATCGATTAACGGTGTGTCGACGGCGACACTTGGCGGCGGCCTTACCAACAACATCATTGGTGCTTGGGCAATCGTCGATCGTGAGTACGCGACTTATGTTCCCGGTATGGGCATCGGCGGTTTAAACGCAGTAGGATTTCCAACCGGTTCCGGTAATACGCTGCTCAGCAATCCGCTCAGCACCGACAATGTTCGTTTCGGCACGGCGGGCACCACGACTCTTACCGGTAACGTGACGCTCAATACGCTGACGTTTACCAGCCAGACGACGGCCACCGTACTGAATCTCGGCGGCAATACGCTAACGGCCGCCGGCGGTGGTATCTTGTTTGGCCAAGGTACGGATAACATCGATTTCTCAATCACAAACGGCACGATTACGGCCGGCGTCGCGAACAGCCCGAGTGATCTCTATCTCACACAGGCTAATTTCGGCGGCACCGCGCGCACGGTCACGATCGGCGCAGTCATCGCCAACAACGGCACCGGCGCACTGCGATTGATCAGGTCGGCCGGCGACAGCGGCGCGAGCGTAATGACGCTTAACGCCGTCAACACCTACACTGGTGGAACGGTCATCAATCAGGGAACGCTAACTGTAGGCGCAACCGGTGCGTTGGGCAGTGGCGGCATCACGGTCAACCAAGGTACTTTGTCGCAAACTGCCTTGGGGAGCATCGGCATTCAGTCGCTCACCATGAACGGCGGCTCGACGGTAACTTTGGCCAATCAGGCGAACACCATCACGGGGCTCACCATCAACAACAATGGTGGCGCCGCTCCGACGCTCACGCCGACGGGCACGTTGACGTTGACCGGCGGAATCGTCGTCACCACCTCCAACGCGGGTACGACGGCGACGATCGGCGCCGGCACGCTGGACCTGAACGCCAATGCTTCCTATTCGATCAACGTGGGCGCCGCCATCGTCAATGGTAAGGACGTCGCGCCTTGGCAAGCCGGCCTCAACATCACGTCGCTCATTCAAAACGGTGGGATCGTGAAAAGCGGCGCCGGTATGCTGCAACTCGGCAGCACGACAAGCACCTTCGCCGGCGGCGTCACTGTTGTCCAAAACGGCGGCGGCATTATCCTTGGTGCGGACAGTTCTCCTTCCGCCGCAGGTCCCGTCACGTTCGGCCCGCTCGGTACGGGCACGCTTACCATGGGGAGCGGCACCAGTTTGGTCGCGAGTGCAGCACGCTTGATTGCCAACGATGTCGTCTTTCTAGCGGACACCGGTACCCCCGGCATCGGCAACACGACGTTCAACGGCATCAACAATTTGACGTTGAACGGGAATACTACGTTGCCGGCTGTTTGGAACGCCACGGTGACCGCTCCACAAATGACGGTGACGATTTCGAACGTCGTTGGTTCTACTGTCAGCGACGTCATCAACAAATCCGGGTTGGGAATTCTCACCGTCGGCGGCTATCTCGGCACGCTCCAGGTTTCCGGCGGCGTCGTGCTTACCGGCGACGGGAATCTTCGCGGCACGGTCGAGTCATTAAGTCTCGGCGGTGGAATCGTCATCTCGGGCGATACGTCGTTGACCGTAAATCACTCCGGAGCAGCATTGCAAGCGCTCAACAAAATTCTGCAAAAGAGCACGCTGGATATTGGATCCGATACGCTCGCCGTCACTAATGCCAGCGGATACGGCCTGGAAATTACGGGAGCTACCACGCTCTCAAACATTCCGACCATCAGCGTCGCCAACGCCACGAATTCCAATGTCGTCCAAGGGATGTATCTAAGCGGCCAAGTCACCGGCGCATTCGGAATTATCAAGTCCGGTTCGGGAGCGTTGGTATTGTCGAATGCGACCAATAACTTCGGCGGTGCAGGACAGGCGGTCGAGATTCGCAAGGGCATTCTTTCCGTGTCGAATAACGGGGCCCTGGGAAATGCCGCCAATACCGTACTGCTAAACGTCAATGCGACGACCGGAGCCGGTTTCCGTTCGACGGGAACGTTCTCGACGGCCCGGACGTTTACGCTGAACCAGGCCCAAAACGCCTTCGAAGTCACGGCCGGCAATGTATTAACGTTGAGCACGGCGTTCTCGATTCCCGTGACGACCAATGCGATCTTTAAGAACGACAATGGCGTGTTGGAATTGGCTGCGAGCAACACCGCGTCGAATTGGTCGAACGCAACGGCAGGCATCACCATCAATGCCGGAGCGGTGCTTCTCAGTAATAGCAATGCCGCGGGCTTGGCGACCAATAAGATCGTGGTGAACGCGGCCATCGGCGCCGCTTTGCAACTTTCGGGCAACGTAACGATTGCCAATCCGTTAATTCTCAACAACGTCGCGAACGAAACTTCGCGCGGCGGTCTTAATAGCGGTGGGCACTTGCAGAGCGTTTCCGGCATCAACACCTACAGCGGTTTGATCGCCACGACATTCGACGCCGAAATCGGCGCGAACGGCGGCTCGACGCTCAACATTACGGGCGGTATCGACAATACGGGCGGCCGTCAGATTACGTTCCTCGGTGCGGGCACGATCAATCTCAGCAGTACGATTCAGAACGCGGCGCCGTTCCAGGTAAATAAGTATGGTGCTGGTACGCTGAACATCACCACGGCTCAAACCTTAACTTTTGGCGCCTCGACGGGGCTAGGACTTCAAGTCAACGCAGGTACGGTCAGCATTAGCGGAGCGGGCTCTTTGCCTTCGGCGGCCGTCGGAGGCCTAAACGTGAACCCCGGCGCAACGTTGGACGTCAACGACAGTGGTACTGTGACGCCAACCCGTCTCGGCAACTCGGCGGTGACGCTCAACGGCGGTAGCTTCACCTATACCGGCAACAGCGCGGGGTCTTCGGAAGCTTCCACCGCCGCGTTGTCTACGGCAGTGGGCGCCGCGACCATTACCTTGAACCAGACCAGCGGCGGGGCGGTCGCCGTCTCGTTTGGCACCTTCGCTCAAGGGGCGGACACGAGCTTCACCCTGACGGGATCCGGTACCAACCTGCCGGGCACCGCTAATAACAAGATCACCTTCACCACCGCCCCGACGACCGTGCCTGCCACCTCCGGGATTCTCGCGCGCGGTATTTACACCGCCGGGGGGGCCTTCGATTTCGTCAGTTACAACCACACGGGCGCCGCGGCCAACACGAACGGTCTGCAAGCCTTTACGAACTACAATGCCACATCGGCTACGAATATTAACTCCGCCGTTGCGGCCGACACGGTCAATGTCAACGCTGGCATGACGACGTCGAGCCTCACCGCGAGCAAGACGATCAACGCCCTGAAGATCACCGGCACCGGTCTGACCGTCGGCGGCAGCAGTCGCGTCACGATGACCCTAACCGCAGCCGGAATCGCGGTGACGGGCGGCACCAACACGATCAACGTCCCTGTTGTCGCATTTGCAACCAACCAAGCGATCTATCACGTTAATGCCGGATCCACGCTGAATTTGAACAGTACCTTGTCCGGCACAGCCGGCATGGTAAAGGCCGACGGTGGAACGCTTGTTCTGAATGCCCCGGCCAATATTCCGGGCATCGCGAACACTACGGCCAACATCGGCATGACCGGCACCCACAACTTGCTGGGAGGCACTTTGCAACTCGGTGCCGACAACGCCATCGCGCAAAATTCGTTCTTGCGCGTCGGTCCTGGGGCGACGTTGGATATGAATGGTAAGACGCAGTTCCTTCAGGGACTGTTCACCAGTTCGTCCGTACCGGAAACCTCGGCCGGGTCATTGGGATTGATCAATAACTCTGCAGGTGCGGCGGCCAATTTGATCACGAATCTCGACAATACGGCACGTTCGTGGTCCGGCGCTATCAGCGGCAATATCAACTTCACTCGGTCCGGTCAAAGCACGTGGTCGGTGTATAGCAACCAGACTTATACTGGTACGACATTGATCAACGGCGGCACGACGACCTTGCGGGACGCCGGTGCGATCTCGGGGACTTCGTCCATCGATATTAATTACGCCACGCTGACTTTGGACAACAACGTAGGACTATTGGATTCGGGTGATCGAATCAACGATACCGCGCCGATCAATCTCCGCGGCGGGTCGATCACATTCAACAGTCGCATCAATACGGCGTCGACCGAAACCCTTGGTGCAGTGACGTTGATTGAGGGATTGAGTGTGATCACCTCAAATATTCCCACGACGCTTGCCACCCAAGTGGGATCGGCGGATTTGACGCTCACTAGTCTGAATCGTTCCACCGGCGGCGGTACGATTAACTTTACAGGGGCCATCGCCGGCGTCGGAGCGGTAACTGCGGGGCTGATCGGCAACAACGCTCGTATCCTGATTCCGACGATCAACGGCAACTCCACGGCCACGGTCGGCGGCGGCTTGAACAACGGTATCATCGGCGGCTGGGCGACGATCAATCAGAGCGATTGGGCGACCTACATCCCGGGACTCGGCGTTGCCGCAATGGGCACGACCGGCGCCGCTCAATACTCCAACGCGACGTCGAGCGCCACCACGCTCAATACCGCGCTAGTCACGGATAATATCAGCATCAATACCGCCGTGGGTACCATCCCGGTCACGAATGATACGACGATCAACAGTCTGCGCATGGGTAACGTCACCGCGAACACGGTTGCTATCGCCGCCGGAAAGACGTTGACGCTCAGCAGCGGCGGTCTACTGTTCTTCAGCACGGCGACGCAGACGATCGGCGCCGCCGTAAACCAGGGCAACTTGACCACGACCGGCCCGGAACTCTTCGTCTACACCCAAGGCGCCGGACCGCAAGTGATCAACAGCGTGATTACGGGCGCCGGAGTCACGTTGGTAAAGAGCGGCGGAAATGCCTTGACGATTGCTGGTGCCAATACCTACGGGGGCGGCACGACCGTCCAGCAGGGTACGTTGACGATCGCAGCTACGAGTACCATTCCTTTGGCAACAAATCCTGCTAAGGGCCTGGTCATCAACAATGCGACCGTGACGGCCGCCGCGGCCAACGTGATTAGCGCCGGAAATATCGTCACGCTCAACAGCAACGCTGCGATATTGAACTTGTTCGGCAGCAATACTCTTACCGGCGTTGTGTTCAGTGCCGTAGGTGGAACGAGCAATCCGACGCTCAATACCTTCACGGCGACCGCCGCGGGCGGCTATGGAACGTTGACCATCGGGGCCTCCGGAATTGTCTCGACGTCGCAAAACGTGCAGAGCATCGCCTTGATTGACGGACGCATCGATTTTGGTGCTGGCGGCAATACGGTGACGGTCGGGACGATCGACGTGAACGGAGCGACCGACGTTTCTCCGCTTCAGCGCGGACTGTTGCTCCGGGGCATCGTCGGTTCGGCCGGCGGATTTACCAAAAACGGTAGCGGAAATCTAGAGCTCGGCGCGCAGCAAATCTTCACGGGCTCGCTAAACGTGGCCGCTGGTGGATTGCGGATTGCCGTCGCCAATGCAGGCTCCCGATTTGCCAACTTGAACTTGAGCACTTCGACGTCGCGCGTAGACCTTCTCGCCCTCACGACGACCTTCGGCTCTCTAAGCGGCAACGGCCTAATCTTCAGCAGCACCACTGCAGGTACGCTGCAAGTCGGCTTCGACAACACGGATTCGACGTTTACCGGTACCTTCGGCCGCTACAGTGATGCGGTCGTGAATGCGGTGAACCTCACGAAGATCGGCACTGGGACGTTGAATTTGACTACCGCGCAAAGCATCACGAATGCTTCCACGGGCACTGTCACCGTCAGCGGCGGTACGCTCTCGTTCAATGGAGCCGGTGCGTGGTTTACGGGCACCACGACGCCTGTGGCCTTTGCCGAGATTTTTACCGTCAACAACGGCGGCACGTTGTTGCTGGACAACAGCCTCGCAAGCGGAGCCAACGTGAATAACCGCCTTGGTCTAAACGCCACCGGTACTCTGAACCTTCAGGGGGGCACGCTTCGGATTAACGGCAACGGCAACGACGCCGCGGCTACGACTGAGCAAATCACCACGTTTAACGTCACCAACGGCGGCGGCTTCGTGACCTTGAGCGCGGACGCCGGCTCCCAGTTGAACATGACCATCACCACGTTGAGCGCGCTCAACGCCAACGGCAGTGCCGTCTTCCGCGGCATCGCCGGCACGGCGGCGGCAAATGGCAACGCGACGCTGACGATTACGACCCCGGCATTGGCGGGCGGCCAGGGGGCCGGCAACAACGGCACTACCAATATGTCCGTCCGCGGCGACATTCTGGCCGATGCCTCTGTTAGCGGTAACGGTACAGGCTTCCTCGTCAAGGACACGTCAACCAATGTCTACCGTGCTTTGGGCAACTTCGGCGGGGGCGGCTTCGCCTCGGGTGAATACAATCTGACGCCGACTTCCTGGGCGGGCGCTCAGAACGCCGGCATCAATGCCTCTGCGCAGACGGTCATGGCTAATACCGCCTCCAACACCCTTACGGTTGGCGGCACAAGCAGCCTCGGTAGCGGTCTGAATGCGACGGCGTTCGGACTCTATGGTCCTGGCGGCGGCTTGCTCACCGAGTCGCTCAGCAATGCGGCGGCTTTCCTTGCGCTCGATGGCAGCACAGTGAGCGTCAATGTCGGTTCGCTGAACAATACTACGGCGGGCACTACGCTCGTGTTCCATACCGTGGGCAGCGCAGTACTGAATGTGAACAACTATTTCGGCCTGGGCAACACAGGCGGATTGATGAAGGCCGACGCCGGCACCATGAGCCTCAATAACCTCGCCCTTTTCACGGGTGGCGTGGTAGTGAATGGCGGCACGCTCAACTTGAACAGCGGCTCCGCCAATACCCTGGCAGTGGTTCCGGGCGTCACAACTCCTACGGTCAATCTCCTGACACTGAACGGCACCTCGGCCTTGGTGGATCTGAAGGGGAATAACCAGGCGGTGGGCGCACTCGCCAGCACCAATATCCTGCCGGGCATGGGCGGCACAGTGACCAACACGGGCGCTGCGGCGACTCTGACCTCCACAGGCGGTGGCAACTTTGGCGGCGCCATCAACGGCGCGATCGCCTTCACTCGTTCGGGCAATAACACCACCCTGCTCACGAATGTCAGCGGTTACACCGGTGCGACCACCATCCGCGGCGGCACGCTGCAGTTGCGCGATTCGGGCTCCATCCTCGGCACGAGTTCCATTTCCATTAACTACGGCACGTTGACCATCGATCAGTCGGGATTGAATCCGTCCGGCAACCTCAACCCGACGCGCGTCTCCTCGGGAACGGCGATTACGATGCAGGGAGCGGCGATCGTCCTGACGGCCGGAGGTTCGATGGACTCGTCGCAGTCGCTGGGAACGGTTTCGCTGACCGGAGGCGCGAACATCATTCAGCCTACGATCCTGGCCAGCCAGGGCTCCAGCAACACGCTCACCATCGCCAACCTGCAGACGACGGCGCTCGTCACGGCAGGCGGCACGCTGAACGTCAACGCGGCGGTCGGCCAGCCCGGTATTAACCAAGCGGAACTCATCCTCACGCAACTCAACGGCGCCACGCCGACGGCGGGCGCGTACCTGGGGGCGAACATCATCGTCAACAACGGTGACTACGCCTCCTACCTCGCGGCCCAAGGCATCGGGGCGATGGGGTCCACCGGCTTCCTCGCCTACGGTGCGGCCCTCGCCAGCGCCGCGAACACGCCGACGGTTATTAATCTCAATACGGCCGCACTCGTCATCGGTGCCAACACCACGACCGGTTCGCTGAAGTTCGGCACCAATGCCACGACTGCGATGACCTTCACGGTCGGCACGGAAATTCTCAATCTCGCCTTGGGTGGCTTGCTCTCGTCAAATAATGCCAACGCCGTGAATATCGGCACCAGCACTCAGCGAGGGCGTCTGACCGCAGGCAACACGGCGACGGGCAACTTCGACCTCGTCACTTACCAACCGCAGAACACGACGACGATCGAGTCGATTATCGAGAACAACTCCGGCGGCGGCGTGGTGCGCCTCGTCAAGTCCGGCGGCGGCACCTTGACGTTGACCGCCCCGAACACCTACACGGGCGGTACTGTCGTCAATCAAGGTACGTTGAATCTCACGGCGACGACGGCCGGCAACGTGGTGATCCCTGGCAATCTAACGATCAACGGCGTCAACTCCGCCACCAACACGACGGTGACGATGAATACCAACGCCCAGCAGATCGCCACGACCTCGAACATCACCATCAACGGCGGCGGCACGCTGACCCTCGTAGGAGCGAATACGTTAAATAGCGTCACGTTCAACAACGCCGGTGCGATGGCCAACCCGACGGTTGCCACGGCCACGCTGTTAATTCTCTCCGCAGCAAATGCCGTCACCTCGACGAATGATTCACTTTCGACAACCCCGGTGATCTCGGGTACGGCATTACAGCTTTCCAACGCAGCTCCGGTGATCACTGTGAATGCCGGACTATCGCCTAACGGACTCCAGATATCCGCACCCATTACCAGCGCAGGGGGTGTGATCACGAAGAGCGGCGCGGGCGCACTGTCGCTGAGCGGTGCCAGCACCTTCACGAACGGCTTCGACCTCAATCAGGGCACGCTCATCTTCGGCGTGGGCACGACCGGCACGGTGACGAACGGTCCGGTCGGCACGGGCACGCTGCAGATTGACAACGGCACCACGATCATGAGCGACGGCACGGTGCGCAGCATCGCCAACGCGACTTCCATCACCGGCGATTTCACGGTTGGTGGAGTGGTCTCCGGCAACGGCGTCACCTTGACCGGTGCGATGAACCTCGGTGCCGCGGCGCGTCAGATCACCGTGAGCAGCCCGGCGGTTACGCTCAACATCAATGCATTGATGACCACCACCGTGGCATCCGCCAATGGTCTAACCAAGGCCGGTGCGGGCACCTTGACTATCGGCACCGCTCAGACCGATGTGGCCTTCGGCGGCACCGGCACCACGGCGGGTGTGACCGTCGCCGGCGGCGTGCTGAAGAACGGCGTCGCCAATGCGATTGCCAACAGCAGCTTGCTGACGATCAATGCAGGCGCGGGCTACGATCTCAACGGCTTTGGTCAGGCTAGTAAGCAGATCGCAGGGGCCGGCTTTATTACGAACTCCGCGAATTCATCGCAGACTCTCATCGTCGGCGGTACTGCGGCGACCGATACCATTACAAACTTGAACAGCACCTTCGACGGCGTTATTACAGACAACATACTGTCCCAAGCTACAAGCCGGATCGTCTTGACCAAGTCCGGTCTCGGCACGCTTACGTTGACGAACGCTAACGGCTATAGCGGCGCCACCAATATCAACAATGGTCTGCTGAGCATCGCCAACGGATCTGCCTTAGGCACGACGGCGGCGGGAACGGTGGTCGCTAACGGGGCTTCTCTCGAACTGCAAAACAACATTACTGTCGGCGCCGAAGCCCTCAGCATTGTTGGTACCGGTTCGGCGACAAATGGGGCCGTGCGAAATCTCAGCGGCAACAATTCTTATGGCGGGACCGTAACGCTTACAGGTACCGCTACGATCCAATCCGATGCCGGATTGTTGACGTTCAACGCGCTGAACTCAATCACGGGAGCCGCGCAGAACTTGATCGCTACGGGCGCCGGCGATGTTGCAATCGGCGGCACTATTACCACAACGACCGGTTCCGTGACCAAGAACGGGGCCGGCACTTTGACGCTTTCCGGCATTAACCTCTATACCGGCAAGACGATCATTAACGGCGGCGCAATTAGCATCTCGGATGAGGCAAATCTCGGTTCCAACCCGGCTTCCGTGACGGCTGACCAATTAACGTTGAGCGGCGGCATGCTCACTACGACCGCTACCTTGACGATCGATGATGCCAATCGCGGAATCACCGTGAGCGGCGCCGGCGGCGAAATCAATGTTGCGACCGGAACGAAGCTTACATACGCCAATCAACTAGCAGGCTCAGGTGCCGTGCTTACAAAATCCGGCGTAGGATCGTTCACTCTCGGAAATTCAGGAACTCATTCCTATTCTGGCGCGGTGAATGTCACCGCAGGTACGTTCAACGCAGGCAACGGTGCCACGTTAAGCGGAAACGTCGATGTTTCCGGCGGCTCGTTCAGCCCGGGTTCGAGCACGAACGGCGATAACAATAACGGTGTGGGACAACTGACAATTAATGCACCGAGTGCTTCGAATTGGAATACAGGTTCCAATTTCGTATTCGACTTTGCCGCTACCGACACCGACACGATTTCAAATCCCACAAATTGGGACTACCTGAAATTCACCGGCGCAGGAGGCCTGTCGCTCACGCCTGGATCGGCTTACACGATTTCGCTTCGCTCGTGGTTGGGGGCGAATTACGGCGACAACGGCTTTAATCCAAGTGCGCCGGCCACCATCGACCTCAGTACAAAGGAAACCGGCCAGAATGCAAGCTATCGTTGGCTATGGGTCGACAACGCAGGCTCGGGGACGATTTCCGGGGACAACATCACGGCCGGGACGAGCAATGGTGCATTGTCTCAGTTCACGTTCGACACGACGAACTTCTACGGATCCGGCAGCCCCTTAGTTGGCGGCGGACAGTTCTGGGTGAGCTCATTCAATAGTAAGCTTTACATTAATTACTCGTCGGTACCGGAACCCGGGAGCTTGCTATTGGTCGGACTCGCCGGACTCGGCTTTGGCGCATATCGCCGCCGCAAGCGAGGTCAGGTCGGTGCCGAAGAAGTAATTGCCAAACCCGGCATTACCTCGGACGAAAGCGATTCAAATTCCTAGCGGACGACTTCGCCTGATTCTCCGCTGATCAGAGGCGGCAGTTTGGTCAGTTCTATTTGGGCTTCAGACCCATTCGCGAAATTCCGGTGGTGTTTCTGCGGCAATCGGGCGACTTATCCGATCGCCGCTGTTTAATGGGCGTCGTGAGCCACGGGCGCCCGTTCCGTCGCAATCACATGGCGAACTTTCGTCCCGACTCGTAATTCGACCTTGAAAAGCTCGGAAACACGGTCGTCACGGGAAATGATTGCTTAGCATCATTCCCCCCTGAACTAACGTGTCGTGCGTTGCGTAATCATCACGAGCAACACCGCATACCCAATTGAGTTTTGCGGAATTCACCGAAAAAAGCGAACCTTTTCGGGACGGTTCGGAACGCATTCATTATTAAAAAAACTTTCTTGCGATGGCGTTCGGCGGGCTTATCCTCAGAGAGTTGGGAAAGTTTGCCAACTCATTGCTGAATTGAGACTTAGGGGCGGCGCGGCGTCGTTTTTACGTCGAATGCCTAACTCGAAACAGCGCGTTTTCGCACATGGTGATTTGTCGGATCACGATTCACCGAACGATTCGGCAATAGCGAGTCGACGTCGGCGTCTCGTTCATTTTTATTAGGTTGGTGTTTTCTTTATGCGTTTTTGCGCAACCACGCCGATCGCGCCCTCGTCATGTACGCGGCGCGCGCGTTCAAGCATTGCTATTGGGCGACTTCGATTGGTCGCGAACGTCTTCTCGCTATTAATGCTTTGCTTAACTGCACGGGTTCGCGCGGATGGCGAGCTCCTTCACGGCGCAAACGACAGTTCACAACAAATCGCGGCCACCGAGTCGTCAACCATTGCTCAAGGCAACTTGCGGAAAGCGTCGTCGGAATTCGTAGTTGTTACGTCGCTCTTTGGCGCGGAGTTGCCGATGTTGGCGGCGCTATTACTCGTCGTCGCAACCGTTGGTGCGGGTACGCTCGCTACACGCCGTCGATCCGGTCTCACTCAAACGATCGCGCGGTTCCCAAAACAATCGGTAGCCGGTCCGGCTCGAGTTCGCGCCGTTATTCATCGCGCCATTGTGTATTTGGTCGTCGCGGCACTAGTCGCCGGAGGCGCGCCGGTTTGGGCAGCCAACGGCGACTCTGTGTGGAATCAACCCACCGGCGATGGAGTTTCGACGCCGCTGTATTGGTTTGATGGATTAAATTGGCTGCCTTTAAATACGATTCCGAACGGAACGGTTGATAACGGCTTCACCGCGGATTTTTCGCGCAATCCTTTGTCGGTAGCACAGCAGACCATCACGCTCGATCAAAACGCCACGATCGGTCACTTGATCTTGGGCGACCTCAATGGCAACGGCGGCTACATATTTTCCGGCGGCACCAGCGACAACAAACTCATTTTCTCCAACGACCCTTTTAATTCGACTTCCCAACGAGGGATTTCGATCCTCAAACGCTCCGGAGGGAATGACGACATCCAAGCGGATGTCCAAATCTACGGGGCGAGCCCGGGACTAGACGTCACGGTGCTAACCGGAGGCTCGAATCTTACGCTCTCCGGTAGATTGACGGCCGGCGGAATCGGGAGCGCCGGATTGAATAAGTACGGCGGCGGCACACTTCGCATTACCAACGATCTGACAGGTACGATTGTCAGCCAACCGATCGCGTTAGCTCAGTCCGGCAACAACCTGGGCAGCGGTTCGCGAATCAACGTATACGCCGGCACCCTTGAATCGGGAGCGTCGAATTACCAATTGTCGGACAATACCGTGTGGTCCTCGGTTTTCGGCCTGGGAGGTGCGGATGGTACGACGATCGGTCTCTACGGCGCGCAGCTGAATCTTCGTAATAACGGCACCGTCGCTGCAACTACCACGCAGCTAATCAATTACGGCAACAACGTCGATGTCGTCCGTGACAGCGTGATCAACGTTGGTCCGGCTACGGCGAACGTCACGAACAAGACGCTCGGTCTCGGCACCGTGACGATCAACGACGGTACGCTCGTCGTGAACGGAACAAACAACTTTGCCCTGCAAATCGCAGGATTCACGGTCAATGGTTCGGCGGCGCGTCTTTTCTCCAACCAGAATATCACGGCGCAGACGATGGGCGGTGGCGCATCGTTTAACAAGTTCGGTACGGGCACGCTGACCATTAGCGGCTCCACCGAGTTCGCGGGCGGTATCAACATTCTGCAGGGCGTGGTATTTGCGGATAACGCAGCTGCAACGAATACGACGCGAGTCATCGTCAGCCCGGGCACGCGTCTCGATGTTTCATTCTCGGGAGCGGTGCCGGGAGTCTTCGGCAGCGACTTGTTCCTGGCCAGTTCGGTAAATTCCGCCAACACGGGTTTTGGAATTCTCAGCCTGCGCACCGCCACTTCCGGCGGCGCGCCTCCGATGCCGAACCTGTCACGCGTGCGGCTCGGCCCCTTAGGCGGCATCGTCGCACTCAACACCGGCACATATCCCGATTCGCCGTTTGACCAAAGCCTCTTGGGTAACGGTACGAACATGTACGTCACGGCAATCGGCAACACGACGCTGACATCGACCGCGGTCGCACCGGCGGCTGCGGCGCCCCTCGGGGCCGGCTCCGATCATCGCTATCGATTGGGTGCAAATACCAACGTGACGTTAACGCTTAACGCCACGAATCTCCTTGTCGGTAATAACGATCTTATCGTCGGCATGCCGATTCAGCGGAGCACGGGGCTGACGCTCACCAGCGGAACGTTGGCGATTGATCGCGACAACAGCTACACGGGCGTAACAACCATCTACAACGGAGCGGTAGTTAGTATTACTGCATCCGGTACGGCGGGCGCTACGAATCCGTCGTCGATCGGTAATCGGCTGGGGACCGGTAGCACGGTGAATATTTTCGGGACTCTTCAGACCTCTGCTACGAATTTCGGCATTTACAACGGCGGGACGGCACAACTCACGCAAACGTTATTCAACTTGTACGGCGGAAATCTCTTTCTCGATAACACCGGCATCACAAGCTCAGGAGGAGTTGGGGGCGCCGACAATAACCTGCGTATTCAATTGACTTCGGTGCTCAATATGAGCGGCGGTACGTTCCGCTTCACCGGCAGCAGTACTTTGGCCAGTTCACAAATCTTGACGGCGGTGAACAACTACGGCCAAACGGCTCTGGATTTACGGCGCCCCGTCGGCGGCACCACCTCGCCGACGCTGTCCATCGGCAATCTCATTCGGGGAACCGGTAGCAACAGCATCATCACGTTTTCAAACAACAACACGCTGACGTTCGGTTCCACAGGATCTGTAAATCTCTCCTACATCAATAGCGTCGCTACGGCTGCGGGTAGGTTGCCTGCCTACATGATCAATACCACGACGAACTCCTTTTTGAGCCATGGCGGAACGGGAATTTTTGATACAGGCTATACGGCTCAGAATACGTTACCGACGGATGCAAATGCCGTCGTGAATGTTACGAACGGAAGCGCGTTGACGCTGACGACCGCCTCGTCGGAAGCCCTCGCGCTGCGAACGTCGGTGACCGGCGGACTTACGATAAACGGCACCAGTCCCCTTACCATCGTGGGCGAAGCTTCTCCTTACGACGCTTCCGCAGTCGTGGCCGGTCTGATCGTGGACACCGGTACTTTGGTCGCCAATGCCCCCGTGCAGTTCGGTGCCTCGGGCACGGCCGAAGCAGTGATTTTCAATGTCACGAACGCCACGTTCAGCAATAACGTCATCGCCAACGGGTTGACCAAAGGAGGGGCCGGTACCCTCACGCTCTCGCCGACCACGGGAACGAACTCCAACCGCGGCAACGTGGAAAAGTTATCCGGTCCCATTACGATCAACGCCGGCACCTTGACCGTCGGTCATCAATACGCTCTCGGCGGCGGCAGCCTGACGAACCCGTATTCTTTGACAGACGTCCCCGTCGTCAATCTCTGGGGCGGCACGTACGCACCCAATGTCGCCAATACGTATTTCCTCAGTGACGCCGTCGTCAAGGGTACGTCGATCATCGCGCCCGGCGCGGCCAACACGAAGATTCGGAACCTCACCGTGCAAGGCCCGGTTGCTGCAGTCACCGGAACGGATGGCACTCCGACCAGCGCCGGCACATCGCTAACGATTAATTCCAACGCTCTCTTCGTCGGCGGCAATTTTACCGCGAGCGGTCCGACGTTGCTCAATGCGACACAGAACGTCGTCGTCGAGGGAGGGCTGACCGGATCCGGTTCGATCGACAAGTGGGGTGCGGGCACTCTCGCATTGCTTGGAAGTTCTACGACCTACTCCGGAAACATTCGGGTTTACCAAGGCGCACTGCAAGTGCAGGACGGTCGCACAACAGTTGGGACGCCGCAACTTGGCACAGGCATGATCGACGTGATGCCGGGAGCCATTCTGCGAATCACCTCCCCTTTGGGACTGTCCGAACCCGGCGCAGCGGCGGATGGCAATCAGGCGTCCATTACGTTCACGGCGGTTGATCCAGTTTTCCAAACGGTTGGAATCGCTTCCATTACGCTGCCCGCCAGCGCGCAGGGAAAGTACTACCACTCTACACCTAAAGTCACGATAACCGGCTTCGGTTCGACACCTGCTGAGGCAGTCGCCGACCTTGACCCTGCCACAGGTGCAATTATCGGATTTCATATTACGAATCCGGGCTCATATGACGCTTCGGGAGGCACGCCCGTCATTTCGATCGGTATTGAAACGCCGGGAACGTCGTTCGCTCCTGAAGGGAGCCAGTTGGCCATCCACAGCGATCGTGCGGGCCTCGGCGTGTTGAGTCTTATGTTCGGCGGCGGCGGCGCTACAATACCTCAGAATGCTCAGTTCTACGCGCACAATGGTCTCTACGGCGGCGTAGTCGCCATCGACACGGTCGGATTTACCGCGAGTTTGAACCTCAACTCCGCGGCGATCCATAGCGAAGGCACCGGTGAAAATCCCGCTATCTTTCTCGGCTCGACGTTGGGAGGAACGTTTCAAGGCTTCACGATCGATCCGATCGGTTCGGGGAGCCCGACTTCCGGCAATTACTACCTGGGCGGCGGCGGCGGATTGCTCAATATCAATACCTCGGCGCTTTACGGCGGAGGAAACGCGGGCGACGGCGGGTCGCTCGTTTATATCGGCGCAAACAGCAATCTCAACGTCTTTGAGAGCCTCAATATGGCTCTTGGCGGCGGCAACATCGCCCTCAACAACGTTCAATTTCACGGTAACACTAGCATTCAAGGAGGCGGAACGCTCACCCTCGGAATTCAAGGAGCTCTTGATTCGACGAAGTTTCAAGGTTTGCTGGGCGGATTGAATTTCAACGGCAATACGCATCCGATCTTTGCCGCGAGCAACTCGGCAATTGGTCTCGCGCTGTTGCAGCCCAGCACCTTGTTGGGGAGGGCAACCCTAAATTCGCCGCTTAATATCAAGAACGACATCTACTTCTCCGGCGATTTGGGGGTCAATACCAACAACGCCAATGACGTCATCTTCTCAGGCAACGTTTATCTCGGCACGAATCTGCAAGGCGGCTTACAAAACGGGACCTCGCGATTTTTCAATATTGGCAATACCGGCGGCAGCGCCGGTCGCGTGTATTTCACCGGCAGTATCATGGATTCGAGATCCGACCAAGCTGGGCACGACAATCAGCTCATCAAGCAGGGTGTCGGCGTCATGCATATGTCGGGGACCAACACCTATACGGGAAATACTCATATTCTCGCCGGCTTCATTGCCCTCACGCACGACAACGACATTCCGAGCATCTCGACGGGGCAAGCCGTGTTCATGCAAGGGGGCGGTCTCGGCGTTTGGGAAGCGGCTCCTGCCGGCGGCACCCATTCGACGCCATACGCCGATCGCAGTCTTTCCAACACCGTGATCATTTATCCGCAAGGCGCCGGCCCTTATGGAATCGCCAACACGCTGAACGGCTTCGGAATTTTCGATGTCGGACAGGGCATCAAGTTTTCGCAGGTCGACGGCTCGATTAGCGGCGGAGGCACATTGCAAAAGCAAGGTCTCGGCACGCTTGTGCTGGGGGCCAATACGATCGGCGACCAGTACACGATTGCGAACGCCGTGACCGGCATGAACGTCCTCGGAGGCGTGCTGCAGTTCAATACACTCTCGGCCAGCGGCGACCAAACTCAACCGAGCGCTCAGCAGATGACCGCGGCGGGTACCACGGCCAACAATTCTCTGAACGTTACGGCAATGGCGACGACCGCGGGCCTTGCTCCGGGCATGCCCGTAAACGGTACGAACATTGCGCCGGGAACGAAAATCGCGGCGGTCACCGGCACGACAACCTTGACGCTTAGCGCTAACGCGAGTGGAAATGCAGCGACGCTGCGCTTCGGCGGACTCGCCAATATGACGTTTCAGATTCCGAGCATTGTCACGAATGTCACTGGGGGCACGGCCGATCTTGTGACCGTGAGCGGTGGAAGCGACACCTCTGCGCTATCGATCGGCCTGCCGGTGAGCGGTACGGGTATTCCGGGGGGCGCCACGATTACTCAGATACTTAGCGCAACGCAATTCAGGATTTCGGCGAATGCCACGGTTGCCAACACCACGACAGGAACGTTCACCGCGACGGCTCTCAACGGTTCGATGTCGTTGACTTCCCCGAACGTGATCAGCCTCGGTAATATCGCGGCGCTCACCGCCAACGCACTCACCGCGGGCATGCCCATTTCAGGAGGAGCGATTCCCGCGGGCACTGTGATTCTCGGCGTCGATGCGAATGGAAACATTACGATTTCCAACAACATCACGGCAAATCAAACGAACGTGCCGCTCAATATCAACGGCATCGCCGCCAACATCGGCAACGGCGGCACATACCGTTACAACTACTCGAACACCGTTGCTTCCGCCTATTCGCGAAATACGCAAGTCAGCGGTCCTCTCGGCTTGGGAATCGACGTCACTTCCGGCAACACGTTCTTCTACGGCGGCAGCTTGCTCGCGAACGATCCCAATCCGTCGTACATGTTTCGCAAGACGGGCACGGGCACGCTGGTGACGTTGGGCACGAATACGGCTTCGGCAATCGAGGTCGACGCCGGCACCTGGAAGTTCGCCGGCGCTCATCAAGGTTGGTGGGACAATGCGGCCGTCACGCTGGCGGGTGGAAAAATCCTCTTGGATGGTTCGGGCGTTGCCGGCTTCTCCACTAAGACTGCCTCGTCAATCTCGTTTAACGGCGGTGGGAGCATCGCCTGGACTGGAGACAAAACCGTAAATGTCAACACAACCGGGCTCGTGCGGACGGCACAGGGTACGCTTATCTTGCAACTGAGCGAAACTGCGGGCGTGTTAGGCGTCTCAAACAAATTGGTTGCCGGCAGCACGAATTTCAGCGGTGGTAACGTTACGCGCCCGGATAGCTTGAGCAGCGCCGGCATCTATTCGCCGTTCATCCTGCAGCAAGATGCTCTCGGTGTGGGCGACTTCGTCACGGACGACGGAGCAAACGGGTTCAAGGAGTATTCCGGAAGCTACTTGACGGACATCAACGGCGTTTCCGGGCCTCTGGTCGTAGGCAATTTTTCGAGCAATATGTCGATTATCGGCGACGCGACAAGATCGCTGTTTGCATTTAAAACCACGGCCAGCATTTCGGGCGGCCAGATCACGATCAGCAGCTTGGCGAACACGAACGGTAAGTCCGAAGTCGGCGGCATCCTCATTAACGGGAGCGCCGTGACGATTAGTTCCAATCTCTATTTCGACAGTAGTCCTCCCGGAGTTGCCGCCACGAGCGCGAATCCCGCGGCTTCCGGGGAAGCTTTGATTTACGTTGCTCCGGGAAAAGATGGAACGTTGACGGGAAACGTGTTTGCCCGCGGCTTGACCAAGTTTGGCGACGGCACGTTGGTATTGAGCGGCACGAATCAGATTCTCGGAAATCTGACCGTTCAAGGCGGAACGCTCCAACTCGGCGCCTCCGGAAGCGGCGCAAATCGCGTTGCGCTTGCTACTCCTCAGACCTTTGCAACGCCGTTGGCGGTCAACGCCGGCGGAGTACTGGATCTCAACGGCGTCTCGTATACCTTCGATAGTTTGGGAACAACGGGCGGCGCCGCCGGCGGCATCATTTCGAATTCCGCCACGGAACTGGGGCGTTTGATCATCAACGGTTTCGGCAACCCGACGATCAACACGGTTCGGTCCGGCACGACGAACAGCACCACGACTGTAACCGGGCTTTCCACCTCCGACCTGTTCGTCGGCCAATCCGTTTCCGGAACCGGGATCGCTGCGGGTACCTTCATCACCGGCATTACTTCCGTAGTTTCGGGAACGAGCGTTATCAATGCGATTACTTTAAGTGCCGCCGCGACAGCTTCGGGCACCCCGGTGCTGACTTTTGGCTCGATTTATGAAGGGCGCATTACCGGGAATGTGCGTTTGGTGAAGGCCGGTCTCGGAACGATGACGTTAGGCAGTTACAACACGACCAACCCGGACGCGGGCAGCAATAGCTTTACCGGCGGCACGGAACTCCAAAGCGGCATTCTTACGATTCTCAACCCGCTTAATCTCGGGGGCGCCGATACGCCCGCGGGAGCGTCGACAAATCCGGGGAAGTTGGAACTCCTCGGCGGAACGTTGCGCGTCCGGATCAACGGCGGTAACAACAGCGGTCAGATCATCATCGGAAATCAGAACACCGCCGGCATTAACGTCGATTTGAACGCCAACTCAACAATCGACATCGGCAATGCCGGATCAAACACCGGCAACGCGATTCAGATCGGCGACCTTCGCCTGGCTGGCGCGACGCTTTCCCTCACCGCCGCCAACAACTACTACCTGAAAGTCGCAGGTACGACCACGATCGGCGACAAGTCGGCCAATGCTTGGACGGATCTAGTATTCAACACCAACGGACCCGGCGGCGCGATGGAATTCGCCGGCCGTTTGGTCGGCGACGGTTTGATCTACAAGCGAGACAACGGCACCGGGATCATGCGCACGCTGGTGATATCGGGAACGAACAACGGTGCGTTCGGCGGTGATAACGGCTTTCGCGGCAACATTCTCATTGCCGGCGGTGCCGTGCAAATCACCGGCAACTCCGGTGCGCCGATCGGAACCGGAACAGTCACAGTACTTCCGGGCGGTCAACTGCGCATCGCCGGCAACAGCAGTTTGGGCCCGTCCGGTACGATGCGAATTGGTAGCCAAGTAAATTCGTGGGCGGGCGTCGGGCTCGACGGCGGCTTCAATCCAACCTTCTTGAACAACAACTCATCGTTTGCGAGCAAGTACGGGACGCTGCTGCAAATTACAACGCCCTTTTACAATCAGATTCTCGACATGTCGACGATCGGCGACGGCCGAGCTTTCCTTGCCGCAGGTCTCAATTTTGAAGCAGGAATCAATCCGACGCCGGGCAGTGATCCCAATGATTTTGTCCATGTACAAGGTGATCCCGGTATCCGCCCCGGCAAAGCCGACGACTTTGTTGCCGGTCAGCGCGTCTATCGCTTGACGGGCGGGACGAACGGAAACTTGGCGCTGGTCGGCGTCGACAATACCTTGCAGAACGTGTCCGGTTCGACGTTCCTGCAAATAGGTCCGATTGCCAATAATTTTCTGGCCGTCGGGTCCGTCGTTCAGGGCACGGGCAACAGTGTGATCTTCCGTCAAGCCAACAGCTTCACAGGAGGGACGCAGATTGTTCGCGGCCTTAACGTAACTTTGGATGTCGGAGCCAATAGCACGGCCGATTTCACCAACTCGGCGTTGGGTTCCGGCTACAGATACGCTTCGGCCGGTGTCAGCGGTACGACCGTGACATTGCCCTCGGCCAATTCCGCCCTTTTCGTTGGTGCGTATGTCAGCGGCACAGGATTCGCGCCGGGCACTTATGTCAAAGCGATCAACGGCACGAACATCACACTGAGCAGTCCCTATACCGGTCCCGGAGCGACCGCCGATGTGACGATCGGCGGATCCGTCGAGGTGTACGGATCGCTGACTTTGGGTACCGGAAGCGGCACCGGTTACGGGGGAGTCGCATCACTCGTCAATTCGGTGACGGGTAGAAACTACAACGAGATCGTCCTGCGACCCGGCGGACAAATCATAATTAACGACGTTGCGGGCGAAGTTCCCGGCGGGCAAGGCCGCTGGGCTGATGCCGCTCCTCTAAATCTCAACGGCGGTACGTTCGTCTTCCAGCAGGTTGCGGCTGCGGCCGTCACAAACGGCTCGCAGAGCGTCGTGTCGTACGAGAAGGTCGGAGCGTTGACCTTGAGCAAAGGAGGCGCCTTGCGCGTTGTGCGCACCGCGGGAGCCGGCCAAGCGATCCTTGAATTCGCTAGTGTTCAGCGAGCCGACGGAAACAACGGCACGAGTGCTCTCGATCGCGGCACGCTGATGATTACAAACTCGGCGGCGATCACAGGAACAGGTGCCGCCGCCACGAGCGTCCTCGGTATTATCAGTACCGCAAGTACGCTCTCTCCCACCAACTACGACCGACTGGTAATCAGCGGCGGCATTGGGTCGCTCGGCGGACTTAGCGGAAACACGTCGAGTTCTAGCCCCGTTACGAACAACGGAATCGCGCCAGTATGGATCGTCGACGCCACGTCAAACACCTACGTCACGTATAATCCGGCGAACTCGACGCTAGACGGCGATACCGGTTTTCAATCGATCGTCAGTACGACGAGCCCGGGCCTGGGGCAAGTCGGATATGCCAAGGTGCTTGCTGCGGGAACGTTGAGTGATTCGTCGACCGCCTCAGGTGACGTCGTCGACATAACCGGCGTGCAGTCGTGGACCGGCTCCGGTATCAATCTCTACGCGATGCGAGTCGCCGCAAGTATAACGGGAAATGCCGGAACAAAGATCACGTTTGCCGGCGGCGATTCGCGGTATGGCGGAATACTGTTCAACGCCGGAACTCCCGTCGTCGGCGGAGGCGCCAATACCAACGCTCCTAACAATCAAACAACGCTGGATTTCCAAGATCGTGAAGCAGTTGTTTACGTCGCAAGCAACATCACGGCGACGATCAATTCGCAGATCACGCAAACTGCCGGCGGTCTTACCAAGTTTGGCGCCGGAGCACTTGTGTTGGCCGGAAGTAATTCGATCTTGGGCAATGTCGTCGTCAACGGCGGCACGCTGCAACTCAATAATCCCTACTCCGGAAACGGCGCTGCGAGCATTCGCGACACGGTGAACGGCCAAACGATCGTATTGAACGGTAACGGAGCCGGAACGGGGGCGGGGCAAGCCGGTACCACGACGTTGATCATCGACAGTCTATTGGCAAATAACCAAGCCGATCGCGACTCATTGTTTAGCACTTCGGTCCTGCGCGTTTCGCGCACGATGAATAGCGCCGTCATCGCACAAGGCGATGCGGTGATTACGAACGCCAATCAGGCCGTTATGCAAAACGTCTCATCGCTCACGTTTGCCGACCTCGGAGTCCGTAGCCCCGTGTTCGTCAATTTCTCCCAAGCGGGGATCGCCGTTAAGAACACGACGACGTTGGGCGCCAACAGTAACGCCGTCAATGTGTCGTTTGGTACGAACCTGGGCATGGTCATGTTCGACGGCAAGGTGACCGGCGGTGCCGACGGGCGCTTGATCAAGACCGGCAACGGTATGCTTTTCCTCAATAATGGTACCAGCGATTTTGGAACGAGCGGTAAGGTCGGATTGGAGGTTTGGGGCAACGTACAGAACACTGCGACTAGTATCGTCGGCACGACGGCTCGTTCCGGTACGCCGTTCGGCGTGAGCGACATCAATTTGCTGCCGGGTTCGATGATCCGCTTGGCCGACGCGAGCAATATTTCGGCACAGCGAGTTGTCGCTAATAGCGATCTCCTCGGTTTGGCAGGAGTTTCCTTCGGCTATCACAACTACAACGTCGGCAACATCGCGGGGCTTCGTCAAAGCGACATTCTCGCCTTGCTCACTGCCGGAGCCGCCCAGGCCGGCAAGGTTCAATTCAGTTCGTCCGGCAGCTATCTCGGTGTCATCTCTCTCGACAACGGTTGGCAGTACGGCGCCTTAGATCTCCATCAAATGGAAACGTCGGCGGCGCTTGGCAACGGGAAGATTTGGCTCGGCGCATCGACGGGCTCCGGTTCGTCGCTCGGCGGTCAGGTCTACTTTGCACCCACCCTTACGCCGGCTTGGATCAACAACGCCGATCAAAGCGTCGGCGCCATTTATCGTCTCGGCGGCGGCGGAAATCAGGGGACGCTCATTCTGGGCTTCAACGCGTTCGAGAACGTGCTGAAGGATTACGGCGGCGCTAAGAGCAATGTCAGCGTGGGCGCCAACGATTTCGGCTTCAACGCGGTCTCTTACGTCAACGGCAACTTTTCCTTGACCTTGCGCACCCGAAATAGTTTTTCGGGCGACATCACGGCCCAGCGAGATTCGACTCTTAACATTGAGAACAGTTTTGCGTTGGGCGTTGGAAAGTTGGTCGTCAACGAAGTTTCCGACGTCACTAACCCGACCAATCCCGGCGGTTTGTTGCAAACCAGCGGCGGCATTAACATCGCGATCAATAACAACGTCGATGTATTGGGCGACCTACGCTTTAACGGTAGCAACGATTTCGTCATCCGTGGCAACGTCAATCTCGCTCCTGCCGGTGATGGTGGTACTCGCGTACTGCAAGTCGGCACGGGCGGCGCCGGTATCATGAGTATTCTCGGCGTCGTCAGTGGAGAACGCAGCAATCTGGTGAAGAGCGGGTCCGGTACGCTCGTACTCGGCGGTCAAAATACCTATTCGGGCACTACGCAGCTTGCGGGAACGGGCGGTAACCTCCTCGTCAGCCGAAGCGTGGTCGCCAACCAAGCCGGCCCCTTGGGGAAGAGCGATAGCCCCATCCTTATCACGGCCGGCGCCGCCGTAAATGCGATCGGGCTTGGCCTGAGCGGGCAGGTGACGTTTGGTCGCGACGTCACGATTCAACTTCCCGCCGGAAATCTTGGTGTTAGCATCTTTGGCAACACGAACTACACGTCGCGCTTCACCGGCGGTATTGCGGTCGCCGCGCCAATAACGGGCCTCAGCGAACTAGCGATCCAAGCAGTGACAAACGGGCGATTTGAAATGTTGGGCACGATCACCAGCAGCGGTTCCGCCATGCAGGTTCGCATCGGCGATACGGGGACCGCGCGCAACGGCGTCGTCTACTTCGGCTCCGGCCCCAACGGAACGTCGCTCAACAACTACCTAGGCAACACGATTCTCGACAACGCCCATATCATCGTCGGGACCGATTCACAATTCGCCGGCACCGGTGCCGGAATCGCCATTACGTCCAGTCCGTTCGGTGTGGGCAGTATTCAGTTTGCATCGTCGACCAACGGCACCGCGATTGGCGCCGACGGCGTCGATCGTGTGATCCCCAATGCGCTCGCCACTGCGGCCGTTGCCGGGAATACCACCATGATTTTTGAAGGACGCGGCAATCTGACGTTCTTGAGCACCGGAACAATCGTCAACAGTGTACCTACCGTCACACCTTGGAACATCAACAGCGACGGCACGCTCCGTAACCGCAACTTCACGGTGACCAACACGCAGGGCGTTGCTCGTTTCGATACGAACATCACTGCCACGGGACTCAACGGCGTGAATCTGCTCAAGCAAGGGCTCGGCGTGCTTACGATCAACGGCGCAGTGACGACGGCCAATCTCAACACGGGTGACGGCAACTACGGCACCGGTTGGTTCGTCGA
Source organism: Pirellula sp. (assembly GCA_013822735.1). Lineage (GTDB taxonomy): Bacteria > Planctomycetota > Planctomycetia > Pirellulales > PNKZ01 > PNKZ01. The sequence continues at coordinate 98,508 of PNKZ01000011.1, forward strand.
TGCGGGCGTCTTGAGCGTCGCGTCCGACGCCGCGCTCGGCTTTAGCGGGACGACATTAATCGCTGCGGGCCAGCACGACGCCGGCGCTCCGGCCGATATTCGTATGCGGTCGACCAACGGAACGACGTTCGGAGGCACGCTCTTTGTGAACGGTACGTTCGCATCGTCGCGAAAAATCATTATGGCGACAAACGGCGGCTCAGGTTCAACAAACGGCGTTCTTGCGGGAATCGAAGTCTCGACTGGAAACACGCTGACGCTGAATACCTCCCCTGCTCTCCAGTCAGGCTCCGTGAGCAGCGCAACGCTCGTCAAATCCGGTGCCGGTACGCTCGTGCTCAACGGCTCGACTGCGGCCACGCTCACCGGACTGACAATCGGCAGCGTTAACGGAGGCGGCGGTGTCGTGAGCACCAACGTCCTTTCCGGGGCGCCGCTCGTAGACTCTTCAACAGGTCGAGTTACGATTGGTGGCGGAACGCTGCAGCTTAACAATATTTCAGGCGGCTCCGCTCAGAATATCGTCATTCCACGTCTTGCGTATAGCGCAGGTTCGATCCTCCAGCTTTCCGGAGGCTCGTTTGGTACGACCCTCTCGGTAAACGGCGGATCCACGGCTTTTCAGCGTCAGACTGCGGGCATGATGACGATCGTGTCGTCGTCGCTCGGTGGGCAGGAAAAGTTCCTCGTGAGCGCCTCGGTCGCGCCGGCTAACGATGTCGGCGGTAATATTCTGGCGATCCCGTCAATCGTCACGAGGACCGCTGCGAATCAAGACTTGAACTTCGTCAAATACGACGGCACCGGTTTCGTCGCGCACACGATGACGTCCGCGAACAACTTCGCGGGCATGGATGCAACAAAGGTTGCCGACATTTCATCAGGCGGTTCGACGACGGGCCCTGCCGTGGCGACGACGGCATATGCCTTGCGAACGAGTCAAAGCATTGCTTCCGGCGGCGGTACGCTGACGCTCGCTTCCGGAGGCCTTATTCTCAACGGCTCGTCCGGCGTGAACGTAGGTATGCGGTTGCAATTCGGCGTCACGACGGTCGCCACGGATCCGTTCAAGGAAGCGCTCGTCTTCGTGCGTGGTGGTCAGTCGAGCTACTCCGAACTCTCCGGCGGCTTCTCCGCGCTCAATTTCACCAAGGCCGGCGCCGGAATCTTACTCATCTCCGGCACGAATAGCGCCATGGCCCCGTTGTCCGACGCCGGCCGTGCCGTAACGATCGCTTCCAATGTTGTAACCGGCGATACGCGGGATCTGACGATCGGCATGCTCGTCACGGGCGGCGGTTTCGGCGCCAATACGGTCATCACCGATATCCTGAGTGTGGGTAGCGCGGGTAGTTTCACGACGAGTTCCAGCTCCACGAGCACGAGCGGAAGCATCACCATCTCGGGCCTTCGACGCGTCACGATTCAAGAAGGAACTCTCAGGTTTGCCAACCAAGCGGCAGTTCCCTCCACGACCAACGGAGTGTCGACGGTGGTGGTTGCAGTTAACGACGCCGGCGTATTCGACCTTTACGGGCAGAACCTCGCGATCGGTGGTTTGTCCGGAACCGGAAACATTACCAATTCTCAATCGTCGACGACTGCGGCACTTTCGGTCAACCTTGATCAGAGCCAGCTGTTGACCTTCAACGGCTCCATTAGCGGAAACCTCCAACTCATCAAGACCGGAATCGGTACGCTAACGCTCAGCTCTCCCGTAAACTCGAACGGCTCGACGTTCGCCAATACCTATTCGGGAGGAACGTTCGTCGATGCCGGCCAGATTATCGGGGCACACGTCTTTGCTCCGTCCGCTCTCGGCACTCTGGCCGTTCGAACCGTCGGCGCTTTGGGGACCGGGCTCGTAACGTTGCGCGGCGGTGCGCTTGATCTTTCGATGACAGGCACCGGCAGTACCGGCTACACGGCGAATGAGTTTATCGACGGGTTCTCGGTCGTCCAAGTGGGGCCGAACTCCGGGCTCAACATTCTGGTGAACGCCACGAATAACTTCGGCTCCACAAACACCACCAGCGCTCTTTCGTATAGCCTTGGTTCGCCGACTGCTTGGAGCAAAATCAATAATCTCACCCTGGCGGGATCGTCCCTCACTTGGCTCGGTTCGGCGACGGCGAACGTGGCCAACGTTCTTATTGCCGGTAAGTTCGACGTCACCTCCGCCTCGACGCGCGTATTCCTCAACACGGCAGGCAACGGCGCCATTACCGGGCAAATCAGTGCCGCCGGTAAGACGCTAGTAAAGGCCGGCGCCGGAACCCTTTTCCTAACGAACACGAGCACCACCGCCCCGAACACGGTCGGCAGTTGGGAAGTCTACGCCGGTGCACTTGAATTGCGCCAGTCCGACGGCGGTTCGAGTCCGTTGGGGGGCAATTCCGCAATTCTCTTGAACGGTGCGACGTTCAACGTCCGCTTGGAAGGCGACAATACCAATACGATGCAGATGTTGCGAACATTTGCTGCGAACACGCTCATCGTCGGTTCCCCCGTGGGTATCGGACAAGCGCCCGACATCAACGGCGACAACGGCTATATCGGTATCGGTGGAGCCACGCTGAGCACCGATCGGCTTGGCGGCGGAGCAAACAAGACCGTCGTAATGCAGGACTTGAGATTTGGCGGCCCCTTGGGATCGGCCTTGCTCACGTACAACGCCGGCAACAACTACTCTGTACAGTTCACAAAGCTGTTGATGGACGGTCGCGACGCGTACGTCACCATCAACAACACGCCGCTCACGATTGCCGGAGCGATTACTAATTCTACCTCGAGCCTCGCCTCGGGTACGCTCGTTAAGCAAGGCGGCAATTCGCTCTTTATCAACGGCGACAACTCGACGACTTTCCTTGGCGGCACGACGATCATCGGTGGAACCGTCTTCTTCGGCAAATTCGAAGGGGTCGTCACCTCGTTGAGCGATTCGCCAAGTTCGATCGACGAAACTCCGCTCGACTCAAGTGATGACTTGCGCGCCAACTCGAATCTCGGCAAGGGAAACATCCTTGTGAATCCCGGGGCCGCCATTCAGTTCAATGGCACGTCCAACGTCGCGTCCGGCGCCGGAATCGTCGATGTCCGAAGTAATCTGATGGGCAACTACGGCATTTTCCGAGTCGCCGCCAATGCGCCGCTGTCGGCGTTCAACTTGCGATTGGGCGGAGTCGGCGGTCCGCAAAACGGCGAGTATTTCGGCCTGGCAAACGGCGCCGGATTCAACGGCGTCGGTAAGAACAACGGCGGGGCGATCATCGCGATTAACACCGTTTACACGCAGACGATCAATCTGGCGCGTATCGGCGACGGCACCGCGTACCTCGGATCTACGACGAACGGCGTCGGTCTGCACGGCAGTTACAACGCCGCCTCGCTCGGCGCCGGCGCCGGAAATCTCTATCGACTGGGGGCAGGCAGCGCCACCCTCTACGTCGGCAGCGACATGGCCAATACCAATATTCTCTCCGGAACGGCGGGCCTGATCGTCGGCATGCCGAACAGCGGCCTCAACGTCGATACGATCAACGGCGGAAACGGCCGCGGTACCGTCGTGTTGCTAACCGCCAACAATTACACCGGCGCGACGACGGTCAATCGGGGCAGCACATTGGAGTTCCGCGGGGCGATGGCGACTTCGTCGTTCGCCAGTTGGGGCACGCTGACGGCGGCCGGGTTGGGCGGCACGTTCCTGAATACGGCGACGGGGAATACGAATCGCGTCGCAGTCACGTTGCGTCCGTCCTCGGAACTTCGCTTCGACAACGCATCAGGTCTGCTTCCCGACAACGCGGCAAACGCCCAAGGGCGTTGGGCCGACAACGCTGCGATTTCATTGGATACGTCCATCCTGCGTTTGATCGGCAATCGCGACGTCGAAGTCACGGAAACCGTCGGTGATGTCACCGTGCGCGGCGGGTCGCAAGTGATCGCCCAGCGCGACTATACCAGCCGAAAGGTTGCGCTGGTCCTGGGCGGCGGCACCGGGGCCGATCTTTCTCGCGCGACGAACGTCACCATCAACGGTTTAACGATCGCCGGCAACAACGGCATTCTCCAAATCAACCCGAATACGTCGGCGCAGCTCGGTAGCGACGAGCGTGTAATGCTGTACAGCAATCTGACTACCCTCGACCCCCTCCTTAGCCCGAACGGCATTGCCGCTCTCGGCGGCGTGACCAACGGCATGCTCGCCCCTTGGATCGTCAACGGAACCGAAGCGCAATTCCTGACTTATACCGTCGAAAACGGCTTCATCAACGCCGGCTTCAACGCGACACGTAGTGGGTCGCTTGCCACCATCTCCGCCGTAACCGAACGCACGTTTATCAATGCCGCGGCCTCGATGGTCGCCGGATCGGGAAGTATCGCGCTCGACACTTATGCCCTCCGCGCCGATGCCAACATCACGCTCAGCGGAACGCCCGTTGCCGCCGATCGCATTCGCATTCGCAGCGGCGGCTTGCTGACCAACGGCGCCGCCACCATCGCAACGGGCATCGAAGTCGGCCCGGGAAGCGGCACTACCGAGTTCGATATTTTCAACAACAACAACCTCGTAATCGGCACTATCGGCTCGATGGCGACCTCTCCGATTACCGGTCAGATCACCAACGCCTCGAATATCGTCAAGCAGGGAGCAGGTACGCTCTTCCTGGATGCGGCGCAGTTCGGCTTCAGCGGCAATTACATTATCAATCAAGGTGCGATGACGATTCGCAATAAAGTCGTTGCCACGGGCTCGACGCCTTCGATCAATCTCGGCGGTACGGCCACCACTGCACAGATGAATGCGGGTACCGGCGGCGTCGTGGTAATTAACAGTTTCAACAGCAGTTTGAATTTGGTGTCCGATGTCGGCGGCACCGTCGCCTCGACGTTCACGAGCACCGCCGGCGTTTCGGACATCATCGTCACGAGCACTTCGGGACTGATTGTCGGCCAACCCATCTCGGGCAATGGAATTCCCGCCGGTGCGTATATCGGTGCCATCAACACGACGACGCTTACCGTCGGGCTCGTGGACGTCAACGGAGTGAGTCTGAACGCGACAGTGACGCAAACTCCGGCAACCGGCAACAATTTCGCAGCGAACGTCGGCGCGATGGTCAGCCTGACGAATGTGACGACGACTTCCGGCGCCACGAACGTTACCGTCGACAGCACGGCGGGGCTTCTCCCCGGCATGGCTCTGTACGGCTTCGGCGTCAACGGCCTGACCGTAGCGCAGATCACGAGCCCGACGACGTTTCTGTTGAGCGGGAATCCTACCGCTGCGGGTACCGGTCTGCAATTGGGCGGCGTCGTCGGGCCCACCGCGTTCAATGTCGGATATGCCATCGGCGAAGGGAACCCCATGGCGGTGTTAACGGTCAATCGGGCCGCCGCGTTGAATTCGAATATCACCTCGGGCAACTTGGTGATGAACGGCGGCATCCGCTTCGGCGGTTCGACCGGCGAGCAAGGACAGACGCTGAATTTCAACAGCGGTACCAGCAACTTCAACCTTCTGGTGCGCGGCAGTTTAGATCTCGGCCCCGCTACGCTCGATAGCAAGCCGGCCTACGCCTATATCAGCACTGGCGTCAACGGTAACACGACGACGCTTCGTATCGACGGACAAGTTACCGGCGGGGCAACACTATTTAAGACCGGCGGGCAAACTCTCGACTTGAACAACGTGAATACCGGAACGCTTAATACGAACTTCGGCGGTATTCAAATCAATCAGGGCGTTCTGAACATTCGAGGCAATAGCATGGGCGTGCCCGTGACGGGCGCAACGATCGCCGCAGGTTCGCTCATTACGGTTCCGAGCACAACCGGCCTCGTCGCGGGAATGACGGTGTACGGTCCCGGAATTCCGGTGAATTCGACGATTCAGTCCGGTTCGATCACGGGCAATACTTTCACCATCAATACCACGGCGACTGCCCAAACAGGCCCTCAAACGATTTTCTTCTTCTCGCCGCTGAATACTTTTGCCAGCGGCGCTCCCAACGCCTTACTCAACCCTACTCCGGCGATTGGTTCCTCGACACCCCTTTATAACGGCGGTATTGGTTCCGGCGCTCTCACGCTCTACGGCGGCACGACCAATATCCGTCTCGATGTCGGTACAAACGACAATGTCCGTCAGAGATTCTGGGTCGGCAGCAATTCTTCCGGCAACAGCCTCATCGTCAACGGTAGCTCCACGCTGACCATCGATCGCAACACGGGCTCGTACTCCGCCAAGCATTTGGCCTTTTCCGATATGACGATCGGAAACTCGGTGTTCTCCGTCACTTCGGGGAACTATGTGTTGGAGATCAATGGAGCGACCAAACTGGTGGGGACGCCGACCATCTCGGTGACCAACTCGTTCTTGCTCAACGGCACCGTTACCGACGGCGGTTCCCGCTCGGCCATCGTCAAGACCGGCGGCGGTGATCTTTGGATCAACAACAGTACAAGCGTCTTCGGCGGTTTGCTGCAAGGTGCTGTCGGCGCCAACGGTATCGGGATCGTCGTCAACGGCGGCCTAGTTCGGTTCGGCGACGTGAATAGTGAAGGTGGTACCGCCATGAACATGGCGACGATACTGCGCAATAGTACGATTCGCATCAATCCAACCGGCAACATCCGCATTAGCGGTGCGGCAAATGCCATCACGTTTGCTAACGGACAGATTGAACAACTCAGCTCCGGCTCGCAGTTGTCGTTGTTCCGAATTGCCGCCGCGGCCGGAACCACGCCGACGAATCTTCAGAACTGGCTTACTTCGAATTCGAGCGGCGTGATTTCGCTCGACGTGACGTACCCGACTAGTCTTAACTTGGCCGCAATCGGCAACGGCGCGTTTTTCCTCGGGGCCTCGGCCGGCGTCAGCTACACCGGTACGACGCTTGGCGTTGGTGCAGGCAACCTTTATCGCCTCGGCGGCGGCACCAACACGCTCACCATGGATGCCGCATCGACGACCACAGGAGTCCTTACGGGTACGGCCGGAGTTCTCTACGGCAGTCAGGCTGCTAACGGCAACGGCACCGTACTGCTCGCAGACGTTAACAATTACAGCGGCAACACAGTCGTCAGTCGCAGTACTTCGCTGTTGTTTAATATCGCCGCCACGGGGGCGACGACTCACTCGCTGGGTAACGCCGGACAGGTCGACGTATTCGGTACGATCGAAGCTCGCACCAATGGTAGTTTCCGCAACTTTGCGGGGACCGCCAACCAGAACACCGTCGTTTTGCATCCGGGATCGGTTCTGTTCCTAAATAACAATGTGACGACCGCGAATTACAACCGTTGGAACGACAGCACTGCGATCAATCTGGACGGCGCTCAGTTGCAGATCAATTCGTTGAGCAATTCCGCCGTCGCTACAAACCTGGAAGACGTCGGCGCGATTACCTATGGTCGTGGAGCGACAATTTCCGTTGCCAACCAGGGTACGGGAGCTGTCGGCCTTCGCACGCCGTCGTTCACGCGAACAAACGTCGGCACGATCCAGATTCTTACCGGTGACGCCGACAACGGCTCCAACGTAGGCCTCGGACGTGGCACCATCGGCACGGCCAATGTGGATAACCTCTTCGCCGGTGCCGGTGTCGGCTTAGCAACCAACGTCACACCGAGCGGAGTCGTCAACGGCATGCTGCCGGCGTACATCATCAACGGCACCGATAGCCGCTTCGTGACCTACGGGACGAACGGCTTCGTCAACGCACCGTTCACGAAAACCGTCAGCGGCGGCGACCTGAACGCCACTCCCATTGTTTCGACGGACATCGTTGATGTAAGTGCAGCCGCCCTGACGCTTGTTCAGGACGTCTCCTTGTACGCACTGCGAATCAATCAATCGATTAATTCCGGTGTCGGCCAATATAACACCATAACCTTTAGCAACGGCACTACCGACGCGGATCGCGGTGGGCTAATTATTACGAACCCCTCGGATAATTCTTCGGTCACGATTGGAGCCGACCTAAAGTTCGGCACCGACGGCGATAAGGAAGGCGTCGTCTTCATCAACGCTGTGGGGACCAACCGTACGGCCACAATGTCCGGCGATATCTACGCCGGAAGCATGACCAAATTCGGCACCGGCACTTTGATCATGGCCAAAGACCAGACGGCCAATGCCCGCGGAATCGGCGCCGGCGGCTTCACCGGCAACTGGACGGTGAACCAAGGAACCTTGCAGCTCAACACGTTCGGGGCCTCAGGCACGGGCGTCATTACGTTGAACCCGAGCTCGCCGAACACCGCAGCCGGAACCACGCTGAGCCTCAACGCCAATCCGGGCAGTGCGCTTAACGGTCTCTACACGATGAGTAAGGTCGTTGTCGTGGATAACGCCATCATCAACGTCAATGGCGCTGCAAACGACAGCACCGTATCGATCGGTGACCTCGAGGTGCAAAGTTCCGATACCACGGGTCTCTCGCCCGCCCGCGCTCGCATCGTAGTTGCGAATCAACGATCGATTTTGGGCGTGAAGACGCTGTCGCTCACCGGTGCCGGAGCGTCGATCATCGACGTCAACGCCTCGGCACTCAACAACCAAATCACCTCCGGCGTTACGACCGGCGTGGCCGTTGACGGGCTCACGGGTGCGCGCGATCTGATCAAATGGGGTAACGGCGCTCTTTACGTCCGCGGCAATAACACGGGCTTCACCGGCAACGTCATCGTCGAGCAAGGGGCCTTTTCCATGACGAACGTAGACGCCCTTTCCGCCGCCGGAACGGTAACGGTGCGTCGCTACGGCGTGTTTGAGATTTTGGCGGCAGGTGTTGCAAAATTGCCGACCTACGAGGCCGGATCGATCGAACGATGGAGCGTGGAGGGGGCGCGTAGCGGCGGTTCGCTTGGCGCTCCGATTAGTTTGGGGGCCGCGACGTTGCAAGTCGCCGCCGACCAGTTCACCACGAATGCGGTCGTTAGCCTCAACGGCGGATCCATCGAAGGTTTCCTGCGCACGGACGACGTGCTGAGCGGCAACAACGGCGTGGTCTATCGCACATTGGGCTCGGGCGTCAGCATAGTTTTGGCCGGTAATTCTTTCATCGGCCAAGATCCGCTCTTCAGCGGACCCAACGGTCTGAACAACGGCCGTTCCAGCGACATTCAAGTCGGCGGCGGATCCGCCGACGTAAACAACGCCAGCAACCTGACGGAAACTGCGCGAGGCGTCGTTCTCGAGATTAAGGGCAACATCTCGGAAAGCGGCGGTTCCTTCGGGCTGTCGAAGCAGTCGGGCGATACGGTCATCCTGTCCGGCACCAATACCTACTCCGGCGTCACAAATATCGCCGGCGGTACGTTGGTCGCAGGATCGACCGGCGGCATCTCACCGAACAGCGTCGTGCGGATGTACGGCGCAAGCGTTTTGGACATCAGCGGAAACGACATTTCCACGCGCGGTTTGGTGAGCGCCGCCGTCACCGGCGATTTCGTAAGCTCCGCAGGCTTCGTGACCAATAGCGCCACGACGATGAACACCCTCACGGTAAACACCTCCGCTGCGAACGCGAGCTTCGGCGGCGTTATTCAGAACAATATCGGTCTTACGAAGACGGGCGCGTTTTCCCAGACTCTTTCCGGAGCTAATACTTATAGCGGTGCGACGACGGTAACGACGGGAACTCTTACTGTTGACGGCTCGATTGCGGGATCTGGCGTGACCGTCCAGAGCGGCGGCCGCATTAACGGCGGCAACGTTACTGCGACGACGTTGGTCAGCACGCCCGGCGTGGTCGCAACGTCGATTAGCGTGCAATCTGGAGGCGTCTTCAGCACCGGATCAAATACGGCCGTTGGAACGAACAACAACGGCGTCGGTCAACTCAATGTTACCGGGGCTACGAATAACGTGACCTGGGCCGGCGGCTCAACCATGAATTTCGATTTCCTGAGCACCACCGGTACCGCCGGCACTCATTGGGATTACTTGTTAATCGACGGAAATCTCCAATTTGATACGTCGGGAACGTTCGGAATCAACGTCGATGCTTGGCTTCCCACGAATACCGGCTACGGTCAGAATAGCTTCGCTAGCAACGGAACCTACCAATGGAAGTGGGTAACCGCCGGTGGCATCGTAGACAGTGCTAATAACCCGATTTCGGATAACTCCTACCTCTCGATGTTCAACGTGGGCGGAGGCGGAGTTTTCGCCGGCTCCGTCGCGAATTACGCGCCCTCTGCTGGCTTTAATTTTTGGGTCAGCAAGCAAGGTCCAAGTCTCTACATGAATTACGGATTGCGCACCGTTCCGGAGCCGGGAAGCTTGACTCTGATCGGACTCGCCGCGCTCGGGCTGGCGGGCTATCGCCGCCTACGTAAAAAGCCGACGCCGCTTGACCAAATCGAGAACGTAGCGGACAAAGAATAAAGACGAACCCGGACGTCGTTCGTCGAAGTGATTGCGTCCGCCGCGGCTGCCGGCCCGTTATCGGCCGCTTGGCACTCGATTCTTGGTGAGGTGTTCGTGTTGAATGGGTGGCTGAAATTTTCGCGTCGGAATACGTCCGATCGTCGGCGTTGTCGGATTGCCGTAGTTCTTGGTTGCGTTGCGTTGTTGCAACTCGCCGGTTGCAAGGAAGAAACGCGACCCGTCAATCGTAAGGCCGTTCAAGGCCAAGTATTGGCGGAACATCCCGGCACCGTCGCCGGTTCGTCGGAAATCGTAATTGCTCCGACGATCATTGAACCGGAGCATCTCACGCCCGATGTGCTCGGCACGAGCGCAGGGGTGCTGTCGTCAAATACTCGCGATGCAAAAGAATGGGAGCGCGCCGGAGCAGCCTCCGCGGGTTTCTCGGCGCTAGCGGGCGGCATCAGCTTCGCTTCCGCTGCGATACCCGCGAAGGGCAAGCAACTTTCGCCTCTGGAAAAAAGCCTTCAGGCCGGATTGGAATACCTTAACGCCGGAAATTTTTCCGAAGCGGCCGGCAAATTTGAAGCGGCACAAGTCACGGATCCGCGCGACTATCGCGGGTTCTTTTTCGAGGCGGTTTGTCGCGCGCAGCTTGAAGATCTAGCTCGTGCGGGCGCATCGATGGATCGGGCGATTGCATTGGCTCCCCGGGAAATCGAGCTCTATGTGCATCGCGGGAATCTCATGCTTCGCAAGAAAGATTACGGAGGAGCCGTCGACGACTTCTCGCACGTGGTGACGCTTGAGCCCAAGAACGTGCCGGCCTTGTTGAATCGAGCGGTAGCGAATTTCCATCGCCGTCGCCCGAAAGATGTGATCGCGGATGCGACCTCGGTTATTGAGATTCGCAAGGATATCCCCGACGCGTTCTTGCTTCGAGCACTGGGGAACATCATGACCGGAGAGCCGGCCCGAGCGCGGCGTGACTACGATGCGGCCGTGGGCGCGGGGCTTTCCAAGCAGGCGATCGACACTTGGCGCCCCGTTTTCTACCGCGAGGGATGACAACGTGCTCGGCAATCCGAGGCGGTGTTGCCGCGGTGCGCAGCGACGTGGTTGCGGCCTAGAACCTATAAGTACGAACGGTAAATGACGCCGCCCGGAGATCGCGCTGCAGTGCGATCTCCGGGCGATAGTCTTCGTCGTGCGACTGCCGGACGATTCCGGTTCGCCGCTACTGGATGCGGTTGATAAAGTACTGGAAGCTGATGCTGCCGAGAATCATGTTGGCGAGGACTTCTGCGGGCGTGTATTGCAGCATCACGTAGTCGCCGGGCTGAATCAAGATGCGTTGTGACGGATCGACAAACGCCCGATCCAGGCTGATCTTGATGGGGATGGTGGAGCCGTTGGGAAGTCTACGAAGCACCACGATTTGGGTCGGAGGTAGGGCGCTGCGGCCCGAATTGCCGCCGATGCCGCCGCCGCCGCCGCCTGATAACGATCCCTGAGTAAAGCCGGACGACACGGAACCGCCCGCCAGCGAGATTGCCGCCAGCACGTCTAAGTCGTAATCGCGCGGCAATGGGATTTCGCGACCTTGCAGAACGCCGCCCGTGTAAAACACTTCTCGCTCACGCGTCTCGATAAAGACGATATCGCCGGTATTGAGGATGATGTCGTCTTCAGTGAGTTGCGTTAAGGGGCGATTCGGTTCGGCGCGCATCGGAATGCGTATGACGTTCGGGTTCTTGCGAACAAGATCTTCGGAGCCGTTGTAAGGCCCGAAGTTCACCATTTCCTGAATGATCCCGTCGCGTGATTGTGCGTCGGCGAACGTGCCGCGTAGGATCAAGACTTCGTTCTTGGCATCCAAGCCGGGCAAACCGCCGGTCGCTGCGAGCGCGTGCATCACATCGTTTTCGTAGGCGCTCAAGTCAACCGTGAATGCATTCCCGCGCTTCGACGGGCCGGCGATGAGAATTCCCTGCTGTGCGCTTTGCTGCGATCCCAAGTCTTCGCGTACCACGACGATCTGGTACGTCCGCTTGCGCATGAGCGTGACGAGAATACGATCGCGTCCCGGCACCAAAATGCCTTCACGGAGATAGGTGTCTCGAATCTCTTTCTCAGCCTGCGACAACGTCATGCCGCTAATCTTGACGGGCGTAATGAGCGGCAGCGCCAACGTGCCGTCTTCGCGGATCGGAATCGGATAGCCCAACGCAGGCGGAAGCTTGCTATCGACCGGGAAGTGTACTTCCGGAGGAAGCTCTTCGCTGCCGAGCACGCCTTGAATGTAGATACCCAAGACGTCACGGGGGCCGAGTTGATAAACGGCCGGAGGGTCTTGCCGCAGCCGAATCAAATTGATGGGCTGCCGGCTAGCTCGCTCCTCGCCGAGCATCCACTTCGGTAGCCGGTTCGCCGGAACGCCGTTTAGCGCCAGCGACGAGCATCCGCTCAACGTAACTCCGCAAAGCACGGCGAAGAGAATCGCCGTCACGCTGTATTGCCGAGTGATTGTCATGACTTCCATTCCCCCAACGTTCTTGATCTCAATCTCGTCTGATGTTCCGATGTCTCGCGGCCGTCTTTACGGCGTAGCGTTGAGCGAGTCTCCAAACAGCGCGGCCTGTGCGACCGGCGCTTCGGACGTTTGCGTTTCGAATTGCGTCTGCTTCCCCCCGATCGGATCTCGCAACACCGGTTGCGGCGCGGCCGGCTTGGCCTCGTTCGTCGGCGCGGTCACCGGAGCACCCGACGTCGTTGCCTTCCCGGTCGTCGGCGCATCAGGAATCGCCGGCAGTTCGGTCGTCTTGCCCGGGAGGGCGGGAACGACGGGCGGCGGCGGAAGCGTATTGCCCGGCGGCATCGGTACCGTCAACGGCATCGGTTCGACGGCGTTGGGAAGTTCGGGCTGCGGTTGCAGCGGCACGACCGGAGCGACGCTGCTGTGCGGAATCGGAGGCAAAGGTTCACCTTCGATCATGGCCGGATTGAGCCCCGGCACTTCATTCAGCGGACGATCGGTCGAGGCTTGTTGTCCCGGCGCCCACGATGTCGGGATCTGGTTATAAAGCGCGAGGCCGTCGCGTTCCGCGGCCATGGCTCCATCTTGATAACCGCGGAACCATGCGCCGATATACGCGGTTCCTTCCGGCGTTTGATAACGCGTGCCCCAGTAATAATTGGGCGGAAAGAGCGGGATCGCGCCGTTGCTGCCGGAAGCGACGTCGTAATAACCTTGTTCAAAACCGCGACCAAGATGTTCGCGAACCTTATGAGGGACACCTTGTCGCCAGTAGTCCCAACGCGCTTGTTTCCAGGCCCCCGCAGCGGCTTTGTGATTGCGCGCTGAAATGGAGAGATCTTGAAACTCCGCGCAGCCGCAAGCCAAGAGTGTTGCTGCAAGGGCCAGCCCGAATGCGGTGCGAAACATAAGTACTCCGTCCGAAAATCCGGTCATTCACTGCGCGGATAAACAATCTCCGCGCTCGGATGCGGTTCCGTTACGTACTCTCTTCGGACGGTGACGATCGGTTCGATTATTCCGTTTATGAGGAACTTGCAAATTCTTCCGCGTGTGCGGTTCGCGTCAAAGGATTCGGCTGCGGTAGTAAGTGGTGCTCTTAACCACGCCGTGTTCCGCCGCGAATTGCCGGCAGCCGGCATCGGCTTTGACGATTTTTCCGAATGTGCGGCGGAAGAAACTGATTGAGTTGGAGGATTATTCCGAAGATAAGCAATAAGCCGAGCTAAACGGGTCGGCCACGCTTCGTTTGAAGTCAGTGCTAGCTGGGAGAATCGCGGTGAGCCGTAATTCGAATAAACGCCTGCTGTGGACCGGTTTCGTCCTGGCGATGCTCGGCATGATGCCGATGGCGCCGTGTCCGGCGTTTGCCGGCTTAGCTGCGCTCGACGCTTTTCATGTCGGCCGTTATCACCTGGCCAACGGTCAGCGGGAGCAGGCGTTGGAATCGTTCAACGACGCCTTACGCCTTAATCCGCAGTTTGTCCAAGCGTACGTCGCTCGCGGTAAGCTCTATGCCGAACTGGGGCAGCACGAAAGCGCCCTCGTCGATCTCAATTTCGCGTTGCGACTCCAACCCACTCACGCCGAGGCTTTTGCCTATCGAGGCTACGCGCTGCTTTCCTTGGGGCAGGCCCAGAAGGCCCTGCCGGATCTTGAGATGGCGCTGCGAATTGATCCTTCTTACGCTCGCGTTCACTTCTTACGCGGCCAAGCGATGCAAATGCTGGGCGACGAACAGGCGGCCGGCGTCAGTATCGCCATGGCGCGACGACTCGACCCCACTTTGGATGTTTCACAAGTCATCACGGCGAGTGCCGACGGATCCTTGGCAGACGTTGGAGTTCAGTTGGCGGGCGGCGGTTCCGGCCCGCAACGAACGCCCGTCATGAGCGAGTTGATGCCCGTACAACTTGAGTCGAAGCCGTTTGAGCCCCGGTCGCTAGGACGACTCGTGCCGTTTCAGCAACATCCCAATCTCGCCGATGTCGCTCCTCCGGCCATGTCGCGCGGCTCTGTATTGGCGCCCGCGCTGGCGCACGCGAACATTCGCGAGCAACTTATTCCGCGAAAGCATGCGGCGAATCGTCCCCGTCCGCTAACTCCGCCGCAAACGGCTTCGGCCGCACCGAAGCTGCCTGACATTACCTCGAAAGTGCCGCTCGACGCGTCGCACGAGCCGTTGGACCTCGAGCTCTCGGCCAAGCCCATCAGTAAGGTGCCGAACGAAATCAGTGCCGATGCAAAGGTCGCCGACGCGAAACAGACCGACAAAGTCGCTCTGGAGCCGAAAGCGAAGCTGCAGGACGAGATTGCTCTGAGCATGCCGGACGTCTCCAAGCCGGCTCCTGCGGTTACGGTGAAAGCGATCCCGCAGACGGAAGCGACCGAGAAGTTGCCCGCTCCGTTGCCGACGAAGACGACGGAAGCTCCCGTCGCCAAGACAGAACCCAAGACGGAGCCTGCGGAGGAATCGGCTATTGCGTCGTCGGAACGAAAAGATCGCCATATTCCGGCATTTGGTCCGCAGATATTCGTCGTTCCGGCCGACGGCGCTGCCGCCGATTCTCGCCAGGCCGCCGAAGAGCTAGCCGCCAATCTCCCTGCGAGCGCGATTCTCCGCGGTGCGCCGACGGGCGGCCTGATGCTGCCTGAAAAGCCCTCGTCGATCGAAAGTGATCGACGATTGCAGGCGGCCGTCGAAGCCGCCCGGCTTAGCGCGGCGTCTGACGATGCGATGGCGATCGTTGAAGATACCGGCGACGTCGAAGAACCTGCGGTCGCACAAAACGAACCGACGGCCGAACAGTTGGAGCAATCCAAAGCTGCCTATCGCCGCGGCACGCAGCTGGAAGCGGAAGGCAAGACGGCCGAAGCTTTGGCCGCATATCAAGAAGCCGTTAAGCTGAATCCGAACGACGCCGAGGCCTACTGCCGTCGCGGGCATCTCCTCATGGAAGGCCTGCGAACGGCGGAAGCACTGGCCGCGTTCGAGAAAGTCATCGCCGTGGCGCCAGGTCTGTCGAGCGGCTATTTCGGGCGAGCACACGTTCGTTATGTGACGGAACAATATCTCGAAGCTGTTTACGATTACTCGATCGCCCTTCGGTTCGATGACCAGCATGCCCAAGCGTTTATCGAACGCGGGCATTGCTACGACCTCTTGGGGCGGGTCGCCGAAGCCAAGGCGGATCGCCGCGCCGCACTCGATCTGGATCCGAGCCTCGCCAAGACGGGTCCGAAGTACGCGATGGGCACGAAAGCCGATGCAATCCCTACGGCAGTCATGCCGGGCGCCACGGCCTTTGCCGGCGACATCGAATCGGTCGTGCCCACGACGGCTTCCGACACTTCGTCCAAGCTTGGAAATCAGGCGATTGCCACCGACGTTGGGGCGAATAAAGAGGTGCACCAGCCGAAGCCGGGCGAATCGGCCTTCGAAAACCTCTTCAACAACGCGAAGCCGCCGGTGGCCGACGCGCCAGAGGGTGTGTCGACGAGCCCCGACGCTGCGACAAAGATTAGTCCCAACGCAAAAGAGTCCGCGGCCGAAGCCGAGCTCAAGCGATTGAGCGCTGAGATCTCGGAGTTCCCCGGCGACAAGGATCGCTACTTCCGTCGAGCCCGCGCCTACTGCACGCTGGGCCAGTTGCAAGCGGCATTGGACGATCTCAACACCTGTCTGCGTTTTGATGCAGCCCATCTTGAAGCAATCAAGCTGCGTGCGGAAGTGCATGCCAAATTGCACAATAGCGCCGCGGCGGCCGCCGACCTTACTACCGCGCTCCAGCAATCGCCGGACGACGTGACACTGCTGCTGAATCGCGCAACCTCGTTGGCGGAAAACGGCGACGTCCGCGCCGCGCTCGCCGACCTCGATCGGGCCGTCGCACTCGACCCCCGGAATCGTGCGGCTTATCTTGAGCGAAGCCGCATCCACGCCGAACGCGGCGCGTTTACCGAAGCCCAAGCCGATCGCGATCAAGCGGTTCGTCTCGGCTCTGAGTCGAAGTAACTCGGCGAACGCAGGCGACATGGGGCTATCTCAGGCCCGTACCGGCGGCGCTCCACTGCCAAAGGTTCGCCGTTGCACCGAGATTTAGGCGAATTCAGTCGAAATCGCGGCCGGCGACACCTTTGCGACCGGTGGCTCGGTTGCTAATCTAGAGGATTCGATAGGTTTCCCGATTCTTGTTTGAGGAGTAGGTAGTCATGACGAAGCCCCACCGCGGCTTGAAGAAAGCCAATCACGGTTCCCGCCCCGCCAACGCCAAGGCTCGCCGCGCCAAGCGTCGTGTCGTCCGCACTTAATTGCGGCGCGTAGTCGGGAGTGGAAAGTCGAACCACTTCGGCGACGAGTCGCGTCGTCGAACTAACGGCGAAAAGGAACGCCGTTCCTTTGCAACGGGAGCCCCGGGCGGAGATTGCCGTGAGGGCTCGTCCGATCCGGATCGAATCGAAGGTTTCTCGCCATGGCTAAGTCGAAAGAACTCCTCCTCGAGTTCCACGAATTTGATCCGAATCACGTCGTTGCCGATATAGAAGCGATCCGTCGCTGTAATCCGCAACGTTATGAAATGGAGCAGCTCACGGCGGTTTGCTTCGAAGATTCCGAGCGCCATATCACGGTCGGCTACAAAGACCTTGCCCAAGACGAGTTTTGGGTCCGCGGACACATGCCCGGCATGCCGCTGCTGCCGGGCGTCATCATGTGTGAAGTTGCCGCGCAGCTATGCAGCTTTTACTCGCAACGCCACGGGCTCCACGGCGAAAACGCGATCCTCGGTTTCGGCGGCATGAACGATATCCGCTTCCGCGGCGTCGTGCGCCCCGGCGATCGGCTTCTGGTCGTGTCGAAGCTGATTCGCGTGCGTAAAGGCGTCATGGTCACGAGCCAGTTTCAAGCGTTTGTCGGCCAGACCTTGGTCGGCGAAGGCGAAATTGTCGGCGTTGCCTTGCCGAAGGATGCTGCAACGCGCAGCAACTAACGGACTTGGAATTGCAATATGGCCCGCCGCGCGCTGCGTAAGCTCAATCCGACGATCGATCTCGCACGGCATCTGTACACGCTGGAGCAACTCTCCGCGCCGCTTGATTGCGCGACTCTGTTCGGTCGTGACGCTCCGCTCGAAGTCGAGATGGGGAGCGGCAAGGGGCTTTTTATCTCCAGCGCCGCTGCGGCGCGGCCCGGTCATAACTTTCTCGGTGTGGAGATCGCCCGGAAGTACGCGGCGCACTGCGCCGCTCGTCTCATACGAGCCGGCCTGACGAATGCCGCCATGGTTGCAGGCGACGGACTACGGTTGTTTCGCGAGTTCTTACCGACATCGGGCGTCGATGCGGTGCATGTCTACTTCCCCGATCCCTGGTGGAAGGCCCGGCATCGCAAACGTCGAGTTCTTAACGAAGCCTTTCTGGTCGACGTCGTCCGCGTGTTGAAGCCGGGCGGCATTTTGCACTTCTGGACCGATGTTGAGGAATACTTCCTCTCGTCGCTGGAACTGATTGCCCAGGTTTCGCAACTCGAAGGCCCGCTGCCGGTGCCCGAGCATACGCCGGAGCACGACCTCGACTATCGCACTCACTTCGAGCGGCGCAAGCGCAAGGACAATCTGCCGATCTATCGGAGCGAGTTCCGTCGCCGCGATTGATTCCGTTGCGCCATTTCGGGTAAATCGTTGCCTCGGGCGTGAGCCGCCTACTAAGATAGGGGGCGTCCCACCTGGAGCCCGACGCATGCCCCCCCTGCTCCGTTTCTGCACCGCCATTGTTGTAGCCATTTGCATCGTGTCGTTTGCTGCGCCTCCCGCCCGCGCCGCAATACCGTTGGGATACAACGCCGACGTTCGCGGGATTCTCTCCGACAAGTGCTTCCGCTGTCACGGGCCTGATTCCGCGGCGCGCCAGGGGGACTTGCGCTTAGATCAACGTGCCGACGCCGTGGCCGATCGTGGCGGGACCTCGGCTATCGTTCCCGGCGACCCGAAGCGGAGCGAGGCGTATTTAAGAATCGTCTCTCAGGAGGCGGGCGAGCGCATGCCGCCGGATGATTCCGGGCTTTCGCTATCGGAGAAAGAACGCGAATTGATTCGGCAATGGATCGCGGAGGGCGCGAATTATGAATCGCATTGGTCGTTCGTCCCGCCGGTTCGACCGGAACTTCCGAAGCCTGTCGGCGGAGCGGCTGCCGCGCATCCCATCGATCGATTCATCGACGAGCGCCTGGCAAAATTAGGCGTTTCGGCGAATCCGGAAGCCGATCCCGCCGTGCTTTGTCGCAGGCTGCATCTCGACCTCACCGGGCTGCCGCCGACGATCGCGGAGGTGGAACAATTTCTCGCCGCATATGCATCGACCAAGTCGGCGGCAGCACGCGAAAAGGCATATGTCGATCTCGTTGATCGGTTACTTGCGTCGCCGCGCTACGCCGAACAAATGGCGTCCCCTTGGCTCGATGCCGCTCGCTACGCCGATACCAACGGTTACCAAACCGACGGACCGCGTCGGATGTGGCGTTGGCGCGACTGGGTTATTGACGCGTTTCGACGAAATCAGCCGTTCGACGAGTTCACGGTCGAGCAGCTTGCCGGCGATTTGCTTCCGCAGCCGACGCTTGAGCAGCAGATCGCCACCGGCTTTCATCGCAATCATCGGATGAACGCCGAAGGGGGCATCATTCCCGAAGAGTATCTGGCCGAATATGTCGCCGATCGCGTGGAGACGACAGGAACGGTTTGGCTCGGGCTGACCATCGGTTGTGCGCGTTGTCACGACCATAAATACGATCCGATCACGCAGCGCGAGTTTTATCAGCTTTTCGATTTCTTCAACCGCGTTCCCGAGCCCGGCAAGGCGCTGCGCGACGACAACTCGCCGCCGACGATCTTGGCGCCGACCGACGAGCAGCAGGTTCCACTGGCAAAGCTCGAACAAGAAGTTGAGCAAGCACGAAAAGTGTGGGTTGCCGCCCAGCCGGAAGTGGAACGCAGTGTGGCGGTATGGGCGGCGCAGGCCACGCGCGACCCGGCGCGATGGACGATCACCGATGGTTTGACGCTCCGAATCCCCTTCGATGAAACTCTGCCTTCGATCAAGGAATGGAAGCCGATTGACAACGGCGGCGGTCGTCCGAGTTACGCTCCCGGACCGTTTACGTTGGCGCTCCAACTCGACGGTCGCGGTTCGTTCGAGTTCGACCACGTTCCGAAGTTTGATAGCGAGGCCACGTTTTCGGCCGCCGTATGGCTCCGTCCGCCGGCAAAGGCAAACGCCACCGTTTACGCGGCCATGGATGATGCGATGTCGCAAAACGGGATTGAGTTGCGCTTGGTCGACGGGCGGCCGCAGGTCGTACTCTCGGGGCGCATCCTCGACGACGTTGTTCGCGTAGAAGCGGAATCGCCGCTGCCCGCCGACTTGTGGAGCCATGTTGCTTGGACGTACGACGGCACGCGCGATGCCGCCGGCGTGCACTTTTTTATAGACGGTCGGCCGGTAAAGACGCGCGTGGTGACCGATACGCTCAGCAACAAGTTCAAGACGACGCGGCCGCTGGTCGTCGGTGCGGGAGGAACTTCGAGCAACTACCAAGGTCGCATTGCCGATCTCCGGTTCTACGATCGAGCGCTTTCCGCAGATGAAGCGGCGATTGTTTATTGCGATCTCTCGATCCGAGCGATGGCGCAAGAGTACGGACGCAGTATCGACCCTGCCGTCGGCATCAAGCTGCGAGAGTATTTTCTGCGGTTCGCGGCCCCCGAAGGGATGCGACGGAAACGCGACGCCGAAGCGCTCGCGGAAGAGGCGATCCGAAAGTTGCGGCGCGAATTGCCCACGACGATGGTTATGCGCGACGTGCCCGGTTTGCGAACGACGCATGTGCTGACACGCGGCGAATACGACAAGCCGGGCGAAGCGGTTAAAGCCGGCATTCCCGCAGCATTTGGGCTTCCGCTTCCGAGCCAAGTGCCGCCGAATCGCCTCGCGTTGGCTCGTTGGTTGGTCGATCGTCGGCATCCTCTTACGGCCCGGGTTGCCGTCAATCGATTTTGGCAGCAGTTGTTCGGCGTCGGCTTGGTCAAGACGGTTGACGACTTCGGCGTACAAGGGGAATGGCCGATCTATCACGAACTACTCGATTGGTTGGCCGTCGAATTTATGGAGGCCGGCGACGGCTGGGACGTCAAACACCTAGTCAAACAGATCGTCACGAGTGCCGCCTATCGACGATCGTCACAAATTCAAGGGGACGCGGGGGTGCGCGATCCGGAGAACCGATTGCTGGCCCGTGGCGCCAGGTTCCGGCTTTCCGCCGAAGCTGTCCGCGACTCGGCGCTGGCCGTCTCCGGATTGTTGACGGAGCGCATCGGTGGGCCGTCGATCAAGCCGTATCAACCTGCCGGACTCTGGGAAGAACTCGCGACGGGGGTCGTGAAGTACGAACAAGACCATGGCGAGGATCTCTATCGCCGCAGTTTGTATATCTACCGCAAACGAACGGTGTCGGTGCCGATGCTTTCTACCTTCGATGCGGCGGCGCGCGAAACTTGCGTGGTGCGCCAATCGCGAACCAATACGCCGCTGCAGTCGTTGAATCTTTTGAATGATGTGACGTTCGTCGAAGCCTCGCGTGCGCTTGGGGCCCGGATGATGCGAGAATCGTCGAGCGATCCTGCGGTCCGAATCGCGCACGGGTTTCAGCTGGTGACGGCCCGAGGTCCGACGCCGGACGAACTACGCGTGCTCGTCGCCGGTTTCGAGCGTCGCTTTGCCCAATACCAGGCAGATCCCGCGTCCGCTGTGAAGCTGGTGGCGATCGGAGAAAGCCCGGTCGACAAATCGCTCGACGTCGTCTTGTGGGCCGTCTACACGACCGTCGGCAATGTGTTGCTCAATCTCGATGAGTTCGTCACCCGCGAGTAACCAAACGATGCACGATTGCTCATCTCAGCTCCATCCGCCGAACGCGCCGCGTTTTGCACGTCGTCAGTTTCTGGCCGGCGCCGGGCTCGGGTTGGGGCTCACGGCGCTCGGTTCGCTCTTCGCCGACGAGAACTCCGATGCGCCGATGCTCAGCTTGCCGACTGAGTTGCCGAAGCCGGCGGCCAAGGCCAAGCGGGTCATTTACTTGTTTCAGTCCGGTGCTCCTTCGCAGTTGGAGTTGTTCGATCCGAAACCGGAACTGCGCAAGCGCCACGGCGACGATCTACCGGACTCCGTGCGTCAAGGACAACGCCTCACCACGATGACCTCGGGTCAGACGAAGTTTCCGATCGTTGCGAACCCTTACCGATTCGCGCAGCATGGCTCCGGCGGCACCTGGATCAGCGAGTTGCTGCCGCACACGGCAAGCATGGCCGATGAGTTGTGCTTGGTGCGGACGCTGCATACGGAAGCCATTAACCACGATCCGGCCATTACGTTTCTCACCACCGGCGCTCAGCTTGCCGGACGTCCCAGTCTCGGCGCTTGGCTTTCCTACGGGCTCGGTAGCGAGAATCGCGATCTGCCGGCCTTCATCGCGATGATCTCGCGCGGCACCGGTCGCCCGAACGATCAACCGCTTTACGACCGTCTGTGGGGAAGCGGCTTTTTGCCGTCGCGCCATCAGGGAGTGAAGTTTCGCAGCCAGGGGGATCCGGTCCTCTATCTTTCGAACCCGCCGGGCATCGATCGCTCGCTGCGTCGCGATACGCTCGACGATCTCGCGGCGCTCAATCGCTTGCACGACAAGGCGGTTCGCGACGCCGAAATTGAAACGCGGATCGCTCAATACGAGTTGGCCTTTCGTATGCAGGCGGCCGTGCCTGAGTTGGCAAACTTGTCCGACGAGCCGCGACATGTGCTGGAGATGTACGGTCCCGACGTCCAGCGACCCGGCTCGTTTGCAGCAAATTGCCTCCTTGCACGTCGGCTTTCGGAACGGGGCGTGCGATTCGTTCAACTGTTCCACATGGGCTGGGATCAGCATACGAACTTGCCCAAGCAACTGCCGCTGCAGTGCCGCGATGTCGACCAAGCGTCGGCCGCGCTCTTGCGCGATCTCAAACAACGGGGACTTTTGGACGAAACGCTGGTCGTGTGGGGGGGCGAGTTCGGCCGCACCGTCTATTGCCAAGGTACGCTCACTTCAACGAACTTCGGCCGCGATCATCATCCGCGTTGCTTCAGCATGTGGATGGCCGGCGGCGGTGTGCGCGGCGGCATGACGTACGGCGAGACCGACGACTTCTCCTACAACATCACGCGCGATCCCGTCCACGTGCACGACCTCAACGCCACCCTGCTTCATTTGCTTGGCATCGACCACAAACGGCTGACTTATAAGTTTCAAGGCCGACATTTCCGGCTGACGGACGTGCACGGCGAGGTCGTGCGCGGGCTCTTGAGTTAGCTTCGTCGGTCGTCGCCGCCACGCATGGTTTACACCGCGCTATTCACGATCTCCCGGCGCGGGGATGCCGAGAAAGAAGTTCGCCTGGAGTTCTGCGCGGCTCACGACGTTGAAGTGCTTGTGAAGTTGCTTAACGTAGTCGTTCACCGTGTGCTGGCTGATTTGCATGCGCTCGGCGATACTCTTGTGGCTGTGGCCCGCCAATACAAACACCAGCGTTTGTCGCTCGCGCGGCGAAAGTCGCAACGTCGTCGCGCGTACGGCTTCGTTGACTCCATAGCTGTGGAGCCATGAAATGCCGTGGTATACCGCGTGAACAAGTTGCTTTTCACGCTCGCCGAACGCCGGTCGTCCCAAGCGGCGATGCAGCCCCAAGTTGCTTGAGAAGTTGTGATCGAGCGGGTGCATGCAAAGCAGCAGTGAATCGAAGCCGGTTTTATGCCAAATATTCGTGAGGCGCTCTTCGTGTCGCGGCGGAAAGACTTCTCCGGCGCCGAGAGTTGCCTGCCTTCCTGCGAGCATCATCTCGTAGACGCCCGCGAGACCGTCGCGGCCGAACTCGATCGAGGTGAGCACTGCGTAAACGCGTCCTTGCTCCTCGGGCGATTGCCAGCCGCCGTCGATGACGCAGGTCGTCATGAAATCGCCGGGCAGATCATGATTGATCACGGTCGTCGACCAAATATAGACGTCGGCGTCCACGAGTTTCGCCAGTCCGGCGACGAACTTACGCTTCCGCTCCGGCATTGCGAGGTCATCTACCGGATTTGAAACCTCGTCGAGCAATTCAACGACACGCTTTAGGTCGCGATAATCGAGGTTCGAAAACTGTTCCGATTGATGCATAGTTCGCAAGCTGGGGGTGCTACCGGCTGATTTGGGGGGGTGAATTCGTTCCCTAGCTATAACGTCCACGGCGGGTCGGCGTCTAGCGCTAGACCATAAAACACTTGGAATTTCCGGGGAGCCGCAAAGTCGAGCGCGACTCTATCGACGCGACGCGTCAGGGCTTCGCGACGGGCGCCTTGGCCGTCAACAAGTCTGCATGCACGACTGCCACGTCCCCCATGTAGTGTGCAATCCGGAGTCGTTTTGCTTCGAGTATCTCGCGTCGGGCGTCGTCGGGTTTGCCGAGCACTTCGTAATAGAGCCCGAGGTACAATCGTGCGTAGAAAAGTCGCGCGTCGCGCACTGAATCGTCGGGCTGATCCGCGGTGCACGCTGCGACGACGTCCGCCGGCGTCGCAGCGCCGCGATAGAGCGCGTAGATCTGCATCATCGGAATGCGCCCGTCGTTCTTAATCGGCAGCATCTGTTTACGCGCCTGCTCCAGGCCGACTGCCGGGTCGCGAACTTGGCAGAGAAAGCGCCAGACGGCGTTTTCCACGTCGTTGTCGTCGACGGTCTGGTAACCTTCGAATTGCTTGGCGCCGTCGACGTAACGACCGGCGTAGTACAGCGAAATTCCGCGCTTCCAGTGCCAGCGAGCGCGCCGCGGTTCGAGGCGAATCTCCTCGTCAAACGCCGCTACCGAATCCGCAAACCGTCCGGTGCGGAACATTCGGCTTCCCAATTCTTCCTGAGCGTCGGGAGTCGTCGCCTTCGGGTCGGCGGCTAGGGACGACAGGCCGACGGCCATGATGCAGGCCGCGGTAAGCCCAATCGGAGGCCAATGAAAATTCATCACGGAGTTACCTGCGTCGGGAGTTGAGATGGGATGAGAATCGTTGTTTACGTACGGTGCATTCGCAAGATCGGGAAAACTCATGCGCGGGAGTGCTCGATTCGCGCATTCTGACGCGCCCAACAAACATTTTCGTGCGCGGTGCTTCCATTACGCGACGCCGCGATGTGCGAGGCCGACGCAAGAATGCGCACTTCGTCGCGCCTCGCGAAGGAGATGCCGCCCCGTTGTCGGTAAATAGCAATGGTCGTCCAGCGCGAAATCGACGTAAGTACCCGAACCGTCCAACGTCCCGTGCGCACTACGTCCATGGCGTTGTGCGCCCCCTTGTTGGTAAGCGCTCCGACGCGCACTTCGGGGCGGCTGTTGTGCGCATTGCAGTGAATTAGTGCGCAAGACTTACGTCGATGCCGCGACGCGCGGCCGGGGCTCTGATGCGCCGCCGTTGAGCGGGCCGCACTTTGATTTTGGAAAGCGCTAGAATGCATTGGATATTTGCCGGAACGGCGGCATTTCAAGTCATGTGGGACTAAGAGTCACGCCGCATTATCCCAGACCCGCCGGCCCAAAATCCAGTAAACTTTTGGCCGGCTCGATGGTGTCTCACGCACCGACCTCGTGGTCCAAAAGTTCCCTTGACGACGATCGTTCGAGCGCCCGCCGGCACCGAGCTCGGCCGCAGTGTCGAACAACCGCGGTGTCGAACAAGAGGATCAACATTGCGGCGGAATGATATTTAATCACCGCGGCTATTCCTGCCGATTCGGCGTGATTAGACTACCCGACGAGGTGCATGCCGTCCGAAGGCATGCGTACCTTCGGACGCTTGGCGTCTGCTCTCCTCCCGCCTCATCCGCTTCCGCATCACCTCTCGGAGTTTACCGCATGCTCTCTTGCCGTACGAACGTATTCGCGATGTCGCTCGTTGCCGCGCTCGCGGCGGGCGCCGTCGCCGCCGAGCCGATGAAGGTTGGAATCATCGGCTTGGATACTTCGCATGTCACCGCGTTCACCGGCGCAATCAATAAGGCGAAGGGCGATAGCCCGTTGGCCAGGTTGCGCGTCGTCGCGGCCTTTCCCGGCGGATCGCCCGACATCTCGGCGAGCAGTTCGCGCGTGGAAGGCTTTACGAAGGCGCTGCGCGATCAAGGGGTCGAGATCGTCGACTCGATCGACGCGCTCTTGCCGAAGGTCGATGCGATCTTGTTGGAGAGCGTCGACGGGCGACCGCACTTGGCTCAGGCCACGGCCGTGTTCGAAGCCAATCGCAAGAGCGACAAGAAGAAGCCGCTGTTCATCGATAAGCCGATCGCCGCATCGTTGGCCGACACGTTGGCGATTTTCCGGCTCGCCAAGGAAACCGGCACCCCCTGCTTTTCGACTTCGTCGTTGCGGTTCTATCCCGGCATCGCCGCCGTGCATGCGGAAGGAAAGTATGGCGACGTCATCGGCTGTGTCGCCTTCGGTCCTTGCTCGCTCGAGGAGCATCACCCCGACCTGTTTTGGTACGGCATTCACGGCGTCGAAATCTTGTTCACCATTATGGGGCCCGGCTGTGAATCGGTGACGTGCACTGCGACCGACGATACGCACGTCGTGACGGGCGTCTGGAAAGGAGGCCGCGTCGGCACGTTTCGCGGCATCCGCAGCGGCAAATCAGGCTACGGCGCCATGGTATTCGGCACTAAAGCCGCCGGCCCGACGGAAGATCGTCCCGGCGGCGGTTACGGTCCGATGCTCGTCGAGATCGCGAAGTTCTTCAAGTCGGGCACGCCGCCGGTCGATCCGGAACTGACGACGGAACTCGTCGCTTTCATGGAGGCGGCCGACGAGAGCAAGCGCCGGAACGGCGCCAGCGTGAAGATTGCCGAAGTCGTTGAGAAGGCGACGAGCGCGAAGTAGTCGCAGTCGGCGATGTGAACGTAAAATCGCGCTAGCCGGCGCGAGCAATGCGTCGTTCTAAACGACGCAGCGCGGCTGCGAGGATTTCCCGCTGTTCGCATTTTCCGAGCGTCTCGAGTGCTTCCTCGGCGGGAAGCCAGCGCCGCTCGCGCCAGGCTGCTTCTTTCCAAGTACGTCGGCTTTGCACGACGAGCATCGAGAAGCAAACGATCCGTCGCGTTGTGCCGAGCTTCTTCCGCTCGTACGAGCCGAGTGAGTCGCCGACGATGCGGCCGCACAGCCCTGCTTCTTCCCATGCTTCCTTGAGCGCGGCTTCCGTTTCCGTCTCACCCGGCTCAATGTAGCCCTTGGGGAAGACCCATTGCCGTTTGCGAAGCGAAGTCACCAAGCAAATTTCCAGCCGACCGTGGCTGACGCGGTAAGGAATCGCGAGGGCTTGATGGAAGTTGCTAGACATGGACGACGGCCGATTCCTTGGGGGATATAACCCCTTTTATCCACTCGATGACGACAATTTCAGCGGGCACCTACCATTGCGGCAAAGTGATTTCGTCTGCTGCAAATCTCGCATCTTTATCAACTATAGTTGATTGTTTTTTTCGTGCTCTAGATCAGTTTGCAAACTTTCCAACGATTTCTCGATGGCAGCTTCACCACGTTCGAATCGTGTTAGGGAACTGGCGAGTTCGCAAACACCGCCGTTTGTCGCTCGAAGGTGCGGTTTTTACTCGGTCGACAGTCGCGCGGTGGTATCGGAAACTGACCGGCCTTCGAGCGAAAACCGCGCACGCGCGCTCCAAACTTGAGACATTTTTCCCGCCTTGAGACAAATTCACGCGCCAAATTACCGCAGGCACTGCCGGCAGGCAAGTCTACTCAAAGTCTTAAGTCGTTTTGCAGCAGTCGTTTGTGCGTTGTCGTGTATTGCCGTCGATGCGACGACAGCCGATCGGCATCGCGTTTGCTCCTAGTGAGAGCGACTCAGTGAGCCTGGGCTCGCTTGGTCTGCCGATTTGCAGGCACGCAACACGGCAACCATCACTCAAGTGCCGCAGTATTTGGTCAAGGAGGACACGGTCATGCTCGTACTCAGCCGCAAGCAAGGGGAACAGATCCGCATCGGCGACAACATCGTGGTGACGATTCACCGCCTCTCGGGCAACCGAGTGAGCTTGGGAATTGAAGCCCCGGCCGATTGCAAGATCATGCGTGGCGAGTTGCGCGAGCTTCTCGAAGGGGTCGAAATCGAGGTCCCCGCTCGCCCCGCCCGACAGGAAACGACCGCCGTCAAGCAACCGCCGATGAGCAAGCACGTCGGGGAAAACCGTATCGCGCAGATCATCGAAAAATCGCTGCGGACGGCGAAGTAGATATGCTGATTCTCGTCCTGCTTTGTCAGGCAGTTGGAGTCGTTTACGCTCACGTTACGTTCGTGGTGCGCGCTTGTCAGAGGGCGCCTGCGGTGAGGCGCGTGACGGCGATGGCCCCGGCGAAGCATTGAGCTACGTCGCACCCTGCGGATCGCGGTCGATCTTGGTAGCGGCCGCGATAGAGAATTCGGTCCCCGGCAGTTTCATAACGCACGTCTAGTCGACTGGCATCGAGCGGACAGTGCACCAACGTCGGTACTTCCGCATCGCGACCTGTCGTGCTTGCTCCTAACAAGCTCGGCGGCGGATCAGGCAGATTGACGTTCCAAAAAGCTCCGTCCGAGAGCTTCGTTGCCAGCAGTTCGCGTAATACGCGCCGCGTCCAGTTCACCGCTCGTCGCCAATCCACCGGCTCGCGCGACCGGCGATATTGAGAAACGGCGATTCCCGGCACGTTCCACAGCGCCGCTTCGCGCACGCCCGCCACGGTGCCCGAAATCCACACGTCGGCCCCCAGATTTCCGCCGGGATTAATGCCGGCGAGCACGAAATCGACGTCGAGCTTGAGATGCCCGAGAGCCACGCGAACGCAATCCGCCGGTGTGCCGTCGAGTCGATAACGACGGCTGCTCAACTCCTGCAGTTCCAACGGGCGATCGACGGTCACGCGGTGGCTGCAGCCGGAGAGTTCGACGTGGGGAGCAACGATGTTTACTTCGCCGAATTCGCCGGCCACCTCGGCCATGGCAGCCAGCCCGGGGGCGTCCACTCCATCGTCGTTGGTGAGTAAGAATCGCAATTTCAAAATCGCTCCTCGTCGTTCGCAGTGGCTTCCAAACTCGCCGCGAGCTCATATTTGCCGTCGCGAAGACCTTCGGCAAGGTCGCGAATCGTTTCCGCGACGCGCCGAATCTCTTCTTCGGGCTCAAGTAGAACGGGATGGTGCAGCAGCAGCATCTGCTCGCTGAATTCGGTGGAAACCGCGAGGTCGCCGCTACGTCGACACCGGGCGCCGCCGCGTTTGGTAAATCCTCGGAATCCTGTATCTAAAGCAATGCCTTCGGCGCGAACCGCGGCGCGGAAGACGCTCCGTTCGACAGCTCGCATGGAAGGTGCGTTGTAGCGGATGCCGAACTTGTAAAACGCCAGCTCCGATTGCTCAGGCCAACGGGCGATGCAACTGAAACCGTCGACGCCGCCAAGATGTTCGATCAGCGTTCTCGCTCCCTTACTTCGGCGGCCGTGTCGTTCGCCCAGCTTTTCCAACTGCGGCAACAGCACGGCGGCTTGAAGTTCGCTGAGGGGAAAAGCGTCGTTTCCTTCCTCGCAATACACTTTCATGCGCTGCGCAACATCGGTCCGTTGCGTGACGACGGCTCCGCCGCGACCGGCCGTCAACAGTTTGCTGCCGCCGAAACTGAACGTTCCGACGTCGCCCCACGTACCGGCGGGTCGGCCGTAAACGACGGCGCCGGAAGCTTGGCAAGCATCTTCGACCACCGCGAGTCCGTGGGTTTTCGCCGCCTCGAATAGTCGCGGCATGTCGACTAGGCCGCCGTGCAGGTGCGAAGCGATGACGGCCTTGGTCTTAGGTGAACACGCTGCGGCAATGAGGGTCGGATCGATGCCGCACGTGGTGCGATCGAGATCGACCAACACCGGAACCGCGCCGACGGCGGTAATCGCACGAAAGTTCCCGGGGAAGTCATACCCGCCGAGTAGCACTTCGTCCCCTGCCCCGACCCCCAGCCCGCGCAGCGCCAACTCCACGGCGACGCTTCCGGAGCTACAAAGCCGCACGTGCTCGATCGCTAAGTCGCGCTGTAATGCGGTACGCAATCGGTCGCAATGCGGTCCGAGATACTTCCCCCATGAGCCGTCGGCATAGCACGCTTGGAGGGCGGCCAAGACGGCGGGATCGTCGACGGGCCATGGCGGCGGACCGGCCGGAAATGCCGGAGTACCGCCGCAAATTGCCGGAATGCGTGCCACGGATTCGAAGTACCTACTCGCGTACAACTCAGGAAGCGAAGACTTTCAGCATCATACCGGCATTAGCGCGGCGTCGGCGTTCCGACCCGCCGCGCTGGTTCTAGTACCGGATCTAGCTTATTCTAATCAATCTCACGGCCCAGGTTGCCGGAGATTTCTTCAGCTTGTGGTGAGAGAAAAGAATCATGGCTCGGCTGCGCTACGTGATGATCGGCGGATTTCTGGGAGCCGGCAAAACAACGTTGATCGGCAAGCTCGCGCGAGCTTATGCCGACCAAGGCTTAAAGGTCGGCATCGTAACGAACGATCAAGCTCACGGCTTGGTCGATACGATGTCGCTCCGTGCGCAGGGCTTCGAGGTCGGCGAAGTGACCGGCGCCTGCTTCTGCTGTAAGTTCAACGATCTGGTGCGTGTGGTCGGTGAGCTCTCTCCGGACGGCCGGCCCGACGTCGTGTTGGCGGAACCGGTCGGAAGCTGCACCGACTTGGCCGCAACGGTCATGGAACCTCTTAAGCATCTCTACGGCGCCGAGATCGAGCTTGCCCCGTTGGCGGTGCTGCTCAAGCCCGAGCATGGCGAAAAGATTTTGGGCGACGCCGCGGATGTGGGCTTCTCGGCCAAGGCGGCCTATATCTTCCGCAAGCAATTGGAGGAGGCCGACTTCGTCGTCGTGAACAAGATCGACAAGCTCTCGCCGGAGCGAGTCGAGCGATTGGTGAAGATGCTGAACGAACAATTTCCCGGTAAGCAGACGATCGCCGTCAGTGCGAAGTCCGGCGTCGGATGCGATGTCTTGGCCGAGCGATTGAAGCAGCCCGCCGTCGAGCGCATGAGTACGCCGGAAATGGATTACGACGTCTACGCGGAAGGGGAAGCGGAGCTGGGCTGGCTTAATTGCACGGTGCGTTTTTCGTCGCAAACTCCGGTCGACGTGGATCAACTGCTTGTGAACTTCGTCGAACGCTTGGCGGCCGAGTGCCGCAAGTGGGACGCCGAGCCGGCGCATCTCAAGGTGCTCGCGTCGGGCGACGACATCGTCGCCATCGCGAATTGGGTGTGTTCGACGGTGCCGCCGGAGTTGTCGGTGGCGTCGGGCGCGAAAGCCGCGGAGTTGGACCTCGTGGTCAATGCTCGCGTGGCCGTGGCGCCCGAGGGGCTCACGCTCACGGTGAACAACGTTGCCGACCAACTCGCGCTGGCGCTGGCGTCGCAAGGCAATGCCTCATCGTGCGAAGTGGTCGACATGCAGAGCTTCCGCCCGGGCCGACCGATGCCGACGCATCGTATGCCGGTCGGGCATGCTTAAGTTCGACGCGTAAATTCGTTATTGCTGCGAGCGGCCGCGGTTAGTCGAGCGTCTTCACGTCGGTAAACGGATACGGCACGGCATGGTCCGGCGTCATGCGCTGCGCCGTCATCCAGGAATACTCGGTCTCTGCGGGATCGGCCGGATCAGGATCGCGGAGCGGTTTGCCGTCGGCCTCGGCATAGATGGTGCGGACGACCGGCACCCGTCGGCCGGCCTTTGGGGCGAGCTCATAGTCGGACCCGCGCGTTTGCAGAAACCACGTGTTGTCGCGGAAGCCCGATTCCAAACGCCGCCCGGCCGCCGCTTGGTAAACCTTCTTCGCGCTCTCGTCGAGCGATGCGTCGGCGGCAATCGCCTGCGTCAACTTTTGCGTTTCGGAAACATCGAAACTCACCCAGCCGTACGGCGGCAGATAGGCTTCCAACTTGCAGTGCGACGGCGAACTCTTGGGAAACGTATTGAGCCCGTACGTCATGCGCGTGGGGTATCCCATGGCCCGGCCGACCGCGGCGCAGAAACTGTGATAATCGCTGCAGTGTCCGCCGCCGGCGTCAAATAGATGCTCGCTGTCGGCGCGCAGCGAGGCGTTGCCGTGGTCGTACCGGAATTCCTTGCGAACGTAGTCCATGACATCCGCCAAATCGCTCGCTGCGTTGGTGCGCTTCGGTGCAAGCTGCGCGAGCAGCGTTTGATGGCGATCGCCGACGACGACGGCCTGGCTCTCGCTGCGACGATACTTTGCGAACGATTCCGGCCATGACGCCGGAGCGACGATTCTTGCGGGATCGACATTCCAGCGCAGCTCCCAGACACGCACCTGAAACTTGCGGCGAATGATCTGCGCACCTTGCGGCGACGGGAATTCGAAATACGCGAAGCGATTTTGAAACTGCTCCTCCGTGCCGATTTGCGGTTCGACCGTTTGCGGAAAGGTCGTTGTTTCTTGCTCCGTTACTTCCTGAGCGAAGTCGCTCGGCGGCAGCGGCACCCACACTCGCAATAGCTTCGTCTTATACGGGGCCGTCACGATGATCGAGTAATCGATGTCGTAAACGACGGGGTTGCTGCGCTCGGCGACGTACGGTTGGTCGGGAGCAAGCGCTGCCGCTTCCTCGGCGGCTGGAAGCGACATCGTCGACAGGCCGACGAGCACGAAGGCCCCGAGTATGCGAAGCCGAAGGTTAGCGTGTGGCATGCGAGGGCGTATCCGAAATCGATTCGGGAATCAGTGAGAAGATGGCCGCGTCGTTTTGCACGCCGTGAATACGGAGCCGGTTGCGGGCCGTGCCTTCGTAGACGGCGCCCACCTTCGCCGCCACGCGCTGACTGGCGACGTTGCCGACCGCGGCGACGATTTCAAGGCGTTTCAATCCTAATTGCTCAAAGCCGAACCTCGCCACGGCCGGTACAGCTTCCGAGGCGATGCCCCTTCCTTGGCGGCTCGCGCGAATCCAGTAGCCGAGGTTGGCTCGCAATCGTGCCCGGTCGATCTCGTTGATCGTGCAGCAGCCGACGAAGCCGCCGCCGTCGCGATCGAAGAGATAGAACCCGTAGAACTCGCCGCTACGCCAAGCCCGATCGCAGGCGGTCAGCCAAGTTTCGCTGTCTTCGAGCGTCATGGCGGGGTGACACCACGAGAGCCAACGCCCCACGGCGTCCATCGATTCGCGCGCGGCTTCAAAGTGCGCCATGGCGTCGTCGATGTTGCCGGGGCGCAGCACGAGACGCGGCGTGACGATTTGCGTGAGCGGTGAGAGCGACACGAGTAGCCGTTGTGATCCGTCGAAGAGGCCCGGCGGCCGGGGAAATCCGATACTTATCGTAATCCGACCTCGGCTAAAAGAACAGTCGCAGCACCGCCTCCATCACGCAGGCGGGCCGGCTTTCTCCTTCGACCTCGATCGTGTGTTTAAACACGCCCTGAAAGCCCTCGGCTGCCGCGCGCAACTCTAAAAGTTCGGAATGCATCCGCACGCGCGAGCCGACGCGCACGGGCGCCGGAAAACGGACGCGATTCAGCCCGTAGTTGATGATCATCGTCACGCCCTCGACGCGAAACGAAGTTTCGGTCAGCGCGATACAGAGAGAAAGGGTGAGAAATCCATGAGCGACCGTGGTCCCATACGGCCCTTCGACGGCGGCGCGTGCCGGATCGCAGTGAATCCATTGGTGATCGCCCGTCGCCGTTGCAAAGGCGTCGATCCGCTCTTGAGTGATCTCGCACCAATCGCTGGTTCCCAGCGACTGCCCGACCAGCGACTTCAACTCCTCGATTCCTTGAATCACCCGCAGTGCCATGACGCTCGCTCCGCCGACGACGTTTAAAAATACGTTTTGCCCCCTGCGAATTCGCCGGCATTACCATGCCGGCAGCTGCATCGCTATCGGGCCGCTTCGAGCAAGCATCTTAGGCTGCCGGCCTTGGCAATTCTAGCGCGCATCGCCGCTTAAGACACATCCCGACGGCGGCTCGGCACTTCGATGTTGACCCTCCGGGCTCGTTCAACTATTTCAACGCTCCCCAAAATCCGCACCGAAGCCTTCCGGCCGAACATCGCTTCGGTTTGAAGGTGTTCGGCCCCGTCGTCGCACGGCTTTCGAACCTTCGATCCAATCGGCTCCTTTGTTGTCGACCGCGATGCTGTTCGCACTCTCCAACTCGCTCAAACGTTCGTCACCGCCGCAACTTTGCGTCGTTGCCGTCGTCGCGGCGTTGGCGGTCGCCTCGCTCCCGGCTTGCTCGCCGACCAAATACGTCAAGCTCCGGGCGGCGCCGAAGAATCCGCTTTCCGAGCAATTGAGCCTCGGAGCGCGCAGCGGCCCGAAGCCTTCCGAACGGACCATGCAGGTCTTGCGGCGTTACGACGCCGTAAAGGAACTCGACGGCGATCCCCAAGCGTTGTTGGCAAAGTTTCAAACGGCGCTGACGCGCGAACCCTCGATCGAGTTGGTGTATACCGTCTCTGAATTAGCCTACGTGTCGGGAAAGAAGCTGGAGTCCGACAATGAGAAGGCGGCCCTCGACTTCTATGAAACGTCCGTCGCCTACTCGTATATGTATCTCTTCGATACAAAGTTCGGGCCGGCCCGCAATCCGTACGACCCGCAGTTTCGCGGATCGTGCGAACTCTACAACTCGGCCTTGGAATCCGCCCTGCGCATCGTGAAGAAGCGAGGGCAACTCGTGCCCGGCGCCGTGCATACGATCGAGTCGGCCAATCGCAAATGCGACGTCACGATCGCCCTTCGTTCGCCGAATTGGCATCCCGACGATTTCGCCGGATTCGAATTTGTTTCCGACTATGAAGTGTCGGGACTGACAAATCGCTATCAAACCTACGGGTTGGGCGTCCCGCTCATCGCCGTGCGCAAGAAGCATGAGGAAGAATCGGTCGCGGAAAAGTACTACCCGCCCGACTTGAGCTTTCCGGTCACCGCTTTCTTGCGCGTCTTGCCGACGGCCGGCGCCAGCGATGGAGAAACGGTGCCGCAACAAGTGGAGTTGGAACTTTACGATCCGCTGGAAGCCACGGACATCGAAGTCGCCGATCGCCGCGTTCCGCTCGAAAGCGATACGAGCACCGCGCTGGCGCACTACCTGAACAACCCGGAACTAAAGCTCGAAGAATTGGCGACGATCAATCTGCTTCGTCCCGATTACGACAAAGAGCATGCCGGGCTGTACATGTTGCAGCCGTACGAAAAGGGGAAGATCCCCGTCGTCATGATCCACGGACTCTGGTCCAGCCCGTTGACCTGGATGGAAATGTTCAACGACTTGCGGAGCGATCCCACGCTTCGCGAGAACTATCAGTTCTGGTTCTACTTGTACCCGACGGGGCAGCCGTTTTGGAATTCCGCCTCGCGCTTTCGTGATGACCTCGCGGAACTTCGCAACCGTATCGATCCCGAGCGGACGGAGAAGGCGCTCGACCAGATGGTGCTCGTCGGGCACAGCATGGGGGGCTTGGTCGCCAAGTTGCAAACCGTGGAAAGCCGGGACGACTATTGGCATATCGTCAGCGATCAGCCGTTCCAGCAACTCAAGGCCGACGACACCACGCGCACCCAATTGCAAAAGGTGTTCTACTTCGAGCCGAATAATTCCGTGCGGCGCGTCGTGACCATCGGCACTCCCCATCACGGCAGCAGTTTTGCGAACAACACCACGCGCTGGCTTGCAAACAAGCTGATCAAGTTGCCGTCGGCGATGATGTTCAACCGGGAAGCGGTCGTGAAGGATAATCCGGGCCTGTTTCGTGACCCGACATTGCTCGAGGTAAAAACGAGCATCGATTCTCTGGCGCCCGACTCCCCGATTCTGCCCGTGATGCTCCAGTCGCCCATCGCTCCCGGAGTACAGTATCACAATATCATCGGGGTGGTTCCGGACGACGGCTTCCTGGGCCACGTCGCGGCCGGCGGCGACGGCGTCGTCTCGGCGGAGAGCGCGCACTTAGAAGGGGCGGCTTCGGAGATTACAGTGCCGTCCGACCATTTGGCCGTGCATCGGCATCCGCAGAGCGTCATGGAAGTTCGGCGCGTATTGCTGCTGCACTTGAACGAGGTCAACCTTCATGCGCCCGAGCCGGTACAAAGAGCGTTTGAATTGGCGGCACCGGCCGCCGTGGCTCCCCCGGCGGCGTTCGGCGGCGAACCTGCAATGGTCGTTCCGCCGCTCACTGCTCGGCCGCAACCCGAGGAGGCGACTTCCGCGTCGCCTGCAGTGAGAGTATCCGCTCAGCCTTCGATAACCTCCGGCAAGCGTTAGCGACGGGGCAGGACAAAGCCTCGCAAGGCATTCATGCTCGATCGTCGCGACAAGCGGAGCTGCAGATCGGTGCTCGTGGCTTCGGCCTTCGGCGATTCGTTCGGCCGCGAACGTTCGGCGGTCGCAAACTCATTGTTGCGGCGGATGATCGTAAACACGCGATCGTCCGTGGCTTTCAGTTCGTGCTCGCTCACTTCGCTGTGCGAGGCGACTTGTTCTTCGGCCTTCGGTTCGAGTTCGCCGCGAAGCACCCGCACGTTGCGCGGAGCGTCGATGCCGATACGAACTTGATTCCCCTTCACTTGGAGAATCGTGATCACGATTCCTTCGCCAATTTGGATTTGTTGTTCGACCTTCCGTGAGAGAACCAACATGACCTGCTCCTTGCGTATGTTGCTGACTGCGTGTCGGGTATGGTTGGCATCTATTGCGAAGGCCGTGCCAATACGACGCGGAATTTCCGCGATCGATTGCAAGTCGTGTGGCGATAACGCTTTGCTGACTTTGAGGCCGCGGGGGTGAAGCGCACGTTTGTACATGCCGTTTCAAAATCGTTGTAAACCCTTCACTGCCCCGACGGCCCGGCCGCTTGGGACGACGGCACCGGTACCGCCGGCATCGCTCGATACAACGACGCGCGCACGCATGCTGGGGCAGAACGCAGTGATGGCCCAGTACCAGTGGTCGCATCTTCTGTAGCTTCGCCTTCGGCTCCAGCCCCAGCTACCCAACCCTCTGCGTAGTTGAAACGATCTGCCGAGCGCTGCGCGCCAGTCGTTGCTTGCCGCGACCT
This sequence comes from Pirellula sp., assembly GCA_013822735.1. Lineage (GTDB taxonomy): Bacteria > Planctomycetota > Planctomycetia > Pirellulales > PNKZ01 > PNKZ01. The sequence continues at coordinate 135,637 of PNKZ01000011.1, forward strand.
GTTGCAAGAAGTTGTCGGAGCGCGGGAATTTTTGCGCGGTGGTCGGCATCTCTGTATTAGCGGAGCGCCATTCACAGTGCTTCGATCTTTCAGTCGCGCGTCGACCATTGACGCAGGAATGGAGAAGGTGATGCGGCGTTCCTTCGGTGCAAACTGCGGCGTCGTGCGCGAGTTGCATTGGACGTCGCTCGCAGGCGCCGTCGGCATCTGCATTCTGCTCGGTTGCGAGGCGCAGAAGCCGAGCGGCTCCCCAAGTCGCGCCGGCGACGCTTCCCCGTCGCGAGCGGCCGTTGCTACTTCGGATCTTAAGCTCGAGGCCGGCGTCGTCGGCCGCCCGGTCGAGAATCGTAAGATTATCTACCGGGCGAAAATTGAACTAGCGGTGGAAGATTTCGGACCGGTGCCGGCGTCGGTGGCAGAACTCGTGAAGAAGTTCGACGGCTACGTCGCCGATTCCACTTTGGGAGGGACGCCCGGCGTCGCACGGCGAGGAACTTGGAAGGTTCGCGTGCCCGTGGCGCGCTTCGACGAGTTCGTCACTTCCGCCAAGGGGCTGGGAGAACTGGTTAACGCTTCCACGCAATCGGAAGACGTGAGCGACGAGTACTTCGACATCGAAGCGAGGATTCGCAATAAGACCAAAGAGGAAGAACGCCTCCTCAAGTTACTTGAGGAACGGACCGGCAAACTCGCCGACGTTATCGAAGTGGAACGCGAACTCTCGCGCGTGCGCGAGGAAACGGAGCGGATGCAAGGGCGCATCCGGGTGATGGCCGATCTCACCGCGTTTACCACCGTCGACATCAACGTTAACGAGATTCGCGGCTACGTGCCGCCGGCGGCCCCCGACCTGTCGACGCGTATTCGCCGCACCTTCGCCGAATCGGTGAACGAACTCCGCATGTTCGGCGAAGAATTGCTGGTCGGGTTCGTGGGCTTTGGGCCTTGGATTCCCGTGCTATTGATCTGCTTCGCGCCGCCTTACTTGGTCATCCGTCGGAACTGGCGGCGCTGGACACGTTCACAACGCGGGGCGGCAGCTTAAAGTTCCGGCTTCTTGCGCAGGGAGATTTGGTCGCGGAGCTGAGCCGCAAGTTCATACTGCTCACCGGCGATCGCTTCCTTGAGTCGCTCTTCGAGCGTGCGGCCCACATGGTAATGGTCGCGCACCGACTCGCGCAGATTCTTCAATCGTGCCACGAGTTCGTCGTCTTCGAACTTCTCTTCCGCCTCGTGTTCTTCGAAGAACGCGTGAATCGCCGTCAGCCCGGCGTTAAGCTTTTCGATGGCCCCCTCCGGACCATCGTCGTCGAGCGATGCCATGGCCGCGGCTTGCGTACGGTGGAACAAGATGAACGGCCGGTACTGCTCGTGCGACCAAGTCCATTCTTCGCTCGGCGAGTGCTTGGTGCAGAAGTCCATAAATGCCAAGCTATGGTCGGCGTCTTTCACGGCCCGCGTGTATTCTCGCAACGCGAGCCAGCAGAGTCGTCGTTGGTAGAACTGCACGAATTCGCGATCGGCCTCGCCGCATTGCTCCTCGGAGAGTTCGAACTCGTCTCCTTCTTGGATGGCGGCGGCAATCAGAAAGTCGTAGTACGTCTCGGCGCCTTGCGGCCGGGTGCCGTCGGGGCGTCCCTCGACTTCCATCTGCAGCAAGCCCATATCGATACGAAGTTGGACCACTTCGCGACCGTCGTCGCCGCGGGCCAAGCGCGCATCGACCTCGCCCGGGGAGTATTCCCAGTTCTTCAGGATATGGTCGATATGCTCTTTGCGTTTCATCGATTTAGGGGCGGTCCGTGCGTCGCGGGCATGAAAATGCGGCAGAGCCCGCAAGTGTTAAATCCATTATAGGCAGCGAGGCCATGCTTCGCCGAGAGGGTGCCGGCGGCTATTCGCGGCGCAGCAGTGCATCGCGAGCGGCCAGCGCCGTGGCGGCGGCGTCAGCAGGCGTGTTGCCGAAAGCGGTGAGATGCCCCATCTTGCGACCAGGGCGCGGTGACGCCTTGCCGTAAAGGTGCAACTTCACATTCGGGAGCTTGCACGCGGCGGCCCAATTCGGTTCGCCGTCCGACCAAACATCGCCTAGCAGATTCGACATCGCCGCCGGTCGCAGGAGCTCCGTCGATCCGAGCGGCAAACCGCAGATGGCGCGGAGCTGTTGTTCGAATTGACTCGTGACGCACGCGTCAAACGAAAAGTGTCCGGAATTGTGCGGGCGCGGAGCGAGTTCGTTGACCAACAGTTTGTCGTCGTGCGTCAGGAAAAACTCGACACAGAGCACGCCGACGACTTGGAGTCGCTCCAGAATTGCCCGCGTGATCTCGGTCGCTTCGCGGCGTACGCGATCGGAAACGTCTGCCGGGGCGACGGTGAGATCGAGGATGTGGTTGCGGTGCGTATTGGCGACGACGCCGAAGTCGGCATACTCGCCGTCGAGTCCGCGGGCCGCGACCACGGAGACTTCCGCCTTGAACGGCACCCAGGCTTCGAGAACGGCCTCGGTCGTGGCGACTTTGTTCCACGCCGCTGCGGCATCGCTTGCGCGTTCGATTTTGCTTTGGCCTTTGCCGTCGTAGCCCCAGCCGGCGGTCTTCAGCACGGCCGGGGTGCCGAGCCGGACGAGGGCCGCTTCCAGTTCGGCAAGCGACCGCACGGTTTCGTTCGGCGTGACCGGGAAGCCGTTGACGCTGAGGAATGTTTTCTCGCGGAGCCGGTGCTGCGTGGTGTGCAGCACGCTGCCGGCCGGGCGCACCGGCGCGAATTGTTCGGCGGCATCCGTAGCGGCCGCGGAAACGTTTTCGAATTCGAACGTCACAACGTCGACATGCCGCGCGAAATCGCTCACGGCGTCGAGGTCGTCGTAGGCCGCCTGCACTTCGCGGTCGGCCACTTGCCCGGTCGGCGTGTCGTCGTCGGGCGAGAGCGTATGAACACGGTAGCCCATCCGTCGGGCGGCGATCGCGAACATGCGCCCGAGTTGACCGCTGCCCAGTACTCCCACCGTAGCGCCGGGCAGAATCGGCTTACCGCGCGAAGAGTTTCCGCTCACGACGATGCCTCGCGCGGCAAGGTATCGTTGAGCACGCGGCTGGTTTGTTCGTCGCGGAAAGTTTTCAGCTTCGCTCGCAGCTCCGGCCGGCTGTTGCCGAGAATCGAAACGGCAAGCAAGGCCGCGTTGATGGCGCCGGCCTTGCCGATCGCGAGCGTCGCCACCGGCACGCCGCCGGGCATCTGCACGATCGATAGCAGTGAATCGAGCCCTTGCAACGCGTGGCTTTGCACGGGCACGCCCAGCACGGGGAGCACCGTGTGCGCGGCGGTCATTCCCGGCAGGTGGGCCGCGCCACCGGCTCCGGCGATGATCACTTCCAGCCCGCGCGCTTCCGCTTCCGTCGCGTATTCTTGCAGCAGCATCGGCGTACGGTGTGCCGAAACAATCCGGCATTCACGCGGCACGCCGAACTCGGCAAGAGTCTCATCGGCGTGGCGCATCGTTTCCCAATCGCTCTTGCTTCCCATGATGATGCCGACTAACGGCTTGGATTCAGGCATGGTAAACGGTTCGCGAACGGGGTGACGGGGCGAGAAGATGACAAATTGTTTGGCTCTGCAGTCGGCGACCGGCAGCCGACGCGGGCTTTTGCACCAAGCAATGCCGGCAGCTTACCGCGCTGGTCCGCAAGGGTCTAGTCCCGCGAGCTGTTCCGTCGCGATGGTTAACTTGCTTCGCCATGGTGAGTTAGGTTCCGAATCAGGGCGCTTCGGCCGACGCCTTTCCGTGTCGACGGCGACAACGACCTAGCGGAACCGCGAACGTAAAACTGGGAAAGCCGAGGGCGACATTTCGGAATCCGTCGACTTCAACGATTGCAACCGAAACGCGGAAGCGCGAGCCCAAAGTAATTCGATGAAAAGCCTAGTCGTGGCGTTCGCATCGAGCGGATTGGCAGACGACCGTGCAGCGGCAATGGACGCCGGCGCGCTAAGTGGCTCACGATCGGCCGTGTGGTTCCTAGGAAGGGAAACTCGTAATGCTCCGCATTCTTCCGCTCGTCCTCGTGCTCGCCGCGGCCTTTGCCTCTTCCGAAGCTCAAGCAGGCGGCGGCTGCTGCCCGGGCTGCGGCTGTCACAACCTGAAAAAGGTTTGCAAGCCGGTCTGCGATGTGAAGAAGGAAACGAAGTTCGTTTACAGCTGTGTCTGTGAAGACTTCTGCGTGCCGGGCCCGAGCAAGGTCGTCGGCTGCACGTGCAAGAAGGATTGCAACGGCTGCGAACATTGCTGCCCCGTGCGTCAGCCGACGTGCGCCGCCGTGCGGACCCGAACCAAGCTCGTGAAGACCCCGGTTGAAACCACGAAACCGACGATCAAGTGGGTTGTGCAAACCGTTTGCTGCCAATGCGGCACGGTCTGCGGCACGGGCAGCTGTGCCGACGGCGGTTGTGCCAACGGCACGGGAGGCTGTGTCAACGGTTGTGCCGACGGCTCCTGCACCGGCGCTTGTGCGTCGGGCGCACCGGCCACGCCGCACCAAGCACCTGCTCAACCGCCGATGCCGCCGGCTCCTTCGCCGATGAAGGAAGCCTCGTACCGTCCGGAGCAAAGCGCCCTGATTGAAGTGCTCAACGACGAGCAACGATAAGTCCGGCGTCGGGCGCGGAGCGGTGACTCGCTCTGCTGCGCATCGCGACTAACCGTCTTGCATATCGCTAGCGGCTAACGCTTGCCGCCTGGCGTCTGCCTAGATCGTCACCGCCATGTTGTCTCGGTGCACGACCTCTTGATACGGGAAGTGCCCTAGCGCCGTAGCGATGGCCTCGGTCTTCATTCCTTTGATCCGCAGCACTTCCGCGGCGGAGTAATTCGAGAGTCCGCGGGCAAATTCGACGCCGGCCCGATCGCGCACTGCCACAACGTCTCCCTTGGTGAAGTCTCCCTGCACGTCGACGACGCCGATCGCCAGCAGGCTTTTGCCCCCCTTCTCCACCGCGGTGCGGGCTCCGTCGTCGAGCACCAGCACGCCGCGCGGTTGGGCCGTGAAGCCGATCCAACGCTTCCACGAGGTAATCGCCTGCCCTTGCGCCAAGAAGAGCGTGCCGACACTTTCGCCGGCGACAATTCGGCTCAGCACGGAGAAGTCTTTGCCGGAGGTGATGATCACGTTCTCGCCCGAGAGCGTCGCGGCCCGAGCGGCGTTGAGCTTGCTCGCCATGCCTCCCTTGCTGAGGCCGGTCTTCTGGTCGCGCACCAGGCTGTAGATCCCTTCGTCGATCTTCACGACTGTGGAAATCAACTTTGAACTCTCCTCGCGAGGGTCGCCGTCGTACAGGCCCAGCACGTCGGAAAGGAGCACCAGCAGCGGCGCGCGAATCAGGTTCGTCACCATCGCGGCCAAGCGATCGTTGTCCCCGAACGTCGTTTGCAGTTCTTCCGTGCTCACCGTGTCGTTTTCGTTGATGATCGGCACGGCGCCGAACTCCAGCAACGTGAGCAGCGTGTTCCGCACGTTCAAGTAGCGGGCCCGTTCGTCGAGATCGTCGGCCGTGAGCAGCACTTGCGCGGCTTGGCGACCGAGCGCGCGAAACACGCGATCGTACGTTTGCACGAGGTAGCTCTGTCCGACGGCTGCGACCGCCTGCAGTTTCGCCAAATCCTTCGGCCGCTCGGTCAGCCCCAATCGACCCATGCCCGAGGCCACGGCCCCCGAACTCACGAGCACCACGCGGCGCCCCGTTTCCATCAACAGGTGTAGTTGTGTGGAAAGTTGCTCGATGCGCGCTTCGTCGAGCGACCCGTCAGGGCGGGTCAGCGTGCGCGTGCCGACTTTGACGACGATGGTCGTCGCGGCGAGGGCAATTTCCTGTCGAAGCGGGTCGCTCATTTTAACTCAATCTGTCGTTGCATCGCCGGGCCGCTCGAAGCGCACATATGCGGGTTTGCGCCCGCTTTGCAATCTCGGCAGTGTAAAACCGGAGAATACCGCTTGTCGGTGGTTTGTCACAAGTCGCGTATGCTGATTTCGCACGTGTGGAATCAAATCTCGCGCGGTTGGTTGAGGAAACCGACCTCCGTCCGTAGAATGCTGTTCTGCGATGAGCCGGGCGAAGGAAAGCAGTGCAGTCCGTCGCCGCGACATCGCCTTGGCCCAGGTACTCGCCGCCGCACGTTTGCCGCCGCGCCCACGAAACCCAGGGACCGCCTCCGCGGTCGTATTGTTCATGAGCGACTTGCACCACGAGTGCGGCATCGCCGCGATTTACCACCTGCCGAGCCGCGCACCGAGCCCGTTGTGCCCGGAGCAAGGCCCCGAACAAGTGTCTCGGCTCATTCCGCGAATGTTGCTCGACATTCAAAACCGCGGCCAACTCTCGGCCGGGATGACGTCGTACAACCCCAACCGCGACCAGTTGCTCGACACGCACAAAGAGCTCGGCAGCGTCACGGAAGTATTTCAGCTCAGCCGGCGCAACAAGGCCGAGGCGCTGATGCAGAAGTTCGCCGGTCGGGCAGCCGTGGGCCACGTGCGCTACGCCACCTGCGGCGCCGAAGACCGTCGCTATGCGCAGCCGTTTGAGCGGAAGCATCTGCAGAAGCACAAATGGTTCTCGTTCGGCTTCAACGGCCAGATCGCCAACTACCAGCAACTCCGTGCCGAACTTCTGGCCCACGACGACTTCCACCTCGCTCGCGATACCGACACCGAAATCCTGATGCACGAGATCGGCCGGCAATGGTCGGGCGAAGGACGTACCGGTCTGGTCGACGCAATGCGGAACATTTCGGCGAAGCTCGACGGCGCGTATAGCATCGCCTTGCTCAATGCCATGGGCGACATGCTCCTGGCCCGAGATCCGATGGGGATCAAGCCGCTTTGTTACGCCTTGGAAGGCCCGCTGCTTGCCGCGGCGAGCGAGAGCGTGGCGCTGTTGAACCTCGGGTTCGCCGCCGAGAACATTAAGTCGCTCGCGCCCGGACACGCCATCACGGTGATCGAGGGTAAGTTCGGCATCGAAAAATTCGCCGAGAGCCCGCGCAGCGCGCATTGCTTTTTCGAGTGGATTTATTTCGCGAACGTCGCCAGCACGATGGACGAGCGGAGCGTGTATCTTTCGCGCACCCGACTCGGCGAAGAGCTGGCGCGGCTGGAAACGTTGCCGATCGACAAAGACACGATCGTCGTGCCGGTGCCCGACACCAGCAAGGCCGCCGCCGACTCGATGGCCTACCAACTCAATATTCCGTCGCGCGAAGGGCTCATTCGCAACCGCTACTCCGGCCGCACCTTTATCGAAGGGGCGAGCACCCGGAAGAATAAGGCCGAAAGCAAGTACACGCCGCTCCGTGAAGTGCTCGAAGGGAAAAAGGTCATCCTCGTCGAAGACTCGATCGTCCGCTCGACGACGATGAACGTCTTGCTCAAGCGGATCCGCGAACTCGGCCGAGCCAAAGAAATCCATGTGCGGATCGCCTGCCCGCCGATCATCGCTCCCTGCTTCTACGGGATCGACATGTCGACGATCGGCCAATTGTTTGCGCCGAAGTACATGGAAAACGGCATGCTCACGGAAGAAGGCCAAGAGAAGATGGCCGCCCAACTCGGAGCCGATTCGCTTCGTTACCTGCCGGTCGAGTCGATCGCCAAGGCGGTCAATCTGACGGACAACCAACTCTGCCAAGGCTGCATCACGGGGAAGTACCCGACGCCGTGCGGTCAGGAACTGTACCAGATCGCCGTGAGCGACGCCTTCAGCGGCAGCGAGCAACGCACCTACGAAACCCGCGCGGCACTGACCACGGGCTAAAGTAGCCCGCCGCTTGGCGGCGGAGAAGCGGTCGGGCGCGATCGGCATCGATGGCCACTGAACGGCGCGCTCCCTACCTGGCGCGCCAGCGTCATTCCGAGCAACTTCCTCGGCAGACGAACGTGTTCGACTTGCTGTGAACGAACGTTGTCGAGCGCGATTTGAGGAGCCGTTTCTCAAGGTGCCGGCCCACTTTCCCGAGCAAGTTTGGCCAATCGATTTTCGGCCGCTCCCCGAATACTAAGCAAGAGAGATAAAGAGCTGCGCGCATCTGCTCGCACACCTGCGCAGAATCGCGCGCTCGTGGTGCGCTCTTTCGTCACCGGCCGACGTTCAAGCGGTGGGGCGTACATCGTACAAAGCGGCCTGATGCAAGTGCTTGCGTTTTTGTCGTCGACAGTCCTCTCGGAGAGATTCAATTTAACCGACAAAAGGCGCACGGATTGCCTTACATGCTTACGGCAACGTCGCGGCTTCGCCCGCCGTTCGCATCGTGCGAGCCCGATTCCGCCGCGGTTGCCGTGGTCGCGATGGCGACGAGGGTAGCGATATGAAATTCCTCGAACTGCTCAGCGAGCTCGGCATTCTCCGCTGGGGCGGCACCGCGGGCGTGTACCACAACGCCCTCGAACGGCCGATCGAATTGCAACAGCCCGGCGTCTTCAACGCCGAACGCGATCTGATCAATCCGCCCAAGAAAATGAAGAACGTCGAAGCGGAAACCGCCAAGCCGCGTCGCGAGGCAAAGCCCTGACCGTGCCCCGCGACGCGCGAGACGCACCGGCCGGCCTTACCCTCGCGCCGGTGCGTCTCTTCCCTGAACCAAAACGGATCCGCACCGAACGCGAAGGAACCAACTATGAACGCCCCTCTTCGTCTGACCGTCGTATCGCTCGCCGTCGCCGGCTTGCTCGGGCTCGGCTTTGCCGACGCCGCCGCTCCTCCGCCAGCGGAAGACATTGCGGGCAAGCGCGTCTCCGTCGAGGCCCGCATCGGCTACGGCGACGGCGATCCGTATCGCCACGCTTCGCACGAGCCGGGAGAGTTCACCGTGCCCGACGGCTATCGGGCCGTGAACTTCCGGTATGCCTGGGGCGATCCGACGAGCGGTCGCGAGTCGAACAAGCTGGGTCCGAACAACATCCAGGCGGTCAAAGGTTGGGTGTCGAGCGATATCGGCGCGGCAGGCGCGTCGCTCGGGCCGGGAACATATCGCTTCAGCGTCGGCGGCATGCCCGGCGCGATGGGGTCGCTCTCGTTCACGCTGGTGAAGGCCGACGATCCGCGCGTCGACGGTAAGACCTCTCGCCGCACGATCGACGTCGTGACGTGGCTGCCGGAATACCCGCAATACAGAGGAACGGCGACTTACGTCGTGGAAGAGAACGGCGTAGTGACCGGGACGTCGGACAACACCTGGGACTACTCCAAGATGTCGGATCAAACGTCCGTCGTCATGGAGCCGATGCGGATGACCGGCGCGTTTCGCGGCACGGTCGCCGGCAACGTGATTAGCGGCACTTGGAACGAAAAGCATCATCCGCATCGCCTTACATGGCGCCGCGACGGCAGTACTCCGGAACACTTTTGCACCGATAGCGGCAACGTAACGAACAACGCGCGCCTCGTGCTTTACGCCGACGGCACGCTTTCGGAGACCTGTCGCGGCGCGTCGACTTGGGAACGGCAATGGAGCGGCAGCGCTCCCGGCGATCTGGCCGGAAAACGCGATTCGTGGAATAACGAGTTCGCGGTTCCCGGCAAAGACGTGCCATCACCGATCACCGGCACCTGGAAAGACCGCGGCACCGGGACGAACGATAGTTCGTCCGGCGCCGATAACCCGGGAGGAACCAAATCATGAAAACGCTGCATCTTTTGTTCATCGGATTGACCGCTCTGGCCATGACTCTCGTCGTGGCGCGATTCTGCGGCGGGCAACCTCCCGTCGGCGCGGATGGTCCGCCGCCGCCGATTCCGGCCGCACAACTGAAAGTGCTCGGCGATTTGGCGGAGCGCGGCGCTCTAGTGCATCGCAACACGCGCGAAGCCGACCAACCGATCTCGATGATCGACTTCACGAATAACCCCGAACTGCGCGACGCCTGGCTGGCCGATCTCGGCGTGTTTCCCAAGTTGACCGGCCTAGGGTTGGCCGGCACCGGCGTGACGGATGCGGGCCTAGAGCATGTGGCGGCTCTGGCCGGCCTGGAGACTCTCACGCTGAATGACACGGCGATCACCGACGCAGGCTTGGCGAAGCTCGCCCGTTGCTCGAAGCTGCGCATGCTCGACGTACGCGGGACGCGCAGTTCGGCCGCCGCATTGGTCGAACTGCAAACACGGTTGCCCGAATTGAAGCTCGCCACCGACGTTCCTGCCGCATCGTTGACTGAAACGGCTAAGACCGAACAAACGACGGCCGCCCCGCCGAAGGTAAGTCTCAACGGCGGTGAGAAGCCGCTGGGCCACGGCGTGCGGCCCGAGGCGGGTGTCGAAGGAAAGCGATTCACGGCGGCCGAGGTCGAAGCGCTGCGCGAGAAAGTTCGCGAGCTGAGCCAAGCCGGAATGGATGAACTGCCCAACGGATGGACGAAGGGACGCCGCGATATCAATCAAGTGGTGGCGCAATTCCCCAAGCTCAAGATTCGCGAAGGCTACAAGCTCGTGTCGTACGTGTTTCGCTCCGACGCCAACGGCAACGGCGTCGTTTGGGCGCTGCCGGTCGATGCGGAGTTTCCAAAGCCGGAGGATTGCCCGAAGTTGGAAACGCATTTCTTGAACGCACCGAAGCCGTTCGACGCGCTCGAGGTTTCCGAAGTGGTCGAAGGAGACGGTTCCGCCGAGTCGTATCTGCAGGCCTCGCTCATGCGACGCGAGATCATGGACTACGCTGCTTCGTGGCACGGCCTCGTTTGGACGGCGCATGCGGTACTGGACTCCTTTCCTCTCGTCCGCAATCCTAATGACGCCGACTTCGACCCGCTGAAGTACCCCACAACGCCCCGCGCGAAGTGGACGTGGAAGGAGCCGCAACCGACGGAGTGGGCGCCGAGCGTTCGGATCGACGGCGACCGGGTGACGGTCACGTTCCTGACCTATTGCGGCCTGGAAAAGGAACGGATCTACCGCCAAACCGATACCTATCGCCGCGGCAAGTATCGCCCGCTGAAGGTGGAAGACAACGTTGAAATCGCCGAGGGTGAAGGGGGCTTCTTGTTTTAGGGGGCGGCGCATTCGCCGAAGCCCTCGCCCCCGATGCCTACGCCAAGATTTTGTCTACCACGTGCCCGTGCACGTCGGTCAGCCTGAAGTTGCGTCCTTGGAACTTGTGGGTGAGCTTCAAGTGGTCGAGGCCCAGGAGGTGCAAGATCGTCGCTTGCAGGTCGTGCACGTGCACCGTGTCCTCCACGGTGTTGTAGCCGATCTCGTCAGTCTTGCCGTGGATGTAGCCCGACTTCACGCCGCCGCCGGCCATCCACAAACTATAGGCGTCGATATGGTGATCGCGTCCCACAAGTTCGCGCGGTTCCCCCATCGGCGTCCGCCCGAATTCGCCGCTCCAAACGACGAGCGTATCTTTCAAGAGCCCGCGTTGCTTTAAGTCCTTCACGAGCGCCGCGGCCGGTTGGTCGATCTCGCCGCAGATCTTCGTAAGCGGCTCGCCGAGGTGCGTGTCTTTGTTGCCGTGATGGTCCCAATCGGTGTGGTAGAGCTGCACGAATCGGGTGCCGCGCTCGATGAGCCGACGGGCCAGCACGCAGTTGTTCGCGAACGACGTCTTGCCCGGCGTCGCGCCATACATTGCGAGCGTCGCCTCGCTTTCGTCGGACAGGTCCATCAACTCCGGCGCACTCGATTGCATGCGGTAGGCCATTTCGTAGGCTGCGATGCGCGTGGCGATTTCGGGGTCGCCGACCGCTTCCAAGTGCTGCCCGTTCATGGCTCGCACCGCCGCGAAGAAGTCTCCTTGGCGGGCCTGGTCGACCCCCGGCGGATTGCTGAGATTCAGAATCGGCTCGGGGCCCGAGAGGAACGGCACCCCTTGGTACGAGGTCGGCAGAAATCCCGAGGCCCAGAGCGACGACCCGCCGCGCGGTCCGCGCGGGCCCGACTGCAGTACCACGAAGCCCGGCAGGTCTTGCGACTCGCTGCCGATGCCGTAGGTGATCCACGAGCCCATGCTCGGCCGGCCGCTAAATTGCGGCGACCCGGTGTTCACGAAGAGCTTCGCCGGGCCGTGATTGAAGACGTCGGTCTTCATGCTCTTGATCAGCGTAATGTCGTCGGCGATCTCGCCGAGATGCGGCAGCGTTTCGCCGAGCTCCATGCCGCACTGGCCGTATTTCGTAAAGGTGCGACGCGTGCCGACGAGCTTCGCGGTTCCTTTGATGAACGCGAACCGCTTCCCCTTCGTGAACTCTTGCGGGACGACTTGGCCGTCGAGCTCGTTGAGCTTCGGCTTGTGGTCGAAAAGCTCAAGCTGGCTCGGCCCGCCGGCCATGAACATGAAAATAACGCGTTTCGCCTTTGGCGCGAAATGCGGCGCCTTCGCGGCCAAAGGATTGACGGCGGCGGCCGGTTGCGATTCCGCCGCCGTGCCCGTAGCGGCCTGCCCCTCACGCGCCAACATCGAGGCCAGCGCGATTGACCCGAGCGAGAGCCCGGCGTCGGCGAAGAGCTGCCGACGCGTTTGCGCGAGCGTCACGTTGCGATCGGCGCGGCGAAGGAGAGATTGAAGTTGTTCGTTCATGGCGTTATTCGCGCGTGATAAATTCGTCGAGGTTCAAAAGCACGCGGGCCACGGCGGTCCAGGCGATGCGGTCAGGATCGATCGGCGCGGAAATAGACCCCTCACCCGTCTCGTCGGCTTTTGCCGTCGAGCCACCCTCTCCCGCAAGGAGCGAGGGAGACGACTTGGTTGGCGATGGCCGGGAAGCGGCGGCGATGGGTTCGTTCTTCGCCGCGATACGTTGCGACTTGAGGAACTGCGTGAGCGTCGCCAACTCTTGCGCTTGTGGCTCGCGGGCCAAGCAAAGACGGAACGCCGCGGCGAGGCGATCGGTGTCGTTCGAAGCCGTCTCTTTCAAGACGCGCACGGCCAAAGCTTCGGCCATTTCCACAAAGGCCCGATCGTTGGCGAGCGTCAGAGCTTGCAGCGGCGTGTTGGAGCGAATCCGCCGTGTGCAGGCGGCGTTGGCGTCCGGCGCGTCGAACGTCATCAGAAACGGATACGGACTCGAACGCCAGAAGTAGGTGTAGAGCCCCCGGCGATATCGGTCGTCGCCTTCGGCCACCGGCCAAAACTTGCGCTGCTGCGTGAAAGCGTAAATCCCTTCGGGCTGCGGCGGATAGACGCCCGGGCCGCCGATCTCGCGCGCGAGCAAACCGGAAGCAGTGAGCCCGGCGTCGCGAATCGTTTCCGCTTCGAGGCGAATGCGCGATTGCCGCGCGAGGAGCTTATTATACGGATCCTTGGCCGCCGCATCCGGGCGCGCGTGCGACGATTGGCGATAGGTGGCGCTGGTGACGATCTGCCGGTGCATGGCCTTCAAGGACCAAGGGGTCTTGCCGGCTCCCTTCACAAACGTCGCCGCCAAGTAGTCGAGCAAATCCGGATGAGTCGGAGCGTCTCCTTGCGTACCAAAATCGTTTTCCGTTCCCACGAGGCCGGTGCCGAAATATTGCTGCCAGACGCGGTTCATGGTGACGCGCGGCGTCAGCGGATTCTCCGGGCTCACGAGCCAGCGGGCCAAGTCGAGTCGCGTGGCGCGGGCGCCGTCGGCCAACCGCGGCGGCGGCAGCGCGGCAAGCATTCCCCCTTCGACGGCCGCACCTTTGCGTAGGAAGTCGCCGCGCACGTGGATGTACGACTCGCGCGGCTTCGCCATTTCCTTTACGACGAGCGTCGTCGTGATTTTCAACTTCAGCTTTTTGAGCTTGGCGTTGAGTTCGGCCAGTTGTCCGTCGAGGTTCACGCGTTCCACGTCGTTCTTGCGAAACTTCTCGGCCAGCAGCGTCTTCTGCGCTTCCGTCCGTTTGTCTTCCGGAGCATCGAGGGCGGCGATGAAGTCGGCCAACACGTCGAGCGTTTCCGGCGCGTCGCCCGACTTTTCGAGCTTGCGCAGTTCTTCGCGGACGATTTTTTCCCAACCGATCTGCCGGCCCGGGGAATTCTTTTCCACCTCGGCCAGCCGCTTTTTTACCTGCGTCACCTCGGCGAGCAGCGCCGGCTCTTCTTTCGATTGATGTGCGGTCGGGAACGCCAGCGTCGGTTCTTCGCAATTGTTCAAGAGCGCGAAGAGTTGGTAGAACTCGCGCTGTGAGATCGCGTCGTACTTATGGTCGTGGCAACGGGCACAGGCGACCGTGAGGCCAAGCCAGACCGTGCTGACGGTGCTTACGCGATCGACGACCGCTTCGACGCGGAACTGCTCCTTGTCGGTGCCTCCCTCTTCGTTGACGAGCGTGTTGCGGTGGAAGCCGGTGGCAATCTTCTGGTCTTGGGTCGCGTCGGGGAGCATGTCGCCGGCAATTTGTTCGATGCTGAACTGATCGAACGGCTTGTCGGCGTTGAGTGCGTCGATGACCCAATCGCGATATTTCCAAATCGAGCGACCGCTGTCGATCGTGTAGCCGTTGGAGTCGGCGTAGCGGGCCGCATCCAGCCAGTGCCGGCCCCAGCGTTCGCCGTAGTGCGGTGAGGCGAGCAAGCGATCGACGAGGCGTTCGTACGCGCCGGGCGCGTTGTCGTAGACGTAGGCATCCACTTCTGCGGGCGACGGGAGCAGGCCGAGCAGGTCGAGATAGAGCCTACGCACGAGGACCGGCTTTTCCGCCTCGGGCGACGGCGCCAGGCCGGCCGCTTCGAGCTTGGCGAGGATATAGCGATCGATCGGGTTGCGAACCCAGGCTTCGTTTCGCACGGTCGGCGGGGCGGCAACCTTCACCGGTTGGTAGGCCCAATGGCTCGAGGCATTCGTCGCCGTACGGGCGACGGGGGGCGCTTCCTTCGGGGCGGCGGCGCCGGAGTCGATCCACTTTGCCAGCACGGCGACTTCCGCGGCCGAGAGCTTGGGGCCTTTCGGCGGCATCGGCGAGAGGTCTCCCTTGCCGGTCACCACTTGGATGAGAATGCTTTCGGCGCTCTTGCCCGGCACGATCGCCGCGCCGGAATAACCGCCCGTGAGCATGGCCGCGGCGCTATCGACCCGAAGGCCGGATTCTTCCTTCGCCGGGCCGTGACACTTCACGCAGTGCTGCGTGAGGATCGGTTGCACATCGCGCACAAAATCGACCGGGGCGGCGGTCGCCGGCGGTGCGGCCTCGAGGGACGACAGAGAACCGAAAACGGCGACCAGCGCAAGCAGCGAGCGACGACAAGGCATGGAGCAACCGCAAGCGGGAGGAACGCGGGGGGCGAGACGGCGACGCAAGGAGGGGCCGCGCGGCGAGTGCGGCATCTACCAAGTCTATGCCCCGGCGACTTTCGCGCCAAGAAAACTCGCACCCGTGCGCTTTGCCGCTGATATCGACCGGCGTCGAACCGTGACGCGCGATTAGGGCGAAAAGCGGGCGCTTTCGAGCGCTTCCGTGCTCATCGCTCCGAAAATCTTGCGGACGATCCCGGAAAACAGCAGCACGATTCCGACCGATGCGATCACGCCGCCGATGCCGCCGAAGATGGTGGGAAATAGCCAGCGCTCGACGAAGCCGGAGAGTTGAGCGTCCGTGGGATCGTCCGGGTTGTAATAAACGGTTGCCTTCTCACCTACCTTCCAGGCCGGCGGCGAGGAACTGATGGAACCGACGATTTCGTACTGCTTGCCGGCCACGACGTATTTGACGACCGGCTTGGAGCCGTTGTTTTTGCCGCCGTCGCGCACCATGCTCACGACTTCGCCGTCGACCTTGTGTCCCATCTTCTCAAAACGCCAGGTCTTGTACGCAAACACTCCGCCGACCGAGCCGAAGATGCCGCCGAAGAGCGTGAGAATCAGGCCGGCGATGATCAGCCCGCCCTTCGATTTCTTCGTCGTGACGGACGCACCGAAGTTGGCGCTGCGAGCCGGTTGCAAGCGTTTCACTTGCACGAGCGCTTCATCGACCAAGAGCCTGCCGGAGGCGAGTTCTTGCAGCACGGCGCGGAGTTTATCGTCGGCGGACGGGTTGTTGGAGCGGTCGGCGTCGGCCATTTGTGCGGTCCTCGAAAGCAACGTAGGTCTACACGTTATTCGTCGGGAACGGAAAGATATTTACTAACTTTCCGGGCCCCCTTCGCAGCAGGTTTCCACGATCAGTCGGCAGACCGAGCATTGCAGCTTGGCCCGAATTTCCATCAGCTTGCCGCCGCACGCAGGGCACGCCGGCCGGCAAGCGGGGGCGGTCGCCGAGGAGCGCGGGACCGATTGCTCGTCGTGGGATAGGTATGATGCGTCGTTATGTTCCGCTTTGAAGGTCATGGGGTGCTCATCCGTGAAACGAAGGAACTAGCGTCGCGAGAGGGGCGAATGTTTCGTAGATGTCCAGGTCGTCGAGCGGGGCGCTCGCGGCAGGTCCGCGCCAGACGATAGAAGCGAGTTCGCCCAACGCATCGGCCCAATCGCGGCCGAGCGTTTCGCGCTCGGCCTGCGGCACGACCACGATCAATCGCTTGGCCCCCTTCGGACGCCCCGGCATCACGGCGTAGAACCGATCGAGGTACGACGTGGTTTCGAAGGCGGCGCGGAGCAATGCTTCGAGGGCTGCCACGGTAAGGCGGCGCGGGTCGGCCGTCGGTTCGAGAACAATCTGGAACGTGCCGTGGGGATTGCGTCGCACGGCTTCGGCCACCGCGGCGGCGGCCTGCGTGCGGCAGGCATCGAGATCGTCACTGCGCAACCAAACGGTGAAAGCCTGCGCCATGCGCCCGGCGGGGGGAGCAGATTCCTGTAGGGAACGCCCTCTGTGGCGTTCCGGAACGACGTCGGTGCTCGGAACGCCACGGAGGGCGTTCCCTACAGACCCGTTTGATGGAGCGTCCAATTCCACGCGCCAGCATTTCAACAAGCTTACTGACCCCTGCCCCCTCATCCCTGACCCCTCGCCACTCCACGTGGCGTCTTCTTCAAACTCCAGCACCGGTTCTTCCCACGGGTCGAACTCGATGTCGAACAGTTCCTGCGCTTCGGTCATCAATTCGCTCATCTGCGCCATGTCGAGCGTCGGCGTGCGCATCACGTAGTACGGCGTGCGCGGCTGAAACTCCAAGCCGAGTTGGGCCGCTTCGCTGCGAAAGGCGGTGCCGGGGAGAATCGCGAGGTTGAAAACTTGGATGGAGCTGAAGAAGCGGTTGCCGTGCAAGTAGTCGAGCCCGCGACGTACGCTCTCCATCGTGTCGCCGGGGAGGCCGATGATGAGGTCGACCTTCACGTCGATGCCGACGTCGAGCAACGACTTCACGCCGCGTTCGAACGCTTTCATGTTGTTCTTGCGATCCATCAGGTCCATCGCCAAGGGATCGATCGATTGCAGGCCGATTTCCACTTCCGAGAAGTTGGCTTGCTTCAGCAGCTTGGCGGTCGTGTCTTTAATGCCTTCGGCGCGGAGCTCGCCGAAATAGGTGAACTGGTTATCGGGATTTTCCCGAGCCAGGAGCTCGACGAACTTGTCAAAGTTGCGCCCTTGGTTGAGCGTCGGGTCGAGGAGCACGACTTCGCGCGCCCCGCGCTCCCGGGCATGGCGCAGGTTGGCGACGATCTTCTCTTCGGAGACGTAGTACAGATCGTCGTAGCTTTTCGGGTAGTAGCAAAACTTACACTTGTAGACGCAGCCGCGAATGGTTTCGAGCAGCAGCATCTGTTCGTCGGCGGCGTCGAGAATACCGGCGAGATACGGCGACGAAATGTCGTTCAAATGCGGGAGCGGCTTGCGGAACGCCGGGGGCACGGTCATGCCGCGCACATGCAAACCGGCGATCGCCGGAAATGGGGAATGCGAAGTCGCAAACGATGAATGCAACAGCTGTTCAGCATTCAGCATTCTGCTTTCAGCAGTCTCGATGTCGTCCCCTCGCGCCCGCGTCGGGGCTAGTGTGTTGTGGGGAGATTGGGAGAGGGCTTCGAGCAACTCTGCGAACGTTTGCTCCCCTTCGCCGATCGCCGCATAGTCGACCGCAGCGTGGTTCACGGTCCACGAATTGTCGGCCGTGATCTCCGGGCCGCCGACGATGACGATCAGATCCGGGCGACGGGCCTTGAGGCGTTCGGCGATCCAGAGCGTGCGGTCGATATTCCAGAGGTAGCACGTGAAGCCGACGAGCCACGGGTCGCGCGCGAGAATCGCTTCGACGAGAGCGGCGTCGCCGAGCGTATTGGCGTCGGCGGTCGGCAGCAGGTCGATCTGGTAACGATCGCCGAGGCCGCGCAGTTCGGCGTACATCTTCAGATACGCCCCGGCCAGCGGTACGTTGCCGCGCACCGGCGACGGCCCGGCGGGGGGAATCGGCAACTGACAGAGTAGTACGCGGCGTTTGGTCATTACTTCGACAATTCTTTGATTTCAAGATTGCGGAACTGCACGAGCGCCGGCGGGCTCGACCATTGGCCGTCTTTCTTCGAGCCGTGATGTTGTAGCGCGATCTTGCCGGTCGGCGGGAGCTCCGGCAATCGTGCGTCTTGCAGTACCTGCTTACCGTTGAGCAGCACCGAAAGAGTCTCGCCGCGCACGGTGAGTTCGAACTTGTTCCACTCGCCGATGTTGTTGTCGGCGTTCAATTTCGGCGTCACTCCGGCGCGCACTTCCGGCGGTTGCGATGGATCCATCCGGTAGCCGTACACCTCGCCCGAACCGCACGGCCAGCACCAGATATTGATCTGCGCTTTCGACGTGCCGCGGATGTAGATGCCGGAATCGCTGTCGGGCATCGTAATGGTGATCGGCTTGCCGGCCGCGTCGAGCTTGTGGCTCCCGTCGAATCGCAAGACCGGGATCTTCGGATTCAGGTACGGCGTTTCTTTAATCCGCCATTCACAGCGGAGAACGAAGTCGCCGTATTCCTTTTCGGTCCACAGGTTCTTGTCTTTGCCGGGGGCCTCGCTCGCGGCGTCGTAATCAATCACGCCGTCGACCACGCGCCAATGCCCGTTGTCTCCTTCGGGCACGGTCCAGCCGGAGAGGTCCTTGCCGTTGAAGAGCGGCGTGAAGCCTTCTTCCGCACGCGCTTCGCCGACCCAAGCGGCGACGGCGAGAGCGGCGACGATCAGGGCGATCGCGGCAACGCGAACGTGTTGCAGACGCATGAGGAAGTCCCGGCGGAATGTCGATGGGCGAGCGAGCAATAACAACGGTCCATCGTATCCGCAGGGGGCAATGCGTTCAATTCGACCAAGGTAGTCGGCCGCTCCGCGGCGGAAAAGGTCTTTGCACCGCCGTGCGTGTTTGCGAACAGTAGCGATCGCGCTTGCCGCATTTCCGCGACGGAGTCGCGGACTACGATGTGACACCGAGCAGTTCGGACGCTTCCGCGTAGCCGGCGGCCGGTTGATTGGCTTCGCTGGCCGTCACGCGGGCCAAGGCGATGAGTTGCCGCCATTTGTGCGCCGGGCGGGCCGCGGCAAACTCTTCGCTCGTCGTGCGGTAGAACTTCTCCGCGTGGAGGGCTCCCTCTTCGCTGCAAGCGTACTTCAAGAGCGTCTCGAAGACCGGGCGAGGCGGATAGCCGAGCATGCTGATGCGGCGGACGACGGCGCAGGCCCGCTCTTGATCGTTCTCGCGGATCGAGCCGTTGAGTTCCTTGAGCAAACTCTCGGCGTCGTTGGCCGCGACGCGCTTGAGTACTTCGTCGGTCGGGCGCGGTTGCCAATTGAGGAAGTCGCCGCCCCGCTCGATGCGGTCGAGCGCCGCTTGGTAGCCGGCGAGAATCAGACAGGCGTTGCGATTGCGGTGGTTGGCCGCGGCGGCCATGGTGCGCCAAGCGTGGGCCGAGTCGCAGGCATGTACGCCGATGGAGTCGCCGTGGACGCTTCCTTCCGGCTTGCCGGCTTGCACCTGCTTCCCGGTGCGGCCGGAGTCGCGCAGGATGAGCTCGTTCGTCGCCAGCGCAATCGCCAGACCGACGGCATCCGGCTCGAAACCTTCGGCGAGGGCTGCGGCGACGGCGTCGGCCGCGCGAGCCGGAGTTGCTTGGAAGATCGTCCGGCTGAGTTCTTCGACCCAGGCGTCTTCGGCGGCGCGCGTTCCCGCCTGCTTGCCGGCGAGCTTGTGCTGGTCGAGCAACCGAGGCAGCAGCGTGCGAATCTCCGGATGGCGTTTCCGATTCCACGCTTCTTCTTTGACGCAGTAGTGCACCGATTGCCGGAGCATGGTTTGTGCTTGTTCGAGGCCGACGATCTTGAGCATGTCGACGCAGCGCGACGCGAGCACGATGCGATGGACGTCGGCCCCTTCGGTGACCGTGTCGAGCAAGGCGTTGAACGCGGCATCGGCGTCGCCTGCCGCGGCGAGCGCGGCCTCGGCGGCTTGATAGTTGCGCTGCTCGACCGCCGCGCGCAAGCGCTCGCCGGCCTGCGCCGCGGGTTTGCCGTCGCTCGGGATCACGGTGGCGAGCTTCTCGTTCTTGCGCCCTCCCTGATCTTGGAGACGCTTCGTATTGCGATAGAGCACCTTGAGTACGGGGAGAGCGCGTCGCTCGGCAGGCAACTCTTGCGACATAGCCAAAGCCGGCGACATCGCCATGAACGTGTGGAAGCCGATGTAGTCTTCGCCGCCGAAGGTGCGCGCATTGGCCAGCGCGCCGGCCGCGATGAGCTCTTTCAGGTCCTGCCCTTGATTGAGCCGCGCCACTAAGAGCGGCAGCAGCTTATCGATGGGTGTTTCTTGCAAGAGACACACGAGTTCTTCTCGCGCGCCGAACGTCAGCGGCGTCGCTGCGGCGGCCTCCGCTTCAGCCGCGCAGGCCCGGGTGAGCCCCAGGTCGACGGCCGTGCCGTAACCGACTCCGGCAATGAGCATTCCTCGCGAAACATCGGCGAGAAACGTGCGACGATTGCTGCGGTCCATGGCGGGGCTCCTGCAAGAAGACGAGGAGACGAAACGACCGGCGCGGTATGACGGCCGTCCCTGATGGTAAAGCTCCGGTGTGTGATACGCAAAGTTTTTTGGAACGTAGATTGTTGCCCTCGGCTCGCTTGCCGCCCGATTCATTTGAAAGCCGCTTTAGGAGCGCCGACGATAATTGTTCATCGTCTGCGACCGGGCTGTGGGAAATGTCTATCGGGGAAGTGCATGAGCGGCAAGCATCGATTTCAGGTCAACTTGCGAGGCATCGTCGATCTACTGGCCAAGCATCTGTACAGCAGGCCGGAGCTATTCTTGCGTGAGCTGCTTCAGAATAGTGTTGATGCGATCACGGCGCGCAAGCGGCTTGACGACCGGTACGAAGGATCCATTCGGCTCGAAATCGCGCCGGCTGATGACGGCTTACCGACATTGACGATCGTCGATGACGGAATCGGCATGGATGAAGCGGAGTTGCACCGGTTTTTGGCGACGATCGGGGAAAGTTCGAAGCGCGACGGAGGCGCCTTCCTCGGGCAATTCGGAATCGGGATGCTGGCCGGATTCATGGTCAGCGATGAAATTATCGCCGTCTCTAAATCAGCGCGCAGTGATTCGCCCGCCGTTCAATGGCACGGCAAGGAAAACGGTACTTACGACGTTCGAACGTTGGCCGCGGATATCGAACCCGGCACCCGCGTTTCGCTTCAGTCGCGCGCGGATTGCACGGAACTTTTCGAGCCGACGAGAATCGCGGAATTGGCGCTTCATTTCGGGAGGCTGCTGCCGTATCCGATATACGTCAATGAGCTTGGCGGCGCGGGCTCGCCGATCAACTCCGAGACGGTGCCGTGGCGCGCGTCGTTTAAAACGGAGCGGGCGCAAACCGCGGCATTGCTGGAGTACGGACGTCGTGCCTTGCGAGAAGATTTTCTCGACGCGGTACCACTGAAGTCGACCGCGGGCGGAGTCGACGGCGTAGCGTATGTTTCCGCGCACTCGGTCAATTTGGCCGCGCAGCGAAAACATCAAGTGTATTTGAAGAACATGTTGTTGAGCGACGAGGCCGAAGGACTGCTCCCGGAGTGGGCGTTCTTTGTGAAAGCGGTCGTCAACGTCGAAAGGTTGCGGCCGACGGCATCGCGCGAGGGATTTTACGTCGATGAGAGACTGGAGGCGACGCGGACGGAACTAGGCGAGTGTCTCAAGCAGTATTTGATGCATTTGCCGCAGCGCGATCCGCAGCGCTTTGAGCGGTTTCTGGCCGTCCATCATTTGGCTTTGAAGTCGCTGGCGGCGGAAGACGACGACTGTTTTCGAATATTCATTGATTGGCTTCCATTTGAAACGACATACGGTCGCAAGACGATTCGCGAATTGCGCGCAGATGGAGCGGAAGTTCGGTACGTAGCGGAACTTGGCCAGTTCTTGCAGATCGCCAAGGTAGCACAGGCGCAGGGGTTGCTAGTCGTCAACGCGGGCTATGTTTACGACGCCGCTTTGCTGGGGCGCGTAAGTGAGGTGTTTCCTGATTTTCAGGTGCTGCCGGTCGACGTGGCGCAATTCTCCGCCGACTTAGCCGAGCCGACCGCCGAGCAGCAGCGGTTAGGACGACAATTTCTCGACGCCGCCATGGTAAGTCTGCGGCCGTACGACTGCATAGCGGAGTTAAAGCGCTTTCAGCCGCCGGAACTGCCGGCGCTCTTCGCACCAGATCAAGAAGCACGTTTTTTTCGCTCCGTGGAACAGGCCCAAGAAACCGCGGACCCGCTCTACGGCGGAATTCTGGCGGCGTTGACGTCGCATCGATCGGCGCCTCGGTCCATCGTTTATTTCAATGTCGAAAATTCGACGGTGCGCCGTCTGCTGGGGGTCGGCGACGAACGCGTGCTGGCGCGATCTGCAGAGATTCTCTACGTGCAGTCCCTGTTGCTCGCACAACAGCCTTTGACGTCGCGCGAATTGTCGTTGCTTACCCGAGGGCTCGGCGGATTGATCGACGCGGCCGTTGAGCGAAAGGAGCAGCCCGATGTCGATGCCGTTTGAGATCGAGACGTTGGTGCGAGAAGCGGATGCCCTGCCGCATTGCGAAGCACAGGTGGCGTTATACGAGCGCGCCGTGGCTCTGGCCGACAGCGTGAACGACTTGCAGGCCGGCTACGAATTGCGTTTGAAGCTCATGATGAGCGCCGTGTTCGCCGGTCGCACGGAACTAATGTTCGTCGCGTTTTCTTGGTGTAGCGCACAGTCGGATCGCAGGCCGGAGCAGTTTCCGATCAGGAATCTCTTGTGGCAATTCAAATGGTTTGTCGACAATTTGGGGGACTTTCCGCAAATCTCCCTAACGCAGATCAACGCGGCGTTTGACGACATGCGCCGCCGGTACGTCCAGCACGGCGCGTCGCTTCACGCCGTATGGAACATACGCCGTCAGCTTTCGCTCATCCTTCGAGATTTTGAAGAAAGCGATCGTTGCCACGAGGAGTTTAAGAACTCGCGTCGCGACGAATTTAGCAATTGCATCGCCTGCGTGTCGTCCGGGGAAATCGAATACTTTGCCGGCAGGCGCCGCTGGGAGCTCGCCGTCGAGTCGTTTGATCGGCACATCTCCGACGGAAAACGCTGTTTGACGCAACCGGCCGTGGCATACAGCCGTGTGTTGCTGCCGCTGGCGAAGCTCGAGCGCTGGGACGAGGCACGTGAGTATCAGCGTAAGGGATATCGCCTGGCGCGCAATCAATCCGGGTTTACCTTAGTGTTTGCGCGGCACCTGTACTTCGCCGCGCTGGATAACAACGTGGCGGCGGCAAAGCGAATGGCGGCACTGCATACCGAAGCGGCGCTGCGCGCCACGTCCGTATACGATCGAATGCAGTATGTGACGGCGCTCGGAGCTTGTGCGCTCTGCATACGGCGCAGCGGCGGCGGCAAGATCACGCTGCCGCTGCCCGCAGAAATGCAATTGGCCGACGCCAAAGGAAAAGTTGACGTAGCCGCATTGCTAGAGTGGTGTCGCGCCGACGCCGTGGCAACTGCCGAGCTGTTCGACAAGCGTAACGGCAATTCTCACATCAGCCGCGAGGTCAAAGAATGGTTGTCGATGACATAGCGTCGCAAAGCGAAGAGCTCGACGCTTAGCGCAGATTGCCGACGCGAATCAGCAGGCGTTCTGCTTGGCATGCACCGTGCCGTCGCCGGCCGTGCGGCCGTTTGCGGCGTGGCCGTTCGACGCTTGTCCGTTGGCCGCGGCTTGCGCCGTGCTCAGGAGCACGAACGGTTCCACGTACGTTTCCGGCTTCGAGCCTTCCGCCGGCACGACGTTGATCAACACGCACTTGAAGGCCGGCGTTTTCGATGACGGATCGCGCGAGCGCGGCACCAGGACGTTTGCTTCCGGGCAGTACATCAAAGCGTTGCCCGGGCGGATTTTGTCGAACGACCGCACAATCACGTTTTGCATTCTTCCGACTTCGTTGGAGATGTGGCAGCGATGGTCGGCTTTGAGCCCGAGGCGCGTGATGTCGTCGGGGTGCAGGGCGATGATGTCGCGGCGGTCGATGCCGCGATACAGATCGTAGTCTTCGTATACGACGGTATTGAACTGCCCTTCACTCCGCACGGTCATCATGCGGAGTTGGCCGATCGCCGGGTCGGAAAGATCGCCGCCGGCAAGTTCGGGCAGGTCGTGCGTCTTGAGCATCGCCTTGCCGCTGGGGGTCGGAAACTTCGGCGTGTGGAACGTCCGTCCGGCGATCTGGAATTCCTTCTTGGTGGCGTCGATCGTTTTGATTTCGTCGAAGCCGGGGACCACCGCCGCGATCGTCTCGCGAATCTTGCGCGTGCTTTCCATGCCGCGCCAATCGATGGGGCCGGTCACCTCGGAGCCGAGCACCCCTTGCGCTATGTGGGCGATGATTTCGACTTCGCTCCGCGGGCCTTCGTGGCGGCGCGGGCCGCCGTCGCTCAAGCGAATGTAGCTGAACATCGATTCTTGCGTCGTCGGCTGCGGCTCTTCGTCGCGGGCCAGCACCGGCAGAATGATCGTGTCTTCGCCGGCTAGGCCGTGCGCGTGGCCCGTGTTGAGCGTGGTGTTCATGTAGACCAGAAGGTCGAGGCCGCGGAGCGATTGCGCGGCGTATGTGGCGTCGGGGTTCGAGCCGAAGAGGTTGCCGCCGAGGCAGAAGCCGGCGCGCATCCGACCGGTATCCGCGGCTTCCATGCAGCCCATGGTGTCGAGGCCGGGCGTGGTGGGGAGTTTGATTTGAAAGTGGTCTTGGAGCCGTTGGAAAATCGCGTCTTTCAGCTTCGGAGTGACGCCGACGGAGCCGATGCCCTGCACATTGGAGTGGCCGCGGATCGGCATGAGCCCCGCCCCGGGCCGACCGACCATGCCGCGCATCAGGGCCAAGTTGGCGATGGCCTCGACGTTGAGCACGCCGTGCACGTGGTGCGTGATTCCCATCGTCCAAGAGAAGACGACGTTCTTCGCCTTGGCGTAGCGCTGGGCCATGTCGTCGATCTCGGCCTTCGTGACGCCGGACTTCGCGAGAATCTCTTCCCAAGGTGTGGCGCGCAGCCGAGCTTCGAGCTCGGGCCACCCTTCGCAGTAGGTTTCCAGAAACGGCCGGTCGATCGCATCCATCTCGAGAATGCGCTTCGAAATGCCGGTGATCATCGCTAAGTCGCCGCCAATGTGCGGCTGCACATAAAGCGTGGCGATTTTCGTGCCGAAGAGCATGCTCAGCGGGTCGCTCGGCACGCGGAAGTTCACGAGCCCGATTTCGACGACCGGATTGACCACGATGATTTCGGCGTTGCGCTTGCTCATCTCTTTGAGCGAAGTCATCAGCCGGGGATGGTTGCTCGCCGGATTACCGCCGATGACGAACATGCAGTCGGCAGTTTCGAGGTCGTGCAATTGAATGGTGCCGACGCCCGAGCCGAGTACGTTCGACAGGCCGACGCCCGAGGCTTGGTGGCAGTAGTAGCTGCAATTGTTGACGTTGTTCGTCCCGTAGACGCGAGCGAACAGCTGCAGCAAGAAGCCGGCTTCGTTCGAGCTGCGGCCGCTGAAGTACCAGAACGATTCGTCGGGCTGGGTGGCGCGGAGCTTGTCGATGATGCGCCGGTACGCTTCGTCCCAGGAGATCGGTTCGTAATACTGCGAGCCTTTGCGCAGGAGCACCGGGTCGACGAGTCGACCGCAGGTCTCAAGCTCGCGCGGGGAGAAGGCTTGCAACTGCGCGACGGAGTAGGTCTTCCAGAAGTCCGGCTTGATGGCGCCCTGCATGTCGGACGCCATGGCCTGCAAGCTCTTCTTGCAGACTTCCGGGAAGTGGCCGGTTTCGTTGACCATGCCGCCGGCTTGGCCACCCATGCCGAGCGCACAGGTCTTGCAGGCGTTCTTGGAGCGCATCGCGGTCCAAAACTTCCACAGTTTCCACCCGCTCGATTCGCGGGCCTTGCGCCAGGTGTACCAAACGGCTTGCCAGCCGCCGCCGGAGGTTCGCTTTTTCATAGAAGTTAGTTTACCGCGCCGGCTTCCCCGCGTGAAATGTCGCCATAACTACTTTGACATGTCCACCGCAGCGCGGGAAGTTGATCGCCGTGCTTATGGTTCCGTGCAGCGGTATTCGTGGAGGCGGCCATGCAAGCGGTACACAATGGGTGTCGTAGTCGGCGGGGCGTTCGGCGGTTCATATCTACAATCAGTTGCGCGATCGTGCTCTTCAGTTGGGGAGCTATGGCTTTCGGAGATGCCGGAGAAGCGGAAGCGATTCGCCCCTTTAAGATCGCCGTGCCCGAAGAGGTGCTTGTCGATCTCAAGTCGCGGCTTGCGCGCACGCGCTGGCCTGACGAGATCGCCGGCTCCGGCTGGAACTACGGCGTTGAGCCGGCCTACCTGAGAGACTTAGTCGACCATTGGCAAACCAAGTACGACTGGCGCGCCGCGGAACGAAAGCTCAACACTTTCCCGCAGTTCATTACGTCGATCGACGGCGTCGATTTGCATTTCATCCATGTGCGTTCGTCGCATAAAGGGGCGTTGCCGCTGGTCATCACACACGGTTGGCCCGGCTCCGTCGTCGAGTTTGTCAAGATCATCGATCCGCTGGTGAACCCCACGGCGCACGGCGGCCGCGCCGAAGACGCTTTCCATGTGGTTTGCCCGTCGCTGCCGGGCTTCGGCTTCTCGGGTCGACCGAAGACGCCCGGTTGGAGCAGCAGTCGCATGGCGGCGGCCATCGCGACGCTCATGGAGCGCCTTGGGTACGATCGTTACGGTGCCCAAGGGGGCGACTGGGGTTCGGGCGTATCCACTTGGCTCGGCAACCATGACTCCGCGCATGTCGTCGGGGCGCACATCACCTTTCTGGGATCAGGCGTACCACAAGGAGCCGATCCGTGGGCGGGCATTTCAACGGAAGTACGCGAACGCTTCGAGGCGCGGAGCAAGGAATTGCAGGCGCATTTCGGATACAGCGCCATTCAAGGGAGTCGTCCGCAAACCATTGGATACGCGCTGAACGACTCGCCCGTCGGTTTGGCGGCGTGGATCATCGATAAGTTTTGGGCCTGGAGCGACCATCGCGGCGACCTCGACAACAGCTTCACGAAAGACGAACTGTTGACGAACATTATGGTTTACTGGGTGACGCAGACGCCGGCTTCCTCGGCGCGCATATATTTCGAGCGGGATTACTACGACGGAGGTCGCAAGGCAGGCCGCAGCGCGCCGGTCGGCGTTGCGATGTTTCCCAAAGAAATCGGCGTGCCGCCGCGCCAATGGGCCGAGAAGCGTTATCGTTTGGTGCACTGGACCGACATGCCGCGCGGGGGACACTTCGCCGCGATGGAACAGCCGGAATTATTGGTCGGCGATATGCGTAAGTTCTTCGCGCCGCTGAGAGCCGAGCGTGGCGAAAAATGACGGCGTTGCGTACAATTGCCCGCTTCTCGCAGTTCCAGTTCGCCAATCAGAACTCTCCCACTCCCATCCAAAACGACCTATGGCCTTTGATATTGATCCTTCCTTGTGTCGGCACCGTCAGCAACGTTTGCAGGCGGAGATGCGGCGGCACAATCTCGATTTGGTGATTGTGGCGCGCACCGAGCACGTGCAGTGGCTCACAGGCCCGCGATTCGGCTGGGTCTATGAGCCTTTGGCGGCGTTGTGGAAAGACGGCACTTGTACGCTCGTCGCTCCCAACGAGGCTCCGAAGGTGCATGCGGCCGACAACGTCGTGACGTATGAAGCGCAATGGCTGTGCACGCTGCGTAACGATCAGCGACGCGCGGCAGTCGACGAATTGAAAAAGGTGCTCGCGACCCAAGGGCATGCGCGGCGGATCGGTGTTGAATATTCTTGTTTTCCGAAGCACTTCGGCGACTTGTCGTTGGATGACCTCGACGATCCGCTGGACTGTTTCGACATCGAACCTTCGCTCTTCAAACTACGGCGGCGGAAAGATGCCGACGAGCTCGCGCGGATCAAGCACGCCATCGGTGCGACGGGGGCCATGTATACGAAGGCCCGGGAGATCGTACGGCCGGGCCTGAACGAGCTGGAAATGTTCAACACGCTGCAGTCGACCGCGGTGGAATACTTGGGCGAAATGCTCACCGGCACCGGCAACGACTATGCCAGCGGCGTGCCGGGAGGACCTCCGCGCAACCGTCGCATTGAAGCCGGCGAACTGTACGTGCTTGATCTCGGTCCGGCGTTTCGCGGCTACTTTGCCGACAACTGCCGCGCGATCGCCGTCGACGGCAAGCCGACGCCGCTGCAACTCTCGGCTCAGAAGCACATTGCCGAAGTGTTTCCGATGGTCATGGAAACGGTAAAGCCGGGGGCCAGTTGCCGAGGCTTCTTCTTGCAGGTGAAGCAGCACCTGGACAAGTTTGCCGGCGCGAGGTTCGACCATCACCTGGGGCACGGCATCGGGCTCTTTCCGCACGAGGCGCCCCACCTGAATTCGCACTGGGACGACGTCTTCGAAGTGGGGGACGTGTTCACCTGCGAGCCGGGGCTCTACAGCGACGAGCTACGCGGCGGCATTCGTTTAGAGAACGACTACGTCGTCACGGAGACGGGAGTGGAGCTTTTGAGCGATTTCCCGCTCGACTTGTAAGAGCGCCGGCGGCTACCAACCCAGTGGTCGGCGATAGGCGGCGCCGCGATGCGGCGTCGTCGATGCGGGAGCTCCGTAGCCCCCTCCGGTCGCCGCGCTCGGGGCGGTTTTCTTATCGCCGCGGGGGATTTGCGGAACGAGTTCGATCGGTTGGCGATGCGCGGGCGTCTGCTTTTGGTCGATGCTCACGGCGCCGCCGAGCGCTCCCCAGTTTTGCCCGAGCCGGCCGAACGGCTCTTGAGGCATCATAAAAAGCGGGCTCATCGGCGCGACGGGACGAATCGGACGTAGCGGCACCACCGAGCCGTCGGGAATGAGTTGGGTCGGCGGCCCGAACGGATGGAAGTTCGTCGGGGGCAAACTCGGCGGCGTGGCGTCGAGGTCCGATCCACAAACGAGCGCCGCGACTATCGCCCAAGCCGGCGCACGGCACAACCGACAGACGGTGATGACGGGGCGAACGAGCTTCATGTTCGACGGCGCAGCGGAGAATGACAGGATGCTCGCACCTTGGTTCATCGACTTTTCCTAGAAGGAAAATTTAGCCGGCCTTGCGCTTTGATCATTAGTCGAATTTCCCGCAGCACCCGACCGTGGGAAGCCGATGGGTATTGGTAGGCGGACGCGCGGCGCATGGCGCCGCCGGCGTGCCTCCGCCGGCATTGCCATTTTGCAGAACGCACCCCACTCCCATGGCCGGTCGACTTCGTTCGCTCTATCTGGCGTACTTTTCGAAGCCGAAGCAATTCCGCCCGCTGTATCAGCTGGCGCGGAAACAGCCGGTGCGGCGCATCACGGAGTTGGGCATCGGCACCGCCGTCCGCACGATGCGGTTGCTGGAGCTCTGCCCCGGCACGGAGGAAACACACTACACGGGCATTGACATGTTCGAAGCTCGTCAAAACGGCGACGGGCCGGGCCTGACGATCAAGGCCGCGCATTCGCTGCTGGCGACTACGGGGGCGAAGGTGCGCCTGATTCCCGGCGACCCGATGTCGGCGTTGTCCCGTTCGGCCAACAGTCTCGCGCGGCAGGACCTGATTTTAATCTCGGCCGACCAGGACCGAGAATCTCTCGCCAGGGCTTGGTTCTACGTGCCGCGGATGTTGCACGAAGCCACGACCGTGCTGCTCGAAGAACCGACCGACGAAGGGACGATCCTGCGACGCTTGTCGCACGAAGAGATCGCCAAGCTCGCCACGCCTCCGAAGGGGAAGCGGGCGGCTTAAGGGAACGTCAGAAGTCGAACCGGGAACCGCCGCAGCCGCGGAAAAATCTCGCGATTTGTACGCATTGTTGCGAAACTCCGGCTGCCGCGTCGGCATCGAAAGCCGCACGTGCGCCCCTAGCCCGACGGTTGCTTCCGCCGGTATGATGGGGGCGAGTTATTTACTTCCGCCTGCTGGTAAGGAACACGGTCGATGACCGGTCCCCGCCGCGACTTGCAGCCGATTTCGCCGCAAGACCAAACGCTTGATGCTGCCAGCATGCGCACGCCTGCTCCGGCGTCGCCTCCGCTTTCGGCGCGCGATGCCCGATGTGCGCACATCAAGATGCTCGACGGCACCGAGTCGGGCATGTCGCAGCAAACGCAGGCGCTGCTCGGCTATCGCTTGCGTAGCGCTGCGCTGGTGCTCTTCATCGGCTCGGCGGTGTTTTATCTTTGGGGATCGGTGCGCGATCTGAATTCGACGCTGGATCAACCGTTTTTGCTTGCGCAACGGTCGCTCTTGCGTTGGTGTCACTTGGCCCACCTATTGGGCCTGGGCATTTTCGCCGCCGTGCTGTGGCGCTCGACTGCGAACTTCTGCCTCCGCTCGTTGCGCTGGATGGAGTGGGGCATCTTCGGCATCACGACGACGTTCTTCGTGAACGTGCAGCACTTCGATCTGCTCTATACCGCGTCGCTCTATAACTTCATTCCCAGCACGCTGGGGCTGTGGTTCACGTTGATCTTTACGTACGCCGTGTATATTCCGAACACTTGGCAACGGGCCGCAGTCGTCATCGGCTGCATGCTGACGGCGGCCGCGAGCGGCTACGCCTTCGACGTTTGGCGCGAGCCGATCATTCGTGACTTGGCCGCGGCGCACGAGCCGTTCTCGTCGATGATCTTGCTCGGCTTGTTCGGCTACGGCGCCAGCATCTACGGCACCTATCTGACCAACTCCTTGCGGCAAGAAGCCTTCGAAGCCCGCGAACTCGGGCAATATCGGCTCAAGCGCTTGCTTGGTAGCGGCGGCATGGGCGAGGTGTATCTGGCCGAACATCGGCTGCTGAAACGTCCTTGCGCGTTGAAGTTGATTCGTCCGCATAAGGCGGATGATCCCCGCACGCTGGCTCGCTTCGAACGCGAGGTGCAAAGCATCGCGACGCTTTCGCATTGGAACACGGTGGAGATATTCGATTATGGTCGGGCCGACGACGGCACGTTTTACTACGTGATGGAGTATCTGCCCGGCTTGAGCATCGCCGACTTGGTCGAGCGGCACGGGCCGCTGCCGCCGGCGCGCGTCGTGTATCTGCTTGAACAGGTTTGCGATGCTTTGCGCGAGGCGCATGCCGTCGGGCTGGTGCATCGCGATGTGAAGCCCGGCAACATCTTCGCGGCCAAACGGGGCGGTGTGTACGACGTGGCGAAGTTGCTTGATTTCGGGCTCGTGAAGCAAGCGATCGAAACCGAAGGGGACCACCTCACGCTCGACGGCACGATCACGGGCTCGCCGCTCTTCATGTCGCCCGAACAAGCGACCGGAGAGAATGAGCCCGACGGCCGGAGCGATATTTATGCTTTAGGGGCGGTCGCCTACTTCATGCTGACGGGGCACCCCGTCTTTGAAAGCGATAAGCCGCTCAAGGTGCTCTTCGCCCACGTCAACGACAAGGTGCTGCCGCCGACGCAGTGGCGCAGCGACATTCCGGACGACCTGGAGCGCGTCGTGCTTAAGTGCTTGGCGAAGCGACCGGCTGATCGGTATCAGGATGTCGCCGCCTTGCGATATGCACTCCGCGACACGGACTGCAGCGGCAAGTGGACCCGCGACGATGCGGCGAAGTGGTGGCAATCGTCCGGCAAAGACGCGCTGGAGCCGGTGGAGGCGTAGTCGGACTGTAGGGAACGCCCTCTGTGGCGTTCCGCAAACGAGGTCGTTGCTTCAGGACGGAACGCCACAGAGGGCGTTCCCTACGGGGCGGGTTCCGCGTCCCGCGGAAAGTGCTTCTCGACGATGTCGTAGAACTCGCCCGGCGTCGACACCTTGGCGGCATACGTGCGAAACGTTCGTGCACCGTGACGGCCGGCGGCGTAGCAGCAGGCGAAGCGGCGCATGAGCAGCGTCCCCTTCAGTTCGCCGAAGCGTTGAAGCACGAGTTCAAAGTGATGAATGAGCAGTTGCCTTTGCTCGAAGAGCGATGGGTCCGGGGGCACCGGTTCACCCTTAAGCGCCGCCGCCGCTTGCTGGAAGAGCCAGGGTTTACCCAGCGCCGCGCGGGCGATCATCACGCCGTCGACGTCGAACCGGTTGAAGGCCTGCACCACCTTAGCGGCGGAGTCGAGGTCGCCGTTGCCGATGAGCGGGATGCGTTTCAAGTGCGGCTTGATCGCCGAAATGAGCGACCAGTTCGCATGGCCGGTGAAGTAATCTTCGGCGACGCGCCCGTGGCAGGTGAGCGCTGCGGCGCCGGCCCCTTCCACCACTTGGGCCACGTCGATGGCGTTGACGCAATCGCGCGTGCAGCCGAGGCGGATTTTGGCTGTGACGGGCGTCGGAGCGCAGGCGGCGACGACTCGTTCGATGATGCGCCCCATCCGGTCGGGATCGCGCAGCAAATACGACCCGCTATGGGCGTCGCGCGTGATCTGTTTCACGGGGCAGCCGAAATTAATGTCGACCACGGAGACGCCGAACTCATGTGCGAGGCGCCCGCCCACGGCGGCCAGCGTCTCGGGATCGTTGTCCCAGATTTGCACGGCCAGCGGTCGGGCTTCTTCCTTCACGCCCCAGAGGCGATCGGGGTGAGCGTCGGAATGTTCTTCGATGGCCAAAAAGCCGCGGGCGCTGACCATCTCCGTGGCCTGCAGCCCCGCACCGCCGAGCTCGCGCACGATCTGCCGATAAACAAAGTTCGTGAAGCCCGCCATGGG
Organism: Pirellula sp.; assembly: GCA_013822735.1. Taxonomy (GTDB): domain Bacteria; phylum Planctomycetota; class Planctomycetia; order Pirellulales; family PNKZ01; genus PNKZ01. The sequence goes on from PNKZ01000011.1 coordinate 168,754, forward strand.
GGCTTGCAGAATCGGCGGATCGACCGTGAGCGGACCGATTTTAAGCGGCCGCACCTCGCGCTCGAGGCGAACTTCGTCGGCAGGTGTATCGGTCGTGCTCATGCCGACATTCTAACGCAAACCTTCTCCCACCGGGAGAAGGTTGCCGAATTCCGGTTGACGGCAGCGCGGCCCCATTACGAGCGTGGCATTGGGAACGTCGTCACGCCAAACCTCCGGCCCCTCGCGCGCAAGGAGCGAGGGGAACCAGAGGCATCTGCTATTTGAAGAACAGCAGCGTAACGGCGATGAACATTGGAATCAGCACGCCGAAGCTGTAAGCCATGTAGCCGAAGAAACTCGGCATCTTGATGCCCGACTTTTCGGCGATGGTCTTCACCATGAAGTTCGGGCCGTTGCCGATATAGGTGTTGGCGCCCATAAACACGGCCCCGAGGCTGATGGCGGCCAAGAGCTCGGCCATTTCTTCCGTGAGCTTGGCCGGGTCGATCTTGGCCATTTCGTAAAACACCAAGTACGTCGGCGCGTTATCGAGCACGCTCGAAAGCGACCCGGTGGCCCAGAAGTATTCGGCGGCCGACTTGACGGGAAGTTCCGACCCGCGGACGTCGAGAATCTGCAAGGCCGGCTGCATGCAGATGAAGATGCCGATGAAGAGAGCGGCGACTTCGATAATCGCGCCGTAGTTGAAACCGTTCTCATCGCGCGTGCGCTGCGAACCGAAGGCCAAGGAGATCGCCACCAGGCCGAGTTGCACCGCTTCGCGCAAGAATAACCATGGGTACCAGCCCGGATCGGTCGCGCTCGCAAACAGCGGCTTCGTCGGGCTTAACAGCGCCGCCGCCAAGACGACGCCGACCAGCAACAAGACGTTCGGCATCAATCCTTCAAACTTCAGGCCGCGGACCTGTGTTTCGTCGCGCTTGATGTCGCTGCGAGTTTCCCGCGGATAGGCGATGAGAGTGTCCCACAGGAAATAAACCGCGAGGAGCGCGCCGTTTACTAATGCCCATTGCTTCCAGAGGCCGAGCGTCCAGAGGAAATCGACCCCTTGTAGGTAGCCGAGGAAGAGCGGCGGATCGCCGATCGGCAACAAGCAGCCGCCGCAGTTGCAGATGATGAAGATAAAAAAGACGACGGTGTGGGCGACATGCTTGCGTTCCCGGTTCGTTTCGAGAACCAGACGGATCAAAAGCATGGCCGCGCCGGTGGTGCCGATGAAGCTGGCTAAGAGGCCGCCGACGGCGAGGAACGCCGTGTTCGTGGAGGGGTGGGCCGGAAGATCGCCGCTGATGCGAATGCCGCCGCAAATCGTGTAGAGAGCAAACAACAGCACGATGAACGGAATGAAGTCGTTGAAGATCGAGTTTTGAATGATCACCCACGGCAGTGCGGTCGCGCTGGTCGGCTCGATCACCGCATGACCCAAAAAGTGGCGCTCCAGCGGATGGTGGTAAGCGAAAGCGTAGTAGGCCAGCGTCAATAAGCCGAGACCGCCGGCCACGAACAGCTTGTTCGTGTTGTTCTCCCAGAAATGTTCCGTCTTATGGGAGAGGGGGAAAATGGCGATGGCTCCCAGCAGCAAGCAGAACGGCAGCACCATGAAGTACTCCGGATGCGCCGCGGCCTTGTCTCCGTGTTCCGGATTGGCGTCGAAGTGTCCGGCGTCGGTCTTGGCGCCGGTGCCGGGGGCGTCGACATCGTGATCGCCCGCGGCATGATGCACGCCGTTGGTCAGTTCCGTGCCGGTCTGCGGCCAGTGCATCGCTGCGGCGACGCCGTACAGCAGAAGTATGCCGACCAGACCTGCAATCACTCCCTTACTCGAACTTCCCGCCGCTGCGCTTCCCTGCGAACCGCCGTGATGTTCCGACATGTGTTGTGTGACCCTTTTGCTTCGTTGCTTCGACGCCGCTTGTCGATGGAGGCCGCCGCGTTGACGCGGCGGTTCAGCCCGGTATTGAAGAAGACTAGAAACCGAGTAAAACGCGATTGTGTCTCGCCTCCGTCGTTTCGCAAGCCCCTGACCCCGGATTCGCGCGTCTGTTAAGATCGACAGACGGTTTTCTCGGCGTAGAGTTCCTCGTTCGCCGGCCGTGCGGCCAAGATTAAGACGAAATTAATGAGCGAAGTTTGGTTACATGCGAATCGGCGATTGTTCGTCGGGCCGATTCTCGTCGCGGCCATCGCGGCGGGCGCCTTGGCGATGCGGGGGGCCGTGGCGCCTTCGGGGCTTGGCTGGTGGATCGCCGCCGTAGCGGCGCTCGCATTGGCGTTGGTGCTGTTCATGTGGTCGCGCCGTCCCCGCTTAGCTTTCGATGGCCGCAGCCTGCTGCTCTACATTCGCAACGGTTCGGCCATCGCCGTACCGATCGAGTTCGTGGAAGCGTTTCTCCTCGGCAAAGGCCCGACGTACCTCTCCGGCAAAGACGACTACAAGACCGAAGCCCGTACGCTCATCATCCGCATTGCCGAACGGGCCGAAGAGTTTGCCAAACTCGAAACGAACGTCCGGCTTGCCGCTTGGTGCGGTCACTATGTAACGCTCCGCGGCACTTGGACTGAGCCGCTCGATATCGACTTGGTAAATCGGCTCAATCAGCGCCTCTACGACACGCAACAGAAGCTAAAAAATCCTCCGTCACTCCTCGCCCCTTGCGGGAGAGGGGCTGGGGGTGAGGGGTGACCTCTTACAAGACTCGGCTACTAGTGAGCGTGCGCGACATCGAAGAGGCCCGCATCGCGCTCGATGAAGGGGTCGATCTCATCGATCTTAAAGAACCGAACCTGGGCTCGCTGGGGCGCGTGGCCGAATCCGTCGCTGCGGAAGTCGCCGCACTCGTTGCGGGTCGAGCGCCGCTGAGCATGGCTCTCGGTGAGTTGACGGACTATTTTCCGACCGACAAGGCGCTCGCCCCGGTTCTCTCGCTCGCCGTTATCCCGAACGGAGTCGGCTTCGTAAAGCTGGGCCTCGCGGGCTGCGGACCCCGACGTAATTGGGCCCGCGGTTGGCAATTGCTGGCCCGGCAATTCCCGCGCGCTGTTGAACGCGTGTTCGTCGCCTACGCCGACCATGCGGAAGCGGCCTCTCCGCTGAGCGAACAGGTGATTCAAGAAGCCTCGCGCGCCGAGGCTCGTGCGATGTTGCTCGATACCGCGACCAAAGACGGCCGCGGCCTGTTCGACTTTTGGGACGTCGCGGCGCTGCGGCGTTTTACGGCCCGAGTACGGCAACACGGGATGCTGGCCGTCGTCGGCGGCGGATTAACGCTCGACACCATTCCGCAAGTCGCGGCCGCCGGAGCCGACTACGTCGCCGTGCGCGGCGCCGCATGCGAAGGTTCTCGCACCGGCCGGGTCGACGCCGCCCGAATCCGCGCCATCCGGCGCATCCTGAGTTAGATCAGCTTGTGTTCGACTAGTCGGGGCGCCGCGGACCTGGTTTCGCGTCCGGCAGGAAACGCTTCAGCAAAATATCGGCGGCCGCTTTGCCCAACGCGTCGCGAAAGCCGTTCAGCGTGCGCTCCGTCGTTCGGTCGCGAACTTCGCTCTGCTTCATTCCCTCTTTCAAGAGCAGCGCCGGACCGCTGACGTGCCGGCCGCGATCGTCGAGCACGTACCAGGTGGTCATGCTCGCTAGTTGCGTTTGCAGATATCCTTCCCGATGCACGGTCGGCAAGGCCGCAAACTGTCGGGCGCGCTGCAAGAAAAGTTCGCCGAGCAACGCGTTCCAACGTCGTTCAAATCGTCGCTTCGTTTCCTCGGCGAGCGTTTGCTGAAACGGCGACCAATCGTAGCCCGACGCCATATCTTGCTCGAGCATCCAAGCGGCCCGGCGTCGCATGGTCGGCGATTCGCGCCTGCCGTCGACCTCCGGCGCGGTGAGCCAAGCTTCGAGATCGGCCCGTGCGAATGCCGGCGGCGACTGCAGTTCCATGTTTACGACGCGCACCACGGCCGCCGCCGAGATGCCGCAGCAGAGCACCAGCACGATCCAAGTAAGCAGTCGTTTCATGCAGAGCTCGATTCTTTGGATAGCCGGCAACGCATGCGAGGCAGCGGCGGCGTCGCGGTAGTCTACGAATAACTAGCGACGCAGTCGGCGTCGCCGCCGGCAGTCAGCATTGACGCAAACCGGTCGAAGTGTCAACTTGTCCGCGCAAATTCGCCGGGCTCCGTGGAATGGGATTCCTACGAAGCCGGGTTTCTTGGGGAGGGGGAGTGAAATGGAAGTCACGTCGCTCTTGGTCGCTTGGTCGTTGTTGGGGCAAGCCACGTCCGATCCGTTTGCCAGGCCGCAAACGCTCACGGCATCACCGGCCGCGACGCAGGCCGTGCCCGTCAATACGTTACGCACCGTCGCAGCGCCGCTGAATGCGCCGCCGAGTGCGCCGACGATCGCTCCCCCCAACGCGTTGCCGAGCGCAGCGTCGAGCGCTTCGCCGCTCGCCGCCGCCGTCGCGGCGCCTTCACCTCCGTCATCCATTCAACTCGTGCAGGCCGAAGCGGGGCGCTACGATCGCTACGCACCGACCGCACCGTCGGGCGTCGTGCCCGCCGCAGGTTCGTCGCCGGCCGGAAACGGCTATCCGCCTGCCGGCGGCGGCGGGATGTCGTCCGGCGGCTCCCTCGGCACGAGCGCTCCCCGCACGGCAAGTCCTCCCGGCGGTGCGTTTCCCGGCTCACCGATGCCCAACGCTTCCATGCCGAGCGGCGGCGCGCCCCCTGCAGCGTTTTCCAATGGCGGCAACGCACAACCGCGCGCCCTGCCCGATCGCGTCGCAGCGCCGATGAGCGTCGACCCGTCGATGCCTGCTCGCACCGCAACGACCACGACCGCGCCGCAGCAGTTTCCGGCGCAGCCGACGACACAGACGCCCCCTCCTGCTGAAGACACTTCCGGCGCCGCCGAGCTCGTGCGCGAAGCGCTCGTGTTGCCCAAATCGCTGGAGCTCCCGGGCAAGGCGACGTCGCTGCTCGAAGCGCTGGCGAACACTTCCGATCGACGTCGTCAGATGGCGGCGGTCTACGCCTATTGGCGGCTGGCCGAAGAAGCCGGCGAGTATCATTACGCTTGGCAACAAGTGCAGTATCTGAAGTTGCTCAGCGAAGTGATCGCCGGCGTCGAGCAAGGGGCCGACGCGGGCGCAGCGCGCAGCGCCGTCGGGTCGCGGTTTGCCGAAGCGAATGCCGAACTGCGCGAAGCCGAACTCCGCCTCACGTCCGCGCAAACGGAACTCATGGAAACCGCCGGCATCGCGGCCGACGGTCCCCGTCCGCTCGCAGCCGACCTGCCGCACGTCGGCGTCTACAACACTTCGCTGGAGAAGGTGTACGCCCGTCGCGTGCCGCCGGCCCGAGCTTACTTGCTGCAGAAGACATTGCCCCTGCGGCGCGAAGTCGTGACGACGCGCGCTCAAACCGTGTGGGCCGCGCAAGACGCCTACGAAGCGGCGTTCGACGCCTATCGCAAGCGGCAACTTCCGCTCGACGACGTGCTCTTGGCCGTCGATTCGCTCCGGACGCGTCGCGCTCAATTCCTCACCGCCGTGCGCCGTTACAACGACGAGATCGCCGAGTATGCGCTCACGAGCGCTCCGGAAGGAACCAGCCGCGAGACGCTCGTCGGCATGTTGATCAAGAGCCAGTACACGCCGAAGCTCGGCAAAGCCGTCTACCCCGGCGATCAAGAATTGTTCGAGGGCGGCGTGCAACCGGTCGGGTTCTTCGAAGAAGAAGGAGCCGTGCCGGGTGAGTTCCTCCGTTCGACCGGCGCTCCGCAACCCGAGCCGATTCCCGATGCGGGCATCTCGGCGGCGGCACCGCTCGGCTACCAAGTGCCGCGCAACATCGCGGCGGCGAACTTCGACGAAACGAGCGTGGGCGCACCGGTGCCGGCGATCACGGTCCCTCAAAACCCGCTGCCGCAGAATTCTCTGCACACGGCCATGGGCGCCTCTGGCGTGCAGCAAGCCTCGTACGATGCCGTGCCGAACCCGTTTCCCACCGCCGCCCCGGCTTATGCCGTGCCCAACTTGCTCGACGCGCCGCACGCGCAGCCCATGCAAATGGCCGGCGCCGCACCGACGAATCTGCAGCGCGGCACGCCGACGCTTGCTCCGCCGCGCGAGCGCGTCGACGCCCCGCTGAAGTTCAAAGTCAACCGCGAGCCGCTGGAAGAGCCCGGCCTCTTGAGCGTCGATGAGAACGCCCGACCGATTTCGTCCGTGGCCGGCACATCGCCCTACTCCTCGGGCAATGGATACTCCTCGGGCACCGTTGCTTCGGAAAACCCGAAGGCTTCCCGTCCGACGAAGCCGCACCACAAGGCGATTGCCATCCCCGCCACCGCCACGTCGGAGCAGGTCGAAACGGCAGCCCCGAAACTGCCGTCGTTGAACATCCCCGCCGCCGTCCCCGCTGTTGCCCCGAAGGCCGACGACCAAACGCGGCGTCGTGATGAAGCCGTCGAACCCGCCGGGTTTTACGACACGCTCGACGGCGTCCCCGCCCCGCGTCGCACGCAGGAACTCGTGGAACAGTTGCACCGTTCGGCGGCCCTCGCCCCCGACGAAGCAGCCGTGCGCGTCACGCTCGACCAATGCTTGGCGGGCGCTTCCGGCACCTCGCGCCGAGCGCTGATAGGCGCTTATTGGTCGACCGCCGAAGCCGCGGCCGTGCGCACCATTTGGACTCAGAAAGTAACGCAACTTTCGGCCCTCGCGCAGGGTGCGATGCGTTTTCGCGAGAGCCCCGCCGGTGCCGTGGCGATGTTGGAGGTACACGGAGCCCGACTGGCTGCGCAAAGCGCCGAGCGCGAAGCCACGGCCGAATTGTGGGCCGCGCGTTGGAAGCTCACCGACGAAATGCGGAAGCCGCTCGGGGAGACTTGGCTGATGACCGAAACGCTGCCGCATGCCGGTCGCTACGATACGAAGCTCGAGTCGCTCTCGGCCGAATCCCCCATGCGCAAGCGGCTCCAACCGCAAGCCGATCGGATTGCCGTACTGCACGAAATCCTGCAATCGCGGGCCGAAGCGGTCCTCTTGGGGGACCATGCGTCGGAGCAGGCCTTGCAGATTTACTCCGCCGGCCGCAGCGCCGTGGCCGCCCCGCTCGATGCCTTTCGACGCCAGACCGTCTCGTCCGAGGCGCTCCTGGCCGCCGCGACGCGCTACAACGACGAGATCGCTGACTACGCCATGCGGCTCTTGCCGGGAGAAACCCCGAGCGAAACGCTGGTCGGCGCACTGGTCGTGAATCGTTCGCCGGCCGCTCGGTAATTGCGGGCCACGGTCTCGTCGGGGCGTCGGCCCTTGTGCGTTTCGGGCCGTAAGGCGACAATCGCCGCTTTCACGCTTCGGCCCCGCCCCTCCGGATTCGCACCCAATATCGTGTCGACCGCGGTCATCACCCAACAATCGGACCTCGCCTCCTTTTGCGATCGCATGCGCAAGGCCGGGCGAATCGCCTTCGACACGGAATTTGTCAGCGAGCATACGTATCGGCCGCAGCTTTGCCTGGTGCAATGCGCGACCGACACGGAAGCGCACTGCATCGACACGCTGGCCGATTTGGACCTGACGCCCCTCTGGGACGTGCTCACCGATCCCACGCACGAAGTGATCGCACACGCCGCCCGGCAAGAAATGCTCTTCGCCATTGAAGCCTCCGGGCGACGGCTGGCCCGGCTCTTCGACGTACAGATCGCCGCAGGCATGATCGGCATGGAGTTCCCGGCGGGCTACGGCAACCTGATCTCGCGGCTCCTGAACGTGGTGCCGCAAAAGGGTGAGACGCGCACCGATTGGCGTCGCCGGCCCCTTACCGATCGGCAGATCGAATACGGCGTCGCCGACGTGCAGTATCTGTTGCCGCTCTACGACAAGCTCACCGCCAAGCTCGCGCAATTGAAGCGGAGCGAGTGGATGGCTGTCGAAATGGAAGCGTTTCAGGCCGACATCGAGAACTCGCTGACGCGCGAACGATGGCGCCGCGTCTCCGGCTCCAGCGGTATGTCGAATCGCTGCCAAGCGGTGATGCGCGAGCTCTGGACCTGGCGCGAAAATGAAGCGGAGCGGCGCGACTTGCCGCCGCGATTGATTCTGCGCGATGATCTGTTGGTGGAACTTGCGAAGCGCAAGGTGGCCGACCCGAAGCATATCGGCGCGCTGCGCGGCATGGAGCGGCCGGAACTGCGCCGCGCCATCCCCGACTTGGCCAAGGCCGTGCAACGGGCGCTCGAACTGCCCGACGATCAACTCCCGACGGCCCAACGCGTCGACTCGAATTCGCACCTCGCGATGCTCGGCCAATTTCTTTCGGCCGCGCTCACGAGCATTTGCCGCGGCGCGGAGATCGCCCCGGCGATCGTCGGTACGGCGAACGACGTCCGCGAACTGGTCAACTACCGGCTCAACGGCGCGATGGACTCCGAAGGAAACGTCCCCTGCTTGGCCCGCGGCTGGCGCGCGGAAGTGGTGGGGCACCTGATCGAAGAATTGTTGGCCGGCCGGATGTCGATTCGGATCGCCGACCCCGACTCGGAACATCCGCTGGTGTTTGAAGAAGCGAAACGTTGAGCTTGCGGAGTGCGCGCGAAGACGCAAAGACGCCAAGGGAACAGTTAAGATTCGCTGATGCGCGTTCCCCGTTTCTTCCGAGCTTTGCGTCTTAGCGTCTTGGCGCGAACTCTGCTCTGAATGGAAATGTGCTGATGGACGTGCGTAATATTGTCGACGTGCCGGCCTTCACTACGAAAGACGGCTCCGAGATTCGCGAACTGTTGGCGGAGCGAAACTCCTGCATTCGGCTGCAGAGCCTCGCCGAAGCGCGGCTTCCTCCCGGCGGCCAAACGACCCGGCACTACCATCCCCGCACCGAAGAGATTTACTACCTCCTCGAAGGGACGGCCCGCATGGAGATCGCCGGCGACGAGCGCGACGTCGGCCCCGGCGATGCGATCGCCATTCCTCCCGGAGCGGCGCACCAGATCACGAACACCGGCGACATCGTGCTCAAATTTCTCTGCTGCTGCGCGCCGGGCTACGAACACGACGACACCGTGTTTTGCGACGCAAATGTAACGTAGCAAGCGCCGACCGTCGGTATCGGATTTGCTCTACTAAGTCTGCCTCGTCGGCGCCTCGCCGCTTCGGCATCGTTTGCGTTGTCTTCCACTGTGTCGTCTTCACTTTCACTGTGTCGCCCACAACCGTGTCGGCCGCCGTATGCCTGGAAACTTCGCGCGAGCGCTGGCCCACCGCAACTACCGGCTGTTTCTCTCCGGCCAAGCGGTGTCGCTCATCGGCACGTGGATGCAGCAGCTCGGCCTCTCTTGGCTGACGTACGACCTCACGCGTTCGGCTTGGCTCCTGGCGCTGGTTAACTTTTCGGCGCAGGTTCCGGCGCTGTTTCTCGCGCCGCTGGCAGGCGTGATCGCCGATCGTTCCAATCGGTATCGGATTATCGTCGTCACGCAAACCGTGGCGATGCTCCAGGCCGCGGCGCTCGCCGTGCTCACTTGGTACGGCGACATCGAAGTGTGGCAGATCATTGCGCTCAGCTTGGTCCTCGGCGTGGTGACCGCGTTCGACTTGCCGACGCGCCAAGCGTTTCTCGTGGAAATGGTCCCCCGTCGCGACGATTTGGCCAACGCCGTGGCGCTGAACTCGTCGATGGTGAACGCCGCGCGGTTGGTCGGACCGTTTCTCGCCGGGCTCTTGATCGCCGCCGGCGGGCCGCTCTATTGCTTTGCCTTCAACGCGGTGAGCTACGTGGCGGTGCTCGGCGCGCTGCTCAGGATGCGCGACCTGCCCCGGCGCCCCGTCACGGAACATGGCCCGGTATTGCGCGGCTTGCTCGACGGTTTTCGCTACGCCTTCCGCTTTGCGCCGATTCGCGCTCTGCTGTTGCTCTCCGCGCTGGTGAGCATGATGGGGGCGACGCTTTCGCTACTCATGCCCGTGTATGCCGATTCGATTTTGCAGGGAGGCCCGCGGTTGCTCGGCTTTCTCACCGGGGCTTCCGGTCTCGGGGCGTTGGGGGCCGCGGTGACGCTCCTTTCGCGGCGCAGCGTCGTCGGCCTCGGCGGCTTGCTGACGTATTCCGGGCTCACTTTCGGCGCCGGCCTCATCGCCTTCGCCTTTTCGCGCACCCCGTGGATTTCGCTGGTGATTCTCGTGCCGACCGGTTTCGCGATGATGTTTCACTTGGCGGCGAGCAACACGCTCTTGCAGACGATCGTCGACGAAGACAAACGGGGCCGCGTGATGAGCCTGTATGCCATGGCGTTTCTCGGCACGGCGCCGCTGGGAAGCTTGTTGGCGGGGAGCATTGCGGAACGGTTCGGAGCGCCGGTCGCGCTGCTAGTTGCAGGTACGGCGTGCATCGCGGGCACGCTCGTCTTTCTGCGGAGGCTGCCGGCGTTGCGCGAGCAGGTGCGACCAATCTACACGGCCATCGGCATTCTGCCCGAAACAGGCACGGCCCACGTCGTGCCCGCGGAGCAACTTACGCCGCAGCAGGTGCAAACGGAAACGGCCGAGGCGATCGCGGAAACCAACGCGCTGACGCAGCCGCCGGAGCGCGGGATTTAGTGGTCGTGCGGTTCGATGTGCACCAGCACGTCGGCGATGCGGAGCGGCGAGTTGCGGAGCGTGCCGCGGACGGCGCCGCCGATGTCGTGCCCGGCGCGCACGGATGCAGCGGCGTCGACTTGCACGTGGATGTCGACGTAGTGCGTCGTCCCGCTTTTACGAATGCGGACTTTGTCGATGCCGCGGACGCCCGGCACGGCGAGCGCCGCTTGACGGACCTGCTCGACGAACTCCGGCGACGGTGCGGCGTCGAGCACGTCGCGAAACGAGAGCCGTAGCAAACGTACGCCGCTATACGCGATGACGAAACAGGCGGCGAGCGCCGCCCAGTCGTCGGCCGGCTCGTAGCCGGGTCCGCCGATGAGCCCGATGCTGATGCCGACGAGCGCTGCGGCGGAAGTGAGGGCGTCGGAGCCGTGATGCCAGGCGTCTCCTTCCAGAGCCGTGCTGCCGACTTTGCGACCGGCCCTGCCGATCCACCAAGCCAACGAAAACTTGGCGGCGATCACGAGCAGCAAAATCAGGAGCGTCGACCAATGCGGCAGGTGCTGCGGCTCCCGGATCTGCTCGATGCTTTGCACGGCGATCGTCACGGCCCCCGCCAACAGCGCCAGGCCCGACATCGCCCCGGCGAGCGCTTCCGCTTTGCCGTAGCCGTAGGGATGATTCTCATTCGGCGGACGTTCGGCGACGCGCAGCCCGGCCCAGACGACGAGCGACGTCACGATGTCGGCGGTCGACTCGATGCCGTCGGCCACGAGCGCATAAGAATTGCCGAACACGCCCCCGGCAATTTTGGCGGCCGCGAGGAAAACATTGACCCCGACGCCGATCAGCGGAAGCTTGGTGAGCGATGCGGCGGGGTCGTTGGACGGCATGAAGCGAATCGCCTACGTATTAAACAAGAAGTGGCAGATGTCGCCGTCTTGCATGACGTAGCTTTTGCCTTCGACGCGGAGTTTGCCCGCGTTGCGAATTTCTTTTTCCGTTTTGTATTGTTCGAGGTCGGGCAGTGAATAGACTTCGGCGCGGATGAAGCCTTTCTCGAAGTCGGTGTGGATCACGCCGGCCGCTTGCGGGGCCGTGGCGCCGACGGGGATCGTCCAAGCGCGCACTTCCGTCTCGCCGGCCGTGAAATAGCTTTGCAGGCCCAGTACGCGGTAGGCTTCGCGCGCCAGCACGGCGAGCGCCGGCTCGGCCAAGCCGGACGATTCGAGCATCTCGGCGCGGTCCCCTTCGTCGAGCTCGGCGATTTCCGCTTCGAGCTTCGCGCACACGGCCACGACCGACGCGCCGACCTTGTCGGCGAACTCGCGGACCTTCATCACGAGCGGCCCCTTCCCTTCGAGATCGTTCTCGTCGACGTTGGCGACGTAGAGAATTTTCTTGGCCGTCATCAGGCCGAAGCTCGCGATGGCCTTGGCTTCCGGTTCGTCGAGGCCGGTGAGCTTGCGGAGCGGTTGATCGGTTTGCAGATGCGCGAGGCACTTCTTGATTGCTTCGACGCGGAGTTTCGCCTCTTTGTCGCCGCTCTTAGCCGTGCGCTCCGCTTTGGGGAGCGACGTTTCGAGCGTTTGCAAATCGGCGATCATCAACTCCATTTCGATCGTCTCGATGTCCGACACCGGGTTGACCGTACCGGCGACGTGGATGACGTCGGGATCTTCAAAGCAGCGGACGACCTGGAGAATGGCGTCGACTTCGCGGATGTGGCTGAGGAACTTATTGCCGAGCCCCTGCCCTTCGCTGGCCCCCTTCACGATGCCGGCGATGTCGACGAGCTTAATCGCCGCGGGGACGATCTTCTTCGGGACGATGTATTTGGTGATCCGTTGCAAGCGCCCGTCGGGCACGCTGACGATGCCTTCATTGGGCTCGATGGTGCAAAACGGATAGTTCGCGCTCTGGGCGGATTTCGAACTGGTGAGAGCGTTAAAGAGCGTGCTTTTCCCCACGTTGGGCAACCCGACGATACCGGCTTCCATGACGAACGCACCCTGAGCGACGAGAGAGGGAGAAATGCCGACTGCTGACTGCGGAATGCTGAACAGAAGCCGGCGAACTTGAGCCCGGCATTCTAGCAATTGTTCGACTTCTTGCTTAGCCCCGCCGGCTGCGACGGGAAACGCCGCGTGGACGCGGCGGCTAAGCCTGATCGTGGCGCGTTTTGGCGATGCTCTATCACTTGCGGAGGACGAGCACCGGGCAATGTGCGAGACGGACGACCCGTTCGGCCGTGCTGCCGATGAGCAGCCGGCTGATGCCGGTGCGGCCATGCGACGGCAGCACGATCAAGTCGGCGTGATGGTCCTTCGCGAAGTCGGCGATTTCATGCCCCGCCTCGCCGAAGGCCACGTGGAGCTGCACGCCGGAGTAGCGGGCGTCGGCCAGCCGCTCGTGTAAGGCTTGCTCCGTGTGCGCCTGCCGGGCCGGCGAATCGGCCGTCGTCCAGAGGTACTCCGGATCCGCGGGCTCGATCGTCGGCAATACGTGCAGCACATGCACATCGGCCGGACCTGCGACGAGTTGCAACGCGGTGTCGAGCGCGGCGATGGAATCGTCGGAGAAATCGACCGGAACGACGACGAATTTTTTCGGGAGCCAAGGCATGGTGAATTCTCAAAGAGGGCGATTGGGGGGCGGCGTGGCGATCGGCGGAGCTTATGTATCGTGCGGCACGTTCTTCACATGCTCTTCGGCGTCGTGCGGCGGCAGTGTCCAAACGCGCCCGATGCAATACGCGCAGAGCAGCGTCACGCCCGCGACGCTCACAATCATAATGGTGCAGCCGGCGAGGGTCATATGGCATCTCCGGGCGTTTGCGAACTTGTTGTTTGCAAATCGGCCGGCAACCGGCCGGCGGCGGTCCAGCGACGCCCCGCGATGAAGATCATCACCGTGAACATTAGGGCCAGCGCCGCGATGAGGGCCAAGGTGAGCTGTGCCACACGGCTCTCGGCGAGCGTCTTCGCGTAGCCGGGCTGTTCGTCGGTGCCGATTACGGAGACGACGAAGTACCACCCGACCATCACCGCCAAATACACGGGCGATACGTACTTGAGCACCCATTGCACGAAGCCGGGAATGCGCAAGTGCGCCCCGCGATGAGCCTCGACGGCGCCTCGCTCGGTGCCGAGAATCCAGCCGTAAAGGATCGCTTGAAACAGCGCGAGTGTGACGATGAGAAACGTGCCGACCCAAAAATCCATGGTGTCTAGCGCAAGCATGTCTTTCGAATAGTAGACCACATGCGCGCAACCGAGTGCCGAGACGAAGCCCAGGAGTGTGAAGGCCGTGCGGGGCCGCAGGCCGAGTCCTTCTTGAAAGAACGTGGCGACAGGGTGGAGCATCGCGATGCTGCTCGTGATCGCGGCGAGGAAGAGCATGAAGAACCACAGCGCCCCAAAGAACTCGCCGCCGGGCATCCGAGCAAATACGTTCGGCAGCGCATTGAAGCCGAGGCCGAAGGTTCCCATGCCGGCGATCGAGGTGCCGAGAAACACGAAGGCCGCGGGAATGGTAATGAGTCCGCCGAGACAGACTTCAAAAAACTCATTCATTGATGCCGCGGTGAGGCCGCTGAGGACGATGTCGTCTTTCTTGCGCGTGTAACTCGAGTAATTGATGATGATGCCGAAGCCGACGCCGAGACTGAAGAAAATCTGTCCCGCCGCGGCGATCCAGGTCTTCGGGTCCAGTAGCGCTTCGAACGATCGTCCTTCCGACGGATTCCACATGAAGCCGAGGCCGGCGGAAACGTTTTGCTCCGGATGTGCCGGGTCGGGCGCGCCGAGCGTGAGCACGCGCACCAACACGACGACCGCCAACACGGCCATGAGCGGCAGCGCGAAGTTGCAGAACTTCTCGATGCCCGCGGCCAGTCCGCGATAGATCAACAGTAAGTTCAATAAGAACACGACGGCCAACGTGATCATGAGCGGCGCGCCCTCGCGCGAAAGCAAGCTGCCGTCGGCCGATTGCCCTACATAGCGCGCGAAGTAATCGACGTAAGTCTTAGGATCGTCCCCCAGCGAAAGGCCGCCGGTGAGATAGCTCCACGCATACCCGAGGCACCACGCCTCGATGACGACGTAGTACATGTAAACGACCAACGGAATTAGCAGCGGCAACACGCCGAAGTATTTGGCGATCGGACGCCGCCAGAGCGTCGCATAGATGCCGGGCGCCGAATGGAAGCCGCGGAGACCGCCGTAGCGTCCCATGGTCCACTCGGCCCAGCAGAGCGGGATGCCGAGGAACAGCAGAGCCGCGAAGTACGGCAACATGAACGTGCCGCCGCCGTTCTGAGCCGCCTGGCCGGGAAACCGGAGGAAGTTCCCCAGGCCGATAGCAGAGCCGGCAACAGCCAGAATAACGCCCAGCCGAGAGCTCCAACCGTCGGGCTTTGTAGGGCTGGTCATAAAACATCTACTTCCCGTTGCCGAATGCGTGTGACGCAAGTTATCTGCCGTTAAGGCTTTGTGTCAATAAATGCCGGCCGCATTCTCGTCAAATGGAATTAAAACATGACTCATTGTCGAAATTCGCTTCGCCGGTAAGATAAGGGTGTCGAAACAAGCGGCGACCCGAGCTAGCGTCAATGAGCACCCCAACCGAAATCTCCGATGGCCGATTGGTCGAGCTGATCCGCTCGCGCCAGTCGATGAGCATCGCGGAAGTAGGCGAGGCGTGCGGAGTTACGGCGACCGCAGTTCGCCAACGGCTGACCCGGCTCATGGAACAAGGGCTCGTCGAGCGGGCGACCCATCGCCAAGGGCGCGGCCGGCCCGAGCACCGCTACTCCGTCACGGAGCGTGCGCGTCGGCAGGCAGGGAACAACTACGCGGATCTGGCCGTCGTGCTTTGGACCGAGCTTCGGCAGGTGAAGAACGACGAAGTGCGGCGCGGGCTGTTGGAGCGCGTCGCCACGCAACTCACCGAGATGTACCGCGGACAGATTCAAGGGGCCACATCGTGGGATCGGCTCGAGTCGCTGCAGAGCGTGCTCGCCGAACGACGCGTGCCGGTGGAAGTCGGCGGATCGCGCGACCAGCCCGTGTTGAGGGTGCACGATTGCCCGTACCCGGAACTTGCGGCGCGCGATCGCGGCATCTGCTCGATGGAGCGGATGATGATCGCCGATTTGCTCGACACGCCGGTGCGGCTGGCTCAATGTCGGCTCGACGGCGACACCTGCTGCCAATTTGAAACCAAGCGACCTAGCGATACAATCACCGGTTTATCCCGCGATGCCACGACGCCGGAAGCGACTCCTGCGGAAGCGTCGTGCGGTTGCCAACACGGTTAAATCAGCTGACTGAAGGACGGATTTGCGATGACGCAAGCTCACGTGCAGACGAAGCCCTGGATCGAGGGTCGGTTCGAAGAGAACATGATCCTCACGACGGTCGAACAGGCCATTAATTGGGCTCGCCAAGCGAGCATCTGGCCGATGACGTTCGGCTTGGCTTGCTGTGCGATCGAAATGATGGCCGCCGGGGCCAGCCGTTACGACATGGACCGCTTCGGCGCCGGTGCGTTTCGCGCGACGCCGCGTCAGGCCGACTTGATGATCGTGGCCGGCACCGTGACGTACAAGATGGCGAGCCGCGTCCGTCGGCTTTACAACCTGATGCCCGATCCGAAGTTCGTCATTGCGATGGGCGCCTGCACCGTCGGCGGCGGACCGTACTTCAAGTACGGCTACCACGTCGTCAAGGGCGTCGATCTCGTGGTGCCGGTCGACGTCTACGTGCCGGGCTGCCCGCCCCGTCCGGAATCGTTGCTCGAAGGCTTGATGCGCATTCAAGACAAGATTCGCGGCCACAAGATCGCGAAGCAGCAAGGCTCCTCGTCGTTCGGGCAACAAGGCTTGCAGCTCGAATCGGAAATTCCGCTGCCGCACCATAGCGGCTATGTCGGCGTTGAAGAAAAGCAGCCGCTGTTCGATCACCAAAAAATCACCGGTTAATCCGGCTTCGTAGTTACGGCAGTTATTTAGGAAGTGTTTCCCCATGGTTGGTTTGACGACTAAGAACGAGGCGAACTCCCCCGCGATGGCAGGCGACATCAAGAACGACGTACTCACGATCAAGAACCTTCACGTGAGCGTCGACGGTAAGCCGATTCTCAAAGGCGTAAACCTCACGGTGCGCCGCGGCGAAACCCACGCCTTGATGGGCCCCAACGGCTCGGGCAAGAGCACGCTCGGTTATGCCATCGCCGGACACCCCGGCTATGAAGTGACCGACGGCAGCGCCGAATTGATCGTCGACGGTACGACGTACAACTTGCTCGACCTGGAAGCGGACGAACGGGCTCGTCGCGGCATCTTCCTCGCCTTCCAACGGCCGATGTCGATTCCGGGCGTGAAGCTCGCCGACTTCCTCCGCCACGCAACGACTAACGTTCGTCGGCCGGAACGCAAAGAAGGGGAAGAGCTCATTCCGATGCGCGAGTTCCGCAAGGAGCTGAAGAGCAAGATGGAACAGCTCCGCATGGATACGGAATTCGCGCGCCGCTACGTCAACGAAGGGTTCTCCGGCGGCGAAATGAAGCGCGCCGAAATCCTGCAAATGGCCATGCTCCGGCCGAAGTTCGCGATTCTCGATGAAACCGATTCCGGGCTCGACGTCGACGCCGTGCGTCTAGCGAGCCAGAGCATCGCCGAAATCGGCGGCGCCGATATGGGCATCATCATCATCACGCACCACGATAAGCTGCTCGAACACAACGTGCCGGACTTCACGCACGTGATGCTCGGCGGACGGATCGTCGAAACCGGCGGTCGCGAGTTGGCGGAAGAATTGCACGGTGCCGGCTACGACCGGATTCGCGCCGCGTACCCGGATGCGGCCGCGGAAGAAAAAGCGATGACCGAAAAGAAGCAAGCCGCCGCCGCCGTTTAAGCGGCCCGTCGACTTGAGAAACACTGCGATCGACCTTTTAGCCGCGATGTCCACTTTCGCGCGAAACGAGAAACGTAATGGCGACTGACCTTTCGACTCCCGAAAACGCCGCTCAATTGAGCGCCAGCGTCGTCGGTGAAATCAATAAGTACGACTTCCGCAACGAAGAGAAGTATTCGTTCAAGAGCCGTCGCGGACTCGACGCCGAAATCGTGCACATGATTTCGGACATGAAAAACGAGCCGCAATGGATGCGCGACTTCCGGCTCAAGAGCTTGGAGATCTTCAACTCGAAGCCGATGCCGAAGTGGGGCGGCGACGTCAGCCTCGACTTCAACGACATCTTCTACTACATCAAGCCGTCGGACCGCCAAGGCCGCAGCTGGGACGAAGTGCCGGACGACATCAAGCGCACCTTCGATAAGCTCGGCATTCCCGAAGCGGAAAAGAAGTTCCTCTCCGGCGTGAAGGCGCAGTACGAAAGCGAAGTGGTCTACGGCTCGCTCCGCGAAGACCTCTCGCGTCAGGGCGTGCTCTTCACCGACACCGATTCGGCGGTCCGCGAGTATCCGGATCTCGTCCGCGAATACTTCGCCAAGATCATCCCGCCGACGGACAATAAGTTCGCCGCGTTGAACTCGGCCGTCTGGTCGGGCGGTTCGTTCATCTATGTGCCCAAGGGTGTGAAGATCGAGTTTCCGTTGCAGGCCTACTTCCGCATCAACGCGGAAAACATGGGCCAGTTCGAGCGGACGCTGATCATCGTCGACGAAGGGGCGCAGATCCACTACGTCGAAGGCTGCACGGCCCCGATGTACAGCACCGAATCGCTCCACTCGGCCGTCGTCGAGATCATGGTGAAGAAGCACGCTCGCTGCCGCTACACCACGATCCAAAACTGGGCCAACAACATTTATAACCTCGTCACGAAGCGGGCCATGGCCTACGAAAACGCGACGATGGAATGGATCGACGGCAATCTCGGCAGCCGGCTCACCATGAAGTACCCGGCCGTCTACATGATGGAGCCGGGCGCGCGCGGCGAGGTTTTGTCGATCGCCTTCGCGTCGCAAGGTCAGCACCAAGACGCCGGTGCGAAGATGGTTCACTGTGCGCCGAACACGTCGAGCCGAATCATCTCGAAGAGCATCAGCAAGAACGGCGGCCGCTCCAGCTACCGCGGCTTGGTGCGCGTCGAAAAGGATGCGGCCGGCTCCAAGTCGACCGTCGTCTGCGATGCGTTGATTCTCGACCCGAAGAGCCGCAGCGATACCTATCCGTACATCGAAGTCGAAAACCAAAACGTTTCGATCGGTCACGAAGCGAGTGTTTCGCGCATCGGCGAAGAGCAGCTGTTCTACCTGAAGAGCCGCGGCCTCTCGGAAGCCGAGGCCAGCACCATGATCGTCAACGGCTTCATCGAGCCGCTCGTGAAAGAGCTGCCGATGGAATACGCCGTGGAAATGAATCGCCTGATCGAGCTGCAAATGGAAGGCTCGGTCGGCTAGGTTCGCTCCGCACTAGAAATGAATCTGTAGCGAGCGGCCGGCTCTGTGAAGTAATACAGCGCCGGCCGGTCTTTTTGAGGAATGCCATGTCCGCCGTAGCCGTATCGCCCGGGTTCACCGCCGAAAGTTTCGACGCCTTTATCGCAGCCCGCAATGAGCCGGTCTGGCTAAAGGCGATGCGTCGCGCCGCGTGGAATCAGTTTCGCGAAATGCAGCTCCCTTCGCGTCGCGAAGAAGAGTGGATGCGCACCGACATCCGGATGTTCAAGCTCGAGAAGTTTGCGCCGCCGTCGGAAGCCGCGGCCGTCGCGCCGAACCTCGTTCCTTCGCCGCTGCTTTCGGCGGGGGTCGATCTCGGCGGAGCGATGAGCGTCGTCAACGGCCGCTTTCAAGAAGGCCGCCTTGCGGAAGACTTGGCTCGCCAAGGGGTGCTCTTCGGCAGCCTCGACACGCTCGTGACGCAACACGGCGACAAGCTCGAGCCGTATTTCGAACAGAAGCTCGTGAACAGCTCGGCCGATAAGTTTGCCGCGCTGCATGCCGCTTTGTGGACCGGCGGCACCCTGCTCTACGTGCCGCGCGGCGTCGAGATCGCGCAGCCGCTGCATAATATCGCCGCGCTCGTCGGCGCGAATGCGACCGGTGTTGCACCGGTCGACCTCAGCAAGATCATGGTCATTCTCGAAGACGGCGCGTCGGCGACGCTCCTCAGCGAAACCGCCGGCGACAACGCCGCCGCCCTGCACTGCGGCTCGATCGAGCTCTTCGTCGGCTCGGGCGCCCGGCTGCGTTATGTCAACCTACAACACTGGGGCTCCGGCACCTGGCATTTCGCCCACCAGAAGGCCGCGCTCGGTCGCGATGCTTCGCTGCAATGGACGATTGGTGCGCTCGGCAGCCGGCTCGCTAAGGTCAATCAACACGTTGCCCTCCGCGGCGAATACGCCAACGCGCAAGTCAACGGCGTGATGTTCACCGAAGGCCGACAGCATCTTTCGTATCACACCCTGCAACATCACGAACAACCGCACGGCACGAGCGACCTGCTCTACAAGGGCGCTCTGCAGGACGATTCGCGGCTCGTCTGGCGCGGCATGATTCGCGTCGACAAGGATGCGCAAAAGACCAACGGCTATCAGCGCGACGACAACCTGATGCTCTCCGACGGCGCTCGGGCCGACTCGATTCCCGGCCTCGAAATCGAAGCCGACGACGTTCGCTGCACCCATGGTGCCACGGCCGGCCGCGTCGACGAAGAACAAATTTTCTACGCCCGTTCGCGCGGGCTCACCCGTAAAGAAGCGATCCGCATGATCGTCGCCGGGTTCTTTCAACAAGTGTTCGACCGCATCGAATTGGAAAGCGTCCGCGAAGCGCTCGGCTTGGCGATCGGGCGACGAATCCGGGAGTATTCCTAATGAGCGGTAGCTATGTGAAAGCGGCGCGTGCCGACGAAGTGCCCGACGGCGGCCGGCTGGTCGTCGAAGTCGACGAGCGGCTGATCGTCCTGTTCCGCATCGACGGCAAGTTCTACGCGATCGACGACATCTGCACGCATGACGACGGTCCGTTGAGCGAAGGGGAGCTGCACCAGTTTGCCGTCGCCTGCCCGCGGCACGGCGCGAAGTTCGACGTTCGCGACGGTCGGGCTCTGACGATGCCCGCCACGCGCGCCACCGGCGCGTATGAATGCATGGTCGAAGGGGGCGACGTGCTGATTGCGATCGGCGCCGCGTCGTCGGCCGCCGAAACCAGCACGGCCGCGCCGGTCGGGCAAGTCGTCTCGGCCGCACCGACGGTGCATCAGCCGGGCCAAGAGCCTGCCGCGGCTTCGGCCAACATTGCGACCTCGCCCACGGGCGGCGTTGCCGTCGCCGACGCCTCCGCAACCGCCGCGACGGCAACCACGGACGCGCTCAGCGAAGACTCCATTCGCGAAGCGCTCAAGCAAGTCATCGATCCGGAACTCTTCGTCAACATCGTCGACCTCGGCCTAATCTACGGCGTGACACTCCACGAGGAAGCCGTCGGCAAAGCGAAGATCGCCATCGACATGACGATGACGAGCCCCGCCTGCCCGGCCGGTCCGCAGCTCATTCAGAATTCGAAAGACGTCGTCGGTCGCCTCCCCGGCGTCGACGGCGTGGAAGTGAAGCTCGTAATGATTCCGCCGTGGACCCCCGACCGCATGACGGAAGCGGCCCGCGATCAGCTCGGTATTTTTTAGTGCCGCTTCGCGACGCGGTCGGATTTACTTTGAGGATTTGTCTACATGGACGTAGCCGGCTCCGCCTCTCCTGCGTCGGGTGATGAGGGTTCCTCGGCTCCCTCGCCCCTCTCGACCCGTTGGCCGCTCATCTGGGTCGCCGTTTATTGGATCGGCTACGGCCTGATCGGGCTCTTCGTCGCCCACATGTTCCATCGCTTCCTCGCGCGGCTCGGGCTCGCGCTGGTCTGTGCGCTCGCCGTGGTCGTCTGGTGGTTGCGGCTCAAACGCTTCTCGCTCCGAGCACGGCTCGGCATTGCGGCACTTGTCATTGCGACGGGCGCCGCCGCCACGCTGCTGCTCGACCACACGGTGATGGCCGGCGTCGCCTACCATTGGTCGCTGCCGCTGGTGTTTACGTTCACGATTCTGTGGCTCACCGCGGCCCGCCGCGCCGCCCCGGCCGTGCAACTCGCCGGCCTCGCGGTCGCCGTCGTGCTGGCCTGGCTCCCCGGTCCCTTGGTGCGGATGGAAGGGCTCAACGGCGACGGCTCCAGCGACGTGTACTTCCGCTGGAGCGAGTCGTCGGAAGAGAGGTTCCTCGCCGCGTTGCCGCAATCGGCCGCGGCCGAAGCCGCCGCGCTTGGTCCCGCTCCGCTGACGCCCGCCGCCGACGACTGGCCCCAGTTCCGCGGACCGGCCGGCGATGCCCGCGTGCCGGGATTGAAGATCACCGCCGATTGGGAACGGGCTCCGCCGAAACTCGTTTGGAAACATGCGATCGGCCCGGCGTGGTCGTCGGTCATCGTCGTCGGCGAGCGGCTTTTCACGCAGGAGCAGCGCGGCGAGATCGAAGCTCTCACGTGCTACGCCGCCGCCGACGGCAAGCAACTTTGGGCCTACGAAACGCGCGATCGGTTCGAGGAAGCGCTGGGAGGCGTCGGCCCGCGCGCCACGCCCGCCTATGCCGACGGCCGCGTGTACGCCTTGAGCGCCCGCGGCCGGCTCGATTGCGTCGATGCGACGTCAGGCAAGCTCGTCTGGAGCGTCGATGCGATGCAGGAAAACGAAGGGAAGCTCCCGATGTGGGGCTATTCGGATTCGCCCGTCGTCGTCGACGGCAAGGTGATCGTGTTTCTCGGCGGCGAAAAGAACGAGGCGCTCGTCGCGTACGACGCCGCGACGGGCAAGCGTGCGTGGACCGTGCCGGTCGGCATCGAAAGCTACGCTTCGCCGCAAGTGCTCACGCTCCACGGCGTGAAGCAAGTGCTGTATCTCGGCGATACGAAACTGGTGAGCGTCGTGCCGGCGACCGGCGCGATTTTGTGGGAATTTGCGTCGTCCGCCGCGCAAGGTCGGCCGTGCGTGCAGCCGCAACTCGTCGGCGAGAATCGCCTGCTCATTTCGTTCGTGCCGGAAAACCTGCAGCAGATCGAAGTGAAACGCGACGGCGACAAATGGTCGGCCGCGGAGGTCTGGCACACGCGCGACATCCGTCCCGACTACAGCGACTTCGTCGTCTACGACGGCTACATCTACGGCTTCGATGCCGACATCTTCTGCTGCACGAGCCTGGAGACGGGCAAGCGCCAATGGAAGAAAGGGCGCTACGGCGCCGGCCAAGCCCTGCTCCTGCCCGACGTGCCGGCCGTGCTCGTGACCACGGAACAGGGCGAACTGGTGCTCTTGGCCTGCGACCCGAAGAAGTCGACGGAGCTGGCCCGACTCCCGGCGATCGAAGGCAAGACCTGGAACCACCAAACGATCAGCCGCGGCAAGCTCTACGTAAGAAACGCGGAACAAATCGCCTGCTACCAACTCCCGACGGCGACGGCTCCAAGCGTAGCGGCGAAGTAGCGAGGCCTCCTCCCGCCTCAGTTCGAGGTGTTCTTCGACCGCTCGGGCAAAGTTGCGCCGGCATCCGCATCCGGAGCCGGGAGTACGGAGACGAGGATCGCCGTGTCGGGAGCCTTGCCGGAATAGAAGGAGACGTAGTGGGTGTCGCCGATCACGGTGGCGTTCGCGTTGCCTGAGTCCCAGGCGCTCGTGCTCCCGATGGCGACGGTCTCCGCGGCCGGCCAGCTGTCCGGATGATCGAAGATGCTCCGCGGATCGACGACGCGCCGCCGCAGGAAGCCCTTGCCGCGGTAGTAGTAATAATTGCTGAGCAGCCCGGTTTTGGCGTCGAGGATCAGGCTCGGCGTGGAGCCGGCGACATCGCCGATGTTGGTAGGCGCGCGCTTCCACGTCGCCCCGTAGTCGGTGGAGACGATCTGCCACTGCGAGGGCCCGGTCTCGGTGCGGGCGATCACAAGGATTTTGCTGTCGCCGAGATAGACGGCGGAAGGTTCGGTGGGCCAATCTGCTTTGGTAAGGCCGGACTCAACCGTGGTCTGGGTCCAAGTGGCGCCGTCGTCGCTGCTGGTCACGGTGCCCCACGCGTTCGTCGGCTTATCGCCATAGTCTCCGGCGAACCACAGGGCCATGAGCCCGACCTTCGGGACGGCGAAGACATCGGTGATTTGCATCGGTTTCACGGCGAGCTTCGGCGTCGTCACCAGGGTGAACGTCGCGCCGTCGGTGGTGCGGTAGAGGTCGTGGTGCCACTCCCCCTTACCGATGCGGCGCACCCAAAGGAGCATCGCCCCGGCGGAATCCAGCCCCTTCCCGACCGCGACCTCTCCGTAGCTCGGCGCGTTGCCGACCACCGTTTCCGGCGTCCACGTTTTACCGCCGTCCGTGGAAGTGCGCGCGTAAACGGCGCGATCGTCGTCTGCGATGGTATGCCCTTTGCCTCGGCCATACACGCAGACCAGCTTTTTGCCGACCGCCTGAATCATGGGCCAAGAATTGTACCCCTTCACGTCTTGCACCACGTGGGGCTTCGCCGGAGCGGCAATGGGCGTGACCTTCACCAGGGCCAATCCGGTGGGCTGGAGGAAGGTGTCGCCGGGATCGCCCGGCTCGCGCTGGATGCGCACCCACAGCGGCGCGCCCGACTGCACGGGGTAGTGCGACTCCAGGAGAATCGTCCGGCTGTGGAGCGGCGCGGCGGGCAGCGCGGTGCGCACGGGGTGGCCGAGATGGTAGCGCGCGGTGAACGGCGCACCGTCCACCATCTGCGCGAGGTGAACGCGATAGACATCCGCGAAGTCCGGGCTCGTCGCCGCGTCCGTGGTCGTGACGACGATCTCAACCTTCACCGCCGCGCATCCGCTCGGGAGGCTCCCCACGAGACCGGCGACCGACTGCCCCACGGTGCCGCCCGAGAGCGACCACACCGGAACATGCACGGAGCCGTTCGACATGAGCACCTGCGAAGGCCGGCCGGTCGCAATCGAAAGGTCGTTCGCGGTGAGGCAATGCGGCGAATTCCCCCAACTGCCCGGACTGCGCCGCTCAATCTCTCGCGCGCCGGCTTCTTGTGCGATTCCGACCGCGATGAATGCGAACAGCGTGGTTGCGAATGCGATGTTTCTCACGTTGTATATTTCGAGTGATTGGATTTCCGCGGCCAAACGACTAAGGCACCCCGGCGGTAGCCAAGAGCCTTCGATTTCAGGACTCGCCCGATCTGCCGCTCGAGTTTACCCTCTTGTCGGGCTCGATGTGCAAGCGAGACCTTACTTCTTGAGCCAGCCGAGTTCGACCAGAAAACGGTCGGCTTCGGCAAGAGTTTGGGGGTAGTAATCGCCGCCGTTGAAGAAGCCGTGGCCGGCCCCCTCGTAGCCGATCAGTTTGCACGGCCTGTCCGCCTTCTTCATCGCGCCCTCGAAGGCGACGACGGATGCGTAGGGAACCGTAGTGTCTTTCTTGCCATGCAGGATCAAGGTCGGCGGTGTATGAGCGCCGATGTGATGCGCCGGGGAGATTTCCTCCACCTCCACGCCAAATCGTTTAGTGCCGCGCTCGGCAATGACCTTCGGGGGGCGCCAGCCCTCTATGGGGGCCAGCGTGCAGGCAGGGTTGAAAAGGATCATGGCGTTGGGGCGTTCGTCACTGCCGAAACCGCTGATCGTGCCCGTGGCGGCGGCGAGGTGCCCGCCGGCCGAGCCTCCCGATGCGGCGATCTTGTCCGGATCAATGCCGAGACGCTGGGCATTTTCCCGGACCCAGGCGATGGCCGCCTTGGCGTCTTTCACGCATTCCACCACCGGCACGCCCTGCCGCGATTGCACGCGATAGTCGGGAGTGATGGCGATCATGCCCCGCTTGGCAAAATGTCTTGCCTGCCTCTCGAACTGTTCCGGTGATCCGCTATTCCAAGCACCACCGAAGAAAAACACAATCGCGGGCTTCTTTGCCTTGGTATCCGACTCCCCGAAGATCCAGAGCTTCAGTTCCGTGGAGCCGACCTTTCGATAGGTCTCAGCGCGGGCGTCCTCGAATGTGGGTGGATAGGTAGACGCAGCGAACAGTGGGGCTGCGAGGAGGCAGAGAAATAGAACGATGAAGGAATTCAACGCATGTCGGAAGTTCAATAGGGAAGCTTGGCCGTAATAAAAATCATGCATGGCTATCCTTCTGGTTCGTTTGAAATGAGTTCGAGTCTGCGAGTGTTCGTTTACAGACGCTGTCCTGCACCTCCGCAAACTTTCAGCCCTCTGCTCGCCGAACGAAAAAGTTGAGCAACTCGCAGCCAGCACGCTCACCATACCGTAGGACGCGATCGGGGGCGCGATCCCAATTGTTTGGCCACAAGCCACCACTGCTCTGGCTCTGGGCTTACTGTTAACGAACGATCAGAGATCAGCCGCCCGCTCGAAGTGACCGGGCGCGCCAAGAGTCTATCGCGCCCGAAGTCGACGAGCTAATCCGCCTTCGGCTTGCGGGTCGGTTGGATCGCGTGGTTAGCTCCAATCATCATTTCCCGTCGTGTTGTATAAACCAGTCCATCCAGACACCACGACGTCAAGGCGTTCTGCCAAAACTCTGGTCTCACCGCGCATTTGGAAACCGCAAAAACCTGTCTGGTTGTGCTTCGGGATAAGAGCCTGAACTCTGAAAACGTCCCTCGCAGCATCGTAGGTGTGGCGCACGATCAACCTGATCATCCAAAAGCCGTTAGCGACTCCGAACGACTTCATATCCTGTCCTCGCACTCGAATAACGCCCCGGAAGGTCTGCGGGCATCCAACCTCTGCCGCACAGTCGCAATTCGAGGAATCACCGCCTTCGCGATTAACTCATCTCTTGCGCCGGGCGGTGGGACGTGTTCGTCAGCGGCAGGCATACGCGAATAGAGCTAACTAGTTATTGGACAGAATTCGTCCGTATAGCTCCGGAGCTTAATTTGTGCCCGAGTCGGAAGTCAATAAATTGTCTGACTTTAGAAGGTGTATTCAGATCAGGCGTTGCGCGTTAGGCAGACGGAGTCGGCAATCTGCGCACAAAAAAGCGCTTCGTCCATTTAGCGCGCTGTTTGAGCGCAAAAGGCAGACAAGGAGGCGAGCCAGCGCAATATTGATTTCGTTCCCTTACTCCGCTTGGGAACGCACTGCCTCAGAGGCTCCGTCTCGACGACGTTTGTGATAGCCGATACCGACGAGGCGCAGCGCCCGACGGCACGCGGAGCGTGCCTACTACATTAAAGACTCCAGTCGCTCGCGTTCCCGGTTCGCCTGCCCATTTATCTCCCAAGTCTCGTCTCCGTTTCATCCCCCAATCTCCTCTCTCATCCCCCTCATCTCCCTTTCTGGAAAAATGCGGGCGGCCAAAAATCGCCTGGAAAATGGGCCGGCGAGTTCGGTAGAGTGCGGGGTGATCTTTGACAATTTGATCGTAACAGCGCGGCGGCCTGATCGATCGCAGAGCGCGCTGCGAAATCGACGTAAGTCCTGCGCACTAAATCAGGCCGTTGCGCACTTCTCCGGCTCGGAGTGCGCGTCGGCGCGCTTGGAAACAAGGCCGCGCACTAAGGTTTTGTTTAGTGCGCACGGGGCGACGCGCGGTTTGAGCACTTACGTCGATTCTCGGCGCAGCGGGGGTTCGGATTTGCCGTCGACGGCGCGATTTGAAGCGGCCGCCTCGTGGCGTCGACCCACTTCCGCGCACAACTGCGCATCTCGCCGAATATCGAGCCGGGCGCAGCGCGCACGAAATGGCGGATTGCGCGCACGAGAAAGCTCGTTCGGCGCACGAAAATGGGGCTTCCGTGCTAAAACACGCCGCTACGTTTCGTTGCCGCCGGCGGTCTTGGGCTCGAGTTCGATGAAGCTGTCGAGTGTGGCGCGGAGTTCGGCTTCGCGGCGTTGGAACTCCGCGGCGGCGCAGGTGAGCCGAACCTCGTAGCAGCGGCGCGCCGTGGCGAAGCGGCGTTCGATGGTGACTATCTCCAGCTTGCCGCGGCGGGTGCGGATCGTCGTTTCCAGAGCGTCACGGCCTCCTTGCGGAACGATCTTGGCCGTGGTCTGAGCGGCCGCGTCTTTGCGCTTAACGAGGTCGGGCATTTCCGCCGCGAGTTGCTGCAGATCGAGCGGCTTAGCGGGCGAGGCCTGTACGGCGAGGCTGTCGTGGAAGACGCCGTGCGATGCGCCGGTGGCGAAGAAGAGTACGCGATCTCCCGCGCCGAAGTTGGGCCGCCAACCTTCGGGAAGCTGCAGCCCGAAGCGGAAATCGCGCTGGAGCCAGTGGCCCGACGGGAGTCGTTCGAGGGCGAGTTCGAGCGGCTTGAGCTCGGCGCCGGCGATCATCTCTTCGAAGTCGATCACGTAGGAATCGTAATGGGCTTCGTCGGAGGCGATGTCGAACGTGTAGAGCAGGCTCTCTCCTTGCAGGTAGACGCGCCGCTCGAAATATTGCCGCTGCTTGGCGTCGACGAAGCTCCACTCGGCCGTGAGCCGGCGATGGAACTGCTCGACGAACTCGGGCGGGAACGCCGGCGACTTGAGTTCGGCGAGTTCGACTTTGAGCAACTGCTTCACGCCGGCAGCGGGCGCGGCGGCATCGATCGTTGCCGGAGCCTTGGCTTCACGGGCTTCTTGTTGAAGCAGCGTTTGGATCGCCTCGAGGTTGCCGGAGCCCGGCGTGATGCGGCAGGAAACGTCGCCCGCTTCGGAACGGCCGTCCTGTGGAGTTTGCAGGACGAAGGCCGTGTCGTCGCGAGCCCAATCGATGAGCTCCCAGGCCTGCGGTACGCGGACGCGGACGCCGAAGCGCGGCACTTCGACCTTGCGCTTGCCGTCGTCGGCGCGCGTCGGGGCGTCGCTCGAGAAGGCGAGCACGCCGAGCAGGGCCGCATAGCGGAGCAGAACAGCGGTGTGCGACATGGGGAGGAGAGGATCGAAAAGCGGTTGCCAAGCATTACGGGTTGCATCATAACCCAGGCTTCCAGACGCGTCGAATTTTGCGAGTGAGTACATGGGGCGACCGCGGCAGATTTTCTTGTACGAACACGTTACCGGCGGCGGCTTGTTGGGAGCTGCGACGGAAGACCTACAGGCGCTCCAGGCGGAAGGCGGGGCGATGTGGGGAGCGGTGTTGCGCGATCTTGGCCGCATCGACGCGGTGCGGGTAGTGACAATGGTCGACGGGCGATTCGACGTGCCGTGCCCGAGCGGCATGGGGATGCGAGTGCATCGGGTGAATTCCGTCGAGGAATGGGAGCAGCGATTCGACGAGCTCGCCCGCGACGCGGACGATGTGCTGCTGATTGCACCGGAAACCGGCGGCGTGCTCACACGATTGACCGAACGCGTAGAGCGGCTCGGGGCACGGCTACTCTCCCCCTCGAGCACGTTTTGCGCGTGGGGAGCCGACAAAACCGCCGTGGCGACGACGATGGCGCAAGCCGGCGTGCCGATGCCGCACGGTGTTCGCTTAGCGGCGACCGACCCCTGGCCGAGCGAGTTTCCGGCGCCGGCGGTGCTCAAGCCCAACGACGGTTGCGGATCGGATCGCGTACGTAGATTGGATGATTGTTCGACGGATGCGCGCTACGGCGCGGAGACCGTGTGGCGATTGGAGAAGTTTGCGCCGGGCCGGGCCGCGAGCGTGGCGTGCTTGTGCGGACCGACCGGATTCGTGATTCTCCCTCCTTGCTTACAGCGACTTTCGGACGACGGCGAGTTCCGGTACCTGGGAGGGCTCCGGCTGGTCGACGAGGCTTCGGCCGTGCGTTTGGCCGAGCGCGTTTGTGCTGCGCTGCCGCCCGTCGTCGGCTATATCGGCCTTGATCTCGTGCTCGGCCCGGCCGACGACGGCAGTGACGATGTGCTCATTGAAGTCAATCCGCGGGTGACGACGTCGTATGTCGGACTCGCGCAGATGCAGCAAGGCAATCTGGCCGAGGGGATCATTCGTATGTGCGACGGCCGGGGCTTTGAGCCTCGATGGAATGCCGAGCTGGTTTCGTTTACCGCGAGCGGCGAACTTAGGAGCGATAGGACCGAGCCCGACGGATTACAAGGTAGCGTGATCGCGTTGGACATCGGCGGGGCGAATCTGAAGGCGTCGGACGGCGGCGGGTATTCACGCGCGGCGTACTTCCCGTTGTGGAAGTCGCCCGAACGCCTGGCCGATGCCGTGGATACTTTGTTCGCCGATGCGCCCCCCTGCTCCACTTGGGTCGTGACGATGACGGGCGAACTGGCCGATTGCTTTCGCACGAAGCGCGAGGGAGTCGCTGCGATTCTCGATGCCGTGGAAGTTGCCGCCGCTCGCTGCGCCGCACGGCCGCGCGTGCTCGTGTATCTGACGGATGGAACATTCGTATCGCCCGAAGTCGCGCGGCTTGGCCCGCTTCAGGCGGCAGCTTCGAATTGGCACGCATTGGCGGCGTTTGTGGCGCGGCGATTTCGCGACTCGTCCGGTTTGTTAATCGATGTAGGCTCCACGACCTGCGATCTTATTCCGTTTGCCGACGGCGCGCCGACGGCGACCGGTCACACCGATCCGGATCGTTTGGCGAGCGGTGAGCTGGTGTATACGGGCGTTGTTCGAAGCCCCGTCTGTGCATTGGTGCGGTCGTTGCCGTGGCGCGGAGGTATGTGCGGCACGGCGCAGGAACTGTTTGCGACGACGCTTGATGCGTATCTTGTGCTCGGCCGGCTGCCTGAGGATTTGGAGAATTGCAACACGGCCGACGGCCGGCCCGCGACGATCGAATTTGCCCGTGATCGCCTGGCTCGTTGCATCTGCGCGGATCGAGAGTCGTTTGATTTGGCGGATGCCCGCGCGGCGGCGGTTGCGATCGAGGCCGCGCAATGGGACTTGATGAGCGACGCGTGGTCGCGCGTCGTGGCGCGCGGCGCTGTTCCCGAGGTGGTCGTCGTCGGAGGCCAGGGAGAATTTTTGGCGAAAGCGTTGCTGAACCGCGTCGGCTTTGTAGGACGCGTCGTTTCGTTGAGCGCGGAGTTCGGCGACGAAGCATCGCGCGCCGGGCCTGCTTATGCTTTGGCTCGGCTCGCTATGGAAGGAACTATCTTATGCAGCAGCTAGAGCGTCGCGTCGTAAAGCTGGGCGGGAGTTTGTTGGATTGCGCCGACTTGGTCGAGCGCTGGAAGGCCTGGATCGCCGTGCAGTCGCCGGCCCAAACGCTGCTCGTAGTCGGCGGCGGCGGGTTGGTCGACGTGATCGGCGAGCTGCAGCGACTGCATTCGCAGCTCACGGATCAAGACGCTCATTGGCTTGCCATTCGAGCCATGCAACTCAATGCGGAAATGATCGTGGGGTTGCTCCCCGAGGCGGAGTACGTCGCCGACGTGACGGGCTTCGTGAGCCGCCCGCGCGCTGCGGGTTTGTTCATCGTCGATCCTTGGAGTTTCATGCAAGCGGATGCTCGTAGCGAGAGCCCGTTGGCGGCAACTTGGGAAGTGTCGAGCGATTCGATCGCGGCGCGGTTGGCGGTAATGCTCGGTGCGGAGGAACTCGTGCTGCTGAAGTCGGCGCTGCCGGTCGATGTGCGTGATCTGGGCGACTATGTGGACGCGGCGTTTGAGGAGACGTCGCGAAGTCTGAAGGCGATCCGGTTTGTGAACCTTCGCGATGCGGCATTTGCCGAAACGCGCGCAAAAAAATAGCCGCGGGTTGGGGCCCGCGGCTATCGGAATGCATTGTGAACGTAAGACGTTCGTTAGTCCCACCACCATTGCTTGGCGTCGGCCGTGCGGGGCTTTCGTAGTTCGGCGAGTTTTGGTTCTGATTGTTGGTTTGCGGCGAGCTTCCAGGAGTCGATTTGTACTCCTCCGGAGGCGGAGATGACCCAGTTGGAGCCCTTCTGCATGAGACTAGCGACGCTGTCGGTGTGCTTGACGGCCTGATAGGTCTCGTTGGGAAGCTGCTGCGAGTTGAGGAGCAGCGGCAGACTGTAGCCCGACTTCTCGGCG
>PNKZ01000012.1 GCA_013822735.1 Pirellula sp.
CGCTTTGACGATCGACCAGGTCATCACCACCGGAACCGGCAGCAACGCCGACAACCGCGGCGACGTTCGCCTCACCGCGGCCGGGGATATTATCCAGGGAACTACGGGCAACGACACGACGGGAGTTGCTCGCAACGGCGTCATCTTGGCAGGACAGCTCGGCGTTCGAACCACCGTCGGGAACGTCAACCTGGCCCTCGACCGCATCGGCGGCGGGCTCGTTTCCAACAACGTCGATACGATTGCAGCGGCAAGCTCGGCCGTCGGCAGCTACGTTAAATATCGCGACGCCGACAGCTTGACGATCGACACCGTCGCCGCCGACGGATCGCTCTTCGCGCTTGCCACGGGCGTGACGACGACCAACGGCGGGGCGTCGACCAACGGTGCGTTCAGCGCGACCGGCAACGACATCACACTGGTTTCCGGCGGAGCGCTCGTGATCAATCAAGCCGTCAACGCGGGAACGGCTACCGTCCGTCTCGCTTCCGACGGCGGCATCTCGCAGAGCGTCGCGGGGATCATTACCGCCAATTCATTAGGCCTACGCAATGCGACCGCCGGCAATATCGACCTCACCGTCGCGAGTACGCCGACGGTGAACAACGTCGCCACGATCGCCGCCGTGAACTCGGCCGCATCCGGCCTCGTCAGGTACGAAGACGCCGATGACTTCGCGGTCGGCAGCGTAACCGCAGATCCCACGAGTGCCGCTCTCTTTGCAGCCGTGAGCGGCATCGTGCCGAACGATGCGCCCGCTCTCGACATAAACGCCGGTCTCACAGTAACCGAGGGTTCGACCGGCACGATCAATACGACGGTGCTGCGCTATACCGATACGAACAATTCGGACAAGCAGCTGGTCTACACGGTAGTCGCCGCGCCGACGCACGGCATTTTGAAGAACGGCGCTACGACGCTATCCGCCGGCGGAACGTTCACGCAAGCCGATCTCGCGGCCGGCCTGGTGACGTACGTGCACGACGGGAGCGAGGCGAGTACCGACTCCTTCAATTTTAGCGTCGCAGATTGGGCGGCTCCGGCGGTCACCGGCACTTTCCAATTGACGATCGCCCAAACCAACGACGCGCCGACCATCGATCCGCAAGATTTCATCATCTACGCCAAGTCCAAAGCCGGCACGGTCGTCGGCACGGTGACGGCCGGCGACGTTGATCCGGGCCAGACGAAAAGCTTTGCCATTATGTCGGGCACGGGTGCCTTTGCGATCAATGCGCAAACCGGCGTCCTCACCGTGTTGAACACCAAACTGTTGGTCGGCACAAGCATTTCCTTCACGGTTCGCGTCACCGACAACGGTTCGCCGGCATTGTGGGACGAGACGACCGTTACCGTCGCATTGCGAAAAACGAATACGCCGCCGGAGCTCTCGCTGCTCGACGGCTCCGGCGCGAACGTCGCGATCGTAAAGAACAAGGCGACCTTGACGATCGACGAGAACGCGCCGGGATCCACGACACAGAACGGCTTGCTCATCGGAACCGTCACCGCGGCCGATTTTGATCAGCCCGGGGCAGCCATCTCGGTATCCATGTCCGACGGATCGCGCTCGTTCACGTATAACGCCGCGACCGGCGAGGTATGGCTCGTCAATGCGTCCAAGCTCGACTACGAAGCCCGACGTTCCTTGACGCTCCAATTCACGGCTACCGACAATGGACTCATTGGCCGCGCCAACACGGCGAAGTCGACGTTAACGTTGACGATCAAGTTGAACGACGTCAATGAAGCCCCGCGGATCACTTCGCCGTTCGTTTTCCGGATCAACGAAAACAACGCGGCCAACCAAACCGTCGGCATCATCCGGTCGTCGGATCCGGATCGCTCGTCACCGTTTAATTTCCACACGTATATGATCGTCTCCCAACAAGACGCATCCGGCGCTCCGGTCACGGTGTTTTCTATCGACGGCCTAACGGGGCGAATTACGGTACCGGGCGCTAAAGCCTTGGACTACGAAGCGCAGTCGTTCTACACGTTGACCGTTCGCGTCTTCGACGCCTGCGGACTCACGTCGGACCAAGTACTTTCGGTCCAAATCGTCGATCGTAAAGGCTAAGGAAAAGGTGTCAGGGTAGAGAAAAAGGTGTCAGGAACCTTTTTCTTGACGTCTTGTCGGCGGGGCGTTAGTTTTACCGCCATGGGACGATCTTTGCGCGCCGCCCGGGGCGGCTACGTTTATCATGTGTT
Organism: Pirellula sp.; assembly: GCA_013822735.1. Taxonomy (GTDB): domain Bacteria; phylum Planctomycetota; class Planctomycetia; order Pirellulales; family PNKZ01; genus PNKZ01. The sequence goes on from PNKZ01000012.1 coordinate 2,212, forward strand.
GAATCGGGCCAATGCGCGGCTGCCGTTGTTCGAGTCGGACGACGACTACGAGGCCTTCGAGCGCATTCTGGCCGACGGCGTCGAGCGGTTTCGGCCGCGGCTCTTGGCCTTCTGCCTGATGCCCAACCATTGGCATCTGCTCGTGCACCCGCGCGAAGACGATGCGCTGTCCAAATTCGTCGGCTGGGTGACGCTGACCCATACGCAGCGACTGCACGCACACCGGGACACGACCGGTTGCGGGCACATCTACCAAGGGCGATTCAAGTCGTTTCCGGTGCAGGACGACGACCATTTTTACACCGTCTGCCGGTATGTGGAACGGAACCACTTACGGGCCGGGCTCGTAAAAAAGGCCGAAGCGTGGCGGTTCGGCAGTTTGCGGCGGATGACGCGCGGCGATGCCGAGGAGCGCGCGCTGCTTGCGCCGTGGCCGGTGCCGCGTCCGCGCAACTGGGCGACGCTTGTTAATCGCCCGCAAACGGAGGGGGAACTCGCGGCAATCCGTCGCGCAATTGCGCGCGGCAACCCGCTGGGGGACGAACGCTGGACGCAGCGGACGGTCGACAAACTGGGCCTGGAAACGACGCTGCGGCCGCGCGGCAGACCGAAAAAAGGGCCTTGAGATCTAAAAAAGGTTCCTGACACCTTTTTTGACTGACACCTTTTTTGACTGACACCTTTTTTGACTGACACCTTTTTTGACTGACACCTTTTTTGACTGACACCTTTTTTGACTGACACCTTTTTTGACTGACACCTTTTTTGAACACCGGCGGCTTGAATGCGCTGTCGCTTGTGAAAGTGAATGGAGTTTGGAAGATGAGCAACTAAGCCGGTACGTTTCGATTCTCTGCCACGCCCGCGAGTGCATGCCGTGATGTCGCCCACCCGTCCGAATGTTTCCCGTCGCGAATTTCTGGTTCGGTCGGCCGCCGCAGCGGCGGCGTTGTCGCTAGCCGATGGGGCGATCGCTGCAGCGGCGCCGGCGGCAGGTCGGCGACCGAAGTTGTTGCTGCGCTCGTCGTGGCAAACTGTGAACATCGGCGACATTGCGCATACGCCGGGCGTGCTGCGATTGCTGGAGGAGCACATACCCGAGGCCGACGTGACGCTCTGGCCGAGCAGCGTCGATAACGGGGTGCGCGAAATGCTGATGGCGCGGTTTCGGAAGCTGAAGATCGTGAGGGCCGCGGACGATGTGAAGCAGGCGATCGCGGAGAACGACTTCCTGTTGCATGGTTCGGGGCCTTCGGTGGTGGCGGAGAAGGATGTGGCCCGCTGGCGGAAGGAGACCGGTAAACCGTACGGCATTTACGGCGTGACGATCGGCTCGGTGAGCGACCCGTTGCGGGAACTCCTGACGGATGCACGGTTTACGTACTGCCGGGATTCGGTGTCGCTGAAGGTGATACAGTCGGCCGGGGTGAAATGCCCCATCATGGAATTTGGGCCGGATGGGGCCTTTGCCACCGACCTGAGGAACGACGCGGCCGCGGACGCCTTCCTGCAAAAGCACGAGCTGACGCAAGGCAGGTTCCTCTGCGTAATCCCTCGGCTGCGCTATACGCCGTATTGGACGATCCCGAGCAAGAAGCGGCCGTTTGACGCGAAGCGCCACGCTCGGAACGAGGAGTTGAAGGAGCACGATTGTGCCCCGCTGCGGGCCGCCATTGAGTTGGTGACGCGGGAGACCGACCACAAGGTACTCATCTGCCCTGAGGACCAGACGCAGATGGCCGTAGGCAAGGAGATGCTTTACGACAAGCTCTCGGGGGACGTGCAAAAGAAGTGCGTCTGGCGGGAGAACTACTGGCTGACCGACGAAGCTCTGAGCACTTATGTGAAGAGCGAGGGGATGTTCGGGCTGGAGATGCATACGCCGATCATGTGCATCGGCAACGGGGTGCCGGCGATCGTCGGCCGGTTCGAAGAGCAGACCAGCAAGGGCTTCATGTGGCGGGACATCGGCCTAGAGGATTGGCTCTTCGATATGGACCGGCCCGAGCAAACGGCCCGACTGCCGGAAACCGTGCTCTCGCTGGTAAAGGACCGCGATGCAACGATGGAGCGGACGCGGAAGGCCGGCGAGTATGTAAAGCAACGCCAGCGCGAGACCATGGCCGAGGTTCGACGGGGCTTGGGTTTGGCGGTGTCCTAGCCAGGGCGCCGCTCCCAACTTGTGGTGGAAAACCTGGAACGGGAACGACGTTCGGGACAGCCATCGGTCGTGATTGGCCTCGAACCTCGTAACCCCCTAAAATATCCTGAGATTTCGCTCGGCAAATCAGACTTTGCAGGTCGACAGGCGGGGGTTTCTAAGGGTACAAAGACAGGTTACCAGTTCGGCGCAGATGGTCCGCTCCGGGGTTGTGCTGTTCGCAGCCTCCGTCGGGAGCGGTATTTTCTGTAGTCGGCGGGTGCGGCAAGCCGTGTTTATGGCGCGATTTGCCTCACCTGGGCGCTTGTCCGTAGGAGTTTGCAACTCCTTTTGGGGAGCCCCGGTCGAAATGGTTCGGTACGCGTCGACGTCAACCTCGCCACCGGCGCTAGCCGATTGCGAAGCCGTGCCGCTGAGCACGTGGGGAAGATTTGTCGTCTCAAACCAGGAGCTTTTCCGACAAGCAAAACGGCTGCGAAGTATCACAATTCGACAATTCGGTTTTCAGAAGCCCGTTGCGGGCGTAAGTGAGTGGATGATGAATACTCAAGAACTTTTGCGAATCATCGACGCGATCCATCGCGAAAAGAACATCGACAAAGAGGTCGTATTTCAAGCGATTGAGTCCGCGCTGGTCTCCGCCGCCAAGAAGCACTACGGCGAAAACGAAGAGATCACCGTCACGATCAACCGGCAAGACGGTTCGATCTCCGCTACGCACAACGGCGAACTGCTCGACCAAGAAGAGACGGTCGGCCGCATCGGCGCTCAAACCGCCAAACAAGTCATCATCCAAAAGGTCCGCGAGGCCGAACGAGACGCGCTCTACAACGAATACGACCGCGAAATCGGTCAGCTCGTCACCGGCATCGTGCAGCGCTACGAAAACGGCACGGCCACGGTTACGCTGCCCAACTGCGAAGCCATCCTGCCGCGCAGCGAGCAAATCCCCGGCGAATCGCACCATCCGAACGAGCGCGTCCGCGCCACGGTGTGCGAAGTGCGCAAGGCCGGCAGCCGTGTGAAAGTCATCCTCAGCCGTACCCGCGCGGCGCTGGTAGGCCGGCTCTTTGAGCAAGAAATCCCGGAAATCGGCGACGGCGTCATTGAAATCAAAGCCATGGCGCGCGAGCCGGGCTACCGCACGAAAGTGGCCGTCAGCTCGAGCGATCAACGGGTCGACTGCGTCGGCGCTTGCGTCGGCGTACGCGGCAACCGCATTAAGAACATCGTCGACGAGCTCGCCGGCGAACGCATCGACATCGTCCGCTATAGCGACGACATGCAGGTGCTCATCCCCAACGCTTTGCAGCCCGCCGAAGTCGAAGAGGTGATCCTCTGCTCGATGCTCGGCCGCGCCATTGTGCTGGTGCGCGAAGACCAGCTCTCGTTGGCCATCGGTCGCCGCGGGCAAAATGTGCGATTGGCCAGCAAGCTTTGCGGCTGGGATATCGAGATCATGACCCGTGAAGAGCTCGACGAGCAAATCGAGCGCGCCGTCGGCGGTTTCTGCACGATCGAAGGTGTCGACGAATCGTTGGCCGAAAAGCTCGTCGGCGAAGGCTTCTTGTCGTACGACGATCTTTCCATCATCGAGCCCGATTCGCTGATGGAAATGAGCGGGCTGACGGAAGAACAGGTGGAAAGCATCACCACGCAAGCCGAATCGCGGGCTCAAGAGGCGGAAGTGGCGGCGGCGGAAGAACGTCGTCGGCAACGCGAACAACAACGAATCGACGCCGTCACGGCGGAGATCGATGCCAAGGAAGCTGCCGAGAAGGCGGCTGCCGAACAGAATACGGCGGTCGAAACGCAGGCTCAGGACGCGAGCGCCGAAAGCGCCAGCGGAGCCGGTGCGAGCGAGTCGACGTCGTGAGCAAGACATTAGTGACAGAGACGAGTCGGAACATTGGCTACGGCAAAATCCGGTGCGACTTATGACAAGTCGCTCGATACACCGAAGCCCGAGACAGAATTCATTGAGTTTGGAAGCAGGGCCTGCGAGGTTCGCAGCGCTGCGCTTCCGAGGGAGAAAGCCGCTTGGTCGTTCGGATTTATTCGTTAGCCAAAGAACTGAAACTGGACAGCAAAGTCCTAGTAGACATCTGCACTAGAGCAGGCGTCGGCGGGAAGGGCTCGGCATTGGCCAGCCTCACCGACGAAGAAGTCGCCAAGGTCAAGGCCTTCATGGCCGGCGGTGGTGGCGCAAAAGCGTCGGCCGCACCTCCCTCCGTGGCCGCCGCGACAGCCGCTTCGGCTACTCTCACGGCCCCTCTTCGGGCTCCGATCCCGCCCGTCATCCCGTCCATTACCGGGAAACCCCCGGTACTGAAAGTACCTTCCGCCCCGAAGGCGGCGCCGCAAGCGCCCGTGGAAGCTCCGGAAGTAGTTACGGTGCCGGAAGTTGTCGCGCCGCCGGTCGTGGAAAGCGCTCCGGCAGCGCCCCCCGCGCCTCCTGCAATCGCCGCACAAGCGCCGCCGACGGAACCGCAAGGGATGCGTCGCGAAGACTACATGGGTCCCGGCGGCACGGCTGGACGGATGCCGATCCTCTCGTCGCGCGTCGAACGCGATAAAGGTGACGGCTCAAAGAAGTCGGCCGAGCCGAAGCCCCGTTCGCCGGCGATTCGTGTTGGTCGCATGCCGACGGTGGAACAGCCGCGCGCTGCCGCGGCATCCAACGAGCCCGCCCCGCAAAAGCCGGACTTGAAGCTACCGATCGACGCCATTCGGGCGTCGAAGGTCGGCGGCAAGCCGTTGCAGGCGCATTTGAAAAAGCACGAGGATCGCCGTAAGGCGGAACTCGACGCCGAACAACAAGCCAAGACGCCGGGCCGCGGTCCGGTGACGCGCAGTCCGGGTCGGCCGGGCGTTCCCGCAGTGCCGCTATCGGCGGAAGAACTCGCTCGCGAACGAACGCGCCGTGCCGCAGGCGGAACCGCAGGCAAAGGCAACGACGCCCTCACGCTCCGTGAACAACGCCAACTCGGTCGGAAAAAGAAGACCGACGACGTGCCGTTGCGCCGCATCAATGCCGTTACGGGCCTCGAAGAGGACGTGCCGCAACCGAAGCGGATCCACCACGTTCGCAGAACCAAGCTGACGGGGACCGGCGCTAACACCGCCGCTCCGCGCAAAGGAAAAGTCGTCGTGGAAATGCCCTGCACGGTTCGAAGCCTCTCGGAAGCTCTCGGCGTTCGCGCGCCGCAGGTGCTGATGAAGTTGTTGCAACTGGGCCTGCCCGGCAATATCAACTCGCAACTCAGCGCCGAAACAGTCGAGCTTTTGGCTGTGGAATTCGGCTTGGAAATCGATTTGAAGCAGCCGGAAGACGTGGAAGCGACGATGCTCGCCGAAATGGACGCCGCGGAAGACTCGCCAGAGTCGCTCCAGCCGCGTGCTCCGGTGGTTACGTTCCTCGGTCACGTCGACCACGGCAAAACATCTTTGCTCGATAAGCTGATCGGCTTGAACGTCGTCGCCGGCGAAAGCGGCGGCATCACCCAGCACATCCGCGCCTACCGCATTGAGAAGGACGGCCGTCCGATTACGTTCGTCGATACGCCGGGCCACGAAGCGTTCACGGAAATGCGTGCTCGCGGCGCCAACGTTACCGACATCGCCGTACTCGTCGTCGCCGCCGACGACGGGGTCATGCCGCAGACCGAAGAAGCCATCAGCCACGCCCGCGCGGCGGGTGTGCCGATCGTCATCGCTTTGAACAAAACCGACTTGCCGGGCATTAACTACGATCGCATTTTCTCGCAACTCGTAACCGCAGGTTTGCAACCGACGGAGTGGGGCGGCGAAACCGAACTCGTTCGCTGTAGCGCCCACACGGGTCAAGGCTTGCCCGAATTGCTCGAAACATTGCTTACGATCGCCGACCTCCACGAACTCAAGGCCAACCCGAATCGTGACGCCAACGGCACCTGCTTGGAAGCCGATATGAGCGAAGGGCGCGGCGTTTCGGCCAAGTGCATCGTGCAAAAGGGTACGCTCAAGGTCGGCGACATTGTCGTTTGCGGCGCTGCGCATGGCCGCGTCAAAGCGATGTACGACACGCTCCATACTCGACAAGAGTTGAAGGAAGCCGGCCCCTCGATGCCGGTGACCGTTACGGGCCTCGACATTGCGCCCAACGCCGGCGATCACTTCTACGTGGTCGACGACATCGCCAAAGCTCGTGAAATTGCCGCTAAGCGCGCGGCTCAGCAACGTTCGACGTCGCTCACCGGCGGTCCTACGCACGTCACGCTTGAAACTTTGTTCGACAAGCTCAGCGGCGAAGGGGTGCAGACGCTCAACTTGATCCTGCGTTCCGACGTCCGCGGCTCGATCGAAGCCATCCAAAAGGAACTCGGCAAACTGCAGCATCCCGAAGTGCAAGTCAAGGTTCTGCAAGCGACGGTCGGCGGCGTTTCCGAGGCCGACGTCCATTTGGCCGACGCGTCGGATGCGATCATCATCGCGTTCAACGTGGTGCCGGACGAAAAGGCCCGTATGCTCGCCGACGCGAAGGGAGTGCAGATCCGCCGTTACGACATCATTTATCAAGTCACCGACGACCTGAAGCTCGCGCTCGAGGGCATGTTGAAGCCGGAGAAGCGCGAGATCGACCTCGGTCGGGCCTTGGTTCAGAAGTCGTTCACCATCAGCCGCGTCGGCACCGTCGCAGGTTGCCGCGTGCTGCAAGGGACGATCGAACGCAACTGCCGCATTCGCATTATTCGGGACAGCCGCATCCTGGGCGAATACGCACTCGACACGCTGAAGCGTGAGAAAGACGATGCCCGCGAAGTGCGCGAAGGCATGGAGTGCGGCATCAAGCTTTCCGGCTTCAACGATGTGAAGGAAGGGGACATTCTCGAAGCCTATAAGGTCGAGGAAGTCGCTCGCACCCTGTAAGGCGAGCGCTTCGCGCCTCGCTTTCGACCCGTCCGTATTTGCCGTTCGCCGCTTCCTTCTCCCGTTGACGCCTCATGACCTCACGCCGCCTGCTTAAAGCCGCTCAAGCCATTCGCGAAGTCGTCAGCATGGCGATTTTGACGGAGTTGCGGGATCCGCGCGTGAAGTACGTGACCGTGACGAAGGTGGAAGTGCTTCCCGACATGAAGCAGGCCAAGGTCTACGTCACGATCATGGGGGAAGAAACTCAGCAACGCCTGTCGTTGCGGGGTTTGCAAAACGCCGCAGGATTCCTGCAGGCCAAGATCGCGGAACGGATCGATACGCGCTATACGCCCCGGCTGGAGTTTTTGCTGGACGAAGGGGCGAAGAACCTGCAGCAGATCGACCAAATTCTCCGCCGCGTACTGCCGACCGATTCGGATACGAGCGACGAAGACGAAGAATTGGAAGACGCGGAAGCCGAAGGGGACGCCGACGCGTCGCACTTCGACGATGAAGAAAGCGACGAAGCTGACGCGACGAACGAACGACCGGACGCGAGTTCGTAGGTCGACTCGGCTCCGAACGAACACTCAATTTAAGTAAGCAATCACCACATTTCGATTTCGAACATGGCCGCCATCAATCGCGCTGCACTCCTGACGAAACTGCACAAGGTCCTGAAGAAGCACTACGAACCGGTCCTGCCTGTTCCCGGCCGGACGTTGCTGGAGAACCTGCTGTTCGCATGCTGCTTGGAGAACTCGCCGTACGACGCGGCCGAGCAGGCGTTTGAAGCCGTATCGAAAACCTACTTCGATTGGAACGAAGTCCGCGTAAGCACGGTTAAGGAAATTGCGGAAGTGATGAAGCAACTTCCCGACCCGCAAGCTTCGGCGGCGCGGCTGCGTCGCTGCTTGCAATCGGTGTTTGAAGCGAACTATTCCTTCGACATCGAGCCGATGAAAAAGCTTAACCTGGGCCAGGCCGTTCAGAAGTTTGAATCGTATGACGGCGCCTCGCCGTTCGTGGTGAGCTACATCACCCAAACATCGCTCGGCGGCCACTCGGTTCCGCTCGACGACGGCGCCGTCGGCGCACTGCAAGTGCTGGGGCTCATGGGCGAGAAGGACACGGCGAAGACCGGTTGCACCGGCATGGAGCGAGCCATTCCGAAGAATAAGGGGCTGGAGTTCGGTTCGCTCCTGCACCAGCTCTCCATCGACTACACGGCAAATCCCTACTCGACGAATCTGCATAAAATCCTGCTTGAAGTCGATTCCGACGCGAAGAGCCGTTTGCCGAAGCGCGGCGTCAAACCGGCCGAGAAGAAGCCGGAGCCGGCACCTGTCGCTCCCGCAGCCGTCGCCGGTAAGGGCGGGAAGCCGGAAGCGAAACCGGACCCGAAACACAAGCCGGAAGCCAAGGGAAAGAGTGCCGTACCTGCACCGAAGAAGCCGGAAAAGGCCTCTGCTCCCGTCACTCCCTCGAAAAAGGCCGCGCCGCCTGCCGCCAAGAAGCCTGCGGAAAAGAAGGCGCCTGCCAAGGCCGCGGTGGCGAAGCGAAAGCCTCGCTAAAGCAACTTAGAAAGCTACTCTAGGGGCCTTAGGACGCAGACAGCGTCTAAGGTCGGCAAGCGGAACTTCCACGGGCCGCGACACAACTCGTCGCGTGGCGGCTAAGGTCGTTCGTAGAAGCTCGGGATTCGAGCGAATTACTTCGCCAGGTCCAACGGCACCAAGCTCGGCGAAGGCACATTGCACGTGATGCAATGGAGCGAGCCTCCTTTGCGGGCCACGCTCAAGCATTCGATTCCCACGACATTCCAACCGGGCATCGTTTCGCGAAAGATCTTCAAAGCCTGCTCGTTCATGCCCGGGCCGGCGTCGGCGTATTGAGGCACCAGCAGCACGCCGTTGGCGAACACGACATTCGTATACGTGCGAACGACGTCATCGCCCTTAAGAGTCATCGGAACACGCACGACGCGCATCGGCTTTCCCAAAAAGTTGATTTTGGCGATCTGTTCGGCCGCCTTATTCATAACGGCCGCCGAGGCGGCGTCTTCCTTCGGATCGCACGAGGCCACGACGACGGTATCCGGCGAAGTAAACATCACGTAGGTATCCGCATGACGCGTGTTATCGACCGGAAGATGCTCCAGCGAAGCCCATTTCTCCTGACCGAAATAGTCTCGCAAGATACGAGCGACTTCTTGCATACCGTAGTTGCGATGGGAGTTCTCGACGACGATCTGCGAAGTGCTTATGCACACGCCGAAACCGTTGGTGAGAAGATTACCGCCTTCCATCGAAAGCGGCACGGAGACGACGCTCGTACGGAACATTTTCGCCAATTGCTGGGGAACTTTGTCGTCGTCGGAACGAATCGTGCCGTCGGTGGCCGGACGATCCAAATAAGCGAAGTCGAGCATCGTCAATCCGCCGAGATCGTTACGGAGAAACTTTGGGCCGAAATCGCGAACCCACATGCCGTAGGCCGGAATCTCCGCGAATTGCACGGCGTCGTTAGGTAACCCGTTCTGTTCCAACAACGAGACTACTTTCTGACGTTGGGCCGAATCGTTGACTAAGCCATAAACTTCCACTTTGCCGTGGAGAGCGCGAACCATATCGACCATGACGCGCGGGTGGAATTCGACGAGTTCGTTGCAGCCGAGAATCATCCCGTCTTGGCGTTCAAACTCGGAAAGGAACTTTGTGCTCGCGTCTTTCCGTTCCACCGCTCCGGAGTTGGCGGCTCCTCTTGCGGCCGGATTCCCGGAGGAGTTCAGCACGGAGTCGGCGTCGGACCGGATGTTCCACCAAAACAAACAGAGCACAAAAAGGGCGGGAATCGAGAGCAACACGACTCCGAAAAATCTCGCCACGGGACTGCTTTGCAGCAGAAGATAAAGCCGCTCCAACATGGTGAGTTGCTGCTGTGCGCGCACCTGAATGCGTCGACCTTTGGAACCGCCGGGCTTTCCTGATGAATTCGCTTTCGCTGCCACGAACACTCCATGCACGGAGGGACGATTCCGGGGAACATCGGCGAAAACGAACTCGCCGCCCCGAACTAAAGGCAAAGTACATGCCGTGCTCGATCACAAAACCCAAAGGTTTTGAATACGCAGAACGTCGCGATTATGGGAGAAAAGAAATAACCCCCTACTGGCGTGTGCGATAACGCACACAATCAGCCCGCGTCGCCGGCCACCGATTTCTCATCGTGACCAGAATCTGGCGTGAGATGCTTCTCGATGGAGAAGCCGAGCGAGCGGAGTTTTGCACGGAGCGTGGTTCGGGAAATGCCGAGTAGCTCGGCCGCGAGCAGCTGATTTCCCTGCGTCTTGCGCAAAACCGCATCGACGAGCAATCGATCCGCCTCCGCATGGACGTAGCGATAGATATCTTGATGCCCTTCTTCGTACAACCGATCGACAAGCGCCGCTACGTCGAGGCTCGATTCCGGCGCTCCCGCCGCGCCATCGTCGGGGAGTCCGGCGTCGGCCGACGACCGGCAGGACTCCGGGAAGCAATCCATCGTCAGCACTTCGCCGGACGCGTGTACGATGGCGCTTTTGACGGCGCTCTGTAGCTCACGTACGTTGCCGGGCCAGTCGTGGCGCTGCAGCATCCGCAATGTCTCGGAATCAACGCGATGGATCGTACGCCCCAACTCGCGATTGAAGGTGCGAATGAAATAATCGACGAGCAACGGCAAGTCGTCGAGCCGCTCGCGCAGCGCCGGCAGGCGAATGATGAAGACATTCAGCCGATAAAACAAATCGCGGCGAAACGCTCCCTTTTCTACGGACTCTTCCAACTCCTTGTTGGTCGCCGCGATGAGCCGGACGTCGGACGTGAGGGTTTCATTCCCTCCCACGCGCTCAAACGTTCGCTCTTGCAGGACGCGGAGGAGTTTGGCCTGCGTCGCGGTGCTCATATCGCCGATTTCGTCGAGGAACAGCGTGCCGCCGTCGGCTTGTTCGAACTTGCCGATTCGCGTTCGTTCCGCCCCCGTAAAGGCGCCCCGTTCGTGCCCGAACATCTCGCTTTCGAGGAGCGCATCGGGAATTGCCGCGACGTTCATGGCCAGAAACGGCAAATGGTTTCGACGGCTGTGTTGATAGATGGCGCGCGCAACCAGCTCTTTACCGGTGCCGCTTTCCCCTTGAATGAGCACGGTGACGTCCTGCGGCGCCACGCGACCGATCGCCTTATAGACGGTCTGCATCGCCGGCGAGCGACCAATGAGCGGATCAACGTCGGCCGAGAGCCACGCTTGATCGAACGACACCGCGACCTTGTTGAGCCGGCTCAAGTCCAATGCGCGTCGAGCGGTATCGGTCAACACTCTCAGCTCAACCGGCTTCACCAAGTAGTCGAACGCTCCTTGCTTCGTCGCCTCGATCGCCGTTTGGGTAGTCGAAAATGCCGTGATGATGACCACGGGAAGCCGAGGATCGAGCCGCCGCATGTCGTGAAACGCGTCGAGGCCCGAGCCGTCGGGCAGATGGACGTCGAGCAGCACGACGTCGGGGCGACGCGTGCGCACGGCTTCTATGGCGCCCGCTACGGAGTCGGCGGTAATAATCTCCGTAAACTGCGAACGGAGACTCGCCTCGAGCGAGTAGCGAATGTTCGGCTCGTCGTCCACGATCAGCAGCAATGACATGCGTCGTACCTAGGTCGTCTATTCAAAGCTTCGGAACGCCGTCGTTGCGATGCGCGTTGGATATTTTTGTCGAGCAGCCTCGCTAGGCTTGCTCCAGCAGCGCCGAACACGGCTCCGAACGCGCAATCGCCCCCTCGACGGGCAGCCGCAACCGAAATACGGCTCCTCCTTCGGGTCGATTACTTGCGACAAGCGCGCCGCCGTGTGCTTCGGCGATCTGACGGGAAATCGAGAGCCCGAGCCCCAGACCGGTATCTTTCGTGCTGACGAACGGCTCGAAGATGTCAATTTCCGGATTCGGAGGTAGCCCGGGCCCTTTGTCGAGAACTTCGATGACTTCGCAGCGCTCTGCCGACGGTCGCCCGACGCCCTGACCGATCGGATTGGAAAAGCGAACGACGACTTCCTGTCCGGCCGTCGACGCATCCAACGCATTCAATAGCACGTTTAAGACGACTTGCCGCAGCTGCGAACGATCTCCTTGCACGATATGCGCGCCTCCGGCCTCCTCGAACTTCAATTGAACCGCGCGCCTGCGATAGCGGTCGGACATCAGTTCGACGCACTTACCGACGACTTCGGTCAGATCCGTTTCCGAGAACTTCGCTTGCGGAGGGCGCGCATATTCGAGAATGGTCGTCACCACGCGCTCGAGCCGTTCGATCTCTTCCGCCAAGATCTCGAGATCGCGGGGCTTCATCTGTCCGCCGTCGTCCGCCTGTTGTGAAGCCTGTACGAGCAGCTTCATCGATGTAAGCGGATTGCGCAACTCATGAGCCATGCCCGCCGCCAGTTGGCCGGCGGCCGCCAATTGCTCCGAACGCTCGGCCCGGCGTTGCGAGGCGCGCATCTGTTCGATGACGTCGCCGATCTGCTCGGCCATTTGTCCGACCACGTCTGGCAGTTCCTCAAAACGCCAATGCGTTTGAATCGTCAACGGTCCGGCAACTTCGCTCAGTTGCCCGGCGGCATTTCGAATCGGCACGCTGAGTTGTACGAGCGAGCGCCCGATCCCCCGCGCCACCGCCAGCCCGTAGAGCACGCCGGAGGTCGCGCCGCACAACCCCAAAAACGTCATGGTCAACACGAGCAACTGAGCAAACTGTTCGGTCCGAACAAGTCCCTCTCCCATGTACTGCTGCTTGAGGTCGAAGTACTCGCGCGTCGGAGCAATGAGCCGCGTTTCCAAAACATCCAAGAGCTCAATGACCTTCTGTCGTTTGGCGGGCAACGTGCCTTCGTCGAGGTCTTCAAAGCCTCGCTGAACGAGCGTCTCCCCTTCACGAATCCTGCGAATGAGTTCTTTTCCGGTATCGGTGACGACCAACAACTCGGCATCGTCCGTGAATTGTTCCGAAGCGTTGCGAAGTTCTCGCGCCGCATCGATTTGCGTGGCATCGCCGCGCAGCAAAAATTCACGCAGATAATAGCGGACGTCGCGCTCGGCCACGAAGAGGTTTTGCAGAGCGCTCAGTCCCGCGAACTGACGTGCTACGTAGTCGGATCGCCGCTGGTATTCCCGGTGCACATACACCGCGGCGAGCGCCCCGACGATGAGAATCATCGTCCCGAAAATGAGAATCGGCAGGGACAGACGCCATCCAAAGTTCTTAATGATCACAGAGGGTCCTCGAACCGAAATCGAAGCTCGCAGCCATGCGTTCTCGTGCGACTCCAAAGAGCCCGCGCCGCACCCCGAACGCCCCTGTTTCGAGGGTTAGAAATCGACGTTCGTCGGAAGACCTGCCATTATGTGCCAACGGCGTGTCGCGTCAAACAATTCCGATGCGACTTTGAACTTCAATACGGGCGTTACAGCACATTATCCTGCTCGCGCTGCCGCAATCACGCGATGTGCAAAAACAAACGAAAAGGGGAGCCGCATCTGTGTCGGCTCCCCTTTCCGGTTCGTTTCGAATCGAGACGAGCTTCGCAACGCGCTTTACGGCGTTACGGCTTTGAAGAAATTGCGAACCGGTTCGTACGGATAATAGACCTTCGAACGCACGACGCCCGGACGAGCCACAACCGTCGGCGCATAATACGCCGTGGTCGGCGCGTAGTAAGCGGCCGTGGGCGCGTAGTAGGCCGTGGTCGGCGCGTAATAGCTCGTCACCGGCACCGCAACGCTCGGGGCGTAATAGCTCGTCACCGGCACGGCGCTTGGCGTCACAACCGTCGAGCCATAATACGAGGTGACATTCGCCGGTGGGTAATACGACGTGACGGGCGTAGCCGCCGCTGGAGCGTAATAGCTCGTCACCGGCGTGGCGACGGCGGTCGGCGCGGAATAGTACACGGTGCGTTGCTGCACCGTCGTGCTCGGCGCCAACACCCAATCGGCGCCCGATGCGGCGCTGCCGACCGTGAGCAACAGAGCAAGAGCCAGTGATGTGGTCTTCATGGCGAACATTCCTTCCAAAGAGCGTAGGTTTCCCTCTGCTTCCAACTATATCTTATGCCTGCACACGGACAACAACCGGCATTGCCCGCTGAGCCAAATTCACCCTGAAATCGGCTTTCGGGCGGCAAGTTGCGTATTCCTGCGAAGAATTCGCGACCTCGAATTGCTAAGTTGACGAAAAGCGACCAGGTGGCGTAATTGCGACCAAGACCGTAACACCACCCTTTCTATCTCCAACACAGTCCCCCGCCGCTGACGCTTGGCGACCCATGCGACTCCTCATCGACGGCTACAACCTGATGTACGCGGCCGGCATTGTCGGCCCGCCGGGTCGCGGCGCGGGAGGACTCGAACGTTCGCGCGCGGCGCTCATTCAGTTCGTAGCAAGCACGCTCGAAGTCGGCGACAAGAGTTCGGCGGTCGTCGTCTTTGATGCGGCCGGCGCTCCGCCCGGCTTGCCGCATACGCTGTTCATCGACGGCGTCACGATTCGCTTTGCCAAGGGCTACTCCGACGCCGATGAACTTCTCGAAGAACTGATCGCGACGAACAACACGCCGCGACGACTCACCGTGGTTTCCAGCGACCATCGCGTCCAGCGCGCCGCGCGGCGTCGCAAGGCCACGGCCGTCGATAGCGACGTCTGGTACGACACCGCTCTCCGCAAGCGCACGAACCGCGGGACCGCATCTTTGGAAGACCCTTCGAAACCCGGCGCCGCGGTCAACGATGCCGAGGTGGAGTTTTGGCTCCGTCGCTTGGTGGGCGACGACGAAGCAGCGCCCAATTCGCCCTGGGGCGACATCTTCCCGCCGGGCTACGGCGACGACGTCGAAGACAAAGACGCCGACGACTAGAAATCGGCGCCCGATCTCCGGCCCGCACATTCGGTACTTCCGTTACGCTCGACGCCGGACGCATCCGGTTTTGCTCCCGATGCCGGGTATTTCCTCGACACTCTACGGCCCGCGGTACAGGCTCAAATAACAGGACCATCGCGCCGCGCCCTTGCGCCAAGACACACTCGGAAACTCGCATCATGTTGCTGGAAGCTCCTTCGTCGCTGCTGCTCGACGGATTTCAACGGATCGTCGTCGTCAACTTGCCGGAGCGCACCGATCGTCGTCGAGAAATGGAACAGCAACTGCGCGCCGTCGGCGCCGACCCGAGCGACCCGCGTATCCGCTTCTTCGCCGCCGCGCGACCGAGCGAAGTCGGCGACTGGCCGAGCCTCGGCGCTCGGGGCTGCTTTCAAAGTCATCTGGAGATCCTGCGCGAGGCGGCGACCGACGGTCTCGAAAGCATTCTCATTCTGGAAGACGATTGCGACTTCACACCCCGACCGACGGCCATTCGCAGCGCGCTTCTGGAACAACTGGCCGACCGCGAGTGGGATCTCTGTTACCTCGGGCATCCGGAAACGTTGAACGATGCCGCCTCGGGAACCTGGGTCGCCCATGTTCGTCCGTTCCAGCAATCGCATTGCTACGCCGTCCATGGCCGAGCGCTGCCGCGGCTCGTCGAGTTTCTCGAAGCGGTAACATCCCGTCCGGCAGGCCACCCCGACGGCGGTCCGCAGCATTACGACGGCGCTTTGAACATGTTCCGCATGCAAAACTCCGACGTCGTCACGCTCTTGGCGGCCCCCAGTCTGGCCCACCAGCGCAGTTCGCGGAGCGACATCTTCGAACATTGGTACGATCGCGTCGTCGGTATGAAGCAAATCTTCGAGTTCCGTCGCCGCGTGCAGAAGTGGTTGAAAACCGCGCACTAACCGCATCGTAATGGCTTCCATCGCATCGCCGTGGCCGATCCGAATCCGCGCGCGCCTTAGCCCCCACGTCGGCGGTCAATTTGTGTGCCGCATATTGCGAAGGTAGCATCAGGTCTGCGTCGTATCGCATGGCCTGAAGCAACTTACTCGACATCGGCGGCCGGCGGACGTTCGCTCGGCGGTACTTCATGGATGGTTTTCTCACGCCCCTGACGACCACGCTGCTCATCGCCGCGGCGTTGGGAATCGCCGCGATACTGTTCCTCGCTCCCAATATCTTCAGTCCTCCGAAAACAAAACGTCGACGACGACTGGGACAAGACGACGGCGCCGAAGCCCGCGTGGCAGCGGCGGCGTTGTCGGTCGCCGAACAGCAGACGTTGCCGCCCGCTGATAGCTTTCGCCGACAGGAGTTTGTGCTGGACGCCGACGCGAGTCGACTCTTCGACGTCTTAGAACATGCCGCGCCGCGACCGCTGCGAGTATTTCCTCGCGTCGCTTTGCGCAGCATCGTCGCCACGGCCGACGATCCTTCACGCCGCACTCCGGAACAGACGCGACTTCGCCAACGCTTCGTCGACTTCGTCATTTGCGACGGAGAGACACGGCCTTTGGTCGTCGTACAAAGACTTGCAGCCGTGCCGTCGCCAGGGCAGGCCGTTCAGGAGCCGGATCGCTTGCTTCAAGCGGCGCTGGCAGGCGCGGCCTTGCCCGTGATGTACGCCGACCCGACGACCGAACTCGACGTCGAGCACTGGCGTGCCGAAATCGCGACCGCGCTCGCCAAGGATTTAAACCTGACTTCGAAGCCGGCAAGTACCTAACTTCCGGCCTTGTCCGAGATGTCCTTGCGGCACCAAGCGCCGTCCCAGCGAATGGCTTTCACGGCCGTGTAGGCCTGCAGTTTCGCGGCGGGAATGGAGTTGCCTACGGCAGTCACGCCAAGCACGCGTCCGCCGTCGGTGAGCACTTGGCCGTCGGCGCCGAACGCCGTTCCCGCGTGAAACACTTGGCAATCGGCCACCTTGGCTGCTTCGTCGAGCCCGCGAATCGGCTTCCCCTTCGCATACTTGCCGGGATACCCTTCGCTGGCCATTACCACGCAGACGCTCGGCCGATCGTCCCACACCGGCGGTTCGATCGAATCGAGACGCCCTTCGGCCGTAGCCAGGAGCAACTCGAACAGATCGCTCTTCAAACGCATCATCAGCGGCTGACATTCCGGATCGCCGAAGCGCACGTTGTATTCAAGCACCTTCGGCCCTTGGTTCGTAATCATCAGGCCCGCGTAGAGCACGCCGCGAAACGGACGTCGCGCCCGCTTCATCGCGTGCACCGTGGGCACGAGCACGTGCTCTTCGATCCAGCTCATCATTTCCGGCGTCACGAGCGGAGCAGGGGAGTAAGCGCCCATACCGCCGGTGTTCGGGCCGGTGTCGCCGTCGAACGCGCGCTTGTGATCTTGCGCCGCCGGCAAGGCGATAATCGTCTGACCGTCGGTAATCGCCAGCACGCTCGCTTCTCGGCCGTCGAGTCGCTCTTCGATCACCAGTTGTTTTCCGGCATCGCCGAATTCCAACTGACGACCGATCCGTTCCACGGCATCGAGCGCTTCCGCCCGGCCGGAACAAACGATGACTCCTTTACCCGCCGCGAGGCCGTCGGCCTTCACGACGACCGGCACGTCTTCGCGCTCGCGCAAAAATGTTACGGCTCGATCGACGCTGCGAAACACGCGATAGTCGGCCGTCGGAACGTCGGCGTTACGGAGCAAGTCTTTGCAGAAGACTTTGCTTCCTTCGAGTTCGGCCGCAGCGCGGGTCGGGCCAAAGATCTTCAGACCGGCCCAGATGAAGGCATCGACGATGCCGAGCACCGGCGGGATCTGGTCGCTGTTGGGCCCGAGTTTCTCTTTGAGGAATTCGGCCTTCGTCATTTCGAACACGAGCGGCGTCTCGGGGCCGACGACCGTCAGAGCCACATCGTTCTCTTTGGCAAAGCGAATGAGCTTAGCGAACTCGGTCGACTCGATTTGCACGTTTTGGCCGACGAGAGCCGTGCCCGTATTCCCGGGCGCACAGAAGACCTTGGTGACCTTCGGGCTTTGCGCTAATTTCCACGCCAGGGCGTGCTCGCGACCGCCGCTACCGATGACCAAGACCTTCATAACAGCCGATCCTTCCCTACACGAATCCAACGAATTGCCGAGCCTGGAAATTGTACGGAGGCGCGCCGTCGCTCACAAGGATGCCGTATGGCGGCAAGTTCACACGGCCGCGGCTTTAATCCGCTCAAATTGGGCTAAATACAGGTCGAGCGATATTCCGTCGACCGTCGCTGCGGCGCGCTTCGTCACTCCGTCTACGGCTCCGGCCGCGACCAACGCTCTGAGCAAATTCCGGTGTTTGTCCGTCGTCCAATCGGCGAGGGCCATCGGCGCTTCAGGTCGTCGTGAAGCCCGCCGCGAAACGACGGCCGCCCCCAGCGCGTAGGCGCCCCAGTTGCTTACGCCGGCGGGAATCGTGTAGTCGGTGGCGATGCGACACGCAATACGCGCCGACACGTCTCCCGCGACAACGGCGCGCAGCAAGTTCCAATCGATGACGCCGCAGCCGATTTCGTTGCCACCGTCAACGACGCCGATCGTGCACGGAGGAATCGGACTTGCTCGCGACTCGCCGCTTAATTCGATTAATTCGTGTAGCGGCGCCGAGTAAGCGTCGATCGATTCACCTCGCATGTTGTGGCATACATCCCGGCCCAGTGCAGGCACGCATCGCTCGAACTCCGCAGTAATTATTGAGCGATGTTCTTCCGACGACGAGCGGGCGATGCTCTCGATCGTGTGACTCGGTCCTACCCGTTCGATGAAGACAAGATGCGAGAATTGCTCTTGAGAATTGGCGTTTTCACTTCGCCACGCCGCAACGGCTTTGCGAGCGGATTCGTCACTGGGCGCTTGTGAAAATTCAATGACGGACGCCTGTGACAGGCCGATCTCTGCGCATCCCGCGCGCAAGATTTCGGCCGCGTAGCGATCGGTAGCAAACTTGATCTTCATGCCGGCCGCTTGAAGCATCGACGCCAAGAATAAGGCGCCGAGCGGACCGTCAGTCTCGGCAGTTATTCGATCGTCGAGGACGACGGCAAAGCCTGTGACGATCATTACGCGATGTCCACGGAGAGCCAAATGCTCCGCTGCACGCTGCAAATGTCCGACGCAGAGCGGCATCCCCTGAGGGTCGCGAGCCGACGCGAGACCGCGTCCGGCGGGGTCAGATCGAACCAGCGATTCCAAGAGTTGCGGATCGTACATCGAGCTAAAAAATGCCTCGTGAAGTGTCGGCCAACATCCGATAGAATGTGCTTTCCCAGGCCCGGCGACGCGTCCAGGGAGCCTTTGCTGAGGACCGTGCGGAAGCGAGCGCGGTTGACAATATCGTCTGTATCTATAACAATTTGCACAGGATTGTGAAAAAAGTCACAATCTAGCCGGTATCAATTTTTCCGACTTGTGGTAAAAAACCGACTTTCCCGTTCCGGACCTTTGCGCGCACGCCGGCATTGCTGCAGTTTGCGGTGCTTCCGAGAGTGTCGTAGAGCGAATTTTGAGCGGGGTGAAGAGTAGCGTCGGCGACCTCGCAAGGCAGGGATTGAAGGCCGTACGAAACGACTTGCGGAAGTATGAGACATGCAGCGCCGATGCGGCGCTGAAAACAGAACCGCCGACACGCTCGACAGGCGAAGAACGGCTTTGCCGTGTTGCTTAGCGTTCGGTACGTAGGACTTGTTGCTGATCGACACGATGTCGAATCGTCAACGCGGGATTGAACTTAAACATGGCAGAGCAGAAGAAGCTTTCCGTCCAGGAAATTCTCGCACTCGCTCGAAAACAAAAAGCGGAAGCCGCCGGTGAAGCGGCGCCCGCCTCCGAACCTGCCGCCGCCGCGCCGGAAGCTGCGCCTCCGGTTGCGGAAGCCCCGGCCCCTGTTGCAGCAGAAGCTGCGCCGCCGGCTGAAACACCGCCGAAACCCGCGGCTCCCAAGCCCGCCGGCGGCAAGATGAGCGTTGCCGAAATGCTCGCGGCCGCTCGTGCACAAGGCGCCGCAAAGCCGGCCGGAGCCGCCGCCGCAGCAGCCCCGGTCCCCAAGCCGGAAGCGCCGGCCGCACCGAAGCCCAAGCCGGCGGCTGCCGAAAAGAACGAAGCGGCCCCCAAGGTCGGCGGCCCCAAAGACACGGCCAGCATCTTGGCTGCGGCTCGCAAAGGTGCGAAACCCGGCCCGATTACGAAGGCCGAAGCTGCGGCGAAGGAAAAAGCCGACCCGACGACCGATGAGAAGCCGGCGCGTGTGGCGCCGCCGATGCCGGTGAAGCCCGCGGCCGCAATGCCGAAGGCCGCCAAGGGGGCTCCGGCCGAAGATCGCCGCGGTTTCCTCACCGTGATGTTCGGCTCCATGCTCGGCCTCGGCTACTCGGCGCTTGCCCTAGCCGGCGGCCTCTGGACGCTCGGTCTCGCGCGCTTCATGTACCCGAACATCCTCACCGAGCCGCCGAGCCAGTTCAAAGTCGGCTTCCCGAGCGACTTCGCTCCGGGCAAGGTCGAAGAGAAGTTCAAGGCTCAATTCGGCGTGTGGATCGTCAACACCGAATACAACGGTCACCTCGAAATCGCCGCGATTCGCACCGTGTGCACGCACCTCGGTTGCACGCCCAACTGGCTCGAAGCGGAACAAAAATTCAAATGCCCCTGCCACGGCTCGGGCTTCTACAAAGACGGCATCAACTTCGAAGGCCCGGCCCCGCGGCCTCTCGAACGCTACGCAATCACCCTGGCCGACGACGGTCAGCTCCAAGTCGACAAGAGCAAGTTGTTCTTCGAAGAAATGGGGCAATGGAGCGATCCGCAATCGTTCTATTCCGTCTAGCCGTTCGACGAAGTCCGACTGTTCGACGAATTGACTGAGCGTCCTCGATTTCCACCTCGTGTTCCCCAGCGACCTGCGACCCGCACATGTCCATCGGCGAGACCATTCGTAATTCGCAAATCTGGAAGAGCGTCTTTCGGCACCCGATGCCGCTGGATCGCCGCAACCGGATCGTCGTGATGCTCACGAACTTCTTCCTGCACCTGCATCCGGTGTCGGTGAAGAAGCAAGGCATCGCGCTCAGCTACACCTGGTGCATGGGGGGCGTCACGTTCTTCTTGTTCCTGGTGGAGACGCTCACCGGCGTCCTCCTCATGTTCTATTACCGGCCCACGCTCGAGTGGGCCTATAAAGACATTCAAGATTTACGCGACGTCGTGAGCCTCGGCGTATTCCGCGAGCTTCATCGCTGGGGCGCCCACGCGATGGTCATCACCACTTGGCTCCACATGTATCGCGTGTTCCTCACCGGCAGTTACAAACCGCCGCGCGAGTTCAACTGGGTGGTCGGCGTCATCTTGCTGCTGCTTACGCTCTTGCTCTCGTTCACGGGCTACTTGCTGCCCTGGGATCAGTTGGCCATTTGGGCTATTACGGTCGGTTCCAACATGGCCCGGGCCACGCCGTTTCTCGGCCACGAAGGCCCCGGCCAGCAGATTCTGCACGTCGGCGGCATCGATATGATCACCAACGCTTCCGACGCGCGCTTCGCACTGCTCGGCGCCCGCTTCGTCGGCGAAGAAACGCTGAACCGCTTTTACGTGTTGCACTGCGTCGCCATTCCGTTGGCCGTCGCATTGCTCTTGGCGATCCACTTCTGGCGCGTTCGCAAAGACGGCGGCATCAGTGGTCCGCTCTAAGCGGACGAGTTGGTAGGGAGTTTCAGGACTGGGGTCGGAGATCTCGCGGCGGCTTGCGGGCCGCGGCGGCAAACGAAGACGAACAATCATGCACGGTAGCCACGCAGATTTTCTTGCTCGCATCCAGCTGGGGCTGGGGTTCTTTTACCTCTTGCTCGCGGCCATGAATTGGGTCGCTGCGCTCTTGCTGTGGCGCGACGGCCCGAAGCCGTACTTCAAACTCGGCGGTATCACGGTCACCAACGTCTTCGCGTGGCTCATCGTCGGCGGCCTGTTCTTGATCGTCGCCCCGTTTGCCATGATGGGCTCCCCGCCGGAATTCTCCGAGTCGGTAAAGCACGTCATTAACGAACTTTCCGGCCCGGTCACGCTCACCGTCGGCTCGCTCGTCGCCATGGCGTTTCTGTTCGTGTTCCGCGGCTGGTGGACAAAGCCGCCGATCGCGTGGCTGCTGCTGAACTTCTCGCTCCTCGCGATGGGCTTGGCCGTCACCGACGCCAACTTCTTCGAAATCGTCGGTAAGCCCGACAACGTGCCGATCGTCGGCCTCGTGTATTTGCTCGGCTTCTTTACCTGGCTCGCCACGTACAAGGCCGTGATCAACGACGACCGCATGGCGCAAGGCTTGCCGCCGATCGAAAAGACCGAAGACGAAAAGGTCCTCGTGTGGCCGGACTTGGTCTACACGGAAATGATCTGCATGGTCGCCATGACCGCGCTCATGCTCGTTTGGGCCTTGGCCCTGCAGGCGCCGCTGGAAGAGCCGGCCAGCAGCGTGAAAACGCCCAATCCGTCGAAGGCCCCCTGGTACTTCCTCGGTCTCCAAGAAATGCTCGTCTATTACGATCCCTGGTACGCCGGCGTCGTGCTGCCGAGCATCGTCGTGTTCGGCCTGATGGCGATTCCGTTTCTCGATTTCAACAAGGCCGGCAACGGCTACTACACGATCTCGCAACGGAAGTTCAGCTATATCGTCTTCCAAATCGGCTTCTTCGAACTCTGGATCGTGCTCATCATCCTCGGCACGTTCCTCCGCGGCCCCAACTGGAACTTCTTCGGGCCGTTCGAATATTGGGACGCGCACAAGGTGCTCGCTCAGAACAACGTCGACCTCTCGCAATACTTCTGGGGCGGCATGCTCGGCCAAGGAATGCCGAAGGCGCCGGCCGGCAGCGGCCCCGGCATGGAGTTCCTCTATATCCTCTGGCGCGAAAGCCCCGGCATCATTTTGACGCTGGCCTATCTCGTGTTGCTGCCGCCGATTCTCGCGGCCACGGTGTTCCGCGGCTTCTTCGCGAAGATGGGTCTCATTCGCTTCATGATCATGTCGAACTTGCTGCTCCTCATGATTTCGCTGCCCTTGAAGATGGTGCTCCGTTGGACCGTGAACCTGAAGTACATCATCAGCATTCCGGAATATTTCTTGAACTTCTAGTCGTCCGTCGCGGATTGAGTTCGCTCGTGTCGACCAAAACGGTGATCGTAGGGAAGGCCTCCTGGCATGCCGGCTACAGAACAAACTTGGCGTAATCTCAAGACCTTGCACGCGGCGTTCGGCGCCTCGGCCCTGATCATGCTCTTGGTCTCGGTCTGGTTGCTGGCGTCCGACCACAACCGCGAAGCCAAGGGACTTCAAAAGGAATTCAGCCTCCTCGAATCGCGCTATCTCGAATGGCGCCGCGGCGAGCAGCTGACGACCAACTACGAAAACGAAGACGCCCAACTCAAGCAGAAGCTCGCCGACGCGCAAGCCGAAGTGCCGTCCAAGGCCGATATCGATCGCTTCCTCGGCGTCGCCGAACAGAAGCCCGATAACAAGTACAACCTCGACGCCGTCGAAACGGCCTACGCACAGCTCGAACAAGTCGCCGCCCAACCGCAGCCGAGCTCGCAAGACCCCGCCGAACTCGCCAAGCAAGTCGAAGCGCGTAAGCAACAATTGTCGGCCGGCCGCGGCAAGCTCTTCCTCGCCATGCAACGCGTGGTCGATCAGGCCAAGTTCATCGAGAACGAAGCCCAGCGCAAGTTGAAGTTCACCAAGGCCGACCTCGACGTCGACTTGAGCATGCTCGCCATCGGCGTCGATGAAGGGAAGCCCGCGCAAAACCTCGACGATATCCAAAAGAAGATCACCGGCGTTCGGGAAGAAGTCGACAACACGCTCACGCTGAAGTACCAGGCCGACAAAGCTCACCGCATCGATCTGCAGGACCAGCTCGCCAAACTCAACGCCGCCGAATCCGATGCGCAAAAGGAACTTTTGAAGCACGAGTCGGAAGTCGACCGCCTGAAGACGGCCATTTATGAAAAGTCGCCGAACGCCGGCAAGTGGCTCCTCGAGTTGCCGATTCTCGATGCTTTCGGCGGCCCGCTGAAGCCGCAGCAAGTCTGGCTACCCGAGTTGCCGTGGAACAACAACTTCCAAAACGTCGCCCGTTTCGATCGCTGCGTCACCTGCCATCAAGGCATCGATAAGTCGGCCCCCGGCTCGGCCGTGAATCCGGCATATCCGCACGCGGAAGAAATGGTCGTTGAAGTACAAACGCCGAAGACGGAACCCGCTCCCGACCAGTACACGAAGCCGATCAACGAGCGGCTCCAAAATCTCTACGGCATGCACCTCTCGGAGCGTCCGCTTTTCAACCCGAACGACGTGACCATCGGGGCCGTCTTCCCGGGCGGCGCAGCCATCAAGGCCGGGCTTCGCGCAGGCGACGTCATCGTCAAGGTGGGCAGCGTCCGCCTGGTCGATGCGACGCAAGCCCCCGAGTTCCTCGCGCAAAACGTCGCCTGGGGCAAGCCCCTGGTGCTGACCATTCGCCGCGGCGTGCCGGAACCGTACTCCACGCATCCGCGTTTGGACCTGTTCGTCGGCTCCATGAGCCCGCACAAGGTCGGCGAATTCGGTTGCACCATCTGTCACGAAGGGCAGGGCAATGCCACCGCCTTCAAGTGGGCCTCGCACACGCCGAACGATCCGCTCCAAGCCGCCGAGTGGCAGCGCGAGCATGGTTGGTTCAACAACCATCACTGGATCTATCCGATGTTGCCCGATCGCTTCAAGGAAGCTAATTGCTTGAAGTGCCACTACGCCATGACGGAACTGAAGCCGAGCGAGCGCTTCCCCGATCCGCCCGCGCCGAAGTTGGTGGCCGGCTATGAAATGATTGAAAACGTCGGCTGCTTCGGCTGCCACGAAATCAACGGCTACGACGGCCCGAAGAAGCGTCGCGGTCCGGACCTTCGCGCGGAGCCCAACTACTTCGCGGCGGCTGCCCAAGTCGCGGCCGATCCGAAGTTGCAGGGGACGCCGACCGCCGGCGACCTGGCCCGCATCTTGGATCTCGCCAAGCAAGTGGTCATGCACCCGGAACAAACGGCGACGCGCAAGCTGCTCGCCGAATTGATCCAACGCGATGCCTCGGGCGGCGTCGACGGCAAGACCCCCGCGCTCTTAAGCCCGACGACGCACTCGATGGTGACGATCCTCGGCGCCGACGACGATATCCCGGGCAAGTACAACAAGGTCGGCCCGAGCCTGCGCTACGTCGCGTCGAAAAACGACCTGGCGTTCCTCTACAGCTGGATCATGGACCCGAAGAACTACCGGCCGACGACGAAGATGCCGCAGTTTTTCGGGTTGCGTAAGCACTTGGTCGACGTCGAAAAGCTCGACGAAAACGGCAACATCGTGAAGAACGATAAGGGCGAGCCCGTCATGGTGCCAAGCCCCGGCATGATCGACTCGGAACGCTTTGAGCCGATCGAAGTGCAGGCCATCAGCCAATACCTGCTGAAGGAAAGCCAACCGTTCAAGTTCGTTCCCCCGGTCGAAAAGTCGGCCGACGGCAAAACGCTCGAGCCTGCCGACGTCGCGCGCGGCAAGCAGCTCTTTGAAATGCGCGGCTGCTTGGCTTGCCATAGCCACAGCGACTTCCCGAAGATCCACGAAGACAACCTGACCGCCAAGAACAAGTCGTCGCACGGCGAAGTTCCGGCAATGTCCGACACGCAAGGTCCGGACCTGAGCGGCCTGGGCGCGAAGCTCACCGACGCGCGCGGTCAACAATGGCTCTACTCTTGGCTCAAGCAGCCGAACCTGTATCACGCTCGCACCGTGATGCCGAACCTGTTGTTGGAACCGGTCACCGACAACGTCGTCAAAGACGGCGCCGTGGTCAGCTCGAAAACCTTTGACCCGGCCGCCGACATCGCGCTCTACTTGATGAGCCACAAGATTCCGGTCGGCCACACCGAGCCGTGGAAGCCGGAAGCCGCTCCGAAGTTTGCGACCAAGGACCTCGACGACCTGCTCCGCCTTTACCTGATCGGCGCCTTCACCAAGACCGAAACGGAAAAGGTCATTAAGTCCGGCGTCCCCGCCGATCGCCGTTCGACGGTGAAGGGGGACGAGACGATGCTCGTCGTCGATTCCGACAAAGAGTGGAACGACGAAACGAAGCTGATGTATCTCGGCAAGAAGTCGATCGGCCGCCTCGGGTGCGCCGGCTGCCACGACATTCCCGGCTTTGAAGACTCCAAGCCGATCGGCACCGGCCTGGCCGATTGGGGTCGCAAGGAACCGTCGAAGCTCGCCTTTGAACAAATCCTCGCTTACCTCCACACGGGCGAAGGGGGCCACGGCGGTCACGGGCATGGCGAAGCGGAAGGTCCGCCGAACCGTGACGAAGGCTTCTTCATGGACGCCCTCGGCCATCACGAACGCTCCGGCTTCCTCTGGCAGAAGCTCCGCGAACCGCGCAGCTACGACTACAAGAAGACCGAGAACAAGTCGTACATCGATCGTTTGCGGATGCCGCAATTCAATCTCTCCGAAGCTCAGCGCGAAGCGATCATGACGTTCGTGCTCGGCCTCGTCGCCGAACCGCCTCCTGCGAAGTACGTCTACCAGCCGAGCGCGCGACAAGCCGCGGTGCTGGAAGGGGCGAAGGTCATCGAGAAGTTCAATTGCGCCGGTTGCCACACGCTGAAGATGCAGCAGTGGGAGATCGACTACACGCCGGGCAAGACCAAGGCTCCGGACATCAGCGGCGAATACTCGTTCCTCGTGCCGCATTTCTCGCCGGCGGAAATCAACAAATCGAAGGCCGTCGATCGTCGCGGTCTCGGCCATGCCGAAGTACACGGTTTGCCGGAAGCCAAGGAAGACGAAGAAGAGCCGACCGTCTACTTCAAGCTCTGGTCGCCGAGCTTGATCGATGGACAAACGTGGCTCTCCGGCGGCACCGCGCTGGAAGTCGACGAGAAGCTCAACCCGCCGGGCAAGGCCTTGCGTCGTCCGCAAGTCGGCGGCGTCTTTGCCAACTACTTGCATCCGGTGGCGTTTAACGACGAGAAGAAACGCAACCCGGCCGTGAAGGCCAGCGACGCCTGGGGCTTCGTACCGCCGCCGCTCATGGGCGAAGGGGCGAAGGTCCAAACCCGTTGGTTGCACGACTTCTTGCTCGAGCCGTTCCAGATTCGTCCGGCCGCCGTGCTGCGGATGCCGAAGTTCCACATGACGAGCGATGAAGCGCAAGCAATCGTGCATCACTTCGCCGCGCTCGACAACGTCGACTACCCGTACGAATTCGATCGCCGTCTGCAAGGCGATTACCTGAGTTCGGCCAACGCGGCTTATGAAACGACGAAGAAGGCCGCGCAGGCGGAAGCCGCTAAGGCTCCGGCACCGGCGGCGCCTGCCGCAGGTGCTGCCGCGCCGCTGCCGACGGTTCCCTCGGGCAACAAGAGCCGACTCGACGACGCGATGACGCTTGTCACCGACAACGGCTTCTGCGTGAAGTGCCACTTGGTCGGCGACTTCCGTCCGGCGGGGGCCAACGCCGGACTCGCACCGAACCTGGCGGGCGTATCGTCACGTCTGCGACCCGACTACTTGAAGAAGTGGATCGCCAACCCGGGCCGGATCCTGCCGTACACCGGCATGCCGGTCAACTTCCCGAAGACGCAATCGGTCGCTCAGAACCTCTTTAAGGGGACGAGCGAACAACAAATCGACGGCGTGGTGGACTTCCTGCTCAACTACGATCGCGTGATGAGCGAGAAGACGCGCGTGGTCGACCTAATGAAAACCGCGGCGGTGACGCCTCCGACGGGCGGTCCGGCAAGCGGAGCCCCTGCGACAGGTGCGCCTGCGACAGGAACCCCTGCGACTCCGGCGGGTGGTGCTCCGGCTCCGGCCGGCGGCGCCAATCCTGCGAATCCGGCCCCTGCAAATCCGGGCTCTGCGACGCCGCCGGGCAACACGCCTCCGGCGAGCGCCCCGGGAAGCCCGCCCGCCGCACGACCGACCTTACCTGGTTCCCCCGCGGCAGGAGAATAACGCCGACCGGTGAACCTGATAGACGATTGTTCGAGGTTTCCTACGATAGAAGTACGCCCTACTGCTGGAAGTTTGAACGCCGCCGAATCCGTATCCCATCGTTAAGCCGATCCCCGGTACGACGTTCGGTTCGCGATTCTCACAAGGAGAAACTCAGATGACGCACCACAAAATGTACGCCGCGACGCTTGCCCTACTCACCGCTCTCTGCGCGAGCCGATCGGCGAACGCCGCGGAGATCAAAGGCAAGTTCGTCTTCGACGGCCCGGTTCCCGAAGCCACGGCGGTAACCGATCCGAAGGCGGCTTCCGAGTTCCCCGGCCAAACGATCAACTACGAAAACCTCGTGGTCGATCCGACGAGCAAGGGGATCGCGAACATCGCCGTTTACATTCGTAACGACGTCGCCGCGACGCCGGAAGCCACGGCTGCCGCCGCTCCCAAGGTCACCATCGACAACAAGAGCGGCCGCTTCGACCCGCACATCGTCGGCGTCTGGTCGGGCAAGCAATCGCTCGTCTTCAAGAACTCCGATCCGGTGAGCCATAACAGCAACTTCGCCTTTGCCGGCGTCAATCCGTTGCTCACCCCCAACAGCGAACAAGAAATTCCGATCTCGGGCGCCAAGACCTTGCCGCAAGAACTTTCCTGCAGCATCCATCCTTGGATGAAGTCGTACATCGTGGTGCGCGAGAACCCGTACACGGCCGTCACCGGCAAGGACGGCAGTTTCTCGATGAAGGACCTGCCGACCGGCGTCGAACTGGAAGTGCAGTTCTGGCACGAGAAGTCGGGCTATCTCGTCGCGAAGCCCGAGTGGGAAAAGGGACGCCTTGTCGTCACCCTCACCGGCGACATGGATCTCGGCGAAGTGAAGGTCAGCCCCGATTTGTTTAACAAGTAATCGATCGATTAAGCGACGTCGGGTCGCCGGTGCGGCCCGACGTCGGCCATTAAAAACTGAGTTGTTTTCATAAGTTCGATGCGAATCATGCTTACCACCATTCGTGTTCCCCTGTTCGTCGCGGTCGTCGGCGGCTGTTTCGTCGCCGCGTGCGGCGGTTGCGGCCGCTCGAGCGACGCCTCGGTTTCGATCGACGAAAACCAGATGCTCGCCATGCGCAAGCCGACGGCGGCTTCGGCCGGCGGAGCTGCCGGCGGCGAAGTCGGCAGCGGCTGGGGCACGCTGAAGGGGAAGTTCACGTTCGCCGGCAACGCGCCGGCGAGCGGCTTGCTTGCCGGGTTCGATCCGAACAAAGACGCGCTCTGCAAGATTCCCGTGAAGGATGATTCGTTCGTCGTCGACCCGTCGGGCAAGGGGATCGAGAACGTCCTGCTCTATGTCCGCGCCGCTCCCCGCGTGCACCCGGACTTCGAAAGCGCCAAGCCGAAGGAAGTGCTCTTCGACCAAAAGGAATGCCGCTTCTTGTCGCGCGTGTTCGCACAATCGATTAAAGACAAGTACGTGATCCTCAACTCCGACGATCCGGCTCATAACTCCAATGGCGATCCGGGGGGCGGCAACCCTCCGTACAACGCGCTGCTCTCGCCGAAGGTCGGCCGGTTCGATTACCCCGGCTTCAAGAAGGCGATCAACACGCCGTATGAAGTGACTTGCAGTATCCACCCGTGGATGAAGGCCTACCACATCGCTCGTCCTGATCCGTACTTTGCCGTTACGGGCAAGGACGGCACCTTCACGATTCCGCAACTACCGGCGGGCGTCGACCTTGAATTTCAGGTTTGGCACGAGAAGGGGGCCGCCGAAAAGGGAGGCCTCGTCGGCAAGGCCGACGGCGTCACTTGGACTCCGGCGGGCCGGTTCAAAATCAAGATTCCTGAGAACGGGGAAGCAACGGTGAACGCCGTCGTCGAGCCGTCTGCGTTAGCTCTTTAAGCGTTAGCACTCGAAGATCGTTCGGTTTGTCTGCTCCGTTCGCGCCGCTTGTTCCATTTGCAATTTCGGTATCTGCTATGCGTCACTCTTACCAACCGTGGATTGTCTGCGTCGCCCTGTTGGGCGTTGCGGCGCCGCTCGTTGTCGGTTGCTCGAAGCCGGGCAATTCGTCCCCTTCGTTCCGGCTCAACACGCAGAACGAAGATCCCGATCGCTACAAGCTGATCGGCACGCCGGAACAGCTGCAAGTCAAAGAAACGGTCAACATCCCCGGCCGGCAATACATTGCCGACGCCCTCGTGGCGATGTTCGGCACGCCTGATCGGCCGTATGTGTTCCGTGAAACGGCGCTCGATCTGAAAAAGATCCGCATGGCCTCGGGTCCGGTCGGCGGACTCCCTCCCGAAGTGCAGAAGCAAGAGCTCGAAGCCTTGGTCAAACGCTACGGCACGCTGAAGGAAGGGATCGTCAAGTTTGAAGACGCGGCCAAGAAGTCGGCCGCCGAGGCCAAGCCGGCGGAAGACGCCGTGAAAGGCCTTGAACCGAAACTGGCCGCCGCGAAAACGGCCAAAAACACGGCCGAAATCGCGGCCCTGGAAAAGGAAATCGCCACGCATAAGCCGCTCATCGACGCGAAGGCTTCGGCCGCCGCGGACTTGGCGCTGCGAACCAATGAAATCGCCGACTTGGACTTTGAAATCAAGTCGTACTCCGTCGCGCAGAAGGGGCTCTACCGTCAACACTGCGCCCACTGCCACGGCACGACCGGCGGCGGCGACGGGCCGACCGCGCTCTTCCTCAACCCGTACCCGCGCGACTACCGCCAAGGGAAGTTCAAGTTCAAGTCGACCGAGCGCGACGCCAAGCCGACGACGGCCGACCTGCGACGCATCCTCGTCGACGGCATCAACGACACGGCCATGCCGACCGTCGGGCTGTTGCCTCCGGACGAGATCGACGCGCTCGTGGAGTATGTGAAGTACCTCTCCATTCGCGGCCAGGCCGAGCAAGCGCTGAGAGACAAAATCTTCGGCGATGAAAAAGTCCCGAACGTCGAGCAAGGGGGCGGCCGCGCCATGCTCGTCGCCGACATTCTGCAACCGATCGTCGACGGCTGGAACGAAGCCGAAGGCAAGATCATCGTGCCGACCGCCAACAGCTATAAGCCCGACGCCGACCGTACGAAGTGGCTTGCCGAAGGGGCGGCTCTCTTCGCCGGCGATCGCGCCAAATGCTACAGCTGCCACGGCACGACCGGCTTGGGCGACGGCCGCAAGGCATCCGAGCCCCTTTACGACGACTGGAACAAGGACAAGAAGTTCGCCCAGACGAAGCTGCTGATCGCCGCCGCCTTGGAAAAGGGCAATACGGCCGACGCCACGCGGCTCACGAACATCATGCACAGCTGGGACCTGCCGGAGCAGCAGCAGAAGCCGCGTAACTTGCGACTGAACCGCTTCCGCTTCGGCCGGGCCCCGCTCGACTTGTATCGCCGTGTGTACGCCGGCATCAACGGCACGGAAATGCCCGGTGCCGGGAAGCCCGGCGCCGAAGGCAACGCGGAAAAGAAGCTGACCGAGCGTGAATACTGGCAACTCGTCGATTACGTGCTCGCTCTGCCGTACTTCAACGAGTACGGCAAGCTCCCGCTCCTCGACGGCTCGTCGCCGCACGGACCGGGATCGCCGCCGCCGCTGCCGGGCCATGCGAAGACCGCCCCCGCGACGACGACGACTGCCGCCCCGGGCGAGTAGCCGCGGCAAGTACGAAAATAGGTTTGCGACCGACTGAACGACGCCCGACCCAAACGACTTTGATCTGATAGCGGCGAATCGCAAGATTCGCGGAGGACGACGGTGGGAAAATTTTGGAGCTTTCTGTTTCTCTTGGTGCCGGTGCTCGGTGTCGGACTTTTCGTCTGGGCGCCGTTCAACCATCACTGGCTGCCGCGCGACGTTTCTGCGCACGGTTACCAGATCGACCACCTGTTCAACTTCATCCTCGGTCTCACCGGCGTGGTGTTCATCGTCACGGAGATGTTGTTGTTCTGGTTCCTCTGGCGCTACGACGGCAAGACGAACAAGTCGCCGGTCAAGTTCACCCACGGTAGCCATAACCTGGAAATCGTCTGGACGATCCTCCCCGCCGCCACGCTGCTCTTCATCGCCATCTACCAGATGAACGCCTGGGCCGACGTGAAGATGCACAAGCCCGACATGCTGCCGACCGTCGAAGTGACCGCGCGTCAATTCGAGTGGCGTCTCCGCTACCCGGGCAAAGACGGCAAGCTCGGCACCGAAGACGACCTCTTCCACGTAAACGAACTCCACGTCCCGGTCGACGAAATGACGCTCGTGAAGCTCGATAGCGCCGACGTGCTGCACGACTTCTTCCTGCCGCACATGCGCATCAAGCAAGACGCCGTCCCCGGCACGTCGATTCCCGTTTGGTTCAAGCCCGTGCAAAGCGGCGAATACGACTTGGTCTGCGCCGAGCTTTGCGGCTGGGGTCACTACAAAATGAAGGGACGCCTCTTCGTCGAATCGCGCA
Source organism: Pirellula sp. (assembly GCA_013822735.1). GTDB lineage: Bacteria > Planctomycetota > Planctomycetia > Pirellulales > PNKZ01 > PNKZ01. Next base: position 34,696 of record PNKZ01000012.1, read on the forward strand.
GCGACTACGAACGCTTCCTGGCCGAGCTCGAGAAGAAGCAAACCGCTACGAACGTCGAGAAGAAGGCCGAAGCGGAAGAGTAATCGCCCGCCGCCGCCGAGTCCGTTGGTCCGATCGCCGCATACCGAATTCCTTTTCGCGATATTCCTATGAGCACTACAGTCGCCGGTTCGCATGCCCATGATGAAGCCCACGGCGCGCACGCGCACGGCAGCTTCTTGAGCACCTACGTCTTCTCGCTCGACCACAAGGTCATCGGCATCCAGTTCCTGTTCTCGACGATGCTCTGGCTGTTCGTCGGCGGCCTGCTGGCGCTCGGCATCCGTTGGCAGCTCGCTTGGCCGTGGACCGAAATGCCGGTCATCGGCAAGATCCTCTTCGCCAAAGAAGGGGGCCAGATATCCCCCGAGTTCTACACGATGCTCGTCACCATGCACGCTTCGGTGATGATCTTCTTCGTCATCATCCCGATTCTCGCCGGCGCCTTCGGCAACTACCTGATCCCGCTCATGGTCGGGGCAGACGACATGGCCTTCCCGACGCTGAACATGCTCAGCTACTGGTTCATGTGGCCGGCCTTCGCCCTGATGATCTGCAGCTTCTTCGTCGAGGGAGGAGCGTCCGCGGCCGGCTGGACGAGTTATCCCACGCTCTCCGCCATACCGCAGGCCGCGCCCGGTAGTCATACGGGCCAAACGCTTTGGCTCTGGGGTCTGATCTTCGTCGGCATCTCCTCGATGATGGGTTCGGTCAACTACATGACCACGATCATCCAAATGCGCGCTCCCGGCCTTACGATGTTCCGCCTCCCCATGACCATCTGGGGCATGTTCATCACCGCCGTGTTGCAAGCCTTCGCGCTGCCGGTGCTCACCGCCGCGCTCTTTATGCAAGTGCTCGATCGCATGGTCGGCACCGGCTTCTTCATCCCGGAAGGGCTCATCGTCAACGGCCAATCGGCCGGCCCCGGCGGCGGCCAACCGCTGCTCTGGCAACACTTGTTCTGGTTCTATTCGCACCCGGCCGTGTACATCATGATCCTCCCGGCCATGGGTATGGTCTCCGACATTCTCACCACGTTCGCCCGTAAGCCGCTCTTCGGTTACAAGCCGATGGTCTACTCCATCTCCGGCATCGCCGGCCTCGGCTTCATCGTCTGGGGGCATCACATGTTCATGTCGGGCATGAACCCGGCCCTCGGCACCACGTTCATGGTCAGCACCATGATGATCGCGCTCCCCAGCGCCGTGAAAACGTTCAACTGGCTCGGCACCATCTGGGGCGGCAAGATCGAATTCACCACGCCGATGCTCTTCGCCCTTTCGTTCGTCTGCATGTTCATCATCGGCGGCCTCTCCGGCATCTTCATGGCCGCCACGCCGGTCGACATCTTCATCCACGACACCTACTTCATCGTGGCCCACTTCCATTACGTCCTCTTCGCAGGCACGGCCATGGGCGTGTTCGGCGGCATCTACTTCTGGTTCCCCAAGATGTTCGGCCGCATGATGAACGAACCGGTCGGCAAGCTGCACTTCTTCCTGACGTTCATCTTCTTGAACGGCACCTTCTACCCGATGCACATCCTCGGCGCCGGCGGCTTCCCGCGCCGCTTGGCCGACCCGTACCACTACGAAACGTTCAAGCACCTGCTCGCCATGAACCAGTTCATGACGATCTGCGCCATCTGCATGGGTTTCTCGCAATTCCTGCTCGTCGGCAACATGGCCTACAGCTTGTTCTTCGGCCCCAAGGCCGGACGCAATCCGTGGAAGGCCAACAGCCTCGAGTGGATGGCCCCGAGCCCTCCCGGCCACGGCAACTTCGATTTCCAACCGGTCGCCTACCGCGGCCCGTACGAATACAACTTCCCGGGCCACGACACGGACTACTATCCGCAGATCGAACCGCCGCGTCCCGGCGAGAAGCAACCGGAACATCACTAAACGAACATTGGCGATCCCATTTAGCCGCGGAGCTTGTCTCCGCGAGCCGAGCGCGGAGACAAGCTCCGCGGCTAAATGGACGGAATGAAAATCAGAAAATGTCGGACACCGCAATCAATTCGACGCCGTCGCGCTTGCCTCATCGGCTGGCGACGCTGCTCGTCTGCGCGGTGTTCCCGCTCATCTGGGTCGGCGGGCTCGTCACTTCGACCGACGCCGGCATGGCCGTGCCCGATTGGCCGAACACCTACGGCTACAACATGTTCCTGTATCCGTTGGATTGGTGGATCACCGGTCCTTGGGACATCTTCGTCGAACACGGACATCGCCTCTTCGGCGCGCTCGTCGGCCTGCTCACCATCGCGCTTTGCTGGTCGCTCTGGAAGAAGCAAGCCCCGGCGTGGTTGCAACGGCTCGCTTGGTTCTCGCTCGGCTTCGTCATCCTGCAAGGCGTGCTCGGCGGGATGCGCGTGGTGCTGGGCAAGCAAATGCTGGCCATGGTCCACGGCTGTGTCGGCCCCTTGTTCTTCGCGTTATCCGTCGCCCTCTGGCACTTCACTTCGAGCAAGGCCGCGTCGACTGCGACCGCGCCGCCGACCGGAGCCGCGAAGCTTTTCCGCCTCGCGCTGATCACGACGCTGCTCGCCTACCTGCAACTCGTGCTCGGCGCCGTCGTCCGCCACACGCCGCACATGCCCGAGAGCGCGAGCCCCGGCTTGTTCCGCATCGCCGTGCTGCTGCATTTGTTTATGGCCGCCGTCCTCACGGTGCACGTCGTCTCCGTGTTCGCGCGCAGCCGTCGCGTCGCGGTCGACGTTGGAATGCCGTCGGTCTTTCGTCCGGCGACGTTCTTGCTCATCGCGATCGTGCTTCAACTCACCCTCGGCGCCGGCACCTGGGTCGTCAACTACGGCATTCCCGATTGGGCCCAAACGCCCGTCGTCGGCGAATACGTCGTCCGGACGCGCAGTCCCCTGCAAACCGACATTACCACGGCGCACGTCGCCGTCGGCTCGTTGATCTTCGTGACCTCGCTCATCGTCACGCTCCGTGCGAAGCTGCTCTGCGGTCAGGCCGTCGCCGGTCGTCCGCTGCAAGCTTCCTCGGCCGCGTTCCTGATGTCGGGCTTCATGCTGCGAGGAGCCGCGACATGAGTGCAGGCCTCATCACGCAAGAAGAACCGATCGTCGCTCAGACGCACGCCATCGCGCACGCTCATTCCCCGGCTCCGGCGCAAGTCGACGCCGCCGGCGGTTGGCGCGACTACCTCGAACTTACCAAGCCGCGCATCGCGGTGCTCGAACTGGTCACCGTCGCCCTCTCGGCGTTCACGGCCCGTTGGATGCTGCCGGATGCCGCGCTCTTGGGCTGGCTCCTTTCCGGTACGGCGCTGGTCGCCGCCGGAGCGAGTGCTTGGAATCAATGGCTCGAAATCGGCACCGACCTGCGGATGCGCCGCACCGCCGAGCGTCCGCTGCCGGCCGGCCGGCTCACCCCTCGGCAAGTTGCGACATTCGGCTTCGTCACCACGATTGCCGGCGTCGCGCTTTTGGCGACGCAAGTCAACCCGCTCACCGCGGCCTTCGGTTTCGCCACGTGGTTCCTCTACGTCGTCGTCTACACGCCGATGAAGCGTTACACGTCGTTGAACACCGTCGTCGGCGCCGTTGCCGGAGCGATGCCGGTGCTGATGGGTTGGGCCTCGGTCGAGGGTTCGCTCAATCTCTCGGCCGCCTCGCTCTTCATGATCGTGTTCCTCTGGCAGTTTCCGCACTTCATGGCGATCGCCTGGATCTACCGCGAACAATACGCCAAGGCCGGGTTGCAAATGCTCACGGTCGTCGATCCCTCGGGCCGGCGCGCCGGAGCGCAAGCCGTGGTAACCGCGCTGATTTTGATTCCCGTAAGCCTGCTCCCGTCGGTCGTCGATTCGGCCGGACCGCTCTACTTTGTTTGGGCCTGCGGACTCGGCCTGGCGCAGCTGGCCTGCGCCGTGCGCTTCATGTCGCGGCTCGACGAACTCTCGGCCCGCATCCTGTTGCGCTCCTCGGTGATTTATCTCCCTTCGCTGTTGCTCATGTTGATGCTGGGGCCTTACTCCTAACAGAGCTAGAAGCTAGAGCCCAGAACCTAGAACTCCGAACCTCGAACCCTGAACGTTGCTTGCCATGTCCCACGAAGCTCATGCCCCTGCCGCCGGTCACTTGAAGCTCCAATACCAGCCTGCGTTGCCGCTGCGCAACGGCAAGCTGTTTCTTTGGTTGTTTCTCTCGACGGAAATCATGTTCTTCGCCGGTTTGATCGGCATGTACATCGTGCTCCGCTTCGGCGCCACGGTTTGGCCCGTGCCGCACGCCGTGCACTTGAGCGAGCCGACCGGTGCGTTCAATACGTTCGTGCTGATCTGCTCGTCGGTCACGATCGTCTTGGCGCTGGAAGCCGCGAAGAAGAACAAATCGGACGCCGCGAAGTTTTGGTTGATCCTCACGCTGGCCCTCGGCTCGGTGTTCCTCGGCGTCAAGGCGCTGGAGTATCGCGCCAAGTTTGCCCACAAGATCGTTCCGACGATGCCGGGCAGCCCGATCTTCAACATCTATGAAAAGGCCGACCGCTACTACGGCTCGGCCGTGAAGTACCGCGCGGAAGAAATCTTGGACGGCGTGGCGGCGGAAGAAAAAGCGCTAGCCGCGAAGTACGACGCGATGGCCGCGGAAGTAGCCGACAAGAAACTGCCGCAGGCCGAAGCCGACGAACGCTTGAAGGCGATTGCCGACGAGCGGGCCAAGGAAACGGCGTCGCGCGAAGAAGGGGAAGACGGTTGGAAGAAAAAGAAAGAAGTCGTCAACCCGCTCCTTTCGGAAGCGAAGACGGTCAACCAGCCGGACATCCTCTACGGCTTGGCGGCCCGGATCATGCCGATGGCCGGGGCGCGCGACAAGCGTCACTTCCTCGGCTTGAACGACACGTACCATTGGCTGAAAATGCCGATCGTCGTCCCGGGCGGCAACATGTGGGCCGCCACCTACTTCACGCTCACCGGCTTTCACGCCATCCACGTGATCGTCGGGCTGATCGCGTTCGGCCTGATGATGCCGATGAAGTTTACGGCGGCGAATTGCGGCATCATTGAAAACGTCGGCCTCTATTGGCACTTCGTCGACTTGGTTTGGATCTTCCTGTTCCCGATTCTGTATCTGTTCTGACGCCGATAAATAGACGCTGATAAAGAGACGATATCCCAACATCGCTTAGCCCCGCCGGCCGCGGCGGGGAAACGCCGCGTGGCCGCGGCGGCTAAGCAAGATAGTAAGCGACTAATACCATGAGCGATCACTCCCACGACACGCACGCCGCCCCGACTCACGATGCGCACGGATCCGGCGCCCACGGTCACGACGACCACGGCGGCATCGGGCTCTACGTGAAGATCTTCGTCGCCCTCTGCGTGCTCACCGGCGCGTCATTTTTCACCTATAGCGACGCGTGGCCGTGGCACGATAAGCCGGCCGTCGGTTGGGCGTTCATGATGGCGGTCTCCTGCACCAAGGCGCTCTTGGTCATGATGTTCTTCATGCACTTGATTTGGGAAGCCGACTGGAAATACGTGCTGACGATTCCCGCTTCGTTCATGTCGCTCTTCCTCGTCGTGGCTTTGATTCCCGACGTCGGGATGCGCGTGCACGGCAACTACGGATACTCCCATTCGCCGAGCCGGATGGAGTATGTCGGACAACCGTCGGACACCGAGGCCTTGGTGCATGCCTCGCTGCCGTACGCCGACGGAGAAGGACACGGGGGCGCAAAGCACTAAGTTTCCCTCTCTCTAAGGGAACGCCGTTGCTCGTTGTGGGGAATACCCCGCGCGGCGTTCCGCCGGTCGCTCTTTAGGATCTCACTGTAGGGAACGCCCTCCGTGGCGTTCCGCTGGTCGCGTTCAGGGAGCGAACGCCGCAGCAGGCGTTCCAAAAAACTTCGGCTCCCACGTTTATGACCACGCCCGCCGCAGTCGAGATTGCTCAGGTTACGCATCGCTACGGCACGCGTACGGCGCTCGACGGCGTCGAGTTCACGGTCGCCTCCGGGGAAATCTTCGCGCTGCTCGGCCCCAACGGCGGCGGCAAGACGACGCTCTTCCGGCTGCTCTCGACCCTCATTCCGCTGCAGGCCGGCGCCATTCGCCTGCTCGGCTTCGACGTGGCCCGTGATACGCACGCCGCGCGGCGCTCGATGGGGGTGGTGTTTCAAGCGCCGAGCCTCGACAAGAAACTCACGGTCACCGAGAACCTAATTCATCAGGGACATCTCTACGGACTTTCCGGCCATGCGTTGCGCGAGCGCGTCGACGAGATGCTCGCGCGCTTGCGCTTGAGCGATCGTCGCGACGATCGAGTCGAAACGCTCTCGGGCGGCTTGCGTCGCCGCGTCGAACTCGCCAAAGGAATGCTGCACGAGCCGCGCGTGCTCGTGCTCGACGAACCGAGTACGGGGCTCGATCCCGGTGCGCGGAGCGACCTGTGGGAATACCTGCGCTTGATCCGGAAAGAGCAGGGGGTGACGATTCTGCTCACCACGCATTTGCTGGAAGAGGCCGAGAAGGCGGACCGGCTGGCGATTCTCGACCGAGGAAAGCTCGTGGCCCTCGATACGCCGGACAACTTGCGCGCGACCGTCGGCGGCGATACGCTCTCGCTCGAAAGCGACGAGCCCGAAGCGCTGGTCGCGGGCATTCGCGAACGCTTCGGCTGGGAAGCGCGCCGATTCGACGACGTCGTAAGATTAGAACAGCCCGAGGGGCACCGCTTGGTGGCGCAACTTGTGGAAGCGTTTCCGGGGCGGATTAAGGCGATCACGCTGGGTAAGCCGACGCTGGAAGACGTGTTCATCGCGCGGACCGGACATCGCTTCTTAAGCGCAGAGCCGGCGCCTGTAGCAACGACCAAGAAGCGGAGGCACGCCGGATGAGCCTGGCACCTCCCGTGAAACCGATCGCACCGGAAATCGCCTCCGCGACGGCGCCGATGGTCGGCGAACGTCCGTGGCTCGTAGTTTGGACGTTGTGCAAGCGCGAGCTCGTTCGATTCTTTCGTCAACGCAATCGCGTGGTCGGAGCGATCGGTCAGCCGATTATTTTTTGGTTGCTCTTCGGGGCGGGGCTCGGCCCGTCGTTTCGCATGCCGCAAACGGTGCCCGCCGCAGGCGATAACACTGTGCCGGGTGCCGACGCCGCCGCGTCAGTCATCAGCTACAGCGAATACTTCTTTCCCGGCACGCTCTCGCTGATTCTGCTCTTCACCGCGATCTTCACGACGATCTCGATTATCGAAGATCGCCGCGAAGGTTTTCTGCAGTCGGTGTTGGTGGCCCCCATTTCGCGCTGGAGCATGGTGCTCGGCAAGCTACTCGGCGGCTCGCTTATTGCGCTGGTGCAGGGAATGATTTTCTTCCTGCTCGGGCTCACGCTCGGCCTGCACTACTCGCCGACGATGGTCTTGGCCGTCGCCGGGTTTAGCTTCCTCTGTTCGTTCACCCTTACGGCGCTAGGATTTCTTATCGCTTGGCGGATGGATTCGACGCAGGGGTTCCATGCGGTGATGAGCGTGTTTTTAATGCCGATGTGGCTCTTGTCCGGCGCGTTCTTCCCCGGAGAGGGGTGGCTCAGGTGGGTCATGATGGTGAATCCGATGACCTACATGACCGCGGGACTGCGCCATTTGCTATACCTGAATGTGGAGAACGGCGCGGCGATGCTGCCGCCGCATCTCCCTTCGCTGCCCCTGTGCTTGATCGTCACGTCGCTGCTGGCCGCGGGCCTATTTGCTTTGGCCGTTCGGATGTCGGCGGCGCGTACGACGGGAGATTTGTTATGAACCATTTGGCCGTCAAGATTTGGCTTTCGGTGTTGCTGCTCGCGTCGGGCGCGTATGCAAGCGTGCTCGTGTATCGTTCGTTCCGCGGCATGGAAGAGGAGGTCGACTACAAGGCCGACTTGAATCTGAAGCCGCTGCGGCCGATCGGCGAATTTCAATTCACTGAACGGAGCGGCAAAGAGATTAAGCTCGGCGACTTGGAAGGGCACGTCACCGTGATCAACTTCTTCTTCGCCAACTGCCCGGGCACGTGCCGGGTGCTGAACCAAAAGGTGGCCGACCTGCAAAAGGAGTTTGCCAAGGAAGACGTGCGTTTCGTCAGCATTACGATTGATCCGGCGGCCGATACGCCCGAGCGACTCACGAAGTACGCACACGACTTCACCGGCGACGGCGACCAATGGTGGTTTCTCACCGGGCCGCTGCGCGACACGCAAGAGCTCGGGCGGTCGTTGCGTTTGACGGCCGTGGGGGTCGACGAATTCGGTCGCCCCACGCATACGGATGAGATCGTGGTGCTCGACCGTGCGGGAGTGGTGCGCGGCGCGTTTGACCATCGCGATGCGACGAAGTTGGAGAAGGCCCGCGAGAAGATTCGCGACTTGCTGGAAGAGAAAGCGCCGGCGCCTGCGGCAACGGCGGCACCTGCGGCAACCGCGAAACCTTCGGCGACTCCGACGGCGACCGCAACGGCCACGGCGGACAAGAAGTGATGTTGCCTGCAACCTTGTTGTTCGCACTCAGCTATCGCGATCTGCCGAGCATCAACGCGGCGCTCAATGCGCTGGCGGCGGTGTTGCTCGTGGTCGGCGTGCAGCTGATTCGCCGGCGCAGAGAGACGGCGCACAAGCGCACGATGCTCGCGGCGTTCGGCGTGAGCGTGGTGTTTCTGGGGTGCTATCTGGCGTACCACCAGCTGCTCTACATGAACGAAGGATCGCACGGCAAAGCGTTCGCGGGACCTTCGACGCTGCGGCCGGCATACCTCGCGCTCTTAATCTCGCACGTGCTGCTGGCGATGGCCGTGCCGGTGTTGGCGCTCATCACGATCTACCACGGCTACCGGGACAATCGGGCCAAGCACCGGCGGATCGCCCGCTGGACCTACCCGATATGGCTGTACGTATCTATAACCGGCGTCGTGATTTACGCGCTGCTGTACCATGTCTATCCCGGCTGAACCGAGCGGCCTATAATCGAAGAACGATGCACGAGCTCTTGCATATCAGGTTCGACTCCCCGATCATGTCGCACTTTCGCAACATCACGTTCGCAATCTTGCTCGCTCTCGGGAGCCTTGCACTGCCGACGGCCGCGCACGCTTGCCCGGGTTGCGCGGAAGCCCAAGCGGGGCAAGGGCCCGGCCGTGTGAACATCGTCCGCGGCTATCAACTCAGCATCATCTTCATGATGGCGATGCCGTTTCTGATCGTCGGCAGCTTCGGCGGCTACGTGTATTACACGATGTACCACGGCCGCGGCGAAACGGATGCCGCACCGCCTTCGACCGACGCGGAAGAGACGACGCCGTCGGCCTCGAACGACGAGTAACCGCTACACGGTCAGCTTTTTTGCGGCGGCTCGGCTTGGGGATCTAGATACTGATCCATGCCCAGCCAGAGGCTGCGTGCGTAGCGGAAGAACCAAAGGGGAAACAGCACGCAAAAGGCGAGGCTGCCCCAAAACAGCATCCGGCTCTGCCCGTGCCCCGTGGCCATCGCGATGACGTACGTAACGGTGATCGCCATCGCCGTGAGGCCGTAGTTGATGTAGATCGAGCCGAGATAGAAGCCCGGCTCGCGACGGAAGTCGAGCGCACATTCGCTACACCGCTCGTGCATGCGAATCCAGGTCGTGAAGAGCTTCCCCTTGCCGCAGCGCGGGCAGCGGAGCCGCAAGCTGCGCACGATGCGGAGCAGGAAGCCGGCGGGCGGATAGCGCGGCGGAGCAACGGGGGACGGCGACGACATGGGGGCGGTTCCAAGTTTTGCTAAGCCGACGGTTGCGAGAAACCACACGCCTCGCGGCTGCGGACGCTCGCCGTATTTGACCCCGCCGGCAAACGCCGTCAACCGGTGCCAAAGCGTCGCTCTACAGCGCATGTATTCCTTGCGGGGGATCGGCTATAAAGGGGACGCCGGGCCGCGTCGTGCTCGCGGACTTTCTTCGTTCTTGCTCATTTCGTTGCGTACATGCGTATCACGGGTCGAATTCTGCAGGTGGCGGCGCTGATTGGTTTGCCGCTGGCCATTCCTCTGGAACTCGCGGGCGCCATCCGTACCGGCCCCATGCTTACGATGATGGTCGCGTCGATCGCGCTCTTCTATCTCGGACGCCTCATGGAAGGCTACGCTGCCGGCTAGCGTCGCGCGATCGCCCTGTCAGCATGTTTCGTCGCGAAGCTGTACGATTTTCTTCCAATAAACCTCGCCGTCGCCTATACTTGCGCTTGGCGGATAGGCGGCAGGGCGGACGCTTCGGATGGTTGTGCGAGGCGGTTCGTCGGCGGCTGGATTACCGCTGCCCCCCGGCCCCGCACGGTAAACCTCCGGCATGACGCGTTTCAGCCGCATCGTGATCGCCGTCGCCCTCACGGCGATTTCGAGCCCGCTCCGCCCATCGGGCCTGGCGGCCGTAGAGCTTTCCGGCAACGTCACGCTCGACGAAGCCGACGGCGTCACCCGCGGCCATCTCGAGCGCGTGAAGGTTCTTATTGCCAACCGGCAATGGCAAGAAACCATCAACACGTTGCGCCAGTTGGCCGATGCCAAAGGGGAGAAGGTTGTCGTTGCCGCGCCGGGCTACTACGTTCGCATCCGCGACTTTTGCCACCGCCGCCTCGCGGCGCTTCCGCCGGAAGCCTTGGCGCTCTATCGCGACCAAGTAGACGCACAAGCCCTCCAATGGCTCGACGACGCAACCGACCCGGGCAAGTCGCTGAGCAGTGCCGAGCGGGAGCGGCTCTTGCGACGGATCGTCGACCAGTTCTACGCGAGCAGTTCCGGCGACGAGGCACTCTGGCTACTCGGCGAATATGCGCTCGAGCGGGGCGACTACGGCGCAGCCCGCGGCTATTGGGAACAACTCATCGAGACGCCGCCGTCGGTGATTGCCGACACCGCGTTCGACGCCGTCGTCGCCGACAAAGCTCTCGTCCCCGCCGATGCGGAACTGTTGCAACGTCACTACCGCCGTTGGGAAAGCCGCCGCCAGGTGGTTCTCTCCGCACGTCGGGCCGTCGATCCCGAACTCATGCGCGTCGCGGCGTTGCTGCGGGAGCACGGCGTAGGAGGCTCGCGCGGCGCGTACCCCGGCGCGAATGTCGATCCTGCCGATGTATTTGCCCGGCTCATCCTCGTTTCGATTCTGGAAGGCTCGACGGCCTGGGCCAAGGCCGGCCTGCGCGACTACGCCGCGGCGTATCCGGAAGCAAGCGGTCGGCTGGCGGGTCGTGAAGCCAACTACGTCGAAGCGCTGACGGCGCTCTTGGCGGAAAGCGCCGCGTGGCCGCCGGTCGTCGAACTATCCGACTGGCCGACGTTTGCCGGGAACCCCGCCCGCAACCGCGTGGCCGCGTCGACCTTCGACATCGGACGTGTGAAATGGCGCGTGCCGCTGGTGCCCGTCGTCGTCGCCGATTCGGAGCAGCCGATTCGCCGACCGGCCGAAGATAAGCAAGCTGCGCTAAGCTACCATCCGGTCGTTGCCGGGAACGAAGTCTTCATCCACAACGGTTCGCAAATCTTTGCCTACAACTTGCGTACCGGCGCGCCCGCTTGGGGCGTCGATCCCATGATCTATCAGGACGACTCGCCTCAGCAAGAGCAGGGGTTCCCGTCGCGATCGACGCTCGGCGTACCGCGCTTCACGCTCACCGTACACAAGAACCGCTTGTATGCCCGCATGGGGTCTGCGGTCACGTCCGACGCCGGCGACGAGCGGCGTGTGGGGAACGCGGGAACTCTGGTTTGCCTCGGCCTCGATGCGGAAGGCAAGAACCTTTGGAAACTGGCTCCTCCGGAAGAGGGCTGGTCGTTCGAGGGAACACCGATCGCCGACGACGAACATGTGTACGTAGCACTGCGCAAAGGGGGAGTGCGGCCTCAGACGCACGTCGCATGTTACGACGCCGAGACCAAAGCGCCGATTTGGCGACGCTTGATCTGCTCCGCGGAGTCTCCCGGCCAAGGTCAGCTCGATGAAATCACGCACACCTTACTAACCATGGTCGGTGACGCCCTCTACATCAACACGAACCTCGGCGCCGTTGCATCGCTCACGAAGCACGACGGGGCCATCCGTTGGGTAACGCTCTATCCGCGGGCCGGCGACGACCCGACCCGCGGCTCGCAGCACGTGCACCGCGATCTGACGCCCTGCCTTTACGATCGGGGGACGCTCTACGTCGCGCCCGCCGACAGCCGACACATCCTCGCCATCGACGCCTCAACCGGCCTCATCCGCTGGGAAAGCGACGTCGCCGCCGGCGCAGTGCATCTCTTGGGAGTCACCGGCGAACACCTGTTCGCCTCCGGCGATCAACTGAGCCGCATCAATACGGCCAGCGGCATCGTCGTCGACGTTTGGCCCAACGGTCCTTCTCCTAAGGGATACGGCCGCGGCGTGCTTCTGCGCGACGTCTGTCTCTGGCCGACGCGCACCACGCTCGAAGTGTTCTCCAGCGACGGCTTTGAGCGCTTGCGCGAAGTCGAGCTTTCCACCGGCGTCATCGACCGCGGGCGCGACGTCGGCGGAGGGAACATCGTGCCGGCGGGCGAATTCCTGTTGATCGCATCCCCCACCGAGTTGGTCGCGTTCGACCGCTTCGGCGGAGTGCAACAAGCTCGCGTCGATTGGGAGTCAGCCCTCTCCGGGCAAAGCCCGATCTTCCAGTATCCCGAACTACCGTCGCCCAAGCCCGCTCGCGGGCGCCGGCGCGGTCCCGATCGCAATGCGTTTCGAGTGCAATAACTTCCGAGGTCCTCATGTCGCTTGCCGATGACGACGTTCAGGCGGTACATCGCCTGCACCAGGCGTTTCGCCAGATCAACGATCAATTGCAAAAGGTCATCGTCGGCCAACAGCAGGTGATTGAAGAACTGCTGATCGCCATGTTCGCCCGCGGCCATTGCCTGCTCGTCGGCGTGCCGGGCCTCGCGAAAACGTTGCTCATTCGCACGCTCGCCGACACGCTCACCCTGAAGTTCAGCCGGGTGCAGTTCACCCCCGACCTCATGCCCGCCGACATCACGGGCACGGAAGTCATTCAGGAAGACAAGCTCTCCGGCACGCGCGAATTCAAATTCTTGCCGGGCCCGATCTTCGCCAACGTCGTCCTGGCCGACGAAATCAATCGCACGCCGCCGAAGACGCAGGCCGCGCTGTTGGAATCGATGCAAGAACACCAAGTCACGGTCGGCGGCCGACGTTACAAACTCGATCCGCCGTTCTTCGTGCTCGCGACACAGAATCCGATCGAACAAGAAGGGACTTATCCGCTGCCGGAAGCACAGCTCGATCGCTTCATGTTCAACGTCTTCGTCGACTACCCCGAAGAAGAGGAAGAATTGGAAATCGTGCGTCGCACGACGACCGACACCAAGGTGCAACTCACGCCGACGCTCGACGGCGAAGAAATCCTGGCCCTCCAACACATCGTGCGCAAGGTTCCCGCGCCCGATCATGTGATGCGGTATGCCATGCAATTCACTCGGCTGACGCGGCGCGAAAAAGGGGAAGTCCCGGACTTCGTCACCGACTACGTGAGCTGGGGCGCCGGACCTCGCGCCAGCCAGTACCTCGTGCTTGGCGCGAAAGCCCGCGCAGCGCTGCATGGTCGCTATGCCGCGACGTGCGAAGACGTGCGGGCCGTGGCGTTGCCGGTCTTGCGGCATCGCATCATGACCAACTTCAACGCCGAAGCCGAAGGGCTCCGCCCCGACGACATCGTGCGCCGCCTCATGGACGTTATTCCTGCTTCCGACGATGGTGCGTTGAGCCGTGGAAAACTACCGGAAATATTTGGATCCGCGGACGCTCGCTAAGCTGCAAGGCTTGGAGCTACGTGCGAGGTCCATCGTCGAAGGTTATGTGACGGGCGCTCACAAGAGCCCGTTCCACGGCTTCTCCGTGGAGTTTGCCGAACACCGCGAATACGTCCCCGGCGACGACCTGCGCTACGTCGACTGGAAAGCGTTCGGCAAAACCGATCGCGTTTACCTCAAGCAGTATGAAGAGGAAACGAATCTCGTTTGCTACTTGCTGCTCGACGTGAGCGAGAGCATGACGTATCAGAGCGACGACGCGCCGCTCTCGAAGCTCGACTATGCCCGCTGCGTCGCCGCTTCGCTCACGTATCTCGTGCTGCAACAGCAAGACGGCGTGGGGCTCACCACGTTCGACCGCGAGGTGCGCGCGCTCATTCGCCCGAGCACGCACCCGACGCACCTCAAGCAGCTCCTGCATGCGATGGAGATCAAACCGTCGGCGGCCAAGACGTCGATGGGCCCGATTTTCCACGACCTGGCCGAACGCTATAAGAAGCGCGGCGTCGTCGTCGTGCTCAGCGATCTATTCGACGACGTCGGTTCGCTCATGGCCGGGCTCAAGCACTTTCGCCACCGTCGGCATGAGGTGATTCTCATGCACGTGCTCGACCCGGCCGAACTCGATTTTCCGTTCCGCAATATGACGCTATTCAAAGGCCTCGAAGGCTTGCCGGAACAATTGGTCGATCCGCCGAGTTTGCGCAAAGCCTACCTCGCGGAGTTTGAAGCGTTCACGAAGGCGGTCCGTCAGGGCTGCTACGCCCGCAACATCGATTACCTGCAGCTACGCACCGATCAACCGCTCGACTTGGCGTTGAGCAAATATTTGGCAGCCCGCATGAACCGCGTGAAATAGCCTTCGCCTTCGCGAGCCGGGAGCGTGAGCTCTCCGGAGTCCTTGTGCCCGAATTGATGACCGCACCGCTCTTCTGCTTCGTCGCCAACCCCATGATCTTGGGTTGGTTGGCCGCTGCGAGCGCGCCGCTCATTATTCACTTGCTCAATCGCCGCAAGTATCGCGAAGCCCCGTGGGCCGCGATGCAATACTTGCTGGCGGCGATCAAGAAGAACTCGCGCCGCGTGCAACTGGAGCAATGGCTGCTCCTGGCCTTGCGAACGCTGCTGATCCTCTGCGCCGTGGCGGCCGCGGCCGAGCCCGGCTTTCGCGGTGCCGAGCAACTCGTCGCATCGGGCGAACGCGTGCATCGCGTGATCGTCGTCGACGGTTCCTTTTCGATGAACTATCGTCCCACGGGCGAGCGCAGCTATTTCGAGCAAGCGCAAGCACTTGCCGAACGCATCATCGAAAACGGTCGCGAAGGCGACGGCTTCAGCGTGGTCGTGCTCGGAACGCCGTCGAAAACCGTCGTCGGCCCGCCCCTGTTTCGCAAAGAAGAAGTCCGCACCATCGTGGCAGAGCTGCGGCAACCGCACGGCGCCGGGAGCGTGACGCAATGCCTCAACGAGCTCGACCGACTGCTCACGAAAGCGCGCGAGCAACATCCGCAAATTCGCCGCCGCACGGTTTACTTCATCACCGATCTCGGCAAGCAAACGTGGGAGCCCGCCGACGCCGCGCACGGCGTCGACGCCGTCGCGGAGTTTCAAGCCCGTTGCGAACGCTGGGGCGCAGATACCGCCGTCTCGTTGATCGACGTCGGGGCGACCGACGGCGATAACGCTGCCGTCGTGAGCTTGGAAGCGTCGGAGCCGTACGCCGTCGTCGGCTTGCCCACGACGCTCAAGGCCGTCGTACACAACTTCGGCCGGCAATCGCGCTCGCGCGTGCCGCTGTCGCTGCTTCTCGACGGCCGTAAGGTCGAGGAGCAATTGGTCGATCTCGAAGCCGGCGGCGAGACGACGGTCGTGTTCGAATACCCTTCGCAGCATCCGCCTCGCACTCCCGGCTCGAGCATTTACGAAGTCGAACTCGGGCCCGACCGCCTCGAGATTGACAATCACCGTTACCTTGCGTTGGTGACGAAGCCGAACCTCCGCGTATTGGTGCTGCGCGAACCGATCCTCACCGACGAAGAAGAATACGGCCTCGACAATTTGACGACGGCGCTGAAGCTGCGCCCCGGCGCCGACGTCTCCGGCCCGTCGCCGGTCGTCGTCGATGTGGAGAGCGACGAGGTATTGCAGCGCCGCGAGCTCACCGACTACGACTGCGTGTTCCTCGTCGACGTGAAGCGTCTCACGCCGTCGGGCGCCAAAATTCTCGCAAGTTACGTGCGCGAAGGAGGCGGCCTCGTCACTTGGCTCGGCCCGCGTACCGACCCCGCCGATTTCAACAAGCAGCTCGCCGACGGGGCCGATCGCATTCTGCCCGCGAAGCTTGGGCCGATCGTCGCCGAGCCGCAGTACAAACTCAACCCGCTGAAGTACGAGCATCCGTTGGTCGCCGAATTCCGCGGCTCCGACCAGGGGAACTTGCTCAACACGCCCGTGTATCGTTATTACCGCCTCGACCTGAAGGACCGCCCGCAAACGCGACGCGTACTGGAATTCCTCAACGAGGCGAAAGACCCGTTTATCGTCAGCGAGACGATCGGCGTCGGTCGGTCGCTCTTGGTCACCACCGTGCCGCAGGCTTCGTGGACGACGATGCCGCTCAGCCCCGGCTTCTTGCCGATCGTGCAAGAACTCCTCTCGTATGCATCCGGCGGCCGCGCGGCCCGCGGCTCACGCTTGGTGGGTGAGCCGCTCACGGGCGATTTCCGCCGCACGACCGCCTCGGCACAAGTATCCGTGTTGCCTCCGACTTCCGCCGACGACGCTCCGAACGAAACTATCGCGCCGTCGCCGCAAGCGTCGGGCACCGGCGTCGCGAAGTCGTCGTCGAAGCGAGCCACGACCACGGCGACGGCCGAAATTGTGCCGGCGGGGGATTTCTTTCGCTGGTCGTTTGCCGACACGCAGCGGAGCGGCATCTACACCGTGAACATCACAGCCGCGACCGACTCCGTACAGCGCTACGCCGTGAACGTCGACCCGCGCGAAAGTGCGCTCGTCAAGCTGCCGCCGAATCGCGTGACGTCGCTCCCTTGGGCAACCGTGCCGTTGCACTACGCCACCGATCTGCAAGACTTCGCGGAGCCGGCCCAGCAGTACGTTGCATCCGGCGAGTCCAATCCGATTCATCGCTGGTTTCTCTTGGCCGCGCTCGCCGCAGCCCTAGGCGAAACTCTTCTCGCCGGCCGCGCGGGAAGGAGCCGGGCATGAACTTCGAATGTCCCGCGTGGCTCCAACATTGGCTCGGCGTCGGTCCCGGCTCGTCCGACGAATCGGTCGTCGGGCGTATTGAGATGCTCCGGCCGCTCAGTTCGACGTTAACGCTCATCCTCGCCATCTTATCCGTCGGCGCCGTCGTCTATTGCTACGCGCGTGCCAGCGAAGCAGGCCGCGCCTATCGGCTCAGCATGGCAATCCTGCGGCTGGTCGTGATCGCCGTGCTCATCGCGATGCTTGGCGAGTTGAGCATCACGCTTCGTCGCGCCGGTCTGCCGACCGTCGTCGTGCTCGTTGACGACTCGGAGAGCATGAATATCGCGGATCGCTATGCCGATGCGGCGTTTGCCAAACGGCTGGAAGATCGCATCGCCGCCGACCTGAAAAAACGCAAACCGAGCATAGGCACCTCGCCTGCCGCTTCCACCGACGAAGACGTCGGCCCGAGCCGCATCGAATTGGCCCGCATGTTGCTCCTGGAAAACGAAGCGACGTTCCTCCGCAACCTGACGGATCGCAACTACCAGATTCGCATGTTCGCGGTGAGCGACGCCGCTCGGATGCTGCCGCTCGACGACGAGACGCTCCGTCGCGAACTCGCGGGCCTGCAAGCGGTCGGCAAGACGACGCGTCTCGGCGACGGCCTGCGTACCGCGCTCGACGAACTGCGCGGCCAGCCGATTGCAGCGGTCGTGCTCCTCTCCGACGGCGTGAACACCGCCGGAGCCGACTTGGCCGAAACGGCCGAATCGGCGGCCCAGCGCAATATGCACCTGTTCACCGTCGGACTCGGCGAAACGAAAAAGGCCCTCAACATCGAACTCGCGGAGCTCAAAGCGCGCGACTACGTGATGGTGAACGATCTCGTGAGCTTCGATTTCACGCTCACGGGCGCCGGCGCCGAAGGAAAGTCCGTCGAGGTCGTCCTACGCGAAGCCGATTCGCAAACACCGCTCGCCAAGAAAACCGTCCAACTCGGCAAAGACGACGTCGGCCAAGCGGTTCGTCTCACGCATCGCCCGGAGAAAACCGGCGCGTTCCGCTATATCGTCGAAACGAAACCGCTCCCCGGCGAAGTCTCGTCCACGGACAATCGCCTCGAAGCGTCGATCGAAGTGCGCACCGACAAGATCCAAGTCCTGCTCGTGCAATCGTATCCGAACTTTGAATATCGCTACCTCAAGCACATGCTGGGACGCGACGAAACGATCCGCTTGCACTGCGTGTTGCAAGAAGCCGACCAAGACTATCCGCGCATCGACGCCTCGGTTTCGACCATTTTCCCCGTAACGCTCGACGAGCTCCTCAAGTTCGACGTCATCATCTTCGGCGACGTCGATCCGGAGTTTCTCGGCGCTTCGGCCGTCGGGCATCTGCGCGATTTCGTATTAGAAAAAGGGCGCGGCATCATCTTCGCGGCCGGACCTCGCTACATGCCTCAGGCCTATCGCGGCACGGCGCTCGCCGATCTGCTGCCGATCGACTGGACCCGCACCGCTTCTACGGATGACCCCTCCCCGGCGCGCGAAGGAACTTCGGTGCGCCTCACGCCGGACAGTCTTGAAGACCCCGTCTTCCAGTTGGCCGACACCAGCGACGAAACGCGCAAGGTCTGGGAGAATCTCCCCACGCTCTACTGGGTTCTCGAAACCGAGAAGCGCAAGTCGGCGCAAGTGATGGTGGAAACCGTCGACGCCCAATCGCGCGACGGCGCCCCGCTGCCGCTCGTGCTCTTTCAACGCGCCGGGCGCGGCATGGTGCTCTTCCACACCACCGACGAAACTTGGCGCTGGCGTCGCCGCATCGGCGATCTGTACTTCGCCCGCTATTGGGTCCAAGCACTGCGCCAACTCGCCACGGCCAAGGGAAGCGGCAAACCGGCGGTGTTGCGCGTCGCGAAAGACGAATACGACGTCGGCAAGCCGGTCGCTCTCGAGGTTCGCTACCAAGACGAACGTCTCGCCCCGGCCGACGGCAAAGTCGAAGTGGTGCTTGAGAGCGACGGCCGCCCGAACCAAACGGTGCAACTCGCCCGCCGCCGCAACCTGCGCGACCTCTTCGAAGCCGTGGTCTCCGGCTTGCCCGAAGGGAAGTATCGCGCGCGGCTGGCGACCCCCGTGCCGCCGACGGGCGACGACGCCGGCGCCGGCCGATCGACCGCGCCGCCGACCGACGATTTCGTCGTGCTCTCTTCGCAAATGGAATCGAGCCCGATCGAAGCCGACCACGCCTACTTGGCCGCCGCCGCAACGGCCGGCAAGGGTGCGTTTTTCACGCTGGCAGACGCCGACGACCTCGTCCATCGGCTGCCGCGCGGCAGGCTTTCCCCCACGGAACCGCTGCCTCCCGTCGGGCTGTGGAACAAATGGTTCACGTTGCTCGTCTTAACGTTGCTGCTCGTGGCGGAGTGGGTTCTACGAAAACGGCGGGCGATGATATGATGAACCGCAAGGAGTATCGGCCATGCCTCATCCGCTGAACGTCAAGATCGGCGTGCTGCGTCGCAAGGCTCGGCTGTTGCTGGTAACGCACGGCGTGAGCTGCGTGCTCGCCGTTGCGCTCACTGCCGCCATGTTGGCCGCTTTGGGCGATTTCGTGCTCCACTACGAAGAGCCCGGCATTCGCTGGGCCTCGACCTTGGCCGTCGCCCTGGTCTTGGCATGGACCGTTTGGCGCTATCTGCTTCCCGCGCTACGCTTTCGTCTCGACGACATCTTCCTCGCCCGACAGATCGAGCGCCGTTTTCCGGAATTGCGTGAACGGCTCGCCGGCGCGGTCGCCTTCCTGCACGAACCGATGGATGCGCCGAGTTCCGGCAGCCAACAGCTCCGCAGGCGCGTGATCCACGAAACTACGGAAGACGCCCTCCGTTTGCCGATGACCGAAATCGTCCGCTCGCGTCCCGTCGTGCTCGCCGTCGGCGCGGCGACGGTCGTCGTCGCGGCGATGCTCGCCCTAGGCGCGGCGCATCCCGAATCGGCCCGCATCGCCGCGGCGCGCTTGCTCAAACCTTGGGGCGACGACGCTTGGCCGCAAACCAATAAGCTAAAAATCGTCGATCCGGTGAAACGCCTCGCCTACGGGCATCGTTTCCGCGCCGAAGTCGTCGATGAAACGGGCGAAGCGATCGACGGCGACGTCACGTTGCTCTTCCGCCGGCAAGAGCCCGAAGCCCCGATCGAGCGCACGGTCATGCGGCCGGAAGCCGGCTCGTGGAGCGCCGAACGGCCGAAAGTCACGTACGATTTCTCCTACCGCGCCGTCGGCGGCGACGATCGCTCGATGCCCTGGATCGACGTGCAAGTCGTCGAGCCGCCGGTCGTGCGCGAAATCCAATGGAAGGTCGAATACCCCGCCTACGCCCATTGGCAGCCGCTCGACACGGGCAAGCGTCCCGGCGATCAAAACGTCTTCACCTCGGCGCTC
This sequence comes from Pirellula sp., assembly GCA_013822735.1. Taxonomy (GTDB): domain Bacteria; phylum Planctomycetota; class Planctomycetia; order Pirellulales; family PNKZ01; genus PNKZ01. The sequence goes on from PNKZ01000012.1 coordinate 55,213, forward strand.
CCGGCCGGTTCCGTTCTCGAGGCCTCGGCCCGCACCAACAAACCGATCCGTTCGGCGATCTTGTATCTCGACGGCGATCAGACGCTGCCGGCGAAACTCTCCGACGATCGCCTCGGCTTCACGCTGTCCGCCGCCGGCGGCAATGCCTGGAAAGTCGCTAAGTCACAAACCTACCGCTGGGAACTCGCCGGCGACGACGGCTTCACCGGCGGCGACGACGTCCGTCGCGAGCTGCTCGTCGAGGCCGATCCGCCCCCGTGGGTCAAGCTCCCGTTGCCGCAAGCCACTCCCGAAGACCCGCGCGGCGACATCGTCGTCACGCCGCAAGCGTCGATTCCGGTACAAGTGCAAGCGGGCGACTCTCTGACGGTCCGCCCCGGCATCGCGTTGCGCGAGGTGGTGCTGCGCTACAATCGCTCCGATCGCTCGGCCGAAGGAGACGTCACGCTCCCGCTGCACGCCGGCCCGTCGACGCTTGCGCCTCCGCTCGCCCCGGCCCCGCAAAACCTGCGCGACGAAGAGACCCGCACGTTCGACTACACCTGGGAACTGAAGCCGCTGGAATTGCCCCCCGGCACGATCGTTACGCTCTTCGCCGCCGCGAGCGACTACCAGCCGCAAGAGCGCACGAGCGAATCGCGCCGGCTGCGCATCGTTTCGCCGGACGAATTTTTAGAGCGGATGAACGATCGCCAGCGAGCGCTGCATGCCGAATTGAATCGGCTGCGCACCAAGCAAGCCGCCGCGCAGGAGCAAACCGACGCCGCCGGCAAGAAAGACGCCGCGGAAGCCGCGCCCGACGCGAAAGACGCCGAAGAGCGCCGCCGCGAGTTGGCCGATGCCCTGGATCTACAGCGCGAAGTCGCCGCAGGCCTCGGCGTGACGCGCAAAGCCGAGCAATCGCCGGCTCAGGCGAATCAGAAGCCTGAAGGGGTGAAAGGGCGAGTCGATTCCATGCTTGCCGACATGAAGGCCAACCGGATCGACAATCGCGAAGTCGAAGCCCGCTTGGCCGACATCGCCGCGGAGCTAGACGCGGCCGAGCAAGACGCGAAGCCCCACGAAATCGCCGATCGCGTCGCCGAGGCGCTCAAGTCGAATACGCAAGATCCGAAACAGCGGCAAGAAGCGAAGTCGGCGCTCGACCAGGCCGCCGAAGGGCAGCAGAAAATGCTCGCCGCACTCGATGCGATGCTCGACAACCTCACGCAATGGGACGACTACGGCAAATTCCATGAAGAGCTGGCGCAAGTGAAGCGCGAGCAGGAGCAAATCAACGCCGAAACGTTGGAGCAGATGCGGAAGCAGCTCACCAACGAAGGGAAGCCGGGGGAAACGGCCGAACAACGGCAAGCCGCCGCGGCGCAGAAGCGGGAAGAGCTGGCCGAGCGTCAGGCGGCCGCCGCCCGTCGCTTCGAACAATTGCAACAGGACATGCGCCGCAATCGCGACGGCGGACAACAGTCGGGCGCCGAAGCGCTCGATCGCGCCGTGCGCGCCGCGGAAGAAGCGAATCCCGCCGGCGCGATGCGCGACGCCGGACAAATGCTGCGCGACGATCAACTCGGCAAAGCGCCCCAGCAACAAGCAGAAGCGCTCCGCCGACTCGGCGAAGTGATGCAGGCCCTCTCGGCGCAAAAGCTCGACGAACTCAATCGGCTGGTCGCCAAGCTCAAGGCGGCCGAAAGCGAACTCGACAAGCTCGCCAAAGAGCAGCGGGGCCTGCAAAAGAAGTTCAAAGAAGCGCAGCAGACGGCCGACCCGGCGGAGCGCCAAAAAGAACTGCAACGCCTCTCGCGCCAACAGCGCGAAGCCCAAAAGAAGACGGAACAACTCGCCGATCAACTCAAGCGTCTCAAGGCGCAACGCTCGTCGAGCCGCACGTCGAAGGGAAGCGAGCGACAGTCGGGCGCAAGCCAAGCCGGCGAGCAAGGAGATTCGGAAACCGCCGAAGACAACGCCGAAGCGGCCGCGCGCGATCTGGAAAACGCGCAGCGCGAGCTCGCCGAAGAACGCCGCCAAGCCGAAGATGATTTAGCGCGCGAAGCGGCCGCCAAATTGCAGGATGATCTCAAGGCCTTCATCGCGCGGCAGCAGCACGTCGTCGATGAAGTAAAACGCTACGAGACGTTGAAACAAACCGGCACGCTCACGCGCGCCGGACAAATCGGTATGCTCGACCTGGCCGAGAAACAAGCCGGACTAGAACAAGAGACGCGCGACTCGGCGGTGCGGCTCGGTTCGGCCGCCGCATTTAAGCTGGCTCTCGAGGGGGCCGCCCGTGAAATGGCCCTCACCGCCCAAGCGCTGCGCGAACGCCGCACCGACGAACGAACGCAACGGACCGCGCAAAACGCGGTGCGACGCTATCAGCAATTGCTCGACGCGCTCAAACCGCGCAAAGCTCCCGCCGGTCAGCAAGGACAAGGAGAAGGGGGCGGCGGTCAGGGTGGTTCGGGAGGCGGCGGCGGTGATAAGCCGACTTCCTTGGCGGAGCTCGTTCTGATCAAGCTCATGCAGGAAGACGTCCACGCCCGTACGAAAGAGTTGGATGCAGGGCGACAACAAGGTCGGCTGCCGCCGGAAGAATCGGCCGAGCTTCAGCGCCTCAGCGAAGAGCAGGGGAAGCTCGCCGACTTGCTGCTCGAGATCGTCGGTGAAGAAGAAGCTGAAGACAAAGCCGCGGAACCAAGCTTGGAACTCGACGACCTGGATCTCGAAAAGCCGCGAAAAAAGCCTACCGACGGCAAACCGGCCCAGAAGAACGCCGCGGAGACTCCGGCAACCGGAGACACGGAATAATGCGACGTCGCCTACCGCTCCTACTCGGCTTCCTCGCACTGACTTCGGTCGGCTCGGAACGCGCCTTCGCCGCGGACGCCGCGAAGAGCGCTCCTCCGACGGCGAAGAAGCCCGCCTCGTCATCGCTCGACGACGAACTGTTCCAAGACCTCGACCTCGGCAAGAAGAAGCCCGGCGCAAAGGATTTGGAGAAGAGCAAGACCTCGCCTGTCGATAACACGCCCCCCGTTACGCCTCCCAAGTCGACGACACCGGTGCCGAGTGGCAACGGCGGCGAAACACAACCCGCGAAGTCGGCTCCGCCCGTCAAACGGAGCGAGTTGGATGAAGAGTTGCTCCAACAACTGGGCGGCGACGAACCGCAGCCGAAGAAGCAACCTCCCAAGCAGCAAGGCTCCGGCGGAGCAGGCCCGCGCGATCAGGAAGCGAATTCCGATAACCCGTTCGTGAAGCTCAGCCGGCAAGTGCGCGACGCCGAGCGCCGCCTGAAGGAAGCCGATTCCGGCGAGCAGACGCAAGAGATGCAGCGCAAGATCGTCGAGGATCTCGACAAGCTGATCGCACAAATCGAAAAAGAGCAGCAGCAAAAGTCACAGTCGCAATCGCAATCGAAAAAGCCGAACGCTCCGCAGCAAGGAAAGCAGCAGCCCAAGCAACCCAAGCCCGGAAATCAGCCGGGCCAAGAAGCCGACAAACCGACCGATAGCGGCGATCAGCTCACCGACAAGAAGAACGAAAAGCCGAACGCCGGTAAGCTGCAGGACATGCTGGAAAAAGTTTGGGGCGAACTTCCCGAACGACAACGGCAAGACGTGATGCAGGCTTCGTTCGACGACTTCCCGGCCAAGTACCAGTATGTGATCGAAGAGTACTTCAAGACGCTCCTCAAGCGGCAAGACTAGCCGGGTGACCCGCTAGAACACCATGCGACCATTCCATAACCTTCCCGTGCCGCCGACATCGCGACGCGACTTCCTCCGCGCTTGCGGCGGAGCCGCGGCCGCGCTCGGTGCAGGCTTGGCCGACGCGCGCCCGCTGCGCGCCGCCGACGAGAATCCCGAACTCTCCGCCGGCGACATGATCACAACCGAAGCGGACCAGGCCATTGAGCTCGGCTTGTCATTCCTCGCTTCGCGTCAGCAGGAAGACGGCTCATTCGGCGGCGGCGGCTACAGTCGCGACGTCGCCGTGGCGGCGCTCGCCGGCATGGCCTTCATGGCCGGCGGCAGCACGCCGGGGCGCGGGCCGCACGGGGACAAAGTCGAGAACTGCATCCGTTATCTCGTCGACAACACGCAAGACTCCGGCTACATCAATGCGCCGGGCTCCGGCAGCCACGGCCCCATGTACGGCCACGGCTTCGCGACGCTCTTCCTCGCCGAAACCTACGGCATGACCCGTCGCAACGACCTGCGCGACAAGCTCTCCCGCGCCGTCAACCTGATCTGCAACACGCAAAACATCGACGGCGGTTGGCGCTACCAACCGATTCGCAAAGAGGCCGATCTCTCGGTGACGATCTGCCAGATCATGGCATTGCGGGCCGCGAAGAATGCCGGCCTCCACGTACCGGCCGAAGTCGCCGACAAATGCATCGAGTACGTGAAGAAGAGTCAGAACGCCGACGGCGGCTTCATGTACATGATCTCCGGCGGCCAGAGCGCCTTCCCGCGCTCGGCGGCCGGCGTCGTCGCCCTCTACAGCGCCGGCATCTACGACGGCCCCGAAGTCGAAAGCGGCCTCGGCTACATCATGGACTACTTGCCGCAAGGGGGCGGCTTCAATCGCGAGAGCCATTACTTTTACGGCCACTACTACGCCGTGCAGGCCATGTGGATTAAAGGGGGCGACCATTGGCGCCGCTGGTTCCCGGCCGTGCGCGACGAACTGATCGTCCGCCAACGGAAAGACGGCTCGTGGATGGACCCGATTTGCCAAGAATACGGCACCGCGATGGCGTGCATCATCCTGCAGATTCCGAACAACTACCTGCCGATCTTTCAACGATGAACGGTCTCCGCGTCGCAACGACTGTTCGTGGCTGCCGCTCGGCGACGGTGCTTGCCGTGGCGCTCGTCGCACTCGTGGCGCGGCCGGCCGCGGCGCAGTATCCGCAACAGACGTTGATTACGACCGAGCGCACCATCGACGCCGCGGAGTGGCTCGGCACCGACAGGCCCGACTTCGTCGACGGGGCGCAATTCGTCTTTGCCGTAAGTAAGAAAGACGCCGGCGCCGCGGAAGAACGGTCCGTCGCTCCGCGCGCGCTGGTCGCCTGGGGAGCGCCGAAGGAACAGGGCCGCGGCGCACACGTCGTGCTGGTCCACGGCGGGGTTTTGGCCGTGGAATCTTTGACGACCGACGCCGAATTCCTGGAATGCACCTCGCCGGGCCTCGGCACGCGCAAGTTCGCACTGACGCAGGTCCGCGGCATCGTCTTTGCCGGCAGCGGCTCGCGCGCGGCCCGCCGACAGTACTTCGACGCCGTCTTGCACGGCGACGCGCACGGCGGAGCCCAAGCCGATCGCGGAGCCCATGCCGATCGTGATCGCCTCGTCACCTTGGGCGACGACGAACTTACCGGCACGGTTACGTCGATCGATTTTCGCGGCGTGGCCTTAGAAACGTCGCTAGGGCCGGTCGTGATGGAACTCGCCAAAGCGGCTTATCTCGTCTTCAATCCCGCGCTCGCGGCGCCGGCTCCGAAAAATCCGGAGGTGCGGACGCTCGTCGGCCTGCTCGACGGTTCGCTCCTGACCTGTTCGGCCGTCGCCGAAGAGAGCGACCGCGTGCAACTCAAGCTCTTCAACACCGAAGAGCCGACGGATGCGAAGCCCTGGCATGTCGGCCGGTCGGAAGTCTTCTTTCTGCAAACGCTCGGCGGCGACGCCGTGTACCTGAGCGACCTGGAAGCGACCGGCTATCGGCACGTGCCGTACTTGGAGCGAACCTGGGACTACGGCGTTGACACGAGCGTCGGCGGCGGACCGCTCTGCGTCGGCGGCAAACGCTACTTCAAAGGTCTCGGCATGCACAGCACGTCGCGGCTCTCGTTTCCCATCGCCGCGGGGATGCGCAAGTTCGCCGCCGAATTGGCGCTCGACGACGATGCGGAAGGGCGCGGCAGCGTGACGTTCCGCGTGTTCGTCGACAAGGAGGAACGCTACCGGAGCGAAATCATCCGCGGCGGGCAAACGCCGCTGCCGATGGAAGTCGACGTCGCCGGCGGCTCGCAACTGAGCCTGATCGTCGACTTCGCCGACCACGGCGACGAACAAGACCACGCCGATTGGCTGAATGCGCGCTTGGTGCCGTAAAACAAATCCATCCGACGGTAGATTTACCACGGAGGCACGGAGAACACGGAGGAAGAGATCTAAAAGCTGCTTATCACTCCGTGTTCTCCGTGCCTCCGTGGTAAATCGGTCTTCAATTAAGCCCCGTATTTGCCCATGCGGCCGGCGTTCGAAAGGGCGAGCAGCATTAGGTACTTCGCTTCAAACTGACCGAGTCCGCCGGTGCGCGAGGCCCGTTCGCTGAACTCAGTGAGGTTGTCGAAGCGGCAGCAATCGGAGACCAGGAGCGTCGGCACGGGGTGCCAACTGTGGCTCTTCAGGAAGCTCGGCGTGCTGTGGTCGCCGGTGACGATGAGCACGGTCGGGTTGAGCGCGGTGATGCGCGGCACAGCGGCGTCGAGTTCTTCGGTCTTCTTCACCTTGGCGGCGAAGTTGCCGTCTTCTCCCGTGCTGTCGGTGTACTTGAAATGGATGAAGAAGAAGTCGTACTTGCTCCAATTTTCTTCGAGCACCTTCATCTGCTCGTCGAGCGTTTGCGCCTTGCCGACGATGTCCATGCCGACGAGTCGGGCCAGGCCTTTGTACATGGGATAGACGGCGATCGCGGCCGCCTTGAGACCATAGACTTCTTCGAAGCTCGGCAGGGCCGGTTTCGGTGAGAAGCCGCGGAGCGTTAGGCCGTTGGCCTTCGGTTGGCCGGCTAAGAGCTTATTGGCTTGGGCCACAAATTCGGCCGCGGCCGCCGCGGTCTTCTCGCTCGCGGCGTTGGCCGCCTTCGGCTTGAGCGGCGGCACGCCGACGGCTTGCGGATCGGTATCGTGCACGTCGCCGCCGAGCCCTTCGCCGCGCAACACCACGACGAAGCGATGTTCCTTCACCGGTTCGACGAACACTTCGATGCCGGGGATCTTCACTTCGCGCAGCTTCACGGCCAAAGGCGCACTCTCTTCGCTGCTGATGCGGCCGGCGCGGCGATCGGTGATCTTGCCGTCGGGTCCGAGCGTGCAGAAGTTGCCGCGGATCGCGACGTCCTTCGGTCCGAGCTCGAAGCCGATGCCCGTGGCTTCCAAAGCACCGCGGCCGATCACGTACGCAAGCGGATCATAGCCGAAGAGCCCTAAGTGCCCGGGGCCGCTCCCCGGAGCGATGCCGGGCTTCACGGGAATGCTGCCCCCTTGCACGCCGCGGGCCGCCAGTGCGTCGAGATTCGGCGTCTTGGCGGTTTCGAGCTCGGTGAGCCCCCCCGGAGCTTGCGGCAGTCCGCCGAGGCCGTCGGCGACGAGCATGACGATTTTGGAATCGTTCTTGGCGTGCAAACTTCGAGTCAGCTCGTGCATGTCCATGCGAAAAAACCTTATGCAGTAGGGAGTTTGCCGAAGTCGCGCGGCACTTGCGGACGGCAATCCTATTGTGTTAACAAAATGCGGCCGCGCGACAAGGGCTGAAACGCCGTTCCCGCCGTTTCCCACGTCTCGCGGGCCTCGCCAACCTTCGCAGATCGCAAGCTTTTATGACCAACCGCAACGCCCCCGTATCGTATGTGCGCAGCCGCTTTCCGGCCGTGCCGCCGACGGAGCGCGCGGCTTCGGCATGGCACAGGCTGATGCATGACAGGTTAGCCGGCGAAGCTTTGGAAGCGCCCGGCGGGCTGCTCTCATCGTACTTCCGCGAGCGCTCGCGGAGCCCGCTCGGGCAGGTCGTCGCCCCCGCCAATATCGTAGCTGCGGAATGCGAGACGCTGCTGATCGTCGGCCCCGCCGCGGAGATCGGTCAAGCGCGTCGACTCGTCGATGCCTGCGCACATCCGTTTCATAATTTGCTAATGCAAGGGGGCAGGGCAGGGCGGGCCCGCGTCGTGCTGCTGGAAGCCTCGCACGACAACGATCTCTTGCAGGCCGCGCTCGACCTCGTGCGCCGGGCTTGCGACGGCCCGACATTGCATGACCGCTGGGCTTTGGCGATCGTGGGGCCGACGGAGGACGCAGTCGACGCGCAACGCCGGGCCGTTGCCGATTGCGCCGCACCGTTAATTCAAGCCTTGCGCGAAGTCGCTGCGAGCGATGACGAGCTCCGCAATCGACTGTTCGTGCAAGCGGCGAGCGAAGTATCGAGCGTGGCGCTGCTTCCCGAAGGCGTGCCGCATACGTTCATGCCGCTGTTGCCGGCGATTGATCCCGCAAGCGGGCCGGCCTTACTAGCGGCGACGGCCATCGGCGTCGACACGGTTTCGCTCTTGAAGGGCTCCGTCTGGTTCTGGGAAGCGGCAAAAAAGCTTGATGCCGAGTCGAGCCCCGTCGTGCAATTGGCCGACTACCTGCGCCGGCCGCATTGCCGCATCGCAGCTTGGCAGCAGGCGCTGCTGCCGATGGCCGAGAGCTTGGCACAACTAGCTGCCGTATCGGGTCTAGTACCGCCGGAAGTCGTCGCCCCCTTTCGACGCGACGGCGTACTTCGACTTCTGGCTCGGGCTCACCACCCGACCTTGCATCTTTGCTGCGACTCGCCGCGCCGCGATCGGCTGTCGCCCACGCTGACCGATCAATTGGCGGTCGCTTACGCATCATGGGAACCGGAAGCGGAGATTCGCCTGACAAAGCTTCATGACATCGGCATCGGGGAATTGTGCCAATGGTTCGCCGCCGTTAAGGTGCTGGAAGCCATCCCGCCCGAAAAATCGCCCGCCGCAGCGTTATCCTGACCCCGTTATCGAAAACAGGAGTCGAACGATGTCCGTCGTCGTCACTTGGCTCGGGCACAACTGCTGGACTATCCGCAGCGGCGAACACTTGCTGCTCATCGATCCGTTTCTGAACGATTCACCGACGGCGCCGCTGAAGGCGAAAGACATCGCGCCGAACTTTATCCTCGTGTCGCACGGCCACGGCGACCACGTGGGGGACACGGTTGAAATCGCCAAGCGCACCGGGGCGAAGGTCATCTCCAACTACGAAATCTGCACTTGGCTCGCCGCGCAAGGCGTGGAGCATACGGTAGGCGGCAATCTCGGCGGCTGGTCACGGCACGCGTTCGGCGACGTGCAATCGACGCCGGCCTTCCACAGTTCGCAACTTCCCGACGGCTCTTACGGCGGCAACCCCGGCGGCTTCCTCTTTTCGATCGCCGGCAAGATGTTGTACTTCGCTTGCGACACGGCCCTCTTCTCCGACATGCAATTGATCGGAGCCCGCCAGCTCGATCTAGCGGTCGTACCCATCGGCGACCTCTTCACGATGGGACCCGACGACGCACTGCAGGCCGTGAAATGGCTCGCGCCGAAGCAAGTACTCCCGGCGCACTACGGCACCTGGCCGCCGATTGCGCAGAATCCGGAGCAATGGGCCGCGCGCGTGCGAGCCGAAACGTCCAGCGTGCCGACCGTATTGAGGCCGGGCGAATCGATCACAGTTTGATCGTTACGGTGCGGCGGTCGGCGGCACCTTCGGCGGTACGCACACCTGAATCTCCGTGCCGACCACGCGCGTGTCGAAGCGATCGACCTTCAGCTTCGGGTTATCGCGCCACGTGCCGTCGCAGAGCCCGAATCGCCAGGCATGCCAGGGGCAGATCACCGCGCCGTCGTGCACTTCCCCCGCGCCGAGCGAGGCACCCATGTGCGGGCACAAGTCGTCGATGGCGAAGTACTCGCCGCCGTCATTGAACACGGCGACCAACCGGCCGTTGACGACGACCGTAATACCTTGCCCCTCGGGAATGCCGCCGGCCTGAGCAACAGTGGTGAATTCAGACATGGAAGTGGTCGGGGGCAAGGGGTGAGGGGTCAGAGTATTGACTGTATCGTGAGTACCACCATTGCAAAAGGGATTGCGATACCGAGCCGCTTTGCGACAATATTTGTCACTTACTCACCCCCCGGCCCCTCACCCCCGGCCCCCAGCGTATGCGCACCAATCCCGTCAAGCGTAAGCTCCGTGAAGGCAAACCCTCTTTCGGCACTTGGCTCGCCTACGGCGACCTGTACGCCACGCGCGTGCTCGCGCGCATGGGCTGGGATTGGCTGACGCTCGACATGGAGCATTCGGCCATCGATTGGTCGCAAGCCACGTCGATTTTCGGCTGTATCGCCGACGCCGGTTGCGTGCCGCTCGCCCGCGTGCCCGAAGGTTCGCACCACTACATCAAGCGCGTGCTCGACGCTGGCGCTTGGGGCATCGTGGTGCCGATGGTCGACACGGTCGAGCAAGCGCGCACGGCGATCCGCGCGGCGAAGTACCCACCCGTGGGCAACCGGAGCATTGGCGGCGGCATGCACTCGATGAACTTCGGTACGACGGCGCTGGAATACTACGAAAAGTGGAACGACGAAGTGCTCGTGGTGCTGCAAACCGAGAGCCCGCAAGGCGTGGCCAATGCCGAAGCGATTTACGCGGAGAAGGGTTGCGACGCGATCTTCGTCGGCCCCAACGACCTGCGGTGGCAGATGCGGAAAGAAGAATCTCCGCCCCCCACGGAAGCGGAATTCGAAAAGATGATCGACGGCGTCGTCGCAGCCGGCAAGAAGACCGGCTGCCCGACCGGCATCCACGCGATGGACGTCGAATCGGCGCAAATGCGCGCCAAGCAAGGGATGCAGTTCATCGCCGTGGCGAGCGACCTGCGCTTCATGTCGCAAGCGGCCCAGGCGGCGCTGAAGGCGGTGAACCCGGAAGCGTCAGGCAAAGAAGTCGCTCGCTACTGAGCGACGGAATCTATCAAGCTTGGCCGCCGCGTCCGCGCGGCGAATCGACGCGGCTCTTGATCCCCGCTCATGGACCAGCAGGGTAAGCGCGGTTGCCGGCTCGCCAGATGTGCGAACGTCGACAGTTGCTGTCTCTAAGCGGTGATTCCCTTCGTCAACTCCATGAACGCCGTTTCCAAGTTGATCTCTTCCGGCTTGAAGAGCTTCAGTTGGAATCCGGCGCCAATCAGCATTGTCGGCAATTCCGAGTACTCGACGATCTCCGGTCGCAGCACCACCGAGATTTCGCCGGTGGGCGATGTTTCGATCCGTTCGACCGACGGATGATCGGACAGCAGCTTGCAAGCTCGATCGATTTCGCCGGACACTTGAATCTTCAGCACGATGCTGCTGCGGACTTGGCGCATCACGTCTGCGACGTCAGAGTTCACGAGCAATTCGCCCCGCTCGATGATGCCGACCTTGTTACAAATGTCCGCTAGTTCCGGCAGAATGTGGCTCGAGACCATGATCGTCTTGCCCATGCCGCGCAGCTCTTTCAGCAGTCCGCGAATCTCGATGCGCGCCCGCGGATCGAGACCGCTGGCCGGTTCGTCGAGCAATAGCACCTGCGGATCGTGCAACAGCACGCGAGCCAGGCCGAGCCGCTGCGTCATGCCGCGCGAGAGGCTCGTCACGAACGCATCGCGTTTGTAGCCGAGATCGACTAGTTCCAACACGTCGTCGCACACTTTGCGTCGGGCCGGGCCTTTGATGCGGTAACAAGCCGCGAAGAACTCCAGATATTCGATCACCTTCATATCGTCGTACACGCCGAAGAAGTCCGGCATGTAGCCGATCGAACGGCGGATCTCTTTCGGATTCTTGTAGATCGACTGCCCGCAAACGTACGCCTCGCCCCACGACGGGTTCAGCAGCGTCGCCAAGATGCGCATCGTCGTCGTTTTGCCGGCGCCATTGGGGCCGATGAAGCCGAAGACGTCTCCCTTGTCGAGCTTCAGGTTCAACGATTTCACGGCGAACAGTTCGCCGTACTTCTTCGTGAGGTCGCGGGTTTCAATCACGGTGCATCTTCGAAGGGGTCAGGGGTGAGGGGCGAGGGGTCAGCGGAGGACTTGGAACAACGATCATTTGCCTTCCGTCTTCACGTCGCGGCGAACGGGAATCGAAAGTCTTACGATCGTGCGGTGCAGGTCGTGTTCGCGAGCAATGTCCGCACCGCCGACGGCGACGACCAAACGTGGCTCCGCGGCCTGTTCCGCCTCGGAGCCTGTCGTGCCGAGCGGCGCCACGAGAATCGCCCGGCGCAGTTTCAAAAGTTCGCTAAAGTCCAACTGCGTAAGTTCGTCGTTCGCCAGACGTGCGTGCTCGGCCCCGCCCAGCGATTGATAGAACATCATCTTCATCAGAATCTCGCCGGGGTCTTGGCTCGAAACGTCGTGAATTTGCGTTCGCACGCCGGGGCTTAGTTCGCGTTGCTTGCGCATCATGATCTCGGCGTTTGCCAACAGTCCGGTCAGGTCGCGCGATTCCAAATCTTTGAGATTTTTCGATTCGCCCGGAGCGAGCGCCGGAACTTTCACGGCACGCGATCCGTAGCATAAGAGCGAGGGTTCCAACGCGATGCGGAACGGATTCGTCAACGTGCCGGTCAGTTCACCGTCGGCGCCCTCTGTAAGTTCGGCGTGCAGCTTGGCATCGGTGTGCGCTTGCCAAGCGCCGAGAAAGAGCTTGCTCGACCACACCTTGATCGGCGCCCCTTCGAGCATGCTCAAGTCGGCGGAAGTCTGGTAGCCCGTCGAAAACCAGGACGAAGCCATATCGCGACGGTGCATCCCGCCGAGCCCTTCGCCCGGCGCGCCGAACCAAGTTGTCGTAAGCCGGTCCGCCGTGAGCTTGCCGGGCAACAATTTTGCCGGCATGTCGACGCGAATATCGTAGGTTTGACTCACGGGACTAAACACGCCCGCGAAGGTGCGGCCGCGCACCAGACCGAGTTCCGCATCGCAATCCACCACGTCGGCTTGGTTCGCGCGGAGCTGGTCTCCTTTGAGTGCCACGGCGGCAAAATAAGCCGCGGTCGACGTCACGACCACAATCACGGGAAACGTGAGCCACGTGAGCTCGGTCCGTTTGAACAGCCGACGCACCAGGAGATAGTCGCCGGGGCCGATCAGCGCGATGTAGGTGATAACGAGCAGCGCCAACGCAAAGAACGGCACGACGCGCACGCCCGCGAATTGGTCGACGGCTTGATGCAGCTGCCCTGCCAGATCGTTGTAACCGTAGTTCGACGCATATATAGTCTGAGGAGCGGAATTTATCTGGCCGTCGGTCGCGGCGCCGCCGAGCGCGGCATTCATCGTCTTCGCCAACAACAGCGGACGGCCGGGCCAATCGGCGAGCACGCCGTGTTCCAGATCGAGCGTCACCCAAGCGATCGAACCGAAGCCGACCGCTTGCCGCACGATGAGCGGCAGGTCGCCTTCGGCCAGTTCGACGACGCCGGCCGGTGCATCGGCCCGCGGGATGCTGAGCTGCGTCAGCGACCTCGCCGGAATTCGCAGCGGTTTGTTGCCGCCGACGTACTCCTCCAACGCCGCAGTGCGGGGCAGCGGCACGGCGTCTCCCAGCTTGAGCCCGGCGACATCCGCAAGCGGTCCGCGGGCGCCAAGCAACTGCCGCGCATCCGTGCCGCAAACGACGATCACGCGCCCGCCGAACTGCACGTATTCTCTCAGCGCGGCGGCTTGGGCGGAATCCGATGTGAGCGCGGCATAACGCCCAAGCTTATCGGCCGCCAATACGACCGCGTCGACTCCTTCATATCCCATCGCGCGCGTCGGGAGCCGGAGCACGTCGTCGACCTGCGCAACGCGCACCTTCTTCGCACGTTCGCCGCGAGACGATGCTTCGGCGACTTGACGAAGCGTCGAAGAACGGCCGACGCAAAACACCAAACGCTCGCCGAGCGGCACCGGGTAATCAAGATGCGGGCGTTCGTCGAACGAATCGGTTTGAAACTTTTCCGAAATCAGGCCGTCGTGCTCGGTGAGGAGCTTTGCTTCGAGCGTCACTTCGGCATTGCCGAAACGGACGTAGCCCGTGGCGCTCGTGACGCGTCCGCCCAGCAATTGCACGGGAATCGGCGGATAGTCGCAAGGCACGCCGTCGGAGTCGGCGACGGAAAACACGAGCATCGCCGATTGCGACTTGTCGCTCGCTTCGATCCCGACGGTGACCGGCGTCCAGCAACCGAGCTTATAGAAGCCTTCGGTGCCGGCTCGCACCGAACGAAACATCGGCGCCTTCAGGGGCGTCTGCGGCGCTTGCGCCCGAACGGTTGCCGGAACGTTCGCGCACACGAGCGCGCAGGCGAATAAGGCGAACCTATGAAAACGAAGCGGCGCGTGCGAAGGTCCGACCATCACGGTTTCTCCGCGTTGTCGCAAGTGCAGAGAAACTGATTGCAGCCGGGGCAACCGGAGCCGTATTTCTTCATAACGGCATCCGTCAGGTCGACGCCGGCCACGTTGGCGATTGTCGTCAGCCAAGCAATCACGTCGGCGAACTCGCCGAGGCGCTCTTCGTGCGTACCGTTGCGGAGGCAACTCGCCAGTTCGCCGATCTCTTCCATCAGCCACATGAACGTGCCGTCAATCCCGCGGGCCTGATCCTTCTCAAAATACATTTTGCGGATCAAGTTCTGAAACGCGCGCAGAGAAATTTCGCCGGCAGGCGTGGCAGGAGCGGAGGTGGACGCGGCGTCGATCATAAGAGTTCCGTCGTTACTGCAAGCGAAGTGTTCGTTTCAAGGCGGCGTGTTCGGGGTCGAGCTTTTCCAACATCGTGCGGGCTCGCTTGGCGACCTCGTCTCGCTTCGCCCCTTCGGCGGCCGCGAGTAGACCGGCCCAAGCTTCGGCATCGTCGGCGTCTAGTGTAACCGAGGCTTCGTACTCCGCCACGGCCGCCGCGAAGTCCTTCAGTCCCAGATTCGCCTCGGCGGCAAAACGGTGCGCCGTCGCGTCCTGAATGTCGCAGTGCAAAGCCTCTACCGACCAGCGGCGGGCCGCCTTGAAATCTTCGGCGTCCAGCGCCATGCGGGCCAATTTCTTGCGGATCACGCCGTCGTCGGCGTCGGCCCATGCGAGTTGCTCCAGGGCCGTCGACAGCTTCGCGTCGTCGCCGCTGACGAGATACGCCTTCGCCAACGCCTTTTTCCATTTCGCTTCGAAGGGGAATTTCTCGACGCCGACGGCGAACAGCAATTCGGCCTCATCGTAATCTTTCGCTTGAAACTTCAGCGTCGATAGGAGCCAGAGCGCCGCGGCGTCGGGCTTCGTCTTATCGAGCGCACTTTCAAGCACGCGCGCCGCCTCATCGTCCTCGCCGACTATCATGCGCACCTTGGCCAGCGCATAAGCCGCCGGCTGGTTCTTCGCGTCTTCATCGAGCACCGCTTGGGCCAATTTTCGTGCTTCCGGATATTCTTCGCGGTCGGCATAGGCCGCGGCCAAACGGCCGGAGGTCGCCAAATCGTCAGGCTTCGCGCGATGGGCCTTTACAAGATCGGAGAACTTAGTTTCGTCGGCGGGCGTGCCGGCCGACAACCCCTTCGCGATAGAACTCACATATTCCAAATATCCCTTTTCAAAGTCGGCCTGATCGACGTCGAACGAACGCTTGAGCGCCCCGCGCGTGTCGAGGTTGTCGCGATAGGCGGCCAGCATTTTGGCCAGAGCATCGTCGCCGTAGGTCTTTCGCATGTATTGGGCGTAAAGCTGTGCCTGACAGTAGGCCATTTGCCAATCGAGGCTGCTCTTCGGCCGAACGAAGCCGATGTTGATGTTGTCGAGGTTGAGCAACTCTCCCTTCGGCACGCGCTCCACCAAGAGCTTGTTCCAAACTTCCGACCGAGGGTACCCTTCGCTTTCGACCGCGAGCGCCTCGGTGTACCAGTGTGGAATGTTGAACCGACTCTGCTGCAGATTGAGCACGTGCACGAACTCATGCTTCAAGACGCGGGCCCAATTAAACTTCTCCGGCATGTCGTTGGGAGATGCCAGCGCGACCATTTTTCCCGCGCACGCCCCGACTGTGCCGACGAACGGCAGCCCGACCATGCGGGCGCTAAACCAACCGTGGCCGCCGGTATTGCGCGAGCGATTGAAGATTTCAAACAGTGATTTACCTTCCGGCTCGAAACCGTATAGCTTGCACAATTCGGGGAACACTTCGTCTTCCAAGTAGCGCGCCGCGTACTTGGCGAGCATTTCGTCCTTGCCGCGATCGAACTTGATGACGAAGTGCTCCGTCTCGATCACGGCGTACTCCGACAGCACGTCGAGCACCTTCCGCATGTTGCTCACGCGCACGTTGAACGGGTCGATATCAAACGATTCATCGAGGTACTTCCGCGCGGCGATTTCGTCACCGAGCCGCATGTACATCAGGCCGAGCTCGCCGCGGGCCGTGGTCAGCTGCGGCAGTCGCTCAATCGACCGCTTGTAATAGTCGGCCGCCGCCGGGAACCGGCGCAACGAATCGAACGCGCCCGCCAGCGCGGCATAGAACTCGCCGGCATGCGGATTTCGGGCTTCGACGTCGGCGACGATCTTCTTGAACCGTTCCGACTTTTCGGCCGCGTCGCTCCAGCCGTCGATCACGGCGTAGGCAGCCGCCAGCCGTCCCAAGGTTTCTTCGGAGCGAGGATTCAGCTTTAGTGCCGCTTCCAACACGCGCGCCGCTTCCGCCGCTTCGTAGTTGGCCAAGTGCACGTCGGCCGAGGCCCAATGCGCGGCCAAGAGGTTCGGATTGATGTCTAAGGCACGCTCGATGGAGCGTTTGGCGACGTCCATGTCGAAGTTGATAATCGCCAACTTCGCGAGCGCCGCGTAAACTTCGGCGGCCCGAGGGTTGAGCACGAGCGCCGCCTTGAATTCCTTCTGCGCCTCGGGCTCGTTGTACTTTTCCAGAAAGAGCATGCCGGCTTCATAGCGGGCCGGCCAGTAATCTGCCTCAAGTTCCAAGGTGCTCGGGTAGAGATCATTGACGAGAAAAGTGAATTGTTCGCTCAAGCGACTCCAGCGGGCATACTGCGCCGCGCCGAGGCCGATGCAGCGTAAATCGTCGGGATCGGTGAACTCGTCGGTGTCGTTATAGTCGTCGACGAAATACTTGTAGCCGGCCTCGGCGTCGTCAAGCCGGCCGGCCGTGCGATGGAGTTCGGCGTCGATCCAGCGGGCCTGCCGATTCTTCTCATCGGCGGTAAGCGATTGCTTCACGCGATTCGCCGCTTCGTCGTAGTCGCCGGCGTCGAATGCCAAGCGGGCAAGCTCGGCATGCAACTTCGCAACGCCCGGCGAGTCTTCTTTATTTGCCTTGGCTAGGCCGGCTGCTAGCGTTTGCTGAGCCTCGTCGAGCTTTCCTTCAGCCGCCAAGCAACGAGCCAGCCCGAGCGGGGCAGCGAGCGGATCTTTGGCGAGCGCCGCTTCGTACTTCTCTTGGGCTTCGGCGTAATTACCGCCGAGGTAGAGCTTGTGGGCTTCGGAAAGCTCGGCGGACGGGGCCTTCGTCGCGGCCGGTGTATCATCCTTTTTCTCAGGATCCGCCGCGACGCCCGGTGCGAGCGAGCAGGAGAGCGTGAGCGAGAAACAAAACGCGGCAAGCAGGCAAGCGAAGCGAAGCTTTCGTCGTCGCACGGCACGCTCCTTCGGTCTTCAGTGGCAAACCCGATCTCGGCGGCGTCTTATCACACGGCATCTTACCCGGCGGCTGCGTTATTTGCCCGCGAGAATCCAGCGAACGACCTCGGCGAGGCCGTCTTCATCGTGATGCGGGGCAATGCGGTCGGCGGCTTGCTTCAATTCGTCGACGGCATTCCCCATCGCCACGCCCAGGCCGGAACCTACGAGCATCGGCAGGTCGTTGACGTCGTCGCCGACGGCACAGATCTCTTCGTCGGCGATGCCCCAGAGGTCGGCCACATAGCGGACGCCGCTCCATTTCGTGGCCCCGGCCGGCGCGATCTCGCACATGAACCCGTCGTAGCGCGGACTCCGAATAACGTGCGTATACAACCGCCCGGGCAGCGCCGCTTGCAGGGCGTCGTCAAGCGCGAGCATCTCGGAACGCGAGCCCATCGCAAAGCCGGCAAACACGTCTTCGGGCGGGTTCGCGTAGAGATCGGGCGTCACGCGGCCGCAACCTTCGTTGAGCGCGTGGTACTGGCCGAGCTCGGGACAGATACCGTCGAAACTATGGAAGTAGTAATCGAACCCTTGATCGTACGTATCGCCGTAGAGCACGGCATCATGACCGCGTTTGGTCGTCACTTCCAACGTCTTGAGTAAATCGGCGCGCGAGAGAGCCGCGACGTGCAACGTGCGATGGCTCAACGGGCACTTGATCAACGCGCCCGACGCACTGATGATCGGCGCATCGATCCCGAGCGGCTCGACCAACGGCAGCGCCCGACTATAGCGGCGCCCGGTCGCCAACACGATGCGAATTCCCTCCGCGGCGGCCTCTTGCAAAGCGTCGCGCACGCCCGGCGTCAGCTCGTCGCGGCTGTTGACGAGCGTGCCATCGATGTCGAGTGCGAGGAGGCGATACATAGGAAGTTGCTAGCAGCTGATAGCTAGTTGCTGGTTCGGAGGGAAACTCATCGAGATTGCATCGTCTGTTCTAGCTACTAGCAACCAGCTACTAGCTACTCCGTCGTCAGACGGCCGCGGCCATCTCTTCCAATTGCACGACCGCGCGCTGCTGTTCCTTCTCCAGGAATGTGCGCCCTTTCTTCACGTTGATATGGTCCCACGGCAGGCGGTCCATCAATTCGTACGGGCGGTGCACGAAATCGTCCGGCGGCAAGTTCAGATCGCGCATCACCTCCCACCACAGCTTGGCATCGAAGTATTCGAACCAACTATTCAGCCGCGAGCCGCGACGCCACGCGAGTTCGATGACGTCGGCCGTGCGGCGATCGCCTCGGCTCAGCAACCCTTCGAGCATGCTCGTTTCGATGTCGTGACATTTGATCTTCACCGCCTTCACCGCACAGCGATGCCGCATATAGCGATGGGCCCAGGCAAAGTACTCGCGGGTCTGCATGCCGTTCCACTGGTACGGCGTGTGGGCCTTGGGAACGAAGTTCGAGACGCTCGCCGTCACTGGAATGTTGCGCCCTTTCACCTCCTTGCCGATCCGCGAAATCGTCTCGGCCATGTCGACAATGCCGTCGAGATCGACCTTCCGCTCGCCCGGCAGGCCGATGAGGAAATAGAGCTTCACGTGCGTGTAGCCGTTGGCCAAGGCCACGCGCACGCCGTCGTACAGGTCACTATTCTTAATCTTCTTGCGGATCTGCTCGCGCATGTCGTCACGAGCCACCTCAGGTGCCAGCGTTAGGCCGCGGTTGTCCCCTTCGATCAAAGCCGTAAGTGCTTTAAGTTGTTCGTTCACACGCAGGCTCGGCAACGCCAAGCGCACGTTGTGCGGCGAGAACGTGGCGTGCATCCGGTTCACGAGTTCTTCGAAATACGGGTAGTCGCTGCTCGAAAGTGAAAGGAGCGACACTTCGTCGAGGCCCGTATTGCGATACATCTCCCAGGCGCTCTCGACGATCTTGTCGACCGAGCGAATTCGGAGCGGCCGCTTGATCACGGTGCTCTGGCAAAAACGACACTGCCACGGGCAGCCGCGCATGATCTCCACGGCGATGCGGTCGTGCACGCACTCGGCCGAGGGCAAGATCGGCGCCAGCGGCAACACGGCCGATTCCAAGTCGCCGATCACCGACGGCTCGATCGACGAACGCGCCTCGGAGCGCAAGGCCCGCAAGCCGCGGAAGCGTCCGTCGTCGGCATACTCAGGCTCGTAGAAG
Organism: Pirellula sp.; assembly: GCA_013822735.1. Classification (GTDB taxonomy): domain Bacteria; phylum Planctomycetota; class Planctomycetia; order Pirellulales; family PNKZ01; genus PNKZ01. The sequence continues at coordinate 74,891 of PNKZ01000012.1, forward strand.
CAGGGGACGTAAGCAAAGGGAAGCGTGTCGGCGAGCCGAGCCAACGCTTCGATGCGTTGCCTACGGCCGGCTTCTCCCTCGGCAGGGATCGCGCCTTGCAATACTTCCCGGCGTACTTCTAGCCAACGATCGCAGACGATCGGTAAGGAGGGCTCGCCGTCGCCGGTGATAAATACATCAATAAACGGCGCGACGGGCTCAGGGTTCTGCGCGCAAGGTCCGCCGGCAATCACCAGCGGATCGGCCAGCGTCCGCCCTTCGCTTCGTAACGGTATGCCCGACAGGTCGAGCATCGTCAGAATGTCGGCGTAGCTGATTTCGTACTGGAGCGAGAAGCCGAGCACATCGAACTCGCCCAGCGGCGTAAAGGTCTCCAGCGAGTAGAGGGGCAGGCCTTGGCCGCGGAGCGTTTGCTCCATGTCTTTCATCGGGGCATAGGCCCGTTCGCAGGCCCAGTCGGCCCGTTGATTCATCTGCGTGTAGAGCACCTGCAGGCCTTGGTTGCTCATCCCGATGGTGTAGAGGTCGGGAAACGCCAAGCAGAGTCGCCCGGCTACCGTTCGGGGGTCCTTACGAACGCTATTGAGTTCGCCGCCGACGTAGGCAATCGGGTTCTGTACCCGGGGAAAGACGGAGCGGTCGAGCTGATCTTTTAAGGCGTGATTTATAGGACCTTGGGCCCCTGGAATTTGGTCAACCATTAACCACCTTATGCCTTACGGCCGGCCGCAACTCGCTTAACACCAGGGCATTATCGCAAATCACTCCGGGTTGCAGTAGGGGATTTGCCGATAAAGCGTGTAGTATGACGTAAAGTTCGATCGTGTCGTCATCGCCTTTTGCCGCGCAGCAACGCGTGGCGCAATAACCACTCGAACAAGCTATGCGATCACTTTCTGTCGGCCGCAACAGCGCGACATTACTTCATCCGGCATCGTTACTTTGGGCGCTCGTCGCATCGGCGACGGTCGCCTGGCCCGCAACGGCGCAAACGAGCACCGCGGAGTTCACCGCCCAGCGCGAAAAGATGACGCGCGACGAAGTACAAGGAGCCGGCGTCAAGAACGAGCGCGTGCTCGATTCGATCCGCAAAACGCTCCGGCACGAGTTCGTCAACTTCCGCGATCGTCCGTATGCCTACTACGACATGGCGCTGCCGATCGGGCAAGGGCAAACAATCTCGCCGCCGTTCATCGTCGCGTACATGACCGAGCAACTCGATCCGCAACCTAACGACAAGGTGCTTGAGATCGGTACCGGCAGCGGCTATCAGGCGGCCGTGCTGAGTCCGCTCGTCAAAGAAGTGTACACGATTGAAATCGTCGATCCGCTCGGCCGGCAAGCGGCGCGCGTGTTGCAAAAGTTGCGGTACACGAACGTCTTCACCAAAATCGGCGACGGCTATCAAGGCTGGCCCGAGAAGGCGCCTTTCGACAAGATCATCGTCACCTGCTCGCCGGAGAAAGTTCCGGCACCGCTCGTGGCACAGTTGAAGGAAGGGGGTAGGCTGATCGTGCCGCTCGGCGAGCGCTATCAGCAGATGTTCTATCTCTTCAAGAAAGAAAACGGCCAACTCGTGAGCGAAGCCCTCCGGCCGACGCTCTTCGTACCGATGACCGGCAAGGCCGAGACGTTGCGGGAAACGAAGCCGGACGCCGCCAAGCCGAAACTCATCAACGGCAGCTTCGAGCAGACGTATATCGAGAACGAAAAGGAAGTGCCTTCGAACTGGCACTACGTGCGTCAGGCTCAGATTGTCGCAGACGAAACGGAAGCGCCCGACGGCAAGCAGTTCCTCGTCTTCTCGAATAGCACGCCGGGACGCGGCAGCCAAGCTCTGCAGGGCTTTGCAGTCGACGGCAAGGTTTGCAAAGCGATCGAAGTGATGTTTGAAGTGCGCGGCAAAGACATTCGCCCGGGCGCCACGCGCGATCAGATGCCGCTCGTAGCCATTACGTTCTACGATGAGCGGCAAGACGTGGTCGGCGATCGCGCGATCGGTCCCTGGCGCGGCACGTTCAAATGGCAGCGTGAGCATGCCGAGATCGAAGTTCCGCTCCGTGCGAAGACGGCGATCATCCGCATCGGCCTACTCGGCGGCCAAGGTGAGATCGCTTTCGACTCGCTGGACATCAACGCCGTCGAGAAATTTTAGAGACGGCCATCGGCACGGCGGTCGCTTAGTTCAGCGCCGCTAAAAGTGATGCGACGTACGCGCCGACGTCGTTCAACACTTTGGCTCGCGGCTCAGTCGCGGCGGCTGCCACGCGTCGCACCAGGGCCGAGCCGACGATCAGGCCGTCGGCGGCCGGAGCGAGGAGTTTCACATGCTCCGGCGTGCTGATACCGAAGCCGATGCAGATCGGCAGTTCCGTCTGCGAACGCATCCAGTTGACGTTTTCGATCAAGTCCGGCGGCAGCTGCGTCCGCTCGCCGGTGATGCCCGTGATCGAAACATAGTACAGAAACCCGGTCGAACGCTCGGCGATCCGCTTTGCTCGATCGCGCGGCGTCGTCGGCGTCACGAGTTGAATGAGACTAAAGTCTTCCTTCCGGCAAAGCGCAGAAAACTCAGCCGACTCTTCCACCAGCAAGTCGGGCACAATTGCTCCGGCAATGCCGCACCGCTTCGCGTCGGCCACGTACTTCGCTAACCCGTGGCGATGAATAATGGCGTAACTCACCATGGTGACGACCGGCACGGCATTGCCGTTGAGTGCGAGCTTCGGGGCCACGGTCGCGGCCGTTTCCAGAATCTGCCCGAGCTTTACCTTCTTCTCCAGCGCTCGCGTATAGGAAGCCTGAATTACTGGGCCGTCGGCGATTGGGTCGCTGTACGGAATGCCCAGTTCGCACAGGTGCGCGCCGCGGGCGGCGAGCTCTTTCAGCACGGCCGCGGTGAATTCCAAATCGGGATCGCCCGCCGTGACGAACGGCATCAACGCCTTGCGGCCTTCGGAGCGGAGACGGCGGAAAAGATCGTCGACTGCGGACATGGGTTCGGTTCAGGGTTCAGGGTTCAGGGTTCAGGGTGCGAAATTCATTGAGTTCCCGTGCTTGTCACCGGGAGTATACGACGACGACCGATTCTATTCCAAACTCATTCCCTTAAGTCGTGCCACTTCAAAGGCGTCTTTGTCGCCGCGGCCGGAAAGGCAGACGACGACAATCTCGTCCTTCGATCGCTTCCGCGCCTCTTCCATCCCCTTGGCGATAGCGTGCGAGCTTTCCAAGGCCGGCAAGATCCCTTCGGTCCGGGCCATGGCGTCGAACGCTTCGAGCGCCTCGGCATCTTCGCAATAGGTGTAACGCACGCGGCCGGCGTCTTTCCAATAGCTGTGTTCGGGACCAACGCCCGGATAATCGAGTCCGGCCGAGACGCTATGCACGTCCGAAGTCTGGCCGTCGTCATCTTGCATTACGTAGCTGAAGCTCCCATGCAACACGCCTGGAGTGCCGTGCGACAGGGGTGCGGCATGATCCCCCGGCTTCGCGCTCCGTCCGCCGGCCTCGACGCCGACAAGCTCCACGCCCCGATGCTCGACGAACGGATAGAACATGCCCGCCGCATTACTGCCGCCGCCGACACACGCCACGACGCAATCCGGCAGCCGCCCGAACTGGGCCTGCGATTGTTCGATCGTTTCGCGCCCGATGACCGACTGGAAGTCGCGTACGATGCGCGGAAACGGATGGGGGCCGACGACCGATCCGATGATGTAGTGAGTCGACTCGACCGACGACATCCAATCGCGCATCGCTTCGTTGATGGCGTCGCGCAGCGTTCGCGAGCCGGTGGTGACCGGCCTGACTTCGGCACCGAGCATCCGCATATTGAAGACATTGAGCTTCTGCCGGCGAATGTCTTCTTCACCCATGTAAACGATGCATTCGAGCCCGAACCGCGCGCAGGCGTTGGCCGTGGCGACGCCGTGCTGGCCGGCGCCGGTCTCGGCGATCACCCGCTTTTTTCCCATTCGCAAAGTGAGCAGCGTCTGACCGAGCGTGTTGTTGATCTTGTGAGCGCCGGTGTGATTCAGGTCTTCGCGCTTCACGTAAAGTTTCGCGCCGCCGCACTTCGCGGTGAGCCGCTCCAAGAAGTAGAGCGGGTTCGGGCGGCCGACATAGTTCTTCAGCAGGTAATCCAGTTCGGCGCGGAACTTCGGATCGGCCTGGGCCGCCGCGTATTCGCGCGTCAGCTGATCGAGGGCCTTAGTCAAAGTTTCGGGCACATAGCGACCGCCGAACAAGCCGAATCGCCCGGCCTCATCGGGTACCTGAGCGACGGCGGGGGAAACTTCAGAAGAGGCCATGATCGAACCTACCCAGCGTGCGATGCGAACCGAAACTGCCGGCTTCCGGCAACTAGACGATCTGCCGGAACCTGCGAAAATCCAATTGTCGAATGCGGTCTGCCGTTGGTCAAGCGGGGCGGATTGTACGCAGCGCCGATTACGTCGTTCCCGCTCCTGAATGAGCAGGCTAAGCCGGTCAGTGACATCGACCACGACTCTTCTATTTTTCTATTCTTCTCTCCCACTAGCTACCAGCTACTAGCAACTTTCTCCCATGCCCGAACTTCCTGAAGTCGAAACGATGCGGCGCGGCATTTTGTCGATCGTCGGCAAGCGCATCACCGCGGCCGAGCGGGTGCCGTGTCCACGAAAGCCGATTCTCGTGGCGCCAGGCCCGGCGGCATTTCGCAAGCGGACCGTCGGTCGCAAGGTCACGGCCGTCGATCGGCTCGGCAAACGCGTGGTCGTACGGCTCGAAGGGGGCGACTCCATTATTCTCGAACCCCGCATGACGGGACTCGTACTCTTGGCCGATCCGCCGACGACCGAGCATCTCCGCTTCCGGTTCGAATTCGACGACGGACGCAACGTTTACTACTGGGACCGTCGAGGGCTTGGATCGGTTCGCCTGTATTCCGAAAAAGAACTCGCCCAAAGGTACGACGACGGCACCCTCGGGCCGGACGCCTTGGCCGTCGAACGGGCGGCGTTTGAAACGCGGCTCAAGCCGAGCCGGCGCGAAATCAAAGTGGCGTTGCTCGATCAAAGGGCCGTGGCGGGGATCGGCAACTTATATGCCTCGGAAATACTGCATGCCGCGTTCATCGATCCGCGGCGGCGCTGCACGCGACTCAAGAGCGACGATTGGGACCGGCTCTTCGCGGCGATGCGCGACGTACTGCTCACGGCCGTGAAGTACGAAGGGTCGACGCTTTCCGACGGCACGTATCGCAACGCCTTAAACAAAGCCGGCGGCTACCAAAACCAGCATCGTGTTTACGATCGGGAAAAGTCGCCGTGCGGAACCTGCACGACGCCGATCGTGCGCATTGTGCAGGCACAGCGCGCGACGTTCTACTGCCCGACATGCCAAGGCAGGGGAAAGCAAAGCTTTGCAAAACCGATTAGCGGGAAGCGCAAGAAGTGAACGCGGCGACGCTATTTCCGTTGCTCGGCGAGATAAAGCTCCATCTCGGTCGCGATCATCAGGGCCATTGCGCCGCCGCGATCATCGCGGCCGAGAATCGCCGGGCGGTCGTAGTAGTCGCGGAGAGATTTCTGCTTACCGGTCCCGGTGCAAACGTCGACCAGCGAACCGTCCGCGGCGATCCGCGTGCGTAGAGCATACCAAGCTTTCTCGATCGGCTTGGCAAACGTCTTCGCATCGAGGCGACCTTGTCGCACGCCGCGCGTCATCGCGTAGGCGATCATCGCCGTCGCCGTAAACTCGGCGTAGCTCTCTCGCTTATCGATGACTTGGTGCCACATGCCCGACGGGTCTTGATGCTCGAGCAACGCGCGCAGATGCTTCTCCAGCGCGGCGGCCACTTCGCTTCGTCCGGCGTACGACTCGGGCAGCGCGTCGAGCGTCCAAGTAAGTCCTAGGGCAGGGAAGCCGTTGCCGCGACCCCATGCGGCTTCATCGAGCGGCGAGTGGCGGTAGATGCCGTCGTTGCGGAGGCAGAGCTTCTGCATGAACTTCATGTTGCGCACCGACGCCTCGTAATATTTCGCGTCCCCCGTCAGCTTGCCGGCGTAGGCCAGAATCGGCCCGGCCATAAACACGGCGTCGCTCATTTCGCTATGGCTCGGCATCGACGGGAGCGGCTTACCCGACGCATCGAAGGACCGATCGCCGACCGCCTTCACGAGCGCCGTGTACTTCGGATCGCCGGTGCGTTCGGCAAGCTCGGCGAAGATCAAGTGACCAGAGAAAGTCGAACCGCTCGTCTTCGCGTCGAGCGCCGACTTCGTGCCCGAGACAAACGGCTCGACGGCCTTCAGCACGACGGGCGAAATTGCGACCTCGGCCCCGTGAGTATTCCGCTCGTGCCGCAATCGGCCGACCAGCGCCAGCGCCGGGATGTATTGCACGGCACTGAGTTGCTTGCCGTAGACTTGCAATAGCTGTTCGGCGATTTGCTCGGGCGTGCGATTCAGTCGTTTCAAGATTTCCAGATGCGCCGGCGAGCGTGAGAGCTTCGACTTCGCGACCGCTTGCACGACGCGCATCACATACTTGTTTTCATCAGTAACCACACGCAAGGCGGGGATCGGGCCTGTGTTGCACGGCGACGCTTTGACGATTTGCGGCACGAGTTCGTCGGAGTCGGCCAGCGGGTTCACATCGGGCAGGTGCTTTACGAGTTCGGCAAGTTGCGGCAGGTCGCACTTGGGGGCGTACCAGCTTTCGCCCTTACCGGCAACGACTTCGATCACCAAATCCGGAGCATGAACGCCTAGCCAACGCCAAAGGTAGCGCGATTCGGGAGTCTTCGCGTCGTCGTAGAAGCCGGCTTGCGGAGGATAGCCGCGCGACGGATCGCCGTCGGAACCGTTCTGTTGCGAACCGGGCTTCCCGTCGGGGTTCAGAACCACGGCACCCCAGAGCGTCGATTTGTCATCGAGAATCGCCTCGATGAACGACTCAATCTCCTTCTCGTCCATTTGCTGGAAGACAAAGACAATGCGCGGACGCGGGTCTTCGTACGGCGCGCTGACCGACGCCGCCTCCATTACCGTGCCCAATCGGGTAACACCGACGGCCGACGGTCCAAAGTCGGGAAAGTCGAAGTTGAAATTGAATCCAAAAAAGCCCTCGCCCCCGGTCTCCTCAACCTCGGCGGATGCTGCCTGCTCGGCCCCCGTCGCAACAACGGTAGTCGCCAGGATCAGCGTAAACACGCCCAGAACGACACGGTTTGGAAGCGGATGCATGGGTGTACTCCAGCGGACGACAAGCCAAGTTTGTGCGGCAATCGCGGCCCGGATTATAGCCGTCGCGGCGGCGGTAAGCAGCCTGGTGAAACGTGGTAAACCTTAACGACGCTGCCCATGCCGGCGGTCGCACCGAAGAAAACGATTTTCTGAATTGTCCGCATCGTACGGGTCGATAGACCGGGTAGGAACGCCGTGGTGCCCGACATTTCGCCATGGAGTTGCCCCTACGTGCGGCCGCGCACTTTGCCGCCGCCGCTTCACCTGTCCGCCCCGTGGGACGAACCCAGAGGAATCGAACTCTATGAAACGCCTACTAATGGCCGCGTGCATGTTGGCGCTCGTCGCGGGTGCGGAATCGTTCGCGCGCGCCGACTATCTGCAAACTTGCCAGCAATGCCAAACCCAGCGCCCGCATCACCACGGCCATCGACAAGCGCAGGCCTGCCCGCCGCAGAAATGCAGCCCGTTCGCCTCGCTGATGAACTGCCTCGGCCTCGGCCCCGGCAGCCAGCAACAGCAAATGGCCGCCCCGCCGATGCAAGGCCCGACGGTCGCCTACCCGTACTACACGACGCGCGCCCCGCGCGACTTCCTTGATCCGAACCCGCGCAGCATCGGCCCGTAAGCCGCAAGTCTGCCGAAAGTCGGATCAGTGCAAACATTCGCCGGCGGGAAGGGCGCGGAACAGCCCTTCTCGCCGGCGTTGTTTCGTTTGGGTTCACAGTCGGTTGAGCTACGGCGCGGCGGCGGGCTTCGCAAACACCAGCGGACACCCGAAGGCCGGCGTTTCCCGAGCCGCAGGCGCTTCGCCGGCGAGCAGCGCCGCCACAGCGTCTTCTAATTCGTGCGTGCGAGGCACGTCACGACGCTTTCCTTCCGGCGACCAGCGATCGTCGATCCGGCCGCGATAGACGATGTTGCCCTCGGGGTCGACGACGATGACTGTAAGCACTCGCCGAATACCCGCTTGTCGGGCCAATGACTGTTCCGTGTCGAGCAAGCACGGGAACTTCAGCCCATATTCCTCGCCATGGGCCGCGGTCTTTTGGCGAGTCGCGTCAAGCTCGCTATAAACGCCGACCAAGGCGACCTCTTGCGGGGCGAACTTCTCGGCGAGCCGCTGCATCTGCGGAGCGTATCCGTTCGACACTGGGCACTCGACGCCGAGGAAACAGTAAACAACTCCCTTGCGATCGCTCCAATCTTTTGCGGTGCGCGGAATGCCCGCGGTGTCGCGCAGCGAATAGCCGTCGATCTTGCCCAGGTTCGACGGACCCGGCGGTTCCGCGGCCAAGGCCCCGCCTATCGTGATGCCGGTCGCCGCGACGATTGCCGGAAGCAGTCGCGCCGAACATTTCCATCGCTTCATGAACGCTCACTCCTGAAGGGCGACATCGACACGGCAACAAGGATGCATAACGCACCGCCAGCGATTCTACCCGGCCGCGAACCACAAGTTTTCGAGGCCGGCGAAGTTTTGCCCGCACCCCCGTGACTTCTGAGGCGTACAAGCGTGCCGGGATCGGCCTGCGTCGATGCATAGGCAACCGCGAAAAAAAATGTAGAATACTAGGTCTCGCCGTCGGTTAGGACGATGGCGAACACCTTGTGCGCGACATTACGCATCCGCACCCGTAGCTCAATTGGATAGAGTGTCGGCCTCCGAAGCCGAAGGTTACTGGTTCGAGCCCAGTCGGGTGTACTATTTACATCTCTCGCCGAGTCTTGAGTTTAAAGTGCCTAACGACGGTCGCGAGCAGTGGCGAGTTCCGCCACACTTGTCGGCGGAAAGTCCCCGAATTGTTCGCCGTCCGGCGAGCTAATCGTCGTTACAATGGCCCTGTGATCTGATCGCCGACGGCTTACACGTGTGACGCGCCGAAGCATTCCATTCGTTCTTGTCGAATAGCAAGCGGTCGTGCCGAAGCGAAAACGTAATTCCGCCGCATCGGCTTCCTCAAGCGAGGCCAGTCTGCCGGCCGCATCCTCTTCTCTTGCCATTCAGCCGGGCATCGGCGAATGGATTCGTCGACGGGCATGGTGGATCGTCGGCATTTGCGGATGTTGCGTGCGGGTCCTGTATATCGGCGAAATCCGCTCCTCGCCGTTTTTCAACATGCTTCCGGGCGATGCCGCGGCGTACGACGCCTGGGCCCACGAGATTGCCGGCGGCGACGTGGTCGGTCGGACCGTCTTCTATCAGGCGCCGCTCTATCCCTATTTTTTGGCTCTGGTGTACACGTTGACCGGCGGCGGAGCGCTCGTAGCACGATATGTTCAAGCACTGCTGGGAGGTTGCGCATGCGTACTATTGGGAAAAACGGCCGAGCGTTGGTTTGATCGCCGTACCGGACTTACGACCGCGTGGCTCTTGGCGTTGAACCCGACGGCGATCTTCTTCGACGGCGTCATTCAAAAAACGGCGCTCGAAACATTTCTCACAACGCTTTTCCTATGGTCTGCGAGTCGGACCTTGGGCGACGCCGAGGCACGGCCTCGACGCCGGCTAGTTGCCGGCTTCGCATTGGGCTTGTTGTGCTTGGCGCGCGAGAATGCCGTGATTTGGATTCCTGTGTTGTTCGCCACCTTGTGGTGGTGCGCCTTCGCCGATAATCGCCGGCGCCGAGCCGTCGCGACGGCATGGTGCGCGGCCGGATTGATGTTGCCGCTCGGCGTTACCGCAGTCCGGAATTTCGCCGTCGGCGGAACCTTCGCGCCGACAACGTCGCAGTTCGGCAGCAATTTCTACATCGGCAACCATGCGGGCGCCGACGGGCTCTATCATCCGCTGCGTCCTGGTCGAGGCCAAGCCAAGTTCGAACGAGTCGACGCGGTCGAATTGGCCGAAGCGTCGACTGGCCGCAAGCTCCGGCCCAGCGAAGTTTCGCAATATTGGTTCGGCCAAGCCTGGAATTGGATTCGCACGGAACCCGCGGCCGCCATGAAGTTGCTACTGTATAAGCTGAGGCTGGCGGTGGCCGCCGTCGAGATCGGCGATACCGAAGATCAGTATGCGTATGCCGACGATTCGATGACCATCCGAACACTCGGGACCGTTGCGCACTTCGGTGTTGTGTTGCCCGCCGCGATCATCGGAGCGGTCGCCACATGGAAATCGCGGCGCGCGCTGATTCTGCCGTACGCCCTGTTCGTCAGCTATGCAATGAGTACGGCGTTGTTCTACGTTTTCGCCCGATATCGGTTTCCGTTAGTAGTGTTATCGCTGCCGTTTGCGGCAGCGGGAATCTTAGCGTGCGCCGACGCCGTGCGGATGCGCAATACTCGGCAACTTGCAATCTACGGCATCTGCGGGTTGGTAGCGGCTGTGGGGGTCAATTGGCCGATTCCCGCACTAAACCCGGATCGATTCGCGGCAACGAGCTACTACAATTTGGGCGTCGAAGCGACCGAGCGCAGTCAATTGGAGATCGCGGAGTTTGCCTATCAGCGCGCCGTCGCTCGTTGGCCGCAATACGCCGCCGCTTGGAACAACTTAGGAGAGTTGTTGCATCGCCACGGCCGCGACGCTGAAGCCGCGCGCTCGTATGCATCGGCTCTGGAAGCCGAACCGCACTTCGGCCCCGCTCTGAACAACCGCGGGATCCTAGCATTGGAGCGAGGAGACGGGCATGCCGCGGAGTCAGACTTCCGCGCGGCCCTGGCCGATCCGCTCGACGCGGCAAGCGCGCACGTTAACCTCGGCAACTTGGCACTCCGTCGCGGCAACCTCGACGAGGCGACATTCCAACTCGAAGCTGCGCTGAAGCTCCGGCCGAACGACTCCGGCGCCTTGATTAACTTAGGTAACGCCCGACATCAGCAAGGGCGACTTCAAGACGCGGAGAAAATGCTGCGAACGGCCGTCGATTTGGCGCCGCAGCGCGTCGAAGCCCGCCAGAATCTCGGCAACGTGCTCGCCGAACAGGGCCGCCGGGAGGAAGCGATTGCGGAATTTCGCTCGGTGCTCGCAGTTCAGCCCGCCTTGGTTGCCGCGCGGATCAGCTTGGGCCAAGTTTACTTGTTGCAAGGCCGCGCCGCCGACGCAGAGGCGGAGTTTCGCACGGCCCTCTCCATTGCGGCTCCCGAGAGTCGCGACGCCGCGCAGCTGCAAGAATTGCTGCGCCGCGCGGAAGCCGCTCCTCGCTAGCCGTCTCGCGGCGGCGCTGCGAGCAGTCATTCTTCGCGTCGAGATTTCTCAACGCAGATGCGTTTCAACGCGGCTTGTAGTTAGGCGTGGGTGTCGGCTAGGAAATCCGAAAAGTTCGCGCTGCTTAGCAACGTGCTTAGCGGTGAGGCAGACACTGTCGATTCTCGCGGACGCATTCCAATCAATTCGAGGAGGACAGCGGAAAGTCCCGCTAAATGCCGGGATTTCTTTAAATGAATGCACTTAAAGGCGTTAGTGAGTTGATAGATGATCTCGGACAGCCGAGCGGTGTTGGGCCGGCATGCACGCTGCATTGCCTGATTGGGGCCGCGTTCTTTCGCGCTGCGCTCCATCAGGTTCGCCCCCTCTCTCGGACAAGTAGTTCGCAAGTATGGCTTCATCGCAATCGTGTGAGGAACATTCTCAATTTCGCAGTAGCATCAGCCGTTACGTGTGGCTCGTAGCGCTAATCGCTTATTCAGGAAACTTATCGAACGTCGCGTCCGGCGCAACCTATACCTGGACCAATACGACAGGCAACTGGAGTTCCGACCCGCTATGGGGCGGATCACATGTAACCGGAACCGACCCCGCCGACATTCTCATATTCGGCGGCACGGGCACCACGCAGTATCGTGCGACGAACGATATCCTCCCGGGAGGAGTCGCGGGCCCGTTCAAGCTCAATCAGCTGCACCTCAATAGTTCTGCCAGCGTCACGGAGTATCTCTTCGGAAACGCGCTGCAGTTCGACAACGCCGGCAGCAAGATCACGATCGCCAACACAGGCGGCTTTGCGATCAACAACAAGCTCATTCTCAACACGGGCGTCACGGTCGATAGTTCCGGCACCACGACTGCCGCCGCCGGAATCACTTTCGGGCGGCTCGGCATGGCCGGCGCCCTCAGCGGTTCCGGACTATTAACCCTCAACAGCTCGCGTACGACACCTCTCTACACATTGTTCGGCAACAACACGGACTTCAGCGGCGGCGTTACGTTAACAACGGGCACGCTCGCCATCGGCGAACGAAACGCCTTGGGAACCGGCACACTGACGCTCGCCGGCGGCACCACCGTTCGTGCCGCTTCCGGATCGACGGGAACTATCGGCAACACCGTACTACTCAACGGCAACGTTACGTTTTCCGGACAAGCGGCCGTACTCGGCTCCCTTGATTTCGGCGGCTCATTCCGACTGCAGAATGCCGCCCGCACACTGACGGTATCGACGTCCGAAGTCTTGATTTCCGGCGTCATCGACGATGGTGCGGGAGCGCTCAAGGGCTCGATCGTCAAGGCCGGCACCGCGGCACTCATTCTCGGCGGCGCGAATACCTATACAGGCGGTACCACGATCAATGCCTCGAGCGGTACGCTCCGCGTCACGGCATCCGGTCGGCTCGGAGCAAACGTCTCCGGCAACGACATCGTCCTTGGCGCAGGAAGCTTCTTGCGATTGGCTTCCCCCTCGAACATCGGCAATTTACAGAAGCTCACCGTGAACGGAACCGCCGCCAATTACGCGGTGTTAGGACTCGGGTTCGACGCTCTACCGTCGACCTTGGGCAGTTCGGGAATCGTCTCGACAACTCCTAACGTGCTCGCGGTCGACGGTATTCGCTACACCCAAACGATCGACCTAGCCGGACTCGGCGGCGGCGACTGGTCACTCGGTGCGACGAACGCAAACGGAGTCTTCGCCGGAACCCTCTTGCCGGGAAACGGAAGCGTCTACCGTCTCGGCGGCGGCGGCGGGGTGTTGCGCGTCGTTGCTTCCAATGCGCTGAGCGATTCGGCAGCCTCATTACAGGTCGGCGTCGGCGGCGTCACAAACGGCGGCGGAACGGTCATTTTGGAAGCCGCTCAATCGTACGGCGGCGGAACCACGGTTTCCGCGGGAGCCACGTTGATCGCGCTGACGAACGCGGCGCTCGGCTCCGGTAACAATATCACCCTGTCCGGCGGCACACTCGATCTACGCGTCTCGAACGTTTTCGGCGCCGTCGCAACGAACTACGCGCTTCGCAATATCACGACTACCGCAAATTCGACCATGGTGTTCGGCTCGTACAACGGCGGCGTCACGCCGACGATCACCGTCGGCTCGCTGACATTCGGCTCCGGCACCTCGCTGACGGTGAACCCCTCGTTCAACGGCACGCAAGGCAATCCGCAATTGCGATTCGGCGGAAGCACGATGCTGAACGGCAATAACACCATTACCGTCAACACGGGGGCGGGGGTCGCCCTCGACGGATCCATCGACGGAACCGGAAGCCTCACCAAGGCCGGCGCCGGCCGGCTTATTCTGAGTTCCGCCAATTCCTTTAACGGCGACGTCACGCTCTCGGCAGGGTTGCTGACCCTGGCGGACCCGAGCGCTCTGAGCAGCGGCAGCTTGACGCTTTCTGGCGGCGAGTTGGAATTAAGGTCGGACGGCACCGGCAGTGGTCAAACAATTCCTTTCAACATTACCGGCGCCGGCGGTTTGACGATCACGGCGAGTAGTGCGATTAATGTCGATCGGCTGTCGTACGGCGGTACGAGTTTCAACAACACCATCGAAATTTCGGCTCCGACCAACCTCAATGCCGCGGGCCTGACGCTCACCGTCAATTCGGCTTCCGGCACCTCTGACAATTCGCTCCAAGGCGCCAACCCCTTGGGAATTTTCGCCGGCACGGGCTACCGCCTGAAGTTAAGCGGTCCCATGTCGCTGGCGAATGCCGGAGTCGCAACATTTACGTTCAGCACGATCTCCGCCCCATTGGAGATTTCCGGCAACATCACCGAGACCGGCAGCGGAGCCAAGTCGCTCAGCAAATCCGGTCGCAACAATCTCATCCTCTCCGGCACGAACAACTATACCGGCTCCACTGCGGTGACCCGCGGAGCTCTGTTCGTCATGAACAACGGCGCTTTGGGCAGCACGACCGGAATCACGCTCGCAGACGCTACGGCGGGAACGCTGGCGATCACCTGGAACACCGACCTGTTCGCCGGGCCCGGCATCACCGTCACGGCACCCATCACCGTGGGGACCATTACGGGCAGCACTACCGGCGGCAGCGCCGCCATGGGGACGCTCGTCGCCGGGGCTTCGAGCTTCTCCGGCAATGTCACGGTAACGCGGAATCTTGTTCAGCTCATGGCCTTCGACGCCGCAAGCACCGTGAACTTCACCGGGGTCATCTCCAATACGGGCGGCGTAACCAAACTCGGCTCGGGACTCGTCGTGCTTAATCCAAGCGCCGGCACCGGGAACACCTTCAGCGGTGCGGTGACGGTCGCCGCCGGTAGATTGCGCGGGGTGGTACCGACCACGAGCGGTAGCCCGTTCGGCACGGGGACCAGCCTTACCGTGAGCGGCGGCTCGCTCGAACTGGAAGGCATCAGCACCGCCAAAACGATCAGCGGCCAATCCCTCACAACCGGCGGCGGTCGCCTCGTACTCGACGCCACCGCCGGCGGCGTGACGAACTGGACCTTTAACAGCGTCGCTCGAACCGGGTCCGGGACCTTGACCGTCGTCCCTTTCAGCGGCCAACTCGATTCGAAAGAGATCTTCACATTCACGGGTGCGACGACGACGAACAGTATCCTCTCCCCGTGGATTGCGGCGCAAATAAGCGGCGCCAATTCCAGCGGCGATTTCCTCAAACTCAGCGGTTCGCAGTTGAATGTCGCCGACTATTCCGGCCTACTCGACATCAATTCCGCAGTGAACACGACGGTCTTCTCGGCCACCTCTTCGACGACGAATGCACTCGTGCTCGACGGCCTCACATTCGCGCTCAAAGTCGACAACGCGACAATTAGCGGCCCGGGCTTGACGCTCACCGTCGGCAACGACTCCGCCACGATTCCCGGCGGTATTATCCTGAACAACAATG
The DNA here is from genome assembly GCA_013822735.1 of Pirellula sp. Classification (GTDB taxonomy): domain Bacteria; phylum Planctomycetota; class Planctomycetia; order Pirellulales; family PNKZ01; genus PNKZ01. The sequence continues at coordinate 90,169 of PNKZ01000012.1, forward strand.
CGTCCATCACCACCGGTCGACTGGCTTTCGGAGCGTCGGAAGGGGCGATCTACGTCGGCGGCGCCTCGACGGGCACGGCTGTCGGCACGATTAGCTCGGCACTCTCGACGACCAATGCCAACGGCATTACGAAATTCGGCCCCGGGACGCTCATCCTTTCCGGCGCCAGCTTATACACCGCTCCGACCAATGTTAACGAAGGAACGCTCCAAGCGTCCGCTGCCAACGTTTTGGCCGGCGGACTTGTCGGCAACGCGCTGACCGGATCGATCTACAACGTCGCAGCCGGAGCGACGCTCGACATCGCCGGATTCAATCAGCGGATCGGCGGCCTCAGCGGCGACGGTAAAGTGCTGCTCGGTACCGGTTCGCTCACCGCGGGACTCAACGGCAGCACCAATACCACGTTCAACGGCACCATCATCGGCGGCGTCGGCAGCAAATTTGTGAAGAACGGATCAGGGACGCTCACCATTAGCGGCGGGTATCAAGGGGCGCCGGCGATTGATGTCGACGAACTCGTCGTCGAACGGGGCGTGTTGCTAATGAACGTCCGCGATCCTTCCTGGCACGGCCCGTTACCGGGCGGACCCGCGATCCCCGAGTCGACCAAAATCACGCTCCGCGGCGGTACGCTTGAATTGCGCAACGGGTCCGATGTCGGCAACATCAATCAGAACATTGCGTTTCGCAACAACGTTACCGTTACCGCCTCGTCGACTTTGAGTTTAGCGCGAATCGAAAACGACGGCTCGGGGAGTAAGGATTTGCTGCTCGGCAACCTGACGATCGGCAATCAAAGCCTTACGAGCGGGAGCAGCGTCGGCGGCGGCTTGCACTCGCTGCTCTTCGGCAATACGACGCTCATCGGCTCGGCCATCTTCAATGCGAGCTCGAACGCCCTTGGTCTCCAGGGGACGATTTCCGACGGCAATGCCGGATACACGATTAATAAACTCGGCGCCAACTCGATGTATCTCGGCGGAGACAGTCTTTCGACGTTTTCCGGCGGAGTCGTCGTCAATGCGGGCACCCTGCAATACGGCTTCCGGGTCGGTATCACCAACATACCCAGCGCGACGGCGAACGCAGGCACCGGCCATGTGCTCCTTAATCCGACGACGACGAACACCGCCGTACGCTTAGCGAGCGCTGCCAACTTGGCGACCGGGAGCAGGCTATTTGTCTACAGTACTCCGTCGTCAATTTCACGCGTGGAGCTTTGGGCCGATCTCGACTTCGCGACGATCCCCATCAGTTCTACCGGCAGAGGTACGCTCTCGATGTCGACGCAGTTTTGGACCACGCCGCTCGACATGGCCCGTTACGGCGACGGCTCGTGGTATCTCGGGGCATTTCAATTTGTGGATGAAGGTTCGACTTCGAACACCATTCAGCCCTATACCACGCTGTACACGGCGACGACCCTCGGCGTAGGGAAGGACAACACTTATCGCTTCGGCGGTTCGAACGCCGGTTCATCCGGCGCCGGCGGCATCGGCGTCGTCGCCGTGCAAGAGGCGAACGTTCTGACCGGCGGCGCTGCGGTCGTCGTCGGCGCACCGCTGAGCGTAGTCAGCTCTACGGGTTCGCCGGTCACCCCCTCGAGCACAACCGGCACGTTGCAACTCAACTCCAGCCAGAACTACACCGGCAACACCGTGGTCTACCGCGGCGGCTTGAACCAGTTGCTGCTGAGCACGCTCGATTTCCGCGGCACGCTCGCCTCGCCGACAATCGAAGTCGAAGGAATTCTCGCCGCCGTCGGCGCCGGCCGCTTTTCCGACGACGGACTGACGAACCTGAACACCGTCGTCCTCCGTCCCGGCTCGACCTTGCGACTCGACTACGGCATTGCCCAATCCGTGTGGGGCTTCACGCCGGTGCTGAGCACTACGCCGCAATCGGCGACCGGATTCACGAACAAGTGGGGCGACGCCGTGCCGCTGTTTCTCAACGGCGCAACGCTGGATCTGGTGAGCGGAAGCAGCCTGGTCACGACGGAATACATCAATCAGTTGCAACTCGCCGGCGGTGCCGATTTACGCATTCGCAGCTTGGGCACCAATGGGCAAATGCAATTGATGCTCGGATCCGCGCTGTCGCGCAGCGGGTTGGCGACTCTGAGCGTGGAAACCACGGTCGCGGGCGGACTCGGCGGTGCGGCGGCCACGGGACAAATCGGCCGGCTCTTCTTTACAAACATCGTCGACGCGCCGGCACGAGGCCTAGTCGGATCGACGACCGTGAACATGGTCGCACCGTGGATCGTGAACGGCATCGACAACTCGTTCGTCGACTACGATCCCATTCTCGGCCTGAGGAATGCCGCGTTCGCCGCCAACAATACCTCGGCAACTTTTAACGCCGGTTCAAACAACGGCACCGACATCATTGACGGCACCTTCAACGTCAACACCACGACGACGCAGACGAATACCGGCACATCGAGTATTTATGCTCTGCGACTAGGCAACAACTCGACGACCACCACCACCGTCAGCCTGACCGGCGGCACCATCAATATCTTCGGCGGCGGATTGATCACGCAAATCTCAAGTCAGCCGCAATCGATTGGAATTTCCAGCAATCTTTACTTCGGCAACGGTTCGACCCCCGTCGAAGCCGCAATCTACACCTCCAACGCCACGACGACCGCGGTCGCCCAGAATACGACGACGTTGAGCGGCGGCGTCACCTCCTCAGGACTGTCGAAAGGGGGCGCCGGCACTTTAATTCTGAGCGGCACCAACGCGATCGGCGGCACTATTCAAGTCAATAACGGCATTCTGCAGCTCAACGGCTTGCCGGCGATGGGAGGCGCATCGTCCTTGGTGATCGGCGGCGCAAACTCCTCGTTCAATTCCGTACTCACGGCCGCCAACACTCCGTTCGCCACGCTGTCGCTCCGCAGCGATACGCCGGTTAGCTTCGCGCCGATCACCGTGCTCGAAGGAACTCCGTATCTTACGCTCACCCTCGGGTCGGTCTCGAGCGGTTCCGGTGTCGTGATCTCCATTCCGTCGCTCACGCTCAATACCGGCAACGTCGCAGGGGGACAGATCCTCAACTTCTCAAGCAGCAGCTCTTATATCGGCACGGTCACCGGCGCCACGACGATCAACGGCGGCGGCTCCCTTGTGCTTAACGCCGCCGCTACGCTCAACCTAAACGGAACCGTCAGCGGTATCGGTGCTAAGATCGTCAAGCAAGGGGTAGGTTTGGTGAATCTGGCCGTCGCCAACACCTTTTCCGGAGGCGTCGAAGTCCAGAGCGGTACGCTTCAGCTCCGCACGTCGACCTCCCAGGGTTCCGGCGACGTGACGCTCGGCGGCGGTACCATCACGCTCATCAACGCCGCTTCAACGACCTTCTTCACCGGCAGCAATCTCACCGTCACGGGCAGCTCCACGCTCAGCCTCGACCGCAACGGCGCAGCCGGTGCGACGACATTCACCATCGGCGCAACCGGTTCGAACAAAGCGTTAACCCTCGTCGACGGCCTGTTTACCGTCAGCTCGACCACTACGTTGAACTCGCTGGTCGTCAGCGTTCCCACGGTGTTGGCGGGCAATCCGGGCATTAGCTCCAGTTCCAATAGTCCGCTGGTGCGATTCGATTCACCGATCTCCGGCGGCGGACAATCGCTCACGAAAACGGGACCGGGCCGCGTCGGCTTCTCCGACGTCAACACCTTCGACGGCACGCTCTCCGTCCTCGACGGCATCGTACAAGCGCAGAACGCGACGGCCCGATTTACCGGCGTCGGAGGCAAAGTCGAAGTGCTTCCCGGAGGGTCCGTGATCGCCTCAGGCCTTAACTCTTTTGCGAATAGCGGAGGCATTACACGGTTGGTCAGCACTGCGGTCGGCACGGCTTCGCTGGGCGTCAACTTCGTGCCGGCGTCGCAGTCGGACTACGCAACATTGCTGCCGGCCTCGGGCGTCACATCGCTCGTCGGCAACGGCGGTGCGCTACTGATCGAAATCACCGGCTACAACCAACCGCTCAACATGAGCACGCTTTACAACGGCGACTGGTGGCTCGGCACGACACTGACTTCCACCACTCCTTCGATCACAAGTACGCTGACGGCGGGCCTGAATAATTCCTATCGCTTCGGCGGCGGGAACGGCAACTTTATTCTGAGCGCTGCGAACCTTCTTACCGGCGCGAATCGCGTACTTTACGGCAAGCCGAATGCCGTCAATACCATTACCCAGCCCATTCTCTCCGGCAACTACAACTACTCGCTCGGCACGACGATCGCACGCGGATCGATCGTGTTCGCTCGCAGCGGCAATGCGAACACGCCGTTCGGCACCGCCGCCGTCGACGTGTTCGGCACGCTCGAGTGGGACGGCGTCGCCGGCTCCGCCGTTAGCGGGCTGGTCGGAGCCGGCGGCTCAAGCGCCAATAGCAACGTCGTGACGCTCCATCCCGGCTCCATCCTGCGTTTCGACAACCTTCAGCCCGGCAACTTCAACTCGGGCACGGCCACGGGAGGTCGTTGGGCGGACGCCGCGCCGATCGCCCTAAACGGAGCGACGGTGACCTTGCTTGGTTCCGGCACCGCCGTAACGACCGAGGTGGTCGGTGCATTGTCCTACACTCGTGGTTCAACCGTGATCGTCACCCGCGGCACGGCGGCACTATCGGCGACGCTCGACTTCAGCTCCCTCACGCGCAACGCCGGCGGCACGCTCACCATCTCCACGACTGCCGCGGCGCTCGGAGCAGCGACGAACTTCGAGCGAGTTCTGTTCAGCGGCATCGCACCGACGCTCACCAGCAACATGCTCAGCCCGTCGATCGTCGGGCAAACCGAGAACGTCTATCTCACGTACGATTCCACGCTCGGCCTGAAGGCGATCGACACTACCGTCGCCAACACGTTCTATACGGCCATCACAAATGGCGCGTTTACCGGAATCACCGGCGGCACCAAGGTAATCGACATCACCACGACCGCGGCCACGCTGTCAGGCAACCCCGACATTTACGCCCTCCGCACTAACCAAAACGTCAATAATTCGTCAGGCGGCATATTCTCGCAAATCACGATTCGCTCCGGCGGTTTCCTCGGATATGCCAACACGACCGTGGCGCCCGATCTGCTCTTTGCCGCCGACGGTTCCACGCCGTCGGAAGGGCTGATGTACTCCGGTTCGGGATTCACAACCACGATCAACGGAAAAATCCGAGCTTCGAGCCTCGTCAAGTTTGGCGCCGGCACGCTTATCCTCAACGTCGATCAAACGAACATGACCGGCAATTGGGTCGTGAACTCCGGCACTCTTACGGTCGCGACCCCGGGAGCGCTGGGAAGTTCCGGCAGTGAAGTGACCCTCAACGGCGGCGCAGCCGGCGGACCGGTATTAAACTTCGTATACGATGTCGGCACGATCGACGTCATGTCGTTCGTGTCCGGTAAGATTACCGCCTGGGACAATAACACCATACAGTTCGGCGCTGCGACCACGACAACCGACCGCACGGCTGCAATCGCCGACATCGATCTTAAAAGCACGGCCGGCAGCCCGGGCGGCGAGACCACCGGCAACCGCATTCTCTTCAATATTCTCGGCAGCCGTAACACGCTGACCACGGGCACGGTGACGCTGTACGACGACTACATGGTGAACGTCGACGGCGGAACCACGACCTTTACGCTCGGTTCCTCGGGCAACGTGGTATTCGACGAACTCAATAACCAAGGGACCCCGCTGTTTAATGCCGGCCTGACGAAAACGGGAGACGGCACGTTGACGCTGAGGGACAACGGCACGAGTTTCGTCAACGGAAAGATCGTCGTCGCTCAAGGGACGCTGCGCGTAACCGCCAACGGCAGCCTCGGCGATGCGACGTCCGCGGCGACAATCGACTACGGCGGCGCACTCGATGTCGCCGCTTCCAACTTCGCCCCCCTCGGGTCGCTAACGTTCAGGCCCGGCTCGATTGAGCGTTGGTCGGTCGAGAACGCCCGTAATCCGACGAGCACTTACACCGTCGACCCCGGCGTAACGCTGCAATTGAACACCAGCCTCACAACCGCTCGCACGATCATCTTAAACGGCGGCGGCGTGCAAGGCTTCCTCCGCGCCGACGACGACGCGACGGTCGTCTTCCGCAAGGCCGGAGCCGGAATCAATTGGGTCTTGTCGGCTGATTCATTCGTCGGCACCGCAGGCCCGCTGTACACGGTTACCGCCGGCGCGCTCACCGACCCGGGCAAAACGCAACCGTTCGGCGTTCCGTACAACACCACGATCGTCGGTGCCGTACTTGAGCTACAAGGATCGATTAGTGAGTCCGGCGGAGCACGCAGCCTCACGAAGCTCGGCCCGGAGCTCGTGATCCTCTCCGGCACCAATACCTACAGCGGCGGCACGTTTGTCCGCGAAGGGACCTTGCAACTCGGCTCGTCGAACTCAATGCCTTCATCGAGCTTCCTTTGGACCACGGCAGGCTCGATGTTCGACGTCAACGGCTACAACGCCACGGCCGCCTATTTGCAAGGGGCCGGCGGTTCCATCGTCAACGGCAACCCGACCATGAGCACGCTTACGTTCGGCAACGGCGTCAGCTCGACGTACGCAGGACAAATTTCCGGTCCGCTCTCACTCTCAAAAGTCGGTGCCGGAGTGCAGACCTTGTCGGGAATAGCAAGCCACCTCGGCTCCACAAGCGTTCTATCCGGCGGACTAACGATCGCCCCGACCGGCGCCGTTCAGAATGTCGGCGGCATTGTCGTCGCCGGTAGTGCAACGTTGAACGTACAAGGCAGCGTCAGCGGCTCCGGCACGGTGTCCACCGCCGGCGTCGTCAACGTCAGCGGCGCGCTCAACACCACCACGACGGTAACAGTCTTAGGCGGCGGATCGCTGACAGGAGCCGGCGGCACCGTGAGCGGCGCGGTGAGCGTGCAAAACGCCGGCATCTTGGCCCCCGGCGACGGCGGAGCAAACCCCTACAACGGCATCGGGCAATTGAATATCAGCGGCTCGGGCAACGTGCTGACGCTGCAAGGAGGCTCACAGATCTACTTCGAGTATCAAGACCCGCTCGGTTCAAATCCCGGCACGAACTGGGATCTCATCAATCTGACTTCTTCCGGAAATCTGCTGGTGCAAGCTACGGCCGCCTCTCCGATTACTTTGCATCTCGGCGTAACAGGCGGCGGAGGCTTCGACGCCGGCACTTCGTACAGTTGGAAGTTTCTGCAAGCGGCCGGCATTTCGACAACGGGCCCCGATCTCATCGGCGACCGGTTCCTTGTCGAAACCGGCGCCATGTTTGGATCCGGCGCTCCGTTCGAGGGGCAGATGGTGGGAGGTACCTTCTACGTCAGTCAATTAAACAACGATCTCTACCTCAACTACGCGTACGAGAGCGTACCGGAACCGGGCTCCCTGATGTTGTGCACGCTCGCAGGCGCGGCAGGCTACCTCCGACGCCGGTTCCAGCGCCGACGACAGACGAGCTTGCTAAAAAGCTGTGCTTGATAGCCCGATCCGATTGATCAAGTGCGTGCATGGGCAAAAGTGCGGGCCGGCGAAGCGCGGTATCCGATACCGACGCGTCGCTCCGAAAACCTCCGGCCCTCGTGTTCGTCCGAGTAAGGGCGTCGACAAACGCGGTAACCTGGCTACCGCACAGCCCCGTCGAGACGGCGATCGCAGGCTTCCCACGGGGCCAACGGCAGATAGAGGCAGAGCATGTAGATTGGAAACATGGCGATCTGGAACAACGCCATCGTACCGAGATGGAAGCTCACACCAATGAGCAAGGTCGGCAGACGCAACCGCGGGATAAGCATCAGCAGCGGAAACCCGAGCTCCCAGCAAAGCGTCGTCCAAGTCATTGCGACAATTGCCGCCTCGGGAATCGGCAGCGCGTCGGTGGGAAACCTCGTCCAGCCAATGTGCCCGAGAACGTCGTGCATCACTTGGCCGTTGCGCCAATCGCCCCCGGCAAACTTATAAGCGCCGTTCATAAAATAGATGGTCGCCAACTGCACGGTGAGCAATCGAACCGGCCAAGGATAAATGAGCACGGGACGTGCCGGACCTGAGCGCAGGCGCCGCCGAAGTCCGTCGAGAGTCCATGCCGCACCGCAAGGGGCAAGCATCAAGTAGAAGAGCCCGATGTTCCGGACATTGTCGCCGGAGTTGTGCAGATAGAAATTGGCGTTCTGCACGGAGACGGCCAGCATCCAGGCAATTGCGGCACAAACCCGGGGATAGACGCCGAGCGTCAACAGCAAAGCCGCCGCAGCCCATACGGACAACGCCGCGCGCATCCGTTCCACGTCGGAAATGCCGCCGAGCAGCGACCAACGGCCGAAGTCGGCCAGCCGGCCGGCGAAGATTTCCGGACTCCCCAAACTATTGCCGCCGAAGAAATCGTGCACGCTCGGCAAGTAGAAACAAAAGATGTCGACCAACAGCGCGAGCCCCATGCCGATGCGAAACGCCGCCATTCGCTCGGCGCGAATCGGCTTGGTCCACCACGCAGAGCCGGCAAGCGACCCGAATAGCCGCGGCTTCGTTCCGACGACGGGAATGCTATTCATCGTCTTGCTCCGTGCCGTCGGGTTCCCCATCGCGCGCGACGGGAATAAAGAGTTTCGCAAACGGATCGTAAACTTCGAGCCGTGCCGCGTCCGCCTGAATATCCGAAGTTGGGTCCGAAGCGTTCAGCGGCAAGCGAGCCAAGGGGACTTCGCTCGGTTCGCCCCGCATTGCCGTTCTATTTGCTTGAGAATTTGTAGGATAGATTCGCACCGACAAGATCAGTTCCGACGGCGAAGGGACACCGACGTGCTCGGCCTGCCACGTGCGCAATCGCCAACGAAGATAGGCGGAAATCGACTTTGATTGTCGACGCACGCAATCCCGGAAGAACTGCCGCCAACCTTCCATTTGGTCCGGCGCTACATCCGCTTCCTTCCAATAGGCCAGCGGCGAGGCCAAACGCACCTCGTAGTGAAACAGGCGATCCAAGCTGCTCGGCACGCGCACATACGAGCCGGGATCAGCGGGATCGTGGGCCGATCGCAATAGCACCGGCGGATGAATCGGCGGCGCATCGGCGCCTGCATCCCAACGCAACGCGACGGCCGGAAAAACGGCTTGCGAAGGAAACTGGGGTGCGAACAGCCACCACATCTGATACTGGCCGGTGAGACGCGACCACGCGTCGGTCGCCGTCGCAGCCAAATCGATCAACGGAGATTCCACCCTCTGTTCAGGGTACACCTCGCGTAGTTCCGACAGTTCGTCAAACGTCATCGTCCGGTGCGGAAAGGCGTCGACGAGGTTCGATAACGGGATGAAGGTCAGCTGCCAACAAACCAGCAGCCCCAACAATGCCGATCGCACGTTCGAAAGGTCGGTAATTTCTCGAAGCCGGAACATAGGGAAACGCTGTGATAAACGAGTGGTGCGCCTGTAGGAAAGATTAGCTCGCGCACATGCCGACAAACGACCTTCCGACTCGACGATTCCGCGGCAGGCACTCACGAATAATCGGCACGTTCGCTACAATCGGCCCCCGGGTCGACGTCGCCGGAATGGCCGCCGGCCGACAAACTAGATATCTCCTTCATTCGATCGACGACCACATGGACGAAGCCGACAACAATCCGTCCCCCGATTCGCAGCGGCTAGACCATTTCGTCAAAATCGTCGCCGAGGCCGGCACCGGCGGGCAGGCGAAACTGCTGATTCAAGGGGGCGAAGTCAAAGTTAACGGCGAGATTGAAACACGCCGACGGCGAAAACTAATACCGGGAGATGTCGTCGAATTTGCCGGCCGGCAGCACACCGTTACCTAAGCCGAGACCTCTTTTGCGACGCGATCCAACGGGCGTCCAATCTTGTATTTCTATTGTGAAAGGGACTGCGATGGCATTTTCCGCCGTGATTGAAGGAGATGAACTGGTGATCCGCGTCCCTATGAGCGCGAAACCGGAGCGATCGGCCAGCGGCAAGACGCTCGTCGTCGCCTCCACGCGCGGCAACAAGGAAACCGACTGCGTCGTGCAAGGGAAGAAGGTCGTCGTGGGCGTGAACGCCTACATCCCCGTGAAATAACAAATCTGCTATAACAACGACTGTTACGAATCAACCACAACACGCCGGCCGGGAGAAAATGCCATGGGTAAGGGAAACAACAGCCAAAAGAACGACAAGAAGGCGAAGAAGCCGAAGCAAGACAAGAAGAAGCCGGCCGGCAAGTAATTGCACAGATCGTGACGTTGCCAAAATCGTTCGATTAGCGACGATCAGGACGTGATGAGTCAAAAATAGCCGCGCTTAAATACCTATAAAGAGCTATATGGGGGCTTTGACAACTTGCGCCACAATGCCTAGCGTAGGTAATTACCTTTATATCTTTATATAAAGAACACCTATAAGGATTTTGCTATGGCAAAAAAGCCCACGAAGAAGGTCCCCGCCGAAGCCGGCAAGAACGGCGCGCCCAAGGTCAACAAGTCCGCCGCGATTCGCGACTACTTGAAGGCCAACAAGAAGGCGATGCCGAAAGAAATCGTCGCCGCCTTGAAAGTGAAGGGGATCGACGTTTCGCCCAACATGGTCTCGATCATCAAGGCGAAGTCGAAGGTGAAACGCGCCCGACGCCAAGCGACCGCTGCAACCGCGGCGCATGAACTCGGCGCCGGTTCGAAATCGAGCAAGGCCGACGGTTTGGACGCTGCTCTGATTCTGTACAAAGCGGCCCAAGGTCAAGAAGCACCGGTGACGAAGGTTCGCGGCGCGTTCTTGCGTTTGGTCGAACTGCTCGGCTAATGTGCCTTTAAATGCGGATTGATCTCGATTCAAAATCTCCGGGCCCCACTTTCTTCTTGGGAGGAAAGTGGGGCCCGTCTGCGTTTAAATACCTGCCGGTGCGAAAGCAACCTCTCTTACATCCGCTAAAGTCGGCCCATTGGCCATGAAAGGGGATTGCTCAAGCTACGTCATTCCACGTCGCATGGCTCAACTGCGATAACTCAATCTACCGTTGCAGTGAAGCCTTTCGACTCCGCGGCGGCCGTCCCGCTCGCGTCGCCCCTTGTGGAACATACCGGCACACACATGACCAGCGTCGACTGCAATCCTTGTCGACGATCAAGCCCGACGAGCCGCTACCGATCGGGCTTGATCGTTGTAATCGTATTACTACTTGGCTCGGGCAACGCAGACGCCGCATCACTACCCAAGTACGACGAAGTGCGCGAGATCGTCGAGACACACTTTGCGGCTAAGCCCGGATATAAGGACGGCGACCTCGTTTCCAAGGGAGACGTCGAGCCGATACTGAAACAGCTTGCGGCGCGAGGCTTTGACGTGCGTCGGAAAGAACAAGGAGCCGAAATGCTGCTCGCCGACGGTCATCCGTTGGTCAAGCTCTTTCGCACGCCGGCCGGCTTGCAATTCATGCGGAAGGTGAAGGACATTCCCGACGTCTACGATCGCTTTGCGCGACTGTCGAGCTTCGCTGCAGGTCATGCGATCGTCGTGAAGATCATCAATACTAAGAACGTGGCAGCCGCGACGCTGCTTTGCAGCCCCGCAGCTGCTCGTGAAATCGAAGAGATGTTTCCGAACGAACAGGCCTGCATCAATTTCGAGGTCTCGGCGGGACGCACGTACACGGTCGAACAGTATCTTGACCACCTCCGTTCGATGCTGCTTTTGACCGAGCGTAATTTGTCACGGCCCGGCGACTAAACCGAGTTACATCCATGTGCTTTCCGTTAACCACTCTAGGCAAGGCCGGGCCGCGCGGTCGCATCGCGCGGAGAAACGTCACCGCGCGAATGCGTCGCGGCACGGCGGCCGTCGAGTTTGCCGTCTGCTTGCCGTTGCTGGTCTCACTGGTGCTGGGGGTTATCGAAACCAGCAACGCCGTATTCGTCCAACAAGCGATCACGTCGGCGGCGTATGAAGCGGCCAACGTGGCTTCGGCCACCGGCGGCACGTCGACCGCGGCCACGTCGCGGGCCAACAGCGTTCTAACCAGCTTGGGCATTAATTCCGCCACGGTCGCGATTAGCCCGACCGTCACGGCGCAAACGCCGCTCGGTACGACGATTACCGTTACTTGTTCCGTGCCGCTAGCTTCAAACCTTACGGCCTTCGGATATCTAGGCAATCCCACGCTGAAATACGTCATCAAAACCGCAAAGCTTTGATCCTAGCGCGGCATATTACTACGACGCTGACATTCCGGATGTAAAGAAGCACGACCACTAATGCAACAACACCGTCACGCCGATAGCGCACGTATAACCCTCGGCTCTCCGCGGCGCGGCGCCGTCATCGCGCTCGTTGCCGTATTTCTCGTGATCATGCTCGTCATGGCCGCGTTCTCGATTGACGCCGCTTATATCCAACTTGTAACGACCCAACTCAAGGCGGGTTCCGACGCCGCCGCGAAGGCCGGAACCTCGGCGCTGGTACAAGGCAAGAGCGACTCGGCGGCGATTCAAGCCGCTATTGATATGGCCGCGTTGAATTATGTCGCGGGACACACGCTCAAGCTGACGACGTCCGACATCACCGTCGGACAATCGCAATTGCAAACCGACGGATCTTGGAAATTTGTCGCCGGAGCCAAGCCGTCGCAAGCCATGCAGATCAACGCCAACCTATCCGGCAGTACGGCCAACGGCAACGTCGGCCTGTTCTTTGCGCCGGTCTTGGGAACCAACTCCGTTTCCTTATCCAACACGTCCGTCGCATCGGCATTCGCGGTGGAAGTTTGTCTCGTGCTCGACCGATCGCATTCGATGTGCTTCGATCAATCCGGCACGATTTGGAGCTATCCGTCCCCAATACTTTTGAACTGGGTTTCGGGTATCAAATCGGAACCGGTTAACGGAAGTCGCTGGGAGTCGCTTGATTCCGCCATGACTTCCTTTTGCAATATTCTGAAGAGCACTAATGCTCCTCCGCGTGTCGCCGTCGTTACTTGGGCCTCGGACATCGACAAAAACACCACGGAATACTCGCTGACGGGCCAAACCTCGCCGGAAGTGACGACCGACCTCGCCCTCTCCACCGATATGACGGCCGTCTACAACGCCGTGCATGCCCGTTCGAGCAAGGTGATGCTGGGCGGCACGAACATGTCGGCCGGCATCGACCGCGGCGTGAGCATCTTGACGGCGTCAAACGTCAAACCTTACGCCAAAAAAATCATGATCCTCATGACCGACGGCCAGTGGAACGAAGGCCGCGATCCGACGGACGCCGCGGACGACGCAGCAGCGGCGAATATCACGATCCATTGCATTTGCTTTCTGCAAAACGCCGACCAAACCACGACCCAACAGATCGCTTCAATAACGGGCGGCAAGTTTTACTACGCAGCGAACTCGGCGGCTCTCACCGCCGCTTTCCAGGATATTGCGTTCTCGCTTCCCGTGGTTCTCACAAAGTAGCATTCGCCACGAGGCTACCTCTATGAACATTTCGAGCACAACGAGCATCCGTCGAAATCGTCGCTCGCCATGCGCACGGCGTCGCGGCACGACCGTCGTCGAATTCGCGCTGGTCTGCCCGTTGATCTTTACGTTCTTTTTTGCGGCGATTGAGTTCGCGCGTGCAAACCAAATTCTCAACGCGACGGCCAACGCGTCCTATCAGGGATGTCGCGCGGCGATCATTCCCGGAGCCACCGTGACGAGCACTACCGCCGCAGCGAGAAAATATCTAAATGCCGGTCTCATCTCGACCGCGACGATCAGCGTCAATCCTTCGACGATCACCAACACCACGACCACAGTGACCGTGACGGTCTCCGTGCCGCTCGACAGCAACTCCTGGATCGGGCAAACGTTCACCAGAGGAAAGTCGGTGACGCGTTCGTGCACGTTAACACGCGAGAAGACGAACTAATCGCGACGTTGCAGACGAAGCCGCATTTCACGGGCGTCTAAATACTGTATTCCGGCAAGAATACGCGGACGCGACGTGGAGCGACGTACACGACTTCCCCCTCCCGGAGATCGAGTTCCGCGTAGCGGTCGGCAGTGAGTTCGACATGAACATCGGACCCGAAGTCGACCGACACGCCGTAGACCTTGGCCACCGCGCCGGCCGGATTCACGCGTTTCACTTCGATGCGTATCGATCCCTCGACTTCCAATCGCTCGATATCGAGCTCGTGCGGGCGCACATACACCGCGGCATCGCGCGATTCGCCGTGCGGATAATCGGGGTAGGCGACTTCGACGCCGCCCCAATGCGCCTTGCCGTTCTGCACCCGCCCGCTGAAGACGTTCACGTGCCCGAGGAAGTCCATCACAAACGGATTGGCCGGGTGTTCGAATACCTCGCGCGGCGAACCGAGTTGCTCGATGCGCCCCTTGTTCATCACCACGACTTCGTCGGCCACCTCGAACGCTTCTTCTTGGTCGTGCGTTACGAACACCGTGGTCATGCCGATTTCATCGTGCAGTCGACGGAGCCATTGCCGGAGTTCCTGCCGCACCTTCGCATCGAGCGCGCCGAACGGCTCGTCGAGCAACAGCACTTGAGGCCGAATTGCCAAGGCCCGGGCGAGCGCGACGCGCTGACGCTGACCGCCGGAAAGTTGCGACGGGAGCCGGCGTTCCATGCCCGACAAGCGTACGAGGCCGATCAGTTCCTCGACGCGGCGATTCACTTCGGCCTTGGGTGTCTTGCGCACGCGCAGCCCGAAGGCGACGTTCTCAAACACGTTCATGTGCCGAAACAGGGCGTAGTGCTGAAAGACGAAGCCGACGTTGCGATCGCGGGCGGAGCGCGACGTAACGTCTTGCTCGTCGTAGAACACGTTGCCGGAGTCGGCAGTTTCCAAGCCGGCGATGATGCGGAGCAGCGTCGTCTTGCCCGAGCCGGAAGGGCCGAGCAGCGCCAAGAGCGAACCCTGCGGCACGTTGAGCGACACATTGTCAAGCGCGCGAAAGTTACCGAACTGCTTCGTAACGCCGTCGATGCGAATGCTCATACTTGCTCTCCTGGCTGACGCAGGGCGGCCACTTCGGCCAACTCCCCTTGAGTTTTTCGTTCGAGAACCACCTTCACGAGCAGCGTCACCAAGGCCAGAAACGTGAGCACCGAGGCGACCGCGAATGAGGCGGGATTGTCGTAATCTTGAAACAGCTTTTCGACACGGAGCGGCATGGTGTAGGTCTGACGCTCGATGCGCCCCGACACCACGTACACGGCGCCGAATTCTCCCATGGCTCGGGCATTGCAGAGGATCACGCCGTAGAGCAAACCCCATTTGATGTTCGGGAGCGTCACGCGCCAGAACATCTGCCACGCGTTAGCTCCCAAGCTCACGGCGGCAACTTCTTCTTCATCACCGATCGCTTCCATCACCGGCAATAATTCGCGCACGACAAACGGCATGGTGACGAACATCGTCGCCAGAATGAGCCCCGGTAGAGCGAAGACGATTTGGATATTGTGCTCGCGCAGCCACGGCCCGAGCACCCCTTGCATGCCGAAGATCAAGAGCAGCATCAAGCCTGCGACGACCGGCGACACGGCAAACGGCAAATCGATGAGCGACACTAAGAGCGTGCGCCCCGGAAAGCGAAACCGAGCGATGGCCCAGGCCGCAACGACGCCGAACAGCACGTTGGCAACAACGGCGGACGGCGCGACGATGAGCGTCAGCATGATCGCGTGGCGCGTGTCGGCGTCGGCCGTGAGGTTGTTCCAATAGGTCGCCCAGCCCGGCTTGAGCGCTTGGTAGAACACGTGCGTGACGGGAATCACGATGAGCACGCCGACCACGGCCACGGCCAGCGATGTGAGGAGCCAGCGCACCCACGCGGGGTCGCGGCGTGCGGCGGCGCGAAATCCGTGCGCGGCCGGCTTTAATTGTTTACTAGGTTGCACGGCTCGTGCTCCATCGTTCGAGCTGATTGATCACCAAGAGCATCGCCAGCGAGAGCCCCAGCAGCACGACGGCGATTGCCGTCGCTTCGGCATACGCGAACTCTTCCAATCGTGAGACGATCAACACCGGCGCGATTTCCGTCTTAAACGGCATGTTGCCGGAAACGAACACCACGCTGCCGTATTCGCCGAGCGAGCGTGCGAAGGAGAGTGCGAAGCCGGTGACCGTGGCCGGCAGAATCGCCGGAAAGATCACGCGAAAGAACGTTTGCAGTCGCGAGGCGCCGAGCAGAAACGCGGCTTCTTCCGTATCGGCGTCGATTGTTTCGAGCACCGGCTGAATAGCCCGCACGACGAACGGCAGTCCGAGAAACGTAAGTACAAGCACCACGGCAAACTTCGAGTACGCCCCTTCGATGCCGATCGGCACGAGATACTGACCGAGCCAACCTTGCTTCACGTAGAGGCTTGAATACACAAGCCCGGCGACGGCCGTCGGCAATGCAAATGGTAGGTCGATCAGCGAATCGAAGACGCGCTTGAGCGGAAACTCGTAACGCACCAAGACCCAAGCGACTAAGAGCCCCAGCAGCACGCTGGCCGAGGCCGACCAAAGCGAAACTTCGAGCGTGAAACGATACGCGGCTTGCGTCCGCGGCGTCCAAACGGCGCCGAGAAACTGCGAACTCGAAAGGGCTGACGCCTTATAGAGGCACGCCGCCATCGGCAACAGTAGCAGCAATGCCAAGTAGGTGATCGTGAAACCCAGGCTGAATTTGAACCCGGGCAGAATACGGCGGCTCATGAGTCAATCGCTCCGATGGTTCGGTTGCGACTTCGGCGGGCCCGCGCTCCGAAAAGAGCGCGAACCCGTCGCGAAGCCAAATTATTTGGCTGCCGGAGCGTAGATCTGATCGAACGCGGCCCCTTCGGCGAAGAATTTCGCCTGAGCTTGGTTCCAACCTCCAAACACTTTGTGGACGCTGAAAAGTTCGATCTTCGGGAACGACTTGGAGAATTCGGCGGCGACCCCTTGGTCGATCGGGCGATAGAAGTTCTTCGCGATGATCTGCTGCCCGGCCGGCGTGTAAAGAAACTCCAGGTACGCCTTCGCGTCGGCCTCCGACCCCTTGCGCTTCACGTTGGCATCGACCCACGCCACGAGCGGTTCGGCCAGCACGCTGACCGGCGGATAGACGATCTCCAACGCGTCGCCGGCTTCCTTCACTTCAAACTGGGCTTCGTTCTCCCAAGTGAGATGCACGTCGCCGATTCCCTTCTGCGCGAAGGTCGCGGTTGCCGCACGAGCACCCGAGTCGAGCACAGGCACGTTCTTGTAGATGGCGGTCACAAGCTTCTTGGCGTCGTCGTCCGAACCGCCGCGCTCCAGCACCGATCCCCAAGCGCCGAGTAGGCTCAGCTTGCCGTTGCCCGAGGTCTTAGGGCTCGGCGTGATGACCGCCACTCCTTCGCGCCCGAGATCCGTCCAATCTTTGATTCCCTTCGGGTTCCCCTTGCGGACGACGAACACGATCGTGGAAGAGTAGGGGAGTGAACCGTTCGGTAGCCGCTGTTCCCACTTGTCGGCAATGAGGCCCGCCTTTTGAATGGCGTCGATATCCTGCCAGATGGCGAGCGTCACGACGTCGGCCGGAAGTCCGTCGACAACTTGCCGCGCCTGGCTCGATGAGCCGCCGTGCGATTGGCGAATTGCGACCTTGCGCCCGGTCGTCTTCTCGTGGTGCGGAATGAACGCTTCATTGAGCTGCTTCCACAGCTCGCGCGTCGGGTCGTATGAGACATTGAGGAGTTCCAAGGAACCGGATTCCCCCGTGGGGAATTCCGGGGTCGTGGTATTGCTGCACGACGACAGCGCAACCACGAAAAGTGCGACCAGCGAAGCGGCCATCCGTTGCAACGACACCGACATGGGGAGATCTCCTCGATTAGTTACCGCGGACAGCACGTTCATCACTTTGTTTATCGTTATCGTAAACATTCGTATCCAAGTTGAGGCAATGAAGCTAACTTATTTTCCGCCATGGCTTTGCGACAACAATCGCCGCGTATGCGGACTACTCAAATACAAGGCTGGTTAGCCCGGTGCTGAGGAGCGAAACCTTCGCCAGTCGAGGCCGAGCGTTCTCATCCGGCCCCGTAATGTGTGCGGATTAATCTGCAAAAGTCGTGCCGCTCCGAAAGGCCCTTCAATCCGACCGTGCGATTTCCGGAGCGCATCTTCGATATGCCGACTCATCGCTTCGTCCAACGTCGGGAAGTCCCCCGCGTGCGATAGCACGCTCCCGGCAAGATCGGCGCGCTGGGGCAAAGGAAGTGTTTCCGTGGCCGGGGCGATGCGCAAGGCTAGGCTAGGCGACTGCCCACCCAGCGCTGCCGCCACTTCAATGCGTTTGCCGTCCCCCAAGATCACGGCCCGCTCAATCACCGCCGAGAGTTCGCGCACGTTGCCCGGCCAAGTGTAAGCCTCCAGCGCCAGCAGGTCGGCGGGCTGCAAGACCAAGGGAGGCATCCCGAGTCGCTGCGTCGACCGCTGCACGAAGTGGGCCGCCATGGCGGCAATATCGTGCGGACGCTCCCGTAGCGACGGCAGCCGGACAGGGAACACCGACAAGCGATACCACAGATCGTGCCGAAAGCTTCCTTCGGCCGTCATCGCCTCGAGGTTCCGATGGGTCGCCGCGACGATGCGCACGTTCACGGTCACCTGCGATTCGCCGCCGACGCGCTCGAACGTGCCGTCTTGCAACACGCGCAGCAATCGCACTTGGGCGCCCGGCGTCAACTCGCCGCACTCGTCGAGCAACAAGGTTCCGCCGTCGGCCCGCTCGAACCAACCTTTCTTCAAACCCAAGGCGCCGGTGAAGCTTCCTTTCTCATGTCCGAAGAGTTCCGAGTCGACGAGCTCCGAGGCGATGGCACCGCAATTCACCCGCAAAAACGGCCCTTTGGCGCGCCCGGAGCGTTCGTGGATGGCCCGCGCAATGACTTCTTTACCGGAGCCCGATTCGCCGAGGATCAAGACCGGCACGTCGGTGCGCGCTACTTGCTCGACACGCTGCATCACATCGCGCAACCCGGATTGTGCGCCGACGATCGACTCCGTGAGCCCGACCTTACCGAGCTTCGTACGCAACGACTGGTTCTCCGCTTCGGCGGCCTCGCGGAGAATGCGCAGTTCCCGCTGCCGGCGGTCGTTTTCGACCCAAACACCGAACGGCTCCAGCAGATGGCCGACAATCTCGACATGCCGCTCTTGAAACTTGCGGGGCGCATCCGTGGTGAAGATCGCCAAGCCGATCGGGCCGTTCTCACCTTGCAAAGGTCCGATGACCGCCTCGCCGGTGAGATCCTCGGGAATGGCTCCGGCCGGAAGGTCGTGCAGGTCCCGCAAGTCGCCATGCAGCAACGCTCCGGCGCGGCACCAAGCGAGCAAATGCTCAAATTGCGCTTCGGCAAACTCATGCTTACGGGCTTGCGGAGTCGGCGTCGGACGGCAATGCCCGACGGCGATCGTTTCCAACGAACGCCGCGAAAAGTCGAAGCGCCGAATGAGTACGAGATTGATCGGCATTCGCTGAAACAACTCGGGCGCGGCCGTCGCCACGGCCTCGCCGATTTCGATATGACGGCAGGCTTCTCGCCAAACATTCAGGAGCAGCGGAGCAAAACGTTCCATGTGTGATCCGTTAAATACGACGGCTATGTTGCATACGATGGAAAAACCATTTTATTCGACGGTTCTGTAGCCGGTAAATCCGAATCTACCAACTCGTCGGCCAGCATTTGCCGTGATTCGTGAGAATCTCGGCTTTGGCACGGAACTCGCTTTGCAAGAGCTACGCCAAAGACGACAGTAAGTTGACAATAATAGTAAACTATCGGCGGCATAGGAACAACACGATGGCTGCCTCGATTCGAACCAATGCCCGTACGCCGCACCATTCGCGAGAATCGAATATGGCTGAGGAGTTGCCGCCATCGCTAGTTGCCTCGGAAGGAACCGACGCCTCAGAGCAGCTTGGTTCCGCCGGCGCCGGTTCCAACAGCGACCCGCGCGAGGCGCGTTTGCTCCAAGCTCTGGAGCACGTTCGCCAAGCCCTCCGTTCGTTGCGATACGGCCAAGTGGTCATCACGGTGCAAGACGGGGTCGTCGTGCAAGTGGATCGAACCGAAAAGACACGGTTACGTTAAACGCCGACGAAGCATGAATCGCTTCGCGGCTTTTGTTTGCCAAGTTTCGCTCACCGGTCTCCCGGAGGCATTGCCTTTCGTTTTTAGGAGCCCGGATATGACTCAAGGAAGATTTCTACTTCGCGGCAGGAAACGTCCGCATCTTTTCCGCAACCTCGCCGGGGCGATGAGCGATCCTCCTGCGCCCCATGCTCGGGTTGCCTACTCCTCCGCGCACCGCAGCTGCTGCTGTTGTCGCATGCGTTAACGTTCCGCGCACGCAACTGAACGGTTGAGTTCCGGTTGCGCATCGCACGCGGGTTCTCGTTCGACTTCTCCCGACGGCGGCGTCGTATCCACACGGCTCCGCATCAGGGCTTGGCCGCAGTTTTTGTACGCAAGAGGAATGTGTTATGGCTACCGCTCCATCCCGACCGCCGCTTACGAGCGACATGAACCTGCCGCTGATGCACCGCGTCGCGGAGACGCTCATGTCGTTCGACGCAAAGGCGTATCGCGCCATCGACGTCGCGGCGAGCGGTTCGATCGTCACGCTGCAAGGGCGCGTCGTCGGCGTCGAAGCCCATCGCCAAGCGGTAAGCTTGGCCCGTTCGACCTCCGGCGTTACCGAAGTCGTCGATCTGCTGCGCGTCACGGCCGCGCGAGGCTCTTCCGTCGATCTTCCGCTCGTGCGCATCGAACCGGGCCATTCGCAATCGACAAGTGCGGCGCAGCAAGTAGACGAACTGCACCCCCAACCTCGTCGGAATCTCGCGATCGCCGGGCTGCTGAGCGTCATCGTGCTTGCGAGTGCAAGCTCGCTGTGGGCGCTCGGCGTCGTCAAGTTCGGTGAAGAGGAAAAAGTGATCGTGGCGCCGCCGCGTCCGCGCGTGGTGCCCGCGGAAGGCTCCATTCTTTATGAGGGACGCCCGGCCGCAGGCGCGCGACTTGTCTTCCATCCCTACGGAGATTACCGCGCCGTACCGCAACGATCTTTCGCCGTGGCCGATTACGAAGGCCGGTTCCATGTTTCGACGTTCGGCAGCGGCGACGGCGCCGTGCCGGGCAACTACGTCGTGACCGTCGATTGGATTCCGCCTTGCCCGCCCGGGGGCGACCCCGAGAAGTATTCCGATCTCGGCAACGTCGCGCCGAAGCGATTTCAGAATCTCGATTCGACGCCGCTGCGCATCAAAGTCGTCGACACGAACGCCGTCGTGAAACTGCCGCCGCTCAACATGAGCCGCGGTTACGGCGCCGGCGACGTCCGCCAACTCCTGCCGTGACGCTCCGTTGAGCGTCGCGACCACCGATTCCTGTTTGCGGGGATGAATAGTCGTTGTTTTTGTTTTTCGTCTTTTTTTGGAGGGGACCGAGTCATGAAGATCTCTTGGAAGTTGCGTCGAGGGAAACGACGCGGGTTTTCGCTGGTCGAGTTGTTGGTGGTCATCGCGATTATCGCGGCCTTAATCGCCATTTTGTTGCCGGCGGTGCAATATGCTCGCGCTACGGCGAGGCGTTCGACCAGCCAAGCCAACTTGCGCAACATTACGTTGGGCATTCTGAACTTTGAAACGGCGAACGGTCATCTTCCCGTCGCCGGCCGCGTGCCCGGCGACACGAAGCCGCGCGCCGGATGGATTACGCATATTCTGCCGCAACTTGATCGTCGCGATCTTTACGAACGGTACGACTTCAGCAAAGACTGGTTCGCGCCGGAAAATCTCGCCGTCACGTCCACTCGACTTCCGGTGCTCCTCGATCCCTCGTCGCCTGCTCAAGATCGCCTCGACGGCAGACCGGAAGCATTTGCCGGGATTGTCGGCGTTACCGACTACGCCAACATTCGCGCCGTCGATCAGCGGCTCTTTACGGGAAGTGGCGCAGCGACCGGATCGCCGGGCGTCGACGGACCGAACACTCCGACGACGACTATTATCGGCGGCGGTAAAGGATTGGCGACGGGCGGAACCTACGCTGCCCAAAAGACGCTCGGCGCGTTCGTCAACGGCTGGGGAATCGGCGCCCTGGCACCGAACACGAAGGCTCGCTTGGCCGACATCACGGACGGGCCTTCCCATACGATCTTCCTCGCCGAATCGCATGCTCGGCCGTATCTCTATCAACGGGGCGTAAAGATCAGTGACGATCTCACGACGGTGCGTGTGAACGGAGGCGGCTGGTCGCGCAACGCGAACGACATTCGCCTTACCGGCTTCAGCAAAGACGGCAAGACGCCGATCGGTCCGTGGGGCATTAACGCCGCCAACGGCGTGCAGGTACAAACCTCCGACGGTCAGGCGCCCGGCTGGGTCGGCGGCGGAACACACGCCGACGCGGCACGCGACGGCAGCGGCGGCATCTATAGCTTCCACCCGGGGGGCGCACATGTTTCCTTCGGCGACGGCTCGGTGAAATTCTTGAGCGAATTCATCGACATCGCGGTGCTCGCCGCCTTGGCGACGCGCGATCAGAACGAACTCGTCGACGACTTCCTCGTGGACAACCCGATCGCTCGCTAGTCCGGTGCTCGCTAGTCACACGGATGGAACCGTACGCATTTCCAGGATGCGACGGATAACGACGTTCGGCCCTCGGCAGCAGACCTTGCCGAGGGCCGAATTGTTGGTAAAAGGCTCTCAACCGCCGCGACGAAAGCGGCATACTGTTTCGAAGGGGGCGAGTCGCGAACATAAAGGTGCAAATACAGGAGACTGGAAATGCCGTCGGCGATTTATCGGATGGTTTGGGTGGCCGGGATGCTTGCCGCCGGCTCGTCGGTATCCGCAGCCCTCGCCCAAACCGCCGTTAAGAGCCCCGACAGTTCAAAGTCCAGCGCCGATGCCGGCGTAGCGGACAAGGCGGCCGCGGCGATGCCGTTGGTGCTGGTGCTACGCGAAGAAGCGGTGCGCGAGCAACTGCGGCTAACGAAGGAACAAGCGACTGCGCTCGACACGCTGCTCGCCGAGGTCGATTATCCGCTCTGGTATGTGCGCGACGCTAAGGATGTCGAAACCCAGTCGAAATGCGCTCGGGCATTCGATCACTTGGAGAAGAATCTGCAAACTCTTCTGCCGGCGGCGCAACGGGCGCGCGTCGACGGCATCCTGTTGCAATCGCACGGTTGGCCTACTTTGCTTGTACCAAGATTCTCCGCGGCGCTCGCGCTCACGGCCGATCAGCAGAGCCGCATTCGTGAATTGCTCCGGCCCGCCGCCGATGCCCCGAGCGCGACGGCGAACGAAGCGCTCAGTGCCGTGAAACAGAAGCAGATCAAAGAAGTGCTCGACGCGGCACAGCAAGGCAAACTTTCGCAACTCATGGGCCCCGCCTTCTCCGCGACGCGAATTCGTCGCCGCCCCTGTTTTGCGCCGGAGTTCGTCGAGGTCGACCAATGGTTCCATTCGGAGCCGCTGGACCGACGAAAACTCGCTGGCAAGGTCGTTGCCGTGCACTTTTGGGCGTTCGGGTGCATCAACTGCGTCCGCAACTTGCCGCACTATAAGTCGTGGAACGAAAAGTACGCCGACCGAGGGCTCGTCGTGATCGGCTTCCATACGCCGGAGACGCAGGCGGAGCGCAATATCGATTCGGTCGGCGCAAAGGTGAAAGAGAACGGCATGCGCTACCCAATTGCGATCGACGGCGCGGCGAAGAACTGGAACGCCTGGGCCACACGCTGGTGGCCGAGCGTCTACCTCGTCGACAAGCGGGGCTACGTCCGCTACTGGTGGTACGGCGAACTCAATTGGGAAGGAGCCCAAGGCGAAGCGTTTCTCCGCAAGAAGATTGAAGAGCTCTTGGCGGAGACGAACTAAGGCTCGCGGTTTCGCAGGAATAGCTTATCGAGGTTGGGCGAATCAATAGTCTGATTCCAGCAAGCAAACGAACTCATCCCAGTTTTCTGCCGTTTCGACCGCCTCAAGCCACCTCGATCCATCGTCACGAGGAACGCGGCACACGAACGTAGCACTCGTCGTAATCGGCCAGCCAAATTTCTGCAGCGCCCGGCCGAAGACTTTGTCCCTGAGTTGGAGTTGCTCGATCGTTCCGTCGGTGACTACCGGGACTTCGTCGAACCAAAGCAAGCAACCGCAATGCGGACAGGTCGCATCACGCGTATCGAGCGAGGGAGTCATCCAGACTTCCATGCCGCAGATCGGGCAGGTGTTCCGTTCGCCGTCGGGGGTGCGCGACGAGATCTGCATCCGTTCATCGTACCGGCGGCGATCGGAGCGGCAACGCGATGCGGGGCAGGGGTGTTTGCCGCCGGCCAAAAATCGCCTGGATTGCGAGCATCCGGGTTGAGGATAATGCGGCGTGATTCGCTGTGATTTCCCACGCCTTGGGCGAATGCGCCGGGGGCGAGGAGCATCACGACACTAATGAGCGGCCTGGCCGCAGGAGTTTTCCGTGCCCTGCTCACTTATTCGCTACGGAACGACGATTTTGCGGCGTCCTCCACATCCGCCCCAACGGGGCACCTTCTCCCGCGAGGGGAGAAGGGAGGCATCTCTCACGGCGGATCGTCGGCGATTACGCGCATTGCAAAATCGACGTAAGTGGTGCGCACTAAATTGTGCGATTGCGTACAAAAGCACCCCCGTTGTGCGCGTCGGAGCGCTTACCAACAAGGCCGCGCACGCCGCACTCGGCGCAGTGCGCACGGGACTCGGAGCGATCCGAGCACTTACGTCGATTCCGAGAATCGCCGACGGCGCTAATTGCCGCGAACGGCGCGCTACGTCGATCGAGGCGCGTTGCGGAGTGCGCAATCAGACCGAAGTCGCGCACATTAGGGAGACGGGCGTCGGGCGCACCGCGCACGAAATTGTCGAACCGGCGCACGAAGATGCGCTTACAAAGTGCGATGCGCGCATCAAAACGCGGGAGGCGCCATGTGAAGCGATCCCTGCCGTCGCAAGCGTCGTCGCGATCCGTTCGTCCCGAGTTCTACTTCGCCGGCTCGCCGTGCGATTGTTCGGCGGCACGCGCCGCCTTGAGCTGCTGAAGCGTCTCTTCCATGATCGTCGTCGGCACGAAGCTCGGCGGGAACGAACGGGGAGGAAACTCCTGAAACGTTGCGACGAACTTGCCCACTTCGTCCATCGCGCCGTAAACGTTGCCGACGTGGTTCAAGATCCAATCCCAATAGGTATTGGAGGTGATATCGGCCCGTTCGAACGGATCTTGATACAGGTTGTAAATCTTCGCGAGTCGCAGCTTTGTGAACGGCTCGGCCCACACTTGCAGCGTCCCCGGCGCGCGTTGCTCGGCATAAACGTACTTGTAGTCTCCTTGCCGAAACGCCACGAGCAGGCCGTCGTCGTCGGCGTAGAAGAACTTGTCGCGGGCACTCTTCACGCCGCGCTCGTTCGATACGCCGCCGCTCACGGCCCTAAGAAATGCGGATTGATCGTAGCCGTCGAGGTGCACCTTGTAGGTCCGGCCGTTCGCCTCGTAGCCCTGCTTGCACTTGCCGACGATATCCGGCTCGCCGGCGAAAGCGCAGAGCGTGGGAATCCAATCGTTGTGGCTCATCAACTCGTTCGTCACGGTGCGGGCTTTAATGACGCCCGGATAGCGGACCAAGCAGGGAGCGCGGAAGGCCCCTTCCCAGTTGGTGTTCTTCTCGGAACGGAAGTGGGTCATCGCGCCGTCGGGCCAGGAGTTCATGTGCGGGCCGTTGTCGCTGGTGTAGACGACGATCGTATTCTCGGCGATGCCCAGGTCGTCGAGCGACTTCAGAATCTCGCCGATGGTCTCGTCGTGCTCGATCATGCCGTCGATGTATTCGCTGTCGCCGTGCCGGTAGCGGCCGCGATGCTCGGCGCGGACGTGCGTACGAAGATGCATGCGGGTGCTGTTGAACCAGCAGAAGAACGGCTTGCCGGCCTTATGCTGCCGCTGCATAAAGTCGATCGCGGCGGCCGAGGTCTCGTCGTCGATCGTTTCCATCCGCTTCTTCGTGAGCGCGCCGGTGTCTTCAATGGTTTGCTTACCGATTTTGCCGAAGCGCGGATCGACGGTCTCGTCGTCGACGTCGGTCGCTTTGCACTTCAGCACGCCGCGCGGGCCGAACTTCGCGAGGTAGGCCGGATCTTTCGGGTAGTCGGGAAGCTCGGGCTCTTCCTCGGCATTGAGGTGGTAGAGGTTGCCGAAGAACTCGTCGAAGCCGTTGACCGTGGGAAGCGACGGATTGCGATCGCCGACGTGGTTCTTGCCGAATTGGCCGGTAGCGTAACCGAGGCTCTTGAGAAGGCCGCCGATCGAAGGGTCGAGTTGGCTCATGCCCATCGGCGCTCCGGGGAAGCCGACCTTCGTGAGCCCGGTGCGAATGCCGTGTTGTCCGGTGAGAAACGCGGCGCGACCGGCGGTGCACGACTGCTCGGCGTAGTAGTGCAGGAAGCGAACCCCTTCGTTGGCGAGGCGATCGATGTTGGGAGTGGTGTAGCCCATCAAGCCGTCGCTATAGGCGCTGATGTTTGTGACGCCGATGTCGTCGCCGAAGATCACGAGGATGTTCGGCTTGTCGGCAGCTTGAGCGGAGCAGGCCGAGCCGATGAGAATCGCGGCGATCAGCGACAACAGGTAGCAAGAGGTGCGATTCATGGGGTGCTCCTGAACTTCGCGGAAACGATTAAAGCGGACGAGCCATCGCGATTAGCGACGGAGTTGCCCGCGGCACTACTTGTGAAACGTCAACTGATCCGTTTGGCCGGTCGGCGAGAAGACGAGCGTCTGGTCGTCGGTGAGCTGGATCGTGCTGAGCATCGTGCCGCCCGAGTTGGGCTGCATCACGAGGTTGTTGCCGCGCACGACGTAAGCGCCGGTGACGCTTTGCGGCTTATCGCCGCGCGAGAACGACCACGTAAAAGCGTCGTCCTTGTCGAGCGTGAGCGTGAATTGGCCGCCGTCTTGGTCGGCTTTCCACGTTCCTTCCAGTTTCTCCAGCGGATAGGCGGGCTTATCGAGATCGGTCGGCGCGGCGGCTACCGGAGCCGAAGCGGGGTCGGGTTGCGGTCCGTACATCTTGAGCAAGTCGACCGAGAGTTGATCCTTGGGTTGAATCTCGATCACTTGCTTCCACATTTCGACGGCCGCGTCTTTGTGGTCGGCGGTGAGGTATTGATAGGCCAAGAGAAAGCGTTCGTCGGCCGACGACGGATCGGCCGAGGCGGCGGCCTCGAGCCTGCGGAGCTGCGCCGTGTAAACCGCTTCGCTGGAATAAAGACTGACCATGGTCGTCCAATCCCAACCGGGTCCGGCGGCGAGCACGGCATGAATCGTGGCGGCCGATTCACGATAGCGCCCCAGCGCAAAGAGGCACAAGCTACGGAACTCGTTGATCGCCGCATCGCGCGGAGCAGTCTTCAAGCATTGATCGGTAAGCTGCAACGCTTGCTCGAACTGGTCGCTCTTAAACGCGGCGCGCGCTTGATCGAATGTTTGCGTCAGCGGATCGGAAGCCGGATCGACGGCGGCATTGTCGGCGGATTCGTACGCCGGGTCGCCGGTGATCGGTTGGTCGTACGAGGCGACCGGTTGGTTGTCGACGTAGACCGGCTGATTGTCGTAGTAGGGGTTGTAGTAGCTATCGACGCCGAACGTGTAGGCCACGGCGTTAAGCCCCCACATCGTCGCCCCGAACGCCATCGCGACGGGATACTGATTCCACAAATAATCCCAACGACCGTTGCCCCAGCCGGGACCGTAGCCGTTGTACCAACCGCCCCACGAGCGCGACCAATAACCGGCGGGTCCGGCGGCGTGAGCCCAACCTACAGCGCCGTTCGGGCCGATCGCACCGCCGTGTCCCCAGACGTTGCCGTTGGGTCCCCAAGCGGTCGTGCGTCCGTACGCGCCGTTCGGACCGATGCCGGTCGAGTGTCCCCAGTGGCCGCCGTTGGGGCCGTTGACGCCCGTGTGGCCCCAATAACCATTGGGTCCCCAGAAGCCGATGTGATTGATGTCGCCGCCGTTGGGACCGGTCCAAGAGTGCCAATCGCCGTCGCCCCAATTCTTCTGCAGGCTATCGAATTGGCCGGCGAGGTCGTCGTGGCGCTGCGGAACGGAATCAGCGGAGAACCGCGTCCCTGCGCCTCCGGCACCGAGTCGATCGGCCGCGCCGCCGTTGATGCGTTCTCCGGCGCCGCCGGCTCCGAGGCGATTGGCCGCGGCACCTGCGGCCGGACGCGCGCCGCCGCCGCCAAGGCCGGGGAGAGTTGCGGTGTTGGCACCAGGGCGAAAGTTACCGGCGCCATCGGGATTGATGCGATCTCCGGCACCGGGACGATTTGCCGCGCCGGGAAGCTGCGCAGGACGGCCCGCTCCGGAAAGGCCCCCGGGTTGAAAGTCACGCGTGATCGCGCCTCCCTCGCCGATCTGCGGGCGACCACCAAGATCGAGTCCGCCTCCCTCGCCAGGCATGTGAACCACTCCGGCACCATTGCCGAAGCCGCCGCGATCGCCCAGGCCTGCTCCACCGCCGAAGCTGTCGCCGCCACGGAAGCCGCCGTCACTGAAGCCACCTGCGCCACCGAAGCCGTCGCCGCCGATCGAAGGTCGATCGGGCATAGAAGGACGAAAGCCGCCGCCGGAGAGTCCGCCACCGCCGAAGTTGCCGCCTCCTCCGCCGCCGGGAAACCCACCACCGCCAAAGCCTCCGCCGCCGCCTGGGAATCCGCCACCACCGCCGCCGAAACCTCCGGAAGGCATGCGTGCTCCACCACCGCCGCCACCAAAACCTCCACCACCACCGCCGCCCATACCTCGACCGCCGCCGCCACCGCCGCCGAAGCCGCGGCTCCACAACGGTTCGACCAAGTAAGCCGATACGACGAGGCAACAGCCGAGTTTGAAAAGAATGGTGCGTTTCATGGGTCGGGTCCTAAGCCAAATGGTTCGGCAATGAATGTGTTCGAGGAAGCACCGCGTGTAGCAAGCGCGGCCAGGGAAACCGACTGTTGCGCCGGATTACTTCTTCGCGGCGGGCACGGTC
Source organism: Pirellula sp. (assembly GCA_013822735.1). Taxonomy (GTDB): domain Bacteria; phylum Planctomycetota; class Planctomycetia; order Pirellulales; family PNKZ01; genus PNKZ01. The sequence goes on from PNKZ01000012.1 coordinate 119,266, forward strand.
GGTTGCGGCGGCTGACGCACGACGCGACTCGAGATCGCGGGCAGACTTTCGTCGCCGACGATGCGCTGCTGTTGTGCAATCGTGAGCGTGTCGACGCCGTCGCGAACATACGTCAGCACCGACGAAACGCGTGTTCCGGCCGCATTGACGCCGTGCATCGGCACCGACCAAGAACCGTCGGCGCCGCGGGCCCACCAACCTTCGCCGGCTCCGCCGTCGGCGTCGAAGACCCAAGAGCGAAATTGTTTGCGCTCGGCATCCCAGCCTACGCGATGCGTACCGCTGCGCGACTTAGGATCGACGCCGCGCAAGGTAAAACGACTGACCAGCGCGTTGCCGTCTTCGGACCAGGTCCACTCCGTGTCGAGGCTGCGGCCGCCGGAATCTTCGCGCCATTTGCCGACCAGCCAGGCGAGTTCCTGGAGGCGATCGTGCGACGAAACCTCGGGCTCCGACAATTCACGCACGCTCGCGACGAGCCACGAGTCGTCCGACTGGTGAATGTGCAGGGCCGTGTATCTTGTGCGCGAGGCGACTCCCTCGGCAGCCGCGGGTCGGAACGTCGACACGCCCTCTTCCACCACCACGCCCGCGGCGATCGGACGAATCGAAGTAACGGCGATGGTCATCGCGCCTTTCGGCGCTACGGCGAAGCGAGCGGCATACTCGGCCTCGATTGCTTTGCGACCGTGGAAGACGGTGCCGTCGGAATCGATGCATTCGGCTTCCGGCGTGAAGAGCAGGGCCAGCGCCGCGGCGTCGCGATCGGTGAACGCCTTCGCGAACAGTTCGGCCGATGCCGAAATTGCGGCTTGCAGTTGCTTCGCATCCGGTGGATCGGCTGCAACACCTGCGGTTGCGAAAAGAGATACGGCCGCGAATGCGGCGAGTCGTCGCCAGTTCATGGTGGAGGTGCTCGCAGAGAGTACGACGAAGGCGAAACAGCGCGGTTAATATAGCAACCCGCCGACGGCAATGCAGGGTGCACACGCATCATCAAATGAGAATGCAATGACGCGTTCACGTACCGCGCAACGGCCGAGCGTTCCCCGGCATTGGAATCGACGGAAACTGTGTTCAAATCGCACTATCACTCATTTTAGAGGGCCTGCGTCGGCACTCACTTCAGGTCGACGGTGACTTCACGAATCTTGCCGTGCCCGTCGCGGCCATAGAGACCGAGCAACGAGATCGCGCCGTCGTTTCCTTCCTTGCCGATCTCGAGGTCGGCCGTGATGGACAACGGCTTGTTCAGCACGTTCGCACTGCCGGCAGGCAACGCGGCTACGCCGGGATAATAAGTGAACGAGGTTCGCTTGCCGGCCAACGACGGCCGACCTTGTAGTTCGTCGTTCAGGCGTTCGATTTTGCGACCATCCAGCGGCAACACGGCGTTACGCGAGGCGTCGGCTTACCAAAGGTCCTGCATTTGGCGAGTTTCGCGGGATTCTCGGTTCGCCCTGACGTCTTAATAACGGGGAGACTTGCTTCCCCCCCGACTGAAGCAGCAGAAGGCAGGCGGAATTCCGCTTCCGTTTTTTTTACCCATCGCTGGACATTGAAAACACGGAGGATAGTATGCGACGTACCCCCCGACCGCAGGTCATCCATTGCGGTACGCGACAATCTCTAGGTGTGCTTTATGTTCGCGCGCGTCACAAAGAAGCTTCGGTCGTTGTTGAAATCAAATTCGTCTCCGGCTGCGAAGCAGAGACGGGATGCTTTCACCCAACTAAGTGTTGAAGCGCTGGAAACGCGCAACGCGCTGACGACTGTGTTGTACGTCGATTTCAGCGGCAGCTTCGGTGGTGGAACCCTCGGCCAACTGTCGTCGGCCGCGGTCGCTAACGGCCCCGATCTGACGAATGTCTTCGGCGCGGAGGCCGGCGGTCCGCTCACAACCGCGACGGAGTTTAGTCTCAACACGTTTTCCGGTAGCCGGTCAGACGTGATGGCCCTCGTGCGGCGATACTTTGAGCCCTTCGACGTGGCCGTCGTGGAGCTCGCCAATCCCACTCCGATCACAGTGAACGGTAGCACCGTCGTGCTCGGTCAAGCGTCCACACTCACTGACGTCCGCACCACGTTGCAGACATTCAATACCACGAACGCCAATACCTATGTGCTTGTCGGAAGAATGTCGATCGACGTCGACGGGCCGGCGCTCAACATAGTGCCGCCGTTCGATCCGGGAAGTTCGAACAATGCTACGGAATGGGTCGGATTCTCCGACAACGTTGGTCGGGACACGCTGGTGTCGGGGAATGTGCAAGCGGATACGGGCATCGTTTTCCAAACGGACAATAGCAACACCTATACGATTGCAACCGCCATCGCCCGCGTGGCCGCGCGAAACTTTGGACTCGGCAACGCGTTTAGCAATGACCCGGGTGGAGAAGATCCCAACGAGCTGACGATCGACGACACGAAAACGACGCCGATCTATCCGAACGTACCGGCAACCCCCAATCTCGAGTTGTATCGCTCGGAAATCATGTCGGACTTCGCGTTCGAGTCGAATGCCCAGCCGAAATACAACGGCTCCGTCTTCTTCGGGCAGGTGGGACAGACGAGCTACGACGACCTAGCACGGGCCAACATCGTCGGCCTCAATCGCAACGTCATCTACATCAACGGCACGGGGGCCCATGATCAGATAACCGTCAGTATTTCTGCAAGTTCGCCTACGCAGATTACATACCTTGTTACGGTATCGTCGTATCGAGACCCGATTGGTGACAGCGGGCCTTATCGCCTGGCAAACGAGGCGATATTCACCAACGTAACCCGAACTTTTAATACCGTAAACTATGCGAACCGCAATGTTCCCATTCTGATCGAAGGGGGTGCCGGAAGCGACCTCGTCATCCTCTCTCCGTCGCTCGCAAGCGGCAGCAATCTGAATGTGATGGTGCGCGGCATGCAAGGAGGAAGCTCCCGGCCTCCGTTCTCGAACATCGTGGAATACCCGCGACTCGATTTCGATCAGATCGAAATTCAGGCGAGCGCCATTTCCGCCACGTACGAACCGACCTATGCCGCGCTCTATGCACAGCCTTCCAGTACGGTTTTCCCGAACGCCAATCCCGGCGGCCCCACCGACAGGGGTTTCACGGAAACCGACACGCGCGGAACGGTCACGCTGCGCGACGTCCTCAACGCGCCGCTGCTGACGGTTCGCTTTCAAGAACTCGGCGGTATTTCCCGCGAGAATCCCAACGATCCGACAAGAACGGCGATCGTAGCGTTGACGGGAACGGTTCCCACGATCAACGTACAAACCGGGGCGACCGCGGACACGTTGACGCTCGATATCGGCACGTACGGGGGCACGAACTACCAGCGAATCAGCGGTTCCGTGGGCGGCGCCGAAATCGCGCCGCTCTACAGTCGTCCGACGACGCTGCTCGGCATCAATTCGAACGGCCCGAATTCCGCCAACCCTCTTCTGTTCGATTCGGCTACCGATAACGACACGATTACGATTAACCAGTGGCTCACGGGCATCTCCGCGGTTGCCATTAATACCGGCAACGGCAACGACATGATTCGCTTGGCCTCGACGGCGGCGTTTCAAGGTACTTCGATTACCAGTTTCTTTGCCAACGTCGGCAACGGCGACGACATTCTGTGGCTCGATCTATCCAATTTCCAATTGTCCAACGGAGCGAATATCAGCTTCGACGGGTCGGCCGGGAACGACGCCATTTTCGTGAGCAACGACGTCAACATGACGTTGAGCGCCAACCGAGTTGCGCTGACGGCAACTCCGACGAACTTCGTAGATCTCACGAGCGTAGAGAATGCGGCGCTGACAGGCGGCAACTCTAATAACAGCTATATCATCAATGGCTGGAACGGCACTACGGCTGCTATCAACGGATCAGGCGGCGTCGACAATCTTGATATCCAAGGCAGCAATAGCGGAGCGGTCTATACGCCGTCGACCTCCCCTGCGAACGCCATATCGGGCACCATTTCTCTGCAGTCCGGCCTTACGATCAACTTCGGTGCGTTCGATGCCGGAAGCACCATGACGATTCAAGGAGCGACGGTCGCAACGCTCCGCACGCTCGGCGGTAGCGACGTCCTCACCGTGCAAGCCGCCCCGACTGCGGGCCGCACACAAGTCGTCGGCTCTTCGTCCGGCGCCGCCATTGCGGCCTTGCAGTTCGTTAACAACACGTCGCTTACCGTTGATGCCGGAAACGGCGACTCATCGAGCGGCAACGACCTTATCGCCGTAGGTTCGGTGGTCGGCTCCGGCTTAACGTCCCTCGTCGTCTCCACCGGGGCGGGTTCCGATACCGTTTTGTTCAACACTGCGTTCACCGGTTCGACCCTCCAGAACGTCACGGTCAACGGCGGTACCGAAAACGATGCATTGAACCTTTCCCTCGACAACTATGCCTTGCCCGTCGTCGGCGGAGCTTTCACCTATAACGGTGATCTCGGCTCCGACGTCATGAATATTTCCAACAACGTCCCTACCATGACGCTGACGACGGCGGCGGTCAGCAGTTCTAGCGGCGGCGTGCTGGCATACACCAGCGTTGAGAATGCCGCGCTATCCGGAGGCGCGGGCAACAACGCGTTCAACATCAACTCTTGGAGCGGCTCGACGATCGCCCTCAACGGCGGCGCCGGCGACGACACGTTCACACTGGCCGGCGGCAACCTCGACACCGTCTCCGGTACCACCGCCGTCGACGGCGGCACGGGCACGAACGACCAACTACGATTGTTCGACAACGGCAACGCACTGTCGGCAAACTACACGATCGGCACGTCCGGCGTAACAACGGCGCTCGGCAACGGCGCGGCCCGCACGTTCGGAGGGGTCTCGTTTAATGCGACGGTCGAGAACCTTTCCCTGGCGGCCACGACCGCGGCCAATACGTTCTTCGTAACGCCGAGCACCACGACGACGATCAACATCGACGGCAACTCCCCCACCGGCGCAACGGGGGATGATCTCGAAGTCAACTTTATCGGTACCGGCGGTCGACAGATCACCTACAACGGCGCCACCGGCAACGGCAATTGGAAGTTCCCGGGGAGCGGAGCGCCGTTGTTCGGCGTACGCAAAGACATCAACTTCCTCAGCATCGAGAAATTCAATAACCAGATCGCCTTTGGCGCGGCCGGGTCCGTGGCCGCCAACACCAGTGCGCCGTGGGTCAAGTACGTCGATCTCGTTTCGGGCGAAGTCGTAGAGTTTCTGGCTTACGAGTCGTCGTTCCGCGGCGGAGTGCAAGTAATCACTGCCGACATTACGGACGCCACCGGATTCGGCGCTCCGGACGGCATTCCGGAAATTATTACGGCGCCCGGCCGGGGACGTGCGCCGGAAATTCGCGTCTTTACCAGCGCCGGCGTCGAACTCACGCGTTACCGTCAGATGGTCTACGCAACGAACAATCTCAACGGCGTAAACCTCGCCGTAGGCAACATCGACGGCGAACCGCTTCCGGAACTGATCGTCGTTCCCCAACGCGGCGTAGCCGAGGTTCGCGTCTTCGACATCGTCGCGGGCAACGCCGACCCCATTACCAACAACCCGCTCTATCGCTTCAACGCGTTTCCGAAAAACTTCATCGGCGGAGCGGCCGTCGGAGCGGGAGATCTCGACGGCGACGGGCGTGCCGAAATCCTCGTCGGCTCCGGATCCGGTACCGCCGCATCCGTCGTCGTCTTCAACCCGGCGGTGAATTTCCCCGGACTCATCGCCCCTAATGCCGCCACGCCGGCGAATCCGCCGATCGCTTGGGCCAAGTACACGAACTTCTTCGCCAACAATTTCTTGGGGGGCATCTCCAGCATCTCCGTCGGGCGAATCAACGCCGATCTTAGCCCGGACATCATCGTCGGGCAGGGAACGGGAGGGAATTCACTCATTGCGATGCTCGACGGCACCTCGGGCCGACGACAGGCGAACGGCAGTTACGCGGTGACGTCGCAGGTTGCCGCGCAGTTCAGCGCTTACAACGACTCGGGGAACAGGGCCGCGGCATATGCCGCCGTTCGCGATGCCGACGGCGACGGCATCATCGACATGATCTTCACCGGCCAGGCGGCCGACGGTCGCACTAAGGGCGTGATTCGCCTCTTCAAGCCGACGGCTCCATTTCCGCCGGTAGGGCTGCCGATTTTCGGCAACATTAAGCCGACCGGCGTTACCGTCGGCTAAACAAGCCTGCACCGCCGAACAAATTCAGCAGTCGCGCGTCGTTCACCAGCTGAACGTGGCGCCCAGGCTGAATCCATGCATAAAGACGCTGCTGTCGCTGTAAATAGCCGTGCCGCTATCGAAGTTGTCGGTGAGGTCGACTTGCTCCGGAGCGCGCGTCAGACCTTGAATCCACATCATGGTGTAACCGATCCGTAGATCGACGCACTCGGCAGGATTAAAGCTCTGAATAATGGAGCATTCCCCAAGGTAGGACGTTCGGTTGTCGAAGCCCCCCGTGGCGGGACGCAAATCGAACGTGTTATTCAAATCCATCAGGGTTTGGCCCTGCGAGGCATGCGTTCCAAAGATGCCTCCGCGCAATTTTACAATCGTGTCGCCCCAAGCCGTGTCCACGATGCCGTTCCAGCCGACCTGACCGCCGTACATGCGATTCGTTGCGTTAACGACATAGTCGCTCGTAAATTGGTCGCTATCCGTCGATTGAAGATCGAACCGCTCCTTCCAATAAAGGAAGCGAGCACCGATCACGAAAGAGCCGAGGCCGGTGTCGGGCGTCACGACAAAATTGGATTCGTAGTTATGGAAGGTCGTGTCGTAGTTGACCGTCATGTTGTCGGCTTGGTAGAAGTCCAACGACGCCAGCGCAATCGGGCCTGCAAGCGCTAGATTGTTATCGGAGAAGAATGAGGCGGATTGTGTTGCGCCATAAAGCCCCGAATAGACGAACTCGTAGCCTAGCCGCTCGGAATGCTGTCGTCCCACGGTGAATCGCGAACCCACGCCGCGGCTGCCGTCGAGCTGCGATGCCGACAACAACACCGCATCGTTGGATACTTGCTGAATCAGCGCGGGACCTTTCGGATTGCTTCCTTCCGTAAGAAAAAGCGACTCTGCTCCCACGCTCCACCGCGGCTTGCCGCGGGCCGCTCGTCGGCGAGCCCATGCAGACTCTTCAGCGGGCGGAGGACCGGCATATCCGGGGGCCGGCCCTGCAAAGGCCGGTCCCTGCATCGGTTGTTCAAACTGCGCCGGCACTACGCCGTATCCCGCGGGCGGCATGCCGGGAACATAGAGCGGAAACGGTGAAGGATCATCGAGCGGCATCGTCGAGCTTTCGGCCCCCGGCGACGACATCTCGAACGGTTGCGGCGACGGCGGTGACGCGGCCGGCATGTTGTATGAAACGGGGACCACCGCGCCAGGAGAATTTGCGACTGAGCCGTCGAACCCGAAGGGAAGCGACGGGAAATAGTGACCGCCGGGCGCCGACATCGCGGCAGCTTCGGCGGCTGCCGCATCACCGTCGAATCTGCGGCCAGGTTTTGCGCCGGACGAATACGAAGTCGCGACGATCAATTCGGCTTGTGTCAGCGAACGCGATGATTCTAGAAATGGCGTTGGAATGCTGGATGCAGAGTTCATTCCGTTCGAAATCCGCGCGCTTGCGCGGTCGCCCGCTCGCGCGACGCTCCGCGTCGGGCCCACATCAGGCGAGCCGAGACCGCACGCTATCAACGCAACGCACGGCCAAGCAGCAAATTGACTGAGTCGAAACATAACTACGAGCCCTATAGCCCCTCTTGAGAAGGTCGTCCAATTTGCATATCGGCACAATCCGCACAGTTGCTAGACTCGGAATATCCGGCAAAGTCAAAGAACCCTGATTCAGTACTGCCGGCAGGGCCAAACGCGTGAAAGTGCGAGATTTCGGCAATACGATGAGTGCCGGCAAGGCTTCTCGCTCCCGGTCGCGGCGAAATTTTTTCGTGGCTATACTCGTCGCATGGCGTCCCTTTTCGATACCTCCGATGTCGCTTCCGATCGCTTACCTTCGATTGATCGTGAACCTTCCGCGACGCGACATCCTTCGTCGCGAGCCAGACTTTATCGCCTTCTCTGGCGCTGGCATTTCTACGCCGGCCTGATCACGGCGCCCGTATTTCTCGTCGCGGCGATCACTGGCGGCATCTACGTGTTTATCGAGGAGCTGCAGCCCCGGATGTATCCGGAGCTATTTTGTTCTTCGAGTACGAGCGGTTCGCATAAGTCGCTCGATGAGCTTGCAGCAGCCGTAAAGAAAGCCCATCCGGAAGCCCAACTTAATTCCGCCGCCGAGGCTAAGCATCCCGGCCTCAATGCCGTGTTCGCGGTCAAGCTTCCCATTGGTCCGCGTACCGTATTTGTCGACCCGGCGACCGGCGACGTCGCCGGCTCATACTACGAACCCGATTCGTTCTTCGGCATCGTCCTAGGCCTTCATCGGCGTCTGCTGCTCGGGTCCGTCGGACGCATGGTCGTGGAACTAGCCGCCTCTTGGGGTTTGGTACTTTTGATCACAGGCATATACCTGTGGTGGCCGCAACGGCTCGGGCGGCCGCGACTGCCTACGCAAGGCGTTTGGTATCCGCGCGTCCGCGGTTCCTGGCTGCTCATCTTGCGAGATTGGCACAGCGTCGTCGGCTTCTACGCTCTCGGCACTGCGGCATTTATCCTATTCACCGGCCTATTTTTTACACAAGTATTCGGGAACGGCTACAAACGCGCAACGAATCTCGGAGGCGAACTGCCGGCAGCATTCGCCTTTTCGCCGAAGTCGGAGGCTCCGGCAGGGCGATCGCGCGTGTCGCTCGCGGCGGTGCTCGACGCCGCAGAACCGCATCTGCCGGGCCATGGCGCTCGACGCATACAATTTCCGTCCGGCCCGCAAGACGTGTTCCGCGTCTTCCGCGCAAGCGGATCGAGCCCAACATGGCGCACGACGGTCTTCGTCGATGCCTACACCGCCCGCGTCGTCCATTCCAACGGCTGGGACGACGCGCCGCTCGCTCACAAGGTACGAATGAGCGCCTACCCGATCCACGTCGGCAGCATTTTTGGAATGACGACGAAGGTCCTCGCGCTGTTGACGTGTGCGGCGCTGGTGTTGCTCGCAATAACGGGCGTCTGGATGTGGTGGCACAAACGGCCGCAGGGCACTTGGGGCTTTCCGCCTTCGAATACGGAGCTGGCCGTGCCGGGCCGGCTGATTGCCGTGATTTGCGGGCTAGGCATTTTCCTTCCCGCAGTGGGCGGCTCACTCTTGCTAATCTTGCTCGGCGAGTCGATTGCGAGTTGGTGGGGCGGCCGCCGCGCCATAAACCGATGAGTGAGCAGGGGTCGACGGTTTCGTTCCGGCTAAATCTCCCCGCCGCCGAGTGCTTGCAACGGTAATCGCACAGAAACGCACGTCCCTTGCTCCAATTCGCTTTGGATGGTGCACTCTCCTCCCAGCAAGCGAACTCGCTCCGTCATGCCAAGAAGTCCGAAGCCCCGTTTGCGAGCAGGTCCCACATCGAAGCCGCAGCCGAAATCACGAACCTCCAACTGGAGGTCGCCGTCGATCTTGTTAATTCGAATTCTGACGACGTCGGTGCCGCTATGCTTCCAAGCGTTGCTGAGCGACTCTTGAATCACCCGATAAACGGTTGTCTGAATCGACTCGGGCAGGCGACCGATCTCGGGATCACATTTACTTGTGACCATGATCCCGGAATGCCCGAATTGCCCGATCAAATCTTCGACGGCGGCCTCAATTCCCGAATCGTCGAGTACGGCGGGACGAATTCCTCGAATCACACGTCGTCCGTCTTCGACCCCACGACGAAGATTGCTTACCACGGTCGCCAGAATTTCCGAGGCGCCGGTATTCGGATGTTGTTCTTGGTAGCCTTCCAACGACATCAGCGAAGCTACGGCATACTGAATAAGACCGTCGTGGAACTCGTGGCAGAGAAACTGCTTCTCCTTTTCTTGCACCTCGATTAGGTTGCGAAGTAATTCCTGCTCCTGCTCCAACGACGCCTGGGCCGCTTTCAAATCGGAAATATCGGTCGAAATGCCTCCTAATGCGATCATCTTGCCGGCGACGTCACGCACGGGAAACTTGATCGAACGATAGGTGTGCGGACCATCGGCATGCGGCGCAGTTTCTTCAAAGTAAACGGGAACGTTGTCGTGCCAAACACGCGCATCGGATTCGAGAAATCCCTCGGCAAACGGTTCCGGAAAAAATTCGCGATCGGTCTTGCCGATAATGCTCTCTCCCAAATGCGCGAAGAGCCCCTGGTAAGTGCGATTGGTGAGCCGGTAGCGTCCTTCCGCATCCTTCAGATAGATCACCGCCGGCGTGTTATCCAGAATTCCGCTCAACTGCGATTCGCGCATCCGCAACTGGTCTTCGATCTGCTTTCGCTCGGTGATATCGCTGACCATCGCCATGTGGCATGTCGTCGGCTCACCGGGTTGCCACATGGGCACCACCGTTAGGCCGGCCCACATGTAAGAGCCGTCGCCGCGAAGAAGTCGCTTCTCCATTTGGAAGCGGCGAATTTCTCCGCGCCGCAGGAGTTCCATTTGGGAAAGGTCGTCGGCCAAATCGTCCGGGTGCGTGATTTCCTGAAACGTCAGGCGCACCATTTCTTCTTCCGACCGACGAATAATTTCCTCATAACGCGGGTTGATTTGGAGAAATCGGCCGGAATGCGAATCGATGAGTGCGATGCCGAGCGGCGACTGCTCATAGATGCCGCGGAAACGTTGCTCTGCCGCGCGCAATGCCTCGTCGGCAAGGCGACGTTCGGTAATATCAGCGCTCGCCCCCATCACTTGTAGCGGCGTACCCGATTCGTCGTACCTGGCACGACCTACCGCCTCAATCCAATGAGTACTCCCGTCGGGCCACACGACGCGGTACGTAAGATCCGTAGGCGGATCGTTCCTAAAGATCCGCTCGATTGCCGTTTGCATCAGGTGTCGATCGTCGGGATGGATCGTACTGATCGACTCTTCGAGACTCGCCTCCGTGTGGGTCGTCGAATAGCCGGTTATCAGCGCCTGCGTTTCGGAGGAACGAACGCGATTTGTCCGGACGTCCCAGCACCAAATACCCAACCGTCCCGCTTCGAGGGCCAGCAAGAGCTGCTCTTGGCTCTCCTTGGCTTGTTGCGTCGCAAGACGCGCTTCGGTAACTTCAATCGCGATGCCGCCCAACAGCGTTCGACCATTCTCATCCGGAACGGGAAATTTGGTCGTAGACCAATACTGCGTCCTGCCGTCGGGAGTGAGCGTCGCCTCTTCAAAGGGCACAAACGCACCGTCTTTTAACGCTTGACGATCGTTCGTCACGTACAAGTCGGCCAACTCTTTGTGGTACAAGTCATGATCTGAATTTCCCAGCCACTTAGCCGTGTCGAGACCCCAGTTTTCCTGACAGTACTTATTCACGTAGACGTAGCGTCCCGACTCGTCTTTCATGAATGCGGCAAAGGGGCCGCCGTCGACAAAGGTGTGAAAGCGTTTTTGACTTGCGCGCAATTCCGCCTCCACTTTCTTTCGTTCCGAGATTTCTTCTTCGAGCTTTTCTTTGGCGACTTGCTCGGAGCGCATGATTAACGCACAGGCAAAATTAATGCCCGTGAAGAAGCAGAGACTCCCCATCTCGATGGAACCGGGCGAAGAAAACGTGTATCTCGGGACGACGAAAAAGTAGCGCGATGCCAAGGCGCTGAGGACGATCGCCAAGAGCGACGGCCGGAAACCAAACAGCCGGCTGGTCAGGAGTACCGCAACGAGGAAAGCGGAGAACGGCTGCCGGTTTCGCAAATGTTCGTCGAGTGCAGTCCGAAAGAATACGGCGACGACGACCAGCGCGACGGCTCCAAAGTAGGGCAAAACGGCCCGGAGACGAGAACGATTCATTCGCACGCTCAAGATGGAAGCAAAAGAACTACACGCGCGGGAGCGATTCCTCAGGCGCATTAGCCATTATGCTACGTGGCGACATAGCGTGCCTGCGGAATTTTTGCGCGGGCACAAGCGTCGAGCGAGCGGATATCAGACGATCTGAACTAAGTGTTCGCCGAAGGCTCGTAGGTTTCCGGCTCGGAATAAATATCCGACGCCGCTTCCACGACGCCGTAATCTTCGACGGGAGGCAACGTCCCCATGGGCACTGCTTGCGAGGGGTGCGAGGGAAAGAACGATTCGAGATGCATGGTGCCGTCGTATTGCTCGGTGAGCGCCGTGCAGTTCTCAACCCAGTCGCCCGTATTGAGGTAGCGCATTTCGTCGCTACCGAATATGCCCGGCGTATGAATGTGGCCGCAGATCACGCCGGTGCATCCTTGTTTGCGAGCGTACGAAAACAGATTTTGCTCGAAGTGGCTCATGAAGCGCACTCCGGTCTTTACGAAGTTCTTCAACTTCGCACAAAACGAATAGGGGCTACGGCCCGGCGTCGGACGTGCTCGGCGATACCACCAGTTGGCCGAAAGCAGAGCCTCATAGGCAAACGTCACGGCGACCGAGAGCCATTGGCACTTTGTTTCGACGACGTCAAACTTGTCGCCGTGCAACAACAGGTACCGGCGCCCGTCCTGAGCCTCGAAGACAAACTCGTCTTCGATCCGCAGCTTGACGCCCGAGTTTTGAATCATCTTCAACACTTCGCCGTTGCGAAGAAAAGCGTCGTGGTTGCCGGGTGTGTAGTAAATTTGGGTGCCGGCACGCGACAAATCAAACAAGCGATTCATCAGCCGCGTGTAAAGTTGCGGCCAGTACCAACCAGCGGAGAGTTTCCAACCGTCGAAAAAGTCACCGAGCACATAGAGTCGGTCAGGCCGAATCTGCTCGAGGAACTGCATAAAGTTCTCGGTCTGCGCGAATCGGCAGCCCAAGTGAATGTCGCTGATGAACAGGCTGCGGACACGTCGTTGATACGGCATGACTAGTTCTTCCTGTTAAAGTACCGAGGTCGTGGGAGAATCCGTTATCCCGCGCAATCACTTAGGGCGTTGAGGCGGCGACACCCACTTTAGATTTTCGACGCTGCGGAAACACGGCCGCCGTCCGAAAAGCCCAAGTGAGTGACGTCAGAACCGCGCGTGCGAGCCGGCGATCCTTTTCGGCACGCTCGCTTCCGACGCGATGCTCCAGAATCGTTCTGCGATAATGCTCGCGGACTTTCTCCGCCGAGCGATGCCAGTCCCAAGCTTCCGCTTGGCTTCGGCCGGCCGACGAAATACGCAACCGTTGCGCGTCGTCGGCCAAAAGTGAATTGACGAGGCCCGCCGCTTCGGTCGCATTGCCCGGCTGATAGAGCAGGGCGGTTTCCCCTTCTCGCACCAAGCTCGGAATGCCGCCGGCCCGCGGCGCGACGACCGGCAGACCGGACGCCATCGCTTCGAGTACGACGTTGCCCATCGTTTCCGTTTCGGATGCAAAGACGAACATGTCGGCTGCGGCGTAGGCGTCGGCTAATTCAGCGCCCGTCATATAGCCGACGAAATTCGTGCGATCGGCGGGAAACATTCGCTCCAATTGTTCACGTTGCGGCCCGTCGCCGACGATCGCCAGCCGCGCCCCGGGCACGCGTTGCAACATCTCGGCCAACAGCCCTACGCTCTTCTCCGGAGCAAGGCGCGAAACGGTGAGCAGCAGCGGTTCGTTCGGATGTCCCGCCGAAAGGCGCTTCCGCATCTCCGCTCGTCGACGATCGGGATGGAACAAGCTCGCATCAACGGCCGGCGGCCAAAACTCAACGCGCTCGAACCCGCGACGTTGCAGATCCGATTGCATGATCGTGGAGACGGTCAGATTCGTGTCGGCGCAGTTGTGATAATCGCGCATCAACCACCATAACACGCGCGACAACGGCTTGATCAGCCCGTATCGTTTCACGAATTCGCCGTAGAGCGTGTGGAACGAAAACACGCACGGCAGATCAAGATCGGTGCGGCTCAGGATGTCGTAGCAGCGAAATCCGAAGGCGAACGGATTCAAGAAGTGAACGACGTCCGGCTGGAACGAACGAAGCTCATCGACAAGCCTGCCGTCGGGCAGGCCGATGCGATATTCCGGATAAGCGGGGAACGGAAAACTACGAAACTCGACGATAGGAACCGGAGACTTGCGCTCCGACACGGCTTCCGGACAAACGACCAACACTTCATCGCCGCGTTCCAACAACTGACGAATCAAATTCATCGTGCGAATGACGACGCCGTCGACCTTGGGGAGGTACACTTCGGCAATGATCGCAATCCGCATGCTTGATCTCACCAGGGTCCGTGTTGCTTCCGTTGCTAGTTGGGCGGTCGCCGCGCCAGGCCGACGGCTACGTGATGCTCGTCGCTTAGCGGGAAGACCAGCATGTTCAACATCGACTTCAACCAAGGCTTGGCGTTTTGCAGCCCGATAGCTTCGATAAACGGCGTGAGCCAACCACCGTGATACGCAAACTCCATGAAGGCATCGAAGTCGGCGAACTCCAGCTTCGGTCGTGCTAGTTCCAACGAGCAAACTTCAAAGCCGTGACGCTGAAAGCAATCGGAGATCGCATTGCAATCTACGGGCGTCAGCAGATCGCGGGCTTCAAATTTTCTTCCCCGGCCCAAGAACCGCAGGAGCTTTGAGCGAGCCTTCTTCTGCAACGTCGGGTACGCGGAGCTCACGGCGCCGAGAAACGACCAGTAACCGCCCGGTTGCAGCTTGTTCCAAATTCGTGGCGCCAAGTGTTCCATCGGCACGAAGCCGGTGACGAAATGCGTGCTCACGAACCCAAACGATTCGTTGACGAAATGACCGTCGATCGCGGCGGCATCGTCAATGACCGCCTGTAGATCTGGAATGCGCCGCTTGGCGAAGTCGACCATCCGGGCCGACAGATCGAGCCCGAAGGGCTGAATTCCACGAGCGGATGCGTTGCGAAGTTTCTCGAGAAAAAGCCCCGTACCCATACCGAGGTCGAGAGCTTTTAAGGGAGTGTGTCCCGCGGCGAGCAATGCTTCGCGCTCAACATGCTCCAAAGCCAAATCCAACATGCGATTTGTAAGATCTTGGGCATCGAGGTCGTAGTGGGCGGCGATGACCTCGTCATACTGCCGTTGGATTGCGGCCGTGCTCATGCCTATCTCGCAGTGGTGTGGGTCGAAAGACCGTTGCGGTAATTGACTGCCGACGCATCCTTGCGGCGTTGCCGCATGTTCACAACCTGTTCGTAGCTTGCTCTCAACGAGGCGTATATTAGGAGAGAATTGTAAGGCCCGTGTGATGCCCAGTAGAGGTTTTGATTCAATTGCAAAAGCTTGTGCAAAGCCGACTTTACATTTCTGCATCGGCTCCGGATAAGAGAACAAACGATGTGAATGTAGTGTGCATTACGTGTCGCTTCCCTACTTCGTCCGCTTCACAGCCAACATGTGATGCGAAGCGATTTACGATCGACGTGTTACGCCACGACCACGATCACTCTCGCGGCCAGCGGAGTCGGCATGGAATACGATTTCGACGCGATCGTTATAGGTAGCGGTGCCGGCGGCGCGGCATTCGCCGGCCGCCTGGCCAAGGCGGGCAAAAGCGTGCTCGTCGTCGAACGCGGTGCGAATCCCCTGCAAAACCGGCCTAATTCCCCCGATAGTTCGCCCATATCCGTTCTTCGCGACGAACGCGCGACGATGATCGACAAGCGTTGGTACGACGATCGCAAAATCGACGTCAACAACTCTGAAATGCGACTCTACATTGGAGGCATCGTCGGCGGAAGCACGGCGCTATTCGGCGGTGCGATGATGCGCCCCAGCGTCGACGACTTTCATCCCGGCCGACGTTACGCCGATCGACTATCGCGGGAGCTTTGGGATTGGCCGGTCGCGTACGAAGAATTGGCTCCCTATTTCGCGCAAGCGGAGTCGCTCTACCATGTCGCTGCCGGCCCCGACGACGAGTATGGGCCGCTGGCGTCCCCAACGATCCGTCGCCAATCCGACCTGTTGCCGCTGGCGCCGATCAACGAACGAGTCGTCGCCGCAAATCGTTCCGCGGGATTACGGCCGTTTCGTCTGCCGTTGGCAATCGATGTACGACGTTGCGAACGCTGCGATGCGTGTGCGGGCTTCTTATGCCCCAACGGTGCGCGTCGCTCGGCCGCACACATCTTGACTGAAGCTCGTGATAGCGGATCGCTCAATATTACCGAGTTCACGGAAGCGGAACGCCTCGAACGCAGTCCGGCCGGTCGCATCGACGGAGTCGTGCTGAAGAATCGCGGCGACGGTACGCGTCGCGTACTGCGCGGCCGCGTCGTAGCGTTGGCCGCAGGGGCGTTGGCTTCGCCGGCCATTGCGTTGCGTTCCGGCATCGAAGGCCCGCAGGTCGGCCGCAACTACATGATGCATTATTCTCCGATCGCGGTCGGCATCTTCCCGCAACCAACCGGTGCCGGGGAGACGTTTGTAAAACAGATCGGCTTCGCCGACTACTATTTCGGCACTCCGCAGCTGCCGGAGAAAATGGGGATCGTGCAATCGCTACCCGCCCCGGGCCCGCTCATGATGGCCAAGCTCGGACTCAAGCGTTGGCCGGCAGGCGTTCGTAATTTTCTCCGCAATCGCATGCTGCTGCTCGCGGGAATCGTGGAGGATTTGCCGAACCCCGATAATCGAGTGTTCCTCGGCGACGGCGACAAAATCGCGTTGCGACACGATTTCTCCGAATATGATCGCACGCGCGGCAAAGCCCTAGGACGCGAAATGCGCCGGATTTTGCGCCGGTCGGGAGCCGTATTTCAATCAAGCCGTTCGTTTCCATCGCGCGAACACGTGGCACATCAATGCGGCACGTTGCGGTTTGGTCGTGACCCACGTCACGCCGCAGCCGACCGCGACGGTCGTCTATTTGGCCACGAGAATTTGTTCGTCGTCGATGGAAGCGTTTTGCCGACGTCGACCGGAGTCGGACCCTCGCTCACCATTACCGCCTTGGCGCTCCGCTGCGCCGACGCGGCTCTCGCCGGAATGTAATGCAACGAAGCGGGCAGGAGAATCAAAGGCTACCGTGAAAAGAGACATGCAAGTTCGCATCGAACAGTTTCGCTCAGCCCGACGCATCCACGGCGGCACGATGAAAATGTGCGCCGCGGCAATCGGAGTAAAGCTGGCCAAGGTGCCTATTCCTTCGCGTCGTCTCCGCACTTGGGTCTATCGCAAAGTGTACGGCGGCAAGTACATGGCATTGCAAGAAAACCAATTAGAGCAGCCCCTCGGAGAGTTCCGGTCGCTCAACGCGCTTTTCACGCGCGGCGTGCGCGCCGAATGTCGCCCTCTGTCAACAGCGCCGGGTCGGTTGCTTTGTCCATGCGATTCGACGGTGCAAGACGTCGGCAAGCTCGACCAAGATCGACTGCTCACTGTGAAGGGAACTGAGTACACGCTTGATTCGCTGCTGGCCGGAGTCGATGCGCAGCCGTTCGCGGACGGACGATTCGCGATCTTCTTTCTCTCGCCTGCCGATTGCCACCGAGTGTTCTGCCCTTACGACGCAGAACTTGTGGAAATGACGCACGTTCCGGGACGTCGGTTGCTGGTACATCCTCCCTACCAGCGCAAAGAGTTCCCCGTATTTTCGCTCAACGAACGGGTCATTTTGCGATTTCGCTCGGCGATCGGATCGTTCGTGTTGGTGATGGTCGCCGGTTGGGGCGTCGGCAACATTTCCTATCCGTACGCGACCACCTTCAAGCCGAAGAAACGCAAGATCACCCGCTACGTCTTGCCGGTGCCGCGGCGCTTCGAGGCCGGCGATTGGGTCGCAACGTTCGGCCTGGGCTCGACGGTGATTTTGATCACGGAACCGCGTGCCGAGGCCGTGTCGTATCTCAAGCGCGATCAAACGATGCGCTACGGCAACCCGGCATTTCTGTTTCCAACGGCGGCCAACGACAATGCTGTGGTGGTAGACACCGCGAGTGACGAGGGAGAAATCGCGTGATCGCCGAAACCAACACTATGTTCCGGGATCTTCCTCGTCGTCAGATTTCGGTGACGGCGGCGCGACTTCCCACGTCCACAACGACGTACGTCATCGACTTTGGTGATCGTTGGAGCGAGGAACTCGCACGAGCGGGCCTCGGCGTAGCAACGCTCCGGCCTAAGGACCTGCCTCTAGAGTTACCCCAAACGTCGCAACTGCTGATTTTCTTGCCGCGTCCCTCGCAGAAATCCGAAGAATTACTTCAGCGATGCCTGCAATTGGCTCGGCGAACCGCAGAGTGCCGCGTTTGCCTCATCGGCAGTTATCGAACGCATCTGGGCGACCGCAGTTCCCGCGATTTCGAAGAGCTGTGGCTGCGGCGGTTTCAGGCAGTCGTCGGCCGGAAGTGTATGCTGCTGCGAACAGGCACGATCATTCGAAGTCGACCGACGACATGGCAATGCCTCGCGGCGCCTTTTTATCCATTGCTGCCGACGTCGTGGCGTAGTTGCTACGTTTCGTTCGCGGAAGTCTTGAGTACGGCTCGCGATTCGATCACATCGTCGAATCGACGTTTATCGAGTCAAACGCTTTTGGGTTTGCATCGCACCGTGGCCGAGACGTGGCGGGAAATGGTTTCGCAAAACCTTGTCGCTCGAGCGATGGTTGTTTTTGCGAAAGTCCTCTCCGTCTTGTGCATCGGGCCGCTGTCGGCTTGGTGCGTAGCCGGTCTTCGCCGACTGCTCCCAAACGCCGCTACGCCTTTTCAGGGAACCTTGGAGCCCAAATCCGTCGCGGAATTGTTGAGCCTTACGCAATCGGCCAATCGTTCGAATATCATCCTCGCCGGCTACAACACGGGAGTCGTGCACTTCGGCTGGAAGTTTCCGGGCAAGACCGTCGTCAAAACGATCGGTTGCGGTCGGCGGATTCGGGTGCGTGACGACTATGTCGATGTCGACGCGGGCGTCACGTTAAAAAGGCTCATCGGCGAATTGGCTCGAAACGGCCGTGAGCTGTACGCCGTGCCCAATTATTCTTACGTGAGTATTGGTACAGCGTACTTTGTACCCATTCACGGTTCGGGCCACGTCGTGGCGACGCTCGGCGACACGATCGAAAAGGTGCTCGCTTACGACATGTGTGTCGGCCGGTTCGTGGTATTACGCCGCGGCACGGCGGCGTTCGCCGAATCGATGTACGCCCCCGACTCCAATCTCTTGGCACTACGACTGCGACTGCGAACCCGTCCGCAAACGCGCTACTTCATGATTCGCAGCGAGTTGAATTCGCCCGATGCGGCCGCCGTTTGGAGTTCCTTTGGCGACGAAAACGCTTCGAACATCGAACTGCGCAAGTCTTCGGCGGGCGCAACAGCGGTGCAGGTCGCAAAGTTCTACGGGTCGGCGTCGGCGGGAGGCGCCGATGTGATGGAAGTTCCTCGCGACTCAATCGGCCGGATCTGGGATCGGCTCGAAGAGAATCGCGTGACCTCGTATCTGTTTCACGCCCTCACGCGTCGGTTTGCCTTTCACGTCGAACTGTTTCTCGATCGGCATGAGTTCGAGACGTTCTGGCAGTCGCACCGCGAGTTGCCGCTGCTCAAGTTGCAGCTGAGATTCGCTCGTCGCGACGACATCCCGTGTTCTCCGATCGGCTCGCGCGATTGCGTCGCGATCGATCTCTTCATGCGTCGCAGCGCCTCGACGACATTTCTCAAGTTCATGCAGGAACAATTGCCTCATGCTCGATTCAATCGCGGCAAACACAGCATGTGACCTATCGCCCGAAGTTCGGGCGGCGCTGGACACGTGCGACGAAATCATCCGCCGAAGATTGCCGAATCTGTTTCGGCTGTACCTCAACCCGTACGTCGCGCAAGCGTGCTATTGCCTGGGCGAGGCCGTTTGCGAAGCTTGGCCGGCCGCCGTCGGACCGCAACAGGTATTTCTCGCCAACAGTTCGGAAGAGGCCCTTAGCGGCGCGGTAAAGCTGGCGCGCTACGACCGCTCGAAGATGGGACTGGCCACCGGCGGAGTGCTGCATGATGCGGTAGGAGCGCTAGAGCACTTCGCGGGAACGAAAGTTAATGAGCGCAACCGGCTGACGTTCCTACCGGGCATCGCGACGACGGAAGACGTCGAGGTCGTAATCGGGCAGTATGTCGCACGTCGTCCGCGGCCGGGTTTCGTCGCCATCTCCGCCTCCGCCCTCGATGATCTCGATTCTGCAACCCTCTCCGGAATGTCCGAAGTTTCCGCACAGCCGGATCGACCGTTGTTGATCGTTACCGTGAATCGCCGAAAACTCTTCCAGCGAGGCAACGTGCATGAACAAGCATGGCGAAAGATTAAGCCCGATATCGTCGTGTGCGACGAATCATTCACCGATCACGGCGTGCCGTTTGGCGCGTTCATCGCTCCGCCGCACCTGTACGCGCATTGGAACAACCGCCGCACGGCCACGTTTCACTCCACGACCTATCAGCCTAACACCGTGTCGTCCTTGCACTTCATGAACGTCCTGCGACGTTCGGAGCCGGAATTCATATTGCGACACCGGGAAATGCTGCAGCGGATCGAAGACGATCTGTCGACGCGCCGCGCGACGTTTCGCAAACGATACAGTCCGTCACTGGGAAAAATGATCGACCGAGTCGGATTGGATCAGGAAACGCAACGTGCCGACGGACACGAGATTCATTCCGGCGAGCGGCGACTTTTCGACGCCGTGGCCGGCGTGGCCTGCAGCATTCGCGGCCACAATCCGTCGACATACGCGGCGGAGATCCGACAAACCGGGTCGCCGATCGAGTGTCGCGAAGAATTCGAGCGCAGGCTGCAAGAATTAACGGGTTTGGCCAACGTACTCCCGGCCGTGAGCGGTGCCTCGGCCGTCGAGCAAGCGTTGAAACTCGGACTAATCGCGGCATTCCCGCGGACGCATGTGCTCGCGCTCGAGGGGGGGTACGGCGGCAAGACGCTTTTCGCGCTCACTGCGACGGCGAAGCCTGCGCTCAAGTCCGGCTTAGCACCCTTGTATCCGAACGTAACGTTCGTCGATCCGAAGGCTCCGGATGCCGTGGCCCGCATCGAGGCGCTCTGCCGTGAGAAGCCGGTCGGCGTCATTCAAACCGAACTCGTACAAGGGGTCGGCGGCGTGCGCGAAGTACCTCGCGAAGTGCTGGACTGTTTGGCGCGGATGCGGAGCGAACATGGCTGCTTATTGCTCGTCGACGAAGTGCAGACCGGCGTCTTTCGAACCGGTCCGTTCGTCCGCTCGACCGCCCTGGACCTACAGCCAGACTTGCTGACAATCGGCAAAGGCATCTCCGATATGATGTTTCCGTTTGGGTTGACCCTGTACGGAGACGTCGTGGCCGACAGGTTGTCCGCGTGTGGAAGTACCTTTCCGCAAAGCGCCCAAGATCGACACGGCTACGAACTCGGCTACCGAACGGCTCTCAACGTGCTCCGCATAGCCGACGTAACGAACCTGCAACAGCGGGTCGAAGATGTCGGTCATGAGTTTATCGAAGAGCTGAACCATAAATTAGCAGGCTGCCGCAACGTGGCGGCCGTGCGCGGCTACGGAATGCTCGTGGGCATCGAGTTAGAAGCCCGCCGCTTTCCGCGTCGCCAGTTGAAGAAGCAACTGCTGCAATTAGCGGCGCTGGCGATGCTCGATCACCCTCACTTTCCCGTCATCGTCGGCTTTTGTCAGTATGAGCCGAACGTTCTTAAGTTGACGCCCCCACTGTCGATGAGCAGTGCCGAAGCTCGCGACGTCGCGGCCACCATTGGCGACGTGCTACGCCGGTCGCCGTTGCGATGGGCCGCGGCGGCCATCCGCCGCGGTTCATAGCCGCGGCGTGCTACGATCAAACCCTTGAGTTGAATCCCGAGTGCTGCATCCATGAGCCTTCTTAACGCCGATTTCTCCGAACTTTATCGCCGCCATCTCTGTCGGCATTCGCAGTTCGGCATCAACGTTCTGCATCTTGTCGCCGTTGTCGGCATCTATATCTCGCTCTTGGCTCTCTTGCTCAAGCTCCCTGCTGCGCCGTGGATTATCGGCGTATTGCTGACGGCCTATCTCGCCGTGTTGGCGAAAAATGTTCCGGCGTTCGTGATGCTGCTCGTCGCCGTCGTGATCGCGGCGCTTCTCGGCGTGACGCTGCTGCTGCCCGCTGCTCCCATTTGGTTGCACCTACTATTGCTCGTCGGCTGGCACCGCTTTCAAGTATGGAACCATCGGATTTATCACAACCATTTCGACATGAGCGAGTTTCAAGGTAAGTATCGCAAGGGGCCGGCACTGTTCGTGATGCTCGCGGTTTACGAATTGCCGATACTCCTCAATTACTTTCTTGCGCACCGCCTACGTAGTGCGGCCGTGAACGAAGCATAGCCGTCGGCGCCGGCCGATTCTGGCGCATCTCGGCAAGCCAACTTCGTGCGTAATCGAGTCCTGTTTCAAAAGCAGGCGCTACCGGTTTGACTCGTAAGCATTGCCTTACGTATATTGGCCGCATGGTAACGACCTCCCATCATGCGCCGGACATCTTTGGAGCGATTAGCCATCCGGCGCGGCGTCGAATGCTCGATCTCCTCATCGACACTGATCGCTCCGTCAACATGATCGCGGGCCAGTTTGAGATGAGCCGACCGGCCGTTTCTCAGCACCTCCGAATCCTTCTCGACGCCGGTCTCGTGACCGAGCAGCGGCATGGTCGCGAGCGACGATATCGCCTTGTAGCGGCGCGGCTCGCCCCCGTGCGCGACTGGCTTACGCACTACGAGCGATTCTGGGATCACCACCTCATGCAACTTCAGCAGCACCTCGCGAAAGACAATCGCAAATGACCCAGAGCATTCGTAGGGAACTACTGATTCCGCGGCCGTGCGAGCAGGTGTGGGAAGCGCTCGCCAACAGCACGGCGCTAGCGGTATGGATGTATCCGAACGACTTTGTGCCGCGTGTGGGCCATCCTTTCACATTTCGCGTTCCGGCCAACCCGAAGGTCGGCTTCGAGGGACTAATCGTCCACTGCGAGGTGCTGGAATGTGTACCACCCGGCGAAAATACCGACGGACGGCTCGCGTTCTCCTGGACGGCGGGCGGGGCGGTCGTCGATACGCGCGTGAGTTTTCAACTCGAACGTGACGGCGAGGGTACGCGACTGCTGTTCGAGCATTCGGGCTTCAACCTCTCCGAGGAATTCGGACAACAGGCGTTTCACGGCGCCGAATTTGGCTGGGCCAAGATGCTGAAGCAACTTGTCGCCGCGGTTGCAGGCCCGGCGGCAAAACAAGATTGAAACGCGTCGATCCTCGCCTTACCCAAGATCACTTTCATCAAAAGCACGCTCAGACCAATCATTATGAACCCGGCCAAGAAACGCTCGATACTTAGATGGATACATATCGTGTTCGCTCTACCGATCCTCGGCTACATTTATGGTCCGGCCGCCGAAGTGGAGCAGTACGCCGCGTTTCATCGGTTTATCTTCGTTCCTGTCGTCATGTTGACCGGATTTTGGATGTGGAAAGGGGAGGCTGTGCGACGATTCATTTCCAAGTGATCGCCTCGCCTCCGATAAACGAGAGTTCACGCAGCGGTTAGTAGGGAAACGTTATGGCCAAGAAAACGTCGCAGAAGCCGGCGAAGGTAGCTAAGAAGTCCGATCCCGCGCCCCATAAGGCGGCAGCAAAGCCGAAGCCCGGCAAGTCCGCGAAACCGAAACTCCTCTCGGGCGGCAACCCGCAAATCGCCAAAGGGTACGGCGACGGCCCGGTGCAAGACTTCATCGCGGCGATGCCGGGCTGGAAACAGGACGTCGGGCGCCGCCTCGACGAACTCATCGAGCGCGCCGTGCCGAACGTGCATAAGGCCGTGAAATGGAACACGCCATTCTACGGCATCGAGGGGGACGGGTGGTTCCTCGGCTTCCACTGCATCAGCAAGTACGTCAAGGTGGCGTTCTTCCGCGGCAAGTCGCTGCGTCCGGTCCCTCCCGTCGAATCGAAGCAAAATGAAGTGCGTTATTTCCACATCCATGAAGGTGACGCTATCGACGAAGCGCAATTCACCGACTGGGTGAAACAAGCCAGTCGACTACCGGGCGAGCGAATGTGATCGGCCGGCGCGAGGCGAGATCGAGGCGAAGTGATTGGCAAGAAGACAGGCGATCAAGAACATGACTAAGTCCAAGATCAGCTCGAAGAAGAAGGCCGCGAGCGCTCCCAAGCGAGGAATTAAAGCGAGCGGCATCGAACCAAGTGATTGGCGCCTCGACATGCTCGCGAAGATCCGAAAGGTCATCCGGCAGGCCGACCCTGACGTCGTCGAGGAGGTCAAATGGAGAAAGCCGTCGAACGCGATGCGCGGCGTACCCGTCTGGTCGCACGACGGGATTCTCTGCACGGGCGAAACCTACAAGATTGCCGTGAAGATGACCTTCGCCAACGGTGCCTCGCTTGAGGACCCTACGGGCCTCTTCAACGCCGGCCTGGAAGGCAACACGCGACGGGCCATCGATTTCCATGAAGGGGACGAGATCGACGAAAAAGCGTTGCAGGCTCTCATTCGCGCTGCCGTCGCGCTCAACACGGCGAAACGAACGACCGCTCGCACCGTTCGCACGCTCAAGAGGCCGAAGACCGCCCAAGTCGCACTTGAGAAGTTGCACAAGGATCGCTAGCGAAGCGAGGTGCTCTTAGCGATGGTTCTTGAAATTTCATAAGATGAAGTGTCCCGCCGCGCGCCAACGCGCCGTTTTGGAACGAATGAGCATGCGCGTACTGGCCGTTGGCGTGCGTGAGCAAGACGGTATACATCAAGCCGCGGCTCGGGCCGCAGGACGCGACAGTGGCAAAGGCATCTGGTAGCGCGTGCTGCGCGCGGCTGATGCGCCGAGACTCGGCGGACGAATATGCGGATGACCGTAGCAATACATATCGGTAGCTAGCGATTGTCGCTCAACAGCAGTTTGTCTCGATTCCCCGCTCTATCCGCAGAACGTAACATAGATAATTCATGGCGACTTGTTAAATTGATCTCCACCATCCATCGACGACCGCGCTTTTGATTGTTACGTATCCGTCGCCGAGCACTACCGCGTTCTCCGAAAAGTCATTTGACGATACATCACGGCGACCTCATCAACGAACTGCGCGGCTTGCTGGCGGGGGAGCGCGACTTCATTGCCAATGCGGCCAACACGTCAGCTCTACTGTTTGGCCGATTGCCCGACCTCAATTGGGCGGGCTTTTATATATTGCGAGAGGGCCAACTCGTGTTGGGACCTTTTCAAGGCAAACCGGCCTGCGTGAGAATTGACCTGGGGCGAGGCGTCTGTGGAGCAGCCGCCCAGCGACGCGAAACGATCAACGTCGCCGACGTTCATCAATTCCCGGGGCACATCGCGTGTGACGCCGACTCGCAATCGGAGATAGTCGTCCCGCTCATTGTCGAAGGCCGTCTCATCGGCGTGCTCGACTTGGATAGCCCCAAGCTCGGGCGATTCACTCAAGAAGATGTGCGGCTGTTGGAAGCGATCGCCTGTGCACTTCTTACCGCCTCCGAAGTATGAAACGTTCCGGAGCTGCATTTTCTGCGGCACGTCGCGTTTTCATAGACTATGCGCGAGGCAGTAGCAACTCCTACTTTCGATGAGCTACAATGACGCCGGCGATCAACGCCCGGATTAAATCCGCCTACTAAGAAGCTCGCCCCCGTCGTCCTCCGGCACCCTTGGCGCGGCCCACTTGTATGCGGCTCCAGAATCGGTATTTCTAAGGCATCCCACGAGAGACCAGACATGGCGACTGCAACCCCCGAAGTTCGCGCTTTAACCGCTGCCGCATTTCGCACGCCGGAAAAGTTCACCGAGTTCTGTCGCAACGGCGGCAAGCCCCTCGGCGGCATCATTGACGGCGAACAAGTTCGCGGCTCGATGAATGTGACGTTCGAAACCATCGATCCCGGTTCGGAGGAAGTGCTCGCGACCGTTTGCGAAATGGGAGAAGCCGAAGTGGCCCGAGCCGTCGCGGCTGCTCAGAGGGCGTTCGACGGGAATGGGGCGAAATCGTGGCGGAACATCGGCGTTGAAGAACGCATCAAGCTGGTCAACAAGCTTGTCGAGCTATGCGATCGCGATCGCAACGTGCTGCTGGCCTGCGAGATTCGCGACGGCGGCAAGGTGTCGGAATTGGCGGAAGGAGACTTCACACAGATCCGCGAGTGCGCCGAGTATTTCAGCGGCGTGGCGCGACGCATCGAGTTGGGTGACGGCCCCTCAATGAAGGTTGCCGACGGCGTGCGGGGTTTTACACATCGCGAGCCGTGGGGAGTCGTGGCAGGAATCATTCCGTGGAACTATCCCATCGTGCTGACCTCGTGGTTCATGTTCCCGGCGCTACTGTCGGGCAACACGATCCTTATCAAGCCGGCGGAAGACACGCCCCTCTCGGCGCTTTATATCGCGAAGCTGGCCCAGGAAGCCGGCTTCCCGGCCGGGGTGATCAACGTGCTGCCGGGCCGCGGAGAAATTACGGGGCACTGTATCGCCGAACACCCGGGGGTTCGATATATCGCGTTCACCGGTTCGCCCGGAGTCGGCCAAGCAATCCTCCGTACCTGCGATCGTCACGGCACGCGCATGAAGCGCGAACTCGGCGGCAACGGCGCGGCCATCGTGCTGGCGGACGCTGATCCGGAACTCGTGGCTCGCATGGTCGGCAAGTACACAAACCAGCACTACGGCCAAACCTGCTGCACGATTCACCGCGTCTTCGTCGACAAGAAGATTGCCGACGACTTCATCGACGCCCAAACGGAATTCTTCAAGGGTCTCAAGATCGGGTATCAGGCCGACGAAGGAACACAGCTCGGCGCGGTGATCAATTCGACGCAACACCGCCGCATTCTCCAGGCCGAAAAGGAGACCGTCGCGCGCGGTGCTCAGCCGCTGTTGGCCGGCGGGGAAGCCACGGTCGCCGGAAAGAGCGGCTACTATCTCAAGCCGTCGTTGTATCGCACTGATCCGGCGCTCAACGTCAATCCGGTCGAAGTCTTTCACACCTACGCGACCATCTGTCCCGTTTCTTCGCCTGAAGAAGCGTTGCGGCTTGCCAATGCCTCTCCCTATGGATTGGGGTCGAGCGTCTGGACGAAAGACATCGAGCGCGGCGTGGCGCTTGCCAAGCAGTTTCGCGACGGCACCGGCCAAGTCAACTGCCACAACTCGATTGCCTACGGACTCCCGTACGGCGGACAAGGAATCTCCGGCGGGCCAGGGGGGGGCGTCAACTGCGAAGAGACGTTCCTTGACTACACGCAAGTGAAAGCGGTTTACGTCGCAGACTACCCGGGCTAATTCGCTTGAGAGCGGCTTCTGGTGACGCGGGAATCGGAAAACCCGCGCCGCCTTGATTTCCGATCGCCTTTGCGATGTAACGGTGTTTCGGTTAAACGGTAACCTTCGATATCGGGAGAACGAACGTGACGCGATCGTGGCCGAATCAGCTATTCATCAACGGTGAGTGGGTTAACAGTGCGTCCGGGAAGACTTGGAGCGTTGTCAATCCGGCAACCGGCGAAACGTTGACGGAAGTCGCGCTGGCCGACGCCGTCGACGTCGATCGTGCGGTCACCGCGGCACGTCGGGCATTCGACGAGGGTGAATGGTCGAAGATGGATCCGCTGCATCGCGGCCGGTTGCTGTTTCGGCTTGCGGAACGGATTCGTGAGTCGCTCGACGACTTGGCGATGACCGATACGTTGAACATCGGTAAGCCGATTCGTGACACGCTTGGCTGGGATGCACCGGTATCGGCGGATTTATTCGAAACGTACGCGGGCCTACCCGACAAGATTCACGGGAAGTGCTTCGGGACGTTTTCGGACAACATGATGATGCAGATTCGTGAACCGATGGGGGTGATCGCCGCGATCGTCCCTTGGAACTACCCGCTGACCAACGCCGCCATTAAAGTCGCACCGATTCTGGCCTGCGGGAACACGGTCGTTTTGAAGCCGTCGGAAGTTTCGCCGCTGTCCGCGTTGATGCTCGCGCAATTGGCTCAAGAGGTCGGATTTCCGCCGGGCGTGATCAATGTCATTCACGGCACGGGCGCAGAAGCGGGCAACGCGCTTATTAAACATCCGGGGGTAGACAAGATCGCCTTCACCGGACGCCACGAGACCGGCGCTCAAATGCTCGAGGCCGCGAAGTCGGGTATGAAGGGGGTACTGATGGAGCTCGGTGGCAAGACTCCCAGCCTGGTGTTTCCAGACGCTCAACTGGACAACGTGGTGAACGGCGTCATCACGGGGATTTTTGTCAACCTTGGACAGGTGTGCGTCGCGGGCTCGCGCTTGCTCGTCCATGAAAGCCAGCATGACGAATTGCTTGAGCGCATCATTGCGAAGGCGAAGGGACTGCGACAAGGAGATCCCACTGATCCGAAAACGCAAATCGGGTGTTTGGCGACGCCGATTCATTGCCAATCTGTTGCCAAACGTGTCGCGCGTGGAAAGGAAGAAGGTGCCCGTTGCGTGTTGTCGGGCGCACCACCGAAGTCCCCGACCGATTGCTTCTTCGCTCCGACGATTTTCGACGGCGTCACGTCCGACATGTCGCTGGCCCGCGAAGAAGTGTTTGGCCCCGTACTGAGCGTGCTGACCTACCGCACCGAAGATGAAGCCGTGCGCATCGCGAACGATTGCGACTTCGGCTTGATGGCGAACATCTGGACTGCGGACGGTACACGGGCACTGCGCGTTGCCCGTCAGATCAAGGCCGGCAAGATTGCGATCAACGGCGGCGGCGCATTTCGGGCCAGTTCGCCGGTCTATGGGTACAAACTCAGCGGATTTGGCACGGAACTCGGCTACGACGAAGCGGCGCACGAATACTGCAACACGAAGGTAATTCTGTATTCGATGTCGACGGAAAAGTCCTTGTGGCCTGAGTAAGCCCGTCGTGGCTGCGATGGGTTACGGGGCCGACCGGCACAAAGGCCGAAGGCGGTGCTACGGACACGTGCTAGCACGTCTGTAATGGCCCGTCCACATGTTCAAAATCGTTCCTCGACGTCGTCGAGCAGACCGCCGTTGTTGACGGCCGAACGGGCTAACGCCGGCATGGTGAGATAGCCTCGCTAACCTGCTGTTATTGACCTCGATCGGCCGGAAGTCTAATGTCCGCCGCTCTTATTTGTGGCGGACTTTTGCCCCTTCGCCGTTCCAGGCGGCTCCGAGGCGCCAGATGAAGAACGGTATTGCGGGTCAAGTTACGGCGACGTTGCCTGTTGCCGGCAAGATCGAGGCCTTCGAATCGGTTCGTGGCTTGGCATCCTTTGCCGTGCTCATTGCTCACACATGCCTGGCGTTCTGGCCGGCTTTCTACATGAGGTCGGGTCCTCTCTGGGACGGTTACTCGAGCACGGTTCGCTGGTTCGCAAGTTCGCCAGCCCGCAGTCTGTGGGACGGCCACTTCGCGGTAAGCATTTTCTTTGTACTGAGCGGATTCGTTCTGTCGCTCTCTTACTTTCGGACCAGATCCGCCGAAGTGCTGGCCTCAGGGGCGGCGCGGCGTTACTTGCGCCTGATGCTTCCCGCGTTAGCGTCGGTCCTGCTGGCCTATCTGTTCATGCGGACGGGAGCCATGCACAATCAGGCCGCCGTTCAACTTATGGACACCACGCTGGGCGCTCCCCATTCCTGGCTCGCACAGTACTACAATTTTCCGCCGCGCCTTCTCAACGCTTTGCGTGAAGGCTCGTGCGACGCGCTGTTGACAGGAGTCAGCTACTACAACGGCTTCCTCTGGACCATGCCGGTGGAGATTGCCGGGTCGTTTTTTGTCTTCGCTTTTCTGTCGCTATTCGGCCAAGCGCGCGGGCGAAGCGTGTTCTACGTCGCATTCTCGCTCCTGTTCACGTATATCGATCGCTTCTTCCTCGTCGATTTCTTGCTGGGCATGATGATGTGCGACCTTTACGTTCGGAACGAGACGACGTGGAAGAGAACGCTTCCCTTACCGATTGCCCTGACGCTAGTGCTGCTCGGATTCTGGATCGTCGGCATCAAACCGGGCGACACAACCAGCCCTCATGATTATGCCGTCAACCACGACTACGTACACGAGACCGTCGGCGCTGTTCTGGTGCTGACCGGCGTCGCGCTGACACCGGCGTTGCGGCGTTTTCTTGAGGCCGGCCGCCTGCGTTTTCTAGGCAAAGTGTCGTTCGGCCTGTACCTCGTCCACCTCCCCGTCATCTGTTCGGCAGGCTCGTTCGCATACATCCGGTTCTGTGGGACGCTGGGGATGTCGCATCACGTCGGGGCCGCTCTGGCATTGCTCGTCTGCGTAGTCATTTCTGTTCTTGGGGCGTGGGTGGTTTACACAGTCGTCGATCGTGCGGCCATTCGCCTGAGCAAGACACTGTATCAACGGATGATCGCTCCGCCGGAGTCAGGCCGACAGCCCCGGGACGGCTTGGTTGGCCGCGCCGCCTGACGTTGCCGTTGCGCGTAACGGCGGCGCGATGTGGAACCAGATTCCCGCACCAAACGGAAATCTTCGTTCGTCGGAAGAGCGGGAACCAGGCGCGCTACTCGTCAAAACGGATGCGTCAACGCCGCCGTTTAAATCATATTTCTTACCAATCGCGTCTTCCGATTCCGTCGTTTTCGAAGTTCCTCGGGCTCGACCACCTTCGAACTCGACCAGCGGTTTAGCGCTGCCTCCGCCGTTGCCGCTGATTGAACGATTATCGCACCGGATCGAGATACCGCTTATCCGCTCGTTAGCGTCAATCACGAGTTTGGTTTGTGGCTGAAATTCGTAGAGGTCGTCATCGCTTCCGGCAGGCTTGCCGAGCGACGCTTTGAGTTTCGCGAGATTGATCGGTCGTTCGGGAAGCAGCACCGTGGTCACGACATCGTCGAATTGACGGGTTTCGTACATCCAGGCTTCCGGCTATCGGCAAACGCCGCAAGGTTTCTCCGACGTCGACAGTAGGCGCCGGAAATCGGTACCGTCGTTTCGATTGAATACCTGCTATGGTCGTCGCGAACAACGGTCGTGCCGCCCAGCCCTTCGCGCAGGGGCCTGGAATACGAAAATCGTCGACTTCCCAGCGATTCTATCTGGCACTTCATTTTTGATTGCGGCGCGCGACGCGACGGCAGTTGCGTTGACATTGAGATGCACACGAAAACCCGAAGCAGAAAGCATTCTGATTTTCATTCAAGTCAGGTTGTCGCACGTATTGCCGGCGTTCGGCCGCGCGGCTGATTCTACATAATGCGATTCTGTGTTGTGGTGCGCCTGAGGGGTCACGTGGAAACTCTCTAAATTGCGAACTTCTTTTTGCGTAGCGCACCACTAGTTTTGGAAGAACTTACGATTCTTCCAGCTATCGAAGTGGTGGTACGTGATGCGGCATGTGCAACGTTTGTCCGGAAGCAATGCGCGACTCCGGGTCTTCTCGTGTCGGCTTCCGTTTCAATCGTCTCTCTGTTCATTTGTCGTAACACTTAAAGACCCGTCGCCTTTATGCACGCGCACACGCGCGCTCCGGCGGACATCTCTTCGCGCCGTACTTTGCATGGTCGTGGTTGTCGGACAAATCGTTCGCGATCCGACGACGGAAGCGGCCACCGTGTATTGGGACATCAACGGCGTCACTCCGGGCGCAGGAGGTGCGACACCCGGCGGAACGTGGTCGACTAGCGGTTTGATGTGGAACGCCGATTTGAACGGGGCCGGAACCGGTAGCGTCGGCTGGACGGCCGGAAACATCGCGGCATTCGCGGCCGGCACCGATGCGGCGGGCTCGTACACAGTCGATGTCACCGGAACGCAATCGATCGCTGGCCTCCTTTTTGAAGAAGGCACGGTGACGCTCAACGGTGGAGCGTTATCGCTTGCGACAGCCACGACCATGGACGTCAACGGAGCGCTCTACGCGGAAGTGAATTCAGCCATGAATGGAACTGCGGCCTTCACAAAAGTCGGTTCCGGGACGTTGGCTTTGGGCGGGACGAATACTTTTGGCGGCTCTCTGATTATCAATGCCGGAGCCGTGCGCTTTTTGAACATCGCGAGCCTGGGATCGCTTACTAATATCCAACTCGCCGCCGGCACGATGCTCGACTTCGGCGCCGGCGATTTTACCGTGGCTGCCAAGCTCACCGCGCCCACTACGACGACGAACTTCACCATCGGCGGCAACGGCACGCTTACGTTCAACGGTGAATTCGCGATGGGCAACTCGGCGCAAGTTATTAACATCACCAATCCCCTCAACACAATTATCAATGCCAACAGCACGAACACGGCGACTTCGGCAGCTCGGCTGACGACATTCAACGTCACAAATGCCGGCGCGATCGTCACCATGAATGGGGCATTTAACAACAACGCCGGACAAACCGGCGCGCGCGCCTTCGGCAAAGCCGGCCCCGGCACTTTCATCATGAAGGGGGCCAATACGTATCTCGGCGGAACCACCGTCAGCAACGGCCTGTTGCGCGTCGACGCCGGAAGCAACATCGGCACCGCCGGGACCGGCGGTCTTACGGTCTCCGGAGGTGAGATCCGCTTATTGACTGGCACGCTCGCCGTGCCGAACACCCAAACCGTCGGCTTCTTGACGATGGGCGGGAGCACCGAGGCCGTGGATTACTCGCTGGTGACGCTGAGCGACGGGACCACGCTGAAGATCAACGGCGGCATTACTTTTTCCGCAGTCGGTGATCAGAAAGCGGCGAAGGTAACCGGAGGGACCGTCGACCTCGGCTCGGCAGTCCGAACATTCACCGTCGGCAACAGCGCGAACGTCAATTCGGACGCTGATCTTGAGCTTGCGTCCACAATCATTGGTACTGCCACCGGCATCACGAAAACCGGCGCCGGCGTGCTCAAGTTCAGCGGCACGAATAGCTTCGTCGGCAATACAATTATCATAGCGGGCGGCCTAGCACTCGACTTCACGACGAGCAACGGCCTGAAATTGCCCGTCGCCGGATCGCTCGAAATGCGAGGGGGGACGCTTTTGCAAGTGCTCGGCAACGGTTCCGCGAATACTTCGGTAACGGTAGCCGGCCTAGCGCTCACCACGGCCGCCGGATCGTCCACCATCTCCGTAGCCTCGGGAGGTCCGGGCCGAACCGCTACGTTGCGCCTAGGCGCGATCGCGCGCACGGCTCTCTCGGGCACGATGAACTTCGTGTTCGACGCTCAATCGTCGATTACGACCACCACCGCAAACAGCGGAGGAACGATCCTGGGAAGTTGGGCCACGGTCAACGGATCTGCGTTCGCCGTAACCGGCACCGGCACGAGCGAGAAGACGATTACCGCTCTCACGTCGACGGTTCGCGACAGCCTGACGACCTGGACCACGGGGATCGACGTCGGCGACTCCGCAGGTTACACCGGCTCAACGAACTCGATCACCTTGAACACGCTCCGCGTTTCCGCGGGCGGATCCGCCGTGGTGTTGGAACCGGGCTCCACGCTCACGCTCACTTCGTCGGCCATTCTCGCGGCGTCGTCTATCGGTGCTGCTGGGGCGTCGATTACCGGCGGCACGATCGTAACCACGTCCGGCGAAATGTATATCCATCAATACAGCACCGCCGGGACTCTGACGATAAGCGCCAACCTCCCCGGCACCAGCACGAGCGGTTTGGTCAAATCGGGGCCGGGAACGCTCTTTCTCACAGGCAACAACACCTTCAGCGGACGTTTTTACGTTCAGGAAGGAACCGTAATCGTCAACGGCACGGGCCTGAGCGATGTCGGACCACTCACGCTTTCCGATCGTCCGGGAGTTGTCGTCGATCTGAACAACAGCCGCGAAGTTATTGGGGGGCTGGAAGGGTTCGGCACCGTCGTCATCGGAACCGGCGAACTCATCATCACGCCGAACTCCGGCACTCCTAACTACAGCGGCGTGTTCGTCGGCGCCGGCGGCATCGTCAAGGCGGGAACGGCAATCGAAGTGATCTTGGGAAACAGTCCGTTGTTTACCGGCAACGTCTCAGTTACTTCCGGCGAATTGCAACTCACCGTCGGCGGCGCGCTTGCCGCTGCAACTTCCTTCGCGGTCGGACTCGGCTCATCGCTGCTCGACAATCAAGCCGGCGACGACGATATCGATCGCATCGGCGACACCGCGTCGGTTTCGCTCCGTGGCGGAACGTTTCGATTAGTGAACAACAATGATCAAAGCGAAACGCGCAGGGAAGTCATCGGTAGCTTGGCGTTGACGTCCGGCCACGGCACGCTGTCGATCGAGCCGATTCACGTGAACCCCAACACTGTCGCACAACTGGTAGCGCGGTCGATCACGCGCGCAAACTACTCGACGCTCTTGGTGAAAGGCCTGGAACTCGGCAACATCGCCGCCGCGAATCGGGCGACGGTACTGGTTGCCGACGGTTCCGGCGTTGACCAACCGCCTGCCGGCGCCATCGGCGGCAACGGCCTCGCCCTTTCGACGACCATCAGTATCTTGCCGTACATGATCGGCGAATCGCTCCTCGGCAGCGACACCGACTACACGAACAACTACGGCAACAGTTTCCTCACCTTTGCCGGCGGCAGCGTCGGATTGCGACCGTTGAATCTGCAATCCGAATATGTTCTCGATGCGGCCGGCTACACGGCTTCGCTCATGTCCGCGGACAATCTTCGTTTCACCACTTCGGCGACTGGCCTCGCCGCGAAGACGTTCAATTCCCTGGTGATCGATTCATCAGCGGGTGCCGTCACTCTCACGGGAGCCGGAACACTAACGCTTAACTCAGGGGCACTACTATTGACCGGCGCCAACAACGCCTCGCTCGGCGGGTATTCCAACCTCGCCTCGGGAGCGAGCGAGTTAATTGTGTACGTCACGAATCCCGCGGCCATGTTGACCATCGGTTCGCAGTTGTCCGCTTCGGGGCCGCTGGTCAAATCCGGCTTAGGTCAACTGAATTTGGGCGCGGCAAGCAACAGCTTCACTTCGCTCTACTTAAATCAAGGCACCGTCCAAGCAGCCGGGTTGGCGCAGCTAGGCTCGGGCGACATCGTCTTCGCCGGCGGAACGCTCATCATGCAGGCCGGCGCTACGGCGAACTTCGCCAATCGTATTCTCGTGTCCGACGGCGGCGGCACCCTGGATGTCGGTCTCGTGGATACGGTCATCAACGGCCTCCGCGGGCCGAGTGCCGCGCAGTCGAGCCTCCTCATTAAGACTCGCAGCTCGTCGACGGCCGGGTTGCTGACGATCACCGGCACGTCCACGTTCGCCGGTCTCACGATCTTCGAAACCAATACCCTCGACGCGGGCGGAATCGTCACCTCGATCATCCTGAACGGCGCGACAAACGCCGCCATCGCGGGCAATTTGCAACTCGGCAATCAAGCTTCCGTCTACAACGGCGACGTCACGCTCGCTCTCGCCGCCGACGAGCAAATTGCGGACACGGCCGTATTCTCTTTCAAGGGGGCCTCGGGCAAGAATCCCTACTTCCGTCTCGACGGTCATACTGAAACCGTCGCCGGCATCGTCGGTGATTCGTCGTCGGTTATCCAAAACCATAATCTCGGCGATGCCGTCACTGCGGCCGGCACTCTGATCGTCAACAGTTCCGCGGCCTATGTTTTCTCAGGCGTG
Source organism: Pirellula sp. (assembly GCA_013822735.1). Taxonomy (GTDB): domain Bacteria; phylum Planctomycetota; class Planctomycetia; order Pirellulales; family PNKZ01; genus PNKZ01. Next base: position 154,924 of record PNKZ01000012.1, read on the forward strand.
CTTCGCGACGTGTCGAGCACTGCCGCAGACCCGGTCAAGTTGAACTTCGCCAAACGTGGTTCGGGAACGCAAACTTTGTCGGGCGCAGCCATCTACTACTCCGGTACCACGACGGTCGGCGGCGTCGGCGACGCCATCGGAATTCTCCGACTTCTTGATACCACGGCATTTCGAAGTTCGGCAATCGTCAACAACGCCATGCTGCAGTTCGACCTCACGGCGTCCAACGTGTTGACTTACTCTGGAGCAATCAGCGGTTCGGGTAAGATCATCAAGTCGGGCAGCGGAACGCTGACATTGAGCGGACTCAACACGTTCACCGGCGGCACAGTGATTGACGGCGGCACGCTCATCCTCGACACGACCGGTACGCTTGGAGCGGACGTCTCCGGCAACTCGCTGAAGATCAACGGCGGCACGACGCTCCGATCCCTCGGGCAGTATGCCGTCCTTGGAGCCAACCAAAGCGTGCAGGTCGTGGGCACTTTCGCCAAGATTGACGTCCAGGGAACATCGCTTACGCTCCAGGGCGCGCTCAACGGTCCCTCGACGACGCGCTTCGACAAAGACGGCGCAGGAACACTTTCGTTGCGCGGGCCTGGCATCTTTACCGGTCAGCTGCAGTTGAACGCCGGAACTTTAGAGTTGGCACACTCCGGCGCCTTGAGCGGCGTGACCGCGGGAACGATTGCAACCGGCGGCGCCCTCGTGTTCAACGGCACGGCGACGGGAACCGCCGGCATCTTCGGCTTTACAGGCACCGGCAATGTGCTGACCTTGGGCACCGGGGCAGGCACGGTTCGGCTCGGCTTCGGTATCCGCGGCGCGGTGAACGACAAACTCACGTTCGCTACCGGACAAGCGTTTACCGTGGCCTCGACGTCCGTCGCAACAGACATCTACGTCAACGCCGCGCCGACGCTCACTTCCTATACCTTGCTGCAGACCACGAACACGGCATCGTTTGCGGCTTTCACGCTCGGCAGCATCTTCGATCCCGGTCCCTACATTTATACGCTTGGTTCAACCTCCACCAGCCTCGTGCTGAACGTGCAAGCAGCAACAAGTCCGACCGTCGCGTATTGGAAGGGAGATCTCACCGGGACCGGCGCCGGAGTTTGGAACGCGGCTCAAACCGGCGGCAACACCAATTGGGCCACCAATGCTGCCGGAACCACCGACACGCAGGCCGTGCCCACAAGCACCACCGATGTCTTCTTCGCGGCGACGGGCGCGGCCAATTTCGCGACGACCCTCGGCGCCGATCTAACGATCAAAAGCCTTACCTTTCTAACCGGTTCGGGCAGCGGCGGTAGCGGCACGACGGTTTCCGGTACCCAAACGGTGACGATCGCCGGCATCGACGGCATCACGCTGGCCGCCGGCTCGGGCAATATTACGGTCAACGCAGGAGTGCAACTCGGTGTCGCCCAAACTTGGAGCATCACCGATCTCACCGCTTCGTTCCTGCTCAACGGCTCGCTCGGAGGATCGGAAACGCTTACTAAAGCGGGCTCCGGTAGCTTGGCGCTCAACGGCACCAACAGCTTCAGCGGCAAAGTCATCGTGTCGCAGGGAACATTGCAACTGGGCTCGGTGACGCCGCTTCTCTACACATCTGCTGCGCCCGCCGCCGACTACTTGACACTCGCACCGGGTACAACGTTGCTTGGTGCCGCGAACTTCTCTCTCGGCGACGCGCAACGGGGCATTACGCTGGGGGGCCTCGGCGTGACGGTTTCCGCTAACGCCGGAACAACGATGCAGATTGCCGGCTCCATCTCCGGAAACCAAGCGTTGGCAAAAGCCGGCGCAGGAACCGTTCGTCTCGCGGTCGCCAACACGTTTCAGAACCTCGACGTAAACGCCGGCACTTTGCAATTCGATTCAGAAGACGCTCTCGGCCTGCCGGGTATCGTAACGATCGCGGCCGGAGGCACACTCTCCGCGTCGAGCAACGTCACCATCGACGACTCCGGCCGGTTCATCATCCTTGCCGCCAACGGCGCCGCCTTGGGAGCCGAAGCGGGCATCACGGCGGTCTACAATCTAAGCGTCGGCAACAGTAGTGCGATCGATCTTCTCAAAAAGGGAGCGGGTACCGTCGAACTCGCGGCACTCGGCAATTTTGGCAACGTGGTCCTCGATGGCGGCACTCTGAAATTTGCCGTGACGCAGTCTACGGCAACCAAAGATCTCATCTTCGGTTCGTCGACTGCCAGCACGACCGCCGCGGCGTTCGACCTTTCTCTCGTCAACGCTCAATTCAACAATTTCAACGTTCAGACGAATACGTCCGCGGCTAATCTGCTCACCATCAGCCCGGGGAGAAGCCTCACATTTACAGGCAACGTCACCATCGGCAGCTCGCTGACCAATACGGTGACCACGCTCAATGCGGTCGGCGGCGGCTCGGTCATCGTGAATAATACCGCAACGAACGGATTATTCTTCGTCGGCGGAGCGACAAGCACCTCCGCCGCAGGGGCTCGTGTGATTGCCGACTTCAGCGACCTATCGACGCTCAACGTCTCGCTGAGCCCGACGAGCGGCATTTTTCGCGTCGCGTCGGGAGGTTCATCTACCGGCACGACCAACGTTTCCACTCTCGTGCTTGCCGACACATCGACCGTCATTGCGAGGTCGATTTTCGTCGGCGACGGACCCAATGGCGCGATCCACGAACTCAAGCTCGGCAGCGTGTCGACAACGCTCAATACCGACATCTTCAGCATCGGCACAGGTTTGCGCGACGTGGGAAGCGTCACATTTAAAGAAGCTTCCGGCACGCTGACGGTTCGCGCCGCCGACGGCGTCAGTCGTACCGTGTTCAATCTTGCGGCCGGAGGGGGCGGCACGGGAATCACTGGTCTCGGCAATCTGTTCGACGTCTCCGGTCACTCGGTCGACATGCTGTTGGGCATTACCCGCCTCGGGTACCAAGACCGGCAGAACGCGCTTTCCCTCGCCTTCGCTTGGGACAAAGGGAAACTCGACATGACGAGCCTGGGCGTTGCCGTGCGAGCCGACAACGCCGGCAGCACCACGAGCGGCGCACCGTTATCGACCAACGCCGTCGTTACTCTCGGCAGCGTCAACTCCACGGCCTCCGATACGGTTGCGATCGTCAACGGAATTCTCGACCTCGGCTCCACGGCAGGAGTGAAAACGACCGCCTTAAATCCCATCGAAAACATCTACGCCGAACTCAATCTTGGCGGCGGGACCATCACCATCGGCGCCACGTCGGGAACCTCGATCAAGATGGCTACCGCAGGGTCCGGGCCGACCTTCCAGCATACGACGACCGCCGTCATCAACATCACCGGCGGCAGCACGACCCTTTCCGGCAACATCATTCGCGGCGGCGGCACGGGTATTTCGTCGGCAATGGTGAATTTAGCCGGCGGTGAGTTGAACATGAGCGGAGCCTCGATCGGCACGGTGACCAATACGATCGATTTCCAGGCCAAGAGCGGCCGACTCTCCAACCTCGGCGAACTCAACGGCGGCGGCAGCCTCGCCAAAACGAGCGCGGGAACGCTCGTGCTCGCCGGAACCAACGGCTACACCGGCGGAACGCAAGTCAACGCCGGTCAGCTCGTGCTCGCGGCGGGCAGTGCGCTCAATAAAACGACCAACGCGATCAACGTCTCCACCGGGGCGACCCTTTCCGGCGAAGGAACCGTCGCCGGAACGATCACGCTGGCCGCCGAGTCGGCATCCGGCGCGGGCGATGGCGGCGTGCTTTCCGCAGGCACCAATTCCGATAGCGCGCGCCATGGAATCGGCACGCTCTCCGTCACCAACGCATCGGCGACGGCGCTGACGCTCGGTGCAGGCTCGACGCTTGTCTTCGAATTCAGCCATGCCTACGAGTCGGCGAGTCCGCTGACGACGTCCGCCGCAGGCACCGATTGGGACTATCTCAACGTAACCGGAACGCTTCGCCTAGATGGCCCGATCTATCTCGACGTCTTTTCGATGAGTGACGAATCCAATTATGGACAGAACGTCGGTTCGGCGGGCACCGTCTTCGATCCGACGAATTCCGTAACGACCTCCCATCGTTGGCTCCTCGCGCATGCCGGCGGGGTCTCTCTTACGGCAGGAGGCGTCATCAGCGACTATTTCATCATCGACTCGACCGGCGTCTTCGGAGGTGCCAACTACTCGCCGGTCGGCTCCGGGTCATTCTGGGTCAGTCAATCGGGAAATGATCTCTACCTGAACTATGCTTCCGTCCCGGAGCCAAGCTCGCTCGCACTCCTCTCTTTCGCAGCCGCTATCGGCTTCTACCGCCATCGTCGTCGCAAGAGCAGGCGAACCACGGCAGAAGCTGCATCGGAATGCGAGACTCGCTAACTAGAAGCCCTTCGAATTGATGGCCCAACGACCGAAGCGATCATGCTACGTCTATTGGGAACGACAGGACGCAATTGGAACCGCGCGATCGATGCCGGCACTTCGCCGAATCACTAACCGCGGACAGTCGTTGAAGCGAATTGCCACCCAAGCTAGGCGATCGCGATCACGAGACTCGGCTTGCAACTAAATTGTCCGGCAGCTCGCCGCTGCAGTGCATGAGAAGCCGCATCAATCATCATCGGTCTTCCATCTCCCGAATGGTCCACCGGACGTGGAAGTCAACCTGCAAGTCGCTCCGCGCACTTTGCGGGAGTGAAAGTCGGCACGGTAGATTCGACGACCTAAAATAAAGACTCAACTCCGCCGTTCAAACATGGCGGCGACGAAACAGGCATGAAAACGGTGGGCAACCGAATTCAATGGAGATGCAATTCAGGACATAGCAAGTTCTTGAACATGTCGCGAAGCCGAAGGATGTGCGGCATCTAGCGAAGACTAGAGCCGCCATCTGCCGTTCTCAAATGAACTGTGCCCGCTGGACTTTCGGCCGCCCGGCAATTAATTGCCGGCAATCTCTCCAAGTTGGAAAGTAAGGCCCCAACGGCCGTGAGGAACTCATGCGGCAAAACGACAATTCGCCGTTGCCCTGCTCGAAGTGAGCAGAGTCCAAAATAAGATACCTTAACCGAAACGCGCCATGCAAACTGGGCAGACATCACGGGGCTTACTGAGCCGAATGGTTAGGCGGATCTGGGGGGGGCAACGACAAGTCACGGGGATAATCTGGACCGTAACTCGAAAGCGAGAAATCGCAATCGAGTGTCGTTGCAACGGGAGTGACGTCCGTGCATGATAGGTCGACACAAAGGCATGCAAGGTGCGTGCCTGCCGTCGGCAATCTCAAGGTCAGGCAATCGTCAGGAAGCGAGAACTTACCATGAACACGCAGTATCAGATCAAGCAACTTGGAATCGGTGGAATTCTCGATCAGGCAGTGCAGTTGTTAAAGAATCACTTCGGTTTGTTCTTCGGCATCGTCGCGGTGACAATGATTCCGGCACAAGTTTTCTTAGGCTTAGTACAAACAGCGATTGCAACTCCGGAACAAATTCAGGCCAACCCTTCCGCGGCAATCGTTCCCATCGCCTTGTCGCTGGTCGTGGCTATCTTCGTGTTTCCCTTGGCGAACGCGGCCGTAATTTACGCCGTAGGTTCTTCATACCTTTCTCGTCCCACTTCTGTGGGCGATTGCATCAAGCACGGAATGAAGCGGTGGGGTGCGCTAATTTGGACGTCGTTCCTCATGACCCTCGCCATCGGCTTAGGCATGATCCTCTGCATCGTGCCGGGCATCATCTTCGCCTTCTGGTTCGCGCTGGCGCAAGAAGTCGCTGTTCTGGAAAACAGTAGCGGCAGCGATGCCCTTTCACGCAGCAAGTTGCTCATGAAAGGAAATATCGGCACGCTCTTTGTGATGAGCTTGATTCTCGGCGTCATCAATTTCTTGATTGGTCTTGGCGCGCAGATCATTCCTCAGCCCCACGTGTCGGTTATCGTACAAGCGTTCGTGCAAGGATTCGTTACCATTTTCGGCACATGCGCGCTTGTAGTGTTCTATTTTTCGGTTCGCTGCAAGATGGAAAACTTCGATCTTCAATTGCTTGCCGAAGCGGTTGACGATGTGTAATTGCGGATCAACGTCAACGCGTCGTGGTGCGCGCGGTCGCCGCGCGCATCACGACTTGGAATGTCGGTACCTATAGCGCATATTCGGAGTTCGACGATTGGAATCGCAGTCGGTTCCCGACGCTTCGCAGGTCCGTTCCAAGGCGGCGGAGATCCTTGCGCGCGACGACTACGACCTTGAAGTTCGTCGCGTCGATAGCACTTGGCTGAACGAGCTCGTCCTCGAAGTCTTGTCTTGGCTGATCGCGCCGTTTCGCTGGATTTACGAGCTTACGGAAGGCTGGCCCGACATCTTCCGTTGGGGCATTATCCTCGCGCTCGTCGCCGTGATTTGCTTCCTGCTTTGGCACATCATCGGCAGCATCGCGAAAGCGCTGCGCGATCCGCTGGGGGGCGGCGCCAAGCTGCCGGTTGCCGGTCGGGCAGTCGTCGAGCCCGAGGAGTTCGAACGGAAGGCGGAATCCGCGCGCATCGCGGCTGACTACATCACGGCCGTTCGCTTGCTCTTTCGCGCGGGCGTGCTGCAGTTGGAACGTCGTGAGAGCCGCCCGCTCAAGCGCGGCCTGACCAATCGAGCATTGCTGCGACGTTATAAGGATCAGCCCGTACTGAGCGGCGCGCTGCAGACGTTTGTGGAAGTGGTCGACGCAAAGTGGTACGGCGAGGGGGCTTGCGAAGAGGCCGATTACTCGTTGTGTCGTGCGGCCTACGAAGACCTTCGTCACGCGCCGAAAGGAAGCAAGCCGCATGTTTACGGCGCGTAACGGCGTTCTGCTTGCCGTTTTCCTCCTGCTGCTGGTGATCGTTTCGGGCATCGCGTCGCTTTTGGGTGAGCCCGATTCCGGCGGCATGGGCATCGACAGCTACGGAACAAGATGGAACGGCGGCCGCGCTACGTATGAATTACTCGCCGAACTCGGCGTGCCCGTCCAGCGCCAGATCGCGCCGCCGACGTCCGATCTACCTGAATCGACGACGCTTGTTTTTTGGCAGCCGGATCCCGAGTTGGTGAGCGTCGAGCCTGCGTATCTCACGCGACTGCTTGCCTGGGTCGAGCGCGGGGGGCGGATCATCGCCGTGCCGCGCTCCTCGAGCGACCCCGATCGACAAGGCAAGCGCTCGGACATGACGTCGGGTAAACCAGTCACGTTGCTCTCGGCGCTAGAGTTGAACAACGTGGAGGTCGACTTGCTCCCTGTGACGTCGCCATCGTCGGCGGACGTGTCGCATGTTTTGAGCGGCCGTGCGGGACGTATCCGCCGCGGCGCTGAAGAACAGTGGGAAGAGACGTGGCGTCCTCGGGCCTTGCAATGGGTGGACGCACGCGTCGAAGGCAAGGGCTCGCTGCTCCCGGTAGCCGCGCGCTCGCGAAGTTGCCGACTCCCGCAGGATGGGAACGCGGAACTGTCGGGACGCGGCCTCAAGAACGCCTCGGGTACCTTGCTCTACACGACCTCCGGAGGTGAATCGTATACGGTCGCCGCCGCATTTAAACGCGGCCGAGGAGAAATCATATTGCTTGCCGATCCGACGCTGCTGTTCAACGTCGGTCTGGCGACGGCCGACAACGGGGTGTTGGTCTATGATTTACTGGCCGCCGGCGGCCGCACCGTGGTCTTTGACGAGTTCTATCATGGCTTGGCCGTCCGCGGGAATCCGCTGTTTCTACTGACGCGCGCCCGCTACGCCGTCGGTGCCGCGATCATTATGCTCCTCGTCGGACTCTACGTCTGGCGGCAGGCATTGACCTTGGGCCCGCCGTTAGCAACGCGTCCTCGATCCCGACGCACGATCGTCGAGTACGTCGAAGCGATGGCCCGCCTCTTTCAACGGGGCGAGCAAAGTCGTCGCTTCGTGCTCGAGGAAACGTATCGCGGCGCGCTGCGAACGCTCGCGGAGCGGTTCGGGCTGACCGCCGTCGACGCCGAACCGCCGCAGATTGCGGCGGCCATGGCGCGGCGCAAGCCGCAAGAATCGACACGCTTTCTCGAAGCCGTTGCTCGCGTCGAAGCTGTACAATCGCGCGGTGCGCGAGCTTCCGAATCGGAAACTATCTCCGCTCTACAAGGAATTTGCCGGTGTCTTTAGAGACGTTGTACCAGTCCGTTCGTGCCGAAATCGGCAAAGTGGTTTTCGGCCAAGACGAGGTCGTCGAGTTTGCGCTCGCCGCGCTCTTCAGCAGCGGACACATTTTGCTCGAAGGGGCGCCGGGAGTCGCCAAAACTCTCTTGGCGAGAACGATCGCCTCGACGCTCAATTTGGAATATCGCCGCCTACAAATGACGCCGGACTTGCTCCCCAGCGACATCACCGGCTCGTCGATCTATCGTGAAGATTTGCATTCGTTCGAGTTTCGCCGCGGCCCGTTGTTCGCCAATTTTGTCTTAGCCGATGAAATCAATCGCTCTTCGGCTCGAACGCAGTCGGCGCTGCTCGAAGCCATGCAAGAGTTGGGGGTTACCCACGACGGCGTGACACATCCGCTGCCCGATCCGTTCATCGTGTTTGCCACGCAGAATCCGATCGAACAAGAGGGAACCTATCCGCTTCCGCTGGCCCAGCTCGATCGGTTTATGTTCAAGGTCCGCGTCGGCTATCCGAGCGACGAGGAAGAACGCCGCATATATTTGGAGCACCACGCCACGGGGGGCCTCTCGAATCCGCGCACGATGGGCGTGAATGCCGTCGTCACCGCCGAACAAATTCGCGAAGCGCGAACGATCATCCGGATGACGCACATCCGCGAAGAAGTCGCCGCCTACGTACAGCGTTTGCTGTCGACGACACGGCACTACGATTCGCTCTCCGTCGGTGCGAGCCCTCGCGCAGGTCTAATGCTCCTCATGGGCGCAAAAAGTCTCGCACAATTCGCCGGTCGAGATTTCGTCACACCGGATGATGTGCAGGCAGCGCTGATCCCGGCCTTGCGTCACCGCGTGGTGCTGCATCCGACCGCCGAACTCGAAGGTGCGACGACGGACGACGTCTTGACCGAATTGCTGGAAACGGTCGAGGTTCCCCGATGAACGTCGGTGGGAAGCATCCATTGACGTCGAAAGCCGTTGCGACCGGCAACGCGCGCAATGTCGGCCCGACGAAAGCCTTGTCGCATGCCGACGAAGCGCAATCGGCGGAAGCCGGTCGTCTGACTGGTCGCCTGACGCGATTTCGCCCGGGCGTGAATTTGTTGCGGGGTGCGGCTCTCGCGTTTGCGCCGGCCATACTCTACTTCTTCACGCTTTGGAGCCCGTTGCCGTGGCTCACCGCCTTATGGTGCGCCGTCCTAATGGGAGCCGCCGTTCAAGAAGCGCGACAGATACGTAAGCAGCTGCGAGCACTCGTCGTGCGGCGAACGCACCCGAGCGTGGCCGGTCGAGCCTTGGCATTTAGCGTTACTTGGGAGGTATCGACCGCCGAGCCGAGCGTGATGCGAGGAGAATTGCGCGACGTCGTGCCGCCGGACGCCCTGCCGCGACTTGTCACGCAGTCGTTTGCATTCGACGGCGTGACGCCTAAGGTTTCCCTCTCGCAACGTTACCGCATCGCAAAACGAGGGCGACACTCCTTCGGATCCGTTTGGATGAGGATCATCGGGCCGCGACGACTCGTCGAAGCACAGCGTGAGTTTGGCGTCGCGACGACGATTCGCATCATGCCGGAAAAGTTCGTATCGCGCGAAGAGTTTCTCCAAGATGAAGGGGCGGCGCCGCTCTTGCTGGATTCCCGCACCAAATCGCGAGAGCAGGGGGCCGGCACGGAGTTTGAATCACTACTTGAGTTCCGCGACGGCGACGACCCTCGCCGGATCGACTGGCGCGCCACGGCGCGACGAGGACACATGATCGTGCGGCGCTTTCAAATCGAGCGTCATCGCGATGTTATGTTGCTCGTCGATTGCGGACGGCTGATGGGAACCGACGCCCTGCGCGGCACCAAGCTTGATTGCGCGATCGACGGCGCACTCATTCTTGCGCGCACCGCGCTGCAAGGGGGCGACCGTTGCGGGCTGGCGCTCTTCGACGACCGACTGCGCGGCTATCTCCCTCCGATTTCCGGAGTTGCCGCGCTCCAATCGCTCACCGACGTCGCCTTTGACGCGCAATCAGAATTCCGCGAAATGGACTTTGGGGTCGTGTTCGCCGAGTTGCAGATGCGCCAGACGAAGCGCTCGCTTATCGTCGTTTTGTCCGATATCGCCGACACGGAAACCTCCGGGCAGTTCCAGGCTTCGCTGGCGCGGCTCGGCAAGCGGCACGTGGTACTGTTCGTCGCGTTACGCACGCCGTCGATCGAACGCATGATCGGCGAACCGGTGAACGCCATGCTGGATGCCGCGCGAAAAGCCGTGGCATTTCGATTGCTGCGCGAACGGCGTGAGACGATTCAAGCACTGCGCAAATCGGGCGTCTTCGTACTCGATGTCGAGCCGGCGAAGCTCACTGTGCCGCTGATCAACTACTACTTGGACCTGCGAGCAAGGAATCTGTTGTAGTGCTGCGCGCCAAACGCTCGCGATAGGCGCCATGCCACCAGAAGAGCGCCCAGAATAGGGCGGTGCCGGCCGCAAAGATCAATCGCGCTCTGGTCGAGAGGTGACTCTGCCGCAAGTAGCTTTCGATCACTGCGGCGGCGACAAGCATGATTGCCGCTCCCAGCGCGACAATTCCCGCTTCTCGTCCCACGGCTCGCAGCGATTCGGTACGGGAACGATCGCCTGGGGCAAGTACGGCCATGCCGAACATTAGCCCGATGCCGCCGCAAAGGATGATCGCGCCGATTTCGGTAACGCCGTGCGGCAACAGCCAAGCCCATACTTCGGAATAGATTCCCGCCCGGTGATGGAGGGCGACGAACACGCCGAGGACCATGCCGTTGAAGATCATGAGAAACACGGTGGGGACGCCGGCGAGCATTCCGGCGGCGGCGGCCAAGACTCCCACGCGCAGATTGTTGGCGAATAGAAACGCCGCGAACAAGAACTTTTCCCCGCCTGCTTGGTCGCGTCCCGAACGCAGCGCTTCGAGCAATTGTTCAGGAGTCGAGCCGGGCTGCCGTTCCCCGGCCATATCGCTGGGCCAAAGCGCGTAGGCGGCCAGCGGATCCGTGTAGGCGGCGATGTAAGCGATGATTGCGCCGAATAAGAATAGGCCGGCAGAGATGGCGTGCGCTTTCCAGTTTCGGGCAAATGTTCGAGCAATTCCTTCTCGTAACAAAAAGCCCAATCCGCTGAAGACCGGCTTACGAGGCGGCAGGTAAATCAGACTATGGGCCGCGGCCGTCAACGAGTTCAAGTAGGAGTGCAGTCGACGGTCGCTACTGCGCGTCGCAACTTGCGCTAGATGCGTCGTCGTACGACGATACAACTGATCGAGCCGACCCAACTCTTGCGGCGTCATGCGGCGCAGCGACTTGCGTCCCTTCGTCACGAGGGCTTCCAACTCGTCCCACGTAGGCTTGTTGCGTACCGTAAAACTATTCATACTGAAACGCGTTCGTCGCTTCGAAGACCCGGTTGCATTCGCTCCGCATACATTAATTACCTCAATCCGCATTCCCCATGCAAGCTTGAGTGACGGCATATTATGACTTCTTCGTTGCGATATGAAACGCCGGAAAACGTCGATCTGGAGTATCGCTCGGCCGGGCTCGGCACGCGGTTTATTGCGTGGTTTGTCGACAATTTGCTGATGTATGCGTGCATGTTTGCGCTGTTTTTGCTGCTGATGTTCTTGGCCTCGGTGTTTCAGGGAATCATTCGTGACGCACTGCAGTCGTTCGGCAATTGGGTCGACGACACGCGCCGCGAAGATGCAGATAGTGCGGTGTACTATTTCGTTGCTATCTGCATCTTGGTTTGGGGCTTCGGCAGTTTTCTCTACTTTGCACTTAGCGAGTTGCTGCTGCACGGCCAAACAATCGGCAAACGGATCTGCAAGATTCGCGTAGTGAAGAGCGAAGGTTTTGCGTTGGATACGCCGAGCGTACTGTTGCGCAATATCTTCCGCGTCATCGATCACTTGCCGCTACTTTGGCTCGTGCCGCTATTTTCTGCGGAAGGACGGCGACTCGGCGATATGGCGTCCGGCACGATCGTCGTTAGCGACGCCCCAGAGCAACTCGGCGCGGTCCGACAAACACTGGCTGCACGTCCTGCCGGCGACGCTCGCCATCGTTTTGATCATGCCAAGCTCGGCAAGCTTGCAGCGAAGGATTATGAAACCATCGAACAAGTTCTTGAGCGTTGGGCCGTCCTAACGCCGGCGCAAGTTTTTACCATCGGCCAGAAACTTGTCGACTCTCTCGCTCGCAAGATGGCGATCGATGCTCCCTTGCCGCAAGATCGCAAAGAGTTTCTGGAAGACCTGCTCGCCGCCGAGTATCGCCGACAAGATCGGCGACTCTATTAGCGGACATTTTATGCATAATCACATAATGGAGCTATGAACGCCGCCAGTCGCAGGTGGCATCGGCGGCCACACTCGCTGCCATTCATCGGCGCGAAGGGAAATACGCTTGTCAAAGAAGATTTTTGGAACTCGCCGCGGCTGATTCAAGAATCGAAAGCCGGTCGTCTTGGCGATGCATCGCAACTTCCCGAGCCCCCTTCGACCATCACGAGGAGTTCCTCATGGCATGCCGCAGCGAGAAGCCTTGCGGGTAATCAAACGTTAATCGTGGCCGATGAAGGTCTCAACGATTCCTGCCTGCATCATTACGGTGCTCATTCTGCCTTCGGATTGTACCACCCGCCACACGGCTTTAGTTGCGCTTCCACCTCGGTGGGACCCCAACTGTTAGGATCGTACTCGTACAGCGGAGTTGCGTTCCCGAGAATCGGATCGACGACGCGCCATGCCGCTTCGACCGAGTCCTGTCGCGCGAACAAAGTCGAGTCTCCCGCGGCGGCGTCCCCGAGTAGTCGTTCGTAGGGCTCCATGAGCTCTGCCGGTTGCTGATGTGCGATCAGTTCGACGTTTTCGCCCGTCATTCCGGGGCCCGGCTTTTTCACGCGCGCACCGAGCGCGATCACCATTTTCGGATCGAGGCGGAAGCGGCAGTACGAGTCATTCGGCGAGCCGGAGTCGGTCAAGACGGTTCGCGACGACTTCTTAAACCGGACCAACACCTCGGTCGCGGTGACGGCCAGACGCTTTCCCGTGCGCACATAGAACGGAACGCCGTCCCAACGCTCGTTATCAATATGAAATCGCAACGCAGCGAAGGTTTCGACCTGGGAGTCGGCCGCGACACCGGGCTCGTTGCGATAGCCGCGAAATTGGCCCCGCACGACGTCGGCAGGCGTGAGCGTCCGTACCGACTGCAACAGCCGATCACGTTCATCACACTTGGCCCCATGATCAACTCCGCTCGGGCACTCCACGGCCAGACAAGCAACCACTTCCAGCAAATGGTTTTGCACTACGTCACGAATTGCGCCGGCTTCTTCGTAGAACTTTCCGCGCCCCGACACGCCGAAATTCTCCGCCATCGTGATTTGGACGCTTTCGATATGTCGATAATTCCATGCGGCTTCCATCAATGAATTGGCAAAACGAAAGTAGATCAAGTTTTGTACGGCTTCCTTACCGAGGAAATGGTCGATTCGAAAAATGCTCGGCTCGGGAAAATACTGATGGAGCGTGCGATTTAAGGCCTGGGCTGATGCAAGATCTCGTCCAAACGGCTTCTCGACGACGACGCGCGCCTCCTTCACGCAATCGGCCCGAGACAAACCTGCGGCCACCGTCGCAAATAAGCTCGGCGGAATGGCGAGATAGTAGAGCGGATGCTGCGCCGGGCCGAGCAACTCGCGCAGCCTCTGGAAGGTCGCCGCGTCCGCGTAGTCGCCGTCGATGTATTGCAGCAGCGAGAACAGCTTCGCATCGGCCGACGGGTCGGATCGGCCGTGCTGTTCGAGGCTGTCTTTGGCCCGCGCTTTGAACTGGTCGAGATTCCAGCCGGACTTGGCCACGCCGATGATCGGCACGTCGAGGCGGCCGTGACGAACGAGGGCCTGTAATGCGGGGAAAATCTGTTTGTAGGCCAAGTCACCTGTAGCCCCGAAAACGACTAAAGCATCCGAACGTAGCGTGGTCATGCAGAGACTTCCTTTGTCGCAGCTTTCTCTTGGTGTCCGCCGAATTGGAATCGAAGCGCCGAAAGAAGTTGATCGGCGAAGTCGGCTTCGCCGCGCGAACTGAATCGTTCGAAGACCGCCGCGCTGAGCACGGGAGCCGGGACCGATTCGTCGATGGCAGCCATGAGCGTCCACCGACCTTCGCCCGAGTCGGAGACTCGACCTGTGAACTTCTCCAGGCCCGGATTGTCAAGAAGCGCCGCTGCGGCGAGGTCGAGCAACCAGGATGAGATGACGCTACCGCGTCGCCAGACCTCTGCGATATCGGCCAAGTTGAGATCGTATCGATACAGCTCGGGCTGACGAAGCGGGGTAGTTTCGGCATCCATAGTCTGCTCTCGTTTGCCTGCGTTGGCATGTCGCAGAATGTTCATCCCTTCGGCGTAGGCGGCCATGAGTCCGTACTCGATGCCGTTGTGAACCATCTTCACGAAATGACCGGCGCCGCTTGGTCCACAGTGCAAGTAGCCTTGTTCCGCCGTGCCGCCGACTTGCTCCCGGCCTGGGGTACGGACGATTTGGCCGACTCCGGGGGCCAAAGTCTTGAATATCGGATCGAGTTGTACGACTGCCGCCTCGGGGCCGCCGACCATCATGCAGTACCCGCGTTCCAGCCCCCACACGCCGCCGCTGGTGCCGACGTCGACGTAATAGACTTGCTTCGCGGCCAGTTCCTTGGCCCGTCGAATATCATCGACGTAATAGGAATTGCCGCCGTCGATCACAATGTCGCCCGGCGCCAGATGCGGCAAGAGGTTCGCGATGGTTTCGTCGACGAAGGCCGCCGGAACCATCAACCAAATCGCTCGAGGCCGCGCGAGCTTCTCGGCAAACTCAGCCAACGATGCGCTACCGATCGCCCGGTCGGCAGCCAGTTCTTGCACGGCTTGGGGCGAGCGGTCGAAGACCACGCACTGATGGCCCGCCTTCAAGAGACGCCGCACCATGTTGGCCCCCATTCGCCCAAGGCCGATCATTCCGAGTTGCATGACACACTCCTATGGGAAAACGGCCTTTGGGTACAGCCCTGCCTGCCCAAATGATGAAAGTGAAATCGGACACCGGATGTTACTGCGGCGCAGAGGGCTTCGTTTCGGTTGTTTTACGCAACACGGTCAGTTCCGCCTCTAGGTCATGCACGCGTTGCTGGAGGTTCTCGATGACGGGAGCAATCTGGCGCTGAGAGAACCGCTTATGAATATGTTGATGGCAATTGACGTCCCACGCTTCGAGCGTAAACAGGATTGCCCGTTCTGCTTGGCCGGGATAGCTCGGGTCGCGCAACCGGTCGATCAGAGCGGGGTCGTGTTCAATCACCTTCGCTTTTCCCCAAAGTTTTACGCGTTGGCTATTCGCATAGTCCATCAGGAAGATGAACGCTCGCGAGTTCTCCGACAGATTGCCGAGCGTGACGTATTGCCGGTTGCCGCCGAAGTCGGCGAAGCCGAGCGTGTGCTCGTCGACCACCTTCAAGAATCCGGGCGAGCCGCCCCGATATTGAATGTAAGGTTGCCCCGCGGCGCTCGCCGTGCCGAGATAGAACATATCGAGTTCCGCCAGAAACTCCGTCAGCTCGGGCGTGACCGTAGTTTGCCAACCACGGCCCTCTTCCATACGAGCGTAGTTGCGGCGCGAACCTTTGAGTTCTTGCAGCGCTTTCACAGCCGGAGTGAAAGCGACGTCGCTGGGTATCGATCTCATGAGTAAGCCCTCCGATACGAAACCTTATCGTACTTGCTATGTCTGGGTCCAGGAGCGCGGCGTCCTCCGCCGCTGGGAGGACGCCGCCGCCGTTTGCCGCTACTTTTGCATTACGTGCTTGCCGAGAAAATCGCGCATTCGGGCGGCAATCTCGTCGCCGTTGGTTTCCAAAGCGAAATGGCCAGCGTCGATAAGATGGAACTCGAGCGTTTTCAGGTCGCGTTTGTACGGTTCGGCTCCGGCAGCCGGAAAGATCTGGTCGTTCTTGCCCCAAACGATCAGCATCGGCGGCTGATACTTGCGGAAATATTCTTGCCAGCTCGGATAGAGCGGCGGATTGCTGCCGTAGCTCAGGAACAGATCGAGTTGGATTTCGTCGTTCCCTTTGCGGTCGAGCAAATACTGGTCGTGTGCCGCACCGTCGGGACTGACAAGCGTCGGGTCGTTCGCTCCCGTCATGTATTGCCACTTGGTTGCTTCGTAAGTTACCAGATTGCGAATGGCATCCCGCTTCTCTTTGCTCTTCGGCTCGGCCCAATAAGCCTTGATCGGTTTCCAGAAATCGTTGTCCAGGCCTTCGTCGTAGGCGTTGCCGTTCTGGACGACGATGGCCGTGACCCGCTCGGGATGCTTCACTGCCAAGCGGTAGCCGACCGGCGCGCCGTAGTCCATGACGTAAAGCGCATAACTTTTGAGCCCGACCTTGTCTGTGAATTCATCCATTACTTTGGCCAGGCTGTCGAACGTGTAGTCGAACTCGTTGTGAAGCGGCATCGAACTGTGGCCGTAGCCCGGATAGTCTGGGGCAACAACGTGATATCGATCAGCCAGTGCAGGAATCAAGTTGCGAAACATCTGCGAACTGGTCGGAAAACCGTGCAACAGCAGAATTGTCGGAGCATCTTGCGAGCCGGCCTCGCGGTAGAAAATATCGAGATCACCGACCTTGACGGTCTTATGAAACACCTTCGGCGATGATTGCGCAAACGAAGCGTTCCTCGGGCCGACGACGGATAGAGCGACTGCGGCCAGCGGGAGGAGCAGCGAGAATCGTTTCGTACAGAACATGGTCGGGTCTCCGAAACATTGTGGAAGAATCGTTCAAATGGTTCGACGCGCGGATGCCGGACTGTTGCAAGAGAGTTGCCGAATTCGAAACTACCTTTAAGCGCGGACAAAATTAACTCATGACCTTCACGGCTTCGTCAGTTGTGAGAACCGCGTTGGCGAGGAACCCGTAGTTGATGAGTGCCGCTTGATATCCGTCGCCGATCACGGGATGGCGAGGACCCGCCGTGGCGTCCTTCACCACGGCCACCTCGAAGCCCTGTTCGAGCAACTCGCGAAGGTGGCTCTCGACGCAGAGATTGGCCAGCATCCCCGCTAGAATGACTTGGTTCACACGCCGCTTGCGAAGCTGTAACACGAGGTCGTTCGTTTGTGGTCCCCACATTTTGTGCGGGCTGACCACCGTCGTCTTCCCGTCGTTGATGAAGGGTTTATAGCGTTCCAGCCAGTCGGCCCCGGAGTCTTGGAAGCCGGCAACGCTTAGCGGATCGGGGCGATAAAACTCTTTGTCGTCCAACATCATGTGCTCGACCGCGCCACCGAATTGCCATCGTTGATCGAACGGATAGAGGTAGTGCGGCGAAATCACGACCCCATAGTCTTGCGCTTTCGCCGCGACGAACAGCCGCTCAAGATTCTCAACCGTGTTGTTCTCTCGGACGCTCGCACCGACTAGCCCCCAAGATACGCCCCGCTCGCTCAGCACATCGTTCTGCGGATCGATCACGACTAGAGCCGTATCATTCTTATGGAAATTCATGACTGCTCGCTTTCAAAGTGATTTGGTCAAAGTACTAAACCGTGGTTCGGAGATACGCTTTGGCGGAGTCTGCCATCGTCACGAGGGCCGCGCCGGCCATGATTACATCTTTCACGACGAGACGTCCGGCGCCGGAGAGCAGCGGAAAGCCATGCTCCGAACTTCCCAGATTCGGCACCCAGCACTCGGGCGTCGTGACGAGAAACGACAAGGTCGTCAGGGACATCACGAACACGAGGAAGCTGCCGACGGCCGAGACTCGCGGCAGCCACGGGTGGAGGGCGATCAACACGCCATAGCCGACGATCACCGAACCGAGCCCGTACGCAAAGCGATAGGTTCCGTTTAGCTCGTGCCATGCTCGGTTGGCGGGAACCAACTCCCCTTCGCGATTCATATGTTGCCGATACTCGCCGGCGGGTTGTCGATAGAAGAAATTCATCAGGGGACTATTGGCGACGAAGGGAACGATTCCCTCATCCTCGTAATGAAAGATCTTGAGGCTGCCGATCCAGACCAGCACCACCACCAAACCTATTCGCGTTACGGTGATACCCACGCGATCCAGTCGGGCAGCGTACTCGAACAACATGTGAAAAGCGTTCATGACCGGTTCTCCCGATATCCTTAAGTTTGCCGTGTTAGGCCGTTTCGGCCGATTCAATCGTCAGCGAAGCGGCCTTGGGAAAATCGAGATCAGTTTCGGCGACGTTGTTGAAGTAGTTTGTGAAGACGTTTAGCGCGACGTGAGCCACGACTTCCGCAACGGCACCGTCGTCGAATCCCGCGTCGCGAACTTCGTCGAGGTCGCCGTTCGTCACACGTCCGCGCGCTTCGACAACCTTGTGAGCGAAACGTAAGAGGGCTTCGATTTTCGAATCGATCGCGGTGCCCAAGCGGCTGTCGCGAATTTGATCGGCAGTCAGACCGACCATCTTGCCGACTGCCGAGTGGGCGGCGACGCAGTAGTCGCATCCGTTCGTCTCAGAGATCGCCAGGGCCAACTGTTCTCGCACCTTGGGAGACAGAACCCCGTGGCTGAGCGAACCGCTCAGTTGCAGGTAGCCTTCCAAAACAGTCGGGGCATTCGCCATGGCTCGCGTCATGTTCGGCACCATCCCAAGCTTTGCGTTTACCGCGCCGAGAAGATCCTTGGCTTTGCCGGTGGCCGAGTCGGGGGAAATCAATTTGAGGCGGGACATTGGAAAAGCTCCTGGTTTACGATCTAAGCGTTCTCGACGGACAACCCATGAGAACGCTTGCCGTAAATCAAATCGTGTGCCGCCGAGGTGATATTCGAATAAGCCGTTTCGTTGATGAGACTTACGCTCGTCCGTCCTTGACGAGCGTGTTTCACGACATTTCGTCGATTCACGATTTCTCGCGAAACGTTCACGAAGTTTCGTATATTCGTCGTATGGCTGTTGAATCCACCTACGACGCGATTCTCACGGACCCTAAGCGACTGTTGCTAGAGATGGCACAGATGCGCTCGGTGCCGGACTTGCTGAATTTGATCGTGTCTCGATTGACGGAAACACCGCGAGTTGCCCTTGCGCGCATTTGGCTGGCTCAACCGACAGCCGATTGCACCGACTGCCCGCTGATCGATGTCTGCCGAGAGCAGACGCGATGCCTGCATCTTGTCGCGGGGGGCGGACGATCGATTGCCGGCCCGACGGAATGGACCGGCATTGAAGGTGCGTTCCGACGCATGCCGTTCGGAGTCCGCAAAGTGGGCCGAATCGCGACCAGCGGCGAACCAATCGAGGCTCCCGACCTCAGCGATCCGCTTCCTGAATGGATCGCTCGCCCCGATTGGATACGCGCCGAGAAGATTCGCGGCTTCGCAGGCCAGCCGCTTGTTCATCGCGGCGAAGTGCTGGGCGTGCTCGCCGTATTTGCGCGGGGAACGATCGAACGCGAATGCATGGGCTGGCTGCGAATGATTGCCGATCACGCCGCCGCCGCAATCGCTACCGCGCGGGCCTTCGCGGAAATTGAATCGTTGAAAAGAAGCCTGGAGCAGGAGAACGAATACCTGCGCGAAGAAGCGACCGGCTCGGCCGCCTTTGGTGAACTCGTCGGCCAAAGCCCCGCTTTGGAAACGATCACTCGGCAGATCGAGCTTGTCGCCGCCACCGATGCGACCGTCTTGATCTTGGGTGAAAGCGGCACCGGCAAGGAGCTCGTGGCCCGCGAACTTCATCGCCGCAGCAAACGCTCAGGCAGGCCGCTGATCAAAGTCAATTGCGCCGCGGTACCACGCGAGCTATTCGAAAGTGAATTCTTCGGCCACGCGAAAGGAGCCTTCACCGGCGCTTTACGCGATCGGGTCGGGAAATTCGAACTGGCGGAAGGCGGGACGCTATTTTTAGACGAGATCGGCGAAATTCCCCTCGAGCTTCAAGCCAAGCTTTTGCGGGCCTTGCAAGAAGGTGAACTCGAACGGGTCGGCGAAGACCAAACGCGTAAGGTGAACGTGCGATTGGTGGCGGCCACCAATCGTGACCTGCGGGCCGAAGCCGAAACCGGCCGGTTTCGCCAAGATCTGTTCTACCGCCTAAGCGTGTTTCCCGTCGAAGTTCCGCCCCTGCGGAAGCGTAAGGAAGACATTCCGCTGTTGGCTGAACACTTTCTGCGGGGGGCCGCACGTAGAGTCGGTCGTCCTAAACTTTCCTTAACATTGGCCGGCGTGCAAAGGCTCCAACACTACGACTGGCCCGGCAACGTGCGCGAACTGCAACATGTCGTCGAGCGGGCCGTGATTACCTCCCTCGGCAGCCGGCTGAACATTGAGCTTCCGTCTCCGCCCCAAACCGCCGCCAAGCAACCGGTCGTCAGCGGCGGATTCGACGATGTCCGAACCGACGCCCAGATGCGACGACTAGAAGCCGACAACATCCGCGCAGCGCTGGCCGCCTCACAAGGCAAGGTCTCAGGTCCTGGGGGCGCCGCGGAACTCCTCGGCATGAAGCCGACTACTTTGGCCTCGCGCATCAAATCACTCGGAATCGAAAGTTGAGTCCTTGACGCGAGTTGTCGATCAGGCGATTTGGTGATCTCAGTCGGTATGCATGCCGCTTCTTCCATGTAAACCTACCACCAATCAGGCGTATGATGAGCAGAACACTGCTGGCAACCCGGGGTGCGGCCGAATAATCTGTAGGTTTCCTTAAGTTCGACTACGAGCCAAGCATGGTCGGCGCAAATTCAAAGGCAACGTAACGCGCAGCGGGCCGGCGTCGAACGAGTTCCTGATCCGGATCTGATACGAAGGTCTTACGCATGAAATTAACCCAAGCCGTCGTCACTTCTCTGCGATTTGCGTCGCCTGCCGTCTTCGTCTGCCTTGGCTTGGCCGGCGTCGTTCGCGGAGCCGAACCGTTTGAGGCCTTCCTCACGAAGCACTGCATCCGATGTCATAGCGCACAGAAGGAAGAGGGGGATCTGCGGATCGATCGGCTCTCGCGCGATTTCAAGTCGGGCTTGGACACGCATCACTGGGCCGAGGCTCTAGATAAGGTCAACAGCGGCGAGATGCCTCCGGAGACGGAGCCGCAACCTACGCAAGCGGAAATCGCAACGTTCGTCACCAGTCTCGACTCACGGCTCAAAGAAGGGCGGGCGGCGCGAATGGCCTCGCGGCCGGCCGTGGCCCATTATCGCCTGAGCCGGAAAGAATATCAGAACACGGTCTATGACTTGCTCGGCGTGCGTTACGATCCGACCAAGCCGGGAGAATTAAACGAAGACACGCTGTGGCACGGCTTCGAGCGCATCGGGTCGGAACTATCGCTCTCGCCGTCGCATGTCGATCGCTACTACGGCGCGGCGGGGCTTGTGCTGGACCGCGCCTTTCCCGCCACATCAGAAGTATCACGCAAAGTTCGTAAGACCGCTGCCGATCTGCGTTACGGCGGCGGGAAGACCCAGCAGGAGGCGCTCGACCGCTTCGGCATCAAGCGGCCGCTACGTTACTTACTCTTTCCCGGCAATGTCCAAAACGCGCTTTCCTCCAACTGGTTTGGAAAGACGGGGCCGGAACACAGCGGGCTTTACAAAGTCCGCATCCAGGCCAGCGGTGTTCGCCCGCCAGGCGGTCAGCCTGCGCACCTGAGCATCGGCAAACGGACCGGGGAAGAAACGGTAGACGGCCTCATCGAGTTTGACCTTACGGCGCCGGAAGACCATCCGCAAGTTTATGAGTTCGAGGTGCTTCTCGAGATGCCGGCGACGCTCGATTTCTGCGTGGTGGCCACTGACGTCGTCGACAGAAGAGCCGGTGCAGCCTTTCGCAATGCGCTGGGCAGCAGGGGCGGCTATATCTTCACGCACAGCAGCGAGACGCTGCTCCTGAACCCCAACGCTCCGCAGATGTTCGACGACAAGGGGAACGGGCTCTTCTCCACGGTGCTCCTCGATTGGATCGAGTGGGAGGGACCGCTGGAAACGGAGGCGGAGAAGTCCCGACGCCATGGTTTGTTGCCGCCCGATGACGCGCCGCTTGAGGTGGTCGCGGAGCACCTGCAACGCTTCGCCGAGCGCGCCTGGCGGCGATCGGTGACGCAGGATGAGTTGGCAGATTATCTGCAAGCTTACCGCTCGGAACGCGAGGCGGGTGAAAAGACGGCCGCCGCTTATCGCGTGGCGTTGCAGGGCGTGCTTACTTCGAGGCACTTTATTTACCTCGTCGAAGGCGAACCTTCGGCCCGCGAACGTCTCAACGACTCGGAACTCGCCTCACGGCTCTCGTATTTTCTCTGGAGTTCGATGCCCGATGACGGACTGTTTGCCGCGGCCCAAGCGGGCAAACTAAACGGGGAAGGTCTGCAGAAGGAAGTGAACCGGCTACTGAAGGACGGAAAAGCCAACCGCTTCGTCGACGACTTCGTGCGGCAATGGCTCCAACTGCACCGCGTCGGGATGTTCCCGCCGGACAAGAAACTGTATCCGATGTACGACGCCTGGCTTGAGGAGAGCCTGCGCTGCGAGCCCGTCGAGTACTTCCGCGAGATGTTCGCGAAGAATCTGCCGATCGACGGCTTCATCGATTCCGACTGGACCATGGCGAATGCGCGGGTCTGTGATTTCTACGGGCTGCCGGAGCCGAAGGCCGATGGTTTCCAGCGAGTGTCGCTCAAGCCTGACGATCATCGCGGCGGTCTGTTTACGATGGGCGCGGTGTTGGGACTGACCTCGGACGGTACCCGGCATCGACCGGTTCACCGCGGCGTGTGGGTCAGTGAAGCAATTTTTGGCAAGACCCCGCCACCGCCCCCGGCGAATGTGAGCGCGATCGAGCCCAGCCCGCCGGAAAGCCCTAAGGCTACGCTGCGCCAAAAAATCGAAGCGCACCGTAACAACGCCAGTTGTGCGGCCTGCCACGCGAAGATCGATCCGCTGGGACTCGCGTGGGACAACTACGACGCCATCGGGCAATGGCGAACCCACGAGAAGCTCGCACAGGGAGTCGGCAAAGACCCCGCAATCGATCCCTCCGGCGTTTTGCCCGACGGCCGTTCCTTTAAGGATTCCGTCGAATTCAAACGGCTGTTGCTGGAAGATCGCGAACAAATCTCGCGAGCTTTCATCGAGCAACTTTGCACCTACGCTCTTCGCCGGGTGCTCACGGTGGACGATCAGGATGACCTCCAGGCCATCGCGGCCGAGGCGAAGAAAAACGAATACCGGGTTCAGGACATCATCCGCGCCGTAGCTCTGTCCAACTTGCTCCAAAAACGCTAACGAACTCTCATAAGGATAATGTCGATGAGTAATTTTCTTTCGCAGTCGTGGTTGATCGACCGGCGCCACGCCCTGCGCGCCTTGGGGAGTTGCATTTCGCTGCCGTTCCTGGAATGCATGGTTCCGCTCCGGGCGGCTGAGCAGCAAAGCGCCACGCCCCGACGCAGTGCCTTCATCTACCTCGCCAACGGCGTCCATTCGCTCAACTATCAAATCACCACGCCGGGCAAGGATTACCAGTTCTCGCGTTCGCTGAAGCCTCTGGAAAAGCATCGAGAGGTGATCACGCCCATCAGCGGCCTTCATCACCCGGGCGCCCTCAGCCACCACCACAATTGCATCTCGGTCTGGCTGACCGGCGGCAAGCTCGGCCCTTCGGATCGCAACAGCATCTCCGTGGACCAGAAGATGGCCGAGGTTACCGCGAAACACACGCGCTACCCTTCGATGGAGATCGCCCTCACGCAAGAATCGCTCGCGTGGACGGCCGACGGAGTCCGGTTGCCCGCGATGCGGCGCTGCAGTGAGATCTTCGCGTCGCTGTTTGGAGAACCGAAAGGAGGTAAGGCGGCGCAGCGGAGGGATTTGCGCCGCAAAGGGAGCGTTCTGGACGCCAACCTCGCGGAGGTGCGTCGACTCGAACAGGCGATGGGATCGGCGGACAAAGGGCGTCTCGATCAATACCTCACCTCGGTTCGCGAAGCGGAAGTTCGCACGCGACGAGCCGATTCGTGGCTCGACACGCCGCTCCCCGCCGTCTCCGACACCGATCGCCAACGCACCAACCGCGATGTCGCCGCCACCATGGCCGGCGACTATTTCCGCACCGTCTACGACCTGATTGTGCTCGCCTTTCAGACGGATGTGACACGTGTGGCCACGTTTAGCCTCGGGGGGGAAGGGGACGCCTTCTCTATTCCCGAGATCGGCATTACCGAGTCGCGTCATCAACTAAGCCACCACGGCGGCGATGCCGGCTACATGGAAAAGCTTACCATGTATGACACCTTCGCCCTTGAGCAGTTTGGCTACTTCCTCACCCGACTCGCCGAGACGAAAGACCTCAACGGCAAGCCGCTCCTCGGCTCGACCATGGCCCTCTTCGGCAGCGGCATGTCGTACGGCCACAGTCACGGCAACGCCAACCTCCCGTTGGTGCTCGCCGGCGGTTCGGATCTCGGTCTGAAGCACGGCAGCCACCTCGATTTCAACAAGAAGGCCGCAGGCTTCCAAGGCTACGCGCTAGGCGCGGACGGAGCGCTCACCACCGCGCACTACCAACTTTGCAGCCGTCCGGCGAACTCAAACGCTCACATGAGCAACCTGCTGCTACTCATGGCCCAGCGCATGGGCGTGGAGACTGACCAGTTTGGCGACAGCAACACGGTGATCGAACTATGAACCAGTTGCGAGTTTCTAGTTCTTGGTTCTTGGTTCGTTGTTGGCCGGTGGTGCTTGTTTGTTCGTTCCTCGTGGAAGCGATCGCCTCTGGCGAAGAACCAAGAACGAAGGACCCGGAACCAAGCACCCAAGTTGACGAGCCGTTCCGCCCCGAGGCGGGGAAGTTTCCCCCGTTGAAAATGGCGCACTCCTACCGGGGCGAACTCGCCTTCGTGGATCACGCCAACCGTCGCGGCAGTATCCGCGTGCAATCGACGGGCATCTTCCGCTTCAGCGCCCCGCGTCCCTTCGCCATGCTCCCTTACGGCATCGTCCAATATCACGGCGCACCGGCGGATCTGCGCGACATTCCGCTCGGCACCATGCTGCATGTCCACGCATTTCTCCCGCCCGACCCGAAGACGTCGTCCGTGCCGGTGTTGCCGGTCAATAATCGGGAGCGGCCAAGTTCAGGCGGCCCCGGCACGGCGCCTGCCGAGAATCACGTCCTCCTTCTCGAAGACGAGCCCAGCCGTTGCCTGCGCGAGGGCTTGGTCTGGAAGCTCAAAGAAGTGGAGATCAAGAACCATGAGGGGACGATCATCGCGAGCCGTGAGCCGAAGCAAGGGGGAGACGGCAAGAACGGCGAGGAAACGTTAACCTTTGATGCCGCCACGCGCGTTTGGCGCGGTCGCGAGTTGCTCCGGATCGAACACCTGATCACCGAGGGCGCGTGGCCCGCGACGGGGAAGAAATCCCTCGACAAACAACCTGTCTTACTCGGCATCACTTGGAAGCCTACGCCGGGCGGCGTGTTCACCCGGTTCCACATCTCGGACATTTGGCTGGACGACGCCGCAATGCAAAACGCGGCACTCCACCAAACGGAAACGCACAAGGCCTTCATGCGCGGCCGCTGGTTGCCCGCGTGGGTCGATACGGTCGAATATGGCAAGTTCGGCCGCGCGACCGTGACCGCGACGTTGTTCGGCGGCATGGATCCTTCGCTCTACGCTGATTTCAAAACGGGCATCCCCGCTGTGATGAACGGCGTCGAGAACACGTTGAAGCATACGGAAGGGGGGACTGCCGGCCCCACGCAGATGGCCGCGCGGGGCACCATCCACGACGTCACGAAGGTGTCCGGCGATGTACCTTTGGGCAGCAGCGGCATCCAGATCCGATTTGAGACCGACCTTATCACCGAAGGCCTCCGCCCTACGCGAATCGTTCGCGTTCGCCCCGCAAATTGGCCCGATGTGCATGTGCCGCGCGAGGAATACCTCAGCGACGGCGCGTCGAGCATCGAGGAGCGTTTCCCGACGCCGGCCATCTTTCCGAAATACTGATTCTCATCACTCTCCAGTTCATCCTATGACGCGTCTCTCTCTTGTTCTTGGTTTATCGTTCTTGGTTCTTAGCTTGTGCCCCGCACACGCCGAAGAGGAAGTGTTCCGCCCCGAGGCGGGGAAGTTTCCCCCTTTGGAGAAAGCGCACGCTTACCGAGGCGAACTCGTGTTTCAGGACCATGCCAATCGTCGCGGCAGTATTCGTGTCGAGGGATCGGGCATGTTCTTCCGCAACGACCCGCACCCCTTCGCCATGCTCCCCTACGGCATCGTGCGTTATCACGGCGCACCCGCGGACCTGCGCGACATCCCGCTCGGCACCGTGTTGCACGTCCGTGCGTATCTCCCGCCTGACCCGAAGATCTCTGCCGTGCCGGTGCTGCCGGTCAACAACAAGAAGATCGACGGAAACCACAATCGTGGCGCAGGTACGGCACCCGCCGAGAATCACGTCCTCCTCCTCGAAGACGAACCCAGCCATTGCCTGCGTGAGAAAAAGGTCTGGAAGCTCAAGGAAGTGGAGATTCAGAACAACGAGGGAATTATCGCCGCCGTCCTCGAAGCGAAAGAAGGGGGAGACGGCAAGGCCGCCGAGGAGAAGTTGACCTTCGATGCCGCTACCCGCATTTGGCGCGGTCGCGAATGCCTCGGCATCGAAGACCTCATCGCCGAGGGCATTTGGCCCTCCGCGGGGAAGAAATCGCTCGGCGACCAAGCTGTACTGCTCGGCATCACCTGGAAGCCCACGCCCGGCGGCGTGTTCACCCGCTTTCACATCTCCGACATCTGGCTGGACGATGCCGCGATGCAGCGCGCCGCGCGCAATCAGACCGCGGTGCATAAGGCGTTCATCCGGAGCCGCTGGATGCCCGCGTGGATCGATGCCGTCGAGTACGGCAAGTTCGGCCGCGCGAAGGTAACCGCGACTCTGTTCGGCGGCATGGACGCGTCGCTCTACGCTGATTTCAACAAGGATGCCACCGTCCTAATGAATGCGTCTGAGAACACGCTGAAACATGCCGGCGGTGCATATGGTCCCGCGCACATGGCTTCAAAAGGCCCCATCCTCGATGTCACGAAGTCGTCTGGAGAGGCGCCTTTGGGCAGCAGCGGCATCCAGATTCGCTTTGAAACCGACCTCATCATCGAAGGCATCCGCCCCGGCAGAGTCGTCCGTGTGCGCCCCACAAGCTGGCCCCAAGTGGACGTGCCTCGCGAGGAATACCTCGGCGACGGAACCTTCAGCCACGAAGACCGCTTCCCGACCCCGGCCATCTTCCCGAAATACTGACGCTTGAAAATCGCCCGCCCCTGTCGCAAAGAGAAGGCTGCACCTCATCCAATGAAACCCGCCCTCACTCTACTCACCGCATTTTCTTGCGCGCTCACCACGGTCACCGCCTTCGCTCTCGATCCGCATGTCGAAGCCGTCATTCGCACGGTCGAAGGTGCGCACGGCAACGTGGAAAGAACTGCAGACGGGCAGAGCCTAAAGCTCGTCGATCTCGCCGTGCCCGGAGCGGGTCCGCACGATCATCGCAAGGGGGATCCCTACGACGCGGCCTTTTTCGAGCACCTAGGGCACATCACGACTCTGGAATCGCTGAACGTCATCTCGACGAAGTTCAACGACGCGTGGATGCCGCACATTGCGAAGCTCACGAAGCTCAAAACGCTCCGCTTCACCAACAACGGCCCGCTCACCGATGCCGGCATGGAGCAACTCGCCGGCCTGAAGAACCTGGAGCAGTTCTCGTTTGTCGGCACCAAGATCACGGGCCGCGCCTACGCAAAGTTCGACGGCTTCAACAAACTCACGCGAGTCAGCCACCGCGGCAGCAGCATCGACGACGAAGGTCTGAAGCAACTCTGCGAACATCTGCCGAACCTGGAGAGCATCAGCCTCGCCCACGCCAAGTTCACGGATGCAGGCGCCGTGCATCTCGCCAAACTCACGAAACTCAAAAGCCTGGAACTCGGCGCTCACCACGCTACAGCGGCGGCCCTCAAGAATCTCGCCGGCCTTCCGCTGGAATCCATCCAACTCGGCGAAGGCTTCCACTCCGCCGATGCTTTCGCGACGGTCAAAGCCATCCCGACCTTGCGTAAGCTCTCGGTCACCGACGGCAGCAAGTTGACGGATGCCGATTTGAGTCTTATCGCCGGCATCAACCAGTTGGAGTCGCTGAGTATGGACAAGCTCCCGCTCCCGAACGAACGACTCTCGGCACTGGCCGCCTTCGCCCATCTCAAATCTCTCACCCTCGCCCTTCGCCCCACAGGTTACCCTGCGGAAACTCAGGCCCAAGTCAAAGCCCTACTGCCCAAAGTAGAGGTGCAGTTTGTCCAATGAGGCGGCACTATCTGTGGGAAGCCCGCCTTGTCCGTCCCTTCGCTAAAAAGCCCGGTGGCTCGCTCGTCACGTCGCCGCAACATGTGTTGTGGCATTCATTGCCTTGGCGGCGGATCGTGCTACCGCTGAGAAAACCGCAACGGCGTCGCCGGCCGATCCGACACGCGCGTATGATTTCGGGGCAGTTGCGAAAGGGGGCGTGGGCGGCAAAAAACTCGCCGTCACCTCGCTCGATGACGATCCCAAGTCGTCGCAGCGGGGCACTCTGCGATGGGCCGTCGAGCAAGAGGGCCCGCGCATCGTCCGCTTTCGCGTCGCCGGCAACATTCGCCTACGAGCTCCGCTTGAGATCCGCAATCCGTTTATCACGATCGACGGCTCCGACGCCCCGGACTTCGGCATCTGGCCGACCGAACAGTGTTTTCGCACGCCGATTCGGAATCTCGGACCAGGTGGTTGGCCCGGTTCGACCTCAAGATTATTGCGTTCCGTCGAGCTTAGCGTGTCGATCGGCAATCCGGCGGGATCGAGCCATAACGACTAAGACGGTGATTCTTGGCTATTCGTTTGACGTGGCGGGTGCAACGGGAATTTGGTCTGTGGAATCGCCAACTCTAACCAACGTCGAAGTTTCTCGTAGAATTCGGTAGTTGTTTCCTCGTCGCTCCTCACGCATTCGCCAAACGTCTTGATACGACGCGCCAGTTCCGCGGCGCCCGCGGGCGTCTGCTTCAACTGTTCGATAGACGCCTGCAACTCAATGAGCTTTTCGGCGACGATTTCCGCAATCCGCACGGCATCATTCTCGGTCCGGTGGTGAAGCGTAACTTCGTTTCCCTCACGTGTGGCTTTTCGAGTGCGGTCCATCGTTTCTCCGTTTATAGGCTCGGCAAGTAATTTGGAATGGGTCGCTCAGGTCAAATGAACTTCCGCCGAGTGATCGTGGCGATCGTCGATCAGCGGAATCGTGCGGTCAGATTGTTCCACGCCGTCGACGACCACTCGCGTCACCGCGGCGCCTTCGCCGCCGTTGTGCACGGTGATGTGGTAGACGGTCTCGCGAAAGCGGTAATGGATTTTGTACGACTGCCAGGCCTTGGGAAGGCGCGGCTCAAAAGAAAGCCGATCGACATTGAGTCGCAAACCCAAGAGCGATTCGGTGATAAGCCGATACATCCAACCGGCCGAGCCGGTGTACCAAGTCCACCCGCCGCGCCCGACGTGCGGCGCCACGGAGTAAACATCGGCCGCCACAACATACGGCTCCACGCGATAGGTTGCAATGTCGCCGGCCGTAGCGCCATGACTGACCGGATTGATGAGTCGAAACAGCTCCCACGCTCGCTCCGAGTCTCCCATCTCCGCGAAGGCCATCACGGTCCAAATCGCGGCGTGTGTGTACTGACCGCCGTTTTCCCGCACGCCCGGCACGTAGCCCTTGATGTAGCCCGGGTTCAGCGACGACTTGTCGAACGGCGGATCCAGCAGCTGAATCTGCCGAGACTCGCGCCGCACCAAGCGCTCGTCGACGTTCTGCATCGCCGTTTGCGAGCGCTCGAGTGTTCCCGCGCCTGAAAGAATCGACCAGCTTTGCGAGATAGAGTCGATCTGGCAATCTGCATTGCTCGCGGAACCGAGCGGCGTGCCGTCGTCAAAATAGGCTCGGCGATACCACTGTCCGTCCCAAGCATTCGCTTCGATATTGCCGCGCAGCCGGCCGGCTTCGAGGTCGTACTTGTCGGCCAGCGCGGCATCTCCGCGACTGCGCGCCAGACCGGCAAACTGAGTAAGTACGTCGAACAGGAAAAAGGCCAGCCATACGCTTTCTCCTTTTCCTTCCGCGCCGACGAGATTCATGCCGTCGTTCCAATCGCCGCACCCCATCAGCGGCAAACCGTGCGAACCGAAGCGCAAGCCGTTGTCGAGCGCACGAACGCAATGATCGTACAAGGTACCCACTTCGTCGGAGACTTGCGGAAGGTCGTAAAACGCCTCCTCTTCCGGTCGCAGCAATCGTGCCTTGAGAAACGGTACCGTCTCGGCAAATACGCCGGTATCGCCGGTCGCGGCAACATAACGACAGGCGGCGTACGGCAACCAGAGATAATCGTCGGAGAAGTGCGTGCGTACGCCGCGACCTCCCGGCGGATGCCACCAATGCTGTACGTCTCCTTCCAGAAACTGATGCCCCGCCGCGCGCAGCAGTTGCTCGCGCAAGAGTCCCGGCTCCGCATGCAATAGGGCCATCGCGTCTTGCAGTTGGTCGCGAAAACCGAAAGCCCCGCCGGATTGATAGAAGCCGGTGCGCGCCCAAAGTCGACAGGCCAGCACTTGATAGACCAGCCAGCCGTTCGCCAGAAAGTTCACGGAAGCGTCGGGCGTCTCCACGTACACCGTGCCCAACGTTCGACTCCAGTAGTGCCATACCCCTTCCAGCGTGCGCTGAGCCGTAGCGACGCCGCGAAAACGTTGCACGAGTTGTCGCGCGTCGGCTTCGCTCGTCGCGGCCCCCAACATGAAGACGATTTCCTTCTCCTGGCCTTCTTCCAATTCGAACTGCACCTGCATCGCCGCGCAAGGATCAAGTCCGGCGCCGACCCGGCCTGACAAGCGTACCCGGCGCATCGCGGCCGGCGCTGCAGCGCTGCCGTTGCGGCCGAGAAATTCGGTGCGATCTCCGGTAACGCTCCGGAGCGTCTCGCTGCAATCGACGAATGCCGTGCGATCGGAAAACTCAGTGCTGTAGGCGTTGCGGGCGAAGATGGCGCCGGTCGTCGGATCAAGCTCCGTGACCACATGCATCAACGTCTTATCGCGAAGCTCGCCGAGTACCCATTCCCAGTAGCCGGTCGCAGAGAGCTGACGCGGACGCGTCGAACGATTCGTAATCTTCAGCCGTGCGAACTTGACGGGCGCATCGGTTGCCACGAACAAACACAACTCCGTGGCGATTTCGTCTTCCGTGTGCTCGAAGACGGAGTAGCCGAAGCCGTGTCGGGTCACGTACGGTTCTGTTCCTCGCGCGGGAAGAGGAGTGGGCGACCAATATCGTCCGCTTTGTTCGTCGCGAATATAGATCGCCTCGCCGGATGCGTCGGTCACCGGGTCGTCGTACCAAGGAGTCAAACGAAACTCATGACTATTCTCCGACCACGTGTAGGCGCCGCCGCTTTCCGTGACCACCGTGCCGAACTGCGCGTTGGCAAGTACGTTTACCCACGGGGCCGGCGTCGTTTGCCCGGAACGCAATACGGTGACATATTCGCGTCCGTCGTGCGTAAAGCCTCCTAGGCCGTTGAAGAACTTGAGATCCTGTCGAGGAGAGTCGCTTGACGTGGGCCGCTGCGGCAGGCGACGCATCGGCTTCAGTGTGGCGATCATCGGTTCCGCGCGCCCGCGGCGTTCGACTTGCTCGGCAAACGTGCCCGCGTCGTCGAAGAGTACGATTCGGGCTACGGTAAGCAACAAGGTTCGATCTTCTTCCGACATCTGCTCGCCCCGTCGAATGAAGACGCCCCCCGGCTTATCGAGCATGACGGCTTCCGGGCCGGAGGCAATGAGGTCGTGAATCGTATCTTGCAACGTCTGGCGATAAACCGAATCGTCTTCGTTCCAGACGACGAGATCGACGGCCAAGCCTTTCAGCCGCCAATACGCGTGTGCCTGTACGGCCTGGCGTACCAATTCCATATTCTCTTGATCGCGAATGCGCACGAGCACGATGGGAAGGTCGCCCGAGATTCCGTATCCCCAAAGACCGGACTGGCCGCGACGGTTGGCGGCCAGCGTCACCGGCTTCGCTCGCCGTTGTGCCGTGGCATAGATCAGCGAATTCGCGGTGCGCGAATAGATTTGCGCGTCGGCTTCGGAGAGATTCAACTGGCGAAGCAATATCAAACTGTGCGTCCAGGCGAGTTCAAATACGCGATCCGAAAGCCGCGAATCGTTGTATTTGTCCATGATCACCGTCGCGGCATCGCGACTTTCGGCAACGCCGGTAATGAAGTCGACGCGTGCGGATTGGTTCGGCTCGATTCGGACGACTTGGCGAATGGAAGCGGAGGGGTCGAGCACCGCCCCTTGGCTGTCGGTGAGCTTGGCGTCGGTCAGCATCGCTGCCGGCGCGCCGACGGTTCCGGTGCGTCCGAGGAAGCGCATCCGATCGGTTTCAAACGAAGGCTCCCCGACGACGGCTCCTTGTACCGTCATAAGATGCACCATCCACGGCGGACGTTCTTCGGTGGAGCGTGCACGGCGCGTACAAAGAATCGCCTGGCGCTCGCGAACGATCTCCGTTTGCACGAAGAGATTGCTAAACGCCGGATGCGCCAGGTCGTGTGCCCGCTGCGCCAATACGATCTCGGCGTAACTGGTGAGCTCGATTGTGCGGACGACGTCGGACCGATTCGTGATCGTGATGCGTCGCAATTCAATGTCGTCCTCGGGCGAAACGGCGATCTCGGTATGCGTTTCGATCCCTTCGTCGCGCCGGCGAAATTCCGCCCTCGCCTGGGTAAAGATCGCTTCATACGGCTTCGAAGGCTTTTGCGTCGGCTGCCAAGCGGTCGACCAAAACACGCCGCTCTCGACGTCCCTCAGATAACAGAAACTTCCCCAGCAATCGCGCGTCGGGTCTTCGCGCCAACGGGTGACCGCTAGGTCGCGCCAACGACTGAAGCCTCCTCCGGCCGCCGTGACGAGGACATGATAGCGGCCGTTAGAAAGCAGATTGACTTCGGGCATCGAGCCTGCCGGATCGATATAGAGCCGCACGTCGCTGGGGTCGGCAATCGCTTCGGTGCGCGGCGCGCCGGCTTCGGCGGCATGCGGAAACACGGCGGCTACAGCCTTCGGCACCCGTTCTTGCAGAAGCAAGTCCGTCGCCAGCAGCATGGGGTCGGCCCTAAATCTGCGCTGCATCGGACGATCGCCGAGCACGTAGTCGAGCGCGAGCAGGCTCATACCCTGATGGTGCGCCATGAACTGCCGAACCGGGACCCGCGACGTGCCGCGGGGAACCCGCGACGGCGTATAGTCGACCGCTTCATAGAAACCGTATGCCCCTTCATGGCCGTCGACCGCTAAACGTTGCAAGTTGCGACAGGCATCGTCGGGCGCCACCATCAAAGCCAACACGCCGGCGTAGGGTGCGATCACGAGATCTTCCGCAAGCCCTCGCTTAAGCCCCAGGCCCGGCACGCCGAACGCGCGGTACTGGTAGTTCATGTGAACATCGACCGTGTTGTAACCCGATTCGGAAATGCCCCACGGCACGCCTCGCTGCTTACCGTAATCGATCTGCCGTCGCACGACGGCGCGATATGTTTGGTCGAGGAGCGTGTTCTCGTACGTCGGCATTACCAAAAGCGGCATCAGGTATTCGAACATCGAGCCGCTCCAGCTCAACAGAGCTGAGCCGCCGCCCGTGGTCGTCAACATTCGGCTCAGCGCGAACCAATGCTCTTGCGGCAGCCGACCTTGAGCAATCGTGATAAAGCTGGCGAGCCGTGCTTCCGACGCCAAAAGATCGTAGTAGCTGTTGTCGCGACGGTGGTCGCTGACGTTGTAGCCGATGGTGAAAAGATTGTGCGCCTCGTCGAACAGAAACGAAAAATCCATGTCTGCAAAACTGCCGCACTGCCGAGCGGTTTCCTCAAGCGACTCGATGCGCCGGCTCGCGTACTTTGACGACGTTTCCACTTCGTCGCGTAAGCCTCGCAACCAATTCGCGAGATCCGCGCAGGCGGTAGCGTCGCTCGCGTTTGCCGACCCTGCACGTTGCAAAAGCGCGTCGACGGCCGGAACAAGCGTTTCTCGCAACATGGCTACATCGCGAACCGTAGCGACCGCGGCAAGTTGAACGAGCATGGCTTCTCGGCTCGCAACAAGCTCCGGCCCGAGCCTTCGTGAAGGTTCGCCTGTACGCAGCATCCGCGCGGCCCAAGGGGCGAGGCTCTGCAACTCCCGGAGATGCTCCGCAACAGCCCGGCAAAGCGCATCGCCCCACCAAGACAGGTCTCCGTCGGACCCGAGCGACGCGGTTGCTTCGGCAACGAGGGCCGAAAGGCGTTCGAGCGCCGCCGCGGCAGTCGCGAGAGTATGCGGCCGCGCTTCAAACTCGCCGCCAAGCCGCTCCAAGCCTCGCAGTGCCGCGGCGGCTGCCGCGGCGGGTCGACGGTCCGCTACTCCCGGAGGATTCCCGCGCGCCACGTCAAGCAAAACCAGCCACGTTTCGCGCAGGCCGGAGAGGTATTTGGCCGACAGGAGCGGTGCGTCGATTTGTTCGAGCAAGCCTGCTCGAAGCACGAACAAATTGCCGACGAGGTTACCGCTGTCGACCGTGGACACATAGTGCGGAGGCAACGGCTGCAGCGTGCGCGTGTCGTACCAGTTGTAAAAGTGCCCCTGGTAGCGATCCATCCGGCCGAGCGTCTCCAGCGTTTGCCGGGTTCGTTCGAGCAGTCGCCCGGAGGAGCAATAGCCCAAGTCGTAGGCTGCCAGGTTCGCCAGCAGTCCCATGCCGATATTCGTCGGGCTCGTACGCGAGGCGATCAATGGCGAGGGATGCTCTTGGAAGTTGTCGGGCGGCAGCCAGTTCTCCTCTTTGGTGACGAACATCTCGAAGTAACGCCACGTTCGCCGCGCAAGCTTATTGAGAAACTCTCGCTGTCCGACCGACAGTCGCACTCTCGGCGGAGGCAACGTCCGACTTAACCACCAAGCCACGGCAGGCGACGCAATCCACAGACAGAGAAACGGCGCCGCGATCGGCAGCGTACCGAGGGAGAGCATCGTTAAGATCCCCGGCGCAAGCAGCGAGACGACCGGTGCGAACGCCATCGAGCGATAGAACGCCGGCAGACTCGCGCGCGACCCGCGTTGCGCGTCGCTGGAAGTTTTCCACTCCAGCAGATTACGCCTGGTCCAGAGCATGCGCACGGCGGTACGTGCGATCGCGTCGAGGCTCATATATGCGTCGAACGGCAGAAAGATGATCGACAACAGCACCTGAGCCGCTTGTCCGCCGGAAGCGGAGAGCGAGGCGATCAGATGGGCCCGCAGCGGAATATCTTGCGGCTTCCGGCAAAGGTCGCGCAGCGCCGCCGAGAACGACACAATCCCCACCGTAAACAGCACTAACGCCAAGGAAAACAGCGAGAAGCTTACCGAACCTGATACCCATGAGCCCAGCAGCAACGTCAGCATGGCGATGGGCACCACGCTGCGGCGTAGGTTGTCGAGAATCTTCCAGCGTCCGAGCGCGCCGATGGAGTTCGGCAGCGATTCTCCCGCCGCGCCGAGTACGTGCGGCAGCAGCCAACCGGCGATCTGCCAATCGCCGCGAATCCAACGATGCCGCCGGCTTACGTCGGCCATATAGCGCGAGGGGAAGTCTTCGTAAAGTTCCACGTCGCTCAAGAGCGCCGAGCGCGCGTGCACGCTCTCCAGCAAGTCGTGGCTCAGGATCGAGTTCTCGGGAAAGTTGCCGCAGGTCCGTTCAAACGTATCGACGTCGTAGATTCCCTTGCCGACGAACGAACCTTCGCCGAAGAGATCTTGATACGCATCGGAGACGACGCGCGTATACGGATCGACGCCCACGTCGCCGGCAAACAAACGCACGAACCAACTCTTCCGCGCGCTGGGAAGGCTTACGTCGACGCGCGGCTGCATAATCCCGTAACCTTCGATCACCCGTCGAAACGTTGAATCCAGCACCGGTCGATTCAGCACGTGCGCCATCGCCGCGACCATCTCACGGGCCGCGTCGCGCGGAAGTTGCGTATCGGTATCGAGCGTGATCACGTAGCGTACGTCCGCAAGTTGTTCCGTATCTCCCACGACGTGCGAGAAGCGATCGCTGCTGCCGCGGAGCAACGCGTTGAGTTCGGCGAGCTTGCCGCGCTTGCGTTCGTAGCCCATCCATACGCCTTCTTGCGCATTCCAGCGGCGCGGCCGATGGAACAAGAAGAAGATGTCGCTGCGCCGCTCCGCATACTTTTCGTTCAGTCGTTCAATGCCTTCCACGGCAAGCCGCACCAGCTCCGCGTCTTCCGGCATCGACTCCGCCGTTCCATCTTCGAAGTCCGTCAGCAGCCCGAAGTGCAGCCGTGCGTCGGCGTTGGCCGAGTAGCGCACTTCCAAGTCTTCCAGCAGTCCTTCAATTCCCGTAGGTCGCGAGAGCATGGTCGGCACGACGACGAGGGTTCGCTCTTCCTCAGGAATGCCCTCTTCGTAATCCATGCGCGGCAGCAATCGCGGAGCGACCTGCAGCATCCCCAGCCAATTGACGACGCCGATCGCCAAATGCGCCGCGCACATCACGGCCGGCAAGGTCAACAGGCCGATCCAAATCGCGGCCACGCCTCCCGCGGCGGAAGCCGCGATCCAGGCCCAAGTCACAAGCGCCGAAACAGCCGCCACCGCCAACACGTACAGCGGAAACGGAACGCGCCGACCGAACTTTGCCGCGAGCATGCGCCATGTCGGCCGCATCTCAACCACCTGCTCGAGCGCCGGTCTTCCGGCATCAATCAGGTAGTAACCCACGTGGTTCGTGCGCTCTTCCGAGCGATGCAGGGCCGCGGTCTCCGCCAATTGAATCGCCCCGCGCGCCACTTCATATTCCGATTGCCGGCTCCGTCGCGCAATGCCTTCTACCTCATGGCGATAGCGATCGCGCGTCGCAAAATCCATTTGCGAGTAGACGCAACTCGGATCGTCGCGCAGCGCCTGCTCGACGACGCTATGCTTCTCCGTGAAGTCGCGCCAGTCGGTCGCAGCGAGAAACCGCAGACTCGTGATGCTGTTGCCGATCGACACCTGGTCGGCCGCCTGGGCCTGACCTTCGGCGCGCACAAGTTGCTCGATGGTGATCCCTTGTTCGATGATGCGATGTTCCAGCCAATTGGCGGCCAGCGCAAAGTGCGAACTCTGCCCTTGGAAGTGCCTCGTCAATTCGGCCAAAAACGCGCCGCTGTTAGGCGGATCGGTGCGGGCCATATCGGCGAGCACGAGAATCAAGTCGCTCGGATTATTCTCGACCACTTGCAGCATGCGCGCGGCCCAATCTTCCGCGAGGTCGCGGTCGCGGCGGCCGGCGGCGACGCGCGCCGCCACCCGTCGCAAGTTTTCAATCAGCGCCAGCCGCAGCATGATCGGCACGGCCCAAAGTTCGCCGAGCATCAGCGGGCGAACGACTTGGTACGACGCGATAAAGTCGTTGAGGCACGCGGCATCCACTTGCCCGTCGACGTGCGAGATCAATTCCAACGCAATGCCGTAGACGCGCGGATAATTCGCGTGAGGGCCGTTGGCGAGCCGGGGCAATTGTCGACTGTACGAACGGGGCAAATGGCGGCGCACCGTCCGGATTTGCTCTTCGATCAGGTAGAAATTGTCGATCAGCCATTCGGCGGCCGGAGCATTGCGGCGATTCTTCGCCAAAGCTTCGGTCACCAGCTCGTGCGCCTGAATCAGAACGCGTTCGTTCTCGATCAACCGCGGAATCAAGCGGTCGGGCGACGATCCTTCCGCCAGTTCGTGGGTCGCGGCCAGTCCTTCGGCGTGATGTTTCAACTGGTCGAGGCTGTAAAGCTCTGCCCGTAGCGGCTGTTCCCGAGCTCCCTGATGCAACCTGTCGTCATACTTCGGTCGTTGCCGCCGAAAAACCGTATCCCTAAAACGCGACGCGAGCGAAGAAGCTTCCACGGACCACTCGTTTCATAAGAGCTGCGAACGACGGCACGGCACGTGTTGCGGGGAAGGGGATCCGCCTAGGCACGCGCCGCCCAGAATTGCCGGTTCGAAGTCGTCGCTCACCCGCTACGGTACGCACGCATCGGCGTAATGACGTCCAGAGACCTGCCTGGACCGAGAGAAAGAAGATGCGATTTCGATGGATTGAATCCGGCTATGACACCGTCAT
Source organism: Pirellula sp. (assembly GCA_013822735.1). Taxonomy (GTDB): domain Bacteria; phylum Planctomycetota; class Planctomycetia; order Pirellulales; family PNKZ01; genus PNKZ01. The sequence goes on from PNKZ01000012.1 coordinate 193,402, forward strand.
CTTACCAGATTGCCGTCACAATAAGCTCCGGCAGCCGTATTAACGGCGTGCCGCGGCAAACTATTTCTTGCGCGTTTCACGAAAACTGGGCGCTTCGACGAGCGTAAAGACGACGATCTCTTCCCCCGTCATGGTGCTAATGTCGTGATGCAAGCTGAGCACCTCGACTCCCGTGATCTCCTTCAGCAAGGCTTCGAGAAACGGGCGAGCGGTTTCCATGAGCTGCGTGCGTACTTGCTTGAGCAAGTCGCGACCCTTCTCCGGCTGCAGCGTCTTGACCAGCTGTTGTTCGGCGGCCGTGAGCACCCCTTGCAAGCGTACGACGACCAAATCGCCGATCAGATGCGCGTGAATGTCTTTCGGGCCGCGCCCCATATATTCCAATTCAAACCGCGAAACGCCTTCGCATACCGCGGCTTCGATTTCTCCCGCAGACTTCATAAAACGGGCCTTGAGCGGGGAGAAGCAGAAAAAGGAGCGATGACTCGATGCGGGCGCATGCAATGTAGGCTATTCGCGCAATTGCGACTGCATCCTACCAAAAAGAAATAGCCGATTGGTCATTGCTAAGTCGGCCAGAAGGTCTAGAGTGGCGCATGTCGAGCAGAATGTCGCCAATCGCGACGTAAGCTTGATGTCGTCGGACGACTAGTGAAAAGGCACCTCGACAGCGGTCGGGGGGCTGGTTTGTGAGTAAGC
>PNKZ01000013.1 GCA_013822735.1 Pirellula sp.
CGAGAGGTTTCGATCGAGGGGCGCACGGTGATGTTCGTCAGCCACAATGTGGGAGCGATTCAGAACCTTTGCGATCGTGTCGTCCTACTGGATCGCGGACGAGTGCTGCTTACCGGCGACACGTCCGAAGGGCTCAACGCCTACCTTGCGACAACGCGAAATATCGACGGAAGCCTCAATCGGACGGGGCGTCATTCGCGCCCGAAGCAGGTCGAGATCATAGACGCCTGGCTGGCCGCCGGAGGAAGGCAAACGGGAATCCTTCGCTACGGCGACAAGGCGACGGTATTCATGAAATTGCTCATTCATGAACACGTAAAATTCAGCGTCGAACTCGTGCTGCGTCAGAAAGACGGACTTGCCGTCGCATTTGCCCCGAGCGGCCTCATTCAAAACTGGGAGATCGATCGCGAGCCGGGGGAAGCGACCGTGATGTGCCATCTTCCCACGGCAAACCTCGCGGCAGGCGACTACTCGATCGATCTCATCTGCGCCGTCACCGGACTGCATTACCTGGACTACCTCGAATCAGGACTCAGCTTCGCGGTCGAGGGAGTGGCAATCGGCGAAAGAAATTGGGCGTTTAGCCAAAAGTCCGGCGTCGGGCACGTAACTTGGGACGTTTGCTTTCAATTAGCGCCCGCCGACGGATCGGCAGACTAGTACGGCGATGCCGATCAAAACCGTCTTAAAAGCGGCGATCCCTCAAGCGGTGCGCCAGTCAATTCGTAACTTGCTCAACTCTTGCACTCCGCATCGATCTCCGGCGTGGCCGTTGAGTCGTTGTGTTTCCCATTTGGACGGGTATCTCGAAGCAGAAGCGATGGGGCCGATCCAGCAGTCGGAGGCGTTACTGCTATTCGCAATGGCGAGGGTTACGCAGCCGCAGGTTCTGGTGGAGTTTGGATTCAACCAGGGTGATAGTGCGGCAAATTTTCTGCGGGCGCTTCCGCCGTCGTCCGCGGTCCATAGTTACGACATCTCAGAAATGTCTCGCACCTTGGCCCTCAAGCTCAAGGATCGGCATCCAAACTTTCACTACCATCACAAATCGCAAATCGATTTTGTGCCGACGGATGTCGCGGATCGGTCCGTGAATTTCGTGTTCATTGATGCCGCGCACGACCTACACATCAATCAAGCTACCTGGCGCGCCGTCGAGCCCGCACTCGCTGCCGATGCAATCATCGCCGTACACGACACGGGGACTTGGCACCGACAGCACTTTTTGCCGATTCACGAAACGATGAGCAAAGAGAATCCCGAACGTTGGCTGAATTCAAACGAGTACCAGCATCAAATCGGAGAACGACAGTTCGTCAATTGGATTGTCGCTTCGACTAATTTCGTCGCTCTGCATTTCCACGCATCGAGCGTGCTTCGCCACGGGCTCACCATTCTTCAAAACAAATGTCTATTGCCGATCACAACGAACGAAGTGCGATAGGCGACGGCCGTCGATGCTCCGAGCGTCGATACGGATGCCCCGGCCTTCAGGCCTTTTATCATCGTTCCGACGAATCCGCGACACGCGCAATGAACCGGTTAACAAAGTCTGATGCCTAGAATTGCCGCGATCGTGGTAACGTTCAACCGCGTTGCACTTCTGCAAGAATGCGTCCAAGCGGTGCGAAGTCAAACACGTCGTCCGGACGAAATCATCGTCGTCGACAATTCAAGTACCGACGGAACGCGCGAGTGGCTCGATGTTCAGCCGGATTTGACCGTGGTCCGCCAGGAAAACCTCGGTTCAAGCGGCGGCCAGCAAACGGGGATCAAGACCGCATTTCAAAAGGGACACGACTGGTTTTGGTGCATGGACGACGACACGATTCCTTGCTCGGACGCACTCGAGCAAATGATGGCTGCACCTTATTTCCAAGCCGCAGACACGGGATGCCTTTCAAGCTTGGTACTTGGTCGCGACGGCAAGATCTTCGGTTCCGATTACCTCCAACCTGCCGCGTCTGCGAATTGGGCGCTTTCCGTCCTTCACGATCAATGTATTCGGGTGCGGATCGCTACGTTCGTATCGCTGCTTGTTCGACGCGAAGCCGTGGAGAAAATGGGGTTGCCCATCAAGGAGCTGTTCTTGATGCGCGACGACTGGGAGTTTACGGATCGGATAGCGCGCCAGTTTAAGAACTATTGCGTGCTCACAAGTCGCGTGATTCACAAGGTGCCTCCCGCGTCGTCATCGGACAAATGGTACAACTCAAACAAGCAGCTGTATTGCGCCCGAAATCAGATCGCTTGGATCAGAAACAAGGATCTGACGCCGTTGCAAAAGGGGCGAGATATTACTGCCGCGTTCATAACCGTGGCTTGGATGATCGTTCGCGGGCGGATGCCTTTGCGATCGATGGTCTGGTTTTTCGAGGGATTGGTCATGCGCTTGCCGATCGAATTTCCGACTTCGACGCAGATTGACGCCAAGTCCGCCGAAGCATGCTCGACGATCAGTGACTGATTTCGTTTGTCGCCGCTTGAAGCACCCTCGACCATGAACAATCGACCCGTCAAAGCACGTCACTGCATTCATCGCTCACGGCGCACTCGGTTGATTTCAGCCGATCGCGCGCGAAATTGCTTAGCGCAACCGGGGACGTTTCACGCATGGTTCCGTCTTGCTCGTAGACGCCGCCACTCTTGCGGACCGCCGCTAAGGGGGGCATTCTTCCTTGGTCCACGTTTCGCCTACATGGGAAACCCGCTAATTGTGGTCGCATTGGAGCCCGAGCAACTAGACGTCGATGTAAAGGAGGTCGAATTCCGAAAACACGGATTCGTGCCAAGCAAACACATGTTAGGTTTGGCACATGGGGCCGCGGGCGTTCAGGCCGATCTTCCCGCCGGAAATATGAATCCTCAGATCGATCAACAGGACCGCTCGTCGAAGTAGCTTGAGATCGGAAGCGTCTACTCTCGTTGGATTACCCGGCACCCAAGGCAATGCCTTACTTGTCCGCACACAAACTTAGCGTAGTTATCTGCGCGCATAATCCGTCAACGTCGCATCTGACGCGCGCGCTGGAAGGATTGCGCCGACAAACGCTGCCGCTCGATCAGTGGGAACTGCTTTTATTGGACAATGCCAGTCGCGACCTGCTCGCGAATAGCATCGACATAAGCTGGCATTCTCACGGGCGACACGTTCGTGAAGAAAAGGTCGGACTAGTCGAAGCGCGACTGCGGGCAATTCGCGAAACAGATTCGGAAATCCTGGTTTTCGTCGATGTCGATAACGTATTGGCGCCCGACTATCTTGAAGCCGCGTTGAAGATCGCGATCGAGCGGCCTGAACTTGGCGCCTGGGGCGGGCAATGTATTGCGGAGTTTGAGGAGCAACCGCCGCCGCACTTGTCCAAGTACATCAATGGACTGGCATTGCGAACTTGCCGTCGGGATTCCTGGTCGAACTTTATCGAGTGGACCGACTCCCACCCTTTTGGCGCGGGAATGTGCCTTCGTCGGGTCGTCGTCACGACTTTTGCCGAAAAGCTACAGAACGATCCGCGAAGGCTTATGCTGGGTCACCGAGGAACTACCTTAGGCGCCGCGGAAGACTTCGACATGATTCGGACGGGAATCCGATTGGGGCTCGGGTGCGGCGTGTTCCAATCTCTGAAATTAACGCACCTGATTCCGGCCGACCACGTGCGTGAAGAGTATTTCAGACGACTTTGGAGAGGGATCGCTTTCTCGAATAATCTCTTGTTTCGCCTCGACGGCGATTCGCCCAAGGATCCGCTGCGGTCGCCGTTCGTTGCCGCCATGCAAATGCTCCGAATCCTGATCCACAACGGCTGGTCGCTCTCTTGCTTGCGAATTGAATGGGAGATCTTGAAAGGGCTGCGCGACGCGGTCCGATTCCCATTGGACGGGACAAAGTGAAGATCCCGTCGCGAGCAAACATGAAGCACGCAAATCCACGACAATCATCGCGATCTCGTCTCGTGAAGTCGCGAAAGGCACGAGAATTTAAGTGAACTGGTTCAAAGAGGTTGTCAAGCGGATCCCCGGCGCTCGGTTCGCATACGGGGAGTTTCGCCGGATGCGAGAGCGGCGACGTCTGAAATCGCTGCCCATGGAAGAAGTGTTCGGAAGTATCTTCCAGGCGAATTCATGGGGCGGCATTCAATCGGTTTCAGGACGAGGTTCCGATACCGACCAAACGGAGTTCCTCGTTCAATCGCTCCCCGGCTTCCTGAAGCATTTACAGGTTTCCACTTTGTTGGATGTTCCCTGTGGAGACTTCCACTGGATGAAAGACGTGGCAATCCCCGACATCTCTTACGTCGGAGCGGATCTACTGCCTCAAATCATTCAGCGAAACAACGCCGAGTTTGCATCACCGCGGCGACGTTTCATCGTCGCGGACCTCACGAAAGACGCATTGCCCAAGTGCGACTTGATACTTTGTCGCGACTGCCTGGTTCATCTGTCGTTCGAAGCCGTCTTTCGCGCATTGGAAAACATCTGCCGCAGTGAAGCCGAATACTTGCTCACGACGACGTTTCTCAATCGAAGCACGCATCAGGACATTCTCATTGGAGAATGGCGCCCGCTCAATCTTCAGCTTCCGCCGTTTCAGCTTCGCCCTCCCATCTCCACGCTGCTTGAAAACTGCACGGAGGGGAGCGGTAACTACTCCGACAAGGCCTTGGCGCTTTGGCGCATCCAAGACATCGCAGCGGACTTGAAGGTTGCACGATCTCGGTTGGAGATCTGACAGCTTGCCGGGAACTTCTTCCATACCGACTGCCGCAAATTCTCAGCCGTTGATGACATCGTCGGAGGAAATTCGCGAATGTGCGCCGCAATCGCTGAACATTCACTATTTCGCCAATTTCTGTCATGAAGCGGGAACATATTTCAGGTTTCATAACCTAGCGGCCGGACTTGTTAAACACGGTCATCGCGTAACGGTGTTCACTTGCGATTTCTTTGATAAAGGCTGGAAAACCCGAACCGAGTTGCGCAACGGCGTCACCTACGTCATTCAACCGCAACATTTCCTGGCCATATACCTGTTCAATGCGTGCGACCCAGTAACCGTATCGCGACGCCTTTTATCGAAAACACCGTCCTGCGACATTGCACATCTCTTCCAGCCGTTCCCGGGCGCGGCGCTACCTTGGTTACGCGCGCCGTGTAGAGCGAGGTTCTATGACTGGGACGATTTGTGGATTGGCGGGCTGATGTCGGGACCCGTTGACCGTTGGCGAGATTACTGGCCGCGGACCTGTGTCGGTTATCTAGAGCAGCGATTACCGCGCTGGGCCGACCACGTCACCGCGATCAGCCGCTACTTGGCTGCGCTCGCACGAGAACGAGGAGCCCGAGCCGTTTCCGTTGTAAACAGCGGATCTTGGCCGCTCGAAGCCTCGGACAAGTTGGCGACTAGGCGCGAATTAGGCCTTCAATCAGATGCGTTCTATGTCGGCTTCATGGGTCGAACGACGGCGGAGCTACCGTGGTGCGTCTCAGCGCTCGCCGCCAACGCCGAAAGCATGCCCAAACTCAGACTGGCACTGTGCGGAATGCCGACGTCCGATCTCAACGACATTCCGGAGCACCTTCGAAGTCGAATCGATTACCTCGGTCAACTCACTCCCACCCAGGCACAGGCGTTTTCAAGTTGCCTCGATCTCGCTCTGCTTCCCATGCAAGCAAGCAATTTTAATCAGAGCCGGCTTCCCCAAAAGTTTGCAGACTATCTCGCTACCGGAGTGCCGCTATTGTGCTCGGCTGTGGGTGAGTGCGCCGAACTCATTCCGAAGTTCCCCTGGGTGCGTCCGGCAGGCGCGACTCAACAGGAATGGGAGCAGTCTTTTACATCGGCTATCGACCACGTTCGTCGCAATGCCGTGCCTAAATTCGATCGCGAACTATTCGAGCGGAACATGTCTTGGGTCGGGCTAAGCAAAACGCTCGCTCAAATCTATCTACAAGTGCTTGAGTCGAAAAAGTCTTCACCAGTCATCAAAGGCCGCGAATGACGTCCGCCGCGCCCACGACCGCGCGCCGTACGAAAGTGTTCTTGGCATGCTCGGGGCTGGGACATGTGGCCCGCGGATTCGAGACATTCACGCAAGAATGTTTCGATGCGCTGCGTCGCGAGTCGTGTCTTGACGTTTATCTATTCAAAGGCGCCGGACCGGCGGGGCCGAACGAATACGTGGCCCGCAGTCTTCTACGTGACAGCAAATTTGCCAAATGGATCGAGCGACGATTGTGGAGCGTCGTTTACGACGGCTATTACTTTGAGCAGACGACCTTCGCCCTCTCTTTGATCCCTCACATTATCAAGCAGCGCCCGGACGTAGTCTACCTCAGCGACGGCGTGGTCGGAAACATTCTCTGGCGTTGGAAACAGCTGACTCGATCGCGTTTCAAACTTCTGCTGTGCAACGGCGGGCAACTCGGGCCGCACGACTTTCCGCGTTACGACCACGTACACCACGGCCTTGCGGTCGGGCTTGAGCAGTCGTCGCGAGCGGGAAGGTCGATGGAAACGCAGACACTTATTCCTCAAGGGTTTCAAATCGATCGGAATTTTTCGCGCCCCACCGCCGACGAGAAAAAAGGACTTCGCGAACGACTAGGGCTGCCCGCTAATCGCCCGGTTATTCTATCGATCGGCGTGGTGAATAGTTCCATCAAGCGAATGGACGTGTTAATCCGAGCAGTCGCCCAACTTCCGGAACCTCGTCCCGTGTTAGTAGTTCTCGGTCAGCGGGACGCCGAGACGCCGAGCATTTTGCAACTCGCCTCGGAGCAGCTATCCCCCGACGGTTTCATCTGCCGCACGGTCCCGGCAAACTCTATTGAGCAGTATGTTGACGCCGCCGACGTGTTCGCGCTCGCCTCTCCGAAAGAAGGATTCGGCAGGGTGCTCGTCGAAGCGCTCGCGCGCGGATTGTGCTGCGTTGTTCCGGATCGCCCTTACGCACATGAAATCCTCCACGATTTCGGCTGCTATTTCGACATTCATTCACCTACGGATCTGCCGAGGATATTAGCCGATGCAGTAAGTCGCGGATTGGACGATACGTCGGCTCGTGCCAGGCATGCCGCCGCCTACGAGCGATTTAGCTGGGATCGTCTTGCACCGAAGTATGTGGAAATGATTGAACGCTGTGCCGCCGGAACTTCGGAAGGACGCGCTCTAAGTGCAGGCTGAGCGACAACCGACAATCAGCGTGATTGTTCCGACTCGCAATCGAAACGATCTTCTGTCGCAGTGCCTGGAACGTCTCTCTCCCGAATCGCAGACGGCACCGGCCGAATTGTACGAAGTGATCGTGACCGACGACGGCGACGGTCACGCGCCCCCCGAGATCTTGGCCGAATTTCCGTGGGTAAAGTGGGTAGCGGGTCCTCGGCGCGGACCGGCCGCGAATAGAAACAACGGAGCGAAGAATGCGGCCGGACAGTGGCTCGCATTCGTAGACGACGACTGCCTACCCGATGCGGCTTGGTTGTCGTCTTTTGCCTCCGCAATCCACCCCGACTGCGACGTCTACGAGGGAAAAACGACCTGCGCTTCAGGCATCGATTCGCCGCTGAAACATGCACCGGTGAACCTGCAGGGCGGATGTCTTTGGTCCTGTAATTTCCTCATTGCGAAACAGTTGTTTTTCAAAGTGGGCGGATTCGATGAAGAGTACCCCTACCCGTACATGGAAGACGCCGATCTACGCGACCAATTGGTGCGGGCGGGCAACCACTACGAGTTTGTTCCCGAGGCGATCGTCGATCATCCTCCTCGCCCCACCACGCCAGGGGGACGACTTGCAAAGTACCACGAGTCCTGGCTTTACCACTGGTACAAGAACGGCCACCGAAAGTTGGGCGCGCCACGACTTATTCTTCTGATTTTTCGAACTCGTCTCGCGAACGCACTTCAATATCCTTTGAGCCTCGATACACTCCGAGCATTCGCGTCGCTTACCTCCGAGCTTTGGGGATTATTGCTGCGAACACCCGGCTGGGAATGGAAGTATCGCCGGCGATTTCTCTCGAGTTCAAGCGATTTCTAGTCCCAACGACGTTCGCAATCGGCCCATGAAGTCACTCGGAAAAATTGCCGCCGGAATCCTCCGTCGATCCCTCGGGAAGCTGGTTCCGAATCGTCGCCGACTCGCGTTCAACTATCGCCTCGCGCGATTGGCCGGCGTCTGCGAACCGGAGTTGTTGGCGATCGAGCGAATTGGGCCCAATTGCAAAACCGCCGTCGACATCGGAGCGAACGAAGGCCTATTCACTTATCGCTTAGCCGGACTCTACGAAAGCGTCCAGGCGTTTGAGATTAATCCGGTTTTAGCCGATCGTTTGCGTGAGGTGGCGCCGAAGCACGTAACGGTTCATTCCGTCGGGCTTTCCGCGCAGGAGGGCGCCGGCACGCTTCGAGTCCCCCATGTGCGCAATCGTCAACTCCACGGTTGGGCGAGCTTGGAAGCGGACAATTGCACATTCGCCGATTATTTCACCGAAGTCCCGGTGAGTCTTCGCAATCTCGACTCGTTCGAGTTCGATAACGTCGCCTTTCTCAAAGTCGATATTGAAGGGCACGAACTTTCATTTCTTGAAGGTGCGAAGCAAACGATCCTGAGGAATCGGCCTATCGTTTTAATTGAGACGCGCGATGCGAATGTCGAGGCGGTGCGAACTATCTTTGCGGAACTTGGTTACGCGGAACGCACGGCCGCGGAACTCATCGGGACCGCAGGCGGTCCCGGGAACTATATTTTTGTTCCGACCTAATCAAGTGCGCCGCAACTCCGCTACGGCACGCATCACGCTGTCGTTCCAATCGCCGCGTTCGCGCGATTCATGACGCGTTGGGCAATCATCACGGGCGAGTACCCGCCGCGGCCGGGCGGTGTCGCCGACTACACGCGATTGGTCGCCCAGGCCCTTGTGGCGGAAGGTGAAGCGGTTCGAGTCTACACCTCGGCCGAAACACGGGCAATTCAACCGGACCTCGATGTGCCCGTTGTTCGGTTACCCGATCAATTCGGCATTCGCGGCCTCGCCGAGCTAGATCGGCAACTACGTTCGGTCGACCGCCCGGAGCGAATCTTGATTCAGTACGTTCCCCACGCTTACGGCCATAAGGCGATGAACGTCGCCTTTGCCGCTTGGGTGTCGGCGCGGGCAAGTAAGATCGCACCGGTGTGGTCCATGTTTCATGAAGTGGCCTACCCATTGGAAGCGGGTCAGTCGCTGCGTCATCGGGTTCTGGCAAAGGTAAATCAAGCCATGGCGAGGCGAATCGCCAATGCCTCCGAGCGAGTATTGGTTTCGATTCCGGCTTGGAGCGATACTCTGCAGAACCTTGCGCCGAAAGCGCCAGGCGGCGAATGGCTGCCGGTTCCAAGTAATATTCCCGGCATCGCCGATGCCGAAACCGTCTCGTCGATTCGCGCACGTTTTGGAACGGGCGTGAAGCAGATCATCGGGCATTTTGGGTCTTATGGCGCGACGACCGTCAATCTACTACGACCGCTCGCAGCCCAAGCCCTGAGGCAACTCCCAAACGCGGCGGGGCTATTCATTGGACGCGGCAGTACGGAGTTTCGCGCGGAATTCGGATATAAGTTTCCGGATCTCAGTGAACGCACGCATGCCAGCGGCGACGTTCCGGCAACGGAGATCGCCGAACACATTTCCGCTTGCGATGTGTTAGTGCAGCCCTATCCCGACGGGGTTAGTTGCCGGCGAGGGAGCGCCATGGCCGGCCTCGCACTTGGTCGTCCAATCGTGACCAACCGAGGCTTTCTTAGCGAAACCATTTGGGAATCGGAGGACACCGGCGTCACCGTGACGGAATCTGCCGCTTCCGACACATTATCTCAAGCAATCGTCGAGTTGCTCCAATTGTCGTCGCAAGCACGCTTGCAACTCGGGGCTCTATCCGCGGATTGGTACCGCCGGCGATTCTCTATTGAGCATACCGTTCGCGGTCTGACTCAAAGAATACCGAGCGCCTCGTGAACAGCCGCGTCCCGTGGGTCCTCGTTTCGACCTGGATTAACCAAACGGCAGGGCAGGGTCGCGCCGTCGCCGCGCTGGCGGAACATCTGGCCCGTCACGGAGTTCCGCTCCATCTCGTCGGCAGCGAAATCGACCCTGTGTTCAAATCGCTTCCTGAGGTAACGATCCATCATTCGCCCAAGGTACGCGGCGCCGACGTGGTGGGAAATCTACTACTCCGTCGACAAGGTCGTCGGGTCGCTAAGGACATTTGTGAGCGTCATCCAGGAGCCCGAGTTGTCGTCAACGGAGGCAATTGCCGATGGGCCGATATTAACTGGGTGCACTATTTACATCACGCTTGGCAAACGACGCCGGCAGGAGCGCCCGGGTGGTATCGAGTCAAAGAACGCGCCGTGGGGGCGCTCTATCGTACGCTTGAGCGTAGCACGATTCGATCGGCGCGCATCGTCATCACCAACTCGGATCGCACGACCCAAGACGTCGTCGAACGACTCAACGTCGCGTCTGAACGCGTACGCACCGTTTATTACGGAACCGATCCCTCCTGGGCGCCGCCCAACGACGAAGAACGCATGCTCGCACGACGGAACTTTGGGATAACCGGTTCGCGTCCTGCCGTCGTGTTCGTCGGCGGATTCGGCTACGACCGTCGCAAGGGCTTCGATACGCTGTTGAAAGCGTGGGGGATTCTCTGTCGCGATCCCGCTTGGGACGCCGATCTCCTGATGGCGGGTTCCGGCAAGGCTACGAGCGCGTTTCAGCGAGAAGTCGGCCAAGTCGGGCTTTCTGAGCGCGTCCGCCTCTTGGGCTTTGTCGAACACGTCGACCGACTGCTGGCGGCGGCAGACCTGTTAGTCAGCCCGGTGCGTTACGAGCCGTTTGGTTTGAACGTGCAAGAGGCCGTCGTGCGGGGCGTTCCGGCAATGGTTTCCGCCGTGGCAGGCGTCGCCGAGCGCTATCCGGAAGCGCTAAACGACTTCGTATTGACTGATGCCGACAGCATCACGGAGCTTGTCGACAAGCTCCGCAAGTGGCGTAGAAGCACTTTTGAAGCGCGAAGTCGATTCGAGCCGTTCGGTGTGGAGCTTCGTCGTCGCCGCTGGGAAGACATGGCCGAAGAGTTCGTTGCAGCGGTGAGCGAGCGGTGAGCGAGAGCAACATTCGGCTCGCCGTACTTCGCGACTATCCCGCGGAACATTGGCCCAGCATGGACCTTTGCGCGGACATGCTCCTTGCGAATTTGCCGAAGACGCATCCTCAATTTATTGCCGCCGACGCTTGCCCTCCGTTTCACGCTCGATTTTCAAGGCTTCCGATCGCTTTACCGCGTTCGTTCGCGAGAAACGCGGATCGCCTCATCAATCGCATGCGCGATTACCCGCGCGTGGTGAAGAGATCCGTCGACAAGTTCGACTGCTTTCATATCGTGGATCACAGTTACGCGCATCTCGTCCACTCGCTCCCTGCAAATCGCACGGGCGTATATTGCCACGATCTCGATACATTTCGCTGCATTCTTGAGCCTTCACAAGATCGCCGTCCGGCTTGGATGCGGCATATCGCCCGAAAAATCTTGACGGGGCTTCAAAAGGCCGCGGTGGTTTTTCATACGACGGATACGATTCGGCGACAGATACTGGATTATCGCCTGCTCCCGGCCGAGAAACTTGTTCATGCGCCGAACGGCGTGGCCGCGGAGTTTCATAGCAGCCTCCCATCCGACGCCGCTCCGCCGAGCGACGGCATTCCCTACTTGCTGCATGTGGGTAGTTGCATCCCTCGCAAACGCGTCGATTTTCTCCTCGATGTATTTCGCCGAGTTTCGCCGACCAGAAACCTGAATCTCATTCAAGTTGGAGGCGCATGGACGCCGTCGCAACAAGAGATCATCCAACGCCATCAAATCGAGGATCGCGTGCGGCAAATCCGCAACTTGGGTCGGTCGGAGTTGGCGAATCTCTATCGTCATGCGTCGCTCGTACTTCTGCCCAGCGATGCCGAAGGTTTCGGCCTTCCGCTCGTCGAAGCCCTGGCTTCAGGTGCGATCGTCGTCGCTAGCGACATCCCGACGTTGCGCGAGGTCGGCGGCAATGCGACCGTCTTCAGTCCGGTTGGAGACCTCGAAGCCTGGGTGAGCACGGTCGAATCGCTCTTGAGCGATCCTAACTCGGCGCCGCCACCGGAGCTACGACGTAATTGGGCAGGCCAATTCACATGGAGCCGGCAAGCGCAAACGATCGGCGACGCTTATCTCCGTATTGCGGAGCAAACCTAACGTGTGTGGAATTGCCGGATTCATCGGTATACGTCAAGAAGTCGCGGAACGGGCGGCGCCACAAATGCTTGAGGCGTTGGCCCATCGCGGACCTGATGGAAACGGCATCCAGTCGATTCCAACCGATAACTCTCATCCGGTCGTGCTCGTGCACTCACGACTCGCCATCTTGGATACGTCGTCCGCAGGCCGCCAACCGATGTCGGAAGGTAGTGCGTCTGACGGATCATTGAACTGGCTCACGTTCAACGGAGAGATTTACAACTTTCGCGAGCTCCGCTCAGAGCTGGCAACACTTGGCCTTCACGCGAGGTCGAATACCGACACGGAGGTGCTACTTCTCGCGTATCGAGCGTGGGGCGAAAAGGCAGTCGAAAAGCTTTGCGGAATGTTTGCGTTTTGTCTCGTTGATATGCAAAAGCGGCGGATCTGGTTGGTCCGCGATCGTCTGGGCATCAAACCGCTGTACGTGGCGCGACCTTCCACCGGCGGCTTGCTGTTTGCGTCGGAAGTTCGCGCGCTCCTCGCGGCGGGCTCGGAACTCGTCCCGAGGCGGCTTTCACGGTCAGCTGTAGAGTCGTTCTTGGCTCAAGGAGTCGTGTATGGCAAGGACTCGCACATTGAAGGGATTAGCTCGCTTAGCCCCGGCGAAAGCTTAGTTGTCGACTGGGAAGGCAACACGGTTGCCGCGCGCAAGTACTGGATTACCGATTTCAGGCCAAACGACACTCCGCCCAAGCGAGTCGATGCAGTGGCCGAGCTTGGAGCGATTGCGCGAGACGCCGTTCGGCAACATCTCATTTCGGACGTACCAATCGGCGTATTCCTTTCCGGAGGAATCGATTCCGCGGCGATCGCAACACTCGCGACGGAAAGTGGTACCGAACGCATTCGAACAATCAGCGTGGGATTTGATCAACCCGAATTTGACGAGACATCGATTGCCGCGGAAGTCGCCCAAGAATTGGGTACTGACCATTATTCGGTGCGGGTGACGGCGGCTGAAATGCTCGGCAGCTTTGAGCGAGTGCTCGCCGCCATCGACCAACCGACGGTCGACGGCTTCAATACCTTCACCGTTTCGCAGGCGGCCCGAGCGGCCGGCGTTAAAGTCGCGTTGAGCGGGCTAGGAGGGGATGAGTGCTTCGGCGGCTACGCCAGCTTTCGCGACGTGCCGCGCGCCGTACGATTCGCCCCAGTCCTGAAAGTGCTCCGACCGATCGCCTCCGCCTTGCGACGATGCGGCATTCAAGCCGGCTCACGCGGCTTACTCAAGTTTGCCGAAGCCGCGGTTCGGACCCATACGCCGTTGCAGCTTTACTTGCTTCGTCGAGAGCTTTTTCTACCGAGCGAACGGCGATCGTTGCAGGCGCTGCCGCACTCGTCCGACCCATGCAACGGCATTGCGGCGAACTCGCTGAATGAATTGCAATCGATGATCACAGGCCTCGATCCGCAGAATACGGTTTCAGCGCTGGAGCTTGGCGGATATATGCGCAACATGCTGTTGCGCGATGCCGACGTCTTCAGTATGGCGCACGGGCTCGAGATTCGGGTCCCGTTCTTGGATCATCGGTTGGTGGATCAGGTAACGCGCCTTCCCGGCGCGTGGAAGCAATTTTGCCGGCCGCCCAAGCCGCTACTGACGGAGGCCGTCGGCCGACGACTTCCTGCACTGGTTCGAAATCTCTCCAAACGCGGGTTTACGTTTCCCTGGTCGCAGTGGTTTCGCAAAGACCTGGCGACCATTGCCGCAGACCGGCTCAACGATCGAGGAACGTGGAATTCGATCGGATTTCATCCCTCGACGCCCGCCACTCTATGGCAACGGTTTCTCCAGGGAGATCCTTCGGTCGGCGGGCTTCAGATCCTGGGATTGATCGTACTCGCCGACGTCGTGGCACGACAAAGGCTCGTGACGTGAGCATTGTGTTTTTGACTCCCGTTGCGACTTTGGGAGGCGCGGAACGGAGCCTCCTAGATATTCTTGCTCAACTCCGCGAAAGATGCCCCACCTTGCCCCTGCGCATCGTCTCCGGATCGGAAGGTCCGCTCCGAGATGAAGCCGAGAAATTAGGTGTCGACTTCGAAACGGTGGAGATTCCCGCACAAATTAGCCGACTGGGAGACTCGGGACTACGCGGCGCTGTTACGCGATCTGCTTGGCATAAGGTGCGCTGGTGTTTGCAGGCGGCGATGGCCGGCTGCTACTTTCCCGCTTATTGGTTTCGCCTGCGCGCTGCAATCCGGAAGGCTCGCCCAAGCTTGATTCACTCCAACGGCCTCAAATGCCACTTCCTTGCAGGCTACGTCGCCCCGCGCGGCGTTCCCGTCGTGTGGCATATCCGCGACTTCATATCGACTCGCCGTTTGGCTCCGCTCGGATTAAGGCTTTTCACGCGTCGCCCCGATGCCGCCGTCGCCAATTCTCAGGCAACCTGCGAGGACTTCCATCGTATATTGCCGCCGGTGCGCGCGGTGACGATTTACAACGGAATCGACACGACATTCTTCTCGCCGGGAGCGACCGACACGGGCGAATTGGATCGCCTCGCAGGTTTACCGCAAGCCCCGCCGAATTGCGTCCGCGTCGGCCTGGTCGCCACCTATGCGCGATGGAAAGGGCAAGGCGCGTTCATTGACGCCGCCGCTAAGATTCTGGCGGCGCATCGCGAACCGATACGGTTTTACATCATCGGCGGACCCACCTACCAAACCGCCGGCTCACAGTACTCGGTCGATGAACTCCGCGATCGAATCAACGGCCATGGAATATCGAACAGCGTCGGATTGATTCCGTTTCAGATCGACCTACGCGCCATTTATCGAGGGCTCGATATCGTGGTGCACGCCAGCACACAGCCGGAGCCCTTCGGCCGGACGATTGTCGAAGCGATGGCGTGCGGCCGCGCGGTTGTGGTGGCCTTGGCCGGAGGCGCCGCGGAAATCGCAACCGATGAGCATGATGCAATCGGCCTGCGGAAGGGCGATGTCGATACACTTTCGTCGGCGGTCGTTCGCCTGGCGCGCGATCCGGCACTGCGGCAATTCCTTGCACAAAATGCCATCCACACGGCGAGGTCGCGATTCGATCACCGCGAAATGGTCGGAAAAATACTCGAACTCTATCAAAGCCTCGGCGTTAAGCTCTCATGAAGGACTGCAATCGCCGGTGAGCCATTTGGCACGCCCAAACTTGAATTAATGCCGACCCCGTCACAATTCGCATCCGGTTCAAGCGGTCAAGAATCGTTGCAGTTATTATTGGCATACTTCCATTGAGCGCCCCGTCGCCTCGCATCATTTAAACCCACGCCTGAACTAGCGCCGCGCCGTCTCATTCAACGCGTGCCTCGGACTTCGGACATTCTCTATGCAACCTGTCACAACTAGCGCCCCTTCGGGCCCTATGATCCCCCTTGATTCGTGCTGGATTTGCGGCGGGAAGCAACTCGTCCGCGTCAACGAAGAGTACTACGACATGACCTGGCACACGGACCCGGTACTTGTCTCGTACCATCAGCAGCGCTTCTGGCTCGTCGAATGCCAAGCGTGCGGATTCCTCCAGCCCGATTTGCTCCCGGCGGCCCCCGACTACTTCGACCGTCTGTACGCGAAAGATCGCGGTACCGACTGGATGGAGCTCGACTTCAGCACGCCGTACAAGGACTTCATCTTCGAAGGAATTCTGCAGGCGCTCGCCGCGAAACTGCCGGAGGATCGTCGCTCACTGCTCGACGTCGGAACTCACGTCGGCCGAATGCCCTACTTGGCCGCGCGTCGAGGTTGGTCGGTGGAAGCGATCGAGCTCAATCCGCACGTCGCCGCATTTGCCGCGCAGCGTACCGGCCTCCCGATCCATCAGCTGAACGCCCATCTGCTTGCGGATACCGGGCGCCGCTACGATGCGGTGACGCTGACCGACGTTCTCGAACACATTCCCGACCCCATGAAGGTGCTTCCGGAACTTCGAAACCTTCTGCGCCCCGGCGGCTGGCTGTCCGTCAAAGTACCAAACGGCCGTAATCAACTGCGAAAACAGCGACTTCGATCGCGTCTCCGATTGGCGAAGGACGCATCCATTGCCGACAGCCTAGGACACATCAATCACTTCTCGCCGAAATCACTGCGATCTGCATTGGAAAAGGCCGGCTTCCGCCGTATCGAGATTACTACCGCGGCCCCGGAATTGCCGACGTTCAGCTTTCATCCGAAGGTTTTGCTTTCACGAGCGTCGCGGCTGGGCGTGTACTATCTCGCCCGCATGCTGCCGGGAGGAATTCACACTCCGCTCGCACTCAATCTTCAGGCGTTTGCCATGCGCGACGAATGAGCAATCGCACCGACGATCAGGTGCCGAGCACGCATCCCCCGAGTCTAACGACGGATGCCCCCACGATCTCGAAAGCTTCGTGCGAACGATCGAACGACCGACTGAACTGGGCAGATTGCGCACGCGGCATTGGGATTATTCTCGTCGTTTTGGGGCACGTAAACGCAGGGCTCATCGGCGCCCACATGACCGGCGAATACGGTCCGGCGCTATCGGCCGCCAATAAGTTCATCTACACGTTTCACATGGCGCTTTTCTTCGTGGCTGCCGGACTTTTCGCTCCGCGATCCGTCCGGAAAGCGCCGCGAGAATATTGGTCGGATAAGCTTGGCGGATTGCTTTATCCGTATTTGATTTGGTCCGTCATTCAGCTCGGCTTTCAACGAGCCTTCTCTGGTCAAACGAACACGGCGCCGAACGCGAGCGGTTTTGCAGCCATACTCTACGAGCCGACCATGCAGTTTTGGTTTCTGTATTGCTTGCTCATCGCTCAAGTACTCTATCGCGTGCTGACAAGACTCGGCGGAACGCAGCTCCAATTCTTGATCCTCACCGTTTCTCTCTCCTTGCTGCTGGCCGGATTTGAGCTCTCGGCAACCTCCGTCCTTGGACGATGTCGCGACAATCTCCCCCTGTTTGCGATCGGGGTCGTACTCTCACGCCAACTCGCACACGTCGCGAAAGTGCCCAACTATGCTCTTGGTGCCGTAGTGACCGGGGGCATCGCATTTTCCGCGGTTGTAAGCAGGGCCGTCTCAGGCCATCCGGGCGTAGTCGCCGCAGTTCTTTTTCCTCTCCCGGGCACGGCGGCCGTATTTGCGCTTTCGATGTTGATTGCAAATCGCAAATCGACGTCGGCACTCGCAACATTGGGCAAGTATTCACTGGAAATATATCTTGCCCATGTAATTGCATACGCCGGCACTCGGATCATGCTGAAGCAATTGGGCGTCACTTCGATACCCGCGCACATCATTGCCGGTACCGTCATGGGAATCGCCGGGCCCTTGTTGCTTGTAAAGTTCACGCAAATGGTTGGCGCTACTTTCGTATTTCGCTGTCCGTCTCTTCAACATCGAAACACCTTGGAAAATCGCTCTAAGTGAGCCAGGGTTAGACGTGGTCGCTAAAGCTTCTTCGAACTTCCGGACCATCCAGATGTTGATGCATCCTCATTGATCTACGACGCGACGAGAAACCCGACTTGGTCACTTCGACCAAGCTCATCAAGGACATTTATCGTCACGACAACCGGTGCGTTTTGTACTAGATATCACACGGCCGCTCCAAAACTAGCGGTTTCCGATGAAGCTCTTAATCATCGACACCGACATTAGTCCCGACAAATACACGCGACGGCAGAATACCGTCTACGTGTTCATATTCTTCCTAAGTGCATATTGGCTATTGAATAACGGCTTCGACACCTCCGAAGCGTGTTACCACTATGCAATCGCCGAACAAATCGTGAATCACGGAACGCTTGGAATCGACGAACCTCGCGAAGGCATCTTTACAATTGGTCCGGACGGTCGCACTTACGCGTCTCATGAGTTCGGCAATACGTTGGCGCTGATCCCAACCGCGTTCATCAATTTCGGCATCGAACGCCTGCTGTCGCGCGCTCAGGTTCCTCACGAGCGAATCGAACAATTAAAGCAATTCATAATGTCGTTCCAAGCAGGCGTCTATGCCGCACTAACGCTTTCGGTGTTGTTTCGAATTCTCTTGCAATACAGAATGCCGACGCAACATGCGTTCTTGGGATGCTGCGCTGTCGGATTTGGAACTTTTTTCGCGTCCTATGGCAGGAATTTATTCGACGGGCTGCTTTGCGCTTTGCTGCTCACTTCGGCCATTTTTGCGCTGATGCGATATCGGGAAACAAATGCGATGAGTCTAGTGGTTATCGCGTTTGCTCTACTTGGCTACTCGGTGACGACACGACTCTCGATGGTGATTCCCACCGCAATAGCCCTAGCATTCGTATGCTTGGCGAGCAACCGTCGGCTATCTCCAGTCGCCTTGGCAATCCTCACTCTCGTACCGTTTGCCATGTGGCAACTATGGTACAATCAGCTTCGTACCGGCAACTATCTAATCTCCCCCGTTCAAACCGCTCAGTATGCCGATAATAACGCGTTTGATGGAGATCTTCGTATCGGTTTATTAGGGCTACTCATTAGTCCCGGCAAGAGCCTCTTCGTTTATGCGCCCATCTTACTTCTGTCGATAGCGGCAATGCCGAAGTTTTGGCGACGCGATAAGCTGATGGCCGTACTTGTCGGCGCGACATTCGTACTTTGGCTTCTTTTGCACGGAAAACTTCGCTCATGGTACGGTGCTTGGGGATGGGGACCGCGTCATTTCGTGACCATCGTTCCCCTACTAGCGCTACCCGGTTTGGTGTCGTTCGGCATCCATCCCGCAAGACGATGGCAACGGCTCATCTTCAGCTTTCTTGTCGCGTCCGGGCTGACGTTGTCACTTGCGGCAACCATCGGCAACTGGCACTATCGAATGGTGCTAGCGACGCAAGAGATGCGGCTTGACGATAGAAATTTTATCTGGGGTTGGCGAAGTCAAGCTGCGGACATGGTTACAGGAGCGGTTCACAATATCGGCGTCCTATTTGGAATCGCCGAACCGGAGTTCGTACCGACCATTTCCAGTCTTAACAATACCGCCTCAAACGGACTCAATCTTTGGTGGTATACCCTTCCTCACGCCGGAGCGCCTTGGTGGCTCGTTCTCATCGGCGTTGTGATCTTGCTTATCACTCTCATCTGGTCCGCTAGCCGCATTATGGCCGGGGTTCCATGCCGTTAAAGGATCGCGCCTCGATCAGAGCCGCAAGAGTGGCGAATACGCTAGTCGCGATCGCGCAGGCGATGCGGCCGCAGCATTGGATCAAGAATCTAACTTGCTTAGCGGGTCTCGTCTTTTCAGGACAGCTATTCTCACCGCTCATGCAGCTTCGCGCGGCGAGCGCATTTATCTCATTCTCAGCCATCGCCTCGGCCGTTTATCTATTTAACGACATCGTCGATCGGCGGCGCGATACGCTAAGTAAGCGTACGTCGCAGCGCCCGATCGCCTCGGGACGACTCCCGGTTCCGTACGCGGCCGCTGCCGCTGCAATGCTTACTACCGCTGCCGCCGTCGCATCAGCACTGATTGCGCCCGCGTGCTTAGTAGTCCTGCTGTCCTATATGTTTCTCAATATTGCCTATTCGCTAAGAATTAAGCGTACGGTTATCGCCGACGTGATTTGCATCGCTTTGGGATTCATATTTAGAGTGCTTTACGGCGTGTATGCGGTTGCCGTGCTGCCGAGCTCTTGGATAGTTTTATGCGTATTCTTTTTGGCTCTTTTCTTAGGTTTTGGAAAACGTCGCGGGGAGTTCGACGCTCTCGCCAGTGATGCCGCGGACGCACGTCCCGTGCTGAAGAAATACACAACCGATTTTCTCAACATGGCGATCGGAATCACCGCTTCGCTCACAATCACGACCTACAGCCTTTACTGCGTGCTTTCCAGCCATGCCTCCTCGCTTGTCGTGACCGTACTTCCCGTCTTCTACTGCGTGCTGCGATATGCACACCAAATTCTCTTTGAAGGTCGCGGTGAATCTCCGGAAAAGCTTCTTTACGCTGACAAAATGCTTTGGATCGGAATTCTGACATGGTGCCTGCTTTCGGTGGTAGCGATCTACGGCAACCTCGACTGGCTTGAGTTCGCAGGGAGATAATCTGTGTACTGGGGTTTTGTGCTTGCTCCGTTTGTAAGCTGGCTGTGTTCGGGCTTGCTTAAGTTTCTAATAAACTCGGTACGCGCTCGGAGCTTCGCATTCTCGGAAATCGGCTATGGCGGTTTCCCAAGCACGCATACTGCAATCGTCACGGCTCCTGCAGCGACGATTGCTTTTCGCGAATCAGTCGCTCACCCTGCTTTTGCAGTTGCAATGGCACTCGTGATGATTGTCATATTAGACGCAATGAGCCTCAGACGCCGCATTGGAGAACACGCGTCACTGCTCAACCTCTTATCAGATCGACACAACAGACTAAGAGAGCGCCTTGGGCACCGGCCTCACGAGGTCGTTGGAGGCATTTGCGTTGGAATCGTGTGCGGCTACTTACTTGCAAATCTTCCATAACGCCGACGATTGAAGTACTTGAGCGTGAACGGTTCTCCATAGGGTGAGGTACTCGCCCTGTTTGCTACTGTTTGACGCACCTGTTGCCGCGCTATTATGAAAGGCATCAAACTCCGAGAGCTACTGACGTCGTCCGCAGCATCTATGTCTACAGAAGGTAACGCTGAATCGTGATCGAGAGGGATTACAATAACCTGCAATTCGTTGAGAGCTGGAAACCCGAACTGTGCGGGCTACACAAACTCGAGTCGAAGGCGGAAGACCTTGAAGGAGAGGAGGCTCAAGCAGATCGCGGCAGGTACACATCTTGTCGGCACGGCATCGCAAAAAGCGATAATTCCTTCCTCCCGAGCGTCCGCCAACGAGCATTCAGGCTGGGCACACGACATCACGTTTCAACACTTCTGACCATTACTGCGGCCGCTTTGGCTGCGACATTTTTTCTGCCGCCTGAGCGCGGCCGCGCAATTCCCGTAGATCGTTGCGCGTCGGGGCCAGGTCCACGGCCCGAATCGCGGCTTGTACCGCCTCGTCGACCTTGCCGATCTTGAGCATGGCCTCGGCCATGCCGGCGTAGGCGTCCGCCATCGCCGAATTCAATTCTGCGGCGCGTCGGAACTCCGCGAGGGCTTGCGACGGCTCGTTTGCGCGCAGAAGAACCAGTCCGCAGCGGTAGCGCAAAAGCGCATCGGGGTTCGGTTGGCTGCGTATCTGATCCGCAGCGCGCAGGAGGTAGTCCCTCGCGGATTCACTTCCGCCCACGAGCAGTCGATATCGCTCGAAGGCAACTTCCGCCAACTCGAATCTCCCTAACGCGGCTCGCACCACCGCGAGGTCGAAATACCACTGCTCCTCGGCATTTACCTCGCGTAGCGCCGCGGATAGTGTTTCATCGGCATCTTCCCATTTGCCCAACTCGGCGAGTGCATAACCGTGCAAGTACTCTCGCTCCGCGGTGCGCTTCCGATACTTTAAAAGCAGCTGAATTATTTTGCGACAGTACGCTTGGCGAATGTCGGAAAATTCGCGATCGGGCAGCTTTCGTCGTATCACTTGATAGATGATTTGCGGGTCGTTGGGGATGACGTTGTCCAACAGTTCTTGCGGCGTCAGGTACGCGAGCCCTTGCGTGGCAATCTGCTCGCCTAGCAAAGGAGAAAGCGTCCACGCTTGTCTCCACACTCGCCAAGCGTCCGTCAGACGCGCCGCATCGAGATGCATAGCGCCGATTTCCAGCAACCACAAAGCGTGTCCTTGAGCAAGCCGCTCCGCACAAGCGAGGTATACGGCATTCGCTGAGGGCTTTTCATCGAGGAAGCAAAGTTGAGCCGTGAGGCGTTGGGCGAAAAAGCTAAATGGGCAGAGCTCACGCGCTTGCCGAGCCTCATGGAGAGCGGGCTTCAAATATTGCACCACCAAGGGATCATTGCGTAGTGCGGCGAGACCGGCATCGTTGCCGATACGTTCGAAGAGTTGAGCCGCGGCATGCAAATCGAGTACTTGCTTACCGGATTTTAGGCGAAATTGCTCCACCAAGACCTCGGCAAAGCGAACGCGAACCTCACCGTCGTCCGGCGCAACGTCTAAAGCGGCTCTCTGAAGATCCGCCGCGACATCGACGTCGCCCGCAGAATGCTCCTCTTTGCTCTGAAACAACCGTCGGGTCGCATGTTCGGATTTTTCCACAATTCGCGTCACCCCGTTCTCGACGAGCGACCAGCCGATTCCCGCCGCGAGTAATGCGGCGATGCCGCCGAACAAGGCCCATGAAATCGTCGGCGACGCCTCACGCGGCTTCGAGGCTTCGTCGGGCACGAGAGCAGGCACAGGAGCCGGCGTGGGCACCGAGGACTTTGCGGCAACAATCGGCCCGTCGACGGAGTCGGGGGCATCCGCAACGCGCCGTCGTTTGGTTCGACGATGCCTAAGACTGCTTACTCGCCGAACGAGCCCGCCTGCCCAAACGCAAAGCGGTATGTATAACGCGGGAATGTACCAACCAAAATCGAAGCACGCGCAAACGCCCTGAGTAAACAATAGCGCGACACCGCCGGCGGCGACGGCGACACGCTCCGGTTCGTCGGCTCCGCGAACCAAACGCGCAGCGGCGCGTAGGCATACGCCGCCCAATAACAATAAAAGAAAAAATCCGAGATAGCCGCCGACAACCAAAGACTCGACGTACTGATTTTCCCCGTTGCGATAGAGCCCTAGATTAACGTGATTCTCAAACGGAGCATGACCGTAGTAGAAGGTGCCCAGTCCCGATCCAAACCAGCCGTACACCTTCGCCGCATCCATCGACTCCAACCAAAGTAGCGGTCGGGATTCTTCGGACAAGTTGGAATCGAAAATTCGCACGCCGACGGCGTCTCCCTGTCCGATCCAGACGACAATCGCCAATGAGACGACCATTCCGAGACCTATGAGCCAGAACAGGAATTGCCGCTGGCTTACGACGCCGATGATCACAAGCGTAGCAATTCCTCCCATCGCGGCCGCCAACATTGCGCCGCGCGAAAATGACAGAACAATTCCCGACAGAATGCAAACGACGGCCACACCCGCGGCAAAAAGCGCGGGATTCAAGTTCTGTAAGAACCAGGAGAAGAAGGGGTCGTAGTCGTGGCGTCCCAGGCGAGGAGAAAACTTTTGTATCCGCCAGACGAGAACTCCGATCGCCGCGGCAAAGGCGATGTTAAGAAATCCGCCGGCATTATTTCGCGCGACGAATGGACCGAACGGCCACGCATTCATCGGGAAATCGAATCCCGCGTATCGCCACTCCAACGATGAAGCCCGTTGGATCAGTCCGCAACAGGCAACCGCCGTTCCCGCGGCGGCTAATGCGGTCATGAGTTGCAGAAGCGGCTTCGACTCATAAAACAGTGCAGCCCCTACGGCGAAAGCCGCCGCCGCCGCAATGAGATGCACTAAGTCCCGTCGCGTCCCCGGCGGATAGACGCTGATGGCGGCCGAAGCGTTTTGGCCCTCCGAAGTTGCCGTGAATTGCTCACGCAACTGAGCCGCCGCAGGGCTCCACTTCTCAACGGGTGCGTGGAGCTGAAACACTGCGAGAGCGCATCCCAGGCCCAGGCACAGTATCGGAAGCTTGACGGCTCGCCAAGAATCCCTAGTCGGCTTGAACGCAAAGAGCGCGCATGCCAACGCTAGGCCAAGTCCGCCAAGTGCAAGAAATCTTCCGGCGGCATACACGCCGCCGAAGAACCATGGCAGGGCAACGACAAGTGCAATCAGTAAGAGCTGTCCGGCGCGGCGAAAAAATGACTCCACGCGGCATCTTTACCTTGGGAATGCGAATCCGAACGTGGGGCGATGCTTCAGTTTAAAGTAAGAGATTCACTCCCAACTCGCAACGTGGGCTAGTTGCTCGTGGTGTTACTCGTCGTGCTGCCTTGGTTATTGTTGCTTTGGCCGATTGCCGCGGCACCCGCGACCATCGCCCCGGCAGCGGCCAAACCGCCCAATCCGCCGCCGATACCTCCGGCACCGCCGCCGGCTGCGCCGCCACCACCTGCCGTTCCACCGCCCGCACCAGCACCGGCACCCGCGCCGGCTCCGGCACCACCACTGGCTCCACCGGTTCCCGCGTTAGCGTCATCGCTCGGCGAGCCGCCCGTATTCGGTCCCGGAGGACCGCCCGGCTGCCGTTCGTTGAGACGGAAACTTACGGACTTGGCCTTGGGAGCCGGGATCTGTTCCACGGCCGGAGGAGGCATCACGGTAATCCCCTGCGCCCCGAGCTTTTGTTGGCCTGCAACTACGAACGAATAGTAGCCGGGAGGCAAGACGACGCTGTACATCGCGTCGGCACCGCTGCGAGTTTGGGCGACGACACGTCCGTCGCGAAGGAAGAAAATGGGCATGTTCGGCGAGGGAACCAATTCCGCGGCATCGTTGAACGTCATCAAACGAGCCGAGAGCTTACCGTCGGTTCCGAGCCAATAGGCGTTGCGTTCATAGGCGCCGATGATCATCTCATCGACGTATTCGGGAGCGACATCTTCGGCAGCCAAGTTCGGATCGGCGGCATCCGCCTTCTTCGTTTCCGAAACAACGGCGATGTTCATACCTTGCGACGAGTTGGGAGCAAGCGACAACGACATGTTCGGCCCGTTCATCATTTGCGACAAACCGAAGGCGGCAGAAACGTCACTCGGCTTGATGAGCGTGATGTGCAACGAATCAGCACCGACGGGTGTTGATGTCTTTGTCATTGCAATCTCGCGAGTGCGACCAATCGTATTGGCCTTCGGCGGTTCAGACTTTTCCGGCGGAGCGACGACCTTGACTCCGCTTGAAGCGAAGCCGCTTTGGCCGTAGGAAATCACCGAATAGTAACCGGGAGCCAAACCGTTGGCTTGGAACTCGCCGTCGATATTCGGCGATGCTTGCGAAATGATCTCGCCGTGGCGAACGAAGAAGAGCTTCACGCGCGCCGGAGTCAGCGTGCCGGTCGAATCAACCGCACGCACGCGGCCGCGAAGATTACCATCGGGCTGCAGTGCATACTCTTGCCGCGTGTACGACGCGTAAGCCGCGCTGCGCAAACGCTCGAGGTTGGCATCCGAGGCGTTCTCGGCGAACGCGTCCGCGGCGCCGGTCAGCGCCTGGGCTCGCGACGACGAAACGTCGCCAAGCATCACGGAAAGAACGGCAGCACACCACCACGAAATCTTACGCATAGCTACCAACTCCACGTTAAGGCGATAGACGCCTGCGGATTAAGTTCGTCCATTGCTCGGCAAACTAATTCTACCGGACCGATTCTAGAAAAGCAGAACCATTCAGAGCGGTCAGGCAACATCGGTGGAAAATAGCGGTCCAACCAACTATGCCGAGCCACTCTGTGATGATATTTGGCTGTGCGGGTATTGCAACAGATTTTATGGCCGGCGGGCAAATTGCGCCCCCACCTTCAGGCGGAAGAGCTCACCTGCGCGAAACACTCGATGGTTACGCCTTAAATTATTGCGATTTTAACGGCAAAACCGGTCGTATTGTCGCGGCGGTCGGCGGATACGACTGGGCTGCAACCGTTGTGGGCTAATAGCGTTGCATGCCGGTGGATGCCCTAACCATCGGCGTCGGAGACTGGCCGGGGGTGCCAAGACCCGATGGGCCGGTCGACGCGGGAGCCATGGCCGGAGGACCGGGAGCGAAGCCGATTAGATCGGCGGTCGGACGCGGAGCGCCCCCGAGCGTTGGAGCAGTTCCGCCGGGTGCCGCGGGACTCTGGAAGTTCGGATCGCTCAAGTCGACGACCGCCCAGCCCGGGTAGTTGGGCATCGTGAATAGTTGCACCGGGTCGGCGGGAATATTGTTGACCTGCCACTGCTTCACGTCGAACTCCAACGAGAATTGCGTGGCCGGCCAGTTGATTTTCACCTGTTGCGGCACAATGGCGCCGGTACCAGGATCGCGCCAGTGTCGCCCGGCAATGGCACTGGCGACGAGCGTACCGCGCGCGTCGAACAGGTGTTGCTCCAAGATAAATCCACGGCTGGCATCGACGATCGTGGCTTTCGTCATCGGCCCCTGAGGCCCGGTGAACGTTGTGCGAATTTCCAAGTTGCCGTTGGTCGTTCGCGTGGGATTCGAGTGCTGTTGATAGGGATCGAATGTCGCGAGGCCGAGCGCGTCGAGGAGCCATTCGGGATCGACGGGCACGATCTGCCTCGCGGCGCTTGTGGCGAATTTTTCGTGTCGGCAGTAGTACAACGTCGGCGGCGGATTGCGTCGCACCCAAAACCAGAAGAGTTCGTCATTACTTCCCATGTCGACCTCCGCGCCGGTGATCGCCGTTTCTGCGCGGAGGCGGAGTTTCTTTTGGCGTTCCAACGCAAGATTGGCGCGCAGCGAGGGTGCGCCGGGGACGCTCATGGTCGCGTCGGTCGTGTAGAGCGAACGAATGAGCGCGCTGTTGGCGTTGACGACCTGAATGACATCGCCCAAAGACGGATTGTCCGTCAGTACACGCGGACCATAGACCGCCGTTTGGTTGTACTGCGGACGATGGAGGCATTGCGCGCCGCAGCATACGACCAGCAAGATCGCGGTCGTGAGCAGGGTCACGGTCGGCGACGAAGTTCGCACTTGCCCATCCATGGGTTGCATTCGACTTTCGCTAGCCCGCGGGGGCGAAGAGAAGGCTGGTCAGATAGTCTTGAATCTGTTGCACGCGCGGCTCGGCGGGCATCGCAACGGTAACTTCATAAGTTTGTTCGTCCCGCGGGCAGTAGAGCACCAGCGTGTCGTTGCCGTCGCTTGATTTGGTCTCTTCTAAACGAAGAAGTCGCCGGCGAATGAGCATCAGCGTCAGTACATACCGCAAATCGTGTTGCGAGGGATCGTCGGCTAGTTCGTTGAAGAGTCGCAGCAAGACTTCGCTCGGCGCCAACTTCGGTTTGTTCGAACCTTCACGATCGGGCATGACGGAAGTCCAGGCCGCCAATGCTTCCGGCGGCGCTCCGGTCCACGCGTCGTGGGCATAGTCGAGTCGTTTCACTTCGGCGCCGTCGCGCAGCAATACGGAGTGAAACGTCTCGCCGGCGAGAATTTCGCGACCGGAGACGGCACAAACTCGCGTCGATTTGCCGACTTCAAAATCCATGAACTGCTGAGGGGAAAGGCGGCGCGCACGGCGGGAACATACCGCTATCTTGCGGCTTGGAGCGGCGGAAAGGTACTGGAAACCGCGTTTTCCGGCAAGGTGATGCCGGCTCATGGGGCCGAGGTTGCGTGCCGTCGCCGGCAGGTGATGCTAGCCGGCCTCGAAGAAGCGTGAGTCGCTGCCGTTGGGCCCGATCTTCACCAACAGCGGTCGCGAGCATCGTGGGCAATGCCCCTGATATGCCGCACGGTCGCGGGCGAGGTAAATACGTGCGTAGACGTCGCAACAACGAAAGTGCACCCCTAGAAACGGGCGAGCACCAGACGTGCCGTCCTGGCGTTGGGTGTTGTCATCGGCGGAACTGGATAAATCGAGCTGCTCTCCGGCCATGGCGCGCTCCTTCGGCGTTTTCGCTGCGGGCCTTATAGCAGGGCGGAAGGGTCGGAGCGATGCAGCTTCGACGTCGGTTGACCTTCCGCCTCATGGTCCGGTTCCCTAAAATGCCGGCTTCCTGTGATAGCAACCGCTCTTCTTGTGAAGGATCGACGCCGTGCGCTGGAGCCAAACGCTCATCCCGACGATGAAAGAAACCCCGGAAGGGGCCGAGATTCCCAGCCACGTGCTCATGCTACGAGCGGGCATGATCCACCAACTCATGGCGGGGGCCTATACCTATTTGCCGCTCGGGTATCGCGCGTTGCGCAAGGCCGAGCAGATCATCCGCCAAGAAATGGATAAGGCCGGCGCCGTCGAAGTGCACATGCCTGCGCTCACGCCGATTCAGCTCTGGGAGCAGACGGGTCGCGTGGAGGCGTTTGGCGACGTGCTCATCAAGTTCGATGTGCGACGCCAGGGAAAGAAAGTGCCGATGGCGCTCGGGCCGACGCACGAAGAGATCGTCACCGACTTAGTGAAGAAGTTTGTTTCCAGCTACCGGCAGCTGCCGCTCACGCTGTACCAAATTCAAACCAAGTTTCGCAACGAGGAGCGGCCTCGCTTCGGCGTGCTCCGTACGAGCGAATTTCTCATGAAGGACGCTTACAGCTTCGATTCGACGGTCGAAGGACTGAATGCCAACTACGATCGCATGTATGCGGCCTACTGCACGATCTTCCGTCGTTGCGGCGTCGATTACTTGGCCGTGGAAGCCGAAAGCGGACCGATCGGCGGCGATGCCAGCCACGAGTTCATGGCCATTGCCGACAACGGCGAAGACTCGGTGCTCTACGATCCGAAGAGCGGGTACGCAGCAAACCAAGAACGTGCCGAAACGGGCAAGCGTACCGTGGCGAAATCGACGGTTGAGCCGAAGCCGCTTACGAAGCTGCATACGCCGGGCGTCGGCAGCATAGAGGCGGTGAGCAAGTTCTTGAAGTGCAAGCCGCACCAGATGCTCAAGACGCTCATCTACACGGCCGACGACAAGCCGTTGGCGGTGCTCATTCGCGGCGATCACGAAGCCAATGAAAACAAGATTCGTCGGGCCGTGGGAGCTAAAAAACTGGCGCTGGCGGATGCGGCACTCGTCGAAGCAATCACCGGCGCTCCGGTCGGATTCGCGGGCCCGGTAGGCTTGAAGCAGCCTGTCCCGATCTGGGCCGACGACGATGTGGCAGGCATGGCCAACATGATCATCGGCGCCAACGAAGCCGATCAGCATTACGTCGGGGCGAACCTGGAACGCGATTTCCAAGTTGAAAAGTTCGCCGACTTGCGCAACGCGACGGCCGGCGATCCGTCGCCGCGCAGCGACGGCAAGCTCGAGCTGCGCCACGCCATCGAAATCGGCCACGTATTCAAGCTCGGCACAAAATATTCCGAGGCGATGGGAGCTAAGTTTCTCGACGACAAGGAACAGCAACACACGATCATCATGGGCTGTTACGGTATCGGCGTGAACCGCATTCTGGCCTCGCTCATCGAAACCAAGAGCGACGCCAACGGCGTCGTCTGGCCAATGTCGATCGCTCCCTACGAAGTGATCGTTTCGTCGGTGAATGCCGCAGATGCCGAGGTATCGGCCGCCGCCGACAAGCTGTACGGCGAACTGCAGGCCGCGGGCGTCGATACTTTGTACGACGACCGCGACCAACGCCCAGGCGTGAAGTTTAAGGATGCCGATCTCATCGGCATCCCGTTGCGCGTGGTCGTCGGCGGACGCGGACTCAAAGAAGGCAATTTGGAATTGAAATGGCGCACGAAAGAAGCGCCGGAAATGATTCCGCTCGCCGGAGCCGCGGAAGCGATCGCCAAGCTCGTGGCCGGCGAACGGGACCGATACCGCTAGCTTTCGTCACCTTCTTCGAAGGAAGGCCGGTCATGGGCGAAGTTCGCGCGCAACATCCGCCGACGCTGCCGCTCGTGGCCGTCATCACCAAATATCTCGAAGCTTTGGAATGGGCGCGCGAGCGGTGCGCCGAGCATTGGGGCGCGCCCTTGCTCGAAAGTCCGACGTTTACATTCAACGAAACGTCGTATTACGACGCCACGATGGGTGCCGGGCTCGGCAAAACGTTCCTCGCCTTCGGCTGCGAATACGATCCCGGAGAGCTCGCTTCGATCAAGCATCTCACCAATGCCTGGGAAGCGGAATATGCAGCACTCGGCCGGCACCCAGAGCCGCGTCCGCTGAACCTCGATCCCGGGTATCTCACGGCCGCGAAGCTCGTGCTGGCATCCACGAAAGACCATGCCCATCGGATTTACCTCGGGCACGGAATGTTTGCCGAAATCACGCTGTTTTACCGTCATGGCACTTGGCAATCGCACGAATTCACGTTCCCCGACTATCGCCGCGCCGATTTCCACGCATTCTTTCAAACTTGCCGAGAGCGGCTCAAAGGTCGTGGATAGCCGAGCGGGCCGACGTCGAAATCGCCAAATCCACGTTGCCATATCTCACGTTCCCCCCGACAATTCCGCGTCACTACCATTGTCGGTATTGGGTTGTTCACGGATGGGAAGACCACGCATGCCTGGGAAGTTCGTGTCGGCGTTGATCGGACTGAGTCTCGTCGTCGGCGGGGCGGGATGTTCGCAAGAACAGGCCCAAGCTCCTGCGCAGGGCAGTTCCGCATACGTCGCGCCTCGCGCTCCTTCAACTCGCGACACCGCGCCTCCACCGTCAGCGCAGCCGGCGATTACCGCACCCATTCGGCCGCGAACGTCGGCGGAGGTCGCGTTTCCGACTGTTCGTCCCCCGGCTGCCGAAGCCGCTCCGAAGTTGCCCCCGCAGCCTTCGGCGACCATGCCGGTGGCCGTGGCGCCGCCGATGGGACCGCGACTTCTCAACCCGGCCGTCGCCGATCGCCCCACCGCGGAGGCACCGGCATTTCGCGTCGCCATGCAAAACACAAATGCTCGCCCCTTGCATGACGCGGGCGACTATGCCGCTGCGGCGGCCGCCGCCGTCGAACGCAACGGGCCGATCTTCCACGACTGGCCCGCTCCGAAATACGCGCTGATCTTCACCGGAGATCTGACCGGATACATCGAACCTTGCGGCTGTTCCGGCTTAGAGAATCTCAAGGGAGGGCTCAGCCGTCGCTATTCGCTGTTTGCGCAGTTGTCGAAACAAGGCTGGCCGTACTTGGCGTTCGACCTCGGCGGACTGGTGCGGCGCGTCGGTGCGCAACAGTCGGAAGTCAAGTTTCAACAAACGGTCAAGGGCCTCATCGAAATGAGCTACGCGGCCGTCGGCTTCGGCGCCGACGACCTTCGAATGCCCGCCGCCGCATTGCTCGGCGCAGCGACGGAGCCGCACGACGACAAAACCGCGACGTTCACTTCGGCCAACGTGGCGTTATTTGCATTCGATTCCGGCGCGACGTCGCGTTACCGCATCGCAACGGTCGCCGGCAAGAAAATCGGCGTCACGGCGGTGCTCGGCGAGTCGTTTCGTCAAACCATCAATAACGACGGCATCGTGACCATGCCCGCCGAGCAGGCCTTGGCCGAAGTCGTACCGCAACTCCTAGCAGAACGTTGCGACCAGCTGATTCTGCTGAGCTACGCGCCGCCTACGGAAACCGACGCCCTGGTGAAGAAATTCCCTCAATTCACTTTTGCCGTAACGACCGGCGGGGCTGACGAACCGCCGGGCGAGCTACGCGTGTTTCCCGGTACGCGCACCGGCGCCATCGAGGTCGGCAAAAAAGGGCAACACGCAATCGTGCTCGGCTTGTACGACGATGCGACGAATCCCATTCGCTGGCAACGCGTGCCGCTCGATGCGCGGTTTCCGGAATCGCCGTCCATGAAGAAGTTGCTGGTCGAGTATCAAGATCAGCTGCGCGTTGCCGGCCGCGAGAACCTGGGGATCGTCGAAAAAATCCACCCGCGATTCGACTCGTCGAATCCTACGGCGGCGAGCTTTCTTGGCAGCGAGAGCTGCGCTAAATGTCACGCCGCGGCATACGACGTCTGGAAAGATTCAGGGCACGC
Organism: Pirellula sp.; assembly: GCA_013822735.1. Classification (GTDB taxonomy): domain Bacteria; phylum Planctomycetota; class Planctomycetia; order Pirellulales; family PNKZ01; genus PNKZ01. The sequence goes on from PNKZ01000013.1 coordinate 31,851, forward strand.
CCATGCCACGGAAACCCTTACACGGCTCGATCCGCCCCGGCAGTTCGATCCCGAGTGCCTCAGCTGCCACGTAACCGGCTGGGACCCGCAGCAATACGTTCCGTTTCAAACCGGCTTTAGCGACTTGTTGAAGTCGCCCAAACTCGTCGGCAACGGCTGCGAGAATTGCCACGGCCCCGGCGGCGGCCACGTCGCCGCGGAAGCCGGCTCCGACCTCAAACTCCGCGACGCGATGCGCGCCCTGATGCACGTCTCACGCGACACGGTCGAACGCAACACCTGCATCAAGTGCCACGACCACGACAACAGCCCGGCATTTAAGTTCGACGAGTATTGGTCGCAGATCGAGCACTGAGACGGCTTTGCCGTTTCACGATCGCCGTGCAACTCCCGTTTATGCATCATGCTACACCGACTTTTGAAGCCCTGGTTCATCTGGCGACCACGCCAAATCCTGGTTCGCATGGCGCGCGCATGGACGCCTACTCCCAGCGGGTACCGACCGCTCCGTACCGCCTGGGGCGCCACGGTCGTCGCCGACCCGACAAAAGCAATTGGCCACTGCATCTGGACGACGGGAATCTTTGATCTCAGCGTCTCCGAGACCCTGGCTCGCCTGGTGCGGCCAGGCGACTTGGTAATCGATGCCGGTGCGAACGTCGGCTATATGTCGCTACTCGCCGCCGCCGCGGCCGGTCCGACCGGGCGCGTACTCTCCTTCGAACCGAATCGCGAGCTTCTTCAAGTCCTCAGTAAGAACTTAGGGGGAGCCGGCAAAGACTACGCCCCGATCGAACGATTCGACAGCGCACTCGGAAGCGCGATCGGCACGGCGGAACTCATTCTTCCGTCCGAAATGTCGAACAACGACGGTCTTGCGCGTATCGGGCAACCATCGACGGCGTCCGATCGACGGCAAGAAGTTCCGATCACGACGCTCGACTCCGTCGTCCAACAACGCGAAGTCGGCGTGCTCAAGCTCGACGTCGAAGGATTTGAATTGCACGTCCTCCAAGGCGCCAGCCGGTGCCTGTCGGAGGGGCGCATACGCGACATCGTCTTCGAAGATCACAAGGGAGCACAAAGCGAGGTTTGCTTGTTCCTACGGCAACAAGGCTACAAACTCTTCTCCATCAGCTGGCGCGTACTGCGACTGAGTCTCCAACCGGCCGAGCAGGGAGAATCGACTTCGGCCTACGAAGCGCAAAGCTTTCTCGCTACGCGCTCGCCGCAGGATGCGCTGGCGCGATGCGGCAGCCCCGGCTGGCGCGTTCTCAGGACTATTTGACGCAGAGTCTTGGTCCTACACTTTGCGGCCCGACACGCAAATATTGTCGGAAAATGCCCGTGGGAGAACTCGCGACATCCATCTTGGCCAGTGGTGGCCCGTCCCCGGAATTCGGCCGCTCTCCGTGAAGCGAATCGTCGTCTCTTGCCAACCGCATTCGGCCGCGATGCGACGAAGGTCGGTTTCCAACAAGGCCGTGATATGCGCAGGGTAACTTGTGTCGGTAAAGGCGTTGAAGGAATTCTTGACGAGCAGCGTCAGCTTGCTGAGAAAACTCAACTGATTCGGCGTCGTGATGATGATCCAGCCGCCGGGCTTGCAAAGTCGCGTCAGTTCGCGGGCAAACGCGCGCGGGTTCTCCAGATGCTCGATCGTTTCCACGGCGACCACGACGTCCGCAGCGCCGTCGGGAAGGGGCACACGTCCCGAGTCGAGATCGATACGATGAAAAGTCGCTTCTTCGGAGAGGCCGTCGTAACGGACGACGTCCGCGCCGATGTATTGCCCGAATTTGTCGCGAACAAACGGCCATAGCAAGCCCTGGCCGCATCCCACGTCCAGCAAAATGCCGCCGTCAGGACGGCAATTGGCGATCGCGGCCGCGACCATTTCGTAGATCGGCCCGGAGCTTGAGCCTTTACTTTGAAGCGCGCGACGCTCCGTGGCTGCGGAATCGGTCGTCATTCCGTCGCCGACTTTCTCAGGAGATTGCCGATACCGCGCAGCACATGGCTAATCTGCATTGATCTCCGCCATCGCTTCGTTGGGGATGTTGAAATTGGCGGAGACATTTTGCACATCATCGTGATCGTCGAGAGCTTCCATCAGTTTCAGTACCGTTCGGCCCGTGTCGGCGTCGAGATCGACGGTCGCCTTCGGAATGCGTGACACTTGCGCCACGTCGGCCTTGATACCAGCCAGGGTAATCACCTCGGAAACGGCTTGAAAGCTGCCGGGGTCGCAGGTTACTTCCAAACTTTCGCCATTCTGCCGTACGTCGTCGGCCCCGGCCTCGAGCGCCAACTCCATCAGCTGATCTTCGGTCGTCTGCGAAGCGGGAATGATGAACAAGCCCTTGCGGTCGAAGAGGTACGCAACGCACCCGGTCGTGCCGAGCTGGCCGCCGTTGAGCTCAAATATCTTGCGAACCTCGGCTGCCGTGCGATGGCGGTTGTCGGTGAGGATTTCGCAAAGCACGGCGACGCCGTGGGGGCCGTAACCCTCGTAGAGCGTTTCTTCCAGCGCGTCGGCCTTCAGTTCCCCGGTTCCCGTCTTGATGGCCCGCTCGATGTTGTCTTTCGGCAAGCTGACCGCTTTCGCCGCATCGATGGCGCAGCGAAGTTTCAAGTTAATCTTCGGGTCGCCGCCGGCACGGGCCGCCACGATGATGGCGCGCGCCAACTTGCTCCAGAGCTTCCCCCGCTTCTTGTCGATGATCGCCTTTTTTACGGCGATATTGGACCAATGAGAATGTCCGGCCATGACGCTTAGATCAATGAAGAGAGAACGAATGAATGAACGGAGCCGTCGCCGCGGCGGCGAAACCTACTTCGTCGACGCGGGCGTATCGGTAATTTTCTTCCGCACCGCGGCGAGCTTGACTTGGTCGTCGTCTTTAAGGAACGACGCTTCAGCAAGCTTCCAAACGCGGAGCGCGTCCGCGGAGCGGCCGGCCGCGCGATAGGCATCGCCTAAATGGTCGAGAATCACGCCGTCGGGCGGTTCGTCTCCCGGTTGGCCTTTGACGGCCAACTCCAATTCGGCGACCGCCTCGGTGTGGCGACCAAGGCGGTAATATACCCAGCCCAAGCTGTCGCGGTAGGCTCGATTCGTCGGCTCGGCGGCGACGGCCTTTTGCACCATCTCTAGGGCGCGGGCGAGGTTCTTTCCTTGATCGGCCCACAGGTAGCCGAGGTCGTTGAGTGCGCCGATGTCGTCGGGGAACTCATCGAGAATTTCCTCGAGCGGTTGTTCGGCCTTTTCCACGGCGTCGAGCAGAACGTAGATGTTGGAAAGCGCCAGCCGCGCTTCGCGAAGCTGTTCGCGATCGTCGTCCGACTTGTGATCTCCGTCGAACTTCTTGATCAGCTCCAAATAGGCATCGGCGGCCGCTTGGTACCGTTTGGCATGGTACAGAATCCAAGGAATGCGGCTCTCGTAACGGATAGCGCCGTCGCCGAGTTCGGCGGCTTGGCGAGCGATCTTAAGCGCCTGCTCGGTCTTACCGTCGAATTCCAACGCCAGGGCGAGGTAGGTATGGAACGCCGGATTGTCGGGCGTGACTTCATCGTCGACGGCGCGTTGAAAGACTTTTACGGCATCGCCGTACCGGTCGTCGCCGAACAACCCGAGCCCCCAGGAAAGGAGAACGGCAGGCGCATTCTTCGGATCGTGCAGCAGCGCCAACTCAAAGAACTCCGCGGCCGCTTCATACTTCTTGCCTTCGAGACAAGCGAGACCGACGGCGAACGCCACGGGCCGACCATCTTCCGGCTCGGATTTCGCGGCCGCCTTACGGCCCGCGGCGATGAGAGCATCAAACTCCTTCGAGTCGGCGATGAGCCTTGCTACCGGCTTTGCTACGGCCTCGAGACTGTTCGTCTTACCGACGACCTCGGTAAGGACGTCGATCTGCTTCAACGCATCTCCGGTCTTTCCGCCGCACTCCAGTAGCCCTTCATAAGCTTCCGTCGTCGGAGATCGACGCACCAATTCGTCGAACAGCGGCTTGGCCTCGGCGTATTTTTTCTCGGCTCGCAGTTCGCGAGCCAAGAAATATTTGAGCGGCACGTTCTTGGGATCGGCCTTGACGAGTTTCTGCAACTCGGGCAACAAATCCTGTTCGCGTTTTTCCGTAACGAGCAGACGCTTGAACAATTCGTACGCATCGGTGCCGGCCTCGTCGCTCTCGGCGGCAAAGTAGCCCGTGAGCTTTTCCAGGGCCGACTTCGCCTCGCCGCGCTTTTCGGCAAGGCGAGCTTCGTAGAACGCGTGCAGCGCGTCGTTGCTCGAAACTTTGTAGCCGCGTTCGACGGCATCCGCGGCCGGCTTGAGACGATCGGCACGGAGCATCGTCTCGGCGATCAAGTAGTACGTCCGTCCCTTTTCCCCTTCGAGTGCCGTTTTGACACGGCCTCGAAGTCCGTACTTCTCCGGATCGCTTAAGGCGCCCAGGACAAACTCAAACGCATCGGCGGCGTGCGGAAAGTCGTTGAGACGAGCATAGAGTTGGCCGATCAGCATTTTCAGCCGTACGTAACCGGCCGACTTCTCTTCCCCTTGTTTGATGGCCGCCGCCTTCTCATACAACTCCACGGCTTGCTTCAGTTTGTCGTCGTCGGCCAAAAACGCCGCCAGACGCTCGAGCAACTCCGGATTGGCAGGCCCCACTTCGGCCGCCTTAAGCGCATAGCGAATCGCCTCTTGGTGTCGTTCCAACGCCCAAGCGACTTCGACGATCTGCCGTAAAACCGCCGGCGAATTCGGATCGTATCGCAAGGCCCGTTGATAATGCTTCAGCGCTTCGACACGGTTACCCTGCTGCTCGTACATCATCCCGGCGCCGTAGTAACTCAGCGCCTGACGTCGATCGCGTTCGACTTCGGTTTCGACCTTCTTCGGAACAAAGAGCTCGACGGGATCGTCGAGTTCATTTCCGACCGCCGGCGGCGCGGAAAGCGCCGACGGAAGGCAGGGCAGGGCCGAAAAGAGCGTCGCAAGTGCGAGGCTTGCCGCGACGATGCCGGTTAGGGCGTAGATTCGACGCACGTTGTCACTCCATAGGAACGTCATAATCTCGCGCCGTTCGACCTACAGTGGGCTGAAAGCGGCCGATCGAGGGAAAATCATCGACGACGGGAAAGTTCCGAATTCCGGAGAACATTTAGCAAAAACGGAAACACCTTCCCACGAGCGAATCCGGCGGCTCCCCACGCATGTCGATGAAGATGCCGTCGGACGCTTACGAATAGGTCACTAGCGACTTACTTGGACTTGTTTGTGCCCGAGCTAACAGAAAGAACCGCTCGCGAAATACCTCGTCGTTAGACGCCGCGGGACGAAAGCTCCCCTCGTCGGATCCCCGAACGAGGAAAGTGTACCTATCGTGCGGAAAACTCGCCAAGAGCTGCGCGACGCCGGAGCCGAGTTGCTCCAGCCCGCAACCGACATGAACTTCGACGAAGAAGTCGGCGCCCGACGCCAAGACCTCCTGCGCACCGGCTAACGCCATGCTTTCGGCGCCCTCCACGTCAAGAAAGACGACATCCGGCATCCCGAATCGTTGCGCCAAGGTATCGATGGTGACGGACTCCACCTCCTGCCGGCCCAACGAGCCGGTGCCGTCGTCAATACGGCAGTTCAATGCTTCACTGATGCATAACCGACCGTCGAAATTGGAAACGGCGCAATGCAGCACTTCGATCTGCGGAAGATCGTTCAAATCGACGTTCCTGCGAGCGACTTCCGCGTTGTGCTTACTTGCTTCCACGGCGATCACGCGTCCCGTCGATCCCACCTCGCGCGCCAACATCATCGCGACGACCGCTTGATGCGCACCGAGGTTGAAGACCATCGCTCCGGCACGAAGTCGCGATTGCTTCATTTCCTTGATTTCGGGGAGCTGCTCCCAATCGGCGTCGTACCAACCCTGCGATAATGGATCGGCGATATAAACTTTAAGCGGCCCTCCGCCATAGACATGTTCTACGACGCGCGGAACGAACGCGCGAACCATGCGCCGATGTCTCCAGGCGCGCAGCTTGCCGGCCGTTGCGGGGGATACCGTTTGCAACGCAAACTGCTTGATCTTTTCGAGAAGCCGTTGAATCACGTCGTTCTATCCGCCTTGTACGGTCTTCCCGAATATCTCATGACGGCATACGACCGCGAAGGCAGTCATTTCGTAGGCCACGGATATTGTAGTTCAACGAACAGGCAGCCGCCACGCGCGACCTTGCAAACGTGATGGCCCGTGGACGGAAATTGCGTAACGCAAGCTACCCTTAAGTGGTATCTCGTTACACGCCTCGCCGTTGCCCTGGAAGAAGCGGGGACAACCTGAAGCTTCGGTATTTTCGAGAAGGAACGGCATCGCCGGAGGCAAGTCGCACGCAGTCTTGAGTGCGAAAATCACGTCAGCGAGCGTGCGAAGAAACCGCGTGGTCAGTGAAGCTACCCAAATCCAAGCCGTTTTCCGACGCCAAGCGTCGAAAGAATTCTCCTTCATCTTCCGCTACGTCATCCCAACTTCGCCGCCTCGCTTGTTCCGAAGCGCGTCGGGACACGTCGGCGAAATCAACTCTGCCTTGGAGCAATTCACGAAGCAGTTGATTAAAGGCTGCTCTGTCGCCGACCGGACAGGTGAGAGCGCCGCAGTCCTTCAGATCGAGCAAGGCGCCTTCCGTAAAACCGACGGGAACGCATCCCATTGCCATCGCTTCTACGACGATTTTGCCGAACCCTTCAAAATGACTCGGAAACAGCAGAATATCCTGCTTGGCAAGCTTCTGATACAGGGCCTCTTTGGGCAACCATGGCTGCACCAGTAGTCGATCGCCCCAGGCGTGCTCGAAGACGGCTTTCACCAACGCGACTTCGGATTGCGGGACGATGAACGTCAATTTTGTTTCGGGAAAATCGGCCGCCAGACGCGGCAAGACCTCCTCGAGTACGCGTGAGCCCTTACGCTCTCGATACTGGCCGGCAAAAATAAGCCGCTGCGGCAGACGACCGGCGATGCGAGTAGGAGCCTGGGGAAATCTGTCGTTCATAATGCCGTAGGGGATACAAGCCACACGCTGCGGCGTGAGATTATATGTGGATCGAATCCACGCGGCATCCTGGCTGCAAACCGCAATCACTCCGTGCGCCGCCAAGACGGTTCTTCGACACATATGCTCTCTTAGCCGACGAGCAACCCAACGAAAGAGCCGTCCTCCGACTCTTGTCGGTGAATCCCAGCCAAATTGGTCCTGACTCGCCGAGTATCGCGGCTCCCAGCCATGCGTACGATTGACAAAGAGCGTTCGAGGATGCTTTTTCGTTAATCTCTCGAAGGCGCGAAAAGCGAAAGGCTGACTAACGACGACGACATCCGTCGACGCCTTGTGATTTAGATATTCGCCGATTTGACGCGCTTGCTGCCACGGCGTGAGAAACGGCTCTTCGATAAGTCGCGTTCTGCGAGACTTCGGCATCCAGAGCCAGTCGACTTCGCGCCCCTGACGCTGATGAGCCTCGCCGATTTCCAACAAGCTGCCGGCCGCACCGCTATGCCGTTCCGGTTTGAAATTGCTGGCGATGAGAATTCGCATAGTTCGACGGGCGAATCGCGATTCGTTCTGTCCCCAAAACGAGCGGGGGCAATGACAGACGAAACTAGGCGGGGAGCAACCAAAGCGAGGGTGGGAGAAAAATTGACCAACATTACGACTTCGAAAGGCTGCTAATCTGATGATATCACACATCGTGACGTCGTCAGAAGATTGCCTACCTCTTTTTCACAATTCCCCGGTCTACCACCCAGCAGGCGAGCGGAACCGCACGCACCCGAGGTTCCGTTCCCGAAGGCGCGAACGCGAGCTCCTCACTATTATCCCGCCAAGATTTCCGCGTCTAAGCCAAACGCGCGGTCGATCGGCTGATCCATATCAAGATACTTGCGTTCTCCCAAGCTTCCGCAGATCAGCGCACCGTCGAGCGCATTGGCGCGGCGGCGATATTCGTTGTAGCGCCGGGCATTGAAGTCGTCGGGGAACAAGTGGCGCGCGTGCACACGATCCAGCATGTCCCTAGGGCGTCTGAATCGACAAAGGGCCGCTCTGATCTAACCACCGGATCGGCGTGGAAGTAACGTTCCGCGACTTTCTTGATCAACGACGGCGAGCGACGAACTGCGTAACACTCGATATTCGACAAACCATAGATTGGCGCCAAAATCGATCGCATCGTCTCAAAGGAGTGGCCGAACTTTCCAACCAAATGCGGATGGAACTCCAAGAACAAAACGGGGCGGTCTCGTTTTAAAACCTCGATTGCTCCTTGGAGGGCATACCCTTCGAACCCTTCCACATCAATTTTCAGGAAGTCGACACGGCTTTTTAGCAGCGTGTCTAGAGTAACGATCGGCACGGTGTAAGCACCTTCGTCCGCGACTCCGCCGTTGATTCCCGAAAGGAAAGCGACATTCCCGGCCTCAGCGCCAACGGCAGCTTCAACAAGACGCACGTTGTCCCAACGATTGTTCGCAATGTTCGCCCGCAGTTCCGGCAGGTTTTCCGGCGACGGTTCAATCGCGATAATGTCGCAAGCATCTCCGCCCATTTGGCGCAGCATCAGGACATAACAACCGACGTTCGCGCCGACGTCAACGATTCTCATGCCGGGCTTCACCAATTCCTTCAATAGGAATCGCTCACCGACAAAGCGTTCGCCTTCCAGATAGAGCGAGCCTTGAGCCGTGGAACGCGATACGTCGACGTACAGTTCTGCGCCTGCAAACGGCCTCTGCGCTATGCAAGGCGAGGGACTGCCGCGCATGAGACATTTAACGATGTGCAGTGTTTGAAAACGCCACACTACGAAGATTAGTCGCGCAAGTCGCCAATAAAGACGGTACACGCTTGCCTCAATAGTTTGCTCGTCGACGAAAGGGGCGAGGCCGGCGGCTGATGCCCGCCGCAGGTCACGATTATCGCCTGCGCAAACCATGTCAGGCACGGCTCACGAGAGTCCTCAAACAGACAATTTACCGGATCGCGTGAAGGAAGTGCCAGGTGACTTCCTTCGCTAGCCCCGACCACCGCTTTTAGAGGGACATCAATCGTCGGGATTGCGAATCGATGGATCGTCGACGCCCTGGGAAGTTTATTCCTTCGACGGCTTCAAATAGATCTCGCACAAATGGTCAATAAGTTCATTCGCAGTATGAACCTTTCCAGTGGGAAGTCGGAAGTTTTGCCCACGGGGATCTTTGGCGAGAAGTCCCTCCACAAGCTTCGCTCCCTCGTCCGACAGAATGTGCTCTACGGCCTTCCTACCTTCACCGGAAGCGATCATTTCCTCCAATAACGCCCGGCCCGTGCTGCTCCACGAGAGGCGTTCGAGCCGATCGTACGCTCCCGGCAACTTCGCCACGCTGCGCATGAACATGCGTCCTTCCGGAGTGCGCATGGACTTGATGAACTTGTCGTTCGCCGAGAGAAACGAATCGTAAAGCCCTTCGTTATCGGCCGAACGATAGCCGCGTTCGATCAGTTCGTTGAAAATCGGTTCGACATCGCTTTGGCAGATCGCATCGCCCGGCATATAGAGCGGATCGTTGCGCAGATTTCGACTCACGATCTCTTCGATGGTTTTTCGCGTGAGCGGAGCAGGGGGCTTGCTCGGCGCGGCTTCCTCCGCTTGGCTCGGGTTCAGCGCAATCAACGTCGCCTCCGCCGAGACGACGGCGACGACCGATATCCGAAAGGCAAAGCCCAGGCGATTCAAACCAGGAATTCGATGCATGGTCTTGAGCTCTTGTGAGTACGAAATACGTGCGGCGGCGGCAGACAATCGTGCGACGATCCGCGAAACAAGCGAATATCGCTTGTCGGTGCACGGCCGATACAACCGTTACCACTAGGGAATCGCCCGCTGGTCTCCACCGAAGAATAGGTCGCAAAAAGCCGTCTCCAACAAAGTTTTTTGCCCGATTGTGGATTTCGACCTACGTTTACGTTGAGGATCGCTGCGCGGTCCGGTCGGTAGGCTCACACCTTTGCTTCACACCCATCCGTCCCTCTAGGTATCGCCATGACCAGCCTTCTTATTGCAGGCGCTTCGGTACGGCGTCGCCGCTCGCGGCCACAGCGACGCGGCATTATCATCGTGCTGACCGCCATCTTGCTCGTGTTCCTACTCGGTATGATCGCTTTCGCGGTCGACATCGGCTACATCGCCAACGCCAAGACGGAGATCCAACGCGCCACCGACTCGGCCGCTTACGCGGGTGCCGGCGCGCTGATCAACGGAACTGCCGCCGCTACGACGGAAGCCCAGAACTTCCTTGTGGCCAACAAAGTTGCCGGCAACCCGCTCAACACTTCCAACGCGACGATGGAATACGGGTTCTGGGACACCAACAACCGGACGTTTACCGTCACGAACAACAGCCCGAATGCCATTCGTGTTATAGCGAACGCCAATCAGCAACCGCTCTTTTTCGGCAACGCCATCGGGAGCTCGAACTTTAGCGTTCGAGGCACTTCGATCGCCACGTACCAACCGCGCGATATCGGTATGGTACTCGACTATTCCGGCTCGATGGCGTACGACAGCCAATTCCGCAACATCAATCTGCTCGGTCAATCGGCGATCGAAGCAAATCTACTTCAGATCTATCAGGAACTCGGCTCGCCGGTATATGGGACATTGACGTTCGCACCGGTCACCTTCGGAAACAGCAGCACGAACAACAGTAACGTCATTAAGAACTTCAAACTCGACAAGGTCGCGTACCCTTATCCAGGCGGCTCCTGGAGCGAATACGTCGACTATGTCCAGACGGACAACGACATTTATTCCGCCGGCTATCGCAATAAGTACGGCTACCTAACGTGGCTGAACTACATCTTAGAAAAGCGTTGCGGAGCGTATGACACGCCGGGCCTCGACAATGTCAGCGAGCAACCGGTGACCGCATTGAAGGACGCGGTCGACGTGTTCCTCTCGTACCTCACCGCCCACAGCACCGATGATCGCGTCAGCGTGTCAATTTACACCTACAGCGACGGCACGGCCATTTTGGAGCAAACCCTCACCAAAACCTATACGCTGATTTCGAACGTCACGCGTAACCGCCAAGCCGGGCATTACATCGGCGGTACCAATATCTCGGCGGGCATGACCAAGGCGCGTGTCGACCTGCAAAACAACGCTCGCGTCGGAGCTAAAAAGATGATGCTCCTGATGACCGACGGCGTGGTGAACATGCCCAGCGGGAATTCGACCAGCGATAAAAATGCGGTCCTTAACGAGGCCCAACTCGCCGCGAACGCAAAAATTCCGATCGTGACTATCGCGCTGGGGGCCTATGCCGACACGGCGTTGATGCAACAAGTCGCCGACATTACCGGCGGCGCGGCGTTCGTCGTGCCCGGCGGTCAACCGATCGCCCAGGTGAAAGCCCAACTCGAGGCGGTGTTCGCGCAAGTGGCGGCCGATCGACCGCTGAAGCTAGTCCAGTAGTCGGCGGCCCCATTCTCTCTTCGGAACGAATCGACGGCTCGGTAAGCCTCGTGCTTGCCGGGCTGCTTTCGTTTGGCAATGGCCGACGAAACTCACGACTTCTGCTAGGCGGCGGCCGACGAGAGCGCAAGCCCCATCCGCGGCGACTGAGCCGGACTTAGTCGACCGTTCTCAATTTCAACGACGCGATCACAGACCCGCAGCAGAGCAGGGCGGTGCGTCACGACGACGACCAGCATCTCGCCGCGTAAGTTCTCCAAGGTGCGAACGAAGCGCTCTTCTGATTCGTAGTCGAGGGCCGCCGTCGGCTCGTCGAGCACCAACAAATCGGGCTCTCCCGCCAAGGCCCTCGCCAAACAAACACGTTGTCGCTGACCGAAAGACAATGACGTGCCGCGCTCGCCGACAAGCGTCTGCAATCCGGCGGGCATTCCGGCCACATCTTCCTGCAAGCCCGCTGCATGGATGCTGCGGTGCACTGCGGCGTCGGTAATGTCCGCGCGGCCGAAGCGAACGCACTCGGCGATCGTGTCGTGAAAAAGCCCGGGCTCTTGCGGCAAGAAGGCGACGCGTCGATACCAAGCAGCGGCGGCAAACGACTCTGCGGACCGATCGTTGACGAGCAGCCGGCCCGAGGTGGGCGTGAGTAATCGGACCAAAAGATGAGCCAAAGTCGACTTACCGCATCCGGAGGCCCCCACAACGGCGACCACTTCGCCGCGCCGCGCTGAAAAGTGCACATCTTTTAGCAGCGTCGGCGCGTCGTCGTAGGCGAATGCCGCGCCTTGCAGGCGAATGGTTTCGATCTGCGGAAGGGGTTCGCCGCCGCAAGGCGCCGCGGCTGCGTCGTTCTCCGCAACCGACCGGACGACTTCTTCCAAGAACGGCCGGACGTCTTGAAGCTGGTGCAATGTCGAATGCAGATGCTGGGCGGCCGTCGCGGCTCGCAACAAGAGCGCCAGGCTGACGACCGCCGCCGCTCCCGCGGCGCCATCGGCGTAGGCCCACCCAAGTCCTCCGACCAAGAGAAAACCTGCCGCCGTTTGATGCAAAGCCGGCAACGTTGAGCCGATGATATTCTGAACGCGGCGCGTCACACCGACCTCGGCAGCCGACGCCTGGGCCCGAACTTCCAACAACTCCGCCACGTTGAAAACCCGTAGCTCGCGTAATAGGCCGAGTGATTGGCCGATTAGGTGAACGTAGCGCCCCAGCGCCTGAGCACGAAGCGCCGCAGCTGCGCGACTTCGCTTCGCCAACGGCTTGAGCAACGCTTGAAACCCGGCCAGCAGCGCCGCGCCGCCGACGGCGATCCATGGTTGCGCGTAGAGCGCGCCGGCCAGCAGCACTGCGGCGGTGATTACATGAATCCAACTCCAGGCCAGCGCAGTGAACGCCTTGCTAATGCACTCCGCGTGGTGCGTGAGCATCTGCTGCATTCGACCGACCGGCTCCCGGCTCTGACGGCTCCATTCGGCGCGCAAGAGGCTTGCCAAGAGTCGGCCGCGATGTTGCCGTTCATAGGCTTCGACGCCGTAGGCCCACAGCCCGACGCCGCAAGATTGAGCCGCCAACCGCACTATCAATAGCAGGCCGGCCACTGACAAAGCCGACGCCGGCGTAAGCGACATCGCACTGCCTAATAAATTCGCGGCCCGGAACACACCGGTCGACGGGGCGGAACTACCGAGAGATGCAATGAGCCGGACGGTCAGACCGATGAATGCCATCTCGGCGGCGGTGGCCGTGAGCTGCGCGATGCCGAGCAACGTCAGCCGACGTGGCAAGCCGGGCAGCAGTTCTAGCAGTAGTCGGCGCATGAAAGACATCATCTCGAAGGACGTCGCCGGTGCGATGCAAATCGTCGCACGCTTGATTCCGTTGATTCCGTGCGGAGACGAGGTATAGCAAAGAAATGCCCGGCGGGCCATGGAAGCCGGTTGGCCGGCAACGCCGGCGACCCCACCGACACATTCCGCCCTAGGCGCGACGTAGGGGGGCGGTGCTACATTGACCTCCGCTGCGAGCCTGGAGCGGTTCCAGATGCTCACGCACAGGAACGAGAAACGGTCCGGGAAGGATCCCTCATGAAAACGGGAACGTATTTGTTCGTCGGAACGCTGATCGCCGGCGCACTAATCACAACGTGGCAACTCGGCGCAGCGGATCCCGCCGCCCGACCTAACGAAGATGCGATTCTCATGCGGGCCAAACTCGCGGCGTCGCAACAAGCGCTCGAAGGATTGATGGCCGGCGATTGCGACCTCATCGGCCGCGGCGCTCGTCAACTCCGCGACATCGAGCACTGGAGCACATCGAAGCGCGACGCCGTCTACGACCACTACAGCGCGGAATTTCGGCGATTGTCGGAAAAGCTCGTGCATCTCGCGGAAGAAGAGAACCTGGAGGGGGCGCTTTTCACCTACCAGTACCTGACTTCGACGTGCGTCAACTGTCACCAATACGTGCGCGACGTTCCGCAAGCTCTCCCCAAGGCCGACGGCGGGCCGCTTCCGACGGACGCCGGCACTGTCGTACCCGCCGGCGCCGAACTTCGTAATTGACGTGGAGCGGCCGCGCGCCGCCAGCGACGCTAGACGTACTGCCGACGGAGCATTTCCGCCGCGGTCTCGTCGAGCAATTCCGCGCGACGCACCTCCTCAAATCTGGCGAGAAGGTCTTCGGGCGTCAGGCGTTGCTTCTCTACGCCGCGAATATCGTGAAGCACGCGTCCGCGCACCATCATGATCAGGCGATCGCCAAGGTGTGCCGCTTGATGCATCGAATGCGTGACCATGAGCGTGGTAAGCCGGTCACGGCGGATGACTTCGTCCGTCAGCCGAATTACCTGATCGGCGCTTTTTGGATCGAGCGCCGCAGTATGTTCATCGAGCAATAGCAGATCAGGCTTACGCAGCGTAGCCATCAGCAGGGTGATCGACTGTCGCTGGCCGCCGGAAAGGCTGCCGATGGCGTTGTCGAGTCGTCCTTCCAAGCCGAGCCCCATGTGCCGAATATCATCGTGAAACGTTGCCTTCATCGAAGAACTGAGCGCGCGCCCAAGGCCGCGTACCTGTCCGCGTTTACCGGCCATCGCCAAGTTTTCCGCCACGGTCATCGATGGAGCCGTGCCTGCAAAGGGATTTTGAAATACTCTCCCGATGAGTTGCGCGCGGCGATGCTCGGGCCAGCGCGTGACGTCGCGACCGCGCAATTCAATTCGTCCGCGATCGACCAAAAACGAACCGGCCACCGCATTCAACAACGTCGACTTACCCGAGCCGTTAGTGCCGATGACGATGACGAACGATCCGTCGTCGATCGTCAGATCGACCCCTTGAAGCGCGCGCACCTCGTTGGCGGTGCCCGGATGAAACGTCTTCGCGATGTCGTGGATATTCAGCATGAAATTTAGGCGGGGCCGACCGTCTTTACAATTTCCGGGACCTTTGTGCTTGTAGTTTTCCCAGGACATTGGGCAGCACGAGCGCCGCGAATACAAACAACGCCGTCACCAGCTTCAGATCGTTGGCGTTCAACCCCCAACGTAATGCGATCGCCACCAACAATCGAAAGAGAATCGACCCCATGACGGCACCGACGATTAGGAGGCCGACTTGTCGGGAGCCTACGAGCGATTCGCCGATGATGACGCTGGCGAATCCCCACACGACCATGCCGATCCCCATCTGCACGTCGGCAAAGCCCTGATACTGCACGAGTAGTGCCCCGGCCAGCGCCACAAGCGCGTTGGAAAGCGCGAGCCCAAACGTCGTCATCCAGCCGGTATCGACGCCCAAGGCGCGGATCATTTGTTCATTGTCGCCGACGGCGCGCATGGCCAAACCGAGGTTCGTACGGAAGAAGGCGTACATGGCTGCGCCGACCAGCGCAATGATGCCTGCCATCGTGACGTCGACCAAGACGTCTTGCACCGGGAGGTCCCAACGGCCGATGCTCCAACTCGCTCCGGGCGAGGCCAAGCTCGCCGCTTGTTCGACGATGGTATGTTCCGGCAGGGGCAGATTCGCGCGCCCCATGACTCGCAAATTCACTGAGTAAAGCGCGGTCATCACGAGAATGCCGGCCAGCAGACCGTTGATGCCGCAGCGTGTAGCGAGCACGCCGGTCGTCGCCCCCGCCGCGGCGCCGGCCAAACAAGCGGCGGCCGTGGCCAACCAAGGGTTGACGCCGTTGACGATGAGAATCGCCGCCATGGAGCCGCCGAGCGTGATCGAGCCGTCGACCGTAAGATCACGAAACGTGAGAATGCGAAAGCTGATCAACACTCCCAACGCCAGGAGTGAGAGCACCAACCCCATGGTAAATGCGCCGACGAGGAGCGTCATTTTACCGGCCCTCCTCGGCGACTACGGAACGGATCGGCCCAAGCCAGCAGGCGCCGCTGACAAACTCGCTTTCGCCGCCGCCGGAGATCTCGCGGTCATCATTCAGCAGATGCAATACGCACTGGAGATTCTCGTTCTCATACAGCGATGCGACGGTCTCCTTCAGATCGAGCTTGCGTTTTTTAAACGGCCGGTAAGTAAACACCGCGGCGTGAAAGTGTCCCCAAACGTCTTCCTGCGGTCGCAGCGGACGCAACAGCGGCGCCAACGCGGCAGCTTCACCACAAGGCACGCCGCGCGACGCAACGCCGACGACTAGCGCCAACGTGCGTGGGTAGGTCCGTTCCGGCGTGAACGACAACCAGCGGCGAATTTCCGGATGCATGAGCCGCGCGCTGCTTGACTCCTCCGCGGCGGCCGGTGAGCGTTGCAGTCGGGCGCCGACCAACCCGGCCGACTCCGCCAAGAACACCAGCGCAGCCTGAGGCTCGTCAACCTGAGCGAGACATTGTTCCACCAACTCGGAAAACCGCACGCGGTGCACTGCGTTGACCGACTCGAACCGGATCATCTGTGCCGGCGTTCCCGAACAAGTCAGCCCGTAAAGCATTTGGACGTCGGGAACGTAATCGCCTGCAATCAACTGATAGTCGGGCTTATCCAACCCCTGCGGCGGCTGCTGGGCAACACTTCCCGCGACTGCAAGAAACTCACCGAAGTGCGGCGAGCATTCGGCGAAGTCGCGACCGAACGCGCCGAGCCCTAAGCCGAGCATATCGACCGGACAGGGGATAGCTCGACAGTCGTCTCGCGAATAACCGGCTTCAACACGACGCGGGTCGCCGTACGTGCGGCATTCCAACTTCGCCCCCGGCGCGAGATCGTAGATCTCGAACTCCATGTCGGCCGCCGTCGCGACGCGAAACGTCGGCATGACCGTGACATCGTGACTCGGAATCGCTTTCTGCACCGAGTCGAGTTTACACATCAACAGATTGGCAAGCCCGGTCAGGCGAATCGTCTCGGCGACCTCCGGCGAAGCGGAGCCGACGCCGAAGAATCCGCGTACGGCCTTGAACTGCTTGTACGCACGCACCAACGCCCCAAGTCCCGCGGAGCTGACGTACTTCACTTCGTCCAAATGCATGACGACGGAGTGTTGCCCCTGGCGCACGGCATCATTAACAGCCGCGGTCAGATGTTCGGCCGACTCATTATCGAGCCGCCCTTCGACGCGCATCTCCACGTGGTCGTCGACGGTTTGGATGGTGATCTGCATAGGTTATCGACGTCGGCGACTCACACTTCGCATCGTGGAGAACGGAATTACTTCACAACTTCGTCGGCGGTTTGAATGAAACTCTCCGGCAACTTGAGCCCGCAAGCCGCGGCGGCGGCGGGATTCACCAACAATCGATTCTTCTGCGCTTGATGCAGAGGAATCTTGAACGGCGCCTCCCCTCGAATGACGCGCGCCGCCAATTGTCCGGCATCGAGCGCCATATCGTAATAGTCGCGCGAGAGCACGACGGCGGCGCCTTGCGGCGCAATTGCGCCAAGGAAGCCGAATACGGGTACCTTCGCTCGTTGCGCAGCCTTAGCAATGCTCGGAAAGCTCGACCCGGCCAGATTGGAGTTCGACAAGCAAACCAAGTCGATCCCTTGGCCGCACAACGAATCCGCGGCGTCGGGCACGTCGGACGGAGAGTTGATCGGCAACGACACCAACTCGTATCCCGCTTTCGCTGCGGCTTTTACCAGCAGTTCATAGGAATAGGCCGAGTTCGTCTCCGCCGGAGCGTACAGCGTTCCAAGCTTGCGCGCCTGGGGCATCAGCCGGCGAATGATCGGCATCATCGCGTCGACATCGTTAGCGCCGTAAGCACCGGTGAGTTGCGGAAGGTGCACTTCGTCGCTCGTGGCGACACCGGCCAAAAACGGATTAGCGACCATCGTGAACACCAAAGGCGTATCCTTCGCACGGCGCGTCGTCGCTTGCAAGGCTTGCGTCGAAATCGTCACCAGCAAGTCGACGTGCCGCGAAAGCGCCGAATCGACGAGCGTGTTGAGCGTCGCCATATCTCCTTGCGCATTGGAAAACTGAATCTGAAAGTCGGCCCCTTCGACGAGCCCGGCCTTCTTCAGGCCGTCGACCAATCCGCGCTGCGAGTCTTCGATATCGAGCGTATTCACATAGCCGAGAACCTGAATGTTCCAAAGCTTCTTGGCCGGCGACATCGAGGCGCGCGAAGCGCTCGCAGCGGGGGCACGATCGTGTTGCCCTTGGGCGTCGAACACGGTGTCGGCCTTGGCTAGGAGTTCGGCCGGAATCTTCCAAGGGTCGCGCAGGCCCGACAATACGGTTTGGTTCAACAGCAGCTTTGGAGGAACAGACAGCTTCACCGGGATCTGTGCGATGCTCTCGCCCGCCAAGGCACGCGCCGCCAGTTGGCCGGTTTCCCGACCGACTTCGTAGTAGTTGGCGCCGAGATCGAACAACGTTCCTTTTGCCGCGTTGCCGGGAATGCAAGTGACCACGGGAATACGCGCCTGCTTGGCCGCACGCACGACGACGTCGACGGCGGCCAGGACCGTGACGTCGCCCCCGATCCACAGGGCCTCGACCTCGCGCCCCACTAAGGACGCCACGGCCTCTTTCACGGCGGCCGTGCTCTCGGCATTCGCTTCCAGCAGTTCAACCTTCAGGTCAAGGCAAGCATCGCGAGCCAGGCGTGTATTGATCTCCGAATTGACCTCGGCCGGATTCCAAACGATCCCGACGCGTGCGAGGCCCGGAAAGATCTCCTTCGCCATTCGCAACGATTGGGCGACGGGCTGCATCGTGCCGAGTCCCGTCATGTAGGGCGGATGATCGAGCGGCCCGGCGCCGATTCCCACGCCCGACTGCCGCGGATCGGTCACCATGCCGAACACGTGGGGCACCTGTCGCTGCTTGTTGGCGTTCGCGACCGCCTGCAGACAAGGGGTGCTGAGCGTGACGACCAAGTCGTAGGCGCCCCCGGTCAGCTCTTGCGCCATTGCGTTGACGGTCGCCGTGTCCCCCTCGGCGTTAAACCGCTTGATCGATAGATTGTGATCTTCGGCAAAGCCGTGCTCGCGGAGGCCGTCAATCACTCCCCGAGCGCCATCTTCCATGATCGGCTGCGAAGCCATCTGCAGGACGGCGACGCGAAATATCCTGCCTTCGTTATTGGTCGTCGAAGACGTGCGCCGCGGCGGATCCGACAGCAAGAGAATTGCCGCCGCCACAACGATCAGCGTCACTCCCAAGGAGAGTCGTTTCGCAGTATGCCACATAGCTCGCAGTCTCAGTCGGAGTGCCAAGGCGCTCAACTGTAAACTGTTCGCGTCCGCGCGAAAAGGGTTGCCTTGGACGAGCGTAACGGCTCGGCCGATAAACGGCGGCGAACGCGAACTCCCACGCTAAATGCGTTCGACTTCGTAGTCGCCGAGTTCGACCGATGCCCCTTGCTGCAAGAAGCGAACGGCTACCAGCAAGCGCGACACGCCCCGCCGCGAAATCACGATTCCTTCCAGTTCGCGAAACGGCCCGGTACGAATGCGGACCGGCGTGCCGGCTTCGAGCTTTGCTTCGAGCGTCACCGCTGCGCCTCCGGCGATGAGGCTGCGCAGGTTGCGCAGATCGTGCCACAATTCGCCGCCGTCCGGCACTTCGATACAGCGGCTGACGCAGTTCGTGGTCAGGGCCGAGCGGCGATGCTCGTCGTCGCCGTACATGAAGACGTAACCGGAGAACAGCGGCGCGTGCGAGACCCTTTCGCGCCCCGAAGGGGAGCGTGAGCGTTTGGTGACGACCGGGCCGTAGTGGGCGATTCCTAACGTACGGAGCCGACGCATGAACTGCTTCTCTTGCCGGGCGCGCAAGTAGAACGTCCACCAACAACGCGACGCTTCCTGGCCGAGTTTCGGCGATTCCAGCAGGTCGGCCGGAAAGAGGTCGGGTTCGTAATCTAAAATGGGCATCGGATCGGCGGTCAAGAAGTCAAGAATTTGCGAGGACGAACAAGCGTCATCGATCGGTGAATTATACCTCGCCAGGGTATCTCGGAACCGCGCATACGCGACGGCAAGCCGATTTTTCCGGCTAGTAGAGAATTGCCGCACGTGTGAAACCGCGGCGACACCAACGAAAAGAGCCCCGCAACTTTCGTTACAGGGCTCGGCAGATAACAAGACGTGCAGGGCAGGGAGGCTGTTAGCCCCAATGCACTTGCAGGTGATTTTCAATCTCTTCCACGCCGTCGATCTTGCGCAACGTTTCTTGGGCCATTTGCTTCTGATAATAAGAAGCGACCGTCCCTCGCAGAATGATCCTTCCTTGGCGAGCTTCCAGCCGCAATTGCTTCCGAGCCAAGTGCGGGCTCCGTTCCAGCGCCGTGCGAGCACGATCAACAAGCTGGGCATCCACCATAAGCCAAACCTTCCAATAGCAGGAGGGAGAGGAAGGAACATGGGAACCGAGCAGCGCCCGCGCGTCGGCGACTCGCCGCGGCACAACAAGGCCCCTTGATATCTACACCGCAATTAGCCGATAGGACGGTCAGTTTGCGGTATGCGCAGCGCGACTTCGGGAACCACGCAGACGTGAATTCCGAAGATGCCGGTAATGACGAGCGCGGCAAGTTTTTAGCCCGCGCTCGTGCCCAAGAGCCATGCCGGCAAATACCCGGCGGCGGGCAGTTCGATAACCTTGACGCTGATGATAGCCGGATTGTCGGCGACTTCCTTGAGCGCCTCGGCGCTCGGACGATTGTCGAGGTTCAAGATCCCGACGGCTTCGCCTCCCGGTTCTTCGCGGCCGACGGTCATCTGGGCGATATTCACGCCGTGCTTACCGAACACGGTGCCGACCTTGCCGATTATGCCCGGCACGTCCTTGTGCTTGAATACGAGCATGATGCCGTCGAGGTACGACTCCAGGCGGAAATCACCCAATTGCACGAGCCGCGCCATGCCGTGCCCCAACACCGTGGCGGCAACCTTATGCGTTTGGTCTTCGGTCGTAAGTTCCGCGACGATGACGGAGCTAAAAGCCCCCATATCGGTGCGGCTCTGCTCGACGAGTTCGATGCCCCGTTCTTTCAGCAGGATATCGGCGTTTACGATGTTCGCTTGGTTGTCCATCGCGTGTTCGAGCAACCCCGCTGCGAAGGCCGACGTAATGAGCTTCGTTTCTTGCCCAGCGACTTCGCCCCGGTAAGTGAGCTTGCAACCCTTGGCCGGCTTTTCGGCAAGTTGCGCGAGCATCACGCCGAGCCGGTAACCGAGATTTAGGTAGCCGCGCACGGCGTCGAGCTTTGCCGGATCAATCGTCGACATGTTTACGGCGCAACGAATGGCGCCAGTCGACAGATAATCGGTCAGCAATTGGCACCCCTCGACGGCGACCTGCGTTTGTGCCTCTTCGGTGCTTGCCCCGAGGTGCGGCGTGCACAAGACGCCGGGCATGCCGAATAGCGGGTGTTGCGTGCAGGGCTCCGTCGCAAAGACATCCAGTGCGACGCCCGCGATTTGCCCGCTCTTGAGCCCTTCGACCAAGGCATCTTCGTCGTAGATCCCGCCGCGAGCGCAGTTAATGAGCCGCACCCCCTTCTTAAGAATCGCAAGTTCTTTTTTGCCGACGAGGCCTTTGGTTTCAGGCGTCAGCGGCGTATGCACGGTGACGTAATCGCAATGCGGCAGCATCTCGGGAACGGTGGCATAGAGTTCGATGCCGAGTTGCGTGGCCCGTTCTTTGGTAAGGAAAGGATCATAGCCCAAGACGCGCATTTCCATCGCTCGGGCACGCGCGGCGACGGTCAGGCCGATACGTCCGAGGCCGACGACGCCGATCGTCTTCCCGGCCAATTGCGCACCCATGTACTTGTTGCGATCCCACTTCCCTTCGATAAGACTTTGATAGGCCGGGGCCACGTTGCGCGACAGGGCGAGCATCAAGGCGATGGCGTGCTCGGCCGTGCTGATGGTGTTGCCGGCCGGAGTATTCATGACGACGATGCCGAGCCGCTTGGCGGCGATCGTATCGATGTTGTCGGTGCCGACGCCCGCACGGACGATCGCCTTGAGCCGCTTGTTCCCTTCTAATGCCTCGGCCGTAATTTTCACGCCGCTGCGAAGGATGGCGCCGTCGAATTCGTTCAGCGCTTCGCGGAGCTTCGCCACGTCTTTCAACCCGGTGCGCACCTCAAACTGAATGCCCGGGGCATTCTTCAGGAGCGTGAGACCTTCTTCGGCGATCGTGTCGAGAACGATGATGCGGGGCATGGCGGCGACTTCGGTTGCTAGAGGTTTCCGGCGGAACAGAACGACAATCGGCCGCCTGGGAGAAACCCGAAGGATAGGGTTCGCGGGAAAAAGTTTCAAGGACGTTGCCGACGCGGAAAAACGCGGAATTCCCGTCCGAAGTATGGCGGAGACGCTTAGCCGGGGACGCAATTTCCCGAATGGGGACGATTTGCGAAAGATGCCGCCGACACGCTAGCGAATCGTGTTGGGGGGCGCAACTACGGTGCGGGTACCGCCCGGAGGCGTGCCTTGTCCGGCCGCATTCACGGCCGTTTGCAGCGAGGCAACGCGCGAAGCCAGTTCCGGTTGGAACTGGTTCTTGTAGAGCGAACGTTGGTAGTTCGCCAAGGCTTGCGCCGCGTTCCCCTCACTCTCTTGGATGCGCCCCAGCGCCGCGAGGGCGCGTGGTTCGTAGGCATCAATCGTGAGGGCCTGTTGCAAATAGTCCTTGGCCCCTTGGCGATCTCCGAATTCTTCACGGAGCCGAGCAAGTTCGATTTTTGCGCCGGGGTTCGTCGGATTCTGCGCGTACCAGCCTTCCAACAGCCGCTGAGCCTTGTCCGGCTGATTCTTATCAACCAGCAACACGGCCAGGGAGCGGTAACATTCTTGATGGTTCGGGTTGTAGTCGAGGCACTTGTTATAAAGCACTTCGGCCTGATCGAGCTCGGTCGAACTACGATTCAGCTTGCCGACTTGATAGTAGGCCGATGCCAGGTTGTAGTAAGCGTCGGCGTTCGTCGGATCCTTTTTCAGGGCTTCCTGAAAATACGGCGCCGACTGCTGATACTGGCCCGTCTGGAAAAGTGCGACGCCCTGAGCGTTCTGCCCGCGCGCCGTGTATTGGCAACCCGCGAAGGCGACGACCAGAAGCAGCGCACTCCAACGCACTGACGCTCGCGCAGGGCGAGCGACGTGGACATGTGCGGCGGTATCAAATGGTTTCACGGACCGTCAGCCCGAGAAGTGCACGGGATTGCAGGGCGCGCATCGCGGCCCTAAAAGGCGGCGGGATAGTACCGGCCGTGCAGATTCGTCGCAAGCTCAATGCGAGTAGCCGCAAGCGTAGCAGCGGTCCGCTTACGAGGGAGTAACAAAGAAAACAGCCGCGGGAACCCAAGTAGGCTCCCACGGCTGAACTTTTCGGCGGAGGCGTTGCCGGCAACTCACGCCGGCATGCCCATGAATCGCGAATGGTCTTGGCTCGTTATTGGGCGGCGGCGTCCGAAGCCGACACGTCCGCGGCTTGCTCCGGGTTCAAGCTCACGGGGGCGGACAGGGCCTTGATGTATCCGAGGTCGCGAATCACTTCGAGGATCTCGCTGCAGGTCGGGAACATGCGGCCGTTCTTCCGCTTGTATTGGTCTAAGGCGCTCATGAATTCGACTTCGGCGTCGGTGTAATCCCGTTCGCAAGTCGTCGGATCGATTTGACGGCGGCGGCTTACCTTCTCGCGACGCGGACCGGTGCGGCGCTCGACATCGACGGGCATGGAAGCCTTGCGGCGATCATCAGACTTACGGCGATCGTTACCACGGCGTTCCATCGTCAGCTGAGCGTCTTCGATTTTCTTGGCCACGTGAAAGGTCCTCGTTTTAAGGATTCCACCGCATGGGGAAGAGCGGCGTTGAGAAAATATACACGCTAGTTAAGAACTGGCGGTTCCGTAGAGATTTATTTTCAGGCAATCTGTAACGACGTGCAATCGGGCGTGATTGCGACAGATTAACGCCGCTTGCCAACTCCATGACGGTGGTAACGGTTGTAGCGGCCGGCCGTCCCGTGAGACTTTTACGCCGGGCCGGTGGCGATCCGTCGCTACTCGAATAGGCAAAGACCATGCGCGCCGGCCGGCGTTTAAGAAAGCTGCATTAGCTCAATAAATCGAGATAGGGATTCAGCCCTAAAGTGCGCGCCGATTCGACGCGACGATCTTCCGACAAGCACAACTGCTTGCGTAGTTGAAAGCGGCGCCGCTCCACAAATTGCTGAGCGCGGGAAAAGAACCTCTCCCAGCGCTGCGGGAGTCGCTTGCCTTCAGCGGCATGTCGCTTGAGCAAGGCCTCGTAACGTCGGATGCCCAGCGCCTCTTTCAGGAGCTCGTCTTCCAACGATAGAAAGGTCTGATAACTGCCGGGATCCCCCTGCCGTGCGCCGCGCCCGACTAACTGCCGATCGATGCGCGCCGCTTCGTGCAGTTCGGTAAGAATCACATGCAATCCGCCCAACTCTGCAACGCCTGCGCCGAGCTTGATATCGGTTCCGCGCCCCGCCATATTCGTCGCCACCGTGACCCGCCCGCGAATGCCTGCTTCTGCGACGATCGCGGCCTCGCGAGCGATCTCGCGAGCATTGAGGACGACGTGGTTCACGCCCGCTTCCTGCAGATACCGGGATACCGTTTCCGAGGCCCCAATTGATCGCGTACCGATGAGTACCGGCCGCCCGGCTTCCGAGAGCGCGGCGACATCGATTGCGAGGGCGCGCCACTTAGCGTCGGCCCGCGTATATACCTGCGTGGGCAAGCGGCGACGTTGCGACGGGCGATGCGTCGGCACGACGAACGTCGGCATCTTGTAAATGGAGGCGAATTCGCGAGCCGACGTAGCGGCCGTGCCGGTCATACCCGCCAAATGCTTAAAACGCCGGAAGAAGTCTTGTACGGTCACGCGCGCGTCGGTACCGCCGCCGTCGCGAATCGTCACCCCTTCTTGCGCTTCCACGGCTTGGTGCAAACCTTTGCTCCACTTGCGGCCGTCGGCGATGCGCCCGGTGAACTCGTCGACGATCAGCACCTCATCGTCCTTTACCACGTAGTGCACGCCGGGGCGAAAGTTCCGACGGGCCAAGAGCGCCCGCTCGACGTCTTCATACAGATGGTTCCAACCGAGCGCCCCTAATCCCGCCGGTTGAGGCAGTTCGCGCACGAGCTTCCGCCCGGCGGTCGTGAGTTGAATCTGTCTGGTCTCTTCGTCGTAGCCGTAATGTTCGGCGAGTTGGAACTGTTCCGCGTAAGCCGCGGCCCAACGAAATCGGGCCGCAGGCGACGTGCTGAGTTTGCGCGGCGGGGCGCTGATGATCAGCGGCGTTCCGGCGTCGTCGAGCAGAACCTGATCCGCCTCGTCGACGAGCATCGAAAACGGCGATCGCTGAACCGTGCCGGGGCTCTGCAGCGCCGCTTCTTCACCGACTTCCGCCGCGTGCATCTGGTCGCGCAGGAAGTCGAAGCCAAATTCCTTACCGGTGCCGTACGTTACGTCGCTATGGTATGCCGAGCGGCGACGGGCGGGGGGACTCGACGCAGTAATCACGCCGACTGAAATGCCGAGCAACGCAAACGCCGGGCGCAGCCAGGCAGAGTCGCGCTCGGCAAGATAATCATTGCTCGTCGCCAGCCACGCACCTTCGCCGCGCAGTCCGAAGTAGTAAAGCGGTAGTCCGGCCGTAAGGGTTTTGCCTTCGCCCGTCTGCATCTCGACGACGCATCGCTCGCACAACGCGGCGGCGGCCACCAATTGCACGTCGTACGGACGGAGGCCGACGGTTCGACGACAGGCCTCGCTCATTAGCGCAAAGGCTTCACAAACCAGACGAGAATCGACGGAATCGTCGTACATCTGCGCACGCAGCGCGACGCTCAGACGTCTCAATTCGGATTCGCTCACAGACTGCAGCGCGGCTTCGCGGGCGCGAACGGCCGCCACCATCCGCCGATGGCGTACGCGGCGCAGCCACTGGGAAAGCCTCGACCATACCATGCGGCGAACCGTTTACAGATGGAAGTGGAACGTTCGCGCCGCCCAGCGACCGACCCGCGAGGCGAGCGTTGCCGGCGCCAAATCAATCCTCGCCGTACCTCGCCACCCGACTCGAAATTGCCCCTTCTCATCCGTGAGCCGCACCCGCACCGAATACGCGGTCGAAACAGGCCGTTCGCTCTGACCAGACCCGGGCTGCGTAGCCAGTTCGCCGCCGACCTTGTTCGAAAGTCGCTGCGGCGACTCGGCCAACTCCCCGACGGAAATCTCGTCGATGCGTCCTTGGAGCGGAAGATCGCGGGCCGAATCGAGCAGCACGTCCACATGATCGCCGACGTGAACAAACTCGACGTCTTCCTGATCGATAACGATCCAAGCGTCCCATGCACGCGGATCGGCCACTTCCCCAATGAGCGTGCCGGGCTCCAATGTCGAACCGATATTATCGGCATCCAACGGCCGGCCCGACCAATTCGGCAATTCGTCGCCGGACGGCGGTTTCGGAACGTTGAAAGGGGGATAGAGCACCCCGTCACGCGACGCGCGCAGCGTAAGTCGTTGCCGCTCTCTCTCTTTCTCTTTCAGCCGCGTCTCCACGGATGCGAGCAACTGCTCGGTCTGGGGAATAATCGCCGCCGCCGTGGAACTTTGAAATTGTTCGAGCCGCAGCGAATCGAGCCGGGCACGGTGGCGATCGCGTTCCGACGCGAGTTCTTCCACGGCAAGTTCCAAATCCGGACTATTCAGGCGAAGCAGCAAGTCGCCGGCGTGAACTTCTTGACCGAAACGCACTGGGGCCTCGGCCACCACGCCGCGCACCTCGACGAACACCCGCTCGGGTCGATACGGCTGCAACTCCAACGGACCGACGACGCGATGCGGAAGGGGCGCGAAGCAGAATACGCCGATAAGCGACGCCAAAACTACCGACGCCGCAGCGGCGCGTCCGAGGCGAAGATCGCGGCGGCGGCCGGGTACGTTCATAAAGGAAAAAAACCGACGGATAGGCGGTGCGATGAGCGACACGACCGCCGCCAGACCTAAGAGCCGTGCGACATTCTCCAGCTTGTAGGGCCGCGCCAACTCGATGAAGAGCATCACGATAGCGCAGGTCACCGCCACGCGGTACGCGGTCGACGCCACGGCATACGCCGCATACCAACCTCGGTGACGCCGCGGCAGAAAAGGGTCTCCCTCGACGTAATTCTTGGCGAAGAATCGCAAGAAGCCCGCACGCAGTACGCTCGCCGAGCGCTCCGCCAAGTTCGGTGTTTCGACGACGTCGCAGAGGATGTAGTAGCCGTCATAACGCATCAGCGGATTGCCGTTGAACATCAACGTGCTCACGGAACAAAGCGCCGTGACGCCGAGGCAGATCTGATTCAAGAGCCCCGGCTCGGTATACCACCAGAGATACATGGCGGCGGATGCGAGCAGCAATTCCACGTAAATGCCCGCCGCTCCGACCGCCGCACGATGCCACTTGTTCGGAAACCGGTACGCGTCGCTGACGTTGCAATACAGGCAGGGCGTAAACACCAAGAACATCACGCCCAACTCATGGCAGCGGCCGCCGAAGTGCAGGCAAGTCAAGCCGTGGCCGAACTCATGCAGCACCTTCACGACGCCCAACACTCCCATGAGGATCAGGATATTCGTCGGCGTAAAGTAAGCTTGAAAGTCCGGTAGCCGGGCGGCAAGCGTGCGCCACTGAACCGCGGCCAGCCCGACCGCCGAAAGAATAAACAAACAGCCGCAGACCAATGCCGTGCGCGACATGAAAGGGCGCACGAACGGATACATCACCTGAAACAACGTTTCCGGATTGATGCCGCGGAATCGCACGGCGAGCGGACTCAGCCAGCGTTTGCGAAACTCTTCGCGACGACGCTTCTCGCTCCGCTCGTGGAGCGACTCTCCCTGACCTGCGCGTTCCGCCAGCAATAAGCCGGAGCTATGCAGCATATTCACGAAGCGAGCCGCTTCTTCAGGATGCAAACGCTGCGGCGCGAAACGGGCCTCATAGAAGTTCACAAGGTCGTCAAGACTATGCTCCCCGTCGAGCAATTCGAACAGGGCGTACTCGTCGTCGCGCAGTCGTGTGAACTTAAGCGACAACGGATCGTGAATCACCCAATACCGTTCGGCGCCGAAGCGCTGGGACGCGATCTGCAGATCGGGCCGCCGACGAAAGGTAATAGGGCGATCGGAAGTGCGCATCGAAACGGAGTCGTGAAACGGCGAGGTCGGAGAAACAACGGAGGGCGGCACGCTGGCAGGTTGAGAGCGCCGCTAGCGGACAATCGTCATTTCGGCCTGCATGCCCGGACGCAGCAGCCATTGGCCGTGTTCTTGACGATTCTCTACTTCGGCCCAAATGCGATACTGGCTGCCGGCATCGATCAACGGGCTCACAAAGGTGACCACTCCGTCGAAGACAAAACGCTTGGCGTCGGCGAGTTCGACGACAACCTTCACCGGCTTGCCGAACACGTCTCCCGGCAACATGTCGCGAACCTTGATGAACCCGTCAACACGCAGACGATCGACGCGCACGACGCGCACGACCGGCGCACCGGACTCGACCCACTCGCCGGGTCGCGCGAAAATTTCGGCAACCTCGCCGGCCAAGGGAGCTTCGACGCGGCGCAGTCGAACGTCCGCCGCGGCCAGAGAAGCCTTCGCATCGGTCGTGCCGAGCTCGACTTCCAGAACTTCACGGTTGAAGCGGCTCAGGTCGACGCGAAGCGCCGCCTGCTTGGTTGCCAGCTCCAATTTGAGCACTTCGATATCTGAGACGCTGTTGGCAAATTTCCGATTCGCTTCCACGGCCGCCTCGTGCTCGGCGACCGAAACGTCGAGCGTGGCCTTGGCAAACCTTTCTTCCAACGGCGAATCGGCCTTTTTATGCGCAGCGGCCTTTTCCGAAGAGGCCGCCTGCAACTGAAGATTCGATTCCTCATCATCGATTTGGGCCAGCAAATCGCCGGCGACGACGCGAGACCCCTCCTTGGCCTGCAACTTGACGAGCCGACCGGTTCTCAAGGCGGGGACTTGGATGTCGTCGATCGCCGTAACGAGGCAGTGCTGCAGCAGTACTCCGGTCGTCGTCTTGTCGGCGGCTGCGCTCGGCTCGGCGGCCCCAACGGGCGCGCGACCGCAGCACAACAACACGCCGAGAACAACTCCGACGAGACGACCTAAGAAAGAAGATTTCATGGGGTGCGAACGTTTCTCAAAACCAACGGAACAGAACCTTGGCGCGGAAGAAATCCGTTATGTCGCGAGACCAAACATAGCCGAGCGATCGGGTGCCGCATTGGATCTGTGCGGCCACTTCGGCGCCGGGGCGCCATTCTGTCGCATCTTGCGGCGAGACGGCCGCACGCACCAAAACCGTGCTTCCTTCCGTGCCGCGAAGTTCCGCCGAGTTTTGGATTTCCACCACCTCGGCGTCGTGCACCAACGCGGGATCGAGTGCAGGGCTGAAGCGCACGACGAGCGGCGAAGAATTGTCGGCCGCCGCGCGAATCACACGACCGCTCCGATCGTCCGGCACGGCGAGTTCCAACTCCCAATCGCCTCCCACGGCCGCAAGCGTCAGCAACACCTGCCCCTGCCGCACCGGGCGATTCTCCAGCAGATGATCGGCGTTCCACGTCGTCACTTCGCCGTCGACCGGGCTAACAACCGTCAGGTGACGGCGTTTTTCCGCAAATAGTTCCGCTTGGCGAGACAACGATCGAAGTTGCTCGCGAATTTGGCTCTGTTCACTCGAGAGTCGAGCTCGTTCTTGGGGAGGCAATTCGCCCCGATCGTCCAACAGAGCGCGCTCGACGGAGATTTTCTGCTCGGCCAGCGAAGTGCGCCGGCCTTCAATATCGGCGGCTGCGATATCAAGATCGGTATTGCGCAATTCCAAGAGGGGCTGCCCCTTAACTACGCGGTCGCCGTGCTTGACGAACATCCGCCGTACGGTCCCGTCAAGCGGCGCAAAGACGTTACGACGAGCGGCGGGCTGCAACGTTCCTCGGCAGTAGGTAGTGTCGGCAATCGGAACGAACACCAGCGCGGCAATGGCCGCGGTCAGCGCTATTCCGATCAGCGCCGTGCGCCGCCGAGTTCCCGGCTCGAGAACCAATCGGTGCGCGCGACCGAGGCGCTTCCACAACCCGTGCAGGAACAGCGACTCGTGCGTCACGGAGTTGCCGATCGCCGTCGATGCACAACGCACAACCGTCTCCAATCGACGTTGATCCGGGACCGACACTTCGGCGCCGCGGAAATATTCGGCGATGATCGTTCCGATGATGCGCTGCACGTCGCGACCCTGGCGATCCTTCTCGACCGGCGACTTCACAGGCATGACGACGACCCGCTTGACGTCGTGTTCGTCGACGTAGCGCTCGAGCACTTCCGTCGTCGCATCGTCGACCACATGCTCGGGGTCGGGAAACGTGAAGTCCTTTTTCTGTCGCATGGCGCGCGTGGCGAGGTCGCTGAGCGCGCGTACCACTCCCGAGCGCGAATCAACGTCCTGCTGAGCGCTCACGGCGACGACGCGCTGCCGGCGACCGCGCCGAACCAAGACCGTGAGGCGGTCGCAGCCGGTCAGTGCGCGACCGTCGTCGGCCAAAGTACGCGCCATTCGATTAAGTTCGAGATGGCGATGCACGGCGATGAACAATCGCCGCTCTTGTTCGGCGAGCGCCGCCATATCCGACAACTCGCGGCGGTCGGCCAGCAAATGGAAGCGCTCGGCAAGCACGCCGGCCTGCCCCATGAATTTGAGAATTCCCTCTTGGGCCGCGCGCGTCACTACGGGCACACGCACTTCGATGACGCCGCGTAAAGCACCGGCCACGGTCACCGGATGCCAAAATGCCGAACCGGTCGGCTGCGCGCCGCCGTCTGGCAGGCTGGCGACGTCGTTCAGCTGGGTCACGAGCGTGGCGACGGATTGGCCGCCTTTAGCCACGTCGTTCAACAGCTGTTCGCGGCGAGCTTGGGTGTCGGCGTCCTCCGTCGGGCGAAGTGCCCCGAGGGCTAGAGCGGGCTCCCATCGTCCGGAAGGTTCCAGGCACCAGACGCGGGCCGTATCGCCCCCCACCGCTTTGGAAACGCGCACCAGCCATTCGCCGTAGAAGCGGCGCACATCAATCGGGCTTTCCGCCAAAGCGCGGAGGCTTTCCAGCCATTCGCGTAAGCGATCTTGTCTTTCGGCGTTTTCCGGAACCGCATGCAAGGAGGAAAGTGTCATAGACGTTCTCGCTCGGGTCACCCACGGGCGAGCCCAGCGGCTCGCATACTCAATGCACTGTCCATGCTCAAACCAAGCTCAAATATACCACCCGACCTGGTTGCCCCCAAAGGAATAGCCGCTTGGTCGGAGGAAATTCCGGCCGCCACCGAAGCGGAACCCCCTACCAGAAGCCGCACGGTGAGCAAATCATGCCGTCCGGACGCCTAAGCGTTTAAACGGACCGCGAGGCCGAAAGCTACAGGCAAACGGCCCGTGAACTCAGAAGTTCACGGGCCGTCACAAGATAATTCTTACGGCCCTGGTCCCCCTCTCAACGAAGAACGAACCGAGGGTGCTGAAGAATTCCGTTTAGATCAATGTGATGCTGGTCAGCACCGGTGCGGCGAGGGCCGCTCCGGAGTTGCCGTTCGTGAGCGCATCCAGCACGTCGGTTCCTCCTTCACCGTTGATCTTGACCAACGTGTTAAACGTCGAGGTGGCCGCCACGACGAAATCGTCGCCCGCGCCCAACTTCACGTCCACCGTATCCGCCTCAAAAGTCGTGAGGTTCACAAGGTCGGTCCCCTTACCGGAGACGAACGTCAACTTCCCGAACGTCGAGCCGGTGCTGTTAACGGTATTGTCACCGTCGCCGACTTTTACATTCGCCGTGGTCGCCAACAAACTGTTCAACACGAGAATGTCGCGGCCGGAACCGGTCTCGATAATGAGGCTCGTCAACGCCGTCGTACCGGCTACTTTCGCGACGGTGTCGAGGTTGATGTAGTTATCACCATTGCCGAGTTTCAAGGTCAGCTTATCCGCGGTGACCCCGGTAGCGGTAACACCGTCGTTGCCCTTGCCGGACGTGACCGAAATGTCCTTCGCGACATTAACGGTATCCAAGCTCAAGTTGCCGTTGTATTCGCCAAGATCCACGGACAGACTTCCCGCGCCGGTGCTACTGACGTTTACCGTGTTGAGCGAGACTTCGTCCAAATCGTTTCCGCCCGAAATCTTCAGCGCCCCTCCCGTCACATCGGTATTAAGAAGTTGAACGGAGTTGACTCCCTTGCCCATCGAAATCGTCAGCGCATTCTTAACGAGCGCACTGGTTCCGTTAATAGAAACGTCGTCATTTCCCGATCCCATGTCGATGCTCGTCGTGCCGCTCGTCGCGTTCACGGTGAACGAGCCGTGGGAATGGAAGTAATCGTCGCCCGCACCCGCGTTAACGCTCAGTTTTCCGGTAGTTCCATCGAAGTGCGAACCGTCGTTACCATCCCCTAGTTTCAGATCCGTCGTTCCGACGATGTTCGAATTAACGGAGGTCTCGTCGCTTCCGTTGCCAAGGTCGACGAAGAGGCTTCCGGCGATGGAACCGCCGTTGAAGTAAGCTCCGTCATCACCCGAACCAGTGTTGATCCTTACATTGCCGTTGACGGCAACGTCACTAACGTTGACATAGTCATCTTGACTGCCGCCGTTGATCTCAAGCGACCTGGCCGACCCCGTGGTAAGGTTGATACCGTTCTCGCCGCCCCCGGCATTGATCGTCACTTGAGACAGCGCTGCCGAGAAGTTGGTAGCGGTAAAGTTATCGCCCTGGTTTTCGCTGCCGCCCAGCTTGATGTTCGTCGCGCTGTTGCCCGTCACGGTAGCGTTCGAAATAATCACGTTATCGGAGCCGGCGCCCATATCGACGCTTAGGGACTTAACGCTTCCGTCCTGAAGTGCGGCCGTGTCATTCCCGGCTCCCATGACGACCTTTAGTCCGATCGCCGCAGCCACTGTGATATCTTGAAAGGCGGCCGTGCTGTTGCCGAACTTGACTGTCGTGGCGACGGTGTTGCCGGCGAGGTCGGTCGTGTCGTTGCCCGTGACTCGGACGACGGTCGCGCTGATTTGCTCGATCGTAACACTATTGTCTTTGGCATCCCCCGTGACGCTGAGCGTTCCCCCGCTTAACGCAACGACTACGTTACCGGCAAGGTTTAGCCGGTCTTCCAAGCTTTCCACATTCAACCGCTTAAAGCTGCTCTTCTTGGTGTTCCTCATTACTTATCGCTCCTTCAAAAAAGCCGGACTAGATACCGCCCAAGGATTCACACCCCCTACTTGAGAAGGGCGTATTTCCAGTGAAGGTAGCGACTTCTAACAGGGATGCAAGCAAAAACAGCCCGCTAATGAGGGTGGATTTCAGCGCCGCGCGCAACTCATAGATTTCCGCGACCGTAATTTCGTTGCGTGTGCAGCAGTCGCTGAACCGCCAAAGCTGCGGCTTTTCGGCAGGATGGTGGCCTGGAGTAGGCGGAATTTTCGCGCGGTGAGACGGCCTTGGAATACAGTTTCCAGCGTCGCCACGATGGGCGGAATTAACCCAAGTTCATCCAATATGCATTGGAAGTCGGCGT
The DNA here is from genome assembly GCA_013822735.1 of Pirellula sp. GTDB lineage: Bacteria > Planctomycetota > Planctomycetia > Pirellulales > PNKZ01 > PNKZ01. The sequence continues at coordinate 65,459 of PNKZ01000013.1, forward strand.
CGATGAGGTCGAATAGAAAGAATGCCGCACGATGAAACTACGGCATCGCTTCGGCCACGCCGACGGCTAACGAGACCCGTGCGTGCTCGGTTTCCACGGCGGCCTCGAGCAAGGCGGCGTCGGCCAGGGATAACAGCGTATTGAGCTCACGCACTCCCTTTTGTGCCGCCTCGGTCTTCACGAGCGCCATCCATGCCGGGGGCGCGTCGACTACGGCGTTGGCCGTGCGTCGCAGCTCTTGTAGGTTGATGAAGAGAAACTGCGAGGCACCGGTCGAGCGCGAGCCGCGCACTTGCTTGTAAAGAGCGTTCTCTGCGAGCGAGGCTCTCGGTTTCGCTTCCGCCGCTCGCGCCAATACCTCTGGCGAGCCGGCAAACCAGAGTCGATCGGCATTATGGGCCATGAACACGCCGGCCCGATCGAAGGGACCGATGCCCGTTAGCCCGGAGATGGAAAGTTCGCCGACTTTCGAAGACACGACGCGCGCCGTCGGTTTGCGATCAGCGTTGTACGCATCCGCCGCCAAGACGAGCCCCAACCGTAGCAACGGGTCCACGGTATCGGCTAACGTCGGTTCGCCGGCCAAGAACGGCTGGGTATCGAACCCGACCACCCAATCGACGGGCCAGTAGCGATCAACGACTCGCAACTCGCCATCGACTTTCGCGCGTTCCGCAGGAGTTTGCTTCGCAGCATAGGCGACACCGGGAACAGCGTAGGCCGTAAATCCCGGGCCGAGTCCGCCGGCCAGCCGTGCGGCCAACACGGCTTCGGTCGGCACCCGGCGACCATGACGTTCGGCAATCTGACGCTGGAAAGCCATCATGACATCGGCCAACTTTTTGATGTCGAGACGACCGGAAACGGCGGCCAAGCAATCCGCGGGAATCGCCGCGGCGGTTGCTTCCCCTTTTGCCTGTGCGGCCAAGAACGCCCGCAGTTCGTCGGAAATACCTTCATCGTCCCATGCCGCCTCGATCTCGATCCGCAGCGTCGGTGCCAGCTCCGCATCGGCGGCAAGAAACTTCAGGTGCGACCAAACCTCGGCAAACTTGCGCGCTACGTCGTCCCCTTTCTCTCCGTCACGCTCCAGCAACATCGCGTAGTACGAGCGCCAGCTCTTAGCTTGCACGAACAACCGGAGCGCCGAATTCGCCGGTCTGGTCTTGGCGGCGGCCTGATATTCGGCCGAATCTGCCAGACTTTCGAGCGAATCCGCGTCGCCGGTCGTGGAGTATCGCGCAAGGACTTGCTCCAGCTTCTCGCGGTCGGTGGCTAAGCAGCCGAAGTCTCCGTCGTACACCAGAAATAATGGTTGCTTCGACTCGTCTTCGAACTCATGTACGGTATACGAACGATTGCCGAATCCGGCGGTCGAACTCCGATGGTAGCGATCATCTTTACGCAATGCGGCCAACAGCTTCTCGACGGCCTTTTCCAAGAGCGGCGCCTCGGCGGCTCGCAATACGAGAAAACCATGCGGCGCGGTGCGCCCGTGCTCTTCACTGACGGAAGCCGGCGGGTACACCGCCAATAGCCATTGACGGCCGAACAAGCGCGACCGCAGATCGTCCCACGACAAGCCTAGGTTCGCCTTGAGCACGGAGTTCATCTTCGTCAATTGCGCGCGCTGTTCGTCGTGCCATTGCGCGAGCGGCGGAAAGGCGCGCCAACGTTCATAGAGCGGGCCGTTGAGAAATGCTTCCACATGCTGATGTAGGCCTTCCGCCTCGATGCAAAGCCCGATATCCGACGGCGCGAACCGAGCCAGCGGCACTTCCGCCGCCGACACCAAGCGCAGCGAAGTGCACGCCGTAAGCAACGCGGCGACTACCCATCGGCGAAGCGACGGTGCGAGCGACGTACGAACTCGCGAATATCTTGAAGGCAGCCCGACGATCATAGACTCGCTTCCTTATCTGTCGGCACGAGACCGCGCAATACGTTCAACGTACCGAGTGTCGAGTCGGTGAGCGGAGCGACTCCCTCGGCAACACCTCGATACCAGGTTCCTTCCGCGTCGGCCGGCTTGGCATCCTGCTTCGATTCCCAGAGCGAGGCCAACGCGAACGCGTCGTGCAAGCTTCGGCGCGTATTGTCGGCCAACTGACGGGCCGACTCACGCGAGCCTTCCGCGACGTCGTCCCAAGTCGGGGCAGATTCCGTCGCTGCAGGTTCGATCGTGATCGAATTCGTCGACGGAGCGGGGGATACCGCAATTTGTTCCGCCGGTGAGGGGACCGGAATCGCGGGGCCAGGTGCGACTGCGATACCGCCGCCGGTCGGGCTCCCGTCGCGATTGCCGACGCTCCAGCGCCACAACGGCAAGACGCTCAACAGCAACACGGCCGCGGCCGCCCACCACTGCCAAGCGCGGCCCTGCGACACGGCGGTGCGTTGCGGCGGCAGTTCGACGATGGAAGCCGGCACGACGTCCGACGACACCTCGGGGGACGCGAGTTCCGCGAGCACGCGCCGTGCCAGATCGTTTCGCGGCTTCGGTTTGGGCAACGCTTCTAAGTCGAGCAGGACACGGCGTAGCGCAACCGCCCAACTGCGACACCCGGCGCACGTCTCGACATGGAGGGCCAACTCCGTGTCCGAAGTCGGATCGATTCGTCGATCCAAGCCGTCGTGCCAACGTTCTTCGAATTCATCGCACCGCATCGGTCTCTCCCTCGACAACACCCCGTTCGCGCAACGCCGCAGCGAGCTCCAGCCGCGCGCGATGCACCCAGGTCTTCACGGTTCCCAGCGGCACTTCGAGCGCCGCGCCAATATCCGCATAACTCAATTGATCGACGTGAAACAATAAGAACGCTTGCCGGTAATCGTCACGCAACCCGCCGAGCGCCCGCTGTACTTCTTCCGCCAACTGCAACGCCGCATGACGATCCGGCCGATCGTCGGCGGCGAGTTCCACATCGCCGGTCGCCGTCTTACGCTTCGCGCGCCGTTCCAACATCGTCCGACAACGGTTGGCCGCGATGGCGGAAAGCCACGGTGAAAACTCGCGCGCCGCGTCCCATTGCGCCAGGCTTCGCACGGCCCGCACAAACGTTTCTTGCACGGCGTCCTCGGCATCGTGCCTGTGCCCGAGCATGCGATAGCACAACCCGTAGATCCGGCCCTGAAATCGTTCGATGAGCGCAGCGATAGCCCCGTCGTCGCCGCGTAAGCAACGGACGATCAACTCGCGGACTTCGATCTCACGACAGTCGTCCGCCAACAACGGCTCCTCGCTGATCTCACAGCACGACACAAAAAGCGTCTCCGGCGAATGCTGGTCGAAAGGGAATACCCCGCCGGCAGCGGTTCGGTTTCAACGCAGGACAGGTCGATTTACTAGAATCGGCCGGAGATTGGCGGACAAGCGCCGATCGGGCCGGCACGAGGCCGAAGAAACTACCGGATCGGTAGCAAGTCGCCGGGTACGCAAGGAAACGGCGGCTATTCCGAAGCTTCGTGAACGATGTCGAAGAATTCCCGCGGCGAGCAGTCTTCGAGCCGTTTGCCCCGTCGCTGCAATTGTTCGTTGACTTTCACGGCCGTTTCTTGCATTCGGCCATGGGTTTCTTCCGAGCCGCCGTAGAGCGTGAAATTATCGCCCCTCGTCAGGCGGGTGTGCCCGTCTTCGTTGTCCAAGCCGACGCCCAAGATGCGGGCTTTGACGACCTTCGGTTTGGAATTGGCTTTCGTAGGCTTCACGGTAGGGTCGACCTCACATGAGACGACGGCAATAGCGAAGGAACGGCGTCGTAATTGGCACCGCCCTACCCATATTATTTCGGCGTTAGTAACGTGGTCAAGCTACACAAAATCGGCCGAGATTTCGGCGACGGCCGCGACCGGCATCCTTAAGACGAACCTTTGATAACTTCGCGGGCCGTTTGTCGAGCAATCTTAAATGCCGACTGGAGGACTTGCGCACGAGCCTCCATTTGGTCGCTCGTGAGGCTCCGCGGACCGGGGTTGTCCGTCAGTCCGGCAATGGCGATGGTGAGCGGCATTAAGTCCAAAAACTCTTTGTAGCGACGCTTCATCGCGTCTTCATCAGTCGACATGGTCTGCGTGCTCCCCGACTCACGGCCGCAGGGAGAATGAAAAGTACAAGGTGGAGAAAACACCGCCGGCCCCGGCCGTCAGAATTGACGCTGTGCGGGGCAATCCTCTATTAGGCGCGCGGCTTAGCCGCGACGCAAGAGGTTTCTCAAGGCTTCGTCGGCCGCGCGATGTGCGTCAACCGTCGGGGGAGGCGGCCCGGCTTTCTTTGCGGCGGCCGCGGCTTCGGCCTCGGCGATCAAGTCCGAGGCCGAGATTAACGTCGGACTCGGATTCGCACCGAGCGTTTCGCCCGGCGTATCGTCTTCGTCGTCCATGAGCCAAGCGGAAACATCGACATCGTCTTCCGCCTTTTTTGCCGCGGCGACTTCGGCCGTGCGCGCGGCGGCCTCATCGACGGTTTCGACCTTCGGCTTCTTTTGCCCGCCGAGCCCGTGGCGAACGAGGATTTCGAACTCTAGCGGCCCGAGTTTCAGATGGTCGCCGGTCTGCACCTCGACGGCGCGTTCGGCGGGGATGCGGATGCCGTTCACCCAGGTTCCCGTTCGACTGCGCAGGTCGCGAATAAAGACGGTTCCCTTGTCCTGGCTAATTTCGCAATGCCGGCGGCTGATATACCCGCTCTTCGGTCGCAAGTCACAAGCCGCGTCGCGACCGATGGCAAATACAGGTCCGGGAATTACGAGCTTCTGGCCCGCGGTACCGCCGACGAGTATGCGCAATTTCAGTTGCATAGCGGGAGCCGCCTCAAGATCGAGCACCGGCCCATCGAGGCCGGTACACCGTCTCTCTTTATCCTTCCAGAACTACCGCAACTTTACTCGCTGTCGATGAGCATTCCATGAGCGTTATCTTCGGTTTGTCCAAACGGCCGAACCGTATTTTGTCGATGCTTGCACTCCTGCAAGCTTCAGATCGTCCGGCGAATACTCGCCATAACTCTCCAAAGGGGAAAGCTGCGAACGCCAAATGTGAATCCAAACCTCGGCCAGTGTCGTCGGCGTCAGGCGCGAGATCGCTTGCGTATCGACCAAGTCGATGACTCCCGGCAATTCCGGCGCGGCGGCGCTGCGCCCTAAAAGCACACTCCCGTGCTGAAGTATCGCTCCTCGCCGCCGGCGTTGCGCGCTACCGCAAATTTTATAGCGATCGAGCAAGACGTCTCCCACGGCCCTGCGCTGAAAGCACAAGAACGGCTCCCCGGCGAGTTGCACCAACGCCGCCTCGTTCAATCGGGCTTCAACGCCGAACTCGGCAAGGGCCTCAAGCAGCGTGCCGTGCACGTTGCGATAAAGCGTTTCGGCATCGGCCGCCAAAGGATGCGCCGTCGGCAAGCTAATGGAATACGTCAACTCATGGTCGTGCACGATCGCGCCGCCGCCGCTGGAGCGACGCACCATCGGGCACGCATTGCTTGCGGCATGTGTCTCGCGATCAGCGGCGTTTTGGAAATAGCCGAGCGAAAGCGTGGCGGGGGACCATCGGTAGAAACGCAGCGTCGCCAAGTTCGCCTCCGCCGCGCGCTCCATCAGCATCTCGTCGACGCCCATATTCCAAGCGCCTGCGGCCGGCGGATCGAGAATCAATTGAAGCGGTTGCATACCGTAAACGCGGTGAAGTCTAAAGGTCGAGAGCGACGCTAATCGGCTCGCCGCGCACGAGCACGGAAGGCGCAGTACTGCAAATAACCGACGGCAACCACAATCCAAATCGTCAGCAGACACGCCACGAGCGTCAAGACGCCGTCGACGCCGTCGCACCATAGCGACGTTCGCGCCAAGCCGGGCAGTTCGGAAACTTTCGGAAGATTGGTCTGCAGAAGCAACTCGGTCGGCGTCGCCTGGAGCGCACGAAAAATTGTTCGTTCGACGTAGATGCGATAAACGCCGACCGGCAATTCTACCAGGATGATTACCCACCATGCCGCCAAGACCAGATTGCTCGGAAACGCCGTGAGCGATCGCGAGGCCGTCTCTTCGCTACGATGAACGATCTCGCGCATCACCTGATACGGCTTCCACAAGTTGCCGATGGGCATGAAATACCACCCGATACCGGCCCACGGCGTGAACCGCATGCGTCCGTCGCGGAGCACCGATAAGTTGCGTGACGCGAAGAATTGCCAGGCCAAATAGGTCGCACAAAGTCCGAGGCCGAGAACGGCTTGCAACACTTCGACCGCGCCGGAATTTCGGGCTTGGTTCTCCGCGACGATTTCCCGAAGCGACTCGACTGTACCGTCGAACTGATTGATCATCGCAGACACTTCGGCGAGGTACTGCACGGACGATGCAACCCCCAGACCAAGCAACGCCGCCGCAACGAGAGACCAGGTCATTACGCTCGAAGCTTCGGCAATATACGGTGCGTCGAAAGCAACGCGAGCCTTCGTGGAAATCTCCGCCGCCATCGGCGGGGCGCTTGCGGTCGGTTTCGCCGCCGTCGCAGGCGGAGTAACTTCTGCCGCCGCCGGTTTCACGCTTCGCGTGTGACTTCTCGGGCGCAAGATCTTGGGCCGCTCCGGAGGCTGGAAGGCTTCCCAAAACTGTCCGGCATGCGTCCAAAGGGTGCCGTCTTGCGACACCTTGGTCGACGGCGTAAGACGTCCCGACTTCACGAACGCCTGCATTTCGGCGATCTCGTGCGGTCCGGTGGTCACGCCGCGGGCTCGCACATAGTACGTCGGCTTCAATCCGTCGCTTGGCTCGCTCATCCCATCTCCACGCGCGTGCGCAAGCGCGCCGCAAACATGACGAAGAGCGCCAGACCGATTCCCCAGGCCGCAAGCTCGACGAAGAACAGCACGGGCACGGCTTGAAAGTACGATTGCATCACGTCGTACATGAATTGCTCCAGCGGTCGTGCCCCTTTCTTCATCACCACTCGAGCCAAACCCGGGACGTTGTGGCGCAGCAGGTACGTACGACATCCGGCGGACGCCAGCAACCATACGTTACAGACCGCGATGCCGTACCACCACAGCGGAATAAGTAGAGTTCCGCTCGGCCGCCGCGTGCCGCGCGTCGTCCAATCGGAACTCTTCCAAAGCTTCTGCAACACGAGGGCAGGCATAACCAAGTTAGCCAATGGAATGTAAAACCAGCCGCAAGCCCAACCAGGCGCCGGCGGAGCCGGAGTGATGTTTCGCAACGCGAGATCGCGGGCCGCGAAGTAGGCCCAAATCGACACGGCGATGACCGCCGCACCTTCCACGAATAGCAACGGTCCGCCTGCAGCTTCCATGAGTTCCGGAATGCCGCTGGATCGAATGAGCTCGATACCGCCGGGCAACCTGACGATGACACCGATGGCCAACGCACCCGCCATGTACGACAACACGATTCCGATAAGCCCGATCACGACCCGCCCCGGCCAAGCGGTAAAAACCTTCGCCTCCGGGTCGACCGTTTCCGCCGTCATGGCGACACCCGGCGGTACGTTATGTACCGGAGTCGCCGCATATGCAGCCTGAGGCACACGTTGAGCGTGGACAGGCTGTGCTTGCATGGGCTGCGCTCCCTGCGCAACGACGCGCCCTTGCGGTGCGCTAGCCGCGGCAACGGGCGCTGCGTGCATCGGAGCGGCGGCCTGCTGCGTCGGAAAGGCGGCTTGCCCGAGCAGCTGCTGCCAAATCGTCGCTGCCGGAAACCACTGCCGGCCGTCGTACGAAAGCACGTGTTGCGGCGTCACCTGCCCGCTCCGCACGCCTGCCTGCACGTGCGCGAAGTCGTACGGCCCGTACACCTGATTCTGCGCGGCGATGTAGATCTGTGGGCCCACAAAACGAACCTTTCCGAGTGTTAAAACGCTCGAATTAGTTCTACTCGCCAGGGCTATGAGCTTCCACGGCATTTTTGGCCGGCCGTGATGCCAAGCTACTACGCCTTCGGCCAACTCGTTTGCGGCTGCCGGGCGGCTTTCACTTCATCGGGCCTGCTCACGCCGGTCGAGTGCGGCGCTTCGTGCAGCAAATCGGGCGACTCTTCCGTAATTCGGAACAGTGCGTTGGCGAAAGCGTCGAGCGTTTCTTTGCTCTCCGTCTCCGTCGGCTCCATCATCATCGATTCCTTCACGGTGCTCGGGAAGTAAACCGTGGGGGCGTGGAAGCCGTAGTCGAGCAGCCGTTTGGCGATATCCATCGCCGATACGCCGCGCTCGGCCTTGATCTTCGACGCCGTGGCGACGAACTCGTGCATGCAGCGTTCCCCCTGCGGCACGGGAAAGATGTGCTTCACCTTGCTCAACAAATAGTTGGCGTTGAGTACGGCATTTTCGCTTACTTCGCGCAAGCCCTTCGCGCCGTAGGTGCGAATGTAGCAGTAGGCCCGCACCAGCACGCCGACATTGCCGAAAAAGCTTCGCACGCGACCGATGCTCTTAGGCCGATCGTAATCGAGCCGATAGCGCACGCCGTCGAACGCCACGAGCGGCGCGGGCAAGTACGGCCCGAGCATCTCGCGCACCGCGATCGGGCCCGCGCCGGGCCCGCCGCCGCCGTGCGGACCGCTGAACGTCTTGTGCGGGTTGTAGTGCATCATGTCCGCGCCAAAGTCGCCGGGGCGCGAAATACCGAGAATGGCGTTCATGTTCGCGCCGTCGAGATACAGCAGGCCGCCGGCCGCGTGCACCATGTCGGCGATCGGCCGGATGTTCTTCTCGAACATCCCGAGCGTGCTCGGGTTGGTGATCATGAACACGGCGAATTGGTCGTCGAGCTTCGACTTCAGATCATCCAGGTCTACATAACCTTCCGGCGTGCTGCGAACCGTCACCGCATCGAAACCGGCGACCGCGGCGCTTGCAGGATTGGTGCCGTGGGCGCTATCGGGCGCGAGCACCTTCGTGCGATTTTCACCCCGGTCGCGGAAGTAAGCTGCCGCCGTCATGAGCGCGGCCAATTCACCATGCGCGCCTGCGGCAGGTTGCAACGAAACGACATGCAGCCCCGCGATTTCTGCAAGCATTTGCTGCAACTCGAATAGCAGCTGGAGCATTCCTTGATGCGACGTTTCCGATTGATACGGATGCAAGTCGAGCAGGCCCGGCAGCGACGCGAGCCGTTCGTTCCGCTTGGGGTTGTACTTCATCGTACAACTGCCGAGCGGATAGAAGTGCGTGTCGACCGACATGTTCAACTGCGAGATGCAGGTGTAGTGTCGCACGACGTCCGGCTCGGCGACTTCGGGCAGATCGGGCAGGGCGTGAGCCCGTGCGTCGGCCGGCAAGATGTCGTCGAGCGCGGCATACGGCACGTCGCTCGCCGGCAACGTCGCGCCGCGACGCCCGGGTGCGGAAAGTTCGAAGATCGGCGACAAAGCGCGAGTATTACGCATGATGATTGGCGAGTTCGGCGGTAAGGCCCGCGGGAGAAGAAGTGAGAACGGAGGCGAGGCCTTCGATTTCGGCGCGGGTTCGCTTTTCCGTGACGCAGACCAAGAAGCAGTCGGCAAGCTCCGGATACCAGCGTCCCAGCGCGATGCCGGCGAAGTATCCTTCCTGCTCGGCGTCGGCGAGTAGCTGCTCGACAGCACCGGCGTTGTCGCGGACGACAAATTCCTTGAACGTCGGCGCTGCAAAGGCCGACGAGAAGCGCGTGCCGGTCGAAAGCAGAGAGCGGGCGTAGTGCGATTTGCGAGCGCAAAGCTCAGCCGTTTCGCGTAGACCGTGCGGCCCGAGCAGCGAGAGATAGATCGTGGCCCGCAGCGCGAAGAGTCCTTGGTTCGTGCAGATGTTACTGGTCGCCTTTTCACGGCGAATGTGTTGCTCGCGCGTTTGCAAAGTGAGCACCCAGCAGCGCTTGCCGCGGCGATCGACGGTTTGCCCGGCGATGCGCCCCGGCATCCGGCGAACGAACTCGCTCTTGCAGGCGATGATGCCGAGATACGGCCCGCCGTAGTGCAGCGGATTGCCGAGCGATTGCCCTTCGGCGGTGACGATGTCCGCCCCGTACTCCGATGGCTTCTTCAAAATGCCGAGGCTTATCGGATCGACGGACACCACGAACATTGCGCCGGCCTCATGTGCCGCCATGCCGATCGCTTCGACGTCTTCCAAGCAGCCGAAGAAGTTCGGCTGCTGCACAAGAACGCACGCCGTTTGATCGTTGCAGGCCGCGGCCACTTCCGCGGCGGATACCGTGCCGTCGAGCGCGCCGACGGTGACGAGTTCGACACCTAAGCAAGCCAAATAGGTCTGCAGCGTCTGGCGATACTCCGGATGCACACTGCCGGCGACCACGACACGGCCGCGCCGTCCCGTGGCTTCCAAGCACATCAAGGCCGCTTCCGTCGCGGCGGTCGCGCCGTCGTACAAGCTGGCGTTGGCCACATCCATGCCGGTGAGCCGGGTGATGAACGTCTGATATTCAAACGTTACCGTCAGATTCCCTTGGCTTACTTCCGGCTGATACGGCGTGTACGACGTGAAGAACTCCCCGCGCGACGCCAAGGCGTCGACCGCCGCCGGGATGAAATGGTCGTACGCTCCGCCGCCGAGAAAACAGGGACGCGACGAACAGGCGGTATTCTTCGCCGCCAGGCTTTGCATCTGCGCCGTGAGTTCCAGCTCGCTCATCGCGGGCGGGATTTCCAGCTCGCGATGGAGTCGAGCTTCATCCGGTACGAGTTGCGCAAAGAGCTCGTCGATCGAACCGACGCCGATCGACTCGAGCATCGCCCGCTGATCTTCGGGAGTATTGAACAAATAGCTCATAAGGTCCTTAGTGCTGTTCTTCCGCACATTGCTTCTGGTAATCGCCGTAGCTCAGCAATTCGCCGAGTCCCGCTTCGTCGGCGAGTTTGATCTTCACGAGCCAGCCTTCGCCGTAAGGGTCGCTCTTGAGCTTGTCGAGGTGGTCGGCCAGTTCGCCGTGCGAGGCGGTTATTTCGCCGCTGACAGGGCTATAGATGTCGCTCACCGCTTTCACCGATTCGATCTCGCCGAACGATTGGCCCGGCGAAACCTTTACGCCGACCTTCGGGAGTTCGACGTAGACCAAGTCGGTGAGCGCTTCCAGCGCGAATGCCGAAAGCCCGACGGTTGCGGTCTTCGTCGCCGGATCCAAGTGGAGCCACTCGTGCGTTTTGGCAAACTTAAGTTGTTCGGGTTGCATGGTAGTAGCTAGTTGCTAGAAGCTGGTTGCTAGTGGGTGTGGACAAATACGACGCGTTGCGATGCGAACCTTGTACTTACTAGCTACTAGCCTCTAGCTACTAGCTACTCTTCTTATAAAACGGCAGCGGCACCACGCGGCACGGCTCGGCTTTGCCGCGAATATCAACGGCCAACTCCGTCCCCACGGCCGCGAACTCAGGCTCGACGTAGGCCATGGCGATCGGGCAATTGAGCGTCGGCGAAAACGTGCCGCTGGTGACGGCCCCGCAATTGCGAGCCCCGCTGACGACTCCGTACCCTTCGCGCGGCACGCGTTTGCCGTCGAGCGTGAGACCGACACGCTGCGGCTGGTTGTCGTTGGCCGCGGCCGCCGCAAGCGCCGAGCGTCCGACAAACTCACGCCCGTCGAGATTCACGGCGAACTTCAGCCCCGCCTCGATCGGATTGATCTGCTCGTTGAGCTCATGCCCGTAGAGCGGCATGGCCGCTTCGAGACGTAGCGTATCGCGCGCTCCGAGTCCGCAAGCGATCACACCCTCGCTCGAACCTGCGGCCAACAAGTATTCCCAGATCGCCTGCACGTCGCGGTTCGGCACGATGATTTCCCAACCGTCTTCGCCCGTGTAACCGGTCCGGCTGACGACGCCGTCGATGCGGTTATGCGGGAGCGCAAACTGTGCAAATGCCGACGTGTAGTACTTCATCGGCCCCAGTTGCAAGTCGACGATCGGCTGCAGCAAAGCCCGCGATTTAGGGCCTTGAAACGCGATCATCGCAAAGACCGTCGTGAGGTCTTCCATCAGAACGCCCGGAAAATCGTCCAACCGCGGCTGGAGCCAGTGGAAAATCTTTTCACGGTTGCTCGCGTTGACGACAAGGCTGAATCGGCGGCCTCCGCCGTCGTACGGGGCGCAGTACACGAGCACGTCGTCGAGAATACCGCCGTCTTCGTTGCAGACGAGCGAGTACCGCACTTGTCCGGCCTTCATGTCGGTCACGCGGCGCGTCAAAACCGAGTCGAGAAACGCGGCGATGAGCGAACCATCTTCGTCGAGATGGTTAAAGCGAAAACGTCCCATATGCGAGACGTCGAAGAGGCCCGCGGCGGTGCGGACGGCGGTATGTTCGGCGGCGATCGAGCCGTATTGCACGGGCATCGACCAGCCTGCAAAGTCGACGAGCCGACCGCCATGCGCTGCATGCCAAGCGTGTAGCGGGGTCTGCGCCAGGGGGGCCGTCGAAGCTGCTTCCGTCATCGAATCTTCCTCAAGCCGTCGAACCGAAGACCTAATCCGCCTTACGTCGCTACAGACCTTCAGCCTGCGGCGGCACGAGCTTAAAGCTCGCCCTGTTTCCGAACATGCGAAGTGCGCCAACGAGGAAAACTTCCCCGTCTAAGCCCGCCGGGCGTACGCAAACCGCCGAGATGCCAAAGAGTGAAAGCCGTCTAAAGATCGACGACCGTCAAACTGTCGCTATTCTATCCGCTGTCGCGCGGGTTTCCAGGGTGGAAATTGCCGCGAGTTTTCCCCGATTACTTCTTGCGCTTGCGGCGACGACCACCTTCATCGCGTTGCTTCGATGGACGCTGCTGGGGGCCCGTCGCGCCGCGCGACCTTCCGAGGCGATCGACCAAGCGAAAGTCGAGCTCGCGCTTATCCACGTCGACGCGCACGACTTCCACGCGAATGCGATCACCAAGTTTGAACGCGTTTCCCGCACGGCGACCCGTCAGGCTGTGCGAAGCCCGATCGTAGTGGTAGTAGTCGTCCGACAAGGCCGACACGCGAATCATTCCTTCGGCCGGAAACTCCACGCCTTGCGCGAAGAGTCCGAATTCTTCCACGCCGGTCACCACGGCATCCAGCGATTCGCCGATCCGTTCGGTTAAATACATCAGTAACTTGACCTTCGTCAGCTCGCGCTCGGCCGCTTCGGCCCGACGTTCGCGATCGCTGCAATGTTCGCCTAGCGACGCGAGTTCGTCGAAATCGTTGCGCGGCTTTTTGTGCTTGATTAGCGCGTCAAACAGTCGATGGATCGTAAGGTCCGGGTAGCGGCGAATCGGCGACGTGAAATGGCAGTAGCAATCGGCCGCCAGGGCATAATGCCCCTCTTCGTTCGGTGCATAGCGGGCCCGTTGCAAGCTCCGCAACAAGGCATAGTTGATCGCCTGTTCCTCCGGCCGGCCGGCGACTTCTTTCAATAATCGCTGCAACTCGAAACGGCTTTCGAGCCCTTCGTTGGTGAGGCCGAGCGAGGAGACGAACGATTCCAACAACTTCAGCTTCTTCGGATCGGGCGCTTCGTGGATGCGCCGGAGAAAATGCCATTCGTGCTCGGCGATGGTCTCCGCGACGGCGATATTCGCCGCCAACATGAATTCTTCGATTACCTGATGACTCTCGGTGTTCTCGACACGATGCGCGCCGACAACCCGGCCGTTCTTATCGAGATCGACCTTTACTTCCCGCATCGTGAGTTCCAGGGCTCCCTTCTCGATGCGGCGAGCACGGAGCGTCATGGCGAGTGCGTGCATGTTGCCGACCAAGTCGAAAACTTCGGGGGCGAGCTTCGCGCGCCACGCCGGTCGATCGGCCAAGTATTCGTCGACCTCTTCGTACGTGAAGCGACGTTTGCTGCGAATCGCCGCGTTCTTCAGCTCGACGTGCGTGCGTACGCCCTCGGGCGTGAACTCCAGGAACGCCGTCTTCACGTAGCGCACGCGATCCGGTTGCAGGCTTGCGAGCCCGTTCGAAATGACCTCGGGCAGCATCGGAATGACGCGATCAGGCAAGTAGACGCTCGTCGCGCGTTCGCGGGCTTCGCGATCCAGCGGCGATTTCGCGCGGACAAAATGCGCGACGTCGGCGATATGCACGCCGAGCCGCCAGTGGCCGTTTTCGAGCTTCTCCAGGCTGATCGCGTCGTCGAAGTCGCGGGCATCCACGGGGTCGATCGTCACGACGGTCGCTTCCGTGAAATCGAGCCGGTCGCCGAGTTCGTTTTCTTGAAATGCATCGGCTTGAGCGCGAGCATCTTCCACGACGTCGTCGGGGAAACCTTCCGGCAGATCAAACTCGCGAATGATCGAGAGCGTATCGATGCCCGGCTCGCCGCGCTTGCCGAGCACTTCGGTGATGACCCCTTCGCCGCTTTGCCAATACGTGGGAAAGCGGACCATTTCGAAGACGACCTTATCGTCTTGCTGCGCGTTCTTCGCGCCGGGGTCGCCGACCGCGATCGCTTGCTTAAACACGGTGCCGTCGACTTGCACGAACGCGCCGCCGCCCGATTCGAAGTAGGTACCGACGAACTGGTGCGTCTGGCGCTCGATCACTTCCACAATCCGGCCTTGCTGGTTCTTGCCGCGATAGCGCTCGCCGGAAAGTTTCACTCGAACCGTGTCGCCGGTGGCGGCGTCGGCCGCGTCGTCGGCCAGCACGAAAATGTCGCCGGCGCGATCGTTTCCTTTCGTGCTCAACGGACGCACGAACCCGAAGCCGGCCTGATGTCGGCGAAAGGTGCCGACGACGCCGGGGAGGGGCTTGCCTGCTTGTTCGGCCAAGCGATCGGCGCGGCCGGTCGGCTTTTTGCCTTCGGTTTCACGCTTCGCGGATTTCTCGCGCCGTACCGAGCTTTCTCGCGGCGCATCCGCCGGGGCAGGGGACCGCTTGCCGCTTTCGCCGGAACCTCCCTGTTCGTCAGCCGCAACGTTCTCCACCGGCAGCCGATTCGCCTCCGGCGCTTTCGTCACATCGTCGGCCTCTTCCGCTTCCAGATCATCCAACGTCGGCAGCGCTTCCAAGTAGCGTTGCTCGCGGGGCGACTGCGGAATCACTTTTGGCGGCGGCGCCGAGGCCGGGCCGATCAAATGGTTGGCCCCGTAAACGACTAGCCCGCGTTTGACGAGCTTTTTCACCAGCCGGCGCATTTCGCGCGTTTCGACTTCCGATAGGCCGAGCTTCTTCGCGACGACGCGCGGCTTCACCGGCCGGTAGTTCGGGTTCTGCAAATGCGCGAGCAAGCGATGCTCCAGCGCCGCGACGTCGGCAAAGCCTCCGCCGCTCGTTTCATCGTCGGCCGCGTCGTTTCCAACGTCTTCGCCGCCGACTTGATCATCCAAGTTTTCGTTTTCCAACGAATCATCCATTTCCGACATTCTGTTCTCTTCTTCCATTCCAAACTTTGTTTTTCTTCCGACCGACTGAGCCGGTCGCGTTTGCGACGGCGAACTGCCGTGCTGACTTCAATCGCTGTTCGGCGACGTAAGTCGCGCCGTCGCAGCGTTCCGCCGGAGGCACTTACGTCGACCTGACTATTTTCCACTGCGCAGATAACTTCGATTATCTGCGCACCCCTTGTGGGTTTGGGGGTTGTGCGCAGATAACCCGAACTTATCTGCGCAATTGTTTTGGTTTGCTCGACGTAAGTCGCGCTTCCGCGATCGAGTCGCCGAACGACTTACGGCGCACGGCCGGGCCGACCTGATTGCCCTGAAGCGCGGCCCGGACATCGTCGGGTCCGAGAATCCGTACTATTCTACCAGATGAGGTCCGGCAGATTTGGCCGGCCCAAAACGGGCCTGAACGCCGCTTGACCACATCTTCCGCAACATGGTCGCGAAAATCGCCCCAACAGCGTCGAATCATTGGTTTTCGCCAGTTAGACGGCGAAGAACGACCTGCTCGTCGGCGGACCGTTGCGACAATTCTACGTTACTCTCCCGGGCTTCCCTTAAAAAACTTCCGGCCTAGGTTGGCGTGGTAGTTCGTCCAGGGGCTGTCGACGTTCGGGTCGTCGCGCATCAAGAGGTGGAAGCTGTGCATCTTCGCGTCGAGGTTATCGAGCAAGTGCAGGGCCACGGCTTCCAAGGTCATCGGCAGTTTCGGGCTGCCGAATTCGTATTCGCCGTGATGGCTCACGATCATGTGCTTCAATCTTAAGACGAGTTCCGCGGGAAAAGGTTCACCGGAAAGTTTTTCCGCCTCGCGGGCCTTCTGCTCCAGGGTCGACACGGCCATCACCAAATGGCCGATCAATTGCCCTTCGTCCGTGTACGCAAAGCCACGGTCGTAGCTGAGTTCGTCGATCTTCCCCATGTCGTGCACGAAGGCGCCCATCAGGAGCAGATCGCCGTCGACCTGCGGATAGAGCGGGCGCACGGCGGTGACCAAATCCATGAGCTGGACAATATGGTGCAACAACCCGCCGACGTAGGCGTGATGGTTCTTCACACCGGCCGGGCAACGCAGCAATTTCCCCATGAACGTTTGGTCCATCAGGAAACATTCGGCCAGATTGCGCAGGCTCAGGTTCTGCATTCCGCGCAGATGGGCCGTGAGCCGAATGACCAGTCGATCGAGTTCGGCCGGGGTCAGCGGCATGAAGTCGGCTTCGTCGACTTCCTCCGGCTTCGCCTTGCCGATCTTCGTGACGATCAGTTGCAACTGGCCCTGGAAGAGCTGCGTGTTCCCTTCGACGCGCACGTAGTCGCCGTCGTCGAAGCTGCGGTACTCGTGATCGCCGGCGTTCCACATTCGCCCGGCAATGCTACCGGTCCGGTCAGAAAGATCGACTTGCAGGTAGAGGTTGCCGTTTTTATTGGGCCGCAGTTGCTTCTGCGCGGCAAGAAACGTCTGGTCGATCTTATCGGTAGGCCCAAATTGCTGAATAAAACGACGCGGCATGTGCAAACGACCCCGACAAAAAGAACGACGGCGAACCTATTCATCGCAACTAACGATGAAGGCAAACCGCGATTCTAGGGGGAAAGCCGTTTGTAGGGAACGCCCTCAGCGGCGTTCCGGGCCCAACGCGACGTGCGGAACGCCACGGAGGGCGTTCCCTACAGATTACGCGCTTTGTTAAAATTCGCGGCTGGCTTCGGCCGGGCAATGGCCTTCTTTCATCGGGCGGGGATGATGCTCACGTTTGAATATCGTGACGACGAAAAAACGCTCTTCGTTCACGGCGACATAGCCGGACTACGGTCGCTTGCGGAGTACATTCAACGATTGATCGCGCAAACCCCAGATGGCACGTTCGATCATTCCCATCTGATGACGCCGGAATGGGGCGGCGAAGAACTCACGTCGACACCACAAGATCCCACGGCGGGACTAATCCATCATGTAAAGCTGTATTGCTGGAAGGGTGGACAACCCGCCTAGCACTGATAGGAATTGCCACGATTTCAGCGAACCTCTCCGAACTTGACCCGCTCTTTCTTCACGGCTAAAGTTGAATCGTCGGGCAGGGGTGTGACGATCGTTATTCCCAATTGTTTGCGACGATACCCAGTAAGCGAAATTACGATGAACTTGCCGTTGAACCTTGAGCTTCTACTACTAGCGCTATTACAGCGCGGGCCGTAGGGTTCGTCGGCTGCCTCTGAAACGTTCAGAAGTGCGGCCGGCAAAGAAGCAACGAACCCCCGCGGCTACCAAAATGGCCGCGGGGGTTTTTTTGTTGATACATGCGGAAATTGCCTGAGGCGAGCGTCGAGGCGTCAGCCCGACGTGTCTGGGGCAACGGACGTGCCTGACGAACGACATGTCCGGAAGATGCGGATCGATTAAACTGAGAATCTCACGACGTTCGGTAAGCGGCGGCACGTCGGCCTTACGGCTCGACGCTCGCCCAGAAATAGGGAACTCTCCGATGAGCGAAGTACGCCAGATCAAGATTTTCGACACCACGCTCCGCGACGGCGAGCAATCGCCCGGCTGCAGCATGAACAAGGCTGAGAAGCTGGAACTCGCGCAGGCGCTGGTCGATCTCGGCGTCGACATCATCGAAGCCGGCTTTCCGATCGCCTCGCCCGACGACTTCGACGCCGTCCGAGAAATCGCCTCGGTCGTACGCGGCAGCACCGTCTGCGGCTTGGCCCGTTGCAACGAGCAAGACATCGACCGAGCCTGGGACGCGCTCAAGCTCGCCAAACAGGCCCGCATCCATGTGTTCCTCGCCACCAGCGCGATCCATCGCGAATTCAAGCTCAAGATGACGCGGGAAGAGATCGTCGCGAGGGCCGTGGCCGGCGTGAAGCGGGCCGTCGGCTATTGCGACGACGTCGAATTCTCGCCTGAAGACGCGGCTCGCACGGAGAGCGATTTTCTTTGCGAGGTCGTGGAAGCGGCCATCGCCGCCGGTGCCACGACGATCAACATCCCCGACACCGTCGGCTACGCGACGCCGACGCACATGGGGAACGTGATTCGCAACCTCAAGAATCGCGTGCCGAATATCGACAAGGCGACGATCAGCATCCACTGCCATAACGATCTTGGCCTTGCCGTGGCCAACAGCCTCGCGGCGGTCGAAGCCGGGGCAGGGCAGATCGAATGCACAATGAACGGCATCGGCGAACGGGCCGGCAATTGCTCGCTCGAAGAAGTAGTGATGGCGCTCCGCACGCGCTTCGACTACTACCAAGTAACGACCGGCGTGCACACGAAGCGGCTTGTGCCGACGAGCCGGCTCTTGCAAAACATCACCGGCATGCAGGTGCAGCGCAATAAGGCGATCGTCGGGCGGAACGCCTTCGCTCACGAGGCCGGCATCCATCAAGACGGCATGCTCAAGGAACGGAGCACCTACGAAATCATGCGCCCGGAAGACGTCGGGCTCACGAAGACCGATCTCGTACTCGGCAAGCACTCGGGCCGCGCGGCTTTGGCCGATCGCGCCAAGGCGCTCGGCTATCAGCTCACGGGCGAGCAGCTTCAGGCGGTGTTCGAAAAGTTTAAGCGGCTCTGCGACAAGAAGAAGGAAGTATACGACGCCGATATCGCGGCAATTATCGAGCTCGAATTGCACGGTCTGCCCGAGGTGGAAGTCTGGACGATGTCGGGCTACAAGCTCACGGCCGCCGCGGGCCAAACGCCGAGCGTGGCTTTGTCGCTTTGCCGCGGCAAGGAAATCGTGACGAAGGAAGTGGCCGTCGGCGACGGGCCGTTCGACGCGCTGTTCCTCGCGATTGAGCAGATCACCGGCATCGAAGTCACCTGCCGCGACTTCAGCGTCCATAGCGTGACGGTGGGCAAGGATGCGCAAGGCGAGGTGACCGTCGAAGTCGAACACGGCGGACAGCTCTATCGCGGCCGGGGCGTGTCGACCGATAGCGTCGAAGCGAGCGCGCTGGCGTTCTTAAATGCGATCAATCGCGTGGCCGCAACCGCCGGTCGGCCGAAAGATCGCGTAAGCCCACACGAAGCGAACGCGGCGGCGACGACCGCGGCAGCTCCCAATGCGGAAACGACAAAGACCTGAGCTCACTTACGTCTCCGGTCTCCGGTCTCTAGTCTTTTTTTACTTCGCGATGAACGCGAGGTAGTAGAAGACCCAGCCGGTGACGGAGGTGGCGAGCAAGTCGAGCGCGGCGATCCAGCCGAACCGCTTATGCCAGAGGCTGTGCGCACAGGGCCCCGGCGGCGATGGGATGTTGCGCAGCGCGCGCACGACGACCGTCGTCCAAATTAGAGCGGTTGTCACGGCAAAGCAGAGATGCAAGGCCAGAGCGCGCTCGACGAGACCGGTCGCATAATGCGGCGAATGTACGGCGCCGCTCCGCCAACCGGCGCCGAAGCGCATGTCGAGCTCGAAAAGCGTCACGGCGACCAGCAAGACCAAACTGAGCGTCACCTGCACGCGCTTGTGCAGCAGGTAGTTGCGGCGCACGCGCACCAGATAGATGCTCCAGAGCAAAACCGGCACGGCGACAAACATGGCCAGGAAGACCACGTCGAGCATGAAGGAGGCAGGAGTGCCGAGAAAACCGTGCATGAGCGCCGTCGCGTTTTGGTGAGCGGGTCCGCTGTCGCCGCGTATCGTAACCATTTCCCCTATCGGTCGGGAGACGTGCTTGCTTGAGCCGCCCGCGGTAAACCGTAGCAATTGGCAGAGCTTTGCCGGGTCGATACGATGAGGAGCCTGCGAATCGTGCGATTCGCAAACCTTCGGCTGGGTGGCGAAATAGGCAGACGCACAGGACTTAAAATCCTGGGTCGGGTAAACCGACGTACGGGTTCGATTCCCGTCCCAGCTACTGATTGGCGTTCGAATGAAGAATTATTCAGAATCGGGACTGGGACGCTTCCCCAGATGACTCCGCCCGAAGACGGGCAACAGCATCTCGCCCGATCGTTTTCTTACGCCAGATTGCCTCGCCGCAGAGGCAGGTAAGCTCGCAGACCTCGTCTTGCGACAGCATGAGAGCCGGCGGCAGCGTCAACCTGTTCGGGCGCGCGCTACTGAAACGCCTTGAAGTTTAGGACCTCGCCTAAGCTTTGAGTTCCGACGGGACCGCTCCGGTTTGTGATGCGTCTTCAACGCCGACTTCGGCCGTGCGGCGTTTGCGCCGTCGATATCCGGCGAAGCCGAGGCCGGCGAGTGCAACCATCAACAGGCTGCCGGGTTCGGGGACGGCGGAGTAGTTGATATAGAGAGCGTTGTTGTAGGAGCTGACCCAAAACTGGCCGCCGAGCGCCGAGCCGTACGACGAGCCCGCTCCGGTGCCAAAGATTGCGTCGCCGGTTTGGTTCGTGAAGACGTTGAAATAGGCCGACAGATCGGTGTCGACGAGCGGATTAATGGCCGCGGATGAGCCGTTGAGTTGAATTTCGTTGGCCGCGAGCCATTTCCAGGTGTAGGCGTAGGCGCGGCCGCCGGGCTCGTGTTGGCCGGCATTCGGCTCTTCGTCGATGGCGCTGGTAGGATCGAATGAGTTCGTGCCGTAGCCGGCCGTGCCGTTCCAGGAGTTGAGGTAGAGGTTGATCTTGTCGCCCGGAGAGAGCGCGAGATTCAACGCGCCGGACACCGCGAAGTAATCCCAATTGGTGCCGGGCGTAATTTCCGTGCCTGTGGGATTTCCGGCGGCGGCTTGGAAGTCGAACACCACGCTTGCTCCGGCGTTCCACGTGCTGCTCGCGATCGGGAGCGCGCCGACTCCGTTGCCCGCGGCGCCGTTGGTGTTGGAGCCGGCGCTGAGGACGCCGTTATTGTTGACGACGACCGGCGCGTTGATCGGTCCGGTGCCGTTGAAGGTGCCGACGTTGCCCGGGGTCGCAGCGTTGCCGACGTTCACACCGGAGCTGTTGTTTAGCGCGGTGTTGACGGTGAGCGAACCCTGATAGACGTTTGTCGCGCCGGAGTAGCTCGGCGTGTTCGTCAGGGTGAGGTTGCCGAGGCCGAGCTTCGTGAGGCTGCTGCCGGCGCTGCCGAACGCCGTGCCGAAGGAGACAGATTGTGAATTGGTGTCGATGCGAAATAGCTGATTGGCGGCCGTGCTGAAGCGGGCGGAGTAATCGACGGCGTTGTTGGCCGAGTACTGGAGCGTGCCCCCTGAGAACGTGATAGAGCCTGCAGTGCCGAGCGCGCCAAGGCTGTCGACTTGGACGATGCCGTCGGCGAGCGCGGTGCCGCCGCTGTAGGTATTGGCGCCCGAGAGGGTGAGTTTGCCGAGCCCGTTCATGGTGAGCGAGCCGGTGGTGGTGGTGATGGCGCCTGCAATCGTGACGTCGCCCATGCCGGTGACGATGAGGCTTTGCGCAGCGCCGGCGATGGAGTTTGCAGCGCTGAGCGTGAGCAGGCCGGCGTCGGATTGGATAGTGGCGCCGCCGGTTGTTAAGGTGACGGTGCCGCCGTAGATGTTGTTGCCGCTCAGGTTGCGCAGTGCGCCGTTGGTGGCGGTGCCGGTGCCGGTAATGCTGAGCGGTTCGGCGCCGACGGTGATGTCGCCTTGCAGTTCGAGCGACGCGCCGGCTGCGACCGTCGTGCCGTTTGCGGTAGTGCCGAGCGCGGAGTTGTTGCCGATGCCGAGAATGCCGGCGCCGACCGTGGTCGCTCCGGTGTACGTGTTGGGACCCATGAGAATGAGTCGGCCGAGGCCGTTTTTCGTGAGAGCGTCGGCGCCCGAGCCGGTGCCGTCTTGAATTACGGCATTGATCGTCGCATCCGCCGTGGGGGCAACGCTGATGGTGACCGTGCGGGCTTGATTGTTTTCCGCCAGCACGAACGTGTCCGATGCGGAATCGCCGATCGTCATCGTGCCGACGTTGCTGATGATCAAATTACGACTAGCTCCGGTGCTGCTCCAATTGCCCGTGAACGTGAAGTTGCCCGACCCTTGCAGGGTGCTGACGCCGGTGAGAGTCACGGCGCTGGAGATCGTGCGGTTGCCGTCGTAATTGTCGAGAGTTCCGCCGGCGAGACCAAGCGCGGCGGTGCTAAGCGAGGCGTCGGATCCCACCTTCAGCACGCCTGCGGTAAGTGTGGTCGTGCCGGTATAAGTGTTGGGACCAAGGAGTACCCAGGTACTCGTGCCGGTCTTACTCAGGTTGAGCGTACTAACAATTTCTTGAATGAAGTTTACGGAGTTGTCGACCCCGGTCGATGTTCCGCCCAGCGTCAGCGTTTTGGTCCCGGCGGTAATGGTGCGAATGGTACCGAGGCCGAGTGAGCCGGAACCATTGGCGTTGATGGTGAGGCCGCCGGTGGTCCCTTGCATTTCGACGATGCGGTCCGTCACGCTGCCTAAGCCGGTGTAGGTGAGCGTCACGGACGTAGTCGTGAGGCCGGTGCGAATGATGCCGCTCTCGACCGTCGTCGGGGCGCCCAGTGCGCTCGCTGCGCCGCCGACATTGTCGACGCTCGCGAAGCTCAGCGTCCCGGATTGAAGTTCGACGGGGCCGGAGAACGTATTCGCGTTGGAAAGCGTTAAGACGTTCGTCTGTGTTTTCAGCAAGCCGCCGCTGCCGGCGAGAACCGCCGAGATGGTCGTGTCGACGGTATTGTTGAAGAAAAACCCGGAGGCGGCCGTGATCGTTCCGGTTCCGCTGATAACCGGCCCGGCGCCGCTGGTCGTCATCGTGCCGACGGCGACGTTGTTCGTGCCGATATCGAACGTCGCTCCCGCGCCGATGCTGAGGTTGTTGCCGACGCCGATCGCGTTGCCGACGCCGAGGGTCAGCGTGCCGCCTGTGATAGACGTTGCGCCGGTGTAGTTGGCCGCCGCATTAAGCGTGAGATTTCCCGCTCCGGTCTTCGTGAAGCCGCCGCTGCCGGAGCCGACGCTATTGGCCAATACCAGGCTGATGCCGTTGGTGTCGATGGTGCCGCCGCCGCCGAGGAGTGTGATAGCACGGAGGGAGATGTCATCGGTCAGCGACGACCCGAGACGAAGCGTTCCTCCGGCGAAGACGAGTGCTCCCGTATTACCGCCGATGTTATCGAGGTCGGCGATTTCCAGAATGCCTTCGTTAATGGTCGTCTTTCTTGCGCCGCCGCCTGCGGTGTTGACGGCCGTGAGAATGAGCGTGCCGCGGCCCGACTTGGTGATGTCGGCATTGGAAGTGAGGGGCGAGCTAATCGTCGCCGTGAGCGAAGCGCTTCCTGCGGCCGACGACGGGTTCACGACGAACACGACGTACTCGTTGGTCGAACCGACGGAGATGCCGTCGTCGAACCCGCCGAGGTTGATGCCGTTTGCCGAAGCCGCCGCGGCGCCCGAATTCAGCGTGAACAGGAACGTGCCGCTGGTGTTGACGAGCGATTGGCCGGCACCCGTGCCCATGAGGCTTACCGTCGAGGCGGTCGTATTGTTGTTGTGGATGACCAGAGCATTCAGCGTGCGCCCCGCCGCCGCAAGGTTGTCGGCCGTGAGATTTTCGCGGACGTTGGCACTGTTTCCGCCGGCGCTAAAAGGGGCGTAGTCCGTCGTTAAATCAAGGGCTACGAAACCTTGAGCCGCAACGTAAGTGATGAGGCTGTTTCCCATGTTCGTATCGGCAAGCGCAGCGGAGATCGATTCACCGATTCCCCACGGCACGATACTGCGCGTGGTCGTGCCTGCACCTCCGCCGCCGCCGATGAGTGAGCCGATAAACGCCGTTTCGTTGGCGGCTGGGCCGATTTTGAACTGATTGCGATCGCTTGCGGTGCCTCCCATGTTGCGACCGCGCGCATCGACCGTCGCATTGTTGGCTCGCACGAAATTGTCGGCGATGATATGCGCGATGCCGGTCGACCCGCTTGCCTCTCCGCTTAAGTAATTGGCGCCCGAGTTGAAATTCAATGCGCCGATCGTTTCATTGGTCGTGGCGTTAACATCGGTACGAATCGACAATCCCCGGACGATCGTTTGGCCGGAGAACGTGCCGTCGGCGGAGTTGAGCGTGATGGGCGTCGTATCGAGCACGCGCGAGCCGCTGCGGGTGCTCCCGGTGTTGTCGAGTAGGAATGTGCCTCCCTTATTGATGGTGATGGACGAAGCGGCGGACGCTCCGATTCCGGAGAAGTAGAAAAGGCCGCCGTTGATCGTGATGGTGCCGGTGAATCCGGAGCTGTTGTTGTTGAGTAGCTCATTTCCCGACCCAAGTTTCACGATATCGCCGCTTCCGACGATAAGCCCGGAGTAGGTCGCCGAGCTGGTCGAGTTTTGATTGATGGTAAGCGTGTGCGCGCCGATGTCGACGACGGCGAGTAGATTGAGTCCCGTAGTGGCGCTGCCGCCGGCGAGGCGTCCGATCGTTTCGTCCGCCAGAAGTTGCAATGTGGAGAAGTGGTCGTTGCCGAGCGTGACGAGCGACGTATCGCCGATGGCGTTGCCCCCCGTAACTTGAACCGTTCCTTCTTGGATTTCGGTCTCGTCGGTGTAAACGTTGTTGCCGCTCAGCAGCAGCGTGCCGACTCCGGATTTCGTGAGGGAGTGATTGATGCGAATGTCGGCCGAGATCTCGAAGACGCTTGCATTGTCCTGAGTGACGATGATTTCCGCGGCGCCCGAGGCCAGCGTGCCGTTGAGAATGCCGGCCGATCCGGTGACGTTGCTCGTGACGAGGATTCCTCCCGTGGCGACGTACAATGCTCCGCCGGCCGACATCGCGAGGTCGGACCCCGCGGCGGCGTCGAATCGCAAGCTATTGATTCCGGATCCCGTGAGCGTTCCGGAGAACCCGGCCGAGCCGTCGGTCACGTGGTCGCCGGATTGCCACGTCGCGACGTCGTTCTTGAGCGTGGAAATCAGGGCCACGATGTTCCCGCCGGCCGTGTTCGTAGCGTTTGTGGCGAACCAGGTGCCGGTGCCGTCGTCTACGGTTGCAAAACCACTCGTCCCTAAAAGCCCGTTGGTGTTAAGCGTGTTGGTAATGATGCCGTTCGTGGCGGTCTGCGTTCCGGCGGGGAGAACGAAACGGATGGTGCCGTCTTGCGAACCGTTGGCGCGCGTGACGGCCTTGATGTCGAGCAGCGCGTCTTGACCGACTCCGGCGTTGACCACGATGCGGTTGGAACCGCCGCTGGAGAGTGTAAGGCTCGCGACCGCTTGCGCCGTGGCCGCGGAAGCGTTGCCGTTGAGCACAAGCGTGCCTCCTTGCATGTCGAGCCCGGCCACGGAGCTAATCTTGTTGTGGTTGTCGCTCGTGAAATCCAGGATGAGTCGACCGGAGTCAATGCGTGTGGCCGCAACGGTTCCGGTGAGGCCGCTGTTGTCGCCGGAAAGCGTTACGTCGTCCAGGCCCTGCTTGAGTAACGAGGCCACGCCGGCGAGATTCGCCGAGATCGCTCCGCGGTACGTGCGGATGCCGCTACCGTAATCAGTCGCGGTGCTCGTGACGGTAATGGTCCCGGAGCCGATAGCTTGGCCTTCCAGGCCGTCGGCAATCGCTCCGATGAGCAGGCCGGGCGTGGTGATATTAAAGCTATTTGTGTTGAGCACGCCGGCGGCGCCTACCGTGGCGTCGCCGAGGTTGATGAAGTCGAGGCCGCCGCTGTTGCCGACGCCGTAAACGTCGTTTGCGTTGAGGTTGATGATCGCGCCCGCACGAGCGTAGAGTCCGGTGCTTGCTCCGGCCGGATTCTTCGCGGAGAGGACGCCGGTCGAGTTCAGATTTAATACGGTCGGTAAAGCGCCTCCCGTTGCGACGACGTCGTCGTTAACGCTGAAAACCATGTCTTCTAGATTCAAGGTGCCGCCGTTGAGGAGAAGGTCGTCGGCGATCGTGACGTTACCGTCGCGGATCGTCCAGGTGCCGTTGGTCACGACGAGATCTGCCGTGGCTCCTCCCGCAGGCTGTGTAATGCCGCCGGTGATTCGCCCGGCACCAGTGCCGTTGAGCGTCAACGAATTGTCGGCCGCCTGCGTGACGGCTCCTGCGTATGTAATGACGGCGCCGGCGCTGCCGTTTGCGAACAGCGTGGCGCTGCCGGTGGTGGTGATGGTGCGATCCGTCGATTGGCTGTCTGCGCCGACAAAAGTGAGCGTGGCCGCCGCGAGAGTGATGGCCGAACCGCGACCGAGGCTGCTGGCCGGACCGCCGATATTGGAGACGGTGGTAAATTCGAGTCCCCCTTCGGCGACGGTGATGTCGCCGGTGAATGTGCTCGCGCCGCTGAGTCGAATAGTGCGGCTGGTTACGGCCCAGCCCCCGAGTTCGTCGTTGATGGTGAGGTTGCGCGAGCCCCCCGTTTCAGAAATGACGGCGGAAATATCGAGGAATCGGGCGGCGGTGCCTTGGTAGCTGATGCTGGCATTGTTGCCGAGCACGATGGAATTGGTGACGTGGAAGACGCTGAAGTTATCCGTAGCTTGGCTGAATCGCAGCGCGTTGTTGGCGTTGGCCGTACTGCCTAGCGTAATGATGCCGTTGAGGTTGACCGACATGTCGGAAGTGGGCGTGCCGGACGCGTCGGCCGAGAGTTCGAGGATGCCGCCGACGGCGTCGACGGTAATGTTTTGCGCGAGGTCGAACGACGTACCGCCCGCGGTGAGGAACTGGATTCGTCCGAGCGTCGCCGTGATATTGCCGGTGCCGAGGGCGTTGACGTTCGATGCGGCGACGGTGCCGCGCAGCAGGTCGAGGCCGCCGGACCAGCCGCTGTTGTCGTTGCTGAGCGTGAGCGAGCCGGTGAGTTGGTTGCCGCCCGACAGGGTGTTGACGCTATCGACGGTGAGCTTGCCGGTGCCGCTCAAGACGCCGGTAAGATTGATGCTCCTTGCCGCCGTGCTGACGACGGCGGAGTTGTTATTTCGCATGTTGACCGTCGACGGCGCGGTGATGTTGACCGTGCCGGAATAGGTTTGCGTGGCGGAGCCTGCCGAGAGCGCGCCGCCGCCGAGAGTCAGCGGATTGGCGACGTTGCCGGAGGTGGCGTTGTTGTAGTAAAAGCCTCCGCCGTTGACGACGACGCGCGCCAGGTTGTCGGCCGCCGTCGTGCCGAGCGCCCCGACATTGCGCAACTCCAGCGCGCCGCCGATAATTGTGAAATCGGCGGTAAGGCCCGGGTTGAAGAGCAAGGGGTCCGCCACAGCGCTCAGAACGACGGTGCCTGCGCCGGAAACAGTGACGTCTTGTTCGCCTTGCAACGCGCCGGAGAACGTGAGCACGGACGCGGAATCGGCAACGCTCCAGGTTTGATTCGCTCCCAGGCTAAAGGGCGACGAAATGGTGACGGCCGCGGGGCCGCCCGTCGTGATTTTGACGCCGTCCGTGGGAGTTTGCGGACTCACTTGGAGGCGGAAAGCGGGATTAACGCCGGCCGCGATGGTGACCGCCGTGGGAGTGTTTGCGGGAGTCGTGGCGGCTTCAAACGTGAGCGAGTTGATCGTGAAGTTCTGTTCGAGCGTGGTGCTGACGGCCGCGTTCGTGGGTGCATTCCACTGGAAGACCACGTCGCTGCCGCTGCCGGGAAGGCTGCTTGAGGGATTTGTTCCGGCCTTGTCGAGCGACCAATTGTTCGCGGCGCCGTTCCACGCGGTGTTGGTGAGGCCGCGCCAATAGAGGCTGCCGGTGAGCAATCCGCCGACTTGCAACTGCACAAGATTGTCGGTCGTAATCCAGGCGTAGCTCGCGAAACCGCCGGGGGTGAGCCCTTGAAGGAGGTTGCTGAAGCCGTAGGCGCCGAGTCCCCCGTTCACGACGTTGAGCAATGTGTAGGTCTGGTTCGGACGCATGCCGGCATCCGTGAGGTTAAACGTGATGGTGCCTCCGAGGTTCAACGTGCCGCCGTTGAGAAGGCGGATTAGGTCGGTGTTGAGGTTGTCGCCTGCCGTGGCCAAATCGCCGACGTTGAGATTAAGCGTTGCCGTGCCGGTGCCGGTGTTGCCCAAGCTCAGCGAGGTGAGATTCAAGAGCTGCGTACCGCTCAAATCGAGGTCGAGCGTGAGCGATGATCCGGCCCCCACTTCAAGACTCGTGACGCCCGTCGAAGCGCTGAAGCCGTTATTGAACTCAAGCGTCGAGCCTCCGGTGACCGAAACGGCCGTGGTGGCGGACACATCACCGGCGAAGACCAAGCTGCCTCCGGTGACGTTCGTCGCTCCGCGATGGGCGTACGTGCCGCCGGTAAACAGGGCCGACGCGGTGCCGATTTTCGTGAGCGATAAGGCCCCGGTGCCCGTATTGATGACGCTTCCCGCAAAGGATACGGCCTGATCTCCCTTGCCGAAGCTGAGCGTGCCGGCCGTGGCAGCGGAGTTGTTGATGAACGACGAACCGGCGCTGGATACCGCGAGGCCGCGAATGGTGTCGGAGAAGCCGTTGACGTCCAGCGTCGAACTGAGCGTCGCGGCCGGGTTGATGACGAGGTTCGTTTGCAGACTGAAATTCAGCACATTGTCGGCGCCGATTTTGAACGTACCGTTGGCAATGGTGATCACGCCGTTGTTAAACGTCGACGCAGTGCCTCCCAGCGTGAACGAACCCGAGCCGTTTTTGGTGAGGTTGATATTGAAGCCGGTCGTCGTGGTGATGTTGCCCGTTACGATGGTGTCGCCGGAGCCGTCGATGCTCCAAGTTCGGGCGGCCGTCAGGGATTCGGCCGTGACGTTGCCAAAGGTGACGGACTTGCCCGGCGCGATGTTGTTGTTCAGGCCGACATTGTTTGCCGCCGCGAGGAGTTGAAGAGTGCTGGTAAACGTTAGGCTGTACTCGCCCATGAAGCCCGCAGTGGCGTTATTCACTATGCGTACGGGATTGGCCACGGTGCGATCGGCGCCGAAGGCGAAGGTGGTGCCGTTGCTCAGATCGAGATTGCCGCCGACGCCGACGGCCGTATCGTTGCCGATTCCGAGTGCGCCGCCGCTGACGGTCGTGGTGCCGGAATAATCGTTTGCGCCGGTGAGAATCCAAGTTGCCGAACTGTCGATCGTGATGCCTAGCGCACCGCCGTTGTCGGACAAGGTGCTCGTGATCATGTTGCCGCCGGCGTTGGTGCCGCGGAGGAAGAGGGTCTTCGCGCCGGCGACCATGTCGTTGGCGACATTGGTCAGCACGATCGCCCCGGCGCCATCCGCATGGATCTGCGAGTTGCCGGTGGTGGAGTTGAGTCGAATCTTGCGATCGCTCGTTTCGCCGGCTCCCATGTATTGCAGAATGCCGCCCCCGGTGCCGCCGTTGCCGAGCGTGACGGCGTTGGAGTCGAGATTCGCGCCGGTCTCCGTGCCGACGCTCGACGTTCCGGAGCCGGCGCTATTGCCGAGCGAAGCGACAATGAGCGTCCCCTGGTAAACGTTGGTTTCGCCGCTGTAGGTATTGGCGCCCGACAGGCGAAGGAAGCCGGCGCCGAGCTTGCGAATTCCCGAGCCCGCGGTGCCGGAAATGACGCCGCTGATCGTGGCGAAGTCGGATCCTGCGTTCGTATTGTCGTCGACGCGGATCGGTCGCAGCGCATACGCGGCGGCCGTGGCGACGATTCCTGAACCCGTAGCGGTAGCGTTGGCGCTGATGGTGATCTGCGTGGCGCTATTGATGCTGATGATATACGCTCCGGACGGAATATTCGTGCCGATCAGAGTCTGACCGACGGCGAGGTTCGCGGTGGAATCGACGGTGACCGTACTGCTGCCGTTGGCGGTGGTGATGGTCGGGGACGATGCCGCAAGGGCGGCCGTGCCGAGCGAGAAATTGCCGGCGATGTCGACTTCCGAAAGGGCGATCGATGCCGTGGCGCCCTGCGCGCGGGCCTGAGAGCTTTGCAGAATGAGGCCGTCGCGCGTGTTGAGGAAACCTGCCGTGCTTCCCCACACGGGCACGCCGCTCCAGGTAACAGTGAGCTTGGAATCGCCCCCCGCGAATCCGCCGGAGAACTGCGCCGTGTTGGCGGCCGGAGTTGCGAACTGCATTTCGCCGCCGGCAGTGCCGATGTTGCGCGTGAGCAATCCTTGGCTTTGGAGGATACCGCCGTCGAAAACAAGATTTGAGTTGAGCGACAGGCCTTTGCCGTTCTCGGCGATGAGGATGCCCTGGGTGATGGTCGTGGCGCCGCTGTAGGTGTTGCCGGTGAGACCGCCGCCGAGTTCCCAGATGCCGGTGCCGGTCTTCGTGACGCTCGTGATGTTCAGGCCGGTGCCGCTATCGGTGAGCCGCGGATTGAACGTATTGTCTCCTTGCGACGTACCGGTAAGCGTCAGTAATTGCGGCCCGACGATACCGAAGGCGACGTCGCCGGTGTTGCTCCAGATGATCGCGTTATTCGTGTTCGTCGCGGGAGCGCTCGAAAGCGTGGCGCCGGTTCCGGAAAGGGTAAACAATCGATTGGTGCTCATGGAGACGCTTCCCAGGATGAGTTCGCCGTCGCGCACGTTGCCGGCGAACACCAAGCCCCCGGTCGAACCGTTGAAGATCAAGCTGCCTGCGTTATTGGCGATGTCTCCACGGCCGATGCCGCTTACTTCGCCGATGTCCGCCAACGTTTCGACGGTGACAAGTCCCGTCGAACCGATCGTCGTCGAGCCGGTGTAGTTGCTCAGGCCGAGCCAGCTTTGTGCGCCGCTTCCGGTTTTTACGATCGAGATTCTTCCCGCGACCTCGTTGAACGAGCCGAACGATGTTCCGGTTCCGTTGCTGCCGCCGACATTGAAGACGACCGCGGTCGCACTGGTGTTGGTGAGTGTGCCGTTGTTGTTCCACGAGTTCGTGCTTCCGCTCGGGGTAACTCCGTTGAGATCGATCGTCGCCCCCTGACGCATCGTTACGGAAACGTTGTTGGCGGCGATTCGGCCGACGCCGGAGAGCTTGACCGTTCCTTCATTGATGGAAATGGTGCCGGTTAGCGCGTTTGCAGCCGACAACAGGAGCGTACCGGCTCCCGACTTCGTAAATCCGCCGGTCGTCGTGCTGGTGATGGGCGCCGAAAGTTCGAGCGTATCGGAAGCGCCATCGACGCGAATCATCAAGGTGCCTGAGCCGCCGGTGCTAATGCCTGTTCCGGCAATGACCGCCGAACCGCCGGTTTGCAGGATGCCGCCGGAGGCGTTCGTCGTGCCCGCAGTGCGTACGGTTAACAATCCGGTGAGCGTCAGCGTCGGGCCGCCGCTGATTTTCAAAGAGTCGATCGTCACGGCGCCGTTGGTGAGACTGGCCGTGATTTGGTTGCTCATACCGGTCGTGAGCGACGACGCGGCGTTTACGAAGTCGATGTCGGAACCGCCGCTTCCTGCGCCGTCGCCGTAGACGGGTGCCCGAATCGCTATGCCTGCTCCGCTGACAAAGGCGAAGTCGACTGAAGCCGGGGTGCTGTAGTACGCGCCGCCGTGCAGGATGTTATTTGTGATGCCGGTAGCGGCGAAGGCAATGGTATCGGCCGACGTAGGAGCGAAGAAGTTGACGCTTCCCCCGGCAGCTCCCGTCGCGGGAATCGAAATGCTCGCGAACGACAGCGATGCGGTCCCTCCGACGCCGGGCGTCAACTTGATCGTATTCGCTCCATTGGTGACGGTTAGAGCACCGAGAGTTTGCAAATTGTTCGTCGCCGCTTGTCCCACAAATTCGAGCGTGCTTCCGGCGAAGGCGTTGCTTGCGTCAAAGGTAACGGGGGTGGAGTTGAGCAGAATGGTCGAAGTAGCCGCGTTGGCTTTCAGTTTCAACGTGCCGTCGTTGAGCGTTACCGCGCCGCTGAATGTGTTGGCTCCGGCAAGAACCCAAGTTCCGCCGCCGATCTTGCGGAGTGCCACGGAGCCTCCGGCGTCGTTGTTGGGGATGACGCCGTTGACCAAGTTGTCTGCGGTGTTGGTACCGCCGAGGACTAACGTCTTCGCGTTGGCAGCGGTCCCGCCGGTGGCGCCGAAATCGGCGTTGAGCACCACGGGCGTGCTGCCGGATTGATTGGCGTAGATCGTCGCCGATCCGGTTGTTCCGGCCATGTTAATGGTCTTGCTCGTCGTAAGACCGCCGGCCGCAGGAGCAAAGCCGTCGACGCCGATGATCAGCGCCGCGCCGGTTGTGCCCGTGCCGATATTGATCGTTCCCGTGTTGTTGTTCACTGCGCCGAAATCGCGGATCGCCACGGTGCCGCCGTTGACATTAATCGCACCGTCGATCGTGGAGGCCGTACCGGCAAGGGTGAGCACCCCGGCTCCGGTCTTCGTCAGGTTGTGCGCGAATCCGGCGGATGCGGCAATGATGTTGCCGTTAATGAGCGTGTTGCCGTTGCCGCTGATCGTCATGGTACGGTTGCCGGCGTCGGAATTGCTCCAGAAGTTGCCGGTGAAAGTGAGCAAGCCTCCGAGGTTGTTGGCGAAGCCGCTGTCGGCGTTACCGCCGCTGACCGGTGCGGTCGTGAAGGCGAACCCGTAGCCGTTGCGGCTATTGAAGGTCAGCGTGATGTTGTCTTCATAAATCAAGTTGCCGAAGTTCACCGTTCCGTTGATTGCATCGCTGTCGACGCCGTGGTTGGCGACGAAGATGCTGGAGGCGCGACCGTACACGTTGGCGTTGGCGCCGCCGGTCACCTGCACAAGCGGCGTGTCCATCAATATGGAGAGAATTCCGCCGTTCATATCGAGCAAGGAACTCGTCGTCGTTACGGTGCGCGACCCGAGCACGTTGTTGGCGACGATGCGTATCTCGCTTTGACCGCTCGCGGCGCTGCTTGCGGCGCGAATCGTTCCGGAAAAGCCCGACGAATTCGACGCGGCCAAGATCAACGTGCCTGCGCCGGACTTCTCCAGCGTGCCCGTTCCCGTTAGTGCCCCGCTGAGATTGTAAATTCCGGCGCTGGTTTGATTCACGCCGCCTAGCGTGCTGATCGTCGTCGCGGCGGTGCCGAGTACGTTGAGACTTCCCGTGAAGTTGAGGGTGCCGACTCCGGCGAACAGCACGCGTGTGTTTAGGTTCGTCACACCGGCAGGCGCCGCCATCGTCACCGCGCCCGACAGTGAGTTGGTGCCGATGCTGATGAGCGCGGCGCCGCGGTCGCCGTTCGGGCCTTGCCCTTGCAAGGAAATGTCGCGTGATAGCGTGACTGCCGTGCTGAGACCATCGAGCACCAATGAGCCGCCGCCGAAGCCGCGATTGTTGGTCGATGCCGGAGTCGGATTGAAACCGGTAACGATGATCGCGGACGTGTCGAGGCCTAAGGCGGCCTCGTTGGAAATGATCAATGAGCCGTTGCGCAGCGTCGTCGTTCCGGTATACGCGTTGGTACTGTTGCTTAGCCGGATCGTGCCGCCGCCGCTGAGCGTGAGCCCTGCAGATCCGAGAAGCCGGCTTTCGATCGTTGCGAACGTACCGACCGCGGAAAACAGCGTCGGCGTCGTGCCGGCAAGTGTTAGGTCGCCGCCGGTGAGCGTGTAGCCGCTCCGCAGAAACGAGAGTTGATTGGCGGTGATTCCGTTCGAAAGCGTGACGGTGTTCACCGAGGGTACGCCAAAAGCCGGAAACGGGCCGCTAAACACCGCAAGATCCGCAGCGGTGTTGGGCCAGGCCGCAAGGCTCGTCGTATTCCACCAGTTGGCCGTCGAAGTGTTCCAGGCACCGCCTCCGCCGAGATTGGCGCCTTCAACGTTGTTTCCAATCGCGTTCAGGTCCGGGTCCCAGTACAGCGTGGCGGCGCTGAGCGGCGTGCCTGACGCAATCAGGGCGCAGATACAAGCGAAGACCAAAGAACATCGCGTGCGATAGTGGCGGTCGCGACGATGTTCCGATCGCCGCGGGGGCCGCTGAGCGCTACGCATCGCTCGTGGCTCCGGTCGCGGCATAACTCGATTGAAAGAAAGGAGCGAAATTGGATTGACCGAAGTGTTGTCATGCGATTGCGGCAAGAGCTTCATTGCAGACGTTCCGATCCTGAGAGGCTTCGAGTGAAGTGGGCGGTAGTCGAGCGACGAAAATGGATCGCGATCCGGAAGCGGAGAGCTGCCGTCGCTTGCAACTGCGAGGTCGTCTACTTGCCGACTATAAGTGCATTAACCGAGCTCACAACGAATTGGATCGCTGGATAAAAAAGTAAAAAACGCCGCGAATAACGCTGCGAAAATTGATCGCGCGCGCAACGCCGTTCGTTCGCTCCGACACGGCGACGCAGCCCCGCGGAGGCACCTCGGTAGGTGCGACAAGTTCGCCGGTTGCAACTGCTCGATGAAGCGGTCGGTCCGTACACACTGTCGCGGTGACCGGCGATTACCTAACACCTTCGAGGGTGCGTCATCACAAGACCGCGACATTTTCGCGCGGTGAAAACGGGGGAATGTCGTCGAACCCCTAAGAGGCCGGCAGAGGCACGTCGGCGACATGTTGTCGCGTCCGCAAGACGGTTGGCGTCAAGTTGTCACCATGGCAAATCTCGTCAACCCAAATATTCTTCGCAGGACAAAGATCAACGTCGCTGCCGCAACGAATTCTTATTACTTGTTTGCATCCACGTTTGCCGGCACGCGCGTTGCAAAAGAAAGGGTTCAACGCGGCAATATTTTTGTGGGCAGATTTGGCAACTCCCTCAACAGCAGCATCTCTAACACCATGATTCGCACTTCACGCAATACGACGTATTCGGAGTGGGTCGCGACGGAATTGGAATGGCGCCGCATAGCGATCCAACTCCAGGAGCTGGACGCGACCATGCAACAACGCTCTCTTTCGGACTACGTACGTCGCGGAGATAGCTTCTTACCGTTGGGCGTATTGGAAATGTCGGTAGCGTCTGCATCGCGTCTTACGCTCGACGAGCTGCGGCGTTTTCCCGGCGTAGGTCTTGTGAAGATTCGCAATCTTTGCGGCTTGCTGCGGCGAATCGTGCAAGTGGATGCCCGTTTCGAGCATGAACCATATGCTTTGGCCACCGCCGGCGATTCCGACACGGTGTCGGAAGTTACTTGGTCGCAGTGGTGCAACGAGCTCCGCGGTTCCTCGGAGCTAAGAGATCCCGTCGGACGATATGTTGAAAAGCTTGATGAACTCCCCCGCGGTAGCTGGGTCATACCCGTCGGCGATTTCGCGGCGCTGTCGTTGCATGAGCTGCTTCGACTGCCGGGCTACGGCGCACAACGAGCCGGCGCGGTGATCGCAACCATCCGAATGCTCGCGAATCTTCGTTCGGCATTGAATCGTCAAACCGGTGCGACGGTGATGTGCACCCGCGTGGAGATCGCTCGCGCCGACGCCTGGTTTGTAGCCGCGCTCTGCGCTCCCGAGTCGATGAACTTTGCGGATCTGCGGCGCGAAGTTCTGGAACCGTTGGGGCGGCAAATTCGTGCTGATCTAGGCGAAGCGTATGCGGATCGCGACTGCGACGGCACGCTGTCGGCGTCGCGTGTCCGTCAGGTTCGCCAAGAAGTGTTCGCGGCGATTCAGGTCCGTTGGCCGCGCGGCGAACGACTCGTGGAAGCTTTTTTAAGCACGATCAATGCGTCGTGGAAGCCCGACGAGCAAGCGTCCGCCGTTAGAGAATTGACGAGATTTTTTCCAAGTGCACGCCGCGCGACACCGGAAACCGGCGAGAAACGGTAGCGCCTTTTTGCGTTCTCAGTTCGCTACGAGGACGCCCGCCGACGCCGTTTGAAGCGACCGCTCCGTCGCGCGTCCTGATCGCTAACGGATTGAAATCCGTCTAGCGCACCGAGAGCATGACTTTATCAATCAGGCGGCAGCGAACGGCGCAGAAACGCAGATTAATGCAAGGAGAATTCGAATGTGCCCGAAAGCATCTTCTGCCAGCTAGATCGGCAGCGTCTACTTGCTTGCGATCGATTCCGACTGCGAGGATTCCACGTCGGCGTCGAGTTTCCGCTTCCGCCGGCGATAACCGGCGAACCCGATTCCGGCCAGGCTGATTAGCAGCAGGCTCCCGGGTTCGGGAACGGCCGAATAGTTGACGTAGAGACTGTTTCCGACGGCGCTCACCCAGAATTGGCCGCCGATTGTGCCGGGACCGTAGGCCGTGTTGCTGAACACGCCCGTTCCGGCGCGGGAGTCGACCACGTTGAAGTTGGCAAGGTAGGTATAGTTCCCGTTGTCGATCTCGTTCTGACCGAGAATGCCGTTGGTCGTCATCCACTTCCACTGGTACGCGTCGGCGAACGGTTGTTCGGGATTGAAGTCGTTGGGGCCCGGCGCGTTCCCCCCTTCGTTCTTGCCATAAGCGGCGTTGTTCAAAGTCCACGAGTCGATGTAAAGGGTGAGATTCGTCCCCAAGGTCACGGTTCCCGCGACGTTCAAGTAGTCCCAGTTGGTCCCTTCGACTCCGACCGCCTGATTGAAATCGAACACGAGCGAGGAATTGTTACCGAGGACGATTCCGCCGGTCCCGACGTCGAGCCGACCGACGCCGTTGCCGTTGTTGCCCGCGTCGTTGGCGCCCGCGCTCAACTGCCCGCCGGCGGCCGGAGATCCTCCGGCGGCGATCGTAATTGCCGCCGCAGCGTTGATGGCGGCTCCCGGCGTAGCGGCGGGCGCACCGCCGTTGAGCGTAGCCCCCGCCGCGACCAACACGTCGCTGCCGGCGAGAGTGCCGTTGACGGTTAAGACGCCGGCGTTGACGGTCGTCGAGCCGGCATAATTGTTCGTGCCGTTGAGTACGAGGATGCCGGTGCTCTCCTTGAACAGCGCGCCGGCTCCCGTCACGCCGCTATTGACCGTCAGTTTCGTGGCTGCGGCGACGTCGAATGCGCCGCCTCCCGCGCTAAGCGTCACGCCGCGATTCGCACTCAACGACGTGCTTCCCGTGGTCTTCAGCGTTCCCTTCGTCGCGCCGCCGCCGAGCGTCAGTTGGTTGGCGGCGAAAGCTCCCGGCGATGCGCCGAGGTTCGCTTCGGAGGCAATCTGCAGAGTTCCGTTGCCGACAGACGTTCGTCCGGTGAACGTGACGCTGTTGTCGCCGCTTAGGATCCAGGTGCCCGTGCCGACGGAACTCTTGAAGAGCCGCTGCCCCCCGGTGATTTGGCCGCTGATTTCGCCGTTGCCGTCGCCCCGCAACACGAAGTCTTGCGCTCCGGCGGCAAGGTTGACGTCGCCGCTGATGGTGAGTGTGCCGGCGTCGGAATTGAGCACAGCGCGGTTGGCGCCGTCGGTGCCCGTATCGACCGTGAGGTTGCCGGTCCAGGTGTTATTGCCGCTTTGGTTGTTGAGGGCCGCATTGCCGCCCGCTCCCGCCGAGAGAGAGAGCAACTCGCCGGCGACCGTGATATTGCCCGACAGCGAAAGCGTGCCGCCCGCGGCGACACTCGTGCCGTTGGTCGTGCCGCCGAGCGCACCACCGTGGGCGACGGCCAGCACGCCGGCCGACACGGTGGTCAGTCCGGCGTAGTTGTTCGCGACATTCAGGCTCAGGATCCCGACGCCGTCCTTGGTCAGCCCGCCGGCGCCCAGGGCGATGGCGTCGGCGACGATGATGTTGCCGATGCCGCCGAAGGTGAGGTCGACGTCGGCGCCGGTGACGGCGTTGCCGGACGCGACGTCGAGCGTCAGCGTGTCGCCGGCTCCGTTAGAATTGATGCGCGCGGCCGAGGCGAGGGTAATGTTGCCCGCGTAGGTGTTATTGCCCGCAGCACTGCGAAGTGCGCCATCGTCGCTGATGCCGGTGCCGTTGAGCGTTAGCGCTTCGGCCAGCGTGGTGATGTTGTTGGAGATCTCCAAGGCGGCGCCGGTGCCCGCCACGGTCGTGCCGCGGGCCGTGCCGCCGAGCGCACTGCCGTGCCTGATCTGCAGCACGCCCGCCGTCACTGTCGTGAAGCCGGTGTAGCTGTTAAGCGTGTCCAGCAACAAAGTACCGGTCGTCGTCTTATCGAGCGTCGCGTTGACCGTGGCACCGCCGGCGTTGAGTTCCGCCAAGTTTCGCAACGTGCCGGATTGCGCGTTGAAAGTGATGAACGCTCCGGCAGCGCCGATGTTGCCGGACGTCATATCGAGGAGGCCGCCGTTGAGCGCGAGCGTCACGTTTTCCACACCGAGTCCGTTGGTATACGCGATGTTCCCTCCGACGGTGAGCGAGCCACCTGTGATGTTGATCGTATTCGTGATCACGTTCAGAGCATTGACCGTCGTGTTGCCCATACTGATATTGCCGGTGACGTTGACAGTGCCGGCGCTAATGTTGAGCGTCGAGGCGGCCGTGGTCACCGTCGTGACGGCGGCGGTCGCCGAGTTGACGGCCATATTGATCGCGCCGATCGTCGTCGTGCTGCCGGCAATGTTCACCGTGGCCGACGATCCGCCGGTCGCGTTGACGCCGCTCAGCGTCACGGAGCCCATGTTTAACGTCGTGATCGACGTGGTGCCGATGCCGCCGATATCAATCGTAGCCGCGGCGTTGCCGGACGAATCGGCGGTGCTCGCCGAGTTCTGACTCATCGTCACGGTGCCCAGCGTTACCGTGGTCCCCGCCGTCGTGCCGCCCAACGTGAGATTGGCCGTGGTACCGCCGGTCGTGAAGCTGGAGCCGGCGCGATTGCTGAGCACGGCCGTGGTTGCCGCGAACGTTCCCTGATCGAAGGTCAACGTACTGACATTCGTCTGGGTTGTCGTATTAGCGGTCGGGTTGCGCGAGGCCATCGTGAGCGTGCCGAGCAGGAGGTCGGCACTGTGACCTGCAAGAGACAGCGTCGAAGTCATCGACGTACCCGTATTGGTAGTGCTATTGATCATGTTCAATGTCGCGGCGGCAGTTCCGTTTTCGCCGCGAACGGTGACGCTGCCCTGAGTCGGATTGGCGAAGTTGACGGCTCCGCTGCTGCGCAGCGCCGTGGTTCCGGACGCCAGAAAGCTGCCGATGTTGAACGTGTTGGCGAAGAGATTGGTTTGACCGGTTCCCATCGTCAGCGTCGCGGTGCCGGCGCGCGTCGTGGTGCCGCCGACATCGAGCGTGCCCGCCTGAATCGTACTGTTTACGGCGAGCAGCGCAGTATTCGTGTCCGTAGCGCTGCCGCCATCCGCACTACCGACTCGGAACGCGCCGGCCGTTCCCAGGTCGGTCGTAAACGAACCGAGATTGGTCATCGTCAGGATGACGGTACCCGTCGCGGTGCTGCTGCCGCCGACGCGAAACGTGAGGTTCGTGCCGGAAACATTCCAAGCGCTCGTCGCGCCGGCGACGGTAAGACGGGCATTTGTGCCGGTTCCGGCGGAGCCGATGGTGACGTTAGCGTTGTTGGTCAGCGTGCGCCCGGCGCCGAGCGTAATCGTGTTCTGGCTCGACGAATTGGTTTGCACGAGCATCGCTCCGCCGATCGTCAGATTGGCGGAAGAAAGATCGAGCGTACTGACGATGGTTCCTGCCGAAGTGCCGAAGGTCAGGCCGCCGCTCAACGACGTGTTGGTGGCGATGGTCGTCGTTCCTCCGACGAGAGTCGTCGTGCCCGAGTAGTTGTCGGCGGCGTTGTTGCTTAGGCCTGAAAGCACCAAGGTTCCGGCGCCGTCTTTGTTCAGATTGAATGAATTGATGCCGTCGTTAATCACTCCGCCGACCGTGAGCGTGTTGGCGGTGGTCGTTACGGTGACGTTCGCTCCCAACAGCACGGACCCGGTGCCGAGGTTGTAACTGCTTCCCCCGGTGAAAACGAAACTCCCGTTCCAAACTTGGGAGTTGTTGTTGGCGTTGACGATAGCGGCGCCGGAAAGGTTGTTGATGATGCCGCCGTTAATGGTGAAGAGTCCGGTGCCGAGAGCACCGGCGTGGTTGATATTTAGCGTCGTGGCTGCAGCCATCATGACGCCGCCGGTCGCGTCGGTGTTGTCTCCGTTGAGCGTGAGAATGCCGCCGCTGAGATCGGTGAGGCCGTCGTAGGTGTTTGCGCCATTGAGAACGAGCGTGCCCGCTCCGGCTTTGCCGAGTCCGCGATTGCCGCCGCTTTGACCGATGGCCCCGCCCACCGTCAGCGTGCCGGCCGCGCCGGTAACGACAGTATTGTTCGTGAGCGTGACGCCGCCGGCGCCGAGGTTGAGGCTCTGCGTACCGGTGAACGTAAAGTTGCCGTTCCAGGTCTGAACGTTGTTGGTGCTGAGCGTAACCGCTGCGCCCGACGAGTTGTTGATCGTCGTACCGGAACCGATGACCAGCGTGCCGGTGCCGAGGGCAGTTGCCGTATTGATATTCAAAGTGCCGTCGGTAAGCGTGATGCCGCCGGCTCCGCTATTGGCGCCGCTGAGCGTAAGCATGCCGGCGCCGGTCTTATTTACCGAACTGGTAAAGGTCGTGTTGCCGCTGACGACGAGCGAAGCCCCCACGGCGGACACTTGCCAGGTTTGCGGCGATGATGCCGTGAGCGGGGCGGCGATCGTGATCGTGCCGGCGTTATTGCGAATTTCGATTCCGGACGAGCTGCTCACCGGGGCCAACTCGAGCGTGCCGCCGGTGCCGGGATTGATCGTGACGGCCGTCACGCCGGCAGGTACGGAATCGAACACGAGGCTGTCGATGGTAAACGCCGCATCCAGCGTGGTGGTAATGACCGTCGTGGAGGTAAACGGCGTCCCCAACGCGCTAAACACGACGGTTTCCGACGGCAGCGGCTTGTGCGCCGAGTCGACCGTTCCGTTACTATCCGACGTCCAATTGGCGGTACCCGCGCCGAGCGTGTTCCAGGAGGCATTCTGTCCGCCCCGCCAGTAGATCGGCAGGAACGGCGATGCCGTAAGGCTCACAAGCGAATCGGTCCGATTGATGACCAGATTCCAACCGTTGATGCCGGCGCCCAGTACGAAGTTGGCGCCGAGAAGTCCGCTTGGCGCCGAAATCAGATTGTAGGTCGTGGCCGAAACGCCGGCGCCGAAGTTGATGAAATCAAGAATAACGGTCCCGGATACCACGGCCGGATTCGTCACGGCCAGGCTGTCCGAGAGTAGCGCGTCGAGTTCGAACGCGAGTCGCGAGCCGTTGGCAAGCGTAAGCCCGCTTAACCCTCCGAGGGCCTGCACTGCGCCGTTGCCGAAGTTCATCACGCCGGAGGCCCCGACGGTAAGGGCACTGATCCCGCCGACGCCGAAACCCGCGCGAAGCGCGCCGTCGCTCACGGTGACGGCCCCGCCGTTGAGATTCGTCGTGTTGGCAAGAATCACCGTGCCGGGCCCCAGCTTGATCAGGCTGCCGCTGCTGGCCGCATCCACGCCGGCGGAAAATTGCAGCACCCCGGTGGAACTCGTAACGTCTAGCGTAGCGCCGGCCGCGGCGACGGTGAGAACGCGATTCGCGCCGAGGTCGAGCGTGGTGCTCGCCGTGTAGCGGAGCGTACCGCCGTTGACCGCGACGGTGTTGGTCGCGGAGGCGTTACCAAGGTTGCCGCTCGTGGAAAACGCCAGCACCCCGGAATTGACGTTTACCGGGCCGCTAAACGTATTCAATCCGCCGAGCGTCACGGTCCCCACCGTCGATTTGATGACGCCGACGCCGCCGGCCAAAATTGCCGCGACCGTGCCGGAGCGCAAGTCATAGTCCGCCGACGCGGTGAGAATTCCCGTGGTGCCGTTGATGCTGCCGCTTTGCAGGCTGACGGTCCCGACGGTTTCCGCGAACGTGGCGACGTCGAATGTGCCGCCGTTGATCGTGACGTTGCCCGTATCGGCAAGCACGCCGGCCGCTCCCAAAGCCAAGATGCCGCCGGTGATTGTCGTACCGCCGGTATAGGTGTTGGCTCCCGAAAGCGTCAGCGTGCCGCCGTTGATCTTGGTGAGGCCGCCGCTGACGTTCGCCGTGTTGAGTGCGCCGGCCGTCACCGCGGCTCCCGTTCCGCCGCCGCCCATCAGGGTGATCGTCGGAACGGTTCCGGGAGTATAGGTGCCGGGATTCGTAATCACGATGCCGACGACCGCTCCGCCGCTAATGAGCGCATAGCCGGAGGCCGGCGTGCCGCCGGCAACGACGCCTGCGGTGCTAAACACGACTGCCGGAGCGCCCACATAGCCGCTGCCGCCGGTTACGGTGAGATTACTTTGCGTGACGCCCGCGCCCGACGCGCCGACGAAGATGTTGGAAAGGGAACTGTTGGCGCCGTTGGAATCGAAGACGAGTCCGCCGGCGAAGTCTTGCGAATCGTCTCCCGTGGCCGACGTATTATCGACGGCTCCGAAGAGCGTGGCAGTATAGGTAATCCCTGCGGAGGACGCCGGAATCCAATTGGAAACGCCCACGCTCGTTTGTAGCGTACCGCCGACAAAATTGAGGTAGGCATTGTTGCCGCCGGCCGCGTTCACGCTCTGCGTGATGGCGGTTCCTACGCTCAAGGTACCGTCGGCCAGATTGATGAAGCCGGAGTTCCCGCTGCCGTTGGTGGTGCTATTACCGAAGCGGATACTGGTGCCGCCGACGGTGACGCTACCTCCCGCGACATTCAAAACACCGAAGGTGCCGCCGGCGGTCGTCGAGTTCATGAAGATGGCGAACGGCTGCGTGGCGCCGGTGTGATCAATCATGCCGTTGCCGGCTACGGTGATCTGCCCCATGCTGTAGCCGTTGATAAACCATTCGCCGCCGGTGTGGTCGAGGAATCCGTCGCCGCCGACGTATACGACGCCCACCGAGGCGGTGGCCGTATCTAACGCGCTGCCGAGATTCGCGCTGCCGTTGACGTCAAAACGGTTAAGTACCTTGTAGACGCCCCCGGTGAGATTGAAGTAACCGTAGGAACCCGCGGCGCGCGCAACATATTGAGAGTCGCCGGTGCCCGGGCTCAGCGTCACGGTGCCGGCCGTTTGGTTGTAGATCGCCACCGATCCGAGAATGTTGCCGCCGGTGGTGGCGAACGCGGTGACGTTTCCGGAAACGTTGACGATCGTGTTGCCCGCCGTGCTCCCGTAACTGAGCGTCGACGCCGTCGTGTTGCCGGTCCACGTGCCGGTGATGTTCAAAGTACCGGCGCTCAGGGTCGTGTTGCCGGTGTGCGAGTAGATGCCGCTTAAGGTGAACGTGCCGGAGCCGGTTTTGGCGATTCCCAAGGTTCCGGCTCCCGTATTCTGCGACGTCCCGCTGAAAATAGTGCTGGAGTTGTCGCCGCCGACGGTCAGCGTTCGATTCGCGGCACCGCCGTTTTCTACGAGGCCCGAGCCGGCAAGTGAGCCGATCGTGGTATTAAAGTTGTTCAGTCGCAACGTGGCTGCGGCGGCGAGGATGTGGGCCGACGTTTGGTTGAGGCCGTTGGTCGCCGCCGCCTGGAGAATGCCTGCGTTGATCGTCGTCGTGCCGACATAGGAGTTTGTGCCGCTGAGGGTCAGAATTCCGTCGCCGGATTTCGTGAGGTTGCCCGTGCCGGTTATGCCTCCGCTCGAAACGAGCGCCGTCAGCGCGTCGGCGACGGTCCATGTCTGACTCGCGCCCAGAATGATTGGCGCCGACAGTGTGATTGTCGGGGGGGCGCCGGTGGCCACATCGATTCCCGCCGTGGGCAATGTCGGCGTAATGGTCAACGTTCCGCCCGTCCCCGGCGCAATGGCGATCGACAATAGAGGTCCGGAGCCGACGGCGTTGTTGAACGCCAAGCTACCGATACTGAAGGCTCCGTCGAGCGTAGTGCTGAGCGTCGTAGCCGTCTGCGTGGTTGTGCTGAAGATTACGTCCGTCGCAATGCCGGGCGTACCGTTCGC
The DNA here is from genome assembly GCA_013822735.1 of Pirellula sp. Taxonomy (GTDB): domain Bacteria; phylum Planctomycetota; class Planctomycetia; order Pirellulales; family PNKZ01; genus PNKZ01. Next base: position 109,414 of record PNKZ01000013.1, read on the forward strand.
ATTCGTATTACCCGCGAGGTCCGTCGTCCAGTTCGTCGTGATACCGGTGTTTCCCCTCCAGCTGGAATTGATTCCGCCTTTCCAGTAGAAGTCGCCGGTGGAGGCCGCCGCGGCAAGTTGCACCAGCGTGTCGCTCGTGTTCAAGCCGAGCGTAACGCCCAATAAAGTCCCGCCGAGGGATCCGAGCGAATAGGTTGCGCCGTTTAATCCGCCCGCGGCGGTGAGCAGATCGTAGTTGCCGGTACCGAAGCCGCTGAGTCCGGTGAGGTTGAAAACAATACTATTGGCGGTCGTCGCGGAAGCCGAGGTCGTGAAACGATCGTAAGCCGAGGTCGAGCCTAGTTCGAACGCGAGCGTCGTCGTGCCGGTACCTGCGCCAAGATTCAAAGCGCCGGAGCCGAGATCGACCGCCCAGCCGGCCGTGTTGACCAAATTGAGCGTGGCGCCCGCCGCGACCGTAATGGCGTTGGTCGTGAGCGCGGCGCCCGCACCACCGGTGATGTTGAGCGTGCCGGCGGTAACCGTCGTGGCCCCGACATAGCCGATGCTCGAACCGCCGAGGGTGAGCGCCGACGTCGGGCTCATCTGCACGATATTTGTTACGTTGGAGCCGACGTTGGCGCTAATGGTCGTCGTGCCCGTGGCGATGCCGCGATTTGTGATTGATCCGGAATGGTTGACCGCCAAGGTGGTCAGCGCTATGGCGCCCGTGGTCCCGTTGTTGCCGATCGAAAGATCGCCCGAGCCGGTGATGCCGCCGGATACGGTGAATGTGCCGGTCGTTCCTTCCTTGGTAAGCAGCAAGTTATTGTTGAGCGTGATGCCGCCGCTGAGGTTGGGACTTCCCGTCGTCGTACCGCCGAAGATGGTCAGCAAGCCGCTGGTGCCGGCCGCAACCACGATCGGGTTCGCGTAGACGCCGCTATTGAAGAACGTCAGCGCGGCATTAGCGCTTCCCGTTGTGTCGCCCAACGTGATGACGTTGGTGCTCGCGCCGAACGTGTTGACATTGTTGCCGCCGACGACCGTTCCCGATTTGATCACGAGGCCGCCGGTAAAGGTGCTGGCGACGGCGCCCAAAGTCAGAACGCCGGAGCCGCGTTTGACGATGCCGACGTTGTTTTCGTCGGTCCCCGCACCGCCGATGATGCCGGAGAAGGTCGTGTTGGTGTTCTGATTGACGGTGAGCAGCGAAACTACGGGATTGCCGCCTACGAGCCCGCCCGCGCCCGACAACTCGCTAATCGATTGGTTGGATGCGCCGGCGACATTGCCGAGTTGCAATGCGCCGCCGGATACGACGACGCTCGTCGTGGTGAGGATGCGATCGTCGGCGCCGCCGGCCAGGATGAGTCGCCCCGCGGCGATGGTCGTCGCTCCGAGATAGGTCGTCGTCGCGCCGAGCGTCAGGTTGCCGGCGCCGGCTTTCGTCATCCCTCCCGTACCGCCGTTGCCGACGGCGTTGGCAAACGTGATATCGATGCTGTTCGTATCGAACGTTCCTCCGCCGATTCCCATCGACAATACTTTCGACGATGGATCGAAAACGCCGGCAAACTTCAACGTGCCGCCGAAGAAGTTGAGAGCTCCCCCGCCCAGTTTTGCTAAGGCGTCCGTCTGCACGTTTCCTTGATTGAGGTAGATATCCGTAAACGCGTTGCTTACGTTGTCGAGCACGATCGTGCCGGCGCCCGACTTGACCAGCGGCACCGCCGACGTCAGCGGCGTCGTCAACGTCAGTACGCCGGTCGCTTCGGTGACGTACACGGTGTAGTCGCGACCGCCGCCCGTCGTCAGGGCGCTAATGCCCGCGATGCTGTGGGCTCCGGTGTTGGCGGCCAAAATGGCGCCTGAGAACACCTGCATGCTGCTCGCCGAGCCGGTCAAAGCGACTCCGGTCGCGGAATCGAGCACCAGGGAATTGATCGTGGTCGGAGTGTTGGTGATCGCCGCCGTGGCGGTGAAGCGAATGTTGTCGTTGAGCGATCCGGTGATCCCGATGTTGTCGTTGATGTATTCGTTCGTCAGATCCAGCGGCTTGATGCCGTTGGTGCCGTCTCCGGCGCGCACGAAACTGTTGCCCAGACCGGTATCGGTGACGGCGCCGACCATGTACGGGTAGACCGGAAAGGCGGTGCCCGACGTTCCATTGCCGACCGGCGCCAGAGTGAGCGTAGGGGCCGTCGTGAAGATGATCCGACCTCGATTGCCGGACGACGCGCCCAAATTGACGCCGCGGACCAGCACCGTGGCATGGCGGTCGACCGAGGCCAGCGTCCCGAACGTCAAAGTTCCTGCAACCGTGCCGGCGGCCGTCGCCCGGACGACGTTGTGCCCGGCGCCCAACGTCAACGAAGCGAGTGTTTCCGCGCCGGAGGTCGTTCCCGCGCTACGGGAATATGCGAATCCGATGCCGGTACCGGCCGTGTTGTAGAGAGTGAGCGTGGCATTGTCGTTGATCTTGTTGTTCGACGCCGTATTCTGATCGTTCAAGATCGACATGCCGCTCGCCGGGCCGTTGAGCACGATGGCGGCGATCCCCGTCAGCTGCGCGAAGTTCCCGCTCAGCGTCACTTGCCCCTGGTTCACCTGAAAGGTTCCCAGGAAATTGGACGAGTTGCTCTGGAAGGTGAATGTGCTTGCGCCCGATTTCACCAAAGTACCCGCATTGGTGCTGGTGACGATGCCGGAAAAGGTGTCGTTGCCGGTTTGATTAAATGTGAGTCGGTTGCCGTTGAGACGGATTTCATTCACGATTCCCGTTTGGTTCAAGCCGCCGGTTTCGATGAATCCGATCGTCTCGTCGCTTAGCAGCTCAAAAACGGAACCTTGGCTCGCACCGAAGACGAGGGACGATGCGTCGCCGAAGGCGTTGCCGCCGGACACTTGCAACGTGCCGCTCATAATACTGGTGACGCCGGTATAGTTATTGTTCGATCCGCTGAGCCGCAGCGTGCCGTTGCCGACCTTGGAAATGGTCGTGGCTCCGGAAAAAGCGGAAGCAACTTCCAACACTTGAGCGGGAGAGTCGACGGTAAAAATCAACTCGTTGCCGGTGTTCGACGACAACCGTCCGCCGGTTATGAGCGACAAGCCCGCCGTGACGTTGCTCGTTTGCAGAATGCCGCCGCTATCGATGCGCAATAGTCCGCCGGAACTAATGGTTACGGTCGAAGGCCCCGCGGCGTTGAAGCGGAGGCTGGCAATCGTCGTTTCTAAATCCAGCGTGCCGGTGAATCCGGACGAATCCGAGATATTTTGCCCTCCGCTCCACAACGTTACGTTGTCTTGAAGGGTCGATGTCACGCCGACGATGTTTCCGCCGAGGTTCGTCGCGAAATTAGTGGCTCCCAGCTCGTCCGTCACGGTGGCAAACGGGCCGATCAAACCGTTGGCGTCATTAGCCTGAGTCGTAAGGATACCGTTCGCGGCGTTCTGCGTTCCGCTCGGAAGATTGAAACGAATTGCTCCGGAGCTCGCGGCCCGACTGATCGCTCCGACGCTCATCGCGATCTGTTGCGAATTCCGCGGCGAGAGCGTGATCGTGCTGAATCCGGCCCCGGTGAGCGTCAGGCTGGAGGCGTTTTGCGTTGTGGCGGCCGAAGCGTTGCCGAGCAACACCAACGTTCCGCCTCCCATCGTCAGAGCACCCGAACTGAGCTTCGCATTATTGTCCGTGGCAAAGTCGAGCCAAGTGATGCCGGCGTTGAACGTATTGGCCCCCGTCGTCGTGTTTGTTCCGGTGATGCGCAGATTGCCGCCGCCCGTCTTGGTGATGCCGCCGCCCGTACCGCTGATGGGACCGAGAATCGTCAGTTCCGCTTCGCTCGCTTCGACGGCCGTGCTGTCGGCAACGCTCACCGTGGTGACGGCGTTGATCACCAGCCCGCCTGCCGAAGCATCGAGCAGCGCCGCTTGAGGGTTGCCCGAATTGCCGACGGAGAGTGCTCCCGAGAGCGTTAGGATCCCGGTACCGGTGGTCAACGTTCCTTGGCTCGTGGCGCCGGTCGACGTCCCGTAGAACGTGAGAGCGGCGGCAGTAAAATTGAAGTTGTTCAAGTCCAACAGGGCAGGCCCGGTGCCGTTGCCGACGAACACCGTGCCGGTGCTGGCCAGCGCGTTGGCATTGCCGAAGCGCAGCGTCCCGCTCGTGACGACCTTATTCCCCGTCCAAGGATTCGGTGCGCTGAGCGTCAAGACGAGCGTCCCCGTACCGGTCTTGCTCATGGCGTGCCCCGCCGCGCCGGTAAACGTGCCGGTGAACGTCGTCGAAGTATTGTCGCCGCCGAAGGTCACCGTCCGCGCGGTGCCCGTCCCGCCGGCGATTGTTCCCGAGCCGGAAATAGAGCCGACCGTCTCGTTGCCGCTGGCGAAATCCCAGGTAGCCCCCGAAGCGATGACCAGCGGCGACACATCGGAAAGCATATCCGCCGCGCCATTCTTCAACGTTCCTTCGTTGAGGAACGTCGTCCCCAAATAACCGGCCGTGGTTCCATTGAGGATAAGAACGCCCGGCCCCAGCTTGATGAGTCCGCCGCCGCCCGTAACCGCCCCTTGAAGAGTGAGGGTTGTGAGGGAGTTCGTCACGTCGATGGTCGCATTACCGCCGGGCAACGTGTAGGTATGGCCGCCGGCGCCCGTGTCGGCAATCGTTCCCGTAGCGCCCGTGTACTGCAGCGTCGCGCCCTGGCCGATCGTGACGACCGTTGCCGCGCCGGCGCCGAGGCTTCCCGCGCCGCCTGATGTAACGTTGCTGAAGCTGAGAATGCCGCCGCTGACGAACACGCCCCCGGTGGCGCTGTTGACCCCGGTAAGCGTGAGTTTGCCCGGGCCCGTCTTGGTTAGAATTTGGTTCCCGACGCCGGAGCCGATATTTGCGCTAAGGGTGAGGTTGCCGGTACCGTAGTGGTGAATGAGGATTTCGGAGTTGCTGCCGAGCGAGCTATTGAGCGCGCCGCCCGAACCGCCGATGGTGTAATCGTTCGCTCCGGTGAACAGGAGGCCCCCCGCGGTGAGCGTGAGATTGTTCAAACCAAGGTCCAACGACTGGCCCGCGGCGTCGGCGTTGATCTTCAAGGTGTTCGTCGTCCAAGGGCTGGCGAGCGCCGTGATTTGATTGACGATCGCGGAATCAATGCGCGAGTTATTGGTATCCGTTCCGCCCGGAGTGAGGCCCGCCACGTCGAAATACGAACCGGAAGCCAGGGCAATCGTGTTCGTCGTCGCGCCGGTGTTAATTGCCCAGTTGTAATTGGTGCCGTCGGGCGTAAAGAGCAGGCGGGCATTAACCGTGGTAAACGCCGTACCCAAGCGCACATTGGTGTTCGCGGGCGCGTTAATCAAGAGCGTGCCGCCGGCCGCCGTCGCGGTGACGGCGAGGGTCGTAAGTTGCGTGCCGATGGCACTACCGTTGGCGTCCATGATGATCGCGCCGCCCGTCGCGCCGATGGTCAAGGCACCGACCGTTTGCGCAATAGCGGCGCCGCTGTTGCGGCCGCGCACTTCGAGGTTGCCGCCGGCGATGGTGATCGGAGTACCCGCCAACATGCTCGTCAAAGAGCCCGCGGAGAAATCGAGGCGCAATGCGCCTCCGTTGATGACCGTGGCGCCGGTATAGGTGCTGGCCGCCGTCGGCGCGAGCGTCAGCGTTCCGGCGCCGGTCTTCGTGATGGCCATTCGAGAAACGGTCGTCGGAAGGAACCGTCCGGAAAACGTCGTACTGGTATCATCACGTCCGATCGTGAAGATGCGCGTGGCCGAGGCCGTGCTGGTCGTAACCGTGCCGCCGCCGGAAAGCGAGCCGATGGTCGTTGCCGTATTCAGGTAATCGAGCGTCGCACCTGCGGCGACGGTGACCGCGGAACGTGCGGGCAGGGCCGCGGCATTGCTGATCTGCAACGTTCCATTGCTGACGAGCGTCGCGCCCGAATAGGTGTTTGCTCCCGAGAGAAGAAACGTCCCGCTACCTGTCTTGGTCAGTCCTCCGCCGGTGCCGATCACGCCGGATATCGTCGTTACGCCGGGGCCGGTGCCGGTCAGGGTGATGTCGGAGTTGATCGAACGTAAGCCGCCGGAAATCGTCAGCGTGCCGCTGGAGTTATTGGTGATCGTCAGCGCGTCGTAGAACTGGATGTTCGTGGAGATCGTATCGGCGCCTCCCGTAAGCTTGTTGAGCAACACCGGCCCGCTCACGGCGTCGAGATGGAGATAACCGCCGGCCAGCGCAAACGTATCGGTGCCCGCGGCATCGCCGATGTTGAGCGTCCCCAAGACAATCGGTTGATCGAGGTTGATCGTTTGATTGCCGAGGATATCGATATTCAAATTCGCCGTATCGCCGACCGCGTCCGGAAATCCGGCGGGGGACCAGTTTGCGTTCGTAGGCCACGAATACGTACCTGCTGCGGTTTGATTCCACGTATAGGTCGCGGCGCGCAGGGGAAGACCTGCGACAGAAGTCGCGCAAACAGCGGCGAAGACGGCGACACGATGGAACTGCCGTTGCCAAGCGCGGCGCCGCATTGAGCGATGGCGCAGCCGGACGGCGCACGTTGCCGCACTCCATACAGGCGCAATGCGATGGAGACTTGGGCAGACATGGTCAGATAGATACTTCATCTAGTTCCGTACTCCATGAGCACTCACCAACATCAAAGGCATTCGCACGCCGGGCGGGATCGATCTTCGCGACCTTCGTTTCGAACTTGCTAAGAAGTCAGATTCGACTCCCAAAGAGGTCATCTGGGCACATCGTCCAGATCGCGATTTTTTTAGTTTTTTACTTACGAAACAGGCAACTATCGCCCACTATAAGCCCCTTGAACGAGCGGTCAAAACAATTGCAAGAACGCTAAGCCGGTTCCTTAAAATCGCCCATACAATGCGAATTACGCGACATTTTGACGCGGTGGTATATCCCTTTCGGATCCGATGCCCGTCGCGGCAACGTACAACAATTGGGTGGGTCGGTCGCGTTTCAGAAAATCCAGATTGGCTGCGGATGCTGGACCAAAAAGGGCTCGTTTTTGTATCGTCGGACCGAGCTCAGAGGCCCGGAGTCAATCCGATGATTGCGCGCTTACGAGCAAGCGGTCGCCGCACTGCGGAACCGCAATCGCGGAGGGCGTCGTAGAACCTCGGCTCCCAAAAAATCCCCACCCGATGCCGACGAGTTGCGCACGCGTCGAGAAGACGGATGAGATCGCCATGACCTTTACGGAAGGTGCTTTGCGTGCGGAGGAGGCAGATCGGTAAGACTGCTCTTCGGACCGGCAAACCCATCAGGCGTATTTCTCACAACGTCGCAACCGACGCGACGCGGCATTGTTTGAGTTCGTCGATCTCTGTCCGGCTTCGCAATTCGCCCCTCCGCGAGAAGTTGGTCCTGCGGCAAGAAGCCCCTTAGCGCCGGTCTGGATGATTCGGTGCGCATGGGATCGCTGCCTGAAGCCACGCCGTGAGCCTGTATCCGTACTCAGCCTCGGCGATTTCAGCTTTGACTCCCTGAATCGCTTTTAATTGAATTCCCGAGGTAGCTCACGATGCTCCCGTGTCTCGGCCTCCCATTCACCTGGCCGGTCCTTGTGAATGTCTATCCGCAAGGACGTGCGGAAGCCGCGACGGTAGCGGTGCGAGTTACGGTCGAATGTCCCGGACTCACTCCCCTCGATTCAGAACGCTCAATCGCATTCCCGCTCGAACTCGTAGGCCGCGGCTTGCCGAGAATGAGGGAATCCGGAGCAATTTGCTCCAGTGATGTCGTCGAAATAGATTTTACGTTCGAGCGCAATGACGACGTAATTCGCGAGGTCCGCAGTCGAATAGATTTCATTCATGACTGGCCGGTCGAAACGGGCAAACCGCAACGGGTTGTCTTGCCGAAAGTCGATCACGTGCTTTTTTGCGAAAGCTGCCCAACAGATGGAAGCACGGCAAAGCGCGGTGCAGCTCGTCGTCGACGCGCCGTCGTTACAGAAGGCGAGCCTCACGACATCGGACCTTTGGCGACAGATCGCACGCGTATGCGATCCGAAGGATACGCCGGAAAGGCGATTTCAAAAGCTCAATGAGCTGATGATTAGAATGGACGCCGGGGAACGATCATTGAAGTCTTCGGCAGCGATCAAGATCGTATCGCAATCGAAGGCGATCGTCCGGCGCGACGGCCGGCGACTTAGGGAGCTCGAGTAGGCGCCCGTCCAGCGCGATGTTAGCGCACGAAGAACGGGCCGAGGATGAGGGCCAAGCCGATCGTGAGTAGAGCCGTGGTGGCCAATGCGCAGAAGCCGATGCCGAAGCTTAGCCAGCCGTTTACGTTGCGAGATTCGTCTTTCATCGTAGACCCTCTAGGTAACGATCCAACGTCGGTGTCGAATCCATTTCTCGTCACTCGACGACTTCATCATCGCCACCATCCGGATTTGCACAAACGGATTTAGCACGTCCTTAATGCACAGGCGCTAAGTTCGACCGCTTTCCTGCCGGCAACTACCGCGCTGGAGCCCGAACACCGTGCCCGACGAAGTCGCCGAGCGCAACGCATACGTTGCAACTTCCGCGGCACATTCGCGGTTTTGTGGCGTCGTCGAAATCCGGTGGTTTCGGCGTTGCGCCGTCGGCAAGGAAATCTGAGTTCAGTCGTTTAATCTGTCGGCTTTTTTCTTACAATCGCGTCGAGTTTTATGTGCTTCCTCATTCCCCACCGCAGCGAAGCTATGTTGCGACGACTGCGGACAGTATTGAACGCGGCTCCCCAGGTGCGTACTCGATGGCGATGATTCTCTGTCCCGGATGTTCGAGCGAGATCTCCGACAACGTGTATCGATGCCCTTTGTGCGCGCAGTACATCGGCGGCGACATTGCGCCGCGCAACCGGACCGACGAAGCGGAGAGCGCAGGCATGCGCATCCTGTTCCCCGTCGGTCGTTCAGGGTGGGCCATCGCTTCCGGCTACTTGGGCCTGATCTCCATCTTGTTGATTCCGGCGCCCATGGCACTGTTCACAGGCATCATGGCCATTCGCGACATCCGGCGCAACCCGAAGAAACACGGCATGGGTCGCGCGGTCTTCGGCATTGTGATGGGTGCGTTCGGAACCCTCTCGCTCTTGTTCGTCGGCATCATCATGTTGGGCGACGCAGCGCGAGGCCGCTGATCTCGCGCCGCATGCCGACGGCTTTCCGCAGCGGTCGGCTACGGCGTCCTATTCAAACCCGGAGAAGGCCCTTAAACTCTCGTTTAATTGCCCGACGCCGCGACAGGAAGCGGTCGGCGCACTATGCCAACGTGCAACAGCTACTACCAGGAAGGGCGACAGTAATGATGCGATCGGCGACGCAGTTCTCATGAATTCGATCTTCCGCAATTGCTGTCGCATTTCGATCGGCTTCATGCTGCTTACGGCGCCGTTCTTGGCTTACGGCGCCTGGCAAGCGTTGCAGTTGAACGCGAACTCGCCGATCGATTGGATGCCGACGGATTTTCCGGCGCGGCTCGACTATGAGCGTTTCGATGCGGCGTTTGAAAGCGGCGAAGTTGTCGTCGTCAGTTGGCCCGGCTGCGCGATCGACGACGCGCGGCTCGAGACTTTCGGACGGGTCGCAAGCAGTTCGGCCGAAGCGCACGACACGGACGGCCGCCCCTACTTTAGCCGCGTCCTCACGGCGAGCGGCATCCTCCGCGACCTGACTTCGCCGCCGCTCGATCTGCCGCAAGCCGAGGCCGTGAGGCGGTTACAAGGTTCGCTGATCGGTCCCGACGGGCGCTCCGCCTGCGCCGTCGTGGTGTTTACTTCGGAGGGCTTGCGCGACCGCGCGCGGGCCGTGCCGCTGCTGCGCCGCATTCTCGCCGAAGATTGCGGCGTCGGTCCCGACGACCAACGCTTGGCCGGGCCGATCATGGACGGATTGGCCGTCGACGTCGCATCGCTCGAATCGCTGAATCGTTTCGCGGGCCCGTCGTCGCTGGTCATCTTTTTACTTGTTTGGCGCTGTTTGAAATCCTGGCGATCGGCGCTCTTGGTGTTTCTCATTGCCACGTATTGCCAATTGGCATCGCTGGCGCTCGTGCACTTTTGCGGCGAAGCGATGAACGCCGTGCTCATCGTCATGCCGCCGCTAGTGCTGGTGCTCGGCGTCTCCGGCGGCATCCATTTGGTGAATTATTTGTACGACGCGGTTTGCCACGGCGGGCATTCGGGCGTTGCGGGGCGCGCGGTGCGACTCGGTTGGATACCATGCGCGCTTTCCAGCGGCACGACCGCCATCGGCCTCGCCTCGCTGATGATCAGCGACATCGTGCCGATTCGGCAGTTTGGGTTCTACGGCGCATTCGGCGTGTCGGCGACCTTCGTTATGCTCTTCCTCGTGCTGCCCGGCGCGTTTGAGATTTGGCCGGGGCTGAATCGCGAATCGCATTCGGAGGCCGACTCCGACGCTCCGAGCTTGCCGGAATCGCGACTCATGGATTTCATTCGCAAGTATGCAAACTCGATCGTCGTCGCGAGTTTCGTGCTGATGCTGGCGACCGGCTGGGGGATGCCGCGGATCAAGACGTCGGTGCGAATTCAAACGCTCTTCGGCGCCGATAGTCGCATCCTTACCGATTATCGCTGGATCGAAGATCATGTCGTGCCGCTGGTGCCGATCGAGGTGATCGTGCATTGCCAAAAGGACTGCTCGCTCACGACGCTGGAACGGCTGGCGCTGGTGCAACGGGTCGAGAACCGCCTTGCCGAATTGCCGGAAGTACGCGGCACGCTTTCGGCGATGGCGTTCTTGCCGAAGCTCAGCGATCCGGGCGGGGCGATGTCGACGGTAGCCCGGACGGTCTTGCGACGGAAGCTGGAAAGCAATCTCGATCGCTTCGTCGAGCTGCGCTATCTCTCGATGCAAGCGGGGGAACAGAATTGGCGAGTGACGGCCCGCGTGAGTTCGCTAGCGGACATCGACTACGGCGACTTTCTCAAGGAAGTACACGACGCGGTGACGCCGATCGTCGAGGAGTACACGGCTCGCGGCGTGAAGGGGATCAATATTACATCGACCGGGGCCATGCCGCTGGTGCACGAGGTGCAGCGCGGGCTTGTGAACGACTTGTTCAGCAGCTTTCTGTCCGCGCTGGTTCTGATCACGATCATCATGATGCTGATCGAACGGGGCGTCGCGGCCGGACTCGTGTCGATGGTGCCGAATTTCTTCCCCGTGGTGCTGCTCTTTGGTCTGCTCGGTTGGATTGGTCGGCCGATGGATATCGGCTCGATCATGACGGCGAGCATTGCGCTGGGAATGGCGATCGACGGCACGCTGCACTACCTAACGTTTTACCGGCGCGATATTTTGAAGACCGATTCCCCCGCGTCGGCGACGCACGCGGCCTACGCGCATTGCGCGGCGGCGATGACGGAGAGCACCGTCGTGTGCGGCTTCGGCCTGATGCCGTTTGCATTGAGCGAATTCTTGCCGACGAGCCGATTTCCCTGGATGATCTTATGGCTGATATGGGTGGCGCTGATCGGCGACCTGATCGTGCTGCCGGCCCTATTGCTGAGCCCGCTCGGCCGATTTTTCCGCCGCCGGCGCGGCGAGAAAGCCGCGGTGGTGCCTGCCGATTCGCAAGACTGACAAGGTGTCGCCAAGGTATGATGTCCGGCGGCGACTTTGTTTCGGGACAATCCATCGTTGATCGAGAGGGCTTGCGTGACGGACAGCGTACCAGTGACGGATGGCGCACCCGCGGCGCCGAAATCGATTCTGCGTCGGCGGCTTACTTGGTTCTTCGGCTTTCTCGCGCTCTGGGCGATCGGCGCGTATCTGCTAATGCCTGAAGGTTGGTACCGCTACGCGAAGCGGCATCCTTCGCTGGACGACGTGCCGACAATCACCTACACGAAAGACGGCATCCCGGGCGATCCGCTGAACATCGGAGCGATCGGAACGGAGCGGGAACTAAAGAAGATCATGATTGCGGCGCATTGGTACCCGGCCGATCCGCTGACGCTGAAGAGTTGCTTGGAGATCGCCGAGGCGACGGTGTTGAAACGACCTTACGACGAAGCGCCGGTGAGCAACCTGTATTTATGGCACCGCAAGGAAGACCTGGCCTTTGAAAAGCCGGTGGGAGACGATCCGCGGCAGCGGCACCATGTGCGGTTTTGGAAGTCGGAAAAAATCGACTCCGACGGCCGTCCCGTTTGGCTCGGCTCCGCGACGTACGACCGTGCGGTCGGCTTAAGCCACACCACGGGTCAGATCACGCACCATATCGCCGCCGACATCGACGCCGAACGCAACGGACTCATCGCCGACTGGCAAGCGACCGGGCGCGTGGAAGAAGTCTACACCGTGCAGGACTTCCAAAAAAACAAGTCGGGGCGCAACGGCGGCGGCGATCCGTGGGAGACCGACGGCAACTTAAAAGTCGGCGTGTTTAAGCCGGAATAAGAAGCGCGGTGCGCGTTGAAACGAGTCACGAGAGACGAGCTCATGCACTTCAGAATAGTACTCGTACTACTGGTAGCACTAGAGGGCTGTTCGCGCGCCGGCGAGGCGCTTCCGGAGAAGGTCGGGCCGCTGCCCGCAGCGAGTACGACGGGGGAGCGGGGGATGCTCGACTTCCCGGCGCTCGACCCGGTGCGCGATTGGCCTTGGTGGCGCGGCCCGACTCGCAACGGCGTTGCCGGCGCAGACGCGAAGCCTCCGGTGCGTTTCGGCGATTCGGAGAACGTCGTCTGGCGCACGCCGGTGCCGGGACGCGGTCATTCGTCGCCGATCGTCGTCGGCGAGCGTGTCTTCCTCACCACGGCCGACGAAGCCGCGCAGATCCATTCGGTCCTGGCTTTCGATCGGGCGACCGGCCGACAACTTTGGCAAACCGAAGTGAGCCGCGGCGGCTTCCCGGCTAGGATTCACGGCAACAACACGCATGCCACGCCGACCATCGCCTGCGACGGCAAGCAACTGATTGCCGTGTTCATTCGCAATGAAGCGATCGAGGCGACTTGGCTCGACCTCGAAGGAAAGCAACTGCGGCAAGCCGTGATCGGCCCGTTCCACCCGAAACAGTACGAATTCGGCTATGGTCCGTCGCCGCTGCTCTTCAAGAATATGTGCATCTTTGCCAGCGAGTTCGACGGAGCGAGCTTTCTCGCCGCGGTAGATATCGCTTCGGGCCAAGACGTTTGGCGTACCTCACGCCCGAAAAACATCAGCTTCTCGTCGCCGGTTGTAGCGCCGATCGCCGGACGCGATCAACTCCTCATCAGCGGAGCCCATGCGTTGGCGAGCTACGATCCCAACACCGGCTCCGAACTCTGGTCGGCAAAAGCCACGACGGCGGCGACCTGCGGCACCGTGGTGTGGCACGACGACATCATCATGGCCAGCGGCGGCTACCCGGATAGCGTCACGTGCGCCGTCCGCGGCGACGGCTCCGGCAACGTGCTCTGGCAAAACAAAGAGAAGTGCTACGAACAATCGATGATCGAGCACGAAGGCTCCCTTTACGCGCTCACCGATAAAGGGGTGATGTACTGTTGGAATGCCGCCGATGGTACCGAACGCTGGAAACAACGGCTGCGCGGGCCCGTCAGCAGTTCGCCGGTGTTGGCCGATGGTCGCATTTATTGGGCCAACGAACGCGGCACATATTACGTCGTTCGTGCGACGCCCGAGACGTTCGACTTGCTAGCCGAAAACCAAGTGGGGGACGAATCCTTCGCGAGCCCGGCGGCCGTCGGCGATCGGCTCTTCCTCCGTATTGCGTCGAGCGCCTCAGACTCGCGCCAAGAATACCTCGTTTGCGTCGGTGACAAGAAGTAGCCTTGCGTGCATTCATCGGCAGTTGAATTCGCCGTCGGATTCGCGTATAGAAACGTCGCTCGCAACCTCGCCTCGCCGCCGCCCCACCTTGCCAGGACCCTCGCCATGCTCGGATTTCGCTTCGTCGCTTTCAGCGCGTTGTTATGCCTCACCGTTACTTCGCTCGACGCGGCCGATCCGTCCGTGAATCCGTTCAACAACAGCAATCTCGCCGGCTGGACCACGACGGCCGGCAAACCCGCGCCCGCCGGCTGGGAAGTCGTCGACGGCGTCATCCATTTGAAGCCCGGCAAATCGCAAGGGGGCAACATCGTCACGGCACACGACTACGGCGACTTCTCGCTCTCGTTCGATTGGAAGATCGCCCCCAAAGGCAACAGCGGCATCAAGTACCGCGTGCGCGACTACAACGGCAAAGTACTCGGCCTCGAGTACCAGATGTACGACGACAACGCGACGAAGAAGCCCGGCCCCGCGAAAGGTTCCACAGGCTCTTTGTACGATCTCTACGAGCCGAATAGCGCCAAGCAAGTCAATCCGCCCGGCGAATGGAATACCGGTCGGATCGTCGTCCGCAACAATCGCATCGAGCATTGGCTCAACGGCAAACTCGTCGTCACGGCGTACGTCGGCAGCAGCGAATGGAACAAGCGCGTCGCGGAAAGCAAGTTCGGCGACGTACCCAATTTCGCGCAGAATTCCGTCGGAAAACTGATGCTGACCGATCACGGGAGCGAAGTGTGGATTCGCAACGCCCGCTTCGAAACGTTCTCCGGCGGCAAGTCTGCTCCGCGTAGATTTCTCTCGCGACTGCGCGCTTGGAACTAAACGGCCCGAGCTACGGCTTTGACGCCAGTTCCCGCAAGATATACGCCGTGGTCGTATCCGCCAGCACCTGATAAGCCCCCGGCTTCCAATGAAATTGGTCGCCGCGAGCCCACTCCAACTTATCGGCCAGCAGCCCGTAGAAATCGTTGACGGGGACGTCGAGCCGCTTCATCACGCCGGCCGCCATCCGGTTATGCTCGACGATCGTCGCATTGATCTCCGGATCGAGTTCCGTGGGCTTCCCTTTTACCGTCACGGGGGTGCTGGAAGCCCAGACGATCTTGGCATTCGGCAGCTTTTCACGAATCACTTCGACGTAAGCCTGCGTTAACGGCTCAAACGTCCCCTCTTTGATACGCCCCGCCTGCCAGCCGTGCAGCCCCATATTGAAGTGGACCACGTCGTAAGGCCCGTTGGCCAAAACTTCGGCGAGTAGCTTATTCGTGTGGGGCGACTGGCAATACGGATTGACCCAGGCATCGACGTAAACTTTGCCGTCGAGCGCCTTCGTCGTCGGCTTGAGATAGCCGTTGAGAATCGAGTCGCCGATCAGCAGCACGCGCGGCCGTTTGGGGTCGACGATGCGCGCCTTGTCGACGCGCCACCCTTTGCCGTCGGCATGCAGCCGCGCGTCGCTCTCGACCACCGTACTCGGAGCATTCGTAAAAGCACCCGGCCGGTCGGCCGCCGATGCAAGCGAGGCGAAGAGAAAACAAAGTGCCGGTGGGACGGCAACGAATCGAACGGAGAGAGTGCGCATGCACATGTTTCGTCTCGGAAAAGAGTCGCTTACTGCAACGAACGGGAAAGCTCGACATTGTAGCCTCACCGCAAGGCGCGCAAACGACCTGAGCTTACAAAGTTGCGCTGCCGAAAACAGCGTGACGCGGCTTTACGATCGCGCAGGCCGGCCTTCACTCGCGCAACAGCCTGCTGCCGTTTTTGCCGACAACCAGGAAAAATGGCCGTTCTTACCTCATTTACCGCAGTTTGGGGAAGTTGCAACCGCAGGGGTCCGCGAATTGCATTTCAGGTTCTAAATCGCGGCACAAACAGTCGTCGCTCAAATCAAAACAGATTTCGCACCACGAATACTTCGGAACTTCGAACCAAGGGATTGATCATGAAAACGTCTTACTTCAGCATCGCGCTTGCCGCCGTGCTTTCCTGCGCGGTTGCTTGCGACTCGGCGCTTGCCCAACGGGGCGGCGGCGGTCGAGGAAATGGGGGCGGCGGCGGTAATCGCGGCGGGGGACAAGGCCAAGGGGGCGGCCAAGCCCAACGGTCTGGAGGGGGTCCGGGTGCCGGCGCTCAAATCCATGTCGGCGGTCAAGCAGGTTCGGGCAATGCGAATCGCGGCAACGGAAATTCTGGGCAAGTAAATCCGGGCGCAGCAAATCCAGGTGCTGGGAAAACGCCCCGCGTAAATACGCCCGGCTCGCAAGGCCCTAGCGCGATCCAAGGTCAAGTTCAAGGCCAGGGTAATGCAGCGGTGAATGGAAATCGCGGCAACTTCAATCCCGGCAGCACGAACCGCGGACCGCAGAATGTTCAAGTTCCCGGTGTTACGACGCCGAACGCCTCCGGCGGCGCCGCGGTCTCTGGTAACGCCAATACCGACGCCGGCCCGCGTCACGTCGGACCTCAAGGCAATGATCCGCGCAACAACAACTTTCGGGACAACGATCCTCGCAACAACAACGTGCGAAACAACGACCAGCGTTCCAACGGTCCCGGCAACGATTTCGATCGTCGCAATAACAACGGACCGAACTACAACGGACCGAACAACGGCGGCAACGCCGTCGCCCGACACTCGTTTTATCGCGGCGGCTGGAACCAGAACAAAAACCTCGCCGGCCGAAATCTCAACGGCGGTGCGGGCAACTTCAATCGTGCCTACAGCATGAACGGATATGGACTTGGCGGCTATGGACTCGGTGGATATAGCGGCTACGGTGCCGGCTACGGCTCAGGCTACGGCAGCGGTTACGGACTTGGCGGCGGCGGCGGAGGCCTCGGCGGTCTCGGCTCGCTCTTGCAAGTCGGCATGGCGCTCGCCGGTTACGGCGGCGGCCTCGGTGGATCGGGCCTCGGTGGATACGGCGGCGGCTATGGCCTTGGTGGGCTCGGCGGTTATGGAGGCAATGGCCTCTACGGCGGCTATCCTCTCGGCTGGGGCCTCGGCGGCGGACTCGGCAACATGGCGTACGGCAGCGGCTATCTCCCGTATAGCAATCCGTACTATGCCACGAACATGACCGGCTACAATTATTCGCAACCTATCCAAGTTGCGGCAGTGGTAGCTCCGAACCCGACCTCGCAACAGCTATTCGATACGGCGGTGGCTCAGTTCAAAGCGGGCGATTACACGACGGCCCTCACCTCCGTGGATAATGCGATCTCGCAAAATCCCTCGGATCCCGTCATGCATGAGTTCCGAGCTCTCGACTTGTTTGCTCTGAAGAATTACCAAGCCTCTGCGGCGACGATCCATTCCGTCTTGGCCGTCGGCCCGGGCTGGAATTGGGAGACGCTCAGCAGCTTGTATCCGGACGTCAACGTGTACGAGGCCCAGCTACGTTCGCTAGAGCAGGCCGCCACCGCTCAACAGAACGCGGCTGATCTGCACTTCCTGCTGGCCTACCACTATATGTCGGAAGGTCACGCAGACGCCGCGTCGCAACAGTTGGCACATGTCGTTAAGCTTGCACCGACGGATCGCTTAGCGGCGGACTTGTTGAAAATGAATAGCGTCAGCCAAACGGCGGACGCGACCCCTGCACCTCCTGTCGAGCCGACTGCTCAACAAGCGACGCCGGAACCGAAGGCGATTGATCCGGGCGCTCTCGTGGGAACGTGGCATGCCACGCGCCCCGACGGTTCGAAGTTTGACCTCAATATCGATAACGACAACAAGTTTACTTGGAAGGTCGATCAACAAGGCAAGCAACAGAACATGACCGGCACGTTCGACATCGCCAAGGATCTCTTGGCTCTCCAGAGTGACACGGCCGGCAGCATGGTCGGTCACGTCACGCAAACCGGCAGCAACCAGTTCACGTTTAAGCTGCTGGGCGCTCCAGCCGACGATCAGGGCTTGGCGTTCAGCAAATAGCTAACGCGAGGCTCTTTACAACGACGAATCTGCAGCGGCTCGAAACTCCGATGTTTCGAGCCGCTGCTTTCGTTTAGCGAGGATGAAACCGCGCCGCTAGAGTCGATCCTACGATGCCTGCTCCGCGTTCACCGTCTCCACGTTGGCAACCGGCGGCGGGCGACGACGCTTTCCGAGGCTCACGCCCACAGCGGCGACGAACAACGCCAATCCCGCGGCGATGGCATCGAGTCCCGCGACGTAAGTCTTGAGCCAAAGATAGCTGCGCAATCCATAACGCCCCGCGACTCCGAGCAACATGGCGATCGACACCGTCGTCAACCACGGATCGCGCAGCCAATAACCCGACGACGCGGTAAAGAGGAAGACCGCCGGTAAGTACCAATTGTATGCCGTCGCCGGAAGTTGCATGAACAGCCCGCGCCAACCATGCACGGTGTGCTCGATGCCGGCAAAAAGAATCATCAGCGCGACGACGCCGGTCAGCAAACTGCGTCGGTCGCCGGTAGTGCGCGTTGCCAGCAACACCAACAGCACCACGACGAGGTGATAGCCGAAGAATAACGCCGGCGCCGCAGGGAACCGGCTCGACCACAACACAACGAACAGTCCCCAGCAAAGTGCGCCGAGTAACCCCTTGGCAACTTCGCCTCGCATCAGCCCCCGGCCATACAACAACGCTCCGGCCACGAGCAACGGCCAAGGATTCGTGGGCACGCTGCGATCGGCCCACCAATTCGAATCCGGCCCGGCAAACGCTGCAGCAGCTAGTGCCGCGTTGAAGCACAAGTAGGCCCGCGGCACGCGTAAAAGCGCCGCCGTACCGTAATAGGCAACGGCACAACAAAGCACGGCCAGCGGCGGCAAGGTGCCGTACGCTGCGCGAAAGTGCCCGAGGAACTCCCGAGCTGCAGGGTCGCCCGCTGGCCCGAGATCGACGGACGTAATGAGAACGGCGACGGCCGGCAAGGCCAACCCGACGCGCAACGCAAACGGGCCCGAAGCGTGGCGCCGACCGATCAAGAACAGCGCCCCGATCACCAACAACAAAGGCGAAAGAAAATAGAAACCAAAGATCGACTGCCCGACGTCGACGGCATGAAACGCTTCACAAAGGTAGTAGGCACGGCCGGCGACACAGAGCACGATCGGCACGAAGATCGTTAGCGGATACCAAGGCCAACTCCATGGCGTCCCACTTTGCGAAACATACGCCGGACCCTGCCAGACGGCTGGGGCAAGCATGAGCAATATTGCCGCAGCTGCTGTAGCGAATCCGAACAGCAGCCATTGCAATGGCAGATCACGCGGATCGATCGCGCGGGCCTGTACGAGGGGCGGATACAAGAAGAAGAACGTCATCAGCAGGTGATAGGGAACACGATATCCGACCGGCAGCCGGACGCGCAAACCTCGTAACAACGCCTCGCCGACGACGACGGCGAACAACGCCCCGCCGATCGACCAAAGCCTGCCCACGTCGGGCCGCGACTGCAACATCGCGTCGAGGCCCACGCTGACCATCGGCAACAGCAACACGGCCAATAGCCCGAGCATTCGCAAGTCTTCCCAGAGCACGCCGAGCCGGCGAAGTATCCACGCAGTGCCTCCGAGCAAAAGCACGTATGTAGCGAGACTTAAGGCGAGCAGCGGCACGCCCCCGCTCGTTTTGTCGACGGGAAACGAAACGAACAATCCGTACACGACCAGGGATGCGCTCAGGACATAAAACGGATTGTGCGTGCAGAGTCGCAGTGGTGGATGACGCACCGGGGGCGACGCGCGCAACGGCGGCGGTTGCTGCATCACCTGTTCCGTCGACATCGGCGGCGGCGAAGGCGGCGTCTCCGAATTTTCCGAGGCGTGAGTCTGGGGATCGTCCGACATCATGCGCGGGTCTCCCTCGCGAAAAGGCTGCGCGTCGAACGTCGCGGCGTGAGTCGGCAAGCTCGGGCTTTGCTCGTCTCACTCTGCGACTTTTCGGCAGCGCGGCAGATTGCCCCCGCACTGCGTCATGCATGTCGTGCGCCGTACGCGCGATTTGCTAAAATAGGCTTCTGGACTGCCCTCAATCGACGATTGCTCTCATTCTGCGACGACGCGCATGCCGATTTGCTTTACCTGCAACGCTCTGCTTTCGAGCCCTCCACGTCGGATCGCCGAACAGATTCTGAACCTCGACAACTGGACGAACTTCCGCGGCTACGGACCGTTGCCGGGAATTCTCTCGGCCGAGTTCGAACGACGAACGCCGGATGTGATCGGTACCCGCATTCAAGTCGTCAACACCGACGGCTCTCGACACGTGGAAGAGATCACGCGTTGGGAGCCGGAGCAGGGGGTGACGCTCAAGATGCACGAGTTCACGCCGCCGCTGGCCCGACTGGCGACGCACATCGACGAAGTGTGGCGATTCACGCCCACCGCCGACGGCACGCGCGTCGAACGTGCGTTCACGCTACATCCTCGCTCGCTGCCGGCGGGACTCTTGCTCCGATTGATCGCCCCGCTCCTGCGCCGCGCCATCGATCGGCATTTGGCTCAGATGCGGGCCGAAGAACAAGCGGCTCCTCGCGGCTAGCGATCTAGCCGACCGGCCAGAGACTGAAGATAGGCGTACAGGTCGGCGAGATCGTCCGAGGAAAAATCCGTCAGCATCCCCAGCGGCATGATCGACTGCGTCGTCGTGCGGCGCGCCGCGATTTCGTCGCCTCGAATCCGCACGACCGTATCCGCGCCGGTTTGCAGCAACAGTAGATCGCCGGCTTCAGCGATCGGAATGCCGCTGAATTGGCGGCCGTCTGCGAGGTCGACGGTCGTCGGCCGGTAGCGCGGCGGCACGAATCGGCTGGGTTCGAACACGGTCGCCATCAGTTCCGAGCGCGCGTAGCGACTGGCCGCATCGTCGAGGTTCGGACCCAGCACGCTATCGCCCATGTGGCAGCGGACGCAAAGCTTCTTGTCGAACAGTTCCCGGCCGCGCACCGGGTTGCCGTGCTCCCAATCAACCACGAGCAATTGCTTCCGCCACTTGGCCGGTGCGACCCCGTGCGGCGCTGCGGCTCCGGCCGAGGCCTGATAGTGCTTCAGCGTAAACCACAGGAAAACCGGTTGGTAGGCGTCGCGTATCGCCGCGGCGTCGGCAACAACTCGGTCTGCGGCAGGTTCGACGATCTCGAAATCGGCGTCTCCCCAAAGGCCGATCAACGTCGTAAGTTCATTCCGTGCGCGACCGGCGCTTGGCACGGTGCACATTTGCCGTAGCCCGCGCACCGCGGCGGCCATCTCCGCCTCATCGCCCCACTCGGGCGCAGGACGCCGCAGCACGACGGCGGCTCTGGCGACGACCTCCGGATCGGCGCTGGTGAGCCGATCGACGAACTTTGGGCGGTCGTCCGGCACCGAAGCTTGGAGCAGGGCAGGGAACAGGAAATCGCGCAAGCCCGGCTCGCGCCAGAGCTCGCGTAACTTCGCGAGGGCTTCCGGCCGCGACGTCTGCGCGAACACGTCGATCAATGTTTTTGTCCACGTCACCTCTTCTTCGGGCAGCTTGAGCACCGCGTCGACCAACCGCTGCGCTGCGGCAACGCGGGCTTCGGCGGGCAGCAGTTCAACGTACCGCGCATGCTCCGGCCGCCCAAACTCCGGCGAAACGGCCAGCAACTCCACCAACTGCGCGTCACGCTCGACGGAGGCGACGAACAACTCCGTTAACCGCGGCGACCAATTGACGCCGGGGCGCATCTGCTCAACCCTCAGCTTGGCATCCAGCCGTAGCAGTGCGGCGGCGGTTCGCGCGGCAAGGTCCGGCGAACGCAACTGAATAATTGTCGACGCTGCGGTCAGGTAGTGCACGTCGTCGGCTGCGCGACTCTTCGACGTACACATCGTCACCAAGCGATCGACGAACGTCGGATCGACGTCGCGGAATACGAGTAACGTCCGCGTTAGTTCACGGTCGACCTCCCGATGGCCTGAAGGGAAAGACGCCGTGAGCAGTTTGCACAGCTCCGTTTGATGCACGGTCGGCGCGCTTTCGGCAAGTCTCCGATAGCCCGCATGTACTTCCGGTTGTGCACTCTTGTGGGCAAAGTTGCCGTAGAACCGTTGAATGCGCCGCAATTGCCGCAGCCGCTCGGCCGGTTCGGCATCGGGCGAATACTGCATGCCGAGCTCTTGCGATTCGCCGGCCCAAAACTGGTCGTACGCCGCCCGCTGCTCCTTAATCGCACGCTCTCCGTTTGGGCCGCTAGGCGGCGCAGGAGGAAGCGACGCCCGAAAGTCGACTAAGAAATTCCGCACGCGTTCGTCGAGTGCCGGCTCCGCCGTACAAAGCCAATTAGGAAATTCGGGATTGATGCGAGCGAAGCTAAATCCACTTCGCGGAAGTCCCTCCCAAGCCGCGAGCCGTACGCGCGGGTCGGGATCGAACGTTAGTTCGCAAAGCACGTCGGGCCAGGAAATACCGACGCGCTGCCGCGCGACCAGCCAGGCAATGCGCGCCGAAAGCTCCGGACGCCCCAACTTGACGGCTTCGCGTGCTTCCTCGAGCGCGAGCGGCTCAAAAAGCTCGAGCAACACTTCCACGGCCCGCACCTGCTCGGCAACAGTTCGTCGCGGATCGGCGATCGCGGCGATGAAAGGCTCCTTGCCGATTTGTTTGGCAATCGGAATCCAACCGGCCCGTGACCATGCGGCGAGGGGCTGGTGCGCCAGGAGCACCGCTTCCAAGCGGGAGTAGTCCTTTTCCACCTCGCGTGCCGCTTGATCTCGGGCTTGGTCCTCCGCGTTGCCTACGTACCGCACGCGCCAAACCGTGCCGCGCGTCCCTCGTCCGCCGCAGGCCACGAAAAGTGAACCATCCGGGCCGACGGCCAGATCAACCGGGGTGAGACCCGTATCGCCGGTGATTTCCAAGAACGTTTCCGGCTGGGCCGTATACGACGAGCCTTGCGGAACCAGCGGCAAAAATTGCACGCGCCCGAACATCCAACACGCGCTAAACGCGCCATCGCGGTAGCGCTCGGGAAATTGCCGATGTCGATAAAACGTCAGGCCGGTCGGAGCCGCGCGCCCGAGTTCGCAGACCGGTCGCACGCTATCGTAAAAATAGCCGGGGCGATTCCAACCTTGCTCGCGTCCGGCATTGAGCCAACCATGATCGCGGCCCCATGCGACGTCGAACAATCGCGCCGGCGTGTACCACGGCAAACCGACATCGCGTTCGTTATCCGCATCCGCCGTGAAGAGCCGACCGGCGGCGTTGAAGTCGAGGTCGTGCGGATTGCAAAAGCCGGTCGCGGCGATTTCCAACATCGGCACGGTAAGGCCGAAGCCGTCTTTCGACTTGAACGACGCGCGATAGACCAGCCCGCATTGCTCCGTCGTGCGGGAAATTCCTTGCGTCACTCCGGCAACCGTTTTCGCCGCCGGATCGTTGCCGTAAAGAATATACAAGTCGCCGTCGGGCCCTTGGCAGATGCCGTGCAAACCATGTTCACCGCCGCCGAATGCCAACACGCTCTTCAGCGGCCCATCTACTCGATCATCATTGTTGAGTCGGCAGATGCGGATACCGTCGTCGTCACTGCAATAAAGGACCGCCCCGCGATCTTCCGGCACGAAGACCATGCCGCGCGCTCCGGTCGCGTGTCCGTCAACAAATTGCCGTGCCCAATCGGCACGGCCGTCGTTGTCGTCGTCGTGCAAGATGCGAATGTAGCCGGGCCCCGCGACCACCACGCGGCCCCGGTGATCCACGGTCATCGCCGTGATGTTCGTGGCGAGATCGTCGTCGGCATAGAGTTCGACGACGAAGCCCTCCGGGACACGAACCGGCAACGACTGCGGCACGGCTGCTTGCAAGCGTGCGATGGCCGAAACGGCGAACAAGATCGCCGAGCACCAGCAAGCTCGCCATCCACCGCGCCTGTTCATCGCCGCCCTCTCTTGAACCACGGCTCGTTGAAGCGGTTAGCCTACCTCAATGCGATGCACGGCGAAAACTTTTTTCGGCGGGAGCAAGCCGAGCGGCAAAAAACATTGCCGACATCCGGCATTCGTTTACCATCTACCGCATGCATATCCCCACGCAGCGCGTGCTATTCGTGAATCGTGGCATCCAACTATTCCGCGGCATATTCCTCGGCGCTCTCGCCACACTCGCAGCTTGCGTCGCGACGGCATCCGCCGAAACACCGCCGGCCGTCGAAGTTCGGCAACTCACCCACGGCCCCAAGCATCACTTCTTCGGCTACATCGGGCACGTGCGCACCATTCCTTGGAACCGGAGCGGGCGCTACATCGTCGCGCTGGAGACCGATTTCCAAGATCACATGCCGCGACCCGACGAAGCAGCCGGCATCGTGCTCATCGACACGCAAGACCAGGACAAGCTTCGCGTCGTCGATCACACGCGCGCCTGGAACTTCCAGCAGGGGACCATGCTTTATTGGAACCCGCAGAATCCGGAGACGCAGTTCTTCTTCAACGATCGCGACCTGACGACGAACCGCATCTACACGGTGTTGTTCGACATCACCGCAGGGGCAGGTAGCCATGCGGTCGGCAAGCGCATCACCGAGTATCGCTACGACGACGCCTCGCTCGGCAATAGCGGTGTGGCCCAACAAGGTGGTTCGTTCCTGGCTCTCAACTACGGCCGGCTCGCAAGGCTCCGCCCAGTAACCGGCTATCCCGGTGCGCTCGACCCGACGCTCGACGACACTTCGGGCCGCCCGAGCGACGACGGCGTGTTCCTCATCGACATTGCGACGAAGCGGAAATCACTGCTCGTCTCGTTCGCGCAGCTTTACGAGCAACTGAAAACCGTGCGACCTGATGCCGAAGGGAAGCCGCTCTTCATCAACCACACGCTCTGGAGCCGCAACGATCGCCGGATCTTCTTCTACGTGCGGGCCGACTTCGAGAAGCCGGAAGGAGAACGCATCAACGTGCCGTTCGTCATCCGACCCGACGGCACCGGCCTCACGATGCTCGACCATCACCTCGGCGGCCATCCCGAGTGGCTCGACGACGTGCGCATGATCGGCAGTCGTGACGACCGGCAAGTGATCTTCGACGTCGAACAGCGAAAGTTTGTCGAAACGCTCGGAACGCCGGCAGTGTTTCCCGAGCCGGGAGGCGATAAGGCCCTTTCGCCGCAGGGGGACTGGCTCGTCAACGGCTACCGTCTCAAGGGCTCGAACTTTTACACGCTGTATCGATTTCGCGACGGCGCCAACGTGCGCTCCCCCGGCTTCGATCAGTTCGGCTGGACCCAAGGAGAACTACGCGTGGATGGAGCGCCGTGCTGGAATCGCGACGGCACGCAAATCCTCTTTCCGTCGCTCACGCCCGACGGAAAAACGCGGCAGCTCTTCGTGCTGACGAGGAGACCATAACGCTAGCTGCCGAGAAAGCGTACGCGGCCGGTCGTAAGTTCATACACCGCGCCGATAATCGCGATGCGTCCGGCGTCGATGGCCCGTTTCGCTTCGGGAAGTCCGGCGAGTTGCAGCATCGACCAACGAACATTGGCCTCGACCGCAACATTGACGCGCTCGTCGGCCGCGACACTCGCAAGGTCTTTCGGCAACCCCGGCTTGATCAGCTTCACCAGATCTTGAATCCCGGGTAGTTCTTTCTTTTCGGCGGCTATGGACGCCAGCGCCGCCGTAACGGCTCCGCAGCTTTGATGCCCCAGCACCACGATCACCGGCGTCGACAAATGGGCTGCGGCGTACTCCAAACTCCCGACGACGTCCGGCGCAATTACATTTCCGGCCACGCGTACCACGAACAAATCGCCGAAGCCTTGATCGAAGACAAGCTCGACGGGCACGCGCGAGTCGGCGCAGCCGAGAATCGTCGCGAACGGCTGCTGTCCGGCGACGAGATGCTTGCGCCAATCCGCGCTTTCGTGCGCGTGATGCGTTTTTCCCGCGGCGAAGCGAGCATTGCCCCGTTTCAGCCGGTCGATGGCCTCGGGAATCGTTTCCGGAAACGGCTCTGACGTAGCAGTCGGTTCGGCGGCAATTACCGGCGATACGGCGGCCGCCGCCGCACACGCGAACAAACCGCGTCGCGTCCATTGGGGAGAATTCATTGCCGCCGACTCCGTGAAAACTTGGTGGCCTTGCGGCGAATTGCCGCGCGCTGTTTGCTAGCGTACCCCAGCCCCGCCGACATGCCTACCTGAGCTGTCTACGTCCGTCCCGTTCGCATCGCCGGGACTCGACCAAGCGGGCCGGCTTTGGCATGCTACACGCATCGCACCGCCCCTAACTCGCGCCCACGACCGATGCCTGCCGAACTCGATGAACTTCTTCGCGGTCTCAGCGTCTACCAAGACATTGTCTTGGCCGGTCGCACGGAGCGCCGCGGAGAGCGCGATTGTGAAGAGCGTTGGACCGCTCTGGCGCCGCACTTGCCTGCCGACGGATCGTTGCTCGATGTCGGCGCCAACTTCGCCTGGTTCTGCCTTCGCTGGTGCCGCGAGGGGGCCGATCGTATCGCCGTGGCCTGGGAGGCCGATCTGCGCAGCGCAGCGGTCGCACGATATGTGCTCGAATCGAATACCGCACACCGCGTCTGCCTCATCACCGCGCGGGCCGACACCGAGAACCTGGAACTTTTCGCTCAGAGCGGCCAACGGTTCTCGGCGGCGCTTTGCTTGTCGGTGCTCCATTGGCTGCCCGACCATCGCACGTTTTTGCGCGCGCTGGGAAGCGTCACCCCGAAAATCTTCATCGAACATTGCAATCCGCGCGAAGAAGGGGCCGGCATCGAACAGGTTCGTCGCGAAATCGGCTCGATTGGCGAATATCTCCGCGAAACGTTTCCCGAGCGCAGCGTGCAACGTTTGGCGGTGTGGAAATCGCACCTCACCGACGAGTTCGCGCGCGAGCTCTGGTCGGTGGAAGAAGTGGAGGGAGACCCGACGACGGCCGTTGCAATTCCTCCGGTTGCGGCGCGGCCGCTGCTCGAACTCGATCCGGTCTGGCCGCCGCATTCGTGGTGGCTCAGAGAACTGAAACGTCCGGAGCTGCTCAAGGCGTCGCACGTCGCCTTCACACCGCAAGGGCTCACGAGCATTCCATCGACTCAGCCCGGCAATACGCGTGCCCGGCTCAAGAGCCTCATCGCGCAAATGCCACGACGCGGCGTAACGACACTGCGGCGCAGGGTGCACCGCTTATGGCTGGCTCTCCTACGCAGATTGCGAAGCTAAGCTCCGCACCCCCAGGATCAGTGGACACCGGCGTGCGTTTCAAGCGCAGCGGAAGCCTCGGTATTAAAAACGGCCGGAATTGATTGGGCGCTAACGATTGCGACCACTATCCTCAGATGGGGTAGTCGTTCAGTGCGACAAATTGCCGTGGATGCCGTCTTCAATGATTGATATGCAGTTATTTGGTGGGGTGTTTGCTACAGTCCCCGCGTGTTCGGCGATCTTTGCAGCGCTCATCGGCGGGCTCGTCGTCAGCCGCCGCTTCGACCGACAAACGGCCGTTTTTGCGATCCCGCTCCTAACGATCAGCGGCTACAACGTCGCCCTGGCGATTCTGGCCGTCGCCGGATTCATTCGCTGAAAACCGCGTGCTCGCTGTGTCTTCTCCGGGCGGTGCTTGTTGAAATGTCGGCCGCTATCCGTACGTCTCCGTTGCCGGCCTGCTCGAGTCGCAGTGAGCGGTTTTCGGTGACAAGGCCGATCCTCACCGAAGCTGCGACGCATGACCTCGGTGCGATGGAGGCGCTTGAGCATTTCCGATGCGGGCCATCAATGCATCAAGTGTCACCCAGTGCACCACGGCGCACTCCTTGGCGCCTTCTCCTACACGCTCCTGCGCGATGCTCGGCTCACGGCCAAAGAACCCGACGGCGACGAACTAGTCCAATAACCGGTTAGCCGCCGTGCGCAGCCGTGCGCGCCGTCCGTCCGTTGCCTAGCCGGCAACAATTCCCCGCAATTCCGCGTCGTTTTGCCCGCTCCGGCCGCCGGGCACTTGCCGGCGGGGGCCGTGTTTTCTAGTCTCTGGGTTTCCCGATTCTCGTCCGGGTGCCCATCATGTCGCAGTCGCTCTTTAGCTTGGAAAACGAAACCGCCGTCGTCATCGGCGGCACCGGCGTGCTTGGCGGGGGCATGGCCGACGCGCTGGCTGCCGCGGGCGCCAAAGTCGTCGTCATGGGACGGAGCGAAGAACGGGGCCTGGCGCGCGTGAAGGCCATCGAAGCGGCCGGCGGCAAAGCGATGTTCCAAGCTGCCGACGCCATGGACCGCGCGTCGCTCGCCTCGGCCCGCGATGCCGTCGAAGCGAAGTTCGGCCCGGTCAGCATTTTGGTCAACGCGGCCGGCGGCAACCGGCCCGACGCCACGCTCCCGCCGGGCGCCGACTTCTGCAAACTGCCGATCGAAGCGTGGCAAGGTGTGTTCGACCTGAACCTCGTAGGCGGCGTGCTGCTGCCGTCGCAAGTGTTCGGCGAGTCGATGCTCAAGGCGAAGCGCGGCAGCATCATCAACATCGCCTCGATGGCCGGCATGATCCCGCTCTCGCGCGTCGTCGCCTACTCGGCGGCGAAGGCGGCGGTGATCAACGTTACCAAGTTCCTCGCCCGCGAATGGGCCACGGCCGGCGTGCGCGTGAACGCGATCAGCCCCGGCTTCTTTCCGGCCGACCAAAACCGGAAGCTCCTCTTCAACGACGACGGCTCGTACACGGCCCGCGGCGGTCAGATCATCGGCCACACGCCGATGGCCCGCTTCGGCAACGCGGAAGAACTCTCCGGCGCCGTCGTCTGGCTCGCCGCTCCGAAAGCCTCGTCGTTCGTCACCGGCCAAAACATCGTCGTCGACGGCGGCTTTTCGAGCACCACAATTTAGACGGCAAATACTGAATGCTGAGTGCTGAATAACTGAACGGCAGAATCGGTAGCACGACGCGACTATCGGCAGTTCGTCTTCAGCATTCAGTCATTCAGCATTCAGCATTTGAAAACCGACATACATTCCTCCACTTCCATTTTCTCATAGGACCGTCTCATGTGCGCTTTGAAGATTCGCCAAGATGCTTGTGAACTCGATTTCCTCTCGCTCGGCGCGCTTGTGCACCGGCTCGATCCGGGCATCATTCCGTTTCGCAAGGCGACTTCGTTCGACGTGCACGTCTCCGGCGGCGAGTACAACGTGTCGGCCAACCTCAGCGATTGCTTCGGCCTCAAGACCGGCGTCGCCTCGGCCATGGTCAACAACGGCATCGGCGAACTCGTCCAGGCCCGCGTCCGTGAAAAAGGCGTGAAGCCGTACTACAAGCACTTCGAGCACGACGGCGTCCGCGGCCCGAACATTGCCACGGTGTACAGCGACCAGGGGCACGGCGTTCGCGCTCCCGTGGTGTTTTACAACCGGGCGAACGAAGCCGGCGCCATGCTGAAGCCGGGCGACTTCGATTGGAAGGCGATCCACGCCGCAGGCTGCAAGTGGTTCCACTCCGGCGGCATCTTCGCGGCCCTTTCGCCGACGACGTCGGAACTGATCGTCGAAGGGATGCAAGCCGCCAAGGCCGCCGGCGCCGTCACTTCGTTCGACTTGAACTACCGCGCCAAGCTCTGGGCCGCTCTGCCCGGCGGCGCCGCGAAGGGGCAAGAGATGATCGCGAAGATCGTCAACAACGTCGACGTGCTCATCGGCAACGAAGAAGACCTGCAAAAGGGGCTCGGCATCGAAGGGCAAGACGTCGAATCGTCATCGAAGCTCGATCCGAATGCGTTCTTCTCCGTCATTGAAAAGGCCGTGAAGAAGTTTCCGAACGTGAAGGCCGTGGCGACGACGCTCCGCGAAGTGCACTCGACCAACCGTCACGATTGGGCCGCCGTGGTTTGGATCGAAGGGGAGAAGTTCGTCAGCCCGACGATGCAACTCGACGTCATCGACCGCATCGGCGGCGGCGACGGCTTTGCCGCCGGCCTGATCTACGGATTGCTCGCCGGCAAGAAGCCGGAAGAAGCGCTACGACTCGGCTGGGCGCACGGCGCTCTGCTCACGACGTTCCCCGGCGACGTGACGATGGCGAAGCTTCCTGAAGTCGAGCAACTCGCCAAGGGCGGCAGTGCTCGCGTGCAACGGTAACGTCACGAACCGCATCGCTTTGATAAACAATCGCGCGACGCCGCTTCACCACCAGGGAGCGGCGTCGCTTTTTTATTGCGCGAACGCATGCGGGCCGGCGCATG
Source organism: Pirellula sp. (assembly GCA_013822735.1). Taxonomy (GTDB): domain Bacteria; phylum Planctomycetota; class Planctomycetia; order Pirellulales; family PNKZ01; genus PNKZ01. Next base: position 139,408 of record PNKZ01000013.1, read on the forward strand.
TGAATGGCTGCGTCGGTAGGTTGCGTTGCAATTGCGCGGCGGCCGACATACGCTCGAAGTACTCGGCTGTACGACCGTGACTCTCGGCGGTGGATGACTTGCACATGCGCGTATCGGTGGCGACGTTTCCAAGGAGGTTGGTCGGCGCGTGCATGTCGCTATACCTGTGCGCGAGTTCGGCGACCGCCGGCGATGCGCCGGGGAACGCCAAGCACGAGATCGTGATCGACGGGGAACTCACGACGTTCTTCCGGAGCCATTGCTACGATTGCCACGGCGCCGACGTGCAAGAAGGGAAGCTGCGGCTCGACACGCTTTCCGGCGCGTTGCAAACTTCCGAGGCTCAGGAGACCTGGAGCAAGATTCTTACGCGGCTGGCCGCCGGGGAAATGCCGCCGGAAGATCAGCCTCGCCCCGAGAGAGCCCCCCTGCAAAACGCGCTCTCGGCCATTCGCGCTCCGCTCGTGGCCGCGGTGCGTAGTTCCGTTGCCGGCCGGCCGGGAAGGGGGCCTCGGCGCTTGAATCGGGCCGAGTATCAGAACTCCGTCAACGCGCTACTCGGCACCGACCTCGACCTCGCCGGCTATCTGCCGGAAGACGGCATCGCCGACGGCTTCGACAAAGTCGGCCGGGCCCTGAACATTTCCTCCGTGCAAGTGGAGCGCTATCTCGAAGCATCCGAGGAAGCGCTCGACGCGGTGCTTTACGAGCAACCGAAAATTCCTTCGACGACCCGGCGGTACAACATCTGGGACGACTGCGGCATCGCCCGGCGGACGTTCACGTACAACGGCGTCTTCGCGGAGAGCAAGGACGCCGTGCTGGCCTGGTACACGAGCGACAAGTTCTATTACGTCGAGACGTTCAAAGCGCCGGTGCGCGGCAAGTACCGCATTCGCATTTCGGCTTACGGCACGTTGCTCGGCAAGGGCGCCGAGCGTTCCGCCGCGCCGGTGCAGCTTGCGCTACATGGTGGTGATTTCAAGTCGAGCAATCGCGTCTCCCATCGCGTCGGCTTCTTTTCCACCGACTGGGAACAGCCGCGCGTGATCGAGGCCGTCGATCTGCTCGAGGCGGGCCATTCCTTCAAGCTGACGATCGCCGGCCGGCAGACCACGAATACCAAAGTCGCCGAATACGCCGGTCCGGCGCTGGCCGTGCAATGGATGGAGATCGAAGGGCCGCTCGATGAAGGGGTCGCCGAGCGCCGACGGCAACTGGTGTTCGACCACGTCGATCCCGACCGCGGCACGCCCGCTGACGCCGAGCGACTACTGCAACGCTTCGCAGAGCGCGCTTTTCGCCGGCCGATCGACGCGCCGGACGTCGAGCCGTATGCAGCCGTGATGCGGGCACAATTCGCCGCCGGTGCTTCATTTCGCGAAGGGCTCAAGGTCGGCATGCAGGCGGTGCTCTGCGCGCCGGAGTTCCTCTTCGTGAACCCGGAAGCTGCCGACGACTACGCCGTTGCGAGTCGGCTGTCGTACTTTCTCTGGAGCGCGCCGCCGGACGCGGAACTCTTGCAGGCCGCGGCCTCGGGCAAGTTGCGCCGCGCCGACGAGCGCCGTCGTCACGTGGACCGCATGCTCGCCGACGGACGGGCGCAGTTCTTCGCGCACCATTTCCTCGACCACTGGCTCGACCTGAAGAAGATCGACTTCACGACGCCGGACAAAGACATCTATCCGGAGTACGACGAGCCGCTCCGCGACGCGATGGTCCGTGAGACGCGTATGTTCTTCGCCGATCTGCTTCAGAACGACGGCAGCGTCCGCAACATCATCGATTCGGACTACGCTATGCTCAACGCCCGGCTGGCGAGACATTACGACATCTCCGGCGTGGTCGGCGACGACATTCGTAAAGTGCCGCTACCCGCCGATTCGCTGCGCGGCGGATTGCTCACGCAAGCGAGCGTCCTCAAGGTCACGGCCGACGGTACCGCGACGTCCCCCGTGCTGCGCGGCGTTTGGTTGCTCGATCGCATTCTCGGCAGGCCCGTTCCTCCGCCTCCTCCGGGAGTGCCGGGCGTGGAGCCCGACGTGCGCGGGGCAACGACCATACGCGAGCAGTTGGCGAAGCATCGCCAGTCGGAGTCGTGCGCCACGTGCCACAAGCGCATCGATCCGCCGGGCTTCGCCTTAGAATGCTTCGATGCCATCGGCGGCTTTCGCGACCGCTACCGCGTGGTCGATCCCGAGCGCCCGGGCGCCGAGGTGGACGGCGTGCGCAAGAAGTACGCGTTGGGTCGCAAAGTGGAAACGGGCGATCAAATGCCCGACGGTCGAAAGTTTGCCGACGTGCGCGAGTTTCAACGGTTGCTCGCCGCCGATCCGCGACCGGTCGTCGAGAATGTGGCCATGAAACTGCTGACTTACGCGTTGGGGCGCGAGCTCGACATCGCCGACCGAGAAGACGTGCGCCAGATCGTCGACGGCTTGAAGTCGCGCGACTTCGGTCTCCGCTCGATGATCAAAGAGCTGGCGGCAAGCGACGCGTTCATCGCCCCATAACACTTTTCCCTCGATCCGTTCGCGGAAGACCTCAACCATGCACAACACCGCGATTTCTCGACGCCGCTTCCTCCGAGCGGCCGGCGTAACGCTGGCGTTACCGCTTCTCGACGGCCTCGCCCCGCGCGCAGAAGGCACGGCCTCGACGGAGCCGCCGCGTCGCTTCCTCGGTATTTGTCATTCGCTCGGGTTCCACGCACCTAACTTGTTCCCCGAAACAGCCGGGCCGAACTACGAGCTCACGCCGTATCTAAAGCTGGTCGAGCGGCACCGGGAGCGATTTACGCTTCTCTCCGGCGTTTCCCATCCCGACGTCGACGGGGGACACTTTGCCGAAGCTTCGTTTCTCACCTCCGCGCCGCATCCGAAAGGAAGCAGCTTCCGAAACACCATCTCGCTCGATCAATACATCGTCGAGCGGACTGCGCCGCCGACGCGATTTCCGTTCCTCGCGCTGGCCACGCGCAGCGGTAGTTTGTCGTGGACGTCCGGCGGCGTGCCGATCCCGTCGGAGAGCAGTCCGTCGCGAGTGTTTCGCAGGTTGTTCGTCGAGGGGACGCCCGATGAAACGGCCGCCCAAATGCACAAGCTCGCCACCGGCCGGAGCGTGCTCGATGCGGTGCTCGATCAAACGCGGAAAATGCACGGTTCGCTCGGCTCGACCGATCGCGACAAGCTCGATCAATACATGACGTCGGTCCGCGACGTCGAGCAACGTCTGCACGCCGGCCAAGCGTGGATCAAGCGCCCCAAGCCCAAGGTCGACGTGCCGCCGCCGGTCGATATTCCGAACGAGGCCGACCTGTTCGGGCGTAGCCGACTGCTCTTCGACCTGATCCAACTCGCGTTCACGACCGACTCCACGCGCGTCGTCACGGTGAGCATGGATGCCTACGGGCCGGGGCTCACGCCGGTGCCGGGCGTCACGCAAGGGCATCACAATCTTTCGCACCACGGGCTCGACCCGGAGAAGCTCGCCGAGCTCCGCCTGATCGAAGAAGCGCAGATGAATACCTTCGGCTACTTGCTCGACCGACTACTCGGAGCCTCGGAACATGGCGGAACGCTGCTCGATCGCACGGCGGTGCTCTTCGGCAGCAACCTGGGCAATGCTAGCAGTCACGACACGCGTAATATGCCGATCCTGCTCGCCGGCGGCGGACTCAAACACGGCCGACATCTCGCTTTCGATCGAAACAACAATTACCCGCTCTGCAATGCGTATGTCTCGTTGTTGCAACGGTTAGGAATTGAAACGGATCGCTTCGGCTCGAGCACGGGCACCATGACCGGTCTGGACCTCGCGTGAGCTGGTCGCCGACCGACCACATGCTCGAGCGTGTTAAGCTTTGACGGTGCTCCGATTTAATGCGTGGTTATCGCCGCACACTTCACGATGAAAGGAGAGTACGACCCGGTTGATTCACACTACACGGCGGTAGGTGTGTTATGAAAAGACTCCTAAGCATCGCGCTCGTTTGCTTGCTGACGCGTACTGCGTCGGCAGAAACCACCCAAATTGATCTCGGCTCGGAATTCGAGCCGTTTACCTACGCGAGCGCGAAGGCTCCGACGCTTGATCTCGTCGAGTGTTGCGCGAAGTGCCGGGCCAACGCCGCAGCGTCGGGGACGACGAAGCCGTGGGCCTTTAGCCTGACGCAAACTTCGGACTACGGCACGAGCCTGGCGCTGCCGATCGGTTTGACGCCGGCCAATACGCTGCTCGCGCCGGCCGGCAACGCTGCACAGGCCGGCATCTTGAACAACGCCCAAGCAGCGACGCTCGGCTTGCTCGGCAACTTGGGTTTGGCCCCGGTGCCGCCGGGAACCGACGCCGTCGGCGTGTTCGAAGACGACTTCCAATTTCAAACGACCGGCGCGCTCTCGTATCAGCGGCAAGTCGGCGAGTTCGGCACGTTGACGGCGAGTTACACCTACTATCAAAACCTGCACCCCGACGTGAAGCAGCTCGACTTGATGAGCCACACGCCGTCGGTGCAATACGCCCTGAAGCTCACCGACCGGCTCACCAACGCGACGTACTACAACTACGCGTATTACTTCCTGTCGGGCAGTTCGTTCGTCACGCAAAACCGGATCGGCAACATCACGACGTTTCGCGTAAACGATCGCTGGGATCTCGCCGGCGGCACGAACTACGCCAACGCCAACTTCCGCAACGCCAACTATCTCAACTCCGACAACTACGCCGGCACGTTGGAAGCGACGCGCTACATGGACGAAGCCCGCAACAACTACGTGAAGGTCGGCTACGGCGCCGGCTACTCGGATGCGGCGCTCACCGGCTTCGCGTACATGGTGAACAACGGCTTCATTACCACGCGGATTCTTTACGGCGACGAGAATCGCAACGAACTGCGACTCACCGGCAGCTACGGCCGGTACGATTTCAAAGGCCTCGACCCGATTCAGCAGACGATCTATCGGGCCGACAACATTTACAACGCCGGCTTGTTCTACGGGCGCAAGATCGCGGACAACGTCCAACTCTTCGCACAGTACAACTATTTGAAGAGCAACTCCAACGTCGCTCGACAACTCTATAACAGCGACCTCATTTCGCTCGGCATACTCTACACGCGCTAGGCGACGCTCAAGACCGGGACCGTTGCGAGCTGCGCCTCTTGCTGACGCCGCTTGCGACGTCGAACGACATAGCAGCCGAGCGCCGCCATGCCGACGAAGACCAAGCTTCCCGGCTCCGGCACGGCCGAGTAGTTGATGTAGAGATCATTGCCGGATTGCGAGACCCAAAAGCTTCCGCCCGCGGGCGTGAATGCGTTGTTCGGCGTGCCGAACACGCCGAAATCAGCCGTCGAGTCGGCGATGACGAACGTCGATGGAGTAAATCCTGAGATGCCGCCCGTCCTCACGAAGAGCCATTGGTAGGTGCTGTTCGGATTAAACGCATTCTGGCTCGTCAACGTCGCATGGCCGGAGTTATCCGACTTCCAAGCGTCGATCCGAAGATTGATGGTGCTGCCCAACGCGAGCGTGCTCCCGGTGAGGTCGAGCAAATCCCAATTGGTTCCGGCCACGGCATCGGTGCCCGTCGGATCTTTAAACTCGAAATAGACGCTGCTGCCGCTCGCCCAAGAATTGGAAGGCCCCGATACGGTCAGCGTGCCGACGCTATTGCCGGGCGACAGGATGCCGTTGACGACCACGCTTTCACTCGACGTCCCGGTGATCGCGCCGGTTCCCCCAAGCGTCGCACCAACAGCGACGACAATGCTACCGCCGCCGGTAAGATTCAAAGGTTGATTGACGGCCAACGTTCCGGCCTGCACGCTCGCAGCACCGGTATAGGAACCGGCGGCGGCGCTACTGAGCACTAACTTGCCGTCTCCCGTCTTGCTGACGGGACCGGTCCCGCTGAGCCCGCCGGGCACGGTGAGCGTGAGTCCCGTGGCGACGTCGATCGCACTGCCGGACGAAGCAGCGACGACGATCGGTCGCGTCGTAGGAAGCGTGAGGCTGGTCGTGACGACCTTCAACGTGCCTCCGCTGAGCGTTATCGCCGAGTTCGACAAGGGGCTGCCGAGCGCAGTGGCGTTGGAGAATTGGAACGTCCCGCCGTTGACGAACACGGCCCCGGTGAAGGTTTGCGCCGTCGTGACGGAAAGCGTGCCGAGCCCGGCCTTCGTCAACGAGCCGGCGCCGAGCAATTGAGACGTTGAGCGGGTCAGCGATACCGTAAAGGTGTCGTCGATATCGATCGTTCCTGCGCCGTTGAAGCGGAATTCGTATCCGGCTTCCGGCGTTGTACTCCCCGTCACGTTCCACGTGCCGCCGTTGAAAACAAGGTCGACCGTATTGTTGCCCAATCGCAGCACGCCTTGCGTTTGCAGAACTCCGTCGAGAATGACCCATTGCGTGCCGAGCCCGGTGATCGTCGCGGAATTGTCGCCGGCGAGGACCAATCGCCCGGGGCCGGTCTTGGTCAGTACGTGCGTATTGCCGTCGTCGACGATGCCGCCGACGTTTCCGCTAGTATTGAAGCGAACCGTACTGTTCGCCAAGACGTTGAAGATCGCATCCCCGGTGATCGTCGTGTTCGTAAAGGAAAGATTTCCGGTCGTCACCAAGTCGCCGGGCCCGAAGTTAATCGTTTGAGCGCCGACGGATAGTGTTCCCAGCGTGTGCGTAACCGACGTGGAACTGGTCGTCGCGCGGCTCGCCGTGATGGTCGACGTGCCGGCGACCGTGACGTTTGCGTTGAACGTAGTGCTGGAATTGTTGGCGAAATCAAGTCGCCCGGCGTTGAGCGTGACCTTGCCGCTCGCTCCCAAGCCTTGCGCGACGCCGACCTGAAGAATACCGGCGTTGACTTGCCAAAACGAATTTGCGCCGGTCATGGAGGCATCGCCGGCGGCGCCCAGAAGCAGCGTGCCGACGCCCGACTTCGTGTACGTCCTTGAGACGGAGCCGTCGAACACCGCTCCGGAAAACGTCAGGCGCGCATTGAGGCCGACGTCGAACGACGCGTTGCCGAGCAGGCTGGAGTTTCCTGAGACGAGAATCGTTGCCGTGCCGCTGGTAACGAGCGACCCGGCTTGCACCGATAGCGTTTGCCCGCCGATCGACAGCGACGGAATCGTATGGGTGTAGGCCGAGCCGTTGGAGCTATTGCGATCGGAAACGATCGCGGCGTTACCGCTGACGATGACGGGGTTGGCATAGATTCCGCCGCCGCTCGCGGCGAGTTCGAGCGTGCCGCCGCTCACGGTTAGCGAACCGACGGTCCCGAGCGCGGCTTGCGACCCCAATCGCAGGGTTCCGTTTTCAAGGGCCGAGTTTCCGGTCAGCGCGTTCGTGCCGGAAATCAAGACGATGCCCACCCCTTGCTTGGTAATGCCGCCGATTCCGGAGATTGCGCCGGAAAACGTGATGAGGCTCTGCGGCAAACTCGTTCCGCCGGCGGTGAAGACGACGTTTTTCTGCAGGTCCAACGTGTTGCCGAACGTCCCCGAACCCGAGAAGCCCGGTGCGCCGCCGATCGTGATCACGCCCGAATTGCCGGCCGGCACGTAGTATCGCGGCCCCGACGTATTGATCGCCGCGTTGGCCAAGAGCGCGGCGTTCGCGGAACCGGAGCGAGAGCCGATCATCACATAGCCGGCCTGCCCGGTCGGGTTCTGCGGGTTGCTTAACAACATCGTTCCCTCGGCAATGAGCATGTTGCCGGAGAACAACGTTTGCAGGTAGTTGACGCTCGCAATCTCAAGGATGCCCGGCCCGGTCTTCAGCAAGTCGGTCGTATAGGAGCCGTTGATCGTGCCGGTCAGGATGCCGCGCGTCGCCATCGTACCGTCGCCCAACACGCGGAATTCGCGATAAGTGGCGGCACCGGTCGCCGCCACATTAAAGGTGTTGTACGCGGTACCGCCCGCGTCAAGGATCAGGTCGTTCGTCAGCGTGACGGTGTTGGTCGAGCGAGCGCTGCCGAACACTACGGAGTAACCCTCGGCGAGCCAGAAGCCGTTGCCCCATTGCAGCGTCGTGCCCCAGGTGTTGTAGTTGGGATTGGCGATGCCCGAGGCGGGAGGGTCGGCGTTGGTCTGATTCGTATACATATTCGGATCAAGCACCTTGAGCGTGACCGTGAGATCTCCGTTGACGGCCGAGAACGCGGCGTTGCCCGCGCCGGAGCCCGTATAGCCGTCGAAATTAACAGCGCCGGCCGCGGCGGTGTCGACGGGCTCGATCCGGCGAATGAGCGTACCGCCGCCGTCGATTTCGAGCGTGCCGCCGCGAAAGCTGATCGTGGAATTGATCCCGTCGGTTTCGCTCGTGAGGCCGAGCGTGGTGAGCGAGGCCCGCAACACGCCTTGCTGCAGCGTCACCGTACGCGAGGCCGTGAAGTTGATTCGGTTGCTGCCGTTGGAGAGGAGTTCCATCCAACCGTCGCCGACTTTGTTCCACGAACCGGTTGAGCCGCCGAAATTAACATTCCCGCCGATCTGCAGCGTGCCGGCCGGGTCCGTGACCCACATGTAGCGCACAACCGTGCCGTTCGACAAGTTAAACGACGAGCCGGACGTGGTGATGAGATACGACCTGGGGCCGGTCAGCATCACGGCCGAGGTCACGAGATTCGCCCCCAGCGTCAGGCTCTGGTTGTCGGCCGACGGCGAGATCTTGAGCGAAGCGACCGTTGTGCTGCTGGTCGGCGAGGAAGCGCTGGCGGTGAGCAGCACTCGGCTGGCGCTCGTCGCACCGGTTAAGGTCAACACATCCGAATTCAGCGCGATGACGCCGCGGATCTGCCCTGAATCCGTGGCCGTACTGTAACCGGCCCAATCGGTTCCGTTGACGACGGCGAATCCGACACCGGAGACGGTCGGTGTGCCGCCCGAACCTGCGGACAACAAGCCGCCGTTCCCGGTATACAAGCCGTTGCTGAAGACGATCCGCGGCGTATTTCCCGTGCCGCCGAGCGTTCCCCCAAGGCCGATGAAGTTGTAGCTGCTTACCGAATTGCCCTTCAAATCGAGCTGAGTTGTGTTGCCGAACTGCAACACCGACGGCGCCGAAGCGCCGCCCGGCACGGTCACGCTCATGGCGATGTGACCTCCGGCGCTGCTTGCCGTAAAGGCGCCCGTCAATTCGACCGTACCCGCCGCGTTGCCCAACAGCGAGATTTTGCCGGCGCCGTACGTGGTGGAAACGCCGGCCGAGTCAGCGATGCGGTTGATGTTGTCCACCGTATTGTCGAGCACGATCGAGCCGCCGTGGATTCGCAGACCGGTAGGGGTCGTAGAGATCGTCGCAGCGCCTGAGAGCGTCAACTCCGAGGAATAGGCGCCGGAACCGATATAGTTGCCGCCGATCCACCAAACTCCCGCTACGGCGCTGGTGTTGCCGGAGAGCGTTTGCGTCGATAAACCGCGAAAGTACAAGCCGTTCGACCCGGTCGAGATCGTGGCCGAAGACGCACCGGGGGCGAACGCCGAAATGACCAAACCCGCTTGGGTCGCGCTCGGACTCACGGCGTTGATCGTCCCCGCACCGGACAGTTCTCCCGTGCGAATCGACGCTCCGCTGAGCTGCGATTCGGCGACATTCGTGGCGGTCGAGGTTCCGGCGTACGTCAAAGACGTGCCGGCCGTCATTTCAAAGCGGTTGTAACGAAACGTCGAGGACGAGGTCGACGCCGAACCGCCCAACATTTCGATGATGCCGGCCGTCAGATTGACGGTGCCGATGAACGACGTGTCTAGATTGGAAATGATGGACAGTTTGCCGGCGCTCGATTTGTTTAACGCCAATTGACCGATCAGTGCGCCGGCAAGCGTCAGGGTGCCGGAACCTGATCCGTCGATCGTTAAACCGGCCGGTCGCAACACGAGATCCGTGTTGATCCGGAACGCGCCGGCTCCTTGCATCGTGATCGTCGGCGTCGTCCCCTCCAAGCGCAGGCGGCTACCGTCGATCAGATACTGCGCCGTCAACGAGCTGTTGTTCAAGATCAGCTTGTTGACGATGTAATCGGTGCCGAAGTTCTGGCTTGCCGTATACGGAGTATCGATGCTCGGCGACGCATTTCCGAACGTGAGCTGCAACGTGCCGGCGCCCCCTATCAGCGGCGCCGTGCCGCCGACCCAATTCGCGCCGTCGGCCCAGTTGCCGGTCGCGCCGTTCCAAGTAAACGTTTGAGCGTGTGCGCCCGATACGAGACTTACGATTCCCAAGATCCATGCGATTGGCAACACGAACCGACGCGCGTGGAATCCTGCACCCATCGCAACGCGCTGGAGCTGCGATGCTTTCCTCAAAATACGACGAGAAGTCATGAACCCACCGAAAGGACGGAACGTGCGAAGCGTTGGTGCCGTCCCGATACGACGACCAAATCGAATGGAGCGCGAGCCTGAAATCGACGGCACGAAAAGCACGGCTCGTACCGCGAACGTTCAGTTCCTTACGGACGCGTAACCAGTCCCGGCGCAACTCGTCTTAACTCCGCCAGTTAGTCGCACGTATGGTTTCCGTGGAAACTTTCGGCTAACCCCTTCGAAGCTACGGCTTCTCGTTCCGGCTTGATGAAGCGTGCTTAAGAAACCGGCAAAACCACACCGGCTGCTGAGAAATGCGAGGTTTTCCCGATGCCACGCATTCGGGGAGGCACGCTGGCCTTCGGAAGAAGTGCAAGTCGAAGTTGATAAATTTGAAGCTGCGTGTGCGGCGTCGTATTCTGATGGCCCATCGTCAGCGCTTTTCGAACCACCTCGCTTTCTCGCGCATTGCCACTCGTTCACGCTCGGAGAAACTATGTCTCGCCGTCGCCGCCTCCACTTCTCTCGTCGCGCGCTCTTGCAAGGCGCCTTGGCCGGCACGACCGCAGCCGCGATGCAAGTCAAGCTCGCGCCGGGATCGACCAGACAGGTGTTGCCGTCGTTCGCGAGCCGTTGGCACGATGAGCCCGATCGGCCGTGGGTCGGCGCCGAGTATTGGGCCGGGCCGCTGCAAGATTGGCGCGTTCGCGACGGCGGGGCGGAGTGCTTTCGTGCCGGACCTCACCGGTTGCTGCACCTGCTCACCGCTTCCGTTCTGCCGCGGGAAGGCGCTTGGAGCATGAAGGTCACCCTGAGCAATCCTGCAGGTACCGAACTGGCCGGAGCGCTCGGCGGCGGAGCCGGTTTTCGCATCGGCATTCGCGGGCCGCTCGACGACTATCGCCACGCCGTGCTCTACGGCAAGGGACTCGACGTCGGACTTCGCGGCGACGGGCGACTCTGCATCGGCACCACGGTCGGCGACGCGCCGCTGAAGCTCGCGGGGCAGAAGTCAGTAACTCTGAAGTTCACGGCCGTATCCGACGGGGATGTCGTGCGCACGTCGCTCTTGGCTCTCGGCGACGACCAACAACAACTCGGCATCGTCGAACGAAAGGACTTAGCCGCGGACGATCTGACCGGAATGGTCGCCCTCGCGGCGAACTTTACAGCCGCCGGTCCGCGCGGACCTCGGGCACGTCGCGCAGCCGGCGATGCCGCCGCGCCCGCCCCGGCGCCGTTTCGCTTCGAACATTGGTCGCTCGCAGGAAAAAACGTCGAAATTGTCGACGAGCGGCGATTCGGGCCGATCCTGTTCGCTCAGTACACGGTTTCCCAAGGCGTGCTCAAACTCTCCGTGCAAATGCCGCCGCTCGGCCCGGAGGACGACGAACAGATCACCTTGGAGTTGCAAGACGGCGACAAGTGGGGAACGATCGCTTCGGCCAAGATCGACCCGCAATCGCGCGTCGCCGTGTTTCGCCTGGAGTACAACGCCGATGTCGATCGACCGTATCGACTGCGTTACGCGCTGCGAGGCCGCAAGGAAAGCTCGCCGCATGAGTTCACCGGCATCATTCGCCGCGAGCCGACCGACGCCGACGTCCTCACCGTCGCCGATATTTCGTGCAACACGCACACGGCGTTTCCCAACACCGCATTCGTTGAGCAGACGCGCAAGGTTAATCCTGATTTCTTGGCGTTCGTCGGCGACCAGTTTTACGAATCGACCGCCGGTTACGGCGTGACGACCGAACCGCTCGAAGCCGCGACGCTCGACTACCTGCGCAAATGGTACATCCACGGCTGGACGTGGCGCGAACTGCTGCGCGATCGACCGAGCGTGTCGTTGCCCGACGATCACGACGTTTATCAAGGAAACATCTGGGGCGAGAGCGGAGCGGCGCAGGCCGGCACGCAAGAGCAGGGGGGCTATCGCATGCCTGCCGCCTGGGTGAACGTGGTGCACCACACGCAAACAGCTCACCATCCCGACGCGCACGACAAGGCGCTCGTCAAACAAGGGATCACGCAGTACTTCGGGCGGCTTGTGTACGGCGGCGTTGATTTCGCCATCATCGCCGACCGGATGTATAAATCGGCGCCGGAAGGAAAAGTGCCGGCGACCGGCTCGCGCGGCGATCACGTCGTCGATCTCGCGTTTGATCCCAAGACCGCCGACATCCCCGGCCTGCAATTACTCGGGCCGGCTCAAGAAGCGTTCCTTACAGCCTGGGCCGACGACTGGAAGAACGTCGCCATGAAGGCCGTGCTCTCGCAGACCGTCTTCACGGCCATGGCCACGACGCACGGCGGCAATCGCGAACATCTCCGCGCCGATTACGACGCCAACGGCTGGCCGCAAACCGCGCGGCATCGGGCCGTCGCGCTGTTGCGCAAGGCCCAAGCGTTCCACATCGCCGGCGATCAGCACTTGCCGGCGCTCATTCAATACGGCATCGAGCAAGCGCGCGACGCGACGTTCGCATTTGCCGGGCCGGCGGTGAATGTCGGGTATCCGCGCTGGTGGGAGCCGGCGACGACCACGGCCAATCCCCACGCCGACCCTGCGGTGCTCACGGGAGATTTCTTCGATCACTTTGGCAATCCGCTCACGGTGCTGGCCGTCGCCAACGGCGCCGTGAAGCCGCGCACCGGCGTGATCGAAAGCCTGATCGACAAAGCGTCGGGCCTGGGGATCGTGCGGTTCGACAAGAAGCGGCGGGAGATCACCGTCGAATGTTGGCCGCTGGCAACCGACCCGACCGCGCCCGAGGCCCAGCAGTTTCCCGGCTGGCCGCAAACACTGAAGATCGCCTCGCGCGAGTAGCCGCGGGGACGTCTCAAACGGCTATCGACTTGGCGCTCGAGGTCGACCTTGCGGCCGCATGAAGCCCGGCGGTTGCGAGCGGTCGTGCAGAGCTGCGCAAGGATTCTGTTAGAAACCGGGTCGAACCCGCAGATTGCGCCTCGGCGGCTTGTCGCCCTGCTTGTCGAATCGGCAGACTACAAGAAGTACCCGGCCACCGAATCCGCGCGGCATCGCATCCATGACTCCTCTGCGACTCTCGATCGTCATCCCGGCATTCAACGAAGAGCAAAACCTGCCGCGGACGCTGGGGGACTTGTCGGCGACGCTTCGCAACGAGTCGATACCGTACGAGATTATCGTCGTCAACGACAATAGCCGCGACGGCACGGAGCGCGTCGTTCGCGAAATGATGAAAGTCGACGCGGACCTGAGGATCGTCAATCGCCGGCCGCCGGGCGGCTTCGGTCGTGCGATCCGCACCGGCCTCGACGAGGTGACCGGCGACGTTGTTTGCGTCGTCATGGCCGACGCCTCGGATCATCCGGCCGACGTCGTCGCTTGCTACCGCAAGATTTGCGAAGGGTACGACTGCGTGTTTGGCTCGCGCTTTCTCAAGGGAAGCAAGGTCGTCGATTATCCGCGCGGAAAGCTCATCGTAAATCGCGTCGTCAATAAGTTGATGCAGTGGATGTTCCGCTGCCCGTTCAACGATCTGACCAACGCGTTTAAAGCGTATCGCACTTCGGTCGTACGCGAGAGCGGGCCGTTTCATAGCTGCCACTTCAACATCACGATCGAAATGTCGCTCTCGGCGCTCGTGCGGAAGTACAACATCGCCCAAATCCCCATCTCCTGGACCGGCCGCACCTGGGGCTCTTCCAATCTCCGCCTGCGCGAAATGGGGCGCCGCTATCTCGCCACGCTGCTACGCGTGTACGGCGACAAGTTGCTGCTCTCCGACGACATCCTCGCCGATCGGCTGGCGGCCCGTGCTCAAGCCGAGCACCAAACCGATCGCGTCGGCCGGCGCTTGCAGGAAATGGGCGACCGTATCGAATTGCTCGAAGCGCAATTGCGCTTGGCCGAGCAAACGGCCGAACCGTGCGAAGCGCGCTAGAGACAATCGCCGACTAGCCCTTCACGATCGCCTGGAGCGATTCGACGACGTAGTGGAGCATGTCGTCGGTGAGGCCGGGATAGACGCCGATCCAGAAGACGTTTTCCATAATGTAATCGGCGTTGCGCAGGTCGCCGACCGTGCGATAGTTCACGTCGCGATACACCGGCTGCTTCGTGAGATTGCCGGCAAACAGCAGCCGCGTTTGAATGCGACGGGCTTCGAGCGCCCGCACCACCGTATCGCGTTTCAGGCCCGACTCCGGCCGCACGGCCAAGGGGAACCCGAACCAGCTCGGCTCCGCGCCGTCGACCGATTCCGGCAGGGTGAACACGTCCTGCAGCGGGCGGAGCGCTTCGTACAAAAACGCGAAGTTCTTACGTCGGGCGGCGGTGAAGCTCGCGAGCTTGTCGAGCTGCGCGACGCCGACGGCCGCTTGCATGTCGGTGAGCTTTAGGTTGTAGCCGAGATGCGAATAGGTGTACTTGTGATCGTAGCCGTGCGGCAAGTCGCCGAGTTGCTGATCGAAGCGCTTGCCGCAAGTGTTGTCTTGGCCCGGGGCACACCAGCAATCGCGCCCCCAATCGCGAAACGAAGTGACGAGCTTATCCAAGACGGGGCGATCGTAGAGCACGCAGCCCCCTTCGCCCATCGTGAGATGATGCGCCGGATAAAAGCTCACGGTCGCCAAGTCGCCGAACGTGCCGACTTGCTTGCCGCGATACGTCGAACCGACGGCGTCGCAACAATCTTCGATCAACCACAGGTTGTACTTCTTGGCAAACGCGACGACCGCATCCAGCTCGAACGGGTTGCCGAGCGTGTGGGCCACCATGATGGCCCGCGTCCGGTCGGTGCGGGCCTCTTCGAGCTGCGTCACGTCGATGTTGTACGTCGGCAGATGCGAGTCGAGAAACACCGGTACCAATTGGTTCTGCACAATCGGATTGACCGTGGTCGGAAATCCGGCGGCGGCCGTGATCACTTCGTCTCCCGGCAGCAACCGACGGTCGCCGAGAAACGGCGCCGTAAGGCAGGAGAGCGCCAGCAAATTCGCCGATGATCCGGAATTGACGAGCGCCGCATAACGCCGGCCGAACTCGCGCGAAAACCGCTTTTCAAACTCGGCGGAGAAGCGGCCCGTGGTGAGCCAGAAATCGAGCGACGATTCGACGAGCAGTTCCAGCTCACGGCTATCGAAGACGCGCCCGGCGACGGGCACCAAGGTTTTGCCTCCTTCAAACTCGCGGCGCGGGAACGCCGCGCGATGGTATTCGCGCACGAGTTCCGCAATCTGCCGTCGCAGTTGCTCCGCTTCGTCTACAGATTGAACAGTCGCCATGCTTGAATCGCCCCGTCCTTAGTTTCTTCCGACGCGTCCTTTGCGTACCGGCAGTTTATCGTACCGGCCGGGCTCGAATATCTCAAACCCAGGTTAGCGCAGGCGGCGGTCTGCTACACGCGCGCCTTCGTACGGCGGTGCGTTTCATTCGACGCGGAAACGACCGCCAGATCGCGTACGACCGAATTCTTCCAAGGTCCGTGCATCTCGTACGTGACGCTTCTCCAGGTAATCCGCCTACGAAACGACGCGGAGAAAAGCGCCGCACAGTACACCCATTGCGTCAAGAATATCGCTGCGGGAAACCGCCGGAAGGCCGTGAGCGTCACCCAAGAAGTCGCCCCCCCTTGAAGACGAATGACGCGGCGCGACGCGTGCTCCAGCGCCAAGATCATCACGAAGCAGAACAACAGGTAACCGCCCAACGTTGCCGCGGCAACGCCGGCGATCGCAACGTCTCCTTGCAGCGCTGCGACAACCCCGACGAGCAGCAACAGAAACTGCACGGCCGTGGTGCCCCAACCGTGCAAGACGAGCAGCACCCAAATGAGACGCGGGTTATAGATGCGCGTCCAGGTAAGTTGCCGCGCCAAGAACTCTCGACACACCGAGAGGCTGATCGCGTCGCGATTCGGCATCATCAGAAGCGGAACGAATCGCACTTGCTTGTTGATTCTTTGCAGACAAACCTTCACGGGATTGTCTTGATTTAACGTGGTGCGCCACGCCTCGAGGATTCCGGCTTCGCGCATGTCCCGCGTTCGCATGGCGCTGCTGCCGCCCCAAGGAATATGAAAGAAGTACATGCCGACGACCGCCGCCGTATTCCACAGATAGCGCACCAACGAACCCCAGCCGGCGTCTTCCGGTAGATACCAACGATTGCCGTGCGCCATCCCGACCCTTTCGTCGTCGAGGGCCGTTACCAAGGTTCGCAACCAAGCCGGATTGGCCACGACGTCGCCGTCGGCTAGCGCCACCACCTCGCAAGCCTGCGCCGACTCGGCCGCCTGACAAAGCGACGCACAATGAGGGCTACACGTCGCGGGACGTTCGGCAAGCGTCGTAACGATTACGCTTGCCGACGGATGCGCCGCGGTCGCCTCCTGCACGACTTTCCAAGCCGGGTCGTTCTTGCTATCGACGACGATATGCAATTCGTAATTGGGGTAGTCTTGCGACATGAAGCGATGCAACGATATCGGCAACTCGTCATCGGCTCCGCGCAGCGACAGCAAAATGGCGGCCGAGGGCAGCGCCTTCTTCGGCTTGAGCGCCGCCGTGCGACCGACGGTCGCGTGAAAGATCGCCAGGTAGATCAAGGCCATGACGGCCTGAATCGCTCCCCACACCATCAGAAGTTCGGCTAAAATAGTCACCGTAGTGGCCATAGAATCCATCGCTACCGTAATTGCCTGCCCCATGAGTCGCGTCGAGCGGGCGCTGCGAAGGAGACCGGTGTTCATCGGCATTTGGCGCGGCGCCGCAAGGCAGGGATTCTAGTGCAATCGCAGTAGATGTCGCTACCCAAGCCACACCTGGAATCCCACATCCGCCTAACGTTTTCCGACTCGCGCGCCTCGAGCACCTATGAATATCGACTACCTCATCGTAGGCTCCGGTCTCACCGGCGCCGTGATCGCACGGCACCTCGCCGACCTATCGCGCGACGTCTTGATCGTGGATCGCCGCGCGCACGTCGGCGGCAACGTTCATGATCATGCCCACGCCTCGGGCATTCGCATTCACACGTACGGCCCGCACTATTTCCGCACGAGTTCGGAACGCATCTGGGAATTCGCCACGCGCTTCTCGCCGTTCTTCAAATATGAAGCCGCGCTCGTTTCCGACATCGGCGGCGAGTTCGCCCAATGGCCGATCGCGGGCAGCTTTATTCAACGCCTCGTCAGCCGTGATTGGCGACCGGAGTTTCAAGGCTCGCCGAGCAACTTTGAAGAAGCCGCGTTGGCGATCATGCCGCGCAAGGTGTACGAACTTTTCGTCAAGGAATACAACGAGAAACAGTGGGGCGTCTCGGCGACCTCGCTTTCGGCGAAACTTTGCGGCCGGTTCGACGTTCGTCACGACGACGAGCCGCGGCTCAAACCCAACGCGAAGTACCAGGGAATCCCCGTGCCGGGCTATGCGGAATGGATGCGCCGCATGACCGAAGGAATTCCGCTCTTACTCAATTTCGATTTTCTCGCGCGACGCGACGAAATTCGCCCTAAAAAAGGGCTTATTTTCACCGGTCCGATCGACGAGTTCTTTCGCTGCGACGAAGGAAAACTCGCCTACCGCGGACAGCGGCGGCAACACACGTACCTCCCGGACGTGGCGACCTTCGCACAACCCGCCGGGCAAGTGAATGCGCCGCTCCATGCTCAAGGGCCGCACGTGCGCACCTTGGAATGGAAACACATGATGCCGCAGGAATTCGCCGAGCGCATTCGCGGCACCGTCCTCACGACGGAAACTCCCTTCAGTCCCACGAATCCTAATGAGTTCGAGTACCCGTTTCCCGATGAAGCCAACGCGCAGCTTTACGCTCGGTATCGCCGTCGCGCGGATGCCTTAGAAGGCGTGCTCATCGCGGGTCGTTTGGGCGAGTATCGCTATTACGACATGGATCAAGCAATCGCGCGTGCCATGGCGCTCGCCGAGCAACTCGTTTCCGGCGCCGACCAGAGTCGGCCCGCGGCTGACTTCAGCGAGGTGTGACCGCGGAAGTTAATTCCTTCGTTGCGGGCGATGCTCCGGCGCCGCCGTGAGCGGATCGTCGGGCCATGCGTGCTTCGGGTAACGACGTTTCAATTCCTTCTTCACTTCCGGATAAGTGTTCTTCCAGAAGCTTGCCAAATCCGGTGTGATTTGTTGCACGCGATAATTCGGCGCGAGCAGTTGGAGAAGTACCGAAATTCTGCCGCCGCCGACACGAGGCGTTTCCTTTAATCCGAACAGTTCCTGAATTCGCACAGCCAGAATTGGGGGCTTACCGACTTCGTACTCCAGCACGATGCGGCTGCCGCTCGGCACGGCAATCCGCTCGGGCGCATCACGTTCCACCGCTTGCAACTGTTGTGCGTCGAGCCGCGATTGCAGCGCCGCGATCGGCGACGTTTCTTTCAACGCGGTGATGCTCGACAGGCCGCGACACCACTCCGGCAATATCTCGCGCCACGGCTCCGCGCCGAAGTCCGGCCAATTCAACTCCGGCCGCCATTGCTTCAGGCATTGAATCCGCGCCAAGTACCGGCGGCCGTCGTCGTCGACAAATTGCGCCGGGTCGTAACGTTCGGCGACCGCTTGCGCGAGCAACGTCCCCGGGTCGACGTCGCGCGGCAGCGCCGCCGGCGATTCGTCGAGCACTAAGTCGAGAAACGTCGTCCGCCGCAATCCCATCACCTTTTCGCGCTGCGGGTCGAACTCGATGTCGACGGCCGTCACGACGTGCGTCGACGGCAGCCACGAGCGATCGACCGTCGATGCTTGCCGCACCAGCGATTCGGCCTGGCCCGATTCGGAAAGTTCGACGGCGACGAATAGCTCCGCATCGGCCACGGCGCTCTCATCCGCCAAGCGCACGCCGCGGCCGCCGACCATCACGGCCCGGCGACCTTTCGGTTCGCGCCGCTTGCAGATGCGATCTGGAAACGCGACGCACAGCGCCCGTAAGACGGCATCGTCCGAATGGGCATCGTCGGCATCCGCGGCGCGGTTTGTCCGTTCTTCCACCAGCCGCACCAGCTGATCGCGGGCTCGCAGAATCTGCCGGGCCGGGCCTGTGAGAAGTTCGCCGACTGCCGAATCGCGCCGCCCGTTGCGCTCGAAGGTTTCCACGGCGCCGAGCCGGTCGAGGACATCGGAGTCGGAATGGTGCGTCGCCTTCGCGCGCGGGCCGCGGCTGCGAAAGGGCTCCCGTTCCGAAAGCATCGCTGCGCACAACGCCGCCCGGCCGGCGATCTTGCGACGTCGTCCCTCTTCGAGCAAACGCGCGAGTCGTGGCTGCAACGGAAGCTGCGCCATGCTGCGGCCGAGGTCCGTGAGTTGCGCGTCCTGAAGCGCATCGAGCGCATCGAGCAAAGCCAACGCTTGTTCGAGCGTCGCGACCGGCGGCGGCTCAAACCAGGGAAAGGTCCGCACGTCGGACTCCCCCCAGGCGAAGAGTTGCAGCACCGCTTCGGAAAGGTCGACGCGGGCAATCTCGGGCAATTCAAAATCGCGCAGCGCTTGCTGCTCGCGCTCCGTCCAAAGTCGCAGACATTGCCCCGGCGCGGTACGTCCGGCACGGCCGGCCCGTTGCTCGGCCGACGCACGCGAGATCCGGCAGAGGTCCAAACGATTGAGCCCCAGTTGCGGATCGAGCCGATTTACGCGGGCCCAACCGGAATCGACGACGCCGGTCACGCCATCGATGGTGAGCGAAGTTTCGGCGACGTTCGTCGCGAGCACGACTTTGCGCTGCTTGAGAGGCTTGAGCACGCGCTGCTGTTCGTCGAGCGAAAGATCACCATACAGCGGCAGCAAGGCCCAGCCGTGATCGTCGGCATCGCGTGCGAGCAAATCCTGCGTCCGTCGAATCTCGCCGACGCCCGGCAGGAAGACGAGCAGGTCACCGTTGGTTCGCTCGCTCATCGTGCGCACGCCGTCGGCCGCTTGGCGGTCGAGCGGTTCGTTCGACGCGAACTTCTGGTACTCGACCGTGACGGGAAACGTCCGCCCCGCACTTTCGACCGTCGGGCAGTCGCCCAAGTAGTGCGCGATCGGGGCAGGGGAGAGCGTGGCCGACATGACAACCACGCGCAGGTCCGGCCGCACTTCATTGCGCACGCGGCGGACCATTGCGAGGGCCAAATCGGCGTCGAGGCTCCGCTCGTGGAACTCGTCGAACACGACCGCCGCGACGTCTTCGAGGAACGGATCGTCTTGCAAGCGGCGGAGGAACACGCCTTCGGTGCACACGAGCAACCGGGTGCGCGCCGTGGCACGCCGTTCGAAGCGGACCTGATAGCCGATCTCTTCACCGACCGCGGAGCCGCGCTCTTCGGCAATGCGCACGGCGGCGGCCCGCGCGGCGACGCGACGGGGCTGCAACAGCACGATCTGGCCGGAGCGACCGTTCGCAAGCTGCGCGAGGCCGGCATCGAGCATCGCCGGCGGAACGCGCGTGGTCTTGCCAGCGCCGGGCGGGGCCTTCAATACAATCGCCCCGGCCGTACGCAGTGCCGCAAGAATCTCCGGCACGACGGCGTCGACGGGAAGCGAAAGGGAAGGAGGCATCCGATGCACACTTAGAAAACAATCGCGGGTGGCTGGGGCAAAGCGTAAGCGATGCCCCAGGGATCGGAACGTCTTGGTTACTGGGGCATCACTGTGTTCTGCCCCAGGCACCCGAACGACAACCCTGGCCACCCTTCACACATACAACAAACTACTGCAACGGCGAGTAGTCCGTGGCCGTCATAAACTCCGAGACCACGCCCCCTTGGCGTTCGGTGAGCGAGCCGCCGGCCTTCTCTTCCGACGCGGTGCGGGCCTTCACCCAAGCCGGGTCTTCGCGAAACGCCGCGAACGACGCCTTGGCCGCGTCTTGGCTCTTGTGGGCCAGCAGATACACGAGCATCTTGTCGGCCCCCTTTTGGTCGGCCATGTAGTTCCAGTAGATGAGGTTCGTCATGCCGTGCTTCTCGAACAGCTTCACCGTGTGGTCGCGGAAGCGGGCGTTCAGATCGTCGAGGTTGTTCGGCGTCGCGGTGTACGTGCGCATCTCAAAGACGCGATTTCCCACCTTTTCAATCTTCAGCGCCGGCGAGTAGTCGGTGGTTTGCATGAACACGCTCACCACCTTGGCGACGAGCTTGCCGCCGACTTCCGAGGCCTTCTGCGCCTTCTGCCACGCGGGGTCTTTTCCGAATGCCTGCCACGAAGCGACGCGCGCCTCACGGCTCGGGTAGGAAAGAAAGTACACGAGCTTCTGCTCTTTGTTGTCGATCGGCGTGAAGTAACCGACGTTCGTAATGCCGTGCTTTTCGAACAGCTTGCAGGTGTGGTCGCGGAAGCGGGCATTGAGCGCGTCGAGCTTGCCGGGAGCGGCATAGTAGATGCGCATTTCATACACGGGCGATTCGGCCGCGGCGGCGGTTCCGGCCAGGGTCAGCGAACAGACCACGGTCGCGAGGCGACCGACATAAGCAGGGGCGTTCATGCGTGCGTTCCTATTTGTAAAAAGAGCCGCTGCGCCGCAACAAAACACGCGACGCAGCGGCTTGGGTCATAAGCAAGTCGGAACCGAGTGCTACTTGGCGTCGATCGTCACGCCCGGCCAATCGTCGGAACGGAACGGCGTGGCCGGCAAGCCTTCTTTGCTGAAGAGATTGCAGACCGGATTATCGGCCCAGGCGTAGCGCACGGCTACCGGCGATTTCACTTCGGGGCAGGTGACGGTCACCGTATCGTTGCCGGTGATTTGTCCCTTGGCCCAGTGCCACTTCTTATCTTCGCCGGCGACGGCAAAGCCGCGCACTTCGGCGACGTCGAACGTATTGAGGCCCGAGCCGACATGGTCGAACTTCACGACGATCTTGTCTCCTTGCGGCGTCATTTCCTTATAGGTCGGGCTCTGGTAAGCAACCTTCACGCCGTAGTCGTTCGCCAAGGCCCAGCGAGCCAAGCGGAGGCCGACTTCGAGCTTGTTCTTCGGGTGAATGTCTTTCCCTTCGCCCACGTCGACGATCACGGCCTGACCGGTCTTCGGCAAGCTGAGCGTCATGGTTTGGGCTTCGCGGAGTTCGGCCCACGAGCTCTCGCCCGGGTTGGGTTGCTCGGCCAAGAAGTCGGCGAGTTGAACCCAGTAGAAGGAGAAATCGCCTTGCTTCCATTCGTCGCGCCAGTTCTTGATCATGAACGGGAAGAGTTCGCGATATTGGTAGGCGCGGCCGGCGTTCGATTCCCCTTGGTACCAAATGACGCCGCGGATGCCGTAGCCGATGGTCGGCTTCAGCACGCCGTTGTAGATGTTGCCGGGGCGGGCATTGCCGGTGAGTTGGCTGCCCGGATGGCCCGGAGCGCGCGGCGGTTGCTTGCCGGCGGCTTTCGCGGTTGCGGCGGCTTCTTGCCACTTGGCCATGGCCGCCTTGTGGGCCGCGTCGGCCTTTTCCTTGTCGTAACCCTTTTCAATGGCTTCCCAGCGGGCCAGTAGCTCGCTGAAGCGGCCGTCTTTGGCGAGCGCTTCGCGATTGATCCACGCTTCGCAAGCGCTGCCGCCCCACGCGTCGTCGATCAGACCGATCGGCACGTTGAGCGTTTGGTGGAGTTGGCGACCGAAGAAATAGCCGACGCCCGAGAGCTGCCCGACGGTTTCCGGCGTGACGGCCGCCCAACTGCCGTTGAACGTATCTTGCGGCTCTTGCGTGCCGACTTGCGGAACGCTGATAAAGCGAATGTTCGGGTACTTGGCGGCGAGCTTCTCCAGGTCGGCGTTGGTCGATTGCTCGACGGCCCATTGCATGTTCGACTGGCCGGAGCAGATCCAGACTTCGCCGACGAGCACGTCGTCGATGACGATTTCGTTGCTCGCGCCCTTGACGGTGATCTTGTGCGGTCCGCCGGCGGGCAGCGCGGCGAGCTTGGCAATCCAGCGACCGTCGTTACCTGCGGCAGCGACTTGCCTCTGTTCCCCGATGACGACGGTGACCTCTTCGCCGGGAGCGGCCTTACCCCAGATGGGATTGGCCATATCGCGCTGCAGCACCATGTGGCTGGTGAAGATCGCCGGGAGCGTGACTTCGGCTTGTGCGGACGCGTGAGACAGGAGCGTCGCCACGGCGGCAACGAGCGCAAGCAAACTACGTTTCATAGGAAGGCTTCTCAGGAGGGAATAAAGGCGGGAAATGCGAACCGGGGCGAACGACGTAGAGACTACTTGAGCCGCCGGCCAAATTCAACGTGCGGGGCGCGAAAGTGGCCGTTTCCGCACGATTCGGCAGGGAACGACCGCCGCGGCCCGTTTTGAATTGACTCTGTAGGGAACGCCCTCCGTGGCGCTGCGTTTGCGTCGAAAGCAGTGCGCGGAACGCCACGGAGGGCGTTCCCTACAGAGCGCGAAAACCGACGTAAGTCTCAGATCATGGCATCGGCCAGTGCCGGAAGCCGCGGCCGAACTGACTGCGTTACAGCATGACGCTTGGAGCGTCGCTCCGTTATTCTCGCCCCCTGACACGCCGCGCTGTAACGGCGCTTGCGAAGCCGGATCAACGGCTTGAAAACTTGCACCCACGACTTGACCGCACTGCATGGTCGACCTGAGCTCAAATAAGGTGTCAGCAACCTTTGATCGCCGGAAATAGGTTCCTGACACCTTTTATTGAAGTTAAACCAACACTGCATCCCAAAACGTTGCGCGCGATACCTCCCCCATTTGTTTTGTTGGTAAAGCGATATTTCCACGTTTTATAGCGCCATGCTACGCGACGCGGGAATTTCCACGCTGTGCCGAGCTTCGACTTTAGCTATGGATTTCCGCATTCCGGAATTTGCTTGTATTGCGGAAGTACATGGCTAAATTGTGGCCTCGACAGCAAACCGCCCCTCAAAATAACTGGTTCGGATTATGCACAACGACGTGATTAAAAGCGCTGACCCAAACCGTCGCCGTCTGTTTACCCGTGCCGGAGTTAGCGTGCGGGAATGGGCGCAATTTATATTGCGGTCCGTCGCGGAGTTTTGTTCGGTGTGGCGTTACGTCGCTTACGACTATTCGCGAGAGATTTGGAATCGTTTGCTCGACGTCCGAACAGTGCGCTTGACCAAGCGAGGGCATTATCGTCGCAATCACGGCCGCCAACTGGGCGTAGAGTGCCTGGAAGACCGTGCGGTACTAACGGTCAGCGCAGTGTTGAACGTCACGACATTAACCGTTACCGTCGATAGTTCCGTAGGCAATAGCACCGCATTCATCCGATACGATGACGCGGCATCCGCGTATCGGGTGAGAGACGCGTCCGGCGATATCGCTTCGTTCGCCGCCGCTTCGACTACGGCCATTACGGTTAACGGCACTGCATTGGCGAACGAATCCGTAGTTTTCGAAGGAGCGGGTGCGCTGCAGAATTTCGATCTGACCGGCGCGGTCAATGTTAGCAGCACGATCGAAAACGCCACGGCAAGCAGGAATCTATCGTTCGGATCGGTAGTCATCGGCGCGAATGTCTCGACGGTGGTCAACAACGCTATCGTCGCGAAGACGGGAGGATCGATCACCATCGATTCCGGTACCGTAACGCTCGCAGCCTCGTTGACTTCGAACTCCGTCGACGTCAATGTTCGCGCTACTACCGCCGGTTTGACGGTTAATCAAGCTATCGCCGCTAACTCCGGCACGGTCCGACTCATCTCGGCGGGGAACATCGCGCAAGGCCCTAACGGAGTCATCACCGCAGCCGCGCTTAGCGCCGTCAACACGAGCCTCGCGGCCGGCAATATCGACCTTACGACGTCCACCACGGCCAACAATGTCGGCACGTTTGCGGCAAGAAATGATTTCGGCGGCGGGTCGATTAAGTACCGCGACGCGGACGGCTTCTCCGTCGGCAGCTTGGCGACATCCGGCGGCTTCACCGGGTCGACAGGCGTCGTGACGGCGGACAACCTGACTGTTGGAGCCTCTTCCGGAAGTATCACGCTTCAGTCGGGCGCAACTGCCGCAGGCGGCCTATCCATTGATCAACAGATCCGCACGGGAGCCGTCAACGCTGCTAATCCCGACAATCGCGGCGACGTACGCCTAAGTGCCCGCGGTAGCGTCTTCCAAAACGAAACCACCGGGCTGATTACAACCGACCGACTGGGGGTCGAAGTCCGCAGCACCGCCGCGGTCGGCAGCACTATCACGTTGCAAGGCTCCAATTCAGCGCGGTTCTTCTCGGCGGAGAACCATGTCGCCGGAACGGGAGTGTCCGCTTACATCGCTTATGTCGATGCCGACGACCTCACGATCGACTCCGTGTCGCTCGATGGAACGCTCTTTGCCGGCACCACGGGCGTGAAGACGGAAGGTGGGGACGGTACGCAGTTCTCCGCCGACGTGTTCCTTAAGGCCGGTGCTACGGCCGCCGGTTTCCTCAACGTCGACCAAGCGATCACGGCAGGCGTCGCAACGCCCTTAACCCGAGGTAACGTCCATCTGAGTGCGCGTGGCGATATCACGCAGCTGGCGACCGGAGTCATTACGGCCAATACACTTGGCGCGGAAGTTATGAGCACCGCCAACGCCGGGAGTGTTATTAACCTCGCAGCGGTGGCCAACAGCGTGAACTCGTTCTCGGCAGCAAATAATGCCGCCGCGACTTCGTCCGCCGACGGTTACATTAAGTATCGCGATGCCGATGTTCTCACAATCAGCGCCCTGGGGGGCGTTATCATCGGGTCGATGCCCATATTCAACGGCACAAGCGGACTCACCACCGCCAGCAACGGCGCGGGCGTCGCCGGGAACGTCACCATCGTCGCCGGCGGCG
>PNKZ01000014.1 GCA_013822735.1 Pirellula sp.
TTAAGTGCGATCAAGGCGTCGGGACTTACGTCGACGGTTATCAACACACTGCGCAGATAACTCGATCTATCTGCGCACAACCCAAAAACCCACAAGAGGTGCGCAGATATCTCGAGTTATCTGCGCAGAGCGAAAAGCGGAGTCGACGTAAGTCGGATTTGCGAAGGGTTACTTACGGCGATTTCACAGCGTTATATTTAGCCCGCCGTCGGCGACGGCGGGCGGCCCCCGGCCGCCGACCGGGGGCTAAATAGAAAGCGCATAAATAGAAAGGCATTGCGGAACGCCACGGCGGGCGTTCCCTACAAACGACAAACACGTCGGCCTGACTGCTCGACGAAGCGCCATCCTATCGTTCCAGCGTCGTCAGCGGGCGCGAGATCGTGAGGGCCGGCTCGTGCGATAGGTCGACGATCGAGGGGCGCCCGTGCGGCCGGGAGTTACGCCAGAGTTCGATCATCGGTCGCGTGTAGTCGGCGGCGTTGGTGCGGATGACTCGGCCGACGTACCCTTCGCGAAGCTCGACATAAGAGCCCACCGGGAACAATCCGATGGCCTGAAGTAATCCGCGCACGGCGAGCGGATCAAATCGTCCGGCGGCGACGTCGCGAATCAGCTTTTCCATCGCGAAATAGGGCATCATTCCGTGACGATGCGGGCGCGACGTCACCATCGCCGTGTAGGCATCGGCCACCGCGGCAATACGGGCCAACGGATGCGTTTCGCCGAGCGTACGGCCGCGTGGATAGCCGGAACCATTCGCACGTTCGTGGAGTTGCAAGACGACAAACTGAGCCGCGAGGGGAACGAGATGCAGATTGCGAGCGAGGAGTTCGATCGTGCGAAACGGATGGGCGGCGATCGCGGCGAAGTCTTCGGCATCGAGCACCTTACGGGCGTCGAACGTCATGCGATCGACGGTGAGCATGCCGATGTCGTGGAGCAAGCAGCCGAAGCCGAGTTCGACGAGTGTCGGTTCGTCAAGGCCGAGCGCCGTGCCGACCGCCGCCGCGATCATCGCCGTGTGGAGCGAGTGGCGCGACGGATACGGCTTCGCGGTAGGATGCGCGCCGAGGCAAGCGTAGGCGTCGAAATCGTGCGCCGCCGATTTGAGCGATTCTTGGAACACTTCGCAGGCCTGAGGGATGCGCGACGAGTCGCCTTGCGCGCAAGCCGCGGCTACTTCACCGACGCGGCCGACGTGATACTCGCGCTGGTCGGCGAGGAAGTTCAGGCAATCGCGATCGTAGCCGGCATGCGGCGTCGGGCGAAGTCGCTTCGAGTAGGCATGGACCGAAGGTGCGAGATGGCGCGGATGAATTGCCTCGCAACGAGCGTCGAGCGCCTTGCAGACTTCGCTCTGCGGTTCAAGTCGCACGCCGGGGCGATCGGGGGCCCCGGTGCGAGCACGCCCTTGCGGCTTGAAGGCGAGCACACGGGCAAGATCCTGCTCGCCGACGACGACCGAGGCCACGTTGCGTCGCGCCAGAGTGTCGAGCAGTTGCTCGGTGATCTCCATGCCCGCGGCTAGAAGCTTCGTCTGCCGCTCATCGTAAATGGAGCTGGCGAGCTTCGCCCCGACCGGCAATGTATTTAGCGGCAAACTGCAAAACATGAGCGCCGACGAGCCGAGGACGAAATTGTTCCCACGCAAGAAAGTCGTTCGACGACAACCGCGCATGCGGTAAGCCGACGAGGTCCATAGGGAAAAATAGCTCGAAAACGTTCCGCAGGTGCGCAGAATCGCTCAGTGGATTATCCGCAAGGACACGTCGCGCCGATTATGCGGGCCACGACTGCACCCTCTGCGGGAGGCGCAGGGGCAAAGACATCACGAGAGGTTACGCCTCGTAGCCCGGCTCTTCCGTCGTGAGTAGGCGGACAGAGCCGCGGAGGTCCATGAGGAAACAGCGCACACGGATGGACCAGAGATCGCGATCGCCCCCTTCGTCGCAGCGGCGGGCACAATGCTCTTCGATCGCGGCAGCCAACGACATTGCATGTTTACGATGCTCGTCTTCTTCCGCGATTTGACCGGCCGGCGTGTCGTCGTATTGAAAACTTGGGCCGAGGAAATGTGCGTAGGCCCCGCAATTACGGTGCTCAATGATGTAAACGTCGCGAATGCCGTGGAGTTGCACGGCGATATCGAGGTGCTGGAAGAACACGTCGCGCCAAGCCGCGTGCTTCGGCTGCATGACGCCGAGCGCCGCCCCGGCGAAGACGAGTTGATCGTAGCGGTTCGACATATTGTCACCTTCCATGAAATCGACGATGTCGTCGATCAGCCGCAAGTCCATGCAGCTGAGAAGGAGCGCGTTATAACGAGCCGGCGGATACGGACGGCGCTCGGGGGTGCGGCGATGAACTTCCATGTGGAACTTCTCCATTGAGCTTGCCAAATCGTCAGGATAAATGCCGGTCGCGCGAATCCATGGGATTCTAAGCACGAACGGCGACGGCGAAAATGCTCAACTTCGAACGAGCGAGCGCAAGAAAAAAGGCCGCCGAATCCGAAGATTCGACGGCCTTTCAGTGGCGGGGACAGGATTTGAACCTGCGACCTCGAGGTTATGAGCCTCGCGAGCTACCGGGCTGCTCCACCCCGCGTCATGTGAGATCCGGAGTATGACGCATCGGCCGGTCGTCGTCGAGCCCTTGAGCAAAGTTTTTGCCGTCGTCGGGCTCGGGCGCTCGCTGGAGCGGAAATCGGCATGATCGTCATAAAACGAGGCGTGGCCACGACTTTCCTTGCCGCATTGCCAACGAACGGGTAGATTTGATCCTAGGAACAGCAGAGGGAGAAAGCAGCGAGAAATTTCGGCGACTGCACGTGTACGACCTGCGATTGATGCAGGTGCGTCAGTCTTGGCGGCGTTGCGCCTCTGCGAGCCGAGGAAAGTGTGTCGCATGGCGGGACAAGATCCGCGCCGCGTGCCAGGCCCGCCGGGTAAATTGCCGGCCGTGCCCCCTCTTGCGCCGCCGCAAGGTGGCGTTCCGCCCGTCCCGGGCCAACCGGTGCCAGGTCAACAATACCCGGCGCAACAATACCCGGCGCAATATCCCCAAGTGCCGGGGCAACAAGTTCCCGGGCAGCCGATGCCGGGACAAATTCCCGGCGCGATGCCGCAATATCCGCAAGCACCGCAGGTCGGCGGGCAATACCCGGCGATGCAGTATCCGCAGGGAGGTTATCCCGCGGCACCAATGCCTCCCATGCCGGGCGCACCGCAAGGATATCCGCAAGCTCCTTACGGCGGCGTTGCGTATCCCGCTGCGCCGCAATATCCCGGGGCACCGCAGTATCCGGCTGCGCCGCAGTTTCCGATGCCCGCGCAATATCAGGGAGGATTCGCGCCGCCTCCGCCGGCCGCGCCCCCCACGTACCCCGGTGCTTATCCGACGCCTCCGTATCCGGGAGCGCCGCAATTTCCTCAGATGCCCGGCGCGCCGCAAGCCGGAGGCATGGCGTACCCTGCAGCGCCACAAGCGCCGGGAATGCCGCAGTACCCGAACACTTTTCCGAGCGCTTATCCGCAGATGCCTGGCGCTCCGCAATACCCTGCGGCGCCGCAACCGCCCCCTGCTCCGCCTCCGCCGACTCAGCGACGCGCACCTGCTCCGGTGCCCGCTGCTCCTTCGAAGCAGTCGGCGCCGTCGAATAATGCGGCAGCCCCATCGGTACCGAGTCGTAGTGCGGCACCTAAGCCAGCAGCCGGCGCACCCGAATCGAAAGCGGCTAAGAGTCCCGGTCAGAAGCGTTCCGGCGGCGCGCCCCCCGGAGCCGCATTTCCCGGAGCAACCTCGGCGAATAGTGCGGCACCGGTGGACTTGCGAGCCGTTCCCAGTCGTGCGCCGCAGCCGGGCACTTCATCGTTGCCGGAAGAGGAAGTCGTCACCGTCGGCGAACTCGCGCGCAAACATGCGATTCCGCTGCTGGTGAGCTTTATCGTCCATTTGGGAATCGTGATCTTCTTGGGTCTGATTTCATTTCCGCAGATCAAGCAAGATCGGATGGTGATTCAAGCCTCGGTCGAGCAACCGGCCGATCCGTCGTTCGCCGAGATTCGCTCGCTCTCTGCGAGCATGGACGCCGTGGAAGTAGATAGCTTCCGACCGTTGGCGCGATTGCCGCAATTGCCCACGGCGGTCAACGTGCCGATCGTGCCGATGGGAATCGGCATCACGGCGACTGATCTCGTCAGCCCGTCCGATCTGTTGCCGTCGGCGCTGGCCGGTCGCGGCATGAAGGGCAAATTGCTCGGCGAAAAGGGAGGCACGATCCAAACGGAGGAAGCGGTCGAGACGGGCCTCTCCTGGTTGGCCGCACATCAACTTTCCAACGGCTTTTGGAGCCTCACCGGCGCAGCGCAAGGAGGCAAAGGTAAGTATTCGAAAGGCGCCGATTTCGAAAACCAGGAGGCCGCGACGGCAATGGCGCTCTTGGCGTTTTTCGGCGCCGGGCACACTCCTAAAAACAACAGCCCTCACGCGAAGGTCATCGACAAAGCCGTGAAGGCCCTCATCCGCGGCCAAGACGCGAAGGGTGTTCTCTTCCATGGTTCGCAGAAAGACGACCTACTCTACACGCAAGCTCTTTGCACGATGGCACTGTGCGAATACCTCGCACTCGATCCGACCAATGCTGAAATCAAAGCGCCCTGCGAAAAGGCTGTAAGGTACTGCCTGGAAACGCAAAGCGATTCCGGAGGCTGGAAGTACACGCCCCGGCTCGATAGCGACACCTCGGTGACCGGCTGGATGCTCATGGCGTTGCAGAGCGCCAGAAACGCACGGTTGGAAGTGCCGCAAGACGCGTTCTCAAAGATCACGGCCTACCTCGACGAGGTGGCAAAAGGTCCCGACTTGGTTAACGCGCGCACGACGATTGTTAACCTAGCCACTCCGGGCATTAAGCCGACGCCCGGCGGACCGCCGATCGGAAGCCGCTACGGTTACATGGTCGGCGACAATTTTGACCATGTCATGACGGCCGAAGGCCTGCTTTGCCGGATGTATCTCGGCTGGGGACCGAACGACGAGCGGCTACGCAGTGGTTGCGACTATCTGATTGCTGAAAAGCCGCCGATCTGGGACGAGCGCGACGTGTACTACTGGTACTACGGCACGCAATTGATGTTTCACATGGAAGGCCCCTATTGGGACACGTGGAACCGCACGCTTCGCGACATGCTTGTGACCAAGCAAGAGAAAGCCGGCGCGGAGAAAGGGAGTTGGAACCCAATGGGAACCGGCAAGGATGAAGAGATCGGCGCCGACACCTGGTCGCTTGTAAAGCGAGGCGGCCGACTTTACGTGACCTGCTTCTCAATTTACATGCTCGAAGTGTACTACCGGCACTTGCCCCTTTATTCCGAACTTAAGAAGCAGATGGAAGCCCGGCATGCCGAGGCTCCCAAATCGAAATAAATCGCCGGCGAAACTCGAACGGACTTACGTGCGTCGTCGCGGAGCAGATCGATCTTCGGTTGAAGCGACGTGCTTAAGAAGCTGCGCAGTCCAACCAAATCGGGCAAACATCGGACGTTGAAAGATCGTCAGGTAGTCATAAGGAAGTCGCTTAAGCAACGCCTCGGCTTCTTGTTCTTCGTTCTGAGTCACTTCGGTCGGTACGCCCGGTGTGCGGTTTTTGCCGCCGGTTAGCCGTACTACCGATTCCCGCAATGGAAGCTCGAGTTTCTCGAACGCAGCCTTCATGCAACCCGGATCGTTCAACTCGCGCGGCGAATCTAACACGGCGCAGCGATCATGCATTTCGAAACGGTCGAGGAACCACACCGCACGATTTTGAGTTTCAATCCATTGCAAGAAGTAGTGCTGAAAGAGCGTGAGCGGTTCGCCGCGAAACGACTGGTAGATCGGCTCGTTTCCCGTCAGCGACCAACGAAAGTACTTCTTGCCGTCGGCGCCGCGATAGTGGCAAAAGGGAATGCGAAGGCGATCGATAAGTTGGTGGCGGTTCGCTTCGCTGAGAGCCGTCTTCACCGGATCGCGCAGCAGATAAAACACGCGCAGGTCGTCGAAATACTCCGGAGCGAGATCGTAGTAGGACTTCAAAAAGGCATGGCTCGTTTCGATATACGAACGGGTGCGAAGTCCGGAAACATAGCGTTGCTTCTTTTCTATAAGTCGGCGAATGACCACTTCATCGCCGCGCGTGTGCGCATCGATGGCTTTGCCGAACATGTTCGGATTGCGCGGCGTAAAGTACGGTTCGTGCCGACAGCAGGCTTCCCGCACGTTTGCCCGGCAAAGGCTGTGCAGAAAGTGCGTACCCGACCGACCGGTTGCCAATACGAATACGTGCTTCATGAAACCACTTCAGCAGGTCGGTGATGAAATTGCAGCTTTCGTATCGGCAACTTGAGAACGCGCTGCAAAGCCCATTAGAACATGCGCATTTCGGAAATGCGACTTTCGCAAGCGATGGAACCGCGGCGGCGACACTTTGTCGCACACACATCAGAGAAGCGTTTACTGCTTGCTACCCCAGGCCAAGCGATGAAGCCGGCCGAGCGCCAGCGGATCGCCGAGCAAAGCTCGACGATCTTCGGCGGCGATCGTCTCGATTCTTCCCTTGCGCACGACGGCGGCGGCACGATCGACGATTTCGATGGTCGCTGAGTCGGCGCCGTCGGTTGCTTCAAGAATAGAGCAATGGAGCGCCAGCAAAGCGGGCTCCCGCACGACGCGAGTAAACAATGAAGGAGCGCCAGAATCAACCGCGTTCGTCGGCTCTTCACAAGTCGACTGCGCGACAAACTCATCGCGTCGCCGCAGCACGGCGGGCGGGTTTCGCTCCTCCGGCGTACAGAGGATGCCGTACTTCTTCAATGCCGCTCCCCACCGCACACTGCTACAAATAACCGACAGCGGAATTGCCAAGATGAGCCCGACCAAGACCGGCAGGAGCCACGGCAGCAAAGCGGGCGCCGCAAATCCGACGATGACCAACGCGGCAATCCCGGCGACCGTTTGCCGCCAATGGGCCGACGCCGCGTCGCGCCAAGAAATGCCCGACTCGTCGCGCTGCTGGGCATTCCAATGAACCTTCTTGCCGCGAAACGTCGCCACGACAAACATGCTATGAAACGCCATCATGATCGGAGCAACGATGATCGAGAGACCGACCTCCGTCATGAGGCCGAGCCCGGCGCGAAACATTCCGCCGTATTCCGACGCCCGACGCCGATCGAAGGCCAGGAGCATCCAAGCCCACACCTTCGGCGACAACAACATCACCATCGTCGCGACAAAGATCCACACCGGTCCCAGGATGGTCGTATCGCCGTCGTGAAGTTCTTGCTCTTCCCATGCGGCGACAACCACGCCGATCGTCAGGAACAACAACCAAATCGGCGACGACAAGTAGCTCATGACCCCGGCGAAAAAATGAAACCGGCTAACGGGTCGCAAGCCGCGCGCAGCAATCAGGCGCAAATGCTGCAAGTTCCCTTGGCACCAGCGCTGGTCGCGCTGTGCGAAGGCGACGAGCGTCGGCGGACATTCCTCGTAACTTCCTTCCAAATCGTGCGCCAGCCGAACTTTGTAACCCGCTCGGCGCATCAGCGCCGCTTCGACAAAGTCATGACTTAGGATCTCTCCGCCGAGAGGAGCCTTGCCGGGCAGCGGCGCCAATCCGCAGTGCCGCAGGAACGCATCCGTCCGAATGATCGCGTTGTGCCCCCAGTAGTTGCCGTCGTCTTGCGACCACCAAGCGAACCCTTCCATGAAAATGGGGCCGTAAAGCGACGCGGCGAATTGCTGAGCGCGGGCAAACAACGAACTCCGATTCACCGGCTGCGGCGGGGCTTGCAGAATGCCCAATTGCGGATCGGCCTCCATGCGTCGCACCAGTTCTACGAGCGTCGCGCCGACCATCACGCTATCCGCGTCCAGCACGATCATATAGCGGTAGCGAGAACCCCAGCGTCGGCAAAAGTCAGCCAGATTTCCCGACTTGCGGCTGATATTACGTGGACGATGTCGATAATAGATACGCGCGCCGTCCACCTCGTCTTGCAGCCGCGCCCAAGCGAGTTCCTCGGCCAACCAGACTTCCGGATTGGTCGTATCGCTCAGCAAGTAAAAGTCGAATGTATCGCCGCGGCCGGTCGCCTGCACCGATTCCCAAACGGCGCGCATGCCCGCGAAGACGCCTTGCGGGTCTTCATTGTAAATCGGCATCACGACGACCGTCGGCGGCAAGTCGCCGCGGACCGAGGATTCGGCCGACGTTTCAGTCCGCGCGCGTCGCGCTAGTCGAATGAAACCGATTCCGGCCATCCAAAAGCTCATTGCGACCCAAACGAACAAGATCGCGAAGATTGCCGTGGACGCAATGTCGACGATCGACAGTCCGTTTCCGGCAATCGATGTGGCAAACGCCCACGTCGCCGCCGCTGTCGTCGCAAGGGTCAGGATGCCCAAAATCGCACGAGCCTGGCCGGCCGGAAGTGCGCTATCGAAGGGACGCATTAGGAATTCGATCCCCAAGCGCTTCGGCGGCGACCGAAGCACCAGGCGGCTAGATTCAGAACAAGCGACCGATACGGCGACGTTGTGAGCAGGGGAACGAGCTCACCCAGCGGCTGTTCCGGCATCGTTCGACTTTCGGCATGCGGCACGACGGCGCGAGCGGCGCCGCGCAGCCCGCTCATGAACGAGGGAGACAACTCCTTGATGCGGAGAAACGCGTGGGGCTCAGTCGCCAGCAACTTGCGAATACGCATCGCCGGCAAGCCTTTCGACACTTCCTCGCCGTCGCGCTCCAGCAAACGCGTGAGTCGGGCGATCCAGAGATAGACGGCGCTCATGGCGCGGGCCAGCGCACGCTGCTCCAATTCGAGGTACGCGACCCTCAACGGCACGGCACCGTCGGCCGCTTCGTGTAACACGTGTCGCGTCCAGCGCCGGGCATGCGCCGCGATGATCTCGTCATCGTTTAGCCCCCAACTTCGCAGGTATTCCGCAAGTCGCCTTTCGATTCGCGCGCTCACTTCGTTTAACGCAATCTGCGACGGCGCGATGGCCGACCTCTTTGCAATCACGGGGCTCATGGTAGGGGGCTTGATCACTAGTTGCACAGGTAACTCCAGGTCTCCGAAAGCGCATCCGCGCCCGCACGGAGAAATACGCGTAACTCCGCCGGGCGATCCGCCTCGCGCAACAGAGTGAAACGCACAGTCCGAACATCACGCTCACTTGCATCCAACTTCACATCGCGAATTTCGCCAACGCTCGTCGAGACCACCGGTTGAATCTGTAGATCCAACGGCCAAGGTCGTTGGGTGCCGGCGTTCCAACGGATCGCAATTTCCGTTCCGCCGTTCTCGCGCGCAGTAACGCTCGTCTTCACGGCCCGCGCGCCGACATGGGACGCCGGTTCCAGCGATCCGCACGCCACACGATAGTCAAGGGTTAGCGAATCGCCCGCTTGCGGCGGTTTATCAGGGCACCAATATGCCGCAATGTTGTCGTTCGCTTCGGTATCGCTCGGAATCTCCAGCAACTCCACGGCACCATCTTTCCACGACTCGCGCGGACTCATCCAAATGCCGGGGCGCAGATGATACAACGCTTCGCCGTCGCGATACGCGTCGAGCGCGCGTTCGCGTTGCAGTAAACCAAATCCGCGCACTCCGCCGAATTGATATCGTGCGACGCTCACCGACTTAGGATTCCGCAGCGGTCGCCAAAGCCATTCGCCCGAGTCGGAAGCGACGAGTAATCCGTCGGCATCATGAACCTCAGGCCGATGGTCGCCGGCAGGTTTGCCCGCACCTTCCCACATCCACATGCTGGTTAACGGTCCCAATCCCAACTTCTTCACGGTACGACGGAAGTGAAGATCGGCCCGAATGTCGAGCGTTGTTTCCTTCAGCCCCGGCGTAATGACAAACTCGTACGCTCCGGCGACACTTGGGCCGTCGAGCAAGGCCCACATGCGCATCGTCGCCGAATCACTGCTCGGCGTGTCCAGCCAAAGCTTGGTGAACTTCGGAAATTCTTCGGGCTCGGGCAGTCCGATATCGACGGCAATGCCGCGAGCAGATGAGCCGTAAACCTCGTGCGAGGGGATTGCCCGAAAATAGCTTGCGCCCTGGAAACTGCAAAATTCTTGATAGTGCTCGCGCTCCGGTAATCGGCACAGAAACCGCAATCCGGCAAACCCGCAATCGCTGGATACGTGAAGGTCGCTCAACTTGCCGCGATACTGAAAGAAACGCGGGTCGAACGGCAGACTTTTCGCCTTGCCATTGGCCACGA
The DNA here is from genome assembly GCA_013822735.1 of Pirellula sp. Taxonomy (GTDB): domain Bacteria; phylum Planctomycetota; class Planctomycetia; order Pirellulales; family PNKZ01; genus PNKZ01. Next base: position 10,291 of record PNKZ01000014.1, read on the forward strand.
TGAACATGTCGACCTGATCACGATGCACGAAGCCGCGATGATGAAACTCCGTCCAAAACGGCAGCTTGTCGTCCCGCCACAACGCTTCTTCATGGCGAAATGCGATTAATCGATAAGCGTCGTAATTGAGTTTCGCGAGCGATTTCGGTAGCGGAGATTGAGCACGGTATGCCTGCTTTGCCACCAACCGGGCCGCGTCTCTGACGGTTTCATAGCTAAACGGCTGTTGATCGGTAGTTCCCGCGCGATCTTCAGCTGCTCGCAGCAACTCCCTCGGAGCGCACTTCAATGCAGCAGCCAAGCCCAACAGCTTGAAGAGGTTGCGACGCGTTATCAGAGACATTCGAGACATCCTAAAAACCGGCAGCGGTCGGAAAACCCGTCAGGCGATCCATCGCAGTGACTTATTCACTGAATCACAATCGTGTTGGGCGAGTGATGCTGCGAGTGGAAGCAAATCGCATGCCTCGCTCGATGCATGCGTGGTGCCGGCGACCGCCCCCGAAGCTACACTCGAACTCCAATAAGCTATTGCTCACTATCGACTAACGGTTACGGACCGAACGACGAACCGAGCGACGGAATTCTCAATGCATTCTCCTGACAGAACTTTGCCCATCGAAATGACCCAACGGCAAACACCAATTGGTCGACGCGCGACCGGTGACGTTCGACGACGCAAATCATTACGCGCCCTTGGCGCCATTTGTTCTGCACTGCTCACAACATCTTCACACGCCGCGAATACGCTCGTCGTGGAGGCCCCGCCTCGATCACCGGCCGAACAGCTGGAAGCCTTTCATTTACCTCCGGGCTTCACAATTCAACTTGTCGCCGCCGAGCCCGTCGTGAAAAAGCCGATCAACTTGGCGTTCGATGATGCCGGCCGACTTTATGCGACGGGCTCGATCGAGTATCCGTTTGCGGCAACGGATCCTGCCAAGGCACGTGACGTCGTCACGCGTTTGGAAATAGGTTCAAACGGCGCTATCACTCATCGTGCCGTTGTCGACCGACTGAATATTCCAATCGGCATCGCCTCACTCGGCGACGAACTCTTGGTGTACGGCATTCCGGAGTTACTACGCTGTCGTGATGGCGACGGTGAGGGCATGTTCGAGGTTCGCGAACCGCTCGTGCGTGGTTTCGGCTTTCGCGATACTCACGGCATGGTGAACGGACTCGCGCCGTGGATCGACGGCTGGGTCTATTCTTGCCACGGCTTCTCCAATGAATCAAAGGCTGAAGGAACCGACGGTTCGCAACTCACGATGCAGTCGGGCAACACATTCCGCTGGCGCCATGACGGTTCGCACGTCGAGCAATATACGCATGGGCAAGTAAATCCCTTCGGACTCGCGTTCGACGAATGGGGACATTTATTCTCCGCCGATTGTCACACGCTCCCCGCATATCAATTACTTCGCGGCGCGTGGTATCCAAGTTTCGGCAAACCTCACGACGGCTTGGGCTACGGCCCGTCGATCATGAGCCATGCGCATGGCTCGACCGGAATCGCAGGCATCGTCTATTACGACGCGGAACAGTTCCCGCCCGATTATCGCCGCACGCTGTTTATCGGCAATCCGATCACCGGCCGGATCAACCATGACCGACTCGAGCGGGCCGGCGCCTCGTATCGGGCAGTTGAGCAACCCGATTTTCTGACCTGCGACGATCCGTGGTTTCGACCGGTCGACCTCAAACTCGGCCCCGACGGAGCGCTGTACGTCGCCGACTTTTACAACTGCATCATCGGCCACTATGAAGTGCCGCTTGATCATCCGCAGCGTGATCGCGAGCGCGGACGGATTTGGCGGATCAGCTATACCGGCAAGGGCGCTAATCAGGCTCGTGTTGTGATGCCGAACTTACGAGATGCCCCCGTATCGCAGCTCGTCGAACATCTCGGCGACGCCAACATCACGCTACGGACGCAGGCCGTCACCCGACTAACCATGCGAAGGTTGTCGTCGACCGAGCTGGCCGAGTTGCGAGCGATTGCAATGGATAGCGGAGCACCGCCGTTGCAGCGCGTCGGAGCGATGTGGGTCGTTGAAAGATCACAGCCAAACCTGCTCGAAAAGATTGCGATCCGTCGCTTGGTCGCCGATAGCAACCCACTCGTCCGTACGCATGCCGCTACGGTTTTGGGGGAGCGATCGAACGACCGTTTCGATCGAGAAGACGGCGAGACGTTGCGGATAGCACTGAAAGACAACGAGGCATTTGTTGCGTTGGCCGCCGCTGAAGCATTGGCGAAGCATCCGTCGGACACCGGCATCCCAGAATTGCTCGAGGTTCGACAAGGCGTCCCAGCAGGCGACGTACAACTCGCGCATGCCCTGAAGATTACGCTGCGCCAGCAGCTCGCCTTACCTAAAGCGTTGACATCCTTGGAAGAATCGGCGATTGCGAGTCACCGCGGTCAGATTGCCGACATCTGCCTCGGCATTCCTTCGCAAGATGCAGCTTCATTCCTCCTGCAAAAGATCCTATCGAACGCGACGCCGGAGCAACGTTTCGACGGTCGGTTTGTCGAACATGTTGCTCGCCATTTAAACAAGGCTCAACTGCCGGACTTATATGCCGTTGGCGGCGAAATCAAGGATACGGAACTGCGGTTGGTTTTCTATCGGAGTCTCGGCAACGGCCTCAGCGCCCGCAAAGTGCCGATCCCTGACGCGGCGCAACAGGCCATGAATTCCATTGTACGAACGTTCCTTGCCGACAAAGACGAAGCACTGCAGAAGCGAGGGCTGGATCTCGCCAAAGAGCTTCGGCGGCCGGAACTCTTCGGCGATGTAAGGCCGCTCACGGCGAAGAGCCGCGGCGTTCCAGCGTTGCGGACCGCCGCGTACGAGGCCTTGGCAGCGTGTGACCCGGCCCAAGCTACACCCATTCTCGTTGCCTTGCTTAACAATGTCGCGGAGCCGACGCATCTACAATCGCGGGCTGTGCAATTGCTGAGCGGATTCAATACGACCTCGGCGCGCGAAGCGCTATCGGCTCGCGGCGTCACCGCTTCCGACCGTTTGGCCGCCGAGATTGCCGCCGGATTGGCCGTTTCGAAAGAGGGGGCCGAGCTGCTCCTGACCGCTGTGGCCGCCGGTAAGATGTCGGCACGAGTTTTACAGGAGCCGCCGGTGCAACTCTGGTTCAGTCGTTCGCAACCGCAGGATTTTGTCGCGCGCGTCGCCGTACTTACCAAGGGACTGCCGCCGGCAGATGATCGGCTCAAGAAGCTCATCGCCGCGCGAGTAGCTGCTTTTGGCAAAACTACGCCGGACTCCGTTCGGGGCGAAGCCCACTTCCAAAAGACATGTGCGGCCTGCCATCGCATCGGCGAGCGCGGTAACAAGATCGGACCGCAGCTCGACGGCGTCGGTCGCCGCGGACTCGAGCGATTGCTGGAAGACATCCTCGACCCGAATCGCACAGTGGATCAGGCGTTTCGAGCGACGCAGTTTACGCTTGTCGATGGTCGGATTCTGACAGGCCTTGTCGTTCGGCGCGAGGGCGATGTCGTCGTCGTGGCCGACAGTCAAGGGAAAGAGCAGCGACTAAGCAACGACGATATTGAGGCGCAAAGCGTCTTACCGCTTTCGCCGATGCCGGCAAACGTCGGTGAAACTTTGAGCGAACGCGAATGCCTGGAACTCGCGGCCTTTCTCATGAAACAAGAGCAACCGATGATCATGGACAACGCCAAATAGTCGGCGCTGAAATAATATTGCAGATCCTGCGTAACCGACCGCGTAGCGCGGCATCCGAGTGTTTGGCCGGAACACGCCTCACGCTCTTGGAGACCTTCGCCATGCGTATGCAGAATATTCGATCGCTCGTTGCCTTAGTATTCCCCCTTGCGGCCTTCGCAAGCGCCGCTTGTTCGTCGGAGGGCGTTGTTGCCCAGGCCCCCGGAAAGACGCCGGCCGTCGGCGATGCTGCGCCTGACTTCCGGTTGCCGACTCCCAATGGTCAAGTGGTTCAGCTTTCCGAACTTGCGAAGGCCGGCCCAGTCGTCGTTGTGGTCTTACGAGGGTTCCCCGGTTATCAATGCCCCGCATGCAACGCACAGACCGGGCAGTTCTTTGCGGCCGCTGAAAAGTTTCAAATGTCGAAGGCTCAAGTCGTGTTTGTATATCCAGGCCAACAATCCGGACTTGCCCGACGCGCAGGCGAGTTTCTTCAAGGCAAAATGATTCCCGCCGGAATGCACGTCGTCCTCGACCCGGATTACTCACTGACGAACCTCTACGGGCTGCGTTGGGACGCCGTGCGGGAGACCGCTTATCCGGCAACCATCGTCGTCGATAAGGCCGGAACGGTCCGCTTCATTGAAGTGAGCAAGAGCCACGGCAACCGCATTTCCGCGGATAAAGCGATCGAAGCCGTATCGAAGCTCTAGCGGGGCCGTTTGGAGCGATCATGACGGTGGCACCGCCGGCCAAAGGTTGTTCACTTTGACTACCGTGTCCCTAATGGTACATCACTTCTGGGGACCTAATTATGGCATTATCTCGAAACAGAGCGTTCACACTGATTGAAGTGATGATCGTGGTTGTCGTGCTCGGCATCATTGCCGGTGCCGTGATCCCGCAGTTTCAAGACAGTGCAAAGAATGCGAAATCAAACACGACGAAGTTCAATTTGCGCATGCTTCGGGAGCAGTTGCAGGTTTACTCAAACGATCACGAAGGACGTAAACCGGCGACGCTCGATGTCCTAACCAAGCAAACGAACTCGAGCGGTGTCGCAGGGACGACATCCGCATTCCCTTACGGACCGTATGTCGTGGTGCTACCGGTGAATTCCCTCACTGGAAGCAATTTCGTGCGAGTCGCGGCGAATAATCCGCCGGCCGCCGCTACAGGTGCTGACGACGCTGGTTGGCTCTATCACGCCGCGAGCGGCGGCGTTTGGATCGACGACGCGGACTTGCTCGGCGAGTAGATCGCGCGTCGGCTTGTCCCGCGAATCAATTCTTGACGCGATAGCCAAGGTTGCGCAAGTGCGTCGCAACGCGTTCCGCATGGCTTCCTTGAATCTCGATAAGATCGTCGCGAACGGTCCCGCCTGCGCCACACGCGTTCTTGAGCTGCGCAAGTAACGCAGCGAAATCGCTTTCCGCGGGAACCAGCCCGCGAACGACGGTGACGCGCCGCCCGCCGGGACGCTTCTCCTCAGTGACCCGCGCCGACTGTTTCTCGGGCGCCAGCCAAACCGGCGGCGGTACTGGAGGCGGCGGGCAGTGGCATTCGGCCTCAAGTAGTCCGCAACGTTCACAACGCGGCGGACGATCCCATTGGGTGCCTTCAAAGAGTCGCAATGGTGTATCTTCCTTTAAGGCTGTGAGTAGTGAATCGGACGCTCGAAAGGAGTGTATTCAACACTCTTCACGATTGCCTCTATGTCTCGCAGAACGGCAATGATCTCTACGTCAACTATCAAGCGGCAGCCGTGTCGGAGCCCGGCAGCATGTTGTTGGTGAGCATCGCCGGATTGCTTACATGGCTACAACGACGTTGGCGCAAGAAGCAAGCAGAAGCCGCGGCCGCTCAATAGACTGCCGAACAAGATCTCGCGCCCTTGGCGGCTAACGTGGTGTCGTAACCGGCGGAGCGTAGGGACTTGGCTGCAACGGGTATCCCGGCAGGCTAGGCTGCGGCGTCGCACCGTAGGGGGATGCCGCCGGAGCGGCTTGAGGCTGCGTCAGAAAACTCGGGGGGGCGATCATCCCCGGCGCAGAGATTCCCTGCGGTGCTACGTTCGCCGGAATGGTTGCCGCTGGCGGGGCGACATTGCTGCGACGCAAATCTTCGGCACGCGTCAGCAGCGTGTCCGTCGGTACCACGTATTGCGGCTGCATCTGATAATCGAACTGCCGTTCGTCGCGTATTTCAAACGGCCAAAGGTTCTCAGCAAAGAAGTCCAAGCCCGGCCATTGATACCACGGCGCGCTTACCGGTTGTACGACCGTCTGCGTTTCGTAGCCGTCTTTTACCAAACGAATCGTGCGATCTCCGTAATAGATAAAGTCGGTCGAAACCGGCGTGCGCCCTACTTCGTAGTTGTCGACGTAAACCTGAGCTCCGGGAACGTTCGTCCGCACGGTCATCCTGCGCTGTACGCAACCGCCGGAACTAGCGACGGCAATGGTTAACTCCGCGACCAGCAATATCGCAATGATTCGTCCACGACGAAGCGCGAGCGGTACGAAAAATGAAGGCGACATGCGGCAACCTATGCCGAGGGTGTTAAGTAGAACTGCGCAATACCGGCGCGTGCGGCGGGACGTCAAACTGAGCCGATTCGGCGGGAAATGCGGGGGAAGTATAGGGAGACGCCTCGGTCGCAGCCAGGGCGATTGTTGCGGGTTCGAGCCTAAAAAAATGACGCTTTGGTGCCGACTGACTCCCTGTCGCATATGGGAAACGTAAGCGCCCCCGACTATACTCGTGACACCCGCCAAGCAAGGGGCGGCAAGTAGGTACTCGTCGTATGCGAGCACCGCCGGCGAAACGAAGAATACTCGACAACATGCATAATTCCGCCGGCTACTGGCAAGAGTTCGTCGAGTTCTCAGAACTGACCGATGTCGGTCTTCGACGCGCCAATAACCAAGACTCCAAAGCCTGCATGCTGGCGGGCACCGAACTCGATTTCTTCCGTCGCGGCCATTTGTTCATGGTCGCCGACGGCATGGGACGCCATGCCGCGGGAGAATTGGCGAGCAAGATATCTTGCGATACCGTGCCGCTTGAGTACTTCAAGCGCCCCGACGGCTCTCCTCCGGCCGCGCTGCAAATGGCGTTGGAAGAAGGCAACCGCCGAATCTTCGAACGCGGAACTCAGAATATCGATTTTAAGGGAATGGGCACGACCACCAGCGTGCTCGTACTCCTACCTCAAGGCGCGCTCTGCGGACATGTCGGCGATAGTCGAGCGTACCGCCTGCGCGGCAATCGGCTCGAGCAATTAACGTTCGACCATAGTGTGGTTTGGGAAATGCGGGCGGTCGCTAAACAAACAGGCGCCGAAGTCCCGGGGTTCATTCCCAAGAATTACATCACGCGTTCGCTGGGGCACGACCCCAACGTCCGGATCGATCTCGAAGGTCCGTTTCCGCTGGTCGCCGGCGACACGTTTTTTCTCTGCAGCGACGGTCTCAGCGGGCAAGTCGAAGATGATGAGATCGGTTGCTTGCTCAGTTGCTTAACCCCGGCCGAAGCGACGCAAACATTTGTCGACCTCGCCAACCTGCGCGGAGGGCCGGACAACATTACCGTAATCGTCGCCAAGATCGGCGATCTACGCACCGTGCAAAACGCGCGTCCTCCCAAGCTCCCGGGACGCTCCGCCTCCGACGTCGTTCATCCGATCATTTGGGCCTGCATGGGCGCGTCCGCCGTTGTGGGCGCGGCGCTTGTCACGACTGGAAAAGTGCTGCCGGGGCTCGCCGCGAGCGCCTTTGCAGTTCTTCTCGGCCTTTATGCCGTCGCGAAGCTCACGACCGGCAATTCGCTCCGCAAATGGCGCAGCAAGCCGCTGGGGACCGGCCCGCACACGTCGACAATTTGCCAAGTCGACGACGCTTTCGCGGCCAAACTCGCGGCTCTGACCGCTCAATTGCGAGAATCGGCCAACAATCAAAAATTCACCGTCGATTGGTCGCAGTTCGAGAAACGTTGCGCGGATGCCGCCAAAGCTAGGTCCGCCGGTGATTTCGTAAGCGCGAGTCGCGGGTATTGTTTTGCGATCAACGCAGTGATGGCCGAGCTTCGCAAGCGCCGAGTCGTTCCCCAGCCGGCCGACGTTTTGGACCAGGACTAGACGCTACGCCGTCGCCTGCCAAGCTTCGACTAACGGCGCATCTTCGACAGATCTTCTTCGACCGGGCCGTCCCCTCGCCGTACGCCGTACCGCATCTGCGGAACCACACGCTGCGCCAATTTCAGGCCGCTTGCGTTCTCGGTAAACCAGCGCCGTAAAGCAACCTGGCCCTGCGAAAGTTGCTTCTCATTAGCCCAGGAAAGCAAGGGAAACTGGTCGGTAATCGTTGCCACAAAAAAAACGGCGGAATCGCAATAGCGATACTCCGCGACGTCGCGTCCGATGCGAAGACGCACGTCTTCCACGACGGGCTGCAAGTAGGCAATCCGATTTCGGGTATATCGATTCATCAGCCCGCTCACGATGGATTCGTAAATCAGCGAAGGCACTTCGGACTTCTCGGCTTCGGCGCGAACCAAATCTGCGAGTCGCTGTTGCGCCGCGGGAGTACCGTAATCGGCAATCAACGCCACGGCGGCGCGCAGGTCGACCGTGGAACCGACCGTGCCGCTCCGCGAAACCTCGTCAAGCGTTCGCCCCGCCGACTCCGCCGCTACGTGAGCCAGCGGAGCCTCGGGAGACTCAATTAATCGATCGGCGAGCGGCAGTGCAAAATCCCGACTCTCGGCCACGTACTCGCGAACGACGCCGTGCACTTCGTCCGTCGGTGCCGCATCGCGGATGCAGCGAATCAACTGGCGATAGGTTTTCGGCGGAGCCTCTGAAAAGCAATGTGAAAACGCCGCCTCCAGACTTCGCCACTCTTCGGCGGAGGGTTCCGGCCGGGGCACATAGGCGCGCAAATTGTGTTCTTGCGTCGAAATTGGATGACCGAAATCAAAGGCATACATTTCGCTCAACGCGGCATCCACCGGCCAGCGATCGTATTCCAGCCGATAGAGCGCCGAGAGCGTGCCGGTACGATGCCGGCCCCCCATGCAATGAATGACGATCGGATGATTGCCAGGATCGTCGACCAGACGATAGAAGGCTTCCAGCTGGTACGGATCGAGCCACGGCCAACATTGCTCGTCCCCCATAGTCCACTGCACGTGCTTCATGCCGAGCCGTTCAACGTACTCCGTCTCCTTGGATCCGTCGCCGCGTCCCGGATCGAATAAGCCGCGATGCAAGCGAAAATCAAAGAGTTGCAAACTTACGACGGTCTTGGCGCCGTAGCGTTTTTGAAGAACCTGAAATCCCACTTCGGTCGGCTGCGCGACGCGGTAGAAAACGCCGTCGTCGAGCACGGCGAACCGCTTTAAGTGGTAATGATAAAAGCCCACGTACGCTCCGGCGCCGATCACCGGAACCAGCGCAACGAGCAGAATGCGACGCAGCCAACGCCGGCACCGGCTCCTTGTCGGAGCAAAAGTCTTCGAATTCGATGCGTCAGCCGTCAACGAATCGTCTCCGTCATTTCCTGATCAACAAACAAAACGAGCGACCGTCGAGCGAAACGAAATCCGGGCAGCACGGTAGCAGAACCGGCAAATGACGACAATCGGCGTTGCGATGGCGTCGCGACCGCGAAAACGCGCGTCGGCGAGCCGTATTGCCCCGCCGGCAAGATGCTTGGTACACTCCCGGCCCGCATATCGCCGTTGCATCTTGCCGACCGCATGGATGCCGGTCGATGCGCGGGGCCAGCGCGACAAGGAGGTCGCCGTTGCTCTCCAAATGGACCATTCGCAATAAGCTGCTCGTCGTCATGACGCTGATGTTCGTGGTCGTCTTCGGGCTTGCCTGGAGCGCAATCCACGGGCTTTACGCGTACCGCTGCATGGTGCGCAGTCTTTACAAGCGCGTGCCCGAGCTGACGCTGGCCAACGACTTCGGCCGTGTCGCCGGCGAATTGCGCGTTCTATGGTATGCGCGTCGCGTGCGTGCAATCGATACCGACTCGCTTACGGATGCCTGGATGAGCGACGGCAAACAAGCCGGAGTGTTGCTCGACGACCTCCGTATTAAACTGGCTGAAGCGCGCAAGGTGTTCGAGCGTTACGAAGAGCGGCTTTCCGACACCGCAGGTTTCGACTACGGCTTGCCGATTTCCGACAGTCGCCAAGAACAAGAAACGACGCTGGCAATTGTCGCCACAATGGCGGAAATTGAACGCCTTGCCGAGGCGCGACGCTGGCATGTCAGCCGCGACCAGGCTGATCGGCTTACCAACGAATTAAATCGCCTGCAAACGCTCGCCTCGCGACTTCCGACGTTCCTCCATCAAAACATTGAAGAGGCGATGGAAGAGGCGCGAGGCCAATACCGCACGCTGATTTTCGTCGGATGGATCACCAGCGTTACGACGATCGCCGGCATCGCCGAACTCTTAGCGCTCTTCTATCGTTGGGTCTTTCGGCCGCTCAACAAGCTGATCAAAGGATCCCGCCGCATGGCGGCCGGCGACTTCCAATATCAAATCCGCCTCAAGACCGACGACGAAATGTCGGAACTCGCCGACAACATGAACTCGATGACCTGCGCATTCCGCGAGATCAACAACGAGCTCGACAAGGAAGTTGCCGAGCGCACGCAACAAGTCATTCGCGGCGAGCAACTTGCCAGCGTCGGTTTTCTCGCGGCCGGCGTGGCGCATGAAATTAACAACCCCCTCGCCTCGATTGCCGTCTGCGCAGAAAGCTTGCAAGATCGGGTCCGTCCGCTGCTCTCAGCCGACGATCCGCAACATCAAGTGATCGGCACCTATCTCGGCATGATCGAGAAAGAGGCGTTTCGCTGCAAAGAGATCACCGAAAAGCTCCTCGACTTTTCGCGCACGGGCGACGGCCAACGGAGCGCCACCGACTTACGGGAGCTGGCGCAAGACGTAGTTAGCATTGTCCGGCATGTGGGAAAATATCAAGGCAAGCAACTAGAAATCGCCGACGGGACGCCGATTTACGCGCTGTGCAACGGCCGCGAAATCAAACAGGTCGTGCTCAACCTTATCACCAACGCACTCGACAGCCTCGACGACGGAGGCCGGGTCGGAATCGACTTTGCCTCGCGTCCCGGCATCGCCGAGATCATCGTCACCGACAACGGTTGCGGCATGACCGACGAAGTCCGCACTCACCTATTCGAACCGTTCTTCACACGACGCCGTGGCGGCCAAGGCACCGGCCTCGGGCTATCGATCAGCTACCGCATCGTCGCCGATCATCAAGGCATGCTTTCCGCGCACAGCGAAGGGCCCGGCAAGGGATCGCAGTTCCGTCTGCGACTGCCGGTCTCGGCCGCCAAAAAGGAGACCTCCCATCAGTTCCAAGCCGCTTAAGAAGCTCAAGCTCCTATTTGCCGACGACGAAGCCCATCTGCAACAGTTGATGAGCCTCGAGCTGCCGCGCTTCGGCCATGAAGTAACCGTCTGTCCCGACGGCCTCACGGCAGTCGCTGCTCTCGAACGAAACACCTACGACTGCATTATCGTCGACCTCGACATGCCCGGAATGTCGGGAATTCAGGTGATCGCGCGCGCTAAGGAACTTGATCCGAGTGTGGAAGCGGTCGTGCTCACCGGCAAGTCGACGATGGATTCGGCGATTGCCGCCGTGAAGCTCGGCGCGTTCGACTATATGTCGAAGCCGTTCAAGATGGCCGATCTCGACGGCATGCTGCAGCGCGTGTCCGAACGCCGCGAATGGCTGAACAAGTACCGCGCGTTGAAGCTCCGGTTGGAGCGTGTAGAGGGGAAGACGCAACTCATCGGCGATTCACTGCCGATGCAACGGGTACGCGCGATGGTAAAGCGCGTGGCGCCGACGGAGTCGACCGTGCTGATTCTCGGCGAAACAGGCAGCGGCAAGGAGCTTGTGGCGCGTAGCATTCACGAGCAAAGTCTGCGAGCCGAGAAGCCCTTCGTGGCAGTCAATTGCGGTGCTCTACCGGAGAACCTGATCGAGAGCGAACTCTTCGGACATCGCAAAGGGGCATTTACCGGCGCCGATGAACATCGCCAAGGACTTTTCGAAGTCGCCGACGGCGGTACATTGTTTCTCGACGAAATCGGCGAATTACCGAAATCGATGCAGGCGAAGTTGCTCCGCGTATTGGAATGTGGCGAAGTGCGACGAGTCGGCGACAACAGTCCCTTCGTCGTCGACGTACGGATCCTCTGCGCGACGCATCGCGACTTGGAAGCCATGGTGACAACGGGCGACTTCCGCCAGGATTTGCTGTTCCGTATCAATACATTTGAAGTGCTGCTCCCGTCGCTTCGCGAGCGAAATGAAGACATTCCCGCGCTGGTCAAGTTCTTGCTGGCCCGCTTCCGCCCGACGGCCAAGGCCAACGACGCGCTCGTCGATCAAGAAGCGATGCGCATGATGCAATTGCACGCTTGGCCGGGTAACGTGCGCGAATTGGCAAACGTCATTGAGCACGCCGCAATTCTCTGTGAAAACGGGCCGATCGGCGTCCCGCACTTACCGAGCCGATTCAGCAAGGCGGCGGCTACGGCGGGGCACGGCTCCGGTAATTCGACGGCGACAATGACGTCGGCCGTTAAAGGCCCGCACTTCAAGCTGTCGAGCGCCGCGACGCTGCGCGAAATCGAAATGGCCGCCATCCACGAGGCGCTGGAACGCCACAGCGGCAACAAACCAAAAGCGGCCGAAGAACTCGGGATCAGCCTCAAGACGCTCTACAACAAACTGAACCAAGCCGGCGGCTTGGAACAAGCAGGGTAGCTCCTGTAGAGGAACGCCCTCTGTGGCGTTCCGTCATTTTGAAATCCCAATGACCAAGCACCAAATTCCAAACAATGACCAACTCTCAATGACTCAATGAGGTCGCGCTGTCGTTTGACGTTGCGAAACTCGTTCGGTCATTAGCGTTTTAGGATTTGTTTGGAATCTGGTGCTTGGTTATTGGTCATTCCACGCGAAGCGCGGCTTACGACATCTTTCGAACGACGCCGACGCACACGCCGAGCACGCGAGCGTTCTTTACGTAGATCGGCTTCATGGTCGAGTTGGCAGGTTCCAAGCGGATGCGGTCCGCTTCCGGATACCAGCGTTTCAGTGTCGCTTCGTTTTCTTCCGTCAGGGCGACCACGATTTGCCCCTTCGTCGCCGTATCTTGTTTGCGGATGACGACGTAATCGCCGTCGGAGATTTGATCTTCGATCATCGAATCGCCGGAAACTTCCAGCACAAAGAGGTCGTCCGAGTCGAACAGTTCACCGAAGTCGATCCGTTCGTCCTGCGCGATGGCTTCGTGCAGCATACCGGCGGCGATGCGTCCGGCGAGCGGCAGGCCCGGCCGTTGTGAATCGAACGTCTCCGTCGCAAGCGTAATCGCGCGCGACATATTCGCCTCACGAACGATCAGGCCCTTCTTTTCCAAGGCCTTCAAATGGCACATCACGCCGTTGGGCGAGCTGATTTTGAATTGAGTGCCGATTTCGCGAACCGTCGGCCCGTAACCTCGGGCTCGGATCTTCAAGCGAATGAATTCGTACACTTCCTTTTGGCGGCTCGTTAAACTGTCCAAATTGGCCATCGAAACTTCCTTGCGAGGTAGGAAAACCGGCCTTAGGCGAGGCAAAACCTCGCTCTACGACCGGCATTTCGCGACAATTGGCGTCGCGGCGACCGAGCTGCGAACGTCCGGAATCCATACCGGCACACACCAGTCTTCGGTCGTCTGCTACCCGAAACTATAATATACGCCCGTACAGAATCAATAGCGTTTGTACAGATACGGTGGTTTTCGCCGAATCGCGCACCACATTCTGTATCTCGCCGCCCATCGGAGTTTCGTCGCCCGACGCTAAGCACCCACAATGAAGTTTCTCCGCCGGCCAAAATTCACGCTCCGCACGGCGCTCGTACTTCTAGCAACGTCGGCCGTCGTGATGGCAGTCTACGGCGTGCAATACCGCGACCGCGCGCGGCAGCACGCGCTGGCCGAAGAGCTTCGGCTGTTGGGAATTCGCACGCGTATCCATTCGTTTCCACATTGGGGCCTGTTGCCGCCGGTCGACTATGTGGAGATCGACAACTACCTCGGCATGCGACAGAACGGCTTGAACTGGGCCGCGGTCGAACGTCCGAAGGAGCAGCGACTCAAAGCGGCCGACATCGCGCGACTCGCCGGCTTCCCGTCGCTGCGCAAGTTGCATTTGCAGGGCGACGTCGTCGAACCGGCGGCTATTGCGGAGATCGCGAAACTCAAGTCACTCGAAGAGCTCATCATCGCGCATTATCCGCTCAACGACGAGCAGTTTCTCCAGCTCGCGCAACTCAAGCACTTGCGCGAGCTAACGCTGGAAGCCACAGAAGTGACCGACGGAGCCATCGATCGTCTCCGTGAGCAACTGCCCGAGTTAGAAGTCTATGATGATTAGGCACGTCGCGGAAATTCCAATAATCAAGCACCAAATTCGAAACAATGACCAAAGGTCAATGACCGAATGAACGTCGCGACGTCGCTCGACGCTGCAGCATTCGTTCGGTCATTTAGGTTTTGGATTTGCTTTTTATTGGTGCTTGGTCATTTTGCACATGATGCAGAGCACTGCCGGACAAGCCGGCAGTGGCACGCGGACGAACCTCGAAATAATACTACGACTTAAAGTAGTCCGGCTCATTGCCCGGCTTCCACTTGATGTTGCAGCCGAGGCTTGCACGCTGCTCCGCGGGAACCGGCTTGCCGGCCAAAAGAGTGTCGAGAGCGGCGCGCAGGTCGGCGCCGTTCACAGGCACGTCGTTGCCGGGACGACTGCCGTCGAGTTGGCCCCGATACGCAAGCTTTTGCGCACTGTCGAAGAGGAAGAAGTCGGGCGTGCAAGCCGCTTGATATGCCTGAGCTACTTGTTGTGTGGCGTCGTAGAGATACGGAAACGTGTACCCGCGAGCCTTGGCTTCTTCCTTCATCATTTCGGGCGCGTCGGCGGGGTGGGCGTCGATGTCGTTCGGGCTAATGGCGACGATCGCGGCTCCCTTCGCCTGATAATCGCGACCGAGCCGGGCCAGTTCGTCGGCCACGTGCTTCACAAACGGGCAATGGTTGCAGATGAACATGACGAGCAATGCTTTCGCATCGCGAAAGTCGGCGAGGCTCACCGTGCGGCCATCGATATTCGGCAGCGAGAAATCGGGAGCGGCAGTACCAAGCGGCAACATGGTGCTGGGAGTGCGGACCATCGGAGAAACTCCGTGAATAGCGTGTGTTTGTAGGCGGCCGAATGCCGGAGTCATAACGTAACACAACGGCCAGGACGTGGGGAACGTGGGGGAACTTTTTATACCCCGGCAACGTCGGACAACTACACTAAAGCCCGACGCTCAACGTCCGCCCCCAATTCGGAGCCATTCGCCATGCGCCACTCACTTCTTCCGCTGTCGCTCGCCATTTCCGTCGCCCTTGGGCCGACGCTCGGTTTGCAAAAGTTACACGCCGCCGACGCGGCCAAGCCCGGGGCGTTGCCGCTGAAAAAGATCGTGCTCTTCAACTCGGGGGTCGGCTTCTTCGAACATGCCGGCGAGGTGACAGGCGACGCATCGGTCGATCTGCAATTTAATGTCGACGACATCAACGATCTGCTCAAAAGCTTGGTGCCGCAAGATCTCGGCGGCGGTCGAGCCTCCACAGTTACCTACGGCTCGATGGACCCAATCACGAAAACGCTAAAGACGTTCGCGATCGATCTGACGCAGAATCCGACCATAGCCGACCTGTTGGGCCAGGTGCGCGGCGAACTGGCCGAGCTCGACGCGGGCAAGGCAATGAAGGGAACGATCCTCGGGGTCGAGAAGCGCAAACATCGCGTGGAGAAAGAAATCATCGAAGAAGAGTACCTGAATTTGCTCACTGATGAAGGACTTGTAAGCGTTGCTCTGCCGAGCGTGCAACGGATTCGCTTACTGAACCCTAAGCTCGATGCCGAACTGCGCCAGGCCCTGGCTCTGCTGGCGACCGGACGCTCGAACGATAAGAAGAACGTATCGCTTCGATTCCTCGGCGAAGGGAAACGCCCGGTACGCGTGAGCTATATCCAAGAATCGCCGGTCTGGAAGACGAGCTATCGGCTCGTGCTCGATGAAGAGAAGGCTCCGCTCCTGCAAGGCTGGGCCATCGTCGAAAACACCACGGAAGAAGACTGGAAAGAGGTCGACCTGACGCTCGTAAGCGGCCGGCCGATTTCATTTGTGATGAACCTCTATCAACCGCTCTATATTTCGCGACCGCTCGTCGAGCCGGAACTGTTCGCCTCGCTGCGTCCGCAAACCTACGGGCAGGACATGGCCGGGGCCGATCGCGACTTTGCCGAGGCGGGCAAGCAGGCGCGCGAGCGGCAGATAGATAGCTTGGCACGCAAAGCGACGGGAGCGGCGACTGTACCGATGTCGCCCATGGCGAAATCAGGCGCGGGCACGATCGACGTGGGAGCGGCGAGCACCTTTAATTCGTACGCAAACGGTCGTCGCGCGAACGAAAAATCTTTGTCGCTCGGCGACGGCGTGCAATCGGCGGCCGAGGCGTCGAACCTCGGCGAGTTGTTCCAATACGAGATCGAAACGCCCGTCGCGCTGCCGCGGCAGCAATCGGCAATGTTGCCGATCGTCGCCGAAACCGTGAAGGGAGAAAAGGTTTCGATCTACAACGCCGCCGTGCATCCGAAACATCCGCTCAACGGACTCCGGCTCACAAACTCGACAAAGCTGCATCTAATGCAGGGGCCGATCACTGTCTTCGACGCCGGCTCGTATGCCGGCGATGCGCAAATCGAAGACCTACCGCCGGGAACGGAACGGTTGATGAGCTACGCCGTCGATCTCGACACAGAAGTCGCCCAAGTGACGCACGGCAAGCCGAGCGAATTAGTGAGCATGAAGGTGCAGCGCGGCGTGCTGCAAATTTCCAACAAGCAGTCGCGCGAGCATATCTACACGATCAAGAACTCCGGCCGTAAAGAGAAGAGGGTCCTCATAGAGTACCCCCTCGATAATACCTGGAAGCTGACGGCCCCGGAGAAGCCGACGGAGAAAACGCGCGATCGGTATCGCTTTGACGTAGCCGCTCTGCCGGGGAAGCCGACGGAATTGAAGATCGCCGAGGAGCAATTGGTCTACACCGCCATTGCCATCACCGACATCGACGACGCTTCACTCGCCGTGTACTTGCGAGGCAAGAACATCAGCGACGAGGTTCGCAAGGCCATTGCCGACGTCCGGTCGCGCAACGCCGCGATTATCCAACTTCGCACGCAACACGCTCGGATCGAGCAGCAAATCAACATAATCAGCCAGGAGCAAACGCGCATCCGCCAGAACATGCAGCAACTCGACCGCAACTCGGAGCTATATCAACGCTATGTGAAGAAGTTCGGCGAGCAGGAAGATCTGGTCGAGAAACTGCGCGCCGAAGCGATGACCATTCAGGAACAAATCGATACCGTCACGCGCGAGCTGTCAGACTTCGTCGGCGGCCTGAACGTTGTGTAAAAGCAACGAGCCTACGCATGATCGATTCCAATGCGGTTCCGCGATAAAATCAAATGCGTCACGTTATGAGGCCTGCCAATTGAGTCTGTGTGTCAACTAAGCGATGAGGTGCCGCATGGCGCAAATCGGGGCTTATGTATCAACGTGATTTACCCGAATACGCTAACTTGACTTTGCCTTTTTGGCCGATTCTACTAGCCAAAGGTTACGAGTTTGCCGTGGAGTTGCGGCAAAAAGCGTAGCTTTGATGGCCGGCAATCGCCGAGGGGTCGTTCGCCGGCCGACATCCTTAGACCAAACAATTGGGAGACTTGCGCATGAAGAAGTTTGTGCTGACGCTGGTTTGCGGCGCTATGTCGCTGTGCCTGGCGCTCGACTCGGCCGACGCCCGTCCGACGTTCGTTAAGGCCTTCACCGAAACCTATCCGAACGTCACCGCCGCGGCGACGGCGAAGTGCGGCATTTGCCATATGGGCACGGATAAGAAGATGCGCAACGACTACGGCAAGGCCGTCGGCGAAGCGATCGGCGCCAAGGGCGAAAAGGACCTCGACAAGGTCAAGGCCGCGCTGAAGAAGGTCGCCGACGAACACAAGGAATGGGCTGAAAAGTTGTCGGCGGGCAAGCTCCCGGTCGAATAACTTCCGCTTGTGGAACAATCAGCCGGGGCGAATCCCAAGCGGGGTTCGCTCCGGTTTTTTTGTTGCGCTTTCGGGCTCGTATTATCTCGCGCGGCCGAGCACGATCACCATCGCGCCGGCCACCATTACGAGCGAGCCAAGCAAACGTCGGACGACGTGCGGCTCGCTAAAAATGCGATGGCCTAAAAACACGCTGACGACCGACGAAGTTTGAAACAGCGCGAGCGCTGCCGCGACCTGCACTTCGGCAAAGGCAACCAGCGTGCAGTATTGCATTAGGCCCGTCGCGGCGGCCAAAGCAAGATACAGTCGTGGCAATCGAGCCGCATTGCGAACCTCTTTCCGCCAAGCCGTGCGCACTTGCGGCAGGTGCCCGATGAGCACGGCCGCCGCCAATCCCAACACGGCCCACCACGCAAAGGCCGTCCCCGGCGAGGCGTGCCCCAGCGCTCGCTTGAGAAACACCGCTTCCGTAGCGGAGAGCAGGAGCGCGGCCACGCGATAGCGTACTCCTCGCGAAAATCCCCACCGGCGCGATTCGCGCGCCGGCGCAGCTGCGCGCTCCGCCCGAGGGTCGCTCAAGCAATAGCTTCCGGCCACAATCAGTGCGATGCCCGCCAGCGCCGCGGCCGTCGGCACTTCCCCCAAGAGCACGATGCCGGGCAACAGACTAACCACCGCCTTATAGGCATTGATCGGCCCCAGCACGGAAAGATCGGCCAATTGCATGGCTTGCACGAGCAGTGCGTTCGACGCGGCGGCAAGCACGGCGCAGAGCGCCATGTTCCACCAAAACGCTCCTTCGCTCGGCCAGGGCAACAGCACGACCAGCGGCAGGACGGCCACCGCCAACAACGCGTGCGTCGCCGCAATGACGAACGTCGGCGACGCCCCGCCGTGGGTCGCCAACTTCTGCAACACGTTCGACAACGGGTTGGCGACGATCCGAACGACGATGGAAAGCCAGGTGATCAAGGAACGACGGCAACGCAAGATGCGACAATCGGCCGAGTGCGGTACGCCGCCAAATGCTAACAGAATCGGCCGTTTTACGTCATTTACCTCCTATCCTGATATGCATCAGCCTGTGCCGCGGCGGCCATGCGCAATTGTCCCGGGCAGGCCTATCGACTATGATAAGGGGGCTCTCTCCCGCCTCATTTCGCCCGATGGCCCCACCCGCCGTCGCCCGCCCATTCAGCCTATGGTTGGTCCTGTGATCGCGATTGTTCGCGTACCGTCGTTTCGTAGCTGCCTGCTGGTGGTCGCGCTCGCCCCGGCATTCGCCTGGGGCATTCCGTCGACTTTCGCAGCCGCTGCCGCGCCGTCGCTCGGACCCATCCCGGCGTTCCTCCAGAAGCACTGCGTCAGTTGCCATGGCGACGACCAGCCCAAGGCCGGGCTCGGCCTCGGCGGTATCCGTTCGCACTCGCAGATCCTCAAGCAGCGCAAGGTTTGGGAAAACCTAGCCGACATGGTCGAGGCGGAACTCATGCCGCCCGAAGACAAGCCGCAACCGGCCGCCGCCGAGCGCGAGGCGTTCCTCGCCGCCGTCCGCTCGATCTTCGACAACTACGATCGCACGGCCAAGACCGACCCCGGCCGCGTGACCATGCGTCGGCTCAACAAGGCCGAGTACGACAATACGACCCGCGATCTCTTCTTCGGCACCGATTTCAACGCTTCGGAAAACTTCCCTTCCGACGACGTCGGCCACGGCTTCGACAACATCGGCGACGTCCTCACGATGTCTCCCGTCTTGATGGAGCGTTACCTCGCCGCCGCGGAGATGATCTCGCGCAAGGTCGTGCCGACCGAGCTCCCCAAGCCCACCGTTCGCACCACGTACGCCAAGCAAATGCGCCCCTCGCGCGAGGCTGGTCCGTTCAAAGACGGCTTTCGCATCTTGAGTAACCGTGAACAGCCGGGCGGTCGCGAAGGGGGACCGATTTGGCAAGACCTGCAAACCGGTCCGCACGACGAATACAAGTTCGTGCTGCAAGCCTACGCCGAGCGCGAAAAGAATCAGCCCGTGCATCTCGCGGTCTACGTCGCCGGCGATGAAGTCGCGCAGCCGTCGCCGCAAAGCGAACTGGATAAGCTCAACGGCAACTCGCTGCGACAAGTCACGCCGTTGCGAATCATCAAGATCGTCGAAGTGAAGGCCCGCGACGCGAAGAAGGCCGAACGCATCGAAGTGACGATTCCGGCCGTCGCCGGAGTGCGCCGTGTCGGCATCGCTCTCGTCAAAACGCCGAAAGGCTCCCCGCCGGCCGCGGCCTATATCAAGTCGTTCAGCGTCGAAGGCCCCGCCGACGTTCGCCCGTTCGTCATGCGAAAGTTTCTCGAGCGCGATACCTCGAAGCCGCACGCCGAGCAAACGCGCGAAGTGCTGAGCCGGTTCGCCTCGCGCGCCTATCGCCGTCCGGCGACCCCGGAAGAAATCGCCCGGCTCACCACGCTCGTCGCCGATGTCGAAGCTTCCGGCCAGTCGTGGGAAACCGGCCTGCAGCTCGCAATCCAAGCCGTGCTGGCAAACCCCAAATTCCTCTTCCGCGCCGAGCTCGACGACCGCCCGACCGCTCCGGAAGCCCGCAGCATCGACGAATACCAACTCGCCTCGCGGCTCAGCTACTTCCTCTGGAGCAGCATGCCCGACGACGAACTCTTCGCGCTCGCCTGGAAGGGAGAGCTCACGAAGAATCTCGACGCCCAAGTGCGCCGCATGCTCAAAGATCCCAAGAGCTCCGCCTTGGTCGATCAGTTCGCCATGCAATGGCTGCAGCTCGGCCGGCTCACGTCGCACGCGCCCGATACGGCGACGTTTCCCGAATTCAAAGAGCCGCTCCGCCAAGCGATGTTCATGGAGACGAAGCTCTTCCTGAACGAAATCATCCACGAAGATCGTTCCATCATCGACATGCTCGATTCCGACTTCACCTACATGAACTCGTCGCTCGCCAAGCTCTACGGCGTGTACGACACCATGGGCAACGGCTCCGGCCGCAAGAAGCTCCCCGGCGGCAAGTCGTTCCGCGGCGACGCCTTCTACGAACGCGTCACGCTCACCGACGGACTCCGCGGCGGCCTCCTCACGCAGGCCGGCATTCTCACGGTCACCAGCAACCCGACGCGCACCTCCCCCGTGAAGCGCGGCAAGTGGGTCCTCGAGCAAATCCTCGGCGAGCCCCCTCCACCGCCGCCGCCGAACGTGCCGGAGCTCGAACAACAAAAAGACAAGCTCACCGGCTCGCTCCGCCAGCGCATGGAGCAGCATCGCGCCAATCCGGCCTGCGCCAACTGCCACGCCAAGATGGACCAGCTCGGCTTCGCCTTCGAGAATTTCAACGCCATCGGCGCCTACCGAGAGAAAGACGGCAACGACAAGATCGACCCCTCCGGCGTACTCGACGGCGACAAGAAATTCCAAGGTCCGGCGCAGCTTCGCAAGGTTTTGCTCGAGCGCAAGGAAGATTTCGCCCGCTGCCTCACCGAAAAACTGATGATCTACGCCCTCGGGCGCGGATTAGAATACTATGACGACCGCGCGATAACGCGCATCGTCGCCGAATTGCCGAAGCACGATTACAAGTTCTCGACGCTCTGTTTGGAAATCGTCCGCAGCGAACCGTTCCGCATGCGTCGCGGCTCGGAAGAGCTCGCCTCGGGCGAAGAGTAACATTGCCTGTAGGGAACGCCCTCCGTGGCGTTCCGTTATCGTCTGCCTGCCGCACATCAGGAGGAGCCAGCCATGTCCAATCGCCTCTCTCGTCGAACGCTGCTTCGCGGCCTCGGCGCCGCCGTCGCCTTGCCTTGGCTCGAAGCCATGGGCCCGACGGCCTCTTGGGCCGCCACGGTCGATGCCAAGCCCGGCGTGCGCACGGCTCCCAACCGGCTGGCGTTCCTCTATGTGCCCAACGGCGTGAACATCGACAATTGGACGCCTGAAAAAGAAGGCTCCGACTACACGCTGACCAAGTGCCTCGAACCGCTCGCCGCCTATCGCAACGATTTCAACGTTCTCACCGGGCTCACGGCCGACAAGGCCCGTAGCCACGGCGACGGCGGCGGCGACCACGCTCGCGCGCTCGCAGCCTTTCTCACCGGCGCGCAGCCGCGCAAGACCGACGGCACCGACATCCGTACCGGCATCTCCGTCGACCAAATCGCCGCGGCCGGCATCGGCGATCAAACGCGCCTGCCGTCGCTCGAAATCGGCATCGAGCCCGGCAACATGGCCGGCAACTGCGACTCGGGCTACAGCTGCGTCTACTCCTCGACGATGAGTTGGCGCTCGGCCACCACGCCGGTACCGAAAGAAACCAAGCCGGAGCTCGTCTTCGAACGGCTCTTCAAGACCGATCCCGCCGCCGAACGCGATCAGGCTCGCAAGCGCCGCATCAGCGTGCTCGACACGGTGCTGGAAGACGCCAAAGACCTGCAACGCAAGCTCGGCGGCCACGACCTGCAAAAGCTCGACGAATACTTTACCAGCGTCCGCGACGTCGAACTCCGCATCCAACGCGCCGCCACCCTGCCCGAGATCAAAGCTCCCGACTATCCGGTGCAAACCGGCATCGAGAACGAGCGCGAAGAACGCATTCGCCTCATGTGCGACCTCATGGCGCTCGCCTTCCAGACCGACGCCACTCGGGTCTGCACGTTCGTGCTCGCCAACGAAGGGAGCAACTTCCCGCACAAGCAAGTCGGCGTGAACGAAGGGCATCACGAACTTTCGCACCACGGCAACGACGAAGCGAAGAAGGAGAAGATTCGCCGCATCGATCGCTTCCACACGTCGCAGCTCGCCTACTTGCTCGGCCGGCTCAAGAGCGTGAAAGAAGGAGACGGCACGTTGCTCGACAACATGCTCCTGGCCTACGGCAGCGGCAACTCCGACGGCAACCGCCACAGCCACAACAACCTGCCGATCATCCTCGCCGGCCGGGGCGGCAACACCGTCAAGACGGGCCGGCACATCCGCTACCCGGACGAAACGCCGCTGAATAATCTCTGGATGGCCATGCTCGAACGCTCCGACGTCCGCACCGCGCCGTTCGGCGACGCAACCGGCGCCCTCACCGGCCTCGACGCGTAGAAGTTTGTGGCGAGCGTCGAGCCGTAAGGCCGACGTGTCTGAGAATAGCAACCACACGTCGGCCTTACGGCTCGACGCTCGCCTTTTATCTCGTCCGAGTCGCAGGGCAGATGAGGGTCGCGCGGCAGTACGCTGGGTCATGGTGATCGAACGATGCGGCGTGAGTTTCCGAACTACAAACTCGCCGTCTTGTTGTCCGCGCAGCCAAGCGTTATGCGGCGCGGCCCTCATCCGGCCTTCGGCCACCTTCTCCCAGTGGGAGAAGGGTTACCGAAACTCCTCTCCCACTGGGAGAGGATGCCCGCAGGGCAGGTGAGGGTGACGCGGCAGTACGCTGGGTCATGGTGATGGGACGATGCGGCGGAAGTTCCGGTCCGCCCATTCATGGTCGATTGGTCCGCGCAGCCAAGCGTCATGCGGCGCGGCCATCATCCGGCCTTCGGCCACCTTCTCCCAGTGGGAGAAGGGTGACCAAAACTCCTCTCCCACTGGGAGAGGATGCCCGCAGGGCAGGTGAGGGTCGCGCGGCAGTACGCTGGGTCATGGTGTTCGCACGCTGCGGCGTGAGTTTCCGATCTACAAACTCGCCGTCTTGTGGTCCGCGCAGCCAAGCGTTATGCGGCGCGCCCCTCATCCGGCCTTCGGCCACCTTCTCCCAGTGGGAGAAGGGTGACGGAGCTCTTCTCCGGCGTTGAACTCCCGTGACAATTTTCTTGACATCCGCGCACGCTCGGCGATTTTGAAGTGCGGGGCAAGGCACGACGGAGGTTCTTCACGTGACTTTGCCCCATTTTCTTGCGCTCGCGCCGGCCGTCTTTTCGCGACGGAATCGCAACCAACTATCGCGCACGCATCGCTCCGGCTTCTCGCGGCTCGATGGGATGATTCTCGCCGCGATTCTCGTCGCCGCGGCGTTCTTCCTGTTGCAGTTCCTGCCGCTCACGCAGCAGGCGACCGGCGGCTACCAAAACATGTGTCGTTACAATCTCTCCAACATGGCCAAGGCGCTATTCTCCTACGGGAACCGTAACGGCGGAAAGCTGCCCGGCTATATCAACGCCTTGAACCGCAAAGACGGTTCGCTCTACATCGATCCGGACACCGGCAAAGCGACGCCCGTGAGTTGGGCCGTCATGGTTCTGAGCGATATCGACCGGCAAACGACTTTCGAACAATGGCAGAAGGTGCCGGGCGATACAAACGCCAAGCCGACGACATCCGACGAGCCGAAACAAAGCAACTTCCTCGTTTCGACGAAACTCTACGTCGATTTGTTTATTTGCCCGAGTGATCCGGCGCCGCAGAAGATCGGCACGCCGATCAGCTATGTCGTCGGTACAGGCCTACCCGACGCGCCGCTTTCCGCGACCGCGCCGGATACGAAAGATGCCGACGGCAATGTCGTACGCGGCATTCCGCGCGATTGGCAATCGAGCGGAATGTTCTTCGACAACTACACGAGCGACCCGCGCGTGACGCTCGATGCGAAGCGTCGGCCTCGGGACGTCGTCATGCGGATGGAACTTTGCACGCGCCCGAAGGATAAGACGATTCTGCTCACGGAAAACGTCGACGCCGGCGACTATACGCTCGACGCGAATCGCGACGCGGCCGACGATTGGCGCAGGGCCGAGATCGCGCTCGGTGCGACTTGGTCGGCCGACATCGTCGAGCCGGACGGCAAGACGTTGCGGAAGCGCCCGCAGCCCCCTGCCCTACACCCGAACGAGCGCGTGGGCCAAGGCAGCGGCTCCGAAATGGCGTTCGCGCGGCCGTCGGGGCGGCATCCGGGCGGGTTCAACGTCGCCTACGTCGGCCAGAACGTGCAGTTCGTCCGCGACACGATCGACTACTACGTCTGGGCCAAGCTGATGACGTCGAGCGACACGGACTTAATGCTCCCCGGCACCCGCACGCCGATCGCCGGACTCGGTAGCGTGCAGCTCACCGATGAGCTGATCAATCCGTAAACGCGTCGATCAAAACTCCTCTCCCACTGGGAGAGGATGCCCGCAGGGCAGGTGAGGGTCGCGCGGCAGTACGCTGGATGACGGGGTTCGGACGATGCGGCGTGAGTTTCCGATCTACAAACTCGCCGTCGAGTTGTCCGCGCAGCCAAGCGTTCTGCGGCGCGGCCCTCATCCGGCCTTCGGCCACCTTCTCCCAGTGGGAGAAGGGTGAGACAGGAGACGGGTGAACTTACCGCAGGGTGTCGGCGAATGCCTTTTGCAGGGCGTCGAGCGCGGCGGGGCCCTTCGCGCCGTCGACGACGACGTTCACGCGGACTTCGCTGGTGTTGATCATCTCGACGTTGATGCCCGCCTCGGCCAAGGCGCGGAACATGCGAATGGCCACGCCGGTGTGGCTCCGCATGCCGATGCCGGACACGGAGAGCTTCGCGACCTTCGGAGCGCTGGAGACCGGGCCGCAGGAGAACTGTTTTACAAGGTCTTCGGCCGTCCTCAGGGCCTTCGGTAGATCGCCGCGCGGCACCGTGAGGCTCAGGTTTGCCTTGCCGCCGCGGCCGAAGCTTTGCACGATCATGTCGACGAAGATGCCGTCTTTCGCGATGCGCTCGAAGACTTGCGCCGCGATGCCCGGCGTGTCGGGGACGCCGGAGATCGTGAGTCGGGCCTGCGTGTCGTCGAGCGCGATGTCGTCGATCGTCAGGTCTTCCATGCCCGCCACGTTTTGCAAGCGAGCCACGACTTCGGCCGCCTCGCTGGGCGCGGCGGTGGGATGCGATCCGCCGGCGGCTCCCGCGCTGCCGGAGCGGGCGTCGGCCGGGGCCTTCTGCAAATCGAACGCTTGGTGCACGGTGCGGAGCGCCGCGGCTCCTTGCTCGCGATCGACCAAGACCGAGATTTTGATTTCGCTCGTGGTGATCATCTGAATGTTGATGCCCGCATCCGCGAGACTGCGGAACATCTTTTGGGCGACGCCGGTTTGCGAAGCCATCCCCTGCCCCACGACGGAAGCCTTGGAAACGTTTTCGTCGCTGGTGAAACCTTCGGCGCCGAGTTCGGCGACCGCTTCTTGCACGGCCTTGAGCGTTTGCGGGAGATCGTCGCGCACGACGGTGAACGAGATGTCGGCTTTGCCGTCGGCGGCGACGTTCTGCACGATCATGTCGACCGTGACGTTCTTGGCCGCGATCTTCGAGAACACGGCGAAGCTCGAGCCGGGAACGTCGGGGACGCCGAGAATGGTGATACGGGCTTCGTTCTTCACGAGCGTGGCGCCGCACACCGCTTGGTTCGGGGCTTCCCCTTCGGCGACGATCATTGTGCCGGGAATATCGGTGAAGCTGGAGCGTACGTGAATCGGCACGTCGAACTTCTTGCCGAACTCGATCGACCGGCTGTGCATGACGCCCGCCCCGAGGCTGGCGAGCTCGAGCATTTCGTCGTAGCTGATTTGCTTGACGCGGCGAGCCTCGGGCAGCAGCCGAGGGTCGGTCGTGTAGACGCCGTCAACGTCGGTGTAGATTTCGCAGGCGTCGGCTCCGAGCACCGCGGCCAACGCGACGGCCGTCGTGTCGCTGCCGCCCCGACCGAGCGTGGTGATGTTGAAGTTTTCGTCGATCCCTTGAAAGCCGGCGGCGATGACGATGTTGCCGGCGTCGAGGGCCTTCTTCAGCCGATCGGAGCGAATTTTGTTGATGCGGGCCTTGCCGTGGACGCTCGACGTTTCAATGCCCATCTGCGCGCCGGTCATGCTTACGGCGCTGTGCCCGAGCGCGTGCACGGCCATCGCCATGAGCGCGACGCTTACTTGTTCGCCGGTCGAGAGGAGCATGTCCATCTCGCGGGCCGGCGGGTTATCGGAAATGGCCTTCGCGAGGTCGATCAGGTCGTCGGTGCTGTCGCCCATGGCGCTGACCACGGTGACGACTTGGTTCCCTTCCTGCTGGGCGCGAATCGCCTTACGGGCCGCGGCGAGAATTTTTTGGGTATCGGCGACGCTGGAGCCGCCGAACTTCTGCACGATGAGAGGCATTGCTGTGAAGACGGGTTAGGAGGTGCTTAGTATTGGGTCGACGGGCGACTAACCGAGAAAGTAGCTCATCATCTTGTAGCCTTCGTCAAAGGCCACGGGCGACGCGGCGGCGGTTACTTCGTCGTAGGTCGTCGCACTATCGGGCTTAATGCCGGCGCCGCAGATCGCCAACGGCACGATGCCGTGGCTATGCGTTTTGGTGCGGAGCGGCGTCGGGTGATCGGGGGAGATGAGAATGCGGAAATCGCCCCGCTTCTTCAACTCGGCGAGCAACGGGCCGACGATCTTGGAATCGATCTCTTCGAGCGCCTTAATCTTGGCGTCGCAGCGCCCTTCGTGCGACGCTTCGTCGGTCGCCTCGACATGGACGCAGACGACGTCGACGTCGTCGAGCGCTTCGATGGCGTAGCGTCCCTTAGCGGCGTAATCGGTGTCGAGGTAGCCGGTGGCGCCGGGCACTTCGATGCGCTTCCACCCGACAAGCGCCGCGAGGCCGCGCAGCAAGTCGACCGCCGTGATCATCGCGCCGGTCTTGCCGTATTTTTCTTGAAACGATTGCAACGCCGGAGCACGCCCTTGGCCCCAGAGCCAGATGTTGGTCGCCGGAAGTTTGCCGGCGGCTTTGCGCGCCTTGTTCACGGGATGGTCGGCGAACAGTTCGACGCTGTCGGTCATGAGTTGCACGAGCAACGCGCCGCCGGGGCCGCGCGGGTAATCGTCGAGCACCGATTTGTCGGTGAGATCGTGCGGCGGCGTGGCGCGGGTGTCGTTCGAGAAAGGAACCGGTTCGCCGGGGCCCGGCCGCATGATGAGCAGGTTGCGATAGCTCACGCCCGGCACGAATTGCATCCGCGGGCCGCCGAGCTTTTCCTGGGCCGTCGCGAGCAGGCTCGTCGCTTCTTCCGTCGAGATGTGACCGGCAGTGAAGCTCTTCATCGTCTGATCTTCGACGGTGACGAGGTTGCAGCGCACGGCCCAATCGTCGGCGGCGAGCGGGATGCCCTGCGCGGCGGCCTCGAGCGGGGCCCGACCGGTGAAATGTTCCAACGGGTTGTAACCGAGCAAGCTCAGGTTGGCGACGTCGGACCCGGCGGGCAACGACAGCGGCACGTTGTTGGCGCGTCCGACGATGCCGGCCGCCACGACGGCGTCCATGTTCGGCACGTGGGCGGCCTCGAGCGGCGTGCGTCCGCCGAGCGACTCTTGCGGTTCGTCGGCACAACCGTCGGGGATGACGATGACGTATTTCATGGGGCGCTGGTGGTTCTGAGTTCGTGGTGCTTTGTTTTGAAAAGCGCGGCGACGTTAGCCGCGGATGCCCATGCGTACGGCGCCGGGTCGCACGCAGGCGAGGCGTTCGAGTTCGGCCATGGCTTTGCGCGTGGCGCCTTCTGTGGTTTGATGCGTGATGATCACGAGCGGCACCAAGCCTGCGGCGCCGCGCTTCGACTCGTGCTGAATCACCGAAGCGATCGAGATCCCCAAGCGGCCGAGCACGCCGGTGATTTCCGCCATCACGCCGGGGCGATCTTCCACATGGAATCGCAGATAGTAGCGGCCGGTCGAATCGCTGAAATCGAGCGGAGCCACGCGGGCCTCGCGCTTCGACCAGAGTTCCAACGTGCGGAACGTGATGGCCGTGCGGCCGACGACGATGTCGATCAGATCCGCGACCACGGCGGATGCGGTCGGCATTTGGCCGGCGCCTAGTCCATGGAAGAAGAGCGGCCCCACGGCGTCGCCCACCACGCTTACGGCATTGAACGCGCCGCGGACTTCCGCCAGCGGCGTGCCCGACTTGACGAGCGTCGGCGAGACGTGCATCTCGAGCGCATCACCGACGAGTTGCGCGACCGCCAGCAGCTTGATGCGGTAGCCGAGCTCGCGGGCGTAGGTAATGTCTTCGACTTCCAACGTGTCGATGCCGCGACGCGGAATATCGCTCCACTTCACGCGACTACCGAACGCGAGGTGCGCGAGGATCGCGAGCTTTTGCGCCGTGTCGCTGCCGTCGACGTCCATGGTCGGGTCGGCCTCGGCAAACCCGAGCTTCTGGGCTTCGGCGAGCGCCTCGGCGTAGTCGGCCCCCTGCTCGTCCATCTGCGTGAGGATGTAGTTGCAGGTGCCGTTGAGAATGCCGGTGAGCGATTCGACCTGATTGGCCGACAAACATTGGCTGATATTCGCAATGATCGGAATACCGCCGGCAACCGAGGCTTCAAAGGCGATCGAGCGCCCAAGCTCGCGAGCCCGATCAAAGAGCTCCGGACCATGTTCGGCGAGCAGCGCCTTATTGGCGGTCGCCACGTCTTTGCCGCTTTCCAGCAGCTTGAGCATGATGGTGCGGGCCGGCTCCAAACCGCCGACGAGATGTGCGACGGCCTTGATCTCGGGATCGTCCATGATGCGCCGCAGGTCGTCGGAAACGACGCCCTTGGGCAGCGTGCAATCGCGCGGCTTTTTGACGTCCTGCACCACCACTTGCTCGACCCAAAGCGTGCGGCCGGCATGCCGCGCGGTGCGGTCGCCGTGATCGAGCAGCAACTTCGCGACGCCCGACCCGACCGTACCGAGCCCGACGATGCCGACTTTGGTTTTTTCCATAACTGAAAGAAGCGTGCTAAGGCGTCTGAGCGAGTCGGCCGAGAAGTGAATAATCCGTCAATCGTAAGTGGCCCGTCGGGAGTTCGTCAACGGGCACGCCCGACCCGCCTTGACCAGTTGCCGAGGGCCGTTAAACTGGTTGTTTCGCCATTTCCGCGAGATTCGAAACGGAATCATCGTGCGATATGCGGGCGGCGGGGTAGCTCAGTTGGTTAGAGTACCGGATTCATAATCCGGCTGTCACGGGTTCGAGTCCCGTCCCCGCTACTTAGAAGCTTAGCGGCATATTGCCGCACACTATTGCACAAGCCCGCACGTTCATCGGCGTTGCGGGCTTCTTCTTGCGCGGAAGTCGGGCCGGCCGCGCGACGTTCGGCTCGCACTTCGATCACCTACTTCGTGCCCGTCGCGACAGGCTGCGGCGTCTTCGCCTTGGCCGGATCGTCCCACTTGATCTTGCAGTTGGGCAGGGCTTTTTGCAGGGCGGCGATACTCGACGGTGGCACGTTGATGTAGTAGAGCTCTAGATTTTCGAGGGTTTTACAATCCTCTAAGGGAGTCAGATTATCGATCTTCGTCAACTGAATGCTCAAGTTTCGTAGTGGCATGCCCCGGAGCGACGACAAGTTACGAATCCTCGTCTCTCGAAGATCCAGTATTTCTAACGGCATTTCTTGGAAAGGTGTGAGATCGGATATTTTTGTGTACGAGCCATTGAACTGGCGCAACTGCAATCCTTGCAGAGGTGAAATGTCGGACAACTTGCTGATGGTCGGACTCGAACTCCAGCAACTGAGATTTTTCAGGCCGGAGAAAGCTCTTACTGGTGAGATGTCTTGAACGTGATCGCATTGAACCCAAACGGCGACGACCCCGCCATTCTCGATCCGAGGATTCTTGCCGCCGTAGGGATTCTGAATTGCCCCATCAAACCCCGGATTCAACTCCATCAGTTTCTTGCTGACAGCTTCGATTTGCCGCTCGGCACTCATCGTCTGCACATCCTTCATCCACTGCGGGAAAGCGGGGTCGTGCATGAAGAGTTTGGCGGATGCGGACGGGGAGGCGGTATTCAATGAGCCGTCCAGCGGCGTTAGCTGCGGATCGATCATCGCCAGAGCGCTCGCCGTGGTAACCCTCAGTGCATCCACGACGATCTTCAATTCCCGAACTCCGCGCACGTCCACCACTAACGGAAAGCCGGCCTCCTTAACCGTCGTGAGGTTAACGCTTCGGATTAGCGATCGATCATCGCCAACAACCTCGATAAATAACGGAGCGCTCCGGTTGTGACCGCAGCGAACAGTCGCTTTGAACGACGTATAGCGACCTCCTAGGTCATACACGATACGGCCTACATCCTCCTCGCGAGGATGCAGAATCAAGCCATGCGCAGGCGGTTCCCCTGTCCCGCGAAACACCCCCTCTTTCCACGCTTTCACAAAAGGTTGCGTTCCTGCCCAAGCAAGGAACGACCCGTAGCTGGATGTCTCGGCCAGATCGTCGAGATAGATGACTTCTTGAGCGACGGCGGGCTGCGGCGTGACGCTCGCCGTGCTTGACGAAACTCCTAACGCGCCAAGGACAGGGCGAAAGCCACGGTGGTAGAAGCGGATCGACGGGGCGGTGTGGTGCCGGTACGACGACCGGCTGCTGGCGGGCATGCTGTCCCAACCGCCGCCCCGATTCACCCGGACCGAGACCCCACTGGGACCGGTGGGATCGTCCTGCGGCGAATTCTGGTACCACGTGACGTAGTACCAGTCTTGGCACCACTCCCACACGTTGCCGTGCAGGTCGTACAAACCAAATGGATTGGCCGGAAGCGAACCGACCGCGTGAGGCCGACCACCTGCGTTCTTGTTCGACCAACCGTACTTGTCCAACTCTTTCCAGTCATCGCCGAACGAATACTGCGTGGGCGTGCCAGCCCGACACGCATATTCCCATTCTGCCTCGGTCGGGAGCCGGTAGCCATTCGCCTTCGGTAGCAGCGTCCAATTATCGGCATCGCGTTGGTAGTAAGGTTCCAGCTTCTCCTGTTCGCTCAGCCAATTGCAAAAAGCCACGGCGTCGTTCCAGCTGACTTGCGTCACCGGTGAATCATCGGTGACAGGTTGGCCAGGAGTACGCCAATTCAGCTTCAGGCTGTCGGGGTTCACTTCTTCCAGTTTGACCGTGCCTGAATTGCCGCCGAATTCTTCGGCCTGCGTCTTGTACTTCGCTTGCTCGACGAACTTGGCAAACTGCCCGATCGTCACCTCGTGGGCTGCAAGACGAAACGGTTTGGTGATCCGTACAGTATGCTGCGGGCGTTCGGTTTGAATCCGTTTCACGGCGTTTTCGTCAAGCTTTGCTTCTTCCGCGATCTTCAACGCCAGCTTGATATCTTCGTCGGAACTTCCCATCAGGAATTCACCGGGCGGGATCAGCGTCATTTGCATGCCGACGCTGTTCGGCTTGACGACTTCGGTGCCCAGATGCTTGGCCCAGGCTTGTTGATGGGCCTTGGCTTGAGCGGCGTCGAAGGGGGCGACGGCGAGGGGCGGTTGCGGGCCGGAGGGCTTGGCCACCGGCGGCGGCGTTACGACGGGCGGCGTGGAAGTGGTGACGCTCGCCGTCGCTGACGGGGCTCCTACCGAACTAAGGGCAGGACGAAAGCCACGGTGGTTGCCGCGGTGCGACGGGGTGAGGCCGTTGGAGATGCCCCGGGACGACGACCGGCTGTTGCCGGGCATGTTGGACCAACTGCCGCCCCGAAACACCCGGTTCGAGGCCCTGCTAGGACCAAGGGGATCGTCCTGCGGCGATTCCTCGTACCACTTGCCGTCGTACCAGTCTTGGCACCACTCCCACACGTTGCCGTGCATGTCGTACAGTCCAAACGGATTGGCCGAAAGCAAACCGACCGCGTGAGGCCCATTGCCCGCGTTCTTGTTCGACCAACCGAATTTGTCGTGCTCTTTCCAATCATCGCCAAACCAGAACTGCGTCGCGGTTCCAGCCCGGCACGCATATTCCCATTCCGCTTCCGTCGGGAGCCGATACCCGTTCGCTTTCGGCAGCAGCGTCCAAGTGTCGCCATCGCGTTGGTAGCAGGGTGTTAGCTGCTCCTGAACGCTCAGCCAGTTGCAGAATTCCACCGTATCGTTCCAACTGACTTGCGTCACCGGCGAATCATCCGTGACCGATTGGCCAGGGGTACGCCAGGTCAACTTCAGACTGTCGGGCTTCACTTCTTCCGACTTGACCGTGTATGAATTGCCCCCAAACTCTTCGGCCTGCGTCTTGTACTTTGCTTGCTCGACGAACTTGGCGAACTGGCCGATCGTGACTTCGTGGGCCGCTAGCCGAAACGGCTGCGTGATTCGTACCGTATGCTGCGGGCGTTCCTCTTGGATTCGCTTCACAGTAGCTTCGTCAAGTTTCGTCACTTCTGCGATTTTCAACGCCAACGCAATGTCCGCGTCCGAACTCCCCATCTGGAACTCACCGGGCGGGATCAACGTCATTTGCATGCCGATGCTATTCGGCTTGACGACTTCGGTGCCCAGATGCTTGGCCCAGGCTTGTTGATGGGCCTTGGCTTGAGCGGCGTCGAAGGGGGCTTTGGCGAGGGGAGGGATGGGGCCGACTGGTGTCGCCGTCGGCGGCGGTATTTCGACGGGCCTGGTAGAAGGCGAGACGCTCGTCAATGAAGTCGAAAGCCTCGCATGAGCTAAGGCGACATGACTCGCGAACGTTCGTTTGCGGGCGTCAATGACGAGCTTGAGTTCTTTCACTCCGCGCACGTCGGCCGTCAATGCGGCGCCGTCCGCCTTCACCGTCGTCAGATCGACGCTGCGGGCGAGAGAGCGCCCGTCGCCGATGAGTTCGACGTAAAGAGGCTCTTGGCGATCGCTGGCACAGTGCGCAACTGCTTCGAACGACGTATAGCGCCCGCCTAAATCGTAGGTCAGGCGAGCTTCATCATCTTTCTTGGGATGGAAGATCAAGCCGTGGGCTGGTGGAGTTTCCGGTCGCTTTACGGCCGACTGCCATTCATTCGCGAACTGTTCCGTTCCGGCCTTTTGCAGGAGAAGCCCGTGGAACGAAGTCTCCTTCAATTCATCGAGATAGACGCCGGCGAAGTTAGGAGCGAGCGAGGATTTCGATGTTGAGGCGGTAGCGGCGACCGGAGTCTTCGGCACCCGGCGGATCAGGCGGATCTCGCCGGCTCCTTCCTCTTGTTCGCTCGCAGAGCGATTGTCTAAATACAGCGTTGCGCCGTCGGGCGTGAGCCAACACTTATGTGTCTTCAAACTTGGCGGTAAGGAAACCGGACGCAGATCGTAAGCCCCGTGGGCATCCGGCGCGGCCAAGAATAGCTCTTGGTTGCGACTGAGCAAGATCGTCTTGTTATCGCCAAGAATCTGAGCCGCTCGCTCATCTTTCACGCTGTTGACGTTGCTTCCCAGACTGACCGGAGTTCCCCAGCCGGCTTGGAGATCGGCACGATGAGAGATCCAAAGGTCGATGCCGCCAAGGCTACCAGGGCGATTGGAAGCGCCGAACACCAGCGTCAAGCCGTCGGGCGAGATCACAGGCACATCTTCGCTCTCCAAGGTATTCAAAGTCGCTAGCGGCGTGACCGGGCCCCAAGGCGTATCCCGACTTGTGCGAGTGCGGACGACGAGTTCACGATTCGTCTTACCATCCGCTCGCTTGGCTCCCTCGCTTTTTGAAAACAGCATGAGCCCGGCCGAATCAAGCGAGGGATAATCTTGATTGCTGTCGGACAGTTGTTTCACCGCACTCCAAGGTTCCGTGATGGTTTGTCGGCGGTACTCATACAGCCCGGTCCGCTTATCGCCCGTACCAAAAGAATTCAGTGCGATCAGGCAGAGTTGATCGTCGCTAAGCGTCGGCGCTACGTTCCAATTGCCGGCGTTGACCACGGGCCCGAGCGATTCCGGCGCGCTCCACTCGTAGTCGTCCGAGAGGAGCCGTTCGATTTGGGAGAGGCTGCGGGTTGGGGGCTGGAGGCCAGTTGCCTGCGGCGATGCGGGCACGGCAATTGGCAGCACCACGCGGCCGAATCCGCAGAAGGCATGCTTAGTCTTGTTGTACCGCCCACCGTCGCTTGGAAGGCGTGCGAAACTGTTGATGACGTTGCGATCCGATCCGCCGCCGGCGAACTGGGAGCCGCCGCGCTGAATACGGTAGGTACCCGTGTCCTGTCGGGGATCGTCGCGAACGGCTAGTACCGCGGGGGAGTACGGCGTTCGTTCGCAGGCATCCCAGCACCATTCGCTCACACCGCCATACAGACCGACGAGGCCGAAGGGATTGGGTAAGGAGAACTTCTCCATAAAATCCTTGCCGACGCCGTCGTGGCCGAAGTGCCAGAGCGTGTCGGTTCCTGCGCGGCAGGCGAATTCCCATTGGGCCTCGGTCGGCAGACGGTAGCCGTCGGCATCGTCGATCGGCGTGACTTGCTCCCCTTCGATCCGATACGCGGGCCGCATTCCTTCACGCTCGCTCAGTTTGTTGCAAAAGGCAATCGCGTCGGGCCACGCCACATGACTTTGGAGCGGCTTGTTCGGTTCTTGTTCCATCTCGGGTCGCAGTTGCCCGACAACGTCGCGAAAGCGGCCCGCCGTCAATTCTTCGACTTCCAGATAAAACGGCCGCGTGATCCGCACCGGATGCGCCGGTCGGCAGCGGGCGAAACCTGCGTCCAGTCCTTTAGGCGGCGCGATGATCCGCGTCAGCTCTTCGTCGGTGAACTCGGGGCCGAGGCCCATTTGGAACTCGCCCGGCGGAATGAGCCGGAACTTCATGCCCAGGCCGTTCGTGAACTCGACCGGCACGCCGAGATACTTGGCCCACGCTTCTTGATGCTTCGTCGCCGTTGCCGCATCGAACGGAAACACGGCGAGCGGCGGGGCGTCCGCCGCGGATGAATTCAAATTGGAGATCTGAGATTTCGAATCCGCAACCGGCGTCAGCCGCGGATCAATCCAGAGCACGTTCCCAATTTGTGTGGAATTCTCCGTTCGTAAGCGAAGCGACAACTCTCGTACGCCCCGAACGTCCACATCGATTTGTGCGCCCGACGGCTTGAGAGGAACGAGGTCGTCTGATTTCCAGAGCAACTTCCCATCGCCCCACACTTCGGCAAAGATCGGAGGTCTTCGCGTGGGACGACAAAGTACGGTCGCTTGAAATCGTGCGTAGGTTCCGGCAATCTCATAGTCGACGTGTGCTTGGTGCTTGTCCGTCGCCAATTCCGGCAAGGGATGAAACGCTAGCGAATGCTTCGTCGGCTCGAAGCCGAAATTGGCGATCAACTCGTTGAAATCGGCGGAATTCTTGCCGGCCTTCTTCGGCGGCATCCGAGCCGCGACTGACTTCTCGGGCAGGTCGTCGAGATAGACGACGGCTGCGGGGCTAGCGGCGAGTGATGCAGTCGATGGTGCGGCGGTAGCGACTACGGCCGGCGTAGTCGGCACGCTCTGCGGCTGTGCGGCGGTACCCTTCGGAGCGGCGGCGGCAATTGTGCCGTCCGGCTTGACCTGCACCGATCCGCCTGCGGGCGGCTTCACTTCGGCGGTGTTCCCATCAGCAACCTTCACTTCCGCAACGGTCTCGCCCTTGTCGTTCTTGATCACGAGGATCACGCCTAGGAGCACGAACAAGAACCCGGCGGCACCGGCCGCGATGAGCTTCACCGGCGGCTTCTTGCCTCCCTTGCCGCCGGACTTGTGCTTCGGCACAGTCGGGCTCGGCTTAACGCCGGTCAGCGGTACCACGACTTGGCTCTTCGGATCGGTGCCGATCTCCGCATGCGAACTCGACAATGTCGCTTCCGGGCCTGACAGGCTCTTGAGCGGCCGGTTTCCCAAGGCTTCGGTCAGGTCGTTGACGGGCATCGTCTGCGAACCGCTCGGACTCGCACCGGAGGAACTCTTCTGCATGGCGCCGAAGAATTGACTCAGAGCCGGATCGTTCGTCGCGGCGGAAGGGGAGGAGAAGGAGGTCGTCGCACCGGGGTTGCGCCAAGCCTCTAACTCGGCCACGACCTGGGCCGCTTGCTGGTAACGATCATCAGGACGTTTGGCCAGCATCTTCTGGAAGATGCGGTCGATTTCGGCGGGGCAATCTGGTCGCTTGCTTTGGAGCGATGGAATAGGATCGCCCATGTGGGCCATGATCTTCTGCACGACCGTCTCGCCGCCGAAGACGCTCTCGCCGGTGAGCAGGCGATACAGCGAGCAGCCGAGGCTATATACGTCGCTGCGGGCATCTGCCTTGCACGTGTCGTTGGCTTGCTCCGGCGGCATGTAATCGACCGTGCCCATCACCGCGCCGGTGTTGGTGAGTTGATGGTCGGCCGTGTTGCCGTCGTCGATGCGAGCCAGGCCCATATCGAGAATCTTCACCACCCCTTTTTTGTCGAGCAGCAAATTGGCGGGCTTGATGTCGCGATGGACCACGCCTTCCGCATGCGCAAAAGCCAGACCGCGAGCCGCTTGCAGGATGTAGTCGACGGCATCGTTGACTGGCAGCGGTCCGTTCTGCTTCACAAGCGCCGAAAGGTCTTGCCCGTCGACGCACTCCATCACCATGAAGTGGATGCCCCGACACTCGTCGGCGTCATACGTCTGCACAATGTTCGGGTGGGTGAGCTTGGCTGCCGCTTCGACCTCACGTTGAAATCGTTTGACGGCGCCCTCGTCTTTCGTAAGGGCGGCAGGCAAGAGCTTGATCGCCGCCAGGCGCTTCATCTTGCGATGTTGGGCCTTGAACACCTGGCCCATGCCCCCCGCGCCGATCTTGCTCAACAGGACATACTGATTGAGCACCAGCGGCGTACCACCGCCGGAAAGCAACTCTTGTGCTTGGAACGGACTGAGTCGTCCTTGCTTGATGAGTAGCGAAGAGAAGGTCTCGCCGTCCTTCGGACGGTCGTTAGCGGGTAGAGCCGTCCATAACGCCTTCACTTCCTCAGCGGTCAGCAGACCTGAAGCGACGAGCGATTTACCGAACTGATCGATGGAGACGGCCATAAGCCCCGCAAAAGTAGTGGGGTTTATGATACGCAGAATGAAGGGGGTAGTAAATCAATACCGGCGAGCCGATTGACAAAAACTCCCCGGCGGAACTACTATGTTATGGACCTAAGCTCGTGCGGGACGCGGCGAATCGAAGTCGGCTATCCCGCCAATCGCCATATTTCCAACGCGATGATGCCCGCCGTCGCCCCGAGCGTCGCCTGATAACCGCGGTAGTGATCCTCCGCGGCTACGCGGTCGTTCGCTCAAATGGCAATCGACGGGCAAGTCGCTCCGCATTCGCGTTGGCCTTCGGCATGGTCCAAACGCTTACGACCGTCGGTCCGCGTCGCAGGCCGCGCGCTGCTCGACGACGACGCAAACGACCGGCCGTCGCGGCTGTCGGACGGCCGAACGAGCTATTTGCCGGTCCATTGCGGCGGCGGCTGAATCTCGGGGTTCACCGGACTTCCGGCGTCCTTGCGCCCGCTCCCTTCCAGTCGGCTGATCACCCGTACGGTCATGTCCTGTTCACACGCAATCTGGCAGCTGAGTCGCATATCCTTCAAGCCGCGAGCCGCCAACAAGTCGCGCTCGGCCACGGTGATTTTCTCCGGTTCGCCCGACACAAACTGCACGCGACAGGTCGTGCATCGGGCATTACCGCCGCAGGCATGCAGTTGATCGGTGCCGGCATCTTCCGTCAAAGCCAGGACGAGACGTTTGCCCGCGGCGACTTCAAATTCTCCAACACCTTCGACGGTAAGCTTCGGCATGGCAAGGACCTCGCGATAGATCGAGTCTGGAAACGGCGGGCTCATTGTTTCAGTTGACGCCGCGGGAAACAAGCCGCTTCGCGGCCGCACTCCGGGGACGCGTCCGGACGGATGATCCTGAGGCAATTCAAACGTCGTCGTACTTGCGCCGTCAAACTTTGACGTTTGTCGCGGTTGCGCTCCTCCGCCGGAGTCCGTTTATTCCGAACGCGGGAGGCTGCACGCCTCGGGCCGGTCGGTTCGTTCCTAGAACCGATTCCGTCCGATAAATTGCAATAGTCCGAAGGTCGGTGCTGCGCGTTACAAGCCGTCGCGGCAAGAGACACTCATGGAAGGGGACTCGCATGCGTTGCTTTTGCCGCACCTTTGTTTTGACGATCGCCGCACTGGCGCCCACTTTGGCATCCGCCGCCGACACGTGGTGGGCCGGCACGTGGAAGGGCTGGAAACGGGAGTTCCACCACAATAACGTCTGGCCGGAGCAGTATCTCGACCACGACAGGGCCGCGGCGCGGGCGCCGTTCGACATGATGGTCGCCAACGGCTGGCGGTTGCAAAACACCATCAGCTCGTACCACTTCAACGAGCAAACCGGCGAACTCAATGAAACCGGTCGGCTGAAGCTGAAGTCGATCTTGTTTGAAACGCCCGCCGTGTACCGGTCGATCTACATCCTCCGGGCCGACGATCCTCGGATGACGGCCGCTCGCGTGAAATCGGTGCAGGAGCAAGGGCTCGGCATGCTGCAGGGCGAACTGCTGCCGCCGATGATGATCACGTCGACGGACCCGCGCGGAGCTCGGGGCGACTGGACGAACGGCGTCCATCAGCGATTTATCGATAGCGCTCCGCCCCCCGTGTTGCCGGAATACCAGCGGCAAACGGAAGAATAGTTCACGCGGCGGGACGACCGCCCTCAATCGACCGCGAAGGCATCGCCGCACAAGGCGGTGCCTTCGCGGGATCGGCAATTGCAAGCACGGTCAGTGCCGGCATCGTGTGAATTGTTTCTATCGGTTGTTCTCTTTCTAACGCCGACGCCTCGCGCGGTCGATCAAAGACGATAGGAGCGCGGATCTCAAGGGATTCGGGATGCGCGCCGCCTGTGGAGTTGGCTTGTCGGATCGACGCAGGGAGGCTTGCCGTGGCACAATTTCGTAAAGCCGGTAGCTGGATGCTCATCGCGGCGCTATCGACTGCGCCGAGCATGGGATGCAAGGGCGGCTTCTCCATGCCCTCTTGGGTTCCGTCGTTCGGGAAATCGCAAGCGAGCGGCCCGATCCTGCAACGCGATTCCGACGGCGGGTATCTGCAATCGCCGTCGTCGACCATGCCCGACCCTGCGCCTCCGTTGCCCAAGGCGGAAGAGTTCGGCGTGATGTCGGGCCTCAAAAAGCTCGGCGATACGGTCAGTTCCCCATTTAAGAAGACTCCCGAAAAGAAGACGCCGCCGGTAGCCGAAGACGATCCGGTGCAGCTCACCTCGAAAACGGCGCCTCCGGGACCTTCGCTCTACGTATCGCTCGCGAAGCTCCAAGAGAAGGCCGGCAAAAATGAGTCGGCGTTAGAGAAATACAACCAGGCCTTAGAGATCGACCCGAAGTATCTCCCCGCATTGCTCGGCATCGCGCGCTTGCACGATCGCACGGGCGACTACGAAAAGGCCCTTGCGGCGTACACGAAGGCGACGGTCGTCCATCCCGAAAGTGCCGCGGCGTTTAACGATCTCGGCCTCTGCTATGCCCGAGCGGATCGCATGACGGAATCCGTGACGGCATTGCAACGCGCCGTGGCGCTCGACGGCGAGAAGGCCCTCTACCGCAATAATTTGGCTACCGTCCTCGTCGAGGTCGGCCGATCGGACGAAGCCTATCGCACGTTGGTGAAAATCCATGGCGAAGGCATTGCACACTACAACGTCGGCTACTTGCTCAACAAGCGCGGCGAAAAGCAGCGTGCGTTGGAACAATTTCGCTTGGCCGCGAAGGTCGACCCGAATCTCGCTCCGGCGAAGCAATGGATCGAAATGCTCGGCGGCGAAGTGCCGACTTACGATGCCGACGCGAAGGTAGCGCAGGCCCCGGCCATGGCTCCGACAACCCCGCGCACGCAAACGCGCGACCTCGCGGCCGAAGCCGTGAAGACCATCGCCGCGGCCACCGGCACGCCGGCCCCGGCCCTGAACGAACCGATTCCGAGCCCGATTGTCATGCCGGATCGCAACGAACGCCGCATCGCGCCGGTTTCCTTGCCGCGTGTTGTGGAAGAACACGAGGCCCCCACGACGATCACTCCGCTCCCGTCGACTTCGTCGGAAGTCGTCGATACGGAGCCGACTCGCGAAGTCGAACCGACGCCGATGCCGCGCAGCACCCAAGCGCCGGTACCGCTTCCTCCTACCGAACCCATGCCGACCACCGCGCCGGCTGCAACCGGACCGAAGCTGCTCGGTAACGAACAAGCACGTCGCGCTCCTGCGCCGACGACCGAGCGATACTACGTCGGCGACCGCTATTCCACGGCCTCGGCCCCTGCTCCGACAACGTCGAATCCGGCTTCCATTCCGCCGACCGTCGCCGCTCCCCGCAGCAACGCGGCTCCTTTGCCGGAGACGTTGTCGAATCGCCCGCAGACCGGCGTCCCGAGCACCCCGCTGCCGGCCACGGTTCCGTCGACCGCTGGCGCACGCTATCCGGCCAGCCGTTACTAAAGCCCGCGTGTCGGCGTTCAACGCCGCCACACCGTGCGTTAAGCCTCGACCGGCACCAGCACCTCGCCCTTGCCGACGGTTAACAGATCGCCGGTGAACTGTTGCCATTCGCAACCGCCGAATTCCGCCGGCGGGCGGAAATCGCGCCGTTGCAACTCGGCCGCGTAGAGCCGCATGTAGGTCGGGCGGCAACGGCCCGCTTCGCGAAACGTCGGCAAGAGCGGCTGCGTACCGCCCAACACCGCGAGCGTGCCGCGCCGCATCCCCGCCGCAGCCCGTTGGCCTGCCGCGCCCATCACCAGCACGGTTCCGGCGATCATATTAAACGCCGCCAAGTCACCGACGTTGCCGCCGACGGCGATCAGGCCGCGCCGCATCGTCGAGCCGACCTCATGCCCGGCGTCGCCGCCGATCAGCAACGTGCCGCCGGTCATCCCCCGCGCGCTGCCGCGATAGGCGCCTCCCGCTAAGTTGCCGACGCTGCCGCGTACGTGAATGAGCCCGCTCCGCATTTCGGTCCCTGGGAAGTCGCCGGCGTCGCCCGATACGTGGATCGTGCCGCCGTCGAGTTCGCTTCCTAGATGCCGGCCTGCATCTCCTTCCACGCGAATCACTCCCAAGCGCTGCTTCGCCCCGATCCAATGCACGCCTGCCAGATCGCCGACAAAGGTAATTTGCTCATCTTCGGCGCTTCCCGACACCCGAAACAGTTCGGCGAGCGGCACCTCGCGGTTGCCGTGCAGAATCTTCGTCCGCTCAATTTCCGCGACGCTTCGGCCGCGCAACGCTTCGGGCACAATCCCTTCCACTTCCACCGGAATCGACGAATGGTTCTGGTACGTGAGCGTCAGCATGCTTCGCGGGTTGCGTTCGAAGGAGTGGGAAGCCGACGATCGAGGTCGGTCGCCGAATCGGCGAGAATCGTTATTGTAGTTACCTGGGCTCCGGCGTCCTAGCGATGTCGCGATGGCACTCTTAAACTGACTATATCGATGTGGCTCGACGTCACGCGCCACGAACGCCCGCGGCAATTCCCATCCTTCGCAAGAGCTTGATTGATGTCTCCCGCCCACTTCGGCGCCGTCGTCCTCTGCGGCGGGAAAAGCTCGCGCATGGGACGCTCCAAGGCGCTCTTGCCGTTCGGCTCGGAAACCATGCTCCAGCGAACTATTCGAACGGTGCGCGAGGCGACCGCCGGACCAATCGTCGTCGTAGCCGCGGCCGCTCAGGAGTTGCCGCCGCTTCCAGCGGATGTTGCCGTCGTCGTCGATGCCCGCAGCGACCGTGGCCCGCTCGAAGGCATGGCGGCCGGTCTGCGGCACTTGGCCCCTGCGTCCGACGTCGCCTTCGTCACCAGTTGCGACGTGCCGCTGCTCACCGCCGACTTCATTCGCTTCGTCCACGACCACCTCGGCCCCGACGACGATGCCGCCGCGCCGTACGCCGACGCGTTTCTGCATCCGTTGTCCGCCACGTATCGTATCGCAACCGTCTTGCCGGAGGTCGAATTGCTCCTGGCCGCCGATCGCTTGCGCGCGACCGGTATTTTCGAACGGATTCGAACGCGGTCGCTCGACGAAACCACGCTCCGCGCCGTCGATCCGACGCTCGCGAGCCTCCACAATATCAACCGGCCGGACGCCTATCACGACGCGCTCCGCGCCGCCGGCTTCACGCCGTGACGACTGGTCGAGCCGATCGCAAACTCGTATCTTATTGCCGTGCATTACGAACCTGTTCTCCATATCGTGCTCCATCAGCCCGAGATCCCGCACAACACCGGGAGCGTCGGCCGCACGTGCGTGGCCATCGGCGCAAAGCTCTGGCTCGTCCGGCCGCTCGGCTTTCGGGTCGACGACTATTACCTGCGCCGGGCCGGTCTCGATTATTGGGAACGGCTCGAATGGGAAGTGGTCGACGATTGGGGGCAACTGACCGAGCGCCTCGCAGGCCGACGCTTCTATTACTTCACGAAGACGGCGAAACATCGCTACAGCGACATCGCCTACCAACGCGAAGACGTGCTCGTGTTCGGCTGCGAAACCAAAGGGCTGCCGCGCGAGCTGCTCGACGCAAATCCGGAGA
The DNA here is from genome assembly GCA_013822735.1 of Pirellula sp. Lineage (GTDB taxonomy): Bacteria > Planctomycetota > Planctomycetia > Pirellulales > PNKZ01 > PNKZ01. Next base: position 53,525 of record PNKZ01000014.1, read on the forward strand.
CGGCCCTGAAAATTCCGATCCGCTCGGCCGTGCGGAGCCTGAACTTGTCGAACAGCGCGGCGATCGTCGCCTACGAAGCCGTGCGGCAATTCGACCTCACGCTCGACGGCTAACGCCTGTTTCCGATTGTTGCAGTCGCGGGTGCCTGGGGCAGAACAAAGTGATGCCCCAGAGAGCGGGAACGGTCGCCTCGTAACAAGATCATGCGCGATTCGCGCAATTCCGAGCGCCGTGGCCACATTCTCGTGCGCCGAACCAACCATTTGCTGCAGGGAACGCGCTGCGTGGCGTTTCGCCATGTGCGCAGCCGACGCGCACTTGCCCACGCCGCAACCAAGGGCCATCAACAAACCCCGGCATTTACGGCAGACGCCGGCGATCGCAACCATCACCGTCGACATAAGTATCTCGACCAGGCAACGGCCCGTGCGCACTACGCAACGCATGCAGTGCGCGGCCTTGTTGGTAAGCGCTCCGACGCGCACTCCGAAGGTCCCGTTGTGCGCATTTTGCCAAATCAGTGCGCAGCACTTACGTCGATTTCGCATCAGGGAACAACTCAAGAAACATCTCCTCCGAGTTTTCTCCCCTCTCCCCTTGCGGGAGAGGGGCCGGGGGTGAGGGGTTCAGCGGAACAATTCGCAACGAATCGCGCCGCATTATCCCGGAGAGGCCGGCCCAAATTCCAGGCAATTTTTGGCCGGCGCCCCTCGCACTTCCGGTGGCCAATTCTTCGCTTGACCGACGACCTCGTCGTGCTCCGCGCAAGATCGTCGGCATCCGCCGATCAGGCAACGTTCAACGCGTATCGCCTATTCTCGAAAGCAACCTGTGGACTACCACACGGACGTTGCATGATTGAAACGCGCGCGCACGAACGGAGTACTCGTCCGTTGGTGCGATCTTCGGACTTCCGCTTCTTGTACCGATCTCAACGGCGGCGTCTTGATTCGACCTACCCTCTAGTAGTAGCCAGGTCCTGAACAGCTAGAGCTTTTGGAATGCGACTCCATGCGATACTCAATCGTCGGCTTTGCGATCGCCGAATGTTTGGTTGCAATTTTCCCCGCGAACCCGGCTCGTTCCGCGTCACCCATTCCAGCGGTCGTTACCACGGGCGTTTGGCGCACGATCGTGCTCGACGGTCTGCCCGAAGCCGGCTCTGCAGCGACGAAACTCGGTCGGCGCCGCCCTTCTCCGGTAATTGGTGAAATCCCCGGCATGGAGCCGCACGTTTGGAGCAATGCGTCTTGGAAACTTCAGCTCGGGATGACGTCGTTGCCTTACGTCGCCCGCAGCATTTTCGGCCCCAATATCGGAATTCCTCTTTCGGGAGACTTCAACGGCGACGGCCATGACGAACTCGCCGTCTTCGACGCTGGGAAGTGGTATCTCGACTTCAACGGCAACAGCATCTGGGATACGGGCGATTTTTGGCTCCAACTCGGAAGTCCCGGCGATCGACCGGTCGTCGGCGATTGGGATCAAGACGGCAAGTCGGATATCGGCGTCTTCTCGGCAACGATCCCGACGAGAGCCATCTCGCCGCGAACTTCACCGTCCGGCGATCAAGCATTCGGCATCCAATTCCTGATGAACAAAGACCTCGACCTCGCCGCGCAGATTCGGTCGGACCTATTGATTTGCACCTCCGGCACTTGCCTTCGCCAAGAGAATAAGGCGAGCGTATTTCATTTCGGTCGCGCGGACCATTTGCCGGTCGTCGGCGACTGGCGCGGCACCGGCGCCGAGTCGATCGGAACGTTTCACGACGGCACGTGGCTACTCGACATCGACTGCGATGGACGCCCGAGCGTAGCCGACCAATCGGTTTCACTCGGCCAAGTCGGCGACTTGCCGATCGTCGGCGACTTCAATCTCGACGGCACCGACGAACTAGGCATTTATCGACGCGGCTTCTGGCACCTCGACACTACCGGCGATCAGCGATTGGGAGACGACGATCGTTCCTACCGGTTCGGCGACGAGAATGATGTTCCCGTCGTCGGCGATTGGGATGGGGACGGTCGCGATCAAATCGGCATCATCGTCGTCGATTAACCGTGGTCGACGCCGAGACGCCTACCGCGTGACGAGTCCCTTCATCTTCACCACTTCAAAGTCGGAACCTTTGATTTGGCGGAGCGGGACGAGTTCGTCTTGGACCCAGCGCGGGTCGTGCGCGCCGCTCACGAACCAGTCGCTGCCGTTGTCGGCGAGGATCATGCCGTACTTCTTGAGCCCGTCGACGATCACGCGCGCCGGGCCTTCGAAGCCCGATACGTCGAAGTCGGCCTTCAATCGTACGCGCATTCCCATCGGCGGCAGGCTCGGATCGGTTTCGTCGCTCGCATAGTGCCGAGCCGGCGGAATGTAGGCATGTCGCGTCTTCGACACCGTGAAACGCAAGGCATGTCGCAGTTCTCCGGCACCGACGATTTCGTCGTACCGCGCCAGCCCGGGCAGAATCGGCAATCCGGCGGCGTCGGCGCTGGTCCAGCCTGCCGGACGCGGCTTCGGCTTCTTTAAGTCGAAGATCGCACCGCTCCCGGCGCGCCAACTCTTGCCGCCGTCTTCGGTCGACGCGTTGAAGAGCTCGTATACCTTCATATTGTCGCGATCGAGCACGATGACGTGCCGGTCGCCGTCGCCGTTGGGACCTCCTTCGATCACGACGTCGGGCGGAATCGGGTACGGGCCCGGATCGCTTTCTTCGGCAGCTTCGTCGAACGTGACCGGCACGCGCGGTTGATCGCCCGATACGACGTGGTATTGAATCCCCAGCGGCGCGTCTTCCCAGAACGCACCGAAGTCTTCGTGGAGCGGCTTATCCGCCCCGATCGATTCGATGAGGGCGTCGCTATTCGGGTCGACTTCTTCGCCGGAAACGTCGCGATTCCAAGCGTCGCCGGCCGGCATCAAGAGCCGACCGCCGAGGTCGGCATTGGGGCCAAGCGGAATCTCCGACTCGGCGCCGTAGACCTTAAAAGACCCGGGGCCGCCGCAGGCTCCCAGGGCGATGAGCGCGGAAAGCTGCTGCAGGAAGTGACGACGGTCGGCAAGCATCGGAATCTCCGTAATTCTTGGAAGTTCGACGGATCGTTTGGCGAGGGATAGTCCCGGCGTATCCCCCCGAGCGCAGACGCGACGGCTTTGTTACCTTATACGCCGACCTCGGCTAGTCGTGCGCTCGGTCGAATTTCGCGCTTCGGATCGAGTTTCCCGATGTTCCTGGTCGCAAATGGAGCACGTCGTTAAGTATGCTAGCTTCGCCAAGGCGCGCGTATTCACAGGCACGGCTCTTCCCATAGGAAGCGATTGTTTAGGGGCGGCAACTCATGTTTTTGATTGACGATATTCGCCGAGCTTTCGCGGTGAACCCGCACAAGGTTCCGGTCGGCGAGCAAGAAGCAGCCGCACTCGCGGCCCGCGGCATCGAGCAGCCGACCGTTTGCAACTATTTGGCGTGGCGGCGCAGCCTGATGGTCTTCGTCGTGTTTACCACGCTGCTCAGCGCCGGCGTGGCGACGTATCGCACTTACACGGAGGAAGAGGAGGAGGAATTCGACGCCGTCGAACTCTTGGAGGGATATCTTCATCCGGCGACGGCAGCCGCTATGGAAGAGGAAGAGACAGACGAGAGCGAGGATGGTGAGAGCGACGAAGTGAAAGTCGGCGTTGCCATTACGGAACCCGACACGACGGAAGAAGAAGAAATTATCGCTGCCGAGCCGCGGGAGCCGCAGACCGCGTTTGGGCAATTTACCGACGCCGTCGAACTCATTGCCTTATACATTCTGCCGGCGGCGGCGGCCGCGGTCGTCCTCTTTTGGACCCGTTTTCAGTTCACCTTCGGAATCATGGTCGCGGCGTTCGCCTTCGCGTTTCTTACTCCCATGCTCATTGCGCTCTGCCCTTGGAGTTGGTGGGGCTATGTCGAGCCGGTGTACGATCGGCAGAAGCAACCGCTGGAGTATTTCGGCAGTATGGCGGAAGGCCTCGTCGAAGGGGCGGCCTATTTGGCGACGCTGCTGCCGACCGTCTTGTCGCTGGTGCCCGGCGTGCAACGGGCCTGCATTCGCGTAAAAATGTTGCTCCCGCAGTCGATGCTTCCCGGGTTCTTCCTCGTGATGGCGTCGCCGTTCTACGCGCTATTTCTCTTGGTGGTGTTCGTCGCCATCAACCAATTCGACACGCATCCGCTCTTCTTCAGCGGGATGCTGCTATTTCTCTCGGCTCCGCTGACTTACGTGGTGTGGGGACGCCTGTTCACGAAGTCTATTTCGACGGACGAAGATTACCGGCGCATCCGAGGCGTCCAGCGCATCGTCGGCGCGATGACCGGCGTCGCGGGCATTCTGCTGGTGACGTTCCTGGCGACTCGCGAGTGGGCGGGGATGCGTTTGCTCGGCGTCGATCCCGATCATTCGCTGCTGGTGCCGCTCGACGTCGTCGAGTTCTTGCTGGAGGTGCTCAGCCGTTCGATGTTTATGACCGCCCTGGGGGCCGACCTCTTTATGCGGCTCAACCTCGCGGCCTGGAAGAACGAACGCGAATTCGCCGGCACCGCCGAGGCCGAAAACTACGACCGGATCATGAGCGAGTTGGATCGGCTTGCGTAAGTGGCTCGCAATCTCACTTCGACGCTTCGCTCGGACCATAGCCGGGGGCTGGCTTGCCGTTTTCGTCGAGCTTTTCGCAGGCCCAGAGTAGGCCGCGCGTCACGAGGTCGAGATACACGGGGTCTTCCATCGTCGCGTTGGTGTGCCCCAGCGTCGTGCCGAAGATGCGCCCTTTGCCGTAGGTGTTCGTCCAAATCACCACATGGTCTTGCTTCGTTTCGACGCCGTAGGCCATGGCCAGCGGCACCAAGTTTGGCCAGAGCTTCGCATTCTTATACAGCTCATCCGTCGGATCGCGCCACACTTTGGGAAAACCGATCATCACCGGATGCTCGAGCGCCGTGACTTTCACCTCCAGATCGCGCGACTTTTCATGGCTCATCGACGACTGCCCGACCGCTTGTCGCCATTCGTCGGTCTTGGCCGCGCGATAACTGTGCGTCGAGCAATGCAACATCACGGCGGGCACCCCTTCGAAGTGCGGCCGAGCGATGCGCTCGACGTACGGCACGTCTTCAATCGCCCCGTAGCACTCGTTGTGCACGACGACGTCGTATCCCTTCGCCCAATCCGGCTTGGCATAGATGCTCACCCGATCGGTGCGGTCTTTCCCTTCGTGTACGATGGTCCACTCGACATTCGCTCGAGCGCTGACCCCTTCGGAAATGATCTTTTTTTGAGCCTCGTAATCGTGGCAACAACCGCCGGTGACAAGTAGCGCGCGAATCGGCTTCGGCGCATCGGCCGCGTCGGCACTCGACCACGAACCGCCGACGAACCATCCACCGAGCAGAAGCGAACAAAGAACGACGCGGCGGACGACAACGAGGTACTTCATGGAGCGATATCCTGAATAATCTACGCGAGTTCCCAAAATCCAAAGCGGGCGCAGCCGCGGCATCCATCATACCTGCCCGCCAAAGCGCAGCGTACGGCCTACCGAGCGCGAAATGTAGTAGGCACACTCCGTGTGCCGTAGCCCGCGGCAGCACGTCGCTTTTGGCTATTTTGCTCGGCGTCGATCGCAATAGCTGAAGGCGTTTTCGTTTCAGCACCCGACGGCACACGGAAGGTGCCTACAACTTTGCAGAGCTCGCCGCGGCAACATCGCGCCCCTTTAGGGGCGTCCCTCATTTCGCACCCGCCGGCACTACGCTTGCATTGCTATCTCGCAGGGCGGTGATTTACCGCGATTCTACACCGGAGCTAAGCCCTAGGACGGGGCATTGGAACAAGAGTTCACTACCATGCCGCGTCCTACCTGGTCAGGTTTCATCCGTCTCAGCTTGGTGACGGTGCCCGTGCAAGCCTTCCCGGCTGAAGCGAGCGAACAGCGCGATTTCTCGTTTCACCAGCTTCACAAGAAGTGTCACAGCCGCATTCGGTATAAGAAGGTCTGCCCGGTACATGGCGAGGTGCCGAACGATGAGATTATCTCGGCCTACGAGTACGAAAAGGGAAAGTACGTCGAAATGGACGACGTGAAGAAGAAGGAAGGCGAGACGAAATCGGACAAATCGATCGACATTGAGAACTTCGTCCCGCTCGCGAGCATCGATCCGCTGTTGTTTGAAGGGAGTTCGTATTACCTCTTGCCCGACGGCGATGCGGGGAGCAAAAGCTACGCCTTGCTGTGCAAAGCGATGCAAGACGAAGACCATTGCGCGGTGGCCGAGGCCGTGCTCTGGCGACGCAATCGCCTTTTGTTGATCCGTCCGCAGGGGCATCTGCTGACGATGTCGGTACTGCGATATCCCAAGCAATTGCGCACGCCGGAGGACTTTCAAGACGATGCCCCGTCGGCGCATGCCAATGCGCAAGAACTACGGCTCGCCAAGCGGCTCGTCGGAGAATTGAGCGTCGACGACGTCGACTGGTCGAAGTACGAGGACACGGAACGCAAGAAGATCTCCAAGGCGATTGAGACCAAGGTCGCCGACGAGGAGGTGATCGAGAGCGAGGCCGACGACGACGAGGCGCCGATCATCAACTTGATGGACGCCCTCAAAAAGAGCGTCGCCAAGTCGGGCAAACGAGCTCCTGCCGCGCGCTCTTCCAAGCGCCCGGCGACCGTTCGTCTGCCGCACGCGGCTTCGCACCATCGCAAACCGAAGCCGAAGGCGAAGAAGCGCAAAGTTTCGTAGACCGTCGCCTTTGCGAACTCTTGCCGACCTCGTGATTCGCCCAAACTCCGCCTCTTTGCCATGTCGCTCGCCAAGTACCGCCGCAAACGCGATTTCCGCAAAACGGCCGAGCCGTCGGGCGCGAAGCGGCCCGCCAAACACGGCAACTCGTTCGTCGTGCAGAAACACGCCGCGAGTCACCTGCACTACGACTTTCGACTCGAGCTCGACGGGGTTCTCAAGAGTTGGGCCGTGCCGAAGGGTCCGAGCCTTGACCCCGGCGTGCGGGCGTTGGCCGTAGAGGTGGAAGACCATCCGGTCGAGTATGGCGGTTTCGAAGGGATCATTCCGGCCGGCGAGTACGGCGGCGGCACCGTGATGCTCTGGGATCATGGAACCTGGGAATGCCTCGGCAATGCGGCGCGCGACTACAAGGCGGGCCGCCTGCATTTCCGCTTGCAGGGCGAAAAACTCTCCGGCGAATGGACCCTCGCGCGAATGAAGACCGAACGCGGCCGCGCCCAATGGCTGCTGATGAAACGGAGCGACGACTCGGCCCTCCGCGGCGACGAACACGGCTTGCTGGAGCGCGAAGATCGCAGCGTAGCGACGGGGCGGACGATGGAACAAATCGCCGCTCAGTCCGATCGAGTGTGGGGCAAAACGGGCGAAGTCGAGCAGCCGAAGGCAAATCGCAAGAAGCAATCATCGAAGAAAGTCAAACCCGAGCGATCGTCGAGAGTCGAGTTGCTCCGGGGAGCCAAGAAACACCGGGCTCCAAAAACGCTCGCGCCGCAGTTGGCCACGCTCGCCACGGCGGCTCCCGACGGTGACCAATGGCTGCACGAACTCAAGTTCGACGGCTATCGTCTCCTCGCCTTCGGCGACGGCACGCGCGTGCGGCTCCTCACGCGCAACGGGAAAGACTGGACCCGCAAATTTCCCCGCATTGCGGAGCTGCTCCAGGAGTGGAAGTTCGACGGCATCATGGACGGCGAACTCGTCGCACTCGACGACGCCGGAGCTTCCAACTTTCAGAAACTCCAAAACGCCATTCGCAACGGCTCGCAAAACAGCCTCATCTTCTACGCCTTCGATCTACCGTTCTTCGCCGGGTACGATCTGCGCGAAGTTCCGCTAGAGCAGCGCAAGGAGCAGTTGGCAAGCTTGGTTAAAGAGCATGCACGATCGCAGACCGGCCCGATTCGACTGAGCGAACATTTGGAAGGGGACGGCGCCGAATTTCTGAACACGGTTTGCCGCCGCGGTTTGGAAGGCATCGTCTGCAAGCGGCGCGATGCGCCGTATGCATCGCGCCGTTCGCCGAATTGGCTCAAAGTGAAATGCTCCGGCCGACAAGAATTTGTGATCGGCGGGTACACGCGGCCCGGCGGCTCGCGAACCGGCTTCGGCGCGCTCTTCTTGGGCTACTTCGACGACCGCGGCGCGCTCCGCTATTGCGGCAAGGTGGGCACCGGCTTCAACACTGCGACCCTCAATGTGCTCAAGCGCCAACTGGATGACTTAGCGACGGACGAATGTCCGTTTGCTTCGCCGCCCGTCGAGGCGACACGCGGTAAACCGACGTGGGTCGAGCCGAAACTCGTGGCCGAAATCGAATTTACCGAATGGACCGAAGACGGCGCCCTGCGTCATCCGTCGTTCCAAGGGTTGCGAGAAGACAAGGAGGCGTTGGACGTGGTGCGAGAAGTGAAAAGCGTACGCAAGCCGCGGGCGGAGCTACGACAAGCGGCGGCCGCGAGGTCATCGACGCGAAACTCGATGCTGCGAAAATCCGCGCAGCGCATATCCGCCCAAAACGAAGCAGTGGAGGTCGCCGGCGTGCGGCTGACGCACCCCGATCGCATCCTTTATCCCGATGCGAAACTCACAAAGCGCGACGTCGCACAATATTACGAGGCCGTGGCCGATTGGATCTTGCCGTATGTTACCGAGCGTCCGCTCACCATCGTTCGCTGCCCCGAAGGACAGTCGGGCGAGTGTTTCTTCCAAAAGAACTGGAAGAACACGCTTCCTGCGCAGGTGGGCAAAGTGGCGGTGCGCATTGATTCCGGCAAGCAAGACTATGTGATGATCGACGACGTCGCGGGACTCGTGGCGCTCGTCCAAGTGGGGGCCTTGGAGTTTCATCCGTGGGGTTCGAAAAAGCCTCGGCTCGAAACGCCCGATCAGATCGTGTTCGATCTCGATCCCGGGCCGGGCGTCGCGTGGAGCGGCGTTCGCAGCGCGGCCCGTGAACTACGAGTCGTGCTCGAGGAACTCGGCCTGCAATCGTTTGTGCGGACCTCCGGCGGCAAAGGCCTGCACGTCGTCGTGCCGCTCACGGGCCGCAACACTTGGGAGCAAGTGAAGACGTTTGCCCACGATATCGCATTCGGTATGGCACGACACAAGTCCGACACGTATGTGAGCACGATGTCGAAAGACTTGCGTAAACGGAAGATATTTATCGACTATTTGCGCAACCAACGGGGGGCGACTTCCGTGGCGAGCTACTCCACGCGCAATCGCGCCGGTGCCCCGGTCGCAACGCCCGTCGCCTGGGAGGAACTCGGCCGACTGCGCGGCCCCGCCCAGTTCACCGTGGCCAATGTGCCGGCCCGACTGAAGCGTTTGAAATCCGACCCGTGGCAAGAGTTCTTCAAGACGCGCCAATCTCTGTCGAATGAGTCGCTCCGCGCCGCGCGCGGTTGGAACGAGTGAGCAGATCAAAACGACGACCGGCGCTCGTCGGCCCGCGACCAATTCATAGAGTGACCACGAAGGCCTTCGCAACTTGCTGCACCACGAGGAAGGCAATCATCAGAAACCAAGCACCGACGAAGCAAAGCTTCCACGCGTCCAGTTCTAGAAGCGTACCGAATTCTTCGGCGTGAGATTCATGTTCTTCGCTCGTGGCGGAATCGTGAGCCGATCTCGTCTGGTTTGTGTCGCTCATTCTTGCTCCCACGTATTTCGCGTTGATTTCACGTACGGTAGTTCGCGCGTCCCCCTCTGCGAAAGATGTGCATCGAAAGTTCCGCTTTTACACCCTCACCCCGCAATAGTGAGTGCACTTAGTTCCATCGCGGTATGGCTTAGCTCAAGTCGTATTAAACGAGTTATCCCGGAGTCATTACGCGACGCGGCTCCGCCGTACAAACTCACGACATGGACGGTCCCACTTGAGTTCACTTGCCAAATGGAATGTCGATGCCGACTGCAACCTTCGGAGCCGATCAACTCGGCGATTTGCTGGTAATGATTCCGCTGGGCGTCGCGCTCGGCGCAGCGCTGTGCGGCGGCGCCTTGATTCGACGCAGGTTCGACACGCAGGCGGCCGTGTGCGCGCTACCGTTGCTGACGATCAGCGGCTACAACGTGGCGCTGGTAGCGCTCCTGGCGCTCGGCTTCCTGCGCTAAGCGAAGCGCCCTGTTTCGCGAGCCGAGTTTCGCCGCACGACATCGCGCCGGGAATTTTCAGAAGCGTGCGCCGACGCCCTAACGGACGTTGACGATTGGTCGACGACTTTTCGCGCGGGCAAAATACCCATTGGTCGGCACGACTCAACAACCTGTCGATCTCTTCGCGCATCGTTCCCTTGCTCATAGTCTCCGTCGTCAAACGAAACCTGAGAGAAATCGCCGCCGGGGGAATTACAATGTCGCAGGCGCGAGGGAACTTCGCGCCCGGCATGAAGATGGCATTCGAAGCGGCCTGACCGGCGACCGCACCGTTCGCCCGCTCGCCTCGCGATTCATTGAATCCCGAGGCGGGTCGCATCCCACAGCGGAGACGGCGCACGAAGAAGGCCTCGCAATTCTCTTAAAATGCGAGGCCTGGCGATGACTTACGTGAGAAAAGCTCCCCGACTAGGGCTCGAACCTAGGACCTTGCGATTAACAGTCGCGCGCTCTACCAACTGAGCTATCGGGGAAGGTAGTAGACTCCCAAGAATAATAGAAACCCAAGAATGCGGCAAGGCCCGTTATTGGCGCGCCGGCAGCGGATTCTACGGCGTTTCGAAGGGGAAAGTGATGAGTGGCGGGTGATGAGTGATGAGCGGCCGGGCGAAGTCTACGCCCGCTTGCGGCTCTTTTCCATCGTGACCATGTTGCCGTTTTCGTTGTAGTCGACGCGCGACATGAAGTTGCGCATCAGCATGATTCCCCGGCCGGAGCACTTTTCGAGATTCTCGTCTTCCGTGCAGTCGGGAACTTCTTCGATCTTGAAGCCGGGGCCTTCGTCGCGGACTTGCACGTAGAGCTTCTCGGGGGAGAGCCGAACGACGAAGTGCACCTGTTTGGCTTCGTCGAACTTATTGCCGTGCTTCACGGCGTTCACCAGCGCCTCTTCCAAAGCGAGGTGAATGCCGAAGATGTCGTGCGGGTACCAGTTCTCCCCTTCGAGCCGCGCTAATACGCTCTCGAGCAATCGCTTCGCGTCGGCGGTGCGACTCGGAAACGATTCCTCAAGCTGCCATATCCATTCATCGAGCGACATCGACATCGGGCCGGCTCGGGCGGGTGCGAAAACGGGAAAAGGACGCCAAAAACCTGGGGAACAAACCAACAACGTAAAGACGGCACGGAAGACACAACGGCGGCGACGCTAGGCCGAAAAGGCGGCCAGCGCTTCGGCTTCTTCGTCCCGAATGTCAAACAACTTATTGAGCCGGGTGATCGCGAATACTTCGTAAATCTCCGGCTTGATGTTGGTGAGCATCAGGCGTCCGGTGTGCTGCTTCACCTTCTTCTCAAGCTTGATCAATTCGCCGAGCGTTTCGCTGGAGAGAAACTCCACGGTCGTAAAGTTCAACAAGAGCTTCTTTCGGTTCTGTTCTTCGACCAAAGCAAAAAGCTCGCGGCCGAGCTCGTGAATGTTCGTCACGTCGAGAATCTTGCGGTCAACGAACCGTACGACCGTGACGTCGCCGACTTCCGAAACTTCCAAACGACGATTGCCGCTCATGGAGCAACTTCCCTGCAATGTATTTATTGTAGCGCGATATGCGGAAAAAAAAGATTCGAGCTTGGCAACCGACGGCACCGCCGCAGAGACGACGACTCGCGAATCGCAAGCACACGTGTTGTCGTGCCGTAACTCTATGGTGCGTCCGATGATACACCGCACCCCGGGGGGCTGCAAGGAGTTTTGACGCGAGTGTGTCCCGCCGCGACTCGATGTCGGCCCCGCGGGCGAAAACCCGTACCGGCTCACGCCCGTGCGAACGCACGGCGGCTGCCATTTAGCGAACGCTGCGGCGCGGTGCGGCTGCCGCGGGAGCCGGCGTGAGCGCGGGGCCGAATGTCGGAGCGATTTGCGGGCTGCCTAAGGCGGGGCCCACAGGCAGCGACTGGGCCGTCGGATCGGACAAGCGCCCCGGCTCGCCGTGGGCAGGGGCCGACTTCACCATGGCCCGCGAAATCATCAGGTAGTTCGACGACCGATACTCCGAAAGCGTGCCGCTGACGCTCCACAGGAGCTGCGGCCCGGACTCCTCGACAACTCGGGCCACGCGCTCGAGCGCCAGATTCTCCAGCACGACGTAGTGCGCGTCGGGCTCTTGCGCGAAAAAGATCACGCGATCGCCGTGCACTTCGAAGCGCCCGCGACGTTCCACGATCCGCGCCCCTTCGCGCTGGCGGATCCCTTTGGCGCCGTTGTCGAGCACCGCGCCGTTGCGGCCTGCAAAACGCAGTGGTTGCGGCGCGCCGGGCGTGAGGTCGTCGAGGTCGATCTCGGGCATGGCGTGCGGCACTTCTCGGCCGGCGCTCGGCGACGAGGGGGACGTTCCGACGTCGCCCGGCCGGGGCTCCAGGAGCGAGTTGCGCTGCGGCGGAACCGTCCAAGGCATCGATGGTCGCGGTGAAGCGCCGCCGGCGGACGGAGCACCGGCGGACGGCGTCGGCGTGGGGACGACGGCCGTATCCGGCGCGGCCGCTTTGCCGATGGCCGCGCCGTACAGCAGGGACACAGCCGCACAGGCCGTTCGTAGCAAACGCCAACCTTGGAACCGTGTCATCGTCGTACTACTCCGCGATTACTGCCGTATCGTCCGCAGGCTACGTGCGCAGCCGGATTACGCCGTGCTCGGCAATGGCAACCGTTGCTCCGCAATGTCATCAAGTGTCGTCGGCATAGCCGTATGTCGGGCTTGCGGGAGAGTTGCGTTTCGGCAACATGCGAGTTGCCGAAAGTCCCCACGGCGACGTGCGCCCGGCGAACGGACTCAGGAGGCAAACGGGCCCATTTCTTGCGTTTTACGGGCGTTGCGCGTAATGGAGCGCGGGCCGACCTCGACGCGGCACAACCCTTGCCTTCGGTACAGCTTCCGCTTCTTACCGGAGTCGCATCCCGTGCAAAGTCGGCCGCTCACATTTCGTCGTTCAACCACGCAGCTCGCTTGGCGGCTGATCGTGTCGGCGCTGATCGGCTGCGGAGCGACCGCCACGACAGAAGTCGCTCGGGCTGCCGACGATTCACTGACGGTGACCGTGCGGAGCGGCCGAACCTTTTACGGCGTGCTCGACGCGAAGACCGACCCCCAACGACTTTGGATTTCGAGCGGGCGCGACGGCGTGAGGATCGAACGACCGATCGTCTGGTCTTCCATCCGTGGCATTTCGCGCTCGGGCGTCGCCGTTGCCGGCGAATCGCTCATCGCCGAAGCCGAGAGGTTGCGGGCGTCGCAAAACGCGGCCGAACCAAGCTACGTTACTAAAGTACCGCCTGCCGCACCTGCCGCTAACCGGGCCGCGGGATTGCAGCTCTGGCACGTCGCCAAAGAGCCTGTGGAGTACGCGATGGCTCCGGACGAAACGGTCCGGTGGATCGAAATCGACGCCTATCTCGCGAACTGGGACGCCGACGTGGAAGCCGACGGCCTGGTGCTCGACCTCGAAGCCCTCAACGCCTCCGGAGAGACGATTCCGGCGGACGGCACGCTCACCATAGAACTTTTCGGCGAACGCTTGCCGCCACTTTCGCGAGGCAACGCGTTTCCCATGCTGGCCAACTGGACACGCCAGGTGACTGCCGCCGATTTCGGTCGGGGCACGATCCGCCTGCGCCTCGATTTCCAAGGCGTGCATCCCGACTTCAACACCGTCGCCGGGCGATTCGCACTGGCTCACGTGCGGTTTAGCGTGCCGGGCCAAGGCACCTTCGAGGCCAGCAAAGACGGCCTCACTTTGCAAGGCTTCTCGCCGGTGCGTGAACGGGTGCAACAAGCGTTCGGCACGCGATTCCTGCCGACCGAAACCACGGGGCGCGGCCATCGCGAGTCGGCGTTCGACGCACGGTAGCACGCCCGCCGAGCAGGCGACTGCTCGCGAGCCTGCCTGCTACCCGGAGGGCTTCGGCAACGCGAGGCTGTGCAGAATGAGCACGGAGCCGAGCGAAATCGCGGCCCAACCGATCCATTGCGGCGGCACTACGGTCTTTCGCGGCAGCGGACCCACGGCGGGCATCATCTGGGCCGCCTGCTTGACGACTTGGTGGGTCGGATCGTCCGACTGTTCCAACAGCCAGCGGGTCGTATCTTCGTTGAGCACGTACGACTCGACCATTCGCAACTGAATACCAATCAGCAGGACGATGACGCCCGCGATAAAGTAGTGGTAGCGATTCAATTCCACGGCGCGATGCTCCCGACGCATTGGAGAGACCGTGGGCGCGGAGCGCGCCGACGAGCCTCGGGCATCATGCCTCATCGGCGTCGGCAGCCCCGGCGTTTGAGCCGCCGCGTCGGTTTAGCGACGGTAGCGGTTGTAACGGCGGCACTGCGCCCATTCTTCCACCGGTTACAACCGGCCGTCCGCAACGGCTAGCGCTGCGGATTCATCGGGGCGTTGCCAAACTGCTCGGTGAAGCCTTGCACGGCCTGGTGCATTTGGTCGCCGATTTGATCGCCCATTTGTCCGCCGACGATCTTTTCCAACTTGTTGGCGCGCGTGATCGCGGCTACGAGCGATTTGTGTTCGGCCCATTGAGCGGGTGTGAAATTCCGCGCATCGACATACGTTTCCGTAAACACGGGCGATTGCTTGGGCACGAGTTCCACGCCGTCGTTGGTGCGGATGAAGTGGTACGAAAGCGAGGCAAACACGGCCAGGCCGCCGACGATTACGCCGGTTAAGAACGGTCCGAATCCCTTCATCACGATTCTCCGAAAAAGCTGCGAGCAAGACGGCGAGACGCCGTCGAAAGGGCCGCCGCTGCCACGGTTCGCGGCAGCAGTGCGGCGGAAGTCTAGCGAAAGCGGAATTGCGCGAAAAGACGAGTCGCGTCAGCCTGGAGAGGGGAATCGGCACATGTGCGTTGACGCTTCGGGGCAGCCCATTTAGAGTGTTCGCATAACTCCGCCGGAGGGGCGTTTTTACAGCCCGCCCATCTCGCCCACTCCGGCAACCGGCCCCGCCACGATCGACCTCCGAGACCGGCATGACGCCACCCACGGCCAGCGCAGCGCTCCCGATTTCCGGCGAGAGTACGCGCGGCTTTATCACGGGAAGCTTCATCGCGCTGCTGGTGACCCAGTTTCTCGGCGCGCTCAACGACGCCACGATGCGCGTCGTCCTGCCGGAAGCGGTTAAATCGCTGCTGCCGATGAAGATGCAGGCCATGGCCATCGCGCTGCCGGCGATCTGCTTTCTCGTGGCCTGGATCGTCCTTTCGCCGCTAGCGGGCTTCTTCGCCGACCGGTTTTCGAAACAACGCGTGCTGCTCGTTTGCAAAGTCTCGGAACTGCTCTGCGTCGGCGGTTTGATGCTGGCGCTGCATAGCCGCAGGCCGGAAGCCATTTGTTTGGTGGCCTTCTGGTTCGCTGCAACGCTGGCACTTTGCAATCCGTCGAAGCTTGGTTCGATACCCGACATGGTGAAGGTCGAAAGGATCTCGGCCGCGAACGCCGCGATCGGCGTCGCCACGATCTTCGCGCTCATTCTCGGGTTCGCCTACTCGGGCCGACTGTATGAATTGACGTTTCCCGCCTCGGAAGCGCCGGTGCACGACGCCCGTTGGCATCTGATGGCCGGGACGATGGGAAGCATCGCTCTGGCGGGCATCCTTTCGGCGATGTTCGTCAAGCGGCTGCCCGCGGCCGACGCGTCGGTCGAGTTGTCGTGGAACTTCCCGCGCACGATGATCAACGACGTGCGCACATTGCGCAGTAGCCGCGGCATGACGCTCGTCGTCATCACCTACGCCTTCTATTGGTCGCTCGGTACGCTCGCGCAGCTGACGATGTTTACCTACGGCGAAACCGTGCTGCACGTCTCGAAGGCGGACACGTCGATTCTGCTCGGCATTCTCGCCTTAGGTGCGGGCGTGGGAAGCGCCGCCGCGGGGCTGCTTTCCGCCGGTCTGATTGAAGTCGGACTCGTGGCGCCCGCGGGCTTCTTGTTTTCCGTCTCGAGCATCGCGCTCTACTGGACCAACGAATCGTTTTACGCCACGGCCGTCGCACTGTTCGGGCTCGGTGCCGGGGGCGGCATGATCAATGTTCCGCTTTATTCGTATATCCAATACCGCAGCCCCGTGGAGAAACGGGGCACGATGCTCGCGGCGAACAACTTTGTCGCGTTTTTTGCGATGCTCGCGGCGACCGGCTTGTTCTATCTGACGCTTTCGCCCGGCATGTTCCTGCGGGAGCCGCTCCTCTCGCCGCGCGGCGTCTTCCTTACCGCAGGCATCGTGTCGTTGCCGGCGGCCGTCTGCGGGTTGGTGTTTAGCTTCGCGAAAGTGGCCCGGGTATGCTTCGGCACGTTGTTTCGTTGTTTCTACAAGATTCGCGCCTACGGCCGTGAAAACCTTCCCCAAGATTCCGGCGCGTTGCTCATTTGCAACCATCTCTCGTGGATCGACGGCCTGCTCATCGGCATCACTTGCCCGCGCTCGCCGCGTATGCTCGCTTACGCCGATTACGTGCAAAGCCCTGCGGTCGGCTGGTTTTCCCGATTTACACGCGTCATTCCCATCGTGCCCGGCACGCGTCAGGCAGTGGAAGCCATCCGCCAAGCGCGCGAGGCGGTCAAGGCGGGCGAACTTGTCTGCGTGTTCGCGGAAGGGGTCCTCTCGCGCACCGGACAACTATTGCAATTCCAGCCCGGCCTCCTGAAGATTCTCAAAGATACCGGCGCTCCGGTGATTCCCGTCTACCTCGACAACCTGTGGGACACGATCTTCAGCTACTCGGGCGGAAGATTCTTCTGGAAGCGTCCGCACGGTTGGCGTGGTGAGCTCGGCGTCCACTACGGAGAGCCGATGCAAAACGTTACCGATGTCGCACCGGTACGTCGCGCGGTGGAAATGCTTGGTCTCGAGGCGGCCCGGAGTCGTAAGCACAAAACTATGAATCTCACGCGCAAGTTCCTTCGCGAGTGTCGCAAAAGCCGAGGCCGTTCGAAAGTCGCCGACAGCACGGGCGGCGAAATGAACGGCGGCTCGCTGCTGTTGCGCACGATCATCCTCAAGCGGATTCTTGAGCGCGAAATATTGTCGCCGGACGAACGCCATGTCGGCATCTTGCTGCCCCCGTCGGTCGGGGCCGTGTTGGCGAACTCCGCGGTGGCGATCTCGAAACGCGTTTCGGTAAACTTGAATTACACCGTGACGTCGGAAGTGATGAACTCCTGCATTCGGCAGGCCGGCATTCGGCATGTGCTCACCAGCCGTCGCGTGATGGAGAAGTGCGGCCTTAAGCTCGATGCCGAGCTCGTCTACCTCGAAGACTTCAAAGACCGCGTCACGACGTCGGACAAGATCGTCGCGGCGCTGCAGGCCCACGTCGTGCCGGTATTTCTGCTCGAGCGCATGTTTGGGCTTTTAGAACTCCAGCCCGACGACGTCCTCACGATCATCTTCACTTCAGGCAGCACGGGCGAGCCGAAGGGTGTGATGCTGACGTTCGACAACATCGGCTCGAACGTCACGGCCATCAATCAAGTCGTCTACCTCCGCGAAACCGACGTCATCGCGGGCATCCTCCCCTTCTTTCACTCGTTCGGCTTTACGGTCACGTTGTGGACCATTCTGACGCTGCCGCCGAAAGGGGCGTACCATTTTTCGCCGCTCGACGCCCGACAGATCGGCGACCTTTGCGAGAAGCACGGCGTCACCATTTTGCTCGCTACGCCCACCTTCCTACGCTCGTATCTGAAGCGTTGCACGAAGGAACAGTTCAAGATGTTGGATGTCGCCGTCGTCGGCGCGGAAAGGATGCCGCTAGATTTGGCCGAAGCGTTTGAGAAGCAGTTCGGCGTTCGTCCCGCCGAAGGTTATGGCTGCACGGAGCTGTCGCCGCTCGTGTCGGTAAACGTGCCGCTCAGTCGTGCTCCGAAACAAGAACAGCCGACGTCGAAGGAAGGGACCGTAGGTCGTCCGGTTCCCGGCGTGGCTGCGAAGATTACCGATCTCGATACCGGCGCGGAGCTGGGCGCCGAACAGCCCGGCATGCTTTGGATCAAAGGCCCGAACGTCATGCTGGGGTACCTCCATCAACCGGAGAAGACCTCGCAAGTCGTCCGCGACGGCTGGTACCAAACCGGTGACGTCGCGATTATCGACAAGGAAGGCTTCATCAAGATCACCGGCCGTGAGAGCCGGTTCTCCAAGATCGCCGGCGAAATGGTGCCGCACGTCCGGATTGAGGAAGAACTGCAAAAGATCGTCGGTGCCGGTGACGACGAAATCAAACTCGTGGTCACCGCCGTGCCCGACGCGCGCAAAGGGGAGCGGATTATCGTCGTCCATACGAAGCTCGACAAAGCGCCCGACGCGATCGTCAAGGAACTTCAAGCCGTCGGCCTGCCGAACCTGTGGATTCCCGGAACCGATTCGTTTCTCGAAGTTGAATCTGTGCCGGTTCTCGGTACGGGAAAGCTCGATTTGCGAGCGCTCAAAGCCTTGGCCGTCGAAAAGTTCGGCCCGGCATCCTAAGGCGAGCGTCGAGTCGCGAGCCCGATTGGGAGCCTGAATCGCCGGAAAATCCGGCGCCATCGGCCATTTTCCGCATGCTAAACTTGGTGGGAGACATTCCACCCCGAGAAGCATCATGTCGCATTCCTTTCGCATTGCTCTGATTCTCTGCACTTTCGCGCCGGCGGCGACCTACTGCGTCGACGAAGCATCGGCGCGACGTTTGTTCGTCAGCAATGTTGCCGGCGACGACACGGCCAACGCTCAGTATCCGGAATCGAGCGACGTCGGCGGCCCGGTGCGATCGATTGCTCGCGCTCTCGCAGTCGCCAAAGCCGGCGACACGATCGTCATCACCAACACCGGCATCCCCTATCGGGAGTCGCTCAGCCTATCGAGCGGCAATCAAAGCGGCTTCGTCGCATTGCCGTTCGTCATCGAAGGAAACGGCGCCGTACTCGACGGCTCCGCGCTCGTACCCGACGACGATTGGGAACCTGTGCGCGGCGACTTATATCGGTTCCGTCCCGCCGGCGGCGGCAACTTGCGCATGTTCGATCGCCAAGGAAAGCCCGCGCCGGAAAAGCCGGTTGATCGCGTCAACCTGCGCTTGCCGCAATTGGCCGCCGGCGAGTGGTGCGCTCACGCCGGTTACGCCTACTTTCAATGCGCGGCCGGCAAGCTGCCGCGAGAGTACGCCATGTCGTATGCCGCACTCCCGGTCGGCATCACGCTCTACCACGTGCACGACGTTCGGATCGTCGACCTTACGATTCAAGGCTTCCAACGCGACGGCGTCAACGTGCACGACGGCACGCGCGACGTATCGCTCGCCGGACTCACCTTACGCGGCAACGGACGTTGCGGCCTCGCGGTCGGCGGTAGTTCGCAAGTGATCGTCGAAGGCTGCCTGATCGGCGACAACGGCCAGGCTCAAACCATCATCGACGGCCCGGCAACCGTCGGCCTGCAGAACTGCAACATCCTCGAAAACCCGGCGCCGGCGCTCGTGCGTCCACGGCGCGGCGAACGTGTTTACATCGACGGCGAGTTGAAAGAGTAGCCCGTCGCTATGAAGCGCGCGCAGCGACTCAACGCTACTTGCGACCCGGTCCGGCCGTGCCTGCTGCGGCGGCCGTCGTGGCCTTCTTCTTCACGGCCAGTACGACGATTTCCTTAGCTCGCACATCGATCCGCTGCGGCCCGTCGCGTCCTTCCAGTGTGCCGTGGTCGGCGATGTAGCGATTAAGCGACGCCAATTTCTCGGCCGCCGTCGCTTCGCCCGACGTTTCCATCCCCGGCGGAGCGCCCCAGAGCACGCGTGTCCCGTTGCGCGTCGCCAGTTCGAATTGCGGCGTCGACGGGCCGAAGCCGGCAGTGTCGGCCGGCACGATGCGCGCGAGATTTAAGCGATGCCAAGATTCTTCCAAGGCCGCGGCGATGAGCACTCCGCCTTGCACAAAAGGATCGGGCCAGCGTACGCCGACTCGGCCGACGTTGACGCTCGTGATGCCGGCCAACCGCGGATATTGCGCGGCCTTCTGCGGTTCGTCGAGAAAATCGCGACTCGGCAGGAGAAACGCCGCGGCATCGACCGCATACAGGCCCGAGCGGTCGGGAAGCTCAACCATGCAAACCGGTCGGCGATACACCAAATCGATCGTCACGCGGGCCGGCACGCTCTTACGCACTTCGCGCACTTCGGCCACCCACGGATGAAATGAAAAAGCCTTGGCAAGTCGCTCGGCAAGTTGCTCGTCGAGAATCGACAGCGGCGTGTCGAGGCTCGCATCGCGCAAAGCCTCGGTCTTCACGTCGGCCTTGATCCATACGGGAGGCGACGTCACGACGATGTTTTCCAGCGACACCTGATAGTGCGGCTCCGCGATCACCTTGTCGCGCACTTGCGACCAGGTCCAATACGCGCCGCCGACCAGTACCGCGGCAATCGCGAGAATGGGGCGCATGCGCGGGCCGAACAGCAGCCCGAAAAGCGGCCCTAAGATGGGCACGCCGGGTCCGCGAGATTTGGTTTCCTTACGCATTCGGGGCCGCCTCCTTGCGTCCGAACTTCAACACACTTCTACCGCCGACAAACCGAGCCGAGCACGCTACCAGACTTGGATTTCCGTCTCCAACGCCACACCGAGGCGCTCTTGTACGCGCGTGCGAATATGATCGATGAGACGCAAGATATCCTGCGCCGTCCCCTTTTCGTCGGCGACGATAAAGTTGGCATGCCGATCGGAAACTTCCGCGCCGCCGACGCGGGCTCCCTTCAAACCGGCCTGTTCGATTAAGTCGCCGGCGCTCATGCCGCGCGGGTTCTTGAAGATGCAGCCGGTTGCTTGATGCCCCAGCGGCGTCTTGGCCTTCTTCACAATCCACTGCTTCTGCATCCGCTTGGTGAGTTCTTCGGGGTCCTCCGATTCGAGCTCGAACTCCGCCGAGAGAATCACCAATTCATCGAGACTGCTTTCGCGATATGCAAACACCAGCCCTTCGCGGCTGCGGATATGAATTTCGCCGGCGTCGTCCATCACCGTGGCTTGTGCCGTCCACTGGCCGATGTCGCCGCTGCGGCTGCCGGAGTTGGCGCGTAGCGCACCACCGATGGTGCCGGGAATGCCGACCAACGATTCCAAGCCCGCCAAACCTTCGGCAACCGCCTTCGATACGACATGCCCGAGTTTTTCACCCGCTCCGGCGCGGAGCTTCTTACCGCTAAGCGCCATTTCGCAAAACGCGGGGGCCGAGAGATGCACGACCACGCCGGACACGCCGGCTTCGCCGACGAGCAGATTGGAACCGCCGCCGAGCATCCGCACGGCAAGGCCTTCGGACTTAGCGCGCTTGACGACGGCCTGCAGCTGCTCCAGCGAAGCAGGTTCGGCAAAGTACTCCGCGGGACCGCCGAGACGGAACCACGTATAGGGGCCGAGCGGAACTTGCCGCCGCACGTACTGCTCAAGACCGGTGTCGAATGCCATAGCTAAACGTGGATTGCCGTCGCCAAAACAGGGCCGTTGCGATCTAGGGCTCGCACGGCGCAACGTCCTCGGCCGTACGAGCCTATTTCTATACGTTGTCGGACGGAAACGAACAACCCCGTCGCTGCGAAACCTCGCGTTTTCGCGGGGAAATTGCGACGGCGAATTCCGTTCCTCGCGCCGCAACCGGAAAAACAACCGAGCCCGACGTTCCCTTGCGGAAACGTCGGGCTCTCGGTGATCCCTGCCGTCGGGGCGATCTTGCGATCGCCCCGACGGACAGTCATGAGGCATCGTTGCGAAGCACCTGCCGCTGCAACCGACCCAGAGGCCGCAACGTCAGGCGTATGCTCCAAACCCAGGAGGGAGGGCGACGACCGATTCCCGCAAACCAGTCGCCTGACAACGACACCTCATCTAATGTATTGTTTCGACTGTGCTCTCGCATTCATCACGCGACGCTACGCCGCTCGCTTGCGCGGCGCTTCGGACTGCGGCAAGGAGTAGAGAACTTCGCGCGCCACCTGACGATCATCCCAATAATCTTGCTCGCGGTCGGCCAAGCGATAGGTGCCGCTTCCCTGCCCCGCGATAAGCACGCAATCTCCCGGGCGCGCTTCCCGCAACGCGCGGTGTACGGCCTCGGCCCGATCGAGTACGACTTCGCAATGCGACGATTCCGACCAAGCCCTCGCCACGTCGCCGATCTCCTGCACTTCGCCGACGACGGGAGACGACGTCAACACGGCCACGTCGCACCAACGCTCAACGGCCTTCGCCAAACGCAACCTGCTCGCACGGCTGTGCAACGGCGACGAGCTAAACACGCAAATCAAACGCCCTGCGGCGGTTTCTCGCAGCGACTCCAAGCAGACCCCGAGCGAATCGGGAGCGAGTCCCTCGTCGACAAACACACCGAACGGCTGACCGCATTCGATTCGCTCGAGCCGGCCCGGCAACTCGCGAACCTCTTCCAATCCGCGCACGATCTCGGCCGGCGAAATTCCATAAACCGAGCCGACGGCTGCGGCCAGCAAACAATTCAGGACGTTGTGCGTGCCGTGCAACGTCGTTCGTAGCGGCAGCACTTCTCGGCCGAACGAAAGCAGCAGCGTCTGTTCGGAGCGGGTGCGCTCGACGATGCTCGCGGAAATTTCCGCGGGTTGATCAATGCCGATCGTCACGACCGGACCGTCATGGCGATCGCAAAGGTCGCGGCATTCCGCGTCGTCCACATTGACGACGAGCACCCCTTCGGGCAGGAGTTGCTCCAGCAGACGAGCCTTGGCGCCGCCGGAGCTATGTTCGTCGCCGCGCCAGTTGGTGACGCAAAGGCAATCGAGATCGACGCCCGCTAGCCGACTTTCGCGTAGGCCACGGCCGGAAATCTCAGCGACCGCGTGCGTGCGTTCGTTTTCGACCATGCGCGAGAGCCACGCCGCGGCAACGTGCGCCGGAGGGGTCGTCCAGCGGGCATCGGATATTTCACGACCGTCGCAATAGCCGAGCGAAGTGAGCAGGCCGGGCAAGCGTCCGCCCGCCGACAGCGCCGATGCGATGAGATACGAAGTCGTCGTCTTGCCGAAAGCGCCGGCGACACCGATAGTTTTGAGTTTTTCCGCCGGCTTACCCGCCAAGCCTTGGCAGAGCCGAGCGTACGCCGCGTGGGTATCCGTAACATAGCAAACCGGCACGGGACAACCCGGCAACGGCTGCGAGGCGAGCACGGCTTTCGCCCCCATCTGAACTGCTTCGGCAACATACGCATGGCCGTCGACGCGACGACCGCGGAGCGCGGCAAATAGATCTCCATCGCGGCACATGCGCGAATCGAAGCTGACGTGGCCGACGCGAACATCGCCGGCGCCGACGATCTCCCCTTCGGGCAACAAGGCCCGCAGACTGACGCCGCTTTGATGAATGCCGCCGCCCATGACGCCAGGCCTCCTTGCCCGGTGCAGCGACCGCCCCGTTTCCTTGGGCTTCGATCGTTGCAATACTGCGGACGAACCCTCCTTTCGGCTCTCGTCTTGAAAGCCGGCAGGTTTGGGGCGAGAGTGTGGCGACTCTTAAGATTCTGGTCAAGACCGACTTGCTCGGACGGACGCAGCTTCCACCCTTCGACAACGAGCGGTCTTTACATCCCGCCTCCTGGCGCGTTACCACTCCCGGCATGACTGCCGCAACAGTACCGCCGGAAGCCGCAAGAAATGTCGATAGACAAGCCGGCATCGACGCGACGCGACCGTCGTTGCTTTGGATCGGCGACGGCCAACATCCGGAGTTCGCCCTCGCGCTGGCCGCACTCCGGCGCCATGCGCAAGTAACGACGATCGTCGACGTCCGTAACATCGCCTGGGATGAATCGATCGACAATTGTGCCGGCATCGTGATCGCCCAAACATTTGCGGGACAGTTCGACCAGCGTTGCGTCGTGGCGCTACGCCGCCGACTTCCGCTTGCACCGGCAGTGGTAATCGTCGGCAGCCTGGCGGAAGGAGAGCGTCGTTCGGGCGAACCGCTCGCGGCGGCGCTACGCGTACCGTGGGCTCAAGCCGCCGCAGTATTAGATCGCGAACTCTCCCGACTTTGTCGCGGCGCTTGCCCAAGCTGGGGCTTCGGCGAAACCCTGACCGACGACGAGCGAGCCTCGCTGCGGCCGACCGCCTCACGCAACACTTCAGCAAGTCCCGCAGGCCGGAGCTTGCCGAAAGGGACGACGCTAGTAATCTCCGCCGCCGACACTGCCACCGCGGCCTGGCTGACCAAGCTAGCAGGCACTTGGGGGGCCACGGTCTTGCCGGAAAGTTCCTCGGCATCTCCCAGCGCGATTCTTTGGGCCGCCCCATCGCACAGTATTACCGCACAATGCAGGCAGCAATCCTTGTCGTCGCGGTTTCCCGGCGCACCGATCATGGCCCTCGCCAACTTTCCGCGCCCTCAGATTCTCAACATGGGGCAGCGTCTTGGAATCGTGGAATGCTGTGCGCTGCCGGCGGACGGCGACGACCTCCTGCATAAACTCATCCCGCTCATCGAACTCGCGAAACATTCCGCGAGGCCGACGCAATAACGGCATTGACGGCACTGACGCCGGCCCCTATCGTCTCGCCTCAATTCCGCACGACACAAGAACTTCGGCACCCGTGAGATTCTCAATGGACGCCACCGCATCGATTCCGGCGCGCAGCCACAACTTCGGCCGCTTCTTGGCAGATTTTCGCGTCCCGATGTCGTTCGTGTTGATCATGACGGTCATCGTCATGGAATTCGTGTTCGGTCGGCCCGGTATTCTTCCCGCCGCGACGCTACTCTCGGCTCCGTATTGGGGTATCGGTTTCGTGCTGCTCGGACTTTTCATTCGCTCCTGGGCTGCCGGCGTTTTGCGTAAGGGGAAGTCTCTGGCAACTCATGGTCCCTACTCGCTTGTTCGCCATCCGCTTTATCTCGGCTCCGGGTTGATGATGCTCGGTTTCTGCCATCTCACGTGCGATCCGCTGTTTTACGTACCGATGCTCGGCGCCATGGTGATTATCTATTGCAACACGATGCGGTGCGAAGAGCGTCGTCTGGCGGAGCACTTTCCTGAAGCGTGGCCGAACTACGCCGCGCGCACGCCGATGCTGTTGCCGTGGAAGCCGATGCGATTTGCGTCGGAACATTGGACTCTCGCCCAATGGAAAAAAAACCGCGAGTACCAAGCCGCGGCCACGGTGCTGATATCGCTCGCGTTGCTCGGCGTTTGGCGACTGCTCGAAATGAACGAACTGATCGGCAAGCTGTAGGCGATCGCACGGGCTAATCGTCGCAGCCCGATTCCGACGCTCGGTCGCCGGCCTGCGTAAGCAAAATCTCGCGCCGATGCTCGGCTTCGTGAATCGGCCAACAGCGCAATCGCACGCCGTTCACAATGCGTTCGCGCGGAGTTCCCGTCACGCGACAATCTTCCAGGAGCGCTCGCTCCTCGGGCAACAGCCGTGGCCGCCGACCGCGTGCATCGCGGCGCCAATGAATGCTGCCGTCGTCGACCACGGTCACCACCGCCGCGGGGAGGCAAGCAACGACGCGTCGCGCGATGAGCTCGTGGCTCGCGGTGGAGAAGCGTTCCTTCAGCCGACACAAGTCCCAACTGCATGCTTGCCCCTCGCGCATGAGCCAGGCCTGCGGCAGCAGCAACCGCTCGGCAAAGAGGTGCGCAGATTGTTCGCGCCGCTCGGGCGTCGCCTCGTCCGTTTCGATTCCGAGCGCCGCTAAGACCTCGGCAGCAAAGTGTTCTCCTAACTCATGCGCAACGGCCCATTGCCGCCGTTCGGGACGCGGCTCCGGACGCACATACACGGCGGCCAAAGTCGTTTCGCTGCCGACGGAAAGCTGCACCCGTCGGGCTCGCCCTTGCAGCCGTGCATCTTGTAGCACGATCATGCCGAGCCGCTTGGCCATGTGAATCGCATCGACGGGAGGGGCGACGCACCAGACTTTGGCCAGCGTATCGAGAACGAATCGATCGATCAGAGCGGCCATTTTTGCAAGTTCTCAGGTGTGAGTCGGTGATTCGGCGGAGGACGAAATGTACATGCGTACACCACTCCAAGCAACGTATTTTTATGCAGCAGCGTGCGGCGGCGCAATCTACTGCCGGATAAGAAGTTCCGGCGATCGGTTTCAACGCCGGGTCATTGTCGGCGAGGGCCTTCTGTCGGTACGATGCAAAGTCCCGCCCGTGTCGCGTATTTCGCCAAGGAACCGCTGTGTCGCTACAGATCGAGCCGCTCAAACCACGTTCGTCCGAGGAAAACAAAGGCACCTATGCCTTCGTGAGCTTAGGCTGCCCCAAAAATCTCGTAGATAGCGAACGGATGCTCGGGTTGCTGCAACTCGACGGCTACCAACTCGTACGCGAGCCGCAGGGCGCCGACTTCGTCGTCGTCAACACCTGCGGCTTTATCGAACGGGCCCGGGATGAATCGTTCGCCACGATTCAAGAAATGATCGACCTGAAGAACAACGGCGACCTGAAAGGGATTATCGTCTCGGGTTGCTTGGCCGAGCGGGAAAAAGAGCAGCTGCTGGAGAAGTGCCCCGAGATCGATCACTTGGTCGGCGTGTTCGGGCGCGAGCAAGTGACGAAGGTGGCCGATCGCTTAGTGGGCGGTCTGCAAGAGCAACGGACCGTGTTTGAGCCGGCGTCGTCGGTGCCGCTCGTCGACCGTCAACGTCTGCGCATCACGCCGCGTCACTTCGCGTATTTGAAAATCAGCGAAGGGTGCGACCGGCTTTGTACGTTTTGCGCCATCCCGAAGATGCGCGGCAAGCACGTTTCGAAGCCGATGGACGAAATCTTGCGCGAAGCGCGCGAGCTCGCGGCCGACGGCGTGCGCGAATTGATCGTCGTGGCGCAAGATACGACCTACTACGGCATGGACCTCTTCGGCGAGCCGCGCCTGGCACAATTGCTCGAGCAGCTCGACCAAGTCGAAGGACTCGACTGGATTCGCTTGATGTACTTCTATCCGATGTACGTCGACGACGCCTTGATCCGCACGATCGCCGCGAGCAAGCGGATTATTCCGTACATCGACATGCCGCTGCAGCACGTGAACGATACGATGCTCCGCCGGATGCAACGCCGCGTCAATCGCGCGAATACGGAAGAGCTCCTCGACAAGCTGCGCGCCGCGATGCCGAACCTCGTGCTCCGCTCGACCTTCATCACCGGCTTTCCCGGCGAGACGGAAGAGCATGTCGACGAGATGGTCGCATTCGTACAAAAGCACCGTTTTCAACATGTCGGCGTGTTTACGTATTCTTACGAAGGCGACACGCCGAGCGCAAAACTGCCCGACCATATCGACGACGCGGTAAAAGAAGCACGCCGCGAACGGGTAATGGCAGCCCAACAAGAGGTGGCGCTAGCGTACAATGAATCGCTGATCGGCCAAACGCTCGACGTGATCCTCGACATGCCCGTCGAAGGGGAACGCGACGCCTGGATCGGCCGCAGCTATGCGGACGCTCCCGACGTCGACGGCGTGGTGTACGTAACCGGCAAGCGATTGAAGGCCGGACAGATCGTGCCGACCGAGATCGTGGCGTCGCGCGGGTACGACCTGATCGGCGCCGCGGCCGGCAAGGCCCGCTAGCCGAAAGCTTCAGTAGTCTGACTGTCGCAAGAGGAACGTCGGATATCCGTATGACGACCGAACTGATCGACACCCCGACGAAGCCGCGCGTGTGGACGCTGCCCAACCAGCTCACGGCGTCGCGTCTCGGGCTGTCGATCATCCTGTTCTTCTGCATGGGCTTCGAGAGGTTCGCTCCGGCATTCGTGCTGTTCGTCGTCGCGGCCTCGACCGATTGGCTCGACGGCTACTTCGCCCGTCGTTGGGGATTGGTCACGCAACTCGGCCGCATCCTCGACCCCTTTGCCGATAAGTTGATCATCTGCGGGACCTTCATCTTCTTGGCAGCCGTGCCGCAGAGCGGCATCGCGCCGTGGATGGCCGTGGTCGTGATGGGGCGTGAGATGCTCGTCACCGGGCTGCGCAGCTTCTTGGAGCAAAAGGGGATCGACTTCTCCGCCGAGTTGTCCGGCAAGATCAAGATGGTGCTGCAGTGCGTCGCCGCCGGGGCGAGCCTGTTCTACTTGGCATGGCGCCCCTCGTGGCTGGAGTTGCCGCTGACGGTCGTCGTGTGGGCCGCCGTCGCAATTACCGTCTACTCCGGCATCAGCTACATTCGCCGCGCGATGCGACTCTTCCACGAATAGCGACGGCCGATCCGCATGCGCTTACAACCGCTTTTCGCCGCGGCGGAAGCCTCGGAGCCGGTCGCCTGGAAGAATCTCCTTCCGGTCGTATTTCTGATCGTACTCGCCTTCTACGGCTGGTCGACGGTGCTGCGTCGCCGTCGCGCGGGCCTTGAGATCGTGCCCGAGACGCCGCGCCGCCTGGTTCCGTGGAACGGCGGGCTCACGCTGCTCTCGGCCTTCCTCTACGTGGGAATCGCGCAGGTCGGCGCGGGGCTGCTGATCGGCTATTTCTATCAGGCTCCGGAATCGCAACATGCCCTTCCGGCAGTCGACGCGCAGACGCTGACCGATCCCCAATGGACGATCGCCATGTTCCAGGCGCACGGCATCATGAGCTACGCCTCGGTGTTCGCCGTGCTGGTACTTATGATCGCCGCGGCGCAAGCGCGCCTCGACGACTTCGGGCTCGGGCTCGCCGATTGGCGCCGTTACCTCAAGCTCGGCATCATCGGGTTCGCCGTGATCGTGCCGCCGGTCGTCGTGATGCAAGGACTGCTCAACGTTGTTTGGAAGTCGCAACACCCGATCATCGTCGCCTATCAAGCGACCGGCGATTCGCAACTCTTGTTCTGGTGCACCGTCGCCGCCGTGTTCGTCGCACCGTTTGTGGAGGAGTTTTTCTTCCGCGGAGTGCTCCAAGGCTGGCTGGAGCGAGCGGTCGCCCAACGCGAGGAACTCACCGCCCCTACCGGCGACGAAACCGGACCACCGCCGCCCGAAGCGAGCCTGCCCGATCCGTCGTCCGTGCCGATCGTCTTCAGTTCGGTGCTCTTCGCGCTGGTGCACATGGGATCGGGGCCGGACGTCTTGCCGATTTTTTTCCTCGCGCTCGGGCTCGGCTATCTCTATCGCCAAACGCATAGCATTTGGCCGGGCTTCATCGTCCACACGCTGCTCAATGCGTGGAGTATGCTCGCGCTGGCGTTCATGCAGTAGCGGCGTCAGCGCTTCGCGGCATCTTTGTCCGCGGGCGGAAACACGAACTTCAAGAATTGCATCAGCAGAAACATCGCCAGCACGGCGAGCAACGCATACGGCCAGACGTTGGCGACGGCGAATTGAAACTTGCCGAGCATCGTCGCCGCGATCGCCATGCCGATGCTGAGCATCAGCAGCAGGCAACCGCCGGCAGCCATTACACCGTGAAACGTTCCTTGTTCGCTCGCCTCTTCGTGAAAGAGTTCGACCGTGCGCCCTTTCCGCAAACTGCGCTCGACCGCCTCGACGAGTTCTAAATCCGCCAAGGCTTCGCGCCACAGCTCGTTCGCCGGATCGCCGACCGCCAACAGGCCCGCTTCCGCGGCCGCCGCCACACCGATAGCTTGCGAGTAGTCATGGTCGTTTGCGACGCCGCCCCGCGCGATCGTCGCGTGCCAATCGCCGGCCCCGTCCACGTGAAGATCCGCCGTCCCGTCGCCGCCGACCACGCGCCAGTGCGTCACCGGTGCGTCGCGCGTCGGCCCGATCGACCAGCGAATCAGCGAGCCCGAAGTCGCCGTGATCTGAATGCCCGCTTGCGGGGCAGTCGCCGCTTCGCCGAGCGAGCCCATGGCCGACACCTTTTCGCAAGGCCCGGTCAGGCGACGGATCGCGCCGATATCGCCGATGAACCGTTCGAGAACTTCGGCCCGCGTCGCGGCGCGCACGCGATGTTCGACGATCACTTCGTCGATCCGCCCGAGCTCGCTGAGGGAGTCGATCGCCGGTTGGTGCCGCGTCGCTTCCAGCGGCACCAGCGCCACGCCGGTCGCCTGGCGATGCATGTCGAGTTCGAAGTACGCGAGCGTCGCCGTGGTCTGCGGATGCACGAAGAGCACGGGCATCCCTTCTTGCACTAAGCGTTGCAATTGCTCCAGGCGCCGCGCTTCCGGGCCCGCCGCGCCGACAAGCACGAAATCGGCTCCGCAGGCTAAGGCCTCTTCCCATTGGTCGACGCGCCGCACCGCCAAATCCGCGGGGAGCGATTCCGGCACGCCGGCCGCTTCTTCGTGAATGAGCGTCAGTTCGCAGCCGGCCGCCACCAGCGCCGCCGCGTATTGCGCGGTGTTCACATCGGCGTTGAGCAGGCCAAATTTCATCGATGCGGCAAGTTAGTCGAGGCTGCGAACGCGAAGCGAAAGGCTATTGAGCACCACCGACACGCTGCTGAGCGCCATCGCCGCCGCGGCCACCGAAGGGGGCAAACGCCACGCCGAGCCCAACCACGGAGCCAGCACCCCCGCCGCGGCCGGAATCAGCACCACATTATAGACCAAGGCCCAGCCGAGATTCTGCCGAATGACGCGCATGGTCAGGCGAGCTAGTTGAACGGCGCGGGCCGCGGTTCGCAAGTCCTGATTGTTGAGCACGATGTCGGCCGCTTCGAGCGCCACGTCGGCCCCCTGCCCCACGGCAATGCCGACATCGGCGGCCGCCAACGCCGGCGCATCGTTGATGCCGTCGCCGATCATCGCCGTTCGTTCCCCTTCGGCTTGCAAGCGTCGGACGATCGCTTGCTTGTCGGCCGGAAGCACTTCGGCAACGGTCTCCTCAATGCCGACGGCGCGGGCCGCCGCTTCGGCCGTCGTGCGATGATCGCCCGACACCAGCAACGTGCGCAGCTTCAATGCGTGCATATGGGCGACGGCCTCACGCGCTTGCGGGCTCACGGCATCCGCCACGCTTAGGTAACCAAGCAGCTTGCCGTCGCGCGCCACGACGAGCGGCGTCCCCCCGGCATGACGCGCGGCCGCCAGCGACGCCGCAATCATCGCCAGATCGATGCCGTGTGCGATGAAGAGCTTCTCGTTGCCGACAAGCGTCGTTCCCTCGGAGTCTTCCGCAACGATCCCCTGCCCCGCCACGGTGGAGAGTTGCTTCGCGGGCTTTACGACGATGTCGCGCTCTTCGGCGGCGGCCGTGATGCAGCGAGCCAACGGATGCGAACTGAGCAGTTGTGCGGCCGCGGCATACTTCAAAAGCGTCTCTTGTTCCACGCCGGGCAGCGTCGCAATTTCCACCACGCGCGGACGCCCTTCGGTGAGCGTGCCGGTTTTGTCGAAGACCACGGCTGTGATCGCCGCCGCGGCCTCGATCGCAGAAGCGTCTTTGAAGAGCACGCCGCTTTCCGCACCCCGGCCCGAAGCGACAATCACCGCCGTCGGCGTCGCTAGGCCGAGCGCACAAGGGCACGCCACCACCAGCACGGCAGTGAACGCAGAGAGCCCGGTGCGCCAATCGCCGGCCAGCGCCCATCCGGCCAGCGCGACGAGCGCAATGACCAAGACGATCGGCACAAACACGGCCGTCACACGATCGGCGAAGCGCTGAATCTGCGGCTTGGTTTCTTGCGCACGGCGGACGAGCTCGATCGTATGGGCCAGCGTGGTATGGCCGGCGCGACGCGTAACGCGGGCCGTTAGCGAACCGTCGCCGTTGATCGTGCCGGCATGGATCTCGTCGCCGGCCACTTTCTCGACCGGGATCGATTCGCCGGTGAGCCACGATTGATCCACGGCGCTCGCACCCGACACAACGAGCGCATCGAGCGGCACCCGTGCGCCGGGGCGAACGAGAATCGTCGCGCCGACCTCGACGTCGGCCACATTAACCGTCCGCGTTCGATTGCCGACGGCCACGAGCGCTTGCGGCGGAGCGAGGTCGAGCAGTTTGCGTACGGCGGCGCTGGTGCGTTGCCGGGCCTTGGCCTCGAGCCATTTCCCCAGCGTGACGAAGACGAGGATCATCGCGCCGTCCATCAAGTACATCGATTCACGATGGGCGAACCAGTCGACGACGCCCGCCGTGAAAGCCGTTCCGCTGCCGAGGGCGACGAGCGTATCCATGTCGGCGGTGCCGTGACGAGCGCGACGGAGCGCGCCCTGCAGAAACGGCGTGCCGAGCAGCACCTGCAAGGTCGCAGCGCCTGAGAGCAGCAAAAAGCGATAGGCCGTGTCCGCGTGGCCGGCGTAGTGTGTGGCGATGATCTGCACGAGCAGCGCCGCGCCGAGGAAGAAGCGTTGTTTCCACAGCCGGACCTCGAAATCTTGGCGACGGGCGAGATCGTGCGATTGTGCGGTCTCGGCGACCGCGCGGGCCGTGTAGCCCGCCGCATCGACGGCGGCCTCGACGTCGCCGAGCCGGAAGGATTTAGGATCGTAGCGAACCCAACCTTCCTGCAGCGCGAGGTTGACTCCCGCCGATAAGACGCCCGGCGCCGACTTCAAAGCTTGCTCGACGCGCCCGACGCAACTCGCACAGTGCATTCCTTCGATGGCGAAGGTTCGTTTGAGAGCCGATGACGAAGCGGAATCGCCGTGCGGCTTCGGCGCCTTCGCGACGGCGGGCAAGCCGGCAATTTGCAGCAGTTCTCCGCGCGGGGGCTGTTGCGCCGTATTCACACCGTCGCGATCGACCGGCGATTGATAACCGGCCTGTTCGACCGCGCGACGCAATGCCGCTTCCTCGGCTTGTTGCGAATCGAAAGTGACGTGCGCGACACGACGTTCCAGACTGACGTCGGCCTTGGTCACGCCGGGCACCTGGCGCAAGGCGGCGGCAACATGCGCAACGCAATTTGCACACGTCATCCCTTCGACCGGAAGATCCACCTCTTGCAGCATGCAGGCATTATACCGCGAGGGTGCCGCATAAATCGTCGATGGCGGCAGTTGCGGATTGGGTGCCTGGGGCAGAACGAAGTGATGCCCCCAGTTCGTTCCCGATTCAATCTGGGGCTTGGCCCGCGGCTCCAAACCCAGCCACCCTCAAAAAGCGCGACTTAGCTCGCTACGTTGTCCGTCCGCTGCGGTAGCAACGCGCTATTGCGCATCGCAAAACGATCGGCCCACAAGCGATATTGCGGATCGCCGTCGCGGAACGAAAAGACGGCGTCGGGGAGCGGACGCCCGGTCGAATCAGGTCGGGCCGCGGGCACGCGCACCAAGATCGCTCCGTCGGCGATGCGACGTTCGAGGATCCATGAATGCCAATCGTTATCAGGAGATGCAGGAAGCATCACGAGCTCGCCAAGGCGACAAGGGAGTGCGGAAGGAAGCGGCAGGCGGGAAGTCGGGCAGGTGTCTCTATTTTGACTACTCATGGCAAGAACCGCCAGAGCGATTTTGCGCAGGCTTCGCGCGGCTGAATTCACATGCGCCCGCTGGGCCGATTGCAGGCCGAAAACGAGCCTATTCGACGACGTGGCGAACACCTTCCCAGACCCACGCGTGCAACTCCATTTGCAACAACTTGCGCTTGGTCGCCTGCCCGCCGGCGGCGGAATAATTGTGTAACTTCCCGCCGCTCGCCACGACACGATGGCACGGCACGATCAACGGCACGCGGTTCGCGCGCATCACATTGCCGACGGCACGAGCCGCGCCGGGACGTCCGGCTGCTTTCGCCAAATCGCCGTAGCTAAGTGCGGTACCGGGCGGAATGTGTCGACACTCTTCGACGACGGTCCGCTGAAAGTCGGTGAATCCGTCGTAGCTCACGGTGACGTCGAGAAACGCTTCGCGCGCCCCGCCGGCGTAGGCCTGCAACCGTTCGACGAGTTCGCCGAACCAAAGTTCGTCGCGCACGGAGCCTTTCGATTCGGCGCCTAAAGCTTTGCGCGCCGCGGTCGCCGACTTGTGGCCGAACGTCAAGCGATGCACGGTCGCCGCGCTGCCGAGTAGGCCCATCCAGCCCAACTCGCTGGGAAAGAGCGTGTAGTGCAGCAAAGCAGGCTGCGGCCGCAAGCTGGCGGGCGGACGTTTGAAGATTCGAACCATGAATTTCCGCCTGATTTTCCGGAGCCGTCGAACGTGCTTTACCGCCGCTCTCGGGCCGCTTTACAGTGCTGACAACGGCATTCTATACTTGAGTTCGCGCCAAGCTCAACGATTTCGACGCCTGACGTTTCCGCGTCGGAATCGCCTGCTTGTCGTCCGCGTTGCCGTCGGAAGCGGATCGCCGCTCGGCAGCGTCGATCCGCCCCGTTAGCCTGAAGGATAGTGATGATGGAAGCCTACGGTTCCATGTGCGACGACTTCTACGTCAACATGAACCTCAGTACCGAGATGGAGCTCCCGCAAAGCCGCGAGACGGTACTGCATTACTTTGAGCGGATCCAAAAGAAGTATCCGACGATGCGGAACTTCTACAATCGAGGGGAGAAGCAAGACTTCGTCCTCGAAGAAGATAAAGACAAGGGAAGCTATCGCTGGGCGACCATCGAGCACCGTCGCGTTTGCTCCGGCTACGTGAATACGACGAGCGTGGAAACGGCGCTGGAGCAGCATCGACTGGCGTTGGAATTGGCTCCGTACATGCTGTCGGTGAGCCCGCTCGATTGTGAAGCGCTCGACGTGCTGTTCGGCTTCGATTTCACCTATCGCGGCAACCACAATCAACTCGTCGCCGACGCCTTGGGCGTGAGCCCGGCCGTGGAAAAGTTCCTGGAGTTGCCCGGCTCGAGCGTCATCAATTACGAGCCGTCGATCACGCTGGCGGTCGATGAAGATTGCCGGACGCAATGCCGGCTGAGCATCGAAAACCGCACGACTGCGTACCAGGCCCGCACCGGCGAGTTTCCGGAAGAGCAATTGAGCGTCTACGTGACGGCTCGCCAGTACGGCAGCTTGGGGCCGGATCGCACGTACGTCGAAACCATGGATCGCCTGGCGCAGCTCTGCCGCGACGTGGTGGACTCTTACGTCATCGACAACGTCCTCCGCCCGCTGCAACGCGCCATTGCGATGAAGTAGGCGCGCCCGTCGCCCTCAGATACGAGATAGCCCCGAAGCGCAAGCGAGGGGACGTTTGCTTTCGCCCCGCATCCGCCCCCCAATCTCCAACCGCATCGGCGTCGCACCATGGCCGTTTCGTTTAGTCAGTTCGCGGGCGGCGTCCGCGATGAAACCGCGTTTGCCGTGTTGGCCATCGCCAAGCGTTTGAAAGCGGCCGGCAAGCGCGTGATCGAATTGGAGATCGGCGACAGCCCTTTTCCATCGACCCCCGCGGCCAAACAAGCCGGGCACGACGCGATCGCGGCCGATCAATCGCACTATGCCCCGTCGCTCGGCATTCCGCAGATGCGCGCGGCCGGAGCCGAGTACGTACGCAAAGAACACGGCATCGACGCCCAGACGGAGAACGTCGTCGTCGGACCGGGCGCGAAAGTGTTTGAGCTGATCTTCTGCGAAGCGTTCGTGGATCCCGGCGACGACGTGCTAATCTTCTCGCCGTACTTTCCGACGTACATCCCGAACATCCAGCGCCGCGGCGGCCGCATTTGGACGAGCGACCTGAAACAGTCGAACGAGTTTCGCCCGGAGCCTGCCGAAGTCGAACGGTTTCTGAAGACCGCGCCGCGCCCTAAGGCGATCTTTCTCAATAGCCCGCACAATCCGACAGGCGGAGTCGCCGCCGAGAGCGACCTGAAGGCGATCGCCGACCTGATCCGCGGGCGCGATGTCGCGGTGCTCAGCGACGAGCCGTACGACCAGATGGTGTGGCAAGGGCGGCACCATTCGATTCTGGCGCAGCCCGGCATGATGGAGCAGTGCGTGGCGGCGTACACGTTCAGCAAGTCGTACAGCATGAGCGGCTGGCGCATCGGGTTTGCCGTGAGCGCGCAGCCGATCGTCGAACAATTCGGCCGGCTGCTCAACACTTCGCTGTCGTGCGTTTCGCCCATCGTGCAACTCGCGGCGGCGGCGGCGCTCACGCATGATCACGCGGCACGCACCGAACAGATGGGAGCGTTTCGCGGCAAGGTGCAGACGCTCATTGCCGGGCTCAACACGATTCCCGGCTTCCGCTGCTTGGAGCCGAAGAGCACGTTTTACGCGTTCCCGAACGTCGCCGAGGTCTGCAACCGGTTGGAAATCACCTCGCACGGCTTGGCGCTCTACCTGCTCGAAGGAGCCGATGACGCGATGGGCGTGGCGTGCCTCGGCGGGGAATGCTTCGGACCGGCCGGCGGCGGGTTCTTGCGATTCAGCTGCGCCGAGCCGGACGACCAATTACGCGCGGCCGTGGAGTTTGTGCGGAAGGCGATTACGCAAAAGGAGCGCGTCGCTAAGTATCTTGCGGCGCATCCGCAGCATAAACTTGCCAGCGCCTACAGCTTGTAGCGACGGCGTTGCGAGTGCGCAGCGCCGTGATCGATCACGCCCTTCCCTCTTCGCAGCGATTGAATATGACCGCCGCCGCTCGCTACATTTTGGCTCTGGATCAAGGAACGACGTCGAGTCGGGCGATCGTCTTCGACAGGGCCGGGCTTGTCGTCGCCCAGGCGCAACAAGAGTTTCCGCAGATCCTCCCCGCGCCGGGTTTCGTCGAACACGATCCGGAAGCGATTTGGAACTCGCAACTGCAAACGGCCCGCGACGCTCTGAAGAAGGCTCAAGTGGAACCGTCGCAAATCGCGGCGATCGGCGTCACCAACCAGCGCGAGACGACGATCCTCTGGGAGCGCGCGACCGGCAGACCTGTCGCCAACGCGATTGTGTGGCAGAGTCGTGTGAGCGCGCCGATCTGCGAACGGCTAAAGGCCGACGGGCTCGAACCGCTCTTTCGCGAGCGCACAGGCTTGGTTGTCGACGCCTACTTCTCCGGCACGAAGATTAAGCACTTGCTCGATACCGTTTCCGGATTGCGCGAGCGGGCCGAGCGCGGAGAGATTCTCTTCGGCACGGTCGACACGTATCTCACGTGGCGACTTACGGGCGGCAAGCGGCATGTGACCGACACGAGCAATGCGAGCCGGACGCTGCTTTTCAATATTCACACGCTCGCGTGGGACGACGAACTGCTGCGTGTGCTCGGCATTCCGCGGGCGATGCTGCCGCAAGTTTGTTCGTCGAGCGAAGTGTACGGCGAAACGGAAGCATCGCTCTTTGGTGCGGCGATTCCGGTGGCGGGCATCGCCGGCGACCAGCAAGCGGCGACCTTCGGGCAGGCCTGCTTCGATATCGGCGACGCAAAAAACACCTACGGCACCGGCTGCTTCCTGCTGTACAACGTCGGCGGGAAGCCGGTTGCGTCGAAGTACAACCTGTTGACGACCGTCGGTTGGACGCTCGCCGGCAAGACGACGTATTGCCTCGAAGGTTCGGTGTTCATTGCCGGCGCGGTCGTCCAATGGCTGCGCGACGGGCTCGGCGTCATCCGTCGCTCGAGCGATGTGGAAGCGCTCGCCGCCACGGTGCCCGACAACGGGGGCGTGTACTTCGTGCCGGCCTTCACCGGCCTCGGGGCGCCGTATTGGGACCCGCACGCGCGGGGCGCGATGTTCGGGCTGACGCGCGGCACCACGGCC
Organism: Pirellula sp.; assembly: GCA_013822735.1. Taxonomy (GTDB): domain Bacteria; phylum Planctomycetota; class Planctomycetia; order Pirellulales; family PNKZ01; genus PNKZ01. The sequence goes on from PNKZ01000014.1 coordinate 91,277, forward strand.
GGTCACCTCGCGCGAGCCGCTTTGGAGGCGATGGCGTTCCAGACGCTCGACCTCGTGACCGCGATGCAGCAAGACGCCGGCGCGCCGCTCAAGCAGCTGAAAGTCGACGGCGGCGCGTCGGTGAACGATTGCCTGATGCAGTTCCAAGCCGATCTGCTGAACGTGCCGCTGGTTCGCCCCGCCACAACGGAGACGACCGCGCTGGGGGCCGCGTATCTGGCAGGCTTGGCCGTCGGCTATTGGGACGGACCGGAAGACGTTCGCAACCAATGGCAGGCACAGAAACGCTTCACGCCGGCGATCGATGACGCGACGCGTACGAACCTGCGCGCCGGCTGGGCCGATGCCGTGCGCCGCACGCGGTCTTAAAGCGCCCCAAACTTAAGGGGACGACGTAAAACGACAAACTCCAAACCTACGTCGGCCCCCAGAGAGAGCCGACGAACGTTTGGAGTTTGCAACCGCGAACAGCTGTGATCGTACCGCGGACTAGCGCTTCTTCGGCGCGTCGGCGTCGATGCCCAGGTTGGCGATGATGATTTCAGCGCCCGGGGTCATGTTGCGAATCTTGTCGGCGATGACGAGCTTTTCCGAAGCCGTGGCCTTCTTCAGCTTGCGCTTGAAGATGACGAGCTTTTTCTTGCGATGGCGGCGGCGCTTGATTTCCTGCTTACGATCCGAAATTCCACCCACGACGAACTCCCGGCTGATGGTGTACAGGTTGCGTATTCGAAATACCGGCCGCGCTCAGGGCACTGGAGCTTGGACGCTGCCGGAACCAATTGCTTTCGGAATGGGCTCTTTCCCCAAATTCGAAGCCATTTTTGTACCACGAAGGCGGTATTCGGTCAACGGAAGAGCGTTTTGCCGCGGCTGCTACGGCCCGACGGGGCGAATCTTGCGATACCACTCCGTCCAGCGTTTGGCTTCCGCGCCGCGGGTCGCCGCGTCGGTCGAGAGCGGCTTGCCGTAGTTTTCCGTTTCGCGAGCCAAGAAACGGAGCCCGTCGACCGCCGCTTGGTGCACCGTCGGATTCTCGTCGTGAATGGCTTCGATCAGGATCGGCACGCCGGTCAGGTCGTGCGAACGGCCCAGCGCCCGCAGCGCCGCCGCCTTCGATTCGGGCGAGTCTCCCTTGGCGAGTTCGAGCAAGCGCTTGGTCAACTCGTTGGGAGCCGGCTTATCTTTCGCAGGTTGCAGGTTTTCCAAGCCGGAGAGCGATTGCACGAAGTTGGGATCGTCGAGTTGCTTTAAGAGCGCTTGAATCTGATCTTCCGGACGCGCCGCAACGGACGCCGCGCTCGGCGTTCGACTTGCGCCGGCCAAAGGAATGCCTCGGCCGCCGTAGAGCGTGCCGGGCCCGAGCGCCTCGACCTTCGCAAGGGCGACGCGCGTCGACCGAATGAGAAACAGCACGCTGAAAGCCGTGCCGGCCACTTCGCCTTCCCCTCCTTGCCACGAACCGTCGATCCTTTGATTCTGGAGCAGGAAGCGTACTCCGTCGTCGTACCATTTCGTGGAACCGGGACTATGCAGAGCGGCCGCTCGAAACGATTGAAACCGCTCGATCGTGTAGAGGTGATAGTGTGGAAATTCCGCACTGAACGACTCATCCGTGCCGCTCAGCGACTGCGCCCCCAAGGAGAGCGCCGCTTGCACGGACTGGGCGTCTTCGCGGGCCGCCGTCGGAACGTTCGACTCGTCGACGGGCTTCAACAGCGGCGAAACGTCCGACTTCTTTTTCTCGCGAAAGTCGTACACCAAGAAATGATTCCCGGCTAAATACAAGCTCGCCATGGCCGCTTCCGTCATGCTGCGGCGAATCTCCCGCTGCGCGATGCGCTCGGGCTTCGTGGGAACCTCCCCTTGATAGGGCCAAGCGCCGCCGACGTCCTGCACTTCGGTGAGCCACTTGAGTGCGCGCCGCCACACGTCGTCGGGCACGGTAAATCCATGTTGCTCGGCGGTCCATAGTCCGTAGACGCCGTATTGCGTCATCGACGTATCGCCCGTCGGCATATTCAAATAACCCCAGCCCCCGTGCGCCTTTTGTCGCTTCTGCAGCAATCGAACAATGGCACCGATCTCCGAGGTATGGGCCTGCGGATCGAGTTCGAGAAGAAACACCAACGAAAGGCCGAGACTATAGATGATCGAAGGTTCGGTAGTTTCAGGATCCTTCAGCGCGAAGCGGATCGCTTCGACGGCGCGCTTCACATGCGGATGCTCGGGCTTCCCCTGATACACCATCACGCGTCCGACCAGCGCTTGCGCGCCGAGACGATCGTCGGGTACCGGCAACTTGTCTAAGTACGCGACTGCGGCCGCCACGGCTTTCCTCACCTCGGGACTTTCCGGCGTGAGCGACTGCGCAGCGACCGGTTGCACGTCGGCCCACCGCAACACACAGGCGCACGCTATCGCCGCGATACGAACGAAGCCGGCACGGCGGCAAATCCCGACATGATTCGGCGGCGGGCAGTCCGAGGTAAAGTGCATAGCGAGACAACCGGAATCCGTCGCGGCAGTGTTGATCGGTCGCGTCGATTGTAATCTCGCCGGCACCGTTCGGCACGCGGCCCGACGGATCGAAGCCGCACGCGGAGGGCCGCACGCCGGAAACTTCTCGCGAAGCATGGCAATTGACAAGGTTTCGGCGGGAAATTAGGATTTCGGTTTCGATTGTTGTGAGCGGGAGCCTGCTAGTGGGCCGCGTGCTTCTTAGCGGGCATAATCCGTTCGACAAGCAGTCGAGATCGGTCAGATAGCTCAGTTGGTAGAGCAATGGACTGAAAATCCATGTGTCCCCGGTTCGAGCCCGGGTCTGACCACTTGCAGAGTTCGTGAGTTCCAAACTCGGTCCTACCGGACCCTGCAAGGAAATGGCCCGCGCCACGTGCGCGGGTTGTTTTCGGTGTTCGTGACTATCTCAGCCTGTTCATAAGGAGCCGGACATGACCACGAAACGGAAAACGGAAAAGAAAATGGGAGTCAAAAAACCGAGCGAGCAGTACGACCGTCACATGGCTGCCTTCCGCAGCAACGTACGGGGATTGCTCGAATCGCGCGGCTGGACGACTCGGCAGTTTGCGGCCGAAATTCCGTGCAGCCAGGCATACGTAAACATTGTTCTCAACGGTGACGAGCCGATCGCGCTACAGCTCATGTGCAACATCGCGGACGCGTTCGGTGTTCCGGTAATCGCGATGCTAACGCCGGGAGCCTTCAAAGCGCGTGCGCCGCGAAAGGCGTCGTGAACCATGGAAACAGAATTTCCCGTCGGGCTGTTCTTCGGCGTACTCGCGTTTGCCACGGTCGTTGTGCTTTTGTTCGTCATACCGCGAATCTTTGAAGGCACAGTCTCTATCAATTGGAACGAGATGCGAGCCGCGGCGGCCTCTTGGAAATGTGTCGTCATCTTTTGCACCGTCACATGCTGCGTCGCTGCCGTTCAGTGCTCGTTAATTCTTAGGCCGGCTGAGTACCTTCCGATTGCCGCCCACACCGATCGTGGGTGGGCGATTTACCGTGTCGCGACGCATCCGGTCGACAACGCCTCGCGATACGAAAAGGTAACGGACTCGACGCAAGCGCACGCGGTTGGGTCATAACCGCACATTTCGTTCGCATCGTAGTCAGTTGAATATTGAAGTCAATCCACTAAACCGTACAATCGGAGCCATGAACGTGCTAACCGATGAACAGATAAAATCGAATATCCAGCAAAACATTGATCGTTTGCTAAAAATTCGGCACTGGACCCAGAAGGAACTGGCGAGCCGTGCCCAAGTCCGAGAAAGCGTCTTATCAGACGTAAAACTCGGCAAATCAGTGCCTGGTCTTTCGATCGCACTTCGCATTGCGGAAGCGCTAGACATCACTGTTGATCGCCTCGCGAGCGACCCACCGAAAGAAAATTCGAAACGGTCTGCTTGACACGAATACGGTTATCCGTAGAATCGTCGCCGTTGAGGTAATCAACGGCGTCATCCGACGCCAGGAATTGGGCGAAGGATGCTCGTCGCATGGACTGCTCGCTAAATTACGAACCCGCCGTCTCGGCTGAATTGGGGCCCGCCTCCCCGTTCGGCCGAGACGGTTTTTTCATGCGCTAACGGAGTAATCGCCATGCTCGAATTCGTCCCCGGCCGCCGCTATTTATTCCAAACCGCCACCGGCCAGCACGTCGGCACGTTCGATGGAAGTTCCAAAAAGGGCCTCGTTTTTACCGACGTAACGAAAATCCTCGGTCTTCAAAAGATCGCGAGTCTTGTTGTCGATCCGAGCAAGGTTCTTGATGCCGAGCCGTGGTTGCAGTCGATCGAGCTCGTTGACGCCATGGATTCCATCAACGTCGCAGAGCACAAGAAGCTCGCGAATAAAATCAAAGCCCGCAAGGCCGTCGTCATCGAACGAGCGACGCCCGGGAAAGATTGGTAAGCGAAGTGAGGACCGGCGCCGCATGGTGCGACGTCGGATGGAGCGGCCAAGTAGGGCCGCATGCGGTTGGGCGCTCTCGCCCGTGAGAGCGCCCAACCGTCGCAGGAGTTTTTTTCTCAAGGGAGTTCGTCATGCTGGTTTTGTCACGGAAGAAGAACGAGTCGATCATCATCAATGACGACATCGAGATCGCCATCGTGGAGATCCGCGGCGATAAGGTTCGGCTCGGCGTCGAAGCCCCGAAGGAAGTGCCGGTGCATCGCAAGGAAGTTTGGCTCGCAATCGAACGCGAAGCCGCGGCGGCTGACCATCTAGGCGCTGTCGACAAGCCCAAAGAGCCGGGCATTCACGAGTAGTCGCGGCTTTTTTTCCGTGCCGTTGACCATCTAGGGCTTTTCACTCCGAGGGTTCCGACCGTGAGTTCAGACAACAATCCCGAAAACCTACCGGCCCGCAGCGACGATCAACGGCCGTCGCACGAGCTCGTCGAACGTCGCAGCACCCTCGCCGACCTGCGCGACAACGCCCTCAGCGTTCCCGTCGAGCAGATGGTCGCTGCGCTCGACGAATACGTGGATCGCCGCGCCGCGTTTTACGAGTGGCTACTTCGTCAGCTTGAGCAAGGCGTGCACTTCGGCGTGCCGCCGGGGATCAACGTCAGCACGAACGTCGACCCCAAACGCTGGCGCACCAAGCCGTCGCTCTACAAGGCCGGCGCCGACTTCATTTGCGACCTGATGGGCCTGCGAGACGAGTACGAAGCCGATCTTGCCACGTGGGAAATGATGGGCAAGCCGACGGATACGCTCTACCGCCGCTGCCGGCTCTACTCTCGAAGCAACGACAAGCTGATCGGCGAGGGAACCGGCGCGCGTAAGAACTTCGACAAGAAGATGGACGCCAACGGCTCGATCAAAATGGCGGACAAGAACGCCAAGGTAGCCGCAACGATCAACAGCTACGGGCTCTCTGATCTCTTCACGCAAGACATCGACGACAACCAGCCGCCCGAGCATCCCGAGCCAAAGCAACGAGGCAGCGCCCCTCAGCCGAAGACGCGCGGCCAACGTCAGAACCAAGAGCCGCCGCCCGTCGAGCCGCCGAACGACGAAGGCGAGATCGATCCGAACGACGTCGTCATTGAGCCGATCGAGCTTGATCGCCTCATCAAGGAATGGAAGACGCAGCAACCGGGCAGCCCCGGCAAAGAAGAGTTCGCCGCGTGGGCGCTTGTCGTCGTTCCCGGCGATTGGAACCCGAGCCGTCTTCTCGGTTGGACGCGCGGCCGTGCGGACAAGTGTTGGGCCAAGCTCGGAGTGCCGACGTAATGAGCCCTCAAGATCGCTACACCGCCGAGGGTCTGGACACGCTCGCCGCGTTCATCGACGTCGACGATGAGCCGGAAGCCGCGTTGCCGGAGCTCGACCGCAGCGAGCTCGAAGGCTTTTCCCTTTGCCCGGCGGCGGCGGTGATTCGCGAACAGAAGCTCGTCGTCGACGGCAGCAACGCGACGAACAGCGGCAACGAAGTGCACGCGGTTCTCTCGGCGGCGATTACGGAGTGGATCGATACGCAGGGTTGGATGGGCGGCGAGCAAGGGTCGAAGCAAGTCGGCTATGCCCGTGCAACTCCGAGCGTGGCATCAACCACGGGCTCGTGCCGACGAACATTTGTACGTGCGACGAGTGCGATCCGCAGCAGACTGGCTCGGTGCGCGAAATGGATTACGACACAGCGCCGGTGCTCGATGTGATGCGCGACGCGTTGCAACGGGTGTACGATGCCTGTGCCGATGAAACGCTTGTGAACGGGCCGGGTAATGGCAAGGGAAAGCGCTACGCGATCGGCGTCGCCGCGGCCGTGGCACTGGCGCTCGGCCGAGCTAAGGAAGCTCCCGCCCAAATGGCAAAGACGAATAAGGTCAAATTTCCGTCGCAGACAATGGGCGACGGAACTCAGGCAGGCACGCTTAGCGTATTCGCGAGAGCTTGGAACGGATGCTTGCAAACAATCCGCGAATTGAATCCCGACCTGAAATTTGAAGAGGCTTGCTTAGATGAATCACGCAAATTTCATTTGGACTTGGGATTGGCAGACCGTATGCAAGCCCGTGCCGACACCGCCGAAGCCGAAGCGGTGAAGGTGCGGGAGCGATTATCGTCGCTTCAAGAGCACTGCCGGCAACTGGTCAACGTGCTCATGTGGCTGAACCAAAGGGGCGGGCTCGGGCTCGACGTTCACGAGCGAATTACCGCCGTGCTCACGAGGGAGCATACCGTGCCGACGGCACCGGAGCCGGCAAGCGATACGGACCGCCAACAACTCGCCATCGCCAAACTGCTTCTCGGTCAAGTGGACAACCGCATGTTTCTCGTGGGCCGGTTCGAGATTCGTAGGCGTGACGGCGGGTGGATTCTCGTTCTCCCTGGAACCGGAACGCTGGTCGACGGCCCCGGTAAGTTCAAAGAGTTTGCCGATCCGGTGCAAGCGTCGCTGCGGGCTAAGGAACTGGCCGACGTGAAAGGCGGTGCCGCTTGAGCACGCTACAGACTCTCTTCGACACCGTGTTTGATGCGTCGGCATTTCAGGCATGCTCATCGGACAAGGAACGCCGCGCGTTTCGTCGCCGTGCCGAATCACTCATCGCCGGTTACATGAGCAGCGCGAGCGTAAATACCAGGGCCGTGCGACTCGTGTCGATGATCGACGACCTCCGCGCCGACGAAGGCGACTCCGTCGAGATTCTCTGCGACAACCCGGAAGGCCCGCCGAATAATGCCGTGCGCGTCTCGGCCGGCTGGACGAACTACGAGTTTGAACGCTTTGAGGGTGCCACGCTCGAAGCCGCGCTCACGGCCGCGTGCTTTGCCAAGGCGGAAAGGAGTGGCAAGTGAGTCGTCTCATCAGCATCCAATTCCGCGGCGAAGAGCAGGACGTCGAGGTTGTTCGCGACAGCGGCTACGAACCCGACACCGGCGCTCACGAAATCGAGTGGCACTTCTACGGGCTAACGGCCGAGCAGCACGACGCGCTCAAGATGACCGCCGAAGAGGAAACCAACGTCTGCGATCAGTTGGCCGAGATACTTTCCGACACGTCCCGATTCGATGACGACGTAATTTAGCCGACGTTCTCTTGGAGATTGCGAACCGATGAGTGTCGTCGCCGTTTGCCCATCGTGCGGTCAGCAATTCGTTGTCCCCGAGAAGACCTTGCGCGAACAGTACGACCGCCTTTGGGCAGGCGTTACACCGCATGGTCGCGTTTATGTTCCCTATCACCAATGGCCGGACGGGCACGAGTGCATGAGCAATGGTGCGGTCATCCCCAACTGGAAAGCGAAGAAATGAGCATCGTACTCGGCATCGATTTAGGCGGACTCCGATGATTTTAGGCGACGGGCAAGGCGACGATCGTATGCTGATCCAGGGCGGCTCCGGCCGACCGGTGATCGGCACGACGTTTCGTAGGCCCGTCGTTCGCTGCCGTTGCGACGCACTCGGCTGCAAGAATGAAGTGCTTGAGTACGAGCACATCGCCATTAGAACGAAGCGGCATTTTTGCTCACGCGATTGTTACCACTCGTCAAAGGATGCCGAGAGCAATCCGAAATGGCGCGGCGGAAAGAAGCGTGCTCGTTGCCCATGTTGCAACCGAACATTTCGCTTCTACGGAAACACGCCGCAAACTTATTGCTCGCAGCAATGCGTATCTGACGCCCGTGTAGCGAGAAACAATCAAATATGGACCGTTGACTACGCTCGCCAACTGCTGAGCGACTTTCGGCGAAGTGGTTTGCAGTTCTACCGATTTGCCGCATCGCTCGGATGGACTGAGGACGGGCTACGCAAGCGGATTCAATCGGTTGCCCGTGATGAATTCGCCGAGGCCGTAGAAGAGACGCGGCTTAGTTGGCACGAAATCTATCGGCGCGGCCGTAGCTTCGAGTACGAGGTTCGACGCCTACTTATCAACCGCGAATACGTCTGCATGATGTCACCGCGGAGCGAGGGGCCAGCCGACCTTTTGGCCGTGAAGAACGGCGACATTCTTCTGATTCAGTGCAAGTGCTACGGCACGTTGAAGAAGAAAGAGCGCGTTCAACTCATTGAGTTGGCTCGCCAAGCAAAGGGGCGCGCGATCGTTGCGAGCAAGGAAACCGGATCGCCTACGTTTTGGGAGTTCCGGCCCGACAAGTTTTACAGACAGGAAGTGACGTTATGACTATTGTGCTTGGCTGCGATTTGGGAGCCCATTTGGGCTACGCCCTGGGAGACAGCACCAAGGGCAACAACGGCGAGATCATCGAGTGCGACGTACTCGAGCTTGAGGATAGGGCAAAACGCCTACGTTGCTCACGCGCGACGGCGCTGCACGTATGGGCCCGCGACTTCCTCAAAGAGAAGGGCGTCGAAGTCTTCTGCCGGGAAGCGTCGATCGAGGCGCTGCGTCAGCAGTTGAACCAACGCGGCTACAAGTCCGAGAAGGATCTTGGCCGCTCGTTGGAGCAGCATTCCGGCTACGCTACCGTGCTGGAAGTGCAGGCGGAAATCCGCAAGTTGACGATTCTCAAGCCGATCGACCCTCGCGCGCTGAAGAAGTTCGCCACGAATAACGGCAACGCCAAGAAGGATCAGATGACGCGGGCCGCCCAACTTCTCTACAAGTTGACGACGGATAATGAGAACGCCTGTGACGCCGCGCATGTCTGCGCGTGGGCCATGAAGCAAGTGCGGAACGAAGCGTTGAAGTATCGGGGCGTCGACTGGTAGGCCCGTTCGGGCGGGTTCGGTTTGACAATGGACGCTCTTTTCGGTCAGACTGTGACCATCTAGAGCTATTCACGCTCAATCCCAACCAGTCAAGAGGGAGCCCGCCATGTCGAACATTGCTCAGCCCGCCGGCGTTCTTACCAACCTGCAACTCGTCCGTTGGCTCTTGGCCCAGGGCGAGAAGGTTCCCGTCATCATCGGCTATTACGATGCGTTCCAGGCCGCGCCTACCGTACGCGCGAAGTGGTACGACGGCGTTCGCCCGACGGGCGATCTGCTCGTCGACGTGATCGACACGTTGCCGGACGTCTCGGCGAATGAAGTCGTGATCCTGGCCGACGTGCAGGCTCAAGCCGTCGCACTCGGTATCGATTGGGAGAAGCTCGTCGGCGTCGCCGAGAAGCTGCTGCCCATCGTGCTCGACGTCGTGTTCCGCCTCCGGGGCTAACGCCCATGCACGCGTTGGAAATGATCGGCTGGTTAGCCGTCCCCGTGTTTTTTTGGTGCCTTCTCACCGGAAGGTTTGAGTGATGCAACCGTCGGAACCCATCTTCAACCTGCCGCCGTACGAAGCCCAACCGGTCGCAGCGTCTTCGCTTAGCGAGACGCTCGACTGGTCGATTGCCTTTCTCGGCATCCCCGAGCTCTGGAAGCAAAGCGAAGGGGAAGGGGTCGTCGTCGCCGTGCTCGACACCGGATGCGACCTTGATCATCCGGACTTGCAGGGCGCCGTGCTCGAGTCGGCCGACTTCTCCCGCTCCCTGTTCGGTGCGCTCGATCGGCAGGGACACGGCACGTGGTGCGCCGGCATGATCGGCGCGCGGGCCAACGACGTCGGCGTGCGGGGCATCGCCCCCAAGTGCAAGCTGCTCATCGGCAAGGTGCTCGGCGACGACGGCAGCGGCTCGGAAGACGCCATCCTCAAGGGCATCCGATGGGCCGAAGCTCGGGGAGCGCACATCATCAGCATGTCGCTCGGCGGTCCGCGCATGAGCGAGACGTTGCACGCCGCCATCAAGGCGTTCGTGTCCAAGCCGCATCGATTCGTCATCTGCGCCGCCGGCAACGACGGCCGCGACAACGCCGTGAACTTTCCCGCCAAGTGGGAAGAGACGGTCGCCGTCGCAGCCGTCGACGAACGTGGAAAGCTCACGTCGTTCTCGAGCCGCGGTCCGGAAGTCGACATCGCTGCGCCGGGAGCGAACATGCTTTCGACCGTGCCGATGCTGGCCGGCGGATACGCAAAGCTCAGCGGCACCAGTATGGCGACCCCCGTCGTCGCCGGTATCGCCGCGGCCTGCCTCTCCAAGCATTTGAAGGAGGGGGGGCTTACCGGCTTGGAGACGTACCAAGACCTGCTCGCCCACCTACGCAAGACGGCGCGGGACGCCGGTCCGCAGGGGCCGGATACGGGCTACGGCTACGGCATCATCGATCCGGGGAAGCTGCTGACGGCGATCGCGCCGGCCACGCCGCCCGTGACGCCGACGCCGGAAGGGCCCGACGTGCAGGTGACGGCGCGGGATGCCAAGGGGCAGATGTGGTTTTCAACGAAAATCGATTGGAAACGGGCGAGCTAGCGTGACTCGTAATTGGAATGCAATCCCGAAGCAGACGTTCCTTGTCGAAGACGGCAAGATCGGCGACTGTTGGCGCTGTTGCATAGCGGCGGTGCTGGGCCTGCCCGCAGAAATGGTTCCGCACTTCCTAATGAAAGACGACGGCACGCACAACCATGAATGCGATGCCGACACACAGCTCTGGCTTTGTGAGCGAGGCTATCGAATCACCTACGCCAATTCTTTTGGTGGCGCACGCGAAGCATTGTGGTTTCCGCGGTGGTCGTCGTCGCCGATTGATCCGCCTGTACCATTGATTGGCGTAGGGCCTACACAGCGATCAAAGGGACTTGGCAAGCATCATGCGGTCGTAATGATCGACGGAAAAATCGTATACGACCCGCATCCTAGCGAGGCCGGGCTCACCGCGATCATCGAACAGTATTTGATTTTCAAACCGGTCGAATAGAAAGCAAGTCAATGAACTGGTTCGTCATACTCGTCGCGATCGGATTCGGTATTGCACGACTTACGATGCCCGTCGTTTCCGAAGTGCATCGCGAAGACTTGTTCAAGGATTTTGCCCACCTATTCGTCGGCGCGATGTTTGGTGCAGGAATCGCTGGTCGTCGTAGTTGCCTGTGGATCGGCATCGCCCTAACCGTGCTGGAAGTGGTCGCGTTCATCATGCACAAGGCGTAATTCTCATGTGGGTTTCTTTCGTCTGCGGAATTTTCGGTATTGGATGTTTTTGTGCTTCTGTGAGCGGCATCGGCATCGACTCAGATCGGCCGAACCGCAGGCTGCTCTTAGCATCCATTGTTCTAGTTGCATTCGCTGCGGTGATTGCGGACGCGACTTAACGAGCCATTCCATGATTCAATCGCTGACGCACTTCTGGCGATGGTTCATCGTCGACGCGACGCCGGTAATTCTCGCATGGCTCACGATTCCACTTGCCTTGTTGCTGGTCGTAATCATTGCGTTCTTGGTGTGGGTCACGCACGTTGATTGGAGATAGTTCCGTGTACGCTCTAATCCTTGCGGCCTTAATTGCCGCCGCCCCCCCGCAACAATCCGGCCCGCAAGGCATTCCGCCGACGGGCACTGAAATCGAGCTTGGTCGCAAGCTGTTCTTTGAACCGCTCTTGTCGGTCGACGGAACCGTGTCGTGCGCGTCGTGTCACAATCCGTCGAAGGGCTGGGCGGACGGCTTGCCGCTGGCCGTAGGCATCAACGGGCAAGTCGGGACGCGTCACTCGCCGACGATCATCAACGCGAGCTATTCGCCGCTCATGTTTTGGGACGGCCGCACCGTGGCCCCCATCACGCAGGCGCTGTTGCCGCTTTCGAACCCGATCGAAATGGGGCGGCAGTCGGAAGACGACGTCGTGCGTAAGCTGCGGCTCCTGCCGGAATACGTGTCGGACTTCGCCCGGGTGTACGGCGTCGACACGACGAGCTTGAGCCCGGTAACGGGCGTGCGTCTCGCCCGCGCGATTGCGGCGTTCGAAACGACGATCGTCAGTTTCAACGCCCCGATCGATCGCCGACTTGACGGCGACGTAACGGCGCTGACGCCGGATGCGGAGATCGGCTTTCAGCTCTTTCGCCAGGCCAATTGCATGAGCTGCCACACGCCGCCGCTCTTTACCGACAACTTGATGCACAACAACGGCATGGAATACGCCGGCAAGCTCCAAGTGTCGGACCTCGGCCGCGCCGGAATTCTGCCGCAGAATCAACGCACGGCGCAGAATATTCGCGCCTTCAAGACTCCGCACCTGCGGGAGATCCATCGCACGGCGCCGTACAACCACGCCGGCAACTTTGCAGACCTTGATCGTGTCATCCTTCACTACGCGACGGGCGGTGCGCGGTATGACGACACGTTCGATCGGTTTATTGATCCGCGAGTCCGAGCAATTCGTACGCTCGGGTGGACCGCCGAACAGCGCGGTTACTTGCGGACGTTCATCCTCGAATCGTTTAAGGGAAGCCCGTCCCCATGATTCGCCGCACTATCTCCGTCATCGGCTCGTTGGTTTGTCTAGCCGGGCTCTCGCTCGGCGTGATTCATTTGTGGCATTCCGGTTGGCTCGATCGCCTGATGCCGACGCCGCGCGTCGCCGCACCGGTCAGCATCGACTTGTTCGGCCCGAAGGAATGTCTCGCCGGCGGCGAACACTTCTTTCATGTCGAAGTCGACGGCCCGGCGGGCGACGTGCAATGGGAGTTGATACCCGACGTGCCCGGCGCGCTGACGCCGTCGTTCGACAAGCGGAAAGCCCGCTTCCAATCCGTCGAGCCGGGGCTCTATATCGTGACGACTCGAGTCGCCGGAGACGGCCGCCAAGTCGCGTCGAGCTACATCGAGTTCGACAATCTGCTCGTGCAAGAGGAAGCGGACGAGCCGCCGGCCGAACCGCAGCCGATTTTCGACCTTGAATCGATCAAGGCGATGATGGCGCCGCAGGCCCCCCCCGTGCCGACGATCGCCGAACTGGTACGGCATTCGCTTGAGCAAGTGAATAGTGCGAATCAGGTCGAGGAAGCGCACCGCATCGCGGGCATTATCAAATCGATCATCAATCGGGTGACGACCGGCCTCATTGCTCCCGACGTCGACGTGACATTGGAGTTGGAATCGCAGCTCGAACTTGCTCTTGGCGAACACGCTCGCCCGTGGGGCCTCTTCATTGCGGATCTTCGGGCCATCATCGGCAACTTGCGCGATCAGGGTCACATCACTACAGCCGCTTCCACCGTGCCGACGCTCACGGAGATCGCGGCCGCACTTTCCAGCGTCCACTAGATGGTTTCGTTTCTCTGTTTTTTGGAGGTTCCCATGCGAGGTTTCGTGTCGTTTGTTTTGGCGTCCGTCGTGGCGCTGTCGGCCTGCCTGTTGAGTACGGACACGGCGAGTGCTCAGGGTTGCAATGTGAATAGCAATGCGAACGCCGCCGCTTCGGCCAACAGTGCCGCCGCTTTGCAGAATCAGGCGATCTTGCAACAGCTTTCGTTGCTGCAAAATCAGCAGCGAGCGGTGACGAGCGCCGCCGTGGCCGCACCGCCGCGGATCGTCTCGGTGCCGATCGTTCAGGCTCCGTCTGTTGCGAGCGCCAGCGCCGCGGCTACCGCAGGAAGTTTTGCCGTCCCGGCTCCGGCCGTCGACTCTGTTGCGCTCGCCCAGGCTTTGGCGACGATTCAATCGTTGAGCGTATCTCCCTTAGCGACGGTGCAAGCCGTCGGCGGAAGTTGCAGCGTCAGCCGCAGCCGAAGTCTGGCGGTGAGTCGCAACAGCGTGGCGCCACTGGCTCGAATCGCCTCACTGGCGCCGTCGCGTAGCGTGGCTCGCAGCCGTAGCGTCACGCGAAACTGATCGACCCGTTCGAGCGCCCGAAGCGGTTGGTTTCTATTCACTTTCAGCCGTAGCGACTTGCCCGAGTCGCTACGGCTCTTTCCTTATGCGTGGAGTCGGGCATGACCGAGCAAGAAATGCTGTCCAAGATCGCCGAAGACGTCGGCCATTTGCGAGCGACGAACGAGTTCTTTTGCGATCGATTGGAGCGGCACGAGACGGCCCTGTTCGGAAACAATAACGAACCGGGGCTGGCGACACGATTGAGCGTCGTCGAGGGGGACACGAAGTCCCTCAAGGATGCCGACCAGAAACTTGCCGCCGCACACGATGCGGCTCGTACCGCTTGGTACACCACGGCAACCTCGATCGCCGTCTGCGTCGTGACAGGAATCTTCGGTTTGCTGACCGTGATATTTTCAAACAAGCCCCATTAGCCCCAGGCCCGACCGATGACCGAACAAGCCCCCGTCCGTGAAGACATTCCGTTTCCCAATGGTATCGCGGCCGTGCCGCTCGCTCCGGCGTTTCAACCGCAGGCTGCGCTCGTACCGCCGCCGATCGAGGCGATTGACCCGCGGCTACTGGCTGGCGCCGTGCCGGTGACTGATCACGGCGAACCGTCCCCCGGTGCGAACGGTCCGGCGAGCCCGGCCGCTGCGGCGTTTCAATCGTTGCTGCAGGAGAACGCTGCGACGTACGAATGGACCGCCGAGAAGCTCTTCGAGCTGATCCGCAACGCGCGGGACTTGCCGTACGATCGGCTGATGACTGGTGCGGAAATGGTGGTCGAGCTGGCGTCGCTGCTCGTCGCCGATGCCGCCAAGTCCGGCAAGCCGATCGACTTTGCGACGGCGCTCCGCTCGATTCACCGGATCTCCGGTATGCTCTCGCAGCGCCCCAATGAGTTCGCCGCTCTGACGACGATGTTCGGCTAGGCCGCGCCGTTTTGCCTGCGTCGCCGTCGGGTGCGCTTCACCATGGAGGCACCCGGCGGTAGCGTGGCCCATCCTGCCGTAAGCGCCTGCTCATAGGCGACGGCACACCGCTCGGGAGTCCAATAGAGCGGCGGCGTTGAGTTTCGCGTGCGAGGCCGGCGCCCTTCGGCGAGTGCGACTTCCGCTTCGATTGCCGTGCTGACGTTCTGCCAGGTAGCGACGGCCGGCGCGGGCAGGGAATGTCTGGCGGCAATGATGCCCCGAATGACGCGTCGCTCGTCTTCGTCCGGTACCCACGTATTGTGCTGCGGCGACGTGCAACGGAAGCCGTATTGCTTGTTCTGATTGAGCGGTTGACCGGCCTGCCGCAACCCTTCCTTGATGTCGAGCGCCCGTTCGCTCTTGAGCGAGCTATCCAGCTCGGCCGCCGCCGCGAAGATGTGCATCGCGAAGCGGCCCATCGCCGTCGACGTGTCGATGTTCGACCCGTGGATGATCATCGAGATGCCGCGAGCTCGCCATTGCTCGTCCATCGCACAGGCGTCCCCCGTGTTTCGGAAGCAACGGTCGATGCGATAGAACCACACGAAGTCGCCCGGCTTGAGGACCATGTTCAAGCGGATCGCCGCCGGCCGTTGCAGAAACTTGAGCTTCCAAGCGGACTTGCTCAGGTCCATGAACACGCCGTCGTCGCGCTCTTTGTCGAGGCGCATCCGCATGCCCTGGTTGTCGCGGCGCACGAAGCCCCGCTCGTCGAGGTCGGGCCCGCCTTGCCAACCGACGCGGCCGATTTCGATGTCGGCCAGTTTGCCGGCGCCCTTCTCGTAATCGAACCACCGCTTGAACTGCTCGTGCTGCACTTCGGGGCTGATGCCGCTGGCGGCACTATCGCGATGACTCACGCGAAGATACGGGTAGATGTACGGCATGTCGTGTTCCTAAGAACAACCCCGGCGGCGGTATCGCAAGACGCTGACCCGGAGTCCCTGGGGACAGGTCGCATCAAGCGGCTCGGTTACCACGCCTACACCGCCGCCGGGATGATCGAGTTTACTGGAAGAGTGACGAGGCGGCGAGCTTGGTTGCTCGTCGCTTGAATTCGGCCCAACGCATGTGCGTGTCGACGATCGTACGGCCAACGTGTTTGACGTACAGGCTTTCCGGTCGACCGTCGTAGGTAAAGTCTTCGCTGTAGCAGCCGCCCCACGGGTTCAGATGTTCGAGCGATCGGCAGGGGAACGTGAACATAAAATGCTCCACGACCCGATCGCGCAACTCATTCGTGAACGGCCCGACGTGCATCGGCCCGGGGCCGTCATCGTCGAACAGGTCGGTTTGCCCGGGTAGGCAATCCATCCCGTCGAATAGGTTCCGTTGGCGGCCCGCATTGTTCTCGAAACATTGTTTCGCAGGCCGTGTATCGTTCGTCAGTACGAACGGGGGTTCGTCGTCGATCATTCGCACTTCCTCCAAAGGGCCCGACGTCGAGGCACAGCTCGGCATCGGCGGCGTTGAATTGCTTATTGAGTCGCACCGGTCGCGACTTGGCGTCGGCCGCGGTGACGAGCTCGGCGATCCGGTCCCACTCGGCGGCGACGGCGCAGAGCTCTAGCGTCTGGCGGCCGTCGCCGACTCCTTCGATCTTGTCTCCCCAGCGCTGCCCCGCGTTCATGTAGAACGACGGAATCGCGTTGCAGTTTTCGCGGACGTAGAACGTGACACCGTCGAGCGTGCGGCACTTGGTCACCTGGCCGACGAGCTTCTGATGCCAATACACGCCGCCGCCCCACGCCCACCAACCGACGGCGAGCACGTTGAACGGTTCGAGTAGTTGCAACTGACGCGTCACTTCGTTTCTCCGTTCCATTCGCGTTCCCACTCGTCGATCGGTTCAGGCTGCGGACGGGGACCACCGGTCAGCATGTAGAGCGTGAGCAGTATCGTCATCACGATGATGAGCACCCACTCGAGCAGACACCCTCGTGCTGTAGGACGAATGACGCCACCCATGCCCCGTGCTGCGACACGGGGCGAACGTGGGGCCACTCGTTAGCGTTGACGTTGCATGATCACGATGCAGCACTGCACGCCGGTCGTGCGGAAGGCCTCGGCCCCCTGGAACGCGCCGGCCGGCACCGGCAGTTGGTCGTAGCCGTGCTCGTTGATGAACGCTCGGAACGTCTGCGCCTTGCGGTCGGTGCGGAAGAACGGGCCCGTGCTCATAATGGCGACGAGATAGCCGCCCGGCTTGAGCATGTTGTAAGCCCGTTGCACGTGCTCGCCGTCTTGGCCGTTCTCAAAGGGCGGGTTCAATAGCGCTCGGTCGAAGGCGCCGACACGTGGTCCCTTGTAGTCGGCGTCGAGAAACCAATCGTCTTCCGTGAAGTCGCTGCCGATCACGGTGTGCCCCTTGAGCCGGAGAATCTCGCGGAGCGACGGGCGGATCTCGATGCAGAACACGTTGGCGTTGGGCTCGGCGTTCTTCACGGCGTCCGCCAGGTCGCCCAAGCCGGCCGACGGTTCGAGCACGGAGTGGCCCGGCATGATGTTGGCGAGCTGCACAACCTGAGCGGCCAACGTCCGCGGCGTCGGGAAGAAGCCCGGCATGTCGGCGAAGCGAATCTCGTCCATCGCGATCTGCAATTGGCGTTGCTGCTCGAGAGCGACCTTCGCGGCGGCGTCTTCCGGTGTGGCAAGCGAGGCGACGAACTCTTGCAGCGCCACGCCGAGCGGCGTCGTGTTGCTATAGCGGGCCGTCGTGATGATGCGATCGCCGACGTGCTCGCCGGCCAACCGCATCAAGTTGAGCACTTCCGCCTTGGTCTTGACCGCGATGAGCGACTGCGGCAACGTCCCTTCGTCGTGGCCGTGAGCCAGAGCGTAGAGCCCCTTCTGAGCGGAGGCGAGTTGATCGGCGTCGTACAGCCGCGAGTAGTATTCCCGCAGCCGTTTGTGGGTCGCGTTCTGAGTCATGGGGCCTCGTTTCTGTTCGATCTCGGCCGTGAGACTGTCGGCGAGAGTGCGGAACTTGGTACCGGTCGGCGTACGGGCAGCAGTGGCGATCGACATACGGCGGACTCCTTGAAGGTGGTAACTTCCAGCAACAACCGCGCTGGCATGCCGACCATCCGTGACAGCGCCCAGATGGTCGGCGAGCGAGAGCGGTTACTTGATGCAGAACGGGTGCTTGTCGCGGTCGACCTCGCGGCGATCCTCTTCCTCGTCTGAGAATTCGTTGGCGTCGTTGTCGATCACTTCCACGTCGATATCGGGCGTCGTCGAGTAGACGTCGGACACCAAACCGCCGTGCACGAGAATCTGAATGCTCGACTTCACCGACTTCGGAACGTAGCCATGGCCGCCGCAGGCTTCGCAGAGCTGCTCGGCGGCCGAGCACAACGGGCACGGCTCGCAAGCCTCGGCCTTAGCCAGACGTGCCGCAGCTCGGGCGGCTTCCAACGTCGTGCGTTCGTCTTCATCGGCCGGGTCGCCTTGCTCGGCGATCGCCAACAGGTCGAGCATGGCCTTGAGTAGTTGGACGTTGACGGGTTCGACAGCCGTCTTGAGCGACTTGAGAATCTTGCCGGTTTCGGCACCGAGCGACGTTGCGAGCTGATACGCCGCGATCGCCTCTTGTACGGCGCCCTCGATGTTGCAGAGCTGCTCGACCGTGTCGGCGGCGCTCGTCGGGTTGTCGCCCTCTTCGCGGTCGCCGTTCTCGTCGTGAGCGTAGGTCGCTTCGATCACGGCCATGACGCACGACAACCCGTGCTGGATCGGATCATGCCGACTAGGCGTGCTCGGCACGCCGATCGGCTCGCCCGGCTCAAGTTGGGTGCAATCATGCGCACCCTCGAACTCGTCTTCCGCGTCGTGCTCGATCGAGTCGTGCGCTTCCTGCATGCCGATGCGGATCATCTTGCCCATCAGCGACACGACGGACTTGGCCGTAATCGCGTCGGGATGGTCAACGTGAAATAGAATAATCGTCTTCATGGGAACTCCTGTTTCTGTGGTAATAGAAACGCTACAGATACGGACTAGAGCCAATGGCGTTCTAGCCAGAGGGTTTCAGCTTCGAGTGCTGCGCCCCGTGTCGGGAACGGACCGAGCACGGGACCACCGACGGGGGAGAGATCCGCCGACCACGTGCAATCGGCGTTCGGCTCCACGTGAGACGCCCGTTCGATCTTCGCCGCGCCGAGCGCCGTCGGATCGATCGCGTCGGTGTGGATCATTCGCATGGTGCCGTCAGTGTCGACTACGAGTTGCATCGAAAGCTCCTTGTTCAAGCGGTTGGAATGTCCGCCGTGCGAGGCCTGCACGGCGGACGATCGAAACGCCGGAACTACGCCGCTTCGGAGTTAGGCCGCACGACACGACGACGGGGACGATTGATCATCATCCCTTGCAGTTGCTCGGCGATTTGGCCCACGTTCTGAGCGATGTGGTTACGCAACGCTTCTTGAGCGACGGTGACGCTACCGCCGTCGGGACGAATGGACGCCGGCGAAACGCCGTTGACCAGCGATTGAGCCTGAGCGACCAGCGATTCGAGCTGATCGTTCGACTTGATCGACAGATGCGAGAACTTGCCGAAGAAGTCCGACAGGTTCGTGATGGTCGAATCCTTGAACGTCTTGAGCTCGCCCTTGTCGGTCGTGCCGGTGAGACGTTCGGCCAGGTGCGACACGAGCTGCTCGAACTCGCCGACGAACGCCTGTTCGGCCAACGTCACCGCCTCGTCGAACCGAGCCACGATGCGTTGCCGCTCCTGTTCGTACAACGCCGGATTGAGCACCCGCAGATAGTCCGGCGGCGTGACGTTCGGGAACTCCCACGCCGCGTCGAACAACCCGACGACGGTCGCCGGATAGTCCGACGAGTTGTAGAGCGTACCGAGCTTAATCTGCGCCTTGACCTTCAATTCGAGGTAGGCGGATTGCAGCGTGTCGACGGCCGCGAGCAACGACGCCCGTCCGGCTTCCATACGCTCGGCGAACAACAGCACGTCGGATTCGCGGATCAGACGCAAGCCCGGCTCGGGATACGGCAACGTCAGCTCGTGCCAATCGCGGGCCATGCGGCTCTTGATCTTGGTAACGTCGCTGTACGCCTTGTGCTTGGTGTCGATGATCTTCTTACCGGCGGACAGAAAGCCCGCGTCGGCGCCGAACGCGTCGGCCGCTTGCGTCTTCTGATCGTCGGACAACGCCCGACGCACGCCCCACGACGTGAACTGAACCCGCGTTGCTCGGAAGTCCGCGATGAGCGTCTCCGAAGCGGCAGGCGTAGACGAACCTTGCATGTTCATACGGGAACTCCTTAGGGGTGACGGCCTTCGGTGGTAAGCGAAAGCGAAAGCAAACGGCCGGCTACACTAGCCGGCGGCAAAATCGACGCCGCTCATTAGCCCTTGAATAGCGGCGTATTGGCGGCATTGAGCAACGCTTCCAGGCGCTCTACGGCGGAATCCTCGATGTGGATGATCTCGAAGCGCACGACCCACACTTCGCCCGCGCTCCAGCGCCACATATCGAACGCGTGCCGCGACGCGTTGTCCTTCGCCCAAAGCTCTTTCTTCGCGGCCTTCGGGATGCAATGCGGGTGCTGATTAAGCCAGGCAAACCCCTCGCCGACGTAGTCTTCATCCGGACATTCGTTGAGGCGCTCGAGGTACGCGTCGCGCGTCACGCGGGCCCGGCCGATCAGCACGCCGCCGGCGTAGGGCATTGTGTCGTACGCGTCGAACTCGACGCCCTTCACGTAGGCCTTGGCCGTGCGGGCGTTCCAGTTGCGGCGCGTCACGTCCTTTGCGCGAGCGACGAACGCGGGCCAGACGTACCCTTCCGATTGATACATAGGCGGCTCCTATTCGTTGACGAACTCTTTGGCACAACGACGGCAGATCGGGTCAGCCTCGCGACTGGATATGGCGATCCAATCGCGAGGGTCTTTCGGATCGAGCGGCACTTTCGGCGGAGGAAGTTCCGCGTAGGCGTCAACGGCTTGCAGGTAGGGAACCATTACACCGTCGGGGTCCATCGCGAATGCGAGCGCCGGCGTGAGCGGAACAAAGCACAACGTGCAAAAGAACGGCTTGCCGCCACCCCCGCCAAAATCATCAGGCCCTCGCATGGCGATCCCTCGCATTGGTCTACGTGATCAGACGATGCCCATCCCCGCCCCGTGAGCGTTGACCCACGGGGCGGAAGGGGAACCGTCGCTATTCGGCGGCCTTGCGAATCACACGCCACCGCGGTGCTTGGCTCGGCGGTGCGGTACCGTTGTCGACGAAGATGCCCGGCTTGGACGCGTCGAGCACGCGGCCGTTGGCCCAATAGCGGAGAGCGTTGATCGTCTCCTGACTGGTGACCGCCACGGGGACCACGTTCTTAGCCGCTTCAATGAGCGGGACGCCGAGCAACGAAGCGAGACGGCAGCACGACTTGATCTCGGCACCGGTCCAATTGATGTCGTTCACGTCGTCGCCCGTGGCGTCGTTTTCCAGCCCGAACGCTTTGACGTACATCTCCCAAATGATCTCGCGTTGTTCGGGCGACGGCAGGTCGATGAAGAAGATGCCGTCGAACCGCTCGGCACGGGTGAAGGCGCCGGCCGACACTTGCGAGAGCCGCGTCATGTCGTTGCAGGTACCGACGAAGAACACGTCGCTGGTGTGGTCGTTCAGCCAGGTGAGCAGCGTGCCGAGCATGCGGGACGAGACGCCGCTATCGCCGTTGGCACCGCCCATCGAGCCGGATAAGCCCTTCTCGATCTCGTCGCAGAACAGGATGCAAGGGGCCATCGCGTCGACCGCTTCGAGCGCTCGGCGGGTGTTCTCTTCGGTCTGCCCCACCAAACCGCCCATCAGCGAACCGAAGTCGAGCGTGACCGTCGGGCGCTTCGTCTCGTTGCCGAGCGCCTTGGCGAACGCCGACTTGCCGCCGCCGGCGACGCCGGTCAACAGCACGCCCCGCGGCCGAGCCTTCGAGCTGCTCGACTTCAGCGCTTTGGAGCAGAACGCCTTGAGCGCTTCCAGGCCGCCGAGGTCCGCGAACGATTCGGTACCGCGATGCAGCTCGAGCGTGCCGGTCTTCTTGAGCATGTTGGCCTTGAGCTCCCACAGCACGCTCACGTCGAGCTTGCCGTGCCGAGCCAGGGACAACGAGAACGCCCCTTCCGCCTCGTAACGGGTGAGGCCCGCAGCGGCATCGAGCAGGCGGCTCAACTCGTCGTCGTCGGCCGGAATGTCGTTCTCGTCGGCCACGCCTTCGAGCACCTTGAGCAACGCCTCGCGATTGGGCAGCTCGTGCTGGATGACGACGAACGCCTTTTCGAGCTCCGGGGGCAACGCCACGACCGGAGCGAGAATCACGACGAACTTACGATCGGCCTTCCCCTTGGTGATTGCCCGGTGCATCGTCTGCACCACGGCCGGATCGCCGAGCAAGCGGTGGAAGTTCGGCAACAGCAACAGCACGGCACCCTCGTCGCTCGGTGCACGCTTCTTGCTGAGGTTCTTGAGCACGCCGATCGGGTCGGGATTGTTGTCGCCCGTGTCGTGGCCGAGAATCGCCGAGCCATGGTCAAGGTCGAACGTGTAGGCGGCCCAATGGGCTACGTCGAGGTCGCTGCGGATCTCCCGCAAGGCCTCGTCGGGCTCTTGCGTCTGAATGTAGATGCCGGAGAAGCCGGCGTTGACGTACTCACGCAGTTGGCGCTGCAGAGCGGATTTCGTGTTGGTAGCGACGGCCATAAGCGAGGAACTCCGAAAACGTGTGGTAATGACGAACAGGGCTAGATGGTCAAACGTAGCGGACAAGCGGACTACTGACGAGCGGACAACCCGGCGGCCGGCTGAGCGTAATACTCGCCGCTCTTGACGTCGGCCGTGACGGTGCCGAGCGCCAATTCCAGCTCCTTCGTGGCATCCGTGCAGGACTTGCCGACGAAACCGGTGGTCTTGATGGACGTCTCGCCGGTCGGGCTGACGGTGACTTCGATCTTCTTCATGGTGTGCTCTTGGGATAACTTGACAAATGTGATGCGAAACGACGGATAACCGAACATGCGACGAGGCTACACGGCTGTCGCGGTGAGCAGAATCGAGCCGTCGGGGCGCAGGGTTTCGATCGGCGACCAACCCCTGCGGCGCATCGTGCTCTTGGCCAACTCTACGCTGTAGCCCTGCAGCAGGTTGTCGAGTTCCTTCTGTTGGCCCCACTTGCCGTTGTAGTTGTCGTACGCGGCCTTCCCCTCTTCGAGGTTGAAGACGACGGGATAGTTCCAATCCTTGAGCTGCACGGCATAGCCGCGGACATTCTCCGCGAACAACGCGTGCTCGCCCGGTACCGGTGCTCCGAGCACGAGACGGCGGCAAGCGGCGATCAGCGCCGGCAAGTCGCGGACCTGAACTTGGATAGTTACGGTATGGCTCATTTCTTCCCCTTTTTAGAGCGGTAATACTTCCGACACTTGATTCGGTTGCACTCTCGGCAGATACGCTGATTAGGAGCGTTCTTGCCGCGATAGACGTTCGCTTCATTCAACTCGTGACCGCGATGACAATGGGTTTTGGCGAGGTTCGCCGCAGCCCGCGTGTTTCCTCGCAAGGTGTTTACTCGCGACGTAACGGCCTCCATGTGCTCGGGGTTTACGCATGCCCTATTCCGACAAAGATGATCAATCTCCAGGCCCTCGGGAATTGGACCGACGAGCAGTTGGTAAGCGAGGCGGTGGGCCAGTTGGTCGACTTGCTTGCCGTCGCGGCGAAATGTGATGTGGCCGTATCCGCCAGCGACTTTGCCCGCCGTCCAGATCCAGCAACCGCCTTCGATCTTCTCGACCTTGGACCAAAACCGTTTCTCGTCGGCGGCTGTAGGTACCACGTCCATGACACGAACACTCCTAGATGGTCAGCGGCACGCGGCTTACACTTCCGCGTCGATCAAACGAAACACGGCCTTACAACGGAATTCGCAGCACTCACAGGCGCAGGCCATCGTAATGGTGCGGCCTTCCTGCGCCCAATCGTCGGACACCACGCCCCCGCCGCACATGGGGCACTTCTCACCGCCGAGCCGCACGAAGTCAGCAGCCAGGCCGCAGGATAGCTCGACCAACGCGGCGCCCTCGCCGAACTGCAAAGCAGGCCGACGCGGCGACGGATTCGATGCGGGAATGCGGTTGTTCATGCCGAGCCGCCTTTCGCCGATCGCTCGTCGCGCTCGGTCTGTCGCCGTTCCTTGTCGAGATCCTGCATCGACCCGTAAAGCTCTTCAAGCTGATCGACGAGGCCTTGATAGGTCCAGTCAAGCGAACTTTCGTCCTCTTGGTTCAAAATCCAGCGGTCGATTTTCTTGATGAGGCTCTTCGCCTTCTCGCCCGTCGGTGTGGTCCAGCGGTTACGCATGTGGGAATCCGTTCTGGCCGATCGCCTCTCGCATTTTGTCGCGTACGGTTCCCGGGTGTTCCCACGCCGAGATCAGCAGCGCCACGATCGCGTCTTTGTTCGAGTCGTCGAGCGACAAGCCGTCGTTATCGAGCCACGCGAGCACCTGGCGCATTGCACTCTTGCCACGCTCCGAAGCTGAGAGACGCTTGATCGACTCGGTGACGATGTGACGTTGCTCCTTATCCACGTGAAATCTCCAAAGCGAAAGCCCCGGGCCGAAACGCCGGCCCGCTACCATACCGCCGGCGAAATTGAAGCCCGCCCCCTCCTGCTGCATTAGGCTCCAAATGGTGCTAATGACACCAATTGGCTCATCTACTCGAGAAGCTCGCTTTCGCGAAGTGCCGTAAATCGCGAGCCCGCGGAGTTATCCACAACGCACTCGCCCGCGCGTAGGAGGCGTCTGGCGGCACTTACTAAGCGCGCATGCGCGAGCCTCTGGCGGCACGGGTGAGGTACGCCCGCGTGCACGCCCGCAACGCGTAGGAACATAGTCGAATTCGCCCCCTTGCCGCTTGGCGGTCGGCATGCCGGACCCCTCGCCGCAACGCCGCGCCGCAGCTCGCCGCTTGCGTTGTGCGTTGCGCGGCGATGCCGGCACGACCGTCGGACCGTCGAGAGATCGCCGCGCAACGTACGGGCCCGCCGGCGAGCGCAAACAATGCGGGCCGGCAATCAAACGGGGGCGAATCGCCGCGCCGCAGAGATCGGGCCGATGACGGGCCCATTGCTGGCGATGGTCGGCGCGGCGTGGAGATCGCCGCAGAGGGGAGCACGGGCCGCAGATAGGCGCCGGCAAACGAGCACGGGCCGCGCAGCTCGAATAGCTGCGCGGCCCGTTGTGCGTCGAATTGTGGGGCGTTGCTAGTCGACGCGTACCATCGTCGGCAATTGCATCGCAACGCAAGCGCGATGCCATGCGGTGAACTCGGCCGGCGTGGTATCCGGTCCGGCACGGTCGACGAATCGGCAGTAGTCGAGCACGTTGCGCACGTGCTGACGGTCGACCGGGCGCGGCGATGCGGCGTTGCGATAGTTGCGACCATGCGAAACCAGCTCGCCGCGATACGCGCGGCTACCGCTCAAAGCGGCGACCAAATGAGGCAAACCCATTGCAGAGACTCCTAGAGGGAAAGCGGCGCGCGGCGTGGTGGTAAACACGACCGGACCGCAGAACGAAAACCACGGCAAACAAGAGCGCCCCCGGGTGAATCACAACCCGGGGGCGTTGCTAGTGCGCCGTGCACAAGCTAACAGGTTTACGCGTCGACCGGCTTGATGGTCCGCAGCGCTTCAAGAGCTGCGCGCAGCTTGGCAACGGTCGCCGGCTTGTCACACCCTTCCCAACTCATCGCCGCTTGGCCGGCCCGCTTGTGGGCCCGATCAACGAAGCGCACCACGCCGGCCGCTTTGAGTTGCTCATCCGTCTTCCCGGCGTCCTTCCCGGCTTTCCAGGCGGGGTTGATGTCCTTCTCTTTCTCGGTCGCCGGAATCACGCGTTCCGCATTGTCCAAGAGCGCGGCGAGATAGAGCGGCAAACCGTCGATCAGCGTCGACACCTGCGCCGGGAAGAGCGAAAGCGGCGCGCCCCCCTTCCCCTCTGCGGATTGATTGATTTTCAACCCGTTGAGTACCACCCGTCCCGATTCGGAAAACGTCACCCGCAACCCGCCGGCTGCGGCGCGATTCGCTCCGCTCTTGGCTGCGAATTCCTGTTGCTTGCCGATGATCGCGGCGACGTCACCCGCCGGGACCATCTGCAAAAGAGCGGTAATTTCCGTTGCTTGCGTCATGTCGATGACGGTCGACATTGCCCAAGAGCGAACGGCGTCCGCATCCGTCCGACCGGAGAGGAAAGCGGCGAGCGCTTCAGCCGCCTTGTGTTCCGGACCGAGAACGACAACGCTGGCAGCTTGATTCAATTTCGTCATGTGCAGAGACTCCTGATATGTCCGGCGAGTGGTGGTAATCACTGGCCGGACGGGTTGCGGCGAGCGATGCGGTTTGAATAGCCGCAGATGGTCGCTCGCCGTCGCCGCGATCTTACCGGAAAGGCAATCCCCGGGGCGAATCGGCGAGCGTGAAACCACGCCGCAAACCGGCCCGCAGACAACGCCGCAAACCGTGCTCGTTGTCGCGGCTTGAATCAATTTCAAAGAATTCCAGAAATTCCACGCCGGAACCAAACTGGACACTACCCAAAAACGGGAAAGATTCGGCCCGACCATCGCCGCAGCCGGACATTCGCAACGCTGATCGCTCGCCGTGGTCAAGCCGGACCGATTCGCCGCAGCCCGCAAACCGCAGCCCGCAACGCCGCATCCCGTGCCGATGGTCGCCGCAGCTCGCCGGACCACGCAAACCGCCAAGCAACGCAACGGACAACGCACAACGCCGCAACGTATGGGAGCAACGCACAACGCCAACGGATACAAACGACGCAGCTTGCCAAGCAACGCCCCCCATGTGCTACACGTGCTGCAATATGTGGGGGAGATAGACGCGATTCACGTCGACTAGGGGGTTTAGGCTGATTCTTATGCCCGACGGTCGGCGACGTTATCGCAAACCGTTTGGTTTCAACGGCTTGCGGCGACCGGTCGACCCCGGGGGGCTGGACCCCCGCGCGTGAGCACGAATGTCTATTGGTTGCCTGCCGAGTATTTTTCACGTTTTTGCCCGTGGTAAGATAGGCAGGAGCGTTGGCAACGCGTTTCGCCTCACGTTAGCCGGGCGTGGGTGACCGCTGTCGGGGTCGGTTTTGGTGGCCGAGCCGGTGGGGCTGGTCGGGGTAGACCGCCCCCTTTGGAAACTACCGATCCTTGCGGATTTTCGGTGCGGCGTGATAGCCGTAAGAACTCGTCGCGTCGCGGTTTACGACGCATCGTGGCACAACCAAGGGTGGCTCGGAAGTTGTGCCGACGGTTTCCTTTGACGTCCGGGGCTCGTCGCTGTGCCTTTCGGCCTTGGCGGTAGGTGCCTCGAATACCTTGCGTCCCAAGCGGTTACGCCGATTGTCGTGTTTGCGGCGGAACGGACGGTGCCGGATGGCTATCTGCGGGTCGAACGGTCGGGCTTGGGCTTCGGACGGGGGCAAGGTCGGGCAAAGAAAAACCCGCCGTGCGTTGGGGTTACGCACGGCGGGCTCGTGTCAGTTTCGGCTCGCCTCGACGGCGAATGTGGTCGGGGTTTCCGGGCCGGTGGTTTCGTCGACCGTCTTCGCCGCGGCGGGCGGGTTGGCTTCCGGCTCTTGCTGTTGGCCGCCGACGATGCAGCCCATGACTTCGCAAGATCTTCCGAGGACGTAGGTTACGGTGCCGACTTTGATCTCCATCAGGTTCGCCAAGGGGGCGAAAACGACGACGTCGCCAACCTTGTGATCCATGGCGATCATCTGGCCAAACGGGCTCGTATTGCCCGGTCCGGCGAGGATGACGGGGCCCGACACGGTCGGCGCTCGCGATCCGTTCGGCAGGAAGATGCCCCCTTGAGTGCGGCCCGGCGCCTCGATCGGCTTGACCAGCAAGTAGTCATGCGAGGGGACAAAGCCTTCGCCTTCGTTGGTCAGTTCGAGCAAGATGTTTCGGGCCATCGCGTTCTCCGGAGTCAAGGGCTAGGGGGTCTAGGTAGGCGCAAAAAAGAAGCCGCCTCGCGTCAAGGTTCGGTGCTACCCGGAACAACCTGACCACGCGGGCGGCTTGCGAGAATGTCGGCTCGCGCCGGTCGTCGCTGTATTGAGTTTGCAGGTGGTACCGGGTAGCGGGCGAATACTACGCCGACCATCTAGGACTTGTCAACGCGCGCCGGGTTTGGTTATAGTTCCCGACGCGGGGTGGAGCAGCCTGGCAGCTCGCGCGGCTCATAACCACGAGGTCGGAGGTTCAAATCCTCTCCCCGCAACTTTTCAGGTGCAAGCCTTTGTGACCGCCCCGGTTGGTTTTCGCGAGCCAACCGGGGCACGCTTTTGCGGTGAACCATGATCGGTGCGAACCGCGGTCCCTCCTTCAAGCTCGGCTCCGAACCATCGTTCGTTGAGCCGATTCTTCCGAGCGACGATCTCAGCACGTTGCCCGGCTACGGCGAGCATTGGATCGCCGAGCAGCGCACGATGCCGATCGCCGAAGCGGAGAAAGAGTTCGGCCTCGAACCCGGAACACTTCGAAAGTTGGGAGCGTCGCAGCAATGAAACTCAATTTCATTTCCGCCGAAGAAGCCGAGCGCCGCTACAACCTCAAGCCCGGCACGTTGCACAATCCGGACATCGCGAAATGCACGGCGTCGGGTAAGTTGATCGCCTTTTTAATGCTGCTCGCCGCGGCCTGGCTGTATCTCATCGTCGTGTTCACGATCGCGCGACTGCGGCATCCCGAGCTGACTGAGACGCAGTTGTTCTTGCGCACCATCGACATCGTCCTTTGGAGACTGCCGTGAGCCATCACACGCGCCGTCAATTTCTCGGCTTCGTTGCATCGCTACTCACGCTGATCGATGCCGCGCGTCGATTCTTCAAGTCGCCGGAAGCTGCCGACGATCAACCTATTTGGACCGATAAGCACGTTCGCGAGATCGACGGGCCTCCCGTTCGGCTGTATCCGGGTATCAATCCCGATGACCTGTTGCGAGACATACTCGAGCGCGACGGCCTGGATCTTTGCGAACCGATCTTTCCCGGGTTCGGAGATAAACGGCTAATGCCGACCGAGCAAGACGTTCGTACGCTGGCCGCTCGTCTCGGAGTGACGCTCAAAGATAGGACTTTGTCATAAAGTCCTAACGGGCGCTGTTGAGGTAGTGCCTCTGTAGCAGCTTCCGCAGTTGCTCTCTCGCCTTAAGTTCAAGCTGACGGACTCGTTCGCGCGTAACGCCCAACGCGAAACCGATCTGCTCGAGCGTGCGGTTTTCGAGTCGCAAGCTGATGATCACCCACAGACGGCCGCGGAGCTGGTTGACCGCGGCGTTGAACTCTTCGAGCGTCGGGCCGTCTTCCGACTTACCGTCGAACTCGCGAAACGCGATCTCTTGGCCGATGGTCGGGAAGTCGTCGCCGGATCCGTCGGCCGAACTCCAATCGGTGGACAGCGCGCGGTGACGTGCGGCGGCGACGGCCTTCTTGACTCCTTCGCCCGCCTTGCCGCTCGTCACTCGGCAATGAGCGCAGGCCGGAACGCGCACCACGCCGCATTGCTCGCCGGCCCAACGCGATACCTTGTGCTTGACGGCGACCACGGCGTAGGTGCTCAATCTTCCGCCGTTGAAGTCGTATTGTTTGATCGAATAGAGCCACGCTTCTACGGCAACGCTCAGGCATTCCTCGACGGTAAAACCGTAGCGACGCGTGCGCCTCGTTGCTTGAATGATCAGCCCCATGTTCCGCTCGACGAGCGCGTTGCTCGCGGCGATGCGATCGGCCTCCGTCTCGGCGAAGTGCGCGCGGTTCAAGAGTTCGAGCTCTTCGGCTGCGGTGAGGAACGGCGCCTTGCTCATCGCGCGGCGGCCTCGACCAGCGTCAACGGTTGCCGGACTTCGTCGACAAAGTCGGCGAGGAACGTGCGCGCGTAATACTCCGGTAGATCATCCGGCCACTTCTCGACGGCGACGATCTTGTAAACGCACGTCGTGAGCACGACGTAATCTTCCGCGATGATCGTGCCGGCGATGCGCAACTCCGACGTGAGATCGAGAGGCGACCGCCCGACTTGTTCGCCGTCGAACGGACCGCCGCGGAGTCGGACCATGTGATGCGCGGTGTTCATCCCTGCTCACCTGGCCGAACGATGCGACGGCGTTTGCCGTTGGCCGGCGTCGGCGCTTCCGTCGGCTCCTGCTCAGGCCGTTGCGGCGGCAACGTGTTGATCGTCTCGCCGGTCGCAGCACGCATGAGTCGCAGCGTGATGTTCATGGACGTTCGCGCGTCGACGCCCGCTCGCACGATGACAAGATCGCTCAGTGCTCTGAGCCCGCCCGTCGCAAGCATTTCCACGTCGGAGAATCGGCACCGCTCCTTGTCGTCGAGATAGACGACGTTCACGCCGCCGACGAACCGGGCGACGCGGATCTCCGGCATGCTCGCGATCTCTTCGTCGACATACGCGTAGTCGCCCGGTTGCGGATCCGGGTTCTCCTTCATCGCTTCAAAGAACGACGCGGCGAACGGTTTCGGGCGGCCGACGAGTTTGATCGCCCAACCGGTGAAGCCCGACACGTTGTTGAGAAACTTGACGTCTTCGACGACGGCGCGCTGGTTTGCCTCGACGCCGGGCCCGTGGGTCTGCCGCACGAGCTGCCCCTTGCGGAAAGGCGGCGCCGTGAATCGCGGCCGCTCCTTGGGCGTAGCGCCAAGCAGAGCGTCGATCGTAATCGCCTCTTCGTTGGGCTGGCGATCGAACATGCTGCGACCGAAGAGGGGCGGAAGATTGTCGGCCATGGGTTCCTCACTTGCGGCGTTTCGGGCGCCGACGGCTACGGGTGGGCGGGCTCGGATCTTTGTTGAGCGCGACGAGAAAGCGCGAATAGGCCTCGCGCGACGTGTAGAGCATGCGGCCTTGGAAGATCGCCTCGAGCTGAATTCGCTTGCCGTTCACGACCGATCGGCAACCGTGCTTGACCCACTTGAACAGAGTCTTGGGATGCACGTCACAGCCGAACAGGCTAGGGCTCTTGAGGGGTAGCAATCCCTCCTGAGCGAGTCGGGCTGATGTCTCCGCACTGGCCATGGGCCGATCTCCCGACAAGCAAGATGGTTCGGGCGTGACCATCTAGGGCTTGTCACGCCCAATCGTCCACATTCGCGGACGTCCGTCAACGCAAGTTGCCCAAAGCGTTGCGGCCTCGACGGCAAAAACACTATCGCATCGTAAGTCGCTTGCCCGGCGACGCTTCTGAAACACCAGCCCGAGGTGCCTTTATGTTCCCGTCCGATCACAACGTGCCGACGTCCGCGATGCTTGGTTCCCCTGCCAGTCCCTTGCACGGCGGCACGCCCATGTCGCCGATCACGCCGGCCTCGAGCGGACCGCCGACGCTCAATCTCACGTTGCCGTCGGCACCCGCGCAGCAACAGTCGTTCGCTCCCGCGCAACAACAGCCGCAAGCTCCGAACTATGCCGCGCAGCCCGGCGGGTTCAGCGGCTTCGCGCCGACGACGAGCGGCACGCCGATGCCGCCGGCTCAACCGCAGCAGCCGCAACCGCAGGCGCCGATGCCGCCCCTGGGCGGACCTTCCGCGGCGAACTTCAATCCGTACATGCAGCAACCGGCCGCGCCGCAAGTGCCGCAGTACGTCCAACAGCAGCCGCAATCGCCGGTGCAGTATCCGCAACAGCCCCCGGTGCAATATCCGGCACAACTTCCCGCGCAGCCCCAAGTGCCGCAGTACGGTGCGCCGTACCTGCCGCAACAACCCGCGCCGGCTACGGTCGTGCGCGACAGCATGGCCCGGCAAGGTTACGCCGTCGGCCATTACTCCAACGACAACGATCTCTTAGCCGATCTCGCCCAACTCGCGCAGAGCGGTCAGAACGCGCAGCAGCAGCTCGCGTTGATGCAGGCTCAGGCCTCGCAGCAACCGGCGCCGCAACAACAGCAGCAGCAACCGGCGGGCGGCGCTCCGACGCAACCCGGCGCTCCGCAAGTCGAACAAGCTCCCGAGTGGGATCCGGCTTGGAATTCGCTCGTGCGGCAAGATCCGACGACCGGCGCTTACGTCCCGGCGAATATGTACGTCAGCCCGTTGGCCGCTCAGAAGGCGAACGAGTATCAGGCGTTCCGCCGTCGCCGCGCTGATCAGCTCGTCACCGATCCGATGGGCGTCATCGGTCCGCAGATTGAGCAACGGCTCACGAAGATGCGCGACGACGTCAAGAAGGAAGTTCGCGCCGAGATCGTCACCGAGCAACGCCAGGCTCAGGCCGACGCGTTAATCACCGATTTCCTCAACAAGAACAAAGCGGCGTTCACGCAGATGGGGCCCG
Source organism: Pirellula sp. (assembly GCA_013822735.1). Taxonomy (GTDB): domain Bacteria; phylum Planctomycetota; class Planctomycetia; order Pirellulales; family PNKZ01; genus PNKZ01. The sequence goes on from PNKZ01000014.1 coordinate 123,774, forward strand.
ACGGCCGCACGCCGGCGATCGGCATCGACGGCAAGGAAGTGCTCTCGCCGATGGGCCAGGCGTTTGCCTTCTACGCGAACAACTACAAGCAACAGTTCGTCGGCATCTACGGCCGCGAACCGGACCGGCTCGACATTTTGCGGCACACCGCCGAGAAGCTGCAAGCCGATCAAGCCGCCGGCCGCTTCGGTCCGCAGCAGCAACAGGTTCCCCCCGGTTATCCGCAGCAACCGCAGTTACCGGCGCCGCAACAGCAGGCATTCGTGCCGCAAGCGCCGCACTTGCAAATGTTCGGCTCGCCGCAACAGCCGTTCGGCGTCGCGCCGCAGCTTCCGTACGGCGCCGCACCGATGCAACCGGCGATGCCGCCGCTCGGCGGCGCGTCGATGGCCGGTTCCTTCATGCAGCCGCAGTACGCGCCGCAATTTCCTCAACCCGGATACGCGCCGCAACCAGGCTACGCGGATCCGCAGCAAACCATGGTCGCCCGCGCAATGGCGAACCAGGCGATGTACGCGCCGCAGCCCAACGGCACGATCGTCAACAACATGATGAACCCGCAGGTTCCTCAACAGCCGAGCACCGATCTCAAGTCCTTGTTTCAGCAGGCAGCCCAAGCCCGGGGTATGTCGATCGACGGTTTTTCACAGTAGACCCCATTAGGAGTTGGCCATGCTCTCGACGCTAATTAACGCCCTCGACACCGAATGGGTCGGCGTTATCCATCAACAAACGCCGGTCTTCATGGCCGGCGCCGCGGACGAATGCGTTCGCGGAAAGATGCGCATGCAGATGTTGCGCAAGAACGGTCGCATCATCACGGGCGCCGGCGGCCCGATGTGCATTTGGCAGGTGCAATACAAGCAACCGCCGGTGGAAGCGTACGGCGACGGCGGTCAACTCAACTTCCAACGTCACGACGTTTGGAAGCAAGTGGGCCTCAATTGGCGCGGTTACAAGTCGACCGACTTGATGACCGAAAAAGAGTACCTGATGTGCCAGGGCTCTTCGGGCCGGATTCTCAACCGGTATTCCGAAGTCATCCCGATGCACATGAAGGCGATCACCGACTACTTCGGTAGCGAGCTCATCCTCGACGGTGAAGCGTCCGGCCGTACGGATCATATCCACGGCCTGGAAACCTTCATGGGCGCGGGCGCAACGGTCGCCAACGACTTGATCGCCAAGCCGAGCGACAGCTACGCCGGTCAAAGCACCGCGCTGGGCGCCGAAGGCGGATCGTGGTCGACGTCGTTGGGCGTCGGCAACTATCCGAACGCGTCGGTGGCGAGTGACTGGCCGAACGTCGGCGACAGCAGCACGTGCACCTACGAGTACGACTTCTTCTCGCCGAAGCTCGGCAACTGGTCGTCGACCCGTTGGGGTACCGGCGCGACGACGTGGGAAGCCAACTGCGAACGCGTGCTGCGGCAAATGATCGTGTGGATGACGATGACCGGCGGTGCCGGCGGCCGTCCCTCGATCGGCACGTTGTCCGGCGATATGTGGACGGGCTTCGTCAATCACCAGTCGTCGAAGCAACGCTCGATGATTCCGCACAAGGAGGCCCAAGATCTCGGCTTCCCCGAAGCGCTGAACTTCGACGGCGTCGCGATCGGCATGGACTACGACGTACCGGCGAACACCGGTTACCTCGAGAACCTCAAGAACGTCGAGCTCATGTCGCTCGATAAGGTGCTGTTCGGCTACCGCGGCCCGCACTTCGACCCGCGCACCGCGAGCTGGTTGTTCTCGACCGGCTTCTGGGGTCAAGCACGCTACCGCCCGAAACACTTCGGCAAGGTGTTCAACTACGCCTAGGTGACCATCTAGGGATTGTCGGTCGGATCGCGTTCGCTTTTCCAATTCACCAGTCACAGTTCTTGAAGGGTTTCCGTCATGCCGGACAACAACGTAAATACTCAGATTTCCCAAGGCGTGACGACCTTGGGAACGCGCATTGCGCCGAGCGTACTCGGCCAAAAGGTTCCGTACCAACATCGCCTCACGCCGTCGAGCCCTTTGCTCAGCGGCCAGGTGGGCGAAGCCGTCGTCGTGATCAACGACAGCGGCGGCACGCTGAACGCCGGCCAACACATTCGTTGGAAAGACGGCTACTACGGCACGCGCATCGGCGCCGCCGCAGGCGCCGGCGAACCGAGCGACGGTGTGATCGACCACATGATTCCGTCGACCGGCGTGCTCGATGACTACGCGTGTCTCGTCGTCGTGAGCGGCTTGGTCCGCATGATCAGCGACGGCGCGTCGAGCTTGGCCATTCACGACGTTCTCAAGACGGCGGCGAGCGGCAAGGTGACCAAAGACAGCGCAACGCCGTCGAGCAACGGCAAGTGTGCCAAGGCCACCGAAACGGTGACCAACGTCGACGGCACCATGTTTTGGGGGAATTTCGTCGGACCTTAAGTGTCGGGCGTGTTCGGTCTTCGGGCCGAGCGGGCGGCGGATCGAAACGGGCTCGGTCCGCCGCCTTTTTTCATTTGGAGAGCGTGATTGATGTCGGACGCCTTGCAGCCAACGACGAACTTCATTCCGCCGCCCGAGGTTTTCGCCCCGGGTGAGGGGCGCTGCGCAACTTGCGGCAACGTCAAAAAGCTCGACGGCTCGTTCTGCCACGCGTGCAATCGGAAGCGGAGCATGGCCCGACTGCTCACCGCCAACGAATCGGCCCATCAGCGGCGCATGACCGAGCAAGTTGCCGCGCTCATTCGGCAGCTCAACAGCGATCACCCCGACGTTCCGAGCCTTTCGCTGATCACCGCCAAGATGTTGACGGCGCTCGGCGGCGTCGACGGCTTGGTTGCCGAGTGCATCCGCGCGATCGGCGATTGCAAGGGCAAGACGCGCGTCGACGCGTACTTCGGCCTAATGAAGATGGCGGCCAAGGCCGGCGAACAGAACGCCGCCATGCAAGGCCTGCTCAGTGCCACGTCGGACGAGCTGCATAACTTCATTCTGCAGATCGCCGCCGAGCAAGCGGAAGCGGAAGAGCCGAGCCAAATGCTCGAAGACGTGTTGCGCAAGCAGTACGCCAAGAAGGGGCTCAAGCTGCTCGTCATCGACGAAGATACGATCGTCGAAGGCAACGCCGCTCCCGCTCCGATCGAACCGCCGCCGGCGGATCAGGCAGGTGTCGCATGAGCGGTACGGCAAAAGCCGGCTTGACGGCGGCCCTCAATGAAGCGATTTCCCGCAGCCAAGATGCCTTGGCCCTCTTCCGCGCGATGGTGACGCAGGTCGGTTTCATCATTTCGATGGCCACCGAGCGGCTGATGCGCGGCGGCAACCAAAGCGGTAAGTCGACCATCTGCGCCGTCGAGGTAGCGTCGGCCGCACTCGGCGAACCGATCACCGGTCCCGACGGCAAGAAACTCCCGTTCAAGTATCCGACCAATCGCCCCCTGATGATTTGGGTCATTGGGCTAGGCGAGGACCATATCGGCGACACGCTGTACCGCCTGCTCTTCCAGCCGGGCGCGTTTGACGTCATTCGCGACCTCCGCACCGGCAAGATGCGGGCTTGGAATCCGAGCGACCCGGGCGACAAGGCGCGCGAGTCCGAGAAGGAACCGGCCCCGGCGTTGATTCCGGAGCGGTACGCTCCCGACTCGGCGTTCGCGTGGAAAGACAAGAAAGCCAAAGTCTTCACCCGTTGGACGCATCCCGGTACCGGCACGGTCATCCGCGCGTTTACCGCCAAGGGCGACGTTAAACAGGGCGACCCGGTCGACCTCGTGTGGGTGGACGAAGACATCGTCGACCCGAACGACATCGACGAATACCGCGCGCGGCTCTCGAAGCGCAAGGGACGCATCATCTGGTCGAGCTGGCCGCGGATCGCCAACCCCGCCCTGCTCTCGATGAAGACGCGGGCCGACGAACAACGCGACCGGGAAAAGCCGGACTGCCAAGAGTGGTGCCTCAAGTTCACCGCCAACCCCTTCATGGACGACGACGAGAAGCGGAAGCGTCTCGCCGAATGGGGACCGGAAGTCTCGCGCGCTCGCGATCAAGGCGAGTTCGTCCTCGACACGGTGCTGATGTATCCGGAATGGAACATCGAGCGGCACTGCACGCCGCCGGCCGCCGCGCTCGATTGGGACGAAGTCGATAAGGCACTCGCCGCCAACCGGTTCATTCCGCCGCGCGATTGGACGCGCCGACTGTTCTTGGATCCGGGCCACGGCACGACGGCCGTGTTCTTCACCGCCACGACGCCGCCGGAACTCGGCAACTACGTCGTGCTGTACGACTTGCTCTACCTGCATCAGTGCACGCCGGAAGAGTGTGCCCGCCAGGTGCGACCGCGCGCCGCCGGGTATCGGTTCTACAGTTTCACGATCGACTATCGCTACGGCCGCCAGCATCACCCCGGCAACGCGCGGCCCGGCGGCGATCCGAAGACGGTGCGCGAGATTTACGCCGAAGCGTTCAAGGCCATGGGCCTGCAGTCGGAAACGACGGGCAATTCGTTCCAGTGGTCGAGCGACGACGTCGCCGCCGGCCTCACCGCGTTCCGTAGTTGGCTCATTCCTCGCACGAACGGCCGCCCGCGCTTCCGCGTGGTGAAGCATCAATGCGGCCCGTTCATCAACGAGATCCAGCTCTATCGCAAGCACCTGACCAAAGACAACGCCGAGGACCGCCCGGCGACCGGTCAAGACGATCACGCGATGGACACCGCGCGATACGCCGCCATGGACGGCTGCGAATACGTCGCAGTTCGTGACGACGGCCTGAGCGGCATCGACCCGGGCCCGCACTATCGCGCGTTCCAAGCCTACTCGAACGAGTTCGCGCCGCCGCAACCCGCCAATCAATCCTGTTCGTTCGGCCCCGGCCGAGCGGCCTAGCCCGTTTTTGTTTCGCAGTTCCTTTCGCCCGTTTGCAGGAGAAGCCCATGTCCGCCGGTACTACCAATCAGACGCCCGCAGCGACCGAAGAGCCGAAGCTCCCGGAAGTCGACGTCATGTTCCCCGCAGCGCTGTTCGGCTGCCCGATGACCGACATCGTCATTTACTACGTCACCGGCGATCGAGCCGGCGCCGGTTGCCCGGCCGTAGTCTCGCTCAATCAATCGAACGGTCTGCTCAATCTGATCGCACTCCGCGGCCAGATGAGCGAACGCCACGACGCGGTTCGCCACATCGACGACCCGTTCTTCAAGGATCACGCCAACGTACTGCGCCGCGACGGCGCGTGGGACTACGGCCCCGGCAAGTCGCCGCCGGTGAAGCCGACGGATTTCCCGCTGACGATCGAAGCGGCGGCGCTCGACGTCATCCGGCACTGGAACAACAACCTCACGCCGGAAGTCATCGCACAGAAGATTCGGCCGCAGCTCACCGTCGGCGGCAAGTTGCTCGCCGATCCGCTGCCGTTCGTGCAGGTCCAGCTCCAAGAGTACGCCCCCCGCTACCGCTCGAAGAAGTAAGGCCTCATGCTCGCCACCGCACCGCAAACCGACGCCGTCACTCCACTGGTCAAAAGCTGGCTGGAGAAGGTGAAACTTGCGCAAGACCACAAGAAGCCGTTCGACGATACCGCCGCGCAGTGCATGGCGTTCTTCTCGGGCTCGCTCGGCTTCATGTGGCAACCGGACTTCATGCGCCAGTTCATCGGCGGCAATCTGCTGACGCCGCGGTTTAAGGTGACGGTGGCGAAGGCCTTCGAGGTCGTGGCGCTCTTCGGCCCGACGCTCTACTGGCAGAATCCGCAGCGGGTCGTGAAGCCGCGCAAGGCGATCAACATCAACCCGATGGCGATCCAAGCGCTCGGAAATCCGCAGATGCAAATGATGGCGCAAATGTTCCAACAGGAACAAATGCAACGCCAAGCGGAGAACGGCGTCGTGTCGGCCCTGCTCGAGAGCTGGCTGAACTACACGCCGATCGAGCAACCGGGCGGCGGACTGGCGACGCACGCCGCGCAAGGAATCACCGAGGCGCTCGTCAAGGGACGGGCTTGCCTCTGGCCGAAGCCCTACCGCTTCCCCGGATCCGGCCGCACGATCACCGGGGCGTTCTTTGACTCCGTCGACAACCTGCTTATCGATCCGGACGCGACGAGCATTCACGATGCCCGCTGGATCGCGCAGCGCGTTGTCGAGCCGATTTGGTTGTGCGAGCGAAACTTCCAATTGCCGCCCGGGTCGCTCACCGGCTACGGCTCCCACGAAAGCGCCCATCGCCAAGGGGAAGGTTCGAATTGGGACCAGTGGACCGAGACGAATCGGAAGATCGGCAAGACGTACGATCTGATCACTTACTACAAGATTTATTCCAAGGGGGGCGTCGGCGGCCGGCTCATCGGTCCGGCGAAGCTCGGGCCCGAACTCACGCAGGCGCTCGATAGCGTCGTCGGCGATCACGCCTATATCTGCGTCGCCCCGAACGTGCCGTATCCGCTCAACGCGCCGACCGAGCGGCTGCGGACGTCGTTCGATAACGACGTCTCGCGCATGTTCCAATGGCCGATCGCGTATTGGCTCGACGACAAGTGGCCGGTGTCGGTGCTCGACTTCTACAACAAGCCGAACTCCGCTTGGCCGATCGCCCCGATGGCGCCGGGCTTGGGCGAGCTCACCTTCATCAACGCGATGATGTCGTCGCTGATGAACAAGATTTGGAACGCCTGCCGCGTCATTTGGGCCGGCCAGAAGAACGTCGGAACGTCGGTCGAACCGGCGCTGATGGGAGGGGGCGACAACGTCTACCTCAAGCTCGATAACGTCGAGGAAGTGCAGAAGTATCTCACCGCGATCCAGCAGCCCGACGTCAACATGGGCGTTTGGGAAATGCTCGATCGAGCGATGATGCTATTCGATAAGCGCGTCGGCCTCTCCGAGATCCTCTACTCGCTCAACCCGGGCGGCGTGGCGAGCCGGAGCGCGGAAGACGCGGCCAACAAGCGGGCGTTCGCTACGATCCGCACCGACTTCATGGCGAATCAGGTCAACAATTGGATGACCGAAGTCGCCGACATGGAGAAGTATTGCGCCCGCACGTTCATCGGCCCCCAAGACCTGCAAGGGTTCTACGGTCCGACCGAGCAAATGCTGTGGCAGCAATACATCGCCGGCCAAGACCCCGAGCTCGTCTGCCGCGAGTTCCGCGCGACCGTCGCCGCCAACAGCACGCGGAAGCCGGACAAGCAACGCGACGTGCAGAACATCGAGAACATGCTGCAATATTTCGGGCAGCAAATCGGCGGTTGGGCGACCGGTACCGGCAATCCGCAGCCGGTCAACGGCCTCATGCAAATGTGGGGCGAAGCGGTCGACCAAGACGTGTCGAACGTGCTCCTGCAACCGCCCCCGCCGCCGTCGCCGGATCCGGCCGCGCAACAAGCCGCGGAATTACAAACGCAGCAAATGCTGCAGCAGCTCGGCATGGAGCGTGAGCAGCACATTCAACGCATGACGCAGAGCTCGCAAGAGTTCGCCCAAACCCAACAGCAGCAGGCCCAGGCCGCCCAATTGAAACTGATGCTGGACGCGATCGCCGCCAAGGCGAAAGCGGACGCAGAGAAAGCCAAAGCCCAACTCCAAGCCCGTACGAGAGCAGCATGAGCACCGTAGCAGAACTACCGTTAGACATCGCCCGCGCCCCCGAAGGCGTGCAAGCCCGCTTCCTCGAGCTAATCGCCGACGGCGTCTCGCCGCGCATGGCCGAAATGTTCGCACTGCGCACGGCCCCGCGCGTGATGACCGATTCCGTTTACTTCGCCTCGCAAGGAACGCTCGACAAACAATTCGACAAGGCGCCGTGCGGGCAGCTCGAGTCGCTCATCGCGGCGGCCAAGTCGCACGGCTTCACGCCGGGCATTCACGACGTTTACGATTCCGGACTCGCCGACTTCTTCGGCGATCCGAAAGCGTTCGTGCCGCCGACCGGCGGTCGCAATCATATCCGGCGCACCTGCGAAGAGCGGGGCGTGTCCAACTACGGGCCCGTGCAGGTCCGTGCTCACGAGCGCGAGAATACAAGGCGAAACGCTACCTGATGGAAGAAGCCGCGGCGGCCGACTTGGCGTCGGTCGTTTCGAATCCGCCGAGCTACATGCCGGTGAGCCTGGCCGACATCGCAACTTCCGTAACGCCTTGACCAGCTAGGGCTATTCAGTGACGATCAACGAACGACCGGACAGCAGCGTAGAGATTCGCCAGTTCACCGGACTGGTGACGCAACAAGATCCGAACGACGTGCAGCCCGGGGCCGCACAAGTGCAGGTCAATATCGGCGTCACGAAGCCCGATCAATTGGACGTTCGCAAAGGGTACCGCGTAGTGCGGTTTGAGGAATAAACGATGCACGGTTATCTCGGCTTCGTCGCGCTTGATGCAACGCTGACTCGGCACCTGCAGCTCGCCAACGGCAATACTCCGGTCGAGGCGGACGATCCGCCGACCTTTCGCATCTACGGCGACGGGGATACTCCGGTCGCGAGCGGAACACTGAGCGCCGAGGTCGACACGCAAACCGGCTTGCACAAGCTCGAGCAAGCCTGCACGACGCTCAATGCGTTCGCGCGCGGCACCTATTCGCTTCGCGTCGCCTACGCCGTCTCGACGGTCGCCAAGGTTCAGTCCTACACGTTCACGGTGGTCTGATGTATCGCGGGCAGTATCAACTCGGCTACGAAGCTCCGATCGGCATTCAGTGCACCGATGCGGACCTGAACCCCGCTGCACCCGACGCCGCGCCGACGGTGACGATCTACGCCGCCGACGGCTCCAAGCCGCTCGAGAACAAGGCGATTCCCCCCAAGGATCGCGCGCAAGCGACGGGCCTGTTTGAACACTTCGTGCGGCTCGGGAGCGACTTCGCAACCGGCGTCTACAGCGTGCTCTACAAGTGGACGACCGACGGCGGCGCGTTCACCGGTCGCTACGTCGACTATTTCGAAGTGCTCCCCGGCGGTCACGTCGACGGCACCGTACTCGGCCTGCACTACTTTGACGCCGGACACGCTCAATTTCTCGTTCAACAAACCGACGCCGGGCTGATCAAGGCCGGCAAGAATCCGAGGGTCTAACCATGTTCGCCTGGCTCAGCTTCTTTCAGAAGGTCATCACCGCGATCGGCACGTGGTTGGCCAGTCAGCTCATTAGCGTCTTCTTCGTCGTACAGGAGGGTTGGGCCGACATCTACAACGCCGACGGCACATTTAACCGTCGCGAAAATCTGACGCTGCGGTTCTGGAACGGCATCACTACCGCCGGCATCAACAACCTGTTCAACGTCTACTTCGGCGCGACGAGCAAGGCCGCGGCGTGGTACATGGGGTTGATCGCGAGCAGCGGATATTCGGCACTCGCCGCCGGCGACACCATGTCGTCGCATGCAGGGTGGACCGAAGAGACTTCGAACTATTCGCAAGCGACGCGCCCGCAATGGACGCCTGCCAGTGCGTCGGGCGCGTCGGTCAGCAACTCGTCGAGCGTAGACTTCACGATTACGGGTAGCGTGACCGTGAAGGGTATCTTTCTCGTCGACAACTCGACGAAGTCCGGCACGACTGGAACGCTGTGGGCCACGGCGCTGTTCACGTCCGGCGATCAAGCGTTGGTCAACGGCCAAACGCTTAAGGTTACTTACATCTGCAGCGGTTCGTCGTCCTAACGAGGTAGATCATGGCTTCCGGCGATACGCTTGTGGTGTTCGGTGCGCTCGATAACGAGCCGCCGACGAGCAACTTTGCCAGCATCGATACGCGCAATTCTCAACCGTGCCTCGACTTCGATGCGAGCACGGATGAGTCGGCCGTCTTCTCGGGCGTACTGCCGCGCAACTACGCCGGCGGCGGTATCACCGTACGCCTGGCTTGGGCCGGTACGTCGGCGACGAGCGGCACGTGTCGCTGGAATTCGTCTATCGAGCGGCAAGACGACGAGGGGCAAGACCTCGACTCCGATAGCTTCGCCACCGCGCAAGCCGCCGGAGCGACGGCGCCGGGCACGAGCGGCATGTTGCAATATACGGACATCCCCCACACCAGCGGCGCGCAGATGGACAGCCTTGCCGCCGGCGAACGCTTCCGCTTGAAGATCACGCGCGACGCCGATGGAACGGGCGGTACCGACGACATGACGGGCGACGCCGAGCTGTTCTCCGTCGAGATCCGCGAAACCTAATAGGCGGTCGACATGGCGTGCGAATACAGTTCCGCGGGCTCACTATCGATCACGACACCGACGACTGCCGCGCCGGTGTCGTGCTCGTTTTGGTTCCGTGTTCCGGACATCACGGCTAATCGCCTTCTGCTGACGGCGACGAACACGACGAACGCCTTTGAGGTGCTGGCCGCCGGTGCGGTCGGCGGCGATCCTCTGCGGGTCCGGCGCGGCAGCGACGCAACCTTAATGGCGGATACCACCGGCGGGTTCTCTGCGCTCACGTGGCAGCATGCTCTCGTCGTTTCGGCATCGACCACGGACCATCGCATCTACCTGAATGGCGCATCAAAGGGGACCGGTACCACTCTGCAGGGATTCTCCGTCGCCGGAATTAACTTCGGATTCACGAGCGGCGCCGTGCAATACGCGGAGATCGCGGCATGGAACGTAGCGCTCAATGATGACGAGGCGCTCGCCTTGGCCGCCGGGTACTCGCCGATGGCGGTGCGGAAGAACGGAGTCGTCTTCTACATGCCGCTCATTCGCGAGCAGAAGGAAAAACGCGGTCTGACGGTTACGGTCAACACCAGCTCGCCGACTGTTTACGATCATCCGCGCATTCTCTATCCGCGCAAGCGGCTCGTGATGCACGCGATTCCGCCCGTCGTCGTCGCGCGTTCGGCGATCAACGTGCTATCGCTGACGCAAACCGGATCGCTCACGGAAGTCCTGCTCGGCGCCACGAACAACCTACTGCTGGCGCAGTCGAGCTATCCGCCGGCTCGTGAAGTCACCGCACAGAGCTCGCTCAGTCTCTTGCAAGTAGAGAGATACAACAACAACGCAGAGAGCCAATTAAGCCTGACGCAAAGCGCGTTTCTTCCCGAAGTCGTGCGGAGCATTTCGCAAACTCTTCGGCTGCGGCAGTTGGTACGCGGTCGAGTCGGCAATATCGCCAGCGGTCGCTACCGGAGATAACCGTGCCCAATTCCTTCGCAGAGTCTTCCGACGGCCTCCTGCTCATTGCCGACGGCATGGGCAAGATGCTCCGTTGGGACGGCCGATCGTCGTTTGCCGAACCGGCCGGAGTCGCCGGCCCTACGGCGGCCATCGTTATGACGCCTTCGCTCGTCGGCGAAATCGTCGGCACGTATCGCGCGTACTTGCGCTATATCGATCAATACGGCAACGTCTCGAACCTTTCGCCGGTGTCCACGGAGCTTGACGTCAACGGCGCTACGGGCTCGATCACGGATGCGTCGAACGCGGTGCCGATCATCATCACGTCCGCCGCGCACGGCCTGACCAACGGCAGCACGGTCAAGATCGCCGGCGTCGAAGGAAACGAGGCGGCCAACGGGACGTGGGCGGTGACCGTCATCGGCACCGACACCTTTTCGCTCGACGGGTCCGCCGGCGACGGCGCGTATCGCGGGGCCGGAGCATGGGTGCGCGGCGTCGGTCAAATCACCTATACGTCGGTCCAAGTCCCTTCCGATCCGACCGTCGTCACGCGGCAAATCCTGCGTAACACCGATGGGCAAATGCAGACGTTCTATGTGGACGTCGAAACGTCGGACATGCTGGCGTCGACGTTCGTTTCCACGAAGTCGGATAACGACCTGATCGATTCCGAGCCGGTACCGCTGCTCGATGACGCGGCCGACGACATCGCCGTGTCGCGCTACACGCAGCCCCCCGACGATCGGAAGTTTATCGCCAACATGCTCGGCCGGATGTTCGGCGTCGGCGAAGTCCGCTACTCGCAAGGCGCCGTCATCGTCACGTTCGGCTCGAGTGCGTTTACCGGCATCGGTACGGAGTTTACCGAAGCCGTCGTCGATCGCTTCTTGACGATCGACGGCGCTCCGAAGCCGTATCAAATCAGCTCCATAAACATCGCCCTGCAGACGGGCGTGCTCGCCGAGCCGTACTTAGGGCCCGATGATCCATACTCGCCTTACACGATTCGCACGGCCGCGTCGCGTCGCCGAGCGGTCGACTATAGCGAGGCCGGACTCCCGGAGGCCTGGCCGCCGACGAACAGTCTGGAAGTCGAGGCCGATTCGCAAGCCGACGAGCTGACCGGGCTGATGCGGCACGGCTCGTTTCTCTACGTGCTGCATCGCTCACGCATGCGGCGTCTCACGTTCCAGAACAACCCGTCGCCCGTGTCCGGCGACGGCGGGCTCTTCTTGGCCGCCGATCGCGGCTGCGTGAACTCCCGGAGCCTTTGGATTGTCGAAGACGTTGCGCGGCTGATGGACTCGATCGGCGTGCACGAATTCACCGGTAACACCGACGTCTCGATTAGCGACGCGATTCGTCCGCTGTTCACCAAGAAGGGGGACGGAACCTTCAAGATCCAATGGCAGCACGCGGAGAACTTTCATGCGGTCTACGATCCCGGCACGCAGATCATGCGGTGGTTTGTTTGCCTCGACGGCGGGCGTTATCCTCGCCATGCCGTGGCCCTCGATCACAACCAACGCCGTTGGTGGATTGAAGAATACTACCGCCCCGTGGCGTCGAGCTGCTTGGGCAAGCTCGACGGACAAGATCAGGTCTATATCGGCACCAACGCCGCGCAGGTCTTGGCGTTGGGCGCGGGGGAACTTGACGGCCCCGATCCGGCTGCGGGAACGACTCGCGGAAGCCCGACGGCAATCGGCCTAACCTGGCTGGCCGACTCGGCGGCGACGTTCGCCGCGGATCTCGTCAACGCTCCGGTGCACATCGTCGACGGCCCGGGACGCGGGCAGTGGCGAACCATCGTCGCCGTCGCCGACGGAGTCTTGTCGCTCGATCGACCGTGGCTTGAGCTGCCGACTACAGCCAGCACGTATCAGGTCGGCGGCGTGGCCTGGACGTGGCGATCGAGCACCATGCGTTGGACGCCGACCGAAGCCTCGGCACCCCGTCGCGTCATCGTCGTAGCCGAGCGTACGGAGCATCCGGCCATTATGGCGGTCCGCCTGTTCTCCGATCGCGAGACGACGCCCGACGTGTGGGGCCGCTCGGTCGGATCGCGCTCCGGAGACGGCGTGAAGACGACCGCCGGAGAATCGCACGTCGATCTCGATCTCACGAAGCGGGGCGGCCACTTCCAATTCGCGTTCCCCGACTCGGCACCGCTGTATGCCGGACGCAAGCGGTTCGTCGACGTCGAAATGTCCGGCGTGAAAGGTCGCGATCCGCAGACCATTTACGAGTGCACGCTCGACGGAGCCGAGCAATGAGCCTAAACGCCATCTTCGGCCGCGTCGCCGCTCGACTCGGCCGCACGACGTGGGGCAGCAAGATCAGCGGCATCGACACCGGCGTAAATCCGCTGGCGCAAGAAATCGCCGCCATGCTGACCAGCAACGAGCCGATCGAAGTACGCGGACCGATCAGCTTCATTAAGAAGCATACCGGTCCGCTATTTCGTGTCGTCTACGGACGCGACGACGAATCACCGCTGGCTCGGTTCTACCGCAACAACGAAGAGTTCGGCCAAGTCGTGCCGACTGCCGACGGCGAGAACACGGCCGGAGAATCGCGCGTCACGCAGACCATCACGAACTCGATCGGTTCGCTCTATCGCGTCTCGTCCGTCGGCGACGGCGGTATCGTGACTCTCGACGAAATCGACGCGTCGGGCAATCCGACCGGTACTCAAGTTCAGGCGAGGTCGATCACATGAGCCTCGCGGTCGGCGATCTCTGTACGGTCGTGTACGCGGACGGCGGCGTGCGCGTGGCATTGCCGGTGACCATTGCAGGCAACGGCGAGCGGGCGTTTCTCGCCGACTTCGGTATATCGGGGACCGGCGTGCCGGTGCGAACGCTCAGTATTGACGAGGTCGCCGCCACGGTTCCCGAAGCGGAGCACGATCCACGGCTGCAACGGGTCGTCGGCACGCTGGCGCGCGACGCGAACGGAGTGGCGCTCTTCGTCCCGCTCGGCGTGCTGCCGGCCAGCACCCCCGAACCGACGCCCGGCTCGACGTTCTTCATCGTGTTCGCCGATACCTGCAATGTCGACGCGGTCGACGAAAACGGAGTGGCTGCATTTTCCTTTTATCGACGGAAGCCGGGTGAATTCGACCTATTGGTGTCCACTTATCCGGACGGCTCATTTTTCCGTGGCTATGCGACCGACGCGATTTCTTTTTACTTCAATATTCCTGGGGTCATCATCGAGGGGTTTAACATGCCCCACATTACGATTCGCGAGCAAACCTACGAGTGGGATCCGACGCGAATCACTTCGGATCGCACGAACTCCTTTAATGTTTCGCCAGGCGCGAGACGAACGGTTCCTTTGCTCAACGTCGGCGTGGCGACCGTAAAAGCCGCCCCCGACACCATCTATCGCATCTTCCTCACCTATACGTCGCCCGAGCCGATTGGCGCGTATCCCGGCAGTCGCGTCATAACATCGGAAATCAATTGGATCTCGGACGACTACTACTTTCCGGACGTCATTACCCGCCTACGCGAAAACTTGGCGGAGTGGCCCGATCTGCCGCCAGCGATCGTTTACCACTTGCCGCTGGCCGCTGACGCACGACCGGGCACGTTGAACGAAATTCTTCCGCAAGGCGTGACGGATACCAGCCCGCTCGACATTATTCGCGGCGGCTATCCGTCGGTTGCCGACGTCGTTGCGCGGATTGCGGCGCACTCTTCGGAAGAAGGAGTTCGCGAAGTTCGCTTCTTCACGGCCATGGCCACCGTCGGCGGCGTAAATAGGATCAACGCGTTCATCGCGGAAGTCGTGACTGCGCTCGAAGCGTCCTACGGGCAAGTCTTGCACTCGATCTCCGTCGCTCCGAACTACGACTGGCTCGGCGCTCTGGCCGACTCCGCGGCGCAATTGCCTGATGCGTAAAACAAGGCCCGTCCGGTACAATACTTCGAATCAACAGGGAGGGGTGAGTTATGTTCGGCCAACTCGGTAGCGGCGGGTTTTACAATCTGGCATCCGCGCAGTCGTATCGCGACTACATGGACATTTCCGGGGCCAAGAAGACGGCCCAAATGCAAAGCATTCTGAACGGCGGCGCGCAGGGCCGATCGCCCAACGCGGCGCAACAGGCGTTCCAGTCGATGACGGCGCCGACCGCCGCCAGCCAGGCGAACGCCCAAGTCGGCCCGGAAGCGTTTCGCAGCGCCATCATGGGGAGCCTCACCGGCAACCAAAGCGCGGCGCTCCGCAACTATTACACGCCGCAAATGTGGAACGGATTCACCGGCACGGACGAATTCGCCAACGGCGGTACCGGCGGCGGGGGCGGCATCGGCGGCGGGGGAAATCTCTCCGGCTCGACGATGAACTACGATACGCTCGGCAAAGAGCGGCTCGCCGCGCAAAACGCGCTCGACCTCTCGCTGCTCAATCAGACCGGGCGGCAAACGTCGCTCAGTCAGCTCTTGCCGATTCTCGGCACGGCCTTCAACGCGGCCGGCAGCGTCGGCGGCAACCTCACCGGCACGCAGCCGACCATCAACGCGGGCCCGATCTACACGCCGCAGCAGACGCAGCAGCAGGTCAACCAGGCGGTCGGCGGCAACGACTCCCGCTTCGCCGGTCTGATGCGATCGCTGCAGTCGCGGTTCGGGGCGTCGGGCTTCTCGCCGAACTCGGCCGCCTTCCAGGCCTTGGCCGCGCAGCTCGGCGTGCAGAACACCGCGGCGAACGCCGACGTGCGGACGTCGCTCCCGTTCGACGTCGCCAGCGGCAACGCGACGCAGTTGCTCAACTCCCAGGTCGCCCGCGAGAACCAATTCGCCAATCGCCAACAGGAGCAATTGGGGTCGCAGCGTAACGCGATCGCGATGCTCTCTTCCATTCTCGGCATCCTCTAGTCGAAAGGCGCGTGACCTATGTCCGCCGTTCAAGCTCTCGCTGCGCTGTTGTCCGCCAACGCCGACGCCGGTTCGCGCGTGGCCGCGTCCGCGCTCGCCGCCAATGCGTCGAACGCCAACGCGAACGCCGCATTGCAGGGAGACATCTATCGCTCGAACATTCAGGGGCAGGTGGCCCATCGGGGCATCGATGCCGACATGCAACGGTTCGTCGGTGAGCAGGCGCTACGCAGCATGCTCGGCAAGCAGCAGATGGGCATTGAAGCCGGACGGCTCGGCCTCGGCCGCGAGCAGCTCGGGCTCAACCGTCAGCAGTTGAATCAAGAGCGCGACTTCCGCTTGGGCGAGATTGGGCGAGGCCCTTATGCCCCCAACGCGCCCGCTGCGCCAGCGGCAGGCGGTGAAGGCGGTGGACTGATGGGGCTCCTGCAAGGCCTTCTCGGCGGTGGTCAAAAGCAAGGCCAAGGCGGCGGCGACATGCAAGAGCGCGCGCGCCAGATGATTATGGCCAATCCCGGCGATCCGCGCGTCATGCAGATGTGGGGCCCGATTCTGAATCAAGGTGTGGATCAGCAGCGCTGGCAACAAGAGTTCGATTGGAAGAAGGGGGCGGTGACTGACCCGAACGTACTCTTCGCGAACATTGCACCGAGCATCGCCGGTATTGAAGGCGTCAACTCGCAGAACTTCGGCTCCGTGTTGTCTTCACTCAAGGAGGGGCTATCTGGACGTACGCCGAGTCCCGCTGCTACGGCGCCTGCCGCCGGATCGCCGGTGCCATGGTCCGAAGAAACGGCCGTAAGCGAGGGGTATAAAGCGGACCCGATCATCGCGCAACTTGGAATCCACGGGCAGGATGCCGGATCGATCGCAAACTTATTGCTAGGACAAGAGGGGCGGGGGCTCTTCAACGATCCGTCTGCGATGGCGAGAATCGCCGAGTACCTTCAGTTCCGAAAACGGCAAGATCCGTCGTTTGGTCAAGCTCGAACCTACGGTGGCCAGAAGGTATTTGGAGAAGGTGACACGCTGATGCACGCCATTCTCAATGGTGGCGACGTACCTGCCGCAATTAAGGAAGCTCTGAGCAAACATCGCGGCGCAGTTAATCGCGGCTACAACGTCTCGGACATTTACTCGAACTTGCCGCTCGGTGCCGGCGGCTTCTAATCGCCATGAATCCTCTCGACGACATCTTCTCGGAAATCGGCCTGCCTACTGTGCGGGCCGTTTCTTCGCGCCGGCGTGACCAACAGTCGTTCTCCCCCGCAGAGCAAGATTCGCTATTGCGGCGGATCGGGAGCACGGCCCTCAGCGGTATCGGCGCCGTCGGCAATCTGCTCGATCTCCCGGGCTCGATGGTCCGCGACACGATCAGCGGGCACAATCCGTTCGATCAATTGCTCTCGCCGTTCTCGGGGGACAATCGCCAGACCGGCCGCGACGTGCTCTCCACGTGGGGCGTGACGACGCCCAACGATCCCACCAGGTGGGAAGCGGCGGACTTCGGCGGCTTCGGTGCGGAAGTCGCGCTCGATCCATTGACCTACTTCACTCTTGGGCTCTCCGCGCTCGGTAAGGGTGGGCGAGTCGCGAAGAACGCCGGACTGCTCGCCGACCTGGCGAAAGTCGCAGGCAAGCGCGTCGGCGCGCGCGAGGCTCGGTTGACGACGACGCTCGACGATTTGCTCTCGCCGCGATTGGGCGAACACGTGCGAGATCCGTTCGACGCCGTGTCGTGGGCAAAGGAGGCACCACACGAGACACGCCGTGCCGCTGCGCAAACGGCCGCAAAGGCCCTTGGTATTGATGATCTCGCCAGCGTGACCAATCAACCGCTAGGAGGACTTTTCGGCATCGGGCTGCCGTTTCAGGCGCCGGCTTCCGTTCATGGCTCTGTTGACGCGGCTCGTCGGCTGGATAGTCTCGGCCGTAAACTGCAGTTCGCCAAAATTCCGGGCACGGACTTCTCGCCGGTATCTGCACTCAACCGTTTGTTTAGCGCCAAGGCAGGGGACGCAACATCGCAGGTCGGACAGACGAACATTATGCCGGATGCGTTTAACGCCAGCACGCAGGCCCGCGCCGATTCGCGCGGCAAGGTGTTTGACCTTATGAGCGATCTCGCGCGGCACGGAGGTGAAAAGGCCGACGACGCACGTTATATGAGACGACTCTACGAAGGCTTCGAGCCCGGGGCGGCTCCGGAGTTGGCGGCGCACGCCGATAAGTATCACGCCGTAATGAAGCCGCTCGTAACGCGTGCCAAGGCGATCGGGATGCCGGCCCATGAATTGATCGATGACGCGGCGAACTACGCGACCCGTCGACTTACCGGAGTCGCCCGTGGCGGGAGTGGCAAGAAGGTAGTCGACGTGGTCGACGAAAACTTCGCCAGCCGTCTTCCGTTTCTCAAGAATCTGGGAGAAGGCACGGACACGATCTTGCAAATGCGTAACGACCCGGCGATCGAGGCGCTGCGCGGAGGACCGCTGGATGCGCTCGCAGGCGAGATCCGCACGCGGTACGGCGCGCAGGTTCCGGAGTCGTTTACCGATGAGCTTGGTAATCCGGCCGACCAACGAGAAGCCTTGGCGCGTTGGTTTCAGAACATGGACGATTCCGTATGGGAGTCGGGTATCTTCGGCAATCATCCGCTCGTCGACGCTTCCGAGCGAATTGTCAACGGACACGACCGCATCGGCGTCGCCGAGAACATTCTCGACAACTTAGACCTCGATACGCTCAAACTCGCAGGAGAGACGACCCGCAGCGCCGGTCAAGCTCGCACGCTCAAGGCGACGCTCGAAGGGATGGGTCTTGTCGGTGGCGATGCCAAAGAGGGTGCGCTCAAGGCGTGGTTGGAACGCCGCGGTATGCCTGTCGATGACTCAACTGTGAAGTGGGCAGGCGATGTTGCCGTTCCCCTTGATCTTTCGGACGATCTCATTCGCAAGATGCAGGCGTTCAAATCGCCCGAAGCCGTGAATGAGTTTCTGTCGAAGATCGTCGACCCGTTGAACAACATCACGAAGGCGGGCCTCACGTCTGCAGCTCCCGCGTTCCACGTTCGAAACTTCGTCAGCGGCCAATGGCAGAACATGCAGGCCGGGCAGTTCTCACTTCGTGCGCTCGGTGAAGCGGATAAGCTCGCTCGCGGCGGCGCGGCGGACGTGGGCGACATTCCGATTATTCGGCAAATGCTACAGCAACAGGGCCTCGCGAACACGCCAGAGAACGCGACGGATATGCTCCGTCGCTTAGGCTATCAACACAACCTCGCGAGCCCGCAGCAATCCGTCGCCGCCGTTCAAGGGCCGAACGGCGCCCCGGCGCAATTCGCCGACATGATCTTCGAGTCCCCGGGCGGAGTCGTCGCCGGACGGGGAACGCCGTACCAACTGAGCGACGCGCTGACGAAACTGCGCGGGGGCAACGGCACGACGTGGGATCTTCGTAAAGCCAATGCGCGCGGCGGATTCTCCGGTGCAGCCGAAACGACCTTCGCGCCGTTGGCCGCCGGTGAGCATGTCGGCAGTTACGTCGAATCGCTCAATCGCTATACGCCGTTCATTGAAAACTTACGCAAGGGCATGTCGCCGTCCGAGGCAGCGGCCCGCGTCATGGCAACGCAAGTCGACTACGCCGGAAGGAATTACACGAAGTTTGAAAAGTCCGTCGTGCAACGAGTGTTTCCGTTCTACAAGTTCACCGCCGGCATGGTCCCCTATACGCTCCGGCGTTTGTGGGAGAAACCGGGCGGTGCGATTGCGCAGACTATTCGCGCCGAGAATCGTGCCGGCGGCAACGACGCGAGCATTCCCGACTACGTCAGCGGGACGGCGTCGATTCCTCTCGGCCAGACGGCGGACGGTTCGAAACGATTCTTCACCGGCTTCGGCTTGCCGTTTGAAGATGCCCTCTCTTTTGCCGGCGGCGGCGTGCAAGGCGGATTACTCGAGGGAGCTTCGCGTCTCAATCCGCTGCTCAAGGCGCCGCTCGAATGGGCGACGGGGGAATCGTTCTTTCAGAAGGGACCGCAGGGCGGCCGCGACCTCACCGACCTCGATCCGACGATTGGCCGGATTCTTTCCAACGTCAGCGAGTTGGTCGATGGTAAGCCGACGGATGGGCGTTCGAAGCCTGTCGACCTTCCGGATGGGCTTGAGTTTCTCGCCGGCAACTCGCCGCTCGCGCGACTGCTCTCGACGGCGCGCGCGGCGACCGATCCTCGCAAACACGACGCACTGGGGCTAATGAATCTGCTCAGCGGTTTTAAGGTTACGGACGTTTCGCCTGCATCACAGGACGCCATGATTCGCGAACGGTCGACGGCCCTAATGAAAGAACTCGGTGCGAAGTCGTTTGCCCGCACTTACTTCCCGAAAGACGACGTCGCCAACATGACGCCCGAGCAACAGGCGCAGGCCGTTCGCTTGCAGTTGTTGCAGAACATCTTGGCCGATCGCGCGAAGGAGCGCAAGGCCGCAGCGGGCAAGTAAGAGCTTGACACGCCTGCCGGTCGCGTGCGTAGAATGCTTATCGCGATGACCATCTGGGCGCGTTCAAAGTCTCAATCCAAGAAAGTGGGTGATCCAGTGTCTACCTCAGATACGCCGTCGGGCCAGCAAAGCGCCCAAGGCAGCGACGGTTCGTACGCCGAACGTCAAACGCAACCCGGCTTCCCCTCCGCGAACGTGCAGACCGTGCAAAGCGGCAACGGCTTCAACGATATGGGAAGCAATCGTGTCGAAGGGGGCGGACCCGCAGCGGCCGGACCTTCGAAGTAGCGAATTCCGCGGGCCCGGATAAGTGCCCATTACTTGTGTGAGCGCCAAAGGAACCCCGGCGGGCCGATTCCCGCCGGGGTTTTGTTTTGCGCCGACGTCTAGGCCGCGTGCGGCGGCTGATCCGGCGGAAGCCGCGGCCGACGAATCCGATGGGCGACGTCCATGGGCGGCGTGGCGTCGGGGTCGAGATAGAACGTATCGGTGACCCAACTCGCCGAGTGGCCCAATACTTCGGTCGCATTCATGCCGGCCGCCCGCGCTTCGTTCGCCGTCAGCCGGCGGATCTTTTGAAACAAGTCGCGCCGCGTGAACGGCAGGCCGACGTGCTCGAGCACCTTGCGTAGTCGCACCCGCAGCGGATTGGTTTCCTTGTGCGGGTACCGCAACACGTGACCACCGTCATATACGCCGAAAGCGTTCTTGATCGCGGCCATCGTATCGCGGTGCAGCACGAACGAGCGGCGCTTGCCGGTTTTCTGCTCGGTGACGTACACGATTCCCTTTTGATAATCGAGCACGTTGCTTTCGATAGAAAGGGCATCAATGATTCGCAGGCCGGTATCGTAGTTGACCATGACGATTGAGAAGAGCATGCGGCCCCACTTCGAGTCGCCAAAGACGTCGTGAATTCCGCCGATGATCTTGGCGAATTCTTCCGGCCGCCACGATACCGGCTGCTGTCGAGCTTCCGGCAACTTGGCGACGTCCGGCCGATAGTCGGTGAGATCTTCCCGCCGTGCGAAATTGGCAAGCGCCATGAGCGTACGGAGCGACTTGTTGACGGTAGCTCGCGATTTCTTTTGCCGCAGAAACCACGCCGCAAAGCCGCGGAGCTGCTCGTCGCTTAGGTCGGCAATCTCGCATTTCCAGCAAGTCGATTTGCCGTGTGCCGCTCGCATGTATCGCTCGAAGTTCCGCACCACGTTGCGGATCGAACGGTCGTACGAAATAGAAATAATTCTTTGAACGGAATAGTGCTGCTCAAGTAGCTCAATCAAAGTCATCGTCATAACCCTCGTGTTAAGTTCAAAACACGAGGACCATTTCATCCTTGCTCGCTCCGTCGACGGCCCTCTAAATAAGTATGCACTGACGCACGAACATGGATGTTTTTCAATCAGTCGAACTCGGGTTACCGCATCCACCTTTAACAAGGGATTGCGACATCTTCCGCGCGTGATCCTGACGCGCATCTTTCGACGGGCGCTGAAAATCCATGTGTCCCCGGTTCGAGCCCGGGTCTGACCACTTTTCTCTAGCCCTGCAACACTTTATAGGTTGCAGGCCATTTTTGTCGGTGCTTTTTGCCCAGACAACATGGCGGCAGTCGACGTTGCTCCGCTCATTGCACCCGCCGCGCGGCGGGATCGCGCATGCGACTAGTCGGAAGTGCTACGCGCATCCCCTGGCAGGCATGCCCTTCGACATCGCCGGGCCGCGTCCAAACCACTTCCATCCCCGCATCGCAATAAAGTTTGAGCGCCGGAAGGTTGCCCGCGATCAGGTTGGTCCACGCTTCGGGGCCGATCCGCTCCAGAGCGGCGTGCAACAATCGCCGGCCGATGCCGCGACGTTGAAACGCCGGATCGACGTAGAGCCACGTAATATACGACCCGTTCCAAGAAACAAACCCTGCGAGCGCGCCGGCCACGCAGGCGACGAGTGTTTCCGAAACGAAGAACTCCTCGGCATCGGCCGCCGACCGCATGGGCCGAAAGGCCTGAGGATAGACTCCGCCGAAAGTAAGTTCTTGCACGCGGGCCAAATCGTGCACCCGGCACACTTCGGGCCAATCATTCGGCAGGTAGGGGCGGAGCGTCTCACCCGGTTCCGGCGTAATTTGATGGGACGTTGAAGGCATCGGAAACCGCAACTCTCGCGGGGTCACTTTTCGACTTCGATGCGTACCGACTTGAGCACATCGTCCAACACTTCACGCCGCTTCTCGAAGCGCTGATTCGCCGCTTCGGCGTCGCCGTCCGATGCGCTCGTAATACACCGTAACGACACGAATCTCTCGCCCACCGCGCCTTCCACACACGCGGCATGTTGATACGCCGACGCATTCCCGAATTCGCCGTGCCATTCCGTCCGGTAGAGTGTGTGCCCTCCCACGTCGACTTCGGTCTTGCTCACGGTCGTCGCGCCGGGAGGGATCAGCGGAAGATTAGAGATCAACTTTGTTGCCGATTCGCCGTCGACCACAGCGAACAAGAGATGCGTTCCCGGCTCGTTGTCGACGGGTGTGAATGCGGCCGAGGTCGCCGCACCCTGCGACGTTCCGGGATCGCGATTCCAATCGACCGGATAACGGAAGTGAACCTTGAGCCCTCGGCTTTCGGCGGTGAACTCTTGGGTCGCCGATGCGAGATGCGGCACCGGGTCATTGCGCTTCCGATAGACGTCGACGGTGATCCAGGCCGCGGCCAAGAGGATCAGCACGACGACGACTCGCCGCAACTTGCTGATAAAGAGCGAAATGCGCTCGAGCTTTTCTACCGTGTCCATTTCGTGTTTCCACAAACGCGGGGCGTTGGCGCAACTTCGCCAAACAAACAATCGTTATCGACTGAACTGCTCAAAAATGAGCCATTAGACGCATTCGTTTCTTGTAATAGGTTTCTAACGCAGAGCAGAGTCGATGATTTTTCAGGTGTGTTTGATCGTCGGTGTCTCTCTTCAGAGCCTCCACGCGGCGCGGACCTGAACCCGCGCCGCGTGGGTTGGTTTCAAGATCTCCCAATGCAGTGCTACTTACTGCGGAGGTAGTTCGTCACGTTACCACGGTCGTCGATGTAGATCGACCGGATCGTGCCTCCGCCCGCTTGCGGCAGGCCCGCGTTATCGATGTCGCGCAGATGGGCCAAGACCCACCAGCCCGAGCCGTCGACCTTCGCTTCGAAGTCGATTTTCTCCGCGCGGGGATCGGCGATGGCGATCGCTTAGTCGGCTTGGATGGTGTCTTCGCGCGTTTCGCGTTTCTTGGCGAAATCGAGATTCCGTTTGACCGGCGCTTCGACTTGTTCCGACTTCGCGGCGCCGAACCATTCCTTGTACATCGTGCAACCGGAAACGCCGGCAATCAACAGGGAAACGAGGCAGAGACGTCGGATCTTCATGGGAAGGCTCCATTCAGGCGGCCACGTTTCGCGCGAGACCTAGTCCGTCCCCGGGATCTCGTTCGACTCGGGCTTGGGCTTGTTCCAATCCACATTGCGTTTGGCAGCCGCTTTCTGGTCGGCGGCTTTGTAAGCACCGAACCATTCTTTGTAATTCATGCAGCCGGCGACGGCCGCAGTCAGCAGCGAAACGAGGCAGAGGCGTCGGACCTTCATCGGCAGGCTCCATCCATGGATCCGCGAACTTCGCGGGAGGCTACCGAATGCTTTTATGCACTGCAAGGGAACAAAGACCGTCGGACGCGTGCCGGCATGAAGACTTGCACGAAAGACATCGTTTCGAGGCGATTCGTCACCGCGAAAGGACCTGTGGCTGCATCGCTCGCAGTAAACCGAGGGTCGCCCACGCGCTGCCGAAATACGTGATCGGCACGA
The DNA here is from genome assembly GCA_013822735.1 of Pirellula sp. Lineage (GTDB taxonomy): Bacteria > Planctomycetota > Planctomycetia > Pirellulales > PNKZ01 > PNKZ01. The sequence continues at coordinate 148,105 of PNKZ01000014.1, forward strand.
CGTTTTTCGTCGGCGTCGCGCCGGGATGTCCGCGTCGCGTCATCGGCCAAGAGCCGCCGGCCCGTTGCGTATCGACGAGGAATTGCACACCGCGCCGCAGCTCCTCGCGATCGTGCGGGCGGCGCGCGATTCTTGTCCTGTTTGGTCGGGCCGGCGGCGTAGGAG
>PNKZ01000015.1 GCA_013822735.1 Pirellula sp.
GGGCGCCGTGAAAGTTCGCACCGTATACGACCCCGTCGAGTCGCAGGCGCGCGTCATCGTCGACGACAACGGCGGCGGCATTCCGCCGGAAGATCAAGAGCACGTCTTCTCGTTGTTTGTTTCCAACAAGGGAAACCGCGGCACGGGCCTTGGGCTGCCCGTTAGCCAAAAGATCATCCGCGAACATGGCGGGCAAATCCTCGTCGGCGGCACGCCCGGACTGGGTGCGGAGTTTACGCTGGAGATCCCCGCGGTCTTGGCCGACGTGACCCGCAACTTGGACGAGAATCGCGGCTAATTCCGGCTCGGACGAAAATCTCAGCCGGCCAAAAGTTGCCTGGATTTTGGGCCGGCTGGTTTGGGATAATGCTCCTGTTTTTCACGCCGACGCCGGCTCGCCGAGTGCGGCCTGCGCGGCAAACGGAAACAGGAGCAATTCGCCGTGCCGCAGAATCGACGTAAGTCCCGCGCACTAAATGCACCAGCTGCGCACTATCGGCCCGCGGAGTGCGCGTCGGAGCGCTTACCAACAAGGCCGCGCACTATATTCCGGCGCAGTGCGCACGGGCCGATGCGCGCAGGAGTGACTTATGTCGATTCCTACCGCGATGAGGAGCGACATCTCCCGAGAACGGCGCGAGGCGACGATCGCCGGGGATCGAGGAGTGCGCAATCTCGCCGGGACTGCGCACTAGCGAAATTCGGCATCGGGCGCGATGCGCACGAAAATGAGTGTTCGGCGCAAGAAAAAGCGGTTATTTGCTCGTTCCGCGCAGCGTAGCGAGCGAAATTGCGGAACAGACGCCGGCAGATGGGTCTTTGACAATTCGAATAAGTTATCGACCAAGGCGGCCACGGATTATTAGGCTGCCGCCACGTCGTCAACTAGTTGCCGCAGGACCTCGCGTGTGATCTCGATCGGGATCGCGCGACGGGGTTCTCCGGGAAGCTTTTCGAAGCGGCAAAGGCTAATTACGCCGCCGCCCCGAACTTGCAGCTCGTAGTAGCTTGTCGCATCGTCGGTCTTGCGCGGCGGGTTCGACCGCATCTGCACGACACGTGCCTCCCCGTCGGCTTCGATTGGTCGGACTGGTTCGCGCAAGTAGGTCAATCGCTGAGCCAACCGCTCCGAGATGGTTCGTACTTGGTCCCACGATGCATTAGCCCAGCGGCGATTACGAACCTCAAACTTCGTCATAGCGCAGGCCAATCGTTCGACGGCCGAGAGTTCGGCCTGAACGTTTACATCTCCGGCTTCGGCCTCGACGGACCACGGCGCCATTCCCTTGGCGGCGGTCGCAGCGACGGCCTCTTCAAACTGTTCACTCAAATTCATCGTTCCGCCCCTTCGCAAAAAGTTGGCTCCCGACGATCCCTGCCAGGTGCACACGTCGTACCGAACTAAAAAACCTCGCTCAAATAGTCGCCGTAAAAACCGGACGATTACGCTGCCTTTTCCACCGCTCGTTGGGCATGTTGCGAGCCGTCGTACGAGAGCACCACGCCGGCTCCGTCGAGCATCGTCTCAATATGAACCGGGCGGGCCCACAACCGGCAAAGGTTCGTGAGCGTGTCGCGCGCGTAGTTCATCTGGAGATCGACCCCGTTGTGATGATGCTCTAAATACAGCTCTCCACGGTTCTTGTAGTTGCCGTCGACTACCTGAATCATCGGCCTGCCGGCATTGGTAAGGTTAAAAAGCAACCTTTCTTTGATCTTCGGGAACTCCCTACTCTCGATCTCGTAGGCATCGCTACCGGGATTGAATCCAAAGCTGAAAAGTCGGTGTTGGCGGCAGAAGTCGAGCGTTAGGTAGGAGTCGATGAAGGTCAGATCGTTGTGAACCCGACGGACTTCAAAGATCTTTTCGCGGCCGAGGCCCGCCTTGGTATCCCACTGGCGCTTGGTCTCGTAATTGTCAATCTCGTCGTATTCTTTGCCGTATTGGCCGCGATTCCAGCGTTCTTCGATGTCGCGATAGAGTTCCAGGCCGATCTTGTAGGGATTCAGCCGCCCCCCGGAAGTGGCCATCGTGCCGGAATGGTGATCGCAGTAGCAGATGAGGTCGCTCGGCGCGATGCCGTGCCGGGTCATGATCGTGCTGTGCCAGTAGCTGGCCCAACCTTCGTTCATGATCTTGGTTTGCGCCTGAGGAGCGAAGTAGTAGGCTTCGTCGCGAATGATGCTCAGCACGTCGGCTTGCCACGACTTCAGCGGGGCATGCTGGAGGATGAAAAGCATGACGTCGCGCATCGGCTCGGCCGGGAAACGTCGCTCCACGTACGCATTTTTCGCGGCCTGGGCTTCGGCCGCCGCCGCCAGCACGTGCCGCGGGTTGACGTAGGAGTCCATGTAGTCTTTCGACTTCAGACGGCCCGGAATCGGCGCATCTGGGTCTTCCTCTTCCGGCGAATCGAGCTGCGGCTTGGCGGCGTTCGGACGATCGTCGGTGCGGCGAATGTGCGGGGCATGAATGTCGATCAGGTCTTCGACGCTCAAGCACGCGTCGATAAAGTTTTCGACCGTGTCGACGCCGAAGCGATCCATGTACTGGCGAATGCGATTTCCGTGGTTCGCCGTTTGGTCCATCATCTTTCGATTGGTGTGGGCGAACCAAAGATTGTTTTTGAAGAAGTCGCAATGGCCGTATACGTGGGCCATGACCATCTTCTGATCGGTGAGTTCGTTCGACGTCATCAAGTACGCGTAGCACGGATCGTTGTTGATGACGAGCTCGTAGATCTTTTGGAGTCCGTAGTGGTAGCCTTTGGAAAGTTGCTCGTATTCCATGCCCCAGCGCCAATGAGGATAGCGCGTCGGGAAGCCGCCGTAAGCGGCGACGGCGTTGAGCTGATCGCAATCGACGAGTTCAAAGATGGTCGGGAAGAAGTCGAGCCCGTAACTGCGCGCATGCCCTTCCATCTGCCGCTGAATTTCGGCCAAATGGGCGGGAAAGCGAATTTCTTTAACCATCGACATGGCAGGGGCTCCTAGCGCGAGCGACACGAAAGTTGCAAGGTCGCGACGGCTACTTTCCTTTTCCGAGAAACTGCTTGATCGAATCGAAAATCGCCTCTTTGTTTTTGATTTCCGAAAGTACGAGATTGTCGAACTCTTCTCCGAGGGCGCTTTTCAACGTACGCAAATACTCGCCGCTGCCGTACGGACTTTCGACTTGCCCGTAACAGCAAAGATTCACGCGCGGCAAGATTTGTTCGCGCAGCATCTGAATGCTTTGCTGATTGTCTTCGCCCCAGTTGTCACCGTCGGAGAATTGGAAGATGTAGACGTTCCACTCGGTCGGCGAGAACGTGGTGTTCAAGAGCTCGAGGCAGCACTTGTAGGCGGAGCTGATCCGCGTGCCGCCGCTTTCGCGGGTGTGATAGAACGTGTGTTCGTCGACCGCTTTGGCCGCGGCGTCGTGAATGATGTACCGACGTTCGAGCCCCTGATAATGGCTGCGGAGCCAAGTGTCGATCCAGAACGCTTCAGTACGGACGACGTGCTTTTGGTCGTCCGTCATCGAGCCGGAAACGTCCATGATGTAGATCGCGACGGCATTGGCATCGGGCAACGGGTGGCTCGTCCACGCGCGGTAGCGTTTGTCTTCGCGGATCGGCACGACCATCGGGTCGACGACGTTGTACGTACTGGACGAGATCTGCCGCTTCAAGGCCTGCATATACGTGCGACGGAAATGCCGCAACGATTCGGGCCCCGTCGAGCGAATGCTCGAGTAACGGATCTTCTCTTCGACGATGTTCGCTTTGCCTTTCGGCTCGATGCGAGGCAGCTTCAATTCATCGCCGAGGATCTGGGCGAGTTCTTCGAGCGAGACGTCGACTTCGACGACGTGGCCGCCCGGATCGCCGCCGGCTTGGCCTTGGCCGGAAGCTTCGTCCTCGCCTTGGCCGACCGGCTGCCCCGGCTCTCCAGCTCCTTGGCCCACTCCGCCGGAGCCGTTCTTACCGTAGCGGAAGTGGGGAACATCGAGCTGCGGAATGGGTATGCTGACGAGATCACGACCCTTGCGGCCGATCATTTCGCCGTGCGTCACATACTTCCGCAAGTTCTCGCGGATCTTGCCTTTGACGATCTGCCGAAAGCGATGCAGATCGTGTTCGATTTTCATCGACATGGTGGTCAACCCGACATCCGTCCTGAAGACCGGAGCCGGCAAACGCCGAATAAGCAGTCCCTGCTTAAGGGGAGTCGTCGGTTACGGCGGAACGATTCGCAGGGCCTTTCGCTTGGGGCCGGCGCCGGGCGTCGAACATTCCTATCGACGGTGCGGCGCGGCCGGTGATCGAGATCAAAACCGAATCCTCAAATGCTTCGATGAATAGGACTGCTTACTTCTGCTGTTTCGCATCGCCACGGGCAAAGATGCTGGCGACGAACGTCAGCACGTCGGTGGCGCTTTCATCGTCGTAGCCATGGTCGCGAATGAGGCGACCTTTCACGACGTCGATCTTGGCTTGCGTCTCGGCGTCCACGACGTTCGACACCAAACTTGTAAGCTTAATCGTATCTTTTTGGTCTTCGAACAGCTTCAATTCCAAGGCTCGATAAAGGCGCTCGTTCGTTTTGTAGTCAAACGTCTTGCCGTCGATCATCAAAGCGCCGATGTAGTTCATGATCTCGCGACGGAAGTCGTCTTTGCGGCTTTCCGGCACGTCGATCTTCGACTCAATCGAACGCATCAACCGCTCGTCCGGATCATCGTATTGACCAGTGAACTTGTTCTTCACTTTTTCGCGTTGAGTGTACGCCTTAACGTTGTCGATATAGTTGGCGCACATCCGTTTCAAAGCGTCTTCGTCGGCCGCAATGGCACGCTGAACCTCGTTTTTCACGATATTTTCGTACTCCTCCTTCACCACGCCGAGCAATTCGCGATAGGTCGCCTTGGTTTCGTCGCTCGTGATCAAGCTGTGGTGCTTTAGGCCCGCCTCAAGTTCATTGAGAACCATAAACGGATTGATCGACTTTGCCTCCGGATGTGCGACCAAGGCGTTGGAGATCTTATCTTGAACGTAGCGCGGCGAGATTCCGAAGAGACCTTCGGTCGTGGCTTGCTCGCGAAGTTCTTTGATGTTGTCTTCGGTGAAGCCGGGCAACGATTTGCCGTTGTAGAGCTTCAGCTTTTGCAACACGGAAAGGCTGGCGTGTTTCGGCGGCTCCAGCCGTGTGAGCACGGCCCACATCGCGGCCATTTCGATGGTATGCGGGGCAATGTGCTTCCCCTTAACCTTATTGCGGTTGTAATCCTTCTCGTAGATATGGATTTCGTCGTTCAGCTTCGTGACGTACGGAACGTCGATCTTCACCGTACGGTCGCGCAAGGCTTCCATGAACTCGTTGTTCTGCAGCCGTCGATATTCCGGCTCGTTCGTATGCCCGAGAATCACCTCGTCGATGTCGGTCTGGGCGAACTTCTTCGGCTTGATCTTGTGCTCTTGGCTGGCGCCGAGCAGATCGTAAAGGAACGCCACGTCGAGCTTGAGCACTTCCACAAACTCGATAATGCCGCGGTTGGCGACGTTGAATTCGCCGTCGAAGTTGAAAGCCCGCGGATCGCTGTCGCTGCCGTATTGCGCGATTTTGCGATAGTTGATATCGCCGGTAAGTTCCGTCGAGTCCTGATTCTTTTCGTCCTTCGGCTGGAACGTTCCGATACCGATGCGATCTTTCTCGCTCAGCAACTGCCGGCGCACGCGAACGTCTTTCACCACGCGCGTCCAGTCGCCGCCGTAGAGCGTGATGCGTTCGTGGTAGATGTAGCGACAATACGGGCAGAGTTCGCCATGAATCTTGGCGCGATACTCGTCTTCGCCTCGTTCGGCATTAAGGTTGGCCGCCACGTCGCTGCGAAATCGGTGGGGAACCAAATGCAACGGCTCCTCATGCATCGGGCACCAATGCACGAGATTGGAGTCTTCCAGGTCGACCCAACCGAGCGTGTACAACGCTCCGTCGTCGGAAGAAGAATAGCGTTCCAGACCGTGCTTCAAGAGCCGAGCAATTGTGCTCTTACTGCTGCCGACCGGACCGTGCAGCAACAGCACCCGTTTCTCAATGCCGTAGCCTTTGGCGGCGCTTTTCAAGGCATTCACCAACGCGGCCAAGGAATCTTCCAGGCCGAACACTGCATCTTCGCCGCCATGATCGGGATCGTCGAAAAACCGATAACGAACGTGTTTTTCGCGGTTCACTTCGTACGTTTCCGTGCCGTACGAGAGAATCATGTCGTACACACGCTCAAAGGCGTTGCGGACGACTTTCGGGTCCTTACGAACGACGTCGAGATACTCTTCGAACGTCCCGCTCCACGTCTTCTTGCGGAATTGTTCGAGGTCTTGTCGTTCGGCGATCAGCGAAATAATGGAGCTTCCGTTGCTCATGGCGATCCCTCCCCTTGCGGAGAATAGTTCTCGATTCGACTAAGCGTTACATACCCGGCGAAACTGTTTGGGCCTCACGACGCGCAGCGATTCTTCGGCACGGAATTGCAATCGCACCGAGAAACTCGGCGCAGATTGCCACCTTGGCAAGATCCGGAACGAGTCAGTCGAAAAAAGATGATCCCGGGTCGGATCCGCTCAAGAGTGAGCAAACTTGGAAAAGAACACCCGGAACTGGGCGAGGCGGGCCTGCACGGCTGGCTGACCAACTCTGTGAAGCGTCCTGCTATTCGCAACCGTCAGGCCTCATGCCTGACACCTGTCCCTAATTGAAGTATTGCTCGCACTAAAAAATGCGACAAGAGCGAAGTGTTCGACAATCGTATAGGAAGCGTATGGCCGCGCTCGCGGTGATTCAGGAACTCCGCAAAATTACGGCGTTTGATGCCTACGCAAACGGAAACTCGCATGCATTACTTTTTTCCGAGCGAGACTTCCTGACACCAAGACATTATCGCAGCGCGATAACCATCTCGGGTTAACTGTGAATGATTTCACAATCGGGCGGCGTTAGAAATGCGACTTCGCCGCCGGCTATTTTGCTTTCCCCACCAAACGCTCGACGCTTTCCAACAATCGGTCCATCGCAAACGGCTTACGAATGTAGTCGTCGACGCCGAGCATCTCGGCGTAAGCCTTGTGTCGCGATCCTTCGTTGGCCGTAATCATGATGATCTTGAGCGGTACCGGACGCGAACGTCGCAACTTCTCTAACACGAGAAAGCCGCTCCGCTTCGGCATCATCATGTCGAGAATCATCAGATCCGGATCTTCGCGCTCGGCCATCGCAAGGCCTTGATTTCCGTCGCGAGCAACGAGGATGGTGTACCCCTTCGCTTCCAGCAACATGCGTAACGATTCGATGATTTCAAAATCATCGTCGACCAACAGAATCCGCTTGGTCGCGGTCGCGGCGGGGGTGGCTTCGCTCATCATCAGACCATCTCCAGAACTCAATCCGACACTGCCCACGACACGCTTGACCAATTACCGCAAATCGGCGACCTACATCAATCGCCAGCCGTCGTTCAGCACGGCTTCCTTGACGATGCAAATGATCCCTTCACAGATGGCCGCTGCACCGTCGTCGGCGCGATCCTTGAGCCCTTCCGTGTTTACGATGCGCACGTTGCGGCCGATGCGACAATTTTTATCGACGATGGCCCGCTCGATCACGGTGCCGTCGCCGATCCCTAAAGGAGGAACGCCGCGGGCATGATCACCGGCGATATCTTCCGGCTCTTGATAGAAATCGCTTCCCATCACGATGGTATTGCGAATCTGCACGTTCTTGCCGATCCGGCAACGCAAGCCGATGACGCTGTTTTCGATCACGGCGCCGTCTTCAATCTGGCAACCGTCGGCGATCAGGCTGTTCTTCACCGAGGCGCCGCCCAGCCGAGTGGGCGCCAGAGATCGCGAACGAGAGAAGATCGGCGAGTCTCCGGACATCAGATCGAATGGCGGATTCGGCTGCGCGAGTTGCAAGTTGGCTTCGAAAAACGATTGAATCGTGCCGATGTCTTCCCAGTAGCCGTCGAAGAGGTGCACTTGCACCTTGCGCGTACGAATCGAAGCGGGAAACACTTCTTTGCCGAAATCGGCGTAGTTGGTTTTCGTCAGAACGTCGACCAGCACGTCGCGGTTGAAGATGTAGATCCCCATGCTCGCCAGCAGGTCGCGCCCCTTGCTTTCAATACCGCGCGCATCAATCCAAGCCGGGTCGGTTCGAACGATCTTCAGTTCTTCCGCCGTCTTCGGCTTTTCGAGGAAGCCTTGCACGCGACCATCGTCGTCGAGGCGCATGATTCCGAAGCCCGCCGCAAGTTTCGCATCGACGGGCAGAGCGGCAATCGTCACGTCGGCCTTCGACTTCTTGTGCGTCTCCAACATCTCGTTGTAGTTCATGTGATACAACTGATCGCCCGAGAGAATGAGCACGTACTCAATACCCGGCTGTTGCAGGTATCGCAGGTGCTGGCGCACGGCGTCCGCCGTTCCTTGGTACCAAATCTCTTTCTCATTCGTCTGTTGTGCGGCCAGAATTTCCACGAAGCCGCCGCTGAACGCGTCGAAGTTGTACGTTCGCCGAATGTGGCGATGCAGGCTCACCGACATGAACTGCGTGAGCACGTAAATCCGATTCATCCCGCTATTGATGCAATTCGAGAGCGGGATATCGATCAAACGATACTTGCCGGCCAGCGGCACGGCGGGCTTCGAGCGATACTTCGTGAGGGGGAGCAAACGCGTTCCGCGTCCGCCGCCGAGAACTAAGGCGATGGTTTTGTTCATGGAGTTTGACTAGGGCAATGCCGTGGGCGGGCGTTTTACGATGAGGGCGATGCGGCGTCCGGACCCGCCGTTGCGAATTTGAGAACCGGACTTATCCTACGGTCTCCGTAAGCCCCTCGCTAGAGTCGTACATGGCCGGGTTTTAAGCAGAATCACGGTCTCGATTCGCGATTGACAAACGGCGACATACCGACCCCCAAGCCATACGATCTGACTGACGCTCAAGGTCCCGACGCAGACCCAATCGACTATCCGCAAACCCCGCGTGCCTGGCCCCCGCAATGCCCAACCGAAAGCCGCCATTCATCGAGTTTCCAATTGCATCCAGTGACGTTGAGACTTTGGCCGCTTGCCCGGTATGTGCGGGCTCGTCGCTGGAGAAAATCGCCGAAGTCGCGGTGGACGGGGAAGTCACGTTTCTGACAACCGCCGTTTGTCGAACTTGTGGGTTCATCTTTCGCCGGAGCCGGCCGACGCCTGCCTGGTTTGAGCAGATGTGGAAATTGCGAGAGGAATCACAGCGAGACTTCGGAGGTTCGCCTTTCAATCCGGATATCGAGACCCACCGCTATCGGCGTTACCAAGCGACTGCAGCCGTGCTGACGCGTCACGGTTGCGGTCCTCGCATCATCGACGTCGGCTGCGGGCCGGCAACCGGGTTGCGTGCTTTTTTAGATGCCGGATTCAAACCGACCGGTCTTGAGCCCGATCGGACGCGCGCCCGCTTCGTCGACGTCCCTGGCGTTTTGATTGTTGAAACGACGGTCGAACAGTTTGCTGCGACGTCGCAGGAACCGTTCGACTCCGTGACTTGCCAGCACTCTCTGGAGCACTTTCATCAGCCTGCAAAGGTGCTCACGGCCATTGCCTCTTTGCTGGCGGATCACGGGCTCGTCTTCCTTGAAGTGCCCGACTGGCGGCATTCGGTGCACGACTGGCACGACGCTCTCTATGTAGCTCACCTTAGCAACTTCATCGCGAGAAGCTTAATGTTGCTCGCGAGTTCGGTCGGGCTGACCGTGATCGACCGAACTTTTCCTCAGGGAGACGGCCCCGGCGAATCGCACTTGGCGTTGGTCCTTCGTAAAGACGCCGTAGTAACTCAAGAACTACCTATGCTGCCCGTATCGTTTGTCGATGAGGTGCGCGAGGTGTACCGCCGTGGACTTCCCAACGATGGAGTCGCTCAGCGAGCTTCGGAACCGGTGCGATTGTCCATTCCGTATATCAACGACCTCTCCCTGGCGTTCAAAGGCGACCCGACGCGCGTTCACTCCCAGGTGCGGCAAAATTTCGCCCATCGTACTCTGGCGTTCGACGCCGCTTCCGGCGTTTATCGGGTCGATCACTAAGCGTTCGCTCCGCGGGTACTCTCGGACCGTTAGCTTCCGGCCGCGCCGGCATGAGTGGATATCACCGGCTGCATCGAAACTGGCTGCGCAGCTGCACCATTGCGGTCGACGAACCAGCCAAACCGCAATCCCCAGCGGCGGACGACGTTCGTCAGGTCGTCCCACAAGGAGTAGGCAACCGGCGTCAACAGTAAGGTGAGTAACAGCGAAAGCAACTGCCCACCGAGGATGACCTTGGCCATGCCTGCGCGCGAGGCCGCTCCCGGCCCTTCCCCCATCGCCATCGGAATCATGGCCGCCACGAGCATGACCGTGGTCATCAAGATGGGCCGAAGCCGCACGGCGTTGGCATCCAGAATCGCCTGGTCGCGCGGCACTCCGCGCTCCCGCAAAACATTTGTATAGTCGACTTGCAAGATCCCGTTCTTCTTCACGATGCCGAAGAGCATGAACAGCCCGAACATCGCGTAAATGTCGAGATTCGTCCGCAGCATGATCAGCGACATGATGGCGAAAGGAATGGTGAGCGGCAGCGCCAAGAGAATCGTGATGGGATGCACGAAGCTCTCAAACTGGGCCGCCAAAATCATGTACATAAACAGAAACGCTAAGCCGAACGCGATCACGAAGTTTGCCATCGTATCGTTCAGATTCTTAGCCTGACCGAGAAACTCCCAACGGTAGTCGGCCGGAAGATCGAGGGTCTTCACAAAGTCGGCCAAGTCTTGCACGCCTTCGCCCAGGGCCTTCCCTTCGAGATTGGCGGAAACGACAACTTGCCGCTGCCGAGCGAATCGTTCAATGGTGCTGGGGCCTTGCGCTTCTTCAAACTTCGCGACGTTCCCCAATTCTACCACGCCCACGCCGGCCTTCGTCGAGGGAACGGTCAGCCGTGCGATTTCCGACGGGTCATCACGATACGCTTGGTCGGCGCGGAGCCAGACGTCGTATTGCTGATCCGCTTCCTTGTACTTGCTCACCGGATCACCGCCGACAAGCACATTCGCCGTCGATGAAACCGACTGAATCGAAACGCCCAATTCCGAGGCCCGTTCACGATTCGGAATGATGCGCACCTCCGGTTTGCGGAACGAAAGGCTCGTGTCGACGTCGACATAGTGCCCGCGAGATTTCATCCAGGACGTGATCTTCTCCGAGTACTCCTGCAACTTCACCATGTCCGGCCCGCGCAGGTTCAAATCAATCATCACTTGCCGGAAACCCGAGCCGGAAATTGCGGCCACGTCCTGCACGGCGGCCCGCAGGTCGGGATAGTCGAGCAAGATTTTGCGGGCGTCGACCATCACGTCACACTGCGAGAACTCGCGCTGCGTGAGATCGCTCAGCTTGCAATAGATCGAGGCTTTGGTTACTTCCCCCTGTCCTCGCGTCGTCCGTCCGGAAGTGTCGCCGATCGTGAGGAACGTGTTCTGCACGCCCCGCAGCTTCCGCAAGCGCGTATCGACTTCCGTCAGGATTTGATCAGCCCGATCTAGCGTAAAGCCTTCCGGCAGCGTGACGGCGACTTCAAATTCGCTTGTGTCGTCGCGCGGAACAAAGTCTTTGCCGACGACCGCCATCAAGCCCGGCGTGGAGGCCAGCACCCCAACGGTGATCAACACGATCAACCAGCGATGCCGCAGCGAAAACCGCAGCGACAGCATGTAGAAACCTTCGACGGCGCGCCAAATCCAGCCCGATTTCGTCGAGTGCTTGGCATCTTCCGCCTTGAGAAACCGTGCACAGAGCGTCGGCGTCATGGTGAACGAGATGAACATGCTCATGAGAATCGAGAACGCCACGACGTAGCCGAAGCTACTGAAGAAGCGCCCGACGCGTCCCCCCATGAAAATCACGGGTATGAAAATCACGAGCAGCGAAAGCGTCGTCGCCACCACGGCCATCGCGATTTCTTTCGTCGCCGCACCGGCGGCATCCCACGCGCTGAGGCCGTATTCTTCCATGTGCCGGAAGATGTTTTCGTGCACGACCACGGCATCGTCGACCACGATACCGATCGCCAAAATCAAACCGAGCATCGTGATGTTGTTGAGCGTAAAGCCCATCGCATACATGAAGGCGAACGTCGCAATCATCGACGTAGGAATCGACAGCGTTGCAATGAGCGTCGTCCGCCAATCGCGCATGAAGAGCAGAATGGTGAGGCTCACCAGCACGCCGGCCAACATCAAGTGGACCTGTACTTCGTGAATCGAGTTCTCGATAAACTTCGATTGATCGCGAATCACGGCCACGTCGATATCCGGCGGCAATAGCGTGCGCAGCTCTTCGAGCCGACTCTTTACCGAGTGCACCACGGCGACGGTATTGGTGCCGGATTGCTTTTGCACGATCAGGCTCACGGCCATGTCGCCCGCGACCGCAGCCTTGGCTTCAGCATCCGGCGCGGAATCGTCGGCCGACCAGAGTCGGCTGAGCCCGCGCGGCTCTTCGTACGAATCAGCGACGGTGCCGATATCGCGAATGCGAATCGGCTGGCCACGGCGATTGGCAATGATTAGGTCGGCGAAATCCGCCGGTTCGCGCACGCGGCCCATCGTGCGCAGCACCAGCTCGCGCGGACCTTGGTCAATGCGACCACCGGGTTGTTCCTGGTTCTCGCGAATCAAAGCCTGGCGCACGTCTTCGATCGTCAAGTTCTCAAACTTCTGCAGCTTGTCGGTATCGATTGATATCTGCACGGCCCGTTGTCGACCGCCGACCAGAATGACGGCGCCGACGCCGGGCAACGATTCCAAGTCTTCTTTGATCTGCCGCTTGGCGATTTCCGTGATCTCGCGCGCATCACGTTTGCCGGAAATGGCGAGCGTCAGCACGGGCGCGGCATCGAGGGCAAACTTATCGATAATCGGCGCATCGGTGCCCTCCGGCAACTGGCTCAAGATCGTCCGCACTTTGGCGTCGACTTCTTGTGCCGCCACGGCACCGTCTTTTTCGAGCTTAAACTCGATCGTGATCTGCGAGATGCCTTCTTTGGTCGTCGAGCGCAATTGCTCGATGCCCGAGACCGTATTAACGATCTCTTCGATCGGCTTCGTGACGCCGGTTTCCATTTCTTCGACGCTCGCACCGCGCAGCGTGGTCGTCACGGTCACGAGCGGCAAATCGACGTTCGGAAACAGGTCGACGCCCAAGCGAGGGTACGACGCCAGCCCCAGCACGATCGGCGCGGAGACGAGCATGGCCGTAAAAATCGGCCGCTTAATGCAGAGATCCCAGATCGTCATCGAGCTTCCTTTCTCGGTGCGGCGGCTTCCAACGCGCCGGCCTGGCGAACGTCGGCATCGTGCGGTAGCGGTGCGGCAACCGCAGGCGTCGCCGTTTCACGGACGCGTACCTGCGAGCCCTCGGCAAGTTGCGAATGGCCGGTCGTCACGATGGCTGCGCCCGGTCGTAAGCCGCCGATCACTTCCACCCAGCGATGTGCGGCTCCCGCCGCGTCGCGCACTTCCATTCGTGTGCCTGTTTCTACCGGCACGGCGACCACCTTGTCGCCGGACAGCGCAAACAGCTTCGTAACGCCGGCAAAGCGGATAATCGCCTCTTCCGGCACGGTCACGGCTTGCGCATCGCTACCGATGAGAATCGAAGCGGTGGCAAAGGAGCCCGGCTTTAAGCGGCGTTCGGAGTTGGGAACCGCGATCTCGACCTGAAACGTCCGGTTGGCGGTGTCGACCGTGGGATTCACACGCACCACGCGGCCGACGACCGTTTGACCCGGCAGACTTTCGACGGCTAAATCCACCGTCTGGCCGACCCGTACCTGTGCGGAGTGTCGCTCCGGGATGGCGGCTTGAAACTTCAATGGATTCTCGACTACGAGACGAAACAGCTTCGTCGGCGGCGAGGCCTTCACGATTTCCCCTTCGGAGACCAGGCGTTCGCAAACCGTGTACGAAGGTGACGCAATCGCACCGGCCGAGGCCGTCGACACGAGACTAATCTGCGACGGCACCGTGGCGACGGTGGTCAGCGGCGGGGTCACGATTCTGGCATCCCGCAACCGCTTTTCGGCGGTTTCCAGAATGGCCTGGCGATGCCGCACGGCCGCCAAGCTTTGCTCAGCTTCGATGACCCGCTGCTTGGTATCGAGCCGGGCCACGTCGAGATTTAGCTCCGCCTTTTGGAAGTCGTCTTTAGTGATGGCATTTCGGTCGACGAGCCCCTTATAGCGCTCGTACGTTTCCGCGGCGTTCTCTTCAACGAGTCGGGCGCGCAGTACGCCCGGCAGCCCTCCGACGTCGAACGACTTGTCTGGAACCGCGACCAGCCCCAGTTTCGCAAGTTCCAATTCCAGCGCGCGCCCCATCTCTTGCACCGCCAGACGGAAATCGGCGTCGTCAATCTCCAAGAGCGGCTCGCCCGGAGCTACGACATCGCCGACGTCGTGCAACACACGGCGCACATGGCCGTCGACCAGCGGCGAGATTTCGATCTCTTCATAGCCGTGCAGCGTGCCGACGGTTCGGACGCGCCGCTCGATCGGCCTAGCCGTGGCCAGAGCGACGGTCACGGCCACAGCCTCGGGCTTCTTGGCCGCTGCTGAAGCCGCCGCTTGTTCGGCGGTCGCCGGTTTCGCATCTTTCCTCCCCGGCAACCAGCCGGCATAAGCGGCCGCGGCGACTCCTCCGCCGAGCACGCAAATCACAATCAGGAACTTTCGCACGAGATTCCCTTTCCTTGCGGCCTTCCCGCAGTTCGATCAATTTCGCGAGTTACTCAGACTTCCCTGCCGCGTCCTGCGGCAGGTATCGGGCAATTCCGCCGCGCGAGCGTTCCGCGTCGGTCAGCAGCCCGTGGAAGACGATGTCGAATAGGTCGCGCGCCTGCGATTCCAGAGCGCGCGTACGGCCCGACATGTGGTTGCTAAACATCGTTCCGTACAACAGATCGCCGAGCACGTTCTTAATCCGCTCGGTCGGGATGTTGCGGAAGCGGCCATCCGCGATCAGCCCGGCGAGCAGCAGCAGCCAGCCGTCGTCGGTTTCCGAGCACTTCTCTTTGTGGTCGAAGTAGCTCGACTTCCGATCCTTGAATTCGGCCCGCTCGAGAATGAGCAGCTCCACGACCTCGGGGTTCTCGTCGAAGAACCGGAGGTAGCCGGTCATGGCGGCCAGCAACTTCTCCAAAGGGTCGGCCACAGCTTCGGCCGCCGCATCAACGGTCTGCCTCAGCCGGTCGAGCGACCGTTCAATCGAGGCTTCAAACAGTTCACGTTTCGTCGGAAAGTACCGAAATACGGTCCCTTTCGAAACCTGCACTACGTCAGCCAGTACTTGCGTATCGGCGTGGGCAAACCCCTTCTCCGCGAAGAGCTTCGCCGCGGCGTCGAGAATCGCCGCCCGGCGACGCTCCACGAGGTCTAAATCAATGGGACGACCGGGTTTACGTGCAGTGCTCATATTGCTAGCATATAGTTATCTGACTGGTCAGTCAAATAATAGGTGCGCGTAGCGCGCGGATCAAGACCAGTTTCTAGAGTTGCCTAGAGAGGCGTTGAAATACACGCGAAACGTCGCGAGTTCCGCACATTTAGCCCCGGAGCTTGTCTCCGGGATCGCGTCGGCGCGCGCGGTCACCAGAACCGCGGCTAAATGACTCGCGTGCACCGGCAATGCGCGCTCATAAATAGCATCGTCGCTATCCGGCGCTCATGCCTTCAGCAACGGAAAGAATTGCCCGTCGAGCGTCTGTCCGTTCGGCACCGGCGGTACGCCCTTCAAAAGCGGCTCATCGCTTGCCGATTTCACGCCGTCGCGCACCACGTTGAGCACCACGGCCCGGCGCGGCCGATCGGTTCGGTTTTCCTGCGAACCGTGAATCAGCAGCGGATGGTGAAACGCACACTCGCCCGCCTTCAGCTCGATCGCCGTCGGCACGAAGGCCGCCATCTGTTCATCCGTGAGCACCTTGCGAATCGCGTCCATCTTCCCCGCCAGCCCGGTCACCGGCAGCAAGTTCCAACGATGACTCTTCGGGATGTACTGCAGACAGCCGTTGTCGACCGTCGCATCGTCGAGCCCGATCCAGCACGTCAGATGCGCCATCGGCACGGTCCGCGTCCAGTACGAATAATCCTGATGCCACGCCACGACGCCGCCGTCGCGCGCCGGCTTGCAGAACAGCTGATCGTGCCAGAAGCGCACGGCGCCGTCGAGCAATTGCGACGCCGCCTGTGTGAATCGCGGGTTCCAAAGCATGTCGTGAAACGTCGGCCGCGTGCGCCAAGCCCCCAGCGCATGAAAGAGCACCCGGCTCGGATCCGCCGACTCGTTCGAATGGTACTCGTAAAACAGTTCGTGCCCGTCGCACTCCGGGTCAAACAGTTCGCTGAGCTCCGCGCGCAGCCGTTCTACTTGTTCCATGTCGAGCATGCGCACGCCGGCCAAGTAGCCGTTCTCGTGAAAGAAAGCCACTTGCTCGTCGGTGAGTCGGTACTTGTCCCACTCGGCCGCCGACTTCGGCAACGCAAAAGCCTCGCTCACCAATTCATGCCGCAACGAAAGATCAGCCGCCATGCGAAACGCTCCCTACCGAATTTGCCGTGCGCTTGTGACGCTACGATGCTAACGACGGCTCAAGACACTGACAACTCCGCCCACCGCTCCTGTAGGGAACGCCCTCCGTGGCGTTCCGAGCCCTACGAGCAATCGCGGAACGCCGCGGAGGGCGTTCCCTACAGAAACACACGCGCACGACTCCAATAACATCACCCGTCGCGAAACGGCTTGCCGGCCTCGTACAGCTTCAGCGCCGTCCGAATCGATTCCGCCAACTCGGCATTTTTCTGCGACACCGCGAGTTCCAACCCCCGCTTCGCCGCGGCGATCGCTTCCGGAAAGCGCCCCACCTCGGCATACGCGGCCGAAAGCACGTAAGCCGCTTGCGGATCGGTTCCTCCGGCGAGTTGCTCCGCGCGCTCCGCGTAGGCCACCGCTTTCGCGCCGTCGCGAATCTTGTCGTCAGGATACGTCGCCAACACCCAGGCAAGGCTCCCGAGCCCGACCGGCTTCTCCGGGCTAAACTCAAGCGCGGCTTCAAACTGTGCGATCGCCTGCCGCGGGTGACCCGATTGCAACAGCGCCATCCCGTAAGCGTCACAGATTTCGGCATGTTGCGGGCGTATCGTCTGCGCAATTTTAAAATGCGCTAGGGCGTCGCTCACGTGCCCGAAGTGAAGTTGAATGTTTCCCAAGTGATAGTGAGCATCTGCGTACACCGGCTCCAACTCCAACGCGCGCCGGAAATGTGTCGCGGCCAAGTCGGTTTGTTTCATCACCAACAAACACTGCCCGATATTATTGTGCGACACGGCGTCGTTCGGGCGCAATTCCAACTGCCGCTCAAAGTGGGCTTTGGCCTCGCTCACGGCATCGTGTTGCAACAGATAAACGCCGAGGTTGTTGTGCGCCATCCAGCAATCGGGATTCTTCGCCAGCGTGTCGTTCCACAAAGTCGGCAGATCGCGATAGATATGCGTTTGCCGCCACGTGAGGCTCGCGATGATCGCCAGCAGTGCAAGGCCCGCGACCACGCCGGCACGTAGCCCAGGCACGCCGCATCGCCGCAAGAGCAGCGTCACCATGGCCGTTTCCAGGGCGATGAGTCCCAAGCTCGCCACATACTGAAAGTGGTCCGCGACAAACGAATAGCGCATCGGAAACACGTCGACAAACCCGAGCGCAGGCAACAACGTCCCTCCGAAGAAGAGCACCGCCGCAATCGGCCCCCGCCCGAGCCGCCCGCGCAACTTCCACAACAGCGCCACCAGCCCCGCGGCCGTGAGCGGGTACAGCCACTGACGCGGCGACGACGTATCCAA
This sequence comes from Pirellula sp., assembly GCA_013822735.1. Lineage (GTDB taxonomy): Bacteria > Planctomycetota > Planctomycetia > Pirellulales > PNKZ01 > PNKZ01. The sequence goes on from PNKZ01000015.1 coordinate 17,955, forward strand.
ATTCCAATACGGGTAGATAAACGCGAGGTTCGTCGGCCAATGGAGCTTGCCGGCGTAAAACCAAACGGCTCGCCCCGCGATGAGGAATCGGTCGCCGATCGAAAAATTCCAATCGTCGCCGCTCGCGCCGACCTGGTGCTTCTCCAGAAACGCCGTCAGCAAACCGAGCACCAATCCCAAGCAGAAGAGCGGCAGCGTCGCGACGACTTCATCTCGCGTAATGCGGCCGCGCTGCCACCACGCCAAAATCAACATTACCGCCGGCAGCGAACAGGTGACGGTCTTGCTCAGGAGCGCCATGAGAAACAGCAGCGCCACGAGCCCATAAGCGCGACGATTCCACGGCTTCCCATCGCGGCCGGTCTCCGCCGGCGCGGAGTTCAGCCACACGAGTAGCGCTGCAAGATAGCACGCCAGCGACAACACATTCTTGCGCTCCGTGACCCAAGCGACGCTCTCGACGTGCACCGGATGCAGCGCGAAGATCGCCGCGGCGAAGTAAGCCCCCGGAATCGCCAGCCGGCGCAAGACGAGCCAAAACAGAACGGCGTTGGTGCCGTGGAGCAGCACGTTCACCGCGTGATATCCGGCGGGGTTCAAACCCCAGAGCTGATACTCGAGCCAGAACGTACTGTGAACCAACGGGTAGTACTGCGGCGTCGCAAACGGATCGGTCCAAATGCGCACGAGGCCTTCCACCGAGCGGAGCGCCTCGTTGTTGATGACGTAAAAGTCGTCGTCCCAGATGAAGCCGCATTGCAACACGGGCCAGTAAGCCGCGGCCGTAATCAGCAGCAAGCCCAGGGCGGGCAACAGGCGCGACATGCGGCGGCCTGCGACGTCGTTCGCGTCGCGATCCTCGGCGGTGGATTTCAGCTGTGCCATTACGAGAAGATTTCGCGCTAAGACGCAACGACGCCAGGAACCGCCAATAGATGAACGATCCCCATACTAGCCCCGCTCTCGCAAGCGAGGGGACTCCCGCGTGGGACAAAGGCACCAATCTACCACAGAGGCACGGAGAACACGGAGGGAAACGTAGGATTGCAAAATGCAAATTGGCAATTGCAAATTGCAAAATGGGCGCAAGCGAGACGCGCGGCAACTTCTCCCATTTGCAATTTGCGATTTGCAATTCTCAATTTGCAATCACGCGGCTGCGCCGTGCCGACCCACCATCCCCTATCCTGCCGGCTGCTCGTAGTTTTCGAGCTTGGTGAGATACGTCGTCACGGTCGACTTATCGGCCAGCAGGGTCTTTTTCAGCGAGTAGTGGATCAGTTGCGGCTTAATCACATGCGACGTGCAGGTCGGGCACTTCTCCACGACGACGCAGACGCGCGCCGTCGCGTCGGGGTCGGCCGTCGGCGCGAGCCGGTCGAGATAGGCTTCGACGTCCGCCAAGCTTGCGCCGGCGAGTTTCAGTAGTTCCTCGTGCGCCTGTTGCGCCACCTCGGCGCTCGCTTGTTGAATTTCCGCCGTACGCTGCGGCGTGGCCAGTTTCTTCACTTCCGGCCAGCGCCGCGCGGCATGCAGATAGGCGCTGCGATACGGCTTCAGAAATTGTTGACACTTCCGGCAGTATGGCAGCCCGCTCACGAACAGCGCCGGAAGCATGCCGCCGGCGACGAACCCGAGCATCTCGAGCGCCTTGAGCGGGTAGCCCCAACCGCCGAGCGGTTTCGGCTTGTCGCCGTCGTGCTTCGGGGCAAACGCCATCTGCTCGCAACTGTCCTTCACATACTGGGTGAACGGGTAGGCGGCCTCGGCCACGCCCGCCTGCTCGATCGCATGTTGGTAGGTGACGTAGAGCGCGGCCCAATAGGTGATGAGCCCGGTGAGGACCATGCTCCAGACATACCGCGAACTAAGCCGCACCTGCAACACGCGCGAGGCGAGAGCATAGCCCGACCCTGCCGCGACGCCGACGAGCAGCGCCCCGAAGGGAATGACGGCGTTGAGGTAAAAGCCCATCGCGTTGATGTCGTGATGGTTCAGCCAATTCACGACGAACAGCACGACCACGGCCGTGCCGACCCCGCAAACGGTCACGAGCAACCCCGGCCGACGCTCCGGCGGTGATTCGATGTCATCCATAAAGACTCCTTGCCACTTCAATGCAAATCTTTAGGTGCCGCCGATTGCCTCTCGCAACTTAGATCGAGCTTCTTCCAGATATATACCTGGTCCCGATTCAGGACGGCCCTTTTCAATCCACAATTCATGTGCAACTCGCCTCGCCTCCTCTTCAAAAAGCCGAGCTTCCATCACGTCCCGCTTCTCAAGCGTTCCGATGCCCGGGTTTGAATTGAGTACCGAATCTACAAATGCAACTTGCTGAGAATGGTGCCGACAGTATTGATCAAACCACCAAGATACAAACCGACCGACATTTAAGAAGATTAATGTAACCTTCCATAGCTCGGTGCAGAAAAGCCACGTTAAGACTCCTTGTTGGCCCTTTACTTGTTCTAGGCACTTTTCAAACGCTTTCGCACCGTCGCCTCTGTCGGGTTGGTGCGCATACTGCGTATAAATAAAGGCATCGAGCAGATCTGCTACAGAGAATTCGAAAGCGCAGTCTCGCGTAAGGAAGCGCGCGTCGGGTGGTCCATTTAAATGCTTGTTGTAATCTTTCCACACCGCTTTGATCCAATCGCTTCGTGGATGACCCTTCAGAAGCCGGACAATTAATTGGACCGTGTTCTTTAAGTTCCCCCGATCATTCTGCATGTAGAGCCGGCGAAAAATGGTTACGTGCGAACGAATCTCTTCATCTGATACGGCCGTCTTAAACTCTGGTCGATTGCCACTGGTGAGTGATGCCGTACCAATAAATTGGATCGTTCCAGGTCCGTCTTTCTTAAAGCTACTGTTCTCAAGTTCCCGAATGTCACGCACAAAGTATGCCAAGATTTCAAGCTCGTCATTTGCCAGTAAATGCGCAAATGACACCGGTTGCTTTCCCGCCAGCAAGAGGTCAATGTCGTGTTTCCTAAATCCAGGCGGTATGAGTACCGCGTTGGGATTGCCGGTCAACGCTGCCGACACTTCGGACGACGTTAGCTCTACTCCCTCTTCATCTTCCCAATAGTCTGGAATAAAAGCGGTTCGCCCATCGCTGAACTCAAGAGCATTTTCATCTCCTTCCGCGAATGGCGAAAAGTGCTTGCGAAATTTCAAGATCTCTCTTGAATTGTGTTTGCCCGCTTTCACCGTCATTTCGATTGCCGAACGGGCGATGGAGTCTAATTGCGTTGTGTCGCAAACCCGCTGAACTTCGTCACGGCGCGCGCCGTCGCGACCAATGCGAAACACCTTCCAGTAAATCACCATATTGTTGCCGCCTCCGTGGCTTTTTATTCAATAGGAGCGTAAAGCGACTGGATTTGTTAGCGCAGGGTGGCACGGACAACATGTTGTCCGTACGCCGAAGGCGCTGAAGGCCTTGATTTTGCTCTCCAAATTCGAATCGCCTTTTGTCGCTGCGCGACCTGGACAACGAGTTGTCCGGGCCACCCCTTTCGGCGCTTAGCCTACGCCGCTACGCCGAGCTTATCCGCCAGCGCTTTGAGTTGGTTCCAGTTGCCGTCGTCGAGCGGGATGCCGTTCTTCGTGCGGTCGGCGCAGACGCGGCGTTCGGGGTCGCCCGGCAGTAAGATTTCTTTGCAGTCGGCCGAGCGGGGGCAGCCGCGGATGAAGTCGCTCAGTTGATTGACCTCGGCCGCGAAGTGGTCGGTGCCTCCCATGGCGCCGGGGTTCAGGACCTGCATGAAGACGCAGTTGCCGTTTTGGTTGATCGGCTTCTCGCGGATGGTCACGCCGCCGGAGAGGGCGCCGGCGAACACTTCGATCATGAGCGCCAGGCCGAAGCCCTTGTACGCCTGATTGCCTCCCATCGGCAGAATGGTGCCCGGCGGCGTGCCGTAGAGCGTGTTCGGGTCGTTCGTCGGCTTGCCGTCGGAATCGAGCAGCCAACCGTCGGGCACGGTTTGGCCGGCGATCTTCTTCACGCGCACTTTGCCTTCGGCCGTGGCGCTGGTGCCGAAGTCGAGAATGAGCGTGCCGTCTTTGGAAGGGACGCCGATGCCGAGCGGATTGGTGCCCAACCGCGGGGCCGTGCCGCCGGGAGGGGCGACGCGGCGGGCATGGCCGTGCGTGTTGACCATGATCATGCTCACCATGCCGGCCGAGGCCGCTTGTTCGCAGTATTCGCCGAGCCGGCCGATGTGGCCGCAATGAATGAGCGTACCGACGCCGACGCCCGTCTTCGTCGCCTTGGCGATGAGCAGGTCCATGAGCTTCCGAGCATGCGATTGGCCGAAGCCCCAATGACCGTCGACCAGGACGAGCGAATCGGATTCTTTGGTGACCTCGAACTTGGCGCCCGGCACGACTTCTTTCTTGGCGACGCAATCGATGTAGTAGGGGAGCCGCATCACGCCGTGCGAATCGTGGCCGCAAAGATTGGCTTCGACGAGACTCTTCGCAACCAGCGCGGCTTCCTCCGCGCCGACCCCGCCGGCGATGAGCAGATTGCGCGATAGATCCGTGAGCTGAGCGGCGGAAAACGTGGGCATGATGGATGGTTTCGGTTGAGCGATAGAGAGAGGAAAGCGAGCCGGGAGCGTAAGCGACCGGAGTCGAGAAACCATCGATTCTCCGGCGACGCGGCGCGTTTTGCAAGGGATGCACGCGGTTGCGAACCGCACGCGAGATGCTCGCAGCGATTTGATACGATTCGCGAGCGCAGATGAATTCACCACGGAGGCACGGAGGGGAAACAACCGCGATTGCCAATTGGTAATTGCAAAATACAAATTGCTAATTGAAGAGGGGGCGGCGCGTCTCACTTTTGCCAATTTGCAATTTGCAATTCTCGATTTGCAATTTGCAATCTTCGCGTGACTTCGCGTCTCTCCGCGCTCTGCGTGGCTGCGCGCGACGCTTGCGCTATTTAGCCCGCCGTCGGCGACGGCGGGCCGCCCCCGGTCGCCGACCGGGGGCTAACTAACGGTTCCCTTGCTTCCAAGCTGCGGATCGTCGGCTTGGGGTGGAACATTTGGTGGCTGCTGGCGGAGCGATCGCCGGCGAGTCGGCGTTTGGCGGTGCGAATGACGCCGTCGAGCATTTCGTCCCAGGGCAGACCGATGGTCGTGAGATTCAATTGTTCGGCGATCGGGGCATCGTCGAAGCCGACGATCGGCGGCACGCGACGCCGGCGATCGCGACACCAGCCGAGCACGCCGGCCGCGAGCTGATCGTTGACGCAGAAGATGCCCGAGCGCGCGGAGCGCAGCACTTGCTCGGCCGCGCGATAGCCTTGGTCGTAGAACCAGTTGCCGGCCGTGACGACTTTCGCCGGCAGCACCGAGAGGAAACCTTCGAGGCGAAGCCGGCTGCGCGGATCGTCGCTCGGTCCGCTGACGGCGACGAACCCGCGACGTTTGTCGGTGCGATCGCGGAGGATTTGCGCGGCGCAGGCGCCGCCGGAGAAGTCGTCGGTGGAGACGCTGTCGATGTAGAGCGATTCCATGCCCGAGGCGGGACGATTGTTGATGAGCACGGCCGGGCAACCTTGCACGGCGCACGCGGCGACGACCTGCGGCAGTTCCCAGACGATGGGCAAGCGGTCGGTCGCGAGCGGGGCCAGTTCTTCGACGAGCGCGAGTTGCGCGTCGATCCGTTCCGCTTCGAGCTTGCGCGTGAGGAGCTCGAGCAACTTCGAGCCGAAGCTCCATTGCTGCGCGGCCCGGGCATTGAAGAGGAGCTGCGCGCCGATGAGCCGGCGCGTCGCCCCGGGGACATAGGTGCCCGACTGCGGCCGGCGTTCGAGGCGTCCCTCGTCGCACAGCTCGGCGATGACGCGATGGGCCGTTTGGTAGCTGATGCCGAATTGCTCGGCGACGTCGCGGTTGGAAAGGAATCGATCGCCCGCTCGGTACAGGCCGTTCTCCAGCCGGTCGAGCAACCGGCGGCGGACTTCGGCGACTTTGTTCGTGCGGCGGAGCGGCAAGGTTCGTGGTTCTTGGTTCAGGGTTCGAGGTTGCGATTCGGCGATGGTGCGTTCACATCGACCGCGCAAGGCGCAAACGGGGCTCGATCTCCAACCAGTATATCATATCAGTTTACTTGGCAAACTGATTGACTTCGGCCGGCCGGATGTCGATAATCGAACTGTTCGTTCGGAGGGGGCCGTCCTCGCTTTGCATGGCGTGCTGTTTCAGTAGCACCGTGCGGAAGCGACACCCCGTGGCACGCTTTACCACAGGGCTCGACGGAGAATATTGCGATGTTGCGGATCACCGGAAACGGCGCGACGCGTACCTGCGACGGACTTAGTCGCCGCGACTTCTTGCAAGTCGGCACCCTGGGAGCCGTCGGGCTTTCGCTGGCGGACCTCGCTCGCGCCGAGACGGCTGCGAAGAAGGCCGGCCTGAAGAAGCCCGGCAACGACAAACGCTCCTGCATCATGATCTTCAATCTCGGGGCGCCGAGCCAGATTGATACCTGGGACATGAAGCCGGACGCGCCGAGCGAAATTCGCGGGCCGTTCAAGCCGATCAGCACGAAGGTGCCCGAGATTCAGATCTCGGAAATCTTTCCGCAGATGGCGCAGCACGCCGATAAGTTTTCGCTCGTCCGCTCCTGCTACCACACGGCCGCCGCCGTGCACGACACGGGGCATCAGATGATGCAGACCGGTCGGTTGTTTACTGGCGGCATCAATACGCCGCACGCCGGCTGCGTGACCAGTTACCTGATGGGCCGCCGCACCGACTTGCCGGCCCACGTGATTATCCCCGAGCCGATGGGTCGCACCGGGGGCAACTTGCCGCACGGCCAAGACGCCGGCTTTCTCGGCAAAGCGCACGACCCGTTCGCGCTGATGGCCGATCCCTCGAAGCCGAATTTCAAAGTGCCCGACCTGTTGCCGCCGGCCGACTTAGGCGAAGCGCGGCTCGATCGTCGCCGGCGATTGCGATCGGTGGTCGACGACACGGTGAAGAATTTCGAAGCCACGGCCGACGCGCAATTGCTCGACGCCGGCTTTGAATCAGCCTTCCGCTTGATGACGAGCGTGCAGGCCCGCGAGGCGTTCGACCTTTCGAAGGAAACGACGAAGACTCGTGAACGCTACGGCATGAACCGCTTCGGCCAGAGCTGCCTCTTGGCGCGGCGGCTCATCGAAGCGGGCGTGCGGTTCGTCACGATCAACACGTTCATCACGGTGTTCGACGAAATCACCTGGGACATTCACGGCTCGAAGCCGTTCACGTCGATCGAAGGGATGCGCGACATCGTCGCCCCGGCGTACGACCAAGGGTACAGCGCTTTGCTGGAAGACTTGACGCAGCGCGGGCTACTCGACGACACGATGGTGTGCAACCTCGCCGAATTTGGCCGGACGCCGCGGATCAACCCCGCCGGCGGCCGCGACCACTGGCCGCAATGCTGGACGGTGAAATTCGCCGGCGGCGGCGTGCAAGGGGGCCGCGTGGTGGGGCGCAGCGACCAAATCGGCGGCGTGCCGGCCGAGCGCCCGATCGATCCGGGCGAGATCGTCGCCACGATCTACAAGAGCCTCGGCTTCGATCTCGAAACACACCTGCCCGGTCCGCAAGGACGTCCGTTCGCACTCGTCGATTTCGGTAAACGCGAGATTCACGAGCTGTTTTAAATGTCACTCCATTAGCAGGCACTCCCAAGAAACTTGCTTGGCTCCCTCTCCCTGGCGCAACGCGCCGGCGACCGGAGCCGCGAGTTTACAGGGAGAGGACGGGGGTGAGGGACATCGCGAGTTCCATTGCCCTTCACCCTATCCCTCTCCCCGAATTTGCGCCGTGAAGAACTCTCTGCTCGCTCGTCGGGGAGAGGGGACCAAACTGGTTGATGATGATCTTGTCGTTCGTTGTTGTTCCGAGCGCACGCGCGCTCGGTTTGGAGCGCCGCCCATGCATACCGTCCGTTTATTACCGCTCGTCGCCTGGGCAATTTTCTGGAATCCCGCTTTTTCATCGGCCGTGGCTCCCGCCGCGCCGGCTTCGTCGTTAACGATTCTCCCCGGCGACTTCACGCTCTACGGACCGGCTTGTCGACAGTCGCTCGTTGTGGAACGCCGCGCGCAGCACGACTACGTCGGCCAGATCGCCGCGGACGAAGTCAGTTTTCAATCCGGGGACGAAAAGATCGTGCGCATCGAGAACGGTATGGCGATCCCCGTCGCGGACGGCACGACGACCATCACCGCGAATCACGCGAGCGGCACGGCGACAGTGAACGTCAAAGTCGTCGATATGACCAAGCCTTTCACCTGGAGCTTTCGCAACCACGTCGAAAGCGTGCTTCTCAAATCCGGCTGCACCACCGGGCCTTGCCACGGCGCGCAATCCGGCAAGGGAGGCTTCAAGCTTTCCCTCCGCGGGTACGATCCCGAAGGAGATTTCGTCGCCCTCACGCGGCAGGCCCGCGGCCGTCGCATTACGCCGACCGATCCCGGCCGGAGCCTGATTCTCACGAAGCCGACCGGCGCCGTCGCCCACAAGGGCGGGCTCCGCTTCCGCGTCGATTCGCTCGAATACAAAATCCTCGCCGATTGGATCGCGGCGGGCACCCCTGCCCCGAAGCCCGACGATGCCCGCATCGAACGCATTCAAATCCTGCCGGAGAACGTCGTCCTCAAGAAGAACGAATCCCAGCAGCTCATCGTGCTGGCCCACTTCTCCGACGGCCGTGTGGAAGACGTCACCCGCTGGACGCTCTTCACCTCGGCCAACGAATCGGCCGTGCAAATCGATCAAACCGGCCTCGCGACGACCGTGGGCTACGGCGAAGGAGCCCTCACCGCGTGGTATCTGAGCAAGGTCACCACGTCGTCGATCACCGTGCCGATGGCGACCCCCGCGCCCGCAGCGGCCTACAAGAATTCCGCGGACCGCAACTTCATCGACCAGCTGGTGATGGGGAAGCTCATGAGCCTCGGCATTCCGCCGTCGCCGCAGAGTACCGACGGCGAATTCATCCGCCGCGTTTATCTCGACACGCTCGGCATCCTGCCGACGCTCGACGAAACGAAGCAATTCATGGCCGACAAGGCCCCGAATAAACGCGACCTCCTGATCGAAGCGGTCCTCGACCGTCCGGAGTTCGTCGACTACTGGTCTTACAAATGGTCGGACCTGCTGCTCGTCAACGGCGACAAGCTCGGCTTCGGCAATCGAGACAACGCCAACCAAGCCCTGCTCTGGTCGTACTACTCCTGGGTTCGCAACCACGTCGAGGCCGATACGCCGTGGGACCTACTGGTCCGCGAGCTGATGACCGCGTCGGGGAGCAACTTGGAAAACGGCGCGTCGAACTTTTACTTGCTGCATCAAGACCCGCTCGACATGGCCGAGACCACGACGGTCGCCTTCCTCGGGCTGAATATCAATTGCGCTCGCTGCCACAACCATCCGCTCGAGAAATGGTCGAACGATCAGTACTACGCGATGGCCAACCTGTTCTCGCGCGTTCGTGTGAAGCAAGACGCGGGCGGGAAGTCGTCGGTCGTGTATGCCGACGTGTCGGGCGATCTGATCCAACCGCTCACGGGCAAGCCGCGCCCGCCGACGCCGCTCGACGGCACGCCGCTGGCGCTCGACGACCCCAAGGATCGTCGCGTTCACCTCGCGGCGTGGCTCACCTCGCCGACGAACCCCTACTTCGCGCGCTCGATCACCAACCGCGTCTGGGCCAACTTCTTCGGCCGGGGGCTCGTCGAACCGGTCGACGATTTAAGACTCACCAACCCGCCGAGCAACCCGGAGCTCTTGGACGCCGCGGCCAAGTACCTGGTCGATCAGAAGTTCCAGCTGAAGTCCCTCATGCGGCAGATTTTGCAATCGGCCGCGTATCAACGGAGCAGCATGCCGCTAGCCGCGAACGAACTCGACGATCGGTTCTACTCGCGCTACTACCCGAAGCGATTGATGGCGGAAGTGCTGCTCGATGCGGCGTCGAACATCACCGCACAGCCGACGAAGTTCCCCGGCTTCCCTGATGGTTACCGAGCATTGCAACTGCCGTCGTCGAGCGCGGCTTCGTACTTCTTGTCGACATTCGGCCGTCCCGATCGGCTTGTCACCTGCGCTTGTGAGCGGAGCGATCAGCCGACCATGGTACAGGTGCTGCACATCACCAACGGCGACACGGTGAACATGAAGCTCTCGGCGAAGGATAACGCCTTGGGCAAGGCTCTGGCCGCGGGCAAGAGCGACGCCGAAGTGCTCGACCAATTGTTCCTGCACGCCCTCTCACGCTTGCCGACGGCGGCCGAGAAGGACCGTGTGGTAAAAGAACTCGCCGCCGCCCAAGGGTACGACAAACGCAAAGCCTGGGAAGACGTGTATTGGAGCGTCCTGAGCAGTAAAGAGTTTTTGTTTAATCACTGAGCAAGCGTGGTGAGTGGCGAGTGATGCGAGCCGCTGATCCTCCCCTCGCCCCTTGCGGGAGAGGGGCCGGGGGTGAGGGGTCGCTTGCCCGAGATCCGGAAAGGGAGATCGGGGAGTTGAGAAGGGGATGTGGGGGATGAAAACGCTTCGGAAACGAAAGCACCAATCAATCCCCGTTTGGTCCCCTCGCCCCGACGAGCGAGTTTGCAACAAAGACCAGAACATGATTCGGGGAGAGGGATAGGGTGAGGGGGTAGGAAATGCTGACTGCTGAATGCGGAATGCCGAACAGGCCACGCAGATTCAAAGTCTGTTCAGCATTCAGCATTCGACTTTCTGCATTGTCTTTCGCCCCTCACCCTATCCCTCTCCCCCGATTCGAGTGCTAACCATCTCCAACGCCGCTCCGGGGGCGAGGGGACCAAACAGAATACTTTCAATTGTCCTGCCAACGACATTGACGACTATGATCTCCAAACTGACCTACACATTCGCCCTAGTCTCGCTGTTCGCGTCCACAAGCGCGCTGCATGCCGCCGACGCGTCGCCTGACTACAACCGCGACATCGCGCCGATCTTCAAGACCTATTGCAACGGCTGCCATAACGCAACCGATCGCGAAGGAAAGCTGAGCCTGGAGCAATACGACCATCTGCTCAAGGGCGGGGCCGGCGGCGTGGCCGTCGTGCCGGGCCAGCCTGCGCTCAGTCGTTTGTTGCTGCTGGTCGAAGGTCGCGAGCAGCCGGTGATGCCGCCGGAAGACAACGAGAAGCCGAAGCCGGAAGAAATCACGTTGCTCCGCCGCTGGATTGAAGCCGGCGCGAAAGGCCCGAGCGGCGCTGTGCCCGATCCGACGATCCTCGTCACGCCGCAAGTGAAGCTCACCGCTCCGGCGCGCGACGCCGCAACGGCCGTGGCCGTGAGTCCGACGCAGCCTTTGGCGGCCGTCGGCGCTTATCGCTCGGTGCGGCTCGTCGGGCTCGACGATCAAGCCGTGGCCCGCACGATCTCCGGCATTCGCGGGCCGGTCGCCGATCTCGAATTCTCGCGCGACGGCAAGCTGCTGGCCACTGCGGCCGGCGAGCCGGGCGTGTTCGGCGAAGCACAACTTTGGAACCCGGCCGACGGCAAGCTCGTGCGTACGTTCACCGGCCATCGCGATAGTTTGTACGCGGTCGCCCTCAGCCCCGACGGCAAGCTGCTTGCCACGGCGAGCTACGACCAAATGATCAAGCTGTGGGACACGGCGACGGGCAAAGAGCTGCGCACGCTCGCCGGGCACAACGGAGCGGTGTACGACCTCGCGTTTGCTCCCAACGGCAAGATCCTGGCGAGTTGCGGCGCCGATCGCACCGTGAAACTGTGGGACGCCGCCTCCGGCACGCGACTCGACACCTTCTCGCAAGCCACGAAAGAACTCTATGCCGTGGCGTTTAGCCCCGACGGCAAGACCGTGGTCGCCGGCGGCGCCGACAACCGCATCCGAGCCTGGACGATCAGCCCGACAGCGAAAGAAAACACCAACCCGCTCACAATCACGCGCTTCGCCCACGAAGGAGCCGTGATCAAGCTTGCGTATTCCGCCGACGGCAAAACGCTCATCTCGGCCGGCGAAGATCGCTTGGTGCGCATCTGGAACGCGGCGACCATCATGGAGCGCCAGGCTCTCGAAAAACAGCCGGATTGGGTGCCGGGCCTCGCTCTCACGGCCGACGGCCTGACGCTGGCCGTCGGGCGCATGGACGGCTCGTTCGTCGTGTACGACGTGAAGACCGCCCAGCCGAAGCCGGCGTTGCCGCCGGAAATCGCGACGGTCGCACCGCGCGGCATCCGACGCGGCGTGCTGACGACGGTGACGCTCACCGGCAAGCAACTCGCCGGCGTCAGCAAGCTCGTGCTTCGCGACGCCATGGGCAAGCCGGTCGCTGCGGAAATTCGTCCGGTTGCCGAAGGACACACGGCAACCACGGTCCGCTTTGAAATTGCACCCGACGCGAAGCTTCCCCGGGGCACGTATCAGCTGGTCGCGAGCGGCGCTGCGGCCAAGAGCAAGGCGGCCTCGATCGAGGTGGACGACCTGCCGCAGCTTGCCGAACTTGAGCCGAACGATTCGGCGCCGCGCACCAAACCGACGGCGCTCGAAGCCGGCTATTGGGGCGTCTGCTCGCGTCCCGGCGATATGGACAACTGCCGCTTTGCGGCGAAGCGCGGCCAGACGATCGTTTGCCGCGTGGAAGCCAAGTCGCTCGGCTCGATGCTCAACGGTTTCCTCACGGTGCTCGATCCGGCGGGGCAAACCGTGGCGACCAACAACGACTTCGACGATCAAGACGATCCGATCGTCGCCTACACGATCCCGGCCGACGGCATCTATACGGTGCGCGTGAACGATCAATCGATGGCCGGCGGTGCGCAGCATTTCTATCGCCTCTCGCTCGGCACGTTCCCGTTGGTCACCGGCGTATTTCCGTTGAACGTGGCCGTCGGCAAGCCGGCCGACGTGGAACTCACCGGCTTTAATCTGCCGAAGTTGCACACGGCCAAGGTCGAAGCGAAGACGGCCGGCATCACCGAAGTGCCGTACGACGTGGAACTCCTCCGCGTCGTGAAGAAGCCGACCGTCATGGCGACGGCCGAAAATGAAGTCGCCGAAATCGAACCGAACGACACCGCGATGAAGGCTCAAGCGGTGAGCGTACCAGTACACGTGAACGGCCGAATCTATGCGACGGCGAAAGACGCCGCGGGCGATGCCGATTACGTTCGCTTCGAAGCTCGCAAGGGACAAACCTACTTAGTAGAAACCGAAGCCCGACGGCGCGGCTCACCGGTCGACACGAAAATTGAGATCCTGACGACCGACGGCAAGCCGGTGCCGCGCGTAATTCTGCAAGCGGTACGCGACAGCTACGTGACGTTCCGCAGTATCGATTCCGGCGCGCTCGAGTGCCGGCTCTTCAATTGGGAAGAGATGGAACTCAACGAGTATCTTTACCTCTCCGGCGAGGTCGTGAAGAACTTCCGCAAGCCGCGCGGTCCGGATTCCGGCTTCGAGTTCTACCAATCGGGCGGTAAGCGGCGCAACTATTTTGATACGAGCGCGTCGGGGCACGCGTTGGACGAACCGGCGTATATCGTCGAGGCCCATCCGGTCGGCGCGAAGCTCATCTACAACGGCCTGCCGCAGTTCACGCTGCCGTATGCGAACGACGACGACGCCCTGCGCATGGCGGGCGCCGACTCGAAGCTGATGTTCACCGCTCCGGCAGACGGCGCGTACGTGGTGCGCGTCACCGACGTCCGCGGCTTCAGCGGCGACCACTTCAACTATCGCCTGACCATTCGGGAACCGAAGCCCGACTTCCTGGTCCGCCTCTCGACGAATGCGCCGACGATCTCGCTGGGGAGCGGCGCGGCGATCAACCTCGCCGCCGAGCGCATCGACGGCTTCGACGGCGAGATCACGATCGATGTCGCCGGCCTGCCGCCAGGCTACCGGGTCTCACAACCGATCACCATCGAGGCCGGCCACAACGCGGCCCGCATGGTGCTCTTCGCCGCGGCCGATGCGAAGCTCGCCCCGCCGGAAGCCTGGAGCCAAGTGAAGGTGTCGGCCCGAGCCGTGGTCGCCGGCAAGGATGTCGTTAAATCGCTCGACGGCTTTAAATCGGCGACGCTCGAAACGAAGCCGAAGTTGCTCGTGACGTTGGAACCGGCGGAACTGACGATCGCCCCAGGCACGACGGTGAGCGCCAAATTAAAGATCGAACGCAACGGCTTCGAAGAGCGGGTGGCGTTCGACATCGCGAACTTGCCGCACGGCGTGATCGTCGACAACATCGGCCTCAGCGGAATTTTGATTCCGGAGAAGCAATCGGAACGGCAGATTTTCCTGCGTTGCGACGATTGGGTGCCGGAGACCAGCCGCGCTTGCTTCGCCGAAACGAAGACGCCGCGTGCCGGCGGAGGCAAGGTGCAATTCGAAGCCTCGGCTCCGGTGGTGCTGCACGTGCGCAAGGCGTCGCCGCTGGCGAAGGCCGACGCCCCCCCGCAACCGGCATCCGCGACGAAGTAGCGCTCGCCTTCGGCGGAATAACCAATGACCAAGCACCAAATTCCAAACTTGGAATTTGGTGCTTGGTCATTGGAATTTATGTACAGGGCACTGCCGGACGAGCCGGCAGCGGCACAAAAGGCACGCGGTTATATGGTGAGCTTCGCGAACGCTTCTCGTGAGTGATCGAGCAGATCAAGATAGCCGCTCGGTTCGACGTCGGTGCCGATGAGTTCGACGTCGTAGTAGCCGTTGAAGCCCGCCATGCCGAGCGCCGCGACGATCTCTGCGAGCGGCACCACGCCGTCGCCGAGTTTTGTGCGTACTTGCTCGCCCCCTTGCGGCGGATGCCCGTCGCCCAGATGTACCACCGCGATATGCGGGGCCACGGTCGCGAGATTGGTCTTCCAGGCCGGGCAGAGGCCCATGTGGTAAGTGTGGAATGCCAGCTTGAGCCGGGGATGGCCGAGCGTTTCGATGAGCGAGACGGCGTCGTTGAGGTCGTTGAGGAACGTACATTCCGAAGTTACTTCGGCGTGCATGGGCTCCAATGCCAGCGTCACCCCCTGCTCCGCCGCCAGCGGCAGCAATTCTTTAAGCGCTTCCTTCAGCAGCCGGCGAGCGTGGTTATGGGTATGGCCGCCGCGAGCGCCGGTATACACGACTAAGCAGCCGGCGCGCATGTGAGCCGCCGAGTGAATGGCGTCACGGGCATCTTCCAGGCCGTCGCGAAAGGAGCGGCCGTCGCTGCCGGTGAATCCGCCGCACCAGAGCAGATTGGAAACGCGTAGGCCCGACTCTTCGAGCAGTTCGATTCCCTTCTCTTCGCCGAACTCGGTGAGCTTCTGTCGCCACACGCCGACGGCTTCGTAGCCCGCGCGTTTGAAGTGCGCCACATCCTCTTCGAACGACCACCGAAACGTGGTCAACTCACTCATCGACAAAACCGACATCCGTGCAGGCTCCTCGTAACGCAGGCCGCAAGACGCCCCCCGTGGATGAAGGCCCCGGCCGCGGGAAGGCGTCAGTATGAAAAGCAAACGGGAGTCTGTAAAGCGAACGGCGCGAACTCGCGTCACACGGAGAAAAATCCGCCGACATTGCTCTTGCCAAAACGATTCGGCCGCGGGCCATTTTTCAGTTCGCGTGCCCGTGGCGGGGCTCGACGAGGCGGAACGTCAGCACGCTGGCAAGCGCGATGAGCGCCGCCCCCCCGACGAAGACGCGCTCGTAGCCGACGACGTCGACCGCCCATCCGACCAGCGGTGAGAAGCAAAACGGCACGGCCAAGCAAAGACTGAGCGTGCTGAGGTAGCGCGGGTGATCATGATCGGGGGCGATTTCGAGCGTGTAGCCGACCATGGTCTTGAGCGAAATCGGCGTCATGCCGAGCGGAATAAAGACGAGCCAGAACCAGCGTGCCCCTTCCTCGCGTCCCAAGGCATCGACGGCGAGCGCAGTAAGCGGGGCCAGCGAATTGACGAACACCGCGAGCCGGAGGCCGAGGCGTTCGCCGCGTTTTTCGACGATCCAGCCGAGCAGCAAGCCGAACGTGCCGACGGCCGCGTTCTGCACGATCACCCAAATCATTAGGTTGCCGCCGACCAGCCCGAGCCGCTCGCGCGCGAGCGCTTGATAGTGCGGAAAGAGCACCGTGCCGATCGCCGAGAGCATCACGACGACGGCCAGCTTGCGAAAGTTGGCGTCGTGACGGAGCACGTCCCAAGCGCCGCGGAGCGGATGCGCAACCGGCGCGCTCAGCTTGGCCGCGTCGTCGGGCGTTTCGCGAATAAAGAGCGCCCCCGCGGCCGCCAGCGCGAAGCAGATGCCGGTGAAACCGAAAATGTAGGTGAAGCCGCCGTCGGGCAGAGCGAGCCATGCGCCCATGAGCCACCAGGCGAAGACGATTGCCATGCCGGAGCCGGAGAACGTGGCGACGGCGAGCATCCGCCCGCGGAGCCGCACCGGCAGCAGCTTTCCTTGAAGCGTGCTGTACGAAATTTGATTCAACCCATGGCAGCAGGAGAACACGCCGTAGAGAGCGAGAAAGAGGGGCGCCATCCAGGTATGAGCATGGGCCTGAGGTACAAAGCCCCAAACCAGTGCGAGGGCCAAGAACGGCAGACCCATCGAGAGCGTCCAAACCACGAGCGCATGCTTCTTGAGCGGCATCTTGCGGAGGCGACGGGCGAAGAGCGCGGGGGGGATGCTCTGGCCGAACCGATTGACGACCAACAAGCAGCCCCGAATCCAGCCGGGGCCCGCGACCATGTCGAGAAAGGCCGGCATGATGACGCTCTCGGTCTTGAAGATCCAGCCGATGCGCACGACGACATCGTATAAGACCAGCGAAATCAGATTGCGCCCGGCGTGCTCGCGGTCGTCGCCCGGTCGCGCGTCGAGCGCATCGGCCGCCGCGGCCACGTCGGAAAACGTGCCGTCGGCGGGAGTCGAAGTGCTAAGCGGCGGGGCGGACATCGCGGAATTCTAGCCGGCGCGACGGCTCGGCACGAGATGAATCGGCCGCCGCGCGCGTCGGCATCGCTCCAATTCGCGTAAAACAAACGCGCCTCGCCCGGAAGCGGCCGCTTGAATCGCCTTCTCCGCCGGTTAAACTCGAAGTTCCGCGATCGCGGCAAATCACCGAGGCCGTCGCTCCGTTCGCACATTGAGCCGTCGCTCGGCGATGTCGTGGGACGCGAGTCAGGCTTTACCCGTCTTCTCCGAGCACCAACACTGTGACGACCCCCGACGACGACGACGTCCCGACCTCGGCACCCACCGCTATCGATGCCATGCGGTCACGCAGCAGGCAACTGCTTTACGCAGGCATCGGGCTCGCCGTCGTGGCGTTTCTGCTCCCTTGGTGGGGTCTCACGAAGTACCGCGTCAGCGAACAACGCGGCATGAATATGACGGATCCCACCGTCATAGCTTCGATCACGAAAGACATGGACGAACCGACGCGGACGGAATACGAAACGCGCGTGCGTCTTTACGATTCCAGCTGGACGTCGAATCGATCGTTGAACCAAGCGTTTTACGAAGCATCGCTCGGCAAGGACTACGACAAAGAAATTAGAGCGAAAGAAGCGGTTTCGCTTTCCAGCGGCAGCACGTCGATTTACGGTTGGTCGGCATGGACCGCGTGGTTTGGATTGGTGTTCGTCATCGCAGGCGTCGCACTCTTCGTAGCGCCCGCGTTCGTTCCCGACATGGCGTCGTGGAAATGGCTGGTACCCTGGATTTGGACCGCTTTGGCGTTGATTTACTTGATCATGGCGCTGGCTTTCTATTTCGGCGTGCCCGACGCAAACGGCCCCGGCTACTCGCAAGGGGTCTCGCTAGGATGCTACCTAGCCATTTTCGGCGGAGCGGCGGCAATTGCCGGAAGCGTGTTCGAAGGATTGCGATCCGCACAAGAGAGGCTCGCCGCGCTAGAGAATGCCGAAGAAGATGAGGAAGACGATCAAGCGGCTGCCGGCGGCAAGCCGATGCCGCCGCCGAAACCGCTTGATCCCGAAGAAGAACGCCGCCGCCGATTGAATGATTGGTAGTTACGGCATTCGCCGGTTCCGCCGTCGTGCGATTCGCCCCCGCCCCGCTCGGCATTGTTGCTTCGCACTCGCCCACGCTCGCAGGAAAGAGTCGGCCCCTTGAGCACCTCGCCGTCGCCCGAACAGGATGTTTTCGCGTTTCGCAAACTCGCACGACGCCGCGCGTGGATTTGCCCGGGCGCAGGCTTTGCGCTCATCGGCTGGAAGTGGCTCGGACGCATTAGTTATTTCTCCGGGCTCGCCGCGCTGCTGGGCGCCGCCGCCACCGCGATTTATCCCTCCGCCGCGCTGTTTCAAGCAACCTTGGCCGCCGTGGTCGTCGCCACGCTACTTTGGATCGTGGAAATCATTGCAACGCTGAACGCTTGGCCTCCGGGCGACTCGGCGGTTGCCGGCAGCCGCCGGTACGTCACAGGCGCGGTCGTTCTCATGCTGGCGGCGGCGGCCTTCGGGGCGGCGATGTTCTTTTCGTTCCGACTGATCGAAATTCAAGGCCAAGGCATGGCACCGGTTGTGTGGAACGGCGATCGCTTGCTCTACCACCGGCGTGTCGATCCGGCGCAATTGCAACGCGGGGCGGTGGTATTGTTCGAGTTGCCGCCGGAGAACAATTTCACCGAAGCCGGCACGTTAATGCTCGGGCGCATCATGGCTGTGCCCGGCGACAAGATTTCGCTGGCCAACTTTCGCTATCGCGTCAACGATTCGCTGGAGAATCCGACGCCGCCGGAGACCGAGTTGCCGATAGCCTTGAACGTGCCGCGCGCGCCGCAAACGATCACAGTTCCCCCCGATTGCTATTTCATCACGCAGGACGATCGCGAGACCGGCCTCGATAGCCAAGTAGTCGGTTGGGCAAAGCTCGATCGCATCGTGAGCACGAGCTTGTTCCAAGTTCAGCGGCGCCCGTTGCTCGCCCGCGTCCAATAGCCGTTCGAATCAAGGTCAAGGATGCCCCGGCTCGTTCGCATTACGATCTATCCCATCAAGTCGCTCGACGGCGCCTTGGTCGATTCCGCGGTCGTCTCCGGTATCGGCGGTTTGGAGAACGATCGGCGCTTCGCCCTACGCGACGCTCAGGGCAACTTGGTGAACGCCAAGCGTCACGCGAGCATTCATGCGATCCGCGCGTCTTTTGATCTCGCAGAACAGAACGTATCGCTGTCCGCCCCGGATCGCACCGCTGCGACGTTTTCACTATCAGCAGGCAACGCCGAACTCGAAGCTTGGTGTTCCGACTTCTTCGGCTTCTCGGTGACTCTGGAAGAGAACATCGAGACGGGATTCCCCGACGATCTCGAATCACCCGGTCCGACGGTCATCAGCAGAGCAACCCTGCTCACGGTTGCCGACTGGTTCGGCAACTTTGATTTGCAGGAAGCACGGCGGCGCTTCCGTGCGAATCTTGAGATCGACTCGCTCACGCCGATCGCCGATGCCGATGATTGTCCTCCCTTTTGGGAAGACCGACTCTTCGCCGCCGACGCCGCGCCGGATGCGCGCGAGACGGTAAGATTCCACATCGGCGACGCGACCTTTGAAGGGGTGAATCCTTGTGCGCGCTGCGTGGTGCCGTCGCGCGATTCGCAAACCGGTGAGATTTCGCCCCGTTTCGCCGTCGAGTTTGCTCGCCGTCGCCGCGAAACGTTGCCCGGCTGGGTCGAGCCTTCCGCGTTCAATCACTTCTATCGCCTCTCCGTGAACACGCGTGCTTCGGCCGCGCTGGGCCGCACCCTGTGCGTAGGCGACGAAGTTCGTCTCGGCTAAGCGAGTCAGCCGACATTGTTGGCCGGACCGGCGGAAACTACACTATCTGCTTCCCGCCCGCCTCTAATCCCGCCCGTCCCAGGTTCGCCCTGAGCTATGAAAAACGCCCGTCTCCCCTCCAGCATCGGAGTGCGCCGCCGCGAATTGCTGCAGGTCGGCTCCTCGGCGCTATTGGGGTTGTCGCTGCCCGGGCTCTTGGGCAATCGGGCTTCGGCCGCCGGGGCGACCAAAGCGGGCCTCACCGGCCGTGCCAAGTCGGTGATCTTGGCGTTTCAAACCGGCGCTTGCAGCCATCACGATACGTTCGACATGAAGCCTGACGCCGCCGCCGAATCGCGCGGGCCGTTTCAGCCGATCGCCACGCCGGTGCCGGGCTTCCAAGTTTGCGAGCATCTCCCGCGCCTTGCCGAACGAGCAAAGAAGTACGCCGTCGTCCGGTCGTTCTCGCATCGCGACAACAACCACTTGATGTCGACCCATCACGTGCTCACCGGTCACTTGCAACCGGGCGGCTTCTTCGACAAAGTTGCCTCGCGCACCGATTGGCCCTGCTACGCCGCGGCGTGCGACTCGCTGAAACCGCGCCAAGACGCGATCCCCAGCGGCGTGCATCTACCGACCTTTCTCATGTCGGCGCCGCTCACTTGGCCCGGCCAGCACGGCGGCCTTCTCGCGCCGAAGCACGATCCTTGGCAAATCACGTCCGACCCGAACGAACCGAACTTCCGCGTCGACAACCTAACGCTGGCCGCGGGCATGGATATCGCGCGGTTGGAAGATCGTCGCGAATTGCTCGACCAAATCAATGCCCGGCAAACGGTGCTCGACGGCAACGCCGAACAGCGGCGTCTCACGACGCAGCAAGAGTTGGCGTTTTCCATGCTGACCTCGCAGCGGCTGCACCAAGCCTTCGAGATCGGCCGCGAAAGCGATTCGACCCGCGATCGCTATGGCCGCAATACGTACGGCCAGTCGCTGCTGCTTGCCAGACGGCTCACGGAAATCGGCGTCCCTGTCGTACAGGTGAACCTCGGCCGGGTACAGAATTGGGACAATCACAGCGGCATCTTTCCGGCGCTGAAGGATCGTTTACTGCCGCCGGTCGATCAGGGCATGGCCGCACTGCTCGACGACTTGGAAGCGTCGGGGCGCATCGAAGATACGCTCGTCATTCTCATCGGCGAGTTCGGCCGCACGCCGAAGATCAACCCGCAGGCCGGCCGCGATCATTGGGGCTATTGTTTTAGCGGCCTCTTCGCGGGCGCGGGGGTGCAAGGAGGCCAAGTCATCGGCAAGTCCGATGCGCTCGGCGCCTACCCGCTCACGAAGGCCTACACCCCGGAAGACCTCGGCGCTACCGTCTACACGGCACTAGGGGTCGAGCCGGCGTCGACGATTTACGATCGCCAAGGCCGCCCGGCACGACTCAACGACGGCCGGCCGATGACAGCCCTCTACGACGGCAGCGAAGCCGTTTCATAATCGGCATTTGGCCCCCGGTCGGCGACCGGGGGCGCCTACCGCCGGCGACGGCGGGTTCATTGGCCGCCTCTCTGCGGCGCAAACGCGTCTACTTCGCCGCTTTCGCTTTCACGCCGCGGGCACGGTTGTTGTAGTAATTGTCGCGGAGGTTGTCGATCTGCTGCCGTTGATTCAGGCCGTTGCTGATATTGAGTTCTTGCAACAGATACTCGCTTTGGCTCCCTTGCTGTGCCGGCGTCGTACTAGGTTGATTCGCCTGCTGCGGTGCGTTAGCGGCCGGTTGCGGGAGTAAGTCGGTTTCTCCTCGGTAGAACGCATACCGATTATCGGTGCTCTGCGCAATTACCGTGGCCCGGCCGCTGATTGGTTCGGCCGAGAAGACGCCCCGCAGATCGGTCTCGCCCGCCTTAAAGTCGGAGTCACGCGTTCCGATCACCTTCACATGTACGTGCGACGCATACTTGTCGTCGAGCGCGTTCTTGAGCGTCGTCCGCACTTGTCCGCTCACCGCATCTTGCTGCACTTCCAGCTTCAACGGGCTGATCAACACGAATCCGCTCGTATGCAGATTCTCGCCGCGGCAAACAATCAGATAGGCTCCCTCTTCATCGAGCGGTAGCTTGAGTTCGCGTTCCCGATCGCGATAGTCCTTACCGTCGCCGAGTTCGATCGTTTCCTCATGCAACGGGCGAATACCCGAGAGGTTGATCTGCGTGATCGCCTCCAGGTTTTGCCGCAGCAAGCTAAACTTCATGAGGTCGATCCGATACGCCCGCAATTCGCACTTCGGCACGTTACGATACTCCAGCTTCACCAAGGCCGGCGTGCCCGGCCGAATCGTCGTGACTTCCGGCAGCTCGATGCTGCGGCGCGTAAAATATTCAATCGCCTTCTTCGCATCCGGAATTTGATCCGCCACGAGCGTGTATTCCTTGATCGCTTCGGCCGCCTTGCCGAGGCTGTGATAGATTTGGCCGAGAATGTAGAGCGCCCGTTGCTTGTTGCGGCTCTCCACTTCGCGCCCGGTTCCCTTCTCCGGCCGCTTCATTTCCGCGACCTTGCGGCACATTTCCAAAGCCTGGTCGGGCCGACCCGCCGCAAAGTGCGAATACCCGATGATGTACCAGTAACTATCGAGGAAATCGCTCTCCGGGTACCGTTCGGCAAAGCGTAGGCAAGAGGCAACCGCTTGGTCGTATTGTTGCAACTCCAAGAAGGCGTTGGCCTCGGCGAAGGCCGCTTGATCGGCCGCCGGGTCGTCAGGATGGGCCGTAAGGAAGTCGTCGAGCATGCTGCGTGCCGCGGCGACCAATGCGAGCCGCGTTAGCTTACGTTGCCGCAGCTTCGCATCGCCGGCGACGCTCGGGGCGTAGCCGTACACGCGCTGCGCCAAAGCATACTCGGCCGAAGCTACGTACGGCTCCGGCGGATATTCACTGATCAGTTTGCGCATCACGTCGACGCTTCGCAAGAACTCGCCCTGTGCTTCCAGAAAGCCGGCCACGGCGCCGTCGGAATAGAAGCTGCTTTCTACCGTGGCGTGGAACACCAAATAGCTCCGCTCATACTCGCCGAGTTCGTGGTAGGCGGCGCCCACTTTGAGAATGTTCTCAAAGGGAATTTCCAGTTCGGGCGACTTCTCTTTGACCAATTCAAAGTACCGCACCACTTCCGCGGCGGGCCCCAACTCAAGATGCGCATCGAGCAGCATGCGAAGCGTGTCTTGATAAGGGGCGGAGCGAATCGGCCATTCCTTCAACATCTGCGCGAGATACAGCCGCACGGCCTTCCAATCGCGCTTGGCATAGTTGCGTTTGCCGAGTTCATAGAGCTCGTCCGGGCTCCAACGGTAAGCATCGACCGATTCCTTGCCGCGCGGCAACACCGTCAGCGGCGCCGCTTTTTCGACAATGAATTGCTCCGGCCGATGCGCGTCGAAGATCATCGGCGGCGCGGCCCGATAGTCGCCGGCGATCGCTCCAACGACGTCGAAGGAAATCGCTTCGTGGCTTCGGCGATTGCCGACATAGAACACAATCTCGCCGGGGAGCAGTTCATACCGTTCGAAGCCGCCCCGAATCGTTTGCTCGACGACCGCCGTGCCCGCCGGGAGCGGCTCGCGCACGACCAGATACTCCAGCCGATCCTCGGCGACCATGCCTCCCGGATAGTTGCGATGGACGCGCAATTCGACGCGTCCGCGCCGCCCGATCGGCAACTGCGTGAGCGGGTTGTGGAAGCTGCTGTAGCTTCCTTCCACGGCACTGAAGCCGCGCGGCAATTCACGACCGCCGAACTCTCGCAGGGCCGGCTCCCAGATACGCTGGGCAAACCACGCGTTCGTGGTGTTCTTCAACTTGTCGGCCGCCACGAATCCCGTGAGGGTGCATTGGTAGCTCAAATGTCCCCGGCCCGTCATGAGAAACTGAATCCGCTGCTTGCCCGGCTTTAGATTCTCCGGTGCGATCGCAATCGTTTGCGGCGCGGCGGTCGGATCGACGTCAATCTTGGCCGCCTCGCGCTCGTTGACCACGATGGTTAGCGAGTAGCGTTCGCCGCCGACCTTATGCTGAGCAAACCACTCGGCCACGACCATCGCTGCCGGGCCCGTAGCGGCGTCGGGCGACCAGCGTCGACCTTCGCGATGCGCGAGTAGCCAATCGACGGATTCCTTCAACTTCGGCGAATTCGCCGCGGCGCGCGTGAGCGCCAGCCCGTACAGAGCTTGCGCTTCGACTTCGGCGACCCGCGAGCCGCGATGATCGGCCGAGATGCCGATCTTCCGGACCATGGGCTTCCAGTTTACGAGCAAATCGGCCGCCAAGGGCGTGTGGTTCATCTTCGCCAGCGCCAAGGCGAGATACGCGGCTCCTGCGGGCGAGATGGTCGACCGTCCGCGATATAAACGATTGGCGAGCGAGAAATCGCCGTGCTCCGTCTCGGCGAGTGCATGAAGCAGAATCGCCTTTCCTTCCAGGTCGTCGTCGGCGACTGCCGTCAACTGTGATTGCAGATAGCTGATGCCCTTGTCGTAGATGTCGTCCGGAATCTTGTAGCCTGCTGCATTTGCCGCACCGAGGGCCCACAAGCATCGTGCGCTCGCGTAACGGTCGCCACTCGTGCCGTTGCCGGTCCAAGTCCAGCTGCCGTTATCGAGCTGTGCCGACACCAGATGGCCGATCGCGGAACGAATGCGCGACGCCAACTGCGGTGCGGATGTGGCGGCGTCGGTCCGTGTGGAGCGTCCATACTTCTCCAAAGCCAGCGCCGCCAGCAAATCGCTCGTCGTTGTTTCCAGCGGCGAAGCGTAACGCAAGAAGCCGCAATGCGAGTCGGTTCCGAGCACGATATCGAGCAGGCTGCCGTCGATTTGCGCTCCCACCACGACTTCCAGTTTCGGGCGCACGAGCGTCATGCCGGCCGGCTCCTCCAACCACGCCGTGGTGTCGCTCGTCGCGCTGCCGCCGGTCGATGAGACGATGGTGTACCCGAGCGGTCGAATAGGAATGGTACGGCGCAACACGTCGCGCCGCTCGCCGGCGGCAACCTCTAACGTGATTTCCACGAAATCAGCGGCCGCCGCGCCATCTTTCGCCTCGACTGGCAACTTCGCCGCCAACGCGAAGGCGAGCTCATGCATGCCGGCCTTCTCCGACGCGATCGTCCGCTTCTCTTCGACGGTCTTGTCGCCAATGCGGGCCGTAAACGTCACTTCAAGCTTCTCTGCCGGAGCTCCCGCCACACGCTCAAGCAAGTCGTGAATGGTCGCCGTAATCTGCGCGCTGTCGCCGTCGGTCACGATCGACGGCATAGCCAACTCCCCGAACAGCTCCTTCTTCACGGTAAGTTCTTTCTCCGCTTGTCCTGTGAGCGAGTCGACGGTGATTCCCTTGGCCGAGATGTTCCAACTCGTCGAACGCTCCGGCAGCGTAACCGTGATAGTCGCCCGACCTTCGGCGTCGGTGACGACCGCCGGATTCCAATAGGCGGTTTCCTGCTGCTCCATCGCGGCCATGACCACGGCCCGCTCTTCTTTCAGCCGCCGCACGAGCAAATCGGATTGTGCCGCCTGAAGATTCTCACCTAAGAAAACATTGTCTTGCACGCCATTGCGAACGACGGTGAGCATCCGTCCGCCGTTTGAATAGTAAAGATTCAACGCGTTCGTCGACAGTTGCGACGCATCGATCCCAAAGCGATCGAAGGCGGATTTGCTCAGCTCGGCAGTGGCGTGCAGCGACTCTTGTTCGCCCTCTTCTTGTTTGCGCTGCGCATCCTTGCGCTTTTCTCCGGTTTCAGATTTTGCATCCGCACCGTCGACATTACCTTGCGGCTTGGCCGGCGGCGAGGCGGGAGGCGCTACCGCGCCGCGCAGCATCAAACGCCCGGAGCCTGCCGTTTGCGGCTCGGCGGCCGATCGCTCGCCGCTGGTTCCGTTGTCGGAGTAGAACGCGAAGTTCTGCGCGTCGCGATCCTGTATGCCGAGCTGAATCTGCGGTTTGTCTTCGGCTAAGCTTTCTCGCAACGCATTTCCCGGCGGAATGATACCTCCCAAACCGCCGGTCGAGCCGGCGTTGACCGTCAAGGTCCCGGCGTTGACCGTGAGCGTGCTGGTATCGGCCAGCAATTTGCGCAACTCCTCTTCCTGCGCCGCGATCTCCAGCCTTTGCTCCTCCGAGAGCAGCCGCGGATTGATCGGCCGCGTCTCCGGGCGATAGGCAAAACTGATGCTGGACGCCGTGCGCATGGCCGGTTGCCGATCGAGGCCGATGAACGCCGACGCGAAGCCGGCGCCAATTTCGCCGAAGCGATCGACGTTGATCCGGTCGACCACGGCTAAACCGAGTTCGGCCGCCACGGGTCGACCTTGCGCATCGAGCGTGCGAACCGCGACGTCGACGGCATCTCCCGGCCGGATCGTGCGACCGGCGGTCTTCGGCTTCACTTCCAGCGCCACCTTCAGCGCCCGCTCCACGTAAAACTGATTCGTCGCCGAATGCAGCCGCACGCGCGACGGCTGCTTCGCGACGGCTGCGGGCTTCGGATCGGTCGGCTTCTTCGCATCCGGCTTCTTAGCCGACTTCTTCGGTAGCCGGACATCGGTCATGATGTTGACTTCCAAGAAGAAATTCGGCGCGAGGTTCGGCTGCATCGGCACCTTCAGCAGGTTGTCGCCGGTTTTCAACTCGACCAGTCGATAGTCGAGAATACGCGCACCTTGAAACGTCACCAAGGCCAGCGCCGGCGCTTCTCGCCAATGAACGCGCACGGTCGGCTCATCGCCGACGCGGAAATTATGCACGTCCGCCAAGATTCGCAGCCGAACCGTGTCTTCGTCTCCGGACACAAACACTTCCGTGCTGCCGACTACCGGGTTGCCGAAGCGGTCTTTCCCTGCCACGCGCACAATGTATCGAGCTCCCTTGTCGAGCGCCAGCGTCAAACGCCCTTCGCCGGTCTTAGCGTCGGTCGTCACGTCGTGGGAGGAAGTCTTCTTCTCGCCGGGTTGATTGTCGATCACAGTTCGTTCAATGACTTCGACTTGCACCTTCTCCGCGGTCGGCTTTCCGTCGGCGGCCGTCGTCTTGATAGTCACCGGGAACGTTTCACCAACCGTCACGACATCGCGAGGAACCGTGACGCCGATCGAAAAGGCCCGCACGGCCAAGACTAAATCCGCCGCCGCATAGAGATTGCGTTCCGGCAGCTCGGCGGTGAGCCGCAGTTGCTGCTCTTCGCGAAGTTCGCGGGTCGGGAATTTGAACTTCACGCGACCTTCGTCGTCGGTCGTGCCGGTGAGTGTCTCGCCGTCGCCGAGCGTGTAGCGTAGCTCGCGCCCTACCAGCGGCGTACCGTAGTAGTATTCGGCACGGATCGTCCCTTCGATCTCTTCACCGCGGAAGTAGACCTTGCGCGGCAAATCAATCACGAGTCGCACCGGCTCTAGTTGGTAGTTCTCCACGCGAAACGTGCCGGTGAACGCACGACCGTCGATGTCGCTCGCCTGCACCCGATAGTCGCCCGGGGCCGCCGTGGCCGGCAACGTGAAGAAGGCGTGGAACGTGCCGAAGTCGCCGGTGGCCACTTCCGTCGTATAGACCAACCGACTTCGCGCATCGTACGTATCGAGACGGTACTTTCGCTTCGGCACGGCGACGTACTTCTCATCAGCCACGGCTCGCAACACGCCGCGCACATGCACGACCTGCCCGGGCTGATAACCGCTCCGATCGGTATAGAGAAACCCACGTTCTTCCAAGCTGCGGCTCACGCCGACGCCGTTGAGCGAAACGATGTTCGACGCCGTGTTCCCGTCGGCGACCGCGAAGACACGAACGTCGTTGGTCGCCTTGAGTCGCTCGGGCGAGGCGCGATACACGCCGTCTTTCCCGGTTGCCGCTTCGGCGACCACTTCTGCGCCGTCGGAAATCAGTACCCGCGCTCCCGGCCAAGGCTTTCCGGTGCGCATGTTTTGCGCGAAGACGAATGTTTCGTCCCGAGAGCTTTTTACAATGACGTCCAGGTCGCTCCGGATCACGAGCGTCGTCGCCTCCAGCGTCTTGCCGCTCACCGTAACGGCCACGACGCCCGGCTCGGCATCCCCTTCCGCGGCCGCCAACCCCGGCAAATCGATCGAACTCTCCATCGGCTTGAAATCGGCGTAGTCGGGCACCGCGAATTCAAATGAGCGATCGGGATCGATCAGCGCGAGATCCAGCCCTTCGACGCCGCCTGCCAAGTGCATCTTCCGGAAGTAGGTCTCCAAGTCGAGCTTGTAAACGCGAACCGTCACTTTGTCCACGTTGCGCGAGCGGAGCGTAATACTCGGAGTTTCATGTGTTCGAAACACACGCTCCGTTTCGATATTCACTTGTTTCGCCGTCAGCAATCCGAGCCGCGAGTGTGCCGCGCCGACATGTGCGCCCCAGGTCAGCTTCTTGTATTCCTGCATGGCGTCAGCGGGCTTGCCGAGTTGCTCTTCCAGCGTGCGGCCGATCATGAACTGCGCTTCCGACGCAGGTTCCGAACCAGGGTACTTGGAAATCAACCGCCGCCACTCTTCAATCGCCGCGTCATAGTGCTCCTGCAGAAACTCCGCTTGTCCGAAGTGAAACAGAATTCGCGGGGAGCGAGAATCGAGCGGGTAGCGCAGCAGAAATTCGCTCCACTGTTTGCGAGCTTCGACGTAGTCCTTCTTGCGAAACGCTTCAGCGCCGATCAGGTAGTCGGCCTCGATCAATTGCTGCTGCACGCTGCTCCAGGCACCGTGCGCCGGATGCTTGGCGAGGAGATCTCGCCATGCGGCGATGGCGGCAATGAACTTGCCTTGCCGCAAGAGCGCGGAGCCGAGCAAGTTCCGAACATCGGCGGCCTCGGGTGCCGCGGCCCGTTCGGCGTCGCTCAAGAATTGTTCGGCCGCGGTCGTCGCTTCGGCGAAACGTCCGCGAACCATACGCGCCTGCACGAGCCCCAGGCGTGCTTCGTTTACCAACTTGTGCTCGGGGAAACGAGCGAGAAACGCCTCCGTCGCGGCGATACCGAGCACGAGGTCGTCGTCGTCGGCAGGCGACGGCATTCGATAGCTCCAGGCAATTCCCATAAACGAGCGAGCCACGTAATCGGCTTGCGTCTTGTGCGCGGGTAACTTGTCGCCGGGCCAAAGCGCCACAAGGTCTTGCCATGCGCGACGGGCTTCGGCGTGGCGATCTTGATGGAATCGGCATTCGCCCAAACGATAGCGGGCCTCGGGCGTGCGCGCTTCGTCGGCGCGATCTTTGACGAACTTGGCATAGCGATTCGCCGCTTCTTCATAATTGCCGCTGAGCCGATAGCACTCGGCGATTTGCATTTCGATCTCCGGACGCAACTCGGGCTTCGGCCCCAGCTCGATCGCCTGCTGAAAGAACTCCAGTGCCTTTGCATAATCGGGCGCAGGTTGATCGGGCGGACTGTGTTCGGTGCGCGGCGTCGCGTACTTCCGAGCAAAGCCGAGGTAGACGTCGGCCAGTTCCTGCTTACGTTCGTGCGACAAGAGGTACTCAGCCTCGGCGCGATAGATCAACTCCGCAGAAGCGAAGTCGCCTTTTTTCGCCAGCGACACGCCGCGCGCAAAACGCGCTCGACGGGCCCAAGGGCTCTTGGGAAACTCTTCCTCGACACGGAGAAACGCCCCGGCGGCCTCGTCATATTTGCCGGCGAAGTGCCACGCGCGCCCTTCCGCGTAGAGCAATCGATCGCGCTGCGCCTTCGGTGCGGCGGCCAGCTTCTTCAGTTCGGCCGCGGCCTCCGCATATTTCTGATCTTGCAACATCCCGGCAACGACTGACGGCAATCGTTCGACGCGATCCCAAGGCAATGGATCGTTCGTCTCCGCCGCATGCCCAAAAGCGCCCGCGGCGCTCCATTGCAACAAAACGGCGAACAGAACATGGCGGCACGACGACATGGGCCGACTCCTTGAGAATCGTGCGCGGACGACACGCCGACAACATGCAGTCGCGGGGGGCGGTCGGACGCGGGGGATTTGCAACGACGAACAATAGCCTAACGAGCGGACGGCCCGTGGCACGAGCCGGCGCGAGAATCGCGCCGGCTTGCACGCCTAAGACGCGGCAAATGTCCGGAAAGTTTCCGGAGTTCTCCCGATTTTGGGCCGCTTGCAGGAAATCGCGGCTATTCCCGCAGTTTACCGACAGTTCGCACTCCGGCGCCCTGACGCTTTTCGAGCTCGTCTCCGAGGTCTTGGCGTGCGGTTCCCGCCAACTTCTTGAGCCGTGCGATTACGTCCGGATGCTCCGCTTGCACGTCCCGAGTTTCGCCGGGGTCGGCTTCCAGATCGAAGAGCGCCATTTCCGTGCGCCCTTGGGCATAGGGGCCGGGCTGACCGCCGCTGCCGGGCTTCACGAGCTTGCGATAGGTGTGGGGGAAATGCAATTTCCAACGTCCACTGCGCACGGCATGCAGCCCTTCGCCCCAATAGAAGTTAAGGGCTTCGTGCGGCGACTTCGCTTCCGCTACACCAAACATCAGCGGGCTGATGTCGAGCCCGTCGATTTTGCGTGTCGAATCGAGCGTTATACCGACCAGCTTGGCGACCGTCGGCAGGATGTCGATCATCATCACCGGCTCTTTGCAAACCGTTCCGGCCGGAATCTTTCCGGGCCAACGCATGAGGCACGGAACGCGTTGTCCGCCGTCCCAAGCGGTTCCTTTGCCGTGTGCGAGCGGCTTGGCCGAGCCGGCGTGGTCGCCGTACGAAAGCCAAGGTCCGTTGTCCGAAGTGAACACCACGAACGTCCGATCGTCGACGCCGTTGCGCTTCAGTGCCGCCAGGATTTCGCCGACCGACCAATCGATTTCCGAGATCACATCGCCGAAAAGGCCTCGCTTCGTCTTGCCGGCAAACTTGTCCGAGACGAACAACGGCACGTGCGGCATGCTGTGCGGCACGTAGAGCAGAAACGGCTTCTCACGGTTCTTTTCGATGAACTTGACGGCCCGCTCGGTGTACCACGTGGTGAGCTTCGTCTGATCCGGATTCAGCTCCACCGTTTTCTCATTCTCAATCAGGGGCAAATCGGGGAACTTCGCCGTTGGATGCTGGGGCCACATATCGTTGGAGTAGGGAAGCCCGAAGTACTCATCGAACCCGTGGCGCGTCGGCAAAAACTGCGGATAGTGTCCCAGGTGCCATTTGCCGAAGATCGCCGTCGCATAGCCCGCCTGCTTGGCCACCTCGCCGAGCGTCGTTTCTTCATCGGCGATGCCGATTTTGCTTTGCGGCCCGAGCGCGCCGAGGATGCCGACGCGATTCGGATAACAACCGGTCAACAGTGCGGTGCGCGAGGCGCTGCAAACGGCCTGAGCCACGTAGAAGTCGGTGAACTTCATTCCCTCAGCGGCCATCCGGTCGAGGTTGGGCGTCGAATAGCCCTCTGCGCCAAACGGACCGATATCGGCGTAGCCCAGGTCGTCGCAAAAGATGACGACGATATTTGGCTTTCCGTTGGGGGCGGCGACGGCGGAAGATGCGAACAGAGCGACCGCCAGGAGCGTCAATGTGCGGACCATCCAACGAGTTCCTAATGGGTGACGATCGTGAATACCCTGCGAATCTACTTCGAGGTCTTCAAACCATGAAGGGCTTTGTGCACCATGACTTGTGCCGCAGACCGCGGCGAAGCAAACTGGCCGGCGAGGATATCATCTTCCGTGAAACGCGCCAGAAGTATCTCGCGGTCGGAGCCGCGGTTGTGGTCGTAGACGATGTAATACGTACCGTCAGGATGCTGGAAGCCGTCGGGATAGGAGACGCCGGAGCGCTCGTCGAGCATTAGGCCGCCGCGCCATGTTTTCCCTTCGTCGTCGGAGACGTACGCCGAGAGGTGCGAGCGCTTCGGCGTGCGCTCCTCAATCTTGCCGTGCTTCACGAGCAACAATCGCCCCGAAGCGAGTCTCCGCAAATGAAATCGCGAGCAAACATGGGCGATTGTAGAAGGTTGCGGTTCGCTCCATGTGCGTCCTGCGTCCGAAGAATAGCTCTCGGCGATCCCGAAGTCCGTGCGGGCCAGCATCCAAAGCCGGCCGTCTTTTAGTTCGACGAACATATGCTCGTCGAACTGGCTCTGAGGAAAGAGCACGCCGCCGCGCCGCGTCCACGTTGCTCCTTGATCCGTCGATTCATACACGTGGGCCATGCGCTCGTCATCGAGTTCAGGGAACAACTCGCGCAACGGAGCCGGACCGATACGGCGGCGAGTCCAAAGAGACACCGGCAGTAGCCACGTGCCGTCCTTGAGAACGATCGGCTTATTGAGCGTCGCACCGTTCGCAAGCCGCCGAGGCGCCGACCACACCGGTTCGGCAGCGTCGGGGTTATCGCAAGAAATAGCCCAAACGCCGGCCCGGCCGTCGAAATAGCCGAGCGATTGATCGTAGAACAGCCAAAGCCGACCGGTCGGGTCGGTCCAAAAGTTGCCGACGAGCGCGCGACGTGCCAAACCATCGGGCGCGTCGACCGGATCGATTACGAGCCTCGGTTCGCTCCAGGTCTTGCCGTCGTCGTCGCTGGTCGCGGCGCAGAAGAACCCCTTCTCGGAGTCGCCGCCGGCCACCCATGCCGCCCAAAGCCGGCCCTTGGGAGTGCGATCCATGCCAATAACCATCGCATAATCGAGCTTCACGGCGGTGTAGCGGTCATCGGGCTTCGTGATGATCGGTACCGGCTCGATTCCGAGATCAATGATCGCCTGCGACGGCGGAGTTGTATCCGCCACCGGCTTGTCCGCGGCGCGAACATTCGCGACCGACCAACAAACACACAACGATGCGACGAAAACAAAGCGACGGATCAGATGGCTCATAGGATGCAAGAATTCCGTAGTGCTGGACGACTAAGAGAGCAACGACAGCGGGTTCCGACGCTCGGCGAGCGGCAGCGTTACGCGGGCTCCGCCTTGCCGATGCGATTCAAACACCGCACACACGAACTCCACGGTCTGCGTCGCCTCGATCAACCCGCAGAGCGGTTCCCGATCATTCTTCACCGCATCGATCAGGTCGCTTACCGCCGCAATGTGCTTATCGACGAACGTCTTCATGTCGGGACGGGTCTCCGGCACGCCCGGCCCGGCTGACGAGATCGGAACCCAAGTACGCGTTTGGCCGGCCGTTTGAAACGGGTTGCCTTTGGCAAGTTGCGCCAGCGGGTCGGTGTCGATCTTGATATCGATCAGCCCCTCGCTGCCGACTACCTGCAGCCCGAAGCCCTGATTCTTGGCGCCGTCGTCGGCGACGGAATCAAAGTACGCAATCGGGCCCAGCTTCGTATCGAAGCGGGCATGCACTTCGTTCCCCGCCAACGGGCCCAGGCCCTCGGCCCCTTCCTTGAGATGCGCCTTGGTGATGAGTTCGCCGTCTTGCTTCACCGTTGCCGAGCAGGCAGTGAGTCCCCCGCCGAGGAACGACACAAGGTTCAAGACGTGCGTCCCCAAGACCCACAAATCTTCGGAGCCGCCGCGACGGTCCCCCTTGCCGCGTCCACGAATCTCCAGCACCTTGCCGATGGCACCGTCGGCCATCATCTTCCGGACGGTGACGAGCGTCGGATGGTAGCGATTGCGATGTGCGACGGCGATCTTCGTGCCGGTCTTCTTGCAGGCCTCGGCGATTCGATCTGCCTCGGCAGGCGAACGGACAAACGGCTTCTCCGCATAGATGCCGCGCGCTCCCGACTCGATCGCCGCGAGGATCATGTCGCAATGCTCATGCACTTGTCGCGGGCCGACGGCGACGAACTCCGGCTTGGCAGACGCCAACATCGCCCGATAGTCGGCAAAGCCGTCGGCGACATTCAACTTCTTCTTCGCCCCTTCCAGCCCCTTCGGGTCGGCGTCGGCCACGGCCACGATCTCCGCTTCCGGAAACGCCAGCCAAACCGTGTCGAGCCCGTGCCCAAAGTTCCCCTGACCTGTGTGTCCGATGACGCCGACACGAATTTTCTTCGCAGGGTCGGCGGCTTGGCCGGCCGTGGCGGCGAGATTCGGAAGCGCCGCTAAGCCGGCGGCGGAGATCAGGAAGTCGCGACGTTGCATAGGGAATGACTCTCTAAAATAGAGTGCGCTGTGATATAGAATGCGCTGCGTGACGGAAGCGAGGCGGGGCGGAGAGGGCCGGCTATTCGATCTGGGAATGCTGATTCGGCGGAGCGATCTCGACGACATCGTGTGCATCAGACGCCGCACGGTTTTTCGCGTTTACGTCCGTCCCGACCGTGGTTTCGAGGATCATGATCTTTTGCCAAATGTTGCGGCTCAAGTCGGTCGCCAAGTTGCTCACCTGATCGACCGCTTCGATCGCTACCGGATCGGGAAACTCTTGCACGTACAGAGCCCCGGTTTTACTCAGCAGCGAAAGCAGCTCGCTACAGTAATCCAAATAGCGCCCCAATTCAAACGGCGTCATGGTTCGCTTGGGGGACGATGCCGTTGCCCGGCCGCGCCCGGTCACGCGTTCCGGATCCTTCGTCAGCTGATGCATGTCGATGATATGCGCGAGTGAACGCAGTTCGCGCACGGCGTCCAACGCTCGCGCACGCTTTAATCGCAACTCCAGCGAGAACAAGAACACGATCGCGGCGCCGATGAATACAATACTGGAGATGGATGAATCGACTGCCTGCACGAAGTGCTCCACCTCGAAGACCTCGTCATTCAGTCGCACCGAACGCGCGGTCACGACAATCAGCGCGACGATGAGTAGGACCAACATCCCGACACCGCCGCGGAGCCAGAGATTCGGTCGGCGAATTCGTCTGGCGCGCACGACCGACTCCTGCGCCAAACGGTGCAACTCGACCGATACGCGATACAGGCCCGACTCGGGAAATCGCTCGTGGATGCGCCGGCTCAAGAGGCCGATCGTGTCGACGATTTGCGCGGGCTGTAGATTGCGATAGTCGGGGGGCGAGGCAGGTTTCGTCATAGTTGAATCGCGACGCGTGGGGCGGGCGTAAGCGGTTTCGCACAGTATATCCGAGTGCGGTGAGCGTTGTGTTACCGTTTTAAGTGCCGCAAATCGTGGAAATCCGCCTTCTGCTTTTTTGTGCCGGTTGCATATAATTCTGCAGCAGAAGCCGACGCGGAGGCCTCCTAGCATCCGCTTCCAGACTTCTGTCGCGATAACTAAGAAGTCACCAAGCACCGACTCCGCCTACTTTCGAGAGGCGTCGACCATGTCGTATGCGAAACTGCGTCAGCAGTTGGCCGAGCAAGCTGCTCGGCTGATGTTTGAAAACCAGATCTCGTTCCAAAAGGCGACGCAGCAGGCCGTGCAACGCGTCGGCGGCGGCTACATCGACCGCAAGGCGTTGCCGACGCAGCGGGAAATTCGCGCCGAGATTGCGAAGCTCGCCTGGCTCTCGGAACAGAGCGACGACCGGCTGCTGGAGCCGCAAGAGCCGACAGATCGATTTATCGTCTATGCCTCGCTCTTGGCGCCGCTCGAACACATTCCGCGGTTCGGTCGCTCCGGCCGGCGCGAAGACGTACTCTCGCACAGCTTGCGCACGTTTGATTTAGCCCGTGAAGAACTCCCGTACGACGAGGAGTTTCTGACGGCGGCGCTCCTGCACGAGGTCGGCCGCGCGATCGATCCTCAGGATGCGGCGCGAGCCGGGCTCGAAGCGCTTGGCGACCACGTCACCGAGCGGACGGCGTGGCTCATCGAGCACCTCGAGGCGGGCCGAGCCTTTCACGAAGGTTCGCTCGGCCAACGTTCGCGCCGGCGACTGGCGGAATCCGAGTGGTTTGAGGACCTGCTGCAACTCGCCGAGTGCGATCGCCGCGGCTGCTCGCTCGGGGTGCGCACGAGCGACCTGGAAATGGCGCTCGCCTACTTGCAGGAGTTGGACGCCGCTTGCGGCGAGCCGTAATCCTTCTTGCTCGGTGCCCCTTCTCCTAAGGAGAAGGTTTTAGTACTTGCCGTACAATTGATCGCGTTTGCGTTGGTTGTAGGCCAACTTTTCGGCGGGCGTCATCTTCGTGACGTCGGTCGTGGCTCCAGCTGTGGGCTTCGGCGAAGCATCCGGCTTGGCGTGGCAACCGCAATCGCCGTGCTTCGGCGTTTCAGAAATCGCGGGCTTCGTCTTGCAAGCGCACGCGTGATGATCGTCCGCCGCAGCTTCCTTCGGCTTTGCTGCTGCGGCAGGAATCGCCGCAGGCACGCTTGCGCTGGAGCCGCCGCCGTAGCTCATCACGCTGGTTTGCAGCAGGAGATCGTCTTCCAACTTGCGATGCGGGCGGATATTCATCTTTTGGAGCACGCCGTGATAGGCCCGCACGGCCTCTTCGGGCGAAACGACGCGATCGGCAATCAGCCGCAAGCATTCGACAAACGCCAACTGGTGCTCGGCGTGGTTGATCTTGCGACCATAGAGGGCCACACGAGCGCCATATTTCTGCGCCTCGGCCAAGAGCTTAAACGCATCGTACGTCGTGCCGGAGCCGCCGCCGAGGATCCCGACCACTAAGTGCGGGTCGTAGGCCACGAGGTCTTCCATCGCCTTCGGGCCATGGTACACGACCTTGAGGAAGATCGGTCGACCGGCGTACGCCACGCCCGCCAAGGTACGCGTGATGCAATCGTTTACGAAGTCCGGAGTCGTTTCCGGGGTCAGCCCTTCCGGAGCATTCGGGTCGAACACTTCGAGGAAGTGCCGGAACCCTTTGACCTCGGCTTCGGCGCGGAACTCGGCATAGCGCTCTAGCGCTAAGCGGTCGAGTTCCAAACGGTTGTTGAACGTGATGCTGTACAGGCCCAGATTCGTGCCGCGCTTCCGCTCGGCATCGGTCGGGTTAAGCTTGCCGGCTTGAATATGATCGAGCGACGCGGAACGAAACGGCAGCGACGGCTGCTGTATGTACCGATTGTCGCGGGCCACCCACACGTCGGTCGTATCGTTGGCTCGAGCCGCCGGCGTGACGTGCGACGTTTCGAACAGACGCTCCTGATTGTTGAGCACGTCGTTGTTCGACGCCGACATCAACATGATGTCGATCTTGCCTTGCCGCACGATTTGTCGAATCTGCTCGCGATACTCGGCGATCGTCTTGTAACGGCTCCGGCCTTGGGCGTCCGGCAACGTTTCGCCGGCCGAGGCGATGCCGAACGCCATGTCGGCGTCTTTGGCGTCGGCGATGATGAAATCGCGGCAGCCCGAAGGGTCGGCGTGAATGGCGGCGAGTTTTTGATCGAGCGACTTTTGCATGTTTCCGCTGCAGTTACTTTCCGCCGATGCGCGCCATGACCACGTCTTGCGTTTCCCGCAGCGCTTGCGCGCTCCGTTTGAGTCCTTGCACTTCCTTCGGCCAAAGCTCGATCTCGTGCGTGGCGAGGCGACCCTTGCGACCGACGACGGTCGGCACGGAGATCGCGACGTCGCGAATGCCGTAGCACCCGGCTTGCACCGACGACACCGGCAGAATACAGCGGCGATCCAAAGCCACGGCTTCGATAACTTCTTGAATGGCAAGGCCGACGGCGAAACCGGCGCCCCCCTTCTTCTTGATGACTTCGGCGCCGGAGCCTTTGGTGCGCGTGAAGAGTTCGTCGGCCAAGCGCGACTGCCAGCCAGGATACTTTTCCAGCGGCAGACCGCCGATCGTGGCGCTCGACCAAATCGGGACCATGCTGTCGCCGTGTTCGCCCAAGATCAGGGCAGACACTTGCGTCGGCGCGGCGTCGAGCTTATCGGCGATCAGGCTGCGAAAGCGGATCGTGTCGAGCACGGTGCCGAGCCCGAGCACTTGCGATTGCGGCAGCTTGAGACGTTGCGAGGCGACATAAGTGAGAATGTCGACCGGGTTCGACACGACGACGACCACTGCATCTTGCTTATAGCCGACCTTCTGGATTTCGCTCAGGATGCCGACGAAGAGATCGGTGTTACGATTGATCAGATCGAGCCGACTCTCATCCGGCTTGCGTCGTAGGCCGGCGGTGATACAAATGACGTCGCTCGACGGAATGTGTTCGTAGCCGCCGGACGAGATCTTTTGATCCGCCATGAGCGTCGCGCCGTGGAGCAAGTCGAGCGCTTGCCCGCCGACCGCTTCCGCGTTGACGTCCAACAGCGCGATCTCGCGCACGACCTTGCCCGTTTGCAATGCGAATGCCGTGCACGAGCCGACTAGGCCGGCGCCGCCGATAATGCTTACTTTCATGAGGGTGCTGCTTCTATTTAATGTCTTGGTGTCTTGTGATAAGCGGAGCCGCTTCACGCTCTGCTGCGCATCGCGGCTGACGAACGGTTTTTAGCGTTTGCTGAGTTCGGCCATCACGCGGTCGGTGATGGCGCGGACGAGCGCTTCTTGATCGATTGCGCCCGGCGCGCCGGCTTGCGGCAAGCTGGTGGAAGCGTCGCCCATCTTCGCGGCTTGCTCCATCACTTGCGGATTCTTCCCCTTGGCCGGCATCGGCGGGGGGGCGTCGAATGCCTTGCGTTCCACGCCGGCCGACTTCCAGCTATCGCGGAAGACGTCGTTCGCGCAGATGTCGCAGTTTTCCATGCCCGGGGCGACGCGCGGATCGGACCAGCCCCACTTGGTCTTCAGGTCGATGAGTTCCTGCGACTTCTGTTGGTTCAAGTACGTCACTTTGCCGAGGTCCTTCGCCAGCATGAGCATGCGGCAGTAGGCATCGAGGATTTCGGTCCACCAGTAGGCTCGCTCGACACTTTCGCCGTAGCTGATGGTGCCGTGGTTGGCGAGGATGATGACGTTCGTCTTGTGGACGAACGGCAGGACGGTGTTGGCAAAAGCGTCGCCGCCCGGGGTTTCATAGACGGTGATCGGCGTTTCGCCGAGAAACACTTCTACTTCCGGCAGCACGCATTGCGGAATTGGTTCCCGCGCGATGGCGAACGCCGTGGCATGAGGCGGATGGCAGTGGACGCAGCTCTTGATTTCCGGTCGGGCCTTCATGATGGCCAAGTGCAGCAGTACTTCGCTCGTACGCTTACGGCGTCCGGAGAGTTGCTTGCCGTCCATGTCGACCGTGCAGATATCGTCCGGCTTCATAAAGCCTTTGCAAATCATCGTCGGCGTGCAAAGCACTTCGTTCTCGTTTAGCCGATAGGTGATGTTGCCGTCGTTCGCCGCGGCGAAGCCTTTGGCATAGAGCCGGCGGCCGATCTCGCAGATTTCTTCTTTGATCTTATGAACGTTGACGTGTTGGGCCATGGCGTTTCAGGTCTCGTTAAATCAGGTGCTTAGTATTTGATTCGTCGGGCTTGGTTCGAAGGAGCAATCGCCGTTACTTTTCGGCGTTATGGATTTCAATTTGGTCGAGAATGGCGGCGTTATAGGCATCGAGCGGTTTGTAATTCGGAGCGAACGGTTGGGCAGCTTCGACCCCTTCGCTGAAGGCGATCGTGCTGCCGTGGCCGGCGCCGAGGTCGTCGTACACGACGAGTTCTTCCGCAAAGACCTGCGACTTCCCGGTGAGGTTGTCGAGCGATAGCGGCACCACCACGCGATAGCTTCCGCCCGCAAGGCTCGGATGCCTTTCGCTCAACGTGACCGTGCCGATGACAGTGCCGATGCGCATGTTGGTTCGGTTCTACTTGAGGAGTTCGAGAAGTTCGTTCGGAACGTTCGACCGCGCCGTCAACCAGGCGGCAACGACGCGCTGTAGCAGGTAATCGCTCTTTCCCATCGGCCGCACGACGAGCAGGTTCGCATCGACGGCCGATGCCGCTCGCGCGACGCTTTGCGGCTCGTCGCCCGCGATTGCTCGAACACCCGAACGACGATTGGCAGCCACGACCGCTACTTCCGCTTCGTCGGCGATCAAGAGCGCTCGCACGCCGCCGCGGGCCGCTTCTTCGGCGAGTTCGCGCACTGACGAAGCAAGTCCGCTTTGGGCCAGTTGCTGCACGCCGTAGCCGTCGCGACGCAGACCGTCGACCAGTCGCGCGGCGTCGAACCGTGCAGCCGCGACGGCAATCGCAATCGATCGCTTCACAGCGGATGATGTCTTCGTTCCGGCAGCTTGACGAACCAGCAGGATCTTCCGCTGACGGAGTATGTCGCGTACGGCCGGTGTTACCACGGCCTTCGGGTCGACAATGAGTTGGTTGATTTCGGTGAGCCGGCCGTCGATATCGCCGAGAGCGATCACGCGATTGGTGAGTTCGAGGACGCCCCTCGTCCGGCCTTCGGCCGGCTTCTCCCGCGACGGGAGAAGGGAGGCGGGCGACGATGTGGAAGTTGTGGTCGGCGCAGGCGCAGCGGCGGTCATACGCGACAGGACGTCGCGGACCATACGCTCGATTTCTGCGGCCGATACGTTCATAAGCCTAGTCGTCTTGAATTCCCATCACGCTCCAGCGAACCGGCGTGTTCTCGTTTCCTACCAATTCGCGAGTTCCCTTACCGTCGCTCGTGATGATCACCGTCTGGCCCACCGCGGCGCCGAGGCTGTCGATCGAAATGACCGGATCGCCGTCGGGCGAACGCTCGTCGGCTTGCAACATCTGCACGATCAGCAACTTCCAACCGTTCATGGTCGGATGCTTAATCGTGCTCGTTGCAGTACCGACGACGCGGGCAAGTTGCATTTTTGGTGCTTAGTTCGTTGTGCTTGGTGCTTGGTACGACGAAGCCGAATCACTTACGCTTTGCCAAGAATCCGCAGATCATCAATCAACGAGCAGCGGCGTTCGCGGGTAAACGTCAGCGGCGTCGTTACCCCTTCGCCGGTCGGCGTCGCGATCGAGAACGACAGGTACCCTTCGCCGCCCAGGCCGAGCGAGGCCATGCACGGGCCGTTTTTCACAAACAGCGTCGTGTCCATCTCGCGGCCCATCTTCGTCATGTTGCGAACGTTGTTCGAGTGGATGATCGCGGTGTGGCGGAAGCCATGTTCGAAGAACTTCGCTTTGGCAATCGCTTCGTCGACGTTGCGGCAACGGACGAACGGGACGAACGGCATCATTTGCTCGACCGGGACGAACGGGTTGGTCTCGTCGGTTTCGCCGAACAGCAAGTCAACGTCGGGACCGATGCTCTTGCCGATGCCGCGTGCGAGGACCGCCGCGTCTTGACCGAGGAATTCCTTGGCCGGCACGTCGTGCTTGTGTTCCCCTTCTCCGACCGACGTAATCGCAACCTTCGTCAGCGCGTCGACTTCGCGAGCATTGAGGCGAGCGGCGCCGGCCCGATCCATGGCGGCCAGCATCGCGTCGAAGACCGACTCGACGACGAACACCTCTTTTTCAGCGATGCAGAGCAGATTGTTGTCGTACGCGGCGCCGGTGATGATCGAGCGCGCGGCACGATCGAGATCGGCCGTTTCGTCGACGACGACCGGCGGATTTCCCGGACCGGCAACGACGGCCCGCTTGCCGCTATTCAATGCAGCCCGTGCAACGGCCGGTCCGCCGGTGACGCAGATCATCTTCACACCGCGGTGTTTGAAGATGCTATTGGCCGTATCGAGCGTCGGCTCGGCGATGACGCAGACGAGGTTGTCGATTCCCAGGTCGCGATAGATCGCTTCATTGAAGCGACGCACCCCTTCGGCGGCGATTTTCTTGCCGCCCGGATGCGGATTAACGACGAGCGTATTGCCGCCCGCGATCATGCTCACGGCGTTGCCCGTGATCGTCGGCAGCGAGTGCGTGATGGGAGTGATGCAGCCGATGACGCCGAACGGTGCATGCTCGATGACTGCCAAGCCGTGGTCGCCGCTGAAGACCTCGCTTCGCATGAACTCAACGCCCGGCGTACGGCGGCCGAGCGTTTCGAGCTTTTCGATTTTGTGCTTGAGCCGACCGACCTTGGTTTCGTTCATTTCGGCGGTACCGAGCTCGACGCATTGGTCGATCGATATCCGGCGGATATGGTCGATGATCCGCTTACGATCTTCGATCGTGCGTTGCGAGAGTTGTTCGAACGCTTCGGTGGCCGCGGCGACCGCTTCGTCGACGCAGGTAAAAACGCCGTAGCGCCCCGCAAACGACTTCGGCGCCGCGTGCACACGTCCGGCAAGGCCCGAACCGTTGAGGTTCTTGAGCACTTCGGCGACGACGTTACGAATGAGATCTTCGGTAGATGGCATGGGATTCGACTGTTCTTGATTGCAATTTAGCCGCGGAGCTCGTCTCCGCGCGCCGGGACCCCGCGGAGGCAAGCTCCGCGGCTAAATGAGACTCGTTACGCGTTCTGCCGATTAAAAACGTTTTGATTATCCACTTGCACCGTGTCGACGATGCCGATGATCACGGCGTCGATCGGCAGGCTCTTGGTTTCCGGCGTGAGCCGAGCGCTCGAGCCCTGCACGATGAGCACATACTCCCCTTCGCCGCAGCCCATGGTGTCGACCGCCACGAAGGTGCGCCCCGTCGTGACGAGCCGCTTCCGATCGCTCGGGTCGATGCGATACGGTTCGACGATCAACAGTTTGTGACCGACCATCGAGCCCACTTTTTGCGTGGCGACGACGCTGCCGGTAACCTTGGCGACGAACATAAAACACCCG
Organism: Pirellula sp.; assembly: GCA_013822735.1. Taxonomy (GTDB): domain Bacteria; phylum Planctomycetota; class Planctomycetia; order Pirellulales; family PNKZ01; genus PNKZ01. Next base: position 60,287 of record PNKZ01000015.1, read on the forward strand.
TTCCGATCTGTAGTTAGTTGCCCGCACCGAGCGTTTGCTTGGCCAATCGAGCCACGACGATCTCTTCATTCGTCGGTACGATCCAAACCTGCGTTTGGCTCTGCGAAGTGCTGATGCACTGCTCCCCCTTGGCCGCGGCATTCTTCGCCGGGTCGAGTTGGATGCCGAGCCCTTCCAAGCCTGCACACACGGCGGCGCGAATGCCGACGCCGTTCTCACCGATGCCGCCGGCGAATGCGATCACGTCGCACCCGCCGAGTTCGACGAGATACGCGCCGAGGTATTGCCGGATGCTGCCGACGAAGACGTCGAGCGCGAGTTGCGCCCGGGCATTCCCGGCAGCAGCGGCCTGCTCGACGTCGCGCACATCTTCCGACACGCCGCTGAGGCCCAAGAGCCCGCTGCGGCACGCCAAGTCGTCGAGCACTTGGTCAAGCGATTTGCCGGTCGCTTTCATCACGATCGGCAATGCAAACGGGTCGAAGTCGCCGACGCGGTTGTTATTCAACAACCCCGTTTGCGGGCTCATTCCCATACTGTTGCCCATGCTCTCGCCGTTCTTGATCGCGCAGAGCGAATTCGAGCCCCCGAGGTGACACGAAATGACTCGCAGTTCCTTACGGCCGAGCAATTCAGCGCAACGACCACCGATGTAGCGATGGCTCGCACCGTGAAACCCCCAACGACGGATCTGAAACTTGTCGGACCACTCGTAAGGCACGGCGTAGAACTTGTTGCGAGCCGGAGCCGTTTGATGAAAGCCTGTTTCGAAGGCCGCCACCAAGGGAATCTCAGGCAGTTTCTCGCTGAGCAATCGCATGGCGGCGATGTACGGAGGGTTATGAGCCGGAGCGACCGAACTCACCTCTTCCATTGCCGCGAGCACATCCGGCGTTACGCGTTGCGCACCGCTATAACGGCCGCCATGCACCGCCTTGAAGCCGATCGCCGCCACTTCCGCCCCGTCCGTTAAGCAACCTTCGTGCGGGTCGGTAAGTTGCTCCAAGCAATGGCGCACCGCCACCGCATGGTCGGGGACCACGGCCGTGAGTTCGCGGCGCGGCTTTCCGGCAATCTCGACGAAGCACTTACTCTCGGGCGAACCGATGCGCTCGGTGCCGCCGCGGGCGAGTTGGCGTTCGTCGTTCATGTCGAACAAGCGGTACTTGAAACTCGTGGAACCGAGATTGGCGACGAGAATTTTCATCCTTGAATCTCCGCAGGGGGTTCGCTTAGCCGAAGTACGCTTTGACCAAGCCTTCCGACGGACGCGGAATCACGTGGCTGGCAGCCACTTCGCCGACTTGTTGAGCCGCTTGCACGCCGGCTTCCACGGCCGCTCGCACGCTGCCGACGTCGCCGCGAACAATCGCGGTGACCAAGCCGCCGCCGATGGCGACCTTCTTCACGATTTCAACGTTCGCAGCCTTGGCCATCGCATCGGCCGCTTCGACCAAAGCGACGAGGCCCTTCGTTTCCACCAAACCAATAGCATCGTTCATGGGACGTTTTTCCTTAACCGGGGTGATCTGTTCTTGAGGCGGAGTCGCTTGCGGCGCTTCCACGGGTACGGCGGTCGAACTCCGCCGCGGCGCAGGACGAGCCGGGCTCGCCTTCTTAACCGGACGTTTCTTACGACTTACCGCCATCGTTCAACTCGCTGATTTCAATGAATGACTTGCGTTAGTCCGCCGTGCGGCAAACTACTCGACGCCGGCAGTCGACATGCCGCTCGGGAGAATGACGCCGATGTCGCCGTGCGGGCGCGGAATCACTTGTACGCTGACGACTTCGCCGATCCGGCCCGCAGCCGCGGCTCCGGCATCCGTGGCAGCCTTCACGGCCGCAACGTCGCCCATCACAAACGCGGTAACCAAGCCGCTGCCGACCTTGTCCCAACCGAGGAACTGGACATTGGCAGCCTTCATCATCGCGTCTGTGGCTTCGACCAGGGCCACGAAGCCCTTGGTCTCAATCATGCCCAGCGCTTCCATTTGCTTCGCCATTGCAGAAATCTCCGAATCAAAAAAACAAAACGATTGTTTGCTCAAACATCAAAACGCAAGCGGCCCTCCGCGGCGCCGCATCTCTTACTGTTTCAACAGCTCTACCTTGGTCGCATGATCTAGGTCGACGGCGTTTCCTTCGTCGGTATCGATATGCACTTCCAGCTTGCTCGTGGCGTCGGCGCGTACGAGCAGGTCTTCAAACGTCGTCGTGCAGCTTGAATGAATTCGCAGGCTCATTCGGTCGCCGTTCTTCACGCCGTAGCGTTCGGCGTCGGCGAACTTCATATGCACGTGGCGTTCGGCGCGAATCACGCCTTGTTTCAATTCCACGACTCCCTTCGGGCCGACCAACACGCAGCCGGGCGTTCCTTCGATCTTCCCGCTCGGCCGCACCGGCAAATCGATGCCGAGCGAGATGCCGTCGGTGAACGCGAGCTCCACTTGGCTAAAGGGACGGGTTGGGCCGAGCACGCGTACGGTCGGCAACATCCGCTTGCGCGGGCCGACGACCATGACCGTTTCCGCTGCCGCGAAGAAGCCGTCTTGATAGAGGGGCTTTTCCGGGGTGAGCACGGCACCGCGGCCGAAAAGCGTTTCGACGTCTTCGTCCGTCAGATGGACGTGCCGCGCCGAGACGCTGACGACCAACTCCGGGGCTTTGGGCGAGCCGTTGTCACCGGCGCCGGACGATTGCTTGAAGACGATCTCCCGTACGATCTTTTCGATCGTGGCACGATCCAGCGAGGGGGCGATGCTCATAGAAGTTGCTAGTATCCGGTAGCTAGTAGCTAGTTCGTCGTAATCTTTTCGTTAGCCGCGACGCAATGCGCAGCGCGTCCCGCGTCGCCTCATCAAACTGCGGTGACGGCAACTGTCAGCCGGACGCCCGCAGCTTCGATCTTCCGCTTCCAATCGTCACTGATTCCGTCATCTACCACGAGTTGCGACGCTTCGTTCAAAGGGGCCAAGTGGGAAAGGCTCTTATGTCCAAACTTCGTGCTGTCTGCGACGACGATCACTTCTTCTCCCGCTTTCATCATCGCCCGCTCGGTTTCCACCAGCAGCAGGTTGCTGTTGTAGAAGCCGCGCTCGTTGATTCCCGCCACGCTCAGCACGGTGCGTCGTACGTTGAGCCGTTCCAACATCTCGTTGGCGTAGGGCCCGAGCGACACGCCGGTCCGTGGATACACGTAACCTCCCAACAGCACCAAGTCGGTCGTCGCGTTCGAAGCGAACAAGTTCGCCACCGGCAACGAGTTGGTCACAATCTGCAGCGGCCGGCCGACCAACAACCGAGCCACTTCGTAGGTCGTCGTGCCGCCGTCGAGCAGCACCGTGTCTCCGTCGCAAATCAGTTCCGCCGCTCGACGCGCGACGGCCCTTTTCCTGTCCCAATTCGCCGGCTGCAGTTGGTCGAAGTGAGGCAGCTTGGGAGAAGCACCGGTGTAGAACACGCCGCCGTGCGTCCGCTTCGCATGCCCTGCGTCTTCCAACGCTTCCAGATCCCGCCTCACCGTCGACTCGCTAACGGTCAGCAACTCCGCCAAGTCGGGCAACGCGGCAAACCCACGCTCGCGCACGAGCTCCAACAGCTTCGACCGACGTTCCTCAACGGTAGGCATAGCCTGGAATTCCCTTGCCAAGATTAGTGACAAGTATCTTCCAGTTCTTGCCACATATCAATCACTAAACGCTATTTTATTGCTTGGCAGTCATCCCAGAGGCCGTATTTTGTCGTAATCTATTGCCATTGCGTAACTTAGGAGTTACGCGATAACTTTGCCGACAATGCCCCTTGCTCAGTTTTGCCGGAAATTGGCATCGTGTCCAACGTATTGCGACTCCAAAAGAGGTTGGAATCCGGAAGCAGCCCGATTTCCGTACCGGGCGTATCGGTCCGCACATTTAACGGGCCGGACGACGTCGACCATTGGCTGGCGCTTCGCTCCGCCGCCTTCGCCGAATTCGACGCCGGCGGACGTCCTTGGACCGCAGCCGACTTCCACCGCGAGTTCCTCGGCAAGCCTTGGTGGTCGGCGGAGCGGCTGTGGTTCGCCGAGTTCGACGCGACCGAAGCATTAGCCCCCGGCGAGCCGCCGGGCGCTATCGACGCGGCACCGCGAATTGTCGTCGGCACCATCACCTTGGCCCGCTCCGGTCGCCCGCCGCACGACCACGCGAGCGTCGCCTGGCTGATGGTGGCTCCGGCCTTCCGCAAGCGCGGTATTGCGCGAGCCTTGCTGGCGACCCTGGAGACCTCCGCCTGGAAGGGAGGCGAGCGACTGCTCACGCTGGAAACACACGCCTCATGGACCGCCGCCGTCCGGCTTTACGAATCGGCAGGCTACGTGCGAACCTAGACGATTCGCACGCGCCGTCCGTCGCATTGCACGCGTCCGGCCGCGAGTAGACGAAGCGCTTCCGGATATGCCTCGCATTCGGCTTCAAAAACTCGGGCGGCCAGCGCATCGGGCGTGTCGCCGTCGAGCACCGGCACGGCGCGCTGCAGAATAATCGGCCCGTGATCGTACTGGTTGTCGACAAAGTGAACTGTGCAACCGCTGAGCTTCGCGCCATATGCGAGCACCGCTTCATGCACATGATGCCCGTACATGCCGTGCCCGCAGAATGCGGGAATCAATCCGGGATGGATATTGAGCACGCGGAGGGCGAAGTCGTCAGGGATCGGCACGAACTTCAAGAAGCCGGCCATCACGACGTAGTCGCAACCGATGTGCCGGATGTCGTTGAAGATCGCTTCGCTATAAGCATCGTCGGTAGCAAAGGTCCGGCGCTCATGCACGCTCGTCGCAATGCTTGCCGCCTTGGCATACTCCAAGCCGCGTGCTTTCGGATTACTGGAAACTACGCCAACGACTTGTAGCGGCAAACTACGGCGGTCGATTTGATCTAGGAGATTACGCAGCGTCGTCCCGCCGCCGGAAATCAGCACGACCACGCGCAGGGTTTTTCCAGGCACTGTCGTCACGACTTCTGCACCTGCACATAAACCTGAAGTGTTTGTCCGCCGACTGGAATTTCAACTGGCGTCACGCCGGCAATCGCTTCAAACACAACCTTGATGGCCAACGTCTCGCTGCTAATGTACTCGGCAAATTGCTGGAGTGCATTCACGGCTTCACCAGGCTCTCCTACGATGCCGATTACGATTCGATCGGTATAACGGCAACTCATGTCTTTGCGAATGTTTTGGATGCTGTGCACAAAGTCGCGTGCCAGGCCTTCGGCGACGAGTTCCGGCGTCACTTCCGTCGACACGACGACCACCCCCGCCCCGCTATGTGCGGCGGCCCAGCCCGGTTTGGCCTGTAGGCGGACTTGCACTTCGTCCGCGTCGAGCACTAACGGGCCGTCGGCGAGTTCGATCGTCGCTTGCTTCGACGTTTCGAGTTCTTGCAGCAATGACGCGGCGTTGACCTTGCCCAAGGCTTGCTTGACGAGGTTGAGCCGTTTGCCGAGTTTCGGGCCGAGTTTCTTGAGGTCAGGCAACACGGTGTAGGCGACGTATTCGTCGGCCCTTGTCGCGAACTCGACCTTCTTGACGTTCAACTCTTCACGAATGAGCCCGGCGTGTTGTTCGAGCCAAGCTTGATGCGTGCCCTGAGCGAGGCAGAGTTCCACCTTCGCGAGCGGTTGCCGGACTTTGAGCTTCGCTCCCATGCGGGCGCTGCGGCCGAGCGAAACCACTTCCCGCATCAGGTTCATCTGGGCCGACAGGTGCTCATCGATCACCGCGGGATCGGCCGTCGGATAGTCGCAAAGATGCACACTTTCCGCCGTGCGCGGCGTGCCGTCGGGATGGCTGCCGCAGCCGGCAACCGCGAGATTCTGCCACATCGTTTCCGCCAAAAACGGCGTGAACGGCGCGATGAGCTTCGTCGTCGTCAGCAAGCATTCGTACAGCGTCCAGTAGGCGTCGAGCTTGTTCTGGTCCTGCTTGTCTTCGCTCCAGAAGCGGTCGCGGCTTCGGCGGACGTACCAATTGCTCAGAGCATCGACGAACGCGATCAACTGCGCGCAGGCATTGAAGTTGTCGTACGCGTCCATCCGCTCGGTGACGATCTGCGTCGTGCGATGCAATTCGCTCAGGACCCAGCGATCGAGCTCGCTCCGTTTGGCGACGGGGCGATAGGTTTCGGCCTGCGCGAGTTCATCAGGCCCAAGCTCGCTGAGCTTACCGATCAGGTGCGAGCCGGGATCAAAGCCGTCGATGCCGGCATAGATCACGAAGAAGCTGTAGCAGTTCCAAAGCCGCAGCAGAAACTCCGGGATGCTTTCCTTGATCGCCTGCTCGCTGTAGCGCGTCGAGGTCCAGGGGGGCGAGCCGGCGTAAAAATACCAACGGAGCGCATCGGCGCCGTACTTGTCGAAGATTTCCGTCGGCTCACGGTAGTTCCGCTTGCTCTTCGACATCTTCTGCCCGTCTTCGCCGAGCATGAGACCGAGCACGATGCAGTTCTTGAACGGGTGAGGATACGGAACCACCTCTCCCGTTTTCCCTTTTTCGCCGAACAGCAACGTGCTGATGGCCAGCTGGCTATAAAACCAGCCGCGCGTTTGGTCGATCGCCTCGCTGATGAAGTCGGCGGGGAATTGGCTTTCGAACTGTTCCACACTGCCCGGCTTTTGCGGGTAGCCCCACTGCGCGAACGGCATCGCGCCGGAGTCGTACCAGCAATCGATCACTTCCGTCACGCGGCGCATGTGCGCGCCCTTCGCGAACGGCGACTCGTACGTGATCTCATCGATGTACGGCTTGTGCACCATCAGGTCGTCCGGCAGCGAGGGTTCCGCCTTCTTCGCGGCTTCCCAAACCTCGGTCCCCTTCAGGCCCGGCTTCTTCCGCAGCTCTTCGTACGAGCCGACCGCTTCCATTTTGCCGGTTTGCTGACAAACCCAAATCGGTAGCGGCGTGCCCCAGTAGCGCTCGCGCGAGAGGGCCCAATCGACGTTCGTCGCCAAGAAATTGCCGAAGCGGCCGTCGCGAATGTGCTCAGGCAGCCAATTGATCTCGGCGTTGTTCGCGAGCATATCTTCTTTGAATTGGCTCGTGCGAATGAACCAACTCTTGCGCGGATACTGAATCAACGGATCCTGCTCGGCGCGCCAGCAGAACGGATAATCGTGCAAATATTCTTCGCGATGCCAGAGCAGGCCTTTCTCACGGATGGCGCGAGCGATGTCCTTATCGGCTTCTTTGACCCAACGACCTTGATAGTCGGGCGCTTCGTGCGTGAACTTGCCGTCGGGCGCGACGGCGCAGATCAGATCCGGACCATGGCTCGCGAATCGGGCCTTTTCGCTCTGCAAGACGTCGTAGTCGACTTCGCCGAATGCCGGGGCAATGTGAACGATGCCGGTACCGCTGTCGATCGTAACGAAATCGGCGGCTACGACACGCCAAGCCACCACTTCACTCGCGCCGTCTGCCAACTTGCCAGTCGTTTCGCCCAGCTTCGCCGAGTAATAATCAAACGGCGGCTGATATCGCAGGCCGATCAGATCGCTACCTTTGAGCGTTGCAACGACGTTGAGTTCGCGTCCCACCTTTGCCGCCAATACTTCGCGCAAGGCGACGGCGATGAGCAGCTTCTCGGCTTTCCCTTCGTGCTCGTCGGCGACGACGACGTACTCCAACTCAGGATGCACCGCCGCGAATTGGTTGCTCGGCAAGGTCCAAGGGGTCGTCGTCCACACGAGCAGGCTCGTACCTGCATCGAGCCCGAGCTTCTTTGCCTTCGCATCCGCAAGCACCGGAAACCGAACATATACGCTCGGGTCGGCCACTTGTCGGTAGCCCTGCCCTACTTCGCCGCTGGAGAGTGCGGTACCACCTTGGGCCCACCACCAGACGATCTTGTGCCCCTGGTACAGCAGCCCTTGGTCGAAGAGTTGCTTGAGCGACCACCAAACGCTTTCAACGTACGCCTTATGATAGGTGACGTAGGCGTCTTTCAGATCGACCCAAAAGCCGAGGCGTTCGGTGAGACGCTCCCATTGCTGCATGTAGCGCCAGACGCTTTGCTGGCACTTCTTGATAAACGGCTCGATCCCGTAGGCTTCGATCTCTTCTTTCGAATGGATGCCGAGGTCTTTGCAAACTTCGACCTCGACGGGCAGCCCGTGCGTGTCCCAACCGGCTTTGCGCAGGCAGCGATAGCCGCGCATCGTGCGGTAACGGGGGAAAACGTCTTTGATGGCCCGCGTCAGGCAGTGGCCCGGGTGCGGCATGCCGTTGGCCGTGGGAGGCCCTTCGTAAAAGACAAACGACCCCTCCGGCGCGGGACGCTGGAGCGATTTCTCGTAAATCTTCCGTTCGCGCCAAAAGTCCAGAACGGCTGTCTCTAACGCGGGAAAATCGGCGCTCGCGGCGACATTGCGAAACATAGGCGAAGAACTACCGGCGCGGGTCTGCGGGAAAGCGAAACCCAAAGTAGAACACGCAGCCGTTTTTTTGGCAATTGCGCGCGGCGGAACGACTTCGGTTACGACTTACGCCGCTGCTTCTTCGTGCGGCGCGTGACCGGTCGCGGGCAGAATTCCGCGAGCAGCGCCACATAGCGGGGGTCGGCCCGCAGTGCATCGAAGTCGCCGTCGAGTTCCATGTACTCGAAATCGTCGTAGCCGTGCTCCAGCGCACGCCGCAGAACGACGACCGCTTCGTCTAAAAGTTCGCTGCGAGAAAGACTGCAAGCGAAGTTGTAAAGCACGACGGCGTCGTGCGGGGCGAGCGTCGCCAAACGTCGATCGATCTCCAAGGCTTCGACATGCCGGCCTTTGCGGCTCAGCAGCTCGCCCTGACAGCGCAGAACATCGACGTAGTCCGCATCGCGCCGGAGAATGGAGGCGAAAAACTCCACTTCGAAGTCCGACTGGCTTTGCTTGCGAAACGGCGCCAACACTTCGTCCGGCAGCGCGCCCCAAGCGGGCTTGGCATTTTCGGATTGTTGTGACATCGCGGCGACTCTCCGAGGTTCCGGCACGCAGGATTCGTTCGGCAAATCAAGCAGGCGCGGGACTTAGAAATCCTCTTCTTCGTCAAACTCCGGATCGACGGCCGGCGACTGCAGGTTTTCGTCGTTCAGTTCGCGCTCGAAGCGTTCCAGGTCTTCATCCGGTTCGTCGTCGAAGTCTTCATCGAAGTCTTCGTCGAAATCGGCCTCGTCCCAGACTTCGTCTTCTACGACGCCGCCTGGAGGAAGCAGAGCCGACGGATCAATCGCTTCGGCGACCTCGGGAACCACTTCTTCAAAATCATCGTCTTCATCAAAGCCGCCCGCCACGAGTCGCTCCGCGCAGTTTCGCTGCTAAGTTGTGTCAGTTCCGCATTCGCGTCGCGAACGGTATCACGGCGTCGCCCGCTTGCCGGTGTGCAAGCCGACGCATCCCTACCTGCAAGTGTTAGTTGTGAGGGCGAGGAGTGTCAAGGGTGGCGACGTACGGAAACCCCGGTTCCTGCGGAAAAGCGCGACATTCTTTCGTCCTTCGACACTCATTGCACGAAGCTCGCTCGCTTGAGCGTTTGCTATTGACGAATGAGTATGTTCGCGCGCAACGACGAAAGTGCGATTTCGACTTTCGACTAAGCATCGTCGACGATGGTAAAAGACGCGATCAGTTCCTCCGGAATGCGCGCCAGTCCGCGCTTCACCGTGTCGACGAGCACCCATTGCGTCTCGGCCGCCGCGAGGACTACGCCGTCGCTTGCGCGGACCATGCGGTACTTACGCGTCGACGAAAATCGCTGCATATCGGCAATCCACGTGCGGACGATGATCTTGTCGCCGGCGAGCGCCGATTGCAGATATTTGATGGTGTGAGACCGAACGACCCACGCAATGCCGAGGTCTACGTAGCGGGAGTGCGTCCAACCCTGCACGCGAGAATGCGCAACCGCGGCGTCGATCGCCCAATGCATGTAGCGCAAATTATTGACGTGCCCTTGGGCGTCGATTTCGTCGTCGCGAACCGCATGGTGATGCTCGTAGATTCCGGACATGGGAAAGACTGGAGACCGGAGACTGAAGTGGGAAGCGGTTGCCGTGCTAATCCGGCAATAACGCGACGACTCGGGCAGGCCCTGCCGAACCGCGCTTTACTTTGAGGGGAAACGCGCAAATGGTAAAGCCCTTCGCAGGCAGGGCCGCGAGATTTGCGAGTCTTTCGATCTGACAATACTCTTTGTCGACGCCGACGAAGTGTGCCGCCCAGAATACATCGTTTCGTCCGGTCGATAGGGCCTCGGCCGCTTGACGTTTGAGCGGGGCGTCCCATCCCCATGCATCGATCCCCATGAGACGTATTCCGCGGTCGCAGAGCCAACGAGTCGCCTCGGCGCTCACGCCGGGGCCTTGCCCGAAGTATTGGCGCGAGCCCAGCAGCCGGTCGTTGCCGGTTTGAATGATCACGATGTCGCCGGGAGCGAGGGTGTGATTGATGCCGGCCAGCGCCCCTTCGAGATCGACGATCGAAAGCGGGCGATCGACCGGAGCGTTTCGCATGTCGAGCTTCACGCCGGGCCCGTAACACCAGTCGAGCGGCACCTCGTCGATGGTTTTGGCCGGGCGTCCTTCGGAAGTCGGCGCGTAGTGCCAAGGAGCGTCGACGTGCGTCGTGCCGTGCGTCGAAAGTTTAATGGTGTCGTTCGCCCAGCCGAGTCCCGTCCGTAGATGCCGCTTCTTAATGCCGAATAACCAGCGAATGACCCACGCCCCGAACGCGTGACTTTGGTTCTTCACAGAGTTGCGCGCATACCAGGGCGCCCAATCGGCGTCGTTCTCCAAGGTCACGCTCAGGTCGATAATTCTCATCGTCGTCTTAGAAGGAAGGCCAACAGGTCGGCCATGTCCTGCGGTGAGAGTTTTTGTTCAAGGCCTTCCGGCATGAGTGATTTGCCGGTGGCGAAAATCTCTTCGATCTGACTGCGCAACAACTCTTGTCGAACGTTTTCCCCCTTTCGCAAAGTAAGACTCGTGGCCGTTTCTTCAGCGATGAGTCCGGTAAGTGTGCGGCCGTCGTCCAGCACCACGGCATATTCCAAATAGTTCGGCGACACCTCACGGTTCGGGTCGAGAATGTGCGTCATCAATTCGTCGGGCGAGCGATGAAGAATCGTCGCCAGATTGGGGCCGACGTCAAACCCTTCCTCGCGCAAGCGATGGCACGTCCTACATTCGCGGCGATACACCTCGTGCCCGCGACCGGCGTCGCCGGCAAGTTGCAGCGAGGGGCGATAGTTGGCAACGATGTCGGCTCGCTTCCCGACCGACTGCGTCAGCAACTTAACCGCCCGCGCGGCCACCATCGGATCTTTCGACTTCATCAACAACGCTCGGCGAGCGATCGGCACATCGACTGCGGCGATTTGCTTGGCTTCGATGGCATTTAGTAGCGAAGCGACCCTTTCCGGCCGTGAAGCAAGCGATTCAATGATCTCAGTACGTACGGTCGGCGTAAGCATCTCGTAATTCTTCAACAACAAGCCCGGAACTTCGAGATCGCGAAAGCCTGCGATTCCGCGCACTCCCGCGAGTTGAATATCAAGCGGCTCTCGCGGATCCTTCAACTTCTCCAAGGTGGCACGTGCTTCTTCAAAATTCCCTTGAGCGAGAAGTTGCGCGGCGGATATGCGTTCGGCATCGGCAAGCTTCTTATTCGCGGCAGTTGTCGCAGCTTGAGAGAACACCTTCTGCAGCCGCTCGCGAGTTTTCGGATTGACGGCGAAATCTGCGAGCTTCTTTCCGTCGCGAGCCAATCCTTCCGAGAGCCCGGCCAGCATCGCGGGATCACCGAGCCCGGCCTGCTCCACCTGTTTGATCCCTTGGACAGCCAGTTCGTCAGTTCCGGCGGCCCCGTTGCCGCGAGTGCCGGCGGAGTCGAAAAGCGCGAACATGCGCTCAATCGATTCCTTCTTGCCTTCGACGCCGATGAGATACGCGAGTTGACGTCGCACTTCAGACGAAAGTGGCGTTGGAGTAGCCGATTTACTTGCGCTAGTTTCAATCAGCAAATCGATTGCTCGACCTGCCGATGAACTTAGCACCGCTGTCACGACACGCTTGTCAGAGTCAAGTCCGCTTGCCAGCGTCGTAAGTGCTTGCGTGACGTCCGGCCCGACGGCGGCTCCCAAGCTAAAAGCCAGTTGAAATCGAACAACGACCGATCCTTCTTCTCCGGCGCTCGCCATCTTTAATAGTCGTCGCTTGGCAACCGGGAAAGTTTCCAACTGCTGTTCGGCAAGCACGACGCCGGCGCGTCGTACGGCATCAGATGGATCGTGCAAAGTATTAAGCAAGTCCTCTTGATCAATCGCGCCCAAACCCGCTAGCGACCATACCGCGTGAATTCTCGCGAGTTCGCTCTTGCTCTCGCGCAGGAGTTTTCGCAACGGTTCGACGGCGGCTTTATCTTGACGCTCGAAGATCAAACGATGGGCCGTGTCGCGCCACCAGCCGTTGACGTTTTCGAGGGTTGCCACAAGCTGCGCGGGGCTTGCCGCACCGAGATTCGGTTTCGACCTCGGCGCCTTGAAACCCGGCGGAGCCAGTCGGTAAATGCGCCCCCGGTCGCGGCCGCTTTCCAGATCAAGCACCCCCTTCATGTCGTCGGGAATCGACCAGGGGTGTTCGATCGTCTCGCGGTACATGTCGCATACGTGGAGCGTGCCGTCGGGTGCGTTGGTGAAATTGACCGGGCGAAACCAATTGTCTGTCGAGGCGACGAACTCGGTGTCCTTGTCGGACCGGGCCGCTTTAAACGTGACGCCGTCGGGCGTGAGCGTTTCGCGATGAATCAAATTGCCGGCCACTTCACCAAGGAAGGCATTGCCGTAGAACTCCTTGGGGTACGCCGAGCCGCGGTAGATCGTGATGCCGCACGCCGATGTGAAGTAGCCTTCGCCGGCAAGTTCACTCCGCGGGTACGTTTGGCCGGCCTCTTGTCGCCAGCGATCGGCACGTGTGGCCCTCCACGGCTCGGGCGGGCTCGCACGAAATACGGGAAGCGTATCGCCGGCCTCCGCGCAATCGTGCACGGCATTCGTGACGACGAGATACGGATTTCGGGCGAGGTAGCGATTCTCGAAAACAACGTGCTGCACCGGGTTGCGAATGTTGCAGACGAACCGGTTGCCGTAGTCGTCGAACGTCTGCCCAAAGCGTGCGCCCCCCGTCAGAACTTCGAACGTCTCGGAGTTCGGGTCGAAGGCAAAATCTGCGCGACCGAAGCGAACCGGCTTAAATGCAGGCTCGTCGGGCTTCGTAATTTCTCCGCCGTTGGAAGCGCCGGCACAGTAGAGCTTGTGATCGAGTCCCCATCGAGGATTATTGATCACCGCTTGAACGTTCAGCTTTTTGAAGCCGCTGAAGACCTTGCGTCGCACGTCGGCACGGCCGTCGCCGTCGGTATCTTTGAGATACAACACGTCGGGCGTGGCTGTCACGTAGCAGCCACCGTTCCAGAGCGCGAGGCCGGTGGGCCAGGAAAGGTCCTCCGCGAATACCGTGCTTTTGTCGAAGTTGCCGTCGCCGTCCGTGTCGTCAAGAATCCGAACCCGGCCAAGCGGCAGATCAGTCAACCGTTCGACATTGGGCCGGTCGGTCGATTTATCCGTGTAGGGATAATCTCGCATTTCCACGACCCAAGCCCGACCGTTCTCATCGTATTCCAAAGCGACCGGGTCGGTGACCAGAGGTTCCGCCGCCAGCAGTTCCATGCGAAAGCCGTGCAGCGTGCGAAACGTTCGGCCGACGTCGCCGGGCTCGGTCGCCCGAACTCGCGGGAAGCCGGAGGTTTCGTCGCTACCAGACGGCGCGATTCGGCCGAGGCCTAATCCGAGCAACGCAATGGCGGCCAAAAGCCACCGTAAGGCAGGCGGCATGACGAGAGTTCTCGCGGGCGTTCGACAGTGGTACAGGGGATGAATGCGTCAGCATTACTCCCTCATTGCCCAGTGTCAACGAGTTGCCCTCACTGCGTGTCGCGAGCCCGCATGAGATTGGCTGCAACTAATTACCAAAGTAACTACGAAGCTTCGAGCGTCGTGCCCCAAGGCCGATGAAACGACCGGCCCGGCGCGTCGTCGTCGAGTCGCTTGCTCTCGCGCTCCCACATATCGACCCATTGCGCCCATCGGATCGGCGCGGCCGCAAAATAAAGGCGCTGTCGATCAAGAGTCGGCAAACTGCACGGAACCGTCGGTGAGACGAGCTGCGATTGCTCCGCGTTCGTGCGCAGGTCGTAAAGGACAGGCGATTCACTCTGCTTATCGGGCCAAACGAGCAGCCCTCGCTCATTAAAATCATAGCGGGGTACGTCCGGCGCAAAGCACTGTTCAATTTGTTCGTGCACTAACTCGACGCCGCACATCTTATAGAATCCGGACACGGCGGACATCAACGTTCGAACCTGCTCCACGGACAGCCGCTCGTACCACAACGGCAATTTCATGCGCGCGGTGAGCCAGCTCGCTTTTTCCTGCAAGGTGATGATCAAAGGCTCGACGAACGGCTCTTCCCCGACGATGGCCAATCGCAAATGGTTGATGCCTAGGGATGCATCGGCGAGCCGGAGCTTGAGCGGCCCGCAATGAGCGCTCAAACGCAGTATTTCCAGAAGTTCTCGCGAAACGAAGTGCTCGACCGCCACCTGAACTTCGTGCAGCCTGTCGCGATACTTCCGCGAATCATCCCAGGCCCCGATAGCCAATGCCTTACGGTCGGCGCGGCGCAACTTAGCGAACGTTTTCGGAATCGTTCCGGAGTGAAATCCGGAGCGCAACAGACGCGTGGTCGTCTCGCCGTGATGGCCGACGATCACCGGTTTAAGATTTACAGAACGATTGGCATCGTAGAGAAACCAGTTGTTACGAAGTTCCCATGCCACGTAGCCGAAGATGCCCGGGATGCACCAGACGATGCTTCCGGCCAGCCAATTAGCCGACTCGACCGGCATATTGAAGAGCCACATGAACTGCGCTCCCAAGAGCGACGGCAGACCGACGCCGGCCGGAATCGCCGCCGGCAAGATGATCTTGTGCGACACCGTGACGACCGGGAAGTGCTTAATTGGGTTGACCTGCGGCTCAATGAGGAGCGTCACACAGAACCGCACCACGTAATTGATGAAGTACCAAATGAAACCTGCCGCGGCCTTAAAGCCGGTCGCCCAACGATTTTCGCCCGTGCGAAAGCGTAGAAACTCATCGACGGCATAGAGCATGCGCTCCATTGCTTCGAGCGCCTCATGAAAAAACTCCATGACCGCATGCAACACAGTCGTAAGGATGCGCATGCGCAGCTGATGCCACGAGCGATGTCCGAGGTCGGAAAGCCATTCATCGACGGCTCTTCCCCACTTTGAGTTGACGAGGAAGTTAGCGACGACGAAAACGCTGAGCCAGCCCTCCCAGCCGATACGCTGAAACCGCCACAGCATGAGCAACAACCCCAATACGATCGTCGACAGCAGCGGTTTGAACACAAACTGCTGCAACGCGCGATAGACGCCCGTGGTCATGAAGCGCCGCACCAGATCCAGTTGCATGAGTCGCCGCGGCCAAACGACGAACAAATCGGCAATGAGTCGCCCGACGGCGCGGATCACTTCCCAACAGCCGGCGCGGAACGTCGGCGAGTAGAGCATCATGATGACGCAGCCGACCAACGCAATGAGCGGCTTCGTGCGGAAGTCGGTCGTTTCTTCCACCAGATGTGCTTCAAGCAGAATGTAATGCGCGAACACCAGAAACATATAGGCGCCGCCGAAGGGAACGGCGACATACTTCGTCAGGAGGCGACCGATCACGGTGCCGAACGCGGCGGAACTCAGCCATTGCGGCACGCGACGATAGATTTCCCCGCGACGATACACCCCTTCCAGTCGCTTTGCCAACGCATGGTCGGCGCGCAACGCCTCGTCGCCGGTCCACAACTCGCTCCACTGCACGATGTCGCGCAGCTTGAGATTGTTGCGCGAGATGGCGTCCCGTACGTCCCCCATGTTAAAGAACCCGCGTTCGACGACACGGTCGAGCAATTCTTCAATCAGTTTCTTGCGGGCAACTTGTTCCGGCCGGTTGGTCGCGCGGAGCCCCACCTCATCGAGCGCCGCCACGATCTGCGGGCGCAGCGCCGTACGCAAATCTTCTTCGGCCCGCTCGACTGCGCCGTGCAAAAGCTCGGCCATTTGCTCGCGACGAATTGCGGGCATTCGTAATGAAGGCAACCGAGCTTGGGCCCCGCGCAGATGCTTGGATATGAGCACTTCGCGTTGATGCGGCAATTCGCGTTTCAAAGAGCGGCGGCCGAAGCTCGTCAGCCAGCCCATCACGTCGAGTTGAAACACTCCTTGCTCGTGATCGAGGCAGGCCTTTTGCAAGTCGTACAGAAAGCGCGCTTCGGCATTCCAGATGCCGCGAGCAGCCACAGGGAGCATTTCTTCGAGCATGTCGCCCCACGCCGCTCGGTCGACGGCGGAAATGCCGACGGCAGCCGCCAAGCGTTCGGCGAGGTGGCGCAGATCTTCGCGCCCCTGCTCGCGCGCGGCTCGGGCCAATTTCGGGCCGATGCGCAGCGCGGCCCACCAACGCATGATCGACGAACGGACATCGTTCCCGCTCACACGCGCTCGGTCCGCCAAATTCATCAAGCGACAATAGAGACGATCGGATTGTTTACGCGGATTGGTCGCCGACGGATCGGCTCGGCGTTCCGTGAGCGACTCCTCGTCTTCAATTGTCTGTTCGTGCGGCTCCGGGCTGCCGGGTAAGCGCGTGTTTGCAAACCAATCGCGGCCCGCAAAATCACGCTCGACGAGTGCGTCGATCACCGACCAGTCGCGAATCGACGGGAAGTAGTCGGCCAAGAGTCGCGGCGCGAAAAACTTTAGCTCGAAATAGACCGCGACAAACTCGACGTAAATCGACGTGTCGTCCACCGGCGGAAGCAGCAGGCTCTCTTGCTTGAGCACGCTACGGATTTCTTCGAACTCCAGTCGGCCGATTACGGCAACGCGTTCTTGCACCATCGCCGACGTGAGAAGGCCGTCGGCGATCTTACGTTCAAGCTCGACATGGACGCGAGCGTGGTAGAGTAGCCGCCAATACTTCAACAGAACGCGCGGTCGCGTGATTGCCGACAGCTGTTCCGGTTCCGGACGCGCCAGGAGAATCGACGTCTCGGGAACGTCGTCGACGCTTGCCGCGCCGATCTCCGACGGCTCGACGATTTGCAGCAGCGCCTCACGGCCGACGAAATAGGTCTTCCGATGCGGCAAGCGAAGTCCCGACTCGGTGAGGCCGCGATCGTGCCGGAGCACGCGGCGAATAATTCGCGCCGGCACCATGAAAGCCGTCGAATCGACGGCCGCCACCGCGGATTCTAATTCCGCGTTCGTGACGCCCCACACTCCCTTATTTTCCATATCAAGCGCACTCGCCGGTCGTAGACCACGCTGCGCGGCGCCGCCGACACCGCTCCTGTACCCATGCGTAAGTTTAGGACAACGTTACCCGGTAAACAATGCGTTGTTCGGACTGCCTGTAATGAATACGCCGTCGGCACGGTCGAAAACCGGGGTGCCGCGGAATTTATTGCCTCTGAAGCGACAAGCATCCTGTCGGCAATGGTGAGCCTCGACTAGCGAGGGAACAAGACGTCCTCGAGTTCCTTACGATCCGCCAATGACTGTCGCTGAACGCTGCCGTCGGCGCGAGCGATCGAGGTGAAGCCTTGACGATCGCGAAACAGCTTGTCGACGAAACTTTGCAGGTCCAACTTTACGTCGCTCGGTTTCGTCCAAGCGACCGCATCGGCGACGCTTGATTCCAACACCATTGCAGCTTGCGTCGTTCGCACCCCGGCGTTTTGAAGATCCGCCAGACGCACTTCGCGAGCGTCAAAGAGCGTGCCGGCTCCGGTGGGAAGCTGGTAGAGCGTTTTACCCGCTTCTAGCTTCTCTGACGGATGCTGAAAGCTCGGCGGCATGCGAGCCAGCAACTTTGCATTGTGCGCGCTGTTCCAAGGTTCGTCGCGATGAAACTCTTCGTAAAGTGCCGCTTGATCCAAGTAAGGCAGAATTGCGACGCGCCAACTGAGGATGGCGTTGCCGTCGGCGTCGACAATGTTCTTAGGAAAGCGGCCGTGCTCGGCCTCGTACGAAAGCAGCGCCAACGAAATTTGTCGCATGTTGTTCATCGCGACCGCTTCCTGCGCCGCAAAGCGGGCCTGGGCGACGGCCGGTGCGACCGTGCCGAAAAACATTCCTATCATCGGTGCCGACAGCACATCGAGCGACGGGCCCGTAGCATACGTCTCCATGAGGATACCGGTTTTCGTATTCCGAGTTACGTGCACACTCGGGCGCATATGGCGACTAATAGAACCCAACGAAGGAAACTTCGCCAAGTCGGCTTGAATTCCCGTCTCTTTCTCCATCATGCCCGCCCCCGCTGTCACCAGAAATTGCGCATATGAGTAAATCGCTTGAAGTCCCAATTGCGTGTTCTGATACGTCAGGCTGGTAACGTCGCCAGAAGCCAGCCGAGCTTGAATGAGCGGCAGGCTCGCCAGCGTCTTTTGGTCGGCAGAGCGCGTGAGATGTGCGCGCACCATCTGCGGCGACAATGCAATGACCAAGGAATCGCCGTCTAAACACCACGCCGGGGCCACAGGAGAAGGCCCGGCGATTTGGAGATACTGAATCGTTCGCTCTCCGGCAGGGGTTTTCCTGACGGCAAACATCTTTTCGTCTCTGTTGCCGCGAGATTCCTTCTCGGCCAGGCGCAAAACCTGATCGATCACTTTTTCGAGCTTGGGTCGGTCGCGCACCGAAACGGTGAGACAAAGTCCGGTAAAGAGCAGCCCCCCTTCTTCACAGTTGTTGTAGATCGACCACGTATCTCCCAGCCCGGCCAGTAGTTCTTCTTCCACACTGAAGCCGAGTTGGTCCTGCGCTTCGCCCAGTTGCTTCTCGGCCGCGACTCGTGCATCGGGATCAATGCGCTCGACGACGCTCATCGCGACTTCATAAGCACGCTGAGGGTCAAATCGACCCACGCCGGCGAACTCCGCCGTGGCGGGCACCTTGACAAAGTCGTCCGTCGTCAGAGGCTTGCCTCCCGCCAGCGCCAGCAACCCCTCCGCTTTGCCGTCGTGGCCGATCGAAACTTTCGTGACCGCAGCTTCCTCACCGAGGCCGGAACTGAAGGCAACGTGGCGTAAGTGCCGCAGCCCGGTCGCATCCAGCAGTTTGCCGATGTCGCGCAGCGGCGGAGGTGCATCGGCGCCGATCAGTGGAAACAGCGGCTCAGCCGTTTTGATCACTGCCGCGGTGTTCAAATATGCCAAGGCGCCGGGGCGCGCAATCTCAAGTTCCTTCTCTAATTCGGCAAGCCATTTCGGCGGTCCCTTTTGGTCGGCCAGGCTCTGTACGATCCGAGCTGCTTCCCCTTCTCCCAGTGCCAAGAAAACGTAGTCGCCTTTCACTCCCCAGGCGACCGGCGGCACTTGGGGCGGCGTCGGTAATCGACGAATCGTCACCCCCGCGACCTCCGACCGCTCGACCGCTTGATTGGCCGGCACTTCCGCGAGGTACAGCGATTCCAACTCTTCCAGTGCCGCAACAAACGCTTTCGACTTGTCGCCCGCGTTGACCACGATGCCCGCGTGACCGCTCGGTTGTTGCGGAGGCACCGCCACGTCGGCTACGTAGTGAATGTGAGGTCGCAACAACAAGGTGCGAACGATCACAGGCAGCGCCCGGGCGAGCGTTCGCTCTTTTTCGTCATCGGCGGGGATGTGCTTCAACCCCTCTTGAACGAGACGATCGACTTCGGCGATGAAAGCTTGAATCTCCGGCTCGGCGTGTAACTGCTCGACCTGATTCTTGCTGCCAGGCTCCGCGTTCCCCTGGCCTGCATAGCTGAGATATATCAGACAGTCTTCGGGGGCCGTCGACTGCAGGCCGACATCCGGCGGAAGCGGCACACCGAGCGGAGAAAGAGCCGTTCCGCCGCCGAACATCATCGCGATCAAGAGAATCGCTTCCATGGCACCAATTCCGGCATGCATGAGAGCCTCCGTCGTTCATCAAAGCGGATTGTGTGGGGCGCGAGAGTCGGCGTCATCGCCGCAAAAAACGCACGCGGATAATACCGGACGCCCGAACCGGTGTCGAATCCTGAGCTACATCAGCCAGCGTGCGTTCGCACTCCCCAGTCATTCGCCGGAGAGCTCAAAATATTTGAATCCATCGGAAATTACGGCAATAGTTCGACCAGAGCGGGATCGCTCACGATGATCTGTCGTGCTCCGGAGCGATCGGCAATAACACCGGTCGCGCGGATGCGTTTGCCGCGAAAGTGTTCGGACGGGTCGGAGATGCCCGCAGCCTGGAATTTCTTGAGACCTTCGGTATTGATCACCACCGTGAAATTGTCGGCGTCGCGAAAGTTCTCCTTTGCATTGAGGAACGCCATCCGGCCGTTCTCTAATTTGTTGCCGGAGAGGACGACAAAGTCCACGCTTGCATGCTTGCCGACATTCGCGGCGACATCGGCCAGCGCCACGGCGACCGGCGGCCCGAGTTCGGCGACGGACTTCGGCGCCCCGCTCCGCTTCGTCGACGTCGCCGGTCGCGGCCGGACCGTCGGCACGAGATACGCGCCCGGTGCCGGCGTGGGTGATGTCGGCGCGAAATCAAGTTTCACCGACGACACCACCGGTCGATGGTCGGAGCCGTACGTATCCGCCGACATC
Source organism: Pirellula sp. (assembly GCA_013822735.1). GTDB lineage: Bacteria > Planctomycetota > Planctomycetia > Pirellulales > PNKZ01 > PNKZ01. Next base: position 81,072 of record PNKZ01000015.1, read on the forward strand.
GTCGCTGGTGCAAATCGCGAGGCGGCAGCGCCGGCAACATACATGTTGTCGATCGGCGTGCTGGGGAACGTGGGGAACGTCGTCTCGGAAATGTGCCGCATAAGATTGGTCATCCGCACTCCGCCCAGTTCGAGCAGGATGGCGTGCGTTTCGTCGTAACCGTCCGTGGTCGCCGTCGTGGCGAGATCGTCGCGGGCAAGATCGCGACCGTTCTTCGGGTCGGAGTGCCCGACGTTCATATCACCGCCGACCACGGCCGTGTGATCGGGAAACAACCGAATGTCTTGAGCGACCGATTCGGCCACCGCGGCGGCGACGAATTCTCGGCGGCGGGCGTTTTCGCGATCGGCCTCGCCGTCAACGCCGCGAGACGACTTCAAGTGCACGCCCACCACGGTCAATCGCACGTCGGCAATTCGCACCCAGAGGAAGCCGCGCGTTCCCAGCAGATCGGCCGGAGCAGGCAATCCGAGCTTGAGCGAAGCGGCAATCGGCAACTCGTCCGGATCGCCGTCGGCCAAATCATTATCCGGCGTCGGATCGTACTCAATCACTTGCGTCAGCGGCCAGCGACTCAGCACCGCGACTTCCAACGCCGTAAAGTCCGGCTCGTCGCTCGGGTTGAAGTTCGAACAGGCGACATAGTAGCCGTCGAGCCCCATGGCATCGCGCACGGCCGTCGCCACGGCGGGCGTCACCACTTCTTGCAGGATCAATACGTCCGGGCGCACCGCCGACGCAAACTCGCGCAGTTGCTCCTTGCGCTCGGCGATTCCGGCCGGCGTGAAACCTTCGTGGACGTTCCAGGTCGCGACGCGAATTTCGGCGGCCGATACCGGCGGCTGACCGATTACCGCAAGAGCCGCGAGCAGAAGCGCCGGCCGAAGCAAGCGAAATACGGAATGTTGCATGAGGAAGCGCCGGGGCGGGTGAAGGGTGCGGGGCGTGCGACCACGCAACATCATGCGCCAACGCGCGCCGCGCGCCAACGGCAGGCCGCAAGCGACGAGCAACGTGCACCTGCCGCGAACCTTTTAGAGCGGCGTTTTCCAGAATCCGAGCTGCCACCGTTCGAACAAGCGGCGTTCGCGGTCGACAAACTCTTGATGTTTCCGCAGTTCCTCGCGTTTGCCGGGCGAACTCGCAGCCACGGTGCGAGTCAGTCGCACGTACTCGTCGAAATCACTCCGCACGCGGTAGTATTCGACGAAGTGCCGGCGATGCGCCTTTTCTTCTTCCAGATAGCGTTCCTCAATCCGCTTAAGTTCCGCCGAAAGTTCCTGCATCGACTTGTCGACCGCGGCGTCGGAAGGCTTCATCTCACGCGCGACGAACTGTTTGTTGTCGACGAGTTCGACCAGATATTGCGCCTTGAGCACGTTGCCGCGCCACTCTTGCACCAGCACCGGTGCTTGCTTCTTGACGAGCACCGTGAGGCCCTCGTGCTGCCCTTTGCGAAACTCGGCCCAGTATTCCAACTCGCCCGCGGTCGAGTACCCCCAAAAATTGCCGTCTCGCAGAGTCGCGTGAAACTGCGCGATGAAGCGCGGCGACACGTGGTCGGCCTGATACGAAATGGCGCCCCCTTCCAGTTTGCCGTCGGAACTAAAGCCGAAGACTCCGCGCAGCAAATCATCCTTCGGATCGGCATCGAGGTAATAGGTCGTGTTTGTCGTCGGGAACATCTGCACGATGCGCCCCCGATTGGGCCGAATCATGTCACGCGTAACCTTGCGATTGCCGGCCAGCGCGACCTCTTCAAATTCCAAACGCTTGGGAGGTGGAGGCGGAGGAGGAGGCGCCACGACCACGACCGTCGCAGTCGGTTTTGCCGTGGGTGTCGGTTTCGGCGTTGCGCGCGGCGCAAATTGCGGCTGTGAAGCCTTGGCTTGTGCCACCGGCTTCGGATCCGGCTTTTTCTCCGCGACCGGCGGCGGCTCGCAACCGACGAATCCCGTCGATGCGAGCAGTAAGAACAACACGGCGACGAGCTTGTCGTCGAAGAGAGCGTTACGTTGCATACACTCGACTCCAGGAATCGAAGAGATTCGAGCGAACGTGCAAACCCGCCCCTCGTCGCATCGCGCCGCGAGCAATGGGCCCCGCCACCCCTCAGCTTAGCTGTGGCGACTCATGGGATACAACACGGCTATTGGTCGGAGGTTCCGCGAATTTTTCGCGAATGCAAATAACGACAACTTGTCGCACCAAAGTTGCTTGATGTGCGGCGACGACACAGCCTGGCGTGCCCGATCGACAGGACCTATGCCCGTTCGAACTCCGACGGATTCCGCCTAGGCGTGCCGGGCCAGTTCAAGACTCATCGCGCGCAATAAGTCGGTAGCCGTGAGCATGCCGACGACCTTGCCGGACGGTTCGACCACCGCGAGTCCGTCGGACTTGCCTGCGGCCAGGTGCGCCGCGGCATCCGCCAAGGTACGAAGCGGTTCGATCACGGCGTGGTTTTGCGGCAAGAGCGAACCGACGGAGTTACTCGTGTTTTCAATCATCAGGTTGTCCGACGAGTCATCCTCTCCGACAAGTTCGAGGCGTCGAGCGCCCCCCAATTGTCGCTGCGAGAGCACGCCGATGGCCCGAACGCCGTCGGTTACGCCCAAATAGCGAGTTTGGTGCAGTTCCAATAGTTCGATCGCTTCTTGCGGCGCGGCATCGTGGCGGATCGTCGGCCGCCACGCGCTCATGATCTTCGCGACGGGGCAACGGGCCGTCCGCGGAGCATGCTCGGCAAACTCCCGGAGGAAGTCACGCGAAGTAATAATCCCGCGCAACCGGCCTTGCGAAGTGACGGGGATCGAGTGGACATGTCGCTTGAGCATCGTCTGAAGGGCGACAAGCGGAGCAAACTCTTCGTCGACCGAAGCGACGTCGCGCGTCATCAACACGCCGGCCGCCGGAAGTCCGCAGGCGTCATCCCACCCAGCGCCCTCGACGCCTGACGGCTGCTCCGTCATGTAGCGACTCACGTCCATGTCGGAGAGGATACCGAGCAATTGGAAATCGTCGCCCACCACGGGGACGTGGTGCATTTCATACTCGCCCATCAAGCGCAGCACGTGCGCGAGAGTGTCGTTCGGGCCAACCGTAACGGGATTGAACGTGACGAGAGTATTCATCGCAGCGACCTTGCCCAATCTGCTCATTGCTTCGAAGGCATTCAAAGCTAGGTCGCATTTTGATCACTTCAGGCAACGACGCGCGGCAGATGCCGTACGTAGCGGTTGTGCCGATTGGCCATGACGACGATCCGCGGCGGCCAAGCCCCCCGTTTGAATCACCGTGCGGATGCGGGCGACGCCAACACGGCCTTTATTTTATCGAGCAACTCCGGCGATTCGACGTCCGGCGCTCCGATTCCCAGTAAGGCGAAGTTGTCCGCTACGATCTCTTCCGGATGGATAATGTAAGTGGTATTGCGCCCAATCTTCTCAAAGAAGTCGGGCGTGGCGGAGAGTGCCGTGAGCCGCGATTTGCCGGTCTTATCGGCAAGAGCTCGCAACGCGCCGGACTTCGCATCGCGCTCCACCAACAACAGCTTCAATTCCAAGTGCTGGAAAAACGGAGCTCCGTCACCGGCTTCGGCTTGCCCCCGCGTCGACAACAAAATCGGAATGCACCAAACCGGCTCCCCGTCGACTTTCAGCTGAATCGCGTGCTTGTGGTAAGGCGCATCGGGGTTCGTCAGCTTGCGTTCGGCAACATCCTCCGGCAACGCCAACTCCGGGAACCGCTCAAAACCGATCGTCGCGTAAAGGCGATCCCTTAGCTCCGGATTGTGCCGCGAGAGTACGTGAAACAATTCGTGCCAGATCAACTTCTCCACACCGGCATCGTCGGACTTCAACCGCCCTTGCGGCAAGACGACGGCGTCGTCGCGCGTATAAGCGGCACCGCTCTCTTCGTCGCCCGTCGTCTTGATCAGGAGGACGCGCTTCGGCAAAGCCTGAGCGTACTTCTTGCTGCGCTCTTGCATGCCGGTGAGAATCTTCGTGATGCGAGCCTGCTCTTCGTCGCTCCAAGGCAGCACGCTCAAGCGCGCCACGGCGACGTAGTCGTCAACGCTCATGTTTTTCGACGTCCGCAGTCGAACGGCAAGGTCGAGCTTACTGAGCCGATCCAAGTAGACGTCGCGTTTGCTCAGCGCTGCTTTCCCTTCCTCGATGGTCGCGAAAACGACATGCGTGTCGGTGCCCAGCATGACGTCGGCATGGGCAGGCGACGACAGGCACATTGCGGCAATGACGAGCAGAGCCGTACGCATAATTTGCTTCCATCCATCTAGCGACACGTCGGCCTTACGGCTCGACGCTCGCCCAGTTCTCACAGCGATCGCGATTAGTTTTCACCGAGCACTTCGTTCAATACGTCTTCGGAGACGTAGATCGGCAACGGCGGATCGCAAGTAACCGCCACGGCGATCGCATCGCTTGGTCGGCTATCGATTTCGACCACTTCGCCGTCCTGCTTCACGCGCAAGCGTGCGAAGTACGTGTGGTCCTTGAGTTCCGTGATCATCACGCTCTCAAATTCGCCGCCAAGGTTTTGCACGGCGCTGACGATCAAATCGTGCGTCAACGGTCGCGGTTTCGGCACGCCCTTGACGCAGCGATCGATGCTCGTGGCCTCAAAAATGCCGATCAAGATCGGAAACGAGCGTTCGCCGTCGACCTCCTTGAGGAAAATGACCTGTTGATCGTTGATCTCGCTGATCACGATCCTCGACAGCTCCATTTGCACAGGCATACAGAATCCTTCGGCACGAACGCGCCCGACGTCGGGGCGAGTGAGAGATGCGATGCTTCGATTATACGAGCGGCGTGCGCACGATTGCCAGTAGCGCGACAACGGCGATTTTCTCACCGCACAAGAGTTGCTTGACATTGAGCCGGCGTTGTGTACCCGTCGCCGGAGATTTGTCGTTCCGCGTGGAGTCTACGTCCTTTCGCTCGGCCTTATTTGGGCGGCAAGCGAAACCAGGCCGATTCGGCCGGGAAGAACTGCGAAAGGTGCAGTCGATCGTAGCGATAATGGGCCAGGACGCGGAGAATCGCTGCGCGCTCGGTCCGCACATAGGCCTCGTCCGGACAAAGCGTAACGACCCAAGCCGCGAAGACCGGCTCGCGCATATAGTCTTTTTCCAGATGCAACCGGGGCGAAGCGCGACCTTGCACGCGCAGCCCGGCGACGGCCACGGCGACCGCTTCGGCTTCGCTGTGCTGCGGCTTCCAAGCCTCGTTCATGATGCGCCAGTTTTGCTCGAAGTGCTCCTTGCCGTCGACATCGAACTTCTCGATCAGCGGCAGGCTCTTGGCCGAGAGTTCCGCACTGTGGCGCAATCCTTCGGCGTAGGCGGCCTTCCACGCATCGTTCGTTTCCAACTCCCACAGTGCTCGGAGCGCCGTCACGCCGACGCTGCCGGTCCAGGAATGGCGGGGGCCTTGGCCGGGATCGAATACCAATCCGGTGCGGCAAATTTCCAGCCGCGTTCTTTGGCTCTCGCCGACTCTCTCGACCAGCGCGGCGCGATAGAGTTCGTCCCACCGTGCTTCGCCCGTTAGTCCATGCATGGCTTTCAACACGAACAACCGCCGCGGCGCGCCTTCCCAGCCGGGCGTATTGAAGTTGCCGCGATACGTCGACGGTCCGCCGTCACACGGCATCCGCCAGTCGCACTTCTCTAAGACGTCGATGATCTCGCAGAACCGCTTCGTGAGCCTCTGACGCTCTTCGTCGCTCTGTGGAACGTCTTCCTGCAAGTAACGCCAGATGCCGTAGAGCCAGGGAGTCGTTTGATCGTTGGAGCCCATCGGATAGGTCGTCACGCCGTCGTCGGCGACGCCGCGCGCGATGAAGCCGGGCGTCTTGCCGAGGGAGGCAAGAAAGAGCAAGCCGTCGACGAGTCTGCGCGCTTTCGCCAAGTCGGCCGGATCGCGCGTGCGCTTCCAACGGTTGATCGCCCCGTCGAGATACAATCCGTTGAACATCGGGCCGTCTTCCACGGGGACGCCCCAACTCAATGCGCTCGGCTTCATTTCGCGGCAATCTTGCGGCGAGGGTCGCAAGTATTTGCCGTCGAGATCCGTGTAGTCGAGCACCGTGTTGTGCGGATCGACGAATCGACGCCAGATCTCCGCATGAGCTTGCTCGACCCCTTTCGCGGCACGGGCTTCGAGATCGTCGCCGCGCGCGACGGAGCAGGCGGCAGCGGCTAGCGCGACAACGGCGAATGCCGAGAGTCGGAACGGAACAGCCATCACTTTTTCTCCTCCGGCAACGGCGGCAACTTGGCGCCGTAGTACACGGCCCGATGTCGGTTATCGTCAAACGCGAAGTGGAGCCACTGGCGATCTTTCGTCACGAAGCCGTCGGGGTAGTTCATGCGACCCTTCGGACCGTCGCACGATTCCTGTTGCAATACGCGCCGATAGGGCCAAGTCTTGAGGCCGTCGAAGCTGATCCACAGCGCCATCGGGCTGCGATGCGCGGGATTGGGGTTGTGCAGTATCGCCACCGTGTCGCCGCCAAGCGAGTAAAGCGTTGCTTTCGAGCCGGGATTGGGAATATCGCTCTTGGCGGCGAATTCCGGCCAAGTGAGACCGCCGTCCTTCGATTCGGCGTAGTAGAGCACGCCGCCGAGTTTGTCGCCTCGGATGATCATTGCGATGCGGCCGTCGCTCAGTTCCACGATGTTGCTCTCGGCCCAACCGAAGTACTTGTCGTTTTCCGTCAGGCGAATGTTACCGTGTTCGCTCCACGTCTTCCCTTCGTCGCTGCTGATGAGCACGCCGTTGCGCGGGTTCGTAAACTTGCGTTCCAGCGGCGGCAACTTCTGTTCGTCTTCCGGACCGATGTAGTGCTGAAACGGCAACATAATCCGGCCGTCTTTGCAGACGATATGGTTGCGAATAAACGTCCGGTTCTGCAACCGGCCCGGCATCGGCACGGGCTTCGTCCAGGTGCGGCCGGAGTCATCGCTCGTCATCGACCAGCTACGCCAGTCGTGGCTCCAGTGCTTCGAGTGCGTCGAAAAGTAGAGTGTCGTTCGGCCGTTGCGAATCAGTAGTTCCGTCGGGCCTTGGCCGATCGTCTTCCCTTCGCGCGGGAAGCTGGTGTCAAAGGCTTCGGCCTTCGACCAAGTGCGGCCTTGATCGGTGCTGCGACTCACGGCGGTGTAGTTCTTGGGGGAAGGTTCGGTATCGCCGCCGGCGAGAAAGAAGAGGACCCAGGATCCGTCGGGGAGTTCGCGGAGCGTCGTATCACAGACCATCTTGTTCGGCGTGACGCCGTCGTAGATCACGGTCGTGCGATCTTGCTTGGCGTCGGCGGCCGCTTGCTCGGCCCACGGCGAAGATGCAGATGCACCGGCGGAGTCTTCGGCTGCGACGGCAGCGGGAGACGAGCAGCAGCTCAGCAAAACCGCCGAGCAAAAAAGGCTCTTCAGACAACAGGCATGCGACACGCGATGACCTCCGACGGAGACGCTTGATGCGAAACGACGAACGTAGGTTCGCCATATTCGTCGATCAAGATGCCGAAGTCGAGAGGCCGCCTGTGAAGTCGCCGTCCTCCGGCGCTAGTGCAGGTTGTCGCCTTCCGTCGGCGCGGCGGGGGGCGTGAGCTCCAGAAGCGGCGTGCCGACGCGCAGAGTTACCGGTGCGGCCGGCGGAGGCGAAGCCGGCGCCGTGGTGGGCGGCAGGGCAACGATCGCTTGTTCTGCCGCGGGCTCCAATTGAACAGACGGGGCCGGACCGGTGATGTGCTTCCATTCGCCGGATACGGCAGACGCGGCGACGGTGGGTCGCCCGACGCTTTTAGCCGGTTCGGGTACAGCCGACGGTTCGACGTTAGCGGCCTGTTGAACGTTTGCAACGGATTCTTCGTACTGCGCCGGTTGCACGACCGGCTTCGCGGCCGGAACTTCTTCCAATACCGGCAACAACATCGCCTGAGAACCGGTAACTTTTCGGCCCGGCGACAGAATGTAGTTAATCGGCCCGACCTTGAGCAGCGATCGCGAGTTACGCGGCGCATCGAGATAGGCTTTCTCGGCCCAAGGCCCTTCGGCCATGTCGACGCCGTTGTACTGCAGAAGCGTCCCGGCTTCGAACTGCACGTTCTTCAGGGAGATTGCGTGTTCGACGCGAGCCCGATGGAAGCGAATGTCGGCATCGGCGGCCATGCGCTGCGCTTCGAGCAAGTAGTCGAGCGTCGCTTGATCGGCATCGAACGCGGCTTGGGTCGCCATCACTTGTTGAAATGCGGCCGTGCGTCTGTTGAGCGTCGTCTGGACGACGAACTGCGTTCGATCCACTTCGGCCGCGGCCGTGCTTAAGTCGTGGACGACTTGCCGTTCCATTTCATGCAGCAGCGCCCGCTCGCGCGAGAGCTGCCACTGCGCGCTCTTCACGGCGGCATGACCGCGACGGAACCCAAGCGGCACGTTGAGCTCGGCGCCCAGTTGCCATTCTTGGAATTTGCCGCCGAAGAGCGTGTCTAACGCCGAACCGAACGGAATCGGCGGTCCGCCGGCAAGATCGTCGCCGAAACCGCGCCACCGATAACGACCGATCGTATCGAGCTGCGGCAACAGGAAGTTGCGCGAGGCGACGAGCTCCAACTCGCGGCGTTTGACGATCCACCGTTGCCGACGCAGTTCGACGCGTCGCGCCAACGACTCGGCCACGAGCGGCTGCCAATCGAATTTCACGGGTACGGTCGTCGGCTCGTCGAGCGGACGCAGGAGTTCGCCGTCGCCGATCGGAAGTCCGATCAGCAAGCGTAGTCGGCGTTCGCAAACCTGCACGCCGCCGTTGCCGCGAAACGTGCCGCCGCTGGAGCCGTTGTTCATGCGCGTACCGTCGAGCGGAGTGCCGGCCAGCGCGTTTTGCACTTCTTCTTCGAAGCGGAAGAACTGCTCGCGGGCCTGAGCTTCCTTTTCCGCCTCACCGCCCCGACGACCGGTGTCGTACAACGAGCGCACTTTACGCCAAGTTTCTAAGCCTGTGTTGCGAGCGACCAGCTTGGCGTCGAGATCGCGATAGGCGTAATAGAGATCCCAGTAAGCGTTTTCCGTTTCGCTGAGTAGCCCGCGCACGCCGGTTTCCAATTCGGCGAGGCTTACGTCGGTGTTCATCCGCGCGATGAGTACGCCGTTGTAAACGCCCGGCGTCGCCCCGGGCCCGGCAATGCGGTTGAAATCGACGCCTGCGCCCTGCAACAGCGGATGGCGGAATTCCGTTTCGATATTGGAGTTCCATGCGCTGGGAAAGAGATTGCCCGGCGCATTGTTCGCGTCGTAGTCGGTGAAGTTTCGCACGCTGAGTTGCGTTCCGTCGGCGGTGCGCTTCGTGAGCTGGTTCTGAAACACGTACGCATCTTGTTGCAAAAGACGCGTGCCGCCGCCGAAGAATTGGTTGTTCAGCGCGCGATCGTTTTTCTCAAAGAACGCCGAGCTTGCAAACGACGTGTCGAACGCGCTCAAGGCCGCTTCCGGCCCGAAGCGCGGATCGGTTTCTTGAATTGCCGGGTTGTAAACCGAACTATACGCCTGCGGCGATCGCAACATCTGCCCGCCGAGATCTCGCAGTACTTTGGCATTGGCGAGCGCGATTCGCATGGCTTCTTCCAGCGACAGGTCGCGGAAGTTCATCGGCTCGACGCTCGCCAACGACAGCGGCGCCGGCGTGGAGAGCAAATCATCACTCGTCGGCGTACGGACATCCGCGTATTCGATGGTCGTCGCCGTCGCACGCCAACCCGCGTTATGGATTGACGAAAACCGGCTCTGGAGATTTTCGCGCGTATTGCAGCCGGGCAATAGGGCGACGATCGCCCCAATCACCACGATTCTGCGTCGTGCGTCTTGTTTCCAGTTCAAGATTCTCGTCCTTGGGCGCCCTGAATGAAAGCAGCGTCGGCGTTGGTCGACTTTTACGCATTTCATGCGCTAGGGGATTCATCGGACCGCACGATCGACATAAGCATTAATTTCGTCAAATTCAGAAAGGTCGACGCAAATTGCCAATGCCAGCTGCCGTTTTCCAGGGGCTTCACACTCATCGAACGCGCGAAAGCATGCGGGAAGAAATGCCTGCGAGGATATACTGAGAGGCTATGCTTCCTCCCCTCGAACACGCAGGCACCGCCGGCACCTGGGACGCTCTCGACCACCTCATCGATGAGTTGGTGGTGTGGAGCCGTACATCTGCGGCGCCACAGACGTTCTATCGCGAAATGTTGCGACGCGTCATCGAGGCGCTCGCGGCCCGTGGCGCGTGCGTATGGGAAGCCGAGCCGAGCGGCGCTTTGCTTCGCGCGCACTTTACCGCCGATTCGCACGGGCCCCCCTCAGACGATCCGACGCGCTTTCAACGGTTCGCTCCGGCGGTCGATTGGGCGTTGTCGCATTGCGAGGCATTGGCGCTAGCGCCCGATGCGGAATCGGACGATCGTTCACTCCCGCCCAACTGCTCCGACTCTTTACTTTTTGTCCAACCGTTCGTCGTCGACGACGCCCCGTTGGGAGTGATTCTTGTCGAGCAACGCCCCAACTTAGAGCCTGATGCGCGGCGCGGGGCACTGCGCCTCTTAGCGACCATTGCCGATCTCACGGCTGATTATCATCGCAATCGTCAGCGCGCTTTATTCCAACGACGCGCGGCGGAAGCCGGCGAGTTAGAAGCCCTGCTCACCGCTTTGCATGCGGAAATCGACGTTCGCGCAGTCGCCTACGCGGCGGCTCACGAAGGTCGCCGCTGGTGTAACGTGGATCGCGTCGCAGTACTTTCCCTGGAGCACAAGGCGGCCCGCCTGTTGGCCGTCGGCGGCGTGGAATCCGTCGATCGCCGCGCAGAAAGTGTCCGAAAACTCGAACAACTCGCAACATTGGTCGCAGCGCAACGTCGCCCGTTGCGCTATCCAGATCAAGCGACGTCTCCCCCGGCGCCGCAAGTAGCACAAGCCCTGGCCGACTACGTCGAGGCCGCCGAGCCTCGATCGCTTGAAATCGCGATCCTGGAGCGCGCTTCGGAAGCAATCGAATCGCCGATCGGCTTGTTGGTCCTCGAGCAATTTGGCCCCGAAACGTCGGGCCTCTCCGACGACTCCTTGCTCGCCGAGCGACTGGAGACTCTCCGTCGCCATACCGGCGTCGCCCTCGCCAACGCGCTGGAAATCGAACGAATACCGTTGCAGCGCTTTTGGCGGGCACTATCCAACAACCGTAACGTCGTATCGCGCCGCCTCGGCAAGGCTGCCGCCGCCTGCGCCGCCGTCGCTTTGCTTTGCGGCGCCACTTTCCTCATCCCGGCCCGTCTTACGGTTGAAGCCGCCGGCAAATTGCAGCCCAGCGCACGGCGCGACATCTACGCCCCGCTCGACGGCATCGTCGAAGAGATCCTCGTCCGGCACGGCGATTTCGTCACGGCCGAGATGCCGCTCCTGAGCCTTCGCAAGCCGGAATTAGAACTCGAACAGGCGCGCGTGTTAGGCGAGTTGCAAACCGCTGAACGTCGTCTTTCGGCCTTGCGCGCGAATCGTACGTCGGGCACCGCTGCGGATGCCGTCGAGCGTCGCCGTCGCCAAGAACTTGCCGCGGAAGAAGAACAGCTCAAGCAAGCAATCGCCGGGTCTCAGGAGCAGCTTCGGCTTCTCACACTACAGCAATCGGAACTCATCGTACGTTCTCCGATAGCCGGACGCGTAACGACCTGGGACCCCGAACGGTTGCTGGCAGGTCGTCCGGTTGCTCGGGGCGACGCACTTTTACACATTGCCGACGAATCCGGGCCTTGGACCTTGGAGCTTGACGTACCACAACAAGGGTACGACGACGTCGCCCGCGCGCTTCGCGGCGGTGCGGAACCGCCGGTCGTGGAGTTCGTCGTCGCCACACGGCCCGAGCAAACGCACATAGGCAAACTCGTTCGCCTAGCCGAAGCGGCTGAAACATCGGCTGACGAAGGTACGCGTTTGGCCGGCATCGCGGAGTTCCATCGCGCCGATGTAGCCGATGAAATCCGTCGCCCGGGCACATCTGTTTCTGCCAAGATCGATTGCGGTTCCAGTTCGCTCGGCAGCGTGTCGACGCGCGACCTTCTCTACTATCTGCGAACTCGGTGGTGGTTCTAACCATGATTTCGCCTTCGACCCGCCGATTGTACCTGACGCTCTCGCCGGCCGTTTGGTCGTTATCGTTTCTCGCCGCGACTGCCGCCGCCGCCGAACCAGCTTCGCTTCATGTGCCTGACGCCGTCGTGACGCTCAGCGAACAAATCGAAGTCCCGGCACGCAGCGCGGGCGTGTTGGCGACAATGAACGTTCGCGAGGGGGACGTCGTCAAAGCAGGTCAAGTTGCGGGCGTCATGGACGATGCCGACGCTCGTCTCGCCGTCGCCAAGGCCGAAACGGAAGCGGCAATCGCTCGCGCCGAAGCAGACAACAAACTGAAAGCGCTCGCCGCCGAAAAGGCCGCCGCCGCCGCCAAGGCAGAACTGCAGCGCGCCCTCGAGTCGGGCGAGAAATACGCCAAGAGCGTTTCGCAATCGGAGCTCGATCGCCTGCGCCTTCAGGCGGATAAGGGCTCGCTCGAACATCAACAAGCCGAACACGAACGAAGTCAGGCACAACTCACGGCGCGCATCAAAGCGAATGAGTTGGATGCGGCACGTCGCAAGCTCGAACTACACCGCATCACGGCCCCCGCTTCCGGCATGGTGGTCGACGTGCGCAAACATGTCGGCGAATGGGTCGAGCCCGGCATGCCGGTGTTGCGCATCGTGCGCATGGATCCGCTACGCGTCGAAGCGTTTGTTTCGGCGGCCGACGCCGTGGGGCTGCGTCCCGGCTGCGACGCTTCGTTTCAAATCGCCGCAGGCGGCGCGACGGATCGGGTCGCCGGCAAGCTCTCGTTTATCAGTCCCGAGATCGACCCGATTAACGGCCAAGTGCGCATTTGGGTCGATTTGCCCAATGCCGACGGAACGCTTCGGCCTGGCCTGCAAGGAACGCTGGTGATCACTCCGGCCGGCAAGCTCGCTCCGGTCGACGGAGCGCGCTAATGGCGACGGTCGCGACGCCTTACTCTTTCGCATCGCAGCCGTGGCTCGCACGTCGCGCCGATTTGAAGATCCGCCCCGCGCCGACGGCGGCCGCCGCATGGCTCGTCGAAGACCCCGCCGCATCACGCTATTTCGAACTATCCGCCGACGAATACTTTTTGCTGCGGCAGTTCGACGGACGTTCCTCCCCCACGGACATTTGCACTCGCTACGAGCGCGCCTTCGCTCCCCGCCGCCTTGACGACGCTCAACTCGACGAGTTCGCGACGCGACTTTATCACCAAGGGTTGCTCGTTTCCACCGCGACCGGACAAGGCGAGGTACTGCGTCGCCGCGCTACGGAAACGGCTCGCACCGCGCGACGACGCGCGCTGCTCAACCCGCTCGCGATTCGCTTGCCGGGAGTCGACCCCGCGCCGATTCTGTCGCGCATTGCTCCCGCCTGCGACTGGATGTTTTCACGCACCTTCCTCCTGCTTGCGATGCTGCTCGCCGTCGCTGCCGTCGGCATCGCCGTTCTTCGTTCCGACTTGCTGCTCCGGGAATTGCGTGCGGCGACCGCCGCGTTTCATCCGAGCATGCTGCTCAGCTTGGCACTCGTCACTGCCGGCGCCAAAGTGATACACGAGCTCGCTCACGCCGTGGCCTGCCGTAAACTCGGCGGAAATTGCCGCGAAATCGGCGTGCTGCTGTTGGTGGGCGTGCCTTGCCTCTATTGCGACGTCACTTCCGTTTGGATGATTCCCGAGCGCTGGAAGCGGGCTGTCGTCGGCGCGGCGGGAATCTTCGCCGAGCTGTTCCTTGCGGCAGTCGCCATCTTGCTGTGGAACGCGAGCGCACCCGGACTGTTTCACGACGTCTGTCTGCAACTGGTTGTGGTCTGTTCCGTGGCCACGGTGCTGTTTAACGGTAACCCGCTCTTGCGCTACGACGGTTATTTCATCCTCACAGACCTTGTCGGCACATCGAATTTAGGGGAGCGCTCCGAGACTGTGCTCGGGACGCTCCTGCGGCAGTGTTACTGTGGTGACTCGGAGAATGCTGAGATAGGACCGCTTCCGGCTCGCCCCTGGCTTTGGGCCGGCTATGCTTTCGCATCGATTATCTATCGCACGGCGCTTACCGTCTTGGTGTGGTGGTTCTTGCGCACGGCGCTACGCCCTCTCGGGCTCACCGTCGTGGCCGATGCCGTTTTGGCGCTATCGCTCGTCGGGATGGTCGTGATCCCGCTCCGACGAACGACCAGCGCTATACGACAAGGACTACTAAACGGACGCATCGATGGGAGGCGCCTCGGCGTGCGAAGCCTCGCGACCAGTTTGCTTTTGGCAGGCGCATTGCTTTGGCCCTGGCCGCACCGTGTCGCCGCTCCCGCCGTCGCGCACGTGCGAGAGGGGCGCCACCTTTTCATTGCGACGCCCGGCAAGATTGTCTCCTCCAAGCAGTTGGGAGATGTCGTAGATGCCGGAGAATCGGTCGCAACACTTGTAAACCTGGATATCGAACGTGAGGCTTCTCAAGCGCGAAGCGAGGCGGCACAACGTCATGCGGCGGTCGACCACCTTGAGAGCCGACGTGTCGATGACCCTGCTGCAGGTGACGAACTTCCCGCAGCTCGGCAAGCAGCCGCGGCGGCCGACGACCGTGTGCGTCTGAGTCAGAAGGAACTCGCCCGTTTGGTGATTCGGTCACCCGTCGCGGGAACCGTGCTCCCCTTACCCCAAGCGCTGGCGAATCTAGGCGAGGACCCGCAACGCAACTCGGCGAACGAACTCGACTCGTCGCCACTCGCACCGCGCAATCACGGTCGATACCTGGCGGCGGGGACGCCCCTTTGCACGGTGGGCGATGCCCAAAAACGTGAGGCCGTCCTCGTCGTCGACGAGCGCGACGTTGAATTCGTGCAGACGGATGCCGACGTCCGTTGTCAGTTCGACGCAACCGGCACGCGGATCTGGCACGGCCGGGTTATCGAATCTACGGCCATGCGCGACACGAACATTCCGCCGGAAGTTGCCGCCGCCGGACACTTGGCGTTGGAAGCCGCGCCCGGCGGCTCGCGTCGGCCCACGGCAGAGTATTTTTTGGTACGTGTCGCAATTGAAGATGATGCCGGCCTGATCCCGATCGGAGCAGTGGGGCAAGCGCGGATTGATGCCGGCGGACAATCGCTCGCAGCCCGCGGAATGCGATTTCTCAGCGAAACGTTCCGAATGCAGTCTCCGGCCCGTTGATCGAGCAACATCCACGTGGCGGCGGTTCGCGTTAGTAGCGAGGGCAACGCGTGCCGCTGCTGCCCGGGCGACCGTATCCCAACGAGTAGACGCACTCACGCGGCGGGTGAACCAACATCTTCGCGGGCAACAGCGCCGTATCGGCGGCAAACTGTACGCCCGAGGCAATCGGCTGCATCAACCCGAAGTTGGCGCCGTAGCGTTCCACGTAGCGTTGTTCGAAATAGAGCGGGCGATGCACCATATTAGATGCTTGCCAGAAGTACATGGAGTCGGCATAGCCGCGTTGCACTTCGCGCCCTCCGACCGTTTCGGGGGGCGCGGAAGCAGGCGCGGCAACATTAGCGGGAACTTCTCCCGACAACCGAATGTTGACGGAGATATCCCGTAGCGGCTTCACAGCCGGCGCGTTGGGGTCGGACTGCGGCGCCGGTATGCTGTCGACTGCAACTTCCTGTTGCGGGACGACTTCAATCGTAGGAGCCGGCGACGCCAATCTGTTCGAATTTTGGGGATCGGCCGCCATCGCGGCTCCCAACCAAATCATGGCGGCACATTGCGTCGCGACAGCCGCCCAGCGTCCCATCGCAAAACCGCGACGTCGCAAGACCGTGCTCCCGGCGAATCGGCTTGTAGCGTTCATTCGGGCAATCCTACGTTTAGCGATGACACCGGTTCGACGCGAGATAACGGTTGCTAGGGCAAGGTATCGTCGCCGCATAATCGTTGCGTCGAACAAACGTGCGATCGAGCGTAAGACCGATACGACGGCTTTAGACGGCACAATCGGTACAACGCGAACGTGTTGCACGAAAACGCCGTGTTTTGCGTCGTGATGCCGGCAAATCCCGGGGTAATTGCAGGGGTATTCTGCACCTCACGTCGAATTCCGGCCCTTTGTTGCGCCCGACAATCGCCAAAGATTGACACCCCCGCAAAGGCTGGAAACAATGGAAACTCACGGGCGGCGCAGCGTCCGGCCCCTGCGTTCTGCAAAGGCGCGGGGCGGTAACGGAGAGAGTTTCGATCCCCCCTTCCCCGGCTTGGTGAAACAGGGCTAGTTTCGCCGGGCTGTAGCGCGCAAGCGCTTACGCGACGCCACTATGCGCCAAACTCTCGTTACTTGGCTCTCCGGGTTGATCCGGCCTACGCCCTCTCGCGCCGCGCGAAGGCGTCGCCGAAGCTTAACGCCGAGCCTGCAAATTCGTCGACTCGAAGAGCGACGGGTTCTGAGCGTCGACGTCGTCGATGGTCAATCACTAACCATCGCGGAGAACAGCAAAGCCGACACGGTCGTTGGCACCGTCGCGGCGGCAAATGACCCGCCCGCCGAACCGCTGACGTATTCCATCACCGCGGGTAATGACTCCAACGCATTTTTGATCAATCCCGTGTCGGGGGAGATTCGCGTCGCCGACGGTTCGCTTCTCGATTTCGAAACGCATCCGACCTGGGAACTCACGGTTGAAGCGCACGCGAACGGCGATCCGACGCAGCGCGATTCGTCGGTCGTTACGATTTCACTGACGGATGTCTCCGGTCCGGCGACTGCGAATTTTACCGGCAACGCGACTCTGGGCGCCTCGGGGAATCAGCTCACGCTCACATCCGGCGGCGCGACGCTTTGGACCGCAGGCCGCGAGGACGTAACCTCGCTCACGATTCTCGGCTCATCGGCCGCCGATCATCTCGTCATCGATTTCACCGGCGGCAATCCCATTCCTGCCGGCGGCATTCACTACGACGGCCTCGACCAGCCCGGCGGTACCGTTGATTCGCTGGAACTCGTGGGGACCTTCGACCACGCGGACTATCGTTACGACGACGGCCACAACGGCGGGATCGTCGTCACACAAGGAGTCGCCACCGGAGCGATTGAATATCGCAACCTGGAACCGCTGGTAAATACCGGTTCGGCCGCGAACATCGTCTTTACGCTCGGCGCGGCGGCGGACCACGTCGTGCTGGAAGAGGTTACGCCCGGCACGTTGCGGCTGCGCAGCACCGACGCCGTGCCGACGTTCGAAACCACCACGTTCACCGCGCCGACGACTTCGCTCACGCTGCGCACCGGCGACGGCAACGACACGATTACCGTGTCGCCGTTGACGGGCTCGTTTAGTCTGACGATCGACGGTGAAGGGGACTCGAATACGCTCATCGTCGATCAGGCCGACGCCGCCGTCGCGGCCCCGACATTCACGTTCGCAGGCTTCGAATTTTTGCAAACCGCGTCGCCCGACCATGCCGAGGCGCTCAGCGGCGCACTAGACGGCGGCCGCGGCGTGGTCGTCACTTCTCCCACCGGCTCGCTGCTTAGTATTACCGGCTTTCCAGAGTCCACCGCCGGTTTCGATCCGGCGCTATCACTCGGTCGCTTGCTCAATCCGGCGATTGTTGCCGGTACGCTCGGGGTCAATCTCCCGTCGTCAAATGTCGGTACCGCTGTTCGTAGCGGCGTCGTCGTCTCTTGGACCGGGGGCCAAACGCTGAGCGACCAAGCCGGCGACGACTTCGTGATCTACGAATCGTCGTCGAGTACCGACGGACCGGACGCAGCCATGGTGCAAGTGCACATCGCCGGCGCAGGCGGCGGCTGGACGAAGTGGCGTTACGAGACCGCCGACTCGCGCGCCCCCTACGGCGGCGTAGGAACGGCCGGCGCCTTCGCCACGGCGTTTGATCTTGCCGACTTCGGCCTCACCGCCGGTCAGTCGATCGACCAAATACGTTACGTAAACATGACCGCCGCCGATCGCATGGAAGGCCCCGGCTATGAACGTGTCACCGGCGACGGCGTGTTGGTCGCGTCCGGCTTCGTCATTCCCGACGACAACGGCCTGACGAGCAACGTACTGCCGGATCCCGGCTCGTTCGCGTCGTTTGCCTACTTCGGCAACGCGACCTTCGATCCCGACCCGTTGTATTTCGGCGCGCTGCATCCCCTGGCGACGTCGGGAAATTCGCACAACTCCGATGTCATCGCAGTTACGACGTCGACGATTTCGACGACGCGCAACGGCACCGCCGCACCGCTGATCAACTACTCGTCGATCTCGGAACTCGACGTCAATACGCGCGGCGGAGTCGACTCCGTCACGATCGACGTTGCCGCAGGTCTTCCCGCAACCATTCGCGTCGACGGCGGCAGTCCCACTTCGCAAGACTCGCTGATGGTGCGAGGCACGACCGGCGCGCAAAGCTTCGCTCTTTCGGGCGACGCAATCACCACTTCCGCAACGACGATCCGCGTTGCCGGAATCGAGTCGACGACCATCGACATTTCCATGGCGGGTTCCGGCGACACGGTTGCCGTCGATCGATCGTTCGCCCTTTCCGGAAATGCGCCGAAGCTGCAAATTGTCGGCGGCGGCACGACGGACAACGACCAACTGTCCGTCGATACGGAGTACCCGACGTCGTCGCCTGCCGCAGCCCAGAACTTTACGTTCGGCGGCGTGAAGTTCAATCAATCGTCGACGCCCAACCAGCTTTCCGAACTCGGCATCGGCACGCTCGATGGCGGCTACGGCGCCGTGATCACGACGCGACCGCTTAACTCCGGTTCGACGCCCACCTTCGTTCCATCGCCCGACGTCGTCACCGACGTGTTCAATCCGTCGCTCTCGTTGGGAGCATTGTGGGATCACGCAAGCGCCACGACTCCGCGCTACGTGAGCCTTCCCGACGGCTCGAATAACGGCACCGGCGCGCGCGGCGGCATTGCCATTAGCTGGGACAAGGGGCGCTCTCTTACAAACGTCGCCGGCGCCGACTTCGTGATCTACGAGTCGGGAGACGCCGGGGCCGACGCCTTCATGGTGCAAGTGCACGACGCCGATACAGGCGTTTGGAGCCAGTGGGTTTATCATAAGGCGTCCGCGCCGACCGCCGGCGTGTACGCGACCTCGTTTGATCTCGCGGCCGATTTCGGCGTCGCCGGATCAGTCGACGCCATTCGCATCGCCAACCTCACGGCGGCCGATCGAGTCGTGAACGCATCGGGCGAGGGGACCGTAGTTGTCGGCGGCGGACCAGGAACTTTTGCGCCGCTCGATTCGACGAACACTCCGTTTGGCGCCGGCGGTTTTGATCCCGACTTGCTGTATTTCGGCGTGGTACCGTCTCTCGGTAACGTCACGTCGCGCAACGACGTCGTGAACGTCGATGCCAACTCCGTCGACGTCGACGGCTTCATGGCGGTCAACTACGCCGGTCTCAAGGGCCTCACCGTCGACACCGGCGGCGGCGCCGATTCCATTCGGGCCACGCCGAGCACCGATACCGCGTACACCATTCAAGGCGACACGCCGGGCATTAGCGTCAATCCCGGCGATCGACTGGTGCTGGACTTATCGGGCGTCACCGCGCCGGTTTTCACCTCGACGGGAATCGGTGCCGGAACGCTGGCTTCAGGAAACCGCGCCGGCATCTCCGTAACCGGCATCGATTCCCTCGGCGCGACGGCGCAGATGAACGTCGTCGTTTCCGAAGCTGCGAATTCCGTCGCCGGTAACACAGATGCTTTCAACGTCAGTCGCAACGGCGCGAGCGATGAAATCTCCGTCAACGGGCAACTAGTTCTGCGCGTCGATCGAGAGGCCGTTGCCAACCTTCGCGTATCGGGCTCCGACGCGGCCGACGATCAGCTCACTATCGACTACTCGGGCGGCACTCCTGTTCCCGCCGGAAACATCACGTTTGCCGCAGGCTCCGGCGGTACCGACTTGCTCCGCACCACCGGCGGCACGGTGACTACCGTAACCCAGACCTACGCGAACTTGACCGACGGCAACACGGCGATCGACGCCGACCTCGTCAACTACACAGGGCTGGAGAGCATCACCGACGATCTCACTGCCACGAACCGCAACTTCGTCTATCTCGCAACAAACAACGCGATCAACCTTGGCGACGATGTCTCCGCCGCAGGTAGATCGCAGATCGTCGGCGACCACGGAGCGACGACGCGCTTCCAAAACCCGACCTCCGCGCTCTCGCTCGACGCCGGCCCCGGCGACGATGTCATCACGCTGGCTCGGCTCGATACGGCATTCTCGGCCTCGGTAACCATTCGCGGCGGTGCCGGCAACGACGACATCGCGCTCGATGACAACGGTCGCGCGACCGTCGGCGGTACTGTCGACTGGATCAAGTTTCCGCTCGCAATCGACGGCGGCGGCCAGGACGAAGACCGCCTAACGATCGACGATACCGGCTCGACGCGCGATAAGACCTATAGCGTGAGCAACGTGCAAATCGGCGGTGCGGGCGTTCCCGCCGGGGCGGCCGTTGCGGTGCCGGGGGTCGTTCCGAACGTTAACGGCACCATCGACGGCACGGAGTGGGACCAGGTCCCCGTCGCCTTCGATTCCGGAGCCCGCCCGGCGTCCGGTTCGCAGTCGATTCTTCACTTCAACTTCGCCGCCAACGGCGGCAACACCACGGCCGACAGCACCGGCAATAACAATACGGGAGTGCTCGTCGAACCGCCCGGTCCGCAGTTTAGGGTCAGCCAAGGCAGGTTCGGCGGCGCGCTCGATTTCGACGGTGTCGACGACTTCGCCTGGTTCCAAGATGCGGCATTCGACGTCGGCGCGCGCGGCACCTTGAGTTTTTGGGTGCAGATGGACAACGTGAGCGGGCGAAACCAATTCTTTGAAGGGCCCGGCAATGCGGGGCTTGAGTTCCAGTATCGGCCCGACACGGGCGGACAGTTCTACGGACGTACGACCGACATCGGCGGCGACGCCGTTATTCGGGCCGGAGGCGATGCTTCGGCGCTGGGTATTTGGACGAACATCCAATACGTCTGGGATTTCTCCGGGCTCCCGGGCGACACGACGGCAAAGATGCGGATTTACGTGAACGGCGTCGAGTCGGCCTATCGCGCCGGCACTACACCGACCGATCTGACTTGGGCCGCCGTAGTCAACACCGTCAACGGCATGATGAACGTCGGACGTGACCCCGGCGATGCCGCGCGCATGTTCGACGGCCGCATGGACGACGTCGCCTGGTTCAATAGCGTGCTGACTGCCGCCGAGCGCAACGCGATTCGCACTGTCGGCGTCGAAGTCGCGCAGGCCGACACGGCCGGCGCCAATGCCTCCGGTCGACTGAATGCGACGGCCGTGGCCGGCGGCAAACTCGTTGCCTATTGGAATCTCGACGACGCGCCCGGCACGACCAACGTCGCCGGCGACGGCGGCACCTCGATCGTGCTTCATACGACTCCGCCGCTCGCGCAGTTCGTGGCGGGCGGCAAGTTCGGCGGCGCTCTCGATTTCGATGGCCTCGACAGCTACGCCACGTTCCAAGACCCGACGTTCAACGTCGGTGAGCGAGGAACGCTCAGCTTCTGGGTCCAGATGGACAATGTCGGCCGGCGCAATCAGTTCTTCGAAGGGCCGGGCAATTCCGGAATGGAGTTTCAGTATCGCAACTCCGGCAACGGCCAGTTTTACGGCCGTACTCAAGACAACGGCGACTTCGTCATCCGCTCCGGCCCCGACAACGGCGTAGCCGGCGTTTGGACGAACATCCAATACGTCTGGGATTTCTCCGGACTTCCCGGCGATACCTCGGCGAAGATGCGGATTTACGTCAACGGAGTTGAGTCTTCCTATCTTTCAAACGCTAATCCGGCGAACTCTTTCACGCCGCAAGACCTCAACTGGACCGCAATCACCAACACGGTCAACGGCGTCATGAACGTCGGCCGTGACCCCGGCGATGTGACGCGCGCTTTCGACGGGCGCATGGACGATATTGCCTGGTTCAACACTGTGCTGACCGCGGCCGAGCGGAATGCCATTCGCGCGGTTGGCGTAGAAGCTGCGCAAGGCGATACGGCCGGCGCCAATGCTTCCGGCAGGCTCAATGCCACGGCGGTCGCGGGTGGGAATCTCATCGCCTACTGGAACCTAAACGACGCTCCCGGCACGAAGATCGTGCCCGGCGACGGCGGCACGAGCATCGTCCTGAAGATCGGCCCTCAAACCGAAGGCGCCGAATTCATCGCCGCCGGCGGCCCGACGCTTCCTTCCGGCGGCGCACCGCTCAACGCCGTGTACTTCGACGGCAATAAAGACTTTATTCGCACTTCCGACTCTGCGAGCCTCGACTTCAACAAGTCGCAAGGCTCCATTTCGTTCTGGGTTCGGCCCGATCAGCTTACGGTCGACAACAGTGCGGCCAACGGCTACATCGCCTTGGCGGAAGATTCAAGCCAGCAAATCTTCGTCGGCATCTCGCGACAGCAAGACGCGGGCGCGGCCTTCGGCAACGCCGATTTCTTCGGTCGGATCGTCTTCTCGCCGTTTGAAAATACGCCGGCCTCGAACCAGAACATCGTCGTCAGCAATACCCGCCTCACCGTCGGGCAGTGGACGCAAGTCACCGTCACGTGGGATTACGCCACGCTTTCGGCGTCGATCTACATCAACGGCGCACTCGATTCGACGGTCGTCAACAAAACTTCAAATCCCGCGATCTGGACGCAAGCCGCCGGCAATACGGGCGACTGGCTCTTCGGCGCCGACGGCAAAACCCAAGGCCATGGGCTGCTCGGCGCGATGGCGGATATCGCCGTTTACGGCAACACGCTCCGCGCAAGCGAAGTGCAAAGCCTCTACCAAACCGGCGCCACGGATTCCGGCTCGTTCGATCTGGCGGGCGCCCGCGGCCGCTTCAGTTGGGACGCCAACTATGTTTACGGGCTCATCGAGTCGTATCCCGCAGGCCCCGGCACGGCCAACGGCCCCTTCGACAATCTCGAACTCGATCTCTACATCAACAACGGTGCAACCCTCGCCGCGAGGCTTGATGCTTCAGTTTTAGTGCCGGTGAACAACATCGCGGGCTCGACGGTCGCTCCATCCGGCTCCGACGTACAACTTTACGAATTCCGTATCCCGATTTCCGCGATCAATGACGGCGTAAAGGCATTCGATCCGGCGTCGGGAGACTTCCTCCGTTATCACCTGCGAACCATCGACGGCGAAGTTGCCGGCAGCGGCTTCGACACGCGCGACACGACGCTCGGCTGGATCGTCGAGCCGCCGATCACCTCGGATAATTTGCGACGCATGGACTTTGCGAAGAGCGAAAATTTCTTCGGGGTCGGCGGTCGGCTCAACTACACGAATTTCGCCCATCTCACGCTTAATGCGGGCTCCGGCATTGACGCGCTCACCGTCGTCGACTCGCAGATCGCGCCGGCGGCGACAAACCCGACGCGCACGTTCACGCTGAATACCGGCGGCGGGGCCGACGTCGTCACGATCGATTCCGTCGACTCCGCCTTCCGCGCGGCCGTATCGATCGACGGCGAAGCGGGCACAGACGTCGTCACGATCAACGCGCCGCTCGCGCTCGGCAGCGCACTTTCGACCGGCAATCTGACCGTGACGGCCGAGACCATCGCCATGAACGCCGCCGTTGACACGACCGCCGGCACCGTCGGCAATGTCACCTTTCACGTCGGCGGCACGCTCACGATCGCAGATACGGCGAACATCACCGCGGGCGGCGACGTTCTCATCGACGGCACCGGCGCAACCTCGACCGCCGGCGATATCACCACGTTCGGCGATAAGATCACGGTCGCCACGCCTGCGACGCTGACCGGCGACGTCACACTGACGACCAGCAACGGTAACGTGCTCTTCAGCGGCGCCTCCCCGTCGGTAAAAGGCGACTACCTCCTTACGATCGATGCCGGCAACGGTGACGTTACTTTCAACGGCGCCGTCGGCGTTCACGCCGCGCCGACACACTTGAGCGGCATCGACGTCACCGCCGGAAGCTTGTGGTTCAAGTCGACCGTCGACGTCGACGACCAAGGAATCGATATCGACGTGACCGGCACGGTTCGCTTCGATGGCGCGGTGACCACGACCGCGGGCGGCACAATGACCGTCACCAACGGCGGTATTCTCACGATCAACGACGCCGCCAATCTCGACCTCGACGGCGCCTTCACGCAAGACGGCGTCGGTGCCACGGACCTGTTCGCGAACATCACGACCACGAACGATAACATCGCCTTCCACGCACCCCTACGGTTGCAAGACGACGTCACGTTTACGACCGCCGGCGGCGACGTTGGCTTCCAAGGTGCGACGGCGACGATCAACGGCACTCACCAGTTGAACGTTAACGCCTTCGGCGGCGACGTTTTGTTCGACGGCGCGATCGGCGCCGTCGCCGGCGGAACGCGCGTCGGCGGAATTCTCATCACGTCGTCCGGCAATGTGGACTTCGCCGCCCCGGCGTCGCTTGCATCCGGCGGCCTCGACATCACCGCCTCCGGCGCCGTGAACTTCAACGCCGCCGTCGACACGACCTCCGGCGGCACTGCGACGATCAAGAACGGCGGTCTCCTCACGATCGTCGACGCCGCCGACTTCACGCTCGATGGCGCTTTCGCCCAAACCGGCGTCGGCCAAACCTCGCTCGCCGGCGACATCTCGACGACCAACGACGCCGTCTCCTTCAACGCCGGCGTTACGATCGCGACCAATGCCGCGGGCGCCGTCGTCATCGACACCGGAACCACCGGCGGCAACGTCACGTTTAATTCCACGCTCGACTCTACGACCGCAGGCATCGAAGACTTGCGTCTGAATGCCATCGGACACGATGTCGTTTTTAACGGCCTTGTCGGCGGTGTGAAGGCGCTCGGCGAGATCACCATCGACGCCGCCCGTAACCTGAGCATCAACACGGGCCTCACCGCCGTTTCGCTAGCTAATGCCGCCGGCACGGGACAAACGTCGTTCTCCGGCGCCACGCACTTCACGCAAGACACGTCAGGCACGGCCCTCACGCTCAACACGCCGACGATCGTCAGCACCGCTTCGGTTACCTCCGACGGCGGCACGTTCTTCATCACCACAGACAACTTGAGCATTGGCGCGGCATTCAGCGTCACGAGCGACGGCGAGATTAACGTCGTCGAACGTACGGCAGGCCGCGACCTGGAACTCGGCGGTAACACGGCCGGCCGCCTGGCGCTTGATGCCGCGGAACTGGCGTTCATCACGGCCAAGACGCTCCGCATCGGCGACAATCTCGCCGGCGACCTGCACTTGAGCGCCCCCGTTTCGGTCGTGCCCGGCGTTATGAATCTGCATCTCATGACCGGCGGAGGAGTCTCCGGCGCAGGCGCCATCACGGCGACGAATCTCGCCGTCGAAGCGTTCGGCGACGTCCGTCTCGACAACGCCAACGACGTCGTTCTGCTCGCCATTCACACCGGCGTCGGCAACGACATTTCCTATCGCGACACGAACGATTTCAGGCTCGACGACGTCGACGGCGTCGGCGGCATCGAAGCTCCGACGGGCAACGTCACTCTCGAAACTCCCACGTTGATGACGCAAGGATTCTTCGGCAGCATCGTCGCCGGCGGACTGCAACTGCTTGGCGGCTCGGCCCAACTCGGCCTCATGACGAACGACGTCGACATCCTATCCGCCGATCTCGATGGCGCGCTGAACTTTGGCGACACTGACGATCTCGAAGTCGGTACGGTGCAAACGTTCGGCCCCGCGACCTCCGGTATTACGACGACGAACGACGCCGTTTACCTCGCGTCCGGTCAAAACCTCTCCTTAAACGATTCCATCGTAGTCGGAGCGGCGCAGGTCAACCTGCGGTCCGATTTCGGCGCGATCGACAGCATCGGCGCGGCGTCGGTAAAGATCGAAGCCTCAATCCTTGGCTTATGGGCCGCTCAGGGAATCGGCGTCACGCAGGCCCTGAAGACCGACGTCGCGACGCTCGCTGCCTCGAACGCTCTCTTTTCTCCGCCGAAGACGAGCGGAATCCGCATCGACGATGTCTCCGGCGGACTGCTCACCCTGGGCACGGTCACCGATCCTGTACTCGGTCCGTTCTTCGACACGAGCGGGCTATTTAATCTCGGCCTGGGGGGCACCGTGCTTACCCATGTCGGCGAACTCATTGTCAATCAACTCGTCTACGACGCCGGCGGCGGCATCACCCTCTCGACCACGGCCAACGGCGGCAACGACGATAATCTCATCGTCAACGCTCCTGTTATCCTCGGGTCGGACGGAAACGGCGACATCACGTTCACAGCCGGAACGGATCTGCTCGTCAACAACACGGGCGTTTTTGACGACGTGCGCAACTTCGGCGCCGGCAGCATCGTCGGCGCCGCCGGTCGCGACGTCGTACTCGGCCCCGACGTTCGCATTCGTAGCCTCACCGGCGCCATCGTCGGCATTCCGCCGCTCTTGGAGAACGTCTCGGCGCCGCAAATCGCCAACACGGGCGACGGCTCGGTGACGTTCGACTTCGGCCGGAACGACGAGTTTCACTTCACGGTCGTCGTCGACTGGGCCGACGGCGTCGTCGACACGATCGAATTGAACCAACCCGCTCGCGCGACGGCGACCGCCTTCCATACCTACACGGGCAATCCCAATACGGTCGACCCCGCAGCACCGATCCCGGTCACGCTTGTCCTGCGAAGTGATGCGCTGATTCGCTTTACGGGCTACGAAACTACAACGTCGCAAATCCTGCTCACGTTTCCGGGCGACGGTGTGAAGAACGTGCGAATTGACACGACCATAAAGGTGCGGCATCTCACGGCCGAACCGCCCCAACGTATCACCGCTACGTCGCAACAATCCGCGCCGGTGCAGATCCAATCCAACGTCTACAACTCCGGCGGTGCCGCGCTGCAATCTTCGGAGACCGCGGCCCGCGTTGTGATCCTCCGCGAAGTGCTTCCCGACGGCCGAGAAGGGAGCGCCGTGCGATTCCCGCAAACGGCGCTCGACGACCTCCCCGCGCTCTTTAAAAAGCTTCGCAACGGCCGCTACCGCGTTTATCTCTTCGAACCGGAGACGCAGACGTTGCGCACCGTGCTCGAGGTCGACGTGCGCGAAGGGAAACCCGCCGTGCCGGCTGCCGGCGGCGACACGGAAGCCGACCCTGCCGACGGCGCATATGTCTCGCCCCCCGCAGGCGACGACTTTGACTCCGACCCGCCGGGAGGATCACAGTCCGCGGACGCGGCGCAGCAGTCGACTTCGCACGCCGCCGCCCTTTCCGCAGCAACCGCGGGCATCGGCCTTGCATTGGCCGCGAGCGACGAATCGTGGAGCCGCCGCGTCGATGCGGCGCTCTCGCAGTTTCGCAAGTTCTCGCGCCTCCGCCCGCTGCCGACTCCGCGCCGTAAACTTCCCCGCTAAACATCGCTTGAAAGCTCTATGATCCTCTGTCCCGCTTGCAACCAAACTTCGACCGTCGCCGATCAAGCGACAGGCCGCTGCGCGCATTGCGGGGCCGCTCTACCCGTCGAAAAGCCCGGTACCGTGGCCGACGTGCGGATTGATCAAACGTGCGAGTTCGACTCCATCGACCCGGCTGTTGCCGCCGAGGCTCCTTTAGAACCCAAGTCCGGCACCGTTCACGAGGTCCACGGTCTGCAGACCGCCGAATTCGACGCGGTATTTCTCGACGATGCCCCGAAATCGCCGCCGGTCGCGGCGCCGTCCGAAGCGCCGAGTGAACCGAAGTCCGGCACCGTGCACGAGGTACACGGTTTGCAGACGGCCGAATTCGACGCCGTGTTTCTCGACGACGCCCCTTCGTCGCCACCATCCGCCGCCAAGACCGATGCGCCGCCGGAATCGAAACCCGGCACCGTGCATGACGTGCACGGATTGCAAACCGCTGAGTTCGGAACGCTCTTCGGAGAAGAAGGGGCCGACAGCTCGGCGTCGTCGAGCGGCACGCCGGCATCGTTACCTCCGCTGCCGCCTAAGCCCCCGTCGGTCGTCGGCCGCCGTACGGTCGACAACGCGAACATTGCACAGACTTACGATTCCGACGAAATCGGCTCGAGCCTCGTCGAACAACTTTCCATGGCCTGGGGCGGCGAGATCGAAGACGGGCCGAGCCCGCACGTCACGATCAAAGGAAAAGAAGTCACTCGCACGCGCAGCGATCAAACGCTCGTCATCAATTCCCGCGCCGTGCGCGATTCCGCCAAACCGCTGGCGCCCAATACGAAAACGCCGGCGACCTTGGCCGACTATGAGCTGTTGAGCCTGCTCGGCGAAGGAGGCATGGGCGTCGTCTACACGGCTCGCCAAGCCTCGATCGACCGGACCGTCGCGGTGAAGATGCTCAAGCCGGGGCACTCCAAAAACCGCGACCTGCAACAGAAGTTTCTCGCGGAAGCGGTCGTCACGGGCGATCTCGACCATCCGAACATCGTACCGATGTACGATCTCGGCAAGAACGAATCGGGCGACCTGTTCTATGCGATGAAGCGCGTGCAAGGCACCCCTTGGAACAAGGCGATTGCCGCCAAGTCGCAGTCGGAGAACGTCGAAATTCTGCTAAAGGCGGCGGATGCCGTGGCCTTCGCGCACTCGCGCGGCGTGATCCACCGGGATCTGAAGCCGGAAAACATCATGCTAGGCGAGTTCGGCGAAGTGCTCGTTATGGATTGGGGACTCGCCTATTCGACTGCGGCATTCCGTAAGTCGGCAAGCATCACGCAGTCGTCGAGCATGGGAGGCAGCCCCGCCTACATGGCTCCGGAAATGGCGACCGGCCCTATCGATCGCGTGACCTTTTCGAGCGACATCTACCTCCTCGGCGCGATTCTCTACGAGATCCTTACCGGACGCCCGCCGCATTCCGGCGGTAACGTGACGAAATGCCTCATGGCGGCGGCGCGGAACGACATCGTGCCGACCGACAAAACCGGCGAGTTGGTCGATGTGGCTCGCCGCGCCATGGCCACGCATCCGATCGACCGCTATCGCACCGTCGCCGCGTTCCAGGCGGCGATTCGCGAGTGTCTCGCGCATTCCGAAAGCTTATCGCTCGCGCATCGCGCCGAACAAGAACTCGCCAAAGCCCGCGACATCGGCGACTATCAGAACTACTCGCGCGCGCTGTTCGGGTACGAAGAAGCCTACGCGCTTTGGAACGAGAACGAACGCGCCCAAATCGGCATTCGCACCGCCCGACTCGCCTATGCTTCGGCGGCGTACGAGAAGGGAGACTTCGAACTCGCCGCCGGCTTGCTCGACCGCACCCTTCCCGAACATGTGGCCCTCGGCGACCAAATTCGCAAAGGCCAGGAAGAGCGCGAAGCCCGCAAAGTACGCTTGCGCCGGGCTAAGCGATTCGTCGCCGGTCTCGCTGCCGCGGTGTTCGTCATCGCGGGCGTCGCCTATTTCGGCATTCGAGCACAGCGCGACCGCGCACGCGACGCCGAGCATCAAGCCCTCGTCGAGGCGGAAAATGCTCGCATCGCCGAAGGACGCGCGGTCGTCGAAGCGGCAAATGCGCGCACCGCCGAGGGTAAAGCCGTCGTCGAAGCTGAAAATGCGCGTAAGGCGGAGAGCCGCGCCGTCGTAGAAGCTGAAAATGCTCGTAAAGCCGAAAGCCGCGCGGTCGTCGAAGCTGAAAATGCTCGCACCGCCGAAGGCAAGGCCAACGTCGCCCGCGACGAAGCGGTAAAATCGAAAGCCGCCGAAGAGTACGCGGCTTACGGCGCTCGCATCGGGCTGGCGGCGGCCCGTATTGAAGAGAACGCTTTTGCCAGCGCAGCGGAGCTTCTCGAAACCTGCCCGCCGGAGCTGCGCGACTGGGAATGGGGACGGCTCAAGTATCTCTGCGATCGCAGCAAACTTACGGTCAAGACTAACGCACCTCTTAACGGGGTCGCCGTCGATCCGCAAAAGAACCGCGCAGCCGTCGGCGGCTGGAACGGCACGCTCCGCACCGTTGCTCTGAACGACGGCAAGCTCTCCGCTCCGTTACCCTACACCGGTATGATCAACGCCGTTGCGTTCGGTCCACAAGGCGGAGTCCTGGCCGTCGGAGGCGCCGATCCCAAGGCGTTCGTTGCCATCTATGGTGATGCCGACGGTGACGGTGCAAAATCACGCGTATTTGCCGGCCATACAAAGCCGGTTCTCTCGCTCTCGTTCAACCGCGCCGGAGATCGCCTCGTCACCGGCTCGGCCGACGGCACGGCCCGGCTCTGGGATGTGGCTGCAGGCGCTGAACTGCGACTCCTCCGCGGTCACGCCTCGGGCGTGGAATCGGTCGCCTTCTCGCCTGACGAGCAAACGATCGTCACTGCGGGGGCCGACGGCACCGCCATCGTTTGGCCGCTCGCCGAGAACAATGCGGCGGATGCCGTCACCGAAGTGCGCGCGATGCTCGCCCATCGCGGTCCGGTGCATGCCGTGGCCTTTGCTCCGGACGGGCGCACGGTCGCTTCCGCAGGCGCCGACGAACGCGTGCTCTTGTGGCAAGCTGCGGACGTTCGGCCGTATCGCCTAGCCGAAGTGTTCGCCGAGAATCCGCCCGCGCCGCCGACAGTACGCGAATTCGTCGGCCACCGCGGGCCGGTACTGTCCGTCGCCTTTTCGCCCGACGGCACGCGGCTCGCCAGTTGCGGCGTCGACAACGCGGTGCTGGTTTGGGACGTCGTCGCCGGTAAGTTGCTGAAAACCATGCGCGGCCATGCAGGACAAGTCCGCGCCGTCCGGTTCCTTGCCGACAACCGCTCCCTGGTCTCCGTCGGTTACGACGGCCTGCTCAAGCTCTGGGACGTCGATGAATACAACGAATCGGTCGCCGTACGCCCGAGCGTTATTTCCGGCCATGCCGACGCGGTGCTGTCCGCGGACTTTGCTCCCGATGAAAAATCGATCGTCACGGCGAGCCGCGATCGAACGGCGCGCATCACGGCCGTATCCGCCTCCGACGCCCAACCGATCGGCGCTTCGGAAGTGCTCGCCGAAGGACACGAGTACCTAACGTCGTCGGCCGCCGTCACCCCCGACGGCCTTACGCTCGTCACTGCCGCCGTCGACGGCACGACGCGTATTTGGGATCTCCGTTCCGGCGTAGAACGAGCCATCCTTTCCGGCACCGGCCGCGCTGCCGTGTTGGCAGTCTCCGCCGACGGCCGCCTCGCGCTCACCGGCGACTCCGCCCGCGGCGCACAACTTTGGAACTTGGCTGATGGAGCGCTAGTTCGCACTCTCCCTTCCCATCGTACGGAAGTTTCGGCCGTGGCGATTTCCCCCGACGGCTCGATACTTTGCACGGCGGAAGGGAGCGGACGCGTCAACGCCTATCGCACTGCCGACGGTACCTCGCTCTGGAGCGAACTGCGTCACTCGCGACGCATTACCGGCTTACTTTTCACGTCCGACGGCAAGCAACTTCTCACGGCGTCGCTCGACAACACCGTGGGCCGCTTCCACGCCGCCGACGGCGCCGAACTCCGTCCGCTGATCTGGAAGCACCCCTCCGGCGTGACGTCGCTCGCCGCGATCGGCACGAAGCAAGCCGCCACGACATGCGAAGACGGCCGTGTGCGGCTTTGGACGATCGCCTCCGGCGATGAGCCCTACACGCTGACGCTTCCGGCAGCCAAATATGCGTCGACTTGTTGCACGCCCGACGGGCGATATCTCGCCGCCGTCGATCCGCAGACACGCCAAGTGCGGCTCTACGATGTGCAAGAAAAGAAAGAGCTGAGTGACCCGGGCAAACAAGCCGCCGCGGATCGAATCGTCGCTCCGTGGCTCGACGGAGCGACGCAAGACGCACTGATCTGGTCGGCCGTGTTTACGCCCGACGGCGCAAGCCTAGTTACGGTCGGCGGCAATGAAGCGCTACTATGGGACCGCGCAACGGGAACGCGCCGCCAAACGTTTCGGCCGCACGGCGCGATCGCCGGCGTCGCATATTCCCCCGACGGCCGCGAGGTCGCCACCGCCGGCTGGGACGGCGCCGTAAAAATCTGGGATGTCGCCGCCGGTCGCGCAGTGCGAAAATTGCAAGGAAATCACACCGGCGCCGTGAACAGTATCGCCTACTCGCGCGACGGCCGCCGCCTGCTTACGGCCGGCAACGACCGCACGGCCCGTCTCTGGGACGCCGCGACCGGCAAGGAGCTCGCTTCGTTCGCGGGACACGCGCAGCGCGTACTTCATGCATCGTTCGACTCCGACGGCAAACGCATCGTCACGGCGTCGGCCGACGGTACCGCGCGCATTTGGGACGTTGCAACCGGCACGTCCTTGTATGAACTCGTCGGTCACGGACGCGCCGTGCTCTCGGCCGAGTTCTCGCGCGACGGCAAACACGTCGTCACAGCAGGAGCCGACGATACGGCTCGCGTGTGGACTACCGCCGACGGCAAACTTCTGGAGACGCTGACCGGTCACACGGCTCCGGTCACGTCGGCGTCGTTCTCGGTCGACGGGCGTCGAGTGGTCACCGGTTCTCGCGATTCCGGTGTGAAGCTTTGGGACGTGACCAACGCCAAAGAGCTCCTGTCGCTCAAGGGGCACACGTCCGAAGTGAACGTTGTTCGCTTTTCCCCGTCCGGAAGCACGATCCTCTCGGCCGGAGCCGACGGTACGGCGATTCTCTGGCCGACGGCTCCCTGGGAAGCGGCGAAATAGCGTCTCCCCTTCGCTTCCAGGAACAACTGCCGGTTCCCGGTGTTCCATCCGGTGTGCGTTCGCGATTCCTGCCGCCGCACCCCTTCGGAGCACCTACATGCCGTATCGAGCGGCCCTGTGTATTCTTCTTACTCTATTGCCGCTTGCACCTTCGCACGGCTTTGGGGACGCGCCGACCACGTTAGATGTCGACCAAGCGACGCTTCGAACGTTGCAAGAATTGATCGGCCAATGGAAAGGAGTCGGCCAAGTGCGGCGCGGCTCCGCGAAAGGCTCCTGGATCGAGGTCGGCGATTGGGCATGGGATTTTACCGACGGTAAATCGGCCGTCGCATTCGCATCGCCTGCGAGCAAGCACTTCCGTGCCGGACGCATCACCGCCGGCGATCGACGAGAGATCCTCCTGCTCAAAGCACGCACCGCCGACGGCAAGGAACTCGCGTACGAAGGGGGCCGCCGCGACGACGGTGCCTGGGAGTTTCTCGCCGTCGACAAAACTCCTACGGCGCAGACTCCGAGCCGTGTAGTTCTTCGCCTGACGGCGGAAGGCAAGCGTCTCATCATGCTTCTCGAGCGGCGCCTCGGCACCGCCGACGATGCCTTCGCAACATTGGCCGAAATCGGTTACACGCGCGCAGGCAGCAATTTCGGTCAAGGGTCCGGCGGCCCGAAATGCATCGTCACCGACGGCGCGGGAACCATCGCCGTCTCGCACGCGGGCAAGACGTACTATGTCTGCTGTTCCGGTTGCAAGGAACTCTTCGATTCCGAGCCTGAGAAAGTCATCGCCGACTATCAAGCTCGGATCGCGGCGCCGCACAAGTGACCCGCGAAGTGGGCGAACGTCGAGGCTAAAAGGGCTGTTCGAGCAATTCCACAAGCGTACGGACCATGCAACCGCTGGCACCGCCGTCGGCCCAGGGGCGCGGCTTATCGTAGAACGCCGGACCGGCGATGTCCAAATGAACCCAAGGCGTCTCCCCGACGAATTCTTCCAAGAACTTCGCCGCCGTGATCGCTCCGCCCCAGCGCCCGTCGCCCGTGTTCTTGATGTCGGCAATCTCGCTACGAATATGCTCGGAATATTCGGGGAACATCGGCAATTGCCAGAGCGGCTCGCCTGCGCGACGGGCCGCGGCCAGCACGGCGTCGCACCATGATTGATCGTTGGAAAAGGCGCCGGCCGTCTCAGTTCCGAGCGCAACGACGCACGCCCCGGTCAGCGTCGCCAGGTCGACGATCCGCGCCGGCTTATGATCAAGGGCCACGTTCAAAACGTCGGCCAAAACGAGCCGGCCTTCGGCGTCGGTGTTCAATACCTCGATCGTTTTACCGCTACGGGCAGTCAGCACGTCGCCCAGTTTCATCGCCGCGCCGCCGGTCATGTTTTCGACCAGCCCGACGAGCCCGATCAGATTGATCGGTAGTTTGAGCTTGGCCGCGGCTTGCATTACCGCGAGCACCGTGGCGGCGCCGGCCATGTCGCATTTCATCGTGGTCATCGAATCGGTCGGCTTGAGCGAAAGGCCGCCGGAATCAAACGTCACTCCCTTGCCGACAAGCGCCGTCGCCGGCTCGTTCTTCCCCCCGCGATACTCCAAAATCACTAGGCGCGGGGGCCGTTCGGAACCTTGCGAAACCGCAAGGAGCGAGCCGCAACGCTCTCGTTCCAGCCGAGCACCGTCCCAAACTTCGCAGGCAATACCGCTTTCCTCGGCAACTCGTTGCGCAGCCAGGGCGAACGACTCCGGATACATCGCATGCGGCGGTTCATTGACCAGGTGCCGAGCCAAGTTCATCGCTTCGCCGATCGCCTTACCGCGCGCCACCGATTTCACCTGATCGCCTGCCACGAGGATCTTGCCGGGTGCGTGGCGTTTCTTTTCTTTGCGATAGAGATCCTGGCCTGCGCTGCCGACAATCGCGCCTGCCGCCACGGCTGATTCCTGATCGATCGTCGGGCCTTCCGCCAGGAAAAAGGCAACCGATCCACGCGCCTTAGTGGAAAGACATCGGGCGGCGGCGGCGGCGGCGCGATACACCGTAGACGCGTCGCAGCGCGCAGCATCGCCCATGCCGACCAGGACGACAAGCGGCGCACGGACACCCGGTACCGAGTGTAGAGTAGTCAGCTCAAAAAGCTTACCGGTCGCCTCTTTCCTTTCCAAAAGTCCGCGTATGATTCCATGGCTCGCTTCGTCGATTTGGCGCGTCGATTCCGTAAAGGTTTCGTCGCTCCACAGCCCCACCACCACGGCATCGCACGCCAGTGAGGCAACGCTCCGACGATCCGTTTGAACTTCTACTTTCATACTCGTTTCATCCGATAAATGGGGGGGATTCGACGGACACAACCCGCGAGCGGCGGTGCATGACTTCGCTCTTCGAACGGTCGGGGCGTTTCTAGCGGCTGTTATACCAAAAACAGAATGAGCGGAATCGGCACGGTAACTGCGTCGACAAAAACTCTTGGCTGGGAGGCCAATCAGAAGCTTCGTCAAGGACGCGTAGCCTTCTCCTTCGTCCGGGACAACTATGAGTCAACTTAATCACTGGAATCCGGTCGCTTTATCGAGCGCCCTGGGTACGAAACCTCTCGGCATCAAACTATCCGGTCACGAAATCGTGCTGTTTCGCAGCGCCGACGGCTCCCCGGGCGCCATAGACGATTCCTGCGTGCACCGACGAATGCGTCTGAGTTGCGGCACGGTCGAACGCGGCTGCCTGGTGTGCCCTTACCACGGCTGGAAGTTTCACGCCGACGGCTACGCGGAAAGCCCCGGCACTCCCCGCATGCGCGGCCGGACCGAATCTTACGACGTGCGCGAGGCTCAGGGACTTCTTTGGCTCAAGCCGCGCGACTGCGAAGCCGAGTTTCCTCGATTCAAAGAAGACGACTTCCATGCACTAGGGGCGATGCACCACGTCGCAGAAGCGCCCCTGGAAGTAACGCTCGACAACTTCAGCGAAGTCGAGCACACGCCGATGACCCATAAGTTGTTCGGGTACGACTTGAACCGCATGGCCGAGGTGACGTGCGACGTGACGACCGATCACGATACGGCTCATTGCCGAACGGTCGGTCCGCACAAGCCGATCGATGCTTGGATTCGCGGCGTAATGGGGGTTGGTAAAAACGTCGAATTCGTCGACGAGTGGGACACCTACTATTCGCCGGTCCATATGGTGATCGACCATTCGCTACGCGACGTCGATACGGGCAAGCCGGGGCGCATCCAGTATCGCGTGCACGTCTTCTTCACCGAGATCGACGAGAAGCAAACCAACGTCTTCACCGTGCTCCATGTGAAATCGCATTTCCCGGGCCCGAAGCAAGGCATGCGGATCATCGGCCCTTGGATCAAGCGCTTTGCGAGCAACGAGATTGAATACGATTGCCAGATGCTCAAGCGGCTCGCCGACACGAGTCCGGATCTCATTGGCTTGAAGCTTTCGCGCTTCGACAAACTCCTCCACATCAACCGCGAGCGCATCCAGCGTATTTATCGAGGGATCGACCTCCCGCCGATGCGCACCAGCTTGCTGGGAGATGCCGTGACGCAGAACCGCCAGGATCACGTGCATTAGCAGTCGTCGAGCGGTCGCCTACGAGATTCGGCGGCGAATGTTTTCGCCGGTGACGGGGGAAATAACGCCCCGTTCGCAGACGATGCCGCGTATCAATCGGGCAGGCGTGACGTCGAACGCCGGGTTATACACTTTCACGCCGACGGGCGCAGTCTGTCGGCCGAAGCCGTGCGTCACTTCGCGCGGGTCACGCTCTTCGATCGGAATGCCGCAACCGTCGACAAGTGTTAAATCAAAGGTGCTTGAAGGCGCCGCCACGTAGAACGGCACGTCGTGCGCCGCGGCGAGTACGGCGACGCCATATGTCCCAATCTTGTTGGCCGTGTCGCCGTTCGCGGCGATGCGATCGGCGCCGACCACGACCGCTTGCACGCGACCTTCGCGCATTACTTGCGCCGCCATGTTGTCGCAAATCAGCGTCACATCGAAGCCGCGCCGCTGCAATTCCCAAGCTGTGAGACGAGCTCCCTGCAAGAGCGGCCGGGTTTCGTCGACGAACACCCGCAGGTGTTTTCCTTGTTCTTGCGCGGCGTAGAGCAGAGCCAGCGCAGTACCGTATTCACTGGTCGCCAACGCTCCGGCGTTACAATGGGTGAGCACGCCGTCGCCGTCGTTAAGCAAAGCCGCGCCATGCGCGCCGATCGCACGGCACATCGCGGCGTCTTCCTCGTGGATCCGCCGCGCCTCATCGAGCAACATCGATTGCAGCAACTCATGAGGAACGAGTCCGCGCTGCAACTCCGCGGATTGCCGCATCCGGTCGAGCGCCCAAAACAAATTCACGGCCGTCGGCCGGCTCGTGGCCAGATACCGGCAGGTTTCGTCGAGCCGAGCGAAGAAGTCCGCCTCGTTGAGGTCGACCGCTCCTTGCACGCCCAGACAGACGCCGTATGCGGCGGCAACGCCGATGGCCGGAGCGCCTCGCACGCGCAACGAACGAATCGCCTCGAAGAGCGTCGCCGTGTCGCGACACGCGACATACTTCGCTTCCGTCGGCAAGAGCGTTTGGTCGAGCAGGTCGAGATAACCGTCGACATCGCCGACCCAGCGGAGGGTGGCGAATTCCGTGTCGTTGCTACGCATCACGAGTTAGTAGTTGGGAGTGGGCGGGCGATAACGCCGCATATCGAGCGAGCGGAAGTACTCGATCGTCTTTCCAAGGCCCTCGCTGAGCGGAACCTTCGGTTCCCAGTCCAACCACTTCTTCGCGAGCGTGATGTCAGGTTTGCGCTGCTTCGGGTCGTCCGACGGGAGCGGCTTCTCGATAATGCGGCTCTTGGTACCGGTCTGCTTGATCACGAGTTCGGCAAGTTCGCGAATCGTAAACTCGCCCGGGTTCCCAAGGTTTACCGGGCCGACAAATTCGTCCGGCCCTTCCATCATGCGAATCATGCCTTCGATCAGGTCGTCACGGAAGCAGAAGCTACGAGTCTGTGAGCCGTCGCCGAAGATTGTGATGTCTTGGCCGTTGAGAGCCTGGTAGATGAAGTTGGAGACCACGCGGCCGTCGAACGGATGCATGCCGGGGCCGTAGGTGTTGAAAATCCGGATGACGCGGATGTTCACCTTGTTCATTCGCCAATAGTCGAAGAACAATGTCTCGGCCGCGCGCTTACCTTCGTCGTAGCAAGCTCGGGTCCCGATCGGATTGACGTTGCCGCGGTACGACTCCGGTTGCGGATGAATTTCCGGATCACCGTAAACTTCGCTCGTGGAAGCTTGCAGCACCTTAGCGTGGCAGCGTTTGGCCATGCCCAAGATATTGATCGCCCCGAGCACCGACGTCTTCATCGTCTTGATCGGGTTGTATTGATAGTGGCCGGGCGCCGCGGGGCAGGCAAGATTGTAGATTTCGTCGACTTCGAGCCACAGCGGATGCGTGACGTCGTGCCGCAAGAGTTCAAAATTCGGCGAACCGAGCAAATGCGACAGGTTCGACTTCTGGCTCGTAAAGAAGTTGTCGACGCAGATGACGTCGTGCCCCGCCCCGACAAGTCGAGTACAGAGCAGGGAACCAAGAAATCCGGCGCCGCCGGTGACGAGAATGCGTTTAAGTTTACCGCCCACGCTGCGTAAGCTCCGACATCGAAGATTGAAGATCGTAGAAGTGTCGAGCGATCATACGGAGACCGATCGAGTGTCGACGCAGGACGTCGGCACCGCCCCTTCGCAGCGGCGAACCATCAGTATAACATGAAGTATTGCGATGGAGCGGGCCTGATTTTTACACGTCTCGACAAGTTCTCAGGGCGACGGCACGGATGGACGACCCACTGTTGGCAAACCTGACACGAGCACAACAGGAAGCAGTCCTGCACGTCGATGGTCCGCTCCTCATTCTCGCAGGGCCCGGCAGCGGTAAGACGCGGGTCGTCACGCATCGCATCGCCAACATGTTGCGAACGGGCATTCCTCCGCAACGCATTCTGGCACTGACGTTTACGAACAAAGCTGCCGAGGAAATGCGTCGTCGCGTCGAGCGATTGGCCCCCGGCAAACAGGTTTGGGTAAGCACATTTCATCGTTTCTGCGCAAAACTCTTGCGCGAACATGGCAGGCTCGTCGGTCTAGAAGAAAACTTTACGATTTACGACACGTCCGATAGCCAGTCGACGCTCAAGCGAACGATCGAACTGCTCGACATCGACACCGGGCATTTCACGCCGCAACAAATTGCCCACCATATTAGCTGGGCGAAAAACAACCTGATTCCCGCAGCGCAATACCAGCCGCGGCCGGGCCACCCGCTTGGAGCGATCGCCGCCAAAATCTATCCGGCGTACCAACAAGCATTGCTGCAAGCGAACGCCGTCGATTTCGACGACATGCTCCTCCATGTGGCGATGCTGCTCCGCGAAAGCCCGGAGGTGCGCACGTTGCTCGACTCGCGCTATCGCTACATCATGGTCGACGAGTACCAGGACACGAACCTGGCGCAGTACGCAATCGTCCGCGCGCTCTCGATGGATTACCCGAACCTTTCGGTCACCGGCGATCCGGACCAATCGATCTATGGTTGGCGCGGGGCGAACATCAGCAACATTCTGGAGTTCGAAAACGACTACCCCGACGTCCACGTCGTGCGGCTTGAGCAAAACTATCGCAGCACGAAGGCCATTCTTAGGGCTGCGGCGTCGCTCATCGCTTACAACAAGCGCCGCAAGGAAAAGGACCTGTTCACCGACAATGGCGAAGGCAACGCCGTTCGCCTGACGACATACTTGAGCAATCGCGAGGAAGCGGAGTCGATTGCGGCCCGCATTGTGGCCGAGGTGCGCGCCGGTCGGCGACGCCCGCGCGACTTCGCCGTCTTCTATCGCGTGAACGCCTTGTCGCGGTCGCTGGAATTCGCGTTTCGCGACGCCGGGGTGCCGTATCAGATCGTCAACGGCGTCGAATTCTTCCAACGACAGGAAATCAAAGACGTCATGGCGTACCTGCGGTTGCTCAACAACCCTTCCGACGACGAAGCGTTCTTGCGCGTCGTCAACACGCCTACGCGCGGCATCGGCAAGACTTCGCTGAAACGCCTCGCCGAATTCTCGCGCGCCCATCGGCAAACCATGCTCACCGTCGCCCGAAACGTCGAGCGGGTCGACGGCATCGGCAAGAAGCCCGCCGCGGCAATCCGCGAATTCGCCGCGCTCGTCGACCGCCTCGCGCAGCTCACGCTCAAGCCGGTTGAAGAGTTGCTCGGGCACGTCTTGAGCGAATCGGGCTACCAAGCGCATTTGCAAGCCTCGGACGAAGCGGCCGATGAAGAACGGCTGGCGAACGTCGAAGAACTCCTCACCGTGGCCCGCAACTTCGACGAGCGCATCCCCGGCGAAGGCCGCCTGGAAGAATTCCTCGAAGAGATCTGCTTGGTCAACGACACCGACTTCCTCGACGGCGAAGAAGACCGCGTGACGTTGATGACACTGCATGCCTCGAAGGGTCTTGAGTTCCCCGTAGTGTTTCTCACCGCCGTCGAGCATGGGTTGCTGCCGCACGAACGGAGCCGCGAGCATCCGGACGAAGTCGAGGAAGAACGCCGGTTGATGTTCGTCGGCATGACGCGCGCTCAGGAAGAGCTCAACCTGAGTCTGGCTCGCTATCGGGAGTTTCGCGGCCAGCGGCGGTTGACGGTGCCGAGCCAATTCCTGATGGAGCTGCCTGTTGCGGAATTCGAACGCAACGAAGCTTCCGAGCGCGTTTGGGATACGTTTGCGGAATACCCGTCCACGAACGACGTCGACGAACACGTGCACCCAGAGGCGCCCGACGCGGCACACTTCCAGCCCACCGCGCCGCACGGCGACGCTGCCGACGACGACGGCCCGGATCAGCAAAGCGACGTGTCGTTCGATATCGATTCGTTCGACGCTCCTGCGACGCGTGCCACGAGTGCGCCCGCCCCGAGTTTCAGCCTGCGGACCGCCGCAGAGCTTGCCGGCCATGACGTCAAGATGCCGTTGCCGCCGGCCGTATCGCCCGACTTGTTTCATCAAGGTATGGTCGTGCGTCATCCGGAGTACGGTATCGGCAAGATCTTGGCGCTCAGCGGCGCCGGCGTCAAACGCATGGCGACGGTTTCGTTTCCTCCCGTGGGTCAAAAGAAGTTCATCCTCGCGCAAAGCCCGCTCCGTCCGGCAAAGGGTTAGAAAATACATGTAGATGCCGACCGCTTGCCTCCGTTTTCTCATCTAGCGAATCGCGCCTGCGCATCTGCGGCAAGATTTAACGGCGAACGATCCCACGAACGAGAACGAACCATGTATCGCACGCCGCTCGTAATTACGGCGATCCTGATAGCACTGGCGAGCTTGCTGCCGGCTCTTGCCCAACGCCCCGGTCCGCCGCCGGGCGGTCCCTTCCATCGCCCTCCTGCCGCGCGCGAAGTAGACAACACCGTCCCCCGCCGCAGCGCAAGCGAAGACCGCAAGGCGCAGCAAGGGCTCATCCACAACGCCGATCTGGAGATCGCTTCCGCGGGCGACAAGCTCCCGCTCGGCTTCGAAGCCGAAGGAGATTTTCGGTACAGCTACCTCGGCAACCCTGCGACCGATCGCACCGGCTGGGGCGTCCGCTTTGCGTCGGGCGAAGACCTCGATGGCGACGGCTCGCGCCAAGCGCGCCTCACCTACACCGTGCGCAACCTGCCAAGCGACGCAAGCCGGTGGTATCGATTCCGCATTCGCGCGTTGGCACAAGAAAAGTTCTCCTCCGCCAAGAAGCAACTCTACCTCAAAGCGGAGTTCTTTGCCGACGACGGCAGAAACTCCCTCGATTCGATCTCGCAAAACATCTACGGCTCGTTGGAACAACTGCGGCGCGACGTGCCGAGCGGCGCAACGGGCGATCTGGCGACCGCAATCTGGCGCGGCTATGCGATGGAGTTCCGCACGCCGTTTCCGGAAATCGATACGTTGAGACTGACCATCGGCTTCCGCGACGGCGACGGTCCGGCCCAGCGCGCCGAATTTCTCATCGACGAGGTCGACCTCGAGCAAATCCCCGAGCCGGCGGAGTACGTCGCCGCGGTCGCCGAGCGCTCCTCGCAACGGAGCACGCCGCGGCAGCCGCCGGCCTTGGCAAAGCTCGTGCCTCTCGGAGGTCGCTGGTATTACGATCCGCGCGAAGACGCCTCGCGAAAAATTCCGAAACAGTTCGACCACACGAACGCCGATCGGCTCCACTACCTCACCGACCGCCTCGAAACGCCGTTCGCCGACAACATGTCGGCCTGGCTGCGGCGCGGCTACCTCGACCTCGGCGGCAACAAGCTCGAGCAAGATCGGTTCGTGCCGGACAATCTCGTGATCACCTTCACCGCCACGCAGATGGTGCTTCGGTCGCATAACATCCCGAACCATCCGACAGCCGTATTCCCCGACGCCGCGCGCGTGCTCGACGGCTCGCCAAACTTCATCCGCGAGCAGATCAGCACCTACTACGTGCCGCTGGAGCCGCGTGAGAATCCGAAGCGCAAGGCCATGCTCGGCTACACGACGCGCGACGCCATGCCGCCGGGCCCCATCGGCGTCGCGGTTAACGGAGTCGTGTTTTTCGATCCGTACGACGCGGAAGCGGTCGAGGCGTTCTGGCGGCTCGATCGCTGCTGCGGCCATCCGAGCCCGATGCAGCAGTATCACTACCACAAGTATCCCGTCTGCGTGAAGTCTCCCTGGTCCGACGACGGCACCGGCCATTCGCCGCTAATTGGCTTCGCATTCGACGGCTATCCGGTGTTCGGCCCGTACGAAGCCAAGGGAGTCATGGCAAAAGATTCCACGGAGAACCCGCTCAACGAATTCAACCTCCACACCGACCCGGCCCGCGGTCCGCACTACCACGTCACGCCGGGAAAATTCCCGCACATCCTCGGCGGCTACTGGGGCATTGCCGACCCGATGAACGCTCGCCGAGGCAGGTAGCCGCCTGTTTCCAGCAGCCGCTGCGGCACATCGCATCAAGCAGGCGGCAATTGTTGCCTGAGCCGGCATCGCGGAGTAGCCTCTAAGCTTGCCTTCGCAACTCCCGAGCTTTCGAGGTTCCTCCGCATGTCTCTCTCTCGCCGATCGCTGCTGCAACGCGGCACCGCCTACGCGCTCGCCGCCGGATTCGCATCGCCTTTCGTACATGGCGCCGAGCCGGCCAAGCCCCAAGCGCCTACAAAACCAAAAGCCGCGGCAAAGTCCAAAGCAAATCCCTATGCCGATGCCGTTTTTGTCGACGGCGAACCGTCGCAACCGGCTGCGGACTCGTTCACCGTCGTCGTGATGCCCGATACGCAGCACTACAGCGAGAAATTTCCCGAGCAATTTCATGCGCAAACGGAATGGATCGTCAAGAACGTGAAGAACCGCCGCATTTCCGCGGTGCTGCAGCTCGGCGACGTCACGAATCACAACGCCGCCGCCGAATGGGAAGTCGCTCAAAAGGCGATGTCGAAGCTCGACGGCATAGTCCCGTACTTCATCACGCTCGGCAATCACGATTACAGCGAGCGGGGCGGGTGCAGCGATCGCACGACGCAATACAACGACTACTTTCCGCTTGCCAAGTTTCGCGAACGCCCCAACTTCGGCGGCACCTACGACCGCGAACCGGAACGGATGGAAAACAGTTATCAAACGTTCGCCGTGGGCGGACGAAAGTTCCTTGTGCTATCGCTCGAATTCGGACCGCGTAACGACGTCGTACGCTGGGCCAACGAAGTCGCCGCCAACTATGCCGATCACGAAGCGATTCTCATTACGCACGCCTACATGTATTACGACGAAACGCGTTACGATTGGGCCAAATACGGCGAAAGCCAAACCTGGAACCCGCACCGCTACAAGGTCGCACTCAACTCGAAGGACGACGTCAACGACGGCGAACAACTCTGGCAGAAGCTTGTGAGCAAGCACGAGAACTTCATTCTTACGCTCAACGGACACGTAATCGGCGACGGCCTCGGTCGCACCGTCACGAAAACGCCGGCAGGCCGCGACGTACACCAGGTGCTCGTCAACTATCAAATGAAACCCAACGGCGGCGACGGCTGGCTGCGCCTGCTCGAATTCAAAGCCGACGGCCGTTCGGTGGCCGTCAGCGATTACTCGCCGACTTTAAAGCGACAAAACGTCTCGAAGCAAAATCGTTTCGACATGACGATGTCGCCGGTGTCCGGCTAGGTTAAGCCGCGGCGAACTCGAGCCACGAATCGACGCAACCCTCGAATCGATTGCGACACTTACGTCGCCGCTCGTTTTCAGGGTGCGCAGATAAGTCCCCGTTATCTGCGCGGCCGCTCGGGGAGCTTTTTTGGACATGTGCGCAGATTACTCCCTGTTATCTGCGCACCTCGCAAGACTCCGTCGACGTAAGTCCGTAATTCGCAGCCTGACTTACGTCATGGCCGCACTCCAGGCTTGCCGACCAACCACAAATTGCCAAAGACCAGCTCGCACCATACCGGCTAAGCGAGACAATCTCCAGGCAACTTTTGGCCGGCCGACAGCTCGAAATATCTTGCGGTCCCGAGGCGGACGGACGCTTCGCAACACGGTAGAATTCGGGCAATCGCGCCGCCCTTCCATTCATCGTCGACCAACGGTCGTTCATTCCCATGCCGCAACTTCCCATCGCCGCGCCGGAAGACATTGGTTTTGATGCCGCTCGGTTGGCGCGCGTTTATGAGCTTGCCGAGACCTGGACCGAGCGCGGGGAGATTCCTTCTGCGGCCGTCTGTGTCGGGCG
The DNA here is from genome assembly GCA_013822735.1 of Pirellula sp. Taxonomy (GTDB): domain Bacteria; phylum Planctomycetota; class Planctomycetia; order Pirellulales; family PNKZ01; genus PNKZ01. The sequence goes on from PNKZ01000015.1 coordinate 125,691, forward strand.
ACATGGAAAAATGGTGTCGCCGCGGGCCTTCGGAAAGATGGGGCCGGAGCAGGACGCCGAGCCGATTCGCGATGACGCGTTGTTCCTCATGGCGTCGATCACCAAGCCCGTCGTCTATCTAGGGGCGATGCTGCTCGTCGAGCGCGGGCTCATCAATCTCACCGATCCGGTGACGAAATACCTTCCCGAGTTTGCCGCGCATCACAAAGAGAACACGTTGCTGCTGCATCTCTTCACGCATACTTCGGGCCTACCCGACATGCTGGAGAACAACACCGAGCTTCGTCGGGCCCACGCGCCGCTGTCGAAGTATGTGCAGCACGGGGTGCGCGATACGGTGCCGCTGTTTCCGGCCGGCACCCAGGTGAGCTATCAAAGCGTCGGCACGAATCTCACGGCCGAGATCGTGCGGATCGTCTCCGGATTGCCGATCGCCGAGTTTCTGCAGCAAGAAATCTTCGACAAGCTCGGGCTGAAGTCGATTGCCCTCGGTTCCCGATCGCTCGATCGCAAACGGCTCGTGCGCGTGCAAACGCCCGAATATCAAGAGCCGGCGTTCGGCTGGAACAGCCGCTATTGGCAAGAACTCGGCGCGCCGTGGGGCGGGCTCTTCAGCACCGCGGCCGATTTCGCGGTCGTATGTCAGTTGATGCTCGGCCTGGGGCGCGTCGGCGACGTTCGCATCGCAGCGCCGGCGACCATTCGCGCGATGACGCGTAATCGCCTGCTCGATTTGCCGGAACTCCCCGAGAGCGTGGCCCGCACGCAACCGTGGGGCCTCGGCTGGCGGCTCAATCATTCCGGCAGCGATGATAGTTGGGGCGAACTTTTGGGCCCGCGCACCTTCGGCCACACCGGCGCCACGGGAACGCTCGTCTGGATGGACCCCGACACGGAAGTGTTCTGCATCCTACTCACCAACGCGATCCGCGAACGCCAACCGTGGCGGTTGAAAAACCTCTCGAACGCCGTCGCGGCTGCGGTTGTTTAGTGATTGTCTTTATCTGGGGCGAGCCGGGAGCGTAAGCGACCGGAGTCTTGAATCTCTCTCCGTTTTCGACCAAACCAGTTCAACAATTCGTCGCCATGCCCGCTTGGCTGCTGACCAACACGTTTTACGGACAATGGCTTCCCGGCGACGAACGGGGTTCGGTGACAAGCGTACGCGACCGTCGTCCGGACGATCAAGTGTCGGATAAGCGAATCGAACACGATCTGCGAGGCACCGCCCCGGAGCCGCCGCGACGCGGTTTGGAACGTGCTTCGCTGTTACGATTGAAACACGCGCCGATTTCATGCACGGTCGTTATGGCGGAAACTCTCTTCAGGCAGTTTCAAGAAACGGCGACGTTTCGCAAGAGACCTCTGTGGGCCGTTGCGATCATGTGGAACCATATGCACATGGTGGTCCATGCTCCGGACGATCCGGCCCCCGACCGGCTACTTGGAGACTTCAAAGCCTACGGAAGTCGCGCGCTCAACCGGGCATGTTCGGAACAGGTCGCCGCACGTTGGTGGACGGACAAAGGGTCCAAACGAAAGCTGGGGGACGACGCAGATGTAGCCGCTGCGATACATTATGTTACGCAAGAGCAGCCTGAACCACTGTTGGTTTGGTCGTTGCGAGATGGTCGGATTATTTAGTTGGTCCAAAGTTTAGTAGACTCCGGTCGCTTACGCTCCCGGCTCGCCTCGGAGAATTTTGATGTTCATTCGCCCCCTGTTCGCGATCCTCCTCACACTCTACGGCACTTCATCGATCGTCGCCGCTGCGCCCGCCGCGAAGCCGAACGTGGTGTATTTCATCATCGACGAGCTCGGCTACTACGAACTCTCCGGCATGGGGCATCCCGAGCACCAGACGCCGAACATCGATCGTCTGATGGCCGACGGAATGCGGTTTACGCAATGTCTCGCCGGCGGACCGGTCTGCGCACCGACGCGCTGTGCGTTGCTCACGGGCAAGCACGCCGGGCACATGACCGTGCGAGCCAACGGCGGCTTCGATCCGTTGCGCGAAGGAGAAGCGACGTTGGCCTCCATGTTTAAAGACGCAGGCTACGCGACCGGCGGCTTCGGCAAATGGGGCAACGGCGGACGCGGCACCTCGGGCGTGCCGGAGAAACACGGCTTCGACCTCTTCCTCGGCTACTACGATCAGGTGCATGCCCATACCTTCTTTCCGAAATACCTGGTGCGGAATAGTGAGGAAGTGCCGCTCGCGGGCAACACGGGCGATACGAAGGTCGGCGAGACCTTCAGCCAGTACGTAATCTTCGACGAAGCAAAGAAGTTCATTCGCGCGAATAAGCAGCAGCCGTTCTTTGCTTACCTCCCGTTCACGCCGCCGCATGGGCAGTGGGGCTTTCCGAAAGACGATCCGTCGTGGCAGTTGTTCAAAGACAAGCCGTATAAATTCGAAGGGAAGATGCTCGAAGATGCCCGGATGTATGCGGCGATGGTCAACCTGATCGACCGCGAAGTCGGCGAAGTGCGCGACCTACTCAAGGAACTCGGTCTCACGGATAACACGATCATCGTCTTCTCCGGCGACAACGGGGCGAACAAATACTTCCCGAACAAAGAATACCCCGAAGGCGTGTTTAGCCCGAACGTGAACCCGCGCACCGGCGTGAAGTACCGCGGCTTCAAGGGGCAACTCTACGACGGCGGCCTGCATGTGCCGTTCGCCGTTTGCTGGCCGGGCAAGATCAAGCCGGGCTCCGTGAGCGATCACCTCAGCTACTTCCCCGACGTGATGCCGACGCTCGCCGAGCTCAGCGGCACCACGTGCCCGAAGGACGCCGACGGCATTTCCTTCGCCCCGACGCTCCTCGGCGCCGACGCCGCGGGCGGCAAGCAAGCGGAGCATGAGTACCTTTACTGGGAGCACCAGAAAGACATCGCCGTGCGGAGCGGCAATTGGAAAGCCATTCAAGTGGGCGGGCCGGGGAAGCCGTGGGAGCTTTACGACTTGGCGAACGACGTGTCGGAGGAGCACGACGTCGCTGCGGAACACTCCGATATCTTGGAAAAGCTGAAAGGCTACGCCGCCGCTGCGCACGTGCCTGTGGAGCCGGGGGTCGTTTACGATCGGTCGCTCGTCGAGAAAGATCGGAAGTATCGCGACGGCGAACCGGCGGAGAAACCGGCCGCAAAGAAGAAGAAACGGATCAAAGCCAAGGTTTAGTATCAAGGCCGGGCACCTCCGGCTTACGGCACGGCAATTGCTTTGGAAGGGGTATCGACTCGTAGGCGAGCAAATCGTCGCGAAACGCCCCCACTTTCGACAAGGCAGCTTGCAATGCACTCAACCCGATCAATCGTCGCGCTATTTGGAATCATGGCCGTGGCGGGTGCGCTACCGGTCGCTCGATCGGCCGAACGCCTCAACAATTGGGCAGTTCTCGATCCTGCGGCGGAAGCCCCGACGAAGCCTGCCGAGGAGTCGCCGCTTCCGCTCGTCTTGCGTATCGACAAGACGGCCCTCACGCGCTACTCCGACAGCGACGTCGACCGCACGGGCGAGGTCAAGAAGATGGTCTTGGGCACTTATTGCGTCGGCGATAGTCACACGACGGGAACGATCCGCGCGGAACTCCTTCCCGACTCGCAGGAGGCGGCGTTCGATATTTACTTCCGCGGCCGCACCGTTACCAACACCAAAGGAACACAGGAGCCGGGAGTCGTTTGGAGTCATACGATTACCGAGTTCGTATCCAAGCGTCGCGTCATTTTCGACCCCCGCAAAGGTTTTGTGGTCGTCGGTGAAAACGAGACCACCGGCGATACGAAGCTCGGTTACGATCGCTTCGGCTCGACGCGCCAATTCGGCCATCGACTGATCACGCGGATTACGGAAAAGAAGTCGTATCAAATCTTCGAACAGGCTCGTTTGATCGCGGATCGTGACAATAAGAAAGAAGTGGCCGAGACGTTCAGTAAGGAAGTCGACCAGCAAGTTGCTGAGGCCAACAAAGGTCTCGACCTCGTCCGCTACGTAAACGGTTTCCTCGGCGACCAAAAGACGCTGCAATTGCACGCCAAGTCGACGAAAGACTTCATCTATATCGGCATCGGTCCCGAAGGGGAAAAGTATGCTCCCATGGCGGAGATGCCGCCGAGCCGCGGCACGCCGGCGCCAATGGAAATATGGGTGCACGCGTCGCTGCTGAGCGAGCCGGTCGCCGCGTTGCTGAAACTGATCACGCCCGACATGCCGATTCCGCTGCTGGCCCAAACCAAGATTCTGAGCGCGCTGGCGCTGCCGATCTCCGGATCGCAGTCGGCGATGGACGTCGACTTCCACGACGGCTGGTTGGTGCTCGGCCTGCCGGACGACGGCGCGAAGGCGCCGCCGCCTGCCGTTGCAGAAGGTGCGAAGACGGAAGGCACGACAGAAGCGAAGGACAACGGCAACGTAGCCCAGCAAGCGCGCTAGGCTCGAGTGCGAGCGCTACTTTCGGACGTTCACATCGTCCGGGCGTTGGCCGATCGTGATCGTTAGTTTCTGCGGACCGTCGGCGCGGAGCACGATCATCTCGACCTTGTCGCCCGTTTTTCGGCGGGCGATATCGAGCGTAAGCTCCATCGCATCCACTGCCGGCTTTCCGTCCCATTGCAATATGACGTCGCCGACGCGCAAGCCGCCGAGTGCGGCCGGCGAATTCGGCAACACCCGCTTCACGAGAATGCCGCCGGTTTGCTCGACGTCGAGTTCCTTCATTTGTTCGGCGCTCAGGTTATCCAGACCCACGCCGAGCCAGCCGCGCGCGACGCGCCCTTCCGTGATGAGCTGGTTGTAAACCTTGCGCGCCTCATTGCTCGGAATAGCAAAACTGATCCCGCGGAACGCCTCGCCGAGAATGGCCGTGTTGATCCCGACGACCTTCCCGGTGATATCCACCAACGGGCCGCCGCTATTGCCGGGATTTACGGCGGCGTCGGTTTGCAAAAAGTCTTGATAGGGAGAGCCTTTGGCGAGACCGCGACGTTCCTTCGCGCTGACGATGCCGGACGTAAACGTGCCGTCGAGCCCGTAGGGATTGCCGACGGCCAGCACCCAATCACCGACGGCGAGTTCGTCGCTATTGCCCCATGCGGCGGCGATGAGGTTCTGCGAGTTCAGCTTGATCACCGCGAGATCCATCAGCACGTCGTAGCCCACCAGTCGCACGTCGGTAATCGTGCGTCCGTCAGCCAGCTTCACCTCCAACGCGGCGGCATCTTGCACGACGTGGAAGTTCGTGACGACGTACCCTTCCTTGGCGTCGACGATCACGCCGGAACCCTGCCCGCGCATGCGCTGGCCTTTTCCGTAGGGCACGCGCAGCCCCCACTCGTCTTGCATCTCCTGCCGGACGATCTTGATCGATTCCGTATTGATGTGCACGACGCTCGGTTCCACCAGCTCCGCCACGCGACGAAACGCCAGCGACGTATCCGCCAGCTTCACGAGGCTCGCATTCGCGCCGAGTTTCGCGATCTCCTCGGCTGCAACTTCCGATTTGGCGCGCAGTTCGCCGCGCTTCATCCCGTATTGCACCTGTTCGGCCATGTAAGGAAGTACGATGACGAAGATCAGCGCGAAGAGCAGCAAGAGCAACAACGGTAATCGCCGAGCGGGCGCAGGGGGGGGCGGAGGAGGTGCGTAGGGGCCTGGGTAAAACGGAGGAATTTCACTCATCGCGTATCATCTCGTCCGGCCGAGGGTGCTTGAGAATCGGGCCGACGGCGGGTAGAACCGCAACGTGGGAGCGGCAGTTCGACGACGCATCGGCAGGTCGATTATATCGCCGCGTTCCTTAATCGGGCACCCGCCGGCAAAAAGTTCGCCGCCGTTCGCCGCTTCAGGAGTTTGTGCGTGTCGCGTCCCCGTTTTTTTCCGGCGCCGCAATCGGCAGGCTCCGACGGCTTTCTCGGCGTCGGCGGCCGGCTCACGCCCGAGTGGCTGCTCGACGCCTATCGTCACGGCATCTTTCCTTGGCCGCTCGGCGACGGCACGCTGGCTTGGTTTTCGCCCGACCCGCGCACGGTGATCGAGTTCGCCGATTTCCACGTTCCGCGAAGGCTCCGCGACACGCTCCGCAGCAAGAAGTTCACGGTGACGTTCGACCAAGACTTCGCCGGCGTCATCGACGGGTGCGCCACGTCTCAAGACCGACTCGAACACACTTGGATCACGCCCGAGATGCGCGCGGCCTATCTTGCAATGCATCAGCTCGGGCATGCCCATAGCGTCGAGGCGTGGCATGAAGGGCGACTTGCGGGCGGCACCTACGGCCTCGCCGTCGGCGGACTGTTCGCGGCCGAGTCGATGTTCTTCCGCGTCAGCGACGCCTCGAAAGTCGCGCTGGTAACGCTCGTCGAACATCTCCAGACGCGCGGCTATGTCCTGCTCGACATCCAACAGATGACCGCCAACTCGCGACGGTTCGGGGCGACGGATCTTCGCCGGCGCGACTACTTGAAGCGCGTCGCCGCGGCGGTCGACCTGCCGACGACGTTTCGCTAACCGGCCCTCTAGAGCAGCTCGTCAGTTCGGGACTTCGGCCGGCTGCAGGCGTCGGGCGGTCGTAATCGGCGTGCCGATCGGCGTATTCGCCTCGCCGGCTAGCGGCACAGCGGCGTTCACCGGTCCCGCGCTCACCGGGCGAGCAATCGCGGCCGTCCCTTTCGGCAGCGACATCCCCATCACATCGCGATAGATGCGATTCGAGATCGACGCAAATTCTTGCTTCGTCTCCGGCGTTACGTTCCGGCACTTCGAAGCGATGCGATGTAAGTTTTCCGGAGCCGCTTCGGCCGCTGCGCTCACGCTGGAAACGAAGCCGGTCGTCTCGCGAAAGTTGTGGTCGGCAATACTCCCGATCATCGATTGAAACGTCTTCGCAAACACTTCAACGCCGAAGCTATCGAGCTTTACGAACGAATCGAGCCGGCATTGCAGATAGCTGCGGTCGTCGGCATCGCGAACGTGCGCGCTCCGCAACGAGAGGATGCAGCGACCTTTGATCGGCCGCGGCATGAGCGTGCCGGTATACACCCCTTCGCAAAACACCACATGGTGCGATTGCGAACGGTAGAGAAAGTGAATGTCGCCCGAGGTCCCTTGACCGTCGTCGATGTGGTACGACGTCGGTCCGATCTTCTTAATGGTGACTTTCGTCACCCCCATCACTTCCCACATGTTGATCACGAGTTCGGGATGCTCGAGCAAAAACACGTAGAGCTCGGCATCGGCCTCGATCACTTGCTGCGGTAATCGACGAAAGATCGTCGTGTCGTTGACGATGGTCGTCGCCAGCGCGCGCCCTTGCGCCGTCAGCTTATTGAGCGGCAACGAGCGCAAGGCGTCGGCTTGCAGTTCGCGCGAACCGCCGTGGGCGTTCAATCCGCCGGGCACCTGCTCCGCCGCACGTGCCGGCAATGCCGCCGCGAAGGCCAGGGATAAAGCGAAGAACGCACGCGCGACGGATTTCGAGATCAAATTGTCTGACGACGTACGCAAACCGGCCCCCTTCCACGGCAAATGACTTCCATCGAACCGACGTCGATCGAAGCATCCGAACACGTCCGCGAAGACGGTCCGGATTTAACGGCCCTAGTGATAATTCGGCTTACGGAAAAAGAACCGCCACTGTTTTTCGCCCCAACGTCGGAACTAGTGCGCGAAGCCTTACCCCGATTGATCTTGTGACGAATCGCACCTCTCGCGCATGATGCTCGCCGACGATGCCTACTTCACCCAATTCTCGCGGTGCGCCCAACTCGCGACCGATCCTTCGAGGCTCGGAGTCGAAACCGCCGCTGCGCGCCGAACCGCCGCCCCCTTTTAAGGCGCCCGTTCCGAGTGCCCCGTCGGTTTCCGTCCCGCGCAAGCATCGCCCGTTGCTTTGGTTTGTGCTGTTGCCGGCGCTGGTCGTCTTGCCGGCGGGCGGCGCGTGGGTCTATCTCGACGCTTGGCCGCGCGAAATGTCGCAGCGATGGGAAGCGCGCTTGGCCGATTGCCCCGACACGGAGATCGCCGCGCATTTCAAACGCTTGGAAAGCTTCGGCGCCGCCGGCGTGCAAGCACGCGTTCGCTTGCTGATGTCGCCGCGACGGGCCGTCGCGGAAGCCGCGCGAAGTTCCCTGGCCGAATACCTGCAATCGCTCATCGCCGGCGACGCACCCATTCCCGACGTCGACCTGGCGCCGTTGGCCGACGGAATGGAACAGTTAGTCGGCCTGACGCAGTTCGGCGTTCCCGAATCCGCCGTCGACTGGACTTGGCAAGTACTCGAAACGACCGGCGGCCTGAGCCTCGAGGCGCGTTTGCCCACTCAAACACGCGGCCGGCTCTTGATTGCTTGCAATACGCTGCTGGAGCGCCCGACGACCACAGCGACCGATGCACGGACGATCGCCCGCCCCGTGCCTTCCGCAACCTCGCCGCCGGCGGCCGGCACCGCGATTTCGACCATCGCCGCCGGCATCCCTGCTTCGTCGCCGATTATCTCCAACACGCCGCAACCCGCGATGAATCCCGCTCCTACGGCGTCCGCGGCGGTTTCGCAGGCTCCCGAACCGTCGCAAGCCGCGAGCGCCGCGAATTCGGCCGCGCGCGTCAACCCGATGCGTGGGCCGGTCACCGATGCGCACGTGCAGCCGGTTTCCAATCCGCCGCGCATGCCGACGATTACGCCCGAACCAACGCCCGAACTGACGGCCGAGCCGGCCTTGGCACTAAGTGCCCGCACCGCGTGGTCGCTCTTTGCCGAACTCGGCGCCGTCGACACGGTAAGCGGCGGCGCACTTCGCGCCGAGCTCCATCGACGCGGATTCTCCGAAGCAGAAATCGAACTTGGCCGGCATCTCACGAGCCCCGACGCCGCCGAACGTTTGCACTACACGCAACGTTTGCCGACGCTGGCAGGTGCGTCGCTCAAGCCGTGGTTGCTGCATCTTTCGGCCGATCCCGACGTCGACGTTCGCCAAGCCTGCTTGGCGATGATGGCGACGACGCACGATCCGGCGATCTTAGCTCGCGTGCGTGAACTCGCTTTCACCGACGGCGATGAAATCATTCGCAAGACCGCGGCGCAAGTAATCGACGGAGCCAACGGCAAGCGCCGCTAGCACAACACTCTTTGTAGCGAGCGGCGGGGTTTATCCGCCGTCTGAAGAGCGCGCAGACGGCGGGGATAAACCCCGCCGCTCGCCGTGATTGTGCCCGATTCCTCTTAGTGCCGCAGCACGTCGACCCGCTTCGCCGTGAGCTGCACCGTTTGCTTATCCGGCAAGAAGCCGCGAATGCCGTTGATGCCGACGTCGAGCCCGACGAACGGGCGGAGATTCATGCCCGGGGCCGCCGTTACGTAGGCTTGCACCTCGCCCCGTTCGTTCGTGAGGGCATAGCCGGACATCGTGCCGGCCGGGCCACTGGGAAGTTGCGTCAACCGGCCGGTGCCGTCGTAGCGCGAGGTGTCGAGCTTCGCTTGATGGACCAGCGCCGCAGGTCGCTTCACCTGCTGATTTTCTTGTGGTTTCACGGCAATCGACGTGGTGGCAGTCGCTTGTACTACGGCAGAAGCAGGAGCCGTCTGCAGATTCGGCTCGGCGGGCATTTCGGCCGACGCGGCAATCACTTCGAGCGAGGGCGCATCTTTCGCCAACTGACGATCGATCTCCGCCGTTTCCGAACGCAAATGGGCGATCGCGGCGTAACGCGATTGAATGTCTTGAAAGCGGGCCAGCTTACCGAGGAAGGCCCGAGCGCGACTTCGCTCTCCGGCCGTCGCGGCGGTTTCCAATAGGCCGTCGGCCCGACGTTGCAACTCGGCGAAGTTCCAGGCCGTCGGTTCGGCGGCGACCATCCGCGAGAGGACCGATTCCAATTCGTCGAGCACGTCGCTTGCGGCGGCGTCTTCGGGAATGGTTTGCAGCGACGAGAGCGCATCGACGGGGCGACGCTGCGCCGCCTGTTCGGCAAACATGGCCGCGGCCGTTTCTTGAAACGCGGCTTGCTGCACGTTGCCGTCGACTCTCGCTGAGCCGGCGGCAAGTTCGGGGTTGCGCGGCTTCGGCAGCTCGTCCGGATGGCGAACCAAGTGCTTCCCGTGAATCCAGCGGAATTCGCCCGACGGCGGATGAATCTTGTACCAAGCCGTTTCACGTCCGGCCGTAAGCAACACGCGGTGTTCGATGATGTCGACCGCTTCCCCTTCATCGAGCTTCACTTGCACGGCGTCGCGCAGATCGCTGAAGTGCGTGCCGACGCGGGCATTCACTTGGCTGCCCCGAACGACGCCGGTGCGCTCGCCGGTCGGGACGATAAATTCCGCGGCGACCCAGCTAAACGAGCCTTCCGGCGGCCGAATGGCGCACCAGCCGGCCGGATCGTGCCGCCACACTTCCACAGCGTCGCCATGCCGCAGCGTCAATACGGGATAGAACGCCTCACTCGGCCCGCTCCGCACCGAGGCTTCGTCCGTGGCGACGAACGCCGAGTAAGGAAATTGCGCGGCCGGTTCTTGCGACCAAGCCGCCGAGGCGATGACAAGGCTAAGAAGTGCTGCGCCGATGTACCGCATGTCGAACCTCTAACTGCGCCGAAGTGTCTATCTCGTCGAAAGATAACGACGGTGAAAATCCGGCGGACTTGTAGCGAAATGCGCGGATGCCGGCAATTGCAATGCGCGCCATTCGCCATTTAGCCGCGGAGCTTGCCTCCGCGATTTCTGGATCAAGGAGAGCGCGATGACAAGCATCGCGGCTAAATGGAAACGAATGCCGGCATTCCCCATTTGCACCGCCGGCAGTAAAATCGCGAGCTTTCCCTGAACGAACTGTTTCCAAGCCGGTACGCCGTAAACGCTTATGCCTCGCTATAACCCCGCCGTCGTCGAGCCGAAGTGGCAGCAATATTGGGAAGCGAAGAAGACCTTCGCGGCCGCCAAAAGCCCCGTCGGTCCGAAGCTCTACGTGCTCGACATGTTCCCCTACCCGAGCGGCAACGGCCTGCACGTCGGGCATCCCGAGGGTTACACGGCGACCGACATCGTCTGCCGCTTCGAGCGGATGAACGGCAAGAGCGTGCTCCATCCGATGGGCTGGGACGCCTTCGGCCTCCCCGCCGAGCAGCATGCCATCAAAACGCAGCAGCCGCCGCGTGTGACGACGGAAAAGAACATCGCCACGTTTCGCCGGCAGCTCAAGAGCCTCGGCTTCAGCTACGACTGGGACCGCGAAGTCTCCACGACCGACGTCGAATACTTCCGCTGGACCCAGTGGATTTTCTTGCAACTCTTCGACACCTGGTACGACACGGCCGCCAAAAAAGGTCGGCCGATCGCCGAGTTGCCGATTCCGGCCGAAGTGTCGGCGCAGGGAGGCCTGGCCGTCGATAAGTATCGCGACGAACATCGCCTCGCCTATCAGCTCGAAGCGCCGGTGAATTGGTGCCCGAACCTCGGCACGGTGCTCGCCAACGAAGAAGTGATCGGCGGCGTGAGCGAACGCGGCGGACATCCGGTCGTGCGCATTCCGCTCCGGCAATGGATGCTCCGCATCACCGCCTACGCCGACCGTTTGGAAAGCGACCTCGAAGGGCTCGATTGGTCGGAAGGAATCAAGGCGCTGCAGCGCAATTGGATCGGTCGCAGCACCGGCGCGGAAGTCGACTTCTACATCGGTCGCGAGCCGGGCCGTAACGGCAAGCCGCATCCCGCCGAGTTTAAGCAATGGCGCGATGCCCGCGGCGCGAGCGGCTTCCCCCGCACGGCCGGTCCGGAAGTGTTGCGCGTGTTCACCACCCGGCCCGACACGCTTTATGGCGCCACCTACGTCGTCGTTGCGCCGGAACATCCGCTGGTCGAGCGGCTCACGATGCCCGATCGCAAGGCGGAAGTGCAGGCCTACTGCGAGCAGGCGGCTCGCAAAAGCGATCTCGATCGGACGGACCTCGCCAAGCACAAGACCGGCGTCTTCACCGGCTCGTTTGCCGCGAACCCGGCGAACAATCGGCCGGTGCCGGTCTGGATCGCCGATTACGTGCTCGCCGGTTACGGCACCGGCGCCATCATGGCCGTGCCCGCGCACGACGAGCGCGATTACGCGTTTGCCAAGCAATTCGATTTGCCGATCATTCCCGTGGTCGATCCCGGCGAAGGCTCGAAGATTCGCGCCGAAGTGCTGGGGGGCGCTCTCTGTTATGCCGACCACGGCACGGCGATGAACTCCAGCGAGTACGATGGGACGCCGACCGCGGAATTCAAAACCAAGATCACGGCCGAACTTGCCCGCCGGGGCGAGGCGCGCGAAGCGGTAAACTACAAACTCCGCGACTGGCTCTTTAGCCGGCAGCATTTTTGGGGCGAGCCGTTTCCGATTTTGCACGAGCTCGACGACGCCGGAAATCCGACGGGCCGGCTCCGCGCCATTGCTCCGGAGTCGTTGCCGGTGAACTTGCCGCCGATGACGGAATTCAAGCCCCACGGCCGTCCGGAACCGCCGCTCGAAGAAGCGCCGCAAGATTGGCTCTACGTCACGCTCGACGGCAAACGCTACAAACGCGAAACCAACACCATGCCGCAATGGGCCGGCTCTTGCTGGTATTTCTTGCGATTTATCGATCCGAAGAACTCCGACGCATTGATTGACCCGGCCTTGGAGAAGGCGTGGATGCCGGTCGATCTCTACATCGGCGGGGCCGAGCATGCGGTGCTCCATTTGCTCTACGCGCGCTTCTGGCACAAGGTGCTCTTCGATCGAGGCATCGTCACGATGCGGGAGCCGTTTCAGAAGCTCGTGAATCAAGGGATGATTCTCGGCGAGCTCGAAATCACCGGCTACCAGCGGGCCGACGGCAGTTGGGTAAGCGCGCGCGACGTGAAAGAAGGGGAGAACGAGAAGTCGCTCCATCGGCAGACCGGCGAAGAATTGCGGGCCGTGCGTGTGGCCTCGGCCGACGCGAAGAAGGAAGGCGACTCGTTAGTCCTCGTCGCCGACGCGGCGATTCGTCTCGATTCGCGGGCGTACAAAATGTCGAAGTCGCGCGGCAACGTCATTAATCCCGACGACGTCGTGAAGGAATATGGCGCCGATTCGCTGCGGCTCTATGAGATGTTCATGGGTCCGCTCGAAGCGACCAAGCCGTGGGCGACGACGGGCGTGAACGGCGTGCGCGGATTCTTAGACCGCGTTTGGCGCATGATCGTCAACGATCGCGCCGACGAACTTGAAATTCACCCAGCCGTGCAAGCCGTGCCGCTCACGGAAGAACAAGACCGGATCTTGCATCGCACCATTCGGGACGTCACGCAAGACATTCGCCGGCTGTCGTTCAACACGGCCATTGCCAAGATGATGGAGTTCACGAACTTCTACACCGGCTGCGAGGTCCGCCCGCGCGAGGCGATGGAGAAGATCGTGCTGTTGCTCTCGCCGCTCGCCCCGCACATTGCGGAGGAACTTTGGGAGTTGCTTGGCCACCCAGAGACGCTCGCCTACGAACCGTGGCCGACGTTCGACGAAGCGAAGATTCGCGAATCGACGATCGAAATCCCCGTGCAGATTCTCGGCAAGGTTCGGGGGCGCATCATCGTGCCCGCCGACGCCGACGACGCGGCAATCGAAGCCGCGGCGCGGGCCGATGAGAAGATCGCGCCGTTGCTGGAAGGGAAAACGATCGTGAAGACGATCATCGCCCAAAAGCGGCTGGTGAACTTCGTCGTGAAATAGCGAATCCGCACACTTCACCGTCGAATGGGCGATTACGCCCGCTTTCCGCAGGTATTTGACCGTAATCTGTAGCGGTTTTTCCGGGCGTACGGCCTTGCGCGGTTTTGTCGTGATCCTACCGCGCCTAGCCGATGGAGAACGTAACGGAATAATCGCGCCGATCTGAACGGCGTGCACAACCGGTACGTTACGCAGGCATCGCGCGTCGCCGGCGACGCGGGTCACTTGCTAATCCCGACTCTTGGATTGCGCACCCATGAATACCTTTGCCCGCCGGCTGTTCGCGAGCGTCTTCGTCCTTCTGGCAACGGCGGCGACGACGCAAGCTCAGCCGTTCGGCGTCGAACTACACAATACGATGATGCCGGCGTCGGGCGGCATGGGGGGCGTGAGCGTAGCGCAGCCGCAGGACGTCATCTCGGCCATAAACGCCAATGCGGCCTCGTTGACCGGATTTCAAGGTAGCCAATACCACTTCGGCGGCGGCTGGGCTGAAGCGACCTTTAACCTGACGCAAACCGGCACCCTCAACGTCCCGGGCGTCACGCCGTTTAGCGCCAAGAGCGAAACGCCGGGCGCGATGATCGGCAACATGGGGATGTCGCGGCAGTTTTCGCTTTTCGATTCCGACGCCAACTTCGGCATCGGCCTGATTTCCAACGCCGGCGCGGGCGTCGACTTCCGCAACGTCCCGGCGAGCAACGGCACCAGCGCCACGCTGCTGATCCTCGAAATGACGACTTCGTCGGCAGTTCGCATCACGGAGAAGCTCTCGGTGGGGAGCACGTTCAATCTCGGCAATGCGTATTTCGACGGTCCCTTCGTGGGCAACAGCGCAAACGTGTCGGCGTTCGGCGCGCGCGGCAGCCTCGGCGTGAATTACGACGTCGGTCCGGCTACAACGATCGGCGCCTATTGGCAGACGAAGCAGCACTTCACCTTTCAAGACGCGATTCGCCTTGAGCTGTTCGGAGGAGGATTCGACGTGATGCGCGACGTGGAAATGGACCTGCCGTCGAATATCGCGTTCGGCATCGCCAATCGGTCGCTGATGAACGGCAACCTCCTCTTGGCGATGGACGTACTTTACAAGCAATGGGACCAGTGCGACTTGTTCGAAGCGGTCTATCGGAACCAGTGGGTATTTCAGTTCGGCGCTCAGTACAGCTTTCGAAAGCTGCGGCTGCGGGCGGGCTACGTGTTCGCCGAAAATCCCCTCAAGCCGATTCCGTTGCCGACCGTCGGCGGCGTGCCGCTGCAAGGAGCACAGAACGCCGCCGAGTATCTGCAAGCAACGTTGGCCTCGATCAATCAAAATCGAATATCAGCGGGCGTCGGCGTGGTCAACGCCTTACCGGGGGTCGACTTAGATTTCAACGTCGGCGGCATGTTGAAGGAGAGCGAGCAACTCGGTCCCTTCACCTCGGTGAACATGGAAAGCTATTGGATCGGCCTGGGCATGACCTATCGCTACGGCGCGCACCAGGCGGGCTATGCATCGCCCCTCGCACGAGACGGCTCATGAACACGTGGCACAACGCCGCCTCTCCGAAATCGACGCCGCCAAAATCAACGCTTCGCATTGATCGGCTGAAATCGTTCAGCGACGGCGTGCTGACGGTCGTGATCACCCTGATGGTGTTCGGCATCGACATTCCGACCGATCATCACTTCACGGAGGAAGGTCTGGTAAGCTTTCTGCAAAAGATCGGCTTTCAGATCATGCTGTATATCATCAGCTTCTGGCTGGTCGCCACCTACTGGGCGCAGCACTACGTGATCTTCCAGAATGTTCGCGTCGGCGATCGCACGCTCTTCTGGCTGAACCTGCTGTTCTTGTTGCCGGTAACGCTCATCCCGGCGGCGACCAAACTCAAAGGGCTCTACCCGCTCGACACGGCTTCGATCATCGTATTCGGTATTTTGCAGATCATCTGCGGTCTTTGCTTGCTCGGGCTGTGGCTGTACGTTTCTCGTCGGCCGGCATTGCTCGTGAAACCCGTTACGGCCGAGAAGCGCAAACGGACGCTGATTCGCTTCGCAATCAGCCCGGTGCTCATGAGCCTGCTGGCGATTCTTGTATCGTTCTGGCGCGTACGCGCGGGAACCCTCATGTTTCTCGGCATCCCGCTCTTTCTGTTGATGTATCAGGCCGTCGACGCGGAAATGTCGCACGACGACCCGGCGTAACGACGGGTGCGGCAGGCAGGCGGCGACCTTACTGCATCGCCTTCTGCACAATCGGCGTGAGGATGTCGGCGTAGCGCATGAAGCCGAGATCGGTGGGGTGGGAGCCGTCGACGGTGTCTTCGCCGTCGTCGCGGAGGAGTTGGCTCCCTTCGACATAAGTGAGCCCGGTGACGCCCGCCTCGAGCAACCGCTGGTAGACCGCGCGAAACTCGCGGCGGCTCCCTTCATTGCGCTCGCGCCGCGCGGCAACCCAGTAGGAGTCGGCGTAGGTGCGATCTTCCACGAGGACGATCGGTACGCTCGGCCGCGCTTTACGGAGCGCGGTGACGAACGCTTCGGCCCGTTCTTTGACGAGCGCCGCTTCCATATTCGGCAACGCGTCGAGCACGTAGACCGAAGCGTCGATCTCGGCGAGCAGCTGCGCGAGTTCCGGTTCCATCTTGCCGTTGCCGGAGAAGCCGAGATTGATCACGGGAGCACCGATGCGGCGGCCGATGATCGACGACTGCGCCATGCCGGTCCGCGAAGCGCAGGCTCCGTGCATGATACTGGTGCCGTAGAAGACCACCGGCTTCTTCTTCAGCACCGGATCGGCCGAGCGAATAATGCGGGCCGAAGCCGGCAAGCCGATCTGCACGCTTTGCAAAGAATTGTAGAGGGGCAGGTACACGCGATATTCCCGCAAGCCGGCGGGCAGCGTGCTCACGAGCGTCTGCTTCGTTTCGATCTTCAACGGCTTCCCGACGGCAATCCAGCGCCAACTCCCGTTGTCGGTCTGGCCGTAGAGATCGACGCCGCTGGCGCCCGTCGCAGCCATATGCGGCGGACTGAGCGTCGCTGATTTGAGCGTCCACCGGACGGCGATCAACGGCGTATCGGCCGCGAAGCGAACGTTCATTCCGGCCGAATTGCGGCTCAGGTTCCACACCGCTTCGCGTACCACCCCCTCAGCTTTGGCAGGGAGCCGATCGTAGTACTCTTTCACGCCCGACCAGCCGCGCCCTTCGACGTCGAGATCCTTCGCATCGTACCAGTGCAGCGCGTCCCCTTCGATCGTCGTGTGCGGGATCTTGGCTTCTTCGGCGACCAGAGCTTGTGAAGCGCAGAGGGCGACGATTGCGGCAAGTAGAAAACGCTGCAGCATGGCGGGGTCCTACGATGGGGAAAGGCGATGGCGGGAAGCGGGCGGAAGTCGCGCCGCAATGAACGACGGACGGGTGTGATTTTCGTCGATGCATCGGTCTCCGCCAAGCGGAAAAACGGGCCACGACGACGAACCGCGGGCCGGCCAAAAGTTGCCTGGAGATTAGGCGGTGAGATCGCTAATGTGCAGGATGATCTTTGGCAATTCAGAGTTGAGCGACCGGAGTCGTTGTAGGGTGGGTCGAACGAAGTGAGGCCCACGCAGTCGTGCGGCGGCGATCTTCCGCGTCGGCCTCGCTGTGCTCGACCCACCCTACAC
>PNKZ01000016.1 GCA_013822735.1 Pirellula sp.
CGCCGCGGAGCGGCGGACTACTTTCCAGAAAGGGAGATCGGGGGATGAGAAGGGAATGTGGGGGATCAAGGAGAATTTGGCGAGTCGGGACCGTGAGCGACCGGAGTCCGTTCGCGTAGGGTGGGTCGAACGGAGTGAGGCCCACGCGGAAAGGCGACGTCGATGCCGCGTGGGCCTCGCTTTGCTCGACCCACCCTACGGTTGCAGTAGCTGAAAGCGACGTGATTTGGCGCCCGACGGCACACGGCGTGTGCCTACTACTTTGCTCTAACTCCACGCTGCGATTTCGCACTTACGTCGAGAGAAATTAGTGCGCAGCGCACTAAGAGGGCCCGATTGTGCGCGTCGGAGCGCTTACCAACAAGGGGGCGCACTAACGGTCGGCGCGAGTGCGCAGCGCTGCGAAGCGCGTCGACGTAAGTGGTCAATGCGTGTTCGAACTTACGGCGACGGACGGCTGGAGGGCGACGCGCGCAGCGGCCGATTTTACGAGGAAAGCGGAGGGGTGACCGCGGCGAGCGCGCGTCCCGATCGGTTGCGCGGCGCAGTGTGTGGAACATCTCGCGGTGTAGTGCGCACGGCCTGCGAGAGCGACCGGGCGCACGGCGCACCAAAATGCGCGTGCCGCGCACGAAATCGTCGCTGCGGCGCAGTATACGGCGCAATCGGCACACAACGTCCGTCGCGAAATGCCGCAGAGGGCGCTCCCTACAGCGACAAGTCGTTGAGCGTCGTGATTCTGGGCGTTAGGTCCGGCGTGCGGTTGCGACGGTCGAGGAAGAGGGTGGAAAAGCCGAGCTTGCGGGGACCGAGTGCGTCGTTGTCGGCGTCGTCTCCTACGATCAGCAGTTGATTGCGAGTTGCGAGACCGAGCCGCGTAATACACCGTTCGAAGAACTCGGCCGCAGGCTTACGATAGCCGAGCCGCGATGATGCAAAGACCGCATCCGCGGAGATCGAAGGCAAGAGCTCGGCGACGATCGGCAGGAGGCGTTCGTCGAAGTTGGAACCGACGGCGACGATGACCCCATCGGCTTGCAGACGCTCGATCGTCGGTACGGCGTCGTCGAAGGCTCGCCAGGACGACGGCCGGGCGAAGTGCCGCCAGAGGTCTTGGAAGAGAGCTTCGTGTCGGTCGGCCGGAACATCGAGGAAGGTCGTCGAGACGATCGTCCGCCAGCGGCGTAACTCGCGGGCTTCGTCGGTGCGCAACATGCCCGACGCGGCATCGAGCGCCTCTTCGGCGGCGAAGACGGCTTGGAAACGCTCGTGGACTTCGTCGCGAGTGAGACGCGAGCCATGGCGGAGCCCGGCCGTGTGGTAGGCGTCGGCCACGCTCGGCTCCGGATGGATGAGCGTGCCGACGGCGTCGAACAACACGGCGGCGAACGGGGCAACTTGAGTGGGTAAGTTCTCGGTCATTGCCCTGATTGTAGGCGTCGACGGTAAATCGACCGCCTCGGTTTTCCTGCGCTACTTGGAGATGCGAATGATGTCGTTCGTGAGTGCGAAGAGCATCAGACCCATCAGACAGAAGAAGCCGAGCATGGTGAGGATCCCATGCAGGCGTTCCGGAGGGGGACGGCGGAAGATCCCCTCGTAGATCAGGAAGACCATATGGCCGCCGTCGAGCACGGGGAACGGCAAAAAGTTGAGCACCGCGAGATTGCAGCTGAGCATCATCAAGAAGAGCAACAGCTTCGCGAACCCGCCGCTCGCCGATGCGCCGGCTTGTTCGGCGATGGTGATGACGCCGCCGACGTTCGAGGCGGGAATCTGCCCGATGAAGAGGGCGTGCAAGAAGCGATACACTTGCGTAAGGGAGTCACGCGTGTCGGTCCAAGCAAATTGCATTGCTTCGCCAAGCGTGTCGGCCTTGCGCTCGATGGTGTCGTAGTTAAATGCGAACCCGCGACGCGGATAGAAGAACTCGGTCGACGCGCGCGGCGTAATTTCGACGGACTTGCCCCCTTCGAATTCGAGCTTCACCTTGGCGCCCGCCGGCCGGCTATGCAGCACGGAGAGCATGGCGTAGGCCCAATTCGTTTGGTCGGGCGCTTCCGTGAATTCGATCGTGACCGGCTTGAGAATTTCCGCCTTCAGATCGGCAACGGGGGCCGGCGTGATCACGACTTTCGTGACGACATCGCCCGGCTTCACGCCGGCGGCCGCGGCAGGCCCCCCTTCGACGACGCTCGCCACCTTCGGACGCACGAAGTACGCCAAGCCGAGCACGGGAACGGCGATCGGCGAACTATCGCGAAGGCCGAGTTCGAGCCGATCGGCTTCGCGCGGGGTGAGCGTGAACGACTTGTCTTCGGTCTTGCCGTCCGTGATGCGCTCGACCACGACGGTCCATTGCTTCGCGGGGTCGGCATGTTGCAGTCGACGCAGACGCTCGGGGAGCGTGAGCGGGTCGCCGAGCGCATCCGTCGCGGCGCCGGTGCTGATCGATTTCAGGCGATCTCCCTTTTGAATGCCGGCGGCTTTGGCGGGGGAGTTGTCTTGCACGCCGGAGATCGGCCCGAACTCCATGGCGAGCCCAAGTTCGCGGAGCGGTTCGGAGGCGACTTGGATAGTAAGCTCTTTGCCGGGAGGGAGCGGCGCGTCTGGGGCAGGCACCGTGCCTTCGGGGAGCGGATCGCGACGACGCACGACCACGGCGACGGTTTCGCCGGCGTGGAGCGCTTCGGCACGGAGTACGTCGGCGTAGTCTTTGATCGGTTCGCCGGCGATGCTCACGAGTTCATCGCCGCCGACGAACTTCGGCGTGGCGTTGAAGGCCGGGCTGCCGTAGTAGGCGGGAACCTTGTCCGGGTTTTCCGGAGTGGCCCGAGCGATGCGCGCGAGCGTGGTGAGTTGCGGCGGCAAAACGCCGATGGTCGGCGGACGGTCGGGGCGATCTTGGCGCGGATGGAGGACGAGGTCGAATTCCTTGCCGTCGCGCTTGATGGTGGCGGGAAGGCCCTTGGCGAGGTCGGCGAGCATGACGCGAGCACGGAGGTCGACGTCCCAGCGCGGTTGCAAGACGTCGCCGATGCGTGTGAACGCGTCGCGGCTGCGGATGTCTTGTTCCCACGCCGGACTGCCGGGGGCGACTTCGTACACCTTGGCGGCGAGGAAGTCGGTGCCGAGCAAGTAGGCGCCGACGGCGAAGAAAAACGCCGTGATGGTGTTGAGGATGACGCCGGCGGAGATGATGAGCATGCGCTCCGGCACGGTTTGGGCCGGATAGCTGCGCGGGTCCCACACGGCGGCCGCTTCGGGATCGACCGGTTCTCCATGAGCCGCGGCGGCGCGAGCGCGCTCCGCTTCCTCGGCTTGTTTGCCGGGGTTATCGGTTTGGCCGAGCATGTAGACGTAGCCGCCCAGCGGAATGGCGCCGATGCCGTATTCGGTTTCGCCCCAACGGAATTTAAAGAGCCGCAAGCCGTACGGGTCGAAGCCGATGTAGAACTTTTCGACTTTGACGCCGCAGAGCTTGGCGGCGGCGAAGTGACCGAATTCGTGAATGAGAATGACGAGCCCGAGCGCGAGAATGCCCTGAGCCAAGTGCCCCCACCAAGACCAGTCGATCGAAAGGGCGGCGATTAGTGACAGATCCAAGTCGATATCTCCTGGCGAGCCCAAGCGTCGAGTGCGATGAGGCGTTCGAGCGTCGGCTGCGGTTCGAAATTGTGTTGGGCGAGGACGGCGCGGCAGGCCGGCACGATGTCTGTGAAAGGAATTTCGCCGGCGAGAAACTGTGCGACGGCCGCTTCGTTGGCGGCATTGAGCACGGCGCCGGTCGTGCCGCCGGCGCGGGCCGCTTCTAAGCCTAGCTCCAACGCGGGGAAGCGCTGGAAATCGGCCGGAAAGAATTCCAGGCGTTGGGTTTGCGACCAATCCATGCGGGCCGCGGGCCCCGGCACGCGCTCGGGATAGGTGAGCGCATATTGGATCGGCAACTTCATATCGGGAGGACTAAGTTGGGCAATCACCGAGCCGTCGACCCATTCGACCATCGAGTGGACGATCGATTGCGGATGCACGACGACGCTGATTTCGTCCGGCTTAAGGTCGAAGAGCCAGCGCGCCTCGATGATCTCCAAGGCCTTGTTCATCATGGTTGCCGAGTCGATCGTGATCTTGCGGCCCATGTTCCAGGTGGGGTGCGCGAGGGCATCGGCCACGGTGACGGCGGCGAGCTGCTCGGGCGTGTAGTTGCGAAACGGCCCGCCGCTGGCGGTAAGGATGATGCGGCGAAGCTCGCTACGGCGGCCGGCTTGGAGGGCTTGGAAGATGGCGCTATGTTCGCTATCGACCGGCAAAATGGCGACGCCGCGCTCTTTGGCGAGCGTGGTGGCGAGCGGGCCTGCCATCACGAGCGTTTCTTTGTTGGCCAAGGCGATGGTCTTGCCCGCCTCGATCGCGGCCCAGGTTCCCGCGAGCCCGGCGCTGCCGACGATAGCCGTGAGAACGACATCAACCTCGGCGTGGCGAACCACCTCGGCCAGGGCGGCCGAGCCCGTGAGCAGTGTGCAATCCTTCGGCAAGGCCGACCAATCGACTTTACCGGCCGCCGCGGGGTCGACCGCCACGACAAAGCGGGGGCGGTAGCGGAGGGCCTGCTCCAGCAGGAGTTCCACATTCGAGTAGGCCGAGAGCACCGTAGCTTGGAGGCGATTGCCCGAGGCGGCGATCACCTCCAGGGCGTTACGACCGATACTCCCCGTCGAACCCAAGACGGCAACGTTGGTGAGTTGAGGGTTCATGCGAAAACGGGAGAAATTCGACGACGGGCGAAGCGAACGCTAGAGAGTTGCGGTCGGGGAGGTGTCGCTCGGACGACCGCGCCGCATCGGACAGGTTGTCCGCAGGCGATTTCGCTTCGAGAGGCCGTGGGCGGCGTCGAGCTAATATCAAGCGCCGACGCAAGTTCCGCCGATTCCGAGACATTCTAGGGGCTCTTCCGCGCAGCGACAACCCGACCTCGCCGCTTCGCCCGATTCTGGAAGGCGTGTTACAATAGCAAGATCGTAAACATTCTGAACTTGTGACCTTAACGGCAATCGCATGGAAAACCCGTCGAAAGAGCGCCCCACCCCCCCGGAAAAGAAGCCGTCCGCGGCGGGTCCGTCGATCCTGGTCTGGATCATTATCGCGCTCGCAGGGTTTTTTGCCTTCTCGTTCCTCCTGGTGCGGCCTGGGCGCGAAGTCGAAATTCCGTACCTGGAGCTGCTCCAGCTGATTAAGCAGGGTAATCCACAGCTCGACGATCTGCCGCGCGGCCCCGTGACGCCTGCCGTCGCGACGCCAATCCCGACGGGTACGGCTAATGCGGAAAGCAAAGAACCTGCCACCTCGGGTAAGCCGAGCGGCACGAAGCCTGCCCCGGCCAAGGAAGACGCGAAGAACGACGACAAATCGGCCGTAGCAGCCGGCACAAACCCGGCCCTGCAGTCGCTCCGTAAGCAAGCGCGGTACATCGATATCGTCGTCGAAGAGCAAGGTGGGAAACAACGCGTCATTCGCTTTAGCGATTTGGCGAAGATCAAAGTGACGCCGATGGAAGTGACCGGCACGGTCACGATGGAAGTCGTCGAAGGAACGGGCAAAGCGCCGCCGGAGCCGAACGTGGCGTTCCGCACCGGCCGCTTCGGCTTTGAAAACGACAACGGCGCGCTGATGCAGTTGCTCGTCGATAACGGCTTCCGCGACGTCAGCGCCGAAGGGGCTCCGAGCCGCTATAGCCAATACGTGCCGATGGCGGTCGTGATGATCATCATGATCACCATCTTAATGATCGCCATGCGACGCTTGAACGGCGCCGGGTCCCCGATGTCGTTCGGGCGGAGCCGCGGCAAGATGTATGCCCAAGAAGATATCGGCGTGACGTTCGACGACGTTGCCGGCATCGACGAAGCCGTAGAGGAACTGCGCGAGGTTGTGGAGTTCTTAAAGTCGCCGGAGAAGTTTCAGCGGCTCGGGGCGCGCATTCCGAAGGGCGTGCTGCTCATCGGGCCTCCGGGAACCGGTAAGACGCTGCTCGCCAAGGCGATTGCCGGCGAGGCGGGCGTGCCGTTCTTCAGCCTTTCGGGAAGCGACTTCGTCGAGATGTTCGTCGGCGTCGGCGCCGCGCGCGTTCGCGATATGTTTCAGCAGGCCGAGGCTAAGGCCCCCTGCATTATTTTCATCGACGAACTCGATGCCTTGGGCAAGACCCGCGGCGGCAACATCGTCGGCGGCAACGACGAGCGCGAACAAACGCTCAACGCGTTGCTCGTGGAGATGGACGGCTTCAGCTCCAACAGCGGCGTGATCGTGCTCGCGGCCACGAACCGCCCGGAAACGCTCGATCCGGCGCTCATGCGGCCGGGCCGTTTCGATCGTCAAGTGGTCGTCGATCGGCCCGACGTGCGTGGGCGCGAGAAGATCCTCAACGTTCACGTGCACGGTGTAAAGCTTGACGAAACAGTCGACTTGAAGACCGTGGCCAAGGTGACTTCCGGCCTTGCGGGCGCCGACTTGGCGAACCTCGTGAACGAGTCGGCGCTATTGGCCGCGCGTAAAGGCAAGACCGCCGTGGGCATGGACGATTTCAACGAGGGAATCGATCGCGTGACGGCGGGCATGGAGAAGAAGCACCGCGTGATTCAGGCCGACGAAAAGCAACGGATGGCCTATCACGAAGCCGGCCATGCTCTGGCGGCGATCTCGCTGCCGAACACGGCGCCCGTGCATCGCATTTCGATCATTCCGCGCGGCATCGGAGCGCTCGCCTCGGTGATGATGCGTCCGGAAGAAGATCGTTACATGACGACTCATGCCGAACTCGAAAGCTATCTACAGATCCTCCTGGCCGGCACGATCACCGAAGAGATGATCTTTAACGACGTCTCGACCGGGGCTCAAAACGACTTGGAACGCGCCAGCGGCATTGCTCGCTCGATGGTGATGGACTTCGGCATGAGCCGTTTGGGACGCGTGACGTATCGCTCGAGTAGTCGCTCCCCGTTCCTCGCCAGCAGCCGCGACATGGGTTCCGACCACACGATCAGCGAGCATACGGCCCGCGAGATCGACGAAGAGGTCAAACGGATTATCGCGGAAGCGACGGAGAAGGTGCGGCACATCCTCACCGTGCGGAAAGCGGCGCTCGTCGCCACGGCCGAACGAGTGCTGGAGAAGGAAGTGATCGACGGCGCCGAGCTACGACAGATCGTCGATACGCATTCGCCAGGACCGTGGCTGGTGCCGGGCACCGACGCGCGCCGATATTCATCGACCGCCCCGCGAGAGATTCCGCCGGTCGCACGTGACTTGATCGAACCGCCGCTCGACGATCGCGGGCAAGCGCAAGGGGGCTAAGCGATCTCGCCGTCGCGCGAAACGACTAGGGGTTATCGCGCAGTTCGCTCCAGCTCCGAAATGCGAGCGCGGATGCCGGGAGCTTGCGATTTGCCGTCGGAGTTTTCGAGGAACAGCGCCTCGTTTTCCAAAGCGAGGATCAGGCCTTCGAAGTCGCCCATGGCGGTAAATTGCTGCTGCGCTTGATGCAGATGGCGCAGGCCTTCGACCTTGTCGCCGCTCATCAAAAAGGCTGCGCCGAGATCGGCCTCGGCTTCTCCGCGTTCCGGCCATTCTAAAGTCTCACGCTCGGCCGATTTGCGCAATAGCCCGAGGCCTTGTTGCACTTGGCCGCTTTTCAGTCGCAGGCTACCGAGCACGGCAAACGCCGGCAACGAAGCGGAACTCGACTTGTCGCCGGCCAGGGAAACGAGGATTGCTGTGGCAGGACCGTTTTGATCGAGTTGGATGAGAGCTCGCGCCTGACGCAGGCGAAGCCATTGCTGGGCCTTGTTTGTCGGCGCGGCGGATTCCGCACGCTTAAAGGAGACGAGCGCCGCCTGCGAATGATTGCGATCGAGATACCAATGCCCGATCGCGTTCCAAATCACCGTCTCCGCAACGGCCGGGTGAACCGGTCGATCCGAAGCGACGACGGTCGACACGTCCGGTAGATCGATGCCCGGCAGCGTGTCGGCGCGATGTAGTTGGTGAACGACGTCAAGCGGCCACTGCACTTCAATCGGGCGAAGATATCCGAGTCGCTCCCAGAGCACGGGATCGAGCGCCGGATGCTCGGCAATGAGCAGCCGGCCGGCGGTGGCAACGGCGCGGCTCCAAGTTTCGTTAGCCAGTTTTCCATCGCCTGTACGCCGCTGGGCATCGCTCAACAGCAACAGAAGGTAGGTCGTTTGATAAGGGCTCACGCGACTCGCCGCGGCCACGGCGCGCTCAAACGTCGCGGCGCCGTCGACCGGTCGTTCGCTGAGGACGTACGCGGTTCCTTCGAGTTGCAACGCATCGATCTCGATCAACGGCGACTTCAACCCGGCGGCCAATTCCACGAGATTTTGCTTAAACGCGTGATCGATCTGCCCTTGAGAAAGCGCGCTTTGAAAGCGCTTCCGCGCTTCGCGATATTCCTGAAACTTGGCGGGGTCCGAAACGCGTTCGGCGGTCAGGGCATCCCAGGTTTGCAAGGCGTCCGGAGCCAGGCATTGCCGATCGTGAACGCGTGCCACGAGCTTGGCGACTTCGGGGTCCGGAGCCGTGCCGTTGGTTCGCAGCCATTCTAAGGCGGCATCCGGATGACGCTGCACGACCCGGGCGGCCGAAGTGAATCGCTGTTCGGCGATGAGCGCTGCGACGCGGGTCAGCAGGTTGTCGGGCGATAACGAAATCTCCTGGCTATTGCCGAGGCTCTGACCAACGACGTCGAGCTTCGGCGTTCCCTTCGGCTTCTTGGCGTCCTCGTCTTTCCCGCCGGGGGTGAGCTTCGAAGCCCAATCTTGCGGCGTGCTGGAAGTAAAGCAGCCGGCGCAAACGATCAAAGCGGCGGCAAGCGTGATTTCAAGGTGTCGCATACAGTGAAGCCGGTGAAAGATTGACGACGGGCGGAACGAGCTCGCGGTGTACGACGTGCTCAGTACGTCTTCGGTTCGAGGCTGTGTAAACGGAGCACTTGCTGGAGCTTGTTAACCGGCGGGTTGGCTCGCAGCACTTCCGGCGGCGTGAAGCTGTTCAACGTCCCGATGCCGTGCGGCGCCGTCGGATGAAGGCTCAATTCGCGGAGTAAGTCGCTGTTCAACGCCGCCGATTCGGCGGGCGTATTGAAGACGTAAGGTCGAATCATGATGACGAGTTCGGTCCGCGTCCGATTCGATTGTTGGCGACGGAAGAAGTAACCGACGACCGGAAGTTTGCCGAGTACGGGCACTTCTTCACGAACGTCAAACAACTGCTCCTGAATGAGTCCGCCGATCGCCACGGCGAGACCGTCTTTGGCGACGATCGTGCCGGACACGACCGCCGTGTCGAGTACGTCGATCGGTTGCGAGATCGGTTGTCCCAAAGAGTTGATCAAGGGAATCGTCGCTCCGCCGGGAATCACGCGCGAGTTCTGCTGCGAGACGCGGAGCGTCACGCTACGGTCGGCGTTAATATTGGGAGTAACCAACAAACCTTGCCCGACCTGGGTGAGTTGCGTCTGCGGCGACGGCTGAATCGACGTGGTCCCGCCGACGTTGGCGACGGCGCCGGACTGCGTGTAGCCGATCACGAGCGGCACTTGTTGGCCGATGAAGATATGGCTGACTTCGTTGTTGGCCGTGAGCAAGAGCGGCGTAGCGAGGTTCGTCGAACGATTATTATTTTCCAGCAACTGGATGCGAGCGCGGAAGTTCGCATCCACGTATTGAAACGTGAGGTCACGATCGGTCGGACCAGCCTGGCCGGGACCGAGCGTGGTGGGAAACGTGCTCCGCGGAAAGCCGAGGCCGGTCGTCTGGTCGTTGCGGCGCGCGGCGTCGGCGAGGACGTCCGTAGCCGGCGGAAAGATGTTGCCGGACGTGAAGCCGGCCGCGACCGTATTGCCGTTGGAAAATTCCCAATCGAAGATGCTCGTGAATTGATCGCCCAGGTCGAGCTGCATCACTTTGACTTCCAGCAACACGAGCGGCGTCGGAACGTCCAGATTTTGGATCAGTTCCTCGATCCGGTTCATGATCTGCTCGTCGCCGGTGCGGACGACCACCTGATTGTTGCGGCGAATCACCGTGACGTAGATGCGGGCACGTCGAGAGCGGAGCAGTTCATTAATCGCCGAGCGATCTTCGGGCGTGGCATCGTTACGAGCCTGTTCGAGTCGCTGGATCTGTTCGGGAGTCAGATCGTCGAGGTTTTCGTTTTGGGCCTGTGTATTGAGCCCGTTGTTTTGGTTGCCGAAGAGCCCGGCGCCGAAGCCGCTCATTCCACCGCCGCCAAATCCGCCGATGCCGCCGAGTCCGCCCAGGCCGCCGCCGATCCCGCCGCCTCCGATACCTCCGCCAATTCCGCCGCCGGCACCACCGAATGCTCCCGTGCCGCCAATGCCGCCGGTGCCGCCCACGCCTCCGACGCCTCCGGATTGTCCGCCGCCGGTGAGACCGGATTGTTGATTGAAGGCCTGAATGAGCGCGTAGCGACTAAACCGCTGCTGAAGGTCCTGACTTGTGAGCGCGTCGCCTGCGAGAAATCCGGCGTAGTTGAGCTGTACGCGGTCGCCGAAGAGACTTTGAATCGCGATCGCAACGTCGACCGGGTTGGGATAGAGCAGGGTAAAGACCTTGGTTTTCTCTTCACGAAAACTGCCGATGTCGTTTTCGTACTCTTCCGTCGTGTAAATGCGAACGATGCCGCTGGCGCGATCCTGGCGATAGAAGAGTCCATTGGCCTTCGTCATCGCGTCGAGCGCAACCATGGCGTCGACGTCGCGTAGGTACAACGAAATAACGACGCTCGCCGCTTTAGCCGACGGAACAATCTTCAATCCGGATTGATCGCTCAAAACGCGCACCGCTTCGCCGAGCGGCATTTCGCGGAACTCCACCAGCTCCATCGGCGTCGATGGCATCAGCATCTCGGACGCCGGGATCGTGCCTACCGCGCCCGCGGATGGCTCGGTTTCCGGGAGCGCTTCGGCGGGAACTCCGTCCGCAGGGATTTGATCGCCCGGCACTAAGAAGTCGACCGGCGGCGGAGGAATGAGCGGCACGTCTTGTGCGAGCGCCGCAGTGACGGAGGTGAAAAGAATCGACGCGAAGAGGATCGACGCCTGCGCTCGCAACAATGAGAACGACGACGTGCGCCGCGCGCGTTGCGCAACGGGGCCGTTCGATAGCGAAGCGGAAGTCAGAGTTGTTCGTCCGTCCATGGACCACACCTAGAGACGCCGCTAATCCCTGCGGCCGTCGAACCACACGCCGAATTCGTCAGTTCAGCGAGATGATTTGGTTTCGTTTCAGTACTTCCAGTCGGAGCTCCGTCGGGCTCAATTCCAATACCTTCAGCTGTAAACCGGTCGGTTGATCGGCCGTGCCGGGGATGTGTATTTCAGAATCCTTGCGAATCGTCAATTGACGTCCGCCAATTTCCAGCACGGCGATCGGCGGTCTGTCGCGCGTAAAAACACGTGCGCGAATGCGAATCTCCGGCACTCCTTGTTGGGGGGCGGGTGCCGCCGTGCCGGGACGCGTCGTCGTGCCCTGATCGATTAGTTCGCGTAAGGCCGGACTCGGCATCGTCGGATCGACGGGGGCCCGCGAGTTCAGCGACATCCCGCGGCCGTCGCGGGGGGCGGGGCCGGAATTGGCAGAATTCGTTCCCGAATCAGGAGCTCGCAGACGCAAATCATTGCCGCCCGAGGGTGGTGCATTTGGGAGCGGCGGCTCGGGAACTTGGGCTTCCGCAAACGATGCCGGCAGCATGCACGCTGCAAGCGAAAATGCGATGCTTAGGCAAGCGGCCGAACGTCGCACAAAATCAATGAAACGGATTCGGATTGCCATCTCGTTTTTACGCTCCGCCGGCGGAAAATAGGGCCATGAAGAACGCGATATAGACGAAGCCGACGATCCCGCCGACCACGACGATGATACAAGGCTCGATGATCGCGCTAAGCCGGCGAATCGACGATTGCAATTGAGCTTCGTGAAATCGTGCAACCTCATCGAGTACCTCGTCAATCGTTCCAGCCGACTCGCCTACCGCGACCATGCGTGCCAGCATCGGGGTAAAGGCGTGAGGGGCGGAAAGTGGTTCGGCCAGCGTGCCTCCTTGCATCACCGCCTGACGCGCCGCGGTGACGCGGCTCGCTAAGTAGCGATTGCCCAGAAGCTCTTCCGAAGTGCGGAGCCCTTCGAGCAACGTAATTCCGCTGCGTACCAGAATGCCCAGAGCGCGCGAAAAGGAAGCCGTACCTGCCAAACGTACTAAGTTGCCGATTACCGGCATTCGTAACATCAGGCGGTCTACGGCGAGTCGACCGACGGGCGTGCAGTATAGGGCGATGAAGCTCACGGTCAATATCAGTACGCCGATCAGAATATGCGGCAGATAAGTACGTACCCAATCCGAGACGTCGACGAGCAATTGCGTCATCGGCGGCAGCTTGCGCCCCATCCCTTCCAAGAAGCCTTTAAGCTTGGGAATCACGCCGACGACCATAAACCCGGTGACGGAAATCGCCGCTATCAATACGAGCAACGGGTAGGAAAGAGCCGTGATCAGCTGACTGCGCAAATTGCGTCGGCGCTCCAGCGTATCGGCGGCCCGTTCGACCGCTTGCTCAAGGCTTCCCGTTTGCTCGCCGACGCGCGACAGCTGCACCAGCAATTGTGGAAAGACGCCGGCTTCTTGCATCGCCTCGGCGAACCCGGCCCCTTCTTGAATGCGGGCCGCCGCTTGTCCCCACATGCGCTGCAAGACGCGCCGACTGGCCTGCTTCGAAATCGCCTGGAGACCCGTCAGCAGCGTGAGACCGCCGCGGAGCATCACTGCCAATTGCTTGCAACTGATTTCGATATCGATGGAACGCGGCGGCAAGTGCTCGAGCGGATTAATTCGTGCCCAGATTTCCGAGAGCGTTAAGTCGGCCTCGCCCTTCTTTACGTCGACCGGCATCCAACCGCGCTGCCGCAGATTCTGCACGGCAAGCGCCGCAGAAGCCGCTTCCAAACGCCCGTTGTGCGGACGTCCGGCATTGTCGCGCGCTCGAAAGTGGAAGGTGGGCATCGGGGAAGACTAAAGAGGAGACTAGAGACCGGAGGATTTTGAATTACCAAATCGTGACGGCGCTGAGAGCTTCTTTCACCGTGGTGAGCCCCTTGGTCAGCTTGTCGAACGTGTCGTCCGTGAGTTTGGGAATCCCCTTTTGCCGAGTGTGGGCGGCAATCTCCGCTTCTTCGGCGCCGTCGGCAATCTTGCGAGCAAGCTCCTCGTCGACCGGGAGAAGCTCAAACACTCCAAGTCGTCCCGCAAATCCTCGATTGGCGCAGTAAAGGCATCCGCCCGGCTCGAACACGGTCGCTCCGACCTGATCGGGGCGATCGAGCGCGACGGCTTCGGCCATTGTGAGTTCGCGCGGCTTCTGACAATGGCAGCAGAGCCGACGGACCAAACGTTGGGCGACCGCTAGACGAACCGTCGCCGCCGTGAGATAGCGGTCGACCCCCATATCGCTCAAACGCGTGATGACGCTGGCCGCGGAGTTGGTGTGCAACGTGCTCAACACCAAGTGCCCGGTGAGCGAGGCCTTGATGGCGACGTCGGCCGTTTCACGGTCGCGGATTTCGCCGATCATCACGATATCGGGATCGTGGCGAAGCACGCTGCGGAGCGCTTTACCGAAGCTCACTTTGTCGCCGGAATCGACTTCGACCTGTGCGACGCCGGGGATGCCGTATTCGATCGGGTCTTCGATCGTAATAATATTCCAATCATCTTGGGCAATAAGTTTGCGCAAGGCGGCGTACAGCGTCGTCGTCTTGCCGCTCCCGGTCGGACCCGTCAGCAAAATCATGCCGTGCGGTTTGGCAATGGCGTCTTCGAACAGAGTCAGATCGCGCTCGAACATTCCCAGCCGCTCGAGCGTTAGAGTTTCCGTTTGCAACGCCAGCAAACGAAGCGTCATGCGTTCGCCGTACTTCGTCGGCAACGTGGCGACACGAACATCGACGGAATGCCCCGTCTGGGCCGACTTATGCGAGAAGCGACCGTCTTGCGGGGCACGCTTCTCGGCGATGTCCATGCCCGACAAGACTTTGAAACGGCTGACGAGGCCCGTGTGCAAAGCGATGGGAAACTTGCGATAGCGTTCGAGTTGACCGTCGACGCGAAAACGGATTTGCACGCCGTCTTCATACGGATCGATATGCACGTCGGACGCCTGACGCACGATCGAGGCGTGGAGCAGCTCGTCGCAGAGACCGGTCGAGTCCTTGGCATCGCCGTCGGCTTGGCGCGGGTCGATGCGGCCGCGTGTTTGCACGATGACGGGCGAGGGGCTCTTGCCGTCGCCGAAAATCCGACAGAGCGCGCGCTTCAGCGATTCCGGCTCGGCGCGTTCGGCATGCACCGGTTGTTCGAATAGACGTTGCACGGCTTGCAACGCGCCGACGTCGTTCTCATCCACACAGGCGACGTACACCTGGCCGTTCATCACGGCAAACGGCAGCACCATGCGCCGCAGGGCCAAAGCGGGGGGAAGCCTCAGTGCAAACGCCGGGTCGACGCGGACCTGGTCCATGTCGAGAGGAGGCTTCGTGACGTTGGTCGGCGAGTCCGGGGCAATGCTCATTTGTACGCTCCGGCAGGACGGACATGGGGACCGCGAGGGGTTTGCATCCGTGCCAATCGGTCTCGTACGACGTTGGGATTGCGCG
Source organism: Pirellula sp. (assembly GCA_013822735.1). Taxonomy (GTDB): domain Bacteria; phylum Planctomycetota; class Planctomycetia; order Pirellulales; family PNKZ01; genus PNKZ01. Next base: position 14,748 of record PNKZ01000016.1, read on the forward strand.
ACATGGCCGCAGCCGTCTGCTCGCTAATCCATTTATTGAACCAAAGCTGCGCCAGGCTTTCGTCGGCGGTTTGCATGCCCGCGCCGCCGCCGGATTCCATCGCCGAATAAATCTGCGACGCCTTGCCGGACGCGATCAGATTGTTGACGGCTCCGGTTGCGGTAAGCACCTCGCTGACGACCACGCGGCGACGACGGGGCGTGCCGTCGGAAGCCGGCTCGAGCAAGCCGCGTTCGCCGTCGGCGACGACTAAGTGCTGCGTGATGATGCAGCGCAATACGAGCGAGAGTTGCCGGCGGATGCCGAATTGTTCTTCGGCGGGGAACACCGACACCAAGCGTTCGATCGTGCCGACGCAGTCGCCGGCGTGCACCGTCGTGAAGACCAAGTGCCCCGTTTCGGCGGCGGTAATCGCGGTGCGAATCGTATTCAAATCGCGAATTTCGCCTACCAGAATGACGTCGGGGTCTTGCCGCAACGAGGCGACCAGCGCGTCATTGAAGCTGCCGGCGTCGAGGCCGACTTGTCGCTGGTTCACCAAGCTCATCGACGAGCGGTGCAGATACTCGATCGGATCTTCGATCGTGACGATGTGCGCGCGGCGCGTTTGGTTCACGCGGTCGATCAACGTGGCCAAGGTCGTGCTTTTGCCGGCACCGGTCGGGCCGGCGACGATCACCAATCCGTCGGGGAGCGTGCAAAGATCGTAAAGCGACTCCGGAAGCCCAAGATCTCCAAGCGTGCGAAAGCGATCTTCCAGTCGCCGCAGCGCAATCGAGAGCGTTCCTTGTCGACGGAACACGTTAAAACGAAAGCGAACGCCGTCGGGCGCCGTCAGAGCGCCGTCGACCGATCCGGTGGTATCCAAGGTCGAGGGGTCGAAGCCGCGCATCAAGACTTCGGACATCTGCTCGGTCGTTTCCGACGTGAGCACGCCATGCTTTTCTTGAGGCTCGAGGATTCCGTGCACGCGCAAATACGCCGGCAACCCCGGCGCGATGTGCAAGTCGGAGGCGTCGAGCAGTACGCACTGCTCCATCAAATGCGCGAGCAACTTCTGCGCGCCATGCTCGACGGGCGGAAGCGTCGGCAATTCATCGTCACCGTTGGAGTTGGTCGAGCCGTTTAGATCCATAGCAACAAGGTCCAGCTACGCCATTGGGTTTCGGTTCGACTCTCCGACATCGTGAGGCTGATCGGGATAATCGGCGAGCCGGAATCGCGCAACGCTTCGAGCGTTTCGAGCACATCGGAGTAACGCCCATAAAAGCGAATGCGCCACACCCGCTGCTCACCGGACGTATTCGAACTGACGACCGGCGGCGGCGAGAACGGATTCACGGTCGTGCCGGCCGGCGGTCCCGCGAGCGTTTTCAGGACGCCGTCGAACGAGGGTGAAAGGCGAGTTGACTCTCCTTGCAGTGCGGATTCTTCAAACGGAAACAGCCCCCGCTCCCAAAGCATTCCGGAAAGTTTGCGCAAAGCCTGGGTGCGCATGACGGGAGAAATCGAGCCGACGCTCGCTAATTCCTTGCGGCGCTCCATGAGTAAAGCCGTCGCCGTCTTGAGGTCGCTCGCTTCCTTTTGCATTTCGGCAAGCCTCATCCGCTGCATGCCGACGGCCTCGGGAGAGACGGCCGCGGCTTGGGCCGACAGCAAGCCGGCGCGCGCCTCATCCAGAGTCTTCTGCTCGTTGAAGAACAGGAAATAGCCCAGGGCGATCAAGATCGCCGGCAGCAGCATCGCCAAAACGCGGTCGCGATTCGATTGTTCCATAACGCAATTCGCTAGAAGGATTTATTAGGGGCGACTCGCACCTACGACCGTATCACGGCGTTGCGCGGCGTTCGTGGCCGGCAATTGCTTCAATGAATTTAGGTCGCGCAAGCGGAGTTCGAATGTCCAGGGACCGCCGTCGTCGCTCAAATTGCGGGCCTGCTGCATCGGCGGCTCAACCGTCCAACCATGCCGCGCCAAGTCGGTCGACATCCCTTCGGCCAAAAGACTGATATGTTCAGGATGCATCGTCGTGCCAATGAGTTTTAGTTCCGCCCCCGTGCCGTCGATTCGTTGCAGAACCCAATCGTGGGTGGAATCTTCTGAAAGCCGACGCATGAGTTCGGCCAACCGACGGCGATGGGCGTCGAACACCTCTTCCGCATGACGCACCTCGTCCTTCAATTTCCCTTGCTCCTCCTGAGCCTTCTTTTGTTCGGCTTCCAGCTTGGTGATTTGCTGCGAAAGCCCGGCTAATTCTTGCCCGGGCGCCTCGACACGGGCCCGTTCGGCGGCGATTCGACTATTTTCCGACGCAACCCACTTGGTGTGACCCCAGCAAATACCGAGCGCCGCAACCCCGAGCACCGCCGCAACGGCCATGCGCTGCTGCTTCGTAAGCGGACGAACGAGCGGCGCCACGAGCGGAACCACCGGCGATTTTTCAGCCAGCGTGAGATTCCATGCGCCAAGCCAGCGACGCAGCAATGTTTCATCGGAAAGCGACAGATACTCGTCCGGTGCGGCGTCTACGGGGACTTCGCCCTCGGAGACGAGGGCCGTTACCTGCGCAGCGCCGGATTCCGTCCGCCAACCGTCGACCCCGGCGATCCAGGCGGAAGCCGCGCCGGAGTCGTCGACACGGCAGCGAGATACGAGCCCTTCACGAGCTACGACGCGCACCGTAGCTCCCGGCCAAAACTCGACGCGCCCCGTGAGTACGGCCGGAGGATTTTCTTCCAGGGCATGCGGCACGCCGCCGGGATGCAAAACACCTCCGAAGGTCCCCCCGGCCGTACGCACGGCGTCTTGAATTTGCTCCCGCACGGCGCCGACCATCGACGTCATCCAATAGGTTCGCTGGCCGGCCGATTCCGCTAAAGGCACGGCGGCGGTCGCCGCGTCGAACGCGCTCATCCCGGACAGCGGCTCGGCCTCAAAAGCCAGCGACTGCAGAAGCTCGGCCGGGCTCATACCGTGAATGGTGGCGGCGGGGAGCGAAAGCGTGTGCGTCCACACGTCTGCCGACAGCACGAACACGCGCCCCGGCTTACGACGTTCGGAAGCCAACGCCATTTCCACCAACGTCGCTATTTCTTCGATGTGCGGCCGCTCGCGCACCGCCAACGATCGCGGCGTCGTCGACTTCGCGCCGTCGAAATCGGCGCGGATCAGACGATCGCGTGTCAGGACGACGAGTGTGGTGGAACGTGAGAACATGAAATCAGGCGACGGCGATTAGGAGCGAAAATCGATCTTTCGAGCTTATCCAAGCTTAGGATCCGGAGGCAGCACCGGAATCGCCGGTGCCCGTGCCTGTACCTGTGCCGGTAGCGGCGGCGCGGAAAATGAGGATGTCGACGGTTTGCGAAGAGCCTGGGAGGACATTCACGCGGATCGTCGGTTCATAAACTGTCCCCGCGACCGAAGCGGCCGGCGTTACGTTATCGACGACGATTGCGTAGCAGCCGGTCAACCACACGGGCGGCGACGCGCCCGGAGCGGCGGTCAGCGTGTAAACGCGATCCATACCTTCGACGACCGTGGCTTGCGGCGTACCGGCGGCGGCGGGAGTGGAGATCGTTACCGTGGGAGTCGTCGAGCTGATCGAACTGATGTCGACGGCGTGCCCCTGTGCGTCGACGGCGTACAGCCGCACGCGCAAATCGCGAGCCGTAAGCTGAGATACCGGAAGTCGACGAACGACGTCGTCGGCGGTTGCCGGAACTCCGTCCAATCCGTCGCTCGATATCAAGAGCAGGTCTTGCAAGTTGTCCAGCGCCATCTTCGAAGTGCCGGTCGAGTCGGCAAACGTGATTCGAGGGGAGCGATTCCAGCCGTCGAAGAGGATCGGCGAATTGGCGGGCGCCGTCAGATACGGACCTTGCCAATGCGGGTCGGAAGTGGTGTTTACCGAGAGTTCGGCCAGCGTCGTCGGTAGGCGACGCATATCGGCCATGAATCCCGAAATGGACGTCGAGCCCGCCGTTTGCGTCACGGTCAACAACGACTTCTGGACGGTATCGAGCGTTCGTTCGGTCGCTTCAATTCGCGACTTTTGCGCAACGGGCTCCAACGACTGCACGGCGATCGTCGTCAGCACGGCCATGATCGTCAAAACGACGAGCATTTCCAGCAACGTAAAGCCGGCACGGGCGTCGTGTGAGTTGTGCGCGATGGTTCGCAAAGAAGACATCATCGACTTAAAGCTTCCGCGAACGAATTAAGAGGGCCAGATCGTCGCCTGCGTTCAAACTGCCGTCGACGTTGTATGTCCACGTATCCGACGCTCGATTCGGTCCGGCCGACGTGACATATTCCGAAATGATCGTGTCGGAGCCGAGCGTTTGGCTCATCAAACGAATGGTGTACGGGCTGCCCCAAGGATCATTGAGCGTTTGGTCGTTCAACAGGCCCTGGTTGGCCGTGAAGCCGCAATCGCTCCAGGTGCGCGTGTCGTTAGGGTCCTTGGGAAAACGCTTATCGCTGATTGCAGGATACTTCGCCGGAGTCGTGCCGACGTACGGGCCGTTCCAACCGATGCGCGTCGAGGCGTCGTAGTCGTTGACCGACGTGTACGTAATCAATGTGCCCGTGCCGTACATTTGGCGTGGATTGACGAACAAGAAGTGCAATTGCGGCAATGCCGCGCTGCCGCCGCGATTCGAATCGGCGACATTCGCGCGAGGCAGGTCGCCCATATCGACGAGATATCGATTCGAGATCGTGTCACGCAGGTCTTGCATCGACTTACGTGCCACGGCGACCCGCGTCTCTTCGTGCTGAGCGTTCATGCCGGGCACGACCATGGCCGTCAGCACGGCCAAGATCGAGACGACCATCACCAGTTCGAGCAACGTCAGGGCGCGACGGGATGTTGCGAGTTGCGGCGCGGAGCGATTGTTTTTCATGACGTTTCGCAATCTATCTAAGACTTGTGGAAAACTAACTGGTTAAGCGGTTCGCAGTTTCGGCAGACGAATCGACAATCGGCCAATCAGCTCGCTAGCTGTCGGCATCGCGTGAGTTGTTGTATTGCTCAATATTGGCGGTACGGCTCGTTCCATCGGGCAAGACGCAGCCGAGGAACGTGGCGGGAAACTTGTCCTGAGCGGCGGCCGTGGAACTGGGAATCATGTAAACGCACAGGACTCGAGCGTAGTGGTGCGTCGGATCGGCCGACTGCACCAGCGGCACTTCCGCGATGGCGGAGCCCCGCATGTTGGAGAAAGCCCCCAGCCCAAGCACGACAAACTCGTTGTTGGCCAACAAATCGGGATGACCCGTGTTGAGGCCGAACGCCTCGCGCAGCAACGTAGCCGCATTGGTTCTGGAGAGAACCTGAACCTTCCCTCCGGCCGCAAGGGGACGTGGCGTAGCATGTGCGACATTGGCAGCCAAGCTCTCGTCGGCGTCGTAGACGCCGTAGATCCCCGCTTCCGTTAGGCTCTGCGCCTGGACGGGAGTCAGCTCGATCGGTGTCGCCAAGAGCGGCGGCAATAACGAATGCAATTTGCCGAACGACGCGCCGCTCGTGTTCAGCAGCGAGTCCCACCCGGTCGGCTGAGCATCGAAACGGCCGTAGTACGTGCGCACCGCCCGGGAAACGTCGTCCGCCACCGTGGCATTGGTCGCGGCGTTGGTTTGATAGCCCAAGCCGGAAATGATGGGCACGATCAAGCCCGCCAGCACGACGAGAATTGCCAAAACGACGACGAGTTCCAACAACGTCAGCCCATCGCGGCGCTGTGACGCAGTCTTGCTCGATTTCAAGGCTATTCGGGTCATGATCATGAAGGGACGCACGTTGAAATAGCGGGCTCGTAAGCCACGCCCATACGCCAATCGGTGCCAGGGCAAACTCTCGGCGGCGAATGGGGAACGAACGCAACGACCAGCGACACTTCTACGCGTTCCCTAGGTTGAAAACAGTCTAATGATAACGAATCTCAATTTCAACGCTCGTATCGACGTAATTCCAAATTCCGATAAATAAAGGAGTTACGCGAAAAAAGGTGCGGCCGTACGTCGTTAAATGGGGGCGAAACTCGTGTTTGGAGCTTCGCCCCCATATTGCAAATCCATCAACTAGCTATTCGAGTTATTGAAGCTGTCGACGTTGCTCCTCAGGCTCGTGCCGTCGGGCAAGAAACTGCCGACGTACTCCGCTGGGAAAATGTCCGTCGCGCCGGCAATCGGGATCTTGTAGACCACGAGCACGCGGGCGTAGTACTGGACGGGGTTAGCCGATTGCACCAGCGGGATTTCCTGCATGGTCATCCCCTTAATGGAAGTCGGGCCGCCGAGTCCGGCGACGACGTATTCATAGTCGGTCAGGACCTGCTTGCCCCGTCCATCCTTCCGGTACTGATTAATGCTGAACGCTTTGTCGATAAAGGTGCTGCCGTGTCCCGACGCAATCGGGTCTTTCACGAGCATGGCCACCTTCTTACCGCTCGATAGAAAGCGAAAGACGGTGCTGTTGTCGCTCGGGGGCGCAACGCGAGTTTCGTCCGCATCATGAAAGCCGGTGATTCCGGCAAGTTGCAAGCTTTGCGCTTGACCGGCGTCGAGTGCGACGATCTGTAGTTTCGGCTTCGTTACGTCGGTCGTTTGCGTCAGGCTGGGATGCAGCTTCGAAAAGTAGGCATCCGAAGCGGTGAGTAAAGAATCCCAGCCGCTCGGTTGTTTGTTGTAGCGGGCCTCGAATAGGCCGACAGACCGATTGACGTCCTCAACCACGCTGGCATTCGTCGCGGTATTTGCTTGCGAGGCGACACCGGAAAGTCGAGGGACAATCAACGCGGCAAGCGCCGCCAAAATTACGAGCACGACGACAAGCTCCAAGAGCGTGAGGCCGGCGCGGGCAGTCGCATTCGTCGGAAAAGAGCACTTACGTTGCATCAGTAGGGTCCTTGAGTCGTTTAGTTCGATGAATTGCCGAGAAATGCAACTCGCGAACTCAGCGTGCGCTCTTGGCGCGCGCGAGTTGCGAGACCGCACTGACCAGAACGGCGCGAATGCGCTAGGCGCGCACCGGGCCGCCAAGGTGCGGAGGGCGATCCAGAAATGAAAGCGATAGTGATCGCTCTCTAAACGACTCGAGGCGGCGGGTCCGCCATCGACAGAGAAGCCGAAGTCAAAATGGATTGGGCGATCGGCAGCAGCGGCTGAACCTGCTTCGACACAAGTTCGCGACCATCGAAGAAGACGATGGGTAAGCTGACGGGAACATTGAACCACTCGGCGGCCGCCACGCCGCGGCAGCGAGCGGCAGCGAAGTACGAAATCCCACGCGGCTCTTGGTGCGGCTCCACGGCCCGCGGAGCTGATTCTTGCGTGACCGTCGAACAGCACGACTTCGATACGACGCGCTGAGATGTGCAACAACCGTTTCGCACCGGCGAGCGCGTCGACTTCGGACGAACTTCCGACTCGGCGACAACATAAGCCGGCGGGGTAATATTGTTGCGGCGTGCCCAGGCCAGCTTCTCGGCGGGACTGTAACAACAACAGGACTTCCAGCACTGCTCGGCCGAATCGCAGCCGCAGCGATGACCGCTGCAAGGATGCGGCATCGACGAACCGGACTCCGCTCCCATCGCGGCATAGGAGCAACTCGGCAACGGCAATCCGACGGCCTGGGCCAGGTAATTCAGGAGCGCAACTAGAGCGACGCCGCGGCGCAAGCCCGGCAATCGTCGTCGCAAAATCGTAGCGAACTTCGCCACGGTCGGGGTCGCTCCGCAAAGATACACCGTGAAATAGTCGATTTAGCGTACACCAAGCCCTGTGACCGGTAAAGCTGCCGCAACCTGCGGCGTTCCCCGACCCCCTCGAAGTGCCGTGGCGTAAACGAGCCCCTTCTTTACCGCACCTAGACTTACGAACGGGCCGAAGCGCCGCATGAGGCGGCGCTTCGGCAATGTTCGGCCAGCGCGGAATTACGCTCATTGATTACTTTGCGAAATCTCGTGAAAGCCGACGATGTCTTTTTCGGTGGTTTCCAACTCGTCGTCTTCCATGGCGACGGCGGCGATGAAGCGGGCACGCTCGCTGCGCTGCACTTCCACACCGTCGATCTGGAAGATGACGCCGACGCGACAGTATGTATTGGCGGGAGTCATTTGCTTGTTCTGCGGCACGGACATCGGCGCATCTTGAATGACTTGTCCCACCATCGACGTGCGGGGACCGACGCCGAATACGACGAACTGCGCCGTCGGGTCGGCATCGCGAATAGTTTGCAGGAAGCTGGGGTTTGTCGATGCGATCGCGGTCAGATTGAGCTTGGCAAACTTGGCGCCCTGGGCCGCCGACGTCAGGTCGCCGTTGGAATCAAAAAGTTGCAATGCGTCAGCAGTCGGTGTCGCATTCGCGTAAGGACGCATGGTCGGATGAAAATCATTCGTCGCAATGACAGTGCCCGACATCTTTTGCAGCCGCAGAATGCCGACGCGCCCGAGTGCTTTGAGTTGATCGTCGGTGAGGGATGCTGCGGTGACGAATCCGCCGAACACATTGCCGCCGTCCTTCGGCAGGTAAGTAGGAAACACACTACCGTCGGTGAGCAGATCGAAGTTGTCCGGATAGCTGTAGTACGACGCTTGATACATCTGCACGGCCTTGGAAACTTCGCTAGTCTGCGTGGCATCCGTCGCCTTATGGGCCCGGCGGAGCAAGTTCGGCAATAGCGGAGCGACGATCCCGGCGACAGCCGCCAAAATGGCGAGCACGACGACCAATTCCAACAACGTCAGACCGCGACGGCGCCAATCTTGACACTTGCCGCACTGACCAACCTTGGCATTCGAAACTTTCCAACTCATATCCATACTCCTAGGGCGAGGGGCCACCGTTGCCGTGTCACGCTGACGTTCGGTCGCGGCTGCTTGAGAAGCTAAGCCGTTAGGCAAACCCTGTTCCTGACGAGTATGAGAGGACGATCTTTACCGGTTGTAATCTTCCTGATCGAAGCCTTACGGATCCGTTAGCAACGAACGCGGCTCCGGCTGGTTTCTAAACTACTTCAGAAGGCGATCGCGATGACGGAATCGGCGCGCGCGGCGAAAAAAACGCCGCCGCTGAAGCCGTCGATCGCACTCGGCATGCACAACTTTGACTCAAATGCAATTAAGTTGCATAAGACTCAGTATTGCCGATAGAAACCTCAAGGTCAAGTCGATTTAAAAGACAGGGGCGCGACGGCAGAAGCCGTCGCGCCCCTGTTCCAACATCAAGCATGAAGAGTTGAGGGGTTCTTCATCCTGAGACCGCGAGGCGTCGCGACGTAAATCCATTCGTGTGGCGACGCTCGCAGCAATTCCATCCGAAAATCGCGCTACTAGTTCAACGCGTTGCCGCTCTTATACAGGTCGAGGCGAGCGGTAACCTGACGTCCGCGATGGTCCGTGATCATCTTGAACTTCGCCGGAGCTCCGCTGCCGTAGATCTCGAAGATGGCCAAATACCGGCAATAGGTCGTGGCCGGATCGTCGGCGGCCATCGAGCTGATCGGGGCGCTTGTCATTACCTTACCGATCATGTTCGACTTCGGACCGATGCCGAAGGCAATGAGATTACTACCTGTGGGAACTTGTCCCGCGGAAAGCTGCGTTGTGGATGCCGGTACGGCCGGGACGTAACCAGGATCCCCTTCGACTCCGACGGCAGGCGTGCCCGGAACGAAGGTAGCGCCGCCGGGATACACGGCGCCGCGAATGGCGGCGCCGATTCCGCTCGGATCGCCGCCGGTCGTCTTGACTCGTGCGACCACGAGACTACCGGAAGCGCTCTGGTTGTAGATGTCGGCGACGAGAGTTCCGCTGGAACTGGCGTCCGTCGCCGAGTCGTTGTGGCGATAGCCGTACTTAAAGCCGCCGTCGGTGAATGAGCGATACCAACTGCTGCCGGGGGCGCCGGGGCCAGGAACTGTAAACGGCTCTAAAAATGAGGCGGTGGTGCTCGACTGAAGCTTGGAATAGAGCGTGCCGCTTTCCGTAACTAGCATATCCAAAGACGGGTATTCGTTGGTGGACGACTTGAAAGTTTGCAGAATCGTGCCGACATCGGCTTGCGTGCCTGCCGAGGTGGCGTGCTCGGCTTGGCCTTTCAAGAAGTCGAGTCGTGGAATCACCATCGCGGCCAGTACGGCGACGATCGCCATCACGACCACCAATTCAATCAACGTAAGGCCGCGCCGTGCGGCCGAGTTCAATGTGAATTTCATTTCAACTATCTCCAACAGTGCTAAGTATTGAGAACAAGTGAGATAACCAGAGGGGCAAGTCGTACGCCCCGCAATTCGCGGGCACATAAGGTGCCGCCTTTCAGACCGAGGTCCGCTTTCGAAAAGCCGTCCTGGAAACGCAGTGCGTGCTTCGAAGCAGAGCGTGCGTAGAAGCAGGACCCGGCGAAAACCGAGTGGGGCTAGGCGCTAGATATCGATGCCTCCTTTCCTGATCGACCGACGATGCCTAGGACGGCTCCGTCGTGCGACTCGGGGATTGCATTGACCTAGCGCGGAGCTTGTCGGGCAGAAGTAGCCACGAACAAGCCGCCTCGGGACCTGCTATTGAGAATACATATCAATTAAGTGCTGATTTTAGAATTGGATCGTCTGGCGTCAAGCGTCTTGATGATAATTCCCGTTAATTTACTGCGTTTATCCCAAATCCGGGAATTCTAGCTGGGCAGGTTTACTCGTTGACTCATGCTTTTGATCTGGTCATAATCCGCTCTATCGAAACATCGTCTCAACAAAACCCCTGCCCAATGCTCCCACTCATCCTTTGTTCTCTGGTTGCAGCCGCGCCGACCGGCGAATGGTCGGGGTTTCGGGGTGAGAGCGGCAATGTCGCCCATGTCGAGAGTCTTCCGCTTACCTGGAGCGACGAGCAGGGAATCGCCTGGCAATCGCCCCTCTCCGGCTACGGGCAATCGACCCCCGTCATTCACGGATCGAAGGTTTTCGTTACTTCGGTGGACGGGCCCGAGAAGGAGCGGGGCATCACGGACTGCTTCGATCTGAAGACCGGTGCCAAGCAATGGAGCGCCGTGGTGCCCGCCTCGCAGAACGTCCCTTCCAGCGATATGGTCAGCCGTGGCGCGCCGACACCCTGCGTCGATGCACGCGCAGTCTACGTGTTTTTTGAAAGCGGCGACGTCGCTGCTTTCACGCACGACGGCCGCCAACTCTGGCATCGCAAGTTGGCGGAAGAGTACGGTAAGTATCAAGGCAATCACGGTCTCGGCGGATCACTCGCCCAATCCGCCGGCGCTCTCTACTTGCTCGTCGATCATGATGGTCCTTCGTATCTGCTCGCCATGGATAAAGCGACGGGAAAAAACCTCTGGAAGGTCGAGCGGCCCTCGAAGATCTCGTGGAGTTCGCCCCTGTTTGTCGACGGCTCGAAACCGTTTGTCGTCATTAGTTCCAGCGGTTCCGTCGAAGCCTACGACGCCGACGCCGGCAAGCAGCTGTGGTCGCTCCCGGGCGTCGAGGGGAATACGGTCGCCTCGCCGACCGTCACCTCCGACTTGCTGATTATCGGCTCGAGCGATCCCGGCCAAACCATCGCACTGCGCAAGCCCGCGGGCGATGCTTCGGCGAGGCCCGAGGTCGTCTGGCGATTGAAATCGCTCTCCGCTTCGTTTAGTTCCCCGCTCGCTTATCAAGGGCATGTGTACGTCGTCAACAAGAGCGGCGTCGCAGCTTGCGTCGATGCCGAGTCGGGCGATACGCTGTGGAGTGAGCGGCTTCCCGGGTCCTGTTGGGCCACGGCGGTGGGAGCCTTGAATCGAGTCTATTTCTTTGGAAAAGACGGCGTCACTACCGTCGTCTCGTCCGGTTCGAAGTTGGAACGCCTCGCCGAAAACCGTCTCTCGATCGACGAGGGACGCGTGTACGGCACGGCCGCGGTGCCCGGCGCATTGTTGTTGCGCACCGGTAAGAAGCTCATCTGTGTCGGTAAACCCTAAGCTGAGTGCTTCGCAAGTCGTTTGGTTGCTACTCTTCCTTCCTTTCATTGCTTAGGACTTGCTCCATGGTTTGCTTAGCTTCCTTCCTGCGGCGCTGCGCCCTGTTCGCAGTAGCGAACGCTGCGTTGGCTTTCGTAACTTGCAATCACGCACAATCCGTTGCGGCGGAACGGGACGCGGCCCCGGCAATTCCGCCGTTGCCGGAACCGGTCGCCAGTTTTGGCGCGACGGTCGCCGACGATTGGCTCTATGTGTACAGCGGCCACATCGGCAAGGCGCACGCCCACTCGAAGAAGAACCTTTCGCAGAAGTTCCAACGTGTCCGTTTGAACTCGGCGGGCGAGTGGGAATCGCTTCCCGCAGGACCCGGTCTGCAAAGCGTGGCATTGGTTCATTACGGCAATAACATTTACCGCGTCGGCGGATTGTCGGCCCTGAACGAACCGGGCGAAGAAGAACAACTGGTCTCCGTCGCCGACTTCCAGCGCTACGATCCGCGGGCCAAAAAGTGGACTGCCTTGCAGCCGTTGCCGGAAGGACGTTCGTCGCACGACGCCGTCGTAGTCGACGGCAAGTTGTATGTTCTCGGCGGTTGGAATCTCGGCAAAGAAGAGACGTGGCACAAGCACGGCTTGGTGCTCGATCTGACGAAGGCCGACGCGCAGTGGGCGCAACTCCCCGAACAACCGTTCCAACGTCGCGCGCTGGGCGTCGCCGTGACGGGCGATCGGATCTATGCCGTCGGCGGCATGAACTCCGACGGCGAACCGTCGACCGACGTCCACTACTTCGATTGGAAAAAGCAAACCTGGGCGCAAGGTCCGAATCTCCCCGGCAAAGACATGGCGGGATTCGGCACTTCGGCCGTCGGCATCGACGGCAAGCTCTTCGCTACGACCTTCGACGGCAACGTCTATCAGCTCAGCGACGACGGCGCGGCCTGGAACTCGGTCGGCAAGTTGCAAGTTCCGCGTTTCATGCACCGCATCCTGCCGGGCGTCGGCCGGTCGCTCGTCGTCGTAGGCGGTGCGTCGCACAAGAAGGGGCATCTCGACTCGATCGAGAGCTTCCCGCTCGTTGCGGATCGGCCGTAAAGCGAACCTCATAACCATTCGGAGGTTCGCACGATGACCGATGACAATCAGCCTGCGCCTGATGAAGGCAAACCCGCCACACCGCCGCAATCCGTCAAGCTCTTCCGCTCGGAAGAATTGTTCGATGGAGAACGGGTCGTGTGCATCGAACACGAAGGTGCAATCTACCGTTTGCAAATTACTTCTCGCGGCAAATTGATCCTGCAGAAGTAACTTGTTTCGATTCGATCAGCTCGACGGCCGAAGCGAACCGTGTTAGGAGCGCTTCGGCCGCCGCTTTTTGAATGATCAGAAAAGCGAACACCCGTCAGTTCAGCAGCTTGCGAATCGCGGCCAAGTCGACCGATTCGCCGGCCCGCGGGAACGGAAACGGGAACAATTCCCATTCTTCCGTGAACGTCGCATGTGCGCCGGGCGCTAACACCTCGCGCGGACCGATCGGCTCCAACTCGATGCGCCCCGTTGCCGGATACCAAACGGAAAGCGTCAATCCCGCCGCCTCGTTGTAAACACGGTTTGGATCGGCCGCGAACCGTTTCACAAACAGCACGTTACTCGGCATCGCATAAGCCAAGCGTCCGGCGTAGGTGTCGAAGCCGAGTTTCGGCTTGCGCGGCGGCGCCAGAATTTCGAGAAAGCCGTCGCGCTCCCGAATCAAGTCGTCCTTGTTGCGCACGTTGATGATGGCGCTATCCTCGTACATCGCATACTTGCTCGGGAAGCGGCTCGGCCGATCGCCCAGCGGAATCAGGCAAATGCCGCCACCGGGTGAAAACGAACGGCCCCAATGGCAAACTTCGCGATCCGTCGAACCGATGTTCATGAGCGTCTGCGCGCATTGAAGCCGGCTGCCGCCGTCGGCAGAATCGATCAGTCGAAACGTGCGGCGTACTTGCATCCCCGCCGACTCTTCGCGAGGGCTCGTCAGCTCGACTTCAAACGAGCCGAGAATTTTCGCGGTCCAAGTGCCCGACCAAATCTGCGGATGCGGCGTTACGACTAGTTCCGGTCCGTAATCGAAGCGGCCGGCCGTCATCGCGGCGCCCTTTACGCCCGGCCGCCACTCGCGCTCCTTGGCGTCGTCGAGATAGAGCGCCTGTTTACCTGCGAGAGAGAATTCCAGCACTCGCCCGCCGGCTTGCGGACAAAGCACGACCCGCACGTCGCCGCGCTGTAACTCAATTGCTTGGTCGTACGCACCAAAGCTCGTCACGCGGGCCGGAATATCGGCGGCAAACAAACCGGTGCCGGAAGTTCCCCACGCCTGAATCGTCACGAGAGCCAAAAAAACGCTTCGAAAACAACCGTTCATGCGACACCTCTTGCGTAGTACTAATTCGCTCGCGCGGTATTGTACCAGAGGGGCCGGCCAAATTTGGCCAAGCGCAGGCGGGTTGCTAACCGGCACGCGCCCGACTTCGAGTCGGCTTGGCCGAACGTTTGAGAAACCGCAGCAAACGACGTTCGGCAGTCGATAGATCGGAGTGCGAACGGCGCGAGCTGCCATGCCCGCCGAAGTAGGGCAAGGCGCCGTCCGCAAACGCTTCCAATATTGCCGGGTGAATATAGCTTTTGCGGCAAACGGCCGGCGTATTCCCGAGCCGTTCCGCGACTTGCTTCACCGCCTCGACGATGAGCTTGGGAACTGCCGTTCGTTGCTCCTGTTTGGGATGCCGCGCTAATACTTCCAGCGCCAGCAGCGTGCCGGACCAAGTGCGGAAATCCTTCGCCGTGAACGCTTCGCCGGTGACCTCCTGCAAGTAGTCGTTGACGTCGGTCGAGGTCACGCGATGGATCTTCCCGGCTTCATCGCGGTACTCAAATAGCTGTCGGCCCGGCAGTTCCTGACACTTACGCAACATGCGGGCCATCCGCGGATCGTGAAGCTCAATATCGTGCGTCTTGCCGCTCTTGCCGCGAAACTGAAATCGTGCGATATCCCCGCGCACGTTGACGTGACGATCGCGCATCGTCGTCAGGCCGTAGGAACCGTTGTCACGGGCGTATTCCTCGTTACCGACTCGAATGAGCGTCGTTTCCAGAAGTCGCACGATGATCGCAAGCACGCGCTCGCGCGTCATGCCGCGTTGTGCGAGATCTCGCGTTACGCGACGTCGCAACTTGGGTAACGCCGCGGCGAACTCGATGAGGTTCTCAAATTTCGCTTCGTCGCGCACGCGTCGCCAGCGGTCGTGATACCGATACTGCTTTCTTCCGCGTTGGTCTTTTCCGGTGGCTTGTAAGTGGCCGGATGCGGATGTGCAGATCCAAACATCGGTCCAAGCAGGTGGAAGCACCAAGGCTTGGAACCGCGCCAACAGCGAAGCCTTCCTGACGACTTTCCCTTCCGGGTTGATAAAGTAAAAGCCCTTACCACGCCGCAGCCTTTGAAACCCAGGTTCCTCGTCGCTGGTGTAGCGCAGCGAAACCGCTTCCGCAGCCGCGACGTTTGCGGCCGCGGAATCATTCGGACTCGCAGCCGAGGACGCTCGTGTCGATCGACGTGGTTTCGCACGCTTCGTCGTCATACGGCCGACCACGTCTGCCGCAGCAGGCATGTCGGCGGATTGGGCCCGCGGAACTGCCAGTTCCACGATTCGCTGCCGAGCATGCACATCAACATGTCGAACGTTTGTCGCGGGCTGCGGCAGGCGTTGGGAATCGACGCCCCGAGGATCTTCAGTCCCTTCCAAGTCGGCAGAACGGCACGAATGCGGCGGAGCCATTCCTCGCTCGTCAGATGGTAGTCGTACGTGCCGTCGACTGTTTCCAGCAGCTGAAACTTCCCGGCCGCACAGGTTTCGAATTGGCCGAGCGTGGGATAGAAGCCGCCGAAGGCGCGCGCCAGCCAAGCCCAATGCCAGTCGTCGCCGCCGCGCTTGTGACGCCAAGGGCTCGTCAACAAGGCCTGCGGTTCCGGCGTGCGGAGGAAATGGATCGTTGTATTGATAAACTTCCTGACCGGCGACTGTGGATCGATCGCGCGACGGAAGATGCCGAACATCTGTTCGTAGATCGTATCGGTTAGGCCGCGCGCCGCTTCTTCCGGCTGAACGAAGTGCTCGATCGGTCCGTTGGCGACGACGGCATCGAACCGCCCGACGAAGGACTCGTCGAGCAACTTGTAATCGAGGCAACGTACGTCGAGCCCGCGACTTCGGCAGAGCCGTACTTGCTCGGGCGAGATCGTCACGCCGATGCCGTGAGCGCCGCGCCGCTTCACTTCGTCAAGCAGCGTGCCGTTGCCGCAACCGACTTCCAAGATACGCGTGCCCGGGCCGCATTCAACTTGATCGAGTACGTAGTTGACCTGATTGCGCTGGGCCTCTTCGTAGGAAACCGTGGGGTCGTTGTGGTAGACACCTTCGGTATAGTCGAGCAAGCCGCAAGCAGGAAAGAAGCGATCGAAGAGCGAGTAACAAGTCACGACGGTTGGAGCGTGCGTGACGAACTCCGGTGCCGTGGACTCTACTCGAATCGACGGTTCGTCGACGGGATGCAGGGCGACGGGAGACTGGACGACGGTAGCCATAACGAGGCCTCGCAAGTTGCCGCAGAGCAGAAACAGCCACGACACGCCGTATTTTGCTTACGGCCGCGGTCGGGTGTACTTCAAGCAAAGCGTGCGCCGAGCCCTAGTGTTACGTCTTGGCGCGAAGGCGGCCGCCAACGTCCTGCATATTGGAGCAGGGGGAAACTACGGAGTTTACGCGATGAATCCCGACGCGCCGCCTCATCGCCTTGATCGCACAATGACCAACTTGCGCAACGGGCGGCGCATGAAAAAGGGACCGGCGACGAAACATGTTCGCAGCCGGTCCCTTCGATTCTTCACAACCAACGAGCCGTAGCTTAGCGGCGAACCATCAGGTTCGAAGCGGCAGCGCGGATCGTGCCGTTGCCGAAGCGACGGGCGCGGGTTTGGGCGACGGTCGTCGGAGCGGCGGTGCCGTCCGAAGCTTGGTCGGCCGCGGCAGCAGTCTTGTCGGCGGTCGGAGCCGGGGCCGGAGCGGCGGCAACAGCCGGAGCCGTGCCGGTCGCGGCGACGCAACCGCCGGCCGCACAAGCGTTGGTTGCGCAGGCGTTGGTCGCGCAGCCGGTCGAGCAGCAGCTCTTCTTCGCACAGCCGCGAGCCGGCTTGCAACAGCGACGAGCAAAAGCTTCCGAATCCAGCGACAAGGCAACGACGCAAACCAAGCTGAGCAGACCGATAACGAGGTGACGAATCATGGAAGATCCTCCTAAGTACTGAAGAGCCGTAACAGGCGGCGACGCAACTCCATTTGTGCGACGCATCAACAACCCGCGGCTCAGTCCTCACCATTTTCGTGATGTGAGTACGATGAGCAACGAGTGCAGTTTGCCCAACCTACCTGCACGAAGAATAGTTCTCTTAAAATACGGCCACAAACGTCAAGCTGCGAAGGATACGCGGGCAAAGCGAACTTGGCCCGAACCGACTCCTCGCATCGATCGCGACACCGTGACAACCCGCCGACGTCGAAACGATACCGCTATCGCGAGTTCGTCGTCTCATACAGTCGCCACTTCAGCCACGCATGCAGCGACGCCGCCAGTCGTGCATAGCCGTCGGCGTTGGGATGCACGGCGTTATTCTCCGGATAGCCGGATGTCACATCGATACCGAGTTCCGTCGGCACCACGAAGATGCGTTCCCCTTCGCGACCGCCGAAATGCTCCAGTTGCCGCTCAACCAGCCGTCGCTGAATCCGCTGCCAGCCGACGCGAGGGTACTTCCCTTTGTAATTGGCGGTAAATGCCTCATCCCGAGAGTTGGCCGGCGGCGTTAGGCAGACGGCCAAGTCCGCCGCCGGCGCGGCCTCGTGAAATGCCGCCAGTACGCGATCGGCATGCTTGAACACGCCGTCGATATGGCGATCGAGCGCCGCCGGGTCGTCGGCCCGCGCGGCGAAGCAATCGTTGATGCCGAGCAGGAAGGTCACGACGTCGGGCTTTTGTCCGCCGCACGATTCCGCAAAGTACCTCGGCACGTCGAGGCCCGGCTTGCCGTCCTTTCCCAGAAATACGAACGGGCTGCTATGAATCCGCTTGGCAAAGTCCGGCTTCGGCTCGTAGCGCGTTGCAAACGTTTCCCAACGCCAGCCGCCGTACCCTTCATGGGCAACGCCCGGCGCGGCGTTTGCCGGCTTATGCGTACCAAGCATCGTCCACGTGGGATTGCCGGGCAGGCTCAATAGTCGCGCCCATTCATTGGGATAGAGCGACGCGTGCGTGAGGCTATCGCCGACGATCAGCAGATTCAGATTGCGACCCGCTCCCGCATCTGCCGGGGCGACGCAAAGTTCCGTCACGGCGAAATCGTTGAAACACCCGTCTTTGCCGGCAGCCACGACCGACAACTTGTGTTTGCCGACTTGCTCCACTTTTGGGGTGATGGCCCAATAGTCCGCCTCGTGTTCTCCAAATCCTGGTGCGTGGGCCCCGGCCGCGCGCTCTTCGATTTTCGAGATGACGAAGCGGTCGCGCGCGATCGCCGGCCGAACATTGTCATAGTAAATCCGAAACTCCTGCCCGACCACGGCGTAGCAACGCGGCGGTACGCAGACCTGAGTGCCCGCTTCCTTTTGCTCCACCGTCGTCGCGGCGTCTTGCGCCGCGGCAAACGTCGTGAAGCACGCCAAAACGATCGGCAGAAAATATAGAATCGTTCCCCGCGAAAATGCTCGCATACGCGCTCCCCGAAAACTCCGATCCGTCCGTTGGTTCATGTTATTCATCGAACTCTCTTGATGTACGCAATTCCGGCCGATTAAGATACAAGCCCGCCCAAACGTGTCGACCCGCCCGGCCATTCCTACCTCAGGGCCCAGCACACGATGCCCCTCCGTCATAACCCTGCCGCTCGCAACGCTTCCGCGTCGAAGTCCGCCGCCGCGCTCGATCGCCGCGCTTTCCTCGTCGCGTCGACTGCCGGTTTCGCCGGCCTGAGGTTCGGCACTCCGCAACTCGCCACTGCTGCGAGCACCGCCGCCGGCACCGTCGGCAACCGCAAGTCGAAAGCCAAGAGCACGATCCTCTTCTTCCTTTGCGGCGGCTCGTCGCATTTGGATATGTGGGACCTCAAACCGGATGCTCCGATGGAGTATCGCGGGCCGTTCAACCCCATCGCCACCAGCGCGCCGGGCCTAATGATCGGCGAGCACCTCCCGCTCACGGCCAAACAAGGCAAGCATCTCGCCATCGTTCGTTCGCTCCGCGGCACGGTCAACACCAACGATCACCACGCCGGCTACTACTACAACCTCACCGGCCACGCGGCCGACGCGACATTCCTCTCGCTCGGCAACAATCGCACCCCCATGCCCGACGACTGGCCGTACATCGGCACGGTCGTCGGTTCGCGGATGCCTCCGAGCGACGGCCTGCCGAACTCCATCACGCTGCCGTATATGCCGAGCCCCGCCCCCTATACGCGGCCCGGTCAGTTCGCGGCCCGACTCGGCGTCGAACACGATCCTCTGTACGTCTACGGCGACCTTGAAAAGCCGCTGGAGTTTCAAGCTCCCGCCTTAGTCCTCTCGGGCGACGTCGATGCGAACCGGCTTTCCTCGCGCAAGCATTTGCTTTCCACGCTCGACGAAGCCCGGCGCGATTTCGACGGCATCGCCGACAAGCAGAAGTGGTCGCAGTTGCAGACGCGCGCCTTGTCGTTGCTGGGCGCTTCGCAAACCACGGCGGCCTTCGACGTCGCCGGCGAGCCGCAATCACTCCGCGAGCGCTACGGCCAAACCGTCAACGGTATGAGCTTGCTCGTGGCCCGGCGCTTGGTCGAGGCCGGCGTGCCGTTCATCACCGTCTTCTGGATGGGGAACAACGCGAAACTTGGCAAGAAATGCAAAAGCGCCGGCGGTTGGGATACGCACGGCAACAATTTCAACTGCCTCCGCGACGATCTGCTCCCCGAGTTTGATCGCGGCTTTTCCGCCCTGGTGGAAGACCTCAGCGATCGCGGGCTGCTCGACGAAACGCTCCTCATGGTCACCAGCGAGATGGGGCGCACGCCGAAAATCGGCGATCGTCGCTCGGGCGGCATTGCAGGGGCCGGCCGCGACCATTGGACGCATTGCCAGAGCATCGTCTTGGCCGGCGGCGGCATCCAAGGGGGCCAAGCCTATGGCACCACCGACAAGCGAGCCGAGTACCCGGCCGAGAAACCGGTGACGCCGGCCCACATTGCGAAGACCGTTTATCACGCAATGGGCGTGCACGACCTGGAAGGAAAAGACAAAGACGGTCGGGTCTTTAATCTGCTCGCCGAAGGTGAGCCGATTCTCGACTTGTTCTAACGGCGCTTCAAAGAGCCATTTAGCCCCTGGTCGGCGACCAGGGGCGCCCGCCGTCGCCGACGGCGGGCTAAATAACGCCGCAAGAATCGTCGTAAGTCAATTTTCATTCGCGCGACTTACGTCGATTCTCCATTTCACGGTGCGCAGATAGCTCGAGTTATCTGCGCATCCCTTGTGGGTTTTGGGGTTGTGCGCAGATAGTTCGAGTTATCTGCGCGGTGCGTAGATTACCGTCGACGTAAGTGGGAATCGCGAGCAGCGACTTACGCCAAAGTAGTCCGCCGCTCCGCGGCGGAAATGCGTATTCCTCTTCGAAACCGATGGTCATCGCGCACCGCGACGCAACGTCCTCCGCCGCCGCGGAGCGGCGGCCTACCATGAATTGCCAAAGATCACCCCGCAAGGTAGCGAAACCGCAAGGCAATCTCCAGGCGATTTTTGGCCGGCCCAATTCGTCTAGGCCACTGCGGCTATTGCTTTCCGGACGATGTTCATTCACGACAACCGGGAGGTCTTTCGCTACGATGGAGACCGGCGCGTGGGCAGCTCGCAATTTCTGTAAGGCCGTGATCGACGTTTTATGACCAAGCAAACTGCGGCGCTTTTGGGCGCATTTCTATTGCGCGAACGCGAGGCGTTGTTGGCCAACTGGCGCAAACAGGTCAAGCAATTGCCGTCGGCGCGTCCGCTCGACGTGCCGACCCTCAACGACCATCTGCCGCGGCTCATCGACGAGTTGGCCGCGGCGCTCGCCGAAGGTTCCGACGAATCGATCCCCCATGCGCTCGAAGCGCGTAGTTCGCTGGCGCACGGACAGCAGCGCGTGCAGGACGCCTTCGACATCGAAGAGATTGTCGCCGAGTACAATATTCTTCGCGAATGCATCCACGACCTCGCCGACGAGCACGGCTTGGTCATGCAAGGCCGGCCGTTTCACATCGTCAATCGGGTGCTCGACGGCGCGATCGGCCTGGCCGTGCAGGCGTACGCTTCGGAGCGGGCGGCCGAAGTGCAGCGCAAGCGGGAAGAGTATCTCGCGTTCGTGGCGCACGATCTGCGTACGCCGCTCAACGCCATTTCGTTGGCGGCGAGAGTTCTGGAGTTTATCCTCCCCGACAATGATCCGGGCGGTGATACGTCGCAAATGTTCAATGCCCTTCGCCGCGGCGTGCAGCAGCTCGAGGGCTTGGTCAGCAAAGTTCTCGAAGAAAACGTGAACTTGGAAACCGAAACCGGCATCACGTTGGAACGCCGTAGTTTCGATCTCTGGCCGCTTGTCGAAGCGCTCATTCACGACCTGCATCCGGTGGCTGGAACTTCCAGCACGCGGCTGATCAACAGCGTCCCCAACGAGTTAGTCGTCTACGCCGATGCGTCGTTATTGCGGCGCGTGTTCCAGAATCTGATCGCCAACGCCATCAAGTACACGCCGCACGGCGAAATCACGATCGGCGCTCGCGAAGTACCGGAAGAGAAACTCGTCGAGTGTTGGGTGGCCGACAACGGCTCGGGCATTCCGCCGGAACTGCTCGACCGCGTGTTTGAAAAGGGAGAAACCGATCCCGAAAACACCGGCGGTATGGGCTTGGGGCTGGCGATCGTGCAAACGTTTACGGAAGCCCACGGCGGCACGGTGAGCGTCGAAAGTAAAGAAGGGGTCGGTTCCGAGTTCCGCTTTACGTTGCCGCTGCGTCTCACGACTTAACGCGGCGTTTTCGTCGGGTTACCCCTCACCCCCGGCCCCTCTCCCGCAAGGGGCGAGGGGAGGCGAACCTTCCAACTCTTTACCGACGCGCCGGGCTACTTGCCTGCGTAGCCTTCCGGCTTGTCGGGCTTGGCGACGCCGCGGGCCGCTGCGAGGTGCTGCTTCACGGCGCCGACGAGCATCCACGACGGTTCGCCGATGCAGAGAAAGTTCCACCCTTGTTGGGCGAGCTTCTCCGCGTCGCCGATCATCCACATTGGTTTGCCTGCGGCCGCGGCCGTCGACCGCAAATGGGCCAGCGCTTCGAGCAAGACCGGCGCATCCATCACGCCGCAAACGCCGAGTTCGGCCGAGAGATCATACGGCCCGACGGCGAGCACCGAGGTCATTTCATGCGCCGCGAGCGCTGCGGCGTTTGCCAAGCCGAGCTTGGTTTCCACCTGCGGCATCACCAGGAAATGATCTTCGACCGTTTCCTTCCAGGCCGGGTAGCGAAAGTCTTCGACCCAACGATTGCCGACGCCGCCGGGACGACGCCTACCGCGCGGCGGCATGTGCACCGCATCGCGCACGACGTCGAGATCGGCGGTCGTTTCGACGCTGGCGAGTAAGAAGCCGCAGCAGCCGAGATCGATGGCCAGCCGCAAATTCGCGTAGTCGTTGGCTCGCGGGCGAATGAGCACCGGGAAATTGAGTCGCCGCCCGGTCGCGCACACTTCGGCGACGAGCTCCGGCCCATGCGGTCCGTGCTCTTGATCGACGATCAGGTAGTCGAGCCCGGCCCGCTGCGAAAGCTCGACGAGATCGGTCCAAACATGATCGGTCGCCAAGAGGCCGGTCACGAGCTCGCCCCGCTTTACCCGCTCCAGCAACAATTTCGCCGGCTGCATTTCTATTCCTTTTATTCACCACGGAGGCACAGAGCGACTGGGAGACGGTGAGACTTGGAGGACTTGGAGAGAGGGGGGATGAAAGTAGGATTTCGGTGTCCGCGTCTCCCGTCTCCCCCTCTTCGCACTTCAGGGACACGACACCATGTTCTACTGCGCCGCGTCCGCTTCTTCGAGCAACTTCAGCAGCGGCCGGTAGCCGTATTCGTTCATCACGGCGATGACGCCCCGGTCGCTCGGGCTCCGCGCCACGGCCGCCATGGCGTTGCAAGCGTTGGTCACGGAATCGATCGCCTTTTCGAGTTCGGCGATCTGCGTGTCTTTGTCTCCCTTGCGCTTGGCGATACCCGCCTTGCGGATCGCCTCGATCGCGTTCATGTACTCGAATGCGAATTCAAAGCGGCGTGCGTAGTACAACGTAAATGTCCTGCCCCCTTCGCGCGCTCGCGTATTCGCCCGATACATTTCATTCATGGCGTTGAGATAGCTGGTGCGGGCCTCACCCCACCATGCCGGCGGGGGTTCGTCAGAGTCGAAATGCATTAACAGCATTTGCGGTCTGACCGCGGTAACGTCCGAGGCTTCGTAGTGGTCTATCAGAGCGGGAACACGCCATTCGAATTCCGCGGCCGCGACGACGCGCGGAGCAACGTCCGTCCCGCAGATCGGGTTGAGCAAGTCTTCGTAAACTTGGAGCACGCCGTAGCCACTCCGCCCAGCGCTCACTCGCCGTGACACGTTCGTTCTCCAATCCGGCAACCGAGGAAGCAAGGAAACCAGGTGGACTTTATCTTCGACGCGC
The DNA here is from genome assembly GCA_013822735.1 of Pirellula sp. Classification (GTDB taxonomy): domain Bacteria; phylum Planctomycetota; class Planctomycetia; order Pirellulales; family PNKZ01; genus PNKZ01. The sequence continues at coordinate 38,543 of PNKZ01000016.1, forward strand.
TTTTCGAAGGGCTTGACGACGATTCCGACTTCGTTGCCGGCCGCGACGATTTCATCGATCAGTCGTTCGGCGCGCATCCTTCGGCCGGCGTCGGAAGTCTGTGATGCAAATTCAGGATTGTCGAAAAACTTCTCTCCTTTGAAGGCAGCTCGTCCCGCGGTATCGCCGGTCGTTGCGATGAGCGGACCGGAGTACGGTCGCCCCTGCTTCCATTCGCCGACGTTCAAGTCGACTTCCGTCGCCGCCGTGTCCTTTGCTAGGTGGCGAAGATAAACCCGAAACTCGTTCAAACCCCAGGTGCCGTGACCGAGCGGAGAGGTGTCACCCAAGACTTTACGTTTGAAGTAGACAGAAGTAGGCCCGGCAGATTTCGATTTGAAGTCGAAGTGATTTAACGAAAACTCAGGTGAAGTAGAAGGATACAAGTCGCCGAGATCGTTAAAGTTGCGAATTCCAAACGACTCACCGAACTCGCGTACTGCCCACAAGACGGCGCGTGCGTCGCCTCCAGCGACGACCAGAGCCGACTTGCCTTCCAGGGGGATGCTCTTTAGCAATATCTCGTTCTCTTTGAGAGCCGGAATTGTCGGAGCATGCTTCGCGATAAACGCGTTCGAACCGTTCGTCCCCACGAAAACAAGATGGGAGCCGCCATTGGGCAGCATCACGCCGATGCGGACTTCTGCGTCGAACAGCTTCTTGAGTTGGCCGGCCATTTCCTCGGCCGCGAACTTTTCCAGCGGGTCGGCTTTTTCCCCGATGACGATGTCGACGGTCGGACCGACGGCGTAGGCCGCTGAGGTGATTGCGGCGCAAGCGATGGCGAACAGTGCGGTGCGAAGCATGGGCGTGGCGCGATTGGGCGGGTTGAGTATCGGAAGGCGCGGCGTTACTTATCGGCGAAGCAGAGGAGCGAATTCTTCGTGCGGACGAAGATGCGGCCGTTGGAGATGGCAGGCGTGGCGATGCAGGAATCGCCCATGTCGTTGCGGGCCAGGATTTCCAGCTCCGGCCCGGCTTTCAAAACGGAGACGAAGCCGTTCTCGCCGGTGACGAAAATCTTGCCGTCGCCGGCGATCGGCGAAGCGTAGTAGTCGCCGGCGTTGCGAATGCGCTTGAGTTCCCAACTCGTCTTGCCGGCCGCGACTTCGAAGCTGCTCGCGATGCCTCCCTTCTTCACGACGAAGAGTTGATCGGCAAAGACCACGGGCGACGAAAGATTCGAGGGGCTTTTGTTGCGGATGTCCCACAGCACGTGCGTCTTGGTGACGTCGCCCGACCCGCCGCCCCGGATGGCTTGGATCGTCGTGCCGCCGCCGACCATGTTGTCGGGCGATTGAAAGGCCGTGTCGAGCTCCGCTTCGCGGATGACGCCGTCGCCGTCTTTGTCCGATTGTTTGAAGCGCGCGAGGAACTCCTTCGGCACTTCGGCCGCCGCAAGTTCGCCGTTTTGATTGGTGTCGAGCCATTCCAAGAGCGCGAACTTGAGCGTGCGCGTTTCGTCGCCGTAGCTTTGCACGGAGACGTAGATGATGTCGTCGCGGACGACCGGCGAGGTCATCACCGTGCGCGGCATCGTGTTGCAGGTCCAAACTTCCTTGCCGGTCGCCGGATCGTAACCTTTCAGCTTGCCCGAGCCGGCGAGCACGAGATCGGTCCGGCCGCCGGCGGTGCAAAACACCGGCACGGCGTAACCTGCCAACATGTCGGGCCGCGCGGCTTGCCAGCGGAGTTTGCCGGTGTCGGCGTCGACGGCGAAGAGCGTTGGCGCGAGGTCGTCGTCTTGGCAGAAGTACACCGTGTTGTCGTGGACCACGGGGGACATCGCGGCGCCCCAGTCCATGAGGTAGGCCGGCTTCGGCAGTTCGTACTTCCAAAGCTGCTTGCCGTCTGCCGCATCGAAGGCGAGGAGGCCGAGCGTGCTGAAGTAGGCGTAAACGCGTTGTCCGTCGGAGCACGGCGTCGACGAGGCGTGGCTATTCGGCGGCGTGATGCGCGGGAGCTTGCCCGTGGCGAGATCGGTGTGCCAGAGCTCCTTGCCCGTCGCGACGTCGTACGCGAGGAGGCTGAACTGCTCGTCGCCGCTCATCGCGGTCGTGAAGCACCGGTCGCCGACGACAATGGGGCAGCCGATGCCGTCGCCGAGCTTCACGCTCCAGGCAAGCTTGTCGTCGATCGAGAATTCGGCAGGCAGCGGATTGGTTTCGGTCGACACGCCCGAGGCGTTGGGGCCGCGAAATTGCGGCCAGTCGTCGGCCGCGGCGATCGCCGCAGCGAGGCAGATAAAGAATAAGGAGATGGGGAGACCGGAGGAGAAATGGAGGTGAAAGAAAAGTGATTGAGTCGTTCGTTTAGATTGCGACATCATCATCCTCTCGACAGTGCGATATCCCCTGCCCTTCCTCGCTTGGAAAGACTCGTTGCGCATGATAAGCGGCTGCGCGGAGGGAAGCAACGCGATGATCGCGCGGCACCCCGAAGCTACGTGCCGCGTCGCACCGATTCTATCAAACCGGCCGCCGTGTCATAAAACATCGCTCGAATTTGCTCGGGTGTTTGGCCGAGCCGGCGCGAGGCGCGCTTCATGGCGCGTAGTTGTTCGTAACGCGTGAAGGTCATCCGGCCGTCGCAATGCACGAGGCTCAGCGATTGGTTTGTTTCCGAAAGGTAGGCCCAAGCGTAACCGAACGCGATGTACTTGCCGCGCAGGACGCCGACCGGCACGTCGTCGCTGCCGTACATCACGCGCTCGTGGCCGACGTTGGAAAGCAGCGCGTCGATCGCATCCGTTTCGCAGACGCTGGAGACGTCGTACCAAATGTTCGGCAACTTGCGCAAGGTCGGCGCGGCCTTCTCGATCGCCCAATGCGAATAGCTCCGGGCACAATGGGCGAGGATCCAGTGCACGCGCGGATATTTTGCGGAAAGTTCGGCGAGATCGCGGAGGTTTTCCGGGTCGGCGATGGCGTCGCGCTTCGAGATGTGCATCATCACGATCAGCCCGCGGCGATCGGCAATGGCCAGGAAGCGTTCGGGGAGGAAATCGGTGATGCGGCATTCGGCGGCGTCGCCGGTCGAGGAATAGAAACGATACGGTTTGAAACCGAGATGCCCGTGAAGGTCTAGCTCCGCTTCCGCTTCTTCGTCGCTCATCCGCGGATGCACGAGCATCAGCGACGCCGACGCCGGGTCCTTCGCGCTCTCGCGGGCCACCCATTGGTTCGACGCGTCGAAATCGCACGGATAGGGAAACGGAAACGGGAACGAGAGCCGGCTCACCTGCCGGCCCGGCATGAGTGCCGCATCGACGGTTTGCGCAAGTTCGTAAGGAACGTCGACCCAATCGTCACCGACGAACTTCTTGTAAGGGCCGGCGTCGCGATTCGGGTCGAGATTGAATTGGAAGCGATAGAGATGTGTGTGCACGTCGAATACGCGCTCGGGGACGTACTCGTCGAGCTCATCGCGCCAGATGCGTCGGTCGACGTCGTTAAGTTCGAGCGATTTCATTACCGCACCAGCCGTTGAAACGGTTCGTCCTGCAACTTGCTTTCGACCAGCCTGTCGAGCGAACCTTCGTCGAGGCCGCGCTTCATCAAGGTAAAGGTCTCACGGGCTGCGGTCGCAGTTTGCTCAAGCTCCGCGTCGCCTTGAGCGCCGTTGAGGTAGAACGACGCGTAGCCGTGGCAGCCGCGCTTGGCCATCTCTTGAATATAGAGAGTCGTCAGTTGCTTGCGCGTCGCGGCGTCGTTGCCCGGCATCTGCAGGTGCGGGTGTACCGGAAGGCCGCCGCAGTGCACGTCGAGGCCGACCTCGGCGGCTACCGCGTTGAGCCGCGCTTGCAGACGGCCGCCGAATTCGTGCAGGTACCCGGCCGTGCCGCGGCGGCGAAGTTCGCGAATGGTCGTGAGGGCGGCAACCAGTCCGATCGCGTCGCTCCAGTAAGTGCTGGAGATGAACATCCGCGCGGCCGGCGCCATCACGTCGCGCTTGCCGACGACCATGCCCATGGGGTAACCGTTGGAGACGCTCTTGGCGAGCACGGCCATGTCGGGGACGACTCCGGTGAAGCCTTGGGCGCACTGCATGCCGAAGCGAAAGCCGGCCGAAACCTCGTCGAAGATGAGGATCGCCCCATGCTCGCGGCAAAGCTGGGCGACGCCCGCCAAGTATCCTTCGGGGGGCAGCTGCGAACGGAGCGGCTCCATGATGACGCAGGCGACCTCGCCGCGCCGCCGGTCGAAGGCCTCGCCGAGCGCCGTGAGGTCGCCGTACGGAAACGGTATCGACGTGCCTGCCAATCCGCGTGGCACGCCGATCGGTTCGATGCCGGGTAGCAGGTGGGCGTCGAGCGAGCTGTCGCCCGCGAGATTAGCGGCCAAGTACCAGTCGTGCCAACCGTGATAGCCGCAGAAGAGCACGGTATCGCGCCCCGTTACGCCCCGGGCAATTCGCACGGCCACGGTGCATGCTTCGCCGCCGCATTTCGTATAGCGGACCATTTCGGCGCAGGGAATCGTGCGGACGAGTTCCTCGGCGAGTTCCACTTCGAGCTCGGAGCTGATCGAGAAGTTGACGCCCCGGCCGATCTGCTCGCGCACGGCGTCGTCGACCACGTCGTCGCAGTAGCCGAGGATGATCGCGGCAATGCCGCTGGCCCAATCGATGTACTCATGGCCGTCGACGTCCCAAATGCGGGCCCCTTTCCCGCGCACGGCGTACACGGGGCTCGTTCCTTCGGCAAACCGCGACGGCCGGCGACTCACCAATTGCGTGCCGCCGGGAATCAGTTGCTTCGCGCGCTCGTAGAGCTCGGTCGACTTCGGTACTCGCGACATCCGCTGAGACCCCTGTACTACTTTTTTGTGACGTACGCGAAGTACGCCCCGCAAAGCTGCTTACCGTCGGCATCGTAGAACCAAGACTGCATCACGGTCTTGCCGGCCGATAGCGACGTGCGAAAGGTGATCGCTTTGTCATCGCCCGACACCGGCTGCGATTCGTCGAAGCCCGCGCCGATTTGCAGTCGGGCCGTACGGATAGGCAGCGCCTTGCCTGCCGGAAGCGGCTGGCCGACCACGGCTTGAAACTTCGGCACGCCGCCGGCGATGGGGGCGTCGGCCTCGCGCGGCCAGCGGCGTAGCTCAATTTCGTACTCCCCCGGCTGCTCCACCAACAGATGCCACGACGAGTTCTCGTTCAGACCCTCGCGAAGGTTCTTCATGTTGTCGCAGTAGACGTTCGTCCAATCGGCGGCTGTAAGCGTCGTCGGGTTCTCCTGCGGGGCGCCGATGCTGATCGGGCTGAAGTCCTGCAGCCGCGGCTCAATCTGAGCCCACCACTTCTCGTAATGCTCACGCAGTTGACGGACGATCTCCGGATGCGCCGCGGCAACGTCCTTCTCTTGCGCCAAGTCCTCGCCGACGTCGTACAGTTCCTTGCCGTGCACGAGTCGCCACTTGTCGCGCAGGACGCACGAATCCCACTTCTCCGGATTCTGGCCATACTGCACGACGAAGGTTCGCTCCGGCAGTCGCTCCCTCGCGCCGCTCAGCAGCGGCAGCAACGTCGTGCCGTCAAGTCGGGCGTCGGTCGGCAGCCTAACCTGACATGCATCAGCCAGCGTCGGTAGGAGGTCCTGAACTTGCGTCAAAGTTCCGATATCGTGCGGCTTCCAGCCCGCCGCCGGCCAGCGGATGTAGCAAATCGCCCGATGCCCGCCGTCGTAATACTCCGTCTTGTGCCCGCGCATGCCGGCGTTGAAAGTCTTCACGCCTGCGGTGCCGCCGTTGTCGTTGAAGTAGACGACGATCGTGTTGTCGTGCAATTTCGTCTCATGTAGAAACGAGTCCAGTCGGCCGAGGTTCTCGTCGAGGTTCGCAATCATCCCGAAGAACGCGTCGGGCCCCTTCCCTTTGTACGGCGCGCGATATTCATCTGCCACCCAGTGCGGGCCGTGCGGCGCGTTGGTCGGCAGATACACGAAGAACGGCTCCTGCTTCGCGCTCGAAGCGCGCATGTAGTTCATCGCCAAGTCGAACCAAACGTCGGTGCAGTAGCCGGGAAACTTTTCGACCGGGCCGCCGTTGCGCGAGTACCGGCCGTCGAAACAGTCGTTGAGCCAAACGTCGGCCATCGACGTGATGCCCCAGCCCAGGTGATACACGGTTTCTTCGAAGCCGCGCTGGTGCGGCAGGTTCGGATAACTGTCGCCGAGATGCCATTTGCCGAAGTGCCCGGTGCGATACCCGGCGGCCCGAAAAATCTCCGGCATCGTCGGCGTGCCGCGGCGAATAAACGATCGCCCGGCGCACACGCTAGACGCCCCGCTCCGCAAGCAGTCGAGTCCGGTTAGGAGCTGCCCCCGTGTCGGCGTGCACATCGGCGCGACATGGAAGTCGGTGAGCCGAATGCTTTCGCCGTGGAGCTTGTCGAGGTTCGGCGTCTTGAGCACCGGGTTGCCGTGCGCCGAAACGTCGCCGTAGCCCTGGTCGTCGCTGAGGATGACGAGCACGTTGGGACGCTGCGGCGACGGCGCGCCGTCGGCGGCGCGGCTGATGCCGGTCGCTTCGTGAAAGGGAAGCAACGCGAAGACGAGGAAGGCGATCCATCGGCGAGCGGAACGTGTCGTCGTTACCATGCGAAACTCACGCGGGAGGCGGGCCGTGAACAGTGGAATGCCGGTGTTCTAGCCCACTTTCGGCGCGAGTGCCATATCCGCCGCGGCTACCGTGCCGATTCTTGCAAGCGTTCGACGAGGGCGACGAGCAACACATCCAGCGCCGCAATCGTGTCGGCAGGCTCCGAGCAATCCAAGTCGTGCACGTGCCAGAACTCGACTTCGCCGAGCCGCGCGGGAAAATCACGCTCGACCATGGCCCGATGCTCGGCTTCTTTCACGGCCACAACCAACCCCGCCGCGGCAAAGTCGGCATCGGTCACGGCGATCGGCTCGCGCAAATGCGGAGCGGGATCGATCCCGCGCATGCCCAACGCCTGGTGCGTGTGTTGCGAAAGCGGACCCACGTTCCTCGGGCTCGGCGCCAACCCGCGCGAGGTCGCCTTCCAAGGCAAGCCGCGCTCGCGCGCCAACTCGTTAAACACGATCTCCGCATAACGGCTGCGGTAATAATTGCCGGTGCAAAGAAAGAGCACCGTCGTCCGCTCGGCATCACTCACAGTCGTCGACTCCTCGGAAAGGTCAGTTCGGCATTCTACTCGTTTAGGTATATCCGAACGTCTGCCATTAGAAATTCCGAATTCCCGCCCAGGGGGACAGCTTGGATGAATACGGCTTGCCGTAAATTCGTAGTGAGTCCCTTGATACGCGGGGATCAATTCCAAGAGAGATTGTTAAACGATTCAGTTTCTCGCCGGTCTCTAAGTCAGATGCAAAAAGCTCGGTTTCGGAAGGTAGCGCTTCGCCGACGTCTACCTTGACGATCTGATCGTTGTAATTTGGCGAATCCACAACGTAGTTGCGTACTAGCTTCCCGCTTCGGTAGAGGCAAAACTGGAACGATTCATCACAGTCCCCAACTGACCATGCGAATACTTCTCGGTTTTTTCCTAAGGAGCCGAGGGCCGTCTTGGTCGACGGCATATGCCAAAGGTTGTAGAGCCAGTCATCGGCGATCATCGTCCATTCACCGGCATCGGTGATGATCACATACGTCGTTGCATCATCGATCTCGAAAACGCGGTGGTGTTTCGTCAAGTTGAAGTGTGCAAGGATGTTCTCGTCTGTGAGTTTTATGCCGCCTCTAAAGTAGATGAAATGCGGCGAATGCAAGCGATCGTCGAAGATGTTTGGCCTGCTCAAGCTGCTTCATCTCCCATCAACGAAATACCGCTGCCCGCGACCAGGGATCTAAGTCGTTATCGGCGGCCTGTTTTGAATTGTATTAGTTGCATCGGATGAAGTTGACCGAATCTGCGAGATCGCCGTTTTCACCCAGTCTTGGTGACGGCCTTCTCGTAAATCGCTTTACTCTGCCGAGTGCCGGATTTAGCATAGCGTGCCGCTTCGGCTGCTTCGATCCATTGTCGAAGTTCGTCGACGACACAACGCCCTCCCCCTCCCCTTCCCGCCTTGAGGTTTTCCCGCCATGCGCATGTTTCGTTTTGCTTTGATGTTCGCCGTCGTCGCTATCGCAGGCGCGGCCGGTTCGCTTCGTGCCGCCGATGAATACACGTACGATCTCGTGCACTCGTCCGTAAGCTTTAAGGCGCGCCATCTCGACCTGAGCTGGATCCACGGTCGCTTCAATTTGGTCGACGGCAAGTTCTCGCTCGATCGCGAGAAGCCGGAGAACTCGACCTTTACGCTCACCATTCCGGTCGATAGCGTCGACACCGGCAACGTCGCTCGCGACCTGCACTTGAAGCAGGCCGACTATTTCGATCAGAAGCAATTCCCCACCATCGACTTCAAGAGCACGAGCGTCAAAGCGATCGACGGCGGCTATGAAGTGACCGGCGACTTCACGATGCACGGCGTCACGAAGTCGATCACCTTCCCGCTCATGGGCGGCACGGAGAAGGAATGGAAGGGTGTGAAGCGGGTCGGCTTCTCGACCGAGCTAAAGCTCAAGCGGAGCGATTTCGGCTTCGACCCGAAGGCGATCGGCCTGATCGGCGACGAAGCGATCATCATCATCGACTGCGAAGGAATGCGGATGTAACGGCAGGCGGAGCTCCTGTAGGGAACGCCCTCCGTGGCGTTCCGAATGCGGCGTCCAGGGCGACCGCCGGAACGCCACGGAGGGCGTTCCCTACAGGGTGTTTAGGCCGATGAGTGGGCTCTTTTAGCCGGGAATGCTGCGTTTTTGCGGCCGTATGCGATAATGGGTCGGTCCGCCTGCCCTGAGCTAGGGTTAGATAGGTGGGATTCCCGACTTTCCGAGATGCTCGCAATGCCGACTTTTCGTTCCCTTTCGCAGTGCCAACGGGCTTCGCAGTGCCGACGGTTGTTTTGGCGACGGGCGCTGCCGGTCCTGGTGTCGTGCCTCGTCGCTCTGGCCGGCGTCGCCGTTTCGGTCCGTTCGACCGCGGCCGCCGAGGCGGAGTTTGTCGGCGTCTTGGCGCTGGCGCTGGAGAAAGATGTCGCCGAGCAGTTGCAGCTCAAGCCGGAGCAACGGGAGAAACTTCTTAAGCTTGTCGAGCAACGCGAAAGCGATGTGCTCGAAATCGCGCTGAAGTTGCGCAACGCGTCGGCAACCGAACGTGAGGCGGCGCTCGGACCGTTCCGTCGCGACTCGGAAACGGCCGGCTTGAAGTTGCTCGACGATGCCCAACGCGCGAAGCTCGATCAGATTCGCATCCGCCGCGCCGGAGGAGATGCGTTCGCCGAAACCGGTATTGCCGACCGGCTCCAGCTCACCGCCGAACAAAAGATCGCCTTGGCCAAACTCGCCGCCGAGCGCAAAGAACAACTCGGCCGCACCTCGGGCCAAGACCGCGAGATCTTGCGCAATGCATTCGAGCAGCGCACGTTTAGTTTGCTGACGCCCGAGCAACGGGCCGAGTGGGAAAAGCTGGCCGGCGTCGTCTCGCCGACCGCCGCCACCGTAGCGCGGGCCGATGGTTCTCCCGCGGTTGCCGCCGTGGACGGCGGGGCGAAAACGGCAAACGGACAGGCTCCTCTCGCGACGACCGGTGCGGCGCCAGCGAAGGTCGACACGGCGGCAGTCGCCACCAAGCCGGTCGATAAAGCCAACGTCAAACTGAAGTTCAACTTCCGCTTCCAGCCCTGGGGCGACGTGCTCGATTGGTTCGCGCAGCAAGCCGATCTCTCGCTCGTGATGGATTCTCCGCCGCCGGGCACGCTCAACTACACCGACAACCGCGAATACACGCCGGCCGAGGCGCTCGACCTGATGAACGGCGTGCTGCTCACCAAAGGTTTCACGCTCGTGCGCCGCGAGCGGATGCTGATGGTGGTGAACTTGGAAGACGGCATTCCGCCGAACTTGGTTCCCTTCGTGCCGGGCGAAAAGCTCGACGCGCTCGGCGAATTCGAACTCGCGACCACGCTCTTTCGACTCGGCCGACTCTCGGCCGAAGACGCGCAAGCGGAGATTCAGCGCTTGATCGGCCCACAAGGTTCGGTCGTGCTGTTGCCCCGAGCCGGACAAATTCAGGTGACCGAAACGGCCGGACGCTTGCGGCTGATTCGCTCGGTGCTCGAAGCCACGGCGCAACTGCAAGCCTCGGATGCCGGGGCGGTGAAGGCGTTCCAACCGACGCACGTCGGCGTGGAAGACGTGTTGCCGCTGTTGCGTCAATTGCTCGACATTCCCGCCGATGCGTACGCCTCGGCCGACGGCAGCGTCCGCCTCGCGGTCGATCCGCTCACCGGCAAACTGTTGGTCGGCGGCAAACCGGAACGGGTCGCGCAAGTGAGCGACATCATTAAGGCGATCGACGTTCCCGCACCGGCCGGTACGGGCACGGTCGAAACGCCGCAACTCGAAGTGTACGACGTCGGCGTCTCCGACCCGACGTCGGTGTTGGCGGTGCTGCAAACGTTGATGGCCAACTTTTCCGACGTGCGGCTCACGACCGATCCGGTGACCGGCAAACTCGTCGCGCTCGCCCGACCGGCGCAGCATGCGACGATTCGCGCCACGATCGAGCAGATGCAACGCGAAGCGCGGCAGGTGGAAGTGATTCGATTGCAATTCGTCGATCCGCAAGCCGCGGTGACGGCGATCGGCAAATTGTTCGGCACCGACAGCGGCGCGGCCGCCGCCGGTGCGCCGAAGGTCGAGGCCGACACCCTCACGCGGCAGTTGCTCGTGCGCGGTTCGCAGGGGCAGATCGACCAGATTAAGTCGTTGCTCTCGAAGATGGGGGAGAACGTCGAAGACGGCGGCGAAACGCAGACCGATCACACCAACGTGCGGATGCTCCCGTTGAGCCCACGGACGGTGAAGACGGCGCTGGAACAATTGGAAACGATCTGGCCGACGATGCGCTCGAACCCGATTCGCGTGGTGTCGCCGTCGTCGAGTATTCAATCGTCGTACCCGGCGGCCATTGATCGGAACGCGCCTGCGAACAGCGGCGCTCCGCGGGCGCCGGAAACGCCGGCCGTACCGCAGGCTCCGCCGCAATTGCAGACTCCGCCGCAATTGCAACCGAAGCCGCAGGCCGCGCCCATGAGTACGCCGCCCGGAGCGCCGGCGACCGAAAAGTCGGCGGCCGTCGAATCGGTGCCGCAGAAAATTCGCATCCACTCGGTCGTGCTGCGTCGCGAACTTGCCGCCGACGGACAACCGACGCCGGTTATCGACCCGAAGGCCGCCGCGCCTGCCGCAGCAGACAAAGCGGCTGAAACCAAAGAGTTGGCCCCGATCATCGTCGCGCCCGGCCCCGGCGGCGTGATGATCGCCAGCGACGACGTGGAGGCCCTCAATCAGTTTGAAACGCTGTTGACGAACTTGGCCAGCCGCACAGCGACGGGCGGCAAAGAGTTCACCGTGTTCTATCTGCAGAACGCCGGCGCCGTGGCGGCGGCGGAAACTTTAGAAGCGGTGTTCGGCGGCGGCAGCAGTTCGGCCGGCGGCGGCGGTTCGCTCTTGGGGGATTTGGCCGGCATGGCATTGGGCGGCGGCGGTGGCGGCATGATGAGCGCGATGCTCGGCGGCGGCGCTGCCGGGCCTCCTTCGTCGATCTTGAGCGGCGCATCGGTGCTGATCGTGCCGGACGCTCGGCTCAATGCGTTGATCGTGCAAGCGACGCCGACCGATCTGGACTTGATCGAACAATTGCTGAAGGTCGTCGATCAACTCGACGTGCCGGAATCGACGGTGAATCCGCGTCCGCGCTTGATCCCGGTCGTGAACACCGGCGCGGCACAGATCGCCGACATCTTGCGCGAGGTTTATTCCGAGCGGCTGGCGTCGTCGAACCGGCAGCGGCAACCTTCGCCGGAAGAGCTTATGCAAATGTTGCGCGGCGGCCGAGGCGGCGGACAAACGAATCGGAAGTCGCAGGCCGAAACGCAGAAGGTGTCGATCGGCGTCGATGCGCGTACCAACTCGTTGATCGTTTCCGCGCCGCAAGCGCTCTATGAAGAAATTGAACAGCTCGTGCAAACGCTCGACCACGCGACGAGCGAATCGAACACGGCGATCCGGATTGTGACGCTCAAGCGAAGCAACCCGGCGACGGTGCAGAAGGCGCTGACGGCGATCGTCGGCGACAAGGCTCGCACTTCGGACAAGCCGACCAGCTCGAGCGGCGGCTCGACCGACCCGAACGCGGCGGCCGCTGCCGCCGTGCAAGGCGCCGGCGGCGGGCGGCCGCAAGGAGGGGCCGAAGCCCAGCAGTTTCAGGACATGATGCGGCAGCGCATGGAAATGTTTAACAACATGCGCGGGGCGTTTGGTTCCGGCGGAGGCGGTGGTCGCGACGGCGGCTTCGGCGGCGGAGGTTCCGGCCGCGGAGACGGCGGCTCGCGCGACGGCGGAAGTCGCGGCGGTCGGTAAGCGATTGCCGGCGCCGTAGTTCGCCCCCGGTCGGCGACCGGGGGCAATCGATCGATTGCCGACTACTTCCCGCTGCCGAGTGCTTCTTTCGGCGTTACGAGACCATCGCCGTTGCGATCCCAGCGTGTGAATTCGGCGGCCCTTCCGTCGTCCCACGAGGTGGCGAACTCGGCCATCGAGATTTGCCCGTCGCCGTTCCCGTCGTTCCGCGTGAACCAGTCGGGCAGGCCCGAGGGGAGCCGCTCGGCGGGAGCCAGAAAGCGATAGGTTTTCACAGTGCCTTTCGACGCGCTATTTGTGCCGCTGGAGGCAGTGCCGCCCGACGATGAGGATCGCGAGCCGTACGAGTACCCGGTAGTCGACGAGCCTGATCCGCTCGAACCGCTCGATGAGCCGCTGGAGCGACCCTTGGAGTAGTCGGCCAGTTGCGCGGCGAGTTCTTCTTTCGTGATGAGGCCGTTGCCGTCGCGGTCGGCCTTTTGCGATTCGCTCCGCATCTTGCTCCACTCGTCGCGCTGGAGGATGCCGTCTTTGTTCGTGTCGTATTGCTTGAGCAGCCCTTCGGCATATTTCAGGGTGCGATCGTCACCCGAGCTGGAGCTTCCGGAGCTGGAACCGCCGGACGAACCGGAAGAGCTCGGCTTGGCGGAACTCGACGACGTGGTCGATGAAGTCGAGCCGCTCGAACTCGGTGCATAGCTACGCGATGAACTGCCGGAGCTCGTCGAGGCCATGCTCGGCGGGCCGCCGCCGTAGCCTCCGGAAAATCCGCCGGGAGGGCCGCCGCCAAATCCGCCGGAGAAACCGCCGGGAGGACCGCCCCCGTAGCCGCCGTAAGAGCCGCCGGGGCCGCCGCGATCGTAGGCGCCGCTGGCGTAGCGAGCCTTATAACGCTCGGCCAGTTCGTTGCGTTGCACTTTGCCGTCGCGGTTCTTGTCGTGGTCGAGCGGATGGCCCGAGTCCCAACGACCGTTTTTCATTTCTTCGGCGTCGAGCGTGCCGTCTTGATTGCGGTCGTAGCGCTTGAGCGACTCTTCCACCTTCTCAATCACGCGCGGGTCGTACTTCGCGCGCAGCGAATCCCAGTTGTCGGCTCCCGCATCGGCGCCGAAGCCGAGCACCGTGGGGGTGGCGCCGCTGCTGGAAACGCCGAACGTCTTCACGGCCGGCGCCGGAGCAGCTTTATTCGACGAAGAACCGCCCGAGGAACCCGACGAGCCGCCGGGGCCGCCCTGCATGCGTTTGCGCATGATGTCGCGCAGCTTGTCCGTGCTGATGGGCTTCGAAAGATCGAGGTTGTTGTCGCGAGCGATGCTTTCCAAGAAGTAGCGAGCGCGCCCTTCCATTTCTTCGGGGTCGATCTGGCCGTTTTCGTTACGGTCCATCCGCTTGACCATCTCGCCCGGATCGAACATCGGCGGTTGGGCCATTGCGGCCGGTGCGGCGAGCAACGTGGCTACCACCAGCACGGCAAGCACGAGGATGGCCCGTCGCTGCGTTGTCATAGGGAGCATTCGGCAAGAAAAAGAGGGCGAACGTGAGTCGCTTGATTTATCATAGACAGTCTCCGCCGGAGTTCCTACGCGAAGGTTTGCGACCGGAATGCAGATTCCGCTCGCACAAGGGCCGGTCGGCCCGGCAAAACCGCACCTACCGACACCAGCGATTTCCCCCCTGCCGCGGTCGCCGGAAACAGGTCTCGGCGGCGAAACTTTCCGGCTGCGCGGGAGTTAGATAAGGTTAGTCAGACCGGCAGCAGCCGGGCACGCCAAGTTACTTTGGAGGGGATGCAGTTATGCAAGCCGGCCTTACGACGATGTTTTCCTCGCGGTGTTCCATTTCCTCCATCGGCCGCAAATGCTTGCCGGGCGCCGTGGTGGCGGCCCTCGTCGCGGGCTCGGTCTGGAATGCTTCGGCCCAGCAACAAGATCCGCCGCGCCAGAACCCGCCCGGACAGGGCCAAGGTCCAGGCGGCCCAGGTCGCGGAGGTTTCGGCGGTCGTGGCGGCTTCGGCGGCGGACCCGGCGGCGGCGGCGAACTGATGCTCTTGGCGAGCGAGCAAGTGCAGAAGGAGCTTGAACTGATCGACGAACAGATCAAAGACTTCGAGAAGCTCCGCGAAGAACAATCCGAGAAGATGCGCGAGATGTTCGCCGGCATGCGCGACCTACCGGAAGACGAACGGCGCGCCAAGTTTGAAGCGATGCGCGGCAAGTTGGAAGAGTCGCAAAAGGCATTGAAAGAAAAGATGAACGCGGTGCTGATGCCGCATCAGCTCGATCGGCTGAAAGAGCTCAACATTCAAATCCGCGGCATGGGCGCGCTCGACGACCCGGAAGTCGCCGCCGAATTGAAGATTACCGACGAGCAGAAGAAAGAATTGACCGCCAAGCGTGAAGAGCTCAGTCAGAAGATGCGCGAGATGTTCTCCGGTAACCGCGGCGAAGGACAACAGCGCGGCCCGAGCGAAGAGATGCGTGCGAAGTTTCAGCAAATGCAAACCGAATCGACCGACGCGCTGCTCGGCGTGCTCACTTCGGAACAACGGGCTCAGTTTGAAAAGATGAAGGGGGAGAAGTTCGAATTTGATCGTTCGCAGATGTTCGGCGGTCGCGGACCCGGCGGACCTGGTGGAGGTCCCGGCGGCCCAGGGGGACGGCGTCCCGAAGGTGATCGTCCTGCAGGCGATCGCCCCGCAGGAAGCCGGCCGACGAACGACACCCCGTAGTTCGCCAAGTTCATGGTCGTAACACAAATTGCTTAGCTGCCGCGCCCTGCGGCGTTTCGCCCGGTCGAGGCCGACCGGGCTAAGCTTTTTAATAGCTGGATCGAATTTATCGCCCGCCCGCGAGATTGCGTTCGTTATGGAAGCCGGTGAGATTCTCCTGAAGTCTGGCCTGCTCTCGCGCGAGCAGTTGGCCCGAGTCCGTTCGAGCACGAACGGCGAAGGTCTGCGCGCCGATCAGGTGGCGGTAAATCTGGGCCTCGTGAAAGAAGAAGCCGCGCTCAAGGCGCTGGCCGACGCCGTGGGGCTGGAGTACGTCGACCTGGCCGAGACGCCGGTCGACCTTTCGCTGCTGCAGGGCTTTCCGGCCCGCTTCATTCATCGTCAGTCGCTCTTCCCGGTGCGCCGGCATAACGGCACGCTGGTCGTCGCCACGAGCGATCCGTTCGATCTCTATCCGCTCGACGAGTTGTCCTCCGGTATCGGGCTCGCGATCGAGCCGGTGCTCGCGTCGCGCCGCGAATTGGCGAAGTTGATTAAGACGCATCTCGGCGTCGGCAGCGAGACCGTCGAAGGGCTCATCGCGCAATCGGCCGCGGCCGACGACGGCGTCGAACTGCTCAGCGAAATCGAAACCGACGGCTCCGAACTTTCGGAGATGGCCCAGGAAGCGTCGGTCGTCCGGCTCGTGAATGAAATCTTGCTCGAAGCGGTCGAAGCGCGTGCGAGCGACGTTCATATCGAATCGCAAGAGTCGGGTCTGCGCGTCCGTTACCGCGTCGACGGGCTGTTGCAAACGCAGCCGATGCCGCCGGAGATCAGCCGCTTTCAGGCGGCGATCATCAGCCGGCTCAAGATCATGGCACGGCTCAACATTGCCGAAAAGCGCCTGCCGCAAGACGGTCGGATCAAGCTCAAGGTGCACGGCCGCGAGGTCGACGTGCGCGTCAGCGTCATCCCGATGATCCACGGCGAAGGGATCGTTATGCGCTTGCTCGACAAAGGGCGCATGGAGTTTGAGCTGCGCAAGCTCGGCATGGACGAAGACCAATACGCGGTGTTTCAGCAGCTCATCCGTCTTCCGCACGGCATCATCCTCGTCACCGGCCCGACCGGCAGCGGTAAATCGACGACGCTCTACAGCGCGCTCTTGGAGATCCGCGACGAAGAAACGAAGATTATCACCACGGAAGACCCGGTCGAGTATCAGCTCGAAGGGATCAATCAGATTCAGGTCCACCCAAAGATCGGCCTGACGTTCGCCGCCGGCCTGCGCAGCATCTTGCGTCACGATCCCGACGTCGTGCTCATCGGCGAAATTCGCGATTTGGAAACGGCCGAAAACGCCATCCAAGCGTCGCTCACCGGGCACTTGGTGTTCAGCACGTTGCATACGAACGATGCCGCGGGCGCCTACACGCGTCTCTGCGATATGGGCGTGGAGCCGTTTCTCGTGGCCGGCACCGTGGAAGCGGTCATGGCGCAGCGCTTGGTGCGCAAGCTTTGCAGCGAATGCAAAGAGGCGTACGTACCGCAGCAGTCGGAACTGCCTCGCGATTTTCCTTGGGACCGGCTGCAGGCCGCCGGCGGCAAGCTCTATCGCAACGTCGGTTGCCGCGCCTGCCGGCAAACAGGCTTCAGCGGTCGGCTCGGCATCTTCGAGCTGATGGTCACGACCGAGAACATTCGCCAGCTCGCGCAAGGGCGCGTCGGCAGTTGGAAGATCAAGAACGCCGCGCTCGCCGACGGTATGCGCACGCTCCGCGACGACGGTTGGCGCAAAGTTCTCGACGGCCGCACGACCATCGACGAAGTAGCCCGCGTCTCCAAGGGAGACATCGTGAACAATCAAGGAGCGTGAGAACTGCTGAATGCCGAATGCTGAATGCTGAAAAGAGGGACGAACCGGCGGTCCTTAATAACTCATAATTCACAACTCATAACTCATAACTTCCTCAGTGACCCCTCGCTTGCGAGCGCGGGGCTTGTATGTGACTCTGCCCTTTTCCCCTGTGCGCCGCCTCCTGCCGACTGCCCCCTGATCCACCATGCCTGAGTTTGCTTACATCGCGCGCGACGTCGGCGGCCGGAAGGTGAGCGGCAAGCTCTCCGCCGGTACGCAGCAGGAAGCGCTTGCGCAACTCAGCACGCAGCAACTCTTCCCGCTCGAAGTGCAGGCCGAAAACGCGATGGCGGGCTTCGGTTCGCGGCGGCGCGTCAAAGCGGCGCTGCTTACCACGGTCTACGGCCAGCTTGCCGACTTGCTCCGTAGCGGCGTCCCCCTCATGCGTTCGCTCGAGGTCTTGCGGAAGCAAGCCTCGCACGCCGGGCTCGTCGAAGTCTTGGCCCGCGTGCAGGACGACGTACGCGACGGCAAACCGTTGGCCGAAGCAATGGCCCGACATCCGCGCGTGTTCGGCGATATGGCGGTGAGCATGGTGCGCGCCGGCACCGAAGGGGGCTTCCTGGAAGAGGCGCTCGAACGCGTCGCCGAGTTCACGGAGAAACAAGACGAGCTCAAGGGACGCACGCAGGGAGCGTTGGCCTACCCCGTCTTTCTCGGCATCGTCGGCTTTTTGGTCGTCGTCGTCCTGCTAGTGTTCTTCGTCCCGAAGTTCGAAGGCCTGTTCGCGCGGCTTCGACAGCGCGGCGAGCTTCCCGCCCTCACCGATTGGCTGCTGGCGTTCAGCGGCTTCACGCAACGCTGGTGGTGGTTGCTCGCGCTGGTGATCTTCGGCGGCGGCGGGTGGATCTACTCGCGTCTGCAAACCGAGTCGGGCAAGCTCTGGTTCGATCAGTTCAAGCTGAAGATTCCGATGATCGCCCCGATCGTATTGAACTTTTCGGTCGCCCGTTTCTGCCGCGTGCTCGGCACCATGCTCCACAACGGCGTGCCGATCTTGCGGTCGCTGGAAATCAGCGCCGCGGCGACCGGCAATCGCGTGCTGGCCGCGGCGGTCGGGCGTGCGAGTGAAAACATTAGCGCCGGTCAATCTTTGGCGAAACCGCTCGCCGCCAACGGTCTGTTTCCGCCGGCGGTCGTCGAAATGATCGCGGTCGCCGAAGAATCCGCGACGCTCGACACCGTGCTGGTCCGCATCGCCGACGGGCTCGAACGCCGCACCTGGCGGCAGTTGGACCTATTCGTACGCCTGCTGGAGCCGCTGATGCTGCTGGTTTTGGCGCTCGTCGTGTTGCTCTTAGCGGTCGCCCTACTGCTTCCCGTGATTAAAATGAGTACGGCCATTTAGCCGCCGGCGCGCCGCCACTATAACCGAACATGGACCGAGTCACGCAACCAACTGCTCACCAACAATCGCCTACCGTATATCGAGGAGAGTTTTCGATGAATCGCCCGTTGTCCGCTCGTCGCCGTGCTCATCGCGCCGGCTTCACGCTCATGGAAGTGTTGCTCGTGTTGGCCATCTTGGTCATCCTCGGGTCGCTCGCCGCGGTGTCGTTTCGCGGCGTCATCAGCGATGCCGACACCAAAGCGGCCAAGAGCCAAGTCGGTTTGTTCAAGCCGGGCGTCGAGGTGTACCAGCTCACGTTCAAGCAATATCCGCCGTCGCTCAACGCGCTTGTGCAACCGCCGCCGGAAGTCGATCAAGAGAAGTGGCAGAAGATCATTGCCCCGAGCTTTCCCTCGGGCACGCTGCCGAAGGATCCTTGGAACAACGAATACCGCTTCGCCGCCCCCGGCACGCATAACCCCAACGGCTACGACATTTGGTCGATGGGTCCCGACGGCGTCGACGGCACTCCCGACGACGTGGGCAATTGGAACTAACGGGTATGCGCAATCGTCGACGCGGCTTCACGCTGCTGGAAACCATGTTGACGTTGGCCTTGCTCGTAGGGCTGACGGCGCTGGCGTGGCCGGCATTGGAGAAGCCGTTCGCCGTCGAGCGGTTGCGCAAATCGGCCGATCAGCTGCATGCCGATCTGACGCGTGCCCGAGCCACCGCCATTCGTAACGGACAGACTCTGGAGTTTGTCGTCGACGGCACGAGCGGACATTACGCCGTCATGCCGATTGCGGGCTTCGCCCCCTCGCAAGCTACGCCTGCCGTGAGCGCCGTCGCTCCGTCGGCAGGGGCCGAGCATGCGCCGGGCCAAGCGCTGCCCGAAGGGATTCGGATCGTCACGATCGAGGCGATCGACGACGTCACTCCCGCGCCGCAGCCGGTCGGGTTCGCACAACCGGCGGACCCCGCCGCCGCGGCGGCCTCGCAAACCGTCTACTTCCATCCCGACGGCACGACGTCAACCGCCGTCTTCACGCTCGCCAACGAACATGGCATGGCCCTGCGGCTCGAGCTGCGCGGGCTCACCGGCACCCTGGCCAAAGGGGATCCCTTCGTCTTTCAGGCGGGGCCCTAATCATGATCATGCGCGCTCGAGCTCGGTCCCAACGCGCGCGGCGCGGATTCACGCTGTTGGAAGTGTTGCTCGCGCTGGCGATTCTCGTCGGCAGCTTGGCGACCATCGGCGAACTGACGCGCATGGGGCTGCAAAACGCGCATCGGGCCGCGGCTTCGGCGACGGCTCAACTTCTCTGCGAGAGCAAGCTCGCCGAAATCACCTCCGGAATCACGGCCGCGACCTCCGCGCCGCCGGCCCCGCTCGATGAAACCGGTCTGTGGCAATACAGCGTCGCGGTAGAACCGACGGCCGATGCGAGCTTGCTGGTAGTGCGCGTGACGGTGTCGGAGAATCTGCCGCCGCAGCAGAGCCCGGTCGAGTTTACGCTGGTCCGTTGGATGGTCGACCCGCAAGCTTCGGCTGATGCCGCCGCGGCTGCCGAAGCCCAAGCCGCGAGCGCGTCCGGCAGTTCGACAGGTAGCTCGTCGACCTCGACGACGGGGGCCGGATCATGACGCTCCTCGTCGTTCGAAATCGGCGGCATTGTGCTGCGCAACGCGCACTGCGCCGCGGCTACACGCTACTGGAAGTGATGCTCGTGATGGTGATCACGATGGTGCTGGTCACCGCGGTCGGCTCGGCGCTGAACATCTACCTGCGAAGCGTCGAAGCGGGCCGCGCCGAAGTGGAACAAGCTCAGTTGGCACGCGCTTTGTTGCGGCGCATCGCCGACGATCTCCGCAGCGCCGTCCCGGTCGTGGTCGATAGCTCGACCGCCGAACCTTCCACCGCTTCCGCGGCACTGAGCGGGGCGATCAGTGCGGCGTCGGGTGCTGCGGGAGGCGCGAGCAGTGGTGGAAGCTCGAGCGGGGGCAGTTCCGGCGGCAACTCCAGCAGCGCCAAAATCACCAATATCACCGGCTCCACCGGCGTCACGAACATCGGCGGCTCGACCGGAGCCACAAGCTCCGGGACCACGTCGGCCTCGAGCGCGCAGTCGGCCGGCGGCGTCAGCGGTTCCTCGGGCGGTACGTCCGGTAGCTCCGGCGGCGCTTCGGGAAGTTCCAAATCGGGCGGCTCCACGTCGAGCGGTAGTTCCGGTACCTCGGGCGGATCGAGCGGCTCCGGAAGCGGCGGTTCCTCGGGAAGTTCCGGCAGCAGCGGCGGCTCGGCGAAGAGCGCCGCCGATGCGGAGTCGGAATCGTCGGGCGATGTGACCATCGCTCCGCTCGGCGTTTACGGCAACCAGTACGATCTGCAAGTCGACGTCAGTCGACTTCCGCGCATCGATCGCATGGATTCGCTTACCGGCACCATCACGCCCGACGGCATCGCCGCGGCCGGCGATCCGCCGAGCGATGTGAAGACGGTCTCTTACTACATCTCGACGACCGCCGCGGCCGCCGCTCCGCTCTCTTCGAACTCCGGCACGGCCGCACCCGTCATGCCCGCCGGCGGCCTCGTTCGGCGGCAAGTCGATCGTGCGATCGTCAACTACGGCACGCTCTACGGCGGCTCGACTGACGCGGGAACGCGCGAGCAGATGCTCGCCCCGGAAGCGACGGCGCTCGAGTTCCGCTATTACGACGGCACCGAGTGGCTCACCAGTTGGAGTTCGTCCGATCGTGGCGCCGTGCCCGTCGCGATTGAAATCATGCTCACATTGCGGGCCGCCGACGCCGCGCCGGTCGGGTCGACCCTGCTCTTGGCCTCCCCCGGCTTGCCGCAAGAACAAACGTATCGCCTGATGGTGCATCTGCCGGCCGGCGAACCATCGACGGCCGGAGAAGCGTCGACCACCGAAGA
Source organism: Pirellula sp. (assembly GCA_013822735.1). Taxonomy (GTDB): domain Bacteria; phylum Planctomycetota; class Planctomycetia; order Pirellulales; family PNKZ01; genus PNKZ01. Next base: position 59,933 of record PNKZ01000016.1, read on the forward strand.
CACTTCGTCGACCGCGACGGAGGCCTCGCCGTGAATCGTCGTAGTAAACACCGTTGCAATCGTCGGGCTCTGGCGCTCATCATCGTGCTCGTGGTCGTCACGCTGCTTTCGCTGGCGTCGTACACCTTCACCGACATGATGCTCGCCGAATATCAAGCGGCCGACGCGCACGGGCAGGCGCTCCAGGCCCGCGCCGCGAGCGACAGCGCGGTCGAGAAGCTGATGGTGCTGTTGAAGCTGGACAAGGAGTCGCTTCGCGATCGGGGCGGGCTCTACAACAACCCGGCGGAGTTGCAGGGAATTCCGGTCGTCGACGGCGCTACGGCCGGCGAACGTGTGAAATTTACCGTGCTCGCTCCGCTTTACGAGCAGGACGCCCCGACAACGCTCCGCTACGGCGTGGAAGACGAATCGATGCGGCTCAACCTCAACGCGCTGATCGCGCAACACGAGGACGAGACCGAGCAGCGGACGCGGTTGATGAGCGTGCCCGGCATGTCGGAAGAGGTGGCCGATTCGATTCTCGACTGGCTCGATGAAGATGACGAGGCGCGCGAGTTTGGCGCCGAGGTCGATACCTATTCAGGCTTCTCGCCGCCGCGCGCTCCGAAGAACGGGCCGCTGGATACTGTCGAGGAGTTGCTGCTCGTGCAAGGGGTCACGCCCCAACTGCTTTTCGGGGCCGACGCCAACCGCAACGGCTTGGTTGACGCCGACGAACAACTGGCGATGCTGCCCGAGGGAATCGACAACGCCGACGGCTCGTTCGACCGCGGCTGGTCGGGTTACTTCACTCTCTACAGCGGCGAAGGCAACACGCAAGCGAGCGGCGCGCCGAAGGTGAATATCAACGGCGACGATTTGGAAACGCTGTACTCGGATCTGCAAGCTCTCGGCCAAGCCGACTTGGCGACGTTCGTGATTCTCTATCGCCAAAGCGGCGCTTATACGGGAAGCGGCGCGGCGTCGACGCCGGCCGCCGTCGGTGCGCCGGACTTCACGAAGCAAGCCCGGTATACATTCTCCACGGTGCTCGATTTGATCGGCTCGCGGACCAGCGCCACGGTGCAAGGGAGCACGCTCGCGATCGATTCGCCGATTAAGAACGATCCGTTCCAACTCGGCACGCAATTGCCTCTGATCATGGATACGCTCACGACGTCGACCGCGACCGTGGCGCGCGGCAAGCTCAACGTGAATCAGGCGCCCAGGGCGCTGCTCTTGGGAGTGCCGGGCCTGACGGAAGAGAAGGTCGATCAGATTCTCGCCATTCGCTATCCCGAACCGAGCGAAGAGATGCCGGGCTCCGAATACCCGACCTGGTTGCTGACGCAGAGCATTCTGACGCTCGACGAGATGAAGGCCGTGTTTCCGCTGCTCACGGCCCAAGGGGGCGTCTACCGCGCGCAAATTGTCGGTTATTACGAACAATCAGGCCCGGCGGCGCGCGTCGAGGTCGTGATAGATGCTACCGGCACGACTCCCCGGCGATTACTCTGGAGAGAGATCACGCATTTGGGCCGCGGATTTCCCAACGAAACGTTGGGTTCGTTCGGCCCGTAGTTTTGTTCTTGGCTTTAGCGAGTGGCCGGCATGGCGCAATGGGTCGCCGTCGATTGGGATGTACGCGAAGCGCGAGTCGTCGCCGGCACGCTGCGCGGCAACCGCCTGCGCATCGAGCACGCCTTTCGGGCGCCGTGGCCGGGCGCGACGGTATTTGACGCCGACGCCCTCGCGCAACGTACGGCCGTGCTCGGCGACGCATTGCAAAAGCGGGGACTCGCCAAGGCGGAAGCGATCGTCTTGATTGGTCGAGCCGCGGTCGAGCTGAAGCAACTGCAGTTGCCTCCCGCGCCCGACGCCGAACTGCCGGACATGGTCCGATTTCTCGCGCAGCGCGAGCTGCATGCGCTCGCCGCCGGGGGATTGCTCGATTTCGTGCCGACTCCGGCCGGACCGAACGAGCCGCGCTCGGTGATGGCCGCGGCCGTCGAGCCGGGCCCTGCCGCGCAAGTGCGACAACTTATTGAAGGGGCCGGGCTGAAGCTGCGGCGGATGTTGCTCCGGCCGGTCGCCGCAGCATCGTTGACGCTGCGCCGCGTGGCCCACGACGAGGAGCCGCGGTTGCTGGTCGATCCCGGCGCGGAAGAGGCGGAGGTGGCGGCGCTGGCGGGAGCGAGTATCGTATTGGTCCGCAGCGCGCGCATGCCGGGCGACTTGGAATCGGCCGACTATCGTCGCGCGCTGGCCACCGACTTGCGCCGCACCTTGGCCAGCGTACAGCATCAGCTGGGCGGGCGGCGCGTGGCGGCGATCGAACTCTGCGGCGGCGTCGCGGGCCGGCAAGCGATGGCCGAACAATTGGCGGCCGATCTCGGCGTGACGGTCGACGTCGTGGATGCTTGGAGTCCGCTGCCGGCCGCGCTCGAACTCGATCCGTCGGTGAGTCCGGAGGAAGGACGCTATGCAGCGCTCTTGGGGGCGCTGGCCGATGAAGCCGAGGGGGCCGCGCCGAAGCTCGACTTTCTGAATCCGCACCGTGCGCCGGAGCCGCCGAACCGTCGGCGGCAGGTGATCGTCGGCGCGTTTTGCGCGACGCTGGCGCTCGCTCTCGTCTGGGGTTTCTTGCAATGGAAGTTCGGCCGCATCGACGATGAAATCAAACTCACGCGCGATACCGCCAATGCGATGGCTCCGGCGGTGAAGGCGGCGCAAGAGTTGGAACGTAAAGCGAAGGACATCGAAGCGTGGCGGCGCGGCAACGTCGCCTGGCTCGACGAACTGGAGCGGCTTTCGCGTCAGGCGCCTTCGAACAAAGTGACGCTGCTCACCTCGCTGCGACTCTCCGCGCTGCCGCAAGGCGGGGAGTTGCAACTCAAGGGCGTGGCGACCGAGCCGAGCGTCGTCGATGAATTGGAGCACGGACTGCGCGACGGGCATCACCTCGTCGAAGGAAAGGGTCGCCGGCACGATGCGCTGAACCCGAAGTATCCTTGGGGTTTTTCGTCGAACGTACTGGTGAAGCCGGACGCACCGCCGGCAGCAGCACAGCCGAAGCCTTCTTCCTCCGCCGCGCCTTCCGCAACGGCCGGAGGCGCCCGATGAACGTACGCGAGAAACGGCTCGCCGCGGCCGTGGGGGGCTTGAGCGTCCTGGCGATCGTGGTGCTGGGAGTGCAGGGATATTCGAGCGCCGTGGGAACGCGCGAGGCGCAACTTACGGCGGCGCGCGACGATCTGATGAAGAAGCAACTTGTCGTCGCCCAAGCGGCCATGGCGAATTTGAAACTGAGCGAATGGGAAGACCAATCGCTGCCGCGCGATCGCGAGCTGGCACGTTCGCTCTACCAGAACTGGCTCGTTGCGGAACTCAACCGCGTGCGCCTGAAGCAGGTGACGGTGGAGCCGGGCCGCGGTACGCAGATGCGCGACGTTTTCACCAAGCAGCCGTTTACATTGAAGGCGCGCGGAACGCTGGAGCAACTGAGCCGTTGGTTGGCGGCGTTTTACAAGGCCGACCATCTGCATCAGATTCGCGACCTGATGTTGCAGCCGACGCAGGACGGCGGCGAACTACAAATTACGGCGAGCATTGAGGCGCTGGTGCTGCACGACGCCGCCCGCCGCGATAAGCTCAACGATCGCGTGAATCCGGCCTGGAACGAGGACGCGAGCAACGCGGCCGTGGCGGCGATCACGGCCCGCAACTTGTTTGCTCCGTACGTTCCGCCCCCTCCTCCACCGCCGCCGGTCGTGAAGAGCACGCCGGCTCCCCCTCCGCCGCCGGCGTTCGATCCGTCGAAGTTTACGTTTCTCACTTCGATCATCTCGGTCGACGCCCGTCCGCAGGCCTGGCTCAATGTGCGTCCGACGAATCAGCTGCTGAAGTTGAACGAGGGAGATAGCATCTCCGTCGGCCGTTTCGAGGGGAAGCTCGTGCGCATCGGTGCTCAGGAAATCGAGATCGAGAGCGCCGGCAAACGGCGCATCGTCGCGCTCGGCAAGTCGCTCGAGCAAGGGATCGATCTGCCGCTCTAACGGCCGCGGCGTGGAATGCCGGCAACGGGCACTGCCGGCGTTGCCCGCGCACGAAAACAGTTTTTATTGGAAATACCTCAAGCGGTCGGCGGGGTTTACCGATACCTGGGGGCGAAGAGGTGCTGCGCGCAAGCTCTGCACTTCACGATTGGCCGGCGGGGGGGCAATCCCGCTCAGTGACAATCGCCGTGAACTTTGCACAACTGAATCGTCGCGCGACTGCCGCCGTTCTCGGCGGTGTGCTGCTGTTCGCCGCCGCGCGAGCTACGGCTCAGTTGCCTGCCGGACCGCCGCCGCCTCAACAGGCGGTTGCCGGCTATCAAGCCTTCGTGCTGCGACATGTTCGCGCCGACGAGGCGAAGCCCCAAATCGAACGCTTTCTCTCCGGCGGCCAAGAACCGTTTGAGCTGATCGTCGACGGGGCCGGCAATCGATTGCTCGTCGGCGGCTCGCCTGCCGTTCAGACGCTGGTCGCTCAACTGCTGGTGACGATGGACCGTCCGCCGGTCGCCGCCGCGCCGATTTCCGCACCTGCCGCTGCGCCCGCTCAGCGTGTGGCCGCCTATGCCTCGCCCGGAATGTCCGCCGAGGCGCTCGCCGCTGAACTGACGCGCCGTTACGGAGCCGCCGGAGCTCGCATCGCCGCGGATGTTCGCACCGGGCAAGTCATTGTGGCGGCGCCGGAAGAGTTGCAACGTGCCGTCGAACAATTCGTCGCGACGCTGGCGCAACCGGCGGCGCCGAGCGTTCCAAGCGTCGCCGCGCCCGCCGTCGTCGCGACGTCCGTCCCCGGCGCGAATCGCAGCGTCACGCTGCAACATATCGAATGGACGGCTCTGCAAGAGCGATTGTCGTCGCTCTACGGCAGCCGGCTCTCGACGACCACGGAAGGTACCGGCCGCGTTTGGCTGCAATTGGCCCTGGCCGAAGCGTCTCCCTTGATGATGACCTACAATCCGGCGCGCCGGCAGATGGACTTCACCGGCGATACCGTGACTTCGGAAGCCGCGGCTCGCTTGATCGCGGCGCTCGATCGCAACGCCGCCGGCGACGCGCGACGTGTGGTGCCGTTTAAGTCGGCCGATCGCGAATCGATTCGCCAAGCCATGACGGTTTCGCATCGCTTGGCCGCCAAAGAAGCGCCGGCCGGCGAAGCCGTTCCGCAATCGCCGCAAGGTCCGGCATTGCCGAAGAGCATGCCGCTCATGGCGAAAGTGTTTCAACCCAATCCGAACGCTCCGCCGGCGCCGCAAGCCGCGGCCGCTCAGCAACCATTCGCGCAACAACCGGCCGTGCAGCAACCGCCAGGCGCTTTGGCGCCGCCGGTTCCCGCCGCCGCCGCGAACCAGCCGGTTCCTAACGCCGCCGGCCCCAACACGGCCGTGCTGCCGAACGCTGATCCGGCCGCGGTCGCCGCCGCCGTGCAAGCCGAAGCGGCGCAGAGCGGCTTGGTCGGCCCGGTGCAGATCGAATTCCTCGACGGTCTCGACGTGTTGGTCGTCAGCGGCAACGATCGCGACGTCGAACGCGTTCTTAAGATTATCGAAGACATCGAACGCCTCAGCGTCGATACGCAGCCGGTCATCGAAGTCGTGCCGCTCGTCCACGTGTCGAGCGAAGCGCTGGCCACGGTCGTCACGCAGATCTACGACGCCGTCTTGTCGCCGCGCCAAGGCAAAGTGAGCATCACGGCGCTCGTGAAGCCGAACGCGTTGTTACTCATCGGCCGCGGCGAGAGCGTGCAGGCCGTTCGCGAGCTGATCTCGAAGCTTGATCAACCGGTCGAGCCGTCGTCGCAGTTTGCCGTGTTCTCGCTGAAGCATGCCTCCGCGGCCTCGGTACAAAGCACGTTGACGAGCCTGTTCACCGAGCGGCCGGGCCTCGGCCCGAAAGTGCAAGTCACCTCGGATGCGCGCAGCAATACGCTCATCGTGCGGGCCGGGCCTCGCGATTTGCTCGAAGCCGGCGAATTGATCAAGCGTCTCGACGTCCCGAGCGGCGAAGCGGAAAACGAACTCCGAGTGTTTCACCTCGACAACGCCCTGGCCGAAGAATTGGCGCCGGTGTTGCAAGAAGCAGTCGCTTCCGAGATCGGCGGCGGCTCGCAGGCCGGAGGGGCGTTGCAAGCTCTCACGCAGGGCGGCGCCCAGCAGCAAGCTCCCGGATCTTCTTCATCCTCGGCCCGTTCGGCAGCGTTGAAGTTTACGACCATCGATTCCGAAGGACATCGCCAATATCGTTCGGGCATTCTCAACGACGTCCGGATCACGGCCGACGCCCGAGCCAATTCGCTCGTCGTCTCCGCTCCGGTCGAGGCCATGGATCTGATCGCCGCGCTGGTGCGTCAACTCGATGCAACCCCGGCGGCGCGTTCGCAGATCAAAGTGTTCACGATCGTCAACGCCGATGCGGCCGGCCTCGTCGAGATGCTCAACGCACTCTTCGGCCGGACTACGACGACCGCCGGCGGCGGCGGGTTCGGCGGCGGTCAGCAGAATAACCAGAATCAACAAACGCAAAACTTGCTTGTCCCGCTCCGGTTCTCGGTCGACCAGCGCACCAACAGCATCATCGCCTCGGGCAGCGTAGAAGACCTCACGATCGTCGAAGCGATCTTGCTACGGCTCGACGACAGCGACGTGCGGCAACGGCAGAGCATCGTTTACCGACTAAAGAATGCGCCCGCGACCGACGTCGCGACGGCCATCAACAACTTTCTCCGTAGCGAACGGGAAGTTCAGCAAGTTCAGCCGGGCCTGCTCAGTCCTTTCGAGCAGATCGAACGCGAAGTCGTCGTCGTGCCGGAGCCGGTGAGCAATAGCCTCATCGTGAGCTCCACGCCGCGCTACTTCGAAGAGATCCGCAAGCTGGTGGAAGACATCGATCGTCGCCCTCCGATGGTGATGATTCAGGTGCTCATCGCCGAAGTGTCGCTGAACAACACCGACGAATTCGGCATCGAACTCGGCCTGCAAGATTCGATTCTGTTCGATCGCAGCTTGCTCGGCGATCTGGTGACGATTACGCAATCGACCCAGCAGCCGCAAGGCAACACCGTTGTGACGACGACCAATCAGAACGTCGTCGCCGCCACGAACACGCCGGGCTATGCGTTCAACAACGCCCCGCTGGGAAATAGCGGCGCCACGAACGCCTTGGCGAACTCGAGCCGCGTGGGATCCCAGGGCCTTTCGAACTTTGCGGTCGGCCGCACCAACGCCGATCTCGGATTCGGCGGCCTCGTACTTTCGGCTTCGAGCGAAAGCGTCAACGTGCTGATTCGCGCCTTGCAGGAAAGCCGACGTCTCGACGTCTTAAGCCGTCCGCAAGTGATGACGCTCGACAATCAAGCGGCCTTCGTGCAGGTCGGCTCACGGGTGCCGCGCGTGCAGGGAGTCACCATCAACGAGACCGGCCAAGTGAACAACGTCGTCGACGTCAACGTCGGGTTGATTCTCGGCGTCACGCCGCGCATCTCGCCCGACGGATTGGTCGTCATGGAGATCGACGCGGAAAAGTCGGCGCTCGGTCCGGAGCAAGAAGGGGTGCCGATTTCGGTATCCTCCAACGGCCAGGTCGTCCGTCAGCCGCTCATCAACACGACGACCGCGCAGACCACGGTGAGCGCCATGGACGGCCAAACCGTCGTGCTCGGCGGTCTCATCACCAAGGCCCGCAGCGTGATTCATCGTCGGGTGCCGGTGTTGTCGTCGATCCCGATCCTCGGCAACTTGTTTCGGTACGACAACGAAACCAGCGAGCGCACGGAACTGCTGATCATCATGACGCCGCACATCGTGCGCGATGAAGAAGATGCGTCGCGGCTGCGGCACGTGGAATCGGCGCGGATGTCGTGGTGCTTGGGTGACGTGAAGGCGCTCACCGGCAATGCAGGTCTGTTCGCCAAGGGGGACATCTGGGCCGAAGAAGAAACCATGGTCGTGTATCCGGACGTTTCGCCCAACGGCGAACCGACCCCGCTGTCGCCCGAGCAAATCCCGGTTCCTCCCACCGGTGCGGAACCGCCGCCCGGAGCGGCGCCGCCTCCCCCGGCTCCTCCCGTGCCCGAGCCTCCGAAGCCGCCGCCCGCCGCCTTGCCGAAGGCCGAAGTTCCGCAGGCCGGCGAGCTACCGCAGGCCGGCTCTGTCGTGCCGGGTCCTGCAGAGAACTCCGCCGAGATCTCGACTTTGGAGTACCAACAGCAAGCGACGTATCCACCGCCGAGGTATCCGAACTATCCGCCGCCGAACATGACTCCGCTGCCGCCGCCAAACGGATATCAGCCCGAAGTTGTTCCCGTTCAATACGCCGCACCGCCCTTCGCTCCGCCTGTCGAACAGAGAGTTGCCCCATGACGAAGCTCGTTTTTCTTCGCAAGCCGCCGCGAAGCGCCGTCGTCGCTTGTCTGGCGATGACGCTCCTCACCGGCTGCTCGAAGTTCGATTTCGACATGAGCCGCAACATCCCTTGGGGCGCCGGAGGCGACGGCGTGATGCAGCCGCCGATGAAAGTCGTCGCCGTGTGGACCGATACGGTGCTTACGCAAGGGATGGCGCCGGCTACGCGCGGGTTCGGCGGGCGTGTGATGTTCTACGCCGTCGAAGGGGGGAAGCCGATCAAAGTGAGCGGCACGCTCACGGTCTACGCCTTCGATGAAACCGGCCGCGATATCGAAAGCACGAAGCCCGATCGAAAGTTCATCTTCACGCCGGAGCAGTTCGAAAAGCACTACAGCAAATCGGCGCTCGGGCATTCGTATAGCGTTTGGCTCCCTTGGGACGCCGCAGGCGGATCGCTTCGAGAGATCAGTTTGATGGTCCGGTTCCAACCGACGAACGGCTCGACGGTGGTGAGCGATCCGTCGAAGCAACACTTGCCCGGGCCGCGCGAGGAAGAATTGATTCCTACCGCCAATCGCGCGCCTGCCGCAGCCGGAGCCCCCGTGCAGGCGGCCGCTCCATCGCAACCCGCATCAGGCGTGCAACAAGTGGCCTACGAACAGCCGCTCGGCGCGGTACCGGGAGTTGACGGAACGGCTGCGACCATGAACGGGGCGCCGGCCGGGGGAACAGCATCGTCGCTAGCCGTTCCCCGCCGCATGACCACAACGACGATCGCAATTCCCAACGGGCCGCAATCGCGGCGCAGCACGACCTGGGGACAACCGTCTGCCGAGCAGCAAGCAACGCCTGCCGCGTACGGCTCGACGCCTACTTCCGGGGCACACTCGGCGTTTCCGGGGGGAGCACGGCGTCCGGAGGGGTCGCCTTCACCGGCGGCGCAACAACAGCCGGCGCCACAAACGTCGGAACAATCGTCAACTCATTACGGACCACAGAGACTCCGGCCTCTAGGCTCGCCAATTGCTCGGCTAGAGCGCGATCATGTGCCGTGGCAACAACCCCGGTTAGAATCGCCGTCCGCCCCTCCATTCGCACCGCAATAGAGCCGATGCGCGACATACGCGGACTTAGGGTATAGCGCGACTGCAACACGGCGTCGACCGTCTCGGCTTTCGGCGCTAGGTATTCGAAAGCGACCGACTGTTGGATGCGCGGCATTTTTACGCGCGAGTTGCTCATGCCGGTCGGACGATTGGCGTTCGACGAGTTATTGTTGCGCCCCAGGCCCGATTGCAGCGCCGAATAGGCGGAGAGCTGGCTCATGATGTTCGTGGTGTCGCGCGAGTCCGATCCGACGAATTGCCCCGGCTGCCGCGCACCCCGGACAAACCTTTCGCCGCCGGAAATCTGACCGGCGGTGGTGTCGCCGCGCGTGGTTGCTCCGGCAACTCCGCCCCCTGCCCCGCCCATCGCTCCGGCCGCACCCACGCCGCCGAAGCCGGGAGCCATTCCGCTTGCACCGGTGCCGCCGAAAGAACTGCCGCTGGGTGTGAAGCTGGAGCCCATCGAGCGGCCGCCGAACGCTCCGCTGGATGCCGACTGCGCGTGCGCAGAAGCGGCGCAAACGAGCGCAAGCGCTAAGCCCAGCAACGGGCCATGCATCGAGATGGGAATTCGCCTCATCGGCCGCTCCTTGAAACCCTGCCGCCGGAGCAAGGGTAACGTCGTCGAGTATTCAGTATACTACAACCATCGCAACCGGCAAAAACTGCCGGCATAAGCAACACGCCCCCGAGCGAGGCCCGTTTTATGTATCGGACGATTTCTTCGCCGCTCCGGATTCTGCCTGGAATGCTGCTGATTCTAGCGAGCATTCCGGGGTCGGCTTGGTCGCAGACGGCGCCCGCAAAGACCGCGCGGCCCGAGTTGGCCCGCTTATTGCCGCCGGAAACGTTGGCATATGTCCGAGTCGCCAATGCGCCGGAAGTGCGGGCGGAGTTCTGGCAAACGTCGTCGGGACGCATGGCCCAAGATCCGCAATTCCGACCGCTCTGGGAGCAGATGTTCGCGGCCGTCGAAAAAGCATTTGAGCCGATGCGCGACAAGTTCGGCCTCACCGTGGCGGAGTTTCTGGAGCTGCCGCGCGGCGAGTTGGGCTTCGCCGTCGTGCCGGTCACCGGAGCGCCTCCTGCGGTGTTGCTCATGCTCGAAGCGCCCGACGATGACCGCAACGTTGCGACCTTTATCGAGCGGAGTCGCGCGGCGCTCACGGAAGATCAATGGATCGAAGAAACGGAAACCGTCGGCGATACGGTGCTGCACATGTTTCGGCGCGGCACCGGCAAGACCGATCGCTGGATTTACGTGCGCCGCGAAAACGTGCTCTTGATCGGCAACAACGTCGATGCCTTCAAGCATTTGCTCGGCCTATGGAACGGCGGCGACGTGAACACGCTGGCCGACCAGCCGGCGTTCGTCAATCTGGAGCGATTGATCGGCAAGGCGGAAGGGAAGCCGGCCCACATTACGTGGTTCGTCGACCCGATCAACTTGGCGCGGGCCGCAACCGCCGGCAACGCGAGTGCGGCGATCGGCATGGCGATGCTGCCGGCTCTCGGGCTCGACGGTTTGACGGCGCTCGGCGGCAGCTTCACGTTCAACCGCGGCCCGTTTGAAGTCATCGGCCAAGCGTACTTGCTGCTCGACGTACCGCGCGCCGGGGTGCTGGAGTTGATCGCTCTACAACCGACGGAGACCGAGCCGGAGCCGTGGGCCTTTGAAGATGCGGCGTCGTACGGCACGCTCACCTGGGACGTCGAACGTACCTATCACAAGCTTCGCACAATCGTCGACAGCTTTGCGGGAGAGGGAATGTTTCGCAGGCAGACGGTTGAGAATCTTTTAAAAAACACCGACGTCGACATCGAACTCGACGTCCTACCGCAACTCGACGGCCGCGTCAGCTTCTTAGTCTGGATCGAGGAGCCGGTGCGGTTCGAAAGTCGGTGTCAGTTGTTCGGTATTCATTTGAAGGACGGCAAGAAGTTCTCGCCGGTGCTCAAGAAACTCACGGATAAGCTCGGCAACAAACTTACGGTGAAGGGGTTCGCCGGTACGACCTATTACCAAGCGACGGAGCCGGAAGTGACCCATGCGGAACCGGAAGATGCAAAGACCGACGGCCGGCGGGTACAAGGGCGCGTCGCCGGTCCGCGTCCGGCGTTTTGCCTGCTCGACGATTGCTTGCTGATCGGCGACGGCGCGAGCGTGCTGGAGAAGGCGCTGGCGACGGCCGCCGGGGATTCCGGTCGCCTGTCCTCCTCGCTCGACTATAAGTTGATTGCCGCCAAGGCCAAACGCTACGCCGGCGAGCAAGGCCCGGGCTTCTTCGGTTTCAATCGCCCGGACGAGGAATTGCGCTACGTTCACGGCTTGGCGCTAAACGACCGCGTGCGCGAACGACTGGCTACCGGCGGCGAGAAGAACAAGTTCTTGAAAGACATCAATCAAGCGCTGGCCGATCGTCCGCCGCCGCCGTTGGAAGTGCTTCAGCAATACTTCGCGCCCGGCGGAACGATTGTCGTCGATGAGCCGACAGGAGTGCGCTATCTCTCGTTCGTGTTGCGACGCGACGGCGAAACAAAATAGCTCGCCGCTGGAGCAACGGCGTCGCGGCGTAAGATACGGAGCTAGAGGATGTCGCGCGGTTCGGCGTTCATGGCTTTCAGCGCTTCGCAATACTTCACGCCGCAGGTCTTGCCGCGGTAGAGCGCGATCGCTTCCTTGGTCGCTTGCGCGGGTTCGGGCTTTTGCGGGTCGTATGCTTCGCCGCGGACCAGGGCCATGAAGCGGCCGAGCCATTCCGAGGCCCGGGGCCATTCGGGCGAGATGTCGACGAAGGTGTCGGGCTCGAAGCCGATCGTGTGGCGCGGGCCGTTGTCGTACAGGTAAATCCGCCGCGGCGGTCGATACTTCGGAGCGTCGACCAGCGCGGCGCAGTTGCGAAGCGCGATGCCGCTGAGTTGCGACGCCGTGACATGGTCGTCGTGATGATCGTGCCGCCAGAGCATGAGCGCGACATCAGGCTGAAGATCGGCGATCCCTTGCGCGACGGCCCGTTTCGTCTCGTCGTTCACGTCGAAGCGATGCGATTTGAAGTTTAGATATCGCATCTCGACGCCGAACAGACGGCTGATTTCCGTGGTGCCGGTGAGCAGCTCCTGGTGACGATCGCCGATCGGCGGCCAATTCGAGTAGTCGCCGATGAGCGTGAGAATGACCACGCGATAGTGCTTCGCGATCGCCTGCAGCATGATGCCGGGCACGCCGAAGACGCAGTCGTCGTAATGGGCGCCGATCGCAAGCAGCGTCTTAGTCGACATGGTTACGGGCTCTTGGGGGGCGTGGCAGTCGGCTTCGGAGCCGTCGAGGAAGCGCTCGGGCGCGCGGCGGGAGGGGCGGATGCGGCCGTCGTATCGACGAGAAACTGTTCGATGCGCCGATGACCGCTCTGGTGCTGCCGGACGAAAGCTCTGCCGGATGCGGCGTCGAAAATGAGTACGCCGCTGCCGCCGGTCTCCAGCCATCCGGCCGCTGCCGTTTGCGCCTTGAGACGCGCGATGAGCGGTTCGGGCCGCGCGCCGTCGACGAGCAGCGGTCGCAGATCATAGACTTCCAAGTATGCGCGGCTGCGCATGGCGTCTTGCGTCGTGATCTCGAACGTGGCTGCGTCGATGATGCGCCACGCCCAGCCTCGCGGTTCGCAGAGTGCCGTGAGCACTTGCGCCAGCGGGTGTTTGTCGGCGGCAATACCGACCGGCGTCGTGCCCGACGCGCCTTGTTCGGCCAAGGCGACGGCGTCGATCGTCAACGTCACGTCGGCCAGGGCCTCGAGTCGCGCGAGTACGACCGACAACGGCACGGCCGGACGAAAGTTCATGGAGATCGGGGTGCCGAGCTTCGTGCCCGCCAGGCCGAAGGCGGACGCCGACGTCGTCTGTGAACTCTGCGCGCTCTTGCCGCGCGCCAACCGTAAACGGTCGAGCAGCGCCGCGATTTCAAGTTGCACGCGCGGCGATTGCGTGACGGTCAGCGCGCTATCGGCGGCAAGCACATTGCCGACGCCCCCTGCACGCGTCCACGTTTCCGGCTCGACGAGTGACTGCACCATTTCCGCCAGCGCGGCGGTTTGCGCGGCGTCGCCGCCGATGAGATCGCCGACGGCGTACTCCGCCTGCACGGGCGTCGGCGTCGGGACGCTTCCTTGAATCGTGAGCACGTTGCCGCGCGCCGCCCACAAAAGCTTCTTCGGGGCCAGCAGTTGTTCGAGCAAGTCGCGCAGCGTCCCCTCCGTGGTCGCTGCGTCGACCTTCTCTTTCAAGCCGGCATCGGCGGGCGTCAGCGTGTCCCAATTAACGTCGAGCGCAAGGCCGGCCAACTGGGCGACGATCTCCAACGCATCGCGCCGTGAAGTTTGCACGAAACGCAGACCGGCGGCCGGCTGCTGCAGCTTGGCCGAACTATCGGCAAGCGCCGGAGGAGCGCCCGTGGCGCTCGGCGTCGGCTTGGTCGCCATCGGCGGATTCGGAATGGGTGGCTTCGGATCGGAGGTTGCTGCGACGGCCGTCGACAGAGGCATGGTGGGCGTCGCCGCCGGTCGAGAAGTGCCCGAAGCGGCGACTGCCGTGCCGGCGGTGGCGCTCGGCGTGCCGGCCAACGCGAGGATCGACGGTCGGGACGACGTCGCGCTTGCAACGGCAATTGACGTTCCCGCGCCAGCAGGCTTCGTGACGGCCGTACTCTTCGCAAGGGCGGTAGTGCTCGGCGTCGACGATACGATCTTGCGCGACGTTGCCGAAGTGGTCGCGGTCGGCGCAGCTTCGGTCAGAGGTTCGGCGTCCTTGTCCGTTTCGCCCAGCGTCGACCAAAGCCCAGACGCCACGACCAGCGCGGCTGCGGCGCCGCCGATCAGCAGTATCCGCCGCCGCATTCGTTGCTCGTGCGGCGATACGAGCGACGGCATGCCGATCTCGTCGGCGACCGGTTCGGCGATATATGTCGGCGGGGTCGTCGCGTTGCCGGCTTCCGCGGCGGGCTTCGGTGCTTCATTCTGGGCGGGAGTGGGACGCGTCGGACTATTCGTAGTTGCGGGCTCGTGCTTCGTCGGCGCCGTTTCTACCGGAGGTTTCCAACCTTCCGGCGCGATGATCTGCACCATGCCGCCGCACCGCGGGCAGGCCAGAATCTGCCCGATGGCCGAGACGTGCCGAACCTTGATCTTCGCTCGGCACGTGATGCACGGGACGGTAAACAGTTCCACGACGCTCGAATTCTCCGCGGCGAACGAATCGAAGTTTGCGAACCGACGGGGAAACCCTACTTCTTTTTCGGGTCGGGCGCCTTCTCGAATTCCGGCAAAAGCTTTTCGTTTCTCGAAGCCGCACCGACGCGCGTCGCGATGAAGATTATTTCTTCTTCGCCGGGATTACGCGGCTTCACGATGTATACGAGGCGTCCGTCCTTGTCGGCCTTGAGCAGAATCGTTTGGAGCAACTTGTCGACCGTTTGCTCCGGCTCCATTAGCCCCATCGATTGGTTCTTAGTGATGCCTGCGGTCAGGAAGTCGGGCCCCACCATTTCGATCGGTATGCCGATCTCCGTGCTGACGATGTCGAGCACCTTGTTCAAATCGTTACGATCGAACGACAGTGCCATCTTCTTTGTGCGCAACATGTCGAGTACGCCCTGTTTCGTAGGAGCCGCCGGCGCGGCAGGCCCGCCGGTCGCCGCAACCATTCCGGCGCCGGGCGTTTCGAGCAAGCATAGATGCGCACCCAGCACGAGGTTGTGCGCCGCCACGGCCGGCAAATAGCCGCGCAACACAAACTGTCGATCGCCGGTACCGACGCGCACGTGATTGTCGGCGAATTTCACCATGCCGGGAAACTTCGCGAGCATCCGGCGACTGTACGGCGAGAAGTTTAGGCTGAAGACGTAATCTTCCATGCGGCGCGGAATCTCTTTCACGCGCGCGAGCAGAGGATCGGCCAAGGCTTCGGCGTAAGCGGTCGCCGCCGGATTATGAATCCGCACTTCGTAGAAGAACGTGTCTCCTAGGTGTGCGCTCATGGCCACGGCCTTCGGCGGTTGCGCCGGCTCGGTTCCGCCCATTCCCGCCGCGGGCGGTTCCCCCTCTCCTTCGGCCGTCGGCATCGGCGGCAGGCCGACGCCCGTATAAAGCCAATTGATCGCAGGCAAGAGCTTCGTGCCGGAGCCGCTCACTAAGCTGCGCCCGCCCGATTCCAGAAAGTAAGGAGCGTAAAGCAAGTTGAAATGGCGATCGGCGTCGCTCGTCTGCATGACGAGATACTCGAGCTCCGGCCGAAGTTGCGGCGCGGAGCCTTGATACTTCAGTAGGTTCGGCATTTCTTCCTTTGGAACGACGACGAGAACCTTCCCTCCTTCAGTCTTGGGCAAGTAATAGGCCTCGGCTCCCTTCGCATAGAAGTCGACGTCGCCGCTTTTCTCAATCGCCGGGTTCCCCCACGCCTTCACAAGATCCGCCTCGGGTGCGGCATCCTTCATGCGCACGACGTACGCATAGCGCACGGCGTCGGCGCTGGCGCCGTCGAGAATGCCGACGAGCAGTTGGTCGATCTTGTCGTTCGTCACGCCGGAGATGGTCGGCAGCGTCGTCTTGAGCCATTCGCCGATCGGGCCGAGCACCTTGGCATCGGCCAAATGTTCAAACTCCGGCTGCTTCACCAACTCGGCCGGACGCAGAGCGATGATCATTTGCACGCCGGGCACCATGTGCGCCAGGTTCAGCGGTTTGCCTGCGGTCGGCGAATCGTACATCGGCTCTACGCCGATGGCGCCGATTTCATCGCGCTTCGGGTACAGCGTTTTTGCCGGCGCGGCCGCAACCGTGGCCGTCGGCTTGGCCGTGGCCGTTGCGACCGGCTTGGTCGCCGTCGCCGTGGCAATCGCTGTAGCCGGCTTTTCGGCCGTTTCCGGCGGGTTGATAAACTCCATGATCTTGCCGCGGAACACAACGCCCACGACGACCAGAATTCCCAGCACGACCACCAGGCCGATTAGGTTGCGCATCGACTGTTCTTTGCGCTTCCTAATTCGTTCCGCCATGATGCTCGTTTGCGGTGCGGCTCCCAGGTTCGGCCCTGCCGGCGCGCGCATGCCGGCCGCGGGTGCTGCGGCTCCATACGGTGCGGCCGGTTGCATGCTCGGCCCCGCCGACATGGCCGGCTGCATGCCCGGGTGTTGTGCATAGCCGCCGCCGGCCATCGGTCCTTGTTGTGCCATGTGCGCGGTTTGCGGCATGCCCAAGCCGGACGAACCGGGAGAGCCCATCGGGCCCTGATTCATCGGACCTGGGCTCGTCGGGCCGGCGCCCGCTTGAAGCACGTTCATGAGCCAGCCGTCGTAGGCCATGGAAGCGCGCGTCGGCGCGGCAGGTTGCGACTGCGCTTCGATAATCGACATGAATGGCAGCAGCTTCTCGATGACGCTCGTCATCTGCTGGTAGCGCATGTCGGGCTTCTTCTGCATCATGTACGAAACAAGCTTCGCGAGTTCCGGCGGAACCTTCGGATTGAGCTTCTCGATCGGCGTGGGAGCGGCTTTGAGATGCCCTTCGAGCTTGGCTTTCAGACTGTCGCCCGGGAACGGCGGCTTGTTCGTGAGCATCTGATACAGGCTGCAGCCGAGCTGGTAGATATCGCTCCGCGCATCGGGAGCCCCGCCGGCGATGAGCTCAGGCGCAATGTAATCGGCCTCGACCGGCGGCTTCTCGCCCGCGTTGGCCAGCAGCTTGCGCCAATCAAGCGGCGGGGCCAGCGGATCGCGCGACAGCGGGAACTGCAGCATCTTCACGGTGCCCGACGAATCGACCCAAATGTTTTGCGGGCGCACGTCGCCGTGCGCCATCTGCATGCCGTGCAACCGTGCCAAGCCCAGCGCCGCTTGGCGCGTGACGCGGCAGGCCTCGCCGGCTTTCATCGCGCCTTGCTGTTGCAAAATGCGTTCGATGCGTTTGCCGAGCAGGTCTTCCAGCACAAAGAACTTGAAGGCCCCGAGATCGACGAGGTGGTAACAGCGCAGCAGGTGCGGAAATCCGGCGCTGGAGCGCGAGACGATCATGGCGCGTTGCGCAAGATACGCGACCGTTTCCGGCGAGGCGGCTTGTTCGCCCGTGAGGAATTGCAAACAGACGCGATGCATGGTCGCAACGTGCACGGCGCGGAAGATTCCGGCCAGTCGTCCCGATTCGATCCGCTCGTAGATGCGATAGTCGCCGTAGACGAACGGCCCTGCCCGCCCGGCCAGGAGGATCGACGCTTGGTACTTGCTGATGACGTTCGCGGCGACCAGGTACTCGGCCAGCGTTTGCGCATCGCCCCCCTGTGGTTGCTGCTGAAGCCAGGCCGCATGGTGCATATGGCATTCTTCGAGCGTCAAAAGCTGGGCCTCGACGACCAAACGCCAAAACGATTCGACGGGGAAAGACATGAGTCCGTGCGGGGTTCTTGCGACCGCCCGCTTCCTAGGATTGCTCGTGCGATAACTAATCTGCGGGGGAGGCGAGAGGCAAACAGGCCCCGCAGCATTCAAACCTTTATATTACCTTGCTTTGCGATTCGTGGCCGGCAGACGCTAAGGAAATTGAATGCCCTCGGCCGAATGAGGTGAAAACTCCTTGAGGTTCCGGTTTGCTCCAGACTCGGGGACCGGTCCGGAACATAGACGCCGCGGCTCTAAGTTGCGTTCCAGACTTTATTTCCGACGCTGCCTGGATCGGCCTCCAACTCGACGTCTCGGGTTGCAGTTCGTTGCCGAAGGCCCGTATTATTGCCCCGGGCCGTGTGCGTCGTCGCCCGGGCGGGGCGTTGTAGCGTTTCGCACCAAACGGCGCTCCAAGTCGTAAATGAGCATATCCGACCGAGAGTCTACACCCAGTTTGCCGGAGATCGCCGCCATGGACGCCCTGAAGTCGATGCAGTTGTACTTTAATCGCGCCGCCGACCGGCTCGATCTGCCCGAATCGATCCGCAAGATGTTGCTCACTTCCAAGCGCGAAGTGCAGGTGCAGGTACCGATCATTCGCGACAACGGCGAACTGGAGACTTTCGTCGGCTACCGCGTGCAGCACGACAACTCGCGCGGCCCAATGAAGGGGGGCTTTCGCTACCACCCGGAAGTCGATCTCGACGAAGTCCGCGCGCTGGCGGCCCTGATGACTTGGAAAACGGCGGTGGTCAACCTGCCGTACGGCGGAGCCAAGGGGGGCTTGGCGATCGATCCCAAGACCTTCAGCCCGCGCGAATTGGAAACGATCACGCGCAAATTCATCGACGGCATCCACGACATCTTCGGCCCCGACATCGACATTCCCGCGCCCGACATGGGGACCAACGATAAGGTCATGGCGTGGATCATGAATCAATACGGCAAGTACCACGGCTTCTCGCCGGCCTGCGTCACCGGCAAACCGGTCGACATGCACGGCCTGCCGGGACGCGAAGAAGCGACCGGCCGCGGCGTGGCGATCATCGCGCTCAAGGTGCTTAGCCGATTGAACCGCAAACCGCAGCAAACACGCATCGCGATCCAGGGCTTCGGCAACGTCGGTACGTTTGCGGCGAAGTTCTTGCATGAATCGGAATGCAAGATCGTGGCCATCAGCGACGTGAGCGGCGGCTACTTCAAGTCTGACGGAATCGACATTCCCGCGGCGCTGCGCTACGCGATGGAGCATCGTGGTTCGCTCGAAGGTATCTCGGGATGCGAGAAGATTTCCAATGCGGAACTGCTCACGCTCGATTGCGACATGCTCATTCCGGCGGCGCTCGGCGGCGTGATTACGAAAGAGATTGCCCCGAAGATCAAAGCGCCGTTTATTGTGGAAGCGGCCAATGCGCCGACCAACGTTGACGCCGACGACCTGCTCTTTGAGCGCGGCATTTTCGTCGTGCCGGACATTCTCGCGAACGCCGGGGGCGTGACGGCAAGCTACTTCGAATGGGTTCAGAACCGCCAACACTATTCGTGGGGCCTCAACCGCTGCCGCCAAGAGCTCGACCACATCATGGGGGACGCTTTCCAGCAGGTGTGGGACCTCGGCAAGGAGCACAAAGCGAGCCTTCGCACGGCCGCCTACATGCTCGGCATCGGTAGAGTGCGCAAAGCCGCGGCGCTGGCGGGCATCGCGTAGCCGTCGCCGTCGTGCGGCGACTTACGTCGAAATGCGGAGTCGCGCTTTCCAGCAGTTACGTCGACATCCGCATGAGTGCTGCGCAGATAACTCCCGCTATCTGCGCTCCCCTTGTGGGTTTTGGGGTTGTGCGCAGATAACTCGACTTATCTGCGCAAGGGGCATTTTGCCGCCGACGTAAGTGCCAAAACTTAATTCGCGACTCGTCGACGTAAGTCGGAATACGAGCAGCGAAAAGCAGCACACAAGCCAAATTGCCAAAGAGCAACTTGGCAAGATAGAGCCATCGGAGAGCGATCTCAAGGCAACTTTTGGCCGGCCTAGAAATTGCCGAGTCGTCTGAAGTTATGAATTATGAATTTGAGTTATGACGGACGCTCAATTGCCGTGGTTCGGAACTCACAATTCATAACTCGTAACTTCCCTAAGTCTTCGACCAACTCCAATCGCTCCAATCAAACGGCAGCGAGACCGGAATCTTCAGACGGTCTTGGCGTTTGACGATCGACTTGTTGAGCTTCTCGACGATCTTCGGCTCGTGCTTGTCGAGTTGATCCGCCAGCGGGTTGGTGAGAATGTCGCCGAGTTCTTGCACCAACGGGCCGGCCGCCAGGCTGATGCGGCGCAGATCAAACTCCACCAGCTTCATGTCGACGGCCGTGACGCGCGGCATGAACTTGAGATACCGCGTGCCGTTTTCAACGGTGTACTCGTACTGCACTTCGCCGGCCAACCGCATTTCGACGCTCGCATCTGCGTCGGTGCTGAAGTTTACGAGCTTGATGCCGGAGCGCCAGCGTTCGACGCGGGCCGTTACTTTTAACGGAGCAAACACGACGACTTGAAACGTTACGCCGTTCCGTCCCGCGCCGCGCGCGTCGACGATTTGGAACCGGAGATTCCTCTGCGGATCGACCGGCACGACGACCAATTGCTTCCAGAGTCCGTGATTGACCGGCTTGGTGGTCGTTTCCACGCGGAGCCGCAAGCCGTCGAGCTTCGGCTTGAATTGCGAAAGGCGCTCGCGTTGCTCTCCCCAATCGTCGTTCTTTTCGATCCGTTCCGGGATCGATTCGACGAGGATGGCCCGTACCGTTTGGGAGAGCGCCGCCATGGTTGCGGGACTCATCGAGGCTTCCGGCGTCGCGGCGGTCGTGGGGGGGAGCGGAGTGGAAGGGAGCGCTACGGCGGTGTTCGTCGCAAGTTCGGTCGTCACCGTTGCCGGAGGCGGCGGAAGTTGGAGAACCGGGCGCGCCGGAGCAGCGCTAACGGGGGCCCCGTTCACAGGTGCGGCCAGTACCGGGCCGGCGCCGCCCGGAGCTGCGATGATCGTCGAGCCTTGCGGCGTCACGGGGAGCGCCATAATGTCGATCGGCACGGGCTGCTGGCCCGCGGCTTGGCCGCCGGCGACAAGTACGAGCATCGCGGCGAGTCGGGCGTTACGGCGGCAAAAGCAGAAAGTCGAGCGCATGGATTCCGGGCTTTCGCCGAGTAGGTCGGTCGCGCAGATCGATTCACTCTCTCGGATATCGAGCGGCGGAGGCCGGTTGCCGGCGACCACCGGAAAATTTGCGGAGCGTAACGATTATTACGCCGCGCGGCGCCACAAGTTCGTGCCTCGGCCACGCGCCGCATTTATACTACGCCGATCCCCCGGGACGGTTCCGCCGGCATTGCCCTCGCCTTTTGCTCAGAGTTAGTCCTCGCATGTTTTGCAACCAGCCATGTCGCATCGCTTTTATCCTGTTAAGTGTCGCGTCTTCGGTCATCGGCGCCGAGCTTCGCGAATGGCGCACGACGGAAGAGTTTGCGGCGCCGGAGGCGAAGCAAGCGGCGGCGGCGGATGAGAGGTTTGTGTACGTCGTCACGAACGATCGAGTCGCGAAATACGATCGTATCACGAAGAAGTTGCTTGTCCGAAGTACCGGAGAAGCGAAGCATCTCAACAGCGCGTTCATTGCCGACGGACGAATCTATCTGGCGCACTCGAACTTCCCGACGAAGCCGGAACGGAGCGAGATTTTCAGTCTCGATGTCGAGTCGATGAAACTGGAGACATTTCACGATTTCGCCAACTTCGGCGGCAGCCTCACTTGGTGCGTGCGACGCGGCGACGAGTGGTGGTGCAACTTCGCGCTTTACGGCTCCGATAATCGCCGCACATTTCTCGTGCGCTTCGATCACACTTGGAAGGAAACCGGCCGCTGGACCTATCCGGCACAAGTGCTCGACCGCATCGGCGGCGCGAGCATCTCAGGCGGCATTTGGCACGAAGACTCGCTGCTCGTGAGCGATCACGACCACAAGCGGCTCTATCGAGTGCGGCTTCCCACCGCGAGCGAGGTGTTGGAGTTCGTCGCCGAAGAGCCCGCTCCACTTACCGGCCAGGGCTTCGCCGCCGATCTGAAGACCGGCGGCCTTGTCGGCATCGATCGCGCCAGGAAGCACGTGGTACTCATGCAGCGAGCTCCGTCGCCTTAGAAGCGAATGCAGAGGTCGGTATAAAGCCGCGATTCCAGCAGGTCGCGACGATCGGTTACCGGCAGCTCCCAGCAGATGCCCGCTTCGTTCATGCAGCCGAAGCGATACCGTAGGCCCATGGAGGACGTTACGACGTCGTTCCCGGCCACGTTGTTGGCGCCCAAGTTGAACAAGTCCATGCCTTCGAAATTGACCGCGAGATTGTTGCCGGATTCGAGCCAGTGGAACCAGTTGACGCCGGTGAGGAAGTAGAGCCGATCCGTGAGCTTCACGTCCCATTGATTCGACCAATAGGACATTGTGCTGCGAGCCGTCGTATCGGAAGGAAGGCGTAAGCCGCCGGCCATGTTCCAGTGTGCCAGGCCGTCGAAGAACTCTTGTCCGCCGGTGGCGAAGAGATGGAACTCGCCGTTGCCCGAGCCTTGAAAAACGCGGTGTGCACCGGTGTCGAGCTCGACCGTTCCGCCGAGGCTGACGATGGTCTGCGAATCGGGATTGCGTATCAGATTGTATTTCAAGCCGGCGGCGATGTCGGCGAAGCCTTCGGAATCGGCCAAGCCGGGGTTGCCCGGGTTGAGCCAGATGTAGCCGTCTTTCGTGGCGATGATCGAGAGGCGTTGCGTTAGCGCCACGCGGATTTGTGCCGCGATGTACTGGGCGCTGCCGCCTTGAAACACCGGGTTGTTCCCGGGGATCCATTGGTTCACGAAATGCAAGCGGAGTTCCGTCAGCGTGCGCGGGTCTTCGAAGAAGAGCACGTTGCTCGCCGGCGAAATGAAGTCGTGGAACGCTTGGTCGCTCCGCCCGAAGAGCCCCAGAAGCCGGCCGTTGTTGCGGACGAGTCCCGTGTCGATCAACTGTGCGCCGTCGGAAAGCGTGATCGGCTTGGAAGACTCTTTTGCCAGGTCGATGAGCTTGCCGGGCGCTTCGCCTGCATCGGACTTCGATTGGAAGGGGCTGTCGGTGAGCCCGGCGAACGGCGACTTCAACGCGTCGTCGTTAGCGGCTGCAACGCTTGACCAAGTAGAGGCGGCGACCAATAAAGCTGCCAACCGACGAAGCCATGAGCAGAACATATGCACCCTTCCGCGATCCATCCGGAGTTCGCCAAGCGTTGCAGCGATCCGTCGCCGCGCCATCACATTTTGCTTTGCCGAAATCCGCTAGTTGGCTCATCGTCTGAAGCGCGAGATTCCTTCATACACTTCACCGTGCGGCTTTCCGATTGACGGGTTGGCACAAGTGCGCGCCGAGCGGCACAGCGTGAGCACGCCCCGATCCGGACAATCGTTACGTTTTCATGCGCGGCAACGCACAGGTAAGGCCTACGATTAGCGAGGCGCTGCGTAAGACTTCTGCACCTAGAATGCGAGAATCTTTAGCCGTACGCGCCGGCCGCCGCCGTGGTCGGACGGCTTGATTCCAAGCAGCGCAACGCCGCTTCTTGCATGATCGCTCCGGCCCGTTCGATCTGTTCCGCGTTGATGTCGAGATGCGTTACGGCCCGAATTTGTTGTTTGCCCAGCGCGCCCACGAGTAAGCCGTGCTGCTTGAGCACACCGGCAAATTCCGCGGCGGTGCCGAGCTTCGGATCGACGTAGAAATAGACGATGTTCGTCTCGATCCGCGGGGGATCTACGACGATGCCGTCGACGTCGCGAATCAAATCGGCGAAGCGACGGGCCAACCGATGGTCATCGGCCATGCGGTCGATGTGGTGTTCCAATGCGTGAAGCGCTCCGGCTGCGATGATGCCGGCCTGCCGCATCCCTCCGCCGAACACTTTGCGGACGCGGATCGCATGGTCGATATGCTTGCGAGTGCCGCAAATCGCCGAACCGACCGGCGCGCCGAGCCCCTTGCTGAAGCAAACGCTCACCGTGTCGAACGGCTTCGACCACTCCGTGGCCGGAATGCCCGACGCCACGACGGCGTTGAACAGCCGGGCGCCGTCGAGGTGGGTCGCCATCCCTTGTTCGTGCGCCCAGTCGCAAAGCTCTTGAATGCGCGCGAGCGGCCAGACGCTGCCGCCGCCCCGGTTGCTGGTGTTCTCTAGGCAGAGAAGCCGCGAGCGCGCGTAGTGGCAATTATTAGGACGGACGAGATCTTGCACCTGCTCGAGCGTGAAGACGCCGTAGTCTCCTTTAATCGTCCGAGTCGCGCAGCCGCTGAGTTGCGCGACCCCGCCCTGTTCGTACGCGTAAATGTGCGACGATTCCTCCAGGATCACTTCGTCGCCCGGAATGCAATGGAGTCGCACGCCGATTTGGTTCGACATCGTGCCCGACGGCACAAAGAGCGCCGCTTCCTTGCCGAGCATCGCGGCGATCCGCTCCTGCAACCGGTTCATCGTCGGATCTTCCGCCGAGACGTCGTCTCCCACTTCCGCCGACGCCATGGCCGCACGCATCGCGGGCGTGGGACGCGTGGCCGTATCGCTGCGCAGATCAATGGCAGGTTCCGACATGAATACCTCGGGCGGAAGGGAAGTTCGGCGGGGAGCAAGGCTTGCAGCGGCGAACCAAGCGGGCCGATACGGTCTCGGTCCCTTGGCGACGTCGTCAGTTTACCACAGCCACGGCCCTGGTCGAAATCGGCCTGTTAGAGCAAAATAGTAGGTCTATGAGCACACTTCTCAACATTCGCAGGATCGACACCGCGCGCGATGCCGGGCTTACGGCGCTCGACGAGCTGCGGGCCCGGCTGAGTCCGCGCGGCGACATCGTGAGTGAAGCCGGGCGGCGCAAGACACTCGAGGTCTTCGGCGAGGCGCTGGTGCCGCGACAGGTCGTCGAGCGCATCTGCGGCGACGTCCGCAAGCGCGGCCTTCCGGCACTGCTGGAATACACCACGAAGCTCGACGGCACGCAACTCACCGGCTCATCGCTCCGCGTGAGCGCCGCCGATCTGGCCGCTGCCCACAGCTCGGTTGAGCCCGAGTTTCTCGCCGCGGTACGCCGAATTCGCCGGAACATCCTCGACTTCCAGACGGCCATCCTTCATCGCGATGTGCGCCTCGAGCGGCCGCACGGCAGCTACTTGAGGCAACGCTATCTCCCGCTATCGCGCGTCGGCTGCTGTGTCCCCGGCGGGGCGGCTTCGTATCCTTCGACGGTGCTGATGACCGCCGTCCCGGCCCAAGCCGCCGGAGTGCCGGAGATCGCCGTCGTGGCGCCGCCGACGAAGTTTGGCGCCGATAGCCCCTACATCCGTGCCCTTTGTCATGAGCTCGGCATCGCGGAGCTGTACCGCATCGGCGGGGCCCAAGGCGTGGCGGCCCTGGCCTACGGCGTCGAAGGGATTCCGCGGGTCGACAAGATCGTCGGCCCCGGCAACCTGTTCGTGGCGCTGGCCAAGCAACACGTCTACGGCGACGTCGATATCGACTCGATCGCCGGGCCGAGCGAAGTCGTGGTCATCGCCGATTCCACGGCCCGAGCCGACTTTATCGCCTCCGACATGCTCGCTCAGGCCGAACATTCTCCCGGCTCGAGCATCCTTATCACGTGGGACGCTCAAATTCTGGAAGCCACGGCCGCCGAGCTCGTTCGCCAAACGGCCGTGCTCGAGCGCGGCGACTTGGCCCGTGCGGCTTTGGAGGAATACGGCCTGATGATTCTCGTACGCGATGCCGACGAAGCCTGCCGCTTGGCCGACTTGATCGCGCCGGAGCACCTGCATCTTGATACGTATCAGCCTGAGGCGCTCTTGGAGAAGATTCCGCACGCCGGAGCCGCATTTCTCGGGCATTATTCCCCTGTGGCGCTCGGCGACTACGCGGCGGGCCCTTCGCACGTTCTGCCGACCGGCGGCACGGCCCGCTTTGCGAGCGGCCTCTGTGCGAACGACTTCCTGCGCCGCACCAGCGTCATCAGCATGACGCAAGACGGCCTCGCCGGTTTGGCCGACGACGTGCGTACGCTCGCCAACGTCGAAGGTCTCACCGCGCACCGCGCCAGCGTCGATGTTCGCCTCACAGCGCCCGCCGCCGACCGGAAGGAGCAAGTAACCCGATGAGCTACTTCCGTCCCCAGATCGAAGCAATGCAGGGCTACGTGCCCGGCGAGCAGCCGCGCGAAGGTTCGAAAGTCGTGAAGCTCAACACCAACGAGAACCCCTACCCCGCGAGCGCCGCCGTGGCGCGGGCGGTGCAGTCGGTGCTCGAGCGCGGCTTGCAGCGCTATCCCGACCCCCTCGGCACGGCGTTCCGCCTCCGCGCCGGCGAAGTGCTCGGCGTGCCGCCGGATTGGATTCTCTGCGGCAACGGCAGCGACGAAATTCTCACGCTCGCCACGCGTGCGTTCGTCGGCGAAGGGGAACTGCTCCGGCTGCCGTATCCGTCGTACATCCTCTACAAGACGCTCGCCGAAATCCAAGGCGCGCGCAGCGAAGAGATCCGCTTCCGCGACGATTGGTCGCTAGGCGCAGAGTTCACCGCCGACGCCGCAGGCCTGAAGCTCGCGTTCTTGCCGAATCCCAATAGCCCGTCGGGCACGGTGATCGCGCCGGAGCAGGTCTTGGAACTCGCGCGTCGGCTCCCCTGCCCTCTCATCGTCGATGAAGCGTACGTCGACTTTGCGAACGACCACTGCATTCGTCTCGTGAAAGAGTGCGACAAGATTCTCGTCTCGCGCACGCTCAGCAAGTCGTATGCGCTCGCCGGCCTGCGGTTCGGCTTCGTCGTCGCGCAGCCGCACATCATCGCCGGGCTGCGGAAGATCAAAGACTCGTACAATTGCGATGCCCTCTCGTTGGCCGCGGCCACGGCTGCGATCGACGACCAAGCGTGGCTGCGCGACAACGTCGCCAAGATTCGCACCTCGCGCACGCGGCTTACCGAGCGCGTCCGATCGCTCGGCTTCACGGCCGTCGATTCGCAGGCCAACTTCGTCTGGTGCACCCATCCGACGCAGCCGCTTAAGCCGCTCTACGAACATTTGAAGAAGTCCGGAATCCTCGTGCGCTACATGCCGTATACCGGCTGGGGCGAAGGGCTCCGCATTTCCGTCGGCACCGACGACCAAATCGACGTCTGTCTCACGTTGCTGGCCGAAGCGATGAAGCGTTGACGTCGATCAAGTGTGCGATGGGCGAGCGGCGGGGTTCATCCCCGCCGTCTGGAAACGCGCAGACGGCGGGCGTAAAGCCCGCCGCTCGCTCCGACGGCCCGCGTAATCGGCATATCCGTTTCGCTTGCGAACCGAGCCGCGTGGTAGAATTGACGTCCGCGCCAAACCGTCGGTCCGGCCCCTCGAACGCAACTCGTGAACCTCGCATGACTCGCCAAGCTCGCCTCCAACGCAAGACCGCCGAAACCGAAATCGAGCTCGAACTCGCGCTCGACGGCTCCGGCCGCGCCGACGTCGCCACCGGCGTCGGCTTCTTCGATCACATGCTCACGCTCTTGGCGAAGCATGCCGCCATTGATTTGAAGGTCGCGTGTAAGGGAGATCTGCAAGTCGACCAGCACCACACCGTGGAAGACGTCGGCATCTGCATCGGCCAAGCGATTCGTTCCTCCCTGGGCGACAAGGCGGGCATCCGTCGCTACGGACACTTCACGCTGCCGATGGAAGAAACGCTCGTCACCACGGCGATCGACTTCAGCGGCCGCTACTTCCTGGTGTTCAACGCGCCGATTCCCGCCCAGAAAATCGGCGAGTTCGACAGCGAACTCGTCGAAGACTTTTGGCAAGCGCTCGCCGCCAACGCGTTGTGCAATCTGCACATCGTGCTGCACCACGGCCGCAACAGCCACCACATCGCCGAAGGGATTTTTAAATCCGCGGCCCGAGCCTTGCGCATGGCCGTCGAGCCCGACGGCCGCATGACCGGCGTGCCGTCGACCAAGGGAACGTTGAATTCGTAAGGCGAGCGCTATTCTATTTAGCCCCCGGTCTGCGACCGGGGGCCGCCCGCCGTCGCCGACGGCGGGCAAAATAGCTACTTCGGCAAATACTTCGCCAGCAAGATTCCGCCGAAGTAGAGGAACGTCAGCGGCACTGCCATGAAGAATATGCTGTAGGGGTCGGCCGGCGTCAGCACCGCCGACACGATAAAGATCACCAGCACGGCGATCCGCCACTTCTCCAAGAAGTCGCGCACCGTCATCACGCCGATGCGCTCCATGAAGAGCATCACCAGCGGCAGCTGGAAGCTCACGCCGAAGCCTAGCGGCAAGAGCAGCACGAAGCCGAGCCATTCGCTGATCTTCGGATCGGGGTCGATCCCCAGCGATTGATTGAAGCTGAAGAGAAACGTGAGCACCGGCTCGAAGACGAACAGATACGCCGTCGCCGCCCCCAGGAAAAACAGGCCCAAGCTAAACGGCAGAAACGTGTACACGTATTTCCGTTCGTGCTTATAAAGTCCGGCGCCGACGAACATCCAAATCTGGTAGAAGACCCAAGGGCTGGAAACGAGCGCTCCGACGACGAGCGCCGCTTTGAGCCAAACGGTGAACACTTCCGTCGTGCCGGTAGCTTGCAGCTTGAAGCGGCTGTCGCTGTCGATCGGGTGCCACAGCAGCAGCGGCGCAAGCGAGGCCCGCGTGTAACGCAAGTTGGCGGCGGCCGGTTGCGAGTCGGGCCTCGGTTCCACGGTCTTCGCATCACCGGGCGACGTATCTTGCGGCTTCGCTTCGGCCGACTTCGTGGCGTCGACAGGTCCGGCGCGCGTCGTTTCCGCGCCCGGCGCCGGTCCGCTCGGCTTCAAGGAGTTGAGCGTCGCTTCCAGCGTCGTCGGATGCACGAACTCCAATTCAAAAATCAGCTCTTTCTCGCCGAGCGTCTTGTCGGGAATCGCCACGGCCCGGATTTCTTCGATCGTATACGGAACGGTGTGCCCGGCCTGCTGCTGTTCCGCGGCCCAGGCCGTGTACTCTTTTTCGGCCGCCGATTGGTAATAGTCTTTCAGCGCGTTCGTCAGCGGATGTTCGATGATCTCCACGACGTAGTCGCCGATGAACAGCCCGCCGATCGTGCAAAGCACCAAGCCGACGATCGCGCGCCAGAGACAAACGCGCAATTCTTCGAGGTGTTCCCCGAAGGTCATCGTGGTTTCGGTAAACAGATCTTGGTCGTTTTTCTTGATCGGCTTCGAGGGTACGGCGGACATAGACCGGCTCGCTGCGCTGGATAGAAGGAAGCTGCGTAGATAGGGAACTGCCGAACAACTTTGGGCTGCGGGGACGAGCGTGCCCAAACGGCGACGACTCGGGGCGGCAAAAGAGTCTGCGGCGGCACGACGGCACACCGAGATCGGAATCCGGCTCCCTAAGCGGGACGCCTCGAGCGAAGCTCTCCGCCTGTGGCGGCCTGCTTCCCTAAATCCGACTCTTATTGATAATAGCAAGCCGAGTAGTCGCTCACAACCAATCTCCCGTATTCCCCGGCACGCGACGCACCCCATGCTTACCGCTCCGCTCCGTTTCCAGCCGCTCGTGAAACGCGCTATTTGGGGCGGCCGGCGGCTCGGCACGGTGCTCGGCAAATCGCTCGGCCCAGAAACCGACTACGCGGAAAGTTGGGAAGTGGTCGATCATGGCGCCGACCAAAGCGTCGTCGCCGGCGGACCATGGGCCGGCCGCACTCTCGGAGAACTCGTCGCCGCGGAAGGCCCCGCGCTCTTGGGCCGGCACGCGCCGCAACCGCGCTTTCCGCTGCTGTTCAAGTTTCTCGATTGCCGCGAAAAGCTCTCCGTGCAGGTGCACCCGGATGATGCCCGCGGCGCGCTGCTCGATCCGCCCGACCTCGGCAAGACCGAAGCCTGGGTCGTGCTCGCCGCCGAGCCGGGGAGCCTGATCTATGCAGGCCTGAAGCGCGGGTTCGATCGTGCGGCGCTCGAGCGCGAAGTGAACCGCGGCACCAGCGATCTCTGTCTGCACCGCTTCGCGCCGGCCGTCGGCGATTGCTTGTTTCTACCGGCCGGCTTGGTCCACGCGCCGGGCGCCGGTTTGCTCATCGCCGAGATTCAACAAGCCAGCAACACGACGTTTCGCCTCTTCGATTGGAATCGCGTCGGGCCCGACGGCAAGCCCCGGCAACTGCACATCGAGCAAGGACTCGCGGCCATCAACTACGCAGCCGGTCCCGCCGCTCCGCAAACTGCCGAGGCGACCGCCGATCCGCGCGTCGAGCGGCTCGTGGCGTGCGACAAGTTCGTACTCGAACGGGTGACGCTCGATCCAGGCGAGACTTGGAACCTTGCGAGTGACGATCGATTCCATATCGTCTCGGTGGTCGATGGGGACGCGGAGACGATCGGAGCTTCCGGCGTCGACAGCGAGAATTTACCGTTGGGCGCCACCTGCTTGGTGCCGGCGTGCTTGAAGTCGACGGCCTTCACCACGACGCAGGGGGCGACGCTCCTCTCGGCATATCTTCCCTAGCCGCTACGCCGCGAACTCCTGTTTTCGGGCGAAACGTCATAACCGCTTGTCGGCGGGTTGCTTCAAGCGTGCGACCTGAGCGGCTCGATACGTGTTTCAGCGGCACTGCCGGCACGCGGGGAAACATCCCTTGGGTCGGCCGCGCCGTTCGCCTATGATTCGCGACCCCTTCGCGGGGCCGCCCCGAATTCGTCGCCTTGATCTTTCTGATCTGAGGAAGCGAATCGAGGCCACGGAACGGCCGGAGCAATTATGGTTCGCACGCTTCTCATCGTGATCGTCTGCAGCGCCCTGGCGACGGCCGTCGGCTGTCGCGGTACGCAAACGCCGCAGATCTTCGGCCCCGGCTCGGCCAGCTACCAGCAATCGCAGGCGCAACGTTTCGATCCGTATCCGGAAACGAACGTCGGCCCGAATGTCGCCGGCGGCCGCCCCGACGGCTACGCGCTCCCGCCGGCCGAACCGTATCGCGGCCGCGCCAATCAGTGGTCGACGGCGCCGGCGTACGGCAGCTAACGCGGAAATGCTGAATGGCTGAATGCGGCTGCGTATCCATGCTCAGCATTCGTTCATTCAGCATTGGTCTCTAGCGTTTCACTTCCGCCAGCGTCGCTCGTAAAAACTCTAGTGAACGTGCCGCGGCCGTCGGTCCTTCGTGGCTATGGCGGCTGAGTTCGACATGCACGCCGCCGGAGTAGCCGATGCGCAAGAGCGCTTTCAGCACCGGGCCGAAGGCGATCTCTCCTTCGCCGAACATCAGGTGTTCGTGCACGCCGGCTCGCATGTCTTCGATGTGTACGTTCACGAGGTCCGCTCCCCACGCTTCGACGACGCTTGCGATCGGCGTCTCGCCGAGGCAATGGAGATGGCCGATGTCGAGCGTGAGCTTCAAGCGCGGATGCGGCAGCGCCGCGCGCAGCGCGCGGTAGTCGTCCATCGTCGCGATGAACATGCCGGGCTCCGGCTCGAAACCGATGGTCACCTGCTTCTGCTCGGCGTAATCGAGCACTTCCCGCATGCCGCCCACAAGCCGTTTGAGGGCCGTCGCCCGGTCGGCGCCGTCGCGCAGGATGCCCGACCAGAGCGAGACGCAATCGCTGCCGAGGTCCGCGGCCGCGTCAATGCAATGTTTGTAAAACTCCACGCGCTTGTCGCGCCCGTCGGGCTCGCTGGTGACGAGCGTCGGCTCGTGCTTCTGCCGTGAATCGAGCAGGAAGCGGGCGCCGGTTTCCACGACCGAACGCATCCCGCGCTCGTCGAGCAAGCGTCGCATTTGCTTGATGCGCGACGCCACGTGCCCGCCGTACGGATTCAGCAGGCCGTGATCGATGGTGAGCGCCACGCTCCGGTAACCGAGATCGGCCAAGAGCTCGACCGCTTGATAAGCGTCGTGATGCGCGAGGCCGTTGGTGTTGTAACCGAAGAGCATGTGGGCAGAATCGTCAGTGGGCAAGTTTTCAAGCTCTAGTCCCGACGCGCAAGCGAGGGGACTTATCTAATGCTGAATGCAGAGTGCTGAATGCTGAACGGTCAAATTCCGATTGCTGTTCATTTCCACCATCTCCTCTGTATCTCCCTATCCCCTTTGCAGGATTTCTCCGGTCCCCTCGCTTGCGCGTCGGGGCTAGTGTGCGCATGGTTACGTTGAATATACGTACGAACCCAGCACTTGCATCGGCAATAGTAGGGCGACGATCGCGATCGCGTAGGGCATCGGCGTGTGGACGGCCGTGATAATCGCGGCGTCGAAGATGATGATTGCGAAGATCGCCTGCTTTACGGCGAACTGCACGAGCGCCGGCGTCGGGTTCACCACGGCCGGCAGTGCGCGGCGGATCGTGAAGAAACCGAACAACGTCCACATCGCCGGCCAGAGCCAGCCGCCGGTGAGATTCGCCAGCGGCATCATCGACGGCGGGAGGCGGTCGTCGGCGAGTTGCGGGAAATAGCCGAGCAGCGCCACGCCGGCGAGCATCACGAGCGTGCTGCAGAACAAATAGAAGCGATTGCTCTCCGCCACCGCTTCGGTGCGAGCGAACCAGGTGAGCCCGACGACGTAGACCCCGATGCCGGCCGCGACGCACGAATGCATCGGGTGCCACATAAGGAAGCCGATCGTGCCGAGGCTCAGGCCGAGCATGACGTTGAGAAACCGGCAGGCCCCCATCGCCAACGGCGCGACGGGAGTGCGCTTGAGCGGGCCGTCGTAAAGTACGACCATCACCGCCAGCACCACGCCGACGACGGCGGGCGCCGGATTGTGCCGCAACGCGGTAACCGCCGCGGCCAGCGCCACGCCGGCGATGAGCAACGTCCAGCCCAGCGTGCGGGCCGCTTCCAGCGAAATGCGCCCGGAAGGAATCGGCCGCTGCGGTCGCTCTTCCGTGTCTTGCGCGACATCGAACACGTCGTTCAACACCATGCCTGCCGTATAGAGCAAGGCCGACGACCCGACGAGCATCGCCGCGGCCGGCCAATCGACGAGGTTGTCATGCGTGAGCAGATAGCCGGCCGCCACGTTCGACACGGCCGTGAAGACGTTCGGAGCGCGGCAGAGTTGGAGGATGGTCTTAAGGTCGGGCATGTGATGAATCGAACGGGTGATTGCAAATTGCAAATCGAGAATTGCAAATTGCAAATGGGACGCAAGCGGGAAGCCGAACGCTGTCTTCAATTTGCAATTTGCGATTTGCAATGATCAATTTGCAATCTCTCTTCGCGCTCGTTGCAACCTGCGAAACTCTACTTTTCAAACACGATCCCCAAACGCTTGGCCACGCCCTGCAAGTATTCAAACGCTTCGCGGGCCGCGGCGTCCGGGTCGTCAATATACGGATAGAGTTCGACGGTGATGAAGCCGTCGTAGCCCGTCGCATGAATGGCGGCCAGCGTCTTTTCGAAATCGATCGCGCCGCGGCCCGGCACCATGTGGGCATGCACGCGGCTAGGGGCGATGTCTTCGAAGTGGTAGTGCTTCGTGTGCGGCGCCATGCGGGCGACCCAATCTTGCGGGTCTTCGCCGACGCAGTAAGCGTGGCCGATATCGAAATTGAGTCCGACGTAAGGCGATTGGATCCGCTCGACGAATTTCAGGTACTGGTCGAACTTCTCGATCATCAGGCCCGGCTCCGGCTCGATGAGCAGGCCGACCTCGAACTTCTCGGCGACTTCGACGCACGGCATTAGTTCGTCGTAGAACGTTTGCGCGGCAGAGTCCCACGATTGCCCCGGCTCGAGCGGCCCGCCCGGCTCGGTTTGCAGGTTCTTCGCGCCGATTTCGGCGGCTAGCTGCAAGGCCCGCTTCGTGTGCTCGCGGCGAATGGCCCGATAGTTGGCGTCCGGCTCAATCCACGACGGGTGCCAATACGGTTGCCGCGGGTCGTTCACGGCGTTCATCATGAAGCCGTTGACGTTGGAGACGCGGAGGTTGTGCTTGATCAGCGAATCGCGGATCGATTGCCGCCGCTCCGGCAGCAAATTGACGGGCCAAGCGTGCGGTACGTCGGCCAAGACTTCCAGGCCTGAGTAGCCGATGCGGGCGATCCGATCGATCGTTTCTTCGATCGAAAACTTCATGTAGGCGTTGGAACTGAAGGCGAGTTTCATCGGCGGTTGGTTCCGGGCGTGGGCGGCTGCGGAGTGGTGTGTCGCGGGAGGCAAACTGCCAATATAATCCAAGCCGACTGCCGCCGAAACCACGACCCCTCCTCGAGATCGGCCACCTTTGACAACCGCATCGCCGCGCATTCCGCTCGCCGTGAAGATCGTCTATACGGCGTTTGTCGCCGTGCTCGTGCCCGTCTATTGGCGTGATTACGGGCCGACGAACTTCTTGTACTTCTGCGACGTGTCGCTGTTGCTGACGCTGGTCGCCGTGTGGAAGGAGGACGCGCTTTTGGCTTCCATTGCGGCGGTAGGCATCTTATTGCCGCAGACGTTATGGATGGTCGACTTCTTGGCCGAAGCGGTCGGCCTGCATCTCACCGGCATGACCGGCTACATGTTCAGCGAGCAGTTTCCGCTCTTCACGCGGTTTCTCTCGTTCTTCCACTTCTGGTTGCCGCTGCTTTTGCTGTGGCTCGTGTGGCGCTTGGGCTACGATCGCCGCGCTTGGCTCTGGTGTGCAGCGGGGAGTTGCGTGCTGATGCTCGTGTGCTTCTTCTTCATGCCGCCGCCGCCGGCTCCGGCAGATAACCCGAACCTGCCGGTGAACATCAACTACGTGCACGGCTTCGGCGACAAGGAGCCGCAGAAGATGATGCCGCCGTTGGCATATTTGGCGCTGATGATGCTCGCGCTGCCGCTGCTGCTGCAGGCCCCGGCGCATTGGCTGCTCGCGCGTTGGTTCCCGCCTGCGAAACTGGAAGTGGTCGCTTAGCCGCGCTCTTTGAACACGATATCGATCGCCAAGCCCGCGGCCAGCAACAAGGCCGCGAGCGCCGATTGCGTCGGAATGTCGGCGGCGAGTTGAATGTGGTAACTGTCGGCCGAGGTAAACATTTCTTTCATCAGGCCGCCCCACTTCTTGGTGACGGTGCCGAGCTCGCGCCCGTCGCCGGCGAGAAATTGGAAGGTGAAGCCTTTCCAGTTTCCTTTCACTTCGGCGGATTGATTGCCCGCGGCGTCGTAGACATAGAAGCCGCCGCCGAGCGTGAAGAGCTTACTCTTAAACGAACCGATCACTTGGCCGGTGCCGTCTTTCACATCGATGGTCGGCCGGAAAAGTGAAAAGCCGCGATGGATCGATAGTACCGCAGGACCGTCGTCGGTCTCGCGAATTTCGACCGTGGTCGGCAGCAACTGCTTGTTCACCACGAGCCGCAACAACATCTTGACCACGCCGACGTTCTCGACGGCGCAACCGAGCTTCGTGCCGGTTTCACCGTCGAAAATATCGTACTTGTCCGTAAGCTTGAAGACGCCGACATGCTCCTTCACGGCATAACTACGACGGTCGAACATGGCTTTTCTCTCGACGACGGGGACTTGCGGGGTTGTCAGCTGCTCGCGCTGCGGTAGGCGGCGAGAGCTTTATAGAACAATTTTCGCGAGGCGACGAGCGCTACCAGCGATGCGACGAAGGCGTAACCGGCGAGGCGCCAGTCTTGCGACTCGAACGGCCAGGCCAGCAGCCGAGCCGGAACGTTGGCGACCAGCAAAATCGGCACGGCGAACGTGAACGCCAGCCGGAGCGGCGTACCGAAAGGGCCTTCGTAAATCTCCATCGGGTAGCGCGAGAAGTTTGTGATGTAGAACCAGAAGTCGTAGAGACTTTCGTTCCGCCCGAGCCAGACGCTTACCGAACCGAGCGCGATCATCAAGCTGTAAAGCAGCGCCACGCCGCACAGAATGAAGACGACGTAAAGTACGCCTTGCAGGGGCGTCGGGCGAAACTCCAAGTGTCCGAGCGACACGGCCAGCAAGATCGCGGCAAACACCACGTTGGCGAGCGACGACCATTCAAACTTGCGCAACGACAGCAGGAATTGCGTGTCGATCGGTTTCAGCAGGGCGAAGTCGAGGTTGCCCGTGCGAATCAAGTCGCTCAGTTCTTCCATGTTGGTCATGAAGAAGAACTGCACGAGCGAATTGACGAAGAGCGTGGTCGCCAAGAATACGAAAAACGGCCAACGTCCCCAGCCCGTGCCTGAGCCGAGCTGATCGGTATGCTCGAAGATCACGAGATACAGCCCGAGCTGCATAAAGACCCATGAGAGCGAGGAAACGCAGTCGAGCAAGAAATTGCCGCGAAACGTCATCTCACGCACGAGGCTATTGCGTGCGAACTCGCGAAAGACGGCGAAGTAGTTGGGATGCATGCGGAGTTGCTAGTAGCTAGTTTGAAGGTCATTTAGCCGCGGTGCTTGTCACCGCGTTCATCCGCCGAAGGCGCTATAACGTCGCACGCCGTAATACATCGCCGTGCGGGCCGCGATGACGAACGCCAAGGTCCAGGCCGCTTGACCGATCAAGCCTTCGACTAGTGCCGGGCCTTGCACTTTGCCCAGAAACACCGCGGCTGGGAAATACGCCAAGTACTGCAGCGGTTGATAGAGCACGATTGTGCGCCACGGCTCGCTGAGGATCGTCAGCGGAAACATGTGCCCGGAGAAGAAGAAGTTGAACAGCATGTAGACGAACAAGAGCGACGACACTTCCAAGAACCAGAAGCCGATCATGCCGAGCGTGGCTTCCAAGAAAAAGCCGAGCAAAAACGACATTAGGAGCGAGAGCACGAACGCGGCCAGCGTCGGAGCGTCGGGCCAGCCTTCGAAATAGCCCCGGCAAAGGTAGAACACCAAGGCAAACGGCGCCGTCGCCACGGCGTAGTACACCAGCTTATGCGCCATGCGCGAGAGGAAGAGAAACGTCAGCAGGTCGATCGGCTGCACGAGATACTTCTTGATCTCGCCCGAACGAACTTGTGCGGCGATCGAACTCGCGAGCCCCGGCATGCTGGAGAAGGCTCGAGCTACGTACGTGAGCAAATAGTACGCAATGAACTCATCGCGCGAGTAGCCGCCGATGGTGCTCGGCCCCCCTGCCCCGACGAACACGGCCGTCCACAGGAACGTCTGTGTGATAATCGGTAGAAAGCGCATGAGCGTGCCGAGCGCGAAGTCGCCTCGATAGACGAGCCGCTCCTCGATGCAAATGCGCAAGATCGTCCACCAGACGGCGCAGCGCGATGCCAGGTCTGCAACGACCGCCGTCATGACTTGTTCGTCGCGAGCGACGCCTCGGCCGATTGGAACATGTCGGCGATCACTTCTTCCAGCGGCGGGTCTTCCACGGAGACGTCGCTCACCACGTGGTCGCGCAGCACCGTGGCCAGCATTTCGGCGACCTTCGGACGGTCGACGCGCAGCTTGATCTTCGGTGTATGCGATTCGACGACCGTGCCGAAGTGCGACAGGTCGGGCGCTTCGTCGTCGGCGAAGGCGAGCGTCACGACCTTGTGGCCGCTGAAGCGGTCGACGATGCCGGCGAGCGAGCCGTCGTACATGATCTGGCCTTGCGCGATGATCACCGCGCGGCGGCATAGCGCCGCCACGTCTTTCATGTAGTGGCTCGTCAGCAGAATCGTGATCTGCCGCACCTCTTGATAGTGCCGTAAGAATTGTTGGATGTTGTGCTGGGCGACCACGTCGAGACCGATCGTCGGTTCGTCGAGAAACAGCACCTCGGGCGAGTGCAGCAGCGCCGCAATGAGCTCCATCTTCATCCGCTCACCGAGCGAAAGCTCCCGCACCGGCCGGCCGAGCAGCGCGCGCACCTGGAGCAACTCGGTTAGTTCGTCGCGCGTGCGATCGAAGTCCTTCGCATCGATCCGATAGATCTGCTGATGCAGGCGAAACGATTCTTGCGCCGGCAGATCCCACCAGAGCTGGTTCTTCTGACCCATCACCAGCGCGAAGCGGCGACGATACGCATGCTCGCGCTTCCAAGGGACGTAGCCCATCACGCGGGCCGTGCCGCCCGAAGGATGGATCACGCCGGAGAGGAGCTTCAGCGTGGTGGTCTTGCCGGCTCCGTTGGGGCCGAGAAAGGCGACGAACTCCCCCTGCTCAACTTTGAGGTCGATCCCTTTGACCGCTTCCACCTCTTTATAGGTGCGGTGAAACAGCCCCTTCACGGATGCCAGCAGTCCCTCGTTCTTCTGATAAACGCGGTACGACTTCTTCAGACCTTCGATTTCAACGACGGACATCAGGGGGTTCTTGGTTCAGGGTTCGGAGTTCGTGGTTGCCAAAACCGCCGCGTCGTTCGCGAAGCCGTAGCGCATACGACGGTCAGGGCTCGGCATTATACCGGCATCGGCTTCGGCGGACATTCGACATCCCCCGCTCTTGCCGGCGTTGTGACGTTTGCCCCATTTCGCTAGAATTTCCGGCAGTTCGCTCACGCGAGCTGCTAAGGACGGACATCTCCAGTTTCTCACACGCAACCACGGAGGAAGCGTATCACGCTCGCCGTACGAATCGGGATCGGACACGATACCCACCGCCTGGGGCCCGGCTTGCCGCTGCGGCTCGGCGGCGTCGATATTCCCCACGACCACGGATTGGTCGGGCACAGCGACGCCGATGTTCTTCTGCATGCCGTGACCGACGCCTTGTTGGGCGCCGCGGCCTTGGGAGACATCGGCGAAATGTTCCCGGACAATGCCCCGGAGAATCGCGGTCGCGATTCGGCCGACATGCTCCGGCTGGCGATGCAGCGCGTCGTCGCGGCGGGGTGGCGGGTGGTGAACGTCGACTGCATCGTGTTCGCCCAACTGCCGAAACTCTCGCCGCACAAAGAAGCGATCCGCCGGAGCATCGGCGCATTGCTCGAAGTGCCGCCGGAGTGCGTCGGAGTGAAGGCGAAGACCGGCGAACATGTCGGGCCCGTCGGCCGACAAGAAGCGATGATGGCAGAGTGCGTGGCGCTGCTCGAACGAATCACAAGTTAGACGCGACTGACTGCTAAAGCCCAGCGACCGCCGCCGCTGGGGGAGCCGGCAATAACGCCGCTCTTCAAATAGCTAAACACAAGACATTTCCCCCAGGGACGCCGTCCCTGGGCTTTACCTTCGCCGAACGTTTCACACATCTTGCCTTGCTAAGAGTTTTCCCGTGAACACGACCGCACCCGCCGCTAATCGCCCCGCCGCCGCAACGTCCGCGCCGAAGTACCCGTTGCGGGTTTACAACACGCTCTCGAAGAACAAAGAGCCGTTCACAACGCTGAAGCCGGGCAAGGTCGGCATCTATCTCTGCGGACCGACGGTCTACAAGCCGAGCCATATCGGCCACATGGTCGGGCCGATTATTTTCGATTCGATCAAGCGCTACCTCGAGTACGTCGGCTACGACGTCACTTGGGTCGTGAACATCACCGACGTCGACGACAAGCTGATCAACGAAGCCAACAAGCGCGGCCTGACCATGGCCGCCGTGGCCGAAGAAATGACTGCCGACTACCACCGCAACCTCTCGGCAATGGGGATCGACACGATCGACCACTTCCCGAAGGCGACGGAACACATGACCGAGATCATCGACTTCACGCAGAAGTTGATCGACCGCGGCTTTGCCTACGCTTCCGACGGCGACGTCTTCTTCGACGTCGGCCGCGATCGCGAATACGGCAAGCTCAGCGGCCGTTCGCTCGAAGCGATGCAAGGCGAAGGAGGAGGCGCGGCCGATCGGAAGAAATCGTCGGCCGACTTCGCCCTGTGGAAAGGCGCCAAGCCGGGCGAGCCGTCGTGGCCGAGTCCTTGGGGCGCCGGTCGACCGGGCTGGCATATCGAATGCTCGGCGATGGCCGGCAAGTTGCTCGGCGAAACGTTCGACATTCACGGCGGCGGGCTCGATCTCGTGTTCCCGCACCATGAGAACGAAGTCGCCCAAAGCGAATGCTGCCACGGCAAACCGCTGGCGACTTATTGGATGCACAACGGCCTGATGCAAGCCTCGGGCGAGGCCGATAAAGTCGGCGGCGGCGGACGTGCGCGATTGGCCGAGGGCGCAGCACCGGCAGCAACTGCCGCCCCTGCTGCGACCGCAACCACGCCGGCTGCCGGAGATCAAGCCGCGCAAGAAGCCGGCAAGATCGGCAAGAGCAAGGGAGCGCAGGCCTTCAGCGAGTTGCTCAAGAAATACGCCGGCGAAACGATTCGCTTCTTCTTGCTCGCCACGCACTACCGTCGGCCGATCGACTTCAGCGAAGAGCGGATCCAAGAAGTCGAAAAGGGGCTCGATACGTTCTACCGCTTCTTCGACCGCTATAAGCGTGTGACCGGGGACGATTTCTATACGTTGCCGGCCGCCGCACGCCGAGAGCAAGGAGACTTCACCCCGAGCGCCGACGCGACGGAGCAAGCGATCCACGAGCATCGTCGCAAGTTCCACGAAGCGATGGATGACGACTTCAACACCGGCGGCGGCATCGGCGACTTGTTTGAATTGGTGCGCCTGCTCAATCGCTTCGTCGACTCGGAAAAGCTCGAAAGCACCGGCAAGAGCGACGCCGCGAAGGTGGCCGTGCTCAAGCGGGGCGCGAGCGTGATGCGCGAACTGGCGAACACCGTCGGCCTGTTCCGTGCTCCGGTGCAGAAGCCGGGGACCTCGGGCGCAGGCGACGAACTGGTCGGCAAGCTCATGCAACTCTTCATCGAAGTGCGGGCCGACGCCCGGAAGAACAAGAACTTCGCGACGGCCGACGGCATTCGCAAAGGGCTAGCCGCGATCGGCGTGGTGCTGGAAGATCGGCCGGACGGAACGAGCTGGACCGTACAGAAGTAGTGGTCAGTGACGAGTGGCGAACGAAACCCTGAACCCCGAACCTTGAACCTAGTTCGCCATGCCTACCGTTCTCGGCATTGATCCCGGGCTCAACATCACCGGCTACGGCGTGCTCGAAGTGGCCGCCGGCGGTCCGGTGGTGCGCGAAGCCGGCGTGGTGCGCGGGAAGACGAAAGATTCGCTCACCGCGCGGTTGCACGAAATCCACGACGGTGTTTGCGAGGTGATCGCGGCGCTGAAGCCGACCGTCGTGGCGATCGAACAACTCTATTCGCATTACGAACGGCCGCGCACGGCGATCCTTATGGGCCATGCCCGGGGCGTCATTTGTTTGGCGGCCGTGAAGGCAGGGCTCGAAGTGGTGAACTACAGCGCCACGCAGGTGAAGAAGATTCTCACGGGCAACGGCCACGCCTCGAAAGAACAAGTGCAGCACGCCGTGAAGTTTGAATTGAAGTTGGCGACATTGCCCGAACCGGCCGACGTGAGCGACGCGCTGGCGATTGCGCTGTGCCACTACTACTTGAATCGCGAATGGGCGGCACTGGCGCGACGTCCGGCGGCTCGACGCGATCCGGCATAGCTTTTTCCAGATTGCGCGCCAAGACGCCAAGACGCAAAGAAGGAAGGATCGGAAATTTCGGTCGCCATGTGTTTGTCGTTGTCTGTATCGTCCTCTTTGCGTCTTAGCGTCTTGGCGCGAACTCCTCCGAATTTGAACGGACTCTCCTCTTGATCACCAAAATTACCGGCAAGCTCGTGGCGGTGGCGCAGGACGAATTGACGCTGGCCGTCGAGGCGTACGAGCACGAAGTGTTGATCTCCGAATACACCCGCCGCTCGCTGCAAAACCGGCTTGGCGACGTCATCAGCTTGCACACGATCGAGTATCTGGAAGGAAACCCGATGCAGGGCCGGCTCACGCCCCGCATCATCGGTTTCCTGAACGTTATCGAGCGGGAGTTCTTCGACTTGTTCTGCTCGGTCGACGGCGTCGGCGTGAAGAAGGCATTACGGGCAATGGTACGCCCCGTCGGGGAGGTGGCTTCCGCCATTGAAGATCAAGACGCCAAGGTGCTTTCCTCGCTCCCCGGCATCGGTCCGGCGATGGCCGAGCGCGTGATCGCTAAGCTCCGCCGGAAAGTGCCGAAGTTTGCCTTGCTCGTGGCTCGCGACGTTCCGCCGGAATCGGCGGGCAAGCATGACGTGATCAGCGAAACGTACGAAGTGCTCCGCGGCCTCGGCCATTCGGAAGCGGAAGCGCGCAAACTTGTCGACGCCGTGCTCGGCTCGAAGAAGAAGTTCACCGACGTGCAGGAACTGCTGCAGATCATTTACGACAAGAAGAACGCGTAGCTGCGGTTCGGCCTGGACGTTTGAACACGATCGTCTTAAATTGAGCGTACCACCGTCGTTATCTGACTCCGGTCGCTTACGCTCCCGGCTCGCTCTTTCTGTAGATTGCTTCATGGCACGTGAACCTATCGTTACCGGACCGTCGGCCGCGGACTTGCGCAACGTCTCCGAACTGAGCGCGCTGGCGGCGTTAGAAGTGGTCGGCGATGAAGTCGATCGTGCCCTCCGTCCGCAGCGCATTCGCGATATGGTCGGCCAAGGAGAGGTGGTCGCCCGGCTCGAAATTGCCCTCGACGCTTCCCGCAAGCGGAGCGAAATCCTCGGGCACATGCTCTTCGACGGTCCTCCCGGCCTCGGCAAGACGACGCTCGCCATGGCCATTCCGCGCGAAATGGGCGTAGGTTTTCAGATCGCCAGCGGCGCGGCGTTGCAGGCGCCCAAGGACTTGATTCCGTATCTGACGAACGCCGAGGAAAACTCGGTGCTGTTCATCGACGAAATCCATCGGCTGCCGAAGATCGTGGAAGAATTCCTCTATCCGGCGATGGAAGACTTTCGGATCGACATTACGCTCGGCGACGGCATGAATGCCCGCACGATTAATATGTCGCTCCGGCCGTTTACGTTGATCGGCGCGACGACCCGAGCAGGACTCATTTCCGCTCCGCTCCGCGATCGGTTTGTGATGCGCGAGCATTTGGAGTTTTACACGCTGGAAGAGTTGGCGGAGATCATCCGCCGCAACGCGCGGAAACTCAACACGGAAATCGCCGACGAAGCTTGCCATGAGATCGCAACGCGCAGCCGCGGGACGCCTCGCTTGGCGAACAACCGGCTCCGCTGGGTGCGCGACTATGCGACGAGCAAAGCCGACGGACGGGTGACGCTGCCCGTCGCCGACGCCGCGCTGAAGATGCAAGCCATCGACAAGCTCGGGCTCGACGGCCAGGACCGCAAGTATTTGGAAACGATTGCCAGGACTTTTCATGGCGGGCCGGTCGGTGTGGAAGCGATTGCCCACACGATGAATCTGCCGCCTGACACGTTGGTCGACGAAGTCGAACCGTTTTTGCTTCGCGCCGGCTTAGTGATTCGCACGCCGCGTGGACGAAAAGTAACCAGTGCAGGTTACATCCACCTGGGGCTGGAAGAACCGGAAGAGCCGGCACAGGGCAATCTTTTCTAGGCGAAACGGCTTGTGTAACGTGAGCGATCGAGCATTTGCTTCGCTCACATTCTGCGCGCGTTGGCGCGCGACGTTCCCTCGCTATGATGAATTCTGCGAAGCGGGTTTGCTTCGCCGGGCGCTATCCGGCGTTTAGGCCGTTCGCGGAATTCCGCAACAAGGAACCTTCCGATGGTCGTCATTTCTCCCGGCTGGATCATGGATGTGGAGCGCGGGCCTGATTGGTTGATCGTGGCGGTGCGATCCGAGCACGATAATGAGTGGGACACGCCGCCGCTGGCCGAAACGGTTTGGCAACTCGTCGAGCAGAATTTCACGTATCGCTTGGTGCTCGATTTGAGCGAGGTGCCGATGTTGCATACGGCGATCGTCGGGCAACTGGTGTACTTGCAAAAGCGGCTCGGCATGCACGACGGCTGCCTGCGCATCTGCGGCCTCTCCGATCGCAATCATGATATCTTGCGCACCTGCCGGCTCGACGGCTTCATGCCGCACTATCGCGATCGGAACGAAGCGGTACTCGGCAACTCCAGCGACGTCGGCGGCCGGCTGAACAAGCCGCGCTAGGTGTCGGGTGGCCGGGGCAAAA
Organism: Pirellula sp.; assembly: GCA_013822735.1. Classification (GTDB taxonomy): domain Bacteria; phylum Planctomycetota; class Planctomycetia; order Pirellulales; family PNKZ01; genus PNKZ01. The sequence continues at coordinate 103,833 of PNKZ01000016.1, forward strand.
CAAAGTGATGCCCCGGGGTTTAGCCGGCTCGTATGAACTGGGGCATCGCTGACGCTCTGCCCCAGCCACCCACGCGCAACAAAAAAAGGCCCGAGGACCAATGTCCTCGGGCCTTCTGTTTTTCTGCAACTAGCAACTAGCTACCGATTACTAGCTACTGCCTTCTACGAGTGATGCACTTCGGCGTGGAGCTTGCGGCCCGGCACGTCGTGCACCACGTTCCAAATGAGCCCGAGCTTTTCGAGCACGAGGATTTGGATGTAGGTGATGTCGAATTCCCACCAGCGGTGACCGTGCTTGGCCATGCGTTGGTACGCGTGGTGGTTGTTGTGCCAGCCTTCGCCGAAGGCGAGGACGCCGACCCACCAGAGGTTCTTGCTGTCGTCGGTCGTCTTGTAGTTCGTATAGCCCCACATGTGCGTGGCCGAGTTGACGAACCAGGTGATATGCAACACATAGACCAAGCGGAGGAACATGCCCCACGTGAGCAGCGAGGCGGCCATGTACCAGCCCCCCATGGCGTAGCCGACGCCGAAGAAGATCGCGCCGAGTACGAAATGCATCGGCAGGAACATTTTGTGCAAGAAGCGAATGCCCGGATCCTTCAAGAGGTCCGGCGTGTAGCGTTGATAGAGTTCGTCGTGATACTTGCGGCCGTATTGCGGCATCATCCACTTGATGTGCGCCCAGAGTCCGCCGTGGCGCGGCGAGTGCGGGTCTTCGTCTTGATCGCTATAGGCGTGGTGCTTGCGGTGCGTGGCGACCCATTGCAGGGCCGTGCCTTCGCCCGACATCTCTCCCATGAACGCGAAGAACCAACGCATGGCCTTCGACGTGGTAAAGCTGCCGTGCGTGAGCAGGCGGTGGTAACCCATGCAAACGCCGATGCTTCCCGTGACGAATTGCATCACGACAAACAGCGCGAGCCCCGTCCAGGAGAAGAAGAACGGCGCGGCCAGGGCGCCGATATGCAGCGCGCCGAACCAAATCACCACGGGCCAATCCAGGCCGTCGCGAAACGGGTCTTCGCCGGCGGCGGCGGAAGTGATGCGCTCTTTGCGGCCGCGAACCGGACGGATATCCAACAACGTCGCTTCGCCGGCGGGCGGCACGCTCGGGGCGTGCTCGTGCGGCAAAGGACTTTTCAATTGCGAAGGGGAACGGGTGTCGATTGACATCGAATAAACTCCTAAACTCCTCGTGAAGCTTGCGAGCCGCGGGGCTTTCGTGCCCCTTTTGTAATGCGGGCTTGCGATTGCAGACTCCGGTCCGCGTTTTCTACACGTTGGTTGCCGCAGAAGACTGCGGCGTCACGTGTCGCGGGCGTCGAGGCCTATCAATCACATCGACGGATTCTAGGAAAACGGCCCTCGCAGAGTGTCACGGGGTCGTCGGACGATTGTAAAAGCTGCGTAAAATCGTTCGGCAATTGCCCCGAAGGCTTGGAAACACGCCTAGTTCGCACAGTTTTGCCGCTATTCCTCGGGGTGGCGGCGGGCTTGCCAAGCCTCGATCTGCGGAGAGCCGGACCCGTTCGCAAGCCGCCGGCCGTCGACCTATACTGCCGAGCGATCGAGTCCGATTCGCAACTCCTTCTCACGCCCACGGCGGAGACTTTTCATGTGCCGTCGCCGAAGCTGGTCGTTGCCGATTTGCGTTGCGTGTTGCGGGGCGCTACTTGCCGTTGGCGCGTCGGCCGCCGATCGGCCCGCGGCGCTCTCGATCGAAGGACGCTCCACGGTCGTCGCACGCAACGGCATGATCGCCACGAGCCAGCCGCTCGCCACGCAAGCCGGGCTCCATGTGCTGCGCCGCGGCGGCAACGCCGTCGATGCGGCCCTGGCGGCCAACGCCGTGCAAGGAGTCGTCGAGCCGATGAGCTGCGGCATCGGCGGCGACCTGTTCGTCATCTATTGGGACGCCAAAACCAAGAAACTCTACGGTCTCAATGCCTCGGGTCGGAGTCCCTACACGTTGACGATCGACAAGGTTCACGCCGCCGGCCATGCGCAGATCCCCGACGCCGGCCCGCTCTCGTGGTCGGTGCCGGGCTGCGTCGATGGTTGGGAAATGCTGCGCGCCAGGTTCGGCACATGGAACCTCGCCGACATTCTCACTCCGGCCATCGAGTATGCCGACGGCGGATTTCCGGTTAGTCCGGTGATCGCTGCAAGTTGGCAATCGGCCGCCCCGGCGCTCGACGCCACTCCGGAAAGCCGCGAGACGTTTCTGATCGGCGATGCAAAGGAGAGTAAACGTCGCGCGCCGCGCGTCGGCGAGATGTTTCGCAACCCGCGCTTGGCCGAGACCTATCGTCGCCTCGCGGCCGGCGGCGCCGACGAATTCTACAAGGGCTCGATCGCGCGCGAGTTGGCGGCATACTCAAAGTCGGCCGGAGGCTACCTTTCCGAGCGCGATCTGTACGAACACAAGAGCGATTGGATCGAGCCGGTCTCCACCAACTATCGCGGCTACGACGTCTGGGAACTGCCGCCCAATGGGCAAGGCATTGCCGCACTGCAAATGCTCAATCTGCTCGAGCCGTACGATCTCGCAAAGCTCGGCCGCGGCAGCCCCGAATATCTGCACTTGTTTCTCGAAGCGAAGAAGCTGGCCTACGCCGATCGGGCCCGCTACTACGCCGATCCCGCGATGGCCGACGTGCCGACGGCGCGTCTGATCTCGAAAGAGTACGCCGCCGAGCGCGGCAAGCTGATTGACACGAAGCGAGCGCTTACCGATGTTCCGCACGGCGACGAAAAGCTCGTCCACGGCGACACGATCTATCTCACCGTCGTCGACAAAGATCGCAACTGCTGCTCGCTTATTCAAAGCAATTACTACGGCTTCGGCTCGCAACGGACGGCCGGCGAGCTCGGCTTCGCGCTGCAAAATCGCGGGGCGCTCTTCTCGCTAGATTCGAAGCATCCCAACGCACTCGTCCCGCACAAGCGACCGTTTCACACGATCATTCCGGCAATGGTCACCAAGGAGGGCGAGCCCGTTTTTTGCTTCGGCGTGATGGGGGGCGACATGCAGCCGCAAGGGCATGTGCAGGTCCTGATCAACATCATCGACTTCGGTCTGAATCCCCAAGCGGCCGGTGACGCCGCACGCGTGCGCCATGTCGGCAGTGCCACGCCGACCGGCGAACCGCAATCGCCCGGTGGCGGCAACGTCGACGTGGAGAGCGGCATCAGCGACGAAGCGGTCGCCGAACTGCGCCGTCTTGGGCACCAAGTCACTCGAACGCGGGGCGGCTTCGGCGGTTACCAGGGCATTTGGATCGACCGCCAAAACAACACGCTCCACGGCGCGAGCGAATGCCGCACCGATGGAGCTGCGGCGGGATGGTAAAGAGAGACCGAAGACGCGAGACTGGAGACCGGAGACTGGCGACGAAAGACCTAAGATCGAAGTCTTGCTGAGTTGCGCTGTCGTTGTTCTTCCTTCCCCGCTCCGCCCTCCCCCTTCTCGTCTAACATGCGTCTCGGAATCTTCGCCGACATTCACGACCACCTCGATCACGCTCGCGCGGCCGTTGCGGAGTTTAATCGTCGCGAGTGCGAGCTGGTCGTGTTTGCCGGCGACTTCGTGTCGACGTTCGTCATTCCGGTGCTGCGCGAGTTGCAGTGCCCGCTCTTGGGCTGCTTCGGCGATAACGAAGGGAACAAGCTCGGGCTCACCGGCGGCCTGCGGATCGTCGGCACCGTCGGCGACCCGCCGCTCGGGTTCCGCGCCGCCGACGGCACGAAGATTCTCGTTACGCACCAATTCGAACTGCTGCACAACGACTACGACGGCGCCGACCTGGTGATCTACGGCCATACGCACAAGCCGGCCATCGATCGCGACACGGCGGGCCGGCTCTTCGTAAACCCCGGCGAAACCAGCGGCTGGACATACCGGAAGCCGTCGATCGCCGTCGTCGAGACGCAGCCGCTCGCCGCCGAAATCATCCTGCTGCCGGCGATGACGCCGCTGGAGCCGCGCAAGATCAACCGTTCGACGAAGAGTCGCTAAAGCCGTTCCCCATTTAGCCCCCGGTCGGCGACCGGGGGCGCCCGCCGTCGCCGACGGCGGGCTAACTAAAACGCGAAGCTCGTCGACAAGTACGGGCCGTGCGCCGTGAAATTGTTTTGCAGGTGCTCGGCCGTGGCGAAGAACACGCCCACGCCGCCGATGACCGGCGGCGTCGCCACTTGCGTCAACGTGTAGGAATTGATCGCGTCCATGTAGATCATGGCTTGGTAGCCGGCTTCGATCTTGAAGATGCCCGGTCCCAGGCGGAACGAATAGGCGGTGCCCAAGCGAGAGTCGAGCCCCGGCACGATCGTCGTCGCGTTCGGCGACGTGAACGATTGCGGGTTGCCCGCCGGTAGCAGCGTCGAGATGGTGTTGAAGTCCATTCGGGTCTGCTGCGTGCCGATGAGCGCCACGGCCGCCATCTCGCCGACGAATTGGAGATGAGGACGGTTGTACTGGGCGTTCACGCCGAATCGGGGCCCTGCTCCGGCGAACTCCGAGTTCGTTGCGTCGGAATGGGCGTCGGCGCTGCCGGAGTCGGCAAACGCCGTGCTCAGGTTCTGACGAATCGAGGCGGCTTGCACGCCGCCGAATACGCGTACCTGAAACGGTCGTCCGGCGCGAAACAGATGGCCCGCCTCGAAGTTCACTGCGTCGTAACGGAAGTTGACGCTGCCGCTTCCCAAGTTGTAGTTGCTGCCGCCCGGGCCGATAAGATACGAAGGACCCGCGAAGTTGGTGACGGCGTTGCCCGCGAACGACGCGCTCGACGTGCTATCCAGATGCGTCCACGAAGTGCGGAGATCGTTGCCGGTTTCCGGCACCAAATAGCTCACACCGAGGTCGAAGGCCGGCGCGAAGTTCGGCCGAATCGCTTGGTTTTCCCAGTGCGGTGAAGCAGCCGGAAACGGATAGACGAGCGTGCCGTATTCCAAGCTTCCGGAGCCGGGCTGCAAATACAGCAGCGACGCACTCGTCTTAAGTCGCGGGAACGAATCGTATGAGCCGTTGGCGACGAGAGTAAACGGATCTTCTTGCTCACCGTCTTGCCGCGAAACGAGCCGACTGTAGGGAGCGGTCAGACTCAGCTCTTCCGGTACTGTTGCACCGACGTCCTGCGCTCCGGCGATCGACGTCGACGCAAATAGGGCCGCGAGCGCAGCCAAGAAATAACGCAAGGCAGTCTTCATCGAATCGCCTCTTCCGTGAGGACCTGTCGGCATTCTGCGACGCACTCCGGCGCAATCGCTTGTGCGGGGTACATCGACTGCTTCGCGCCGAACTACGCGCACCGATTTCACCGGCAAGACGTTCGCTAGGACCCTCAGCTCTTACCCACAACTCCTACGTGAGCCGCCTCTTTCGGGGCCGTCGCTCGAACAGAAACCGCGGAAAGAGGGCGTAACGTCGTCGACATCTCGACGCCGGTCGAAGATGGTCGTCGATGCGCGAACACGCGATTCGTGCGCGCTTTGTCGGAAACCCGCACGTGATAGCAGGCGTCGTCAGCCGATCTTCGTCGGGTCGCCGAGTGTCTGGTTCAGCGCGACCGCCACTTTGACTAAACGGCGTGCGATCGTCGGGCTGATCGCGTCGTCCTCGCCAAGCACAAGCGTGGCCATCTCGTACTTTCCACCCGGTTTCAGACGCGGTTCGATCTCGCGCAGACGCTTACCTCGCCAAAAACCGAAGAGCACGCGTTCTTCTTCGGCACGAATGAGCAGCACGGGCCCGTTCGAAAAGTAGACGAGATGTCCCCACTTGATCACTTCTTCGAGTTTCGCGCTGCGGCAAACCGCGGCTCGAAGCTTGGTAACGCACTCGAGCCGCCACCCCTTAAGAGCCGCGACATACGCATCAGGGTTGGCGGCGGCAACGGTTTTCTTCATGCGCGGTGCGCCGGCTTTGGCAACAATGGCTTAACCATATTTAGCCCCCGGTCGGCGACCGGGGGCGCCCGCCGTCGCCGACGGCGGGCTAAATAGCGCCGACCATTACTCCGACAGCTTAATATCGTCCGCATCGGCCGGCGCGATCTGCGGGCGTTCGTTGCGCAGCGCAACTTTCCCTTTTACGATCACGGTCTTCCCTTCGAAGTGTTCGACCGGGTCGGCGATGCCCGCATCTTTCATTTGCGTGAGGATTTTGCCGCCGAGGAAGATCGTGAAGTTCTTCGGATCGCGAAAGTCGCTTTCCGAATTCAAAAAGCCGACCGCGCCGCGCACGGCCGCCTTCTTCACTTCCATTTTCACCGACACTTCTTCGCCGACTCTTTTGACCGCTTCTTCCGTCGTGATCGGCTCTTCCGCAACGGCGCCGGAGGTGCAGAGCAACAACGCGACGATCGTGAATACCAAGAATCGCATGGCAAACCTCCGGCGGCATTTAGTTCTGTGGCAACGTACTGATCTTACAACGGTCGATCCTGACGGCAAGCAACGCGACCGCGCCAGCAGTTTACGCGCGTTTTACCTCGCCGGCTTTCGCCAGATCCCAGATCGCCTCAACCGTGCGCCAGTTGCGCACCGTCATCGGCACGCCGGCGGCCCGCTCCATGCCGGCCGCGAACTTCGACGTTCCGAATCCGTCGGGCGCGTGCAAGTAAACCACGCCTTTGCCGATGACGAACGCTTCCCGTCCGCCGGTCTTCGCGAGCAAGGTCTTTAGTCCTTGGGCGTCCGCCTCGCCTTCGCATACGCCCACCGACACCTTCTTCGGATCTGCGGCGGCATGCTTCGAGTAGGGATTGTTGTCGATGATCTTGCTCCACCGATCGGCCGGCACGATGACGACCTTCGCATCGAAGCCGAACTCCTCGGCGAACTCGGCCGAGAGCTTCGGCAACAGCGTGGCGGCCGACTTTGCGGAGGAGAAGACGATGTTGCCGCTTTGAATGTAACTGCGCACGGCAAGATGCCCGAGCTTCTCATGCAACGCGCGCAGCGACTCCATCTTCACGGAGTTGTTGCCGCCGACGTTGATGCCGCGATACAGTGCGATGAAGGTCTTCATGAGGGTGCGTTAGGGCTTCGCGTTGCTTGCATCAAGTCTCGGTTGCAATTCTTATCGATCGACGGCTACTTGACGATGCATCTCTCCAAAGTAGCTGCGCGTCTCGGGCCGACCGAGGGCCCTATAGGCGGCGGCGAGGACGGCAGCGAACGTGAGGGTGACCGCGGACATGTAAAGCCTGCCTTGCCAAGGAACCGGAACTCCTTCCGTTTCCAAGTGCGCGAATGGAATCAGTACGAGAAATCCCAAGAACCACACGACGCCGAGCGCGGCCGCTCCACGCGAGGTGCGCCAGGCCCAAGGCCGGGCTGTGAGCAAGCCGTAGAACAGCGCCAAGGCCGGCGGTAGGAGAAACGTACTCCAGTAGAAGAGCTTGCCGTTGCGCTCGATCAGCCGGTCACTCAGTTCCAAAGCAAAGAAGGCTAGAAACAGGACGTTCGCCGCAATCGCCATGCGCACGCCGCTCGGCAGGCCGGAGCCCGATCGGTGACGTCCGCCCCACACGACGGTTGCGATTCCACCCAGGATCAACATGCCGCCGACGGAGACGATCGCGACGCCGAGTGATGATTCCGCGGTGCCGGCCGCCGACGCCAAAAGCACCGGTGGAATCAATGCAGCCCCCATCAGTATGGCGAGCCAACCGACGGCGATAAGGTACCGCGCCATGGGCGCCTCCACGCAGGCGTTTCACCTTGTTAGTTCGACGCTGGTTTCGCCGGTGCCGTGAGCGCCTCGATCAGATAATCGTCGATCGTTGCGTGCTTGACGTCCGGGGCTTCGGGATAAACGAGTTCGCACGCCACGCCCACGCTACGGCATTTCTCTTGTAGCTTCACGCCGTAGTTGGCCGTGTGCGTCGGGTCTCTTTGCGCTTCGCCGAGGCCCGGCTTGCCGGAGTAAATGAGATAAACCGCGGGGTCGTCGGCCGTGACGAGGCCGATCGGCGAATATTCTTTGATCCACGGCAAGAGTTCTTCGCGATGCTTGGCGAACTCCGCGAAGCGCGTGTCGCGCGTCTTCGTATCGTTCGGGTCCATAAAGCCGAAGGCATGGCCGCCGTAGCGGCTATTGGGAGTCCACTCCAGCAACTCTTGCGGGTCGAGCGAGGTTTGAGCCCCGACGACCGCGGCGGTCAGGAGTCGCGTTGATTCGCGCGCGATCGGATCGCTGCTGTGCGGGTCCGCCATGTCGTCGTGAAAGGCGAGCCAGAGCGATGAGCACGCGCCGGCCGAACCGCCGCTGGCAGCGATGCGCTGCTTGTCGATGTTCCATTCCTTCGCTTTGCTGCGGACGAACTGTAAGGCCCGAGCCGCGTCTTCCAGCGGCGCCTTCACCGGCGGCTTAATGCCTGCGAGCTGCGCCTGCCAGGAGTAGCGATAGTTGATCGAGACGACGGAGATGCCCGCCGCGAGGTACTGCTTGACGCTCGCGCCGGTCCGTCCGACTTTATCGCCCGCGACCCAACCGCCGCCGTGAATAAAGAATAGGAGCGGCGTCGGCTTATCCGACTTAGCTTGATAGAAATCGAGCACCTGCCGCTCATGCTCACCGTAGCGCACATCGGCCTGCGTCGGCGGGATGATCGGCGCGGCGACCGGAGTGTTCGGCGCGGATGCCGGCACAGTCGCAGGTTTCGGCGGTTCGGCGGCAGAAAGAATAGCGTAGGAAGTGAAGGCGAGTGAGGTGAAGCAAACGAGCAGCTGTTTCATGACGTGACCCGAGGCGGATGCGATGTGGAGCAAACGCCGATAGTTTACGCAGCCGCACCGCAGGTCGACAATCGTTTCCCGCAGCTACTTCACTCGCGGGTTCTTCAAGTAGTAGAAACGCCCGTCTTCCGCCCCGCCGAGGAAGTCGGGGATGCCGTTGCCGTCGAAATCGACCGTGGCCGGGCTGACGTCGTGCCCTTCGATGTTCTTCTCCGCCAGCGCGCCGACATGCTGGAAGTACCACACCGGCTTGCCGTCGGCGTCGGTCCCCTGCCCCGGCTTCTGATCTTTCGGTCCGGCAACTTGCTTCAAGAAGTCGGCGTTGGAAGAGTTCAGCAGTAGATCGACTCGGCCGTCGCCGTCCCAATCGGTCGCGCAGAGTTTGCGTCGTCCGCTTTTGCCCGCGACGCCGGCGTTCAGGCGGAGCGGCTCTCCCTTCTCGTTGCAAAAGGCCCGCCGCGGCGCGAGCAGCACGAGCTTGCTTCCTTGTTTGGCCCGTTCATAGAGCGCGAAGTATCCTTCGACGTCGAGCATCGCGAGGTCAACGAGACCGTCGCCGGTGAAGTCGTGCAGCACGGGCGTGGTGCGCCATTGCGTGACGAGCGACTTCCCCTGCGGCTGCCACCACGTCCAAGCCGGCTTCGGCGGAGCGCTCGGCCACTCGACTTCGATCGGCTGCGGCGCGGCAAGCTTCGGCGAAGTGCGAGTCCCTTCATTCCGCAGCCATTCGACTTTGCCCCAGATCGAGTTGAAGACGATGTCTTGCAGACCGTCGCCGTCCCAATCGGCGACGTTGAGCGTCGTGTAACCCCACTTGGCTTCGGCAGGTCCTTGAATGCTGCCGTTCGGGCCGGCCATCACGCGAAACGTTTTGCCGCCCGCCTTGAGCCGCACCGGCGCGGCCCACTTCGGGTTTTCCGCTTTCGGTCCGCTCAGGTTTTCGAAGAACTCGATATAGCCGGCCGTGTTGCCGCTGACGACGTCGGTATCGCCGTCGCCGTCCCAATCGCAGCCGACCGGCGTAGCGAGCGCGCCGCACTTGAGCGTATCGGCCTCTTGTTGAAAGTACCGCGGCGCATGAAAGCGCGGCGCATGGCCGTCGCCGAGCTTGCCCGTATTTTCCACGAGCGCGACGCGACCGTCTTCATCGCCGACCACGAGATCGAAGTCGCCGTCTTTGTCCCAATCGAATGCTACGGGGACGATCATTTCCAAGTCCATCGCGAGCCGCCGGCCGTCGTCCGTTTGCACTTCCGTCCCCTTCGCATACTCGGGCTTCGTCCGCGAGCCGACATTTTCAAAGTACGTGAAGCCGTCGAGAAACTCGCCGCACAAGAGGTCGAGGTCGCCGTCGCCGTCGAAGTCGGCAAAGTTCGGCGTCGGGCAACCGAACGTATCGACCGGTTTGCCGCCGGCTTTCACTTTCACCGGCTCCGCATACTTTGGCGCGTCGTTCGATCCGGTATTGCGCAGCAGCATGACGAAGCCGTGCAGCGGACCGTCGGTCCATTTCCCTTCGGAGTTCCATGAGTCGTCCCAGCCGTAATAGCTCCAGTCTTCGATGCCGACGACCAGATCGAGCGCGCCGTCGCCGTCGTAATCGGCATACCGCCACTCGTTATGCCGCATCTTCGGTCCCTTCGTCGCCGGACCTTTCGGTTTGTAGAACTTCGACGACACGCCGAGCGCTTTCTTCTCTTCGAGGCCCGTCTTAAGAAAGTTCGGATACTCGGCGCCCGGCGTGAGGACGCGCATGCCGGCGTCCGTATAGCTGGGCAAAACGTAGTGCGTCGTCTTGCTGACGAACCTGCCGGGCTTGAACACCGGGAATTTGTTCTTCGCCGTGTCGCCGGTCGCATTCTCGAAAATCCAAATGCCGTTCGACGGCTTATCCGGGCAGGAAACCACGAGATCGAAATCGCCGTCGCCGTCGGCATCGCAAGGGATCGGCCAAGCCCAAAGCCCGACGCCGAGATCGACCGCCAGCCCCGCATGGTTGTACGGCAACCGGTCCAGCGCACTTGCCGATAGTGCAATCAATGAGGTTGCGACCAACGCGATGCCTGCGAGGGGTGCGAAACGCAGCGACTTCAATACGCGGAGCAAGTGACTCATGGCAGGCCTATGCGAAAAGGTTGGGCGACGAAAGTCGGCGGGCTACGGACCGGAGGGCGTTCTTCAACAATACAAGCAACGCATGCCCCTGTCGTACGGATTTGTCCGCGCTACGCGATTGCACAACGCCGCGCAATGCCGGCGACGAAGGCGCACCGCGACGCCGTTTCGCTGGCCGTTGGCGGCGCACCGGAAACGCCGTGAATCGCATGTTCGCCGTCGTCGGAGAGGCGTTGAACTCAATTGCCCGATCTGCCATACTCTAGGACTTCGCATCGGCTCCCCGGCCCCCGCGGCCGCCGACCGACGCGAAACATCGGGGCGTGGCGCAGACTGGCTAGCGCGCTTGCATGGGGTGCAAGAGGTCGCAGGTTCAAATCCTGTCGCCCCGACTTGTTCGCAACATCAAATCCCGCCAGTGGTTGCATTAGCGACTGTTGGCGGGATTTGAACTTTTCTGCCGTAAATTCTTTTGCAGGCAATCGGCTTCGGTGTGTCGCTCCGATCCAGGAAAAGTTGCTAACGCCGTGGCCCGAACGACCTCGTACTCGGCCAGGCGGGCGATGCCGTCGTCGCGCAGTACCAACTGATCGCCATGAGGGCCGATTCACTTCGAGTGCCAACGACAACGTAAGCCGGCAATCCGCCTTCATTTCGCAGCCACGAACTCCGCGCCCATACCAGCCCTCCTATCGAACGGCATCGTCTTGGCGGCCAGAGCGAGACGACAATTCACTAAAGAGTGAACCACACTTCCCCGAGCCACGACCCACCGATGACTCATGAGTACCTCCTGTGGCTGGCGACCGCCGCGTACGCGCTTCATATGCTTGAGGAGTACGAGTACAACTGGCGGGACTGGGCCCGGCGGGTGCTCAAGCTCCCGGTCGAGTGGAACACCTTCTTCATTGCCAATGCCATCGTGATCGTGCTGGGCGTGTGCTCCGCGGGCGTCGGGTGGCGGGAGCCGTGGTTTTCGCTCGCGTTTCCGGCACTCATGCTCGTCAACGCCACCTTCTTTCACGTCTTGCCGTTTCTGTGGACGCGAATCAACTCGCCGGGCCTTTTCACGGCTGTTTTGCTCTTCTACCCGATCGCCGGCTGGGTGTATTACGGAGCGTGGGTGGACGGTGTCCTCAATACCAACGACGCGATCCTTTCGGCCGTGATCGGCACCGCGACCATGGCCTACCCGATCGTGCTCCTGAGGACAAAGAACCTCCAGTTCTTCCGCCAAGACTCGGCAGAGTAGCCTTCAACAGCACGGCGGTTCATTGATCGTCGGAAAGCTTCAAGGGTGGTCCGAGGAATTCGACCTTCCAGTGACGACCAAAGTTATTGAGCGCCTGCTGATCTGGAATGCCGTTTTTCATCACACCGGCCAAGTCGGTAAAGAAGCGAGCGGCATCGAGACCAGGCAGGATCATGACGAGCTGGCGGGCCGGTCGATTCGTAACATTGACAAATCCGTGCTCGGCGCCTCCTGGAACGCTAACAAGATCGCCAACGTCCGCATGGAAGCGATTGCCATCGACCTCGTAGAGGTAACGGCCTTCAAGGACCCGAAACACCTCCACTTCGTTATGTCGATGACGCGGCGGACCGAATCCCGGCGCGTTGATCGTTTCGATTACGGTCATCGTGCCGTCGCTGGATTCCGGCGGCAGGCGCACAAACAGTTCCAGGCCGATCGCAGGGATAGAAATCGGCGCTTCAGCGCCGCGCGAACACCAGAATGAGAATGCCATCCTGTCTCCTTTACGGATTGCGCATTAAGGCGGGGCACGTCGGCACGGGTCAGGGCTCACGATCGATGATGAGGAAGCTCGGCCCCCGATGCGCGAGTGCGCGATCGAGGACTTTACCGATCGTCTCAAGGGTTTCGATTTTCTCGGTGCGGGCGCCAAAGCCCTCCGCGATGGACTGCAAGTTCAGGTTCGGATTGTTGAAATCCATTCCGACGAAGCGCGTGGCTGCCATCGTCGTCCCCATGGCGCCACACCACAAGTCTTTCAGCAGTCGATATTCATGGTTCACAAAGCAGACGAAAATCGCGGGGATGGCGTGCTTGGCTGCCGTCCAAATCGCATGAATCGAAAACAAACTGCCGCCGTCGCCCACGAAGCAGACGGCGGGGTTTCCGGTCGCCAGCCCGATACCTACGCCCAGCGGCATGGCCCAGCCCAGTCCTCCACCACGCGGCGAGAAGTGAACGTTGCGAAAACCTAGGCGAACCGCCATGTCCTGTACAATCGCGTCTTCCGAAGATCCCTCGGTAATGACGTGGGTTGCCTGATCGAGATGCCGTAACACACCCAGGATCAGAGCGTCGCTCGGATGCCTGCCGGAGGTCGAGTACTTCGCTTCCAGAGCCGACAGATCGGCGGTGCGATCGCCCGAAAGCGTGGTTGGAGCACCAATCGCAGTTGCCAGCGCCTCCAACGTTGCTTGGATTTCGCCGAGCACGGCGATGTCACAGGGATAATCGAACCCAAGCTGATTAGCTGCCGGGGCGATTTGAATCACTTGCAGTTCGCTCGGAATCGCGGCGCATCCATCGTAGGTGAAGGTATCGATCCTTTCGCCGATCAACAGCAGCGTGTGATAGCGGCGCAGCGTTTCATTGATTTTCTTCGTCGTCGGCGGAAGCTGACCACGGAAGTTCGGGTGCAACGGATTGACGGTGCCCTGAACATGGAATGGTGCCGCGTATATGTCGGCGTCGAGTGCCGTTGCCACGCGGCTTACGGCGTCGACCCCATGCGCAGCGCCAACGGCATAATCGCAAACGATGGCGAGCTTTCCCGCGGGAACCGCCTTCAGGGCGCGCGACACATCCCCGATTGAGCGAGGCACCGCGTCTTCAATGAGTCGTGTCTTCTTGAATGCCGTGCTTTCGGTTCGCTCCAGCAGGAAATCCATGGGAATCGACAGGAAGACCGGCCCTGAGGGCTGAAGTCTCGCCTGCAAGTAACAGCGCTGCAGCGCTATGGCGAGATCGTCCGCACGCGTCACTTCATATGCGTACTTGGTCGCGGTTTCGGCAAGCCGTGTATTTGGTGCTCCGAGGACCGGATTGTGAATGAGAAACCGCGAATCCTGCTGGCCATTGATGACGAGCAGTGGCACCCCGGACATCAGAGCGTTGCGCATGTTGAACATGCCGTTGGCCAGGCCGGGATAGGTATGCAGGCTGACGATCGACGGCTTGCCCGTGATCATCGCATAGCCGGCTGCAATGCCGACGGCGCTGGATTCGTGCAGCGATAGAACGTAGGTCGCTCCGGACTCCGCGACGGCTGCCAGAAACGTCGTCTCCGTGGTCCCCGGATTTCCGAACACGAAGGGAATTTCGTAGGTCGCGAGGAAATCCTGAATTAGTTCGCCGCCCGTCCGTCCCGCCATCGCAGTCTCCTCGCGAACATCGCGACGTGAACCCAAGCAGATTACGCTTCCGATACTCCCGGCTTACTCAAACGCAGGGATAAATCGCCGCTGCTGAAAATCATCCATGAGCCGAACGACCATCGCATTCGTATCCACCACCTCATGAAATCCCAACCGCCCGGCCTTGGTCGTGTCCGACGTCACGTCGTACTTGATGTTGAAGATGGCCTCCGCGAATGGCCATGATGCGCCATCTTGGAACGAATATTCCACGAGATTGTACTTCTGGACGATGCTTCGCCAAAGCGGTTCTTTGTCCGACATGAATAGGGTGAGCGGCATGCGCAGCGGCGGCGCGAAGGGGAGGTGGAAGATTCGGCCGGACGCGGCCAGAGATGTTCCCAGCGGTGGAAATCGCCGTTGGTGATGTTAAAGGCTTCGCCGTCGCAGTGCCGTTTTCCGCCCAGAGCAAACAACGGGCGGAGGCGATGTCGACTACAACGCGACGATCCGGTTACGAGCCAACCCTTCCCAAGTCGCGAAGCCTGCCAGAAAAAGGTCCAATGGCGTCCTGTCGCCCCGACTTTCTCTAAGTCCTGCCGAATCCGTCCGTTAGGTTGCCTCTCGATTGTCGAGTGTGCGGCGCCTAATTCGTGAGCTTACCGGGTAGTCGACCCGGTTGGCCTCGAAAGGAGGTTTCGTACCATGGGTTCGGACTGCTCGTATCGTCGGCACAAGTCGACCGGACATGCCCGCGTTACGTTTACGACCAAATCATCAAGGCGAAATGCCGAGTGACTGCGGCCCCGGCAAGCTTGCTGAATGGAAGCCGGCACTAATCGTAGACGTACACTATCCGCACGAGCGTACCGCGAGTATTAGAAGGCCGCTTAGTAAAACCGAAATGACGATCGATCCCAGGCAGCCTGCACGATTGGAAAAGAATAGGAACATGCGACTCCTGCAGTTGGATGAGCCGTGTCTGTTGTCCGGGTCGAAGCGGGCAAGAGGCTGAGTTGCTTTCGAACGAAATGGAACACGAATCGTCTACTTGGACTTCGGCGGTAGATTGGAAATCCATCGTCGCAAGATCTCATACGCGTGCGGATCGACATAGTGCGTTGCTAGCGGCGGCATCTGATAAGGCCCGCGAAGGCCCACACGTGCCAGTAATTCCGAATTCAGCGGATCGCCGGGTGCGACGATTCGCGCGTGATCGAGACGTCTTCGTTTTTGGCCGATCGGCTGGTCGATAGCGTTCATTTTTTCCAGGGGCGTCTCGAAACGGAAGTCTCGCTTCATTGGCGCGATTCCATCGGGCAAGTGGCACATCGAGCAATTCACGTCGAGCCAAGCGCGGGCCAGCGTCGCCACGTCGCCATGGGGCTCCTTGTTGGGACCGCGTGAAGAATCCTCACCGTCCCGATTGAAGTTGCCGTAGCCCCAATCTGGAAAGCGGTCGAGTTCATCCGGCGCCGATCTGATCGGTTTCTTAAAAATGCCGAGGTTGTTGAAAAGCGTGAGTTGGTTCTCCGACTCTCCGTCATACTTTTCAACACGGTTCAGTTGGGCGGTTTCCAGACCGAGCACAAACCCATGTTGCTTGGTGTGGCACGTCAAGCAATCGGTTCGGGAAGGAAAGTAATACGTTTGGCTTAACGGTCCGGACAGAGTCTTGATCTCCAGCGACTTGACGACTGAATCGTCGATTAGCCGGGCTTCCTTTTCATCGTCGTCGTACACATACGTGTAGCCGTTCCAGCCTTCGTTACTCAGCACAAGGAGTCGCGTTTCCAGTCGACGCGCATCTTTCATCGTGGTGCGATCTTGATGCATCCAAAACGTCTTCACCAGCACGGTGCCGACGGGAAAAGTCCAAGCCTCGTTTTCCTTAAATTCCACCTCGCCTGCTTTGGGAAGCGCCAAGTAGCGATCTTTCTCGGCATAGTCCGACCAGAACGGAATATTCAGTTCGTACGGAATGAGTCCCGGCGCGGGCTCGTTCTTCTCGACTGACGTGAAGAGTCCCGTATCCGTCAACGTCTTCGGAAAGTCACGGCGGATCGCTGTCGCGTCAATCTCGCGCTTTTGGAGTCGGTAGATTCCGCCATCGAAGGCGCAGAGGTACATCTCGTCGTGTT
The DNA here is from genome assembly GCA_013822735.1 of Pirellula sp. GTDB lineage: Bacteria > Planctomycetota > Planctomycetia > Pirellulales > PNKZ01 > PNKZ01. The sequence continues at coordinate 120,226 of PNKZ01000016.1, forward strand.
GATCGCGGCCGAAGGCGGCAATTTGTAGTTCCGTCCGCGCAACTTGTCGTCGTTCTGCTACGCGACGCGAAGCGTCGAGCTTCAACGTCCATACGTTGCCGCTGAGATAATCTGCACAAAAATAAAGCCCGTCGTAATCCGGAAGCCGCGGGTTTCGGTAAACGAAGCCTCCTGTAACGGACTGTCCTTCGCCGTGGAAGTATTCCGCGAGCGGATCGATGAGGTGGTTGTCTTTTGCCGGCGAACTCGGCTGAAAATCATGCAACCCCTCCCGTATATTCCAACCGTAGTTTCCTCCGCGTTCGATCAGGTTCACTTCTTCAAACCGGTCTTGCCCCACTTCGCCGACCCAAAGATCGCCGGTCTTGCGATCGAATCCGAGTCGCCAAATGTTGCGATGTCCGTACGACCAGATCTCGCCGCATACGTCCTTTTGATCGACAAACGGGTTGTCTTTGGGAACGGAATAGGGAAGTCCGCCGTGCTGATGATCAACGTCGATTCGGAGGATCTTTCCTAGTAGCGAGCCGAGATTTTGCGCATTCTCGTGCGGGTCGTCACGAAGCCCGCCGTCTCCCATGCCGATATAGAGAAAGCCGTCGGGGCCGAACTGAATACTGCCGCCGTTGTGATTCTCATAAGGCTGTTTGATGACGAGCAGTCGACGCTCCGAATTACGATCGGCCTTGTTCGGATCGTTTGATACCTGAAACTCGGCGATGACGGACGATCGCGGCTTCGTCGAATAGTAGACATAGAACTTTCCGTTCGTCTTGAACTTCGGGTGGAATGCCAACCCCAATAGACCTTCCTCATTTCCTTCACGCAGCGTCACGTCGCGAAGATCAAGAAATATCTCTGCTTGCTGCGCCGCGGGGTCGTTCTTAAAAACACGAATCGTACCCTGTTGTTCGACGACGAAGATCCGGTCGGATCCGTCGGGGGCGAAAGTGAGTTCGACGGGACGCTTGAATTCCAACTTTTCGAAAACGCGCTGCGCCTTCAGCGGCAGCGGATTGGGTGAGCCTTGCAACCGCGCGGTATCAACCGGCACAAAAGTCTTCGGCAGACCGCGCGAACCCGGTTCAAGGGCGGCCAACTCGCTCGTTAAGAGGCCAACCGTCAGAAACAACGCCGCCCGCGGAATGTTTGCGTAGTACAGCATGGATGGCTTTGAACGCTCTCGAGGAATGTCGGAATCACAAATGAAACGGTCGGAGCAATGAGCAAACCACATGCCTGGACGTCTGGACCTGCGCGGGACCGGGCGCGTCATTTGCGTGCGTTTCCTTCTTTTCGACGCTTTACCGCGAGCCCTCAAGACCGCAAGCTTTTACGATGGTTTATCGTTTTGGATCACCAAGCTCGGCGCCTGTTGGCTCGTTTGCTTCCTCTGGATGTACCGGCTCGGCAAAACGCAGAACAGCCTGTTAGACGCATTACAACAACAGGGCCGGCGGATCGAGGCATTGTCCCGAGAGGAACATCAACTCATTCAAGAAGTGCATCCGCAGGTCGCGGAGATCAAACAGGAAGTGACCCAGATGGCGCACCCCGATGAGCGACCGCACGTCGATCGTGCCGGCGGCTAGAGCAACTCCGCGATCCGTTCCAAATGAGCAACTCCAACGACGACAATTCCATGCCGCATGACGAAGGTTTCATTACGGTTCGAGGCGCTCGAGAGCACAATCTCAAGAACATCGACGTCCGAATTCCGCGCAACGCACTGGTCGTCTTCACGGGCATATCGGGTTCGGGGAAATCATCGCTGGCATTTAGCACGCTGTACGCGGAGGCTCAACGGCGATACCTGGAGTCGGTCGCTCCCTACGCACGACGGCTGTTTCACCAGTTGGGAGTGCCTCAAGTCGACGACATTGAAGGACTGCCTCCCGCCGTGGCGCTGCAGCAGCAGCGCGGCTCACCGACGACACGCTCGAGCGTCGGCAGCGTGACGACGCTTTCTAATCTACTGCGGATGCTTTACTCGCGCGCAGGGACATATCCCGCAAAGCAACCGCATCTCGATGCGGAGGCGTTCTCCCCCAACACGCCGGCCGGAGCGTGCCCGCAATGCCAAGGCCTGGGGCAGATGTACGATGTCACCGAGCGCTCGATGGTGCCGGATGACACGAAGAGTATTCGAGAACGGGCCATCGCGGCTTGGCCTCCGGCCTGGCACGGTCAGAATTTGCGCGACATCGTCACGACGCTCGGGCACGACATCGACCGGCCGTGGCGCGAGCTTCCGAAGAAAACACGCGACTGGCTTCTATTTACCGACGAACAACCGGTCGTCCCGGTTTATGCGGGATGGGACCTCGCGGAAGTGCGCGCGGCGCTGAAGCGGAAAGAATCGCCCAGCTATATGGGCACCTTTACCGGTGCTCGAAAGTATGTACTAGAGACGTTTGCGAAGACGGAAAGCGCCTCGATGAAGAAGCGGGTAGCCCAATTCATGGTGGGCGCCGATTGCACGCTTTGCGGCGGAAAGAGGTTGCGGCGCGAGTCGCTTTCGGTCACGTTCGCAGGGCTCGATATCACCGAGACGTCGCGACTTTCGCTGCGTCGCCTTGCCGAGAACTTGAGGCCGTATGCAAATGGTTCCGCCGGGGGCTGGAAACAGCTTTCTCGTGAACATCCTGAAACGGCGATCGTCACGCAGCGGATCGCCGCCGACTTAGTCGGCCGGCTGGAAGTGCTGCTTGATCTCGGACTGGGATACTTGGCGCTAGAACGGAGTACGCCGACTCTTTCGCCGGGCGAGCTCCAGCGGTTGCGCCTAGCTACGCAAGTTCGGTCGAATCTATTCGGCGTGGTCTACGTGCTTGACGAGCCGTCGGCAGGCCTGCACCCGGCTGACACCGAAGCGCTGCTCGTGGCACTCGAGCGACTCAAGAACGCAGGCAACTCCATCTTTGTGGTCGAGCATGAAATCGACGTCATTCGTCGCGCGGACTGGATTGTCGACGTCGGGCCCGGCGCCGGAGAACATGGCGGTCGGATTCTTTACAGCGGTCCGCCCGCAGGCTTGGCTAAGGTTCAGGATTCTCAAACGCGCCGTTATCTTTTTGAGCAACTATCCGCAAGGCAACGGCCGGCGAGAACGCCGCGCGGATGGCTGCACCTGAACGGAATTAGAAGAAACAATCTCCAGTGTCTCGACGTAGCATTTCCGTTGGGCGTCATGACGACGGTTACCGGAATTTCGGGATCCGGCAAATCAAGCCTCGTCAGCCAAGTGCTCGTCGATTTGGTCGCCTTGGAATTGGGCCATGAGCTTCCTGCCGACGACGATGACGCGGGCGAGGTCGAACAGAGCGAGTCCGCAGCTTCAAGTGGACGAATTACCGCGGGTATGGAGTCGATCAAGCGGCTCGTGCGAGTCGATCAAAGACCAATTGGTCGCACGCCGCGTTCAAACCTCGCGACCTACACGGGACTGTTCGATCACGTGCGGCGCCTCTTCGCGGCTACGAAAACCGCGCGGTCACGGAAGTATGACGCCGGGCGATTCTCTTTCAACGTCGCCGCCGGTCGATGCGAGACCTGTTCCGGCGAAGGATTCGTCTTCGTTGAATTGTTGTTCTTACCGAGCGTGTACGCGCCATGTCCGACCTGCCATGGTGCGCGCTACAACGCCAAGACTCTGGAGGTGAGGTATCGCGACCGGAATATTGCCGAAGTGTTGAGCATGACGGTCGACCATGCCTGGGAGTTCTTCGCGGAAGAACCGCCGTTGCGTCATGCATTGACGGTGCTGCGCGACGTGGGCCTCGGGTATTTGCGCCTCGGTCAGCCGGCTACGGAACTCTCCGGTGGAGAGGCGCAGAGAATTAAGCTTGCCACGGAACTACAGCGACAGCAGCGAGGCCACAACCTTTACGTGCTCGACGAACCGACGACCGGCTTGCATCCTTCCGACGTCGAACGGTTGTTCGCACAGCTCGACGCCTTGGTCGATGCGGGCAATACGGTGATCGTCGTCGAACACGATTTGCACGTTGTCGCCGGCAGCGATTGGGTGATCGATCTGGGGCCCGGTGCCGGGGAAGAAGGAGGACGCATCATTTTTGCGGGCCCGCCCATCAAACTATCAAAAGTAAAAGAAAGCCAAACGGGCAAGTACTTGAAGCGTTCTATGTAAGTTCGCTACGAGTGTAGCTCTGTAATTCGAGCGCATTCGCTATGGCGGCATGCTCCGCCGTATTGTCGAAAATGCACCACACTGAACTTCCTTGCTCGCAAAACGCAAGCAGCCGCTCATACCATGCCTTTAGTTGCGGAGTATCGTATTTCGAGTAGTACATTCGCGGCGATCCGTGCAGGCGGACGTAAATCAGGGATCGGTCGCCGTCGGGCGTCGCGCCGCGTGGGTCGGCGAGCGGATCGGCGACGACTCTTCCAACCTTAAGTGCTTTCAGCAGTTCGCCGGCTTCCTCGCCAAACCAACTCTTGTGACGCGGTTCGCAGACGACGGGCGTATCCACATGCCGACGCAAATTCATGAAGAACGACTCGGCAACGCGTGCCTCGAACCTTAAGCTCGGCGGCAATTGGACGAGCAAACATCCTAGCCGCGAAGAGAGCCCGGAAACTTCTGCCAAGAAGCTCGTCAGGATGTCTGAGTCCGGCGCGAGCCGGCTTTCGTGCGTGATCGTTCGGGGAAGTTTCACCGCAAAACGGAAGCTTTCGGGAACGGTTGCCGCCCAGCGGGCATAGGTCTTTGTTTGATGCGGTCGGTAGAAAGAAGTGTTGATTTCGACGGCATTCAGACTTTGCGCGTAGCGATGCAGGTGGCTGTCGCCGACGGGAAATAGCTCCGTCGCATCACGCGGGATGCTCCAACCGGCCGTGCCGATTCTGACGCGACAAGCGTCAGCGAACGGCCGGTCTTCAGCCATCTCGGTTGCAACTTCGAATTCGGTCGTCCCGCGAACTGTTCGTAAAGCGTCTTTTGCTTCACGAATGGAGCGTCCCATTACTTCGGTTCTCCGAGCAGCAGCTCGCCATTAAGGTTGACGGCGACCTGCGACCGTGTGGCCTCAACAGGCAAGCTGCATGCCGGCCGTGAAGCAACTCGCAAATCAACGCCGCTGGGCGTCTCGACGCCCGCTAGGCACGTGAGTTGCATGACCCTCCTGCCACCGGACATATACGCTTTGAATGTCGCGTCAAAGGCTCACTTCAGTTGTGCGCTCGGTTGTTTGTCGGCCAGTCGGCTCGGGAAACAATCCGTGCGCCGTGTTCATAAAAGTGACCACGTACGGGAGTTTCAATCATGGCCAAGAAAAAGACCCGCAAATACGGACCCAAGGCGGCGGAATCGGTGAAGAGCGCCATGCACCGGAAGAAAAAAGGAACGCTCAAAAGCGGTTCCGGAGAAAAGGTTACGAGCCGGAAGCAGGCGATTGCGATCGGTTTGAGTGAAGCCCGCAAGAAGGGCGCTAAGGTACCTCGCAAGAAAAAGTAGTGTTGAAAAGTTGCGGGCCGACACTTGATATCCGGTCCAATGAATTCAGCTATTCGATGAAGGAGCGCGACGATGAAAGCAATCTGTTGGCACGGAACCCATGATGTACGGTGCGACACCGTACCGGACCCCAAAATTCAAGATCCGAGCGACTGTATCGTTCGTGTGACGAGCACTGCGATCTGCGGCTCCGATCTTCATTTGTACGGCGGGCTTATGCCGACCATGGAAAAGGGTGACGTGCTGGGGCACGAATTCATGGGCGAGGTCGTCGAGGTCGGAAAGAACGTTCGCAAGTTGAAAACCGGGATGCGAGTCGTCGTACCGTTTACGATCTCCTGCGGACGCTGCTTCTTCTGCCAAAAGGGGCTCTACTCAAGCTGCGACGAGTCGAACCCGAATGCCGACGTCGCCCGAAAGGTAATGGGCAGCTCGCCGGCGGGTCTGTTCGGCTATTCGCATATGCTGGGCGGCTTTGCCGGAGGGCAAGCGGAGTACGTACGTGTTCCTTATGCCGACGTGGGGCCGTTGCCAATTCCTGACGGAATCGCCGACGAACACGTGCTGTTTCTCTCCGATATCTTTCCGACGGGGTACATGGCCGCCGAAAATTGCGCCATCGAGCCCGGTGATACGGTGGCCGTCTGGGGATGCGGTCCGGTCGGGCAGTTTGCGATTCAAAGCGCTTGGATGCTGGGTGCCGGTCGCGTGATCGCCATCGACTGCGTGCCCGAACGCCTGCGATTGGCGGAAACCCACGGTAAAGCCGAGACCCTCAACTTCGAAACCGACAAAATCCCCGAGCGCCTGCAAGAAATGACCAAAGGGCGCGGGCCCGATCGGTGCATTGATGCCGTCGGCGCCGAGGCGCACGGTACCGGCCAACTGAGCGACGTACTCGACAAAGCGTCGACGGCGATGTCGTTGCGTATGGATCGCCCGCATGTTTTACGCGAAGCGATCTTCTGCTGCCGGAAGGGCGGCACCGTTTCCATTCCGGGCGTGTACTTAGGCTACGTCGACGCCATTCCGCTCGGTGCCGCAATGAACAAAGGGCTCACATTCAAGATGGGCCAAACTCACATGCAGAAATACATGGGGCCGCTGCTTGAAAAAGTAGTCGAAGGCAAAATCGATCCCTCATTCATCATCACGCATCGCCTGAAGCTTGAGGACGGGCCGGACGCCTACCGGACGTTTCGTGATAAAGAAGACGAGTGTATTAAGGTCGTGATGACGCCTTGAACGGCGACGAATATGAAACACATCCAAGTCGGCGACAAGAATGGATCTCCACGATGAAGCTTCTCAATCGTCTGTTTCACACCGAAGCACAGGATAAGCAGCCGGTGCGGTTTGCGGTCGTCGGATTAGGGCACTTCGCTCAAACGGCCGTCTTGCCGGCGTTTGCGAACGTGAGCGGCAAGGCCAAGCTCGCGGCGCTCGTCACAGGCGACGCGAAAAAGGCGTCGAAGCTCGGTCGCAAGTATTCCGCGCCGGTGTGGCACTATGACGCCTACGCCGACCTTATCGAGTCCGGCGCCGTCGACGCGGTTTACATTGCTACTCCGAATAGCGAGCATCGTCGCTATGTGGAGGGCGCCGCTCACGGAAGAGTTCATGTCTTGTGTGAGAAGCCGCTCGCTTACTCGATCGCCGACGCTAAAGCGATGGTCGCGACATGTCGTCGGGCCAAGGTGCATCTCATGACGGCCTATCGACTGCATTTCGAGTCGGGCAACTTGGCTGCCGTGAAAGCCGTTCAAGACGGCACCATCGGCGAACCCAAGTTCTTCAGTTCGACGCATACTATGCAAGTCGATCCGGATAACGTTCGCGTCGACTTAGATCTTGGCGGCGGACCCTTGGAAGATATCGGTATCTACTGTCTCAACGCGGCTCGTTATCTCTTTCGCGACGAACCGACGGAAGCGAGTGCCCATGCCGTTCAGGGAAATGACCGCAGGTTTAAGGAAGTTCCCGAAGCGGTGGCCGTCACTCTGCGTTTTCCCAAAGACAGGATGGCGACGTTCTTTTGCGGTTTTGGGCAAACCAAGATCTCCGAGTACCGCGTAGTCGGTACGGAAGGGCTGCTGACGATGAATCCGGCCTTCACTTGGAACGGCGACATCGTCCAAACGATCACGCGCGGTGATAAATCTAAAACGATGACGTTTAAACTTCGCGATCAGGTAGCGGCGGAGATCACATACTTTTCCGAGTGCATTCGCCAAAACAAAAAGCCTGAGCCGTCAGGCGTCGAAGGACTGCTCGACGTTCGCATTCTCGACGCCATACGTCGCTCTTATACCTCGCATCGAATCGTGAAGATCGCGTCGCTCTCCAAACGGCGTCGACCGCACTCGGGACAAGCGATCAAGAAAGGTCCGCCGCAGAAGCCGAAGCCCGTCCGCGCGAAGGCGCCGGCCAGAACGACTTAATAGCGCTACCCGGCCGGGCGCGAACGAGTTCGGCCTCGGAATTGCATCAGTGAATTGCGCGTAATCGACGCTTGGTCGAATCACTTGAGAAGTTAGCGCAACCGCAGGGGTAACAACAACATGGCAACGCCAACGAAGAAACGATCGCCGCGAAAGTCTACTCGACGTAAATCTGGTCAAGCATCGACCAAAACGCTCGCTCGCTCGGCAGGCGAGGTGGTCGGGGGAGTGTGGAATAATCTGGGACGGATACTGACCGGCGATATTCATGTGGAGTTCATGACCCTGCATGACTTCTTTGTTGCCGAGTTGCAGGACCTATTCAGCGCCGAGCAACAGTTGCTGGATGCTCTGCCCAAGATGGCCCAAGCGGCCACGTCGCGTTCCCTCCGCAAGGCGTTTCTGACGCACCGTCGCGAAACCGTCGGGCAGGTCAAGCGTTTGCGAAAGGTATTTCACCTCATCAAAGTGAAGCCGGGGGAAAAGACCTGTAAGGCGATGAAGGGGTTACTTGCCGAAGGGGATGAATGGATGCATGAGAACGCGGAGCCCGGCGTGAAAGATGTCGGGCTCATTGCAGCCGCGCAACGCGTCGAGCACTACGAGATCGCAGGCTACGGATGCGTGCGAACGTACGCCGAGTTGCTCGGTCACGCGCAGGCAGCGAAGTTATTGCAAGCGACGCTCGATGAAGAAGGCGCTGCCGACAAGAAGCTCACGGACTTGGCAACTCGATTAAACGTGCGCGCCGCACCGGAACCGATCGAGGATACGGCGAGGCCGCGACGCAAGGCTCGATGACGCGCAGCGGCTCTTGTTCCCGATTTATCTGAAAACGATGAGGTGCGTCATGCGAGGCTTTCCAATCGTTGGCTAGATCCTCCTTGTTGTCGGGATTTTCGCCGCTTCCATTCGCAGTTTCACTTACTTCACGACCGAACGCGTCGTGCTGGTCCACCTCCCATACCGCCTCCGTGGCCACCGCCGGGACCGCCCGGGCCACATTGGCGTTCGGCCTTGGGGTCGTATTTTGGATTTGCTTCGTGTGGGATCGCGGCGCCGGTTTCCTGTTGCCAGGCCTGTAAGGTGTTGTAAAGCGAGGCCGTCTTGTCGGGCATCGCACGAGACAGATCGTGCTCCTCGTTCGGATCCTGGCTCAGATCGAAGAGCTCACGTCGCCCGCCGTCTTCAAACGTCTCAATCAGCTTGAAGTTTCCTTCTCGCACGGCGCTCGAAGGCACCGCTTTACCGACATAGCAGGGAAAGTGCCAAAACAGCCGTGACCGCGAGAGCGACTCGGCGCCTTGTAGGGCCGGAACCCAACTAACACCGTCGAGAATTTGGTTCTTAGGAGGCTGCAGGCCGGCCAACTCCAGCAACGTCGGATAGAGATCGACGCTCGTTACCGGTGCGTCGCACTTGCCGCCGGGGTTTTTGAGACCCGACCACGACACGACCAGCGGCACGCGAATGCCCCCTTCGTAGAGCTGCCCTTTGGCGCCGTTCAGCGGCGCCGTGAATTGCTGCGTGCCGCCGTTGTCGGAAGTGAAAATGACGACGGTGTTCTCGGTGAGGTTCCATTTCGCCAAGGCGGCGACAATCCGGCCGACGTTTTGATCGACGGCTTCGATCGTGGCGGCGTAGGCGGGGTTATTGCGACCGTCGTTATTGCGCTTCGCCTTCTGCTCATATTTCTTGAGTAGATCCGGCTTCGGCTCAAACGGCGCATGCGGGGCGTGATCCGGCAGATACGCAAAAAATGGTTGCTCACGGTTCTTCTCGACGAACTTGAGTACCTCGTCGGTGAGTCGGTCGCTGAGGTAATTGCCTTCGTCGTCAAAGTAAGCATCTTTGGCGAAGCCGATGTTCTCGGGAAACACGACGTGCTCGAAGCCTTGTCCGCCGGGCGTCACCGGTCCGGTGCGGCCGCGACCTAAGTTCCACATACCGAAGAAGGCGGTGGCATAACCGCCGTCGCGTAGCGATTCCGCGATGGTGACGACGTCGGTCGAGAGTTCCGACTCGCTATGCGCGGCGAGCATCTTATGCCACGGCGAGCCGACCGGCTGCCGCGGATCGACCACGGTATAGATGCCGTGTCGCGGCGTATACTGGCCCGACATCAAGCAAGCTCGCGTCGGCGCGCAGTTGGGTGCGCTGGAGTACGACTGCGTGAAGACCAAACCGGTCTTCGCGAGCCGATCGATGTTCGGTGTTTCGACGAACTTGTTCCCGGCAAATCCGACGTCGCGCCACCCCATATCGTCCATCAAGACGACGATGAAGTTCGGCCGCCGAAAGCCTTCTGTCGCCGAACCGGAAAGCGTCAAAAAAAGCATCGCCAGAAATGCCGCGGTACCGACGCCGATACGCGTGGTCATCGTCGAGATCCCAGCGGCGTGGATACGTGGACCGCTTCCGCTCATTCCTGCACCGCTCGCTGATACTGGTAGGTAAGGGTTCCCTCCGCGAGCGTGATTTCCTTGATCGCAGCCAAGAGGTTGGCGCGCGTGGCCGGCCCCGGAGAGAGTTTCGGCTCCGTGGAGAGTGCGAATATCGTGATGTGATATTTTTTCACGCCAGGCCCCTTCGAACACATGGGTTCATACGCGGCCTTGCGCATATCGTTGATTCCCGTCCGACCGACGCCTTGTGAGTTCTTCTGCAACTTCGTCGCATCGCCGGGGATGTTGTAGACGACCCAATACGATTTCTCCTGATCCGGCGCAACGTGCCAACAACTCAGGGCGAAACACTTCGTGCCTTGAGGTGCTCCACTCCACTCGACGGGCGGCGAAACCCCTTCTCCGTCGCAAGTGAACTCCTTGGGAAAGTTCTCGCCCGGTCCAAATGCTGAACTCGATACTTTCAGTTGCGGCAGATCGCTTCGCGGCGCCGGAACGTCGTCCGCACCATCGCCCGGCATCGGGACGTCAACGCGCGGACGGGGCGGTCCTTGCCCAGACCTCGGCGGACGTTGTCCGGGCGGAGGCGGGCGATCGTCGCCGCGACGCAGCGGACGCCCGGCGCCGCCAGCAAGGCCGCCCGGACCGCGAGCCCGCGGCGAATAGGTCTGATCGGTCCTTTGTCCGGACGGGTCGGTAAATTGAAATGCCACGGAGCCGTCGTTGGCCAACGTGTAGCCGACGGTACCTTCTCGGCCCTCGACTTCGTACGTCAGCAAATAAGACATGGGCTTCGGCGTCGTAAAGCCCGTGATCTTCGCTCCCTGCAGCGGCGGTAATCCTTCGCGCACCGGCTGAGCCCGCGGCTGGGGATCGACTTGTCCGTCGCGTTCGACGACCTCGCCGTAGAACCCTCCGTTCAGGTACGGATAGGTTTTCGTAGCGTGGTAGTGATAGTTGCCGTCGGCGTCTTTGTGGCCGTTGAGCCAGTCGAGCCCCTCCACCTTCGAGCCGTCGGCTTCGTCGTACCCGCAGATCGGATAGCCGTCGAGCGCGTAGCCGATCGGGTTGCCCTTACCGACGGTCTTTTCCAAATGCACCGGCGCAATGTGATAGTGGTAATCGTCGCCTCTTCCACAGTGGCCGCCCCACTCGTCGAGTTCGCCAAAGAGGTAAGCATCGTCGCCGCGATTGTTAAGCGGATTGAAGATCGGCACTCCATTAACGGCCAACGCAATGGCGCCGCGTAAGAATCGTCCTTTAGCCGAGGCCGGCTCCGCGGCGGGCTTGGGCTTCAGCGGGATCCGCCACGCGTTGTCGTCATAATATTTTTGCGGCAGCGGCACCTGTTGCTGCCAAGCGCGAATGCCGATCATCATCGGATGGTCGGGCATGCCGTTGGAGCCGATATAGTAATAGTCGTCGTCCCAACGCAGCTTCAGTGATTCGGCGAACGGCTGGAAGTGCGAATGGATCTCCGGCTCGCCCGGCTTGCGAGCGGACGCCGGGGCATCATTCGCCGCGAGAGCGGTCGGCTCTGCGTCGTCTTCGTCAGCTGCAACCTCTACCGGTGTCTGCTTCCCGCCAATGCCTTCGGTATTCAGCCGACGAATTTGCGCTTGTCGTTGCGTAACCCATTGTTGATCGACTGCACTCAAGCGATCCAGTGTTACGCTGATAAGCGTGCCGTCCGCTTTTCGTAGCTGCACCGCCTTATCGGCGACCGCAACAAACGTGGCTTGGAGTTCGAACGCGCCGGAGGCGTCCTTCCAAGTCCGCGAACCGGCCGGCATGGCGACATGTCCCGCGTCGTGTTCGTGGCCGGGATGCGCTATCACTTGTTCCGTAAAAGCGCCGGCGAACAGCAGGCCCATCACGGCGATGGAAAGTAGGAGTTGGGTTTTCATGAGGAGGCCTTTGCTTTCTTACCGTTGTTGCCGCCGGGCTTTTTCATTCCGCCCGGCGTCTTCTTGGGGTTCGTCTTCTTGTCGCCGCCGTTCTTAGTCGGCGGCAGCGGCTTGCTCGGATCAAAATTCGAATTCGGCGTCGCGAATTGCGCGTCGACCGCCGCGAGGTACGCATCCAATTGCTTGCGCATCCGCGCCGCTTCGGCGGGCATCTTGGAAGCAAGGTCGCTTCGCTCACCGATGTCCTTCGATAAGTCGAACAGCGCATCGCGGTCGTCTTCATAGAAGTGCATCAACTTCAAATCGCCGACGTAGATCGCCGATTGCGGGCCGCCTAATCCTTGGTAATGCGGGAAGTGGAATACCAGCTCTTCGCGCGGCCGATGCACCTCTCCCTTACCATCGTGCGTCAATAGTTCGGCGATGCTGCCCCCTTCGACTTCGCGCGGCAGCAACTTCGTCGGCACGCCGGCCCATTGGCAGAACGTCGGCAGCAGGTCGTAGCCGACGACGCGCGTGTGGCACCAGGAGTTGGGCTTTACGCCCGGCCCGCGCACGATGAGCGGCACGCGAATGCCTCCTTCCCACACGTCTCCTTTGCCCCCGTTGAGGCCTCCTCCTCCTCCTGCTTTGCCGCCGCCACCTTTACTACCGCCTCCGCCGCCGCCCGCGCCGTTGTCCGACATGTAGAACAGATAGGTCTTGTCCGTGAGGCCGAGACGATTGATCGACGCCATCAAGCGGCCGACGCCGGTATCGAGATCTTCGGTGATGGCGGCCACCGTAGCGCGCTTGGCGTTGTCTCCTTGCGCAAGACGTTCGTACTTCGCTAACGTCGCCTGGAGCGCATTCTCCGAGGCGTGCAGCGCGTTCCATGACATTTGGATATAGAACGGCTTACCGGCCTTCGCACTCTTCGCCATAAACAGTTCGGCACGCTCGGCCATGCCGAAGATGTCGACGGGATTGGGGTCGACGAACTGATAGGCATTCTCGTTCCCCGTGTCGCCGTCGCTCTCGTCGTAGCCGTTGCTCTCCGGACCGCCGCCGGCAATGTGCCATTTGCCGTAGTGGGCCGTGGCATAGCCCGCCTTGCGAAGTAGTTCGCCAATTGTTTGTTCTTCGCTCGGAATACTTTTGATCAACCGAGGTTCGGTGAGCTGGTGTCCTTCCACGGGCGGAGCGGCCTTCGTCCAATGCAATTGGGCCGGGCTCTTACCGGTTTGAATGCTGATGCGCGTCGGCGAGCAAACGGGAGCGGGCGCGTAGGCCGCGGAAAAACGCATTCCTTGCGAAGCCAGCTTTTCGAGATTGGGCGTCTGGAAAACGCTCCCCTTCGAAAATGCGACGCTCGGATGCATGGCCACCGACGTGCCTCCCCAGCCTTGATCGTCGGCGAGCATGAAGATGATGTTCGGACGCTCAACGGCAGACGCCGCGGCCGGCGCCAGTGCGATGGCCAATAGGATCGCGATGCGCATAGTATTCCCCTCTAGCTCTCTCAAAATGTGTGCAAGCGCGCGGAATCGCGGTTACTTCTTCGGGCCGCCGGGGGGGCGCTTGCCGGGAGGACGCTTGCCGCCGGGGCCGGGACCGTCGGGAACGAGGTTCGTCAGGTTGCGGAAGTCGGGACGCTGTTTACCGTCGGGCGGCGCGGCAACCACATGGCGGAAGATCACCGCGTTGTCGAGTCGCACGTCGTCGGTCCAGATGAACTTCGCCCCTTGAAAGTCGGCGTCAAAATACGGCTGCTTAGGGTCAACCTCGGCTTCCGTATACTCTTTGGCGTATCCCCACGAGCTGTCGTCGAAGTCGACGGCGTACCAGTTCTCCGGAATCGGAATGTTTTCGACGCGCGGGTTCTTTGCATCGCCGTCGATCGGCCCCCAAGAAAACTTCTTTGCCTTCCAACTCGCGTTCGTCACCGTGCCGTCGCCAAACTTCAAGATGAAGCCGCCGTCGCCGATGTTCGTATTCGCGTACTCCATCCCCGTTTTTAGGTCGGCGTTGTCGAGCGCCATCACGGCAATGGTCATCGGGTAGGCCGGTAAGATATCCACCGACACGACGTTGTGCGGAATGAACTTAATCGAGTCGACGGCAACCAGTTCGCCGTTGATGTAGAGCACGAACGAATTGTCGGCATAGACGTTGGCCCGCACCGTATCGGCGATCGACGGTTTGCGTATCTTGGCGCCTCCGGCAGGCGGCTGACCGAAGACGTCGCAACCCAGTAGAGGAATCAGCGTCGCAACGAGCGCGATTCGTCGAACCACGAGTTTCATAGCAGGTTCTCAATTTCAAAGACGAACAAGGGAGTGTCCATTTGCCTATTCCCAGGCGATCGGGCGGCCCGGAGCGTGATGTGCTTCATGGTGGAAGAAGTTCGGACTTACCTCGCGCTGCGTGAGCAATTCCAATTCCACGGAGCGCGGGCTGCCGTCGGGCTCTCCCTGCGGAAGTCCCTGCAGCGCGATTCGGTGGGCGGTGCCGGCGGCGTCGAACCAGATCTGCACGCGTTGTGCTCCGCCCCGCACGTGCGGACGCTTGTCGGCGTCGAGCCGGCTCCAACCTTTCCCCCCTGCCCCGTCCTCATCGGCCGCGACGAGATTCAATTCGTAATCGCGGCGAAGCTCTTCGAGGCCCGTCCGTAAATCCAGGAACGGAATCTCATCACGCTCCCCCGGCACCGCGCGGCGAAACCGGCGTACGTCGCGGCTGAGATGCACATGCCCTTTAGGCGGAGCTGCCCACCCGATTTCGCCGTCGCTGCCGGTCGTAAACAGCGTGCCGTCGCCAAAACGACGAACCAGCACGAACTGATCATCACCCCGCACAAAGAGTTCGGCGCCGTCCACATTCGGCTTCACGCCGTCACGGTCGGCGGGCACTTGCGCCACAGGTCCGCCGGGGCCGAAATCCGTGATACGAATGCGATACACGCGATCGATCTGCCGACCCGCGGCTTCGATCATTTGATCAATCGCCAAACTCGCGGCCGAGGCCGGGGCTACGGCGCCGTGAGGCTGGAAGACGACGCCCAGGATCACGAGGGCCGCCGTCGTCAACATGGTAGCTACCACCCAACGCCTCCGCCGCGGCCGAGTAAGAGTCGTCCGCTCCGACGCCGCGGCCTCTCGTTCGCCGTCGAAGTGACTGGCGAAGTCGCCATGTACGGCGGCGAGCGTCACCTCCGTACGCAGCCGATCGTGCAATAGCGAAGCAGTAGCCAGCCGTCGGGCAAACTCCGGGCTCTCTTTCGCGAGCGCATTAACCTTGGCAAACTCTTCGGCCGAGAGCACGTCGTCGAAATAGGCGTCGATCAGTGTTTGGAATTCGTCGTTCATGTTAGCCGCCTGCCAGGGCAGATTTCCGTGCAATGCAGCCGCGAAGTTGGTCGCGAATTCTTTGCAGTGCTTTAGCGACCGAGTTCGCCGACATTCCGACGACCTCGCCGATCGCCGCCGGCTTCAGATCTTGTTGGTAACGCAGTTCGCAAAGTTTTTGAGAGCGCCCCTCCAGCAATCGCAAGCATTCACGCAGGTGGTCCAAGGCATGCGTCTCTTCCGGCTTGATGCTTTCAAAGGCGACGGCCAATTGCTCGACCGCTTCGGTGTCAAACGTGTGGACTTCACGTCCTCGCCGCCGGAGATACAAGCCGACCTGATTTCGAGCTACGCCCAGGGCCCAGCCGACGAACGATCGCGACTCGTCGTAACGCGGAAACGATTCCATCACCGCGACCGCGGTCTCCTGCAACACGTCGTCCCGGTCGCGAAAGTCCCGCACGACCGAGGCTACGAATGCCGACACCGTCGGCTGCGCCAACGTCCATAACCTCGTTGCACGGCGCTCGGCGTCATCCATGGCAATCAAGACTCGCAAATCGAAACGGAACCGGCTTCTCAACAGTTACTTATCCGCACGGCTCCCAATATGACGCGGAAATCGTTGAAAACGAGGGGTCCGACCGCTGTCGACGCGGCGCAAGTCAAGGCCGGCGCAAGTCTTATCACAGCCGTCGAGCGCGCAGAATTTCGCCCTGGCTCGCCGATCGGCCGAGCGTCACATGCTCAGCGAATGCAGTCGTCCGCACCCTGAGAGCTTCGTGAGCAGACGCGCTAAGACGATCCGGGAGTGCGCAAGCACTCGACCTTGATGGCGACGTCTTCGTCCCCCGGCTGCACGGCAATTTGCACGCGCGCGCCGACCGGAATGTCCGATAGTTCGCAGGCCTTGCCGTAGCACGACAGCTCGCAATCGAGGGCCACTCGATGCGAATGCTGTTGCCCCGAATCGCCGACCGTTACGACGGTGTCGCCGTAGATGCCGTCGACGGTGCCGTAATGGCGGTTGGGCTCGGCATTTGCCTTACCGCCCGAACTTTGCGAGATCTTCATGCCGCTTGCATCCGTTCAATGGGAATGAGAAGTCAATTCGGCGCTTAGATGCGCCCGAGTAGAAAGAGCACGATCAAGATCGTGAGCAGTAGGCCGACGCCGCCGCTGGGACCGTAGCCCCAATTGCGGCTATGCGACCAGGTGGGAAGCGCTCCTAAGAGAGCGAGCACTAAAATGATGATCAGGATGGTCGATAGGGAAATCATGGTGACACGTTTCTGTTAACGAAATACCGGCCGGCTCGGCAATGGTCTTGCGACCGGATCGGTAGGATACGAAACCTTGTTTATTCAAACGCTTTCTTCAAGTCGGCCAGAGCGTTGCCGACCCCTTCTTGGACTTTCTCCCAGCGATCGGTACTCGCCGTTTTGACTTCCTCAAGCCGCACGGCCGCGGCGTCGCGTTTGACTTGTGCCGCCGCGAGTCGTTCGTTGAGTTTTTGCTTCGATTCGCCTTGGGCCACGGTCGCGCGAAATTTCATGTCGGCAATCTTGAGGTCGAGCGCCGCGAGTTGCTGATGCATGGCCACGGAATACTCGGCCCGGCGCGTTTCAAAGGCGACGGCCGACGCATGGGCGGCGATCTTGGTCTTCTCCAGGGCATCGGCCATCTCCCGATCGGCCGGGGAACTGGTCGCCGACGAGGTCGTCTTCGCGTCGTTGCAACCGAGCGCGGCGAGCGAGAGAGACAAGGCGATCGCGGAACAACTCTTGAAATACATCTTCAATCCTCGTGATGGAAATACTGGAAATGCGCGGCCGGATTCGGCGATACGCCGATCATCGCGCTGCGGCTTTTAAATCGTGCCTTGAGTCGGGCCGATGCCGGCTCCTTGGATACACTCGATTTCCACCGCTAAGGCCTTGTTGTGTTTGCGCGTCGTGATGCGCAACTGATTGCCGCGCTTCAGATCTTCAATCTTGTACGGCTTGCCGTCGCGCGTCACTTTGGCATCGGCCGCCATGCGGTGCGTGTGTTCGACCCCTTCGAACTTCGTGACGATCTTGCCTCCCGCGATCCGCACGAATTTTCCCTCGTGCGTGTCGTTGTCGTCTGGGGTTTCGTCGGTAGTTTTGTGATGGATCATCGTAGCCCTTCCCCTGTGATATGTTTCGATGCGGCTCTGCGACGGGAGTCCGACCGGAGCCGAAACGCCGAAGGCGGAAATCGTCCCTGCTTTCCACCGTCGAGAGATTTCCACGACTCTTCGCGAGAGCCGATTACGGAACGCGGCCAAGCGGTCGTGCGTGAACTACTAGAAGCCCAACCCTAGCGCGCGGCCGATGATGGCGCCGCCGATGTTGGCGCCGACGTTTCCACGGTAGCCGCTGCCGTACGATTGACCGTAACCGTTGCCGTTCCCGTAGTATTGGCCGTAACCGTTGTTATAAGGGTTGCCGTTGTACTGATTGCCGTAGTACTGGTTCCCGTTGTAGTAACCGTTGCCGTTGTAGTACCCGTTGCCGTACTGCGTGTTGCCGCGGTAGCCGCTTTGATACGGGGTTTGATAGGTTTGGCCCCCTTGGAAATAGGCGCCGCCCGAACCGGAGCTCACCGTCGCGGGATTGTGCGCGTTCCAGTTGTTCCCGTCGTGCACCATCCACTGTTGTTGCGGCGTGTAGTACCACCATTGATTGTTGTGGTACTTGTAGCGCCAATCGTTTTCGCCCGCTACTTGCGCCGGGGCCACGATACCGACTTGAGCTTGCGCCGGAGCGGCCGAACAAAACAGCGCCGCGGTCATCACTGCCAACATCATCGTACGCATACGTCATTCCTTGAGAACAGAAACGAAAACCGCAGGAAGCAGAATCTGCCGGGTCCGAAGCGGACCAAAAGAGCGAGCGTTTCGATCTGTTCCAATGAACTCGAAGCGTTTCTCTTCTCCCCGAGGTTTTCTTAATCGCATACTTTCTTCGCGGAGAGTTCCGCCTTTTGCATTGCCTTACGGCCGGCCGCCATGGCTCTGTCGACCGTCGTGTGAACGGCAATCTTCAGCTTCGAAACCGCTTTACCCGCGGCCTGCTTTACTTTGCCGGTCGCTTGATCGGCCTTTCCGGCGGCGCGGAGCCGATCGTTGCCCGCGAGCACTCCGGCGGCTTCTTTAATCCGACCCTTGGCGATATCCGTCTTGCCGCTCATGGCGTGGTTCCTTATCTGAGAAGTGCTGCGTCCGAGAATTGATTTTGTCCGTTGCGAGGAGTCGTCGCGCGTCGCCTCAGGCTTTGGAGCGATCCACAAGCAGCCGGAAGACGAACAGCAACAGGATGGCGCCGAACACGGCGATCATCATGCTGGCGGCATTGAAGCCGGTGATCGGTCCGAAGCCGACGCCCGTTCCGATCAGCCCGCCGATCACCGCACCGGCGATGCCGATGAGAATCGTGACGACAATTCCGCCTGGATCGCGACCCGGCAAAACGAACTTCGCCGTCGCACCGGCGATCAATCCAAACACGATCCAAGCCAAGATTCCCATGTAATCATCCTTAAGTGATGTCGCATTCAGCGCACGAAAAAAGCCGACGTGGCGGAACACTCGTAAGTGTTCGACCACGTCGGCTTACTCGCAAACCAGCCTCCCGACCCTTGGATCGAGCTGCCTTTTCTCTAGTCGTCCGACGACATCGAGCGAAGCCGTGTTGTGCACGACATCTTCCCGACAAGGCAACTCTACGCCCTTCTCAAGATATAGCAATGGCGAAACGCGGCGAACGTTCATTTGGAGCAAAACAACTCGCGCTCGTGTGCGCGATGATCGACCACGCGCGGCGCAGGCGTTCGCATGGGTTCGAAATCAGAGACGATTATGCGGTGCGGGCCGGTAAGTCGCGTTGCGTAGTCCCGCGAATTGCGCGCGACGCGCGTCGCCTAACGCCCGGCCGCCGGCAACGGCAATCGCACGACGAACTCGCTCCCCAGTCCGAGGCCTGCACTCGTGGCGTGAATCGTTCCGCCGTGCAATTGAACTAGGTGTCCGACGACCGCGAGTCCGATGCCGAGTCCTCCTTGCGATCGCTCGCGCGCTTCTTCCGCTTGGGAGAAGAGTTCGAAGACGCGCGGCAGCAAGTCCGATCGAATGCCGATGCCGTTGTCGCGCACGCGGATGACGAGTTCTTCGTCCCCTTCGATCGCCGTAAGCCGAATCTGTCCCCCCTCGTCGGTATACTTCGCCGCGTTGTTGAGCAAGTTCGTGACAATCTGAATCAGTCGCGTGGGATCGCCGACGAGTTGGATCGAGCGCTCGGGCAGAGTTACCGTGACGATTTGTCGACGAGCGTCGAACAACGGTCGGCACGTCTCCATCGCCTGCCCGATGATCTGTGCGACATCCACGACTTCTTGGCGCAGGTGGACCTTGTCGTGCGCGACGCGCGCCGCGTCGAGCATGTTTTCAATCAAGCGCGCCATATGCTCCGCTTGGCGCGCGATCACGTCGAACATTTCCGGCAATTCGCCGTCGGGCGGGCCGATCTGCTGCACAAGTTGTACGGCGCCGCAGATGGCCGCCAGCGGATTCCGCAATTCGTGGGCCAGCATTCCCAGACATTCGTCCTTGTGGCGCGCCGCCGACTCCAATTGCTGAATTTGCGACCGAAGTTCGCTCTCCAGCAGGGTCGGCCTCGCCAAGTTGCGAGGCGTGCCGGCCGCGACTTTCGGAGGCGACAACCATTGTTCGAACGAGGGGCTCAAGTCCGTCGTGGCGGCCATTTCGTGATCTCCGGTAAGGAAAACCATCGTTTGTCTTTATGGGTTTAAGGCGTGGTCGGCGTGCTGGGGGCGACCGGCCCCGACCAATCGGCGACGGAAATCCCGTCGACGAGTTGAAAGACCTGCACCATCGTTCCGGTGGTAAAAGCATGCACCACGGCGCCGGTCGTGGTTTCGACTTCCGCCGCGGCCTCGCGCACCGCGACGCCGGTAATTTTCTTGATCTCTTCCAGCAGCGCTTTCTCGGAGCTTTTGAACAGCTGCCGATGGTAGTGCTGCACCGTCGCCGCCCCATCGGGCGTTTGCGCGAGCACCTTCTCCGCCGGAGATAACGCCTCATGCAGCGTCACGACGAGCGTATCGGCGCTGAGCACCACGGTCACCGCTTTCGGCGCGTGTCCGGTGCGCTGCACCTGAAAGATCGAGGCCGCTCGGGCGACTTGTTGAGCCATGGTAATGGCGGGGGGATTCATAGTTTTCATTCCAATGGGCGCA
>PNKZ01000017.1 GCA_013822735.1 Pirellula sp.
GTTAGCTTCGATGGAGGTGGCTATGAAACAGATTGCATTCGCCTTTCTAATGCTCGCCTCTGCACACTGCGATTTCCTTGCGGCCGCAGATACAAGATCGGTCGAGCCGATCCCGTCGAAGTACGAAAAAGCGACTTCACTTGCCCTCTACGTCGAAAGCAATCAGTCACAGAAACTTGAAGAACGCGAAATTCGCATTTTCAAGGTGAGGTTGATTAATCCCACGGATACTGCGATTTCATTTGAAGGGTACGGGGAAGCAGGCCCGTGGTACGACATCCAGACTTGGACTGATGGGCAATGGAAAGATTACTACGTCGGATGGTTCTGTGGCACCGGCCTGCGCAAATGCGTAATTCGACCGGGCGAGTCGTCTGTGATATTCGTTGACATCGACACAACAAGAGCTCGTTTTCCCGTTAGGGTCGGTGTTAGGTACACTCTTGAGAACGGCGCGAAGCCCGCGGCGCAAACGGTCTGGTCGGACCGAATAGAGAAGAACTCTACTTACGTCGATCCGAAACCGCTGCCGCAGCCGCCGACATTCAAAAAACGGTATCCGCCGCCTGCACGGTAGCCAACAGATCAACTTCCTATTGGCCGCTGGTGAAGTCCGACGCTAACAATACGCTGCAGTCGACCCGCCCGTCGTTCGGAGCTTTGGCGCGCTCGCTTCGGTCGCGTTACAATTCGATTCGACTCGCCCGTCGTCCGGGCGGGCAACTGAGCACAATCGTTAGGCCGCTCAACCACACCATGCGCCAATTCGACGACATCGTTCAGAAACTGCGGCAGCACTTTGGAGCCGTGACTGTTAACCCGCCAGTGAGTGACGTTGCGCTTCGCGAGTTGCACAAGCGCGTCGCTGGTGTCCCCGACGTGCTGCTTTCATTCTGGCGCTACTGCGATGGCATTCGTGTCACACGTTTTGAGGAAGGTGAATTGTTCGGCATTGAGGAGTCACTTTCGTACTATCCACTTTGCGGCGACGCCCAACGGCTTGGCAGGTTCGTTCCGTTACGAGGCGACGGTTGCGGAGACTACGATTGCCTGATTATCGGAGACGGACCTTGCGAGAGAGCGATGGTCTTCTGGGACCACGACGTTTACGACGGAGCGGCGTATTTGCTCGGAGGCTCGTTACTCAATTATCTCGACATGTGGGCGGACCACATGGTGCACGAGTTTTTGCCAAGCGGCGAGAGAGCCCCTGAGGATCAGCACCCTTGGCCATTCGACGAGGCATGGATGCGCCGGCGCGACCCGATCGCAGATAGGTTGCTAGGCGACGAGTCCTCACGTCGTTGGTTGTTGAGGCAGGATAACTTGACCTAGGCGAGAGACACGAGCGGCCTAACAGTTTTACGGCCTGTGCATTCAAGTAGGGGCACGGGTGGCGAGGTTCTCGTATAACCATTTGCTCCAGTCGGCCCGCCGGTCTTACGGCCGATTTGGCTCATGCGCTTTGAGTGCGTTAGGATAGTTCCCGATCTCGCTCGCTTCGGGCGGGCAACTGATCAACACCGTTAGACGATTCCGTGCTCCATCCCATGGGTCGAACCATTCGATGCGGTCGTCCCGCCGACTTCCCGTTGGTTTTGCAATGACACCTTCGCGCCTGCTGCCTTTGATGCTGATCGCCGTCCTGGCGCCGGCGTCTCGCGGCGCCGATTGGGTGACCAAATTAGTCGCGTGCCCGCGGGCGAAATCGAACTCTGCGCCTTCTTCTCCGACGACTATTCGATCGACTTAGGATCAGGACAAATCAGTGACGCCGACTTGAAGAAGGTGGGTTTGAAGCTCACCGCAAAATCCGACATCGACTTAGGGACGATCGTGCTGAAGGGTTGGCCGCCGAAGTAGAAACACTATGGATCGCGACCAGTCGCGGCCCGTTGTCGACTCCGGTCACTCACGTTTCCGGCTCGCTTCGGACAATGGCCTGAGAGCGTACTCTTCTCCACCGGCTGGTCGGCGCGATACCAGTGCGTCTCCGCCATCTCTTGCTGCGCAGGAGCGAATCCGCGATCTCCGTGGTTCGGTATGAAATGTGCTCGCTTATGTCCGAACTCCGGAGCGGCGGCCTTCCGAGAGTCGTCGCACGGCGATGCTATCTTGCCGAATTTTGGTCGTTCTCCTGCAAATACCTCGGCATCTATGGCTAAAGCTCAACCGGTCGGGATTCACGCGTCGCTGCAATTCCTCGCGACGTTTGTCTTGGTCGTGACGATCCTTTACGTCGGCCGGCCGGTCTTACTGCCGATCGGGATGGCCGCGCTCGGCGCATTCTTGCTCACGCCGGCGATTAAGTTTCTCGAACGTCGCCGCTTTCCGCGGTTGCTGGCCGTGGTGACGGTCGCCGCTCTGGCGGTGGGCGTCGTCGTCGGCTTTAGCTCGCTCGTGGCGACCGAGTTCGGCGGCTTCTCGGCGAAGGTTCCGATCTATCGCGACAATCTCGTGCATCGACTCGACGGCCTGCGCGTCGGCGGCGGGATCATGGACGACATCAAGGGGGTCTTGAACGACGTCACACGCTCGATCGAGCACCCCGACGCTCCTGCCCCGGCCGTAGCGAACGACCAAATCGTACGCGTCGTCGAAACCTCGGACGACACGTTTGGTCGGATCCAATCGATCATGTCGGCCGTGATCGCTCCCCTAGCCGGAACGGGCGTCGTGCTCGTGTTGATGGTTTTCGTACTATTGAGCCGCGAAGATCTGCGCAATCGGATCGTTCGTTTGTCGGGCAAGCACTTTGCGCTGACCACGAGAACGCTCGACGATTTAGGGTCGCGGATTAGCCGCTATCTCGTGGCCGTCGTCATCGTCAACGGCGGCTACGGAGCGGTCGTCGGCCTCGGCCTGTGGATGATCGGCGTCGACTACGCGGTATTGTGGGGAGCGCTCGCCGGCGTACTCCGATTTATTCCGTACATCGGGCCGGCGGTCGGCATCTCGCTTCCGCTCGGGATGGCCTTCATCCAGTTTCCGGCGACGGACTGGACGCATTTCACCGCCACGGCGATCTTCCTCGGCGTGTTGGAAACGCTTACGAACATCGTCGTCGAACCGCTTACCTACGGCTACAGCATCGGCGTTTCGATGCCTGCTCTCTTGGTCGCCGCGATCTTTTGGTCATGGGTCTGGGGACCGATGGGCCTGCTGCTCTCCGTTCCCATCACGGTGACGCTCGTCGTGCTCGGCGAATACATTCCGGCGCTGGAACTCCTGGCCGTCGTGCTGGGAGACAAGCCGGCGCTCGACAGCCATGTGATCTATTACCAGCGGTTGTTGGCGGGAGACGTAGAAGAAGCCGAGGAAATTCTCGATGCGGAAGTGAAATCGGTCGGCGTGCTGGAAGCGTACGACGCCGTCGCGGTTCGCGCCGTAACGATGGCCGAGCGCGACCTGCATTTAGGAAAGCTGACCACGAGCGAGCATGACGCCGTGGTGGAAGGAACGACCGACTACGTCGAAGAACGCGCGGCGGCGTCGACAACTTCTTCCGACGCCGTATTGCGGGCCCGCATCATCGGCTGTCCGGTGCGCGACACGGGCGACGAGATGGCGCTGCGGATCTTGCAGCGACATTTGACGAGCGCCGGCGACGGCGATCTGCGAATCCTCTCCTCGACGACGCTGGCCTCGGAAATGATCGCGCAGATCGAGGAAGCGCAGCCCGACGCGGTCTGCTTATCGAGCTTGGGGCCGCTCGGCAGGCGGCAATTGCGGTACCTTTCCAAGCGCGTGCGACAGAAAAACCCGCAACTGCGAATCATCGTCGGAAATTGGGGCGATCGCGGCAAGGAGGCCGACAAGGTGGCGGCGAGCCTCAAAGATCAATGCGGCGCCAACGTCGTGTTTACGACTCTCGCGGCGGCGCATGAGTATCTGCAAACCTTAACGCCGCGGCCGCCGGTCGTGCCCGCAGGCGCTATCACCGCGAGCGTTCCTGAAAGCAGCTTGGCCGCTGCTCACTAAGTGTTGAAGTCGAACGACGCCGGCGCGGCAATGGAGTATGAGCCAAGAGGCTGCAGCGAATAACGACGCTTCGCTCGCTCTCCTACCCAAGAATGGGGAGCGAGGTAGGAAGTGGCGCCCCGGCATATTCGGCACGATCGGCATGGCGGGCCGCGACTTGATTGCCGTCCTGTGAGGTTTACTGCTCGGGCGTCGGCGGGCCAAAATCGCCGAACGCTCCCTTGTTCTGACGTAGGCTTCCTTGTGGTTCGACGACGCCCTTCGTCGAGCCCGTCAGCCCTCGGATTCGGCAGCGCACTCCCTTCCCGCGGCGGAATATGTCTCACAATTTGGAACTCGCGACCCGTTCGGCGTCGCACGCAGGCGTCGCTCTCCAAGATCCCGTTCAAGACTCCGCCGAAGACTCGGTCGCCGAACTCGATGCGCGCTTTGACGCGGTCGAAGCGTTGCTCCGGCAATGCGACGACGGAGAGTTCCCGGCGAATGAACCTGCCGCGCCGTCGCCCGCAAAACGCGAACCGCGCCGCTCGCGCCGCACGGTGGCGACCGCCGTTCGTCGCGCCATGTGGCGGCTTGCGGCCCATCCGCAGACCGTCGACATGATTCAAGAAGCGATCACCGCACGGCCGGTGCCGTGTCACGAAGCTCGCCCGATCGCATTCGGCGACGTGCTACAACTCCTCGCCGCGCAGCCCGGGCTCCGTCCGTTGCTGCTCCGTCCGCGGCATCCCGTCGGCCGTGCGATCGGCGTCATCGACCAGCGGCTCGGCCGCTTGGTGCTGGTGGTCGAATCGGCGCCCGACGACACGGCCCGATTCCGCCTGCCGGCCGTTCGCTCGCCGCACGTCGAAGGGCTGCTCCAGGCGGCCTTCGGCCTGGCGTTCTAAAACGAAACTTCCATCGGCCGCGCGTTCAATGAAAATGCTCGTCGGCGCCGCGCGCCGCAGGCAGGGCGCCCAGGTCGGGCGAGCGCTGCATCCAGGGACTGGTTTGCCAGTTGTCGATCGGCACATCGGCCGGCAGAAACGGCGGCAGCGTGAACTGCAGATTCTCTCCTAGGGCATACACGAACGGTTCGTACAAGGCGCGCAGCTCCGTCAGCGCCGAGGCGACTTGCGGCTCATCGCGAATCTCCAGCCCCGCGGCGCGCAGCGATTCGAGCAGCCGCGCCAGTCGCTCCGGCGGCAGACGATCGATCGGCGGACTCAGCGGCGGCAATTGTGCGACGAGCCCCAGATCGACGGCCGCATGCCGGGCCATCGCAAACGTCAGGCGTGCCTGATAGTCGTCGGCGTGTTTCGCGTTGGCGATCAACACGGCCGTGGTGTCTAACATCGTGGTCAGCGCGGCCACCCAAGATTGGTTGTCGTGCTGCGAACGATAAAACCGAAGCACCGGAAACGAGATGTGGCTTTCCAACAGCTCCGCCGCCCACCGTTCCCACTCCGACAAGAGCCCGCCGCTGTTCACCGCCCCTCCGCGCATCGCGAGACGCCGCAGAAGTTCGCC
Source organism: Pirellula sp. (assembly GCA_013822735.1). GTDB lineage: Bacteria > Planctomycetota > Planctomycetia > Pirellulales > PNKZ01 > PNKZ01. The sequence goes on from PNKZ01000017.1 coordinate 5,491, forward strand.
GGCCGTGGGAGGCGACCCGGCGCGGGCATCCAAGAGCGAAATCGTCACCTCGCGCCGCGAGAACGTTTGGTAGATCACCGGCAAGTAACTGAGCACGACGGCCAAGAACGCAAACCCGATCCCCGCTTCGGCGATGCTCAGCATGCGACCGACGACGCCGACCGGGACGATATCGCCGTAGCCGAGCGTGAAGAACGTCGTGCCGCTGAAGTAGAAGTAGTCCACCACTCCCCGTTCGTCGATGTCGGGAAAGACGAGCGCAGTGTTCAGCGACCAATGCAGCAGCGCGAAGCCCGCAATGAGGCCGGCGGCCCAAACCGTGATGAGACCAAACAGTGACATCGGGCCGAAGGTTCCGAGGAACCCGTAGCGGAGCCAACCTTGCGGCAGGAGCAGCGCCGCCTTGCCCCACAGCAGCCACGCGTATCGATAGTAAACGCGCGCCAAGCGGTAACCGTGGCGCACGCGCCGCGGCAGGATCACCACTTCGAACGTGTCGATCATGATGCCGATGATGATCGCGAGCGCGACGACGATTCCGATCCACGACATAGTTAAGGTTTTCCGTACGCGAAGTGAGCGAGCATCGGCGGGCGACTACCCGAGGCCGTCGTCGGCCGCCGAGCGCCGGTATTGTAAACCAAGCGGTTGCTACGCGCATTTTGGTGCGCCGGACCGACATTTTCCTGCGCGCTGTTGCGCACGGGATGTAAAAATCGCGCAACAAGCCGTTCGACGAAGTGCGCGGCCGGGGCGAGTTTGCGCACTACCCGACGACGAGCGTCCGCCGCAGCGCGCCGTTTCCGGCAAATGTTGCCGCCGACCGCGCCCGAAATCGCCGTAAGTCCTCGTCGTGCGCGCCGTGCGCTGCGCACAGCGCCAGGCCCGCAGTGCGCGGCCTTGTTGGTAAGCGCTCCGACGCGCACTCGGAGGGGTCGGTTGTGCGCATTGCGAGGACTTAGTGCGCAGGACTTACGTCGATTGGGCGGAGCGCGCCTGAGCCCTCGGCGAGCCGCCTGCAGGGAGCGGAGCCGAACCGCCGGCCGCCGACCGGCCATCTTGCTGCGCAGAGGTTTCAAGCGGCACATCGAAATATCCTCCTCGCATTCTCCCCTCGCCCCTTGCGGGAGAGGGGCCGGGGGTGAGGGGTTCGTGGATCCAAAAAATGGCGCCCACTGCCCCCGGCGACTCGACGGGGGCTAAGACGCGCAAAATCTCACGCCGCATTATCCCCAACCCCACGATCCAAAATCCAGGCAAGTTTTGGCCGGCCCCAAGAATGCGCGCCGCGAAGTAGCGGTGGCCCAAAAGTTCCCTTGACGAACGCGCGCAACGACGTTCCCGTCGCATGGCAATATTTCCTGCCGACGTTCTTCGGCCGGCGTTCACGCAAACCAAGAGGCAGAAGCACGCCGCCTGCGGCCGCATTGTTCCGCCGATCCTCGGAGTGATATCAAGAAATGATCTATCACGCATCGCGGCGCGTGAAAAATGAGGAAGCATCGACTAGGATGCGACTTACGGCAAAGCCGGCTCTGCGTGATAGGCCGCAAACTTGCCGTCTACGGGTGATAGACAGAAACTATCCAGCAACATCGCGGCTGCCATGGGCGATCACTTGACGAAACTCGACGCCGCGATTGACGAAAACCTTACGTCATTGATTACCAACCGCGGCTGGGTACCTTCGGGTTTCTGCGAGAACCCCTCTGGCTATGCCGTTAGGCGCTACACGGCAGGTGACGTGAGCATCGAGGTAGAGTACGAGCGCGGCTTGATAGATTTCAGTGTCGGGTCAATACGGTCCCGAGAGTCTTTGCGTAGTGCGTCGTTTATCCGCGACTTATTGGATCCGCCAAGATCCGGTCGCTGGAATCTTGGACTAGGTGCCGCCATTTTTGTCGATGAGCGATGGGACGACATCGTGAACCTGATGTCACCGGACCATTGGCATGCAACGATCCGCCGCATCGACGACCTGTACCGAGCCTCTAAAGGTGCCGGCTAACAATTCGCTCCAGTTGGCCCGCCCGTCGTCCTGAACTTTGCATCGTGAGCTTCGAGCACGCTAGACTAAAACGGTACCCGTTCAACTTCGGGCGGGCAGCAACTGACCAAAACCGTTCGACCACTTCGGAGCACGCATGGGGAAGCTCACCTGCCCGTGTGGTAACTGGTTCAGCACCACAGGTTGCCCGGACGACTCGATGCATGTCGTTCGGGACCGCGACATGGACGCCTATGCCCAGCACGTCTGGCAGTCGTACCAGCTCTCCGATGTGGAACGGGGCGGTATGCTGCCCGAACGGGCAATCCAAGAGTCGGAGCAGTTCCACAACAGCCTTGAGGCAAGCCTCGACATGGAGGGCGAATTGTGGGAGTGCCCGGCATGTTGCCGGTTGCTGTTCCGGGGGCCTGGGGACCAGCAGTTTCGGTCCTTCTTACCGGAGAAACTCGCGCCGGACGAACCAGCCGCTGCACCTGACCATGGCGGCGAATAGAATCGTTTCGCGAGTTCAATCACTCACTCGCCGCCTCGGCAGGTGATCTTCTTCGTTAGGCAGTCGTGAGCAAACTTCCCGAAAGGCTTGTCTGCCGGGCAACTCTTTACGGTGCTGATGCTGCGGGCATACTGTTGATGGCGACGTTCGAGGTTGTCCGAAAGAACTCGTACAGCTTTCTGTTTGGACCTACTGGCGCAGATGGTACGGCGTCGCTCGATGGATCGACCATTCCAGCGGAAGCCGAAGCGCAACTGAGCATGGCGATCATGGACTACTCTCCCATCGCCGCCGCTTATACCGGCAAGATTACGGTCAAAGCGATGTCGAAAGCGGAGATCCTTAAAGCGATTGATGCATTTAACCTGTTTCAGAAACACACTGCTTATCTTAGCGGCTATCAAGACCTGCTTAACGCTGGGTTACGTGTGCCGCTCTTGGATAACTCGGCACTCATCAAGGTCGAGATCATCCAGCTCATTGCCTAACAACGCGATGCCGCTTCCCATTCGTTTCACCATCGACTTTATGAGGTTGATATGCCGATCGGTTTCCCCAAACTTGCCGAGCGATCTTGGCTCGGAGTTTTCGTCGCGATGGCCTCCGTGTTCTTCGTCGGCTGCAATCGCACGCCGGGCTACGACGCAAACGACATTGCGGAAAAACTTCGCAAGCTCGGCCATTCGTCCATGATGCCGTTCGACATTCGCGAGATTAAAATGGTCTCTTCTCGCGAGGTTAGCAAAGATCAGTATGTTTACGACATCGAGCTTAAGGGCGAATTTCGGGGATCGATCTATTTGCTCATCGACGGCGAGCATTTGGCGAAGGCCGGCATACGTAGCTTATCCGCACCGCCCTTGGAGTTCCTGCAGATGAAGTCGCCGACTCAAGCCTCGGAACTGAAGAAGAAGCTGGAGGAAGTCGCTCCGGGCGGAAGCTTCTACGTGACGGCTTGCCGGCAAGGCGAACCGTGCGTCATGACCGGACAACTTTTCGTCCAAAATTCTCACAAGACGATGGAAAAATGGATGGTGACGGAGTTTGTTATGAGTGGGCCTGAAGGCGTTCGTGGTGCCGGGATGAAATACCAGACTCGCACCGGCGACTGGCCGACGCGCCCGACCTTTGTTCCGGACAACTACAGCGACTGGCGACAAAGAATGTATTTGAGCATCGACGGTAAAGGTCTCAGCAACAGCCAAACGCATGTTCTTTCCGCATTGCCTCCTGGCGCGACGGCGGTCGACATCGATAGCTCGGAGTTTAAAGATCGAATGAGTGCGCTGAGTAAGGTCTGGTCCGAGATCGACGATGCGACACGTAAGATTATTCAGACGGCGAAACCTTAAGAACTCAAAGACGTGTGTCTAGCGGAACGACGGCATAAGGTTTTTAAACAGGAATAGGCCGTTGGTCGTAAAGTTCCCATTTAGCGGGAGATGCAGGCCGAACCAGACGCTCCAGCAGCGGCGGGTTATCATTCGCTCCTTTACTTCACGCTCATCGGCCCGCCGCTGCTGTGCTGGGACGTTAGCCACAAGGTCGCCAGGCATCTGCCATGAATTACACCGTCGATGTCGTGGCGATACTCAAACCGCTGTTCGGCGCGTACAAAGTGCCGATGAAGCCCGCAACCGAAACGTCGCTCAACCTATTCAAGGCAAGAGCTGCCGAGCGGAAGGTGCCGGGCGATGTCGCAACACAGCTTGCGAATTTCTACTCGATTGTTGACGGGGTCCCGTGCTTGGACTCGTTGGATATCCATCGTTGCGATGACTTGAGCCTTTTCGCATGGTGGGATCAGCAAGAGTTGTGGTTGGGTCAAAGAGACTTCTATACACTGAGATGGTCATCGGGGAAGAAGCGGTTTTGCATCGGAGACGCCGGCAACGTCAGCTTCTCAGAAAGCAATGAATATCCCACCTTCGCCGAGGCGCTACGGCACATGGTGAAATTGTACGATTAGTCGAAAGGCTCCTAACCAACGGATGAAGCTGACCGAGGCCGCCATCGCGGTTTCGCGTGGCACAAAGGACTGGCAGGCGGCCCCGGCAACTTATCCTTATCGTTAGTCGGCGGAATCATCGATGCTCGCTCGAACGGAAGAACACCGCGCGTTCATGCGGCCGAAGTTTCCGGCGGCGTTCGATTTGTTCTACGCCGTATTCGCGGGCGCCGTCGCCGATGTTGCCGAACGGTTGGCCGCCGGCGACGACGCGCACGCCCGTTCCGCAGACGGCAGGACTCCCCTCACATTTGCAGTGAGTTCCGTCGGCGATTTACTTAAAGCGGATTTGCTCTTCGAGGCCGGCGCACGCATCGACGGGTGGGATGATCTCGGAATGCAGCCCATCCATTGGACAACGGGTTCAGTCTTCCACGACGACGTAAGTTGTCTTGCGTGGCGGGCCCGACCCTCGGTCGTAAAGGGCAACACGGACCTTGCAGCGACACGGAAAGGGCGCTGCAAGCCCGGCCTAACCATTCCATCCGGCCGACGCCGCTTCGCGCCGCAGCCTCATTCAGACGTTTGACCCTAGAGACCGCGCAGGATGCACACGCTCACGGTTGTCCTCGTTCTCCCCGACACGGCGAACCTTTGGGAGACCTGCCGCGACTTGGTCAGGCCGCATCAAATCGTCTGGGACGACTTGGACCGACCATCGCGACTCGATTATTGGACCGTCGGCCGGGAGTCGATCGCAGACGCGGAGTCGGCGGCTCTCCTGGGCGTTGCCGACGATGAGGACCTGGCCCGAAATGTTTGCTTCGTCTCGCGCTTGCCGCCCGACTTTGTACCCGGCGCGGTGGTTACGCCGGACGGCCGGTGGTACGATCTCCAGGACCACGGGTGGCGCTTCATCGCGAGAGACGAACCCGACAGCCTCGCCGCCGAGACCCGTTGGCTCGCGCAAGTGCGGGAGCTTTTTGCGGCGCATCGATCGTGCGTGGCGATCGAGATCGATACGCACTCATGATGCGCTCGGGGACGAGCCGGTCGCCGCGCCCGGCGCGGCGGTGTAGAATCGATTCGAATGGCGAATGCATCGGTCGCAAGGCAGGTCCCCTTTCACTTCAGGCCCCTGCCCTCTCGCTATGAGCCGACCGTTTCCCCCTTTCTTATCCACGCCGCGCCTACTGCTGCGCCGGTTGCAGAGTGGCGATGCCGAAGCGCTTTGCAGCTACCGTTCGCTGCCGGAAGTGGCGCGGTATCAGTCTTGGGAATCGTTCGGCCCGGACGACGCGGCGCGCCTCATCGACGACCAGCGCGATCGAGAGCCTGGAATTTCGGGGACCTGGTTTCAGGTCGCTCTTATCGAGCGCGAGACGGAAAGCATGGTCGGCGATTGCGGGCTGCACTGTCGGGAAGACGATCCGCGTCAGATGGAATTCGGCATCACGCTTGCGCCGAGCCGGCAAGGCCGAGGTTATGCCGCGGAGGCGCTCGCTTGCCTGCTCGATTTTGTGTTCGGCACCTTAGGCAAGCATCGAGTTTCCGCGATCACCGACGCCGAAAATGCCGCCGCCGCGGCGCTATTTCGGCGTTTGGGTTTCCGACAGGAGGCTCACTTCGTGGAGCATCGCTGGTACAAGGGGTATTGGGACAGTGAATTTGTGTTTGGTCTGCTGAGGCGAGAGTGGGAGTTGCGCTCGCAGCGGAGTTCGTAGAGGGCGCGCTACGCTTCGGGATGTTGCTGCAGATAGCGATCGCGGTCGACCGCGAAGTAGTTCAACTCGCGCCCGTAACAATGGACGCGGCGCTGATATTCCAGGCCGATCTTCTCGAGCACGTGGTACGACGCGAGATTCTCCGGCGCGACGACCGCCACGATGCGCGCCAGCGCGAGTTTGCGAAAGCCGTGTTCCATACTGGCCGCACCGGCTTCCGTGGCGTACCCCTTCCCCCAATGCGCGCGGCCGAAACGGTAGCCGACTTCGATCTCCGGCCCTTCTTCCAATTGCTTCAGTCCGCAATCGCCCAAGAGCGCGCCGGTCGCGCGATCTTCGACGACCCACAGGCTGAAGCCGAACCGCTCCTGATGGTCGATCAACTTCTGCGCCCGAGCGCGCGTCGCTTCGACCGTCGGGTCGGCCCCGCTCATGCTGAAGCGCATGACTTCGGGATCGCCGAACACGGTGAACATCTCCGGCACGTCGTCGAGTCGATAAGGGCGCAGCCGGAGCCGATCGGTAAGCAATTCCCAGGTGGGCGACATGTTTGGGGTTCAGGGTTTGGGGTTCAGGGTTTGGGGTTCAGGGTTCAGGGTTCGGGGTTTAGGGTTCAGGGTTTGGTGTGCGAAGGTGCGCCGTTGAAAAAGTAGCATGCCGCACGGCGGCAAGCTACCATACGCGCTCCCGCCCCTCTGCCCCGCCGGAGAAACACCATGCGTCGCGCGCTCATCGCCCTTCTCGCAGCTCCGTTCGTCTTGACGACTTGCGCTCCCTCCTCCTGGGCCGCAGAGAAGCCCGCGACGGCGAAATCCCCCGCCGTCGCCGACGATGCCCGCTTTGCGCCGCCGAAAGATCTCAACGGCTACTTCCCCTTCACGCCGCCGACGACGAAAGAAGCGTGGGCCAAACGCTCGGCAGCGGTCCGTACGCAGACCCTCGTTTCGCAAGGGCTCTGGCCGATGCCGACGCGCACGCCGCTCAAGGCCGTGGTGCACGGCAAGGTTGAGCGGGAAGATTTCACCGTCGAACGCGTCTACTTCGAAAGCTTCCCCGGCTTCTTCGTCACCGGCAGCTTGTTCCGGCCGAAAGGCTTCGACGGCCCCCGACCGACCATACTTTGCCCACACGGGCACTTTAAAGACGGCCGCTTCTACGACGCCGGCGAAGCGGCGATGAAAGTGCAGCTCGATACCGGCGCGGAGAAGTACGCCTTGTCCGGTCGCTTCCCGCTGCAGGCCCGTTGCATTCAGCTCGCCCGGCTCGGATGTATCGTGTTTCATTACGACATGCTCGGCTATGCCGACTCGCAGCAGATCTCCTTCGACGTGGCGCATAAGTACGGCACGAAGCGTCCCGAGTTCGAGACGAAAGAAAACTGGGGACTCTTCAGCCCGCAAGCGGAAAGCCGGTTGCAACACATCCTCGGCCTGCAAACCTGGAACTCGATTCGCGCCCTCGACTTTGTGGAAAGCTTGCCCGATGTGGACCCGAAGCGCATCGGCGTAACCGGCGCGAGCGGCGGCGGCACGCAAACGTTTCTTCTCGGCGCATGCGATCCGCGGCCGGCGGCGATCGTGCCGGCCGTCATGGTGTCGACGGCCATGCAAGGGGGCTGCACCTGCGAGAACTCTTGCGTCCTGCGCGTCGACACGGGCAACATCGAGCTGGCCGGCCTGTTCGCGCCGAAGCCGCTCGGCATGATTGCCGCCAACGATTGGACGAAGGAAATCATGACCAAGGGGTATCCCGAGCTACAACAGCTCTACAAGTTGCTCGGCGCGCCGGCCGGCAACGTTGCGGCGTTCCCCTACATTCAGTATCCGCACAACTACAACTACGTCAGCCGCGCGGCGATGTACGGCTTCTTCAACGAGCACTTGAAGTTCGGCGCCAAGACGCCGATCGTCGAAGCCGATTTTAAGCCGCTCACGCGCGACGAGCTCACCGTGTGGACCGGTGAACACAAACCACCCGCCGCCGGGCCCGACTTCGAACGGAAGCTGCTGCGCCACATGACGGAGGATTCCGACCGGCAACTCGCGGCGCTTGCCCCGAAGGACCTGCCGTCGCTCGTGAAGTACCACGAAACGGTCGCCGGCGGCATCGACGCGCTGCTCGGTCGCCGGCTTGAAGACGTCGGCCCGATCGAGCAAGAGAACTTAGAGAAGGCCGACCGGGGCGAATATTGGTACTTCCGCTGCCTGCTTTCCGAGCGAGCGCGGAAGGAAGTCGTGCCGGTCGTCTACTACCATCCCAAGCAATGGAACAAGCAGGTCGTGGTGTGGGTCAGCGAGCTCGGGTCGGCGTCGCTCACCGATTCGTCCGGCGATCCTTCCGCGCCGGTGAAGAGGGCGCTCGCCAAAGGGTACGCCGTGGCGGGCCCCGACCTGTTGGGCATCGGCTCGCACACCGTCGACGGGTTCCCGGCCGATGCGAATCGGAGCGTCAAGAATCCCCGCCTCTTCGCCGGCTTCACCTACGGCTACAACTATCCGCTCTTGGCCCGACGGGTACACGACATTCTCACGGTCGTGGCCCACGCGCGGCGTCATGAAGGGACCGAAGCCGTACATCTCGGCGGCAGCGGTCCGGCGGCACCTTGGGTTGCCGCGGCCGGCGCACAATGCGGCGACGGCGTCGATCGGCTGCTCGTCGACACGGCCGGTTTCCGCTTCGCCGGGCTCACCGATTACCTCGACGCGAACTTCGTGCCCGGCATCGTGAAGTACGGCGACCTGCCGGCGCTCTTGGCCCTACGCGCCCCGCAGCCCACCTGGCTTGCCGGCGAAACCGAAGTGCCGGAAATCGTGCGCGCCGCTTACGCCGCCGCCGGCTCTCCGAAGGAACTCGCGACGCCGCCCGCAGGCGCCAAGCCGGAAGCAGGCCTGGAGTGGATGCTGCGCTGACGAAGTCGAATAACGAAATCCTAATGCCGTGAGAATGACGAACGACTCGTACCACCAACAATAATGGTGTTTCGTCATTCTGATTTCGTGCTTCCTTCGTCATGGGGAATTCGACACTCGACATTCGACATTCGTCATTTCCGCGGCTCTGATATATTCGCGAAGCGCGTGCGAATCCGCGCGCACGAAAACCATACCTAGGAGTCGCTTCGATGAATGCTCGGCAATTCGGTCTACGTAGTCTCACCTGTTTGTTCGCGGCCCTTGCGCTGCTGCCGATCTGCAGCGCGGACGATGAAGAAGATCCGTACTGGGAAGGCTTCTACTCCGGCTACTACCTCTACCTGCGACAAGCCGATTTGAGCGTCGGCATCTTGAGCGACGCGGCCATCAAGGGAGTCTACGAAAAAGACACGGCGATCGCCGTCTGCAACATCCACGGCACCAGCGCCGCCACGGTGCAGAAAGACTTGCTCAAGCTCGCCAAGGCCGACGACACCGATGAAGAAGACGCCAAAGTGCTGAAGAGCATGGCGAAGTCGGCGGGCCTCGTGAAGGCGCAAGCCGATACGCTGGCCGCGCTGCTCGGCGGCGATAAGGAAGAAGCCGCCAAGTTTACGGAAGCCCGCGAAGCGACCAGCAAGTCGCTGGCGGCGCTCGAAAAGGAAATCAAGGAACTGTTGGGCGAGTAGTTGCTCTTGAATGCGCTGCCGGCATTCCTCCGCCGGCGGCTCAAGCGACATTGCTTTCGCGGCGGCGGGCCGGTATATCCTCGGCCCGTCGCCGCTTTCTTTATCCATAGATTCACGACTTCGCCTCGCGCCAAGGATGGCCTTCATGCTTCGTCGTTGCTCCGCGCCGTTGGTCTTCGCCGCTCTCCTCATGGTCAACGCCGCCGCGAGCGCGCAAACGCTCGTGCCGCCGGCCACGCCCGCGCCGCTCGTGGTCACGCCGGCTCCGGCCGCGCAAGCCGCTTCGCCGCTCGACACCGCGACGGAAGTGGAAGGCGACCCGATCAGCGAGACGTTGATGACGACGACGATCGCCTTCTTGAATCAATCGTATGTGAGCATCGGCGTCTTGGCCGACGCGGCCGGTAAGGACGCCTACACCGGCGACGAACTGGCCGAGATGATCGACCTGCACCACTCGCTCGCGGAACAAGTGGAAGAACAATTGCGCGTGTTGGCGAAGACGCCGGGCCTCGACGCCGAAGACGTCGCCGCGGTGAACGATCTCGCGAAGCTCGCCCAGTTGAACAAATGGCAATGTGAAGCGCTCGCCGGCGTCTACGGCGGCGACGAATCTAAAGAGAAAATCTGGCAGCAGCTGCGCGAGGCGGCCTACACCGAGTTGGCCAAGTATTCCGACGAAGAAGAAACGGAAACTCCGGCGGCGGCCGCAACGACTCCGACTACCACGCCGACCACGACGCCCGCCGCTCCAACGACGACGGCTGCGCCGGACAAGACTCCGACCACCGCCGGTGCGCCGACGACGACCAAGGCGAAGTAAGCATAGTAGGCCGCCGCTCCGCGGCGGCAGTGGAGCCTGCATCGCCAAAATCATTTGCCATCGGCATCGACGGCGCATACCGCAATTCCGCCGCGGAGCGGCGGACTACTTTGGCGGCTTCGGCTCGTCTTCGCTCACGAGCACGAGCATGATGCCGATGATGAAGAGCGTCGCGCCTGCCAAGGCTCCTTGGAGCCCTTTCCCTTTGAATTTGTGGCACACAATGCCGCCGGCCGTACCCCAGAAGAGCATCCAGAGTCCGATGAAGATCCAATAGACCCGATGGTCGAGTGCGCCGGGTTCGTCCACGCTTTGTCGCTCGCTACTTCTTGTCGCCGGCGGGCGCCTGCGATGCTTCGAGTTGCCGCTTGATCTCAGCCGCTTGCCGTTCCAAGTCGGCCAACTTGCGACGGAGCTCCGCTGCGTCCGCTACGGTCTTCGGCATCGGCGCCGGAGCCGCCGTTTTCACGGAGGGGGGGTTCGCCGCCGGGGGCGCGTCCGACGGAACGCCGATCGTCGGGCCGACCACGGGCAACGACGGCAATGAATGAACGGGAGCAGTAACGACAGGCTCGACGACGACAGGTGGCGGCGCCACGAGCTTCACACGCCGTTCGTAGAGTTGCCCATAACGATAGTAGCTCAAGCGCACTTCGGCCCCCGCGCCGCGCTCGCGGACGATCTCCGCCAAGTCGTTCGGATCGTTGATCCGCTTCGCATCGACGGCGACGATCACCGCATCGACCGGAATGCCGACCGCTTTCGCCGGCGAATCAGGTCGCACTTCCACGACCAGCGCCCCGCGCGGCTCGGGCAGGTTCATCGCGAGTTGCAATTCAGGCGTCACACGTGCCGTGCGAATGCCGAGCAGTCCGGTACGCGCGGCGACCGCGGCAGGTCCGTTGGGGTTCACGGGAAGAATCAGCGATTCCGAACCACCTGCGTCGACCGGGATCGGTGAGCCCGAGTCCGGCGACAGCTTGGCCGTTTCTTTGGGAGCCGCGGGAATGGTGCCGGGCACAATCGGTTCGGGAGGCATCGGCACGCCGGCAGGCGCCAAAGTAACCGGCATCGGCGACGCACTTGGTAGCGACGCGTCCGGCAGCGACGTGGCGGTATCCGGAGTTTGCCCGATGCGGCCGAAGTTGGCAAAGCGGCGTTCTTCCGGCGGCGGGCGCTTCGTGAGCGTCACGTCGATGCGCATCGCTTCCCCGCCGCGCAGCAACACGAACGTTACTTCCTCACCGACGACGCGACCCTTCATTACGCCCGCCATCGCGTCGAGGCCGGCGATGGCCACGCCGTCGATGCTCGTGATCAGGTCGCCGATCTTCAAGCCGCCGAGCGCCGCAGGTCCGCCGGCGAGTACGTCGACCAACGTCACGCCGCGCCCTTGCGCATCCTGATCGTCGGCGATGACGCCGAGATAGCCGGGCTCCACTTCGATGCTCGGCAGCTCCGAAATCTTCGGCGGTTCCGGCTGCGTGAGCAGCGGCTGCCCTCCCTGCTGTTGATACGCAGGCTGCTGACCTGCCGGCTGTTGGCGCGCCGGCGCCATGGTCGGCTGCTGCGCAATGCGTCGTTCCAGCTGCTGGAGCGCCGATTGGCCGAACGCTTCGCCGGACCCTACGTCGATGCCGACGAGCAAGCCTGCAGCGATTAAGCCCAACGAATAAGGGGCCGCACCGAATCTCGCCGCACTGTATTGCATTGCGCCGCGCCAATTCATCGCTGCTTGCTCCAGAGGAGGGCCGAACCACTCGAATACCGTCGACCAAACCTGCTCGATTATAAACCGCGGGGCAGACCAATGGGAATAAATCGCCTATTCTAACACGTCATGAGCTCACCCCTGATCCAACCTGAGATTCTCACTCCCGCGGCTCCCGATGTGGAGCTCCATGCGGCCTTGATGCTGGCGCTGCGCATGCTGCCGCCGCCGACGGCCGAAGCGCTCCGCTGGTCGGTGATCGCGGAAACGCGACGAACGCCCGCGGCGCTGGGGGTCTTGGCCGTCGCGCGCAACGAACAACGGGGCATCGCCGCTGCGGCCTGGGGGCAGCTTGGTTCGGGCAATGTGGCGCAAGTGTGGCCCACGCAATGGCTCGTCGAGAGCGAGCTTTCCGGCTGCGATCCGCTCATGTCCGCGCTGTTGGCCGAGTTGCCGAAGCGCGGAATGACCTTCGCCCAAACCTTGTTGCCGGACGTCGCGTGTCGCGATGCCCAAACGGTGCTCGGCGCAGGCTTCACGCATGCCGCCGACTTGACGTATCTCGGCGCCGACGTCGACCCGCGCGCGAAGAAGCATCCCGAGGGAAGCGTGCGCTTTGTGCCGTATGAAGCGGACGACCGGACGTCGTTTGCCGCACTTGTGGAAGGAACGTACGAAGGAACGCTCGATTGCCCCGCGCTCAACGGCTTGCGCCCGGCGCTGGAAGTGCTCGACGAATATGCGGAGATCGGCGCGAGCGGCACGTCGCTCTGGCAACGCGCGGTGGAAAACGACGTCGCCGTCGGCTGTTTGCTGTTGGCGGATCATCCGTCGCAGAATCAAGTTGAACTAGTGTACATGGCGCTTCTGCCCCACGCGCGAGGGCGCGGGCTCGGCGCGGAACTGGTGCGCGAAAGTTTGCGGATCGCCGCAGTTCTCGGTCGTAAGCGGATCGTGCTGGCCGTCGATGCCGCGAACACGCCGGCCGCCGCGCAGTACGAAGTCGCGGGATTCCGCGAGTGGGAGCGACGCAGTGCTTTTGTTCAAGACCTGCGCGGGCCGCGCGCCGATGATGAGCCTCGTGACAACTCGCGCCGCAGCAAGCCTTTGCAGAATGCGCCCGATTCCGCGCCGCACGCGCGGCGCGGCAAGCCGACAAGTTTTCCACGCGCGGAGAGTTAGCCGACGAAACTTTTTTTCTTTCGGTTTCGCGCGCGACATTCGCTTGATTTGGGTGAAAAGCGGCGGCTATTTTTTCATGCCGTTGCGTAGGAAAAATCGGGTCGCGCGCGGCGCTTTGACAGCGGTGCCGGCAGGCGTACAATCCCTGCCTTGGGTGACAACCAACGGACGCGGAGAGAGACGCGGTGAAGGGGCTCCAGGCGGTCGCATTTCCGATGCGATTTCGCTCCTTCACTCTCGCTCTACTCGGCACGATCTCGCGGTTATCGACTCGAGCGCTATTGTTTCGCCGCAGGAATCGTGTCGCACGCCACTGGTCCGCACGCCACTGGTCGACCCGTTCCCCGCCGACAAACGATGCGCCGGGTTGCGCGAGTTGGGAAGTTTCGGGGAGCAGTAAGGACTTGGACGACGACGGCCATGCTGCGCGCGCTTTGCGGCGCCGCGGCGGGTCACATCGGCAACCGACGAGCCGCATCGCGACGCAAAGAATCGCGCGATCGACCAGACGGTTGTTGATGCAGGTCGAGTCCATGGCAGGGATCGCACATCAGCATGAGGCGTACGTACCAATGCAGGAAGTGAAGTTTGACGATAAGGAAATCGTGACCGCCTTGCGGCGGGCTCTGGCCGACCGAGTCGGCGCCGAGCGCTACGATCTCTGGTTCGCTTCCTCGGCGCAGTTTCGGATTAGTCCGGAGCGCGTCGTGGTCGCCGTAGCCAGCACGTTTCTGCAGGACTGGCTCCGCAACAACTTCCGCGGCCAGATCGAAGAAGCGGCGCGCGAAACGGTCGGCCCCAGCGTTTCGGTCGTCTTCGAGATCGATGCTTACGCTTCGGCGCAAGCCGCCGCACGTCGCACGCAGCGCGAAACCGCACCGAGCGTGACCCGCGGACCGACGACGCAGACGGCCGCACCGCAAGACCAGGGCGCGGCGAAGGCGCAGTTCACGTCGATCGCGCAAGCTTTTCTCGGCAGCGAGTCCGGCGGCGCGAAGTCGGATTCGGCCGCGCCGACCAGCACGGCTCCGCGCAAGCCGACGATGCCGCGCCGTCTCCATCGGTTCGACGACTTCGTCGTCGGTTCTTCCAACCGCTTGGCCTACGCCTCGGCCTTGGGCTGCACGGAACGTCTCGGCGGCATCTCGCCGCTGGTATTGCACGGACCGACCGGCGTCGGCAAAACGCACTTGCTGGAAGCGATCGTCGACACGGCCCGTCGGGCTCACCCGGAAATTGAAACGGCCCTGATCTCCGCCGAGCAATTCACCACGGCCTTTCTCGAAGCGCTCAACGGCACCGGGCTGCCGAGCTTTCGCCGCAAATTTCGCGGGCTGCACCTGCTCGCGGTCGACGACTTGCAATTCCTCGCCGGCAAGAAGGCGACGCTCGTCGAACTCGTGCACACCCTCGACGCCCTGCAACGCGACGGCAAGCAGATCATTTTCACCGCCGATCGTCCGCCGGCCGAGCTGGCTTTTCTCGGGCCGGAATTGCGCAACCGGCTGCTCGGCGGGTTGGTCGTCGGCCTCGAACCGCCGGACATGCAAACCCGCGTCGGTATTGCGGGGCGGATGGCCGCGCGGCTGGGGCTGGAGCTGCCGCACGACGTGCGTGATTTCGTCGCCGCGCGATTCACGAATCACGCTCGTGAACTTTCCGGGGCGCTGAAGCGTTTGCTGGCCGCGAGCCGCGCGTATGAGCGGCGCGTGGATCTGCCGCTCGCGCAGCAAACGCTCGCCGACTTGATGCACCAGCAGCAGAAGACGGTGCGCCTGGCCGATATCGACAAGGCGGTGCGCGACGTCTTCGGACTCGAAATGGAAGCGCTGCAATCGCCGCGCAAGGGAAAAGAAGTCAGCCATCCTCGCATGCTGGCCATGTGGCTCGCGCGGAAGTACACGCGGGCCGCGCTCAGCGAGATCGGTCGGTTCTTCGGCGGCCGGAGCCATAGCACGGTGATCTCGGCACAGAAGAAGGTCGACGTTTGGATGGCCCGCGGCGAACCGCTGCCGACCCCCACCGGCGACTGCCGCTTTGAAGAAGCGCTGCGAAGAGTGGAACAGGCGCTGACGGGCTGACGTTCATCTGTAGGGAACGCCCTCCGTGGCGTTCCGAGCGTAACGTTTGGCTCGGAACGCCACGGAGGGCGTTCCCTACAGAAGCCGTCTCACTTCACTCTGCTCATAAAGCGCACGAATTCTTTGTCGAGCGCTTCCAGGTCGCTGCCGAAGGCGGCGCGGAATTCGGCGACGCGATCTTCCGGCTTGTCGGTCACCAGCGGCGGCTTGCTCGCCAAGACTTGCATGTAAGTTTGAAACTGCTTCGGCTTCGCGTTGATGAGGAAGTAGTTGAGCGCCCACGATTCGGCGTAGCCCTCGAGCGTGCGAAGTCGATCGTCGTTTTGCAGCAGCTGCACCAGCGCATCGGCCGGCCGTCGCGGGAGGTAAGCGCGAAAAGTCGCCAAGCGCGGAGCGTTTACCTTGCCGATGGTGCGCCACCCTTTGGAAGCGTCGAGGTCGGGCGATTCGAAATATACGGCCAAGCCCTCGCTGAGCCATTTCGGAATGTCTGCGTAGCGGCGATGCATGCCGCAATTGAAAACGATCTGATGGGTCGCCTCGTGCACGATGGTCGCCACGGTGCCGAATGCCTCCGGGCGCGATAACGTTTGCGTGATCTGTTGCGCGTTGCCGCGCGTTTGCGTCGTACCCGCGGTGCCGGTCAGGTCGTACATCGTCATCCGGTTCGTCTTCAGACTGTAGTACCCGATGATCGAATTGACGGCGTCTCCCAAGTCGCGCTGGGCGTAGCGTGCGTAACTCGTCCGATCGGCGAAGACCACGGCCACGAGCAAGCCCGGCGGGTCCTTCGGCGCGAAGCCGCGGTTGCTCCAGTAGTTGCCGAAGCCGAGATACAACCGCTCGAACAGTCCGCCGCACCATTGGGCGTAGGCGCGCGACGTGTTGTAGCAAATCAAGTAGTGCTTGGTTTGCAACGTCTCGAAGCCGGGGGGAAGCTCTTGGAGCAACACGTCGGCAAGTTCGCTCGGCTGGTAGTAGGCAAACGGCTCGTCGTTCGAGTCGCTCGACACTTGCTCTTGCGGAGTGACGGCCCACAAGACGCCGTCGCGCGTTTCGAAGAGCAAACCGCCGTCGTCGGCCTTGACGACGATGCGCCCCGTGAGCGTTTGCTCGACGTTCTCCCGGCGCATGACGACCTGATCCATCGCCTCGCTCAAATTGACGAGGTTGAGACAGCACAGCGCGACGGGGAGCAGCAAGCGAATCAAAAGTGGAGCGCCTCTGACAAAACGGGACGAAGGGTCGGCGAGCGGCCGCACAGAATACCCGCTTTTGCGCGCAATGCAGCGCCGATTTTTTCAGTCTAGCACTCAGCGCCGGCAACGGCAGCAATGAATTCTTTGGAAAGGGCGCCGCCCCGGTCGGCGACTCGCCTTTTCTCGCCGCTACGGCGTTGCTATAGTTCCGCCCCACATCTCTCCCGATTCGTCATCCGTCGTGTCCGCAGACGCTCTTGCGTTGCATCGCGACTGCTGAACGATTCGGTCATTTCTCCCATACCTCGTGCACCAGGCCGATGAACCCTATGTTCGTCCTTCCCTCTCGTCGCTGCGTCGCCTTGAGTTTGGGATTGCTTGCGCTCGTGGTCAGCAACGGCTGTTCCTACGCCCGAGCGCGGCCCAAGTGGGTGCAGTCGATCACGTTTTGGGAACAGCGCGAACTCGACGAGAAGTATCTGAAGAAGACCCCGGCGGAAGAGATCGAAGAATTACGAGAGTTGGCGGAGAAAATCCCGTCGCAGACCTCGGAAGAACAAACCCGAACCGCCGCCGACTTGGCGCAACGGTATCGCAATGAGTCGGACCCGCTGATTCGCCTCGAACTGGTGCTGGCCATCTCGCGCTGCGCATCCCCCACGGCAGGCGAAACCTTGCGCGCGGGACTCGGCGATTCCGACCGCGACGTGCGCGTCGCCGCATGTCAGGGCTGGGGCAACCACGGCGGACCGGCGGCAGTCGCACAGTTGAGCGACGCCATTCGTAAAGATTCCAGCGTCGACGTACGACTCGCAGCCGGGCGCGCTTTAGGGCAACTCGGCGGCGACGAAGCCGTTGCCGCCCTCAGGCCCGCGCTTGACGATCCCGACCCGGCGCTGCAATACCGGGCCATGCAATCGCTCCGCCAGATCACGGGGAAAGACTTCGGCGACAACGTCGCTAGCTGGCGTGAATACATCCGTGGCGAGGGAGCGCCGTCCGAGATTTCACTCGTCGAGCGGATGAAGCTCAAGGCGTTCTAGGTCTATGGCATCTGGGTGCCTGGGGCTGGAGCCCTAGCGAAGCCCCAATTTTTTTGGGCACCATATCTCTGGGGCATCTCTTCGTTCTGCCCCAGCCACCCAGTCGCGCTTTGCGACGGGGGCAAAATTCCCTACGTTTGGCGCCGTCGCCAACCATTCTTCTCGGCAAGTTCTTAATTCTGCGCAAGTCTTGCGCTTTAGCATTGCCGGCGGCAGGGAAGCTGGGCGGTCTAGCTCAGGGCTGACGCTTATTCCCGGACTGCACGGAATTCCGCCCAGGGTAGCCGATACCTCTTCTACCGAAATGCTTTGTGCGCGGTGCGCCTTATTCAGGCGGAAGGCGACACCCCCTGCGGGAACGCACGAGCTTCGGTAACAACGACACCCGCTACGTCCGCCCGACCCGATGGCACATCTCAAGCCCCGGGTCCGGGTCGGGTTCGCGGTGTCGACCTGCGGGCGCGCTGAAATATGCTCCTGAGATTTGCAAAGGCAGGGTCATGAAGATAAGTCGGTTTCGATCGCTATGTGCGTGGTTGGCAGTTGCGGCTTACGGCTGGCAGGCCCTGACTTCGGAAGCCGGCGACCTTGCTCGAGCTCGCGCTCGGCTGGAAGGATCGTCGACCGCCGCGTCTCCGGCCGCCGCTTCGTCGAATGCGGTGGAGTCGACCGCTAATTCCGCCCCGCAAACGGCCGCCGCCGACTCGCCGTATATCTACGAAGTGGCCGCCCGTCCGCGCTATAGCCAAGGATCCGGCAACGGTTCGTACGGCGCACCGCGCTATTCGACCGCCCCCAGCACGGTGAAGCCGACCGCTCCGGCTCGCAACACGCCGACGCTCGCCCCGCCCCGCCCGACGCCGTCGACCGTTGCCCAACCGTATGTCGTAACGCCTTCAACGACGAAGCCGGCGACGACGATGCCGACGCCCACGGTTACGAAGTCCGCTCCCGTCGGCGCCCCCGTCCAAAGCGAAGTCGTCGTGAAGCCGACGGCGCCGAAGCCGAGCGACGTGAAACCGAGCGCGACCATCGACGAACCGCGTCGCGTCTATCACAACTCATTGCGGTCGGAACCGATCCTCGAAGCGGCGCCCGAAGCGACAAAACCGCTCGCGCCGACGCCTGCAACCGAGTCCATCGAATCCGAGCCGACGGAATCGAAGGACGTCGAATCTACGACGACCGGCAAGCCGGACTACGTCAGCCCGTTGCGTCCGGTGGTTGTGCCGGAGTCGACCACGACGGCCCCACCTAAATCGACGCCGACTCTCGTGACACCGGCCCTCACGACGCCGAAGCCGGCCACGACTCCCGCTCCTACCGTTGCAACACCGGCTCCCACGGCCGCCGCGAAACCTTCGGTGACCGAATCACCGAAGGTCGGCCGCGCCACCGACGCCGCGCCCATTCGTACGGCCGATCCTTCGCAGCCCGGCCGATTGCCGCCGTTGGCCGACGAACTCGAGCCCGGCCAATCGGGCGACGAGCAACGGATGACGATCGGCCGCACGCCGGCCGACAAAAAAACTGAGCAGATGTTCGAATCAAAGTCAGAAGTGCCGCTCACGCCCGAATTGCAGTTGCTCAAAAAGCGCGTGCAGGCGGCGCTTGCGATGTACTACCAAAATTGGACGCTTAACACCCAGGAACATAGCCCCTGGGAAGTGATGCATGCGATCGTCGCCTACGGCGTCGATACCAAGCTCATCACCAACGGCGGACGCGATACGACCACGGCCATCGGACACCTCTGCTATAGCGGCGTCTGCCGCAACCAGCCGATTCTGACGATTCGCAACGGCGAACTCTACGCCCTACGCGGCCCCGGCGTTCAAGGGCACCCGGGGCAGTTTCTGGCGATCCTCGCGCAATCGTACCTGCAACGCGACTATCCGCTCTATGTCGGCGGCGAGCGTTACACGCTGGAAGACCTGATCCAAGCCGAAATGCGCGATTGCGAGGCGGGCACCGAGCTCACCTTCAAGCTCATCAGCTTGATGCACTACCTCCCCAGCGATGCCAAGTGGACCAATTTCCAAGGGCAGCCTTGGTCGCTCGACCGCCTGGTTCGCGAAGAGATCGTGCAACCGGTCCGCGGCGCGGCCTGCGGCGGTACGCATCGCTTGATGGGTTTGAGCTACGCCGTGCGGAAGCGCGAACAACGGGGCGAGCCGATCAACGGCATCTACCTCGAAGCGAAGAAATACATCGACCAGTACCACAAGTACACGTTTAGCCTACAAAACCCCGACGGCTCGTTCAGCACCCAATGGTTCGTACGCCGCGAGGCTCGCAACGACATCGATCGCCGCATGCAAACGACCGGACACGTGCTGGAATGGCTCGCCTTCTCGCTCACGGATGAACAACTCCGCGACCCGCGGGTGGTCAAGGCCGTGAAGTACGTCACCGATATCCTGCTGCACGAGCACTACACCCAGTGGGAAGTCGGCCACCTCGGCCACGGCCTGCATGCCCTGCAAATCTACAACGAACGGGTCTTCGGCAGTGAAGTCCGCTCGTTTGAAGGGCTCGTCCAGCGCAAGCCGGCGGCAACCGCCAAAGCCCCTGCGGCTCAAAGCCGCTAAGGCTGCTCCATGCCGCGTATCGGGCGGCTGGGGCAGAACGAAGAGATGCCCCAGTCAAGGCTCCGGATATAACCGGGGTCGCGCGCAAGCGGCTTGTATGAGTCTCGCATCAACGAGATTTTTTCCCGCAAGCGGCCGAATCTACGGGTTGCCCGAATCGGGGAAAACTCTTAGTATTCGAGGCGTCTTCTCCGCGGCCCGACATTCGTCTCGAGAGCCGCTCCCCTGATCTGATTCCCGCAGGCCGCTTGGCTTGCGGGGCGCGAGTGCCGATGGTCCGTTCCAACGTCGAATTCATGACGATGTTTGGCGAAGTCGTCCGACTGGCAAAGTCGGTCGATGCGGAAGCGGTCTTGCTGTTGCTCGAAAACCATGCCGACTGGGACGACATCAAGAAGGCCGCCGGCGGCGAGAAAGTCATCATCGCCTCGGAATCGCCCCAGGCCATTGAGGAAGCGTCGAAGGCCGGGCTCATCGGCGTCATGGTCGAAATGT
The DNA here is from genome assembly GCA_013822735.1 of Pirellula sp. GTDB lineage: Bacteria > Planctomycetota > Planctomycetia > Pirellulales > PNKZ01 > PNKZ01. The sequence continues at coordinate 26,390 of PNKZ01000017.1, forward strand.
CGGAGATGCCGGTCTACGACAAGATCTCGCAGGCCCTGCTCCGAGCCATTAGTGAAGAGCGCGTGAAGCCGGGCTCGCGCGTGGCGGCGCTTTACAGCGGCTTCGAGGCCGGATCTTTGGATTCGATGAGCGTCATCGATCTTGACGACCATCTCGGTCGGCTCACCGTGCGCGATCTGCAGCAGCTCGGCACCCGCGTGCCGCTCGATACGCTGCAGACCGTGGTGAACCTGGCGCTCGAGATCGGCCGCGAAGGTCGCGAAGGGAAACCGGTCGGTACGTTCTTCATCGTCGGCGATTCGATTCGCGTGCGCAAGATGTGCCATTCCACCGGTTTCGACCCCGTAAAAGGTTACAGCCGCAAAGAGCGCAACTTAAAAAGTTCGCGCGTCCGCGAAGGTATCAAAGAGATCGCCCAGATGGACGGCGCGATCATCGTGGCCGGCGACGGCACCGTGGAAGCCGCCGCGCAATACGTCGACGCCTCGGCCGCCGACATCATGCTCTCGAAAGGCTTAGGCGCCCGACACTGGGCCGCCGCCGCCATTAGCCGGACGACCAAAGCCGTGGCGGTCGCCGTGAGCGAGTCGAGCGGTACGGTGCGCATTTTTCAAAACGGCGAAGTCGTCCTGCGCATCGAGCCGTTCCGTCGGCCCATGAAGTGGAAAGACTACGAGCACGAACCGCCGGGCGGCGAATAGTCGTGTTCCGTCGCCGCTTATTCCGCGGGACGATTCATCGTCAGTGAAACTTCAAAGCGCGAATACGCGCTCGTCGTGCGCACGATCGGCGCCGTCTTGATCTTCAGATCGCTCAGAGCCTGACCGTCTTGCTCGACCTGATACAGGTAGACGCTCGGGTCTGGCGTGAAGCGGCGCTCGAAGTGGTGCCGCGCGATCAAGAATTGCACCAAGCGTTTGGCGTCTCCCGTCGTGCCGTTAAACACCATCTTCTGTAGTCGCTGTTGCGGATCGAAGTAATACGTCACCGCGCCGGCTACATCGGTTTGAGTCGTGCCGGTGATTAACGTAACCCGATAGCCTTGCGAATCGAGCGCGGCGAGATGCGTCGTCACGCGCGGCCAATTACCGAGTATCCAAGCCGGGGTAATCTCCCAACGGAACGCCTGCTCCAAGTCGACGAACTTCTCTTGCGACGTGCTCGCGGCCGGTTTCGTGCCCGAGGCCGCCGGATGCGCAGCGCCGCCGATCGTCGCGCCGGCTGCTTGCGCCGCACCATGCGCGGCCTGCGGCGCCTGCGGGGCCGCTTCGCCGCTCACCATCTTCAGCGGCGAAGTAATCGCTTCGCGCACGGCCGATTTCCCCGAGAGCACGTACGGGAGAACGGCGCCTCCGACGAGGAACACTAGGAACAAGTTACGGCTGGGCATAGTCCGATCACTGCTCGATGAGAAATTGCTGCGCTCGACGCGCGTAGGTTTGCGACCGCAGCGATCCGTGCCCAACGTCGCACTTCTAAGCATCGACCATTTCTGCCGGCCAGTCGGGACAAACTTCGCCGCGCCGCAAGAGTTCGCCGGGCGATACGTTTCCTAAAGCCACGGCATTCGGTAGAACTAGCGCCCCCGACGATTCTTGTTCTACGATGCCCCCTATGACCGTCGCCGACGTTGCAGATTACCGCTGGTTGGTCGGCGAGGAAGCCGCCGAAGTGTTCGCGGCCCACGCCGACGTCGCCGATCCCCTTGCGCTCGTCGCGCGGTTGCGCAAGTCGCTCACCGCCGCACGGGCCGCGCTCGTCGCCGAGCAGATCGGTTTGCGACGTCGGGCCGTCGCCAAGTTTCCCGACGCCGCGCGGATGTTCTTCACGCCGGTCGGCCTGGAGCAAGCCACCGATTTTGTGACGGCGCGTTACAAGGCACAACGCTTCCCCGTGAGCGGCCGCTACGTCGACCTGTGCTGCGGCATCGGCGGCGACCTCATAGCGCTCGGTGCCCGCGGCGAAACGGTTGGTTACGACCGCGATCCGACGATTGCCTTGTTCGCCGAAGCCAATGCGCGTGCTTCCTCCACCGCCGTTGTTGCCGAATCTGCAGCATCCGCGCACGTTGCCGAAGCAGGCGCATGGCACATCGATCCCGACCGCCGGCCGCAAGGTCGACGCACCACGCAACTAGAGTTGCACGAACCGAGCTTGGAATCGCTCGAACAAATGCTCGCCGCCAACGGCAACGCGGCGATGAAGCTCGCTCCCGGATCCGCACCGCCCGAAGCATGGCAGGCGCGCGCCGAGTGCGAATGGATCAGTCGCGCCGGAGAATGCAAACAAATGGTGCTCTGGTTCGGTACGCTCGCTGCCGAGATCGGCACGCGCCGCGCCACGCTGCTCACGGCCGACGGCACGGCGCACGGCATTACCGGCGCACCCGACGACCTCGCACATCCCGACGCCTACGAACAAGTTGCCGCGGATTTCGGCCGCTACTTGTTTGAGCCCGACGCCGCGGTGTTGGCCGCACATTTGACAGAATCCACGGCCCGCCGGTTCTCGATTTCCCCCCTCCATGTCGGGAGCGCCTATCTCACAGGGGATGTGCCGCTCCTCGATCCGTTGCTCGCGACCTTCGAGATTCTCGAACCGCTGCCGCTCGATGTTCGCAAACTACGTGCTTGGTTCGCCGAGCGCAACGTGGGGCGGTTAGAAATCAAGAAGCGGGGCGTCGACGTGGAGCCGGAAAAGTTGCGCCGCGAGTTGAAGCTCTCCGGCGACGAGTCCGGCTGCTTGATCTTGGTTCGCCGCGGTGATAGGGTCACTGCTCTTGCCGCTCGTCGGCTTGTCGCACCCGCCTGACTCCCACCTCGCACTAGGTCCACGCCATGCTGCTGTTCGATGCGCATCTCGATTTGAGTATGAACGCCCTCGAGTGGAACCGCGACCTGACGCAATCCGTCGCCGAGATTCGTCGCCGCGAGGCGGGGCGCACCGACAAGATCGATCGCGCCCGCGGCACCGTGGCGTTGCCGGATATGCGGCGCGGCAAGATCGGCCTGTGCGTGGCGACCCAGATCGGTCGCTACGTCGGACCCGGCAATCCGCTTCCCGGTTGGCATAGTCCCGAAATCGCGTGGGCCCAAACCCAAGGGCAGCTCGCTTGGTATCGCGCCATGGAGGAAGCCGGCGAGATGGTACAGATCGTCGATTCCGCAGGCCTAAGGCGGCACGTCGACCTTTGGACGAACAATCCGCCTCCGAATGCGCCGATCGGCTACATCCTCAGCCTCGAAGGGGCCGACTCGATCCGCACTCCGAAACATTTGGAGCAAGCCTACGCGCAAGGACTTCGCGCGCTCGGGCCCGCGCACTACGGCGCCGGTCGCTATTCGCCCGGTACGCATCTGCCGGGGCCCCTCTCGCCCTTGGGCCGGGAGCTCGTGAAGGAAATGGATCGGCTCGGGATGGTTCTTGATGCCACGCACCTGAGCGACGAGGCCTTTTGGGAAGCGCTCGATCTGTTCCACGGCCCCGTTTGGGCCAGTCATTCCAATTGCCGCAAGCTTGTGCCCGACCAACGGCAATTCGACGACGACCAAATTAAAGCGCTGATTGCGCGCGGAGCGGTGATCGGCGGGGCGCTCGACGCCTGGATGATGGTGCCCGGCTGGATTCGCGGCACGACCACGCCGGAAACCTCGGGCGTGAAACTGGAGCACTTGCTCGACCATTGGGACCACATCTGCCAACTCGCGGGCAACGCGAATCACATCGGCATCGGCACCGACCTCGACGGCGGTTACGGCCTCGAACAAAGCCCGGGCGATATCGATACGATCGCCGATCTCGATCGTCTGCCGAAGATGCTCACGAGCCGCGGCTACGCCGCCGACGACATCGAGCGCGTGATGCACGGCAACTGGGTCGGCTTCTTGCTGAAAGCGTGGGGCTAGTCCGTCGTCAGCTGTCAGTTGCAAAAGACTACTGACCACGGACCACGGACAATGGACCGCATCTCACGAGCGCCTAACGCCCAACGCCTAGCGCCTGCTCAGTACCTAATCACCTTCCGCAGAATCCACGCCCCGGCGGCGATCAAGATGACGTTGCCGGCCCAAACAGACTGCGCCGGCAGCGTGCCGTTTTTGGCAAAGTCGACTCCGAACGCCAACAGCGGATAGTAGACGAACAAGATCGGCAGGAAGCAAAGGAAGAAGCTTGTCAGAAAGTCCGAATTCCGCAAGCGAATAGCCAGCGGCGCGCCGACCAGCGCAAAGCAGAGACAACTGAACCCGTTCGACCAGCGGCGGTGCGGCTCCGTTTCCAGGCGATAGATCTTTTCTTGGTTGCTGCGGAGTACGTAGTCGATTGTATTCCACTCGGGCGAAGCCAGTTGTGCAAAATCGCCGGTCATCATGCCGAGCGCCGCAACGGCCGCCATCTCGTCATGCTCGCTCCCCATCTCCTTCCGCAGGTCGTCGATCGCCTTCGGAATGACGTTCATCGCCATGTACGAAGGGTGCGTTTCTTCGGCGACGACGTTTCCTTGGTCGAGCGGAATGGAACGTTCGAGCACGTCGTTGTGAAAGTAAATCCGCGCCTGTCCTTCGACCTCGAGCTCGCCGTTGCGACACACGATCGTCAACGTTCCTTCGTCGGCGTCGCTGCGCAGCTCCGCCTCTTCGGAACTCATGGTTACCGACTGCCCCTTGCCGTTGGTCTGGAGCGTAATGGTCGGGCTGATGAGCTTGCGCCCCTCGACCCGTTTGACGACGATCGAAAAGCTTCTCGACGAATATGTGCGCTGCGAGCGGAGCATCCCGTAGACGATTTCTTCCACCGATTCGAGCACGACGCGCCGCACCCCCGCCCTGCCCCAGCTCACGGCCAAGTCATTGAGCCAGACCGTGGCGATGCTCAACACGAATGACAAGATCAGCACCGGCCACAGCACGACCATCGGGCTGATCCCGAGCGACTTGAGAGCCGTGATTTCATTCGAGCTCGACATTCGACCGTAGACCATGCAGGCCGACAGCAGAATAGTCGCCGGCACGGTGTAGCGCAGGGCGTCCGGCAGAATAAAGGGGATGATCTGCACGACTTGCGTCGGCTCAAGCCCCTGCTCATTGGCTTCGCGCACCAGCCCGATGAGGATGAACATGAGCGTCATGATCCCCAGCGTGAGGCCGAAGACCTTGAGCAACTCCAACAGGATGTAGCGGCTGAGCATGCGCATAGGGGCGGCTAGTCTTGCGAGACGTGCCGGCACGGTCAAGATCAGTCGGGAATTCGCAGCCTATTTAGCCCCGGAGCATGTCTCCGGGAGTTTCATCTTCTCCCATTTTCCACGCTTTGACATAATTCCGTCTCAACCGCCCGGTGACAAGCACCGGGGCTAAATGAGTTCGTCACCGCCGACTGCCTCCCGCCCCCTGCCGACTTCCTTCATGCGCATTTTTTTCTCCGTCGGCGAACCTAGCGGCGACCTACACGGCGCTAATCTGATTCGCGCGCTGCAAGCACGCCGGCCCGACGTCGAATGCGTCGGCTACGGCGGTCCGCGCATGGAAGCGGCCGGCTGCCGTCTGCATACCGACCTGACGGCCCACGCCGTAATGGGAGTCGTGCGGGTCCTCGCACAGCTGCACAAGTTTCTCGACCTCGCCTCGCGGGCCGATCGCTACTTCCGCCATACGAAGCCCGATGCCGTCGTGCTCATCGACTACCCCGGCTTCAATTGGTGGATCGCCCGCCGCGCCAAGGCGCACGGCATTCCGGTCTTCTACTACACGCCGCCGCAGATTTGGGCCTGGCTCAGTTATCGCGTCGCCAAGATGCGCAAGTTCGTCGACCACGTGCTCTGTAGCCTGCCGTTTGAAGAGCGTTGGTTTCGCGACCGCGGCTGCAACGCCGAGTTCATCGGCCATCCCTATTTCGACGAGATGCACGGCCAAACGTTCGACGAAGCGTTCTCCGCAGAGCTGGCCGCCGACCCGCGCCCGCTGGTGACCATACTTCCCGGCTCGCGCACGCACGAGGTGCACGACAACCTACCGATGTTCCTCAACGCCGTGGCGGCGGTGCGCAAGCAAGTACCGAACGCCCGCTTTGCCGTCGCCGCTTTCAAGCCTCATCAGGCCGCGTGGGCCAAGCAACTCATCGCCAAGCGCGGGCTCGATGTCGAAGTACACCTCCGCCGCACGCCCGAGCTCATTCGCGCAGCCCATTGCTGCTTGGCCTGCTCCGGCAGCGTGTCGTTGGAGCTCTTGTTCCATCGTAAGCCGACCGTGATCGGCTACCGCATCGGCGCCGTGAACGATTGGCTGCAGAAGCGTCTGCGCCGGGTCCCGTACATCACGCTCGTCAATCTTTTGGAAACCGGTCGCCTCGAGCGCGACCTGGAAGACGAGAAGCGATTCTCCCCCGAGAACGATCCGCGCATCCTCTTCCCGGAGTTTCTTACCCGCACCGATCGCTCGGCCGACATCGCGGCTTACATCGCACGTTGGCTTACCGATCCGGCGGAGTACGTCGCGCGCGTCGAGCGATTGACCCGCTTGCGCGAGCGCATCGCCGGGGGCGGGGCGTCGGCACGCGGCGCCGAAGTCATCGTCGACGTGCTGGAGAGTCGCCCGGCGATGCCCTTGCCGAGGCCGCATTACCTTCCCGCGCCGACGGAAGCGGGTAAGATGGCGGCGTAGCGACTGGCGCATCCGCGCCGGTCGGTCTGCGCCTTCAACCTGCCGCTCCGTCGCACCATGATTCTGCAAGAGCCCGATCGCACCGCCTACGACGTCCGTTTCCATCTCTTCGGCGTCGAAGTTCGGATTCATCCCTTCTTCTGGATCTTCAGCCTGCTCATGTCGCCGACGGGCGACCCGAAGTCGGCTCTGATCTGGATTGCGGCGGTAATTCTATCGCTGCTTGTTCATGAATTTGGCCACGTACTGGCCTTCCGCCGCTACGGCATCCGCTCCAGCGTCGTACTGCACGCCTTCGGCGGCTTGGCCATACCCGAAGGCTCCGGTTATTCCAGTTCGTACGGCCCCCGCTTCTCGAACGGCGCCTCCGCCTTCATCGCCTTTGCAGGCCCGGCGGCGGAGATTCTCTCGGCCGTCGCCCTACTTGGCGCCGTGCATCTCTCCGGACACGAAGTGCTCTTCCTCCGCAGAGGGCTGCTCGGCTTTGAGGCGATTCCCAACCTCGTCGCCTACCCGAATGTTATGGAGTTCGTTTACTTTTACGGGATCATTAGCTTCGTTTGGGGCGTCATCAACCTGCTGCCGATCATTCCGCTCGACGGCGGGAAGATCTCTCAGGCTCTCTTCCTGCGAATCGATCCGCAGACCGGGCTGAAGCAAGCGCTGATTCTGTCGATCCTCTCGGCGATCTTCGTCGGACTGTTCCTCGTCGTGCAGACGGGAAGCCTTTGGAACGCGCTGCTCTTTGCTTACTTGGCGTACATGAATTTTCAGGCGCTCCAACAACTCGGCTTCGGCGGTCGCAGGTGGTAAAGAGGGTAAAATGACGACGACTCTGCCAGAGCCGACGGAGCGCGTCGTCCTCTTAGGCGCGAGCAACCTCACGCGCGGCTTTGCAACGGTGCTCGGCCTCCTCAAGCACCACCGATCCGGCCCCCTCGACGTGCTCGCCGCGCTGGGCAACGGTCGGTCGTACGGCATCTATGCCCGTCTGCTTGGTCGGGGACTGACCGGCATTCTTAGTTGCGGCCTTTGGCCCGCACTCGACCGGCGTCCGAAGCTGCCCCTCACCGCATTGCTCACCGATATCGGCAACGACGTGATGTACGGCGTACCGGTTCCGCAGATTCTGGCATGGGTGGAGGAGTGCCTCGTTCGCTTACAAAAGCATGATGCGCGGATCGTCGTCACCGGTCTGCCGACGACGAACCTCCCGCGACTCGGCGAGCGCCGGTTTCTCTTGCTGCGAACCCTGCTTTTCCCGGGAAATCGCGATACTTTGCCCGACGTCACGCGCCGCAGCCAAGAGGTCGACGCGGGCGTGCGCGAACTCGCCGCGCGCTACGCAGCGACGTTCGTCGAACCCGACGCGCACTGGTACGGAATCGATCCGATCCATGTTCGTCGGCATCATTGGCCGACGGCGTGGCGACAGATCCTCACCGGTCTGCATTCGAGTGCGAAGCGGGGTCCGACGACGGCCGATAACCTCCCGCGCGTCTCATTTTGGAACTCTCTCGGCACCCAATTTTGGATTCCCGAAGAACGATTTCTCTTGGGACTGGCGCAACGCAGAGCGCAACCCTGTAAGACGCTCGTCGACGGCACGCGCATCTCAATTTACTAGCGCCGAAATCGCGCGCGACGACGAATCGCGCGGCGTAGAAAACAGTTTCGCGCATGAAGTTCGCGCGACGTCGCGCATCATCACGCGCGCCGCGCGCGAAAGTGGAACGCGCATGAGCGCCGTAAAAAAATTCTGTGTTCGAGTCAAGGAATTATGAAAAATAGTGTTGCAGAATTTTGGAGAATGCGTAAAGTTACGAACGAGGTTCATCACTCAGACAAGTAGACCTGACTCACGACGATCGATCGATCAAAGCGCTAAGTTGTGTGTCGGGCCTTGTGATAGGATGTCCGTTTCTTGTCAAGGGTGGGAATCGCTCGACTCCGTCTCCTGACTGATTGAGGTCGAAGCAACATGCTTCGGCAACAAAAAGTATCGAGGCGGTCGGTAGAGGGATCTCACCGAATTTTTTCCGGAGGACGTTAGCGTGGCCAAGAAGAAGAAAGCTGCTGCCAAGCCTGCTAAGAAGGCTGCCAAGAAGAAGAAGAAGTAACTTCTTCTCCGTCGGGTAGCTCGGTCGACTTTAGCGAAGCCGAAAGGTTTCGTGATCGACGCTAATAGCAGCCTTAGGCACGTCGAAATCGCCTGATTCAGGCCCTTTTGACGCCAGCTTCGGCACTGCTTCCCGGACGGAAAATCCGGCTACAACGAGACAGGACCGTTCGACTTCGTCGAGCGGTCCTATTTTTTTGCGCTAATGATTCTTTTGCGTCGACCAAACTATTGTGTCGACGTTATCCGTCGGCGATGTTTGTCGCGAACAAACACTCTCGCGTCGAGTTCACGCCATGAATCCTCGCGCTCCCAACATCTCGCGCCGTGCACTGTTGCAAACGTCGGCCCTCGCGTTGGCCGGCGGCTATACGACTTCCGCGCTCGGCCGCGCCGCCTCCACCTCGCTACGTTGCGCTTCGTTTCACGTCGACGTCACGCCGCCGCTCGGCCATCCGACGATCGGCGGCTCGTGGCGGCCGGCAACCGGCATCGACGATCCGCTTTCGGCGCTCGGCATCGTATTGCTAGGAGGCGACCGACCGATCGTCGTCGCCTGTCTCGATTGGTGCGAACTTCGCAATGAAACTTACTTGGCATGGCGCGAGGCCTTGGCCGAGGCGGTCGAGACCAAGATCGACCACGTATTCTTGAGCTGCGTCCATCAGCACGACGCACCCTACGTCGATACCGGCGCCCAACGCATTCTCGACGCCGCCGGGGCGGGTCGGGCCTTTTGCGATCCGTGGTTCGACCGAATCGCCCGCGGGCGAACGGCCGACGCCGTCGCACGATCACTCGCTGCCGCGCGCCCATTAACGCACATCGGCCTGGGGCAAGCGGAAGTACGCGGCGTCGCGTCGAGTCGTCGCGTGTTGAAGCCCGACGGCACGCCTTACTTCGGCCGCTTTAGCGCTTGCTCCGACCCCCGACTCCGCGCCCAGCCCGAGGGTGAAATCGATCCGCTGCTGAAGTCCGTCACGCTCTACGACGGCGCTGCGGCGCTTGCGACCCTGCACGCTTATGCGGTGCATCCGATGAGCCCCTACGGCCGAGGCATGATTTCCGGCGATTTCGTCGGCCTGGCACGTGCCCGGAGACAGGCATCGGCCGGCGACTCGCTGCAGATTTACGCCACCGGCTGCTGCGGCGACGTGACGGCCGGCAAGTTCAACGACGGTTCCGCCGCCGTGCGCGGCAGGCTTACCGACGCCCTGCACGACGCAATGGTCCGGAGCGAGCGTTCGACCGAACGCTTCGCCATCGACCAACTCGCGGCCCGTAGCGAAGAGACGCTGCTGCCGTTCTGGAACGGGCCGGGCCTTGATCAGGAATCGATGGCGCGCCGTGCGGCCGATGAGAAGCTCGCCTTCGGCCGCAGGGTCGATGCCGCGCTCGGGCTCAGTTCGCTGGAGTTCAACATGCGCGACGGCGGGAGCGAGGGACACCACGCCCTGTTGCAAACTCTTCAGATCGGACCTGCACATCTCGCATTGTTTCCGGCCGAGAGCTTCGTCGCATTTCAACGCGCCGTGCAGAGTGCGGCGCCGGATGCCTTCACGATGTGCATCGGCTTCGGCGAATGCGCCCCCGGCTACATCCCCACGCGCCAAGCCGTGCAGGAAGGGTTCCGCGAAGAACACGGCTACTGCTGGGTCGACGAAACCGCCGAAGACCGGATCGTCGGCGGAATGCTAAAGCTCTTGAAACGCTGAATTCTAGAACGAAGAATGCCGAACAGAATCACGCTGTTCGGCATTCCGCATTCAGTCATTCAGCATTAGCCGGCAATACGACCTTAGTCCCACCACCATTGGCCGGCCTTCAGGCCGTCGAGCGTCGTATCCGCTTTCGCCTTCGCGGTGAGCCCCTTTGCGTCGTCAAGCTGGTTCTCGGTCGAGAGAGCCATGCGCGGTTGGATCGTCACGCCGCCGGCGACCGGCGTCAACAAACGATTTCCCTTCCAAACGCTGGTCACCACGGTGTCGACCTGGACCGGTGCGCGGTACGTCTCGATCGGGAACTTCTCTTCGCTCATGAAGGTCGGCATCTGCCAATCGGCCTTGCCGTAGTAGTCTTGCTGTTGGATGTAGGCCGAAGCCACGACCATGTCGATCAGGTTGCGGAGTTGAGCGTACACCGGCTTCTTTGCGGCGAGTTCGGCGTACTTCTGCGTGAAGGCGTTGGTGAAGAGCAGGCTCGCCCGATTCACTTCGCCGGCCGCAATGGCTCGCTTGCCGTTGTCGAGCACCACTTCCTTTTCGTCGACCAGCTTCACGCCGTCGCCGACCAGTTCCATGGCTTGAGCGTCGTCCGAAACTCGGACGCACTTGTAGTCGGGCACGAAGTACCAGCGGAACAGCGCGTTGCGCACGGTCGACGGATCGGCCTTGTCGATGAACGTCGTCATCCGGATCTGCGGCGGTTCCAGGCCGATGCCGATCAGCTTCATGCGATAATCGGCTTCGACGAGCACCTGAGCAAAGTGCGTGCTCGGGTTGACGCCCATGATGCGCACGGTTTGCAGGCCGAGGCTCGTGCGGAGGTTATCGACGATGTATTGCGTGTCGTTCGGCGTCGCTTGGCCGCCGTGTTGACGCAAGAAATCTTGCATCCGTTGCAGGCCTTCTTGGGTCGGGTCGATCGAGCAACCGACGACCGGTCCGCTCGTCTGGCCCGGAGCATAGGCCCGCATCGCGGCGACGAGGTCTTGCAGTTCGAGCACGGGCCGACCGGAATTCAAACCGACGACGCGGCCCGACAGATCCGGCACGTAACCTTCGGCGGGGCCGGCAATCACGACGTCGCCCGAATCGGGGTAGAAGAACACATATTGAATGCGGGTGAGGCCGGCGAGGTACTTCATGTCGTCGGTCGGCTTACGATCGTTGGCGAGTTGCGCTTCGACCGCTTTCTCTAAGCGGTTGAGCGACACCTTGCGGAGCTTGCTCGGCTTGGCGAGGTCGGCGGCCAGCACCGACTTCGCGGCTTGCACGCGTTCGCGCATGAGTTGGCCCGTCGGGTCTTGGAAGACCTCGGTGCGGAGCACGCCGTTGGCATCGATGATGACACCGGCACCCGGCGTCAGCTGAGCTTGAACGGTCGAGGTGTTGAGACTGCCGACGAAAGCGAGCAGCGCGCCGCAGAGAACCCGAACCCAATTGCGTCGCAAACCCATAACGGCAAACTCCTAGCGGAATTGATCAGTCGCGTGAAATGCTGTGGCGGCAGTAAAGCGCCGAACGAACGGAAATGTCCGAAAGCCCCCGGCACTGGAAAACTTCCGGTGCCGCCCAAGGCCGGGGGCGTTGTTGACCCGGCAGGTAGAAATGGCAGCGAAGGCTTCGTAATGAAACCTAGCTCCTATCGATTCTAGATAGGCAAAATAGGCAATTCAAGGAAAAGAGGCGCGAATTGCCTATCCCGGCGAAGGGGCGGAGCCGCCGAAGGCGGGGAAAACAGGCCGATTCTCCCGGTTTTGACGCCGGCGACCGTGGCGATGCGCGGCCGAGGCACCGATCGGGCCCGAATCCGGTTAGCCGCGATGTGCAGCCAACCGCGTTCTCGTCGCTCCGTTAATCGGCCGCGACAGCCGCTTTCTTCTTCTTGGCTTTCTTGCCGCCGGGGCGTCCGCCGGTTTTGCCCCCGGCCGGGTTGAGTTCGTCGAGCGCGGCCTTTAACTCGCCGCGGGCCTTCTCCGCCGCCGGATCGTTCGCGTCGGCCGCGACCGGAATCTGTTCGAACGGCGCGTTCTTCATCGAGAACAGCTGGCCCGACTGATCGAGCTTCCACGCCGAGTTCCGGGCATACCACTGCGCGCCGAGTTGCACGAAGACCGAACTCCGCGGCGTCGCCGTCTCGCCGCGCACTTGCGGCGCGAAGCTATGGCCGTCGAACTTTGTTCCTTCCGGCAGTTTGCCGCCGGCAAGCTCGACGAACGTCGCATAGAAATCGGTGAAGTCGACCAGATCGTCGACCACTTTTCCGGCCGGCGTCGTTCCCTGCCAATTGACGATCAGCGGTACTCGGCTTCCCCCTTCGAGCAGCGAACCCTTCTTGCCGCTGATGGTCTTGCCGTCGACGGTGAACGGGCCGGCGCCGGTGCTGCCGTTGTCGCCGGTGAAGACGATCAGCGTATTCTCGCGCAGCTTCAAGGAGTCGAGTTCCGCCACGAGCTTACCGACGAGCTTATCGAGATACGCGACATTGTCCGCGTAATGGTCGCCGGCGAACTTGTTCTTCTTCTCGTCGGTTTGGTTCTTGCTGTCGGGCGTATGCAAGATCGGGCCGTGCACGAGCGGCGTCGGGTAGTAAACGAAGAACGGCTCGTCGCGATGACGTTTGATAAAGTCGACGGTGAACTCGTGCAACAAGTCCGGGCCGTACTTGTCGCCGGCCTCGACCTGCTTGCCGTCGTGAAAGTAGACCGGGTCCCAGAAGCGCTCTCCCTTCGGATGTTTGCCGCCGGGATTCCAGACCATCGCTTCGTCGAAGCCCCAAGCCTTGGCGTCTGCGGGGCCGTCGAAGTGCGTGAGTTGGCCCCATTTGCCGGCGACGGCCGTCGTGTAGCCCGCCGCCTTCAGCGCCACGGCAACCGACGGCGAATCGCTCGGCTTGTAAGCGTCGCCGAATTGGTTGGTGAGGACGCCGTTGCGAAACGTATACCGGCCCGAGAGCACCGTGGCCCGCGACGGCCCGCACAGCGGCATGGCGTAACAGTGCGTATACCGCTGCCCGCCGGAGGCGAGCGCATCAAGATTCGGAGTCTTGTAAGCGCCGCCGTAGCAACCGACGCCCGGAAGGCCGTAGTCGTCGGCGAGGATCAGAATTATATTCGGCTTGCGAGCCTCGGCGGCATGGGCAGACGACGCGACAAAACAGACGGCCCACAGCGCAAGGGCCGATAGAAGCGACTTCATGGGAGCGAATCTCCGGAGCGGGAAGGAACGTCCGGAGAAACAGACGCGCGGGCCCGCGGAATTATCGCAGTCGCCGACTCAAACACCCCTCGCCCCTAGCGGGAGAGGGGAGAAGTTTGGGCGGGGCCGCTAGTTCGCTCCCGCCTTTTCAAATCGTCGCGGCGGTTTTGGCGGGGTCGGTTTGAACTCGGCGGCCGTGATTTTGAGGCTGTCCGCGCCGAGGTACTCCGTGACGCGACGGCGCATTTCCGGGTCGAACGCCACTTTCACGGCTTCGCTCGCCAGCACCATCCGTGTGCGGTCGGCGAGCGTGAGCACGAGTTGCACATCGCAGGCGCCGGGATAGCCGCGGAGGATTTCGAACAGATCCTGCAGCCCCTTCTCGCCGTGCTTCGCTTCGTCGACGCGGACGACGATTCCCTTCACGAAGCGCGATTCCATCTGCTCGATCGGAATAATCTCGTTGACGATGAAGTTGGCGTCTTCGCTGCCGGGACGCTTGTCGATCACGCCGCGGACGACCACGATCTTGTCGGCTTCGACCAAGTGCCCGTGCTTGGCGAAGTCTTCCGGCCAGAGAATGCAGCGCATGATGCCGTGCATATCTTCCAAGTCCCACATGGCGTACTTGGTGTTTACTTGGCCGGGGCGCGGGTTCTTGGTGTGCGAAAACTTGATCGCCGCGAGCATGCCGCCGAGGCGAACTTCCGTGCGATTGCTGAGGAGCGCCGCCTCGGTCGTCGGCCGCAAGTCGTAGGTCTTGAACGTTTCTTCGTATTCGCCGAGCGGATGGCTCGTGAGGTAGTAGCCGAGCACTTCCTTCTCGGCAGCCATTTCTTGGCGCTGTTCCCACGGCGGGATCATCGGCAACAGCGACTTGCCGGCCGCCGCGCCGGGCGAGGCCGCCTCTTCGGCATCGTCGTCGTCAAACAAGCCCTTCTGGCCGCGCTTCTTATCGGCGAGCACCGAGGCGGCCGATTGCATGGCCTTGTCGAGCACGGCGCTCCATTGAGCGCGGTGGCCGCCGAGTTTGTCGAAGGCGCCGGCCTTGATGAGCGACTCGATCGCCGTACGGTTCACGGTCGACGAATCGAGCCGGCCGCAGAAGTCGAACAGGTCGCGATACGGGCCGTTCTTCGCGCGCTCTTCGGCCAAGGCCGTCGCCGCGCTGCCGCCGCAACCCTTGATGCCGGCGAGGCCGAAGTAGATCTTGCCGTCGTTCACGCCGAACTCGGCCGAGCAAGTGTTCACGTCGGGCGAGACCACCTCGATGTTCATGCGCCGGCAATCTTCGAGATGCTCGACGAGCGAGTCTTTCTTCTTGAAGTTGCGCCCTTCGATATCTCCGCAAAGCAGCGCCGCCATGAATTCGACGGGGTAATGCGCCTTCAAGTACGCCGTCATGTAGGCGATGAGGGCGTAGGCGGTCGAGTGGCTCTTGTTGAAGCCGTAGCCGGCAAACTTTTCGATCATCTCGAACAAGTTCACGGCCTGCGCTTCGGTGAGCCCCTTCTTCTTGCAACCGGCGACGAACTCGGCGCGGTACTTGGCGATCATCTCCAGCTTCTTTTTGGAGATAGCCTTAATACAGGTATACGAGTTCGGCAGTTCGATATCGCCCAAGCGATTCAAAATGCGCATGACCTGCTCTTGGTAGACCATCACGCCGTGAGTCTCTTCGAGCACTTCCTTCATTACCGGGTGCAGATACTCGGCCTGCTTCCGGCCCAGCTTTACCTGGATATATTCGTCGACCATGCCCCCTTCGAGCGGACCGGGACGGTACAGCGCGTTCGTGGCGATGATGTCGCGGAAATGGTCGGGCTTCATCCGCTGCAAAAGGTCGCGAATGCCGCCGCTTTCAAGTTGGAACACTCCCTTCGTTTCGCCGCGTCGCAGGAGCGCGAAGCTCGCTTCGTCGTCGAGCGGAAACTTGTAAGGGTCGATGCGCTTGCCGGTCGATTGTTCGATGAGGTCGACCGTCTTGGCGAGCACCGTCAAGTTGCGCAGGCCGAGGAAGTCCATCTTGAGCAGGCCGGCCTTTTCGACGTCGGCCATGGCCCACTGCGTGATGACTTCTTCTTTCCCCTGCACGTGCTGCAGCGGCACGTATTCGATGAGCGGCGAATCGGCGATCACCACCGCCGCGGCATGCGTGCCGACGTTGCGGGCCAGGCCTTCGATCTTCATCGCGAAGTTATAGAGCTCGCGCGTTTCCGGATCGGCGTCGTACTGCTTCTTCAGGTCGGCGCTCTTCTCCAGGGCTTCGCTCAGTTCGATGCCGAGTTCTTCCGGCACTTTAGAGACGAGATCGTCGACCTTCGGAATCGGCCAACCGAGCGTGCGGCCGACGTCGCGAATCGCCGCCCGCGCCGCGAGCGTGCCGAACGTGCCGATCTGTGCGACATTCTTCTCGCCGTACTTTTGCTTAACGTAGTTGATCACATCGACGCGGCGGTCTTTGCAGAAGTCGATGTCGATATCGGGCGCTTCCTTGCGGCTTTCGTCCAAGAAGCGTTCGAAGAGCAAGTCGTACTTCAGCGGGCAGACGTGGCTCAGCTTCAGCGCGTAGGCGACGATCGACCCGACGCCGGAACCGCGCGCGGAGCATGGAATATTCTGCTCGACGGCGAAGCGGACGAAGTCCCACACCACGAGGAAGTAATTCGCGAAGCCGAGCTTATTGATGCAGGAGAGCTCGCGATCGAGCCGCGCGACCACCACGGGGGCGAGCTCCCCTTCGGGCGTGAGCATGTCGGGGACGTCGGCATAGCGCTCTTTGAGGCCTGCCACACAGAGCTCATAGAGATAATCGGCGGGGGTGCGTTCCGGCGGAATCGGCAACGTCGGGAAGTAACGCTTGCCGAGTTCGAGATCGATGTCGACCGTATTGGCGATCTCTTGGCTGCGGGCCACGGCGTCTTCCATGCCCGGGAAGGCCGCATACATTTCTTCCGGCGCGCGGAGGAAGAATTCGCTCCCCTCCATCTTCATGCGCTTCGTGTCGGTACGAAATTTCCCCATGTTGATGCAGAGCAGCACGTCCTGCGCATCGGCATCTTCACGGTTCACATAGTGCGCATCGCTCGTGGCGACGAGCGGCAGGCCTGTTCGCTTGGCGACTTCGACCGTCGCCTCCAAGGCCCAGCGTTGGATTTCGACGCCGTTGTTCTGTACTTCCAAGAAGTAGCGGTCGCCGAAGATGTCGGAAAACCAGGTGGCGATCCGCTTTGCTTGTTCCCAGTCGGGCTCGCCGCCGCCGGTTTGCAGCAAGGTCTTACTCAGCTCGCCGGAAACGCAGCCGGAGAGACAGATGATCCCTTCGCTGTGGGCCTTGAGCAGTTCCTTGTCGATGCGCGGCTTGCGGTAGAACCCTTCCAAATAGGCGGCCGACGCCATCTTGATGAGGTTCTTGAAGCCGGTGCGATTTTGCGCGAGCAGCGTGAGGTGGTAGCTCGCTTCTTGGTCGCCGGTCGGAGCTTCTTTGATGAACCGGCTGCCCGGGGCGATGTACGCCTCGTAGCCGATGATCGGGTTGATCCCTTTGTCTTTCGCCTTCTGATAAAACTCGAGCGCGCCGTACAGGTTGCCGTGATCGGTGATCGCCAACGAGTTCATGCCGGAAGCCTTCGCCTTGGCGATGAGCCCGCCGATGGGGCTCGCTCCGTCGAGCAGGCTGTAGTGGCTATGGCAATGCAGATGGACGAACGAACGGCTCATGCGGCTTCCCTCGCGCGGTAGAAATGCTCCGTCAGGCGGTCGAACAGACGGGCGGCAGAACAGAATTCTACCCCGTCGGGCGCGAAAATCGAACGACGCGAAAACGCCGAGAAAAGCGCGGGCTTGACGAAGCGGAGTTCGCGCTAAGACGCAAAGCCGGAGACTGGAAGACGGAGAGAAGAGGAGACTGGGAGAATGAGATCCGAATCTCCCCCTCTCCTAATCTCCAAGTCTCTTAGTCTTCCGTTACTCTTCCGTCGTCTTCGGCTCGGCGATGGAGCGGGCGTATTCGGCCAGGCGCCATTGCAGGTCGATCAGGTTTTGCCAGTGGCGCTCGTCGACGATCACGCGCTTCGCTTGCGGCTCGGCCTTCATGCCGCTGAGGGCTTCGCGAACCCGCACGTGGCAAAACTCCAGCACTTCGCAGAGTTGCGCGGCCTGCAGCGGGGAGAGCTTCTGCGGCAGCTCGGGCGGTACTTTGATCTTCCGCTCGGCCGCTTCGCTGAGCCGTTCCGACCAATGCTCTTCGTAATCGACGCCGGCCTGCGCGGCCTGCCGCTTCAGGTCTTCCGGCACCATGGTCTGGTCTTGCGGGCCGCCGTCTCCCTGCATGCCGATCAGGCGTTCGGCGATCTCCTCGCGCGAACCGAAGAGCACCACCGACCGGCCGACGGAGATAATGTCGCCGTAGCGGAGGATGCGGAGCGAGACGTCTTCGCCGTTGACCTTGGTGCCGTTGGTGCTGTCGAGATCGGTCAGCACGTATTGCTGCTGGTCTTCCTGAATCTTCAGGTGGTACCGGCTGACCCGTTCGTCGTTGAGTTGAACGACGTTTCCTTCTTCCCGTCCGATGGTCACGGGGGTCGGCAGACCGCCGAACACGCGTCCGCGATCGGCGCCGTCGAGAACCCTTAGTGTGATCATCGCCATAAGAGGTTCGCGAGCGGACGGGGGCCGATCGTTCGGGAAATACGTAGTTTCGATACTCTAAGCGCTTATAACATGCGGCGGAAAGAGCGGCAAGGATAAGCCCCGCGAAGAGTTAGGAAGCGGCGGTTTTCTGCGCGTCGCGTCGTAATTATGCGGTTCTTGCTCGGCGATCGGGGGCGGTTCTACGGCAATCCGCAAACCTTTGCGAGCACGCGGCTAACGCCCCGAACCGGTTGTCAAAGACAACGTCTTTGCTAGAGTGGGCGTTGCGCGTTTGCCCCGGTCTTGCAGGCCGGCAATTCCGCGCGGATGCACCCGTGGCGCAATTGGATAGCGCATCGGTCTTCGGAACCGAGGGTTACAGGTTCGAATCCTGTCGGGTGTACTGGGTCTCGTGCATGGGGGTCTAGTGCATGGGGCGATTGACGTTCTGAACATCGATGCTCGTGCGAAGTGCGCCCGTCGATGGCAGGCCGCCGGATCGGAGCAGCTTTGACGTCCGAGCATTCTGATCCGCCGCCTATCGCCGGCATCCCCATCCCCGGTAAGCCCATCGCGGGTGACGCCGTTGCCGGTAGCTCGGCTCCGCTTGATGTCGCCGGCCGCGTTGACGTTCCGGTCTTCAACTGCATCGTCGCCATCATCGCCGAAGCCGGCGGGGTTCGGGCTCGCGTCGTGAACCTCGCAGGCTTGGAGTTCTCCGCCGCAAGCGAACGGGCCGCGCTCGCACAAATCGTCCCGGCCTTCAAACGACGCGTCGTCGACCTGCTTCAAGCCGAGCAGCCCATTCCCTGGATCGATCCTCCGCCGCCCGAGCCGAAGGAGCAACGTCGCTTCGTGCCGGTTCATCTCTAGGCAACACGCGACTTCGAGCAGCGCGAGACCCACGCGGCGATCTTTATCGACCGAACGTCATTTCGCCGCGTCGTCGAGATTCCACACGTAAATCCCTCGCGCTCCCGCCGTGGCCGCGATACGTTTGCCGTCCGGCGAGTACGCCACCGAGTAGCCCGCCCCGCGAAGTCCGTCGAGTTGACGCTGCAAAGCAGGTTCGGAAAGGTTGAAGATGAACACCGGCGTCGGACTGATTCCGCTACCGGTCGCGACCGCGAACGATTTGCCGTCCGGGGAAAAGTCGATATCGCGGATCATCGCCGCGTGGTGCTCAAACTCGCGTACGACTCGGCCGGTCGTCGCGTCATGCAATCGCAAATGACGACCGAAGCCGACGACGACTTGCGTGCCGTCGGGGGTAAAGTTTGCGGCACGAAGGAAGCTGCGCGGTTCCCCGGTGACGGTCCAGCGATGCGTGATGGCGCCCGTCGCAACATCGATGAGTGCGAGTTCGTCGGAAGAAAGGTCGACAAGTATCGAGTTGCCGTCCGGATGAAAACTTAGGACCAGACCGTTCGATTTCGGGACTTTTGCGTCGACGATGTTGCGCGGCCCCTCGGTCGATACGATTCGAACGTGAGATATTCGGTCGCTCATTGCCAGGCGTTTACCATCGGGCGAGAATTCCGCCGACGAAACGTCCGGCAGCACGTCGTCGATACTTTCCCGCGTCGCCCCCGCGGGCGTTCGGGGCGCGGGCCTCCAAATAAAGTTGCGTCCCCCGTTCAGATGCGCAAACCAGCGACCGTCGTGAGCCGCGGCAAACGCCAACGGCATCCCGGCGGCATCCAGCTGGACCGTGTGCGGAATCGCAACGTTGATGACGTAGAACTCGTTCTTTCCTTCGAGGATGAGTACGTCGTCCGACCACCAGTGAAGCTTTTTCGAATAGTACGAATAAGTGAGTCCGTCCGCCTTCCGACTCGATGCCGGTTGTTTCAAGAACAACGCCGCCCTCGGCGGCGCCTCGCGAATCTCAAGATCGGACGCCGGCGGGATATGCGTCGCGACTTGGAATGCTCCCCACATCAGCGGATGGGAGCCGCCGAATCTCGTGCGGCGGTCTTCAATCGCGGCCAATTGCGCTCCGCGCAACGCGGTCGCAGGATCGTCGCCGGCTGCGTGGAGTTGAAAAAATCTCTGCATCAAGACGGCCGTTTCTTGATCTGGAATCGACCACAGCGTCGAGAGCACGGTGTCGGCGCCGGCGAGGTGAAACGCGTGTCGCAATCCCGCTACTCCCTCTCCGTTTCGAATCTCGCCGACGCCGGTCTGGCAGGCGCTGAGCACGACCAGCCTGGTTCCGCGCAAATCGAGCTGCGAGGCTTCCCAACTGGTCAAGATGCCGTCCTTCTCACCGGTCATCGCCGCCGGATCATTCGCCCCGGCCAGCGCCAATCCGCCGCGCAGCAGCGGATTCGGAACGGCGACGTCGCCCCCGGGGAAATAAAAGCCATGAGTACTGAGCACCAGTGTCGAGGGGCCTCGCGCCTCGCGCAAGCGGCGTTCCGTCGCTTCGTCGTCCAGAAGCACCACCGGCTTCGTCCCGGACAGCCTTTCCAGCTGAGGGGCGATGCCGAGCACTTCGCGGCGTGTTCCCGGCAATTCATTGAAAGGCCCTTCCATGTCGCCGGCGCCGTCGACGCCCAACCCGTAGTTCGGAGAGCCGACGACCAGTGACGGCGCCTCACTGGACGAAGATTTTTTGAGGACGAGTTCACGACTGCTGGTCACGATCGTAATGCTATGTTCCTGAACGGCATAACGCCCGCTCTGGAGCGGCAAGACGGCCCAAGGGATCATCCAGAGATCGGAATCCGGCGCGATGATCCAGTGATCGTATTGTTCGAGCTCATTGAGCAGCACGTGAAAGTGGAGCGACAGCATTTCTTCCATGCGATTGGAAAACTCCAGCTCCGCTCCCGCTTCCCCCTGCGTCGAACGAGGGCCCACGCCGCTCAAGCGTTGATGAATCGTAGCGACGACGTCGTCAATTTTGTCGGCCGGACCGATGTCCAAGAATTGGTAGTTCCCGTTGAGGTCGTTCGGGTCCGTCTTGCGCGTCAGTAGGCAGGCGACATAGTGATCGCCGTCGCCGTAGGGCCCCAGCAAATTGCCTCGCGGACGAATCTTTATTTTGACGAATTCCACCAGCGCGGTCCGCGGGGGCAAGGCCTTCATCACTTCCTCGGCCTCGACCCAGCGCTGCGTGTTGCCGGATGCCGCCGCCAACTGCGCTCGCAACTCCGCCTCTTCTTTCCGAAGCCGTGCGACATCTGCGATGTGTTCGCCGCCGCTCGCTAGTTCGGCGAGCGGCGTCAGCATCCGCTTCGCCAACTCCCCGCGAACTCCCCGGAGTTTGGTCGCCGTTTCGCGGAGCTTTTCGTCTTTCTCGGCCCAGGCGAATCCTTGAGCGGCCTCGGCGGCCGCGCCTTTGCCGTTGACGAACCATCCGGCCGTTACGAGCGGATTCGGCACCGGCGCCTTCGGCTCCGTCAGCAATAACGACATCGTCTTTTCCAAGAGGGGACGATCGAACTTGACGGTGAACGTCGCTCGTTCTTGTTCCGAATACGCGGGTAGCACCTCGATCGTGAAGTTACGTAAGATTTTTCGCGATTGATTCATCGAGTCGTAAGCGCCGGGTTCGAGCAACAGCCCTTGAATCATCGCTAAAGTGCCGTACGCGTTCGCGGTTTCGGGATGGCCTTCGCCCAGCGTCTTCTCCAAAATGGCGATCGCCTTTTGAGCCGCGTCGCGCGCTGCGGAGAAGTCGGACGCTCGCTCCAAAGCCCTCGAGTATTCCTGATAGAGCGCGCCCAGCGACGCGTGCGACGCCCCATACTTCGCCACGACCTCGTCGATCGCTTTACGACAAAGCTCGACCGACCGTTCCAGGCGGTTCTCGTCTGGCGCCGCAGCGCTCCACTCGTCCGCGCGATCGACGACCTCGGTCGGGTTCGGTGACGTTGCGACGGAAGTATCGCCGGAGAGCGCCGGTGCTGATGCGGATGACGAGGCATCCACGACCGGCGACATGGCGGTATTCGCCGTCTGTGGAACGGCGGACGACCCGGCTTGAAGGGCCCACACGGCAATGCCCGTCGCAACACCGACGAGTACGAGCGCGACTACGGCGAATAGCAGCTTCTTTTGACGCGGCTGCGCCCGCGTCGCGAGGGGCGTCCCCTTCGCAGCGCCGCTGACGCGCGGAGTCGTCACGATTTGGATGCCCGTCGTCGACGTCGGCAAAGGCGCGGAAGGCGTTGCCGTCGGATCGCTCGCTTTTCGAATGGGAATGGGTACCGCGCCGCCGCACGTGGGACACTTGCCCGTTTTTCCACCTAACTCGTCGCGAACTTGAAATGTTCGTCCGCAACCGACACAGGAAACTTTCTGCGGCATCGCGTCCTCGCGTAGACGATCTCACAAACGACAAATCGGGCCGATTTTTCCAGAATCGACTGGGCCAAGAAGAGAACTCTTGGATACTCGACAATTACCGGCAAGTCAAAGATGAAACGGTCGGAATCGTACGGGCGCTAGGCAGCGAGCTGGAGCAATCAGAGACCTCGCCGTGGGATACTCGCGGACCGTCGTCGATGAGAGATGTCGGATGATGCCGCTGTTTGCCGAAGGCGCCTCGACTGCAGGGACCTGATGTCGGAATCACCGTAGCGCGGGGCGTGCCTACTGCGCTCGTCAAGCGACGAATTGGGCCGGCCAAATCTGCTCTGGAAAGTGGGCCGGCGGATTTGGGATAATGCGGCGTGATTTTCTATCCGCGACCCGTTGCGAGTCATGCGCCATGACGAACGCTGCTCAGTTCGCTCTTTCCGCAAAGGTCCCTAGGCCCGCTCATCCGCCCCGACGGGGCACCTTCTCCCGCGAGGGGAGAAGGGAGAATCGTGTTACGGCAGAGCGGCTCCGCTCACGACAGGCGGCTCCCCGGGGGTTAAGGCGCGCGCTCGCAAATCGACGTAAGTGCTGCGCACTAACTCGCGATTCTGCGCACAACCGACCCCTCGCAGTGCGCGTCGGAGCGCTTACCAACAAGGGAGCGCACAACCGGTTTCACGTAGTGCGCACCGCTCGCTGCGCGCTTCGGGTACTTACGTCGATTTGCGGCGCGGCGATCGGCGCCATTTGCCGCGAGCGGCGCGTTGCGTCCGGCGCGGCGTTGCGCGAAGTGCGCGTTCGGCCTGCGGTCGCGCACTACGAGAAATATCACGACGGGCGCAGCGCGCAACAAATGCGCAACACCGCGCAGGAAAATGGGCGTGCGGCGCACAATCGGCGCAGTAAATCGCCGCCTCATGGCGTCTACAGGGCCGGCGGCGTTGCTGGAGCAGGGGACGCCGGCATGGAAGTCGCCGCCGGTAACGGCGGCAGGGGCATCGCCGCATCCGGAGAAATCTGCGGAGGAACTTCCGGCAGCGGCTCGATGCCGTCGATCGGTTTGATGAAGCGGTACGTGCCGCCCGTCATCCGGGCGAGCGCCTCCAACTGTTTCTCTCCCTCGTCTCCTTCAATGGCAATAGTATGAATCGGGATCTTTTTCGATCGGCTATACGTCCGCACCTTGTTGATCACGTCGTCATCGAAAGCGCCGTCGGTGAGGAAGTACACGGCGTCGGGGTTCATCCGCAAGGCCAGCGAGAGCGCCGGCCAAGGCTCCGTCGTGCCGACCGGCTGAACCCCTTCGATCCAAGGAATGAGGCGATTAATGGCGTCGGGCTTCGCCTCCACCAGCTGTTTGCCCGGCATCGCATGCGTCTTGTTATTGAAGTAGATAATGAAGAATCGCTGGTCGCGCTGCAGGCTGCGAAGCGACTCAATCAACTCCATCCGGCATCGCAAGTAGCGACCGTTGCCGAACATGCTGCCCGAAGTGTCGACCACGAAGATAAACTTTCGCCCGCGCGCGGGGACGCCGAAGAACTGAGCCCCCTGCCCCGCGCCGCCCGCCGCGCCCAGGCGCGACGATCCGTGGCCCGAACCGGTTGCGGTGTTGCGACCAGGAATGTTCGGCGCCGGAATTTGCAACGCTTCCAGAACTCCGGCCCCGCTGCTGTTTGGCGTATTCAAGGCCTTGTTGATGTCGTGGAGCCGGGCCATCGGGAGAACGGCGACGCCGTTCGAGATCGCGGTCGCGGCGGCCGTTACGATCGGTTGACCGTGCGGATGTTTCGTGTCGAGGGAGTCGATCGTCGCTTCGAGCACCACGGGCTTCTGCTTCGTCTTCTCCATGCGAAATGTCATGAGCGCCAGCAGGAGCAACAGCAGCATGTGCACGAATGCCGACGTCGCGCCCGAAATTGCGGAGCGTCGCAGCAGCCAAGCCCACTCGGGCACGGCGAGCACCAATTGCGGCCGTCGGGACGGACGAGCGAACGTCTTGCGGAGCTTTTCGATGCGCTGCCGCTCGGCAAGCCGGCGCGCTTGCACGCGGGCCGGCGTTTCCAAAACAGGCGGACTAGTCGGAAGCGGCGGAGGAACGGGAACTGCCGGGTACGCGACTACTGAAGCGACGGGAGTAGGCGGATACAAGATCGGCGGATACGCAACGGGCGGAGCGATGGGAGGCGCGCGATTGATGGGATACGTGTACGCAGGGTATGCCAGCGGCTGCGGCAGGTTTGCCAAGGGAGGCGGCAGCGGACGCAGCGCTTGTTGCGTGCTTCGATCGTTTGACATGGGTGCGGCCGTGGAAGAGATGAATCAGACTTGGCCGGCGGACTTGCACATCTATCGTTCCATCATGGACTCGGTTCTGTGCGGCGTAAACGACAATCGCGACGCCGGCGAAACATTCGCCGCGCCGTGGCTATTTCGTCGCCTAAGCGGCACGGCCTCGTGCTTTCATCCCCAACGAGAATTGGTAAGATCGCTCCCGTCGAAGCATGGGAACCTTCTGTCCCGCATCGGAGTATGTGCATGGCGCTCCTGATTCGAAACGGCGAAATCGTCACGGCCGCCGAGCGCTATAAGGCCGACGTCTGGTGCGAAGGGGAAACCATCACGCGGATCGGCCCGAACCTCCCTGCGCCCCCCGGAGCCGAGGTGGTCGACGCGTCGGGCAAGTTCGTGTTTCCCGGGTTCATCGACCCGCACGTGCATATCCATCTTCCCTTCATGGGAACGCTGGCGAAAGACACGTACACCACGGCAAGCCGCGCGGCACTCGTCGGCGGCACGACGACGCTCATTGAAATGGTCTGCCCGGCCCGCGGCGACGACCCTTGGGAAGCGTATGAACTGTGGAAGGCCAACGCCGCGGGGAAATCGGCCTGCGACTACGCCTTCCACATGGGCATCACGCGCTTCGACTCCGGCACCGAAGCGATGGTGCGGCGCGTCACGGCCGACGGCACCGCATCGCTGAAGATTTTCCTAGCGTACAAGGGGGCGTTCGGCATCGACGACGCCGAACTGTATCAAACGCTCGACTTGGCGAAGCGTCTCGGCGTGATCGTCACCGCGCATTGCGAGAACGCCGAGATCGTGGCCCGACTGCAGCAGCGTTTGCTCGCCGAGGGGAAGACCGGTCCCGAGTGGCATGAGCCGTCGCGACCGGTGACCGTGGAAGCGGAAGGGGTGCATCACTTGGCGACGTTTGCGGCCCTCACCGGGGCACATACGTACGTGGTGCACACCTCGTGCACCGAAGCGCTCGCCGAAGCCGCCGCGGCGCGCGAGCGCGGCTTGCCGATGTGGGTCGAAACCGTGGCGCCGTACTTGGTGCTCGATCGGTCGTACTCGGAGCTGCCGAACTTCGAAGGGGCCAAGTATGTGATGAGCCCCCCGCTCCGCGAACTTCGTCACCAAGAAGTGATTTGGGACGCGATCCGCTCCGGCCTGGTGAGCACCGTGGCGACCGATCATGCGCCGTTTGACTTCGCCGTTCAAAAAGAGATGGGACGCGGCGACTTCACGAAGATCCCGAACGGCATTCCGAGCGTCGAGCATCGCGTGCATTTGCTCTATACGCACGGTGTGGCCCGGGGCCGGCTCGACTTGCAGCGCTTCGTCGATGCGGCGAGCACGCAAGCGGCGAGGATCTTCGGCATGTATCCGCGCAAGGGGACGATCGCCGTCGGGTCGGACGCCGATCTCGTGGTGTTTGATCCTGCGTACCAGGGCGCGATCACCGCCGCCGCGCAAGAGATGAACGTCGACTACAGCGCTTTCGAAGGTTGGCCGATCACGGGGCGCGCGGAGACCGTGGCCGTGCGCGGAAAACTCCAAGTGCAAAACGGCCGTTTCACCGGCACGACCGACCACGGCCAAATGCTCCGCAGACCTGCCACGCACGCGTAATTCGCCCGCCAACGCTTAAGGAACTCAAGCTATGTCGCAATCCCCTGCCTCGGTTCGCTTTGCAACTGCCGCTTCGATAGCCCTCGCTCTTGCGATGGGCTCGACGCTCCGCGCCGCCGACGAGAAAGCCCCGCCCGCCGGAGTCCGCGTGTTCTACACCGGGCACAGCTTTCACATGTTCGTGCCGATGATGGTCGAGCAGCTCGTGAAGGAGGCGGGTATTCAAGGGCACGTACTCGTCGGGCGGCAAGGGATCGGCGGCTCAAAGGTCATTCAACATTGGGACAAGCCGGACACGGAGAACGAAGCGAAGAAGGCGCTGATGACCGGCAAGGTCGACGTCTTCACGATGGCCCCGCATGTGATGGTGCCGGACCCGGGCATCACGAACTTCGTCGAGCTCGGGCTCAAGCACAATCCCGACACGCGGTTTCTCCTGCAAGCATCGTGGTATCCGTATGATGTGGCCGATCCGGAGAAGCGGATCAAAGACAACGCGGCCCGCGACGCGATGAAGATCGAAGACCTGCAGGCGGCCGTCGACGAATGGCGCACGCGACTCGAAGCCCAGGCCGATGAATTGAATAAGTCGCACGGCAAGCGCTGCGTGTTCATCGTGCCGGCGGGCGACGCCGTCATCAAGCTGCGCGCGATGATCGTGGCGGGAAAGTTTCCCGGGATCACGGAGCAATCAAAGTTGTTTCGCGACCCGATTGGTCACGGTCTCGGGCACGTGATGGCACTGGTGGCTTATTGCAACTTTGCGGCGATCTACAAGACGAGCCCCGTGGGCCTGGAAGCTTCCGAGCGCAGCATCAGCGCCGAGCAGCACAAGATTCTGCAAGAGATCGCGTGGGAAACGGTGTCGAAGTACCCGCACGCGGGCATTGCGAAGTGATTGCGAAGCACTAACGCCCAGGGATAGCCGTGCCTGGGCGTTAAAAAAACTTCATTGGTAGCCAGAACTATCCGCGGGCCAGCGCATCGGATTGTTTGACGAAGTCGTCGCCCGACCATTGAGCATCGGCTTTGACGACTTCCGGCTCGGACTTCGCCGCGGCTTTTGCGGCGGGGCCGGCCTTAGCTTTACGCGCTTCCACTTGGCGATGCACGAGGTCGTAGTGCGTCGTGAAGTATTGCAAGCTGTGGCCGCGGAACTCGTCGATGGTCTTAAAGTTATGCTTGTCCATGAAGGCGGCGAGTTCGTCGAGCATTTCGCGCACGCAACGGTAACCGACCTTCATGACGTGCGTGCAGACTTGCACGGTGTGGGCGCCGAGCAAGATGAATTGAGCGGCATCGCGGCCGCTTTCGACGCCGCCGATGCCGGAGAGCGTGCGGCCGGGAAACTCGTCATGTTCGAGCTTGGCAACTTCCATGCACATGCGCAAGGCGATCGGCATGATCGCCTTCGACGAATAGCCGCCGGGCGTCGTGTAGCCCTCGACGCTCGGCTCCGGCCGAAGCGTCTCAAGGTCGACGCCGATGACGCTACGGATCGTGTTGATGGCGCTGATCCCTTGGCAGCCGGCCTTGAGCGCCGCGCGCGTCGGGTCTTCAATGTGCGTGACGTTCGGCGTCATCTTGGCCCAGACCGGCACCTTAGCCGCGCTCATGACCCAGCCGCAGACCTCGGCGAGAATCTCGGGGTTCTCTCCCATCGCCGAGCCCATCCGGCGCTCGGGGAGGCCGTGCGGGCAGGAGAAGTTGCACTCGAAGGCATCGACGCCGGCCGCTTGACAACGTTCGACGATTTCGACCCAGGCGTCTTTGCGGAACTCTTCCATGATCGACGCGATTAGAATCCGCTCGGGATACTTGTCTTTGAGCTGTTTGAATTCGTCGATCCACACCTCGAACCCGCGGTCGCTGATGAGCTCAATGTTTTCCCAACCGATGATCTCTTGCGATCCGGAGGCGCGCAGACGCCCGTAACGCGGCTGCACGTTCACGACCTTCGACGCGTCGAGGCTCACCGTCTTACAGACGACCGCGCCCCACCCTTCGTCGAACGCCTTGCCGATGACGTTGGCATTCGTGCCGGGAGGGCCCGAGCCGATGATGAGCGGGTTCGGAAGTTTGAGGCCGTCGACGACGAGAGAAAGGTCGGGCATGAGACGAGTCTTCAAAAAGTGGGCCGACGTTCCGTGGGACTGATGAGCGACTAACTGATTGCGGTAGAGATACTGATTGCGGTAGAGATATTGTATCAACGGCGCAGGCCGCATTTCCGCCGACGGAGCGGCGGACTACTTTGCCGCCAAAAGCCCCAGCACTTCGTCGAGGCAATCGACCATGAAATCCGCGTCGTCCTTCGTCAGGCACATCGGCGGCTTGATACGCAGGACATTCCCGTAGAGCCCTCCTTTGCCGAGAAGCAAGCCGCGCTCGCGGCAGAGTTCGAGCACTTCGGCCGCTTCCGTATTGGCGGGGTCCTTCGATTTGCGATCGCGCACGAGTTCCACGCCGAGCATCAGGCCGAGCCCGCGCACGTCGCCGATCAGCGGGCGCTTTTCTTGCAGCGCGAGGAGACGCGACTTGAGATGGCCGCCGATCTTCAGAGCGTTGGCCTGGATGCCTTCGGCGTCGATCACTTCGAGCGTCGCCAGGCCCTGCGTCATCGAGATCGGGTTGCCGCCGTAGGTGTTGAAGTGGATGCGGTTTTTCATTTGCGCGGCGAGTTCCGGCTTGGTCACGCAGGCGCCGAGCGGTGCGCCGTTGCCGATCCCCTTGGCCATGGTGACCATGTCGGGCGTGACGTCCCAGTTCTCGAAGCCCCAGAAATGCTCGCCGGTGCGACCGAAGCCGGCTTGTACTTCGTCGGCAATGCAGAGCCCGCCGTACTTGCGCACGATGTCGTAGACGATTTGGAAGTAGCCCGGTGGCGGCGTGACGGTGCCGCCGACTCCTTGAATGCTCTCGGCGATGAAACAGGCAGGCTCGCCCGAGGTCTCCTGGCGAATGACGTTCTCCACATCGTGCGCGCACTTCAGGCCGCAGCTCGGAAACTCAAGCCCGTAAGGACAACGGTAACAATACGGCGCAAGCGCATGCTTCACGTTTGCCGACGGGTTGCTCTTGAATTTCCAGGTGCCGACGGCCGTCAGGCCCATCGTGGCGCTGGTACCGCCATGGTAAGCGTTGCGCAGGGCAATGATCTCGTTGCGGCCGGTCTTCTCACGAGCCATCAACACGGCCAGCTCATTCGCTTCGCTGCCGGAGTTCGTAAAGTACGAAACGCTCAAGCCGCTCTCGGCCGGCATGTGCTCGGCCAGCGCTTTTCCGAACTGTCCGATGGTCGGATGCAAATAGATCGTCGTCACATGCTGAAGCCGGCCGACTTGCTCGCGCACCCGCTCGACGATTGTCGGATGGCAATGGCCGACCGACACGGTGACGATGCCTGCGAAGCCGTCGAGATAGCGCTTGCCGGTCTCGTCCCACAGGTACTGCATCTTCCCTTCGACGACCAAGAGCGGATCTTTGTAATACGTGAGCAGGCCCGGCGTGAGGTACTGCTGCCGCAAAGCGAGCACTTCCGCGCGGCTCGGGCCGACATACTTCTCCGGCTCGAAGTTGCACGGCGGAAGTTGCGGCGCGGCAGGGCTCGACGGAGCAGAGTTCGAAGGAGTGGGGGTCATGGGAAGTTATCCGCCTGCTTTAGTTTTCCAGATCGGATCGACATGCGACTCATCGGCGCTTTGGAACCAGCGCGTGAGCGTCATCTTCTGTTGCGTGTAGAACTGCACCCCTTCGGTCCCTTGAATATGCAGGTCGCCGAAGAACGATTTGTTCCAGCCGGTAAACGGGAACCATGCCATGGGGGCCGGCACGCCGACGTTCACGCCGATCATCCCGGCGTTGAAGTGCCGCTTAAACTGCCGCGCGGCCCAACCGCTGCGGGTGAAGATGCACGCGCCGTTGCCGTATTCGCATTGCCGGCCGAGCGCGAGAGCTGCCTCCAAATCGTCGGTGCGCATCACCGAAAGGACCGGGCCGAAGATCTCTTCTCGGGCCAGCCGCATCGTCGGCTTCACGCGATCGACCACGCTCGGGCCGAGCAAGAACCCATCTCCGGGGAGATCGAAAGACCGGCCGTCGAGCGCAACGTCGGCACCTTCGTCGCGAGCCACGTCGAGATAGCCCGCCACGCGATCGCGATGTTCGCGCGTAATCAGCGGGCCCATATCGACTTCGCCGGCGGCGTTGCCCAGCGACCCGTCCGTCGGCCCCACCTTCATCGAGCGGCCGACCTTGCAAAGCCCTTCGACCAAATCGTCGGCGATCCGTCCGATCGGTACGGCAATGCTGCCGGCCATACACCTTTCGCCGGCGCAGCCGAATGCGGAAGCCTGCAGCGCGCGCACGGCCTGATCCAAGTCGGCATCCGGCATGATGATGACGTGGTTCTTCGCACCGCCGGCCGATTGCACGCGTTTGCCGTTTGCGGTGCCGGTGGTGTAGATGTACTTCGCGACTCCGGTAGAGCCGACAAACGACACGGCCCGCACCAGCGGATGGTGCAGCAGCGCGTCGACCGCTTCCTTATCGCCATGCGCGACGTTGAACACGCCCGGCGGCAAGCCGGCTTCGTGCAGCAGTTCGCCGAGCCGCATCGACGACAGGGGAACCTTCTCCGACGGCTTCAAGATGAACGTATTGCCGCAGGCGATGGCGACCGGAAACATCCAGAGGGGCACCATCGAGGGAAAGTTGAACGGCGTAATACCGACGCACACGCCGACGGGGTGCCGGCTCGTTTCGCTATCGACGTTGGTCGCGATGTTCTCGAGCGACTGACCCATTAACAAGCTGGGGATGCCGCAAGCAAACTCCACCATCTCGATGCCGCGCTGCATTTCGGCTCGCGCTTCGGCGGGGGTCTTGCCGTGCTCACGCGTGACGAGGGCCGCCAGTTCCCCTAACTTGCCTTGCATCAGCTCGCGGAAGCGAAACATGACTCGGGCTCGTTCCACGGCCGGCGTTTCCGCCCAAGCCGGCAGTGCGGCGGCCGCGACTTCGACGACCTTGTTGATCTCCGCGGTCGAGCAAAGCGGCACGCGCGCCAACGGTTTGCCGGTCGACGGGTTATGCACGGTCGACCAGCGATTGGTGGTCGATCGCTGCGGCACACCGGCCACGAGCAACGGGACTTCGACGACCGAAGCGTCGACGGACGGGGAAGACATAGCGTCACCAGAAAGAAGGGAAATCGCCTCGGTGCCCGAGGACAAGCGGCGCGGCGACGCTTGTTCCGTCGGCCGCGCGCCGTATTATAGGACCATCACTTCGCCGACCGCAATCGAAGAGCACGAACCAGAGCCAAGGATCTCAGAGGACGCAAGCATGTCGAACACTGTCCGCGGCGGGCTCATTCAGGCCACGTTGTGCGAACCGGCCACGTCGCCCGTCGAGAAGATCAAGCAGGCGATGATCGACAAACACGTCGCCCTCATCGAAGACGCCGCGAAGCGCGGGGCGCAAATCGTTTGCTTGCAGGAGCTATTCTACGGACCGTACTTCTGCGCCGAGCAGCAGACGAAGTGGTACTCGCTTGTGGAGCGCATTCCCGAAGGCCCGACGACGAAGCTCCTCTGCGCGTTGGCGAAGCGGCTCGGCATCGTCCTCGTAGCCTCGATGTATGAAGAAGAGATCACGGGGCTCTATTACAACACGTCGGCCGTGATCGACGCCGACGGGTCGTACCTCGGCAAGTTTCGCAAGATCCACATTCCGCAGGTGCAGCCCGGCTTTTGGGAGAAGTACTACTTCCGGCCCGGCAACCTCGGCTATCCGGTGTTTCAAACGCGGTTCGCGCGCGTCGGCGTCTACATTTGCTACGACCGACATTTCCCGGAAGGAGCCCGTTGCCTCGGGCTCAACGGCGCTGAGATCGTCTTCAATCCGTCAGCCACCGTGGCCGGGCTCTCCGAGTATCTTTGGAAGCTCGAGCAGCCGGCACATGCCGCGGCCAACGGGTACTTCGTGGGCGCCATCAATCGGCCCGGCTGGGAAGAGCCGTGGCGGATCGGCGAGTTTTACGGACAGAGCTACTTCTGCGACCCGCGCGGCAAGATTCTCTGCGAAGGAACGCGCAACACCGACGACATCGTCACGGCCGATTTGGACCTGGACCTGATTCGCGAAGTGCGGAACACGTGGCAGTTCTACCGCGATCGCCGGCCGGAGACGTATGGGGCGATTACCGCGCCGTAGTTTGACGAACGACTACTACGCGCTCTGCTTAGCATCGCGGCCAACTGCGAGAGTCAGCACGTAGAACACCGCGAGCGCCGCGCCGAAGCTGGCGAACCAGGCGTAGTCGTAGAGCCGTTTCCAGAATTCCGGAAGCGACGGTTTATCGATCGCACCCACCTCGGCCAAGAAGCCGGGCAGCCCCAGCGCGATGCCCACGGCCAGCGCCACAAGCGCGATCGGATTGAAGCCGCCGGCGTACCAATAGGGGCCACGGCGGCGATAGAGCCCGGCCAGGTCGAGTCGGGTTTTGCGGATGAAATAGTAGTCGGCAATGAGCACGCCGCCGACGGCGCCCAGCAGCACCGAGATGCCGATCAACCATGTAAAGATGTAGCCGTTCGGGTCGGCTAAGAGTCGCCACGGCTGGATCGCGATGCCGATCAGACCGGTAATGAGTCCGCCGATGCGAAACGTGATCCGCTTCGGCCAAAGATGAGCGAAGTCGTTGGCGGGGCTTACGACGTTGGCCGCGATGTTCGTCGCCAGCGTCGCCACGGCCACGGCAAACATCGCAAAGCAAAGCACCACCGGATTGTCGAAGAGCGACAGTAAATACATCGGCTTCCACAAGTCCGCCTGTTGGGCGGGGCCGAGGTCGTGATAAATCACATGCGCGGCGGAGGTCACCGCGACGCCGATAAACGAGAACAGTCCCATCGTCGTCGGCAGGCCGAGCGCTTGTCCCCAAGCCTGATCGCGCTGCGAGCGCGCGTAACGACTGAAGTCGGGAATGTTGAGCGAGAGCGTGGCCCAATAGCTAACATTGGCGGTGAGCGCGGGAAAGAAGATCAACCAGAACTTGCCGGCTTGCGAACCGCCGTCGGCGAACTCCGACGGCTTCGAGAGAATCGGCCCGAAACCGTCGGCCCGATCGTAGGCCCAACCCAAGAGCAGCAGGCCGAGCCCGATGAGGAGCGGCGCTTTGATGTTGAGCAACACGCGAATGGAATCGATGCCGCGCCACACCACGGCCATGTTCACAAGCCAGAACAGCAGGAAGCAGACGAGTTCCGCGCCGTTGATGCCCAGGCCTGCGATGTCGGGCAGCTGATGCACGCCGGGGGCAAAGACGGCGAGCATATGAAACAGGGCTTCGCCGCCGATCCACGTTTGAATGCCGAACCAACCGCAGGCGACGAAGGCTCGCAGCAGCGCCGGAACATTCGCGCCGAGAATGCCGAACGACGCGCGACAGTAGACGGGAAACGAAATGCCGTACTTCGTGCCGGCGTGGGCATTGAGCACCATCGGAATCAGCACGATGCAGTTGCCGAGGAAAATCGTGACGACCGCCTGCCGCCAATCCATTCCCTTTTCGATCAACGACGAAGCGAGCATGTAGGTCGGAATGCAGGCCGACATACTAATCCAGAGCACGGCAATGTCGCGCAAGCCCCACTTCCGCCCGCTCGCCCCGACCGGCGCCATGTCGGGGCTCCAATACGGGGAGTCGGCGACGTTTTCCGTCAGTTCGCAAATTTCGTCGCCGGCCATCGTCAGTGCCTTCCGCGAGCCTATCGTGAGGAAACTCCCGGCAAAGCTAACGTCGGCTTCGAAATTGCTCAACCTCGGTTCGCCGTGGCGGCGCTTTGAGCCTCGTCGCGCAAGGGGATTTCGTCGTTTATCAGCCAGGAAGGATGAAATACGACGAAGTGTTCGCCCGGGCGTAGCGTGCGATCGGCCGCGCGAACGGCCCCGGCGATGTCGCGTTCGACGACGATCTCGCGCCAACCCAGCGCGGAGCCGGTCACCAACAAATCGCCGATCGATTCCCATCCCGGTAGCCGTCCACTTTCAATCGCGAGGATTAATCGCGCCGCCGGCCGACGGCGCTCGATGAGCGAGGAGAGATGCCCGGCGAAGCGATTGTCTAAGACCAGAACGACGGTCAGTTGCGTGACATGCTCCAATTCGCAAAGCTTCGCACGGAGTTCCTGCAGCGTCGTGTACGGGCAACTCACGGTTGGTGAAGAAGTGGGGGGCAGCGGGGCGATCGACATTTGCTCGGCTCCTGAAAACGGGCAGCTGGTTCGGACACTACGAGCACTTTAAGAACGCTGCGCAAAGCCTGGATGAAGCTCGGCTAAAATCGAGTTCAGCAACACAAGACGTTCGAAGATGAAGCCGAATTTATCTAGATCTCAGCCTCAGCTCAGCCGCCGTCGGCCGTAGCGAGATAGAATGAGAAAAGTAAGGTGCCCCATAGATTCTTCGTAGGCTATCTCCGTCATGAGCGGTCGGATTCTCCTCGTCGAAGACGATCGTCGTATCGCCGACTTCCTGCTGCGCGGCCTGACGGAAGAAGGGTACCGGCTGGAACATGCGGCCGACGGCGGCGCAGCGCGCCTCGCATTGCAGCAAGGCCCTTGGGATTTAGTGCTGCTCGACTGGTGGCTTCCCGGCGAAGACGGCATCGAGCTCTTGCGGCGCTTTCGCCGCGCAAACCGCTCGACACCGGTTCTCTTTCTCACGGCGCGCGACGCCGTGGCGCAGCGCGTGGAAGGGCTCGACGCCGGGGCCGACGACTATCTGACCAAGCCGTTCGCGTTTGAAGAACTCTTGGCCCGCGTCCGAGCGCTGCTGCGGCGCGGCAGTCAAGCCGATAGCCACACGTTGGAATATGCCGACATCGCGGCGGATCTGGCTTCGCAACGCGCCACGCGCGCCGGCGCAGCGCTCGAACTCACGGCCAAAGAGTTCCTGTTGCTCGCATTCTTCCTCCGCCATCCCGGCACGGTGCTCTCGCGAACGCGCATCTTCGACGCGGTCTGGGGCGATCAATACGACGGGCTCTCCAATACGCTGGAAGTGCACGTCAAGGAATTGCGTCGCAAGCTCGAGGCGTTCGGGCCGCGACTGATTCAAACACGTCGCGGGCAGGGCTATCTGCTCGCCAAGCAAGCCGACTACGACGGCGAATAACCCTCCCCTTCTCCGCGGCGCCACGCTGCGCCGGCTGCAAACTCCATGTCGCTCGTCAATCGACTTTCGCTCTTCTTCCTCGCCGCCATCACGACGGCGCTGGTCGGCATTTCGATCTTGTTCTACGGATTGAGTCGTCGCCAACTCGAAGAGCAATTTGACCAGCAACTTTACGGCGCGCTGCATCTGCTGGTCGCCGCAGTCGAGGTCGAGTCGGACGACGTGAAATGGGAGCCTTCCGACCATACGATCGGGCTCGGCATCGAAGACGGCCTGGAAGACATTCGCTGGACCGTTTTCGACGAAGACGAACGGGTGATGGACCACTCGCGCAACCTTTCCCTTGCGAAGGCGGGCGTCGACGCCAACCTGCGCGACTACGGCCGGCGGTTGCAGAGCGACAGCGACGCAGCCGTCGATATCGACGGTTGGCGCGTGCTGCAACGTCGGCTCGCCGCCGCGCAACCGAAACCGGAGGAGGAACGCGATCCGCTCGAACGGGAAGGGCTCGTCGTCACCGTCGGGCGCTCTCCGGATGATTTGCACGCCAACCTGCGCCGCCTGGGCGCGCTGAGTATCGTCGTTCCCGTGGCAGTGGGCATTGTCGCGGCGCTCGTGGCTCGTGCGCTGTCTCGGCGCGCGCTGGCTCCGCTCCGTCGCATGGCCGATCAGGCACACGACATGCCGGGCACCAATCCGGCCGCACGGTTGCCCATTCCCGCGGCGCGCGACGAATTGGCCGAGCTGGGTACCGCTTTCAATGCGCTGCTTGACCGATTATTCGAATCGCTCGACAAGCAGCAGCGATTCACCGGCGACGCCGCGCATCAATTGCGAACCCCGCTGACGGGCCTGCTCGGCAACGTCGAGGTGGCGCTGCGTCGTGAACGCTCGGCCGACGAATATCGTGAGACGCTCGTCGGCGTACGCGAGCAAGCGGAGGAAATGCGTCGCATGGTCGAAAGCTTGCTGTTTCTGGCTCGTGCGGAAGGTGAAGCTGTTGCGCCCGACTCGCAGTCGCTCGTTCTCGACCAGTGGCTCCCCGAGCAGTTGCGCAATTGGCAACCGCGGCATCCGTCGACGCCGCTTCAGTTGATCGGACTTGAGACGGCGGCAGCGCGCTCCGAGCTCACCGTGCGTGCCTCTCCGGCATTGCTGCGGCAAGTGCTGGAGAACCTGATCGACAACGCCGTAAAGTACGGGGCACCGGACAAGCCCGTGATCGTTGCGTTGCAACGGCTGGGCCACGACGCGTGCATCTCCGTCGTCGACCAAGGGCCCGGCATCGCCGAGGCCGATCGCGCAATGATCTTCCAGCCGTTCTTCCGTTCGGCCGACGCGCGACGTTCCGGCGCCGCAGGCACAGGGCTCGGGCTGGCCGTCGCCGCCCGGATTGCCCGGGCTTTGGGAGGTTCGCTCGAGTGCACGAGCAGGCCCGGCAGCGGAGCGAAGTTCACGCTGAAGTTGCCGCTTTGCTCGTAGCTCGCGAAGGTGAGCGTCGGGTGGCTGGGGCAGAACGCAGTGATGCCCCAGAACTGGGGCTTCGCCTACGGCTCCAGCCCCAGCCACCCGAAACGCGGCAAGTCGCCGTTTCTGAAGCCGATCTTATCTTCAACTCACGGGCTCTTTAGCGGCCACGGCGATAGTTCTCTTAGTCATGCGGCGCGATGGAGCCGAGCACGAAGATCGAACCTCTCGATCAGCGGCTCGCACGCCGTCCATGACCTATTCAGGAGAATTGTCATGCGAGTTTCCAAATTAAGTTGGCTGGTGCCGGTGTTGATGACGGGGGCGGCCGTTGTGATGGGAGCCGCGGCGCCCGGCGGGAGCAACGCCGCGAAGCTGTCGGCCATTCTGGACGAGGTCGCCAAGCAAGGATATACCGACATTACGGACGCGTCGCTCGACGGTGGCGTTTGGGAGATCGATGCCCGACAAGGGGATCACCCCGTCGAATTGCACGTCGATCCCGCCTCCGGCAAAGTGCTACGCATCGAAGCGGAACAAACAGCCAAGCATCTTACGCCCGACGGGGCATTGCTCGCGACGATCGTCCGCGGCCTGGAAGCCGAGGGATACTCGGCGATTCACGACACAGACTTCGAAGGAACCCATTGGGAAATCGAAGCCGTGCGCGACGGGCTGCGCCGAGAGCTTTTCGTCGACGTACTGACCGGCAAAGTCCTGAGCGATCGCAGCGATCCGTAAATCGCTATGATGGATGGAAAGACTCGCTAGGCGCGAGGGAAGGGATTGTAGGTGAATTTCGCCTTGCGCCGCGCGTGCCTCCCATTATCGGAGCCAGCATCGTATGCCGTCGCTTGAACTTCGCGCCGCCTCGGCCGCCGATCTACCGGCGATCAACGACATCTATAACCACTACGTGCTCCACTCGACTTGCACGTATCAGACGGAGCCCGAAACTATCGAGGCGCGGCAGGCTTGGTTTGCCGCACACGGAGAAGGGTATCCGGTGATCGTCGGGGAACAGGCCGGCGAAGTCGTCGGCTGGGGTTCCCTCTCGAAGTTCAAAGATCGGGCCGCTTATCAGCCGAGCGTCGAGGGCTCCGTCTATATCCGGCACGATCGACTCGGCCACGGCTTCGGTCGCGTGCTCCTCGTCGACTTGATCGCGCGTGCACGAGCGCTCGGTTACCACACGTTTATCGGCGGCGCGTGCGCGTCGCAAGCGGCGAGCATCCGGCTGCAAGAATCGCTCGGCTTCGAGCGCGTGGGACAGTTCCGCGAGGTCGGCCTGAAGTTCGGCCGACGCCTCGACGTGGTTTACCTACAGTTGATGCTGCAAACGTCGACTGACTAGACCGACACCGCCGCCGCGATCGCGTCTCCCATTTCGCGCGTGCCGACCTTGCGGGCCTTGGCATCTTGGGCGATGTAGATATCGCCCGTGCGGAGGCCGTCGCCGATGACTTTGGCGATCGCCTTATGCACCGCGTTGGCGGCGTCGCTGAGGCCGAAGCTGTACTCGAGCATGAGCCCTGCCGAGGCGATTTGCGCGATCGGGTTCGCGAGGTTCTTGCCCGCGATGTCGGGCGCCGTGCCGCCGGCCGGTTCGTAGACGCCGAAGGTGCGCTCGCCGGTCGTTTGGCCGAGGCTGGCGCTGGGCAACATGCCGAGCGACCCGGCCAAGGCCGCGGCTTCGTCGCTCAAGATATCGCCGAACATATTCTCGCAGAGCATCACGTCGAACTGGGTCGGCTTGAGCATGAGTTGCATGGCGCCGTTGTCTACGAACATATGTTCGAGCGCGACGTCCGGATATTCCTTGGCGACGCGCGTGACGACGTCGCGCCAGAGGACGCCGTTCTCCAAGACGTTGGCCTTGTCGATGCTCGTGAGCTTCTTGTGTCGTAGGCGGGCCGCACGGAAGCCGACGTGCGCAATGCGTTCGATTTCCGCGGTCGTGTAGACCATGGTGTCGATCGCGCGCTTGCCGCCGGCTTCGAGATTTTCCGTCAACTTCGGCTGGCCGAAGTACATGCCGCCGGTGAGTTCGCGTACGACGAGGATATCGATGCCGTCTCCTTGTCGCTCCGGCTGCAGCGGGCAGGCATGAGCCAGCGCTTTCGAGAGCACTACCGGGCGAAGATTCGCGAAGAGGCCAAACTCTTTGCGCAATCGCAGGAGCGCCGCGCGTTCCGGGCGTTCTTCCTTCGGAATCGTCGGGTCGCGATCGGGGAGCCCGACGGAGCCGAACAGCACGGCGTCGCTTTGCTTGCAGAGGGCGAGCGTCGCATCGGGGAGCGCCTTGCCGGCGGCGTCGATTCCGGCCCAACCGACCGGCGCTTCGGTGATCTTCAGCGTGAGGCCGAACTTCTTCTCGACGGCGCGCAAGACCTTGATCGCCTCGCTCATCACTTCCGGACCGATCCCGTCGCCGGCCAATGCGGCGATTTGAAATGCTTGCGACATATGCGTTCTATTTCCGAATGCGAAGGCCAAAACGAAAAAGGACTCGCGGCTTCTCCACCGCAAGTCCTCGACCGAAAAACGTACCCCGACTTTATCCCGTTCAAGGCCCGCTTTCAACCCGGTTTTTCGCCGGCGACTCGGCTCGCGACGAGAATCGGAGTCGCGAAGTTGCTACCATGCACGCTCGCACGATCCGGCTCTAACAGCGGTAGAATTCTCCCCACGATTCGGCGTCGAGAAGGCAACATGACGGCAAGTATTTCCCAACCGCCTCCCGGCTTCCACTTTGAATTACGGCCGGCCCGCCGGCGACGGCTCTGTTCGGTATTGCTCTGGCCCGCTCTGCTTTGGTCGATCACTGCGCAGATGCTGTCGGCGGCGGAACCTCGAGCGCTCCCCAGCGGCGAAGTGTCGGCCCGATCGTTCGTGGACACTTCGCAGATCGTCAGCAACTTCGCGAAGGAGCAGTATGCCCATCAATGCACGATGCGCATCGTCGACGGCATCGGGTATGTGGCGTACCAATGCAATGAATCGACCCCTGAGGAGAACCAAGCGGGACAAGTCGTGCGGCTGGCGATCTTCAACATTCTCAACCCGACGGCGACTGCGAAGTGGATCGACGTCTCGGGCCCGAACGATTCGTCCGGGGGCATCACGATTACCGGCACGTTTGTCGCCTCCCCGATTCTGCATTCCATCGGCGACGCGACGGACGGAAGCCATGCGATCCGCATCTTCTTTGCCTCGCGGCAAGAGGGGGACACGGTGCCGATCTTCCGCGTCTTCTACAAAGACTACTCGATCGCCGACGGCAAACTCGGCGAGCTGCGGCAAGTGCGCTGTTCGATCGGAAAGCAACCGGCCGAGCTGCATGATCTTTCCATGCCGGTCGTGCAGCGGCACCTTGATTTTCTGTTCGGGCCGGGCGTCGGAGAACCGTTCTCGAAAGGGATTACGCCGACGTGCGATATGGTGTCGATCGACGGTACGCTGTACAGCACCATTCAGATTAAGAACTCCGCCGACGGCCGCACGCTGCTGATGACCAACGTCTTGATGCGTAGCACCGACGAGGGTGCGACTTGGGAACTCCTTGGAGCGCCCGACCCACGACTGCTGCCGGGAGATGCTCCCGACGCGGTGAAGATTCTGGCGGAGCCGGCGCTATCGCATGACGGGGCAAATATCTACCTGCACTTGCGGACGAATCAAGCGACGACGGGCTACGTGCTGAGTAAGGCACCCAAGTCGGACCTGTACAACTTTGATGCGCCGGAAACGAAATGGACTTACGGCATCGGCAGGCCGGCGATTTGCGACTTCGGTAAGCCGATCGGGACGGTGGCGCTATTCACCGCGCCAAGCGTCACGCTGGGAGGCGCGGGCGTTTCGCGCAATCGGTTGGACGTCGTGCAGATCGACCGGACCTACAAGGCTTACAGCCGGGCCTTCTCCATCGTCGACTACAATGCCGTGAATACGCCGTTTATCTGCCCCTACAACGACGAGATGTACGTCGCCTACACGACCGGCAAGCGGCGACTCATTCCGAAGTTCGGCACGTCGGAGATCGTGTTTACCAAACTCCGGCGCGAATTCTTCGTCGACACGCAAGCGCGCGACTAACAGGGCCGAAGCCGGCGGCTCCAGGAGCATCGTTCCATGGTTCGCACCCTTCTCTTCGTCGTCTGCTGTGCGGCGAGCGTCTGGTCGTCCCCGGCCACGGCGCAGCCCGACGCGGCGGTTGCTCCGGCGATTGCCCATACGCTTAGCGCCGAAGATGCCGCCGCCGTCGATGAAGCGGTCGCCGAGCAAATGGAGAAGCAAGGACTCGTCGGCGTGGCCGTCGGGCTGCTGCATCGCGGCGAGATCGTCTATCTGAAGGGCTACGGCTTGGCCGACCGCGAGCGACGCACGCCGGCGACGACGGCGACGGTCTTCAATTGGGCGTCGAACTCCAAGCCGCTCTGTGCCGTAGCCGCCATGCAACTGGTCGAACAAGGCCGGCTCGATCTCGATGCCGACGTTCGCACGTACGTACCGGAGTTTCCCGACCATGGCACGCGGATCACCATGCGCGAGTTGCTCTGCCATCAAAGCGGCATTCCGCATTACTCCAACGGCCGCGTTGTTCCCGGCGCCCAGCGCAATCCGCGCACGCGTCCGTTGACCGACCCCCTCTATGCGCTCGACATGTTTAGCGAGTCGCCGCTGCTATTTACGCCGGGGAAGAAGACCTCTTATTCTTCGTACGCCTACATCCTGGCGAGCGCCGTCGCACAACGGGCCGGCGTGGGGTCGTTCGCCGAGCAAGTGCAAGCGCGCATCGCCCAACCGCTTGGGATGAAGAGCCTGCAGATTGACGTGGCCACCAACGGCCAACCCCATTGGGCGACCGGCTACCTAGAGAACGACGACGGCGACGTGGTCCGCGCGACGGAATTGGCCAACTATTGGAAGCACGGCGCCGGGGCATATAAGTCGAACATCGCCGACTTCGCCCGCTGGGCTCGGGCGCTGCTCCATCGCCGTTTGCTCAAGCCGCAAACCTATCGCGAGATGTGGCGACCGCAACCGCTCACGAGCGGCACGGCGACTACCTGGGGGCTCGGCTTCACCGTCGAGCAACAGAACGGGCTCAAAGTCTCGCACAACGGCAAACAAGACGAAGCGACGAGCCGGCTGGTGCTCTATCCCGACGCACAACACGGCATCGTGATCCTTACCAATTGCGGCCACGGCGAACCCGGCGCCATTTCCACGGCGATTTATCAAGCCCTCGAAGACTAGCTCCGACGCAGAGAAACAACGCTCATGAATCATCTGTCGTTGCGTTTGCCGACATTGCTCGTTGCGACCCATCTCCTTTGCGCCGCGGCGACTGCCGGCGAGCCTCTGTCCGTTGCAGCTGACTTCGAAGGGGCTTCGGTGCGCGTG
Organism: Pirellula sp.; assembly: GCA_013822735.1. Lineage (GTDB taxonomy): Bacteria > Planctomycetota > Planctomycetia > Pirellulales > PNKZ01 > PNKZ01. The sequence continues at coordinate 69,001 of PNKZ01000017.1, forward strand.
CTGGCGATCGACCAAGCGACGCGCCGCATCGACTGCATGCCGGGGGGCGATCCGGAGCGCGGCTGGCCCTGCTGGTGGTACTTTCGTGTCGACGGCATCACGCCGGGCGAAACGATCACCGTGCGACTGCGCGGCTCCACGGCGACCTTCGGCAAGCCGGATGGCCCTCCGACGAAACCGCTCTCCTCGGTTTGGGCCATGCCGACTCAAGCAACGTACTCCCTCGACGGCAAGTCGTGGCGGCATACCGCAAAGGGAACCAAGCAAGACGAGTGGATCGCTTACACGCTGAAGCCCAACGCCGCTTCGGCCTTCATCGCTTGGGGTCCTCCATATACGCCGACGACCGCGGCAACGTTTGTCGAAGCAATGGCGAAATCGTCGCCCCACGCCAAGGCCGGCGAACTCTGCCGTTCGCGCGAGAACCGCGCCGTGCCGATGCTGCACGTGATGGAAGGGGATCGACCGCCGCAACAACGCTTCGGCGTTTGGGTTCAGGCCCGTCAGCATGCTTGGGAGAGCGGCTCGAGTTGGGTCGCTCAAGGTTTCGGCCGTTGGCTGCTCGGCGACGACGCCGACGCGGCTTGGTTGCGCCAACATGCCGAGATCTTCCTCGTGCCGATCATGGACATTGACAACACCGCAACCGGCAACGGCGGCAAAGACGCCCGGCCGCAGGACCACAATCGCGATTGGTCGCCGCAGCCGCATTGGAACGAAGTGCGCGCGGCCCAGCGGATGGTCGGCGATCTTATCGATCAGGGTCGCATGGACCTCTTTGTCGATCTACACAACCCGGCGCCGGGCGATCCTACCTTCTTCTACATCATGCCCGACGAACTCTTGAAGCAGCCGATGATCGGCCTCCGCAATCGCTTCCTCGAGCTGGCGTACGGCCGCATCAGCAAGATCAAGCCGCTGATGCCGATGAGCAACAAACCCAAAATCACCGGCGTCGATTACCATCCGCTGTGGCGCCAGATCAGCGCCAATTGGGTCTCGATGCACGGCAATCCGCAGACGGTGAGCGTCTGCTTGGAAACGGTCTGGAACCACGAGAACAGCACGACCGAGGGCTACCGCGCCGTCGGCGCGCAACTCGCCGCCGCCGTTCGCGAGTATCTCGGCGAGCGGCCGATGAAGCCTTGGCAATAGCGCCGGCTAGCGACCTGCGGAATCAAACCATTGCTCGGCCGCGGCGAAGAAGCGCTCGATCTGTTCGTGAGCCAACGCCGCGCCGCGCTTGCCGGCCGCTTCTTCCGCCTCGTGAATCGTCACGGGGTAATACAGGCAGAGCAGCACCGCCTTTCGGTAGTCTTCCGTCGCACGCGCCCATGAGTACTCCCGTACGCCGCCGCGGAGGAGCGTCTCATGCCAGCCTCGCAGCAAGTCGACTTCGCACTCCGCGCGATCGCGCGGCTTCAAACTGCCGCATAAGAGCCGAGCCACGTCCATGATGCCGCGACCGCGGATCGCCAACTGCCAATCGAGAACCACCACGGGATCCGCGGTCGCCCTCGCATCGAAGAGCAAGTTATCGGCCCGAAAGTCGGAATGCACGATCGTGTGCGGCCCCTGCTCCATTTCCTCGAGCAGAGTTTCCAATCGCTCGGCAAGCTCGTCCCCCAACACAATCGCCGCCGGCGGCAGTTGCGGCCCGAAGAGCTCGCGAAACTTCGGCCAAGCCGCTTGAAAGCGCGCCGGCTTCAAGTTTCTGTGCGGCATCCAATCGAGCGTCGCCAGTCGCGGCGAATCCCACCACTGGGCATGAAACCGTCCGATCGTCTCCACCGTCGCGAGCGCTTGTTGCAGGGTGAGCCCCTGCACTTGGTCGCCGGCGTCGAGCGCCGCGAGATCTTCCAACATCAATGCGTGCGCGCCGCTCTCCGGGTCGCTATCGCGGCCGAAGTAGCGCGCGAGCCGAATCACCGAGCCGGGTGCGACCGTCTCGTAGAACTTCCCCTCGCGCTCATACGCGTTGTAGAAGTTGCCGATCTGACGATAGGTCCCCTCCGACGACGAAATCTTCACGACCAGCGACGCCGGTGCGTGCTCGCAGGCTCGATCGTACGTCGGCGTCACGCGCGCCACGACGTCTAAGAAGCCGACCTCCGTCCCGATCTTCTGCGCCGTGAACGCAATCACGTTGCCCTCGATGAGTCCGCCTCCCGCGCGCAGAACAGCGGTCAACCACTGCGGGCTGAGCGTCTCCGGCGAAGTCGGGCACTTGGGCATCGCCGCACCTACTGCACTTCCTTCGCCACCTTGAGAATCTGCAACACGGCGATCGCCTTATCCAAGCCGCCGATCGAGTTCACGAACGCGGCGGCTTTGCGCACGTCTCCCACGCCGAACGTGCCGTCTTGCTGCGGCTCCGCTTTCGGTTTGCGCTCCTTCTTCGGAGCCGCGGCTTCGGCTTCTTCGTGCACCGCTTCTTCGACTTCGTGTTCGATGTCCGTCGGGTCTTCAATCACGGCAATCGAGCCCGACTTACGTCCGTTGACATTGCGCTTCACCATGTGGCACTCCGTTGGGTTGCGAATCGTGTGTGCGAATTCGAGCTCTAAGGTTATCGACGAAAACTCCGAAGCAATTCACACTTGAGCGGAAGTTGCCGCGTTGCCCAAAGTATGGAGATACCGCACAAACGCCGCGACGACGGCAAGTCGCTTGCCGGCACGGCCGGGATGTCGCGCCGGTGTAATCGGAAGCCCCTTCGTCGTGAGTAATTCTTCCAGCGTGCCGTAGCGCCGCTCCGCCTCGAAATCCACCGACTTGAGCACCAAGCACGATTCGCCGCGATTGCTCAACTGAGCCAGCAGTCGGGCCACGCTCTGGTTGAACACCGCCACGGCGTCATCCGGCTTCACAAACGCCTGCCAGTCGCGGCGCGCATCTTCCATCGACAATGCTCCAGCGAAGACGTCTGCCGGTAATTCCAGATGCTCGAAAAAAGTTGCGTCCGGCTCAAACTCCGGCTCGATCAAACAACGAAACGTTTCGCCGGTGCCGAGTCGCTCGGCGACCCAATAGACCGGCGGTCGGACGACGTGCGGATTCGCGGCATCGCGCGACGCCGACTCTCCGTACGCCACGACCACGTGATCGAGGTTTCCCAACAGCGCTCGCGGAATATTGCGAAACGTCTGCCCGCGCCGCGAATTACTGCGCCAACCGTACTCGGCCTTCGGATGCTCAAACTGCCGCTCGACCATCTGGAGGAACGCCTCCAACAGTTGATCCAGGCCGGCGGTGTCGGGTTCGAGCATGCGCAAAGCGGAGACCGTCGCCTCGACCGTCGAGAGCGCCGTCGCACTCGGTTCGCGACGGATGCGAAACCGGCTCGGTGCGGTCGGCGCAAGGCGATAGCGCGGCAGGCTCTGTAGCGCGGGAATGTCGCGCAGCATGGTCTTCGCGTGATGCCACGTGCCGTCGAGAATCACGAGCTGTTCCGGCCGTTCCGCGGGCGACAAGTGCGAAAGCAGCGTCGCCTCCGAGCCCGGGTACAACAATCCGGCCCCCGGCTTAAGCGCGAGTTCCGCCGCCAAAAGTTTCGGATGGCCGACCACGAGCTGCGAATTCCGGAGCGCCTTCCGCACCATGCGGGCCGTGTTGAACGGATGAAACTGCTCGCGACGGTGCTGCAAGATGAGCACCTCGGTGCGGTTGTCGATCGCCGGAATCGCGGCGCAAAAGCAATCGGCCTGCGGGCGGAAGCAACCGTAGCAACGGTGCTTCTCGGCGATTTCCAGACGATCCTCGTCCGTCGTGAGCATAGGTTCTTCCGTGGTCATTGCGAAACATTGTACCGCCGCTACAAAATCGTGCGCGGATGCTGCGCCGTTCGCACTTTTTCGTGCGCAGAACGCACTTTTAAGTGCGCCGTGCGCCCCGCACATCGCACCGCTTTCTGCGCAAGAGTGCGCGAGCGTTCGCACTCCGCGACGCTCCACGCCGATCGAAGTGCTCCGTAGGCGGCAAATGCGACGCGTCGGCGCGCCCCAGATCGACGTAAGTACTCGCAGCGCCCCCTGCCCCGTGCGCACATGGTGAGCAGCGCTGTGCGCTCCCTTGTTGGTAAGCGCTCCGACGCGCACTAAGCCCCCCAGGTTGTGCGCATCGGCGCTATTTAGTGCGCAGCACTTACGTCGATTCGGCGACGTTGGTTGGAGCAGTCGTAGGTGGTGCATGGAATGTGCCGTGCCGTATTCTCCCCTCGCCCCTTGCGGGAGAGGGGCCGGGGGTGAGGGGTCCACGAATTCGAAATCAGCGCAAATCACGCCGCATTATCCCCGAACCGCCGGCCCAAAATCCAGCAAACTTTTGGCCGGCCGCAAGAGCGCGCAGTATCCGCCGAATGGCCCAAAACTTCCGTTGACTTCGGCGCGCAGGCTACGACTGCGCCCGCTTCAAATCGGCGCGCAGCACGTTCTCGGCCGTCACTCCGAGATGCTGGGCCACGACCTGCCCGTTCTTGAAGATGAGCAGCGCCGGAATGGAGGAGATGTTGTAACGGCCGGCGAGTTTCTGATTCTTGTCGACGTTCACTTTGCAGACTTTGAAGTCGCGGGCCAGCGCGTGCAACGTCGGCGTCATCGTCCGACACGGCCCGCACCACTCCGCCCAAAAGTCGACCAACACCGGCTCCGCCGACTCCAACACTTCATGCTTGAAATTAAACTCCTCAAGCAACATGACAACACTCCTTGCACTTCCGCGAAACGACTCGCTTAAATCTTAGCGATGACGGTACGAACAAGATAGAATCCGATCGAATCGTCGAATCTCATCACTCCGGCGCACCACGCGCAAACCAGCGTTGAGCACATCGGCCGACAATACCTCCGAACCATTTGTCCCTCAAGACGCTCAAGGCTTCTATGAGCGAGGGGATTTGCATTTCCGTGCCCGGAGATACGACCAGGCCGTCGCGGATTTTACTCAGACGATACTGCTTGATCCCAAACTTGCGGACGCTCGCCTCGCGCGCGGCATCGCCCTCGCGTCAAAACACGCCTTCGCCGACGCGCTCCAGGATCTCGATGCCTACATCCTGCTCAAAACAGACAGCATGCTCGCCTACCTTTGGCGAGGGCACGTCCATAGCGAGCAGGACCGAGGGGGTGAGGCGTTGGAAGATTTTAATCGAGCGAATGCGATCGATCCGGCAAATACGGCCGTTTTGCGCAACCGAGGCTTGCTGCATCTCGACAACGAAGACTATGAACTGAGCATCGCCGATTTCTCGGCGGCCATTCACGCGGATCCTCACGACGCCGATGCGTATCTCCATCGGGCGCGCGCGTATGCGTCGTTGGACCAAAACGACGATGCCGTCGCCGACCTGACCGCCGTATTGAGGCTGCGGCCCGACTGCGGGAATGCCTACTTCTATCGCGGTCGAACCTATCGTGAAGAGAATGAACTTCACCTCGCGGTCGCGGATCTTTCCGAGTCGATTCGCCTCGACGCGTTCACCGCTCACGCTTACTGCGAACGTGGGAAGTGTCGGTACGAATTAGAAGAATCCGAACAAGCGCTCGCCGACCTAACGGAAGCCATACGCCGAGAGCCCGACCTCGCCGAAGCATATTACTGGCGCGGGTCTTTGTTGGACAATTTGGGTGAATTTGAGAAGGCCGATCAAGATTTTGCCAAATTCGAAGAATTACGCGAACAAGCGAAAGAACCGATGTCTACCGATAAAACCCTGATCTTGCCGTTGCTCCAAAGCCATTTCGATGCGGTCCCTCTCGACCAGTTGAGCATCACCGAACGACGCTTCCCGTCGCGCGTACGGGCCGATATCCAACGTGCCCTAGATAGTCTCGGCCAGCACATGACGATTCGCCAGTTTTTCGGCGTTCGCAAACAATACGACCATCACGGCGTGAACTTCACCGACCTGATCGTCCGCGATCGCAACGATCCGCCCTGCGCCGTGCCGCCGCAGTATGAAGAGATCAACATCGGCGAAGACCAGCCCGTTCGCTGCCTGAAGGCGGGGCTCTGGCTGGCTGAGGACGAGGGGCTGCGCCTCGCCATCTTTCAAGAGCCGTTCCAACGCGGCGGCGCCGTGCGTTTTCAAGTCGCCACCGTCAACAATGAGCAAGGCATTCAAAGCACCACGAAGTTCTTCAAGCTGTTGGAGGCGGCCGTCAAAGACGCGCGGTCGTACCGCGGAAAAATCTTGTCGCTGGAATATGTGGAAAGTTACAGCGGCGTAGAGACCGGCATCAAAGTCCACAAACTGCGGACGGTACAACGCGAGCAAGTGATTCTGCCCCGTCGCACGCTCGATCTGCTCGATCGAAATGTGATCCACTTTGTGAAGCAGCGCCCCAGGTTGGCGGCCTTGGGCTTGGCGACGAAGAAGGGGCTGCTCTTCTACGGACCGCCCGGCACGGGCAAGACGCATACCCTGCACTATCTCGCGGCCGCCCTTCCGAATACGACGACGCTCCTGATTTCCGCGGAACAGGTCGGCATTCTTTCGGAGTATATGACTCTGGCCCGACTGCTGCAGCCGAGCATGGTGGTTATCGAAGACGCCGATCTGATTGCCCGCGACCGGCAACAAATGTCGAGCGCTTGCGAGGAGGTGCTGCTGAACAAGCTTCTCAACGAGATGGACGGCTTGAAAGAGGACGCCGACATCTTGTTCGTCCTCACGACCAATCGCCCCGAAGCGATCGAAGCGGCTCTTTCGGCTCGACCGGGGCGCATCGACCAAGCGATTGAGTTTCCGCACCCCGATGAGGAGGGCAGGAACAAGCTCGTACGACTCTATGCCGGCACCAACGGTCTGGCCGACGAGGTGGTCGAAGCCGTCGTGAAGAAGACGGAAAACGTCAGTGCCGCATTCATCAAGGAGCTGATGCGACGCGCGGCCCAATTTCAGCTGGAACGCGAGTCGACGGAACTTACCTTGGGCGATGTGGAAGACGCCTTGAACGAGCTGCTCTTCGCCGGCGGCTCGCTCAATCGCAAGCTGCTCGGCGGCGCCGACTCGACCCTGGACTCTGATTCGTAAGCGTTGAAATTACGAGGCCGTCGCCCTTGCGACGCCGCACGTTCACTCGACCTGCCAGAGCCGGATTGTCATGTCGTCGCCGGCGCTGGCGGCCTGTTTACCGTCGGGCGAGAAGCAAACGGTGCGCACGATGTCTTTGTGCCCGCGCAAGGTCTTTAGCAACGAACCGTCGGCCGTGTTCCAGACCAGCACGTTGCAATCGACCTTGGTGCGCGAGCTGCCGGTCGCCACGGCCAGCAGCTTGCCCCCTTTGGAAAGGACGACGTCGTTAATCGGCTGACTCGGCAGCGGAATGGTCGTCATGAGTTCAAATCGCTTGATGCGCCACAGCGTAATTTCGCGCGTGTCGACGACCGCCAGAATCTCGCCGTCGCTCGAAACGCGGAGGAAGCGAATCGTTCCCTTCCGCGGAGTGAGATCGACCGACTTCTTCTTCGTGTCGAGATTCCAGAAGCCGACCCGGTTTTCGCGATCGCCGACGGCCAGCGTGCGACTATCGGGCACATACGCCAGGGCGGAGACTTCGACCGGCGCCATGTTCCATTCCAACGGCGACTCTTCCGACTTGTCGAGATTCCAGAAGCGGATCGTCTTATCGGATCCCGCGGTCGCCCATTCGGAGCCGTCGGTAGATAACGCCGCGGCGCTCACTCCTTCATGTCGGCCGATGATGTGCGCCTTTTCATTGCGCGGCGGATAAAGCAGGATCGTGCCGTCCCAACCCGCCGAGACCGTCGTGTCGGCAAAAGGAACGACCGCCGAGAAGCGGGCCGCGTAGATCGGGTGCCCGGTGCGCGACACCAATTGTTGATCGGCGGCCCTCACGACGGTCAACGTCGAGGCGGCGTCTAAGGCGATCCAGTTTTTGCCGTCGACGGTCCAATGGAGCCGGAGAATGGCCGTTCGGACGTCGGAGAACAACGCTTTCTGCTCTCCCGCCGCGAGATCGTCTTGCGCCCAACGGCGCCAACGATCCACTTGCGAATCGATTTCAAACGGCGCGTAGCCGAGTCCGTCGAGGCGCGCCAGCGATTCGCGCGTCTTGGCTCGATCGCCGTGATGTCCCCAAAGCTTGACGGCGGCCTCGGCATAGCGGGCCGACTCCGGAAAGCGCTCATGCAAAAGCTGCAAGCCCGCCTGACCCCGTTGCCAATCGAACTTGAAGCTGACGAAGAGCCGACTGTTGGCGACGTCGACCATGTATGCCATCACTTCGCCGTAGAGCTGCTCGCCGTGCGTGCTGCGCGTCAGCTCGACGAGCTTGTCGGTGAACGCTTCCAAATCGCCGGGCTCGCCGTATTTGTTGATGAAGTAGTAGCGGCAGGCGTCGGTGAGCGTGGCGGTATAGTGCGGGTCGATCGCCAGCGAGCGTTTGACGATCGTCTCAAGCTGCTCGGGGGAGTAGTGCCGCTCGATCGCCAAATGAACGTCGGCCCGGCAGAGATACGGATCTTTCTCCGCCAGGTCGTAGGCGGCGTGGAGAATCTGCTCAGCCTTCGCGACGCGCTCTTGGTACAACTGATAGCGCACGTCTTCCGGCCGGCTTTTGTCGTAATAGCTCGCGAAGTAGGCATAGCCCAACCAGAAGCGCGACAGCGCGATTTGCGCTGCAACCGACTTCGGATAGGCTTTCTCCCAGGCTTCGTACATTTGCCGTTCGGCCTGCCAATCGTCTTCCGTCGCGGCCAACGGGCCCGTCCCCTCGTGGAACACGCTGATGAGCGCTCGGCCGTTTTTGTTGCGCGCCTTGCGGCTGCGGAGATCGGCGGCAATGGATTCCAACGTCGCAAACTCTCCGGTACGCAGTAGGCGTTGGACCTTCGACCGTTGCATCATTTCCGCGAGGCTCGGGTGAGTTTCCGGCATCGACGCCTGCGCAGGCGCGGCGTTCGGGTCGGCGCTCGGATCGGCGGCCACGATGATCATCGGCGGGCCCACGCGGCGTGTTCGCAAAGTCGCGGTTTCCCCGGCGCGGAACCTCTTCCAAAACACCAAGTGCGGCTCAAGGCCCGGGTTTTCGAAGTTCAAAGCGCCGACGAGTTGCCAGCCGGTGCGCTCGGCTTCGAATTGCCCGATGCGCGCGTTTATCCAAGCCGGTTCGTCGGGTCCGTCGGCGTTCCAACAACCGGCCATGTAGACCCCCATGTCGCGATCGACGGCGATGCGAGTTTCGCCCAGATCAATCGGGCCCGCGGTGCCTGTCGGCGCGTAGCCGTAGATGGTCGCTTTTTGGAGAAAGGTCGGAATGAATCCGCGGCAAAAATCTTCGATCGCCGTCGGCTGGAAGGGCCGGCCCCCTTCGACGCGGATTCCCGCAACGGCCGCCGCGAGAGGAGCATTGCTACGAATCATTTCGGCGCTCCAAGTGATCTTGCAACTAGGCAGCGCGCGGCCTAGCGCTTCGTAGCCTTGGGCCGTGATGGCGCTGCCTACGATGGTAAGACTCGTGAGCCGCTTGAGGTTGCTGATGTGCGGTACGGATGCGTCGCCGACGGGGCAGCCGTTGAAACGAAGTTGTCGCAACGAGGTCAGTTTCGCGACGTGGGCCATCCCTGCATCGCCGACTTTCGTATTATCGAGTTGCAGAATATCGAGCTTCTTAAGAACGGGCAGGTGCGCCAAACCGGCGTCGGTGACGGCGGTCGAGCCGACTTTGAGCACCGCGAGCTCGGGAAGTTGCGCCGCGGTCTTCAGACTGGCGTCGGTGATCGTCGTGTGGTCGAGGCTCAGGCCGCGAAGCTTCTTCAGACCAGCAACTTGCTTCACGCCCGCATCGGTCACCTTCGTCTCGGCCATTTCTAAAACGTTGAGCTCGCGCAGGCCCGTGATTCGTGCTAGTCCCGCGTCGGTGATCGGCCGGCCGATGATGAGCAACCGTTCCAGGTCGGTGACCTTGGCGACTTCGGCCAGGTCGGCATCGGTCGCTTGCGAACTGCGCAGATCAATCTCATTGATGCGAATGGGACCCGCGGGCAACAGGCCGACATCTCGAATCGGCGGACCGCGTCTGCCGCCGATCAGCAGCGACACGCTTCCCTGCTTGGAGATTATCGATTCCGCAACTTTTCGAGCGACCGCCGGCTCCGTCGCTCGGAGCTCCGTCGCGGCAATCAGCAAGACGAGGAGCGACGCGTAGATACCACGGCGTTGCAAGAAGCGCATCGGACGTCTCCCCGAGTGAGTTTCCGGTCGACTGAGCGAGATTGTCAAAGACCTGGAGGCGTCGGTCAAACAGATTCCATCCGGGGCTCTACCGATTTTATTAAGGCGCGTCACCTAATCGCCGAAGTCGATACGTTCGTTCCTTGCCAACACCGGCGGCGGGAGCCAGGCTCCGGAGAGCAGCTCTTGTTTGGGCCCGTACGCGCGGAGGTACAGCGAAAACTTTCCCGCGGGCGACGGCAGCCAGTTGGCTTGTTCACCGGCTGCGGGGGGCCAGCTTTGCACGACGATCGTCAGCGAACCGTCCTCGTTTTTGCGAAGCCGGCTGCTTTTGGTGCCGAACGAATAGCGCTCCAGGTCGTTCTGATACAGAGCGTGGTTTTCGTCGTAGAGCGTCAGCGACCAGAAGCCGTCTGTCGGCGGCAGCTCGCCGGGGGCGAACGTAATCTCGTAGCTCTTCGAGCCGTCGAGATGCAGGCCGTTCGCATCGAAGTCTTGATAGAAGTACTTCGTCTCATGGTTGCGATTGACGAAGACGTTCGAGCGCGCGACGGCGGTTCGCGTGAGGTAGTCGTTGCCGAAGGCGGCGCCGTTGTCGATCGTCGTCCAATGATGCGCCAGCCGATTGCCGAAGCTGGCGAACTCGAACAGCGGCGACACCAATTCATCTTCCGCGCCGCGGGCGATTTCCGTCAGCAGGGCCTTTACGCTTGCATCGGCTTCCGCCCGCGCGAACAACTCCCGCAATCGCGCGTAGAGGGCTTCTTCGCCCGGCAGCGGCGGCAGGTCGCGGAGAACGGTCGCCAGCGAATCGAAGAACGTCTCCGGCTTTACCCAGCGACTTTGCTTGCCGCCGCGCGGTGCGAGTTGCGGCAGCCAACGGGTGCGCTTCCAGTCGGTCGTCTTCGGCGCCCCTTCGTAACGGCTCAGCGGATAGGCCATAATCTGGTTAAGCACCGGCAACACCGCTTCGCGATCGGCGGCCGTGTCTTCGAGAAACACACGCGGCAAGATGTAGCCGACCTGCGTCGGGCAGCGGAGCACTTCGCGAATGCCCGCCGGCTTCTCGCCGTTCCAATTCGGACCGACGATCAAATACAGCCCGGGCTGGGTGCCGTACATCTTGCCGATGTCGGCGAAGCCCTCGGTGCGATGATCGCCCAACTGATAGATCCAAAAGCGATCGCCGAAGTCAGGCACTTGCACGACGACCGGCTCACGCGCGAGGTCGAGAATCCCGAACCCGTAAACGACGTCTCGGTTCGGGCACGGAACGACGGTTTGCTTGGGCGAGATGTAGTCGGTCAGCATGCAGAGCTGATTCGGAGGAGCGACCGGCATCCCTCCGCTGCGCGCCGGAGCGGGCACGAGCTCCAAGGCCTTACGGCAATTCTGCACGTAGACCATCGGCCAGCCCCAAACATAGGCTTGCCGCGCGAGCTTGCGAATTTCGGCCTCATCGAGCGGCGCCGAAAAGAGGTCGTCGGCCGCGGAACTCTGCAGCGAGGCCAGAACGCTGCGGGCGTCGACGCCCGCACCCGTACCTAAACTCGCGTTCGTCGCAACCGCGCCGATACGGGCGCCCGAGGTCGCCGCCAAACTAACTCCGAGGATCACCACCAAAGCCAAAACCAAGCCCGCTCGCATGTTCGTAACCCTGTCCTAAAGCGCATAAAAGTTGTTGCTGGAGAAGCAGATTCCGCGACGGACAACAACAACACAGGGACATGGCTACACGTGCGCGTGGGGGTTAAGCGGTGGAAAAACAGTGAGAAACGGGGCGTTTGCCGCGATTCCTATTCATACCATACTTCGATCATCAACAAAGTAAACTATAAATTTCCCGGGTTTCTTCGCATTGGTCGGATTTTGCAAATCTTGCGGCGGTTCGTACGTCTGTTGTTCCACGAAAAGGGCGGCATTTGAATTGCGTAACTTCGCCCCGCCTCCAAATTCCGCGCAAGAGCGACTATTTCCGTCGCATCTGCCGGAATTGCTCGGTAATGCCACGGCCCCGTGGCGACGCGTGCAACGGAAACGCCTGAGCTCGAAAGATCGCTCCCTATGCTCTCAGGGATTCATGCCCGATTTCAACGCTTTCGCAGTTATCTGCGCGGGATTCCTTGGGGGCGATCGGTCCAGCTCGATCCGCATCGGGTGCTGGTCTGCGACCTGTTGCACTTCGCCAAGCAGGTGCCGAGCATTCCCGTGCAGCGGCGCATGCAACTCGCCGTCGTGCAAGAAGCCCGCAATGCCGCGCGGCCGCGCCCGAGTTGGTGCGTGCTCTTCACGAAGGCGTTCGCTCGGGTCGCGGCGGAAATGCCCGAACTCCGCCGTGCCTACTTAGGATTTCCCAGCGAACGGTTTTACGAACATCCGGAAAGCGTAGCTTCGATCAGCGTCGAGCGGATGCGCGGCGGTAAGCGCCGACTGGCCTTCGCGAAGCTCACCCGACCGGAGTCGCGGCCGCTCGTGGTGCTCGATCGCTACCTCAAACGCTTTGCAAATTCTCACGACGGCAACATGGGAGTCGCGCAACTGGCGCTGAAGATCGCGCGGTTGTGGCGGCCGATTCGCCTGGCCGTCTGGTGGCTCGGCCTGAATCTCTCCGGAACGTTTCGCAGCCGGCGACTCGGAACGTTCGGCGTGAGCGTGTATTCGAGCCTCGGCGCCGAGTCGCTGCACCCGATCGCGCCGCTGCCGTTTGTGTTGAACTACGGCGTGATTCAACCCAACGGCGAAGTCGACGTTCGCATAATCTACGACCACCGCATTCTCGACGGTGCGACGATCGCCCGAGCGCTCGCCTTGCTCGAGGAAACGCTCCAAGGCGAGATGGTCGCCGAACTGCAATCACTGCAGCACGGCGATCGCCAACTCGCGCTTGCTTTGAGCTAGATCATTTCCCGCGGCGAAAAGTCCCACAGCACCGATGTCATCGAACGAAAGCAGGACAAGTCTTATGTCGAACGGTCAAGCGACGACGCCGCGGCGGCTGGAACTAGAATGGGACATCGACCGGATCGTCTCCGAATTGCGCGAGCTGCGGGATGCGTCGCTCGCGGTCCGGCGCCGCTCGGCGAAGCCGCTCAAGCTGCCGTCGTGCAAATCGCTGGCCGTGATCGTCGAGAGTCTCGGCGCCGCGCTCTTTCCCAATCGGCTCGGCCTGCGCGATTTGGCCGACGAAAGCGTCGATTTCTTCGTGGGGCATACGCTCGACAACGCCCTGCGCGATCTCGCCTTGCAGATTGAGCGCGAGTTGCAATTTGCCGATCCCGAGGAAGACAATCACAACCTTTTGCAACGCGACGCCCGAGAAATCATCCACGGCTTCGCAAATCAGTTGCCCGAGATTCGTCGCCGTTTGGAAACCGATCTCCACGCCGTAATCACGGGGGATCCGTCGGCGCGCAACGTCGACGAAGTGCTGGCCTGCTATCCGGGCGTCACCGCCATCACGCATTACCGCATCGCCCATGCGCTCCATGAACTCGGCGCGCCGCTCGTGGCCCGCACCGTTACGGAACTCGCCCATTCGACGACGGGAGTCGACATCCATCCCGGCGCGAAGATCGACGAGAGCTTCTTCATCGATCACGGCACCGGCGTCGTGATCGGCGAAACGGCGGTGATCGGCCGGCGCGTCCGGCTTTATCACGGCGTGACGCTCGGAGCGAAAAGCTTTTCGGCCGAAGAGTTCGAAACGGCCGTCCGGCAACCGCGGCATCCGATCATTGAAGACGACGTCGTCATCTACGCCGGAGCCACACTGCTCGGCCGCATCACCATCGGGGCCGGCTCGACCATCGGCGGCAACGTCTGGCTGACGCAAAGCGTGCCGCCGAAGAGCATCATCTCGCAGGCCAAGCTTCAAAGCGAAGAATTCTCGGCGGGCTCCGGAATCTAACGAGCCCGCGGCCTACGCCTTCGGAAGCGCAAGGAAAATCGCTGACGACTAACGTAGTAAGCGCTTTCCTCATCAAAAGTACCGAAGGAGGGAGTCGATCCCACACGCCCTTGCGGACAATTTCGACATAACGTGCAGTAAGAAAAAGGTGTGCGAATCAGAACACACCGGAGCAGGACGTATCCGTTTGAGGAGCGGGCTCGGTGTTACCCATCGGATAACCGCAGCTCACCAATCAGATCGCATGCAACGCCGCTTCGTCCGGCCGTGAGCCCCGAATGAATGTCCAGAAACTTCCGAGACTCACGCCGTCCGTATCGCTCACGTTTGTCGGAGCAGGTTTAGCTTTGCAGTAACGATGCGTCGGGTTCGCCGAGTCGGAGGGCGACATCTTGCAGGACGTTTGGGTCCTCGGAGCGGGCCAGTTCCGTGAGTACAATGCAAATTAGGTGGAGATGCAGCTTCGCAGCTCCTCCAACGCATGGACCGAAACCCGCGACGCGAACGCCGCCCGACCGAATCTCCCCTCTTCTGCATATTCATGCCTTCCAAGACTCTTTTCCCAACCTCAGTGATACTCCTGTTTTTGTTCGTACCTGCGTGGTCGGCAACGGAGTTCAAAAAGCCCTTCCTTCAATCGAACTGTATCGATTGCCACAACAGCGAAACGCGCGAAGGGGGCCTGAATCTGGATGAACTCGCGTTTGAGCCGACGCGGCGGGACAATGCGACGACTTGGGAGCATGTCTTCGACCGTGTGGCCAAAGGCGAGATGCCTCCGAAAAACGAGCCTCGGCCTGCCGCAGAGGAGAAGGCTGCTTTCTTGAGGGAACTTGCGCACCGTCTGCGGACAGCGTCTCTTTCGGAGCAGCAAAAGGAAGGACGCGGCCCGGTGCGCCGATTGACGCGCACGGAGTATGAGAACACCGTCGCCGACCTGCTCCACATCAAGTGTGATCTCAAAGGGTTTTTTCCTGAGGACGGGGTCACGGCCGGCTTTGATAAAGTGGGCGAAGGCCTCACGCTCTCCGCCACGCATTTCGCGCGTTATCAAGAGGCCGCAGAAACGGCGCTCGCGGATGCGATCTTCCATGCGGGCAGCCAGCGATATTCACAGGACGGCGTTTCCTTCTTTAAACGAAACGAAAAGACGTTCGCCGACTACGGAAACTGGAAGGAGGACGACAGCTTCGTTCTGACCTCGCGGATGTTCTATCCCTACACGGTCATCATGGGACCTTGGGCGCCGTTGAGCGGCAGGTATCGCATCCGCATTACTGCGCAGGCGCGAAACAACGGCGGCAAGCCCATGCCCATCGCCATCGGCGTTCACAATCGTCACGCCTCGAAGCCGGACGCACCGGAACTTCTCGATTGGCGGGATCTCTCGGAAACGGAGATGCGCACCGTCACGATGGAAGCGGATTTGCAGCGCGAGGAGCAAATCAACGTCTTCGGTCCGACGCTCCATCACCGCGACGACGTCATCCCGCTCAGCCGCAAAGGCGAGCGCTGGACGAAACAAGCGATCGTCATCCGGAAGATAGAAATCGAAGGGCCCCTCAAAAGCGACGGCGGCGTCGATGCATGGCCGTCGCAGGGCTATCGTGAATTGTTCGATCAATTGGAGCAACGTTCGCTTTCGAACATCACCGGCGTGCCGGCGAAGAAGGACGCGCCGAATCCCGCATTCCCGGTGTCCGCACAGCCTAAGGCAGACGCGGAGCGACTCATCCGGCGTTTTTTGCCGAAGGCGTTTCGGCGACCGGTGCCGGAGGAAATCGCTGCGCCCTATGTCGCGCGTGTGCTCAAGGCGTTGGATGAGGGCGTTTATTTCCATCAAGCCATGCTGGACGGCTACAAGGCGATTCTCTGTTCGCCCCACTTTCTGCTGCATGAAGAAACACCGGGCGCGCTTGATCGCCATGCCTTGGCCAATCGATTGGCATACTTCCTCTGGAACGGCCCGCCGGATGAGGAGCTCCTGCAGTGCGATCTCTCGCAGGCCGGCGTACGCCATGCCCAAGTCGAACGCATGCTGCGCGATCCCAGGTCCGCACGCTTTGAGAAGTCGTTCGTAGATCAATGGCTCGATTTGCAAAAGATCGACGCCACCTCGCCGGACAGCGCATTGTATCCGGAGTTCGACGCCGCACTGCAACTCTCCGCCGTGCGCGAGACGCAGCTCTTCTTCCATGAACTCCTCACCGAGAATCGGAGCCTGCTGGAAGGCGTTCAGTCCGACTGGACTTATCTCAACGAGCCCCTTGGCTGGCTCTACGGATTACCCGAGGTCCACGGCCATGAGCTGCGCAAGGTTCGACTGCCGGCCGGTAGTCATCGCGGCGGCTTCCTGACGCAGGCGAGCATTCTCAAAGTCACTGCCGACGGCGCGAAGACCTCGCCCATTTTGCGCGGTAACTGGATCAACGAAAAAATTCTCGGCATCCACCCGCCTGCTCCGCCGAGCGACGTGGCGAAGATCGAGCCCGACATTCGCGGCGCCACCACCATCCGCGCACAGCTCGCCAAACATCGCGACACGCCCGCGTGCATGAGCTGCCACACGGTGATCGATCCGCCGGGCTTTGCGCTGGAGACCTTCGACGTCATCGGCGGCCGGCGAGATTTTTATCGCGTGCCGACGAGCACCGGCCAGGTTATCGAAATCAAACCGAGCAAGAAAAGAGTTCATCGCGGACCGGCCGTCGAAGCCGGTTACACGATGCCCGACGGACGCGCCTTTGCAAACGTGGATGAGTATAAAACCATGCTGCTGGAGGACAAAGACGGCCTCGCCCGAGCCCTGGCCGACAAACTACTCACTTATGCCACCGGGGCGCGCGTGCAGTTCGCCGACCGCGATGATGTGGCCGCGATCGTGAAGTCGCTTCATACTGACAACTACGGCCTCCGCAGCCTCATTCATCACATCGTCGATAGCCGACCATTTCTAAACAAGTAACCTGCTTCACCCATGCACATCAGCCTCCGCCAACCCATCGCCCGCCGTCACTTTCTCCGAGCCGGCGCCGTCAGCCTCGCGTTGCCCGCCCTGAACGCCATGCTTCCCCGCGGCCTCGGTGCGGAGCCGGCGCCGTCACCGAAGCGCCTGCTGCTCATCGGTCGCAACCTCGGCCTGCATGCGCCTTTCTTATTTCCCAAGACCGCCGGTTTGAAATACGAAAGCACGCGCTACCTACGGCACTTGGAGGAGCACCGCGGCAAGTTCACGCTGTTCTCCGGCGTCTCGCACATCAAGTACAACAACCATCACAGCGAAGCAGGGCTCTTCACGGGCGTGAACTGGGACCGCATCAAAGAGCCCGCCAAAGAGCACCACAACAGCATCTCGCTCGATCAATATGCCGCCGAGCGGATTAAAGCGGACACGCGCTATCGCAACCTCGTCATCGGCCCTCCCGTGCAATGGAAATTCTCGTGGAACGAGAAAGGCGTGCCCGTGCCGAGCGAGCGCAGTCCCAGCAAAGTTTTCAAGCAGCTATTTCTCGACGGCAGCCGGGATGAAATCGCTTCCGAAACGCATCGGCTCCAAACCGGGCGCAGCATCCTCGACCAAGTCGGTGATGAGGCGAAGGCCTTCGGCAAGAAGCTCGGACCCGAAGATCGTGAGCGGCTGGAACTGATGTTCAGTTCCATTCGCGAAACGGAGCAAAACCTCCTACGCTCTGAAGCCTGGGTGAATAGACCCAAACCCACCGTCGCCTATTCCGCTCCGAAAGCCGATCCGAACAACGAAGAGATCATCGCCCGCGAGACGCTCTGGTTCGACATCACGCGACTCGCCTTCCAAACCGATTCCACCCGCGTCATTCTTCTCACCATGGGTGACGCCGGACGCCCCAAGCTCGAAGGCTTAAATCTCGGTCACCACGACGCCTCGCATCACGGCAAGGATGAAACCAAGATCGAACAATTAGCCCTGATCGAGGAAACCGAGCTGAAGCAACTCAACCGCTTCCTCACCACCATGCAGCAAGCCAAGGAAGGTGATTGCAGCCTCTTCGACAGCACGTCGATTCTCAACGTCAGCAATCTCAGCAACGCTTCCGCTCACACTTGCGAGAATCTCCCGATCATCCTCGCCGGCGGCGGCTACAAGCATCAAGGTCATGTCGTCAAAGACCTCAAAAACAACACCCCGCTGAGCAATCTGTTCGTCCGCATGCTCCAGCAAACCGGCATCGAGACACAGCAATTCGGAGCAAATGACGGCGTGCTCAGCGACGTGTGAACATGGGGTGATTCGTCGTCGTCGCCGAAGTCGAGAGGTAAATCCACTCGCTGAGCTGAAGATCGTCCGAGGAAGTGAAGAGCTCCGACCCGCTGGAGATGTGCGAAACGAGGTGAGCCGGCCAGATCGAGATCTCTCGACGGTTCACGCGGGGGCGTTACGGACAAGTCGGCGGACGGCCGATCGCTCCGGAGTCGTCGAGCTCCTCCGAGAGACAACGCAACTTAGACAAAAAGTGGGGAGCTTTGAGGGAGATCGCTCCCGCAACCCGCCCGAAAACGAAAAAGGACTTGCGACCCCGAGTCGCAAGTCCTTTCGTCATTGGAAGTACCGAAGGTGGGAGTCGAACCCACACGCCCTTGCGGACACTGGATTTTGAATCCAGCGCGTCTGCCATTCCGCCACTCCGGCCCGATGCGGCGCCTGGCGAACTAATCCGCCGGGCACCGAATCCGAGTCTTCTAGTTTAGCACTTGTCGGCACAATCGTGAACCGGGGGTGCCGCGATTTTGCCGCCCCCTGCCGCAACCGCCGCGGCCTTGCGAGCGGCGCCCGTCGCAGGCATCCGCGAAATTGTCCCGTTGCCCGTAAATGCCTGCGGGAACGGCCTTCCGATGTTTCCGCCCCGTCGGCGTTCGGCCTGTTAGCGGTGACCTACACTTGGAATAATCGTTGCCGTCGGACGACGCCGGGCATTCGCTTATCGCGACGGTGCCGGCACCTGCGCACCAATCATCTCGCGGCCGCAGGCAACGAGAACCTAACGTCTACCGAAAGAGACCGCACGCGATGGCCGTCGTACTGTTCGAAGACGATCTCGTCTCGCAGCTGTTCCCGATCTCGGTCGGTCGCGCCGCGGCGAACATCAGTTGCGGCGGGTTCACGCTCGTCGAATTGTTTCGCGCCCTGGGCGTTCGTCCGCATCTCACGGTCCGCCCGCACTTGCGCGAACTCCTGCGCGCCGACGGCTTGCTCACCGACCCGACCGGTTCCGATACGCTGCTGCGCGTCAAGCCGGGCGAAGCGTTGGTCCTGGTCAATGCGCGGCTGGTCCCAAGCGTCGCAGCCGTCGAACGTGTGATCGGCTTGGCGCGCGACGGCAAGCCCGGCATCGTACGGTCCGGCGATTCCGTTGCGCTGGCGGTTCTCGCGCCCGACGCGCCGCCCCTTTCCGCCGATGCGAGGCCGGCCGAAGTCGTCGAGTTCTTAGGGGGGTTGCAGGGCGCTCCGCTCGAAGCCGAACTGCCGCTCTTTCAGTTTCCGCACGATGTCGTTCGCTACAACCTCACGACGCTCGTCGGCAATCTCGAGTTTCGTCTGAAGCAAGGGTCCTATCGCGAAGTGGCCGACGGCGTCTTCGCGGCCGATGATGCGAAGCTGGGCCAGTATTGCGTTTCAGAAACGCACAACGGCCCGGTGCTGCTCGATCGCGGCGCGTCGATCGGTCCGTACTGCTTCTTGCGCGGCCCGGCTTATCTCGGTCCCGGCGCGCGCGTGATCGAACAAGCGGCGATCAAAGATCACGTGAGCCTAGGGCACACGACGAAGATCGGCGGCGAAGTAGAAGGCTCCGTCATCGAACCGTATACCAACAAACAGCATCACGGCTTTCTCGGCCACAGTTATCTCGGCAGCTGGGTCAATCTCGGCGCCGGCACCTGTAATAGCGATTTAAAAAATACTTACGGCCACATCAACATGGAGTACCACGGCCGCAAGATCGCCACCGGCATGCAGTTCCTCGGCGCGATCGTCGGCGACTACGCCAAAACCGCGATCAACACCGGAATTTTCACCGGGAAAACGGTCGGCTGCTGCAGCATGCTCTACGGCTTCGTGACGACGAACGTGCCGAGTTTCGTCAACTATGCGCGTTCGTTCGGTCAGGTGACCGAAACCCCCGTCGACGTCCTCACGGCGACGCAGGCGCGGATGTTCGCACGCCGCGGCGTCGAACAACGTGCCTGCGATATTCGACTCTTGCACGACATGTATGAGCTCACGCGCCATGAACGCCAAATGGCCGGCGAACCGCTGAGCTTGTAAACCCTCGGCCGGCAGAGCTCCGAGCTTGTAAACTACCGTGCCGGTGGTTATTTTCGAAGGTATTCTCAGGCTCGCGACGGAGCCTGCCGTTCATCTCAGGCTCCCCGCGCGACTTCGGCGGCGATAAGGGAGCAAATGCCTCGCCGAGTCTTCGAACACCATGAATTTGCGCGACGCTTACGGGCCGGGAAAGTTCGGCCTTTCGTTTGAGTTGTTTCCGCCGAAATCGGATGCCGCCGAAGCCGAGCTCTTTCAACATGTCGGCGAGCTCGTCAAGTTTCGGCCGAACTATATCACCTGCACCTACGGGGCCGGCGGTTCGACGCAAGCCAAGACGCTCGACATCATCGAGCGCGTGCGGCGCGAATACGGCGTGGCCGTGGCTTCGCACCTTACGTGCGTCGGTTCGACGATCGACCAACTGCGCGCCTACCTGATTCAAGCCGACCGACGCGGCGTGACGAACATCGTCGCCTTGCGCGGCGACCCGCCGAAGGGAGAAACGCAATTCCGCGCGGTCGAAGGGGGCTTGCGCTATGCCAATGAATTGGTATCGCTTATCCGAGGCGAGTTTCCGCAGTTCGGCATCGCCGTCGCCGGGTATCCGGAGAAGCATCTCGAGGCCGTCGACCTCGACGTCGATCTGACCAACCTGAAGCGCAAGGTCGAGAGCGGAGCCGACGCCGTCGTCACGCAGCTCTTCTACAACAACGCCGACTTCTTCGAATTCCGTCGTCGGGCCGAAGCGCTCGGCATCCGCCAACCGATCGTGCCCGGCATCCTGCCGGTGACGAATCTCGCGCAGATCAAGCGCATCACGTCGCTGTGCGGCGCCATTCTGCCGCCAGAGTTTACGGCCGCACTGGAAAGCTGCGGCGACGACGCAGCGGCGCAGTTTGAAGTCGGCGTCGAATTCGCC
Organism: Pirellula sp.; assembly: GCA_013822735.1. Lineage (GTDB taxonomy): Bacteria > Planctomycetota > Planctomycetia > Pirellulales > PNKZ01 > PNKZ01. The sequence goes on from PNKZ01000017.1 coordinate 90,323, forward strand.
GTGCGCCAAGTACGCGAACTGCTCGATTCCGGCGTGCCGGGCATCCACTTCTACGTGCTGAACAAATCGCCGGCGACTTGCCGCGTGTTGAGCGGCGTGAAGCTCGCGCGCTAGGCCGCGAGCCGAGTGAATATCGTGGGTGGCTGGGGCTGGAGCCAAAGGCGAAGCCCCAGAGGGCCGGGGCATCACTTCGTTCTGCCGCCAGGCACCCGCAGCCAGATTGACGGACTACACGAACGACTATGCCGCGCGGGCGCTCGGACGGCCGAAGTTGTGCCGATGATAGCGATCGGCCTTCCACATAATGCGCCGGGCCATTCGCTTCGCCGCCGGCGTCAGCTTCTCGATGCCGAAATACTGCTTGAAGAAGCGCAGTCGATCGGTGCGCGTGACGCCCGGCACGTAGGTCGAGAAGCAAAGCGCGCCCAAGTCCTTCACCTGCCAGCGCGAAAGTCGCGAATACAGCAGCCGCCCTAGATCGATGAGCACCAAGTCGAAGCCGTCGGGCCGCTCCGGATCGTCGCGCAGGAACATGTGGCAGACGTAGAAATCGCGATGGTAGAGCTTCTGGTCGTGCAGCCGTCGGGCCATGTCGACCATTCGCGCGATCAGCGCTCGCTTACGCTTGCGCCGCTCGGCGGCCGGCATCCGCGCCAAGGGGCCCGGAATGTAGATGTGCAGCGGCATGTAACCTTCGAGCTCGCGCGTCGCCAGAATGCTGCCGCAAGGATGCGACGGATCGGCGCCGGAGAACACCGTTTCCGGCACGCGCACGCCGAGGGAAGCCGCCTTCTCCAAATAGGTTTGCTCGAGCGGTCCGGGAAACGATTGAGCCGCGCCGAACAAGCGTCGCCACCAGGGGAGACGATAATGTTTCTTGACGTAGATGCTCAGGACGTTGCCGCCGGCCTTCAGCCGATACCGGCCCGTCGAACGACCTTGCTTCTCCACGTAGTCGTCCGTAGGGCGCAGCTCCACCGCATCCTCATACGACTCAAGAGTCGCATCGGCAAGCAGCTCGCGGTACTCCGGATTGATCCAAAACATCAGGCACTCATCGCGGGGAACACGGACAACAAATCCTGCAAGCTGCGCTCGATCGGCAGCGACGCGCGCCAAGCGCATTCGGCATGGGTCTTGGAAACGTCTCCGAACACGTCTTCGATGTCGTCGCAGCGCGGCGCGCCGGACGACTCCTCGATCATCGGAGCCACGTCCGCCAAACGGAGCATCATGTCCAGTAAGTCGCCGATGCGATGCGACCGGCCGCGGCAAATGTTGTAGGTCTCGCCGGGGCGACCATTTTGCATCACCGCGCGATATCCTTCGACGGCGTCGCGCACGTCGACAAAGTCGCGACGGTGCCCGAGCGTGCCGCAGAGAATGCGTTGCGATTCCCCGGCGCGCACGGCCTGCACCTGCCGCGCGAAGCGACCCAGCGCGAGGTGCTCCGGCAACCCGGGACCGACCAAGTTGAACGTTCGGGCCGTGACGACTTGCACGGGTCCGCCAATCGGAAGATCGCGCACGATGCGCGTCACGGCCAGCTTGGCTTTTCCGTAGGGCGTCGCGGGCTCACAGGGAGAGTCTTCGCGGGCCGGCAATTGCGCGGTGCCGGCCGTACCTAGTTCGGCGGCGCTGCCGATCGTCACCATCCGTACGGAATCACCGGTGCGTGCAGCGGTTTGCGCCAGCGCCGAATAGAGATTGCGGAAGCCGTCGACCACGGTCGCGTGTAACACTTCCGACGAAGCGGTGGGGGCGCAACTTGCCAAGTGATAGACGCGCGACGGGCGCACATCCTCGATCACCTCGCGCACGGCCGACGCATCCGCAACGTCGCACGCGTAGTAACCGGCAACGGCTGCGGCGGTCGTCGGCGATCGGCCCAGCCCGAAGACGTCGACACCGTCGGCGCGCAGCGCTTCCGCCAGCCACCGTCCGGTGAATCCGCCGACTCCGGTAATGAGCGTCCGCGCCGCCATTGCGTTAAGCCGCCTTCACATGCTTGGGGTAAAATCGATTCCGATCGCGGCGATACTCTTCGCAGGCCGTCGCGTAGTCGTCGGGCCGGCCGATATCGAGCCAGTAGCAATCGTCGTGAAACGTTTGTACTTCGCGACCCGCATCGCGCAAGCGGAGCAATAGTTCAGGCATCGAGATCCGCTCGCCCGGCACGATGAAGTCGCAGACGTCGGGCTCCAGGCAGTAGATGCCCATGCTCACGGCGAAGCTATGCGTCGGCTTCTCGATGTAATCGAGCAAGCGTCCGTTTTCATCCGTTTCGAGCACGCCCAGGTCGATCTTGATTTCGCGACGATACGCGGCGATGGTCGCGGCGGGCCGGCGCAGTTTATGAAACTGAGCCAAGCGATTGAAATCGAGCGTCGTCAGCAGATCGCCGTTCATCACGAGAAACGGCTCGGACGATCGGGGCAGCAATCCGAGGCAACCGGCGGTATCGAGCGGCGTCGTTTCGCGGAAGTAGTTGATTCGCAAACCGTAGCGATCCCCGTCGCCGAGAAACGCCTTGATCAGCTCCGCTAAATGCCCGGTGACGACCGTGAGGTCGGTAATGCCGAACGAGTGGAGCTGTCGCACCAGGAGTTCGATGACCGGCGTGTCGTCGAGCGGCACGAGCGGCTTGGGGAATGCGGCGGTAAACGGCTGTAGCCGTGTTCCTTTGCCTCCCGCTAACAGTACCGCTCGCATCATCACAATCGCCTTCTCTCTGGCAGTCGTCGAAACTATGGATTCGGAAAACCGGCGTTAAGCCGCTTGGGCCGGGGCCGGAACAGTGCGCGGTTTGGGCATCGCACGGTCGTATTGAGCCAGCACGCCCATCAGTTCTTTGAGCCGGGTCTCCATGGTGAAGCGCTCGGCGCGATGCCGGGCCTCGTCTGCCATGCAGGCGCGCATCGCCCCGTCGTCGCACAAGCGTCCCAGCACTTCGGCAAGTTCGCCGAGGTTCCACGGTGAGGAAACGACGAAACCGTCGACGCCGGATTGCAGCAGTTCGGCGGCGCCGTTTTGTTCGGTCGTCACGACGGGCAGACCGTAGTGCATCGCCTCGGGAACGACTAGGCTGCAAGGATCGTAAAACGTCGGCAGCACGAAGGCGTCGCTGCCGAGGAACACTTGGTTCACATCTTCGACGAAACCGAGAAAGCGGACGCGCGACGCGATGCCGAGTTCCTTCGCTTTGTTTTGAAACCATTCGTCGCGACGACCGCCGCAGACGACGAGCTTGGCATGCGAGCGGGCTTCCGTCGTGAGCGCGAACGCCTCGAGCAACGGCTCCAGCCCCTTCAATTCGTAATTGCGCGCCAAGAACAAGAGCGCCACATCGTCATCGGCAATGCCTTGCGCTCGGCGAAACGCCGCGCGCGCTTCGGCGTCGTGCGCGGCCAACGCAATCGTCGGAATGATGCCGTTGTAAACGACCGTCACCTGGCTGCGCGGCAAACCGTGATACTCGTGAAACTGTCGGGCCACGAAGTGACTCGGCGCGATAACGTGCATCGGCCGCGCCTCGGGTCCAAACTGTCGTCGTTCGATTAGCTTGAACATCCACTGCTTGGGACTAAACACCTTGCCAAGCTTGTGAAACGTCCGCCGCCACGGGCACTTGAAACGCTGCAAACTGTGTTCGACCACGGCCGGTTGGGCGCCGGCGACGGCGATATAGACGTCTTGGTACCAAGTCTTGTTGAAACCGAGGATGAGATCGAAGCTTTCTTGCTTCAACGCCCGCTCGGAAGCGCAAGCAAAGCGAAACGCGCGGAACCAGCCGCAGCCCGGCCATTTATTGACCACGACGCTATGCAAGGTGACGCCGTCGGGCACTTCGCCGGGGTCGGCGCCCCGGGCAAACACGTGAACATCGTGCCCCGCGTTGTGCAATTCACGCGCGATGACGCCGGCATACTTTTCGGCGCCGCCGCGCCGCGCACCGACCCATTCGATATTGAGGGCGATCTTCATTTGGAGGGCGTAAGCTCGCGTCGGGCGTCCTTGCCGTGGAGGGGGGATTCTATCGAGCTGTTAATTCTGCAACAAGGCGAAACAATGCCGGCACCGCCTGCATGTTTCTTCGATCACGCCGCGCTGGTGCGGGCCTGCACACGTTCCGCTCGTTCGCCGGCTAACTCCAATTCCGTCAGCCTCCGGCGCACTACTCGGTACACTTCGTCGACGGTCAGGTCGCGCATACATTGGTGCGTGCCGAGCGGGCAGACGCGACGTTGGCAAGGTCCGCACGGCAGTTTCTTCTGCAAATGCACGGCGCCTTGCTGATGGTTCTCGCTCCAGGCAATGTGCGTCGGCCCGAAGAGCGACACCACCGGCACGTCGAACGCCGCCGCAAAGTGCCGCGGTCCGCTGTCGGTCGTCACCATGAGCTCGGCGCGCGCGACGCACGCCTTCGAGAGCCCGATGCTCAAAGATTGATCAGCGAGACTTGCGACGCGCAAGCTTGCCGCCCGTGCGACGATGTCGCGCGCCACTTCCCGTTCGGAAGGTCCGCAGATCACGAGCACGTGGCGATTGGTTTCGTCGGAGATACGTCGCGCGAGTTCGGCGAAGTATTCGTTCGGCCAAAGTTTCGCAGCGCCGAAGGCCCCGCCGGAATTCAGCACCACAACCTTGCCGTCTTTCGGAATTCCCAACGCCTCCCAAGCGGCGTCGGCGGCCGCGCGATCTTGCGGCGTGAGACCAAGCTCGAGCTTCGGCGACTCCGGCGGGCAGCCCAAGGCGTAGGCCGTTTCGAGGTAGTAGTCGAGCACGGGGGCCGGCGTGTAACGCGGCTTGCCGTACCACGTGCGGCCCTGCCTCGGCGCTTGCAGTCGATCGGTCAGCAGCGGGCTGCGAAAGCCGCGGGCATAACCGATGCGCCGCGGCGCGCCGCTGAGCCAGGCCAAGACGCCGGTGCGTAGCGAGTTTGTCAGCAGCACGACGGCATCGAGCTCCTGTAGCAAGAGACGTTGCACGAGGGCTCGGCTCTGAAAGTTGCGGTTCTTCGATTTCGGGTCGTAGTACAAGTGCGCGTCGAACCAGGGCGTGCCGTCGAGCACTGGCGCCACGTAGGGCCGCATCACGCCGACGAGCCGGCCTTCGTCGCCGACGTGCTTGCGCAAGGCGCGCAACGTCGGCACGGCCATCACCACGTCGCCGATCCAGTTCGGTAGGAAGACGCCGACGTTCATCGTCGCAAGCCCTCACTGCGCGCCGGCTGATGTTGGAAGTGCGGCGCGGGAAGGGCTTGCTTCGCAAGCGACTCCACAATGCGCGAGGTCGAAATTCCGTCGACGACGCCGGTGACGCAGACGCGCCCGCCGTAGGAGGTGACGAAGTCGTAGCCGACGATCTCTTCCGGCTTGTAGGTGCCCCCTTTCACGAGCACGTCGGGACGAATCGCGCGGATCAGATCGAGCGGCGTTTCTTCATCGAACACCACGACGTTGTCGACCGAAGCCAAGGCGGCCAACATCGCGGCGCGGTCCCCTTCTCCGATGACCGGGCGTGAAGGGCCTTTGAGCCTGCGCACGGAAGCGTCGCTATTCAGCGCGACGATCAAGTGATCTCCCATCGCCGCGGAGTCTTGCAAATAGGTCACGTGGCCGACGTGCAACAGGTCGAAGCAGCCGTTGGTGAAGACGATCCGGCGGCCGGCGGCCCGTTGCGCTTCGGCGAGTGCGGCAATTTGAGTCGCGTTGACGACCTTGCCGGTGCCCGAGGCCCGATCGAACGCGAGCCGGGCCATGATCTCTTGCCGCGGAATCGGCGTGCAGCCTACCTTTTCGACTTCCAAACCGCCGGCGACGTTCGCCAACCGCACGGCGTCGGCCGGCGCGATGCCCGCGCCGAAGCAAATGCCGATCATCGCAAGCACCATATCGCCCGCGCCGGTGATGTCGTACACGGCTCGGGCTTGCGTGGGATAGACTTCGCCGCGACCTTCGGGCGTGACCAGAGCCATGCCGTCGCGATCGAGCGTGACGATGCCGAAATCGAGCTTGTGTTCGCGCGCGAGTTTCCAACCGGCGCGAATCGCATCGTCGGCCGTTTCAATCTTAATGCCGGTCGCAAGCTCCGCTTCCAGGCGATTGGGGGTCATCGTCGTCGCCCCGCGATAACGCGAGTAATCGGTGCCGCGAATCGGATCGACGATCACCGGTTTGCCGAGTTCGCGCGCCGCGTCGATTACCTGACGGAGCAGCCGCGGGGTGCAGACGCCCTTGTCGTAATCGGAAATGAGCACGACATCGCAATGCTCCAGCGATGCCGCGAGGCGGGTGCTCAGTTCGTGCACGAGCTCGGGACGGAGCGGATCGCGGACTTCGTCGTCGACGCGGAGGATTTGATGGGGATGGCGGCCTTGGGCACGGCCGATGAAACGCTCTTTCGTCGTCGTCGGACGCTCGGCGTCGTAGAGGACGAGCGAATCGTCGACGCCGAGCTCGCGCAGCATCCGGCGGACCAAGCGACCGCCGTCGTCGTCGCCGACCACGCCGGCCAAACGAACTTCGGCCTCGAGTCCGCGGAGCATGTTGCAAACGTTGGCCGCGCCGCCGAGCCTGGCCTCGCGCTTATCGGCGCGCAGCAGAATCACCGGAGCTTCCTGGCTCACGCGTTCGGCGTCGCCCCAGGTATAGCGGTCGAGAATCAGATCGCCGAGCACCAGCACGCGCGGACGTGCCAAGCCGGCAAACAACGAGACGAGATCGGACATCGCGGGTCTTCCTTGACGCGGATGCGGGGCCTAATGCGGAATGCGGAGGGAGCAGGATACCCGGTTGCCGGCATAACGACCAAGATGAAACGTCGAGCGAAGTTGCCGCACGCCGGCGGTGCCGGCATGTTGGGCCTGTAGGGAACGCCCTCCGTAGCGTTCCGGGATCGATCATGACGCACGGAGCGCCACGGAGGGCGTTCCCTACAGATCACCTTCTGGAGTGACTCGTTCGAGCAATTTCACGAGTTCCGCTTCGCCCGCGAGGAACTCCAGCCCGACGACCACGGCCCAAAGCGGCTTGCCGGCGAGCGCGTCGAGACGGACTTTGACTAAGTCTTTATGGGTGCAGACGACAGCGTCGGCCCCGGAAGACTTCGCGAGCTGCGCGAGGGCGTCGATATCCGCACGGGTGTAATTGTGGTGATCGGGGAATTCGCGAAACTCGACGACCGTACAGCCGAGCCCTTCGAGCGTGCGGCGAAATCCGGCGGGGTTGCCGAGTCCGCAAAAGCCGACCACGCGCTTGCCTGCCAGCGACGACAGGTCCGACTCTTTGCCGAAGCTGTTGAGTAGCGTGCGCGGGGCGTGGCGCACTTCGCACCACGCGGTTTGCGGGGCGTGTTGCGTGACGATCCCGCGAATTCGCAAGCGTTCGGCTTCGTCGACCAGGTCGGCCCGCGAGAGCACGACGGCCGACGCGCGACTCAATCCGCTCAACGGCTCACGCAGCGTTCCGCGGGGAACGACGTGCCCGAAGCCGAGCGGTTCTAAGGCGTCGAGCAGCACGACATCGAGATCGCGCTGCAGGCGGCGATGTTGGAAGCCGTCGTCGAGCAGGACGACTTGGCTTTCGAATTCTTCGATGGCCGTGGAAGCGCCGACGACGCGGTCGACGTTCTGCAGGTGCGGTACGTCGGGGAGCTTTTGTTCGAGCTCGAGCGCTTCGTCGTTGCGCGAGCCGGCTTCGGCGCCGTAGCCCCGGCTCACGATCGAGACGCGGACGCCGCGCTTGCGGAACCAGCGAGCGATCCACTCGACCATCGGCGTTTTGCCGGTGCCGCCCAGGGTGAGATTGCCGACGCACACGACCGGCGCACCGACGGCGAACGTTTGCGCCCGGCCGGCATCGTAGCGATAGTTGCGCACGCGCATCGCGGCGGCATAGCCGAGCGAGCCGACGTACAACACGCCGCGGAGTGCGGACGCCGTGAGCCCGCGCCGCCGACCGCTCACAAGTTCGCGAAAGTCGGCGGCGTTCATGGGCTGCTAAGCGCGGAAACGAGCTCCGCGGCTAAATGACGACAACAAACGAACTACAGCTTCGCGCAGATCGCTTCGGCCATTTCGCGCGTGCCGACGGCCGTCGGATCGTTGCGATCGTCCTTGAGATCGTACGTGACGTTCTTTCCTTCGGCGATCACGTCGGCCACGGCCTTCTCGAGCCGTGCCGAAGCACTTGCTTCGCCCAAGTGCTTGAGCATCAGCATGCCGGAGAGAATCAGCGCCGTCGGGTTCACCTTGTTCAGGCCCTTATACTTCGGCGCGCTGCCGTGCGTGGCTTCAAACACGGCGCCGTTCGGCCCGAGGTTGGCGCCCGGGGCGACGCCCAAGCCGCCGACGAGGCCGGCCGCGAGGTCGCTCAGCACGTCACCGTAAAGGTTCGGCAACACGAGCACGTCATAAAGCTCAGGCTTTTGCACGAGCTGCATGCACATGTTGTCGACGATGCGATCTTCAAACTCGATGCCGGGGTATTCCTTGGCGACGTTGCGGCCGCACTCGAGGAACAAACCGTCGGAGAACTTCATGATGTTGGCCTTATGCACCAACGTCACCTTCTTACGGCCGTTGTCGCGGGCGTAGTCGAACGCGCAGCGGATGATTCGCTCGGAGCCCGAGACGCTGATCGGCTTGATGCTGACGCCGGTCTCGTCGAGGCCCGACTTCACTTTGCCCGACTTCGAATGGGCGTTGACGAATTCGATGAGCTGCGCCGTTTCCGGCTTCCCCTTTTCAAACTCAGTGCCGGCGTACAAGTCTTCCGTGTTCTCGCGGACGATCACGAGGTCGACCGGCAGTTCACTGAAGTAGGTGCGCACGCCCTTGTAGATCTTGCAGGGGCGGATGCAGGCATAGAGCCCGAACGCTTGGCGCAGATGGACGTTGATGCTGCGGAAGCCGGTGCCGACGGGGGTGGTGATCGGCGCCTTGAGCGCGCACTTGGTGCGACGCAGACTTTCCAAGCATGCTTCGGGGAGCGGGGTGCCGGTGCGGGCCATCACGTCGACGCCGGCCTCTTGCACGTCCCAATTGATTTTCACGCCGGTCGCATCCACACAGCGGCGAGCCGCCTCGGCGAGTTCCGGGCCGGTACCGTCGCCGGTAATCAACGTCACTTCGTAAGCCATGACCGAACTTTTCCTTTCCGCCGCGCGGCGAAGCAGCCGACACGCGACGCAAAACACCAACAAACTCTCGGGTACAACAACGGATCGATTAGCGTACCCCTGGTGCCGAAGGGGGTCAACGGGCCGGGCGGACACTGCGGACTGCCGACTGCGGAATGAAGAATAAACGAGCCGGAATTGCATTGCATAGCCGGCCGACGAATGCGTCTCGCCGGACATCGGCGAAATTCCGCGCGCCATTTTGTTGCCGTAGTGGAAACGTCGCCCAGAATCGAAATTAGGCGTCGGCAACGCCTGGGAGATCGAACCATGGCCACGTTTAGGGGAAGGTTTTTCGGTTTCGCACGCAGGCACTGGATTTTATCCGGCCTCGTCCTCATGGTCTTCGGCATCTGGAGCTTGAACCAGGCGTTTGCTTGGGCACGCTACATCGAGATGCGACCTCGGGTGCTCGAGTGGCGTAAGGAATACGCCTACAAGTCGCTCTCCGGCCGCTTGGCTTATGAGCGGCCGCTGCAAGACGCCCCGGCTCCGAAGTTGAGCAAGGCGAGTCTCGAAGTGCTGGCGAAGGACGACGAGCAGGACAAATACCACTGGAATCCTCGCGCCGAGTCACTGAAATTGCTACACTCGGAAAGCGTCGCGCAGTTCGTCAGTCGCAACGACCGGTTCGGTTATTCGCGCATGCCTGCCATCGGACCTTCCTATATCGAACAGCGCCGGCCGTACGAAGATCTCACGCTCGCACGGGCCGCGGCACTGCCGCGCGAGGAGTACGACGCCGCACCGGTGCAGGCGTCGGCCGACGGCGCGACTTCTTCTCCGGAGCGAGAAGTCGAGCCGGGCACGCCGATCGCCGTCGTCGAAGCGCTCAGCCTGCATCGGGCTTCGCGCGAGGCGTTTCTCAGTCCTTCGCAGTTCGGCTACATCGAAAACGTCGACCGTGTGGCGGGCTTCGCATCACACGGCTTCAATTGGCGACCGGAGCAGAACGCCAACATCCCCGACACTTGGAAAACCGTCCGGTTGGAATTGCTCAGCTGGCTCAAGCACGATGAGCCGCGCGTTTATGTCTCGGAAAAGCTGCCGAGAATGGAGGAACTTTCCTCGACGAAAACCCGCGACCTCGACCGGTTTGAAACGTCGGCGCTCGAGCAACTCAAGGGGGGCGAGGAATTGCAAACGGCGTCGACCCCGAATCGCATCGTGATGCTCGGGGCGCTGCGAGCGAGCAACAGCTGCTTGCAATGCCACAGCGTGCCGCACGGCACGTTGCTCGGAGCGTTCTCGTACGAACTACACCGCGACCCGCCGCTGGCGATTTCCCAGCCGGCGGTCGTGCAGCAGTAAGCAAACCGCGGCGGCTTCGTTAGCCGCGATGCGCAGCGGAGTTCGTGACTTCGCGAAAGCAAGCCGGACGAGCTCCGCTGCGCATCGCGGCTAACCGACACGCTCATTCCGCAGTGCACAGTCGACTTTCCGCAGTCGTCTTACGGTGCGTCTTCCAGATACGTGTAGCCGTTCAAGCCTTCTTCGTAGAAGCGAAGGAGCCGGCCGCATTCTTGGAAGTCGAGGCGGCCGTCGCGTACGGCTTGTTCCACGTCGGTGCGCATCTTCTTGATGAGCACGTTCACGTCGAACTCCACGTACTCGAGCGCTTCCTTCACCGTGTCGCCCTTGATGAGAGTCTCGAGGACCACTTCGCCGTTTTCGGCGAGCGCCACGTGCACGGCGTTCGTGTCGCCGAACAGGTTGTGCATGTCCCCCAAGATTTCTTGATACGCCCCCAAGAGAAACGCGCCGAGATAATACGGCTCGCCGTTGAACTTGTGCAACGGCAGCGTCCGTTTCACGTCGCGGCGATCGATGAATTGGTCGATCTTGCCGTCGGAGTCGCAGGTGATGTCGCCGAGCACGGCGTTCGAAGTCGGCTGCTCGCCCAAGCGATGGATGGGCATCACGGGGAACAACTGCTTGATGGCCCAGCTGTCGGGCATCGATTGGAAGAGCGAGAAGTTGCAGAAGTACGTGTCGCTTAGGAGCGCGTCGAGCCCTTGCAGATCTTCCGGGACGAATTCCAGTTGCTTGGTGAGCCGTTGGATCTTCCGGCAGATGGCCCAGAAGAGGTTTTCGGCCATGCTGCGCTGGTCGATCGGCAGATAGCCGGTGCTGAACAGGCTCATCGCCAAATCGAGGGCCTGCTGGGCGTCGTGATACGCTTCGAGCACGTTCCGCGCGGTGAGGTTGCGATAGGTGTCGTTCAGATCGACGATCGGCTGTTCGGTCTCCGGCGGCAATTCCGCGGGAATCTCCGCTTCGCCGAGGCCTGAGACGCCGAGCACGTTGAAGATCAGCGCGCTATGATACGCCACGACGGCGCGGCCGCTCTCGCTGACGATCGTCGGATGCGGGATGCCCGCGTCGTCGCACAGGCTCTGTACGTGGTAGACGACGTCGTTGGCGTATTCCTGCAGCGTGTAGTTGGTGCTCGATTCAAAGTTGGTCTGCGAGCCGTCGTAGTCGACCCCGAGACCGCCGCCGACGTCGATGTACTCCAGCCCCGCCCCGCGGCGATGCAGCTCGACATACACGCGGGCCGCTTCGTTGAGCGCTTGCTTGATGTGGCGGATGTTGGGGATCTGGCTGCCGAGATGGAAGTGCAAGAGCTTGAAGCAGTCTTGCATCCCTTGTTGCTTCAGTTCGTCGAGCGCGCGGAGGATTTCCGTCACTGTGAGGCCGAACTTCGAACGGTAGCCCCCCGAGCCTTGCCAACGGCCGGTGCTCTTCGCGGCGAGCTTCACGCGCATGCCGAACTGCGGGCGCACGCCCACCTTCTGCGCGTAGTGCATGATGAGCTGCAGCTCGGTGTACTTCTCGACCACCGGAATGATCTTCCGGCCGATCTTCTGCGCGAGCATCGCCATTTCGATGAACTCGGCGTCTTTGAAGCCGTTGCAGATGATCGGCGTGTCGTTGCCCGCCATCGCGACGACGGCCATCAGCTCGGGCTTCGAGCCGGCTTCGAGGCCGAAGTTGTACGGCTTGCCGTACTCCAAAACTTCCTCGACCACTTGGCGCTGCTGGTTCACCTTGATCGGGTAGACGCAGCAATACTTGCCGTTGAACGAGTGTTCCTTGATCGCGCGCTGGAAGGCGTCGTGGATTTCTCCGAGGCGGTGCTTGAGCACGTCGCCGAAGCGGAGGAGAATCGGCAAGTCGATGCCGCGGAGTTGCAAGTTGTCGACGAGTTCCTTCAGGTCGATGAACTTGGCCGGATCCTTCGTGGGGTGAACGAGCAGATTGCCCGACTTCCCGACGGAAAAGTAACCCGCGCCCCAGCGCCCGACGTCGTACATTTCGGCGGCATCGCCGGGCGTCCACGGTGCAACTTGTTGATCGAGCATGGAAGGACGTTTCTCCGGCCGCGATAGAATGAGCGACGACGTAACGAAAACCCTGGGAGCCTAGACACGGCTCCGGCAGCGTCGTCGACTTTCGACAATCCCCACAATCTTATCCAACTTTCGCCGCCGGTCGACGGGTAGCATGCCGCCGGAGAGGAAAAAATCATGACCACACAGCTCTCTTGGACGGCGAGCCCGAGCGCGGCGTGCTGGCAAGCGGCCGAACATTGGGCGGCCGGACGCATGCCGGCGGCGGCCACGATGCACGAAGCTCTCGCCGTGAAATTTGCCGCGCCCGCCGACGCGCTCGGTGCGTTTCTCCGCGACGAAAACATTCCCACGACGCTGTTTTTCGAGCACCTCACCCCTGCCGCTTGCGACATCGAAAGCAATCGGGCGCTGGCTCATACGGCGCTCACAAAAACCGTCGGTCGCGGTCGTGCCGAGGTCTTGGCCGAGCGCACTGCCGGCCTGCTCACCGATTGCGAGGCGGCATACTTTGCCGCGTTTCCCAAACTTCGCGAAGAATTGGAGCTGCGCTACCGCCCGCTGCGCGAACTTTGGGACGCGCGCGGGCCGGGCCTCGTGGCGGGCGTGGGGCGCCGGACCGATCGCGGGTTGATACCGGAAGCGGCGCGCGTCGCCGCCGTGCCGCCGTATCTGGGCGGCGGCGGTTGGGCCGCGCCGGCGTCGAACACCGTGGTCTTCGCAATGGTGCTGGCGAATCCGATCGACCAGCTGCCCGAAACGCTCCGCTTGGGTTGGCTCGTCTCGCTGTTGAACTTCGATCTGCCCGACTTCGCCGAAGCGTTACCCGCCGATCGAGCGCGCGAGGTCGCGGCGTGGAGCATGTTGCCGGCCGTGCTCGAAGCGGCTGCCGATGTGGAACTGGTGTGGCCCGACACAACCGGACAGTTACTCGCGACCGCGGCCGGGGCCTGGCTACCGACGGCGCTGCGGGGCGGCGAAGTCGACGTGTCGGGGGAGCGTTTGGCGGCCGTCACCGGTTGGTGGACGACGGCGCGCGGGAACGCCGCGCCGTGGGGCGTAAAGCTGCGGGCACTGGCGCGGCTACTGGTGGAAACGGCATGACGCAGTTTCCCTTCGTCTGATTATTTCTTCGTCTGATTATTTCGCCCCCGGTCGGCGACCGGGGGCACACGACGTTCGCTTCCATTCGGCGTCGTAGTGGATGGCGACGCACATTGCCGCCGGTCGCCGACCGGCGGCGAAATAAATACGGAAGCGTCCGAAGTTGAGCGGCGGCGCGCCATAGCGTACGCTGTGGAGCTTGCTTCCCCTGTTCCGCATTCAGTACTCCGCATTCAGCATTTCCGCCCATGGTTCTCCACGATCACGCCGGCAGCGACGAGCCGCTCCATCAGCCGACGATCGACCGCAACGCGCGGCTCGGTCGTAACTTGTTCTTCGTCTACTTGGCGTTCTACCTCGGCTACGTGCTGCTCACGTCGACCTCGCCCGACACGATGCGGGCCACGGCCATCGGCGGCGTGAACGTCGCGATCGTCTACGGCTTCTCGCTCATTCTTCTCGCGCTAGTGTTGGCGCTCGTCTACTCCTGGATGTGCCGCAACCAAGCCGCCGAGGAACAAAGCAAGTGATTTACGAACCATCGTTCATGGCCGTCGCGGTCTTCTCCGCGTTCGTCGCCTTCACACTCGGGCTCAGCTTCTACTTCGCCGGCAAAACGAAAAGCGCGCAGAGCTACTTCGCGGCCGGCGGGCAGATCCACTGGTTCGTCAACGGCGTGGCCTTCGCCGGCGATTATTTGAGTGCGGCGAGCTTCCTCGGCATCTGCGGGATGATCGCCTTCTACGGCTACGACGGTTTTTTGTACTCCATCGGCTACTTGGCCGGCTGGGTCGTGGCGCTCTTCGTCGTCGCCGAACCTTTGAAGCGGCTCGGCAAATTCACGTTCGCCGATGCGCTTGCGGCGAAGTTTAACTCCCCCGGGATCAAGCTGGCTGCGGGCATCAGCACGCTCGTGGTGAGCCTGTTCTACCTGATTCCGCAAATGGTCGGCGCGGGGGCACTCGTGCGCCCGCTGCTGGGCTTCGGCCACGCGACGGGGGTGTGCCTCGTGGGGGCCGTCGTGGTGTTGATCGTCGTCACCGCCGGCATGGTGAGCACGACGTATGTGCAGTTTCTCAAGGGCTCGCTCTTGGTCGTGTTTAGCACGATTCTGACTGTGGCGATTCTAAACCGGGGGCTGAATGTGCCGGAGAATGATCCGGCGACCGCGGAATCGTCGCTGATTGCCACCTTCGCAGAGACGGACAAGGCGGCTTCCAAACCGCAAACCGGTCCCTATTACGTAGCGGAGAACGATCTCGGCGAACGCCAATACTATCGACCGTCGAAGCTCCCGGACGGCCGCGACATCTATCTCCGCTGCCAAACCATTTCGCTCGCCAAAGACGGCCGGAAACTAGTCAACGGCAGGCGGCAAACTCGCAGCGAGAAGCTCAAGCTGAGCCTGCTGCAACCGGGCGATCACTTTCGATTCGAAGGGAAGCCGGAAACCTACGTGCTTGGTAAGCCGCAAAGTGCCTCGTGGGAGTACTACAATTCTGTAGGAAAACCGGCCGGTAAAGTCGACGGGGACCAAGTCGTCGATCTACTGGCATCGGATCTCTTTCCGGTCGGCACCGTCGTGAAGTTGCCCGGCGAAGAGAAATCGACCGGACCGCTGGGGCCGCTGTCGTTCTTAAGCACCGTTGAGCAGAGCACGATGCTCCTCTGGGCCGAGGACAAAACAAAAATCACCGAGGCCGACGGGTCTGTGACGACAGTGTACTACCCGAAGCCGACAAAGGGGACCGACATCTTGATGCCGGGGAATAGCCCGACGTTTGCGGGCCTGCGTCAGGAAGGGTTTCTGCCGAAGCTGAACTTCTTGTCGCTCATGCTCGCGCTGTTCCTCGGCACCGCGAGCTTGCCGCACATTCTGATTCGCTATTACACGGTGAAGGATCAGGCCGCGGCCCGGAAGAGCACGGTGGTCGGCATCGCGTCGATCGGGTTCTTCTACGTGCTCACGCTCTATATCGGCCTGGGGGCGATGACGAGCGGCGCGATCGACGTGACCAACTCAAACATGGCGGCTCCGCTCCTGGCGAAAAGCATCAGCGAGCTGTTGTTCGCGATCATCTCGGCGATCGCCTTTACGACCGTGCTCGGCACCGTGGCGGGCTTGATCGTCGCGGCATCGGGCGCGATCGTGCATGACCTTGTGACCGGCTTCTTCCGCGTCGAACTCACCGATCATGAAAAGGTGCGCGTCGGCAAGTTCGGGGCGCTCGTGGTCGGCATCATCGCGATCGTGCTCGGCATCGTCTTCGAGAAGATGAACGTCACGTTCTTAGTCGGTTGGGCCTTTAGCGTGGCGGCATCGGCGAATATGCCGTCGCTGGCGATGCTCTTGTTCTGGAAGGGGACCACGCGGCAAGGAATCATCGCCGGCATCTTGGTCGGCATGATCTCGTCGCTCACTTGGGTCTTGCTGAGCGCCGACGCGTATAAAGACGTCTACGGATTGCCGCCCGACCAGGCGATCATGCCGTTCAGCCAGCCGGGCATCGTGACGATCCCGCTCGGTTTTGCGACGGTGATCCTGGTGTCGCTGATGACGCGCGGGAAGGCAACTTCTTAGGTGAAGTAATTTTCACCACGGAGTCACGGAGAACACGGAGGAAAGACGCCGCGACTCGCTTGCGTCGATTTGCAATTTGCAATTCTCGATTTGCAATTTGCAATCTACTCGTCCCCTTCTCCGTGCTCTCCGTGCCTCCGTGGTAAGCATCGGATCCGTGCTACACGGAAAACATCTTCACCGCGGCCACGATGAGCACCACGGCCAGCACGCGGCGCAACCCCTTGTTGCCGAGTCGTCGGCTGCCGAGTTCCGAACCGATGATGCCCCCCGCGCCTGCGGCGAGCGCCCACCAGACGATCTCGCCGGGCAGCGAAGGCCGCTTGAGCATGACGCCGATCAGGCCGGAGATCGAGTTCACCAAGATAAAGGCCGACGATGTGCCTGCCGCGCGCCGCGCATCGGCCCAATTTAAAAAAATCATCAGCGGCGTAAGAAAGATGCCGCCGCCGGTTCCGGTGAGTCCCGAGAGCAATCCCACGGCCGCGCCGACCAAGACCCCGACCCACCAGCGCGGCGGCTGCATCGGCACCCCTTCGTGCGGCGTCGGGTCGTAGAGCAGCTTGGCGGCGGAAACGAGCAGCACCGCGCCGACGACGCGTTTGTAGACGAGCGACGAGAGCGTCAAAGAACCGCCGACAAACGCCAATGGGATGCTGCCCAGCGCGAACGGAATGAAAAGTCGGGCACGAAAACAATCGGCCCGAGCGTAGCGCACCGTGGCGATCGAAGCGACGAGAATATTCAGCACAAGCGACGTCGGCCGCATGACCGCCGGCTCGACGCCCATGAAGCCCATCGCCGCCAAATAGCCCGACGCCCCGGCATGCCCTACGGTCGAGTAGAGCAGTGCGGCGAGAAAAACGAGTACGGCCATACCGCAAATATATAGAGCGGCGCGGGAAGCCGCGAAAGCCCCCGTCACCCTACCCTCCTCGTCTCCCGGTCTCTCCGTCTCGTGTCTTCTTCTAGCAACTAGCTACCAGCAACTAGCTACTCTGCCTTCACCACCGGCCGATGCCGCGGTAGGTGGGCTTTGAAATCGCCGAGGCTGTTCCAATTGAGCGGCTTCGCCAAATCAACTTCGGCCACGGCGATGGTGCCCCATTCCTTGGCCGCGGCGATCGCTTTTCCTTCGTGATCGTATACGGCCGACTGCATCCATTGGTTCTTGGCGTCGCTAAACGTGCTGCTGACGACATACACGTGGTTCTCGCAGGCCCGTGCTTGGGCGAGGAGCGGATTGCAACCCCAGACCGGCCACGCAATGACCTCGGCGCCGTTGTTGGAGAGCTGCCGCGCGACTTCGGGGAAGAAGCCGTCGTAGCAAACCATCATGCCGACGCGACCGAAGCGCGTTTCGAACACCGGGTACTCGTCTCCCGGCGCGATGCCCGCGGCGAACTCATCGCGCGGCAACACGACCTTGCGATACTTGCCGGCGATCTTGCCGTCGGGGCCCAAGAGCACGGCGACGTTGTAGATGAGATGGCCGGCCCGCTCGTAGAGACCGACGACGATGTAAAGGTCATGCTCCTTGGCGAGCTTGCCGAAGTATTCCGTCGAAGGGCCGGGCACCGCTTCGGCGACGTCTTCGTACTTCGCACCGGGAAGACCCGCGTAGGTAATCGTTTCGCCGAGCACGACAAGGTCGGCTTTTTGCCGCGCCGCTTCGGCGATCAGCGGGGCGTATTGCCGGCGATTGTCTTCCGGCGTCTTCCCGCCGCGCGGCATGTAGTGCACCGTCGCGAGTCGGGCCACGCGCGGTTGCGGGGCCGTCGTTTCGCTCAGCTCGACTTCGCTATAGCTCACCTTGCCGCCGGGAGCCCATTGCAGATGGAGCTCGATCAGCGCACGGGTCGCCGCCTTGGGAGCCTGGAAGGTGCCGTCGACCGGGCACCAGCCGTTGGCCGCGACCGGCCCGTCTTGCGGATGTTCGGCTTCGGCGTTGCCTGCCGTGGTCGGAGCGTAACCGTTGCCGGGAGGCGCGTCGCGCTTCACTTTGTTGCCGGCGTCGTCCGTCCAGACGATGCGCACCAATGCACTGCGCCGCGGCACCGCGACGTTCTCCGCCTTACGCACGCAATGGAACTTGTACCACGTGCCGCCGACGATCGGGAACGACTGTCGCCAATAGCCGTCGAGCCCTTCACGAGCATCATGCTCGATCGTGAGCGCCGTGTAACCAAGCGGACCGACGCCGCGCCCGAACTTCGGCCGCAGCTCTTCACGCGGACTCGCCGGTTCCCATAGCGCGTCTTGCTCCGGCCGCGGCTCGCTGGCCGACGCCGATGCGAAGGCCCAAAGAAAACAGGACAAATAAGCCCAGCGTCCAAGGCGTCGTTGCATGGTTGGAACTCCGAGCGGAAAGGCGGGAAGCAAGCGAGGGAGGTGTCTCTAGTTTGCAAAACGGTGCGGTCGCCGGCAACGAGAATTGTTGCGAACCGTATCGCTCGACGCTTAATATCGCTCGTCCTACACGTTACGCACCCCACCCGTTTGTTTGCCGAGGCGCTTCCATGTCGACGAATCCTGCTCGTTCATTGGGCCGTCGCACGTTTCTACAGGCCTCGACCGCGGCGGGGCTCGCAGCACCGCTGGTCGGCGGGCTCGCACGCGGCGACGCTGCCGATTCGAAGGAAGTGCATCAAGCGTCGGGCGTGAAGGTCGGCGAAGTGACGTCGACTTCGGCGCGCATTTGGACGCGGCTCACGAAGTCGCCCGTGCGAAATAACGGCGGCAAGTTGTACCCCGGCAAGGTGAAGAAGGGACAGCGCATCGTCGTCGACGTGCCTGTCGCGGAAATCGAAGGAGCCTGTCCCGGCATGGCGGGACGGATTCGCATTCGCTACCAAACAAAGGGGGGCGAGGTGCTCTACGCCCCGTGGGTCGCGGTCGACGCAACGACCGACTTCTCCCATCCGTTCGAGTTGACCAATCTGCAGCCGGATTCGCTGTACGGCTACGCCGTGGAAACGACCGCGACGGAGGGCACCAATTCGACGCACGGCGAACTGCGCGGAGTTTTTCAAACGGCGCCGCTTGCCGCTGCACCGACCAATTTGAAATTCTGCGCAATGACCTGCCAAGGCTACGCCGACCGCGACGGCGCCGACGGACACCCGATTTATCCGGCGATGGCGGAACTGCAACCGAACTTCATCGCGATGACCGGCGACCTCGTGTATTACGACAGCGATGAGCCGAGGGCCGTCACGGTCGAGCTTGCTCGCCTGCATTGGGAGCGCATGTTTAGCCTGCCGCGGCTGGTGAAGTGCCTGCGCAACACGGCGACCTATTGGCTCAAGGACGATCACGACACGGTCACCAACGACGCTTGGCCCGGCCGCCGTGAGGGCAAGCTTACTTTCAGCGCGGGGCAGCAAGTTTTTCGCGAGCAAGTCCCGCTGGCGGGTCTCGGGTATCGCACGTTTCGCCATGGTCGCGATCTTCAAATTTGGCTCACCGACGGTCGCGACTACCGTTCGGCGAACACCATGCCCGATGGACCGGACAAAACCATTTGGGGCGCTGAGCAAAAGGCGTGGTTCAAACAAAGCGTGCGGGCGAGCGACGCGACCTGGAAGATTCTGATCAGCCCGACGCCGCTGGTGGGCCCTGACCGCAAAAACAAGAACGACAACCACGCCAACGTCGGCTTCGCGCATGAAGGTGACGAACTCCGCGCGTGGCTACAAACGAATGTGCCGAACAACTTCTTCGTCGTCTGCGGCGACCGCCATTGGCAATATCACTCCGTGCACCCCGAGACGGGCGTACAAGAGTTCAGCGTCGGGCCTGCGAGCGATTCGCATGCCGGCGGCACTCCGGGCGAAGATAAGACTTTCCACCGCTTCCATCGCGTAAAGGGTGGGTTCTTATCTGTATCGCTCGACAGTGACGCAACGCGCAGCAAGATCGCGCTGCGTCACCACGACGTCGACGGAGCCATCGTCTATGAACATCGCGCCGAGCGCGCGATCGGCAGTTAGCGGCCGATGCGGTTCAAGGCTCGCACGGTGTTGCCGTACACATGACCGGGGCGATAGGGACGAGCCGTGATCGGCATCGAGCGAATGGCGGCGCGTTGATACGCGTTGTATGACGAGGCGGATGCAACGTCGACGGCGACCAGACTCAAAACCACGGCGACCGGCATCACGAAACGAGCGAACATAACGACTCTCCAGGTTGTCGGTCCGGCCGTCGCAATCGACGGAAATTCCAGGACCACACAGAGGGACGAGAAAGAATAGATCGTCCCGGGAGAGATACAAATTTCGTGCCGTGCGGGAATTCCACTCAGTCGGGCTGCGTAATCCTTACCGCTGCTACGACATGTCCGCAAATACGCCGGGCGCGTGGTCGACGAGCGCGCAACGGGCGCGCAGTGAGCGGCCAAGGGTCAATTGAAACGCGGATTACAGAACCGTTAGCCGCATCGCTCGCAACGCGATTCTCAGTTCTGGCGACGGAACGCCGCGGAGGGCGTTCCCTACAGCTGGCCACTAGCGCCAAGCGCCCGACGCCCGGCGCCTGTGTTATCCCTGATACGCCGTGGCGATCAGCGTGATGTTTTGGCCGCCGAAGCCGAAGCTGTTGGAAAGGGCAGTCCGGCACTTTGTCTGGCGCGCCGCGTTAGCGATGTAGTCGAGGTCGCAGTTCGGGTCGGGCGTTTCGTAGTTCATCGTCGGCGGTAGAACGCCGTCGCGAATCGCCAACAGGCAGACGATCAGTTCCGTCGCACCGGCGGCGGCGATCAAGTGCCCCATCATGCTCTTGGTGCTGGAGACGCCGATCTTGTAGGCGCGATCGCCGAACGTTTGCTTGATGGCGAGCGTTTCGACCTTGTCGTTCACTTCCGTGCTCGTGCCGTGCGCGTTGATGTAGTCGACGTCGTCGATATTTTTGCCGGCGTCCTTGAGCGCCATCTTGATGCAGCTGATGGCGCCGCGCCCTTCAGGATGCGTGTCGGTAATGCGGAAGGCGTCGGCCGTGGAACCGTAGCCGGCGATTTCGCCGTGAATATGCGCGCCGCGGGCCTTGGCATGTTCGAGCTCTTCGAGAATCAGCATGCCGGAGCCTTCGCCGAGGACGAAGCCGTCGCGGTTCATGTCGAACGGGCGTGACGCCTTCGCCGGTTCGTCGTTGTGGGTGCTGAGGGCCGTGAGCAAGTTGAAGCCGGTGACGCCGAAGGGATGGATCATGCTGTGCGTACCGCCGGAGAGCATGACGTCGGCATCGCCGCGGCGGATCATTTCCACCGCTTCGCCGACGGCCTGACTACTCGCCGCGCAGGCCGTGAGACAGTTGACGTTCGGCCCTTGCGCGTTGAAGAGCGCGGCCATGTGGCCGGCCGGCATGTTCGGCTCTTGCTCGAGTTCGGCGATCGGGTGCAACACCTCGAGGCCGACTTGCGTGAACTTCGCGACGTCGAAACCTTCGCCGGCAGGCATCGCCGCGAGCATCATCTTCGTAAAGCGATCGAAATCTTGCGGGCCTTCGCCGCTGCCGAGATAAACGCCGAAGCGGGTCGGGTCGATCCGCGCGTCTTCCAAGCCGGAATCGCGTACGGCCTGCTTCGCCGCACCGACGGCGAAACGCGTATGCCGGGCCTGATACTTCCACTTTTCCGGATCTTCTCCGACGCAGTTGAGGTCGAAGCCTTTGACTTCGGCGGAGATCTTCGTGGGGAAATTCGAGGCGTCGAAAATCGTGGTCCGGCCGATGCCCGTGTCGCCGCGAAGCAAAGCCTTCCACATGGTTTCGACGTCGTTGCCGACAGGCGTAACGCAACCAATTCCGGTGACGACGACTCGACGACGCATGGCTAGGGTTCCTGTACTTAGTGCTTCGTTCGTAGTGCGTTGTTCTTCACGATTCGAGGCCCATGCAACCAAGCACCACGAACCAAGAACTAAGCACTCCTTATGTACCTGCGGCCTTCAACTCTTCTTCGAGCTTCAGCAATCCGGCCGGCTCGGTGAGTCGGCTGCCGTCTTGCTTGCGGCCGACGTCGAAGACGCCCAGCAGCTTCAGCGTGAACACGAAGTTCTTCGGTTCGAAGAGCGACTTCGTGCGATCGTCGTCGCTCAGGTGCGCGAATACCACTTCAAGTTCGGCCTGCACTTTGTCGCCGACGCGAGCCACGGCCGTGACCATGGCGCCGTCGTCCTTAATGTAGTCGACCGTGGTTTCGTAGCGGAGCGTGTCGCCGGGGACGACCGGAAAATGGAACACGGCTTTGGGCAACTTCGCGAGCACGACCTTCTTTTCAAAGGCGTGATATTCGCCGACCAACAACCCGCCCGTCTGCGCGATGCCCTCGGTGATGAGAGAGTTCGGCATCACCGGTCGGCCGGGGAAATGGTCGTGCAGATGCTCTTCGGCGAGCGAGACGTTTTTAATCGCCACGGCTCGCTTGCCGCTTTCGAATTCCTCGAACCGATCGATCCAGATCCAACGCATGACGCGATTTCCTCGCTGCGGAAAGATTCACCACGGAGACACGGAGTTCACGGAGTCGGGAACGATTGCGGAAAATTTGCAATCAAATCTCTCTCCGTGTTCTCCGTGCCTCTGTGGTGCAATACAAACTACTTGGGCAGCTTCGTTTCGACGAAACGCACCATGTCTTGCACGGTCAGCAACGTGCCGAAATCCTTGACGTTCGGATTCTTGGCGAAGTTGTCGAGGTTCACAAACGGCATCCGCTTCCGCAGTTCGGCGATGCCCGTCTCGGTCACCTTGCCGTTGGCCACGTAGTCGGTGCTGGTGAGCACGTCTTCCGGGAACAATTCGCCGCGGCTGATCTTGATGTCGAAGGCCTTTTCCAGGCGAAACACGATGTCGAGGAAGTCGATCGATTCGGCTCCCAGATCTCCGACCAGCGTGGCTTCGGGCGAGACTTCGTCTTCATCGACGCCCAATGCTTCACACAACACGCTTTGAACTTTTTCGAAGACCTCGTTCTGCGACGGCATAACACATTTCTCCAGATAGAGCCGGACCGTGGGCCTAGTGAGCGGATGCGTCGGCGAGCGAACAAGCGAACCGTCGCCGCGCCGCACAGGTCGCCCCATGGCGACCATGCACGCGCAAGCAAACTATCGGATCGACGAGCCCTCGCCGCGGCCGCTTATCGGACCGTACGGCGTTCCCAAAAAACGAAACAAAAACACTTCCGCGCACTGCGTCGAAACGCGCACCGAAGCGAGATCGCAGCTGCGGCAGGCCGTCTACCCAACGGCCCGCCCGCGATCAAACCTCAACGCGCTTTCGCTACCCATTCACAACGCGCGGCACTGACAATACTCAAACTCTGACAAACTCAAACTATGTCTGTGATCTAACTTGCGACAACCGCGGTCGGGCGCCACAGCAGCGCGAAGAGCTCGCGCATCTTGTGTCGCACCACGCCGTCGGTCACTTCTTTGGTCGGATCGGCATCCGCCAGGTTGTATCGTTCGAGCACCAGTCGGCCCGACACCGTTTGCACGTCGCCGACCATTCCCTGGGCTTTCAATTTCGTCGTATGTTCGTCCTGGCTGATCACTTCGGCCGTGATCGTCAGCGTCTGGCCCGGCTCGACGAAGCTCGCATACTTCACGTTGCGGGCTTCCTTGAGCGTTACCTGACTATTGGCGAAGTCTTCCCCCGCGCGAATGAGCCAAGCGCTCGCCTGCGTCATCGCTTCCAACATGAACACCCCCGGCATTACGGGAAAACCGGGGAAGTGATCGGCCAGGTACTCTTCCGCGAGCGACAGATTCTTAATCGCGACGATCCGGCGGCCCGGCTCGAGTTCGACGACCTTATCTACTAGCGTGAAGCGCATGAAAACCGAAGACGTGTGGGTGCGAGAAGGCAGTCGGCTCAATCTCTTGCCGTCAACCAAGGTCGCGGCAATCGGCAAAGTCTGCCTAGTTATCGGAAATCGAAGCCTTCGAGTATATCGGTTTTCCCCAGGCCGACAATGCGAACCTCGGGCCCCTGCCGGCAAGCCTAAGTATGGGCACCGCCGGACCTTGCCGCAATTGCCGACCGTTGCACGGACCACCCTGACGGCGGAAAATACTCACGAAAAGTGCCGCTTTTCAACCGCTCTAGGGGCGAAACCGGCATCCGGCTACAATCCCGCCCCCATGTTTTGAGCCCGTTCGATGTGTCGTCGCAACCACTGGCCTGAGAGCTCTTTGTGTCGCAGCCGATCGATCCAACGACGCCCGGCTCCCTGCCGCGACCGGCCCTCTGGCGACGGTTCGGCCGCGCCCCATGGCTGATGCTCGCCGTAGCGCTGGCCTTGCGCTTGGCGGCGATCGTCGCGCTGCCGCTTCCTGCTGATCGGCCGGCGACCTACGAACATGGCGCGATTGCCGAAAGCCTGCTGGCCGGACGGGGCTTCTCCGTCTGGTATCTCGGCACCGAAGGTCCCACCTCACAACAAGCTCCGTGGGTGCCGCTGGTTCTGGCCGGCTGCTACGGACTGTTCGGCGTCGGCACCCCTGCGGCGCTCTACGCCTACCAACTCTTGCAGTGCTTGGCAGGCGTCGCCCTTGTGGCGGCCGTCTGGCGACTGGCCCGGCATCTTGATATGCATCAGCCAGGCGTCGCTTCGTTGGCCGGTTGGGCCGCCGCGCTCTACCCGCCGCACATCTATATGGCGACGCACGTCCAAGCCGCCCCCTGGGCCGCGCTCGGGGTCGTCGGGCTGTTGGCGCTCGTCTGCAACCCCACGGCCCGCGTCACCTGGCGCCGTGCGGCAGCCGCCGGCGCCATCGGCGGCTGGCTCCTCTTGGTCGACCCGATCACGGCGCTGGTCCTGCCGGTTGCCGCGCTCCGGCTCTTTCTCACGGCCCGCCGCCAGACCAAACGCCGACCCGCCCGACTCACCTCGCGCCCGGCATCCGTCATCGCTCATCGCCATCGGGCCCTCGGTGTCTGCGCCGCCTTCAGCGCCGCCGCGCTCCTGGTCATCGCCCCGTGGCTCGTGCGCAACGTTCGCGTCCACGGCGAGTTCGTGTTCATCAAATCATCGTTCGGCTACGCCCTATGGCAAGGGAACAACCCCTTGAGCCACGGCACCGACAAAGTTCCGAAGTCCACGGCGGTCGCCATTGCCGCCGATCACGACGGTTCGCTCGCCTCGCAAAACAACGCGCTGTGGGAAGCGCGTCACGAAACGCTCTACATCGACGACGTGCTCCTAAAGCCCGACGGCTACCGGGAGTTTCACGGCCTCACCGAGCCGGAACGATCGCGCTTGCTCGGCACCCGCGCCGAGCGTTGGATCGCCGCGCATCCGATCGACTACGCGAAACTCTGCTTCCAACGCCTCCGCTATTTCCTCCTCTGGGACGACACGAACCCGAAAGCGGCGCATCCGCTCTATCGCCTCTCGAGCGTCGCGTGGCTCGTGCTCGCCTCGATGGGCCTCTTCGCGGCACGGCAACAAATGCGCGTACTCTGGCCGACGGTCGTACCGTTTGTCGGGATCATGCTGTTCCATACGCTCACCATCACCTCGGCCCGCTTCCGCATTCCGGTCGAGCCGCTCGGGTTCGTGTGGGCCGCGGTCGGCTTCGCTCCGGCGGCGACGAACATCGCGCGCCGCATCGCCGGCGCTTGGCGCGCGGCGCGTCAAACGGGCGAAGTCGCGCAGACCGCCGAGCGCGAACAGCGTCACGCGTTGCGCGGCCCGCACCTGGGCAAAGCGGCGAAGTCGTCACGCCGCGCCGGTCGCCGCTGAGACGACGTCGGGTGCCCGGGGCAAAACGAAGTGCTGCCCCGGTCCGACATCGCCGACTCCTGGGGCATCGCTGACGCTCTGCCCCAGCCACCCGACCACGCGCGTCGGTAGCACCACTTCGCGCGCTACGTGTTGCCTTTCGGCAACATCTTCTCTCTAAGGCGCACATGCCTGAAATCGCCTAATTCCTCGCGTTTTTCGCACATTTCGTCGCTTTCGGGCAACACGATTCGGGTCGCGGCACTCGCTTTGCTTTTCGTCCCGTCCATGATGCCGTCGGACAAGAGCCCGCCAAGGTTCGATCCCCTCTGGCCTTGGCGGGCCCGATCCGACTGCTCCAACTATTTAGCCCCGGTGCTTGTCACCGGGAGTCGCGTCGACGCCCTGCTGCGCATCGCGACTAACTGAGTATCAATCACCGAAAACGTCATTCCGCGTTCCGCAGTCAGCAGTCCGCATTCTCACACTCCCCTCCCCGTCCAAAGGCATCCACGTGCAATCCGGAGAACTCGTCGAACTCGCGGCCGTCGTCGCTCGCCAAGGACCGGCACTCTTATCCGCCCGCGACGGCTTTCGTGTCGTCGGCATCGAAGAATATTGGGCCGCCAGTAAGTGTCGCTTCGATCGCTGGGGCCGCTCGCTCGGCCGCCTGCGGCGCGGCGAATCGCCGATCTTCGACGACCGCCCCGGCACCGTGCACGGCCTGATCGAAGAGATTCTCGGCGGCGAAGTGCTCACGCGGGTCTGGACGGCCCTGGTCTCCGCCTTCGACCGCGAGCATTCGCTGCAAGACAACGAAATCGTCGTCCGCAGCGTCTACATCGGCCACCTGGAAATGCGGCAACGAGTGCTGCAAATACTTGTCGGCGGCCCCGGAAATACCGGCCCCGGAGTCGATGCCGTGGCAGCCGTGGCGTTCAATCGCCTGCGACGCCGGGCCGAACTTTGGACCGATATGCTGCTCGCTCCGCTGGCCGCGACGCATGCCGTCGGCGAATTCGCCTTCGAACCTGCACGACTCCGACAACTCACGGCCGACATGCACGCGCCGGCCGCCGTCCCGAACGATGCGCCCGATCCCGCGGCCCTTTATCAAGCCTCGCTCCACACGGCCGTCGGCCTGGCGTTTTCCGATCCTGCTCCGAATGCCGACCTCAACGCGCGGATCGGCGGTGCGATCCTCGGCGCCTTTCCGATGGAGCAGTTCGACTCGTGCGGCGTCTTGCGTTCGCTCTGGATGATGCGCCTGGCCCACACCGCCGACGACACGCAGCGTCTGCTCGACGAACTCTATCAGAACGAACCGCTCACGCCGCGCCTGCCGAAGTCGCGACGGTTTGGATGAGGAAGAAGTAGCTAGTAGCTGGTTGCTAGTAGCTAGAAGGAAGTGAATGCCAAGCAACGATCCCATTCAAAAACTAGCTACTAGCTACCAGCAACTAGCGACTCCGCCTAAACTAGGCGGATAAGAAGATCACTGGAAAGGGAGTCCTCAGTGGAAATTGCGCTCCGACGGCTCATCTTGATTGTCTGCCTCGCGGCCTTCGGCAACGTTGTTTCCGCGGCCGAGTTTCATGGTTGGGAAGCGCTGCGCGTCGTGGCCGTCGAAGGCCAGCCGGAGCGTTTCTTCGCGGCCGATCTCAACGGCGACGGACGCCAAGAACTCGTGCTCATCAACACGCGTCAATCGCGGCTCGATCTCTATCGCTGGCTCCCGCCGGCCGAACGCAAGCCGATTCAGCCGAGCGATCCGAACAGTCCCAACGAGTTGCCGCTCGCGCCCGACTGGGGTCACGCGGAACTCGCGCTCGACGATCTCCCGGCCGATGCCGTGGCCGCCGATCTCGACGGCGACAAGCGTCCCGAGTTGCTCGTCGTCACAGGCCCGACGCTGAAGCTCTCCGCCTACCGCCAAGAGGCGGACAAGCGTTGGCAGCGCTTCAAGCAATGGGATCTGCTCACCGGCCAACTCGCCGGCCGTGGGCGCATCGTCCTCTTGCGCACCGGCGCGAATAACAAACGCGAGCTCTTGATCAGTTGCGAGCAAGGTATCCAAGTCGTACCGATCGACGAGCCGGGCCGCGCCCAGTGGTATCACCCGCGCGAAACGGCCGGTCGCGTCGATTGGCGTCTCGTCGATCTCGACGGCGACGGCGATGAAGACCTGCTGGAGTGGACGACCAAAGCAAATCAATCGGTCCGCTGGTACGAATGCGCCGAAGGGGCGCTCCGTCCGCCGCAGGCCTTGCACGATCAATCGGTCACGCAAGTCGGCGCGCTCAACGGCGGCAACACGCCGGCCGACATTCTCTGCCTCGGCGGTGCACAGACCGGACTCTTGCGACGCTACCAACTGGCCCGCGGTGAAGAATCTCCCTACGGCCGGCGCGCGACGCTGCCGATCGCCGGCACTACTTGGTGCGGCGTGAAGCTCGACGGCGCTGCGGCGCTCGCCGCGCTCGACCCGACCGAACCGAAAATCCGCGTCTATCGCCTCGTCGATGATCAATGGGCCTCGGAAGAAAGCTACCCGACGCTCGGCGGCATTCGCGAACTTGCCGCGCCGGCCGCGCGGCCCGGCACGCTGCTCTTGTGGACCAAAGAAGCCGCCGATCTCTACGAAACGCGCTGGGAGCATGGCCGGCTCACATTCCCTAAGCCGCTCGTGAAATCGCCGGAAACGGCCGATCGACGGATCGTCGCGTTGGAAACGGTCGACGACACGCTCTGGTGGGCACAGCGCGTCGGCGACAATCTCGATCTTTACGTCTGGCCCGCCGACGCGAAGGAACCGAAGGTCACGCGGTTCGAAAAGGCCGGCGCCAAGATCGAGCGCGTCCTCTGGCTCGGCGGCGAGCGCATCCTCGTGCAACAAGCCTACTCCAGCGCCGCCAAACTGCTGACGCTCGAAAAAGGCAAAGTCGTCACGGCCGATCTGCCGCATTTGGCGAAAGTAAACCTCGCCGAATACCGCCTCTATCGCGACGGCAAACGTTTGCGACCCGGCCGGCTCGCCGACGGCGTGCTGCAATGGCTCGACGACTCGCTCCTGCCGCAAGACCAAGTGATGCTGCCCGACGGCCAAAAGCTTGCGGGATACGTGCCGCTGGCCGACGGCGAAGCCCTCGCCTTGGAGCAAGGGGGCCAATTTCTGCATCGACTAAAGACCGATGCGTCCGGCATCGCCCGCACCACGCTGAGCGTCAAACTTTCCGGCGGCGTCGCACTCCGACAAGATCCCGTGCTCGGGCTCTTCGTCGTCGACGGCGATCGCATTGCTCGCCTCTCCGCCGGACGCCCTTGGGAACTGAAACTACGCGATACGATCGACGGCCGCCGGGGCCGACCGAGCGGTGTGAAAGAAGCGACGATCCATCGCTTCTTCACGACCGACATCGACGGCGACGGGCGCGACGACCTCGTTCTCTGTGACGACCGCAAACACAACATGAGCGTCATGGAACGCCAAGGGGACGAGCTACGCGACGTCGTCAGTTGGCAGGTGCTCGAAGATCAGGCCTACCCGTACGGTGAAGAACGTTCGAGCGTTCCGGTGGCCGAGCCGCGCTCGATCGTCTCGTTCGACGCCGACGGCGACGGCAATCGCGACCTAGGACTCTTGAGCCAAGACCGGCTGCTGCTCTATGTAGGGCGCGAGGAGAAGAAGTAATGGTAGACGCTAGAAGCTGGAAGCTAGAGGCTAGACCAGGCAACGCTTTGCGCGACGGGGCGATCGACGTGCAGCGGCCCGGCGTGCGTTGCGGGACCTTGGCGTTTTTTGCTTTGCTGCTCCTCGGCGCGACGGCGTTTGGCGCGGAGCCGCCCGCACTCCCGACGGCCACGTTCCCGATGGCCACGGTGACGATGGTCGGCGGCACGAAGATCACCGCGCCGCTCTTGCGACAGAACGAAGAAGGCGTGGTGCTCGATCTCGGATACGACGTGATGCACGTGCCGGCCCGACGGCTGTTGAACGTGGAAAAATCGGGCGCCACGGCCCCCGCTCCGACCGTCAATACAGTGCAACCTACCAACACGGCGACCACCAAGGCCGCGCCGCAGCCGGACAAGAATCCCAAAACCGGTACGGTTGCGAAGCCGCCGGAAGTGAAAACGTCGCCGGCCGCCAATCCCAACGACGCCAACGGCAACGGCAATGCGTTTCCCGCCGTGACTACGGTCGCTGCGGATCAGCCGAAAGTCGACACCGGCCCGCTCTTCACGACCGGTCGCCTGGAAGCGGCCGACGTGCCGGAACTCGTGCGCCGTCACGGCGACGCCGTGGTGATGGTGAAGAACGCCGCCGGCCGAGGGAGCGGATTTCTCATCTCGAAGCAAGGGCATCTGATCACGAACTACCACGTGGTCGAAGGACATACGCGGCTGCAAGTCGAACTCTTTCGTCGCACGCCGCACGGTTACGAGAAGCATGACCTGCGGCGCGTGAAGATCGTCGCTTTGCAACCGCTCCGCGATGTGGCGCTGCTGCAACTCGACCCGGAAGAACTCAAAGGAGAACTTCCCGCCCCGGTGGTGATCAACGAACGCGACGACCTGCACGTCGGCGATTTGATCTTCGCCGTCGGCAATCCGCTCGGGCTCGAACGCTCGGTGACGCAAGGGATCGTCAGCTCGACGACGCGCCGCATGGGGAACCTGCGGATGATTCAAACCGACGCCTCGATCAATCCGGGCAACTCGGGCGGGCCGCTCTTCAACGCTCGCGGCGAAGTGGTGGGCATCGTTTGCGCGGGAGCCACGAGCTTCGACGGCCTGGCCTTCGGCATTCCGGCCGGCGACTTGGTCGACTTCCTCGTGCATCGCGAAACGTATCTCTACGACCCGGCGCAACCGCTGAACGGCATCACGTATTTGCAGCCGCCGTTCCGCAAACCGCCGACGCCGGTGCCGAGCGTGGCCCAAAAGACGACGAAGCCGGAGGCCCGCGCCACCGAAGGCAAGGCTCCCGAAGTGCAGAAACCGGACGCAAAAGCGCCGGAAGTAAAGCCCGCGGAAAAGAAGATTCCGCCGAAGCCGGACGACGCCAAGAAGCCCGCGGTCGTCGAAGCGCCGAAACCGCCGGTGCCGGATAAGAAGTAGCGATCGGCTTTTCCCCGAAGTAACGATGAAAGCACGAGCGTCGCGCGCCCGGAGCGAATCGCATAGCTGATTCGTAAAGCCCAGGGACAGCCGTCCCTGGGGGAACTGCCGAACGGGGTTCTTCTCGAATAGCGGCGTCTTCTGCCGGCTCCCCCCAGCGACGGCGGTCGCCGGGCATTAGTCGCGGCATTCGCAACGCGCGATTTCCGGACACGTCGGGCTTACGCCTCGACGCTCGCCATTCTTCCGCCTGCGAGGCGAAAAACCCCCGAATGCCGGCCAAAATTTGGGCCGAAGCGATTC
The DNA here is from genome assembly GCA_013822735.1 of Pirellula sp. Taxonomy (GTDB): domain Bacteria; phylum Planctomycetota; class Planctomycetia; order Pirellulales; family PNKZ01; genus PNKZ01. The sequence goes on from PNKZ01000017.1 coordinate 121,692, forward strand.
AGCGATTTTGGTACCATGCACGCCGACGGAGTATCAACGCGAGGGAGCAGAGTGATGCGATACGTTTCCACGGCAGTGCGAGTAGTAGCGGCGATTCTGTGCGGAGCCGCGGCATGGGCGTCGACCGAAGCCCGCGCCCAGCGCCCCTTATGGCAGGCGCTGCCCGACGAAACGTTGGCCGTGGTGCGAGTACCGGCGCCGCGCGAATTTTACGAAGCGCTGCATACGCGGACGAAGCTCGGCAAGGTGGCGTTCGAACCGGAGCGTATCGAAGCGGTGAAGGAAGTGCTCGTCGCCGACGCAAAGGACGACCTAGATGCCGTCGCCGCGCGCTTCTCGAAGCTCGGCCTGAAGCTTGAGGACCTGCTGCCGCTGGCCGACGGCGAGCTCGGCGCGGCGGTCGTGATGCTGCCGCGCGAAGGGAAAGAACCGACCATCGGCTTCGTGCTCTGGAGCGAGTGCGGCGAACCGGCGGCCGAGAAATATTTGGCTGCGCTCGAGAAGGGACTCGATGCGGAACTCAAGGGAGACCATCCGCTGCGGCGCGAAGATCTGGAGATCGCCGGCAAGCAAGTGCGGCACTTTTTGAAGCCGAAATTCGTCGCGGCGCAACATGCTTTGCAATTCGGCCTGGGGGTGAAAAACGGCGTCCCGAACGGCAAATTCGACGTAAAAGAGGCCGACGGAGACGCGGCGAAGAAGAACACCCGCAACGGCTATTCGCACTTGCTGCTCTGCCGGAGCGAGACGACGCTCTTGGCTCTGTTCACTGATCCGGCCGGCGTCGCGGGGGAGATGCCTGCCGAGGCCGACGTGGAAGAGGAAGCCCGGCGCGGCGGTGATGAAGCCCGCGGATTGTTGGCCCGGATTTTGGAAGAGCGACAAGGAACGGCGGAAGGGGTCGTCGAACGTTGGCTGAAAACGCCGGGCGTGGCGGCGACGCTCCCCGAGGGAGTGCCGGCCGTGGAAGTGGCGGCGGATGTGAAGCGGATCGCCGCGTTTTACGATCGTCCCGAAAGCCAAGAAACTTGGAAGATGATGAAGGCGCTGGGGCTCGGCGACGTCGGGCCGGCCGCGTATCGGATGACGCTCGACGGGACGACGCTCCGCAGCGGCTTCTTTCTTTCCGCGCCACAGCCCCGGCAAGGCCTGCTCGCGCTGATGGATCAAACGCCGATTGCGCCGGTGCCCGCCGATTGGGTCTCGGGCGACGTCGTCGGCTATCAGCACATCAGCTTCGACCTGGGCAAGGCATACAAGCAGATCGCGCAGATCGTGCGCGACAATTCGCACAAAGGGGGCGAGTCGATCGCGCAGATCGAAGCCCAAACGCAGCAATTCTTGCAGGTCGACGTCGGCGCGCTGTTGTCGTCGCTCGGCACGAAGCATGTGATTCTGAGTTTCCCGCCGGTGGCGCCGAACAAGGTCGTGAAAGCGGCGGAAGAAGAGGTTGCTCAAAACGCCATGTCGATCGTCTGGCGCGTGGCCGACGAACCGCTTTGGAAGCGGCTGATGGGTACCGCGGCGCTCGTGGCCGGACAGCCCGTGAAGGAAGAGCAAGGCTTCAGCGGATTGCGTCACGATACGCCGGAATTCCACGGCGGCTGGTTCCTCGGCGACGGCAACATGGTCCTGGCGTTCGGCCAAGGAGTGACGGAGCGGACCTTGGCGATGCTGCGCAACCCGCCCCGCACGGCCGAGTCGCTGGCCGGCGGCGCGCTGGCCCGTCGGGCTGCGGAGCTGGTGCCGCCGCAACCTGCTTTGACGTATGACATTACGAACGGTCCCACGGCCCTACGGCTGCTCAACGAGGCCGTGTTGGCGACCTTTGCGGAGTCGAAAGACCCGAGCATGGCGAAGCTCAAAAAGGCCTGGCCGAACCAGGAAGAGCTCGAAGGGGTGGTCGGCGTCAGTGCTGCGGTGACCCAAGCCGACGCCCACGGCCTGACGCATGTGAGCGTTTCCGACCTGCCTGCGCCGTAGTTAGAGCTCGCAGGGGAGAAAATCCCTAAGTCGGGCTCTGAAATCTGGTCGCAAGGATCTGCTACCCGGAAAACTTTTTTCCTGGCGTGAGCAGGGTCGCTTTTGTGGCGACAGGCGTGATTTTCCCCTGGTTTTTCGGCGTCCCGGCAACTTCCGCAGAACTGTCACAGCCTGTTAACCCAGGCAACTTGGTAAAATTACCAAGAATCCTACGATCAAAAAAGTTGACACAATCGGAATGCTGGGTTATTTGTGGTCTTGTTGGATGTTTGAGGGCTTTGCGGCTTCTAGCGAAGAAGCGGGCTCCCGAGCATCCGGGTTGCTGTGTGGTTTGGCACTAACCGCACAACGACGAGACTGCAAGGGTTTGTTCGACGGGGTGAGAGCCGTCGAACGGGCAAGGCAGCGGGAAGGCACTCCCGGCTGATTTGTCTAGGGCTCCGGCAGAGTCGTCGCGCAACAAGCGTGGGACGACTTCATCTGTTGGAGAGAGACATGAAGACGGCCGGTTTAACTCTGAGGACTTCTTCCTCCAGTGCCGTCGTTCGCGCTTCCCTGGGAAGCGCCGCCACCCTCGCTCGAACGTCGACCGCGGTCGGCTTCGAACTCGGTGGCATGGGGATTGAGCTCGCCGCTTCGCTCCGGCACGAGCGAACTGAGGGCCGTCCTGTTACTTACACGCTCGACCGTTGTTCGGTCGGGCAGCTGGTATGACCTCGACCGTGTGTTACGGCGGGGAGTTTCGAGGTTCTTCAAATTCTGGAGAGAGAAATATGAAGACGATGTCGCGTTTGTGGAATGAAGAAGTCGGTGCGATCATTTCGGCCGAAATCATGTTGGTCGCTTCGATCCTCGTGATCGGCATGGTGGTCGGTCTGAGCAGCCTGCGTGATTCGGTCGTCACCGAACTCGCCGACGTTGCCCAAGCTTTGGCCCAAGTCAACCAATCGTACTCGTTCGGTACGATCCAAGGTCACCACTCGTTCTCGAACGGTGGCGCTTTTGTCGACTTGCAAGACTTCTGCGATACGGCCGTCAACCCGGGCACCAACACGGGCAACTCGAAGTGCGTGGTCATCTGCACCGTTCCGACCCCGCTCGAAGCCCCGGCTCCGTAAGTCTCCTTGGTCTGAGCATGATTCGCTCCGGCGAATCATGCCGGACCACTTGAGATACGCGAACCAACGAAACGACCGGTGGAAAGTAACACCGCCGGTCGTTTTCGTTCCGCAGGCCCTTTGGGAGCTCAGGCTTCCAAGGGGTCTTTTTCTTTTGGGGCGCTCCGCGCGAGGGAAAGACGCGGCTAGACGGCATCGTGCGAAAACGGGAAGCTACCGAAAGCATCGAACCGCCGGCCCGTTCCTAATGCCACGCACCATGTTGACCACGTACCTGCTCGGGTCTGCTCTCTTCTTCGCAGGCTTTCTCGCGGCATCCTTGCTCCGCGGCAAGCGCGGCGACGACGCCGCGGCCGATCTGCTTCTACAAAACGCGGCTGCCCGCCTCTTGGCCGACTGTCGCGCGGCGACTAACGAAGCTCCGGCCTGGCTCGTTTCGCAAGCCGCGGTCGACGACCTGCGGCAAGCCCTCGCCGCGCGAGGCGAACTCCGCTCGGGCTAGTTCTCGTTTCGCCAACTCGCTCCGGGCGGCTGAGGCTGGAGCCGTAGATGAAGCCCCAAATGCCGGGCAACATGGAGCTTTTCTGGGGCATCACTGCGTTCTGCCCCAGCCACCCCGGCGCCAACTTCCCGTCGCGCGCAATAAAAAAGCGGCGGAAGACTTTCGTCTTCCGCCGCTTGAGCAGTGCGACTCGGAGAGAGAGTGAGTCGCCTGCCGTTTGAATCTCTGCCGGTCGCCGGTCGGGTGGCACAATACCCGACCGACGACCCGTTGAGAACTCTCCGCTGGAGAGAGAAGGAGAGAGATTAGCGGATCACTCTCAACGTCGGCAAAGTCTTGCGGATGATCGCGAGCCCTTCATCAGAGACGGGCGTGCCGCGAACATCCAATTCCTCGAGTTTCTTCAAGCCGGCTAGGTGCACTAATCCGGCGTCGGTGATCTTCGTTCCCACCAGGTGCAGGAACCGGAGGTTCCCGAGCTTGGCAATTTCCTTCATGCCGTCGTCGGTCACTTGCGTGCCGATGAGGTGGAGCGATTCGAGCTGTTGCATCGTCGCGATGTAGGTCAGCCCCTTGTTCGTGACGTTCGAGCCGAGCACGTGCAGGCACTTCGCGGTCTTAAACTTCTCGACTTCCTTCAGTTCGGCGTCGCCGACCTTCGCAAAGCCCAGGTCGATGGTGTTCCAAGCCGGGTCGCGAGGAGCAACGTGCACCGGAGCGACCGCCGGACCGACATGGATCACGGCCGGAGAGTCGACCAGCGGTGCCGCAACCGGGGCGTAGCGGTAGCCGCAGTCGTAGGCGCCGTGCCGGCCTTGCAGATACATGTGGTATTGAGCGGCGGGGCCGATATAGCCGGTCGGCGGACGGCTATGGAAGTAGCCTTCCGGCACGTCGACGAGATACGGACCGGCGGCGTGCGGATCAATCGCCACGCCCACGGCCGGGCCGTGGTGCGGATGGTGCCCCGGCACAGGGGCCAATCCCGGCGCTCCGACCACGACGGCCGGACCTGGTTCGCCGATCATTACCCCCTTGGAGCCGGGTTGGGCGACGATCGCCCCGCCCGCCGCACCCGGCGCCGCAACCCCGGGGAGAGCCGGGTTTACGTGCGCCGGATGTGCGTGGGGGCCGTGATGCGGAGGGAGAGCTCCGCTGGGTCCGAACACGTCGGCACAGACGAGCGGACGACCAACCGGCGGATGCTGCACGATGGCCTGGAGAGGAGGCACATCGCAGCGATCGGCACGATCAAAGAAGGCGCTTCCGGCGGTCCAGGCACTGTGACCGCTGGTTCCCGTGAGTACATAAGATTGATCCATCGACCCGAGGGCCTTGGCGACGTCGTTCAGTTCGGTGTTCATCGTGTCGCGGACGGCCGTGTAGCCGGCGCCGACGCCGATCACGCCCATCGTCCCGTACAACACCAATTCACTCGACAGCACGAAGCCGTCTTCTGCGAGCCACAGATCATTCAACTTGCCTAACATGGGAATTCTCCTTCTCTCTTGGGCACTTGCCCTGCCGCATCCTGGCACGATGCTTCGGGGCACAAGGTCTTTTCGTTCTCTCGTTGCGAAACGTCATTCGTCTCGCACAAGAGCAACTATCGCGAACCAGTCGTGGGCGAACTACAGGAGCAAAGGGGACGCGCTGGTGAAGGCAAGGTGGAGGAGAAGTAGCTAGTTGCTGGTAGCTAGTTGTTAGTCGGAGAAGAAGGAAATCACGTATCCGTCCTCTCTAGCAACTAGCTACTGACTACCAGCTACTTGCTCCAGCTCTCCCGACGCCAACCATTCCGGCTTCCACATCGTCCAGAAGTCGCACGCTAGGTGTTCTTCCACGTAGCGATACGGCAGCAGGCCGATTCCGGCGTCGCCCCACGCGGGGCCGAACGTCGAGCGCACCACAAGCGCGCCTTTGGTCGAACGAATGCGATAGGCGTCGTCGTAGCCGACGATCACCAGCGGCGCGGCTCCCGACGGCGCGTCGAACTTTGTGGGATACGGAATCTCGCCGGTCTTGGCGTCGATGCCACCGGCCAGCGCGGCCCCGCAAACCACGGCAAAGCCCGCGGCGACGCACCCCTTCACGGCGCGGAGAATATCCGCCCCGGCGGCGGCCGGCGGATCGAGGCGCGCGAACCGTAATTCCAGGTATTCCCGCTGAAAACCGTAGGCAAACGGGTCCGGAGTATTGCCGCGTAAAATCGCATCCGTGGGGCAGAATCGCTCCGGCGGGCAACCGAAGCGGGCCAGCGCTTGCAGCGTCGTTCGCAGGCTCGCCCCCTGCTCTCCCGACATGCCCGCCAGACGCCGCGACGTCTCGTAGAGAAAGCCGATCGACGGCTCGACGGCCCTCCCCAAGGTGCGCCGCTCGAAATATTGCACCAGCGTCAGCACCGCCGCGGCCACGGCCGTTTGCGGGGCGGCGGCACGGTTCGGGGGCAACAAGTACTCACGCAGATCGACGCGCGGCGGCAACGTGTTTTTCGCCCCGCGACGACGGCGCAGCTTTGCAAATGCCTCACGCACCGGCGGCGCGGCAAGCGTCCAATCGCGGAAGTCGGGCAGATCGCGCAGCAATCCCAGCCCGGGGGGCGGCGCAACATCGGGCGGCGCGGCGTTCGTCGGCACAGCGTTCGTCGGCACAGTGGGCATTTCCATCACCCCGAAAGACTGAATTCACGGCAAATCCGCTCTTCGGTGTGCCGCGCCGCTGCCGGACGGTCTCTCCTCGTCTGCCCGAAAGCAGTCGACCGTCGGCATGAGCGCCCGAGAACAGGAGAAGCATCGCGAAGATTCGTCCCTTCGAATACCGAAGCACTGGTGAAGGTCTGGTGAAGGTGTGGTGAGCCCTTGCGGCGCGAGCGAAGCGTGAGAATTTCGCAAACGCGCAAATCAAAAAAATCGACTTCGTCGCCGTCTGCAGGGATTTGACAATCCACCTCGCGCGCCGGACGATGACGGCGCTGAAACCGGTCGATGCGCGACCGGAACCACCTCTCGGAGCCGCAGCATGTCCTCTCTGACGCCTTCCGGTCGCTCGTTTCTCGCGCTCTCTGCGCTCCTTCTGCTCACGGCGCCGAGTATCGGCTGCAAGAAGCCCGCCGACGCCGCCGCGGCCGCCGCGCCGCCGCGGGTTCGCTTCGTCCATCCCAAGCAAACCCAGGTGACCGACTACGAGTACTTCATCGGCACGATGGAATCCGTCGAAAGCGTGGAAGTGCGGGCGCGCGTCACGGGATACTTGCAGGACATCTTCTTTAAAGACGGTGATGAAGTTGAAAAGGGGGCCGAACTCTATCTCATCGATCCTCGCCCGTATAAGGCGTTGGCCGATCAGGCCAAGGCTCAGGTGCTCGTCGCCGATGCCCGCCTAAAGCTGGCAAAGGCCGACTACGAACGGGGGCTGACGGTGTCGAAAACTCCCGGCGCCATCAGCGCGCAAGAGTTGGAAACGTTCGCCGCCAACGTAGCCCAGGCCGAGGCGACCGTCGTCGCGGCGAAAGCCGCCGAAGAGGCGGCCGACCTGAACGTCGGCTACACCAAGATCAACGCCGAGATCTCCGGATTGATTAGTCGGCCGTTGGTGACGCGCGGCAATCTCGTCGTGCAAGACAATACGCTGCTGACGACGATCAAATCGCAAGACCCGATCTATTGCTACTTCGACATGGACTCCAGCACCACGGCCCGCTTCCGAGAATTGATTCGCGATCACAAGATTCGCTCGACTCGCGACGTCGGCGAAGTGAAGCATCTTCAAATCCATACCGACGAAGATCCGAAAGACGACTATCCGCATGACGGCGTGCTCGACTTCATCGAGAACCGCGTGAGCACCTCGAGCGGCACGTTGCAACTCCGAGCCCGGTTCGCAAATCCGTTCACTCCCGGCACGACGTTGCGGCAATTCGCGGCGGGCGAACGGGTCGACGTTCGCGTCCCGGTCGGGCCGGAACATCCCGCCTTGTTGGTGCCGCAGGCCGCCGTCGGCACGGATCAAGGCGAGAAGTTCGTCTTCGCCATCAGCAAAGACAACAAGATCGAATACCGGCCGATTGAAGCGGGAGCGTTGCAACCCAACGCCATGCAGGAGATCATCCCGCGCAAGGTCGTCCGCGTCGGCGAAGGAATGCGCGTCGCCGAAATGGGGGAACAAGGGGAAGACAGCATCACGGCCTCGGACCGGATCGTCGTTGCCGGCCTGCAACGCATTCGCCAAGGATCGGTCGTCACCCCCGTGGAATATGTCGCTCTCCAGCCTTCCATGCGCACCAACACGGCTTCGATCGATCCGGCCCCCGCGCCGACGGCGCCCGCCGCTTCTCCTTCGGCGACGAAGCCCTAACGTCGCAACCGTTCCGCTACGACTCCCTGTTACGACTCCTCTGCGCAGACCTCGCGAGACTCCGGCATGTTGGCTCGTTTCTTTATCGATCGTCCGATCTTCGCATGGGTTCTCTCGATCGTCATCACGCTCATCGGCGGCGTGGCCGCGATGACCCTCCCCATCGCGCAGTATCCCGACATCACGCCGCCGACCGTTTCGGTGACCTGCACGTATCCCGGAGCCGACGCTCAGGTCGTCGCCGATTCGGTCGCCGCGCCGATCGAGCAGCAGGTCAACGGCGTCGAGCGGATGATGTATATGTCGTCGCAATGCACCAACGACGGCGTTTACAACCTGACGGTCACCTTCGAGCTCGGCACCGACCTCAACATGGCCCAGGTGCTCGTGCAAAACCGCGTCGCTCTCGCCACGCCGCAATTGCCGCAGCAAGTGCAGGTGCAGGGCGTTTCGACCAAGAAGAAGTCGCCGAGCATCTTGCTCGTCGTGAATCTCATCTCCCCCGACGGACGCTACAACGATCTTTACCTCAGCAATTACGCCACGACGCAAGTCCGCGACGAACTACTCCGCGTAACGGGCGTCGGCGACGTGAACTACCTCGGCCAACGCGATTACAGCATGCGCGTCTGGCTCGATCCGAGCAAAATGGCCGGGCGTGGGCTCACTTCGAGCGACGTCATCCGCTCGATCCAGGCGCAGAACGTGCAAGTGGCCGCCGGCCAGATCGGACGTCCGCCGGTTCCCTCGGGCCAGCAGTTTCAATACACGATGAGCACGCTCGGCCGGCTCACGACGCCGGAGCAGTTCGGCGACATCATCCTGAAGACTTCGAAGTCGCTCGACTCGTCCGGAAAACCGTCGACGGAAGTGGTCCGCGTGCGCGACGTGGCGCGCATCGAACTCGGCGCACAGCAATACGACCAAATCTCGCGACTCGACGGCCGTCCCGCCATCGGCCTCGCGGTATTTCAACTTCCCGGCTCCAACGCCCTGGAAACGGCCGAACTGATCAAAGCCAAAATGGAGGAACTCAAGAAGGGCTTCCGCCAAGGGGTCGACTACCAGATCGTCTACGACACGACCCCGTTCATCGAGCAATCGGTCGAGGAAGTATTCGCTACGTTGCGCGACGCGGTGATTCTCGTCGCCATCGTCGTGCTGCTGTTTCTGCAAGACTGGAAGGCGATGATCCTGCCGATGATCGACGTGCCGGTCTCGCTGATCGGGACGTTCGCGGTCATGGCCGTGATGGGTTTTACGCTTAACAACCTCACGCTCTTCGGGCTCGTGCTGGCCATCGGGATCGTGGTCGACGACGCGATTGTCGTGCTGGAGAATATCGAACGCCTCATCGCGACCGGCCTGAATGCGCGCGATGCCACGATCAAGGCCATGGACGAAGTCACCGGACCGATTCTCGCCATCACGCTCGTGCTCTGCTCGGTGTTTCTGCCGTGCGCGTTCATCCCGGGCATCTCGGGCCAATTCTTTCGGCAATTCGCCCTGACGATCGCCGCCTCGATGATCATTTCGGCGATCAACGCCATGACGCTCACGCCGGCCCGCGCCGTGACGATCTTTAAAGGCCAAGACGCGCAGCCCGGCGAGCACCACGGCGATCATCCGCATGAGCACCAGCGCGAGGCGCTGCCGTGGTGGATCTTCCTCGTCCTGGGCTTCGCCGGCTCGTACATGTGGCTGTCGCCGATTTACGGCGCCTCGCTCAAGGCGTGGTTCACGCAGGAGCTTTCCGTTTCCCAACGGATGGCCGGCTACTTAGTGATGCTGTTGCTGGCGCTGCCCGGTCTGATCGGCATCGCCGGCAAGGTAATCATCAAACCGATCAACCGGGTGCTGAGCATCTTCTTCAAGGCCTTCAACCGCGTATTTGATCGGATCGCGGCGGTCTACGGCGCGACGGTCGCGCGCATGGTGCGCGTCGGCGCGCTGGTGATGCTTCTCTACGGCGGCCTGCTCTACGCCACGTATTGGTCGATGTCGACGGCCCCCAAGGGCTTTATCCCCCTGCAAGATCAGGGCTACCTGCTCTGCAACGTGCAATTGCCGGATAGCGCGAGCGTGGAACGCACGAGCGAGGTGCTGCGCAAGATCGAGCGGTTCTGTCTGGGCGACAAGAGCGGCAAATACTTCGGCGCGCCCGCCGCGCCGGGCGAAGCGACGTACGAAGGGGTGCCGGGCGTGGCCCACACCAACGCCGTCGCGGGACAGTCGTTCTTGCTCAGCGCCAACGGTTCCAACTTCGGCTCCTGCTTCATCATTCTCGAACCGTTTTCGCAGCGGCACGGTCATGAAACGTACGACGATACCGTTGCGCAGAAAGTGCGCGCCTTCGCCGCCGCCGAACTGGAAGACGCCGTGGTGACCGTATTCCGCGCGCCGCCGATTCAGGGTCTCGGCACCTCCGGCGGTTTTAAGCTCCAAGTGGAGCAGCGCGGCCAGTTCGATCTGGTCGAGCTGCAACGCTCCACCGACGAGATCGTCGCCGCGGCCAACAAAGACAACCGGATCGTCGGCGCGTTCTCGATGTTCCGCGCCGAAACGCCGCAGCTCTACGTCGACATCGATCGAACCAAGTGCGAATCGCTCGACGTCGACCTGAACGAGGCCTTTAATACGTTGCAGGTTTACATGGGGGGCATGTACGTCAACCTGTTCAACGAGTTCGGCCGGACGTGGCAAGTGAACGTCATGGCCGACGAGCCGTTCCGAGCCGACGTGCAGTCGCTCAAGCAACTGCAAGTGCGCAATCGCGCCGGTAAAATGGTGCAGATGGGAACCATCGCCAAGGTCGAAGATCGCGGCGGCCCGGTCATGGTCATGCGCTACAACATGTATCCTTCGGCGGCGGTGAACTTGAATCCCGCCCCCGGCACCAGCTCCGGCCAAGTGCAACAGATCGTCGACGACTTGGCCAACGCGCAAGGCGCCCCGTACGACTGGACCGAAATCATGTACATGCAGATCAAGGAAGGGAGCACGGCGATGCTCGTCTTCGCGCTCGGCACGCTCTTGGTCTATCTCGTCTTGGCGGCGAAGTACGAAAGCTGGTCGCTCCCGATGGCGGTGATTCTCGTGGTGCCGATGTGCTTGCTCTGCGCCGTTTCCGGCATGCTCATCATGCAGCTGCCGGTCGACATCTTCGTGCAGATCGGCTTCCTGGTGCTCATCGGCTTGGCGGCCAAGAACGCGATTCTCATCGTGGAATTCGCCGAGCAGTTGCGCCGCGAGGGGCACGGCCTGCACCACGCGATCGTCGAAGCCTGCCGGCTGCGGTTGCGGCCGATCATCATGACTTCGTTTGCCTTTATTCTCGGCGTGGTGCCGCTGATTGTCGGCCACGGCGCCGGCGCCGAAATGCGCGTTTCGCTGGGCACCGCGGTGTTCAGCGGCATGATCGGCGTCACCGTGTTCGGCATTTTCCTCACGCCGGTGTTCTACTACGTGATCATGCGGCTCAAGGGCGTTCCGCCGGATGCGCCCGTCGCCGTACCCGCTTCGCATCCGGCCGCACCATCGCACTCCGCACCCCCTGCTCCGCCCGCGCCCCACGGCTAGAGAGTCGCACCATGAAACGCCGCCTCGATCCCGATCGTAAAATCAAGGTCCACGTCGCCGATAAAGAGAAGGTCGAGTTCAAGCTCAAAGACATTCTCGTGCCGCCGAAGGAAAAGATCTCGCTCAAGAAAGACTACGATCCCGGCTTCACCGGCGGCTTCGAAGACAAGGCCGGCGCGCTGGAGCACGTGGCCGCCAACGCGCAGCGGCTCTCCGAATACCAAGATCGGCTCTACGCGCAAGACACTTACTCGCTCCTCATCATCTTCCAAGCGATGGACGCGGCCGGCAAAGACGGCGCCATTCGCCACGTGATGTCGGGCGTCAATCCGCAAGGATGCCACGTCACGAGCTTCAAGACGCCGTCGACCGAAGAGCTCGACCACGACTACCTCTGGCGCGCCGCCAAAGCCCTGCCTGCCCGCGGCATGATCGGCATCTTCAATCGGTCGTACTACGAAGAAACGCTCGTCGTCCGCGTGCATCCCGAATTCTTGGCCAAGCAGCGGATGCCCGTGGTCGACGACGACATCTGGAAACGCCGCTTCAAAGAGATCAACAACTTCGAGCGCTATCTCACCGACAACGGCACCGTCGTCCTAAAGTTCTTCCTGCATCTCTCCAAGAAAGAGCAGAAGAAGCGTTTCCTCTCCCGCATCGACGAGCCGAAGAAAAACTGGAAGTTCTCGCCCGCCGACTATCTCGAACGGGCCCATTGGGACGAATACCAACACGCCTTCGAAGACATGCTCAACCACACGAGCACGGAAGACGCCCCCTGGTTCGTAATTCCGGCCGACAACAAATGGTTCGCCCGGCTCGCAATCTCGGAAGCCATCTGCACGGTGCTCGACAACCTCGACCTGAAATACCCGGAAGTCGACAAGGCCCGCAAAGAAGAACTGCTGAAGATCCGCGCGGAGTTAGAACGGGAATAATTCGTTTACTTCCCGATGCAATACAGATGCGCATGCCCGCGGATGTAGAGCTTGCCGTCGGCCGCGGCGGGCGAGGCGAGCGTTTCGTCGTCGAGTTGGTTTTCGGCGACCTTCGTAAACGTCGGGCCGTCGGCCAGCACGGTGCAGAGCCCGGTCTTGTTCAGTAGGTAAATCTTGCCGTTCGCCGCGATCGGCGAAGCTTTGTAGTCGCCCCCCAGCCGTTCTTTCCAAAGCTCGGCGCCGGTCGCGGCGTCGAGGCATTGGGCGATTCCTTGATCGCTGATCGTGTAGACCCGGCCGCCGACGACGACCGGCGAGCAACTGTCGGGCGACGCCTCCTTATGCCGGAAGGCGACCGCTTCGGCCGGCAATTCCTTGCCGTCGGCCGTCGCCGAATTCAAACTGACGCCGAGCACTTCCCCCTTTTGGCCGCGCGTCGCAAACACGCGATTGCCGTCGACCACCGGGCCGGTGATCGTGCGCCCGCCGACCAAGCCGCCGAGGTACCAACGGAGCTTGCCGGTCGCGGGATCGTAGGCGTCGAGCTGGTTGCCCCCCATGACGATCATCTCGGTCGTGCCGTCGGCGGCCTTGCGATAGACGGGCGTGGTATACGAATCAAACTGTTCCGCTTCGGCCGCGGTGTTGCGCGGCGTGTACCAGCGCAACTTCCCGGTCGTCAGATCATGCGCCACGACGTAACTCGCGGCCTTCTTCCCGGCCTCGGCCGACGCCGCCCCTTCGAGCGAATCTTGCATGCACACGCTGATGACGATGTCCCCTTGCACGCCGCCCCGACCTAAAGCAGCACTGTACAGCACCGGGCTGTTCGCGTGTCCCCACCAAATGCTGTACGGCCCGTAGTCGTCTTGCAGGTTGCGCTTCCAGAGAAGCTTGCCGTCGAAATCGAGTGCGGCCAAGTCGCCGTTGCCGAAGTGCACGACCACGGTTTTGCCGTCGGTCACCGGCGACGGGCTGGCGTTGTTGTGCAACTTGTGAAACTTCTGCACGGAGCGCTTCTCCGCCTCGCGCCGCGTATCCGCCGCGCCGATTTCCTTCGTCCAAACGATCTTGCCGTCGACGGCGCTCAAACGCAGCGCAAGCAGCTTGCCCTCTTCGGTTTGCGAAGTGAGAAAGATCGCATCGCCCCAAATCGCCGGCGTACTACAACCCCACGGCGGCAACGGCGCTTTCCAAACGATTCCCTTCGTCTCGCTCCACTCCGTCGGCAAGCCGGTCTCATGACTAATACCGGTGCCGTCCACGCCGCGCCACTGCGGCCAATTCTCGGCCTGCGCGCTGGTCACGCTTCCGCAGAAGCAGCAGAAGGAGAGCAAGAGATAGGAGGAGATGTGGGGATGCATAGTGCGAGTCCGATGATCTGCAATTAAGTTATGCGTTGAGTATTTCTAGAACCTTACCGTGACCGATCGTTCGTCCGTCCCAAAACGTCAATTCGCTTCCGACGTGGATCAACGGTTTCACGATATCTGGTGATAAAAACGCGATTGGCACGATTCGCGACATACTGGGAGTTAGGCTGCCGATGTCGGTCAAGTCGATCCGCAAATCGAAAAACTGCTGATCGAGCTTGATCAAGCAGCCAAAAGCATCAGCCGGAGTAGGCCCCTGACGACCCCCTTCTGCCGTCGACAAGAGCTGAACCTCGGCAATGATGTCGGGTTTAAATCTCACTACATTTATTCCGGCTCGGCCTAGGTTACTTTGTCGATCGGCCACATGATGCCGGCCGAGAAGCCGCCGTCGACGAAGACGATTTGGCCGGTCATAAAGGCCGACGCTTTCGACGCCAGGAAAATCGCGGCACCGTTCATGTCTTCGGGGTTTCCCAAGCGGCGCAGCGGCGTGTTGGCCGTGTTCCATTCTTGCATCATCGGGTTCGACCAGAGCTTCTTCGAGAGATCGGTGAGGATGTAGCCTGGCGCGATGGCGTTGACGCGCACTCCCTTCGGGCCCCACTCCATGGCGAGCACGCGCGTCATGTGGCCGACTGCTGCTTTGCTCGCCGCATAAGGCAAGACCCAGGGCAACGGGCCGTAATTGTTGAGCGAGCAGATTTGAATCTGCGAGCCGCCCCCTTGGGCGACCATCTGCTTGCCGACGGCCTGCGACATGAAGAACGCGCCGCGGAGGTTCGTGTCGATGACGAAGTCCCAATCTTCTTCCGTGACGTCGGCGGCCGGCTTGCGGCGATTCACGCCGGCGACGTTCACGAGCGTATCGATCCGCCCCTGCTTGGCGACGATCGCGGCGACGAGTTGATCGATTTGCGACTTCTGCGCGACATCGCACCCGAGGCCGAAGCAGGCGCCTTTCGTCTTAGCGGCGATCTCGGCGGCGGCCGTTTCCGCGACGGCCGGTTCGCGACCCGTAACGACCACGGTCGCTCCGCGCTCGCAAAACCCTTCGGCCAGCGCCCGGCCGATGCCGCGCGTGCCGCCGGAAACCAACACGACTTGTCCCGCCACGTTAAACAAGGAATCGGACATCGTACGCTTACTCTCCGAGGAAACCGCGAACGCAAAACC
Source organism: Pirellula sp. (assembly GCA_013822735.1). Classification (GTDB taxonomy): domain Bacteria; phylum Planctomycetota; class Planctomycetia; order Pirellulales; family PNKZ01; genus PNKZ01. The sequence continues at coordinate 136,714 of PNKZ01000017.1, forward strand.
ACAATTATCCGAAAGAGCGCGGCCAATTGCAAATTGAGAATTGCGAATCGCAAACTGCAAAATGATGGTGTGAAAAGTCATCGTCACGCCGTCGTATACAAACCCCT
>PNKZ01000018.1 GCA_013822735.1 Pirellula sp.
CTCACGGCCACCTTCTCCCAGTGGGAGAAGGGAGCGTCACTAGCTACTAGCTACCGGCAACTAGCTACTTCCTCACGACCGCCTGACATCCAGCAGTCGTTGCTTCTTCTGCCCGGCGTACCACTGTTTCCAGTCGTTTACTTCGAAGCTGAAGTTCACTTTGCCGCCGAGAATCGTAATCAGCGAATCGAGCACCGGTTGATTCCGTTTCTCGTCCGTGATGATCGTCGTCTTCGAGCCGCTCGATAGGCCTGAGCCGCCGGAGCCGTTGCTGGCGCTGAGTCCGCCGCCGGGATTGCCCGTGGTCACTGCATACTTGTGCTTCGTGATCAGCGCGTCGATCAGCGGTCCGATCGAGCGCGGATCTTTAAACCGCGACAACGCCACGGCGGCGTTGTTGATGATCGTGTTGTCGCTGTTGTGCAGCTCGCGGATGTAATAGTCGATCAGACTCTGCTGCGGCACGTCGTCGAGATAGTCGAGACAGATGATCCGAATCTCTTGCGACGGATCGCGCAGCGAACGATCGGCCAAAAACGCATCGGCCTGCGCGCTGCCGATATGGATCAACGCTTCGGCGTAGAGCTTGCGTACTTGTTCGTTCTCTTCCTTGAGCATGTATTCGCTCAAGGCCGGCACTGCCAACGGATCAGTCACCGCTTTCAGTTCCGTGACCGCTTGCTGCTGCTTCGCCCCGTTGAGCCAATCGCGCCACCGCTTCATGTTGCCGTACCAGAGCTGGCGCGACGAGTCGGACTTTTGCTTCGACTCGATAATCTGAATCTCTTGCGGGTAGCGCCACTGCCCCTTGTATTGCACCTTGCCCAGCGCCGAGAGATGTTCGGCCTGCGTACGCCATTGCCCTTGAATGCGGTTATATCCCAGCGCCGCTCGGGCCTTCACATGGTTCGGCTCAATCTCGATGACCCGCTCCAGATGCCGCTTGCGCAGTTCGGTGAGCTTATGGTCGCGGCACCATTCGGCCAATTGCCAATGGCCGTCGATCGTGTCGGGCTGCTCGTGGCGAACGCGCTCGTATTCGATTTCGTCCGGCGTGCGGCGCACGACGTCGGTCACTTGATCTTTGTCGAACACGACGCTGCCGCCGCTCGGCAGCCGCACTTCATACTTCACCCTGGGGCTCTCGGCGGCATTGGCCCACTCGCCGACGATCCGTCCGCCGCCGGCCAACACGAATTCATCGGCCGCGACGGGAGCGACACCGACGCAGAGCGCCAACAACGTGAATGAGTAACGAACGTCCATCGATATGTTTCGTGAAGTCCCGAGAGCCGCGATGCGCTGCCGAGCGCGTAAACGTCGCATCGCAATCGACTTACTACTACTATAACATAGGACTCCGACCCTCCCTTCGAAACCAATTTCAGCGGTTTTCCCGGTCATGAGCACCGTTTCCGCCCAACATCACGCCGGCTCGCCGCATCGCGTTCGCTGCGCCGTGGTGACGGTCAGCGATACCCGCACGCCGGAAACCGACACCGGCGGACGGACCGTGGTCGACCTTCTCGCGACGGCCGGCCACGAAGTGGTGGCTCGCGAGATCATTCCCGACGATCCGGAGAAGATGCGGCCGCTGTTGCTCGGCTACGTCGGGCGCGACGACGTCGACGCGATTCTCCTCACCGGCGGCACCGGCCTCTCCAGCCGCGACCAAACTTTTGAAACGGTGAGCGCGCTCGTCACGAAACCGCTCCCCGGTTACGGCGAACTGTTTCGCATGCTCAGCTTCCAAGAGATCGGCCCCGCCGGCATGCTCAGCCGCGCCACGGCCGGCCTGATCGAGCGCACCGCGGTGTTCACAATGCCCGGCTCCCCGGGCGGCGTGCGCTTAGCGATGGAGCGCCTGATCGTGCCGGAACTCGGCCATGTCGTTCGCGAAGCGCGACGCTAGCACGCTTTGCTGTTGGGAACGCCCTCCGTGGCGTTCCGAACTCGGCGTCGCGTTCGAGAGATTGCAAATTGAGAATTGCAAATCTCAAATTGCAAAATGGCGCAAGCGAGGTGCGCTCTCTTCAATTTGCAATTTTCAATTCTCATTTTGCAATTTGCAATCTGCCCGTTGCCAGCGCCCGCACTGCCGGCAGCTCCATCAACTTTCCACCGCGCCATTTCCCTCATCTTCCCGGCGCGGAACATTCGATACTAACCTACAGCGCAGCCATGCGCCGGGATCGTCGATTCACCATGCGCCCATGGAGGGGCACATGACGCGGTTGTTCGTCAAATTGTTCCCCTTCATCGCGATGGCCGGCGCGTACTTCTTTTTGCAGAAGTACGAAGTCGCCGGCCTCAACGGCATCGGCATCAAGCCGCGCGCCGACCAAACGGCCGTCAAAGGGACGGTGCCGGTTCGTCCCGGCGATACGCTCCGCATCGCTTCCTTCAATATCCAAGTTTTCGGCGAATCGAAGGCCGCCGATCCGAAGGCGATCGACATCATCGCGCGGATCATTCGCAAGTTTGACATCGTCGCGATTCAAGAAGTGCGCGACCGCAGTCCCGATTTCATGGCCCGCTTCGTTGCGCTGGTCAACACCGGCGGCCTGCAGTACGACTTTGTTCTCGGCCCGCGCCTCGGCCGCACCGATAGCAAAGAGCAGTACGCGTACATCTTCGATCAATCGCGCGTCGAGATCGACCGCTCGTCGGTCTACACGGTGCGCGATCCCGACGACCTGCTGCATCGCGAACCGCTGGTGACCGGCTTCCGTGCCCGCGGCGCTCCGCCGAACGAAGCTTTCACGTTCTCGCTGGCGAACATTCACACCGATCCCGACGAAGTCGACTCCGAGCTCAACGCGCTCGACGACGTGTTCCGCGCCGTTCGCAACGACGGCCGCGGCGAAGACGACATTATCCTGCTCGGCGACCTCAACGCCGACGAAGGACATCTCGGCCAACTCGGGCAAGTGCCGAACATCACGTACGTCGTCTCGGGCGTGCCGACGAACACCCGCGGCGACAAGACGTACGACAACATCTTGTTCGATCGCAACGCGACCACCGAGTACCTCGGCCAAGCCGGCGTGCTCGACGTCATGCGGGAGTTTAATCTCACGCAAGATCAGGCCCTGAAGGTATCGGACCACTTGCCGATTTGGGCCGAGTTCTCGGTCTACGAAGGGGGCCGCCCCGGCACCGTCGCCGCAAGACCCGCCGGCGCGCGCTAACTTCACGTCTTCACGTCTGCGCGCCGCGCGCAATTTCTATTTAGCCCCCGGTCCGCGACCGGGGGCAATCCGCGTCGCAGCGCAAGAAAGTTCCAATCACCAAATTCCAAACAAGGAAATAAACTCCAATGATCAAATGAACGCCGCAGCGCATTTCGATCATTCGGTCCTTGGTATTTGTTTGGAATTCGGTGCGTGGTCCATTGGTCATTCAAAGTCGCGTTAATTCCCGCCGAAAACGCGACGTTCAACATTCTTTCGGCCGGCCAAAAATCGCCTGGAAATGGGGCCGGCACTTCCGCTAAGATCCGTTTCGTTCGTGAGCGGTATCCGTAAGAGCCTGAGCGTTCAGGCATCTAGAAGAGCCCTCGCCGAGAGCACCGCGCTTTCGGCGAGGGCTCTTTTTTTGCGCGCAGATTTCATTTCACCACGGAGGCACGGAGAGCACGGAGCGAAAAGAAGGCAAATTGCAAATCGCAAGATGAGAAAGTGAGAATTGCAAATTGATGAGAGAGCGCGACTCGCTTGCGCCAATTTGCAATTTGCGATTTGCAATTCTCAATTTGCAATCCCTTTCCGCGCCTCCGTGTGCTCTGTGCCTCCGTGGTGAAGAACTCCCGACCTTTCAGGAGCTTCGCCATGCCCGACGTTCCCGACCTGCACAACTTCGGCGCTTTGTCGGCCACGGCCGTGCTCGGCTGGTACGCCTGGCACACCGCGTCGCACACGCTTCCCAACCTCGTCCGCGCATTTCGCGAAGAGATGACCGCTCTGCGCAGCGAATGCGCGGCCGAGCGGGAAGTGCTGCACGCCGATCTGGCCGACGAACGTCGCAGCCGCCACGCCGACCAGCTCCTCATCGCCGACGCACTGCGCGACCTCGCCGACCGGCTCCCTCATTCCTAGTTTCTTATTCCTTTACCGGAGAAAACGCCCCATGACCGCGACCCTTTCCGTCCGCAGCGCCGCGTGGCAACGCCTCGCGCAACTCCGCGAGCTGCTCGATCTCGTCAACGACGTCCGCGCGCTCGACGATCCCTTCGCCGCGCCGGAGAGCTTCCGCCGCTTGATCACGCTCGTCGTCCGGCTCGGCTCCGCCGTCGGGTTCGATTCCGTCGCGCTCGAGCGCTTCGAGCAGCTGCTCACCGACGACAACCTCGTCGCCGCGGTCCTCGCCATCACGCACTACGTGCTGCGCAGCACCGGCTTCCGCACCGTGGGGCTGCAAGCGACAAGCAACTTCGCACCGCTCGTCGTCGACGCGCAGTCCTACGCCGAGTGGCTCCCGCTCGTCATCGAACTTGTGCAACTCGTCCGCAAGTTGCGAGGTGCCGCATGAGCGTTCGTCGCAACGAAAAAGAGCAACCCGCCGGCTTCACAAGGCCGATCCGCTACCGTTTGCCGCCGTTTCGCGTGACCGCGGCCTATACGCAACTGAGCGAAACCACGGACTGGGGCCTTGCGCTCCTGCGCGTGCCCGACCATTGGCGGGAAACGCAAGGCCAGGGCATCCGCGTCGCCCTGCTCGACACCGGCCTGGAGCGCACGCATCCCGACTTGCTCGGCGCGGTCGACGACCTGCGCGACTTCACGGCGAGCCCGAGCGGCACGCTCGACCGCGTCGGTCACGGCACGCACACGGCCGGCATCGTCGGCGCGCGACGCAACGACCGGGGCGTCGTCGGCGTGGCGCCCGCGTGTCGTCTGCTGATCGGCAAGGTCTTGGGAGACGACGGTTCCGGCGCCGACGATTCCGTGGCGGCCGGCATCGATTGGGCCGTCGCCGCCGGAGCTGACGTCATTTCGCTGAGCCTCGGGTCGCCGACCGCGAGCCCGGCGATCGCCGCGGCCGTGTCGCGAGCCGTCGCCGCCGGCAAGTTTCTCATCTGCGCAGCGGGAAACGACGGGCGCGACCAAAGCGTCAACTATCCGGCCCGGCTCGACGACACCGTCGCCGTCGGCGCGGTTGATCGTAATGGCCGCATCGCGGAATTTTCCAGCCGTGGGCCGGAAGTCGACCTCTGCGCGCCGGGCGAGGACATTCTTTCGACGTATCTCGGCGGCGGCTACGCGCGTCTCTCCGGCACGAGCATGGCCGCGCCGTTCGTCGCAGGCGTCGTCGCGCTCCTGCTGGCCAAGCACAAGCAAGCCGGCGGCGCCACTCCGGTCGAAACGCCGCGCCAACTCATCGAACACCTGCAACGCACGGCGACCGACGCCGGCCCCACAGGGCGCGACCCCGCCTACGGCTTCGGCCTGATCGACCCGGCGAAGCTCTTGGCCGACGACCCGCCGACGGCCGGCGACCGCGTCGAGATCGGCCCGGTCGTAGTAAACGGCCGCACCGGCACGTTCGTGTTTGTGCCTACCACCACACACTAGCCCCGAAGCGCAAGCGAGGGGACCGTTCGCGGAATCCATTAAAGCAAGTTCGGACTCGTCACAATGTTCGCTCACTATTGCCTACCGATGTTGTTCGCCGCCGCGCCGCTCATCGGCCCCGCCGACGAACTGCGCGCGGCCGTCGACGACCTGGAAACTCGCGTCGCCGCCGTAGCGCGGACGCACGTGCGGTACGTGACGTTCTACCACCTGCCGCAACCGCAGCGCCGCCGCGCCGGCGCGGTGTTGTCGCTGGTGCTCAACAGCGTCAGTCGCGCCGATGCGATCGTTCGGCCGGAGCCGGTGCCCGACACCGACGACCGGCTCTGGCGTTTCTCGCTGGCCGACTATCGCCTCCCCGCCGACGTCTGGGAGCTTCTGGTATCGCACGATCCGTATTTTCATATTCGGACGCGCGTCCAATCCGCCGTAGTTTCCTCAAACACCGAACAAGAAATATTCACCGACGGCGGCTGGCTCGACCTCGCCGCAGTCGCGCGATTGCGCGAACTCACCGGCAGCGGCGGAGCGCTCCTGCGCGGCGACTACTTTCTTACGCAAGCCACAACCACGCTCGACGGCGGCGTCTATTACGAGCTCGCCGGCATCGCCGACACCGAAGAAGCGTTCTTCACCTCGATCGGCCTCGACACCGAAGCCGTCGATCGCCTGCGGGCCGACGCCGGTGCGAACATGTTTCGGTCGCTCGTTACATTCAAGCCGCGCCGTGTCGTACGTCGGCAAGGTCCGCTCGGCGGGGCTTGGCACACCTACGACACCGCCGCCGCCACGCCGGAGCGCGATCCGATCCGCAATCCGTTCGCCTTCGAGTACGACGCCGGCGAACATATCGCCGCCAAGCGCAACGGGCTGCACCTCTACGCACTATTCGACCGTGCCGGACGTCGCCAAGCTTCGGTGCCGGACAACATCGCCAAAGATACGAGCGACCCGCACGGCTCGGGCATCGTCGCTCCAATGATTTCGTGCGTTCGCTGCCATCTCGAAGACGGCCTCCGACCGGTGGCCAACGACCAGCGGCGTTTGCTCGACGCCGGCATCGAAGTGTTTACCGAACGTCCGCGCGATGCGGAGCGCCTCGCGGCGTTCTACTTCGCCGACTTGGAAAAGCAACTTCGTCGCGATCGCGAAGATTTTTCCCAAGCCGTGGCTTCCGCGACCGGCGGACTCTCCGGCGCCGCGGCCTCGGCGGCGCTCGGTGACCTGGTGAACCGGTACCGGAACGACTTGGACCTCGTCGGCAACAGCGTCTTGGGAAGCAACAGCATCGTGTCGGCCACGGCCGTCATCACGGGCGTGCCGTCGTGCGTCGTGAGTCCGTTGGTCGTGTCGCCGCTTGCGATCGCGCAGCCGGTTGTCGTGCACCAGCAAGCGCTGCAGCCTTTGGTCGTGCAGCAACACGTTGTTCATCAGCAAGCGGTGCGTCAGCAAGTGATCCGGCAACAAGCCGCGCCGCGGCAAGTCGTCCGCCAGCGCATCTTTACGCGCGTGCGGTAGCGTCAACATGCGGTTGGTCGCGACGTGTTGGATGCCTGGGCTGGAGCCGAAGGGGAAGCCCCGGCAACTGGGGCATCGCTTCGTTCTGCCCCAGCCAACCGTCGCGGCGAACGGCTGTCGAACAAGTAGGGAAACGCAAGCACAGGAACTACGCCTTATGACGACTCCCATTCGTGACCGTGTTGTAGATCTGCGCCGAGTACGCGCCGATCAACTCCGTCCGCATCCGCTCAATTGGCGAAAGCATCCGACGGCGCAACGGACCGCGCTCACGGCCGTGTTGAACGAAATCGGCTATGCCGGAGCATTACTGGCGCGCGAGTGCGACGACGGCACGCTCGAACTGATCGACGGCCACCTTCGGGCCGAAACCACGCCGGAGGCCGAAGTGCCGGTTCTTGTCGTCGATCTCTCGGCCGAAGAAGCGGCGCTGCTGCTTTCGGTCCACGATCCGCTCGCGGCGATGGCCGAAACGGATGCGTCGCTCCTCGAAGCGCTCATATCCGGTATGCAGCAACGGGACGCGGCAATTGCCGGACTACTGGCCGACACGATCGCGCAAAGTAAGAGCCCACCGAGCACGACGGCGACCAGAATCAAGCCGACGCCGTCGCTCTCGTGGCGCGATCAGTTCCAGATCGTCGTCGATTGCCGCGACGAAGCGGAACAACGCCGACTGTTTGAACGCTTCACAGCTGAAGGACTCACCTGTCGGGTCAGTGTGCTGTGAAGTCTCTCCTGGCGAGCGGCGGGGTTTATCCCCGCCGTCTGCGGAGTTCGATCCGGACGGCGGGGATAAACCCCGCCGCTCGCTTTGGCTTGCCAATGTCTCCAGCAAATACCGTCGGAATAGTCTTATGAGCACAAGTCAACAAACCTTCGAAGTCTCTTCCCCCATTCACGACTCCTTCCGCGTGCGGCAGATCGCCGGCATGTTCGACGTGCCGCTCCAGGAAAAGCTCACCGAGCGGTTCATTGCCGAGTTGCCGGCGATCGGCGACACCTGGCAGGTCGGGCTCATCGTCGGGCCGTCGGGCACGGGCAAGAGCACCGTCGCTCGGCAAGCGTTCGGCGCGGAGCTTTACGCGCCGGGTGATTGGCCTGCGGACGCGGCCGTGATCGACGCGCTCTTTGCGGCGGCGGGCGACGATGCGATCTCCATCAAACAAATGGTCGGCCTGCTCACGGCCGTCGGTTTCAGTTCCCCGCCGGCTTGGGTGAAGCCTTACCGTGTGCTGAGCAACGGCGAGCGCTTCCGCTGCGACTTGGCTCGAGCGCTCGTCGCCGGTCTCACAGCATACGATACGCCGCCGACCGTCGTGTTCGACGAGTTCACGAGCGTCGTCGATCGCGACGTGGCGCGAGCCTGCGCCGCGGCGGTGGCGAAAGCCGTTCGCTCGCAACAGGTCCGCGGCCGGTTCGTCGCCGTGACGTGTCATTACGATGTCGAGCCTTGGCTCGCGCCGGATTGGACGCTCGACATGGCGACCGGCCGGCTCCAATGGAGGAGTCTTCGGCGACCTAGTCTCCAACTCGAAGTGCGCCGCTGCGGCGCCGGGCTGTGGCCCTTGTTTGCGCGTCATCACTATTTGAGCGGCAGCCTCAGTTGGGGCGCTCGCTGTTATGCGGCATTGTGCCGCGGTCGACCGATTGCGTTTTGCGCCGTGCTCGCGCAGTTTGCCCGGCGCGGAGCCTGGCGCATCAGTCGACTGGTGACGCTCCCCGACTTTCAAGGACTCGGCATCGGCACACGACTGGCCGAAGCGATCGGCGATGCGTACCTGGCCGAAGGGCAACAGTTCGGCGTGACCGCCGCACATCCGGCGCTGTTGGCGCATTGCCTCCGGTCGCCGCGCTGGCGGCTGCGGAGCATTCGCAAGCCGGGCCGCGCCCGACGGCGCTCGCTCGAGGACGATTACCGCGATTCGCACGGCCGCGCGGTGGCCACGTTTCAGTATTTAGGAGGTGTCGCATGAGCGAACAATCGGAGCCGATCGAACCGGACGTGACGCCGAAGGCGAGGAAGCGACCCGGGCCACGGCCGTATCTCAACGCGCAGCGCCAAGCCGAGGTGTGTGCGATCGTCGGGGTCGGCTGCTCGTTGACCACGGCGGCTAAGTACTTGGGCTGCACCTTGCAAACTATCCAACGAACGCGAAATCGAGAGCCCGAGTTCGCCGCGGCTCTACTGCGCGCCGACTCCCACGGCGAGCTGGCGCTGGTACGTCGAATTCACGACGCGGCCGCCGAAAAGAACGGTTGGCGTGCGGCCGCTTGGCTGTTGACGCGTCGTCATCCCGAACGTTACGCGGCTCGCGCCGCCAATACGACGACTCCGCATCAAGTCGACCAAACGATGTACTTCTTCGCGAAGCGCGTCGTGCAAGAGATCGCCTCGCCCGACGATCGTAAGCGGGTCAAGCTGCGGCTGAAGAAGTTTCAAAAGGAATATGTCGATCAGTTGCGATTGGAGACCGAGGAATGAAAGCCGCTTCGAACCGCACTCTCACTGCGAAGCCCGAAGTTGCACTGTATCGCCATTTCGAGGACCTACTCGAAGGCGAAGATCGTGACGATGACGCCAATCGGCCCGATTTGCTCGCGTGGGGTCGCAAGTACCTGCCGCATTACTTCACGCGCGAGCCGTCGGCCATGCATCGCTGGTTGGCGGAGCAATTGGCGGCTGCGGAGCAGCGGCGCGGGATGAAGCTCAACGTCGTGGGGCCGCGCGGCGGGGCGAAGTCGACCGTCGGCACCTTGGCTTGGGTATTGCGGATGATCGTCGAGCGACGCGAGCCGTATGTCTGGATCGTCAGCGATACGAAGCTTCAGGCGCAGGCGCACTTGGAGAATGTGAAACGGGAGCTCGAAGACAATCCGCACTTGGCCGAGGACTATCCCGAGAGTTGCGGGCGCGGGCGCGTCTGGCGCGCCGGGCGGATCGAAACGCGCGGCGGCTGCGTCGTCGAAGCGGCCGGCACCGGCGTGCGGCTGCGCGGACGGCGGCGGCGCGAGAACCGGCCGACGTTGATCGTGTGCGATGATTTGCAGAACGACGGCCATATCGAATCGGCCCGACGGCGCGCGCTGGCGAGCCGTTGGTTTCACGGCACATTGCTCAAGGCCGGCACGCGCACGACGAACATCTTGAACCTGGCGACGGCTCTTCATCGCGACGCGCTCGCGATGGAGCTCGGACGGACGCCGGGATGGACCTCGCGCACGTTTGCCGCGCTCGTGCGGCCGCCGGAAGCGACGGAGCTGTGGGAGCGGTGGGAGTCGCTGTATGCCGATCATTCGCTCGTCGATGCCTCGGTCGCGGCGCGAAAGTTTTACGACGAACATCGGGCCGAGATGGATCGGGGGGCCGAACTGCTATGGCCGGAAGAAGAGTCGCTCTATGCCTTGATGTGTCAGCGGGCCGAAAGCGGTCGAGCCGCGTTTGAGCGGGAAAAACAGGGGATGCCGCTCAATCCCGAGCTTTGCGAGTGGCCCGAGGATTACTTTGTCGGCGAGGAGCTGTGGTTCCACGATTGGCCGGAGCGATTGCTGGTGCGCACCGTGGCGCTCGACCCGAGCAAGGGACGGGACGCGCGGCGCGGCGATTACTCGGCGCTGGTAAAGCTCGGTATCGACGCGGCCGGCTTGGTGTATGTGGAAGCCGATCTTGCGCGGCGAGCGACCCCGGAGATGACGGCGGCGGCTTGCGACGCGCTGGAAGTGTTTCGGCCGGATGCACTGGGCGTGGAAGTGAACCATTTTCAGGAGCTGCTCGGCGACGAACTGGTGCGCGAGGCGCAGCGCCGCGGCCGGCACGACTTTGCGCCTTGGACGCTGACCAACACCGTGGCGAAGTGCGTGCGCATTCGCCGGCTCGGGTCGCTCTTGGCGTGGCGGCGGTTGCGCTTTCGAAGCGGCTCGCCGGGGACGCGCTTATTACTGAACCAACTCCGCGACTTCCCCTGCGGCGACCACGACGACGGGCCGGATGCGCTGGAGATGGCGTATCGGCTGGCGCAAGAGCTGCTTGGAGGAGCGGCCGGCTAAAAACCCTTCTCCGTTCGGGAGAAGGTGCCCGCAGGGCGGAGGAGGGTGACGTCGGCTGACGCTGGATGATCGAACTTGCTGCAGCGCGACCCTCACCCGGCCTTCGGCCACCCTCTCCCAGTGGGAGAGGGGATTGAAGACAACCATCATTACTAAGGAGCCTCGCATGCAATCGCTTGAACGTCTGCAGCAACGCTTGTCGGAAACCGTGGACGAACTTTACGCCGGCTTCGTCGATCCGCGCGAGCCGTACTATGACGACGATACCACTTGGCAGTCGCTGGCCGTTCGCGGCGGAGTAACGGGCGATCGCGGCGCCGGGCCGATTGGTGAGCAGGAGCACGCCGCATTGCAGGCCGAGTGTCGTGCGCTCGCCTTGCAGAATGAGTTTGCTATTAACGGTCATGAGAACCGCGTGAGTTATATCGTCGGGCCGGGGCACACTTATCGCGTGGTGTCAAAGAAGCAGCGCCCGGCGCCGCCGCAGTTGGTCGCCGAAGTGCAATCGCTCGTCGACGATTTTCTGCGGATCAACCGCTGGGCCCGCCGTCAGCAAGAGGCGGCCTTGCGACTGGATCGCGACGGTGAGGTGTTTCTGCGGTATTTCGCGGGCCCCGGCGGTATGACGCTCGTGCGGTTCGTCGAGCCCGGCCAGGTGACGGCTCCGGCGGAAGCGGCCCGGGATCCATCGCTCTCGTTCGGCATTGCGACCGACGCCGATGATGTGGAGACCGTGCACGCGTACTACGTGGACGGCGTGCCGCTCGACGCCGATGCGATCCAGCACCGCAAGGCGAATGTCGATGCCAACATGAAGCGCGGGCTGCCGCTCTTCTACCCGGTGCGAAAGAATCTGCGTCGCGCGGAGAAGCTCTTGCGCAACATGAGTACCGTGGCCGAGATTCAATCGGCGATTGCGCTGATTCGCAAACATCACGGAGCGACGCGCACCGCCGTGCAGCAGTTTGTGGCAACGACCGGCACGACCGCCGGCGCCACATCGTCCGGCGGTCGCACGGAGAGCGTCCGTCGCTACGCGCCGGGTACGATCCTCGACGCCTACGGCAACTTGGAATACGACTTTCCGGCGGCGGCCCTTGATGCTTCGAGCTACGTGGCGGTGTTGCAGGCGGAACTCCGCGCGATTGCGTCGCGGCTCGTGATGCCGGAATTTATGCTTTCGGCCGATGCCTCGAACGGCAACTACGCGTCGTCGCTCGTGGCCGAAAGCCCCGCGCTGCGGACCTTCGAGCGGTTGCAGGCTCGTCAGATTGCCGACGATGAAGAAGTGTTCCGCCGCGTGATTCGCCACGCCGCGGCGGCCGGGCGGATCGAACGCAACGCTGCGCAACTCGTGGAGATTCAGATCGAAGCGCCGTCGCTCGTGATGCGCGACGCGCGCGGCGAAGCGGAAATACGCGCGATCGAATACGCGCACGGCGTGCTCTCGGCGCAGACGTGGTCGCTGCTCGCCGGCTACGACTACGAGCGCGAACAGCAGCACATCGCGGCACATGCGCAGCGCGTGCCGAAAAGCGTATAAAACACCGTATTTTACGGCCTCGCAAGAAAATGGAGGCCGGCCAAAAGTTGCCTGGAGTTCTTCACTCAAATCAGTAAACTGCGAATCATGATCAACACCAAGACACGAACGATCGACGCCCCGACGAACCAAACGAAAACCGCACGCTTGCTCGCGCTGCTCGATGAGCTGCTCCGGCAAACGTTGCAACGCGGCTTCCACGGCAGCGTGCAATTGGAGATCGCGGTGCAAGACGGCACGATCCAGCACATCCGCCGCCGCGTGGAACAGTTGGAGAAGTAGATATGAGTTGGGAGTTATGAATTATGAATTGAGGTCCGCCTCATCACTCACAATTCATAACTCATAATTTCCCCCGCCGGGTATCCCCGAGAGCCGCTTGCGGTATCTCACAGAGCCCGTCGCCGATCCTCCCCAGGGATCGGCGACGGGCTTTTTTTATTGCCATAGGTTCTGCGACGAAGCTTTTGCGACACAGCGTTTACGAAAAGGTGAGGAGAAGCCATGGACGAGACATTGTTGGAGTATGCCGACTGCCGGGGCCTAGCGCTCGGCGTCGAACGCGAAGCGGGCGTGATCCGCGGCGTGAAGATTCTGGGGCTCGCCTCGCGCAACGGTCGGGTGTATCCGGCCGCGGTGCTGGAGCAGGCCCGAGCGTTGTACGAAGGGGCGAAGGTCAACGTCAATCATCCCAAGGGAAGCCCGCTCGGTCCGCGCGATTATCAAGATCGCATCGGCGTGATTCGCAATGTGCGCGCCACGGCCGAGGCGGGCCTCTTCGGCGACCTGCACTTCAACCCGCGGCACACGTTGGCGGCGCAGCTCGAATGGGACGCTCGCAACGCGCCGGAGAACGTGGGGCTATCGCACAACGTGTTGGCCCGCACGGCGCGGCGCGACGAACAGACGATCGTCGAGGCGATCACGCGGGTCGTGAGCGTCGACCTCGTGGCCGATCCGGCGACGACGCACGGGCTGTATGAAGCGGAGCAGCCGCCGGCCGATAACGCGGCAAACACCGGAAAACACGGCACTTTGCTGGAGCAGGCCACGACGGAGGACTTGCGGCGCGTGCGGCCGGACCTCGTCGCGGCGCTGGCCGGCGCCAAGCCGCGCTCGCGCGATCAGCAACTCGTCGAACACGAGCACGAAGTGCGCCGCGTGCCGCCGGCGCTCGATACGGCATCGTTCGTCCGCGCGATCACGCGGTAACCCTTCTCCCTCTGGAAGCCGTGTAACTTTCCTTCTCCCGCTGGGAGAGGGATCGGTAGTACGAAGCAAACAAATCGAACCTTAAAGCAAGCACGAAGAACCAAGTACAAGGAACAAGAATCATGAGCGATTGCATGCGTTGGCGTTACGGAGAGACAAACCCGATCGTGCTGCCGGTCGATTCGGCTACGGTGATCGAAATCGGCGACTTGGTGTATCTCGACACCGACGACGCCAAGCCGGCCGCTTCGCAGGCCGACCAAGGAACCGAATCCGGCAATCAGGCGCTGTTTCACAACAAGTTTGCCGGCGTCGCCATGCAGCGCTCGCGGGCCGGCGACACCGATCCGATTCGCATCGCGACGACCGGCGTGTTTGAGTTCGTCGCTCCGTCGACGACGCGAGAAGTCGGCGCACTGCTCGGCGTCGACGAGCAAGCGAGCGGCACGGCGCTCGAGAACCAAAAGGTCGACGGCGTCGCCGGCGCGCACTTGGCGATCGGCCGTTGTGCGAAGCGCGTGAACCCCGCCGAGGCGCGCGTGCTGGTCGACATCGTCAGCACGGTGATGTACGGCGGACCGCAGGCGAACATCACGTCGTAACGGCGCAGCGGAACGTGCAGCGGGTCCCGGTCGTGGACGACCGGGCTAAGCACGATAGGACGTCCCAAGCAGATTCATTCACAAATACACACAGGAAACAACCCATGATCCGTTATCGCGAACTCAAACGACGTTACGATCTCGACGGCCCGGCGCGGACCGTCGAGCACCTTTCCGAAGCCCTGCGCACGCGGCAGTTGCGAGCCGAGGAATTCAGCCTTCGCGACTTGGCCGAGTCGCTCGTGCCCGACGGTTGCGAGTGGGTCCGCCTGCTCGATCCGCGCACGTCCGGCGGCGTCAGCCTGTTGGAAGCCGGCGAAGCGGTCGACGTCACGGCGTTTCTCAACGTCGCCGGCCAGGTGATTTACTCGAAGATCATGGAGGCGTATTCCCAGGAGGCGTTCGTCGTGTCGAAGCTCGTCGACACCGTGCCGACGCGTCTCGACGGCGAGAAGATCCCCGGCGTCACGGCTCCGGCCGACGGCGTGGCTGCCGTGCATCCCGGTATGCCGTATCCGCAGGTCGGCTTCGGGGAAGATTACATCGAAACGCCGTCGACCGTGAAACACGGTCTCATCGTGCCGGTGACGCGGGAAGCGATCTTCTTCGATCGCACGAACTTAGTGCTGGCCCGAGCTGCGGAAGTAGGCGAACTGCTCGGCCTGAACAAGGAGAAGCGGCTGTTAGACGTCGTGGTCGGCGCCGTGAACAACTACAAGTGGCGCGGCACGAACTACAACACGTACCTCACCTCGGGTGCTTGGGTGAACGTGAAAGGGGAGAACGAGTTGGTCGACTGGACCAACGTCGACGCGGCGGAGCAGCTCTTCGCCGACATGCTCGACCCGCAAACCGGCGAACCGGTGCTTGTGAGCGCCCGAACGGCGCTCGTGATGCCGGCCTATCGGCAGGCGGCGCAGCGGATCTTCCAAGCGTCGGAAGTCGACTTCACCACCGGCGAATCGACGACGCGCATTGCGAACCCCTTGGCGAGCTACCGCGCCTACGAGAGCCGGCTTGCCTATCGGCGGATCATTGCCGCGGGCGCCTCGGCCGAAGAAGCCAAGGGATGGTGGTTCCTCGGCGACTTCAAGAAGGCGTTCGCCTACATGGAAAACTGGCCGATCACGGTCACGCAGTCGGCGCCCGGCAGCGATGCGGAGTTCAACAACGACATCGTCGTCCGCTTCAAGGCGAGCGAACGAGGCGCCGCGGCCGTGCTCAACCCGCGCTACGTCGTGAAGTGCACGGCGGGATAGCGGAGAGACCGGAGACCGGAGACGAGAGACCGGAGATAAGCGTTCCCAACCAAATCACGACGCACTTATCACCGGCTCTCGTCTCTTTCTCTCCCAGGTTTCCATTCTCCCCTTCTCCAAGTCTCTCGTCCAAAGGAGCTCTCATGCCCGACGATCTCGACGCGCTGCGCAACGTGCGGGCGCAAGCGTTACAGCTGCTCACCGATGTAACGGCGCAGCCGAAGCCGACTTATACGGTCGACGGCCAGAGCGTCGCGTGGGAAGCGTACCTCGCGCAACTGCGGGCCACGCTCGATTGGTGCGATGCGAAACTCGCCGCCGGCGAGATCTTTGAAATCTCTACGCGGGCGAGGACCTAACGATGTCGATCACTTTTCATCCCACCGGCGACTTTGCAACGTTCGACGCCGCGCAAACCGTGGTGCTGCGCAACGCAAGGGATGCCGTAGGGCGGAGCGTTGCTGCCGTCCGACGAGCGCTCGCGCGGCACGAAGTGGAAGCGTCGGCCGGTCGCTATCTGGCCGACGACGTCGTCTTCCATCTTCCGGCGGACGACGGTCTGCCCAATCCCGAGATCGGCGCGACGCTCACGGAAGCCGACGGTACCACGTGGACCATTCTCGAACTGCATTGCGAAACGTTTCAAACGCGGAATCGCTGCATCTGCCGCCGGCGGCGGATCATTGCCGAGCTGGCCGACTTGGCGACGTTCTACCGCGCGGCGTGGGAGAAAACGGCGTCGGGCGTGCCGGTCGCGCAATGGCGCGAGTTGCGACGGGGCGTGCCCGTCAGTTTGACGCCGATCGACGATGCCGGAGCGCGCAACGTCGCAGACGACGCGCACCGCCGGGCTACGCATCGTTGCCATTTGATCGACGACCTCGCACTCGACGACGGTTGCCGCGTCCGCATCGGCGACATGGCGTACGACGTCGTCGGCTTCGACGACCAAAGAAGCATCGAGCCGGGCATCACCTTGTTGCTGGAGGAAGTGCCATGAGCCTCGAACAAGCGCTGCAAGCCCTGTGGGCCGCCGATCCGATGTTGCCGTCGCTCGTGCCGAGCGCCCGCGTGTTCACCGGTACTGCACCGCCGGACTTCGCGGCGCCGACGGCGGTGATCGAGCGTCGCACGGCTCGACCACTGGTGAGTACGTCGAGCGGCACCCGGGTCGAGCGCATCGAATGCGCTTGGCGGATTCACGCTCCGTCGTACGACGAAGCCGCCGCGATTTCCGCTGCGGTCCTCGCCTGCTTCGAGCGGAGGTCGTTTTCGTGCGATGAAGGGGAGGTCGTGCTCTTTCGCGGGCTGGAGGAAGGGCGCAATTTGCCGCGGCCTGGTCGTCCGGAGTTCACGCTGTTGTTCGAAGCAACGCTCGTTCGCAGTTAGGTCATTCTCCCAATCGTTAAGGAACTGCTGTTATGGCCGAAAGTCTTTCCGTCGACGTGAAAACGTCGCTCGCGTGGTTGTTTCAAGACGTGCTTGAGTTGTCGACCGTCACCGACGTGGCCCGACTGGAATACGCTACCGTGCTCGGCGGGGCGCCGGCGAACGAACCGGTCGATCTGTTATGGCACGACGAACGCGCAATCGCCGCCGGAGCGCACGACGATCTGGTTCTTTCCGATTTGGCGAAGACGCTCTTCGGCCAAGCCGTGTCGTTCAACTTCGCGCGCGTTCGGGCCTTGCTGATCGTCAATCTGGCGACGGCCGTGGGGCATGACCTGTGGATCGGCGGTGCCGGCGCCCACGCTTGGGGTGCGCCGTTCGGCAGCGCGGCCGATCTTTTGCAACTGCCGAGCGACTCGTGCCTCTCCTGGGTCGCCAAGCGTGCCGGCTGGGATGTGGAAGAAGGGACGTCCGATACGCTCCGGATTGCCAATCCCGGCGGGGCGGCGGTGACGTATCGCATCGCGCTGGTCGGCGAATCAGTTTAACGTCGGGTGGCTGGGGCAGAGCAACGCGATGCCCCAGTTAACTTGACGTCTTTAACTGGGGCATCACTTCGTTCTGCCCCAGGCACCCAGTCGTTTAACTCCCTTACGTACCAAACGGAGAGCAATCGATGACGCTTCAAAGCGGCAAAGACGGCAAAGTATTGATCGGCGCGACGCCGGTTGCGGACGTCGTCCGTTGGACCTTTCGCAGCACGGCTCAAAGCAAGGCGTATGCGAGCAATGCGACGGGAGAGCGCCTGCGGCAGGTGCCGGGGACGCGATCCGGCACGGGTACGGTCGCGTTTCAGTTGAATGCCGCCGCGCCGGCAACCTCGCCACTTGCCGCGGGGAGCGTCGTCACGCTGTTGCTTCATCTCGATGCCGTGCGGCACTACGAGATACCGTCCGTGATCGAGCACGTGGAGTTGCAAGTGGATGTCGACACCGGCGCGCTCATCGGCGGCTCGGCGCAGTTTGCGACCGACGGCGTGTGGACCGAACCGAGTTTTGGCTAACAAGAATTCGCAAGGAACAAAGCCATGACTATTGCTTACGAAGAACTCGCCGGTTCGCCGCGCCTCACGGCGACACAAGACGGCGTCTCCGCCACGCGCGCCTTTCGCGTCGCCTGGAGCGATTGGCAAGCGTTCGCACGCCTGTTGCTCGGCACGGCGCGCACGGTCGGCGGCGTGGCACAGTTGGCGACCGGGCCAAAGTTTCCCGGATTCGAGAATCTCATGGTGACGGAACTCGCGGTCGAGCCGTTCGATCCGGAATCGCCCGACGCGCAACCGGAGTTGTTGCTCGAACGTGCCGCGAACACCTATCGGGGCGGCGCTCGGGTCACGGCGACCTACCAAACATTGTACGACAGCTACACGCGCCTGCGGCCCGACCTACCGAAGGTGCCCGACTCGACGTATCTGATTTATCGGGGCGACTTGGGGGCCGAAACTGTACGCACGCCCGGCCGTCTCTGGCGGTATGCGATCGACGACCTGCCGCCGGTGGACGACGACGTGAATCCCGGCCTGCTGATTCCGACCGGTAACGTGCAACTCACTTGGCTGCGCGTGCCTGCGCCGCCGTGGAACGCGCAGCGCGTACTGCGAGGCAAGGTCAACCATGCGACGTTCCTCGGTGCGCCGGCAGGAACGTTGTTGTTCCTCGGCGTGCGCGCAGTCCGCGAGTTTCAACTGCTCGACGACGACGCCCTGTGGCGGATCGATTACCACTTCGCCGAGCAGACGAAGCCGCTCGCGGCCGGCGGCTTCGGCGGTTGGAACCACTTCTATCGGGAAGAGGCCGACGCCGGCGAGCATTGGCTGCCGATCGCCGATGCCGACGGCAATCCCCCTTATGCGTCCGGGAACTTCTCCGCGCTCTTTCAATTTGAGTGACCGCATGACCAACGAACATCACAAACTCCCGGTCGACCGGCACGTTTCTCCGGCTGATTTCCAAATGCTGGTCGACGCCGTCGCGCGGTTGCGCATTGCGGGCGCGAGCACGACTTTGGAAATGCATCGCTCGGCGCTCGGCACGCTCCTGTCGCCCGCCGCGGGAGCGAAGCTGGAACTGTTGGAGTTTTCCGAACAGCTGGAAGCCTTCGACACGGCGAAAGATGCCGCGCGGCTGACGTTCCGTGTCGGTGAAGAAGAAGACGAAGAGGAGGACAAGTGGGTCGAGGCCGGAGGCGCCGATCGCCGCGTGGCCGACGCGCAGGGCGCGGCGTATCTCGCCGGCGAACGGCGCTTGTGCTACTTCCATCCGGCGGCCGGGCGTTACGTGCCGGTCGACGCCTTTCAATGGCACCTCGGCGTTTTGGACGAAGACCTCGCGGCCGGCGGTAGCGCGACCGTGAGTCTGTGGCAACTGCACGACATCGGACCGAGCGACTCGGGCCTCGACGTCACGGCTTGCGACTGGCTACTTGACGACGGTCAGAAACTTCCTGCGGGAACGCGCGTCATCGTGCAACTGATCGCCCACTCCAGGAAGTGGATCGTGACGCAGGCGAGCGGCTGCTCCGTGGATGCGGAGTGATACTAGCGCGCGTTACGCATATTCCCGGAGACAAGCTCCGGGGCTAAATGGGGCGGTCATAACTCATAATTTGCAATTCATAACTATGTCCTTTCCCTTTTCCCTCCGCTGTGATTGTTGCGACCGGTGCCGGCCTTGCCCGTGTCGCGGATCGTCGTCGAGTTCGTCGTTGCAGGCGACGTTCGAGGATTGGGGTTCGTACCCGACGGGCTATTGCCTCGACTGCGACGCGGTCAACGCCGTGTTGGAGGTGCCGGCCGTGGAGGAGTTTTCACCGCCGGCGGAAGTCGGCGACAATTACAACTTCTGGTCGGAAGTCCCGCCGTGCGATCTCACCGATGGAACCACGCCGGGTTACGGCTGCCGTTATGAAGCGGAGTGGGAGTTCGATTGCGTGCCGGAGCCGTGCACGGCCGATTGCATGTCGGACTGCGGCGGCTTCTGCACGACCGACGCCGACTGCGAACCGGAGAGCTGCGGCGATCTGCGATCTTGCGGCGCGACGGATCCAAGTTGCGAAGGGTACGGCGGGCCGTGCACCGTCGTGTGCGAACAGGCGAGTGTTTGCGTGTTTGACGAAGAAACGGATCCGGACCATGAACACGGATACTGTGCCTCCGTCGGCGACTGCACTGCGAGCGTCGAACCGAATAGTTGTGCGCCGCTTCGGCTCCGATTGCGGGCGTTGCTGTACGTGAGCGCGGAACGCCGGGGAGTGCTCAGCGTACAAGTAATTTTGTTTTGTCGCACGGCCGTCGGCGAGTTGACCGCCGTGCAATTGGGAGGGGTCTACGAGTTCGACGACGAGGAACTCGATTGCGGAACGATCGACGTCGACGTTCCGTTGTCGCCCGTCGTCAACTACGGGCAACCGCTGGTGCCGGCGTGCGGCCCGGCGACATTCGTTCGAATCACGAGCTTATCATGAATTGCGATTTTCAACCGACCGGGGAAGCGAATGCTCGCGGGCTGCCGAAGCTGAGCTGCTCGCGCGCGGGTTGCACCAACGTCTGCTTCACGCGGCACGCGCCGGAGCGGATTCGCTTTGCGTGTCGTCATCCGCGAATGCTGGCCTTGGGTGAAGCGGCGGCCGCGGCGATTAAAGTAGCGACGCTCGGCCTGATACGCGAACGGCCCGGCTGCGGCTGCGCGCGACGACGGCGCAAGCTCAACGAGCGGTTTTCGTGGGCCGTGCCCAACGGGCTGTATCGACTGTGGCGAAGGCTACGAGGCTTGCTCGCGGCGAAAAGCAAACGCTAATCGCGGCGGCGTGCGCGGACGATGCGCGGGCGGCGATTTTGGTCTTCGATCGTCGGCAGCGGGTCGAGGCGGCCGTCGGCTTGCAGAAGTTGTTGCACTGCCTCGTGGATTTGCGGACTGAGCTCGATGAAGAGCTGCCCGCCGGCGACGAGCCGTTCGGCCGCTTGGGGAATCAAGCGCTGGATGACTTCCGTGCCGCGCGGGCCGGCTTCCAGAGCCAAGTGCGGTTCGAAGTCGCGGACGTCGCGATCGAGCTCCGCCATTTCAGCCGAAGTGATGTACGGCGGATTGCTGACGATGAAATCGAACTTCCGCGCGGGGGGCACTTTGGCGAGCAGATCGCTTTCGAAGAACTCGATGCGCTCGGCGACATGATGCTTCGCGGCATTTTGGGCGGCGATCTTCAAGGCCGCGGGACTGACGTCGACGGCCGTGACGTGCGCCGTGGGAATCTTCAGCGCCGCGCAGACGGCCAAGATTCCGCTACCGGTGCCGACGTCGGCGATTTGCAGGGCGTCGCCGGTCGCCGGCTTCTGCGTTTTCGCGGCGTCGAGCAGGCCGATGACCAGAAACTCCGTTTCGGGTCGCGGAATGAGGACGTCGGGCGAGACGGCGAAATCCAACGAGTAGAACTCGCGGCCGCCGGTGAGATAGGCGACCGGCTTGCCGGCGGAACGTTCTTTCACGAGCCCTCGGTAGGCCGCGCGCACCGCTTCGTTCGGCTCTTCGCCGAAGCGCGCGTAGAGCATGATCCGTTCGCACTCCAGCGCGTGCGCGAGGAGCACTTCCGCTTCGAGCCGGGGGCTCTCGGAGCCGTGGTCCTTCAAGAACCCGGTGGTCCAGGTGAGCAAGCGACCAATGGTCCAGGGATCAGCCATGGGGAGTTGCTAGTAGCTGGTAGCTAGTTGCTAGTTGAAGAAATCGAAAACTGCTCCGGCTCTCTCTAGCTACTAGCATCCAGCTACTAGCTACTTACTCTAAGTTTCCGAATTGCGCTCGTTGCTCGTTGCGGTCGAAGTCGATGAGCGCTTGGATCACCGGGGCGAGATCGCCTGCGATGATGTGGTCGAGCTTGTAAAGCGTGAGATTGATGCGGTGATCGGAGACGCGGTTTTCCGGGAAGTTGTACGTGCGAATCCGCTGGCTGCGATCGCCCGAGCCGACGAGCGTCTTGCGATGTTCGGAACGCTTGGCGTCTTCTTGGGCTCGCTTGTGTTCGTAGAGGCGCGTCTTGAGGACGCGGAGCGCCTTGGCGAAGTTTTTGTGTTGGCTCTTTTCGTCTTGGCACTGCACGACGATGTTGGTTTCGTAGTGCGTGAGGCGCACGGCGGATTGCGTCTTGTTGACGTGTTGTCCGCCCGGGCCGCTTGCGCAGAACAAGTCTTTGCGGTAGTCGTCGGGCTTGAGATCAATTTCGACGTCTTCCGGTTCGGCCATCACGGCGACCGTGGCCATCGAGGTTTGAATGCGTCCCTTGGCTTCCGTCTCCGGCACGCGCTGCACGCGATGGCCGCCGCTTTCGTACTGCAGCTCGCGATAGCAACCGTCGCCGGAGATGCCGATGACCACTTCTTTGAAGCCGCCGAGTTCGGTGGCGTTCATGTCGAGGATTTCGGTCTTCCAGCCTTTGGTTTCGCAGTAGTGGCGATACATGCCGAACAGGTCGCGAGCGAAGAGTGCGGCCTCTTCGCCGCCCGTGCCTGCGCGGATTTCCATCACGCAATTGGTGCGCAGCGCGTCTTCGCCGCCGACGCTCAGGTCGAGCAGATCGTCCCAGGCCTTTTCGCGGCGCGTGCGGAGGTCGGGGAGTTCCGCTTCGCCGAGCTCGCGCATGTCTTTATCGCCCGAGGCGATCATCTCGTTGACTTCGGCGATCTGGTCGTTCAGGTCTTTAAACTGTTTGTACTTCACGGCGAGCTTGGCCAGCGAACCCCGTTCGCGCGAGAGGACGGCGAGCTTCTGCCCGTTGCTCAACACTTCCGGGTCGGTGAGCAACCGGTCGATCTCTTCGAAGCGAGCCAGCTTTTTATCGAGGTCGTCGCGCATGGGAGAATTGCCGGTTCGTCGAACCGGCAACCGTTCAGGGTTCAGGGTTCAGGGTTCTTCGTTCAGACCATTTAGCCCCCGGCCTTGTGTCGGGGAGTCGGCCCCGACAATTCGCACGGGGCAGCATGCAGGAAACGAACAAGCCGCATGTTCCCTGCGACGCCGCCGCTTCCGCGCAGGCATCGCGTGGGAACACGCGGCTCGAATCAAATTGCAAACTCGCTCGCTATTCTTCGTCGCCGGCGCCGGCCTTGACGGGCTTCTTCGCCTTCTTCGTGAGGCTGGCATATCCGGCCGCGAACTTCTTCTGGAACTTCTCGATGCGGCCCGCCGTGTCGATGAACTTCAGCTTGCCCGTATAGAACGGATGGCAAACGCTGCAAATATCGACCTTGATTTCGGGTTGCGTGCTGCGGGTGACAAACGAGTTGCCGCAACCGCACTTCACGACCGTGGGAATGTAACGAGGATGAATGTCTTTTTGCATGGCTCTCGACCTTGCCGCAAAGCGCGGCTTCCAAACGACTGCCGGCCCGGAGGGAACCCTCGGAATAGAGAGGCTCACAGGCACGGATGGGTAAACAAATAGGAATCTTCGATCTTACCGGTATCGGCAAGCTGCGACAAGGGCGTGAGGCGGGGCCGGCAGAGGCCGAATGAAGCTTGCGAATTACGCCGCTACGGGAGCCTGCCGGCGGTGGTTTCCCGGGCTGCAACTCATTGTGGACAAGTTGTTTATGGTTTGGCGGATCGCCAGGGACAGCCGTTCTCCTTCGGCTCAAAAAACTGTGGGCAAAGTGTTGTTTGCGAACCTTCTACGCCTCACAATCGTCATCACCCTAGGGGGGTACCCGGCCGGCCGATTGCGGTCGAATTCGCAGGCTTTCGCCGGATTTCGCTCGTGCCCAAGACTTGATGGATTCAAGCATACTGATGGCTACCGCCGAACTCACGCTTCAGGACGTCCAGCGCTATTACGACCGTGGTCGATACGTCGAAGGCCACGCCGCCGCGGTGCAAGCTTTCGGACCGCTCGAAACTTGGCAAGGACCCGAGGCGCGGATTTTAGCGACGCGCTTGGCTTCGAACCTCGGAGCAGGGCGCTTGGCGACGGCGTGGTGCTGGCGCACGTGGCGCACGCACCCGGATCATCCGCTCGTGCAATACTACGCGGTGCGCAACTTGCTTTCGCGTCGCGGACCATGGCGGGCTCGCGAGGCCGTAAAGGAGATCGGCGAGCTGCGCACCGACGATCGCATTCTGCGCGCCGATTGGCTGGCTCTGGAAGGGGTGCTGGCCGGCATGTTTCGCGACTTCGCGGCGGCCGACCGTGCGCTCGACGCCGCCGAAGCGCTCGCGCCGGATAGCCCCTGGGTGTTGCTCGAACGGGCCGAGTTGCTCGGCTACGAAGATCGACACGACGAAGCCTTGGCGGCCTCGCAACGTGCGCTGGAGATGCGGCCGTGGTATCGGCCGGGCGTGCAGTCGACGGCGCACCTGCTGACGATGCTTAACCGCGACGAAGAAGCGCTGGAGCTGCTGCGCGGAGCGTCGGAAGTGCTGGAGTCGGGCGATATCTTGTTTCAACTTTCCGGCATGCTGCTGGAACGGATGCGCTACGTTGAAGCTCGCGAAGTGATCGAGCGTATTCCCGCGCTCTGTCCGCTGATGGAGAAGCGTTACGCCGAAGCGCTTGCGGCGCAGCGAAGCGATGCGGCCTACCACTGCGGCGATGAAGCGGCGGCGATCGAATTTGCCCGGCAGTGCGGCAAGGGCTTTCATGAGAAGCTGGCCGAACGACTCGCCGCGGCCGCGCCGGAGGCGAAGCGCACGGCGCTGGCCGTGCCGTTCGTGCGGCAGCATCATGTGACCTGCGCCCCGGCGACGCTGACGGCCCTCGCCAAGTATTGGCAGCGCGAAGTCGAGCATCTCGATATCGCCGAGAAAATTTGCTACGACGGCACCCCGGCACAAAGCGAACGGGCATGGGCCGAGCAAAACGGCTTCCTGGCCCGCGAGTTTACCGTCGACCTGCCGACGGCCGAGGCGCTGGTGACGCGCGGCGTGCCGTTTACGTTTACGACGGTGGAACCGACCTCGTCGCACCTGCAGGCCGTGGCGGGTTACGACGCGCGTCGGCAAACGCTCTTGCTGCGTGATTCGAACTACCGCTCGCTCGGCGAACTTACGGCCGACAAGGGGCTGGAATATTATGCGCCGACCGGCCCTCGCGGCATGGTGCTGTTGCCGAAGGAAGAAGCCGGCCGGCTGGCCGACGTCGTGCTGCCCGACGCGGAGTTGTACGATCGCTTGTTTGAATTGCTCGGGGCGTTGGATCGCTTCGACCGTCCGAGCGCCGCCCACGCGCTCGAACAGCTCCGGTTGCAAGCGCCGACGCACCGCCTCACGCTCACCGGCCGCCGCGCGCTGGCCTCGTACGACAACGATCCCGTCGGCGGTCGACACGCGTGCGAGCAACTCGTGCATCAGTTCCCCAAGAGCGATGTTTGGCTCTACGGCCTGTGGTTTTATCTTCGTCGCCTCGCGCCGCGGGAAGAACGGTTGGCGTTTTTGCAGAAGACGCTCGATCGGCACGATAGCGACTACGTGTTCCGCCTCCACTTGGCCGAGGAGCTTTGCGACGACGCTCGTTCGCACGCCGAGGCCGAACGCGTCTTGCGGCGCTACGTCCGCCGCCGGCCGTTTGAAGCTCGGGCCTATTCGCTCTGGGCGCAGATTGCCTGGCTCGGCCGACGCTACGACGAAGCCTTGCAGCTCTACTACACGGCCGCTTGCCTGGAAGACAAAGACGAAGAGCTGGCCCGCACCTATTTCGCCGCCGCGCGCCGTGTGAAACAGACCGATGCGGCCTTGGCGTTTCTGCGCGGCCGTTTCGAACGGTTCGGCAAGAAGTCTTCGTACCCCGCGCGCACGTTGTACGCCGCGCTCAATACCCTCGATCGGACGACCGAAGCTTTCGACGTACTGTACCAAGCGATCAAGCTGCGTCCCGACGACGGGCGACTGCTGCTGTATGCGGCCGACTCCGAGGCCCGCTGCGGCCGCTTCGAGCGGGCCGCCGAACTGTTGAAGCAATCGGCAGGGAAGACGCATCCGCACGAGTTGCTCCGCACCCGGGCCGACGTCGCTTCGTACCGCGGCGACTTGGCGGAATCGCTGGCCGTGTGGCGCGAGCTGCATGCGCAGGATCCGCAGTCGCTCGACGCCGTCGGAAGCATTACGCGGCTGCTCAACGAACTCGACGGCCAAGACGCCGGCTTCACGTTTCTCCGTGCGCTCGTCGAGCGCTTTCCGCACAACGTGGCGTTGTTGCAAACGGCGGCGGAGTTCTTGCGCGACGATCATCCGGCGGAAGCGGAGCGGCTCGTGCGTCGACTCGTGGAGTTTAACCCCGTCGATCCCTGGGCACGGCGCGAAACGGCCGTCGTGCTCACCATCCAGCGGCGCTTCGCGGAAGCCCTGGACGAGATCGATGCGGCCGTGCCGCTCGAACCGACCAGCACGTTTGCCCACTCGATTCGCGGGCGAATCTTGGAGCAACTGGCGCGCCTTCCCGAGGCCGAGGCCGCGTATCGCCGGGCCTTGGAGCTATCGATCGACAACGAAGCGGCCTTCGACGGGCTGCTCCGCACCCGACACGATCACGCGCAACGCAAAGCGGCATTGGAGTTTTTGTACGCGCAACTCGTGGCGCAGACGACCTACGGCGAAGGCTTGCTTTCGTACGCGACGCATGCGAGCAACGTGTTTCCGCCGGAGCAGGTGCTCGCGCAGTTGCAGGCGGCCCTTGATGCGCGGCCCGACCTTTGGCACGCTTGGTCGGCCGTGGTGCGGCAGCTGTTGGACATGGAACGTTTCGACGACGCCCAGGCTTTGGCGGAGCGCGAAGTGGAACGATTCTCCCTCCTCCCGGGAAGCCACGTCGATCTGGCGGTCGTCTGCCGGTTGCGCGGCGATTCCGACGGCGAACTCGCGTCGCTTCGTCGAGCGCTCGACGTCAATCCCACGTGGTCGGTGCCGTTGCGCCGCTTGGTCGACGCGCATGAACGGCGCGGCGAGTATGCCGAAGCGCAGACTTTGGTCGAGCAATTCCTACGTCGCAACCCGACCGACTTCGTGCTGCATGGGCACTTGGCCGATTTGCAATGGCGCGCCGAGAAGCGGAGCGAGGCCTTGGCGACGCTCGAACGCGCCGTGCTTCTGGAGCCCGGCTACGATTGGGCCTGGGGCCGGCTGCGCGATTGCGGCACCGAAGCCGGCGAGCCGAATCGCGCGATCGACGCGGCTCGCAAGCTCGTGGAGCGCGCGCCGAGCCACACGCGGAGCTGGCTCGTATTGGCCCGCATGCTCGACGGCGCCGATGCCTTGGGAGAACGGCTCCAAGCGCTCCAGCGGGCCGCCGAACTCAATCCCCTCGGCACGGAAGCACACGTCATGCGCAGCCGACTGCTGGTGCAAGCCGAGCGCTTCGACGAGGCGATCGCGGCCTGCAAACCGGCGGCGTTCGGCGCGCAACTTCCGCCGGCGCTCGGCGTACAGCTGGCCTGCGCCATCGATGCGCGCGGCGAACGAGGTGAAGCACTGCAACAGTTACAAGCGGTACTCGCGGAGAATCCCGATCATTGGGCGGGCTGGAGCCAACTCGCGCAGTGGTACGAAGGGGATGAGTCGCGGCAGAAGGAGTACCTGGATGCGGCCGAGCGCATGATCGATCTGGCGCCGAGCGACCCTTGGTCGTGGCGTCATGCCGCCGACGCGCGGCGCGTAAACGGCGACGCCGTCGGCGCGCGCCAAGCGTACGAACGGGCCTTGATGCTCGACCCGGCCTACGAGTACTGCACGAATTGGTTGGTCGATGAGGCTCTGGAGCAAAAAAACTTCGCCGAGGCCGAACAACGCCTGGATGCGGCCCGCGTTCACTGCAGCAGCCCGTTCCTCTTGGCGCGGCGCGTGCAGTTGTATGCGCGGCAGCGGCGGCGGAAGGAAGCGATTGCCGCACTGCACGACTTATTGGCCGTGCGGCAGGATGCGGAATGGCCGACTACGACGGCCTTGGAAGAATTCCGTGCCGTCGGATGGAAGTCGGAAGCGCTTGAGGAAACACGGCGAGCGATGATTGCGCCGAACCGCGAAATCTTGTGCGAGCGGTGGGTCGCCCAATGCGCCGCCGACGGGCATTGGGCGGAGTGCGAGGCGCAATTGCAAAAGGCGACTCCCGAAGGACGGCGCGCCGGGGCGCAGCAACTCCTCCGGGCCTTTGCGGCAGACGGCGAAGCGGACCGAACGCTCCGATTCACGGAGCGTCGGCGCGAGCAACTTCGCGGCGACGCCCTTTCTTGGGGCGTGGCGGGTTACGCGTTGTGCGTGCAGCCGGCTTGCCGCAATGCCGGCATCGAGTGGATGAGCGATTGGCGCACGCGCGAAGGTGTGGAAGCGTGGATGCTGATGAACTTGGCGAACGCCTACGAAGCGCTCGATTGGTGGAAGGACGCCCGCACCGTGCGTGAACGGGGCTTAGAACTCGACGTACGCGGCACCACGCCCGACCATCCGGTGTATTTGGCCGCGCACGAGTGGACCGACGGCGACATCGTGCGGGCTCATGAACTTATCGCGGGAATCGATGCCGAGAAGTTGCCGCAAGACACGGCGGCGGCCATGGCCATCGTGTGCGCGGCCGAAGCGTTGGTGAAGCCGGAGTTCGCGTCAGGCATCGCGGGAAATAATCTCGTTCGCGCCATGTATCGTCGGCTGAAGACGCACGAAAAGGCTCTGCTCAACGATCCGACGCTCGTGAAGTTCCGCAAGCGAATCCTGGCCCGAGTGCTCCGCGAGCGCGGGCACACGTGGGTCGCGGCGATTGTGGAGCGGGGAGTCATTTAGCGCTCAGCGCTTCGGCCGGCGTCGACACGCGCCAGTCGACGACCTGCATTTCCACGGTCCGGCGACCGCGGAACTCGTTGATCACCGGGCGGAAGGCGACGTCGATCGGCCCGTCGTGCTTTTCAAGCTCTTCGGCCCAATCGGCGTTGCCGAAGGAGACCGCGCGGATGCTGTTGCGATACTGCGAAAGCTTGAGCGAGAGATGCCGCTGACCGCCGCCGATCTTCTTCGGCGGCTCGTCGAGCGTCAGGCCGACGGCGCAGAACGTCGGTCGCGGGTTCCCTTGTCCGAACGGCCCGAGCCGATTGATCTGGTTGAGCGTTTCGAGCGTCAGCGTCGAGAGGGGCATCTCGGCGTCAATCAAGAGCTCCGGCCCGGTGAGGGTCGGCCTTTTCATTTCGGCGGCGACAAACTCACAGAACTCGGCGCGGAAGTCGTCGAGCTTTTTCTCTTCGATCTTCAAGCCGGCGGCCGCGGCATGGCCGCCGTGTCCCACGAGGTGATGCGTGCAGGCGGCCAGCGCTTTGTGCAGTTCCAGACCAGGCGCACTGCGGCACGAGCCGGTGCCGGGCTTCACGCCGAGCCGGTCGAGCGCGATAAGGATCACCGGTCGGTGAAACTTCTCGGCGAGCCTGCCGGCGACGATGCCGATGACGCCGGGATGCCACTCGACGTCGGCCAGCACGAACGCCGCATCGTTTTCAGCATCGAACTTTTCGACGATCTGCTTGTGCGCCGTGAGATAGATGCTTCGTTCCAGGCTCTGTCGATCGCCGTTGAGTCCGTTGACGTATTCGGCCAGCGCTTGGGCTCGCACCGGATCGGTGGTGGTGAGCAGTTCGACGCCGAGTTCCGCTTGTCCCAACCGTCCGGCGGCGTTAAGCCGGGGCGCGAGCGCGAAAGCGACGTCCTCCGAATCGAGCGATTTCTTTTCGGCGAGCGCGGCAACGCGGATCAGCGCCGCCAGCCCTTCGCCCGGGCGCTCGAAGATGCTCTTCATGCCGTGTTGCACGAGCACGCGGTTCTCATCGACCAGCGGCACGCAATCGGCCACGGTACCGAGCGCCGCCAAGCCGAGCGCGCTCATCAGGTAGTCGCGCATCCGCGGGCTCACCTTCTTCGCGCCGTCGGCTTGTCGGCAAAGTTCCCACGCGAGCTTATGCGCGACGCCCGCCCCGCTCAAACCGGCGAACGGATAATTCGAGCCCGGCAAACGGGGATGAACGATCGCGGCGGCCTGCGGCAACGTGGCCGCAAACTCGTGATGGTCGGTGATGATGAGCTCGAGTCCAAGTTCCGCGGCGACGGCCGCTTCGGCGACGGCCGAGATGCCGCAATCGACGGTGACGACGACTTTGGTACCCGCGGCGGCGAGCTGACGTAGGGCTTCGTCGTTCAGGCCGTAGCCTTCTTCGAGGCGGCGCGGCACGTAGAAATTGGCTTCGCCCCCGAGCATGCGGAGGCATTGCAGCAAGAGCGCGGCGGCGGTCATGCCGTCGACGTCGTAATCGCCGTAGACGGTGATCTTTCGCCGGTCGCGCACGGCGCTCATCAAGCGCGTTGCGGCTTCCGTGATGCCGCCGAGCAGAGCGGGATCGCGCAGCGACGT
Source organism: Pirellula sp. (assembly GCA_013822735.1). Taxonomy (GTDB): domain Bacteria; phylum Planctomycetota; class Planctomycetia; order Pirellulales; family PNKZ01; genus PNKZ01. The sequence continues at coordinate 30,557 of PNKZ01000018.1, forward strand.
GAGCTTGCAATCGAGAAACTCACGGATCGCTTCGACCCCGGTGAGTCCGCGCGCCGCCAAGAGTTGCGCGACGGCGGCCGGTACGCCCGCGGCTTGCGACAGCGCATTGATTTGCGCGCCGTCGTGCCTCTGAATGCGCCAAAGCTTGGCCATAGCGCTTCGCTTAGGTTCAGGGTTGATGGTTCAGGGTTCGAAGTTCGGCGTTCGATCGTTTTCAGTCTTAACCCTGAACCGAGAACCATGAACTCGGAACCGGCGCAGCCGTACTACTTCTTCTTTTCCACGTGCAGCGTGTGCTTGCGGAGGCGCGGGCTGTACTTGCTCAGCTTGAGCTTCTCGCCCCCAGACTTGCGACGCAGCGTGTAGTTGTAATCGCCGGTCTCTTCGCAAACCAAGTGAATGACTTCGACCTTCTTCTTGCTCTTCGCCATGACTCTGTAATCCCTAGCCCGCTCGGGCGTGCTTCTTGAGGAAGCGACCGCCGGCGGTCGACTGAAAAATGAACGACCCTTATCGTGGAAAGGCGCGGCGCTTAGGCCGAGCCTCTTCGAAATTTGGTAAGCCGCTGATTATAAACAGGCCGGGGCGATTTGGGCCAGGGGAGCGCTTCACGATTGGAAGGGGGAGGCTTACTTCGTAACACCTGCCGCTGTAGTGGTTTAACGTCGCGACGTCTCCTGGTCGCCCCTGGCCCCTGACCCCTCTCCCCTTGCCGGACCGGCTTCGAGAAACGCCAGCAGATCGCGAACTTCGTCGGCGGTGAAGCCGTCGAGCAGGCCGGCGGGCATCGGCGAGGTGCCGAGCAGGCGATGTTCGGCGATCTCTTTCTTGTCGACTTCCACGACTTTGCTCGGCCGCAACGGGTCGACGTTGATGAGTAGTTTCTCGGAGCGATAGTCTCCTTCGGCGACGACTCGACCGGTGAGCGTGCGGCCGTCGGCCGTGATGATCTCGCTGTTGCGATACTGTTCGGCCACGGCGGCGGCGGGCGCAAGAATCGAATGCAAGATATCGCGCCGGCTGAATCGCGCGGCGACGAACGAGAGATCGGGCCCGACCGCCGGCCCGTTGGCCCCGGCCTGATGGCAGCGGCTACACAAGGCGGCGCGGAAGATCTCGGTGCCGCGCGTTGCATCGCCGCGCGAGTCGTCCGCCGCAGCGAGTTTGGCGAGTTCGTCGAGCGTCCACTGCTTGACGACGGCCCGCGGCGGCGGCAACGGCTCGTCTTCCTCTTTCGGCGGCGCGAGAAGATCGGCCAGCGACTTCTTTTCCTCGTCGGTCAACGTCGCAACGGCGTCCTCACGGATCTGATCAAGAAAGCCCGGCATCCCTTGCCCGCCGACAAACCGACGCCCGTCGCGCAAAGCCGTGAAGTACAAGCGACGCGCTTCCGGAGTCCAGCCGGCTTTCACGGTCGACAGCGCCGACAACGCCGCGAGCTTGTCTTCCTGAACCGCGCTCATTAGGAGCGACTTCGCCGCGAGGTCGACCGCTTGCGGCGCTTCGAGCTTGGCGAGGAGATAAACGAGTCGGCGGCGGAACTCCGTGCTATTGCCGTATTGTGAAACGCGCAGCCCCTCGCGCATCGGCTCGGGCCAACGTAGGAGCAGTGCTTCGAGAATCTTCTCGCGTTGTGATGCGACCGCATCCGGAATGGTGGTCAGCATCCGATCGAGAAGGAAAATCAGGACGAAACCGCCTCGCAGCGTTTCCAACGTCGGGTTCGGCTTGTCGGGAAAAATCTCCTTGAGCAACTTCGTCAGGGCCGCTTTGTCGCCGCTTCGGGCCACGCTCATCCAGGCCTCCGGATAGTCCGACTCGACGGCGCCGGTCAGCCATTTCTCCGGCGGAATCTGTTCGAGGATCGTGCGGGCCGTATAGCGAAACGTCGGATCGTCGGAATTGAGATCGGAGAAGATGTGCAAAGACTCAGGCTTAAGATCGAGGTAGGTTTCGAAGACGCGCCGCAACTTCTGTCCCATTTGGGCGGTTTGAGCGCTCTCTTCCTCGTGACGCGAAGCAGGCGGTTCCGCGATCGGGTCGCCTGTGAAGGCCACGCGGTAGAGGGCCGATTGCGTTTTGCGACCGCCGGTAATGAGGTACATGGCGCCGTCGGGGCCCGCCGCGACGTCGGTCACATTCAGCGGCCGCCCTTGGAGAAACGTTTCCAGGCCGGCGCGATAGCCGGCCCCGCGCGTTGCGAGATGTACGGCAAGCACGCGCCCATAGGTCCAGTCGAGTATGAACAGTGCGTCGCGATACGGCGGAGGGAAATTCAATGCGTTGCCGAACATCACGGCGGTCGGCGACCCACGGCCGACGTCGATCACCGGTTGTGCGTTGTCGGCGCGATCGACGAAATTCGGCCGCCGCTTATCGACGGCGGGCGTGTACCCGAAGTCGGCCCCGCCGCGCAACTGCAGAATGCGGGTAGGTCGATACCACGGGGTGCCCATGTCGAATTCATTGTCGGCATCGTAGGTAAAGAGGTCGCCGTTGGCGTGCGCGGCAATGCCGTACGGGTTGCGAAGCCCGCAACTGTAGAGTTGCCAGCGCTCGCTCTTTGGTTCGAGGCGAACGACGTAGCCTTCTTTGAGCGGCTTCTCGCCATGGGCCAGCCGTTGCCGTGAAGTACGCAGCGGCGACGTGAGGTCGCGAAAGTCGGCGCTCGGAATGTTCTCCGGTCGCGCGACTGAGTCGCCGAAAATGGCGTAAATGGTTTTCGAGAAGCGGTCGGTCCCCACGGCCAAATCATTCCGGCCGTGGCCGACGTCGCCGGGAAATTCGCGCAGGAGTTCTTGATTGACGACTCGGCCGTCTTCCTTCAGACGAAACGAGTAGATTCCTTTGGAATTGTTGGCGTCTGCGAAGAATCGTCCGTTCTCGAAGAGCAAGCCGCGGACCTCGCGCAATTCGGAAGCAATCGGTTCGACGCGCGTTACCGACTTGTGATCGTCGGCGAGCGTGAGCCGTAGAAATCCTTGGTCTTCGCGCGAGACGAGGGCCTGACCGTGGCCGTCGAACGTGAAGCTGATCCAAGAGCCTTCGTCGGGTGCGGCCGTGTGTAGCAACGAAACTTCGAAACCGGCAGGCGTGTAAAACTTCTGCGTCGGTCCTTTGCTCGTCGCCGTCGCTTGCCGCCACTGTTCGTAGTTCTCCAGCGGCGAGACGGTCGCGTCGCGGCGATCGACGCCCCAGAGCTCGGGCCGGACTTGTCCGCGGCTCGCGACGTTCTTCAATTTTTCGGGGTTGAGATCCGCGGCTAAGATAGAGTCGGGGTGGAGCTTGCCTGCGAACCTCCAGTCGCCGTTAGAAACAAGCGGCGCGATTTCGTCGGTGCCCGAGAGCGATGTAAACACGATCGACAAGGCGACTCCCTGCAGCAAGCTGAGGCCGGGTCGCACGGCGATGGTGATCCGATTCTCGCCGTGGCGGACGGCTGTCGTCACATCCAGATCCTGCGTCGGGCAAAACGACTCGACGTCGAGGACCGGCCGATCGTTGATGGTGACGCGCGCATGGCAGTAGTCGGCGGCGAAGCGGAGCGCGGCGCGTTGCACTCCGGCCGGAAGCTTAAACGTCTGCTCGGCGGTCCAGCTTTGGACCTCCCAGTGGGCCGGGCCGATCCAATGCGGAAGTGCTGCGCGATTCTCGCCGCTATGTGCGAGCGTTCCGGCGAAAATGCCGACGAAGAAGAATGCGAGCCGAAGAAGAAGCGTTTGCATCGCGGCGATTCACCCTCGCGGTGACGCGCCGAAACGCGAGGCGGAAACATTCCGCCGGGCCGACGCCGCCGGCTATTTTGGCTCGGCGCGAGGGTGAAAGATAGAGTGCCCGCGGCGAATCGGAAGGCCGCCGACTATTTGGACTTCGTTGTCGTGGGGCGCTCGGCGGTCTTGTCGTCGTCGGTCGCCGGACGGATAGTGGGGGCTTGCGACGAGGCTTCCGTCGTACGGCGGGCGCTCGGGCTCACGGCGTCGGTATTAGCGGCGGCCGTCTTGGCTTTCGGCTCGGCCGCTTCGGGAATCGGCGTACCTGCGGTGTCGGCCAAGCGTTCGATGAACGCGGCTTCCACGTGCATCACGCTGGCGTCGCCTTGGAAGCCGAAAACTTCTCGATCGTTGGCAAGCGAAAGCTTGATGATGCGGCCGCGCGCCAGATCAAACATCACATCGCCGGCCTGCTCCGATTGCACGACTTGCGCTTCAATCTTCGGGTCGTTGAGCGGCGAGAGGATTTGGGTTTCGTGGCGGAGCGTGGCGACGTTGCCCGTAACGTTTAGGAGCGTGATCTTGCGGCGCGCCTTGATGACGATGCGGCCTCCCTTTTCGTCGGTAGCCGAAAGATCGAGCGGCGCCGTCCAGCTTTCGCCGATTCCCAGCGGCTTGTCGGGGAGCACGAGCGTGATGTCGCTTGTCGATGTTTCTTGCGGGGCGCCGTCGGTGTCGGCCTTCTTGAGGTCGAGCCGCTTCTGCACGTTGCCGCGTCCGTCGATCGTCACCTCGGCCAACGGTTGGCCGACTTGCTTCGCGGCGGCCGCGAACATCGGCGGTACTTCTTTATCGATGCGGCTGTTGTAAGTCGTTTCTTGCCGGCCGGTGAGCTTCTGACGCATGTCGATGCTCTCGACCGAATTGATGAACTTCGTTTCGCCGCCGGGGAACGTTTCGACGACCTTCCATGCCTTGACGCTCATGGTGGACGTTTCGGCGGTTTGCGACGAGCCTTCGACGGTCGAAGCGATCTTGGCGCGATGCTCGACGAGCCAGCGGACGGTCTCTCCCTTGGCGAACTGGTAGCGGAGCAGATACTTCTCGTTCTTGTCCGTGGTGGCGGCGACCGGCGGCGGTGCGAAGAGCTCGGTCGTACGCGGCCGCACGGCTGCGGACGTCGGCGCATTTGCGGCGGCGGGTTCCTGCATCACGGCCGGAGCTTGCGACACCGGGGCCTTCGACGTCGGCGCTGCGTCCGCTTCGCGCTTTGGTTGCGGCGGAATCGGCTTGGCGGTTTGCGGGGCCGTTTTGGCCGGTGCGGGAGTTTTTGCGGCCGGCGGCTTCGTTTGCGGCGTGGCGGTGCGCGCGTTGCGGCTCGAGCGCGGCGGCGCGGCGTGAGCAGTGAGGGCGTCGCCCGTGAGCGAACCCCAAGAGAGGGCCGCGGCCAGAAGCATTGCACGGCGCGGCAACATAGTCGCCATCTCGCATCCTTTCGAGAAGCATTTCAAAACAGTCGGCAGTCGAAAGCGGGCAGTCGGCGGGTCGCCTTAGCGATTGTTCGGCATGAAGCGTCCGCTCCAGCCGAGTTTGTCGCGTAGCGTTCCGTAGTAGCTGTGGCCCGGCGCGGCGATGAGCAAGCAACAGGGCTCGGCTCGACGGACGCGGACCCGATCTCCGGACTTCAGCACTCCCATGTCCCGACCGTCGACGACGACGTGCGTCCCTTCGTTGGGGGCGGGCACTACGAGCTCATACGTTCGTTCTGCGGAATCGACCACCGGTCGCATCGTGAGCGCGTGAGGGCTGATCGGCGAGATCACCAGCGCGCTGAGATCTTTGCGCAAGATCGGTCCGCCGGCCGAAAGGCTGTGGGCCGTCGAGCCGACGGGCGTGCTGACGATCAAACCGTCGCAACTATAGGTAGTGACCCATTCTGCGTCAACGTAAAGCTCGACGTCGAGAATCACGAACGGCGGTCCGCCGAGCACGGCCGCTTCGTTGAGCGCGAGCTCCGTCCAAAGCTCGCGTCCGTCACGCACCAGCGCGACATGCAGCATCACGTGCCGGTCGATCGGCAATTCGTCGCGACAGAGCTTCGGCAGCAATGCCGGCAGTTCGCTCGGGGTGACGTCTGCCAAGAAGCCGAGCTTGCCGAGATTCACGCCGAGCATCGGCCGTTGCCGGTAGCCCATCTGGTGCGCCGCGCGGAGGATGGAACCGTCGCCGCCGAACACGAGCACGTAGTCGGCTTCGATCTCCCCGAGGTCGCGCTCGAACGCCAAATCCCAAACGACGATGTCGCACTGCGTTTCCACCGTGGAGCGGAGGCGTTCGGCGCCTTCGGCGATCGTCGGATTCTGGCCCGCACCGAGCACGATGACGCGCGGCCGAGCGTTTGATTCGCTGGATTTCATACGTTCGATCATAGGCGGCGGCCGGCGTGGTTCCAAGCTGGGTTCCCGGCATCTGCCGAGGAGAGAGGGAGTTCCCTCGTCTTTCGTGCAACGCCCCTGCCGGCAACATACAATACGCGGGCAATTTCCGACGAGTCGCGTAAGGACTACTTCGATGAACGACCGACAACTGGGCGCCGCCACTGCTTTCATGCTTTCGTTTGTGGCGGTCGCGATGGTGGCGGCGACCACTTTTGCTTTCGCCCCGCCGGTGGTCGACGTGGCGCGCATCACGCCGGCCACGAAGCCCCGACCGCCGGTTGAGAAGGTTGCCGCGGAGCGCGGGATCGTCGTCTGTATTTCGCCGCCGGCGGCCGATGTCGGCGCGGAGCTATTGCGGCGGGGCGGCAACGCCGTCGATGCGGCGGTCGGCACGGCCCTGGCGATGGCGGTCACGTTCCCCGAGGCCGGCAACATTGGCGGCGGCGGCTTCATGATGATTCGCCCCGTTGAGGGTGAGCCGACGTGCATCGAGTATCGCGAAACGGCGCCGGCCAAGTGCCGGGTCGATACGTTCGTGCGCGATACGCAGCAGTTGGGTCATCGCACGGTCGGCGTGCCCGGCACGTTGCGCGGCTTGGAGATGGCGCACAAGAAATACGGCAAACTCAAATGGCGCGAAGTCGCACTGCCGGCCGTACGTTTGGCCCGCGAAGGGTTCGCGATCGACGCGGTGCTCGCGGCCGATCTCAATCGACTGGTCGCCGACGGCGAAAAGTTTCCGGAGTTCGTCGAGGTGTTTGGGAAGCGGGCGGAGAAAAGGGGTGAGGGGACAGGGGCCAGGGGTGAACCGGAGAAGCAGCCGGAGGTTGCCGAGCTTCCTCAGTGGCAAGCCGGCGATGTGCTCAAGCAGCCGGAGCTTGGTGATACGCTCGAACGGATCGCGCGCTTGGGGCCCGACGAGTTCTATACCGGCGTCACCGCCGAACTCATCGTCGAAGAGATGCGCCGCGGCAAGGGCTTCGTCACGGAAGCCGATCTCGAAGCATACCGCGCGACGGAGCGGAAGCCGGTGCACGGCACCTATCGCGGCTACGATATCTATTCGTCGCCGCCTCCTTCCAGCGGCGGCACGGTGCTCGTGGAAACGCTCAATATCCTCGAGCAGTTTCCGCTGAAAGATTACGGGCGCTACTCGCCGCAGACCTTGCATCTGGTGACCGAAGCGATGAAACGGGCCTACGCCGACCGAGCCCGCTTCATCGGCGACCCGGCGTTTACCGAGATTCCCGCGCATCTCACGACGAAGGAATACGCGAAGCAACTGGCCGCCGGCATTTCGCGCGAACATGCCACGCCGAGCGCCAAGCTCGCTCCGGAGATTAAGCTCGGCGATGAGAGTCCGTCGACGACGCACTTCTCCGTGGTCGACGGGGCGGGCATGGCCGTGTCGAACACCTACACGTTGCAAGCCAGCTACGGCTCGCGCGTCGTCGTCCGCGGGGCGGGCTTCATCCTCAACAACGAACTGACCGACTTCAACTGGAAGCCCGGCGTCACCGATCGGACCGGCCGGATCGGCACGCCGGCAAACCAAATCGCCCCCGGTAAGCGAATGCTCAGTTCGCAATGCCCGACGATCATCGCGCGCGACGGCAAGCTCGTGCTCGTCACCGGCAGCCCGGGAGGTCGGACGATTCCGAACACGGTGATCAACGTGGTGTTGAACGTGCTGGAATTTGACATGGACGTCGATGCCGCTGTGGCAGCGCCGCGCACGCATCATCAGTGGTTTCCGGACGAGCTGCGCTTCGAAGGCGCCGACCTGCCGGAACACGCCGACACGGTCGCGGCGCTCGTGAAGCTCGGCCATCGCGTGCAAAAAAAGCCGGTCCGCCAGGGAGATGCCCACTCGATCATCGTGCGCGACGGCAAACTCTACGGAGCGGCCGACACCCGACGCACGCTCGGGAAGGCGGCGGCGGAATAGCAGAGCATTCGTCGCGCCCGTCCCCCATTTAGCCCCGGAGCTCGTCTCCGGAAGAATCCGCGCCGATCTTGACCCGGCACGCCGGCATTTGCTACAAGCTCCCGCCCACGGAAGGGCTCCGCTGTGACTAAAGCTGCCGGCGTCGCCGGCAAATGGGACGGAACGCCACAGAGGGCGTTCCCTACAGAGTAGTGTAGTAACGACGACTGCGATAGAAAGTCCGCCAGGCAAGGAAGCCGCCTAACGATGTATCGGCGTCACGGCGATAAGCTCGCGCTCGTGTTTCTCGGCTGCGATCTCGCGGTCACGGCCGTCGCTTGGTTTGCCGCCTATTTTGTGCGCTTCACGTTTTGGCCTGCGCCCGAAGGGGTGCCGCCGGTCATCGACGTCGCCACGGCGCTGCCGCTGGTGATTCTTTCCGCCGCCGCCGCCTATCGCCTCTGCGGGCTCTACGAAATCCATCGCATGCGGAAGCTGCCGCGCGAAACGGCCGACATCTGCAAAGCCGGCCTGTTGATGCTGCTGCTGGCGTCGACCGCCGTGTTCTACAAGCGCGATCTCTACGAATCGCGGCTCGCCTTCGCATTGTTTTTGGTGATGAACGTCGCGGCGCTGTCGTTGGCTCGCCGCATGGTGTGGCGTTACGTCAAGCATCTGCGTGGTCAAGGAATGAATCACAGCCGCGCGATCATCGTCGGCTGCGGACGGACCGGCCGGCTCGTCGCCGAGACCATCGCGCGCAATCGCTGGACGGGGCTCGAAGCGGTCGGCTTCGTCGATGAGCCCGGCAAGCGCGAGCCGACCTTGCTGCCGCGCCTCGGCACGATCGGCGAACTCGCACAAGTGGTTGAGCGCGCTGACGCCGATCACGTCTTCGTCGCCCTGCCGCTGGCGCGCTACGGCGAACTGCCGCGCGTTTATCAACAGCTCGACGATCTCTTGGTCGAGGTGCAACTGGTGCCCGACCGTCCGAACTTGGCCGGCATGCACGTCACCACCACCGAAGTCGACAACCTCGCGTTCATTGCGCTGCGCAGCAATCCGCAATTGGGGCTGAGCTCGGCCGCGAAGCGCGTGATGGACGTCGTCGTTGGTGCGATGGCGCTGGTCGTCCTGTCGCCGCTCATGCTGGGCCTCGCCTTGGCCGTGAAGCTCACGAGCCCCGGGCCGGTGTTCTTTCATCAACAACGGATGGGCCTCGGCGGCCGGCGGTTTTGGATGCTGAAGTTCCGTAGCATGCGCGTCGATGCCGAACGGGCGACCGGCGCCGTTTGGGCCACGGCCGGCGACGATCGCTGTACTCCGCTGGGTCGCTATTTGCGGCGCTGGAGCTTGGACGAGTTGCCGCAGTTGCTCAATGTGATCTGCGGCGAAATGAGCCTTGTCGGGCCGCGACCGGAGCGAGAGGTGTTCGTCGAGCGATTCCGCCGACAGCTGCCGAGCTATTATCAACGGCAGCGCGTGAAGTGCGGCATGACCGGTTGGGCCCAAGTGAACGGCTGGCGCGGCAACACGTCGATCCGCAAACGACTGGAGTGTGATCTTTATTACATTGCCAACTGGTCGCTCGCATTGGATCTAAAGATCCTGCTACTCACCGTATGGCGCGGATTCCGCCACCAGCACGCGTATTGACTGGATCGCGCCTGCGCTTGCTGTAGGGAACGCCCTCCGTGGCGTTCCGCGCGCCGCCCACAAACGTCGCTAAAGTCTCTAGTGCAGCCAACCTTCTAAGCGGCTCGGCGGTTCCGCTTTGAGCTCTCGCTGCGTCGTCGCGCGGCGAGTCGTTTCGGTTCGCATGCGCAAGCGGGCGAGTCGCATCTGTTGCGACGCCTGTCGCCAGTAGGTCGCAAAAGAATGTCCGCCGGCGACGAACATGCGCCGATGTGCCATCCACACGACCAGCGTGATGCCCGCGAAAAGGGCGTGTTGGATTGCCGATGTGAGCCGCATCCTCCAAGCACTGCGACCACGATAGATGCGCGCCAGTCGCTCGCTTTGAAACTCCAAGTGCGGAATTTCATCGCGCAGAATCTGGCCGCAGACGGCTTTGAGTAGCGGCGACGGGATCGCGCGCCGCACCGACGAATAGTAGACGACTGCCAACACTTCAATCACCACGACGACCGTGGTCCAGACTTCGATATCCGGTCGGGCATGCCGAAACAGGCGAAACAGCGAGTCTCCCCAGTCGCGTCGAATGCGCTCGGCGCCGACGGCGTCGAGCCAGCGCCCGATCGATTCGCCGTGCCGCTGTTCTTCGAGGATGAATAGATCCATCGCCGTGATGAAGTCGAGATCGCCGGTCGCCTCGGCATGGCGGCGCGCGGCCGCCTTCAGTCGCCGCGCTTCGGATGTTTCGCCGAGCTGCCAGGCCTGCAATGACCGCAGCAGCGGAAGCACCGCGTCGAGTGAAATTTCGGCTCCTCGCTCCCACGGAATGTGCTCCCAAGCCGCGTTGTTCGCGCGGAAGTAAATGATCCACTCTGCGGACGTGCGTAAACGAGGCATCGGGTTTTCTCCGAGAATTCCTGAGGCGCAAAAGCTTTGTAACGCAAAGTATTCAAGAAAAAAAGAGAGAGAAACGGTTAAGTTGACCAGCCCGGGCGCGGAGAGGCGGAGCGTTGTGCGACGTGTGCGCCGTCGAGCGCCTGGCGCGCTGCGGCGGCGTCTTGCACGACGCGCTCGAGTGCTTCCACGTACGCGGCCAACTCCGCACGGCCGCGCCGCGTCAATCGGCTGGTCGATTGCGATGTTCGCCCTTGGCCTTCCTTGAGCACTTCCACGAGGCCGGCCTCTTGCAGCACCTGCAAGTGTCGATTGAGGTTGCCGTCGGTGAGGTTGCACAGCCGTCGCAGGTCGGGAAACAGCAAACCGTCGGCGTGCGCGGCGAGCGAAGCCATGATGCCGAGCCGTGCCCGTTCATGGATCGTGCGATCGAGCGCGTCGTAAGCGAAACGGCCGCGCTCTTCGGAGCCGAGCTCCGGCTTCGGCGTAGGTTTCGGTTTGCGCGTCATACGTCCTCGACGTCGTCGTTGGTTTGCCGCACGGCGAGCACGGTCGCCACAAACACCTGGCCGAGGCCGAACGTGATTGCCATGGTCCAGGGAGCCAGCGCCGTTCGCTCCGGTCCGAGCGCGATGCAGAGAGTTCCGCTCGCGAGGTACCAGATCGCCGGCGCCAGCAGTAGCCGGGGCAGCAATCGCAAGGAGGCGAACAGCCCGAGCGAGAAGACGACCGACCAGAGGCCCGGCAGGAGCCATGCTTGCTCCGGCGCACCGACGGCGACGGCCGCCGTGAGTGCCGCGCCTGCGACGACGCAGGGAATAAATTGCTCGCAGGCCAGCCGCGTCAGCGTTCCGTGCAGCGATGCGGCAAGACGATGCCTGCGCCAAGCGTCGCCGCCGGCCAGCGCTCCGGCAAGCGCCGCCACGCCGACCCAGAGCAAAAGATATCGCTCGACTTGCATGACCGGCTGCGGCACGACGAGCGGCTGCAGAGCCGCCGCGCCGCAAGCGAGGAGCGCTCCGCAGGCCGTCGGCCAGGCGCGGTAGCCGCGAAACGTCTCCGTGAGCGCCATTTGCCGGCGGATCACCCGAATCTGACCGAGCGCTTCGTGCAGTTCCATCGTTCGCCGCTCTGAAACCAAGTGCGGAATCGCCTCATTAGGTTTACTCTGCAACGCAAAGTATATCGGCCAGTTCGAAGGCGTCAAGCTTTTTGGCGAACTCCGTCGTGCGGACGTTGCTCCCGGCCGCAATCGTGAATTGCTCGCGCACCGTTTCTCGTTAAGCTGGTTCCCATGGAAACCATGCTTCAATTTGGCGCCGGGCGCTTCCTGCGAGCGTTCGTCGATCGCTTCGTACAACATGCCAACGACGCCGGGCAGAATGTCGGCCAAGTCGTCGTCGTGCAATCGACCGCCGGATCGCGCGCCGAAAAACTCGGTGCCGGCGGATTTCACGTCGTCGTACGCGGCTATGAGAACGGTGATCTCATCGATCGGGTCGAGCCGGTGAAGAGCGTCAGTCGCGCGCTCGTGGCCGCCGAGGCGTGGCCCGTCGTGTTGCAGTTGGCCGCCTCGCCCGACCTGCGCACCATCGTGAGCAACGCCACCGAGGCCGGCTACGTGCTCGACGACGAAGACACGATCGAGCTCTTAAAGCAAATTGCGCAGCCGCCGCGCACGCTCCCCGGCAAGCTCACGCAAGTGCTCTGGACGCGCTACCAAGCCGGCCTCCCCGCGCCGACGCTGCTGCCGTGCGAACTCATCGAGCGCAATGCGAAGAAGCTTTCGGAACTTGTGGTGAAGCAAGCCGAACGCTGGGAGTTACCGCCGGCCTTTCGCACTTGGGTGCTTGATCGCTGCCTCTGGTTGAACAACTTGGTCGACTGCATGGTGACGCCGCCCCCCCCCGACCATCCGCTCACGGCGACCGACCCGCTTTTCGCTTCGGCCGAGCCGTACGCACTGTGGGCGATCGAGAAGCCGGTCGGTCGCGACGTAACGCTCTTCAAGCACCCGGCGATTCGCATCGTCGACGATCTGCAGCCGTTCTACTTGCGAAAAGTGCGCATCTTGAACGGACTGCATTCCGCGATGGTCGCCAAGTTTCTGCCGGCCGGCTTTGAAACGGTGCAAGACGTGTTGCGCAACGCCGCCGCCGTGCGCTGGGTGCGGGCTCTGCTCTTCGAAGAGATCGTGCCGACGATCGCCTACCGCTTCGACGACGTCACTGCATTTGCCGACGAAACGTTCGACCGGCTGCGCAACCCGTTCATGCGGCATCGGCTGGGCGACATCGCCCTGAACCACGCGGCGAAAGCCCAAGTGCGGCTTAAGCCGACCCACGACGAATACGTAAAACTCTTCGGCGTGCAGCCGAAAAAGCTGGCCGAAGCGCTCGCGTGGCAACCGCGGTAGTTGCGTCCTATGGTTTGCGCGCGGAGTCAAGCTCCGCGGCTAAATGGACTTGTTCCAACTCATCACTCATCACTCGCCACTTCCCCCATGATTCGCTCCGCAGTCACCATTAGTCTCGTCAACGAAGCGCGCGGTGGGCCGTTTGTGTTTTGGGACAATCTCGCCGCCGGCGTCCGCAAAGCCGCCGAGCTCGGGTACGACGCCGTCGAGCTCTTCGCGCCGTCGGCCGACGCCGTCGATCCGCAGACGCTCAAGCAACTGCTGGTCGATCACAAGCTCACGCTCGCAGCCGTCGGCACCGGCGCCGGTTGGGTCCGCGGCAAGCTCCATCTCACGTTGCCCGACGCCGCAAAGCGGGCCGAAGCGCGGGCATTCATTAAGTCGATCATCGATCTCGGCGGACCGCTCGGCGCGCCGGCGATCATCGGCTCGATGCAAGGTCGGCACTCGGTCGACGGCGTCGACCAACCGACGGCTCGCGCTTGGCTCGTCGAGGCGCTTGAGGAACTCGGCGACTATGCCCGGCAGTACGCGACGCCGTTAATCTACGAACCGCTCAATCGGTACGAGACCAACATGGTCAACACGGTCGAGCAGGGGGTCGCGCTGTTGAAGTCGCTGAAGACTCGCAACGTGCTGCTCTTGGCCGACTTGTTCCACATGAACATCGAAGAAGTCGACACGGCCGCGGCCCTGCGCGCCGGGCGCGGCTACATCGGTCATGTCCACTTCGTCGACAGCAATCGCCGTCCGGCGGGCGACGGCCATATCAACTTCGCGCCGATCGCCGCCGCGCTGGAAGAAATCGGCTACGATCGCTACGCCTCGGCCGAAGCGCTGCCGTGGCCCGACAGCGACGCCGCGGCAAAGCAAACGATTGCCGCGTTTAAGAAGTACTTTCGCCGATAAAGTTAGTTCGCCGAAAGAGTTCCGCCGGCGTCGTTCACCTTCTTGATCACTTCTTCCTTGCTGAAGTTCGGCGGGAGCTTCTTCGGGTCGAAGTTGGCTTCGAGTTCGCTATAGGTCGGCGCGGGGCTTTCGACGCCGCCGGCCGGCACTTCTCCCTTGGCCGTCCAGACGATGGCGTTCAGCACGACCTTGCGGAAGCTCGGGGCACCCCAGTTCCAGTGGTCGTGGCCGCCGGTGAAGCCGAATCCACGGCCGCCCCCTTCATTCTCCGAGGCCCAAGCCACGTGTTGAATCTCGCCCGCCGCCACGGCCTTGCGCACGGCCGGGTTGCCGCTGTGTGCGCCGTCGGGGCGCGAGAGCGTTTCCGGGCCGGGCAGCGCCGAAAGAATCGGCGTTACGCCTTTCATCTCCGGACGAAAGCGCATGTGGTAGTACCATTCGTCGTTGATTGCGAACGGCTTCACGCCGCGCGAAATCGGATGATCCGGAAACGTTTCAAACTTCGCGGTCCAGTGCGGGTTCACCGACCAATTGGCTTCGAAGTAGCCGCCGATCCAATCAAGAAACTTGTCCCCCGGCTTGCCCGCCTCGACTTCCACGCCATAGTGCACGCACACAATGCCGACACCTTTCTTCGCCAAGGCGTCGACTGCGTCCAGGTGCGGGACGACCATGTGATTCTTGCCGCCGTCGCAATACATCACGATGGCGTCGGCACCGTCAAACGCGCCGGCTTCGGTCGGCCAGCCGTTGCGGTGGACGACGGTCTTGTATTGCGGCAGGGCCTTCTCCAATTCCATCGCGAGGAGCAAGCAGCCTGCATTGTGTTCGTGCGTGCCGTACGGATGGCTCGGCTTGCCGGCGACGAACACGATCTTCTTCGCGGCGGGCGCGACCGCGTCGGCTCCTTGGCTGCCGGAAACTTTTGTTTCGCCGGCGTGCAAATTCTTGATCCGAATATTACGGAACCGCACCGTCATCGGCGGGCCGGCATGGAGTTGCAGAGCGAGCAGGCCGTTCTTCTTCCCCTTCTCAGCATCTTCATCCGTCACGTCGACGGTCGTGACGCCGTTGATCTTGTGAATCAGGTGATTTCCTTGAGCGATGATCGTGTAGTCGTTCCAGTCGTTCGGCTTCACCGCGGCGACGATTTCCTTCTCGTCGACCGTCTGACCGACGACTTCCGGCTTGCCGCCGGCGGGAATCTTCACCTTGGTGCCGCGGTTTGCGAGGATGCCGCGACCTTTCTCTTCATAGAGAATGCCGGAGTACTTGCTGTCGCCTGCGGCGAAGTCGGCCTGATAGCCCTTGATCACCCATTTGTTGTCGGCCAATTCTTCGCTGCGGTACTGAATGCCCGAGTTACCGCCGTCCATGCGGATTTGGAGGCGCAGTTCGAAGTCGCCGACGGTGCCGCCGCGCCAAATGAGAAACGTGTTTCCCTTGGTCGGATGCTCGGCCGTCGTACGACCGGTGATTGAGCCGCCGTCTTCGACGCTCCAGAACTCCGGATTTCCTTCCCAACCTTCGAGCGTCTTCCCGTTGAAGAGCCAACGAAACCCTTCGCTTGCTTCATCCGCGCGGGCGGAGCCGGCCGGGAGCACCGAAGCGACGAACAGCGTAAGGAGCGACGCAAATGAGACGAGATGGTTCCGCATGGCGAACAATTCTCCGAAGCTGCAGGGTCGTTCGTCGTACGGCGGTGAGCCCGATGGGCGGCCGTGCGACGCGGGGAGGGCGTGCGTAAAGAGCCGAGTTTTCTCGGCCGGAAACAGCGAGAATAGTCGTCGGCACAGGGGGAGTCAAACGCCGCAACGACGCCTGAGGCCTGCGTCGGCGACTTGAGTGAATTCAGTCCCCCTGCGCAGACTGCCGCCGGCCGCTGTTCCCGGCCGTGGCAGCTGACTAGACTGGCAGGACTTGCCTCCCGCCCGAATGTTCCCGCCTTCCGTCGGTCGTCGCTCCGCAATCGTTGCCGCGCCGATCCGTCTTTCTTCCTCCGACTTCGACTTGCATTCGAACTACCGCGCATGAAATCTCTCTGTACGCTCGCCCTCGCTTGCGTTCTGACATCGTCCCTCTGGGCCGCCGCGCCGGAAGAAAAGGCCCGCACTTCGAGGGCGATCGTCCCGAAGCCGACCGATGCTCCGAAGGTCCCGGTCGGCAAAGGGCCCGACCATGCGCTCGTTGCGGCATATGAACGGTTTCACGCCGCGAAAACCTCGGGCCTCGACGAAGGGGGCCGGCTGCTGCTTGGCGACCTGAATTGCACGAGCTGCCATGCCGTCCCCGGCGGGCTCGGCGATTGGGTGAACGTGAAGAAGGCGCCGCTGCTGACCACGGTCGGCGATCGTGTGCGTCCGGAATGGATTCGCGCCTATTTGATGGGCCCGCAACATATTAAGCCCGGCACGACGATGCCGGACTTGTTCGTCGACTTGGCGCGTAACGACAAGATCCATCGCGTGGAAGCGTTGACGCATTTCCTCGCTTCGACGGCGACCGAAGCGCAGACCGACGCCTTCTTCGACGGCGGCGCGATTAAGCGCGGCGAGACACAATTCCACGAACTCGGCTGCGCGGCCTGCCACAATTCGCAAAAGTCCGGCGCGAAGCCGGTGCCGTTTGCCGTGCCGCTCGGGGTGCCGGCCGCCAAATATACGCACGCCTCGCTCGCCGCGTTCCTGCGCGATCCGCTGCAGGTCCGCCCTTCCGGGCGCATGCCGGGCCTGAACCTCAACGAACAAGACGCCTCGGACATCGCCGCCTACTTCCTTAAGGGAACGAAGGCCGACCCGAACCTCAACTACACCTACTACGAAGGCAAGTGGGAGCGGCTGCCGAAGTTCGACCAGATGAAGCCGGTCGCGTCGGGCACTTCGGCCGGCTTCGATGTTTCCGTCGCCAAGCAAAAGAACAACTTCGGCCTCCGCTTCGAGGCATATCTCACGCTCACGAAAGAAGAGCGTTGCGTGTTTCGACTGAAGAGCGACGACGGCGCGAAACTCTACATCGACGACATTCTGATTTGCGACTACGACGGCATCCATCCGGCCGGTGAAAAGGAAGCGAAAGCCTCGCTGAAGCCGGGCGTGCATCGGGTTGTCGTAGAATACTTCGACGCCGGAGGACAAGTGGAACTGGCGGCCGACGTGCGCTTCGCCGGCAAGCAGGCCTGGCAGAGCCTGGCCACCTTTCTCACCCTCACTGCCGACGCGAAGCCGAAATCGACTCAAAGCGAATTTAAGATCGACCCGAAGCTGGCGATCGAAGGAAAACGGATCTTTGAGAACTCCG
This sequence comes from Pirellula sp., assembly GCA_013822735.1. GTDB lineage: Bacteria > Planctomycetota > Planctomycetia > Pirellulales > PNKZ01 > PNKZ01. The sequence continues at coordinate 47,783 of PNKZ01000018.1, forward strand.
GCTGCGCCTCGTGCCACGAGCTGAAGCAAAACGACAAAAAGCTCGCTTCGACGTTGAAGCCGCCTGCGCTGAAGGACCTGCGGCTGGGCGAGGGATGCATCGCGAGCGCCGAAAGCGGCAAGCGCGGCGCTTCGGCCGTACCCCGTTATGCGTTGTCGCCGGGCCAGCAGAAGTCGCTCGATGCGGCAATCACTTGGGCCAAAGCCTCGGCCGACTCGAAACCGCAACCTTCGGCGAAGCAGCGCATGGCCCATACGTTCGCCGCGCTCAACTGCTACGCCTGCCATCAGCGCGACGGCGTCGGCGGCGTCGACCCGAATAAGACCGAGGACCTCGACGACGACGGTGTTCCGGATCGCGATCCGACTTCGGAACTGTTGAGCCCGTTGTTCGTCGGCACGACGCCCGAGATGGGAGACGAAGGTCGCCTCCCGCCGCGGCTCGACGGCGTCGGCGCGAAGCTGACCGAAGCGTATCTCAAGCATGTGCTCGACAAGGGCTCGAAGGATCGGCCGTACGTAAAGACCATGATGCCGCGCTTCGGCGGCGGCAACGTCTTGCCGCTGGTGCCGCTGCTCGCGCAGCTCGATAAGCCGATCGACGCCAAACTTGCGCCGCTTGCCGGACCCGAGGCCCGCACGAAGGCCGACGGCCGGATGCTGGTCGGCACCAAGGGCTTCGGCTGCGTGAAGTGCCACATGTTCGACAAACAAAAGGCCGAAGGGATTCAGGGGATCGATCTGACGATCGTCACGAAGCGCGTCCGGCCGGAATGGTTTGTGAAGTACGTGATGGACCCGCAATCGCTCCGGCCCGGCACGCGTATGCCGACGATCTTCCCGAGCGGCGTGAGTCCGCTAAAGGAAACGCTCGGCGGCGATCCGGCGCAACAGGTGGCGGCGATGTGGAGCTTCCTGAGCGACGGCAACAAGGCGGCGGTGCCGATCGGCGTGGGTGGGCAGCCGATCGAACTGGTCGCCGATAAAGAGCCGGTGATCTATCGCAACTTTATCCAAGGGGCGGGCGTCCGCGCGATCGGCGTCGGCTACCCGCAGAAGGTGAACCTCGCGTTCGACGCCGACGAGTTGCGCCCGGCGCTTCTTTGGCACGGCGCGTTTATCGACGCCGCCAAACATTGGACCGGTCGCGGTTCCGGCTTCCAAGGTCCGCTCGGCGACGAAGTGCTCACGCTCGCGCCGGGCCCGAACTTCGCCAAGCTCAAGGACGACAAAGAGCCGTGGCCGACGAAGACGGCTCGCGAACTCGGCTACCGCTTCCTTGGTTACACGCTCAACGAAAGTCGGCGGCCGATCTTCGAATATTCGCTCATCGGCGATAACGCCGTGGTAGACGATTGTCAGCCAGTCGCCGGGAAGCGTCCCGGCATGCTACGGAAGATTTCGCTGCCGAGCGGCAACGCCGGCCTCTGGTTCCGTGCGGCCGTTGCGAAATCGATCAAGCCGCTTGCGGACGATTGGTACGAAATTGACGGGCTCTACCGGATGCGCGTCACCTGCGGCGAGTCGCGCCCGGTCGTACGTTCCGGCTCGCAAGGGCAGGAGCTCATTATCAGTGCGACGGCCACGAAAGGCGTAACGCTCACGCAGGAGTTTGCTTGGTAGCCGTAGCTTACTCGCGGCGCTCGATACATCTTTCCGACATCCAGACTTTTTGAACCGATACCATGCAACGCCTTTTCTTTCTTTCGCTACTGCTCGCCCTAGCAACTCCGTTTGCGGCCCGCGCCGCCGACGCGCCGAAGCCGCCGGCCGGTCCGACGGAAGCGGACTATTATCCGCTCACGACGTTGCCCCTGCCGAAAGACGTCGTCTTGGAAATTGGCGCGATCGAGCTGTTGCCGAAGGATCGCATCGCCTTCTCGACGCGGCGCGGCGATATCTATCTCGTCGACGGCGCGTACGACCCGCAACCGTCGGCCGACAAGCTGAAGTTCACGCTGTTCGCTTCCGGCTTGCACGAGGTGCTCGGGCTCGTTTACCGCGATGGCGCCCTCTATGCCACGCAGCGGGGCGAGATGACGAAGCTCACCGATAAAGACGGCGACGGTCGGGCCGACGAGTTCCGCACGTTCGCCGACGGTTGGGGAATCAACGGCGACTACCACGAGTACGCCTTCGGCAGCGCTCCGGACAAGAACGGCGACATGTGGGTCGTGCTCTGCCTCACCGGCTCGTTCAACAGCGCCAGCAAGTTCCGCGGTTGGGCGCTGCGCATTACGCCCGAGGGGAAAGTGATTCCGACGACCTCCGGCATTCGCTCTCCCGGCGGCATCGGCCTGAACGCCGAAGGGGAAATGTTCTACACCGATAACCAAGGCCCTTGGAACGGCTCGTGCGTGCTCAAGCATTTGGTGCCGGGAAAGTTCGTCGGGCATCCCGCGAGCTTTGCTTGGTATGGCGACGCGCCGAAAATGGGAAAAGTTCCGCAGGAACCGGAGAGCGGCAGCCGTTGGGCCGCGGAGCTGAAGAAGATCCCGGAGCTCGTGCCGCCGGCCTGTTGGTTTCCGTACCCGAAGATGGGGCAATCGGCCTCCGGCATCGTGTGCGACCTGAGCGGCGGCAAGTTCGGGCCGTTTGCCGAGCAACTGTTCGTCGGCGATCAATCGCATAGCACGATCATGCGCGTCGCTTTGGAGAAAGTGAACGGCGCTTACCAAGGGGCCTGCTTCCCGTTTCGCCAAGGGTTCGCCTCCGGCACGCTCGCCATGCGTGAAGACGCCGAAGGACGGATGTTTGTCGGCGGTACGAATCGCGGCTGGGGCTCGCGCGGCACGGCGCCTTTTGCATTGGAACGCATGCAGTGGACCGGCAAGACGCCGTTTGAAGTGCACCACATGAAAGCGCTGCCCGACGGCTTTGAGCTCGTGTTCACCGAGCCGGTCGATCCGAAGACCGCCGGCGACGTGAAGTCGTACTTCATGAAGACCTACACGTATATCTATCAGTCGTCGTACGGTAGCCCGGAAGTCGACCACACCGAGCCGGCGATCACGAAGGCCGAAGTATCGCAGGACGGCAAGAGCGTACGGCTCACGATCGACAAGCTCGTCGAAGGGCATGTTCACGAACTCACGATGGCCGGCGTTCGCAACCAGGCCGCCTTGCCGCTCTTGCACGCCGAAGCGTACTACACGCTGAACTACATTCCGAAGAAGTAAGGTGACGATCGCTCGCTTGCCGTTGCGCTTTGCGATTCGCTAAAATCGAAGCCGACCATTTTGTTTCGCGGAGTACACGATCATGGCGACCGATCCTCACGGCGACGTACGGCAGTTCTACGACTTTCTCGGCGAACAAATCCGTAGCGGCGTGCCTGTGACTCCGGAGAGTGCGATCGATCAATGGCGCTCGGAACATCCTCTCGACGTACTTGCGGAATTCGATTCCGAAGAAGAAGTGGCGATCATCGAGATGGCGCAAGAAGCGTTGGATGATATTGCGGCCGGCAAGAAGGGAATGCCCATCGAGGAGTTTCAGGCGGAAATGCGCAGACGATTCAACCTCAAGTAAGGGAATCGTCCGATGGCCTTTTCCGTTGCGCTCGAAGGAATGGCGGTTGCCGACGTCGCCGCCGTGTTGCAATGGTTAACTGAGAAGTCGCCATGGGGCGCGGAAACGTGGAACAACGCTCTCAATGCCGCTTTGGAACAACTGAAGACTCAAGCCGACGGATACCCGCTGCTGCCAAAAAGCAAACGACTTGGGATAACTTTGCGGATCGCGTTGTTCCACACGCCTCAAGGTCGCAACTATCAGCTTCTTTTCATCATCGACCAGGCACAACGACATGTTCGCGTGCTCCGTGTTCGCTCTCCTGGTCAGCGTCCGGTTCGTCGTCGTGACCTTCCTTAACATTACCCGCTTCGCCCCTTCACTTCGTGAGACTCCCGCCATGCTCCTGCGTCACGCCCTTTGCCTTAGTATCGCCCTGTCGCTCACCGCCGGTCTTCGCGCCGCGGACCCGAACGCTCTCTCGCCGGAAGAAAAGTCCGCCGGGTTCGAGCTGCTCTTCAACGGCACGGACCTCAATGGTTGGAAGCACGGCGGCAACTGGAAAGCGGCCGACGGTGCGATCACGCGTGAAGGGAAGGGGGGAAGCCTCGTCTACGACGTGAAGCAGGTGCCGGACGATTTCGAGCTCCGCTTCGAGTGGAAGGTCGCCCCGAAGAGCAACTCGGGCGTTTACTATCGCCCGGGCCAGTACGAATATCAGATTCTCGATAACGCGCTGCATGCCGACGGCAAGAATCCGCGCACCAGCGCCGCGTCGCTCTACTTCGCGATGGCCCCGAGCACGGACGCCACGCGGCCGGTCGGCGAGTGGAACGAAGGGCGAATCGTCGCGAAGGGAACCGTCATCCAACATTGGCTCAACGGCAAGTCGGTCGTGGCCTTCGACTACGCCGACCCAAAGTGGGCCAAGGAAGTGGAGACGCTCAACAAGCGGGGCGGCAAGGTCGCCGATCGCGGCGCGAAGCTGAGCCTGCAAGACCATGGCGATCCGGTTTGGTATCGCAGTGTGCGGATGCGCGCGATTCCGGCCGATGAGAAGGTCGAAGCCGATCCGAGCTATCAGCCGGCCGTGGTTTCCCCCGCAGTGGAAGCCGCGCAAAAGGCGAAGCTCGAAGGCATTCTGAAGAGGAGCCAACCGGCGGCGAAACCGTAACCGCCCGCGATCGATCATTCATTGATCGGGCTCGATGTGACGAGCGTTTCGCGGTGGATAGAATAGGAGATTCACGGCGCTCCGTCGCGGAGCGCCGGTTCTTCGCCTTTCGACTCGCCGTTTATGCGCCACGCTATTCTCGCCGTCCTCGTGTTTTTGTCGGGCACATTGTCGGCTGCGGCCGCCGAGCCGGCGATCGACTTCGCGCACCAGATCGCGCCGATCCTCCGCGCCCATTGCGTGAAGTGCCACACCGGCGACAAGAAGGAAGGGGCCCTCTCGCTCAACACCCGGGCCGAGCTCCTGGCCGGCGGTGAAAGCGGTCCGGCGGTCGTGGTCGGCAAGAGCGGCGCGAGTGCGCTGATCGAGCGCATCACCACCACGGACGCCGACCTGCGGATGCCGCCGGCCGAGGAAGACCCGATGCCGGCCGAGAAGATCGCGCTCTTGAAACGTTGGATCGACGCCGGACTGCCGTGGGACGAAGGCTTCGCGTTCGTCGCACCGGCGTACGAGCCGCCGCTCCGGCCTCGTAAAGTGGATCTTCCGCCGGCGGTCGGCGGTCGCACGAACCCGATCGATCGCATTCTCGATCACTATCTCGCGGAGCGCAAGCTCGCGCGGCCTGCGCCGATCGACGATGCCGCCTTTGCCCGACGGTCCTATCTTGATTTGGTAGGCCTGCTGCCGACGTCCGAGCAACTCGACACGTTCCTCGCCGACAAGCGTGAGGATCGCCGTGCCCAGCTGATCGAGCAATTGCTCGCCGACGACACGGCCTACGCCGAACACTGGCTCACCTTCTGGAACGATTTGCTCCGTAACGACTACGCGGGCACCGGCTTCATCACCGGCGGGCGGAAGCAAATCTCGCGCTGGCTCTACGATGCGCTTGCCGCGAACATGCCGTACGACCGGTTCGCGCGCGAGCTGATCGCTCCGCCGACCGACGCCAGCGCCGGCTACGGGGAAGGCATCAAATGGCGCGGCGATGTGAGCGCCGGCGCAACCGTCGAAATTCAATTCGCGCAAAGCGTCGGCCAAACGTTCCTCGGCATCAATCTCAAATGCGCCTCGTGCCACGATAGTTTCATCGATCGTTGGAAGCTCGAAGAGTCGTTCGGCTTGGCGGCGATCTTCGCGACCGCGCCGCTGGAGATCCATCGCTGCGATAAGCCGATCGGCAAACAGGCCCAAGCGTCGTGGCTCTTTCCCGAACTCGGGCAGGTCGACCCGAAGAAGCCGCAGCCGGAACGACTGAAGCAACTCGCCGACTTGCTCACGCATCCGGAGAACGGCCGGTTCACGCGGACGATCGTCAATCGTTTGTGGCATCGTCTGATGGGGCGCGGCATCGTGCATCCGACCGACGCGATGCAAACGCCGCCGTGGAACGCCGATCTGCTCGACTTCCTCGCCGCCGATCTCGCGGCGCACGACTACGATCTCAAACATACGCTCGCGCTCATCGCCAACTCGGCCGCTTATCAAAGTCGAGTGCAAGCGGTGTCCGCGGGCATCGACGACGCCGGCTACGTGTATGCCGGCCCTCGCGCGCGGCGACTCACCGCCGAACAGTTCGTCGATGCGGTGTGGCAGATCACCGGCGCGGCGCCTGCGCGTTACGATGCGCCGGTCTTGCGCGGCAAGGTTGATCCCGCGGCCGTCGCGGCGGAGAAGCTTTCCGGCAAGTGGATTTGGGGACAACCCGACGCCGCCGCATCGCCGGCGGGAGAAACGTTCACTTTCCGCGGCACTTGGAAACTGCCGGCCGCGCCGGTGCAGGCCGTCTCCGCGGCGTCGTGCGATAACTCCTACACGCTCTACGTGGCGAATCGGGCCGTCGGCGGTTCGCAAGAGTGGACGCGCGTCGAACCGATCGTGCTGACGCAGTTGCTCAAGCCGGGCGCGAATCAGATTCTGATCGTCGCGTCCAACGCCGGCAAAGACCCAAACCCCGCCGGGCTCTTCTTCGAGGCGCGCGTGAAAACGGCCGACGGCGCGACGCATCGCTTCGCCACCGACGACTCGTGGGAATGCACGCCGGAAAAGCCCGACGCTCGCGGTCGCTTTTCGCGCCCCGGCAAGAAGCCGAAGGATAAGGATGAAACGTATCAGCCGGAGTGGAAGCCGGTGTTCCCGGTGAAGAACGGGGAGATTTGGAAACGGCAGATCGACGACGAGTTGCGAACCTCGCTGGTGCGCGGCCTGAGCGACGAGCGGCATATGGTTCGCGCCGCGCTCGTGAAGAGCGACTTCCTGATGCGCTCGCTCGGCCGCCCGAACCGCGACCAGATCGTCAGCGTACGGCCTGCCGAACTGTCGACGCTTGAAGCGATCGACCTCTCGAACGGTCCGACGCTCGTCGACGCACTGCATCGTTTCGCGGTCGGCATCGTCAAAGCGCGCGAGTACGACGGGCCGGCGCTCGTCGACCATTTGTTCCGTGCGACGCTCGCACGCCTGCCGACGAGCGACGAACGCGCCGCGGCGGTCGAGCTGCTGGGCCGGAAGCCGACGCCGGAGAGCGTGGAAGATCTATTGTGGGCGTTGTTGATGTTGCCCGAGTTTCAGTTGGTGCGGTAGTTTATTTTCAGAACGCGCGCCAAGACGCGAAGGCGCAATGAACGCGGGAAAGACGGATGGAGTTAACTTGTCTTCTTACTTCCTTTGCGTCTTCGCGTCTTGGCGCGAATTCCGAAATGTGCCTGAATCAGGAATAATGCGATGAAGCACGATTCGAATAACGTCGAAGCGCTGACGCGGCGCGATTACTTGAAGCAGCTTGCCGCGGCGGGCGCAGCGACGCTCGCTATGGGGGAGCCGCGGTTGCGCGCGGCCGCCGAAGGGCACAAAGTCGTACACCCGAAGCCCACGGCCGATGCCTGCATTTTGCTCTGGATGGGGGGCGGGATGGCCGCGCCCGATACGTGGGACCCGAAGCGTTACAGCCCGTTCAAGGTCGGTACGAAGGTGGCCGACGTGCTGAGCACGTTCCCGGCGATCGACACCGCGGTCGACAACATCAAAATCACCGCGGGCCTCGAGCAGACGGCGAAAGTCATGGACCGCGCGACGCTCTTGCGTTCGCACTTCCAGCCCGACCTCGGCAGCATTCTCCACTCGCGGCATCAATATCATTGGCACACCGGCTATGTGCCGCCGCAAACGGTCGCCTGCCCGCACTTGGGGGCTTGGATGGCGAAGGTCCTCGGCCCGCGCAATCCGGTGATGCCGGCGTTCATCAACATCGGGCAACGGCTCGAGGGAGTCGGCGAACAAGAAGAGCTCAAGGCCTTCACCACGGCCGGATTCTTCGGCAACGAGTTCGGGCCGATGAATCTGCCGTATCCCGAAGAGGCCGCGCAATCCGTGCGCCCGCCGAAGGGAATGGAGCCGGGCCGGTTTGAGAATCGCAACAAGCTGTTTAAAAAGCTCATCGACGGCTCGCAGCAGCGCGACTACCTGAGCGATTTCCAGCAAGAGTCGCTGCTGCGCTCGATGGAGAATGCGTATCGTTTGCTCGGGGCCAAAGAGCGCGAGGCGTTCGATATTTCGCTGGAGCCGAAGGAAAGCTACGCGAAGTACGACACCAGCCGCTTCGGGCGCGGCTGCCTCTTGGCGCGGCGGCTCGTCGAGAGTGGGGCCCGGTTCGTGGAAGTGACCACGGAATACGTGCCGTTTCTCCATTGGGACACGCACAAAGACGGGCACGAAACGCTTGTGCGAATGAAAAAGGAAATCGACGCCCCGATCGCGCAGCTCGTACTCGACCTCGAAGCTCGCGGCCTGCTCGACCGGACGCTCATCATCGTCGCGAGCGAATTCAGCCGCGACATGATCATCGAAGGGAAACCGGGCTCCAACGCCAAAGACCAAGCGACGGCGCCGACCGACGTGATCACCGAAATGAAACACTACGGTCAGCACCGGCACTTCACAGCCGGCTCGAGCGTCGTGATGTTCGGCGGCGGGATGCGTCGCGGATTCGTCTATGGCAAAACGGCCGACGAACGCCCGCTCACGGCGATCGAAAACCCCGTGAGCGTGACGGACCTGCACGCCACGATTTTTACGGCAATGGGCATCAGCCCGGCCACGGCGTTCGACGTGGAAAAACGCCCGTTCTACGCGACGGAAGACGCAAGGGGAAAGCGGTGCGGGAGTTGTGGGGGTAGCAACGTGCGCGGATTGCATTCGCGTTTCGGAAACCCCGACGGGGTTTCATAACAAAGCCCAGGGTCGCGTTAGCGCACCCTGGGTTACGTCCGACCCTCCGCGCATGATTTCGGAACCCTGTAAGGGTTCAACAAATCGTCGACATTTACGACGCGCATTGTGGAACCCCTGCGGGGTTCCGGATTAAATTCGTACCGGACATTCCAACCCAGGGTGCGCTGCGCGACCCTGGGCTTTGATGTTAAACGCCTTCGGCGTTTTTGCCTTTGCCGAAGTCATTGATCCGATTTTGGAGATTTCGCCGTGCCGCAGTCACTGGTGCAAGTCTATGTCCACTGCGTTTTTTTCACGAAGGAACGCAGGCCATGGCTCCAAATCGACGAAGAACGCCGGCAAGTGCACGCCTATCTCGCGGGCATCTGTGAGGGACAGAGCTCTCCGGCAATCAACATCGGCGGCACCGCCGATCATGTGCATATTCTTTGCCGCCTCGGAAAGGTGATCGACGTCTCCACATTGATTCGCGAGTTGAAACGCGAATCGACAAAATGGGTGAAGAAAGAATTTGCCGCCTTAAAAGGTTTTTCCTGGCAGCAAGGGTACGGAGCTTTCTCCTTGAGTCCGGCTCACGTCAACGCCGTGAAGTCATACGTCTCTCGGCAAATGGAACATCATCGCACCGAGACGTTTCAAGAAGAGTTTCGGCGGATCTGTGCGAAGTATCGTGTGGAACTCGACGAACGCTACGCCTGGGATTGAACGGCGATCTGCATTGAACGAGGACGATGCACGAGCGCTCCGACAACCCAACGGGGTTTCAAATGGTGATCGGCAACGTGATGTGGAACCCTTTCAGGGTTCCGGATGTTTCGCGGGATGGGTGGGCATCCCCAGGGTGCGCTCGCGCGACCCTGGGCTTTGTTGTGAAACGCCGTTGGCGTTTCGCATGATGCGCCGGCTCCGGATGCCCGTCGGGGCGAGGGGACCAAACGGGAGGTGTGTAGGCGCGCCGCAATGGCACCCTCTTACGGATCCAACGTCCGCAGCATCGTCTCGGCCACGAGTTTGTTGCCCGCGCCGTTCAAGTGCACGCGATCTCCCGTGAGGATGCCTTTTTCGGCGTCGTCCGGGTTGTGTTCGGCCACGTAATCGACGAACGCTTTACGTAGGTCGCAGAGGGGCAGACCTAGTTCCTTCGCCAGGCCGCGGCTGATGTCGGAGTATTGGTCGAGCTTGGCGTCGAGTGCGTTGCCGCCGTTTTTCTTTTCGCCAATCAAGGTCGGCGTGCAGAGCACCACGCGGGCGCCGGCCGTCTGGATCTTGCCGATCACTTCCTTCAGGCCGGCGGCGAAGCGCTCCGGGTCGGTGCCGCGGGCCGGGTCTTTTTCGCCGTGCCAGACGTCGTTGATGCCGATGTAGATCACGGCGATCGTCGGCTTCTTAGAAATCACGTCGCGCTCGACGCGCTTTTGCAGGTCGGGCACCTTGTTGCCGCTGATGCCCGCGCCGATGCACTCGATGCCGAGGTCGGGATGTTTGTCGTTGATCATCTTTCGGAGCATCGAGATATAGCCGTTCGGGCCTGCGCCCCCTTGGGTGATCGAGTCGCCGAAGAACACGATCCGGTCTCCCTTCGCGAGCGGCTTCGATTCGGCGGCGCTCGTGGAGGCGACGGCCAACAGGCTCAGCAGGAGAAACGACGTGGTGTGACCGGAGATCGTAAAGTGAGGCATGGGTGCGCGTTCCTCAGGCGGAAGGGGGTGAAGCGACGGGCCGGGAGCGGCGTTTCCGGGATGCGGATAGCATAGTCGCCGATGGCCGACGCCTAAACACCCGGAGCAGGCGAAATTCGGAGCGGATTTCACGTAGCCGTCGGCCGGCCCGTACGTTTCTATGAGCTGGGGGCGTGCGGTTTCGCTTGTATCTTCTCGTGCTGGAGTGGTCCCATGTTCGTGCCGTCGTGGTCGTGGCAAGTGTGGTCGGTGTTGCTGGTCGGCGGGCTCACGGGCGGGCTCGTGGGATGCGCCGCGCAGTTGAACGGCGCCGAGACGCAAGTGCCGGTCACTTTTTCGGGCGGGCATGAAATCGATCGCCGGAAGGATTTCGGCCGGCCGACGATTCTCATCGCCGCGGCGTTGGGTGTGAAGCAAGAGGTGTTTCGCCAAGCGTTCAGCGGCGTCACGCCGTCGCGCGGCGGGCCGCCGAGCGGCGACGAAGCCCGCAAGAACAAGCAGGCCTTGATGAGCGTGCTCGCGCCGCACGGCATTTCGAACGACCGGCTCGACGAAGTTTCCAACTTCTATCGCTTCCGGCCGCAAGGAGGCGAGATTTGGTCGCACAAAGATGCCGCGGCCTACGCGGTCGTCGACGGCGGCAAGATCAAGAAGATTGTCGTCACGGAGCCCGGCTATGGTTACAGTTCGCCGCTGACGGCCACGGTTGCCGGCTTCGAAAGTGTGAAGCTCGAAGTGAAGTTGCAGCTTAGCACCGACCTGAAGAAGAACGGCTCGGTCGCGGCGGTGACGATTGCAATGCCCTAATGTCCCCTCGCTTGCGCTTCGGGGCTAGTGTGTGATAGTGACGCCTTAGGAAGGGAAGCATTTTCCGAAGGCGACGAGCAGTCGTGGCGAGCCCTTGATTCGGATCTTGCGGCGCAGCAAGGCCCAGACGAGGCTGCGCTCTTTGGCGAGGAAGCCGAGCCACGTGTCGGAATCGGCGGTGAGCCGGAAGTTCGGCTTCTCCGTGGTGTGGCCGTCGACGACGGTGACCGTGCGGTCGCGGATCGTGACCGTAGCCAAGTGCGGTTCGCGGCCGGTGAATGTGAAGTGATACACGGCTTCGAGGCCCGCCGATTGTTCGCGCTGAAACGTGTGGCGGATGCCGCTCAAGAAGCCTGCGATGGTGCGCGGGATCAAGCTGCCGCGCACGCGCTTGAGTCGCTTGTGTGGAAACCGTCGCGCGACGTGCGCTTCGGCGTCGGAGCCCGGCACCACATACACCGTCTCCGATTTTTCTTGGAGCGGCTTCACGGTCGCCTGCAAGAACTCGCCCCGGCTCGTCTGAAACGGCCCGATGACGTCGTCTCCCGCCGGGCAGACGGCGATGCAGTAGCCCGACTTGTAGTTGGGGCCGAAGGCCAAGCTCTGCCACATCGAAACGGTTTCCGACACCGGCACTTGAGCGCCGTAGGCCAGGCCGCTCTTGGCATCGGCGAGTCGCTCGATCCAATCGCCGAAGCCTCCCATGAATTCGCGGTAGTTGTGCGTATAGCAGGCGGCGAGGTCGAAGCGACCGTCGGGCGAAATGGCTCCGACCGGACAGACGGCGACACAAAGTTTGCACTCCAGGCAGGGGTTGTAGTCGAGCGGCGCGCCGTATTCGCTTGCTTCGGCGCCCAGCAGCACCGTACTGAGCAAGATGAAGTTGCCGAACTTCGGATGGATGACGTTGCGATGGATGCCCATCATTCCCAAGCCCGCCGCCACGGCGACCGGCTTATGCGAGACGACCCACATCTTTTCGGGCCATCGTTCCGCCTCCATGGGAAAGGCCATCGGCGGGTTGACGGCCGGAATGCCGGCTCGCTGCAAGGCGGCGACGATCGCGCGGGCGACGTCGTTCACCTCTTCGCCGGTCGCGTGAAACTCCGCATTAGCCACGGAGCGAACCGTGCTGCGAACCGGTTCGCGATTCATCCGGCAGACGAAGGTCAGGAGCGCCTTCGTGCCGGGGTAGCAGCGGAGAATATCGGCCCGTTGGTCGTCGAGGGCGGGCCGTGAGAGTTCGACGAGCCCGACGTCGTCGGCTCCGCACTCCAAGGCGAGCTGCCGGAGCCGCGCGGCGTCGAGCGGCGACGAGCCGTCGAAGCCGGGAACATAGGCCGGACGATCGCGAGGAGCGGCAATGCCCACCGCGAAGGACCCTGGGGAAGCGGAATGCGCGGCATCATGGGAGCCGGCTGCGGCAAGCGGCGTCACGTCGGGAATCAAAGTCATCGGCAGGCTCCGTTAGTTGTATATACAAGTAAGTGCGCAAAAAAACGGGCGGCGATGCAGGGGCTCGCTTTTAGAAGTTACCGTAGGGTGGATCGAACGAAGCAGGGTAGGGTGGGTCGAACGTAGTGAGGCCCACGCGGAATGGACGCCGCGATGTGCCGCGTGGGCCCCGCTTTGCGCGACCTACCCTGCGCGGCGCGATCCGACGTTGAGGACGAGATTCAAATCAATCGGGCGTCGCTCGGGTTCGTTTCAGTGCGGCGTTGAGCAGCGCGAGGCCGTCGTCTCCTAACAGTTTCTTGGCTTGTGTTTGGGCTCGTTGCCAGGCGGGAATCGCCTTTTCCATCAGGCGGCGCCCTTCGGCGGTGAGACGAAACGGCTGCGAGCGGCCGTCGCCGTCGTCGGGCACGATCTCCAACCAACCGTTGGCGACCATGCGCTCGACGTTGCGGCTCAAGGTCGAGGTATCGAGTTGCAACATCTCGCAAACTTCCGCCGGCCGAGCGGTGCCGAGCTTAGCGGTGATGGCGAGAATGTTCCCTTGGCTGATCTTCACGCCGAGCGGGCGGAGCGCATCGTCGTAGAGATTCGTCACCACGCGATTGAGAGCCCTTAAGCGGCCCGCAATGCACGAAACGGCGATCGATTCGATGTCGACGGATGGTTTGGTCATGTTTGGATCGTTTGCCCGGCGTCCCACGAAGCTCTTCTATTTGTATATGCAAATAGATGCGGTGTCAAGCCTGAGATTGGCCGTGTGTCGGGTTCGCGGGGCGTAGTCTTGAGCGGCGCGGGGCCGGCCAAAAATCGCCTGGAGATCGCCCTGCCGTTTCGCTACGTTGCAGGGTGATCTTTGGCAATTCGAAAGTTGCAGGCACACTCCGTGTGCCGCCCGCAGAAACTCTTTTGACGTTCTTCCAGAAAGGGAGATAAGGTGGATGAGAAAGGGGATATGGGAGATAAACAGGAGAAGTGTGCTGAAAGCGTGAGCGACCGGAGTCTGTTCGCGTAGGGTGGGTCGAACGGAGTGAGGCCCACGCGGAAAGGCGACGTCGATTCCGCGTGGGCCTCGCTTTGCTCGACCCACCCTACGCAGTAGCTGAAAGCGACGTGATTTGGCGCCCGACGGCACACGGAGTGTGCCTACCACTTTGCTCTAACTCGTCGCGCGGATTTGGTACTTACGTCGACGTGAAATAGTGCGCAGCGCACTAACAGGGGCCGGTAGTGCGCGTCGGAGCGCTTACCAACAAGGCCGCGCACGAGCCGCCGGCCGTTGTGCGCAGCGCTGCGAAGCGCGTCGACGTAAGTTGTCTGCACCTTTTTCGACTTACGACGAAAAGTAGTTCGGCGACGACGAACGAGATCGCTGTTTTTGCGAGAATCCTCCGGCGGCTACGGCAACGTGGCGGCGACATGCTCGATCGCGCGACGACGAGTGGTCGCGGTCGGTCGCTTTAGTGCGCAGTCGGTTCGAAACGAACCGGTAGCCGCGCGCAACAGAATGCGCACGGCGCGCAGAAAATCGGTGCTGCGGCGCAGCTTAGGGCGCAAAACAGGGCGCTGACGTTGCACCGGCCGGGGACGGCCGGGCTAAGCACGGTAGCGATGTGAGTTGTCTGTTCGGCGGAACGCCACAGAGGGCGTTCCCTACAACTAGCGCCGGATCGTCCCGCCTTGTTGCAGCGTCGGTGCCGAGGCTTCGGCGCGGGCCGCCATTTCGTGGAAGCGTCGGCCCGTGGTTTGGTCTCCCAGGCCGTCGTGCATCACGGCGAGGTTCGAGTAGGCCACGCCCATGGCGTCGGGCGCAAGCGTCTCTTCGCTCACCGCTCGTTGCATGAAGCGGGTACCAAGGTCGGTGAGTTGCAAGCCCCGTTCGCGCTTGCCGATGGTCCAATAGGAGAGGCCCATGCTGACGAGCGTTTCCCCTTGGCGACCACGATCGGCCGCGGCGGCATCGGCCAGCGGTCGTTCTAAGAGCGGCGCGGAGCGATCGAACCACTCGACGGCTTGCTTATGATCGTTCTTCGCCACGGCATAGAGCGAGCCGATGCGGAAGTAGAGTCGTCCGAAGCGATAGGCGTCGTTCGGGGCTTCGTCGCGCCCCACGCGGCCGGCTTGAATCATCTCGACGGCGACGGTGCCGAAGCGGAGCGCGTTGTCGACGTCCCCTCGAGCGTGCAAGGCTTGCAGCGCGTCGTAGAGGCCGAGGCCGGCTTCAAACTGAATCTGCCGGCGCTTCAGCGGATCTTTGCAATCTTGCAGGGCCGCGGCCGTCGTGCGTTCCAAACGCTCGGCCCAATCGAGCGGATCGACCGCGCCGGGCGTGCCGACGCAGGCTCCGAGTCCGCGCTGGTAAACTTCCAGAATGAGATAGGGCGATAGACGATCTTCCAAGATGCCTTGCTTCGCGAGGTTTTCGGCCTTCACGAGCCAGCGCGCCGTCGCCGCTTCTTTGGCTTGGAAGTCGCCCCAGGCCACGTCGTCGGCGATCGCCAAATGCGCTTCGATGAGAGTTTGCTTCGCGTCGCGGCGGATCAGCGTCGTCGGATCGTCGTAGAGCGTTTCGGCGATTCGCATAGCTCGCGTGTGGGCGTCGAGCGATTGTTGCGAGTCGGGCGCGGGGCCGTCGGCCAGCAGGTCGCCCCGTTGTCGCCAAGCGCGGGCCTGATAGTGGGCCAGCTTTTGCGTGCCGTTGATCACCGTCTCGTTGTCTTTCAAGGCGGCTTCAAAAAGTCCTTGATCGGCCAAGAGCCCGGCGCGCGTCAGGAGATACTCGGCTGATTTGGGATCGAGTCGGAGCGCCGTTTCCACGGAAGCGAGCGCTTCGCGCGGGCGACCGGCGGCCGCGAGGATGCGACTCTTCAGCCAATGGGCGCGGGCCTCTTCGGGGTTGAGCTTCAGGGCCGTGGCCAAGTCGATTAGCGCGGAAGTCGGTCGCTCGATGCGTCGGCGTTCGGCGCGCATGACAAACGGACGAGCGGATACTTGGTCGAGGCCGATCTGTGCGACCTTCGGTTCGGCCGCGCCGTCTTCGTAGCGCATCGAAACGCCGCGCTCCGGAAACACGAGCCCGAGCTCGTTGCCCGCGGCGTCTTCCACGGCGACGGTGTCTTCGAGTTTGAGGTTGAGTTCTTTGGCGACGTCGGCCGGCGAGAACATGTCGCCGAGGTCGACCACCACGGCCGTGGCCTTGCCGCCGATGAACGACACTTCGACCCCTGCGAACGGATCGATTTGATACTTGAGCCTGGCATTGGCTCCTTCGCCGCCGCGGGCCAGCGGTTGTCCCCAGCTCTGCAGCACTTCATCGAGCGTGGTTTCACCGAGCAGCACGCCGTTGAAATCGACCGGCTCGAGCGTCAGCGGCTGCGATCGAGTCGGATCGGCGGCGACGGTGTCGAGCGCCAGTTCGGCGGGGGCGGCATCGACGGTTTGCGACATCACTTCCGGCGTTGACGTCATCGGCGTAGTGACGACGGGCGTCGGAGCGGCCGGCAACGGCTTCACGGCGATCGGGGGTAGAACTGCGGACGGCGTCGGTGTGTTGGCGGGTGCCGCGATCGAAGGCGCAGCAATTGACGGGACGTCGCGCGAAGGCAACGCAGGCGCCGCGCTCTTGATGGTGGGAGCTGCTAGTTGCGGAGCGGGCGTCGTGAGTTGCGGCTCTTGCACGGCGGGATCGGTCATCGCCGGAGCATCGGAGAGGGTGCCGTCGCCTGCGATCGTCACGGCGTCGGCCGGCGCGTCGCTGACGACGACGCCGGGCGTTTGCGTTGCGGCACCGTTCGGTGTGCCCGCACCGCGCACGAGCGGACGGATCGCCGGGCCGACGGGTGCAAGGGGTGCGGAAGGCGCGAGGGGCGTCGCGGTGTCGTCGGGCGTCGCCGTATTGCTGAGCGTTGCAGTATCGGCGATCGGCGGCGGTGTGAGGAGTTGTGGTGAGGCGACTTCCGGCATCGCGACCGGCGGAATCGCCTGCGCGGTAGGAGCAGGATTCGCAGGCGTGAGAAGTAGCGGAGCGCCGGAAGGAGCCGCGGCCGTGGTGCTGGGAGCTTGCAGCACGGGAGGCTGCGCGAGGGCGGGTTGCAGCGCAGGCGCTTGCGATACGGAAGGTTGTGCGGGCGCGATGAGAGTCGAAGGTGGCTGTGTTGCAACAGGAGCGGGATGGGCGACGGGAGGCGAGGTCGGCGCGGCGGGACGAATCGACAAACGCGAGCCGCCGCCGGACGATGCCGTGTACGGAACGTTTGCCGGGGCAGGCGCTTGCCTTGGCGGCGCAGCCTGTTGCTGCGGCGTCGCGCTGGGGCGCGGTGCGCCGATGCGCAGCGTACTCCGCGGCGCATCTTCCCCCATCGCTTGAGGCGCATGACTGCGCGCCGCGTAATAACCGTACGCCGCCAAGACGAAGAGTCCGACGACAACCAAACGTTTGAAAGCGCGAAGGCCTGGGCGCATCGCGTGTTCCTCCATGAACTACGGCCGCCGACGAATCGATCCATCGTTCGTCGCGCAAAATAACCGGGGGAGTATAGCGAGACGCGCGAAGCGACCCTAGACGAATGTGAGCCGCCGGCGATGCCGGCGGGAAAAGGGGTAAGGGGCCAGGGGCAAGGGGGGAGTAGAGACATGGGAAGGCCGCGCCCGTTGCCCGATCAACCGCCTCTTCTACTCACCCCTCACCCCCGATTACTCGCCCCTAACTCCGCACCCCTATTCTCCCGTTACCCGCCCCTCGTTAGACTCCCGCACCATGCGAAACCCTACGTTGATCATCGCGGCCTTGGCCCTTGTTTCTGCCTGTTTTTCCGACGTTCCGACTGCCGACGGGGCGGTGCCCGTCGATTGGCGGCAGGACGCCGAACTGTCGAGCATCGCGCTGGTCGACGCCTCGCAAGCTTGGGCCTGCGGCGATCATGGCGTGGTGCTGCACACGGCCGACGGCGGCGCGACTTGGGTTCCGCAAGCGTCCGGCGTCGATTGCCGGCTGCATTGCATCTATTTCGTCGATGCGCGCAACGGCTGGATTGTCGGCGGCGGCTACGACCCTTATGTCCATCGCTCGCGCGGCGTCGTTCTACGCACGACCGACGGCGGAGCAAACTGGCAGCCGGAGCCGACGGCGCTCGTGCCGCTCTTGCGAAAGATCCACATGGATAATCTTCGCGAAGGTTGGGCCGTGGGAGACGTGAGTCCGCTGTCGACGGGCGGCGTGTTCTTCACGCGCGACGGCGGCAAGACCTGGAGCGGCGCCGGAGGTCAGTTGCCTGCCGGAGTTACCGCGGCCGATTTTCTTTCGCCGGCCGAAGCAGTGTGTGCCGATGGGCGCGGTCGGGTCGTGCGCATGGAGAATCGTTTGGTGCAAGCGACCCCTGCGGCGGCGTTCGGTTTGCGGTCGGTGCGCGATTTGAGAATCTCAAGCAATGGGCGCGGCTGGTTCGTCGGGGACGGCGGACTTGTGCAACGTTCGACGGATGCTGGACGGAGCTGGCAGGTGCCGGGACAAGACCTCGCACAAGGTCCCGGCGCGCAATGCGATTGGCGTGCGCTGGCCGTGTGCGAGTCCACTCAAGGAAGCAAACTTTGGATCGTCGGCGCACCGGGGAGCGTCGTGCTGCATTCGGCCGACGACGGCGCGAGTTGGCAACTCTTGCCGACCGGTCAACCGCTGCCGCTCAACGACGTCGCCTTTCTCGACGAACAACATGGCATCGCCGTCGGCGCGCTTGGCGTGATCTTGGCGACCGACGACGGCGGCCGCACTTGGAGCAAGCAATCGCGCGGCGAGAAGCGTCCGGCGCTCTGGGCCTGCTTCGCCGATCCGCAATCGATGCCCGCCGAATTGTTGGCACTTGCCGCCGCGGAAGAAGGGTATCGCACCGCCGTAACGTTGCTCGGTCGGCGCGACGTCGAACCCGGCGTTGACGACGGTGCACCCACGCACGATCGGTATCTGGAGGGAGTGTCGGCACTGGGAGCGGCGAGCGGTTCGCAAAGTTGGGCCTTTCCGCTTCGTCAGCAGCCGCTGCAACCTGCGGCGGAAACGGTACTCGCGGCTTGGGGTGCGGGAGAGCCCGCCGCCGGTGTGCAACTTGCCGAAGCGCATCTCGTGCGCATGCTGCGCATGTGGCGCCCCGATGTCGTGTTGACGCACGGACCGTCGCCGCGCGGCGACGCGCCGACGACGCACTTACTACATCAATTGGTACTACAGGCCGTGGAAGCGGCCGGTGATCCGGCGCGATTTCCCGAACAGATCCAGCACCTCGGCTTGGCGACGTGGCAACCTCGCAAAGCGTTCGGCTATGAGCCGGGACAAACCTCCGGCTCGATCTCGTTGAAGCGCGACCAAGTGATGGCCCGCACGGCGCTTTCGCTCGACGACTTCAGCGAGCGGTTTCGCAGCCTGGTGCATGACGAACGAACGCCGCGTCCGTTGTTGATGACCTGCCGGATGGTGTGGAACCGCACGGCTTCCGCCGCGGCGCCGCGCGAGCTTTTCGCGGGGATCGAACTTCCGATCGGCGGCGACGCTCGACGGCCGGCTGCGATTGACGATGCTGAGAATCGCGTGCGAATGCGCCGCACGGCCGAGCGGCAACGGAATCTGGAAGCGATCGTGATGCAGCGGAGCGGCGCCGTCGGAGCAGGTTTGCTCGATCAGATCCGGGCGCTTACGGCAGGCCAAGACGAAACGGCCGCCGGCGACACGGTGTTTCATTTAGCCGAGTCGTTCCGGCTGCGCGGTCGCTGGGAAGCGGCCCGTGAAACCTACGAACTCCTGCTCACGCGCTATCCGCAACATCGTTCGGCCGACGCGGCACTGCGGCGCATGACGCAGTATTTTGCTTCCGGCGAAGCCGATCGCCGGCTTCGGCGGACTCTGGAGGACTTAGGACCGCAGTCAACGGCGAAAGCGGACGAAGCAACGACGGCGCCGACGACCACAGAACCAAAGCTAACGAGCATCAAGGCCGCGGAACCGACAGAAGCATCGACTCTTGCCCAGCGCTCCGGCGAGGCGCCGCCGCAGACGGCGAACTTCGACAAATTGCACATTACCGTGGCGGCCAGCGCTCCGACGATCACAAATGCGCCGATCGTGGCCACGCCTGCGGCAAGGCTGTTGGGGAAGGAACCGGATCTCTTAAAGGAAGACGTAGCGGCGCCGGCCGCGGAACCTTCAGGCGGCCGCTTCGCGGAGCCGCTGTTGGCCGGAGCGGCCGATCCGCTCGCGCGCCGCCGTCGCGCGCTGGCCCTGAGCGCGTACTACGCGCAGCGCGATCCGACGGCGCACGCGGCGCCGGAGATCGGCTTCCCGACGGCCGCCGCGCGACGCGCGCTGGGACAAGCCGCCGAAGCGGAACAGTTTTACGACGAATTTGCTCGAACCCAGGCCGAGGGGGCTTGGCAAGCTGCGGCAAGCGACGAATTGGCGCTGGCCCGCGGCACGCTGCCGAAGCGGCGCATGTTGGCGGCTCCGCGCGCCGGGGAACGTCCCGTGCTCGACGGTCGATTGGACGACGCGGTTTGGCGCAGCGCGCCGCCGATCACTCTGGCGAGCCCGCTGGGCGACGATGCCGCCTGGCCGGCGAACGTCTGGATCGCGTCAGACGATGAATACTTGTACGTCGCAATCCGTTGCCGTCGGACCGGTCCCGCCGCGCCGCTTCCGGCCGGAGTGCGGCAGCGCGACGCCGATCTCGCGCCGCACGATCGTGTGGAGGTGTACCTCGACACGGATCGGGACTATGCGACCTATTATCGACTCGCCGTCGATTGCCGCGGTTGGACCGCCGAATCGTGCTGGGACGATCCGACTTGGGATCCGAAATGGTTTGTCGCAGCCGGCGGCGACGACGAGATCTGGGTTGTCGAAGCGGCTATCCCCTGGCGCGAGCTCGCCGAGAAACGGCCTGCGATAGGGGAAGCCTGGGCCGTCGGTATTCAGCGGATTTCGCCGCTCGTGGGACTGCAAAGTTGGACGTTTCCCGCAACCACGGCGGTGCGGCCGGAAGGCTTCGGCTACTTGACGTTTGAGTGACGCGTTCGTCATGCTAGGCGTCGAAGTAGGACGGAGCATCTTCTGCCGACGAGCGTTAGTCCGTGGCTTACCTAATTGGAACCGACGAAGCCGGCTACGGACCAAACCTCGGTCCGCTCGTGATCACCGCCACACTCTGGCAGGTGCCGGACACGGCGGTTGATACGTGCTTGTACGTGCGGCTGAAGAAGACGGTCACCGCGCTGCCGCGCCGCTCGGCACGGCCCGATCGCCGGCTCTGGCTGGCCGATTCGAAGGTCGTGTATACGTCGACCGACGGCCTCGCGGCGCTCGAGTGCGGCGTGCGCGCGGCACTGGCATGCTGCGGGCTACAACCGCCGACTTTGCATGCGCTACTCGAAGCCCTCGATGCCGATTGCCGCACGCAGACGCCGCATCTGCCGTGGCATGCGGGCGCCGACTTCGCGCTGCCTCTGGCCTGTGCGCCGACCGATATCGAAGCTGCGGCCGAGCGGCTTTGCGCGGGTTTCGTCGCTGCCGATGTGCAGCTCCTGGCAGTCCGTTCGCGCGTGGTGTTTCCCGAGACGTTTAACTCGGAAGTGGGACGCTTGAACAACAAAAGTACCTTACTGACGCAAGAATCTCTGCGGCTCGTGCGGTCGCTGCTCGACCTTTGCGAGGCAGGAGAAGTGCGGATTGCTTGCGACAAGCACGGCGGCCGCAATGCTTATGCCGCGGCCTTGCAGGAACACGTATTCGACGGACTGCTGCAGACTGTGCGCGAGTCGCGGGCCGAGAGCGTCTATCGGGTTCGCGATGGTGAGCGGCGCGTCGAAATCGGCTTTCGGGTCGGCGGCGAACGAAGCCTGCCGGCCGCGCTCGCCTCGATGACGTGCAAGTATGTCCGTGAAACGGCGATGCATGCTTGGAACACGTTCTGGCAAAGCCGCGTGCCGGGCCTTGCGCCGACCGCCGGCTACCCGAACGACGCAATTCGCTTTCGTCGCGATATTGCCGAGGCCGTGGCGGCGCTGGAACTGCCGGAAAGCCTTTGGTGGCGCAGCCGTTAAATGCGTGCGGCCTTAGCGGGCCGTGATCCGCCGCGGGCGATAAACCGTGCGGACGTCGACCGATTCCATGCCCGCGTGCCGAGCCGCTTCGAGCCCGAGATCGGCGTCTTCATAAACGCGGCAAAGTTGCGGCGAAACGCCGAGCCGGCGGGCGGATTCGAGGAAGATCTCCGGGTCGGGTTTATGCTTCGTCACATCATTGCTGGTAACGAGCGCGTCGAACCAGTCCGTCATGCCGATCAACCGCAAGGTCTGTTCGGCCACATCTCGCAAGGCGCCGGTGGCGACGGCCATCGGTATCTTTCCCCGATGGTTTCGCGCCACCTCGGCAATCGGCTCGATGATGGTCACTTCGGCAAGTCGGTCGAGGTAGCGGGTTTCCTTTTCGCGGGTGAGTTCCATCGCATCGAGCTTCAGCCCGGCTTCGTCGATGAGCAACTGCGCGACGACGACGGTCGGCTTCCCTCCAAGTGCGTAAAAGCGATCTTCGTCGAGCGTCAAACCGAGCGGTTCCAGCGTGTCGACCCAGCTTTCGTAATGTACGGGCATCGTGTCGGCCAACGTGCCGTCGAGATCAAAGATCAATCCGCGTGGTTCCATCGTCTCGGCCTGCTCTGGAATGAGTCGAACGACGCAGGGAGCGCCGAATCAGACCCGAATTGTAGCCGGCCAAAAGCAACTTTGCCGGCCCGACTCGCGACGGGTATAACCAACGCCGGAGTCAGGGATGCGACGAACGAGTCCGAAGCCGCGTGAGTGCGAGAATGCGCCATGGATGACTTAGAAACCGAACAATTCTGCTGGCGCGACACGTACTTCGTGTGGTTTGACGCATCGCGCCGACCGTTGCTCAAGCAAATCGAACAAACGCTCGGCGCACTGCCCGAGCACTACACGTTGCAATCGCCCGAGGCTGACGAAGCCGGCGGCTTTGAATCCATCACGCTCCTATCGCGCACCGATCATGCTGCGCTCGAGATTACGTTTCTCGCCGGCGAAGATATTCGTGAGCAGGCGGAAGCGCTGGCGGAAGAGTTGAAGAATTCGACGGAAAATGAAACCCGCCGCTTGGCGAAGCTCGCCAACTGCAACGCGCGGTTCGACGTGATGCAATTCGAGCGGATTGAAGACGTCGACGCCGACGAGGCCGACTTGGACGAAGCGTTTGATCCCAGCACGCTCTTAATCGTGCTCAACGCCCTCGTCCGGCTGGTCGAAGGGATCGGCGTCGATCCGCAGTCGGGCCTGATCGTTTGAGTAGCTCCGCCTTGATTTACCACAGCGACATAGAGGCATGGGGACAGGACTTATGAAATCGTTTTATTGTCTCCTTGTCCTCTCGGTGACCCTGTTCCTCTGTAATGAAACTTGCGCCGCCGAGCCTGCCGTAAAGACCCTCCTTCTACTCGGCCAGAAGCCCGACGGGCATGCGGCCGGGAGCCATGAGTACATGCCGGGTCAGCGGATCTTGCAGCACCTGCTCGGCGACGTGCCGGGTTGGAAGATTGAGATCGTGCAAGCCGACGGCGAATGGCCGCAAGGACCGGAGCTCCTTGCCAAGGCCGACGCCGTGGTGCTGTTCGTCTCCGAAGGGGGACGTTGGGTCGTGGAAGACCCGCGCCGTTACGACGCCTTCGCGAAGCTCGCGGCTCGAGGCGGCGGCATCTCCGGCTTGCATTGGGGCGTCGGCGTCAAAGACCCGAAGAAGATCGCGCCGTTCGTGCAACTACTCGGCGCTTGCCACGGCGGGGCCGATCGGAAGTTTCGCGTGATCGAAGGCTCAATCCAGGTTCCCGACTCGAAGCATCCCGTGGTCCGCGGCGTCGTGTCGACGAAGCTCCGCGACGAATACTACTTCGCGCTTAAGCGTGAGCCGAAGGCGAGCGAGGCACTCGTGCCGCTTATCACCGTGTCGATCGACGGCGTCGACGAAATGATCGGCTGGGCTTGGCAACGTCCCGACGGCGGCCGGTCGTTCGGCTTCACCGGCTTGCACTTCCACAAAGCTTGGGAGAAGTCGGCATATCGTCGACTCGTCGCCCAAGGAGTGCTCTGGACCATGGGCCAAGAAATCCCCGCCGCGGGGGTCGACGTCGCCATTCCCGCCGAATTGCTTGCGCTGCCGAAATAGGCGCACGGGGCTTGTTTCACGCGGAATCGTGCCGCGGCCGAATCCTGTTGCATATCAGCTCGCCTCCTTTATAATTTCACCTGTGAAAAACATTTCACCGGTGAAAACACCGCCCCGCCGCCGCTCCCCGCCTATGCCGATTTGCCGCTCGCGAAAACGTTTCGCGCTGCGCGCACCGCCTTAGATCGAGTCTTCGGAAACACTTCATGAAACGCACCCTCGATAAGCGAGCGCTGCAAGTTCCCATGCTCGAGCGCGGGCTGGCCGTGTTGGAGTTTCTCGCCGCACGCGAGCGAGGAGCGACGATCGCCGAACTCAGCGCGGCGCTCGGCGTTGCGGCGGCCAGCGTCTTCCGCATCACACGCGCCTTGGTGAAGCTCGGCTATTTGGATCGCAACCCCGAGACGAAGCGGTTCACCGCCACGCGCAAGTTGCTCGCGATGGGCTCTCCGCGCGGCGGAGGGGGCGGCGAACGAACCTTGGCCGAGTGTGCCCGCGAGCCAATGCGCAAGTTGCGCAACGCCGTCGGCGAGACGACGCAACTCTGCTGCCTCGTCGATACGGAAATGGTGATCCTCGAACAGCTGCTGGCGACGCATCCGTTCAAATACTCGGCCGATCTCGGCGCCCGCTGCCCTTCGTATAGCTGCGCCCCGGGCAAAGCCATTCTCGCGTTCTTGCCGCAGGACGAACTCGAAGCGCTGCTCGACCGCATCCGCTTCAAGCGTTTCACGCCGACGACCGTCGGCTCGCGAACCGCGATGTTGCGTGAAGTGGAGCAGATTCGCAACGTCGGCTATGCGGTCGATCGGGGCGAAGGGTTGGTCGGCGTCCATTGCGTGGCCGCGCCGATTCTCGATCGCCACGGCTTCCCGACCGGCGCCATCACGATTTCCGGGCCCGAGTCGCGCGTGGCCGAGAGCGCGTTTCCGGCCGTTGCGAAGCTCGTGGTTGAAGCGGCGCGAGCTACGAGCGAGTGTTTCAATGCTTAAGAAGCTGTCTAACGGACAAGAGCGACCGATGAACATTGCGAACATTTCCGCCGCCGCCGTGGCGCTGTTGATGCTTGGCGCGACGGTGCCGAGCGCTCGCGCCGCGGAAGCGAAAGCCGAGCCGTCGCCGCAAGCCGCAAACGCCCAAGCATTGGAGCAGTTCGAACGCGAAGTTCGGCCGGTGCTCGCGAAGCATTGCTTCGAGTGCCACGGGCCGAAGAAGGAACACAACGGCCTGCGCCTCGATTCGCGCGCCGGCCTGTTGAAAGGGGGCGACAGCGGACCGGCCATTGCCGTCGGCAGCCCGGAAAAGAGCTTGCTCATCGAAGCGGTGAAGCACGAGAGCTTCGAGATGCCGCCGGAGCCGTCGCCGAAGTTGGCCGACAAAGAGATCGCGGCGCTGGAAACGTGGATCCGCGCCGGCGCTCCGTGGCCTGCTGATAAAACGACGGCGACCGCGCCGGATACGATCGCCGAGCGAGCTAAGAAATTCTGGGGATTCAAACCGCCGCGGGCGCATGAGCCGCCGAAAATTGTGAACGCCGACTGGTCGACGCGGCCGATTGATCGCTTTCTCGCGGCGCGCTGGGAAGCGGCCAAGTTGCCGCCGGCCGGCGATGCGGACCCGCGGACGTTAATTCGTCGCGTGACGTTCGTGCTCACCGGATTACCGCCGACCGATGCCGAGGTGGAAGCGTTCGTTCTAGCTTGCTCCCTGTCTCCTAGTCTCCCAGTCTCCCCCTCCGGCGGGCAAGACGAGGAGACGAGGAGAAAGAGAGAGGGGGAGATTCGAGACAGGGCGTACACGGCGCTCGTCGACAGGTTGCTCGCTTCGCCGCGCTTCGGCGAGCATTGGGCGCGGCACTGGATGGATTGGGTGCGGTTCTGCGAATCGCACGGCAGCGAAGGAGACCCGACGATTCCGTTCGCGTGGCGTTATCGCGATTATCTGATTCGCGCGCTCAACGCCGACGTGCCGTACGACCAATTGGTGCGCGAGCACTTGGCGGGGGACCTGCTTCCGAAGCCGCGTCGGAACGAAGCGCTCGGCATCAACGAATCGATTCTCGGCACGGCGCAGTTCCGCTTCGTCGAGCACGGCTTCCAACCGATCGATCCCTTGGAAGACATGGTGAAGATCACCGACAATCAGATTGATGTGGTGATGAAGAGTTTTCAGGCGCTCACAGTCACCTGTGCGCGGTGTCACGATCACAAGTTCGACGCGCTGTCGCAGGCCGATTTCTACGCGCTCTATCCGGTGTTTGCCGCGGCCAGGCCGACGCAGGTGCAGATCGATCTGCCGGAGCGGTTGCATAAGCATGATGCGCGGTTGATGGAGATTAAACGTGCGCTGCAGCCGGCGCTGGCCGAGGCTTGGTTGGCCTCGTTGGATGAATTGCCGCAGCGGTTGCGGACCTTGCCGGAGGTGACGAAGAAGGACGCGGCTCAGAAAGAGAGAGGGGGAGACGGAGAGAAAGGGAAAGAAGCCCAATCGCACGTCCAGGCCGCTGTCGATTTGGTGGGGAAGCGGTTTGACAATCCGTTGTTTCCTTGGATCTCGGCGCGCAATCGGAGCGATAAGGCCGCGGCCGATACCATCGCCAAGGTGGCGCAGCGTTATGTCGATGAAGCCAATAAGCGGGCCGAGTTGCAGAAGGCGAACGTTGCGAAGAAGATTGTGATCGACGACGCCGAGTTTGCGAAATGGCGCGGCACCGGGGCGGGGGTGCCGCGCGAAGTGAGTGCGGCCGGCGCTTGGACCGTGAGTCACGACGGGTCGCGCGTAGTCGACAGCGTGCTGCCCAGCGGCGCTTATACGCATCTCGTCTCGCAGAAGCACGGAGCGGTGCTCACCTCGCCGACGTTCATGGTCGACCATGATGCGATCAGCGTCCGGATCGTCGGCGGCGGCTACGGCACGGCGCGGCTGATTCTGCAAAACTACATTGTGCCGCGCGGCGGCATCTATAACATCAGTTCGGTGCCGCTCGAGCCGGGCCGGCAATGGTTCACGTGGGACACTACGTTCTGGCGCGGCTTCGAGGCGCGCATCGAGCTGGTGACGAACGACGAACTGACGATCATCAGTCGCGCGTTGCCGAAAGACCCGCCGCCGGCGCCGGAAGACGGCCGTTCGTTTATCGGCATCAGCGAGATTTGGCTGCACAACACGAAGACGCCGCCGGCCGCAGATATGGAACCGCACTTACCCGGCGCTTTTGTACTCAACGGCTTTACCGCGAAGTCGACCGACGACGTCACGCGCCGCTATCAAACATTGGCCCGCGCGGCCATTGAAGCGTGGCGCGACGGGCGGGCTTCGGAAGATCAGGCCTTGTTGCTCGATTCGCTCGTGCAAACCGGCGTGTTGCCGAACGATCCGGCGGCGTTGCCGAAGCGCGTCGCCGAGTTGGCCGCCGAGTATCAGAAGCTCGAAGCGGAGATCCCGGTGGCGCAGCGTGCGCCGGGGGTCGTCGAAACGGCCGGCTGGGATCAGCCGCTGATGATTCGCGGCGACCATAAGAAGCTGGGGGACGTCGTCCCGCGACGCTATTTGGAAGGACTGGGCAGCACGAGCTTGGTCGATACTTCCAGCGGAAGCTCCAGTAGTGCGGGCGCGAATGCCGGCCGGTTGCGATTGGCCGAGTTGATCGCAAGCCCCGAGAATCCGCTGACGGCGCGCGTCGCCGTGAATCGCTTGTGGCACTATGTGTTCGGCCGAGGCATCGTCGCGACCGTCGACAACTTCGGCGAGCTCGGACGCAAGCCGACCCATCCGGAGTTGCTCGATTACTTGGCGACGGAGTTTGTGAAAGAAGGTTGGTCGCTCAAGCGGATGATTCGCGAACTGGTGCTCTCGCGGGCATTTCGGCTCGATAGCACGCCGAGCGTTTTGGCGAAGAAGCATGACCCGTCGAATTTGTTGCTCTCACATGCGAGCGTGCGGCGACTCGAAGCGGAAGCGATCCGCGATTCGATCGTCGCCGTCGCCGGGCGGTTGCAGCCAACGCCCGACGAAGGGCCGGGCTACACGCATGGCGAACCGCCCCGACTGCAAACCCGACGGAGCGTGTACGTGTCGATTCGGCGCAACAGCTTGCCGTTGTTCCTCGAAACGTTCGACGCGCCGAAACCGTTTACGACGCTGGGGGCCCGCGACGTGACCAACGTGCCGGGCCAGGCCTTAACGATGCTCAACGATGTTCTCGTCATCGAGCTGGCCAAGTATTGGGCCAAAGCGCAGCTCGCCGTGCCTGCGAAGGACGAAGCGGAACGGGTGCGGCAGATGTATCGGGCGGCATTCGCGCGGGAGCCCGGCGCGGAAGAATTGTCGGACGCCTTGGCGTTCGTGGCAGATCTCGGAACGACGCACAACGTGCAACCGCAGGATCGATTGAAGAACGAACGGGTTTGGCAGGACTTTGCGCACGCGCTCTACAACATGAAGGAGTTCATTTATGTTCGGTAAGTCGCAGATCTCGCGGCGGGAACTCTTGGCGAGCGCATCGACCGGCTTCGGCCTCACTGCTTTAGCGGGGCTCATGGCGGAGAATGGCGCGCTGGCCGCGCCGGCGCCGCAAACGCGGGTCGCCGTGCGGCCGGAAGCGAAGGCCAAGTATGTGATCTTTTGTTACATGTCGGGGGGCGTGTCGCACGTCGATTCGTTCGATCCGAAGCCGGAGCTCGCGCGACTGGCCGGCAAACCGATGCCGGTGCCCGTGCATCGGACGATGTTTAATAACAACGGCACGGTGATGCCGACGCAGTGGGAGTTTAAGAAGCGCGGCAAGTGCGGCATGGAAGTGAGCGAGCTGTTCCCGCACATCGCCGAACTGGCCGACGAGTTGGCGGTCGTCCGCTCGATGACGGCGAAGTTCAACGAGCACGCGCAAGCGAATTACTTCACGCACTCGGGCTTCGGCTTGGCGGGCTACCCGAGCGCCGGGGCTTGGACGACGTACGGTCTCGGGACGGAGAATCGAGACCTGCCGGGCTACGTGGTGTTGCAAAGCAGTAATGCGGTGCCGCCGCACGGCGGCGTGGCAAATTTTTCGAGCGGCTTCTTGCCGGCGCAGTACCAAGCGTCGATTTTTAAAGCCGACGCCGGAGAAGCGTTGCGCGACATCACGCCGCGCGAGCCGGACGCGTTGCAGCGCCGACGGCTCGCGTTTATCAAAGACGCCGACAAACATTTCGCGGCGCAGGCCGGACGCGATGCGGCGGTGGAAGCGGCCGTGCGCAATTACGAAACGGCGTATCGGATGCAATCGGCGGTGCCGGAGCTGTGCGATATTTCGGGGGAAACGGAAGCGACGCGGCAGATGTACGGCCTCGACGCGAAGGAGCCGCAGAAGGCCGCCTACGCGCGGCAGTGTCTGACGGCGCGGCGCTTGGTCGAGCGCGGCGTGCGGTTTATTGAGCTCAGTTGCTTGAGCCAAGGAATCGGCGCCGGGAATCCGGCGAACCCTTGGGATCAGCACGGGCAGATTAAAGCGGGACACGGCGGCATGGCGATGAGCGTCGATCAGCCGATCGCCGCGCTGATCAAAGACTTGAAGCAGCGCGGGCTGCTG
Source organism: Pirellula sp. (assembly GCA_013822735.1). Classification (GTDB taxonomy): domain Bacteria; phylum Planctomycetota; class Planctomycetia; order Pirellulales; family PNKZ01; genus PNKZ01. Next base: position 77,418 of record PNKZ01000018.1, read on the forward strand.
GACGAGACGCTGATCATCTGGGCCGGCGAGTTCGGCCGAACGCCGTTCTCGCAAGGCTCCGACGGCCGCGATCATAATCCGTACGGCTACAGCGTTTGGCTGGCCGGCGGCGGGGCGAAAGGCGGCACCGTTTACGGCGCGACTGACGAGCTCGGCTATCACGCGGTCGAGAACGTGTCGACGGTGTACGACCTCTGGGCGACCGTGCTGCACTTGATGGGGGTGGATCACGAAGCGCTGACGTACCGCTTCGGCGGCCGCGACTTCCGACTCACCGACGTCCACGGGCGCGTGATTCGGGATATTGTCGCGTAGAGCGCATTTTCTCTACAGAGTTCGCGCCAAGACGCTAAGACGCGAAGGGGACGCAAAGGGGATGCGGAGCGGACGCAGCAAGGGGGATGAGGGGGATACGGAGGAGATCGGGGAGATGAACTCAGAGTGATCTGTTGGGTGGTTGCGGTTGCGCCGCGAAGGTAGCCGTTAGCAGCGATTGCGCAGCAGAGCGCGATCTTAGAACAGAACTTTCAAGAAAACAAACGTGTCGGAACTCAGTCCCTTCTCATCCCCATATCTCCTCCGCATCCCCCTCATCTCCCTTGCTGCGTCTGCTCTGCGTTCTTTGCGTCTTAGCGTCTTGGCGCGCACTCTGTTCTGCGGACGTGCGTCATGCTTTACGCGTGAGTTCGTACAAGAAAATTCCGGCGGCGACGGCTACGTTCAATGAGTCGACGCCCGAGGGCATGGGGATCGTCACGCGGCGGTCGCAGGCGTTGATGATTTCGCGCGGGATGCCGTGCCCTTCGCTGCCGAAGACGATCGCCAAACGATCGGGGCGCGCAGGGCTGCCGGGGCGCGCCGCCGGGTCGAACACTTCGGCATCACTGTCGAGCACCGTGGCCCAACTCGGCATCGCATGCCGGATGCGCAATTCGGCGAGTGCGGCGACTATGTCATCAACGGGGACGATCGGGAGCTGGTAGACGTTGCCCATCGAGACGCGCTGCACGCGGCGCGAGAACGGATCGGCGCAATGCGGGCCGAGCATCAGTCCGGCCGCGCCGAAACCGGCCGCGATGCGGACGATCGCCCCGAGGTTTTCCGGGTCTTGCACGTCGGGACAAATGACAAGCGTCGACTTCGGGCCGGCGACGACTGTTTCCAGCGCCGGCGGCGCGGGGCGACGGCCGCAGGCTAAGATGCCGCGATGGAAGTTGAAGCCGACCAGCGCATCGACGGCGTCGTCGGCAATGACGAATGCGGGAAGCTCCGGCGGGAGCAACGGCGTGAACTGCGCGACGTGCGGTTCGCTGAGCAGCACCGATTCGAGCACGAGCGTGCTACGGAGCAGGCGCTCGACTAGCTTGCCTCCCTCGGCGATGAAGAGGCCGCGCCGGGCCGTGTCGTTGGTTTGCTTCAGCGCGCGATAGGGAGCGAGGCGCGGGTCGTCGAGATCGGCGATATTTACCAAAGGCATGACGGCAACGGCGGGTCGGCGAAGGGTTTATGAACCTCGGCTCCGGGTCGTGCAAACATCGCGCACCCCCATAGCCTACGGCGCGTCGGGGCCGATATAATGCCGTGCTTCGGTTCGAAAAATCGTTTCGTTACGCCTACGGAGAGGAGTCTACCATGTCGATTGTCGCCACGTACCACGTTTGGCACATTGCCGCTTTGATCACCGTTTTGGGTTGCGCTTTGAGTGCCGGAAAGGGAGCCGCCGCGGAGCCGCTGCCGCAAGTGACGTTGAAGACCACGAAGGGAGACGTCGTCATCGAACTGTATGAAGACGAAGCCCCGAACGCGGTCGCCAACTTTATCAGCCTCGTGGAAAAGAAGTTCTACGACGGCGTGCCGTTTCATCGCGTGATCGAAGGGTTTATGGCGCAGACCGGCGACCCGACGGGGACCGGCACCGGCGGCCCGGGCTACGTGATCGACTGCGAATGCACCTTGCCGAACGCGCGTACGCACAAGCGCGGCACGGTGGCGATGGCGCATGCGGGCCCGAACACGGGAGGTTCGCAGTTCTATATTTGCTTCGTGCCGACGCCGCACTTGAACGGCAAGCACACGGTGTTCGGCCAAGTGATCAGCGGGATGGAGAACGTCGACAAGTTGAACATTCGCGATCCGCGCTCCGGCGGCGAAGCCGACAAGATTACGTCGGCCGTGGTGACGGCGAAGCGGAATCACGAGTACAAGCCGGTGACGAAGGCGAAGCGGTAAACTTCACATCACATTTAGCCGCGGAGCTTGTCTCCGCGCTCCGAGTGCGCGCGTTGACAAGCAACGCGGCTAAATGCTGATGAGCTTCGCACGTGCTATTTGCGCACGTGTTACTTACGCTGCACGACGGAGTTCGCGAGCGTGCCGATGCCGGAGATGGAGATGTTCACTACGTCGCCGGGGAGCAGCGTGAAGTCGGCGTCGGGGACGATGCCGGTGCCGGTGAGGAGCACCGCGCCGGATTGGAACGTGTTTTCCCGATAGAGCCATTCGACGAGCGACGGGAGCGGCCGGGCGATTTCCGCGGCCGTGGTCTTGCCTTCATAGGCGATGGAGCCCGCGCGGAGCACGTCTAAACGGATTTCGATGCGCTCGAGCTTGGGCATGGCGCCGGGGAGCGTGATCCAGGGGCCGAGGGCGCACGAGCCGTCGTACACCTTGGCTTGCGGCAGGTAGAGCGGGTTTTCCCCTTCGATATCGCGCGAGCTCATGTCGTTGCCGATGGTGTAGCCGACGATGTTGCCGCGGCGATCGATGACGAGCGCGAGTTCCGGCTCGGGGACGTTCCACTTGGAGTCTTTGCGGATGCGGACAGGCTTGTCGTGCCCGACGACGCGCTCGGCGGTCGACTTGAAGAAGAGCTCCGGCCGGTCGGCCTTGTAGACCAGGTCGTAAACAGTGGCCGAAGAGACCGACTCTTCCATCCGCGCGGCCTTGCTGCGTTTGTAAGTGACGCCGGCGGCCCAAACTTCTTGGTCGTCGATCGGCGGCAGCAGCGTGACGGCGCTGAGCGGCACGCGTTCGGCGGTGTCGTCGATCATGAAGCGCACGGCGTCGGCCGGGTCGTCGGCTTCGAGGATTTCCGTGAGCGTGGTATATTGACCGGACGCGAGCGAGAGCGGGCGAATGATTTCGTCTTCCACGACTCCGAGCGCCGCTTTACCGGTGCGAGCGAGATACTTGGCCAGATGCATTTGCGAATCCTTGGTGCGAAAACAGCGACGGAGTAATTTTCCGTAGCGAGCCCGACTAACGCAAGGCACGAAATTGCCCCAGCGCATCGAGCGTGCGCCGCATATCTTGCGGCAGCGGCGCTTCGAAGGTGAGTTCACGATCGTCGAGCGGATGGCGAATGGTGAGCCGAAACGCATGCAAAGCTTGGCGTGCGATGAGAATGTCGCCGTCGTCTTCGGCGGAGGTATGACTTACGGCGTTTTGTTTGCCTTGCGTGAGTTCGCTGAGCGTGAGGCGGGCGCGGCCGCCGTACAGCCGATCGCAAAGCACGGGGCAGCCGATGCTTGCGAGGTGCAGACGGATCTGATGCGTGCGGCCGGTCTTCGGCAAAATGCGCACGGCCGCGTAACCTGCGAAGCGTCGCTCGACCTCGTAGAAGCTTTGCGCCGGGCGGGCGCCGGGATGGTCGCGGCGGATGGCCATTTTTTCGCGCTGATACGGATGCGGACCGATCGGCAGGTCGATGAGGTCGCGATCGTGGTCGGGGACGCCGGCCGTGATGGCGAAGTACTCTTTCGTCACCGTGCGGTTTTCGAATTGGTCGCTCGCGCGCTGGTGAGCGCGGTCGTTTTTGGCGATGAGAATGGCGCCGCTCGTGTCGCGATCAAGCCGATGCACGATGCCGGGCCGCGTGGGGCCGCCGAACTCGCTGAGCTCGTCGAAGTGATAGCGCAGGGCCGAGGCGAGCGTCCCTTCCCAATGCCCCCGGCCCGGATGCACGACCATGCCCGGCGGCTTGTTGATGACGGCGATCGCGTCGTCTTCGTAAAGAATTTCCAGCGGAATGGCGGCCGGCAGCGGGCCTTCGCGGGCCAGCTCGGGGAGCGAGACGGTGACGACGTCGCCGGCGGTTACGCGCATCGCGGCCTTGGCGCGCTTGCCGTTGACGCGGACCCCTTGCACGTTGATCGACTTGCGAATGTGCGTGCGGCTATACGAAGGGAACGTTTGCGCGATGAACCAATCGAGACGGACGCCGGCGTGTTCTGCGGAGACCGTCACGTCGACGGGGGCGAGCGCGGGGTCGGGAAGCGTCATAGGTCACGCAGACGAAAAGACGCCGCCCCAAGTTCGCAGCCGAAGCGCCGGGATTACTTGCCGGTGGCGCTAGGCTTGGCGGTTGCCGAAGCGGTGGGGGTTGCGCTCGGTGCGGCCGTTGCGGAAGCCGAAGGGGTCGACGAAGGCACGGCCGCCGGAGTTGTGGCCGCCGGAGTTGCCGCGGCGCCCGTTGCGCTCGGCTTGGCGCCGGGGAACGAGGCCTCGCTCTTCGGCAGCTTGTTCAGGTCGTCGAGGTTAAACATGCTCGTGCCGGCCGGCTGCGGCGCCGGCTTCCGATCGCGATATGCCTTGGCGAACACGATCGTGGCGGGCATGCTCAAGTACTCGAGCTTCCGTTGGGCGTCGAGCTTGTACAGGCACTGCGGGTTATCGGCCAGCGTCTTGTATTCGCGGATCGCGTCGTCGAGCAGGCCCATCGTTTCGAAGAATCGGGCCAAGCCGAGTGTGGCGCGCTCCTTCAAACGCGGGTCGCTCGCGGCACTGCGCGCCGCCATGTAACGGTTCTTCGCATCGTTCAGGAGTTTCTCGCCCCCTTCGCGATCGGTGCTGAGCTGTTCGATCCCTTCGTTCATGGCGATGTCGGCCAGGAGGATCTCGGCCATCTGGCCCGGCACGATGTCGCTGTCGTTCGCCGCCACCTTTTCGAGCCCCTGCGCCACGACGACCCGATCGCGCTTTTCGACGGCGTCGAAATACTCGTTCCAAGCGGTGAGCGAACGTTCGGCGCGCGAGTTTTGCCAATAGGCCGCGACGCCGATGACGACGACGACGCCGACCACGGCGGCCACGAGCGTCGAGGCGTTTTGCTCGGCCCAAGAAAGCTTATGCCCCAACCAGTCGGCCAGTTGGTTCTTTTCTAATTCGTGGCGGCGTTCCGTCTTCATGAGAGCGCTATAGGGAGCGTGGGTGCGTGATGAGAAAGGGGGCGTTGTCCGCGAGCGTCTACCGCCGCGCGCACGGCCTTCGCAGAGCCGCCGCCGCTCAGGTGAGGGCGGGCGACCGAAAAGCAAGCAGGCAGTATAGGCCCCCTGCCGGAAATGCGTCAACCCGAGCGAGTTACGTCGCTTGTGAGCCTGCCGATGGGGCGGCATAATCGAAAGGCTCGTACCGCGACGAAATACCTATCCTGTGTTTCCTCGCTCCTTTCTCGACTCTTCGGCCCGCTCACTCGGCTCCGCCATGGACGACGGACTCAATCCCCCGCAGCGCGAAGCCGTGAATACGCTTTCCGGGCCCCTCTTGGTCTTGGCCGGCGCAGGCACCGGCAAGACCCGCGTGGTCACGTTTCGCATTGCGAACCTCATTCGCAACGGCATCCGGCCGAGCCGAATCCTCGCCGTTACGTTCACAAATAAGGCCGCCGGCGAAATGCAAGAACGGGCCGGGCACCTGCTCGGCAAGAAACCGGCCGAGAAGCCGGAGATCTCCACCTTCCACTCGCTCTGCGTCCGCGTGCTCCGCCGCCATGCCGTGCAGCTCGGCTATCCCGCAGGCTTCGCCATCTACGATCGGGGCGACCAAGAGAGCACGGCCCGTAGCGTGCTCCGCGAGATCCACGTGCCGAGCGAAGTCTTGCGCCCGAGCGATCTGCTGGCGATCATCGGCCGCTGGAAGACGGCGTCGATCCGGCCGGCCCAAGCGGAGAACGTCGCCGAGACCGACAAGGAGCACCTCGCGGCGATGGCCTATCGGCGCTACCAAGCCTCGCTCAAGGCGGCCGGCTGCGTCGACTTCGATGATCTCCTGCTCCTCACGGAAGAGCTCTTCAGCGAACATCCCGAAGCCCGCGCCGCGGAAGCCCGTCGCTTCGATCACTTGCTCGTCGACGAATACCAAGACACCAACGGCGCACAGTACCGCATCATCAAGGCCTTGGCCCAAGAGCATCGCAACCTCTGCGTCGTGGGCGACGACGACCAATCGATCTACGGTTGGCGCGGGGCGGAAGTCACGCACATTCTCGGCTTCAAAAACGATTGGCCCGGCGCGAAGGTCGTCCGTCTTGAAGACAACTACCGTTCCGTGGCCCCCATCCTTGAACTCGCTAATCGCCTGATCGCCTACAACAAGAATCGCTACGACAAAGTACTCCGCTCCTCGCGCGAAGGGGGCGACAAGCCGCGCATCAATCAATACGAAGACGAAGAAGCGGAAGCAGTCGCCGTGGTCGACGAGATCGCGAGCCTGATCATCGGCGGCGTGCCGGCGAAAGACATCGCCGTATTGTTTCGCACCAACGAACAGCCGCGGGCTTTCGAAGCCGAGCTGCGCCGCGCGAAAGTGCCGTACACCCTCATCGGCGGCATGAGCTTCTACGACCGCAAAGAAGTTCGCGACGTTCTCAGCTACTTGAAAGTCGTGGCCAATCCGAAAGACGAAGTCTCGCTGTTACGGATCATCAACACGCCGGCTCGAGGGCTGGGGCGCGGCGCGGTCGAAGCGCTCGTGAAGCGCGCCACCACCGACGGCGTGCCGCTCTGGGAAATTCTGCCGCACGCCAAAAGCCTCGTCGATCTTTCGCAACCTGCGGTCGACGGCGCGTTTGCCCTGCGTGATCTCATCAAGCGAACGCAGAAGCGCTTGGAGGCAAAGGAACCGCTCGTCGACGTCGTCCGCGACCTGCTCGACGACGTCAACTATCGGGCCGAGATCGATCGCAACTACAAAGAACCGGCCGACCGCGAAGCCCGCTGGAACACGGTGGAAGAGCTGCTCAATGCCGTCGGCATCTACGAAGGGCGCGGCAAGAAGGAGAAGACCCTCTCCGGATTCCTTGACGACGTAGCCCTCAACGCCCGCGACGAATCGGAAGATAAAGAAGACAAGCTCGGTCGGAACGCCGTGATCTTGATGACGCTCCACAGCGCCAAAGGCCTGGAGTTTCCGCACGTATATATGGTGGGCCTGGAAGAGGGATTGCTGCCGCATCGTCGGAGCGTGGCGGAGGAAGGCTCGGCCATCGATGAAGAGCGCCGGCTCTGCTACGTCGGCGTCACGCGGGCCCAAGACCGATTGACACTGTCGCTGGCACTCTCGCGTTTCAAGTGGGGACGCAAGAAGCCGACGATCCCCAGCCGGTTCCTCTTTGAGCTCAACGGCAAGGCCGACAATCCCCAAGCCCGCAAGGCGCTGGAACAGGCCCGCAAGGAATTCTCGCCGCAGAACGAGAAGCCCGGCCAAAAGAAAACCGGCGCCGCGGCGAAGGGGAAGACGTCGAAGACCGTGCAAGGGACCGGCAAGATCCAACGGCCGAAGCCGGGGAAGTAGTGACATCTGTAGGGAACGCCCTCCGTGGCGTTCCGCCGCGTTTACTATTTAGCCCCCGGTCGGCGACCGGGGGCCGCCCGCCGTCGCCGACGGCGGGCTAAATAGTTGTCGACTATGGATGCTTGGTCGTTGGAGAGCAGAGATTGCTATCCCTGCGCCGCCGCTTTCAGCTGCGCGATGTCGAGTTTCTTCATCTGCATCAGGGCCCCCATCGCGCGTTGCGACGCGCCGGCATCCGGCCCCTTCATCAGTTCGCCGAGCATTCGCGGCACCACCTGCCACGACAGGCCGAACTTGTCTTTCAGCCAGCCGCAATTCTGCGCCTTCGGATCGCCGCCGGCCGAGAGCTTTTCCCAGTAGTGGTCGATCTCTGCTTGCGAGTCGCAAAAAACTTGCAGCGACACCGCTTCGTTGAACTTGAACTGCGGACCGCCGTTGAGGGCCAAAAACTCTTGCCCGTCGAGCGTGAATTGCACGGTCATCGCCGAGCCGGGCTGCTTCTTATGAAACTCCTTGCCGGCTTCACCATACCGGGCCACGGCGCCGAGCGTCGAGTTCGGAAAGATCGAAACATACAGCTTCGCGGCCTCTTCCCCTTGATCGTCAAACCAAAGGCAGGGGCTAATACGTTGTTGCCCCTTAGGTTGCACTGTGGACATGGCGGCGGCTCCTCGCGATGAATGCGTCTCGGGAATTTACGAGCTTCTGCCGGTTAGTCGTTTGGCGCGGAGCCAATTCGACCGGCCGACAAATATTTCTCGGATGAAGCAATCACGCTCTGCTGCGCATCGCGGCTTACCGGAGAACGATCTCCCAAATCAATGCAGTTTGGCTCCCTCGCCCCCGGACGGGCGTTGGTAATGGAGCCGCGTAGTTCGGGGGAGAGGGCGGGGGTGAGGGGAGTCGAAACGCCGAAGGCGTTTCACAACAAAGCCCAGGGCCGCGCAGCGCACCCTGGGTCATACACGATATCCTTGTAAGTGCCCGGAACCCTGTAGGGGTTCGACAACATGCCGTCAACGATGCCCGTTGTGGAACCCCTTCGGGGTTCGAAAATCTTGGTAATGGGCATCCTATCCCAGGGTGCGCTGGCGCGACCCTGGGCTTTGATGTGAAACCCCGATGGGGTTTCGCATCGACCCATCTCTCTAGAACATGGTCCTGCGATCACCAACCTCGCGCCGAGGGCGAAGGGACCTACACCAACTCCAACTGCTTTCGGATCAACCGCACCAGAGTCTCTTTGATCTCTTGGTGTCTGGGCACGGGCGCCTTGCGGCCGTTTGCCGGATTGATGTAGATGTCGTGCCTACCGCCGTGACGGTGCAATTGGCACCCCGCCTGCTCCAATTCGCGGATCAGGTCGCGACGCTTCATACTTCGAGTTCGACATCCTTCGTCTGGGCGTCGGCGGGAGCATTGCCGGCCTCGTCTTCGGCCATTGCTTGATAGGCGTCGCGAATGTTTTCTTCGAGTTCCGCCAGCGTCTCTCCTTGGCTGAACACGCCGGGTACTTCTTTAAGCCGGCCTACGTACCAGCCGTCGTCGATCCAATAGTTCAAAGAAAATGTGCGCCGCATCGAACGCTCCCGAATTTCAAGGGCCCGTAGCCGACTTCCTACGCTCGACATCGTACCTACCCTGCATAACCAATTATCGTCCGGCGAAAACGTTTCTGCCAGTGCCGGCATCGCGATGCCGGCAGCGTTAGATTCCGCGCCGCCGACCGAGCTATCCGAAAAACGCCGGTTTCACTAGACTACCGGCCTCGAAAACTTTCGGCATGGTTGCTTTGACGGCGCTGCAGGGATGGCACCGTCGCAATCAGGTCGGGCATGCCGGCGCAGTCAACGACGACTTGGCGTCGACGTGCCGCGAGCGCAAGGAGGCCCTATGTCGCAACGGCCGTTTAAGTTTGTTCACGCCGCCGATTTCCATTTGGAACTCCCCGGCGAAGGTTGTCCCGATGTTCCGGAAACGCTGGCCGAGCTCTTGATCGAGTGCCCGTATCGGGCCGCCGAGCAAGTGTTCGATACGGCGATCGCCGACGAAGTCGACTTCGTAGTGCTCTCGGGCAATCTGCTCGACGTCGATCTCACCGGCCCGCGCGGGATGATCTTCCTCATCGAACAGTTCGAGCGCTTGCGACAGCGTCGCATCGACGTCTATTGGGCCGCCGGCGAAGTCGATGCCGCGGAACGTCGCAGCGCATCGTTCCGCATTCCCGACAACGTGCGCATCTTCTCGAGCCTAAGGCCGGAAGAAATCACCGTTTCGCGCGACGGTTTGAAACTCTTACAAATCACCGGCTGGAGCCGGCCCCCCGGCGAACGCATTCGCACGGGCGACTTCCGGCCCGATCCCGGCGGCTTGTTCTCTATTGCCGTCGTCGCCGGCGACGTGCCGACCGATGAACCGGTCGGCCGGGGCATCCACTATTGGGCGCTCGGCGGCGAACCGCAGCGGCGCACCACTTCGCTCTTCGGCGCCATGGCCCATTGGCCCGGCAGTCCGCAAGGGCGCAGCTTCGATGATCCCGGCGCGCATGGTTGCACGGTCGTACAAGTCGACTCGCTCGGCATTGCCCGCGACCGGTTCGTGCCGTGCGACGCCGTGCGGTGGCAAAGTCAAACATTGCCGATCGATTCCACGACGTCGCTCGACGCCGTGCGCACGTCGCTCGATGAAGCGATTCGCACCGCCAGCGTTACCAACGGCGGCGTGGAAGTGCTGGCCCGTTGGCGTGCCGCGACGGCCGGCCGCGTATCGCCTTCGTTGCGTCGCGCCGGCGTCATTTCTGATTTACTGCGAAGTTGCCGGCATGCCTATCGCCCGCAGATGAAGGTCTGGACCGAGCATGTTTCCGTGGAGACGGAAGCATCGATCGATCTGCCCGATCCGAATCGCGAGAGCGTGTTGGCCGACTTCTTGCGATTTGCCGATCGTCACGAAACGGCGCCGACGACCGACGAAGCGGACCAACTGTTCGACTTCTCGCAGGCCGCGAAGTTGTTGGGTGAAGGGGGGCGTTGGGCCGAGACCTTACGCGTGAACGACGTCGGCGACCGCCGGCGCGTGTTGCGCGAAGCGGTCGTGCTGGCTCATGATCTGCTTGCGGAGGAAACCGAATTATGATCATTCGTGATCTTTTTATTGACGGCTTCGGCGTCTGGAACGACATCGAACTCAACGAACTCGACGGGGGGCTTACGCTCCTGTACGGCGAGAACGAAACCGGCAAGACGACGCTGCTCGAATTCATGCGCAGCGTGCTCTACGGCTTTAGCGAAGAGCGCCGCAAAAAATACTTGCCGCCGGTTCATGGCGGCATGGGAGGCGGCCTGCTCAGCGTGGAATCGCATGCGGGCAAGTTCCGCATTCGCCGCCGCGCGGAGGGGGACCCGACCGTCGGCCGGCTCGACCTGACCAATCTTCAAGGCACTGCGCAAGACTCGCGCCTGCTGAAGAAGGTGATCGCCGATCTCGACGAAAATACGTTTGAAAACGTCTTCGCCCTCGGCCTGAGCGAGATCCAAGAGCTCAGCAGCTTGAGCGGCGCGGGCGCGGCGGAGTTTCTGTACGACTTGGCCGTCGGCTCCGGCGGCGTATCGCTGACCGAAGTCCATCGCGAACTGACGAACTCCTGCAACCGGCTCTTCTCCAGCGAGCGCAATTCGACGGTCGGCCAATTGCTCGACCGGCGCTCGACCCTGAAATCGGAAATCGAACACTTGCGCCAGCATGGGCGCGGCTACGCCCTGTTGGCCGACGAGCGCCAGCGGTTGGCCGGCGACGTCGAACGGTGCGAAGTCGAATCGGACGAATTGCGCCGCAACGCCGATCTGCTCGAAGCCGCCATCACGGTGCACGACCGTTGGCATCGGCGCATTGAAGTTGAAGGCGAACTGACCAAGCTTGTCGACCTGAAGCCGATCGCCGAAGACGTTTGGCATAAGCTCTCGCAGCTCAAGCAGCGCTACCGCGAACAACGTCCGCAGATCGAACGCTTGAAGAAAGAGCGGGCCGACGCGCGTAAGCAAGCCGCGGCGGTGCGCGTGAATCGCGTCGTTTGGCAGCAAGGCCCGCGCATCGAAGTGCTGGCCGCGCAAGAGGCTTGGATCGAATCGCTGGAAACTGAAATCCGCAAGCTCGAACAAGAAGCGCCGCAAAAGACCGGCTCGACGGGCGGCATGGGAAGCTCGGGCGGTACGGCGGGCGGACCCCGTCGCGAATCGCTCTCCGCCGAATGGGTGAAGCTCGGGCTCACGCCGGCTTCGGCCGAGAAGCTCAGCGATCGTAAGGCGCTCCGCAACCTGCAACGGGCCTTCCGCGAACATGCCGCCGCAGACAAACGGCTCGGCATCGCGGCCGAAGCGGAAGCACGGCGGCGCGAGATTGTGGAAGCGGCCGCGGCCGCCGAAGACGAAGTGAAAGTGGTGATCCACGGACGCCGCGATCCGGCGGGATCGCTGGAAGAAAAATCGCAACTGGTCGGCAACCTGCGCAAGCGCGTGCAGCTCGACCAAAAGATCGAACAACTCACCGGCCATCGCGACGAAGCCCAACGGCAGCTGCGCGAAAAGCTGGCGATGAACACCGTGCCGGCCGACGCCATTTTTAATCCCGGCATGTTCTTCGTGGTCGGGATCGCCGCGTTTCTCTCGGGCATCGTGCTGCCCGACAGCGTCGTCGGCGACGGCGTGCTACGGACTTTGCTTACGATCGCGGGCGGCATGAGCGCGCTCTTCTCGGGCGCGTTCAAAGTGATGCGCGACTCCGCGAACAACGAACAACTCGACACGCTCCGTCGACAATCGCGGACCATCGAAACACAATTGCATGAACTGACCGGCGAGCGCGACCAAATCGACGCCTTGCTCCCGCCGGGGGGCGGCCCGATGTTGGCCCGATTGCAAACGGCCGAGCGTGAGCTTTCGGTGCACGAAGAAACCAGTGCCGGCGAAACGGCCTCGGTTTCGCGACGCTCCGTGGTGCGCGAAGACTTGGAAGAAGTGCGGGTCGAACTGCGCGTGGCTCAAGAAGAAGCGACGAAGACGCAAAAGCGACTTCGCCAAGAAATGGAACGCTTCGGCCTGCCGGAGCGGATGACCTGGCAACAAATTCGCGGCGCGGCGAAGAACCGGGCTCGCCACAATTTCGGCCGGAAGAAGGAAGAACGCCGCCAGAAGTATTTGCAGCAACGTCGCAGCGAGCTTGCGCTCGTGGCCGATCGAATTGCGCAGCTCTTCGTGGAAGCGCAGATCGAGCCGCAAGGGGAACGCTTGGTCGATCACTTGCATCACCTGATCGGCGAATGGAAGCGTAATGAAGACCTGCTGGAACGGCGCAAGAGCCTGCGGCAGGAGTACAAGATTCTCGACCGCAAGCTGAAGAGCGCCCGACGCGACGTCGGCGGGTTGGTACGGCGACGGAAGTCGCTCCTGCGGTCGCTCGGCGTAACGAAGGAAAGCCAACTCCACGCACGGCGCGAGAAGCTGGCTCGTCGCGATGCTTTGAATCTGGAGCACGAGTCGCTCTCGCGCGAGATTCTCGCCGCGCTCGGTTCGCGCGGCGACGAGAGCGACTTGCGCTCGCGCTACGACCAGTACCCGCTGCCGCAGCTCGAAAAGCGGTGGACGGAGCTGGGCGAGCGGCTTTCGGCGCTGGAGAAGCGGCTGAAGGAACTCTACGAAGAGCAGGGGCGTTTGCAGCAAAAGCTGGAGACGATCGCCTCCGACCGTTCGCTGCCGCGGAAGATTTACGAACTGAAGAATGTGGAACGCCAGATCGAAGAGACGCTCCAAAAGTGGGAGAACCACACCGTCGCGCAGCGGTTGCTCGAAGCGGTGCGGAAGAAATACGAAGCGGAGCGGCAGCCGGAAACGTTGCGCGAAGCGTCGCGTTATTTCGAGCGGCTGACCGAAGGAAAGTACAAACGGGTTTGGACCCCGCTCGAGGCCGGCGTGCTGTTCGTCGATACGGCCGCCACGGAAGCGAAGCCGGGCGAAACGCTCAAGGTGGAAGTATTGAGCCGCGGTACGCGCGAACAACTCTTCCTCGCGCTACGATTGGCGCTGGTCGATCTGTACTCGCGCCGCGGCAAGGTGATGCCGCTGGTGCTCGACGACGTGCTCGTGAACTTCGACACGCGCCGTACGCGCTTGGCGGCCGAGCTTCTCTGCGACTTCGCGAACGATCACCGTCAGGTGCTGCTCTTCACCTGCCATGAGCATATCTATCGGCTGTTCCGCACGCTACGTTCCGACGTGCGCCTGCTGCCGGGCCAGATGATTCAAGAAGAGCCGGAGGGTCCGGTCCGCGTGGTCGAGAAGGTTGTGGAGCGCGTCGTCGAGAAGGTGGTGAAGGTGAAGGAGCCGGTCTACATGCCGGCCGCCGAACTACCGCCGTCGTTGCCGCTGCCGAAGTTCGACGGGACCGGCGTCTTCCATTTGCCGCCGCCGCTACGCAAAGCCGCGCCGCCGCCCCCTCCACCGCCGCAGGCGGTCGTGGTCGAGCCGCAGTATGAAGAGGTTGAGGAAGAGGTCGTCGTCGAGGCGCCGCCGCGCACCATCGTGCATACGAAACGGATCGGCTATCCGGTCGTGCCGCTGTGGAACCCGGCGACTCCCTTCGCCGGAGCCGAATGGCAAGCGACGATCGAGGACCAAACGGGCGAAGTCGTCATTTCCTCGAACGGCAAGCACTAGGGAAAGTGAGAAGTCGGAATGCAATACGCAGAACTTCGGAGTACACTCGAAACGTGCTCCATTGCTTCTCTGTTTTGCCTTTCGACCTTTGCCGTCTGACTTTCCTTCATGCGTCTCTACATCATTCGTCATGCGTGGGCCGGCGACCCCGGACCCCAGTGGCCCGACGACGCCAAGCGTCCGCTGACCGACGACGGCAAGCGCCGGTTTCGCAAAGTTGCCGACGTGCTCGGCGAGCGCGGATTCGCGCCGCGGCTCGTGGTTACGAGCCCGTACGTTCGCGCTCGGCAAACGGCCGACATTCTCGTCGACCGTTTGCAGCCCACGCCCGAGTTGCACGTGCTCGACGCGTTGCAATGCGGCTCCGATTTGGAAGCGGCCTTGCGATTTACCGCGGCGCGCACGGAGTCGGAAATCGCCTGGGTCGGCCACATGCCGGACGTCGCGACGATGACCTCGGCGCTCATCGGCGACCATGGCGCGGCGCTCGACTTCAGCAAGGGAGCCGTGGCCGCGCTTGATTTTGAAGGCCCGCCTGCCGTCGGCGCAGGCGTCTTGCGCTGGTTCGTCACGGCGAAGTTGCTCGGTTGTTAAGCGCCTGCGGCAAGTGACCAATGACCGAGCACTAAATTCCAAACAATTCCCAAAGGACCGAATGACCAAACCGGCGCTGCTTCGTCGCACCTGCTGCGGTTGTTAAGTCCTCGGTCATTCGTATTTGTTTGGAATTTGGTGCTCGGTCATTGGAATTTCCCGTTGGGGAGCATTCACTTGGCAGTTCGACGAAGCGTAGGGCGTCACCCATCGGGCGGTTGTCGCTCCGCCGGGCTCCACCTAAGATGGTGATACGCGGGAGCGACTCGGCTCGCGCGCTTAGCACTTGCCATCTTCCGCAACTTGCCGCACCGCTATGTCGTTTGATCGCCCGGACGAAGACGAACTTTACCAGGAACACATCCTCGATCATTACGAGGACCCGTTCCATCGCGGCCATTGTCCGCATACGACGCATGCGCACGAGGACGATAATCCGCTGTGCGGCGACGTCGTGCGGATCGAACTCGACCTGGGGGACGACGCCGGCAAGATCGCCGAGGCCTACTTCAATGGCGACGGCTGCTGCATCAGCCAAGCGTCGGCCTCGATGCTTGTGGAACATGTGATCGGCAAGTCGATCGACGAAGTGAAGAATTTCAAGGCCGAAGATATGCTCGCGCTGTTCGGCGCGAAGCTTACGCCCAATCGACAGAAGTGCTGCCTGCTGTCGTGGCGCGTGCTGCAGCAAGCGATCTATTCGCCGGTGGCGACGGTCGACGTCGACGCCCCGCCGAGTGATTTGCCCGGTCCTCCGCGAACGCTGGGCCAAGCCGAGGCCCAAGACTCCGCCGCCGAAGCGGCCCGCCGCGGCCAAGCCCCGTAAGAAGAACACTGCAGATAGAACACTGCGAAAGCTCCGTGCACGCATGGCGACCGCCGTCCCCACCACTTCCCACGCCGTCCCTTTCGACCCGGAATCGATCCGCGGCGATTTTCCGATTTTGCAAACGCGCCTGCATGCCACGGACGGCAATTCCGGCGTGCCGCTGGTGTATCTCGACAACGCCGCCACGACGCAGCGGCCGCGGCAAGTCATCCAATCGCTCGTCGACGTCTACGAGAAGCATTACGCCAACGTCCATCGCGGCATCCATTGGCTGAGCGATCAGAGCACCGACCTCTACGAAGAAGCGCGCGAGAAGACGCGCGTCTTCATCAACGCCGCCGCCCGCGAAGAAGTGATCTTCAGCTACGGCACGACCGAGGGCATTAACCTCGTCGCCCGCAGTTGGGGCGATGCCAACGTCAAAGCCGGCGACGAAATCCTCCTCAGCGAGATGGAGCACCACGCCAACCTCGTGCCGTGGTTCCAACTCGCCGAGCGCACCGGGTGCAAGGTGCGGCACTTGCCGATCACCGACGACGGCCAACTCGTGCTCGACGCCTTGCCGAAGATGCTCACCGACCGCACGAAGCTCGTCGCCGTCACGGCGGTGTCGAACGTGCTCGGCACCATCAACCCGCTGCCGGAGATCATTCGCCAAGCCCACGCGGCCGGCGCGAAGGTGCTGGTCGACGCGGCTCAAAGCGTGCCGCACATGCGCACCGACGTGCAGGCGCTCGATTGCGATTTCCTCGCCTTCAGCGGCCACAAGATGCTCGGTCCGTCCGGCGTCGGCATCCTCTACGGCAAGCGCGAACTGCTCGACGCCATGCCCCCGTTTCTCGGCGGCGGCAGCATGATTCGCCGCGTCCGGCTCGACGGCTTCGAGTCCGCCGACCTGCCCGCGAAGTTTGAAGCAGGCACGCCGCCGATCGTCCCTGCCATCGGGCTCGGCGCGGCCATCGACTATCTGAATCAAGTTGGTCTCGACGCCATCCACGCGCAAGAAACGTTGCTCACGCTCAAGGCCCACGAAGTGCTCGAGGGGCTCGACGCCGGCGTTCGCTTCCTTGGGCCCGAGCCGGCGAAGAAGGCCGGCATCGTGAGCTTTACGATGAAGACGATGCACGCCCACGACATCGCCCAATTGCTCGATCGGGCCGGCGTCGCCGTGCGTGCCGGGCACCATTGCACGATGCCGCTCCATAAGCGACTCGGCGTCACGGCCAGCGCCCGCGCGAGCTTCTACTTTTACAACACCACGGCCGAGGTCGAAACGTTCGGCCGCGCACTGGGCGAAGCATTGCGCATCTTTAAGCGGAAGTAAAACGACCATGCCGCAGCCGCCGCGCAGATTCTCGCCGGGGCGCATCCTGCGCGGCGCGCTCGTTGGCGCGGGGTTGTTGTTTGCGACGTGCGGCGCATTGCCGCAGGCCCGGGCCGGCGGGAGCGCTGAGAGCGTGTTTCTCGTCGTGAACGAGCGGAGTTGGTCGTCGCTTTCGATCGCCAATCATTACATCCGCCTGCGCGACATTCCCGCGAGCAACGTGTTCTATCTGGATTGGCAGGACGACAACGAACGGATCGATTCCGAGACTTGCCGCACGAAGTTGCTCAAGCCGGTGTTCGCGGAGATTCGTCGCCGCGGACTGCACGACCACATCGACTACGTCGTTTACTCGGCCGACTTTCCCTGGCTGATCGATTGCACGGACGATGCCACGCTGGAAATCATGCCCCCCGTGCTTGCGCCGCAGGCCTCGCTTACCGGAGTGACGTTCTTCCACGAATGGTTCGTTAACCGCCAAAACGACTACCGGTTCTTTAAAGCCAACGGCTATTACCGGCCGTTCGCCGATAAAGCAGCGCCGTCGTCGCAAGGCTTTCGCTCCTGGTTCGGTTGGAATGAGGAAGGCCGGTTGCTCGAAGCCGGCGGCATGGGCTATACGCTCTCTGCGATGCTCGGCGTGACGAGCGGGCGCGGCAATTCCACGGGCGAAGTGATGCAGGCCCTGACCGCGGCCGTGAAAGCCGACTATTCGAAGCCGGTCGGGAAGATGTATTACGCCAAGAGCGACGACATCCGCTCGACGACGCGTCATGACTTGTTTCCGCTCGCCGTCGAAGCGATCAAGAACGAAGGAGCCGACGCGGAGATCGTCGAAGGAACGCTGCCGAGCAACCGGCCCGACGTGCTCGGTCTGATGACGGGCACCGCGGAGTTCAGCATGCTCGATTCCCGTTGCAAGCTGCGCCCCGGCGCCATCGCTGAAAACCTTACGAGCCTGAGCGGCGTGATGTACGAGCCGTTTGGGCAGACGCCGATTAGCGAGTTTGTGCGCGGCGGCGCGGCGCTCACGGCCGGCCCGATCTACGAGCCGTTCGCCGTGCCGGACAAATTTGCGAATCCGTACATCCAACTGCATTACGTACGCGGCTGTACGGCGGCCGAGGCCTACTATCAGGCGACGCATGGGCCGTATCAGATGCTGGTGCTCGGCGATCCGCTCTGTAAACCTTGGGCGCGGCCGGCGCCCGTGGCGCTCGAGGGAATTCGTACCGGGGAAACGGTCGCCGGCTTAATTCGATTTGTACCGACCGGAGGTTTCGAAGGAGGCGCTCCGGTTTCGCGCTTCGAACTTTACATCGACGGCCTGCTGTACAACAAATGCCTTCCCGGCGAAGGGTGGATTCTCGATACGCGCGCTCTTCCCGACGGTTACCACGAGCTCCGCGCCATGGCGATCGGCAAGGAGCCGCTCGAATGGCGCGCCGGGAGCATCACGTCGCTGGTCGTCGCCAATCGACAGGCGCAACTTACGCTCTCGCGCGACGGCGAGAAGGACGCGCCGCTGAAGTGGGGCGTGCCGGCCGTGTTGAAGGCCGCGGCCTCGCAAGAGGGCGCCCCGCCGGTAGGAATTATCATTATGCAAGGGACGCGCCGCATCGGCCAGATTATCGGCGCGAGCGGCGAATTGCGCTTCGATCCGCGTATGCTCGGCGTCGGGCCGGTGCGCTTGCAGGCCTTCGCGCTGGGCGCAGCCGGCGGCAAGAGCGACGTCGTCAGCGCCCCGCTGGAACTCTACGTCGAACCAAGCGATCCGCTGCCGACGTACACCATCGAGGGAGGCGCGAAGTTCGCGCCCGGCGCGTTGCTCACGGCCGGAAAGAAGCCGGCTCGGGCGCTGGAATCGCAAGCGTTCACCGATTGTCTCCGCGAGGCCCAGGTCGGCGCCGGCGAATCGTTTGAAATCACCGGCATGTTCAATGTCGAAGAAGACGGCGTCTACCAATTCCATCTGCGCCACGCCCTGCAACTCGAGGTGTTGGTCGACGACCAACTCCTCTCCGACGCCGAGCATGCTCGCTTTACCATCGACTACGTTCCGGTGCCGCTGGCGACGGGTCTGCACAAGTTGACGCTACGCGGGAAGGTCTTGAAACAGCCCGGCCTCGACGTGCGTTTCGGGCTGCGCGGGTTGCGCGTGATGAGCCCCGCGTCGATGTCGCACGTCGCGAAATGAATAAGGCGCTTCGTCGAGCCGTAAGGCCGACGTGTCTGAAACAAATGACCAATGACCAAGCATCAAATTCCAAACAAGGACCAATGTCCGAATAAGGAAATGATCGAAACAATTCTTCGACGACTCATACGTATTCGGTCATTTGAGTTTTGAGTTTGTTTGGAATTTGGTGCTTGGTAGTTGGAATTTAACCGCATGGACGATCTCGAAGCCTTCTCGCATCAGCACTTCATGCGGCTCGCGTTGCGCGAAGCGGAGCGGGCCTACTTAGAAGACGAAGTGCCGGTCGGGGCCGTGATCGTACATGGCGAAGACATCATCGCCTCGGCCCACAACCAACGGGAACAACTGCACGATCCGACGGCCCACGCCGAAATGATCGCCATCACCCAGGCCGCCGAAGCGCTCGGTAGTTGGCGGCTCGATGCCTGCGTGCTCTATGTCACGCTGGAGCCGTGTCCGATGTGCGCCGGCGCCATCATTCAGGCCCGCATCCCGTGGGTCGTGTACGGCGCGGCCGACCCGAAGGCCGGCGCGGTCGATTCGCTATTTCATCTGTTGCACGACGCCCGCCTCAACCACCGCTGCCAAACCACGGCCGGCGTCATGGCCCCCGAATGCGGCGACATTCTGAGCCGCTTCTTCCAAGAGAAGCGCCGGCTGGGGAAGAAGTAGAAGAAATGCTGAATGCGGAATGAAGAGTGCCGAATGCTGAACAAGCCCGCGGCAGCGCGCGACTTTCTCCCCTCTGCCCTTGCGGGAGAGGGGCCGGGGGTGAGGGGTAAGAATCACCATCGTCCGTAACTACAGCTCACCCCTCACCCGTCTCGCCCTTATCGGGCGAGCCATCCTCTCCCGCAAGGGGCGAGAGGAAGCCGTTGCTCCCGGGGGTAAGGGGCGCTTGATGCAACGCGCGCCAAATCACCTCGGCGACCGCGTCCCAATCTCGCCAGACCTCGTGATTCCAAAACCGCAGCACGCGATAACCTTGCGACTCGAGCCACGCCGTACGCTCTGCATCGTAAGGGCGCTGTAAAGTATGTTGCCCGCCGTCGAGTTCGACCACTAAGCGTTCGTCGAAGCAAACGAAGTCGACGATGTAAGAGCCGAGCGCTACTTGGCGACGAAACTTGTGCGCCATGAATCGCCTGCCGCGCAAATGCGACCATACAAGGCGTTCAGTCTCGGATTGTTTGCGCCGTAGTTCGCGCGCGAAATCTTCGGGCGCAGACATTCCCATGCTCCGACGCTAATGACCCCTCACCCCTAGCCCCTCTCCCGCAAGGGGCGAGGGGGAACTGATGGTGCGTCGATTATTGTTCGAGCGCGCAATCGATTCAATGATCGATACTCGCTATGTGCGGTCGATGGCACTTCAATCCATTGCCGCGCGAGCAGCTGATGGTTGCTTTCCACTATTCTTCCTCGCCCCTTGTGGGAGAGGCGGTGTTCCTTCTCCCCTCTCCCCTTGCGGGAGAGGGGCCGGGGGTGAGGGGTAGGAATCACCATCGTCGTAATCACAGCTCACCCCTCACCCGTCTCGCCCAGTGTTTTCAACACCGGGCGAGCCACCCTCTCCCGCAAGGGGAGAGGGGAACTTGCGATTGCTCCGATCTACGGCGGGAACACTGCTCTACCTCAAAAATGTCGGTAGCATGCTGCGGAGGCGGTCGCGCAGGCCGGTGGGTTCCGGTGCGGCGGCGGGTTGCGCGGCGCGGCGCTGCGCTGCCGGGCGTTGAGCGCTGAGAATGTTCGGGTCGCCGGGAGTCTCCGCGGGGGCATGTGCCAGCAGGAACTTCGGCCAGTAGCCGTCGAGTAAACGTGCACATTCGCCGAGTTCGCCGCGACGCAGTTTCAACTCGGCCAGCGTGATCAGCTTCGAGAACTGCAAGCGCTCCGCTTCCGTGAAGTCGAGATCGGTGAGCACGACGTCGTCCAAATCGACTTGGCCGGGGCCTGTCAGTTCCAAACGAATGCGGACCCGATCGCACAACTCGGGCGGCAGATCGTGCACTTGAAACACGAACTGACGCCATTGACCTGCGGGCGCGGCCCCGGCGAGATCGCCGCCGAGGGTTGCGAAGCGATAAAAGCCCGGTTGTGCCGCGTCGGCGGCAACCCCTTCCAACGCGAGCCGCAGCGGCGCGCTCCCGGCGTCGCCGACCCGTACCCAAACCGAGAGGGCGACGCGACCTTGCGGATCGACGGTGACCGGTTCGCCGACGATCGTGGCTCCGCCGGCGTCGGTCGCCACGAGGCGCGCGCAACTTCGGCCGCCGTGCGGATCGGCGGCGACCGTTTGAAACGTCCCGGCGTCACCAATTCGCGACCAGCCGGCGGGTGCGACGTCGCCCGCGACGAGAGGCTGTTCAAAGCCGGGGTCCACTAGGTTGACCGTCGAGGCGACGCGCTGCAGCGCCGTGGCGCCCGACCAGAGTCGACGAATGCGCGCTTCCAACTCGGCCGCGATCTCCGGAGCGGTTTCGACCTTAGGATTCGCAAAGGAAACGCCCGGCGCCAAGAACAAGCCGCCGACGACGTCGTGCGGCTCGAGGCGCGCTTGCCAGAGCCTGGTGCCGGGAGCGGCCGTCGGACGATCGCCCGCTTCGGTGAGCCAGCCGGCCTGCTTGGAGGAATGGGCGAAGCCGCGCCAGGCGCAGCTCACGCCGGCGCGCACTTCGAGCGTCACGGTCACCGGCCACGCGGCGTCGTTCGCCGCGTAGAGATACGTGCCGTCGGGTCGCGCGAGCGTGCGCAGCGCCAAGTAGCTCGGCGCGCCCGGCAAGGTGGCGAACTTTTCCGCCGGCAGAGCGCGGAGCACGCCGGCGAAGCGTCGCAGTTCGTCTTCCTGCCCGAGCGGCAGTAGCCAGCCCCCTTGAGCGACGGTGACGGCATCGAGCGAGGCGAGTTGATGCACGAGCGCGCGGCGACCACTGACGCCGGCCGGCGCGAGCGTCGAGACAATGCGCATCTGCGACGGCTGATACGGACTCTTGGCGTCGAACGAAGCGAGCCGACTCGATTGGGATTCATGAAAGAGCAATCCCGCCGGTTCGGCTTGTGAGCGGGCCGCGGCGTCGAGCGCTTCGCTCCGATTGATTTCCGCCGACATGCCGCGCGCGGCGGGCGTTTGCGACGAGGTTGCTTGATAAGGGCGCATCCATACCACGCCCGGCAGGCGCGCAAGTTTGGCGGGATCGACGCCCGACTCCAACAGCGCGAGTTCGGCCGCAGGGATTTGCGGCAACGACGGACGGACTCGGGCCTCGACGTCGGGCCGATCCCAACCATGAGCGCCGACGAGGTAGAGGCGACGACTCGTGCGGCCCGAAGCGGTGATGGTTTGTAACCTGCCGTAGAGCGCCGAGAGCGCGTCGGCGCGCCACGCGAGCCAGGCGGCGCGATGCTCGTCGACGACGAACGATGCGAGTTCCGCTTCGGAGCGATGGGGGGACAATGCGATGCCGGTCGCTTGTTCGAAGCGGCGCAGCGATGCGAGGTCGGCGCCGTAATCGAGTCCGGCCAGCTGCGTATAGCCGTCGGCGGAAAGTTGCAGGCCCAGGCCGGTGAGCGACGTATGGGCGCCGTAACGCTCGACGAGTTCGGCGACGACGGCGGAGAGTTCTCGCTCGACGACGGGGCGGAGCGGATCGTAGAGCGGCGCGGCGGCGTCGGCCGTGCGCGACGTGGTGCGCCGCGGCGCAACCGGATCGGGTTCTCGCGCATCGACCGCGCGACGACGCTCGGCTTCGAGTCCGGCGAGCGGCGTCGAAAGTTGCAGCGTCGGCACGAGGCGCAACCCTTCGCGATCGAACATCCGCAACAGGAGTTCGAGCACGTCTTTCCGCAGCGGGTCTTGGCCCGAGCCGAAGAAAACGCCGTCGTCGTAACGGGGCGTCGCTTGCAGCAGTGCGCTCGGATAGATGGCGCCGCCGTCGGCGGCGACGGTGACGATCGCGCCGTTGTAACCGGAGTGCGCGAGGTACTCGACGAGTCGGCGGGAGCCTTCGTAGAAGGTGACCCAATCGTCGAGAGTGCGCGTCGGGTCGTCGCCGAATTCGTCGAGGGCCGCGGAATGCGAGAAATTCGCGGGAAACAGCGGGCGATCGTAGTAGGCGGCGAGCAAGCGACCTTCGGCCCGGGCCTCGGGCAAATGGGCCTGCGCAAGCGCCGCCGGATCGCCGTCGGTCCACGGGCGCGGAACGAGCGGCGCGGCGCGGCTGCCGAGCAACCGGAGCTTGCCGAACACGGCCGGGGCGTCGGTACGGCGATTGGTGACGACGATGAGCGGCGCGGCGGTTTGCGGCCAAATGACGAACCGACGCGTGAGGCGGCGCGGCGTGGAGTCGACGTCGGATTCGTCGAGAGCGATTCCCTGATCGACGCCCAGTGGTACGATCGCCCCGGCCGCGTTGGGCTCGACTAAACTCACGCCGAGCGACTGCGCGACGTCGGACGGATATTCGATTTCCAAGAAGTGCGGCGTGCCGGGGCGCGCGACGGCCAAAGGATAGGCTTGCCACGAAAGATCGTCGACCGGCGGCTTCCCCGCGGCGTCGACCGACGGCGGCAACTCGAGGAACAGGCCGGCTTCGGTGCGCCGCGCGCGCACTTGGCAATTGCCCAACGGTCCGCGGCGCATGTTCGTCGGCAGCGCGGCGCTCTTGGCGCGTTCCCACCAGCCGGGACTCACCGGATCGATCTCTTCGATCAGATGCGGTTCGGGCGCTTGATGATGCAAGTCGCGGTGCGGCGATCGCGGAGAAAGGACCACGACCTGCACCTTACGACGCTCGGCGGGGGCGGCGCGGCGGATGCGGCTCGTGAGATCGCGCCGGTCGAGTTCGAGAACGACGTCGTAGACCCCTTCGATTTCCGGAAGGTGGAGCGAGAGCGGAATCGACGGCCAAGCGGCGTCGTCGGCGGGAGCCGTGATGTCGGAGGTGTCGCTCCGTAGCGCTTTCGTTTGCCGCGCCGGATGCAGCGAAGCGGTAAGTACGAGCGGCGTGCCGGCCTCGACGCCGAGCAACTGCGGGTGGATGTTCACGTCGAACACCTCGCCCGGGCGATAGATGACATGCTCGCGCGGGAGTTGCACTTGAAGACGGTCGCCCGGCGCGCGGCGAGCCGAAACGCGATTGCCGCCCGACGCGGGGAGCTCGGCGTGAAACGTCGTCTGCAACACGTCGACCAGCGGAATGTTGACGACGGGTTGCGGTGCGGCGTCGTCGGTCGGGCCAGGCTGAAGTTGCAATTGGAGCACGGCGCTGCGCGGCGCGGTGATCGTGACGTCGACGCCGTCGTACACGCGCGGGCCGCGCGCGGCGACCACGAGATGCCCGTCTTCTAGATACATGCTGCCCGGTTCGTCGGGCTCGAGGCCGAGCGGTGCGGGCGCGGAGATCCGGCCGCCGTCGACATGTAGGATGCCGCGATAGGATTGCGGCGCGCCGCCGCCCCATTCGATGCGCAGCCGCGTGACCAGCGGGCGGTTGGGGCCCGTGTCGGCGACGGGAGTTTCGGCGGGAGCGTCGTTCGGCGCCGGGGGACGGAGCACATCGCCGAGCTCTTGCACGATGCGCGGCCGTGAGGCGGCCGGCGGCGCGGAATCGGGCGATTCGGCCGCAGGCGCGCGGATTCCGCACAGCACGACGCCCGACAGGGCAACGAGCAGGAGCGGGCGTGCGAGTTGCGGACTTCCGTGTCCGAGCATTGCCGGCCGAGGGGAAAGGAGGAGCGTCGGCGAGGGATTCGCCGGTGCCGTAGGCGTGCGTCATGCAGCCGCGGCAAACTGCGAGAGTATAGTAAGCGGCCGGCTCATCTCCTACCCCGTCGACGGCCGTGGTGCTTGCAGTGCCGGCGGCGTCGTGAGTTCGTCGCGCTCTAGATGGGGCCTGTCGCGATGCCGTCGTGGAGCGGTTCGGCAGCGGTGCCGGCGATGACGGCGGCTTGCCAGTCGACCGCGGTTTGCCGTAAGGATTCGACGACTTCGCCGCAACGGTCGGCGACATCGTTCGCTTCCCACGCGTCGTCAGGCTTCGCGAAGAGTTCGTCCGGCGGCGCATCGTCGTCGACATCGTCCTCGCGCTGGGGCACCGGTTGCGGCAAAGCATGGCAACGGAGATACCAAGCCGGCGTACGAATGCCGAGTTCGGAGAATGCTCCGACTTCGACGACCGGACCGATAACGACGGCCCGATCGCGCCACACGGCCCTCGGGTCGTCGATGAGCGGCAGCACGCTGCGGGGCAGGGGAGTGCGCGCGGCATCGGCGTGCGGCGCCGCGTTCGATGCGGAGTCGCTCGACGTTTCACAGAGCTCCGCGAGCGTGAAGTACCAATCGCTCGCTTGCACCAAGGCTTGGCTGCGGCGCAAGCGCCCGCGACCGTCGGGCAAGCGAACGATGCAAGGCGTCTGGACGAGCTCGCCGTAGAGGCGCTCGTCGAACATGCCGACCGCCCCATGTTCCCCCAGCGCGATGCCGCGCGGCGCGAGCAGCACGACGGCGGTGTTCTGTGCGAGGTCGGCTTCTTCCAGATGTTCGAGCAAGCCGCCGAGGCAGGCGTCGAGCAGCGTCACCTGACCGGCGTAGGCTTGCGCAATGCCGAACCGTTGATCGAGGTCGGCGTCGCCGGCGAGCTCTTCGTGCGGCACGGCGGTGAAGTCCGGCGGCAGCGGATCATCTTCTTCGGCATAGCGATTGCGGTACTCCGGCGGCGCGTCCCAAGGTCCGCCGAGGCCGCGCGTGTGAACCCAGAGGAAGAACGGCGCGGCGTCGGCCGTGGCGCGGTCGATCGCCTCGGTGAGGATGCGGGCCGCGAAGGTCGCCCCGGCGTCGGCGGCCGGCGGGCACTCGCTGGGCGGCGCGTCGAGTTCGACGGTGTCGTCGAAGGCCGCGCCGGCCGGATGTTCGGCCACGAGCGGCTCGTCGGTCACGAGAATGGTGCGCCGGCCGCTGGTTCGTGCTCGTTCGATGAGCGTCGGCGCCGGCGCTTGCGGCGCCTGCAGTCGGCTTTGCAGAACGCTCAGGCCGCGCCAGTAGCAATCGTAGGTCTCGACGAGGTTGGTCGACTCCGCCAACGCCTGCGCAAACACGAACCCTTCGGATGCGAGCCGATCGAGGGCGGGCGTGGCGACCCACGTGTTGCCGTAGCAACCTAAATAGCCCCAGTGGAGTCGATCGACGACGATGCAGACGATGTTCATAGCGACGGATTTTACCAACCGCGGCGACGAGTTGTCGGAAGTTTTCGACAACACCGGTTTTCCTTGAGCAAACGCGAGGGTAGAACGGCCAGAGAGCTTGTGTTCCTTGAACTTCGTATCGTCGGCGGTTCGTAATGCCCGGTTGGTTCCCCTCGCTTTCGCCCTGCATTCTTTTGGCCGCCGCCTCCGGCGACGCCGCCGCCGCGCACGATCATCAGGCCTTCTTGCAGACGCTGGTGCTCGTGCTCTGCGCGAGCGCCGTGACCACGGTGTTGTTTCATTGGCTCCGGCAACCGGTCGTGCTCGGCTACCTGCTGGCCGGCTTCGTCGTCGGGCCGAATTTCCCGCTGGTGCCGATCGAAGTGGCCGACCCTCACGTCGTGCAAACGCTCGCCGAGCTCGGCGTGATTCTGCTCATGTTCTCCTTGGGGATCGAGTTCAGCTTGCCGAAGTTGATGCGCGTCGGCGGTACCGCGGGCTTCGTCGCCATCGTGCAGTGCAGCTTCATGGTCTGGATCGGCTATCTCACAGGCCAGGCCTTCGGTTGGTCGAAGCTCGCCAGCATTTACGGCGGGGCGGTCATCGCCATCTCCAGTACGACGATCATCGTCAAGGCGCTGGAAGAGCAGAAGATCAAAGAAAAGTACACGCAGATCGTCTTCGGCATTCTGATCGTCGAAGATCTCATCGCCATTTTGCTGCTCACCATCTTGCGACCGCTCGGCGGCGGCGACACCCTCTCGCCGTTTGAAGTGGTGACGACGCTCGGCCGGCTGTTTTTCTTTCTAGCGCTGTTCATGTCGATCGGCCTCCTCACCGTGCCGCGCATCATGCGCGCGGTGGTGAAGTTGGAGCGGGGGGAAACTACCGTAGTCGCCGGCGTCGGGCTGGCGTTCGGCCTTGCGTACTTGGCGGAGCAGTTCGGATACTCCGCCGCGCTCGGCGCGTTTCTCGCGGGGAGCCTCGTCGCGGAGTCCGGCGTCGAGCGCACGATCGAGCATCTCGTGCAACCGGTGCGCGACGTCTTCGCGGCCATCTTCTTCGTTTCCGTCGGCATCATGATCGACCCCGCGCAGATCGCCGCGCATTGGGTCGTCGTGCTCGCGTTTCTCTTCGCCGTCGTGCTGGGCAAGCTCTTCTCCGTCACGCTCGGCTGCCTGCTTACGGGGCGGAGCGTGCAAACCTCGGTGAAGTGCGGCATGTGCTTGTCGCAGATCGGCGAGTTCTCGTTCATCATCGCCTCGGTGGGGCTCGCTACCGGAGCCACCGACCATTTGCTGTACTCGATCGCCGTCGCGGTCTCCGGCATGACGACGCTGCTCACCCCCTGGCTCATCCGCGCCGCCGACGGCACCGCCTCGTTCATCGATCGCAAACTTCCCCGCCGCATCCAAACGTTCCTCGGGCTCTACGGCTCTTGGGTCTCGCAACTCGGCGCCGGCGCCGTCGACGCCCGACGGCTGCGCATCCGCCGGCTCACGCGCTGGCTTGCCGTCGACGCTTTGTTCCTAGCCGTCATCGTCGTCGGCACGTCGCTCCAAATGAGCGACATCAGCTCCACGGTTCACCAGTCGCTCCGCGTCACGCAGCGCGTCGCCGAAATTCTCACGGCGCTCGGCGCACTCGTCATCGCGGCGCCGTTTTTCGTCGGCCTGTTGCGCGTGGCGCGCTATCTCGGTTTCGAGATCGCCAATCTTGCGTTCCCGCCCGAATCGTCGGCCCTCGATTACGCCGCCGCCCCGCGAAAACTGCTCGTGGTCACCGTGCAACTGGCGATCGTCGTCGTCGTCGGCTTGCCGCTGGTGGCGATCACGCAGCCGTTTCTGCCGCCGCTGCCGGGCGCCATCGTGCTGCTGTTGGTCCTTTCGCTCTTGGCGATTTCGTTTTGGCGCGGCGCGGCCAACTTCCAAGGTCATGCCAAAGCCGCGGCGCAGCTCATCGCCGAAGCGCTCGCGCGGCAAACGCGCGACGACCGTGCGCAGCACGTCGCCAATAATCCGCTGGCCGAAGTCAATCGCATGATGACCGGCCTCGGCTCGTCGATTCCCATCGCGCTCAAGGCCGGCAGCCCGGCCATCGGTCGTACGTTGGCCGACATCAATCTGCGCGGGCTCACGGGGGCCACGGTCGTCGCCATTCAGCGCGGCACGGAAGAAGCCGTGGTGGTGCCGGCCGGCAACGAGCGCTTGCTCGCAGGAGATCATTTGGCCGTCGCAGGCACCGAAGAAGCGCTCGAAGCGGCGCGGCGCCTACTCGATCCGGCGACGCCCGAATCGCTCGCTCCCTCGGGCGTGTGAGCGGTAGATTAATTCGCCGTAAATCAGGCCGTATTCACGCTTGTGCGGGGCGCTTCCGGGCGCCGCCGGCCCTTGACTTCGCGGACGCGAATCGGATACTCACGAGAATCAATTCACGCCACCGGTTTGGTTAAGGAACCCTCGTCATGCGTCGTGCGAAAATCTCCATCATTGGTGCCGGCAACGTCGGCGCAACCTGCGCTCACTGGTGCGCCGCCGCCGAACTCGGCGACGTCGTCCTCCTCGACGTACCGCAAACCGAAGGCATGCCCAAGGGCAAGGCTCTCGACCTGATGCAGGCCTCGCCGATCATGGGTTTCGACTCGAACATCGTCGGCACCACGAGCTACGACGACACCGCGGAGAGCGACGTCGTGGTCATCACGGCCGGCATCGCCCGCAAGCCCGGCATGAGCCGCGACGATCTCCTCGGCACCAACGCCAAGATCATGACGGCCGTCGCCACGGAAGTGAAGAAGTCGAGCCCGAACTCGGTGGTGATCGTCGTCAGCAACCCGCTCGACGCCATGGTGCAACGGGCTTTTCAAGTCACCGGCTTCGCGCCGGCCAAGGTCATCGGTCAAGCCGGCGTGCTCGACACGGCCCGGTACCGCACGTTTCTCGCCATGGAGCTCGGCGTGAGCGTGGAAGATATTTCCGCCATGTTGCTCGGCGGCCACGGCGACACCATGGTGCCGGTGCCGAGCTGCACCTCGGTCGGCGGCATCCCGGTGACGCAACTCATCAAGCCGGAACGCTTGGCCGAAATCGTGCAACGCGCACGCGTCGGCGGCGCGGAGATCGTCGGCCTGCTGAAGACCGGCAGCGCCTACTACGCTCCGGCCGCGGCCACGGCGCAAATGGTCGAAGCGGTCGTCCGCGATAAGAAGCGGCTGATTCCGTGTGCCGCCTATTGCGACAAGGAATACGGCGTCGGCGGTTTCTATGTCGGCGTGCCGGTCATCCTCGGCTCGGGCGGCGTGGAAAAGATCATCGAGCTCAATCTCACCGCGCAAGAAAAGGCCGACATGCAAAAGAGCATCGACGCCGTGAAGGAACTTGTCGGCGCGATGGGCAAGATCGTCGGCTAAGCATTCGTCGCATTGGCATTCTGTAGGGAACGCCCTCCGCGGCGTTCCGCTACGCGCGGAAATTCCAATGACCAAGCACCAAATTCCAAACAAATAACAAGTACCCAATGACCGAATGGCGCTGCGGCGCACATTGGAATTTTTATCATTGGTCCTTGTTTGGTGATTGGTGCTTGGTCATTGGTCATTCCTTCGATCGCTTCCAATTAAGTAAAGTCCCTACGTTCCTCGCCGGCACTGCCGGCGGTCTCGTCGTGTTGCGATCCTGCGCCCTTCCGCACGACGTTGACAATGCGACCGCTTTCCGTTTAGAGTCCGCTTGTTGCGGCGAGGAGCGTCGCACTTGCCAGGATGGCCGCGTGTCGACCGCGAGAAGTAATTCTCGCGAGAGGCATGACGTGGAATCTTGCGTCTTATCCACCCGTTCGGGAAACATCCTGATGAATCGACTCGACTCGCTCCTCGAGCAGAGCGGCGCCGCCGAAGGCGCGCTGCAGCTCGATCACGATTTCGGTTCCGCCGTCGCCCGGCAACATAAGGGCGAACATCCGGCCACGGTCTTCGGGCCGGTGCATTACGAACGAAACTACGCGTATCCGTTGCTCGTCTGGCTCCACGGCGCCGGGCAAAACGAACGGCAGCTCGTCAAGATTATGCCGCTGGTGAGCCTGCGCAACTATGTGGCCGTCGCCCCGCGCGGCACGCGACGCTTAGACGAGACATCCGAATCTGCCTTGCAGCGTAATGCCTACACCTGGCCGCGGCACGAGGGGGACTTCGACGCCGCCGAGCATTGCGTGTTCGACCTGATCGAAGAAGCGCGCCGCCAATATCACGTGGCCCGCCGCCGCATCTTCCTCGCCGGCAGCGACGCGGGGGGCACCATGGCCTTGCGCATCGCGTTGGCCCACCCCGATCTGTTTGCCGGCGTCCTTTCGCTCGGCGGGGTCTTTCCTTCCGGTCGGGCTCCGCTGGCCCGGCTCGTCGAGGCCCGCCGGTTGCCGATCTTCCTCGCGCACGGGCGCGACGATGCGAGCTTTTCCGACGAAGCGGTCGGCGCGCAATTGAAGCTCTTCCATGCCGCCGGCTTGCAAGTGAGCCTGCGTCAGTATCCGGGCGGAGCAAGTCTCGCTCCGCGCATGCTCTCCGACATGGACCGCTGGGTCATGGACATCGTGACCGGCGGCGCAGCCCGCACGGCGTAGCAGCGCACGTCTTCGCGCTCTGCTGCGCATTGCGGCTAACGAGCGTCGATGTTCGACACTACGTTCTCCCCCTCTCCATGTCTCCCGCTCTCGCGCATCATGCCGGCGTCGCGAGCCGCGCCGGCAGCCGTCGCCCCGTCGTCCGTCGACCGCTTCCACTTGAAGCAATCTTGACGCTTTGCGACGAATCTGAGTACAAGTCGCCCGCATTTCCCAGTCTGACTGGTTGCGCGTCGGCGAATTCCTTGGTCGCCGCGCAGTCAGCACGTCGTTCCGTCTTCCTCGCAGCTTTCCCGACTTGTCTCGCTTCGGCCTCGTTCGCGCACCTTTGCGCGCCGCGACCGCGCACCGTCCGTTGCGTTTGTCGAGTTTCCCATGGCGAAATCAGAAAAGCCCGCCGATGCCGCGGCGCCCAAGCCGTCGCTCGTCGACAAGTTGCGAAACATTCGCAACCTGCCGACGTGGGTGCGCGAGCACAGCATCAAGGCGGCCGTCATTTTCTCGATCGTCTTCTCGCTGATGGGCGCCATGCTCTTCGCTTGGGCCGTGATGAGCGCTAAGCAACGACAAGTGGCGCAAGAACTCGCCTTTAGCCCTGACGACATTTACAAAGCGCTCGACGCGGGCGATCTCCCTCGCGCGCTGCAAATTGCGCAACACGTGGCGCGCTCCGGCAACGTGTCGGTGCACAATAGCGGCACGCCCGAATATGTATTCGGCGTTGCGGCGCTCCGTAAAGCCGATACGCCGCTGGAAGCGCAGCAGCATCGCGCGTATCAGATCGCCGCCCATTGGTTCGAAGAAGCCTATCACCAAGGCGTGCCCGACGGTCGCCGTCCGGAGTTGGTATATCTCACGGCCAAGAGCATGTACCTTGCGAAGCGCTACACGGAAGCGGTGCCGCTCTTGCGCGAGGCGCTGCCGATCAATAAGCAATTTGCCGTCGAACTGCATCGCTATCTGGGTCGCGCTTTGTACTTGCAGGCCACGCCGGTATTCGCCGAGTCGCTTGCCGAGCTGACCTTGTTGCTCGGTGAGAAGCGCATCGATCCGCAAGACCGCTTGCGCGCTCTGGCCGATCGGGCCGAGGTGCTCCTGAGGCTGGGGCGATTCGACGACGCCCGCGCCGATCTCAAGCAGATTCCCGCCGACTCGCACGAACATGCCGAAGGGGTGCTGCTCGAAGGTCGTATCTTGTTGCAAGAAGCGCGGCTTGCCGCGGGCATTAAGGGAGACGAGGCGCTGTTGTCGCCGTCGTCCGTCGAAGCTTTGCCGCAGCTCACGAAGGAAGCGCAAGAAAAGCTCAAGGCCGCGCTCGTTTGTGTTGCGGAAGCGAAGCGGCTCGACAAGCTCTCGTCGATTCTCACGCCGCAGGCCTACTATGTGGCCGGGCTTTGCGAAGACGGGCTCGGCAACCTGGAAGCAGCGGCCGAAAGTTATCACCAAGCCTACCGTCGCGCGGTCGATTCGCCCGAGGGCTTCGCCGCTCGCGTGCAATCGGCGCATTTGGCGCGACGCCGCAATCGGGCCGACGACGCCGTCGCGCTCTACGACGAAGTCTTGCAGGAACTCGGCCCGCTGGTGCGCTACAGCAACCGCTGGACTTCGCTCCCGGAGCTTCGTGCGCGGCTGCTCATCGCCTATCAAGACTTCTTCCATCGCAAGCAGTTTGCGGCTTCGGCAAAGTTCGCCGATTTGCTGCCGCGCTTGCTCGACGAAGACTTAGCCGTGCAGTTTGCCGCCGATGCGCACGCCGCCTGGGCGCGGCAGCTCGTCGCCGAAAGCCCTCAAGGAGAGTTTTCCGAGCGGCACCCGCCGGAAGCGGTGCGCGATCAGTTCCGCATCGCCGCGAAGCTTCATGAACGTTTGGCCGAGCTTCGGTTTACGCAACGCGACTACCCGGAAAACATCTGGATCTCGGCGAAGTACTACCTGCAAGGTCGCGACTACGACAACGCGGCTCGTCTGTTGCGAAAGTATCTCGACGTCGAGACCCGCGCCCATCACGCCGAGGCGTTGGTCGGTCTGGCGGAAGTGATGCTGACGAAGGAAAAGCACGCCGAAGCTTTGGCGTTGCTCAAGCAATGCCTCGACACCTATCCGCGCGATGCGGCCGTGTATCGAGCGCGATTGCTGTTGGCCGATCTCTACGTGGAGCTCAACCAATGGGATCAGGCGGAGAAGATGCTCTTGGAGAACCTCAACTCCGATACGCTCACTCCCAATTCCGAAGAATGGCGCCGTTCGCTGTTTGCTCTCGGTCGTATTTTGTACGACAAGAATCGCTATCCGGAAGCCGCCGCTCGTCTGGATGAAGCGGTCGAGCGCTATCCGACGGACCCCGACGCCATCGAAGCTCGCTACTGTGCGGGGGAAGCGCATCGCCGAGTGGCGCAGAAGATCGTCGACGAGGTTCCCGCCAACGCGCTTCCGGCCGAACGTGCGAAGCTGATGCGCACCGTCGCCGAACAATTCGAGCGCGCCCTCAAGCGTTTCGACGAAACCATTCAAGCGGCCCGCACGCCGGACATCGCCGCAGGGGACGAGGCCGGCCGGATTGCAATGCTCCGCAATGCGCTCTTCGGCCGAGGCGCCATCTTGCACGCGCTGGGGCGCTATGAAGATGCGCTGCGCGCCTATCAAACCGCGATCGCCGCGTTTCCGCAATCGCCCGCCGTACTCGACGCCTATTTACAGATGGCCGACTGCCATCGCCGACAAGAGCGGCCGATCGAGGCCCGCGGCACCGTCGAACAAGCCAAGCTGGTTCTGAATCGTTTGCCGAAAGACGCGACGTTTGATTCCGTGAGCAACTACACCCGCGAAGAATGGGGCAAGTTGCTCGATACGCTCAGTTCGCTCTGACCGCCGCACCGCCGATTGTTTACGTCTCACAAGTTATCCAGCCGCCGAAGTCTTTCATGACGCAGACCACGACCAAACTCGTCGAGTGCATGGTTCGCAAGCACGATTGCTTGACGCAATTGCTTGCGCTCGGCGCGCGACAGCGCGAACTCATCGAAACCGGCGAGATGACGCAGCTTCTCAACGTGCTGGCGGAGAAGCAGCGGAGCATCGCTCTGCTACATGAGTGTGAACAGGATCTCGATCCGTTTCGCGACGACGATCCCGCCCGCCGCGTTTGGGCCGGGGAAGCGGAACGCTTGCATTGCGCCGGCTTGCAGGGTCGCTGCGAACGGATGTTCGAAGAAGTGCTGGCCTGCGAGAAGCATTGCGAAGAAGCCTTGCGCCGTCGGCGCGATGAAACGGCGAAGCAGCTTTCCGCGGTGCATACCGGCGGCGCGGTTCACAACGCCTACACCGATACGGGACCTGCGTCCGCCTCGATCCTCGATCTTTCGGCCGAATTCTAAGGTGCTGCCATGACTCAAGAGATGCAGAGCCGAGAACCGTTTCGTGACGACTTCGCAGCCCGAGCTCCCGCTGCGTCTGCCGCCGGAGCGGAACGTGACGAACTTCACGCGCCGACGATTCCGTTGCACCAATGGGAAACGATCATCGACGCTTGGCAAGAAGCTACGGCGCGCTTGGAGCAAACGCACGATGCGCTCCGTGGGGAAGTGGCCCGGCTCACCGACGAACTGGCCGTGAAGAATCGCGAACTAGCGCGCAAGAATCGCCTGGCCGACCTCGGGCAGATTGCATCGCACGTGGCGCACGAAGTTCGCAACAACCTGGTGCCCGTCTCGCTCTACGCGGGCGTGCTCCGCCGCCAGATGGCCGACCGGCCCGAGTCGATAGAAGTGTTGCAACGGATCGAGGCCGGCCTCACCGCGCTCGACGCCATGGTGCACGACATGCTCAACTTCACGGCCGAGCGTACGCCGCAGCCGACGCGCGTGCCGGTGCGAGAGCTGCTCGACGATTTGCTCGCAGGACTTGCTCCGCAATGCTCGGCGCAAGGTATTCGGGTGGCCGTCGATGCCCCGCGCTCGCTCGTGGTCGAGGCCGATCGCGAAGCGCTGCGACGTACGTTGCTCAACCTCGTGCTGAACGCCGTCGATGCGATGCCGACCGGCGGCGACTTAGTGCTCACGGCCGTCGATTGTCGCACTTGCGTCGAAATCGAAGTCGCCGACTCCGGCACAGGGCTCACGGATGAAGCGCGGCGTCGCGCGTTTGAGCCCTTCTTCACGACCAAGGCCTCGGGCATCGGGCTCGGTTTGGCGATCGTACAGCGACTGATGGAAGCGCACGGCGGCGCGATCACCGTTTGTAATTGTCCCGACGGCGGGGCGGCGTTCACCGTGCGGCTGCCGCGCCACGCCGCACGCTTGGAGGCCGCCGCATGACCAAGCGCTTACTCAAGCTCCACAGCGCCGGCGAGCCGGCCCCGCGCGTGCTCGTCGTCGACGATCACGCTCAAGCGCGCGAATCGGTCGCTTTTACGTTGAAGCAGGCCGGCTACGCCGTGCAAAGTTGCGCGAGCGCCGTCGAAGCGCTCAAGCGGCTCGAGCGCGAGTCGGCGGACGTCGTCGTCACCGATTTGAAGATGCCGGGCATGACCGGCGTCGAGCTGCTGGGCGAACTGAAAAAGCGTCGCCATCCGGCACAAGTGATCCTGGTTACCGCCTATGCGACGGTGGAAACGGCCGTCGAAGCGATGCGCCAAGGGGCGTTCGACTTCTTGGAGAAGCCGTTTGCGTTGGAAGCGCTCGAAGACTTGGTCGGCCGCGCGGTGCAAGCCGGACGTACGATGCCGGCGATTGCGAATAATGTCGCGGCGGTTGAAGCGAGCGCGCTCGAAGGGCCGGCAATCATCGGCGCCAGCCCGCAAATGCAAGCGTTGCGCGTGCGGATGGCCCGCGCCGCGGCGACGGAAGAAACCGTGTTGATTTGCGGCGAGAGCGGCACGGGCAAAGAGCTCGTGGCCCGCACCGTGCATGCGCTCGGCGCGCGTGCGCAAAAGCCGTTCGTCGGATTGAACTGCCCGGCGATGTCGGCGCACCTGATGGAAAGCGAACTCTTCGGACACGAGCGCGGAGCGTTCACGGGAGCCGACGTGCGGCGCGCGGGCCGCTTCGAAACGGCCGGCGGCGGTTCGATCTTGCTCGACGAAGTGACGGAGCTCGATCTGCCGCTGCAAGCGAAGCTGCTGCGAGTCCTGCAAGAGCGATCGTTCGAGCGCGTCGGCTCGAGTGAGACGATTCAGGTGGATGCTCGCGTGCTGGCGACGACCAACCGTGACTTGCGTCGGGCCGTGGCCGAGGGGAAGTTTCGCGAAGACTTGTATTATCGTTTGGCGGTGATTCCGCTGGTGGTGCCGCCGCTGCGCGAGCGAGCCGGCGACGTGCCGGAATTGTTGGAATACTTTCTCCGTCAGGCGGAGCAGCGCGTCGGCGGCGCCCATGCGGAGCTCTCGCGCGGCGCGCTCGACATGCTTTGCGACTATCACTGGCCGGGGAACGTGCGTGAACTGCAGAACTTGATGACTCGCGCGGTTGTGCTCGGCGGCGAAGGCCCGATCTTGGCCGACGATCTGCGTTCCTGGCTCCTCGACGAACCGGAACGCGGGGTAGCCGCGTCGAGTGCGGAAGTTCCCGTCGGATTGAGCCTGCAGGAGATGGAGCGGCGACTGATCGAAGCGACGCTGGAACGTTTCGACGGCCACCGAGCCCGGACGGCGGAAGCCTTAGGAATTGGGCTTCGCACGCTGACTGCGAAGATTAAAGAGTACGGCTATTCCGACAACGGACGTCGTTTGGCGAGGGCAGGCTGATGCATATCAGGATCCCGAATACCGCGGAATTTCGCGCGAAATCGGCCGCTTGCGATGCGCCGATTCTGCGCGTGGGCAGTGCCGGCGGGGCCGCACAGTTTTACAACCGCGCCGGCTCCGAACCGCGGCGCGAAATCGCAATCGTCAAGCAGCGCCGGCACTTAGGTTCACCGCGGTGCGTCGGTTGCGGCACCCCGGCGGCGCGTGCGGCACGGACGTTGCATTGCAGCCAACATATCGGGAGGAGGCACGTCGGATGTTAAACGAAATGTTTGCAAACTCGCCGATTCCGGTACTTGAGCAGTTGGTGAACTTCGCCCAGGCGCGCCACGGCGTGCTGGCCTCGAACGTCGCCAACATCGACACGCCGGGCTACCGCACGAAGGACCTGTCGACGGACCAGTTTCAAGCGAAGCTAAAGGCGGCGATCGGCGAACGGGATTCCGGCGGCGTCGGCTCGCTGGGAGGCGGACCGCTGGTATCGGGAGAGCAGATTGCGAGCGATCCGTTTGCCAAGGTGAGCGACAACATGAACAACATTTTGTACCACGATGATAGCAACGTCGGCCTGGAGCAGCAGGTCGCCGCGATCACGAAGAACCATATGCAGCACAACTTGGCTTTGACGATCCTCAACAGCCAATTTCGCTTGCTGCAAACGGCGGTGTCGGAACGAGCTTAGCGCGCAGGCCACTCCTCACTAACATTCCCCCCGGCGGTATGCCATGTTTTCTTCCCTCGACGTCAGTACCAGTGCTTTGGTCGCGCAGCGGATGCGACTCAACGCCGTTTCGAGCAACATTGCCAACATGGCGACTACGCGCAACGAAGCCGGCGAATCCGTGCCCTACGAGCCGCGCTACGTCGTATTTGAAGCGGCGCCGGATATCGGCAACGCGCCGGGTACGGCAGGCGTGCGGGTGGCGGAAATCGGCAGCGAGCCGCAGGAACCGATTTGGAAGTTTCAGCCGGGACATCAAGACGCCGTGAAAGAAGGTCCTCGGGCCGGTTGGGTCGCCTTTCCGCGCGTGAGCATGATGACTGAATTCACCGACGCCATCGAAACCACGCGGGCCTATGAAGCCAACGTCGGCGTCATCGAAGTTACGAAGGACATTACCCAACAGACCTTGCGGATTCTCGCTTAACCGTAGTTCGCGCTGTTTGCTCCCGTCGCATCTTAACGAAGTAGTCGTATGTCGCTCTCGATCCAGAACCTCAACTCGTCGCTGCCGGCCGTGCCGATGCCGCCGACGATCGGCAAAGCCGATTCGACGCAGGGTGGTTCGTTTGCCGGCTACCTGATGGATTCGTTGAAGCAGGTCAACTCGATGCAGGCCGAAGCGAATCACGCGGTGGAAACGTTGTCGGTCGGCGGCGATGTGAACCCGGCGGAAGTACTGACGGCCGTACAAAAAGCCGACCTCGCGTTTCGTCTGACGATGCAGATTCGCAATAAGCTCGTGTCGGCGTATCAAGAAATTCAAAACATTCGCATTTAGTAGATTGTCGCTCCTGACGTTTTTCCTCTGACGCTCGAAGTTTTCACAACCTGATCGCCCTCCGACGATGCATGATGCGTCGTCGCCACGCGGAGTTCCACGGATGGACTTTCTGAACAAGCTGCTGGCGCAGTTAAGCGACCTCTTCAAGTCGCTTAGCCCCGGCGCACGAATGACCGCCGGCCTGCTGCTGGCGGCCGTGGTCGTGAGCATCGGCTATCTCTTCAA
Organism: Pirellula sp.; assembly: GCA_013822735.1. Lineage (GTDB taxonomy): Bacteria > Planctomycetota > Planctomycetia > Pirellulales > PNKZ01 > PNKZ01. Next base: position 115,907 of record PNKZ01000018.1, read on the forward strand.
CGCGCAGTCGGCGGGGGCGGATGCCTTCCTGCTCAACGGCCAATCGTTCACGACCGAAGAACTCACCGCGATGGAAGGAGCGTTCGGCAAGGCCGGCCTCGGCGACTACACCGTGGAAGGGGCGCGGATCAAGATCTCGAAATCACGCCAAGCGGCGTATCTCGGCGCGTTGGCCGACGGCGGCGCACTGCCGACGAGCTTCGGCGATCATCTTTCCCAGGCCGCCAATAATCCCGGGCCGTTTACGAGCCGGGCCCAGCAAGAAGAAATGATGAAGGTCGCCAAGCAACGTGAGCTTGCCGGCATTATTCGCTCGATGAACGGCATCGAGAACGCCGTGGTGCATTACGACATGCAAAAGCGTTCCAGCTTCGGCCAATCGCCCACGGCTACCGCTTCGGTGAGCGTGAAACCGCGGGGCAATCTGCAGCTGAACGAAACGCAGGTGCCGATGATTCGCTCGCTTGTCGCTTCCGCCATCGCCGGGCTTTCGCCGGAGAGCGTCACCGTGGTCGACATCAACGGTCGTGCCTACGGCGGCAAGAGCGGCGGAATGGGGGGCAGCGCGCTGGACGACCCGTACTTGAGCATGACTCGCGCCCATAAGGATCTGATCGAAGCCAACCTCCGCGACGCGCTGGCCTACGTCCCGGGCGTGGCCGTGACGGCCAACGTCGAACTCGACCGCGAAATGATGAAGAGCATCATCGACCACAAGGTCGATCCGAAGACGGTGACGATCAAGTCCGACACGACCGATAACACGCTCACCTCCAACACGGCCGCCGGCGCCGGAGGTCGGGTCGGTCTGCAAGCGCAGCAGCCGAATGCGCCGGCCACGCTGCCCGGCGGCGGCGGTGGAGGATCGTCGACGGAAGACACGCGTGCCACGGCGAGCCAAGTGAACGCGGCTTCCCACTCCAGCACGGAAACTAAGATGGCCGGCCTGACGCCGAAGCGCGTCAGCGTGGCGATCGGCGTGCCGAGCGATTACTTCTTCAAGGTTTGGCAAACGCAGAACCCGGCGGTCGACGGTCAAGAAGCGAAGAAGCCTGATGCCACGGCGCTCGCCGCGATCGAAGCCGCCGAAACGAAACGGATCAAGGATCACGTCGTCCAACTCATTCCTAACTCGGGCGACGTGAACAACCCGATCGATCCGGCAACGCTTGTGACCGTAACGGCGTTCAGCCATGTGGCAATGCCCGACGTTTCAGGCCCCAGTTTCATGGAGCAAGCCATGGAATGGCTCGCTCAATCGTGGAGCACCGTGGCACTGCTGGGACTCGGCGTGTTCAGCCTGCTCATGCTCAAGTCGTTCGTTGCCGCGGTGCCGGTCAATGCCGAGCCGCAGATTCACTCGACGACGATCCACGACGACGAGGACGCATCCAAGGAAGCGGCGGCGGCATCCTCAACAGGAGCGGCCGGCGACGCGGCGGCGAAACCGAAGTCGCAACGAACGCTGCATCGTCGCTTGGGCTCCGGCCCCTCGTTGCGTGAAGAACTCATTGAAATGGTTCGCGAAGATCCCGAAGCGGCGGCGAACATCCTTCGCAGCTGGATCGGTAACACCGCCTAGTTTTGCAACTCCTCCTCGCATAATCGCTCTCCATGGCTCAGAACTCCGAAAACCTTCGCAAGGCGGCTCTCTTCGTCGCCGCGCTCGACGCGGAAACGGCCGACTCGTTGCTCGATCGCTTGCAACCGACGCAGGCCGGACTATTGCGGCGCGTGTTAGTCGAACTCGACGACGTCGAGAACGACTTGCAGCGTGCCGCAGTCGCCGAGTTCGTGGGCTGCGCACCGCGCGCACTGGATGCAGTCGCGGAATCGGCCGTAGCGGACGAACCTGCTCCCGTTCGTTACGGCGCGGCCGCGTACGATCAAGCAGGCCAACGGACGCCGACGGCCGACGTGCCGTTTCGCTTCTTGCACGAGGCGCCGGGAGAAGATCTTTCCGAATTATTGGAAGGGGAGCATCCGCAAACGGTCGCCGTCGTGCTTTCGCATCTGCCGCCGCCACGCGCAGCCGCAGTCGTGGCATCGCTTTCGGAAAGCTTGCAGGCCGACGTGCTCCGTCGCCTCGCACGACTTGATGAAACGGATCCCGCGACGCTCAACGCTGTGGAAACGGAATTGGAACGCCGCTTTCGCAATCGTTTCCCTACGGATCGGGGACGTACGTCGGGCGTCGGCGCGGTGCAGAGTATTTTGAGCGAAGCATCGCCCGCCGTTCGCCGGACGTTGATCGCCGGCATCTCCCGACAAGATTTGAAGTTGGCGACGCGCCTCACGCGGCCGACCCTAACGTTCGCCGACCTACCGCAATTGGCGGACACGACGTTGCGAACTCTGTGCGACGAAGCCGAGCCGGAGATTCTGGCCGTGGCGTTGGCGGGTGCCGAACTGGCGTACGGCGAACGCTTCGTCGCGGTGCTGCCGCGCGTGCAAGCCGCGCAACTGCGACGGGCCATCGATACGCTGGGCCCCACGCGGCTGAGCGACGTCGAAATCGCGCAACGGGAACTCGTCGAAACGGCCCATCGTTTGGAAGTCTCCGGCCGCCTCGAGTGGACGGCAGGCTCGGCGCCTCACCAAGAACCAACCTCCGACGCGCGGCGACCATTCGCCGCCGCCGCATAACGGAGGACGATCACCATGGCATCCGTCATTAAGCAAGGCGATCAGCAGAGCGTGCGCGGCAGCACGTTCAACTTCGACGACATGGCGCGACACGGCGAGTCGTATCTGCGCGATATTCGCGAACAAGCGGCCCGCATCTTGTCGGAAGCCGGCGTGCAGGCCGAGCGCATTCGCAAGCAGGCGGAGATCGACGGGCTGAAGGCCGCACAGAAGCAGCATCAAGCAAAGCTCGAAGCCGAAACGGTCAAGCGGATGGAAGATGCCTTGCCGGTGCTGAGATCGGTCGTGGGCGAGATTCAAAACTCGCGCGAAGCGTGGCTGGCCCATTGGGAACGGACCGGCGTGGCTCTTGCCGCGCGGATCGCCGAACGCGTGTTACGGCGGGAATTAGACCGCAGACCCGAACTGCCGCTCGTATTGATGCGTGAAGGACTGGAGCTGGCGACCTCCGGCAACACGGTTCGCATCATGCTGAATCCGGCGGATCTCGCGTTACTCGGGCCGCAAGCTAAGCAGTTGCTCGCGGAGTTGGGCCGGCTCGGCGACGCCGAACTTGTGGGCGACGAACGCATCGGGCGCGGCGGCTGCCGACTCGAAACCCGTCACGGATCGATCGATCAACAGATTGCCGCGCAACTACAACGCATTGAAGAAGAACTGACGTAATACAATGCCTCACTTGGCCGCACAACTCGACGACCTGTTGCCCGCAGCGCTGGAAGGGCGGATCGTGCGCACGGTCGGCATGACCGCCGCCGCCGCCGGGTTTCCCGCGCCGGTCGGAGCGCTCGTCGAGATTCAACGGCATGGCGCCGGCCCGCTCGAAGCGGAGGTGATCGGCTTTCGCGACGAGCTCACGCTGTTGTTCCCCTATGCGGAGATGGCCGGCATTCGCCAAGGCGACCGTGTGCGGCTCAAGCGCACGAAGAATTGGCTCCGGGTCGGCGAGCAGTTGCTGGGTCGCGTGATCGATGCGCGAGGGCAGGTGATCGACGGTAAGCCGCAGCCCATGCTCAGCGAACGAGCGCCATTGGATCGCCGCCCGCCGAATCCGATCGACCGACCGCGGATCAGCGCCGCACTTTCGACGGGCGTGCGCGTGATCGACGGCTTGCTCACCTGCGGCCAAGGACAGCGCATGGGAATCTTTGCCGGCTCGGGCGTGGGCAAGAGCGTGCTGTTGGGCATGATGGCAAAGTACACTTCGGCCGACGTGAACGTGATCGCGCTGATCGGCGAACGGGGCCGCGAAGTAAACGAGTTTTTGGAACGCGATCTCGGGCCGGAAGGTTTGGCGCGGAGCGTGGTCGTGACGGCGACGAGCGACGAGCCGGCGCTCTTGCGCGTTCGTGCGGCGTTCGCAGCCACGGCGGTCGCCGAATGGTTTCGCGATCGCGGCAAGAACGTGCTGTTGGTCATGGATTCGTTGACGCGCTTCGCCTTGGCGCAGCGCGAGATCGGTCTCGCCGCCGGCGAACCGCCGACGACGCGAGGTTTTCCGCCTTCGGTATTTGCGATGTTGCCGAAGCTCGTCGAGCGAGCGGGCCGGACGCATGAGGGAAGTATCACGGCATTCTATTCCGTGCTTGTCGACGGCGACGACGAAAACGAACCGATTGCGGATTGCGTCCGCGGTCTGATCGACGGCCATACGTGGCTCTCGCGCAAGATTGCGTCGCGCAATCATTATCCGGCGGTCGACGTGTTGCCGAGCCTAAGCCGGCTCATGAGCGAAGTGGCATCGCCCGAGCATCGTGAGGCGGCCGGCATCGTGCGCGAGCTGCTCTCGACCTATCGCGAAAATGAAGATCTCATCTCGATCGGCGCTTATCGCCGGGGTACGAATCCGACGATCGACTTGGCGATCGACGTGCAGGACATATTGAACCAGTTCCTTCGCCAACGGGTGGAGGAAGCAAGCAGCGTGGACGAGGCCCGCCAGTTGTTGGGACAGATCAAGACGATTTGCCGTGCGAAGTTGGCGGGAGCGAAGCAGTAGGACCGAATTGCAGAATCGAAAAGTTACTGCCGGTGACAAGCACCGGGGCTAAATGTACATGCCGACCCTGAACCCTGAACCCTAGACGTTCCTTTCGCCATGCGTTTTCAGTTTCGACTTCAGACTTTGCTTCGCCTTCGGGAGGCCGCGCGCGACGAGCGCCGCGAGCAACTCGCGGAGGTCATGCGCATCGACGATGCACTGCGCAAGCAACTGACGGAACTGGAAGGGCTGCAGTCGGAGGCACGGGCGCTCCAACGATTGGGAGTAGGGCGCGTCGACGTCGATCGCCTGCTCGAAGCGCAGCGTTACGAAGCGGTCGTGGCGTTGGAGATTCTGCACGTCGAGCGACAGCGAGCCGCGGTCGCCGAAGAAATGAACAAACGTCAGGAAGCCCTGGTCGAGGCCGATCGGGAGTTCAAGGTGTTGGAGAAACTCCGCGAAAAGCGGCTCTCCGAGCATGGCGCCGAGGTGCTGGCGCAAGAGATGAAGCTACTCGATGAAGCGGCGGGCCGCATGAAGCGTGAGGAGGTCGACGTATGAGCAAACTCATCAACGGCCTCTCGGCGCTGATCATCTACCTGTTGATCGGCCATGCGCTGGCGGTGGCGATGATCGTCACGGTCGTCGCCATGAAGGGAGGCTTCAGCCACCACAAGCTCGAACAAATCATGGCGGTGATTCAAGGCGTCGACTTGCTCGCTTTAAGCGAGAAGGTGGAAGAGGATCGCGCGCACGCGGCGCAAGAACGATTGTCGTTGGCCGATCTGGCGGAAGCGCGCGCGCGGAAGTCGCGCGATTTTGAAATGCGCGAGCAAGAGTTGCGCAATCAACTTGCGCGGACCACGACGATGCAAGTTCAGCTCGCCGATACGGCCGACCGATATCACAGAATGAAGCAAGACTTCGAGACGCGTTTGAAGAACCTGCGCGAAGGAGCGATCGCGACGAACATGGAAAACGCTCGCTCGCTCTTGGAGAACGTGAAGCCGAAGCAAGCGAAGGAGCAGCTGCAGAAAATGGTGCAAGACGGCGAGATGAAACAAGCCGTCTCGCTGTTGGCGGCGATGCCGATCGAGAAGCGGGCCAAGATCGTCACCGAGTTTAAGACGCCCGAGGAAGCCCAGCAGTTGGCGGAAATGTTGCGGTTGATTCGAGCAGGCGAGCCGGACGTCACGTTGATCGACGAAGCGGCCAAGCAGACGCAAGCAGTCGGCAAGTAGTAAACGAAAGCTTTACCGAGCGAACGAAACAACGAGAAAGCGAGCCGATCGTGGTGCCTCCCGCAGTTGACAACCTGAGCCTGTCGCTTCCCGAACTCCCGATTCCGAGCGCCGCTCCGAGTCGCGCGGCCGATCGCGGCGACGGCAACTCGTTTCAAAACGCTCTGGCGCGCGCCGGAAGCGCGTCGAACGACGCTTCCCGGACGGACGCCCCGGATCGCTCCGCGACTCCGTCGTCGCAAGGTCCGCAGGCCCAAGATCAGTCGCGAGCTTCCGATAGTTCTCAGCCGTCGGATCAAGCGGCGGAGAAGCAGTCGCCCGCAACCTCCGCGAAAGAATCGCAAGCGTCGGACCAAGGAAAGCCGGACGACGCGGACGACGTCGACCAAGGAACGCCGCCGGTCGTGACGGACGAAAAGAAGGACGGTGATTCCGATCACGAGGAAGAACAGACGCCGGATCAGGCGGCATTGGCATTAGCGGCCCTGGCGGCGGCTCAGGCACAAGCGAAGGCGCCGGTCGCACAAACGGACGAGGTAGCGCTCTCCGACACGGCGAAAGAGCAAGCTTTGGAACCGGTCGCCGCGGCCAAGCCGGTCGGCGTGAAGACCGATGTTCCGGCGGCCACGCCGGTGACGTCGAATTCGCCGAAGATCACAGACGAGGCGACGCCGACTACGGCTACGGCGGCAACCGAGCAAGTTATCGTAGCGGAAATTGCGACCAACGCCGCACCGGTCGTGAACGATGTGCAACCGAACACCGACACGAAGCCCAAGACCGTGTCTGCGGAATCGACGACCGTCGCCGAAGAGGCGAAGGGGATAAATCTCGGGCAAGAGACGTCGCCGACGGAGAAGTCGCTCGCCGCCGTCTCGGCAGAGCAAACCACGGCAGCTCCGGTAGCGGCCGCGACCGTAGCCGTTTCCGAGCAAGAGTCCTCGACGGACAAGCGAGCCGATCGAAGCGACGACAAGACTACTGCCAAAGATGCCGGCGTCGGCGCAACGACGGCCGCCGCCGCGGATCTTCCTGCGGCACCGCAGGTGACAAGCGACACGGTGCAAACGCCCGATGTTACCATCGCTGCCGCGGTATCGATCCCGTCCGGAGAGAAAGCTGCGCCTTCGGATGCGGCCGGCGATACCCCTCGTAAGGATTCGGGCCGACAACCGGATATCACCGGCATTCGGCACCCGGCGTCCGGCGCCGAAGCGCCGCGCAACTCTAATAGTCGGACTGCTGCCGCCACGTTCGGTGCGCTCGGCGAACAAGCCGGAGCCGGCGGACTTTCGCAAGGCGACCGCGTCCGGCTCGTGCAACGCGTGGCGCGCGCCGTGCAAACGGCCCAAGAGCGCGGCGGCGATTTGCAACTTCGCTTGAGCCCGCCCGAACTCGGCTCGCTCCGCTTGCAAGTGAAGATGACCGACGGCGCCCTTTCGGCGCGCCTCGAGGCGGAGACGCCGCAAGCTCAACAGGTGCTCATGGACAGCCTACCGCAACTTCGCGAACGCTTGGCCGATCAGAACATTCGCGTCGAACGATTCGATGTCGATTTAATGCAGTCGGGCGGGGGCGGACCATCCAACCTGCCCGACCGCCGTCAGGACGCCTCGCAAGACGGATCGTCGTCGCGCGGCAGCTCGACCGTACGTCGCCAAGCCGGAAATGAGACTGCCGTCGGCGGCCCGTCGCCGACGCGCTTCGTCGCCGCGGGGCGACTCGACATCGTCGCCTGACGCCGCTCCCGACAACGATCGACGCTCCCCAGTTCACTCCATCACAACGTTCGCTAGCGAGAATCCAAATGGCAACCGACACATCCGGCGTAGGCGCGACGACCACCACTCCGACGGTCGATAAGTCGAAGCTCAAGCCGCAGAGCGATGCCTTCACCGATCTCAAGATCGAAGACTTCATCAAGCTCATGGTTACCGAGCTGCAAAACCAAGATCCGCTGAACCCGACGGATAACAACCAAATTCTGCAGCAGATGAGTCAGATGCAAAGCATCAACTCGACGCAGAAGCTGAACACGACGTTGGATTCGGTGCTCTTGGGCCAGAATCTCTCCAACGCAGGCTCGCTGATCGGCAAGACCGTCGTCGGTCTGACCGACAAGGGAGACGACGTTACCGGGAAGGTCGACTCGGTGACGGTGCTTAGCGGCGTGCCGCGCTTGGTGATCGGCGACGATTCGATCGCCTTGAGCAACGTCCGTTTGATTCTGCCGACCGAAGCGACCGACACGACCGGCGATGGTACGACGACCGATGCCGGCACGACCGACCCGACGGCGAATACCGCCGGGGCGTAACCAACTTGTTCGATCAATCATCGTCGACTTCGGTCGGCGCGCATTTACTAGAAGCTAAAGGGGCCAGTCATGGGTTTGTCTTCCGTTTTCAATACGGCCGTCACCGGTTTGCAAGCCAGTGAAACGACGATCGACGTCGCGGGTAACAACGTCGCCAACTCCAACACGATCGGCTTCAAGAAGTCGGAAGCGTTGTTCACGACGCAATTCTTGCAGACGCTCAGTTTGGGCTCCGGCCCGACCTCGGGCGGCACCGGCGGTACGAACCCTCGGCAAATCGGTCTCGGCGTGCAAGTCGGCGCTATTCGCACCGAATTTTCGCAAGGCACGATTGCGATCAGCGCAAATCCTTCCGATCTTGCGTTGCAGGGAGACGGCTTCTTCGTGGTGCGAGCCGCGTCGGGCGAGCAACTTTACACGCGCAACGGCAAGTTCGAACTCAACTCGTCCAGCGAACTCGTCACGTCGAACGGCGAGCGACTCCTCGGCTTCGGCGTCGACGATAACTTCCAGATTCAATCCACGACGCTGACCGCGCTTACGATTCCGCTCGGCTCGGCCGCCGTCGCCAAGGCGACGGAAAACGTATTTCTCGAAGGAACGCTGACGCCGACGGGGGATATCGCGGATACTCCGGAAATTATTCAATCGCGGCGCTTTAGCGACGGCTCGAAGGGAGTTCCCACGGACCTTCCCGCCAACTCCTTGACCACCGTGAACGCGCCGACCACGACGTCGATTAATGTTGCCACCGGCACGACGGGAAGCGGTGCGGTGCCGACCGGTACTTATCGTTATAAGATGGTTTATGTCACTCCTGACGGCCAGGAAAGCCCGGCGACGACGGAGTTCGGGCCGTTCTCGATCACGAATCCCGCCTCCGATACCGTCCAGTTTACGGGCATTCCGGCTACTCCTCCGGACTTCTCGGCGACGCGCATCTATCGTGCCTCGGGCACCGGACCGACCTTTGACTATAAGTACATTGCCGACGTACCGACCGGCACGTCGACCTACAATGATATCTCGATTGATCCGCCTGCGGCTCCTCCTTCCGGAACGCCTGCGTCGCTCACCGAGAGCACGCTGGCCATCGGCAGCTACAGCTACTACGTATCGTGGTACAACTCCGTTTCCGGATTAGAAAGCCGTCCGACGTCGATCGTCGGTCCTCAGGCGGTCTCCGTGGCGGGGCAGCGCATCGAGCTCAAGAATATTCCTCAGCCGCCGGGCGGAGTGCCGCCGGAATACGATTCGGTGCGGATCTATCGCAGCTTGTCCGACACCGCGAGCCAGCCGACCGAACAGTATCGCATTGCGACGCTCGCGGCAGGCACGGCCAGCGACACCTTTGTCGATGGAGCCAGCGACACGTCGATCGAAATCCCCGCCAACAAAATCAATCTCGACGGCCCGCCGATCTCGCTCGGCATGAAGTTGGAGAACCTCGTTTATCGCGACGGTTCGAACTACGTGCAGGCCTTCCCGTCCGACGGCACTTTCACGTTCACAGGTCGCAAGGGAGATCGGGCGCTCACGAGCCAATCGCTCACCGTCGACGCCAATACGACCGTGCAGAATATGATCGACTTCCAAGAGGAGTCGATGGGCATTCAAGCGATCGACGGCAACGAAGGGGGCAGTATCACCGCCGACAGCAAGATCCAGTTCGTCGGCAATAGGGGAACCGACAACAAGCTGGAAATTCGCCTCTCGGGCATGCAATTCAAACCGACCAACTCCGCGGCCACGTCGCAGGTGAATATGCAGTACACCTCGACGCAGCAAGCGAAAGGCCAAAGCGCCGTATCCGACTTCGTCGTCTACGATTCGTTAGGCATGCCGCTTTCGGTCCGCGTGACGGCCGTACTCGAATCGCGCAGCGGCACGGAAACCGTCTATCGCTGGTTTGCCGATTCCGGCGACAACGATCCGACGACCGGCAACAACATCGCCGTCGGCACCGGCGAGATTCGCTTTAACGGCGAAGGCAAGTTTCTTTCGTCGACGAGCAATTCGGTGGCCGTTGCGCGAGAAAACGTTCCTTCGACTTCGCCGTTGGAATTTGGTCTCGACTTTAGTCAGCTCTCCGGCCTCGCCGCCGACAAGAGTTCGCTGGCCGCCACACGGCAAGACGGCTTCCCGCCCGGTAAGCTCACAAGCTACCTCATCGGTGAAGACGGCAAGATCCGCGGCGTGTTCGACAACGGTACCGAGCGCGACCTCGGTCAGATTCGCATGGCTCGCTTTGCGAACCCGACGGGTCTCGATCAACGTGGCCAAAACTTGTATGCCACGGCCGTGAACTCGGGCCTGCCGGTGCTCGGCAACCCGGGCGAGCAAGGCATCGGCACGGTCGTTTCCGGTGCGGTCGAGCAATCGAATACCGACATCAGCAAGAGCCTCATCGATTTGATCACCGCTTCGACGCAGTATCGCGGCAACGCCCGCGTGATCACCGCCGCTCAGCAGTTGCTCGACGAATTGCTAAACCTGCGTCGCTAACCGCAGCCGTATGATTCCGATTCCCACGTTCGTGAACCCGACCGATGATTAAAGTCACGCATCTCGACGGCGAACCGTTTCTGCTCAACGCAGAGCTGATTCGTTACGTGGAAGCTCGTCCCGACACCTTCATTACGATGGCGCCGGGCGAGCGCGTGGTCGTGCGCGAATCGATGGACGACGTGCTGCGGCTGTGCGTCGACTATCAACGTTCGAAGCAATGGCAAGCGGCGTCGGCCGGCGCGCTACGCAGTCGGGAGGCCGCATGATTCGTTCCCCCGACCCATTCGCCGCCGAGGCTCCGACCGACGGTGCTCCCGTCGCTAAGCCGGCCCGGCGTCGCACGTTCGATATCGGCGTACCGCTCGGCTTGGTCGTGGCGGCGTTCGCCATTGTGTTCGCCGTGGTCTCCGGCGGCGGCAATGCGTGGGCGTTCCTCGATTATCCCTCGATCCTTTGCGTGTTCGGCGGCACCTTCGCAGTGCTCTTCATTGCGTTTCCTCTGAAGACGTTGCTGAACGCGCGGCATGTCTACCGCGCGGCCTTGCGCAATCGAGCCGGCGAAACGGCCGCGACCATTGAGACGCTCGTCTCCTTGGCGGAAACTGCACGACGCGACGGTCTCCTCGCACTCGAAGCCCGCTGTACCGAGATCGACGACCCGTTCCTCGTGCTCGGCCTGCAAATGGCCGTCGACGGTACGCGCCCGGAAATTATCGAAGAGACCCTCCGCGCCGAAATGGAAGCCACGGCGCGGCGGCATCACGTCGGCAAGAGCGTGTTCGACATGATGGGGAAATACGCCCCGGCCTTCGGCATGATCGGCACGTTGCTAGGGCTCGTGATGATGCTCGGCAATATGACCGACCCCGACGCAATCGGCCCCGGCATGGCCGTCGCACTTTTGACCACTCTCTACGGCGCGCTCCTGGCCAACGCCGTCTGTCTGCCGATCGCCGAGAAGCTCGGCTTCTTGAACCGTCAAGAAATGGTCGTCATGGAGTTGATCGTCAAAGGCATTCTCGGCATTCAGTCGGGCGACAATCCGCGCTTGATCGAGCGCCGTTTGAGTTTGTATCTCGCGCCTGATGAACGTCTCGACGGTCGTGCGGCGCGGCGCCGGACGTTGCGCGATGCCGATCCTTTCGAAGCCGTGGCCCGATGATACAAACGAATCGAGCCGACCCATGATCCCGAATGACGAACCTTTCTCCACCGGCGCTCCCGACTGGTTGCTCACCTACGGCGACTTGATGTCGCTGCTGCTCACGTTCTTCGTGATGCTCGCCTCGATGAGCGAGTTGAAAAGCGCCCATCGAGTCGTGCAAGCGGTCGAAGCGATGAACAGCCAATTCGGCCCCGAGCGCGAAGAGCGATCCGGCGCGGTCCGATTGCGCGGAGCCAAGATCGATGCCCCGCTCGGCACCGATCCGTTAGTGAAAGGTGTTCGCACCGGCCGCCACGTGATGATCGGCGGTATGGTCGTCTTCGACGAAAGTTCGGCGGTGCTCAACGATGTGGAGGTTGAGAAGCTCAAGCTCATCACCGATCAGTTCGTCGGCAAAGCTCAGAAGATCGAGATCCGCGGCCACACGACGAAGCGCCCTCTGCCGGACGATTCTCCCTACGCCGACCATTGGGAGTTGGCTTATGCCCGGTGTCGGGAAGTGCAGCGCTTGCTCGAGGCCGACGGCATCGAGCCGGGCCGCACGCGGATGAGCGTCGCCGCGAGCAACGAACCGACCTACACGGGCGACGACCCGCTCCGGCGGCGGGAAAACTCCCGTGTCGAAGTGTTCTTATTGAACGAATTTAACAGTGATTACGAAAATGCGGCCGCTGCGGACGGGGACGACCCCCGCTAGCCTCGCGCCCGGGAGCACCCCCTTAACTTTGAGCTACAGTTGGCGTAGAGCGCTACCGCCCGGTGCGCCCACGCTCTGCGTGCTCCCCGTCGTCGAATCTCCGGCTCTTCGAGTTGTCTCATGAGTGGTCACGAAAAAGATGCAGGCCATGCAGCTCCTAAAGGGGGCGGTCTGCTTTCGAAGCTGGTGCCGGCGTTGATAGTGATCGCGGTCGTCAGCGGCGAAGGGGTCGCGGCGTTCATGCTCATGCCCTCGGTGGAAGAAAATGCGAAGGCCGCGCAAGAAGCGTTGGCCGCGAAGCCGCCGGAGCCGCACCATTCGGAACACGAAGTCGAACTCGAGGAAGTCGACCTCGAAGAGTACAAAATCACCTCGTTTCAGCCCGCTTCGAGCATTACGCTCCGGATCGAGTTCCATCTGTTCGGCATGGTCCCGCACGACAAGGCCGAAGGGTTCAAGCTCGCTTACGAGTCGAAGAAGAATCGGGTCCGCGACAACGTCATGGCCATCATTCGCAGCGCCGAAATGAACGACCTCACCGACCCGGGGTTGGGCTTGATCAAACGCAAGATTTTAGAGACAACTAACAAAGCGCTCGGCAAGCCCATGCTCGAAGGAGTCATGTTTGCCGAGTTCACGTTCTTGGAACAGTAACGTTCCAAGTACGGCCGGCGCGAAGGTCGAGCAAGTGCCAGGAGGGCGCGGCGATCTTCCGCCCGTAGCGCGATGGTCCCAGCGCAATTGTCTCTGTGCGGCCGCGTCCCCCATTATCTTGAAGGCCCCGGCGTGAAGGCCCCGGCTTTCGGATGGTGTGCGAACTGCGGCAAAGGAATGGATTCCGATGGCCGGCGACGAATCTAATCAGGTCAGCCAGAACGAGATCGAAGAACTCCTGCGCCAGGCGCGCGAAGGGAAACCTGCCGCCGCGCCTCCGGCCGCATCCTCCGGCTCCGCCGCTCCGACTCCTTCGGCGGCTTCCGCACCATCGACGGTCGCTGCAAGCGCCTCGTCGTCGAGCGAATCGCAAACGCTCAATCAGTCCGATATCGAAGCCCTGTTGGCCGCGCGCAAACCCGCCGCCGCCACCGCTCCGCGTCCCGCGGCGCCCGCTGCCATGTCGCATGCTCCGGCCGCCGCGGCCTCGGGCATGGATAGCCCGATCCCGCAAGGAGATATCGAGCTTCTGCTCAGCCACGCCGAACGGGCCTTGGCCAGCGTCAATCAACCGTCGAGTACCGAGCTTCCCGACGGCGTCAACACGTTCCGCTTTGAAGACTTCACCGGCGCCCCGGCCTCGACCGAAGTCGCCACGATCGAACTCGTCCGCGACGTCGAACTCGACCTCAAGATCGAGCTCGGCCGTACGCACATGTATCTCGAAGACGTGCTGAAGCTGCGCCGCGGGTCGGTCGTACCGCTCGATAAGCTGGCCGGCGACCCCGTCGACATTTACGTCAACGGCCGACTCATCGCCCGGGGCGAAGTGCTCGTGCTCAACGACAACTTCTGCGTGCGCGTGGCGGAACTCATCCAAAGCGAGACGGCCGCCGCAGGCTAAATGCCGTCGGGCCGCGCAGGGAGATCCGTCATGCTTCGCCTCTCGAACTTCCGCTCGGTACGCCGGTCGTGCGCCGTCGCCACGGTGCTGTTCGCCGCTTGCTTTGCGTGCGGGCAAGTCTCGGCGCAACAGCTGGCCGCGCCTCCGTCGTCCCCTCTCTCGGGCTCGGAAGGGATCCGCACTTCGTACACTTCGGCGCCGGAACCGCTCACCGGCGCCGCACCATTCTCGGCCGCACCGCTTGGTGCACCGGCCCCTCTGCCGACCGGCACCGCCGCGCGACTCGCCCCTACGTCCGCAACGCCCCTCTCGCCGCAAGATGCCAAGCCGCGCACGCGTCTCTCTCCGCCCGGCGGCGACAACGCCGCAGCCGGCGACCGACCCAAGAGTACCGCCGGCAGTGCCGCGACGATCATCGCCGGCTTGGCCTTTGTGCTCGGGCTGTTTCTTGTCGCCGCTTGGCTCCTGCGCCGCGGCTTGCCGAATCAGAATCGCGCTCTGCCGAAGGAAGCGGTCGCCACGCTCGGGCACATTCCGTTTCCCGGCCGCCAACAAGGTCAGCTCCTTCGCGTCGGCAACAAGCTTGTGCTCGTCAGCTTCTCGAGCGCCGGAGCCGACGTGATCACCGAAGTCACCGATCCGCTCGAGGTCGATCGCTTGGCAGGCTTGTGCGCTCAGGCCGATCCGCATGGCGCGGTCCGCTCGTTTCGTGACGTCGTCGACGGCTTCTTCCGTGAAAAGCCGACGACCGCAACCGCTACGACGCGCAAGTCCTTGCTCGCCGAGGAGGACGACATTGTCTAAGTCTAAGACCTCGTCATTCATTGTCCGTCGCCCCCGCTTGCCTGCCGCTGCCCGTGCGGCGCTCGCGCTCCTCATCGCCGGCATCGTCTTCTTCGCGGGAGCTTCGTCGTTCGCCCAGGAATCGTCGAACAGCCCGGCCAAGCTCACGCTCTCGCCGGAATTGCTCGGCGGCCCCAGTCAATGGACGAGCCCCGAAGGCCTGACGTCGGCTTTGCAGGTGATGCTGTTGCTCACGGTCATCAGCCTCGCTCCGGCGCTGCTCATGATGACCACCTGCTTCGTGCGCGTGCTCGTCGTGTTGGGCCTGCTGCGGCAAGCGCTCGGCACGCAGCAGTTGCCGCCGAATCAGGTGCTCACTTCGCTGGCCTTGTTCATCACGCTGGCCGTGATGACGCCGGTTTGGAAGCAAACCTACGACGAAGCGATCGTGCCGTACACGAATCATCAGATCGGCCTCGACGAAGCTTGGACGCGCGGCGTCGGCCCGATGCGCCGCTTCATGAGCATGCAGATCGAACGTTGCAACAACAGCGACGACGTCTGGTTGTTCCTGCAATACTCGGCCCCGAACACCCGGCCGGAAACCTACGACGACGTGCCGCTCACGGCGCTGCTGCCGGCCTTCATGCTCAGCGAATTGAAGACGGCGTTCCTGATCGGCTTTCAAATCTACCTCCCGTTTCTCATCATCGACATGGTCGTCTCCAGCGTGCTCATCGCCATGGGCATGATGATGCTGCCGCCGGTGTTGATTTCGATGCCGTTTAAGTTGTTGCTGTTCGTCCTCATCGATGGCTGGCATCTCGTCGTCGGCATGCTGATGGAAAGCTTCCAAGCGTTTACGTGACGATGGAAACTGCGCCCCCCATGCCACCGCGTGCCGGCCGCTCATGGTCGTGGCGGCTAAGCCCGAGCGAATAGTTTATGACGATGCGCCCGTGTTCACTGACCCCTCACCCCTGACCCCTTTCCCATGGACCTTCAAGACGCCGTCGATCTCGGTCGCAACGCAGTGCTCCTGACGTTGTTGTTGTCGGCCCCTGCGCTGGTCGTCGGCATGCTCGTCGGTCTGGCGATCGGATTGCTCCAGGCGCTCACGCAGGTCCAAGAACAAACGGTCGCCTTCGTCCCGAAGCTCGTCGCCATGTTCGCCGTCATGGCGGTCACGCTCCCCTGGATGCTCACGCATCTCGTCGACTACTGGACCGAGTTGATTATGGAAATTCCGAATAACCTTTGAATCAGGGGGAAGTGGGCAGGGGGAAGAGGGAAGAAGACGAGTAGCGCGATCTGCCTCCGCCTTCCCCGTTCCGCCTTCCCGCTTGCTGGCATGTCTTTGCTCGACTTCGGAACTTCGCAACTCGTGCTGCTGACGCTCGTCGTCACGCGTACCAGCGGCATCATGCTCGTGGCGCCGGTGTTCGGCACCAACGAAGTTCCGCCGACCGTCCGCGCCTTGCTGGCGTTCACGCTCGCGCTGTTGATGATGCCCGCGCAGATTGCAGGCGGCGCTCCATCGCCGCTGAACCTGATCGATTTCAGCCTGATGCTCATGGCGGAAACTTTGATCGGGCTCACGCTCGGCCTCGGCGTCATGGTGTTCTTCTCCGCCTTTCAATTGATGGGGCAAGTCATCGGGCAGCTCAGCGGCATGTCGCTCGGCGACGTCTTCAATCCCGGCACGAACGACAACATGCCCCTCTTCTCGCAATTGCTTTACCTCGTCACGCTCGCGGCCTACATGCTGATCGGCGGCCATCGCATGCTGCTCGGCGGCATGCTCGATACGTTTCAAACGATTCCCCCCGGCACCGCCACGATCGCCGCCGGAACCGAGCGGCTCTTCGTGAATCTGCTTACCGAAAGCTTCGAGCTCGGCCTCCGCGCCGCGGCTCCGGCGACGGTCGCTCTGCTCTTGGCCACACTCGTGCTCGGCATGGTCAGCCGGGCACTGCCGCAGCTCAACGTCCTCGCGCTTGGTTTTGGTTTTAATGCCCTCGTCACGTTCAGCGTTCTCAGCATCTCGTTCGCCGGCGCCTGCTGGCTAATGCAAGACCGACTCGGCGGAGCGATTGACGCGATACTCGAAACGCTGCATTCTCCCACGGTGTAGGGAACGCCCTCCGTGGCGTTCCGCGAATCGCGAATCGATTGTCTATCCACGGAACGCCACGGAGGGCGTTCCCTACAGATTCCCTCAAACTAGCAACCAGCTACCAGCAACTAACAACTTCCTCTCGTGGCCGATCAAGATACGGAAAAGCAGCACGACGCCACGCAGCATCGCCGCGACGAAGCGCGCGAGCAGGGGGAGATCGCGCGTAGTCAGGATCTGGCGTCGGCCGTGGTGCTGGTCGTCGCGCTCGGCCTGCTCTATTCCGCTTGGCCCAATTTCACCGACTTTCTCGGCGGCTTTGCCACCACGCAACTCGGCGGCGACGCCTGGCTCGACGCCGATCAGGAAATCTTCGTTACGCGCATGCGCGGGCTGTTGTTCGAGTTGCTCAAGGTCGTCGGCCCGCTCTTCGGGCTCGTGGTCTTGGCGGCCGTCGGGGCCAACCTGATGCAGTTCGGCATCTTGTTCTTGCCCGACAAGCTGATGCCCGACTTGCAGCGGCTCGACATCTTGGCCGCGGCCATGCGCATCTTCTCGATGCAGAACCTCGTGAAGCTCGGCTTCGGGATGTTCAAGCTCGTGTTGGTCGTGTCGGTCGCCTATTACGAACTCGAAGGAAAGTACGGGGAGGTGTTGGCGCTCTCCGCGTTGAGCTTGCCACAGACCGCGGCCTACGTGGTCGACATTCTCTTTTGGACGACGTTCAAGATCGCCGCGGCGTTGTTATTGTTGGCGATGTTGGACTTCGGCTTTCAGTGGTGGCGGCACGAGCAAGACCTGAAGATGTCGACGCAAGAGCTGCGCGACGAAATGAAGAACACGCAAGGTGATCCGCAAGTCATCTCGCGACGCAGGCAGGTGCAGCGGGAGCTGGTGAAGAATCGGATGAAGTCGACCGTGCCGAAGGCCGACGTCGTCGTCACCAACCCGACGGAGTTGGCCGTGGCCTTACAATACGATCCGGCGACGCAGGCCGCGCCGATCGTGTTGGCGAAAGGGGCGGGCGTGCTGGCCCAACGCATTCGGCAACTCGCGTTGGAAAACGGGATCCCGATCATCGAGAAGAAGCCGCTCGCGCAGGCACTCTACAAAAACGTCGAAATCAATCACCCGATCCCCGGCGATCTGTATGGCGCCGTCGCCGAAATCATGGCATACGTCTACCAGCTAAAGGGAAAGACGATGCCGGCCCGCGAAGCGGCGTAGTGGTTGGCAATGCGCTTTCTATTTAGCCCCCGGTCAGCGACCGGGGGCCGCCCGCCGTCGCCGACGGCGGGCTAAATAACGCTCCGCAAATCGACGTAAGTCCCGAAACGGAAATCTGACTTACGTCGCTTCTCGTTTTCGCCCTGCGCAGATAAGTCGAGTTATCTGCGCACCCCTTGTGGGTTTTTGGGTTGTGCGCAGATAGATGGAGTTATCTGCGCAGCACGTACATAACCATCGACGTAAGTCCCGATATCTTGATCGGTCCTAA
>PNKZ01000019.1 GCA_013822735.1 Pirellula sp.
GGGGATGCGTTGCGAGGGCGGGGTCGCAGCTGTCATGAAGATATTTCCTTAAGGACGCAAGTATCGCGCAGAGTGTCGTATAGAAGACGGGTGAGATTCGCACGCAGCGAAACTACCTGCGAACGTAGCGGAACGGATAGGACTTCACGATTTCAATTACGATGCGATCGAAGCGATATCCGTCGGATTTTGCCGCGCGTGCAATTTCGGAGACGGTGGGTAGGTCACAGATCGTAAGTCGTCGCGCTAACGCATAACTGAGCAAGTGCTCGATGAATCCACGAGTGAACTCGTCGGGGCGGCTCATCAATGCCGCTTTGAACTCTGTGGGCCCATCGAACGAGCGGCCGTTCCATTCGCCGCGGGCGTCGACCGGTTGCGAGCCGTCGCGATCGCGCCGCGCTCCGATCGCGTCGAATCGCTCCAATGCGAAACCCGGCGGGTCGAGTCGAATGTGGCACGAATAGCACGCGGGCTGCGAACGGTGCTGCTCAAAACGCTGCCGAATGCTTTGTGCTGCGGCAGCCTCTTTCGTGTCGTTGTCGATCGCAAAGGCGACCTTAGGCTCCGTTGGCGGGCGATGGAAGATCGTTTCCAAGAGCCAGGCGCCGCGCTTCACCGGACTTGTGCGAAACGGCAGCGACGTGACGGTCAACGGCCCGGCCATGGTCATGAATCCGCCGCGCGTCTTGTCGTTTAACCGGACGCGCGACCACACGTTGTTCTGATCTTTCGAAGCCGCCTTGATCTCGCGCGTCGGCTGACCGGGAATTATTGGAGCGTCCGATGACGGATTCGTCGTGAGCGATTGTGCGTCGGCGATTTCGAGTCCGTAGAGCATTCTCAGTCGTGGGTTCAGCCACGTGTAATCGGCGTCGATGAATTCGAGGATGCTACGATCTTCGACCATCACGGTCTGGAAGAGCAACAAGGCTTCGATGAGCTGCGCACCGTGGAGCGTGTCCTTGCCTTGCGGCCCGGCGTAGAAGTTCCTGAAGAGTTCCGGATCGGGCTTGGCCGTATAGAGTTGGTCGAGTCGCAGCCACTGGGTTGCGAACGATTCGGCGAGTTCACGCGCTCGAGGGTCGTGGAGCATCCGACGCGTTTGGGCTTCGAGCGTTTGAGGATTGTGCAGCGCGCCGCTGCGAGCGACCGACAGCAGTTCGTCGTCGGGCATCGAGGCCCAGAGAAAGTACGCGAGCCGATTGGCGAGCGAGAACGAACCAAGCGGCTGTACGGCCGGTTCACCGTCGGGCGCGTGTTCGGCCAGGTACAAGAATCGGGGAGACGACAAGATCGCTTGCACCGCAGCGCGCATCGCATCGGCGTCAGACTTGCCCGACCGGCGCGATGTTTCTAGAAGCAAGGAATACCGACCGAATTCTTCGTCGTCAACGTTCGAGCGAAACGCGCGTTCGATAAATCTTTTCAATCTCTCCTGCGGTGGCGGCAGTTCTTTCGATATACGGCGTGGTGCGGTCGGAACTTTCGTCGGCTGCAGCGGAGGTGACTTCGGCAGCGGCCGGCCGTTGGTAATGAACCCGATGTCGTCGATCAGCACATAGTCGCCGCTGAATTGTGAACCATCGACGACCAAGGACTTGATAAGCTCGCCGGGATGAGCGGTGAAGCTATAGAACGTCGTGCCTCGAGGACCGGCTGCGATGTGGGCGGTGAGTTTAGTTTCGGTGTCGTCGGTTAGTCGCGCGGCAACGGCAACGTCGCCCGAGTGTCCTTTGCGTCCGACGACACAGACGCCTGCATGCACGACCCCTTCGTCCTCCTCACCCCCTTCGAGCTTGAACGTCAGTTCATATGTCTTGGCGTTCTTCACTTTGTTGGCGATTAGGGCGTTGCCCGACACCGCCTCAGCCGTGGCGAATGAAACCAGCCATAAGTCCTCGTTGGGATTGATAGTCAGCGTTTTGGCACCATTGCCGAACGGGACTTGAATCGTCGCGCCCTTGCCGGCCACGGTGGTGTTGGTCGCGCCGGCTGCGACATCGAAGACCCCTCCCGTCCCGTCGCGAAATGATTCGCCGAGGTCTTCAAAAAACCGACCGAGCACATTGTCGGCACTGCCCGTGGCTTTGGTAAGCTGCTTGATGTTAGGAGCATAAACTCCCACGGCAAGCGATACGGGGCTGCCGGGGTTCGCGGCTTTGACTTTGTTAGTCGCCACGAGCGGTAGGGGATCGATGCCCAGCAATGCGGCGAAATTGGAGCTCAGTTGCGGCAGCGTGGGGTGGTTGACGATCTCACCGGCAAGCGTGACGTATTTCTCCAACATCAGTGCATCGAAATTGCCGGCCTCGCCCCAATTGCGATAACCGTGCTCGGCCCGATTGTCGGCGGGAAGGCCCGATTTGGGGAGCAGCACCGGATACTTCGCCCCGTACTCGCGGAGTTTGACCTCCAACCGGTCGCCGAACTTGCCGTTCGCCGGGCTAGAGTAACTGCGGTCGGCTAGCGGCAGTCGCTCGGGAAACATGAACACATCGATGTCGAGTCCCAGCAGATCGCGAACCGTGTTGTTGTATTCCAGTCGTGTCAATCGCCGCAGCACAGGCTTGCCCGGATCGCGAGCGCCGAGTTGCGGGTCGGGCCGAGCAGCGATATCGGCGATCCATGCGAGAATCAGCCGACGCTCCGCGGCAGTCGGTTGCGAGGTCTCCTTCGGCGGCGGCATCTGCAGCGACTCGACCTTGTCGTAGACGGCTGCCCAAACTTGTCGATCGCGCATCACGTCGGCTTCGCTGCGGAACCGTTCGAGGTTCAAGCCTCCTTCCGCCTCGTCCGAATCGGCATGGCACGTGAAGCAATGCGTTTGCAACACCGGCAACACTTCACGTGTGTAATCGGCGCTCCATCCGGATTGCGGTCGACTGAGGACGGCAATCGTAAATAAGAAGATGAGTCGACGAATCATGCCAGAATATCCTTGACGACGGTGCCGTAGACGTCGGTCAGGCGGAAGTCGCGTCCGGCATAACGATACGTGAGCCGTTCATGATCGACACCGAGCAAGTGCAACAGGGTCGCATGCAGGTCGTGCATGTGGACTTTGTTCTCGACCGCTAGGTAACCGAACTCGTCGGTCGCGCCGTGGCTATAACCCGGTTTCACGCCGCCGCCCGCCATCCAGATCGTGTAGCCGTGGGGATTGTGATCGCGGCCCGGTGCACCGCGGTCGATCTGCGCGACGGGCGTGCGACCGAATTCTCCGGCACACAATACGAGCGTGTCCTCAAGCAGACCGCGACTTGAAAGGTCTTCGAGTAGTGCCGCGATCGGTCGATCCGTCTTGGCGGCGCTCTGCGGCAGCTCTTTTTCGATATCGCCGTGATGATCCCAATGATAGCCGGTGGAAACCTGTACGAACCGGACGCCGGCCTCGGCTAGTCGCCGCGCGAGCAGACATTGTCGTCCGAAGCCGTCGGTCGGCTCACTGCCGATGCCGTAAAGTTCGTGCGTGGCGGCGGTTTCGCGTGAAAGATCGAGTACTTCCGGAGCGACCGATTGCATTCGGTACGCCAACTCGTAGCTCGCGATCACGCCGTCGATCCGTTCGTCGCGCTCGGCCTGTTTGAGGTGCTCGCGATTGAGCGCCTGGACGATGTCAAGTTGTTCGCGCTGCCGCGTCGCGCTCAAGCGAGCATCTTCGAGATAACGAATCTGCGGTAAGCGATCGGGCGTACCGGTCAACCGGATCGGAGTCGCTTGATGCTTCGCCGGCAGAAAGGCGTTGCCGTACAAGCGGACTCCGCCGTGCATCGAAGGATAATCGATGCTGACGAATCCGGGCATGTTCTCGTTCTCAGAACCGAGACCGTAATGCACCCAGGAACCGACGCTGGGGCGCACGAGGGCCGCCGTACCGCTATGCAGGTTGAGCACGGCTTGGCCGTGAGCCTCGCCTTCGGTGTGTAGGCTCTTGATGAAGCAGATCCGATCGACTTGCTTGGCCAGTTCGGGAAACAATTCGCTCACCCACTGACCGCACTCGCCGTACTGTCGCCAGTTCCATTTCGGGGCGAACACCTTGCCGAGTCGGTCGGGCCGAATAAGTCCGGGGAGATTAAAGGGAAGCGGTTTGCCGTGCTCTTTGACCAGACTTGGTTTGTAATCGAACGAGTCCATCTGCGACACGCCGCCGTGCATAAACAGAAAGATCACCCGTTTGGCGCGAGCCGGAAAGTGCACGGCTGACACGTTTGGCGCGGCACGTGCTGCTTCGAGCCCGGTCAATGCCAGGTAACCGAAGCCGCACGCCGCGGATTGCAGCATGCTGCGTCGCGAACAGCGCGATGAGGAAGAAACATTCATGGCGAAGGAGGTCTCGGCGCGTTGGCGGTTCAATCTAGGAATTGAAACTGAGTGGAGCTCATGATCGCCTGACAGAGCTTGGCGAGATCATGGATCGTAGGTCCCGGCGGGCCTTCAAACTGACGCTGCAAGTAATCGGTTAACAACTGGCGTTCGGCGGCGGTCGGACGACGTTTGAGAAGCGACTCAAACGTTCGACTTACCAACGGCCCGATCTCCGTCGTCGGCTCAAGGGGCGCCAACCGCTCGGCCGTCGCCCGTGCTGCGTCTTGCACGAACGGCGAGTTCAAGAAGTACAATGCCTGCGGAGCGACGGTCGTGACGGGGCGGCGGCCGGTCGACGTGCTCGGATCGGCGAAGTCGAACACCTGCAGGACGTCGGCTTCGAGATTGCGAATGATCGGCTGATACACGGTCCGCCGGGGATCGACCACTCCGAGCTCTGCGGCGTCATCGCCCGAGAGATCTTTCAGCGGCAGCGACGGCACGAGGCTGTCGGCCGGACTTAGATCGAGCCTTCCCGCCGCCAGCAACAGCGTATCGCGAATCTCCTCGGGCTCGAGACGCCGCTTGTTTTGCCGCCAAAGCAAGCGATTCTCGGGATCGACCTTCATCGCGTCGTCCGAATAGCAGGTGCTCATTCGATACGCTCGGCTGGTAACCAGTTCGCGGACGAGCGGCTTCAGTCGCCATCCGCCGTCGACGAACTGCCGAGCTAGCCAATCGAGCAACTCGGGATGCGTGGGGAGCTCGCCGCGCGGGCCGACGTTGTCGACGCTTCGTACAATTCCCTCGCCGAAGAGACGTTGCCAGACGTGATTGACGTAGACCCGCGCGGTCAGCGGGTTGTGACGCGACGTGATCCACTCGGCCAGCTCGCGCCGGCCGCTTTCGCGAGCCGATACGGTCGGCTGATCGGCATAGGCCGCGACTTGCAAGAACCCGCGCGGCACGATACCGCCCCGAGCCGACGGCACGCCTCGGACTCGCAGCGCTTCGTCGTGAGGCGTTGCCGATTCGCGAACCGCCTCGGCATAGGGCGGAAGTTGCGATTCCAGCTCCGCGTGACGCGCCGAATAGCGGGCGAGATCTGCACGCAGCTTCCGCAACTCATTCTCACGTTCAGGGTAAGCTGTTGTTATGGAGTTGCCGTCTTGGCCCGCTTCCAACGTCGCAATCTTCTTGGCCAGCTCGTATTTCTTCTGGCCCGACTTGACCCATTCGTAGCGATGCTCGGCAAGAAACTGCTGCAACTTTACATCGTTGCCGGATCCGAGTCCGCGACGCGACCAGTCACTTTCGTCTTCCTTGGCTCCTCCCAATCGATCGTCGAGCGTGACCGTGCTGCTGAAGATGCCTGCCAAGGCGTAGTAGTCGCGCTGCGGGATCGGATCGAACTTGTGATCATGACAACGGGCACACCCCAACGTCAGCCCCAGGATCGCCTTGCCGATCACGTCGATCTGTTCGTCGACGACGTCGAGCGTGAGTTGTTCCTTGTCGAACTCGCCGAGCACTTTCGAGCCCAGCATCAAGAAGCCGGTGGCGATCAAGTTGTCGTCGCGCTCGGCTTGTGATTGGTAGGGAAGCAGGTCGCCGGCGATCTGCATCGTCAGGAAACGATCGACGGGCAGATCTTCGTTGTGCGCGGCGATGACCCAATTGCGATAGCGCCAGGCCTGCGGGAACGGCGGATTGAAACTCGAACCGTTACTGTCGGCGTAGCGCGCTAGGTCGAGCCAATGTCGGCCCCATTTTTCGCCGAATTGCGGCTCGGCCAGCAAGCGATCCGCCGCGGCTTCGACGGCGGTCTGCAGATCGCGTTGTGCCGCTTCCTCAAATTGAACGATCTCATCGGCCGACGGCGGAAGCCCCGTCAGGTCGTAACTCAAGCGCCGCAACAATCGCCGCGGCTCCGCGTCGGGCGCAGGCTGCAACTGCTTCGCCTCGAGCGCGGAGAGTAAAAAACGATCGCTCGTACGTTTCGCCCAATCGGTCGTCGTCGGTTGCGGAACGGCCGGCGACCGCACGGGCCGGAAAGCCCAAAAGTTCCGTCCCGCCGCTATGTCGATTCCCGCCGGACGAACCATCGATGCGTCCACCGTACGCGGATCCGGGGCGCCGCGCAGCACCCATTCGCGCAAGATCGCGATCTCCGCCGCAGGCAGCTTTCCCGCCGGCGGCATCTCGTACCCTTCTTCGCGATATTCGACGGCGCGGATCAACAGTGATTCGTCGGGCCGACCCGACTCGATCGCGGTACCGGAATCTCCGCCGCGTTGCCAACCGCCGCGCGAGTCGAGCGATAAACCTCCTTTGGCCTTGGTCGCGGAGTGGCATTCCAAGCATCGCGTCACGAGTAGCGGCCGCACCTTCGTTTCGAAGAACTTCATGTCTGCGGCACTCGGTTCGGCGGCACGAAGCTCCGTCACCAGCAAAAGACTCCCCAAGAAAAGTGCGACCGACTTCATGGCGACTCCTTCGTGGTCGCAAGTCGATGATCGCAATCTTGCCAGGTTTCCCAGGCTACCGTCTCCAAATAGCGGGCCGTCGGCTCGTCGACCGTCGCGTCGCGACTCTTGGCCATGTTGCGATACATCCACTTGGGCATCTTCGCCTGATACGCATCGGGTTTGAATTGAGCGACCAATTGGTCGACGACGGCCGTTTCTTGCTCACTCGCCGGTTTAGACAATCCATGCGGCCAGACATGGTAGTGGCGCGGCAGCGCGCCGACCGGGGACTCGCGCGTCAAAGCGGCGTAGAAACAAGCCAAGTTCAAGAAGTGTCCGAGGTCTCCCGGATGAGCACCGTCTTGGGGATGTTGCAAAGCCAAATCGGGTCGCTCACGAAATACGCGCGCCCAAGCCGACGAACACGGCGCGAACGTGCGAATGCGGTTTTTCACCGCCAACTCGAAGATTCGCTCGCGTCCTTCGGCTTCACGGTCGGTCTTACCCCAACCCATCTCATAGAAAACAGGTTCGCCGCCGGCGGCGCGAATCGCTGCACAATATTTCGTTACTGCATCAGCATGGGCTTGTCCGTCGCCCGTCGGATCATCGTCTCCCATGATGAACCGACACACGACCATCAGCGAAACAAAGTCGAATCGCTCGTCGCGCACTTTTTCCAGAAACGTCTGCGTCGGCTTGACGCCGTATTCGTAATTCTTGAATCCCGGCTCGGCGTAAATGCGAATATCGCTGCCGCTGCGGCCGACGATCTCGGCAGCGACCTTACGGCCCGGCTGTTGATAAATCCGGCGGTCAACGAGCTTCGCAACCTCGCGGGGAAGATCGTTCCAGTAGGCACTGCTACTGCCGGCGAAGAGTAAGCGGATCGGTGCGGCTTCGTCGGCCATGCATGGCGGCGACGAGACCGCGGCCGACACGACGAGCGCGCTGCAGATGAGGCGAATTGAATAGTTGCAGCGAGGCATCATACTTCCGAGAGCGGAATGTGGATTGGTATTTGTTCGCCAAGGATTTCAAGCGTGCGGCGGCCGACTCATGGAACGCGTCGCCCGCGGGACTGCCGAGGAGCATTCGTTGATTGCAAGCCGCTGCATGGCGACGAGAAGACCGCAGGTGATGCTCGTTCGGCTCACAATCATCATCAATTCAATCCCTTCAATTCGCCGACGCTATCCCCGAATCTTTCCAACGGTACGCCCATACGGCGGGCGAGGGAAAGATAGAGATTACAGGCACGTTGTTCCTCGGCGGGCCGCCGGCCTGCGTCCACACAACGTCCGCCGGCGATGGTGCCGCCGCCGTGGCCGGCGAGAATCATCGGGAGGTTGCGGCCGTCGTGGCTGTCGCCGTTGAACATGTTGCTGCCGAATTGGAGCATCACGTTGTCGAGCAGCGTGGTACCTTCCCCTTCGTCCACTTGCTTCATTTGTCCCATCAGATAAGCGAGTTGCTCGACGTGGAACTGATTGATGCGTTGATACGAAGCGAGCTTCTTCGGGTCTTCCTTATGATGCGAAATGCCGTGCAACTGTTCGTTGAGCACGCCGTCGAGAAATCCGAACTTCATGTGCGACACGTCACGGTTGAAGATCAGCGTGGCGACGCGGGTCTTGTCCATACGCCAGGCGAGCAGGATGAGATCGAGCATCATCCGCATATGTTCGCTTACATCTTGCGGTAGTTCGGCGGCGGGGCGTTTCATATTCGGCTTGGCCAAAGTAGGCCGCCAGCCTTCGAGGCGCTCTTCCTTAGCCGCACGCTCGATGCGCAGTTCGAGATCGCGCACGCTTTCGAGAAAAGCGTCGAGCTTCTGCCGATCGTGCGCGCCGAGGTCGCGACGCACGTCTTTCGAATGTGCGAGCACGGCATCGAGCACGCTCTTGTCGCGCAGTAAACCACTGGTGTCGAAGAGCCGGTCGAAAACAGCGCGTGGATAAACCTCGGGGGCAATGGGCGTGTTTTTCGATGACCACGAGACAGTGCCGTAATAAACGCTCGGTACGCCGCTACGAAGTCCCGACTCGGCAGGCTCGACCGCCAGTACGAGGCTAGGCACCGAAGTTTCCTTGCCGGCGTGTCGCGCGATGACCTGATCGATCGACTCGCCCCCTTCGGGAATCAAGGTCTCGCGAAATTGCGCACCGCTCAAGTAATTGGAAAACAACGGCCAGTGCGGACCGCTGGTATTGTTGTAGACGTGTAGGTTACGCAAGACCGTAATATCGCGTTTGAACGGGGCGAGCGGCTGCAGCGTGCTGGAAAGCTCCATCGCGTCGCCGTCGCCGTTCGCCCGCCACTCGTGCGGATTCACGCCGTTGGCGAACAGCAGGCAACCATAGCGCACAGGCGCCTTGGCCTTCATTGCGGCAGTCGTCGATTCCCCCACCGCGCGAGCCTGCGACCAGACGAGCGAAGGCAGCCACGGCAGGGCAAGCGCGGCTCCGGCTCCGCGCAGCAAGGTGCGTCGGGTGAGAACTGCGGGAGGGTTCTTCATAAATTACTCCGGACGACGTTTCATGAATTGCTGACTGGTGACGACGGCTTCAACAAGGCCGGAGAACTTGTAGCTGTTCTGCGTGAGTGAGTTATTCATCCGCTCGAGCAGCGCGTGATCGCCGGGAAGCACCGCGCGACCAAGAGCGTAACCAAGCAATTTGCGGTTGAAATGAGCGAAGACTTCGTCCCGATGCTCGACCAGATACTCCTTCAATCCGACGACGCCGTTCAACTGCACGCCGTCGTGCGTCGTCTCGCTACTGACAATCGGGTCACCACTACGGTCGGCAGTGCGACGGCGGCCGATCGGATCGAAACCTTCCAGAGCAATACCGAACGGATCGATGCGGGCATGGCACGCTGCGCAAGCGTCGTCGGCTCGATGACGCGCGAGTTGTTCGCGAATCGACAATCCCGATGCATCCTGCTCATCTTCCGAGATCTGTCCCGCGTTGGCCGGCGGCGGAGGAACGCGACGCCCGAGCAACTGCTCGACAATCCAGACGCCGCGCTGCACCGGGCTCGTTCGCAAGGGGACCGAAGTCTTTGTGAGAAACAGCGCCATGGTCGGCAGGCCGCCGCGCCCGGACGGCAATGCAACCCGCTCGAAGCCGGTCGGCTCCCTTTCCAGACCGTAGAGTTGTGCCAGGTCGCCGTTTGCGAAGGTGTAGTCCGCATCGATGAGCGCGGTGAGCGGCTGGTCGTTTTGGATGAGATCCGTCAGGAAAAGGGTGACCTCTTCGAGCATTGCATTTCGTAGAGCAGGTGTGAATTCGCTGAAACGCTTTTCATCGGGCCCGGTGAAGTTGCCGAAGTCGCCAAAGCCCCACAGTTGCGCGGCAAAGTCGGTCGCTAACGACGCTGCGCGCGGGTCTTTCAGCATGCGTTTCGCCTGATCGGCGAGAATCACCGGATCACGCAGCTTGTCGGCCGCGGCAAGTTCAAGCAGTTCGTCATCAGGTATGCTTGCCCAGAGAAAAAACGAGAGCCGCGTGGCGAGTGCATACGAGCCAAGCGGCAGCGGTGCTTGGGGATTGTTTGCACAGACGACAAACGTGTCCGCCTCGCGACCGCGATACAAAAAGTCGCGCGATAACAGCACCGTCAGAAGCGGTACTTTGATCGCACTGTCGAAGCTCACGCCCTGCGCTGAGGCATCGCGGTAAAGTTTCAAGAGGTTTGTCGTCTCAACCTCTCTTACCGGACGACGCCACGCCTTCGTCGCAAACGCACTGAGCCACTCGCGCGCCTTGCTTTCGACGGCGTCGTTCGCGGCCGGCTGCGCGAGGGCGACGAGGCGGTCCTCCATCACCCGCAGCTCCGCGAGGTCTTCGGGCGTCGCATTCCGCCGCACTTCGGCAACGGTGTAGTAGTAGGGGGCGTTGGGTTCGGCTTTATCGGCGGTATGGTCAGGCCATGGGCCGCCGACGGCTTCGAGGCTCGTTCGCGTCCAGTCGGCGAAGATGTTGCGCTCGGCGTTGAGGCCGAGCTTGGTCTGCAACGCCTCGGAGACATTGCGTTTGCGCAGCAATTGACTGCGCTCTCGGTTCGGATCGGCCTGTGTTTGGCCCGCGGGAGCTTTGCCGCCGAAAACGAAGCGCCCCGGAACGAAACTTTGTGAAGCCGGCTTCTCCTTGAGCACGAGTGCCTGCACGCTCGCGAACTTGGTGCGGTTTTTGTCCAGCCGGAAGTCCACCTCGAACACGACGGCGTTCTCCGGCACGGCAAGTTTCAGCGCACCCGGCGGACGCTGGCCCACGGCGTCGGCTTCAAGCTTCGGCATATTCGCGCCGTCGAGCCCCCACGGAAACGGACGGCCGCTGTTCGCTCCGACGATCTTCACCACATCCTGCCACGGTTTGGCACTGCCATCTTTGAAAATAAATCGACCGTTGTGCCACAGACCATACTCATCGACGGCACCGTCACCCGCATCGGTGAGAATAAGGAACAGCTCCTTCGCGTCGCCGAGGTCGATGCGGAAAGGCCAGCGGCCCTCGTCTTTCGCCGCCGCCAGCACCTCCTCCTTGGCCTCGCGAAAGCTGATTTCGTACGGCGGTGCGAAGTCGCCTTTGTTCTCTGCGAGTGCCGTGCCGCGCTTGTCGGTCGGAATGGCGACGCAAGTCGCGCGCAGTTTCGCGTCGCTCACATCGGCCGGAATCGCACGCCAAGCCTGGGCCCAATCCGCAAAAGGGGACTTCGTCTCGTCGTCATTCAAAATACGCGTCCACTTTTCCAACGCGACCGGCGCAAGCTTTTCATCCGGCTCTTTGCGGCCATGTGTCGCGCGCCACGCCGCTTCGAGATAGACTGCGTCGCTGAAACCAAGCCGCGCCTGCAGATCATCACGGTGAAGTCGTCCCCACTTCTGTTGTTGCATCACGTACCAGTCGATGATGTCGTCGGTCGCTTCTTTGATCGCCGCCTTCCGATCATCCACCGCTTCACGCGGCATCGAACGCCACACCAACCCGTCATGCGGCGACACGCGCAGATACTTCAGCGCGCCCTTCGCCGCCTCGATATACTTCTCAAACTGCGCCGCGTTCATGCCCTGCGCTTCGCCGACGTTGGCAAAGCCCTCGCCCGCGCCTCCCTCGTTCGGCAGGAACTCGCCCGCTTGAGTCACCATCGCTCCGCTCAAGTCGCGGATCACATTGCGGTATTCATTCCGCGTCAGTCGGGGCATCACCACCAAGCCCGGGTCGCCTTCCTGTGCGGCGGCGACGGCGTTCATTTCGGCTTTGAGCCACGTTAGCAACTGTTCGCGTTCCGCGGGGCTGAGGCTGCTCTCGGCGTCGCTCGGCGGCATCGCACCGGTCGAAACAGCTTCAACTACGCGTGTCAGCAACCTAAAGTCCGACCGCAACGCGTGCGGCTGGGCGACGACTTGGTTCAGGTTCAGTTCCGCCTCGGCCTGATCGGCGTTGTGGCAAGCAGTGCAGTGCGTCCGCAGCAACGCGACCGGCTCGGCGGCCGCTGCGTAAGCGCTCAACGATAGCCAGACGAAGGCGGCGCGCATCATTTCGGCAACTCCGTCAAATCCATGAGAAACAGGCCGTAACCGACGCCGGCCTCGTCGCCTGCCTTTCCAATCTGAAAGGCCATCCAACGGCCGTCATCGCTGACGACGTAGTTCGTCGCCTTGTAACCGGGGAAGTCGAGAAACCGCGTTAGTCGCTGCGGGGCTTGCGTACCGTCGAACCAGATCCGCCAAGCGTCGGCCATCGCCCAGGGATTTTTCGGCGTACTCCGACCCCGTTCGACGAGCGTACTTCGGCCGTCCGGAAAGATGCCCTCCACCTCTTCGTACAGATCAGGGCTGTCGGTGAAGTTGATTAGCTTGTTCGCGGCAATATCGAACAGGTAGCCGTCCGAGTTGTGGCCGTTCTCAACCAGATACGCCGTGACGGTGAGCAGTGTTCCGTCGGGAGTGAAGTTCTGCGTTTCGATCATCCGGGGCCGTCGGCCGGTCGGGAAGTCCTCGCTAGTCAGAATGAGCCGAGCATTGTGGATGCGTGGCTTACCGTCTTGGTATTCCAACTCGCCGAGTGAGATACCGGTTTGGCGAAACTTGCCTTCGATGTCGTGCGTCCACGCGATTTGTAACTTGGTCCGCGAAACGGCCGGACCTTCGACCATCTGCACGCTGAGCGGCACCGGCGGTTTCGTACCGGACTTGTCGAGGACCCACGACATCGCGTGCTGCCGCGCCTCGGTGCGGGCCTTCTTATCCGTCATGTCGAACGTCTTGTCCGGTCCGGTGAGCAGGATGTCGCCGTTGCTCAGATACATCGCCCGGTTGAAGCCGTGATGCTTGAAATGCTGACTCAAGCAGCGGATCGCGCCGGTGGCCGTTTCATACTCCATCACGTCGCCAAACTGCTTACTGAGAAATAAGATTCGTCGGCCGTCGTGCGAAAAGTCGGCCCGCTCGCCGTAGCGTGCGATTTGCCGAATGTGCGGCGGCAAATGATCGGCCGGATTGCCGAGCGACGAAGTTCCCGGTGATGCGACGGCCGCCGAGGAGGTGAGATATCCGGAGTCTTTCAGCCATTCTGCGGCGTGGCTGGGCCAGTGCGTGACAGGCGCGGCGGTCGATCGTAAACCATACCCGTGGCCCCCGCGCGCGAAGACGTGCAACTCGGCCGGCACGCCGACTTTTTTTAATTCGCTCGCCAAAGCCAGCGAGTTTTGTACAGAGACGTGATCGTCGAACGCATGAACGAAGAACATCGGCGGGGCGTCCTTCGCGACGGCGATATACTCGCGCAGCTTCGCCTCGCCTTTTTCGATCAACCCGCCGGGATAGACCAGCATCGCAAAATTCGGTCGCCAAGGCACACTATCGATTGCATCCGTCAACTCATACGGACGTTGCTCGAAGAGCGCAGTGAGTCCCGCCGTCTCGCCGCCGGCCGAGAATCCACAGATGCCGATCCGCTGCGGATCGATCTGCCACTCGGCGGCCTTGCTGCGCACCAGACTCATCGCCCGTTGGGCGTCTTGCACGGCCGCGATCCAGCGTTTCTCCGGGTCGCGAAACGGCACGCGGTATTTCAAGACGATGCCGGTGACGCCGAGCGAGTTCAGCCATTCGGCGACCTCCGTCCCTTCGAGGTCGTAGGCGAGAATGTTGTGCCCGCCGCCGGGGCAAACAATGACGGCGGTCCCGTTGCTCTTTTCCGGCGCCGGGCGATAGACGGCAATCTGAGGCGTCGAGACGTTGCCGAGTTTGATGATCCGTCGACCGGCGATCAGCTTGTCTTCCGGCTTCGTCAGATCGGCTTCAGGCGGCAGTTCCTTCGTTTCACCCGGCGGCTTGCCTGGCCAAACGTCAAGCACGACCGGGTCCGTCGCAGCGACCGGGGCGGCGATAATCGCCGTTAATAGGAGGGAGCTAAAGAAGTACGCGAGACTCACTTCACTTCTCCTAGAACGACGCGATTAATGCCGTTGGCCGATAGCGATGGCGAGTCGGTCCACGACTTTCCATCCGCAGAGAAAGCCATCTTGCCCGGCCACGAGGAGGCGATGAAACGAATGCCGTCGCTCCATTTCACACTACCGCGCGATGGGGCGAACTCGGTCTTCGCCCACGCAACGCCGTCGGTCGAGCGGTACACACCCTGGCCGCTGCCGACGAGAAACGCCTCGCCGGTCCAAACCAGCCAACCCAGCTTGACGTCAGCATCGACGACGACCGACTCCCACTGCAGGCCGTCGGCCGATGAGATCAGATCGGCATCGCCTGGAGACGTGAGCATCAAGAACTTGCCGGCTCCGAAGACGATCGTGCCCTGGCCGGGCAGGTCGGTCCGCTCGCCGACGATCGTTTCGCCGTCTTTCGACGTGATCGACCACGAGATCGGCTTGGCCGTACCGTCCGTCGCTTTTTGTTGTCCGTTTCCTACGAAGACGAACAAACCGTTGCCGAACGCGCCGTGACGAAAGTGCGTCAGACCGCGGGCCGTGATCGCCGCTCCGTTCTTCCAAGTTTCGGCATCGCCCGACCACATCAGTTTTCCACTGGGATAGGACGACGTCCCGACGATGAAACGATCGTTACCGTAGACGATAGGGTTAATGCGCCCCTTGGCCTTGTAGGTTTCCTTCCATTCACGACCGTCGTCCGAGACAAGGATGTGGCCTGCCCCGGTCGCGCCGCCTCCGCCGCCTCCGACCACGACGAAACGGTTCTGCGCGAAGACCGCGCTCATCAGGTTGTTGCCGTCGTCTCCGCCGGGCTGCGCCCACTCGGCGGTGATCTCCCACTTCAAGCCGTCGGTCGAGACCATCCGTCGACCGCCATAGCCGACGGCAACCCAGCGCTCTTCGGCGCGGGAGAAGTTCGGCCATGCCGCTCCTACGATCGTCAGCAAGAATAGGGTCCAGGCAACCTTCATGTTTCTCAGTCCTAATGAATTCGACTAGAGTTCGGTCAAAACACCGGTACTGTCGGCGAAACGATTGACTCCGGCCTGCGACTGTTGCAGCAACGTGAGCCAAAGATCGGCCAGCGGTCGCTTCCCTTCGTAGTGCAGATGACGGCCCGGCGAGATGCTGCCGCCGGCGCGACCTGCCAGTAATACTTGCAAATCGGTATAATTGTGTGAGTCGCCGTCGCTGAGGCCGCTGCCCATCGCGACACAACAGGCGTCGAGCAGCGTTCCTTCCCCTTCGTGGATCGTGGCCAATCGTTCGACCACGTACGCGAAGAAGTCGACGTGAAAGCGATCGATCTTGGTCAGGGCCGCTTTGGCGTCGTCTCCCTTGGTGTGCGTCAGCACATGATGATTCTGAGGCTTGTCGAACAGACCGTGATACATCCGCGGCGAGTCCCAGCGCTCGGGATCGATGACGAGCGTCGCCACGCGCGTTGCATCGTGTTGAAAGGCCAGCACGACCAAGTCGGCCATCAGGCGCAGATAATCTCCTCGACGTTCGGGTGTTCCCAGAGGCTCCGCCATTTGCTGCGGTGCGTGACGCCGAGCCGAACTCTCGGCCATTTCGATCCGGCGCTCGGCGGTACGCACGCTATTCAGATACTCGTCCAGCTTCGCTTGATCGTCTCGCCCGAGCTTTTTGCGTAGCGACTGGGCATCGGCCAGCACCACGTCGAGCACGCTGCGCGTTGGTTCGACTTGTGACTTGCCGAACAGCCGTTGAAACACGGACCGGGGGTTCTTTTCGACATTGGCCGCGTAGCCCGGTCCATACCACGAAATGCATTCGAAGTACTTCGTTTCCTTGTTGTCGGCGAAGTCGTTGCAACTTAGTTCGAGCGACGGCAAACGTGTATCGCCACCCAGCCGCCGTGCGAGCAGCTGGTCGAGTGTGACGTTCGTCGGAAAACCGCCGTCGAGCGTTTCGCTCGGCGGAGAACTTGTCAGCCAACAAGCGCCACACTGAGCGTGGACGCCCGTGCCGGCGACGAACTGTCGATCCAGCCCGGTGACGAGCGTCACCTGCTCGCGAACCTTGGCCAACGGTTCGAGAGCGGGCGTTAGCTCCCAATCGCGGCCGGTCTGTTGCGGCACAAACGTCGCTTGACGGTATCCGTTCGGCGTGTAGATAAAAGCATATCGCCGCGGCGGCGTCGACGGCGCCGTCGTGAATGCTCGACCCAAGCGCAACGACTCCAGCCATGGCAGCGCCAACGTAACACCTAATCCACGAAGCCAATTGCGGCGTGATAATGCAGCGGGACCGATGTGATTCATGGTTACGGCACCTCGAACATCAGTTCGGCTACTTCTGACTTCGCAGCAACCTGAAACGTGGATAAAAGGGCCCGCGAGACTTCCCGGTACTCCGGCGGCTCGACAAAGCGCGGAATCAAAGGACGGAACTCTGACGACGGAATTTTCACGTGCCGCGAAACGTCCGGCGATTTTTCTGCTTCATCGCCGTCGACCGCTCGCCCGAAGTTGCCGCCGAAAGTCCGACTAGGCGGCTGGACGGCCAACATGGTGCGCAACGGGGCACGCCGGTTAGAACGAAAACGCGCGGGAGCGAGACGGTTAGCCGTCAGTGAGTGGGGGGCGGGATTGGGCATCGGATATAATTAGCCGCTTAAGAAGAAATCCCACGCTAATAACTCGAATTCACTAATTATTGCGGCACAGTCGTGAAGCCAACCCTAAACCACATCACCACCGGACGCCGCGCTCGTTATCAATGTCTTAAAGGTGTGTGCATGTAAAAGTTCACTGCCGGTTCGGAGGTGGAGATTCTATTTTCCGCGTGGGATTCGGCTTCGAGCGGCTAATACCAGGAAATGAACGACGCCATCCAGCCTCCGCCCCCTTCGGCTGACTTTCTCGCGCAGGTGACCCAAGCGCAGCGGTCCATGTACGCCTTCATTCTGTCGCTAGTTTGGCGACCGGCCGATGCCGACGACGTTCTGCAAGAAACCAACCTAGTTCTGTGGCGCAAAGCGGCCGAGTTCGATGCACGACAGAACTTTATGCCCTGGGCACTGCGGATCGCTCAGCTCCAAGCCATGGCGCACTTCAAGAAACAACGTCGTCGACCGCTGCTCGACGACGGACTCCTTAGTCGGCTGGCCGAAGAATCGATCGCCGAGCAAGATGAGATCAACGTCCGCCGGCAAGCTCTCTCGTCTTGCTTGCAGAAATTGTCTGAAGACCATCGGACTTTGATTGCGAAGCGTTACGAACCGGAGGCGTCGGTCAATGAGATGGCGTCCGAACGCGGCATAAGTCCCAAATCCCTATCCGAAAAGCTGCGACGAATTCGCGCCTTGCTCTTGGAATGCGTCGATCGGACCGTTGCGGTGGAGATGCGAGAATGAACCAGCCCGTCGATCGTGAATTGGAGGAACTGCTGAACCGCCTCGTTGACGGCGAATTCTCTGCCGAAGATGAATGCCTATTACAAGCCAAACTCGATAGTGACGCGGCGTCTAGGCGTCATTATCGCCATTTCATGCAACTGCACGGCGCGCTGCACTGGGATTACGTCATTGCCGCCGCTCAATCGACTTCGCCTCGCTTGATCGGAAAGCAGCCCGTGCCGCGCAACGAGCGACCGAGAATGTTGGCGTGGTGGGGATCCCTCGCGGCCATGTTGATACTCGCCGTCGGCTGGGCCTGGTTGTCGAGCGGTGGTAGAACACCCGATCGCCCGACAATTGTTTGGGTCGAAACAGTCGATGGCGCCGTCGTCTGGAGCGGCGACGTAGACCGACGTTCGAATCTAACGAGCGGCGAACAATTGCTGGGGGGCACGCTGACGCTCGAAGGGGATGCAGCCTCGATTCAGCTGCGGTTTCGGGACGGTACGCTCCTTACTTTGTACGGCGATGCGGAGTTGGATTTCGAAGACGAGGGACAGAAGCGACTCGATCTGAAGCGCGGACAGTTGTCGGTCGATGCCCGACCGCAACCGAAGAACAAGCCGATGCTCGTCCGTACGCCGACGGCCGAGATGGAAGTTGTCGGCACCGTCTTCACCTTATCGGCTGAACCTCAGTCGACGCAACTCAACGTCGAGTCCGGCAAGGTACGAATGCGACGACTGGTCGATGGTCGGACGGTCGACGTCGATCAAGAACGGACGGCCGTTGCGACGTTCGACTCGGTCGATGTGATCTCTCCTGCCGCTCCTGCCGCTCCGCCCCTCAGTTTTCGCCGCACGTTTTCGCAGGCGATTCCGGTGCACTGGCGCGGCGAGTGGATGCCTCCCGAGGAACACGCACCGGGCCGCGTTCGTTTCGGGCCGCTGGTGGCCCATCGCCTTCAGGACGGCACTCCGGTAGTGCAAGCCGGTATGACGATTCGCGATCCCGTGGCATACATGCAGCCGATCGTCCAACTGACGTCCAAGAGCATCGTCACGGTGCGTTACCGTTGCGAGAAGCCGACGCGATTTCGGATCATGCTCGGAACGAATTACCCTGGCGGGCGTTTCGGCGGTAACTTTCAAACGTGGGTCTCGACCGAAGACGGCCGACCGACGGCCGACGGTTGGCGCGAAGTTTCGCTCAAGTGCGGCGATTTTCCGCCGATGATCGAACGCTTTTCAAAGCTGCCTGAGCCCGGCAACGTTTCGCTGATCTTATTGTCGACGAAAGAACCCACGAGCGATCTCGAAGTTAGTGAGATCGCAATCGGAGCGGAACGTTGATGCGACCACCGCTTGGGCGTCCCCGGACCATGTCATCGCCTTCGACCCGGTTCTTGGAGAAGTCGAGCGACCGGAGGCCGACGCCTCAGCACGTCTTTCGCCACGCTGCGGCCTGATGAGCCCCGGAGCGAGCGTGATCCGACTTCGGCGCATAGAAAAACCCGCAACGCCTTGCAGCGTGCGGGTTTAACCGTATTGTGCGAACGGAAACCGCTCGGCACGAAAGCGAGGACGACGGGGCTCGAACCCGCAACCACCGGATCGACAGTCCGGTACTCTAACCAATTGAGCTACGTCCCCGAAAAACGGGAAGTCTTGGATTATAGCCTCCTCCGGACGGCTCGCAAGGGAGTCAAAAACGGGAACCAGGCCCCCGTTTTCAGGCGGTAGCCGCGGGGGGCTCCGTCCCGGCAATCGGAACGTTCGCTACGGTCGCCATCCGCGGCACCACCGGAACAAACAACGTCGCGCACCCGCACATAATAACCTAGAGTTGCCGTGTCGGTCGATTGCGCGAACCTTCTCCCTTCAACGGCAAGTGGTCTATGGTCGGTCAAATCTATCGCGACGTCATGCACTGGGTCGTCACGCTCAATATGCGCGACTGGTTCTGGGTGTTGCTCGCCTCCGTTGCGTTCGGGGCGTTTTGCATGCGCGGCTTCGGCTCGCGCAGCTCCTACTAACGCCGCTGATCTCGAACGCGTCGAACGCTCCACTCCATCTCGCGGTCAAGACCTCCGATTACCATGCCACTCGCAGTACTCGATATCACGCAGTTCGGGATGCCGGGCCCGGTCGCTTTGGCCATCGTCGCTCTGCTCGGCTACGTCGTCGGGCGCATTCGTCGCCACGCTCCGCCGGCTTCCGAAGCTCAGGCTCGACGTGAAATCAAGCGCGCGCAAGGGGTCGCCAAGAATCTCGAAGCCATCGCCCAAGACATTCGCAAAGACTTGGCCCGACATCGCGCGAGTCTCGACCGTTTCAAGGTGCGCGTCGATCAGCTCGGCAACGAGCACAACGACGAAGCTTGGAAGCAACTCTGCACCGAAGCGGAGGAAATCATCGGCCCGACGATGTACCTCGCCACGCAACTGGCGCATTGCTACGACCAAATCCGTCAACAAACGCATCACCTGCTCACGTTCTCCGAAGTGCGCACCGATCCGCTGACCGGCATTTGCAATCGCCGCGCTATGGACGATACGCTCGGCTCGCTCGTGGCGATGAAGAATCGCTACAACATGGGCTTCTCCTTGGCGATCTTCGACATCGACCACTTCAAGCGCATCAACGACGAACAGGGGCACCTCGGCGGCGACAAAGTCATCCGGAGCGTTGCTCAACTCATTGAGGAAACGGCCCGCGACACCGACGTCGTCACGCGCTACGGCGGCGAGGAATTCGTGGTGATCATGCCGCAAACCGAGCTGCGAGGCGCCTGCGTCTTTAGCGAACGGATGCGCACGCGGGTGATGCAGCAACTCGGCGTCACCGTCAGCGGCGGCGTCACTTCCGCCATGGGCGACGGCGAGACGGCGCACGCCATCATCGAACGGGCCGACGCCGCGATGTATGCCGCGAAGCAAGCGGGACGCAATTGCACCTTCTTGCACGACGGCACGAAGATTCAACGCCAATCGCCGATGACCGCCGACGAAAACGCGGCGTTTGACAACGCCGTGCTCGCCGAGAAGGCGCGTCACGAACTCGACGAAGTGGAAACCGCGACCGCC
This sequence comes from Pirellula sp., assembly GCA_013822735.1. GTDB lineage: Bacteria > Planctomycetota > Planctomycetia > Pirellulales > PNKZ01 > PNKZ01. Next base: position 20,684 of record PNKZ01000019.1, read on the forward strand.
GGTTAAGGGCGTTTCACTTGGCGGTAAGGTCGGATGCCTGGGGCTGAGCCGCAGGCGAATCCCCGGCAGACCGGGGGCATCACTTCGTTCCGCCCCAGCCACCCGAGATGCCGGCTAGGCGATCGGCTTGCCGGCCGCGCGGATCTCCGCGAGCGCCGCATCGAGGGTCGCGCGGATCGCGCGCCACCACGTTTTCCAAGTTCGCCGGTTCTCGGCCATCTGCCGCAGGTAAGCCCGCAAAAAGCGGAGCCGGTCGGTGCGCGTGAGCCAGGGATGCATTTCGGCGCTCACGGCCAGTCGCGTTAGCCCTTTCGTGCAGGCGGCAAACGGCACCTGACGCCGCTGTCGCAGGCCGTCGAGATCGATCAGAAACGCTTCGACTTCGTCGCCGCGATCACGTAGCAGCAGGTTGTTCCCTTTCAAATCGCGGTGCACGAAGCCTTGATCGTGAAGCCGGCCGACGAGACGACCGAGCACCGCGGCGGCGGAGCGCGCGCGGTGCGTGCGTTCGGGCAGGTCGCGAGTCGCCAAGTCCCAACCGTAGAGATGCATGTCTTGCGCGCCGGTGAGCCATTCCGTGAGGAGGAAGCCTTCGCGAAAGAGCGGTGCCCCGGCAGGTTGATACACGACGAGCGGTCGGGCCGTCGGAATGCCGCGGGCCAACAGTGCGTGGCCCCGATACCAAGCCTCGGGCGCGCGTCCGCGGCGGAACAATAGCGCGAGCGCTTTGCCGAGCGACTTCGGTCGCAGCCTCTTCACGGCCACCGGAATCGTGCGATCGGCCAGCGTGAGCTCCGCTTCCACCACGAGGCTGCCGTGGCTGAGCTTTACCGGTCGATCGATGTTGTCTTTCCAGAGACGTTCGGGCGTGCGCAGCAGTTGCTCCACCATCGTCCGCGGCAAATCGCGCACGGCGTGGGCCGTGCCGGCCGTGCCGTGTAAACGGTAGAAGTCGCGATTGTCGGCCCAAGCCCGTTTGTCGCGCTGACGCACGATGCGTCGGCCGTGCCGAACCGCCGCCTCACGAACGGCGCAGGCCGAGCGCCATGCGTCGTCGACGGCCAGCGACGGCCGTGCCGCGAGATATGCCTTCCAAAAGCGAACTCGATCCGCGTCGGACATTCGGTTCGCAAAGCCCGCGCAGATCATCGCCAAGCTATCGCGCGAGCGGGCTTCGTCGAGGGGGCCGGTCAGGCGAATGCCGGGCAAGTCGACGAGGAACAACTGCGGCGCGGTGATTTCGTTTGGCGCCGAATCTTCCGTTTCGACGCGCGAATGGAAATGCGGCTCAGGCCCTGCCGTCGCGCGGCGCACGAGGATATTGCCCCCGTGCAAGTCGTCGTGGAAGACGCCACCTTCGTGAGCTGCGGCGCAGAGTTGCGCCGCCGCAGCGAGCAATTGTCGCCAGGCGAAAATGCGCCGCGCATGCGGGAGCCGCGGCAGAATCTCGTCGACGTATTCGTCGAGCGAGCAGGCGGCGGGAACCGCTTCGGTCACGAGGAAACTTTCCTTGCCCCACCAGCCTCGCTTTTGCAAGCCGAGAGCGATCGGAATCACCGCCGGCACATTGCGTCGCGCGAGCTCGCGCGCCTTGTCGAATTCGCGGCGGCAGGCGTCGGTGCGAAACCAGGCCTTTACCGAACGGATCAATCCGGCGTCGCGGAGATGCTTCACGAAGAACGATCGGTGCGGCAGGTCGACCCGATAGACGGTTCGCCCGGCTCCCCGTTTCACGGCCGTGGCACGCCCTTCGCGCAGCCAGCGCTGGACCGGAAGTCCGTCGCCGCCGAGAATGGCTTCGCGCCACGCGGCGACGACCTCCCATTGCATCGCGCCGCAACGGACGAACTCGATCCCGTCGCCGGTCGACGACGATGCCGGCGGCAGCGACGTGGCCGGAGTCAGCGGGCTCAAAAGTGCTCCGGCGCGATCCATCGCTGGGAGTGTCGTTATAAGGGCTGCGAAAAAACGAGACCTAAGGACGCCGCGATCTTACGCCGCGTCGAGGCAAAGCTCCAAGAGCATTCGCTGCCGGCAATGACGGCGAAGCCTTACGATAGGCCTAGTACACGCCTTCGGCCGGATTGAAGCCGAAGCGTTTGGCCGCGGCGTAGTCACGGTCGGCGAGTTCTCGCTTCTTCTGCCGGTCGTACACTTCGCCCCGATGGTGATACATCACGGCCAAATGATGCCGCAATGTTTCCATCTGGTTTTCGTACGAGCGGCCGAACTGGCCCGAGAGGTCGCGCCCCAGCCCGACGATCTCCACTTCGCGCTGCTGCTGTTCGACGAGCTTAATCGCTTGGTCGAGATCCGCGAGCGCCTGATCGAGCTTGCCGAGTTTCAGGCGTACGTAGCCGCGGGTGTCGAGATAGGCCGCGTTGTCGTCCTTTTCAAGCTTGATCGCCTTCTCGATGTCGCGTTCGGCGTCTTCGAGTTCGAAGTCTCCCAACGCACGGGAGTAAGCGCGGCTGTTGAGCAACTCCGCTTCATCTTCAATGCCGTGTGCGAGAAGTTCGGTCGCGGCCGTCGCGGCTTCGCGATGACGGGCCAGCAAATGAAACAACTGCCGTTGCATGCGATGGGCGTGCAAATCTTGCGGCGACAACACGATGGCCTGCTTCGCGTCGGCCAACGCCCCGTCGTAATCTTTGTTGAGATACTTCAGTTGCGAACGGGTCATCAACAGATCAACGTTCTGCGGGCTCCAACTCACGGCCCGATCCGCCGCTTCGAGCGCGCGGGGAAGATCGTTGCTTTGGTACAGACGCCGGGCTTCTTGGCCGAAATGCAGACCGATCTGGTCGGAGATGTTTTTGCCGACGTCGAAGTGGATCCAGGCGTAGGCCAGCAAGCCGGCGACGAGCGCCATGCGCAGCACCCAGCGCACGCGACGCATCGTCGCCGCGCTGGAAGTTGTGGGGTCTTCGAGCCCCGCCTCGTCGAACCCCTGCGGGATCGGGAAGCCGTCTTTGTCGAGCTTGGGTGCGGTCGGCCGCATGCTATATTCACATCCCCGCGGCCACGCTCGTCTCAATCACCGTTGGTGAGATGGGAGCGGAGCATGACCTGGAAAGTTGCGGACTGGACTGGTTCACTTAACAGTAGCCGTCGCGCGCCCGGGCGGCAAGCGGCGCGGCAGGTGTAAGCCGCTTCCTCATCGAATTGTTACAGTCTTAGCTGTTCCGCCTCTTGGGGTAGTCGCGGCTGCCGAACCGGTGGAACAAACTGTCTTAATCAGTAACGGGGCGAGATTCTTAGCACGTACGCTCCCCAGGATGAATCGATGCGAAAAGCCCTTTGGTGTGCTCTTCTCTTACTGCCGGCAACGCTCCCTCAAGCGGCACGCGGCAACGAGCCCCGAAACGAGCCGGTGATCGCCACGTTTTCCATCGTGGCGTGCGACCCGGAAACGGGAGAGGTCGGCGCGGCCGTAGCGAGCATGTATCCGGCCGTGGGAAAAGTGGTGCCGTATGTGAAGGCCGGCGTCGGCGCGTTCTGCAGCCAATACCATCACAACCCGGAGTTTGGCCCCAAGGCTTTGGTGATGCTGGAGACCGGCATGCGGCCGGAAGAAATCTTGGCCGAACTCTTGCGACACGATCCCAAGCCGGAGCATCGGCAACTGGCGATCATCGACCTGCATGGTCGCGCGGCCAACCGCAACCCGACCGGTGCGACTGCCGGCGGCCAATGGTGGGGCGGCGCTTCGGGGCGGCATTACGCCGTGCAAGGCAACACGCTCGCGGGACGCAAGGTAGTCGTCGATATGGCTGCCGCCTACGAAGAGACGGACGGTACGCTGGCCGATCGACTGATGGCCGCGCTCGTCGCGGGAGACGACGCCGGGGGCGATCATCGCGGTCGCCTGGCGGCCGGCATTCGCGTGGCGCGGGCTGCCGACGTAGGCAAGCCTGAAGCCAAAGACTTTTGGCTCGAACTCGACGTCGACAAGAGCGATGATGCCGTGAACGAGCTCGCGAAGAAGTACACCGAATGGAAAACCGCAGTCGAGCGGAAAACCGAAACTCCGACAGAACGGCAACCATGAACGAAGCGGAATTGCTTTCGACGAAACAGCTGACGAAAGAAAAATGGCTGAACTTGTTCGTACGCTCGTTCCGCCACGGCGGACGCACCGTGCGCTGGTTCTTTGCTTCGCGTAAGCAAAAGCCCGAAACCAAGCGCACGGCCGATGCGGTGTTGATCGTGCCGATTCTGATCGACGGCGTCGCTGAAGGAACGGCCGAGCCGAAGCTCGTGGCGACGCGCGAATGGCGCGTGCCGATCTGGGATGCCGAATGGGGCGTCCCCGCCGGCTTGGTCGAAGCCGGCGAACCGTTGGAAGAAGCAGCCCGCCGCGAGTTGCTCGAAGAGACGGGCTACGAACTGGTCGAGATCCAGAAGGTGAGCCCGCCGAATTTTTCATCGACCGGCATGACCGATGAAGCGGTGGTGATCGTCTTCTGCACGTGCCGCACGCCGAAAGATTTCCGGCAACGGCTCGACGGCGCGGAACAAATCGAAGTGCACCCGTTGACGATCGCCGAACTCGATCGCCTGGTCGACACCGACGAACCGATCAACGGCCGCGCCTGGATGGTGGCGTACATGTACCAACAGCTCGGCCGGTTTCTTCTAGAAGCCGATCACCCGAAGCCGACCGCGAAGCCGCGCAAAAAGAAGCCAACCACCCCTGCCCCGCAGACTCGCCGCGGGGCGAAGAAGAAGCGGCGATAGGGTCGCTCGTAGGGTGGGTCGAACGAAGTGAGGCCCACGCGGTGAGCCGTATGTCTATTCCGCGTGGGCCTCGCGTTGCTCGACCCACCCTACAGGCCGGCCAAAAATCGCCTGGAGATTGCCTTGCCGTTTCGGTAACGTGCGGGGTGATCTTTGGCAATTTATCGTAGTCCGCCACTCCGTGGCGGAAGAGGGTTTTGCGCCGTCGTGGGCGATGGCCATCGGTAGGTGCTGTGAACGCGCTTTTCCGCCGCGGAGCGGCGGACTACTTTGACGTAAGTCGCTGCCTGTGTTCGGCACTTACGGCGACGCTCGAAAACGGCCTGCGCACATAACTGGCGTTATCTGCGCACAACCCTAAAACCCACAAGGGGTGCGCAGATAACTCGACTTATGTGCGCAGATATGTTTTGGAAGTCGACGTAAGTCGCCCGAGAGGATTCCGACTTACGTCGATTTTGCGAGTCGCTATTTAGCCCGCCGTCGGCGACGGCGGGCGGCCCTCGGTCGCCGACCGGGGGCGAAATAGCTCGCGTCGAGTTCCTGCCTTACGCGTACTTCTTCAGGAAGATGCACGAGGCTTGCCCCTGCGGCGTCACGCTGAGGTTCAAGAGCGAGGCGCCCGGGGTCGTCGTTTCGCGGACGACGTTGACTTGGCAGGCCGGGTCGGGCGTCTTGTAGTTGCGCGTGGGGAAGAGTTTGTCCTCGTGAAGCGAAAGCGCACCGGCGATGAGTTCCACAATGCCGCTGCCGGCCCCGAGGTTGCCGAAGTAGCTCTTCGCCGCGGTCACTGGAACGTCGGGCTTCATGCCGCCGAACACGTCGCGCAAGGCGCGGGCTTCGGCTTCGTCGCAGCTGTGCGTGGCCAGGCCGTGCGCTTGAATGTGGCCGACGGAAATCGGCGTCGCTTCGGCATCACGCAGAGCGGCACGCATCGCGTTGGCGAGCGACAGGTCGCGTAGCGCGACGCGGTTTTTATCGGCGGCGGTCGAAGAGCCGTAGCCGACGACCTCGGCATAAATCGTGGCGCCGCGCGCCAGTGCGTGCGAGAGTTCTTCCAGGATGACGACGCCGGCTCCTTCGCCGAGCACCATACCGAGCCGATCAAGGTCGAACGGTCGGCTGGCTTCATCGGCGGGCACTTCATGGCCTTGATACTCGCCGACGGCGAGTTCTTCTTGGAGGGCCGAGTGCACGGCCTTCATCGTGTGGATGCGCGTGCCCGTGGCGCCGGCGATCATGATGTCGGCATGGTCGCGCTGGATGACGCGGAGGGCTTCGCCGACGGCGTTGTTGCCGGCCGCTTCGCGCAGGGTAAGCGAGTTGTTGGGGCCGCGCAGGTCGTTGTAGATGGCGATGTGGCTGGCCGGCATGTTCGGCAGATACTTGAGCAGCCAGAGCGGGGTCATCTTCGTCATGCCCTGCTGGGCCCACTGCTCGAAGTGGAACTTCTTTTCCTCGTCGGTGCAGGCCTGAATTCCGGAGCCGAATTCCTCGGGCTCGCTGAGCATGTAGTCGGTGCCGAAGACGACGCCGGTCCGTTCGGGATCGCGGGTCGCGAGCGTGAGCTGGGAGTCTTGCAGGGCCCGTTCGGCGGCGGCGACGCCCATCTGGCACTCGCGGCACATGACCTTCAGGCCTTTGCGAATCGCCTTCTTCTTGTCGCCTTCCAGCGTGCCGAAGTTGTCGATCTCGCCGGTGAAGCCGGCGGCGCGGGCCACGAAAGGAGAGGGCAAAGCAGCGGCTTGAGCCGGTTCGAAACGCGAGATGCCGGTGCGGCCCGCAAGGAGCGCGTCCCACAATTCTTGACGCGAGTTTCCGAGCGGGCTGATCAACCCGACACCGGTGAGAACGACACGACGCGACGAAGGGCTGCTCATGGGCGATGGCGCTGCGACGAACTACGGAAATGAAACGGCCGGGCTCATTGAACAGCTTCAAGAACCCGGCAGGCAAGCTCTGATTCTATTCTCGAAGCCTGGGGGTGTATATGGGTTCGGGCAGGCTCAAATGGGGGTTGCGATGTTCACTTCGACGACCGGGAAACGGCCTTCGCGGCCGTGACTATTTAGTAGCGCGCGCGCGACGGCGTGAGGTTGAGGTTCGGCAAACCCCCGACAACGGGCGTGAGCCCGGGAGTTGCGGTGGCGGGAGCTCCGGCTGCCGGGAGCGTCGTGCCGGTCGCTTGCCACGGGGCGAGCGTGCCGGACGTTGCGGCGGCGGGCTGCGCGGCGACCCCGGCGAGCAACGCTTTGCTGTCGATGAAGATCAGGACTTCGCCCCGATCGGGCCCGCCGGAAAGCATGGCGGGCATGCGGAATCCGCCGACGGTCGTCGCCGCATCGGCGGCCGACGGCACCGGCACGATACCGAGACTGATGAGCATCACGGAATCGGTCGGCCAACGGAACCGGTCGTGCAAGCGGAATTGGCTGACTTGCGGCACTTGGATGTCGGTGCGTTGGCGCGGCGCCACGGACGACGGCACTTCCACGCTGAGGCTTTGCAGGCGTTCGAGCTGATCGATGTTTACCTTCACGACGGCGTCGAGCGTGCGACCGTCGAGCGATGAGAGCGGGCTCACCTCGACGGAGAACCCTTCGTCGAACTGCGAAGTGCGGGCTTCGTAGCCGGGCCAGACGTCGTTGCGCATCGCGATGTCGGCGCTGTACGGACGAGGACGCATCAAGCTGACGACGGCCGATTGACCGCTTTGAATGATGAGCTGAGGAGAGCCATGTTCGCGAAAGTCGGTCCGCTTGCGCATCTCGGTGAGGATCAGCGAGGCATCTTCGCGCGCCATGAGCCAGGCGGAGATGCCTTGGGTTTGCACGGGCACGGCCCGCAGCGCCGGTTGAGCGCGCGTACGCCAATTCGGCGAACCGAGCGAGATGATGCGAACGTTGACGCTTTGCGAACTTCCTTGGCTGTTGACGAACCGATCGACGACGTCGCCGACGATCGCCTGCACTTCGGGCGTGTGGTACACCTTGAGCGTGCGGGCATCGGCACTGAGCATGCTCACGACATTCGAATGCCAAACCTCGTAGCCGGTCTCGCGGAGAATCCAGTCGACGAGCGCTTGCTCGGGGCGATTGGTCGTGGTGACGCGGGCCGTGTAGGGGCTGATGTCGTATTCGCGCCAGACTTGGCCGTCTTTGTTCGGAAGCGTGCCGGTGCCGCTGGTGACTTTGGCGATCGGCGCGCGCGGCGCGCCGGGAATGGGCGACAGACCGTTGTTGGAGCCGGAGCCCGTCGCAACTCCGCTATTGGGAAGCGACGAACCGGTCGCGGCGGGACGCATCTCGCCGGTGGGCGAACGCCAGACGCCGGAGAAGCCTGCGCCTGTGCCGTTGTTCGTGGCCGGCTGATTTGGATCGACGCCGGCCGGCGGTTGCTGGGCCTGCACCGCAGGCGCGAGCCAGAGCGCGAACGACAACGCGACGACGACTAACACGAGTGTACGCAACATGTTCCTACCTCCTTGTAGGACCGCTTCGAAACGTCGAAAGCGGGGGCGGGAGTATAGGACGACGAGAAAAACGCGGCAAGAACAAAGAACCGATAGGGGAGGTCGGAAGGCGGGAGGGGGAGGACAGGTAAGCTGCAATGCCGTTCGTCCGCTGATTTCCTTGCGCCTTCCCCCCTCCCCCTTCCCCGTTCGCCCACCCTTTTGCGATAATCCGGGTTTACCCAAAACCGCCGTTGCCGCGAGTTGCGCTATGCAAGACCTGATCAAGTACCAAGGCATCACCTTCGACGACGTGCTACTGGAGCCGGCGTACAGCGAGGTCGTGCCGGGAGATTGCGACGTTTCGACCCAATTGACGAAGCGGATTAAGCTCAACATCCCGCTGCTCAGCAGCCCGATGGATACGGTAACCGAGAGCGAAATGGCGATCGCCCTGGCGCAAGAAGGGGGCATCGGCATCATTCACAAGAACATGTCGATCGACCGGCAAACGGACGAGGTCGACAAGGTGAAACGGTCGGCCAACGGCATCATCGTCGACCCCGTGACGCTGCCGCCGACCGATTCGGTGCGCCGGGCGCGCGAGGTCATGGCGCAGTTCAACGTGTCGGGCGTGCCGATCACCGATGCCGGCGGAAAGCTTGCCGGCATTCTCACTCGACGCGATTTGCGGTTTCTCGAGAACGACGAAACGCCGATCGCCAACGTGATGACCAAGCAACAACTTGTAACGGCCACGGGGACCGTAACGCTTGAGCAAGCTGAAAAGATTTTGATGGTAAATAAGGTCGAGAAACTTCTGCTGGTTGACGAAGATTACAAACTAACCGGCCTCATAACCATCAAGGACATCGACAAACTACGCCGCTTTCCCAACGCCTGCAAAGATCGTTTGGGAAGACTTCGCGTAGGCGCCGCCGTCGGAATGTTTGAGATGGAACGCGTGGCCGGGCTGATTGCGAAGGGAGTCGACGTTCTTGTGGTCGACAGTGCCCACGGGCATTCGTCGAACGTGATCGAGACGATCAAGCAGATCAAGCAGAAGTGGGACATTGACGTCGTGGCGGGGAACGTCGCGACCGAGGAAGGGGCCGCCGATCTGATTCGGGCCGGAGCCGACGCCGTGAAAGTCGGCATCGGGCCTGGTTCGATCTGTACGACGCGCGTCATTTCCGGAGTCGGAGTACCGCAAATCACGGCGATTGCTCGGGCCGCGCACGCAGCGAAAGCGGCGGGCGTGCCGGTGATCGCCGACGGAGGCATTCGCTACTCGGGAGACATTTCGAAGGCGCTGGCCGCGGGAGCACACTGCTGCATGATCGGCGGTTTGTTCGCCGGCTTGGACGAAAGTCCCGGCGACACGATTCTCTTCCAAGGACGAACGTTCAAACAATATCGCGGGATGGGTTCGCTCGGCGCCATGGTCAAAGGCTCCAGCGAACGCTACCGGCAAGGAAGCAGCGAGAAGGGAACCGGCAAGTTCGTGCCCGAAGGGGTCGAAGGTCGGGTTCCGTTCAAAGGTCACTTAAGCGGTTTCGTTTATCAGCTCGTCGGCGGCCTCCGGGCCGGCATGGGCTATTGCGGCACGAAGAACATCGAAGAACTTCGCACGAAGGCGCGGTTCATCCAAGTTTCAGCAGCCAGCGTTCGGGAGAGCCATCCACATGACATTGCGATCACGCAAGAATCGCCGAACTACAGCACGGAGCGCGCCGGAGGCGACGGCGGCTAATCGAACTTTGGCGTCGGTCGCCCTAACGACCGACGCCGCGCGACGGGCCAAGCACACGGCCTTGTTCGCGGTGGCCGCGGGCACGGTGCTCGTGCCGATCCTCTTCTACTTCGCCGCCACGGCCGGCGGCGCGGAGCCCCAATCGAGCGGCATCCGCAGGTCTTCCAACTCGTCGCTCAAGTGGCGCACGGCGGGCGCTCGCAATGAAGCGACCGTCGAGCTGAAAGCCGCGGAAACGGTCGAGTTGAAAGGGGACGAAGAAACTCCGCCGCAACTTTTCGCGGCCGATACGGAAGCGAAGCCGCTCACGACCGAAGGTCCGGCGAAGGTCGCGTTCAAGCGCGACGACGCGGTGATCCAGGTGCAAGCGGCCGATCCGATCTCCGATCCGTTTGGCGACACGAAGCCGGCTCCGGCGCCGCGCTTGCTTGCCGAACCGAAGTCGACGCTCACGGAGCCGACCGTTCAAGCCCCGGTGCGCTCGCCGCTTAACTCGGCCGGCCCTGCACCGACGATTCCGATGCCGACCACGACGCTGCCGCCGTTGCCGAGCTCGCTCGACCAACTCGCCGCCGGCGGCGGGGCCTTTCAACAAGAGCCCTGCCCGACGATCGCCGACCTGAAGAAGATCACTGCGATCACGAACAACATCGCCGCTTCGCAAGGGGAACTCCCTCGCGAATGCTACTTCGATGAAAGCGTCTCGTCGCCGCAAAACCGCCTCTGGCCGATGACGAACTACGCTTGGAAAGCTTCGGGCCTGTGCCACAAGCCGCTCTACTTCGAAGAAGTGGCGTTGGAACGTTACGGTCACTCGACCGGCCCGTTCTCGCAACCGGTCGTCAGCGGTGCGCACTTCTTCGGTTCGCTGCTGGTGCTGCCGTACAAGATGGGCATGGACCCGCCGGGCGAATGCAAGTACGCCCTGGGTTACTACCGCCCGGGCAGCTGTGCTCCGTACATCATTCCCGGCGTGCCGCTCAGCGCTCGAGGCGCCGTGGCTCAAGGAGCCTTCGTGACGGGCATCATTACTCTCTTCCCGTAAGAATAGTAGCTAGTAGTTAGTAGCTAGTTGCTAGAGCAGACAAATAAGAAAGGGCGGCGTCGAATCTTGTTCGACGCCGCCCTTCTTGTCTTTAACTAGCTACCAGCAACCAGCTACTAGCTACTTCTGTCCTACATTCCGCAGCCGCCGGTGCCGCATCGGGGCTTGCCGCAGCCGCCCGACGGCATCATCGGCAGCACACTCGACGACCCGCCGGCGACGTGCCCCGCCGGTACGCTGAGCAGCTTCGTGAGTTTCGTGCTTTCGCATTCGGGGCAAACGGGCTTCTCGCTCGCATTGCGAATCAGCAGTTCGACGTTTGCGTCGCACGCATCGCAGTGGTATTCGTACAAGGGCATGCTTTCGTCTCCTCGGTTAGCCGCGTCGCTTGCCGACGCGCGTCTGTGTCTGTCCAAACATCATACATGACCGCGCCACTCATCCTCAACCGCGAACAATCACGCCGCGTCGACGTCTTGGCCGTCGAACGCTACGGCATGTGCGGTTTGGTGCTCATGGAGAACGCCGGGCGCGGAGCGGCGGAGCTCGTGGCGGGCATTCTCGGCGAACCGTCCGTCGACAAACCGGTCGTCATTTGCTGCGGCCGGGGCAACAACGGCGGCGACGGCTTCGTCATGGCCCGACATTTGAACAACCGGGGCTTCGCCTTGCGGATCTTATTGTTCTGCGATCCGGCCAAGCTGACCGGCGACGCAGCCGTCAACTATGAGATCGCCCGCCGTGCCGAACTGCCGATCGAAGTATTCACGGGCGACATTGATGCGGCCCAAGTTGCCTCACGACTTGGCGATGCGGGCTGTGTGGTCGACGCGCTGCTCGGCACCGGCGCGACCGGCGAACCTCGGGCACCGTACGACCGAGTGATCGACGCGATCAACGCGCAGCCTGCGCCGATCGTCGCCGTCGACCTGCCGAGCGGCCTGGATTGCGACACCGGTCAACCGGCGAAACATACCGTGCGCGCCGCTCACACGATCACGTTCGTCGCCGCGAAGCCGGGTTTCTTTACGGAAGTTGGGAATTCGTATGTCGGCAAATTGCACGTCGTCGATATCGGCGTGCCGCGGAAGTTGCTCGCGGAATTCAAAAGCTCGAAGTAGTTGAGTTCTAGAAATCGCGCCAAGACGCGAAGACGCAAAGGAACAAACCTTGGCGTCTTTGCGTCTTAGTGCGAACTCCGAGGAGCGCTCAATGATCGAGAAGAATTGCTATCCCTTCTTCTCGATCTTCTGCCAGCTATCCCGCAGCGACACCGTGCGATTGAACACCGGTTTGCCCGGCTTCGAGTCGACCGTATCTACGCAGAAGTAGCCGACCCGTTCGAATTGGAAACGCGTCCCCGGTTCGGCCTGGGCTAAGCTCGGTTCGAGTTTGCAATCTTTCAGCGTCACGAGCGATTCCGGATTGAGGTTCGTTTTGTAGTCGACTCCGGCCGGCACGTCTTCCGGGGCGGGCACCTTGAAGAGGTGATCGTAGAGCCGCACTTCGGCGCTTAGGGCATGCTCGGCCGAAACCCAATGGATCGTCCCCTGAACTTTGCGGCCGTCCGGAGCGTTGCCGCCGCGCGTGGCCGGATCGTACGTGCAATGCAGCTCCTTCACTTCACCGGTCGCCGGATCTTTCACCACGTCGGTGCAGCGGATCAGGTAGCCCCACCGCAGCCGCACTTCTTGGCCGACCGTGAGCCGATAAAATTTCTTCGGCGGTACTTCGCGGAAGTCGTCTTGTTCGACATACAGCTCGCGCGAGAACGGCAATTGCCGTGTGCCGGCCGCCGGATCTTCGGGGTTGTTCACGGCGTCGAGCATCTCGACCTGCCCTTCCGGGTAGTTCGTGATGACGACCTTGAGCGGATGCAAAACGGCCTGCACGCGCGGGGCTCGCTTGTTCAAGTCGGCCCGGACGGCGTTCTCCAGCACGTTGATCTCGACCACGCCGTCGTACTTCGAGACGCCGATCTCGGCGCAGAAGGCCCGCATCGCCTCGGGCGTGTAGCCGCGACGACGAATCCCGGCGATCGTCGGCATGCGCGGATCGTTCCAGCCGGTCACGTGCTTGTCGCGGACGAGTTCCAGCAGCTTGCGCTTGCTCATCACCATGTAGGTGAGGTTCAGCCGGGCAAACTCGATCTGCTGCGGATGGAAAATGCCGAGCGCCTCGACGTACCAATCGTAGAGCGGGCGGTGGTTTTCAAACTCCAGCGTGCAGATCGAGTGGGTGATCCGTTCGAGCGAATCGCTCTCGCCGTGCGTCCAGTCGTACATCGGGTAGATGCACCACTGGTTGCCCGTGCGGTGATGCTCGGCGTGCAGAATGCGGTACATGACCGGATCGCGCAGATTGAAATTCGGCGAGGCCATGTCGATTTTGGCGCGGAGCGTACGGGCGCCGTCGGCAAACTTACCCGCCTTCATCTGTTCAAAAAGTTCTAGATTTTCTTGCGGCTTGCGATCGCGGAACGGACTGTTCTTGCCCGGCTCGCTCAACGTGCCGCGCGTTTCGCGAACTTGGTCGCCGGTGAGATCGCAGACGTAGGCTTTGCCTTCCTTGATCAGCTTCACGGCCCAATCGTAGAGCTGTTGGAAGTAGTCGGAGGCGTAATGCAGTTCGTCCCACTCGAAGCCGAGCCAGCGCACGTCTTCCATGATCGAGTCGACGTATTCCTGCTCTTCCTTGGCCGGGTTCGTATCGTCGAACCGCAGGTTACACTTCCCGCCGTACTCGCGGGCAATGCCGAAGTTGAGGCAGATGCTCTTGGCGTGGCCGATGTGCAAGTAGCCGTTCGGCTCCGGCGGAAACCGGGTATGAACGCGCCCGGCATGTTTGCCCGAGGCGTTGTCTTCGTTGATGATGGCCCGAATAAAATCGACCGGCCGCGTAGGTTCTTCCGTGCTCATGAATGCATTCCCATAAAGCCGCGACCGTTGGTCGCGGGCATTTGTAACCACCGCTATGTAACAGAACCGCGACCAACGGTCGCGGCTTTATAAATCGCCAACTCAATCCGCCGCATCGACGACTCGCGACCGAGAATCGCCAACGTATCAAACAGCCCGAGGCCTACCCCTTGCCCTGTCAGTGCTACGCGAAGCGGATGCACCAACTCGCCGATCTTCTTTCCTTCGGCGGCGATGAACTCTTGCGAAAACGTTTCGAGCCGAGGAACTTCGTAAGGTTCGACCGTGGCGAGTTGCGTGCGGTAGTTCGTCAGCAACTCGACGGCGCCGGGTGCGCGGATCGCCTTGTCGAAGGCCGCTTCGTCGTATTTGATTTGGTCGTCAGCGGTGAGAAAGCTTGTAAAGCTCAGGATGTCGCCGAAGGTCTTGATACGGTTGCCGGCCGCCTCGACGATCTGAGCCAGACGCGGCCCCACTTCGCACGGCACCGGCTTCGGCAGGAAGCCGGCCTGTTGCAAATACGGAATCAGCTTCGGCACTTTCTGCTTGGTCGGCAGGTCCTGCATGTATTTGTCTTCGAACGACCAGAGCTTCTTCGGGTCGAAGCTCGCCGGCGACTTGCCGACGCGCTCCAGCGAGAAGTTGGCGATCATCTCGTCGCGCGAGAAGAACTCGGCTTTGTCGTCAAGCGACCAGCCGAGCAGCACGAGGTAGTTGAGAATCGCGTCGGGCAGATAGCCGACCTGTTCGTAGAAGTCGACGATCACCGGATTGAACGTTTCGGCCGAGGTCGTGAGGCCGAGCGCCGTGGCGATTCCTTGGCCGTGGTCGTAGACCTTTTTGAAGTCGGGGTTCTTGAGATACGCCGCGATCTTCCGTTTGCTCAGCTTGTTCTTGCTCCCCGGCTCCGCCACATACGGCAAGTGTGCATACTCGGGCAACGGGTAACCGAGCGACTGTGCGATAAAGATCTGCCGCGGCGTGTTCGAGAGATGTTCTTCGGCGCGGATCACGTGCGAGATCTCGAAATCGAAATCGTCGACCACGCTGGCCAGGTGATACAAACAGGTGCCGTCGGCCCGTTGGATCACATGGTCCTGCTCGCGGGCCCAATCGAATTCGACGTCGCCGCGCACGAGGTCGGGAATGAGCAGCTTTCCTTCGCGCGGCATCTTGAGCCGCACCACACCCTGCCGACCCTGGCCTTCAAACGACTTTGCTTGGGCGTCGGTCTCCGCCATCCACCGACGGCTGTAGATAAACGGGCGCTTCTCGGCTTCGGCCGTTTCGCGCTCGAGCCTCAGTTCGTCGGGCGTGGCGAAATCGCGATAGGCCAGACCCGCGGCGAGCAGCTTTCGGGCGGCGTCTTGGTACCGAGGCAAGCGTTGCGATTGGTAGTACGGCGCGTGCGGCCCGCCGACTTCAGGTCCTTCGTCCCAATCGAGCCCGAGCCAACGGAAGCCGTGCAAGATGGGGGCGAGCGCCGCTTCGACGTTCCGTTCTTGGTCGGTATCGTCGATCCGCAAGAGGAACTGGCCGCCGTGTTTGCGCGAGAAGAGCCAGTTGAAAAGGGCCGTGCGGACCCCGCCGATGTGCAAATAACCGGTCGGGCTGGGAGCAAAACGGGTACGAACCATGACGAACTACCGAACAGGAACACGGAACGAGCGGAGACGATTCCGCCTAGCTTAGAGGGGAAGCGGCGATTCGGGAAAGGGGGAACCTGTCCCGGCGGGGAAATCGCTCGGCGAATTGGCGGCGAGCCCCTCGCTTTAGCGCGCTACTCGTCGTATCCGCGTCGTTCGGCTTCCTTCTGGCGACGCAGCGCCTTGCGGTCGGCCTTGCTCAGCTTCCGGCCGTCGCGTGGGCCGTCGTCGTCCTCGTCGTCGGACTCGGAGAAATCGGCGCGAACACGTTTGACTCGCGATGCGGCCCGATCACTTTCGTCGTCGTCGACTTCTCGGAACGCCGAGGCCGGCACCTGATTCGACGCTTTCGCAACCGACGTCAGATCACTGGTCTTCCGGGTCGGAGCAGGCACGGCGTGCGGCGGGTCGATATTGTTGGTCTTTCGCAACCAACCGAAGAGGCCGCCCCCCTTGGCCGGTGCTTTCTCTTCAGCCTTGGCCTTCGCTGCGATTTTAACAACCGGCTCTTTGGCTTCCTTTGCAGCCGGCTCCTTCGCAGACGATTCCTTGGCGGACTTGGCTGCGGTCTTCGGCGTCTTTTCCTTCTTCGCCTTCGCGGCGCGGGGAGAGATTTCTCCTTCCGCTTCGAGCACCACGTAGCGAGCATGCACAAGCTGCGACGTGAGCAGCAGCAGATTGGCCGTCATCGTGAGCCCTTCTTCGAGCATCACGGCGTCGATGCCTGCGACTTGCGGGAACCAGTTGAGTTCGCCGTTGAGCAGTACGACCGCGGCTGCGGAATAGACGAGACCGCACGCGAGGAGCAGCGTCGTCGAGAGTCGGCATTCGCGCATTTCGAGCGCCAGTCGCAAGCCGACGAAGCCGAGCACCAGGCCGAACACGCCGAGCCACCAGACGGAGCCGTGGCCGATGCCGTGTTCGCCGCTGAGGCCGACGGCCAAATCGCGCAAGGCTTCGTGCAGGCTCGCGGCTTCGTCCATGCCGAGGAAGAGCCACGCCGACGCGGCGAGAAACCAGATGCGATAGCGACCGTGGTAGTCGTCGGCCCGATGTTTGCGAACGCCGTAGACGACCCACGCCGTGACGGCGGCGGCCGTAAGTAGCGCGGTCGAAAGCCAGGAAGCGAGGCTACCGTCGCCGGCGAGATCGAGCGCCGCGATGCGGCCCGAAGCCGAGAATTGTACGAGCTGCGGCAGGTAGTAGTAGCCCGCTTCAAGCGCGGAGATGCCGAGAGCGCCGAGGAAGAACACCAGCGCAATCCAGCCGTAATGGCGCGGCAGTAAATCGACGACGCGCGGTTGCCGCTCCATGCGTGCCGCGTCTCCGTAACGATTTCTCGCTTTCGAACCTGTGACGCTACGCGAACTTGTTTCGGCCGAGGCCTGATCGGCGGGCGCAGCGCCCCCCTTCAGCTCTTCCGAAAGCACGCGTCGGCGACGGTCGTCCGCTCGGCCGTTTCCCAGCATGTTTTTTATGGTTAGCGACCGGGTCGCGTCCCGCACCGTACGACTTCCGGCAGCTTCCGCGCAAGGGCCGGCTGCGGAAGTGTTTCCGCGAGGCGGGCGCGCGAACGTTCTCTAGGAAGGGCGACGGCGAGCGGGGCGAACGGCAGCAAAAGTGCGCAGAGCACCCCTACACGCAGGCGGGCTTGCGCAATTTCCTCGTCATGAGCGATCGAAGGGACCATCCCTGATCCGTGTGTAGATGAATTCGGCATTTCGCGCAGCGAACTCAATCGTCGCCGCGTCGCCCCTCCCATCTTCGCAAGCAGTGCCGGCACGGCCTTCTTTGCATCGACATTGACCGCCGGCAGCCTCGCGGAATAGGCTGCCCGCCGTGACGAAGGGAATGGATTCCTCCAAGGTGCGAACATGTCGGCGCGGCGAGCTCTAATGTTGCTGCTCTTAGCGACGTTGGGGCAACAGATCTGGCACGTCTCGCGCGCCGTGCTCCCGGCACAAGACGCCGTAGATTTCGTCAGCGTCGCACAGCGCATCGATCGCGAAGGGGGCTTGCCGACATTACGCGCGGAGACGATGCCGCCGCTGTTTCCGGCCTCGGTTTGCGCTACGCATCGCGCGCTTACACGCTTAGGGCTCATTGCGGCGAACGATTGGGCGCGCGCCGCGCAACTGGCGGCGACGGTGCCGCTGGTGCTGGCCGTGGTACCCGGCTACTTCTTTGCGCGGCGCATGGTCGGCTCAACTGCCGCAGTCTGCGGCACACTCCTTTTCTTCTCGCTTCCGGAAGTTGCCCGACTCGGGGCCGACGGCATCAGCGACGGTCTGCATCTGTTTCTCATCGCCTGGGCATTGTGGGCCGTTGCGGCGGCGCTCGGCATGGGGTCGGAAGTCGACCCTGCCGTGCCGCCGATGTTGGCTTGGTGGACGGCCGGCAGCTTTACCGGCTTAGCGCTGCTCGTGCGATCGGAGGGCGTCGTCATCGCGGCAGCTGTTGCGCTTCTGGGCTGCGGAGCGTTGTATCGTCGCATCCTCTACGGAAGAGGCGGGGCCGGCGAAGGGGCTTCCCCCTCCCCTGCCCTGCTCGCTTGGTTCGCAAGCGGTGCTTTGGTCGCCTTACTACCCTGTGCGGCGGCGGCCCTCCATCCGGCAGAGTGGTACGGACGAATTCGCGGCGGCGGCGCACCGTCGGAAGACGCCCCGATCAATGCCGCGCCTGCGACGCTCGAGACTCCGGCGATGCAGCCGACGTTCGCGGAAGAGGAACCGGCGCTTGGACGTAAAGACCCGACGCGGAGCATTCGCTTTCATGGGCTCATCGCCACAGGTCGCGAATTCGCCATGGAGACGGCGCAAGCGTCGGCATATTTCTTTCTGCCGTTGGCGATCGTCGGCCTCTATGCCGAACGCCGGCAACCGAAGACCTGGGCGAAGCTATTCGCGGCCATCGTAATCGGCGTTCACGTAACGGTGACGTTCGTCGTGGCGTGGCGCGGCGGATACCTTTCGAGCCGACATCTGTTGCTGCCCCTGCTGGCGGCAATGCCGTGGGCGGGGCTCGGCGTCGTCCTACTCGGGGTTCGGCTCGACGCTCGCCTAGCTCCGACCGCACGCCCATCGCTACGCTCCGCCTGGGCATTGGCCTCGACCGCGGCCGTCGTCTGCTTTGTTTCGATTTCGCAACCTGCTCACACGGCCCAAGTCGCGCATCGCCAAGCCGCCCAGTGGCTCATGACGGCGCAAGCGGCCCGCGGCGCGGTACTGGAGCAACACGGGTTTACGGCCCTCTTCTCGGGGCGACCGACTTATCGCTTTGACGCTTCATCGCAAGCGCTCGGCGATCCGAATCTGTCGTACGTTCTGCTCGAACGGGCCGATCTCGAAGCCGATAGTCCGCGCGGCGCGAAACTACGCGAGTTGCTGGGGGATGCATCCCGGGCCGTCGCGCAATTTGCCGATCATCGTTCGCAGTCCGAGCGCGACGTGCTCGTGTTCGCACGACCCGCCGCCGCCGCTCCGTCCATTCTCATCACCGCCCAGCGAGAGACCTCGTCCCATGCGCGATAACGTTCGGGCCTTCGTGGCCGCCGCCGCCGAAAGTTTTCAACCGGTCGGGCCGGTGTTCGAGTTCGGTTCGTTCGTCGTGCCGGGGCAAGAGCACATCGGCGACCTGCGTCCGCTTTTCCCCGGACGGAACTACACCGGTTGCGATATGCGCGAAGGAGCGGGGGTCGACCGTGTGGAAGATCTGAGTCGGCTCACGCTGGCCGACGATTCCGTGCCGACGATCGTCTGCGTCGAAACGCTCGAGCATGTGTTCGAAGTCCGCAAGGCGGTCGACGAAATGATGCGGGTGCTCGCGCCCGGCGGCATCATCATGGTGAGCACTCCGTTCAATTTCTATCTGCACAACTATCCC
The DNA here is from genome assembly GCA_013822735.1 of Pirellula sp. Taxonomy (GTDB): domain Bacteria; phylum Planctomycetota; class Planctomycetia; order Pirellulales; family PNKZ01; genus PNKZ01. Next base: position 40,119 of record PNKZ01000019.1, read on the forward strand.
GGCGACTATTGGCGTCTGACCCCCAGTTGCCTGCAAGGTTTACTCGCTCCGCTCGGCGCCACGGCCGTCGGTTGGCAAGGGGTCGATAGCTTCCCGCACACCGTGTTTGCCATCGGTTGCAAAGCGCCCGTGCCGATGTGGTTCGGCGAACGCTTCGGCAAGTTCACCGCCAACTTCACGCGCCGCCTACAAACGCTCGAGGCGGCCGAACCGTGGCGCAAGCGATTGAAACGACGCGTCACCGGCATTTTCCGCAGCAAGGGGGAACGCCGCCGCGAACAGAGTTACTACAAGTCGCAATGGATCGGCTCGTTCACCGTCGGCGAACCGCTGAAGACGTCGCGCCACGCGGTGGCGGAGTTGCTGGGGAGTAGCTCGTAGCGGGTAGCTAGTTGCTAGAGGGAGTTCGGCCAAGCGTTGGCCGCACTTCAGTCTCCGGTCTCTAGTCTCAAGTCTCCAGTCTTTCCTTACCGTTGCATTACGAAGCCGCCGTCGACATTGATCGTCTGGCCGGTCACTTCGCTTGCTCTGGCGCTACTGAGAAAGACGACCATATCGGCCACGTTTTCCGGACGCTGCCAACGCCCCAGCGGCACGACATTGCGTACCTTTTCGTCCGCCCAATCTTCGTACGATTTCCGCTGGTCGGCGGGCTGCTGGTCGTGCCAGGCTTGCCACACGCCCCGATTGAGCGGCGTTTGTACCATGCCGGGGCAGACGGTGTTTACACGGACGCCGTGCCGCGCCAGGTCCTTGGCCATGCACTGCGCGAAGTTGATGTTGGCCGCTTTGCTCGCGCTGTAGGGAGGATCGGTCGGCGAACCGATTTGGCCGGCCACGCTGGCGATGAAGACCATCGTCCCGCCGCGCCGCTCGACCATCGAAGGAGCGAGCGCGTGGGCAATGTGCGTCATACCCATGATGTTTACTTCGAGCACGCGCGGCCAATCGGCGGCCGTGAGGTTCGTGAACGGAAATCCGAACTTGCCCGAGCCGATCGCCGCGGCATGGGCCGCGTGATCGATCGGGCCGAGCGACGACGTGGTCGCTTCGAGCGCGGCGGCGATCGATTCCGGCTTAGTCACGTCGACCGTACAACCGACGGCCTTCACGGAGAATTCCGCGGCCAACCGTTCCGCTTGCGCGGCCACGTCGCGCGCCACATCCCAAAGGGCCACGTGGCAGCCTTCGGCGGCAAAGCCGCGCGCAATGGCCAACCCAATGCCGCTGGCGCCGCCGGTGACGACGGCAACGTGGCCTGAAACGTGAAGGTCCATGGAAAATCGTTGGGCAAGTGTTGAATGCTGAATGCTGAGTGCTGAATGGCCTGAGTCGGCACATTGTGCCATGTTCAGCATTCAGCATTCCTCATTCAGCATTGTCTCTACTTCTTCACGTCGTACACGAACAAGTTGTCTTGCTCGCGCAGGTAGAGCTTTCCGCCGGCGACCACCGGATGCGGCCAGCTCGGGTTCTCGACGTTCGGAATCTTGAAGATGCCGCCGAGCTTGTAGCCGGCCGGCGTTGCTTCGACGAGTGCCATCGTGCCGTCTTGATAGCGGAAGTAAACCTGACCGTCGGCCGCGACGATCGCCGCCGAGCCGCTTCCGGCGCCGCGACCGCCGTCCCACACGATCTTGCCGGTCATGAATTCGACGCAAACCGGGAAGCCCTTGTTGTGGCCGTTGCCGCAATAGAGATAGTCGCCGAGGAGGACGACGCCGCCGTGATGGTTTTGAAACTCCTTACCCGGCGTGTACCAAACTTCTTCGGCGTCTACGCCCCCCGCACCCTTCTTCAGCTTAAGCAGCGCCGCGCCGCCGCCGCCGTAGCCGGTCGTGCAGAAGACATAGTCGCCGCGAACGATCGGCGTCGGAATGTTGGCCGTCGGGTTGGCGACGCGGTTGTATCCCCAAAGATACTTGCCGGTCTCGGCATCGACGCCGACGCAGCCGCGCCCGACGATCGTGACGTATTGCTTCACGCCGGCCCCTTCGGAAATGACGATCGACGCATAGCCTGCGCCGTCTTTGCCGTTCTCTCCTTCCACGGCGAGCTTGCTCCGCCAGATTTCTTTGCCGGTGAGTTTGTCGAGCGCCACGATCCCCGCATCGTCGCCGCCGGGCGTGCAAACGACTTTGTTGCCGTCGACCAGCGGCGATTCGCTGTAGGCCCAGCCCGACATCATCTTGCCGCCGAAATCCTTCGCGAAGTTCTTGCTCCAGAGGATCTTGCCCGTGGCCGTTTCGAGGCAAAGGAAATCGCCGTTGGTGCCGAGCGCGTAGACGCGGTCGCCGTCGATGGTCGGCGTGCAGCGCGAACCGTGGTAGCCGGTTTGTTCAAACGACGGGCCGATCTGCGTCCGCCACAGGTTCTTCCCCGTCGCGGCATCGAACGCCATGACGTACTGTTCGCCGGTCGAAGCCCCGTCCTTTTTCTTCTTTTCGGCCGGCGCACCGGCGGGGGGAGGCGGGACGACGTCGCCCATCGTCAGGATGCGACCGTCGGCAATGGCGACGCTGGAGAAACCGCCGCCGAGGCCGGTGATCTTCTGCGCGAGTTTCGGCCCCTTCTCGTCTTCCGGCCATTGCTGCAGCAGGCCGGTGTCGGAGCTCACGGCATCGCGATTCGGTCCGCGCCATTGCGGCCATTGATCGGCGGGCAAAGTCACATTGCTCGGCGCGGCAGCCAGCAGCGCCGCTGCCGGAAAGCAAATGGTTAGCAAGGCGGCAAACGAGACGCGAGAACGCATGGCAACTTCCTTGGTTTTGTGCGGAGGGAATCGACGACGAAGCGGAGACTTCCGCAATCGCCGGCGGTTTTATTGCGGGCGGGACAACACAGCCGCGACATTGTCGTTAGCGAAGGCGCGGAACTCAAGGGGTTGCAGCCCGACCTCCCGCCTTCCGAGCATGCCTCGCGGGTCGCCGTAACCTCTTTTAAATACGCGTCTTGTGAATTGTGGATAAAAATATCTTGAATAGGCGGCGTCCACGCGGTAACTTACCGATTACTGCTACAAACGGGCAAGCAACTCCCTTGCGATGCCCTCCCTCCGCCGGTTGCGAGTCACATGCTTCTCTCCAACAATCGCACGTGCGTCGTTGCTTGCGCCCTCGCGGCGCTTGCCGGATTGCTGGTCCCGCACTTCGCTCGTGCGCAGGCCGACAACTACGAGGCCGAGCCGATCCGCTATTCGAAATCGACTCCGGACAATATCGTCTCGCAATTGCAGCGACGACTCGATACCGACAAGTCGCAGCTCAAGTTCGAGGATCACTTCGGCTATCTCCGCTCGGTGCTGCGCGAGTTGGGCGTTTCGCCGGCGACGCAGACGTTGGTGTTTTCCAAGACCAGTTTGCAGCGCCAGAAGATCGCGCCCGACGCGCCGCGTTCGCTTTACTTCAATGACGACGTTTACGTCGGGATGTGCCAAGCGGGCGACGTGCTGGAAATCTCAGCCGTCGATCCGCAACTCGGAGCAGTCTTCTATACGCTCGACCAAGTTGAGTCGGGGCGTCCGCAGTTCGTACGACAGACCGACAATTGCACGACTTGCCACGCCTCGAGTCATACGCACGGCGTACCGGGCCACACGATTCGAAGCGTCTTCGCCGATGCAGAAGGCTATCCGATCCTCGCGGCCGGCACGTATCGCATCGATCAGACGAGCCCTTTGGAGAAGCGTTGGGGAGGTTGGTACGTCACGGGAACCCACGGCAAACAGACCCATCTAGGCAACGTCGCCTATCGCGGCGCGGCGACGCCGAAACCGATCGACGACAAGAACGGCTTGAATCGTACGACGCTTTGCGAGGAGTTTGATGCCGGAGGATTTCTCACGCCGCATAGCGACATTGCGGCGCTGATGGTGCTCGAACATCAGACGGAAGCGCAGAACTTACTCACGCATGCGAGCTTCGGCACGCGACAGGCCGTGTATTACGAAGCGGAGCTCAACCGCGAACTCGGCGAACCGGCGACCAAGCGCTGGGCGAGTACCGACAGCCGGATCAAGAGCGTATGCGAGCCGCTGGTGCGGTATCTGCTGATGTCGGAAGAAGCGTTGTTGGAGGACCCGCTGGTGGGGACTTCGAGTTTTGCCGCCGAGTTCTCAAAACAAGGACCGCACGATTCCCGAGGGCGTTCGCTGCGCGAACTGGATCTGAAACGACGCTTATTCAAGTATCCGTTGAGCTACCTGATTTATTCTAAGCCGTTCGACGCACTTCCTGCCGAGGCGCACGCGTACATTTATCGTCGTCTCTGGAACGTATTGCACAGCGCCGATGCCGACGGCCGGGAGTTTCGTCACCTTTCGCCGGCCGATCGGCGGGCGATCGTCGAGATCGTCTGCGACACGAAGGCGGGATTGCCCGACTATTGGAAACGGCCCGCGGCAGGTGATTCGGCCCCCTAAACGCCCCGACGTTGTTATGATGGGCGGTTTGCCCAATCGGTTCGTACCTCGCGGACGCGATTCGCTTGCCTTCCAGATTCAGGGTCGGGTCGTTCCATGTCGCGTCGCTTGCGGATGTTTTTGGCCGTCGAGTTGTCTCCCACCGTCGCCACGCACGCGAAGAAGCTGATCGAGCGGCTCACGGAAACCGGCGTGCAAGCCAAATGGGTCGGCGCCAACGCGATGCATCTCACGCTCAAATTCTTGGGCGACGTCGATGAAATGCATCTTCCCGAGCTTTGTAAGGTCGTAGATGCCGTCGGCAAAGAGACGCCGCCGTTCGACGTCGAGTTCGGCGGCATCGGCGCGTTTCCCGATGCGACGAGCCCGCGCACGTTGTGGATGGGAGTCTTGCGAGGGGGCGAAGAGCTTGCAGAACTCTACACGGCCCTCGACGCGCGGCTGAAGCCGCTAGGCTATCGGAGCGAAGAGCGTAAGTTTCGTCCTCATCTCACCGTCGGTCGGTTGCGCGAGAACGAGCCGGAAGTGATCCAGGCACTTGCCGACTATCTCACTTCGCAAGCGGCCTTTCACGGCGGCGTCACCGATGTCTCCGAAGTGACGCTCTTTTCCAGCGACATGCGCCGCGAAGGCCCGGTGTACGAAGCCCTGCATACGGCGGAACTCAAGGGACGCTAGTCGCCGTTCGTGGTTGGGTACTACTGAGCGTCGCCGACTAGCAACGTTCCCGGCGTCAATGAAGTTTGCGCGTCGCGAACGACGGCGTCGTAGAGCCAAGCCGGCGATTGCGGTCGCGTCACATGCGATTGAAAGTGTTTGGCGACTTGCTCCCCGGCTTCAAAACCGCGAATCGTGCCCAACGTAAGCTTGCCGGCCGTTTCGGCGACCGCGTCGATACAGTGCACGACGTTGGCGGCACGCTTCGTCCGCGGCTTCGACGAATCGTAAATCTGATAGCGCACTTCGCCGGAGGCAAGTTGCTCGCTACGAAGCATGGCTTGATGGTAAAGCTGAGCGTCGATTTCCAGCGGTCCCCAGTGGCGTACTTGCACGTCGAGCTGCCGCGCAAACTTCAACGTCTCGCCGAGCGTGAAGTTCTTTCCAGCCGTGGGGAAGAAGCTCAGGTGGAGCGTGTCGGCAAACTTCGCCGGTAACCAGCTGATGGTTTGGCTTTCGAGCCGAGCTTGTTGCGAGTGAGCGGCGCTCTCGCCGAGATTCGAGGCTTTGATAAACGTCGCAAACGTGTGCGACTTAAGCACGTGATTGTCGGCGTCTTGATAGGAGAAGACGATAACAAAATAGCGCTCGGCTACGGACGATTGCGTTGCCATAGGGTGATTTTCTTCCGGAGACAGAGCCAAGCATTCGGCTCGATCGCCGACGAAGGGGGGCAACAAGATCAGCAAACCGAGAAGTAACGTCGAGCGAAACATGGGAGCACCTCACGCGAATGTGTTTTCCGCCGGAGCTCCATGCTCCACGCAATTACTCCTTTGCCGAGATAGATGCCGCGAGACACGAATGGGATACGGCCCTCACGCGAACATCGAACTCACATAATCAAATACCGTGCCGAACCGCCGTCCTTACAGCGGGTCGGAGGTTTTCGGCCGTCACCCATTGCCGCAAATGCCTGATCTGCCTCAGACATACCGCTGTTTACGGAAACACGGCCGCTTACGACGGTGGGATGTGGTCGACCGGGCGCGGGAGCTGGTCGCAAAATGACCGAGCCAGCCATTCAGACGGCTCCCCGCAAAGGGAGGCGTGGAGGCGTGCGTACTTCGGACGCGACGCGCGCGGGAGAGCTGCGCTACTTAGCGGCGGCTTGTTTCTGCCAAACAAACATGGTCGGCGCGCCGCGATCGGCTTCTAAGAGGCCCCATGCTTCGATCATGTGATTCCCTTCGATGCGATAGAGAAATGCGCCGCCGGCGCGACGGGCCCCCATGTTCGGTCCCGCGGTGACGAGCGTGTTGCGAATGACGAACGTGCGCAGCGGGCCATGCTGCGCGAGTTCGAACGTCGACGTGTGCGCGTGCACGATGTTGCCTTGCGCGTCGTACTCGGTCACGACGTCGGCTTCCCCTTCGACCTTCTTCTCCACGCGCATGCGCACGCCGGCCGGATTCGCAAACTCGCGGACCCACGTTCCCTGCATCGCTTCCAGATCGTCAGCGAGCGGATTGCTCCCGGGCTTATCCTTGTCGTTCGCTTTCTCAGCGGCGTCGGGTTTGTCGCCGGCGTTGGGTTTGGCAGCGGGTTTAGCGTCGGGCACGGTGGAGCGCGGTGCGTCGGCGCCGAGGATGAGAAGGTCGGGCAACGTCGCTAAACTACAGACGATGAGCAAGGCGCGGATCGAGAGGCGAAGCGTCATGGCGTCAACTCCGAGCGCGAGAGTGTGGGCGTCACAGGGGCGACGGGTGCGAACAGTCGGACGCCGAGATTCTATCGAAACCGAGGGTGCGAACGCCGGCCCGATTGTCGCGCCGGCGGAAAGTCTCTAGAGATCGCCACGCGGCACGGCGTATACTCGGTGACCCCGCCGAACTCGCCGTTCGTCCCCGCCCTTCCCTTCCCCGCGAGGCTTTTGCGATGCCGAAGTTCCGTTATGCGACTTGGTTCTTGTTGCTTACGCCGCTGGTCGTGGTTGCCGGAGCGGCATCGGTGCCGGCGCAAGGTCCGCATCAGCTGCTGATGCACTACTTAGACGAGGCGGGCAGCGAGCAACCTGTGCGGACCGTCGACGATTGGCAGCGCCGGCGCGGGCAGATTCTCGCCGGAATGCAAGAAGTGATGGGCCCGCTGCCGCCGGAAATGCGGCGCAGCGGGGCGGAAGCTCCGGCTCCGGCCCCGCTCGACGTGCAGGTGCTAGAGGCGACCGAGCAGCAAGGCGTTCCGCGACAGACGATCTCGATTGCTTCGCGCAACGGCGAGCGCGTGACTGCGTATGTTTGGACGCCGAAGGGAATCGCCGCCGGCGAAAAGCGCGCGGCCATCTTGGCGTTGCACCCGACCGGAGACCTGGGAAAAGCGATCGTCGCCGGCGACGGCAAGGCGAACCGCGGCTACGGTCTGGAGCTTGCACAGCGAGGGTACATCGTCATTGCGCCCGACTATGTGACGTTCGGCGATCAGAAGTCGCACGACTTCGCGAAGGATGATTATGCCGGCGGTACGATGAAAGGGATCGTCGACCATATGCGGTGCGTAGACTATCTGCAAAGCCGCGCGGATATCGATCCGGCGCACATCGGCGTGATCGGCCATTCGCTCGGAGGGCACAACGCGCTGTTTGTCGCCGCGTTCGATCCGCGCATCGGTGCGGTGGTCACCAGCTGCGGCTGGGATCCGTTTCATCATTACTACGACGGCAAGAAACTCGCCAACTGGTCGCAGCCGCGTTATATGCCGTGGGTCGTTGAAAAGTTCGGGGCCGATCCGGATCGGATGCCGTTTGATTTTTACGAAGTGCTGGCGGCGATCGCGCCGCGGCCGCTGTTCACGAACTCACCTCTCGGCGACGGCAACTTCCAGTACAAAGGAGTGAAGAAGGGCGTGTTGGCCGCGCGGGAAGTGTACGACTTGTTCGGAGCGCCGCTGGCGCTGCAGGCCCGCTATCCGAATTGTTCGCACGACTTTCCCGACGTGCAACGACGCGAAGCGTACGCCTTCCTCGACAGCGCGCTGAAGCATCAGCCTACGGCGACGGTGCCGGCCTTGCAGTTTGGCACGCGCGAGCGGGTGGAGATCAAGAGCACGGCCGACGGCTCGATGCAGCCGAGCTTCATCACGTTGCCGACCGGTTACACGCCGGAAGCCGGGGCTCAAGGACTCTTGGTGAACGTGCATAGCTGGAGCGGAGACTTGAATCAGCGGGCTCCGGAACTCGAAGCCGGGGCCAACGCCTTGGGCCTCGTCTACTTGGCGCCGAACTTTCGCGGCATGAACAAACAGCCCGAGGCGTGCGGTTCTCGGCTTGCGCAACAGGACGTGCTCGACGCGGTCGACTACGTACTGACGCATTACAGGATCGCCCCCGGCTGCGTGCTACTTACCGGCTCCAGCGGCGGCGGGCATATGACGATGCAACTTGCCGGCAATCATCCGGAGCGCTGGACCGCGGCCAGTGCCTGGGTGGGCATCAGCGATCTTGCGACGTGGCATGAACTGCACAAGGCCGATCGTTACGGCGAGATGCTCCGCGGCGTCTGCGGCGGAGCACCGGGCACGAGCGCCGCGGTCGATGAGGAGTATCGATACCGTTCGCCGAAGACGCATTTGGCCCGCGCCGTCGACGTGCCGCTGGAGATTGCGGCGGGCATCTACGACGGTCACGCCGGCAGCGTGCCGGTGCGGCACTCTCTCGAAGCGTTCAACGTCGTGGCGGCGGCCAACGAAGCTCGGGCCGCTTCGGCGGATGCGTCGAATGCCGGAAAGTCGCAAGTGATCGACGAAGCGACCATCGCAAAGCTGTGCTCCGCGCCGTGGCGGCTCAACGCGCCGACCGCCGACGCCGAGCAGCTTGACCCGATGTACGACCGCACGATCTACTTTCGCCGCACCTCAGGCAATTGCCGCGTGACGCTCTTCGAAGGAGGCCACGAACGGCTGGAACTTGCGGCGCTGGAGTGGCTGATGACGAAAGCAAAGACTGGAGACTAGAGACTGGAGACGGAGATTCCGCTTCGTGCCGTTGTTTCTTTCCTCCCTCCGCCCTCCCCCTTTTCCCTCGTTTCATGTCTGTTCACGATCACAATCGCCGTGCTTGGGATGCGTTGGTCGCGAAGAAGCAACGCTTCACGCGCCCTGCGCAAGACGAGGAACTGCACGATCCGCTCGGCACGGTCGACGGCGCCGGTTGGCTTGGCGGCAGCGTTGCGGGAAAGCGCGTGTTGTGCCTGGCATCCGGCGGCGGCAGCCAAAGCATTCTCTATGCGGCGGCCGGCGCGGAGGTGACCGTCGTCGATATCAGCCCGGCGCAGCTGGCCCTCGATCGCGAAGCGGCGGCGGAGCGCGGCTTGCAAGTTCGCACGGTGGAAGCCTCGATGGACGATCTCCAAGCTTTGCGCGAGGCTTCGTTCGACGTCGTGATCCATCCGGTGAGCACGTGCTACTTGCCCGAAGTGCGCCGCGTTTTTCAGGAAGTGGCCCGAGTCACCGTGGCCGGCGGGCTTTACATCAGCCAGCATAAGACGCCGCAGAGCTTACAGGCGGAGCAGCGCCCGAGCGGCCGGGGCTATGAGTTGGCCGAGCCTTATTATCGCAGCGGACCGCTGCCGCCGGTTGTCGGGAGCCGGCTGCGCGAAGAAGGGACGTTGGAATTCCTGCACCGCTGGGAAGACCTCGTCGGCGGCATCTGTCGCGCCGGCTTTGTGATCGAGGATCTTTTAGAGCCGATGCACGCCAAGGCCGACGCGCCGCCGGGAGCGTTCGGCCATCGGGCCATGTTCGTCGCTCCGTACGTACGGATCAAGGCTCGCCGCTCGGGCTCGACGACCACCGGCAGCTCGCCGACGCCCACAGGTTCGCCGATTTGGATGCCGGAGTAGCAGCGTGCGCCGTCGCGGCGGTGTTCGAACGCGAATTCTCATCGCAAGAAAGTTGCTTGCTGCGGCTCGACCGCTCCATAATACGCGCATCACGCTCCAGGTCCTTTCTGTTGCCGGAACTCAGCAGGAGGTTTTATGTGCCGCGCCCAACGTTCGCCGCTCTTGGTCCCGTCGTTTGTTTTGTCCTTGCTCCTGATCGCCGGGCCGCACGTCGCGAGGAGTGAAGAAGCGAAGCCGACGGAAAAGCCTGCGCCAACCGCCGCGGTCGACCTGCCCGAAGGGCGCACGATCAGCGCCGACACCGACCTTGAGAAGCGTATCCGCGCCGCGCTCGACGAGCCGGTGGAGATGCAATACCTCGACACGCAACTCGGTGACGTCGCTCGGGATCTCTCGCTTCGCTATAAGATTCCGGTGGAATACGACTATGCATCGCTGAACGCCGCTGGCCTCAACGTAGACGGCAAAGGCGATATCACTTTGTTTAGTTTCCAGAGACGTGAAGGGTCGCTTCGTAGCGCGCTGCGTTTGCTCCTGGCAACTGCAGGCCTCACATTCGTCGTGCGCAACGACACCCTCTTGTTCACGACGAAGACGGCGGCGGAAGCGATGACGTCGACACGCATCTACCAAGTGCATGATCTTGTGGTAATGCCGAACGACCCTACGGCCGCGCATCCGGACTTCGACACGCTTGTGGAATTGATCACCACCACGATCTTGCCGGAGTCGTGGCGCGCCGCCGGAGGATCGGCGGGGGAAATTAAGTCGTTCCGCGGACCGGGGGTGCTGGCGCTGGTGGTCACGCACACCGACGCCGCGCATGAGCAGGTCGAATCGCTCCTAAAGACGCTGCGCGCCGCCCGCGAGCCGAAAGTGCAAGACCTGCAGCGGCAAGCCAAGCCTGCCGAGGACAAAGATGCAGCCGCCAAGAAGGCACGCAGCACCGGCGGCTCCGGCGGCGGCTTCTTTTAAGGGGCGGCGGCCGGCCCGCTTGTCAAAGGGCGCGGCGTGCGGGAAGATAACCGGCCCGACCTTCCCGATTGCCCACCCTTCTGGAAAGCCCTGCCGTGCCGACGGATGAACTGCAGCAGATCGTGTGTTGTTTTGGTCAGCCGGTCGCCGGCAATCCCACGCAGTACATGATGGAGAAGGCCTTTGCACGGGCCGGGCTCGAGTGGCGCTACCTCACGCTGGAAGTGCCGCCCGAAGGGCTGGCCGACGCAGTACGCGGCTTGCGGGCCATGGGCTTCCGCGGCGGCAATCTGACCATTCCGCACAAGGTGGCGGTGATTCCGCTGTTGAATCGGCTCACGCCGGCCGCGGAGATGATGGGCGCTGTGAATTGCATGATTCGCGAAGGAAATGAACTCGTCGGTGAGAACACCGACGGCAAAGGTTTTGTGCAATCATTGCGCGAGTTGCTCGATCCGGCCGGGAAGCGCGTCGTGTTGCTCGGTGCGGGGGGCGCGGCCCGGGCCGTCGGCATTGAAACGGCTCTGGCGGGCGCCGCGCAGTTCACAGTCGTCAATCGCAATGCCGAGCGCGGCGAGACGCTTGCCAAACTGATCCAAGATAAGACGGGCGTGCCGACGACGTTCGTGCTCTGGCAAGGCGATTACTCTCCGCCGGCCGATACCGAGGTGCTGATCAATTGCACGTCGATCGGTTTGAACGACGAGATGGGGCGCGTGCCGGTCGACTTTGCGACCGTGGCGCCGGAATGCGTCGTGGCCGACGTCGTGTTCAATCCGGCGGAGACGTTGTTCTTGAAAGCCGCGAAGGCCCGCGGTTGCCGCGCGCTCGACGGCCTCGGCATGCTCGTCAACCAAGGCGCGATCGCGTTCAAACGCTGGACGGGCGTCGACCCGGACACGGGCGTGATGCGGGACGCGGTGGAAGAGTTCTTGGAAGCCTAATGCCGAATGCTGAATAACTGAATGCTGAAACGGAGAGCCTTCCGATATTCAGCATCCAGCACTCCGCATTCAGCATTGTTTGGCCTGCTGCTGCGTGATGCAGTGGAAGGCGCCGAGGCCCCACACGAGTTCCACCGCGCGTTGGCCGACGACTTTGCGGTCGGGAATCAGGCGCTGGAGCGTGTCGAGCACCACTTGGTCGGCCGGGCAATCGAACTGCGCCGCGACGACGACGCCGTTGGCGATATAGAAATTGCAGTAGCTCGCCGGAAGCCGTTGGTCGTCGCAGAACAGCGCTCGCGGCATCGGCAGCGGCACCACCTCGAGCGGCCGGCCTTCTTCGTCTTTGGCCGTTTTGAGACGCTTCAGATTGTCTTGCAGCGGGGCGTAGTTTTCGTCCGCCGGGTCTTCTTCCACGACGCAGACGACCGTGCGCGGGCCGACGAAGCGAGCCAGTTCGTCGATGTGCCCGTCGGTGTCGTCGCCGACGATTCCCTCGCCGAGCCAAACGACGTTCGGGGCCGCGCAGTAGTCGAGCAGATACCGCTCCATGTCGGCGCGATCGAGCGTCGGGTTGCGGTTTTCGTTAAGTAGGCATTGTTCGGTCGTGAGCACGGTGCCGCGGCCGTTGAAATCGACCGCGCCCCCTTCGAGAATGATGCCCGGCTCGAACCGACGGAATTTCAAACTCTCGTTGACGCGCTTCGGCACGACATCGTCGTGGTCGAACGGCGGATATTTGCCGCCCCACGCGTTGTAGCCCCAATCGACCATCACCGGCTCGCTGCCGGCCGGGCCGACGAGAAACATCGGCCCATGGTCGCGCATCCAAGCGTCGTTGGTCGGAATATCGTGCAGCGTGACGTTCGGCAGATGGCCGACCAATCGCTTCGCCTCGGCCATCACCTCTTCGCCGCCCGCGCAGATATGCACCGGCTCGTACGCCGAAAGCGTCGTTGCGAGTTCAGCCCAAATGCCCGGCACCGGCTCGAAATGGCCGGGCCAGCTATTGCGATTGCGCGGCCAAGAAAGCCATGTCGCGGCATGCGGCTCCCATTCGGCGGGCATGCGATAGCCCAATGCGTGCGGCGTTTGTTCGGTGCGCGATGTCGACATGGAGGCCAGTTCAGGGTTCAGGGTTCAGGGTTCGAACACAACGGCGGCATGCCTCAGAGAACCCCGAACTCTGAACCATGAACCCCGAACAAGCGGCTCCGCCGCTAATCGATGTATCGTTTCGTCAAATCACCGTACGCATCTACGCGGCGGTCGCGGAGAAACGGCCAGTGCGTCCGGGCCGTGTCGATGAGGCCGAGATCGCATTCCACGATCGGCGTCTCTTCGCGATCGTGCGCGGCACGATGGATCAGGTTGCCGTAAGGGTCGGCCACGAACGAAGCGCCCCAGAATTCAATCGCCCCTTCCGTCCCCACGCGGTTCACGGCCGCGACGAACAAGCCGTTGGCGATGGCGTGGGAACGCATCATCGTTTCCCAGGCGTTGTGCTGGCTCGCGCCGTAGACGGCCTTCTCCGGCGCCTGCCAGCCGATGGCGGTCGGGTAGAACAGAATCTGCGCGCCGGTGAGGGCCGTGAGTCGAGCCGCTTCCGGGTACCATTGGTCCCAGCAAACGCAAACGCCGATCCGGCCGTAGCGCGTTTCGACCGACTTGAAGCCCAGGTCCCCCGGCGTGAAGTAAAACTTCTCGTAGAACAGCGGATCGTCGGGGATGTGCATCTTGCGATAGACGCCGGCGCTGGAGCCGTCGACGTCGAACACGACGGCCGTGTTGTGATACAAGCCCGCCGCGCGCCGTTCGAAGAACGACCCGACGACGACCACCTTGTGCTCGCGCGCCGCCGCGGCCACGGCTTCGCTCGCGGGGCCGGGAATCGGTTCCGCATCGGCAAAGCGCGCGTGGTCTTCACTTTGGCACGGGTAGTGCCCTGGGAAAAGCTCCTGAAGGCAGACGACGTTCGCTCCGGCGGCGGCCGCCTCGCCGATGCGCTTCACCGCTTTGGCGACGTTCGGCCCCTTCTCCGCCGTGCAACTCATCTGCACTAGCGCGACGTTTACTTTACCTTCGAAAGCTTTCATTCCGTACTCACTACTACAATTTGGCGCGTCGCCCGTAACGACGCACAATGTTACGCTGACGCTCGCCCCTTGGAAAGGACCGTATGACTACGCACCATCTGCCCGGATTGTTCGTCACCGGCACCGACACGGGCGTCGGCAAGACGTACGTGGCGGCGATGATCGCCCGCGCGCTCAAGGCCGAGGGACGACGCGTCGGCGTCTACAAGCCGGCGGCTAGCGGCTGCGACCGTGACGCTCACGGAAATCTCACGAGCGACGACGCTCGGCAACTCTGGGAAGCCGCCGGACGGCCGGGCGACTTGGAACACGTCTGCCCGCAACGCTTCGCCGCGCCGCTCGCTCCGCACCTTGCGGCCCGCGCCGAAGGTCGCGAACTCGATTTCGATCAACTCCGCTGGGGCCTCGACTACTGGCGCCCGCGCAGCGACGTGGTGGTCGTCGAAGGGGCCGGCGGTTTGTTCTCGCCGCTGGGAGATGAAAAGCTGAATATCGACTTAGCGTTGCCGTTCGGCTTTGCGCTCGTCGTGGTGACTGCAAACAGATTAGGTGCGATCCACGCAACGCTGGCGACTGTTATTGCTTGCAAAACCACCTACCCGGAAATCGCGATCGCTGGTGCCGTCGTTAACGATGTGACGGTCGATGACCAAAGTGACTTAAGCCGGCTCTCCAATGCCGCAGAGCTTCGCCGGAGACTCAAATCACGAGGCGTGAAATTACTGCCGGAGGTGCGACACGGCGACCTATTGATCGCAAATGAGGTCGACTGGTTTGCGTTGGCATACAAACAAACGCCGCGATAGGCTTGCATGCTCCGTTCGATCGAAGCGGGCGTCAAGACCCGGCGCCGTTTGGCGAAACGCCTGAGAGCGGCTCGATGCGGATGATGTGCAGGAGGTCGACCTTTACCGTGCGTTCGTAGAACGGTTCTTCCGAGCTGCCGGAGAGCCCGACCGTGGCACTACGTTTGCCGACCATCAGCAGTTCCGGATGGCGGATGTCGTAGCCGACGCCGTCGGTCATGACGACACGGAACGGTTCAAACGGCTGTTGTTTCAGCGCGGCGTGCAACTCGTCGGGTGCCATGAAATGACTCCTTGAATCGGCAAAGCTCTACGAAAATTATAGCTTGTAGCCGTTCACGGAGCAAAATCGCAGCAATCGCGATCCTACACCGTCGCGGCAATCGCCGCTTGGGTCGATTTCTCCATCCGGCTCTCGGCTTGCGACGTGTCGATGGCGAGTTGCATCGTCACCGACCAGCGACCTGCGGCGTCGCCGACGACGTGCCAGTGCGGCATGACGACGATCGATTGGTGCACGAGTTCGAAGCCCCCTTCCGATTGCGAGACGCTCTCGATAGGGAAGGTCCAAATGCTGCTCGGCTCGGAGATGCGCAGGCCGACGTCGATGCCGAGCCATTCGTCGACAAGGTTCACGCCGCGCACGCCGGCCAAGTCGAGCTTGCTGCCCAAGTGCCCGAGGCGGTTGTGTCGACCATCGTGGAAGTAGCGATCGTCGCAGCCTGAGGGGAGGCCGGCCACGTTGAACTCGACGCCGAAGTGAAACGACCGACCCGGCGGTAGGCCTTCGATCATGTAGGCGACGTCGATCACGCCGCTGCCGGCTTCCATGGTGAAGCCTTTGGTGATCTTCAGCGGCACGCCCCAGGCGTTGCCGTCGCGCGAGAGGCGAGCTTGGATACGATGCGGATTGCGCAGCAGCTTGGCCTCGTAGCCGAGGTTCAAGAAGTCGCCCCGTTCCATCGCTTCGTTGGCTGCCGCCATGGCGAGCGTCGCGTCGTCGTCGAAGAAGTGATCCTGCATCGCCTTGCGTTGGTAGGCATCGTAGCGGATCTGCTTGTCGAGGTCGGGCTGTTTGAAAATGACCTGCGAATGGATGCTCTTGGCCCCTTCGAGCTTCGAGCCGGTGCCGGCCAGCACCTTGCGATGGTACGCTTCCGGCCGACGGGCGAGCGTCGAGAGGAGGTTCTGGCAGATGCTGCGGACGTCGAGTTCGTAGAGCGAGCCGCCGCGATGGGGCGAGATCAACGCCGCGAGTTTGTCGTTGGCGAGGTAAATCTCTTGGCGGGCGTCGCAATTGAAATCACCGTGCGCCGCTTCGATCCACGGCTCGCCCCGTTGGGCCGGGCTGCCCGCGACCGCCTTGTGCAGTAAGTTGTCGGCGGCGATCAGGTGCGTATAGATCGCATTGCGCAGGTGCGGCAAGTAAATACCGCCGAACGCTCCGTGCCAGTAGGCGCAATTGCATTGGCCTCGATAGAGTTCGGTGCGGGCCTGCTCTAAGAGTTCGCGGTCGAGCCCGTCGGCGAAGGCTTCTTCCAGCCTGCTGCTGATCATCATCATCCGGGAGTACATTTCGTCGGTTTCCGGGTACTTCACTTTGAAGTTGCGCCAGAAGCCGCCGCGGATAAATTGCTTGATCTGCGGCCAGTGCGGGTCCTTCTCCATCTCGTTGGAGAGTTGTTCGTATTCGAGCAGCCGCTCGGTGGGGAGAACCCATTCGGTCATTTCGCGGTAGCTGGCATCGGGCAGGTACGCCTTGCCGAGCGGCGGCACGGCGTCGATGGCTTCGCCGAGCGTCGTGGTGTGCAGCCACGAGGCGTTCTCGACGAGTTGGTCGAAGAACCGGCGGAGCCAGCCGTCGGTATAAACGTGGCGGTAGGTATCGGGCCAAGTGCCGAACTTCTCGCCGTCGTCGCCGAACACCACTACCGCGCCGGGATGCTCGGCGGCAATGCTGCGCAGGTAGTCGATCGATTCGTGCGGCTGGCTGAACGGAATGAGATAGCGCAACCGCTCGCTGCCGGGAAACACGGCGAGGATGCGGCCGTCGTCTTCCGTCACGTACGAGCCGTGCAGTTGGTGCGGCAGCAGGCCGGCGTTCTTGAAGTGGAAGTCGTCGAGCACCGTGTACTCGATGCCCGCGGCGGCGATCTCGCTCACGAGAGATTGTTCCCAAACGCGCTCCGGCATCCACATGCCGCGCACTTTGCAGCCCAAGCGGCGCTCGAGCCAGGCGGTGTAGGTGCGAATTTGGCCGATGCGATCGCGGCGCGGAATCATCGGCAGGATGGCTTCATAGAACGCCCCGCCGACGATCTCGATGCTCCCCGCGGCCGCGAACTCGGCGAGCCGGTCGAGGTACTCGGGATGCTTCACGGCGAGCCATTCCATCAAGCAGCCGCTCGTGTGGAGCGAAAGCTTCAGCTTGCCGGCGTAGTCGGCGAAGACGTCGAGGAACGGTTTGTAACTCTCTTGATAGGCCTGCTCGATCACCGCATCGAAGTTTCCCACCGGCTGATGATTGTGCAAAACGAGCGCGAGACGGATGGAACTCGACATGGCGAACTTTCAGAGCGGGGTAAACTTGGATCGGCGTCGATGTGTGACGGGGCGACGGGCAGGTTCGGCCGGTGGTTCTGTTTTACGAGAGATTTCGCTGCAAAACTTGCGCCGACTCGGGCTTAGGCACGAGGTCGCGACGTTCCGATCGACCGGAGCGGTGCTTGGCGACAGCCGGGCTTGTTCCTCATTATCGGAAGTTTTTGCCGGCGGCATGCGGCACGCCGGCGACGGATTCTCAAGTCGACGACGTCAGCACTGCCGGCGCTTCAGCCGACCGATCGATTCTACCGCAAGTCACGATACGTCAACTACTGCAATGGTTCTGTCGGGGATGAACCGCGCTGTAGGGAACGCCCTCCGTGGCGTTCCGCGCGTCGGTGTCCGGACGGAACGCCACGGAGGGCGTTCCCTTACAAGGCGACGGCGGCGGCTCGCAACGTTGCCGCGGCCCGCTCGGGCGAAACTGGGTTGATATGCACGCCCGTGCCCCACTCAAAGCCGGCGGCCTTCACGATTCGCGGCAGAATCTCCCAGTGCCAGTGGTAATGGCCGCAGGCCCGGCTTTCCAGCGGTGCCGTGTGCAGCACGCAATTGTAGGCAGCGTTCTCGCAGACCTGCTCGAGTCGGGCGAGTCCGCGGCGCATCAAGGCGGCGGCTTCTGCGAGCGTCGCGTCGTCGGCCGAATCGAAATCGGCGGCATGCTTGCGCGGTGCCAAGCACATTTCGTAAGGAAATCGACTCGCATAGGGGCAGAACAGTACGAAGCGGTCCGTCACTTCAACAATGCGACTTACCGCGGCGAGCTCACCGTCAAATAGTTCACAGAATGCGCAGTTGCCCAGCTTCTGAAATTGGGCAAGCGCGGCGGAGACTTCGTCGATGATGAGCGTCGGCACGACGGGGAGCCCAATTAGTTGGCTGTGCAAATGCTCAATCGAGGCCCCGGCCGCTTCGCCGACGTTGCGAAAGATTTGTACGTATCGCAAGTTCGACTCGGCGCGCAGGGCAAGCAGGCGTGCCCGGTAAACGTTCAACACGTCGGTAGTTTGGGCAAGCGAGAGTTCGCCGGCCCGGACCACGTGCACGGCCGACTCGATGATCACCTCATGCACGCCGAGGGCCGACTGCCGTTCGTAACCGGGGACTTCCGGCGACCGTGCATTGACGACGGCTTCGTCCGCGCCACGGCCGGCGATCGTCACCGCCGGGTACTTATTGGGAATGACGCGTACGCGCCAGCCCGGGGCGTCGGGCATGGTGCCCGGCTTGCGTAGGGCGAGCACTTCGTTCGGCGTTTCGAGTTCGCTTCCTTCGCAGAACGGACAATTGCCGGAACGTCGTACGGTCGGCCGATCGTCGAACTCCTGCGGCTTCTCGGCCCGCTCTTCCGCGATGAGCACCCAGCGCTCGAGGAGCGGGTCTTTGCGTAATTCGGCCATTCGGGAAGACTGGAGACCGGAGACGAAAGACTGATGACTAAAGGCCGGACAGTGAGGAAATTCCTTAGCTCTTCAGGAAAGCGTCGATGCCTTCGAAGCCCTTGGCGAGCGTTTCGAGATTCGTGGCAAACGAGAGTCGAGCGTAGCCTTCGGCGCCAAAGGCCGAGCCCATGACCGTGGCCACGCCTTGCTGCGCGAGGAGCGTGAGGCACCAATCCGCGGAGTTGTTCACGCGCACGCCGGCGTATTCGCGACCGAGGTGGGCCTGAATATTGATGAACGCGTAGAACGCCCCGCCCATGTTGGGGCAGGAGAGCTTCGGCAATTCGCTGATGCGCCGACGGACGTATTCGCGACGTTCGGCGAAATGCTTGAGCATGTCGTCGACGCATTGTTGCGAACCTTCCAAGGCCGCAAGCGCCGCATACTGGCTCACGCTCGAAGGGTTCGACGTTTCTTGGCTCTGTAGCGAGTCCATCGCTTTCGAGATCGCCAGCGGGGCGAGCGTCCAACCGATACGCCAGCCGGTCATGGCGTACGCCTTGCTGACCCCGTTGATCGTGATGGTGCGCTCGGCCAGCCCGGGGCGGACCGTGGCGAAGCTGGCGAACTTGTTGTCGCCGTAGATCAAACGCTCGTAGATTTCGTCGGAGATGACGACGAGGTTCTTTTCCAGCACGACGTCGGCCAGCGCGCCCAGGTCTTCCGGCGAGTACATCGACCCGGTCGGGTTCGACGGCGAGCAAAGCAGCAGCACTTTGGTGCGCGGCGTGATTGCGGCCCGGAGTTGCTCGGGCGTCAGTTTGAAATCGTTCGCCTCTTCGGTCGCCACGATTACCGGCTTGGCGCCCGTGAGCTTGACGAGCTCCGCGTAGCTCACCCAATACGGAGCCGGGATGATCACTTCGTCGCCGGGATCGCAGAGCACCGTGAACGCGTTGTGCAGCGAATGCTTGGCGCCGTTGGAAACGACGATCTGCGCCGGTGCGTACTCCAGCCCGTGCCGCGCTTGGTATTGCTTGGCGACCGCGAGTCGCAGCTCTTGGATGCCGCCCGAGGCGGTGTAATGCGTGTGGCCCGAGGCCATGGCCCGCGTTGCGGCATCGCAGATGTGCTGCGGCGTGTTGAAGTCGGGTTCGCCGACGCTGAAGTCGTATACCTTCTTGCCTGCCGCTTTCAGTTCGCGCGCCTTCGCCGCCATGGCCAACGTAGCCGAGGGTTCGAGGGCTTGCACGATCTTCGAAATGCTGACGGACATGACCGACTTCTCCGGTTTCTGGACGGGCACGGGGGGTGCGAACTTTGTGACACTTTGTCACAAATAATTAGACCCACAGAATCGCACGTCGGCTACGAGCGTCAAGGGGCTCGGGGCCGATTCCCAAGAGAGCCGACCGACCGAATTAGTTCGCAAGATCCCGGGAAAGAAGGCCCGGATCGCGGGAAATACCCGAATCGACGGGGGGAACAAAAAAGGCCTCGCCCGCAGTGCTGCGGACGAGGCCAGAATGTCAAACCTCTCGCCGATTGCGACGGTGGAGTCGCTGCGAGAAGAACGCCGACCGGTTTATGCTGAGCACAAACACTGTTGGCCGGGGTTCACGCAATAGGGTTGGCACCTCCGACGGAATCTTTGCGTGACGAGAGGCTTGTTTCCAAATGTCTGATGGCTGCTTTTCTGATGTATTGTACGGGCGAAGCTGGGCGCCGGTTCGACGTTTTCCCGCACGTTTGTGCGAGTGACCTTCGCTCGTGCAAAGGTCTATCGGCAAAAAGGCCCCGGCGGTTGGGCAAACTTCCGAAAAAGCTTACCGCCGCCGGGAAAGCTGCAACCCGATGCTTAATTGTAACCTACGAATTCGGGCGCAAGCCGGTTCGCCGGCGAATTTTATTCGGCACGCCCTTTGCCAAGCGTCGAGGAAGCCTGGCCATGCAGGCAGCGCGTTTCCGCACCCCGCTTTTCAGGTCGAAATTGAATGAATCTTTCTGTTTTGGTAGGGTTTGCGTTTTGAATTAAACGGATTTCGTCGAGGTTGATTCGATCCAAGGATCGGTGGGAGAGATTGCACGTGGCTTCTAGTTCGATGCGAAGAGAATCGCCAGTCGGTGCCGAGCACGAAGATGTGGTGGCGCTGAAGATTTACGATGCGCCGAAGTCGACGCTGCGCGACCTGATCAAACGCTGGCATCAGCAAGATCGCGGACACAACTTCGTGCATCCGCTCTTCAGCTTGTTGCTCGTCGTCGGCATGTGGGCTTCGGTGGCAACCTGGAACGCCGGGCTCTGGCCGCTGACGATCGTCTGCTGGCTGTTCACGGCGCACATCGGTCACTCGAAGCTGATTGCATTCCACGAAGCTTCGCATGGGACGCTGAACCCAAAGTGGCGCGTCAACGAACTGCAAGGGATCGTTTTCGGCACGACGATCTTCGTTCCGCTCAGCGTTTATCGTTTCGTGCACGGACAGCACCACGCCTACATCGGCACGGCGAACGATCTGGAACTTTGGCCGTTTGTGAACACGGAAGTCCCTCGTTGGCGGCGCATTTTAGCGGCGATCGGCGAACTGATATTCGGTTTCTTCTATACGCCCGTCGTGTTTCTCCATGGCGTACTCACGGCCCGCCGCATTCCTGCCGCTCAACAGCGCCGCATCATCCTGGAATACGCGCTGTGCGTCGTCGCCTGGGGCGGCTTGAGCATCTTCCTCACCGTCATGGGCTGGTGGCAGCCGTTCCTGGTCGGCTATTTCGCTCAGGCACTCATCGCCGGTAATTTGCAATCGATCCGTAAGTTCACCGAACACGTCGGCTTACTCGGCGACTCGATTCTCACCAACACCCGTACGGTCGTCGATCCGTCGCTGGTCGGCCATTCGCTGTCGCTCTCGATGTTGCACATCGACTACCACGGCACGCACCACCGCTTCGCGAAGGTGCCGTACTACAACCTTCCCGAAGCCACGCCCCATGTTTACGACGGCCGCGAAGCCGCCGTACCGATCTTTACGAGCTACTGGTCGGCCATGTGGGACATGGCCCGCTCGCTGGGAAATCCCCGCGTCGGCAAGCAGTGGTTGACGCTCGATGAGAGCGGCGGGCGATAGATCGCGTTCGCGACTATCGCGCCGCTTCGATCGTTACGTCGTCGAGCAGCGCGGATCCCGCACCGCCCAGCGCCGCGGTGAGCGTGATCTCGCCGTCGACCGGCACCATGCGGCAATAGCTGAACCGTTGCCAGCCCGCGGTCTTGCCGAAGCGTTCGGCCAGCGGTTCGCCGCCGAGCGAATCGAAAACGATGAATCGCTCGCGACCCTTGGCGATGTCGTCGGGCACGTTGACCCAACCGCTGATCCGCACGACTTCGCCGGCCTGAACGGTTGCGGGGGGCGACACGATCCAAACCGGCGGCGATTCCGTCACGGCGTCGGCCACCTCGGGCGTGAACGCTTGCGCGGTCATTCGCAAACAGAATTGCGAGCGCGGCGTGGGCGTAGCGGAATTATTGGCGGCGCCGTTCGCGCCCGTGCTCGCCGCCGCAGGTTCGCGCATCGCGGCCGCGAGGTCGGCGTCGCAACGCATGTTGTCTTGCGGATGTTGGAAGTGTCGCCAGCCGCTTTGCACGGTGAAGTCCAGGCTTTCAAACTCGCCCCCCGGCAGTAGGCTTTGCCAACTTCCGACCGCGCGCAACCGGCCGAGCATTCGCCAATGGTCGGGCAGCGTAGCGAACGAACTTTCAAACGGCGTCAACGTCGTCGAACCTCCCGCCGCGGCGACGGCCGCCTGCCAATGTGCTCGCTCCAAAAGGGCCAGCGGTCGCAAGGCGCGGCGCGTGTTGAGATAGCCGTCGCGCAAGTTTCCGGCGGCAAAGCGTGCATCGGCCGCGGCCAACACGGTGCGTGCCTGTAGCAACCATTCGGAAGCCTGCGGCAGCGGCGTGGCAATCTCTAAGAGCTCGCCGTGCACGCGCTCGGCCGTACGCATTTTCGCTTGGGTCACTTGGTGCTGGAGCTGCGCCGCCGTCCGGCCGACGGCGTTCATCCGCTGACCCACGACGCTCACCACTTGCGGGTCCTGCGTCAGCATAATCAGCGACGTCAGGCTAAATTCATCCACGGTGATGCGCAGCCCGCCCGCGACCCGTTGTCGCGCGAGTGGTCGCATGCCGCCGGGGGAAAGTTCATATACGTCGACCGACTCCGGCACGCCCGGCACGACGAACGTCAGCCCGGTTCCCGCCGATTGCCCCGGCACGAATTGCGCCCGAGCTCCGGTCCACATCGGCAAGAGCAGGTGTCCGCGATCGATCTGCAGCAGCGCGCCGGAAACGTCGGGCTCGCTCCCCGGCACGCGCGTCACAAACGTGCCGGCCGCGGCCCAAGCGTCGACCAATTCCAATTCGAGGTTGATCAGGTTCAGCGCCGCAGCACGGGTGCGCGTCGCGTCGTCGTTCGCGTTCAGCGGAGTTTGCGAATCGAACTTCAGCCCGCGCACGCCGGCGGCGAGCGCTTCGAAGACCATCAGCCGGATCTGCTCGCTTTCGACTTCCGGAATCACCGGCTTTTGTAGCGAGAGCAATTGCGCCTGCCGCCCGAGTTCGCGCGAGGCCTGCGTTTGGATGACGGCCCATTGCGGGGTGCCGGGACGTGCGAGCCGGGTCCGATCGCGCAACCAATCGCCGTAATCGGCGAGCTCAAACGTCGTTCCCATCGGCAATCGCTTGGTGACGACGACGTCGACCTGCCGACTAAGCGAACGCAGGTCGGCCGCCGCTTGGCAGAGGATCGGGCGCGGTCGCGGGAGGTCATGCCGACGGACGTGCTCGGCCCAACGCTTCAGCACGTCGAGATCGGCGGCCGAGAGTCCTTCGCCGAGGTCCCAGGCCAGGACCGATTGAAACGCTTCGCCGAACTCCAACACCGAGGTCGGCGTCGAGGCGCCGTACGGGTTGCCGAGGTCGGCCGGTTGTGGCGGCGGGCAGATGATCCAGAGCCCGAGCTTCGCCGCTTCCTCCAAAGTTTCACGCGACGGCGTCGTGCGCATGCGCACCGTGTTAAAGCCGAGCTGCTGCAGAAACGGCAGCGGTTCCCCTTGGTGCTCGATGATGCGAGGAAAAAATTGTTTGCCGCGGACGAGCACCGTCTGCCCCTTGAGTTCGACAACCGACACGGCGCCGGCGACCGGTGCTCCGTCGGGCGTTTCGCTCGTGCGGCTGATCGGCATGAAGCCGTCCATCTGCGGCAAGGGCGACGGGGCATTCACGGCGGCCCCGGGTTGCGGCTCCGTCGGCGCGTAAACGATGCCGGTCACTTCCAGATCGTCGAGCCAGACCTGATGCTTCCCCGCGCCGACGTACACGTTCAGCAGCAGGCGATCGACGTACGATTGGCGCGTGTCGACCGGCAGACGGAGCTGAGCCCGGAGCACGCGGGCCTGCTGTTCCACTTGATTGCGGATGTTCGTAACGGTGAGCCGTTCCCATTGTCCCGGCTTGGTGGAACTCGTGCCGAGAATCACGGCCGTCACGGGGCGTTGCGAATTGGGTTCGAGCGTGCGCGGAAAGACGACGCGGGCTGCGAACTGCACGCCCGGCTGATCGGCCTTCACCCACAGGCCGGCGGTCAACTCATCGATCACCGGCGCGTTGCCTAGGTTATAGCTGAGGTAGATCGCCGTGCCGCCGTCGGAGCTTTGCGTCTCTACGAACTCGCAGCCGTTGCCGCTATGGGCATCTTGGGCGATGCGCAACTGTCGCTCGATTTTGTAGCGAGCATCGCCGCCGGCGTCGCGCCAGGAAGGTTCGTGCGTTTCGAAGCCTTCGTGCGTTTGCGCGCTGGCGCATGAAGCGGCGAGCGCCAGGATCCATACCGGCGCAACGAGCCACGGTCGCAATCGACGAACCAGCGCGCGCATCGAGATCGAGATCGCCCTTCCCTGGAATGATGCCTTCACGCCACATCGGGCTACGCGAGCGCTCCGGCGACGTAAGGCGTGCTTTTATCACGATTTGCGAAACATCCCTAGATCGGCTCGTGGCGTTTCGGCAACATCAGGCCTGCCGGCAATAGATTGCCGGCAGTGTAGCTAAGTGCTGTTGCGTAAAGGGTTTGTGTCTTGTTGAACGGTCCGATCGCGCCCTGCCGGCATGAGTGCTGCTTCTAAAGAGGAACATCACCCGGACCCAACGACTGCGAGAGAACATCATGAGCGACTCGACCCGCGTTATTAAGCCCGCCGCCGAAGAATTGCCGACCGACGTGCTGGATCTGATTCGGGTCGTCGCCGAACTGCCGGGCGAGCTTCGCGATCGGGTGGAACCGGTCCTCGGCCGCGTGATCGAAAGCACGAAGCGTCGTCGCCGCATCATGAACCTCGTGCAAGACGCGTTGGCCCAACTCCGGCTCGACATGAAGTACTTGCTGTTCGATCTCGAAGCCACGCGCCGCGAACGAGACGGCTACAAGCAACAACTCGAAGGCAACGAAGACCTGTAAGCCGTAAGCCTCTGTAGGGAACGCCCTCCGTGGCGTTCCGCTCCGGCCGGCATCTCGCCGCCGGTCGTCTTGGGGCGGCCGTATTGCGGCAATCGGGGGCAATTTCTAAACTTCGCCCGCTTCTGACGCATACTGTTTCAAGGAACCGGTCATGGACGACACGGCCCCCGCTCCGCGCCGCGCGACCCGATGGTGGCGCGGCCCCTCGGCAACGATCACGGCCTCTTTGATCGGCGGCGTTTGCGCGGTGCTGGCCGCCACGTTGCCGCCGCTGCTAACGCGTCAATCCGACGCTCCCCCGTCGCCGCAACCTCTTGTCGCGGCAACGAAAGCGAGCGTGCCGAATCTGACGCTCGGCGCTTGGACGCTCCACGACGCCGTCGATAACGAAGGCTTTAACTTCGCCGACAGCACGCTCAAGTTTACGTCGCAAGAGCCGACGCAGGACGGCGCGCTGCTCACCGGCTTCTTCGAATGGCGCGAGCAGTCGAAGTTGCTCGGTCGCGAAAACTTCGTGGCCCGTTACGTGGCCGAGACGCGGCATCTCTTCATCGAAGGGAAGGCGGTCGAGAACGTCGAAGGAAATCTCGGCGTCGGCTCCTTCTCGGCCGTGCTCACCGCCGACGGTCGCAAACTGACCGACGGCACATGGGGCAGCACGCCCGGCAACGTGCCCGGCATTCCGGGAAGCTGGAACGCGCGAAGGTAGCCGCTCAATGCGCTGTAGGGAACGCGTTCCGTGGCGTTCCGCCCGCGCCGAATAGAGGCGGGCGAATAATCAATGACCAAGCACCAAATTCGAAACAAGGAACAAATTTCAATGACTTAATGTGCGTTGCAGCGTCGATGCGCGCGGCTAAAGTCGTTCGATCATTTGTACTTGATGTTTGTTTGGAATTTGGTGCTTGGTTCTTGGAATTTGTCGTCTGTCGCGACGCCACGCGGCGGGAAACTCCAGGAGGCAAGCTCCGGGGCTAAATGGCCTTCCGCGTACTCACGCCTGACCCCTGGCCCCTCACCCCTTCTTATCCAACTCAATCCCCATCTCGCGCAGCAGCTTCTTCATATCTTCCCAAACGTCGCGCTTGGCGTCGGGATTGCGCAAGAGATACGCCGGGTGATAAGTGCACATCACCCGCATGCCGCGGTAGGTTTGAAACGTGCCGCGCAGCTTGCTGATCGGAATGTCGAGCCCGAGCAGTTGCTTGGCGGCCGTGGCGCCGAGGCAGCAGATGAATTCCGGGCGGATGATGTCGAGCTGCCCTTCGAGATACTCGCGGCAGTTGGCGCTCTCTTCGGGGGTCGGCGGGCGATTGTTCGGCGGCCGGCACTTCAGCACGTTGAGAATGTAAACATCTTCGCGCTTGAGCGTGCAGGCTTCGATGATTTTGGTGAGTAGCTGCCCTGCCCTGCCGACGAACGGTTCCCCTTGGGCATCTTCATCGGCCCCCGGCGCTTCGCCGAGAAAGCAAAGCCGGGCCTTGGAATTGCCGACGCCGAATACGGTTTGCTTGCGCGTCGCACAAAGCTCCGGACAACGAGGACAAGCGGCGACTTGCCGACGAATGACGTCGAGGGCCGCTTCGCGCTCGGCCTTGGTCTTCAAAGCGGGCGAAGTCGGCGCGGCTGGGGGAACGTAGGCCGGTGCGGCTGTTGGTGCGGGAGAGTTTGCCTGACGGGCCGTTGTGGCCGGGCTCGGCTTCTCGGCGGCCGCGACCTTTGCCGACGCAGCTTTGGCCACGGGCTTCCCTTTCTTCAGGCTCTTCACGCCGGCGCGCTGCAAGCTTTCCAAACGTTGGCGAGCGATCCTTCGCGGGTCGGCCATTACTAAGTCTCTCCCAAAAGAAGTTCGCCCGCTCGCCGAGCGGCGACCGAAGCGGCATCAGTATAGGAGAGCCGACGAACACGGAGAATCCCTGCCTGGTGGCGAAGCCCTTCTCCCGCTGGGAGAAGGTGGCCTTGAGGCCGGATGAGGGTGAGGTCGCACAACGCTTGGCATTGCGTGCGGGACATGCGCGGCGCTGTTATCGATCTCTGAGCCAAGCGTGATGCCGCGTGACCCTCACCCGCCGAGCTATGCTCGTCGACCTCTCCCAGTGGAAGAGGTAGTTCGACTCCGGTCGCTCACGCTCCCGGCTCGCCTCCAGAATTCATCTTCCCCATCCCCTGCTCATCCCCAGTATCTCCCTTTCTTTCGCTGCGTTTCTTGGCGTCTCTGCGTCTTGGCGCGCACTCTGAGAAAATGGCAGCCGGCCAAAAATCGCCTGGAAATGGGGCCGGCAGATCGGGGAGAATGCGGCCGGTTTTCTATCACGTCTCGCGGGGAGTGCTTGTGATGGCGCAGCGAAATCGACGTAAGTCGTGCGCACTAAATCGGCCCATTGCGCACAACCGGGGGGTGGTTGTGCGCGTCGGAGCGCTTGGAAACAAGGGAGCGCACAAGCGGTCGGGCTTAGTGCGCAGCGGGCGGTGCGCCGTTCGGGGACTTACGTCGATTCGCGGAGTGGCGACCGACGCGATTTGCCGCTCGCGACGTCGTTCGGCGATCGTCAGGCCTTGCGAATGGCGCAATCTCGCGCACGACTGCGCACTCGGCGAATTTCGAACCGGGCGCAGCGCGCAGCAAATGCGCAGAACGGCGCACGATAATGGCGCCCATTGGGGTGTGGCGCGCAGCAATCTGCGAGATCGAATTTACTGCGAACGAGGAGCCGCTGGATGAAACCGCGCATCACGATGATCACGCTCGGCGTCGACGACCTGGAGCGGGCCGTCGCCTTTTACCGCGACGGGCTCGGGCTACCGACCGAAGGGATTATCGGGCAGGAGTTCGAGCACGGGGCGGTCGCCTTCTTCGATCTACAGGCCGGCTTGAAGTTGGCGCTCTGGCCGCGAGCCAGTTTGGCGCACGACGCCGGGCTGCCGCAGGAGCCGAGAAGCGCGACGGAGCTCAGCCTGGGGCACAACGTCGCCGCGCGCGACGAGGTGGATGCCGTGATGCGCCAAGCGGCCGCGGCGGGGGGAACCATCGTAAAACCGGCCGGAGAAACGTTTTGGGGTGGCTACGCCGGCTACTTCCAAGACCCCGACGGGCACCTCTGGGAGGCGGCGTGGAACCCGCAACTGCTACCGGGGGAGGAGGTGTAACCGATCTGCGGCGAGTCTGTAGGGAACGCCCTCCGTGGCGTTCCGCCCGTAAGCTGTAGACGGACCGCCGCGAAGGGCGTTCCCTACATAGGAACATTTGACAAGCAACATTTCTCTGTCGCGGAGATGCGCGGCTTGGCTAAAATTGAGCATGAGGGACGGCGTTCGCCACATTCCAAACCCTGCTGCTCAGCGTCGTTTGAAGTCAGCGTCTGATGGACTGGGCCGATTTTGAGTCGGACTACCTGAGTTTCGTCGGTCGGTTTCCAAAGTGCTCTCCGCATTTCTTTCGAGAGTTGGAGTTGCCGTTATGCGCATCGCAAAGCTTGGCGCGTTGGTGTTTGCTCTGGCGCTGATCGCAGGGGCGTTCGATTCGGCTTCGGCTGCGCCGCGCCAATGGAAAGATGCGAGCGGACAGTTCTCCGTGTCGGCGGAGCTCGTCGAAGTGAAGAACGGCGAGGTCCATCTTAAGAAGGCCGACGGCGAAGTGATCGTCGTCGCGGCAAGCAAGCTTAGCGAGTCGGATCGCAACTATCTGGCGGGGCGCGTCGTGGCCAGGCCTGCGGCCGCCCCACCTGCCGCGGCTGCAACACCGGCCGCCGCAGTCGACTCGACCGGCATCATCAAGGTTGCCGATGCCAACGCCGACGGCAAACTTTCGCGCACGGAATGGGGAAGCCTGGCTCAGAAGTTCCGAGCCTGGGACGCTGACAAAGATAACGCGCTCGACGAGACCGAGCTTGAGGCGACCGACGAGGTGGAGCTGGTCATGAAACTTGCCGACGCCGACGGCGATGAGAAAGTAGCCCGCGCCGAATGGGCCCAATTCGCGCAAGCCTTTCCGCGTCTGGATAAGGGGCGCGACGGCTCGATCGATCGCGACGAACTTGAAGCGGCCGCCAAGAGCTCGGCCACGCGCGCCGCAGGCACGGCGTCGCTGGCCGGTAACAACACGCGCGCGAATGCCGGGCCGACCGTCTGGCGCGGAAGTATTGAAGGTCGCGGGCAGATCGAGCTCACCGTGACGGGCAATCAGATCGCCGGTCGCGAATTTCGCGGCGGCGGACCGCCGGGCGGTGCTCCGATGGGCGGCGGACCGCAAGGAGGCTTGGGGTCCGGCACGTTCACGATGTCGGGGGACGGGCGTTCGGGCAACATGGACGCCGTGTACACCGAAGGTCCGCAAGCGGGCCAGGTTTGTTTGGGTATTTACCAGCTCAACGGCGACACGCTCACATGGTGCGTTTCGAATCGAAACGGCCAGCGCCCGCAAGCCTTTACCAGCGGCGGCGGCAACTGGCTGATGGTGCTGCAGCGCGTGGCGATGCAGTGAACGATTGTCGGGTTAGGACGCGCAGGAGCGAAGCTCACGCGGCGTCTTCGCGTTCCTGCATCCGCGTGGGCCTCGCTGCGCTAGACCCACCCAACACGAAACGCTTGATTTACGGTGCATCCGGGCTCCTAGTTAGTGAGCCACGCGGTAAGTAGAATATAGGGTCAAAGTCCCCTCGGCAGCTTGCGGAGGGGCTCGCACCTTCTCGCAGCTTGGTCGTGTGTTTCGTATGGGCGTCCCGCAGATCGTTATCGTCGGTAGGCCGAATGTCGGCAAAAGCAGTCTCTTCAATTGGCTCGCCAAGAAGCGGCTCGCCGTGGTCGACGATCGCGCCGGCGTGACGCGCGATCGTATGACGTTTTTGATGTGCGAAAACGACCGCTACTTCGAGTTGGTCGATACCGGCGGAATGGGGATCGAAGACGAAGACAACCTGACGGCCCACATCGAAGCGCAGATTGAAAAGGCGGTCGATTCGGCGACGCTGATTTTGTTCGTCGTGGATACGCGCAGCGGTCTGACGCCGCTCGACATCGAAGTGGCTCGGCGATTGCGCAAGGTCGAAGCGCCGGTGATTTGCGTGGCGAATAAGACCGATGCGATGTCGATGGATGCGCTGACGGGAGAATTTCATCAGCTCGCGCAGCCGGTGATCATGCTGACGAGCGTGCATCAGAATCGGGGCCGCGACGAGCTCCTGACGGCGATCGTCGAAAAGTTGCCCCCTTCCGACGGCGACGATCCTCCGGCCGACGCCGTGATGAAGTTGGCGATCGTCGGACGCCGCAACACGGGGAAGAGTACATTCGTCAACACGCTGGCCCAGGCCGAGCGAATGATCGTGAGCGAAGTGCCGGGCACGACGCGCGACAGCGTCGACGTGCGCTTCGAACTCGACGGCAAGGCGTTCATCGCCATCGATACGCCCGGCGTGAAGCGGCAGAAATCTTTGGCGAATGATATGGAGTTCTACAGCCTGCACCGCGCGCAGCGCAGCGTGCGACGGGCCGATGTGGTGCTGATCTTCTTCGATTGCGCACAGCCGATCAGTCGTGTCGACAAGCAACTCACGGATTACGTCGCCGAAAACTACAAGCCGTGCGTGTTCGTCGTAAACAAGTGGGACCTCTACGCCGGCAAGGTGCCGAGCGATCAATGGGTGACCTACTTGCACGAGACGTTCCGCTCGATGAAGTACGTCCCGATCGCGTTCGTTACCGGGCAGACCGGCAAGAACATGAAGGCGCTTTTGAATCATTCGCAGATGCTTTACAAGCAATCGATCTCGCGGATCTCGACCGGCGAATTGAATCGGCTACTGCGGTATGCGTTGGCGAAGAATGAGCCGCCGCTGTATCAAAGCCGGCGCCCGAAGATTTTTTACGCCGTGCAGGTCGGCTCGCAGCCGCCGACGATCGTGCTGTTCTGCAGCGACCCGGCGGCGATTAGCGCCGACTACAAGCGATATTTGCTGACGACGTTTCGCGACCATCTGCCGTTTTCGGAAGTACCGATCAAGCTCTATTTGCGACCTGCTCACGCAGGCGACGCCCGCAAGGCGGCGCGCGACGAGCGCAAGCGGCATCACGAAGAAGAGATCGCCGCCGGACGAATGCCTGCCGGCGAACCGTTTGCCGACGATGATCTCGACGAAGAACTCGAAGAGGACTTCGGCCGCGAGTGGAGCGACGCTGATGCTGCCTCGGCGGCCGATAAGGCGGAAGCCGCGCCGGACGAAAGCTTCGAACCGGAATGGCGCGGTCTGGATGCGGACGAGGAGTAAGCCCGCGGGAGCAAAGCGGCCGCGAGCGCCGCTTCCGAAACCTATCCATGATCTAGAAAGGATGCACGCGTGATCATCGGCGTTCCCAAGGAAATCAAGCGCGACGAATACCGGGTGGCGATGTTGCCCGTCGGGGTGGAAGAACTTACGCGGGCCGGCCATCGCGTGCTCTTCGAAAGCGGCGCAGGGCTCGGCTCGGGCATTCCCGACGAGCAATACGAAGCGCACGGCGCGCGGCTGATGAACGACGTCGACGAGCTGTTCGGCACGGCCGACATGATCGTGAAGGTCAAGGAGCCGATGGTCGACGAATGGCCGCGGCTGCGCTCCGGTCAGATATTGTTCACCTATTTGCACTTCGCGGCCGACCGCAAGCTGACGGAAGAGGTGCTCGCTTCCGGTTGCACCGCCGTGGCGTACGAAACCTTGCGCGACGACCAAGGCAGGCTCCCGCTGCTGACGCCGATGAGCGAAGTGGCCGGCCGGATGAGCATTCAAGAAGGCGCCAAGTATCTGGAGCGGCCGCAAATGGGGCGCGGCATCTTGCTCGGCGGCGTGCCGGGCGTGGCGCCTGCCAACATTGCCGTGCTCGGCGGCGGCGTGGTCGGCGCCAACGCCGCCAAGGTGGCCGCAGGCTTCGGAGCTAATGTCGGCTTGCTCGACGTCAACATGGATCGCTTACGCTATCTCGACGACGTGATGCCGGCGAACGTTGATTGCCTCTTCAGCGATCGGCACACGATCCGCGAGCAATTGCAAAAGGCCGATCTCGTGATCGGCGCCGTGCTCATTCCAGGTGCGAAAGCCCCGCGACTGATCGAAGCCGACGATCTGAAGCTGATGAAACCGGGGAGCGTAATCATCGACGTGGCGATCGACCAAGGAGGTTGCGTCGCCACGAGCCGGCCGACCACGCATAGCGAACCTGTGTATATGGTCGATCAAGTCTTGCACTATTGCGTGACGAACATGCCTGGGGCCGTCGGCCGGACGAGTACGTATGCGCTGTGCAACGTCACGCTGCCGTGGGTCGTGCAAATCGCCAATCGCGGCATCTTGGCGGCTGCGCAAACGCTCAAGCCGGTCGCACGAGCGATCAATATGCACGCCGGAAAGATCACCTATCGCGCGGTCGCCGATACGTTCGACATGCCGTACGATCCGCGGTTCGAAGCGTAGCGACGCTGAGCAGTTGGGATTCTGGCGGTCCTTGCGATCTTACTACTCCTTAGGCAGACGCACCTTCGCCAGATAGATACTGGTTTTCTCTTCGTGTGTCGAATAGTAGCTCACCCAGAGCAGCCCGTCGTGGTCGACGATTCCGGCGTAGCTCGTATCGCCGGCGCTAGGAAACTCCAATACGGGCCGGAGCGACTTCTCATCCATGCGCGCCACGACGGTCGACCGTTTGTCGCCGTAGAGTCGTGTGACAGCCCACAGCTTGCCGCTCGGCAGGACGATGAAGTTCGGCCCGCCGATTCGCATGTCGGTCTCGTGCCACGTCCACTTCGTATATGGAGCGAGGCTAGTACCGAGCCAGCCGAGCTTCGAGCCTCCTTCGCGACGGACCATGGCTAACATCCGGCCGTCGGGCAGGAAGCGAAGCGTCGTTTCGTTGGGATGCCCGGGCACGTCGAGGTGCGTAATCAGGTCGTACTTCACGCCGTCGGCGCTCTTGTAAAGCTTGAGCTTCCACTCGGCCGGCCCCGGCTCGGCGGGCGTCGTTAGTTTGGCGGCTTCTTTCGCGGCGGGAGTCGAACGCTTCGAAGCATCGTACGCCGCGCCGTAGCAAACGCCTTCGTGCCACGTGACGCGCCAGAGCCATTCTCCTTCCCCCAGCACCTTTACGGGGGCGGTCCAAGTCCGGCCGTCGACGGAAAAGGCGACCCGCGGCCGGCGGCCGAGCAGCGTCTTGCCGTCATAAGTCGACCCCCCGGCGACGATCATCAGACGATCGTCGGGCGTGACGCTTAGCTTGGGGTCACGCAAATCGATCCCCTGCTCAGTCACTAACGCGGCCGATTCCCACACGTCGCCGTCGGTCGATGTGAGTACGCGCAGCGCGCCGTTGCCGCCCACATGATCGTCGGCCTCGCGAAAGGTGCACCAGAAGCGATCGTGCCAACGAATGAGATCGGTAAACGCATTGTGCTTTCCCGCATCCCAAATCTTCCTGACCGATACAAGCTCCGGCTCCGCTGCACAGCTGAAACTCGCGCCCCAGGCAACAATCGTGAAAACAACGGTCAGCGTGAAGTGTCGGATCAACGAAGGTCTCCTGCGAAAGGGCTAACTAGGGGATTACCCCCGGGCCAGAATCGACCTTGAGCTATGTCAGTAAATTGTGCGAAAATATTGCTCCGCTCGGTCGACACGAATACTATTAGAGCAGCTTGATGGATGCAACTTTCTATTATCCGCCCGAGAGTTGCCGGCCTGCCGAACGGATTCCTACCTGAGTTCGCCCACCTGTAAGTTTCGAAGTCGCTCGGTTTCGCCCACCGGACGATTTCGCAATGTTTGAGAAGTAGCCGCTGGTCTCGACCACGGCTAGCCCGCCCGCCTTGAGAAACTCGCCGCACGCGAGTTTCTTGTTCTCCGCATCGCTCGCAACATCGTCACGCCCCCCGTTTCGGAGCAGGGATATGCTCACGTTACTCGGTTCGCGCCTGGCCCCAGGCGCGTACTGCGATCGCATTACGCGTCGCAACTTTCTCACCGTCGGCGCGCTCGGCGCAGGCGCTTCGGCGTTTACGCTCGCGGATCTCTTCCGCGCGGAAGCGCGCGGGGCGACCGTCAGCGCTCCCGATGCGGGCCCTGTCCGGCGCAGCGGGCTCGGCCACAAGGCGATCATCAACATCTTCCTGGGCGGCGGTCCTCCCCACCAAGATATGTGGGACATCAAAACGGACGCCCCCGCGGAGATTCGTGGGCCGTTCGATCCGATTGAGACGCGCGTGCCGGGCCTACAGATCGGCGAGTGCTTCCCGAAAATCGCGGCGATGATGGACAAGTTCGCCGTGATTCGCTCCGTGGTCGGCGCGAAGGGACCTCACGACGCTGAACAGTGCATGACCGGTTGGCCGAAGGAATCGCTGGCCTTTGTCGGCGGTCGGCCGAGCATCGGCGCGGCGCTCACGAAGCTGCGCGGGCCGGTCGATCCGTCGGTGCCCGCGTTCGTGGCGCTGGCCGAAGAAACGAAGCACAAGCCGTGGTCCGACGCCGGCCGTCCGGGCTTTCTCGGCCCTGCTTATGCGGCATTCCGTCCGGAAGGGCCCGGCCTTGCCGACATGAAACGCAGCACGACGATGTCGCTGGAACGGCTTTCCAGCCGGCGCGATTTACTCAGCCGGTTTGATCACCTGCGCAGCGAAATCGACACTTCCGGCGCGATGAACGCCGCCGATGAATTCGGCCGACGTGCATTCGACGTTCTGACATCGAGCAAGTTAGTCGACGCGCTCGATCTGTCGAAGGAAGACCCGAAGGTTCTCGCCCGCTACGGCAACGGGCAGCCGTACAGTTTCCAATACGACGGCGCTCCGACCTGCAACGACCATCTGCTCATGGCCAGGCGTTTGGTCGAGGCCGGCGCCCGTTGCGTGACGCTGAGTTACGGTCGTTGGGATGCTCATAGCGACAACTTTGGGCTCGTTCGCGATCATGGCGGCAAGCTCGATCAATGCCTCACGGCACTCGTGCAAGACCTCGACGAACGAGGCATCTTGGACGACGTGACGGTGATCGCGTGGGGCGAGTTCGGCCGCACGCCGCGCATCAACGCCAAAGCGGGGCGCGACCATTGGCCGAGCGTGAGCTGCGCGATACTCGCCGGCGGCGGACTCAAAACCGGCCAAGCGATCGGCAGCACAAATCGGCTCGGCGAATCGGCCGAGGACCGGCCGTGCCACTTCCAAGAAGTGTTTGCAACGCTCTACCATTCGCTCGGAATCGACGTCAGCAAGGTGACGGTTCGCGACACGGCCGGTCGACCGCAGTATCTCGTCGAGATGCAGCAACCGATCCGCGAGTTGGTCTAGCCGCGGGCCGGAATGCCGTTGAATCGGCGACTAATCGCTACGATCCGCACGTTCGTCATCCCGACCCTTCATCGGCCGGTCCCGTGACGTAGGGTTGCATGTACCTCAAGTGCCGGGCACAGGCGCCTTGGCCGAGTAGTATCAGGCAACTTCTCACGGCGCGCGGCGATGCGACAATTCCTGGCGGCGACGATTCTGTTGTTGGGCGTTGACTCTCTCGCGGCGGCCGAGCCCCGCTGGACGCTCGCACTGACGCTCAACAACCAGCGCCTCGAAGCGACGCCCATTACATGGACCGATAGCCGAGCGTTTGTTCTGGCCCGCGACGGGCAAATGTACGACTTCGCGACGTCGGCGGCCAAGGATGCCAAGAAGGTGTCACCGACGTTCCGCGGCTATTCCGCCGCTGAAATGCGCGAGCGTCTCTCGCGCGAACTCGGCAAAGGCTTCGAAGTGACGCACACCGGGCACTATCTCGTAGCACATCCCAAGGGGCAGAAGAAGGATTGGGCTCCGCGGTTCGAAGAGATGTACCAGCAGTTCGTGCATTACTTCACCATCCGCGGCTTGGCGCCGAAGGAGCCCGAGTTTCCGCTCGTCGCCATCGTCTTCCCGACGCAGGCCGAGTTTCAACGTTACGCCGCGGCCGACGGTTCGCCGATGGGAACCGGCTATCTCGGGTATTACTCGGCCCGCACCAATCGGGTCGCACTATTCGATCAACAAGGTTCCGGCGGCGCGTCGGCGGCCAACGCCGATACCGTGATTCACGAAGTCACGCATCAGACCGCTTACAACACGGGCGTGCATCGCCGCTTCACAGCGACCCCGCGGTGGTTGGCCGAGGGACTCGGAACGATGTTTGAAGCCCGCGGCGTTTGGAACGCGCGCACCTATACCAAGCGCGAGGACCGTTTGAATCAGGGCCGGCTGGCTGACTTCCAAGCCAAGCTATCGAAGCGTCCGAAAGGACTTACGGCGGAAATGATCGGCAGCGATCGCTACTTCGAGACCGATCCGCCGGGCGCCTATTGCGAAGCGTGGGCCTTCTCGTTTTACCTCGCCGAGAAGATGCCGCGGAAGTATTGCGACTACCTCGCGCTCACCGCCAAGCGCCCGGCATTTCAGGACTACACGGGCGCAGAACGTCTGAAAGACTTCACCGCCGTCTTCGGCGGCGATCTCAAGTTGATCGAGGCGCAGTATCTGAAGTTTATGACGGAACTGCGCTAGCGCACCGGCGGCCTTGCTATTTGCGAACCGTGACGGGGACTTTGACGGCGGTCGCACCGGTTGATTTCGGACGATATTCGAGCAATGCTAAGCGATCGAGCGCGTAGACATGGCGCGACGTGCGCACTCCTTGGTCCAGCACTTTGACCTCACCCTGCGATTCGAAACGGGGTAAGAAATCAATCGACGTCAGGATGTAGTACGGCTCCGACGCGGCCGGGAGAGTAACCTCCTTCGGATCCGCTCCGTTTTTATAAGCGTCGCGCGAGTGCCACTGCCGCAGCGGCCGATCCACGTAGAAATGGATCTGTGATTCGGGCAGAAACATCAGATGGACCACGGCATCGGCGGGAACTTCGGCCGAAGTGCGCCGTCCGAGTTCGGCTAAGGGACGAAACGAATCATGGCTCGGCATGACCCAGACTTGCACCACGACGAACGCCAAACCGATCGTGCCGAAGAGCGTGCCGAGTTGCAGCGTCGTGCGACCGCGCATTTCGCAGATAATGGCCAGTGCCGTACCGAGCGCTAGTAGCGTCGCCACCGCGGTGAGCGCTTCCCAATCGGTCGGGCGTTTCCAAAGCACAAAGCCGACGCCGGCCGCGCCGCTGAGGAGAGTGAGACCCAGCAATTGCGGCAACCAACGATTGGGCGCGGTCTTGTGACGCTTCACGTATTCGTGCAGGCCCACGGCGCAGGCGACGACAAGCGGCGGCAACAGCGGCATCGTGTAGTGCTTCGCCTTGAAGGTCGACAGGCTGAGCAGCAGCATTCCGGGGGTCATCCAGCACGCGAAGAAGAGCCATACCGGCTCGAATCGGATCGTGCCGCGCAGTCGGGAGACGATTGCTCCGGCGGCATAAGGTGTCCAAGGCAGGAGCATAAACGGCACGAGGTACGCGTAGGCATACCAAGGCTCGCGCTCGCCGAAGGCGCCCTTGAAGCGGCCGAAGTGATTGAGCCAAAAGTCTTGCAGGATTTCCGGATCGACTTGATAGGCTGCGATCATCCACGGCACGGTGAGCAAGGCCGCAAAGGCAATGCCGCCCGGGTGGAAGAGGAATCGCCAGACTTTGCGATCGCGGGCCAGTAGTGCGTAGGCAAAACAGCCGGTGCCGATGAAGGCGGGGCCGAACAACCATTTCACCATGAACGACGCCGCGAAGAACCCGTAGAACGCATAGGGAAGCCACCGCGAACGGCTGACGCCGCGCGGACTATCGACCGTCGCCGCGGCGAACGCATACATGCTTGCCGTAACCGTGGCGCAGAGCAGCATGTCGGCTTCGGCGAGCCGGCCGTTGGTCAGTACCTGCAGCGTGGTGAGTTCGATGAACCCGGCGAGAATGCCGGCTCGAGCCCCGAACCAGCGGGCCGCCATCGACGCCATGAGTAATGCCGCGGCAATGGAGAACAGTACGTTCGGCGCCCGAACCGCCCATTCGTCGTCGGTGCCGAAGAGCCACATCGAAGCCGCGATGCTCCACGCCGTCAGCGGCGTGCGGTCGTTAAACGGGTCGCCGGCGATGGTCGGCACGATCCATTGACCGCTCTGCAACATCTCCTTGGCCGGCGTTGCAAAGACGACCTCGTGAAACGTGAGCACGCGCGCGTCGCCCAAGCGAATGGAAAGTAGCGCGATGCCGAAGAGTGCGATCGCGACGGCCCAGCGCCCAGTGAGGCGATAGTCGTCCGGCGAACCTTCAAGGTAGCTCGGTGCCGCAGAAGGCGAAGCGGAATCATGAGGCGACATCAAGCGGCGTCCTTGCCGAAATGCGGAAGAAGCGGGTTCCGCGCCAACACCTTGCCAGGCTTGCAGCCGGCAAAATGCGAAAGCGGGTCGGAAGTATAGCCGGCACGTCAAATGCGGGTCGAGGTCATTCGCCATGCCGGCAGTCGCTTGCCCGACGCCTCTCGCCTTGGCTATGCTAACTGTCGTGCCGTAAAGAGTTTCGGCCGTTCCATCGGCACGGTCTA
This sequence comes from Pirellula sp., assembly GCA_013822735.1. Lineage (GTDB taxonomy): Bacteria > Planctomycetota > Planctomycetia > Pirellulales > PNKZ01 > PNKZ01. Next base: position 78,923 of record PNKZ01000019.1, read on the forward strand.
GTAGCCTGCGATTGCCGGGAGATGCTCACTGATGACCACCGCTCATGGTCGCTCAATACGATTCGCCGGATCGCGGCGTGCCGCAATGCTGCTTGCAATGCTGGGCGGACTTCTGTTCGTGTCGCAAAGCGTGCGATGCGGCCGCGCGGCCGACACGCCCAAGGTCGCTCCGCCCGCCGATCAAGGGCGGATTGCCGAGCTGATCGGGCAATTGGGTTCGGACGATTTCTTCAATCGCGAGAAGGCCCAAGCAGAGCTGACGACGGTCGGTGCCGAAGCGTTCGATGCCCTGAGCGAAGCGCTCGACACGGCTCGCGACGTCGAGGTCATCGAGCGGGCCGCCTACCTGTTGCGCATGATCAAAGTGCAGTGGGTCGAGAAAGACGACCCGATCGAGGTACGCAACCTCCTGCAAAATTACGAAGGGATGGACGAAGAGACGCGGCAGACAGTGATCGACCAATTGGCGCAATTGCCGGACTTGAAGCCGCTCTCGGCATTGTGCCGCATCGTCCGCTTCGAACGCTCGCAAGCACTGTCGAAGCGAGCCGCCGTTCGCCTAATGGATCAAAAGCTCGCCGAAGGAGCCGATTGGTCGGCGCGCGAAAAGTCGTTACGCCACGGACTGGAGAATAGCCCGCGGTCGTCGGCGGATTGGATCCGGATCTATCTTGCGGCGCATCAAAGCCCGGGCGATGCCGTGGCGCCGTTGCGCAAGCAAATCGATGCGGAGATGGACATCCTGCGGCAGTACCCTCGCCGCACGAGCCCTGAAATTCTCATGAGTCTCTGGCGTCGGTTGGCCGACCTGCTCAAGGGGCTCGACCGTCGACAAGACGCCGTCGACGCCATGATGCAAATGGTGGCGCTGGAGAAGTCGGGTACGACGGTACTCACCGCCGTGCTCGATTGGCTGATGGAGGTCAAGGCGTGGCCGGAGATCGACGAGCTTGCTCTGCGATTCCCGGGCCGGTTTGAGCAAGACGCCCTGCTGCTTTATACCTGGGCCGATGCGAAACGTCGGCAAGAGAAGAAGGTCGAAGCCGGCGAGATTGTGGCGCGAGCGCGAAAGCTCAACGTCGAGGACCAACGCCGGCATTTGATCACCGGCTTGGAACTGCATCGGCGCGGGCTCATCGATTGGTCGGAGCAGGAGTACCAGGACGCCGTCGCCATGGGGACGCCGGGGCAAGCGCTCACGCTCACTGCCCAATTCCTATTGAGCGAATCGATGCATGACCGCGAGGCGGACGAAGAGGCCGCAAAAGTTCTCGATGCGGCCACGAAGGGGATGGAAGCGGCCGCGGCGCAAGGGCTCGATATCTCCGACGCTCAACGTACGCCCGAGGCGAACCGCGCTCGCTCGCATTATTTCTATGCCCTGCACCATCAACGCAAGGGAGAACAGGAGCAGGCGCTCAAACACCTGCTCGAAGGTCTCGGCGAAGACCAGTTTGACGCCGAGATCCTGATCGCTTTGTTCCAAATGCCCGACTTGGATACGTCGGTTCGCGATCGTGTGCGGAAGCTCATTCGTGAATCCGCGGCCGTGTATCGCCGGCAGATGCAGGAGACTCCCGACGACGACACGCCGTACAATCAACTGGCATGGCTCATCAGCAATACCGAGGGAGATTTCCAAGAAGCGGTGAAGGCGTCGCAAAAGTCGTTGGAAATCAAGCCGGATAGCGCCGGCCATCGCGACACGCTGGGCCGTTGTTTCTACGCGGCAGGCGATCTGGACAATGCGATTAAGTATCAGAAGGAAGCGCTGGCGATGGAGCCGCATTCGCAACAGATGCGTCGGCAGCTGGCGCTCTTCGAAGCGGCGAAAGCCAAGAAAGATGCAACCAAGTGATGAAGAAAGTAACGATCGGCGATCGGCAATGCAGTGTCTATGACAAGGGTTCCGGCGCGACGATACTCTTCGTGCACGGCTTCCCGCTCTCGCATGCCATGTGGAGAGGGCAGCTTGAGACCTTGAAGGCACGGTTCCGTGTGGTTGCGCCCGACTTACGCGGGTTCGGAGGCAGTCCGTTGCCCGCAGGTGTCGAAGCCGATGAGAAATCGACCATGCGGCAGATGGCCGATGACTGCGCCGTGGTGCTCGACGCTTTGCAAATTGCGGGGCCCGTGGTGCTTTGCGGACTCTCGATGGGGGGCTATGTCGCGTGGCAGTTTGCCAAGCATCACTCCGGCAAGCTGCGCGGGCTCATCTTGTGCGACACCAAGGCCGCCGGCGATACGCCGGAAGCGGCGGAGACGCGCCGCAAAATGGCGGAGCACGTGCTGAAACACGGCACGAGCGCCGTGGCCGAAGCGATGCCCGCCAAGCTCTTTGCGCAAGTAACTCACAAAGAGCAGCAAGAAATCGTGGCCGAAGTACGCAAGACGATCGAAGCGACCAGCCCGCAAGGGCTCGCCGCCGCGCAGCGCGGGATGGCCGAACGCGAAGACGTTCGCTCCTGGTTGCCGAACATCGCCGTACCGACGCTCGTCATCGTCGGCCGCGAAGACGCGATTTCACCGGTAGACGAAATGCGGGCCATCGCCGATGCGATCCCCGGGGCGAAGTTTCACGTCGTCGAACAAGCGGGACACATGGCGCCGCTCGAGCAGCCCGGCGACGTGAATACGCTTATCGCGGATTTCGTCGGGTCGCTCGCTTAGCACGAGCTCGCTTAGAGAAGCAGGCTACGCGGTCATGCGTTCCCAAAGCAGCCGATAGTACTTCATCACGCGAATCGGGTCGGTCGTGGCGGCGCTTTCCTCGACGAGCGTCCAACCCGCGAAGCCGGAGCCTTTGAGCAGGTCGAAAATCTTCTGCCAGGGGTATGTGCTGATCAAATCGTGTATGTGTACCGTGCCGATTCGCTTGCCGACCATCGCGAAGTTCGCATCGAGCCCGGCGCCGTCGAGATCGGTCGGGTTGCAGTTCCAGCAGACCTTGGCGTTCGGGTGGTCGGCCGTGTCCATGATCGTCTTCATGTGCGGCAACTCTTGCGTTCCCTTGCCGTGCACCTCGACGCGAATCTCGACGCCGTAACCGGCGCCGAACTCCGCAACTTCGTTTAATGAGCGTCCGATTTGCTCAAGCGTCTTCGCGACCGGCACGTTCATCGGCAGGCCGTTCGGACGAACTTTTACACCTTTGCCGCCGCAATCGTGGGCCAAGACGATGAAGGCCTTGGTCTCTTCGATGTTCTTCTTCACGACCGTCGGGTCTTCGGAGTGATACTCACATGCGCTGCCGAGGCCGACGAGTTCCAGGTTGGCATCGTTAAATCGCTTCGCGACATCTTTCCGCGCCGATGCGTCGAGCGTAATTTCGACGCCGTGCTTATGGGTGCTGCGAAGCTCGACGCCTCCCCAGCCCGCGAGTTGCAGATTCTTGAGAACCGTCGGCAGGTCCCAGTCTTTGCCCCAGTTGTACGTGACGAGTCCGAGCTTCATGACGTGGTTCTCCGGGCGGGCGAACTTCGCACTAAGGCGCGAAGACGCAAAGGGGTGGGATTTCCAAAGGGGCAAGCAACCGGGGGCGAATCGGCTAGCTTAACTCACGGCGCGCGTCGATGCGACACTCTTTGCGCCTTGGCGTTTATGCGCGAGATCCGCAACTATAAAAGCGAGTCCAATTCGTCGACCAATTTGCTGAAGCGGGCGAGCGCCGTATCGACGGCGGCCGGCTGCTCCATATCGACCCCGGCGTCGCGGAGCAGATCGAGCGGATCTTTCGAGCAGCCTCCCTTGAGGAAGTTGTGATACTGATCGAGTTCCGCTTTGCCGCCGCTTACAACGCGTTCGGAAAGCGCAATGGCCGCCGAGAGGCCGGTCGCGTACTTGTAGACGTAGAACGCGCCGTAGAAGTGCGGGATGCGGAAACACTCGAGTTCGAGTTCCGAGTCGATCGCGAACTCCGGCCCGAAATAGGCGTTGAGCAACGAGCGATAAATCTCTTTGAACCGATCGACCGTGAGCGGCTCTCCCTTTTCGATTTCCGCGTGGGCGTCGCGCTCGAACTCCGCGAACATCGTCTGCCGAATGATCGTGCCGCGGATGGCGTCGATTTCACGGTTGATCAGGTAGGCGCGCTCTTTGTCGTCGCGCGCTTGCGCCATCAGGTGCTTGCTGAGAAGTTGCTCGTTGAACGTGCTGGCGACTTCGGCCACGAAGATCGTGTAGTTGGCATACACGTGCGGCTGGTTTCGGGCCGAGTTGTACGAATGCATCGAGTGACCGGCCTCGTGCGTGAGCGTGAAGACGTGGTCGAGCACGGTCGGCTGGTAGTTCATGAGGATGTACGGAATGCTGTCGTACGTGCCGCTGGAAAACGCGCCGCTGCGCTTCCCTTGGTTCTCGTAACGGTCGCACCAGCGGCCGCTCAAGCCGGCCTCCAGAACCGCGCAATATTCGCTCCCCAGCGGCTTCAGCGACTCCATCACCACCTTTACGGCCTGGTCCCAGGTGTGTGTCACTTCGCGCTCGCTGAGGATCGGCACGTACGTATCGAAGTGGTGGATGTGGTCGAGGTTCATCTTCCGACGGCGAAGATCGTAGTAGCGATGCACGGCCGGCAGATTCTTGCGCACCGAGGCGCAAAGATTGTCGTACACCGACTTCGGTACGTTGTCCGGGAACAAGGCGTGCTCGAGCGCGCTAGGATACTTCCGCGCCTTGGCATAGTAGCAATCGCGTTGCATCGAGCCGCCGAGAATCGCTGCCAGCGTGTTCTCATGCGCTTGAAACTGCTTGTAGTACTGACGAAACGCCGCTTCGCGTACGTCGCGATTCGGCGAGTGGAGGAACGCCGAGAAGGAAGCGTGGCTGAGTTCGACCTCTTCGCCGTGTTCGTTCTTTACGAACCCGAATTTGAGATCGGCGTTGTTCAATTGGCTGAAGGCTTGGTTTGTGGCGCCCGACATTTCGGACTGCATCGCCAGCAAGTTCTCTTCGCCGGGCGTAAGGGTATGCGCCTTATAGCGCAAGACTCGCTCGAGCACGAGCTTGAACGGCTTTAGCTCTTCCGATGCGAGGTATGTTTGCATCTTCGCGGCCGGAATGCTCATGATCTCCGGTCGAATGTAGCTGCCGGCTTGGCCCGCCTTCGAGGCGACGTTGCGGAAACGCCCCATCATGCGCTGATAGTCGCTGTTCGACGTATCTTCCGACGTCTTGAGTGATGCGTAGGTGCCGACGTTGTCGGCCAAGCGATCGAGATCGTCGTCAAACTTGAGGCAGGCGGCAAGCGTCGCAGCCGAATCGCCGAGCTTACCTTGAAACTGCTCGTAGCCCGGGATTTGCGCTTCGAACTTCTTGAAGGCGACTTCCCAAGCGGCGTCGTCGACGAACAGGCTGCTCAGGTCCCAGGTATCCGAAGTTTTGACTTCGCTGCGCTTCGGAAGCGATTTGACTTTAGACATGCTGAATCGGTGTGGGGTTCAGGGTTCAAGAATTGATGACTTCCGCTCAACTCCGTCGAGCTTTGCCTACCAGCGCCAGACGCCGGTGCCCCAGGCGAGACCGGCGCCGAAGCCGCTCATGAGAATCGGGTCGCCGCGGCGAACCCGGCCCGCCTGCAGGCATTCTTCTAGAGCCAAAGGAATGCTCGCGGCCGAGGTGTTGCCGTAGCGGTCGAGTTGAACGGCAACCTTCGACTTATCGAGCCCGAGCGCGTCGGCAATGCCGTCGAGGATGCGCACGTTGGCTTGGTGTAAGACGACGAGTTGCAGCTGTTCGAGCGTCAGGCCTGCGGCGCCGACCACTTGGCGCATGTTTTCTTCCACGAGCCGAATGGCCCATTTGAAGACCGGCTTCCCGTCCATGAAGAGGTAGTGTTTTCCTTCAGCCGCGTTCTCGACGCTGAACGGCGTACGCGAGCCGCCGACCGGACGAATGAGATAATCGCAGCCGCCGCCGTCGGCGCCGAGCGAATAGGCGAGCATCCCCTGCTCCGGCGAGCCGGGCGTGAGCAATACGGCCCCGGCCCCGTCGCCAAACAGCGGATAGATCTTGGTGTCCGCAGGGTTTAGGATGCGCGAGTTGCAATCGGCGCCGATTACCAAGCAGCGCTTGCTGGTGCCGGCCGCTACGAACTGCATGCCTGTGATCAGCGAATACATGAAGCCTGCACAGGCCGCCTGCAGGTCGACGGCGCCGCAGCGCAACCCGAGCTTGTGTTGCACGAGCGCCGCGGTCGACGGGCAGAGGTAGTCGGGCGTGAACGTGCCGACCAACAGCATGTCGACTTCGCTCGGCTGCACACCGGCGCGCTCGAGGCATTGGGCCGCGGCACGTGCCGCCAAATCACTCGTCGCTTCGTCCGGCGGCGCATGGCGGCGTTCGCGAATGCCGGTCCGTTGCACGATCCATTCCGGATCGAAACCGTATAACCGCTGCAGGTCGGCGTTCGTCACCACCTGATCCGGCACGCACGCCCCCACCGCGGCAATCTCCACGCCCGTCAAACGGCGGATCGGGTATTGATCGGAGGTGGGCATGGAGAAGTAGCCGGCTGCTGGGAGCTAGTTGCTGGAAAAGATGGAGTTTGATTAGTACTAAAGCGATTAAGAAAAAAACTAGCGACTAGCTACCGATTGCTAGCTACTACTTCGCGGCTTCCGGAGTTTCGATCCAGCGCCTAGCCGCGTGCGATTCCAAGCAAGCGTCGGCGACAAGCTGCGCATTCAACCCTTCGTAGAAGCTCGGAACGGCATCACGCCCTTCGACGATGGCCGAGACGAACTCCCACATCAGATCATAGCGGAACACCGTCGCCGGTTTGCCCTGGCTCGGGTCGCGCGGGCTTCCCGCCGGCTTCAAAAACTCATCAGGCACGGTGACCGGTTTCAAATCGCTGCCGGTCTTGCCGAGCAGAATCACGTTGGGCTCGTGCATGCGATACACGGCGGAACCTTCGGAGCCGTTGATCTCGGCCCATTCGTGCCCGAAGCCGTCGAGATGGTAACCCTTGGCAAGCGTGGTACCTTCCCAGACGCCGACGGCCCCGGAGCGGAAGTCGCCGATGAGCGCCGACCAATCGTCGACTTCCGACGGGAGGCACGATTTGCCGTCGACGGTCTTATCGCGTGAGGCGAACCGTGCGATGCTGCCGCAGATGCGCTCGATCGGGCCCATCAGATCGGCCGCGAAGTCGATGCGGTGAATTGTCATGTCGAAGAGGTCGCCCGCTCCGGCTTTGTCTTTGTATTGCCGCCATCCCCAGCTGGTTTCCGGCCAATCGAGAAAGCGTTGCGAACGGAAGTGCCTTGGCGTGCCGAGAGCACCGCTCGAAACGAGGTGCTTCATGTAGCGCATCGACGGGGCGAAGCGATACGTGAAGGCGGTCATGTGCACGACGTTATTGTCGCGGGCCGCTTCGTACATCGCACGCACTTCGCCGGCGTTCAAACCCAGCGGCTTCTCGCACATGATGTGCTTGCCGTGATTCGCGGCGGCGACGGCAATCTCGCGATGCGTGAAGTTCGGCGTGGCGATCACGACGGCGTCGATGTCCGGATCGGCACAGAGCGCCGCGGCATCGGTCGTCACCTTCGTGATGCCCCATTCCGACTTGCGTTTTTCCAGCAGCGCCGGGTCGGCGTCGCAAGCCGCGACGAGCACGGCCCGTTTGTCGAGCCGAATGCCGGGCACGTGGTGATAGTCGCTCACGGCTCCGGCGCCGATGATGCCGATACGGATGGGCGTGTGTTGGGCTGCGCGAGGCATAATTCTTAGTTGCGTTCCGAACTCGAAAACTCGCGACCGGCGGTCGCCGAAAGTCCCCCGACCGGCTTATTTCGCCGGGGAATTGAACCGTCAGAGTATTCGTTTCCCAGGGGCTTCACAAGGCCCGAAACGATGCCTACTAAGCGGCCTTGCGACGTCGCGATCGCTTGGGCTCAGGCACCGGCGGCGACGGCGGAAGCACGCAGTAAAGGCGGGCGTTGCGCTCCTTTCCCACCTGCGTGAGGAGGCCCATCTCGCGCAAGCAATACACGATGCGCTGCGCCATGCCGCGCGGCACGGCTAACCCTTCGGCAACGTGGCCTGAATGAAACGTCGCCGGCAGCAATTCCGGCAGCAGCGCTACGAGGTCGGCTCCGCTCCGGAACGAGCGAGTCTCGTGCACCGCCAAGAGATGTTGGTCGTCGACTTGAAACTCGTTGCGTCGCCAGCGTCGGCGTCGACCGTGGCCGGGAAAGCGATGTTCTTCAATGTCGACGAGGACGATTTCGAGCGTGAGTCGCGGATGCGGGAAAACGCGTCGCCAGTAAACCAGTTCTTCAAACACATCCAAGAGCTTGCCGCGCTTTGGGCTCGTGCGCCGCTCCAGCACTTTGCCGCCTCGTTTCGCAAGCTTGACCAACGTCTTGCGCACAATAATCGGCTTGACCACGCGCACGTCGTGCTCGGCGGTGAGCGTGCGGATCTTATCGCGAAGCGCGGCGAGCGAGCCGTGCTGGATTTCGATCAGTTCGTTACCGCGCACGACATCGATCCGAAACCGCCCTAGCCGCACTTCCGTGGCGGCATCATCGCCTGCGTAGAAACTCTTTAATTGACGATGCAGCGAAGTTTCCATACTTCATCCATGAAGCAGCGGTAGTGTCTTGCCGCGTGCCTATTTAGCAGGCGGTTCGATTCCGAAATCGCGGATGGTGAACAGGCTTTTACACCAGTAACCCTTGGCGGCAAACGCTTCGATGCCCCCCTCCATCCGGTCGACGATGGCGATGACGCCGCGGACCTTCAGCCCATACGCCAAAGCCCGTTCGATGGCTTGCAGCGAAGAACCGCCAGTCGTAACGACATCTTCGACGATCACGACGTCGTCCCCGGCTTCCACCGGGCCTTCGATAAACTTGTTCGCCGTAGCCCCGTGGTCCTTGGTTTCTTTACGAACCAGGAAGCCTTTGAGCGGTACGTCTTCATAACCGGCTACCGTGACGACGGCCGCCGTGATCGGATCGGCGCCGATCGACATGCCCCCGACCGCTTTCGGCAGCGGAGCGTCTTGGCGCAGCATTTCCAGAATGCCTTCGCCGATCAGCTTTGAGCCGAGCGCGTCGAGCGTCACTTGCTTGCAGTTGAGGAAGTACGACGATTTCTTACCCGATGCGAGCGTAAAGTCGCCTCGCTTCAGGGCCTTGGCTTCGATGAGAGCGTGGAGAGTGGAGCGCTGGTACATGATCGCGACGAGGGGTCCGAGGTGAGTGTCCGGAGATCTAGTTAACCGGCTACTCTATCGCGACCTGCCGAGATTGCCTACCCGCCGCCCGTATGCTCACTGCCGAATCATCACCTTCGAGCCTAGCGAGAGAATGTCGTAAACATCCTCACTGTCACGAGGGTTCAGAATCAGGTATCCGCGGCTGCCGGGGCTGGCGAGTGCCGCCGGATCGATCGAGCCGTGAATACCTTGGCGATTTCCGAGGTCGAGCCAACGCTCCCCGAGCGGGTTGCTCGGATCGTCGGCCGTGATCATGCCGTCGGCCGCCTGAAAGGTTGGATTCACAAGCTTCGCCTGTACGACGTAGTTCCCCTCGGGCAACGTCAGGTCGCGACCGAAGCCGACGGGAAAACTTCCCGCGTACAATCCGTCGCCGACGAAAAGAGTCAGGTGCCGACGACTTTTGTCGACTAGCGCATCGAACGGGCCTTTGATTACCTTGAGTTGCGTGCCGGCCGGAAGGTAGAGCGGATCGGCAATACCGTTAATCTTCACCAAGAGTTCCAGCGGCACTTGGTAGCGATCGGCGACCGCCTGCAACGTCTCACCTTGCACCACCGTGTGCGGCGGCTCCAGCAAGTGCTCGCGCGAGTAGATCACCCGGCCCGCGAGTTGATCCAGCGTGGTCTGTACGCGATACCGTTCTTCTTCCGAAAGTTGGGGGTGATCAAACCAATGGCTCAGTTCTTCGTGGGCCTCGGCAAACTTGCCTTGATTTAAGAAGCCTTGCACCTTCTCCATGCTCGGCAACAGGGCTTTGGGCTCCGCCGCCGCGGTGGTCGTGGTTGTCGTCAATGCAGCGGTCGTCGTAACCGGAGCAACGGGCGTCGTCGCCGGCGGGAAGCTCACGCCGCCTGCGGTATGGTTCGAAGTCGTTGAAGGGCCGGCGTGCACCACTTGCGGAACGGCGCTTAATCCTCCCGCCGAAACGGCCGAAACCGGCGAAACGTTCGACGCTCCGCCCAGGCTCGGGCCCGCCGACGTTGCGATCGGCGTCGCGCCGACGGCATCCAGCGGGCTCGGCGGTACGTTCGTCGTCGGGTAGCGATCCGGCACCGACTGTGCATCGACCGGCCGTACGTTCGTAATGGAAGCTCCGCTGACCGGTCCCCCTGGCGCAATGCGCGCCGTCGTCGAGGACCCGCCTGCCGAATACTTTGGCGCCGCGCCGCCGCCCGCGAGCGACGAACCCGAACCTGCCGACGGCTCGCCCGGCAATTGCACATCGGGCGGGCTGTCCCAATTCGCCGCCTCGTGCGGAGGCTCCGACGGCGGGCTGCTCGTCAGCGTGTTGTAGGCGCCGTAGGCCAACGCCCCCAAGACCGTAATGACGCAGATCGTCTTGATAAACTGCACGAGCGTCCTCCTTGACTCTCGAAACACGACGACCGTCGGTCGCCGCTTCGCTTCGCATGGGCCCGCTCCTTGCGTTCCCTTGCCTCGCACGGCGCGCGGCCTTTCACAAAGCCGAGCTTGCGCGAGGCTGCGAATCATAGCGAAGCGCCGAAAATCCCACTACGCCAGTGGACGCGAGCTCGCGACGCCGCCGGATCCTGATACGCATCAGCCTGTGAAAATGGCCAATGTGATTCGTCGTAAGTTTTTGTATGACAATGACTTACGTCGAATCGTCGTTCCGTTCCGCCTTCGCGGATCGTAGCCGCTCGCGGATGGTTTCCAATCGCTTCGCCAACTCCGCTTCGAAGCCGCGCGGCACCGGATGGTAATACGTCTTATCGACGCCCAGATAATCCTGCGCCGCGACGCCTCCCTCGGCATCGTGCGCATACTCGTACCCTGCCCCGTGCCCAAGCCGCTTCGAGCCCGCGTAGTGACCGTCGCGCAAATGCACGGGCACCGGCAGCAGACGTCCTTCGACGACGTCGGCCCGCGCCGCGCCGATCGCCAACGTCGCCGCGTTCGATTTCGGCGCGCACGCCAAATACGTCACCGCCTGCGCCAGCGGCAATTGGCACTCGGGCAACCCCACGAACTCGCACGCCTGCATCGCGGCAATGGCCAACGGTAGCGCGTGCGGATCAGCATTGCCGACGTCTTCACTGGCCGCGATGACGATGCGTCGCGCGAGGAACCGCACTTCCTCCCCTGCCTCAAGCATGCGGGCCAGCCAATAGATCGCCGCGTCGGGATCACTCCCGCGAATACTTTTGATCAACGCACTCGCGGCATCGTAGTGGCCGTCGCCCGAGCGATCGTACTCAATCGCCTTCTTCTGAATCGATTCCTCGGCCAGCCCCTTCGTAAACTCGACCGGCCGTTCGGTGGCCGACAACACGCCGACCTCGAGCGCCGACAGCGCCCGTCGCGCATCGCCGTCGCTCACGTCGCCGAGAAAGTCGACGGCGTCGTCATGCAGACGCACATCGTAACGCCCGAGCCCGCGCTGTTCGTCGGTCACGGCACGCCTCAGCAGCTCTTTAATATCGTCGCGCGACAAAGGTTTGAACTCAAACACTCGGCTCCGGCTCACGAGCGCGCTGGTCAGCGCGAAGAACGGGTTCTGCGTCGTCGCCCCCACGAGCACGATCCCGCCGTCTTCCACGTCGGGCAGCAGCACGTCTTGCTGCGCCTTGTTGAAGCGATGGATCTCGTCGACGAACAACAACGTCCGCGGACCGCCGGCCGACAGTCGATCGCGGGCCGCGTCGAGCACCTCGCGCAGTTCTTTGACGCCGGTCGCCACGGCGTTCACCTGTTGAAACCGGCACTTCGTCTCGCCGGCCAAAAGTTGGGCCAGCGTCGTCTTGCCGGTGCCGGGCGGCCCGTAAAAGATCACCGATCCCAACCGATCGGCGGCGATCAACCGGCGGAGCAGCTTTCCTTCCGCCAAAAAATGCTTCTGTCCGGCAAATTCCGCGAGCGTCCGAGGCCGCATCCGCGCAGCCAACGGCTGCGCCTTCTGACGGTACCCCGCCTCAGCCTCGGCAAACAACGACATCGATTCATCAGCCCGCTTAGCACCCATGCAGCCATTGTACCGGGAAGGTCCAGCGATGTGCCACTCTCCCCCACCTCGCCCACCGGGAGATGTCGACGAGCGCAGCTCGGCGGGTGAGGGCCTCGCTGTACGACGCTTGGCCGTGATGGTCGGTAAGCGAAGATCATTTCCGAGTGCACGATCGATCGCACGCGGATTCGAAACGCATCATCCAGCGTCCCGCAGCGCGCCCCTCATCCGGCCTTCGGCCACCTTCTCCCAGTGGGCGAAGGGTTCAGGTCGGGGCGTTCTCGTCTCTTGCAACTTCGACGGCTCTCGCAATTTCTCGGTCGGCGTCCGCGAGCTCACCGAGTGTTGTGAATACCACACAGGCGATCATCGCAAGCACAAAACCGGGCCAGCCGAAGAAGTAGCTGACGCAGAGTCCCATGAAAGCGCCGATGTACGCGCCATGGAAAGCACCACCGATCAGGCAGTAGAGACGATACATCGAATACTGGATGGGTGCTTCGCCACCGCCGCTCCGCAGGTGCCGTATCGCTGCCGCTCGTAATCTCCAATCGACAACCGCCAACAGCGCCAACGCTCCGACGAAAATCAAGAACGTCGCTCGCTCCAGCTCAAAGTACAACTTCGCCAGAAAGCCCGCCATGAGCAAGAATGTGAGGACCGACTTCGGCGACGGGCTAAGTGTCTGCGGCGGCTTCCGACGGGGCTCCCCTTCAGCCTCGACAACCGGCAGCGTCGAACTATCGGCACGCTGAGCGCTCATGCCGAAATTGTACCGCGAAGTTCCGGCGACGTGCCACTCTCCCCCACCTCTCCCACTGGGAGAGGTCGACGAGCGAAGCTCGGCGGGTGAGGGCCGCGCGGCATGACGCTTGGCGGTGATGATTGTTAAGCGAAGATCATGCTTGAACGAACCGGCGATCGCACGCAGATTGGAAACGCGCGGTCCGGCTTTCTGCGGCGCGGCCCTCATCCGGCCTTCGGCCACCTTCTCCCAGGGGGAGAAGGGTTTATGCATGGGTGTGCTCGTCGGCCGCGGATGACGCTAAAGTGATTTACCGCCGATTGGCAACCTTTGCATCTTCGTGACTATCCCAAAAATCGTTCTCGTGAACGATCAGCAATTGGTGGCCATTCTTTCGGTGACTGATGGCCTGCTCTACTTTGCGACCGTAGCACGCATATGCCCAGCAAGGATTGCCGTCGGCGCCGATGATTAGATAGTCGATGCCGAGAGTGACACGCTCTGAAAATCGACCGCCGAGTCCTTCGACGATCTGAACCAACTCATTTCGTGATAGTCGTTCGGATTTGCCTGTGAAGCAGAACACTCTCTCTCTGAAAGAGATTTCCGGGCAGACGGCACAAATTCCAGAGACGGTTATGGACGAAACATCAGGTAGCGCCACGGAGCGGTGTCCCGTCGTGCTGGCGAAGTCGGCGAAAAACCGCAGCAACATTCCATGTTCGTCTTTGTCGATTTTGCCGTCCTTGAGAACGGAAATAATTAACGCTTCCAACTCGTCGTAAGGCCAACATTTTTTCAGGTGGTCGTGACATTCCATCCACTCTTGCAGAGTTCCCAATTCCTCTTCAGTGATTTTGCCGTCAAACGATATTCCTGCCATCATCCCATGAAGTCGTTGCATATCGGCGGTCACAACATCGAAGTAGCCGTCTCCCGTTGTGAACTTCGTGCAAAGCCAAAGAAGATTGTCTCGTTCCTCGCTGTCGATCTTCTTGTCTTGAAGGGCGTTCAGAAGAACAGGGATGATCTCATTGAATGGATGCTTGAAGCAGAATTCGTAATGGTCGTGGACCCAGCCGCTCAGCATCTTCACGTCGTCCGGGCCAATTTCTCCATCGGCGGCAGCGCCCTTCAATAAGCCTTCAAGAGTGTGGATTGCTTTGTCCAACCGCTGCGGTCCCGTGTACTTATAGTAGGACGCATTTTCGTCGTTGAGCATACGTCGTCTCCATGCTGGGATTGAGCAGCCCACGATTGTGTCGCGCTGGCTGAAAAAGGCAAGTATCATCGACGACTGCGGATAGCTCGCCTGATAGGAAACTACCATCCCATTCCACTGCACAACAATAAACCCCGTTTGGTCCCCTCGCCCCGACGAGCGACGCAGCCATTTCTCCAGATGAAAATTCGGGGAGAGGGTTAGGGTGAGGGGCGGAATGCGGAAGTCTGCGGCGCGAGCGTTGTTCCGCGTTCAGCATTCGGTAAAAATCGCGAACCTGTCCGACGACGGGCGAGTCTTTAGGCTCAAAACGCGGCTGGTAGAGAATCGACGTAGCTAAGTGTTTGAATAAACGTTCGGCGAGTGAACCATGGTGCTGACCGACACGCAAATCAAGTTGTTGCTCAGACAACAATCCATTTCGGACCGTTGGCCGTGGTCGACGAATGACGAGTCCGTCATCGATAAGAACATCAAAGACATCGTGGTCGAAGTTTGCCGCCAGGCCAGCGTCGAAGATAAGACCGAGTACGGTCACTATGGTTCCGGCTATGCGAGCTTCGTCGATTGTTGGCTCTACCGTCCGAACGATACGTTTCGAATCCGATCCGGCAACAACTTTCAAGGGCTCGTGGTCGTCTTCAGCCGGTTGTCTCCGTTCTACGTCCTGGGCGAGGGAGCGAAATCGTGGCATGAACGAGGCGGGGGTTCCTATTTGCCCTGCTTTGACTTCGTGGACGAAATCAAGCATCAAGCCGTCAGCGAATTGATTCCGCAGGTGACGGCCGTCCTCGCCGATCGCGGGCTAGAGCGACTTCATAAATCCGATTTGGACGTCGTACTGCCGACCAGCGTCCGCGTCCCTACGATCTTGGCCGACCATGAGAATCGACATTTCGACGCGTTGTTCTATTGGGAAGATTGACGACCCCTCACCCTAGCCCTCTCCCCCGATCCTCGACGAGCGCATGGCAACGTCGCGCCGGGGGCGAGGGGACCGAACAAATGCCTGAATGCCGCCGGTGAGACGGGACTTTGCATCACGCCCCTCGATTACGCTAGAATGCTCACCCAATTCGCCGACTTTAGGCAAGCACTAAGCAATTGAGTCCGACAAGATGCGATTCTTCAAGCGTCGAACGATCGGCCTCGTCCTGATCGTCGGTTCGGCGTCTTTTGTCTTGATCACGCGGCTGCTTGGGATCTCGATGGTGATGGACGGACAGACAACGTCCGTCGCCCCTCACCTGCATGTGCATGAGGTCACAGTAAACGTGCCCATCGTATTCCCGGTAGTTGTCGGCATCGCCGTCGGTATTGTTCTCTGGGTGTATCAACCTCGAAACGACGGATAGGCTAAACGACGGTCTTCATCTTACGGGAGTTAACGATGGCCTCTCGGCGAGCGTTTTTGTCGGCAACCGTATTCGCGGCGGCGTCCTTAGAGACGACGAGCGGACTATTGATACGTGCCGACGAAGCGAATCTCAAGAAGCCGGAATTTATTCAGCCTGACTATGAACAGTGGCGGCAACTTGCAATCGGTATGAAACGTGACGATGTGCTGAAGTTGCTCGGTGATCCGCTGGAACGCGGCGACCACTCCCCGCGGATGCCAAAGCCGGGAAGCGAGTTTGCCAAGTCTTGGGCTTACTCTTGGAAATACGGGCATCTTGACTTCGCCCATTCGTCGGTGCCGATGCCGTTTGAATTCAACGTCGGGATCAATCTCGAAACTCAGTTGGTCATTTTCGTTCATGATCCGTTCGGAGGTCGCCTTTCAAAAGACGGATCGCCGACGGCGCCGCAGTTGGTGACGCCGCATGAGAAATCGAAATGGAGTCACTATCCGCGATTCCTCGACTTTCGTTGGCTTCCTTCCTCGGGGGAATATCCCATGAGCTACGAGGTCGAATGGGCTACCGGACAGCGCGGCGTCAACCTCAATGAATGGACCTACATTGCGCGGCCCGTCGAAAATACGAATATCCCGTACCATGTGATTTCGTTTGCCGGATCCAACCCGGGCCGATTGCGTGTGAGAGCAGTGAATCAAAAGGGTACAAGCGTATGGAGCGACTATCGCCACTTTGAATTCACACGCTAGCCGCGCGCGTTTCTACGCTCGATGAGTCGGCCCAACTTCTAGGCTATCGCGCAAGCCGTGGGATTGATGCGGCAACGTCACACTAAAAAACCGGTTTGGTGCCCTTTCCTCCCAATTGCGTGCCAGAGAATGGCATCGTCGCGCCGGGGCGAGGGGACCAAACAGGGGTTCACGAGAGTCCTAATCGTCTCGTTGGTGCGTGTCTTAGAAAACTGCTTAACCTCTTCTTGCCCGACAACTAGAATCCGCTGAGCACGTCTTTCGTCTGAACCTTGAGGCGTGGGGTTTTGTTGGGGGCTTTGCTTTCGTTGTTCCATAAGCATCTAGAAGAGGCTCGATGATGAAGCGCTTCGCGACGCTCTCGTTGCTCACTTTTCTCTTCGTCGCGGCAAGCAACGGCTTGGCCGGCGGTTGCTTGGCGCAGGACGCGAAGATTCCGGTGCCTATCACAGGGTCGGGCGGCTGGTTTGAACTGGTCGGGGAACTGGGGGTGAAGCTTGGGGAGATGGCGACCGTTGAGGGGATCGTCGTCGAAGGGGCTTTCAAAGGTTACGAGGGAGGGCCGAATTTGGTCGTTCAGGTGATCAACGGCAAGGCGACGCAACGCCTCATCCAAATTCCCATCTCTCCTTACTTTGGTGAGTTCGGTGACGCAGATTTCGGTCGCAAAGGACCGCCGAATGTGAAGAACGGTGCTACGTATCGTTTACGCGTGTACGAATCGGGCGGGTTCGTCGGTACGCCTTCGGACGCCTATCAAGAGGCGGGAATCATGTTGCAAACGACGGGCTTTTACTTTCGCAACTACCTGTCGGTGGTTTCCGGAGACAAGATCGAACCGATTGTTTGGAGCCCGACTCAGTTTCTTGATCGCGAGGCCCTGCTCTCCGGCGTCGCGACGAATGAGAACGAGGTCGCGACCATTCATGCGCCTGGCTGGAAAGTCATCCTGACGGGGGTCGAAAAATGGAGCGACGCCGAAACGGGCAAGCAAGCGGAGGTGTTCGGCACGATTCGAGCGACGGAACCGAAGGAGACGTTTCGCGCGGAGAACTGCCGAGCTCGTTTAACGAAGCTGGAAGATCAACTCGGTAGAAACGTCGCGCTCCGAGGAAAGGCGCGCAGCCTGAACGGACACTGGTGGTTTCACTATCGCGGCACCGATCTCTACGTTGAAGGAATGGAGCAATTGCCGAATTGGGCGACCGAAAATCATTGGCGCCCGATGGAAATCACGGGAGTGTTGGAACAGGCCCAACTGCCGCGGATCGACCAAATCACAGAAAAGCCGGATCGCGATCTGGCAACCTACTACGTCGTGAAACGGCCGAAATGGATTCCGGTCGATGAACTGCTCACGCCGGAACTTTCGCTGGAAGAATGATGGGGAGGGATAGGTTGCCGAGCAAACGAGACCGCGTACGCTCAACGGATGTCGGATCACCCAGGAGTTCATGATCTCTCGTGTACTTTCGCATTCCGACAATCAGGATGTTCGGGTGGTTGCGAAAGCGACCGACGGATGCAACGGCTGAGCCCCTGTCCGACGCGCCGAGTCGAAGGATCGTGGCGGAGTTCTACAACGATCGGCGCGACTTTCGTGGTCTCATCTTCGAGCGTGACGACGGCACCTTTTCGTACTACTTTGAATCGTTGATGGATTTGTCGGACGAGCCGGTGTGGCCGATTCCGGAAGTTTGGTGGGAGGGGAACTTGCGGCCGCTTTCCGGCGTTTACGATAGTGCCGAGACCGCGCTTGCGGAGGCGAAACGTGATGCCGTGTGGGTCCAGAACGGCTGTTCCGACGTACGTAGTTCGGGAGCAGAAGATGGCAACTGATGGGCGAATACTCGGCCGGCTTGCTCGGCTGCTTGAGCATCCGCACTTTCACGACTTGAAGAGTTGGCGCATCGATATGCTGGTCTGCTTCCTCGTGGCCGCGGTGATGACGCCGGCGAACGCCGACCCGAATCGCTTTTACTACATTGCCGTTCCTTTGTTTGTCGGCTGGATGTTCGTTCGTTTCGTGATTTCTCGGCGGAAGTTGCCGGATGACGTCGGATGAGTGCCATCGGATGGCGATGATTTGTCAGCGTAGATCGTGCCGGAACGTACGGTCGATCGAGCGCGGATGGGAAACGCGCGGTCCGGCGTTCTGCGGCGCGGCCCTCATCCGGCCTTTGGCCACCTTCTCCCAGGGGGAGAAGGGTTCGGAGGAGACCGAACCGAGGAGATACGTTGCGAGTTTTATTCAAATAGCGACGTGCCGCCGCGGGTTTCTTTGACCAGCATTTGGATGAAGTGCATCTTTTTGAGCACCGGGCGCGACATGACGAACGGGTAGTAGTCGTGCTGGCCCATGCTGCGGGCGAGTTCGTTGAGCACCGTCGTCAGCTGCACCCAGGAGTTGACGAGGAGGATCACGCGCTTCGCGTCCGGCGCGTCGGGATCGTAGAGGTCTTGGTGCGTGAACGGCTCGACTGCCTGCTCGACGTCTTCCCCTTTGAGGCCGAAGCGCAAGGCCGTGTCGAGGCTGTCGACCACGTGCAGGTAGTGGGCCCAGGTTTCGGCCCAATCTTCCCACGGATGCACCGAGGCGTAGGAACTGATGTATTGGTCGGCCCAATTCGGCGGCGGGCCTTGCTCGTAATTCTTCTTGAGTGCCGCGGCGTAATCTTGTCGCTCGTCGCCGAAGAGCGCGCGAAACTTCTCAAGCCACGGCGTGCCGACGACGAGCCGGTCCCAATAGTAGTGGCCGACTTCGTGACGGAAGTGCCCGAGCAGCGTGCGATACGGTTCGCGCAGCTCGTGTCGGGTTTTCTCGCGGACGGAGTCGTTCGCCTCTTCGATGTTGAGCGTGATTAAGCCGCCGGCATGGCCGGTGAGCACGCGCGGGCCTTTTTCAGGCGAGCGGAGAAAATCGAACATCAGGCCGTGTTCCGGATCTTCGCTCACCTTCGAAGCGACCGGTAGGCCGAGGCTCAAGAGTTGGGCGACGAGTCGGCGTTTGGCGTTTTCGATTCGGCGCCACCAGAGTCCGTTGTCGGGGTCGTCGAGCACGGGAATGGTGCGATTGAGTCGGCAGGAGCGGCAGAGCGGTTCGGCTTCGTCGGCGCGCACGAGCCAATTGCAGCCGGCCGGCGACTCGAAGTTTTCGCAACGCTTCCAGGTCGTCGATTCTTCTAGATCCTCGCCGTCGAGCTTCCACGTGCCCGGCGCTTCGGCAAGCTCCATCGAGCGCACTTGCAATAGCTCGGGCGCGTAGCCTAACTGCGCTTTGCAGCCGAGGCACAAGCTGTTGTGAAAAAAGACGGGGCGTTCGCAGCGGCAAGCGAAGGCGCTGCGGCGCCCGCCCGGCTCGTCGGATCGCCAGGCCTCGACCAAGCGTTTGGTGATCGCTTCAAAGATGTTTGCCATTAGGTGTGCGTGTCATGTGCGAGGGGGAGTGCGTGCGGTATCGCCCGTCGATTTTAGCACGGGTATTTCACGAAGAAACGCGCCGTCGGTGCGGAATGCCGCGGCGTGCAGATTGGCGCGGCCGCGACACGAAGTTGGTCGGGGACCCGGTCGCCGCCGCGCAAGTAGCTTTTTAAAGTTGCATTACGTGCCGCGCGGATGGTCTGATGACGGACTACGAAGCGGTGCTTAACTCTGTCCCGGAGCTTTCCGATGCCGACCTTGCGTACTGTTCTCGGCTGCCTCATGTTCCTCTTGCCGTGCGCGGCGGCGGCGGCCGAACCGACCGAGCCGAGTATGGGGCGCTACAACATTCGCTCCTACGGAGCTTCGAACCGGCCGCCGATTTTTCTCGGCCACTTCGTCTTGGAGGCCGGCGGGAAGTACACGGTGCACCTGCCCGGCGGTCGGATGGTGGGCGAAGGGACGTACGAGTTCGACTCGGCGAATAAGGAGGTGAAGTGGCTGACCGGCAAGTATAAGGACGAAGCCTGGGAGGGTCGGTTCCTCGTGGCGAGCGACGAGAAGACGCCGGTGATCTGGCTGAAATCGACGACGCGAGCGACGTATGCGCCGGAGGATAAGTAGGGCGCTGTAGTCCCTTACCCCTCACCACTGGCCCCTCTCCCGCAAGGGGCGAGGGGAACCAAACGAGCGCGCGATAACGACTACGGGCTCGGAACGATCTCGACGGTGAGCGCGCCGGCGTTGTCGTGGAGTTCGCCGTTGGAGTCGTTCACGCGGAGGTAGAGCGTGCCGGCCGTGGAGGGCTCGATGATCGTGTCGAGGCCGAGCCCGATAGGTTGAAGCATCGCGGGTTGGAGCATCGCCGGCGGAAGCGTCGCCGGTGAAACGCCTGCCGCGGGGGCGTCGGGTTCCACGGCGCCTAACAGCATGCCCAGCGGGCGGCTGCGGTAGTAGCGGAGCGTGATGCCGCCGGGCTCGCACGGCCAAGGCTTTTGCGTACTCGTGCCGGCGGCAGCGTCGACCGGTGACAAGGCGATTTGGTAGCGGCCGACGGCGCGGATGCGATACTTCCGCCCTGCTTCGAGGCGCACGCCCGACGATTGCCAGCCCCGGTCGGCGGCGATCGTCGTCTTGGCGCCGGCCGGTGCGAGGGGGCGGCCGGAGGAAAACGTGATCGCCGCGCGCGGTACGTCGACGCCGTATTCCAAGTCATTCGCGAAGACGAGCCACTCGCGGCGCAGTTCGGCGAGTTCGGCGGCGTAGATACGTCGAAAGGCGGCGTTGAATTGCGGATCGTTCACCGACTTCTGCAGCGCGCGGAATGACGCGCGGTAGCGGGGATGGCCGTCGAGAAACGTCGCCAAGGCCCAACACCAGGCGTACGATTCGTTGTCGGTGAAGCTCGGCACGGCGTCGTTGACGATGTCGTCGATGCCCCGCATCCGGCCGGCGGCGATTTCGGCTTTGACGAGCGCGATGCGGCCCCAGAGCGGTACGTCTGCTTTGTGCCGCGGCACGACGCCGAGCGTGAGTTTGCCTTCGGCCCAAAGGTGCGTGCCGAGCAATTCGGCGACCCCTTCCATATACCATCCGGCGCCGCAGGAGCCGAGCTGCGTGTTCATGAAGCCGTGCGTACCTTCGTGCAGCAGCAAGTGCCGGCGATAGTAGTCGCTCGGTTGATCGTAGAGCCAAAGATCGTGGCCGCCGGAGTAGCCGTTTTTGAAATCGGGCAACTCTTTCGGCGCCAGGCCGGCGGCTGCGAAACGTTCGCGGCTTTGCATGAGGAAGCCGCGCATCCGCCAGTCGGCGAGCTTGGCCGGATCGATGCCGAAGTATTCGGCCCACTGCGGCACGGCGGCGTCGAACACTTGCGGCAACTCGTCGACGGCCGGCGACGACGGCACGTCGGTGTAGAGCGTGAGATGCTTGCTCTGGAGAACGCGAAACCCGGCGGCGCGGGCCACGTCCGGATCGAGCGCGGCGGGCTCGGCGGCACGGAGAGGAGCCACAGAGGCGTAGACGCACAGGGCAAGAAAAATTGCTGAATGCCGAATGCTGAATGCGGAACAGCGGAAGGACTGTTTGTCGTTCGGCATTCTGCATTCAGCATTCAGCATTGGCATTGCCGTTACAGCGCCCGGCGGTACTTCTTCTTCGGCGGCGGTTTCGGCGGGCCCCCTTCGGGCGCTTCCGCTTCGAAGCCGACGTCGCTCGTGATGTACTTCGTGCTCGCGGCCTGCGCGGCGGCTTGAGCGGCTTCCATGTTGTCGCGGGCCTTGCGGCTCGTGGTTTCGAAGCCTTCGATTTCGTCGCGGCGGAGCTGCTTGTCGATGCGCATTTCAATACGCGTGAGCTCGCCGCCCTCTTCCGGCGTGACGAACGTGTAGGCTACGCCTTCGCGGCCCATGCGCCCGGTACGGCCGACGCGATGGACATAGTCGTCGCAGAAGGCCGGCACGTCGTAGTTGATGATGTGCGAGATGTTGCTCACGTCGATACCGCGGCCGACGACGTCGGTCGCCACCAAGTGCTTCACGCGCCCTTCGCGGAAGGCCGACATCACGCGATCGCGCACGCTTTGCGAAAGGTCGCCGTGGATGCAGGCCGAGCCTTCCACTTTCTTTTGCAAGTGGTGGTGAATCTTCTCCGTGCCGCGCTTCGTGCGGCAGAAGATGATCGACTGCGTCGGGTTTTCCCGCGCGATGAGCTTCATCAACAGGTCGAACTTCTTGTCGGTGTCGACCGTGAAGTAGAACTGTTCAATCGTGTCGGCCGACACGTCGGTCGGCGAGAAGTTCATCGATTCCGGCTCGCGCATGTAGCGCCGCGCCAGCTTCTCGACCGGCGGCGGCACCGTGGCGCTGAGCAACAGCGTCTGCCGCGATTGCGGACAGCTCCGCAGAATCTTTTCGATGTCGGGTCGGAAGCCGATGTCGAGCATGCGGTCGGCTTCGTCGAGCACGACGAGCTTCAGCGAGCTGAGTTGCAGCGTGCCGCGCGCTAAGTGATCGAGCACGCGCCCGGGCGTACCGACGACGACTTCGACGCCGCTCTTCAAGCGTTCGACTTGTTGGCGAATGGGCTTGCCGCCGTAGACGGCGAGAATACTCGACTTGCGACCGACGGCCAGCTTTTCGAATTCGTCTTTCACTTGCACGGCGAGCTCACGCGTCGGCACCAGCACGATGGCTTGCGGCGCGGCGTGGGCGTGGTGCGCTTCGAGCGCTTCCAAAATCGGCACGACGAACGAGGCCGTCTTGCCGGTACCGGTGCGCGCTTGGCCGAGCACGTCGACTCCGGCGAGGGCCCGGGGAATGAGCCCGGCTTGAATCGGCGACGGCTCTTCGTAGCCGGCGTCGGCCAAGGCGCTCATCATCACGTCGGAGAGGCCCATCGTGGAGAAGCCGCCGGTGTAGGTCTTTTCCGTTCGCTCGACTTTCGCGCGCGGGGCCGGCGCTTCCATGTCGTCGATGTCGTGGGCGTCGTATTCCGATTCGAACTTGCCGCGCCCGCCCCGGTCGCCGCCGGGCTTGCGGTCGCGATCGCGCCCACGGTCGGGTCCGCCGCGTTCACGGCTGCCGCGTCCCTCGCGACGTCCTTCCCGGTCGCTGCGACCTTCGCGGCGGCCTTCTTCCTCGCGCCGACGAGGCGGCGGCGAACGTGTTTCTTCAGGGCGAACATCCGCGCGAATTTCTTCGGCGGGAGCGTCGCTCGGTCGTTCGACGTCGTCGATGCGCGGCGCCGCGGCGCGCGGTTCGGCGGGACGACCTTCCGTCGAACGAGGCGGCTCGGGTCGGCGATTGCCGGAGCGGCGCTGTTCTGAGTGACGGGGCTCGGAGTGACGCGGTTCCGAGCGACGCGGTTCGGCGTCGCGCGAGCCTGCTTCACGCGGCGCGGCATCCCGAGGTGCGGCATCCCGAGGGGCCGCGCCTTGTTCGTAATCGTCGCGCGGTCGGGCCGGCGGACGAGGCCGGCTCGGCGGTACGTCGCTGCGGCGAGCTTCCGGCGCGCGGGCCGGGGCCGGCGGCGGCGAAAGATCGTCTTCTTCCTCATCGTCGTCGAAATCTACAAACGCCGTGTAGCCTTGCGGCGGCCGGCTCTGCGGCGGGCGACTTTGGGGCGGGCGCTGCGGCGGACGTCCCTCCGACGTGCGACCCTGCGGAGGCCGACCTTCTGCCGGTCGTCCCTCTTGCGATCGAGCTTGCGGCGGACGAGCCGGGCGACGTTCTTGCGAACGACCTTCCGGAGCGCGCCCTTCCTGCGAGCGCCCCTGCGGGCGACTGCCCCCTTCAGGTTGCTGTCCTTGCGGACGATTGCTGCGCGGCGGGCGGTCGTCGCGCCGCGGCGGCCTCGGCGGCGGAGTCGTGGGACGAACGTCGTCGTGATCGTCGATCAGATCGTGATCGAGATCTTCCAGCCAATCGGTCACCGGCGGCTCGCGACCCGTGTGTTGCGGCGGCGGCGGAGTGCGGCGCGGCGGGCGACCTTGTTCCGGCGGGCGACCCTGCGGCGGACGTCGTCCGGCCGAAGGTGTGCCCGACGATGCGGGGCCCGAGGAAGGTGTGCCCGAGGACGATGGGCCGTTGGACGATGGTCCGGAGGAAGGTGGCGATCCTTCAGGGCGGCGACCACGGCCGCGGCCTCCACGACGTCGCTTGCGCGGCGGGCGATCACCAGATGAATTGTTCGGGTCTTGCGGCTCGGGTCCGTCGTTAGTTGTCAATGCAGATCTATGGGGAGAGAGGAGTAAGGAGAGGCGGTGCGTGCAGCGAAACATCGCTGACCCGAAACCGGCATCGACTGGCGACGCGGCAGATCAAGCGATTGTGCGCACAGGCGCGGCCGGCGCCCCCCAACTCAAATCTTTCACCAAGGAGACGCCCGAAACAACAGCCCTAACCCTATCAGGGATGGCCGAATTCGTCAAATCTCGGGCACTTCGCGGAACAGAGTCCGTAGGGTGGGTCGAGCGAGACCGAGGCCCACGCGGAACCGACCGGATTTCGCGCCCAGACGCGAAGTCGCAAAGATCGCGGCAGCCGACGCGAATTCCTCCAACTTGGCACTGTCGGGCTATTGAGTGCGCGGCATTCGGGCGTTCGCAATTTGGACCGACGGACATCGTTTCCTAAGATGACTCACATGAAGGCCGTCCAAATACTGCAGAACGTCTCGTTCGCGCTGGCAACGGCCTCTCTAGGGCTCGTTATCTGGTCCCAAGTGGTTTGGGATGGGTGGGGCTACGACTACCCACTGTGGAAAGGCGTCGTGAATGTTGCCGCGATCGGCGGATGGTATCTCGGCTGGATATTACTTATTTCTTCGGCGGGCGCGAGTTTAGCGGCGATGTTACTTCGTCGACGGCGCGGCGACATGTAATTACGGATCGATTGCCGCGTGGGCCTCGCTTTGCTCGACCCACCCTACGCCGCCGCCGTCATGAGCACGGCGAACAAAACGCACCCGGCAATCAGCAGCCAGATCAATGCGAACGCGATGAAGGCAATTTCCATCGTCGATCGACCGACGACTCCGAAGGCGCCCAAGGCAATCGCGGTCGCATAGGCCAGCAGGCTCGCATATCCCCAACGCATGCAGAAGCAGATCAAGCAAACGCCTAAGAGCGCAGCTTGGCCGATGAATAAATGACGCAGGCGACGTGTGAAGGGTTTGCCGTTCATGCCCGCCATCGTACCGCGCGGGGATTCGCGATCCAAAGAACTCGGCGGCCGAAGGCAAGCCGGGCAGAGTTCGCGCCAAGACGCAAAGACGCCAAGAGGGATCGGTCAAGGAGTTCACACCATCGGCAGCGATCTTTGCGTCTTCGCGTCTGGGCGCGAAATCCGCTCGATTCCGCGTGGGCCTCGCTTGGCTCGACCCATCCTACGGCTCCCCCATCAAACAACACAGGCCGGCGGGGCGATGCCTAAGCATCGGCCCGTCGGCCTCTCTCGTTGTATCAAGTGCGATTTCGCCGAGGAGGGGATCCTACGGGCACAATCGCGTCGTCAGAAGCTCCGCGCTTGCGGACTACTTCTTGCCCTTCTTGGCCGGACCCTTCGTCTTGGTCGACGGGGCAGGCTTGGCGGCGGGCTTGGCGGTCTTAGCAGCGGGCTTCTTGGCAGCGGCCATGGTCACAGATTCCTTCCAAAAATTCGGACTCCCTTATAGCAATCAAACGGCCTTCCCGAGAGCCCGAGGGAGGAAGACCGCTTCGACCTGAGAACCCGGCGTCCGTTTCGCCGGCGAAAGCGCGTCGCGACATCCGTGTCGCCGTTGCCTTCACCTGCGCGAACCGTTGCAAGCGTTCGTCACGTCCAACAATAGTTGATCGTCGAACACACGTTGTGCACGACGACAAAAGCGATTGAAGCAGGTTTCCCGCGCTTGCGTCAAGAGAAGTTCGCACCGTGTGAAAGATTTGTAGCGCGTGATGGTCGCGCAACGAGCGCGCAGGTCGCGCGCGTCGCCGGTTTTGCTCGGCCTCGCTCGGCGTTATAAATGAGGTCATGAATGAAGAACAACTCAACGACGTTTGGAACCAACTTTTGGCCGACCTGCCGCGCTACGGCGCGCTGGAGCAGGAGCGCCGCGCCGCGATCGGCGAAACCCTCCGCGAGACCGAGCTCGGCGACACGGAAGCGGCCGACGAATTCCTCGCCGTGCTCAGCGCCGAACCTCCCGCGGCCGACGGTCGAGAGCAGGTTTTAGCCCTGTTTTTGCAGCATTCCGCGCAACCCTGGCTGCAGCGCGAGCCGGAACTGGCGCTCCCGCCCGACGCCGTTCGAAGGCTGGTCGCTTGGTACCATGCGGCCGGTTGCGAGGCGCTCCGTTTGCCGATCTTGCGCACGCTCGCCATCGACGGTTACCCGCCGGCCGCCGGCGCTCTGGCCGAGCTGGTCGCCGCCGATCCGCCGGCCGACGATCGCCAGTCGCTGCTCGCGCTGGTTCCCCTCTTCCAACCGCGCACGCAACCGCTGGCCGGCGCCGCCGCATTATTTCCCAGATTGCTCGACGCGGTCGCCAGCCCGGCCCTGGCTCCGGCCGTTCTCGACCTCGCCAATTTCCTGACGCGCCGCGAAGTGCTCCCCGAACATCCTGCCAAAGCGCGCGCCGTGGAGCTCTCCGGCCTGTTGGGGGCGCTGGTCGGGCGCTTATCGCGCATCGAGGAAAAGCCCTCGGAATACGCGAAAACGCCGCAGGAATTAAGCACCATTGTCAACGAAGCGGTCGCGCTCATGGTCTCGCTGTGCGATACGCTCTCCCTGACGGGGGACCCTGCCGTGGTCGGCAAGTTGCGGCAGGTTTTAGAGCTGCCGCATCGCCGGCTGCAGACCGAGGCGGCCGCGGCGCTGGCCAAGCTCGGCGAGGACGAGGGGCGAGACCGGCTCATCGATTTGGCCAAGCAGCCGGTCGTCCGCACTCGGGCCCTGCACTACCTAGAAGAACTCGGCGCGCTCGACAAGCTCGATGCGAGTTTCCGCACCCCCGAGGCCCGCGCCGAAGGAGACCTCGCGGCTTGGATGGCCCAGCCGACGCGGTTCGGCGTCGCTCCTGATACGTTGGAGCTGATCGACACGACCAAGCAATTTTGGCCCGGCTATGTCGACCCCGTGACCTGCTTCTTGTTCGTGTACGAATACCAGCGCGGTGCGAAAACGGTCGGCGGCGTCGGCCTCGCCGGGCCCACGACCAACGCCTTGCAGATCGATCTGCAGGATCTGCCGCCGAACGATATTTACGCCCTCTATGCCGGCATGGATTCCGAGCACGGCGAGATTTATGAGACGCCGGTCGAAGAACTGTCGCCCGATCAGGCCGACGCTTGGACGAACGTGGCCGGCGCGCTGAAGAACCAAGGTTACGACAAGCCGGAGCTCGCACTTTGGGGGCATTTCTTTGGCGAGCAATTCGCGATTGCCACGGCCGTGCACGACGGGCGGCCCGGCGTGCTGGTGATCGCCGACGACCACAGCGAATGGTTTTCGCTACCGGTGCCCGGCGGAACGCTGGGGCCGGCACACGTCTACGCTCTCTTCAAAGGCCGCCGGCTGTTGAAGGCGTTTAATAAAGAGGGGTAATAGCGCGGACGGAGCGAGCGACTATTTAGCCCCCGTCGAGCCGCAGCTAGATCGGCGGCTGGCCGGGTCCGCGGACATGCATGACGTGAACCACCTGCTGCTCAACGCGAAACAACATGCGATATGGCCGGCCGTGCGGCGTGCGAAAAATCAACTGGCGAATGACATGGCCTTTGTGCGGGCTTTCATCCGCGACCGACCAACTCTCCGGTGAATTCTCGAGAACATCCGTCGATGAAAAGAACTCGGCGAGCCACGTGGCGGCGCCTTGTTCGGAATGTTCTCGGAGCCAGTTGAATATTCGCTGCGCATCCTCTTGAGCTCGCGGCAAGACAATGACGCGATACTTGCTCATTCCGACGGAATCCCGTTTCGCTTACGAAACTCCTCTTTGAATTCTGCGAGCGGCGTTCCGAGCCCTGCTGCGATTTGGTCGGAAGCTTCGTCGAGCGCACGGATCGTGTCGCGATGTTCCGCCCAGTAATGCAAAGCGTCGCGCAGCAGGTCGTTTGACGACGCATATCCGCCGTACGACATTTCACGCTGAACAAGTGATTGCAGATCGACGGGCAAGTAACCAGCATCGGAACTCATCATTTGGCTCCAGGGGCTACATTCAAATTAGCAAGACTGCCCAACGTCGGCAAATTCGACGTCGTTCACTTCACCGCCGCGGCCCACTTCTCGAGTTCTTGGAACTGCACCGTGAAGTCGTGTTCCGGCGTGCCGAGCGGGCTCTTGAAGAAGCTCGCCAAGAACGTCAGCGTGCCGACGTCGCCGTTGCGCCAGGCGCGTTCGGTGAAGCGCACCAGGTCGATCACCAGCGGCGCGGCTAGGAGCGAGTCGCAACCTTGCCAGATGAATTGAAACGTCATCGGCGTGCCGAGGAAGCCTTGGAAGTGGATGTGATCCCAGGCCGTTTTCCAATCGCCCATGCTGGCGATGTATTCGATGCTCACGAGCGTCTGCGGCGGGTAGCCGAGAATCTGTCCGAGCAGTCGGTCTTTGCTCGTGACCTTGGCTTTCTTGTTGGCCGGGTCGTCGAGGACCTTGCCGTCCATGTTGCCGAAGATGTTGTGGCCGACCCAACTCATGACGTTCAAGTTGCGGCGAGCGAACATCGGCGCGAGCACGCTCTTCAAGAGCGTTTCGCCCGTCTTGCCGTCGTAGCCCATGTGCCGCGTTGATTTTTCACGGGCCAGTTCGTCGATGGCCGGCAAGCTCGAGCCGAGCGACGGCGTGAAGTTCAAATGCGAGTAGCCGAGCTCGAGCGCCGCAATGGCATACAGCGAGCTGGCCGGCAGCGGACACTTCTTCGGCTTGTCGAGCAGCTTGGAGAGTTCGCTCCACTTCGCGGGGAACTGCGCGACATCGCAGGGGGGCTCGGTCGAGGCGACGTTGATCACCACGACGTGCGCGAGCTTGTTCTCGTCGGCGAACTTTTTCAAGTCGGCCTGCAGGCGATCGATCGCGGCGCGCGGCGATTCGTTCTTCGCTTCCTTCGTGCGCAGGCTCGGCATCGCGAAGCCTTCGATCGTGCCGCCGCTGTGGGCCACGGTGCCCGGGCGGATCACTTTATCGAGCTTGTCGAGGTCGGGCTTGAGCTTCGCAATGAGGCCGCCGTCGATCGCGCGGCTTTCCGTGCTCATGCGCATCGCTTCGTCGTAGCTGGAGATGTCGCGAATCTCGTGGCCGCCGAGCACCAAGTCTTTCCAGTCGACGAGCTCGAGCCGTTTGAATTGCGGCAGCTCGCTGACCAGCGCGGTCGTCGCGGTGAGTCCCTTCTTCAAAGCCAACAAGCCGACGATAGCGGTCGAGGCGACGCCTCCCTTGGCGCCGATAAACCAAATGCCGATGCGATTACGAGCCATGCTATTGAACGCTTAAATCCGGGTGTGCGACGCGAGTGCGCCGATGGGTGGGAATGCGCTGGGCGGGACCGAATCTTCGATTGTCGACCGCGGCCCGAATTGCGTCAAGGACCGAAACGCCCGCTCCTGCGGCGGTATTTGAGCCGAACGACCGCCCACACTGGCGACGCATCGGCCGAGGTGAATAATACGGTTGCCGCCGTCGTTACGTCGCTCGTTGCCTACTTTCTCAAAGGTGCGTCATGCCCAAGCTGATCACGGCCCCGCGTATCATCGAAGCGGCGGGCACGCCGACCAAGACCATCCAAGAGTTTGTCGGCCGCATCGCCAGCGGCACGACGCAGGCGAGCGTCGCGCGGATGATCAGCCCTTCGGGCTGGAGCGAGCCGGGACAGACGCCGGAGTTCGACGAGTACACCGTGGTGCTGCGCGGCACGCTGCACGTGGCGACGCGCGAAGGAGAAGTCGACGTCGAAGCCGGTCAGGCGATTATTGCACATGCCGGCGAGTGGATTCGCTACAGCACGCCGGGGCCGGAAGGCGCCGAATACATCGCCGTCTGCATGCCGGCTTTCTCGCCGGGAACGGTTCATCGCGATGCCTGACGCCGTTCGAAACGTGCCGACGTGGGAAGTACGGCGCCGCTTGCAGCATCGCCCCGCCGGTCGGCCCGCCATGTATCAAACGTGGACCGATCTGTTGTTCGCGCATTGGCGCGTCGAGCCGGAGCGCATTCAGCGCACGTTGCCGAAAGGTTTGTACGTCGACACGCTCGCCGGCTCTGCCTACGTCGGCGTCGTTCCCTTTTTCATGCGCAATATTCGCCCGCGCGGTTTGCCGGCCGTGCCCGGCATTTCCAACTTTTTGGAACTCAACGTGCGCACCTACGTGCACGACGAGGCCGGCACGCCCGGCGTTTGGTTCTACTCGCTCGATTGCAATCAGGCGTTGGCCGTGTGGACGGCACGAACTTTCTTTCATCTGCCGTATCGTCACGCCCGGATGAGCGCCGAGTGCGCGGGCAATCGTATTGCGTACGCTTCCGCGGTGCGTTCGACTTCGCTACGTTGCGACGTGACTTACGCCTTGCAGCGAGATACGGCCGCGGCCCGACCGGAGACGCTCGAGTTCTTCTTGGTCGAGCGTTATCTCTTGTACTCCGCCGCGGCCGACGGGCGATTGTTTACGGGCCAGGTCCATCATCGGCCTTATCCGGTTGCGGCGGCCGAGATCATCGGCGACGAAGCTCCGCGGCCGTGGTATTGCAACCTGTTCGATCCCCACGACTTCGGCATCGATGCCGCGCGGCCCGACCACGTGTGCGGCTCGCCGGGCGTGGAGGTGGAAGTGTTCGGGCTCGAGCGTCACTTGCTGCGAGACGCGACCGTCGGCAAATAGGCCTTGGCCGTCGCATTTTCCGGATCGAGGGCGAGGATCGCTTCGATCAGTTGCTTCACGTCCAATTGCTTCAACGCCGCACTGCAGACCAGTTGTTCGGCCAAGAAGCTGACGTCGGTCGGATACAGTTCCAACATCCCGGCGTTCAGGTCGCGGGCCGGGCGAAACTTGCCTTGGATGCGCAAGGCGGTAGTCAGCCGGAGTGCGGCCGTGTATTGGTGGGCGTCGTTACCGAGAATCGTCTTACAGACGGCTTCCACTTCTTGCCACTTCTGCTCCGCCATCAAGGGGAGCGTGTAGCCGAGCCGCGGCTCGACCGACTTGGGCGCCATGCGCATGGCCGCTTGGTAGAACTGCTTCGACGACGCGTAGTCGCCCCGCAGATAATGCAGCCAGCCGAGCCGCATGTTGACCAAGTACGTTTGCTTCCGCGCGCTCAAGAGCGCGGTGACCGCTTCGTCGTACTGCTGCGACCGCTCCGCTTCGTACGATTTTACGAGGGCATCTTGTACGGCATCGGCTCGTGCCATGGTCGGCAGCATCGTCGCTGCGAAGAGAAGGAGTACGGATAAGTGTCGCATGGTAACGATCCTTTAACGGGCGCCGACGATTAATTCGTATGATTCATCCGTCGGGTCGACGGCTGGGAGCTCGGCAGGGAGCAATTCTTCGTGCGGCATGCGCACCACGTCGACCGGCTCGGCCTTGCGCACGCGCAGTTCCCACGCGCCACAGACGACGGCGCCGATCCCGTAGCGTGCGTCAAGCTCGACCCGGGCCGTACGCACGCCCAAGCCGAGCGGCAAATGGAGCGTCGTTTCAATCATGTCGGCCGACGTGTAACGGTGCGACGTCTCGACACGCGCCGCCGGTGCAAAAAGCGGCGCCGCGCCCCAGGCCAGCCAACGCCGCAGGCCGCGCGTCGCCAAACCGACCGGAATGCAATCGCGCCATACGCTATGTCGGCCGCGCACCAGCGGTAGCCGGGGGATCGCCGCAAAGAGCAAGCTGAGCAACGGATCGCGCCCTTCCAGACGATAGAAGTAGAACGTGCCGTCGAGCTTCCCGAAGTAAAGCTTGCCGCGGCCGGGGCAATCGAGATAGAGCGTGCCGTCGATCGCCATCTTCACTTCGAGCCGCAAGCTGCCGGCGGGCCGACCATGATGCACGACGTCGTACGTCACGACGTCGTTGAGCAGAAATTCCATCGCGGCGTCGAGCCGATCGTCGACGACGGCCGGTTCGACCACGGTCCCCTTCTCCGGCCGCGCTTGAGCGTGGAACATGCCGCCGCTGCGGAACCGTGCAAATGCAAACGGCAGCGTGCCGCCGTCGACCTGCTCCGTCGCCTGTACGTGAATATGCAGATGCGGCTGCGGCGAGTAGCCGGAGTTGCCGCAAAGGCCGAGCAACTGTCCACGCTCGACCTGTTGCCCGACCGCAACGGCGATCGAACCTTGTGCGAAGTGCGACAGCTCGACGTAGAAGCCGCGCTCGTCGTGCACGACGACGTGGTTCCCCCAGTTGTGTAACTTGTCGACCCGGCCGATCGCATTGTCCGGCAAATCGTCGACCACCTTCACTACGCGGCCGCGACACGGCGCAAGCACCGGCTTGCGAAAGCAAAAGTAATCGCGCGGCTGTAAGCCTTCGCCGGCGTGCGTTCGGCCGTCGTCGCCGGTGATCACGAAGTCGTAGGCGTAGCGCCAAGGGCCTTGATGGGTCCACTCGTCGTCGAAACCTTGCCACACCGTCCAGCCGCCGAAGAACGGCAGCGACAGCGTCCGCCCGCCGTCGGCAAAGCGGCGCTTCGCGGCCAGATCGTTCTCCATGGTTTCCTCGGGCGTCGTGCCGATCACCTTCGCAAGGCCGGAGAATTGTTGCACGCCGAGCGTATAGAGCACGCCGAGCGTCACCAAGTTGAACGGCAGCGTATAGGCCGGCACCGCGAAGAAATAGCCGAACACCTGCACGGCGTCGACCAGAACGATCGAGCAGCAGACGGCCGCCGCCGCGATGAGGAAACTGGTCCCCGACGGCACAAGAAACACGCCGCCGACGGCCATGGCAATCAGCAGGAAGTTGAAACTGTAGACGTCGAGATAGGCCTGCTCCGGATTGTCGAGCAACATCGCGCGCAGCGAAGTGCCGAGCAGGTATCCGCCGACGGCGAGCCCGAACAGAATCCGCGACCGGATCACGAGCAGCAAACTAAACATCGCTCCGACGGCGACGCTCGGCACGAAGACGATCGCCCCGAGCGACTTGCAGAACCCGACGATCACGAGCGGCAGGCCGAAATCGTCGGACATCAGCTCGCTGAGCTTGCGCGAGTTGAGCCCTAGGCTGCTGTACCGCAGCGCGGCCGTGTGCATGATGGCGCTGCCGACGACGAACGGCAGACTCAGCGCCGGCAGATTCAGGTAGAAGCGGAAGAGATGCACGATCGCGGCCGTGAGCAGAAACGTCAGCACGCCGGCGACCATGATCAAAAGCGCCGTCGGCCACGACCACGTGAGCGTGGCGCCGAGTGAAAGGCCCGCCAGCAACGGGTTGTACGTGTAGTAGCCCGATTGCAAGGCTCGGGCATCCATGCGGATGAGCCGTGCGAAGGCATACGCCGCGACGACGGCCAACAATCCCGCGGCCCCGATTCGCCAATTCAAAAGCGTGCCGACGACGAGCACGAACCCGACCGCCGCGCGGCTCAGAAAGAAGATCTCCGCATAGCTGCGGACGATGCCTTGAACGACGGCGAACGTGGAACGGAGTGGTTGAAGTAGGTTCGTCATGGGTGTGTCAGCGTGGCGGCGGTCGAAATTCCAAGGACCAAGCACCAAGTTCCAAACAAGTACCAATGATCGAAACTTCAATGTGCGCTGCCGCGCGATTCGGTCATTCGGTCCTTGTTATTTGTTCGGAATTTGGTGCTTGGTCATTGGTTATTGGTTTTCGTCACAGGCACGTCGGCCTCACGGCTCGACGCTCGCCTTGCGGAACGCCACGGAGGGCGTTCCCTACAGACGCTTATGCCTCGCGATGGAGTTCTTCGAGGAACGCCGCTTCATCACGGTTGAGCATCAGCCGCGTCGGCAGCACTTCGCGGCGCTCGATATCGCTCAGGTCTTCCCGTTGCCGAATCAGTTCGACTTCGCCGGCTTCCGAAACGAGCACGACGTTTGGGCGATACTCGATGAATTGCAGCCATTGCGTGTTGTTGTACGCCCCGACCGGCGAGAAAATCAGCCGGTGTCCGCGCTCGAGCGGCGGGAGTTGCAGCCCATCGTCGATGGCGTCGATGTTCATGCACATCGGCCCGTACACGACGCTCAGTTCGTTCGCGCCCGACACTTCGCGATCGACCTCGACGTGGAACTTGTACCAGAACGAGGTGAACAGCAAGTTGATGCCGGCGTCGGCCACGTACGCCCGCGTGCCGTCGGCGAGGCGCTTCGTCGCTTGAATCGTCGTGATCAGGTAACCGGCCTCGTCGACCAAGTGCCGGCCTGCTTCAATGACCAGCGTCGGAAAGTGTCCCGGCCGGAGCGAGTTGCGCAGCGCGTCGCAGATTTGCTCCGCGTAATCGTCGATGCTCGGCACGGAGACGTCGGGCGAGAGATAGGTGCCCTTCAGCTTGCTGCGCGATGGGAAGCCGCCGCCGATGTCGATCGAGTCGATCTCGTAGCCGAAGGCGGCTTGCACTTGGTAGGCGAACGCCACGAGCTTCTCGACTTGGCGCGCGTAGGCCGTTTCGTCGGTGATGAAGGTGCCGATGTGGCAATGCAGCCCCGTAAGCCGAAGTTTACCGCCGCGCGAAATGCGCTTCACCGCATCGATCGCTTGGCCCGACTCGAGGTTAAAGCCGAACCGGGACCATTGCGGATGGATGCCGACGTCCATGTTCAGCCGGATGCCGACGTCGATCGTGCGGCCCAGCCGGTCGGCCATGTGTTCCAGGTCGTTGATCTCATCGAGGTGATCAATGTTGATCGTCGCGCCTGCGACGACCGCCGCGGCCAGCGTCTCGAGCGGCTTGTGCGGACCGTTGAAGATGATCTTGTCGCCGGGAATCCCCAGGGCCTGCGCCTTCTCAAATTCCATTTTCGAGACGATTTCCGCCACGGCACCTTCCTGGTGCATGATGGCGCAGATCGCCTTCAGGTAGTTGGTCTTATACGACCAGCCGAAGACGACGTTCGGGTAACGCGTGGTGAACGCCGAGTGCATCTGCCGATATTTGCGACGCAGCGAACGCTCCGAATAGACGAACAGCGGCGAGCCGTACGCGTCGACGAGATCGGCGATCTTCGCTCCCTCGATCTGCTTGCGCACGCGGCGCCCTGCACCGGGCTGGAAGCCGTGCTTGTTCATCATCCGGCTCTGCAGCTTCATCAGAAACGGCTTTTCGTAGGCTCGCTTCATTGCGTCTCTCCTCGCATCACGACGTTCTGAAAACAGTTCATATCGGTGACCATCTCGTACGTGTAGCGCATGAAGAAGCGCCCGGCGTCGTAGGTGTCGGTCGAGTCCAAAGGCAAGCCGAGCGTGTGTCGCAGCATGCGCCCCGGCAAGTTCACGCCGACGCCGGTGGCGAAGTACGACCACGCGGGAAAGCGCGGGTTGATCTCGATGAGGTACAGCTTGCCGGTTTCGGGATCGGCGATGCATTCCAGTTCGTACGGCCCGCGCCATTGCGTGCCGGCGACGAAGCGCTCGGCGGCGGCGGTGAGGGCCGGGTTCTTGAGCGTGACGGCCGCCCAAACTTTGCCGAGCGACGTGATGGAGACCTTCTTCATGGCCACGCTGCCGAGCGAACCCCCTGCCCCGTCGCCGACGCCGACCAAATTGAGTTCGTCCCCCTTCACCAGCTTCTGCACGATGACGGGGTAGCCCCACTCGGCTGCGATCGCGCGGAAATGGCCGGCCGCTTCGAGATACGTATAGGCCGTGTGCGCCAGGTAGTAGGCCCCTTTCACGACCAGCGGAAAGCCGATCTCCTCGCACGCCTCGAAGAGCGCTTCTTCGCTCGCGACGAAGCGGGTTTCCGGCACGTCGATGTCGAGCGCGGCGGCGACCTCGGGCAATTTGTCTTTACCGCGCAGGCGAAACTGTTTCATCGTCGGGAGAAACGTGCGGATGCCGGCCGCCGCGAGTTCGTCGGCGTAGCGAATGTAGAGCGGCAGCTCGACGTCGAGATTCGGCACGACGAAGTCGAGACCGTGCGTCGCTTGGATTTCCAGCAGTCGAGCAATAAAGTCGTCGCCGCCGCCGGAAGGATACGGCAAGGTGAACGAGCGCTCGAAGAGCCAGTCCATGTAGATGCCCGGCTCAAGCGCGTCGTACGCGAGCCCGACGACGCGGGCTCCCAAGGCGCCGTCTTCCAGCAGGCTGCGGGCCACGCCGGTGCCGGGCCCGGGGTTGTCCGCGGCGTTGATGCCGGAGACGCCGACGACGAAATCGGAACGACGAATCATGGCCGTGCCTATACGAGTTGGAAGTTCTTCAGCCGGGAGAGAAAGTCGACGACGTCGCGTCGGGCTTCCTCGTGGTCGACGCTGTAACGCGAAGTGAGGTCGGCGACCAGCGCCGCTTCGCCGCGCCCTTCTTGTAGGCCGCGGAGGATCGCCACGGCCGTGGGATTGGCGACGTAGCTCTCGCCCGAGCCGGGGTCGAAGAGGAAACCGTCGTCATGAAAGACGATCTGCGCTAAACGTTCGGCGACGCTCATCACGGCCTCGATAGATCGGGGAAGACGGGAACCGACGGATATGCGGCCGCCCCGACAGACGACGGCCGATACAGGGAAGAACGTGCCGGCAGCCGGGGCGTCTACAGAGTTCCTTGAAAAACCAATCCCGTTTGGTCCCCTCGCCCCCGAAAATGCGATGGTTGTGCAGAAAGCCGTATCGGGGGAGAGGAATAAGGTGAGGGGCGAGGGCTCCGGGAGTTGTCGAATCTAACGGCCTTACGAGCTCGCAAGCGTGCCGGTGGTGCGGACTGCGCAATTCGCCGATTTTCGACTAATATTGACGGTCGGGAATCGTTTTCCTCGCACACTCTGTAGACGCCCGATGACCGCGTCCGTTCCTAATTCCGGTGAGTCGCTCGAAGCGAAAGACTCGGCCTCGGCCGCCGGTGCGGACGAGGCTCGGCTTGCGCGCGTGCTCGCCGGCGACGAGGAGGCGTTTACAGCGTGGTTTGCCGAACTCCGTCCCCGCTTAGTGCGCATGGTCCACTTCCGTCTCGATCCGCGCCTGCGCGGTCGGATCGACGCCGAAGACGTGCTGCAAGAAGTGTACGTCGATGCCGTGCGACGGCGCGACGCCTTCGCAGCCGCGCAACCGATGACGTTCTTCGTCTGGCTCCGCTTGATCGTCGGTCAGACGCTCGTCGACCTGCATCGCCGGCATCTCGGCGCGCAGATGCGCGATGCCGGACGAGAGCGTTCGCTCGGCGGCGGCGTGTCGGCCGGAACTTCGCAATCGCTCTCGTTTCATTTGCTCGGCAAGCTCTCGTCGCCCAGCATGGCCGCGATGCGGGCCGAACTCTCCGCCTCGCTGACGCAAGCTTTGGAAGAAATGAACGAGACCGATCGCGAAATTCTCGCGCTGCGGCACTTCGAAGAACTTTCGAACAAGGAAGTCGCCGAGGTGCTCGGCATCGAACGCAAAGCGGCGAGCATTCGTTACGTGCGGGCCTTGGAACGGTTGAAAAAAGTACTGTCGGCCGTGCCGGGCTTTCTCGATTCGCAAACGCTCGGCCGCTAACGGCGGTGCACACGGCGTACGTCGTCGCCGTCGGTAGGTTGCAGCCATGACCAAATCAGCACCCGCCGCCGAGTATGAAGCTTTGGACGACGACGACTTGCTCGACGCCGTCGTGGAAGAATTTACGGCGATCTGTCGTACCGGCGCAACGCCGCAGCCGAGCGAGTTTGCGGCCCGTCATCCGCGAATCGCCGAGCAATTGATCGAGTTGCTGCCGACCATCGCGGCGATTGAGCAAACGAAGTCGTCGTCGGATCCGACCGTCGTTCACGGATTTCGCGGCAACGCACCGGAGCGGCTCGGCGATTATCGCATCGTGCGCGAAATCGGTCGGGGCGGCATGGGCGTGGTGTACGAAGCGGTGCAGGAATCGCTGGGCCGCACCGTTGCGCTGAAGGTCTTGCCGCAACAGATGCTGGCCGATGCCAAACGGGTCGAACGCTTCGAACAAGAAGCGCGCATCGCGGCGCGTCTGCATCATACGAACATCGTGCCGGTGTTCGGCGTCGGCTTCGACGAAGGCTTGCATTACTACGTGATGCAGCGCATCCATGGAGAAGGTTGGGATCGCCGGCTGCTGCACTCCGCGACCAAGCCGACGGCCCAAGAAGCGGCACGCATCGGGCGCGACGCGGCCCGAGCTTTGCAACAGGCGCACGACGAAGGAACGCTCCATCGCGACGTGAAGCCGGGCAATATTCTGATCGACGACCAGCAACACGTTTGGCTTACCGACTTCGGTCTCGCGCAGATTTTAGAGTCGGACGTCACTGCCACGGCGCACGTGGCCGGCACGTTGCGCTATTTGCCGCCGGAGCGCTTGCACGGCGTGTCCGATGCGCGCGGCGACGTCTACAGCCTGGGCGTGGCGCTGTTTGAGGCCGTCGGCGGTCGGCCGCCGTTTGAAGCCCGCTCGAATGTGGAGCTGATGCGCTTGATCGCGCACGGCGAGCCGGCGCGGTTGCGAAAGATCGATCCTGCGATCCCGCGCGATTTCGAAACCATCGTTACAAAGGCGACCGCGCGCGAGCCGAACGATCGCTATGTCTCGGCCGCCGCGATGGCCGACGATCTCGAACGTTTCCTGCAAGGCATGCCGATTCGGGCCCGCGAATTCGGGACCGCGGAGCGGGCCTGGCGTTGGTGCCGACGCAATCGTACGACGGCGACCGCGCTGGCCGCGGCCGTATTGGCGCTGGTGCTTTTGGCGGCGGTGTCGACCGTCGGCTATTGGCGCACCACGCGACTCAACGACGACTTGGCAGAAGCCTTCGTGCGCGAGCAGGCCTCGCGACGGTCGGCGGAATCGACGAGCCGCACGGCGCTCGAGGCCCTCGATACCGTGTTCGAACGTTTTGCGCCGCGCGGATCATGGTCGCTCGGGGCTAGCGCCATTTCGACGGAAGCGACGGAAGACCTCGACGGCGCGCTGTCGGCCGGCGACGTGGCCCGCACCGTCACGAACGTCACGCCGCAAACGGCCGCCGCGCTCGAAGAGTTGTTGCCGTTTTACTTGCGGCTGGCCGCCGAGCGCGGCGACGATCCGCAGATCCGCCGGCAAGCCGCGTCGGCCATGCATCGCATCGGGCTGATTCAAGCGAAGGTCGGCCGATTTGAAGAGGCCCGCAGCGTTTGGACGCGCGAAGCGGCGCTGTTGGCGGAGTTGGCGAAAGAGCAACCATCGGCCGCCGGCGAGTTTGCCTTGGCCGCGGCCGTGCTCGATGCCGATCTTGGGGACTTGGAACGGGTGCAAGACCGCATCCCGGATGCGAAGGCCGCGTACGAGCGCGCGCTGGAGAAGCTCGAAAAGATGGACGCCGCGCAGCATTCGTTTGAAATGCGACGCGAGTTGGCGCGCGTGCATCTGGCGCTCGCGCAGCGGATGCATCATGCCGAGCACGAGCACCTGGGCCCGCAAGGTCCGCGCGGACGGGAAGAGGGGCATGGTCCGCCCGGCTTTGACGGACCGCCGGGTTTCGGGGGTCCGTTAGGGTTCGACGGTCCGCCCGGTTTGGGAGACTCGAATCGGCCGCCGCCGCCACCGCGCGGGCTCGGGGGACCCGGCGGGCCGCCGCACGAACGACATCCTTTCGGGCCGCCGGGCTTCGATCGTCGTCCGATGGACGGTCCTCCCGGCGAAGGTCCTCCGCACGACGACGGACTGTCGCCCGATGCTCGTCCCCCGGAACATGCGAAGCCGCCGCGCGACGATCCGGCCGAACTCGCGGCGCATTTGAATGCGGCGTTTTCGCTGTTGGAAGCGTTGCACAAGGAGCGTCCGAACGATCGGCTGACGCGGTTGTTGCTCGCGCGCTCCTACCGCGAACGGGCCAAGGCGGCGGATGCGAGCGTGTTTCACTTGGAGACCGCCGACTTCGCCGAAAGCGCCAAGCTGCTGCGGGCGCTGTGTGACGAGTCTCCCGATCTCCCCGACTATGCGCACGAGTTGAGTATCGCCCTTTCCGACTTCAACCCGCGCCGCCTTCCGCCGGAAAAACGCGACGTAGCGTCGAAGTTCTTGTACGAAGCGCTCGCGATCTCGGAACGGCTCACGCAGCAATTCCCCGAAACCACGCTTTACGTCGGCGAGCAGCCGCACATTTTGCATCGTATCGCCACGATGCAGGCCGACGATCATGATCGCGAGGCGGAAGCCGTGTATCGGCGGGGCGTGAAGGTGTGCGCGGAGCTCACGAAGCGGTTTCCCAAAGACTTTGTCTACGCCTATTGGGAAACGCGGATGCGACAAAGCCTGGCGGAGTTCTTGGCCGGGGCGCCCGGCCGAAAGTCGGAAGCGTTGGCCGAGGCCGAACGTGCGGCGGCGCTGATCCGCCCGTACGCGGAAGAGAAGAACGGCCCGCCGCCCGCATTGCCGCTCGACGATCAACTGCGGCACTTCGTGGAAGAGCTGAAACGCCGGCCGTAGGACGTTGTTTGAACGGATTTTTCACCACGGAGGCACGGAGGACACGGGGCGGATTGAAAATTGGCAATTGAGAATCGCAAATTGCAAATTGAAGGAGACGACGTCGGCGGCTCGCTTGCGTCCAATTTGCAATTTGCAATTCTCCGTTCTCATTCCGCTTCGGCCCAAACTCGGGCTTCGCCTCCTTCGTCGATCTCCACGTAAATCACGTTCGGTCGGCAGCAGACGGGGCAATCTTCCACGTACTGCTGGCTTTCGCCCGCCGAGAGATCGATCGGTACGACGATCTCTTCGCCGCATGCATCGCAGATGTAGCTTCCTTCATCGCGATCGCGCTCCGCGCGCAGACGTTTGCGCTTCTTCTTTTTCTTCTTCGACATGGGCGTGTCTTTCTTCGGCGTGAGGTTCGGGAAGAGCTATGTCCGCGTAGCGGCGCGGCGGTTGTCAGAAAAAAATAGCAATGCTTGTAGATGCCGGCGAGCTCGTCCGTTTATTTCCCTGAGGCGTTCGCCTTGCTTGGTCCGTCGCGGCACTTCTCCTTCGGCCGCGGCGGGAAATTCTTCTTCAGCCAAGAACCTTCGGGAGCCGCATCATGAATCCGTACTCGCTCGCTCGGTCGGTAATGTCTCGTCTCGGCCGACCGTTTCGTCAAGCCGTTTCTCGGCCGCGCGACGCCTTTCGC
Organism: Pirellula sp.; assembly: GCA_013822735.1. GTDB lineage: Bacteria > Planctomycetota > Planctomycetia > Pirellulales > PNKZ01 > PNKZ01. The sequence goes on from PNKZ01000019.1 coordinate 120,342, forward strand.
AAACTCGGCGCCGAGATGCTCGAAGAGCGGATCAACTTCTCGGTCGACCTGACCGGCCTGGGGATGACCGCCACGGTCGAATCGTACGACGGCACCGGCAACAACCTCGCGAACTCGCTCTGGGGTTCGGCCGGCACCGACTTTCTGCGCAAGTCGACCGCCGAATATGCCGACGGCGTCGACGACCCTTCCGGCGCCGATCGGCCGAGCGCCCGACTGGTGAGCAACCTCGTTGCCGCGCATCCCGATTCGGCCATTCTGAACGATCGCGACCTCAGCGCGTTTATCTACGCCTGGGGACAATTCCTCGACCACGACGTCGACCTCACGAACACCGGCACGCCGGCCGAGAAGTTCAACATCGCCGTGCCGACCGGCGACGCTTGGTTCGACCCGAACAGCACGGGCACGCAAACGCTCGGCCTGACCCGCTCGCAGTATGATTCGGCCACCGGCACCGGCGTGAACAACATTCGTCAGCAGGTTAACTCGATAACGGCCTACATCGACGGCTCTCAGATCTACGGTTCCGACGCCGCCACGGCCGCTTCGCTTCGCACGTTCTCCGGCGGACGATTGAAGACAAGCGAAGGCAACCTGCTGCCGACCGCCGCCGACGGCTCGTTTCTCGCCGGCGACATTCGCGTGAATGAGAATATTGAGCTCATCTCCATGCAGACGTTGTTCCTTCGCGAACACAATCGCCTGGCCGACGGCATCGCGAAGGCCAATCCGAAGCTGACCGACGAGCAGATCTTCCAGCAAGCTCGCCGGATCGTAATCGCCGAACTACAGGTGATCACCTATAAGGAGTTCATCCCCGCCCTACTCGGCGAAGGGGCGCTGAAGTCGTACGCCGGCTACAACGCCGGCGTGAATGCGGGCATCTCCAACGAGTTTGCCGCAGTCGGGTTCCGCATCGGCCACAGCATGCTCGGCTCCGACGTCGAATTTCTCGACAACAACGGCAACGAAGTGCGCGAAGCAGTGGCGCTACGCGACGCCTTCTTTAATCCGGGATTGATCAAGGAGACCGGCATCGATTCGGTGCTCAAGTATCTCGCCTCGGATCGGGCCGAAGAAATCGATACCAAGGTGGTCGACGACGTGCGCAACTTCCTCTTTGGTGCGCCCGGCCAAGGGGGGCTCGATCTTGCGTCGCTCAATATCCAGCGCGGTCGCGATCACGGACTGCCCGACTACAACGACATGCGGGCCGCCTACGGTTTGAAGAAGGTAACGAGCTTCGCGCAGATCACGTCCGACGTCGAACTGCAGAAGCAACTCCAAGCGGCGTACGGCACGGTCGACAAGATCGACGCCTGGGTCGGCGGCCTCGCGGAGAAGCATCAGCCCGGCAGCAGCGTCGGCGAACTCTTCTCAAGAATCCTCGTCGATCAGTTTACGCGGTTGCGCGACGGCGACCGGTTCTGGTATCAGAACACGTTTTCCAAGGCCGACGTACAGAAGCTGGAGCAAACGACGCTGGCCGACGTCATTCGCAACAACACGACCACGACGAACCTGCAACGCGACGTGTTCTTCTTCCACGCGTCGATTTCCGGCTCAGTGTTTCAAGACGCCAACGCCGACGGCCTGCGAAAGGCCGGCGAACTCGGCGCGGCCGGCATCCATCTGCAATTGCTCGATTCGGTCGGCACGGTCGTCGCGACGGCCCGGACCGATGCTTTGGGGAACTACACCTTCAAGGGGCTCGATCTCGGCCAGTACACCATTCGCGAGCAGACGCCGGCCGATGCCAAGGCCACGACCACGACGACGGTCGCCGCGGCGATCACGCGCGGCATGGATATCCGGCACGTCGACTTCGGCATCACGAAGCTACAGAAGCCGACCACTCCGCCGCCGCCGCCGGCTCCTCCGGCCCCGCCGAAGCCTCTCCCGTCGCCTCCTCCGCCGCCGGTGAAGTTGGCAGCCGGTGGCGAGATCATGCGAGCGCAAGCGGAGCAGACCACGAAGCCGCCCGCGAAGAAGTAGCAGAGAGGTGGCGAGTGATGAGTGGCGAGTGATGAGTGGCGAGTGGCGAGTGGCGAGTGGCGAGTGGTGAGTGGTGAGTGACGAGTGGTGAGTGACGAGTGGTGAGTGACGAGTGGTGAGCTACGAGTGGTGAGTGACGAGAGTGGTGAGCTACGGCTGTGTAGTTCCCCTCTCCCCTTGCGGGAGAGGGGCCAGGGGTGAGGGGTCAGTAAGCACTTCCTAAAACAAATTCATCTGCCCGCTCGCCGGGCGCGGCGGCTGAAAGAGCGAGTAGTCGTACTCCGGCATCGGCTGGTCGAGTTTGTACTTGCGCGCGAACACGGCGAACGACTGCGCGATCTGTTCGGCGTATCGGCCGGTGCCCCGTTGTCGTACCGAGAAATCGGTTTGATAGAGACTGCCGTCGCGCGTATCGCGAATCAGCGCTTCGACCCGATCGCGCTTGTCGGGATAGTTCTGCGTCACCCAATCGAGAAAGATCGGCTTCACGGCGTGAGGCAATCGTAAGAGCACGAAGCCGGCGCGCCGCGCTCCCGCTTCCGCCGCGGCGGCGAGGATTTTAGGAATCTCGTGATCGTTGAGCCCCGGCACGACCGGCGCGATCATAATGCCGACCGGAATACCCGCGGCGCTGAGCGTGCGAACGGCAGCGAGCTTCGCGGCCGGCGACGACGTGCGCGGCTCCAGCTTGCGCGAGAGCTCTTGGTCGAGCGTGGTGATGCTCAGGCGAACTTGCACCAGGTTTATCGCCGCGAGTTGTGCGAGCAGGTCGACGTCGCGCGTCACCAGCGCGTTCTTGGTAATGATGCCGGTCGCTTGGCGCGCTTCGAGCATCACTTCCAAGAGGCTGCGCGTGAGCCCGAAGCGTCGCTCGGCGGGCTGGTAACAATCGGTGACGCCCGACATCACGATGAGCTCCCCTTTCCACGAGGAGCGGCAGAGTTCCTCGCGCAGCAGCTTCGCGGCGTCGAGTTTCACCATGATCCGAGTTTCGAAATCGATTCCCGCGTTGAAGCCGAGATACTCGTGGCCCGGTCGGGCATAGCAATACGCACAGCCGTGTTCGCAGCCGCGGTAGGCGTTGACGCTGTAGTCGAAGAAAACGTCGGGACTATCGTTCTTGGCGATGATCGATTGCGACGCATCGACGAAAAACTGGGTCGGCACGCGCCGCTCGGCCGTGAGAAGTTCGTCGTCGCCGGCAAGCTGCTCATAGTCGTCTTCGAGGTGAATCGACTCGAAGCGATTCCCCGGACTCACCGTGGCGCCGCGTCCGACGATTGGTTTGGAGTTTTCCGCCATGTCTGCATTCTATCGCAACGGGCAAGGCTTGCTTTCACCACGGAAGCACGGAGAACTCGGAGAGAGCTTGGATTGCAAATTGCAAATCGAAAAATGCAAATTGCAAATTGACGCAAGCGAGCCTCTGGCGTCCTTCCATTCAATTTGCACTTTGCGATTTGCAATTACCAATTTGCAATTAATCCGCTTTCACCACTCCGCCGAGCACGGTCCGCTATCGGGGAGTAGTTCTTCCAGCGGGCAGCCCGTGCAGATCGGCTTGGTCTTGCAGTGCTCTTTGCCCACCTTTACGAGCAATGCGTGGTATTCGTTGTAGAGCGGCGCTTCGGCGGGGAGCCGGCTCTCGAAGAAGTCTTGCAGCCCGTGATAATCGGCTTCGAATTCGATCCAGCCGTGCCGGGCCGCGACGCGCATGGCGTAACCGTCGGCGATAAACTTCGGGAAGTTGCCCACGTACAAGAGGATGCAATCCGCCGTTTCGGGCCCGACGCCGTTGACGCCGAGCAGTTCTTCGCGAAGCGCGTGCATGTTGCCGGCGAACATCGTGTCGAGATCGCCGTCGTATTGGTCGATAATGAGCCGCAGCAGGTTGCGCAACCGCTTCGTCTTCACCTGGTAATAGCCGGCCGGACGAATGAGTTCGCCGAGCTCTTCCGGATCGAGCGCGTAGATTTTTTCCGGCGTCAGCACGCCCGCTTCGCGCAGATTGTCGATCGCCTTCTCGACGTTGCGCCAGTTCGTGTTCTGCACCAGCACCGTGCCCACGAGAATTTCAAACGGTCCTTCGCCCGGCCACCAATGCTGTGGTCCGTAGCGCTCGAGCAGGCGATCGAAAGCTTCTTGCACGGCTGCGGTCAAGGGAAAACTCCGGCTCGGGCGTTGGTTGCGAACGACGGATTCGTTGTAACAAGTCGCGAGCAATTCTTCACGCGAGTTGTCAATGGGAACTTCCGTAGCACGATTGCGGCAACACTCCGCGGAAAATTTTTTCGCTAGGCGCGCGCCGCGCGAGCGCGTGGCGCAAAAACGCCGGCCCGCTAGCACGCGTCGTCGCACGACAGTGGCGCTTCTTGAACGGCGCGCGCAATTGTCAAGATAGGATTCGCGCCGAAAATCGCGCTTCGGGAAAACACTCTTGGACCTGTTTGATGAGAGTCCTATAATGCCCCTCGTCGTGCTTGAGAAAGCGTTCGCTTGAGCTCACGCACGACGTCGCAAGTCGGTCGCATCTTCCCGTCGTCTTCCATCACCGCTTTCCAGCAAGGGTTGCCCTCGTGCAGTCTGTTCGCCCGAAAATTGCTGAATTGGTGTTTCAACTTTACGGTCGCTCGCTCCATCCGGAGCTCTTCGAAACGCACGACTCGCGCAGCTTCGAGCGCGGCGACTACGGCGTGAAGATCGACATTACCGGCGCCGGCCACGTGATCACGTGGCGCTACCACGGCCTCACGCTGACGGAAGTCGCGGCGGCCACCGGGCAGCCGCTGCCGCAGAAGCGACGCTTGATGTCGTACAAGCTGCGCGGCGAACGGAAAGACCGGGTCGAATGCCGCGGCGGCGTGACCTATCAGATGAATTTCCAGCTGGAGACGGTCGAGCCCGAGATCTTTTGGGCCTTCCAACAAGAGCTCACCCGCGATTCGAACTCGCGCGGCTTGCTCTACAGCTTCAACGGCGGCGGACGCATGGCGCTGGGGGCGTTGAGCTTCATCGGCATCGAATCTCGCAACCGTAGCCTGAGCGTGCAATCGTTCCACACGTTCCCGGACGACTACGCGATTGTGAAGAGCCAGTCGCTCTTCGAGATTCCGTAGGCATTGTAGTCCGCCACTCCGCGGCGGAAATGCTCGTCGCACCTGATTGCGGATCTGATTCGCTTGGGTAGTTCTGCGCCCTCTTCCGCCGCGGAGCGGCGGACTACTCTAGCGCCGCTTGGAACTTCTGGATCCGCTCGGCCATCGGCGCGGGCGCAGGCAAGTGATACGCCGCGCCGACCGGCTGCGTGAAGAGTTGCACGAAGCGCGGGCCGGGCAAGGCGAGCACTTCCGCGGCCGACGCTTCCCAATCGCCGAGCTTCGCGTAACGGCGCACCGTATGAAAGCCGGCCCCTTGCGCGAAGGCGGCGAAGTCGCACGAGCCGCCGCCGACCTTCGCTTCCGCCGCGCCTGCGGTCGGCTGCCCGCCGGTTACTTCGTAGAGCCCGTTGTCGAGCACGATCAGCGTAAAGTTATGCGCGCCGGCGGCGACCACGGTGACCAAACAGCCGAGGCTCATGAGCATCCCGCCGTCGCCGTTGAAGCAAATCACCTCGCGTTCGGGTCGGGCCAGCGCCAGTCCCAGGGCCAGCATCGGGGCATGACCCATCGCGGAGGGCAGATATTGAAAATCGAGCGGGTGCGGCCCGACGCCTTCCGTAGAAAGCTTCGGCCATTCACGGGCCGCGCCCATCGTGGTGACGACGATCGCGTTGCCGCGCCGCTTGTGAACGACCTCGAGCGCAGGGAGTAGCGGCATCGCCGCACGTTCGCCGCCGGTAGGTGCGTCGTGAGCCATCGTGGTCACCCCTTTCCTTCGGCCATGAGCACGATGCCGGGCTTATTCGCCGCGGCGCAGGCTTCGAGATGCGCTGCGATATCGGAAAGCTGCTCCGGTCGCTCGATGAGCAAGTAATCAAGCGCCCAGGCTTTCAAGATCGGCTCGGCAAAGCGCTTGGCCGAGTCGCGTGAGTCCGGCAGCAAGTAGCTGCGATAACCGATGAGCGACCATAGCGGCAGGCCGAGATCGTAGTAAACGTTGCGGAGCGCGTCGCCCGATTCGAAGAGCCCCGTCGATTGGATGACGACAATCGGTCGCTTGCCGCCGAGATGCAAGCCGGCCGCGATGGTCCACGCTTCCCCTTCGCGGCAAACGCGTACGAGTTGCAAGCCGTCGGCCGACGCCAACGCGGGCTCCCAGGTGCCGAGCGTCGAATCGGGCAGCCACACGACATGCGTGATGCCGAGCTTGGTAAAGACCTCGACAATTTGCGCGCCGGTGAACATGAGAAAGGGGTGAGGGGCCAGGGGTGAGGGGAGAGTAATCACACACTAGCCCCGACGCGCAAGCGAAGGGACCGTCATCTACCATTCCGCATTCAGCAGTCCGCATTCAGCAATTGTTTCACCGCGTCGTCACCCAGAAAAACGGTTTGCCGGCGTCGTCGACCCGGACCTCGTGCTTCAGTCCGGCTTGGAACATTGCGCGGTCGAGCACCGCCGAATAGCCGAGCTTTGCCAACGGGATCTTGATTTTCACTTTCGACGGATCGACGTTCTTCACCAAGAGCGCTTGCTCGTCGAAGAGCATCGGCAGCTTCACGCGGTCGGTGACCACTTGAAACAGTTGGGCCGCGGAGATGTCGTCGATCTCCACGTTGCGGAGCGTGAAAAGTTCGGGCGCCATTTCCGGCACGGCACGTTCTGGCGGCCAGCCGACCGGCCAAACGTCTTGATTCGCGCCGGCCGTGGAGACGTAATACTCCGGGCGACCGTCTGGTTTGAGCCGCGGCATGATCGAGAGCCCTTCGCGGCGCAAGATCGCCGCCGCGGCGGTGCCGCAGGCCAGGCCCTTGAGTTCGCCGGGCACCTTCTCGGCTTGGCCGAGCTTGCGCGCGATCGCGGGATCGGCGACGAACGGGCTCGCCAGCCGTTTCCCCATTTCAAACAACACCTTGGCCGGCGCAACGCCGGTCGTTGTGAAATCGACCGGGTTCGCAAGGTCGCGCGACACCGCTTCGAGCACATCCGGCGGTAGGCCGAACGGCGGCGGTTTCTCGCCGGCTTTCCGCGGCCCGCCGGACGTCTTCACGTCGGAGAAAAACTTCGCAAGGGCCGTGCGATCGCTGCGCCCGTAACGTCCGCCGGGGAGTAACAGTTCCCCGCGCGTGGAAATGATGCCGAACACGCGGTAGCTCGTGCCGCCGGCGGCGGTGTTCGGCTCAATCGCGAGCCGTTTTGTGCCGTTCGCTCCGCCGCCGAGACGCAGGTTGTCGACGCCGACCGAAGTGAGCAAATCGTGCCACGCCGGCAAGTCGGTCGCATTGAAGCCCGACTCGATGGCGATGTCGGCATCGACGCGCGGCGCAGCCCGTAGCGAAGCGACGGGAATCGAAGCGGTCGCCGGCAAAACGATGCAAGCGAGGGTCAAGATCGAGAGCTTCATCGGCGCAGCATTGTAAAAGAAACAAACGACGGCGACTCTAACGATTATAGCACGTGCCGGCAGCGGAGATTAGTTCACCACGGAGTTACGGAGAACACGGAGAAACGGCTGATTGCAAATTGCAAATCGAGAAATGCAAATTGCAAATTGGCCGCAAACGAGCGGCAGGCGTCCGTTACTTCAATTTGCAATTTGCGATTTTCAATTCTCAATTTGCAATTCTGTTTTCTCCTTCATGTTCTCCGTGCGTCCGTGGTGAAACGTCCGGACTTCTGGCAGAATAAAGCCTGCTCCCCCTTTCGGCATTCGCTTCGAAGGAAAAATACGCAAATGGCTCGTCCCGTCACGTTGTTCACCGGTCAATGGGCCGATCTGCCGTTGGAAACTTTGGCGCGTCAGGCGGCCGAGTTCGGTTTTCAAGGTTTGGAGCTGGCTTGCTGGGGCGACCACTTCGACGTGCCGCGCGCGCTGAAAGACGATTCCTACTGCCGCAAGCAGCGCGACTTGCTCGAGCGTCACGATTTGCAAGTGCACGCGATCAGCACGCACCTCGTCGGCCAAGCGGTGCTCGACGTGATTGACGAGCGTCACAAGGCGATTCTCCCGCCGCACGTGTGGGGCGACGGTGATCCGGCCGGCGTCAACAAGCGCGCCGCCGAGGAACTCAAGCACACGGCCCGAGCGGCGCAAAAGCTCGGCGTCGAAGTCGTCAACGGCTTCACCGGCTCCAGCATTTGGCACCTGCTCTATTCGTTTCCGCCGGTGCCGCCGGGCTGGATCGACGCCGGTTACGAACTTTTGGCGGAGCGTTGGAACCCGATTCTCGACGTCTTCGGCGAGTGCGGCGTGCGGTTCGCGCTCGAAGTGCATCCGACGGAAATCGCCTTCGACATCTACAGCGCCGAGCGCACGCTCGATGCCCTCGGCCGCCGCGAAGAGTTCGGCTTCAACTTCGATCCAAGCCATTTGCTGTGGCAGGGAGTCGATCCGGTGGAGTTCCTCCGCGCGTTCCCGGATCGCATCTACCATGTGCATATCAAAGACGCGATCACTTCGCTCAACGGTCGCACCGGAATTCTTTCGAGCCATTTGAACTTCGGCGACCCGCGGCGCGGCTGGGACTTCCGTTCACCGGGACGCGGCGGCGTAAACTTCGAAGAAATCATCCGCACGCTCAACCAGATCGGCTACCAAGGCCCGCTCTCGGTGGAATGGGAAGATTGCGGCATGGACCGGGAGCACGGCGCGCGCGAAGCCGCCGAATTCGTAAAGCGGCTCGATTTCGCCCCCAGCGGCCGAGCCTTCGATGCGGCGTTCGAGAAGAAATGATCAGAAATTAGCCGGCTGCCGGCGGGAAAACGTCGACGAAAGTCGCAGCGTTTGCCGCCGCGTCGGGCTACAATCGAACCTTCGCTTGTTCGGTAGGTTTTTTGCACGGACGGGGCGGGTGCGCAGGATCGCGCAGCATTTCGTTGCGCATCCGAAAGTCCCTTAGGTACCGTACGTATGTCGACCGCCGCTGCCGTGCCGTCGCCTTTGGCGATTTTGGAAGACAAGCCGTTGGTGGAAGACGTCCGCAAGCTCTCGCGCTTGAGCAACGGGCTCGCCGTGCTGATCATCGCTCGGCAGTGGCTGACGATCGCCGCCGTGGTCGCCGTGGCCGTGTACTTCGACCGGTGGTGGCTCTACATTCCGGCCGCCGCGATCATCGCCGCCAAGCAGCAGGCGCTCGGCATCATCATGCACGACGCCACGCACTATCGGCTCTTCACCGCGCGTTGGGCCAACGAATACATCTCGAACTTCTTCTGCGCCTTCCCGCTCGGAATGTCGACGCAAGGTTACCGCGGCGAACACCTCGAACATCACCTCGCGACGAACACGCCGGAAGATCCGTACTACCGGATGTTTCAAAGCAACACCATGTGGCAATGGCCGAAGACCCGTTGGCAGGCGTTTCGTCAACTGCTCGGCGACGTCTCCGGCTGGCACTCGCTGAGCAATATGAAGGTGCTGCGTCGCTGGATGCCGATCAATCAATATTTGCTCCATCGAAACGATCCGAAACTCGCGCGTCGCGTGAAGATCGACGTGCTCTGCAGCATCACGTTTTGGGCGACTATGGTGACGCTCTTCAGCTACTTCGGCGTTTGGAAGTATTTCTTATTGCTGTGGGTCGTGCCCAACGCGACGTTCTACGTACTCTTCATGCGCATCCGCTGGATCGCCGAACATCCGTACGACCAGCAGGCCGACGTTTCGGATTCGACGCGCCACGTGCGCGGCACTTGGCTCGAGCGCTATACGATCGCGCCGCTAAACATCAACTACCACATCGCGCACCACCTGTTCCCGGCCGTGCCGCTCTACAACCTGCCGCGCGTGCATGAGCGGTTGCTGCAGAACGACGTCTATCGCGAGCACGGGGAACTCTTTCACGACTACCTCGGCAAGGCGGACAGCATTCGCGCGGAGTTGGTTGTTCGATAGTTGTTCGCCGCTCCGCGGCGGAAATCGACCGTAAACGACTAACGCGGATCAGATCCGCAATTGCGGTGCGGCAGGCATTTCCGCGACGGAGTCGCGGACTACTATGGGCCAATTGACGAAATGCCCTGCCGCTTCCAAAATAGCAGGTCTTATCCCCTGCTCCGCTTCCCGTCTCGGTGAGTGCTCGTACGATGAATATTCTGGCCCAGGACGATCCCGAAATTTGGTCGGCGATCGAAGCTGAAGAAGAACGCCAAGCCGACGGCTTGGAAATGATCGCCAGCGAAAATTACACGAGCGCCGCCGTGCAGCAGGCCGTCGGGAGCGTGCTCACCAACAAATATGCCGAAGGCTACCCGGGCCGGCGCTATTACGGCGGCTGCCAACATGTCGACGTCGTCGAAGACTTGGCCCGCAATCGGTTGAAGGAATTGTTCGGCGCCGACCATGTGAACGTGCAGCCGCACTCCGGCAGCCAAGCGAACATGGCCGTGTACCTCGCCACCATCCTGCCCGGCGACACCGTGCTCGGGCTCGACCTGGCCCACGGCGGCCACCTCACGCACGGGATGGACCTGAACATCTCCGGCAAGCTCTACAAGTTCCACCGCTACGGCGTGACGCGCGACACCAACCGGATCGACTTCGATCAAGTCGCCAAGCTGGCCCGCGAGCACAAGCCGAAGCTGATCGTCGCCGGTGCGAGCGCTTATCCGCGCGAGATTCCGCACGAGAAGTTTGCGGAGATCGCCCGCGAAGTCGGCGCGAAGCTGTTCGTCGACATGGCGCACTACGCCGGACTCGTCGCCGCCGGCCTGCACAACAACCCGGTGCCGGTCGCCGACTTTGTGACCTCGACCACGCACAAGACGCTCCGCGGCCCGCGCGGCGGCATCACCATGTGCAAAGCCGACTACGCGAAGGATATCGATCGCACGGTGTTCCCCGGTATTCAAGGCGGACCGCTCATGCATGTGATCGCCGGCAAGGCCGTCTGCTTCGGCGAGGCTTTGAAGCCGGAGTTTAAGCAGTATGCCAAGCAAGTGATCGCCAACGCGAAAGCACTGGCCGATACGCTCATGGCCGGCGGCGTGAAACTCGCCTCGGGAGGGACTGACAATCACCTCATGCTGCTCGACGTCACGAGCGTCGGCACCACGGGGAAGATCGCCGAAGCGGCCCTCGGCCGCGCCGAGATCACGGTCAACAAGAACATGATCCCGTACGACGAACGCAAACCGATGGACCCCTCTGGCATTCGCATCGGCACGCCGGCGCTAACCACGCGCGGCATGGGCGTCGACGAAATGAAGCGGATCGGCGCTTGGATTCTGCAGATTCTCAAGAGTCCGGAAGACGAAGCCTTGGCCGGCCGAATTCGCGGCGAAGTAAAGCAACTGTGCGAATCGTTCCCGGTGCCCGCGGCACGACTTGCCGTCGAGCAATAGCGGTTGTGTAAGTTTGTGTGCCGCTGCTGGCTTGCCCGGCGGTGTCCGTCGCCCCATGAAAGATGCACTGCCGGACAAGCCGGCAGTGGCACACGGATCCTGCAAGGAATTAGCATCCATGTCCGAAGCACCCCGCCGCAGTCGCATCCTCATTGCCGACGATAACGCCGTCAACGTTGAACTGTTGGAAGCGTTCTTGGCCGACGCCGATTATGAAATCGGCATCGCCGTCGACGGCCGCGACACGCTCGATAAGGTGAAGACCTTCCAGCCCGACCTGATCCTGCTCGACGTGATGATGCCGAAGCTCTCGGGCTTTGAAGTTTGCAAAACCTTGAAGACCGATCCGGCGACCAAAGGGATCATGATCCTGATGGTCACCGCGCTCAAGGAACTCGGCGACATCGAGCGCGGCGTACAGGCCGGCACCGACGACTTCCTCAGCAAGCCGGTGAACAAACTGGAGCTCACGCTTCGCGTCGAACGGATGCTCCGCCTGCGACACGTAAGCGACGAACTCGAACGCCTCCGCCAATATATCAGCGTGATGGAAGACGCGACGGGGCCGAAGAAGTAGCGCGGCCGAAGGCCGCTGTAGGGGTGAGGGGCGAGGGGCCAGGGGTGAGTGAATGCCCGTGTCTCGACTGCCGCCCAGCGCCTAATGCCTAGCGCCTCTCTTTACTGACCCCTGGCCCCTCACCCCTGGCCCCTTCCCTTGTTCCTCGGCATTGAAATCGGCGGGACCAAGTTGCAGTTCGGCGTCGGGCCGGGCGACGGGACGCTCGTCGGCGACGTGCTGCGGCTGAATATCGATCGCGCGGCGGGGGCAGCCGGCATTCGAGAGCAGATCGAAGCCGCGGGGCGGGAGCTTGTCGCGCATCATGGCGTCACCGCGGTCGGCATCGGCTTCGGCGGACCGGTCGATGCGGAGAACGGTCGCACGATCAAGAGCCATCAGATCGCCGGTTGGGACGACTTTCCGCTAGTCGACTGGTGCCGACAGACGCTCGGCCTCCCCTGCTCTCTCGGCAACGATGCCGACCTCGCCGCACTGGCCGAAGCGCGCTACGGCGCCGGTCGCGGGCTCGACCCGGTGTTCTACGTCACCGTCGGCACCGGTATCGGCGGCGGCTTCGTGCAAGCCGGCCGGCTCTATCACGGGCACGGACCGGCGGCTGCCGAGATCGGGCACTTGCGCCCCGGCCCGGCTTCGATCAGCCCGTACGACACGGTCGAATCCATCGCCTCGGGCCTCGGCATCGAAAGGGCCGCGGAACGCTTGAGCGATGACGAGATGTTCGCCGGCTTGAACGTGCCGACGCTCACGGCCCGCGAGTTGGCCTGGGCTGCGGCGCGCGGGCACGTGGCCTCGCATCGCGTGCTCGATCATGCCGTGACGACGCTCGGTTGGGCGTTGGCGCAAATGATCACGCTCCTCGCGCCACAAGCGGTCGTCGTCGGCGGCGGCGTGGCATTGGTCGGCGAAGAGCAATTCTACGCGCCCCTCCGCGCGGCCGTGGCGCGCTATGTGTTTCCGCCGTTGGCAGGCAGCTACCGAATCCTTTCGCCCGCGCTGGGCGAAGCGATGGTCGTGCACGGCGCGCTGGCGATCGCAGCCCAGACCACAGAGTAAATTCCGCGGTGCATTAGCCGCAGTGGCCTAGACGAATTGGGCCGGCCAAAAATCGCCTGGAGATTGC
>PNKZ01000020.1 GCA_013822735.1 Pirellula sp.
GCGATCCTTCTGCCGCGTCAGCGCCGTGTAGAGCAACTCGCGCGATAGCAGCCGACATGGATTCGGCAGGAGCAAAAACACCGTCCCGAATTCGCTGCCCTGCGACTTGTGAACCGTTAGGGCGTAGGCCAGCTCTAGGGCTGGATCACCTTCTTCGGCAAAGTCGCGACTGGCGGTGAAGTCATACTTGAATCGAGGCTGAGAAGAAAACTCGACTTCGAGTTTCCAACGTAAGTCAGGTTTCCCCCGCCTCCAGAAATAACCGATGGCCATGCCGATTTCGCCGTTGGCGATGTATGGGTCATCCTTTGCCGGGAACACCTTCCGATGCCTGTTCCAAGGCAATGTCGGGTCGGTGTTCGCTAGATTGATGACCTTGTCACCGTAGACAATTTCTTCTGGGCCCATTGGCAAAGGGTACTTGCGTCTCCAATCTTCCTCGGCTCGCTTCCGCGACGCATCGACCATTTCCTGCCGGAAGCGCTTGTGAATCAATCGATTGACGTCGGGAACGCCAGGTGGGCCGGCGCGCACAGGTGAAAGGATCTGCCAACTTTCTGCCTTTTCGGCGGATCCAAAGTTGAAGAACCGGATGTCGTTCCAAGGAGTGCCTCCGAGCGTTTCATCGAAGCCAATGATATCGTCGGGACCGGCAAGTTTGAGTTCATCGACTAGCACGTCAATGAGCCGGGAGCGCAAGTCGTCGGCGGAGTTCCATTCGACAAACCGCACGTGCTTACCTTGGCCCGTACGGACGACCTTATCGAACACGTCATCTTCACCTGGGGCGATCGGAGCGCCGCTAAACCATTCAGCCAGTTGTAGATCTTCGCGGTCTTCGCCCACCTGCCGCATGCGGATCATCAGTTCGGCATAGCCAGCGCCGACGCGTGGGAATCGCTCCGTCACACCCTCGGGCGCCAGGTGGTTGACAATATCGACGAAGGGTCGGCCCGCGCCGATTGGGGGCAACTGACGCGGGTCGCCGATTAGAATTAAGCGGTGAACGCCCTTCAGAGCCTGAATGAGAGCGGCCAGCATTTCTTCCGTGAGCATCGAGGCTTCGTCAATGATGACGGTGCGAGCGGCCGGTTCGTCTTCCTTGCCGGGCGCAGTTGCTTTTGCCGGCTTGTCGGAGAGCTTATAGCGGCCGGTCGAGATGTCGTAACGATCGGGGCTAAGGAACTGGGCGATCGTGTAGCCCTTGAGGCCAAGGTCACCGGTTGCCTGCTCCATTCGCACGCGGGCTTTGCCGGTCGGGGCGAGTAGTAAGACGCCGCCGTTAGCAACTTGCGGGTGGGAGCAAAGCACGGAAAGGAGCGTCGTTTTTCCGGTTCCTGCGGGGCCTATGAGAACCGACAGACGCGATTCAGCCAACTCCTTGAGCGCTGCAGTTTTCTCCTCGCGGGCCTTCTCTTCAAGTTCGCCGCCGTAAGGAGCACCCGCAGCGGCGAGATAGTCCTCGAGCAGTTTCCGCCAATCGGCTTCGATTGGATGTCGATCGCCCTGCATGCGTTTGTTGATGGCTACGCGGATCGTCTTGCCCATTTCCGCCAGGCGTCCGAGTTGTAGAGCCGGGGCCTTGTTGGCCAGCGGCACTTCGACGATTTGGCCGGCAAAATCGTCCTTGGCCACGTCCATTAGGTCTGCGTCGACTTCGCACTGTGGCTCGATCGGCAGGTCGCGAATGCCGAGAACAACCTGGTCCTGTGGCAGGAGTGAATTACCGCTAGCTGCGGCCTTTTCCAGAACATGGACTGACAATGCGCGGACACGGCGGGCGTCGGTCCCGGCATCAAGAGCCGTCGGTTCGGGCAATGGGTGTTTCTTCCGAATGATCTCGTCGGGAAACACTCCGCGGTCGATAGTCCAAACGCTGACGGGGTCGGATCGCAAACGAGTGATCTCGTATAACAAATAAGGGTTGGCGAGAATCTCCTTGTTCTCGACCTCAATGCCTTCTTTAGCACGCTTTTCCTCAACGTACAGGCATGTGGCTTGGTCGCGGCTAATTTCGAAGCGGCTGATGAGCTTGAGAAGCCTGCGGCGCTCGTCGGGGAGTCGCTTCCATTTCGCGCAGAGCGTCTTGCCGAACTTTTCGGCCAGGTGCGCCGGCAAGTGCTTCTGGGGCTCAGTGAAGACTTGATCGACCAGCGGCCAGGGGTCTGCATTGTCGCCGACCTTTTCGGAGACAGCGCATGCGATAAACGTTCCTAATTCAAGGCCAAACGCTGATAGTGCCGCACCGAGTCCAGGGCACGGCCCACGCAATTTCAATACTTCACCGGTGCGGTGGCTGAGCCATTCGAGGCAGCGATCCCAAGGCCCTGGCACCGCGCTCTTAGCTTGCAGTAACGAGTTGGTGCAAGCCAACAGACAATCCAAGGCTCCGTCGTGGGTCACAAGTTGAGAGACGTGCGAAAACTCCAGAAGCCGCTCGTCAGGCGTAAATGCCGTTATCGAAGCCGGATCAAAATCTTGATCGCTGGCGGCCCTCTGCAACGCCGCGTGATACGGCAGCAGAAAGCCGTCTTGGAAATCCGGACGAATCGAATGCTGCACTACGCGTTCCCAGAGTACGGAACGCAGCTTTCCCTTCAGATTATTCGTGTTGTACTTGTACTCGACGCAGTCCGCGATGTGTTTCACGCGGCCGACGCCGATCAGAACTCGGCGACCCGCGTAGTCTTCAACGAAGGGTACCTGCTTGGCATAGAAGAAACATAGCGAGCTTTCGGGACGCAGGTGCCCGGTGAAGCAGTCGAGCAGGGACCGTTGATTCTCATGGTCCTGCACCCAGTTGTTGTCAAAGCCTAGATCAGGCTCGCGCTCCGCTTGCACATCCAGGTTGTGCTCTTCGCCCAGCCGCGACATTTCATTAACCAGCATCCATGAAAACGGGATCGCCGACGCCGAGTAGGCGGGGTGACGAAGCGGGGTATGATCAAAGTGCCCATGGGCACAATCCGGTCCGCGGTTGTATGGGTGGTTCTTGGATTTGGTGATCTCAAAAGGTGCCATGAAAGCAACCCGCTCGTCGATACAGCAGGGCCACTGCCCTTCTGGTAATTCGCGGAACGAACGACCAGCAATCAACGCCTCGGCAGCGTCGTCGCGATTTTGACCGATTCGCTTCAGCTTTAAGCAGGAACCGTTGAGATGTGGCTGCAAACAGACTCGACCATCCCAGCCTGTGTCGTGCCAAGGCACCCGAATCGAAAGATGGCGCAGCGGGTATTTCATGAAGTGATCTCAGCCAAGCTAATTTGACGGAGTGGCCTGCCGGCGTTGCTTTGGGATAGCCGACTCGGAAACAAAAAGTGCGGCTTGTACTTTTAGTGAATCAAGTCGGTTAGATCCCGGTTAAATTCGGCTTTCGTCCGACTGACCGGCTCAGCTTCTGTACCAAGTGCTATTGAAGGTACGCGTTGGATAGAGCCGTGGTACTGCTGGACCGGAGGCCGGGGCTTAGCCGAACCGAGTATGGCGCTCAGAGCACTAGGGAAGGTACGCGATCAAGGCCGTGCCTACGAACTGCCGCTCCGCAGCCGTTCCCAAGTATCAATGGCATCAAGAATGAACGCGATATGCTGATCGCGACGCAGCATCCTGCGATAGATGCGTCTCCATTAGAAACAGACTTCAGCGTTGGCTATGACTCGCTCTACAAGCGAGACGGTAAGCTAGTCAGACCTCATACCATGTCTTTGCTGATAAAAACGTTCGACCACTTGTAGTCTTCCGCCGGCTCGATGTCTTCGATTTCGCTCGGTCGGGTCACTTCGCCGATATCGGGTTTGGGGTAACTCAGGCCCCAGGCGACCGCCAAACGATGGTAAGCTTGTCCGGACACGTTTGCCACTAGACTCTCCGGTTTCGGAATTGCGAGATTCTTGATACCTTTGCAGTCCTGGTAAAAGCCGCTGAGTTTCTCCGAAAGCCGCGAGATCACGGTTTGATAGAACGGCATTGCGCTACCGCCTCCGGACACGAATACCGGTAGCTGACTGCGCCACACAGGCGACTTCGGATCACGGGACTTTTTAAGTGCGATGATCGTTTCCCACATCATCTTGTGACAGTCACGTTCGTACTTCTCGGCTTGTTCTTCGACTTGCTTGGCAATCACGTCGTGACTAGGAACATACTGCTCCATTTCATCGGGCATCGGACTAACGGGGTCATAGCAATCCCATAGCTGATTAACGTGAGCGTCAACGGCTTGACGAACACCCGACACTCGTTCCCGATAGAGCTTCAACGCACCGAGTCGCTTAACGTCCGCCGTTAGCAGATCATAGCGGTCGTCGCCGTTAGCGGCGTGAAGAACAAATCCGCAAACGTCGAGCGTGCTCGCGCCGATGTCTACTAAGATGTGTAAGCCCTCGTTTCGCGCGTCCGAACGTGCATAACCGACCACTTCCGCAGCTACCTCTGGAACCAAGTCGATTTCCGCATCGTCGTCTTCATTCGCGAATTCCCATGACTCGGGTGCGGAGAGCACGTGTTCGGCAACGCTCAGCGTAATCCCATTAGGCAGAACCGACAGGCACCAAGCGGCTTTGGCGATTCTCTCGTAAGTGTCGAACAGCGGTTGTTCTGAATAGTCCGCCGAAGGCAGCCCGACATTGAGCGTCCAAGCCAATTTATACTTGCCGTAGAGTTGACGTTGCTCGCGAAGAAACCATTCTCGGACCGTCCGCAGTGCAAGAGCGAGGAAGGCCACTGCTGCGGGTTCGGCGTCGAAGCTGCCGCCGGTCCCACCGTTTGTCGCCGGCACTCGTTCCTGCCGCAACAGATGGTATTTGATATCACGGACTAACGTCGCGCCTTCGCGACGTTTTAGCGAGACTTGGTCGCCGCCACCCAGCCACAACACCGACGGAAGGAGATGCTTAGAAGTCGAATGTCCAATGTCTCCGAACGAAACCGCGTAGGCACGGCCCCCGTAATGATACGGGGTTCGGATGACGACCTTGCTGCATGACGTGCCGAAGTCGAAACCGATCACGACTTCGCAAACCTCGCCGCCCGCGACACCCGGGAACTGAGTTGTGGATGGCATGCTGCCGCCTCGGTTGTTCATCTAGGAAGGAATGGATACAGCCAAATACTCGCAACTAAGAGACCCGCACCACCGCCACGAGAACTTCATCGCTGTGGAACCGAATCTTTCGTCGACCTTCGATTTCGAGCGACTTGCGTTCGGTCCTGTTTCGCAATGCCTGAATTCTTCCCTCCGTGGCCTTCACAAGCGACTCGCGTCGACTCAAACGATGTCGATCCAAAACGATGTCCAACTTTCGCCGTTGATCGTCGAGATGACGCATTAGATTCCGCAACTGTAAGTCGGCTCGGTCATCGTTCTGACGCTCGACATCCGCGACAAAGTTATTGAATTCGTCCTCAAGCGCGCCGAATAATTCTTCGTCCGCAAGACCGGCGCTGCGGGGTAGGTCGACTTGTTCGCCGGCTTCGAACCAGTCCTCACCATGCAGCGCACAAGCCATCGCCAGTCGCTCCGAATCGATTCGGCTTAACGGAGCGGAATTATCATCCAGTCGAGAGGCGGCGAAAGCAAGCTTTTCTAGTGACTGTAAACCTTCCACGGACCATCGAGCGACGGCCAGCAAGTAAATCCCCCCAGGTATTTCGCATCTATCTTGCCTAACCGTTAAGCTTACTGCTGGATGTAATTGCTCCGCATGGTCGTTAATCCACTGACTAATGAAGCGAACGACGGGATGAAACTGCGAAATCGTCTCGTAGGCTCGATCCTCGGCGGCAACCGCTCGATTTTCGAACCGGCAACAAACCGGCCGAGCCGAGTTTTGAGTCAGGCGAGTACTAGGCAATCGTGTTTTGCGAACGAACTCTTCCACTTCTTGCTTGGCGGCGATCGACAACTCGATCTCATAGCTGTCGTCATCAAGGCGGCGGAACAAGCAACCGGGAAAGTGCAGGCGAAAAAAGTCCAAGAAGTAAGCGCGCAAGTCATCGCCGGTGATCCAACGATTCAGTTCCCGGGCGGCTTGGACTTGATTCATAATATAGTCGCCGTAGGCGACCAGATGCGCTGCCTCGCCCTCTAGGTGCTCTTGCTCCTGGCGAAGATTCGCTAGCGCCTGAGCGGTCTGATCGATCCTCTCTTCTTGCTGGTGTGGCGTGAGATGATCCGAGATTAGGGCGGTGGTAAGATCACGCACTTGGTCCCCCAAAATCGCTTCGAAATCGCCTAGAGCTTGGCGACAGAGGTCAAGCTTTTCGTACAACCGCTCGTAGATTCGGGCATCGATAGTTTCATCGTAGAACAGATTCCAGATCACGATCCTTTGCGCTTCCTGCCCTAAGCGGTCGAGCCGCCCAATCCGTTGTTCTACGCGCATCGGATTCCACGGAAGGTCGTAGTTCACAAGCACGCGGCAAAATTGAAGATCGATCCCTTCACTACCGACTTCCGATGAAAGCAATATTCGCACGCTTGGGTCGATTCTGAAGCGTAGGAGTATTTCCTCCTTGGATGCCTTCACGCCGCCGTGCATAACCGCGTTGACGATGCCGTCCTCGGAGAGTCGCTCGCCCAAATAATTCAACGTTTCTCGGAACGTTGAAAAAAGGACGATCTTTTCGTCCGGATGATCCTGAAAAAATGCTTTAAGCATCGTCTTAAGGCGACGGTACTTCGAATCGTTCTTCCGCAGCTCCGCGAAATCACCGAAATCGTCGGCCACGTCGATGATGGCCTGCGTGAGAGGACCAATTTCGAGCCGCTCACGTTCTTCCGCTTTCATGTCGTCGATATTATCGCGCTTAGTCCGCCATGCGCGGAGCGTCGCCGGCATCGAACTGGACATCTGTCGTTGAGGCGTTGCGAGAATGAACCGCTCATTGACCGCTCGCGACAGCGCATAGTCGATGACGAAATCGGTAACCTTGTCGTAGAGCTTGCGCTCGCATGGTGACAGCGATACTTTTTCGGCCGTAGGATCACGAATGACGCGCCATTCCTTAATATCCCGCTTGCGGGTTCGCGTGATTACATAAGCCAATGGATTGATCGTTTCCAGCCGACGCGCCAAAACGGCCCTGTGGTCGCGGTCCGCCAGTCGTATCGGATCGGCGGCTTCTTCCCGAGTGATTCGTAGTTGCCGGCTCCCCTTCAACAAGGGATGAGCCAGGGCCTCGTCGAGTAATCGAATCGTGGTCGTCGGCGATGGATTCGGTTTGAGAAGATGATCCCGAGCATTAACTAGAGGACGACTGGCCTCTAAGATTGATTCTAAGTCGCTGGGCCGCTGAAACGTGTCAGCATCGAGTAGCTGCAAGAGTGAAAATAGGTCCTGGTTGTAATTGTGAATCGGCGTGGCGCTGAGCATCAGCAAATTGTCGGTCACAGACCGAAATAGCCGCCCCAACTCGTTCGTTTGCGAATCGGGATTACGTAGATAATGCGCCTCGTCGATGATCAACATATCGATCAGCGGATCGTCGCTTTCGGCGGCTCGGAGAAAACGAGCGAGCTCGGCGGTCGAAATCGGTGTCTCGGTCGATTCCCAATCGCGATTCGGACGCGCGCCTTGCAGGCTGCAAATGAGCGCAAAGCCTCTAAGGCTACTGCTACGATCCTGTAGATGCTGCAACATCCCCGCTGCATCGACAACCTCGGCGCGAACTCCCATTTTATCGGCGAGTTCGCGCCGCCATTTGTCGCGTAACACCGCGGGACAGAGTACGACTAGCCGACGCAAATCGAAGCGGCTGCGAAGCTCGGTCCATACCAATCCAGCCTCAATCGTCTTGCCGAGCCCGACTTCGTCGGCGATGAGCAGTGCGTTGCTAGGCGACATCAGAAAACGCAACACAGGTTTGAACTGATACGGATAAAAATCCGTATTCGTAGTTTCCATGCTATAGATGACGTCCGCGAGTCGCCCAGTGAGACGGACGTGCGTCAGGGTACGTCGCAAGTCGATGACGCGTCCGAGCTTTCCGGCTTGCAAGAGGTCGACCGGACTTTCCCGATCCACGGGAACGATCTCGAGCTGGTCGCTCGGCACCCAGGATGTGGCGTCCGGAAAACTGACCTGATAGCGTAATCCATCTCCGCGCCGGCCCGGTCTCGTCTGTCCGGTAAGAATTCCGCGGCGCGCGGGGTCGCCCTTCAACCGAACGCGCGAATTAGGTGCAAACATCTCGCCGATCTTACTACACCTCGAAACGGAGTAACCGCTACGACACGGTGATGCGCAATGTCGGTTGGGTCGACAAGCAAGTATCGTAAGCCCGGCTCTTCCGACGGGCAAGCTCGTGCCCTCGCATGCCGACCGCTTTGTTTCGATGCAAATAGTCGTCCCTGGATAGCATCGCTAAATGCTCTCAGAAGATCGGCTCGCGGCTCGGATCTGCATACTCCGCTGATTACGCTCGGTTTAAGGCGCGCTTTTCATCAAGCCTGTGCGTCAGTAATCAGCGGAGGTTAGTATGAGAACGGATACTGGAGTTCAGTTGCACCACCTGTTGAAGCAATTGACCGAAGCTCTGATGAAGGCCGTAATCGTCACAGAAGAGCTTCGCCGGGCGACGGCGGCAGAAATCGGGCTGAACGCACGCTTCGGAAACACGACGTCTTTGCCCAACACCGGCACCGTCAATGGGTGTCCGATCGTCGATGAATCGACGTTCGCCGTACACTGGAAAGGCAAGACCGTCGTTTTGAAGAACACGCGGCAGTTTCGCCTCATGTATCGGCTAGCACGAAACCCTAACCAATATGTGACGCATCTCGACCTTTTGCACGATGTTTGGGAGAACGAAGACTTAGCCATCGCAACTGTCCGTAGCGTGGCTAGACATCTTCGCGACCGACTTCGACGTGGAGGCCTTCAAGAGCTTGCCGCCGCGATCGTGGGCCATAATGGCCACTACACGCTTTCTATTAACTAGCGGTAGGAATCGGCTGCGAGCCGCGCTCCTGTTTACGGCCACGACTTACTTATGGCCCTTCACTAGTCGGTGGATTGCCGAGACATTCGTGCAAATTCTTTGCACGTCACTTGCACACGTCTATCTCAATGCCTTGCACGGCGCCGGCACATGATCGGCAGCGACGAGATTTAGACGACGCTTGTGAGACTACGCCGATGATTGATCTTGAGCGAGCATGGTGGGAATCGGCGAAGCCGGATCAGCCGAAGCCGACTTCAGAACTCTGCGCCGTCGCCTACTACCGTCATTCGGCGCAAGACCGTCAGGAGAACTCCGTCGCCATTCAGCAAGAACAGGTTCGTCAGTGGGCTGAAGAAAATGGTGTCGTGATCATTCAAGAGTTCGCCGACAGGGGAAAATCTGGGCTTACCGCGGAAGGACGCGATGCCTTTAACGAGATGATGGAGGAGTGGGTCAGAAAGCGAATGGACTTTCAGTTCATCCTCTGCCTAGACGTAAGTCGCTGGGGACGCTTTCAAGACATCGACCTTTCTGCCACCTATTCAGCCGAGTGCAAACGGTTCGGCAAACTTGTCATCTACACGACGCTCGGTAAGCCGAAAGAGAACGACCAGCTCTATCAAGTGCAGGTGCACTTCGAGCGATATCGCGCGGCGCAGTACAGCAAGGAGCTGAGCGACAAGGTGCTTCGGGGCTGCATTAAGATCGCACAGCAAGGTTTTTGGGCGGGTGGCAAGCCGCCCTACGCATTCCAGCGTTTGCTGTTAGATGAGACTCGACAGCCGCTTCATCCGCTCTTGGCCGGCCAACGCAAGAGTATTCAGAATCAACGCGTCACACTCTGCCCCGGCGACGAGCATCAAGTCACAGTCGTGAAGCGCATCTTTTATGAGTTCGTTAAAGAGCGGCGGCTACCGCAGCAGATTGCTGCCTCGCTCAACACCGACGGAGTGTTGTCGCCGGGCGGAAAAGCCTGGGATACCGGCAAAGTGAATCGTGTGCTCGCAAATCAACTTTACTCGGGAACGCTCGTCTATAACAAAACGACGCAGAAACTCAAAACTCCGACTTGCCGCAACCCGGAGTCAAAATGGGTTACTAAAACGGACGCCTTCGATTCGATTGTCGACTCCGATGTTTTCGAGCAGGCGAAGCAACTGCTTGCGGAATCCTGCCGGCTGCCGACGACGCCTGAGATGCTGGATTGCCTGCGGCGACTCTTGGAGCAATTCGGGGAAGTACGACAAGGCTTGCTCGGGAAGGTCACTCGATCACCTTCGAGCGGCGCTTACAAGAAGCAATTTGGTTCGCTGGACGCCGCTTACCAAGCTGTGTTCGATGAAGATCTTGCACGCGTACGCGATGACGTTGAATCCCAATTGCGGTTGCAGATCCCCGACGTGCAGAAGTACGACAATTTCCTCGTCGTGAATCGAAAGTTCTCCGTTTTGGTGCAACCGTCGGTCCCAGTTGCTCACGGATACAACCAGTACTGGTACTTTCGACCAGACCTTCGCACCAGCGTCGACATCACGCTCGGGGTCGCCGTAACTGGGCACGAGGGACCGCAAATTATCGGCTACTTCCCGCTTCCAAGACTTCTGGTTCGAAATCGCAGTATCCGACTCTACGGTTCGTCGGACGCGCGACTCGAAATGTACGGCTATACCGGTCTCGATGTCATCTTTCAACTGGCGAGGATGTGATGCAGGCTGCCCCCATAGTTCTTATGAAGCAACGGCGACGCGAGATGATCCCCATCGAAAAAATTCGCGTCATCAATTCGCGTACTCGCGACGAAACGCAGTTCTCGCTCAACGTGCAAAGTATTGAGGCCGTTGGTCAGATCAAAGACATCCGGGTCAATGACAAGTTTCTCGCCCGGGAAGGAGTCTACGAATTGATCTGCGGCGAAGGACGTCTTATCGCACAAAAACGGCTGGGTCGGACCCACATTCGAGCAGAGATCGTGACCTGCACGCGCAAACAAGCCTATCTCGAATCGCTGGTGGAGAACCTCGCACGAAGCAAAGCCGGCACGATGGAGTTTGCTCGTGAACTCAAGAGACTTCACGATGAAGGCTGGACCTTGGAACAGATTGGACGTATCGCGTGCCGCAACGCCGATTACATGCGTCAGTTTATTCGGCTTGTTGAAAAGGGCGAAGACCGGCTGATTCAGGGAGTTGAGCTGGGCGTATTCCCAATCTCATTCGCGATACTCGTCGCTCAATCCGACGATGCCGGCATTCAAAATGTGCTCATGGACGCGTTCGACCAAGGTGTCGTGAACTGCGACAACTTTGCGAAAGCGCGGCAGATCATCAATGCTCGTCGTAAGCGGAAGGGAGGCCCGGGCGCCAAGTCACAGTACACGATCTCGCATCTCACGTCCGACATCGCCGATGCCACGCAAGCGAAGGATTCCTACGTGCGCGAAGCACAGGGGAAGGAGAGGGGGCTCTTCACTCTGCTCGATGGCTTCGCAACGCTGTTCGGCGATTTGGAATTGATGCGGCTGCTGAAGTCTGAAGGTCTCGACCGTTTGCCGGAGCTAACCGGTACATACACTACAAAAGCTGTGAGTTAATTTGCTCTGGGGGATTTCGAAATGAAGAGTGCCGAAAATTCTGCGAGAGATATCCCGATTGCCCGCCTGCGTCCGCTTCGCGAGCGCGACGTGACGAGTCGCGAGTACTCCAGAATCCTGGCGAGCATTAAGGCGATTGGTTTGATCGAGCCGCTCGTGGTTTATGAAGAAGATGACGGCTTTGTGATTCTCGATGGCGTACAGCGACATAAAGCGCTCATCGAACTAGGGGTTGCAATCGTCCCCTGTATTTTTGGACAAGATCGCGAAGCATTTACCGGCAATCGCATGGTGAATCGCGTATCGCCGGTCCAAGAGCATCGCATGATTGAGAAGTCGTTGGAAGAACTCGACGAAAAATCCATAGCCTCGGCGCTAGGAATTCAAGGAATAACCTATCGGCGGAAGAAGAACCTGCTCAAGAACCTGCACGCGGACGTAGCTGTGGCATTCGATGCCGGCAGAATAACGCGAGCGTGTGCTCGTGAGTTGACTCATGTGAAACCTGATCGGCAGAAGGTCATTCTCTCGGCGATGGAGGGATACAACGACTTCGGCCTTGCCTTCGCCAGAACTCAAATTCTCAAGACGCCGGCCGCGCTTCGGGAAGGAGGGCCGCGTCGCAAAGGACCGTGGGATAAGAGCGCACGAAAGCGTGGCGAGCTCCTGAAGAAGCTCGCTGAGGCCGAGCAGAAGCATGACTTTTATGCTCGGTTGTATAAGCAGTACACGATCGACATCCTACGTCTGGCGATATTTGGCAGATCGCTGATCACCAGCCCGCGTATTCGGCCATATCTCGATGCCAAACATCCTCGAATTGTCGAACAGTTCGAAGCCATTATTTCCGATGCGCGAGGTAGCTGATGGCCCGCTGGACTCGCGAGCGAATTATTCGTGAAATCTTGCGTTGTGAAAGCGAACAACGCAAGCTGAGTTCGTCGGCAAGCGGGAATGGCGTCGATACGAAGCTTTATCAAGCGGCGCTACGTATGTTCGGGTCATGGCGAAACGCTGTCGTCGCCGCCGGCCTACCCGCATCTGAGTCGAGAAGCCACCGAGAGTGGACTGCTTCGCGACTTCTTCGATCGATTCGGGCGCTGTCACGTCAGCCGAAACGACTGACGGCCGAGGAAGTTCGCGAACGGTACGGGCAGCTCGTTCCGGCGGCGCGCCGTTACTTTGGCTCTTGGTCCAAGGCTTTGGTTGCGGCCGGCGTGACGCCGAGTCGCTCGCCTAACGCTAATAAATGGAGCGAAGCCGGGGTCATGGAAGCGATTCTCACACGAGCTATTCGCAACGAATCGATGGAGCAGGGGGCGGTGCGGCCCAGGTCGCTCGTTCAAGCGAGCATATCGCTTTTCGGCTCATGGCACGATGCAATTCAACTCGCGGGAATCGACGCGGCCGACAACGCATCGACCGAGGTTTTTGAATCAGAAGTTACTCGACCAATTGCGCTGGTGCCAACGGTTCATCTAAGCTCATCAGAGCCATTGAACGAGCATCGACGAGGTACTCGCTGGTCGGAACAGGAGATTCTCGAGGCATTGTTGCGGAGATATCGCAGTCACTCGTCTCTAGGCGTCAGCGTGGTTCAGAGGGAGCATCGCGCTCTGTATCGAGCGGCTCGTGCCTTCTACGGCAATTGGAACAACGCGCTGCTGGCGGCCGGGCTAGTGGGTGACGGAGTGCCCAAAGGTCCAATCGCTCCTGCCAATCGTCCCCAAGTGTAGTTCACTCTGCAGTTGTTCCGACGCCAAATGCAATACCTCCGGCACCAAAGGCACCGCCGTGATCCTCACGCTTTGCGCCGGCGACGGCTACGGTTCGATTGAGGTCGAAGCCGATGCGGAAACTCCACCCCAAAAGCATCCGCGCTAGGTTAATTCCACTATGGTGACGACGAACACCCAGCACGTAGCGGCCGGGTGGTTTCATTTCTGCGTGTGCCGGTTTGCAGCCCCTCTTCCGCAGGGGTAAACTCTCGGGGTAATTGCCCACGCCATTGAGTTGCACCGTCAGAGCGATCTCGCCCGCATGTCGACGTCGTCCCGCCCGCAGTCCGCCGATCCGAGCGCGATTGGTTACTACTTCCAAGGCCAGTATGCGCTTGTCGTGATCTCCACCGCGAGCGACGACGCCGTCGTCAGCATCGAGACGGCCGACGACGTCGAAGTGCAAGACGGCATCACGAGCCTACACCAGATCAAGCACAGCCTCGGCGCTCCGGCGACTCTATCGCTCGTCGATGTCGGACTGTGGAAAGCGATCCTCAACTGGTCGGGACGTCCGCATGACGGAACCGAAGAGTTCGTCTTCGTGACCTGCGCATCGCTTGCATCCGAGCTGGCCCTGCTCACCGAACGCGGGAATGACCGAACCGCCCTCGTCACGGCAATGCTCGGCGAGGCGATGCGGGTCAGGCTTGAAAGGGCCCAAGCAAAAGCGGATAAGAAAAAAAAACTTCCGCACGAAAAGAGATTCAGGGGATGCGAGGCGTTCCTCAATCTTTCCATTCCCCAGCAATCCCGGCTGGTTAACCTCATTCGTGTCGTGCCGGATAGCTTCGATGCGACGCAGGTATCCGCACGCCTGCAGACGGCTCTCGGATCATGCTTGCCGCCGAAGCTACGCGAACAGATATTCGAACGACTCATCGAGTGGTGGGACCGCCAAGTCGCGCTGTCGCTCTTGGGAACGCGCAAACGGCAAATCGCCAAGCTCGAAGTGCAGACTCACCTATGCAAATTGGTGAACGAGCACTATCCAGAGTCCCTGCCCAACCATTTCGGCCTGAAGACACCCGAAGGTGACGACACTGGCTTGGGCCGCATCATGGAAAAGCAAATCGAATGGGTCGATGGGGGCAAGAATCGCTTGGCTCGCGCGGCCCTCGCCCGCTGGCGTGCTCGCAACCAACGCGAACGCTGGATCAAAGACGATATCTCCATGGCAGCGACCCTGATCGACTATGACATGCAGCTCAAAGAGAAATGGAGCGACCGCTTCGGGCCGATGTGCGACGACTGCGACGGCAAGGCCGAAAAAGAACGCACCGGTGCCGGCCTGCTAATACTCGAATGGTCGCATATCAGCGCCACGACAGATATCGCGCCGATCCGTGAATCGTGGCCGCATTCGTTTTTGATTCAGGGGAGCCTCCAGCAGCTCGCAGAAGAAGGTGAAGTCGGCTGGCATCCGGACTATGTCGATAAGCTCAAAGCCCTCAAGAAAGAGGGCGACAAATGACGTCTATCGACACCTACGCCTCGACGAACCCGGCGCTACTCGCCATCGTGCTGCGTTCGTTCGTACTGGGGTACTTCGAAAAGAAAAAGACCGCGATGCCGTTCCCGCTCATCCTCCTGCCGGTCCCGATCGTTCTCACGGCCGAGGTCGCGGAGACCTTCGGCTCGACCAACGTCACAACAGGGCTGATCCCTTGGGTGACGCGATATCCGAAGGTGACGGTCGGCATGCGGCAACGACTCGAAGCCACCACGCCTTTCAGCAAGGAGGCCTTCCTGTTCGGGCTTAAGTACGGGCTCTTCGAGGTCGACGCATCCGGCGGCGTGACCGTGAACCCGAAAGGCTTGAAGAAGAACCCACCGCCGAACGGCTTGGCATACATCACCGACGCATTGAAACTGGCGAAACGCTTCGGCGCTTGGGTCGCCGGTGCCGGACGTCCCGAAAACGTGTTCGTCAGTCTCGGAGCGCATCGATGAGTCGTTGGCAGATTAAATCGGTGCTCTTCTACAGCCACGACTCGCGGCTTCTCCAGCTCGATTTCGCGTTGTCGAAACTGACGATCATCGTCGGCGAGTCTTATTCCGGTAAGTCGGCCATCATCGAATCCATCGACTACGTGATGGGCTCGACGAAGTCCCATATCCCCGGCGTCGTTGCCGAAACCTGCTCATGGGTGGGCGTCGTCTGGGCGAAGGATAAGAGCGAAATCATCATGTGCCGGAAGCTGCCGCCGCTTCTCGGTAAATCGACCGACGACGTCTACATCGACAAGGGCTTCCCGGTTGCCATTCCCCCGACGGCCAACGATCTATCCAAGAAGACCACGGCCGACGGCGCGTTGCGGATCTTCGAGCAATCGCTTCTGCTCGGCGAGGTGATCGGCCTGACCTTCACCGCGCGCCAGGGAACGCGCATCTCGGCACGGTACGCGATGCCGTATGTCCTGATCAGCGACGATGTGATTATCGACAAGATCAACTTGCTGCGCGGCATGAGCGAATGGCGGCAGGGCCTCATCGACTCCGCTCCGTACTTCCTCGGTGCGGTCGACGAGACGACGGTTAAGACGGAACAACGACTCAAGAAGCTCCGGGCGCAACTCACCAAGGAAGAAGCTAGGCGGGGGGCGGCAACACTTGCCAATGAAGAAACCGTCCGTAAAGCCAAGGAGCTGCTCGCAGAAGCGGCCGAGGTCGGGCTGATTGCCAATGCGGACGTCGAAGCGGTGACCATCGACAATATCAAAGAGGCGCTCGAAGCCGTGGCGGAGTGGACGCCGGCACTGGGCGCCGCCCCGGTGGGAGCCGATCGTCTGACCACGCTCTATGCCCAAGAACGAGAAATACTGTCGAGCCTCTCATCGCTCAACGAAAGCCGCCGCGTCGCGAACGACGCCATTAAGGCCGCGACGACATTCACGGATACCGCAGGGGACCAGAGAGCCAGGCTCGACATCGCCAAGCTGTTCAAGAGCGAAGCGGAAGTCGACGCCTGCCCGGTCTGCAACGCCGCGCTAAACGGCCGGACACCCGCCCTCGAAGGAATCCAAGCCGCACTGAATCGTCTCGATGGTGAGCTCAAGGAAGCGGAGCAAGACCGCCCTCAGATTGACGGCTACATTCTGGAGCTCAGCAACCAGATCGACGTAGCCACCACAGTCTTGAAGAACGTTCGTGCCCAGATCGTCGCGATCATCCGAGAAGCACAGAACAAATCGAAGCGGCTCGACATCGATCCACGACGTATGCGAATCGCAGGCCGCGTTAGCTTCTATCTCGAATCGCTTACCAATAACCTCGACACGATCAGCGACGAGAAGTTCGCCGAGTTGAAGGCCGAGATCGAATACTTGGCAGCGCAGGTAGATCCTGACGCCAAGGACGAGCGAATTGACGCTCTGCAATCCCAAGTCTCGACAACGGCCACAGCGATTCTGCGGGAATTACCCTTCGATCAGCACTACCGAACCGCCTCTATCATGTTCGAGGCGAGGAAGCTGGCGAGCCGGTTCGTTATCGGCCCCCGGGTCATGGAAATGCGAGACGTCGGCGGCGACGAAAGCTATCTCAGCGGACGCATTAGCACGCTTCTTGCCCTTCACCGAACATTTGACAGCGGCAACCGGCCCGTTCCCGGCGTTCTCATCTTTGACCAGATCAGCCGCCCGTTCTACCTCCAGCAAACTCAGGACGGAAAGCCGATCCTCAAGTCGAAAGACTTGATTGACCTCAAGCGTTATTTCGACCGGCTCTTTGACGAGGTCGACGAGCAAAGCACGCTACAAGTCATCGTTCTGGAGCATGCCTACATGGGCCACGATGAGCGATACATCAATGCCGTTAAGCCCGCTTGGAATCCCGACGGTAAGCTCATACCCGAAGACTGGCCGCGCACCGGAATCGACGGTCTCTAAAACATCGGCCCGTATGTAAAGTCAAAGGGGTTGTGCATCCGAAGTTCTGTCCGGATTTTCTTTCAGTCGATTGGAATGCGCTCGACGATTTGTCCGTGGGCCGGCAACAGATATGATGTGCGCCGGAAGTGTGACAGCCGACGACGACACGTCTGACGATTTGCTCGCGAACAACCGACTACCACGACTACCAAAATTCGCTTGCATTACCAAGAAAAGCCCGGAGAATAATGTCCGCTTCGCGAACGTACGCGAAGCTCTCACAAACGCGTGAGACCCCTTGTTTTCCGATGTTTGAGAGCTGCGACGGGCAAAGCAAAAGACGATCTCTTAATCAGCGGGTTCCCGGTTCGAGTCCGGGAGGGGGCACTTTCATTTCTTCCGACGTTTCCCGCACTTTCCTCGGCGTTGCGGGGCTTTTCGTCAGACACAGGCCCTTCGGCCGTGTCGCACCCTGATGCATCACGACGCATCCAATTGCGCCCCAACTGCTGTGCCACGCGCTGCGCGCCGAACGGAATCGAACGGGCCCGGCTGTCGTCGCGGCCTCCAGGCGTTGCCACTCGTCCCGGTCGAGGACGCGGCGCCGGTGTCGCCGATCGGACTTCGGATTCGGTTTGCATCGGTTCGCCAAATCGGCCGTTATGTCGGCAGTGCGAACGAGTTGAGCCCGGGCGATTAGCGTCCGCAACATAACGCAAGTCTGCTCGCCGGGCCCGGCCGAACGATGTCCGGCCTGCAGCTTCGACTGGTAGTCGGAAATTCGACGAGTACGGCCGACGGGTCGAGCTTGCGCCGGTCGGCGATGACGTTGAGGGCCCCAACTTGGCTCGCGGTGGCGGCTCGCGCGCCGGCACGACGGCGGCCGTTGGTCTGCCCGAGCGCACGGCCGTTGCCGCTTGATGCCGCCGACGAATTTCCGTTGTCGTTTGCGGCCGGTTGACCGGCTCCGGCGGCAATCGAGGCAGACCATTTACAAGAAAACCGGCCGACTGACCGTGCCCAGATGCATGATGGCGGCGGCCGTCAACCGCGTGGATTCGAGATGCCGCCGCTTTGCGACTCGCGAGTGCTAGTTCTGTCGAAACGCCTTAAATCACTGGGCTTTAATTGGCACTCGCGAAAGTGTCATTTGCCGTCAGCCGGACTGATACTCGTCGGCTACCAGCAGGGCCGCCTTACAAGATCGCCCGACCATTAGGCTGGCAGCTGTCGGTTCGCTTTTTTTTACGCTGGCGAAGAACCGCCCACGCCGAAGCGGCCATTGCGATCAACGAAAGGCCCCCTGGTTCCGGTACTGCGGAGTAGTTGAGGTAGAGATTGCCGGAATTGGAACTAACCCAGAAAGTACCGGCCGTTGCGAATCCACCCGCTGATCCGCCGCCGGTATACGAGCCCGTTGAAAAGACCTGCGAGGCATCGACGAGCGAGAATCTGTCGGAAAGGTCGCCGGATTGATCGATGGTAGCGAAGGAGCCCCATAGCCATTGATAGGAATACTCGTGGCCGGCGACATTGCCGACAGCTTGCTTGGCGGGATCGAACGTCGCCGCACCGTAGTTTGCTAAGTCGGGAGTCCACGAACGAACGGTGAGTTTAAGACCCGTGCCGAGCGACAGATTCGCGCTGACGGCCTGAAAGTAGTCCCAATCGTCGAACGTGGAGTTATCGCCGACGGCGTCGGCAAAATCGAAGACGAGCGTCGCCCCATCTTGCCAGGCGACCGTTGAGGACGCGACGGTGAGTCGTCCCACACCGTCGCCGTTTACGCCTGCCGTCGAGCTTGCTCCTGCGCTGATCGTGCCTGTCGATGCGACGACGAGCGGACCTTGCACCGCGCCGTTGCCGTTGAGCGTCGCTTGATTCGTGCCGCCGACGGTGATCGACGAGGAGGCGAGGATCGATCCGTTGACCGTCAGCGTCCCTTGGTTGATGGTCGTGGTGCCTGAATAGCTGTTGGCCGCCGTGAGCACCCAGGTGTTGGCGTCGGATTTCGCTAGGGAAATAACGCCGGCCGCATCTTCGATGAGACCGATCGAGTTGCGAACGGCGGCGCCCGACGTACCACCAAGAGTTAGAGTTTTCTCACCGGACAACAGCGCCTTGGCGCCGCCATAAGTTATGGCTCCGGTACCCAAAGCATTGATCACCGCGCCGGCCGTGTCGCCTTGCAACCCTAAGATGCGGTTCGTGGCATGGCCCGTACCGACATAGTTGAGCGTAGCCGCGACGGCGCCGAGCCCGAGACGAACTACCCCTTCGTGGGCGTCCGAAGGGTTACCGAGAGACGAAGCCCCGGCGTTGACGTTTGCAACAGAATTGAACGTGAGCGTGCCGGCCTGAACTTCGACGGCCTCGCGGAATGTGTTCAATCCGGTGAGCGTGAGATTGCCCAACTCCGATTTCGTCAGCCGTGCGTTTCCGGCGAGAACGGCGGCGATCGATGTATTGCCGGTATGACGAAAGTTGTAGTCGCCGCTAACGGTCACGGTGCCCGTGCCGGCTACGGTGGGCGACGAACCGGTCGTGACGAAGTTGGTCTGCAAGACGGATCGGCCTGCGAGATCGAGTGTTGTGCCGCCTTGAATCGTTAGATCGCCCGTGCCCAGAGCGTTATTGGCGCCTATCACAATCGATCCGGCGGCGAGGACCGTAGGACCGGAATACGTGGCAGCGGCACCGAGCGTGAGCGATCCAGCGCCGATCTTAGTGAGTCCTCCGGTGCCCGAGCCTGCGCTTGCGGCGAACGCAAGATTGCGGCCGTTGGTATTGAGCGTGCCGCCGCCAGGCTGATAGACAATCGTCCGGAGCGAGAGGTCGTCGACGAAGCTTGCGGCGACGAGGAGAGTTCCGCCCGCGAAAACGAGTGGCCCGGTTGCGCCGCCGATATTGGCTAGCGAATCGATCTGTAGGACGCCTTCGTTAAGCACGGTCTTGTTTGATCCGCCGCCAGCAGTGCCGGTAGCGCCGCCTGTGAGTACCAGCGTCCCGGGCCCGCTCTTGGTAAGATCGGCGAGGCTGGTCAACGGCGAGGTCAGTATGGCGGTGAGCGTTGAGCTGCCCGGAGCCGACGACGGATTGACGACATGAATGACGTATTCGCCGGTAGGCCCGGCTTGAATGCCGGAGTCAAAGCCGGAGAGATTCACACGGAAGTCGCCGGCGGCGGCCGAGGGGTTGAGCGTGATGAGCAATGCTCCGGATGTGAGCGTGAGCGACGAGCCGGCGCCCGAGCCTGCGAGTCCAACGTCGCCCGGAGTGAGACGGTCGGCGTGCAGCACCAGGGCGTTGACGACAGTGACGGCGGGGGCGGCAAGATTGCCCGTGATCACCTCGCGGATGTTGTCCGTAGCGGAGAGCTGCGCGGCAAATGCAGCATATTCCGTCGCGAGGTTTAGGGGACGGAAGCCCGCATTGGGAACATAGGTCACCAGCGAGTTGCCTGTTGCGGTGGGACCGAGGACGGTGAACGATTCGCCGATCGCCCAGTGCACGATGCTGATGTTACGCGTGCCGGCGGCACCGCCTCCTCCGACCAATGTGGCGGCGAACGCCGACTGGTTTCCGGAATTTCCAATGCGAAATTGAGCTCGTCGGCCGGAGGCTTGGCCTAGATCTGTGCCGCGGACGTCGGCCGTGGCGTTGTTCGTGCGGACGAAATTGTTCACGACCAGCGCGGACGATCCTGCGGCGTCGGTCGTCTCGGCGGCGAGGTAATTCGCGCCGGAGGCAAATGTGAACACGCCGACCGTCTCGTCTTCCGCTACGGCATTATCGGTGCGCATGGCGAAACCGCGGATTGCGGTTTCGCCGGCGAGCGCGCCATCGGCGGAGTGCAGATTGATCGTAATGTTGTCGGGCAAACGATCGTTGGGTGAGGCGTCGTCATTGTTGTCGATGAGGAACGCCCCGCCGTGGTTGACGCGAATTGACGGGCCAAAGACGCTCGTCAAGCGTCCATAAGGTCCGGCCAAGATGACTGCCCCGGCATCGACTCGCATGGTGCCGCGAAAGTCGTCGGTATTGCCCGTGAGCGTGAGGTTCGTACCGGCAACTTTCTTCACGAACGATGCGGCGCTGCTAAAGACATTAAGTTTACCGGCGAATGTTGCGGACTCGTATTGATTGACGGTAAAGACGCCGCCTCCGACGGAGAGTACGCCGTACGCCGTCGTGGCATCCGCACGACCGCCGGAAAGCGTGCCGATTGTTTCGTTGGAATCGGAGCGGAGCGACGTTGCCGAATTGTCGGCGAAGGTCACAGACGAATCGTCCCCGATTTGGTTTCCACTAACCCACAGCCCACCTGCCCGTAGATTGATCGGACCGGTCTGGGTGTTTCGTCCTTGCAAGATCAACTGCCCGTCGCCCCACTTCGTGATGCTGGTCGTGCCGATGATGGCGGAGCCGAATCGAAGGCCCAATCCTCCTGCAACGGAAACGATTAGCTCCCCCGTCCCCGACGACACGAAGCCGCCCGTCATATACGGGCTACCAGTTGAATCGGTGGCGAGAATTCCACCGCCGGCGATTTGTAGCACTTCGGAGTTCGTGATCGTAACTGTGGAAAAGCTCGGCGAATTGAAACGCAGGCTGCCGATGACGAGATCATTCGGCAAAGTGCCCGTGAAGCCGGCGAACTCATTCACAAAAACATCAGAGATGTGTTCGCCGGGGAGCCAGGAAGCGACGTTGTTCTTTTCTACGACCGCGACAGGCACGATTCGGCCCGTGCCGTCGTTGCGGGCGAACATCAGGCCTGTCGGAGTGCTAATGGTCGCCCAGCCGCCGAGCGCTCCTAGGAAATTGGGCGTGGAGGTCGTGAAAACGTCACTCACGGCGTTATTCGGGACGAAGTGAATTACGCCCGAATTCGTAGGACGAACGATGGAGCCGAGGTTCAACGTCGCGGCTTGAGTGCTCGCGGCGACGAGATTGATTTGATTTGCACCGCCGGCGGAAAGATCGAGCGAGGCGACGCTTTGAACGGAATTGGCCGAGTCATTGCCTTTAAACAGCAACCTGCCGCCGCGCATCTGAAGCGGCGCGATCGAGTTGAGCTTTGCGGCGTTATTCACAGAGAAATCGAGCGTGAGTTGGCCGCCGTCAATACGCGTACCCGCGGCCCCGGTCAGTCCGCTATTGTCGCCGGAGAGAACGGCTTCGTAGAGACTGAATTGCTTATGCACGAGTCCCGATCCGGCCAAACGAGCGGCGACGGAGCCTTGATACAGATTGATTTGGTCGGTGACGCTCAGTACGCCCGCGGTGCCGAGAATCGAACCGGTCCGGCCCGTTGCGTCGCCGCCGAGATCGACGCGGGGAACCGTCATTTGATAGGCGGCGAGATCGAACTGAGCGCTTCCTTGGTCGGCCACGATAACACCCGCCAGCGGGCCGCCGAGGCCGTTGGGATCGTTGCCGCGGAGGCGAATGGTGCCGCCGTTGCGGACGTAGTAATAATTGCCGGCGCTCAGCGGGAGGACTCCGGTATCAAGAAGATTCAGCACTGTGCCGTTGCCGCTGACAATGAGATCGTCGACAACCTGGAGCGGTTGGTAGTAGAACGACCACGTGCCGCCGGTGACTAGCAAATCGGCCCCGGCGCCTGTTTGCGAAATGCCGCCCAGAATTCCACCGGTGCCTGTGCCGGTGAGCGTGAGATCGCCTGCCACGAACGTTCCGCCGGCGAGTACAAGGGTTGCTCCGGACGTTCCGCCTGCGGACACGGTCGCCGGCCCGGTAGAGGAGACGGGGCCGCTGATCACCAGATGCTTCGTGCCGTTAAACTGCAAAGGGGCATGCAAGACGACGGAATTCGAGAACACGGTACTGCCGGAAATGTCGATCGTCGCGGCGAGCGTGCCTCCTTCGATTGTGAGCGGCCCGCTTCCTACGGCAGTAGCGTTGCCTATCAGCAAGCGTCCCGAAACGAGCGTGACGCCGCCGGCGTATTGGCCGGGTCCGGCGAGCGTGAGGTCGCTCGTGCCGTTATAGAGAATGCTGCCCGGAATAGTTGTTGCAAGGTCTTCGATCGTCGCATTGATGACGACCGGCCCGGTGCCGGAGATGGTGAGTGGTCCGCCGGAGCTATCCGGCCGGGCTATGTTCACATAATCGCTGATGGTGAGTGAGCCGCCCGCGGATATGGAACTGATCAATGTACTGGTGACCCCTCGGCTAAGGAGCTCATCGATGACCGTTCGGCCCGTGCCGGCGACGGTGAGGATCGCGTCGAGCCCGACGGCGCCAAATCGCAGTACTCCGGCCGTCATGGAGTTGGTCAACGTCCCATCTTCGCTGCCCAAACTTATGCCTCCGCTGAAGGTCAGTGACTGATTGCCGGCGACCGTCAACGGCCCCCGCAGAACGATACTGATATTGAGCGGTCCGGCGCCGGACTCGGAAAGATCGACGCCGGCTTGGAGCGTCGCTTCTCCGGCGATGGTAAGCCCGCCGGTTCCCAGAGCGTCCTTGTGGCCGAGCTGGAGAGTACCGGAGAAGAGCGATGTCGAGCCGGTGTAAGTGCTTGCGGCATTGATGGCGATGGTGCGATTAGTTGCGTCCCAACCGCCGCGATCGTCGTTCAGCCGGAGCGATCGCGAACCGCCGGTCTGGCTGATGCCGACAGTATCGATGGTTACGATCTGCGTAGAGCCGCCCATGGTGCTGATGCTCGCGTCGTTGCCGAGCTCGATACCGCCGCGGAGATTGATCGTGTTGAAATCGTTGGCCAGCGTGAGCCGCAGCGCGTTGTCGACATGGGCCTCTCCGCCGAGCGTGATCTTGCCGAGGATGTTGACCGTGGAGTTGAACGACGTACTCCCGGCCAAGATTTCGAACACGCCGGAAGGAGCATTGAGCGTGATGGAATTGACGACGTTGTAAGCGAAGGCCGCATTGGGGGTAAAACGGAGCATGCCGGCCTCGGCCACGATCGGACCGGTGCCGAGCGCTAGCGGCGAAGATGCCGTGACGACGCCGCGCGTGATGGTTAGCCCGCCGCTCCAAAGGGAATTGTCGCCGGAAAGATTGAGGCTACCCGTGATTTGATTGCCTGCGGTGACTGTGTTGATGCTGTCCAGCGTGATACGGCCGGCACCCGAAAGCGAATTGGTAAGCGTGATGTCGCGGGACGTGGTGTTCAACGCGGCCGAATTTGAGTCGCGAAGATTAATGACGGATGCGGCGGTGATATTGATCGCGCCGGAGTATGTTTTCGACGACGTGGCCGCGGAAAGCGTGCCGCCGCCGAGCGTGAGCGGATAGAGTAGATCGGTCGTCGATCCGCTCGCGTAAAGCGCTCCGCCGTTGACACGGATGTCGGCCGGGTTCGAATTGGCCGTGCTGCCGAGCGTGCCGGAGGTCGCCAATTCGAGCGTGGCGGATTGGACCGTGAAGTCGACCGTGCGGCTGAGATTAAATGTCGAGTCGGCGGCTGCCGCCAGTGCGATCCTTCCACCGCTCGAAAGCGTGACGTCGTCGTCGCCTAGCAATGAAGAGAGCATGATGAGCGACGATCCGGTTGCGACCGACCAGGTCTGGTCGGCGCCGATTCTGATCGGCAGCGACAGCGTTACCGACGGCGCAGCTCCGGCCTCGATCGTGATGCCCGCGCTCGGCGACTGCGGCGCAATTTCCAGCTTGTTGGCGAACGATAGCCCGCTGGTGATATTGATCGCGGTCGGCGTGTTGCCGGCGAGGGTCGAGGGAATGAAACGGAGCGAGTTGACCTGAGCGTCGGAGATCTGCGAAACGACGATGCTGCCGCCGGCCACGAGATCCGATTGAAAAATGACGTCGGTCGAAGCGCCTGGCAGAGCGGCGGCGGGTGCGGTCCCGGCCTGGTTCGTCGACCAGTTGGCAAGCGTGACCCACTGAGAGTTATTCGCCCCCGTCCAATAGAGAGCGCTCGTGACGCGAGTTCCGGTTGTGATGAAGACCGACGTGTCGGTGGCGGTGAGAGTAAGGGAACTGAAGCCGCCGGGCGCGAAGCGCAGATGATAGCTGCTCGGGGAAAGTGGTCCGCTCGTGAGCCCGCCGCCGGCGGCTTGTACCAATGTGTAGGTTTGCAGCGGATTTAGCCCGTTATCGGTGATATCGAAATCGATCTGTCCATTGGCGAAGAGTTGCAGCAAGCCGCCGGAGGCGACGGCGATTAGATCGCCCGCAAGTTGGTCGCCGGCGGCGTTGAGGTCGCCGACGTCGAACATCAAGAGCGTCGATGTCGTAAAAGTCGGGCCGCCTAAGGTCAGCGACGAAAGCGACGTGATACGCGTAGCGGCGTTGTCGACGAGGCTCAGTATCGCACCGTCGCCGACGCTGACTGTGTTTACGCCGGCGGGATTGGTGAGCCCGCCCTTCAGTGACAGGACGGAGCCGATGTTGGAGACCGTCAGCGATGACGTTGCGATAAGCGGCGACTCGACGATCAGCATGCCGCCGTCGACGGCTGTCGCTCCGCGATAGCTCAGCGACACTCCTGAGGGAATCGTGGTCGTCGCGGTACCTGTTTTGGTCAGCGAGAGGGTGCCTAGGCCGCTGCCGGAATCAGTGATAGCGTACGTGCCGGCTCCGGTACCGAAACTCACGGCGGCGTTATTAGCCCCGATCGTCAATCGGGAGGGGGTCGCCGCAGTGTTCGTAATGACGGAATTGCCCGCGGTGTTGGCCGTGAGGCCGTTGATGGTTTCGTTGTGCCCATTGAGGTCGAGCGTCGCGGTTACGCCGGCGGCCGGATTGAGCACGACGCCCCCTTTGCCCGAGCCGTGCAAGATGTATTCGTCGGCGCCGAGAATGACGCGGCCTGAGGAAACTGTAAAAGCGCCGTTGTTGCGATTGCCTCCTGCGCCGTTAAGCGTGAGCGTGCCGTTTCCGGCATAGGTGAGACCGACGTTGAGCGAACTTGAGACGGAGATCGTGCCGTTGATGACGGTGTCGCCGGAACCGCTCAGCGTGAGGACCGTACTGCCGGATATCGTGGTGAACGTCAGGTTGCCGTTAAGGGTGAGTACATTGCCGGCGGCGATGGAGTTGGTCAGCGTGTGCCCGGCGGTGGTGTTCGAGAAGGTCCAATTGCCGTTGGACGTCAGATCGAACTCCCCGATGAATCCCGTGACTCCGGCAGAGGACGTCGTAGTTATCGAAACGGAGTTATCCAACGTGCGCGGCCCGTTGTATGCAAAGAGCGTGCCGAGTTGCGTTTGCAGCGTGCCCGTGCCTAGCGCCTTGTCGTGACCAAGACCAAGACTTGCACCCGTCAATACGGTCTGCCCGGTGTACGTATTGTCGCCGGCCAAGATCCACGTCCCGACGCCGTCCACGAAAACTCGCAGTTGGCCGCCGAAGTCAGTTAGAACGCTGGAAATCATGTTGCCTTGCGTGTTGCCGCCGCGCAAGCGAAGCAGCTTACTGTCGGAGAACAGATCGTTTCGCAGATTCGTGAGCACGAGCGGACCAGTGCCGTCGGCATAAATAAAGGTGTCCGCCCCATTGGCGTTATTCAGGCGGATAAGCCGATCACTGACTTCGCCTGGACCGATGTACTGAAACTCGGTCAAACCGCTGGCTGCGTTGCCGAGGATCAGCGCTTGGTCGGGCAGGTTGGCGCCGACACTCGTGCCCAAGCTCGTACCCTGGGCAACCGTGGCACTGTTGCCCAGGCTGTTGACGATCAGCATTCCGTTACTGTGGTGAGTTATGCCGGAGTAGGTATTCGTGCCGAGCAATGACAGATCACCAGTTCCGATCTTGCGAATACCC
This sequence comes from Pirellula sp., assembly GCA_013822735.1. Lineage (GTDB taxonomy): Bacteria > Planctomycetota > Planctomycetia > Pirellulales > PNKZ01 > PNKZ01. The sequence goes on from PNKZ01000020.1 coordinate 26,967, forward strand.
ATGCCCGGGCTCCCCGTGATTTGCCCCGAGACCGTGGCAAAATCGGTGTAAGCATTGACGTTGTCGTCGACGCGAATCGTGCGCCAGCTTCCTGAACCAGTGAGGCTCGCCGAAGTGCCCGTGGCGGAAGGGAGGTTATTGATGACGAAAGTCGTGGCATCAGTGACTTGGAAGACATAGCTTCCCGCCGGAATGCCGGTACCGACGATTGATTGCCCCACGAAAAGCTGCGACGTGTTGCCTGAAGCCAAGGTGATCGTGGTGCTCCCCGACGAAAAGTTGGCGGAAATCGGCACGTTGTCGACAGCAGCATCGCCGAGTGAGAAGTTGCCGGCGAGTTCCAGTTCATCCAGCGCGACGTTGGAACTGAGCACCAAACCGTCGCGAGCATTGAGAAAGTGCGGCGTGGCGCCCCAAACCGGCAAGCCGCTCCAAGCAACCGTGAGTTTGGCGGCACCGGCTGAGAACCCGCCGCGGAACGCAGCCGTGTCGGCGTCGGGCGCGCGAAACCGAAATTGATTCGAGCCGGCGCCGACGGAGCGGGAGAAGACGCCTGTGGATTCGAATACGCCGCCGTTGAGCACAAGATTGCTGGCCGTGGGAAGCGTCGAGCCGGATTGCCCCCGCAGAACACTGGAATAGATCGTGGTGTCGCCGGAATAACTGTTGGCCGGGTTGCGCAATTCCCAGACGCTTTGCTCAAGCTTATTGACCGACGTGACGGCGGAGCCGTTGTCGGCGATTAGCGGGAAGAATTTGTTGTCGCCCAACGAGATGCCTCCGAGGGACAACCCTTGCGGATTTCCTGCGGCGTTGGCGCCGAACGCAATCGGCCCAGTGTTGCTAAAGATGACGGGAATATGAAATGGGCCGTTGGCTTCGATACGTGCGCCACCGTTCGGACCGCCGTTGAGCGTGAAGAGCCGATTTGTAAGCACAACCTCCGCGGTGTTAAACACTAGACCACCGTAGGTCGTCGCATCCCCCGAGCCGTTGAAGACGAGCGAGCCGGCGTTATCGAGCAAGTTGCCGGCGCCGATGCCGCCAGGCTGACCCAAGTCGCCGAACTGGGCGACGGTGACGGTTCCTCTACCGCCGATCGTCGTAACACCTGTGTATGTACTTGCGCCCCCCCAGCTTTGGTCGCCGTTGCCCACCTTCGTAACGTTGAGCGCATTGAACAGATCCTGCATGACGCCGTTGAACGTACCGGTACCGTCGCCGTTGCCGACGACGAGCGTACCGGTCGCGGAGCCTGAGCCCCAGTTCTGTATCGTACCGGAGCCGTTGAACGAACTGATTGCCGTGCCGGTGTCCGCGCCGTTTAGCTGCAGCGTGGTTCCTTGACGGAGAACGAGCGGTTGGGCGGCGGCGCTGAGTACGGCACCCGGCTGAACTTCCAAAGTCCCGGAGTTGACGGTGGTCGCGCCTGTCTGCTGATTCACGCCGCCGATCACCAGCGTGCCCGGTCCATTTTTCGCAAGGCCGCCCGTGGTCGTGGAAAGAATCGGCGTGGTGATCTCCAGCCTATCATTGACGTCGACGCGAATAACGAGGTCGCCTGAGCCTCCCGTAGTGATGCCGAGGCCGCCGGAGATTTGCCCAAAAAACGAAGTCGCGATGATACCGCCGGGCGCGTTTGCGCCGTTATTGATCGTCAGCGTCTGCCCGGCGTTGAGATCAATACGGCCGAAGTTTTGGAAAACGATGCCGCCGAGAATCACGGCCGTATTCTGGCTCAGCGTGCCGGTGATTAAGTAGGGATTGGCGTTGCCCCCGGTCATACTGCCGGTCGAAATCGTCGTCGTCACAGCAGGGCCGACGATTCCGCCGGTGACCGCGGCGAAGTTCGTTCCCTGATAGTAAATGCGCGGATTGAGGATGCCGTTGGTGTTCGACGAGGTACTCAGCGTCACCGTGCCGCCGGCCCCACCCCCGGCCGTATCAAAATTTAGGCCCGCGCGTGCCGACGAACTATACCCGGTGAACACCAGTTTGGCGTCGAAGCCGCCGCTGCTTGTCAGCTTGACGGTGCCTTCGCCGGCCGAGGCTTGAAGTTGGCCGAGCGATTCGGTTGTCGTGCCCGAGGCCGATCCGATGAACTCGAAGACGCCGCCCGCGGTGACGCCGAGGTTGGTAAACTGCAAGACCGTGGCGTTGCCGAGAATCGTCGAAGCCGGCGCATTGGCTTTGATCTTGAGTGTGCCTTCGACGATTCGCGTATTGCCGGTGTAGGTGTTGGATCCGGCCAACTGCCACACCCCCGACCCTTGCTTATAGAGGTCAATAATGCCGCCCGCCGTGGTGTTGGCGATCACACCATTGATGGTGTTGGTCGCCGAGTTGTTGCCGCCGAGGTAGAGTTCCTTGCGGGTCGCGGACCCGGTGCCTGCGAAGTTCGCATTCAGGACGACCGGGTTCGAACCGGTTTGATTGGCAAGAATCACGGCGTCGCCGGAACTGCCTGCAATGTCGATCACTTTTGACGTGGTCAGGCCGGCGGCGGACGGCGAAGCTTCAGTGCCGATGACAAGCGTGCCCGCCTGTGAACCGCTGCCAAGCTTAATGTCGGCAGTGTTGTTGTTAATCGAGCGGAAGTCGGTGATCTCGAGAGTTCCACCCGTCACGGATACGGTGCCGTCGAGCGTGGAGTCGACGCCGACCAGCGTCAGAGTTCCCGATTCGGATTTGGTAAGGTTGTGACCAAAGCTTGTGGAAGCGGAAGAGCCCAACAATCGGCCGTAAACGACGGTATGCCCGGTGCCGCTGATCGTCAACGTGCGCGACGCGGTATTATTCGATTGGTCCCAAAAATCGGAATAGATGCGGAGCAAGCCGTTGAGCGAGTTGTAGATGAGGTTCGTAGACGATGGAGTGTCGGTCGTTGTGACGAATCGATTTACATCGACGCTGTAGCCGTTGCGCCCGCGGATTTCGAAAGTAGAGAATGTCGGCTGGAACGTGACCTGATCAATTTGGATCGTCTGATTGATGCCGTCGCCTCCCACGGCCCGATCGACCAGAATTACCGAACTGCTCGAACTTTGCTTGGCGATGTTGTTGAACTGGAAACTGGAGTCGGAGCGAAGCTCCAGAATACCGGAGTTCAGTTCGAAGGTGCCTGAGCCCACCGCACCTGCGGAGTCGATGCGTATGGAGCCCCCGGCCAATCGGACGTTTCCGGTGAAAGCTTCGGTCGTCGTCGGCTTGAGCACCAGCGTGCCGGGGCCGATCTTCTGTAGCGTGCCGGTCCCGGATATGGCGCCGGTGATTGCGTAGCTGCCGACCCCGCCTCCGTTGGTCGTGCCCAAGGTGAAGAGCGTACTTCCGCTCGTGCCGCCGATATCGATGTCTCGCAGCGTGAGCCGGCCGCCGACGGAACTCAGACCGACGCTCGCGCTAGAACCGTTGTTGTCGACGCGGCCGGTAATGGAGTTGTTGCCAACGCTGACCAGCGCGGCTCCCCCTGTGCCGATCGGCCCGGTGCCTTCCAGAACGACGCGCCGCGTCAATACGACGCCGCCGTCCAATCGCAATGCGCCGCCACCGACGCCGCGCGTCGTACTACGAAGAAAAATCGGCGAATTGGCGTTTGACGTTTCCAGCCCCAACGCGCCGCTCTGCGAGATCGCCAACGTTCCGTTGTTGACGATCGTCTGGCCGGAATAGGTGTTGGCGGCGTTGACCAAACGGACGGTTCCGCCTCCGCTGACATTGAAGCCGGCCGACCCCTGCAGCAAGCTTTCGAGCGTGACCGTTTCTCCAATGCTGACGTCCACTCCCGGCGCAAGGCCGCCGAGCGTAAGATCGCCGCCGGTGAGCGTATAGCCGCTGCGCAAAAACGCGAGCGATTGTGCTTTGACTCCGGAAGACAATGTCACGATTGACGAAACCGGCAAACCATCCAGAGTCGTCGGGCGAGTGAACAAGGCCGTATCCGTTAACGCATTCGGCCAAAGTTGCAGCGTGGTGCCGTCCCACCAGTGAGCGTCCGTAAGATTCCAGATCCCCGATCCGCCCAGTCCCGTGCCGTTAGGGGCATTGCCGCTTGCGACGCCGTCGGCGTCCCAATAGTACGTGGCGGCGTCGACAGGCAAGCCCGCAAGCAAGTGGGCCACAACGCAGAGCCAGACAAAAACCGTTTGCAAGAATTTGAGGCAGCGCCGGCGAAACCGCTTGGCTGTTCGCAAGTCTATTCCATCCGGCAGAAGTACAATCAGCGTCAAGCGAACACCTACGGAGGGAATGCCGCGTAATGTAAAGATCGCGGCACTTGCGATCCACCATCATGGGGGATCGTTCACTGTAAAAAGAGTCAATTGGGTGTCAAGAAAAAACGTGCAACGCCCCCTCATTTTGTAGGTAACCATATCGATTTCATTGGAACACTCAGACAATCGCGCTGACAGATGCGAACGGAGTTACCGACGCGTTTGGTGTGCGTTTTCACTCGGGTGTTCCGTTTGTCAGGTGCGCGCTTAAAGGCCGATGCCGAGAATCAATCTGACTAGTCACCTTCGCAAAGAAGGAGCGTGTGGTCCGGCTGCCGACCTTGCAGAGTGAGATGCTCAATTGCGTCGGTCCTGTCGACCGGAGCTTCCCGATCGTTCGAGTTGCGGATACCGACGGCGATCGAAACGCCTTCGACGACCGATGTCGTCAGATCGAGCGTTCCGAAGAACCTAGCGCCGCCGTGCGACACGGACAAGCGGCTTCGGCAGATCATAAAACCGGCACCTTCCAGCGCCGAGCACACGGAATCGAGCACGGCGCGGTGTGCGAGCGGATACCACGTCCGCGGCGGTGCGGGCGGCTCGATTTGGGCAAGCTCCGCGGCGTTGACTTGCCATGCTCCGCAATGATTCACGAGCGTAGAAGTGTCAGCCGAATAGGATGAACAAGCGATCGTGATGGCGTTCCAACCGCTCAACTATGCTGACTCAGATTCGGACGCGATTTAGCCCGCCAGAAGTGTTTAGGACGAGAGACGTCCGGGTAAACTGTTCCTATTACCTAAGCCGCTTGGCGGAGCTGGAGCTGACCATCATCGGTGGCCCCGCTAATATGGAACCAGTGACGGTCTGCTTCAAAAGAAGAAAGTTGAATCACCTGCCCGCACTCCGGATATAAGTGGCAAGGCATCAATGACGCCAATCGTGTAGAGTCGATTCGCGAAGTTGTCTTCCGCCGTTTTAGTTCGTACTAAGAGCGTGCTTCAACTAAAGTGGCAGCCGACGGTTCGCGGCTCCCGCTTGGTGAACCGGCACAGAAAACACTCGGACTGCTCGCATGTTTCTCATTCGTTATGCTCTTCGTCATCCGTTGACGATTCTCGTCGCCGTGGCGGCGGTCTGTCTGTGCGGAACGTTCGCGTATCAGCGTCAGAAGATCGACATCTTTCCTAGTTTGAATTTGCCCGTGATCTACGTCTGCCAACCCTACGGCGGCATGGACCCGGCCCAAATGGAAGGGTTGCTGACGAACTACTACGAGTACCACTTTCTCTACATCGGCGGCATCCACCACGTCGAAAGTAAGAACGTGCAAGGCACGGCCTTGATGAAGCTCGTCTTTCATCCCGGCACGAACATGCCGCAGGCCATGGCCGAGACGATCGCCTATGTGAATCGGTCGCGGGCCTTCATGCCCCCCGGCACCGTGAATCCCTTCGTCATGCGGTTTGATACCGGCAGCGTGCCGGTCGGTTATCTGGTGCTCTCCAGTGAGAAGCGGACGCTGACCGATATCCAACAGCTGGCGCTTAACGATATTCGGCCGATGTTCGCCAGCGTGCCGGGCGTCTCGGCTCCGCCTCCCTTCGGCGGCAGCCAGCGTACGGTTTGCGTTCGCGTCGATCCCAATAAGCTCCGTGCTCGCGGCATATCACCGGAAGAGGTCGCCGCTGCGCTCGCCAAAAATCATACGATCTCTCCGTCGGGCAACATTCGCGACGGCGACAAGTACCCGATCGTGCGTTTGAACTCGATCATCGCGGTGCCGGCCGATATGGGACGCGTGCCGGTTCGCAGCAGCGAAGAAGGTACGGTCTACGTTCGCGACTTGGCCGTGATTGAAGATGCCGCCGATATGCAGACCGGCTACGCGCTGTTCAATGGTAAGAAGTCCGTGTATATCGTCGTCACAAAGCGCGCCGAGGCTTCCACGGTCGACGTCGTCAACAACGTTCGCAAGGCGTTGCCGACAATGCAGGCCAAGCTCACGCCCAACGACATCAACGTCTCGCTCGAGCTGGATCAATCGGTCTACGTGAACCGTTCGATCGACTCGTTGACGAACGAAGCGATACTCGGCGCGCTGCTGACGGGCCTGATGGTGCTCGTGTTCCTGCGCGACTGGCGTAGCGCTTTAGTCGTCGTGCTCAATATTCCGCTGGCGTTGTTGGCCTCGTACATCGCGCTCTGGCTGACGGGGCAAACCGTCAACCTGATGACGCTCGGCGGGTTGGCGCTCGCGGTCGGCATTTTGGTCGACGAGGCGACGGTCGAGATCGAGAACATTCATACGCAGATGCGGCGCACCGGCTCCATCGCTCGCGCGGTTCGCGAAGGAAACGCGGTTACGGCGTTGCCGCGTCTGATGGCCATGCTTTCGATTCTCGCCGTCTTCGTGCCGACGTTCTTCATGCAAGGCGCGGCTCAGGCGCTATTCGCACCTTTGGCGCTGGCGGTCGGCTTCGCGATGATCGCTTCCTACATCCTGTCGAGCACGTTCGTGCCGGTCGCCGCCGTGTGGTTGCTTCGGCATAAGAACGAGGGTGGGCACGGGGCGAGTGAAAGCCGTTCGCCGTCGTCGGAAGCGGTTGCTCATCCCTGGTATCGTCGATTGGTGTCCGGCTTCGTCGCAGTACGCTGGCTCATCGTGCCGGCCTATTTGGCGGCGAGCGTGGCCGGCATTTGGTTCGTAGGAAACCTGCTGGGCATCGAAATCTTTCCACAAACGAATTCCGGTCAATTCCGTTTGCGACTGCGCGCGCCCGACGGCACGCATTTCGAAGTCACGACCGAATTGGCCCTCAAGGTCTTGAAGGACATCGAACAGGAAGTCGGGCCGGGCAAGATCGAAACGACCTTGGGCTACGTCGGCACGATTCCTTCGACCTACCCGATCAACGCGCTCTATCAATGGTCGCGAGGCCCGGAAGAGGCGTTGCTCTTAGTGTCGTTTAAGCAAGGGAGCGGCGTCGATATCGCGCAGCTTCAAGAAGTCTTGCGCCGCAAGCTGCCCGAAAAGTATCAGGGCTTGCGGCTGTCGTTCGAGCCGTCGGACATCGTTAACGAAGTCATGAGTTTCGGATCGCCGACGCCGATCGACCTCTCCATCAGCGGCACGGACTTCGCCGCCAATCGAGCTTTCGCCGAAAAACTGGCGGCGGAACTCAAGAAGCTGCCGGCCTTGCGCGATGTTCAGTTCGCTCAGTCGCTCGACTATCCGACGATTGATGTCACGGTCGACCGCGAGCGCGCCGGAATGCGCGACGTCGTTATGGAAGGAGCGGCGAAGAGCATCGTCGCCGCGACCGGTTCGACGCGATTTACCGTGCCGATGTATTGGCCCGACCCTAAGACGGGCGTCGGCTTTCAAGTACAAGTCGAGATTCCGCAACCGCAAACCACGTCGATGTCGGATCTCGGAGCGGTGCCGCTGCAAGCGCTCGACGGACGTTCGTTATTGCTGCGCGATGTGGCGACGCTTTCCGCAGGTACGATGCCGGGACAATATGATCGCTATAACATGAAGCGGCAAATCGGCGTTACCGCCAACATTTACGGCGCTGACCTGTATCACGTCGGGCGCGACGTGCAGCGCATCCTCGACGATCTCAAACCGCAACTTCCGGCAGGCTCCGTTCTCGAACTTCGCGGCCAAATGCCGCCCCTCAACGACATGCTCTCCGGTCTCGGCGTGGGCCTGATTGTCGCCGTCGCCACGATCTTCCTTCTGCTCACAGCGAATTTCCAATCGCTCCGTCTCGCGCTGGTCGCCCTTTCGACGGTGCCGGCCGTGCTGTTAGGCGTCGTTCTGGCGTTATGGCTCACCGGCACGACGCTCAACATCCAATCGTTCACGGGTGCGATCATGGCGGTCGGCGTGGCGATGGCCAACGCGATCTTACTTGTCACGTTTAGCGAGCAGCATCGTCGGACCGGCGCTTCGGCGCGCGAGTCCGCCGTAGTAGGCGCGGCGGGCCGATTGCGAGCCGTGATGATGACCAGCCTCGCGATGATCGCAGGCATGATTCCCATGGCACTCGGCTGGGGCGAAAGCGGCGCGCAAACGGCGCCGCTCGGCTTGGCGGTCGTCGGCGGCTTGATTGCCGCGACAGTGAGCACTTTGTTGGTACTTCCGTGTTTCTATTCTTTGTTGCAAGCGTACGGACGCGCACGCGGTCCTTCGCTCGACCCGGACGATCCTGAGAGTCGATACTATGACCATGCCCCCGCGGCGTCTTAAGATGTTTCCATCAAAATTTTCCGCGGCTGCTTGCGGCCTCATGTGCCTGGCGCTTTTGGCCGGTTGCAACTCGGGCAAACAAGCCGGAGTAGGCGGCGGTTCGGCCGCGGGTTCCGGCGCCGGAGGAGCATCTTCCGGCGTGATGAAGGCCGCCGCCGTGCGCGCGGAAAAGAAGACGCTAGTCCGGACGATGGAGCAGCCCGGCCAAATCGTTCCGTTGGAAACGACGCCGCTGATGGCCAAAGTCGCCGGCTATGTGAAAGAAGTGAAGAAGGATATCGGCGACGTGGTCAAGCCGGGCGAAACGCTGGCCGTGATCGCAGCGCCGGAGTTGCTCGAAGAGGTCAAGCAAAAGGAAGCGAATCTCAAACAGGCCGAGTCGGGCATTATGCAAGCCCGGGCGGGCGTGAAAGTGGCCGAATCGACCGTCGTGAAAGCCCGTGCGTTGGAAGCGGAGTTACAGTCGGGCGTCGATCGCGCGGTGGCCGATCAAAAGCGCTGGACCTCGGAACATGAGCGAATAAAGGAACTCTCCGGCCAAGGCTCGGTGACGACCAAGCTCTTGGACGAAACGGAAAATAAACTTGCAGCTTCGGCCGCTGCAACGGCCGAAGCCCGCGCCAAGTTCCGCTCCGCCTCGGCGAGTATCGTGGAAGCCGAAGCCCGGGTAGTGCAAGCTCGCGCCGATCTCGAAGCCGCCGAGTCGCAGAAGCTCGTGGCCGTGGCGGCGCGCGATGCCGCCTTGCAAATGACTGACTATCTGACGATTGTTGCGCCGTACGCCGGCATGGTGACGGCCCGGAATATCGACACCGGGCACTTCGTCGCACCTGCCGCGTCCGGTGCAGCTAAGCCGTTGTTCGTCGTGGTGCGCGCCGACAAGGTGCGCGTCGTCGTGGGCGTGCCGGAAGGAGATGCTCAATTCGCCAACGCCGGCGACAAAGCCGTGATTCGCGTGTTTGCCTTGGGAGATCGCACGATCTCAGAAGCCGTGCAAGTGACTCGTACGGCTCTCACCCTCGACCATGACTCCGGGACTCTACGCACGGAAATCGACCTCGATAACGCGGCAGGCGAGCTACGCCCGGGACTGTACGTGAATGCGACAATTGAACTGGAACGCCGCGCCGGCGTGGTCGCCGTTCCCACGACGGCAGTATTTATGAAAGAAGGGAAGCCGGCATGCGTTGTTGTCGTCGATGGCAAAGCCGAGATTCGGCGGGTAACCAAGGGGCTAACGGCCGGAACTGAAGTCGAGATTATGCCTAGCGCGATCGCCGGAGAGGGCGTTCGCGAGGGCGAACTGGTTGTCGCCAAGAACGCGGCTACAATTCCGGCCGGCCAGCCGCTCGAAGGCGTACTGCCGCCGCCCGTTAAGTAAGAGTTCGAGGCACGGAGCGGCGGCGAGAGCAGCATTGCCGGCATCGGCTTGCATGCGGCGACCTTGCCGCTAGTGCCGCCGAATCTCAACTTGCCGACAGTAGCGGACGATGAGCGTGGAAGGATTCCGTCGACGGCGCACGCCGAGACACGCACTTCCGCTTGCCCATCGCCATGCGAAGCAGCTTCATCGCCGTTGCAGCATTGTTCGCCGTTTGCTGCTGCGCCCGTGCTGCAATCGCTCAGCAGTTCTTTGAAGCCGGGCCGTCGCAAACATCTGCGCCGAACGTGTTCGTCCCCTTGCCGCCGGTAACCGAGACGACCGAACTTGTGTCGCCGCCCGCCCCCGAGCTTCAAGCCGTGCTCCCCGTCGAGCCGCCGCGAGTCTTTGGGATCCAGCCCGTTTCGGCCGTCGAAGCGGTGCCGCAAACGGAAATGCCGTCGGCTCCGCAGATCGATCCCGACGCCTACCCGATCAATCTTGCGACGGCCGTGCATTTGGCGGGAAGCGAAAGCTTGGGCGTGGCACTCGCGCGGGAACAATGGCGCGAGGCGCAGGCCCGCGTAACTGCCGCAGATGCGTTGTGGCTCCCCTCGATCCGCGTGGGTCTCAACTACAACAAGCATGAAGGGGTGATTCAAGACGTTAAAGGCACCGCCTTCAACACCAGCCGTGGCGCTTTTTACAACGGCCTCGGAGCCGGTGCCGTGGGGGCCGGCTCGCCGAGTTATCCGGGCATCGTCGCCAACTTTCATCTCGCCGACGCCCTCGTGCAACCCCTCGCCGCCCGACAGACCGCCGCCTCGCGCTCTCGGGCGACATCGGCGGCGATGAACGACGCGCTATTAGACGCCGCCTTAGCCTACGTCGAACTCCTGGCCAGAGCCCAGGAGACGGCCGTCGCCGTGGAAACGCTGACCCACGCGCGGCAGCTCAGTGAGTTGACCGGCTCGTTTGCCCAGAGCGGCGAAGGAACCCTGGCCGATGCCGATCGGGCGCGTACGGAGCTGGGCCTTCGCGAAATCGAGATGGCCCGCGTTATCGAAGCCTACGACGTAGCACGGGCGCGGTTAGCCCAAGTGCTGCGTCTCGATCCGACGCTAAAACTCACGCCGACTGATGAACGCCTCGAACCGCTAGAGTTGCTCGATCCATCATTGCCGGTTTCGGAACTGGTGGCGCGCGGACTCTCGGCGCGTCCCGAACTTTCGGAGCAGCGTCATTTGGTAGCGGCGGCGGTCGAACGTTTGCGGCGCGAGCGGATCGCTCCTTTAGTTCCAAGCGTGTTGATCGGCACCAGTTACGGCGGTTTTGGCGCCGGCGTCGGTGGTAATATCGACGGCTATAGCGATCGGTTTGACTTCGACGCCATTGCCTATTGGGAGGTTCGGAACCTTGCGGTCGGCGAACGTGCCGCACGCGGCGTCGCTCAATCGCAGGTCAATCAAGCTCGGGTCCGACAACTGGCGCTGCTTGACCTCGTGGCTCGCGAAGTCGTGGAAGCGCACGCCCGTATCGAATCGCGACGTAAGCAAATGGAAGCGGCCCGGCGAGCAATCGGCTCCGCCGAAGAATCGTTTCGCCGCAACGTTGATCGCATCCACGGCGGAGTCGGACTGCCGCTGGAGTCCTTGCAGTCGCTTCAAGCCCTGGCGACTGTGCGCCGCGAGTACGTACGCACCGTGGCCGACTTCAACTCCGCGCAGTTTCAGTTGCAACGCGCAATGGGGTATCCCGTCGACGCGTCGTCAGCGTCGACTTCACAGGACTAGGTGTGAAGCTCTTACCGAAGAAGTCAATCAGTCGATGACCCGTACGGATTTCGGGCATGTATTGGCCAGGATTAACATGGCGAATGTAAGACGAGCACTTTTTAGTTCCGACTACGACAACTGCCAAAATTCGCTTGCATTATCACGAAAAGGCTAGAGAATTACGCCCGCTTCACGAACGTACGCGAAGTTCTTACGAACGCGTGAGACTCATTGTTTTGCGGTGTTTGAGAGCTGCGACGGGCAAAGCAAAGGACGATCACTTAATCAGCGGGTTCCCGGTTCGAGTCCGGGAGGGGCACTTTTGAAAGCCATTGTTGAATAAGCGCTTGCGAGTTATTCGCGAGTGCTTTTTTATGCGCCGAATCGGTACTTGTGATCGAGCGTCGCCCCATTTCTCCACCATCCGACATCGGCCGGCATTCTCCTGCGCTTGCTGCGCCAGGCACTTTGGAACACGTTTGCTTATGACTCCTTACGCCCTAATTGAAGAGCTATCTGAGAAAGAAGAGTACACGGCCGTCGACTTGCAGCGGGTGGAAGCGATGTTGAAGCGATATCCGAAATCCGCCGAGCTTTGGGACTATTACGGCGATTTGATGCAAATGAGCTCGGAAGAGTTTCCGATCGAGCGCTCGCAAGAGTGCTACGAGAAGGCGATCAAGTGCTACCCTACGTTCGCCTCGGCGCACGAATCGCTCGGGCACCTTTACGACGCCTATCTCGACGACTTCCCCAAGGCCGAGGTTTGCTTCTTACGCGCAATCGAGTTCGGTGCCGGCGATTCCGCCCGAGTCGGCCTTGCACGCGTGTTCGCGCAGACAGATCGCGACGGCGCGGCGCGCAAACAACTCGATCTTTGCGAAGATCAGGCAAACCCGGACGTGCTGGAACTGCGCGCCGAAATCGATGAAGAATAGCGATGGTTGGACATACCCGTTGAGCCCTAGACCCATGAGCCCGGCAACTCGCATCTAACGGTCGGGATCTGCGCGTCAAAGCCAACGCTCAAACATCGTAGCTTAGGCGATCGTAGCCGCGCCGGTCTCTTATGCCGCTGCGAGGTTCTCAATTCGCTCGATCTCTTCAGGGTCTAGTCGAAAGTCGATGACCTCGAGGTCGGCCAGCATATGAGCTGAACTGGAGGTGCCGGTGAGCGGCAGCATGCCGACATCGAGAGCGAAGCGAAAGACGATTTGCGCCGTCGAACGTCCGTAACGCTTTGCAATGCGTGTCATTTCCGCATGGTCGAGCACACTGCGGTTGGCGGTCAGAAGCGAGAATCCCTGATAGACAATGTCGTTATTTGTACAGAACTTGCGAACGGCTCGGTCCCATTGCTTTGCGGCGTAGCACCGGTTTTGGACGAAGCGAGGTCGAACTCGAGCTTGCTCGAATAGTCGCTGGAGCTGTTCGAGACTAACGTTGCTAACGCCAAGCATCCGCGCCCGGCCTGCGTCATGAATACCCTCCATGGCTCGCCAAGCATCCCTGTCGGCGGCAGCGAGGCCGGACCGATTCGTCGGACCATGCAAGACGTAGGAGTCGATCTTGTCGATCCCCAAATGCTCGAGGGAGCGGGAGAACGACTGTTCGACTTGGAGCGCGATCGGCGCTTGAGGATCATAGGGCAGGCGATGGTCTTGGCCGGCGCGGAACGTGAATTTTGTTTGCAGAAACAAGTCGTCGCGGGTTACCAAACCAATCTTGATCGCCATGGCGACGGCCTGCCCGACGGCGGCTTCATGGTAATGGCGCCGCTGATTGGCGGTGTCGATACCGCGAAAGCCTTGTTCGAGCGCCAGGAGCGTCAACCGCCGTGTCTCGTCTTCCTTCCAAGCGGTTCCATAAAGAAATTGCGGTAATCGCTCGGCTGTCATCGAGATCGCGCGTTCCGTCATCCGTTTTAGCCCGCGTAGTAACTTGCCTTCGCAATGCAAAATAGGTCGCGGCGGTGAGTCTAGCTTATTGTCGACTCAAGGATCTGTGCCGCACGCGGTTTGCGCAATGCTCGCTTGCGGCCACGCCACGCACAAAATCCGGCGACGCCGACCAGCAGCAAGCTGCTCGGCTCGGGGACCGCGGCGTAGTTAATGTAAAGATCGTTGCCGCTCTGCGAGACCCAGAAGCCGCGGCCCGGTTGAAGTGTAAAGGCATTCTGCGTTCCAAAAACGCCGGCACCCGCCGTCGACGTGTCGAAGGCAAACGTGGTGGTATCGAAACCGGAGACGCCCGCCGTTCTTGCGAAGAGCCAAGAATAGGTGGCGGTGTTGTCGAAAGCATTGTCGGCGGCCAATGTGGCATGCGCCGAGTTGTCGAGTTTCCAAGCGTCGATTCGCAGGGTGATGGTTCCCGAGAGCGCGAGAGTCGAGCTACTCATGTCGAGCAAATCCCAATTGGTGCCGGCTTGCAAGTTGGTTCCGGTCGGGTCTCGAAACTCAAAATAGATCTTGGTGCCGTTTGACCAAGTGTTGCTCGTTCCCACGGACGTGAGCTTTCCCGCTCCTAAGTCGCCGGGGGCGAGGATGCCGCCGTTGACGGTGACGTTGGCAACTTGCCCCGACCCGGTCAAGGTGCCGGCCGCCGCGACCGTGATCGTCGACGTCACGGAACCGGTCGCCGTGATGACGAGTTTACCCGCGGTGACCGTGGTTGCAGAGGCGTAGGTGTTGGCGCCGGATAGCGACAAAGTGCCGGTGCCGAGTTTCTCGAATCCTCCGGCCCCGGATGCGACGCCCGTGATGGAGATCGTTCCGGTCGGTGTGTTGGTGTTGACGACCGTTCCCGGCGTTGCGAACAACACTGGATTGGCGATTGTGCTAATAAAGGCGTTGGTGCCGCTTTGTTGTGTTTGCCGCAGCGCTCCAAAGTTCGCAGTAGCGCCGGTGCCGCTGAAGGAATAGATCGAGCCCGGCCTGAGCGACCAAGTTCCGACGGCGTCGTCGTTGATCGTGAACGTTCCTCCGGGCAAGACGGACATGCCTGTTGCATTGGAGAATTGTGCGGAAGCCATCCGCAACTCACCGCCGGAGATAATGAGTTTCCCGGTAAATGGGTTCGAACTAGTGCCGACGGACCAAACTCCCACCCCGGTCTTCGTTACCGTTCCCGTTCCGGAGAGGCCGCCGGCAAACGATTGATCTGCCTGGAAATCGAAGATCGCGCCGCCGGAACCGACGGTGATCTGGCGCGCCGAGAGCGTGTTGCTGACGGTGCCGAGGGTGGCTCCGGTAAGCAATTGCAGTTTGGCGCCGTTGTCGATGAAAACGTCGTTCGCCCCGGTGCCCAAGCTGGCGCTGTTGGAGACCGCGAATGTGCCGCCGAAGATCGAGATGAGACCGGCATACGTGTTGCCGGCGTTGGACGGCTTGAGCGTACCCGAGCCGTACTTTGTGATTCCGCCGGTCGAAGCGCCGCTGATGATCCCCGTGACGTTGACGTCCCCGGAGCCGTCGAACGTAAGCGTACTGCCCGCGCTGATCGACACCGCCGGGAGAGTGAGTACGGTTGATGCGGGCGATCCGTTGCTGTTGACCACAAAAGTCGACGATCCCGTAGCGGTGACTGCGCCGAAAGTCAGTGCGGAAATGCCCGAAGTTGCGGTGGCGGATACTGTCAGCGTTTGTGCGCCAATGGCGAGCGTGCCGAGCGTATGCGCGACGCCGGTGCCGGGCGACGTGCTATCGATAACGATGGCGGCGTTTCCGACGACCGTCGTATTGCGGCCGAATACCGTATCGCTTGCGTTGGATAATTGCAGCGTGCCGCCGGCTAGGCGGAGCGTTGCCGATCCGGTGCCCGCTCCCAGGCCGCCTGCAACGGTAACTTTCAGTACGCCTGCGCCGAGCGTGGTAGTGCCCGTATAGAGATTCGTGCCGTTGAGTACCAGTGTTCCGAGCCCGAGCTTATTCAAGCTTACGACGTCGATATTGCTCGTACCGTTGTTGGCGATCACGGAATTGACGGTCAATATGTTGGCGACGTCGAACAAGTTGAAGTCGAGCGAGACCGGAGTGGTATTGGCGGTTGCCCCGGTGGTCAACGTTCCTTGGTTGAGCGCGTTGCCGATGGTGAGCGCCCCGGCTCCTACGCTAAGCAGAATGCCGCCCCCCGTTTCGGAACCGATGTTGAGAGTCCCGGTTCCGAGATCGATCGTGCTTGATCCGTCGGTCGCGGTCATGCTGAGCGTCGTGATTTGCGTGGTCGCGGCTCCCAGCGTAATCGGACCGGAGCTTCCGCCGTTGACGATGCGAACGTGCGATACTCCCGCCGAGGTGAGGATACTTGGGTTCGACCCGCTGCCGAGGCGGTCGACGTCGGCATAGCTTCCGTTATAGGGAATCACGGAGCCGCCGGGACTGCCGGACGCATTCATCGCCCAAGTCGTCTTTCCTTGGGCATCGAGAATCGTAGCCCAGCTTCCGAGAATTCCGTTCGTATTCGAGTTGTTGATCTGAGCAATTCCGGCGGCGGTGAAATGCACCGAGCCGTTGCCGGGCGTAACCGTATTCATCAGCAGGATCGAACTGCCGTCGGAACGCGTGATCGTTGCTCTGCCTGTGAGCGTCGTCGACCCCACGACTTCCAAATGTGCGCCCCCCGAAAGCTGCAGCACTGCGTTGCCTAGCGAAAGCACTCCGGTGTCGAGCAGCTTTGACAGGTCACCACTCGCGACGTAGTCGAGCACGAGCGTGCCTTGTTCGATAGTTGTTGTGCCGACATAGGTGTTGGTGCCGGCGAAAACGGCCGTTCCGGCGCCTCGCTGCGTGTAGGTTCCGGAACCGCTGATGGAAGGGAGCGTCGTGCTGCCGGAGCCGCGATTAACGATCAACGAGGCGTTGTTGACGATGTCTGAACTCGAAGCGATGCTCCCCGCAGCCCCGCCGTTGCCGATTTGCAAAACTCCCGATGAGATGGTCGTTGTGCCGGAGTAGGTGCTGTTGCCGTAAAGCACGAGCCTGCCGAGGCCGGCTTTCGTTAAGGCCGTAGCGGTCGTGCCGTTGGCAATCGCGCCGCCGAGCTGCAGCAGCGGCGGAGCAACCGTGATAGTTCGGCTTAGTCCCGCGGCCGTGCCGAGCGACACTGCTCCCGTGCCCAAGTTGAGCGAGGACGTACCGGTAAAGTTCAAGTCGGCGTTGAGCGTGAGCGGGTTGTTCGTGGTGAGGGAAAAGTCGAGCGACAGAGCCGTTGCGCCGACGGAGAGTGTGGGTGCAGGCGTTCCGGGACTAATCACCAATGTGCCCGTGCCCAAGGACGAGTTTGTTGCGCCGGTTCCGGCGGACGTAAGCGTCAGGTTTCCTTCTACGAGCTCGACCCCGGAAGCGAACGTGTAGTTGCCCGACAACACGAGCGTTCCTACTCCGCGCTTTTCGATTCCGCCGGCGCCGGAGATCGTCCCGAGGAATGCCACGGTTCCAATGTCGACGGACGTATTGAAGCGGGTGCCGGACGTCGTCAAGACCACGTCATTGACGAAAGTGCTGGTATAAGGCGTGACAGTGGCGGCTTGCAAAGTTTGGTAGACGGCGCCGATATTCCCTTCGCCCTTGCCTGCGAGCGTGAAAACGCCTTGATTGGCCAGCACCCAAGCTCCGTTGGCGTCGTCGTCGAAATTGAGCGTCGCGCCGTCGGTGACCGTCAGCGACGTTGCATTCGCCAGGGTGTTGCCCGTCATCCGCAACGTACCGTCGTTGATCAAAAGTGCACCCGAAAACGAGCTGAGGTTGGAGGTCACGCTCCAAACCCCATTGCCAAGCTTCGTGATCGGTCCGGTTCCATGGAGTCCGGCTCCATCCATGGGTTGATCGACTTGAAAGTCGAATTGTGCTCCGCCGGAGCCGACGGTGAGTTCGCGAGTGACAGACGTATTGTCCACGGTGCCGATCGTGCTCGCCGTTAGTTGCAGGGTGGCATTGTTATCGATGAAGATGTCGTTGCTCACGTTGCCGAGATTCGCGGGCAGCGAAACGGAGAGGATGCCGCCGCGAATGGTCGTCGTGCCGATGTACGTGTTCACGGCATTCAAAATCAAGACGCCGTCACCGGCCTTGGCGAGATTTCCGTTACCGGAGATGACGCCCGTGTGCGTAAGGTTGCCCACGAGATCGACGGTGAAAGTCGCGTTGTTTCCGAGAGTGATGGTGGTCGAGGCGGTTCCGACGACGCTCCCGTAGTTGACATTGAGTGCCCCGGACGTGACGTCGAAGTTGGTGAAACCGACGTACGGCATGGGAGCGTTCAGTGTGAGGGCGCCCGCCCCTGATTTCGTGACGCGCGTCGCATTGAGCAGCATCGAGGAGATGGTCAGCGCGTCGGTGCCGAGGTCGGTGCGAACGATGAGTTCGGTACCGCCGGAGATTCCGGCCCCGCCGCTGATCAGCGATGCTCCACCGCCCGATTTTAGAATGCCGCCGAGGTTCACCGTAGCGCCGGGCGCCAAGGTGAAGTCGGACGCAGCGGCGATATTGAGCGAGCCGAAGGTCCCGTCGGCCTGGGCGGTGACGGCGCCGGTAGTTTGAATATGCACGGCACCGCCGCCCGGCGTGATGCTTGCGATGCTCCCCGTCGTGAAAGCGCCGACATCGTTCGTGTAGTCGATGCCGCGCACAAAGGTGCCCGCGCCGTCCATCCAAGCGAAGCGACTTCCTTGGAAATAGAGGCCGGCTCCGATGAACCCCGCCCCCTGTCCGGTGATCGTGATCGTGTTGCTCAACCCGTTGACGCCGCCGTTAATGATGAAATTGCCCGCGGCGCCGGGACTGCGAGTGAGCGATGTAAAACTTAGGGCGGTACTGGCGGCAGTTCCTAGCGTCGATTGCACCACGCCTTCGCCGAAGGCGAACTGAAGCGCGGAGATGGTATTGCTCTTAGCGCCGGAAGAGCCGGTGCCGTCGTAAATGAACGTGCCGCCGTTCAAGCCGAAGCTCAGCGGGACCGATGCGCCGAACAGACCGGAATTGGCCGATAGTACGATGGTGCCGCCGCGCGGACTTACGGCCGAGGCCGATAAGATGCTGCCGGTGATCGTGAGAGTACCCTGAGTTCCGGTGAGCAATCCGGTGAACGTATCGGCACCGGACAAGGTCCAGTTGCCGGAGCCGACCTTGTTCACGGAAATCACGGAACCGGCGCCATCGCCAATCTTGCCGGCAAACGTGTTGGCTCCCGTATTCGTCCCTTGAAGCGTGAGCGTCTTATTGCCGATGCCTGTGACGGACAAATCGGTATTCACGGTGATGGTCGCCGCGCCGACAGAGGAGTTGTCGAGAGCACCGCCGCCCGTCGCACCCCACAAGTCGATTTGGCGAAAGCTCAAAACAAGGTTGGCTCCGTTTGCCGGAGCCCATTGAAACACGCCCTGCCCCGAGGTCGTAGCGCCGAGTCGAATGGCGCCGTTGGCTGTGGCGGAATCGGCGATGCTCGCGACGACGGCCGTGATGACATTAGAAGTATAGCCGACGGCCAAAGGGCCTTGAAAATCGTTCCCGCCGTTCGAGAGCGTGAAGGTACGGTTGCCGCTGGTCGATTCGAGGATGAGCCCGCCGGTTCCCGTGATTTTTCCGGCCAATTCGGCGTCGAAGGCGGCCATGGTAAGCTTCGCAATGGCGCCGTTATTGAGCGAAATGGTTCGCGCACTGCCGACGGTGATTGCAGCCGTAAATTGCAGCGCCGCGCTGCCGTCGAAGGTGATGCCGCCCGTGGTGGCGCCTAAGTTTCTATTGTCGGCAATCGCCAAGACGGCATTTGTCGAGGCGCCCAACGTCGGACTGGGGCCGCCGTTGATGATCGTGCCGCCGCTGTAGGTGCTCGTCGTCGATGAAAGAGTGAGCAAGCTCGAACCTGAGACCACTAACGATACGACGCCTGCGCCGTTGTTGTTGACGGGCGCACTGATGGTGATGGCGCCTCGTCCGGCCGTGACGAAGAGGGGACCTCCGGCCGTGGTCGGAGTGGTCACGGCGCCGGTGCCCGAAATCGTCCAGGCGCCGGTGGCGCCGTTTAGTACGCCGAAGGTCTGCAAATTAAAGTTGTTGCTCAGGGCAAGTGTTCCACCGGTACGGCGCAGCGCGACCATGGTTCGGGCGGCGGTAAGCGTTTGGTCGGCGCTCATCGTGTTCGCGGAAGTCGACGTCGTCCAAGTGCCTTCCGCGCTCGCTGCGATGGCCGCAGCCTGAACGCCCAAACTATTGGCGGTGCCGTTCGTGCGATTGTAGGAGGCGTAATCGGTTTGCGGGGCGGCGATCGTTCCAAATGTAGCCCAAGGACCGATAATCTGATTTGCGGCGGACGTCGGTTCGGTAGCCACAAGGATGAGATTTGCAGCCGATCCCGCACCGGAGAACACGACGGACGAAGTGTTTGCGGCGACGTGCGTTAAGCTGCCCGCGCCCAAATTGAGCGTTTGCGTCGAGGTCGTCAACGCCGTCGTGAGCGTGACATTGAGTCGTCCGGTCGTCAGCGCGACGGTACCCAACGACTGGTTATAAGCCGCGGCTCCCGTGTTGGTATTGGTATAGGTGATCGTGCCGCTATTCGACTGGATGCCGACGGCGGCAACTCGAGTCAGTGCTCCTTCCGCAGCGGTGGTGTTAGTCAGCAGAATGTTGCCGCCGTTTAGGGCAATGCCCGAAGTCGACGCCAGCGAGCGGTTGTTTCCGGCCAGTGAAACGGTCATGCCGTTGTTGATCGTCGTTGCTCCGCTCCAACCGCCGATCGATGCACCGTTGAGGGCATCCGTACCATTGAGAAGAAGCGTACTGGCAACCTGCCCGCCGTAGACGCCGCCGCTAATGGTGACGGAACCGGTGCCGGCAAGCCGCCCGGAAATGGTTGCCAGCGCGACGCTGTTGAGCGTGATCGTGTTCGCACTTCCGGCAAACGTCAAAGTGTTCAGGGCGTTACTGAGCGTGTAGCCCGTCGTGCGGAAGGCGAGACCTCCGATGGAAATCGCATCGATCAACGAAACCGTACCTGAGCTTCCCCAGAACACGGCCAAGTCGGGCGTGCCGTCGACGATCCCGTTATTATCCCAAGCTTGGTCGCCGCCGATGCCGGGCCACCAGTTTGACAAGGGAGACGCCGACAGCGAATGGTTCCAATTTCCGCTTCCTCCAAGGCCGGCTCCGCTCAAGAGATTGTTGTTGTTGTTCGCGGCGTCGGAGTCCCAATAAAACGTCGTCGGTTCAATCGAAAACGCCTGCGCAGGAAGCAATCCGAACAGAGCCCCCAACCAGACCAAGCCGAGGCATGCACCCCGTTGCGCGCGGCGCCAAATAGCCCCTCGCCTCAATTGCCGCATCACGCTACGTATTTTCATCTGCATCGGACCTCATTCACTTATCTTCGCCGGCAAATTTTCCGCGGTACTAAGACGCACCAAGCGTCAGACGCGTGGCTACCAACTTCCAAGAGTCGATTGCGGGGCTGTGCGAGAACGCTCAACGAATAGTGAGAGCGTGCTAGAGGAACGCGCAAGCAATGTGTCGATTGCGTTAGTGGCCTGATTAAGGCGCTAATTGCGCAAAAAAGTACGCGAGTTCTCCGCCCCTTCGAGGGGAGTCAGGAGAAACGCAAATTCATTGTCGCTCACTTGCGTGATCTTGCGGACGAGCAGCGCATCAACTGAAGCCGCTGAGAAGGTTCGTCGTACCGCAAGCATGAGAGCGCTCGTGAGACGGCCGCACCTAGTCGCCAGGCGCCAAGAGCTACGGCGCCTACGAGTATCAAGCTGCTTCGCCACTGCATCGCAGCGTATTGGAAATAGAGGTCGATCGCGCATTCGACCCTGAGAGGTTGCTTCCTACGAACGGCGAGTCGTAGGTCGCACCGAAACGCTTTTTACGGATTCGTAAACGCCCGGCGTTCCGCCGTCGTCGAATGCCGTCGCCTCTAATTTACGTGGGCCGGGTCCGGCTCACTGCGCGTGCGGTAGAGAAACGCATCGGAGGTAAGCAGCGAAGCGAGCAGCGCATTCATGCTGCCGCCGCCGTCTTTGTAGGCGCGGTAGGCTTCTTGAAGCACGGGCGCATCGTTGAGGGTTTCGTTGCGGCCCATCCAAAAGCGGAAGGCATGGCGGACGAAAACCTGTTCGACGCGCCGACTTTCCGCGAGCTTGCGAATCATTTCAAGAGCGTCGGCCACTTTGCCGTCGAGTGCAGGTTCGCCCGATTCGATGATCTCGCCCGTCGTGTCGACCGGCTTGTCGAGTTCCGTTGTTCGGAACAACCCGGCGTGGTTGTACATTTCAAACGGCAAGCCGAGCGGGTCCATCTTCTGATGGCAAGTCCAACAATAGGCTTCCCTCGTCACACGCATCCGGTCGCGTAGCGTGTGGTCCGGTTCATCGGGGAGCATCGCATCGACGGTGATCGGCACATCGGGAATGCCGCCCCCCAATAGTCGCTCTCGAACCCATTTGCCGCGCCGAATGGCGTGGTTGTCCATGGCATCGGAATGCGAAACCAGCCAACTCGGATGCGTCAGAATACCGAGGCGTTGACCTTCGGGGGCGGTAGCTAGGATGCGGTCCGGTTGCATCGACCCGGCGCCGTAGCTCCGGCGACTCACGCGGGCGGAAGTTTTTGGGCCGGACAAGTTCGCCGGGGTAACGTTGAAATTTTCGTTCGGCCGCTTCCCGCTTTTGGCCGTCGCTTCCTTCTTTTGGGCCGCCGCGGCTTTTGCTTCTTCTCGAGTGCGCCGCTCACCGAAGTAAATGTTGTCCGCTTTCGTCGCGACGACTCGATCAGTGGTCAGCAGTTGTTTCAGAACATCCTTGTCTTCTTGGAGAATAAGCTCAATCAAACGATCGGTGCTCGCAGTCGCATCGAACATAGCGCGGTAATGCGACGATCCCTGGTTGCTCACGCCCGTCTCGTTCAGCGCTCTTCCGTCCTTGCAGATGTAGCCGCCGAGGTCGTAGTCGAAGTAATCGCGAAAGAACTGCAAGATGCGGGGCTTGCGAACGGAGTCGTCGGCCAGCATCCGTTCTACTTCGCGTCGGACATCCTCTCGGGTGCGCATGCGTCCTTCGACGATTGCCTGCCGCAACTCTTCGTCCGGCTTGATGTATCGTAGCGCGTGATTGACCGCGAGCCCCAGTTCCCAGTCGTTGAGCATGACACGACCGTATTGATCCGGCGTGCCGCGCTCGGCAAGTTCGGGACGGAAAATCGCATCGCGATCGAGAAAGATGGACGACAGGCCGAGAACGGCGCCCTCTTCCTTACCGAGCTTCTTGATCGACTGTTTCACGATCGCCAGATACTCGTTCGACTCCGACGAGGACGGCGGTCGAAAGGTTAGGGCTTCGAATAGGTAGTTCGCCGCCGCGCGCAATCGCTCGTCCGACGCTTCCTCTTCGTTCATCAGGTCGTAGACCGGCGTCCGCGGACGCAAGAATTTCGTGCTGTAAACAATACTGGTGGGAAGGCCGCGAATATCGCCTTGCATTTTGTCGGCGATGGATTTCGGATCGTCCGTGATTTGATACGTCTCTGCAATGCTCAGCGGCCCGTAAGCCATATAGCGGATGACGTCGTCGGCGACATCCATGATCTGCGTCGCTTCGGCGCTATTGACCGAGTAGAAGTCGGGGTAATTCTTCAAACCATGATTGCGCGCCGAAGCCAGGACGGCCGGAACGCTCTTGACCGCCGTCGCATAGGCCACGGTCCCGCCTTGCCATTGGAGGATGTTGTCCGTGCCGAAGTAGAGCTTGAGTTCGCCGCCGTGGTTGGTGGGAACGGAGTCGCCGTGCGCGCGCAGACCGGGATTCTCCGGATCGTATTTCGGCTCGGTGTTGATTAATTCGTTGAGCCGCGTGATGTGTTCTTGCGGCGTCACGCGCCAGATGCGCGCCGGAGACGACGTCGGCGCGAGTCGGATGCCGTCGGGCAGCGGACCGAACAAAAGATCATGATCGACGAAATTCCCTTTATCGGGATCAAGATGAGTGCGGAACCCGCCCTTGTCGCGCATCACGCGCGTCAGTTCGCCGACGATCCAGTCGGAAAACTGCAACCTCTCGACGACGCCGGGCTGCTCGGCATCCCGAGGCGGCATCTCTTTCAATGCGACCTGGGCCCAGACGCTCTTCCAAATGGCGGCATTCACTTCGTCGACCGAGCCGAGATTGTGGAGCGAGAGCTTGCCTTCGGGTTCGGTCTCGCCATGACAATCGACGCAGTGGCGAACGAGAAACGGTCGGGCAAATTCCGCGAAATCACCGTCGACTTTCCGTCCGGGCGTATATGTTTCGCCGCTCCCGACGGACGACATGCATAGCGAAAGTCCCAGCGCCCACACCAGACGGGTTACGCTCATGCCAACACTTCCTTGAGCGGTCCGTTTCCGGAGTCGAATCTTCTGGCCAGTTGATCGTTCATGTTGAAGCGATCCGCTTGCCGGCCTGCGGCGCGCAGCAGCGTCGCATACAGTGCGTTGATCGGTCGTGTGCCGTCAAGTTGCGTAAAGCAACCGGTCTTGAATAGGCCGTCGCAACTGCCCAGAAGCATGACCGGCCAGTTCGTGCCGCTAGTGTGCTGCTTGTCGGCGTTGTTGCTGGTGTAGACGATCAAAGTGTGATCCATCATCGTGCCGTTCCCTTCCGGCACGCGTTCCAATCCTTCCATGATTCGCACGAGCATGCGGCTGTTGTACTGACGGATTTTGATCCAAATCGGGTTGTCGGGCTGCGCCATGTGCCCCAAGTTGTGGCCCTGCTGTTCGATCCCCAGTCCTTTCCATGCGCCGAAAATCTCACCTCGACCCGACCCGATGGTCAGAGTGTTGGTGACGCCCGACGCAAGCGCTGAAATGCCGAGATCAAGCAAGGCATCGTGCCAGTCCGTCTCGAACTTCGGCTTGGTGAAACGCTCATCGACTTTCGGCGCGAACTTGCGCAAATGATCGGCGACCGTATTAAGGCGATCGCGGAGACTGTTTACGTCTCGGAATCCTTGGACGTACTGCCCGTAGCGTTGTACTTCCGCGCTCGGCAGCGTTCGACCTTCCGCCGCGGCGAGCGTTTCGATCTGATTCAATACGTCCGATCGCGCTTCGTGCTGACGTCGGATATCGCCGGTGGAGATGCCGCCGTACAGCAACTGATAAAGATGGTTCGGATTCGAATACATGAAGATGGGCTGCCCGGCGCCGCCGGCCGACAGCGTCGCAATCGTGGGCTTAGTCGTCATGTTCTCAATCGAGTCCATGCCGATGCACAGATGGGGCAGTAGCGTCTGCGGGAGAGCCTTGCTCAGCTCATAGTCAATCGTCGACGCACTGGGCGGAACACCGTCGCCGCCGCGATAGCCGCCGAGCGCACCGAAGAAGGCGCTGTGCGACGGACTAGTATGCGTGCCGTGGAGGCCGTTGATAATGTGTAATCGTTCTTTGTAAGGTTCGAGCGCCTCGATGGGTTCGGGAAGCTTGGCCTTGGCCAACGAACCGCTGCTGGTCATCCCTGCGGGAATGCACGTCGCCGGATCGAAGCCCTGGTTCTGAAGAAAGAAGACGATTCGCTTCGGGGCCCCGCTGCCGGCCGGCGAAGCCAGGAGACGTTCGTTAAGAAGCGAGAGGCCGAACGCGGCACCGGAGCCGACCGCAATTCCGTGCAGCAGTTCTCTACGGTTGAGCATGATTGATTCCTTAGCGAAAAGGCCCGGCGGCCGCGTGCAAAGACTATGGGCTGACAACTTCGTCTCGGGGCTCCATAAAGCCGTCGAATCGATTGCCCCTAAGGTTCTGATTTGGTGAGAAACCGTCGAACTGCCCTACGATAAGATGCTTGAGAGCCCCCATTAATTTTTATAGCCGTCGCGAGCTTGCCGCAACTCGTTACTGGGTGATATCTTGCGACGAAATGCCGTTACGTCGACGATCCGACAAATGTACCCCCGCAGGTAGTGATGAGCAAAACTGTCGCGGCCCTCGCATTCTCAACCATGATGGAGAGATCCAACACGATGCGCACGCTGTATCGATGCATCCTTGCGAGCCTCTGCTTCGTGCTCGCTTCGCCCGATCTTGCCGCCGCCGCTGCACCGGACAAACCGGTGTTTCGCGCGGGGGCAGCGACGAGCAACATCACGCCGTCGATCGGCTCGGCTTCGAATGCTCGCTCCAGTCGGCCGGAAGCGACGCATGTGCACGATGAACTGCATGCCCGATGTTTGGTGCTCGACGACGGACAGGCAAAACTGGCGCTGGTGGTCTGCGATCTGCGGCACATGTCTGCCGAAGTCGCCGCCAATGCAAAGCAGATCATTCGGGAGACGACCGGCATCCCGCCGGAGTGTGTGCTGATCTCGGCGACCCACACACACACTTCATCGGGCGCGCGGCTAGAAGAGCGCGAGGGCCGGCCCTATTACGACTACGGCGCATTCCTGACGCGGCGGATCGCCGACGGCGTACTGCGCGCGGTAAACCAACTCGAACCGGCGCGCATCGGCTGGGGCGTCGCCGAGGAGCCGACGCAGGTTTTCAATCGTCGCTGGTTCCTCAAGGCCGCGCGCGGTCCGATCTACGGCGCCCACGACAATATCGAGCAGGTAGACACGAACCCCGGTTACAGCGGCTTGCTAAATCCCGCCGGCCCCGTCGACCCTCAGATCACGTTTCTCTCCGTGCAGTCGACCTCGGGCAAGCCGATCGCGCTCTTGGCCTCCTACGGACTGCACTATGTCGGCGGGGTGGTGCCTGGGGCCATTTCGGCCGACTACTTCGCGATGTTCGCCGACCGGGTGGGCGAACTGCTCGGCGCCGACCGAAAGGACCCGCCGTTCGTCGGCATCATGGCGAACGGAACGAGCGGCGACGTGAACAACATCGCGCGCTATTCCGACGAGGAGCTCACCAAACGCGGCCCCCAGTCGACGAAGCGATATCTGCCCTATGAGAAAGCTCGGGAAGTGGCGGACCTATGCGCAGCGAAAGTGATGGTGGTTCACAAGACGCTCAAGTGGCACGATCACGTAAAGCTTGCCTCTGTGCAGCGTACGCTCACGTTCGAGCGCCGCCGGCCTACCAAGACAGAGGTCGAGTGGGCAGAGGCGGTGAAGGCGAAGAAGATCAAACCCATGAGTACCAGTCGCTACAGCACCTACAGCACGGTGCTCGCCTACGCATCGCCGGAGATGCCTCCGACGATCGACGTGATCCTGCAGACACACCGCATCGGTGACTTGGCCGTCGCCGCCATGCCGTTCGAAGTGTTTGCAGAGATCGGGCTAGAGCTCAAGCAGCGAAGTCCGATCCGGCCGTTGATGAATATCTCCATTGCCAACGGCTCGCACGGCTACCTGCCGACTCCCGAGCAGCACCGGCTCGGAGGCTACGAAACATGGATCGGCGTCAATCAGGTGCAGCTCGACGCCTCGGTGAAAATGGTCAATGCGTTGGTCGAGATGCTCGGCGAATTAAAGTCGGAGTAGCAGTGAGCCGCCCACCTCGGTTAATCCTTCGAAGTATAGCCGTGCCACACCCATTCGATGGCGTGAGGCAGGAACTGGGCCTTGGCATTACGGATGCCGTGACCCGAGTTGCGGCAAAATAGATACTGGTAGTGATAACCTTGGGCTTGCAACACTTTCGCCATGCGGTGGTTCGCCTCGACCCAGTCGTGCATTCCGTCGCGCATGACGTTGGGATTCAGCAAGTCGCGGTCGCCGACCGAGAGGAAAATCCGCAGGGGTTTTCTGGGGCTGCCGGGGATCAGCGTTTCATGGAATCCCCAAGCGCCATTGGGTGTCTCAGGATCGAACGGCCACTGCTGGTTGACGAAAGTCCCCGAAGTGGTGAGCACGCGGTGATAGAGGTCGGTGCGATACCAGGCCATAATTAGGGCCGCCGAACCGCCTGAGCTGGAGCCCATCACCGCGCGGGCGTCGGGATTCTTGGAAAGCTTTACATCGCATTGCATCTCCACGCGCGGAAGTACCTCGGTCTCGATGTAGTCGGCGAACACGCCGGACATCGTGTCGTATTCCTTGCCGCGTTGGTGCCCCTGAGCGTCGCCGCCGCCGTTCGCAATCATTATCGCGATCATGGCCGGCACGCGTTTCTGGGCGATCAGATTGTCTAGGATGCGAGGCAGGGTCGTGTCGGGCTTACCCTTGGGGCCGTCGTGGCAGACCATGAACGGCGCCTCATCACCTCGCTTGTACTGCGAAGGGATATATACGGTAATCGGCCGCATGTAGTCGATTGTGTGGGTTTCGACGATGAGCGTCTTGGGGTTGTCGGGATCGACCGTTCCGAAGATCTCGCGAGCAATGCCCGGATTGAGGAGTTTCGTTTCTTTCGAATTAATGACGAACTGCATCACCTTTCCTTTCGGGACGCCGTCGACCTCCTTGGTCTCCGGCGCAGTGACGTAGTCGGGGCCGATCACGAAATTGCCGTCCTCGTCAGGTGCCGGGTTCCGGCCGGGCTCCAGCACTTTGAACGCAGGAGCGCCCGGTGAATCGAACATGCGAACGGGAGGTTGGGCCAAGGTTCCTCCTGGTCCCCACGCCACTCCCAGAAGCAACACAATCAACGTAATGAAACTGTGGTTGAGCATCTCATTTCCTCCCGGTGCGGCAGTGACGTGCGAATCTTTATTGGCCGATGATCAAAGTAATCACGTGTTGCGTTGCTGACAAATGACCAATCTGTTGATTGAAATGAAATGGGCTTGTACGCGGGATTGCCGGGTACTTGCCCATTTCATAACATCATGGCTCCTGGCGATCCAAAGCGCGGTCATAGGCAGCTCAAAGGAGTTGTCACGACTTATGATCAGCGGGATCTCCGCTCGACGTCGGGGGAAGTGCTTCCTTCCCAGTAAGATTTTTGCCGGGCCCACATCAGTTTGCGGAACGTGGGCGTTTTCGTTTGTCGTCGATCGGGAGTCGAGGATGCGTTCATATTCAAGAGTGCCGCGACGCCATGCAAATCTGGGTTGATGCCGACGCCTGCCCCGGTGCAATTAAGGAGTTGCTCTTTCGAGCGGCCGAGCGACGCAAGATCAAGGTGACGCTCGTCGCCAATCAATCGATGCGCATTCCGCGATCGGAATTCATCGACACGATTCTCGTCCCCTCGGGCATGAACATCGCCGACCGCCGGATCGTCGAACTCGTGACGCCGGGCGATTTGGTGATTACGGCCGATATTCCTTTAGCCGCCGACGTGGTTGCCCAAGGGGGCCAAGCGCTCGACCCGCGCGGCGAACTTTACACGGATAACAACGTCGGCGAACGATTGGCGGTGCGCAACATGTTCGACGGTCTCCGCGGCGAAGGACAGATCATGGGCGGCCCGGCGAACTTCAGTCCTAAAGATAAACAGGCCTTTGCCAATCAGCTCGATCGCTGGCTGGCGAAAGTGAAGTAGCGTCGCGCACGTTTCCATAGATCTGGCATCGCGGCGACGACCACGGCTGCCGCGGCGCCGAGCAGATGCGACAACGGCAGCGGTTCGAAACATCCGGCCGCCGAATCCACGAACAGCGTCCTGCCGCTTAGTGATTCGTAAGCGACCTTCCCGAGGAAGGCGGCCGCTGCGCCGAGCGCAGCATAGAAGCCCGTCCGATCGTCGGCGCGTAGGGCGTTGCTACCGTAGCACCAAGCGGCAAGCACGAAGAGCGCTGAATCGAGGCCGCTCAGACCGCGGTAGAGTTGCACGTCGGGCCGCAACAGAATCAGGCCGGTGCTAACGGCCGCAGTTCCGACGGCCAGGCAGCGTGCGTACATCCGGCGTTCGCGGAACTCGCAGTACGCGCCGAGTATCAGGAATGCGACGGTGTCCCAGAGCCAATGGTCGAAGTTCCAATGGGCAAGATGGCCCGTCGCCAATCGCCAAAGTTCTCCGACGCGCATCGCGGTTCGGTCGTATTGAAGGAGCGCGTCTGCATCGGGAATTGCTGCAATTGCCAGTGCGGCCGTTGTTAACCCGAGTGTGAGCGGGATCCGACGAAGCGCGCTCAGGCTCTGAGTAACGAGCGTGTCATTCACTGAGCGGTTGACGGGTCGTGAAGAAGCAAGCATCGGTCAGGCCTCGCAAACGGAAAGGATTTCTTCGATCGTGCTCAAAGCAAAGCCGCGTTGGGAACGGAAATCCCTCCATTCCCAACGCGCGGCACCCGGCGCGACTACGTTGCCGAGCTTGTGCGACGTTTACGCCGCCGCACTGCCCATCCACCCAAACTGCACACGGCCGCGACCGTCAGCGGATCGATGGCTCCGCCGCCGCCGCCCCCTCCGCCGCCGCCGCCGTTAAATCTCGGCCGACTCGGGATGTTCAGGTCCCGGCTCGCCAACTGCCGATTCCCGTCGGGAGCCGGCGTCGCGGTTGTCGGCTGCGAGGGCCGGTTTGGCGACGTATTCACCGGCGCCGCCGCGGCTTTCGTCGGATCGGAGTTCGGGCCGAGCGTCGCTTCCGTTTGCGAGCGGAGCTGCTCCAGCTTGTCGCGCACCGCTTGTTGAGCACGTCGATCGCGCTCGCTTCGCAGTACGTTGCGGCGTTCGATCTTCCAGCGGTCGTATTCGGCATTGTTCTCCAACACGATGAACGAGGCATACTCGCTGACGATCGAATACCCTTCGCACAATCGCACGACTTCATCGCGCAAACCCAGCGAACCGTCGCGACGCATTTCCTCGTTCAAGCGTTCGACTCGCTTGAACGCCCACATTCGCTCGATCTGCGGATTGGCGTCGTCCACCTGCGGCAGATCGACCGGCACCGACTGATCGAGCGCGCTGCCTTGAATGTCCGCTTGGATGCGCACCTGCGTCGGGCCGGCATTGCGATAGCGTCCGTAGACACGGATCGGCTGACCGTGAAACAGGTTGGGTAGTCGTTGCGGTTCGACGTCGTACACGTCGCCGCCGTCGAAGGCGAGCTTCACGTTCGTCGCGGCGGGCTTGCTGAGCTTTCGACGAAATGCTTCGGCTTGCCGCTCGAAGTCGTCGCCGGCTGAGAGAAACGCCGCCAAGCCACCGGCGTCGTTCGCCATTTGTGTCAGCAACGGGCGATTCACATCGTTTCCCACGCCCACGCAAAACACCGTAGTTCCGGCAGGGCGGCGCATTATGAGTTGGATCAGCTCGTGCTGCTCTTTTTGCTCCGTCATGCCGTCGGAGATCACGATCACGTTCAGCGGCCGGTCCTTGTCGAGGTAGCGATACGCGGCTTCCACGGCCGGACGCATCACGGTTCCGCCGCGCGCACGTTGACTCGCCAGAAACGCCACGGCTTCGCGTTTAGCCGCGTCGTCGGCAGGCTTCAACGATCCGAAGAGCGTGTCGGCGCCGACGTTGAACGTAATCAACTCGACGCGATCCTGCGGCGCCAGCTTCTCGACGAACGCTTCGATCGACTTGCGCGAGATGCCGAGCTTGCCGTCGCGTTCCATACTGCCGGAGACGTCGAGCAGAAACACATAGTCGGCGCCCTGAGCTACCGTTTCCAGTTCTTTACCGGCGGTGAGCGTCATGAGGAAGTAGCCGTCTTCCCCTTGCGGGCGCGAAGTGACGACGTCCAAGCCCGTGCGCGGGCGCTCGACTTCGAACGAGAGCACCACGTCACGGCTCAGGTCGCCGCCGGTCGCTTCCATGCTCGCTTGCCAGTAATGATCGTCGGCGTGCTTGGCCACGGCGAATTCGTCGGCATGCGAAGGGCTACGTAGCGTCTTCAGCGGAATCTCGCTCTTTACGTCGAGCGACAGCGCGAAGCGGCCGGTCGTTTTCTCGTTCGCGCCGCGCCGCATCGCATTCGTCGCGAGCGGATACACGTACGTGGCCGCGTCGTAATCGAAGTCGAGCTCTTGGCAGTAGGTGATCTGCACGCGCTGTTCGGCCCCTGCGGCGATCGGAAAGATGCGCAACTCGAAGGTTCGATAGTCGACCTGTTCAAGCAGGCCCGGGTCGCGACGTTGTTGCTTGTAGCTTTGGTAGATCTGTCGGGCTCGTTCCTTCTCGACGACTTCGCCGGTCATCTCCTTGCCGTTGATCATCATCGTGAAGTTGGAAATTGAAGCCCCCTTGGGCACCGGGAACACGTAGAGCGCCTCGACGATGCGTTGCTCCGTGTTGACGAACGTTTGGTCAACCTCGGTGACGGCGATGCCGTTGTTGATGGTGACCCGAGCCGCATGCTCTTTCATTTCCAAGACGCCGCCGAAGCCGCCGTCGGCGACGAGTAGCCCCGCCGCTTCGGCGCTCGGCGCGGCCTGGAACAGGCCGACGGCGACGAGCGCCGCCAGCGCAACCTGCCCGACGAAAGTGGTGAACCGGAGTTTCATGACGTTTGCCTCGCTAGTACGGACTGGGAGAAGGTTCGAACGGCTCTCCCTATTTCACCTTTCGTACCGTTGCTAGGAGTAAGGCGGTAAGTGTCTATGTGCGAATAGGTTACGGCAATTATCGTGGACGCCCCTGAGGCTAGTGTCCGCGACTTGTGTGCACTAAATGCGCATACGATGTACATTGCATGTACGCATTTGAGCCGGAGTTTTTCGCCATGCCGCTCTTCGCCGCAGCCGATCGTTCGTTCGTCGAAGCCCTCGCGGAGCTGGCGTACACCAATCCGTTTCTGCCGCGGCGCACGGAACTCGAGCGCCTCGCGCTGGGGCCGGAGTTCGACGCACGATTCGCCCAATGGAACGTCGAACGCGACGCGGCCGTCGAGCAGCCGAACCTCACGCGGCTCGTCGATCGCACCGAAGCAATTCTGCTCGGCGCGCGCGAGCGATTCGAACGCGCACGCGAGCTCTCCGTCGCCGAACGGCAGCTGCACGAAGACCTCGTCTGGTTCACCGCGTATCATCGGCTGCGCGGGCCGCTAGCGCGCATCGCCGCCGAAGGGGTGACGGGCATCGACGTACGCCGCCGGCTTTACGATCCGCTGCGCACCAAGGTTGCAAGCTACGCGGGCGACGGCGAGCAAGGGGCAACGCTACGCCGGCAAGTACCGCACATGGCGGCGATTTTCTATCAGCTGAGTCGCGCGTTTCATCACATCTTCGATTTTCTGCTCGGTGCGTCGCGTCCCGCCGTCTCGTTGCGGGCTGCCGCTTGGCAATCGATCTTTACGCACGACATGCGCCGCTATCGCCGCGTGCTGTTCGATCGCTTGGGAGACTACGCCACGCTGATTTCCGGCCCTTCCGGCACGGGCAAAGAGCTCGTGGCGCGCGCCGTGGGATTGTCGCAGTATGTGCCGTTCCACGAAGGCTCGGCCAAGTTCGCCGACGACGGCGTCGAGCGATTTCTACCGCTCAATCTTTCGGCCTTGAGCCCGACGTTGATCGAGTCGGAACTGTTCGGCCATCGGCGCGGGGCGTTTACCGGCGCCGCCGAGCAGCGCGAAGGTTGGCTCGAACGTTGTTCGCCGCACGGCACCGTGTTTCTCGACGAAATCGGCGAACTCTCCCCGACGATTCAAGTGAAGCTGTTGCGCGTGCTGCAGGATCGGACGTTTCAGCGGCTCGGCGAAACCGAGCCTCGCACGTTCCGCGGGAAGCTCATCAGCGCCACCAATCGCGACCTCACCAAGCAGATGCAGGCCGGCGAATTTCGCGAAGATCTGTACTATCGGCTTTGCTCCGACATCATCACGACGACGGCCTTGCGGACGCGCTTGGACGACGACCCCGGCGAGCTGCGCCGGCTGGTCGGGCCGATGGTGGCGCGGATGGTCGGCGACGAGGCGGAAGCGGTCGTCGCCGAGGTGTTGGCGACGATCGAAACGCGGCTTGGCCCGAAATATGCATGGCCGGGGAATGTCCGCGAATTGGAGCAATGCGTCCGCAACGTCGTGATTCGCCGCGATTACCAACCGGCGCGGCGCGAAGCCGGCGGCGTTTCGCAGCAGGAGCAACTCGTGCGCGATCTGACCGAGGGCCGGCTGACGGCCGACGAACTTTTGGGCCGGTATTGTCGACTGGTGTATGCTCAAACCGGCAGCTACGAGGCGACTGCCGAGAAGCTCAAACTCGACCGCCGCACGGTGAAGGCGAAGATCGTCGCCCTGACTGAATCAACTTGACCATCACACACTAGCCCCGAAGCGCAAGCGAGGGGACGACGAGAAATGCTGAATGCAGAGTGCTGAATGCTGAACAGCGGAGGCGCCGCGTCAGCCACAACTCCCAATTCATCCTTTATCGAGATTCCACTCGCTTGCGAGAGCGGGGCTAGTATGGGATCGTTGGTCCAATTTCGAGGTATACTTCCACTACTCGGGCGCGAACCTTGGCGAGGCGGGACAATGAGTAAATTGCGAGCAGAGTTGGAATCCGATCGCGAACGGCGTCGGTTCGGAACCGGCTGGTTGAGCGGGACCGCGGCAGTGATCTTGGCCGTCATCGGGTTCGGCACCGTCCTCTGCCTGCGCTATCCCGATTTGCTCACGGTGCCCGACGCCCGCGCGTTCTACAACGTCGGCGTCGTGCGCGCGGCATTGCACTTAGTGTTGATCTCGGCGTTTGCGCTCGGTGCGGTGAGCATCGTGCTGCGGGAATCGAAGGTGCTCGGATTCTCCGCGATGGCGCTCGTGCTGGCCGCGGCGATTCTCGGCGGCTCGCGGGCCCAGGAGTCCGCGAACATCGAGACCGACGTTTACTTCGGCCTCGATTGGTTTCTGCTGAACCTGATTCTCACCGGCATCATCTTTGTGCCGCTGGAGCGCTTGTTTCGCCTGCGCGACCAGCCGATCTTCCGCGTGGAATGGCGCGAAGACTTGTTCTATTTCTTCGTCAGCAGTTTGCTCGTGCAAGGGCTCACGTATTTATCGATGGCCCCGTCGATGGCGATCTTGAAGCATGCCGACGCATGGTCGACGTTGCGCGCTTGGGTGGCGTCGCAGCCGGTGATCGTGCAATTCTTCGAGATCATGTTCTTTACCGATCTCGTGCAATATTGGATGCATCGCGCGTTCCATCGCGTTTCGTTTCTCTGGCACTTCCATGCGGTGCACCATTCGGCGCAGTCGATGGATTGGATCGCCGGCTCCCGGATGCACTTCTTTGAAATCATCGTACTGCGCGGGCTTACGATCATCCCGACTTACGCGCTCGGCTTCTCCGAGCCGGCGATGTACGCGTACATTTTCTTCGTGTATCTCTTTTCGACGTTCGTCCATTCCAACCTGCGCTGGACGTTCGGTCCGTTCAGCACGTGGTTTGTGACGCCCCGTTTTCATCACTGGCACCACGGCATCGAGCGCGAAGCGATCGACGTGAATTTCGCCGTGCATTTCCCGATCCTCGATCGGATCTTCGGCACGTACTACTTGCCGCCCGACGGCAAATGGCCGAGCGGCTACGGTATCAAGGGCCCGATGCCGAAGGGATTCCTGCGGCAGTTCTTGTATCCGTTTACGCGACGCAGCTGAGGCAGTTATGAGTTATGAATGTTGAGTTATGAATTTCTCGAACGACGTCGCTTTGAAAAGTCATAACTCATAATTCTCAACTCATAACTATTAAGCCGTCGGTTCTAGCCCGGTCATGGTGCCGGTGGCGGTGGCGAAGCGGTCTTGTTTAAAGCCGGTTTGCTGCAGCATCGATACGTAAAGGTTCGGCAGCGGGTAGTTGTTCTTACGGTCGAAGGCCAAGTGTCGGCCGTGCCGGAAGCCGCCGCCGGCAAAGAGCACCGGCATGTTGCGATTGTCGTGGCTGGACGCGTTGCCGAGGTTGCTCGTGAGCAGCACCGACGTGTGATCGAGCAGCGTGCCGCCGTTGTCCGACGTGCTTTGCAGGCCGCGGAGGAAATCGCCCCAGGCATGCACGATCTCGGTTTCCACGAGCGCGAGCTGCTCGAGCTTCTCTTCGTCGAGCCCGTGATGGCTGAGCGAATGGTACCCTTCGTCGACTCCCTCGATCGGCACGACGCCGCCGGAGCCGCCGAGGTGGAGCGTGACGAAGCGCGACGAATCGGTCGAGAGGGCCAGGCGGATCATGTCGCTCATCAAGCGCTGGCGACCGACAAAATCGTTCGGGTTGCCGATGTCGACCGGCTTGGAAATGTCGACCTTCGGCTTCGGCCGGTTGCTCCAAGCTTCCGTTTCGACGAGCCGGCGTTCCAACTCGCGAACGCTGGTGAAATAGGCGTCGAGTCGATCGCGATCTCCCGCGCCGAGCGTACGCTGCAGCGAGCGTGCGTCGTCGGCCACGAGATCCATGATGCTCTGCCCTTCTTGGGCGCGATGCTTCTGCCGGGCCTGTTCGGTCGGCGAGTCGTCGATGAAGAGCCGGGTGAAGAGTCGGGCCGGCGAATCTTCGGCGGGGATCATCGCGCCGTTTTCGGTGTACGACGGGCTGTTGGTGCCCGAGAGTCCGAGCACAAGCGAGGGAAATCGCGTTTGGTCGCCGAGGTGCTTCGCCAGGAGCTGATCGAGCGAGACGGTGTTGCGTGACGCGGCGGCGGAGCTCATCGGCGCGGCACTGAGGAGGCTGGCTTCCGCGCGGTGTCCGCCGTTGACGCCGGGATGCGAAACGCCGGAGACGACCGTGAACTGGTCGCGGATGTCTTGTAGTCGGTTGAGGTAGCGCGACGGGCGATAGTCGCTGCCGGGCAATTCCGGAAAGAGGTTCTCCGCGTGCAGGCCGAGACCGAGCGTCATGCAGACGATGCGCCGCGGCGGTTGCGACTTCGCCGTACTTGCGAAGGCATTGGTCATCGCGTTGAGCCAGGGCATGGCCATGGCGACGCCCGCTCCGCGGAGCATCGTGCGGCGACTGAGCTTGCGCTGGAAATTGAAATGAACCGGCTTAGCCATGATGATCGACGATCGGTTAAAGGTCGGACTATTTACTAAGAAAGACGGGGCTCGTAACGACCGCGTGCAGAATGGAACGGAAACCGTAGCTCTCGCGGCCGGCTTCGTCGGCGATGGTTTCCACCGCTTTCCGATCGGCAAACGAGATCGGTGCGCCGGTGCCGTAGGCCAGCATCTTCTCGGCGACGTTGGCTGCGAGCTTGCGCGGTTCGGCAGCGACCAGCTTGCGAAACTCGTCTAGGTTTGCAAACCGCCGACCGTCGGACATCTGATAGCCGGCGTCGATCTTCGGGCCGGTGAAGCGTTTCTTGCCGTCGGTCATGATGTAGCGGTCGCGCCATTGGCCCGCCGGGTCGAAGTTCTCCAGCGCGAAGCCGGGGGGATCGATCTTCACATGGCAGACGGCGCAGGCGGCTTGCGAGCGATGCTTTTCGAGCTGCTCGCGAATGGTTTTGGCGCCGCGAATGTCGGGCTCGATCGCGGGCACGCTTGTCGGCGGCGGAGCAATCGGCACGCCGAGCAGGCGTTCGGAGACCCAAACGCCGCGGACGACGGGAGAAGTGTTGGAGCCGTTGGCCGTCACTTTCATGATGGCTCCTTGCGTCATGACGCCGCCGCGATGCGAATCGCGCTCGAGCGAGACGCGTTGCAACGTATCTCCTTCGACTCCTTTGATTCCGTAAAACCGCGCGAGCCGGCTGTTCAGATAGGTGTAATCGGCGTTAATCAAACGGGAGACGCTTTGATTCTTCGCGAGCATGTTGGTGAGGAACGTGTGCGTCTCGTTGAGCATCGAGTGCTGCACGATCGCGTCGAAGCCGGGATAAAGCTTTTGGTCGGGCTCGGTAAAATCAATCAGGTCGAGATCGAGCCATTGGGCCGAGAAGTCTTTGACGAACGTTTGGCCGTTGTCGCGGGCGAGCAGTCGATCGGCCTCGGCGCGAATAGTCGCATGGTCGTGGAGCTTGCCCGCATCGGCCAAAGCGGAGAGTGCGGCGTCGGGCGTGCTGCCGGTGAGTAGGTAGCTCAAGCGGGCGGCGACCGCATGATGGTCGAGCCGGCCGGGGTTTTCCGAGAGATAAAGAAAGCGGGGCGAGCAGAGCAGCGCCCGATACCCGACGCGGAGGGCCGCGGTAAACGTTTGCCCTTCGGCGAGAGCGCCGTGCGTCATGGCGACGTAGCCGGCGATTTCTTCATCGGTGACGGGGCGGCGGAACGCGCGACGGGCCATCTCTTTTAACAGCTTGGCAGAATCTTTCTTCGGGCCTTCCGAGAGGACCTTCCGTTCGCCGGTGTCTTTATTGCGTTTGACGACGAGATCGCCGAAGAGCAGCGTGCGCGTGGCGTCGTCTTGTGCGCCATGATGGACGCGGCGCATCGTGAGCCGTTCGATGGCGATGCCCGGCAGGTCTTGCGGGCTTCCTTCTCCGGCGCCGACTTGGCCGCCGGCGAACTTGCCCTTCTTCAACGTCTTGTCGCCGGGGCGAATTTCGAGCATGTGCCGCTCGGGAAGCCACGCCTCGAATTCAAAGGTGCGGGGCTCGGGAGTGGCTTCGAAGCTGGTGACGTAAGTGAGCAAAGGTGCGCTCGAAACGCAGAGGCCCGTATTGACCGTGCACCAGACGCCGCCCGACTCCGGCGGCTTGAGGGCCGAGAGGGTTACGGCGAAGCGGTACCAACCTTGCTCGCGGGCCGTCGTGGTCGGAATGCGGCCGTAGAACGTGAGGCCGGACGACCACACGACCGCCTTGCCGTCGAGCATTTCCGGCTCGCGCGTGCGCGAGCGCGGATTGCGACGGGCCACGGCCGCGGCGTCGAAGGTTTTGTCGAACTCGTCGCCGGGGCCCAGCGCGCGACGGTACGCTTCGTCGAGCGCCATGTCGACCACGGCGAGGTGTCGTTCGAGTTGGAAGTGCGAGATCGATTGACCGTCGGCCGTGGTCGTGAAGCCGGCCGAGCGAGATTCTTCCGGTAGTTGATCGGCCAGGGGGACGTCGATGCCGAGCAGGTCGTGGAGCGAACGTTCGACTTCGCGCCGCGTGAGGCGACGGGCCTGAACGCGGCCGAGTTCGGCATCGCGCCGGTGGCGCGCCGCGCGGAGCCAGTCGCCGGTGGTGCTGAGGAACGCCGCGGTTTCGTCGGCTTTCGGTTTCGGCGAATCGACCGGCGGCATTTCGCCGTCGTGCACGCGATCGAAGATGCGAACCCAGCGGCGCTCGGCTTCCGGCGTCGCAAGGTCGTAGCCGAGCTTCGCCAAGTCGAGCCCCCCTTCGGCCTCGGCGCCTTGATGACAATCGAGGCAATGCGTCCGGAGGAAGCTCGCGACGGCCGGAGTGGGACTCGCTCCGTCGGCGGCTTGCACGGTGGAAGCTGCAAAGACGGCGACAAGCGCCCCTGCGAACAGCATCAACGATGCGATCGCCGAGAGGTGCGCCCGCTTGATACGGCGCGGCAATCCAAACCAGGAAACCGGGTGCGCTGCCATGAAGTTCAAAAGCTGCGGAGGGAAGGGACGCAAGCGAAGCTCGCGCCGAAGGTGGGACGCGTTACGCAGGTCGACGTTCTGCTAACAGAACGACGCGCGAGGCGACCTCTTTATGCTACCAAACCCTCGGGAGACGTTAAACGGCAGGCATCCCTCGGCGGAGGCGGTATTCGGCGGTTTTACGCACTCTTTTTGCTTGAATCGCGCACAGCCGCACGTCGAAGTTACGCGTGCAGCTCGAAGATCGCTTCGATCTCGACGGCGATATTCCCCGGCAACGATCCCATGCCGACGGCGCTGCGGGCGCCGATGCCGGCGTCGTCGCCCCAAACCTGACCCCAGAGTTCGCTGCAGCCGTTGATCACGGCCGGGTGCTGCTTGAAGTCGGCCACGGCGTTGACCATGCCGAGCGTCTTGATCACGCGCTTCACGCGATCGAGGCTCCCGAGCTGAGCCCGCAGCGTGGTGAGGATGGTGAGCCCGACTTGGCGGGCCGCTTGATAGCCGGCGTCTTTGTCGAGGTCGTCGCCGACGCGGCCGGTGATGAGCGAGCCGTCTTCGCGCAGCGGACCGTGGCCCGACACGTAGGCAAGGTTGCCGACGATCACCACCGGCTTGTAGACGCCGCCGACCTTCGGTACGGGGGGCAACGTCAGACCTAGTTCTTTCACGCGGGCTTCGGCGCTCATCGTCATCTCGACTGTTCGAAAGGAAGTCTCTACGGGTCGGCTGCGATTTTAGTCGCCGTGCAGGTTGTGGTAAAGCAGCGGTTGTTACGCGCGCAGGACTTTCATCATGGCACGCTGCTCGGCGGTGAGCCGCTCGTCGGGCGTGAGCACCGCGGCGCGGAGGCTCGTGCGGCACGCACATGCGGCAGGCGCCGGCTCGGCGGCGGTGAGCGCGCGGAGGATCGTCTGCACTTTGTTAATGCTCCGGGCATATTCGGCAAGGATCGCGTCGACCTCGGTCGCCGCCCCGTCTTCGGCGGCGCCCGAGTCGTAGTCGGTTACAATGCACAGGCTCGCGTAGCAAAGCTGCGCTTCACGCGCGAGGAACGCCTCGGGTAGGTTCGTCATACCGACGATGTTGCCGCCGAGCGTGGTGAGCATGCGCGTTTCCGCGGCCGTGCCCAGGCGCGGGCCTTCGACGCAGGCATACGTTTTCTTGGAGAAGATCTCGACGTCGTCCGATGCCGCAAGCACGCGGCTTTCCAACCGCGCGCAGGTCGGTTGACCGGTGGCGATGTGCCCGACGAGTCCGTTGCCGAAGAACGACGGCGCGCGAATTCCTTTGGTGAGATCGATGAACTGGTTCGGCAGCACGAGCGACCCGGGCGGATACTCGCGTTGCAAGCTACCTACGGCCGACACCGACAACAGCTCCGTCGCTCCGGCTGCTTTGAGCGCGAAGAGATTGGCCCGATAGTTGATCTCCGACGGGAGATATTCGTGATGCAGCCCGTGCCGCGCGAGGAAGGCGACCTGCGTAGCGCCGAGCTTGCCGATGGTGATCGGCGACGACGGATTGCCGAACGGCGTGGGCTCCGCGACGCGTCGCTCCTCGACGAGCCCTTCGAGTTTGTAGAGTCCGGTGCCGCCGATGATGCCGAGCATAGCCGCGAAGTCCCGAGTTGAGGTTGGTGAGGTATCCGATTCTAAAAGACGGAGCGTCGTTTGTCGCCGCCTGCCGTGCTTCGCCGTTTCGCGCTCGATCTCGTTGACCCGACCCGATCGGCAGTCGATATTGGCCCGATCGTTCGTCGTGCTCGCATCGCCCCGCACTCGGCTTGGAACCTACCGATGAAATATCTGTTGTTGCCCGTGCTGCTTACGACATTGTTCTCGGCGCGAATCTCGAAGGCCGCGGAACCGCGCCGACCTGCGGAGAAGCCGAACGTTATTTTCGTGCTCGTCGACGATCTCGGCTATGCCGACACCGGCGCCTACGGCTGCACCGACATCGCGACGCCGAATATCGATCGGCTCGCAAGCGAAGGCATCCGCTTCACTGACTTTTATTCCAACGCGCCGGTTTGCACTCCCACACGCTGCGGCTTTATCACCGGCCGCTGGCAGCAACGCACCGGCCTCGAATGGGCGCTCGGGTTTTCGGCCGAGCAAGTTGTGCGCGAAGGGGACCGTTGGAAGCCGGTCGACGATAAGCTCTCGCTCGGGTTGTCGACCACCGAGCCGTCGATCGCGAAGATGCTCAAGGCCGCGGGCTACGCAACCGGCTGCGTCGGCAAATGGCACTTGGGCTACAAACCGGAGTTCGGTCCCAACGCCCACGGTTTCGACGAATACTTCGGCAACCTGCTCGGCCATGCCGACTTTTACACCCATCTTTACAAAGACGGCACGAATCAACTGCGTGAGAACGCCGCGCCGGTCGAGGTCGAAGGATATCTCACCGATCTCTACAACCGCCGCGCCGTCGAGTTTATCGAGAAGCACGCGGAGCATCCGTTCTTCTTGTATGTGCCGTACAACGCCGTGCACTTTCCGTTTCAAGTGCCCGACGATCCGACGTCGCGGATGGACCCGAAGGAAATGTACAAAGGGACGCGCGCCGACTACCGGCAGATGGTCGAACGTATCGATCGGGGCGTCGGCGAGATGCTCGCGGCTTTGGAGCAGCGCGGCGTGCTCGACAATACGCTCTTTCTCTTTTCGAGCGACAACGGCGGCGAGCGGCTTAGCGACAATCGGCCGCTGTTCAATCACAAGCAATCGCTTTGGGAGGGAGGCATTCGCGTGCCGTGCCTCGCACGCTGGCCCGCCGGATTGCCGAAGGGGAAAGTCGTGCGCCAGCCGGCCATTACGATGGACCTCACCGCGACGATCGCCGCTGCCTGCGGCGCTTCGCCCTCGGCGGAAGCCCCGTTCGACGGCATTGATCTCTTGCCGATTCTGCGGGGCGAGCAGGAGCCGGTCGAACGCACGTTTTATTGGCGCGTCGGCAGAACCGACCGGAATCAGAAGGCGATCCGACACGGCAATTGGAAATATGTGTACGACGGCGCGTTGCCGATGCTCTTCAACTTGGAAAACGACGTCGGCGAACGACAGGACCTCGGCTATCGGCATCCGGACATATTGAAAGACTTGGAACGACGCTTAGCCGAATGGGAAGCCGATCTCGCGAAGAACCCGCCGCCGA
Source organism: Pirellula sp. (assembly GCA_013822735.1). Lineage (GTDB taxonomy): Bacteria > Planctomycetota > Planctomycetia > Pirellulales > PNKZ01 > PNKZ01. The sequence continues at coordinate 69,004 of PNKZ01000020.1, forward strand.
TGCTCGTGCATTAGGTGAATTCAATCCTTCACCCGACGTAGCGTGATCTGGCGGCAGTCCATCACCGCGGCCTTCGCTTTCCGCACAGCACGGAGTTCCAGCGTCATACGCCCCGGCTGATCGATCTCTACCGTGCCGACCACGCGCGGGACGAAGTTTTGGAAGTGACCGGTGTCTTCCACCGTCAGCGGCAACGTTTGTCCGGCAACGACGATTTTCGCTTCGCTCCCCCCCTGCCCCTTGCCGCAGCCTTGGAAGATTTCGACTTCGTACCGTCCCGGCTTGGCGACTGTGAATTCCCACGTCGCGTAATCGTCCGGGTTCGTCCAAAATCCGACCGTGTTCTTATGCGGCAGCGGCTCGTAACGCAGCGTGATGCCGTGTATTTCGGCTGAGCGCGCCGGCAGCGTGATGCTGCCGTCCTTCGCCGCGGGGTTCGGCGTATAGTCGGCGTTCGGCGTCGGCATCTGGGCAGCGACGCTCTTGCGCCAGGCGTCGAGCTTGCCTGCAAGTTCGGCGACGACCTCCGGCTTTTCCGCGGCCAAGTTGCGCGACTCGTTCACGCTCGCCGACACGTCGAATAGTTCACGCCGGCCGTTCTCGTAGAACTCGATCAGTTTCCACGGCCCGGCCCGAACGGCGCCGCCCGGCTTGCCCCCTTGGTTGGCGTAGTGCGGGTAGTGCCAGTAGAGCGCCTCGCGCTGCGGCGCAGCGGCCCCCTGCAACAAGCCGACCAGGCTCACGCCGTCGATCGCCGCGGCAGGCTTCAAGCCTGCGAGCTCGAGCACCGTCGGCAGAATGTCGCAACTCCAGACCGGCGTCTTATCGCTGCGCGCCGGCTTGCCGTCGGCAGCGCGCGCGATGCCCGGCCCGCTCATGATCAGCGGCACGCGAATGCCTCCCTCGTAGAGCCAACCCTTCCCTTCGCGCAATGGGCCGTTGTTTGTCGCCGGCGTGTTCGGGCCCTCCAGCGTCGCCAGGCCGCCGTTGTCGCTGGTAAAAATGATCAGCGTGTTTTCCGAGAGCCCGAGCTTTTCGAGCCGCGAAACGATCCGGCCGAGGCTCGCGTCGACGCTTTCCAACATCGCCGCGTAGATCGGGTTCTCTTGCTTGCCGTGCGGCACGCCGTCCCAGCTCGGGTAGGTCGCGATCATCTCCGCCTTCGCCTTGAGCGGCGTATGCACGCCGTAGTGCGGCAGGTAGACGAAGAACGGCTCAGCGCGATGGGCCTCGATAAACTTCTCCGCCTCGGCGGTGAGACGATCGGTGAGATACTCGCCGGCCGGCGCTTCTTCGAGACCCGGCATCACGGCTGCGGCATCTCCTTTTTTGCCGCCGCGATACGGCGCGAAGTAGCTGCGGGGCGTGCCGGTGTGATCGCCGGCGATGTTCACGTCGAAACCTTGCTCGCGCGGGCCGAACCCTTCGCCGCCGAGATGCCATTTGCCGATGTGGGCCGTCGCATAGCCCGCCGCTTTCAACGCTTCCGCGAGCGTCGTTTCTTCCAGCGGCAACTCTTGGCGAATTACCGGGCGCCGGAGCATTTGATCGGGCCGATCGCCGCGGCCGGGAAGCCAATCGGTGAGATGCAGCCGGGCCGGAACCTTGCCGGTCATCAGCGCGGCCCGAGTCGGCGAACAGACAGGACACGCAGCATACGCGTCGGTGAAGCGCACGCCCGACGCGGCAAGCTTGTCGAGCGCCGGCGTGCGATGGAACTTGCTGCCGTAGCAACCGAGATCCATGCCGCCGAGATCGTCGGCCACGATCAACACGACATTGGGACGACGCGCCGACGTGGACGGTTCATCTCCATACGCCGGACCGATGAGAAGCGCCGAGCACGCTGCGGCTAGGAACAGGGGATCGATGAGCTGCGAAAGAGCGGGCGATTTCATACAAGTCTCAGGCTCTCGTGGTGACGAACGTACGATCGATGGACAACGGACGCGGGGCGTCCAATATCGGCCCCGGCTGAGGGGCGGTCAAATCATGGGGGAAACATACTTGCGACACGCACTCAGCGGCATCAGAAGCTGCGAGAAAACGCCCGTCCCCGTCAAAAATATTCGGCACGGAAATCGCTCTCTCTAAGGAGGTCGGTTCGAAGACCGGCAGTCTGAGATTGGGCCCCCTATGAACCGCGACGAATCGACGGCTTTTCTCTTCGCGACGGTCGTGTTCTTCACGGTAACCTACGTTACCGCGGCCCTATGCGGGCATCTCGTTCAGCATCACGGGCTCAAGACGAACTATTCTCGGAAGATCGGCCACTTCCTCACGATCGGCGTTCCGTGGGGGCTGCAGCACGCGTTGAGCCTCGATCAGAACATGGTCGCCGTCGTACTCGCGGCCATGGTGACTCCGACGCATCTGCTACTTTTTGTCCGACCGATCCGCGACCGCGTGCCGCTCGTCGCCACGATGTTTCGCAGCGTCGATCGACCGGAGGATCGCCCGCACACCCTGAAGTGGCTCATCACGCAATATGTCGCGGTCTACATTGTTTATCTGCTCGTGTATGCCGTGCTGCTGTGGCGCGGCGCCGCCGTGTGGATGACGGTCGCGATCGTCATTAACGTCATCGGCGACGGCTTGGCGGAGCCGGTCGGCGTCGCCTTCGGACGCCATGCCTACACGTGCCGCGCGCTGTTTTCGCGGCGTACCTATCAGCGCACCTTGGAAGGAAGCTTGTGCGTGCTGCTGTCCGGCGTGATCTGTATCGCACTCCTGCGGCACGAGTTCCAGCCGTTGCAATTCTGGATAGCGCTGGCCGTGATCCCGATCTCGGGCGCGGTCGCGGAAGCCTACTCTCCGCACACCTGGGACGGGCCGTTTCTGTTTCTCGTGATCGGCGCGGAGTTGGTGCTGCTGACGTTCGTCTAACCCGGCTGGAAACTGCGGCATTTCCCCACGTATTCTCTGATGGGTCCGCTTGGTGAAACCGTAAGGTAAGATTATCTGCGGCATTATAGGTGCGCCGCCGTAATCGGTTCCTACCAGCCACCCAACGAGCAGTTTCCATGCTTCCGGCCAACTACCGCATTCGCCATCTTGAGCCTGCCGACTACGACGCGATTATCGAGATTTGTCGGCGCGTTTATCCGACCGAGCGGCCGTATACGACGGAGGAACTGGCCGATCATCACCAAGTCTTCCCGCAAGGGCAGTTCGTAGCGGTCGACGAGACGCGCGGCGCAGTGGCCGGCGTTCACTTTACGTTGCGCCTGCGCATGACCGACTTTCATATCGACGATTCGTGGGACGTGCTCACGGCCGGCGGTTCGTTTCTCGACCACGATGCTCAAGGCCCGACGCTGTACGGCGCCGACATCATGGTCCATCCGGAACATCAGCATCATGGGCTCGGTCGTGCGCTGACCGATCAGGCCCGCTTCCTCGTCGAAGAAGAACGGCTCTGGCGGATGGTCGGCGCGAGTCGGCTGCCGGGCTACGGTCGGTATCAGACGACGATGGGAGTCGAGGCGTACGTCGATGCGGTGCTTGCCGGCCGGATGATTGATCCGGTCTTGAGCGTGCACATGAAAGACGGCTGGACGCCGGTGCGGCCGATTCACGGCTACCTCCAACACGACGACGAAAGCGCCGGTTGGGCGGTCGTCATCCAGTGGGTGAATCCGGCCTGTCCGCCGCCGCCGGAATTCGATCTGCGTCGCTTGCCGGAAGCGGCGCGGGCGAAGCTCGTCCAGGCAGAATAATCCGGTCGCGATCGAGCATAGGATCAAAAAAATAAGCCTGGCCGGCGCGAAGTTACTTCGCGCGAGCCAGGCTTCGCGTTTACATCTTTCGCGAACTGATCCGCGTGGTTTCCGAAGCTCGTCCGATCGGCCTACTCTTTCGGGAGCAGCACGGTGTCGATCACATGAATGACGCCGTTGGAGCATTCGATGTCGGCCTTAACGACCTGGGCCTTATCGATCATCACACCCTTTGAGGCGTCGATCGTTACCGATTGCCCTTGCACGGTCTTCGCCGACTTCAGCTTGACGACGTCGCCCGAGAGCACCTTGCCCGGTACGACGTGGTAGGTGAGGATCGCCGTCAGCTTCGCCTTGTCTTTCAGCAGAGCTTCGACGGTGCCGGCAGGCAACTTGGCAAACGCTTCATCCGTGGGAGCGAACACCGTGAACGGCCCGGCGCTCTTGAGGGTGTCGACTAAGCCGGCCGCTTGCACGGCGGCGACCAGCGTTTTGAAAGAACCGGCGCCGACGGCCGTGTCGACGATGTCGGCCGACGGTGCGGCCGGCTTCGCATCGGGCGCCGCCGCAAGTTGCGTCGGCTCCGTCGCAGCGTGGGCATGCACCGGCGCACAGGTACTGTAGTTGCCGGCCGTACCGGAATGCCGACGCCCGAGCAAACGCCCCGCCTCGGCCGAATTACCACTGACAAACACCGACGAAGCAACGAGAACGCACATGGTGCGCAAGGGAAAACTCATGACGAACTCCGCTAGAAAATGTAAAGCACGCCGGATCGCGGAAAGCGATCGGCAGAACGAAAAATGCTCGACGAATCAGGAGGTTCGCATGGCCATGCGTACTGATCGAACCGGCAACGTGTTATAGCGCGGCGTGCGGAATCGCCAACTGTGCAATTATCGACCGGCCGAGAAACGGCTGACGGCGACGCGAGTGGGAATGACCCATCGCTAGCGGCAATGACCAAGGGCCAATGACCAATGACCAAACACCAAATTCCAAACAAATTCCAAACAAGTTCAAAGCTCGAATGATCGAATGACCGTTGCAACGCATTTCCGCGGCGCGCCGATCATTAGGTCATTTTGTCTTGGTCATTGTTTGGAATTTGGTGCTTGTTCATTGGAATTTCCGCGTGATAGGACACGTCGGCCTAGCGGCTCGACGAAGCGCCCCAGACGAAACGCCCCAGACGCAACGCCGCGGAGGGCGTTCCCTACAGAGGTTTACGCGAGAATATCTTTCACGACGTGGCCATGCACGTCGGTCAGGCGGTAGTCGCGTCCTTGGAAGCGGTAGGTGAGCCGTTCGTGGTCGAAGCCGAGCAGATGCAAGATCGTGGCTTGCAGGTCGTGGACGTGCACTTTGTTTTCGACGACGCCGAAGCCGAGCTCGTCGGTCCGGCCGTAATCGAAGCCGGCTTTCACGCCGCCGCCGGCGAGGAACATGGAATAGCAATCGGGATAATGATCGCGGCCGAGTACGGCGCCGCCGGCCGTGCGTCCTTCGCGGAACGGCGTCCGACCGAATTCCCCTCCCCAGACGATCAGCGTATCTTCGAGCAAGCCGCGTTGCTTGAGGTCGTTCATCAGCGCCGCGACCGGCTTATCGGTCACCGCCATCTTTTGCGTGAGCCCGTCGCGAATGTCTTCGCGCGGGCCGGTGCCGTGGAAGTCCCAGCCCCAGTCGAAGAGTTGCACAAAGCGCACCCCCTGCTCCACGAGACGGCGCGCGAGCAGGCAGTTGTTGGCAAAGCTCGCTTCGCCCGGCTTCGCGCCGTAGGCGTCGAGCGTCTTCTGCGATTCGCGCTTGATGTCCATCACCTCGGGGACGCTGGTTTGCATCCGGAAGGCAAGTTCGTACTGGGCGATGCGCGTCATGGTCTCGGGATGGCCGAGCTCGGAGTGTTGTCGCTCGTTGAGCGTGCGCAGCGCGTCGAGCGTCGTACGGCGCAGCTCGCGCGACATGCCCGGCGGATCGGAGGCGAAGAGGACGGGATCGCCCTGGCTGCGGCACTGTACCCCTTGATACACCGAGGGGATAAAGCCCGATCCCCAGCAACCTTGTCCGCCGCTCGGTTGCACGCCGCTGGAAATGAGGACGACGTAGCCCGGCAGGTTTTGATTTTCGGAGCCGAGACCATAGGTGACCCACGAGCCCATCGAGGGACGCCCTTGCCGCGGATGGCCGGTGAAGAGCAACAGTTCCGCCGGCGCATGGTTGAACTGATCCGTGTGCATCGAGCGGATGAGCGTGATGTCGTCGGCGAGGCCGTGGAAGTTCGGCACGGCGTCGCTCATCAGAATTCCGGACTTGCCGTACTTCTTAAATGTGCGCGGCGAGCCCATCAGCTTTGGTACGCCGGTGGTGAAGGCGAACGTGCGCCCCTTGAGAAACGAGTCGGGGCACGGCTCGCCGCTATGCTTCACAAGCTCCGGCTTGCCGTCGAAGATGTCGAGATTCGGCGGACCGCCGGACATGTGCAGGTAGATGACCCGTTTGGCTTTAGCGGCCTGCGGCGGCAGGCGGGCGGCGAGCGGATCGGCCGCGGACGCAGGTGCCGCTTTCGCACTTGTTTGCGCAAGTGCTTCCAGCGCGATGGCGCCAAGGCTGAATTGTCCGGCGCCGGCCAGAAAATGGCGACGCGTCTGCAAGCGGAGGTGAGCTTCGCGTACGGGATGCATGGATGGCATGGACGGGTCCTAGCGGCGCATCAGGAATTCGTCGAGGTTGAGTAGTACGTTCGCGACCGTCGTCCAGGCCGCGAGCACGGCGGGCTCGATATCAGGCGTGGCGGAGTTCGGTTGCGCTGCGATAAGTTGCGCGGCGGCTTTGTTGTCGCTGCGGTAGTGCTTGAGCGCTTGGTCGTATACGTCGGTGAGTACGGAAAGTTCTTTCGCACCCGGATCGCGGGCCAAGCACAGGCGAATAGCGTACGGCAGGCTGGCCGCCGGCTCGACTCCTCCCTCCTTCGCAATGCGCCGCGCCAAGGCTTGCGCGGCTTCGACGAACACCGGATCGTTCAGCGTGACGAACGCTTGCAGCGGCGTGTTCGAGCGGCCGCGGCGAATGGTGCAGACTTCGCGGTTAGGCGCGTCGAACGTGCTGAAGCTCGGGTACGGACTATTGCGCCGCACTTCGGTGTAGATGCTGCGGCGATGCCGGTCTTCGCCCGGGCTCGTTTGCCAATCGTTCGCGCCGCCGAAGGCCGTATTGAGCCCGAGGCTCGGCCGTTGCGGACGGACCGGAGCGCCGTACATCTTCGGGCTCAACAGCCCGGCAACCGCCAAGGCTTGATCGCGCAACAACTCGCCGGCCGGTCGGAAGCGCGGCCCTCGGGCCAGGAGGCGATTGTCGGGATCGTGCTCGACGAGCTCCGGCGAGGCCGCCGAGGTTTGCCGATAGGCGCGGCTGTTGAGCATCAGCGTCAGCAGGTGTTTGACGTCCCAGCCGCTCTCCATAAACTCGGCGGCGAGCCAATCGAGCAATTCCGGGTGGGTCGGCATATCGCCTTGGCTGCCGAATTCTTCGCTGCTTCGCACAATGCCGACGCCGAACAGCGACTCCCACATTCGATTGACGGCGACGCGCGCCGTGAGCGGATTGTCGCGACTGACGAGCCAGCGCGCGAGCGCGAGCCTATTGCGCGGCGCTTCTTTGGGCAAGGGTGGAAATGCAGCGGGGACGCCGGCTTGCACTTCGTCGCCGAGCGCTTGCCAGTTGCCGCGCAGTTGGACGAACGTTTTGCGGTGCTTCGCCGGATCGAGGTCGGTCATCACCGGCACGGTAACGGGCTTACTGTCGGCCAGCAGCTTCTCGACCGCGGCACGTCGCTCACGCGTGAGCTTGCTCGTCGGCGAGACGTGCTTGATGTAGTGCTGCTCGAGTTGCTTGAGCTGGTCTTTGCTCCGCTTGTCGGGCGCGAGGGCCACGGCCGCTTTGAGTTTCGCATCCGCGAGCGTCGGGTTCGTCGCCAACCAAGCGTCGAAGCCGCGCAGCCACCACGGCTTCGGCTTCGCGAAGGCCGCGTCGAGCGCCGCCAGTTCCTTTTTCCAAGCCTCGCGGTTGCGCTTCAAATCCGGCGTCAACAATTCGTGCAGCGGCGATTCGTCGCGTTTGTCGGCGTCGGCCGATTGATTGAGGAAGGCGTAGACTTCGAAGTATTCTTTGTTCGTAATCGGGTCGTATTTGTGGGTGTGGCACTGCGCGCAGGCTATGGTGGTGCCCATCCAGACGGCGAACGTGGTGTTGACCCGATCGATCACCGCGGCCGTGCGAAACTCTTCGTCGTTGGTGCCCCCCTCGTTGTTCGTCATCGTGTTGCGATGAAAGGCCGTGGCGATGAGTTGGTCGTCGGTCGGCGACGGGAGCAGGTCGCCGGCGAGTTGCTCGATGGTGAACTGGTCGAACGGCATGTTCGTGTTGAGCGCGCGGATGACCCAATCGCGATACGACCAAATTTCGCGGCCCGGGTCGCTGGGGTAACCGGCGCTGTCGGCGTAGCGAGCTAGGTCGAGCCAAGGCCGAGCCCAATGTTCGCCGAACGCAGGCTTGGCGAGATAGTGGTCGACGATTTGCTCGTGACTTGCTTTGGCGAGAGACGTCAATTCTTCGAGCGTCGGCGGCAGGCCGGTGACGTCGAGCGCCACGCGGCGAATGAGCGTCGCTTGGTCGGCGGCCGATGCAAACGCGAGTTTCTCCCGCGCTAAACGCTCGGCGAGGAAGGCATCAATGGCCCCCGGCTCGCTACTCTTCGGAACGGCGGGTCGCCGCACCGGTTCATACGACCAATGGTTGCCCCACACGGCCCCTTGCCGGATCCATTGCTTGAGCAACGCGATTTGCGGCGGCGTGATCGTCTTATGCAGCCGCGGCGGCGGCATTACTTCGTCGGGGTCGGTGCTTTCGATCCGCCGGATGATCGCGCTTGCTTCCGGTTTGCCCGGCACGACGGCGATGGTCCCTTCGTGATCGTGCTTGGCCGATGATTCTAGATCGAGCCGCAGGCCCGACTCGCGCGACTTCTCGTCGGGCCCGTGGCAGGCAAAGCAGTTCTCCGACAAGATCGGCCGAATGTCGCGGCTAAACGAAATGTCGGCGGACGTCGCGTCGGCGGCCGGCCAGACCTGCACGGCGTACCACGCGAGTATCGGGATGATGAGCGACTGCTTCATTGCGGACGTGTGCCTTGCAACCGGATCAAAACAAAAAGGAGATCGGACGAGCATTATAACCTCCGCTTTCGGCGCAAGCATTCGTCGCTCCGCGGTTCGGGACGCGACGAAAATGACATATCGAGGCGGGTCGAGATGAGTGCGGGGACTTGCCAAGCGCGAGAAACTGAACGATTATTCAAGCCCGCCGTCGACCTTGCGACCGTTTCTTTCGCCGTTTCCCTAGAACATCGAATCCCCTTTCGACCATGAAAAACATCGCACTCGCCGCCATAGTGCTCCTTTCGCACACCACGCTTTATGCCGCCGATGTGCCGAAGGCCGGCCATCCCGATCGCCAAGTGCAACCGGGCGTGCCGCAAGGCAAGGTTACGCCGGGCGTGTTTGCCGAAAGCAAAATCTTCCCCGGCACTCGGCGCGACTACAGCGTCTACGTGCCGGCCCAGTATGCGGCCGACAAGCCCGCGAGCCTGATGGTCTTCATGGACGGCGGCGGCTACGCGAAGCCCGACGGCGCGTTTCGCGTACCCGTCGTGTTCGACAACCTGATTCATCAGAAGGCGATGCCGGTGACGATCGCGGTGTTCGTCAATCCAGGCACCATTCCGGCGACGAAGCCGGGCGCGAAAGATCGGAGCAATCGTTCGTTCGAGTACGATTCGCTGGGAGATCGTTACGCGCGGTTTCTCACCGAGGAGTTTCTCCCTGTCGCGCTGAAGGGGCTCAATGTGTCGACCGATCCGAAGCAGCGGGGCGTCTGCGGCAGTTCGTCCGGCGGCATCTGCGCTTTCACCACGGCTTGGGAAAAGCCGCAGCAGTTCGGCAAGGTGGTCAGCTACATCGGCAGCTTCACCGACATCCGCGGCGGCTGGGCCTATCCCGGCCTAGTGCGCAAGACGAAGGCCGCGCCGAAGCCGCTGAAGATTTATCTGCAGGACGGGAAGGACGATCTGAACAACCTGTTCGGCAACTGGCCGCTGGCAAATGCCGATCTCGCCGCCGCCTTGCGCTTTGCCGGATACGAACATCAATTTGTGATGACCGAAGGGGGCCATAGCGGCGCGCCGGGAGGCGAACGCTTCCCCGAGGCCATGCGTTGGCTCTGGAGCGATTCGACAACCGCGGCAACGGAAGCTACGGCAGCAGCCGCTGCCCCGGCCGCGCCGAAGTGGCAGCCGCATCCCGACGCCGTCGAGCAAGCCGGCGTGCCGAAGGGGACCGTCGAGCAGATGCCGGCCTGGGAATCGAAGATCTTTGAAAACACGGTACGCGATTGGGCGATCTACGTGCCTGCTCAGTACAAGAAGGAAACGCCTGCCGCGCTGATGGTCTTCCAAGACGGCCACACCTATCGCGACGTCAACGGCCGATGGCGGGTGCCGATCGTGTTCGACAATTTGATTGCTCGCGGCGACATGCCGCCGACGATCGCCGTCTTCATCAACCCCGGCCACGACAAAACCAAAGGTAAGCCGCAGACGCCGTGGAAGGTTTCGAATCGGAGCTTCGAGTACGACTCGCTCGGCGACCGCTACGCGCGGTTTCTGCTGGAAGAAATTCTGCCCGAGGTGGAGAAGCGGTACAACATCACGAAAGATCCGGAACTCCGGGCCATCGGCGGCGCGAGCTCCGGCGGAATTTGCTCGTTCACCGCGGCCTGGGAACGGCCTGATTCGTTCCGCAAGGTGCTGTCGACGATCGGCAGCTTCACGAACTTGCGCGGCGGCAACGTCTATCCGTCGCTCGTTCGCAAGACCGAGCCGAAGCCGCTGCGTGTCTATTTGGCCGATACGAGCGGCGACGTCGACAATCAGTTCGGCAGTTGGCCTTGGTCGAACCAGTTGATGGCCTCGGCCCTGCAATACATGGGCTACGACACGCGCTTCGATTGGGCCGAAGGGTACGCGCACAACAGCGACCACGGCGGCGCGCTCTTCCCTGAAGCGCTGAAGTGGCTCTGGCGGAAGGAATCGCATCAGCCGGTCATTGATACGAAGGGGGACTTGCGAGGAGATTTGACGCTGCTGAAGTTGTTGGTGCCGGGGCAGACGTGGGAAGTGGTCGCCGATAAGCTCGGCTTCGCCGACGCCCCCTGCACCGATGCCGAGGGGAACTTTTACTTCTCCGACATGAAGGCCCCGGCGGTTTATAAGCTGAGCGCCGTCGACGGCACGCGCACCGAGCTCTTTAAGGAGTCGGTGAGCGGTCTGGAGTTTGGGCCCGACGGGCTCCTCTACGGTTGCCAAGGTGCGAAGAGCCGCGTGGTATCGCTGGATCCGAAGTCGGGCGACGTGAAGGAAGTGGCGACCGGCGTGGCGCCGAACGACTTGGCCGTGAGCGCCGACGGTTTCATCTACATCACGGAAACGAAGCACGGCCGGGTCACGCGTATTCACAGCAAGACGGGCGAGGTGACGCCCGTCGCCGAAGGAATCGGCAAGCCGAACGGCATCGTGCTTTCGGGCGACGGCGGCACTTTGGCCGTGTCTGACGCCGGCGGCATGAACGTCTGGACGTTCCGCGTGAACACCGACGGCTCGCTCGATGCGCAGATGCCGAGCATGACGATGCGGCTGCCGATCGACCCCAAGGGAGAGTTCCAACACAACGAACCGCCTCCGTATCAGACCGCTTCGCGCGGCGATGGTTCGGCCGTCGATAAGTCGGGGCGCTACTACGTGACCTCGGCCGTGGGGGTGCAGGTGTTCGATCCGACGGGCCGCCAGTGCGGCGTGTTGCCGAAGCCGAACGAAGCGGCACCTCTCACGAGTTGCGTGCTCGCGGGCCCGAATCACGAGTGGCTCTATGTCACCAACGGCGACACGGTGTTCCGCCGTCGGCTCAAGGTCGATTGACCGCGACGATACGGGCTAGCGACCGTCGGCGGGGCCGGCATCAAGCACCTGACGCACTTTTTCGGCCAGAGTCTCAGGCGAGAACGGCTTCTGTAAAAACGCGCTACGGGAATCTTTGATTCCGCGGCGCACGATATCGTCTTCCGTGTAACCGCTCATGAAAAGCACGTTGACGTCGGGCCGAGATCTGCGGATGAGGTCCGCCAGTTCGCGTCCGTTGAGGTCGTTCATGACTAAATCAGTAAGCAGAAGATGAATCGGTCCCTGAAACTCGGCGGCAACTTGAACGGCCGCGGAGCCTGAGTCGGCTTCGAGCACCTGATAGCCTTGCATATCTAGGACAAATCGGACGAGGCCGCGAACGTCTTGTTCGTCTTCGACGACCAGCACGGTTTCCTTGCCGGCGGCGGATTCGAAGTCTCGACTTTCGTCCACGTCGCTGGCCGACTGACTTGTGGCAGGGAACCAAATGCGAAACGTTGCGCCGTGCCCGAGCTGCGATTCGACGGTGATGAAACCGCCGGCTTGTTGGACGGCGCCGTACACCGTGGCAAGCCCGAGGCCGGTGCCCACGCCTACGCCTTTCGTGGTGAAGAACGGTTCGAAGATCCGCGCTTTCACGTCGTCGCTCATGCCGAGACCCTCGTCTGCGACGATCAATTGCACGTACCGTCCCGGCCGCAATTCGGCCGGTTCCTTCGGGTCGTTCGAGGGAGATTCGGCTGCTCGCGTTGAGATTGTGAGGATGCCGCCGTCAGGCATGGCGTCGCGCGCGTTCACGGCCAGGTTCATTAACACTTGCTCAAGTTGGCCCGGATCGAAGGCGACGTGCGACAGCTTCGGCGCGAGGTCGAGCTTCAACCGAACGTCTTCTCCGATCATGCGTCCGAGCAGTCCGGTAATCGATTCCACGACGCGATTCAGGTCTAAGATTTGGGGATCGACGATGGCCTTGCGGCTAAAGGCGAGCAGTTGCGAGGTGAGCGTCGCCGCGCGTTGGCCGGCTTTGAGCATCACCTCCAGCGGCTTACGGCGAGCATCGTCGTGGATCGCGCCCAACAGCAAGCTGGAGTAGCCGTTGATGACCGTGAGTAGGTTGTTGAAATCGTGAGCGACGCCGCCGGCCAATCGGCCGATCGCCTCCATTTTCTGCGCCTGGCGGAATTGTTCGGCCAGCGTTCGTTCGCGAGTGATATCGCGCACGAACGCGCAGATCGTTTGTTGCTCGGGAAGCGGAATGGCGTTCCAGGAAAACCAGCGGTATTCCCCGTTCTTGCAGCGGTAGCGATTCTCCAGGCCGGTAAGATCCTCACCCCGTAGCAGCGTTTGTTCCGCAGCAAGCGACGCTTCCCGATCGTCGGGATGAACAAGACTGATCCAAGCTTGTTCGAGAAGTTCTTCCGTCGACCAGCCGAGAATCTTGGTCCAAGCCGGATTGACCTGCCTCAGCTTGCCGTCGAATCCGGCGACGCAAAGCGGATCGGGCGAATAATTCCAAAGCCGATCGCGCTCGCGCTCCGTCTGCTTCCGATTCGTGACGTCTCGCATGACCGCGCAGTTGTATTCGCGATTCTCATGCTGCAAGTAATTCACGGTTACTTCCGTCTGCAGCATTCGTCCGTCTTTGGTTCCGTGCTGCGATTCAAAGGTAAACGAGCCGCGGCGTTTGATTTCCTCCCAGTGTGCCGGCCACGCCTCGGCGGGAAAGTTCGGATCGATCTCCGGCACGGTCTTGCCGATAAGTTCCTCTTGCGAGTAACCCAGCGTCCGACAGGCCGCGTCGTTCACATAGAGAATCTCACCGACGGGACTGATCCAGAAAACGGAATCGACCGCCCGATCGATGCTGAACTGCGTCAGCCGCAGCGAGCGCTCCGCTTCTTTGCGTATGCTAATGTCGCGGTCGAATGCTAAAACGAACTCCTCGCCTCCGATGCGCAGCGGCGTGGCAACCACTTCGACGGGATACGTCGTGCCGTCTTTGCGGCGGTGGACGACTTCAAAATGAAGCGTCTCTCCGGCCTTCAAACGACGCATGCGTTCGGGAACAAGCTCCGCGTCCGCCTGGGAATCAAGATCGCTGATCTTCATAGCCGCAAGTTCGGCGAAACTGTAACCGCTCATTTGAGACGCCGCCGGATTCGCCGAGCAGATTCGGCCGGCTTGGGTCAGGATGAAGATCGCGTCGCCGCACGATTCAAATAGTGCTCGATATCGCTCTTCGCTTTCGCGAACCGCCTGCTCGGCACGTTTTCTTTTCGTGATATCGGTGGCGATGCCGATCGTTCCGATAATGTTTCCCCGTTCGTCGCGATACGGACCCTTCGTCGCTAGGAAAGTTCTGGTCGTGCCGAATGAGGAAAGCGTCTCCTCTTCCGTCTCGATTGCGCCGGTTTCGCGAATTCGGCGGTCGCGCGCGGCAAGAAAACGGGCGCTTTCGGGATCGAATAGCGTCGTGTCATCCTTGCCGATAATGTCTTCCATGCGCTTCCCTGCCATCCGCGCCAAAGCTTGGTTGACGAAGAGGTACTTGTCGTCAAGATCTTTCACAAACAAGGAATCGCTCGTGCCTTCGGCAACGGCGCGCAACAACGCAGTGGTCTTGTGCAGTTCGGCTTCGGCCCGTTTGCGTTCCGTCAGATCGCGAACGAAAGCGAAGTTGTATTCCGTTCCTTCAAACTTCAGATAGTTGACCTCGATCTCGACCGGATAGAATTCACCGCTTTTGCGACGTTGTCGCGATTCAAATCGAATATGCCGCTCGGTTCGCAGACGCTTCCAATGAACGGGCCATTTCTGTGCCGGGAAATCCGGATCGATGTCGTGCACCTTGAGTTGCAACAATTCCGCCTCGGAGTAACCCAGGTTTCGACAGGCCGCCTGATTGACTTTGAGAATGCGGGCATCCGCGGTAACGATGTAGGCCTCGACTGCGGCGTGTTCCAGTGCAAACGCATTGAGTCTTCGGCCCGCTTCGGCTCGCTTTCGGGCACTGTCGTCTAAATGCATGACGACCGCGCCGGAGCGTTCGCCCGCGATGAGCGGGTTGACGACCATTTGGTACCAGGCCTTTTCCGCGGGGGAATCGCAAGGGTACTCCATGCGAAATTCCGATAACTCGCCGGCTAAGACTTGGCTGATGCCCCGCGCGACGGCCGACGCCTCTTCCGAACGTTCGCCTTGGGCGTTGCGAGCTAACTCGACATAATTCACTCCCACTCCCATGTCGCGCAAGGTCAGGGCGTTTGCCGCGGCAAAGTTGCGCCACGCTCCGTTAACTTTCTTGATAACGCCCGTTGCATCGAGCAGCGCAATTTGCGCCGGCAGCGCGTTGAGAATGGCATCGAGGCTCTCCGCCGCGAGTTGATGGCGCCGCTCGCTCTCGCGCAGCGCTCGCTCGGCCTCCTTGCGCGCAGTGATATCTTGCACCACGGCCACCGTCCGCAGCTCGTCGCCTTGATAGAACGGCGTGAGACGCACTTCGACGGGAAACGTCGTGCCGTCCTTGCGACGATGTACGCTGTCGAAAGCGAGCCGCTCCCCCGTTTCGAGCTTCTTGAGAATCTGATTCAGCCCTTCAGGCGTTACCGCCGGATCGAAATCCGTAGGCAGCATTCCGTTCAGTTCTTCGAGCGTATAGCCGAGTTGTGCGGACGCCTGCGAGTTGGCGTCGATCACCGTGCCGTCGCGGCGATGCAACAGAAAGGCGTCGGACGTGTTCTCGGCAAACGTACGAAAGCGAGCTTCTTCCGCTTGAAGCTTGCGCATGATTTGGTTGCTTTCTACCGCAATACAAGCCAAATGCTCGACGTCGGCAATCGCCGAGAGAAGTTTGGGATGCGGCGGGCCCGGCCGGTGCGAATAAACGGCGAACGTTCCGAGCACGGACGTGGGCTTGATTTTTCGCGAAAGGATCGGCACCGATACGCACGCTCGTAACTCATGACGGAGGGCTGCTTCTCGGCAGCCGTCCCACAAGGGATCGCAAGCAATGTCTTCGGCGATAACCGTTTCACCGCGAAATGCGGCAGCGCCGCAGGAGCCGACGTTTGGGCCGATCATCAGACCCTGAATTGCGTCGACGTACTCGGTCGCCAAGCCCCGTCCCGCGGCCACATGCAGATGCTTTCCTTCAGCATCGAGGAGCATGCACGATGCGACGACTCCGGGGATCTCTTCTTCAATGAGGCGCACGAGACCGTCGAGAATGTCGGCCGGCGGCGCTCCCTGAGCGATGAGTTCGAGCACCGCTTGCCGATTGAGCAACTTCTGCCGATCGCGCCTTGATTCGGTCACTTCGCGCGCCGTGCCGATGACGCCGATTATCGCACCGTCGCGGTCGCGGTAGGGCGATTTGGTAACCTCGCAAATCCTTTCATTTCCGGGCGACCCGACGTTTCGCACTTCCATTTCCGCGATGCCGCTCGCCAAGACGCGACGATCGTGCGCTTGCATCGCGGCGGCGATCGTTTCGCCGAACAATTCGAGATCGTCGCGACCGTGCAGTTCTTCTCGCGTGCGGCCGACGAATCGCTCCGCTGCGGCATTGCAGAAAAGATAGCGGCCGGCGAGGTCTTTAACGAAAATTGCGTCGCGGGCGCCGTCGGCCGCCGCTAGGAGAAGTTGGATCGTTCTTTGCTGCGAATCGTCCGGTTGGTGAGCTTTCGTATCGAAAATGACCATGCCTGACTCGCGACGTTTAGTTGAATCACAGTCGTGGATCGTAGTTCGTACGTCGGCAGCGGATATACGAGCGAGACTCGATCCACGGACGTCGCCCCGAATATACCAATCCCTCTCCTCAAAGAGGCGCGCAACGGCGAATGTCGAATGACGAGCCGGCGAAGTCGGCCGGCACCGTGCGCGATATCGCACGCCGGAATCGCACAGGAGAGTGTGCGGTGGCGCGAAGATGCTCGGCGCCCGCTCGCAATTTGCGAAAAGCCCTGATATCGGAGGATGACCCTCCAGGCGAAGCTTGGGCCCATTTGGGCGGCGACGATCGGGGTCGGAGCTCCTGAGGAGCATGACCTGCCGTGCGCGCCGTGGCAAGTTACTCCACTAGTTTCAACGGGCGATCCGCCGCGACCTGGGAAAAGACCTGTTCCAGTTGGGTCTTCACTTGGGCGATTGGTTGACCGCCGGGAACGATGAACGCTGCGCCGCCCGTGATGTCGGCGACTTGCTGCATAAGAGCCGTATCGGCGTAGGCGCCGAGCGCGATCGTGACGACCGGAATCTTGGCCGAGGCACAGGCGTTGGCTTCGGTGATGACCGCCGCCTTGTCGAGCGTCGTGTTGCCGGTGGGCATATTGACGACGCCGTCGGTCATGAGGACGATCATTTTCTTAGCGCCGACGCGAGCGTTGGCCTGCAAATCGACGCGAGCCTTGGTCATGCCGGCGGAGATATTCGTGCCGCCGATGTAATGGCCCGCTTGCCGATTGCGGGTAATGTTTGAAATGAGCGTGTAGGTTTTCGTGAGGCTCTGTTCGAGCTTGGCGGTGCCGTCGCTGAAGGTATAGATCGAGACGCTCACGCGGTCGTCCGTGCTATGCGCTGTGAGATAGGCGAGAAACGCATCGACCGCGTCCTTTAATGCCGTCACAGGTTGCTCGCTCACGTTGTCGAGTCCCGGCGTGTCGTATGCGCCGCATCGCTGTTCTAGGATGTAACTCAGCCAAGTCATGTAACCATACTTGTTTCGGTAGCCGGCGGCGTTGATGTCGTTGTCGGTCTGCACATAATCGACAAACTCATCCCACGAACCACCGGGATACGGATAAGCCACCGTGTTGAGCTTAAATTTCTTAAGCACGTTCGAATTCTTCGTGGTTGCGGAGCCGTAGGCGACCGGAGCAAAGGTGAGCGTGCCGTAAACCGGAGAGCCCAACTCCTGGTAGATCTGCAAGAGGTTTGCCTCAATCGCCGCCTGCCCGAGCAGGTTGATGTTGCGGAATTGGCTGTCATAGGTCATGGATCCGGAGTAGTCGAGCACCAAGCCGATATCGCGCGGCTGGTAGGTCGCCACGGATTTGCTTTGGATGTTAAATGTCTGTGCGTTGAGCACGTTGCCGAAGAACAGCGGCGTCTGATTTGCATTCGCAGTGACACGAACTGCGTTCGGGCTATTGTTCGACACGGTAAAGGTGCGCGTGTTCAAATCCCACAAACCGTATTCGAACGTGGCGTTCGACGTATTGAGCGTCTTGCCGGCAACTTTGTTGGACGTCAGATAGCTTTGGCCTTCAACAGTGGCGCCCGCGGTGCCGTTGACGAGCGCTCCGGCGGCGGCGTAGGCCGCGGAGTCGGTGGCGCGTTGGATCTCGGTGCGGGCGTTGGCGATGTACCCGATGTCGACCGCGAACGCGATCAGCCCGAGCATGAAGGTCAGAAGCACCGCGGTCAGCACCAGAATAATGCCGCGACGCGGAGCGCGACGACGATTAAGAAGAGGCGAAGTATTCTCGACCAAAGCGTAGACCATGACGGCACTCTGAAATATTGCGACTTGAGTTACAGGCAGGCGGATCGGGCATAGCCGATGCAGCGCGGTACTGAAACGTAGGTCGTGGTTAACCACCGCTGACCCCCTCTAGCCAAGGGATTTTCAACGCCGCTACGGTCAATTGCGGGGTGAGGAGGGTACGACGGGGCCGGAAAGATCGGCATACGCGTCAAGATCGGAACAACTCCTATCCGCTCTTTTAGCGCGATAGGGTTACGCACCAAACGGCAATCCCGATATCAGTTTCTTTGACAAGCATATTCAAAGAAGCGGCCGATAACGCCCGGCCCGGCCGGACCTTGATTCTTGCGGAGCCTCTCGACGGCATGACGCTCCAAAAGCTCTAGCGCTTCGTCGGTCTTGCAGTTCTCAAGTTCGTCCCGCACCATTTGCGGTGCCGCCTTTACGAGCAGGAGGGCTTCCAGCGATGAATCGACGTTCATGATGCCCTTTGTTTCGAACTCGTTGTTCCTGGCGAGTAGGGCCTGCCGCACACAGTCGATGATCGTCTTGCGTTCAGGATCGTCGGCGGGCATCACGTTCAACAGAGCCGTGAGGCCACGAATCATGATGTAGTGATAGGCGGGGCGAGCGTTGTGGGAATCGGCCCAGCGACCTTTGTGCGGTCCCAAAGTCAACTGCCCCGGCAAGACGCCGAGCCGAACCTTCTTCTTGGCAGATTCCAGATACTTCACGTCTCTCGTAACTCGATAAGCATGGGCCAGAAGGTAGACGCTGAAACTATTGTAATTCCAATTAGTCACGACCGGCCTGCCGACCGCCCAATCGGCTGCAGCCCGCGCCGATGCGAGATGTTGTTCGTTCTTGGTCACATCGTACAACTCGAACATCGCTACGCCGCACAGTCCGTTGTCGAACTGCAATCCGCCGTCGGAGAAATCTTCCACCGCCCAGCCGTTGCGAACGACTTCATCGAGTCGGCCTTCTCGCTCGGCCCGACGCAAGAAGCGATCGGCAGCTTCAAAAGCCGCTCCACGGCCACCGCGGAACGTCGGGAACGGATAGACGCCCGCGCCGCCTTGTTTCTGGCACCAGATCAGATAATCCGCCGCTTCAACCGCTTCTTGCAGTAGGGCGACTTTGGTCGGTGCTTCGGCCCGCACGCCTGCCGTGCAGGCGACAATGATCGCGGCAAGTTCTCTGGTCAAATGCTCTGTCTTCGTCGGATCGAGGCCGACCTTCCACCACTTCTTTTGACGAACGAACTGCAAGAGTTTGGCGAAACCCGCCTTCGCTTCCTCGCGGGTAAGCGGTCGAACGCTTTCCGGGCACGGGGAGTATTCATCCTCGACTTCAGGGATTCCCGCTAAGTCGCCAAGTCGCTCTACCGTTTCCTGCATGATGCGGCGAATTCCCGCTTCATCTTCCCGACGCTGTGCATCAGCAAGTTGTTCCGCAAACTCCGAAGTGATTCGCTTGGCGGCGATGACGCTCTCGTTTGTGTCGGCGTAACCGCTCAGAGCAATTCCAGCGACCAGGAAAAGTATTGCAGGAATGAAGACTATCGTACGCATGAGTGACTTTGCAGGGTGAAGAGCGACGACGATGGGCATGCCTCTTATAGACCCCGACACCTGGTTCGATGTTTCAAATACAGTTTTGCTTGTAAGGAATCGTCGTTCGGCTTAGCCTAGGAAAAAATCCAGAGAATACCGATGAAGCCGACGCTGTTCGCACATTTAATGATCCTGCTTCTGGTCTCGCCGGCGATGGCCGACGATTGGCAAACCATCTTCGACGGCAAGACGCTCGACGGCTGGAAGGCTGTCGACCACGTCGAGTGCTTCAAAGTGGAAGATGGAGCCATCGTCGCCGGTGGCGGGCCGATGGCCCATCTGTTGTATGTCGGAACGGTCGGCAACCATGACTTCAAGAACTTCGAGTTGATGATCGAGGTCAAGACAAAGCCCGGCTCGAATGGCGGCATCTTTTTCCACACGGAGCCGCAGAGCGGGTTCTTGAAGAAGGGCTACGAGGCTCAGGTGTGCAACACGCATACCGACAAGCGGCGAACCGGCAGCCTGCTCATCATTAAGGACATTCTCGACACGTCGCCGGTGAAGGATGACGAATGGTTCGAGTACCACATCATCGTCACGGGCAAGCAGATCGTGTTGAAAGTGAACGGCCGGACGACCGTGGACTACACCGAGCCGGAAAACCCTGAGCGACCCAAGGGGCGCGAGGGGCGTGTTCTATCCCACGGTCAGATCGCCCTTCAGGCCCACGACCCGAACAGCACCGTCTTCTACCGGAACATCAAGGTGAAAGTGCTGCCGGATTGAAGCGCATCAGCAATTTGAAATCACCGCTTGCTTCGATGCGGCCTCGTCGCGTGCACGTCGCCGTTGAACTCGTTTTCGACTCGCCGATTTGACCTTCCATCTGACCAAAAGGTGTCAGAACGGGAGGGTGTCAGACAACAACAAAAAAGGCCTTGTCGCAACTCGTTGTGCGACAAGGCCTTTTGAAGTGGAGCGGAAGGGAGTTGAACCCTCGACCTCTGCATTGCGAACGCAGCGCTCTCCCAACTGAGCTACCGCCCCCCATTCAAATCAATCGGCCGCCGAATCCGTCGGATTCCATCAAGGCTGATTTGCCTGCCGTGCCGGCGCGGCACGTACGGAACCCAAAATCGCCGCCAAATTGCGAACCTCGATTGTAGAACCTCTCGGAATCGTTGTCAAAGCACCGGCTCCGCTCGGATCGTTCTTGCCGGCGCACGGGCCAAGCGCTACTCTAGCCCTCCATCGCCTTCGCACGGCTCCAGATTTCTCCTTCCATCCTGACGAGTTTCCATGGCGCACGATCCGCTTCGCCCAGCCGGGTTCGACAAAGGTAAACCACTCGTGCCGGCCGCGCCGCCGCAAAAGCCCGCGACCCCCGTGGTCACGCCCCCCAAGCCGACGGCGGCAACCGTGCCGCTCAAGCCGGAACCACCGCGAAGACCGGTCGTCCTCGCGGGCGACGTTAATGAAGTGCGGCTCGCATCGCTCGACGCCTATCGCGGCTTCATCATGTTGATGATGGCGTCGGCCGGCTTCGGACTCGCCAACGTACTGCAGCGGCTCAAGGACGCCGGCATCACCGAAGAAGCGCGCGAGTTCCGCGTCGTGCGGTTCTTCGCCGGGCAGTTTGAGCACGTGCTCTGGCAAGGGGGCGTATTTTGGGATCTGATCCAGCCGGCGTTCATGTTTATGGTCGGCGTGGCGCTGCCGTATTCCTTCATGAAGCGCGCGATGCGCGGCGATTCGTACGTTTCACAACTGTTGCACACGCTCATCCGTTGCCTCGCGCTCGTTGCGCTCGGCGTATTTCTTAATAACCCTGACGGCGGTAAAGGGCCTTACACGATCTATTCGTTCGTCAACGTGCTCACGCAGATCGGCTTGGGATATTGGTTTGTATTCTTATTGGTCAATCGCGGCGTATGGGTCCAAGGCGCCGCCGTTGCGCTCATTTTGGGAGGAACGTGGTACGCGTTCTTTCAGCATCCGCTCCCGCCCGAAGGGTTCGACTACGCAAGCGTCGGCGTCGTGAACGACGAGCATCGCGACGAATTCGTCCTGCCGGGCATTCGCGGACACTGGTCGAAGAACACAAACTTCGCGGCCTCGGCTGATCAGAAATTCTTGAACAAGTTTCCCCGCGCGATGCCGGTGCGGCGCGAAAAGGGGGAACTGGAATTGGATTACCTCGCGCGCGTCGAGGCGAGTTCGCCGAAGTCTCGCTTCGAATTCAATCCCGGCGGCTATGCGACGTTGAATTTCGTGCCGTCGATCGCCACGATGCTCATGGGGCTGATGATCGGCGAACTATTGCGTACGAGGCGTAAGTCGGGCCGGAAAGTCGTGGTCATGCTGGCAGCCGGAGCGGTCTGTTTGGCGCTGGGGGCGGCATTGCACTTCGCCGGCCTCTGCCCGATCGTCAAGCGCATCTGGACCCCGAGTTGGGCGCTGGCTTCCGGCGGCTTGGTGATTTGGATGCTGGCCTTGTTCTACCTCGTATTCGACCATTGGGGTTGGCGGCGGCTGGCTTGGCCGTTGGCGATCGTCGGCATGAATTCGATCGTCGTTTACATGATGTCGCAATTGCTGAAGCCGTGGACGTTGCGCGTGCTCTACACGCATCTGACGCTGCCGTATGCGATGTTCACGGACCGGCTCTCCGAGCGCGTGGGCAAGTCGTATAGCCCGGCGCTGTTCGGCGGAGCTGGCGATCCGTATCAGCCGCTTTACGAAAGCCTAGCGGTACTCGCGGCGTTTTGGCTCGTCTGCCTTTGGCTTTGGCGGCAACGACTCTTCGTGCGGCTTTAGGCGAAGGCCGTTGCTCGCCCGGCATGGCGCTGGCCCCCTCATCCCCCCTGGGGCACCTTCTGCCGCAAGGGGAGAAGGGCTGATGCGGCTTGAAATTGGCGAATTACTCAAACCGGCCGCCGCGGATGCTCACGGCGTCCGCCTTCGGAAAATCCTTCGGCACGTCGCTCGACTTCACATCGCCGGTGGCGGCCCATTCGCAGCCGCGGAGCAGCGTCGTGACAAAGCCGGTGCAATGCATCGACTCCGGGCTGTGCCCCATCGGCGTGTGGAACACGCGTCCCTTGTCGTAGGTGACCGTAAAAATCATCGGCTCATGCTCGCCGCTGCCGCCGGTCGCCGGGTCGGCGTAGGCCGTGGCCAAGACGTCGATGGCTTCCGCCGGACCTCGCAACTTGTCGTAAAGCTCGTCTTGCGCGTGCATCCAAGTCGTCGGCATTCCCTTGGTGATCGGATGCTCGGTATTGCGTACGACGACTTGAAACGGATGCTGTCTCCCGTGGTGACCGCCGGGGCCTGCGGATTCGTCGCGAACAATCTTGCCGTCGCGAAATCGCACGTACGGCCCGCTCTTTTCGTTGCGTCCTCCCCAGCCGCCCAGACCGATCATGCGGTTGTATTCGGGCCAGCCGGAGAAGGAGTTGTTGGCCGCATGGATCACGGCTAGTCCGCCGCCGGTTTGCATATAGTCGACGAGCGCTTGCTGCGTGTCCTTCGACCAGAGATCGCCGTTGTAGTTGAGCACGACGACGTCGTACTTCTTAAACTCCGGCTTGAAGCCCGACATGTCTTGCCCTTTTTCGGGAGACGTCGCGACATCGACCGTGAACCGGCCCGAGTCCTGCAGATACTTCTGCATGACCGGCGTCGTGCCTTTCCAATTGTGGTTGTTTTGGCCGTCGACGATCAGTGCTTTGAGCTTCGGAGCGGCGCCCTCGTCCGCCGCTTGAGCGAAGGGAGCGGCGAGCAGAACGGCAATACAAGCAACGATGCGCAAACGATGCATGGCGGGTAACTCCAGGTGATGGCGTGCGAGCTGGCGAAGAAACAATTTTAAGGAAGGATATCTTTGACGAGAATTGAACCCACGGGCGTGCCGTCGAGGACGACGTCGATCGTTTGGTCCGGGCCGAACGTCGCAACGGTTTCATATTTCGCCGGTTGTTCGCCTGTGGCGGCGACCGGCTTGCGATAGACCTCGACCTGACGCTCCGGCAGATTCACGATCCAGTATTCGGGAATGCCGGCCGCGGCGTAGATACGCTGCTTTGCCGTGCGGTCAAATTCGAGGGTGGAATCACTAACTTCCACGACGATGCAAAGGTCTTCGGCGCGCGGCTTACGTGCGGAGAAATCCCGCAATGCGCCTCGTAACACGCTAATGTCCGGCTGCGGAACGCTCGCGGCGAGGACGATGTCGCGACCTGCGGACACATCCCACTTGTTCGGTAGCACCTTCCAAAACGCACGATTCAACAGGTCCGTGCACGTCGCGTGCGACGGTCCGATGGGCGACATCATGAAGACGATTCCCTCGAGCAACTCCATTCGTACGTCTGCGGGCAACATGCCAAGTTCGTCGAGGCGATGATAATCATCCACCGAGAAACGCAGCACTTCTCGCGACGAAGTGCCGGCGTCCCACCCCACCGGCGTGGGTGACAATACGACGCCGCTAACTGGCGCGACGAAGCCTTCGGAAATGCTCATCGATCAATCCTCACGCTTCCACGTCGCTCTATCCCAAGCTCACGGTCACCGTTTTGTGTTCCGTGTAGCTGCCGAGAGCCGCTTCGCCGAGTTCGCGGCCGATGCCCGACATTTTAAATCCGCCGAACGGCGCGGCGGCGTCGAACACGTCGTAACAGTTGATCCACACGGTGCCGGCCCGAATCTTGGCCGCCAACGTGTGCGCCTTCTGGATGTCGCGCGTCCAGATGGCCGCGGCGAGGCCGTAGCAGGTGTTGTTGGCGCGCGCCGCAATTTCGTCGAGGTCCTTGAACTTCAAGATCGACATCACCGGGCCGAAGATTTCTTCCTTCGCGATGGTCATGTCGTCCGAAACGCCGGTGAAGAGCGTCGGCTCCACATAGAAGCCGCGGTCGCCGAAGCGGTTGCCGCCGCTGAGCAAGCCGGCCCCTTCCTTCTTGCCGCTTTCGATGTAGCCCATGATTTTGTCGAACTGTTCGCGATCGACTTGCGGGCCCTGCTCCGTCGCCATGTCGAGCGGGTCGCCGAGCTTACGGCTCTTATTCATCGCCACGATCTTGTCGACGAACTTGTCGTGCACCTTCTCTTGCACGAAGAGCCGGCTGCCGGCGCAGCAGCATTGCCCTTGGTTGAAGTAGAGCCCGAAGTGCGAGCCTGCGACGGCCGCGTCGAGATCGCAATCGTCGAACACGATGTTGGGACTCTTGCCGCCGAGTTCGAGCGTCACGCGCTTCATCGTCGCGGCGGCGTCGCGCATGATGATCTTGCCGACTTCCGTCGAGCCGGTGAACGCGATCTTGTCGACGCCCGGATGCTTAACCAGCGCGGCGCCGGCCGTCGGTCCGTAGCCGGGAACGACGTTGATCACGCCGTCGGGAATGCCGGCCTTCTGCGCGAGCCGCGCCAGCCGCAAGCAGGTGAGCGGCGTTTGCTCGGCGGGCTTCATCACAATCGTGCAGCCGGCAGCCAAGGCCGGGCCCCACTTCCAGGCCACCATCAAAATCGGGAAGTTCCACGGGATGATCTGCCCGACGACGCCGACCGGCTCGCGACGCGTGTACGTGAAATAGTTGCCGCGCACGGGAATGGTCTGCCCGTGGATCTTGTCGGCATAGCCGGCGTAGTAGCGCAGACAATCGATGGCCAAGGGCAGGTCGGCGGCCTTGGCGTCGCGGATCGGCTTGCCGTTGTCGAGCGATTCGAGCGCGGCCAGCTCGTCGAGCTCGGCTTCCATTAAGTCGGCGAGTTTATAAAGCAGGCGGCCGCGATCGCGGGCGTCCATCTTCGACCACGGGCCTTGTTCAAAAGCCTTGCGCGCGGCCTTCACGGCGGCGTCGATATCCGCGGCATCCCCTTCGGCCACCTGCGCGATGACCGCTTCCGTCGCCGGGTTCAACGTTTCGAACGTCTTGCCGCTTTGGCTCGGCGTCCATCTTCCGCCGATGAAGCATTCCGTCTGACGAACTTCGGGGGCTTTTTGCGAAGGGGCTTTTGCGACCGTGGCCATGACTACTATCTCCGGGGCAGGCGTTGCCGAGAATCGATTGAGGCTACATGGGCGGCGCGCATTCAGGCGTGCGGAGCGCCGCTACGGAGTATTCTATCGATTCGAGCGCGCGGGAGCCAATATTGCCGAAAGCTAAGCCGCAAGGGCAGATACGTATATCGGCGAGCGTCGAGGCGTAAGCCCGACGCGTCTGTCTTTCGCTAGCGCCCAGCGCCTGACGCCTTCCCCTACTCCGGCAGCGGCTTCCCCTTCGTCTCCGGGGCAAACGGCAGCACGGCCAAGCCTAGGAGGAAGATCGAGCACATCGTTACGCCGGCATAGCGCATCGGCTCGGCCTCGCCTTTGAAGACGGTGCTCGTGAGCATGCCGAATGTAAACGGACCGACCGCCGCCGCAAATCGGCCGACGTTGTAGCAGAACGAAGTGCCGGTGCTGCGCAGTCGCGTCGGAAAGAGTTCCGGGAAGTAGATGGCCAAGCAGCCGAAGATCGATAGCAAGCACATGCCCATGATCGGGATGAGCCAGAAGACGTCGTCGCGGCTATCGAAGAACATGAAGACGCTGGCGGTGCTGAGCATGCCGAGCGTGAAGGCGATGGCAAACGCGCTGCGTCGACCAAGTTTCTGAGCGACGATGCCGGAGAGAATCATGCCGGCGAAAGCGCCCACGTTGAGCATGAGCGAGGTGTAGCCCGACCAAAGTTTGATCTGCCCTTCGAGCATATCGCCCGACATTCCTTCGGCCATGAAGCTCTTGCGAAACACCGACTTTTGCAACTGCACGCTGAAGAAGCCGATGCCCCAGAGGCCGACCACGCCCGCGAAGCCGATCGCCAAGCCGATGAAGGCGTTCTTGCGCAGCACGGGATTGCTGAACATTTCGGCGTACGAACCCTTTTTCTGGTGCTTCTCGCCGACGGCCGCCCAACGTTCCGGCTCTTTCAACTTCCGGCGAATGACGATGGCCAACAGTGCGGGCAAGGTGCCGATGCTGAACGCGATGCGCCACGCGGTAAACGGCGTGCCGCCCGGCAGCGTGAGGTTGGCGAGATGGCCGGCGCTTTGCAAATGCCCGAGCACGATATAGATCAGCGCCGCGGTACAGTTGCCGACGGCCGATAAGGCTTGCAGCCACGAAAGTGCATAGGGTCTTGCGCGGTCGGGCATCACCTCGGCGATGAGCGCCACGCCGACGGCAAATTCGCCGCCGACTCCCAGGCCCGTGAGGAACCGGTAGATGACGAACTCATTGTAGTTGCGAGCGAAGACCGAGAGGCCGGTAAAGATCGAGTAGAGCAGAATCGTGGCGAGCATCGTTTTCACGCGCCCGACGCGGTCGCCCATGATGCCGAACCCCAGGCCCCCCATGGCCCAACCGAAGAGAAACCACATCGTGGCGCTGCCGCCGAACTTAGCGACGGCCGGATCGGTCGGCGCGAGGTTCATCAAGTCGGCGACCGCTTCATCGCGGGCCAGCACGAAGAGCTGTTGATCCATCGTGTCGAACAACCACCCGAGCGCGGCGACGACGAAGACGAACCAGTGGTACGGCGTGAGCTCTTTGTACCAGGGGCCCAACATGGCGGCAGGTTCGGCGAGCGGCTTGGCGGTGCTCATGGAGATGCGATCTCGGTCGGTGGGAAAGACGGTCGAGGGAGGCAAGTTCACGGCCGAAAGAGGCCGTGAAAAAGAGTCCCGATAAGAACACGCGAGCCGGCGCGAGTCAAGGGTTTAGATTCTCTTAAATCACGCAAAACTGCGGCGAAAACATACCTTTCGCAGCGCACACCCCTCCATGTCGCTGCAATCAAAAAAGCTTTCCGCGCCTTCGGCGTCGTTCGTTCGTTTGTTACTCCGCTTTTTTGTCGTGCCGGGCGAACCATTCGAGGACGCGCTCCAGCACGTCGGCCTGATGCTTCACTTGCCACATCGCGTGGCGTTCGTCCTTGTAAACCACGAGTTCGGTCGCACAGCCCGACTCCTTCAAGCCGCGATAGAACATCTGCCCCATAGCCAACGGGCAACGCCGGTCGTGGTCGCTGTGCAGGATCAAAGTCGGCGTCTTCACCTTGTGGGCAGCCGTCGTCGGGCTCCGCTCGCGCATCAGCGCGCCGACATCGATCTTCCGTCCTTCGTGCTCGACGGTCTCCCACGGCTTGCCGCCGAACTCCCACTCGGTCCAGCTTTGCAGATCGCTCAAGCTCCACATGGCGTGCAAGTCGGTGACGGCGTTCTGGGCGCAGGCCGCGCGGAATTGTTGGGTGAGCGTGACGAGTCGACAGGTGGAGTAGCCGCCGTAGCTGATGCCGTAGACGAATTGCCGATCGCGGTCGACCGTGCCGCGCGCGATGAGCATCTCGATGCCGGTGAGAATGTCTTGCATGTCGGAGCCCCCCATGTCGAAGCGGGCCGCGTCTAAGAACTTTCGACCGTAGCCGTAGGTGCCGCGGAAGTTGGGCTGGAACACAGCGTAGCCGCGGGCCGCGAAGAGGTGCACGGCGAAGTTGAAGCCCGGCTTGCTCGCGCTATGCGGCCCGCCGTGCGGATAAACAATCAGCGGATACGGCGCCTTGTGCTTCGCAAGCTCCTCCGGCGGCAGCGTGAGAATGCCCTCGATTTCCAGCCCGTCAAAACTCTTCCACTTCACGATTTCTTCGCGAGCCTGATAGCGCTCGGCCAGCCACCGGTTGACCGCCGGCGGCTTGAGCAGCTTGTTGGCCGGCCCGTCCGGCTCGGGCTTGGCATGGGCGCCGATGGCGTGATCGACGCCCGCGATATGAAGCACGAGCGTCTCGCTTTTCATCCCGCGCACGCCGCGGACGCGCACGTGTTCGTCGTCGATCCAACAATCGTCACGGAGAGGAAACGTCGGCTGAAACGGCGACGTGCCGTCTTCCTCACGCTCCGCATCATGAGCGTTGATCAGAACGCGCGGCTCGGGATTCTTGTCGTTTTCACCGTCGCCGGGAAGCGTGAGCACGCACAAGTTAAACACGTCCATGTGCGGCCCTTTCCGCGGCACGGATAGGTACAGCACGTGTTTGCCGTCCGGCGAGATGCGCGGCGAAACATCGGGCCCGGGATTGGTCGTCAACTGAATCGGCTCTTCGGAGCGAGGCTCGCGCGCCTTGGCATCCTCTGCAAACGGATTCGGCCCCTGTGGGTCGACCGGAGCCATCCAAACATCGTAGTTTTTGTTGATGCTGTAACGAACGCTTTCCTGATCGTCGGTCATGTTCGCATGGTAGACGAGGAACTTATCGTCGGAAGTCCATTGCGGATCGCCCAACCAATGATCGTCCCAATCTTTCAGCCCGTTACCGCGCGGTAACGGGGCAGAGCCGTGTTCGCCGCTCAAGCTCCACAAGAAATGGACCCCGGCGGGTCCATAACCTTCGTAGCCTTCTCCTTGATCTTCTTGAATGAGCTTGCCAACTACGGCGTCATCACCGCCCCAGACCGAAGTTCCCGCAACCACAAGCAGCCGAGGACCCTTGTGCGCGAAGCAAATCCGTCCGTAGAAGCTGTCGGTAAACACTTGGCCGACGTGCGATCGAAAGCGCCAGATGGTCTTCGCGATATTCGCCTCGGCGTCGCCGGGACGTGGAGTGATCCAAACTTGTCCCGTCGGATCGGAGTAGGCGGGAGGCGCTATTTCAACGTACGCTCCGAGCGTGCTCAGCGAACGCGCCGAAACAAACGCTAGTTGTTCTCCGTTTGGCGAATAAACCGGCATGCGCCCATCCGGCTCGCCCGGCTCCAGGGGCGCAGCGCGGCCGGTTTCGCCGTCGACGCGCCAGAGGGCCGTGCGGCGGCCGGGTTGGCTTTCGTCGTACCAGGAGCGGACGTAAACCGCCTCGTCGCCCTTCGGGCTAACCTTGAAGTCGGTGATCGATTCTTGTCGGTAGAGGTCGCTCAGTTGCAGCGGAATTTTTTCCGCCGCCTGCGAAAAAGTTCCGCCGCTCACGACGGCCGACCCGCAAACTAGCGCGACCAGAACGACGAGCGGCGCGCCGCGCAAAACCGACTTACGTCGATTGGTCGGACCACGCGTGCGCAGATAACTTTCGCTATCTGCGCACCCCTTGTGGGTTTTGAGGTTGTGCGCAGATAAGCCCGAGTTATCTGCGCAGCGCGCGAAAAGTCGTCGACGTAAGTGGTCGAACATCGCAGTCTCCGAGAGCTCGTCGCAGGAAGCGGCAACCAACTCGGCAGACTACAGAGATCGCCGGCCAAGAACAAGCAAACTTTTGGCCGGCCGAAAACCCTCGCCCACTGGGAGAGGGCGACGCCGCGGGCGGCGGGTGAGGGTCGCGCGGCGCGAAGTTTGGCGGGGCGCGTTTGAGCGGCGCCAAATTGCGCTTGCGCGTTGGCGCGGTCAAGCTTGATGCGACGCGGCCCTCAACCGGCCTAACGGCCACCTTCTCCCAGTGGGAGAAGGAAGTTAACACAGCTCCCAGTGGGAGAAGGGTTCAGATACGTCGGGCTTACGCCTCACCACTCACCACTCGCCACAAAAACTACTTCGCAGCCTTCTTCGGCTTCTTCGGCGCTGCGGCGGCCGGGTCGCGCATGTCCCAGGCGGTGAGCCACTCGGTGCTTTGGCGCTTGAGCCCGAATTCGTTGAGCAGGCGCTCGTCCATGTCTTCCAAGTGGCCGGCGCCGTAGAAGACGCCGATGTTCTTCTTGCCGGCCGCGAGTTGTTCGGCGAGCACCTTGAAGGCCGCCTTGTTGCGCTCGGTGATGATCGTGGAACCCTCTTCCCCTTCGAAGGCCGACATCATGTCGTCCATTCCCTCAAACTGCTTGGCCAAGGCCCGCTTCATTTTGAGCTCGCGATTGTCTTCGAACATCGCGAAGAGGAGTTCGATCTCGCCGCCGGCCGGGCCGGTCCCTTGCGCTTGCATGGCCATGCTTTGGCCCATCGCGCGGAAGAGCATGCCGGTCCAGCTTTCTCCCTTCTCCTTCATCTTCGCGGAGAACTCATCGGGAGTCATGTCGGCGTGCACGAAGTTCTTCTTCGTGTAGTCGACTTCTTCCAGCTGGTAGGCGAGACCGAGCACTTCGGTCATTCCTTCTTGCATCATGCCGATCGGGTGCCCGCTGCCGCCGCGGCCTCCCTTGGGAATGCGCGTCCCCTTGGGGGCGAGGAGTTCGTAGAGCAAGGCGTCGTACTCGGTGAAGAGTTTGTTGAGCTTGCGATAGTATTTCTTATCGCCGACGTGCACGGCCCCGATCAAGTCGACGGTGACGCCGTCGTATTTGCCTCCCTGGCCGACATAGCGAACCACGGCCGTGTCGAGCGCCGTGGGCACTTGCTTGGCATCGCGAACGATGCGCATGAACTCTTGTTTGACTTCGGTATCGGAAGGCTTTTTCGCCGGCTCTTTCTCGGCGGTTTTCTGCTTAGCGGCTTCGGTCGGCTTCGCTGCCGCCGGTTGAGCGGTCGCGCGCGGCTTCTTGGCTTTCGCCTTGGCAGGCGCCGCAGCCGGCGGTTTTTCGGGGCTCTCGGTTTCAGCGCCGGGTAAGGTTGTCGCGGCCAAGAGGCCGAAGACGAGAAGCAAACTCACGGCGGCCACACGACGCTTCATAACGCACCCCGGCGAAAGTACGGACAACACTTACAAGTTGTATAAGTATAGGCGCGCCGCCTAGCCCCCGCCACGCGCGAGCCGGAAGTGGGGGAAACTGGGGGGAAATGCCGAAGGCCGAGTGCTGAATGCTGAACAGGGGAGCGTTTCAGAAATTCAGCATTCAGCACTCTGCCTTCAGCATTTGCGACACCCTTCCCCTTGCTTGCGCGTCGGGGCTAGTATGTGGCGCCAACACCTGTTCTTCGGTCTCTGATCTCAAGTCTCCGAGCTTCCGCCGATGTACACCGTTCTCATGCTGATCGCTTCCAACGTTTTCATGACCTTCGCTTGGTATGGTCACGTTTGGTTTTTCGAAGGTCGGGCCAAGCCGGCGTTGTGGCTGACCATCGTGATCTGCTGGCTCGTGGCGTTTCCGGAGTACGCCTTGCAGGTGCCGGCCAATCGCGAAGGGGCGAAAACTTTCACGACGGCGCAGCTCAAGATCATTCAGGAAGTGATCGCCGTAGCGATCTTCCTGGTGTTGAACTTCGCCGTCGGCAAAAAGCTGCCGACTTGGAACGAATGGGCCGCGTTCGCGCTGATCATCGGCGCGGTATTACTGGCCCGATTGCCGGGTGCCGCGGAAAGCGGCGCGGCGGGGCATTGAAGAGAGTAGCTAGTAGCTAGAAAGAGAGAGCCGTCTGTTCTCCAACTAGCTACTAGCTACTGACGACTAGCTACTACTTCGTAGCGTTCAGCATCTTCATGAAGGTGCGGAACAGCGGGGCGTTGTCGTGCCAGGTGCGGGCGCTCACGAGGTTGCCGTCGACGACGCAGGCGTCGTTCACGTACTTCCCCTCGCCTTGTTCCGCGTCGAGTTGGCACTTGGCCACGGTCGTTACGCGACGGCCCTTGAGCACGCCGGCGGCCGTCAAGATTTCGATGCCGTGACAGACGCTTGCGACCGGCTTATTCGCGTCGAAGAAGTGCTTTGTGATGCGAAGCAGGTCCTTGTCGTAGCGGATGTATTCCGGGGCGCGGCCGCCGGAGATGAAGATCCCGGCATATTCTTCCGGCTTCACGTCGCGGAAGGCCACGGTCGCCTTGATGTGGTAGGCGGGGCTTTCGCGGGTGATGTCCCACGGAATGGTCGCGTCCGGCGGAATCTCGT
The DNA here is from genome assembly GCA_013822735.1 of Pirellula sp. Taxonomy (GTDB): domain Bacteria; phylum Planctomycetota; class Planctomycetia; order Pirellulales; family PNKZ01; genus PNKZ01. Next base: position 101,557 of record PNKZ01000020.1, read on the forward strand.
GCATCACGGTGTGATACCAGCGCGCCTCGGGCCCGGCGACGACGCACTCGAAGCCGTCTTCTTGCAGGCGGAACACGGGGTAGAACGTATCGAGCGTTTCGGTCGCGTCGCCGATCGGCAATAGTACTTTGGGCATGATCTTGTTCGTAGTTGAGGAGAGAGAAAACTAACTCGCCGCGGTTACGTATGCAGCGTGTAGCGATTCATAGCATTGTCGAACGGCGGCCGGTCCGTCGTAACCCGGCTTTTGGTGGATCTGTCCACTGACTTCGACGGTGACGCTGCCGGCATATTTCAGCTCGCGCAACAGCCGGAAGTATTGTACGTAGTCCGTACTACCCTGACCGGGAAGTAAGAATTCAAACTTCCCGGGCTCGCCGCGGCCGTCTTTCACGTGAATGAAGACCGTTTCCGGCAACAGCGTCCGTAGAGACTTTTCGAGGTCGAACTTTTGCACTTGGAAGTGGCTGAAGTCGTACACCGCCTTGATATGCGGGGAGTTGATTTCGCGAACCATCGCCAAAGTGTCGTCGGGCGTATGCATCGCTCCGCCGACGTGCGCCTTGATGGCGATGATCACGTCGTGCTTCTTGGCGGCTTCCGCCCAGAGGGCCAGGCCCTTGGCCAGCGGCTTGCGGAACTTGTCCCATTCCGCAGGTTTGCCGCCGAGCACGGTTTCGATGATGACCTGCGAGCCGGCCTCGGCGGGCTTCCAGGCGTGCCCTAGCTCCGCGGCGCGGGCGATCTTCTCGTAGTTCTCGGCCTGCACTGTGTCGTCGACGGCCGGGCGGATATTTTCCATGAGGCACGGCACGCGTACGCCGAGGCCGTCGAGAATGCTGCGTACTTCTTTGCGCTTCGCCGGTGAGAGCTGCGTCGGCTCGGTATCGTAGCCCGGGAGTAGCGCCGGTTCGACGTCGGTGAAGCCGACCTCGGCACAGGTACGAATTGCTTGCTCGATCGGCAGCGTTTTGAGCCCATACAGGCTGAAGCCGAGCGTAAACGGCAGCTTCGGCTTCGTGTCGGCGGCGCCCTTTACGAAACTCGCGCCCCAAAGCATCGCCGGAAGGGAGGCGAGCGAGGCGGAAAGGAACCTTCTGCGGCTGTTGCAAACGGTCATGGCGGGGGTCTCGGGCGGTTTGAAGCAGTGCCGGCAATTTCCGAAGTTACCAAGATTACCCCGGCACAACCAGTACGACCGTTCCGATCCGTATTACCGGAAAGTTTTACCGTTCTTACTAAACCATCACAAGCGACACGGCCGATACAAACGGCACGGGCATCAGCACGAGCGTTCCGTTGTGGAACGTCTTCCCCAAGAACCTGACACGTCCAAGCCCAGGTGACTCCTACGATGTCGATCAAACACCTCCTTCGCCGAACCGCTGCAGTCTTAGGACTTACGCTCTCGGTGGTTCAGTCCGCCGCGGCGCAAGGCTTGCCGTCGAGCGTGTCGGAACCGGAGTTCGTACCCTACGTCGAAGACTTGCAACTCTTCGAGCAACCGGATCTGAGCCCGTACGGTCGGGGCGTTCAGCCGCCGCAAGGGTGGTTCGGCAGCGTGGAATTCATTAATTGGACGGTCGGTGCGCCGGGCGATTCGGCGATCGGCAACGACGCGGTTCCCGTGCAGCAGGTCTACGGCCGGTCGACCTATACGGTCACGAGCGGCTCGTTGACGCATGCCCAGGTGGCCCAAAACGTCGCGTTGCCCGCCGGCACCGTGTCGACCATCGTGCCGGGCACCTCGGGCACCATGGTCAACTCCTACGACCAATTCAACAGCAACGAAAACACCTTCAACGCCGACTGGACCAGCGGTTCGCGGTTTGAGTTCGGACGCATCAACGACGGCCTCGGGTGGTTTGTCAGCACCTTCACGCTCGGCACGCAAACCCAAGACAATACGCTGTCGAACGTCTCGATCAACTTCGCGAATCAACCGGTCGGCTTCGTCGACATCGTCGGCGCCCCGGGTACGATCAACGCCGGCCAGGTGAACCCCTCGGGTTTCGTGGGCGACGGCTTCGACGACGACTTGGACGGCGACGGCGTGTACGGCCGCTTCGGCCGCGACCGCGGTGTGGCCCCCGGCTTCGGTAACCCGCTAGACGGCATCCCGGACGTCGAATCGCAAGGCTTCCCGAACGTTCCGGTCGACTGGGACGATGCCGTGACGCTGCCGACGATCTTCTCGACGCTGATCACATCGAACAAGACCGGCGTGTGGGGCGTAGAAACGAACCGGATGTACCGGCTCGATTGGAGCCCTCGCGGCGGCGTGTGGGAGTTGTTCGCCGGTCCTCGCTACCTGAACGTCGACGACACATACACGGTCGAAGCAATCGCCCGCAACACGAACCCGCAGTACTATCAAAACCCGCTCGGCGACTCTTACTGGGCCACCGAGGCGCAAAACAATCTGCTGGCCGGTCAATTCGGCGGTCGCTGGTCGTTCCAACGGGAGCGTTGGCAAGTGAGTGTGGAAACGCGCCTCTTCGCCGCCGCCAACTTCCAGAACGTCCAACAGAACGGCGTCTTCGGTTCGCTGAACGATACGGTCGTCCCGCCGCAAACGGGTGCCGTGGGCACGAACACGATTCCGCGTCGCGACGACGTCGTCAACATGCAACTGCCGAGCAGCTTCCGTTCGCAAGTCAACATCGTCGAGTTCAGCCCGGGTATGGAAATGCGGTTCAACTTGAAGTACCAAGTCTTCCGCTCGGTCTACCTGCAACTCGGTTACACGGCCTTGTACGTCGACAACGTCGCTCGGGCAAGCAAGATGGTGCAGTACCAGTTGCCCGGAATGGGAATTAATACCGACAACAATAAAGAAGGCCTGTTCATGAACGGCGTGAACTTGGGCGTGGTGATCAACCGCTAGCGGATGCGGCTCACTCGCCTGCGAAATGCACAGGCTCGAAAAATAGAAACGGACGGCGTCGCGAGGACGCCGTCCGTTTTGCTTTTGATCCGTCCGAATTTGTTTCGCCGAATTTAGGCCGGAGCTATCTTAGGGCCGGCGCGATCTTCAGGCCGGAGCGATCGTCGACGCGGCGATACCGCTAGATCTTCAGTTTGATGGCCCGCTTCTTCGGCTTGGTCTTCTTAGGCGATCGCAGTTCGCGAATTTCCACCAATTCGTTCTGCAAGCGATGGTAGAGCGGGCTCTCCGGCCGCAGCTCTTCCAACAGAGTTTCCGCCCTCGAGAACGTGTCCGCCGTAACTTCCGTTCCTGCGGCAAACAGACGGTTCCAACTTCGGGAAACTTCTTGCTCGGTCAACAAGGCGACACCCCCGCAACGATTGATTCGATCGAGTCCGGTAATTTGCACGACTGCGCGACGTCATTCATTCTAAATGCGCATCGCGCCGACGCAATATGAGTCATGGCGACTGCCGGCATCGGCCAGGGTGTTCGGCAGTGGCGATACGTACAGCAGCGACGCGTAAAACGACGTCGTCCGGCCGTTTTTCGCGCTTTCCCCGGTTTGGTGCTCCCCCGCGGGAAACAGCCGGCTAATTTGTTGCCGGCCGAATTCTTAGACCCATTCCATGCCCGTCGCGCTGCGCAACCGATGCTCGTAGTCTCCCAAAAGCCCGCCGATGACGTCCCAGCGATCGGCGCGGCGGAGTTCAATGTCTCCTTGCCGATTGATCCGCACGACGCTCACATCGGTCATGCCGAGCTTCTTGAGGTCGGCGACGCTGAGTCCGTCGACGCCTTGCATTTCCAACAGAGTCTTGCCCGCAAGTTCGATGAATTGCATAAGTTCGCTAAGCCAAATGGGGAAGGCGCGGCCGCCGTTGCGCTACTGCTTCTTCAGCATAATCCGTCGCGGCTTCGGCCGGCAGTGCCTGCTTCCGGCCGGCGATCGATTACAATGATCGCAGACCGTCGGCATCCCGCAGAACACACATCGTCGTCTAAGGTCGCGTCATGTCTTCCGCAACCGCTCCGATTCGTCTGCTTGTTTTGGTCGCCCATCCCGATGACGCCGAGTTTCATTGCGGCGGCCTGATGACCGTTTATCGCGAACTCGGGCACGAAGTAAAAATCGTGACGGTGACCAACGGCGAGGCGGGCCATCATGAAATGTCGGGCCCGGCGCTCACCGCGCGACGACGCGGCGAAGCGGCCGCGGCGGCCCGCGTCATTGGCGCTACGTCGGAAGTCTGGGACTTTCCCGACGGCAAACTGCAGGCCACGTTAGAAGTGCGCGAACGCATCATTCGCGAGATTCGCGGCTTCGCGCCCGATCTCGTGCTCACGCATCGCAACAACGACTACCATCCCGATCACCGTGCCGTAGGCGACGCCGTGCGCGACGCTTCCTACATGGTGACGGTGCCTGCCATCGTGTCCGACGCTCCGTTCATGCGGAAGGACCCGGTCGTGGCGTTCTTGTCCGATCGCTTCACCAAGCCGTATCCGCTGCAGGCCGACGTCGTGGTCGACGTCACCAAGCAGATCGATCGCATTATCGAGATGCTGGCGTGCCACAAGTCGCAAGTATTTGAATGGCTGCCGTACAACCAAAACGAATTGGGCGAAGTTCCGCTCGGTGAAGCGGGACGCCGGCATTGGCTGCGCGAAAAACTCGCGGCCCGACTCCGACCGCAAGCGGAACGCTACCGTCAAGAAGTGCTTTCGACCTACGGTCCGGAACTCGGCAAGAAAATCGAGTGGATCGAGGTTTACGAAATCAGCGAGTACGCCGCCCCGCTTACGTCGGCCGGCCGCGCGCGGCTGTTTCCCTTTGTGCCTTAGGCGCGTTTCCTAAGCGGGAGGGATGCTCGCCGTCTCGGCCTGCATCGCCATGCTTAAGCGCAGCAGTTCTTGCCACGGCAATTCTTCCGCGCGGCAAGATTCGTGAAAGCCGAGCTTGGTAAGCACGGCGTCGATCTGCGGCTTCGAGAGCTGCTCTTTAAACGCGTTCACCAGCGCGGTCCGCAGAAACTTGCGTCGCTGAAGGAAGATCGTCCGCGTGAAATGGTGAAAGTACGCCAAGTCCCCCACCGCCGCGCGTTTGGCGTCGTCCAACTCGATTTGCACGATGGCGGAGTCGACCTTCGGACGCGGCCAAAACACGGTCGGAGCCATCACACGCACGATCCGCGCTTCGCACTGGCACTGGACCCAAACGCTGAGAGCGCTGTAGTCGCGCGTCGACGGCGCGGCACAAATTCGCTCGCCGAGTTCCTTCTGGATGGTCACAGTCATCGTGCGCGGCACCAGCGGACCCATCAGCAAATTGGAAATCAGCGGCGTCGCGATGTGATACGGTAAGTTCGCCACTAGTTTGAACCGCCGCCGCGGATCGACGGCCAGCTTCTTCGCAAGCAGGTCCATCAAGTCGGGGTCGAGCTTGTGCTTGCCGGCTAGCGCATCGTGCAGACGCAGCGTGACGTTGTCGAAGTCGATCAATTCCTCGCTCGCCAGCTGATGCATCTGCGGATCGACCTCGACCGTCACCACTTCGGCGACCTGCGGGGCCATGAGCGCCGTCAGCGAGCCGGTGCCGGTGCCGACTTCGAGCACGACGTCCGTCGGCTCGAGTTTGCCCGTCGCGGCGATCATCTCCAGCAGATTCAGATCGATGAGGAAGTTCTGCCCATGCTGCGACTTCGGCCGAATGCCGACCTCTTCAAACCGCTTCGTTAAGTAACTAATCGTCTGTCGTGTCATGGGCGTGTCGGCACTTCCGGCGGAAAAAGAAAAGGAGATATGGGAGATAGGAGGAGATGAAGGGGATGAAGAACGGGAGGAAGCCAGGGTTTTTTATTCCGCGGCAAGCAAGCGGTGAAGAGTAAGGCCGGCCAAAGAGATTGAACTCTTTCGCCATTCTCCTGACTGCATCCCCTTCATCTCCTCCTATCCCCAATATCTCCCTTTTCGAAAATGGATTCGGCACTTCGGAAAAGCGTTCAACTAATACGTGCGTTTACAGAAGGCTTGCCAATCGGCCGTGAGTTCTTCGAACGTCTTGCCGAGGTATGTTTGCAGTTGTGGTCCGAGGTCGGTCGAGCCGGCTTCGCGAAAGGCGTTGAGCAGGCCGGGAAGTTTGGCGCGGTACGCTTCGTCGTGCAGTAGCATGTCGACAAAAGTCGCCGCTTGCCAATATGTGTTGAGTTCGATCTTCCGGCCGTTCAGCAACGTTTCCAACGGCTGAAAGTTACCGGGGTCGGAAATGCCGTTGCGAACGATCTCGCCGAAGTTCTCCTGCGGATGGAATCGCAACTGGTAATGGCTCGCCATCCCTTCGTGCAGCCATTCGCCGCTGTTGTCGAGTTGCAGCGCGCTGTCGAGATACGAGTGCACGAACTCATGCAGATACACCGGCCGGAGCGTGCCGTAAGCCGGGTCCCAGAACGACGTGGCGATTCCCCAAAACGTGAACCCTCCCGAAGTCGGCGGCTGCGCGGCGCTGTTCAGCATCTCGGCGGTCCGGACCGTGAACTGCTGATAGGCCGTGCGATCGGTGAACAGCACGATCCTCCCGGCCGGGGTTTCGCCAAGGAACGGCATATCGGCTGCGATCGCGGCGGCGGCCTTATCGAGATGCGCGGCAAGCTGCGGAGCGTCGAGCTCCGCGATGTCGGTAACGAGCGTAACGTTCTTCCCCTTCTCCGTGCGGGCTTTCGCACCTGTCTCGGGAAACGCGAAGTCGCGCAGTTCGTCGGCGGACAGTTCCGCGGCGTCGGCTTCCGTGCTCTCGACGACGGCGACATCGTCGATCCAAAAATCTCCCGCCTCGCGGCACCAGAAGCCGATGCGCACGACGCGACTCCACTGCGGGATACGGCCCGTCGACCAGCGGCACCAACGAAGCGGTACTTCATATTGCTGCCAGCCGGTGTGATTCAAGTCGATCTTGCGCCAGAACCGCGTCTTGCCGTCGACTTCGACGAATTGCACTTCAATCGGCGTGACGGCGTTTGCAGCCGCCGCTTCGACCGAGCGGTACGCCCAGAACGTCGCCGCGCGTACTTTCGTCCAATCGAGCGGGGCGGCGTCGCGCTTGGAGTACAATCCGCCGGCTGCGGCGGCCTTCAAATGTGCGGCGGCGCCTGCAGGTCCGGCATTCGCGGCGGCGGCTTCCGGCGGAGCGCCAAATTTCGCAGGCAGGCCGTTCACCCCGACCCAAGCATCGGCGGCCGTCGGTTCGTCGAAGGCGAACAACGTGCGCGCGGTCTCATCCGCGCGCGCCACCGAGGCGAAGAAGCACAAGCCAACGATCCACACGCAGCGCAAGAGCGCCATATCCCACCTCAAGCCCCGACGAGTATTCACAACTCATCATTCTGACCGGGCAGGCCGAAATATGCCAGCGGCGCGGGATGTTACTTGCGTGCTTCCGCTGCGGTTTCCAACACCGAACTCAGCACTTCCCCCTGCGCGAGGCGCGTGCGGAGGACGTCGCCGGCGGCCAGTTGTTCGGCACTGCGGACCACCGCGCCGTCGTCGGCCCGTTGCGTGACGCTGTAGCCGCGCGCCAGTACGCCGAGCGGACTGAGCGATTCGAGTTTGCCGGCCCACGTTTCGAGCCGGCTCCGTTGCAACGTGAGGCGATGCTTTAAGGCCCGCCCTGCGCGGAGCCAGAGTTCATCCACCCGCTGCGCTCGGGTACGCAGCAATTCAAACGGCTGACGAAACGCGCGTCGTTCGCCCAGCATCACGAGCCGATGCCTTGCCGTCGTCGCCTTGTTCTGTAGCGCGCCGAGCAGTCGCTGCCGGCGATCGGCGAGAAACGCGAGAATCGCTTCTTGCGACGGCACGACCAACTCGGCCGCTTCGCTCGGCGTCAGGGCCCGCACGTCGGCGGCCAAGTCGCAGAGCGTCACGTCGATCTCGTGCCCGACCGCCGACACGGTCGGAATGCGCGACGCCGCGACGGCGCGCACGACCGGTTCTTCGTTGAAGCACCAGAGGTCCTCTAAGCTCCCGCCGCCGCGCCCGACGACCAGTACGTCGATCTCGAGCTCCATCTGGTTGACGCGCGTGATCGCCGCCGCAATTTCCCGCGCCGCGCCGTCTCCCTGAACTCGCGTCGGTACGATCAGCACGTCGGCTCCGCTCCAACGGCGGCGCATCACTTCCAGAAAGTCGCGTACGGCCGCCCCGGTGGGGCTGGTCACAAACGCGATGCGTCGCGGAAACTTGGGCAACGGCCGCTTGCGCGAACGGTCGAACAAGCCTTCGGCCGCGAGTTTCTCCTTCAGCTTGCGCAGCGCCAATTCCAGAGCGCCGATTCCCTTCGGCTCCAACTTGGTCACGACGAGCTGATACGAACCGCGCGGGGCGTAGACGTCGACGCCGCCGAAGCAGACCACTTCCATGCCGTCGTGCAGATCGAACTTCAGTCGACTCGCCGTGCCGCGCCACATCACGGCCCGAATCTGCGCCGCTTCGTCTTTGAGCGTGAAGTAACAGTGCCCCGACGACGGGCGTGAGAAGTTCGAGATTTCGCCGGAGACCCACACCGCTGGAAACGCCGACTCGAGCAGGTCCTTGAGCTGGAGCGTCAGTTGCTCGACCGTGAGCACCGGCTGCCCGCCGGAGTCTTCTTCTTCGGCGTATTCGGAGGGGTAAGCCATCGTGATTCTGCGACTCCGTTCAAACTTTGTCGCCCTACAAACGGCCGACGCTCACCGTTATAACATATTCGCCTCGCTTCTTCCGTTGGCTCTGTCTCCATCATGGCCGCAAAAGCATCCTCCGATTCCACGAGCGCGGTCGATTTCCTCGCGGATGCCGCACCGGCAGAAATTCCGCCGGTCGTCGCCCTTTTCGGCGACGAGGGTTTTTTGAAGCGACTCGCCCTGCATGAGCTCAAGCAGCGCATCGCCGGCGGCGATCCGGAGTTCGCCGCCACGGAACTCGCAGGCCCGCAGGCCCTGCCGCGCGACGTGTTCGACGAGCTCAGCACGCTGTCGCTTTTTGGCGGCGGTCGGCGCGTGGTGGTGATCGACGACGCCGACGATTTCGTGACGAAGTATCGCGACAAGTTGGAGAACTACGTCGCCCGCCCGTCGCAGGCCGGCGTGCTCGTGCTCGACGTCGCCACCTGGCCGTCGAACACCCGACTGTATAAAGCGGTCGCCGCGAGCGGATTGAATCTTGAGTGCCGCGCGCCGACCGGCGCCGCGCTGGTGAAGTGGCTCGTCAATTGGGCCAAGCAACGCCACGGCGCGAAGCTGCAGACCGACGCCGCGGAATCGCTCATGGATCTCGTCGGCGCGGAACTCGGCTTGCTCGACCAAGAGCTCGCCAAACTTGCTGCGGCTGCGGGAGCCGAACCGATCAGTTGCGAATTGGTCGACAAGTTCGTCGGCTCGTGGCGTTCGCGCACCGCTTGGGAAATGATCGACGACATCGCTTTCGGCAACGCCCCGGCTGCGCTCAAGCAACTCGATCGGTTGATCGTCGCCGGCGAGCACCCGATTGCACTGCTGGCACAAATGGCGTCGACCTTCCGTCGCTTCGCCGCGGCTACGCGCATTTTGGAAGATACGGAAGCGAAGAAGCAGCGGCTGGCCGGGAAGCAAATTCTGGAACTGGCCGGATTCAAGCCGTTTGTGCTGCGTAAGGCCGAGGATCAGTGGAAGCAGTTAGGGCGAAAGCGTTCCGGCCAACTCTACGACATGCTCTTGGAAACCGATCTCGCGCTGAAGGGGAAAGCCTCGCAAGCGGCCCGCGCACGATTGGTGCTCGAACAATTCATCGCCCGGCTTTCCACCGCCGGCGACCCGCGCAAGGCGTAAGGCCTTCGCCGCCGACACTCTCTGGCGGCGTCCGTCTTGTCGCAGCGACCGGTTTGTCGTACTCTCCGCCCCCTCGCGTTGAGTCGTTCCCCACTTCTTCGGTCGCCCACGCACGCCCCCCATAATGGACGGAAGCCCGCGTCGACCATCGCCGTTTGCCTGGTGCCGCCTGCCGACACGCCGTTGCGCCGTAGTGCTCTGGTGCGCCGCGTACCTGGGCTGCACAGCATTCTTGGGCTGCGCGGCGCATAACCTTCCTGACGATCTCGCGGCGGCCGGCGCTGCGATCGAGCAAGCGCCGGTCAGTCCTTACGCTCGCGGGCCTGCACAGGCCGTGGCGAGTGACCAGTTAGCAAGCGCCCCGGCGCGACAAGCTTCGCAACCGCCGCAGGCCACGAGCGACGGCGCGGCGATGCAAGCCGTGTTGGCGGAGCTCGAATCGCTCGGCACGGTCGACCCGGCGACGCAAGCGCAACTCATCGCCGACCTGCGGCAGACCGATCCCGCACTTTGGCCGATGATGCTGCAAACATTTCGGGCCGGCGCCGCCTACAAGAAGCGCGAAGCCGACGCGACGTCGAAAGCGCAAACTGCTGCTGCGGCCGACGTGCGCGCGACACCCCCTACCGCAACGAAGAAGCCGGCGAGCGACGTCCGCTTTGCGACCAATAACACGCCGGTGGCCGACGCCGCTGCTCAAAGTATGGTGCAACAAGCTTTGGCACAGGCCATGGGGCCGCAGAACGTGCCGCTGGATGCCCTCGCCTCGCTCAACGGTACGCAACTGGCCGGCCGCGGCGGCTCCGCGAGCGGCATGCAACTCCCGGCGCAAGCGATCCTAAGCGCCGCGTTGTCGGAAGCACAGCGCCGCGAGGCCGAAGGAAACAATCCGCCGCCGCCCGTCGATACGCCGGTGGTCCGACAAGCGTCGGCCGTGGAACCTTTGGCAAAAGCGCCATCGGCCGCCGTCGAAACGGCGAAGTCCTCCGAAGCGTCGCCCAAACCCGAATCACTCGCCGTCGCCGAACGTCCCGCTTCGGCAACGGAAGACGATTGGCGCCAGTCGCTCGCTTCGTCGATCGAGGCCTTGGAACGGCTCACGACCGAGCCTCCCGGCAGCGCTCAAGAAGTCACACGGCATGCCTGGCTGCGCATGCTCTATCTCACGGCCGGCCGCCGCGACGACGCGCTTAAGCCGATCCCCGGCATCGGCCCGGCGGAGCAAGACTTCTGGCGCGAGCAACTCTATGCGTTGGCCGCCTGCTTGGATACGGAGCGACAAACCGACGCCGCCAAGCGTTCGGCCGAGGCCCGGATGCATCTGGCGAAAGCCGATGCACGATTGGGCGAGAGCGGCACGTTGGCCGTGCGCAACTTGGCGTTCTGCACGCAGGTTTCGAGCTACGGCGTGTATGAGAAGTTTGAGGACTACAAGTTCAAGCCGAATCAGCCGCTGATTCTGTATGCGGAAGTGCAGAACTTCAAGAGCGAAGAGTCAAGCAAGGGGTTCCATACGGCGCTGCGAAGCAGCTACCAAATTCTCGACGGCCAGGGGCGCCGCGTCGCCGAGAACGATCTGGCCCTCACGGAAGAATATTGCCGCAATCAGCGGCGCGATTACTTCCTGCGCTACTTCCTCTCGGTGCCGGACCGGATCTACGACGGCAACTACACGCTGCAACTCACGATCGTCGACACGCTCAGCCAAAAGATCGGCACGTCGACGATCGAATTCACCGTCGGCGGCGATAAGTAGATTGCCGATGCCGATCGCTGCCGGTCGTGGACGACGCGGCTAAGCCCGATCGACTGCCGCTTAGGGAAGTTCGAGCACGACGCGAATTCCGTTTCCCTCATCGCGACGGCTCTCTCGAGTAAAGTCGCGATTCGAAGCACGGGCCATACGCGACGGTGAGCGATAATCTCCGCCGCGAACGACACGTCCTGTTCCTTCCGTGGGGCCTGGCGGATCATCCGAGGGCGAGACCGCATAGTAGTCAGCGTCGTAGCGATCAGCACACCATTCCCAAACGTTCCCGTGCATATCGAACAGGCCGAAACGATTACGCCAAAAGGAACCAACGGGCCACGTCCATTGACGTCGATAGCTGTAGTTGCGCATCACAAAATTGCCGGTCATCGCTTGGTCTGGAAAAACGGCAAAGTCGGTAGTTGTTCCGGCGCGCGCGGCATACTCCCATTCCGCTTCCGTCGGCAGGCGATAACTCCGTCCGGCGGTTTGTTCGGCAGGAAGTGCGGATAGTTTGCGACAGTATTCCGTAGCCTCGAGCCATGACACGGATTCAACAGGAAGTCGCGAGATGTCCCGATGCCACTTCGGCATCTCTTCAAAGTCGCGTCTTCCGCCCCCCTCGGGAGAAAACCAACTTGGATTTTCTCCCATGACCTCCGCATACTCGCGTTGCGTCACCTCAAACCTGGCGAGAAAAAACGGTTTCGTGATGCGCACTCGATGCGGCGGACGCTCGTCATCGTCGCCGGTCGACGATCCCATTAGGAATTCACCGGCAGGGATCTCAACGAATTTCGCTCCTTGCGAATTCACGATTTCGCGCGGCAACCCATCGGCCTCGGCCAGAGAGGAGGTCGTCGCAAGCGATACGACGATAAGCGCCGCCAAGAATCGCGAGCGAATCGAACGTGTCATGCTGCTCACCCCTCACCCCTCACCCCTCACCCCTGGCCCCTCTCCCGCAAGGGGAGAGGGGAAGCAGAAATACGATACGCATCTACAGCGGCTTGATCCGAATGTTTTTCCAGCGGCATTTTGCGCCGACCGGCCAGCTCTTCCCGCCGTGCACTTGCACGGCGATGCTTCCTTCGTCGCCGATCGTATCGACGACCTTCTTCGCGTCGTACTTCGGGTCTTCATACTTCGTGCCGTCCCAGGTGATGATTTTCTCGCCGTTGATCCAGGTCGTCACCTTGGCCGGGCTTCCTTCGACGCGCACGCGGATCGAATTCCAGTCGTTCACTTTCCACGCCTTCACCCAAGCGTCGGAAGTGCACGTGTAGTCGAGCGTCGGCAGTTTATCGACCGGCTTCGTCGTGATGCTCTTCAACGCTTTGTCTTCGTATTGGCCGAAGATGTTGAACGGCCGGGTATTGAAGCCGCCGGTTCCTTCGCCATACACGTGGCCGACGTTCCCCGCGTCGTGATAGTCGACCATCATTTGCAAGCACTTGCCGGTGTCGTTCGACCGCAGAAAGAGTCCGCTGCAGATGCCCCAATCCGGTTTGATGTCAATTTCGAGTTCGAAGTTTTTGAACTTCTGGTCCGTGAGCAAGATGCCGCCGTTACCGCTGCCGGGCGGGTCTTGCTGGCCGGTGATTGCGCCGTCCTCGACGGTCCACTCGCCGCCGGTGCCGTGCCCGATCTTCTGCGGATTCTTGTGCCAGCCGGTAAGCGTTTTGCCGTCGAAGAGCGTAATCCAGCCTTCTTCGGCAGATGCGGCGGCGCTGAGGAACAGCCCGACGACGACGGCGACGAGCGAAGGAAGTGTCCGCGACCAGCCGCGGCTGCGAATGCGTGATGCCATAAATAAAGAATCCTTAAGGCGTGTAGCGCTGTGTATTAAGCGTCATAACCCGGCCCAGCGGTGCGGCCGTTATCTTGGGCCGAAGTATGCCTGCCGATCGAAAGCGCGTCAACGAACGGCCGTTAAACTTCTTCACCAATCCAACGTGATCGTAATTTGACCCTCCCCGGATTGCGACGTAGAAATCCCTTGTATCTCTCACGGGCGCTCCGTGCGTCGCCCGCCCGCCTTGCCTCGCCGCTTCGTTTGCCTTCGTGTCGCTCGGTGCATCGCATCGTCTTCTGGGAACGTCACGTTTTATGAGTACCCAACTGTTGGAAACCTACGGCTTGAATCTTCTCGAAGGGGATGCCTCGCCCGAGGAGCACATGCGATGGCAGGTGCGCGAGATGTTGTCGGGGCTCTACCCGGTCGGTCCGTACGAGCGCCGCGCGGAGCAACGCTACCCGTACCCGAAGCTTATTCGACTGATGCCGACGACGTCCGACGGGATGAAGCCGCTCGGTCCGACGATCGTCGTTTCCGGTAAGCATCTTTCCGAGCAAGGGCTGAGCTTCTTCCACCCGAATCCGCTACCGTACCGGTTGGTGATCGCCGTCTTGGAAACGGCAGAACGCGAAAAGTACGGCTTCCTGCTCGACGTCGACTGGTGCCGCTTCACGCAACTCGGCTGGTACGAGAGCGGCGGCAAATTCCTACGCACGGTCGAACTGCGCGACGCGGCGTAACGCGTTCACGTTGCTTCCGTCGTGCCCGTCGAAGCATTCGTTGAATTGTCGCGCCGCTTGCATTAGGCTTACAGCATGGCCGAGCAATTCTCACCCGGCGTAGAAGCCTTCATTTCCGATGCTCTCGCGCACGGAGTTTTTCCGTCGCGCGATGCGCTTCTGGAGCAGGCCGTGGAAGCGCTCCGTCGCGAACAAGACTTGCCGGAAGTGCCCCACGTGCATTCCGAAGCCGTCGAACATGGATTGGAAAGCTTGAACGCGGGCCGCGGCACCGAGTGGGACGTCACCAAAGAACTCGCCGCGCTGCGCGAGCGGCATGCCGGGCGCTCGTCGGCAACGTGATGGACGGGGTGTTCCAAACGCCGGAAGCCGTCGCCGACGTTCGGGCCATCGCCGACTACATCGCGGCCGACAATCTCCCAGCCGCCGAGCGATGGCTTTTAGACCTTAACGACTTGTTCTCGTTGCTCGCCCATCGGCCGTTTCTGGGGGAGCGATATCGCAGCCGACGACATGGTGCATTGCGACGTTTTACCTTCGGCAACTACGTCGTCTACTATCAACCTCGCGGCCAAGGCGTAGCCATTGTCCGTGTGCTGCATGGTGCCCGCGACGAGCGCAAGCAGCTCTGAAGATAACGCGTCACGCCGCGTGTTCCTCGTCGGGCAGTTGGAGCACCACCGCAAAACGGTTGCGTAGTTCCGCCGAGCGTTGCGGGGTCCACCAGCGGTGGAACTCTTGTTTGGCGTCGCGGAGCGCTTCTTGCTCGGTCGCCAGTCGTTCGTCGAGTAGGGCGTGAAGCGCGGCATCGTCCCACTCCGCGCGCCAGGTCGTCATATGCTCGATGGCCGACGCGTGGTCGTTGACGATGCCGAGCAGCGTTTGCGCGCGCTCGATTTCGGCGTAGAGCTCGTTGCGTACTTCCTGTCCGAACGCGGCGGAAAAGTACTCGAGCGCGTATCGGAGGTGCTTCCCTTCGATCCGGAATTGGTGGAGGAGCGCGACGTCGCCGAGATCGGCCGAGCCGGCTTCGAAGAACGAGCTCACGTTACGGGCCAAGCCGTGGCGCGCCCACTCGACGAAAGTCGTTTCCTGTTCGTGCTCCGGCGTGTGGAGCTTCTTTACGAGCTTGCGGACCTTCTCGTCGAACTTGCCGCCGCGCAGCTTCCGATGAAGCTTTTCGATCGGCTCTTGCGCCTCGCCGCGCAGTTCGAGAATGCGCTTGGCCAGCGGGCGCCAATGTTCGGCGTCGTTCCCCTCGGTCAAGCGTTCGAAGAACACGTCGCAGTCGCGGGCCGTGCCGGCGCATTTGCGAATGCGGCCGAGCAGCTTCGTCATCTTCTCATACTTGCGCGCGGGGACCAGCTCGGCATAGCCCTCCAGCGCGGCCATGGCGCGGCGCGTGGAGACGCGGAGTTGATGTACGAATTCCGGCGACGACTCGGCGCGGCCCGCCGCATCGGCCAGCCAGCGGCCGACCGGACGCAAGCGGCGGCGCAAGGTCTTGCGCGCTGCGCGAGAGACGGGCATTTCCGGCCGGAGTCCGTCGATCCATTTACTGCTGCGTTTCGACATAGGAACGGGATAGAGTTTGATTTTCATCGGTGGGTGCATCCGTTCGCGGTTTCGCGCAGGATCATCCTACGAACGTTTCGACAAGTTACGTGGGGGCTATTGTGTCACGGACGCCGGAGCTTTCGGTTCGGCGGCCGGCTGCTTTTCCGCCGGCTTAACGTCGCCGGCCGGCTTTCCTTCCTCGGCTTCTTTCACTTCCGGCGGGCCGATCTCTTTGGCCAAGAGATCCCACAAGGCGTCGCCGTGGGCGTCGAGCGAGACGACGTTCCCCTTGCGATCAATCAGCACGCCGCGCGGAATGCTCATCACGCCGTAGCGCGCGGCCAGCGGATGTTTCCAACCGGTCGCCTTTTCGTCGTCGCTGAAAAGGGTCGTCCAGGGGAGCTCTTCGCGCGTGAGAAAGGTCGTGAGCCGGCTGCGGTCGTCGTCGAGACTGATGCCGACCACTTCGAAGCCGCGGTCGTGATACTTCGTGTAGCAGTCGCGCAAGGTCGGCAGTTCGGCAATGCAGGGGCCGCACCAGGTGGCCCAAAAGTCGACGAGCACGACTTTGCCGGCGAGCTTCTTCAGGTCGAATTCTTGGCCGTCGACCGTTTTGCCCTGCACTTCCATCGGCTTGCCGGGGAGCGAAAGGTAGCGAGCCGCTCCTTCGAGCATGCGGGCGTTCTCGACGACGGCCGGGTCATCGCTCGCGGCGAAGGCGGCGGCGAATTCCACATAGGCTTCGAGCGCCTGCTTGGTCATGCCGGCCCGTTCGAGTAGCGCGGCCGTTTGGAAGGCGATATTGAGGTTGCGACCGTCGAGCTTCGCGGTTTTTACATGCTCGCGCACTTCGTCGAAAAACTTTTCGAGCGACGCGTGATCGCCGCGATCGATTTCGCCGAGTCGAGTAGCGAGGTGGTACACCTTGGCGAGCGGCGGAATGTAGGAACGCTTATCCGCGGCGAGCGCCGCGAGATAGTCGCGCATCTGCTTATCGGCCCCGGCGACTTCGATCCGCCGAAGCATTTGGAGCGCTTCGAGCTTCGCCGAAACGGCGCGGATCTGTTCTTGCTCGGTGCCTGCGGCGCCGAGCTTGTCGACCGCTTCGATCACCGCGCCATGCACCTTCTGCAAATGCTCGACGACTTCGGGGAGATCGCGCCCCGCCGGCGGCAGCTTGCGAACCTTCTGTATAAATTCGAGGAGCTCGGCCGGCGAACCGTCGGGAACGCGGAACGCTTCCGGGTTCACGGCGGCCGGCGCCTGCGGAGCCGACGCGTCTTGCGCGATTGCCGAGGATGACGCGGCGAACGCCGCGAGCAATGCGAACCCGACGACGATCGAGTGGGAAGCGATACGCATAGAAGTTCGGAGTTGAGTTTTCCTAAGGCGCCGCCGAGGTTCGGCGAAGGCAATATGCGAGAAGCGGCCGCTACGCGGACCTATGAGCCTATCGCCCGTCGGGCAGGTCGACAAACCGTCGACCCCGGAAAGGTGTGCTACGGGGCGATCGTCCGGCCGCCGTCGACCGGCAGGCAGACCCCGGTTATGAACGTATTATCCACTAGCGCCAGCACGGCCGCCGCAACATTCTCCGGCGACCCTTCGCGACGAACCAGCGTTCCGGCAACTGCTTGTGCCCTTTCGGCTTCCGACAAATCCGCCGGCAGCATCACCGGGCCCGGCAGAACTGCATTAACGCGAATCTGCGGATTGCGGGCCGCGAGTTCGACGGCAAACATCCTCGTCAGGGTGGGAATGGCTCCCTTCGAAGGAAAGTAAGCCGAATAGTTTTGATAAGGGCGCTCGACCGCCCAATCGCCGATGTTGACGATCGCTCCCCCTTCGGGTTGCCGCACCATCGCGAGGCCGACCGCTTGGCAGCAGAGAAACGTACCGAGCGTGTTCACTTCGAAGTGGTCCCGCACGTCGACGGCGCGCACTTCTTCCAGCGGCTTCGGGTTCCAGATGGCGGCGGAATTGACGAGCACGTCGATCCGGCCGAACGCCTTGAGGATGTCGGCGGTGAGGCGTGCGACCACGGCCTCTTCTCGCAAGTCGCCGACGACGAGCATCGTGCGCGCGCCGAGGGCGCTCAGTTCGGCGACCGTCGCTTCGGCTTGCGCGCGCGAACGATTGGCATGCACGACGACCGTCGCTCCGCGCTCGGCGAACCGTCGGGCCACGGTCGCGCCGACGCGTTTGGCGCCGCTGCCGGTGACCCAGACGACTTGCTGCTGTTCGTCGTTCGTTGACATTGCGGCGGTCATGGAGGAGTTCCGGTCGTGGACTCTCTGGGCTAAACCCGAGAGAATATCACCAAAAGATTCTACGTTGCATTGTCGAACGCCGGCTCACCCCTGACCCCTGGCCCCTCACCCCTTCTTTATCCCACCCGGCAGATAAAGCACTTCAAGTATTCCGTTTCCAGACACGATGCCGAGAACGGATGGTCGGGGGCGGGGCCGCGCGTTTCGAGAATCTGCAACGGCCGGCGCGTGCGGGCCGCGGCTTCGGCGAGGATGTATGTGAAGTCTTCGCGCGAGACGCCGCCGGTGCAACTGCACGTGACGAGAATGCCGCCCATCTCGAGCAAGTTGATGGCGCCGACGTTCAATCGCTCGTAGGCGCGTAAGGCGTCGGGAAGCGCTTGCCGGTTGGCGGCGAACTTCGGCGGATCGAGGACGACGGCGCCGAACTTGCGCCCTTCTACGTTGAACGCCTGAATTGTTTTGAAGGCGTCCCCCGTTTCGAAGCGCACGTTCTTAATGCCGTTGAGTTCCGCATTGGCCCGGGCCAGTGCGACGGCGCGCTGGGCCGTGTCGATGCCGAGCACTTCGCGAGCGCCGCCAAGCTTCGATGCCGCCAGTGCGAAACCGCCGCTGTAGCAGCAGACGTCGAGCACGCTGAGGTCTTGCATGTAGGCGGCGGCCGCCTTGCGGTTTTCACGCTGGTCGAGAAAGAAGCCGGTCTTTTGGCCGCCGGTGAGGTCGACGCCGAAGCGCAGGCCGTGTTCTTCGATGAAGGCGGCTTCCGTCGGCACTTCGCCGACCGTGCGCAGGACGTTGCCTACCGCACCTTCGGGCAGTGCGAGGCCTTCACGCTTCGCCATCGCTTCGTCGGCCCGCACGACGATGCCGCGCGGCTGGACGAGGTCTTGCAAGATCGGCAGGATTTCATCGAGCCGATGCTGCATGGCCAGCGCCGTTACGTGCACGACGAGGTGCTCGCCGTAACGATCGACGATGAGCCCGCCGAGTCCGTCGGCTTCGCTGTTCACAAGCCGGCAGCCGCCGGCGGGAGCGAGATACCCGATGCGCCGGCGCAGCGCGACGGCGCTCTCCAATCGCGAGCGCCAGAAGTCGGCGTCGAGTTGTTCTTCGGCATGCCAGCTGTAGAGTCGCACGCGAATCCGGCTGCGGCTATTGAGTACGCCGCGGGCGATGAATTCGCCATGTTCGGAAACAAGGTCGACGACGTCGCCGTCGCGCGGGTACTCCGTGACGCCGGCGATCGCCGTGTCGAGAACCCAAGGATGACGACCGAAAAACGGCCGCGCTTTACGCGGCTTCAAACGAACTTGAGGCATGAGACCAAGCAAAGGGGAAGAGGAAGAGCGGAGGAGGACGGAAAACGGGCCCTCGCGCGATAGACGTATCGTAGCCTATGACGCCCCTGCGATGAATGGGCGTAGCGACCCGCACGGGCGCGCCTTCAGGTCGTAACGGCTACGGTTTCGCCTGCTTCGCGAGCGTTTGCTCGACGAACGCCGTGACGTGCGGCCAGCATTCTTTGCCGCAGCGAGCGTGATCGGCCCCTTCGATGACGATTTGACGGACGTTCTTGTGGCCGACGAGTTTCATCATGGAGACGAAGTAGAGGTTTTCCTCGGCGCGCATCAGCATGTCGACTTCCCAGCCGCCGGTCACGCAGAGCACCGGCGGCGCGTCGCCACGAACATGATAGAGCGGCGCGAAGCGATCGATCGTCGGCCGCGTACGGCTCGGCTCGATGCCTTGATCTTTGCGCACGGTTTGGTGCGTGATCATCTGACCGGTCACCGGGATCAACGCCGCGATGCGGTCGGCGTCGATGTCGTGCGCGGCGAGGTAGCTCTTATCGAGGCCGATCATCGCCGTGAGATACCCGCCCGCCGAAACTCCGGTGACGAAAATCTTCGTCGGGTCGCCGCCGTAGCGCTCGATGTTCTTGAAGACCCAGGCCACGCCCGCCGCGGCGTCTTCGATATACGTCGGATGATGCACTTGCGGGTCGAGGCGATAACCGACTCCCACCACGGCCCAACCGCGATCTTTCAGCTTCGTGGGAATCGACCGCTGTCCGTTGCGGAGACCGCCGCCGTGAATGTAGATGACGGTCGGAAACCCCTTTACGTTTTCCGGCCGATATAAGTCCACGCGGCAATTCTTTTTGCCGCCGTCGGCATTGCTGAGCGTCTCTTCCGGCAGATAGGGAATGCCTTGCTCCAGCAGATACGTAGTCTTGACGGCAGGGGCCTGCGCGGATGCCGCCGAAGCGAAGCTCAGGGCCGAAGCAATCACAAGGAGCGAGGCGAAGGTGCAAGTTGCGTGCATGATCGTTCGATGTTCGAAAGGTCGAGGTTACTTCTTTTTGGCGGCTTCTTCTTCGCGCAGGCGTTGGATTTTCGATTTGCTGCCGGCGGCGAGATTCGTCTGGTCTCGGCGAAGTTGTGTTAACGCGTCGTTGCGGAGTTTATGGAGGGTCGCCGCCTGCTCCGGCTTGCCGGCCAAATTGTGCTGCTCCCACGGGTCGGCCTGGAGATCGAAGAGATATTCTTCGTCGTCTTGAATCCACCATTTGTACCGCGCGTCGCGCACCATGAGTTGCTGGTGCGGGCCTTTGCTGATTTCGCTAATGACGGTACTGCGAACTGCTTTGCGTTTGCCCGACGCGACGGGCAACTGCGACACGGCGAACCGCGCAGGCGAGAGCTCGCCGCCGATCGCTTCGACAATCGTGGGATAGACGTCCATCATCTGCGCGAGCGCCGCGGTTCGTCCGGTCTCCACACGGCCCGGCCAACGCATCACGAGCGGCACGCGTACCGATTCTTCGTAGAACCGCCCCTTCGTCATCGCGCCGTGAGCCCCCATCATTTCGCCGTGGTCGGCGGTGAAGACGAAGAGCGTGTTGTCCCAGGTGCCGCGCTTCTTCAGGGCCGCGGCGAGCTTGCCGATTTGCGCATCGCACAGGGAGATTTTGCCAAGGTAGTTTGCCAACACGCGCCGCATTTCCGCCGGCTCGATCTCGTGCATTTCGCGCACGAACGCCTCCGGCACGTTCGCCGGAAGTTTTAGGCTTTGCGGGTCGTACATCGTGGCATACTCGCCCGGCGCGTCGAGCGGCGGATGCGGCGAGTGCAAGCTCACCACCAAGCAAAGCGGTTTGTCGGCCGGCTGCTTGTCGACGAATGCAACCGCCTGATCGGTGACGAACGTGTCGTGGTAGTCGTCCGGCGACACGACGCTGGCCCGCGGTTCGAATTCCCATTTCAGGTAGCGCTCGCGCAAATCGTCGGCCACCTGCTTGAGCACGCCCCGTTCGCGCAGGTAGCGAGAATAGGCGTCGTTCCCGGTCGCGGCCGAGGGTGGTCCCGAAACATCGACGACGTAGTCCAAGCCGAGCGCGCGATGGTAGTCGTCGATCTTTTCGAATTCGCCGCGCCATGTTTGGCCGGAGAACCAGTGGAGTTTGCCGATTTGCGCCGTCGTGTAGCCCGCCGCGCGGATGTCGCAAAACATCGGGGCGGCGTCGGGCTCGACGTGCCAGCCGGAAAGGTTGCCCCAAATCGAATGCCCGGCGTTGTGCGGGTAGAGGCCCGTCACGAGCGACGTCCGCGACGGCATGCAAATGGGCGACGTTACATAGCACGCATCGAAAATCAGTCCCTCCCGCGCAATCGCGTCCAAGTGCGGCGTGCGCACCTGCGGATTGTCCCAACTCAAATAGCGCGGGCTCCACTGGTCGCAAAGCACGACGAGCACGTCGGGCTTCGCGGCGGCATACGCTGCGGAGTTCGCCGCCGGCGCGCACAGTGCGATGATGAAAAACAACAGCCGTGGGGCGGACGACGAAAGAGTTTTCATACGGCATTTCGCAACTGCGAAGGGGACATGATCGGGCCGCTTCAGCGTAAGCGACAAAGCGAGCGGATTGAACCCTGTTTATCCGCAGAGCCGAAAGCCGGGAGCGATCGATCATCGGCCGAACATGTATTCGGGGATCGAGCCGGCTTGCAAGCGACGCCCGAGCGGCTCGCTAGATGTAGTACATGTTCTCCGCCTGCTTGCGCTGGCGGGCGGCGAGTTCGGAGAAGGTCAACGAGTGGAGCATTTCGCGTTCGACGTCTTGCACTTCGTTCCAAGCGGCCACAAGCACGCGGGCCGACGGCGAATCGGAGTTGGTACAGGAGCGAATCACTTCCTCCTGCCCTTCGATCACCTGCATCACTTCGCCGAGATTGATCTCGTCGGGCGCTTTGGCGAGTTGATAACCGCCCGAGGCGCCGCGCGTGCTGACGACGTAGCCCGCCCCTTTGAGTTGGAGCAGAATCTGCACAAGAAACCGCGACGGGATGCCGTGCGCCTCGGCGATGTTGCGAATACGAATCGGCTCGCCCGCGCTATACGCGACGGTGAGTTCGAGCATGGCGATGCATGCGTATTCGGTTTTCGCGGAAACGCGCATCAGCTTCTAATCACTTGCTAGGGCTACGTCTGTTTCGAATGACCAATGACCAAGCACCAAATTCCAAACATTCCGTCATTGGTGTTTCGTACTTGTTTGGAATTTGGTGCTTGATCATTGGAATTTAACGCCAAGTCCAACCCTAATTTGCGGCGTCCTTATTTGTCATCGCTCGTGTGCAGGCCGCATTCTTTCTTGGCGAACCCGCTCCAGCGGCCGGCTCGTTCGTCTTCGCCGAACGTTACGGCGCGCGTGCAAGGCCAGCAGCCGATGCTCGTGTAACCTTGGTCGTGCAACGGGTTGTACGGAACGTCTTGTTCCGTGATGATTTTCCAAACGTCCTTCTTCGTCCAATTCGCCAGCGGACTGACTTTCACCAAGTTGAATTTCTTATCCCAGCCGACGATCGGCGCTCGCGCACGGTCGGGGCTTTGGTCGCGGCGAATTCCGCTCATCCAGGCATACATGCCGATGGCCGAACGCTCCAGCGTCTTGATCTTCCGATCCATACAGCATTGATCGGGGTTGGTCTTATAAAGCGGCCCGCCATGTTGGCGTTCGTACTCTTCCACCGTAGTGCCGGGCGTGCGGAGTTCGATGTCGATACCGTACTTTTCCAAGACGCGCTTCTTCAGATCGAGCGTTTCTTGAAATTGGTAGCCGGTGTCGAGATTGAAAACCGGCACCGTGCGGTCGATTCCGGCCAGCATGTGGATGATGACCATTCCTTCGGGCCCGAACGCCGTGGCCATCGTGAGCTTGGGGGCATATTCTTCGACCGCCCAGCGGATGATTTCTTGCGGCGTCGCCGATTCGAGTCGTTCGCTCTGCTCTTTTAAGTAAGCAAAGTACTCAGGCGTCGCGGAGGGGACAATTTTCGTAGTCATCGGAGCAGTCGAAATAGCGACCTCGTGGCTTGACTCGGCGACGTCCTCTTCGCTCGGCCCGGGTTCGCTTGGGCCGTTATAGATCCGAAGCTGCGGTAGCGCGGTGACCGTCGGGAGCGACTCGTTCTGTCGGCTTGCGGCGGCGGCGCTTGTCGAAGTGCGAGAGGGGGTCATGCGAGCTGTCTTTCTCGAAGAGCTTTCGTTGAAAGATACCTAAGTTACTCATGTAGGTCAACAATACCCTACGGAGGCTATTATCGGCCGGTTCAGGACAGATTCTTCAATTTGGGGCGATTGTGCGGCTTTTGGCCGCTCTCCCGACGGTCCGTCGAAAGCGGCGTAAGTCGTTCCCCCGCCAATGCTTGACACGGTTCGTCGGCACGATCAGGATGCCAGCCTTCGGCTGCGGCGAATCGACGAATTCGGTCGTTCGGACGGGCCCTCACCCTTTGTCTAGCGGAATGTCGCGTCATGCCTGAGCAGATCTATTTGGCCGTCGACCTCGGGGCTTCCAGCGGTCGGGTACT
The DNA here is from genome assembly GCA_013822735.1 of Pirellula sp. Lineage (GTDB taxonomy): Bacteria > Planctomycetota > Planctomycetia > Pirellulales > PNKZ01 > PNKZ01. The sequence continues at coordinate 125,313 of PNKZ01000020.1, forward strand.
TGCCGGGCTATTCGACGGTCGACGTCTCCGGCTGGAAGAGGTCCATCGCTTTGAAAACGGCGCCGTCGACCTTGCCGGCTCGCTGCAATGGAACGTGCTCGGACTGTGGCAGCACATTCTCACCGGCCTGCGTTCGGCCCGCTCGAAGTACGGCGACCGGATTCAAAGCGTCGGCGTCGATACCTGGGGCGTCGACTTCGCACTACTCGGCCGCGACGACGTCTTGCTCGGCAATCCGGTTTCGTATCGCGACAAACGAACCGAAGGAATGATGGATCGCGCCATCGCGCAACTCGGCCGCGAAGAGATCTTCGCGCATACCGGTTTGCAGTTCATGCCGATCAACACGCTCTATCAATTCATGGGGCTTGCGGCGCAGAACTCTCCCTGGCTGGAAGCGGCGAAGTCGTTCCTAATGATGCCCGACTTCTTCCATTGGTTGCTCACCGGCGTGAAGGCCAACGAAGTCACCAACGCGACGACGACGCAATTCTTCAATCCGGTGCGGCGCGGCTGGGCCGTGGAGTTGCTCGACAAGCTGCAACTGCCGACGCACTTGCTTGGCCCGCTCGTCGAGCCGGGCACCAAGCTCGGCGCGCTGCGCGCGAGCGTCTGCGCCGAAACGGGGCTCGGTCCGATCGACGTCGTGCTGCCGGGCACGCACGATACGGCGAGCGCCGTCATGGCGGTGCCTGCCCGCAGCGTGCCCGGTGCAAAGCCGGATTGGTGCTACATCTCCAGCGGCACCTGGTCTTTGATCGGCGTCGAGACGCCTGCACCTGTGATGAGCGACCTCTGCCGACAGTTGACGTTTACCAACGAAGGGGGCGTCGGCAACACGATTCGCGTGCTAAAGAACATCACCGGATTGTGGATCGTGCAAGAATGCCGGCGCGTTTGGTCGCAAGCCGGCGTGCAATACTCGGGGAGCGAATATAGCTGGGAAGCGCTCAATCGGATGTCGACCGCGGCGCAACCGCTCGTGTCGTTCATCGACCCGGACGACTCGGCGTTTCAAGCGCCCGCCAACATGCCCGAGGCGATTCGCGACTACTGCCGCCGCACCGGGCAAACGGTTCCGGCCGGCGAAGGGGAAATCGTGCGCACGGCGATCGAAAGCTTGGCGCTGAAATACCGTTACACGCTCGGCAAGTTGGAACAACTCGTCGGCGGCCGGTTGGAAACGATCCACATCGTCGGCGGCGGCGTGCAAAACCGTCAACTCTGCCAAGCTGCGGCCGATGCGTGCGGTCGGCGCGTCGTTGCAGGTCCGGTGGAAGCGACGGCGGTCGGCAACGTGATGATGCAGGCCATCGCGTCGGGCGCGGCCGCCGATATCGCGCAGGCCCGCGATGTGATCCGCGAAAGCTTCAGCGTGGAAGAATACTTCCCGCGCGATCGCAGCCAGTGGGATGAAGCCTACGGCCGGTTTATGAAATTACTGCCGGCGTAACCTCGCATACCAGCTAACGGCAACGGTAGGGTGGGTCGAGCATCGCGAGGCCCACGCGGAATCGACGCGGCAACGCGGCGTGGGCCTCACTGCGTTCGACCCACCCTTC
>PNKZ01000021.1 GCA_013822735.1 Pirellula sp.
TCGCCTGGAGGAAAAAAGGGGACTACGACAAGGCGCTTCGCGACTACGACGAGACCCTGCGGCTCGATCCGAAATTCACGACGGCTTACCTCAACCGCGGCATCGTGAAGTTCCTGCAGCGCAACGCGGCCGCAGTTGATGATTTTCAAACTGCGATCGATGTGGAAACCGGAAACGGCAGTCGAACGCCGTATGCGACAATCGTCGCCCATTTCGCGGCTCGGGCCGCGAAGGATGAAGCCCGTGCGAAGCGTTTTCTGGAGCCGACGTCGGCCACGGAGAAAGCCGATTGGCCGATGCCCGTCGTCGAGTTCCTGCGCGGCAAGCTCGATGCAGCGGCGTTGTTGGCGAAGGCCGACGACGACGACAAGCGGACCGAAGCCCGTATGTGCTTGGGCTTGGACGCATTGCTCCGCGACCGAACGACCGAGGCCCGTGACCATTTCCAATGGGTTGCGAAGAACGGGAAACACACCTCTACCGGATACGACATTTCCATTGCAGAGTTGAAACGCCTTGACGCCGCCGGCCGCTGAGCAAGAGGCACGCGTATTCCCTTCGCAGGGTGGCAAGGACAACTGTCCGTGCGCCGGAGGCGTTGGAGAAATTTCGGGACAACGATCCATCGCGACGGAGCGACTACCGTAAGCATCTTATCGCTGCGTGTCTGGTAACGTCTTAGTCCCGGGCGAGTCGTCCGGGGCGTTTGTTGACGTTTGCTCTATGCAGATCGCCCGCCGCATCGCCCCCGGCGGCTCGCCGGGGGCTAAGACGTGCGATGACGTTTCACCTCATCGGGCGCACGCGGGCGTTTGGTGAGCCGGTGAAATAGGAGTTGCAGTTGCTCGACGTCGACTCAAAGTGAGCGCTCCTTGCTCAAGGATCGGCGAACTACTTCTTCTTATCCGTTTTGAACGTCTTGGGCGTCTGACCTACGATGCCTCCCCGTCCTCCTTGGCGCGCGTGCTCGCCTTTTCCCGTGAAGCCCCCCATGCGATGCTTGGGATCGTGTTCGGCGCCGGGCTCGCCCTTCGCGGAACTCTGACCTTTGCCGGTGGTTTTCTTTTTAGCCATTGCTGAACTCCCGCTGAAATGTGTGAAGAGAGCGCAAGCCCAGATGCACTTGATGTGCCGAACGTCCGGCAACCCCGGCATGCGCATGGCGCTCGTGCACGATGGAGCGGCCGGCGAACGCACGTTGTCGTTGCGTGCCGGTGGACGTCTTAGCCCCGGGCGAGTCGCCCGGGGCGATTGTCGACGTGTGCTCGATAAAGATCGCCGGCCGTATTGCCCCCGGCGGCTCGCCGGGGGCTAACGACGCGCGCAGCGGAGTTACGACGTGCGAAGATGTTGCAACGCGCCGGCCGGCGGGTCGTTACACGTACACTTGCCAAGTCGGCTTGATGGTGAGTTCGGGTACGTGAGCTCTTGGCGGGAGGTTGGCGATCATCAGGACCGCGGCGCCGACGTCTTCCGGCTTCAGGATCTTCGCGCGGTGTTCGTCGCTTACTTTCGTCGGGCGCTTTTCTAGGATCGGCGTGTCGACTTCGCCGGGATACACGTTCGTGACGCGAATGCCGAACTCGGCCGCTTCTTGGGCCGCCGTGATGCCGAGGCCGGTCACGGCGAACTTCGACGCGTTGTAGCCGATGCCGCCGAGCATGCCGGCCCGCAAGCCGGAGATGCTGTTGATGTTGACGATCAGGCCGTCGCGGCGTTCGGCCATCTTCGGCAGCGCGGCCCGCAGGCAGTAGAACGAGCCGTAGCAATTGATCTTCATCATCGCATCCCAATCTTCCACCGAGAGCTCGGCGAGCCGACGACGGGCCGTATTGGTGCCGGCGCTATTGACGAGGATGTCGAGCGGACCGAATTCCTGGTGCACCTCGGCGAAGAGCCCTTCGACGCTCGACCAATCGCCGACGTCGACCGTGCGCGAAGTCATCGGCACGGCCGACTTGGTCGCCTCGCACGCTTGCTTCAGCACTTCGGCGCGCCGGCCGGCGAGGATCACGCGACAACCGGCCGCCGCGAACGCTTGCGCGATGCCCAGGCCGATGCCCGTGCCGCCGCCGGTGATGAGAGCCGTCTTGCCGGAGAGAGACATAGCGTGAATCCCGAATGCTGAATGTGGAATGCGGAGTGCTGAATGAGGAGAAAAGCTTAGCCGCGCCGGACGTGGTGCGACAAGGGGCGCGCCTGCTCGCGGAGCGAGTAGACCGGGAGACGACAAGACTCGGAGAGGGGAGACCGGAGACGGGAGCAGGTTAGCCGCGATGCGCAGCAGAGCGTGAAGGCGGCATCGCGATACGTTTATGAATTATTGCAAATTGGTAATTGCAAATCGCAAATTGCAAATTCGCGCAAGCGAGTCGCGACGTCTGCTCCCTTTCCCAATTTGCAATTTGCGATTCTCGATTTGCAATTTGCAATCCGGGATCGCCGCCCGAAAAAAGGAAAATCGCGAGTCCAGACACGTCGGGCTGACGCCTCGACGAAGCGCCGCCGGCGAGACAAGACTCGGACTACGCGAAGAGGCCCGGGATGACGCGGCCTTCGGGGAGGACGAAGTGCGGGCGGTTTTCGCGGTCGCGGAGGCGCTGCGTTTGGTCGATGCCCAGCGCGCGGTAGATCGATGCGGCCACGTCGCCCGGCGTGTTGGCTTCGCTCGTCGGGTACGCGCCGTTGCGATCGGTGGCGCCGATCACGGTGCCGGCCTGCGTGCCGCCGCCGGCGAAGAAGATGGAACCGGCGGGGCCCCAATGGTCGCGGCCGCCGTTCTTATTGATGCGCGGCGTCCGGCCGAACTCCGTGACGAATACGACGAGCGTGCGGGCCAGCAGGCCGCGCTGATCGAGATCGCCCAGCAATGCGGCGAAGGCCCGATCCATGCCGGCGACGTGATACGGCCGCTTGGCCATTTCGCACAGCACCGGATGATTTTGGCTCGTCGCGTTGTGGTTGTCCCAGAGGTTGCCGTAGTCGGGATCGTAGCCGTAGTCGACCATGACGAACCGCGCGCCGGCCTCGACCAAGCGGCGCGCCATCAGGCAACGGCCGCCGATCTTCGTGCGCCCGTAGGCTTCGCGCGTCGCCGCGGATTCGGCGGCGACGTCGAAGGCGGTGCGCACTTGCGACGAGGCGAGCATTTGGAACGCGTTGCGATAGTGGGCGTCCATGTCGACGTAGGCGGTTTCTTGCGTGGCCCGCTTGGGCGCGACGCTGCTTGCTTCGAGATGGCGGAGCTTGCCTTCGAGCAGCGTGCGCAGCTCGGCGCGGGCCGCGAGGCGATCGTAGTTCAACTCTTTGGGCAGCTCGATCGCGGCGGGTTCGAGTTGTTCGTCGATCGTGGCGTTGGGCTCGGCGTAGAGCGCACCTTTGGTGAAGTCGGGCTCTTCCGGTTCGCGGGCCGCGCAGAACGGCGCGTTCTCGCGGCCGAGCCAACCGCCGACGAAGAGATCGGTCGGCGGAGGTCCGGGACGCGTGAAGCCGGGCACCGCGATGTAGCCCGGCAGGTTGTTGCGCGGGCCTTGCAGATAGGAGACGATGGAGCCGATGTTCGGCTCTTTTTGAATGGCCGCGAGCGAGACCGGCCGGCCGCTGAGGGCATAGGCCTGGCTCATGAAGTGGTCGTTATTCGTATGCGAATAACTGCGGACGAGCGCGAACTTGCGGGCGATCTTGGCGAGGTTCGGACAGACCTCGGCGAAGTGGACGCCGGGGAGGCTCGTGGCGATGGGGCTCAGCGTGCCGCGCACGTCTTCGGGAGCGTCGGGCTTGGGATCGAACGACTCGTGATGGGTGACGCCCCCCATCATGTTCAGGAAGATCACGCTATCGGCGGAATGCGGCAGGGCCGCGGCCTTCGCATCCCCCGCGGCTTGCGCCGTTTGCGCGGTTACCCAAGGCGCCACGGTTGCAGCGGCCGTGAGCGACCCGACTTTCAGGGCATCCCGACGGTGAAGGAACCGATTCCACATAGCCGCCTCGCTACTGGCTGACGCATATCAGGATACAAGGAGGATGGGAGCGAGCGGTTGCCGCGCTCTCGCTCGCACTACATCCATTCGCGAATGACGCGGCCTTCGTTGAGAGCCACGGGACGGCCGTCGCTCGAGTGGAGCATCGTGTGCGGATCGATGCCGATCTTCGTGAAGAGCGTGGCGGCGATGTCTTCGGAGTAGTATTCGTCGTTGACGACGTAGCCGCCTTCTTCGTCGGTGCGGCCGATCACGGAACCGCCCGGGATGCCCGCGCCCGCCATGATGGCGAAGCCCGAGGTCGACCAATGGTCGCGGCCGGAGGCGGAGTTGATCTTCGGCGTGCGGCCGAAGTCGCTGAGCCAGAGAACCAGCGTATTTTCGAGCAGGCCGCGCTGTTCGAGGTCGATGAGGAGCTCGGGCAACGCTTGGTCGACCGGCGGAATGAGCCGGGTCTTTAGCGAAGTGAAGTTATTGGCGTGGGTGTCCCAGCCGCCGTCGGTGACCGTAACGAAGCGGACGCCGGATTCGATGAGGCGGCGGGCCAAGAGCATGCGCTGACCGAACGGCGTGCGGCCGTAACCGTCGCGCGTTTTGTCGGATTCTTTCTCGATTTGGAAGGCCTGCTGGGTTTCCTTGGCCGTGATCATATTGAGCGCGGCCTTGTAATGTTCGTCGAGCGCCTCGTAGGCGGCCGGCTGCAGATCGACCGTGCGTTGCAGCGCGTCGATGGTGCCGAGCATCGTGCGGCGTCGCGAAATGCGGTCCATATCCACGCCGGGCGGGGGCGTGATGTCGCGCACCGTGAACTGCTTGGCGTTCGGGTCGGCGGGCATTTCGAATGCGCCATGTTCCAAACCGAGGAAGCCCGGCATGCCGCCGCCGAAGCGCCGATCGACGTTGGTGCCGAGCTGCACGAACGGAGGCATCGCGGTCTTGAAGCCCTTGAGGCTGCTGACCACGGAGCCGAACGTCGGGTAATGCACGGCCGGATTGAACTTGTGGCCGGTCATCACATATTGGTCGGCCGTGCCGTGCGAACCGTTGCGAGGATTCCAGCCCCGGAGCAGGCCGAAGCGTTTGGCTTCCTTGGCCATGCGCGGCATGATTTCGGTGAACTTCACGCCGGGCAAGGCCGTGTCGATGGCCTTGAACTCGCCGCGCACGCTGACCGCGGCGTCGGGCTTCGGATCGAAGGTGTCGTGATGGCTCACGCCTCCCTGCGACCAGATGAGAATGACGTTGGTGTCTTTCGCCTTCACGCCGGCCTTAGCAGCCTGAGCGCGACGGGCCAGGAACGTCGGCAGCGAAAGCCCGAGCCCTGCCAAGCCGCCCACTTGCAAAAAGCTCCGACGACTCACTCCTTCGCAATCGCGCGTAAGGTGCGGTTGAAGATTGAGCATGGCATTCTCCTGTGCTAGGCGAGAGGTGGAGTTCACGCATCCTCGACGGACGCGGAATCACCGTAAACGGCAGGAAGTTCAGGCGGGTGCAAATCGGGCGGGGCGAGCACTACAGGAACGAGCGGTCGGCCGCATTCAAGGCCGGCTTTTCGTCCCAGCCGGCATTCTAGACCGGTCCCATGGGGGTCGCAAGATAAATTAGCGTTCGCCGATGGGTTCTCTTGGTGTCTTCGACCGAGTTTCGATAGCGCGTGAATCGAAAGTCGGACGCTACGGATTGTAGGGAGAGCCTCGAGTGATTCGCTCGGCGCGATTTGATGTAATCCGACAACTCGGTGAACCGCTCACGCGCCGGTACCTAAATCGCGGCGCAGATTTGGGGAAGTCTCTTGGCAATGCTCGTCAAGTTCGACCATAATAACGAGCGGCTTATACGTAAGCTCCCCGCCTGATGTTTGCTCCCGCCTCGCCGCTTCCCCACCTGATCGCTTATTGCCGCCTGGAGGCAATCTCTATGGAGTTCGTGCGCCACTATATTCGTTTTGGTGCCTACCTTGCGATTGCCGCCGCATTCACGGCCGCCGGCTCGCCGGCGTATGGCGCGGATTCCGGCAAGCCGGCGATTATTGCCGCGGCTGATGAACCGTTCGTCGTCGCCCCCACGGAAGTGAAGCTTGTCGGCAAGTTGGCCCGAGCGCAACTTTTGGCCACGCAAACTTCCGCCGACGGCAGAACGAGCGAGCGTTCCCACGATCTCACTCACGCGGCCATTTACAGTTCTGATGCGCCGGGCGTCGTGCAGGTAACGAGCCAAGGACAATTGCTCGCGCAGGGCAACGGCCGAGCAACCATCACGGTGCGCGTCGGCAAACGGGCGCAGACCATGAAGGTGGAAGTAGTCGAGGCCGACACAGCGAAGGTCGGCTTTGTGCACGACGTCGCGCCGGTCTTGAGCAAGCTCGGTTGCAATTCCGCCTCGTGTCACGCCAGCCAACACGGCAAAGGCGGGTTCAAACTCTCCGTGTTCGGCTACGCGCCCGACGAAGACTTCCGCGCCATGGTGCGCGAGTGGCAAGGGCGCCGCAGCGACTTGCTCGAACCGGAAAAGAGCCTAATCCTCTTGAAGCCGCTCGCCACGGTGCCGCACGGCGGCAACAAACGCCTGGAGAAAGGGTCGGTCGAGTACCGCACGCTGCTGTCTTGGCTTTCGAGCGGCGCGCCCGCTCCGACGTTGAAAGAATCTAAGATTACCCGCATCGAAGTCACTCCGCGAGCCCGTGTGGGCAAACTCGGATTCACCCAGCAATTGCGCGTAACGGCCACCTATGAAGACGGCGCCGTGCGCGACGTCACGGCGCTCGCCAAGTACGACAGTATGGACGAAGGCTTCGTCAGCGTGACGTCGTCCGGTATGGCTCGTGCTATCGGTAAGGGACAAGCCCCGATCGTCGTTCGCTATGAAGGACACGCCGAAGCGACGATCCTCACGGTCCCTTACTCCGATAAGATCGAGCTCAAGGGATGGAAGAACAACAACTTCATCGATGAGCTGGCTGAAGCGAAGTTTCGCGAAGTCGGCATCGAACCATCGGAACTTTGTGACGATGCGACGTTCGTTCGTCGCGCGTACCTCGACGCCGTCGGAACGTTGCCGACCGTAAGTCAGGTGCAGGCTTTCATCGACTCGAAATCGCCGAACAAGCGGGCAGAGCTGATCGACGCTCTGCTCGGGCTCACCGGCGACCCGGCGAAGGACATTCACAACAACGCGTATGCGGCGTACTGGAGCCTGAAGTGGGCCGACTTGATTCGCTCGTCTAGCGACAATGTCGGCGAGCAAGGAATGTGGGCCTTGCACAATTGGATCCAAGATTCGTTTCGGCAGAACAAGCCGTACGACAAGTTCGTGCGCGAGCTCGTGCTTGCCAAGGGCTCCATCTACATGGACGGGCCGTCGAACTTTTATCGCATCGCGGCCAATCCGCCGGATATGGCCGAGACCACGGCGCAGCTGTTCCTCGGCGTGCGTTTGCAATGCGCCAAGTGCCACCATCATCCGATGGAGAACTACGGCCAAGAAGACTACTACAGCTTTGCCGCGTTCTTTGCTCGCGTCGGCACGAAGAACAGCATGGAGTTCGGGCTATTCGGACGCGAGCAAGTGGTGATGGTGAAGAACACGGGTGACGTGCGTCATCCGAAGACGGGGGCCATCATGCCGCCGACGCCGCTCGAAGGAAAGCCGGTCGCCGAATCTCTCGACCGCCGGCAGCCGCTGGCCGATTGGCTCGCTTCGGCCGACAACGAGTACTTCGCGCGAAACTTGGTCAACCGCTACATGGGCTACCTCATGGGGCGCGGGCTCGTCGAGCCGATCGACGACTTGCGCGCCACGAATCCGGCTTCCAATCCTTTGTTGCTCGACGCCTTGGCCGAGCAATTTGCGAAATCCGGCTTCGACGTCAAGCAACTGCTGCGGACGATCATGACCTCACGGCTCTATCAGCTCGACTCGCAACCGACGGCCGCCAACGCCGCCGACGATCGGTTCTACAGCCACTACGAAGTGAAGCGAATGGGGGCAGAGACGCTGCTCGACGCAATCGACGTCGTGACCGGTTCGCAGACCAAGTTTAAGAACATGCCGCTGGGAACCCGAGCGATCGAGCTGCCCGACTCGAACTATCCCGACTATTTCTTGGCGACGTTCGGCAAACCGCGGCGCGTGAGCGTGTGCGAGTGTGAACGTGTGGCGGATGAAAACCTCGCACAAGCTCTGCATACGTTGAACGGCGACATTCTCGCAGGCAAAATCGCCGACAAGAAGGGCCGTATCGCGAACTTGGTGGCGGCGAAGAAGCCGTATGCGGAAACGATGACCGATCTCTACATGGCTGCGCTGGCCCGCAAGCCGTCGCCGCAAGAACTCGCTGCACTCGAGAAGCTCTACAAGGATACAAAGGACCCCAAGATGTTCTACGAAGACGTCTTGTGGTCGCTGTGCAATTCGAAGCAGTTTTTGTTCGTGCACTAAATGTGCGATGCATGATTTCACCGGCCGGCTGACGCCGACCGCTCGCCTTGGGGATACTGCCTGATGAGTCGTGCTTCGCTCTTGTTCGTTTTCCTCGTGCTTCCGGCTACTTCGGCTCGCGCGCAGTCGTCTTATCCCATGCTCATGGACGTGTCGCCGCTGGCCGTGCAGGCCGGCGCGAGCGCAGAGCATCTCGTAAGTGCGCGTTACAACCTGTTCGGCACCTATCAAGTCATCGTCGATGGAGAGGGAGTCGCCGGCGAACCGCTTGCGGAACCTAAGAAAGAAGAGCCGAAAAAGTCGGACGCGAAGCAGGACGACAAAGCCGCGTCCGCGAAAGACGCCAAGCCCGCGGAACCCGCTAAGAAACCCGAGCAACCGAAGCACAAGATTCGCTTCACCGCGAAGGCGGGAGCCGAGCCCGGCGTGCGCGAGTTTCGCTTGGTCACGCCGCAAGGGCTTTCGACCGTCGGGCAGTTGCTCATCGTGCGCGATCCGGTCGTCGCGGAAACGGCGAAGAACAATACGGCCGCAGAGGCCACGCCGGTGAAATTACCCGCGGCCGTTTGCGGCGCCGTCGAGGCGAACGAAGACGTCGACTATTTCAAGTTCACCGTCGAGGCCGGCAAGACGCTCGTGTTCCACGTTCGTTCGGCGCGCTGCGAAGACAAGATTCACGACCTGCAAACGCACGTCGATCCGATTATCGCATTGAAGAATTCGGCGGGAGTCGTGCTGGCCGCCAACGACAACTACTTTTTCGGCGATCCGCTCCTCAGCTACACGTTCAAGACCGCCGGCGACTACTACCTCGAAGTGCGCGACGTGCGCTACCAGGGAAACATCTTCTGGCAGTACTGTGTCGAGATCAACGATCGCCCGCTGGTTACCACGGTGATGCCGGCCGTCGTAGAAGCGGGAAAGAAGACCGCGGTGGAGTTAGTGGGAGTCAACCTCCCTGCGGGAGCCCGAGGCGAGATCGAAGTTCCGGCCGACGCAAAGGCGGGGCCGCTATGGCTCGCGCCGAAATTCGGCAAGGAAACGCTGAATCCGACGCCGATCATCGTGAGCCGTACCCCGGTGTCAGCGGAGAGCACCGCCGCGAAGGCAAGCCCCGAGGCGGCGCAGGACGTCGCGGTCCCCTCGACCATCGCGGGCCGAATTGATTCGCCGGGCGAGGCCGATCGGTACGCCTTCGCCGCCAAGAAGGGAGATGCGTTCACGTTCGAAGTTTGCGCACGCCGCGCGCAGTCGAATCTTGATTCGATCCTCTCGATCTACAACGAAAAAGGGGTGCGTCAGGTCGAAAGCGACGACGTACAAATCCATCGCTGGCTCACGGCCGACTCCATCCTCGAAGGATGGGTCGCGCCGGCCGACGGAAAGTACGTCGTCGAAGTGCGCGATCTGCATCTGCGCGGCGGCAGCGAGTTCACTTACGCGCTCAAGCTTTCGCGGGCCGAACCGTACTTCCTTCTGCACGCCGACATGGACAAAGTGCTGCTGCCCGGCAAGGTCGGCGGCGAGGTCTTCGTAAAGGCGATCCGCAAGAACGGCTTCACGGGCGAAATTCAACTCAAGGTGGAAGGTCTTCCGAAAGGCGTACGAGCCGAGTGCGGTCGCATTCTCGCCGACGGCCAAGACGGAATTATCCTTTTCTACGCCGAGCCCGGCACCAAGCCTTTTGCCGCCGAAGCGCAGATCGTCGGCACGGCCGTCCACAAAGCGGCGGACGGCAAAGAAGCGAAGCTCTCCGCAACGGCGCTCCCGTGGCAGGAGATCTATCAGCCCGGCGGCGGACGGGGGCACTTTCCGGTCGATCGCTTTTTCGTCAACGTCTGCGAACCGCTCGACGTCGTTTCCGTGAAGGTGTCGCCGACGGAGATCACGCTCAAGCCGGGCGAGTCGCAGAAGTTTGAAATTACCGTCGAACGCGGCGCCGGCTTCGAGAAAAACCTGACGCTCGACCTGATCTATCGCCACTTGGCGAGCCCTTTCGGTAACAGCTTGCCGAAGGGTGTGACGATCGACGACAAGAAGAGCAAGACGCTGCTGACCGCCAAAGAAACGACGGGTTACATCACGCTCACTGCCGCGAAGGATGCCCCGCCGGCCGAAAAGCAATTGGTGCCCGTCATGGCGCAGGCGTCGATTAACTTCGTCATGAAAATGAGCTACTGCGGCGAACCGTTGCGCGTAACGGTCAAGCAGTAAGCCCTGCGGCTTCGGCGAACCAATTCTTCTCGAATGCAAATTGAGCGAGGCACGATGAGGCAACGATTCCGTCTCTCCGGCAGACTGCTCGCCTCATTGGTCGTCGCGCTCATCGTCTTCGTACGAACCGATCATTCCTTTGCCGCAGCGAAGGAAGACAAGGCCGGCGTCGAATTTTTCGAGAAGAAGATTCGGCCCGTATTGGCGCGGCAGTGCTACGAATGCCACTCCGAAAAGTCCAAGATCGTTCAGGCAAACCTATATCTCGACACGCGCGACGGCGTCCGTCGCGGCGGCGATTCCGGTCCGGCGATCGTGCCGGGAGATAGCCGCGCAAGCATGCTCATGGAAGCGCTTCGTTTCGAAACTCTTGAAATGCCGCCGAAGGGAAAGTTGCCCGACGACGTCATCGCCGACTTCGCGGCCTGGATCGATCATGGTGCGATCGATCCGCGCGACGGCAAAGCGCCCGTGGCCGCCGGCATCGACATGGAGGCTGGACGCAAACACTGGGCGTTTCAACCGCCGCGCATCGTGCCGCCGGCCGCGGTAAAGGACCATGCGTGGCCGCTCAATCAAATCGATCGCTACCTGCTGGCTCGGCTCGAAGCCGAAGGATTGGCTCCCGCCGGCGACGCCGACCGCAATACGCTGTTACGACGCTTAACCCTGGAACTTACCGGTCTGCCGCCGACGCCTGATGAACTCTCGGCTTTCGCCGCCGACCAATCGCCCCAGGCGGTGGAGCATGTAGTGGATCGCTTGCTCGCGAGCCCGCACTTTGGCGAGCGCTGGGGACGGCACTGGCTCGACATTGCCCGCTACGCCGAGTCGTCCGGAAAAGAACGAAACGTTCCTTATCGTATGGCGTGGCGCTATCGCGACTATGTGATCGACGCTTTCAATGCCGACCTACCGTACGATCAATTCCTGCGTGAGCAAATCGCAGGCGACCTTCTCCCGACCTCGACCGACGAAACCGCCGCCGAGCGAAACCGTCGCCGGATCGCAACCGGGTTTTTGACGATCGGGCCCAAGTCGCTCACCGAGCGCAAACCCGAACAATTCGCCCTCGACGTGGCCGATGATCAACTCGACACCGTGTGCCGCGCCATGTTGGCCAGCACGGCGGGCTGTGCGCGCTGCCACGATCACAAGTTTGATCCCATCCCGCAGACCGATTACTACGCATTGATCGGCATCTTTCAGAGCACGGAGAATCTTCCCGGCGTGAGGCCGCTCTTTCGCTCGTTTGCTTACTCCGACGCCGCGGTTCTCGAAGGGCCGGCGGCCGAACGGAGCCGTGAATTGCAGAAGCTGATTAGCGACGCGGAGCAACAGGCCTCGGAAGCAGAATCGCTGAATCGAACGGCCAATAGGAAGAAAGACCCTGCGCTGAAAGCTGCGGCGGCTCAGGCGATCAAGCTGGCGGCGGAAAATCTTGCCGCACTGCGAGCCGAAGCCGAGGACGACGCACACGGCCCGCGATTCGCAATGACCGTTCGAGACGGAAAGCCCGCTGATTACGCGCTGCGCATTCGCGGCGAGGTCGACGCGCTCGGGCCGGTCGTCCCGCGCGGCTTCTTGTCAGTTCTCACCGATGAGCATTCGCCGAAGATCGCCTCGCACGAAAGCGGTAGGCTGCAGTTGGCCCGTTGGATTGCATCGCGAGAGAATCCGCTGACCGCGCGTGTAATGGTTAACCGGCTCTGGCAACACCTCTTCGGGCGCGGACTCGTCGAGTCGACCGACAACTTCGGCCTACTGGGGGACAAACCAACGCATCCCGAGCTGCTCGACTATTTGGCCGTGCGCTTCATGGACGAAGGTTGGAGCGTCAAACGGATGTTGCGTGAAATGGTATTGAACCGCGCCTATCAGATGTCGAGCCGCGCGGAGCCGGCCGCCTATGCCCAAGACCCCGACAATCGCCTGCTCTGGCGCTATGCGCCGCAACGCTTGGAAGCGGAGGCCTTGCGCGACGCGTTGCTATTCGCATCCGGCACATTGGAAACGGCACGGCCGCAAGGTTCGACGACGCTTACGATCAACAACCTGGAACTCGGCTCGAGCGCCAAGATCCTCGCCGCGGATGAGTCGTATCGCTTCCGCAGCGTCTATCTGCCGATGCTGCGCGGCAACGTGCCGGAAACGCTCGCACTGTTCGATATGGCAGATCCAAGCTTGGTGACGGGCCGACGCGAAGTGACGATCGTCGCCCCGCAGGCGTTGTTCCTAATGAATAGTCGCTTCGTCTCCGATCAGGCTCGGCTTTTCGCGGAACGACTCTTGCAGAAATCCGGTATCACCGATGAGCAACGTTTGGATTGGGCGTACCAATTGACGATGTCCCGTACGCCGCGACCTGAGGAAGGGCGTCAGGCGCTGGAGTATCTCGTACTGCGCAAAGCGGAAGTCGGCGGCGGCGTGATGACGGCCGGCCGTGAGGCTTGGATATCTTTGTGCCAAGCGTTGTTCAGCGCCGGAGAGTTTCGCTATATCCGCTAGTCGTCGCCGTTCTTCGTGAGACCATCCCATGACGCATACTCCCATTTCGCACGATTGCAATCGACGCGATGCGCTCAAATCGCTGGCCGCGGGCTTCGGCTACACGGCACTCGCCGGGCTTTGTGCTATGGAGCACGGCGCCCGGCACGCGCAGGCCGCCGGGGACGCCAATCCGCTGATCGCCAGGCCGCCGCACTATAAAGCCCGTGCCCAACGCGTGATCTTCATGTTCATGCAGGGAGGGCCGTCGCAGGTCGATACGTTCGACCACAAACCGCAACTCACCAAGGACGACGGCAAACCGGCGCCGCGGCAGGACGTCGGCGGCGACCGCGTCTGGCTGAAGTCGCCTTGGAAGTTCGCGCAACACGGCGAGTCGGGCCACTGGATTTCTGAGTTGTTTCCCCATCTGGCGAAACAGGCCGATCAGCTTTGCTTGCTAAACGGGATGCACGCCGACACGCCGAACCACGCGCCTGCCACGGTGCAATGGCACACGGGGAGCACGAATTTCGTGCGTCCTTCCGTCGGCGC
Source organism: Pirellula sp. (assembly GCA_013822735.1). Taxonomy (GTDB): domain Bacteria; phylum Planctomycetota; class Planctomycetia; order Pirellulales; family PNKZ01; genus PNKZ01. Next base: position 13,674 of record PNKZ01000021.1, read on the forward strand.
CTGGGTGCTCTACGGTCTCGGATCCGAGAACCAAGAGATGCCGGGATTTATCACGGTAAACCCGAGCAACTCGTTCGGCGGCGCACAGAACTACGGCAGCGCCTTTTTGCCCGCACCGTATCAAGGAACGCGAATCGGCGGCTCCGGCGCGTCGATGGCCAAAGTCTCATTGTCGCACATCGCCAACAAGCGCTGGTCGGCCGACGTACAACGCCGGCAGCTCGATCTGGTACAGGCCATGAACAAGGGCTGGCTCGCCGCGGAGCCGATCAACCCCGAACTGGAAGGAATCATCGAGTCGTACGAATTAGCCTTCCGCATGCAAGGCGCCGCTCCGCGACTGATGGATATCTCCGACGAAACGCAAGCGACGCTCAACGAATACGGCATCGGCGACGGCAAACCGACCGATAGCTTCGGAAGGCAATGCTTGCTGGCGCGGCGTTTTGTGGAAGCCGGCGTGCGATTTGTCGAGATCACGAAAGACAACTGGGATCAGCACGAGAGTCTCCGCAAGCTGCATTCGGAGAACGCGAAGGCCACGGACAAGCCGATGGGCGCCCTCATCGCCGACTTGGCTCGCCGCGGTTTGCTCGACGACACGCTCTTGGTCTGGGGCGGAGAGTTCGGCCGCACGCCGGGCACGACGAACTCCCGCAGCGTTGCCGACGGCCGCGACCATAACGCCGACGGCTTCACCATGTGGATGGCCGGCGGGGGCGTGAAAGGAGGCATCCGCTATGGAGCCACCGACGAACATGGTTTCGCCGCCGTCGAAAATAAGATGCACATTCACGACCTGCACGCGACAATCCTGCACCTGCTTGGCCTAGATCACGAGAAGTTGACGTATCGGTACGCCGGCCGCGATTTCCGGCTCACCGACGTCCACGGCCGCGTTGTAAAAGACATTCTCGCCTAACTTTGTTCACGCCCGCCGCAGTCTATCATCGAGAGAATTTCGCAACATGAAACTTTCCGGCAAGACCGCGCTTGTGACAGGTGCGGGGCGCGGCATCGGGCTCGGTTGCGCCTTGGAACTGGCTCGCGCGGGGGCCTGTATCGTTATCAATGACCGTCCCGGCAGCCCAGACTTAGTGGATGCCCAGCGCCAAATCGAAGCGCTCGGCGTGCGCTGCCTCGCCATCGGCGCCGATGCCCACTCGCGCGCCGGTTGCGAACAACTCTTGGCCGCCGCACTCGAATTCGCGCCGCGGATCGATATCCTTGTGAGCAACCCGGCGCGGAGCAAACGCAATGCGTTCCTGGAGTACGATCCGGCCGATTTCGATATGGTAATCAACGGCACGCTCACCGCGGGCTTCCATATGGCCCAACTCACGGCGCGGCACATGGTCGACGTTTCACGCCTGCCGCGCGACGCCTGCCAAGGAAAAATGGTGTTCATCTCCAGCGTACACGCCGAGATGCCGTATGGGCGAAGTGTCGCGTATAACGCGGCTAAGGCGGGGTTGAATCACATGGCGCTCACAATCTCCGCCGAGCTGAACAAGCACCATATTAACGTCAACATCATCGAGCCGGGCTGGATCGACACCCCGGGCGAGCGCGAAGCATTCGGCGTCGAGAAAATGAAAGAAGCCGCGGCCAAGCTCCCTTGGGGCCGGCTCGGCCAACCGGAAGACATCGGCCGGGCCGCAACCTTCCTCTGTTCCGACGACGCCGACTACGTGACCGGCACGGTGCTTCGCGTCGACGGCGGCTTCGTGCTTAAAGAATGCCGCGGCGACTCGGTGTGAGACGACTGCAGAATACGAAAAGCGGACGGTGCGCCGCCGTTCCGCACTCCGCAGTCGACTCGCCGCATTCTCTTAGACTTGCCCCGACCCGCCGTCCACGAAGATTTCGGTCCCCGTGATGTAGCTCGCATCATCGGAGGCGAGGAAGAGCGCTGCATTGGCAACTTCTTCGGCGCGGCCGATGCGGCCCATCGGCACTTGGGCGATAAACCCGGCGACCGCCTCCTTCGGGATCGGTTCCAAGATCGGCGTGTCGATCGGGCCGGGGCTTACGACGTTCACCCGAATCTTGCGATCTTTTAGGTCGGAAGTCCAGGTGCGAGCAAACGAACGAACCGCCGCCTTGGTCGCGCTATAAACGCTGAAGCTTGCATTGCCGCGTATACCTGCGACCGATCCGGTGAGCACCACAGAGCCGCCATCGGGCATCAAGGCGAGCGCCTTCTGCACGGTGAACAGGAGACCGCGCACGTTTACGCCGAAGATTTTCTCGTAGTGCTCCGGCGTAACGGCTTCGAGCGGCATGAGTTCGCCGATGCCCGCGTTGGCAAAAACGACATCGACTCGCCCCTTCTCCTTCTTCACTTGGGCGTAGAGACGATCGAGATCCTCTCCTTTGGCGACGTCTCCTTGGACGGCAGTGATGTTCTTGCCGACGTCCTTCACGGCAGCGTCGAGTTCGGCTTGGCGGCGACCCGTGATGTAGACATAGGCTCCTTCCGCGACGAAGAGCTTCGCCGCCGCCAGCCCAATACCCGTGCTGCCGCCGGTGATCACCGCCACTTTGCCTGCAAGTTTCTGCGACATTTGCGACTTCCTCGATAATGGAAACGTTTGAACGGCAACTTGCCTGTTACCACGCCACGACGCGGCTAACGGGAAATACCGCGCCGGGGCCGGAGTCTTACACGAATTCCCGAGGGCCGCCGAAAGCTTTACGACGGGGAAGCTTACGTCAACTTCGCTGCCAAACTGGCCCCTCGCTGCTAGTTACTAGTAGCGGTACTTCTCGATAAACGGCCGCCAGCGCGTACTCACCGCCTCACGATCGGCATCACTCAGCACGTAGCGGTTCGTTTGATAGTCGGAATTCTGCGCCAAATACGATTCCACCGCGGGGCGGACCGCTTCGTAGTCGCCAAGTTCGAGTTGCCGGTAAAGCTCGGCCATTCGGGCCGGAGCGTCGGCCACCAGATCCTCGTAGCGCACTTCATATAAGCGGCCTGGCGGAATCAGCGCCCGATCGGCTTCGAAACTTTCGAAGATGCGCATAAAGGTTGTAAGCACATGCTCCTCGAGCCCTTGGAAGTTCGGCACTTGCAGGCCGTGTGTTTCGTAGAGCCGCTTCCAAAGATGCACGGTCGACGGAAACAATACGAACGGATCGCGCACCAAATAGACGAACCGCGCTTCGGGAAACAGTTCCAACAATGTGCGGACGCGTGCCGTATGCGGAGGCGATTTGATAATAAGCCGCTTCCGATGAACGAACGTCACCTTTTGCAGAAAGTGGCGCAGCGAGTTCTTCCATTGCGTACGTGCCGCCTCATCGACGTTTTTCAACGTGAGAAACTCTTCAAACGCCGGCGGTTGATTGGGGAACGCAATCGTGAGATATGGCGACGGCGTACCGACGTTACACAGCGCGAACTCGTCTTCTTGCGGGCGGTCCCAACCCATCGGCATGTTGTCCATGGGCCGGCGCGAAGGGAGCAACCAAAAGAAAAGTCGCGTCACCCACCATTTCGAGATTGTGAAATGATTGGGGGCCATCGCCTGATAGGTGCTCGGCGACGTGAACTGCGGATCCAGGCCGAGCAGTTCGTGTAACCATGTAGTGCCGCTACGCCAGTGGCCGAGCACGATCAACGGGCGCGGATCGATCTTCGTCCGACGAATGGCCCAACCAAGCATGATCCATTCCAGCAACCACATGCCGGAATTTAGCAAACTCACAATCGTGATCAGCACGGCCTTATAGGCCAGATTCGGGCTGACGCGAAACCTGTTGCGGATGAGAAAGGCCATCCATGTGCCGAAGCACATGCCGATCCACATGCGCGGCATCCACTTCCGCTCTTTCTTGGCGGACGCCTGCTTACCGGCGGGACGAGGAGTCACAATCGGCGAAGGGGAAGACGAGGACATGGCGACGATAGCAAAGGCATGCGGGCGACGTAGGATGCCCGCTATCGTACCCGCGCTTGCCCGTCCGCGAAACCGGCCCCGCTAGCGTTGAATCGTGCCTGCGGTGGCGGGAAAGCGATTGGCCACGGCCGTGAGGGCCGCCGACATTTCGAGGGCGACGTCGCGCGACGCTTGCAAACCGGTGAGGCGCTGGAGCACGACGCCGCCGGGTGCGGCTAAAATCAACGTCGGGTAGGCCCTGACGCGGTACTCCTCACAAAGCTTTGGCGCCGCATCGACGTCGAGCCGGACGCAGACAAAGTCGCCGGCAAGCTTCGCCACGACGGGATCCGCCGGCAGTTCTCCGACCATCCGCTGCGTATGCGTGCACCATTGCGCTCCAAAGAAGAGGAACAGCGGCTTCCCTTCTTGACGGGCCGTAGTAAGGGCGGCGTCGTAATCCGTGAGAAACGTGATGCCGGCGGGAACTGAAGGAGCCGGGGCGATCGCGACGGGTGCAGTCGCGGATGCCGACGGCAGAATAACTTCGCGAACCAACGCACGCGACGATGCCGTGTCGCTTGACGCCTGACCGCAACCGGTCGACGCAACGAGTACAAGCATCGTGAATGACGCGAACCGTCGGAACATGATCGAAGGCAATACCTAAGAAGCCAAGCGACTCGAAACCGGCGAACGACAAAGCGTCGCCGCGCGGTTGATCGTCTTGCGGCGTCGGGCAACTTAAAACAAATCGATTTGGGTCGGGGAAGAGGAACTGGGGTAGCCCGACGGCTGCATGCTGCCGGCAGAAGGCATGCTGCATCGCTTTCAGAAAGGGATGCCGGCACGACGCGCCGGCGTGGCGGAAGAGTTTGACCTGGACACTTGCCGGCGGTTGAAGTACTTTCCCGACCCACTTCGCGTCCGCATTTCTCGCAATTCCAACCGCTCGCTTCCGAGGCAGGGATGCCACCCCCCGTTCCCGCTGCCGGCACACGTTCGCCGTCGGCGCGGGCTCTCGATTTAGTGCTTCCGATCGGCCTGATCGCCGCCATTTTGGTGATCATGGTCCCGTTGCCCCCTGCGCTTTTGGACGTGCTGCTCGCGGTGAACATCAGTACTGCCGTGATCATGCTGCTCACGACCATCTACGTGCGCACGCCGTTGGAATTCAGCGTCTTTCCTTCGCTCTTGCTCGCGACGACGCTCGGTCGGCTGGTGCTTAACGTCGCCACGACGCGCTTGATTCTGACGCGCGGCGCATCGCATGGGCTCGACGCCGCGGGCGAAGTCGTACGGACGTTCGGAGAGTTCGTCGCCGGAGATAAAGTCGTCGTCGGCATTATCATTTTCGTGATCATCGTCTTGATTCAGTTCATCGTGATTACGAAAGGTGCGACGCGCATCAGCGAAGTCGCCGCACGCTTCGCGTTAGACGGTATGCCCGGCAAGCAAATGGCGATCGATGCCGACTTGAATGCCGGAGTGATCGACGAGCGCGAAGCAAAACGACGTCGCGAAGAAATCACGGCCCAAGCCGACTTTTTCGGGGCTATGGACGGTGCTAGTAAGTTCGTGCGCGGCGACGCCATCGCGGGCATCGTCATCACGATCGTAAACATCGTCGGCGGACTCTTCATCGGCATGTTCGAAAGCGGTATGACGCTCGGTGAAGCGGCTCATATTTTTACCAAGCTCACGATCGGCGACGGTCTCGTCAGCCAGGTGCCCGCCTTCTTGATCTCGTTGGCGGCCGGTTTGCTGACCACGCGCAGCAGCACCGACTCCAACTTGCCCGCGCAATTTGTCGGCCAATTGTTGGCCCGTCCGCAAGCGCTGTTCGTCACCGGCGGCTTCTTGGGAATGCTCGTTTTCACGAGCCTTCCCAAGGTGCCGCTGCTCACGATCGCCGTCGGCTGCATCGGCTTTGCACTCACGCTGACACGAAAAGCGGAGTCTACGAAAAAGGCCGAAGAAACTGCGCAGACGGCGGCCGACAAGAAGCCGAAGGAAGAGAAGATCGAAGACCTGTTGAACGTCGACCCGATGGAAGTGGAGATCGGCGTCGGATTGATTCGCTTGGCCGATCCGAACCGCGGCGGCGATTTGCTCGATCGCGTGCAGCGCGTTCGGCAAAACGTGGCAATGGAAATGGGCATCGTCATGCCCAAAGTACGCATTCGCGACAACATGCGGCTCGAGCAGAACAGCTATCGAATCAAGATCGCCGACGCCGGCGTCGCGGAAGGCACCGTTTACGCGGGCATGCTCCTTGCAATCGACTCGGGCGCCGTCACCGGAAAAATCCAAGGGCTCGAAACGCGCGAACCGGCCTTCGGCACCAGGGCGCTCTGGATCGAAGCGTCGATACGCGAACAGGCGGAAATGAAGGGGTACACCGTCGTCGAGCCGGTGAGCGTGCTGGCGACGCATCTTACGGAAACGGTCCGACGCTACGGCGATGAAATCCTCACTCGCGACGCCACGAAGCATCTCATCAATCAGCTCAAGACGACTTCCCCCGCCGTCGTCGACGAACTTGTACCGGGCATGATGAAACTATCGGACGTGCAGCAGGTGCTTCAGACGTTGCTCCGCGAACAAGTACCGATTCGCCAACTTGCCAAGATTCTCGAAACGCTCGGCGATCACGCCGGTCGTATTAAAGACCCGCAACTGCTGACGGAATTCGTGCGCCACAAGTTGGCCCGCACCATTTGCACTCGCTACCGCGACGCCGAAAAGCGGTTGTTCGTCGTCACGCTCGACCCCGCCTTGGAAGATCGTATTCGCGCCGGTTTCGAGCAGACCGAGCGCGGCATGTTCATTCGCATGTCGCCGCAAGCAATCGAGATTACTTGCAAGCTGATTGCGAAAGAGTTGGAAAAACTTACGACGCACAATCGTCAACCGATCGTGTTGGTGAGCCCGCAGATTCGCGCGGCGCTGAAGCAGATGTCGACGTCGCATCTGCCTCAGTTGGTAGTGCTGAGCTACAACGAAGTGACGCGTGATACGGCGATCGAATCCGTGGCGATGGTGTCGGACGCAGGGAAGTAACCAGGTTGTTCGTCTGTTTCAGGGGAGAGGTATCGCATGGAAGTGAAAACCTACCGAGCTGCAACGATGCAGGAAGCTTTGGCCATGGTGCGAAGCGACCTCGGGCCGACGGCCGCCGTGTTGCACACGCGCGAAATCGGCACGAGCGGGCTACTCAAGTGGCTTCCGGGCATGCGACGCATCGAGGTGACTGCCGCCCTAGAAGTGAACGTGCCGAGCCGCTTTGCGAACCGCAAGACAAGCGATCAGGGCCTCGATTTGACGACTCCCCATGCGCGCAAGGCCGCCGAGCCGCAGCCGTCTCCACGTCGTGCAGCCGTCGCGGAAGTCGGCGGCGTCACGTATGAATCATCGGCAAGCGCTCCTCCGCGATCACACGTCCCCCATCAAGCCGCCGAGGAAGTAAAAACACAAATCAGCGAACTCCAGGCTCTGGTGGCCGATCTTTGCCGGCGAACGCGCGGGACGGGCCATCAGGAACTGCCGGAATCGTTGTTCCGGCTCTACACCGACTTGATTGAAGCGGAAGTAAGCGACGGCGTAGCTCGCGATTTGGTAGAGCGTTTGCGCCGTGAAACCACGGAAGGCGAACGCGAAGATACGATCATGCTCCGTTCACGACTCGCGCGCATGATCGAAGCGGATATTGCCGTAAGCGGACCCATTCGCGTGGAGTCGGGTCGTCGACGATTGGTGGCTTTGGTCGGACCGACCGGCGTCGGCAAGACGACGACCATTGCCAAATTGGCGGCAAATTTCCGGCTTCGCGAAAAGAAGCGAGTCGGCTTGATCACTGTGGATACGTATCGGATCGCCGCCGTCGAACAACTTCGCACCTATGCCGACATTATCGATCTGCCGATGCATGTCGTCAGCACACCGCGCGAAATGCGTGATGCGGTCAACAGTTTGTCGTCGATGGATCTGGTGCTGTTGGATACGGCCGGTCGTAGCCCTCACGACGACGTCAAAATTCAGGAATTGAAGAGCTTCCTGCTGGAGGCGGCGGCGGACGAAGTGCATTTGGTGCTCAGCGCTACGGCCGGTGCGGCGTCGCTCGAGAAAACGGCAAAGCAGTTCTCGGCGGTCGGCACGACGCATTTGCTGCTTACGAAACTCGACGAAGCGGCGGGACTCGGACACTTACTGCCGTTGCTAAGTACGCGGAAATTGCCGCTGAGTTATCTGACTGACGGCCAAAGCGTGCCCGATGATATCGCTCCTGCCGATGCCGTGCGATTGGCCTGCGGCGTCTTGGGACTCGACCTTCCGACGAGCGGCCGCAGTTCGGTGGCGAACGCGCTACGCTAATGCGGAAGAGATTACGAACAAACGGCGGGATCGAAGTTCTGATTATCGAAGCGGTGCGGCCATGATGCCTGACCAAGCAAATGATTTGAGAAAACTCGTGCTACAAAGCGGGCGAGGTGGGCTCCACGATGCGCCGCCGCCAAAGCTTATCGTAGTTGCCGGCGGCAAGGGGGGCGTCGGTACGACGACCGTCGCCGTGAACCTGGCCGTCGCTTTAGCGCGCGACGGGCGCCGCACCGTGCTAGTCGATGCCGATTTCGCCGGACCGGATTGTGCGAGCCTTTGTAGGATCGACGAACGTTACGGAGCCGCCGATGTTTTGGCGGGCCGACGCACGGTGCACGAAGTTTTACAGCTCGGTCCCGGCGGAATTCAGGTGCTGCCTGCAACGCGCGGCCTCACCGACCCGGCGGATTGCACGCCGCAAGCGCAAGAGCGGATGCTCACTCAGTTAGAAGCGTTGGGTCCCCACGCAGACGTCGTCTTGCTCGATGCCGGCAGCGGCAGCGGCCGCGTCATGCGAGCTTTCTGGGAAGCGGCCGATTTGGTCCTTTTGGTGACGCATCCCGACACGGTCGCCGTGATGGACGCCTACGCGGCTGTGAAGTTGATCTGCCAAGACCAAACGCCGCGTGCGCCGATCTACTGCATTGCAAATTGCGCTCCCGACGAAATCGCCGCGGCCGACGTGCACGAACGGCTCGACCGAGCTTGCCGGCGATTTCTTGGGATGCAGCTTTCGTCGGCCGGCTTCCTACCTTTTGATCCGTGCGTTCCGCGCGCCGCCGCCGAACAGCAACCCTTCCTCATTAATGCGCCTGAAGGGGCGGCGTCGATCGGAATTGACCGCTTGGCGACCGAGGTTGCGCGATTGCTCGACGCGGAATCGCCGCTTCATATTCACTTCGATCCGCGAGCTTTGACGCCGCGCGAGTAATCTCGGCGCATCCTCCGGCCTGACTTAATTTCCTAACTTCTTCGAAATCATCGGTTTTCACTAATCACTCAGACCTGCGATGTCGATACACAGACACACCGCCGATAGCCAAACTCGCGAAACCGCCGGCAAACTTTGCCGGTTGCATAATTTGCGACCGGCGGCCGAACGAAAGTTCAGGACGGACGGAGTAGTCGACGGTGCATCGCCAGTTCGCCGGAATTCTGGGCTCCATCGCTTTCACGATCACCGTGATGCGCGGATGGGCCGTGGGAGGAGACGCGACGAACGTTTTACCGCGAGCCGTTGCGAGCTTGATCTTGTTTGCAGTTTTGGGTGCAGTCGCGGGACGAATCGGCTTGTGGATGGTGGAAGAGGGAGTCGCGGCGCGATTCAAAGATCAGATGGCCGCCACGAAGAAGCCGGGCAAGTAACGACGAAACGAAGAATCAACCGATTTGGTTGAAACAATACACAGCATGTTCACACGGCCCTTGGGTCTTGCGGACTGCTCGATGCTAGTGATGGTGATAGGAAGTTGAGAGCTGCTCGTCGGAGCGGCACTCGCGGTGCGAGCAGGAAGCTCGTCCGAAAAGTTTGGATTCAGCGGCATTCACGGAGGATTGCATGGCCACGGTCGCCTTAGACGATATTGCGCAAGTTTGGGAAGCATTTAAAGCCGACCAAGAGAACCAGGACTATCGCAACCGGTTGGTTGAGCAATATCTGCCGCTCGTCAAATACAACGGTGAGCGCATTTGGGCCCGACTTCCGGAAGGGGTCGAGCTCGACGACTTAATCTCGGCCGGCGTTTTCGGACTGATGGACGCCATCGACGCGTTCGATATGACGCGCGGCGTGAAGTTTGAAACTTACTGCGTTCCGCGTATTCGCGGCGCCATGCTCGACGAACTCCGGACGATGGATTGGGTACCGCGCCTCGTCCGCTCGAAGGCCAGCAAGCTCAACGAAGCGCTGAAGACGCTCGAAGCGAAACTCGGCCGCACGCCAACGGAAATCGAACTCTCGCAACGCCTCGAAATCAGCGTCGGGGAACTTGAGAAGATGATGGTCGAGGCCAACGCCGTCGGCCTGATCTCGCTCGACAAGAAGTGGTACGAGACCGACAGCTACAAGGACGTCCGCGAGATCGACATTCTCGAAGACAAGAAGGGCGAAGACCCGACGCGTCGCATTCAAAAGAGCGACCTGATGCGGCTGGTCACGAAGGGGCTCAACCGTAACGAACGGCTCATCATCATCCTCTACTACTATGAGGAATTGACGATGAAGGAAATCGGAGCCACGCTCGATCTTTCCGAAAGCCGCGTCAGCCAAATGCACAGTTCGATCGTGCAACGGCTGCAAAGCCAACTCGAACGCCGCCGCGGCGAGTTCGGCGGATAACGTCCTACCTGAGCCAAGCTATTTCAACAACACGACGTGCGGCGAGCTCACGAGAGCTCCCCGCTCGTCGGTGATGTTGAGATACATCACCAGCGGTCGAGCCGCCGGTATCGTCGCTCGCACCGTGCCGCGCCCCAAGATGGCCGGCACGCTCTTCCAAACGCGATGTTGCCACGGCCCGCTCGCCACGGCGTAGTTCAATTCCGCCTGTTTGATCGATGCCGGGCCGCCGGTCGATGCCGAGACGTTCCCTTCAACGATTTCCATCGGCCCAATGCGCGGCAGCGGCGAACTCTTCTTGAGGACGCTGTCGACGAACATCCCGATCTCTTCCGGCAGCCATCCGGAAGAATGGCCGTGCGGCATCTTCACGCGGATGCAGAGCGTCACCGCCCCTTGCGGCAAGTTGTACGACTTCTGATAGCTATCCAACGGATAAGCGAAGTCGTTCGTGCCGTTCACAAAGAGCATCGGGCAGGTCGCGCCCGGCAGATAGCGCGAAGGGTCGAACTCTTCAAGCCAGAGCTTGCGACACTCCGGCGTCATCTTCGAGAACCGGCCGAGCCAGGCGCTGTTGTCGCCGAGAAAGCCGCAACCGTAAACCGGCACGGCGACCTTCAGCCGCTCGTCGATTCCCGCGACGATACAGGTGAGATAGCCGCCCCACGAGATGCCGGTGATGCCGATGCGGTTCTTATCCACTTCCGGTAGCGACGCGAGCAGCGAATGGCCGCGCACGACAGCCGCCACTGCGTGATAGCTCCACATGTCGCGCACGCCGTCGCGTGTAAACTCGCCGAACTTGCCGTCATCGTCCTGGTCGGGTCCGGCGTCGGCATGGGGCTTGCCGTCCGGCCCCTTACCGGCGAGATCCATGGCCAGCGCCACGTAGCCCCGTTTGGCCCAAAGCCGCGCCCACTCGGCGAACGCCTTACCACCCCCGCCATGCACGCAGAGCATCGCCGGGAACGGGCCTTCTCCTTCGGCGGGCTTCGCGTAATACGCAAACACGCGCGTCGGTTTCCCCTTCAGCGGCACGTTGTCGTAATACACTTCCTGCACGCCGGTGCTTTCCTTGCCGAACTCGGCGGTAGGCGTCGGCGTGAGCTCCGCGATGTTCCACGGGCCGGTGTTGCGCGGCCCTGCGGCAAACGCATTCGCGCACATCGTCCAACCAACCACCAGCGCGATCGCAAACTTTGATAACTTCATGGCGTAGCTACCCGGTATCCTGATATGTATCAGCCTATTCTTTCTTGGCGGCCTTTTTCGGGCCGTTGTCGACATCAATATTCAACTCGACGACGATGTTCTCGCCCGTTTCCGGTTGTTGCACGGCGTCGACCGACAGTCCGGTGAACGTATTGGCGACCGCCGTAACGTCACGGGCCCCTTCAATTACGAGACCGCCGGCGGGATCATCGAGCACCGGTCGCTTGGTTTGGGCCGTGCCGATGTACGAATCGCTAAACGCGTTGCCCACCACCGGAATCCGGCCGCTTTGCTTGCCGATGACCACGGCACGCTTGTGCACCAATGGGAAGCTGTTGCCCGTGACGGCGCAGCCGTGAGCGTCGCGCAGGTCGATGCCGCACTTCATTTCATGCGCGATCACGTTTGCGCTGAGCGTGATGCCGTAGCAGTCGCGGTCGAGGATGATGCCGGTGTCTTGGCATTCTTCGATCATGTTACCGCTGACGACGGAGCCGTACGTGTTCTCGATCACCACGCCATGCCGCAAGTGGTCGTCCACATTGTTGCCGGTCATGCACAAGTTGTAGGCGTCGATACAGCGCACGGCGTCGAGATTCTCTTCGAAATGGTTGCCGCACACGACGATATCGTGACAGCCGATGATTTCGAGTCCCGTCGCTTTGTTGTACGTGATGAGGCAGTCGCTCACGCGAGGGTCTTCGTAACAATAATCGAGGTAGATACCGTGCTTACCGTGGTTGCTCACGGTCACGCCGTGAATGAAGATTTCTTGCACGTAATTGGCTTCGATCCCGTGTCCGCTCTTCTCGTTGCCGGTGATCCGCAGGTCGGCAATTTGCACGCGCCAATTGCGGAACTTGCCTTCCTTTTTCTCCGGAAACTCCGGATGCCGCACGACGAGCGCCGATTCACCGGCTTCGTTCTTGTTGACGATATGGGTCGCCGCGCCGCTGCCGCGAATCAATGTATCGCCGCGCAGAACTTCAAGTGGCTCCGTGATCTCAAACGTTCCCGGCGGGAGTTCGACGACGCCCCCTTCCACGGGCACCGCGTCGAGAGCCGCTTGCAACGTCGGGTACTTTGCGGCATCGATCATCGCTCGCGCTCCGGGAAGGCCGGTCGGCGCGACAGGCTTCTCGGGCTGCAGAGCGGCATGAAGTGCGAAGCCGAACATGCCGACGAAGCCGGCGGCGAGCAAGGCGACGGAGATGCGCATTGTCGGAACTCCGATAAACCGGGCGGGAGTGTAGGCGGGAGAACGGCCAACTTAACACGCCGCGCGGCAGTATGGTAGAACTTTTTACGTCCCTCAGAATGACCGATGCGAATCTACGTTTGAAGCACCGATCGCCATGACGCTCCTCTATTCCGACGCACGCTTTTTGAATCACGAGACCGGCCGGCATCCGGAGTGCCCGGCCCGACTGAAGTCGATCGTCAAGCGTTTGGCCGACGACGGACTCGACGCGCGCTGCACAAAACGCGATTGCACGCCGGCCACGCTCGCACAACTCGAGCGCTGCCACGGACGCGACTACGTCCGTCAACTCCGTGAATCGATCGTCGCCGGCAAGCTCGGCTCCATCGAGCAAGACACCATCGTCTCCGCCGGTTCCTACGATGCCGCAATACTCGCGAGCGGAACAGTCTGCGACGCCGTAGCGCGCGTGATGAAGGGCGAAGATAAATCGGCGCTCTGCCTTGTGCGTCCGCCGGGCCATCATGCTTTGAAGAACGCGCCGATGGGGTTTTGCTTGTTTAACAATATCGCCGTCGGGGCGCGCGCGGCACTCGTCGAACAGCGCCTCGACCGCGTGCTGGTCATCGATTGGGACGTGCATCACGGCAACGGCACGCAGGACGAATTCTACGAAGATGAGCAGGTCGGCTTCCTGTCGATCCATCGCTATCCGTTCTATCCCGGCAGCGGCGCAGCCGATGAAACGGGGCGAGGCAAAGGGCTCGGCACGACCGTGAACGTGCCGGTCGAGTACGGAACCTCGCGGGCCAAATACTTCGACGCCTTCCGCTCGGGGCTCGAACGAATCGCCGAGCGAATGAAGCCGCAGCTGGTGCTCGTCAGCGCGGGTTTTGATGCACACAAGGACGACCCGATCGGCTCGCTCGACCTCGAGACCGACGACTTCATCGAGCTCACCAAGCTCGTGCAGGGGGTCGCCGACACGCATGCGGGCGGGCGCATCGTCAGCGTGCTGGAAGGGGGCTACAACCTCGACGCGCTGGCCGCAAGCGTCGCCGTGCACCTACGCACGCTCCTCGACCACGGGGCGGCCGGCGTTAAGCAGTAGCGTCGAGTGCCCCGCCGGCGAAACCTTCGACCGGCTGCGGGGTAGCATACTGTGCGGCTGTGCGACCGCAGGCTGGTTTCAACCCACCGGTTGACCTAAACTGGATGCATCTTCACGGCGCAAGCCCTCGGGCATTTGCCATCGCCACGTCACCACCGAAAGTACGGGTACGTTTTTGTCTGTCGGCGAATCGTCGGCCCAAAGTTACGAGCTGCGCGACCCCGACGTGCGGTTGATGCTCGAAGTGCGCGACGACAACGCCGCCTCGTTCGAGAAGCTGATGCTGCGCTATCAAAGTCGGCTCGTCACGGTGCTCGAGCATCTGACGGGGCGTCGCGATGCGGCCGAAGACCTGGCCCAAGAAGTCTTCTTGCGAATCTACCGCTCGCGCAAACGCTATGTGCCGGGCTCCAAGTTCTCCACGTGGCTGTTCACCATCGCCAACAACGTCGCCTCCAACGCCCGACGGAGCAGGGCACGGCGCAAGGAACGAAACGTTACGCCGAGCGCGGGAGACGAGACCGGGGCCTGGAGCCAGCCGTCGCTCGACCAAATGGCTCAAGCCAAGAGCGCCTTCCTGCCGACGCGCCAATTAGACAAGGCCGAAATGCGCGACGTCGTGCAACTCGCGCTCGAAACGCTCAACGAACGGCAACGCTTGGCCGTGCTGCTCTGTAAGTTTGAAAGCATGAGCTACATCGAAATCGGCGAGACCATGGGAATGTCGCCGCAAGCGGTCAAGTCGCTTCTTTCGCGCGCGCGCGACAATCTCCGCGACGTGCTCGAAGCCTACATGGAACGGGGAGAACTCCCGACGCGCACGGCCGAACCGGAAACCGCGGAGGAGGCGTCATGAACGATGACATCGCCGCGACGCGCGCCGACGAATTTGGCGACTTGCATGCCTACCTCGACGGGGAACTCGCGCCCGAAGAGCGCGGACGCTTCGAACAACGGCTCTCCGCCGACGCACAACTTCAAGCCGAACTACATCGCCAACAGCGCGCCTGGGACTTGCTCGATGCGCTCCCGCGATCGGACGTCGGCGCGAAGTTCACGCAATCGACCGTGGAGATGATCACGCTCGACGCCGCGGCCGCATTGACGACGGCCGAAACGCAGCCGCGACACCGGTGGTTCGACTTGGCCCTCCTGAGCGGCGGCGTTCTGGCGGCGGCGCTCGGCGGATTTCTCGCCGTCGACGCACTACGCCCGCACGCCGATGATGCCCTGCTCAAAGATCTCCCCGTGATCATGCACCTCGACGACTACGGGCGCACGGAACCGGGCGAAACAGGCGAATTCTTCCGCAGCTTGCGCGACGCAAAGCTGACTTTGCCGGAAAGGGGCGACGATGAACGGCGACCCTAGCAAAACCACGCACGAAGACGTCGGCCTGACGTCGCTCAACAAAAGCTTTAGCGAGTTGCCGCCTCCGCGCGCCCAAGCGGCCGGCACAGGGGATGATGCTCAGCTTGAGTTCGCCGCGCCCGCCGCAAAAGGGGGCACCAAGCGCCGCATCGCGGCAGCCGCGGTCATTCTCGCGATTCTCGCCGGCGAGGCGGCCTGGGCCTATTCCCGGGCGCAATCTCCGGCCGACGGTCGAGCTACGTTGGCTGCGCTTCCCGCGGGCGACAAGGCGGCGTTGGCGGCAAAGTACGAACGCTACCAAAAGCTGCCGAAGTCCGAACGCGATCGCGTGCGCGCGCTGGCGATCGAGTTTGCCGATAGCGGCGACGAAGCGGGGCTACTCGCGACCATGCGCGACTATCTCCGCTGGAAGTCGAAGCTCGTGCCGCAGCAAAGCGCGATGTTCGTCGGCCTCGATGCCGCGGCGCGGCTCCAGCGTGTGCAAACGATCGTCTCCGAACAACAGGCGGCATCGGCCCAAGTGTTCAGCGACGCCGATTCCAAAGTCGTCATGGGTTGGCTCGAAGCGCAGGTGCGCGCCCATCAAGACAAGCTCCTGGAGAATCTCCCCGCCATCGTGCGCGAGCGGTTTGAGGCGATGGGCTCGCGTGAGCGGACCTGGGCCCTCATGTACTACGTGATTTCGCAAAAGGGAGGGCCGGGGCCGTCGCGGTTCGACGTCGTCGGGACGCAAGCCTTGGCCGAATTGCGCAGCAAGCTCTCGCCGCAGGCGCAAGCTCGCTGGGCCGCCGCCGAGAAAGAGCGCGACGGCGACGATCCTAAAACCTTGCTCTCCGAATGGATCCGCATTTCGATCGAACGGTCCGTCGGCTATCGCGGAGAAGGGGCCGCGACCATGGCGCGGATCGACGACAATGATCTCCGCAAGTTCTTCGAGAAGGAACTCTCGGAAGGAGAACGGCAGCGACTGCTGGCTTTATCTCCGGCCGATATGCAGAGCCAGTTGCGACGTGAGTACTTGCGCAGCCGCGGCCTTTGGAAAGAGCCCGCGGCGGGACGCTTCGGACCGTTTCCGCGCACGTTCGGTTCGGGCGATCCCCGCAGCGGTCCGCCGTCGTTTCGCAATCAGCCGGACGGTAAGATGCCCGACGGCCGGTTTCCCGACGGCAAGTTTCCCGGAAACGGCGGCGGCTCCGGCTTTAAGCCGCAGCCGGGCGGAAGAGGTCCCGACGATCGCAAGCAGCCCGCACCTCCGCCCCCTGGGAAGCCGAAACCTGTTGAGCCGACGGTGAGCTAGAGGTTCTCTTCAAAATTGTGTCGTCGGGGGGCTGCGGCAAAACAAAGTGATGCCCCAGTCGACTGGAATGTCCCAGTAAACCGGGGCTTCGCCTTCGGCTCCAGCCCCAGCCGCCCACCATGCATTATTGAAACACGTGAGGCGGTGCTATTGTGCCGCCTTTGCCCGCGGCTTTTTCTTCGCGCCGCGCTGTTGCTTTTCCGCCGATGGCGGGTCGGTAAACGGCGACTTCTCAAACGTGTCGCCGGGCGGAACCACGCGCGGGTCGCCGGCGTCCGTGAGCGTTTTCATTAGGCGCGCCGCGAGTTCCTGTTTTTGCGACGTGTAAGCCGGATCGTCCGCGACGTTGCGCACTTGGTCCGGGTCTTTGCGCAAGTCGTACAGTTCTTCGCCCGGATGCTTCGCAAAGGCGTAGTCGTAATACTTCTTCCCCTGCGCATCGTTGCGGTGCGCGACGAGCCAAGCCTTGGTCGGGCTCGCATCCATATCCGGAAACGCCGCATAGGTTTCGTTTTCCAAAGCATCAGCCGACGGCGCGTACGTGTCGGTAATGTCGCGCGGGTTTCCCATGGGCCAACGCTCCGGATGGAAATTGCGAATGTACAGGAAGTCGGGCGTTCGCAACGCGCGATGCGGATAGGTGAGGTTTTCGTCCCGTGCATGGCCGACATGGCGTTCGCGGCCGGTGACCACCCAAGTGCGAGCCGGATCGACCTGCCCCGCCTGATCGGAAGTGAGAACGTTGAGCAGGCTCTTCCCCGTCATCACGGCTGGAGGCGTGACGCCGCCGACTTCGCAAAACGTCGGCGCCAAGTCCATGAGGTTGACGAAGTCGTCGATCACGCGGCCCGGCTTGGAGCCCGGCATCCGCGTGACGAGCGACACGCCCGTACCGAAATCGTAGAGGTTGCACTTGCCGTGCGTGAAGCCCGGCGCGCCGTGGTCGCCGCTAATCACGATGAGCGTGTTTTCCAACTCCCCGGCCGCTTCCAACTGCTTGAGCAGCACGCCGATGCCTGCGTCCCAACCTTGAATCTCACCGAGATAGTCGGCGAAGTCCTCGCGAATTTCCGGCACGTCGGGAAGAAACTCCGGCAGCTTCCCTTGCAGGCTTTCCGGATCGATTCCCCAGAGCGCCTTACCGGAGCCCTTCACCCATTTGCGATGGACGAGCGTCGGGCCGAACCAATAAAGCCAGGGCTTGTCCCCTTCGCGACTCTTGAGGAAGGCGTCGAAGTTGCCTTGCACCTCGGCCAGCATTTGTTCGCGAGCTTGTTCAAACGTCTTGCCGTCGGCGACCATCTTTGTCGCGTTCTCGGAGAAATTGTTGTAACTGCCGCCGGCGCTTTCGAAGGCATTCTTCCCGGCGCCAAACGGCGCGTCGTTCGGTGTGCCCGGACTCCAGACTTTGTAAGTTTCGCCGATGTGATAACCGGCGTCGCGCATCAAATGCGGGAACGACGGAATGCTCGCGTCCCAAATGGCGCCATGCAACATCGCACCACGACCGGTGCGGAAGAAATACTGACCGGAGAGCAGGGCACTGCGACAGGGCGTGCAACTCGGCGCGTTGACGAAGGCGTTCTTGAACAGAGCTCCTTCGCGCGCCACGCGATCGATATTCGGCGTCTTGACGACTTGATTGGGCGACGGTCGCGTTTCTACCGAGGCATAGGCGCTCGCATAGCGGCCCCAATCGTCGGCGAAGCAGAAGAGAATGTTCGGCCGCTTCGCCGGTGCGGCGGCTTCCGCGGCGGAAAGATTCGTGCAAGCCGCGGCCAGGAGAACTAAAGCGAATAGGCGACGCACCATCGTCGGGCACCTTCGTGTGGAAGACTCATTCAACAAACAGGACTACGTGCGGAGCATCATACTACGCGCGATCGCCGGATGCACGATTCAAGGCGATACATGCGGCACGCCTTGAACATCGCCTTCGTAGGGAAGGCGCCGGTTAAGAAGGGGCCAGGCCGGGGATCGGCACCGGCGCCTCGTCGGGAACTTCGGGCGGTTGTGGTTTGGTCGTCGGGGCTACGACAGCCGCACTGCTGCAGCAGAGATCTTCCTGCCCGATCCACTCGTGTTCGATCTCGCGCATGAGCAGCGCATTGTCGAGGTGGATCGTGCCGGGCGGAAAAAGCGACGGGTCGTCAAAATAGCTGCTACGCACTTCGTCGACGGCCAACGATTCCGCATGCCACGACTTGCAGCACAATTCCAGCCCCTGAAACGTCGCGGGCTCCGAAGTCGCCGAGTAGCCCAAGGATCCGGCCGCGAAGAACTGCGACGCCTCGTCGCAGGTGGCGAAAACCGAATCGGCCGGCCATGCTTGCGTCAGACGAGCTTCCACGTGCACGCGCGTTTCACCGTCGTCGGCGGCAACGTCGATCATGAGCCGATCCGCCGTCTCGTCGGTCTCAAACTTCGCGTGGTAATGCACGCCGGGAAATAGTCGGCCGCCGGCCAGCGCGTTGAGTCGCGAATCGGTGTCGCGACGGCGAATGTAGACCCCTTCGCGTCGCAACCCCTGAGCGTCGGTCCAAACCACGGCGGCGCGATGGGCCGCGTTCTCGCTCCGTATGCCAAGAGCTTCCGGGACGAATCGCGGTCGGATGCCGCGCAAGCGAATCAAACAGATGCCGACCAAAGCCTTGCCGTTCTGCAGCTTCGGTTCGAACGGCGCGGGCAATTGCCGAGCGAGCACGTCCGGCTCGACGCGATAGTTGACGAGCATCCGCCGCTCGATCACACCACGTATAAGAGGAAGTCGCATGGCACGGATACTCGCTGCATCGTCGGCAAGGCCCTGCTTATATTATAGCCCGACGTTCAACCCCTGGAGATCGTCCGGCAGGAAGCGACCGTTTTGGCGGACCAGTACGTCGTCGAAATAGATCTGGCCGCCGCCGTATTCCGGCGTTTGAATGAGCACTAAATCCCAGTGGACCCGGCTGCGGTTGCCGTTGTCGCATTCGTCGTAGGCGTTCCCCGGCGTGAGATGGATGCTTCCGCCGATCTTTTCGTCGAAGAGCGTATCGAGCATCGGCTTGCGAATGTGATTGTTACAGCCGATCGACCATTCGCCGATATAACGAGCACCGTCGTCGGAATCGAGAATCTTGTTCAATGCGTCCGGCGCGTTCGCACACGTGGCTCGCACAATCTTGCCGGCCTGAAACTCGAACTCGACCTGCTGAAACACCGTCCCCTGATAGCGCGACGCGGCGTTGTAGCGAATGACGCCGTTGACGCTGTCGCGAATCGGCGCGGTGAACACTTCGCCGTCGGGGATGTTGCGCTGGCCGTGGCAGGGACGAACGTTCATTCCCCGAATCGAAAACGTGAGATCGGTGCCGGGTGCCACGAGGCGCACTTTATCGGCGTCCCACATGCGGCGCACGAGCGGCTCCTGATCGCGGGCCATTTGTGCGTAGTCGGCCGTGCACACATTGAAGTAGAAGTCCTCAAATGCGGCCGTGCTCATATCGGCCCCTTGCGCCATCGACGGCGTCGGGTAGCGCAGCACCACCCACTTCGTCTCCGGCACGCGCACTTCGCTGTGTACCGGATGCCACCAATGTTTCTGGTAGAGGTCCATCCGCTCGTGCGGCACATCGGCAAACTGACTGCTGTTGCTGGAGCCGCGAATGCCGATGTAGGCGTGCATTCGCTGCATGCGCATCCGTTCGAGTTCGCCGGCCGTGCCGAGGTTTACTTCCGTGCCCGTGCGATACAGGCTGCGCAAGATTTCCTGATTCTTCCAGGTAACGAACGGATGAGCCCCGCGTGCGGCCGCCATTTCGATGAGCCGACAGACCAGCGTCGGCTCCGGCAAATCGATCGCCTCGATCAAGACGTTTTCGCCGGGCGCGACGCGACAACTGTGATCGAGCAACGTTTCGGCGAGGCGCGTGAGGCGAGGATCGTTCATAGCAAAGCAACTTCCGTGAGGCGGACTAGGCGGTGGAATGCGACGAGTTAGATGTTAGGATATGCCGCTCACTCGGACAATTCCGAGCGGACATTACTCGCGTTCTCTTGGGAAAACAGCACCGTGCCGAAGTTTAAAGTCCTGCTGACTGATTATGCCTGGCCCGACCTGGATATCGAACGCAAGACCCTCGGTGACGGGGATTGCGAGCTGATCGTGGCCGACAAGGCAAAGACCGACGCGGAATCGTTGGCGAAGCTCGCCGGGCCTTGCGACGCCATCATGACGAATTGGGCCAAGGTCCCGGGCTCGGTGATCGGCGCTGCACCCAACTGCAGGATCGTTTCGCGGCTCGGCATCGGGCTAGACAATATTGATGTTGAGTATTGCACGGCGCACAAGATTGTCGTAACCAACGTGCCGGACTACTGCCTGATTGAAGTTGCCGAACATGCGCTCGCCTCGATTTTTGCGCTGGGGCGCAAAATCGGCTTTTATCATCAAGCGACAAAGGAAGGGCGTTACGAGCTGCAGGCCGGCCCGAAGCTGCGGCGTATGGAAGGTCAGACCGTCGGCATCGTCGGCTTCGGCGCCATCGGGCGATGCTTGGCGAAGAAGCTGCAAGGGCTCGGGATGAAGGTCATTGCGTACAATCGCTCACGTAAGAATCCGCTGCCGGGCGTCGAGTGGCGCGAGTTGCCGGAGCTGCTGCAGGAAAGCGACTATGTGACGCTACACCTTCCCGCCACGCCGCAAACCAAGCACATCATGGGCGCCGAGCAATTCAAGCTGATGAAGCCGTCGGCGTATTTGATCAACACGGCGCGCGGGGCCGTGGTGGACGAAGGGGCGCTGGCCGCGGCGCTGGCCGCTGGAGAACTCGCGGGCGCCGCGCTCGACGTTCAGCAGCAAGAGCCGTGCGACCTCTCGAAGGCGCCGTTTAACGATCCGCGCGTGATCGTCACACCGCACGCGGCCTTTGTTTCCGAGGAAAGTTTGGCAAACCTGCGTTCGCGCACGGCCCGGCAAGTCGTCGACCGCTTACATGGTCGAGTGCCGGAGAATGTGCGCAACCCCGAAGTGCTGGGATAGTCGATGCTCATCCGCAGTGAGCAACCCGGCGACGTCGATGCAATCCACGAGCTCGTCGCTTCGGCGTTTCCGACCGACGCCGAGGCGCGGCTGATTGATAAGTTGCGGGAAGCGGATCGGCTGACGATTTCGCTCGTGGCCGTGTTGTCAAATCGCATCATCGGCCATATCGGCTTTAGTCCCGTTACGGTCGCCGCGTCGCAGCTCGTGCGCCGCGGTTTAGGTCTCGCGCCGCTGGCAGTCGCAGAGGACTGCAGGCGGCAGGGCATTGGCACGGCCCTGGTTCAGGCCGGCATTGAGCAGTGCCGAAATGCGGGCATTGACTACGTGGTGGTGCTGGGCGACCCCTTCTTCTACGGGAGATTCGGCTTCCAGCCTGGGTCGCGATATGACGTGTGTAGCGAATATTGCGACGGTCCGGAGTTTCAGGTGCTGGAACTCGCCGACGGCGGCTCTCCGCGCGGGGGCGGGTTGTTACGCTACGCCCCGGAGTTTGCAATGTTCGACGGCGGCGATGCCCATTAGAGGTCGGCCGCAGTCTTCTGTCGGCGGAATATTTTGCTCGCGGGCGATTTCCGAACTATGGTTGCCATCGGGGGACAAGTTTCTCCCGCCTGCCTATCGCTCGCCGCATTGCCCACCTGCCGCTCGCACCGAGTCGTCGCGTTGCCCAACTCCATGGACGATCTTCGTCAATCCTCACCGGTAGAAGCACGACGTGAAACATCGTCGGCCCTGCCGTTTGCCGAGCAGCGGGAACAAATCCGCCGGTTTCTCGGCGAATTGACGGAGTCGACCGCTTCGGCCGAAGCGGAAATCGCGGGCGTCGTGAAACGTTTGCTCGACGACACGGCCGCTCACCGCGGTGGCGCCTCGAACAAGGAACATACGGCCCGGGAGGCGCAGCTCAATGCGCGTTCCGCGCAGCTTCTCGAACAACAGAAGCAACTGGAAGATCGTCGGGCCGAGATCGAACAACTTCTGAAAAGCGCCGGATCACGGGGCACGGAAGCAGTCGAAGCCGAGCAGCGGGCCCAAATCGCCTTGCAAGAAGTGACGGCCCGCGAGCGACAACTCGCAAGCGCGCAAGAAGAAATTACCGAACTTCGCCGGCGTTTGGAAGACAAGCTGCGGCGGCACGAAGCCCAAGAAGTAGAGCTGGAAGCGGAACAAGCTCGCTCGAAGGTCCAGCGACGACGCATCGCGGCCGAGTTGCGCGAGCAACGCGAAGCCGCGCGCCGCGAACACGATCTGCGCGAGGAAGAGCTTCAAGGCCGACGCGAAGAATTGGAGCGCCGTGAGCGACAACTCCAATCGCGAGCCGCCGAACTCGAACGGCAAGCCACGGAGCTTGCCGAGGTTCTGGTTTCTCGGAACGACGATTCGGAAAACCGCGAAGAGCTCGTTCGCCTGCAGCAAACACTTGCCGAACGCTCGAAGGCGCTCGTCGCCGCCGAAGCATCCGTCGGCGAGCTCCGCGCCGAGATTCAAGCCGCGCAAGATCGATGGAACGCCGCCGAACAGAAGTTCGCCGAGATCGACGCCATGCGGCGTAGGCTCGACGAGGCGGAAGCCGAAGCCGGTGAACTGCGCGAGCTGCTCGCCGAAGCAAAAGCTCGGGCCTCGGAATCGTCCGACCTGCAAGAAACCGCGGCGGACTTTGCCGACCTACAACGGGCCTTCGCCATCGCACAAGAAGACTTGCGCGATCTGCGGCAGCGCAACGCCATGCTGGAGCGAACGCAAGCCGCGGCGGCGGCGGGCGGCACTGCGCATGCGGGCGACTCGCTGCCGATGGATTGGGAATCGCAAAAGCGGCGACTCTTGGCATCGCTCGAGTCCGACTTCGACGCCGCGAATGCGGCCCAGCGGTCGGAGCGACTCACCATCGAAGGTACGATTCAAATCACCGACAGCATCGTCGCCGATCGCGAGCGCGAAATCGCCGATCTGAAGCGCGTGCTGGAAGAGCAGCGTTGTAACGTAGGCGAAGTGACCGTCGGTGCGGCAGCGTTGCATGCCGCGCTCGACGACGACGAACTCATTCGCGAACACCGCAGCCAGATTGAAGATCTCAAACGACAGTGGGAAGAGAAGCTTCGCTCCGCTGAAATCGAAACTTCGATCGAACGTGCCAAGCTCGCTCGCGAGAAGGCGGAACTCGCGGAGCGCCAAGCCGACTTGGAAGCTAAGCTCGCGCAGGCGGGACTCAACCCGAGGCCCGGGATTGTGGAAACCGCCGATCCGAAAAAGGCCGGCGGCGGCCGCTGGCTGGCCCGACTCGGACTTCGCGACGGCGACAACGGCTAGCGACGCCAGGCCGAGGCTTACGCGGCGTCGCGATTGTCGGAGTCGAGCGGCTGCCCGATATCCATCGAATCGCCGAAGTAGTATTTCTTCGCTTCAGGATTCTGCAGCACTTCTTGCGGCCGCCCGTGGCAGAGCACTTTGCCGCCGCGAATGACGTAACTGCGATCGGTGATCTGCAACGTTTCGCGCACGTGGTGGTCGGTGATGAGAATCGACATGCCGGCCGCCTTCAGGTCGCGCACGATTTCCTGAATGCCGGCGACGGTCACCGGATCGATGCCGGTGAACGGCTCATCGAGCAAAATGAGCTTCGGATTCGAAACGAGGCAGCGAGCAATCTCGAGTCGGCGACGCTCGCCGCCGGAAAGCGACATCGCCAGGCTCTTGCGAATGTGCCCGATGTGAAACTGCTCGATGAGTTCGGCGGCGCGCAGCTTGCGCGTCTTCCGATCGATGCCGATCATTTCCATGACGCCGAGCAGGTTCTTCTCGACGGAGAGCTTGCGAAAGACGCTCGACTCTTGTGCGAGGTACCCCATGCCTCCTTCTTTGGCCCGACGATACATGGGCCAATTCGTGACGTCGGTCCCTTGCAGAAATACGGTGCCCGCGTTCGGCTCGATCATGCCGCAAGCCATGCGAAAGCTCGTGGTCTTGCCGGCGCCGTTGGGACCGAGCAGTCCGACGATTTCCCCTTCGCCGACGTCGAAATCGACGCCGTCGACGACGCGTCGGCGTCCGTAAATCTTCACCAAGCCTTTGACTTCGAGCATCGACATGAGGACTCCGTTCCTCCGTAGGACAACCGCAAACGCGAACCGACCGTTCAGCGAATCAATCGCATATCGCCGAAATTCGGCCAATATGCATTGCCGAGCACCGGCAACGTCGGCAATGCCACGGACGTTCCGCCGACATGCGTGAGACCGTGCGGCCAATAAACGAACAACGCCTTACCGATCAGCAGCTCACGTTTCACAAAGTGCTCGGGCGACTCCCACAGGCGACCGTCGGAACTATGGGCGCTGTTGTCGCCGAGCATAAAGAACTGATCGCCGCCGAGCTTAAACGACACTGCCCGTACTTCGCGAAAGCGATCGGGATCGACGTCGACGTTGCTCATGAACGAGTGCAACAAGCCTTCTTGCGTCAGCTTGGGCGAGAGAGACGTCAAGGCAAACGGCCCGAAGACGTCGGATGCGTAGTCGGAAACGACGAGCGTACGCTGCTGAGCGCCGACGAGGTTGAACGCCCCTTCGTTGTATTTGCTATTCGCAATGTAGTAGACGTCGCGAAGCACGCGCAGATGGGCCAATTCGACGCCGACGCCGCGGCTGGCAATGCCGACGGGAGAGCGAAGGTCGAATTCCTTAGGTACGTCGGTGTCGAGCACCGGCACTTGCGTGTCGCCGTCGAGCGGGACGCTTTCCGGTTGACGCCCGTCGCCAAGCGGACGGTTGTCGAGCGGCGCCACGTTGGTAGCGAGAAAATTCGTGGACGCGTCGAACTTCAGCGGCTTATCGTTTACCCAAACGACGAGATGGTCGTCAACGTTGGCGAACCGCAATCGATGCGGACCGGCCCCGACGACGGCCCCCTTGGCGCGCGGATGAAACGATTCGACGCGCGCGATGCGCAGTTCCACATCGCCCGTGGCGGCATGAATGCGGCATTGGAAGGCGCGGCCCCCTTCGATGAGTTCGAGCACCACCTCGGCCTGATCGTCGGACCGATCCAGCAATTTCAATTCGCATTCGAGGATGAGATCACTCACCCAATGCAGCCCCAAGGCCGGCACGTCGACGGCCTGATTGTCGCCGCCGAACGTATTGTACTCGCAGAAATCAGTGATCAGTTGCGGCTCGGCGACGCCGGGCGCCACGGCGCCTTGTTGCAGCTGACGCCAGTCTTCCGTCGTCGGCACGACGTGCTGATAGCGCAGCCAGGCCTCTTCCGCGAACTTGCCGCTCGTGCGAAACGACTTCAAGTCTTCGGACGTTTGCCACTGTTCGGCTTGCCCGCCTTCGGCAGGCTTGGAAACCCAGCGCTTCGGCCAACCCCGTTCGATGATCTTCGGCAAGACGTAATCGTTGTCGTAAACGATCTGCATGACCGACGTGATCTTCTCCGGAGCTTTACGCTGAATCCGGAAGTCTTTCTCTTTTTCGGAGCGCGCGTAGATGTCGCCGCGATAGATCAGCAGTTCTTCGTTGGGCAATCCGACGAGGCGCTTGATGTAGTTCTGATTGGCCTCGCCCGGGTTCTTGAACACCGCGACGTCAAATCGTTGCGGTTCGCTGAACTCGTAGGAATACTTCGTGACGAGAATCCGATCGCCGTTGTAGGTCGGCGGCGGCGCATCCGGGTAATGTGCCGTAAAGCGGCAATTCGGGCAGGTCGACGACGTGGTAAAACGCGGAGCGTCGCGCGTCAGGTCTTCCGGGTTTTCGCCGCTGGCACCGGCCTTGTACTTGATGCCGCACTGGGGGCACTCGAGCTCTTTGTGGGCCCCCATCAGCGTGAGCGCCATCGAGCCGGTGGGAATGACGAACGCCTCAGCTTCGAACGTGCGAAACAGAAACGCCAAAATGAAAGCGATCGCGATCGAATCAAACGTCTCGCGGACGCTTTCAAAGGCCGTCGGCTTACGGGCGTGATCCGCGTCGGGCTTGGTATCGGTTTTTTTCATGCTCTAACAACGTAAGTAGGCGGGCGTTAGGTCAGCGAATATAGCGGATTGCGGCAAGATCAGGAACGTGAACCGGTCTGCCGTACCATGATGCGGTGCGTGACGGGAAATGAACGATAAACGGTTTCCCCACGATGAGTTGCGACGGCACGCCGGCACCAAACGTCCAGTAACGACTGTCGTCGGAAATCTGCGGGTTGTCTCCCAATACAAAGTATTCGTCGGCCGCGAGTTTCCATTGGGTCGGTTGGGGAAAACCGGGGATATTGTCGTAACGAATCTTGGCGACGGCCGACGGTTTCGGTGCGAGCCGGCCGTCGATATAAACCTCGCCGTCGCGAAGCTCCACGGTTTCGCCGGGGAGGCCGATGATGCGTTTTACGGCGATGCGCGAGGCGGACTCCGGCATGCGAAACGCTACCACCTCCCACCGACGCGGCTCCCGAAATAAGAGCGTCGTGTAATCGACGAGCATGCGATCGCCCGGCACGATGGGGAGCAGATCGAGTTGCGGGCCCGTCGCACCACAGGTCTTGCACGCGGGGCGGAAACCGGACATGGTGGGGACTTCGATCGCACTTACGTTGCGAGCGCCGCAGCGAGCGCAATCAAAAGCCCGATGCGGCCCGAGCAAGGTCGGCGTCATGGAGCCGCTGACGACGGCAAACGGAGCCGTGAGCCAAGCCCCGACGACGATCAGGGCCAGAGCAAGACCAACGAGCGTATCGGCGAACTTGCGCATTTAGGCTGACTGGGAGAGGGAGAAAGCGGGAGACTCGGAGAGTACGCTTTCAGAGCGTCCATTTTTGAGGTGCGCGAATCATGCTCACCAGCATCGCCACGATTTCGTCATACTCGCGATAAACCTCACTTGCGACCTCACTCGATAAGTAATTGCAGCGGACTGCGAACTCAATCCAGACTTGCGTTTCGGCTGCTTCGCTTTCTGAATCGCTAAGCTTACTTACGAACGCAGCCGGGTATCGGCGCTTGCGCCAAGCCTCGGCAAGGTTCGCACATACAGAGCGCGATGACCGACGAACTTGATCTGTTAAGGAGTATTGCTCTTTGGCAGGAAATGCATCACTGAGTCGGAACAGCAACATTGCTGCCTCAAATGCTCGGCGATAGACGTCAAGTTCGGTATGCTTGCGAATCCTGCGAACACGAGCAGGTGCGCCCGATGGTTCTTCGGCAGCGTCCTTCATGGGCTCCATCGACGCTCACCTCCCCCTCTCCCAGTCTCCAAGTCGCTCACTCGATCATTTGTCGTCGGCGCCCGTTTCTAGCACGGCGAGAAACGCCTTCTGGGGAATGTCGACGCTGCCGATCGACTTCATCCGCTTCTTGCCTTCCTTTTGCTTGGCGAGCAATTTCCGCTTACGCGTAATGTCGCCGCCGTAGCACTTCGCCGTCACGTTTTTGCGTAGCGCGGAAATCGATTCGCGCGCGATAATCCGGCTACCGAGGGCCGCCTGGATGGCGACTTCGAACTGATGACGATCAATCTCGCCGCGCAACTTTTTCACGATCGCGCGCCCGCGACGATCGGCGTCGCGCCGGTCGCAAATCACGCTCAACGCATCGACGCGGTTGCCGCCGACGAGAATGTCCATGCGCACCAAGTCGGCCTCGACGTAGCCGATGAGCTCGTAGTCCATGGTGCCGTAGCCCTTGGTGAAGCTCTTCAACTTGTCGTGCATGTCGTAAATGACTTCGGCCAGCGGCAGGTCGTAGACCAACACGGCGCGCTGCGGGGAGAGATACTCCGTCTTGACGTACACGCCGCGCTTGTCGTTGCACAATTGCATGATCGGACCGATGTCGCTCGACGGCAGAATGAAGCTGACCCGCACGATCGGTTGGCGGAACTCTTCGATATCGCCGGCTTCCGGAACTTTCTGCGGATTGTAAATTCGCAGCGTTTCTCCCTGCTTATTCACAATTTCGTAGGTCACGTTCGGCGCGGTTTGCACGAGGTCGATGTCGGCCTCTTGCTCGAGGCGCTGCTGCACGATTTCCATATGCAACAGACCGAGGAAGCCGCAGCGGAAGCCGAAGCCGAGGGCGTCGCTCGTTTCCGGTTCGAACTCAAAGCTCGGGTCGTTGATGGCGAGCTTCGTCAGCGCATCGCGAAGTTCTTCGAAGTCTTGGCCGTCGGAAGGATAGAGACCGCAGAAGACCATCCGCTTCGGCTCTTGGTAACCGGGCAACGCTTCCGCCGGCTCGTCGCCGGGAACGCTGACGGTATCGCCGATGTGGACTTGGCGAACGTCTTTGATGTTGCAAATCAGGTAACCGACTTGGCCCGCTTGGAGCGAGTCGCACGCCTTGCGCTCCGGTACAAACTGGCCGACTTCCAATACTTCAAAAGTGAAGCCGGTCTTTAGGAAGCGGATTTTCTGGCCGCGCGTCACCTTGCCGTTCATCAAGCGGATGTAGGTAATGGCGCCGCGAAAAACGTCGTAATGCGAATCGAACACCATCGCTTGCAGCACGGCGTCGGGATCGCCCGTCGGGCCGGGGATGCGTTCGATGATCGCGTGCAAAAGGTCGAAAACTCCCTCGCCGGTCTTGCCGCTGCAGCGCAGCACTTCAAACGGATCGATACCGAGCGTTTGCTCCATTTCGCCGATCACGTCGTCGGGCCGGGCGTTGACCATATCGATCTTGTTCAGGGCCGGCACGATCGTCAGACCGGCGTTGATGGCCGCGAAGGCGTTGGCCATCGTTTGCGCTTCCACGCCTTGCGAGGCGTCGACCAACAACAAGGCGCCTTCACAACATGCCAAGCTGCGCGAGACTTCGTAATGGAAGTCGACGTGTCCCGGCGTATCGATCAGGTTGAGTTCGTAGCTCTCGCCGTTATGGTCGAAGCGCATCGAAACGCTGCGAGCCTTGATGGTGATGCCGCGCTGCCGCTCGAGGTCCATGTCGTCGAGCATCTGGTCGCGCATCTCGCGCTTTTGCACGGTGCCGGTCGTTTCTAGAATCCGGTCGGCCAACGTGCTCTTGCCGTGGTCGATATGGGCGACGATGCAGAAATTGCGGATATGCGAACAGTCGACGGGCATGGTTACAGAGGGGTCAGGGGACAGGGGTGAGGGGTCAGCTTTCAGGGATCAACGACAACTTCAGGGCACTTCGGGACGAAGGTTCGCAGGTCTTACCGATCCCTGATCCCTCGCACCTGACCCCACGCTTAAGCTTTTACATTCTATGCCGGCGACGATGTTCTAAGCGGGCCAATCCCGCGGCTCCGATAAAGCCGGCATCGCCGCCCAGGCGGGCGTATTCGATCGAGGTCTGCGCCGCGAGCACCGGAAATGCCCGACGTCGGACCTCGGCGCGTACTTCTGCGAGGAACTTTCGGCCGAGCGGCGTGTCATTGCCGCCGAACGTCATGGCGCCGCCGATCACGACCCCTTCCGGGTCGATCACGTGCATGAGGCTCGTGACGCCGACGCCGAAGTAGTGCGCCGTCTCGACGATGATCTCGTCCGCCAACGGGTCGCCGGCCTCGGCTTCCTCGGCCAGCAAGACCGTCGTGAGCGCGGAACCATCAGCTAGGCGTCGACGCAGACTCGTCGGTCGCCCTTGGGCCAAGGCTTCCTCCGTCCGTTTCAACACGGCCGTCGCCGAACAATAGGCTTCCAAATGCCCCGGCTGTCCGCAAGGGCAAAGCCGGGCTTGGGGGCTAATGTCGATAATTATGTGGCCGCACTCCGAGCCGGTGCTGTGGTGACCGTCGACGGATAGATCGCCGATGATTATCCCCCCGCCGACGCCCGTTCCCAACGTGAAGAGGACCATGCTCGTGAGCTTTTGACCAGAGCCGACCCAGTATTCGCCGTAGGCGGCGGCATTCGCATCATTGGCCAAGGTAACCTCATGGCCGCAATGCACTTCGAGTCGGGCACGAATGGGAAAATTCTCCCAGCCGACCAAGTTGGGCGGTTCGAGCAACATTCCCGTCGGAATGTCCATCGTGCCGGGTGAACCCAGACCAACGCGCGCAATGTGCGCGGCTTGCAGGCCGGCATCGATCGTGGCTTGCTTCACGGCCAATCCCATCCGACGGACGGCATCTTCCGGCCCTGCCGACGAATTTGTGGGCAACGTCAGCCACGACATCGGGCGACCCAGGTCGTCTACAACGCCTGCTTTGACATTGGTTCCACCTAAGTCGACCCCGACGAAGAACGGCTCCTGCGCAGCATGGCGGGCGACAAACTTGCGCAACTCAGCCATGAACGTCACGACCTACGAGGAAAACCGCCACCGGAAAAGAGCCGAAAGTATAAGGGGCGTAGGCACTAACGGCAATTGGCGCGCCGCAACGCGCGCGGATCAGCGCTTTGATGCCGGACATGGCCGGGGCACCGTCGGAGGGCCCTTATCTCTTTCGATCCCAAGCGAAGCAGCGGACTTGGTTGCCGTCGGGGTCGCTCGTGAGGATCTCCCGATAGCCTTCGGGGTGCAGCTTGGGCGAAGTGCACTTCGTGCCGCCGGCGACGATGCGGGCATAGAGGCCGTCGAGGTCGTCGACTTCGAGCACCAGGTTCCAACGGGGCGACGGAGGTCCGGCATCGGTGCGGCCCAAGATCGCCAAGGTGCCGGCCCGATTACCGGAAAGCAGGGCGTACTTCTCAGACGTCATGCGCACGACGGAGCGCAGGCGAACGACGTCGCGATACCAGGCAACCAAGCGGGGCCAATCGGTGGTGCGAAGTTCGATGCCGAAGATTTCCATGCGGGCACTTTATCCGCCGGCCGGCGTTGCCGGCAAGGCGAGTTCGGCGCTCGCTCGCCAAGGCGGCTGCTATCGGTGCGTCGAACCAACGTCGCTACAATCCCGCCGCCGACAGAGTCGCCGCATAAATGCATTTTCCACCGTGCTTCCGAGGTTTCGGTGCCCCAGCGCATCCTCATCGTCAAACTCAGTTCCTTGGGCGACGTCATCCATACGCTGCCCGCTGCGCAAGCGCTGCGCCGCAAGTTCCCCGATGCGCATCTGGCCTGGGCCGTCGAACGTGCGCACGCCGGCGTTTTGCGCGACCAACCTTGTATCGATGAAGTGATTGAGTGGAACCGCGGCACTTGGCGCAGCTTCGCGAGTTTCATCGGCCGACTGCGCAGCCAAGCTTGGGACCTTGCGATTGATTTCCAGGGACTCTTTCGCAGCGGGTTCGTCACACGCGCCTCGGGCGCTAAGCGACGCATCGGGTACGCCCCCACGCGCGAACGGGCTCACTGGTTATACAACGAACGAATCGAGCTACCTGCGGAGCCGCTGCATGCCGTGGAGAAATCGCTGCGACTGATCGCGCCGCTTGGTGCGACGTTGCCGGGGTTGCCGCTAGTGCGCGGCTATCTCAAGAGTTCTCTATTGAAGATCGACCTTGATCGCGCAACGTTGCGGCGAGGAGCTCACGACGCCGCAGGGAACCTGCTCTTTCCACTCTCGATTCATAACGCGGAACGTTCCGCAGTGGAGGGCTGGCTCGGAGCCCATCGCTTTGATGCCTCACGAAATCGGCTGGTCATTCTCAATCCGCATTGCCGCAAGCCTGCAAATATTTGGCCCGCCGAGCGCTATACGCAACTTGCCGCACGATTGCTCGAGCAACCGGGAGTGCGCGTCGCGGTGTCCGGCGGACCGATAGCCCGAGAACTATGCGACGAAATTGCCGCGCCGCTCGGCGACCGACTCTGGCGAGCCGACGGCATGTTCTCGCTCTTAGGCTCGGCCGAGCTCATTCGCCGCGCGAGCCTGTTCGTCACCGGCGATACCGGCCCGATGCACATCGCGGCCGCGGTCGGCGCGCCGATCGTCGCACTATTCGGCCCGGCCGATCCTTTGAAAACGGGGCCCTACACGACCGACGCCGTCGTGCTCAGCAAGCAGCTTCCTTGCGCACCTTGCTTCGCCAAACAGTGCCCGCTCGGACACCGCCCGGCAAAGTGCATGACCGACATTTCGGTAGATGATGCGTATGCCGCGGCCCTGGGCGTTCTGCAAGCCGAAGCCCCTGCACGTCCCCAAAGGATTTCTGCATGAGCGACACGACGCGAAAGCTGCGCAAGGACGTCGGCGCGCGGAGATTGTCCGTCGGCACGCCGGCGAGCGGTGCCGCGACGACCTTGAAGACATCGCGTAAGCCCGTGTCTTCGGCACGCCTCCGATTGGCGATGGTGCTCGCCCTGGCGGCCGGCGCTTTCGCGTACGAAGGGCAGTTGCGGCGCCCGATCGGTCCTTCGGCAGGCTCGCTCGACGTGCGCATCGTCGCCTCGAAGGTGCCGGCCGATCAGCCTGCTCGCGTGAAGATCGGCACGTACAACATTCACATGGGCAAGGGAACCGACGGCCGTCGCGATCTCCCGCGCATCGCAAGTATGCTCGGCGGTATCGATTTCGTCGGCCTCAACGAACTGCTCGGCCCGGGACTCTTTGAACACGAAGATCAAGCCGCCGTACTCGGCCGCGAGCTGCGCATGACCGGTCTGTTTACACCCACGGAAGAACGTTGGTGGCATGCTCGTTTCGGTAACGGCCTCCTATCCAAGCTCGATGTCACGAGTTGGCAAGTCATCCCCATGGCCCGCAACTACGGCAAGAGCTTTCGCAACATCCTGCACGTGAGAGCCCGCGCCCCCAACGGTAGTCCGCTGAATATCGTCGTTACGCACATCGATCGGAGCGACGACCGCGAGCGGCACGATCAGCTTCGAACTGCCGCCGACTACTTCCTCGCCCTCGCCAAGCCGGCAATCTTGCTAGGCGACATGAATAGCGACGCTTCCGATCCGGAGATCGTGCGGTTGTTGGCGATGCCTGAAGTCGTCGACCCGCTCGGCCAAGTGAAGGGCTTTCAAACACCGCGGCACATCGATTGGATCTTCACGCGCGGCGTCGACGTGCTGGACGCGGGAATCACCCCTGCGGGACCTTCGGACCATCCGCACGTTTGGGCCGAACTCACCGTGCCCCCCGCTGCGAAGTAGCGCCGCAAGCTACGCCGGGTACTTGCCCACTTCGATGTGAAACCCGTCCGGATCTTGGAAGAAGAGCTGCTTCACGCCCGGGTTGCGGGCTTGGAAGTTTTCCTTGTACTCAATGCCGTGGGCCACGAGCGCTCGCTCCACAGCGTCAATGTCGTCCGTCGCAAAGGCAATGTGGTTCGAGCGGCTGTTGATCGTCTCTTCTGCGCCGCCGCCGGTCGATTTGTCGATCAGGTGAATCTGCAGTCCGTAGTTGAAGAGCCAAGCTCCTCGGAAGTCGAAGTTCGGACGCGGAATCTCCGCAAAGCCGAGCACGTCGCGATAAAACGCGACGGCTTGTTCCAACCGCGTGGTAACGCGCGAAACGTGGTGCAATTTCACGAGCGGCAACGGCGTCGACATCGTCGAATCCCCCAATCCATTGATCAGCCTTCCCGCCGCAGCGACGCGGCGCCGCACGGCTGCCGGCGGCAACCCACCGGGCTAAGCATACTCAAGCCCTCTTCCGATTGCTCCCATGCCGGCATCCGAGTTTGACGATCGTAACGATTTTCTCGATTTTGCCGGGCCCGCTGTCGATGGATTCCTCTAGGGGGAAGTCGTGTGCGATCCTGTCGCTCGCGGCATGTTCCCTCGTGTCATGCGTTTGTGCCATGCGTCAGGGGGACCTTTCGATGATTCGTTTCACCGCCGTCGGCGGATTGCTGTTGCTCGCGCTGTTCCAAACCGGCTGCTGCTGTATGACTTGCAGCCAAGGCTGCGGTCGCACCTATTGGGGCGCCTACTGCGAAGATCCGCCACGTTGCGAACCGTGCGACAACTGCGGTAATTTCACCGGTCCGTGCGGCGGCGGCTCCGGCTGTAAAGTCAGCTTCCCGTGGGACCGTTGCCGGGCCCAAGGTCGCAGCCTGTTCTCGACGTTGCTCGGCGGCCGCGGCTGCTGCGGCAGCGACTCCTGCTCGACCGGCTGCTCGGAACCCACCTGCGAACCGACCTGTGCCCCCACGTGCGAGGCCACCTGCGCCCCGTCGTGTGAGCCTGCCTGCGGCGAACCAGGTTGCGGCGTCTCCGGCTGCACCAGCTGCGGCGGACACACCTCGATGATGGAAGCCGCCATGACGCCTCCTTGGCGCTCCTCGACGCCCGTCTCCAACGTCAGCTACCGTCGCTCGCCGGCTCCCGTCACGCACTCCGCCGGCTGCAACTGCAACAAGCACTAATTCGCCGGCCCTCACGTCGGGCCGCTCGCGGCCCGACGTGCCACAAAGCCAAACTTCCGAAGCCGTCGGGTCTTATGATCCGGCGGCTTCGCTCGTTTTCCTGGCCAACAAATCCGGCGAACCTGATATGCGTCAGCTCGGCGATTCCCCGGTTCCGACCTAGACCCGGAGCCCGGCATGGGATAGAAATCCCCAATAAGACATTACTGTTTCGTAAGCTTCAGGCGGCACATACCCCGCATCGCGCCAACCCCCTCGTTTACCTCCGTCCCAGGCGGCCCGCCATGAAATCCATCGTTCAAGGCGTCCGGCGGTTCCGCACCGAGGTCTTTGCCGAGCAACGCGAGTACTTCAAGAAGCTCGCCGCCGGCCAACATCCGCAGGCCCTCTTCATCACCTGCTCCGATTCCCGCGTCGTCCCGAACATCATCACGCAGACCGCCCCGGGCGAACTCTTCGTCCTACGCAACGCCGGCAATATCGTTCCTCCGCCTGGCATGGCGTCCGGGGGCGAAGCCGCCACCATCGAGTTCGCCGTCCAACATCTCAACGTCGAACACATCATCGTCTGCGGCCATACGCAATGCGGCGCGATGCAGGCGCTCGTCAACCCGGCGATCGCCGACGGCATGCCGACCGTGCGCGATTGGCTGAAGTACGCCGAATCGACGCGCCGCATTCTCCAAGACAACTACCAAGACTATACCGGCGACGCGCTCGTCAACATCGCCGCGCAAGAGCACGTGCTCATGCAGCTCGAAATCTTGCAGACGCATCCGGTCGTCGCCTCGCGCCTAGTGCAAGGGAAGCTCACGCTCCACGGTTGGATCTTCAAGATCGAAGCCGGCGAAGTCTTCGCCTACGACGAAGCCGACGGCCGCTTCCAACCCCTGGCCGGTGAAAGCACGGAAGAAACAAAGCTAGAAACCGTCGCGAAGGTGTGACGAGTGGCGAGTGGTGAGTGACGGGCACTTGCCCACAGCCAACTCCCCGCAGACAACAAATCTCTCGCCCCTCGCCACCCATCACTCGCCACGTCCCCACGTCCATGCCCAAACTTCCCCCCACCATCGCACCCGCCTTCGCCGCCTGGCGACAAGACCTGCCGGCGTCGCTGATCGTGTTCCTCGTTTCGTTGCCCCTTTCCATGGCCGTGGCCGTCGCGGCGGGCGCGCCCGTTTCGGCGGGTCTCATGGCCGGCATCGTCGGCGGACTCGTCGTCGGCGCCCTCAGCGGCGCACCATTGCAAATCACCGGCCCCTCGGTCGGACTCACCGTCCTCATCTATCAGGCCTGGCAAGAGTTCGGCATCGAAAGTCTCGGCGTACTCGTGCTCGCCTGCGGCGTGTTGCAGATTCTCTTTGCCTTCTTTCGGCTCGGCGTTTGGTATCGCGCCGTCTCGCCGGCCGTGCTGCAAGGAATGCTCGCCGGCATCGGCGCACTCATCTTCACTTCGCAGTTCCACGTCATGGTCGACGAGCGCCCGCAATCCTCGGGCATCGCCAACCTGCTCACCATCCCCGACGCACTCGCCAAAGGCTTTCCGCCGCCGACGCTCGAAACCGCCGAACAACGGGCCGCCGTCCGCGCGACGATGCAGCGCCTCAGCGGACTGCACCAAGATCAAACCGAACTCCTCGAAGAAGTGCATCACATTCTCGCCGGCGGCTCGACCTGGAGTGATGAACTCGGCAAAGCCGACGGCGCGAACGACGCAAACAATCGCGCCATCGCCGAAATGCTCGACGACATCGAACTGGAGACGCAGCTTCAGGCCCTCGCGCCCCGGCAGCAAGCCCTGGTCGACGAACTCGCCGGCCTCCGCGGCGACGGCGCCGCCGAACCATTGGCCGCCGCCCTCGCCGGCACGCGCCGCGCGCTCGACGACCTCCAAGCCGGCGACGTCGGCTCGGCCCGCGCTTCCCAAGATCAAGCGGAGCAACTGCTGCTCCGGGCTCGCGACACCACGAAGCATCATCGTTGGGCCGCCACGATCGGCATCCTCACCATCACGTTGCTCGTCGGTTGGCAAGCGCTCGTCGCGCGTCGATTCAACTATCTCCCCGGCGCATTCGTCGCCGTCGCACTCGTCACGGCCGCGGCCACCATCTGGCAACTTCCGCTCTCGTTCGTCGAACTCCCCGAAAGCATGTTCGGCGAATCG
Organism: Pirellula sp.; assembly: GCA_013822735.1. GTDB lineage: Bacteria > Planctomycetota > Planctomycetia > Pirellulales > PNKZ01 > PNKZ01. Next base: position 50,879 of record PNKZ01000021.1, read on the forward strand.
TTCTTTCCGAACCTCGGCGAACTCGCGACGCTCACGCGCCCGCGGATGATGATCCTCGCGCTCGAGTTCGCGTTAGTCGCGAGCGTCGAAACGTTGCTCTGCACGGCCCGCGCCGAACGCCACCATGCCCACCCTCAGGCTCATTACAATCGCGAACTCTTGGCGCAAGGCATCGGCAACGTTTGCTGCGGCCTGCTCCGCGCGCTTCCCGTCGCCGGCTCGCTCGTCGGCACTTCCGTCAATGCCGACGCTGGAGCCCGTAGCCGTTGGGCCGGCGTCGCGCAAGGGCTCTGGCTCTTGCTGCTCGTCGTCACGGCCCTCACGTGGCTGCAAGCGGTGCCGACCGCGGCGCTCGCGGCCGTGCTCGTCTACACCGGCTTCCGTCTCATCGACCATCCGGCGGCGATCCGCCTCTGGCGCGACAACCGCGTCGAGGCCGGCATCTACACCGCCACGGCGCTCACAGTTTTCTGCGTCGGACTGCTGCCGGGCCTCATCGCCGGCGTGGCCCTCTCGCTCGGCCGGCTCATTTGGGAATTCTCGCGATTGGAAATCGAACGCCGCCCCGACCCTGAGCATGGCCGCTACGAACTAATGCTCCGCGGCAACGCCACGTTTCTCCGCCTGCCGTATTTGGCCGACGCCTTGGCCGAAGTGCCGCCCGACGCCGAGTTGCATCTCAACGTCGAAGGTCTCGACGTGATCGATCGAGCCTGTCTGGATCTCCTGCACGATTGGCAACGGGAAAACGAACCGTACGGCGGCCGGCTCGCGCTCAATCAAGAATCGCTGGCCGCCAGATTCTGGCGCCGCCCCCGCCGCCGCACCGAAGAAAACGGCACAGCCCAAAAACCCCGCCGCGAACGCCAAGTGCCGATCTGAGGCGTGGCGAGTGACGAGAGCTGTCTGTAGGGAACGCCCTCCGTGGCGTTCCGTCTCGGGCGTCCGCTCTTCGAACCTTCCGTCTCGGGCGTCCGTCTTCACGACGCCAGTCCATGTCCCACTGCCGGCTCCCCGGGCAGGTCTCCCCATCTCCGAGTCTCCCCGTCTCGCCGCTCCGCGCCTCCCCTCGCCCCTTGCGGGAGAGGGTGGCTCGGCGAAGCCGAGTCGGGTGAGAGGTCGCATCGCACAACGTACAACTACGCCATTAGCCCCCGGCGAGCCGCCGGGGGCAAACGACGTGACGACGCCGTTGGACGCCGCAGTTGCCACGACACACCGATCGAGATCGCCGCGCGCATTGCCCCGGGCGACTCGCCCGGGGCTAAGACGAAACGATTCACCGCACCGCGCGCAGCCCTGAAAGGGCACGATCCGAACCGTCGCCGCGCGTTATCCGGAAACAGCCTATCACGCACGCTGAAGCGTGAAAAACGAGCAAGCATTTGATACGATTGAACTTAGACGGAAAACTGTCTTGCGTGATAGGCTGCGAAGGAGCGGTCTACAGCGTGATAGGCTGATCCGTCTAACAACATAGTTAGCTGTCAGCGATGCACCTCACCCAGAATCCAAGCGATGAGGAGATTCTACACGTCGTTGAGGCGTGGCTTGACGATCTCGCGGGAGGCGACTACGAGGCAGCGTTTCGTCGCACTGAGCATGACCCTTACTATCAGTGGACGCCTGACATCATGCGCTCGGTCGTGCAGGGCTACGGATTACCAGAGCCACACCGCAGCGGCACTGTATTCACCGTCACGCCGCGAGCGTCCGCACTTGGCGGTCCGCCACAGCGCATTGTTGACCGCGATGCCGTTCGTCCACATTCTTTGGCAGAGGTTTTGTATGACCTGCCACTCAATGGTGAGTGGTCAGACCTCACAGCGACATTCCGAGTCGAGCTGCGAGGTGAAGGTTCAGCGGTCGTGTTGCAGGAGATTCATGTGTTTTGACGAGGCCATGACGGCTAACCATTCGCTGCAGTTGGCCCGCAAGCCCTCGGCAAATTGGCTCTTTGACTTCGAGTGCGTTAGGATGATTCGCAAACCCGCTCAACTTCGGGCGGGCAACTGATCAATGGCGTTAGGGGCACCATGCCATTGTTTGCTCAGATGGCCGACATGGATATCGACGGCGTCGTCTTGTATGTCGGTATCTTGGCTTTGCTTAGTCCCCTGCTCGGATTACTTCTCAACTTGGCAATTTATCGCAGCCAGTTTCAGCCGAGGACTTGGAAGTACGTTTTTGCATACTATGGGCTCGGTGCAATTGCTCTAATTCTCCTGCCAGATGGCCCGCTGTTCTTCTTCGTGTTGCTCGGCATGTGTGCCGTGGGCCCAATTCTGGGGCTCGTCTTGTGCCTACACGAAAACAATAGTGCCTAACAATCTGCTGCAGTTGACCCTTGCGGCACACCGCGAGTTTGGCTCGTTCGCTTCGGCCGAGTTACAATCAGCTAATGGCCCACTCACTCCGGGCGGGCAACTGACCAATACCGTTAGGCCCTTATGTCCGTTACGATTCAGAATTGCGGTTGGGCGGTCAAGTTCCAATGCCCGCACCATTGGGATGCCTTACAGGCAACCGACGATCCGTACGTTCGCGATTGCGGCACCTGCTTGAAGCAGGTCTACCGCTGCGATTCTGATGCGGAAGTTCGGTTCCACGCCACGCAGGGGCATTGCGTCGCCATTCTCGTTCCCGACATTTCAGATGCCGAGGCGGGCGACTTCATTGGTGAAGTTAGTGAGGCCTAACCATTTGCTTCAGTTGTCCCGCAACTTCCCAGCAATTTGGCTCGATGGCTTCGAGTGCGTTACGATAATTCGCAGGCTTGCTCAACTTCGGGCGGGCAACTGAGCAACACCGTTATGCGGGAGCTTTCGTGGCCGAGCGCTGGGAGATTAATTTCGGGAAACCTGGACCGCCGAGTGAGCGACTAGGGAGCAAGTTTGGCGGGCAACCCGATTGGATCGAGTCGCCGGCGTGGCCGATGGGACGCACGTTGGGCGAGCCTATGCGATTCCTAGCACAGATCGAGTTGCCCGCGCCGCTACGAGTGGGTGGGCACCGCATGGCTTACCTGTTCCTCTCGGACCACGACTCGGACCGAGGGAACGCACCGTACCTCGACGACAGCGGGGACAACGCGGTGATCCTGCAAGGCGGGGTCGCCTTCACAGCGAACGTAGAGACGATCGTAACGACTAAGGGCCCCACCCTGCGCCGTGGCATACAGTCGCGATTCGGCGGCAGCCGGATCGAGGACGACCCTGCTTCACCGGAGGTGCAAGTGCCCGTCGACCTGAGAGCGACGATGGAGCCTGCGCCGCTCTCGGAAAGTGAGATCGCCGACCTGTACGCGCAGGACGAGCGTGCGTACCTCGCTTACTCATCGACGATGTCTCCGTCGAAGGTCGGAGGGAACCCTTATTGGCTTCAGGGGCCCGAAACACCGCTCGGCGGGCCGTGGCGTCTGCTAGCTCAGCTGGACGTCGCGCACGTTCCCTGCTGGGTTCCGTTTGATGGCTGGCTGTATGCCTTCGTCGCCACCGACGGGAGCGGCGCGCGGATGCTATACCAGATCACGTGACGAATGACCGTTGCTTCACACGTACAACGACGGCATTACAAGGCGGTCAACCGGAGCGGCGGGCTGAGCGTTTTCACAAATCAAAGGTCACTGTCCGCCGCCCGGTTACCTTGGTCGTTAGGCTTCCGAGGATGTTCGATGGCGGATCGCATCGACGAGTTGCATGGTGCCGGTTACGTGCGACTGCAGGCCGCCGACTGGGCCACGGCGCTCGGGTTGTTTGACGCTGCCCTCGCGATTCTTCCGCCCGACGACCCTATCGGCCCGGGTGAGCTGTTGAACTTAAAAGGTTGCGCGCTGGCGGGGCTCGGTCGCCACGCCGAGGCGCTGGCGGCCCAGCAGGCGGCGATCGCGGCCGGGCCACGGTGCCCTGAGTTCCTTACCGACCTCGGCGACGCCCTCGCCGCAGTCGGCCAGCGGCAACAGGCCATCGCCGCATACGAGGAGGCGCTATCCAATGTGCTGCCCGGTGAGGACATCCTCGACCGGATTTACACCGGCCTCGATGCCCTCAGGTGACCGAGCGGCCGAACCATTCACTACACCTGACGCGGCGGCATATACTCGATTCAAATTCAATATATCGCCTGCCGCCGCGCAGGTGACCTCAAATCGTTAGGCTTACAAAAAGCACGTGTCAAAAACGGACGAGTGTCATTCGACCGCGAGATGCCCGCAATGTGCCAAGCTTGGCCGCTTGATGCTTGAGCAGGTACGAATGCCTATCGAAGAGGTGCAACGTTCGAGGCAGTACTGCTTCTACGAGTGCGACTGCGGCGTCATCTTCAAAATCATGAGACGACTGAAAAAGTAATCGGCCCCGCCAATCGCTCCGCCTGGACGACGAAAAGGCAACTGAACGAAAAGGCGCCTGGGACTACGTAAAGGCACCTGAACGAAAAGAGGCCTGGAACCTTTCTCCGGTTCCGCCTCCCCTCGCCCCTTGCGCGAGAGGGTGGCTCGGCGAAGCCGAGACGGGTGAGGGGTGGATGGCGGGCCGGAACTGTTTCCTGAATAACCTGCAAGCTTGACGCCCCGCCCGGCCGGCAATTTCCGCAGACTATGCCGATGTTTCCTCGCACTTTCCGGGTGCCGGCGGCCGCGCTCACGGATTCCTAACAATACGCTCGTCGAGGCGTGACAATTTCTGAATAGGTTGATTGCGGTTTCATTCATAACCCGTCAAGGTTTGATGAGTCGCATGAGCGCTATTCGCAACGTCGACCGTCGGCTGTTGGTCGCCGGTTTGGCTTTCGTCACGGTTTCCATCGGCACGGCGTCGCTCGCCGGTACGGCCACGTCAGCCGAACCGAACGCCGCCGCGTCGAATACCGCTGCGCCGAATCCCGTCGCTCCGACCATGCCGAAATTGGTCCTGCCGAAATCGGCCGACGTGCGCTTGCTCGATGTCGACGGGAAAGCCGGCGTGCTCCCCGTCGGGCTGGTGCTCGGCGTGTTGAAGGTGCGCGGCGATTTTTATGACGTCGGCCGGGGCGAACTGCTCGCCGAAGACGTCGTCGCCGTCGACGAAGCGGTCGATTTCTTCACGCGTGAAATCGCTCGCACGCCGACGCCGTTCGCTTACGTTTCGCGGGCCAGGGCGCTCGTGCAACGAGGAGCTCATCCAGAGGCGGTGCAAAGTTGCCGGCAAGCGCTCGCGCTCGCGCCCGACTACGCGCCGGCCCATTGCGTTTTGGGCCGCGCACTGACCAAGCTGCAGCAATTCTACGACGCCTTGGACGCGCTCGACCGGGCCGCGGCGTTGGACGGCGCATCGGGCTTTATCTATTGCACGCGAGCGCAGACCCATCGGGCCATGAACAACCCGGCCGCGGCGTTGGCCGACTTCGAACGTGCCATCAAGCTCGATGATCGGTTGGTCAGCGCCTATTTCGGCCGAGGTTCGGTGCTCGCCGAGTTCGGCGACGATGACGCGGCGCTACGTGATTTCGCGACCGTCGTCAGCATGTATCCTGCGTACTACTACGCCCTCAATGAACGGGCGAATATTTGGCTGCGCCGCGAAGCATGGCAGCAGGCCTGCGACGACTACACCGCGGCGCTGCAGTTCAGCAATCGCGCGGAGTTGCGAGTGAACCGTGCGACCGCGCTGCGCGGCTTGGGGCGATATGTCGAGGCGGTCGCCGAGTGCGACGCGGCCATCCAACTCGATCCGCAGCTGAAAGCGGCCCATCGCCTTCGCGCCTTGTTGCTCACCGAGATCGGCAAAGCGGAAGAAGCACAGCCGAGCTTGGACCAAACCGTGCAGCTGCCGGCGGTCGACATCCGCGCCTAAGGCCCGGACGGAAGCGTCGCGACAAGCTTAGGCTCGGCGTTGATTGGCTGCGCGTTTGTTTGGGCACGGGGTTGTTTTGGAACGGCGGCCGGCTTAGCCACGGCGCTTTGCAAGTGCCCCTACTTACGCCGGCGTCGCTTGCCGGCAGCATGCCTTACGAATTCGCAAGCTCGCCGCGGCACGCCCCCGTCGCGATCTGCCGGCATTCGTCGAGGCGTCGACCTCTCACACTTCAACGGCGATTCATCGATCGCCAATTTGCCCATTCTGCAATTTTTACGAAGGGCCCGGCATTGGCTTTACCGAAAATGTTAGCGTATGGTTAGAATTGAGTTGGTATTGTGTTTTCCATCGCAGGTTTAGATCGAGGTGCCCTATGACAGTCGAACAGCGGCTCGAAGCACTGGAACAAAACGTTCGCGACGGTGCTCGACAAGCACGACGCTGGCGAAACATTGCGTTCGGATCGTGTGCGTTGCTGGTAGGCGTCTGCGCGTTGGGAGCCGACCAAGCGACGGATCACATCCCGCAGATCATCCGCGCGCGAACCTTCGAGGTCGTCGGACCCAACGGCGTCGTCATGGCCCGCCTCGGGCAGGCGCGCGGCGATGGAACGTTGGCTCTCTACGGACCGGACGGCCGTCCCGACTTTCAAGTCGGCATGACTTCGACGGGCACAAAGATTTCCTTGGCGAATGAAAGCCGCCGGCTGTTTCACGTGGCGACGGAAGAAGCCAGCCCGTGGGCCGGCCTCACGTTGCCGGATCGCGGCGACACGCCTGATTAGTGCGACGAAGTCGGCGCACGCGCATGCGATGGAACATTCAGGCCGTGCTCCCGTCACGCGGAGCGCGGCCTTTTTCTTTGCATGCGTGCGTCATGGCTCGACGCGGGATGTGCCGTGTCGTAGTTTACCGGGCTACTGAAGAGTGAATCCGCCAGCCCGACCCGTGAGTGCTTCCCATGCCGCGCATGACCGGTAGCCGTGCCTTCTTGCAGCTCTTGGCCGAGGCGGGAGTCACGCGCTTGTTCGGTAATCCGGGCACGACCGAATTACCGCTGGTCGACGCCTTGGCCGATGATCGGCGGATCGGGTACGTGCTCGGCCTGCAAGAAGTGCCGGTCATGGCGATGGCCGACGGCTACGCGATGGCCTCCGGCGGCTTGGGCGTGGTCAACTTGCACGTGTCGTGCGGCCTCGGCAACGCGATGGGGATGCTCTACAACGCGTTTCGCGAAGGGACGCCGCTCTTGGTGACGGCCGGCCAGAGCGACCGGCGGATCTTGTTTGAAGAGCCGATTCTCGCGAGCGACATGGTCGCCGTGGCTCGGCCATGGACGAAGTGGGCCGCGCAGGTCGAGCGCGTTGAAGATTTGCCGGCCGCGGTGCGCAGGGCCGTGCAAGCCGCGCTGACGCCGCCGACCGGACCGGTGTTTCTCTCGCTGCCGATGGATGTGCAACTCGCCGATGCCGAGCTCGACCTGACGCCGCCGCGCGTGCCCGACCGGCGCGTGCGGCCGCCGATCGACGCGCTGCGCCGGGCCGCGGAACTTTTAGGCCATGCGCGCCGGCCGGGCATTGTAGCCGGGAGCCGCATCGTGGAAGCCGGGGCGGTCGAGGCGCTGGTCGCCGTCGCCGAGCGGCTCGGTGCGCCCGTGTTTAGCGAGAGCGCGACGTCGCACGGTCGGCTGCCGTTTCCGGCTGCGCATCCGCTGTATGGTCAGCAGCTGCCGCTTTGGGCGCCCGACGTCAGCAAGAAGCTCGCCGAGTTCGACGTGCTCTTGGCCGTCGGGCTGGATCTCTTGCGGATGTATGTTCACCACGAGCCGCCGCAAGCCGTGCCGAGCAGCTGCCGGATGGTGCACCTGGATGAAAACCCTTGGCAGATCGGCAAGAACTATTCCGCGGAGGTCGGCCTCATCGGCGATGTGCGCTCGGGCCTGGAAGAGTTGGCGACGCTGCTCGCCGGCTCGATGAACGACGAGCAGAAGTTGCAGGCCCGCTCGCGCGCGAAGCAACTCGGCGCGGCACACGACCAAACGCGCACATCGCTCCGGGCGCAAATCGCCGGCGAGCGCAACGTGCGGCCCATGCTGCCGACGACGCTCATGGAAACCGTGGCGAGCGTGCTGCCCGCGAACGTCGCCGTGGTGGAAGAAGCGGTGACGACGACCGAGCATCTGCTCGAACGGCTCGGCGCGCTGCAGAATACCGACGGCTATTTCGCGCACCGCGGTTGGGCCTTGGGGTGGGGGCTGGGTTGCGCGATCGGCGTGAAGCTCGCGTGGCCCGAGCGGCCGGTGCTCGCGCTGCTCGGCGAAGGCTCCGCCATGTACGGCATTCAAGGGCTCTGGAGCGCGGCGAAGTATCGCGTGCCGGTGACGTTCGTCATCTGCAACAACGGGCAGTATCAAATCTTGAAAGACGGCGCTCGGATGCTCGGGCTGCCCGCCGCGCGCGAGGGACGCTTTCTCGGCATGGACTTGGCCGAACCGACGATCGACTTCGTGCAACTGGCGCAAGCGCTCGGCGTGGAAGCGTGCCGCGTGAATGAGCCGGACGAACTGGGCGAATTGCTCAAGACGTCGCTTGCCGGCGACGGTCCGCGATTGATCGACGTGCCGATCCAAAAAACGCGGGCCTCGCAATTCGGATAGTTCGCCGAATATCTACAGCAGATACGGCGTCAGGAACTTCAGCACGCCGATCACGACGACGATCCCCGCCAAGTCGAGCAGAATGCCGTAGCGAATCATCCGTGTAATCGGAATGAAGCCGGAGCCGTAGACGATGGCGTTGCACGGCGTGCTCACCGGAAGCATAAAGCCAAGGCTTGCGCCAAACGTCGCCCCGAGCGCCGGAATCACCGGGTCGATATCGGCAGCCCGGGCCGTGGCGATGACGATCGGTACGATGATCTGCGCGCTGGCGGTGTTCGACGTCGCTTCGCTCACCAGCACGGCCATCACGGTGCCGAACACGAGCATGGAAAACGCCGTGTCGAGCGGCAGCAGCGACTCGAGCCCTTGTCCGAGCGCGGCGGCCAGCCCGGTCTTATCGGCCAGCGAGCCGAGCGCGAAGCCGCCGCCGTAGAGCAGCACGATGCCCCAATCGATCTCCTTCGCTTCGTCCCAATTGATGGCCCGGCCATCGCGATCGCCGGGTAAGAGAAAGAGCAAAATCGCGCCGACGATCGCCACCACTCCTTCGTTGAGCGGATTCTTGAGCGCCTTGTAGAAGGCGTGCTCCTGACCGACGACGAGATACACGATGCCGGGCAGGATCCACAGGAACACGGTAATGCCGAAGGCGACGAGCGTCGACTTCTGGCTGGTCGTCCAAGGGCCGAGCTCGCGGCGGCGCGTTTGCAGCATTTCACTGCCGCCGCGGATTTCGGTCACGCCGGCGGGGCAGAAATAGTTCAAGTACACGAACATGAACAGAAACAACAGCACGACGATCGGCGTGCCGAGCACCATCCATTGAAAGAACGAAAACTCCACGCCGAGCTCGTTGCGTAGGAGCCCGATGCCGATCATGTTCGGCGGCGTGCCGATCGGCGTCGCCAGCCCGCCGATGCTCGCCGCAAACGAAGTGATGAGCATCAAGGCCGTGGCGTAGCGTCGATCAAGCGGCCGATCTTTTGCTTGCTCCCGAAAAAACACCGCCAAGATGCTCATGCCGATGGCGAACATCATGGCGGTCGTCGCCGTGTTGGAAATCCAGGCCGATAAGAATGCCGTGACCGCCCCGAAGCCGAACAAAATGCGGCTCGGTCGGGCGCCGATCCACGGCAGCGCGAGAATGCTATACGCAAAACGTTTATTGAGCCCATGCACGAACACGGCCCGTGCTAGAATGAACGAGCCGATGAAGAGAAACATGATGTAGTTGGCGAACGGCGCAAACACTTCTTCCGGCGTGCCGACGCGGAGCATGATGCAGGCCGCCGCGGCGCCGAGGGCCGAGATCGTCAACGGAACCGATTCGCAAATCCAGAGCACGGCCGTCGTGGCCATGATGGCCGCCAAGTGATGGGCCGCGTCGTTATGCACGAGCGAGCCGTCGGCGGCCTTCTTCGTCATGCCGGAAAGTGGGGCGAACCACAGGCTCAGGAATACGATCGGCGCCAGCACGAACCCGGCCTGCTTGCGCAATTGCTCGAAGCGCGCTTCCGCCGGACTTATTTTTTCCAAACCGATCTCGTCGATCGTCGCCATGCGTGAGTCTTTCGAGGGCGTGCGGACTGTCGGACTTAGGAGACGTTTTCAAAACACTCTATAGGGTGGCTGGGGCAGAACGAAGTGATGCCCCAGTTTTCTGGGGCTTCGCCTGCGGCTCAGCCCCAGCCACCCGACGCGACAAGCATCGAAAACTCCGTTTAGCGAAATAGTTTCGGCATAAAGTCAGCCCAATACGCGCGCCAGACGCTCCAAGTATGCGCGCCGGCCGTTTCTTCGTAGTCGTGCTTGATGCCGAGTTCCTTCAGCTTGGTCGTGAAGTCGCGATTAAATTGCAGTAGGAAATCGTCTTTGCCGATGCCGATCCAAAACACGCGCAGCCCGTCGTTGAAGGCCTGCGGATCGGCCGAAAGTTTCGCATGGGCCGCATCGAGGTCGTTCGCCGCTCCGCTGAACGAGCCGACGTATGCGAACTTGTCGAGGTGGTTCAGCCCGACGTCGAGCGATTGCTGCCCACCCATCGACAGCCCGACGATGGCCCGCGACGCCCGATCGGTCTTCGCGCGGTAGTTCGCTTCGACGAGCGGAATCACGTCTTCCAACAAATCGGCGGCGAACAGCTTACGATTGTTACGTGAGTAATTCTTGCGCTCTTCCGATTCGCGCGGAGCCCGCGAAGGTCCGCCGCCGGGATGCCCTTCCGGCATGACGACGATGGCAGGCACCGCCTTGCCGTCGGCAATCAGGTTGTCGGCAATGACGTTGGCCTGCCCGAGCGCCGTCCAATGGCGATCGTCGTCGCCGGAGCCGTGCAGCAGATAAACGACCGGATACTTCGCCGTCGAAGTACCGTAGCCGGGCGGCGTGTAAACGTGCACGCTGCGGCGCGTGCCGGTCGTTTTCGACTGGTACCAATGTTGCGTGACGGCGCCGTGCGGTACGTCCCGCCATTGGTCGATGCGCGGTGCGTCCTTGGGGCCGGGCACTTCCAAGTAGTCGCGCGTGCCGGTGCGGTTTCCCATCGCGTGCAGGCTCAACGGATCGCTGATGCGCAAGCCGTCGACGTTGAGCGCGTAATCATAGATGCCGGGCTTCAGCGGCCCAATCGTCGCGGTCCACACACCGTCGTCGTTCTTGGCGAGCTTCAGTGCATCCGCGCCGAACAACGTTTGCAGCTCGCCGCTCGCGATCGTCACGGTTTCGGCTTTCGGCGCAATGAGCGAAATCGTCACACGACCGTCGTCATGCACGACAGGCGAACGAAGCGGCGTCTCATCGGCGGCGCTCGCGCAAAGCGCCGAACATACGAAGAGGAACGCGGTCGAAGCGATTGGGCGAACGTTCATCGGGCGAAATCCTCGAAAGTAGCGGCCCGCAAGAAACTTCGGGCATCACGGTTCGGGCCGCGGCGTGCCGATTATAGGAAGGTTGGCGCGACTTCGCGACCAGCGGGGGGCTCGCACCGGGTAAGGAAATCGGCTGGTCCGACCAATTGCCGCCGGTTAAAATCGAGGTCGCCCCAGTCCGATGGAATTTCCTCCCGCCCGTTCGCCCGCCCGCCTGCCGCCGGTTGCGAGTCAGTGTTCCCCACTGCCGCCAACGCCGCGGCCCCCGCCTCTCGTTTCCTTCCTCAGACGGTTACCTTCCCGATGCTCACCATTCACGGCGAGAAGAAGCGCTTGTGCGACGGTATCGCGCGCCGCGATTTTTTGAAGATCGGCGCGCTCGGCGTCGGCGGCCTATCGTTGGCCAACCTGTTGGCGGCGGAAGCGGCCGCAGGCACCGTCGGCAAATCGCACAAAGCGGTGATCATGGTCTACATGTGCGGCGCGCCGTCGCACCAAGATATGTATGACCTGAAGATGAACGCTCCGGCGGAAATCCGCGGCGAGTTCAAGCCGATCGATACCGCGGTGCCCGGCATTCAGATCTGCGAGCACCTGCCGCTGCTGGCGCGGAACATGGATAAGCTGATTCCGATTCGCAGCATGGTCGGCTCGCCGAACGGCAATCACGATTCGTTCATTTGCTATACGGGCCGGAGCGCGAACAACCAGCCCCCCGGCGGTTGGCCGGCGCTCGGCTCGGTCACGGCTAAGCTGCTCGGCACGACCGATCCTTCGGTGCCGGCGTTTGTCGGCCTCTCCCCTAAGGCCGGCCATCCGCCCTACGGCTCGCCGGGGTTGCCGGGCTTTCTCGGCCCCGCGCTTTCGGCGTTTCGTCCGTCGGGCGAAGGCAAGGCCGACATGACGCTCGAAGGTATTTCGCACGAGCGCTTGAACGATCGCCGTTCGCTCTTGGGTTCGCTCGATCGCATTCGCCGCGACATGGACGGATCGGGCCTAATGACCGGGCTCGACTCGTTTCAACAGCAGGCCTTCGGGCTGTTGACGTCGAGCCGCATCGTCGATGCGTTGGACCTGAGCAAGGAAGATCCGAAACTCCGTGCTCGCTACGGCCAAGGAGACTCGAAGAACTTCGGCGACGGCGCCCCGCGCAATCTCGAACACTTCTTGATGGCCCGTCGCTTGGTGGAAGCCGGCTGTCGCGTGGTGACGTTGAACTTCGGCCGCTGGGATTTCCACAGCGACAACTTCAACGGCTTGAAGACCACGCACCTCCCGCAATTTGATCAAGGGCTCTCGGCGCTCGTGGAAGACTTGCACGAGCGCGGCTTAGATAAAGATGTCGCCGTGGTGGCGTGGGGCGAGTTTGGACGCACGCCGACGATCAACAAAGACGCCGGACGCGACCATTGGCCGCAAGTCGGCGGGGCGCTCTTGGCCGGCGGCGGCTGGCGACGAGGCCAAGTCATCGGGGCGACCGATCGCTTGGGAGGGGTCGCGACCGATCGTCCGGTGCACTTCGGCGAAGTGCTCGCGTCGCTCTACCGGCACTTGGGCATCGAAGTGGAGAACGTCAAGCTCCACGATTTGACCGGGCGGCCGCAGTATTTGGTCGACGGCGGGCATCGGCCGCTGCCGGAACTGGGATAGACGGGGCACTCGAACAGGACGAAACATCATGCAACACGGCCGGCTCAACTGCCCAGGACCCGTCACACGGCGCACGGCTCTGAAACTCGGCTCGCTGGCCATCGGCAGTTGGGGTGTCGGCGGGTTCGGCCTCGGCGACTTGTACCGCCTGCGGGCCGAAGCGGCCACCACCGCTGCGAAGCCTACCGCAGGGCGCAAAGACGACAACGCCGTGATCTTCGTCTGGCTCCCGGGCGGTCCGCCGCACATGGAGATGTATGATCTGAAGCCCGACGCGCCGCTGGAGTATCGCGGCGAGTTTCAGCCGATCGCGACCAAGGTGCCGGGCATGGATGTCGGCGAGTTGCTGCCGCTGCACGCGCAGGTCGCCGACAAGTACAACATCATCCGCTCCGTGGCGCATCAGTTTGCCGATCATGGGGGCGGCCACAAACGCTTCATGACTGGCCGCGATCCGAAAGAGCCGACCGGCTTCGTCAACGATTATCCGGCCGTGCCGTCGATGATCGCGCAAACGATTCACACGCGTCGCCGCGGCATTCCCAACTATGTATGCGGCACCGACAACGGTCGGCAAGGGATCGACACGTTCTCCTTCGGCAGCGCGTACCTCGGCAACTCGGTGCATCCGTTCATGGTGCCCGGCGACCCGAGCGCCGAGAACTTCAAGATCGACAACCTCGCTCCGAGCGCTGCGTTGGCCGATCGGCTCGACGACCGCGTGGCATTGCTGGACAAGTTCGATACCTGGCGCCGCCGCGCCGACAAAGCCGGCTCGATGGACGCGCTCGACGAGTTCAATCGCCGCGCGTTGGAACTGGTGACGAGCGAGAAAGCCCGCAAGGCTTTTGATCTTTCGCAAGAGCCCGAGGCGGTGCGCGAGCGCTACGGCAAACATGCCTACGGCCAGCGGGCGCTAATGGCCCGCCGCTTAGTCGAAGCCGGCGTGACGTTTGTGACCATGGTGATGGAGAACCCGCAACTCCCCGGCGGCTTGCCGAACTACGTGAGCTACAACTGGGATTCGCACGCGGTGAATTGCCACATCTTCAAAGACGCGGAAGTCCGTTTGCCGCGGTACGATCAGGCCGTGACGGCGCTGATTGAAGATTTGTATGCCCGCGGTTTGGACCGCCGCGTATTGCTCGTGGTGACGGGCGAATTCGGCCGGACGCCGCGCGTGAGCTACAGCAAGGGAACGGCCAACGGCATCATGCAGCCGGGACGCGACCATTGGCCGAACGCGATGTCGATGATCGTTTCCGGCGGCGGCATGCGCACGGGGCAAGTGATCGGCGCAACGAACGGCAAGGGAGAGTACCCGACGGAGCGGCCGCTGACGCCGAACGACCTGTGGGCCACGGTGCTCGCGCACTTGGGCATCGACTCGGAACACGCCTTCCCCGACCACAACGGCCGCCCGATGCCGATCTTGCCGTTCGGCGGGCCGATCAAAGAGCTGACGCCGACGGCCTAGCGGCATTTCTCAGCGAGCAGAAAACGACTCTGCGAGTTCGGTAGTTCATTTGAAATTGCTGATGAGCAAACTCGATTGGATCACGCGAGGAGCGACGCTCGTCGCTCTATGTTCCGGCGTATATTTCACGATTGTGCCTGGATATGAGTTGAACCTGCTCGTCGATACGAAAAGCATGCCGCAGGAATTTGGCGTATCGACGTTCTCTCGTCCAACCATTGTCGATGCCGATACGGTCCATTTTGAAGCACCGGATGCGGGCGTTTTCTTGGTGCGCGACGGCCGGGTAACGCCTTTGCTGACCAAGAACAACTGGAATTGGATGCGAGGGTCCTACGGCATCATGGACGATACGTTGTACCACGCGTACGGCGGCGATCTGGCTGCAGTGAACGTCCGCAAGACAACAACGCTGTTAACGCGAGACGACAAAGCGCCGTACGGCTCAAAGTTCTATCAATTCATCGACATCGATGCCGACGGCGACCTTCTAGCGTTCAGTTTTGCAAGCCAAATAGGCGCGGGCCTCGTAACCTGGAGGGACGGTCGGTTAACGACGATATTGGGAGACTCAGGGCGATTGAATAGGGACGACATTCTAGGCTTCCAAGTAAGCGGGGCTAATGTCTACGTCCGGATTCCGTCGGGGGTGTTCCTCGGGAAGGACGCCAAGCTGACGAAAGTCATCGCGCCGGGTGACGCCGTGCCAGGAGGGAAACTTGTATGGATTCATTCGATTAGCGCAAGTTCCGGACTGTTGGCGCTTACTGCGAGCGTTGCTCAAGGCCCCAGGCAACACGAGACCGTTCTGACCGTTTCCGACGGCACTCTAGAGATGATCGCTGAGAAAGAATCAGGCGGCCAATACGCTGCGTTTACTGGAGACATAGCGACGAACGGCAAAGCCGTCGCATACGTGACGGTAACCACAGGCTACGTGGA
Organism: Pirellula sp.; assembly: GCA_013822735.1. Lineage (GTDB taxonomy): Bacteria > Planctomycetota > Planctomycetia > Pirellulales > PNKZ01 > PNKZ01. Next base: position 66,307 of record PNKZ01000021.1, read on the forward strand.
CCTAGGGCAAAGCTTTTTCCGATCCCCGCCAAACCACAAGTTGGTTGTTCAGCAAGGACGACTTACTAGAACAGTAGTGGCAGCCGGTGAAAGCGCGTTCGGCGGAACTCTTACGGATATCAGAATCGGTCCCCGCGCTATGGACCCCGAGGGCAATATCGCATTCGCATATAGTGTCCATTCTGGAGGGCACTCCACAAACGGCGTAGCCGTCGCACGACCGAATTCGGCGATTAACGCAAATTCCATTTCGCTTTATGGGCTCGCAACAATCGGAGCGATCTACGAGCTTGTGCGGCGCAACAGGAAGGTAAGGGCAGCAATTCCCACACTCGAACCGTCGAACGTTTAGCTCAAGCGCGCATCGTGCCGCAGATCGGGGCTTCCCACGGCAAGGCTTGATGGGCCGCGAGCAGCTTGTCGAACCCGGCGGCGATTGGTTCCGGCAGCGGCGATTGGCGGCGCACGCGTAGATCGACGTGCGCGCTGACGAGTTCGCCCGTGGCGCTGAGCACGCCGCGCTCGGCGTTCACCAAGAATTGCATGTAGTGCAAGCGCTTCGCCGTGCGGCCGAGCGCGCGGGAGTAGAGCGCCACACGCTCGCCGACATGCAATTCCGAGAGATAACGAACGTGTAATTCCAGCGCGAACGTGCCGGCAACGTTCGCTTGCATGTACTCCGGCGTGAAGCCGAAGAGCGCGAAGAAGCCGTGCACCCCTTGGCTGAAGAGATGCGTGTACCACATGACGTTCATGTGCCCCATCTCGTCGAGCCACTCGGGCCGAACCACGGCCTCGGCCGTGAGCGGGAGGTCGCGCTTACAGGCGGCCGCCGTGTTTGCGTCGGGTGCCATAGGTTCTTGATGTGCGGTTTGGGCGGGGTTTTACTTCATTTTCGCCGCCAAAGCTGCTACGCTACGCCGAGAATTTCCGGGCGGAATTTCGCGAGCGGCGTCGAGCCGGCCTGCGTATTGTAATGTATCCCTCGGCCCTTGCCGCCGCGGAACGTAACTGCCCGAGCTTCGTGGGAGTCTTTGCATCATGATGTTTCGCCTTGCCGCCTGCCTTGCAGTCGTCGTCTTTGCGACGGAGTTTTGCCCAATGACGTCGAACTCGTCCGCCGCGGAAGTTTCCGGCCCGGTCCCTTTCGGCAACACTTACGACGGCATCCCCGTCGAACGCTATACGCTCACCGGCGGCTTGGTGACCGTGCGCCTGATGAACCGCGGCGCGACGATCACGGAAGTGCTCGCCCCCGATCGCGCGAAGAACGTCGCCGACGTCGTGCTCGGGTTCGACGACATCGCGGGCTACGAATCAGAAGCGAACCAATATTTCGGCTGCACCGTGGGACGCGTCTGCAATCGCATCGCCAAGGGACAGTTCACGCTCGACGGCCGCGCGTACCAACTCGCGGTAAACAACGACCCGAACCATCTGCACGGCGGCGGCAAGCGCAGCCTAGACAAAGTGGTCTGGCAGGGAGAGAAACTGGTGACGCCGCGCGGCACGGCCGTGCGCTTCACGTACGTCAGCCCCGACGGCGAAGAAGGTTATCCCGGCAACTTGAAAGTGTCGGCGACGTACATCCTCGGCGACGACGGCGCGCTTTGGATCGAATGGGAAGCGACGACCGACAAGCCGACGCCGGTGAACTTGACGAATCACAGCTACTTCAACCTGGCGGGCGCCGGCTCCGGCACGGTGCTCGACCATGAAGTGACGATGTATGCCGACCAGTACACGCCCGTTAACGATGCGCTCATTCCGACGGGCAAGATCGACCCGGTCTCGGGTACGCCGCTCGACTTCACGACGCCGCACCGCATCGGCGAGCGGATCGAAGAACTCGCCAAGCCGACGCTAGGATACGACCACAACTTCGTGGTGCGCAAGAGCGACAAGATGCCGGCGGCCGCCGCCCGCGTGCGCGAGCCGAAGAGCGGACGGACGCTCACCGTGTTTACCACGCAGCCCGGCCTGCAGTTTTACACCGGCAACTTCCTCACCGGCCAAGCAGGCAAGGGTGGCAAGCCGTACGTGTATCGCGGCGCGTTCTGCCTCGAGACGCAACACTTTCCCGACTCGGTAAACCAGCCGACCTTCCCGACGATCATCCTCAAGCCGGGCGAAACGTATAAGCACACGTGCGTTTACGTGTTCGCGGCGGAGTAGGGCGTAGTTGGGGTTCGGGTGGCTGGGGCAGAGCGCATGCGATGCCCCAGTTGATTCGACGACTTTCGAATCTGGGGCATCACTGCGTTCTGCCCCAGCCACCCACGCTAAACCAGCGGGAATTCCGCGCCCATCTTCGGGATGACGACGTCCCAGCCGCGATCCACGCGTAACGTGTCGGCCAGGGCGTTCGACGACGGCAGTTCGCCGTGTGTGAGAAACGTCCGCTTCGGAGCAGGCAGATCCTTGAGCCAGCGCAGGAGTTCGCTGCGCCCGGCATGTCCGCTAATCGCGGAAATCGAGGCCCGCGCCGCGCGCACCGGCACGTCCTGACCGTAAATGCGGATGCGATCGCGTCCTTCTTGCATGTCGCGCCCGCGCGTGCCGGGCGCCATATAGCCGCCGAGCACGACCGTGTTGCGAGGGTCGGGCAGCCGCTGCTTGAGATGATGCAAGATCCGGCCGCCGGTCATCATGCCGTTGGAAGCGATGATCACCGCCGGGCCTTGCACGCTATTGATTCGCTTCGACGACTGCACGTCGCGCACCACATGGACGTTCGGCGCCTTCAACGCGTCTTCCGCGCTGATCGAGCGGTCTTCGCTCATGTCGTGTTCGTCGTGATATTTATTGAAGATGAGCGTCGCCGAAGCGGCCATCGGGCTATCGAGATAAATCGGCAACTGCGGAATGCGGCCGGCCTTTTCCAACACGCGGAGCAGATAAATGAGCTGCTGTGCTCGGCCGACGGCAAACGACGCCGTCACCATCACGCCGCCGCGACGAATCGCGCCTTGGACCACGTCGCAAAGCTGATCGAGAATATTCTGGTCGCCGTGATCACGATCGCCGTACGTGCTCTCGCAAATCAAGTAGTCGCACGCCGGCGGCGGGGCCGGGTCGTGATAGAGCGGCGCGCCGTAGCGGCCGACGTCGCCGGAGAACAACACCCGTAGCGGCTTCGCGCCTTGCCGCACCTCCACTTCGATCATTGCCGAACCGAGCAGATGGCCGGCATTGTGGTAGCGACACCAAATCGAGCCTGCCGGGTTGAACCACTTTCCATGCTCTACGGCGCTGAGCAGCTTCAGCGTGTGGGCCACGTCCTGGGCATCGTAGAGCGGCAACGCCGGATGGTGCTTCGTCACCCCTTTGCGATTCATGTACTCGGCATCGGCCTCTTGGTTGCCGGCCGAGTCGAAGAGGAGGATCTCCGCCAGCTCGGTCGTGGCGGGTGTGCCGTAAATCGGGCCGCGAAAGCCCGACTTCACGAAGCGCGGCAAGTACCCGATGTGGTCGATGTGCGCGTGGGTGAGCACTACGGCATTGACGCTCTGTTCGGCGAACGGAAGATCATTCCAGTTTCGCTGCCGCAGCTCTTTCAGACCTTGAAAGAGCCCGCAGTCGATCAGCACGCGGGCATCTTCCGTTTCCAGCAGATACTTGGAACCGGTGACCGTTTCGGCGGCGCCGTGGAACGTGATGTTGAGCATGGTTGTACCGCGGCGGTCATGTATTAGGGGGGCGATGCGGAACTCTGCGATCGGGGTGTTCGCGACGTCGCGATCGCGTCACCCAGCAGCAACGGCCGCGCGGCAAGCGAAAAGACGAACGTGCCGACGACGGCGACCGCCGCAAACCAAAGCGGAGCCGCAGGCCCGAGCAAAGACGACTTCCCGACGACGAGTTGCGCGGCAAGCAACCTCCAGCCCAGCACGAAGGCGAGCGTCGCGATGAACGGCGCGGCGAGCCAAAGCCGGCCGGGCCCGAGACCGGCGCGTTGCAACAGGCCGCGCGCCAACACCAAGCCGGCGACCGCAAGGCCGACCGACGCCACGGCTTGCCAACCGAGAAACGCCCCGACGCACGCGAGCGCGGCGACGGAATTCAGGTGCCCGCTGCGAGCCCGGGCGCGAATCGTCGCCGCCGGCCACGACACGGCTCCCAGCAGCGCGCCAAGCAGGCCGCCCAGCGCACCGTCGGCAAGTCCGATCGCCAGTCGACCGTAGCTCGCCGCGGAAACCTCGCAATGCACCGGCCGCAAATCGGGAAAGAGGAGCGGCGGCACGAGGCCGATCAAAAGAATCACGCGCCAAAACGCGGGCGGCACCACGGCGCCGTCGTACGCCATGAGCGCGGCGGCGCCGAGACCGCAGAACAGCGCGAAGTGATAGACGGCAATGCCGAACAGCGGCGCCTGCTCGGCCGTGAACTTAGGGAGCGGCAACGTCGCCCCTTGAAACACGGCTTCGCCCAAGCAAAGCGACGTGAAGATGACGCCCGCTGCAAATTCTACGAGCGGATACCGCGCGGCAATGCGCGTTCGGCAATAGCGGCAACGTCCGCGCAGCAGCAACCAACCCAAGACCGGCAGGTTATCGCGCGCGAGAATCGGCACAAGGCAGCGCGGGCAGCGCGAGCGGGGCTTCACGATGCTCAGCCCCGCAGGCACGCGGTAAATGACGACGTTCAGAAAACTGCCGATCGCGCCCCCCATGAAGAGCAGAAACGCGAGCAGCACGGCCACCGTCAGCCACGGCGGCTCGTAGGGAAACACGGCGATATCGGCCCAGAGCGGCGACATGATGAGGGCATTGTAGCCGCGCGAGGAACCGAACGCCGGCCGCCCTTGCGACGGGCCGGCTCCGTCGTGGGCCGCCTAGTCCAGCCAGTCCTGATCTTCGAGCCGGGCCGGAACGTATTCCTCGGTCACGTAGCTAATATCTTTCGAGATCAACGATTCGACTTCCAGCTTGAAGCCGTTGCCGAGCATCGTCTGGATCTCTTTCTGCCACGCCTTCTTATCTTTGAACCATGGATACTCGGCGATCTGCTTGGCCCGCTTCACGTCTTGATCGTTGAGATTGATCTTCACGCTATTGGATAGTTGGCAGCGATCGAAATCTTTACTGCGCAGCCCGATGTACTTCGCCTCGGGAATGCCCATGCGCACGCTTTCAAAGGCCAGATTGATCGAGCCTTGCTTGAGCACGCTGTAGATGTAGTAGCCCCAGGGATCGTTATCGAGCAGGCAGTAGACCGGCAGATTCAGCTCTTTGTGCAGGCGGTGTAGCAAGCGACGGACTCCGCGCGGAGGCTGTCCGCCGCCGTGCGTCACGAGGCAGTTGTGCTTAAGCCAGAACTTGTCTTCGGCGAAGCGCCGCCAGACCGTATCTTTTTCGACGTGCAGGATAAACTTCGCAGTGCACTTCTTGAATTGGATGACGTCCGGTTCGCAGATCGAAGGGATGCTGTAGCCGGCGCTCCCCATGCGCGTGCAATCGATTTCGTCGCCGCTGTCGACGAGCGTGATCGGCCCGACCAAGTTGCCGCGATTACTCGCGTAGAGATGCATCTCTTCGCGCAGCGAATTGAGCGTCACTTCGACGTCTTCGATGATCGTGTCGGAATCGGCCTGATCGTCGAAGGTTTCTTCTTTAGTTCCTTCGATCGAGTGCTTGAGCATGTAGTAGAGACCGCGCAAGCTCGTGGTCTTGCCCTCTTCGATCAGCCGTTTGCAGCCGCTGGAGATCAAGAGCGTCTGCATGTAGGCCTTGGCCTGAGAGAGGTTGAACAACTCCCGACGGTTGGTGCCGGAGCCCATCTCCAGGAAACGCTTGCTCTTGTTGAAGCGCACGTTCGAGAGCGAGCGCGAGGGAACGTCGAGATGCGGGGCGCGCCCCTTTTCGGCGCAATCGACCACTTCGTCGGCCAACACGCGCAACGATCCCAGGGTCTTTTTATCTTTCGCGCTGACGGAGACGGCCGCGCCGCCGGACTTGGTCGAACTAGGTTTCTTAGCCATATTTTCAATTGATGCTGGGGGATTCGATTTTGGGGAAGCGAACGGGTGCGGGGGCCGCCGATCTAGCGACCGGCCTTACCCGTTCCCTTTTCCTTCGTTTTCTTCAGGCCGGCGGCAGCTGCTTCCGTCGCGGCGGGGGGCGTTTCCGGCTCATCTTGCTTCACGATTAAGACGTTATCGCCGTATTCGTCTTCTTCCGCCCGTTTGATCACACGGCCTTGATCGTCGAGCTTGATGTCGGCCTGCTCCGTCTTGCGCTTGGCGACTTTGAGCAGCATATCGTAGAGCTTCTTCTTATCGCGGCCGTTGATTTCGTTGACCGCGCCGGCCACTTCGCCGAGATAGCGGAGGAACACGTTGCGGCGTTCCCCTTCTTGCTTCACCTTCATGCGCTTACGGACAAACATCGCCAGCTTCCGCCCGACGGCCTGCAAGCCGAGCCGGATTTCTTTTTGAATCTCCGGATACGAAGCGACCGCCTCTTTCGATTCGCTGGTAAACGGCACCCAGACGCTGGCGATATGCACCATGATCGTGACCGGACCGCTCGGCAAACCGCCGCGCGATTGCGAGAGGCCGTACGCCCGCCAATTGGTCCCCATAATGCTTTGCGTGATGGCGCACGCGCCGGGCTGAAATTGCAACGGTACGCGGTTGGCATACCGCAGCACGTTCATCGTCTGCCCTTCTTCGAGGTTGACGTTGCGCATCGCCGCGTGCAGTTTCGCAATTTCCGCCGGCTTCAACTTCGACGGCGAAGTGCGATTGCCGAACTCCGCTTCCGTGAGGATTTTGTCCGCCGCGTCGCCGCCGATGCCGTTGAAGCCGTTGATGAGAAACTGCCGCAACGTGCGGGCATCCGTTTCTCCGAGCATCTCCGTGAGCGCTTCCAGCGATATCTTCACGGCCGCCGAAGAGCCGCCGTAGGCCAAGGCCGTTTCAATCACAAACGGATTCCCGCGATACACGGTCGGCGGGCGCGTGTCGGCAACGTAGAACTCCGCCGGCACCACGTGGTGCAGACCTTTCAGCAAGAGCGGCACGCCGATCGGCGAAATGCAATCGGTCGCCGGCGGCGGGATTTTCGCCTTTTGTAGCGATTGGTAGAGCAACTCGCCGTCGTGCCGTCCGATTCGGGCGGGGTTCGCGCGGGTGCTCAGCTTCGCAGCTTCGCAAACATCCGATGCCTTCGAAGAACTGACGCGCGAGAAACTCGACGTGAGGAACTGCGACAGCGTCGGCGCCTTCGTCGCTTGCAGCATCGTTACGAGGTTGCCGAGCTCGATGCCGTACGGATGCGGCAGGATTTCCTTCGGCTCCGGGGGCAACTGTTCGGCGGCCCGATCGTAGTGGTATTCCTTGCCGTCGGGATCTTTGTAGTGCAGCGTAACGTGCGGATTGGCGATGGCCGTTTGTTCGAGATACTCATCGACGCTGCCGCGGCCCCGTTGATACTTCGCCTCGAGCTCGATGGTGACGCTCGTGCCGTTGTGTGCCACGGTGCCGTCTTTGGCGGCCTTCCACTCCACGCCGTGCTTCGCGAGAAACTTGTCGCCGTCGGCGCCGAAAGGAATGTCTTCGCCTTCTCCCTTGCCGTTGAGAATCTCCGGCTTGTTTTTGCGAGTGTCGATCTGCAGCTCAAAGTAGTGCAGGTCGTGCGACTTTCCCTTCTTGCCGATGCACGAAACGATCTTCACCGGCTTGCCGGTGGTGAGCACGCCGTACATGCCGGCCGCGCTGATGCCGATGCCTTGCTGACCGCGGCTCATGCGCAAGCGATGGAACTTCGAGCCGTAGAGAAGCTTGCCGAAGATGTTCGGGATCTGCGCTTTGACGATGCCGGGCCCGTTGTCTTGGATGCCGACCTTGTAACGATTCTCGCCGGTCATTTCGATGTGGACCCACACCTCCGGGAGGATGCCGGCCTCTTCGCAGGCGTCGAGCGAATTGTCGACCGCTTCCTTCACCGTCGTGAGCAGCGCCTTGCGCGGGTTGTCGAAGCCGAGCAGATGCCGGTTCTTGGCGAAGAACTCGCTGACGGAAATATCGCGCTGGCCGGCCGCCATCGACTCGGCCGTGGCGCGGCGTTTGGTCGACGGGCGCGACGCGGCCTTCTCGGCGGCAGGCGCTTCGCCGTTGGTTTCCGCTTCGTCGATCACGGCGACTTCGTCGGCCTCGTCGGCTTCGGTCGGTTTCTTAGCGGCGGTGCGAACAGGGGGCGACTTGGCGGGCGTCCGTTTCAAAACCTGAATCTCCGTAAACTACTGAGGCGTAAGCAGAAACGACCGCCGATGCGACGGTGGCTTCCGGCAACGAACCGCTTCCACACGGGTCCGCCGCTCGATTCGCCGGCTTGGCGAGCTGACGAGGATGCGTAAACTTTACCGATTATAGCCGGCTACCCCCTGTCGCCCCAAGGCGACTTGCGCGACTTATAAGTACAGTCGTTACGGCGATTCCGGTTGTTGCAGCCGTTAGACAAAGATTGACCCGACGCCGCGGAGCACGCCGAGAAAAATAGCGTGCGAGGAAGGAAGCCTCGTGAGCGGTGCCGCGGCACGGAAGGTTGCGGCCGAGGTGAGTCCACGGATACGGAATAAGGAGTTCGTCGCCATGCTGATGTTACGTCGTGCGCTATTTGCCGTGACGGCGGGCGCCGCGCTATTTGCCGCCGCCGACAACGCTCAAGCGGTCGGCCCGATTCTTTCGCCGACTCCGGGCATCGCCCAACAGTACTACAACGACAACGGCTCGATCGGCTCGCGGATGTATACGTCGCCGCGCCCCGTGCCGGGCTGGGTCGGCAATACGTGGTACACGTATCAACCGTTCTACCCGCACAAGTTCATGTGGTCGCACTACGACGTCTACCGCAAACGCCAATCGAACGGCGGCGTGACGACGACTCGGGCCTATTACTGGTAATGCAACGAAGCGCGAGTGATGCCGGAGGCCGACGCACGGCAAGTGCGGCGCTCGGCTTTCGGCATGCTTGCGAAACATAACAGGAGAGCGCACGGATGAAGACTTTGGTAATGCGCCTGACTTTGGCGGCGCTCTTCTGCAGCCAATTTGCGGCCGCGGCGGAAGCACGTATCTTTGGCCGACCGGCACAACCGTGGAACGCCAACTACTACGATCCGCAGTGGGCCGGCGTGCCGCACGCAATGGTCGTGCCGCCGACCGTGCATCGGCAAGTGAAGTACGGTTGGGGAGCTTCGGGAACCGAGCTGCACCACATTCGCAACCAGTACGGCATCTACGGCAACCGGCCGGACGGCACGTTCCCGGGCGGACCGTTCCAGCCTCAGCCGGTGCAGCCGACGCACACGGACCAGTTCGGCACGTACTACATTCGCGCCCCTTGGAAATAACGGCGATAGGGGCTCCGGCCTCGAGTCGTGTTCGGGATGAACGTGAACCGGCGGCGCTTTGAAGAAAAGCGACCGCCGGTTTTGTTTGACGAAAACACCTCTCCCACTGGGAGAGGTCGACGAGCGTCAGCTCGGCGGGTGAGGGCCGCGCTGCACGACGCCGGACTCAGAGATCACTCATCGCGCCGTGCATTTACAGCGCGCGCGGCCAAGCTTCGTACGACGCGACCCTCATCCGGCCTACCGGCCAACTTCTCCCAGAGTGGAGAAGGGGACAGCCTATGCTCCGGCGACTACCGCCGACGAGCCGGTCGGAAGCGGCGAGCGCGCCGCGAAACAACGCTTCATCAACGGAGCGGCCATGATCGACGTGGCGAGCGCCATCACCACCAGCGCGACGTAGGTCGGCTGGTCGATCACGCCCTTCTCCAGCCCGACGTTCGCCAGAATGATCCCCGTGGCGCCGCGGGCATTCATTCCCCAGCCGACTCCCCATGACGAGCGCGCATCGAGGCCGCCGATGCGGGCCCCCAAGTAGGCGGCGGGGATCTTGCCGACGCACGCCACGACCAAAACCAAGAGAACCAGCAGCGGCACGAAGTGCGCGATGAAATCGGTCGTGAGCCCTAGCGAAACAAAATAGATCGGCACGAAGACGCCGTAAGAAAAGCGGCGAATCCCTTCGTAGGTTTCGTCCTCGGCTTCATCTTCGGTGGGCGTGAGGGCGATGCCGAACAGGAACGGCCCGAGAAACGCGTGAATCTGCAAATGCTCGGCGGCCGCCGCCGTGAGCAGGACCAACGCCGACAATAGCCCGATCCGCCCGGCAACCTGACTGGGACGACGTTCATGCCATCGGGAAACGATGCGCGAGGTAATCCAACCGACGGCGAGCGTGGCGACGAAGAATCCGAGGACCGCGACGATTTCCGAGCCGACGGCCACGGCCGTCGTCGTATCGCCGACCGTGTTGTTCATCTGTTCAAAGACGACAAACAGCAACGTCCAGCTCACCAAATCGTCGACCACCGTGGCCGACATCAGAATGGCCCCCAGGCGGTCTTTAAGCAAACCGAGGTCCGACAAGATTCGGGCCAGCACGGGATTGGCGGAGTTGGCCATGGCCGCGCCGATGAAAAGCGCCACGATGAACTTGTCGGCGGCAGGCGTGATGTGAAACAAGCTCGGCACGGCATAGACCAAGGCGATGCCGAGCACGAGGGGCGCGAGCGTGCCGAGCAGGCCGACGGAAAGGGCGATCACGCCGTTGCGCAGAATGCCGCGGGCGTTGATCTCGAGCCCGACCATGAACATAAAGAACAGCATGCCGAACTTGATCACGGAATTGCGCAGCGCACTCGCCGCGCCCGCCGTTGGAAACAAGCCCGCTTGCCATTCGGGCGCGATCGCGCCTAATACCGTCGGCCCGAGAATGACGCCGCCGATCATTTCGCCGAGCACCGCCGGTTGCCGCGCCAAGCGCATCAGCGCTCCGCCGATGAGCCCGCAAATGAGCATCACCGCCAGTTGAGCGAGCAAGAGGACGAAAGGGGAAGCGCTCATGAGAGTTAATCGACCGTCGGCGCCGCGGCGGCGGCTCGAGCCGCGTCCATTTCGGCGCGCAGCGCATTCATCGGCGGAATGACGTCGTCTACCTTGTCGGTAAACAAGTCGCCGATGAGCAAATCAGTCAGGTGACCTTTCAACTGCGGATGGCGTTGCACGAAGCGGCCGAAGCTGAAGCCGTCGTAGTATTCGCATACGAGCCGGCGCATCCGCTCCATTCCCTCGACGAACTCCGGCCCCCATTTGCCGAGTTGCGCGGCCGACGTGTCGCCGGTCGCCAAGCCTTCACAGATCGCATCGGCGGCGCGGGCTCCGGATTGCAGCGCGAGCAACACGCCCGACGAGTAAAGCGGATCAAGAAAGCCGAACGCGTCGCCGACCAGCACCCAACCGTCGCCCGCCACTTCCTTCGAGCGGTACGAATATTCCTTCGCGGCGCGAAACGGCGCGACGCGTTTAGCGTTCTCAATGCGCGGCTGCAGGCCGGGGCACTTGGCGACCTCTTCGAAGTAGATCTTTTCGAGGTCTTTCGTTTCGCGATTGACGAACAGATAGTCGTACGGAGCGACGACGCCGACGCTGATCCGATCGTCGTGCAACGGGATGTACCAAAACCAGCCGTGCTTCCCTTCGGTCTGCATGACGATCGTGGCCCCTTCGTCCTTGCCGGTATCGCGGTAGGCCCCTTCCCAATAAGTCCACACCGCCGCTTTCTTCAGCACGGGATCCCACTCGCGCAGGTTGAAGCGATCTTGAATCAAGCAGCTTTGACCGGCCGCATCGACGACGACTTCGGCACGAATCTCGCGCTCCACGCCGGACTTGTCGACGATCTTCACGCCGACGGCCCGATTCCCTTCGAACAATACGTCGAGCACGCGCGTTTCTTCATGCACCTCGACGCCGTGCTCGCGGGCGTTATCGAGCATCATCTGGTCGAATTCTTGCCGATAAACCTGCCAAGTTTGCGAACACTCGTGCGGCTTGTTGTCGTGAAAGTAGAACGGCTCCGAGAGCTTCCCTTTCGACGTAACGAATTGCACGCTGTGCTTATGCACGAATCCGCTGGCACGCATCTTGGGGAGCATGTTCAATCGCTCGAGCACCCAATACGTTTCGGGAATCAGCGATTCGCCAATGTGGTATCGGGGGAACTTCTCGCGCTCGAACAACTGCACGCGGTAGCCCTTCTGGGCAATGAGCGTGGCCGTGGTGGCGCCGGAAGGACCGCCGCCGATGACGATGACTTGAGGATTCGCGGATTGAATCATGGCAATGCTCGTAGGTTGCGAGGGATGCGTGCGGTAAGTAGAGGAAACATTCAGCCGCCGAGTTCGTCTCGACGCGCTACATTAATCATCAGCTCAACGGCCAGACTTGTGCGGGGTCTTCGTGCGGACGTCGGGCTTCGTCGAGCGCGGCGATGAGTTCGCGGAGCTTCTTGTCGCTCAGGTGCCCGAGTTGTCGGTCGTGGCAATCGCGCACTTGATCGGCCAACGCGTCGAGCAGCGCCGTGCCTGCCGGAGTGATGCCGACTTCGACGACCCGACGGTTCTCCGGCTTGCGTTCCCGCCGCACAAGGCCGCGCTCTTCAAGCTTATCGAGCAAGCGCGTCATGTCGGGAGCGCGCGAGATGAGCCTTGCGCCCAGCGACGAAGTCGTCAACGTGCCCGGCTGCGCGGCGCGCAGCAAGCGCAGCGTGTTGTATTGTTGCGCGGAGAGGTCGTAGCGACCAAAGAGTTCGTCTTCGATGGCCCGCAACCGATCGTAGGTTCGCCAGAGCTGCAAATAGGCGGCCTGTTCGAGGGAATCGAACTTCTGCGCCCGACGCCCGGCGGATGGAGAAGCGGAAGAAGCGGTCATACCACTATTAATATCGGTCAAAACAACCGTCGTCAAGACAATACTTGTTTAAACGACCATTTACGCCGACGACATAAACACATACGGACACGGAGCTTACGTCGCACACCGCCTTTCGGCCTACTTTTCAGATTTGAATAACTGCGCGACCGTCGTCATTCTCAAAAACAGGTGCAGCGTGTCGTCGATCAAAGACTCAAAGCCGTATTTGAGATAGAACCGACGGGCGGCCTCGTCCAATGCGGTGACTTCCACGGCAAAGACACCGACTTGCAACGAGATCGCCAGGGCGCGACGAAGTGCATCGACAAGCAGTCGCTCTCCCAAACGTCGGCCGCGATGCTTCAGGTCGACGGCCAAACGCGCCAAGTGAACCACGGGAACTCGGTGTCGCGGCAAATGTCGTCGAACAGGGTCCGGCAGATCGGCAAACTCCACCGCACCGGTTGCCAACGTGTAGTAGCCGCAGACTTGACCGGACTCACGCGGAACGGCGACAAAAGTGAGACCGATTCGGCGACGCTCGTACTGTCCGGCATGCAGCGCGAGAAACTTGTTCAACGAATCGACGCCGCAATCAAAGTTGCGACGGTCGTGCAAGTCGCTCAGACGCACGATTTCGCAATCAACCATGCGACGGAGGCGACGCATTCGCCGCTGCCGACAGTGCCGCATTGGGCGGCGCATCCGAGTTAAGCAGCGCCTGGAAAATTTCGCGATCGCGCAGCGACAACACCGTCGTCGCTTCTGATTCCAAGACCTGTTGCGAAGCGACCGTCAGAGCGTCCGCGACAAAGTCGTCAACCGATCGGCCGCTGCGCTCCGCAGCTTCCACAATCAGGTTTCGCAACTCCGCCGTTACGAAGAACGGCGGAGAGCTGTCGGAAGCAAACGACACGGTTCACCTCGCTTCGTGAAAATCCTTGTTGCCCTAGTCGTTGATCAAGTCCCGGACGGTCATGCCGCCGGGGATCATCGGCAGGACGTGCTCTTGATACGGCGTTTGGACGTCGAGCAAGTACGGGCCGTCGTAGTCGATCATTTCTTGCAGGGCAGCGGTGAGATCGGCCTTTTGATTGACGAATCGAGCGCCCCAGCCGTAGCCCTTGGCAATCTGCACGAAGTTCGGATAGCGCTCGGGGTTGCCGAGCCCGTCGCCCTTACCGGCGGCCTCCGGATGATCGACCGGGCCAAGGTAAGTGTGAGCGCGGGTGGCGTCGTGGAAGCGGTCTTCCCATTGCACGACCATGCCGAGGTGCTGGTTGTTGAGCAGCAGCACCTTCACCGGAATCTTTTCGCAAACGCAGGTGCCGAGCTCCTGAATGTTCATTTGGAAGCTGCCGTCGCCGTCGATGTCGATGCAAAGGCGATCGGGATTCGCAACCTTGGCGCCCATGGCGGCCGGCAAACCGAAGCCCATCGTGCCGAGACCGCTCGACGAAAGCCACGTGCGCGGCTCGTTGAACTTGAACCATTGCGCGGCCCACATCTGATGTTGGCCCACGCCCACGGCGACGATCGGCTTCTTGTCTTTCGTCAAGCGATTGAGCTCGCTGATCGCGTATTGGGCCGTGATGCCGGGGAACGACTTGTCGTACTTGTACGGGTAGTCTTTCTTCCATTCGGCAAGTTGCTTGAGCCACGGCTCAAGGCCGGTCGGCGCTTCGACGATCTTGTTCAGCTCCTGCAACGCGTACTTGATGTCGCTCGTGATGCCGATATGGGCGGGCTTGTTCTTGTGCAACTCGGAAGGATCGATGTCGATGTGCACGATCACGGCGTGCTTCGCGAATTCAGCCAGTTTGCCGGTCACGCGATCGTCGAACCGCACACCGAACGCCAGCAGCAAATCGCACGATTCCACGGCGTAATTCGAGTAGACGCTGCCGTGCATGCCGAGCATGTCGAGCGAGAGTTCGTCGTCGCCGGGATAAGCACCGAGACCCATCAACGTCATCGAGACCGGAATGCCCGTCTTCTTTACGAACGTGCGCAACTCTTGGGAAGCTTCGCCGGCGATGATTCCGCCGCCCGCGTAAACCACCGGCTTCTTGGCGCGCTTGATCGCGGCGGCCACGGCCTTGATTTGGTCGGGCGTCGCGCGACGGTCTTCCACGTGGTAGCCCGGTAGATTCATCGGCACGTCGAAATCGGCGACGGTTTCAAACTGTTGAACGTCCTTCGGAATGTCGATCAGGACGGGCCCCGGACGGCCGGTCGTGGCAATATGAAACGCTTCGCGCATCACGCGAGCCAAGTCGGCGACGTCGGTCACTAGGTAGTGGTGCTTCGTGATGCCGCGGCAAACTTCCACCATCGGCGTCTCTTGAAACGCGTCGCTACCGATCACCGGCGTCTTCACTTGGCCCGTGATGACGATGAGCGGGATGCTGTCGAGCTTGGCGTCGGCGATGACGGTAACCAGGTTCGTTGCGCCGGGGCCGCTCGTGGCCATACAGACGCTGATCTTGCCGGTGCTGCGCGTGTAGCCCTGGGCCGCGAAGCCGCCCCCTTGCTCATGGCGCGGCAGGATCGTGCGGATTTTGTCTTTGTACTTCACCAGCGACTGGTGCAGCGGCATGCTCGCCCCGCCCGGATAGGCAAACATGACATCGACGCCGTGGCGGATGAGCGATTCGATGACGATGTCGGAGCCGCACATCAACTCGGTCTTGGCGGCGGGTTTGGCGGCAGGCTTGGAGATCGTGGCCACGGCGGAATTCTCGCAGGTCGGAAGGATTCGAAGAGACGAACGTTTCGGACATGGCCGGTCGAGGCAAAGCCCCTACTGCCAAACACTTTACCTTAAGCACGGAGGCCGATTTTGACAACGGGCGGGAAGCGTCGGCGGCGGTCCGATTCTGAATTATGACAGCCGTTTCGCGGTAAAGTTCGCCGGTTTTGCCGGGAATGCGGGCCGGCGGCAAAAAAAGCGGCCGCGAGCTGAAAAGCCCGCGGCCGCTCCAAGTAGTGAATTCACCGACTCCGGTCGCTTACGCTCCCGGAAGCGCCCCAGACTTGCCTTACGCAAACAATTGCGGAATCAACTTGCCGTCGCGCGAGATCATGACCGGGCGGCCGGTGTTGGTGTGGTATTCCTTGTGCGTGTCGATGCCAAGGCTGTGGAGCAGCGACGTCGCCACGTCGTCCGGAGCGATGGCGTCGTTCGCCGGACCTTGGCCTTTGTCGTCGCTGGCGCCGATGACCTGGCCGGTCTTCATGCCGCCGCCCGCCATGACGACGAACATGGCCCGCGGCCAGTGATCGCGTCCGCCGCGCTGGTTGATCTTCGGCGTGCGGCCGAATTCGCCCGTCATGATCACGGCCGTGGATTCCAATAGGCCGCGCTCTTCGAGCGTCGTCAGCAAGGCCGACAGCGTCTGGTCGACCATCGGCAGGTTCTTGTCGAGCCGGGTCCAAATGTCGCTGTGCATATCCCAGCTGCCCGTGGTGAGCGTCACGAATCGTGCGCCTGCCTCGATCAGGCGAACTGCGAGGAGTGCGCTTTGATTGACTTCGCCGTCGCCGAAACGCTTCGCGACGTTTTGGTTTTCGCGACCCAGGTCGAATGCTTCGCGCGCTCGGCGCGAGCTGATCATCGAGTAGGCCTGCTCGGAAAATTCGTCGAGGCCGCTGAGCACGTCGCTCTTGGCTTCAATCGTGCGGAAGGTGTTGTCGACCTTGGCGAGCAACTGCTCGCGGCGATTCACTTGTTCGAGGGTCATGCCTCCTTGCAGGCCGATGCCGCGCACATTGAACGGCTGGCCCATCTTCGGCGAGGCGTTCGTGGCGAACGCGCCATACTGCAGACCCAGGAAGCCGCCCCCTTGCGGAGTGTTGGGCACGGCGACGAACGGAGGCATGTCGGGCGGCGAACTGAGTTCCTTGCTCACGACCGAGCCGAGCGAGGGAAACTCGATCGACGGCAGCGGACGATTGCCCGTGAGCATGTACTTCGTGCCGAGTTCGTGCGCCGCCAACGTGTGGCTGACGCCGCGGAGAATGGTGAACTTGTCGGCGCACTTGGCCAAAAGGGGGAACTTCTCGCAGATTTCCATCCCGGCGACGTTCGTCTTGATCGGCTTCAGGTCGCCGCGATATTCGACCGGCGCTTCCGGCTTCATATCGAACGTGTCCATGTGCGTCGGGCCGCCGCCGAGGCGAATGTAAATCGCGGCCTTGGCCTTGGCCGTCGACTTCACTTCGCCCGCCTTCGCCAAGCGGAGATAATCCGTGAGGCTCAATCCCGCGCCGAGCGCGCCGACTTTCAGGAAGTCGCGCCGCTTCATGCCGTCGCAAAAACGATGTTGGGACATGGGGTGCAGTCCTTTATGAAAACAAATTCGGGTGCGATGTTGAGTAGGTGATATTCGGCGGGCGACGGAGCGGCTAGTGATTAACGACGAACTCTTTCGTATTGAGCAAGGCCCAAACGAGGTCGCGCAAACCTTCGGCCGGGTTCGCCGATTCTTTCAGGTAAGTTTCAGCGGTCGCCAATTCTTCGGCCGTCGGCAGCCGCGTAAAGGTCCGTAAGTAAGCTTCGCTGATGAGTTCCGCGGTCGTCATCGAGCCGGCCTTCTTACGGCGATCCGAAGTGCCCTTGGCCTCGGCGATCTTCGCTTCCAACTCGGCAACCTTTTCCTTGGCCCGAGCGCGGATTTCCTTGAGGCGATCCTCGTCGCTCTTGCCTTCGGTCGCCTTCGGCGGCACCTTGATGTCGGAAGCCTTAATTCTGGCTCGCTCTTTGTAGCGCTCGAGTTCCCGTTCCATGTTGCGGAGTGCGCTCGCGGAAGCGGCGGCCGAGTCGTTACTATTGCCGCCGGGCAGTACGGCCGAAACTTCATCGAGCCAGCCCCCCTTGCGCTCGATCATCTTGAACATTTCCTGATCGTTGCGCAGGAACACGGTTTGCAACAGCGACGGCTCGTTCGAACGTTCGCAATCGCACGGAGTCTCGCGCTTCGGCTTGCCGAAGACGCTCAGCGCGTAGGTGTTGGGGCTGTTGCGGTTCGTGTAGTCGGTGTTCATACCGACCGCACATGTCATGACCGGATCTTTCGCACGGCGGGCCAGTTCGTCCGGCCCGGCCGTCGCGTCGACCGCGGCGTCGTACACCACCTCCGCCGGTAAGCGCCGCGGCACCGCATGGCTGAAGTTACGCAGGTCGAATTCGTTCGTGGAGTTCGTGTGCCAAGAACGTTGGTACGTGTCGGAGTTGACGATCTCGCGCATCAGCCACTTGATGTCGTAATTGTGCTCGATGAACGATTCTGCCAAGTAGTCGAGCAGTTCGCGATTGCTCGGGGCATTCGCCAGGTTCATGTCGTCGGCAGGTTCGACGATGCCGACGTTGAAGTAATGAGCCCACACCCGGTTGACGAACGAACGGGCAAAGTATGGATTGTCTTTCTGACGGAGCCAGTCCATCAGCGGCCGGCGCGGATCGTCGTAGTTTTCGTCGACGACTTCATCGCCGCCGAGCACCTTCGGCGTGATCACGCGTCCGGCGGTGACCACCTTCCCCTTGTCTTTGCCGGTCTTGACCGGCGCCTTACCGGGCCGAATGAAAATTTCATCGAACGGCACTACGGTCCCATCTTCGGCAAGATCGTCGAGGTCCTTGCGAATCTTCGCGCCGCCGACTTTCTTCGGGTCGGTTTCGACCCCCGACTTCGCGATCAGGTCCTTGGCGACCTGCTTATCTCCCTGGCCTTTGGTGATGCGATCGAAGAAGGCCGTGAAGTGTTGGAAGTCGTATTGGCTCCATTGGTCGAACGGATGCTTGTGGCACTCGGCGCATTGCAACCGAACGCCGAGGAACGCATAGCTGAACGACAACGCCTTTTCGTTCGACGTGCGCATGTTGCGGCGCATCCAGTAGTACGGCATCCCCTCGCGCTCGGTGATGTCGGCGGGATTCTCCTTGCGGACGTACGACGTCATCTCCGTGCAGTATTCGAGATAGGTCTGCCCTTGGGAGCTACGGCTCACCGACATGACGATCCCTTCGACGATATCGTCGTAGGGCGTGTTCTCGGCGACGCGGCGGTGCAGCCATTGATACCAATGTTCGCCTGCCTTTACCGGGGCACTGTTGCGAAGCTGGTTTTGGCTATTGCCGAGGATGTCGCTGAACTTCGTCGTCCACCAAGCCGCATAAGCCGGGCGCGAGAGCAATTCGTCGACCTTCTTGGCGCGTTTGTCGGGACTAGAGTCGGCGACGAAGGCTCGCACTTCATCGGCCGCCGGAAGTTGGCCGGTGATGTCGAGCGTGGCCCGACGGAGGAATTCCGAATCGGTGCAGACGTCCGCGGCAATGATGCCGAGCTTCTGCAGTTTGTTGATGACCAATGCGTCGACCTTCGTCTTCGTGGCGACTTCCGGATACTTCGGGCCGACCTGATCGCTCACCGGCAACAATACCGCGACCGGCACGACGCCGTTGTCGTAGTAGGCGACGATGTGGGTGTCTCCCTTGCCCGTGGCCGTGATCTTGCCGTTGAGGTCGACCTTCGCCACGGCGTCGTCGCTCGTGGTGAAGCGGCAGAGCGGCGTGACGTCTTCCACGCTGCCGTCCGACCAATGCGAGAGCACCTTGAGTTGCGTTGTTTCACCCGGCTTCTTGTAAACGATTTCCGTCGGCGTCACTTCCATGCGCACGAAGTGGGCGTCCTTCGCTTCATCCACGGCCGGAGCGCCGGCTTCCACCCAACGGGAAATCAGCCGGTATTGCCAACTGTTTTTGTCCATCCGCTTCCCGCCGCCATGTTCGTCCTCCACATCCGACGAAGGCTTCGCCAAAATCATGCTCTCGGCGGGCTTCTTCAGGTCGACGCGCGGCTGCTCGCTTTTGACGATGGCGTCGAAGTCGGTTTTGAAGTCGTAGCCGAAGAGCGAGAGGCGGAAGCCCCCTTGTCCTTGGAACGAGCCATGGCAGGCCCGACCGTTGCAACCGAGGCGTCCCATGAGCGGGAGCACGTGCCGTTGCAGGCTCGGCACTTCCTGAGTCTCGGGGGAGGCAAACCGCTCGCTGGCGGGCGCGATAACCTTCTCCATCGACTCAGCTTCGGCCGCAGCCACATAGCCGGACGCCAAGAGAACGAGACCTAAGGCACTTAAGCGCGAAAGCAGGCGACGCATAACTCGTTACTCTCCGTGAGGCAGGCTGCTTCCCCGAAACAACGAAGTCAGGGAAGCAATGTCACGTAAGGGGGTGGGATTTCGGGACGATCGGGAGGCGGGGGCGTAACTGGGCCGATTCACATCGACCGCTAACTGCATTTGTCCGTCGACGGCGTTCGGTTACGAACTTCTTGGGGCGATTACTTCCATCTGCGGAATTAACTACGGAGCCGACTGCGCCGGCTTGCGGCTCTTGGCTCCGTCCTTGTCATCCGCTTTGTTTGGCGCGGTCGCCGTTTTCAACGGTTGCTTCTTCTGGTTCTGGCCGCTGGACTTCAATACCTTCTGAAATCGCTCTTCCACCAAGTCGCCTTGGCGTTGTTCCAAGTCGGTCAGCTCTTTTTGCAAGGCTGCGGCTCGGGCCGAGGTGCGCTCGTAGGAAAAGCGAATCAAGTCGCGATGCACGCTTACCTGCTCGGCGAGAAGTTGCCGCAGCTCTTGCTCCAGTTCCGGCGTGCGATTCATCGACATCCGCGCCACGAGCAATTGAATGCGCGACGAAAGCTTCCACTCCTGCAATTCCAATTCGTAGCGCAGCGGCTGTTGCTCTTGGCTCATCGCCAAGCGTTCGCTGACTCGAAATAGCTCGCGGATGGCCTTTTGATATTCTTGCGGGCGGCGCGTCTTCAGCCGGTCCAACAGGTCGGCCAGTTCCCCGTGATGCATCCGCACGAACGTCAGCGCCGCCGCTTCCCGTTCGGGCGTGAACCCCTGGGCGGGTTTTACTAGTTTCGGGGCTTTCGGCGCCGCTGTCGCGCCGACGGCGGGAATCGAGGAGACGGGCTTTATCGCGTCGTCATCAGCGAAAGTTGACGGGGAGTGCCCGACGACGCTCCAGGCCATGGCGCCGAGCGCAGCGAGCACGCCCGCAGAAATGCGCAATGGGGCACCGTGAAAGAATCTTGTCAGGGACAAACCGGCCGATCGCATCGAAAGTCCGCCTAACTAACGCGCCTCAATCTTAAGGAAACCCAAGCTCACCAAAACCACTGCGACAACCGCCGACTATTCGTTCGCCGCGGAGGTCGATTCGACGACGGCCGCCAAGAGCCAGTCGGGGGCCGTCATGTCCATGTCGTCCGCCGTTTGCACGGCCAGATCGTGATCTTCCGTTTCCACTTCGTCTTCGGTCGTCAGGGCGTCGACCAGCGACGAAGGAGCGTCCCACGAGTGCTCGGGGCCCAACGCGGCGAGCAAGCGCGAGTCGGACTCGGCCTGCGCTTCGGCGACTTCCTGCGGACCCTGCTCGCCGGCAGTTCGGAAGGTTTGCCAGCCGACAACCAATGCAACGCATGCCGCCGTGGCGACCATGATCCATGTTGCAGTCGCGGAACGACCGGCCGACGCGGCCGTTGCAGAAGCAACCGGCTGCAAGTCGATGGCCGCCCGAACCGTTTCACCAAGTTTCACCGCTTCGGCAAGCGCATCGCAGGCGACCGGATCGATACTCAGTTGCTCTTCGAACAACCGCGCCGCCTCGTCCGACAATTCACCGACGGAATATTGATACGCCGTCCACAGGAGTTCGTCGTTAACTCGGAGTTCATCGTTGCTTACGCGTGCCATATCTGCCCCAATTCCGGACCGCTCAAAAGTCCGTTCCCGCTGGAAAGTCTCAGCATAACTTTGGAAGGCTCGGAGTTTCCGATCGACCGACCGTTAATCTGATGCGCTTTCGGCGGCATTTATTTGCCGACTGAGACAATTCCCGGCACATCGGAAAGACCGGCACGACAAACTGCAAACCATTTATGAATAAGCACTTACGCGATGCCTAAAGGAATCGCCGGGAGGCCCGTCGCGATAGTCCGACGCCTGAGACTGCGAAAGGGATTTCCTCCCGATTTTTTCGGCAGCGCACGCGAAGTCAGCAGCTCGTCCCGCTCCGACGTCGATCAAGCCGTCGAATGTGCCGCGTGGCAAAAATGCAACGCCGGCAAAACCGTCGCGACCGCAATGATCGACAACAACTGCATGACCCGAACCCGACTTTGACGATTGCGCGGAGTGTGACGACGCGCGACTTCGCGGGCGTTGCGAATTGGCAACATTCTCCGCTGAATCCATCGAGAGGTTCTTCGCCTCGTAACTAGCGTGAGATTTAGGTGCCGAACCTTTCGCGGTTCGGTGGACCCAAGTGCTTCGCTCTCTCCCCGTTGATGCGAACGCCGATCCAACCCTGCGCTTCACCGGCGCCCGTTCCCTCTCACACGGAGTTTGCAAATGAAGATTCTGTTCGTTCGGTTGTGGCACGAAGATGTCGGCGCCATCGTTTCGGCCGAAATCATGCTCGTCGCCTCGATTCTCGTGATCGGCGTCATCGTCGGTCTCTCTGCCTTGCGCGATTCGGTGGTTACCGAACTCGCCGACGTGGCTCAGGCTCTGGCCAACGTCAATCAGTCGTACAGTTTCAGCGGCGTGACCGGCCACCATGCCTTTAGCGGCGGCGGTGCATTTACCGACTTGACCGACTTCTGCGACACGGCCGATGCGTTTAGCGATAAGGGCAACTCGAAGTGCGTGCAAATCTGCAGTACCGCCGCAGTTCCCGAAGGCAGCGTACACCACGGCGGCTGGTAGTCGGATCGCCTGAGATACGCAAATAGCAAAACAACGAAGCCCGGGAACGACCGCATGGTCATCCCGGGCTTTGCTATTGATGCTTCACTTACCCCTCACCCCTGGCCGTTCTCCCGCAAGGGGAGCAGGGAACGCAGACTCGGTTAGAACACCGGCTTAATCTGCTTGAGCCGCTCTTCGGTCGTTCGCATGAGGGCATCTTCCGCGGCTTCGTCGGCCGCTTCATACGTGACGGAGAACCGGAGGTGCGGCCCGGCGTCGTCCCACGGCACGGTGACGATCGAATGTTGCGTGATCAGATACTGGCTCGCCGCTTCACCGGTTTCAAACTTCGTGCCGTCGGCTAAGCCCTTCGGCGACGGCGAGTACAAGAAGTACGTACCGCCTGGCATGGAGCATTCAAACCCGCACCGCGAGAGTACGTCGACCAACTTCTTGAGCCGGCGACGATACTTTTCGCGCACGACGTTCGGAATGGAAGCATCGTCGAGCGCCGCGGCTGCCGCCTTTTGCACGGCCATAAACTGGCCGGAATCGCTGTTGTCTTTCACGTCGGCGAAGGCCTGCACGATTTTTTCATGGCCGGCGACGAAGCCCATCCGCCAGCCGATCATGTGGAAACCCTTCGACATCGAGTGCACCTCGACGCCGACTTCTTTCGCGCTCGGCACCTGCAGGAAGCTGAGCGGCTTCGCATCGTACGATAGCATGATGTGGGCCGCGTCTTGCACGACGACGATCTTGTTCTTCAGCGCGAAGTCGATCACCCGCTTGTAGAAGTCGACGGTCGCGGTCTTGCCCGTCGGGCTATTGGGATAGCAAATCACGAGCATCTTCGCGCGAGCGAGGACGTCGGCAGGAATGGTTTCCAGGTCCGGGAAGTAGTTGTTCTTGGCGAGCAGCGGCAAGCGATGGACGTCGCCGCCGTAGTACTTCGTATGCGTGCCGGCCACGGGATAGCCGGGCACGGTCATAAGCGTCACATCGCCGGGATTGATGAACGCCGCCGGAAGCATGGCGAGCGCCGTCTTCGTGCCGATGCAGTGATTGACCTCTTTCACCGGGTCGATCGTCACACCGAATTCGCGCTGCATGAACCGTGCGGCCGCTTCCTTGTAGACGGCGATGCCGTTGTCGGCGTAGCCCCGGTTCTCCGGCTTGTTCGCCTCGGCCGCGAGTACTTTGCGCACGCTCTCCGGCGCCATCTCGTCGTTCTCGCCGATGCCGAAATCAATCAACGTGCGCTCGGGATGATCGGCCAGCGCCTTGCGCTTGGCCCGTTTGATCTTCTCAAACTTATAGATCTCGGTCCCCTTGCCGTAGTTGGGGCCGCCGATGCGATCGGCAAAACGCGATTGAAAGTACGGGTCGGACATGGCAGTACTGGGGTTAAAGGCCAAGGGATGGATTCGGCCGCGGCGTCCCCGGATCGGACGCTCTCTGAAGACCGAATCTCGACGAGATGGTTCGCCCCAAACGGGCCTTGAAGGGTAAGGCAAGCAGGCCGTTCTCGCAAGGATACGAAATCCGGCCGCCCGACGGCGACATGCGATTCCGCCGGCCAAAAGTTGCCTGGAATCCGCCGCCGAAATCGCTAACTTGCAGGGTTGGCTGTTTGGCAATTGGATAGTAGTCCGCCACTCCGTGGCGGAAGAAGGCGTTGTTCGCCCTGGGCAATAGCTACCGGTATGTGTACGCGAACGTGATTTTCCGCCGCGGAGCGGCGGACTACTTTGACGTAAGTCAGACTCGTACTGAAGGACTTATGTCGACACGCCCAAACGGGCTGCGCAGATAAGTCGAGTTATCTGCGCACAACCCCAAAACCCACAAGGGGTGCGCAGATAACCGGAGTTATGTGCGCAGGGGATTTTCAGTCGTCGTCGTAAGTCGCGAGATCGAATCGACACTTACGTCGATATTGCAGGCATCGACGACTCTACTCTTGGCCGAAACGAGGAGACGTTTTGCAACGGTCGCCGTCACGAATCGCAACAGCCTCCCGAGGGCGGAATTCAGGGGCGTTTCGCACGCCTCCGGCGATTGTGGCGGGGCCTCGAAAACGGTACAATTCCGGTTTGCATTTTGACCGGATTTTCCCGCAGGAAAGTCGCGAAAAACCTGGGGCCGTCAAGCCTTGGGACGACTCGCGATTTCGTGTCGATTTCGACGTCGTTTTTGCCCCACAAAGCGATCGCGTTGGAATCGAAAGTATGCCCTGCCACCATCGATAAAGGATTGCACTCTTGGCCGACGAAGAATTGCCGGAAGATGGCGCACCGGAACCCGTTCCCGCCGACCTGAGCGACATTCCCGGGGGCGTGACGGGGGGCAACATCATCGATCTGCAGATCGAAGATGAAATGAAGGAAAGCTATCTGACGTACGCGATGAGCGTGATCGTCAGTCGCGCCTTGCCCGACGTCCGCGACGGTCTGAAGCCTTCGCAGCGGCGGATCCTCGTCGCCATGAACGACCTGAACCTTACGCCGGGCGCGGCCCGCGTGAAGTGCGCGAAGATCTCCGGCGATACCAGCGGTAACTATCACCCGCACGGCGAAAGCGTCATCTATCCGACGCTCGTCCGCATGGCGCAAGAATGGAACATGCGTCACGTGCTGATCGACAAGCAAGGAAACTTCGGTTCGATCGCCGGGTTGCCCGCCGCCGCCATGCGATATACCGAAGCGCGCATGTCCCCCATCGCCGCGCTGATGATGGACGACATCAAGCTCGACACCGTCGACTTCACGCCGACGTACGACGAGCGCCGACTCGAACCGACCGTGCTGCCGAGCAAGTTTCCCAACTTGCTGGTGAACGGCGCCAACGGCATCGCGGTGGGCATGGCCACGAGCGTACCGCCGCACAATTTGGAAGAAGTGTGCAAAGCGGCGATCGCCGTGATCGATCAACCGGAAGTGTCGATCGACGAACTGCTCGAAATCATCAAAGGCCCCGATTTCCCGACCGGCGGCATCATCTGCGGGCGGGGCGGAATTCGTCGCGGCTATTACACCGGTCGGAGCACGATTGTCGTGCGGGCCAAAACGCATGTGGAAGAATACGCGAAGGGTCGGCAACGGATCATCATCTCGGAGATTCCGTTTCAGCAAGCGCGCGATCGCGTCCATAAGGCGATCGTCGAATGTGCGGAAGAAGATCGCGTCAAGGACATCACCAACGTTCGCGACGAGAGCAACCTCGAAGCGCCGGTTCGCTTGATCGTGGAATTGAAGCGCGGCGCCGATCCGGACGTCGTGCTGAATCAACTGTTCCAGTTCACGCCGTTGCAAGACACGTTCTCGTTGATCTTCTTGGCGCTGGTCGACGGCAAGCCGCGCACGCTCAATATCCGCGAATTGCTGCAAGAATTCATTCGCCATCGCGTGACGGTGATTCGTCGCCGCACGCAGTTCTTGCTCAATCGGGCCCGTCAACGGAAGCACACCGTCGAAGGCTTGCTGCTGGCGCATGCGAACATCGACGAAGTGATTCGCGTGATTCGCACGTCGGCGACGCAAGCCGAAGCGAAGTCGCGATTGATGACCATCGAATGCCCGGCCGCTCTCATGGAGCGCGCTCTAGGGCCGGTGGGCTTTGCCGACTTCACCACGGAGCGCGGCCTCTCGTCAAACTACTCGCTCACGGCCGTGCAGGCGGAAGCCATTCTCCGCATGACGCTCGGCCAATTGGTCAACCTGGAGCAAGAGAAGCTCGGCGGTGAATACAGCGAACTGCTGAACGAGATTTCGGAATACCTCCGGATCTTGAGCGACGACGCCAACATCTTCGCGATCATCCGCGCCGACTTGGTGGAGATCGTGCGGAAGTACGGCGACAAGCGTCGCACGGAAATCAGCGGCGAAGAGATCGGCTCCATCGACATGGAAGACCTGATCACCGAAGAGAACATGGTGGTGACGATCACGCACCAGGGTTACATCAAGCGGACGCCGACGACCACCTACCGCGCCCAGAAGCGCGGCGGCAAGGGAATCACCGGCGCCAAGAGCGACGACGAAGATCCGGTCCGCAACTTGTTCGTGGCCAGCACGCACGACTACCTGTTGTTCTTCACCAACATCGGCAAGGTCTACTGGCTCAAGGTCTACGACATTCCGCAACTGGCTCGCGAAAGCAAAGGTCGGGCCGTCGTCAATCTGCTTAACTTCGCCGAAGGAGAGACGATTGCCTACTGCACGCCGATCCGCGACTTCTCGGCGCCGAACCATTACTTGATCATGGCCACGCGGCAGGGGCTCGTGAAGAAGACGCCGCTCAGCCAATACGGCCGGCCGCTGAAGACGGGCCTCATCGCCATCAAGCTGAAAGAAGGAGACGAGCTCGTCGACGTTGCCGTGACGAAGACCGGCGACGAAATTCTGTTGGCCACTTCCGGCGGAATGGCCATTCGCTTCGACCAGGCGGATGCCCGTTCGATGGGGCGCAACACCAGCGGCGTGAAGGGGATCAAGCTCTCCAAGGGGCAAACGGTCGTCGGCATGGTGGTAACCGATCCGGACGCGACGCTGCTCACCGCCTGCCTAAAGGGCTACGGCAAGCGGACGCCGTTCGGTGCGAACGATCCGCTTACCGGCACGCGCGTCGAAACGGACGAAGCGACGGAAACGGAAGTCGTCGACGTCGCCCCGCCGGAAGAACCCGCCGAAGACGACGAAAGCTCCGCGGCCCGCTACCGCACGCAACGCCGCGGCGGCAAAGGCATTCGCGACATCAAGACGACCGATCGCAACGGCCCGGTAGTAAACATCGTCAGCGTGCGCGACGACGACGAACTCCTCATGATCTCCGCGGGGGGTAAGATCCAGCGAATCGCGGCTCGCGACGTCAGCGTCATCGGCCGCAACACGCAAGGTGTGCGAATTATGTCGCTCGACGACGACGATACGCTCGCCGCCGTCGTGCGTGTGCCGCCCGAAGAACTACCGATCGCCGCAGAACCAGGAACGGCTCCCGGGCCGCTCGACGGGCCGCCGACCGCCTCCGATACGCAAACTACGCCTCCGGAACCCCCGGCAAGCGAATAAGTTCGAATTTTTCACGAAGTTTCGAGGCTTAACGACGGTTCGCCGCATCGGCAAACGGTCGAGCGTTGATTATCGTGGATGGGCCGAGCCGCGCCCCGACGCCCAGGGTGTTTGCCTTAGCTTGGTTCCCAACGCCCCGAGGTTGCATTCGTGTCCGCGTCCCAGCCGAGCGCCGTCATCACCGGAATCACGGGCCAAGACGGCGCCTACCTTTCCGAATTGCTATTGGAAAAGGGTTACAAAGTTCACGGCGTCGTGCGTCGCTCCAGCACCGACACGTTTGAACGGATCGCCCACCTGCGCGATCGGCTCGAACTGCATCAAGCCGATCTGCTGGATCAGCTCTCGCTCGTCAACATCTTAAACGAAGTGCGGCCCCGCGAAGTTTACAACCTCGCGGCGCAAAGCTTCGTACCGACCAGTTGGGGTCAGCCGCTGCTGACCGGCGAAGTCACGGCGCTCGGCGTGACGCGCGTCCTGGAAGCGATTCGCGTCGTCGACAAGTCGATTCGCTTCTATCAGGCCAGCAGCAGCGAGATGTTCGGCAAGGTCAGCGAGTCGCCGCAATCGGAGCGCACGTCATTTTGGCCGCGCAGCCCCTACGGCGTTTCGAAGGTTTACGGACACTGGATCACCGTAAACTATCGCGAAAGCTACGACATGTTCGCGGTCTCGGGCATTCTCTTCAATCACGAATCGCCGCTGCGCGGGAAGGAATTCGTCACGCGCAAAGTCACCGACGCCGTCGCGCGCATCAAGCTCGGATTACAACACGAGCTACGCCTCGGCAACCTCGATGCGCGCCGTGATTGGGGTTTCGCGGGCGACTACGTTCGCGCCATGTGGCTCATGCTTCAGCAAGACAAGCCGGAAGACTACGTCATCGCGATGGGCGTCATGCACACGGTGCGCGATCTGGTCAATGCCGCGTTCGATCACGTCGGTCTTGATCCCGACAAGTACGTCGTCCTCGACCCGGCGTTCCTACGTCCGGCGGAAGTCAACGAGCTTTGCGGCGATGCGACTAAGGCCCGTGTTGAGTTGGGCTGGGAGCCCGAGGTTCGCTTTCCGGAACTCGTCGCCATGATGGTCGACGCCGACCTCGAACGCGTGGGACACGAACTGGAAATGACCAAGATTCGCAATCGGTAAACAGCGTATCGCTAAGAGTTACGTCGACGAGACATGAAAGCGTTCATCACGGGCATCAACGGATTTATCGGCAGCCACCTGGCCGAGTATCTGCGCGCCGTCGGGGACGACGTACTGGGATCGGTGCGCGGCGGGGAAACCTTGCGGCACGCTCCGCCCGGCGTAGAGGCCGTTGCTTGGGATTTGGCGTCTCCGACTAGCGACGCACACGTGCGTAAGGCCGTCACGCAGTTTGCGCCCGACGTCGTGTACCACCTCGCGGCCTTGAGCATCTCCGCCGATTGCGGCGCCGACGAACCGACTGCCGCGGCGCAAGCGGTGAACGTCGAAGGCGTTCGTCGCGTCTTAGAACTTGCCGGCTCGTTGCCGCGCCCGCCGCGCGTGGTGTTCGCAAGCACCAGCCGAGTGTATGCTCCCGTCGAGCCGAGTTCTCCGGTGGTCAACGAGCAATCCCCCTGCGATCCTCAATCCGCTTACGGTAAAACGAAGCTTGCGGCCGAAGCGATTTGCCGTCGAGCGCAGGAAGCGTCGGGGCAAGACGTTGTGATCGCCCGTTTGTTTCCGCAAGCCGGTTCGCGACAAGATCCGCGTCTGATGCTGGCCGAGTGGGCGCGTCAATTGACCGGAACCGAACCGGTGATTCGGGTCGGCAATCTACACGTTACCGTCGACCTCCTCGACGTGCGCGACGGCGTTCGCGCTCTGCGCGACGTGGCGAGCCACGGCGCGTCCGGCGCGATCTACAATATCGGTTCCGGATCGCCGTGTACGACCGGAGAGCTCTTTGAACTGCTTCGCCGCACGGCCGGCGACCGTCGCCCTTGGCAGGAGCGCGAGCTGATTCCGCGCTCCGACCCCATCGCCGACCTCACCGCACTCGCAGCCTGTTCCGATTGGACGCCGACGATTTCTCGTGCCGAAACCGTCGCCGAAGTTTGGACCTACTGGCACAACCGTGATCGAAGCGGGGCATCGCCCCCACGTCCGCAGCAACAACAACAGCAACAACAGTAACCCCCGCACCTTTGAAGGCAGATTTGTATGGCTATCGCGATTGTTGGAACGGGATACGTCGGACTCGTAACGGGCACTTGTTTTGCCGACAGTGGAAACGAAGTAACGTGCGTCGACATCGACGCCGCGAAGATCGAACGGCTTAACAACGGCGAGATTCCGATCTTCGAACCGGGACTCACCGAAATGGTCGAGCACAACATCGAGGCCGGCCGACTCAAGTTTACGACGGATCTGGCGGCCGCCGTGAGCGACGCGGATTTCGTCTTCCTGGCCGTCGGCACGCCGCCCGCCGACGACGGTTCCGCGGACTTGCGCAATCTTTGGGCCGTCGTCGACGCGATGGCGCCGTACGTGCCGGAAAAGGCCATTTCCGTCATCAAAAGCACGGTGCCGATCGGTACCAATACCAAGATGTACGAACGCCTCAAGCAAAAGACCGGACGCGAATGCGAATGCGCCTCGAATCCTGAATTCCTGAAGGAAGGGGCAGCGCTCGACGACTTCATGAAGCCCGATCGCGTCGTCGTCGGCGTTCGAACGCAACGCGCCGCCGATGCGTTGCGCGAACTTTATAAGCCGTTTCTCAGAACCGAGAATCCGTTTCTCGTCATGTCGCCCGAAAGCGCCGAGATGACGAAGTACGTCGCCAACGCCTTGCTCTCGACCAAGATCAGCTTCATCAACGAAACGGCCAACGTTTGCGAACTCGTCGGAGCCGACATTAACGACGTTCGCCGCGGCATCGGCACCGATAGCCGTATCGGTACGGCGTTTTTGTTCCCAGGCGTCGGCTACGGCGGCAGCTGCTTTCCCAAAGACGTGCGAGCGCTTGACGCCGTGGCCCGATCGAAGGGGTACGAAATGCGCATCCTTCCGGCGGTCGACGAAGTGAATCGTCGGCAAAAGACCGTGATGCTGACAAAGATCCTTAGCCACTTCCGCGACGACGTCGCCGGCAAGACGATCGCCGTTTGGGGCTTGGCCTTCAAGCCGCGCACGGACGATGTCCGTGAGGCCCCGGCCTTGGTGATGATTGACGAACTTCTGGAACGGGGCGCCAAAATCCATGTGCATGATCCGGAAGCCATGGACAATGTTCGCAAGCAATACGGCGACAAGATTCAGTACGCCGAACGTCCTTACGACGCCTTGCTCGACGCCGACGCACTGCTGATCATGACGGAGTGGAAAGAGTTTCACCGTCCGACGTTTGCCACGGTCAAGAAGCTCCTGCGTCGACCGGTGATCTTCGACGGCCGCAACCTGTATGAAACGTCGACGTTGCGGGACGCCGGCTTTACTTACTACAGCATCGGCCGAGCGCCGGTAATCGCGCGGGGCTAACATGCCCTGAGTCGCCGCGACCTCCACGGCGCGCCACTGTCCGTGAGTACGACTATGCGACGACCGCTCCGCAATCAGATATTGCTTCCCTTTGCGGGCCTAACGGCCGCGGCGATTCTCGCCGTGAGCGCGGCCGGAGCATGGCAGGCGGCGGCGACGGTCGACAAACAAATCGACGCTCGCGTGCGCAGCGCGGCCGACGTATTGCTGTCCGCCGACTTCCCGTTGACCGATGCGGTCTTGCAACAGTCGCATGGCCTCACCGGCGCGGAATTTCTGTGCGTCGGCGCCGCGGGGGATCTTCGCGCGGCGAGCGTTGCCGACCCGAAGGCGTTTCTCATCGCGGCGCGCACGAGCGTCGCCCAAGCATCGCGACACGTCGTGCTGGTGAACGACGTCGAGTACCTGGCGTGGTCGGTCGAGCGCCCGCCGCATCGCTCGGCCTCGGAGCCGCTGGTCTTGCACATGTTCTACCCGCAAGAACAACGGCGGCAACTGCTCAACGAGGCGATTTGGCCGCCGCTTTGGATCGGCGTCGGCGCTCTGGCTGCCGCAAGCGTGTTGTCGTATGTCGTTGCGGCGCGTATCGGCAAACCCATCGCAGCGGTTCGCGGTCACTTTTCCAACCTCGCGGCAGGAAACTACTCGACGCTTGCGTTGCCGCAGCGCGATGACGAAGTACGCGATCTGGTCGTCGCCGCAAATGCTCTAGCTAAGCAACTGGAAGAACGGGATTTGGCGGTGCGACGCTCGGCCCGCTCGACGTTGCTCGGCCAACTCAGCGGCGGTCTCTGCCATCATTTGCGAAACGCTTCGGCGGGCGCGAAACTCGCCGTGCAATTGCACCGCCGACGCTGTGCCGCGGACGACGGCGAAAGCCTCGCGGTCGCGCTCCGCCAACTCGATTTCGCCGAACAGTACGTGCAACGACTACTGATGCTGGGCAAGCCGCAACCGCTCAAGATGCAGCCGACCGACTTGCGCGAAGTCGTCATCGATGCGTTGTCGCTTGTCGAGCCGACTTTTCGACATCGCGGCACGGCCTTGCGGAGTAAGTTGCCGGCGGAAGGTTTGGCCACGGCCCTGGCCGATCGAGAACAATTGCGCCAGCTGCTGGTGAATCTGTTGCTCAACGCCGTGGATGCGGCCGGAGAGTCCGGTTGGGCCGAGGTTTCGCTGACCGTCGACGACGGGAACGTGCGAATCTCCATCAGCGACGGCGGAGCGGGTCCGCCGGCGGGGGTACGCGAACGACTGTTCGAGCCGTTTGTCACCGGCAAACCTGATGGAATTGGTTTGGGACTGGCCGCCGCGAAACACATCGCCGAGCTTCACGGCGGTTCGATCCGCTACGACGGCGGGGCCGTCACGCAGTTCGACGTCTTGCTTCCCCGGCGCGCAGCGACGACAACTACTCTACCAGTCGAAGAAGGAGTCGCCGGATGAGCCATGTATTGATCGTCGATGATGAAGAGAGCATCTGCTGGGGATTGCGCCGTCTGCTTACCGAAGAAGGCTATGAAGTCACGGTAGCCGCCAGCGCTGAAGAAGCGTTGGCGTCGGTCGAAAGACGCCGGCCCGATCTCGCTTTGCTCGACGTCCGTCTCCCCGGCATCGACGGCCTCACGGCGCTCGAACGGTTGCGCCGCGCCGATCACGATTTTCCCGTGATTATCGTTACTGCGTACGGCAACTTGGAAACTGCGGTCCGCGCCGTCGATCGCGGCGCATTCGACTACCTCACTAAGCCGTTTGACTTGGAACAGGTGGTCGACGTTGTAAGACGCGCCGCCGAATCGCTTGCGAAGCGACCCGCGGCGAACCCCGTCGCCGTGCCTATCGACACGGACGAACTACTCGGCGCCGGGCCCGCTATGCAGGAAGTTTTTAAACGGATCGCGCTGGCGGCGCCGACGGATTCGTCGGTATTAATCGTCGGTGAAAGCGGCACGGGGAAGGAATTGGCCGCCCGTGCGCTGCATAAACATTCGCGGCATGCGTCGGGCCCGTTCGTGCCGATCCATTTGGGCGCGCTCAACGCCTCGCTCGTCGAAAGTGAGCTCTTCGGACATGCCCGGGGCGCATTCACCGGCGCCGATTTCGATCGGCCCGGTTTGCTCGAATCGGCCGACGGCGGCACCGTGTTCTTCGATGAAGCGGCCGATATTCCGCCGCCGGTGCAAATCAAACTGCTCCGCGTGTTGCAACAACGGGAGGTCACGCGCGTGGGCGAGGTGAAACCGAGGCCATGCCGATTTCGGGTCATCGCCGCCGTCAATCGCGATCCGGCCGAATGCGTTCGCGCCGGAACGCTGCGAGCCGACATGCTTTATCGACTCGCCGGTTTCGAAATTCGCTTGCCGCCGTTGCGCGAGCGTTTGGAAGACGTCCCACTTCTGGCACGGCGTTTTCTGCAATCGGCCATCGACGCCGGCAGCACGGCCCGCGGCATTTCGGCCGCGGCGATCGCCGAGTTGAAGAGCCGCTCTTGGTCGGGCAACGTACGCGAGTTGCGTAACGCCGTCGAGCGGGCCGCGATCTTCGCGCGGGGCGGAATTATTGAAACCGAGCACCTACCTCCGCCCGGCGGTTATGAAACGCGCGTCGCGACCGACGTCGCCGACATCGTGCACGATGCGGTGATGCGCTGGTCGGAAGCGGCCGTCGCCGGCAAACCGACGACCGGCGATCTCTACGAGCGGCTTCTCAAAGTGATCGAGCCGGCTTTGTTCGAAGTCGTCCTGCGGAAAACGCTCGGCAATCGGGCCGCGGCCGCCGAACTACTCGGGCTGCATCGCGCTACTTTACGAAAGAAACTGTCGGAACGCCGCGGCGGCAAACCTGACGACGACGGCGACGATACGCACGCTGCCAATTAGTCGTGCCAGCTACTCGCCGGGAGAAGCGGCGTAGCGCAGAAATTCCGCTTCGTCGAGGAAGATCGCTTCGCGAACTAGTTGGAACATGAACCCTGCCGCCGGGCGGCCGATCACGGAAAGCAACTCCTCGAACGCCGATCGCGGGCAGGTTCCCTTCAACTCCACGTAAAGCAGCCGATCGGCGCGATCGGCAAGCAGTCCGTCGAGTTGCCACGGTTGCTCGCCCGCGGAAGCGACCCAGACGAACGATCCGTCGGGCTCAAAGTAGAGCCGTTCTTTGGCGGCCAGGCGCTCGCCGACGGCTTCAAACGTCACATTAAAACCGGGGCCGACTTCGTCTCCGCGCACCGCGAGACGGCGAAGCGTGATTCCCCGCAAGCTGGCCTCCACAGTGGCGATTGCTTCCGCCGGCCTGGCATGAATCACGGTATTGAACGTGAGCGGCGTCATCCGTTCGCCGTTCGTGGAATCTCAATACGCCGCTCGCCGGCGGATTCCAGCGCCGCGAGATTCACGCGCAGCGTATGCTCCGCGTCGACTAGCGGGCAGGTCGGCGCCTCGCGACCTTCCAGAGCCTCGACGAAGCGCCGGGCCTGTATCTGAAACCATTCGTCGCGCTCGTGGAGCTGCGGCGGGCTCCAAGTCCAATTTGCTTCGCCGTGATGGATCACGCCGTAGCGATGCTCGGGCAGTTCGATACGCGCCGAGCCTTGCGAGCCGTTGATCTGAATACGCGATTCGTTGACGGCCATGAACTGATTCATAGCGATCGAAACCATGATTTTACCGTCGCCTGCCCGACCGGAGAGGTTCACGGTGTCCTCGACCTCGACCCCTTCCAAACATTGGTGAGCATAGTCGCAGAAGATCCAATCATACGGTCCGACCAAGTACTGCACGGCGTTAGCAATGTGAGTCATCGCATCTTGAATGGCGCCGCCGCCTGTGCGGCGATCTTTGTAATAGATCTCGCGATACGCGGGACGAAACGTCGGAAAGTGCTGGCCCGACGTGGCGACGACCTGCAATACCTTGCCGATCTCACTCGACAAAATCAGATTCCGCACGGCTTCCACGGCCGGATGGACGCGATACACGTACGCGACCTGAATCAGCTTGTCACCCGCAGCGGCGCGGAGCCTCGCGGCATCTTCCAGCTTTGTCGCCAGCGGCTTCTCAATGAGCAGTCCGCGGCACACCGGCAGAAGTTGCAAGGCATGATCGACATGCAGGTTCGCGGGCGTGCAAATGACCGCGGCGTCCCACGTGCGACGGCAAGCGTCGTCGAGCGAACCGTATCGGGCCGCGATCCCGTAGCGGTCGGCGATTTCGTTGCGCCGCGATTCCATCGCCTCGACGAGCCCCATTTCGCAACCGACCGCTTGCTGGAAACAGCGTAGATGTCGCTCGCCAATCGAGCCGACGCCGACAACGAGGATGGAGAGCGGGCTGGGCATGGGAATCAAAAGGGGAGAGGGTTCAGGGGTCAGCTACACAACACAATCTCGTCGCAACGGTCGTCTTATCCTACGGCCAGCGCTCGCCGCCTAGCGCGTTCTCAGTGGCAGGTCCAGCCGCCGTCGACCATCAGGTTGTGACCGGTCACGTATCGCGACGCGTCCGAGGCCAAGAACACGACGGCGCCCTTGATGTCTTCATGGTCGAGCAGCCGCCCCAACGGCACGCGCTTGCAATACGCATCGACAAACGGTTGCGGCTGATTATTGGCATAGCCGCCGGGGCTAATGCAGTTGGCCCGCACTCCTTGCTTGCCGTAATAGCAGGCCAAGTGCCGGGTGTAGTTGATCATGCCGGCCTTCACAAAGTTGTATGTCGGCGGCTGCTTCATTACCGTACCTTCGTAGAGCGAAGGATCATTCGACACGACGCCGTAGATACTCGAAATGTTGATAATCGAGCCCGAGCCTTGCTCGGCCATCGTGGCGACGAACTTCTGACAGATTTCAAACAGCCCGAGGTAATCGCCGTCGGCGGAGTGACGCCACACTTCAGGCGTTTGCTCCGGCAACGAACCTTGGTGGCCGTCACGCGCTAAAGCGCTGTTGACCAAGATGTCGCAGCGTCCGAATGTTCGCAGCACCTCGGCGTGGAGCGCGTCGATCGAAGCCATATCCTCGATATCGAGCTGCAGACCGTGCGCATCGTGACCCCGCGCGCGGAGCTTCGCGGCATACTCATCGTTTCGCTCGCGATTGCGCGAAGCGGTGATCAACGTCGCCCCGGCTTCTGCGAGCGCGGAGGAGATGCTTTGACCGAATTGCGGACCGGCGCCGGCGGTGACAAGGGCGACTTTTCCGCGTAGCGAAAATCGTTCGAGGATGCTCATAGTGCGTAAGGTAGCAGACCGGGCGACCGAGGCAATCGTTTGCTCGACTCAATACAATCTCGTCGCCGTGAAAATGCTTGGATCGCGAGCCGGCGGCGGTTATCGTACGGGCTCCCTCCCGCCTGCATCGCGAGCCCTTGCCTATGCCGCCGCTTTTCGCCGTTCCGTCGCCGCCGCGCGAGTTCGGCCTCACCTGGCTCGACTATACGTCGGTCGTACTTTACTTGCTGCTCACGGCCGGGATCGTGTGGTGGTCGTCGCGTAAGCAAGGGACGACCGAGCAGTTCTTCGTCGGGGGACGTCGGCTGCCGTGGTTCGCCGTCGGCCTGAGCATCATGGCGACGCTTCTTTCGACGCTCACCTATCTCGGCACGCCGGGGGAAACCATCAAGAACGGCGTCGCGCTGTTGTGGGGTTACGCGGCATATGTCGTCGTCGTCCCGTTCGTCATGATCTTGCTCGTGCCGTTTTTCATGCGGCTGCGTATGACCAGTGCCTACGAATACTTGCAACGTCGCTTCGACTATCGTTTGCAGTTGCTCGGTTCGCTGTTGTTTCTTTGTTTACGGCTCGGCTGGATCTCGCTCGTCATGTACGCCGGTTCCTTGGCGCTCGCCGGCATGCTTGAGCGTTCCTCGATCCCCGGTCTCGACGACGGGGGCGCGATCTACAAAGTGATCTGGGGCATGGGGATTGCCTCGACGATCTACGCTTGTTTCGGCGGCTTGAAAGCCGTGGTTTGGACCGACGTCGTGCAGGCGATCATGCTCTTCGGCGGCGTGTTCGCCGTGATCGGTTATGTGATGATCACGACCGATACGGGCCTCGCCACTTGGTGGAACACGGCGACCTCGCTCAACAAGACCCACACAAGCCCCGACTTGTTTAGCCTGAGCCCCTTCGCGCGCTTCACCATCGTCACGGTGATCATCGATCGGCTTTTCTGGAATATCTGCACGCACGGCGGCGATCAAGTGGTGCTGCAACGGTACTTCGCCACACCCTCGGTCGGCACCGCTTTGCGCAGTTTTGTCGTGACGCTTGTTTCGCAAATCTCGATGGCACTGCTGCTCACCGTCTCCGGCCTCGCGCTGCTTTACTTCTACATAACCTATCCCGACTATCTCGGCGGCACGACGCTCGGCGACAAAACCTTGCCGTACTTCTATGCCCGACAACTTCCCGCCGGTTTCGGCGGCCTGATCTTGGCCAACTTTCTCTGCGACGGCATGCAAACGCTCGTCTCCGGCGTTAACAGCATGGCCGCCGTCGTCACCAAAGACCTCTTTGGACGCTCGGGGCCCGAAGAAGGAACTTCGGATCGGAAACAACTCATGTTCGCTCGCGGACTCACGTTCGGGATCGGCCTACTCTGCACGTTCTTCGCCTGGGCCGCCGCGAGCTACATGGAGTCGCACCAGGGAAAGTTCAACATCATCGATCTGCTGCCGCGGTTTAATATGTTTCTCGGCCCGTTGGGCTGTCTGTTTTTTATCGGGATGTTTCTCCCGCGAGCCCGAGCGCGCACGGCGCTCATTTCCATCGGCGTCGCACTCGTCGTCTCCGGCATCTGGACTTGGTGGGTCGAGTTGTTGGGCGTATTCTATTGGCTTCGGGTGCGCGCGACCGGAATGACGGACGCGCCGGCGTTTGCCGATTGGTATTTCACTACTTTCGGCACCAACGCACCGCTTTCGATTTCCTGGGCGACGTCGTTGCCTTGCATCGTGGGTTTTCTCACGGCATGGCTACTGTCGTACGTCTTGGACGACGGCGGCGACCATCCGGGCCGGGCTTATACGTGGCGTGAGGTGATGAAACGCCCCGCACCGTCGGAAGCCGCCGCACCATAACACCGAATCCTTCCACTCTTTCATCTCGATCAAAGTCATGCCCAACGCACTGCTGGCCGCCCGCAACCGCATTCTTCCCGCTCTCGTCACGCCGCTGACTGATTCCGGCGAGCTCGACGAACGGGCCCTGGAGCACCTGATCGACCATCTCTACCGCTCCGGTATGGGCGGGCTCTACATCACCGGCAGCACGGGCGAAGGAATCTATCTCGACCCGGCGATCCGCCGACGGATCACGGAGATCGCCGTCGCCCATTCGCGCGGCCACGGGCAGGTACTCGTGCATGTCGGCGCGATCGCGGCGATGCAAGCTTTCGAGTTGGCGAAGCATGCCGGACAAGTCGGTGCCGACGGTATTAGCAGCATTCCACCGTTCGTCGGCGGCTGCTCCCCTGCCGAGACGCTCGACTACTATCGCACGCTCGCGTCGTCGACCAATATTCCGGTGGTCGGCTACTACATTCCCGGTCTCACGGGCCAAGCGTGGTCGATCGATCGCATGGTTGACGTGCTGAAGATCGACAACGTGGTCGGCTTCAAGTTTACGCATACCGACCTCTACATGCTCGAACGGGTAATGTCGCACGTCGGTCGCGAGAAGGTCGTGTACTTCGGCGTCGATGAAATGCTCTGCCACGGCGTCGCCTGCGGCGCACACGGCGGCATCGGCACCACATACAACTTCATGCCGAAGCTGATTCTGGAAGTCGCCACACTCAGTGCCGAAGGGCGCTGGGAAGAGGCCCGCAAGGTGCAGAAGAAGGTCAACGAAGTGATCGAAGTCTTGCTCACTTGCCACGGACTGGCGGCGTCGAAGCAGATTCTCGTGTGGCAGGGGCATATCGCCTCGGCCCGTTGTGCGCCGCCGCGGGCCTCGCTGACCCCCGAGCAACAGACGACGCTCCGCGCAAAGCTCATGCAAACCGCGATCGCGGACACGCTCATCAAGTAGCGATTGTCGAAAAGCGGTTTACGGCTTGAGTTGCCGGAGGAGAAATTCCTCCGGCGTCGGCTGGTCAGGCGCCGCCCGATCTTCGATGCGTAGAATGCATCCGATTCCGAGCGAGTCGGTCCGTTCCTTTAGTTTCTGACCAAACACGGCGTGGTGGATCGCACTGCCGGGCGTTGTGGCCGGGAGCGGATCGATGCGCGGGAAAGATAGGAGCACGGCCGGATCATCACGCGAAACGTGCGTCAGCGGCGAGCATTCGTGCAGCAGCGGTCCGAACTCTTCGTAACGCGCCACCACCTCTTCGCCGCTACCAGCGCCGACGGCCCGCGCGATCATTGGGTGCTTCAGCACTTCCGGCCCGATCCACTTGGCTATTTCCGGCGCTTCGAGACAAAGCGGCGGCGAAAGGCCGACGGCGGCTTGCAACCGACTCGATTGCCGAAGCACCGGATCGGCGTTCTTCGGGTCGGTGAGATCGTCGTGGTACGTGAGCCAAAGCACACTGACGCCGCCGGCGGAGATGCCGTAGCCGCCAAAGTGAGCCGGATCGAGCTTCCATTCGCCGGCTTTGGTGCGTAGGTACCGGACGGCGCGCGCTGCGTCGTACAAGGGAGCCGGGGCACGCGCCGTTTTGGTGAAACGGTAGTTGATCGAAGCGACGGAAATGCCGTGCTCCAAAAGCAAGGCGACGAGCTTCGGCGGAACGTCACCCTTGTCGCCGCCATGCCAGCCGCCGCCGTGGATAAACACAACCAATGGGCGAGCGCCTGCGCCGGCGGCTTGCCATAGGTCGAGCTTGTGCCGTTCGTCTGAGCCGTACGCAACGTCGGCGAACGTCGGCACCGGTAGCTTGACGACGGGCGTCGCATCTTGAGCCTTTGCGGTTGCGATGGCTGCGAAAATCGCGGCGATTGATAACGCGATGTGGAGGAGGATCACCGTCGTTCGCGCAAAAGCCATGGTCATTATCTTCCCGCCTGAAAAGGCAGGCCGGCAAATTCTAAGTCAGCAGGTCACGAATGCCGCGGCTCAAAAGATCATCCACGTCGTCGGAGCAATTGGCCACGCTCACTTCGTAGCCTCCCTTGGGATATTCCTCTTTCACGGGAATATACCACGGACCGCCGTCGCCGTAGGCAGCCGTGGCGACGAACTTGCCCGGCGCGAGCTTTTGCGCGCGGAGCTGGTATTCCAGAAACGACTCCGCCGGCAAATGCAGCAGGGCGACATTGTCGAGATGCAGCGCGCTGAGCACGATCGGAATGCCGTCGGCGAGACGCTTCATCCAACTCAGCACCATCGCCGGGCGAATCCGATTGGCCGGCGCGTTCTTCGCATCGGCCACCATCGCTTGGAGCTTCTCCGCGACGAAGACCGGATTCACCTCGGGCCGGAGTTCGTGCGTCTTCCAAATGACGTTGCGCAGCGGCTCACGGATTTGCTTCGCATCGGCGGCGACCATCGCATCGTGTATGCGCTTCGTGAGTTGCACGCGAGCCTCGGGCGAGCCGTCGTTGTATTTGCCGGCCGCGATATTGCCGGCGGCTCCGGTAAAATAAATCTGCGTGCAGCCGGGCTGCTCGCGCTGCCGTTGCTTGCGCGCGAGGCCGACAAAGTCGCTGCTGACGTGCCCCTGCCCGTAATGACTCATCGGATGCACAGCGTAATATCGGCAGGCGACAAGCGCTTCATCGCCGTCGCAAAACGTCACGGTCTTGAGCAGGGGATCGATCAGCCCCTCGGGCAGGGCGATCAACTCGGGATCGCGGCAGCCGCTGCCGCGCATCTTGCGAACCTTGCCGTCGGGGCCGAGGGCCACGCGTCGATTGCCCGCCACTTCCACGACCGGCGCTTCGCCACGGGCGACGTGCGTGACCCGACGTGCCTGGGGCAGGGCGGAGCGTATCGCCAGTTGGCCGCGCTTGAGGCAATCTTGGAAGAACTGCTCATCAACTACCTGAAGCCCGGCGTTTTGAGCCGCCACGAGTTGCTGCGCGTGCAAACAGACAAACGGTGCATCATGCTGATGAACGCACTGCACGGCGACTCGATCGGGCGTCGTGCCCGCCGCTTCGGCCAGCGCCGTACGCCAAGCAACATGGGCTCCATTGAGAATGCCGGTCCAATCGACGGCGCAAACGACGATCGGCTTGCCGGCCCCGAGCAGTACGAAGCCGATCGCTTCGAGCGGGTCTTCCACATCGGCCGCCGGTTTGATCCAACCTCCGCAGAGCGGATGACCAACCGGCGGCGTGACGTCGAACCGAAACGGAGCAATTTGCAGCGGCGCGGCTTGCGCTGCGCCCGCGGATGCAAGCGAAACGGCCGCTGCGGCAGCCGCTGATGTTTGCAGGAACGAGCGACGCGAGAGGGGGGACATAATGCGACCTCGGTTAGCTAGGGGCGCTAGTTGGCGCTGGAAAGCTTCTGTGCTTCTTCGGCGCCGATCTCGCGCACGAACAGATTTCGCCAGCGGATTTCGCCGCCGTGGGTTTGCAGCATAATCGGGCCGCGGGCCGGCAGCGGTTTCGTCTTGTCCCAATAGTTCTCCATCGGTGCGCCGTCGACGACGAGCTTTTCGTTGAGCCAGACCCAAGTGCGGGCGCCTACTTGGCGAATGCGGAAACTGTTCCACTCGCCGAACGGCCGATCGGCGAGCACCAGCGGATCTCGCCCCGGCGTCTTCGGCGTGTTGTTGAAGAGGCCGCCCGACCCCAAATCAGGATGACGATCGGGCTTCTTCGGATCGAACTTTTGATTCGAATCCCAAATCTGCACCTGCGGCGTCCCGCGCAGATAGATACCGCTATCGGCCTTGGCGACCGTCTTGTATTCGATCAGGAACTCGATGTCGCCGAACTCTTCGTCGGTCGTCGCGTAGGGACCGGTGCCGTCGTTGACAAGTTCGCCGTTTTCAATGTGCCAGTGCGACGCAAACTCGTCGCGCATGGTCTTCAAGGCCGCCTCTCGCTTCTCGCCTGTGAGCTTCGCGACCGAGTGCGGATTGAGACCGTGCCAACCGGCGAGATCCTTGCCGTTGAAAATCGCACGAAAGCCCGTGGGGGGCGAAGGCTCGGCGGCCGACGAGATCGTGCCGGCGAGAAACAGGGTAATGGGCAGGAACAATCGCACGAATGACATAGCGAAACTTCTCCAAAGCGGTGAGCACGACACGTCATGACGTACGGTCAAAAGAATTGCCGTAAATCGGCGACGTATGCGCGAAAGAGGCGGGAAACGGTGGGCGGAACCAAGTGAATGCACTAAGTCTAGGTGAGAAAGCGCCCTGTCGCAATCGTTTTCTCGATGAAGCCCGCAGCGCAACAAAAACGCCGCCGACGGGATACGTCGGCGGCGTCAACTTCGACTAGGACGTTGATCTGCGAAAGGGCTAGCGAGCGCGCCCTTCGGCGTCGAACAACCCTTCGAACAATACCGAGCTCAGGTAGCGTTCGCCGGAGTCGGGCAGCACGACGACGATGGTCTTGCCTGCAAACTCGGGACGCTTGGCGACACGCACGGCCACGGCCGCCGCGGCACCGCAGGAGATACCCGCCAAAATGCCTTCTTCGAGCGTCAAGCGTCGCGCAAATTGCACCGCTTCTTCGTTCGACACCTGTTCGACTTGGTCGATCAGCGAGAGGTCGAGCACGTCGGGCACGAAGCCGGCGCCGATACCTTGAATCTTGTGCGGGCCCGGCTTGAGCGGTTCGCCCGCGCGACGTTGCGTAAGGACGGGGCTGGCCGTCGGCTCGACGGCAATCGACGTAATTGCCTTGCCTTTGGTGTTCTTGAGATAACGCGTGACGCCGGTGATCGTGCCCCCGGTGCCGACGCCCGCCACGAAGACGTCGACCGCGCCGTCGGTATCGTTCCAAATTTCCGGACCGGTGGTCTCTTCGTGAATGGCCGGGTTCGCCGGATTCTTAAATTGTTGCAAGAGCACGTACTTGCCCGGGTCGCTCGCCACGATTTCTTCGGCCTTGGCGATCGCTCC
This sequence comes from Pirellula sp., assembly GCA_013822735.1. Lineage (GTDB taxonomy): Bacteria > Planctomycetota > Planctomycetia > Pirellulales > PNKZ01 > PNKZ01. The sequence continues at coordinate 109,444 of PNKZ01000021.1, forward strand.
GCTCATTCCCTTCGGGCCTTCGGTCAGGACGAGCTTCGCACCGAACGCCAACAGCAATTTGCGGCGCTCGATGCTCATGGTTTCCGGCATCGTCAGCGTGAGCGGAATGCCGCGAGCCGCCGCGACGAACGCCAACGCAATGCCGGTATTGCCGCTCGTCGGCTCGACGAGTTCTTTGCCCGGTCCGAGCAGGCCGCGCTTTTCGGCGTCCCAAATCATCGCCGCGCCGAGGCGACACTTCACGGAATAAGCGGGATTGCGTCCTTCAATCTTGGCAAGCACCGTAGCGTTCGCGCCGTCGGTGACGCGATTTAATTTCACGAGCGGTGTATTGCCGATCGAAAGCGAGTTGTCTTTAAACCAATGCGGCATGCGTCAGTCCTTGGCGTGGAGCCGAGTGAGTGAATAAGGTCGTCGAGCATGAAAACTCGACAACAAAAAAAGGCCGGCGACTCCGCGGCGGGAATCACTGGCCTCCGGTGGACCGGTCGGCGTCGTTACGCCGGTAATTCTAACGAGATGTGCGGCGACCCCACAAGAGAAACCTGGGCCGGCTTCTAGATGCCCATACCGACGAAACCCCCTCGACGTTCAAACTCCATTTCCGCAAGCACGAGCCGCTCGCGCGTACGGTTCAGATCGCCCGCTACCGCGTACTGATTGAACTCGAGCATGACCGCACGGCTGACGGCCTCGCGAAACCAAGCCACGACCGGTTCCGTCAACCAGACGCAGTTCTCCGAGCACAACTCAACCCGCAGATCGGCTCCGGCGGCCTGCTCATCGCGGGCGTCGGTCGTAATGGTACCGTCGAACGTGAACTCCAAAACGCCTTCATTCGGCTGATTACTCAAATGAAAACGGCAAAAGCCGTTCTGCAAGTAGTAGGTATTGAACGAACCGTGCTTATGCAGCGCGCTCTTGATGCGCTCGCAGCGGGCACGAAAGCGCGGTGACGCATCGAGAGGAATATCCCAACGCACGATGGAGCGTAGCGGGAGACAATCGAAGCGAATATCCACGGGGCGTTCTCGGTTCTCGGCGTCGGCGCTATTCATGACGTTACCTCTTCATTCCCGAGCGCCGAATCGGCGACAAACCGATAGCCGACGCCTCGAATCGTTTGCAACCTGTTTGCGGCGCGACCCAATTTGCGCCGCAAGTTCACCATCTGCACGTCGATCGAACGATCGTCGACGGGGTAATCGAGCCCTTTGTAAGCCAGCACGATCTCACGGCGCGTAAATACGATACCGGGTTGATCGGCAAGCACCGCGAGTAAGTCAAATTCACTTTTCGTAAGTACGATCGATCTGCCGTCGACGCGCACTTCGCGTCGCGGAAGATCGATCAAAAGTTCGTCGAAGCGCAGCAATCGCTCGGCGACGTGCGCGTGCACTTCGTAGCGGGGCAAATCCTGCAATTCCGCGCCTCGTGCCGCCGGCAATCCGACGCTTCCAAATCGTGAACGGAGCAGTTTCAGGATTTCGGACACGGAGGCCGCCGAGTCGATCGGCAGCTGCAAGATCGTCGCATCGTCGTGAGCGCCGATCGGAAGCCGCTCGGGCGCGGACAGATGCTCGTTGAACAGCCCGGCCCCATTTCTTGAAGCGCCCGATTGCAACACGACGATGAACGTCGTTCCGGCGCGTTGCGGCGCGCCAACGCTCCGACCCATCGGTGTCGAGGATGATCCGCGGTGCTGTTGGGTGACCATGCTCACGACGTGAAACTCCTAGTTCAGCAATGCCTGCGACATAGAACTACGCGATTTGCGTACCAGAGGTACAGTTCGCCTCTTTTCACCGATTAACAGCGACTTCGTGAACTAGAGCATCCCATTCGCTGGGGCGGGCCGTTGCATACGACGGAAATGCCGCTCCGCATCACGGGTCACGTCCGTCGCATGCAAATGCGGAGGCCCTGAGCACCGGCGCATCGGAACCTCGCGTCAGGCTGGGAAGCGTCGAATTCCGCAGAATCGATACGAGCCCGTGTTTGCGGCCTGTGAGGTTCGCGCCTTTTTGGATTGGCCTCGCGGCATTGGCGCAATCGTTGCGTCGTATTCTGCACGTCGCCGCACCGACACGAAGTCGAACCGCGACGAACGACTCACTTCCGTCGGAATCCAATCATCAGCATCGCGGGGAGTTTGCCATGAAGATCTGCATCTGTAGTCCGTCGAGCATCCGTTACCAGCCGCACTATTTTCACAGTTTGCTCACGACGACTACCTAAGGACTTTTCCCATGGCCGAACTGACTCTTACTTCCCCGAATCTGGATGAAAGCACGACTCCCGTGACCGATCGATTGTTGAGCTTGCGCGTCGCGCATGCGCTGGCGGAAACCGACGTGCCGATCTTGCGGACCTTGGATGTCGCCACGAACGAAGGCGTCGTGGTCTTGCGCGGCCGAGTGCGCAACTACTACGAACGGCAACTCGCCTACGTGCGCGCCCGTCGCGTGCCGGGCGTGCGTCGCGTGACGGATGAGATTACCGTCGCGCAATCTCAAGAGGCAGCCGACGGCCTCTCACTTTTGAGCCGCAGGTGGCTCAACTCGGCTCCCGTGCTGCAATCGGCCTAGCACAATTTGATCGGGTGACAATTTGATTGGGTGACAATGTGATCGGGTGGCATCGATCGATCGGCGGCGGTCCAACGGGCCGCCGCCGTTTTTTTTGTTATTGCCGAGCGATGCGTTTCACGGCATCGACCAGCCGGTCAATTTCGTCGCGCGTGTTGTAGATCGAGAACGACGGCCGCACCGTGGTTTCCACGCCCATGCGTCGCAGCGAAGGTTGCGAGCAATGATGCCCGGCCCGCACGGCGATCCCTTCTTGGTCGAGCATCTTGCCGACTTCTTCCGTACGCCGCTCGCGCATCACGAACGACACCACGCTTACCTTTTCACGGGCCGTGCCGATGATGCGCAGCCCGTTGATGCGCGAAAGCCCTTCGGTGGCGTATTGCGTGAGGTCGTGCTCGTGGCGACTGATGTTCGGCAATCCGAGCTTGGAGACATAGTCGAGCGCGTAGCCGAGCCCCACGGCGTCGGCGATGTTCGGCGTACCGGCTTCAAACTTCGCCGGCGGATCGCTGTAGCTGGTTTCTTCAAACGTCACGTTCTTGATCATGTTGCCGCCGCCCTGCCAGGCGGGCATGATCTCTTGCACTTCTTCCTTCGCAAAGACGACGCCGATGCCCGTCGGCCCGAAGATCTTGTGACCGGAGAAGACGAAGAAGTCGGCCCCCAGGGCCTGCATATTCACCGGAATGTGCGAGACGGATTGGGCACCGTCGATCAGCACGCGAGCGTTGTAACGCTTCGCCATCTGCGTCATTTCCATAACCGGCAAGATCGTGCCCAGGCTGTTCGAGGCCTGCGTTAGTGCCACGAACTTCGTGCGTGGGCCGAGCAAGCGCTGGTATTCCTCCAGCATGATCTCGCCGCGATCAGTGACCGGAATCACGCGAATGACGGCGCCCGTCTCTTTGGCGACCATCTGCCAAGGCACGATGTTGGCATGGTGCTCCAGGTTCGACAGCACGATCTCGTCGCCTGGTTGGAAGAACTTCTTGCCGTAAGTCTTCGCGACGAGGTTGATCCCCTCGGTCGTACCGCGGACGAAGATGATCTCTTTCACACTTGAGGCGCCGAGGAAGACCTGCACCTTCTGGCGCGCTTGCTCGTAAGCGTCGGTCGAGCGGGCCGCCAAGGTGTGCGCGCCGCGGTGGATGTTCGAATTGTCGTTCTCGTAGAACCGCGAAATCGCGTCGATCACCGATTGCGGCTTCTGCGTCGTCGCGGCATTGTCGAACCAAGCGAGCGGTTTGCCGTGAATCTTCTGCCGCAAGATCGGGAAGTCGCGACGAATGGCGGCGACGTCAAACGGCCGCGAGCTCTCCGAAGGGAGCGAACCCGGCGCGAAAATACGCTTCAGCACATCGTGGTTCGGGTCACCTGCGCCCGCGCCGGAGGGAGTCGCGTGGTTCGCACGAATGCTGCGCACGAAATCGGCGAGGCCCGCATACTGGTCGCCGCGTGCGGGCGCGGACGACGGCGCAAAGCCTGACGGTGCAAAACCTGACGGTGCAGCAGGCGCGCCAAAGCCGCCGGGAGGCGAGATCGCGGCGCCCGGCACGCCGGGCAGGTTCGGCACTTCCGATCCGACGTGCATCGGACCGGGGACGCCGGGATGAAACTCCGTGGGACCGTTTGTCGAGGCGTAGCCCATGCCGAGAGGAGGCGTGGAGCCGGATGGCGAGAATCCCGACGAGCCCGAAGGCGCCTGTCCCGGTGCGAGCGAAACCGCGCTCGCCGGATCGGCATAGCCGCCTGCTTGCTGCGGCAGGTGCCCGGCGTCGATCTCGTTTTTCGGCGGCAGGCTCGCGCCGGGCAACTCATTGAAGAGCCGCGTGGCGATCTCGGCGATCAGGCTCGGAGATATATCATTCGTCATGACGGCATCTTTCACGGCAAGGCACGGTCGAGTCACCAGAGAGCATCCTCGTGAGCTGAAGCTCACTCACACGGCCGAAAACTAGCGGGCCTTACTTAGGAGTTGCTTTGCGATGTTCGTAGTCGTGGTAGTAGCCGACTTCTACGTTCTCCAACACGCCGAGAGCGTCGTCGGTGAGCACGGCACAGGAGAAGTAGAGCGTGAGCAAGTAGCTCGCCACGCCCAGGCTATCCAAGCCCATCAACCGCGCCGAAAGGCTCGGCATGATCTCGCCGGGGATGCCGGCCTGATGCAAGCCGACGACGCCCTGATCGGCCTCGCCCGTGCGCAGTAGGAGGATGCTCGTGGTGCCGTACCACTGGTTCGAGCGATAGTTGCTCTTCACTTCAAGCTTGTCGCACGGCACCAGCGGAATGCCGCGCCACGTGATGACCGGCGTGCCGAAGAGGTCGATCGTCGGCGGCGGCGTGCCGCGCCAGGTGCATTCCCGTTCGAAGGCTGCAATCGCCTTCGGATGCGCCAAGAAGAAGGCCGGCTTCTTCCAAACCAGCGCCAGCAGTTCATCCAGGTCGTCCGGCGTCGGAGCGCCGTAGCGCGTGCTGATTCGCATCGCCGGGTCGGCCGAATGCAACAGGCCGAACTTCTTGCTATTGATCAGGTCCCACTCTTGGCGCTCTTTGATGCCTTCGATCGTCAGCCGCATTTGCTCCTGCAGCTGATCGTACGGGCCGTTGTAAAGGTCCGACACGCGCGTATGCACGCGCACCACGGTTTGCACGGCCGAAAGCGAGTATTCCCGCGGGTGTTCGGAGTAGTCGACGAAGGTCTCGGGAATCTCGACGTTCTCGGCGAAGCCTGAAACCAAGTCGATATTCCGCTCGCCGTAACGGTTCACGGTCGACTGTAGTTCTTGATGTTCGGTAATCGCCCGGCGAAACTCGTCGAGCAGGTTCGGCTCTTCCGCCAGCGCGGCATCCAGATCCTTGCGCGACAAGGTCAACAGCACGCACGGCGTGATCGTACGAATCGTGACGTCCGACGGCTTATCGCTCACCAAATCGCTCTCGCCGAAGTATTCGCCTTCGCTCAAGAGCGCGAGCCGCAGATCGGAGCCGTGCACGCCCTTGCTGAGAACTTCCACTTGTCCTTGGGCGATGATGAAGAAGTCGCTCCGGTCTTCCCCTTCGACGAGCAACTTATTGCCGAGCGAAACATTCGCGGTGCTGAAGCGCGAGGCCATCCGGCCGATGATGACGTCCGAGAGCTTCGAAAAGAGCGGCACGCTCCGGAGCGATTCCGGTGCGAAGGAAGCCTTTTCGCCGGTCACGTCGACGCCGATGCGCTCGGCCTTCGAAAGTTCGACCTTCGTGCGATTCACACGGTAGGTACCGCCATCGACCTGCACCCACGGCAACAAGCTCAGCGACCACCGCGGGGTGATCGACATCATCTTCGGCGAGGTCTTGGTCGTGTTCGCGAGATTGCGAGCCGTCGCAGTGGTCACGCTACGTTGCAGTAAGTTGTCGGACATCGTGTGACAAACCTTTCCTTGGATTCCGCGGACGCTTTATCTAAATATCGAGGGGAGCAAACCAAACCGACGGAGCTTAGATTCCCAAACCGTCTTGAAAACCGTGCAGGCCGCGATGTTCGTAGTCGTGGTAGTAGCCGACTTCCACGTTTTCCAGCACGCCGAGCGCGTCGTCCGTCTGCACGGCGCACGAGAAGTAGAGTGTCAGGAGGTAGCTCGCCACGCCCAGGCTATCGAGGCCCATCAGCCGCGCCGAAAGGCTCGGCATGATCTCGCCCGGAATGCCGGCCTGATGCAAGCCGACGACCCCTTGATCGGCATCGCCGACGCGCATGAGCAGAATGCTCGTGGTGCCGTACCAGCGGTTGCCGGAGTACTTGTTCTTCATCTCCAGCTTGTCGCATGGAATGAGCGGAATGCCGCGCCACGTGATGACCGGTACGCCGAACATGTCGATCGTCGGCGGCGGCACGCCGCGCCAGGTGCACTCGCGCGCGAAGGCCGCAATCGCCTTGGGATGCGCCAAAAAGAACGCGGGCTTC
>PNKZ01000022.1 GCA_013822735.1 Pirellula sp.
GTAGCGCGTGCTGATCCGCATGGCCGGATCGGCCGAGTGGATGAGCCCGAACTTTTGGTTGTTGATGAGCTCCCATTCTTGCCGCTCTTTGATCCCTTCGATCGTCAGCCGCATCTGTTCCTGCAGCTGATCGTAGGGGCCGTTGTAGAGATCGGAGACGCGCGTATGCACCCGCACCACGGTCTGCACGGCCGAGAGCGAATACTCGCGCGGGTTCGGCGAATAATCGACAAAGGTCTCGGGAATTTCGACGTTTTCAGCAAAGCCGGATACCAAGTCGATGTTCCGCTCACCGTAGCGATTCACGGTCGACTGCAGCGCCAAATGTTCGGCGATGGCCCGTTGAAAATCGTCGGCCAAATTCGGTTGTTCGGCCAAAACCTCGTCCAGATCTTTGCGCGAAATCGTTAACAGCACGCACGGCGTGATCGTGCGAATGGTCACGTCCGACGGCTTGTCGCCGACCAAGTCGCTCTCGCCGAAGTATTCCCCTTCGCTCAGGAGCGCGAGCCGCAGATCGGAACCGTGCACGCCCTTGCTCAAGACTTCGACTTGCCCTTGGGCGAGTACGAAGAACTTGTTGATGCCCTCTCCTTCGCCGACGAGCTTATTGCCGAGCGAGACTTCTTCGGTCGTGAATCGTCCCGCCATGCGCGAGAGGATCGAGTCGGGCAACTTTGAGAAGAGCGGTACGCTGCGGAGCGATTCCGGCGCGAACGACGCCACGCCGCCGGCGACGTCGATGCCGATCCGCTCGGCCTTCGGCAGCTCGCGACGCGTCCGGTTTACGCGATACGTCCCGCCGTCGACTTGCACCCACGGCAGCAGGCTCAAGAGCCAGCGCGGAGTGATCGACATCATCTTGGGCGACGTCTTCGTCGTGTTCGCCAGATTGCGAGCCGTCGACGTCGTCACGCTGCGCTGCAGAAGGTTGTCCGACATGAGCTTCCTTGAGTCGAAGGAATTCGTCGGCCCGCCGCGCGGAAGCCATTCCAGGAGCTAGAACTGGTTAAGAGCGCTTCGCAATCAACGAAGCGACAAAATCAGCAGCCTGGGAGGCTTGCGCAAAAAGAGGCCGAGAAAGACATGGTGACTATTCAAAGTCGCCACGTGCGCCTCCGGGAAGTCCAGTGAGCTACGCAGCTAAGCAATCCGTACTTAGTCTGCCATGGAAGGCTCGACTCGTCGCGCCAGAGTGCAACTCGGCGCAGACTATGCAGCCGATGTAGGCTACCCCACGGTTAAAGCTTGTCAAGTGCCGGAAAAACCGCGGCGGCCGCTCACCTCAGTCATTCGAATCTTCTGAAATCCACTCCGTCGAAGCTGCGACGTTATGCACCCGGGGTCATTACTTCATCGTGCTTCGCAACCATGCGATCAGTTGCTCCTGATAGTCGGAACCCTGCTCTGCCCATCTTCCCATACCGTGCGCGCCTCCGGTCACTTTGATCAGGTCGCAACGATTCCCCGCGGCATCCATCAGCTTTTGAAATCGCGGCGACTGTTCGTACGGCACTTGCGCATCGGCATCGCCGTGGATCAACAAATACGGCGGCATCCCCGCGTGCACGCGAGACGACGGCGACGCGGCCCGCAACTTCGCTCGGGCTTCATCGTTTAACTCCGTGAGGCCCAACAACGCCGTCATCGAGGGGCCCAGCTCTCCGCGCTGCTCCACCTGAAACTCCAAATCGTGCGGCGCGTAGAACGGCACGACGGCGGCCACGGCAGTATCCCCCTTGGCTTCCGTGCCGACCCACGACACCAAGTGCCCGCCGGCCGATTCGCCGATCAGCGCAATGCGATTCACGTCAACCTTATATTCCTTGGCATGGGCCCGCACCCAGCGGATCGCCGTGGCGACGTCCTCCGCGCAGGCCGGCCAGCGATGGTCGGGGCGCCAAGCGATAGTTGATGGTGAACCATGCGAAGCCGGCCTTGCCGATCGGCTCGAAGAGCGGCTTGATGTAGCTTTGCTTGTCGCCGCGCATGAAGCCCCCGCCATGCACGAAGATGCAGGTCGCAAACGGCCCTTCGCCAGCGGGCGTGAAGGCATCAAGCGTTAGCGACACTTCGCCGACCTTGGCAAACTCGATATCGGTCTTGAGCACGCCCGCCGCCGGCGGAGCGGATTCCGCGGCATTCGTTCTGCCGCAATAAAGCGAAACCGCTGCGACCAGCGCGACAAGAATCGTCTTCATCGAAGCCTCAACTCAATGAGTTCCGTGGGTCCAGCAACTCGTCTTACTTCCGAACGTCGAAGCAAACAATGTTCTCATCGTCGCGCAAATACAACCGACCATCCGCGAGCGTCGGAGCTTGGCGTGTGCCGATGCCCACATTCGCCCGACCGAGTTCTTCGAACTGCGCGGCGTTTTCGCGCAGCAGAATCAATTCTCCCGCGAGCGTCGCCACCCAAAACTTGCCGTCGGCGGCGATCATGTTCCCTTTGCCGAAGCGCGCTTTGTACCAGATACGCTTGCCTGTCGTTGCATCCAGGCAGGTCAGGTGCGTAATGGGGCCCGCACCGCCCAGGTTGTCGAAGCCGTAGATTTGGCCGCCGCGCACGATCGGGGTTTGCCATTCGGCGCGCAGGACGCTGTCGCCGCCGAGCGACGTCCACGCTTCCACCACGTCGAACTCTTCGCCGCGCGGCTTCAGCGTCAGCAGAGCGCTGCCGTGCATTTCACCGGCGGAGATCAATACTCCGTCGCCGACGGCAACCGGCGAGGCCGTGTTGCAATTGAAGTCGGTCACGAACGGATAACGCCACAGCACCTTGCCGGTGTCGGGCGCCAAACCGAGCGCCGCCGTTCCTAAAAGCGATACGACCTGCTCACGCCGCGCGACCTTCAGCAACACGGGAGACGAATAGCCGATCGCATCGTCGCCGGCCTTCCACACGAGGTTGCCGGTTGCCGCATCGAAGGCCGCCACGCTCGCGCCCGGCGCCCCGATGTTTACAATCACCCGATCGCCGACGACCAGCGGCGAGCAGGCCGTGCCGTATTCCGCCGGCGATCCCTTCACTTCCTTCGTCACATCTTTCGACCAGAGCAACTTGCCGTCGGCCGTCGCAGCCGCCGCCAAAATCCCTTCGCCGGTCATGGTGAAGACGCGCTCGCCGGCGATCGAGGGCGTCGATCGCGGCCCGGCCCCTTGCGAGTTTTCATACGCGGGGGCAAGCGGCGTCTGCCACACGGCCGAGCCTGTCGCCGCGTCCCAAGCAGCCAGCAGTTGCTTGCCGTCGGCCTGCAGCATCGTCACGACGCGCCCGCCGCTCACGGCCAAGCCCGACATGCCGACGCCGGCTTTCGCGCGCCACACTTCCTTCGGCCCGCCGGCCGGGAACGCCTCGAGCAAGCCGGTCTCCGCGGAGATGCCGTTGCGATCCGGCCCCAAAAACTGCGGCCAGTCGGCGGCGCGCGCCTGTGCGAAGCCGAACAGCAGCAAGATGGTCGCAAATCGTGCGACGGCGATGGCGGTTCTCATGGTATCTCCAAGGAATTGCGTTCGACTCCGAGCACACATACTAGCCCCGCTCTCGCAAGCGAGGGGACTTTGAAACAACGCCGATTGTCCCCTCGCTCGCGCGTCGGGGCTAGTATGCTTCGGCGGCGTCCCCTTCCGATGCATTCCGTCGCGAATTGGTAGACGCCGCCCGCGCCGGGTGAAATAATCGACGTTTGTCCGCTCGTTCCCATCCATCCGCCGCTTCGGCGACCCTTCGGGAGTTTGTGCCGTGAATTCGAAACAATCGCGACGCTCGTTTTTGAAAGAGACCGCTTTCGGCGGCGCACTCCTCGGGCTCTCCGCACGGAGCCACCGCGCGATCTTCGGCGCCGAGCCGCCCAGCGAACGGGTCCGCGTCGGCATGATCGGCGTCGGCAATCAGGGCGGGCCGAAGAACAACATGAAGTACTTCCTCCGCAACATCGTCGCGTTGTGCGATCTCGACGCCACGTACCTCGCCGAGGCCGGCGCCTTCCTGCAATCGCAAGCCAACCTCACGGCCACGGCCACCGACGACTACCGCCGGCTGCTCGACGCCAAGGACATCGACGCCGTCGTCGTCACGGTGCCGGACCAGTGGCACGCCACGATGTCGATCGAAGCTTGCCAGGCCGGCAAAGACGTCTATTGCGAAAAGCCGCTCACGCTCGTCGTGAACGAAGGCCGGCCGATGATCGACGCGGCCCGCAAACATGGGCGCGTCGTGCAGACCGGCACCATGCAGCGTAGCGGCGTCGAGTTCAAGCTGGCCGTCGACCTGGTGCAAACGGGCGTCGTCGGCAAGGTCAGCGCCGTGAACGTCACGCTCCCCAGCCCCAACTGGATCGCTCGGGCAGGCAAGCCCGTGCCCGACAGCGCTCCGCCGGAAGGGTTCGACTACAACCGCTGGCTCGGCCCCGCGCCGTATCGGCCGTACAACAAGAACCACGTCCACTATCTCTTCCGCTTCTATTGGGACTACAGCGGCGGCCAGCAAACCAACTTCGGCGCCCACCATCTCGACATCGCCCAATGGGGCCTCGGCATGGACGACAGCGGTCCGGTGAGCGTGGAAGGTTCGGCCGTGTTCAATCCCGACGGCTGGTACGAAACGCCCGACACGACCGACATCAAGTACACGTACGCGAGCGGCGTGGTGATGACCTGTCGGCAGAAGCTGAACACGAAGAGCACCGACCAAGGGACGGAGTTCATCGGCGACAAGGGGAGCCTGTTCGTCTACCGCGGCGGCATCAAGGCGAGCACTCCGGAACTGCTCAGCGGCGTGGAGATCCCGAAGATCGTCAGTTCGCAAGCCAATCAGGCCCACGTCGACAACTTCTTCGACTGCGTGAAGTCGCGAGCCAAGCCGGCGGCCGACATCGAGATCGGCCACCGCTCGGCCACGGTCTGCCACTTGGGCAACATCGCGGTTCGCACGAATAAGAAGATCGCGTGGGACCCGAAGACCGAAACGATCGTCGGCGACGCGGAAGCCTCGAAATGGCTGACGAAGGAATACCGGAAGCCGTGGAAGCTCGGTTAACGGGGCGATACGCTCGATACGCCGCGCGAACTCTATCGGCATCTCTGAGGCGAGCGTCGAGCCGTAAGGCCGACGTGCTCGGGCTTGTCGCTGCTTATCTAAAATCGACGTAAGTGCCCAAAGCACGAACGGATCGGTGCGCAGATAACTCGGACCTATCTGCGCACCTCTTGTGGGTTTTGGGGTTACGCGCAGATAACTCCAGTTATCTGCGCACTCACGCCCGCGAACGAACCGAGACTTACGTCGATTTTCCGCCGCGCTCGTTAGCCCCCGACGAACCGTTGTGGGCCGGGCGATCATTTTTCGACGAAGTGGTTTCAAGCCGCGCATCGAAAAGCTTCTCCTCGTATTCTCCCCTCGCCCCTTGCGGGAGAGGGGCCGGGGGTGAGGGGTTCTTAGGGTCTGAAGAAACGACGTTTATTCCCCCCGGCGACTCGCCGGGGGCTAAGACGGCGCAACCAATCACCCCGCATTGTCCCAGAACCGCCGGCCCAATTTCCAGAGAGCTTTTGGCCGGCCAAATTCGCGCTGGACCAATGAACCCTTCTCCCTCCGGGAGAAGGTGGCCGAAGGCCGGATGAGGGTGAGGTCGCATCAGCATGGCGATGGCGGTCAAGCACGATGTCGCGGCGCTCGATGCATCTTCGATGCCGCGCGTCGCGCAACGCCACCCTCACCTGCCCTGCGGGCATCCTCTCCCAGTGGGCGAGGAAGTTTGCAAACTACTTCGGCTGAAACGCCGGGTCGCCGAATTGCCACAAGAAGAACGACCAAATATCGGCGTCTTCTTCGTGGCGTTGTGCGCGCGTCGAGCCCATGCCGTGGCCGGAGTGGTAGTCGACGCGGAAGAGCACCGGGCGGCCGCTTCCCGTAGCGGCTTGGAAGGCCGCCGTGGCCTTGGCCGATTCCCAAGGTTCGACGCGCGGGTCGTTGATGCCGTGCGTCAGAATGATCGCCGGGTACTTTTCGCCGGCGCGAATCTGATGGATCGTGCTCATCGCTTTCAGCCCGCGATATTCGTCTTCGATCGTCACGGTGCCGAACTCCGGAATGTTCGGCGGCCCGTTCATCGTGGTTTCGAAGCGGAGCATGTCGGTGCAGCCGACGGCGATGTTCGCCGCCGCAAATAAGTCAGGACGTTCCGTAATGGCCCGACCGATCAAAATGCCGCCGGCGCTGCGCCCCTCGCCCGCGAGCTTCGCCGGCGACGTGTAACGCTCCTTCACCAAATACTCGGCACACGCGAGGAAGTCTTTCCACGTGTTCGGCTTCGTCGATTTCCGGCCGGCATGATGCCACTCTTTGCCGAAGACGCCGCCGCCGCGGACGTGGGCCGTCGCCAAGACGCCGCCCCGTTCGAGCCAAGCGAGGTTCGTCGGGTCGTAGCGCATCGCAAAGATGTAGCCGTATCCGCCGTAGCCGGTAATCAAGGTCGGGTTCGTGCCGTCGAGCTTGATGTCGGTCCGATGCACGATCGAGAGGGGAACCTTCACGCCGTCGTGGCTTGCGACCATGACTTCCGTCGCCGTGAGGCCTTCGGGCGCGGAGAACTTCCCCGGCGGCACGAGTTGCGTGTTCACCAACTCGTTCTTCGCGGGATCGAAACGATAGATCTGCCCGTCGCGAATCCAGGAGCTTGTGCGGAGAAAGACGCCCGGCAGGTCGGGCCGAGCGCCGCCGACGACGGCCGACGGTTCATCGGCGCGAAGCGGAATCGGCTCCAGCGGCGCGCCGTCGGCATAGGGCACGCGAAACACTTTGCTCGGCACGCCCGCCAACACGCCGACGTAGAGCGCATCTTCGGCCGCCGCGAGCGAATCGACCACGTACTCCTCCGCCGGCGGGACGACGGTCGCAGCCGACGCGAAATTCGGCGACGCGAGCGACGTGCGCACGACTTTAAAGTGCGGCGCATTCGCGGCAGTGAGCAAAAAGATGTCGTCGCCATGGACGGTGAATTCCGTCACCAGGTCGGTCCGATCGCAAACCTTCGTCCATTGCACATCGGCCGTGCCGAGCGAAGCGAGCTTCGTCGCGTAGATTGTGATGTCGGTTTCGTCGCCGTGCTTCACTTGGCCGACGGCCCATTCGCTGCCGGGCGTGATGATCACCGCCGGGAAATCCATCTCGCCGAACTTTACTTCTCCGGATGGCGGTGACGTCTCGGCCATGCTGCCGAAGAGCACGACGTCGGTATCCGGATCCGTGCCGAGCACGTGCCGCATCGACTGCGTGAACTTGTATCCTTCGGTCTCCGGCGCATCGGCGGGAAGTTTGCGACGCCGGCCGTACGCGAACGACTTGCCGTCGGGAAACCAGTAAGGGGGTGCGTACTCCGATTCGATCCGATCGATCGAGTCGGGCAAGTCCTTGTTCGTCGCGATGTCGAACACGCGAATCACGGTTTCTTCCGAGCCGGAGGCCGCGAAGCCGTAGAGGAGCTGCGTGCCGGAGGGGGCGATGCGGAAAAAGGTGAGCGAGAAGTGATCTTCGGGGGATACTTTGGGAAACTTCTCAGGATCGACGAGCAGCCGCTCTTCGTCGGTCCGGCCGTCGCGAATATAGATCTTGGCGACGTTCTCCGAGGCGAGTTGCTTGAAGTAAAAGAGATTGCCGTTGGGATGCCGGGCAATGCCGTAGATGGAATACGGCGCGCCGGCGTCGAGTTCGTCGATCCGCTTCAGGAGCGCCGCGCGGCCGGGGATGGCCGCGAGCGTGCGCTCGGCGTACTCGGCTTGGCCCTTGACCCAGGCCTGCACTTCGGGATTCTTGAAATCCTCCATGTAGCGATAGTCGTCGGGTACCTTGTCGCCGAAAAAATCGTCGACGACGGTACGCACGGGCGCCACGGGGGGCTGATCGGCCATGGTGATTCCTGGAGCGAGGCAAGCGAGTAGCGCGAGCGTTGCGAAGCTTCGGCGAACGGGGCGGGCGAATGCAAGCATCGATCCATTACTCCTTCACGACCGGCGCGGTTTGCTCGGGCGTGGTGATGCCGGGGGGAAGTTCCAAAATGCGGATGGTGCGGAAGTGGATTTCGGCCCCTTCCGATTCGAGGCACAAGTAACCCTTCTTCACCGACGCCTGGCGGACGCCGTTGACGAACTTGCCGTTCACGGCCAGCTTCACCGTGCCGTCGACGCAAACCACGTCGTACTCGTTCCACTCGCCGCGCGGCTTGCAGCGGTTCTCGATCGACCGACTGCGCGTGCCGCGCGGATTGTCGGGAATCGTCGTGAGGCCGTTGGCGCCGAAAAGTTCGCCGTGCACGAAGGCGATCGGCTGCTCGGTGCCGTCTTTCTGTTTGTGGAGCTTCACCCAATCGAGCTCCAGCATTTGGATTTCCATTCCCTTCGGCAGACGCCGCCCCTCGGGCACGCTCCCCTCGCTCCAGGCAAACACGCCCGAGTTGCCGCCGGGTTCCATGTGCCGCCACTCGACATGCAGCAAGAAGTTCTCGTACTGCTTTTCCGACCGCATCACGCCGATCGGCTGACCTTTGCAAACCAGCAGGCCGTCGCGGACGCTCCACGTTTCAGGCGACGTGTTGACGTCGACCCAACCGGTGAGGTCTTTGCCGTTGAAGAGTTCTTGAAACTGCGGCGGTTCCGAGCCGGCAACGTGCGGCAATTCGCAAGTGAGCGCCAACGCTACCGTCCAACACAACACAAAGCTTCTCATCGATGCGACCTTCTGCTCGGGGGTGCGATTCGTAACGGCCGGCAACTCATTTGCGCCGCCCTACTTTAATTCTTTGATCCGAATGCGGCGATATTCCATCTGCCCGCGATCGGCTTCCAGACCGATCGGTCCGGTCGCCGGAAGTTGGTTCGGAAACTCAAGCGGCTCGCCGTTGCAGGTGCACGTGGCAACGCTGCCCTTCACGACGACTTCGATTTCATTCCAATCTTGCGGCTTGTACGCCTTCAGCTCTTTGTACGGGCCGGCCACGAGATAGTCGCGGCATTGCAACTGCGGCTTGCGGATAAATACGCCGCTATCGGCGTTGGCTCCGGCGCGAAACTCGAGCTTGAGATGGAAGTCGTTGGGGAACTCGCGCACCGTCCAAAGCTGCGCGTGCCCTTGGCCGACGTTGACCACGATGCGGCCGTCGCGGGCCGTGTAGCGCCCGTCGCTCGCGCTGGTCTGGCCGTCGAAGGCCGGGCCGTTCTTATAATGCCACCCGGTGAGATCTTTGCCGTTCAGCAAAAGTTCGAAGCCGGGCTCGAGCGTGAAGGCGCCGTCGGTTTGAAACGGCGAGGCCGGCAAGCCGGCTTGGTTCCATAGATTAACGTCGGGTACGTTGGCCCAACCGTAGCGCACCGCGACCGGCGCGGCGACCGATTCGCTGGAGACGACGACCGTTTCGCCGTCGATCTTGGCTTCCGCGGGGGCGAAATTGCCGTCGGCGCCGGCGATGGTGAAGCCGCGGAGCTCGCCCTCTTTCGCTACGAGCCCGCCGCCGACATGCTTGAACCGGAGCGTTACGCGATTGCCGTCGATGCTCATGGAATCGTAGTCGGGCCCGGAGTATTCGAGCTGCTCGCCGTATGCGAGCGCCCGGGCCGCGAGCGCCAGACGTTGGCCGATCGGTTGCTTTTGCTTCGGATGGATGTCGGCCGCTTCGCCGACGTCGGTCGTGACGGCCATCGCCGTGTTCGGCGTCGTCTGCACGGTGATCCGTTGCGCTTCGCGCACTTCGGGCGTCATGCCGTTGTGCGGCGTGATCTGCACGAACAAGAACGGAAAGTCGCCCTGGCCCCAGGCCTTGCGCCAGCTGCCGATGAGCGTCGGGAAGAGCGTTTGATATTCCTTACCGCGGGCGGAGTTCGATTCGCCTTGGTACCAAATGGCGCCGCGAATCGCGTATGGTTGCAGCGGCGCGATGAAGCCGTTGTAGAGACCCGACGGACGGTTGGCGCCGACGCGGGGATCTTGCGGCGGCAACGGTTTCCTCGGTGCCGGTGTTCCGGCGGCCTTCGCTTTGGCGAGGTCTTGCTCGTACTTGGCCAGCAATTGTGCTTCGCGCTTCTTGTAGGCTTCCAAGGCCGCCGGATACTTTGCGATGTTCTGAGCGTGCAACTCAAACACGCCGGCCAATGCGGGGTTGGCTTCGAGTTCGGCCTTCGGCGTCCAAGCTTCGGCGACCGTACCGCCGACCGCCGCTTTGATGAGGCCGACCGGCACCTTCAGCTTCTGCCGTAGTTCCTTGCCGAAGAAGTAGCCGACGGCGGAAAAGCCCGCGGCGCTTTGTTTCGAATCGGCCGCCCAAGTTCCGCGGATCGACTCTTGCGGCTCGTCGGTGGCCGTCGCGCCGAAGTTGAGGAGGCGCAGTTCGTCGTCCCCCGCGGCTGCGACGGCTTCCGGGCCGCCGATCGAACCCGTGAGCGCGAAACCCATGTTCGATTGTCCGCTGCAAACCCAAACTTCGCCGACGAGAATATCGAGTCGCGCGACGGTTTCCGAGCCGGCGGCGCTCTTCACCGTGAGCGTGCGCTTTTCGGACGACGCCGGGAGCGGATCGAGCTTCACCAGCCAGCGGCCGCTCTTGTCGGCTTCGGCCTGCTTCTCTTGACCGGCGAATTGCACGACGACCTTCGTGCCCGGCTCGGCGCGACCCCACACCGGCACGGCCATCTCACGCTGCAGCACGGCATGGTCGGTAAACATGCTCGCCAACGAGAGCGGCTCGGCAGCCTGAGCGGTTGCCGCAGGCCGACTACCGACGGCGACGAGAGCCACAAGCGTGGCGACGACGGAAAGAATGTTTGTGCGCATGGAGAATCCGTCACGAAAAGAAACTTTGTGGGCGGGAAGAACGGGCGGTGCGCCGCGGGAGCGACGACGGACACAAGTGTCGTGTCCGACGCGGGCGATTACAAGCGATTGCACGGCGGCTTTTCGGAAGTCGCGGCGCTACCGTGATTCGCGACGCGGGAGATCGACGCTACGATCTGCCGCGGGCAGCTTCCGATTCCAAGAAATCGGCCCAGAGTCGATCGAGACTCTTGCCGGCGTACTGCCGAAAGAGCTCATAGCGGTACTGAGACCGCCGCAAGGCTTCGTTCAATTTGCGCACGATCTCTTGATCGTGCGTGGCTTCGATCCAGGCGAGGAACATCGCCGTGGGGCTTCGCGATAGCTTTGCCGCACGGGGTCGATCGCCGCCAGCTTCGCTTGCGGTTCGAAATGAAAAAAGCGCACGTAGTCGGCGATGCCCTCCACGAGCCGGCCGGCATCCGTGCGCGGATAGGCCTGAACGGCCTGCGTCAACTCATGGACGACAAGGCAATTCTGCATGCCGCCTGTCGAAAATGGCTTGATCCCGGTGTTCGCAACGTCGTCTCCGACAACGCATCGCTTGCGTGCGTTTCTTGATGCGCTCGATGCTCAATCACGGAAGCCATGACGTACCGGCCGGAGGTAAACGAGCGATTACAGCCGGGCGGGTTCTTCTAGGTGCCGGCGCCGGGCGAGAACGCGAAGTTTCTCCAGGGCGCGCATTTGAAGTTGGCGGACACGTTCTTTGCAGATGCCCATTTCGTGCGCGACCTCTTGGAGCGACTGTTCGTCCTCTCCGGCCTCGAGGCCGTATCGGCGGGTGATAATCGCGCGCTCGCGATCGTCGAGCTTGTCGAGCATGCGCTCGAGCGCGCGATGTTGCAGCAGCTGGGCGCGATTCACGGCCGGATCGGCGCGATGGTCCGCAATGTCGAGCGGCGTCTCCCCTTCGACGGGAGCGAAACCGGTGAGATCGCGCGGCTTGCCCACGGCACGCGCAAAGTTGTAACGCAAGGCCCAGGTGGCGTAGGTGCTGAAACGGAAGCCGCGCCCGAAGTCGAACTTCTCGACGGCCCGAAACAGCGTGAGATTGCCGTCGCTCACCAGTTCGGGCAACGTATAACGCGACGTCGCGAACTTCTTCGCCACCGAGACGACGAGACGGACGTTGGCGCGAATGAGCGTGTTGCGAATTTCGGCGGCGCGATGCAGCAGGCCTTCCAGGCGTTCGATCAAACCGCGGTCGGGAGCATTCAGCGCAAGCTTTTGTTGGACGCGTCGGGCCTGGAACTTCAGCAGGTTCATGGCGCGAAAGAGCATCGTCTCATCCGCGGGGCGAAGGAGCTCGCCGTCGACAAGTTGCGTCGGCGGGGGCTCGGTCGCAGAAAGCCGGGTACCGAAGAGCTGCTCGTCGGAAATCTCTCCGGGCTTGATACGCGCGAATTCTGGATGGTCGATGAACTGGATCTCGGTTTCCATCCAGCGCCGCACAGCCTCCCGCAGGGCGGGGTCAATCGGGCCTGCGGTCGTCGCGGCGCTGGCGGACTTCGATCGCTTCAGGGGGGTAATTGTGGCGATCATTGCATGGACCTGAGGAAGAGCGTGTTCAAAATTCGTTCAAAACGTTCATGTATTTCTAGTCGTCAGGGAGCGCAACGGCAATCGAAATTCGGTGCGATGTTTCGCGGATCTTTCGATAAAACGTGGGTTTTTAGCTGCTATCTCGTTATGAGGCCGGGCTTTACGGCGGAACGGCACCGGCAAATCGAAAGTTGGTCGAATCGTCCATTACGTCTAGACTGACAATAGACTGACGCACATCAGGATCACGTAAGCGGCGGTTTTCGCGACGAGTACGGCTGTTTCGCACGTCCGACGTTCCCCGAGTCACTGTTGGCCGCATATGACGACCTTCTTCACCCCGCACCAAGTTTCGCGAGCGCTCGGCGTCAGCGAGTCGACGCTGAAGCGCTGGTGCGACAAAGGGGTCTTGGAAACCGTGCGGACGGCGGGCGGGCATCGCCGCGTCGCCTACGAAGAAATCGCTCGATTCCTGCGTGACTCCGGCCATGAAATGGTGCGGCCGGAGTTGCTGGGCCTGCCGCCGGCCGTAGGGCAGGGGACCACCGTGCGCAATCGAGCGGTACGGCAATTAGCCGCCGCTCTCAAGACGGGAGACGATGCCGTCGCCGGGCGCGTCGTGACGGACCTGTACCTCTCGCGGCAACCGATATGGCAAATCGGCGACGAAGTGGTCGGTCCCGCCCTGAGTGAAATCGGCCATGCGTGGGAGTGCGGCGAACTGGCCGTGTTTCAGGAGCGGCGCGGTTGCGAGATCGCGCAGCGTATCCTCTACGGCCTGGAGCAAATGTTGCCCGAGCCGCCGACGGCGAGCCCGAAGGCCATCGGCGGGACCTTTGAAGGAGATCCGTATCGACTGGCGACGATCTTGTGCGAGTCGGTACTCCGTGAAGCCGGGTGGCATGCACAGTCGTTCGGTTCATCGATTCCCGAAGCTTCGTTTCGCGAGGCGGTCCGCGAACTTCGGCCGCGCATCTGCTGGCTGAGCGTGTCGCACGTCGCCGACGGAGAGAAGTTCGTCGCCGAACTAAGCGACCTCCATCGCGCGGCGCAAAAGGTCGGCACCGCCCTGGTCGTCGGCGGCCGCGGATTTACGGAGGAGTTTCGAAGACGCTGTGACTATACCGTGTACTGCGAGCGGCTGAAGGATTTGCGATCGTTTGCCGAGACGCTGCAGCCGCCCGTCACAACAAGTTAGCAAATTTTGAGTGAGCCGCGGCGCCACCTTCCGATTTACACGCGATCTCGAAACTCCGATGGCGGCACTCCCGTGGCCGACCGAAAGGCGCGCGTAAAAGCGCTGTGGTCATAGAAACCGCACTCGCCGGCGATTTCAGAAATCGACCGCTTGGTCTCGCGAAGTAGCCGCGAGGCGGCTGCGATGCGCGTCTTCGTAATAAATTGACTTGGCGTAAGGCCGAACAGTCGCTTGGTCAGTCGCGCCAAGCGCTGCGAAGTAAGCCTCGCGCGACGAGCAAACCAAGCGGGCGTTACGTGCCCCGCGAGTTTGCGTTCGAACTCTTCTAAAGCTGCGGCAAAGTCGACGGGGATTTCTTGAGCGTCGATGGGAGCCCGCACATCGCGGGAAAAGCCGATCAGTCCGACGACCTCTCCGTCGGCATCGCGAATCGGGAGTTTGGTGGTCAAACACCAAACCGGCTCGTGCGGCCGATACCAATGTAGTTCCAAGTGGTCGACCAACGGACGCCCGCTGTGCAACACCTCGGCATCCTGGTTCGAAGGAATGTTGCCGAAATCGCCCGGGCAAATATCGCGCGAGCATTTGCCGATCACTTCCGACTTTTGCTTCAACCCGTGTCGCTCCACCAACGACTCGTTCACGGCAAGGTAGCGGCCTGCGGCATCCTTCACGAAAAAGGCGACGTCCGGCGCGTGATCGAAAAGGCTTTCGAGCAGCGCTACGTCGACGGTCGAAAGCGAAGCAGGTAACGACAAACGCTGCTGTTTTGTGCGCAGTTTCACGGTGAGACGCGATTCCAAACCAAGTAGCCCCCAGGCGGTTGAAATACAATGATCGATCATACTCGCGAAGTTTATTCCAAGCTACGACGCACACTTTCGAACGGCACGAACAAATCATGAAGATCAAGCGGCTGTTTGCGCATCGCGTCGAACTCCCTTTGCGCGAGGGATCGTATAAGTGGTCCGGCGGCAAATCCGTTACCGTTTTCGACAGCACTATTATTGGAGTCGAGACCGACACCGGACTGATCGGCTACGGCGAAGTTTGCCCATTGGGCCCCTTCTATTTGCCTGCGTACGCGGAAGGCGTACGTGCGGGTCTAAAGGAAATTGGTCCGCATTTGCTCGGACTCGATCCGCGCGAACTGTCGGTGCTTAATCAGCGGATGGATGCGGCGCTCAAGGGGCATCCGTACGTTAAGTCGGGCATCGACATCGCTTGCTGGGACATTCTCGGTCAGGCGACGGGGCTTCCGGTTTGCACGTTGATGGGAGGTCGGTTCGGCCGCAGTGTAAGGCTTTATCGTGCCATCTCCCAAGAATCGCCGGACGAAATGGCCGCGAAAGTTGCAGCGTATCGCACCGAAGGCTACACGCGGTTCCAACTCAAAGTCGGCGGCGATCCCGATACGGACATCGAGCGCATCCGCGCGGTGCGCGCCATGCTGAAACCGACCGACCGTCTTGTCGCCGACGCCAATACCGGCTGGACGCAGCACGAAGCAATTCGCGTGGTCCGAGCGGTGCGCGACGTCGACGTCTACATCGAACAGCCGTGCCTGACGTACGAAGAATGCCTGGCCGTGCGCCGTCACACAGATCATCCGTTTGTCCTCGACGAAAACGTCGACGGCCTCGACATGCTGCTGCGAGGTAAAGCCGACCTGGCAATGGACGTCGTGAATTTGAAGATCAGCAAGTTGGGAGGGCTGACGAAGACGAAACAAGTCCGCGACCTTTGCGTTTCGATGGGTATCGCGATGACTTTGGAGGATAGTTGGGGCGGCGACATTACAACGGCGGCCATTGCGCACCTCGCCCACAGCACGCCGGAAGAGTTTCGTTTTACCAGCACCGACTTCAACAGCTACGTCACGGTCAGTACGGCCCACGGGGCGCCGCAGAGAGACAACGGCTACATGGAAGCAAGCGCCGTACCGGGACTGGGCATCATCCCCAAGCACGACGTCATCGGTCGGCGCGTTGTGGATGTAACGTGATGAGAGTCTAAGACTCCAGTAGTTTCTTGGTCGTTTTGCCATGTTGCCGTGCGGCGAATCAGGCTTCCGAAGCATCTTACGGCAAATGTACGACCAGAAATTCTCAAACGAGGCAGCTCATTGAACACCAGCGTATTCCACGGCTGTATTCCCGCGCTGATGACGCCGTGCCACGCCGACCGTACGCCGAACTACTCCTCCCTGGTGAAGAAGGGGCGGGCCCTGATGGCGGCGGGCATGAACGGCGTCGTGTACTGTGGTTCGATGGGAGACTGGCCGCTGCTAACTGATGAACAGCGTCAGGAAGGCGTTCGCCGGCTGGCCGAAGCCGGAGTGCCCGTCATCGTCGGCACCGGTGCTCAGAATTCTGCTCAAGCTGCCGCACACGCCGCACACGCGCAACGGGTGGGAGCCAAGGGCCTGATGGTCATTCCGCGCGTCCTCTCGCGCGGCACTTCTCCCGCTGCTCAGAGGCACCACTTTGCCGGCATCCTGGCGGCGGCGCCGAAGTTGCCGGCCGTGATTTACAACAGCCCCTACTACGGTTTCGAAACCAAAGCCGACTTATTCTTCGATCTGCGCCGCGAGTTTCCCAATCTCATCGGTTTCAAAGAATTTGGGGGCGCAGCTTCGCTGAGCTATGCCGCCGAACATATCACGCATGCCGACAATAACCTGCTGTTGATGGTCGGGGTGGATACGCAAGTATGTCACGGCCTGATTCGTTGCGGCGCCGTCGGTGCGATCACCGGAATCGGCAACTGCCTGCCTCGCGAGGTATTGCACCTCGTTGCACTCTGCAGGTTGGCGGCAGCCGGCGACTTTGAAGCCCGACGATTGGCTCACGAACTCGAAGGGGCCTTCGTCGAGTTATCGCGTTTCGACGAAGGGCCGGATCTTGTTCTGTACTACAAGTTCTTGCTCGTGCTGTTGGGCGACGCCGACTACGAGTTGCACTTCAACGCAACAGATCAACTTTCGCTTAGCCAAAAGCGCTTCGCGGAAGCACAATGGAAACTCTTTCAGCAATGGTGGGAAAACTGGCCGGGCAAGTCGTACCCAAAGTAAATATCGCTCGATGCTCCGAGTAAGCGCTACGCCTTGAACCGCCGGTCGCTCTCCGGAGCAACTCTTTGGCAAAAGCGGCCTGCATAACCTATCTTGCGCGGAACTATGAAACACACAGTCCCTTTCATCATCACGTGTTTGCTGTCGCTGTTTCCGTGTCGTGCCGCCGACGGGCCGAAGTCCGTGCGCCCCAAGCTGCAAATCCTGAACGGCAGCAGCCGGCCCGTGGACGTCTTCTGGCTCAAGTCCGACACCGAACGCGTGCCGAACGGTTCCATCGTTCCCGGCAAACACGCCGTCATCACCACGACGCTCGGACATCGCTTCGAAATCGTGGAGCGCGACCATGACGCCGCCGCTACGGTGATCAGCGAAGTGCCGGTGCAAGGTTTCCGCTTTGATCCGCCAAGCAAGAACGGCGTGCCGACGTTGTATACGCAAGCCGTCAGCGCGAACGGCTATCCCATTGTCGCCTCCGCTAAGGTGAATCCCTATGCACTTAAGGAAGCCGCATTCCTCGTGAACTTGATGCTTGCGAAACGCCCGGACGTGCGTACGGCGATGATTAAGAGCGGCGCGCGGATGTGCATCATGGCGCACGACGAATTCACCACCGACCTGCCGGAATGGTCGCACCTCACGCCGAAGGATTATCGCGACGCTCGGGCGCGCGGCATGGGAGGCAGCGAGACGGATCCCTACTGTTCGGTCGCCGAGGAAAACGTGCTCGGCTTTCCCGGCGATCCCTACTCGACGGAGTGTATTCTCATCCACGAATTCGCGCATAACATCCACCTGCGCGGCATGCTGAACGTGGACCCGAGCTTCGATATACGCCTTAAGGCAACTTACGACGCGGCGATGAAAGCGGGGCTGTGGAAAGGCAAATACGCGTCGGTGAACCACCATGAGTATTGGGCCGAAGGGGTGCAGTCGTGGTTCGACGACAACCGCGTGAACGACCACGACCACAATCACGTTCACCTGCGCTCGCAGTTGATCGAATACGATCCCGGGCTCGCCGCGCTGTGTCGCGAAGTCTTCGGCGACACCGAACTGAAATACACCAAGCCTGCGACGCGACTCACCGGTCACATGGCCGGCTACGATCCCGAGAAGGCGCCCACCTTCGTGTGGCCGGAGCGCCTAAAGCAGGCGAGGGATGAAATCCGCGCCAAAGCACGAGCGCGCGAATAAGCCGCTCACGGCGGCAGCGCCGAAATGCCAAATATCGTTTGCTCCGCAAAAGACAGCCGCACTATTTAAAAGAGCCGTCATTGATTACGAAACTACCTCTTCGGGCGGCAGGCATTGCCGTGCTGCTTGTTGTTCTCCACGGCGATTCGGCAAGGGCCGATGAACTTCGCCGGCCGGCGCTCGATGCCGCAATTGTGGCGGCGCAGGCTCGTCTGCGTGGCGATCCGCGGCGAGGGGCACTGGTCTTCTATAAGTCGGCCGCGGCGTGCGTGAAGTGTCACGCCGGTGACAACGGCGCGTCACCACTGGGGCCGGATTTGATCACCATCGCGAAAGATGCGACGGATCAGTACATCGTCGAGTCGATTCTCGAGCCTTCGAAGTCGATTCGAAAGGGGTTTGAAACCGTCACGATAGCGACCGCGAACGGACAAACGATATCGGGATTGGTCGCCGCGGATACGAAAGAACACCTCGTAATACGCGACATAGCGAATCTCGAACAGGAAATCCGAGTTGCGAAAGAAGACATCGATCAAATCTCAGTCGGCCGCAAATCCATAATGCCGGAGGGGCTCGCCGCATCGCTAAGCAGCGATCGAGACCTGTACGATCTGGTTCGTTACGTAATGGACGTGGCTCGCGGCGGATCGGCACGAGCAAAAGCGTTGCGGCCTGACGCGCAGGATCTCATCGTCAAAGACGATTTGATCGACCTCGACCACGCGGGCATTCTGCGTTCGCTCGGCGATAGGGATTTCGAGGCCGGCAAGCAAATCTACCTTGGGCACTGCAAAAACTGCCACGGCACCGATGGAAATACGCCGTCGCTGGCCACGGCTCGCGCGTTTGGAACGCAACCGCTTAAGTACGGGGCCGATCCCTACAAGATGCTGCTGACGCTCACGCGCGGCGCGGGACTGATGACGCCGATGCAACACCTGTCGCCGAAGGAGCGCTATCAGGTCATCCACTACATTCGCGAAGCACTCATGAAGCCGCGTAATCCGGCGTATCGCGAACTGGGCGACGATTATCTGAGCGGCCTCCCTCAAGGTACCGGCGACGGAGAAGCAGTCATTTCGACGGAGAAGCGCGATTACGGTCCGGTGCTCGCTTCCCAAATCGGCACGTCGGTGAACAACGCACTAACGTTCCGGCTGTCGGACGACGTAACGGTCGGCTACGACTTGCATCGCATGCGGTCGGCCGGCGCTTGGACGGGCGGATTTCTTGACCTTTCGCAAACGCACCATTATCGGCAACGCGGCGAGCAGATGCCGAAGATCGACGGTGAGTTGCTCGCCGGTCTTAGCGATTGGCAATGGGCGTTCGACGGTTCTTTCGAGATTCCCGCCGACGCCAAGCCGCCGCGCGGCCCCGTGCGGCAAGACTGGTTGCAGTACTACGGCCACTACCTGTACGGCGACCGCGCCATCCTGAGCTACGGTGTTCACGGCCGAAAGATTCTGGAGACGGTGCACTCTTCGCAAACCGACGGCCGGCTCATCCTGCATCACACATTGTGTATCGACCCAGGCGAGCGGCCGCTGAAACTCTGCGTTGCTAGGTTGAGCGACGGTCACGGGCCGGCCGGTGTTATTGCGGCAGGCGGTACGGAAGTCGCGGCAAAGTCGGGCCCGGCGAGCAATCAGGTCGCAGTTGTTTCCGGAGAAGTTCGTAGCGGTGCAGGCGAACCGAAGATGGCCAATCAACCGCGGCATGTCGTTGCAGGGACCGAAGCCAAACGACTCGATCTCGGAACGCCCGGACGAACCATCATGGTCCGCTTTCGCACGACCGGAGACGGGACCCTCATCTCTTCCGCACCCGCGAAAGGTCCATGGAAGCCGAACGGCAAGTCGCTCTTTGTTCGAGGCAAGCGGCTGGTCTACGACATCGGCTGGGTCGGCGCGATGACCGGCAAGTCCGAAGTCGGCGACGGTCAATGGCACATCGTTGCGCTCGTTGTTTCGGATCGCGAATCGAAACTCTACGTCGATGGAAAACTCGAAGCACGGCGCGAAGGGTTTCGTCGCCTCCCGGAAAATGGAAGCGTTTTGAAAATCGGGGCGACCGCCACAAACTTCGGCGGCGATTTCGCCGGAGACATCGACTGGATCGGTATCCACGATTCGGAGTTCTCCACCGACGAGTTGGAGCAAGCTGCAAAAGCGGCTCAGCGTTCGGAGCGAAAGGCGATCTTCGCTTGGAAACCCAATCCGGATGAACCGAAGCCTACGGTAGCGAAGCCGCAGACAAGAGCATTAATCAACGTCGCGGCGGCCGCCGTTACCGGCGACACGGACGGAACCACCTGGGAAATCGAGGAAGACGGTCGCATCGTGTTGTCGATTCCGCCGAGTCGCGAACCGCGTTTGCTCGGTGTGCTGCGGACGTCCGACACAGACGACCGGCTCGTCGAAGTCTGCAAATCGCTCCGTTCGGCTGCTAGAAATTTATTGCCTGATCCGCGAGCAATGACGCACGGCGGGCAGCTGCGATGGCCCCAGTTGCTGGAAGTTCGCGGCAGACTCGGCGAGCCCATCAATGGTTACGCGCTCGACACGATTCCTGTGCCGTTTGAGAATCCCTGGAATGCCTGGCTCCGTACGAGCGCTTTAGACTTCTTCGAAGACGGCCGCGCGGTCGTGACGACTCACGGCGGCGACGTGTACATCGTCAGCGGAATGGACAATCGACTGGACCGAGTCGTCTGGAAACGGTTTGCCGCGGGATTGTTCGAACCGTTCGGCGTCCGCGTCGTCGACGGGCTGATCTATGTTACCTGTCGCGACGGCATCAAGCGTCTCCACGACACGAACGCCGACGGGGAAGCCGACTTTATCGAAGCATTCTGGATTGATGACGATGTATCGTGTTCGTTTCACGCCTACAACTTTGACCTGCAAACCGATTCCTCGGGCAATTTCTATTTCGCCAAGGCCGGGCAATACACCCAGCATCATCGTCCCGGAACGATCATGCGCGTGCCGCCCGCAGGCGGTCGCGCGGACGTCGTTGCTTGGGGACTGCGAACGCCGAACGGCATGGGAAAGTTGAACGACGACCGATTCACGGTGTCGGACAATCAAGGACCGTGGATGCCCGCCGGCAAGATTTCACTCATCCGGCCCGGCCGCTTTCTGGGCAACATGCCGATCAACGACGAGCAGTCGCGATGGCTCAAAGAGAAGCATGGCGGAACGTTGCCGGACGCTTTCGACGAACCGCTGATTTGGACGCCGCAGGAACTCGACAACTCATGCGGCGGTCAACTCTGGGTAGACGATCGACGCTTTGGTCCGTTGTCAAATCGGCTGCTGCATTCGTCGTTCGGCAAAGGTTGGCTTTACTACCTCTCACTGCAAGAAGTCGACGATCAAATGCAGGCTTCCATCGTTTCGCTGCCTCAACAATGGGATGCCGGCGTGATGCGGCTGCGGGTGAATCCGGCAGACGGGCAAGTCTACGGAACAGGGATGTCGGGTTGGCAGGGGCCGGCTCAAGGCAAAGACGGCTGCTTGCAACGACTTCGCTACGCCGGCGAATCGGTCAAGATGATCGACCAGGTTCGGGTCGTTCCCGAGGGACTCGAACTCCGCTTCAGTTTCGCCGTCGATCCGCAGACTGTTTGCGAATCTCAGGCGTGGCGCGCCGAAATGTGGGACTACCGCTGGTCGAAGCAATATGGCTCGGACCAGTATTCCGTTCTCAAACGTGGCGAAAAGGGCCGTGACACACTATCGATTCAAGGCATCCGTTCAATCGACGAAAGAACGGTACGTCTGAACATTCCTGACTTACAAGTCTGCGATCAGTTATCGCTGGAGATGAACTTCATGGACGCAGAACGCGGCAGATTTGTCGAGCAGGTGTACCTGACGATTCATGCAGTTCCGAACAAGTGAGTCGATTTCACGTGAACAGATCGTGACCTCCTGCGAGAAAGCCCACGCAGCGAAGACGGCTCGCTAAGCAAGAGGACTATCGCGGCCAAGCGCCATAGCGTTCGGTGCTCATTTACCCGACGCGGCCGTCGATCCAGTGCATCGCCACGGCCGACGTGCCGCAAAGCACGGCGCCCCAAGCCATGTCGGCGGCGCTCAAACGCACCGTCCAGCGTTCGAGCGTAGCCAGATTCGTCAGGTCGTAAATGCCGTACGTCACGAGCCCGTACACTGCTCCCCAAGCCCACGCACGCAGCCACGAGGCGTCCGCGCCAAGCAACGGACGCACGAAAAGCACAAGCCCGCCGGGGATGAGCACGTACACCAAGATCGCCGCCGACCAGCGTGGCGCGAGGCCGCCGTCGCGTCGCCGTGCCAGCTCACCGAGTTCGGCACTGTAGAAGTTTTTCATGATCACGCCGAGCCACGTCAGATCGATCGCGAGAAAGATCGGCACGAGCAACAAGAATATCTTTAGTTCACGCATAGTTACCGCCGTCGAAGTTTAATACGCCACGTCGTTCGTATTTGTAGGATTTAAGTTACAGACCTATCGAGGCCGTTGGGAGACGATCTTTCGTGGGTCATCGACGCGCGCCAACTTGCGTGAGCGAGGGTTCGCCGACCGCAGTTCGTCGCGCAACTTGAGTACCGCGAGTTCTTTCGCCTTCGCTTCCACTTCGACCGTCAGTGCCGTCGATCGCCAGCAATCGGGCACGTCGCGCACGTCGATGTAGTCGTGATGGCGATGCGGCTGCGGTCCTTGCCAACCCGCCAACGGGCTCGAAATATGAAACAGCGGCTCGCGATTCCAAGTCGCTCGCGCACGATCCGTCGCCGCACTTGTCGTTAAGTCGTCCCTGAGGCAACGATGGTGATGCACGTCGTAAACGAGGGGAATGCCTGTTCGACGGCAAATCGGTAACAGATCCGCCGGCGTGTAGACCTTGTCGTCGTTCTCCAACGTCAAACGCCTGCGCACGTTGTCCGGCAGTGATTCCAAGTTTCGCTCCAACAACGCCAGCGCCGCCGGCTTATCGCCGTATGCCCCGCCGCCGTGAATATTGATGACGTCGGCCCCGACCCAGTCGCAAAGTTCGGCGTGGTACGTCAGATCCTTCACGGCGTTGACGACAACCTCCGGCCGCGGCGAATTTAGCACTACGAACTGGTCGGGATGAAACACGAGTCGCACATCGTGCTTCTTCGCAGTTTCGCCGGACTGCCGAAACTGGGCTATGATTTCGTCCGCGGCCGGGAGCTCTTCGAGTTGGTATCCGACCTCCGAATGGGTCTTTACCGGCAAGATCGTACTCGCGATACGGAACGAACCGATGGCCTGGTCGGCGCAATACTGAACGGCGTTTCGCAAAGCCCGGGCGTTCGACAAGCAAAGATCCGAGAGTTTTTGCAGTCGCTCCGGCACGCCCATCCGCTGTAACGACGTTGCCGTCGTCGTGCGAAACCGAATGGGCTCCTTGGCAAACTGACAACAAAGCCCAAGCCGAAGCGTGGAAAAATCGTGGATAGCCATGGCGTGAAAGCGCGAACCCTGGAAATGGGAGATCATTCGCCGCGAGTTGCTCGGGCAAATAGCTTCCGGCAGCTGATTATTGTTTCCTTCGAAAAATCGGCCGGCCCCGATTTCTCCGCTCCCGCCGACGGGCTCCCCTGGTCGAAACGTGCTCCGTGTCTATAAGAAAGCCGGAGGTGATCCGGCGGGGGTCGCCGCAAGAGGGGGGCGGGCCATAGGACTTGCGATGCAGATTGCCGTAATCGGTGCCGGCATCTCCGGCTTGGTAGCCGCACATCGCCTCAGCCGGAGCGGCGGCGGCAAGCATCACGTCACGCTGTTCGAAGCCAACGCCTATCCCGGGGGACATACCAACACGCTCGATGTCGAACTCGACGGTCGCCGACACGCCGTCGATACCGGCTTTATCGTTTTCAACGACCGGACCTATCCGAACTTCATCGCTTTGCTCGACGAACTCGGCATTCGCTCGCGTCCCACGGAAATGGGCTTCAGCGTTCGCTGCGATCGGACAGGCCTAGAATACAACGGCTCGTCGCTGAACGGCTTCTTTGCCCGACGCTCGAATTTCCTGCGACCAAGCTTTTGGCGCATGGCGGCGGATATCGCCCGCTTCAACCGCAGCGCGCCGCGCGAATTGCTCGCCGGCGGCGACTTGGCCGACGACTCGACCACGGTCGCGGAGTATCTGCGGCGGGGCGGCTACGGTCGCGAGTTTGCCGAGCACTATTTATTGCCGATGGGAGCCGCCATCTGGTCGTGCCCCGTGGGAACGTTTGCCGAGTTCCCCATTCGCTTTATCATCGACTTCTATCAGCACCATGGATTGCTCAGCCTGACCGATCGTCCGCAATGGCGCGTTGTCGAGGGAGGCTCTCGGACGTATGTCGCCGAAATCTTGCGGCGCTTCCCCGGCCACATTCGGCTCTCGACGCCGGTAGTCCAGGTTCGTCGCTTGGAGCGCGGTGTCGAGATCACGCCGCGCGGCGGCAATTCCGAGCCGTTCGATCATGTCGTCTTCGCCTGCCATGCCGATCAGGCCCTACGGATGTTGGCCGACCCTTCCGAGTCGGAAAGCGAATTGCTATCCGCATTCCCCTATGAGCCGAACATCGCGCTGCTGCATACCGACCCGGCACTTTTGCCGCGTCGGCGGCGCGCCTGGGCGAGTTGGAACTATCTGCTCTCCGACGATGCTGCGACGCGGCCGGTGGTCACGTATTGCATGAACATCCTGCAGCATATCGATTCGCGCGAGGTGGTGAACGTTACGCTGAACGGTGAGCATCGCGTAGATCCGGCCCGCGTGCTGGCCCGTATTACGTACGAGCATCCGGTATTCACAACCGCGCGCGCCGCCGCACAGCGCCGACACGGCGAACTGATCAACGTCCGGCACACCTCGTACTGCGGAGCGTACTGGCGCAACGGGTTTCATGAGGATGGCGTAGTTTCCGCTTTGGCGGTTTGCCGAGCTTTGGGAGATGCCGCGCCTGAAGAACGCCCGTCGATCGGCGCCGAGCCCTTGCGAGCAGCCGCGTCATGTTAAACGCACCCGCTGCTACGGCAACTTGCTTTTACGAAGGGATCGTGCGGCATCGGCGAGCCGAGCCGGTGGTGCACGCGTTTCAATATCGCGTCGGCTTCGTATATCTCGACCTTGCCGAAGCGGAGCCTCTGCTGGGCCGCCGCGGCCTCTGGTCGCTGCGCCGACCGGCCGTTGCCCGCTTCGCTCGTGCAGATCATCTGGGCGATCCGCGTTTGCCGCTCGATGCTTGCGTGCGCGATTTGGTTGCCGATCGGGCCGGCTTTCGGCCGCGTGGTCCCATTCGGCTACTGACAAACTTTCGCCACTGGGGGTTCTTGATGAACCCCGTCAGCTTTTACTACTGTTACGCCGCCGATGGCCGACGGCTCGAGGCCATGGTCGCCGAAGTTACCAACACGCCCTGGAACGAGCGGCATTGCTATGTGCTCGATCTGCGCGAGGCAAGCGAACCTATTCGCAGCGCCGCAAACCAAAAGGTGTTCCACGTCTCGCCGTTTCTGGCGATGAACTACACATATCACTGGCGCCTCACGGAGCCCGAGGAAACGTTGGAGCTTTCCATTCGTTTGCAAAGCTTGAATAGCGTCGGTGCCGCGCCGTTCGTCGCTTCGCTGGCGCTCAGTCGTCGGCCGTTTACGCGCGCCGAGCGATTGCGAATGCTCGTCCGTTTTCCCTGGCCGTCGCTCAAGATTGCTTGGGGAATCTATTGGCATGCGGCCCGCCTTTGGTGGAAAGGGGTTCCGTTCGTCCCGCATCCGCGCACCAAGGCGGCGGAACCTCCGGCATCGATCGATTCGGCAACTTCTCAACCTGTCTCCCCCCCAGTTCTTGAGGAAACGGCTCCATGATTCGCGCGGAGAACCAGAATTCGGAAACGTCGCCGTTGTCATGGCTCGATCGCACGGCGCGGCGGGCGCTCTATCGTCGCTTGGCAGGCTTGCGCGGCGGCGAACTGTACGTGAGCGACGCCGACGGACGCGAGCGTTTCGGGGCGGCGAGCGACCTACGAACACGGATTGACGTATGCAACCCGCGGTTTTTTCGCGAAGCGGTGCTCGGCGGCACGCTCTCGATCGCCGAGTCGTACATTCAAGGGGACTGGAATTGCGATAACTTAACGTCGCTTTTTCGACTTTTCATTCGCAACCTTGCCGCCGCGGATCAGCTCGATGGCGGATTGCCGAAGCTCTCGATGGCCCTGCAGCGCATCATGCATTGGCTCCGCGCCAACACCCCCGGCGGAAGTCGCAAAAACATTCAGGCCCATTACGACCTGGGGAACGACTTCTTCCGGCTCTGGCTCGACGAGACCTGGGCCTACTCCAGCGGCATCTTCCCGTCGCCGGAAGCTTCGCTAAGAGCGGCGTCGGTCGAGAAGTTCGATCGCGCCTGCCGTAAATTGCAGTTGGAGTCCGACGATCATCTGCTGGAAATCGGCACCGGTTGGGGAGGCCTCGCCATGCATGCGGCCGGCGAGTACGGCTGCCGCGTCACCACCACGACCATCTCCCAGGAACAGTTTGACGTCGCACGCGAGCGCATCCATGCGGCAGGCTTAGAAAAACGCGTAAACCTTCTCCAGCAAGATTACCGCCACCTTGCCGGACGCTTCAACAAGCTTGTCTCCATCGAGATGGTCGAGGCCGTCGGGCACCGCTACTTCGACGACTACTTTCGCAAATGCGGCGAGCTGCTCACGCCCGACGGTACGATGGTCTTGCAGGCGATCGTCATGCCGGAGCGGCGCTATCGGTATTATCTCGGCGCCGTCGACTTCATTCAGAAATACGTCTTTCCCGGCGGCTGCTTGCCTTCGACCGCAGCCATGCTCGAATCGATCGGCCGCACGACCGACCTGCGGTTCGTACATGCGGAAGATTTCGCCCCGCACTATGCCGAAACTTTGCGACGCTGGCGGCGCACGTTCCACGCTCGGCTCGACGACGTGCGGGCCCTCGGCTATTCGGAGCAGTTCATTCGTTTGTGGGACTATTACCTTTGCTACTGCGAGGCGCTCTTCGAGGAGCGGTATGTCGGCGTCGTTCAGCTTCAGTTCGATAAGCCGAAGTGCCGCCGCGATCCGATCGTGCTCAGCGCTCAAGCCGCGGGACGACCATGGCGACCGCACTTGGAGAAGCCCTCTTCGATTGCCGGGACGCATTCGGCCCAGGCCGGAAACTAGACGATGGCCGTCACGCTCGTCACCAACGCTCTGGTATTGCTCGCGCTCATGTCGGGGCTTTGGATCGTCGCAACGCGGCTCCGTGACGTGAGCATCGTCGATTGCTGTTGGGGCGCGGCGTTCGTCGTTGTCGCTTGGGTCAGCACGACGCTGAATCGGCCCGCCTCGTCGCGCATTCTGCTCCTGGCCGGCTTGACGACTTTGTGGGGGATGCGTCTCTCGCTCTATTTGTTGTGGCGGAAGCGCGGGCATGCGGAAGATCGGCGGTATCAGGCGATGCGCGACTATCACGGCCCGCGGTTTTGGTGGGTGAGCCTGATCACGGTGTTCTTGTTGCAGGGAATGCTGGTTTGGTTTGTTGCGCTGCCGTTGCAATTTGCCGCCGTAATTGCGAATCCGGCGCCGCTTGGTTGGTTGGATGCCGGCGGTACGGCTCTCGCATTAATCGGCCTCGCTTTCGAAGCCGGCGGCGATTGGCAACTCGCTCGCTTTCAAGCAGATCCCGCGAACAAGGGGCGCGTGCTCGACGAGGGCTTCTGGCGCTACACCCGGCACCCGAATTACTTCGGCGACTTCTGCGTCTGGTGGGGTTTGTACGCCGTTGCCGCCGCCGGCGGTGCATGGGGCACGATCTTAAGCCCCGTCGTAATGACGGTCTTGTTGCTTAAGATCTCGGGCGTGGCGCTGTTGGAAAAGTCGATCGGCGAGCGCCGTCCACAATACGCAAAGTATGTGCGCCAAACCAACGCCTTCTTCCCCGGCCCCCCGCGCGACGACGCTTAAATAGTCCGCTACGGGCGACGTCTGCGGCCGTCGCCGGTCGATTCGAGTTCTTCGATCAACGACGCTAGAGCTATGGCAGTGCGCATTCCGCCTTACTCAGGACGTGAATCGGGTCGGAGAATTCTGTGACATTGAATGCAGCTGTCGACCATGTTGAGGTAGGCCCGTGAAGCATCATCCTGCTTCTTCTGATCCACCGCCGCGGATAGCGCCGTAACGGAATTCTGGAATTTCGCCAACTGTTCGCGGTATTCCGGCTGCTTGCCACGATACATTTCTTCAAGTCGCGTGAAGACTTTCATGAGCTTCGCGTCGCGATCCAATCGGTCGAAATCCTTGTTCATCAGTCCCTTGAGGATGTCCTGCGCATACTCCAGTTTTTTCTCCATCACGACGCTCGATTGCGACGGCTTCGGTTCGTCGCCCTGCGTCGGCCGGATTTGCGCGAGGGTTAAGAAACACAACACAAGGAATACGAGAGTACGCATACGGCACCTAGTTTGACGTTTGTTTAGATTGCGGCGGTCTGTTCGTTCATGTCCCAGCGTCTTAGCGACGCCCGAGCCGAATTGCCGGCAGTTCTTCAAGGCCGGCCATTCGGACATCGCGAACATGCTTATGGCAGCTCACGCATTTCAGCGTTACGCCCATATAGGCCAACGTCGCGCCGTCCAAATTCCGCTTCCGAGCGGCGCCGACTAATTCGTCGGCGGCGCGACGAAATTCAAGGCTATGTTGCAAGTATTCCGGAGTTTGAAAAACCTGCCACATCTCGTCGTGGCTCAGCAAGCTTAAGTCTTGTGCGTTCTTCTCAATGAGCTTGTAATCTTCCAGAACGATTCCTTCGAGAATCCGCTCGGAATGCTGCAGCTTCAGACGCATGAAGGCGGCTAGCTTATCTGCGTCGTTAGAGTGACCGTACGACGTGGAGAGCGCGGTGACGAGGAGGATGGCGGCGATGATGAAGCGATGATGCATGTCGGAGTCCGATGTGAGTGGTTGGAGGCTTCGGGCGAACAACGCGATCGACGGAACAGGCTAGCCATCGAAGTCCGGAGCCTCGTTAAATGCTCGTCGCAACATTGCATTTTCTGCGACTTCATGAGCGTTAAGCTGCGTTGCAAATCGGCTGAGTCCGTCTCCCAGCGACTTCCAAGACTTGCAATCGAGATCGCTTCGATTCGCGAGGTCGCGCATCGAGTCGAGGAATTCGATGAATTCGTGATGTTGCCGTTGAAATTGAGCGGCTTGCGGCGCCGTCTTAGGGTCGAGGACGATCGCTTCTTCCAAGTAACCTCCGGCTTCCTCCTGATCGAAATGCTTGCGTAGCAAGTCGCGCAAGTCGCCCATTCGTCGCCGCGCCTCGGCAACATTTCCCGAGGTCGCGACGGTTGCCGGCCCATTCGCGATTAGGTGTTCGAGCTGTTCGACCGCGGCGTGCAACACTCGATGTTCGGCAACCGCTTGCACGTAGTACGGGTTATGCTCGTGAATATGATAGATGTTGTTCATAACGCACTTCCTACCGGCAAAGGCCGCTCTGCCTTGACATGAGGTTTCACAATCAGGACGGGGCACTCCGCGCGCCGCATCACGAGTTCCGCGACGCTACCCAGTAACAACCGCCCGAGACCGGTCCGACCGTGACTGCACATCACGATCAGATCCGCGTTCTCCTTCTTGGCTAGTGCGACGATCGCATCCGCAGGCGCGCCGTAAACTAGGTGATGTTCGTACGGCACCGTCGAATCCGACGGCTTGATTTGATGCAACATCTCGCTGACGGCGGCGGAATCCGGCTCGGGAATTCCGTAGTAAAACGCTCCCTCGCCGTAGACCTGGGCCGGCTCTTGCGCGTGGACGATCAAGAGCTTGGCGCCTGTCTCGCGGGCGAGTCTCGTCGCGTAGTCCAAGGCCTCTTGGCCTTTGGAAGAAAAATCGCAGGGAAATAGGATTTTTTGGGTCTTCATGGCACACTTTCCTTCCATCCATTGGCTACGGAGACTGACCGACACCTATACGACATTGCTAATTAGGTGCCGGTGGGGCACTCCGGCTCATGCGGCCCGGAAAATGGCGATTCGGGACGATAGCTTCATTTCGCGTGTTGGTAGAATGCTTCGAGAAGCGCGCGAAAGTGCGCGCAAGTGCCCGCCCACGCTCATCTGATGTCCGCACACATGCACGACCCGCCTGCGACAATGCCGTTATCTGGTCGATAATCGGAGAATTGCGTTGCGGTACGGCGCTTGCAAGTGAGTTGAATTTCCAACTGCGCAATAGGGCCGGCGCTAATTGTCGAACGGCCGCCGGGAAGTCCATCAGAATTGAACCTGTCATGAGCGACGAGACGATTTCGCAGCCGGTAGATCTGCTTGTAGTGGATGACGATGCGGAATATCGGGGCACCGTGGTACGGCGCCTCAAAAGACGCGGCTACGAAATTTTAGAAGCCGGCGATGGAGAGTCGGCCCTGCAACTGCTTCAGGGGCGGCAATTCGATGTGGCGCTGCTCGATATGGTGATGCCGGGAATGTCCGGAATCGACTTAGCCGAGCAACTTAAGATCTTGCAGCCCGAATGCGAGGTCGTGTTGTTGACGGGGCAAGGGACGGTCGAGAACGCAGTGCGCGCGATGAAAGTCGGCGCCTTCGATTTTCTGACGAAGCCTTGTCCGTTGGCCGATTTGGAAGTCATCTTGGAGAAGGCGGCCGCGCAACGGCGTCTTACCAAAGAGAATACGCAGCTGAGGGAGTTGCTTTCTCGTTCCCACTCGACGGCGGAGATGATCGGGGAATCGCCGGCCATGCGCGAGGTGTACCATCTCATCGAGCGCGCGGGACCGACCGACAAAGCAATTCTGATCCAAGGCGAGAGCGGGACCGGCAAGGAACTCGTGGCCAAAGCGCTCCATCGCCGTAGCCTGCGGGCCGACAAGCCGCTGGTGGTGATCAACTGCGCCGCGCTCGCCGAGACGCTTTTAGAAAGCGAATTGTTCGGTCATGAAAAAGGCTCCTTTACCGGCGCGATTGCCGCGAAGCCGGGCTTGTTTGAGATTGCCGACGGCGGGACGTTGTTTATCGACGAAATCGGCGAAATGCCGGGTTCATTGCAGCCGAAACTGCTGCGCGTTCTCGAAGACGGCTCGATGCGCCGCATCGGTTCGATCAAAGAACGACGCGTCGACGTCCGAATCATCGCCGCCACCAATCGCGACATGACGACGGAGGTGAAAGCCGGCCGGTTTCGCGAGGACCTCTTCTACCGCATCAACGTCATGTCGCTGCAGTTACCCCCGCTTCGCGAGAGAGTCGGCGACATCCCCGCGTTGGTGCGCAAATTCCTAGGGCCTGATTGGCGGATCGATCCGGACGCATTGCAGGCGATTGAGCGCTATCGATGGCCGGGGAATATTCGCCAACTTATCAATGCTATCGATCGCGCAAAGATCTTGTCGGACGACAAGCAGATTCGGCGCAAAGATCTCCCCCGCGAAGTTACGGGAAATGTTCCCGAACCTGCCGTCGCCCCCCCGCCCGTGCCGCCGGACGTCAACTCGCTGGCGGCTTTGCAGCGCGCCCACATTCTCGAAATCCTACAGCGTGAGCGAGGCAATAAGGCTCGAGCCGCGCGAGTACTGGGGGTAAATCGTCGAAGTTTATATCGCCTCTTGGAGCGCTATGCGATTTCGGCCGAAGGCGAGGCCGCGGGTTCGCTCGGAAAAGATGGAGTGCGGTGAGCCTTCTGCGCGCCGGGCGAACTCATAAGCGCGCCGGCGCGTGCGGACCCGTCGCAGCCCTTTGATGGCGCCGACAATCACTTCCCGGTGGCGCAGACTTTTGCTCGATGCGCAACTCTTTAACTAGTCGCGAAGTAGGTCTGCGGCTAGTCGTCAGCGAATACGCGATGCTTCCGTTTGGTACGCCGCTTGCGTTTCTGAAATCGTCAATTCGACGCGGAAAGTGCAACTACCAAGCGAGGAATTACGATGCCTGCCGACTATCTCGAAAGCGCTTCGAAACCCAATCTGAACTTCGACGCACCGCTTCGCTTCTTTTCCGACGACGAGCGTCAAATACTCACCGCGGAAGACTTATTTGCGGGTCGTAGCGTCGCCTGGCTGTTTCTGGCCATTATCACTATGGGCACGTTGCTCATGTTCGGCACAGTGCTGTATACGTTGTGAAGTTCGCTCCACAACGGGAACCATTCTATGTACGCGGCGCTCAATCCGTCGGAGCGCCGCGTAAGACGATATGGAACCGGCTGCCGTCGCCCAGTTCCGACTCCGCCCAAATCCGCCCGCCCTGGTATTCGAGCATCGTCTTCGTAAAATAAAGTCCCAGGCCGGAGCCCGGTCGATTGCGGTGCTCCGCGGAGCGATGAAACGGGGCAAAGATTAAATCCAAATCCTCCTTGGGAATGCCGGGGCCGTTGTCGGCAAACACAAACTCCCACTCATCCGGACGTTCGTAAACTTCGATGGTAATCCGACCGGTCTTAGGATCGACGTACTTCAACGCATTGGAAAGTACGTTGTAGAAAGACTCGCGCAAGCGGATCGGTTCTCCCCAAACGATCGGCAAGGCGTCCGGCACCTTCACGGTGATTTGTTTCGCATGTAAAGCGGGCCGTAAACGTTCGAGTGCTTCACTGAAGGCCTGGAAGCTCGACACCTCATGGAGTTGGCGACCGATGTCAAACGACGTCGTCGTCGTCAACAATTCGTCAATCATCGTGCTCATGCGGTAGGTACGTTGCTTAGCGGCTTCGATCAGCTGCTTCGCACCCGCCGGCATCTTATCGCCGAACTCGTCGAGAGCTTCGTCGCAAAAGTTCGCCACCGTCGCCAAAGGGGTCTTCAAATCGTGCGACGTCAGGTGTGCGAACTGGCGCAATTCGATATTGGCTTTCCAATACATGTCGAGCGCTTGCTGAATGTCCCGAGTGGCGCGCGTGAAGTACGCCTCTAACGTCAAGCCGATGTCGAGGAATACGACTTTGAGCAGCGACAAGAGTGATTCAACCTCTTTCGAAATCTTCGCGCCGTCGGCGGTGAGATGCAGTCGAAAAGCATGTTGAACGTACTGATTGTAGGCGCCGAGAAAGAGTTCCGGATCGAGTCCGACGTCGGCGTGCGTCTTACCTACGCGAAGGCGTTGATTGACGTAATCGGCGTTCCAGTTCGACTCCAATAGCGAGACGAAATGTCGTCGTTGGGCCTGTTTTAATCGCTCGACCAAGATCGGATCATTCAGGAATCGCGCCGCATCGTCAAAACTGAAAAGATGGCGATAGAACGCTTCTACGAGCGTGGACGAATCTCGATCAAATTCCGGAATCAGAGCCCGCAGTCGCGACTGGTCTTCGGCGTCTAGCCCAAGATATGCCAAGCGGTCGGCGATATGCTTACTCGAATCGGCCGGGTCGTCGTCACTTGACATTTGGTGAGTGGGGGACTGCTTAGCGGACATAACCCAGAAATCAAATACGCTGTAGAACTGTTTCTCCGACGTATAGACGTTCCCACGCCGCAGGCCGGCCATGGGAACTCATCACGTCTCGCCACCGCGATTCTAGGCTACTGGGAGCAAAGCGGACAGCTACCGGCAGCTTCGGGCAATTGCGAACGCGCGTTCCAAGTCGTGATACCGCGTGCGATCGACATCGCACCGACGGCCATCACACAGAACGCGGCACACCGCAACATGCGCTGCCGCGCGACGGGCCCCACCAAAGAAGACCCCATTCCTAAAGCGGCAAGCATCGGCAGCGTTCCCAGACCGAAGCACGCCATGAGAATGGCGCCTTGGACCGGATTGCCGGAATTGATGGCAAGCGCAAGCATCGTGTAAACCAAGCCGCACGGCAAAAATCCGGTCAATACTCCCGCCAACATGGGACCGATCGCCCCGGGGTGTTGAAGCAGCGAACGCAACAGGCCGCGTTGCAGGCATATCGCGCTTGAGCCCGTGCGACGTAAGGCCGCGAAGTTCGCCGGCGAAACGCCGTATGCTTCCGCTGCCGCGCCGCGCATTGTTCGACGTAGCCACGCAACAACGCCCGCGGCAAGGGCCCCTTGAACGACCAGTAGCAACCCCGTGGCGATGGCGAGCACCATTTGCAGGTCGACGAACGTCGTCGACTTCACAAGGCGATTCCCCCCATACGCCGCGGCCATCCCCAACGAAGCATAGGTGAAAATACGGCCGAATCCGAACGCCGACTGACGCCGGAGATTGTCGCGCCAGGCAGGGGCGGCCGCACCGATCGACACCACGAAGCCGCCGCACATCCCCACACAGTGTGAAGAACCCAAGATGCCGCTGAGAGCAACAAGTGGAAGCTCGATCATGCGGTCACGCTCGGCGGCGGCGCGAATTCACTCGCGGTAGCGTCGGTAAGGTCCACGACCGTCGACGCCGCCGCAGGCCGCGGTTCTCTCAACCGCAACGAGTTGACGACGACGCTGAGGCCCGAAACGGTCATCGCTGCAGCGGCCCAAATGGGATTCAGATTTCCCGTGGCGGCCAATGCGATACCGACGATGTTGTAGATGAGCGACCAGAAGAGGTTCTGGCGTACGATACGAACAGTCCGCCGCGAGAGTTCGATCGCCCAAGGTATTTGCGTAAGGTCGTTGCCAAGCAGGCAGACGTCGGCCGAATCGCGCGACACGTCCGCGCCGCATCCCAGCGCAATCCCGACGTCGGCGGCCGTCAATGCGGGCGCATCGTTCACGCCGTCGCCGACCATGATCGTCGGCCCGATTCGTTTACGAAGGTCGGCCAGGGCGGCGAGCTTGCCCTCCGGCAGGAGTTCGGCTCGGACGTCGAGATGGAATTTTTCGGAAAACTGACGACCGCGCGCAGCATGGTCGCCCGTCAAAACGCAAGCGGTCAATCCGACTCTTCGGCAGTCTTCAATCACTGCGACGGCTTCCGAGCGAATCTTCTCGCGCAATCCGAACACGCCTCGGACGCAACCAAGCCAACCTACGCAGACAATCGCGAATCCTTCGTCACACAGCTCACGAATGACTGCCTGAAAGTAAGGAGGTACGGAAAGCCGGCGCTCGTACATAAACCGTTCACTTCCAAGCACGAGCGGATCGGCCAAGTCGGCGAATTGGGCCTCCAATCCACGTCCCGGGACGCTGCGCACTTGGCAACCTATTGCCGTTTTGCCCGATTGGGTCGTACAGAAAGCATGTACGGCTTGCGATAGCTCATGGCTGGAACCGGCGGCGGCGGCACCCACCCGAGAAAGAATTTCCGTGATGTCGTGCTCATGGAGGATTTCCAGACGATCGACCGTCGGACGTCCGTCGGTGAGGGTGCCGGTCTTATCGAACGCAATGACGCGCGCCGACGCGAGACGTTCTAACGCTTCGCCGTTACGGAACAGCACTTGTCGCGTCGCGGCCGTTCCCAGTGCGGCCCACACCGCCATGGGAGTAGCCAACCCGAGCGCACAGGGGCACGCGATCAACAATACGGCCAACGCGGCGAGCAGGCCGTGGTCAAATCCGTGTGCATACGTGTGATATGCAAATGTGACCCCGGCCGTTAGGCAAACCAGCGGGATAAACACGCGCACGACTTGATCGGCGATGCGTTCGTGCCGCCCTTTATCGAGCCGTGCTTGAAGGATGCACTGGTGTAGTCTTTGCCAAGTTCCTCCGCGCGGAGGTGCTTCGACCGTCACGGTGAGCGCGCCGTCGAGGTTGAGCGTCCCCCCGATAACTGCGTCGCCCGTTTCGCGAAGTTGGGGCCTGCTTTCCCCGGTCAACAATTGAGCGTCGATCAGAGCTAGTCCGGAAGTGATGCGTCCATCGACGGGAATTCTTTCTCCATCGCGTACGAAGAGTCGATCCCCGATACACACGTCGTCCAACGGTATGTCAACGAGTTCGGCGCCTTCGAATCGGCGAACTGTTTCCGGGAGCAAACGCTCCAATGACTTCAGCGCTTCTGTGGCGCGCTGCTTTCCCTGTGCTTCAAGCCAGCGACCCAACGTGACGAACACCAGAATCGCACAGCCGACTTCGTAGTAGACGGGCCCGGACGATCGCACCGTCGAATGGATCGAATAGATGTAAGCCGCGAGTGTTCCGACGATCAGCAAGAGATCGGTCGAGACCCATCCACGACGAAATCCTCGCCAAGCCTCGGCGGCCAACGGACCGCCGAGCAGCACGAAGACCGGTGTGGAAAGAAGCAAGCAGAGATACCGAGAAACTCCCCACATGATCACGGCCGAGGGAGACTGTGTCGCATCGTCGTCGTAGACGTCTTGCGACCAGAGGAACATCGTGAAGATCATCACGTTCAGCGACAAGAAAATCGACATCGCCAAGCGGAACAGGCCGTTTCCGGCTCCGGCGGAATTACCGCCCAGCATTTCCGCGGCAAACCTGCAGCCGAAGCAACAGTAGACGGCTTCGGTCGACCTATCGAGGTCGCTCGTTCCCGCCACGGGGAGGCCGCAATGTTCACATGTTTTTGCAGCCATCTCGCTCAACCTTCCGCAATGCCGGCAAGTTCAACTACTTGCCTGCGGCCGCTTTCGGCGCGACCTTTTCCAGCTCCCCTTGGAGCGACGGGAACAGATAGACGACGGTGTAGTAAATCGTAAATATCCAAAAACCGATCCAAACGACGCGCACGTACCAAGGAATGGTGTTCGTGACGTAAGCATGGTGGCGATGTTCGGCGCGCGGAGAATCCGGCGAATCAGTCGCAGGGGTATTCATGTTGATTTAGCGGCGGCTCGAAGCCGCGTAAGTATGGGACGGAGCGAAGTTTTTGATTTCATCGAGCTTGTGCTCGTTTTCCAGCATTTCGAACTTGGCTCGTTCAATGTCGCGGAACATGCCGTTGCGTGCGGCCCAAGCGAAGAGCATCAAGAAGCCGCAGCCCGCAAGCAGGTAATTGACGATGGGCGTTACGGCGAACGCTCCCGTCGAATCACCCTGGAACACGCGCACCAGTTCGTAGAACTTGGTACCGAAGCCGTACATGGCCGGTCCGAGAAAAAAGACCACGCAACAGACGGTCCAGAGTCGCCGCGTGCGCGGCTCGGGGGCGGTGTCGCCGGGATCGTTATCGACAATCCGTAACATGTTTGTATTCCTCATCGATCTCTAGGGAGCCTTCGGAGCCGGATCGAGGATGTCGACCGGCGCGTAATCTTCGTAGTACGGATAACTCTCCAGCCAAGAGCCGAGCCATTGCACGTAGAGCGTGATCGCCAGCCCCCGACGATTGGGTTTGCCGGCTTCGCCTTCAAAGAACCAGGGATAGCGCGGCATCGGCGATTTCGGCGACAGCAGCGGCGGATCGAAGAAGTGTGCGGCATGCCAGTCGCTGGATCGGCGTCCTCCTTCGCGCGAGAGATCGGGACCGACGCGACGCGTTCCAAACAGGACGGGCCGCTGCAACTCGTTTTGATATTCCTCCGATTTCGCGACCGGTCCGTAGCGGAGCGATTCGTTCGATACCGGACGAACAAACTGGCTATGACAATGCCAGCACCCTTCGGCCACGTAGATGTCGCGCCCTTCTTTCAATAAATCGGCGCACTTCTCACGAATTTTCGCCGCATCCCAGCTCTCTCCTTTGAGGTCGCCG
This sequence comes from Pirellula sp., assembly GCA_013822735.1. Lineage (GTDB taxonomy): Bacteria > Planctomycetota > Planctomycetia > Pirellulales > PNKZ01 > PNKZ01. Next base: position 37,502 of record PNKZ01000022.1, read on the forward strand.
ACATGCTTCTTAAAGCTGTCGGGAAATCGCCGGTTCAGGTCTTCAAATTGATAGACGAGATTCGAGTTGACGACCTGTTGTGCCGTGAGCTCCGGAATATCGCGATACATCAGCATCGGCACGGCCGCATTGGCGACGAATGCCAGGACGAAGAATCCGACGCCGCCGATGAAGAGAACGCCCGCTTTGCTTTCAAACATGACCCACTCGATTCCTTTGCAGATGAATGCGGCGAGTTAGACCGCGGGCTGTGCCTTGGCGGCGATTACTTCGACCGGACCTGCCAACGTTTTATAGATGTTGTAGATGAACACGAGGATGCCGCCGAACATCGAGAGGCCCGCAAAGATGCGAACAATCCAGAACGGCTCCGACACCTGCGTCGAGTGATCCCAAATTCGCATGCTCGACCACGACCAGCCTTGGAACAGGCCGGCCATCGTGAGATCGAGAAACATGACGACGATCCCGACGACCGACAGCCAGTAGTGCCACTCGCAAAGCTTGCGACTGTACCACGGCTTGCCGACGAGGCGGGGAATGAGATACGTCATGATCCCCATCAACCATTGACTGAAGACGCCGAACATGACGAGGTGAGCATGCCCCACGACCCAGTCGGTGAAGTGGATCAGCTCTTGAAACGTGAGCGTGACCTGCAGCGCACATTGAAAACAAGTGATGCCGTACAGGATCATCCCCGTGTAGAACCACCGAATCGGCAGGTTCGTCACGACTTCGCGACCCGAGCCCTTCAGGGTGCCGAAAAAGTTGACGATGACCGTCGCGACGACGAACTCCACGGCGATCGTCGAGATCACGGCGCCGTATTGAAGAAACATCGGAATCGGGGTGTAGAGGAAGTGGTGAATCCCTTGCAGCGGATAAAAGAACGCGAGTCCCCAGAACCCGACGAGCGACAGACCGTGACTCCAGATCGGCTTCTTGAGCAAGATCGGTACGAAGTAGTACATCAGGCCCCAACCGAGCGGCGTAACGAAGAGGCCGACCAGATCGTGGATGAATAGCCCGGCAATCGCCCCGGCGTTGGTGCCGCAGACGACGTACTGCGGGACGAAGTTCCCCATCGCGTAGGTGAGAAACGTCCAAACGAAGGCCGCCATGAAGTACCAGAGCGTCACGTACATCGGACCGCGCGCCGCCATGATCGGCGTCATGAAGTTGATGGCGACGAGCAGCAGCCCCAACTGCGCGACCGGGTCGATCCACACCGGGGTTTCGCCCCACTCAACGGCCTGGGCATGACCGAGCAGAATTCCGCCCGCCGTCGCTAAGACGACCACCTGCCAAGCCGCGAAAATGAGATAGGAGAACGCCTTGCTCAGCACCGGCCGCATCGTCAATCGCGGGATCGTCCAATGGAGCGTGCCGAGGAAGGCGTTTGCCAGGAATCCATAGGCGATGGCGTTGGTATGCACCATGCGCCAGCGACCCGGCGAAAGCAGTTCGATGCCTTGCAGTTCGTTCCAACGTACCAACTGCAAAGCCATGAGCAGGCCGCCCAGCATGGAAATGACCATATAGGTCAGCGCCGCGCCGTAGTAGCAAAGCACGATTCTACGATCGACCAATCGATCGACGTCGGTTAACGGTTCGTTCGCCGTCGAGGTATCTAACACCGGGGGACTCATTCTTTTACCGGCTCCGCTTGATAGGGGACGTAGAGCCCCCAGGGATAAACTAAAACCATGGTCCAACCGAACACGAGGTGTGTTGCGGCGGCGACCCAAGGCGGAATCATGTCGACAATCCACCGGCCGTGAAACAGCAGCGGCTGAAGCCAAGACAAGATGCCGTAGAAGTTGACGAGCCAAACCGCAAGCGAAAGCGCGGTGACGATGAGCATGCGCTTCACAAAACCTGCCGACGCGGTGTAACGCGTAAGAAACAGATGAAAGAACATGCCCAAAATCATGCCGGTCGCAAGATAGAGACAACAACCGACCGCCAGCGCCAATCCGCCGTCGATATGCAAGGCGCGTTCCCCCAGGGGAAACGTCAGGTAGACCTGAATTAGGCGCAACGGGTGGCGCGGTTCGTCCGTCGCGGGCAACAGCAGCACGCCGACGATGTTAAACAGCAGGCTCGTACATGCGCCGAACATCCCCAGCATGAAGCCGGTCGTGGCGAAGTACGCCGTGTAATACCCGGTGAACCGGCCCGAGGGGGGCGCCATCGCGGCCAGTTCACGTTCGAGAACTCCCGCCCGCTCCTTGAGTTCGGCGAGTTCCGTCTCGATTTGTCGTCGCTGCTCGGCATCGCCGTCAAGGTCGGCGATCCAGCGGCGTTTTTCATGCGTCATACGTTACTACTCGCTCAACTCGGGAGGACGGGCGTGGGCGTACCGTTAAGGCGTGGAGCTTGCGGTGAATTGTCGAACAACTTCGCGACGGCGAGCGCCGGAAATAAACTGCACGTAATGCACGAGATGCCAAAGCATGTCGGGATCTTTCGGATATCCGTTCGCGAATGCAGGCATCGGCTTGATGCCGCCATAAATACGGCGATAGATGTCGAGCGACGTCGCTCCGCCGTGGAACATGCCGCTGGTCAGGTCGGCGGCCCGACCTTCGTGACCCCAAGGGTCTTTGCCGACTTCGAGCAGATTGCGTGCGCTGCCGTCGCGATCGTGACATTTAAAGCAAACGCCGTTGGCCCCGGCGAACGCTTCACGCCCTTTTTCGATGCTTTCCCAGGTGTAGGGAGGCTCGACCGTGAGCGGATGAATGTGCTTGTTGCGAGGGACGACCCATTTCTTGGCGATGTCGCCGGCTAGTTTTGTCGCGAGCTTATCGTCGATCTTCTCTTCTTCGTCTACGGCCGCCTCGCGCAACGCCGATTCCAATTCGCCGCGGTGAGTTAACACGAGGACGTAGTCGACCACCGCATCCAAATCTTGCTGCGGCAGTTGCGCAAACGACGGCATCGAGGTCCCGCGCGCTCCCTCGCGAACCGTCCGGAGCAAATCCTCCCGGAGAGGCTTGGAGCCGTCGACGACCGACACAAACTTGAAGATGCCCTTGCTGTAATCGCGCGGCAGAGGCGAAAGCCCCTTGGCCGCCGGTCCGTCTCCATAACCCGTATTTCCGTGGCAGGCTGCGCAGCGTAGGCGGTATACCTCCGCACCACGCGACAAATGCTCGGGGGCGAGCGTCGGATTCCCGATGAGCTTCGGATGCTGCGGGGTGCCGCATTGCTTTTCCAACTGATGCGCAATTTCCCGACGCAGCTCGTCCGGCTTGTCAAAGTCTTCCTTCGCAAGCGTGCGAAGCGACGAGCTCAGTTCGTAGTCTGGAACCACGGTCCGTTCGCAACCGACGCTGATGAGCGACGCCGCAAAAGCGATAAACCACACAGGCTTCAAGACATTCTCCCTTCGTACGACCGACAGTTCGTTGATGTCGGTCGTTAAGCAATCGACATGCCGCCGATTACTCGCCTTCGGAAAACCGAAGATAAGCGGTCAAGACGCGTCGTTTGTGCGCGCTCCGCAATTTGGAGTCGTGCGCGAGCGCGCGGGACGGCGCGCACCGTGTCGCAAAGCGAGCGGTTCCGTCACTTACCTGGGGAGCACACATATTCCGCGCGCCTGCCGTGTGCTCTTCACACGGTTCACGGCTCACTTCACAATTCGCGAAAAGGCGACCTGAGCCGACAATTCGGAAGTCACCATCGCGATCGGTACCAAATTCGCAATACGTGACCCATCTCCTTCAACCGCCGGTCGCCGTCGAAGAATGTTTGGGGCAATCTATCCAAGAGTTAACAAAGATGGCCACCGCCGAAGTACCGACGAGAACAATTCCCAAGGATCGTCCATCACCGATCGCGGCGCGCACCAAGTTGAATTTTCTTCTCGATGCCGCGCTGCTAATGAACTTTCTGGCCCTCGTTATCCTGGCCTTGATCGTTCGGTTCGTGTTTCCGCCCGTGTTGCATGCGGAAGGTTGGACGCTGTGGGAGTACGACTATGACGCCTGGATGGGTGCGTGGTTCAACTCTCTGATCGCGTTTACGCTGCTGGTGCTGATCCACGTCATGTTGCATTGGTCTTGGGTATGCAATGTCGCGGCTCGTTTGCTTTCCAACTACCGAGGTCGAGCAGTTCGCGCCGACGACGCCGCGCAAACCGTTTACGGCGTCGCCTTCCTCATCGTGCTGTTGGGAATTGTCGGCGGTGTTGTCGCGACGGCCGCTCTTTCCATACAAACTCCGACCTTCTAAGCGGGAGTAATCGCTGCTGCGCGTCCTCATCGTCGCAGCGGACGAAGCTTTGCCGAATCAGGTCGAAAGCTCAGCGACGGGGGGCCGTTTGATGAGTGACGGCATGGACTGAAGAGAAAGACGTCGCGTGCCGGGGTACCGGCACGAATCGAACACCCCTCGGAACAACGGCCCTTCGGCCGATTCTGTCTTGGCGTCCTGCTTGCCGTTATCCGGCGCTTTTACATGCGCCGAGGTGAGGTGCAGGCTGACGCACATCTGACGCACCCGTGGCCGAAACGTCGGCGCATGAAAAAGCCTCGGCAAACACACGGTTTACCGAGGCTTCAGCGGAGAGGATGGGATTTGAACCCATGGTACGGTGTGACCCGTACACCGGTTTAGCAAACCGGCGCTTTCGACCACTCAGCCACCTCTCCTTTTAGGGGTCTCCCGACGGTCGAGGCCGGGAACCTCACAATTCTAGGAATTCTTTCGTCACACGCAAGGGACTTCCCGCAGTCGGAATTCCGGCCGGATGCGGGAAATCGCCGCGATTTTTTGGAATCTGGTTCTTACCATACGAAGGTCGGGACGCCGCGAGCCCAACTGTGGGTTATGGTTACTGCGGAACCTGGAATCCTCGGCGCGCACGGAAGCCGCCTTTGCACTTGTATCGATAAGCGAGCTTCCGTAGTGACGACGATTCTCCGCCTGATCCGGTTCGCCTTTTTCTTTGCCTGCTGCTATGCCGTCAACGCCGGCGCTGTGGAACTTGCCACAAGGTCGGCGGCCCGCAATCGCCTGGCCGTCGACGGCCTCAAGGCCCACGCGGCGGTGCTCTCCGACGACACGTTTGAAGGACGCGAAGCCGGCAAACGGGGCGGGCGCGCGGCGGCCGGCTATATCATCGACAAGCTCAAGAGCTACGGCCTGCACGGCGCCGGTCCCGAAGGGGGCTTTCTGCAACCCTTCGACCGTGAGCGCAACAACGTCTTGGCGCAGCTTCCCGGCACCGATCCCGAACTGCGCGAAGAGATCATCGTCGTCGGCGCGCATTACGATCACGTGGGCTACGGCAATGCCCGCAACAGCTACGGTCCCTACGGCTACATTCACAACGGCGCCGACGACAACGCCAGCGGCGTGGCGGGCGTGCTCGAAGCGGCACGCGTGCTCGCGGAACTCAAGGCGCCGCTGAAGCGCACGGTCGTGTTCGCCTTTTGGGACGGCGAAGAAGCCGGCCTCTTCGGCTCGAAGCATTGGACGACCCATCCCACCGCGCACCTGCACAACGTGAAATGCTTCATCAATCTCGACATGATCGGTCGGCTGCGGAACGACTTCGTCGAAGTGTTCGGCACGCGCTCGGCCGAGGGCCTTCGTAAGCTCGTCACCGATGCCAACCGCGACGAGCAGCTCGTGCTCGACTACAAGTGGGAACTGCGCGACGACAGCGATCACGCTCCGTTTTTCCATAAGAACATTCCGGTCGTGATGCTGCACACCGGCAAGCACGCCGACTATCATCGCCCGAGCGACGACCTGGAGAAGCTCAACTTCGAAGGGATCCAGCGCGTTTCGCGGTTGACGATGGATCTCGTCTTCAACTTGGCCGATGCGGAGAAGCTGCCGGAATTTCGTCAGCTCTCGAAGCAAGAGGCGGTGTCGGAAGCGGCCCGCAAGGCAATGGACCGGCCGTTCGCCGCGCCGCCGAGCCGGTTAGGCATTAGCTGGCGTGAAGAAGCGGACGAATCAAAAGGCATTCTCATCTCGTCGGTGCAGTACAACTCGCCGGCGAACAAAGCAGGCTTGCGGATCGGCGAACGGATCACAAAGTGGAACGACGCGCCGATCACGTCGGACGAAAGCTTTCAAAAGTTCGTGTTGCTGGCGACCGGAACCGTGCGGCTGGAAGTGGCCGATCGGGCCGGAGCAACGCGTGAAGCAAGTCTCGAGCTGCGCGGCGAGCCGATCCGGGTCGGCGTGAGTTGGGCCGAAGACGATGCGGAGCCGGCGTCCGTCATCGTGAAGCGCGTCGTTGCGCAATCCCCCGCCGATCGAGCCGGCGTGCTCGTCGCCGACCGCATCTGCGAAGTCGACGGAGCTCCGTTTGCGTCGGCCGCGGAGTTCGAAGAGCGGCTCGGTACCATGGAAGACGAACTCGCGCTGACCGTCGATCGCAACGGGATCTTGCTTAAGTTTAAGCTGAAGCTCAACGAGTAACGATCACCGAGCAGCGATGGGTGGCTGGGGCAGAACGTAGTGATGCCCCAGAAAGTGCCGCCTACAGACCGGGGCCTCGCCGACGGCTCCAGCCCCGGGCACCCGACGTGACAGGACTTTGAAAATTGCCTACGCCCGCGTCATTTCGCGGAAGCGTTTCATCAGGTCGCGGGTTATCGGACCCGGCTCGCCGTTGCCGATGGCGCGGTTGTCGATCTTCACGACCGGAATGACTTCCGCGGCGGTGCCCGTGAGGAACACTTCGTCGGCGACGTAGACATCGTGCCGAGTGAGCGCGATTTCGCGAACTTCCATTCCGGCGGCCCGAGCGGCTTCGATCACCGCCTCGCGCGTCACTCCTTCGAGAATGCCTGCGTCGATCGGCGGCGTCAGCAGTTGCTTATGCCGCACGAGGAAGATGTTGTCCCCCGTGCACTCGGCCACTTCCCCCTTGCTGTTGAGCATCAGCGCTTCAATGCAGCCGGCGCGGAGCCCTTCGATCTTGGCGAGGATGTTGTTCAGGTAATTGAGCGACTTGATCCGCGGCGAGAGCGCAGCCGGGTGGTTGCGAATGGTGCTCGCCGTGATGATGTCGAGCCCCTTCTCATAGAACTCCGGCGGGTAGAGCGTGATCTTGTCGGCAATGATGATCACCTGCGGATCGCTCGTGCGATTGGGATCGAGCCCCAAGCTGCCGCTGCCGCGCGTGACGACGAGACGAATATACGCGTCGCTGAGGTTGTTCACCTTGAGCGTCTCGTTGACGTCTTTGGTCATCTGCTCGATCGAGATCGGAATCGTTAGCCAGATCGCTTTGGCCGATTCGTACAGCCGGACCAAATGTTCTTGCAGCCGAAAGACCTTGCCGCCGTAGCTGCGCAGCCCCTCGAAGATGCCGTCGCCGTAGAGGAGCCCGTGGTCGTAGACGCTGATTTTGGCGTCTTCTTTGGCGTAAAACTTTCCGGAGATATAGATCTTGAGCGACATGAGCGGGATACGGCGCGCGAACGACGTGCAAAGGAGAGCGGTTGCGAAACTTCGGTCGGCCTAGGTTTCAACCCGGCCTTCTACTAAGCGTACGATTCGGTCGGCCTGTTCGGCAATGGCCAAGTCGTGCGTGACCATCACCGTGGTGAGTTTTTCCCGCTCATTGAGGCCGCGGAGAATGTTCAAAATCTCTTGGCCGGTCGTCCGATCGAGGTTGCCGGTCGGTTCGTCGGCCAGCAGGATGCGGGGGCCGTTGATCAGCGCGCGAGCGATGGCCGCCCGTTGCATTTCGCCGCCGGATAGCTCCCGCGGCTTGTGCTTCAAGCGGTGCCCCAGGCCGACGATTTCTAACAGACGCTTAGCCTCGGCTTCATGTTCGCGCCGCCGCGACCAATATTTCCATACGCCGTCGGAAATCATCCGCGGCGAGAGCACGTTTTCGAACGCCGACATTTCCGGCAGCAGGTGGTAGAACTGGAAAATCAGCCCGAGCTGCGAATTGCGCAGGCCGTCGCGTTTGCGGGCCGGAAGGTCGTCGATCCGTTGGCCGTGGAGCATGACTTCGCCCTTGTCGGGCTGGTCGAGCGTCCCCAGCAGGTGGAGCAGCGTACTCTTGCCCGAGCCGCTGGAGCCGATGATCGCGAGGAACTCCCCTTCGCGCACCGCCAAGTCGACCCCCCGAAGCACGGGAATCTTGATCGAGCCTTTGTAGTAGTTCTTCTCCAGGCCGACGGCCGAAATGTGCGCCGTCTTCGGGTCGATGCGTTCCGCGCCGTCGCTTCCGTCGCGCGCGATCAACTGCAGACGCGGCGAGGGTCGACGTTCGGTCGATTCGATTTTGGGAAGCGTGTTCATGGTTCGACTTCTTCCAACTTCCGGAAACAAGAGACATTGCGATGCCGGGCGGACGCTCGGCGTTAGTCGTAACGCAATGCTTCCACAGGGTGCATCCGCGCGGCGCGGATCGCCGGGAAGACGCTCGCGCCGACGGAGATCGCCAGCGCGCCAAGGACGATCCAACCGACGGTAAACGGGTCGACGATCGTCGGAATCTTGTAGAAGTAGTAGATGTTCGGATCGAACACCTTGGTGCCGCTGACCCAGCCGAGGAAATCGGCCACTTCGTTGATGTAATGCACCAGCGCCATGCCGACGACGAAGCCCCCGCCGGCGCCGACCGCGCCGAGCGCGAGTCCGTAACCGAGGAAGATGCCCATCACGCCGCGGGCCGAAGCGCCGAGCGATTTCAGAATGCCGATGTCTTTGGTCTTCTCGACGACGATCATGAAGAAGATCGCCAAGATGCCGAAGCCGGCCACGGCGATGATGAGAAACAGCAGCACGTTGAGAATGGCCGTTTCCATTTCCACCGCCGAGAGGAGCGGGCCTTGCTTATCGCGCCAGGTGGCGATGCGATAGAGTTGCGGATGAAACACCGCCTTGAGCTTGTCGCGCACGATGTTGCCGTCGGCTTCGTTCTTCAGCTTAATTTGCAGCGCCGTGATGCGGGCATTGCCGGTTTGCGGATCGATCATGCCGCGCAGCTGTTGCAGCTTTTGAATCGGCACGAAAACGAATTGCGAATCGTATTCGCTCATTTTGCACTCGTAGAAGTCGACGATCGTGAACAGGTCGTCGATCGGCCGCGGCGGCGTGCCCGCCGTGGGAAACGTCAGACGAACGTCGTCGCCCGGCATGGCGAGGAATTGCTCGTCCCCCGCGCGATCTTGAAAACTGGAAAGCGCGATGCCGAGCACCAGGCCGGTGTGCTGCTGCTTGCCGGCGTCGAAGACGTTCTGGGCGGCGGCAAACGGCGGCGGGGCTTGCCCTTTCGCGGCGGCTTGTTGCTGCGCCTGCGAGAAGATATCGACCGGCTTGGGCTGTTGCGGCTGCGCCGCGGCCGCCAAACCTGCCGGCGGTTGCGAAGCCTGCGGCGGCAACGGGGCCGGCGGTTGGACGCCTCCCTTGAGCGGATCGTCATCGAGCGTCTCGCGGTCGTACTTGCGCAACGCCGCCATTTCGCGACGGTACTGCCAGCCGGCGTCCGCGAGCGAAGCGCGCTTGCCGTTTTGGGTATCGTAGCCCCCTTCGCGGAGGTCGAAGCTGAGTTGTTTACGGTTTTCAGGATGCTGCAGGAAGCCGCTGAAGTCGCTGGCCTTGCCTTGCGTCCGTTCGTCGATGCCGATGAGCTGCACCGGCTGCGTGATCCACTGCCGTTGCACCTTGTAGCTCAGCATCGCCGGCACGACGACCGTCGGCGTAATGCCTTCGATATACTCGCCGCATACCTTGTTGATTTCCTTCATGTGCCATTGGGCGTCCATGAAGCCTTCGAGGCTTTGCGATTCGAACACGACGTCGGAAAGCACGCCGTGGATACGGGCCTGCATCTCGACGGAGAAGCCCTTCATCACGCCGTTGACGACGATCATCGTCGCCACGCCGAGCATCACGCTCACGACCGAAGCCAACGCGATGTAACGCGTGGTCAGATACTTCCGACAAAGCAGCAAAACGTACATGGTCCCATCCTTGGGAATCGTGTCGCAATCGGAGCGTTTCGTCTTCCAGACTTCAGACTCAGCCGGACTTCAGAAAGGGAGATAAGGGGGATGAGACGGGGATTGGGGGGATAGGAATACAAAGATGGAAGCGGGCATAGGATTTCGGTTCCTTGTCTCCGCCGCTTGCTTCAATCGCTAGTCACTAGTCTTCAGTCTATTCCTAGCTCGCTGATCTCCTTCTCATCCCCCTTATCCCCTTTTCTTCTCTTCCTCGTGTCGTTCTCAAACAGTCTCATGCCGCAAGAGCGGGAACAAGATCACGTCGCGGATGGTTTGGGCGTTGGTCAGCAGCATCACTAGGCGGTCGATGCCGATGCCGAGGCCGCCGGCCGGGGGCATGCCGTGCTTGAGCGCGCGGACGAAGTCGTGGTCCATCTTGGCCATCGAATCTTCTTCCTTTTGCCCCGCCAGTTGCCCGCTGAAGAGTTCTTCCTGCAAATACGGATCGTTTAGTTCCGTGTAGGCATTGGCGACTTCCATGCCGTGTACGAAGAGCTCGAATCGCTCCGCCACGCGCGGATTCGACGTCTTGCGCTTCGTCAACGGGCAGATGCTCGCCGGATAATCCATCACGAAGATCGGCCCGACCAGCGCATCTTCCACCTTCTCTTCAAACACTTCGCTCTTGATCACATCCGGGTCTTTGCCGGCCGTTTCAAAGCCGATCTTCTCGGCCAGCGCACGGATGCCTGCTTCGTCGTCGGCCCGGACGCCGGCGTGCTTCTCGAAGAGTTCGTCGTACGTGGCGCGTTGAAACGGCGGCGTGAAATCGATGGTCTTGTCTTCGCCCCAAGGGAGCACGAGCGAATCGTCTCCCGGCTTCTTGCCGGCGCGAATCGCGCCGACGATCAACTTCTCCGTCAGGTCCATCATCGAACGATAGTCGCCGTAGGCCTGATAGACCTCGAGCATCGTGAATTCAGGATTGTGCCGGGGGCTGATGCCTTCGTTACGGTAGACGCGACCGAGTTCGTATACGCGCTCCATGCCGCCGACCAAGAGCCGCTTCAAATGCAGCTCCAGCGCGATGCGCATAAAGAGCGGCATATCGAGCGCGTTGTGATGGGTCTTAAACGGCCGCGCCGCGGCGCCGCCGGCAATCGAGTGGAGCGTCGGGCCTTCGATTTCGACGAAGCCCTCGCCGCCAAGCGTGTTGCGAATCGATTGCACAATCTTCGTGCGGGCGAGGAACCGATCGAGCACCCCCTCGCCGTAGATGAGGTCGAGGTAGCGCATTCGCTGCCGGAGTTCGGCATCGGCCAGACCGTGGTACTTTTCCGGGTGCGGCACCACCGACTTCGTAAGAAACGTCAGCTTCTCGGCGAAGATCGTGAGCTCGCCGGTCTTCGTGCGCTTGAGTTCGCCGTCGACGCCGACGAGGTCTCCCAAGTCGAAGCACTTGCAGAGGGCCCAGTTGTCGTCGCCCACTTGCGACTTGCCGATAAAAATCTGAATCGTGCCGGACCAATCGCGGATGTTGGCGAAGATCAGCTTGCCGGTATCCCGCTGCAAGACGATGCGCCCGGCCGCGCGGACCTTCGGGCCATGCAACACCGGGCCGTGCTTCTCGTTGCCGGGGGCCGGGTCTTCCGAAGTGATTTCGTTTTCGCGCGCGCGGATCGAGCCGATCGACTGGTGATCGTCGAAACGGCCGCCCCAAGGGTCGTGACCCAGCTCCGTAATCTTACGCAGCTTGTCGCGGCGGGCGGCTTCGTGAATTCCAGGGGATCCGGCTTCGTCAGACATGGCTTCGTACGGGGCTCGCGCTGATAGGAAGGATGCAATAAGTCCAAAGAGTGCCGTATTTTAGGGAAGGTTCAGGGTGGGTCAACGTCAACCCCCGCAGCCCGGAGTGCCGGCACCGCGAAAGGCAGCGACCGGACGGACTTACGGGAAATGCCGAGTGCGAACTGCTGCATACGGAACAGGAAAATGACGAAGACTCCCGTGCGATGGGCGAAAGAAGCTGATTGCACGTCGCCTCGGGCTTAGCCCGGCCGTCGACGGCCGGAACCCAATCCAAGGGCCGGCAACATGCATCGCCCGACACTCCACGTACAATAGGGAATGTCGCCCTTGCCGCCCCGTCTCTGCGTGAGTTCTTCGCATGCTCGTCCCCTGTCATCGGTTCTTGCTGATCGCCGGTCTACTCACGGGGGCATGCTTCGGTTGCCAAGATAAGAAGTCGGGGGGCGGCTCGTCGTCGGGAGGTTCCGGCGGCGCGCAAGCCGCGAACACCGAGCCGCCGCATGAAATCAAAGACCATGCCGAATCGGCGACGTTTCGCATGCAAACGATGTCCAGCGTGATCGGCTCCAACTACGAAACGCGGGTCGAAGAATATGCCGAAGCACGGGACTGGCTCAAGAACGATCGGAACCGACCGGCAAAAGTTCCGCGAGCTTTGTTGGAGCAGCTTGTCGCCGACTTCTATGCGGCCGGCGCGGAGAAGGTCTACGTCTCGGGGCTCGTCACCGGCGACGAAGGCTCCCGGAGCGACGGTCTCGTCGTCCTGATTTCGCCGACCGAACACGAACCAAGAAACCGTGTGCTCGAAGTTCGCAACAAGCACTACGCCAGCTATCTGCCGACGGTCGGAAAGCCCGAGCTCGTCGAATCTCTCTCGCGCTCCGAAGCCAGCCTCGCGGCGGTCATCGTCGAACTGAAGTATTAGGAGTCGCCGTGCCGCAATTGAAAGCCGTCTCGCGCTGGTTGCTCGCCCTCTTCCTGATGGTTGCGGGGGTCATGCATTTCGTGAGGCCGGAGTTTTATCTGAAGATCATGCCGCCGTACCTGCCGTGGCATTTGGAATTGGTATATCTCAGCGGCGTCGCGGAGTTTGTTCTGGGGGCTCTGCTGATTCCGACACGCACGCGCAAGCTCGCCGCCTGGGGCATCATCGCACTGTTGCTCGCCGTCTTCCCGGCAAACATCTATCTCTTTCAACATCAAGAAATTCTGCCCGCACCGCCGCTCGTGCATCTGGCAAGATTACCGTTGCAAGCCATTTTCATCCTTTGGGCTTGGTGGCACACGCGGCCCGAGTAAAACCGTCGCGCGTGAATGTCAACGACACTTTTGGGCCGGCCAAAAATCGCCTGGAGATTCGCGCGGCTTTGCGGTACGGTGCGGAGTGGTGGCAAGACCGAAGACTGAAGACTTAAGACCGAAGTGGAGTGGGGCCGGCGGCGGCCGACGACTGCACGTAAGTCTTTACTCTTCGGTCTTCCCTCTTGACCACTTACGTCGACGGGCCGAACGGGCACTGCGCAGATAACTCGGGGTTATCTGCGCACAACCTCAAAACCCACAAGGGGTGCGCAGATAGGTCGAGTTATCTGCGCACGCGGTGGTCGGGCCAATCGACGTAAGTGATGAAACAGACGCTAGGCGTTAGGCGAGCGTCGAGCCGTGAGGCCGACGTGTCGGGAGCGTTGGGCAGTGCATCGTTATCGAGAAACCGACGAATGAGACTTTCAAAACGAGTGTCTACCGGACACGTCGGGCTTACGCCTCGACGCTCGCCCCAAAAAATTGCTTCGCACCTGCGGCTTGCTACAGTGACGTTTCCACGCCTTCCCCTTCGCCCGCCCTGCGAGAACTTGTCATGAACACGCGCCGCGAATTCTTGGAACAATCGACCGTGGCGCTCGCCGCCGCTTCCGCCATGGTGCACACTTCGAGCGAGGTTCAGGCCGCCGAAGGGCGAACCGTCACCATGGCCGCGATCGGTTGCGGAGGGCAGGGGACGAGCCTGCTCAAGACGTTCGCGGATATGCCCGACGTGAAGATCGCCTACGTGTGCGACCCGGACGAGGCCCGCGCCGCAAAGGCCGCCGACGCCGTCAAAGACAAGCAATCGCCGAAGACGATCAGCGACCTGCGACGCGTACTCGACGACCCGGCGGTCGAAGCCGTGACCGTGGCCACGCCCGATCATTGGCATGCTCCGGCGACGCTCCTGGCGTTGGCGGCCGGCAAGCATGTGTACGTCGAGAAGCCTTGCTCGCACAACATTCGCGAAGGCCGGCTGATGGTGGAAGCGGCCGAACGCACAAAGAAGATCGTGCAGGTCGGAACGCAGTCGCGCTCGACGCCGTTCATCCGCGAGATGTTCGCCAAGCTGCGCGACGGCATCATCGGCGAGATCGTCGTCGCGAAAGCGTGGAACAGCCAGCGCCGGAAAGACATCGGTCACCTGCAGCCGAGCGAAGCCCCCGGCGGATTCGACTACGACCTTTGGATCGGCCCGGCGCCGATGGTGCCGTTTCAAGCCAATCGGCAGCACTACAACTGGCACTGGTGGTACGACTTCGGCACCGGCGACGCCGGAAACGACGGCGTGCATGAGCTCGATATCGCCCGTTGGGGACTCGGCGTCGACGTGCATCCTTCGCGCGTCGCGGCGGTGGGCGGCAAGTACGGCTTCGACGACGATCAGCAATTCCCCGACACGCTCTACACGGCGTTCGACTACCCGAGCGACGGCGCGGTCGGGCACAAGAAGCAACTGATTTTCGAGATGCGGATCTGGTCTCCCTACAAACAGGAAGGGCATGACAATGCCTGCGCGTTCTACGGGACCAACGGCATGCTCATTCTCGGCAAGAACGGCGGCTACAAACTCTACGGTCCCGGCAGCAAGCTGATCGAAGAAGCGTCCGGCAAGGCCGACACGCAGGCCCACCGCCGCAACTTCGTCGACTGCGTTTACTCCGGCCAAAAGCCGAATGCCGATATTCTCAACGGTCACCTCTCGGCGACGCTCTGTCACTTAGCAAATATCGCGGCCCGCACGGGTCGCACGCTGCAATTCGACCCTGCCAAGGAAGAGATCGTCGGCGACGCGGAAGCGGCGGCCTTGGTCGGTCGCACGTATCGCGAAGGGCACTGGGCGGTGCCGAAGGTAAGTAGCTAGTGACTGGTAGCTAGTAGCTAGAACAGAAAAGCCGAGAGGAGATCACCACAACGGTTTTCTGCCGATCATGCGGCGGACGAGCGAGATCTGGCCGGCGTGCACCATTTCATGGCGCGTGCACCAGAGCAACGATCCGAGCTTGGTATGGAACAGACGGTGCGGCTTGAGCGGCGGCAGATCGAGATCGGCGTCGGCGAGGCGACTACATTCATCGAGCGACGCTTTGTAAACACGGTCGAACACCGCGCGAATCTCGTCGACCGGCGGATACTTCTTGCTGTCGGCGTCGGGCGTCGAACCTTTGCCGAAAATGGTGAGCATCGCCAGCGAAATGAGTCGGTTGTCGGATTCGCGCTCGCCGCGAATACGGTCGAGACAGAGTCGATATTGGGCCATCGCCAAATGCCCGACTTGCCACGCGATGTGCGTCACGCCGCCGGGCATTGCAAACCAATCCTGCGGTTGCAAATCGGCGAGCAACTCCCATGTATAAGCGCGTGCCGAACGAATCTGATCGAGAGCCAGCTGCAACCGAATCGACTGCGCTTCCCCAGACTGCGGTGCCTCTGACAATGCCATTCCGTCCCCTTACGTTTCTTCCTCGAACCCAGCGCAATTCTAGCTCACGAAGCACACCCGCCTATGCCGTTGCAGGGTGCCGCACAAAGATCGACCGATGGGAGAAGACCGACCGACCCGTTTTGATTAGACTTGTAATTGTTGCCGCAGTACCGCCTGGCGCACATGAAGTAAACGCCCCCGGTCGATAAGAGATCAACGCACCGCAGACACACAATCGTTCACCTTGAAGTGCGGCGTCACTTTGTCGCACTGTTCCGACGCCAACTACTCCCACGCATGGGCCTACTAAAAATATCCGGTGGTACGCTTTACGATCCGACCAACGGCATCGACGGTGTCGTGCGCGATGTTTGGATCGAGAATGATCGAATCGTCGCGGCGCCGAGCGATCCGAGCGCGCGCGCGGAGCGAACCATCGATGCGAGCGGACTTGTCGTCATGCCCGGCGGCGTCGATATGCACTGCCATATCGCAGGTCCCAAGGTCAATGTGGCGCGCAAGCTGAGGCCGGAAGAAAAGCGCACGGCCGAACCTGTGCGACGCACTCCCCGAACGCGAAGCGGCACCATGGGCAGCGTGCCGAGCACGTTCGCCACCGGCTACAAATATGCCGGCCTCGGTTATACGACCGCCGTCGACGCCGCCGTGCCTGCCTTGGCCGCCCGGCATGCGCATGAGGAGTTTGCCGACACGCCTTGCCTTGATAAGGCATTTCTGGTGTTGCTCGGCAACAACCATTACGCGATGCGAGCCATCGCGGACGGCGATCTGGAACGTCTCGACGGTTTCACGGCTTGGCTGCTCGCGAGCGCCAAAGGCTACGGCGCGAAACTCGTGAACCCCGGCGGCGTGGAAGTGTGGAAGCAGCGACAAGCGGGCAACGTGCATGGGCTCGACGACGAAGTCCCGAGCTTCGACGTGACGCCCCGGGCCATCATTCGCGAAATGGCCCGGGCCGCTGATCGATTGCGGTTGCCCCACAGCGTACACATCCACGCCAACAATCTCGGCATGCCGGGCAACTGGACCACGACGCTTGAAACGATGCGGGCCCTCGAAGGGGCACGCGGGCACATGACGCACATCCAGTTTCACAGCTACGGCGGCGGCGACGCCGACGAAACGACGTTCAACTCGCGCGTGCCCGTGCTGGCCGAATATGTCAACGCGAACAAGAATATCACGGTCGACGTCGGCCAAGTGATGTTCGGCAAGACGACGAGCATGACCGGCGACGGCCCGGTCGGCTACTACCTGAGCAACTTGTATCGCACGAAATGGTTCTCGGCCGACACCGAACAGGAAGCCGGCTGCGGCATCGCGCCGATCGAGTACAAGCGAAAGAGCATCGTGCACGCGCTGCAATGGGCCATCGGGCTCGAGTGGTACTTGCTGGTCGACGATCCGTGGCGCGTCGTGATGAGCACCGACCACCCCAACGGCGGCTCGTTCCTCGCCTATCCGCAAATCATTCGCTTACTCATGGATCGCACTTACCGCGAAGAAGTGATCAAGACGCTGCCCGAGGAAGTGCGCACCCGTTCATCGCTCGCCGACCTCAAGCGAGAATACACGCTCCACGAGATCGCGATCATCACGCGCGCCGGCCCGGCCCGAATTCTCGGCTTGAAGAACAAGGGACATCTCGGCCCGGGTGCGGACGCCGACATCACGATCTACACGCCCGACGCCGACCAAGAAACGATGTTCGCGCTGCCGCGGTTTGTGATCAAAGCAGGCCGTGTGATCGTGGAGCAAGGAGACATCCGCGAAGAAACCTACGGTAAGTCGTTGCACATCGCCCCGGCCTTCGACCCAGGCTTGGTGCCCGACATTGCCCGCTGGTTTGAAGATCACTACTCGATTCAATTCGCCAACTATCCGGTGGATGCGAGCTATTTGCACTCGCCGGAAATCGTCGGCTGCGGCAACTAGCAATAGCCGACTCTCTCTCATTTCCCCTCTCCCCTTGCGGGAGAGAGGCCAGGGGTGAGGGGTCAGTATTTTTACATCGCCCGTTTTTCAATCGCCTGAGAAGAAGCCCGCGTGAAGCGTTTCCGCTGGATCATCGTCCTGCTCGTACTCCTAGCGACGTCGCTGGCGCTCGGCTCGTGGTCGTATCGGGCCACACAGGCCTCGAAGACCTACACCGCCTCGTACGTCGGTCGCAGTTCGTGCAACGCCTGCCATGCGCAACAGGTGCATTCGTGGACCGGCTCGCATCACGACTTGGCCATGGACCCTGCGACGGAAGAGACCGTCGTCGACCCGAAGGCGTTCGACAACCAGGAGTTTACGCACCAGGGGGTCACGTCGAAGTTCTTCCGTAAAGACGGTAAGTTCTTCGTGACGACCGACGATGCCGACGGTAAGCTCGCGACGTTTGAGATCAAATACGTCTTCGGCGTCGATCCGCTGCAGCAGTACATGGTCGAGTTCCCCGACAAGAAAAAAGTCCGCACGCCGCAGGGAGAAGAGATCGAACTGCCCTCGGGGCGCGTCCAGGTCCTGTCGATTGCCTGGGATACCGACAAGGGACGCTGGTTCCATCTCTACCCGAAGCAGAAGATTCCGGCCGGCGATTGGCTCCACTGGACCGGCGGCGGACAGAACTGGAACTACATGTGCGCCGAGTGCCACAGCACCGATCTGCAAAAGAAGTTCGACGTCGCGAAAAACGAGTACCACACGACGTTCGCCGAGATCGACGTGAGTTGCGAAGCGTGCCATGGTCCGGCCGGAGAACACGTGGCCCGCGCCGAAGGGACGCTGGGGTTCAACGACCCGCGCCATTTCCATAGCTACGCACTCAACAAGCTCAAAGGCCCCGACTCGCTTGCCGAAATCGAGACCTGCGCCCAGTGCCACGCACGCCGGCGCATCGTGCACCCCGACTATCGCCCCGGCAATCGCTTCCGCGATTTCTACGAACCGGAAACTCTTGACGGCACCGAGTACTTTGCCGACGGCCAAATCAAAGAAGAACTCTACGAATACGGCTCGTTTCTCCAGAGCCGCATGTTTCGCGAAGGGGTGCGCTGCTCGAATTGCCACGATCCGCATAGCCTGCAGCCGAAGTTCGCAGGAAATGCGCTCTGCACGCAGTGCCACACTTTGGCGAAGTACGATACTCCGAACCATCATCACCACGCGACGAATTCGCAGGGGGCACGGTGCGTCGAGTGTCATATGCCGGAGCGGACCTATATGGAGGTCGACCCGCGCCGTGACCACAGCATTCGCATTCCTCGGCCGGACCTGACGCTGAAGCTCGGTACGCCCAACGCCTGCCAAAGTTGCCACACGAAGCCGACGGAGAACGTCGAATGGCAACTCGCCAAGGTGCGCGAGTGGTACGGCACGAAGCGCGAGCAGAAGCCGCACTTCGGCGAAGTTCTCGAACGCGGGCGCAAGCAAGATCCGCACGCCGCGGAAGCGCTCATCGACTTAGCTCGCAATCGCCCGACGGCGACGCCCGACGAGCGGGCCGCGGCGGTGGGCCCGGTCGTGCGCGCGAGCGCCGTGGCGCTGTTGACGAACTATCCGGGCGAGGAAACTCGCAAAGCCCTGGAACGTGCGCTAAAAGACGACGACTCACTCGTCCGCGTCGCCGCCGTGCGGGCCATCGACCAATGGCCGGACGACTTGCTGGCGACCTACCAACTGCCGCTGGTTGCCGCGCTTGCCGACCCCGATCGGACGGTGCGCACGGAAGCGGCTCGCACGCTTACGCGGTTGCCGCCGAACCGCGAGCGCGATCCGAACGGATGGAAGGACTTCGAGCGCGTGTTTGCCGAATGGGTCGAGGGACAGAAGGCCGTCGACGATCAGCCCGGCACGCATACGGCGATCGGCACCTGCTATGCCAACCTGCTGAAGGCCACGGAGGATATGACCTACCTACCGAAGGCGGAAGCTGCGTTCCGGCAGGCGCTGAAGATGGAGCCGGCGCACCTGCCGACGGCTCGCAACCTCGCGGCACTCTACGACCTTGTGAACCGCGACGCCGAAGCAGAAGCGGAACTTCTGCGCACCCTGGCGCTCGTGCCGAAGATCGATGAACCGGACGAAGCGAAGAAACGCTTCACGGCCGAGACGCAATATGAGCTGGGATGGCTTCTGTTCCGCGATAAGAGCGGCGCCCGCATCGCCGAAGCCGCTCAATATCTGAAGGCCGCGCTCGACGCAGGCATAAACGTGCCGCAGGCGCGGATGTACTACGGAATATCGCTCTTGGGCCTGAATCGCTTTAGCGAGGCGGCCGAAGAGCTCACCGCTTTCTGCAAGCAGACGCCGGCCGGCATACAGGCGATGCTGCAATACGCCGACGGCTCTCTACGAGCAGAGCAACTCGACGCCGCCAAGGTCTTCTTGAACGTCGTGCTGGCTGCGGACCCTGCGGCGCGCGAACACTATCCGCAGCTGGGTGAAATGCTACGACGGGCAGGCTTGTAGGGAACGCCCTCTGTGGCGTTCCGGCGAGCGTCGAGCCGTAAGGCCGACGTGTCCGAGATTTGGGGTAGCCTTCGGAACGCCACAGAGGGCGTTCCCTACAGGTCGCCACTCTCAATCGCCGAAGCAAATGCCGATGGCTCGCGCCGTTTGCACGAGGCCCGCGTCGGGCGGCACGGTGCGAATGCCTTTGCCGACTTCTTCCAGAGAGACGCTGGAAATTTTAGCGCCGGTGTAACTAACCATTCGGCCCAGTTGCCCTTGGGCGATCAGTTCCACGGCCGCGGTGCCGAACATGGTGCAGAGCGCGCGATCGATGCAGGTCGGCGAGCCGCCGCGTTGCAAATGGCCCAACACCACACAACGGGCTTCCTTGCCGGTGCGCGTTTGCAGTTCCGCGGCGACCATATTGCCGACGCCGCCGAGCCGTGCTTCGCGGTTGGATTCTTGGCCCGTGGAGGTGACGAACTCACCCCCCGCGACGCGCGCCCCTTCCGCGACGACGACGATCGTGAAATGCCGGCCGTGGGATTCACGCTCCGCAATCTTTTGGCAGACGCTTTCGTAGGTGAACGGGATCTCGGGAATGAGAATCACGTCGGCCCCGCCGGAAAGTCCGCACGAGGCGGCGATCCAACCGGCGTAGCGCCCCATGACTTCGAGCACCATTACGCGGCTGTGGCTTTCCGCCGTGCTGTGCAAGCGATCGAGCGCGTCGGTCGCGCACGCCACGGCCGAGTCGAAGCCGAACGTCGTATCGGTGCCGATCACGTCATTGTCGATCGTCTTCGGCACGCCGACGATGGGAATGCCGTGGTTGTAGAGTTGCTGGGCGATGGCGAGCGTGCCGTCGCCGCCGATGCTTACCAGGCCGACGATTCCCAAGTCGCGACACGACGCCGCCGTGGCGTCGAGCAATTCCTTCGGCAGGGCCCGCAATTCGCCGTGGCCGGTCTTGGCGCAAAACTGGCCGCGATTGGCGGTGCCGAGCACCGTGCCGCCGCGCGTGAGCAGGCCGTCGAGGTCGTGGATGCTGAGCACCTTCAGACGGCGCGGCTCGAGCAAACCTTCGAAGCCGCCGTAAACGCCGATGGCGTCCCAGCCGCGCCGGTTGGCCGCTTTGGTCACGGCGCGAATCACGGCGTTGAGCCCCGGGCAATCACCGCCGCCCGTTACGATTCCGATACTCTGCGCCATGACCCGTGATCCTTTGCCCCAGTTGTTTACTACGTGATCCGGCTCAGGATACTCGCTTGGCCGACGAGAAACGCCTGTCGCCAAGTTCCTTTTGGAATTTACCCCGGCTCCGTCATGCTCCACGGGTCGAGCGCCTTCTTGAGCTCGTCGTGCGGCAGGATGTTTTGCTCTTCGCAAAGTTCGCGAATTGTCTTCCCGGTCTTGAAGGCTTGCTTCGCCAAGGCCGCCGCTTTTTCATAGCCGATGTACGGGTTCAGGCTCGTGCACATAGCGAGGCTCTTTTCGACCCCGGCATTGCACTGCTCCACGTTGGCTTCCATCTCTTCGGCGCAAAAATCAACGAACGCATTCGTGCAACTCGCCAGGAGCGAAACGCTCTCCAGCGTCGTGTCGCCCATCACGGGCATCATGATATTCAACTGAAACTGTCCGCCGGCGGCGCCGGAAATGGCGATGGTTTGGTCGTTCCCCATCACCTTGGCCGTGACTTGCATCATGCTTTCGCACATCACCGGATTCACCTTACCGGGCATGATCGAGCTGCCGGGCTGGCGATCGGGAAGTTGGATCTCGTAGAAGCCGCAGCGCGGACCGGAGCCGAGCCAGCGGATGTTGTTCGAGACGTTGAAGAGCGTCACGGCGACGACTCGCAACTGCCCGTGGCATTCGACCAAAGCGTCGCGTTGGGCGTTGGCTTCGAAATGGTTTGCCGCTTCGACGAACTTGAGGCCGGTCTCCTTTGCGAGCGCCGCGCAGGTACGCTTGGCAAACTCGGGATGGGTGTTGATTCCGGTACCGACGGCCGTTCCGCCGACCGGCAGTTCCAGCAAGGCATCGGCCGCGCGACGGGCCCGATGAATCGAGAGCTCGATTTGTCGCGCGAAACCGCCGACTTCCTGACCTAGCCGCAACGGCGTGGCGTCGGCCAAGTGCGTGCGGCCGATCTTGATGACCTTGTCCCACTCGGCGGCCTTACGCGTGAGCACGTCTCCCAGCCGCGACAAGGCCGGGATTAAGTCCTTGACGATCGCCAGCGCCACGGCCACGTGGATGGCGGTGGGGAACGTGCAGTTCGTGCTCTGGCCCATGTTCACGTGGTCGTTTGGGTGCACGGGCTTGGCCTGCGCGAGCCGATCGCCGCCGAGCATCTCGATCGCGCGGTTGGCGATGACCTCGTTGGCGTTCATGTTGCTCGACGTGCCGGAGCCGGTCTGGTAAACGTCGATCGGAAACTCCGCGTCAAACTTTCCTTCAGCCACTTCGCGGCACGAGGCGAGCATCGCTTCCACTTGCTTGTCGTTCAACGGGTTCTTGCCCGTGCCGGTAAGCTTGCCAAGGTCGCGATTGGCGATGCCGCAGGCGAGCTTCACAAGGCCCATGGCGCGGATGAGTTGCTTCGGCAGCTGCTTGCCGGAGATCGGGAAGTTCTCGACGGCCCGTTGCGTTTGGGAAGCGTAGTAAGCGCGAGCCGGAACGCGGACCTCGCCCATCGTATCTTTCTCGATGCGGAATTCGGACATGGCGGTGGAGTTCTGCAGGTTGGAGGATGGCGCTCGATTGAGACGGCGCGGAAGTCAGACGTGCCCTAGCCGCTGATTATACGAAGATTGGGCGCGCGAACGAGGGGCTGAAGCGGCGTGACAATTGCGTTGGGTTACCGCTCACCCCCGGCCCCTCTCCCGCAAGGGGCGAGGGGAGAACACGCGCGCCGAACGCGGTTCGCTAACGCCTAGCGCCTGCCACCTGTTCTCCTACCACGCTCGGGTACGCAGCAGCGCTTGGTGCTGGCGAAACGCTTCCGCCGCCGCGCTGCCGGCTTGCGAACCGCGGGCGGCCGCTTGGCGGACGAGCAAGTGTTCAAGCGGAGTGTAGTCGCGATCGCCCGAGCGTTGCAATTGGCTCCGATGGCAATCGAGCATCCGGCGCTTGAGGTCGACATACTCGGACACGTCGACGTAGAACGTCGGCTCGAAGCCGAGCATCTCCAGTGCATCGCAGAACCACAGGGCCGGCGGCGTCTCCAACGGCGGCGACGGCGTACGATGTCCGCGCGACGAGCAAAACCACGAGGCGGATTCCGCGAGGGCCGAAGCGGCGCGATGGTCGGCATGATAGTCGTTCGCGGCATGCGCGATGACGAGCGTCGGCCGGAAGCGACGAAAGATTTCAACCAGCCGCATGCGCGAAGCGTAATCGTCGGTGAGTTCGCCGTCGGCGAAGTCGCCGTACATGGTTTGAGCGCCGAGCAGTTCCGCGGCCTCCGTGGTTTCCTGCCGCCGCTGCCGCGCGAGCTCCGCGACCGGCGTTACCGGCTGCCCCTTGTCGCCGCGGCACAATACGCACAGGCCGATCGTCGCGCCATCCGCGCGGGCTCGCGCTAGCGTGCCGGCGCACAAGAGTTCGGCGTCGTCCGGATGCGCCATCACGGCCAAGACCCGTTCATCGGCAAACGATAACTGCACCGCCATGCGTCGCTCCTCGGATGTCTTCTCAACTTAAGATTTTCAAACTACCGGCGCTCATTCGCTACGTTCAGTTCGCAATCCGTCGAGCGCCACAATCGCCGCGCGGTCGACCGATTCTTGCGCCGCGTTGCAGATGCCGACCGACCAACGGCCGTCGAGCGCCGTCGCCCGGGGCGTGCCGCCGCGGCGAACCACGTCGACCATCATCGCCATTTCGTCTTCGAGTTCAAATACTTCGCCGCTTTGTCGGTCGATTTTAACGTCGTGCACCGTCTCGCCGTCGAAATGCTTCAGGGAATGCGTCGGATGGAGCGTCCGGTCGAGCGCTCCGCTCCAACTTGCCCAAACGGCACCCTTGGTGCCGGTCACCTTCACGGTCTGGTGATGCTCAAACGCCGCCAAAGTCTGCGTGACGACGGCATACGCCCCCTGCGGAAAATGCAGAATCGCCGAGAAATTGTCCTGCAATTCGGGGTGATCGGCCTGCCTTGAGTTCGCCCGAGCATACACGTGCGTCGGCTCCCCGACGGCCGCCAAGTACCACCGGGCCAGGTCAAAGAAATGGATCGGCTCTTCCAGGATCCAGTTCCCCACACGCTTAATATCGTACCGCCAGCCGCCGGTTCCGAGCCGATACGGCTTCCGCGACAGCTCGACCAGTGCGTAGAGCGGCGTGCCGATGCCGCCGGCGTCGATGATCTCTTTGACCTTTCCCCACAGGCTCGACATCCGTAGCTCGTGACCGATGGCAATCGTCTTGCCGCTCGCAGCCGCGGCTGCGCGGAGTTGGTCGCATTCGGCGACGGTCACCGCCATCGGCTTCTCGAGCAACAAATGCTTGCCGCTCGCGAGCACGGCGCAGCCGATCTCACAATGCAGATGGCTCGGCACCACGACGTCGACGACGTCGAGGTCGTCGCGTGCGAGCAGCTCACGATAATCGGCGACTACGGTCGCGGCCGGAAACGCCTCGCGTGCCGCGGCCTGCGACTCCGGCGAACGTACGGCAACGGCGCAGAGCTCCGCGTCGGCCGTCTTCATGATGGCCCCGGCATGAAAACTTCCCCACGCCCCATAACCGATGAGACCGAATCGAACCTTACTCACGCGACGGACTCCGGCATTTCGTTGGATAAGTCGATTATCAGCAAGGGAGATATGGAGATAGGAGGGGATGAGGGAGATAAGGAATAAAAATGAGGCTGGAGATCGGAACAATGCGCGTTCCAATCACATTCCCATCTCCTTTAGTTCATCCCCCCGATCTCCTCCTATCTCCATATCTCCCTTGCTGCTTCTTCTGCTTGGAGTTAATGGGAAACCTTGAGCATCCAGACTTCTCGCGATCGTACCGCCGGGCGGATTTCGCCGCTCGCTACTACCCAACCGCCGTGCCATTTCACGACCGGTGTGGCTACGGGCACAAACGGCGATGTGCCGATGCGCATCCAGCGATCTTCGGCCGTGTCGTAGCTGTAGACGTTCTTCGGGAAGCCGGGGTGATCTTGCGGCGGCTTGTGGCCGAGGCGTGAGCCGTCGTCGCCACCGAAGACGATGATTTGCTTTCCTGCGACGACGGCCGGCACCGGCGCGGCGACGATACCGGTCGGGGCCGTGGCAATCTTGGTCCACCCCTGGCCCGGCGTGTAGCGGAACGAATCGTTCTGATAGGCCCGCATCGGCTTGCCGTCGGGTCCCGGATGAAGATCGCAGCCGCCGGAAAGATAGAAATTGCCGTCGACCGCGGCGGTCACGGCCAGCATCCGCCCGTTGCCCGGCCAGGGCTCCAACACTTGCCACCCGGCGTCGAGGTTCTTCAAGTCCAGCGACCAGAAGGTGCGCATCGTTCGAACGGCGTCGGGCTTGGCGATGCCGCCGGCCACGTACACCGTGCTGCCGATCTGCGCTCCAGAAAGATACGCACACGGTTCCGGCAACGGCGGCAGATCGCGCGTCTTGAGTTCGTCGCCGTCGAGCGTCAGGTAGAAGACGTCGGTGAGATGCTTCGTCGCATCCGCGCCGCCGATGCAGAGCAATCCTTCGTCGGTCGAGATCGAAACGCCGTACCCGACGGCCCGGGTCTCGGGCAATTTGCCGATCTTGCGCCAGGTACTCTCCGGCGCATCGAGCACAAAAGCATCGTGGTACCAGCCCTTGATGCCGCCGTCCCAGACCGGCTTGTCGGGAAAGTTCGTACCGCCGACGAGCACGAGTTTGTTTTGGATCGTGCCGACGAATTGCCCGGCGAACCCACGCGGGTCGTTGAGGTCGGGAAGACGTTGCCAACTAGTAGTGATATGGCCTCCTTCGTTCTTCACGAGACTAATTTGATTGAACTTCACTAGGACCGAATCGTAGTCGGATGCCTTTCGTGATGCCGGACGAGCCGCGATGT
This sequence comes from Pirellula sp., assembly GCA_013822735.1. GTDB lineage: Bacteria > Planctomycetota > Planctomycetia > Pirellulales > PNKZ01 > PNKZ01. The sequence goes on from PNKZ01000022.1 coordinate 63,512, forward strand.
CTCGCTGCATTGCCAAAAACTCTTCCAAGATCTGAATCTGTTCGATCTTATCGCGATCTGTCTTCGCGAGCGGGTCGGCCTTAAGCTTATTGATCGCCGCGACAAGTTCCCTTTCACTCTCTTGTCTCATGCGACGTGCGTGCTCTTCGAGAAGGGCAACACGTCGGGTCTGATCTTCCTCACTCATGATTTGGTTCATCGACGACGCCGACAGCTTCATCTGCGCGGCAAGTTCGAATTCCGATTGCTGCTCGGGGCTCAGCCGCACGCTCACAATGTACGGCATTTCGCCCGCCGTCCAATGGCCGTAGGTCGTCGTGACGATCGTGCCGTCGGGCAGGACTTCGACCGGCGGATAGGCGCAGTCGGCCCCCTTCGTGTTGTCCATCAAGCGCAGGCGATAGAAACCTTCGCCGCCGGAAACCAAGTCGTCGTACGTGCCGACCCAGGCGACCCAATCGCCGGGGGTCGGGCTTCCTTTGAGCTGGTCGCGGAACGTGATGAAGAGCTTGCCGTCTTTCAAATACGCGCAGGTATGACGATCGCCGGTGAGCGAGGCCGGCACTTCGCGCGGCTCAGACCACGTTGCACCTTCGTCATTGGAAAAGATGATGAATGAGCGCAGCTTCCGGGCATTCTCGCGCAGGAGCACGGCGAGTTGCTTGCCGTCGGGAGAGCGGACCATGCCGGGCTCGCAAAGGTGGGCAACGTCGTGCGTTGCGATCGCCGTCGGCTTCCCCCAAGTGAGGCCGCCGTCGGAGGAAATGATCTTGTAAACAATGAAGTTCGGCTTGGTTCCCTTCACCGGCTTGGTCGCCGTGAGGTACCGACCGTCGTCGTGGAAGAGGGCCATGTAATCGCCGTTCCGCAGGCGAATGCAACTCGCGCAGGCCACGATGCCGCCGTAATCGCCGATCGGCGCCAGCTCGCTCCAGGTCGCGCCGTCGTCTTCGCTCACGGCTTGGCGAATCGGGTAGAGGCCCGAGAACATGATGAGCCGCTTCTTGCCGGCTTTGTCGACGGTGCGGTACATCGTCGGCACTTCCGTGCTCGTGGCCCAACTCGACGGCGTCGGCAACCGGTCGCTCCAGGTAAGCCCGCCGTCGGTGCTCCGTTTCATTACGATGCCGCCCCGGCCGTGCCCCTTCGGGTAGACGATGAGCATCGTCTTGCCGTCTTCCAGCAACACCGTGGTCGGATGGCCGAGATACTGGCCGGCCTCGCGATCGACCGTGACCTGCAATTCCTTTCGTCCTGAGAGATCGAACTGCGGAATGGAGAACGGCGCCGCCGCGCCGGCCTTCGCCCCTTCAGGCGGGGCGACGATCGCCTTTTGCTGCGCTTCTACCGAGGCCGGAAAAAACGCCGCCGTCAAAACGAAAGCCGACCAAAAGCGGTGGTGCCGCATGATTACGTCCTCGGGTATGATTCTTCACACTAGCCCCGACGCGCAAGCGAGGGGACCGGCGGGAAATGCTGAATGTAGAGTGCTGAATGCTGAACAATGGGGGAGTTCCGTCGTTCATCATTCATAACTCTGAACTCATAACTTCCGCCTAATCTCCGTTGCGGCGCGGCCGAACGCAAGAGTTTGCTTGAAATGACGACGACCGAACTAATTATTCTCTGTCTCACCGCGGCACTCGGCGGAGGCATCAATGCCGTCGCCGGGGGCGGCACGCTGCTGACGTTTCCGGCGCTGATCGGCATTCTGTCGAAGCATTATCCGGACGATGCCGTCGCCAAGGTCTTCGCCAACGGCACGAGCACCGTTGCGCTATTTCCCGCGTCCGTCACGGCGCTCTGGGGCTTGCGACGCGAGTTCCGCGTCTATTCGCATTGGGCTTCGAAACTCGTCGGTCCGAGCATCGTCGGAGGCGCGGCGGGCACGCTGCTCGTCACACAGCTCGATGAAAAGATTTTCGCGGCCCTCGTTCCTTGGCTCATCCTCACGGCGGCGTCGCTCTTTGCGTTGCAGCCGATCATCGCCAAGTTTCTCGGCATCGGCAAAGCCCATGAAGAGCCGCAAGGGACGACCGTCGTCGGCGTAATCGTCTTTCAGTTTTTGGTCGGCATCTACGGCGGCTACTTCGGCGCAGGGATCGGCATCCTCATGCTCTCGGCGCTCGCCATGATGGGGATGAACGACATCCACGCCATGAACGGCCTCAAGAGCTTGCTCGGCAGTTGCATCAACGGCACGTCGGTCGCCATCTTCGCCGCGACGGGAAAAGTGGAATGGCGGCTCGCGCTGCCGATGGCCGTGAGCGGCTGCGTCGGCAGCTTTCTCGCGGCCCACTATTCGCGACGCCTGCCCCGAGCGCTGGTGCGGTGGTTTGTGATCTGCGTCGGGTTTACGTTGGCGACGTACTACTTCCTACGCGGCTGAAGCCGCGTAGGAATGACCAATGATCAAGCACCAAATTCCAAGCGAAGTTGATCGACGCCGCTGAGCGATTCGGTCATTGTTCTCTTCGATCATTGTTTGGAATTTGGTGCTTGGTCATTGGAATTTAGCAGCCGAACGCATTGGCCCCGGGCGGTTCGCCCGGGGCTAAATACTCTTGGCGTCGAAGCGCTATCCTTTTGAGCTCAACGGAATTACTCCGTCCCAACCGGCGGGCGGGGTGCGGCCGTGTTGGGCGATGAACACCGTGAGGAAATCTTTCACGCGATCACGGGCCGGCACGGCGTGCAGCGATTCCAAGGCTTCGCTCCATTGGCCAGACGTGAACTGCTCGACGGCTTCCTCGTATTGCCGGATCTGATCGTCGGAGAGTTGGCCCGGCTCGCCCGCGGGCGGCAGGAGCTCGCTGATTTCCACATGTCCCTCGGTACCGTAGGGTCGCACGCGGGCCACGGTGCGGACGCGAGCCGTGGTGGCGGGAATCCTTTTGCGCACGGCGGCGGCGGTCGCCTGATCGATCAAGATCGGGGCCTGTACGAGCTTCGTCATTCCTTCCAAGCGCGAGGCGAGATTGACGACCGGCCCGAAGACCGTGACCTTCACTTGGTCGACGGTGCCGATGCGCCCGGCGACGGCGCGGCCGGAGGCGAGGCCGATCCCCATGCGAAAGTCGGCCAGCGGGTGGCCCGGGGTATGCGATGCGACCTCGAATTCCTTCCGCACGGCGAGCGCGGCGCGGCAAGCTCGATCGACGGCGTCTTCCTGCACGAGCGGCCAACCCCAGAAGCCCATCGCCGCGTCGCCGTGGAAGTCGCCGAGCACGCCCCCTTGCTCGAGAATCTGATGCGTCATCACGCCGAGCGCTCGGCTCACGCGTTCCAGTAGGCCGAGCAAGTCGTCGGCATTGCGCTGCGCGGTGCGCGTGAAACCGCGCAAGTCACAGAACATGACGCAGACGTCGGCCTCGCGCGGCATGAGCACCAGTTCGGGATCGGCCGATTGCATGGCTCCCAGGACCGCGGGTGCAAAGAAGCCGCTGAGCGCCGCTTGGCGTTTGCGCAGTTGTTCGGTCTGCCGCAGGGCGGCGACGAGCGCGGCGACCAGCTCCGTGAACTTGACGTCTTCGCGCAAGTCCGTCGGGTCGCTCGGCGTGGCCGTCATGCCGGCGTGGCCGTGATAGCGCCCGGAAACGTAGAGCGCCCAACCGCGGCACGCCTCGCCCATCAACGGCGTGCAAAAGGCCCAATCGGATTCTTCCGAAAGGGTGAACGAAGCGCCGCCGGGAGTACCGGTGCTCCAAACGTGCAATACGCTCTGGCCGCGCCGCAAAGTTTCAAGAATGAGTCGCCGACTCGGTTGGAAATCGCCGCCGGTATGCAAGCGACGATCCCAATGCAACACGTTGACCTGCTGGGCCGTGTCCGTCGATTGATCGACGGTCGTCAGCGCCACGACATTGGCGCGCGGAATGCCCGATAGCAGGAGATTGACGAGCCGGACGAAGAGTTCGGCGTCGTTCGTGGCGCCGGAAATGATTTCCGGCATCCGGCTGAGGACTTCGAGCCGTTGGTCGGCGTTGCGATAGCGGACGCGTTGCAGATACTGCGCGCTAAAGGTTTGCTCTTCGAGCGGGGCGGGACCTTCCCTGCCGACGCGCGCTTTCTCGACGACGAATGTGAACGTGGTTTCGCCGATCACGAAGTGGTCGCCCGGCTGCACGACGAAGTCGGCCTGCTCGCGGCCGGACACGAAAATGGGATTGCGCGCCGTGTCGAGTCGACGCACTTCGAGACGTTCGCCCGAGAGCTTGAGCTCGCAATGACGGCGCGAGATCCGTTCGTCCCAAGGCACCGACCATGAGCCGCTATCGCGGCCGAGGACCACGGCTTCGCCCGAATGGAGCGCACGGCGCCAGCGTTCTTGCGGTTTGGCGCCTTGGGCGATCAGGTCGGGCATGAGTCGACAAATGCTGAATGGAGAATGCTGAATGCTGAACGGCGGACCAAGGAAAACCTATTCGTCGGCGGCTTTGCCCATGGTGATGGTCGGCAGTGCGCCTCCGACGGGAGCCGTGGGCGTCGGAGGGCCGGGCGTGGCGCGGGCGGAATTTGCGGAGTGGGACGTGCCGCTCAGTCCGCCTCCCCCGAGACCGGCCGTGCGACGGATGAATGCGGCAACTTTCCAGCGGGGCGATTCGTTGAGCACGATCATCACGAAGCCCCACAGCGCCGTAACAACGGCCAACACGACACCGAGCGCCGTGACGCCGTAGCGCCAGAGCTTCTCGCCGAGCTCTTGTGCCGGCTTAAGCGCCGCCTCATACCGCTCTTGTACGATCACGACCCAACCGGTCGTGCCCGACTCGGCGGGGCGTCCGCTGACGACGACCGGCTGAAACGCGGCAATCCAACGCCCGTCGTAGTCTTGGCCGAGCGGATCGCGGTAATCGATATCCGCGGCGCTTTTATATGATTTGGCCGATTTCGACGCGTCGGCGTCCGTAAGTTGCCGTAGTCGATCGACGCCGGACTTGTCGAAGTAGTAGGCCGGAAACGGGTCGTCGGGCTTTTTCGCCGCCGTGAGTGCGGCAAGTTGCGGATGCTCCAACACCGCGCCGCTGCGCTGGTCAGAGTCGGGCTTAGCGTCGACGAGTACGGCGATCAGACTGCGCCCGACGTCGTTATCGCTGCGCAACTCGGCAAACTGCCCGAGCGCTACGGTGACGCTCAAGACGCCGACCACCTGACGTGGTCCGTCGAGCTTATCGGGCACGCTCCAGACGGGGACGGAAAACGCAACTTTGCGATCGCTGGTCGATTGGCTCACGAAAACGTTCGATAGGTGCGGCGATTCGATCGGCTTGATGTCGGGCGTTCCCTCGGGCAGACCGCCGCGGCCGTTGAAATAATCGCGAAAGGCGTAATTCTTGCCGACCGTCTTCGCTTCATACGGCACGCGGGCCAACTGGTTGCCGCGGGCGTCCATCATCGTCCAACTCGCCGCTTGCAAGTCGGGATTGCGCGCCGCGGTGCGCTCGATCCAGGTTTGCAATTGCCGCTGTTCGGCATTCGAGAGCTTGGCCTGCGACGTGCTCACGCGTGCGAGCTCTTCTCGCAAATCGCGATCCGTGGCTTCTTGTTCCAATGTTTGCCAGCGTCGATCGATCTCGCCGGCGACCGCTTCCGCCACGAACTGCGCGGCGAAGAGATTGGTTTCCACGGAACGCTGGGTAAGCGCTTCGTCGGACTCGCGCACCGAGGTACGGTAGACGCTCCAGGCAAACCAGCTCAAAACCGCCAGCAGCACGGCGGGGCCGATTGCGCCGAGCACAAGCAGCGGGCGTCGGGCACGGCGCATCGTGCGCATGTCGAGCGCATCGAGCACGGCCTGCGGATTGGGAAAGCGGCGCGTCGGGTTCGGCTGCAAACACTTCGTGATAATGTCGCCCAAGTCGCGATCGACGCCCGGCACGTCGCGATGCTTCGTCGGGATCGGCGTCGTTTGCAGATGCTTGCGATAGGCGGCCAGCTTCCCCGGCAAGTCGGCGGCGCGATCGAAGATCGTCAACGTGTCGGGCGAGCGATGGGGCGGCTCGCCGCAGAGCATGCAGTAGAGCAGGGCGCCCAGCGCGTAAACGTCCCACCGCGCATCCGGCACGGCGCCGAGATCGGCCTGCTCGGGTGCCATGTAGAAAAGCGTGCCCAGGGCCGGCGTCTGCTCGTGCGAAAGACGCGATTGCCCGAAGTCGGCCAGCCGCGGTCGGCGATCTTGATCGAGCAAGACGTTCGCCGGCTTCAGATCGCAATGCAATACGCCTTTGTCGTGGGCGTGAATGAGCCCGATGGTGACGTCGCGAAAGAGCGAGATCGCTTCGACGGGAGGAATCGGGCCGGTCTGAATGCGGTCGGCCAGCGAGCCGTTTTCCAGAAACTCCATCACGTAGTACGGCGGGTTGGCGTCCCAGCCGACGTCGATCAATTGCACGACGTAACGATCGGCGAAGAGAAACGCCAGCTTCTCGACTTCGCGCGACAGCAGCGACCAATCGACGCCGCCGCGATGGGCATAGAACTTGATGGCCGTGCGGCGCCCGGTGTTGCGATCGACGGCGACCCACACCTCGCCGTAGGCCCCGGCGCCGAGAAAGCGCTCGAATTCGTAGCCCGGCACTTCCGTCGGCGGACGGAGCCGTTGCGAACTTTGGCGCCGCGCCCGTTGCAGATCTTCGGCGTTTTGCGAAATCGTGGGATCTTGCGTCACGCACATTCTCGTCGCAATGCGACGGCCCGGCGGCAAGCGGAGAAATCAACTTCTCCCACTATATCAGCTTCAGGCAAGCCGAGACTATTGGCCGGGGGACGAAATTCAGAGCCCGGTTACCAACGCAAACGGGCCCCTTGCGGGGCCCGAGCGCGGCGACGACCAGGGATGGACAGCTGGTCGCCGGCGGTTGCTGCTACGAACGGAGTCGGTTTAGAGCACGCGGCGGAACGAGGCCGGCCGGATCGACGGCGTCATGGGACGCGGCAGATCTTGCGAGTGCATTTGCAGTTCCACCGGTTCGGCGTCGGCGGTTGCCGGCGTCGCTTCCAATTGCATGTTCGGTTCGTCCGTCCGGAAGAGGGCTCGCATCGCGGAGGTTTCCCCGACGGCGAGTTCGGCCGGAATCTTCTGCTCGGCCGACTTGTGCTCGGCGGGCAGGGCGTCCGTTGCCGTCGCGGCTTGGGCGACGGTCGCCGCGGCCGGTTCGACAATTGACGTCGTCGCGTCTTGCTTCGATTCGAACGCCGGCACCACCGACGGATCTTGCCGATTCGATTCCACATCCGGGATTTCGACCGGTTGCAAATCGACCGCGTCGGAAGCTTCGTAGAGCGGCGTTTCGAACACGGTCATGCTCGTCGCCACGAGACCGGTCTCTTGCCACTCTTTCCAATTGCCGGCTTCCTCGCCCGCGACGTAATCGCCGGTGAGTTCCTTCATGCCGTTGGAGTACCACCAGGTCCAGACGCCGTTTTGCTTGCCGTCGACGTATTGCCCTTCGATGGCCTTGGTGCCGTTTTCGTGCCACCAGGTGAAGCGACCTTCCGGACGATCGTCAACGTAGGTCCCTTCGAGCACCTTCAGGCCGTCGAGGTTCCAGGCCGTGAAACGTCCGTGGCGTTGATCTTCGCCGACCAAGCCGACGATCTCCACGTTGGACGTGCCGTTCCACCAATCGTCTTCCGAGATCACGACGTTCTTCGCGAACAACGTCTCGCATTCGGATTTCACTTCGCCCGTCGGATAGTGCTCGGTCTTGATTCCGTGGCGATAGCCGTTGACGAACTTCTCTTGTTTGACCACTCGTTCTTCGGCGTCGAATTCGACGGCCGCACCGTCGAGCTCGCCGGCGCGGTATTCGATTTCGCGGAATTTCTTGCCGTTGGGGTGCCAGGCCAGCGATTTGCCGTGGCGCTCGCCGTTGTCGAACTCCGTGGCGCTCACTTGCCGCTTCTTGGCGTCGAGAATCACCCACGTGCCGTGGAGGTGACCGTTCTCAAACTCGGCGACCGAGCTGAACGGGGCTTCAAAGCCGAGCTCGAGTGCCGCTTCAAAAGCTTCTTGCGTTTCGACGGCGTCGTACAGCCGGACCCAGCGGCCGTGTTGCGCGCCGTTGCGGAATTCTCCTTGGCCCATCAGTCGGCCTTCTTCCGACCACTTGGCCCAAGGACCATGATTGAAGAAGTTGCCTTGAGCGTCTTGCGCCACGTGCCGTTCGACTTTTACAAGCCGGTTCGTGTACCGCTCGACGACCCGTTCCGTCGGGCCGGCAACTTTTGCAAGCTGCGGCGTGAGCGGAGCCGACTCGAGGGCTTCGACCTTCGCATCCCCTTCAGGGCTCGCGGGGAGCGGCAACGGCTCGTCGGCGCGCGCTTCCGCGCCTTGCCAAGTGAGCAAGAAACCGAGGGCAAGACCGCAAGAGCGACGGGTCTCACGCATGAACATCGCAACACTCCCCAAAAGCGCGGGCACGAAAAACTCGACGCCGACGGACAACTCCCGTTCCAACGCTAGAACGAGAACCTGCGGCATATCCAATACAAGTGATCGACCCGGCATCGTTGGAGCATGCAGAGTTTTGTGACTCACTGGCAAGGTTTGCCCAGCTTCTCAGGCCGCCCCACGTAATCACCCGTCTTTTAGCGGTTTTCCGCGATTTGCCCCAGAAGCGCGAAGGTTAACCACCCGCCGGCGGAACCCTGTTTGCACCGGTAAAGCATCGCTACTCGCCAACGACGCCTTACGACCACAAGTCGCTTACCGGAGTTCTCTGATGAACCGTTCACTACGTAAACTTGCCGGCGTTGCCTGCGCCGCGGCCGGAAGCTGGTACGTCGCGCGCACCCTACTGCGTCGACAACGCGATTTCTCCTACGCCGGAAAGACCGTGCTCGTCACCGGCGGTGCGCGCGGGCTCGGCTTAGTGCTGGCCCGGAATCTCGTCGCCGAGGGGGCTCGCGTGGTGATCTGTGCGCGCACCGGCGAGCAGCTGATCGACGCCGCGAAAGAGCTCGCGCTTCGCGGGGGCGAAGTGATGGCGTTCGCCTGCGACGTGCGTGATCAAGACGCCGTCGAACAGATGGTCGCCGAAGTCACTGCGAGTTGGGGCCCGATCGACGTGCTCATCAACGTGGCGGGCATTATCGAAGTCGGTCCGCTCGACTCGATGACCGTCGATGACTTCCGCCGCTCGATGGACACGCATTGCTTCGGCCCGCTCCATACGACGCTGGCCGTGCTCCCCGGTATGCGCAGCCGCGGCTGGGGACGCATCGTCAACATCGCGTCGCTCGGCGGCAAACGGGCCGTGCCGCACATGACGCCCTATGCCGCCAGTAAATTCGCGCTGGTCGGTCTTTCCAGCGGGTTGCGAGCCGAGCTCGCGCAGGAAAACATCTTAGTCACCACGGTCTGCCCCGGACTTCTCCGTACCGGCAGCCCGCGAAATGCCGGCTTCAAAGGTCGGCACCGGGACGAATACGCGTGGTTCAGCATCGGCGATTCGTTGCCGCTCCTTTCCATGAACGCCGATCGCGCCGCTAAGCAAATCCTCAAGGCGTGTCGCCACGGCGATGCCGAAATCGTGCTCTCCGGTATGGGAAGCTTCGCCGCGGCACTGCAATCGCTCGCGCCGAATTTCACTGCGGAGTTGGCGTCGTTGGCCAATCGCTTGCTGCCGCCGATGGGAGGCATCGGGCGCGCCTCGGCGCGCGGCCACGAAAGCCATTCGCGTTGGTCGCCGTCGGTCCTCACGACGCTCGGCGATGAAGCGGCCGAACGGAACAATGAGTACTAACTCACGCTACTGAGTACTATCTCACTTCACCTTCACGTACCAATCCTTGTAGATCCCTTCGGAGCGATCGCCGCCGCGGATTACGAAGGCGCGAATCCGGTCTCCTTCGCGCGGCACGGAAGTGTGCCCATACGGGGCGGGAATGCGCGGAGCGTTCCGTTTGCGCTGGAAGCACTCTGCGTAGAAGGCGTCTCCTTCTTGCACGCCTTCGCCGCGTTCGACCTTCTCGACGAGGATCTTGATCACGTAGTCGTGCTGTTCGCGCGTTTCGCGCACATACACGCCGGCCACTTCGCCGACCACGACGTGCGTCGCATCGTCTTGCGATTCCGGCGGCCGCTCGGCGCGAGCAACCGCGGTGACGAAACACAACGCGACGAAAACGAAGAGCGCGGAGCGTGACATGGTGCAATCTCCGAAGAACGGCCGAGATGAAAAACGAGCGCGGCGCCCTACGCCGCGCCGTTCTTCTTAAACCATTCTTGCAGACGTTTCCAACCATCTTCCGCGTCCGCCTGGTTGTAGGTCGGGCGATAGTCGGCGTGAAAGCCGTGTTGGGCTTCCGGATACACGTGAATCTCCGACGGTTTGCCGGCCTTTGCAACGGCGGCCTTCATTTGCTCGACCGCTTCCAGCGGAATACCGGTGTCCTTGCCGCCGTAGAGACCCAACACCGGCGCCTTCAGATCGGCGGCGATGTCGACGGCATTCTTCGGATGCAACGGGTCCGTCGGCCCGACCACGCGGCCGTACCAGGCGACGCCCGCCTTCACTTTGTCGCTGTGGGCCGAGTAGAGCCACACGATCCGCCCGCCCCAGCAGAAGCCGGTAATGCCGAGCTTGCCGACGTCGCCGTGGCCTGACTTTTCGGCGAAAGCGACGGCCGCGTCGAGGTCGCTCATCACCTGAGCGTCGGGCACTTTCGAAACCACTTCCTTGATGATCGACGGAATGTCGGTCTTGCCCGCGACGTCTCCCTGGCGAACGTACAATTCGGGCGCAATCGCGTAGTGACCGAGCTTCGCGAAGCGTCGGCAGATGTCTTTGATGTGCTCGTGCACGCCGAAGATTTCTTGGACGACGAGCACGACCGGAAACGTTCCTTCCTTCGCGGGCCGGACCACGTACGCCGGAATCTCGCCGTCGGCGACCGGAATCTTCACTTCGCCCGCTTCGAGTCCCGAGGTATCGGTCGTGATCGTTTCGGCGGAGACCGGTCGGACGGCCATCGCGAACCCGGTCGCCAATGTGCCGGCGACGAATCCGCGACGGCTGAGGCCCAGGATCGATTCCGAAGTTGTTGCTTTCTCGTGCATGCGAAGTACCTCGACGGCGAGCGATGGATGTGAGTTCTCAGCGACGCGGCGCATTTTAAAAGCCCGCCGCCGCGCGCCTAGCCGGCGAACGAACTTCGCGCAGCCGAGCGTGCAGACATTACGCAATGCTCATGTAACGTGAACACGCAGGCGCAAAAAAAGAGCGGCGAGCTTTTATTGCTCGCCGCTCTTCTGAATCGTAATCAGAGGGAACGCCACGGAGGGCGTTCCCTACAGAAACTAGCTACTAGCTACCAGCCACTAGCTACTTCCGCCGATTAATACATGTCGTCGTGGCCGCCGTGGCCGCCCGACTTCTTGCCGTCCTTCGGCTTCTCGGCGATGAGGGCATCGCTCGTGAGCAGCAGGGTGGCGACGCTTGCGGCGTTTTGCAGGGCCGAACGGGTCACCTTGGTCGGGTCGATGATGCCGGCCTTGACCAGATCTTCGTACACGTCCGTGGCGGCGTTGTAGCCGACGTTCCCCTTCTCGGCGAGCACCTTCTCGCAAACCACGTTGCCGTCTTGGCCGGCGTTTTGCGAGATCATCGTGATCGGAGCGCGGCAAGCGCGACGAACGATGTTGTAGCCCACTTCCAAGTCGTGCGACAAACCGGTCGGCTTCAGGCCGGCCGAAGCGCGGAGCAGGGCGACGCCGCCGCCCGGCAGAATGCCTTCGCCGACCGCCGCACGCGTGGCATGCAGAGCGTCTTCGACGCGGGCCTTCTTTTCCTTCATTTCGCTTTCGGTCGCCGCACCGACGTTGACCTTCGCCACGCCGCCGGAGAGCTTGGCCAAACGCTCTTCGAGCTTTTCCTTATCGTAGTCGCTCGTCGACACCGAGATTTCGCGACGAATTTGGTCGACGCGCGCCTTGATGTCGGCCGTCTTGCCGGCGCCTTCGATGATCGTCGTGTTGTCCTTGTCGATCACCACGCGCTTCGCGCGGCCGAGGTCCTTCAGCGTCAGGCTTTCCAGCTTGATGCCGAGGCTTTCAAACACGGCGGTGCCGCCGGTCAGGATCGAGAGGTCTTCCAGCATCGCCTTACGACGATCGCCGTAGCCCGGCGCCTTGACGGCCGCAATCTTGAACGTGCCGCGGAGCTTGTTGATGACGAGCGTCGCGAGGGCTTCGCCTTCGATGTCTTCGGCGACGATCAACAGCGGCTTACCCGAGTTGACCACGGCTTCCAACACCGGAACCATTTCCTTGACGTTCGAAATCTTCTTTTCGTAGACGAGGATGTAGCAGTCTTCCAGCACGCATTCCATCTTCGTGCTGTCGGTGACGAAGTACGGCGAGAGGTAGCCGCGATCGAATTGCATACCTTCGACCCATTCGACTTCCGTCTTCAGGCTCTTGCCTTCGTCGACGGTAATGACGCCGTCTTTGCCGACCTTTTCCATCGCTTCAGCCAGCAATTCGCCGATTTCCGGGTCATTGTTGGCGGCGACGGTGCCGACTTGAGCCATTTCCTTCTTGCTCTTGATCGTGATCGACATGCCGTGGAGCTTCTCGGTGATGTCGGCCACGGCCTTCTCAATGCCTTGCTTCATGTGCAAGGGATTGCAACCGGCCACGACGGCCTTGAGGCCTTCGTTGAAGATGGCTTCGGCCATCACCGTGGCGGTCGTCGTGCCGTCGCCCGCGATGTCGCTCGTCTTGCTGGCGACTTCGCGAACCATCCGGGCGCCCATGTTTTCATAGACGTCTTCGAGTTCGATTTCCTTGGCCACGGTCACGCCGTCTTTCGTGACGGTCGGGGAGCCGAAGCTCTTCTGCAAGATTACGTTGCGGCCCTTAGGACCGAGCGTCACCTTAACGGCCCGAGCCAGCTTCGAAACGCCGCGGCGAATCGCTTCGCGGGCTTCCTGATCAAACGCAATGGTCTTCGCCATTTAGAAACTCTCCTGAACGAAATGAGGATGTTGTATGGGGGTGGCGAGCGGCGGGGTTTATCCCCGCCGTCCGGACGGCGGACGTGAAGTCCGCCGCTCGCAACTTGCGAACTACTCGATCACGGCGAGGATGTCGTCTTCGCGCATGAGGAGCAATTCTTGGTCGTTGATTTTGAACTCGTCGCCGGCGTACGAGCTAAACAACACGCGATCGCCGACCTTCACTTGCAGCGGCTTACGCGTTCCATCCTTGGAGAGTTTGCCGTCGCCCACCGCCTTGACGGTGCCGCGGGCCGGCTTGTCCTTGGCCGAATCAGGCAGCACGATGCCGCCGGCGGTCTTGCTTTCCGACGATTGACGCTCGATCACCACGCGATCGCCCAGCGGTTGGAGCGAAAGCTTGCCGGTCTTTGCTTTTTTGTCTTTGGTGGCCGTGCTCATGTTCTCAGAAACCTCCGAATGTGCGGAAACAGCGAATATGGGAATTGCGATGGAAAGGCGAACGGTGTGAAGGGACCAACACTCGAGCCGCCGCCGCCTGCCAAACAGGCGCAGCGTCACCGCAGGCGGGCCTTCTTAAAGCAACGGGCGCGCCAAAGCCGGCACTTTGAGTTGCAAACTCCTGCAACGAAAAGGCTTAAGTACGCGATGGCCCGTTTCCCTGCTTTTCCGGCTCCACCCGCTTCGGCAGCAATCGGAGCAGAAAGTCTCGGACCGCTGCCAATATGGCAGCGGGGTCAGGCGAACTGCTTAATGGGACGAGGCACGGTAACGGCGAGCGGCGGGGTTTATCCCCGCCGTCTGATAACCGATGCGTCCGGACGGCGGGGATAAACCCCGCCGCTCGCTGCCGGAAACTGTGACCGTGGATTTTGTCCTCCGCGCGCGTTCGTTGCACGTGCTTGTTCACACCCCTATGCTGCCTAGCGCACCTTTTACCATCGGTCGCACCACCATGTTGAAACCCAGCCGAGACTCGATCATGTCCACACTTCGTCGTTCTGTGCCTCTCTCTTTGCTCGCCGGAGCGCTAATCGCCGCTTGCGCTGCGACGCCCGTCGCGGCCCAGTCGACTCTCCTTGCACCGCAGCTCGTGGCACTGGCTCCGGCCGGCGGCGAGATCCCCGTCGACCTGAAGGTAAGCGTGCTCGGCATGGTGCCGGAGGATGCCTACGGATTTTTGGTCCTCTCCGATTTCGAGAAGAACCGCGCCACGGTCGAAGGCTTGTTGCACAAGCTCAAGGTTCCGTTCGACACCACGCGCGAATACGCCGACTTCAACGACTTCGTCGAACGGCTCGAAGGCTGGGACAGCACCGGCCCGCACGCGCTCGTGCTGATGCCGGTAGAAGGCGAAGACGAGCCGGAAGCGGTGCTCGTCGTGCCGGTGAAGGACTACAAGAAGTTCGCGGCTTCGATCGGCGCGGATGAAGCGGAAGACGGCCCTACGGAATTTGATTTCCAAGCGGAAGAGATGTTGATCGCCGAGAAGAACAATTATGCGCTGATTACGGCCAAGGAGTGCCTGCCGACGCTTGAGAGCGTGCTCGCCTCGAAGAAGTCGGCTTCGGCATCTTGCGAAGCGATTCGCCCGTGGCTCGCCAAACAACAGCTGGCCGGCGTCGTGCTGCCGTCGACCGTGCAATTGGGTTGCAACGAATTGCTTAAGGCGTTGGAAGAAGCGAAGAAGTTTACCGACGGCACCGAGGAGTTGCCGAACGAGGAACTCACGAAGTATCTACCGCTGATCGAAATCGGCCGCAAAGCCGCCATCCGCGTGGTCGAGGCGGCGCGCGATGATCTCACGCACCTGACGTTCTCGTTGCGCATCGACGAAAAACTCGGCGTCGCCACGTCGGGCCAGGCGATCTTTAAGCCGAACGGCGCGTTCGCCGCGCTGCTGAAATCGAATCCGCCCCTCCCGGCGGACTGCTTGAAGAACTTGCCGGCGGAGCAATTTATCATGTCGCTGGCCTACGCCTACCCGAAGGCCGGCACGGAATTGTTCTATCAACTGATCGACGAACTCCTCACGGAAGCGTCGAAAATCGAAGACGTGCCGGTGGACGTGGCGAAGCTCAAGGAAGCGATCGTAGCCTCGCGAAAAATGGTCGCGCAGATGCAATATGTCTCCCAAACGCAGAGCATCGCCGGACCCGGCATGTACGACGGCGTCTACGGCATCTTTCACGTCGAAGACTCGCAAGCCTTCTTGGATCAGTACCAGGAGAGCATGAAACGAATCATGGCCGTGTTCGAGAAGCAGAAGGACATGCTGTCGGGCATTGAAATCGCCGATGCGAAAGTGGGCGACATCCACGCGATCAAAATGTCGATCGATATGCTGGAACTGTCGAAGAAGTTCGGCGCGCCCCCGCAACCGCAGCAAGACATCATGATGAAGGCGATGTTCGGCGGCGAAGGTAAGATGACGGTCTTCGTCGCCGCGGCGACGAAAGACAAGGTCGTCATGTCGTACGGCGAGCCGGGCCTGAAGACGATCGTCGAATCAGTGAAAGCCGATAAGCCGGGCCTAGCCGACGACGTGATGATCAAGAAAACGGCGGCGCTCTTGCCGAGCGGCGTCATGGGCGTCGGCTACGTCGACATCGGCGGCTACATCGAAATGATGAAGAAAATGGTCACGGCGGCCATGGCGGCCAACGGCGCGGGAGGACAGTTTCCGCTGCCGATTCCGCCGTTTCCGAACTCGCCGCCGCTCGGCTACACCTTTAAAACGTACGAGAACACGGCCACGGTCGACTTCGTCGTGCCGCTGGAACTCATGGAAAACACGCGCGACTTCGTCATGCAAATCCAGGGGCTGATCGGCGCCTTCGCACCGCGTTAGTTCGTGGTGGTCAACCATTTACCCGCGGAGTTCGTCTCCGCGCGGACTTGAGCATATTCGGTTCAAATTTTCCCGCTAAAGGCTTCGCCGCGCACGGCCGATGATTGTAGTCGTCAGGGCATGCGAGGATGGAGCCAGACGGCT
Source organism: Pirellula sp. (assembly GCA_013822735.1). Lineage (GTDB taxonomy): Bacteria > Planctomycetota > Planctomycetia > Pirellulales > PNKZ01 > PNKZ01. Next base: position 79,467 of record PNKZ01000022.1, read on the forward strand.
AGGCAACCGGCTGCAACCCGGTGAAAGTGGGTTCGATTCCCACCGTCCTCTCTTTGAATCTGCAATGGCGAGCGGCGGGCTTCGTGCCCGCCGCTCGCTTTTTTGCAGCCTCGCCTTTTTTACGGCATCAGCGATGTGCGAATCGCCGCGCCTGCTCGGCGATATTGACGCCGACCTCTTCGCTCCACGCCGCGAGCAGCTTCTTGAAGAACGGCCCGGGTCGGCCATCGCCGATTGGCGCGTCATCGAGTTTGACGACCGGCAACAGACAGAACGGCGTGCTGGTGAGCCAAAGCTCGCGGAAATCGCTTGCCAATCGATTGGGCCACAGACCTTCGCCGAACCCACGAACCTCGAAGCGCCGGTAAGCTAATTCCTGCACGACTGCCACGCTCACGCCGGGCAAGACGGCGTCGCGCCGAGGGGTCCATAACGCACCGGCCTTGCCCGAGTCGGCCAAAGCAACGACGTTCGCCGTCGCTGTTTCGTTCACGGCCCCCTCCTCGTCGAGCAACAGCGCTCGGGCGCCGGGAGCGCGTCGGCGCACTTCCTGATCCGCCAAGTAGTAGTGCATCCGGCTGCGGCACTTCAACTCGCGCGGCCACGACTCGGCCGCAACTTGCCGCACGGTGCTCGTTACGAGATGCTCGCCTGCTTCATACTTGCCGGACCATAGTTGGAACGGCAGCGGATAGGTACTCATGCCGATGGTCGGTCGGCGCGGCACGTTCGGCGGAGCGAGCGTGGCGTACGGTCCCGGCGTGATGAATATCGACAGGCCCAGGTCGTCGGCAGGGTCGAGCAGTTTGAAGTTTGCCGCAACGAGTTCCGCGGCCGCCGACGCAAGTTCGTCGAGGTTCATCGGCGGCTCAATGCCGACAATCTCCAGCGAGCGTGACAGTCGCGACCAATGCTCTTCGTCTTTGAACAGCTTCCCGCCGAACGTACGGAGCTGTTCGCTCACCGTCGCGCCGAGTACGAACCCGGCGTCGTAGGCGGGGATCGCAAGTTCGGCGGCCGGGATCATGCGGCCGTTCAGGAATGCCCAAGGCTTGTTCATCGTGCTATTATGCTCGACTTCAGCGCCGCCGAAAATGAAAAACCGTCGACCACGCACATGACCAAGCCGTTACGAATCGGAATCCTCGGGTGTGCCCGCATCGTTCGCAGGGCCATCGCCGGCGCGCTCCGTAAGACTCCGCACGCCGTACTCCAAGCGATCGCCGGACGCGACGGCGCGACCGCCGCCGCGTGGGCCGCGGAGTTCGGCATCCCGAGCCATTACGACAACTACGAAGCCCTGATTTCGGACGCGAACGTCGACGCCGTTTACCTACCGCTCCCCAACGAGCTACATCGCCCCTGGGCCCTGAAAGCCGCCGCTTTGGGGAAGCACGTACTCTGCGAAAAGCCGCTCGGGCTCGACGAGGCTGACGCATATCAGGTTGTTGAGGGTTGTCGGCAGGCCGGCGTCGTGCTGATGGAAGCCTTCATGTGGCGGCATCATCCGCGCGTCGCCCTGGCAAAGAAGATGCTTGCCGAAGGAAAGCTCGGCGAGTTGCGACTCGTGAAGATGGACTTCTCCTTCGTGATCGACCCGAACGACTGGCGGCTCGATGCCGCCCGCGGCGGCGGAGCGCTGTACGACCTCGGCTGTTACGGCATCAACATTAGCCGCTTCTTCGCCGGGGCCGAGCCGACGGAGATCCACGCCCGAGCCCGACACTTGCGACCGCTCGTGGATATGACGCTGGCCATGCAGTTGCAGTTTCCCGGCCACGTGACGGCGCTACTCGATGCGAGCTTCGAATGCCCGGATCGCAACCGGTTTGAACTGGTCGGCACCAAGGGGACGCTCGAATTTCCCGGCGGTGTGCTCCCGCCCGAGGAAGCTACGCTCCTCTACCGCACAGCCTCGGGCACGGAAACCATCACGCTTCCCGCGGCCGATCAATACACGGCGATGATCGAATGCTTCGCCCGCAGCGTCGCCGCCGGAAAACTGGAATCCCCGGCAGAAGACGGACTGGCGAACATGCGCGTGCTGCAAGCCGTGCGCGACGCAGCGATGAACGCCGCGAAGTAAGCAGCGACTTTACGCGCTTGGAATCACTTCCCCGCGCGTGAGGTCTTCCGGCGTTTGACGGGCGCGAATTAGGTGAGCCTGACCGTTCCTCAAGAGCACTTCGGCCGCCAGCGGCTTGCTGTTGTAGTTGGAGCCCATCGCGAAGCCGTAAGCTCCGGCACATTCCAACACGAGCAATTCGCCCACTTGAGCGGTCGGCAACTTGCGCGTGGTCACGAAGCCCCCTTCGGCTTGCGTGAAGATGTCGCCCGATTCGCAAAGCGGACCGCCGACGACGGCTTCCACTTCCGGCCGCGGCGACGTAGCGTCAACCGACGCATCGGCCATATCGAGCGGGCCCGGCACGATCGACATCGGGTGGTGCGAGCCGTAAAGAATCGGTCGCGCCAGATTATTAAACCCGGCATCGAGCAAATAGAACGTGTTTTTCCCCATTTGCTTGATCGCGCGAATTTCGGCGACGAGATACCCGCTCTCCGCCACAAGGTAGCGACCCGGCTCAATTTCGAGCGTGAGCTTGTGCCCGAACTTCTGTTCCAGACGCTTGCGGGAAGCGTCCCATAGCGAGAAATACACGGACGTGTCGACGTACGTGTCGCCGGCTTTGTAAATGGTGGGCAAGCCGCCGCCTGCGGAGATCGTGGTGAGCGTGCGACCGACGTCGCCGGCCAGTTTCTCCATGGCGCCGCAAACTTGCGAGAGGTGCTCCAAGTCGGTGCCGGAGCCGATGTGTAAATGCAGGCCGGTTACGGAAAGGCCGTGCCGATCGGCGATCCGCAAGCAGTCGTCGAGTTGCTCGTGCCAAATGCCGTGCTTCGATTGTTCGCCGCCGGTATTGGTCTTTTGGCTGTGCCCATGGCCGAAGCCGGGATTGATGCGCAGCGTTACATTGGCGCCGGGCTTGCGGCTGCCGTACTGCTCAAGCATGTCGGGCGAACCGCAGTTGACGTGGATATCGTGCTTGAGCACCATCGCCAGTGCGTCGCGGTCGAAGATGTCGGCCGTGTAGACGATCGGATGGGTATCCCCCGCGGCGTGCGGTTGGAACCCGGCCGCGAGCGCGCGATGAATTTCGCCTGCACTCACCGCGTCGACGAGTACTCCCTTGCGACGCATCAGATCGAGAATCGCGATGTTCGAGCAGGCCTTCTGCGCGAAGCGCACCACGTCGAACATCTTCAAATCGTCGATCTTCCGCTCGATGACGGCGGCGTCGTAGACGTAAGTCGGCGTGCCGAAGCGGCGGGCGATTTCGCGCAGCGAAACGCCGGCGAGTTCAGTACGAGTGGCGGGAAACATCGAAACGTCTCGCTGGAAGACAGGGAATAGCTTGCGAATGGCCGAGCCTATCGCGCCGGACCGATCGCGAAAAGGGGGCGGGGGGTGACGGCCGCGACTTCATCGTTCGGGCGAGCCTTCGCCTGCCGAAGTCTCGCCGGTAGGAGGCGCCGCGTCCGGTTTGGGTTCGTTTAATGGCTCGTTCTGGGGCGGCACGGAGTTCTGCGGGGGCGTATTGTCGGGAGTTTCCTCTCGACGCTTATGATGCCGCCGGCGCTGATGATCGCGATGCCGTCGCCGACGTCGGCGACGTTTCTGCTCGCCGAGCGCGTACTGGGCGGCGTAATACGCCGGGCTGTGCGTCTCAACGACGAAGAATATCTGCAAGACTAAGCAAACGAGAACACCGGCAAGTGCGCCGAGAACGTCGGCCTCCCAATCGGCTGTTTCGCGCGTGCGTCCGGTAAGCGGCTGAGTCTGCTCATCGAGGTATCCATAGGCGACGCAACCGAGGAACACGGCCGCATAAACAGAAAGCGGAGGATTTCTCCCCGACGATCTCTCCATCGACCACGCTTCAGCCGTACGGCAAAGCAACAGCGCGAATCCGAAGTAGGCAAAGCCGTGCAGCCAGAGGTCCGTGTCGCCGGTCAGCAGAATATCGCCCGGCAGGAAGTCGCTCGGCGAATGCATGAAGAAGAGTAAGAACAACCAGTAAATGCCCGTCGCCATTGCCCAAAAGAACGTGTTGCTCGCGCCGAGCGTTTCCGGCTTAGCAACAAACAAGCTCGAACGCGAACCGCTCGACGAACGCCGCGAACGCGATTTGTGCTTGGCAGAACCGGATGACGAACCACTGGAAGAGGACGAACCTGACGAAGAGTCGGCGGAGCGGCGGCGACGTCGATGCGAACGGCGACGTCGGCGTCGAGGTTCTTCGTCGGCCATCGTAGAGCGCTCCTTAGACAAGGCCGGCGTGCAACGCCGCGGACTTGCCCAAATCGTCGCAGAGCGCTTCCACGATCATCGTTTGATGGGCATTGCGATCGACCTGCTCCACGGCTTCCAAACAGCGCTCGACCAACGCCGCGACCGACTCCAAGTCGCCGCCGCGCGTTTTGACGGCGGCGACGGCCGCCCGTTGCAATTCCGCATCCGGGCTCGGCGGGGCGCCCGCCAACGTGTGCATCGTCGCGCGAAAGAAGTCGGCCAGCAAGCCGATTCCCTGTCGCAGGCGGTTGCGGCGTTCGCCGGCCTCTTTGCCTGCTCCCTCGGCAAACGCCAGCAGCAACTTTGCCAACGATTGCGAATTGCCGGGCTCGACAACGGGTATTGCGAACAACTCGCGCCGAAATTCCAGCAATGCCGGTTCCGCCCACTGGCGTGCTCGTTCTAAGCTCCCTTGCGCGCAGATCGCGACGCGCTCGGCATCCTCGGGCTTCGCAATTCCTTGTTCCACGACGAGACGCGCCAGGTCCGTCGGCGATAGGGGCGCGAAGCGCACGAGTTGCGATCGGGACCGGATCGTCGGCAGTTGTCGATCGGCCCCGGTGCTCAAAAGAATGATCACCGAGCGCGGCGGCGGCTCTTCCAGTGTTTTCAGGAGAGCGTTGGCCCCTTCTTCGTTCAGGTCGTCGGCATCATCGATGACGGCAATACGTCGCCCGCCGCGAAACGGCTTCATGCCGATATCGTGACAGAGCCCTTGCCGCATCCGGTTCTCAGGCGGACCGATCAGCAAGCTCAACGGAATCTCGCTTTTGTCCGCCGGCTTGGCCACGGTGAGCAGGTCGGGATGGTTGCCGGCCTGCGCAAGTCGGCAGTCTTCACAATGGCCGCAGGGGTCGAGCGAGCCATGGGTTCCTTCGCGGCAGAGCAACGCCTGGGCGAGTTTGAGGGCAAACGTTCGCTTGCCGACTCCCGCCGGACCGACGAACAGGAACGTACCGTTCACGCGTCCCGACACCAAGCGGCGGCGGAATTGCTCGACAACGGCGTCCTGACCGACGATCCCCTGCCACATGGGCGACGACCCGGAAAAGTTGAAAAATGTACGAAACCGACCAATTGCCCTGCTCGAAAACCCGCCGGCAATTCTAGCTTGCCGCTCTTACCGAAGGGAGCAACGATCGCTAATTTCTCGGGCAATTTGCGGTAGTCGACGCCAGCGCGACCGATGGCCAAGCCCCTCGGCCCATCATTCGGCACGACGTTTGCCGACAGAGTGACCGGAAAGGTTTGCCTGTTGTCCTGATCGAAACGCTTGCGAAGCTATTACCCGATTCCTGTCGGCCGGTTGAAGACCGTCAAGTAAACTGTGCGATAAGGATCACAGAAGAGTCACGGACGATTCGCTTTCGCCGGCCCAAGTTGTTGTGAGGTACAGGGATGAAGTGGAGCCAGATGCGTTGGTTGGCCGTGGTGCTGTTGGCCGTCGCGGCCGGCGCGACGCCTTATTGCTACTCGCAACAGCCCGGCGGAAAAGGTTCCACGTCGCCGAGCCCGGTGCAAACTGCGCGCAGCGATACGCCCGGCGTCGGCAACGTTCAGGAGCACCCGCTCAAGCGAGCCACCGACTTGGCACGCGCCGCGATGGAGCAGGCGCAACGCTTGCAAGGCTGCACGTTCATCATGGTCAAACGCGAAAGCGTGAACGGCAAGCTCTCGGGCCATGAGGCCGTGTTTATGAAGGTGCGGACCCAGCCGTTCAGCGTTTACGCCTATACGCTCGGGCCCGTGCAACCCAAGGGCCGGGAAGCGATCTTTGTCGAAGGGCGCAACGGCAACAAAGCCCAAGTACACGTGACGGGCTTCCAACACAAGTTGATGGGCGTCATGTCGCTCGACCCCGCCGGTCCGGAAATGATGGACGGCAATCGCAATTCGATGACGACGGCCGGCTTCGTCAACATGATGTCGAACATCCTGAAAATGTACGACCTCGAGGGGCGCCATCCGGAAAACGACGTGCAAATCTACACTGGCGCGAAAGTCGACGGCGTCGCCTGCACTTGCGTTCAAAATGCCCACTCGGTCCGTCGTCCGGACTTCCCGTACCACATGACGCGCGTCTTTTACGACGAACAGACTTCGCTTCCCATCCGCTGGGAAGCCTACGATTGGCCCGCCAAAGCCGGGGCCGCGCCGGCCCTGCTCGAGGAATACACCTATCGCAATGTGAAGCTCAACCCGGGCCTCACCGATGCCGACTTCGACATCAACAATCCGGCTTACGGCTACAAATAGTACGCAAGTGGAACGCTCGCAAAATGGATACAGGACGCTCGATCGCATTCGGCGGTCGAGCGTCCTGTTCTCGTTTCCGGGAGCATCGCGGCCGACGGCCCGCGCTCCTTCGGCGGGTGGCGGCCTACTTTAGGCTTTGATATCTTTACGGGTTACGGTTTTCGGCTCGTATCGCAACGGAAGGTCTTCCCATGACTTCGCCTCTCCAATCGCTTGTCGCCTGCGGCACCAAACTCTGGCTCGATTCGATCGACCCTGAACTCGTGGCGAGTAATCGCGCTCTCGGGGCGACCGGTGCGACGAGCAACCCGATTATTATTGCCGACTTGCTGAAGACGGGACGGTTCGACGACGAAATTGTCTCCCAGATCCGCAAGGGAGGTGACGATGTCGGCATCGCCTGGACCGTCACCGACTTGCTCGTGGGTCGCGCCCAAGAGGTGTTCATCCCGGTCAACAAGGAAACCCACGGCGACGACGGCTATGTCAGCTTCGAACTCGATCCGCTCTTGGAAGACGCCGAACTCGGACCGCCCCTGAAGGATCGCACGGCCGCCTACATCGAGCTCGGCAAGAAGTGGGCCAAGGGGCATGAAAACCGGATGATCAAAGTACCGGCCACGCCGGCGGGTCTCGGCTGCTTGGAAGAACTCGCGGCTGCTGGCGTGACGCTCAACGTCACGCTGATCTTCTCCATGCGCCAATACAAGGAAGCGCGCGACGCCGTCTGGCGCGGAGCGCAGCGCCGCAAAGACCTCGCGAAATTCAAGAGCGTCTACAGCATTTTCGTCTCGCGACTCGACGTCTACACGGAGAAGGCGGTGCCGCAACTCTCGGCCGCCGCGCAAGGCCAAGTCGGCATCGTGAACGCCAAGCGCATCTGGAAAGAGAATCTCGATTTCTGGGCGCCCAAGAAGACGCCGCTCAAGCAAGAAATGATCTTCGCGAGCACCGGCACGAAGAAGCCGGAAGACGCCCCTTGGAAGTACGTGGAAGCGTTCGCGGGGAGCGATATCGAAACCAACCCGCCGGCAACGAACGCCGCCGTCGAAAAGAGCGGGCGTACGTTCACGCGACAAGTCGACAAAATGCCTGCGCCCGAGGTGCTCGCCGAGATCGACAAGTTGGTCGACATGCAAAAACTCGAAGAGACGCTCATGCACGAAGGGCTCGCGAAATTCGCCGATCCGTTCAAGGCGCTCCTTAAGCTGATCGGCGAAAAGCGCAAATCGCTCGCCGGCTAACATACCTCGCGCATAAATCGCCCCTCGCCCCTTGCGGGAGAGGGGCCGGGGGTGAGGGGCGAACTTCTTGGGAGCGCCAACTTCCTCAATCCGACGCCGCGATACTCTCTCAATCATTCACGCCCCCTCTCTCACGCAGCAAGTTCCATGGCCAACGCACTCGATCCTTATTCCTACTGCCCCTGCGGCTCCGGCAAAAAGCTGAAGTTCTGCTGCCAAGATTTGGCTTCGGAAATTCAACGCATCCACGAGATGCTCGAAGGGGGCCAGCGCGCCGCGGCGCTCGAATACATCGAGTCGCTCGAGAAGAAGTTTCCGGATCGGGCTTACTTGGTCACGACCAAAGCCCTCCTGCAGTCGATCCTCGGCTCCGACGATAAGGCCGCCGCCACGCTGGAAGATTTCCTCTCGCGCCATCCCGGCCATCCCGTCGCGCTGGCCGAACAAGCGGTCGTCACCGCCGCGCGGCATGGCGCTCTGGCCGGCATCCAGCCGCTGCAACGCGCCCTGGAAGCGAGCACTGAAGCCATGTCGGGGCGCGTCGTCGCGGCCATCAGCCGGCTCGGCGAATTGCTATTGATGGAAGGGCGCGTCGCCGCGGCGCGGGGCCACTTCGTTTTGGCGTACAGCCTCAATCCGCAAGACGAAATGTCGTTGCAATTGCTGGCACGCTTTTTCACCTCGCCCAACATCCCCCTGGTGCTCAAGAACGAACAGGCGCTCGTTCCCGCTCCCGCCGGTGCGGAGTGGGCCGCGGAGTTCGACGCCGCCGTAGCCGATGCGCGCCGCGGGCTCTGGTGGCGTGCCGCCGACAAACTAAAGGCGCTCATGCCCAAGGCGGAATCTACGCCGGAGCTCTGGCGCAATTTGGCGGTCTTACGAAGTTGGCTCGCCGACAATCCCGGCGCCATCACGGCGCTGCGCAAGCTCGCATCGTTGCCGGTCGTTTGGGACGACGCCGTCGATGCCGAAGCACTCGCGCAGATCTACGACGGAATCGCCGATCAAGACGTCATCGACGAACTTCGCGCCACGGTCGACCTGCGCAACCTCGACACCGCCAACGAAGTGTTCGCCTCGAACAAGCAGTTCACGCCGTTCCGTTGGGAGTCGCTCGAAATCGACTTCGGCGATCAGCCCCCTCCGCGCGCGGGCTACTTCCTGCTCGATCGACCGCTGCCGGCGACGGGCGTCGACATCCGCCGCGAAGATATCCCGCGCATCGTCGCCCGGCTGCTCGTCTTCGGTCGCCAGACCGATCGGGAAGCCCGGCTCGAAGTTTTCGTCCGCCGCACCGAATTGGACCTCGTTAAGCAAAATCTTGCCTCGATTCTCCCGGCCGATGCGCTGGGCGCATGGCCCGAACAGCCGGAGAAAATCGACGAGGTGCCGACCGCGGAAGCCGCGCTCAGCTGGAGTTGGCGACTTCCCGACGACACGCCGCCTGCCCACATTCGCGCGCTCCTTGAAGCCGCGCGTCGCAATGCGGTGCTCAACGTGTGGACGCAAACTCCGCTCTCGCGCTTCGACGGTAAAACTCCGGCCGTCGCCGCGAGTGAGGAAAAGTATCGCACGTCGCTTGCCGCGGCCGTGCTCTTGATCGAACTCTCATTCTCGCAAGCCTCGACGACCGCCGTCTTCGATGAATTGCGAACCAAGCTGAATATCACACAGCCCGCGGCTCCCGATCCGGCGGAGTTTGGTCCGCTCGGCGTTCCGTATACCCGGCTCCATCGGCTCGACGTCGCAAAGCTCAGTGACGACGATCTGGTGATGAACTTCCAGCGGGCCCTGCAAGTCGTAGCACGGCAAGCCGTGCGGAAGCTCGGCCTCGAAGTCGTCGGCCGCGCGAGCCTGAAAGGCAAGATCGATCTGGCCGGCGTCTACGGCCATCTCGCCGATTTGGAAGAAGCGAGCGACGAAGCAATTCGCTACATCGATCTGGCACGCAAGGCTGCCGAAGAGCAGAAGCAATCGACTGCCCCGTGGGACCTCGAAGAAGTCGAACTCCGGTTGCGTCGCGGCGAACCGCAAGAGTTCGGCCGACTGGTCGAGCATATCCAATCACAGCACCTTCGCGAGCCCGGCGTGGCGCAAGCCTTGATGCAGCTGCTCTATCAGGCGGGCATCGTCGGCCAAGACGGACGGCCGCGCAATCTCCCAGGCGGCGGCGTGGGAGTTCCCGGCGTTTCCGTGCCCGGCGCGGCGATTCCTTCTTCGCCCGGCGATGGAGGCGGCCTTTGGACGCCAGACGGCGGCGGCAGCCCTGCGCCTGCAGCGGGCGGCAAGTCCGGCCTCTGGGTTCCCGGAATGGACTAAGCGACTAGAGTTTGGAGAGTTATGAGTTAGGAATTATGAGTTATGAGGTGTTGTCGATTGAGATTGCCGCACGGCAACGAAGTTTCATAACTCTTAACTCATAACTTCCCCTATGCGTCCCTCGCAACAATCCGACATTCAGCCCGAGCTCGACGCCTGGCACATGGCTCGGGCTTTGGACTTGGCCGTGCTCGGGCGCGGGCGCGTGGAACCGAATCCGATGGTCGGCTGCGTCATTGCGCAAGGGGCCGAAATCATCGGCGAGGGATATCACCGCAAGTTCGGCGGCCCGCATGCCGAGGTGGAAGCGCTCGGCGTCGCCGGCAAGCGCGCGGTCGGCGCCACGGCCTACGTCACGCTCGAACCTTGCTGCCATCACGGCAAGACTCCTCCTTGCACCGAGGCCTTGCTCGCAGCCGGCGTCGCGCGCGTCGTCTATGCGATGGACGATCCGTTCCCCAAAGTCGCCGGCGGCGGCGCAGCCCTCTTGCGCAAGGCGGGCATTGCCGTCGAAAGCGGGCTGTTCGAATCGTCGGCACGGCGGCTGAACGCTCCCTATGTTAAATTGCTCGAGCGCGGTCGACCTTGGATCATCGCCAAGTGGGCGATGACGCTCGACGGCCGAATTGCCGCGGCGACGGGAGATAGCCGCTGGATTTCCGGCGAAGCGTCGCGGGCCGTCGTCCACGAGCTGCGCGGTCGCTGCGACGCCATTCTCATCGGCGCAGGTACCGCCAAGGCCGACGATCCGCAACTCACCGTACGCCCGCCGGGGCTGCGCGTGCCGCTGCGCATCGTCGTCGACGATCACGCAGCGCTGCATACCGCCGGCCGACTCGTCGGCTCGATCGCCGAAGCGCCGCTCATGGTTGCCACGTCCGCCGCGGCGCCGCAGGCCAACATCACACGACTGCAGGCCGCGAAGGTCGAAGTGCTCACGCTGACCGGTGCGTCGCGCACCGATCGCCTCGCCGCCTTGCTCGACGAACTCGGTCGGCGTCGGGTCACGAACCTTCTGGTCGAAGGGGGCTCTCACGTCTTCGGCACCTTCCTCGACCTCGGCGAGATCGACGAAGTCCACGCCTTCGTCGCACCAAAACTGATCGGCGGCGCGAAAGCGCCGGCGCCGGTCGCGGGCCGCGGCCTCGCCAAAATGGCCGACGCACGCCTGCTCGACGACGTGCGATGGCGGCAACTCGGCGATGACCTCTACGTCACGGGCCGCGTTAAGAAGCACGCGACGACGTAGCTCGCATGCGTCGCGAAGGGGATTGCGTTAGCTTCCGAACGGATTTGCCGAAGGCTCGCCGGCAGGTGCGGCAGGCGTGGGGGCGGGCGTTCCAAATGGCGAGCCCGGAACGTCGGCCGCGGGCGCGGCATCGGTAGCCGCAGGCGCCAGGGCACCCTCTTTCGGCTTCGGTGCAATTGCGAATCCGGCCGTATGTTCCAGCGGCTTCGATTGAGCACGTTCCCGCAGACACTGCAACATTCCGGTCGACGTCCCCAAATAGATGCGATCGCTCGACGTATTGCGCACGGTCAGATCGATGCCCGCAACGGGCATGGAGCCGCGGCGTCCTCCCGTCTCGGCGTCAAGCACTTGCAACCTTCCCTGCGCATCGAGCAAGTAAAGGTTCTTTGCACCGGCTGCCAAGAATTTCGCGATGCCGGTCGTGTACCACATTTGAATGCCGGTCAGCGGATTGAGGCGCAACATTTGGCCCGTTTCCGAAATGGCGAACAATTTGCCGTCGATGGCGATGAGCGGGCGCGAAAACGAATTGACGCCGCCGGCTTGCCAAACGTCCAAACCCGTAATTTCGTCGAGGCAATAAACGGTTCCGCTGCGCGAAGCGGCATAGACGAACGGCGACATGTACAAAGGCGCGGCCGTCGCCGCGTCGTTCATGCGGAAACGAAACTGGATCAGCTCTTTTGCTTGCTCGCGTGAGTAGACGTAGCCTTTGTCGGTCGTCCAAAGCACTCGATTGCCGACCGTCACCGGCGATTGCGGAGTACCCCCCGTGCCGCTGAAGCGCGTCGGCACGTGGTCGAGCAATCGTTCGCGCTTGATCTTGTAGCCTTCGAGCAGACCGCCGTCGAGCGGCACGTAAATTCGGTCGTCGCTAATTGCCGGTCCCGCCGAGGGAGCGTTGCCCAACCGTTGCGACCAAATCTCGGCGCCGGTCGAACGGTCGAGCAGATACAGCGTATCGCCGTTGGTGGCGGCTACGTATTTGTCGTTCACCGCCGGCACTTGCGTCTGGTAGTTCGCCTTGCCGATCTCCGTCACCCAATAGGTGCGTCCCGTCTCGGCGTCGATCCCCTGCAGAAGCGCCGTATTCGTTTGAGCGACGATCAAGCCGCGATGAACAACGACGTTTTCCACGCGTCCGCGCGCCGGATCAACGCGTAGGGCCGTCGACCACATGCGCTCGAGCCCGAGCTGTTGCGCAACCGGATTCGAAATGAGCTCCGTGCCCGACTGCGCGGCGCTGGGTCGCGCGGCGCCGACGAACAGGATGCCGAAGGACACCGTGCGGAAGAACATCGACGTCGTCAATACGCCGGAAAAGATCCCGTTTGTCATGACCGCCTACTTGCTGCGAAGTGACTCGGATTGATGTGAGGCCGACCGAAACGACGTTCCGCACGACGCGGAACTTTGTTCCGCCTTTTGGACGCGAGCGCCGTAACGAAATTATGCGATGCAACCGGCCGCCGTGCCGAGGAAAATCGGCCTTTGAAACACCACGCCCCCGTAAAGACGGGGGGCAATGGCGGATGTGAGCCGAGGATTCTATGATAATTGCTCATAACCACGTTCGAAGCGGCAATTTAGGGCCATTCCGAACGATTTTCCCCGGTCGGCGACGATGAGATCATGGATTTAGCGAACGTGACGCCGCCGGAGCGCTCGCTGAGCCAGGAAATCGTCGGTTATCTCAACTTCTCGGAAGGTCCGCCGGACGCCAAGTTCTATCGGGCCGTGAACGAAGCGTTTCTCCGCCTGAGCAATGGCCGCCAGCCGCTGCATGCCGCCGCATCGCGCGCCGCGGAAACGCCGCCCCTCTGGCGACTCTTCGCCGATTGGCTTCGTGCAGAAGCAGTTCGCCTCGCCGCCGAAGAGCCGGCATTCCGTAGCATCGAGCAGGCCGAGGGAGTTCTGAACTCCACGTTCGACCACGTGATCCCCGCCTACCGATCGTTTCATCGCGATCTACTGTTTCATCAGCCCGACGACGATCTGTTTCGCCCGTACTTCACGGCGCGGATTCTGCAAACCGTGCTCCGCTTCCGCGTCGCCGGCATCGACGACGACGAACTCGTTCCGCATACGCTCGCCAAGCTGAACGATTTCCTTGGTCATCGCCCGACCGCCGTGCTGCAAAACGAACGGAAGCTGGAACCGTATGAGCACGAGTGGGTCGCGCCGTTGCCGCTCTATCTCGACGGCGCCGGATTCGCGCACGACCACTACCGTCCCGTACTCGAACAAGCACTTGCGATCTTGCGCTCGACGGACCCCGACGTCCTGACGCGCGCCTACTTCGATCCGGCGCTTTTAGAAGAGTTGGCCGTCGATCCCAGGGCCTACGACTTTGATCATCCGGTCAATAAGCGGCCGAATTACCACTTCGGCCAGTGGGATCCGCATCGCATCGACGGTCGCGGTCGTTACCGACGCTTCGTCCTCCAAGAAGTCACGCTCGATGCCGTGTTTCAGCGCACGCAAGACCAACACGAGCTTCCGTCGGAGGAAGTGTTGTTCGAAGCCGGCGCCGTTTTGGCCGGCACCATGCTGATGGCATCGGCCGTGAGCGGCAACGGGCCTGATGCGCACGACTCCAGCGTGACGCTATCGACGTTGCTGCCGCGCATCGTTCGTTGCCGCGAAGATTTTTACAATCGCCTCCTCAGCAAAGTGCCGGGCCCGCACGGCGACCGGCTCCGCGCGGAAAGTGAAACGCTTCGCCAACCGTTCGGCGGTGCGCGACAACATCTCAATCAACGGCTCGCCCGCCTGCGCGCCATCCAATTGCAGCACGTTCACCTGGCACAGCTCTTCGCCAAGATGGGCTACGCCGACGCCGGCCGCCGGCAAGCACAGATCGTTCCCGTCGCTTCGGCACGCATGTTGTGCGAAATCAACGGCGTTATCACGACGATTCATCAGCTCGTCGACCGCGGTCAACTGGTTCCCGCATCGGCGGAAGTGCCCGAAGCGGTCGCCTTGTTGCACCGCGCCATCGAATGCGGGGCACTCGTTGATCCTTGGAACATGCTCGGCTTTCAGGGGCAATTCAGCCTCTTTCCGTCGCTGGAAAACACCGTCCGCGACCATCGCGTCGATGTACTCGTGCACCTCGTGAAGCGGATCCTCGCGCTGATGGTGCGGCTTGTCGGCGAAGCCGCGGCGGCCGGTGAACACGACCTGCAATCACGTTTGCAAAATCTCCTCGGGTCGCTTGCCGAGTGGTGGGACCAGTTCGCCTCCACCACGGTCTCCGGCGTGGATCCGGTCAGCGGCAACGACGCCGTGCAATCGGCCGAACAAGTCGCTGAAGCGCTCGGCGCTTGGCATCGCGGCGGAGGCGCGGCCTCGGGCGACATCCAATTTTGGCGCAAGCACGTCGACCATTTCACGAGCCCCAAAACATATGCGCTCGTCGTCGAGACCTTGCTCGATAAGCGCAACTACGTCGCGGCGATGGGCCTACTGATGCAATGGCTCAGTCGGTTCGGTGAACTTCCGCTGGTGGAAGGAGATTTCTCGTTCCACACCTTGGCGACGCGCTGGCTACACGAGATGCTCAGCTTCGAAGAAGCGCCGGGCCTCACGACTCCCGCTTTGCGTCGCGAACTCATCGCAAAATTCTTCGACTATCTCGAAGCCAACGCCGATGAGAATTGGTCGGTGCCGCGTTTCGAGCTCTCCGCCGAAGGTCGACGACCGCGCCCCGGCAAGACGCTCGGCGACGAATTGGAATCGGTCGACGGCGACGACGAGGAGGACCAAGCGCTCTTCGGCGCCGCGTATGAAGACGTCACTTATCGCGACAGCACGCGCGACGGCAACGAAGGAAACACGGTCTCCGGCGACGACTCCGAGCCCGGCGAGTACGAACTCGAACTCGAAGCACAGCGACTGATTACGCGTTTGGCGCTCATCGAAACGGCCGCGCGGCTTTGGAAGACGGTCGCCATCGGCGCGTCGACCGTCGCTGCCGGAACCGATACCCTGCAGTTCGACGTCGATCGGCTCGAAGGCTGGTATCGGCAAGCCGAAGCCAATCGCCGAGGACTGCTCCATCTGCTCGATCAATTGCATGCCCACAAGCTGCCGACGCCGCGCGGCACGCATGCTTCGCTCGTCGAGTACGATCGCCGTCGTCAAGTGAAGGAAGATCTTGAGGCGCGCGTCATCGTCGCGGCCGTCGAGACGATCGAAGCCGGTCGGTTTTTGTTGGCGACCCTCGACGTGCTGCCGGCCGATTGCGACCTTGTGGAATGGTCGGCCCGATTTGTCGACGTCGTGCGCGGCCTGAAGCGCGGCGACCGCACGGCGCTGGTTGAAGCCATGCCGCGGCTGCGGAGCACGTTGTCGGAGCAGCCCATTCTCTACGTGCCGCTCTCCAAAGGGGGTAAGCCGCGCGACATCGTCGAGGCGCAAAGCGTGCAATCGGCGGCGGTGATCCTGCTGCAAGCGATGCCCCGCGCCGGACTCCTTTCCGAAGGCTTCCGGCTCGTCTCGGTCGCTCAATTGATGGAACGGCATCGACCGACGGGCGAAGGGGCGGTGACGGAATTCGATCGCCTGTTCCAAGTCGGCTTCGAAGCGTCGGTCCATGCCTTGATCGACGCCATCGAGTTCAACACCCCGCAACCGAGCTACGGCGAAGACGTCGATCATTCCGCCGAGCTCTTCGAGGGCCTGCAATCGCTCACGGAAGCTTGGCTCAAACGTTGGAATACGCACTCGCGCAGCCTGCGCCTCTCGTCGCTGGAGAAGGCGACCGATAAGAAACGTTGGGAGGCGCTGGTCGATTTCATCAAGCGCTACGGCCGCGACCTCTTCACGCCGAAGTTCCTCAATCTCGGCAACCTCCGCGCGGTGCTGCACCAGCGCGTCGATACGTATTTGAAACGTTTGGAAGAAGACGACGATGCGGAAGCGCGGCCGGCTCTGCTCGACGCACTCGATAAGGACATCCCGCGCGTCGAAGCCGTCGACTTGCTGAGCATCGTGATCGAGACGCTCATCGAGAACTACGCCGAATTCAAAGATTACAACAGCACGACGACGCAGAGCGATCAGGGGGACATGCTTTACATCCTCCTCGACTTCCTCCGCTTGCGCCTCGGCTACGAGCGCTTCGCCTGGAATTTGCGGCCGGTGATGATGGTGCATGAAGTGCTGGTGCGCCGGCAGAAAACGGCCACGGCCGAACTTTGGCGCCGTGCCGTCACCGACCGTACCTGCGAGGCGGCCGATTGGAACATCGCGCAACTGCGCGAACTCACGCGCAAATACGGCGTGCGGCTGCCGACGATTTCCGATCGGCTCGGCGAACGCTTCGTGCGGCCGTTGGCCGTCGACCGGTTGCGCGCGTTGGTACGCCCGTCGGTCGTCGAACTCCGCACCGACGGCGACCACACGGCGTTTTCGCTGCTTGAACAAGAGTTGCTCGAATTCACCGACAACCCCTGCGGCTCCGGGCTCGACGTCCCGGCTTGGCTCTTGGCCCTGGAAGACGAAGCTCGCCGCGTGCAGGCCCAAACCGACCGCCGCTCGGCGATTCCCCCAAACCTGCACGAGCGTATTCCCCGCGTGAGGCTCACCTGGGACGAAGCCTTGCAGCAAATGCGCAACTGGGAAGCTTAGACGGTCTTTCGCATCGGCTTGAAACACGGAACGCGTTTCGCCATATTGAACACACGTTCACTTCTGGTGAACGGGCCTCTAAGGAATCGTCCCGTCGCGAAAGGATGCCGCCGTGTCCGACACTCTTCCTTTGGAATCTGCCGCCTACGCCTTGAACGAGCGCTCGCACCCTTCGGAACTCTTCCTCGAACTAACGGTCGACGACCCGGAGACCATTGCGGCGCTGGTGCAACATGCCGACGGACCCGATCGTGAGAGTTTCGCCCGTCGTGCCTTGCGCATCGGCGTACTGGCGCTCGGCCAAGCACGAGGACAAATCGATACCTCGGCCGTGCGCGGCGAATGCGAGCGGATGTTGCTGGCGCTGCAAAGCCAATTGCGCGAACATGCCGGCAGCATGCAAACACGGCTCTCCGGTACGTTGCAGGAATACTTCGACCCGCAAAACGGCCGGTTTCAAGACCGCGTCGAACGACTGATCAAGCGCGACGGCGAATTGGAGCAGGTGTTGCGACGCCAGATCGGCGTCGACGATTCGCAACTCGCCAAAACCCTTTCGGCCCACTTCGGCACCGAAAGCCCGCTGATGAAGCGGCTCAGCCCGCACGAAGCGGAAGGGCTCTTGGCCGCCTTGCGCGATACGTTCGGCAAGCAACTGGAAGTACAACGCGACGCGGTGCTGAAAGAGTTTTCTCTCAACAACCGCGACGGCGCGTTGGCCCGGCTCGTCCAAGAACTCACGACCAACCAAGGAAAACTTACCGAAAACCTGCAAGGTCGCATTGATGCGGTCGTCAAAGAATTCTCGCTCGACGCGGAAGACTCGGCCCTGAGCCGACTGGTAAAGAACGTCACCACGGCTCAGCAAACAATCTCCAGCGAGTTCTCACTCGACAACGAGAACTCCGCCCTTTCGCGTCTGACCAAGATGCTCAAGTCGGCCGATGCGGCCATCCACGACAATCTCACACTCGATAGCGACACCTCGGCTCTGGCTCGCCTGAAGCGCGAACTCGTGACGATTCTCGACGCGCAGTCGAAAACGAATCGCGAGTTTCAGGAAGAAGTGAAGGTCGCCATCGCCACGATCACGGCGAAGAAGCAAGCCGACCAGCAGACGACCCGGCACGGCCTGGTATTCGAACAGGCCATGCACACGTTCCTGCAAGACCTTTGCCGGCAGTCGAACGACATGGTCGAGTTCACCGGCAACTCCACCGGGCTGATCAAGAATTGCAAAAAGGGGGACTGCCTCGTCGAACTCGGCCCCGAGCACGCGGCGGCCGGCGCGCGCATTTGCATCGAAGCCAAAGAAGTGGTCGGCTTCGATCTGCGGCAGGCCCGGGCCGAAATCGAAGAAGGACGCAAGAACCGCGACGCGCGGATCGGAATGTTCGTCTACTCCAAGAAAACGGCCCCCACCGGTCTGGAGCCGATCTCGCGTTTCGGCGACGACGTGTTCGTGATCTGGGACGCTGAAGACGCCACGACCGACATCTTCCTCAAGCTCGGCCTCACCGTGGCCCGCGCCTTGTGCAGCCGAGCCCAAGCGGAACGGCAGGCCCAACAGGTCGATTTCACCACCGTCGACAAGGCTCTGCTTGCGATCCAAAAGCGTTACGAAGACTTCGATCAAATCAACAAATACGCCGACTCCATCATCAAGGGGAGCGACGAAATCAAGAACCGCGCCCGCATCATGCGCGACGATCTCGAACGCCAAGTCGACCGCGTGGTTCGTCAGATCGACGAATTGAAAGAACTTGTCCATCGCGCCGGGGGAGTCGAGTAAAGAATGTCCGAACGTGTCTGCTACTTCAACGGCCGCATCATTCCCGAGCGCGATGCGAAGGTCTCGATCTTCGACTCCGCGCTACAAGTCGGCGACATGGCCTTTGAAGTGACGCGCACTTACAACGGCCGGCCGTTTCGCTTAGACGATCACCTCGAGCGACTCTGGAACAGCCTGACCGCGCTGCGCATCCAACCTGGCCTCACGCGCGACGAACTCGCCGAAATCACGCTCGACGTACTGGCCCGCAACCAGCCGACGGAAGCGGCCGACGTTGATTGGACGATCCTACACGACGTCTCGCGCGGTCCCGCCTCCGGCTTCCGTGCGTACTTCACTCCCGACGAACTCCGCGCAACCGTGATCGTCGCCTGCTATCCGCTGGCGGAGAAAATGGCGCAGCTCGCCCCCGCCTACACCTCGGGCATCGACCTCGTCGTCCCCGATCAGCGCTCGCTCCCGCACGGGCTCCTCAGCGCCTCGATCAAATGCCGCAGTCGGGTTCACTACCAACTCGCAAACCTGCAAGCCGACGCCAAGCTGCGCGGCTCGACGGCGATGTTGCTCGACCCGGACGGCTTTGTCACCGAAGGAACCACGGGCAACGTCTTCTTCGTGCGTAAGGGCGAACTCCTCACGCCGACGACGCGCAACATCCTTTCCGGCGTCACGCGCCGCACGGTGCTCGAACTCGCCGAAGAACTCGCGATTGCCGCGCGCGAAACCGATGTCACCTTAGACGACGCGCTGGCCGCCGATGAGGCGTTCGTCACCTCAACGAGCATCGGCATCATCCACGCCCGCACGCTCGAAGGCCGCCCAATCGGCGACGGCAACCTCGGCCCGTTCACGCGGCAATTGCGCGACGCCCTCACCGCGCGCGTCGGCCTCGATTTCGCCGCGCAAGCGGAAGCGTACGCGGCACGGTTTGCCTAACTCTCGCAGCGCCGTGGGGCGGCACCCGTAAACGCCGCAAATTCCGCGGCATTTGCCCCATTTCCCAAGGCCCGAACCTCACGGGCCCCCGCCTTGTCGAGTATCCGCGTCGTGACTAAGCTAGTAGTTTCTTTAATTTGCGGAGTTCGTCATGCGTCATGTGCTGTCGGCCGTCGTGCAGAACCTCCCGGGCGTGCTTGCGCACATCTCGGGCATGCTCGCATCGCGCGGCTACAACATCGACAGTTTGGCCGTCGGTGCTACGGAAAACCCTGAATTTTCGCGGATGACGTTCGTCATCGTCGGCGACGATGCCGTGCTCGAACAGGTCCGCAAACAGCTGGCGAAGATCGTCACGGTCGTCAAGGTCGACGACATTAGCTCCCGCGATTACGTCGAACGCGATCTGATGCTCATCAAGGTCTCGGCCGAACCCGGCTTGCAGCGGAGCGCCGTCAAGGAACTGACCGACATTTTCCGCGGCCGCGTCGTCGACATCGGCGGTACGGAAGTGATCGTCGAGATCTCCGGCCAAGAGCGGAAGATCGAAGCGTTCATCGAATTGATGCGTCCCTACGGCATCAAGGAAGTTGTGCGAACCGGACGCATCGCGATGGTCCGCTGTGCGAAACCTTCGGAAGCGGCGGTTTAAGTCGCGCTTCGAACTCAGTCGGCGCGCCGAGTCGAGCTCGGCGGCTAAATATACAAACCAAGAACTAAGAACCTCGAACGAAGAACCCCCACCATGCCCGCCACGATTTATTACGACAAAGACGCCGATCTCGCCGCCCTTAAGGGAAAGACCATTGCCATCATCGGCTACGGCTCCCAAGGGCACGCTCAAGCCCAGAACCTCCGCGACTCGGGCCTGAACGTCATCATCGGCCAGCGCCCGGGCAGCCCCAACTACGACCTGGCCGTGAGCCACGGGTTCAAGCCGATGTCGGCCGCCGACGCCACGAAGGCCGCCGACGTCATCAACATTCTCCTGCCGGACGAAGTGCAGGGAGACGTCTACCGCGCCGACATCAAGCCGAACCTGAAGAAGGGCGCCATCTTGATGTGCTCGCACGGGTTCAACATCCACTTCGGCCAAGTCGAACCGCCCGCCGGCCACGATGCGTTGCTCGTCGCCCCAAAAGGCCCCGGCCACTTGGTGCGTAGCGAGTTCGAAAAGGGGGGCGGCGTGCCGTGCCTCATCGCTTTGAGCAACGGCGCGAGCGAAGAAACTCGGAAGATCGGCCTCGCATACGCCAAGGGCATCGGCGGCACCCGCGGCGGCGTCATCGAGACGACGTTTGCCGAAGAAACCGAAACCGACCTCTTCGGTGAGCAAGTCGTGCTCTGCGGCGGCGTCAGCGCGCTGGTGAAGGCCGGCTACGAGACGCTCGTCGAAGCCGGCTACCAACCGGAAATGGCCTACTTCGAATGCATGCACGAGCTCAAGCTGATCGTTGATCTCTTCTACCAGGGCGGCTTGAACTACATGCGTTACAGCGTGTCGAACACGGCCGAATACGGCGACTACACGCGCGGCCCGCGGATCGTCACGGAAGAGACGAAGAAGGAAATGAAGAAGATCCTATACGAAATCCAAAGCGGCCAATTTGCCCGCGATTGGCTGTTGGAAAACAAGGCGAACGCCCCGGCGTTCAAGGCCACGCGCCGCCGCGAACGGAACCATCCGATCGAAGTCGTCGGCAAGCAACTCCGCCGCCTCATGAGTTGGATCAAGGCGAAAGAAGTCTAAAAAATCGATTAAGAGGCCGCCGGCGGACTCGCTCCGCCGGTTGCCTCCCGGGATCGCATCGGGAACAATACGGATATGAGCAATCTTCCCATCGCGCCGGGTACTCCGGCACCGGGCGTTACCGAGCGCAGCGAACTTACGACCCGCGACGAAGTGAATTCGTTGCGCGAGGGCGATCGGGTCGAGATCACCCACGAGGTCAAGGTCGGCCTCAAGGTTTGGTCGACGACCACGGTCGGCACGGTCGAGCGCATCGAGCGCCGCCGCCAAGGCCTGCACTTCCGCCGCAACATGGACGACAAAGCGTTTTGCGACCTGATCGTCTTGCGACTACCAGACAGCTCGCTGACGACGGTGACGATGGACGAGTTCTCCCGGTTGCGGAAGTTATGAGTTATGAATTGGGAGTTATGACGCGGGAAGGCTTTTGTTCCGCAACTCATAATTCATAACTCCCGACTCATAACTCTTATGTCCCTCTTCACCTCGCATCCCCGATCGTTTGAGACGAACCGGTTCGTCTATCCGGTCGTCAGTCGTCGCAGCGGCGGCGTCTCCATCGGGGTGAATCTCAATCCCGACAAAGTCTGCAACTTCGATTGCATCTATTGTCAGGTCGATCGCGTCAGCGCGGCGGAAACAAAGTTCGTCGACATGAGCCAATTGCTCGACGAGCTTGATCACATGCTCGACCTCGTAGCGAGCGGCAAGCTTTACGAGCAAGGCAAGTTCTCCGCGACGCCGGCGCACTTGCGACGCTTGAACGACATCGCCTTCTCCGGCGACGGCGAACCGACGACCTATCGCAACTTCGACGAGATCATCGCCGCCTGCGCGGAACTGAAGCGCAAGCACAAGCTCGACGATGTGAAGCTCGTACTGATCACGAATGCGAGCATGTTCCATCGGCCGGTCGTCGAGCGCGGATTGGAAATCCTCGACCAAAACAACGGCGAAATTTGGGCCAAGCTCGAAGCCGGTACCGAAGACTACTTTAAGCTCGTCGATCGCACGGTCATTCCGTTCCGCCAAATCGTCGACAACATCTCGGCCGCCGCGAAGGTGCGGCCGCTCGTGATTCAGGCCCTCTTCATGCGCGTCGCCGGCGAAGCTCCCCCCGCCGCCGAGCTGGAAGCCTTCTGTGATCGGCTTAACGAAATCACCACGGCCGGCGGCAAGCTCAAGCTCGTGCAGGTCTACACCGTCGCACGTCGTCCGGCCGAAAGCTATGTCGCCCCGCTCACGAATGCCGAGGTGGACGCGATCGTCGCCCTCGTGCAAGCCCGCACCGGCCTCGCGGCGGAAGCGTTTTACGGCGCGGCGGCGAGCGACGCTTAACAGTCGCGTCTGTTAAGATGGTCTGACGGCGAAGCCTTTTTCTCGACGTCGTTTTATCGAAACTAGAGCCGGCGATCTCATGCCCCAGTTCTCCACCGCCCAAATTCTCGACTCCGCCGACGCCGCGCTGCTCGACGTGCAAACCAGCGCCGCCGGTCCGCAAGGCGCGCTACCGCTGACGGCCGAAATGCTCCGCGACGCTCCGAGCGGCGACCTGTTCGGTCTCACGCAAAACGCCGGCATGGGCTGGCCGCCGCAGGAAATGCTCGGGCCGCAGTTCGTGCTGCTCAGCACCCAAGGGGGCGTGCGCGCCGAAGACGGTACGCCCATTGCGCTCGGCTACCATACCGGCCACTGGGAAGTCGGGCTGCTTGTGCAAGCCGCGGCCCGCGAATTGAAGCAAGCCGGCGGCGTGCCGTTTGCCGCCTTCGTATCCGACCCGTGCGACGGCCGCTCGCAAGGGACGACCGGCATGTTCGATAGCCTGCCGTATCGCAACGATGCCGCGACCGTCTTGCGCCGGCTCATTCGTTCGTTGCCGACGCGCCGCGGAGTGCTTGGCGTCGCCACGTGCGATAAAGGACTTCCCGCCATGATGATGGCGCTCGCCGGCGCACGGTCGCTCCCATGCGTGCTGGTGCCGGGCGGCGTGACGCTTCCGCCGACCGAAGGGGAAGATGCGGGCAAGATCCAGTCGATCGGCGCCCGCTTCGCGCACGGCGAGATCTCGCTCGAAGAAGCGGCGGCCCTCGGTTGCCGTGCCTGCGCATCACCCGGCGGAGGTTGCCAATTCTTAGGAACCGCAGCCACTAGCCAAGTCGTGGCCGAAGCGCTTGGACTGGCCTTGCCGCATTCCGCGCTCGCTCCCAGCGGGCAACCGATCTGGCTCGACGCCGCCCGACGCAGCGCGCGAGCCCTCTTCGAACAAGCCCGTCGCGGCATCAAGCTGAGCGACATTCTCACGGAAGCCGCAGTGCGCAACGCGATGGTCGTCCACGCGGCCTGCGGCGGTAGCACAAACCTGTTGCTGCACATTCCGGCCGTCGCGTTTACGGCCGGCCTCCGACGCCCGACGGTCGACGATTGGAACGCCGTCAACCGCACGACGCCCCGTTTGGTCGACGCCCTACCGAACGGCCCCGTCGGCCATCCGACGGTCCGCGTATTCCTCGCCGGCGGCGTGCCGGAAATCATGCTGCAATTGCGCGGGCTCGGCTTGCTCGATCTCGACGTTCTAACGGCCGCCGGCATTCCGCTAGGCGACGTGCTCGCGTGGTGGGAAAAGTCGGAACGCCGCGCAAAGCTACGCGAACTGCTGCGCGAGCGTGACGGCGTCTACGCCGACGACGTGATCATGACCCCCGCGCGAGCTCACGAGCGCGGACTCACCAGCACCGTCTGCTTTCCGAGCGGCAATCTCGCGCCGGAAGGCTCCGTCATCAAGAGCACGGCCATCGACGCCCGCGTGGTCGACGCCGACGGCGTCTATCGCAAGACCGGCCCGGCTCGCGTGTTTACACGTGAGAAAGACGCCGTCGCCGCCATTAAGGGAGCCGGTGCGAAGGGCGCGGCGGTCGAACCGATCAAGCCGGGGGATGTGCTGGTGCTCTGCGGGCGCGGCCCGATGGGCTCCGGCATGGAAGAGATCTACCAAATCACTTCCGCGCTCAAGCACCTTTCGTTCGGCCGCGAAGTCGCCGTGGTCACTGATGCCCGCTTCTCCGGCGTCAGCACCGGCGCTTGCATTGGGCACGTGGGCCCGGAAGCTTTGGCCGGCGGCCCGCTAGGAAAACTACGCGACGGCGACATCGTGCAGATCATCGTTGACCGCAACAAGCTCGTCGGCACAGTCGATTTCGTCGGCGAACGCGACCCGGCCGGCGTCGAGCATCGCTTTACGCCGGAAGTCGGTGCCATGATCCTCTCCGAACGCCCGCTACGCGGCGACCTCAAGCCCGACGACGACTTGCCCGACGACACGCGACTTTGGGCCGCGCTACAGGCCCGAGGAGGCGGCACGTGGGGAGGCTGCGTTTACGACGTCGACGCAATCGTTGCGGCGCTCGCACGCGGCGACGCTTAACAGTGTTGCGGTCGCTGAGCTACTTCTTGGCGGGAAACATCGTTGCAAAGAACTTCTGAAACTGCTCACCGACGCTGGGATGCAGCACTACGGTTTTATCAACGTCTTGCAATCGCACAAATTTGCAGTCGGCGTCGAAGAGAATCGTAACGCTCTTCGGCGGTAGCTTCGGGGCGGCGGTCGCGCTGGGTGTCGTGCTAGGACTCGCCGTCGCGGTAGCCGTGGCCGTTGCAGAAGCGGCGGGCGGGGCAGGGGGGGCTTCGTCGGCAAACACCAGTCCGTAGCGCCAGACCGGCTCTTGCAACTCTCCCGCTTTCGAATCCCACAAAAAGCTGCGATGAAAGCCGAGCGCTTCGCGGAGCGACGTGCTCTGATCGGCCAGCGATAACCCCGGCGACTTCTCCACCCGTTCCAACTTAGCGACGACGTAGCGTGCCCCGTCGGCCGGATCGAGCGGCACCACGACCAACCCTTCATACCACTCGGCGCGAGGCGTGCCGGGCGCAGCCGCCGGTTCCGGATCGAGCTGAAGCGCCGTCACGACCGGGGCACGCGCCAGCATGACCCAAGCTTGATAACCCCAGAATTCACGCGGCATCCGCTGCTGGTTGTACGTCCATAGCCAACCGGTCGCTGCGCCGCCGATACCAAGAATGCAGACGATCAGGATCACCAGCTTGCCGGAAACCATCCGCGGCGGC
This sequence comes from Pirellula sp., assembly GCA_013822735.1. Taxonomy (GTDB): domain Bacteria; phylum Planctomycetota; class Planctomycetia; order Pirellulales; family PNKZ01; genus PNKZ01. The sequence goes on from PNKZ01000022.1 coordinate 105,126, forward strand.
GGCAGCGTTGCTTCGGGTTCGTTGTCGTCGTCGTTCCAGCCTGCCATTTAATCTAGCACTCCCGTGTTGTGCAATTCTTGAAGCCGCTCGTCATTGTAGTCCAACCATTCTCGCAACACTTCCACGGAATGTTCGCCTAGTTGCGGCGGGGCTGAAGCTTGCGCCGGCGGGCGCTCCGGCCAATGGATCGGGCTGCCGACCACACGAATTTTGCGTCCCGCCGAGTCGAAGATTTCCCGCACCATCTCGCGGGCTGCGGTTTGCGGTGCTGCAACCGCTTCGTCGATGCCGGCCACGCGCGCATGCGGCACGTCGGCCGACGCGAGCAACGTTTCCCAATCGGCCGTCGTACGTTCGCACATTACGTGCGCCACGAGCGGCACCAATACCGCGCGATTCGCCACGCGAGCGGGGTTCGTGGCAAACCGAGCATCTTCGGCCCAGGTGCCGCGACCGATCGCCTCGCAGAATCGCCGCCATTGTCGATCGGCCCCGACGGCCAGCACTATGTGTCCGTCAGCGGTAGCGAACGCTTCGTACGGCACAATCTGCGGATGGGCGTTGCCGTAGCGCAACGGAGCGCGACCCGTAACGAGCGTGCTTTGCACCACGTTCACCAGCGACGCGAGCGTGCAATCTGCCAGCGCGACATCAAACGCGCGCCCTTCGCCCCGGGCGCCGCGCCCGATCAACCCGGCGAGGACGCTGATCGTAGCATAGAGCCCCGTGACGATGTCGCTGATCGCGACCCCCACCTTCATTGGAGCGCCGTCCGGCTCGCCGGTGATCGACATCAATCCCGCGGACGCTTGAATGGCTAAGTCGTAGCCCGGTATTTCGCGCAAGGGACCGGTCCGTCCGAAGCCGGAGATTGCACAACTCACAAGCCGCGGGTTGAGCGTTCGCAATCGCGCGGGCGTCAGGCCCATGCGCTCCGAAGCGTCCGGTAGAAAGTTCTCCAGCATCACGTCGGCCGCGCGGAGCAAGTCGTCGAGCACTGCGCGGCCCTCCGGCTTCGCCAGATCGAGCGCGAGCGAACGTTTCCCACGATTACACGACAGGAAATAAGCGCTAGGGCCGGGCCGACCGGCGGCCGCTTCTTCCGCGCTCGGCTCCAGAAACGGCGGGCCCCATTGTCGCGTGTCGTCCCCCGCACCGGGGCGCTCCACCTTCACGACGTCAGCCCCGAGGTCGGCCAGAACTTGCGTGCAGACCGGGCCGGCGAGAATGCGCGAGAGATCGAGCACCCGCAAACCGGAGAGCGGTAGCGACGCGTCGGTGGTCACCCGGGCGACCCCTTGCGCAACTTCGCGAAGAACTTCTGCAAGTCGACCGGCGGCGGCATCGTAAACCGCATCTCTTCCCCGGTCGCCGGATGCACGAAGCCGAGTTCCGCCGCATGCAGCGCGAGGCGCGGCGCTCCGCTCTTGTCGGGCAGCGCCGGCTTAAAGAGCGGCTGCCGATAGACCTTCTCGCCGCACAGCGGATGGCCGATCTCCGCGAGATGAATCCGAATCTGGTGCGTGCGGCCCGTCTCCAGGCGGCACTCGACCAGCGTATAGTTGCCGAGCTTCTCCACCGGCGTGATGTGCGTCACGGCAGCCTTGCCGCTCGTCGGGTCGTCGGTAATGCCGCGACGGCCGTCGCCGCGGTCGCGAATCAGACGGAGCGTGATCGTCTGCTCGCGCACGTCCCCTTCGACCACGGCCAAGTAGCGACGGTAAGTCGTGTGGGCCCGAAATTGCAAACCGAGATGCCGCTCGGCGGGCACGGTCCGCGCGAAGACCATCAGCCCGCTCGTCTCGCGGTCGAGCCGATGGACCGGCCGCACCGGATGCGTGCGTGACGGAGCGCGCTGGTCGCCGTCTTTCAATTTCTTCCAAGGTTTATCCGCCTTCTTGGGAAGGCGATTTCCCTTCTCCCGCTTCGCCAAGATGCGTGGGATCAAGTCTTCCAAGGTCGGCTGCGCATTTTTGCGGCTATCTTTCCACTGCCGCTCTTCCTCGTGCCTCACCGAAGTGAGTCCGGCCGGCTTCTCGACGACGACGACCAAGTCGTCGACGAAATGAATCTTGACATCTTCCTCGCGCGCGGCCGGGGCGGTCGGGTGCTCCAGCACCTTGATCACTTCCCCTTCCTTCAGGCGGCGGCGTTCGTCGCAGGTGACGTTGCCGTGAATCATCACATGCCGATTGCGCACGAAGCGTTCGACCTGCGACCAAGAAAGCTGCGGCATCCGGCCGCGCAGCACCGCCGCCAACGTCTTGCCGACCTCGGCTTCTTCGACGTGAAATACTTGCGAGGCGGGTTTTTCAGGCACGGCAACCACTCGGCGGGCGACGGACGGCGACACCTCTCCAGATTACGGCAGCGACGCAGATGCGCCTAGCCGCTCCGCCGGCAGCGGCGGCGCTCGTCGAGTACCATGGAACTTCCCCTTCTCCGCTCACCTCGGCGCCGTCGCATGTCGCACGAACTCGAACATCTGGAGCTTCTCGCCGAGATCGACGCCCTCGTGCGGCAGTTGCGCGAGTGGGACGGCCGCGAGTTCTCCTGGCCGGCGGCCCAAGCCTGCCGCACGCTGATCGAGCGACTGCTCGAACGGACGGCCACGCTGCGCGTGCGGATCGAAGCGCCGCTGGTCGTCGCCACGCTCGGCGGCACCGGCGTCGGCAAGAGCACGCTCGTCAACGCACTGGTCGGCGACGAAGTGAGCGAATCGGGACGGCAACGTCCGACGACGCGGCTACCGACCTTCATCAGCCGGCCGGGCCTTGCGCCGGAAACGTTCGGCATCCCGCATGAAGCCGTACGGGTCGTCGAGCGCGACCTGCCGCTCTTGCGTGAAATGGTGCTCATCGATTGTCCCGATCCCGACACGACGGAAGACGGAGCGGCCGCCGGGACCAACTTGGCCCGGCTGCGCGAACTGCTGCCGCATTGCGACGTGCTGCTCGTAGTTTCGACCCAGCAGAAGTACCGCAGCGCCCGGGTGTCGGACGAACTCGCGGTCGCCGCCTCCGGAGCGCGGCTCGTCTTCGTACAGACTCATGCCGATCAGGATGACGACCTCCGCGAAGATTGGCGGCGCGTGCTGGCCGACGACTTTGCGATGGGGGAAATGTTCTTCGTCGACGCTCCGACGGCCTTGGCCGAATCGAAAGCCGGCCACGCGCCGCGCGGCGAATTCGGGCGCTTGGTCGACTTTCTCACACGGCAACTTGCCGGCAGCGCGGCGGCGCGCATCCGCCGGGCCAACTTCCTCGACCTCGTCGATGAAACGTTGCGCGCTTGCCAAGCCCGACTCGCCGAGGCGGCTGCCACGCTCGATCCGCTCGAGTCCGCCATTACGGAGCAACGTACGAAACTCTCAACGCTGCTCGTCGATCGGGTCGGCCAAGAACTCGCGGGGAGCCGACGGTTATGGGAAGATCGACTGGTCGACGCAGTGACCGATCGCTGGGGCTTTAGCCCGTTCGCCTGTTTGCTACGCGGCTATCAGGCGCTCGGCACGCTCCTCTCAGGCTACGGTCTTTCGCGCGTGCGTACGCCGGCGCAGCTTGCGCTTTGGGGAATGTTCGAAACCTCGCGGCGCTGGAAGCAGTTTCGTGAGCGGAGCAGCGCCGAGGGAGCTTCGGAACGGGCCGCTTTGCAAGCGTGGTCGGAGAGCGACCTGCGAACGGCGTCGATTATCGTCGACGGCTACGCCGGCGAAGCTCGGCTGCCGCGCGAGGCAACGAAGTTCACGGCCGTGTCCGATCAGGCGGAAGCCGCGTCACGCGAGTTCGTCGGCCGGGCCGCCGTCGACTTGCAACAGGCCGTCGAACGCCTGTCGCGCGAGCGGGCCGGCACGGCCATTCGGCTGTTCTATGAAACCATGCTGACGGTCGTCGTCGTCGCCCTGGTCTACCGCTTCCTTAAAAACTTCCTCTACGACTCCTGGCTCATCGCCGAACTCGGCATCGCGCCGGCGAAGCCGCTCTACGGGTTCGAGTTCTTCTTAGCTGCCGGAGTCGTGCTCCTCGGCTGGAGCGGCCTCCTGCTTTGGTCGTTCACCTCGCGACTCAAGCGCGGCATTACGCGCGAGATCGAGGCGTTCAAGACCCGGCAACAAGGCCCGACGTCGGTCGGAATGCTATTCGCGCCGACGGAGAACGACTGCCGCGAGGCCCGCCGCTTGGTCGACGACTTAACCACGACCGAACGCCGCGCCGCGGAGTTGCGCCGGCGCGTCACCTCGGCCGAATCGCCACTGGGTCACAAACGCTGAACGACGTAGCTCTACCGCGGCTGCAACGCCTGCACCTCCTTAGCAGTCAGCGGGCGATCAAAGACGGCGATCTCATCGAGCCGGCCTTCCCAATTGGAATCGTTGTCGCTCCGGCCGCCGAAGAACCATTGGTCAAGCCCCGCGGGGAACTCGCCGGTCGATGTCGTTTCGATCTCCGGTTTGCCATTGAGATAGATGCGGACTTGCGCCCCGTCGCGGACCAGCGTCACTTGCGTCCATTGCCACCGCGCGATCGCCGTCTTGCCCGCGATGGTCGACTTTGCATCGTCGCCGGTCATGTAGATGAGCTTGCTCGTATGGCCGCTCTTGCCGCCGATGCCCAAGTGCTCGCCCTGCACGGCCAGCCCTTGGTCGCGCCCGCGCGAATAGAACCAGCCGCTCACATCGCGCCCTTCATCGGGCATACCGTTCCACAGCCAGAGGGCCACGGTATACCGATCTTTCAATTCACCGAGCCGCGAGCGCAATCGGGCCCCAACGAAATGCGGCGCCCGATTCGTCTCGTCCGCTTTGCAGAAAGCGTCGGAATGCGGACCCGCCAAGTAGTACGTGATCTCGCGCTCGTAGACGGCATCGCGCTCGTGGCCCGAGGCGTCGCGCGCGTGCGGGCCCGTGAATTCGTTCAGCCTCCAATAGGCCACAGGCTTCGCAGCCAACACGGCTTGCGCGGCAGGGCCGTCGGAAAGTTGCCACGGCCTGCGCGGCTTACCGCTCACGCGCTCGAGCAACTCTAACGCCGCCTCGGTGATCTTCGGCTCGGCGTTCACTTCGAGCCCGGCCGAGCGGGCGGCCCAAGTGTTGTAGCCGCCGAATTGATGTTGCTCTGGCGGCGGGATGTAGCCGTCTCCGCCGTTGGCTAGTTCGATCACCATGTTGTGCCGTAGCGGACTCGCCGCCTTGATCTTCAGCCCGGTGATCGCATAAGTCTCGCACGGTGTCGTCGCGATGCCGATATCGCCAATTCGCAAACCTTGCACGACGATCTCCGTGCGCTGCTTCGCGTGAAGCAACAATTGCTCGCGAGCATACACTTCCGGCTGCGTCTTCGGCGGCCGGTCTCCCATTGCCTTCACCATCCGCTCCGCCCATTCGAGCCGCTGCTTGTCGGGCACGCGATAGGGTAACGTCATTCGCCGTTCGGCCATCGCAAGGTCGGCGTCGTCGCGGTATTCGATCTTCTTGTACGCCGCCTCGGCGATATCGAGCAGCCCTTCGGTGTAGTCTTCGATCGAGATTTTGTCGTTCCGCTGATTCTCGGGAATCGTGTAGTCGCGGCGATAAATGTCGCCGCTGCAGCCGTGTGACAAGAGCCCGACGAACGCCTGCTTTCCTGACGCCGGCTTCGGGGCGATCCGTTCTTTGAGCCCTTCGCAGAACAAGCCGAAGTAATCGGCGCTGATGTCGGAATCGCCGAAATAGTGCATCGAGAAGTTGCCGAACACGGCTAACGGGCGCCCGTCGAGCGACTGGAATGCGATGAGCGTCAGGTCGGGATCTTCCGGACCTGCTTCGCCGACGGCTTCGTCCCAATTGCGGCCGGCGTGCATGTTGGCCCGTACCGTAAGGTTGCCGAACGGATCTTCCGCCAAGCGATCGGGCCGGCGAATCCATTGGCGCACGGCTGTGAAATCGGCCGCATTTGCCGACGCGAACCCGACGCGGGCCGGGGCCAAATTCTTCTGCGCCGCGACTATTACCTCGACGACCTTGTCGCGCAGGAACGGCACATAGGCCGGATCGGCGTCGGTGCCGAGGCAGCCCATCGAGGCCGGTGCGCTATGCGCATGCGTCGCGGAAATGAGCATCCGATCGGTCGCAATGCCGGTCTGTTTCGCGGCCAGCGCCTTCACTTCGTCGAGCAGCTCGCGTCCCATCATGCAGCTGTCGACGACCACGAGCACCACTTGCTCGCGACCATCGGCCAAAGCGAGCGCCCGAGCATTGACGCGCGTCTTCACCTTGCCGACGGAGCGCGTGAGCATGCTTCCATTCACAAGCACGGGCAACCGCTCGGGCGTCACGTCGACCACGGCCGCACCAGCCCGAAGTTCGGCCTGTACAACCTGAGGCGACGTCGCTGCAACGCAGGCAACGAGACTTGTGAGAATCGGCGCGAGCAGGCGGCGCAGACGGAGCGGGTGAAATCGCAATCGGGGCATGGTATGTTCCTCGGCAGGATTGAGTCGGGAATCAAGATATGCCGGCCGGTCTCTCGTGAACAATAAAATACGATCTCGCAGTCAGGCACGACGCATGCAACTTCCCCCTATCGTCCGACTTTCTGCAACGCTTCTCCTCTCCCTCACGGCAACCTGCGGCAGTTCGCAGGCTTCGGCGGTCGAACGACCCGACCCGGTGAAGAATCCCGAATCGCCCCTCATGTTGGCGGGCGATTGGGTTCCCGCGGACCCGAGCAAGATCGACTTTGCCCACTTGCCGCGCGTGCCGAGCAAGCATGCCGTGGTGAGCGACGTGGCGCGGAAACGCGATGGTGAAAAGTTCCCCAAACGCAGCGGAGGCGTCAACCAGCACAACTACCTCACCCACTTCGACGGCCGCTTCTGGGCCATGTGGAGCGACGGGCCGGGCATCGAAGATCGCGTCGGCCAACGCGTGAAATACGCCGTGAGCCAGGACGGCCTCACATGGAGCGAGCCAAAGTTCCTCTCGCCCATTCCTCCGAACTCGGCGCCCGACTCGAAGCACTACAACACCCGCACCGACCAAGGTTTCCGCTACATCGCGCGCGGCTTCTGGCAACGCGACGGCGAACTCCTCGCATTGGCTTCGCTCGACGAAGCGGCCGGCTTCTTCGGCAAAAGCTTGGAACTGCGCGCCTTCCGCTTCAATAAAGCGACCGACGCGTGGGACGACGCCGGCCTCGTCTACAAAGACGCCATCAACAACTTCCCGCCGCTGAAGCTGCGCACCGGCAATTGGATGATGTCGCGACGGCGACACGACTACAAGACCGCCGGCGTCGAGTTCCTCGTCGGCGGCGTGAAGAGTCTCGACCAATGGGAATCGTATCCCGTGTTCGGAACCAGTTCCGAACTCAAAGCGGAAGAGCCCGATTGGTGGATTCTCCCCGACGGTAACCTCTCGGCGCTCTTTCGCGACAATGCCCGTAGCGGCTACCTCTATCGCAGCTTCTCCACCGACGACGGCCGTACCTGGAGCAAGCCCGTCCGCACGAACTTCCCTGATGCCACATCGAAGCTCAGCGGCCTGCGGCTCAGCGACGGCCGCTACGTGCTCGTGTCGAACTCCAACCCGAAGAAGCGCGACCCGCTGACGTTGGCCGTGAGCCGCGACGGGCTCGTGTTCGACATGCTCGTCTATCTCGTCGGCGATCGCCATATCGACTACCCGCACGTGATCGAGCACGACGGCAGCCTGTTCATCGCGTTCGCCGGCGGCAAGCAATCGGTCGAGGTGCTCCAAGTATCGCTCGCAGATCTCGATCAGGTGACGATGCCGAGCAAGCCGAACACCAGCGCATCACCCTGACTGTGGTAACGGAAACCGAATCTCGCCCGCAGGCCGGACGTCGGCCTTGAGCACCGTTCGCATTTCTTCCAGCGCGTAACGATTGTCTTCCTCCTTATTCGCAGCGACGCAATCCGACGGCACGACGAGCCGGAAGTCGCGCATGTAAGCATCGTTGGCGGTGAACAGCACGCAGATGTTCGTGGCCATCCCGGTGATCACGAGCGTGCGCACCCCCAGGTATTCCAGCAGCGTGTCGAGCGTCGTCGAGAAAAAGCCCGAGTGCTTCGGCTTCAACACGAAGTAGTCGTCCTCCTGCGGGCGCAGCTTACGGACGATCGGCTCGCCGCGCACGCCGTCGTTTAAGCAATGCTCCACCTGTGCACGGAAGTCCGATCGCCACCGTCCGAAATTGTCGTTAACGTAAATCACCGGGATGTCCGCCGACCGGGCACGCTCGGCCAGCTCAGCCAAGCAGTCCGCCATGCGATGTGCGAACGGCAGAATCTGGTTTCCTTCGGGAAATTCCAGATCGTTGATCACGTCGATGAGCAGCAGTGCCGTGTCCGACTTATCCGGCGCGCTGCCGTGCAGATTGCGATTCTTACCGGACATGGCGTCGCCGAATTATTTCGTAGGTTCCGCCGCCGCAGTCTTGTTTCCGGATTCCACCACGCGTTTGATGTTTGCCAAGCCTTCTTCGTACGTCGTGCCGACCATGCGGTCCATGTTCATGCAGAGGCAGATCGCCTTCTGCGCCAAGTTCCGGTTGCCGCTCATGCTCCATTCAAGCACGGTCTTACCGTCGACCGGGACCAATGTGAATTGCACGTCGGCCTGATCCTCAAACGGCTTGATAAAGCGCAGGTCGACGTCGATCAGCGCGTCGGGCCGGCTCCGCACGATCTTCATCGTCCCTTCGCCCACCTGTTCGTTGCCCGCCCAACCGAAGGTCGCTCCCTCGCCCGAAGCCGGGCCTTCGAACGTCGCCTTTGCGTTCGGATCCATCTTGGCCCACGGCGACCATTTCTCCCAGTTGTGAAAGTCGTTGATCTGCGCGAACACGGCCGACGGCGGCGCGTCGATCGTGATCTTGCGGGCCATCACGAAATGATCCGGATAGCGCGAGGCGAGAGCCACGACGGTCCCCACGGCGCCGAGCAGAATACAGAACACGATTAACAGCAGCTTTCGAAACATAGAATCCGCCTTTACTGAAACGTGAAAGCAACACCACCGCCTTGGCGGGCCGAGACTACTTCGCCGTCGCAGAAGCCGTCGGCGTCGAGGTAGTCACCGGCGGCGCTGCGTCCGCCGGCTTCGCGCCCCCTTCGACCACCGACTTTAGCGCCGTCAAGCTTTCGTCGTACTTGCCGCCGATCATTTTGTCCATGTCGATGCAAAGGTGAAAGGCTTTTCCTAGGAAGGTGTTCTTGCCGTACATCGCCCAGGTTGCAAAAGTGCCGGCCCCTTCCGGCTTGAAGGTCATGTCGGCCATCGCCTGGCCTTCCATCGGCTTGAAGAACTCCAGCTTCACGCGCACCAACTCGTTCGGCTTGCTCTCGGTGATCGTCATCTTCCCTTCGCCGATCTCGTCGTTGCCCGACCATTTATAAACGGCGCCGACTCCCGACTTTGGCCCTTCAAACGTGCGCACCATCTTGGGGTCGATCTTGTCCCAAGCCGACCACGCGGCCCAATGGTGAAAGTCGTCGACCTGTGCGAAGACCGCGGCCGGCGGTGCGGCGATGGTCTTGCTGCGGGAGATTCGATATTCGTCCGGCTGCATCGCCACGACGACGAGAAAACCAACGATCACAAGGGCAAAGACTATGGCTAGTTTGCGAAGCATGGTGCGGTTCCAATCTACAAGGTGTTGCAAAGGCGGCCGACGACCCACTACGGCATCGGCTGCGGGACGACGACCATCCAGTGGACGCCGAACTTATCGGCGACCATGCCGAACTGCGGGCTAAAAAACGTTTGGGCGAGCGGCATGATCACGCTGCCGCCGTCAACGAGTGCGTTGAACAAGCGATCGGCCTCGGCCGCGTCGGCCGCCTCGATCGAAAGCGTGATCCCCTCAAACTTCGCGACGCCCGTGCATTGGCCGTCGGAAACCATGATCTGCGTTTCGCCGATCAGCAGATTCGCATGCATGATTTTATCGTCCATGCCGGGCGGGTTGTATTGCGGCTCGGGATTCTCCTTGAACCGAAACACAAATTGCAGCTCGGCTCCCAAGGCTTTCTTGTAAAACTCGATCGCTTCGTCACAACGGCCGTCGAAATGCAGATAGGGGGAAATTTTCATGGTCGTATTCCTTTTTGCGCTAATTCTCGGCGAAAACTACGTGTAGTCGAACGACCGGAAGCAAAATCGACGCCATTCTTTCGTTTTCTCGATCCAACTCTTATTTCGCCCCTGGTCGGCGACCGGGGGCTGCCCGCCGTCGCCGACGGCGGGCTAAATATAACGCTGTGAAATCGCCGTAAGTACCCCTTTGCAAATCCGACTTACGTCGATTCTGAGCTTCGCCCTGCGCAGATAAGTCGAGCTATCTGCGCACCCCTTGTGGGTTTTGGGGTTGTGCGCAGATAGCTCAAGTTATCTGCGCAGTGCATAGATAACCGTCGACGTAAGTGGTGAACAGAAGCTAGAGGTTAGGGCTAGAAGCTAGACCAAGG
>PNKZ01000023.1 GCA_013822735.1 Pirellula sp.
CCGGAAACGTTTTCACAACCTCGCCGACGACTCGCCCCCTCATCCGCCGCTGCGCGGCACCTTCTCCCGCCAGGGGAGAAGGAAATCAACGCAGCTCCCGCCAGGGGAGAAGGGAATGAATCTTTCGAATTGCAGCGTTAGTCGATCGAAGCTCACCGGGCCATCAAGTTGTTCCGCCCAGCCACTCATCGGCCTCGCAAGGCTGAGCTAGCCTCCCGGGGCCGATTTTGCGAAAATCCGCCGCATGAGCATCACCCCCACCTCGTCGCGATCCGGTCCCGCCGCGCGTCCGCGCATTCTGCTGCTCGGCGCGCAAGGGCAAGTCGGCTGGGAGCTGCGTCGCAGCTTGCGTCCGCTGGGCGAAGTCGTCGCGGCGGCGCGCTCCCCGCAAGCCGGCGATCGCACGGCCGACCTCGCCGACCATAAGTCGCTCGCCGCGCTCGTGCACGAAGTGCGGCCGGCCGTCATCGTCAACGCCGCCGCCTATACGCTCGTCGATCAAGCCGAAAAGGAGCCGGCCGCGGCCATGGCGATCAACGCCGAGGCCCCCGGCATCTTGCAAGCGGCGGCCAACGCCGTCGGTGCGGCGCTCGTGCATTTCTCCACCGACTACGTCTTCGACGGCTCCGGCACCGCTCCGTGGAAAGAGACCGACGCCGTCGGTCCGCTCGGCATCTATGGCGCATCAAAACTCGCCGGCGAGCAAGCGATCGCCGCCGCCGGCGGAGCGCACCTCATCCTCCGCACCTCTTGGGTCTACGGCATCCACGGCGCCAACTTCGTGAAAAAAATCATCGCGCTGGCCCGCGATCGCGAACAGCTCCGCATCGTCGCCGACCAACACGGCGCGCCGACCTCGGCCCGGTTCCTCGCCGACGTCACGGCCCAAATCCTCGCGCAAGCGCAAGGCGATTTCGCCGGCGTGTTACAAGATAAACGGGGCGTCTACCATCTCAGCTGCGCCGGCGTCACCACTTGGCACGGCTTCACCGAAGCGATCGTCGCCCGTGCCCGCCGCGCCGGCATGGCGCTGAAGGTCGGAGCGATCGAGCCGATTCCGTCGTCGGCCTTTCCCACGCCGGCCCGCCGCCCCTTGAATTCCCGGCTCTGCTGCCGGAAATTGGAGGACGCCTTTCACCTGTTTGCCCCCTCCTGGGAGGAGGCGCTCGACGACTCGCTTCCGCTGCTCCTCAAGCAAGAGTTTGGCGTATAGTCGAAAGAAGTAGCTAGTTGTTAGTAGCTGGTAGCTAGTTGCCGGTTTTGAAGTTCGATACGTCTCTTCAACTAGCTACTAGTAACCAGCTACTAGCTACTTCCTCCACCGAGCCCTTCATGCGTTCCGCCGGATCGACCAGCAATCAGCACGACGCCGCGACCTTCGTCGACTATTTGATGACGCTCGGCATCACGGCCAAGGCCGAGCGCAGCGGCGACGCGTGGGATGTTTGGATCTTCGACGAAGATCAACTCCCCCGCGGTCGGACCGCGTTCGCCGAGTTCCAGGCCGATCCGCAAGCCGACCGCTATCGCGACGCCGCCAAGATCGCCGAGCAAATTCGCACGGTCCGCCTCGAGCGAGAACTGTCGGCCCATCGGCTCGCGACGAACGCGCCCCGGCCGTTGTTTCAATCGACGGCCGGCAAGCGCCCGCTGACGATGGCCCTGCTCACGATGTGCGGCGTCTGCTTCTTGCTGACGAGTGACAATCCCGACCCGACGGTTCTGAACGAGTTCCGCATTACCGCGCTCGAGCAGATCGACTCGCAACAAATCCGCTGGTACTCGATTCCGGAAATCCGCGCCGGCCAAGTCTGGCGACTGGTCACGCCGATCTTTCTGCACTTCGGCCTGCCGCACCTCGTGTTCAACATGCTCTGCTTGGTCGATTTCGGCACGCAGATCGAATTGAAGCTCGGCTGGAAACGGATGCTCGCCATGGTGCTGCTGTTTTCCATCCCAGGCAACTTCGCGCAATACTACTTCGACGGCCCGATGTTCGGCGGTTTCTCCGGCGTGCTGTTTGGAATGTTCGGTTACATCGGGATGAAAGTGAAGTTTGAGCCCTGGACCGGCTTGTTCCTGCAACCGCTCACGGTGATGCTGCTGGCGGCGTCGTTCGTGCTCGGCTTTGCCGGCCTCTTTCCAATGTGCCATTGGTGCAACGGGATCGGTTTGGCCCTCGGTCTCGCCCTCGGTTACGCGCCGACGATGCGCGGCAAACTGCGCGGCGAAAAACTATGAGCGGTGCGCGCGGCGAACCTGGGACGGATGGCGCGGCGCACATCGATCGCTTGGAGCCGGCCCGACCGTTGCCCCCGTACACTTACATCCCAGGCCACGCCCCGCACCCGAAGAGCGACCCGCAAGGGCATGCGTATGGCCGCGACGAACCGCCGCTTGCGCGCTTCGATCCGATGCATCTCGAAGCGTCCCCCGACTTTCGCTACGGCGTCGACCTCTTCCACGCCGGTTACTATTGGGAAGCGCACGAAACCTGGGAAGCGCTCTGGCACGCGGTCGGCCACCACGGACCGATCGCCGACTTGCTCAAAGGCCTCATCAAACTCGCGGCCGGGGGCGTGAAGGTGCTCGAACGAGTACCGAACGGAGTAACCCGCCATTGCCGCCGCGCCGCCGAACTGCTCGACCAAGCTCAAGCAGGCGGAATTCCAAAGATCGGCCGCACCTCCCTAGCACAACTCGCCGCCACGGCCCGCGATCTCTCCGCCGCCCCGCCGCACGCCGACACAAACCATTCTGCGGCACACGCGAGCGCCCATCCACGGCCGGTCTGGCCATTGCGAATCGATGTGTAGAGCGCCGGGTGGCTGGGGCTGGAGCCAAAGGCGAAGCCCCAGATTGTTCCGCGTTCAACAACTGGGGCATCACTACGTTCTGCCCCAGCCACCCACCGCCTCCTCCCCTCGCCCCTTGCGGGAGAGGGTGGCTCGCGACGTGTTGCAAACACGACGCGAGACGGGTGAGGGGTTGCACCGGAAACGTTCTCGCAACCTCGCCGAAGAGTGCCCCCTCATCCGCCGCTGCGCGGCACCTTCTCCCGCGAGGGGAGAAGGGAATAAGCACAGCTCCCGCCAGGGGAGAAGGGAATGACGACGTTCTTTTGCTCGCGACGGCGAGTCGGGTTGGGTGTGTCATTACTCACCCCTGACCCCTCACCCCTTTCCGCGACCGCGGAATCGCAAGTCGCACGACTGTAAAACCTTACGCCGCGACGGGTTGACAACCCCCGCCCTTTGCCGCCAAGCTGTCGGTTTCCTCGATTTGCCGTTATTCATTGTTGAGCCGACGCAGGGTGGCCCAGGTTGCTCCGCAACCTGGGTTTACGAGAGGCCGAGACCGGTCAAAGCCGAACTGGATGTTGCATCTCATTGGATATTCGCGGGCGGCCTGGAAATGCACCGCCGCAAATGTTTCCTCTCCTAGACCCAGGTTGCAAGCAACCTGGGCTACCCGCGGTTTCCCGGATTCGCTGCAAAGGAGCCTCTGTGGGACGTATTAGCACGGCGTTTCGAGCGTTCTTCCGCGCGCTCGGCGACGCCGATCTTGCCAAGCAGATCGACGAGATTCTCGCGAGCGGCAGTGCCGCCGCCGGGCCTGCGTCGAAGACCGCGGCCCTGCCTGCGCCCGTCGTCTCGCCGAAGCCTGCGCCACCGAAGGCCCAGCCGAGCCGTAGCGACGCGTTGAGCTTGCTCTCGGCCTTGCAGCGCGAGGCCCGGCTGGTCGACTTCCTTAAGGAAAAGCTCGACGGCTACAGCGATGCCCAGATCGGCGCTGCCGCCCGCGACGTGCATCGCGATAGCGGTACGGTGCTCGAACGGATGTTTGCCTTGCGCCCGTTGACCGAAGCCGCCGAAGGGGCGGCGCTCGACGTGGCCGCCGGCTTCGACCCGCTTCGCTATCAACTCACGGGCAACGTCGTCGGACAGCCGCCGTTTCACGGCACGCTCCGTCACCACGGCTGGGAAGCGACGAAGTGTGAACTGCCGGCCTGGACCGGCGGCGAAGCGGCGCAAAAGATCGTGGCGCCGATGGAAGTGGAAGTCCGTTAGTTGATTGACAGAAAGTGACCTGCGCCGATGTCCGCTCGCTTTGCTTTGGGAATCGATCTCGGGACGACGAACTCCGTCTTGGCGTACGCGCCGCTCGATGACGCTGCCACATCGCCGACGGTACTGCCGATTCCGCAACTCACGGCCCCCGGCACGGTCGAAAGCCGGCCGCTGCTGCCGTCGTTCCTCTACTTGGCCGGCGCACACGATGCCGGTCAGGCCGGCTACGACTTACCTTGGGCGAGCGGGCGCGATTTCGTCGTCGGCGAATGGGCCCGGAAGCAATCGGCCGAGAATGCCACGCGCACCGTGGCCGCGGCCAAGAGCTGGCTCACCTATTCGCGCGTCGATCGTCGCAAGCCGATCTTGCCGTGGGGCGCACCGGACGAAGTGGCGAAGATCTCGCCGGTCGAAGCGTCGCGCCGGTATCTCGAACACTTGGTCGCCGCCTGGGAATATGCCCATCCCGACGCCCCGTTTGCCGAACAATCGATCGTGCTCACGGTGCCGGCCTCGTTTGACGCCGCAGCTCGGGAGCTGACGCGCGAAGCGGCGCTCGCCGCCGGCTTTCCCGAATCGTTCATTCTGCTCGAAGAACCGCAGGCCGCGGTCTACGCTTGGCTGGCCGACGTCGGCGACGATTGGCGCAAGCTGTTGGCGATTGGCGATTCGCTGCTCGTCTGCGACATCGGCGGCGGCACCACCGACTTTACGCTCGTGGAAGTGGCGGGAGCGGCCGGTGCGCTCACGCTCGAACGGGCGGCGGTCGGCAACCATACGCTCGTCGGCGGCGACAACATGGACCTGGCGCTGGCACATTACGCGGCCGGGCTCTTCGAGAAGCAAGGCGTAAAGCTCGATGCTTGGCAATCGGTCGGCCTCTGGCATGCCTGCCGGGCCGCGAAAGAATCGTTGCTCGCCGAAGGGGGCGCGGAGCGACATCCGGTTTCGGTGCTCGGACGCGGCAGCAGGCTGATCGGCGGCACGGTTACCACGGAACTCGCGCGCGACGACGTGATGCAGCTGCTCGTCGACGGGTTCTTCCCGCCGTGCGAAGCTTCGGCCAAGCCGGTGAAGCAGCGCGCCAGCGGCTTCCGCGAGCTCGGGCTGCCGTACGAAAGCGACACGGCCGTGACGCGGCACTTGGCGGCGTTTCTCAGCACGAACGGCGTGACGAATGCCGCGGCTTCGCCGGACGGCGCGGCGGCACAAGGCAAGCCGCTCCATGTATTGTTCAACGGCGGCGTGTTCAAAGCCGAAACGCTTCGCTATCGCGTGCTCGACGTGCTCGAAGGTTGGTGCGGCACGTCGCGCAAGCCGCAAGCCTTGGCAGGCGACATCGACTTGGATTGCTCCGTGGCGCGCGGGGCGGCGTTTTATGCGCGGTCGAAACTCGGCGGCGGCATTCGCATTCGCGGCGGCGCGGCCCGCTCGTATTATGTCGGCATCGAATCGGCGGGGCTCGCGATTCCCGGCGCACCGCGACCGCTCCGAGCGTTGTGCGTCGTGCCGTTCGGCATGGAAGAAGGAACGGAGATCGACGTGCCGAGCGACGAGATCGGGCTCGTGGTCGGCGAGCCGGCGGAGTTTCGCTTCTTTAGTTCGGCCGTGCGCAAGGAAGATCGGCCCGGCGATTTGATTCCGCGCTGGACGGAAGACGAGATCATCGAAACCGATACGCTGGCGACCGAACTGCCGGCCTCGGCCGAATCGGACGACGGTTACGTGCCGGTCCGGTTTCTCGCGAAGCTCACGGAACTCGGCGTCTTCGAACTCTGGTGCGCCGCCGCCAACGGCGCCGACCGCTGGAAACTCGAATTCAGCGTCCGTGAGAACAGTTGAGATTTTCCAGCAATGGGGATGTGGGGATAAGAGGAGATAAGGGAGATGACAAACTAGAGTTTGTTTAGATTCTTTTCTATTGTTTGAATGAGATGATTCAAGCGAGCGTCCTCTTCGTATTTCTGATCTCTTATCTCCCTCATCTCCTCCTATCTCCATATCTCCCTTGCCGCCTCTGCCCTGCTCTGCTGAATTCGTATGGCTGCCATGAGTCGTGATCCTGACGCCCTGCCGAGTCGTTATGTCGTCGGCATCGATTTGGGGACGACGAATTCGGCGCTGGCGTACATCGATACGGAAGCCCCGTCGGGCGGCGTACAAAACTTAGCCGTGCAAACGCTGGCCGTGCCGCAAATTGTGGCGCCCGGCGTGATCGAGCCGCGCGAGACGTTGCCGTCGTTTCACTATGCGCCGGCCGCCGGAGAGTTTGTGCCGGGCGCACTGCGCTTGCCGTGGGAGTCGGCCGAGCACGACTACTGCGTCGGCGTGTTTGCTCGCGACCATGGGGAAACGGTGCCGGGCCGGTTGATCGCTTCGGCGAAGAGCTGGCTTTGCCATAGCGGCGTTGATCGGATGGCCGAGCTCTTGCCGTGGCATGGTGCCGCGGACGTGCCGAAGCTGTCGCCGGTCGACGTCGGGGCCCGGTATCTCGAACACTTTCGCCGCACGTGGAACCATCGCTTTCCACAACATCCGCTGGAGCGGCAGGAGCTCGTCGTTACGCTGCCGGCTTCGTTCGACGAAGTGGCGCGCGAGCTCACGGTGCGCAGCGCGAAAGCCGCCGGGCTCGAACGCTTGGTGCTGTTGGAAGAACCGCAGGCCGCGTTCTATGCCTGGATCGCGGCGCATCCGCAGGAGTGGCAGCAGGCCGTGCAGCCTGGGCAGAAGATTCTCATCTGCGATATCGGCGGCGGCACGAGCGACTTCACGCTCTTGCGCGTGCGCGCGGGGAGCGACGGCCGCGTGCAGTTTCACCGCGTGGCGGTCGGCGAGCATTTGATCTTGGGGGGCGACAATCTTGACCTGGCGCTCGCACATCACATCGAGCGCAAGCTCACGGGCGACGGTAACCTCGAGCCGCGCACGTGGGCCGTGCTCATGAGGAGCTGCCGGAAGATCAAAGAGACGCTGCTCGGGCCCAGCCCGCCGGAGCGGATCACCGTGAACTTGCCGGGGGGCGGCTCACGCATGATCGGCGGCTCGCGCAGCCTGGAACTCGCGACGGCCGAGGCGCAGCAGATTCTGATCGACGGCTTTTTGCCGAATGCGGCGCTCGACGACCGCCCGCAAACCCGCCGCAGCGGCTTTCAGGAATTCGGACTGCCGTTCGCTCCGGACGCCGGGATAACTCGCTATCTTGCCCAGTTTCTCACGGCGCATCGCCACGTGGCGACGGACGACGCACGAGCTGACGCATATCAGGATCCGGCCCGTCCGGACGTCGTGCTTTTCAACGGCGGGTTCTTTGAGTCGACGCTGCTCCGCGAACGGTTGCTCGAGGTGCTCGGCGGTTGGTTCACTCCCAAGGGCGGGCCTCGGTGGCGGCCGCAAGTGCTCGAGAACGACCGGCTCGACTTGGCCGTGGCGCGCGGAGCCGCGTACTACGGGCTGGTCCGCCGCGGCCAAGGCGTGCGCATCGCGGCAGGCCTGGCGAGGTCGTACTACGTGGGCGTGGGACCGGTCGCCCTCGGCGAAGGTGCGGCCCCCGTCGAGGCGGCGGTTTGCTTACTCTCGGCGGGCGTGGAAGAGGGACGAGGCTTCGATCTCGAAGGGCGTACGTTCGAGCTGCGGATACGCGAGCCGGTCGAGTTTCCGCTGTACTACTCCAGCACGCGCCTGACCGATCCGATCGGCTCGCTCGTGCCGGTCGACCCTTTGCAGATGACCGCCCTGCCGCCGATTCGCACGGTGCTGCAGACTTCGAAGAAGGGACAGGCAGAGACGATTCATGTCGCCCTGCATGCGAAGCTGACGGAGATCGGCACACTGGAGCTTTGGTGCACTCCGGCGGCGACCGAAGGTGCGAAGGCGTCGACGGCCGTGCAGTGGCGGCTGCAGTTCGACATTCGCTCGGCCGTGCAGACCGATCGTTCGGCGCATGGTGGAGCCGGCGAAAGCGGCGGCGTGGTAGATGCGGCGGCGGCGGAGCAGGCACGGGAGCAGATCCGCCGCACGTTCGCCGGAGTCGACGCCGCGCACAAGCCGGAGTCGCTCATCAAGCGCCTGGAGGGGGCTTTGGAAGGCCGCCGGTCGGAATGGCCGGTAACGCTGCTACGCGAGCTGTGGCAAGAACTGCTCGACCAGGAACAAGGCCGGCGGCTTTCGGAGGAACATGAAGCCCGCTGGCTGTGGCTTACCGGCTTTTCGCTCCGGCCAGGGTACGGCTTGGCCGTGGACGATTGGCGAACCGCGCAGACCTGGAAACTTCTGCAGGCTAAGCGGTATTTCCATGGGCCGCGCGTCCGCGTGGAGTGGCTGATTCTCTGGCGGCGCATCGCGGGCGGTCTGACGGCGGGCCAACAGCGGGCCTTAGCCGAACCGCTGGTTGCGCCACTGCGGGCCTATTTGCTGTCGCTGCGCAGTGCCAAGCCGGGCGGTGCGCGCAAGCCAGACTTCGGACTCGCGGGCCACGAAACGGCCGAGGCTTGGCGACTCCTCGGGTCGCTGGAATTGCTCGACGTGACGCTGAAGGAAGAGATCGCCGCGGCGGCGCTGGCGATTGCGGCCAAGGAGAAGACCCCGGCCGTGCAGGACGCGCTGGTCTGGACGGTCGGGCGCATCGGAAGTCGGCAGCCGATGTATGGACCTTTGAATACGGTCGTGCCGCGCGAATCGGCGGCCGCTTGGACGTCGGCCATCGCGAAACTCGCCGGCGGCGAACAGACCGCGGCGTTTGCGATGATGCAACTTACGCGAAAGACCGGCGACCGGCATCGCGACGTCGACGAACACGCACGGCAAACGACAATCCGCAATCTGCGCGAGATGAACGCCGCGCCGCATCTGATCGAGTTGGTCGCCGAAGGCGGTACGCTGGCGGGTGAGGAGCAGGGACGCATGTTCGGCGAAAGCTTGCCGCAAGGGCTGCGCCTGGCGCAATAAACGACGGCGGACTCGCGGTCGACTACGCAACGACCAAGTCCGCGGCAGGGGGCGGCATCGGGCAATCGAGCGCGTCGGAAACCGTGCGGAGTAGCTCCGCTTCGTCGATGGTGAGTCGCCCGTCGTTGCCGATGGTTTCCGCGCAAGCCATGAGGACCTGCTGCTTTACCGAACCCGCGGAGGCCGCGAGTTCGACAAGGGCATCGTCGAGGGCCGAGTAGCCGGTTTGCTCGACGTCGAGCAGCGCAAAGGCGCCGTTCAGTCCTAGCTTTGCGGCTCCGGCGGTGAATGCTTGCGAGGCCTGGGACTCTTGGTCCGCATTTCCCACGCGCGCCAAGGCCGATAAGACGACCCGCAACGGCATGGCGACCGAGGCGAGTTCGTTATGGCAGACGTTCACCGGACGGCTCGGCCGGAAGAACGCTACAAGATGTTTGAAGATGATTCGCTGCAAGCAGTATTCAAACAGGCTCACTTTGCGATCGGCGCGGATCAAGGCGACCACTGTTTGGCGAAATTGTTCAAACTCGCCGGGCGAGAGTTGCCGCAGCGCCGACATGGCGAGTTGCGCGAGGGGCAAACGTGCGGCAGGCCCGAGCGCGGTGGTCTGCGCGATCAGTTCTCGAACGCGCTCCGACGTCTCGCGGCCGAGCGATCTGGCGAGCATCTGCAGGCCGGGCTCGTCGTCCGTCGGGTCGGCCTCAAGGAGCAAGGCATAGATAACGCCTGCTGCGCCTGGAGGTTTGTGAATGGCGTCGGCGAGCGATTCGGGCAGTTGATCGATGAGCGCTGCGGCGTAGTCGAAGTGACGCAGTTTTGGCGCGCCCACATCCGCGACGGCCTGGGCGGCGGTGACTTGCGGCCCGTTTGTCGCCGATGCTTCGCCGGCTAACGCCGCCGCACCGACGACGGCGCCGATCGGCCCGCGTCCCATGTTGCCGAGTACGGGAAACGGAAAAACGCCCCCTGCTCCGGGCTTGGCGGTCTTGGACTCGGCCGCCTTCGATTCCTCGTCAGGCGACGGCCACGGCAAACGTTCCGCGGAGAAGTCGCCGTCGAAGGTCGGCTCAATACGGCGGACGCGGTCGATCAGCGGCGGGTGGGTCGCCAACAACGAGAGGAAGCTCGCTTTCATCCCGTTGCCGAAGTACATGTGGCTTGCTTGCTCCGCCTGGCTGTTCTTGATGCGCGAGCCGACGGCGCCGAGTTTCTTCAGAGCTCCGCCGATCCCGCCGGGATTGCGCGTGTATTGCACGGCGGATGCGTCGGCCAAGTATTCGCGCTGCCGCGAGACCGCACTCTTGATTAGGTGCCCGAAGAAGACGCCGATGTAGCCGATGACGTACAGGCCGAGGCCGATGAGGAATATGGCGAGCAGGATCCCGCCGCCGTCGTTTTTCTTGTTGTCGCTCGAGCTACTCGACGAACTGCGAGGGCGCGTTTCCATCAGCATGCGCATGACGACGTAGCCGATCATGCTCAGCAGCAAAATGCCGTGCAACAGGCCGATCAACCTGATATTCAGCCGCATGTCGCCGTTAAGAATGTGGCTGAATTCGTGCGCGATGACCCCTTGGAGTTCATCGCGCGTCAAAGAATTCACGGCGCCGCGCGTCACGCCGATGACGGCGTCCGTCGTCGTAAAGCCCGCGGCGAAAGCGTTGATCTCCGTTTCCGACTCCAGGATATAGACGGCGGGAACCGGCACGCCTGAAGCGAGCGCCATTTCTTCCACGACATTGAGCAGTCGGCGTTCGCGCCAATCGTGCGTCGCGGAGGCAAGCAGACGCCCGCCCAGTGTCTCCGCAACATTTTTCCCTCCCCCGGAGAGCGTGGCGGTGCGATAAAGACTGCCGGCGAGAATAGTGGTTCCGACACAGACTGCCACGGCGGCGAGCAGGGCCGGATTCCAGAGCGTCTGCAAGTCGATGGGCCGGCCGTCACCGGAATCGCCGGCAAGCAACAGCACGCCGGCGACGACGAGGTAAACCGCCGCCACGATGGCAACCACCGCGCCTGCAAACAGGAAGATGAGGCGGCCTGACTTTCGCCGGGCGTCATCTTGATGTTGAAAGAAGTCCATCGCCACGGCTTAGAACGAAACCTTGGGCGCTTCGCGCTCGGTCGGGTTCTCGATCTCAAACAACTTGGCCTCGGTGAAGCCGGAAAATCCGGCGACGATGACATTCGGGAACGTTTCGCGGCTGGTGTTGTAGGCCATTACCGCGTCGTTGTAACCCTGGCGCGAGAATGCCACCTTGTTTTCCGTGGAGGTAAGTTCTTCCTGAAGTTGCAACATGTTCGTGTTGGCCTTCAGGTCCGGGTACGCTTCGGCGACGGCAAAAAGCCTCGTCAACGTACCAGTGAGCTGAGCTTCAGCGGAAGCAAGGCCTTGCATGGCCGATGGATCGCCGGGTGAAGCGGCGGCGCGCTGGCCGGCGGTTGCCGCTTGATTGCGCGCCGCGATGACGGCTTCCAGCGTTTCCTTCTCATGCTTCATGTAACCCTTGGCCACTTCGACGAGATTGGGGATCAAGTCGTTGCGGCGCTTCAACTGCACGTCGATCTGTGCGAAAGCGTTCTTGTAGCGGTTGCGAAGGCTGACCAGCGTGTTGTAGATGCCGATGAAGTAGAACAAAACCAAAACGGCAAAGCCGGCGACGGCCAATAAGGCGATCATGCCGGTCGAAAGGTCGGCGAACAGCGACATCGATCTCGTCTCCTGGTAAGGTTTGCTCGGCGGCAAGCTGCGGAACGGCGCGCGCCGGGCCGTCTTGCGGCCAATGTACCGTGGCACTCGTCGACTGTATAGAATACGCGGAAAGTCGCTGCGGCGTGCATACTTTTCGAGGTTTTCTCCTATGGCCGGTCTCGACCATGATCGCAACGTTCTGTTCGGCGTTCTGGCCTGGCAAGCCGGATTGGTCGAACGGGGCGCATTGTTGGAGGCGATGTACGACTGCACGATCGGTAAGTGTCGCGACCTGCCGGCCGCGCTCACCGCCCGCGGTATGCTCGGCGACGCCGACATCCGATGGTTGGAAGACGCCATGCAACGCCACGTGCATGGACATGCAGACGACGCGAAGCGAACTCTCGCGAGCCTCGATGAGGTGGATTCGCTGAAGAAAGAGCTCGAAGGTGCCGCCGGCGTCGATCAGATGACGACGCTTGCCGCGTCTAATGAAATCGACCCGCGCGCTCAAACCGTTGCCGCGCAGAAAACAATCGATCAACAACCCGAGCTGGGATTCGAGTTAGGACCGAAGTCGGCCGGACAATCCGACAGTTCCCCGGTCGACTCGGGGTCGGATCGCCACGCGCGGTTTCGCGTAGTGCGCTCGCATGCGCGCGGCGGATTGGGTGAGGTCTTCGTGGCCGTCGACACGGAACTACGCCGCGACGTGGCGCTCAAGCAGATCTTGCCCAAACAGGCGACCAACGAAACGAGCCGAGCGAGGTTTTTGCTGGAGGCGGAAATCACCGGCAATCTTGAGCACCCGGGCGTTGTGCCGGTGTACGCGTTAGGAAGCCAAGCCGACGGATGTCCCTATTACGCCATGCGCTTCATTCGAGGCGAGAGCCTAGAAGATGCGATTCAAAGTCTGCACAGCGAGGCACATTGGGACGCCGGTGGTGAGAAAGCTTTAGAGTTGCGCGACGTGTTGGGCCGTTTCATCGCCGTGTGCAATACGATGGAATACGCGCATAGTCGCGGCATCATCCATCGCGACATCAAGCCCGAAAACATCATGCTCGGGCGTTATGGCGAAACGCTGGTCGTCGATTGGGGGCTGGCACGGCCGTATCGCAATATTGATTCCGCCTTAGATTCCGAGCAAGAGCTTGCCGATTTGGCCGGTGAGCCGCAAGTGTCGCAATCGACGGCGCGACCGACCGTGATGGGGTCGGTCGTCGGAACCCCGCAATTCATGAGTCCCGAGCAGGCCTTGGGACGACTCGACCTCATGGGACCGACGTCGGACGTTTACAGTTTGGGAGCGACCCTCTACGCGTTGCTCACCGACCAGCCGCCGTTCACCTCGCCGGATGTTCGGCGAGTGCTGCAGGACGTTCAGCAGGGCACTTTCTTGGCTCCGCGACAGGTGCGACCAGACGTTCCCGCGCCGTTGGAAGCGGTGTGCCTGAAGGCAATGAAACTGAAGCCGGAAGATCGCTATGCTTCGGCACGAGCGCTGGCGGCCGAAATCGAACGCTGGCTGGCGGACGAACCGGTAGCGGCCTACGGCGAAACGCTGTTCGAGCGAACGCAACGGTGGATGCGCCGCCACAAAACTTGGACTCAAGCTGCCGCCGTCGCCGTCATGGCGGTTGCCTGTGTTGCGGCGACGGCATATGTTCGCGAGGCATCGCTGCGCGCCGATTTGCAGACGGCATTGGAACACGAGGCTACGGCTCGTTCGGAGGCCGTCGCCGCTCGCAAGTCGGCGGAGGCGAATTCGCAACGGGCCGAACAGCAGAGCGCCTTGGCGCTTGCCACGTTGAAGACGGTGTTATTCGATATTCAGGTGCGCTTAAAGAATTTGCCGGCGACGCACTCGGTGCGCCTGAGCATGCTCGATAAGGTCGTCGACGGGTTGCAGCAGGTGACGCGGAGTCTGGATACCGCGCCGGAAGCGGATCTCAGTTTGGTTCGGGCACACCTCGACATCGGGGATATCTACTGGAACACGGGGACCGGCGACGGTTCCGGTGCGACGCAGCTTGCCGAAGAGCAATATCGTCGAGCGATGGAAATGGCAGAAAAACTTCGCACTGTTCCGGCGCAACGCGAACAGGCGGAAGCAGATTTGGCGGCCGCGTATCAGCGACTAGGCGACGTCGGCATGCAGCGCGGGCAGTGGACTGCAGGAGTGGAGTGGCTCAAAAAGTCGCTCGCATTGCGGGAAGAAATCGCGGCGAGGAAGCCGGCGGATCTAAAGGCCCGCAGCGATCTGGCCGCATCGATTCAGCGACTAGGGCTCGTACATCTATTGCAGGATGAGTTGCCGGAGGCGGAAAAGTTGTTTGCACGATTCCTCGAGTTGAGTCGGAGCTTGCAGGTCGCCGATCCTCAGAACGCCGAATACTTGAGAAACCTGTCGGTTGCGGAAGAGCGCATGGGAGATGTGGCTCTACGAAAGGGGGACGTGAAGCAGGCGGAGCCGGCCTTTCGTGAAAGCCTGAAACTCCGTCGACGATTGATCGAGGACGATCCGGAGAATGCCGCCGCGCAACGAGATCTCTCCGTGACCCTGGATCGACTGGCCGATTTGGCACGCGGTCGCGGCGAAGCGGAGGCCGCCGACGCGCTACTGCAGGAGAGTCTTACTATCAGAAAACAACTGTACGAAGCCGATGCCGCCAACATGCAAACGCTTCGGGATCTAAGCGTCTCGTATGCGATGCTTGGCGATGCCGCGCTGGAGCGCAATAAGACCCGCGAAGCGGCGGAGTACTTCCGCTTCTATTTGGAAATGGTGGAACGGCTCACGCAAAGTGATCCCGGCAATGCGCAGTATCAACGGGATTTGGCCGCGGCCCACGATCGCGTGAGCCAAGTCGGCGTACGTCTCGGAAATTGGAAAGCGGCCTTGGCCTCGGGACGACGGCGAACGGAGATTTGGGCGGCGTTGGTGGATGCGGAGCCGACCAACGCCGATTACTTGCGCGAGCTTTCGACCGGATATCGAGAATTGAGCGAGATTGAACTGCAAGTCGGTGAGTTGGGAGCGGTGCGTGCTACCAGCGAAGAATACCTGACGCTCGCGAGGAAACGCGCCGCTGCCAATCCCGGTGACGAGACGTTGGCGCGTGTGGTGGCGGATGCATGCTTTCGCGCAGCGACCTCGGCGATGGAACTGAACGATTTTGAATCCGCCAAGAAGCTCATTGACGAAGCCGTCAAAATTGCCGGCGGAATTGCACTTGCCGCTCCGCGAGACGCGGCGGCTTCGAATAACCTAGCCAACTTTGAAGGCGTCGCCTTGGAACTGGCCTGGAGGGCGCGCGATATTTCGTCGGCGACTGCCGCCGGTCGTAGTTTGCTTGGTCGCCTCAAGACCCTGCGCGACGCAGCGGAACCGTCGCAGCGACGTGCCTACGAACAGTGGATAAAGGAAGCGGAGGAACGAATGGCGCAACTAACCAAGGCGCGTGACGTCGTGGATTCGACAACCGATTCCGAAATGATCAAGCTGCCTGACGAAACGGAGTTGCTCGATTTTCGGGCGTCAGCTCTGATGAAGAAAGGGGACTTACCGTCCGCCAGAAAAGTTGCCGAGCAAATGGCCGCCGGAAGTGCAAAGTCCGGCGCTGCGCTTTGGGTCACGTCATTGCGTCTGGCCTCGATCTATCAAACTGCGCCCTCTGCAGAGCGCGAACAGGATGCCAAGCATTGCCTCGCGGCTCTTACGGAATGCTACGAGCTAGGCCTATTTCGAGCCCTCGAAGGAGCGACACGGCTCGAATACGGAACGCAGTTTCGCGAGCTTTTGCAACGAGCCGACTTTAAAACACTGCTCGACAAGATTCATGCCGACACGCGCCCGGCCGAAACTCTGCGAACGGGCAATGCGACGACCTAACGTCGACTACGCCCCCTCGCGTGCCGGCGGCTCGGACTTGGGCGATTCGGAAAACTGCCGCGCGTAACGACGCGTAACGTCGAAAGCGATGCCGCCGACCAGTTTCGCGCCGTCGCCGCCGCATACTGGGAATTTGATCGATTCCCAATGGACGGGGGGGCCGCCGCACGCAGGAGCTTCTTCGGAGAAAAACCGAGGGCTATTGGCGCGCAACACTTCTTGATCGTGCTCCCTCAAGTGGGCGGCGACATCCGCCGGGAAAATATCGAAGTCGGTCTTGCCCAATAGTTCGTCGCGAGAGATTCCCTGTACTTCTAGAAGGCAGCGATTGCCGTAAACGTACTTTCCGTGCTCGTCTTTGATCCAGGCGAGCATCGGCAGGTGATCCATGAAAGAACAGAATCGATTGCGGCTCTCTCGCAACTCAAGCAGTTCATCTTTGCGGCCGGTGATGTCCGTTGCGATACCGCACAGGCTCGACTTAGAACCGTCGACGCCCGGAATGGGAAACTTTACCGAGACGTACTCGCGCATCGTTCCGTCGCTGGGGACCGATTCTTCGATCGTAACGGCTTCACCTCGCTCGAGCACCGAGGCATCGGTTCGCCGCAACGATTCGGCTATTTCGGCCGGGAATAAATCGAAATCAGTCGAGCCCACAAACTTCGCGGGATCAATGTGAAACAGATCGGAATAGCGCCGGTTGACGAACTCGTACCTGCCCGCGTCGTCCTTAATAAACACGACGGCCGGCGTGTATTCCAGGAGGGCCTCTAACCGCGTTCGGCTGATGTGAAGTGCGCGTTCGGCGCGTTCGCCCGCAGCTTTGGCCATCTCTTCGGGATCGAGCGTGGGGACGACGACGGAGACGACGGTTCCCTTGCCCGGTTCGCTGATGATTTTGCACCGACCACCGACGGCAGCGGTTCGCTCGCGAATTCCGCGCAGCCCAAACTCACGTTCGGCGACGTGAGCGGTATCGAATCCACGGCCGAAGTCGGTGATGTCGACGTGAATCTCTTGGTCCTTGATCACAAGTTCCACGCGTGCATCGGAAGTCTCACCGTGTCGACGGACGTTGGACAACGATTCTTGCACCACGCGATAGATCGTCATTTCCAAGGTCGGCGACCAGCGTACTCGGCCCGTCGTGTTGCGTAAGTCCACCAGCAAGCCTTGCCGGGCGTTGTCGACGGCAAGTTCCTCCAGCGCGGCGGCGACGCCGAGATCGTCGAGCGTGGGCGGTCGGATGCCGGAAATAATCCTGCGCGTCTCCGCCAGTGCGCTTTCCAACAGACGATGCGCCTCGTGAATCTCCGATGCGCCGGGATGCGTGATCGCGACGTTGCGTAGGCCGGATTCTAAATGCATTCTCGCGGCAATCACATTCTGAATGGCACCGTCGTGGATATCGTACGAGATGAACTTCCGCTCGAGGTCTTGCGCATAAAGCAAGTGCTTGAGATAGTCCTGCTGTTCACGAAGGTTTCGTTCCGTTTGCTTGCGCTGGGCGATCTCTTGATGGAGGAGCTTGTTAAGCTCGGTCAGCTCCGCGGTGCGAAGTTGCACCATCGCCTCAAGCTTTTCCTTATCGGCGCGCTCGGCCTGGGCGGCAAGCTTTCTTTGGGTGACGTCTTCGGAAATGCCGCAAAGCAACGTGCGCTCCCCCTGGGGATCGCCGACGACAAACAAATAGCCCCAAATCCACCGCGTTCCGCCGCCGGGCAATACGATGCGATATTCCAGCGGTGCACGCGGTTGGTCTGCCGACAAGCGATAAGCCGTCGCCTGCGCGAGCACGCTGTCGCGATCGTCGGGATGGAGCGTTTCCATCCAGCGCGCGGGGTTCTCGTAGAGAAATGAGCGCGGTCGCTCCCAAATGGTTTCAAACGACGGGCTGACGTAGAAGGTTTCCGTGCCGTCGGGAGCAAACACAAAGAATGCGCGATTGGATTGTTCGATCGCGCGACGGAGAAAATCGGCGCCGATGGTAAGTCCGCGCAATCGCTCGAGGGCGGCGTCGAGCGGATCGAGCGGCCGTGAGTCGCCGCTGTCCACCGATGGAGTGCTCGCTCGTTCGCTCATGGTTGCTTAATCGGAAGTGGGCGAACGACGAAAGGTGCGATAAGAAACACTAAAGGTAAACAGTTAACATTAACTTAAGCCGCTTAGGCTCCTCCGACGACGTCAAACTGAGCCTTCGAGCCTGCGGGTTTCGACATTTCTACGCGAATGATGCTCTGCGGGTTTGCGTCGATGGTCGTGCGCAGGGTCAAGCGATGCAAGCCGGTCGTAAACGTGTGTCGAACGGACGCTCCGGCATCGAACGGTTCTGCATCGATCCAGAGTTGCGTCCCCTTCGGTGCATCTACGGCAACATAGATCTCGCCCGCGTCGACGACTTTGAACTCTCCCTGGAGGAAGAGCGTTTCCCCCGGTTTGCCCAGTTCGGATAACGGTAGGGCGCCGCGCGCCGTTCCGTACGCCGATTGCCAGGTTTCCGGCGGGGTGTCGAGGACGAATTCTCGGAAGATTTCCACATTGGGAACGTCGCCTTGAAGTTCGGCGGGAAGATTGCGCAGCACCCGCCATCTTTGCACCGTGGGGACGGAGCGAATGGCGTAAAGACCCGGCCGACCCAGTTCGGAAATGAACTTAATCAGGTCGACGAGCTCCTCGCGCGTGAGAAACTTCGTGAGACCTTGCGGCATCAGCGATTTGCCTTCTTCTTCCTCGTCAATGTCGGCAGTGGGTAGCGTGACCAAGGCCCCGGTTGCGTCGCGGAGGTTAACGCGTTGATCGTCGCGGTCAATCACGATGCCCGTGATGGTGCGACCGTCGGTCGTTGCAAAGACGCGCGTAACAAATTGCTCCTTGACGGCGAGGTTCGGCACCAAGATCGAATTGGCGACGTAGTCGACCGGCGAGATCGAGCCGATCGCCGAAAGTTCCGGACCGACTTGGCCGCCGGCGCGGGCAATCGAGTGGCACTTTTGGCAACTCAAGTCGGACCGTCGAAACACGGCCTCCCCCTTTTCCGCGTCGCCCTTGGCGGCGACTTCGGCGATGAGCTCTCGGAGTTCTTCCGGGGTCGGCGGCTTTTGGTCGAGCGCGATGCCTGCGGCCTTGCTCAGCACGTCGGAAAGGGCCGCGTCACTGCGGCCGACGGAGTACATGTGACGCAGCGCCAGCTTCGCCGCGTCAGGCGTGAGCTTGACGCTCGCCAAAGCCACGGCCCATTGCTCCGGCCCTCCCTTGCGAACGAGGAAGGCATCGACGAGCGGTCCGACTTCATCGCCGGCGGCAGCCGATGCAAGTGTCTCGGCCGCAGTCTGCGAGGCCGCGTTGAGGTCCAGTTTCGTCAAAGCCGCCGCCGCGCGAAAGCGGAGCGACGACGACTTGGCCGACGTTGCGATGGCTTTCAGCGTTCCGACGGCGGAAGCATCGCCAAGTGCGGCCAAGCCGTCGATGGCGGCGTTGCGCAGGTCGTCCGTGGCGGAGTCGTCGGCCGTAATGAGTTGCAATTCTTCGGCAACTCCGGACGTCTTCCAGAGCGCCGCCAGTCGCACGGCAGAGAGTTGGATCGCCGCACCCTCTTTACCGGGGCGAGCTTTCATCAATTTTCGGATGCTTTCTAGGTCGCCGGACGGTACTACCTTCCTAACCTGCACTGCGTCAGCCAGTAGCGTCAAAACCTTCAGCGTGAGCGGTTCATCGAACTCTCCCGACGTCGCGCTCGCCAGCATCACGGCCAAGTCGTCCGGTCCGCCGCGGCTGCAGATCATCTCGACCACGGTCCCCTTCCGCGCTTCCGGCAACCGGCCGCTCTGCAGGAGCCGCATGAGCGGGGCTACCGTACTTGGCGCATCGGCGGCCGGGGCCGGGAATGCGGCAAACACGACGGCGATAACGGTCAGCAGCGCAAGCGGCAAGCGAAACGGCATCGGCGGCAACCTCTTCAACTCAAGTCTCGGCGACGTTACTTGGCTTTTCCCGTGCCGACGCGCGGCACCACCGGCGCGACCGATTCCGGTTGGCCGCGCCGCTTCTCGGCGTCGCGGCTCTTCTTCTCGCGCTCCGTCGGCTTATCGGCAATCGTCGTGAAGCCGTTCACGCGTCGCTCCAAAGTCTTCAGCGTTTCATCGAGCGTGTACTTCAAGTAGTCGTCTTGGTCGTAGATCAATGATTCGACGACGATGTCCAGCGCTTCCTGACTGTCGAAAAAACTCAACGCACGCACCGCTTCGAGCCGCACGCGCGGATGTTCGTCGTTCACTTGTTGCTGCAAGAGCGCGAGCGGCTCCTTCACGCGATCGCGCCAGTAGCAAAGCACGCGCGTCGCGGCGGCGCGGGCCTTCGGTTCCGGCGACTTCAGCATCTTCGCCAAGAACGCCTCATCTACCACGTCGTGCGCTTGATGCAGCCACAACGCTTCGAGCAGATGATGCTCGTAGTTTGCCTCCTTCGCGTCGAGGCCGGCGGTCCAACTCTTGAGTTCCGTCACCACGTCCTGCGTCGGCCGGTTCCAAAGTTCCGTGCGCACGCGATATCGCGTCCGTTCCTCGGGCTCGTTCTTCAGCAAGTTCAGCAGCGCGGGAATCGGCTCGCCGGCGATCTTCGGGGCCTGAACGAGCGGCTTCTTCGTGTAGGCGATCCGCCAGATCCGCCCGTGCTTGTGGTCGCGATTCGGGTCACGCAAGTTGTGCTGCATGTGGCCCACTAGCGGATTGAACCAATCGCAAACGTACAGCGCGCCATCGGGTCCAAACTCAATATCGACCGGCCGGAAGTTTACATCGGTCGACTTTAGCAACGGGTCGACCGGATCGGCGGCAAAGCCCGACGCGTCCTCACGCATCTTGTATTGCAGCACCCCTTGAAAGCCGATGCAGTTGTTCAACAGGTAGTTGCCTTGCGCTTCGTCCGGAAAATTGCGGCTCGAAACCAGTTCGCAGCCTGCCGTCGGCCGCCATTGCTTGGTGAGGAATTGCTTGAGGTTGCCGTGCTTGTTCGGGTAGTCGACATCGCCCGAGAACGCGGTGCCGAAATAGTTGGCGCCCGGCGAAGCATCAGCCACGAAGTTCTGTCCCCACGAGTCGACCACGTGACCCCACGGGTTCGCGAAGCCGTACGAAACAAACACGTCGAATCGCCACGTGCGCGGCTCCCACCGAAACACGCCGGCGTTCGCACAGCGACGGGGTCCGTACGGCGTCTCTACTTGCGTATGGTGGAACGTCCCTTCCTCGAAGTAGAGCGCGCCCCCTTGGTCGTAAGTGAACGCGCTGATCGAGTGGTGCGAGTCGGCTGAATCGAAGCCGTGCATTACGAGTTCGCGCACGTCCGCTTTGTCGTCGCCGTCGGTGTCTTTAAGAAACAAGATGTTCGGCTGCTGCGCGACGAACACGCCTCCTTTGCCAAACTCGATTCCGGTCGGCACGTGCAGCTTGTCGGCGAACACGGTTTCTTTATCCGCACGGCCGTCGCCGTCGGTGTCTTCGAGAATCAGAATCTTGTCGTCGACCGGCGTGCCGGGCAGATACATCGGGTACGATTCCATCGTCGTCACCCACAGTCGCCCCCGGGCGTCGAACGCAAATTGCACGGGGTTCGCCAGCGCCGGAAAGTCTTGCTCCGACGCGAACAGGTTCACGGCGTAACCTTCCGGCAATTCAAACATCTTCGCGGCCGCTTCGGGGGAAGTGAGCGACACCGCCTTCTTAAAATTCGTTTCGATCTTCGTGAATTCGCCGGTGCCGGAGTCGTCGGGCTGCGGCGACACTTCCTTCCCCTGCGCGACGTCCCAAATGCGCCGATCGCGCACGGCGATCATCTTCCGCAGCTTGGCAAATTCGGCCGGAAAGTTGACGACGCCGAACGGCGCCTTACGGCCGCCGTAGATATAAAAGCCGTTGATCGCGCGATAGTCGTAGAAGAACTGCAGGTTCTTCTCGTTCACTTCCCCCTTCAATCGCGCGAGGTCGACCTTCGCCGAACTCTCCGGCACCGCGCCAAACAGAGCATGGTCCAACGCCGCGCCGACCACGGCGTCGCCATGTTCGCTGAGATGCACGCCGTTGATGGTGAGCTTCTTCTCCGCTCCGGCCTTCATGAGCTCTTGCGAGATTGTGAAGAGATCGATCACCGGCACTTGGTTCTTCGCGCCGACGCGCTGCATTGCTTCCGCATACAGCTTCAAGTCCTTGTTGCGAGCAGCGCCGTCGGGCAAGCTCGGGTCGTTTAGGTTCTCGTGCGCGAGCGGCGTCACGAGCACGATCTGCCGCAACGTCTCCAGCTTGGCCAGATCGACGTCTTTATCCGCGGTCTTGTCCCATTGGCTTCGAGCGCTTGTGAACTGATCGATCCCTTGCGGCGCCTTCAGAAAGCCGTCGAGGTCGGCCTCGAATTTCGCCAAGCCTTTCTCGCCCGCGAATGATTCATTGAACCCGAAGAACGCCAGCAGCACGTTCGGCTTGTGATCGGCCAGCGTATGGCCGTGGTCGCGGAAGTCTTTCGAGCGCGGACGGAGCGTGATCTCGTCGGCCGACCAACCGAGATTGCGGACCACGAGTTCGAGTTCGGGAAACCGTCGATGCAGCAACGTTTCGAAGCCGCCGAAGTATTGCATCCGCTCGGCCAGCGTATTGCCGACCAAAACGACATGGTCTCCCTTTTCCAACTTCAACGTCGGCGCTTCGGCCGCCGTAGTTGAATTCACACAGATTGAATTCACACCAAACAACAAGGCGCAAAAAAGAAGCCAAGCCGAGCGCGAACAGAGACGCGACATAGAGCAGTTCCGTGGCCAGAGAGAGGGGGCGCAGCGTAAGGCTCGCGCCGCGGCAGGAAACGACCTCCCTAAATTATGCTCGTTGCAGGGGTGTCACAAGTGGGCGATTCCGATCACTGGGGACATCCATCGAATTAAACTGAATGCACTTTAGAAGTCGTCGAGCCGCTCCGGAGCCGGTCCCGGCGATAGCACGGTCTCATACGTGGTCGACTTCGTGCGCGCAGCAAAATCCTTGCGCGCTGCGGCGATGAGTTCGGGTTGCTCGAAAACATCGATCGTCGTCGCCGCCAGCACCTCCGCGGCGACGACGCTGCCGCGCGTTCCCAGCGGCGAACCGGCGCAAGCGGTCATGGCCCAACTATGAGCCGGAATCTCGCGCGCCGCCGTGGCGATGCCCAGCCCTGCCGTCGGCACAGTCCAGGAAACATCGCCGACGTCGGTCGAGCCCTGCGTGGCATCGGTGCCGAATTTTTCCACGTCGCCGACAATCGGACGCTCTTCCGGAGGAGACGCGACGCCGAACTCTTTACGAATCGCCGCGGCGAAGGCGAGCTCTTCGGCGGAAAATTGCGGCGGTCCGACGGCGCGCAGGTTGGCGTCCATCGCCTTGGCCAAAGGTTCGTTGACGAGGACCTCGTAGCTTCCGGTGACCATGCGTAGTTCGTGCTTCGTTTCGGTCATGAGCGAGGCACCTTCCGCGATCTTGCGCACGCGGGCATAGATCGCCTGCGCTTCGGCCATCTTCGGGGCGCGAATGTAGTACCAGGCCTCGGCTTCTTGCGGCACCACGTTCGGCCGCTTGCCGCCGTTGGTGATGACGTAATGGATGCGGGCCGTCGACGGAACGTGTTCGCGCAAGAAGTTAATGCCCGTGTTCATCAGTTCGATGCCGTCGAGCGCGCTACGTCCCAAGTGCGGGCTGCCGGCCGCATGCGCCGAGACGCCGGTGAACCTGGCGCGAAAGCGAATGATCGCCAAGCTCGTGCGCATCGACGCTTGATTCGAAGTGCCGGGATGCCAATGGAGGGCGACGTCGACATCTTTCATTTCGCCGGCGCGGATCAAATAGGCTTTGCCGCAGCCCCCTTCTTCGGCCGGACAACCGTAGACACGTAGGGTCCCTGCGAGCTTGTGCTTCTGCATCGCTTCTTTGGCCGAAACGGCGGCACCGACGATCGCCGCGCCGAAGAGATTGTGCCCGCACCCATGGCCGGCGACTTGGCGCGGCAACGGCCGCATCACCGGCTCGGCCGCTTGCGAAAGGCCGGGAAGCGCATCGTATTCGGCCAAGAGCCCGACGACCGGCTTGCCGGAACCAAACTCGGCGACAAACGCCGTCGGCATTTCGGCGACGCCGCGCCGCACGGTAAAGCCTTCTTTTTCCAGAGTCTCGGCCAAGAGCGCCGAGGAGCGATGCTCTTGAAACGCCGGCTCGGCAAATTCCCACACTTGCTTGCCGAGCGAACCGATCTGATCGGCCCGCGCGACGACACCGGCCCGCGCCGCCTGCTTGGCCCGCGATGCCGGTTGTTCGTCGGCCGCGAGCGCGTGCCGGCCGAGACCCAGAATCGCAAGCAGCGCCAACGATAGGAGCGAGGAAATCCTCAAACGCATAGCATCACCGAAGCGGACTATATAAGTGGTGGGCGACGAAACGGCGACGACTAGTTTAGTCCAAATCCACAGGGACCGTAGCGCACGGCTTGAGGTTTCTGTTCGCGTCAGAGAATCGATACAGGAACCGGGATGGATTTGTTCGCATGGGTAAGCGCAATTTGCGATAATTCGGGATAGCGAGCTTCGAGTCGGCGGCGGCCCGCTCGCTCAGGTTACGCTTGCGGGTTGCATTTGGCCGGGCAAGCGCGAGCTATTAAATTGGAAGGCCGCCCGATGGATCCTCGGTCGGCATCGGATCGAATGTTTGAGAGAACGCATGAACGGGTATCGAACTACCATCGCGATCGTAGCAACCTGGCTTGGCGCCGCCGGCTTCGGCATTGCCGAAGGGCGCGGCGCGGAGCCGGTCGATTTCGAGCGGCAGATCCTGCCGCTGCTCTACAACCGCTGCTTCAGTTGCCATAGCGAGAAGCAAGCCGAGCCGAAGGCGGGGCTCCTGCTCGATTCGGCCGAGGGGCTGAAAGCGGACGGCGTGATCAACGTGGCGAAGCCGGACGAAAGCGAAATGTTGATTCGCGTTTCGCTGCCGCATTCCGATGAGAGCCTGATGCCTCCCTTGAAAGGAGGCGGGCAGCCGCTGAACGAAGCGGAGCGAGCCTTGCTGCGACGTTGGATCGCCGAAGGGGCCCAGACGCAAGACTGGAGGCGGTTCGACCATCGTGAGCCGGCAGTCGAATACGACCGGAAGCCGCTCGGCCGGACCGAAGTTCCGCGGTTGGCCCGGGAAATGGACGCGATTGTGCAGAAGTTTCACCGGGCGAACGAAGGCGCAAAAGACGGGGCGGACCAGAGCTCGCTCAACCCGGCGATCGACGACGCCACGTTCGTGCGCCGCATTTATCTCGACGTCGTCGGCCGGATTCCCAGCTATGAGGAATCGCAAACCTTCCTCGAAGACACCTCGCCCGACAAGCGAGCGCGGCTGATCGATCGGCTGCTGGCGAGCGAAGGCTATGTGAGCCACATGTTTCAATGGAAGGCCGACCAATTGCGCGTGCTGACGCGCGGCTTTCCCGGTCAGCCGGGCTACAAGTACGACGAGTGGGTGAAGGAGTCGATTCGCAGCGGCATGGCGTACGATGAGTTCGTCCGCCGCCTCGTCACGGCCGACGGATATCTGTGGGAGAACGGCGCGGTCGGCTTCTATCAACGTGATCTCGGCATGCCGTTCGACCACATGTCGAACATGGTGCGCATCTTTCTCGGCACACGGTTGGAATGCGCGCAGTGTCACGACCATCCGTTTGAACCGATCACGCAGGCCGACTTTTACCAACTGACGGCGTACACCTACGGCGTTTCGAATTTGTACTCGGCGGCGGGCTATTCCACCGACAACGTGCCGCAGTGGCCCGAGCTGCAGAAGAAGCTCGATGCGATGGATGCGCCCAAGGGACTACGCGACTTCGTGAGCGTGACCGTCGCTCCGCTCAAACGCCTGACGAAAGACACGCCCCACGGCTTGAAGTATCCGGACCATGCGCCGACGGCGGAAACGCGCCGCGGCAAACCGGTCGACTGCCGCACCCCGTTCGGCGACGAAGCCCCGGCGACGGTCGACAATAGACGTGAAGTGCTTGCTGCCTGGATGACGTCGCCGCGCAACCCGCGCTTCACGCGGAACATCGTCAACCGGCTGTTTCGCCGGGTGATGGGGATCGGGCTCATCGAGCCGGTCGATAGTTTGTCGCCCGTGAATCGCCCCCAGCAAGCGGAACTACTGAATTATCTGACCCAAACCATGGCCGACTTGCGCTACGACGAACGGGCGCTCTTGGCCGTGTTGCTGAACAGCAAGCTTTATCAAAGCGAGTGTGATCGCGAAGAGCCGGAGCCGGGGGAGCCGTTTGCGATGCGCGGGCCGCTCTTGCGACGATTGTCGGCCGAGCAGATTTGGGACTCGCTGCTGACGCTCTTAGTCGAGGGGCTCGACGAACGGAAGCCGAGGTTCAACGATCGCGGAATGTTGGAAGGGAGCTACCTTGAGAGGCTGACGAAGATGTCTGCATCCGAGGTGCTCGATCGCTCGAAGGTGGTGATGGAGCATCACGCGGCCCGCCGCGCGCACTCGCTCGAACTGGAGCAGCAACGGATCGCTTTGAAACAGGCCCGCGATTCCGGCGACAAGGAAGCCTATGCGAAGCTACACAAACAGTTTGCCCTGGTGAACGACGCGTTTGAACGTTACTCGCTTTCGCTCGGCATGGGAGGCGGGGAAGCGCCGAAGGAGACTGATCGGCGCTGGGCCGGGTTGCCGCCGAGCTGGCTGCGTGCCGCGGAACTGCCGACGCCGGTCGCCTTAGGACACTTTCTCCGCCAGTTTGGACAATCGGATCGTCGCGAGATCGACGCCTTTAATAAGAACCCGAACATCACGCACTCGCTCGCCATGATGAACGGCGAACTTACCGAGGCGATCGTCGACGAACATTCGTACTTGCGAGCCGGCTTGCGCAACCTCGACGAGGGGGAACGCATTGCCGTGATTTATCAAGCGATTCTGGTTCGTCGTCCGACGAGCGATGAACTCGCGCACGTGAAGCAACTCTTCGCGGAGAGCGGCACGCCGGAAGCCGATT
This sequence comes from Pirellula sp., assembly GCA_013822735.1. Taxonomy (GTDB): domain Bacteria; phylum Planctomycetota; class Planctomycetia; order Pirellulales; family PNKZ01; genus PNKZ01. Next base: position 26,651 of record PNKZ01000023.1, read on the forward strand.
TGATTTGGGCGCTCGTCAACTCACCGGAATTTCTCTTTTTGCAATAGAGCCACGGTATGCTGAATCTGCAGTGCGAACATAATCGCCGTGTGTTTGTGCAGGCGTTTGCCCAAATGACGCTCGGTGTGCGGCTGCTGGGCTTGCGGGGCGAGGCGTACGGGGCGTCGCCCGCAGTAAAATCGACGGGGAAGCCGGCGGCGCGAACGCGCGCGAAGAACGTGATCTTCCTCTACATGCGCGGCGGGATGTCGCACATTGATACGTTCGACCCGAAGCCCGGGCGGGAGGAAATGGCCGGCGTGCAATCGATCGCGACGAGCGCACCGGGCATCGAAGTCTCCGAGTGGTTTCCGCGGACGGCCCGGCAGATGCACCAAGTGGCGCTGGTGCGCTCGATGACGTCGACCCAAGGGGTGCACGAGCGCGGCAATTATCTGGCGCACACCAGCTACTTCCAAACGCCGACGATCACGCATCCGGCGCTCGGCGCCTGGACGCTCAAGCGTTTGGGTTCGGGGAATCCGCTACTGCCGGGGAACATTCTCATCAACGGCAGCCCGCAACATCCCGGAGCGGGCTACATGGAATCGCATTTAGCGCCGTTGCCGATCGTCGATCCGGCGGCCGGATTGCAGAACTCGGCGGCGCCGGCGGGCGTGCGCGAATTCGACTTCGCACGCCGCACGAAGTTTGCGGAGCTGCTTAACCGGCCGTTTCTCGAGCGCACGCCGCATCGCGCCGCCGCGGCTTACGACAAGATCCACACGAAAGCCGTCGAGCTGATGCGCAGTAAGGATCTCAAGGCGTTTGACATTGCTCAAGAGAATGCCGCCACGCGCGCCGCTTACGGCGACAGCACGTTCGGACAGGGATGCCTGCTCGCGCGGCGCTTGATCGAACACGGCGTTCGGTATGTGGAAGTGGAAGACGACCAGAATTGGGATACACACAACGACCAGCTCGTGCAGATGAAGCAAATGACTCCCGCAGCCGATCAATCGTTCGCCGCATTGCTCAGCGATCTCCACGAGCGCGGCCTGCTCGAATCGACGCTCGTGGTGATGGCCACGGAGTTCGGTCGAACGCCGAAGATGAACGAAGTAACTAGCGGGCGCGGCCATCATCCGGCGGCGTTTACGTGGTGGCTCGCCGGCGGCGGCATCAAGGGGGGCTTCGTCTACGGTAAGTCGGACGCTGCGGGCGATCGCGTGGCGGAAAGTCCGGTCGAAATGCCCGACCTCAACGCCACGATCGCGATGGCGCTCGGCATCGACTTGGAGCAAACGGAAACGTCGCCGTCGGGGCGGCCGTTTACCGTCGCCGATAAGGGGCGTCCGGTGATGCCGCTGTTCGCCTAGCACCACGTCGTGCGTAGCCCGCGCGGTTACGGCAGTTCGCCGGCCGAGGCGCGGCGTTTGTCGTCGGGCGAAGCGGCTTCGTCGACTTCCGCGGCGACGAACGTAGCGGCGGGCGTGGGAAGTTCGGCGAGGTGCATGCCGATGTCGCTGCCGTCGGCCCCGCCGCGCAGCGCCTTTTGCGGCGGTGTGCCTTCGGCCAGCGTGAGATCGCCGGGCTGCATGGTGTGGAACGAGTAGGTCGAAGGCAACGGGCGACGCCAACGAATCTCGCGCCACGCGGCTTGGAATTCTCGTTGCGGGCCCCACTGCGCTCGCCAATCGTCGTAGGTGAGCATTTGCGTGACGTCGTCCCCCGACGCCATCCGCCAGAAGTTTTCGGCTTGATAACCTTCGTAGAACGTTCGCTCGCCGGTCCATTGGAACGTGTTGAGAAAATCGTTGCGAACGTCGATGCCGTCGTAGTCGACCAGCGGCGTGCCCGAGGTGGAGAGCAGGATGGAGTCGGCGCAGGTGACGGAAACGTTCGGCACGAAAGGGGTTTCGAAGCCGTCGGAAATGCGAATGAGGCCGCCGGCGGTGACGGCAGTGACGTGGCTCAGGTCGAACTGCACCTCGGTTTCGGCATTTTGCGCTTGGCCGCCGGTGACGATGAGGGCCGATTCGCTGACGGCGAGCAGGCCGTTGTGCCAACGGAGCGCGACGGGTTGCATGTCGGCGACGCGCAGCAGCGACGCTTCGCCGCGCACGATGCAATGCTCGAGAGAAACGTCGACTGCCTGCGGCGCGGCGGCGGCGGGAGCGGCCTCGCCCGGCATGCGCATGTTGAGCATGGCCGGCGAGCCCGGCGGGAGGCTCATCGCAATCACGGCGACGTCCGGATGATACGTCTTGCCTTCCGACGACGCGTTGCGGACGGTCAGCACGCATTGCTCCAGGCCTAGGTAGTCGGCCTGTTGCAGCGTGAAGAGCGACCATTGATCGGCCGGCAACTCTTGCGGCGAAGGAACGTCGAAGCCGATCTCGAGTTTGACGAACGAGAGGCGGCCGCCGACGACGGCGATCATCGAGTGCGGCAAGTTCGGAATGGCCGCTTCGGCCGGACGGAAACGTACGGCCGGCTTGTAGCCGTCGCCGGCGCGGACCGTGATCTTCAGGTTGTTGAGCATCAGCGGACGCTCGATGCGCTCGCCGTCGTAACAGAGCTCGATCACGTCGCCGTTCTTCGCGGCAAAGCAGGCCGCGCGGAGGCTCGTGAACCGGCCGGCGTCGTCAGGCGTGTCGCACACGACGAGCACCCCTTCGCGCGGGTCGGGAAGTTTGCGCGGTGCGGGGACTTCCGTAGGCGACACGGCGGCGACGGCCGGAGCGGTCGACATGGCGCCGGGAGTGCCCGTCGGGAGGGGTGCAATGTTGGGTGCGATCTGCAGTGGAGCCGTGCCGGACGCGCTCACCGCAGGTAACAGAGCGGCCGTGCCCGACGGCGCGGCCGGAGTTACGGCCGTTGCGCCGTTGCCGACGGTCGCCGGATTCGGGAGCCCCTGCTCTTTCCAAGCGGTGTTCCAGCGGTTGTCGGCACGGCGATCGACCACTTCGAGGCCGACGACCACGGCCGCGAGCACGGCGACCGGGAGAATCCACGGCAAATGCCGTTGCCAAAGGGGCATGTCGCCGCCGGTCGATTCCCACTTCGTGGCGAGCCGCACCTCGTTGCGCTGGATGCCGAGCCGCTCGGCTAGGTGCAACAAGTCGGCGATCAGATCGGCGGGAGTTTGATAACGTCGTTGCGGATCTTTCGCCAGCATCTTGCGCAGGATGGTCGTCACCGCATCCGGCAAGTTCGGGTTGTACTCGCGCGGGTCGATCGGGTCGTCGCTGTTGTGTTGCAACAGTTTTTGCAACACCGTTCCTTCGGGAAACGGCGGCCGACCGGTGAGCATGAAGTAGAGCGTGCAGCCGAGCGAATAGATGTCGCTGCGCACGTCGGCGCTGCGCGGGTCGCGCGCTTGCTCGGGGGAGATGTAGTCGAACGTGCCGAGCGTCACGCCGCTGGCCGTCAAGTCTTCGCCGCCGGGCTTCAGGCCGTGCAAGCGGGCGAGGCCCATGTCGACGAGCTTCGCCTTGCCTTGGCTGTTGATAATGATGTTCGACGGCTTGATGTCGCGATGCACGACTTCGCGCGTCGAGGCGTGGGCCAAGGCGTCAGTGATTTGCAGCGTATAACTGAGTGCGTCGTCGAGCGGCAGCACGCCGCGGCGATCGACGAGTTGCCGAATGTTAACCCCTTCGATGAATTCAAAGACGATGAAGTGCAGCCCGCGATCCTCGCCGACGCTATGGACGCGGGCGATGTTGTCGTGGTCGAGCCGGGCTGCGCTTTGGGCTTCGTTCTTGAAACGTTTGAGCGTTTCTTCGTCGCATGCCTGATCGCGCGAGAGGACCTTGATGGCGACTTCGCGATGGAGCGTGACGTCGCGCGCACGGAAGACGGCCCCCATCCCGCCGCCGCCGGCAAACTCGATGAGTTCGTACTGGCCGAGGCGTTCGCCGGCGAGGAGTTTGGAGAGTTCGTGGGAAGGGGCGGGAACAATCGTGCCGCCGGGAGGAGCTGGTCCGGCGTCGCCCCCTTGCGGAGAAGAACCTGAAAAGCGCGCGGCCGGCGAAATCACGGTGAGTTCGTCGGCCACGACCTCGGCCGCCGGTCGGGGGGCCGGTGCGGGCGCGTTGGCGGCGGGCGAACCGCTCGGGGCACGTGACGAACTGCCCGACGGCGCGGTGTTACCCGACGGCGCAGGGCTACCGCCCGCCGGTCGAGTCGGTTCGGCCGGGGGCTCGTTCGTGAATTGTGCCGTGGAACCCATATCCCTGGTCTCTAGCCCCGGTCTTCGAAAACCGTGCGGCGTCCTGCCGTCGCGGCGTGCATGGCCCGTCTGCCGATCAAAATGCCGGAACCGGCGTACCTTCGCCCGATTTGCTCGGCGGCGGAGACGCATGTCCCGAGCCGCTAGGAATCGGCGCAAAGCGTTACTAGATAAGCAGCACTTATGGTATTTGCAAAGCTGCTTAGCGTCAACGAATTTGCTCGACGCAAATCGCCCAAATTACCATAGGTTTAGTTGCCGCGATCGTGGCAATCTTGCCGGTTGTGCCGGTGCGTAGTCGCACCGTCAGCGGGCGCCAGACGTTACGCCGGTGAGCGGATGGTTGCTCACGGCTTCCCAAGCCAGCTCTTGGAGCAGCTTATTCAGAGCTTCCTTCTGGTCTTCGGGAATTTCTTTATCGCGCGCCAGCATCGTAGGAACGGCCAAGCCGACGGGGCTCCGACGATAGATCACGGCGAAGTGACAATAGCCGGAGAGCGCCATCAAGGCCGGCTTGGCGTGCCCCCACGTGTCGCGAAACAGATCCCATTGTGCTTTGAGGCCGGGCGCTTTGCCCGCCACGATCCTCTCTCGCAACGCCACCGAAGCAACGCCGACAGGCACGACGTAGGCCACGTCCCGGCCGACCTTCTTGTTGATCGCGCGGACATGTTCTTCGATGTCGCGACAGTACGCGTCGTTGCTTTTGCTTAGTTCCTTAATGTCGGTCGCGTCATGGTCGACCTTCTTGCGCGTGTCGAGCGGATACTTGGGTTCGTAGGTGTCGTTGGGCAGCCAGTATTCTTGCACCAGCACGCGGACGTTCGGATTGTGCTCCGCCGCGAGCGTGATGAACTTTTCGATGCCGTCGTCCGGAAGCCAAATCGGCGACAGCGTCAGTACGTCGACCTTGCCTTCGCGCAGTGCGGGCTTGGCGATGTTTTTGTCGTCCGGCACGTCCCAATGTTGCATCACGCGCGAACCGCCGATGCGCGAGATGCCGACCATCTCTTGGTCTTTGATGCCGGCCGATTCCGCAAGCTCAGGCAGCATTGCGTAAACGAACACATGGAAGCTGTGGCCGCAGGTGAAGATGCGCTGGCCTTTGGTGATTGGCGCCGTGGCCGATTTCGGATCCTCGGCGCGAGCCGTTGGCGTCGCGGAGCAAGCTCCCGCCACAACGAGTAGCACCATGGAAAGCGATGCGAAGATGACTCGAGCAAATAGGCTGCAGCGTCGCATGAGAGCTTTATTCTCGGGAGTAGTCGTTGGTGGTTGTCGTCTACGCGTCGTCTCGCGCGTAGTGAAAGACAAACGAATGGCGGCACGCGTGAGTAGACGTTAGTGTGCGGCGAATCGCCGATGAGTCAAATGTTCGCTCGTTTACGTAACGCGGTACGCGCGCCATAAAAAACCGCGGGCAGGAAAGTCGGGTGACTCTCCTGCCCGCGGCGATTAGATACTTCGTCGAGTTCGACGAAAGCGGTGTTAGACCACCTTCGTTTGGCCCGGCACGGCGACGAACGGCTTCGGGGCCGGTTCGTCCCACGAGAGGGAGTCGTACGGGCCGAGGACGATCTTCGAATTCAGCGCGTCTTCGGCGCTGACTTCCTTGCCGCCGTAGGTCGCCATGCGGCCGAGAATCGCGGTGAGCGTGCTTAGCGCGCCGTTTTCACCTTCGTTAATCGGGTTGCCGGCGCGAATGCTCGCTTGCAGTACGTCGTGCTCCACTTGGTATGGGTTGCCGTCGTTCTTGCCGCGGTAGGCCCAGCTTTCGCCTCCCTTGACGTCAATGCGCCCCTTGTCGATTTGCGCGGTGCCCTTGGTGCCGTGCACCGCTTCGCTGACACTATTCCAACAGTTAGGAATGTGGCGGCAGTAGCTGAACATCCGCGAGCCGTCGGCGTAGACGAACTCCACGGCGTGGTGATCGTAGATTTCCCCGTACTTGGGGTCGATGCGCACTTGGCGGCCGCCCATACCTTCAGCGCTCACCGGGTAAGCGTTCTTCACCCAGTTGATCACGTCGATGTTGTGGATGTGCTGTTCGTTGATGTGATCGCCGGAGAGCCAGTTGTAGTAGTACCAGTTGCGCACTTGGTACTCGAGGTCTGACTTCACTTGCTCGCGCGTAACGCGCGGGTCCCACACGCCGCCGCCGTTCCAATAGGCACGGCCAGCGATGATGTCGCCGATCGCACCGTCTTGCAGACGCTTGATGGTTTCAATGTACGACTGTTGGTGATGGCGTTGCAGACCGACGCCCATGCCGAGCTTTTTCTTCTTCGCTTCGGCAACGGCGGCCAACACGCGACGAACGCCTGGACCGTCGACGGCGACCGGCTTCTCCATGAACACGTGCTTGCCGGCCGCAACGGCCGCTTCCACATGCACGGGGCGATAACCGGGAGGCGTGGCGAGAACGACGAGATCAACGTCGCACTCGAGCACCTTCTTGTAAGCGTCGAGACCGTAGAAGCGGCGCTCCTTCGGGCAGTCGATGCGTTCGGCGACGGAGCCCCCTTGGTTGTTCTTGCCCTTGCCTCCCTTGCCGCTGGCAAGGTTCTGGTAGGCACGTTCGACGGAGTCTTCGAAGGCGTCGCCCATCGCGACGAGCTTCACGGGGCCTTCGGTCGAGAGAGCTTGCTGAGCCGCGCCGGTGCCGCGTCCGCCGCAACCGATCACGCCGATCTTGATCGTTTCGTCGGCTCCGGCGCCATGCGCGAAGCGGGCGGCACCCAAGTTCAGCGCCAACCCGCCGGCGGCGATCGCGGCCGAGCTACGGGAAATGAAATCGCGGCGCGAGCTGCGCGGCGTGGGGTTCTGCGGGGCGTCGCTCATACGGTTCTCCAAGGAAGGAAGGTTTGTGCGGTTAGGAGACGTTCGGGAGGGAAGGAATATCGTACTCGGACAAGTTCGTAACGGACAAGTTATTCGGTGCTTGGCCGCCGCGGCCACGCGGCGTTTCGAGCCGGTCGTGGCCGACCGGGCTAAGCAAGGAATTGCTGAACTACTGCGGCGGACCAGCGGCCCAGGTCTTCGCCTGTTCTTCGGCCGAGGGCTGCTCCAGCGGGCGAACCACGCGGAAGCCGACGAACAGGGCGTCCGTGTAGTACCAGATGCTTTGCGGAATCTGCGGGTCTTGTTGCTTCCAATCGACGGTCGACGGCACGCGGGCCGCGCTGCGCAGCAACTCCGGATCGTCGTCCCACGAGCCGCCGCGGACGACGCATGGTTCCGTAAGCTTCGGCGGATTGAGCGGGTTTTTGGCGCCCGACTTGGCGTAGAAGCCTTCGTCGTACTGATCGAAGACCCATTCGCTCACGTTGCCGTGCATGTCGTGCAGACCCCAGGGATTCGGCTTCTTCGTGCCGATCTCGTGGTACTTGCCGTCGCTGTTTTCATAGTGCCAAGCGTAATCGTCGAGTTGCGAGGCGTCGTCGCCGAAGCTGTATTTCGTGGTCGTGCCGGCGCGGCAGGCGTACTCCCATTCGGCTTCGGTCGGCAAGCGATAGTAGCGGCCGGTCTTCTTCGTGAGCCATTCGCAATACTTCATCGCCGAGTATTGCGTCATGCAAATCACCGGGTGCTTCTCCTTGCCCATACCGAACGTCATGTCGGTGTAAGGCTTCGTCGGCTTGGAGCAAGCATCGGCGGCTTTGTCGGCGGCGGTCGGTTCGCGGCTGTCAATCTTGCGACGGGCCACGTCGAGCTGGAACATGAATACTTCGTACTCGTCCCAACTCACTTCGTGCTTGGCCATCCAAAACGGTGCGATTTCGACTTCGTGCACGGGGCCTTCGTCGTCGCCGCGTTTGTCTTCGTCGTCGGGGCTTCCCATTTTGAATTTGCCGCCGGGGATCGGCAGCATTTCAAATTCGCCGTCGGAATCGATAATTGTTTCGAGATAGGGCTTCATCGCGGCGGCGTCTTTCACGCCGACTGTTTCGTCGCCGGAAGGAAGTTTATCGGCCGCGGCGGCCGAGCCTGCAAACGCGAGAGAGAAAACCAAGCCGGCGGCCCAGCGCGAAGCATGGCCGACGAACAAGTTGCGGGTTAGGCTGAGCATGTACGAGTAGTCCTCGGGAGAACTGAGGCAAGGCGGGAATTGCGGAGCCGGAATTTGAACCAACGTACCGAAGCTCGAAATCAGAATGCGCGCCATCCGCGGATGGTTGCCGCGGCGGGGCTGATCTTGTCGCTCGCTTGGTGCGTATTGTGCGCCGGAGCGGAGCACGATGCGCGGCAGCGGTACGAGTATTCCGAAGTCCACATGGGTGCGGAAATCAGGCTCGTATTGTATTCCGCGAGCGCGTCGACCGCAAACCGTGCGGCCGAAACGGCCTACGCTCGAATCGCCGAATTGAACGGGATTCTGAGCGATTATGACCCGAAAAGTGAACTCTCTTTACTGAGCGCGACGTCCGGCTCCGGGCGCGTCGTGCCCGTCGGGAAAGACCTCTGGTTCGTCTTGGAGCGATCACAACGATTGGCGGAGGCGACCGAGGGGGCGTTCGATGTGACGGTCGGCCCGCTGGTGAAAGCGTGGCGCAGCGCGCGGCGCAGCCATACGTTTCCTTCGGACGATCGCTTAGCTCGGGCTCGTGCGCCGGTCGGCTACAAGCACCTGCGACTCGACCCGAAGGCGCACACCGCCGAATTGCTCGTGCCGGATATGTTGCTCGATCTCGGCGGCATTGCGATGGGTTACACGGCAGACGAGGTGCTCAAGGTGCTGGCAAGCCATGGCATTCGCAGCGCAATGATCGACGCCTCCGGAGATGTAGCGTGTAGCGATGCTCCGCCGGGCAAAGAGGGGTGGCGCATCGGCATTGCACCGCTCACGGAAACGAAGGGGCCGCCGAGTCGCTACGTGATGTTGAAGAATGGGGCATTGACGACGTCGGGGGACGCATTTCAATTTGTGGAACTCGACGGACGGCGCTACTCCCACATCGTCGACCCGAAGACAGGGCTCGGACTCACGACGCGCTCGAGCGTCACCGTCGTAGCACGCGATTGCGTCACAGCCGATAGTTTGGCGACTGCCGTGAGCGTGCTGGGGCCGGAGAAGGGAATGCGCTTGGTCGAGCAAACGCCGGGGGCTTCGGTGCTGATCGTACGAGGAGAGATCGACGGAATTCGTGCCCTGGAATCCGACAACTTCGTCAGCGAGTTCGCTAAAGCGGGGATGTAGCGATGGGGGCCCGTTGCGCCGCCGGGTGAAGGTGTGAGTTTAGCGCTCGAACGGCGTGGAACACGGTCGAACTGCCTCATCGGCACATGTGCCAACTACTTGTCCAAGCACGGCTTACGGTCAAGTAATCGTCGTAAACCCCAATCCGCGAACTTTTGAAACGCTAACATATCCCTAACAATCGACCGGTATGCTCGTCAGTCCTTGAAACCGTCGGCTGACGGCCGGTGCCGGCAAGCTGGTCTTTGATTCCTATCATCAGATTAGAAAGTGACTTCCCGTATGTATTCCTCGTGGCGCAAGACGTTGGTGTGCGTAGCAATGATTGCCTTCGCGGCGGCGGAAGGTTGCTCGTCGAAAACCAATTCGTCCACAGGTTCTCACTCGGGTGGCGCCGGAGCCGCGGCCGCAGGCGATTCCGTCATCAAGATCGATGGTTCGAGCACCGTGTTTCCCGTAACGGAAGCGGTGGCCGAAGAGTTTCAAGCCGCCACGAAGATTCACGTGACCGTCGGTATCGCGGGCACGGGGGGCGGATTCAAGAAGTTCTGCCGCGGCGAAACCGATGTTTCGAACGCGAGCCGTCCGATCTTGGCGGAAGAAATTGCCTTGGCAAAAGAGAACGGCGTGGAATACGTCGAGCTGCCGATTTGCTTCGACGCTCTGACCGTCGCGGTCAATCCGCAGGCCACGTGGGTCGATTCGATCACGGTGGAGGAACTGAAGAAGATCTGGGAGCCGGGCGCACAAGGCAAAATTACGAAGTGGAATCAGATCCGCCCGGAATGGCCGGATCAACCATTCGTGTTGTTTGGGGCGGGCTCCGATTCCGGGACGTTCGACTACTTCACCGAAGCGGTCTGCGGCAAGGCCAAGGCAAGCCGCGGCGACTTCACCGCCAGCGAAGACGACAACGTGCTCGTGCAAGGTATCGAAGGCAACAAGTACGCTTTGGGCTATTTGCCGTTCGCGTACTACGAGCCGAACAAGGCCAAGCTCAAGGCTTTGGCCGTCGATTGGGAAAAAGACAAGATTGGCGCCACGCTTCCCAGTGCCGAAGCGATCATCGGCGGTAAGTACAATCCCCTCTCGCGCCCGCTGTTCATCTACGTGAGCAAGAAGTCCGCGGCCCGTCCGGAAGTGAAGCAGTTTATCGAGTTCTATCTGAAGAACGTGACGGAGCTGGCGACGGAAGTGAAGTACGTACCGCTGCCGCCGGCCGCCTACACGGCGATCAGCGAGCGCTTCGCGAAGATGAAGACGGGCAGCGGATTCGGCGGCGTTCCGGAAGTCGGGTTGGCGGTGGAAGACATTCTCAAACGCGAGCCCAAGTAACTCGCGCCATCGCACGATGCGCTTTCTGGAGATCGAATGAAGCCGACTGCCACGGTCGTCGCGGCGGATGCGGGATCGCTGCTCGCAGGCAAGCCTGCAAGGAGCGACGGCATCACGGCTTTCGTTGCGCGCCGCCGATTTGTCAATTCCGTTGCGGCCACGATCATGTTTGCCGCGGCGGCTTCGTCGATCGTCATCACGTGCGGCATCGTCGCCATTCTCACCTTTGAGTCGGCGACGTTTTTCAGCCACGTTTCCCTGCTGGATTTCTTAACCGACACGATGTGGACGCCGCTCTTTGCGGACGCCCACTTCGGTATTCTGCCGCTCGTCGCGGGCACGCTCGTGACGACGGCCGTAGCGCTCTTCATCGCATTGCCGATGGGGACGATCATCGCCGTGTATTTGAGCGAATTCGCGCCGCACAAAGTCCGCGAAGTCATCAAGCCCGCCACGGAATTGCTGAGCGCCGTGCCGACGGTCGTATACGGCTACTTCGCGCTGCAGTTCGTGACTCCCGCGTTGCAGCATGTGGTGCCGGACTTGCCCACCTTCAATATGCTCAGCGCGGGCATCGTGATGGGGATTATGATCATCCCCTACGTCAGCTCGCTCAGCGAAGATGCCTTGCGGGCCGTGCCGATGCTCCTGCGCGAAGGCTCATACGGCATGGGAGCCAGCCGGATTCAAACGGCCTTTAAGGTCGTGATGCCCTCGGCCGTTTCCGGCATGGCGGCGGCGTATATCTTGGGCATCTCGCGCGCGATCGGCGAAACCATGATCGTGGCCGTCGCCGCCGGAATGCAGCCGAACCTCACAATCGATCCGCGTCAGCCGGCCGAAACGATCACGGCCTATATTGTGCAAGTGAGTCTTGGCGATTTGCCGCACGGCAGCGTCGGGTACCAATCGATTTTCGCCGCCGGCGCGACCTTGTTCCTGATGACGCTGGCGTTCAACGTTCTAGGTCACTATCTGCGGAAGCGGTTCCGTCACTAGTTACTCGACATGGATAAGCAAACCGCAAAAATCGTCGCCCGCCGGAAGCTTGAAGATCGAATCTTCAACGCCCTGGGGATTTTCTGCACGCTGGTCGCGTTGTCGACGCTCGCGCTATTGCTGGGCGACCTGCTCGTCACCGGGCTATCGCGCATCGATTGGCAATTTCTCACATCGTTCCCCTCGCGCAAGGCGGAGCGTTCCGGAATTCTCTCGTCGTGGGTCGGTTCGTTGGTCGTCATGTGCGTCACAGGTTGCACGGCCGTGCCGTTGGGCATCGCGGCCGGCGTGTATATGGAAGAGTACGGACGCAAGGGGCGTATCAACACCATCATCGAAGTGAATATCGCCAACCTCGCCGGCGTCCCGTCGATCATCTACGGGCTCATGGCGCTTGGCATTTTCGTGTATTACCTGGGCCTCGGGCAAAGCGTCTTGGCGGGCGGATTGACCCTAGCCGTGTTGATTCTGCCGATCGTGATCGTTTCCACGCGCGAGGCGTTGCGAACCGTTCCCGTGCAAATTCGCGAGGCCGCTTACGCCCTAGGTGCGAGTAAATGGCAAGTGATTTCGCATCACCTGCTGCGTTATTCGCTGGGGGGGATTTCCACGGGGGTGATCATCGCCATCTCGCGAGCCATCGGCGAAACGGCGCCGCTCATTACCATCGGCGCGTTGACGTTTATCGCGTTCTTGCCGACCAGTCCCTTGGCCGAGCCGTTTCCCGAACATCTGACGGACTGGTTGCACTCGCCGTTTGCCGTGCTCCCGATTCAAATGTTTAACTGGACGTCACGTCCGACGGAAGATTTTCATCGCAATGCCGCGGCGGCGGGAATTATCCTGATTGCCGTAACTTTGTCGCTGAACGCCGTTGCAATCTTTGTTCGCCATCGCGTGCGACGCCACATCAAATGGTAAACTCGTCGACCTCCGCCACAAACTTGCGTCTAAGCAAGCCGGGGAATATCGCTCCGATGCCCACACGAGCCGAAACAGAAGCACGCTTCGTCGCGGCCGAGCCGCTTGCCAAACTAACTATGCCTGAATCGCATCGTTCCCACGCTCCCGCCATGCCGCCGTGCAAAGCCGAAGTGAAGAAGTTGAGCTTCTTCTACGGCACGATGCAGGCCTTGCATCAGATCGACTTGCCGTTGGCGGATAAGCATGTGACCGCCTTGGTCGGACCTTCGGGATGCGGAAAAAGCACCCTGCTACGCTGCTTCAACCGCATCCACGACCTCTACCCGAACACCCGCTACGACGGGGAAATCATTCTTTATCCGAGCGGCGCGAACATCGTCGACAAGAGCATCGACCCGATCGAGATGCGAATGCGGATCGGCATGGTGTTTCAAAAGCCGAACCCGTTTCCGAAATCCATCTTTGAAAACGTCGCCTACGGTTTGCGCCTGAAGGGCATCACAAACAAAACGGAATTGAAGGATCGGGTCGAAGTGGCGCTCACTTCCACCGCGATTTGGGAAGAAATCAAAGACCGGTTGAACAAGTCGGCCTACGAGCTTTCCGGCGGACAGCAGCAGCGGCTATGTATCGCGCGAGCCGTGGCGGCGGAGCCGGAAATGTTGTTGATGGACGAACCCTGTTCCGCGCTCGACCCGATTGCTTCGGCCAAGATCGAAGATCTTATTCGCGAACTGCGGAAGAAGTACGCCGTATTGATCGTCACGCACAACATGCAGCAGGCCTCGCGAGCCAGCGACTACACGGCCTTCATGTATCTCGGGCGATTGGTGGAGTTTGGCACCACGACGGATATCTTCACGAATCCCAAATCTAAAGAGACGGAAGATTACGTAACCGGCCGCTTCGGTTAAGAATCTGCAAAGAGGCTCTTCACCCTTCACTAAGCATTCGCCCCTACGGCGACTTGGAATTTCCCGACGAATTGCCGCCATACTTCTAAAATGGCGGCGTAAATGAAACTTTTGTCGGCAACCGGGCGTCTTACCTGCGCGCGGATTTGAGGCGCTCGTGCGACGGTGCCGGCCGGCGGGGGGCTCGCAGGTTCGTCCTTGCTCCCTTTGGGGAGTTTGTAAATAATATTTAGATTCCAGCGAATGTCTCTCTGAACCGTCGCTTGCTCGCCCGGCCGTGAAATGTGCCGCCTGAGCTGTGTTCCCTGCGACGGCGAGGCCGCGATTGTCGGCCTGAAAAGGGCACCCTGCTTCAGAGACTGTTCTACGAGGTGTTTCGGTGTCCGAGAAATTCAACCCTTTGAAGACCTGGCTCGGCGTTACCGCCGGGAAACCGAGCTATTACCAACTTCTTGGGCTCGAAAACTTCGAAAGCGAACCTCCGGTCATTGCAGAAGCGGCCGATCGGGCCATTCGGAAAGTGCAGAAGCACCTGCAAGGCGAACATCGCGAGACGGCAGAAAAGCTGGCCCGCGATTTAGCAACTGTCAAAAGCGTGCTGACTTCCTCCGAAAAGCGCCAAGCATACGATGCGCAATTGCGCGGCAAGCTGGGCGTAAGCTCGTCGCCGCGGCTTGCCCCCGCCCCCGCCGCGGCCGTCGTATTGCCCCAGGCCATTGAAGCGGCCGACTCGCCCACGATGATGCTTCCTCCCGGTGCGCTTTCCGCCGCGCTGGGGTTGCCGAGCGCCGCACTTCCTCCTTCCACGTTGCCCCCGCAGGCTCACGGGCCTGGCGGAGCATATGGTGCTCCTCCAAATCCTTACGGTGCGCCGAATCCGACCGGTTACGGCGACCCCGGCGCGTTCGGCCTGCCGCAGCCGCAAGCCGGTTCGAATCCCTTCGCTCCGCAGGGAGCCTATCCGCAGCCGTATGGTCAGGAGAATCAGACGCCCGGCTATTCGGCTCCGTACGGCGGTGAGCAAGTCGGCCAGTTCAACTTTGGTCCGCCGGGCGCGGCGCCCTTGGCCTCCCCGACGCCGATGGCGGCCAACCCGATGATGCCGCAAGCTGCCGGACCATCGGCCGGAGCCGGCGTGCCGTTCGCGCCGAAGACTGCCGGGGTTCGCACACGCGTCGCCGGTCGCAAACAGCAACAATCCAATTTCACCGTGGCTCTCGCCGTACTCGGCGTAGCGGCCGTCGTGTTGGTGATTGTGATCGTCGTCGTGAGTCAACAAAAGGCCGATCACGACGCGGAACAGGCGAAACTGACTCCGCCTGTCGCGCCTCATCCGCAGCCGGTCGTCGCTCCGTTGCCGTCGCAAAACATTCCGCTCCCTCCCGTAATTCCGAGTTCGGGCAATTCCGCGATGACGCCGACGGTGTTCGAACCGCCGATGGAATCCGAATCGGAACGCGAACGTCGCATGGCTGCGGAGAAGGCCGCGATGGCGGAGTCTCCGAAGCCGGCCATGACAACCGAGCCCGCTCCGAAGGAAGCCGTGCCGGTCGGAATGCGCGGCGTCGAAGTGACACCGGTGGTCATGGAGGCGAGCCTGCCCGAGGATGCGGTTCGCGCGAAATCGGTGCCGACGATGCTCTCCGCCGCTCGCACGGCGATTCGCACGCGCGATTACTTCAAAGCGGAAGACGTGATCCTGCAGGCCCAAATCACCGCCGATTCTCCGGCACTCGTGCAGTCGACTCTCGATCATGCCCGCGCGTTGGACTTGGTGCGTAGCTTCTGGGAAGGAGTTCGCGAAGGGATCAAGGGACTCAAGGCGGGGGACGAACTCACCTTCAATGCCAAGACCGCGGTGGTCGTGCGACATGACGAGGTGAATCTCGTCGTCAAGCAAGACAACAAAGAGATTCCGCTCGTGATCGACAAGCTGATCCCGGGCCTGGCCGCGCAACTCGCGGAACGCGGGCTCGCGAAGGATGCCGCTTCGACGAAACTCGTCGTCGGGATGTTCCTCGCGCTCGATCAGTCGGGCGACCATGCCGCGGGACGGACGCTGTTCGACGAAGCGGCCGCCGGCGGACTCGACGTCGGCACGCTCCGTCCGATCATCGAAGCCAAGTAGAGCTTCGCGACAACGCATCGACCGTCGCGCGGCAAGCAGGCGATTTTGCGCCGCGGCCGTCGCCGACTACGTCAAGATCGGATGAATCACTTCACCGGCGACGTCCGTCAGGCGGAAGTTGCGGCCGGCGAAATTGTACGTCAGCTTCAAGTGATCGAGACCGAGCAGGTGGAGCACCGTCGCGTGCAGGTCGTGCATGTGCGTCTTGTTCTCGACCGCCATGTGACCAAACTCGTCCGTCGCTCCGTACGAGAAACCCGGCTTCACGCCTGCGCCGGCGAGCCACACGGTGAAGCCGTCCGGGTTGTGATCGCGGCCGGTGCCGTTCTTTTCGGCGAACGGATTGCGGCCAAATTCGCCCCCCCACCAGACGAGCGTATCTTCGAGCAAGCCGCGACGCTTTAAATCGGCCAAGAGTCCCGCGATCGGGCGGTCGACCGCCTTAGCATGTTCGCCGTGCTTCGGCATGTTCGAATGTTGATCCCAGGCGGGGTTGTTCGAGTTGTCGCTATAGTTCACCTGGATATAGCGCACGCCGGACTCGGCCAACCGCCGAGCCATCAAGCATTGGCGGCCGTAGTTGTCGGTTTCCTTTTGGCCGATGCCGTAAAGGTCCAACGTTTCTTGCGACTCGGCGGCGAGGTCGAGAATGCCGGGCGCGAATTGCTGCATCCGATAGGCGAGCTCGTACGAATCGATCACGGCGTCGAGTTCGGTGTCGGCCGCGATGCCGCGCGCCGCGCGAGCGGAAATCTGCTCGCGATTGAGGGCTTGAACCAGATCGAGTTGCTCGCGCTCCTCCAGATCGTTGCGGCGTTCGTTGAGCAGGTAGCGAATCTTCGCGTCTTTGGCCGGAATGCCCGGCTTCCCGATGGCCGTGCCTTGAAATACCGACGGCAAGAACGCATTACCGTAGTTGCGCGGACCGCCGTTTCCCATGGATGGAGAAAGGGTCACGAAGCCGGGGAGGTTTTCGTTCTCGGTCCCCAGGCCGTACGTCACCCAAGAGCCGACCGACGGGCGAATTTGCGTCGTGCTGCCGGTGTGAAGAAATAGCGTCGACGGACCGTGCGCGACCCCTTCGGTGTGCATGCCGTGCAAGAAGCAGAGGTCGTCGACATGTTCGCACATTGCCGGGAAAAGTTCGGAAGCCCACTTGCCCGACTTGCCGTGCTGATTGAATTTCCAAAGCGACTTCATCACGCGCGCCGGCGCCCCCTTACCGTTGCGGGCAAGGTTACGGGCATCGTTGAATTCGCGCGACTTGCCGTCTTCCTTATCCAGCAACGGCTTGTGGTCGAAACTATCGACTTGGCTCACGCCGCCGGCCATGAATAAGAAGATCACACGTTTGGCTTTTGCCGGCAGGTGCGGGATCTTCGATGCGAGCGGGCTTGCGGCGATGCCGGGCTTGTTCAACAGCCCGGCCAAGGCGAGCGAGCCGAATCCGCAGGCGGTCGATTGCAACAAGCGACGACGTGAGAAGGAGGTTGGGTTCCACATCAGACCTTACTCCAGATAACGGAAATCGAGACAACCGAAGAGGGCTTGGAATACGCGTTCCCAAGCAACCTGCCGGCCGTCCGACGACGAGGCTTCACTATTTTGATCGATACTTTTCGAATCACGGGCCAGCGCTGCGAGCACCGCCGACTTTTCACCGTCGGTCGGCTTACGCCCCAAGGCTTCGCGGAATGCCCGCTCGACGCGGGCTTCGTCGCTCGCTGCGGGCTCTTCGGCCAACAAACGAGCGCCGGCTGCGGCGGCCTGATCCATTACAAACGGACTGTTCAAAAGGTACAGCGCTTGCGGCGCCACGGTGCTTACGTTGCGTTTTCCGGCGACGGTGTTCGGGTCGGCGAAGTCGAACGCTTCAAACAGTTCCAACGTTCGATTGCGGAACGCCGGCGTGTAAACGCTGCGGCGCGTGTCCAAGAACTCGTAGGTGTATTCCGTGGGCGTCACCGTGCCGACTCCCTTCAGAACACTGGGGTCGTTCACGCCGGGGCCTCCTGCTCGCAGGTCGAGCTTGCCGCTGACGGCCAGCATCGCATCGCGGAGCGCTTCGGCGTCGAGTCGGCGACGATTCATGCGCCACAACAACCGATTTTCCGGATCGGTTGCCGCGGCCTGCTTGTTGTCGGCAGTGCTCAGGCGGTAGGTCCGTGAGAGGACGATCTGACGGATTAATTTTTTGGTCGACCAACCGTTGTCCGTGAATTGCCGGGCGAGGTAGTCCAGAAGTTCAGGATGCGAAGGGGACTCCCCGGTGGTGCCGAAATTGTCGACCGTTCGCACGAGGCCCGCGCCGAACAGGTAGTACCAAACACGATTCACATAGACGCGCGAAGTGAGCGGGTTCTCTGCGTCGGCGATCCACGAAGCGAGCTCGCGTCGGCCGCTGCCGTCCGGCGGCATTTGAGGGGCCTTGCCGACCGTGGCCACTTGCAGCACGCCGCGCGGTACCGCTGCGCCGCGATTGTGGACGTTGCCGCGGATGCAAATTTTGCAGTCTTCAATGGTCTCGGCGTCGTCGACCGCCATCGTCTTCGGCACGTCCGGCGCCGTCGCCGTGAGCGACTTCATCTCTCGTTCGAGTTTGACGACGGCCGCCGCCGCCTTCGCGGCTTCGTCGGAAACTGTATTGTCGACAGCCTGACCGGCTTTCGGTGCGTCGGCGTCGGCGACATCGGTCTTCACCGGCGCCGCGACTTCGTCCACAGGGACAAACTGCACGCAATCGACGGTCACGAAGCCTGCGGTACCCTCGTTGGAGATCATTACGAACCATTGGTTCGAAGGATCGAATCGGTACTTGCCTAGCGAGAGGAAGCGGCCGTCGATCGGCGGCTCCTCGCGCATGTTGACCTTTACGTCAATCTCGCCGTCCGCCGTCAGCAACGACACCGGCACCGACTCGGCACGATTTCCCAGCGAGACATAGCTCAAGCGGACGTCGTACAGGCCTGCCTTCTTGAATTCCGGTTGAAACGTCAGCGTCTTCTCACCTTTGCCGAGGTCGTCGTCGGTGAGGTAGCCTTCGCCGACGTATTGCTTGACGTGACGCGACGTACTCCAATCGCCAACGCGTTTGGCTTGCGTGTCGTCGATGACGATACCGGGCAGTTCCGAGGCGGCGATCGGACCGGACTTTAGGATTCCAGCCGGAGTCAGCTTTTTGGCGAGTTTCTTCGCGGCGGTCAGTTTGCCTTGGAGTTCGGCGACGGCGGCCTCGTGTTTTGCGACGGCCGCTTCCGTTTCCGGCGACATCGGCAGCGGACGCTCGGTCCATTTCGAAACATTCTCGTGGATCAGCATGTGCGTGCTGCGGAAAATGCCCGCCAGCGCATAGTAGTCGGCCGTCGGAATCGGGTCGAACTTGTGATCGTGGCATCGAGCACAGCTGATGGTCATGCCGAGCAGGCCCTTACCGACGGCGTCGATTTGCTCGTCGGCGACGTCCATTTCTAGAACGCGCTTGTCCTGCTCTTCGTAATTGTTGGCGCCTAGCAGCAGATACGACGTCGCGACTAGATGCTCCCGTTCGACTTCCGGAGTTTCATGGGTGAGTAAGTCGCCTGCAAGTTGTTCGGCGATTAATTGCTTGAACGGTTTGTCGGCGTTGAACGAATCGATAACGTAGTCGCGATAGCGCCAGGCTTCTTTAAACACCATTGAACGGCCGCCGCCGCTGGATTCGGCGAAGCGGGCAACGTCGAGCCAATGGCGACCCCAGCGTTCGCCGAATTGCGGTGATGCAAGAAGTCGATCGACGACCGCGGCATAGGCATTTGGCGATTTGTCGGCCAAGAAGGCGTCTATTTCGGCCGGGCTCGGAGGTAGACCGATTAAGTCAAACGTCACGCGACGCAGCCATGTGCTGCGATCGGCATCGGCGACCGGCTTCAGCTTCTTCGCTTCCAATTTCGCGAGAATGAAGCGGTCGATGTCGGAGCTTGCCCATCGCTTGTCGGCAACCTTCGGCGGTTCGGGACGACCAATCGGCGTGAACGACCAGAACTTGCGGCCTGCTTCGAGGTCGATCCCTTTTTTGGCGATCGCCGTCGTGGCCGTGCGCGGATCGGGTGCTCCGATCTTCACCCAATGCTCAAAGTCTTTGATAACCTGAGCCGAGAGTTTGCCCGAAGGGGGCATTTCGAAGCCTTCAAACTTCAAGGCTTGAATCAACAGGCTTTCATCCGGCTTGCCCGGTTCGATGCTGGGGCCGGAATCGCCGCCGATGAGCACGCCTTGCTTGGTATCGAGCAGGAGTCCGCCCCGCAGGGCCTTGGCATCGGCCGAATGGCACGAGTAGCACTTCTCGGCGAGCACCGGACGAATCTTGGCTTCGAAGAACTCGATGCCGTGCGCGTCGGACTTAGCGTCGGCTGCCGGCGAAGTCGCGTAGCTCGGGCTAACGCATAGCCCGATGACGCAATAGGCCAGCACACCCGCGCAAGTGTGCGGAATCGACCGTTGGAAGGAACACAAAGCACGGAGCTTGAGCATCAGGCGCCGTCCGATAATAGGTGGGCTCGAATTGGTTGCCGGGAGGCAACCGGAGGCAGGGCTTTTATCATAGCCGATTGCCGCGATCGCCGAAAAGCGAATTTGGCGGAAAATCAATCGAGGAAACAGGTTCCCTCACAGATTCGCCAATTTGTCGCAGCCTCTGCGGCCGTGGGAACTTAGACCCCCAGCGTCCGATACCGAAGAATCACGGCCACGATTGCGAAATCGACGACCGCGGTACCTAACAGACCGATGATCGCCTGCGGTTCTCGGTATTTCTCGACGTAGAGATAAAGGCACAGGTTGGCGATGCCGAATAGCGTCCAAGTCAGCGCACTGGCCCCGTCGCTGCGCCCCGCCTGCCACAGGGTCCAAAGTTGCGTGATGGTCGCCGCCGGAAAAATAATCGAAGGAATGTAGCCAAGCGTCCGCGTCCACTGCATGGTCGCCTCTTTCCGCCTTGAGGATGTCTATTGAGACGCCGGCCTTAGCCGATGAACGGACCCGCGTGCCGACTGTCGAGCTCTTTGCGGACGTCGGTCCCGGAGAGTTCGTGAGTCGTGAGCTTCCGTGCCACGGCCACGGCCGCGGCCGTACCGGCGGCTTCCCCCATCGCCATGGCCGTCACCGTTACACGAGTACTGCTCGCCGCTTCTTTCGAAGCCGAGTGGCATCGACCCGCCACGAGGAGATTCGTGACCTTCTGCGGCTGCAGCGAACGATATGGAATGTCATACGGGCCGGGCTGAAAGCCATGGCCGACGTTGGCCGAACCGACCGTCACCGATTGCGGGTGCACGTCGAGGTACCAGCAACCGGTAGCAATGGCATCGTCGAACTTGCGGTTGGAGCGAATGTCGTCTTCCGTCAGCACGTATTCGCCGACGAGTCGCCTCGTTTCGCGGATGCCGATGTAGGGCCCGGTCGAAATGAGATACGACTCCTCAAAACCGGGCACGTTCTTTTTCCACCGGCTGAACATGGTCCAGACGTCGGCACGGCCCTGCATTTCGGCACGGGTGAGATCGTCGGCGTCGGTCGCATCGGCGACGACGCGGATTGCGTGTACATACGCCTCGTTCGGGGCGAAAATGTAGCTCAAACCAGGGCCGTAGTAGAGTTGCAACTCTCCGGCGGCGTGGGCCTCGGCCAACTGCTTCGCACAATTCGGCTTCATTTCCAAGTTGCGTTGCACGTTACCGATGCGGAAGTGCATGGTAAGCGGCATCAGCGGATTGTTCTTCTCCGTCGGTGCTCCAGACCAAGCGGCGACGTCGCCGTCGCCCGTGCAATCGACTACTTCGCGAGGGCGAATGCGCATCAGGCCGCTCTTATTGGCCACGGCTACTTCCGAGATGCGGTCGCCCGAGGTCGTGACCTCGCACACGGTGCTGTGAAATAGAACTCGCAGCAGGTCTTTTTGGGCCGTGAGCTTGCGATCGGTCAGGAGTTTGAACTGTTCCGTATTGCGAATCACCGGATTGTGGGGACGGACTTCGGTGTCGCCCTGCCGGCAAACGCCCATCTCGGAGAGCAGTTCCAACGGGATGCCGCGCACGAGGATGCGGTAGTCGCGCGGGATGGCGATGCCGTCGAAGAACGGGAGCCCGACGGTGGTAATAATCCCGCCGGCGAACCCGGCGCGTTCGACGAGGATCGTGCGAGCACCGGCCCGCGACGCCGCCAAGGCAGCTGCAACGCCGGCGCAACCCCCGCCGCAAACCAGCACGTCGGTCTCGATCGTATCGCGTGTCGCCATCGTTCATTGCTCCGCAGTATCAAGGGATTGCCGCGCCGGATCGATTTAAACGTTTCGTGGACGTGCTACGAGTAAGCGCGGCTATGTTTTCGACGCCGCCTTTTTTTCGGAACGCAATTGCAATACTTCGACAAACAGCGAGAACGCCATGGCGAAGTAAACGTACCCCTTGGGAATTTTATAATGAAACCCCTCGGCCACGAGCAGGCCGCCGATCATCAATAAGAACGAAAGTGCGAGAATCTTAACGGCCGGGTTGGCTTCAATGAACCGCACGATGGCGCCGGAAAAGGCCAGCATGACCACGACGGCAATCAGCACGGCCGTGACCATGACGGCAATCGAATCCGACATGCCGACCGCCGTAATCACGGAATCGAGCGAGAAGACGATGTCGACGGCGACGATCTGCAGAAGAACGGCCTGCAAGGAAACGACGCTTGCCTTGGACGTGCTGCCGGGGTTCTCTTGCTTCACGCGGTGGTGTATTTCGTAAGTTGCCTTGCCCAGCAAAAACAAGCCGCCGCCGATCATGACGAGGTCTTTACCCGAAATACCGTGCTTCCACACCGAGAAAAGAGGTTGCGTAAGGTGCACGACCCAGCTGATGCCGAGCAATAAAACAATCCGGGAGACTACCGACAAAAGTATGCCGAGCCGACGCGCCCGGTCGCGATGCTCCGGCGGCAGCTTTCCGGCCAATATCGCGATGAAGACAATGTTGTCGATGCCGAGCACGACTTCGAGGCTGGCCAGCGTCGCCAGGGCGATGCCGTTCTCGACCGTGAGTAGTTCCGTCAATTGAGAGATCCTTTAGCCGTTAGGTCTTCACGGCCTTCCAGCCGTATGCTTCGTAGCCGTATTCGAATTCATCGCCCGTTACGTCGATCACGCCATAGCCTTCAGGATGCTCGCCGATCGTCGGGCCTTTCCACCATTGGCCGCTCACGGCGCCCGACTGGATATACGAAATCCGGCCGTAGTCGATCCGCTCGCGCACATGCACGTGCCCTTGCAGCACGAGCCGGAGGTTCTTCTTGAGCAGACCCTTCCGCAACGTGTGGGCATTGGCGACCATCGTCTTCTCGCCCGGGAGCTTATTGGGGCCTTGGGCCATCGTGATGTAGGCCGTGTAGAACGGAATGTGCGTTACAAACACGATCGGCGTCGTGGGCGCAACCTGATCTACGTCAGCCTGTAGCCACGCAATTTGCTCGTCGTCCAAAAGCCCCATGTAATCGGGCTTTCCCGGCTGTTGGCCGATCGAGTCGAGCAGTACGAAGTGCCAGCCTTGGAAGTCGAACGACGTGTAAACCTTGCCCCGGCCGGCACGTTCGGCAAAGAGCTTCTTGCCGTAGTCCATGTCGTCGGGCGTGACGAGCGCCTTGCTCGACCAGCCGACGATGTCGTGATTGCCGATCGTGTTGTAGACCGGCATCTCGAAGTCGCGGCAGCACTCTTCGTACATCTTCCAAAGCTTGAGCGTACGCGCCTTGTCGACCTCGAGCGCATCCATCAGCAAGTCGCCGCCGGTGATTACAAAGTCGGGGCGCGGCCGAAGTTCGTTCACGTGGGCAATGCATTGTCGGAAGCCGCGCTCGGCGTCGAGTTCCGGTTGCAGGTGAATGTCGGTGAGATGCGCGAAGCGAAATTTACGCGGCGTCGCTTCCTCGGCGGCAAGCAAACCGCTCGGTGCCGCAGCAATACTCGCCGTGGCGGCGGCGCCGAGTTTCAAAAAGTTGCGACGTGCTATCGGGTCGTTCATGGAAACTCGCTCGGAAGAAAGCTATAACGGCGGCGCACGCGAAGAAACGATTATCAGCGGAGGCTTGCCGAAGGCAAGGAGTTTGCATGGGTTTGCGCATTCTCGTCACCGGCGCCACGCGCGGGCTCGGCCGTGCGATGGCCGAAGGCTTCGCAGAGCTCGCGCATACGGTCGTCGGCTGCGGTCGCGATGCCGGGGGAGTTGCAGAGCTGGCAAAACAATTCGGTGCGCCGCATCGATTCGACGTCGTCGATGTCGCCGATGATGAGCAAGTTGCGCGCTGGGCGGACGGGGTCGGTGCAAGCTCGGAGCCGTTCGACATCCTCATCAACAACGCGGCGGTGATGAACGACACCAAGCCGCTCTGGGAGATTTCGGCCGCGGAAATGCAGAAGCTCGTCGACGTGAACATCGTCGGCACGGCGAACGTGATACGACACTTTCTCCCCGCGATGGTTGCGCGCCGTCACGGGGTCGTCGTCAACTTCAGCTCCGGTTGGGGACGTTCAACGTCGCCTGAAGTCGCTCCCTATTGCGCGACGAAATATGCAATTGAAGGGCTCACGCTGGCCCTGGCCCAAGAGCTGCCGAAAGGCATGGCCGCCGTTCCGCTGAATCCCGGCATCATCGACACCGACATGCTGCGCAGCTGCTGGGCCGATGAGGCCGGCCATTACCCCGGCCCGGCACGTTGGGCGGAGAAGGCCGTGCCGTTCATCTTGAGCTTCGGCGCGAAGCACAACGGCCAATCACTTACCGTGCCGATATGACGGGCAGGCGCTAGGCGTCGGGCGTTAGACGCTAGCGAGGACGACGTTCTGGAAACGAACATGGCGACTTCGAACGACAACTTTCATCTCGAGCGTTTCGTCGCGGCTCAAAACCCCGTGTATGACGAAGTCGTCGCCGAGCTTCGTTCCGGACGAAAGACGTCGCATTGGATGTGGTTCGTCTTTCCACAAGTCGCCGGGCTCGGGCATAGCTCGATGGCGCAGCGCTATGCGATCTCGTCGTTCGATGAGGCTCAGGCGTACTTCAGGCATCCGATTCTCAACGCCCGGCTGCTCGAATGCGTTGCGCTGGTCCACGCCGTCGAGCGGCGCTCGGCCGTGCAGATATTCGGATCCATCGATGCACAGAAACTTCGCTCCTGTCTCACGCTATTCGAACTTGCATCCGACGGCCACCCAGCCTTTGCTGCAGCGTTGGATAAGTATTATGAAGGCCATCGCGACGATGCGACGCTACGTCTCCTAAGCGAGCACCCCTGAACAACGGGAAGTAAGAATCCAAATCATGAAACTCGGCCTCATCAATTCCGCGTGGGTGCAAACCGGTAAGCCGACCGTGTACGGTTTGCAGAAGACGAAAGAGATCGGCTTCGACACGGTCGACTTGTTCGTCGACCCGCTCGATCTAGAACCGGACGAGCGGCGGTTGATCCTGGGCGAATGCAAGCGACTGGAATTGCCGATCGTGTCGCTCTGTTGCGTCGCCGTCGGGCTGATTGATTTGAACCCGAGCGTGCGGCGGTTTCATCTCGACCGCGTGAAGAAATATCTCGACCTGGCGGCCGAGTATCAGGCCAAGAACGTACTCTTGGTGATCGGCGAATACATCTGGAATCGCGAGGTGATTCCGCCGGCCGAGCAATGGCAGTGGGCCGTGGAAGCTTGCCGCGAGCTCGGTGCGTATGCGGCGAAGCACGGCGTGGAGATCGTCATCGAACTGGAGCCGTTCCCGCTCTCGCTCGTCAACGACATCGACACGATGGTCCGCTTCCTCGACGACGTGAACTCGCCCGCCGTACGGGCGAATATCGACATCTCGCACTTGGTGCTTTCGAAGGTCCGGCCGGAAGAACTCCGCCGACTGCGCGGCCGGGCCGGCCATGTGCATATCTCCGATTGCGACGGCGTAAAGCACGGCGACCTGCCGCCGGGACGCGGCGTGGTGCCGTTTGCGCCGTATCTGGCCGAGATCAAAGCGCTGGAGATCGACGGCGTGGTTTCCATCGAGCTGGAATACTCGCCGGAGCCGGAGCGGATCACGGAGTGGGTCGAGGAAGCGTATCGGGCAACGGCGGATTTGATGCGCGCGGCGGGGTTGCGGCCTTAGCGAGCGGCGGGGTTTATCCCCGCCGTCCGAAAATTGCAGCAGACGCCGGGATAAACCCCGCCACTCGCAATGCTTTCGTCACTACCGCTTCACGACATAAAAGTCGATCTCGCGCTTGCGGCCTTCTTCTTCCGTCGTGCGGACGAAGCAGTTCACCTTCAAGCCGAGCTTGCGGCAGTCGTCCGCGAAGGAGCTTGCCGCGCCCCGTTGCGGGTCGGTGCAGTAGCCGATGCCGTCGGGCTTCATAAAGCGGTCGAACATCGCGGCGACGAGCGGCACGTTCGGGCGTTCGTAAAGCACGTCGGCGGCCGTGACGACGTCGAACGTGCCGAGTTCGTCCGGCGGGGCACGCCAGTCGAGTAGATAAGTCGACAGCGTTTCGAGCTCGTTCAGCTTCGCGTTGGCTTCGACGAACTCGAGGGCTTCGGCGTAGTAGTCGGTAGCGATCGTCTCATAGCCGAGGCCCGCGGCCACGAGCGACGAGAATCCGACGCCGCACCCTAGCTCCAGCAGCCGGCCTTTGTTCGCACCGCGTTTGTTGAGCTCGTCGGCCAGCACGCGCGACGAGGTCCAAACATCGGCCCAATACGGAATGCGGCCGTCTTTCTGGAAGGCTTCTTCGTCGATGAGGTCGTCGGCCGATTTCGGGCGCGCGAGTTTCCAAACGCGTCCTTCGCGCTCGATTTCCTGCACGATCACGTCGAACCGCCCTTGCAGGCCGGTGAGCAATTCGGTCATGAGCGCGGCTCCAAGGCAGGCACGTGGAGCCATTCCGGCACGCGTTGCACCCGTCCTTCGCGATCGACGCAGGCCAAGGTGCTGTGCCCTTCGCAAAGCAGTTCTTCGCCGCGGTACATTTGATATTCGTGCTCGATTTTCGCGGCCGTCACGCGCGTCGTTACCGTGTGCAGACGGAGTACGTCGTCGTAGCGGGCCGGGCGGCGATAGTTGCAGCCGATCTTCACGATCACCATCAGCAGACCGCCGTCTTCGAGGTCGCGGTACGATTTCCCGTTGGCGCGGAGGAGCTCGGTCCTCCCCATTTCGAAGTAGGTGAAGTAGTTGGCGTGATGCAGCACGCCCATGGCGTCGGTCTCTTGGTACCGGACGCGGATTTCGAGATCGTGTTCGCGAATCATGACGGAAGCGGGAAGGTTGCGGAGAAGTAAGATCGCCGATTCTACGGGCGACCATACGAGTCGCCAATGCTTCGCCGCGTGCGCCCGCCCGACGTGCGTTGACGGTTTTCCCGCGGCTCGATAGCTTACTAAACATGAGCATCGACGAAGGGGCGGGAGCCGGCGTAGGTTTCGACACCATGCGGGGACGGAATTATCCGTCGATCCGCCAGTTCACCGTTTTCTTGGAAAACCGCGTCGGAAGCCTGCTCGAAGTGGTGCGCCGCTTCGAAGGGACGCGCGTCCGCATCGTCGCGCTGTCGATCAACGACGCCGCCGAGTGCGCCTTTGTTCGATTTCTCTTGAGCCACCCCGAGCAAGGGCGCGAAATTCTTGAACGGGCCGGCTTGGCGATCATCGAGAGCGACGTGATCGGCGTCGAACTGCCGGAGGACCAGCAACCGCTATTGCGAGTTTGCACGGCGCTGCTGCAGGGCGAAGTGAACATCATCCAGGCCTACCCGCTCTTGGTGCGCCCGCACGGCCGGCCGGCGGTGGCCGTGATGGTCGACAACATCGAGATGGGGCTGGAAATTCTAGCCCGCGCCGGCTTCAAGACGATCGAAGAAAACGATCTGCACGATGACGATTAGTCTTGCCGGGTTCCGTCGGCGCAGCGTGTCGGTTCGGTTCCGCACGACGATGCGGATACTGCTGCACTAGTTTGCGGCCGAGCGCAACAACGAGAACATGCGTTGTAGTTCTCGGTGAACCGGCGTTGATTGATCGATAACCATGGTTTTGCCGTCAGGCAAGAACTTGGCGATGCCGAACGCTCCGGCATCGGCCCACTCCGACGGGGCTACCAGCCATTCCATCGCCGTACGCGAACACTCGGTTCCCGAAATCACTCTCGTCGATTTAGCGGAGGGTCTGATGGGATGGAGGCCTTCGAAGTAACGATTGAGATCCGACGCGTCGTACTCAAGAGGGTATCGCGTCGCTTCCGCATCCGCTTTCGTCGTGACGACGAGCATGTCGTTGACGAGCTTATAGTCTAGTGCGTTCTGCAATAACAGGAGTTCTAGAGCTTGCGACAGTTGCAACGAATCCAAATCTAAACTGCAAATTGTTTCGGTCCCTTTTCCGTCCCTGGAAAGTTCATCGGCGTCAATGGAAATGCTCAGATTGCATTGTTGTTCGATTTCCTTGACGGCGTCCGCCAGATGAACTTCGTTCAATTTCAGAGTTACGGGCGTTCGCATCGCTTGGGCAATGTCCGGCGGCAGCGGTACGACGTCGGCCGTTAGCTCAACCTGACGCAAAACCGATCGAAAACGACGCGCGATTTCACGGTTGGTCGCATAGGAAGTGCGGGTCAATAGGATACCTTTACCAAGCACTAAGTCTCCTCCGACCCCTCCGTTGCTTCTCCAGGAATCAGCCTCCACCGTCTCGATCATCTCGATGAACTCGCCGCGCCGTTCATCGGCTACCGGAGGTTCGACGATAAAGGCTTGAATGTCAAACGGCTCCCTTTCCGCCCGCGTGCGTGACGTAATCCACAGCACGTCGCCGTGAACGAGCGCCGTGAGGCCTCGCGGCTTGAGCGCCATTCCGAGTGCAAATTCGAGCGTGCCTTTCGGATTCGTCCAATTAACGGTTGAATCAGTTGCGGATACACCGTCCGCAGAGAGAGCGCTTACGTCGACAAATGTATTAATCCCGTATTCCTTGCGGAGTTGCATCGCAAGTTCTCCGTAAGACATATCCTGCCAAGTCGACTTGAGTGGCCCGCCGAGAGTTTCCAAAATCTCCTGGTGCAACAATGGAAACGTTCCGGGCGCGCGCGATGGTACCGTCCGTCCGGCACCTGCGGGAACGGTGGAATTTGGGGCGCGAAAAGACGCCGCTGCCGAGGCTGCTGCCGGATTCGGCGATTGGGCAGCGTCGTCGCCGTTGAGAAACAACGATACGCCCCAGAGCAAGGGTAGTGCCAGCAATACCGAAACCCCGAGCCCCGCGACGAGGCGCTTTCTTGAAGGGTTAAGGCTCTTCGAAGTCGGAAGTCTTACGGTCGGACGCGGCAAATGCGTTTCGGTGACAAAGTTCGGAAACCGTCCGGAAGCCGTGTCGCCGATGACAATCGAAGCCGCCGGCGACACGTCGTCGGTGTCGCCGGCGATCCGGTTCGGTGTTTCGTGGGAGTCGGCGATTTCAACACTCATCACGGGTCCCGGCTGGGCGGAACTGAGCTTGCTGAAGTCGAATGCTGATACAGTGACCTGCAGTGCCGCGACCAACTCGCTCATGCTTGCGAATCGATCTTCTGGTCGTTTAGCGACCATTCGGCGAAAAATAACATCAAACTCAGACGCTGCGCCCTGTTTCGAAGGAATGAGCGGGGGTATGGCCCCCTCGCGATGCGCAAGCAACCGCTTCATGAGCGTGTCGCCGTCGAAGGGTCGGCGACCGTTTACTAAGTAGTAAAGCGTGCAGCCGAGCGAATAGATATCTGTTCGCGCATCGACATGTTTGGAGTCGAACGCCTGCTCCGGCGACATGAAGTCGACGGTCCCCATGATGTTGCCGGTACCGGTCAGGTGTTCGTCGGCTCCCCCTCCCAGTGCGTCATCGATGCGAGCTAGGCCAAGATCTAAAATCTTGACGGTCCCTTGCTTGTCGATGAACAAGTTCGACGGTTTTACGTCGCGATGAATGAGCCCGCACTGGTGTGCATATTCCAAGCCGCGCGCCGCCTGCACGATGCATGCGACGGCCTGCTTCATCGAGAGCGGCCCCTTCTTGATCACCAAATCTCCGAGATTGCGTCCGTCGATGTACTCCATCACCAAGTAGTGCACGCCGCGCGATTCGCCGGCATCGTGTGCTGCGACGATATTCGGATGGACGACTTTACCGGCAGCGCGAACTTCCCGTTGAAAGCGTTTGACGGCATCCTGGTCTTGCGTCATGTGATCGGCGAGAATCTTGAGCGCCACAATTTTGTCGAGGCGACGATGGTGGGCCTTAAAGACTTGCCCCATCCCGCCGGCGCCGATGCGTTCGACAATTGTGTAATCGCCGAGCACCAACGGGCTCTTACGTCCCCGGAGAAGCTCGTTGGCTTGATAACGATTCAGTTTGCCCGCGGCGACCAAATGTTCCGCGAATTCGTCGGAAGTGTGGGGGCGAGAATCAGAGGGAATTTCGGCCCAAATCGACTTGAGTTCCGAACCGGCCAACAGGCCCGACGCTAGAACCGAACGTCCAAATTCTTCGAGCGTGGTAGCCATGAAAACGCGACCCGAAATGCTAGAAGCTTGACGGGCCCAAGTATATTCACCCCTCTGCGGAAGGGAAGCTTTGGAGCTTATTTTCCTCTGCTCATGAGTGTAATGCGAAACCAAGGATAAATCCGTCGCGCATTACAGAATC
Source organism: Pirellula sp. (assembly GCA_013822735.1). Lineage (GTDB taxonomy): Bacteria > Planctomycetota > Planctomycetia > Pirellulales > PNKZ01 > PNKZ01. Next base: position 57,074 of record PNKZ01000023.1, read on the forward strand.
AGCATCGCGTCGCCGTAGCTGAAGAAGCGGTATTTCTTGGCCACCGCTTCTTCGTAGACGCGGCGCATGAGGTCGTCGCCGCTGAACGTGCGTACCAATACCAGCAGCGTCGAGCGCGGCAGGTGAAAGTTGGTGAGCAGGCCGTCGACGACGTTGAACTTTCGGCCGGGGCGGAGGAAGAGATCGGTCGGCCCTTCAAACGGTTCCAACTCGCCGCTTTGCGCCGCGGTTTCTAAGGTGCGGCAGGCCGTGGTGCCGACGGCGATGCAACGCCCGCCCGCCGCCCGCAAGGTGCGAATTCGATCGACGGCCGCTTCGTCGATGCGGCAGAATTCCGTGTGCATGACATGCTCATCGAGCTTGTCGACTTTGATCGGCCGAAACGTGTCGAGGCCCACGTGCAACGTGACGCGCACGGGGGTCACGCCGCCGTCGATGAGCTTGCGCATCAGCTCGTCGGTGAAGTGCAGGCCGGCCGTCGGAGCGGCGGCGCTGCCCGGCTCGCGGGCGTAAATGGTTTGGTACCGCGTGCGGTCGTCGTCGGTCATTTCGCCGCCGCGAATGTAATGCGGCAACGGCACGCGACCGACACGCGCGAGTAGATCCCAAGCCGGTTCTTCCGTCTCGGGATACACGAGCCACTGCCCGCCCTCTTGCTGTTCGATAAGCCGGAGGCGGACGTCTTCCTTGGCCCTGCGATTGATCAGCACGATCTGATCGCCCGGCTTTTGGTGCCCGCGCGTCTTGCAGAGGATTCGCCAAAAGCCTTCTTCCGTGACGGAGAGGAACAGCCCTTCCCATTTGCCTTGACTCACGGAACGTTTGCCGATGAGTCGGGCCGGTACGACCTTGGTGTCGTTGATCACCAGGGCATCGCCGGAGACGAGCAACTCGGGCAGATCGCGGATATGCAAATGTTCCCAGCTGCCGCGGGCTCGATTGACGACCAGGAGCCGGGCATCGCTACGAACCGCGAGCGGCTCTTGGGCGATGAGCTCTTTCGGGAGGTCGTAATCGTAAGCATCGAGTTCCGACATGGCGTCCGCGCTGACTGGGCGATGAGTTAGGAAATCATGCGTCGCGCATATCGAAACGTTTCGACGCGGCGCGCATGACGGGAACTGTAGCGGTAGGCGACAAGGGGGCGGTAGGGGAAACTCCCGCCCGGCACCACCCGATGGAAAACCGCGGCAAAAAAATCGGCCGACGATTCATCGAGAAATAGTGCCGTTTTCGTCGCAACGGCCGTAATTCACGGGCTCAGAATTCTGCTTGACGAAAAGGGGCGAAGTCTTATCTTTGGGTCCATGTGGAGCGAAGTGGGGAGTTGTGGTGATTCATGCTGCTGACCGGCACTTTTGCACGTGTCGTGGACGACAAGCAGCGCATCGCCCTGCCGAAACGGATTCGCGAAATTCTAGAAGCGGGGGCGGACGGGAAAGAGCGGGGGCTTTTTCTCACGCCCGGTACCGATACGTCGCTGGCCCTGTACACGGAGGAAGTTCTGACAACGCTCGGGCAGCGGCTCGCCGAGACATCGCCCAACCGACGCGATGTGCGGGCCTTTGGGCGGGTGTTCTACTCGCAGGCCGAACGCGTGGAGCTCGACGAACAGAATCGATTTCGCATTCCCGCCGTGCTCTTGAAGCACGCCGGAATCACGAAAGAAGCCGTGCTGGTCGGCGTACAGGATCACTTGGAGATTTGGGATAAGCTGCGTTGGGAACAGTACTTGGCGGAGCAAGCGAAGGAATTCGACCGCATTGCCGAGGAGGCCTTCGGGCCGCAGCAGCCGCCCGTTAATGGCTAATAGAACTCATCAGGAAGTTTGATTGCAGCGTCCGTCCGAGGTTTGCAGCGCTTGCTTGAGCGGGCGACGATCACGGCCACCGATCGTCGCCTGCCTCAAGCGAGGCGGGTCGCAAGAAGCGACGCCGGCAGACCGAAAGCAGTCGTCCTCCGACCTGCGGCACCCACCCCCCTTGGCACATGGATGTGCCGAAGGTGGGTTGCTATTAGCTGATTTGGGCACCTTTGCTACAGTGCCGCCCCCCGCAATGGCGCGGAGGCGGCGTCGGCCCCGATCGATGCGCTTCCGCGAGCCGGCTTACAGCCCGACTTACGCGTAGCGAATCGCAAACGGCCATGACCGACACTTCCACTCAGCACGTTCCGGTGCTCTTCGAGGAAGTGCTTGCGCAGTTGAATCCGCAGCCGGGGCAAGTACTGGTCGACGGTACCCTCGGCGGCGCCGGCCATGCCCGCGCCTTGGCGCAGCGCGTGGCCCCGAACGGTCGTGTATACGGGCTCGATCGGGATCGCCGCGCCGTGGAAGCGGCCCAGAAAGTGGTCGGCGATCTGCCGCTCACGCCGCTCTGGGGCAACTACCGCGACTTAAAGCTCGTGTTGCGCGATGTCGGCGTTTCGCAGCTCGATGGCGCGCTGATCGACATCGGTCTTTCCAGCGACCAGCTGGCCGACGCCACGCGCGGCTTCAGCTTTATGGCCGACGGACCGCTCGACTTGCGGTTCGACGCCACGGAAGGCTTTCCGGCGAGCGAGATCGTTCGCAAAAAGGGTGAGCAGGATCTCGCCGATCTGATCTATCGCTATGGCGAAGAGCGCCACAGCCGGCGAATTGCCCGAGCCATCGTCGAGCGGCGCCGCGACAAGCCGATCGAAACGGCCGGCGACTTGGCCGAAATCGTCAAGAAGGCCGTGCCGCGCACGCCCGACGCCGACCGCATCCATCCGGCCACGCGCACGTTTCAGGCGTTGCGCATCGCGGTCAACGACGAACTCGGCGCCTTAGAAACATTTCTTCGCGACGCGCCGGAGTGTGTGCGAACCGGCGGGCGCGTGGTGGTGATTACGTTTCACTCGTTGGAAGATCGCATTGTGAAGGAAGCGTTTCGTGATGATGCGCGCTGGACGCCGCTCACCAAGAAACCGATCACGGCGACGGAAGCGGAGTTGGCGCGCAATCCGCGAGCGCGGAGCGCCAAACTAAGAACGGCAATGGTCAACCAATTGGCAGGGATGCCCACAGCATGAACTTTCGAAAGCGTCAGCGCGTGGAAACAAAAGGGGCCACGGAAGGCCCGACGACCAAAGATCGACCGAGTAAACCTCGGCCTCAAGGAGGAGGCGCTATGGGCTTGGAGAAAAAACTAGGCTTAAGCTTTGTCGGAATGCTGTTCTTGGCGTTTTGCGGCGTCCTGACGATGCGGCTCACCGATACGACGCCGGAGGAGAAAGTCGAAATCAACATTGGTGCGACGGCAACGCAAGACGCGGCGCCGGCACAATCACCGGACCCTTCGTCCAGCGGCAACATGTCGTTCGCCAACAATCGAGGTGCGGCTCCTACGCAACCTGCCGGAGGTTATGCGGCGAACAACCGCGCCGCGCAGCCGAACATGCAAGCGAGTGCGCTTCCCCAAGCTCCGTCCTACGGCGGAGCATCGCGCTACGGCAATGCGCCGGCGTCGCCGCAAGCAACTTTGCCGCCGCCGAACTTTGCTACTGCCGCATCTGCGACCGCGCCTTCGTCTCCCCTTGCGCCGCCGACGGTCAGCGGCGTTCCCGCGGTTGCCGATGTGGAGCGATCGCTGGCCAACGCGCGCTATTCCACGCCGACGTCGGTGCCCGCCTCCGCGCCGATGTCTAATCCGATGCCGACCTCTGCGTCGCCGGCGATTCCGCCTGCGGCCGTTGCCGGAGCGAATCCGTTGCGTGAGATCAGCTCGCCGGCGACTCCTTCCGCCGCCATGCCGACTAACGATCGGTATGCGTCGCCGAACATCGCCGCGGCATCGCCGTCGGCAAGCGCCGCCGTTGCCGCAACTCCGTACGGCGCCTCACCGTATGGGACCGCACCGTATGGGACCGCACCGTATGGGACCGCACCGTATGGGACCGCACCTACGACCACGCGAGAACCTCGTCCGCTCGATACCGGCGCCGCACGGCCGCAGCCGCTCGCAGCCGCTCCCTCTCCGCCGGCCGTGGCTCAGCCTAACTTGGCGACATCAAACGGGACTTCACCGACTCTTGCCCCACCGCGATCGCCGGGCGTGGCGGCGCTCGCGCCTCCCGGCAGTGATGCTCGTGTCCTCTCTGCGCCCATGACCGCGGCTCCCATCGCCACGGCGCCGACGAACTCCGGCAACGTCGCGACGGCGTCGGCCGTGGCGCCGGTCGCATCCGGCCGCGATCAACCGTACGTCGTGGCCCCCGGCGACAACCTCTTCGAAATTAGTCGCAAGGCGTATGGCGACGGCTCGTACTATCGGGCTCTGTTCGCCTACAACAGCGACCGCTATCCGCACGCCGAAGATATCCGTAGCGGCAATGTGCTCGATGTCCCGCCTGTGGAATACCTGAAGCAGCGCTATCCCGAACTCATCGGCGGCGCTTCCGACGGCTCGGCAGGTGAGGCAATGCTCGGCCGCGCGACGGCCGCGGCCGGCTCCAGCTATACGGTGCGCGAAGGAGACACGCTCTTCGACATTGCTCGCAAGCAGCTCGGACAGGCGTCGAGGTGGACGGAACTTTATGAACTCAACCGAGCAGCGCTCGGCGAAAACCTGGAAAACCTCCGGCCCGGCCTGACGCTGCGATTGCCGTAGCCGCAGTCCTTGACTTAAGTCGCTGCGAAACCGTTACTCGACGCCGTCGAGAAATGCCGCGAGCTCGCGAAAGTAGCTCGGCGGCTGCGGATCGTTGTGACCGCCGTCGGCGATATTGAAAAACTGCTTCTTCTTCGCGGGGGCCGTTTCGAAAAGGGCGCGCCCCATCGCGTACGGCACCAGTTCGTCGGCATCGCCGTGGCTGACGAACAGCGGTCCCTGATACGCGGCGATCTTGCTCAGCGAATCGAAGCGCGTGCGCATCACCGTACGCACCGGAAGAAACGGGTAAATGCGCGCCGCGACATCGGGAAGCGACGTGAAACTGCTCTCCACGACGAGCGCTCGACAGCCGTCTAGCGCGAGATCGCACGCAACGCCCCCGCCGAGCGAACGCCCGATCAACACGATACGCTCCTCGGACACGCCGCTGAGTTCGGCAAGCCGGCGCCGCGCCGAGCGGGCATCGTCGAGCACCCCTTTTTCGCTCGGCGACCCTTCGCTGAGGCCGTAGCCGCGGTAGTTAAAGCCGAGAATCGTGGCGTCGAGTTGCAGTTGGAGCGTTTTGAAATAGTCGGCCCAATACGACATGTTTCCGCCGTTGCCGCAGGCGAAGAGCACGACGTTACGCGGCCGTGCGCGAGGCAAGTACCAGCCGGAGAGCTTCGTGCCGTCGCTCGCGGAGAATGTGATTTGCTCTCCTTGCGCAGTCGGCGGATTCCAAGTGCCGCGCGGATTGCGGCTCGGAAAGAAGATCAGGCGATTTTCAATAAACAACAGCATCAACAGCACGCCTAAGTACGCGACCGCCGTAAAACGCAGCAGTCGCCAAGGAATTATTCTCTGCATCGTTCGAAGCATGAAAGCGTCCGCCGCCGGTGAATGCCCGTGCGTTGCACGACCGAGTCATTATAGGGTACACGTTCTCGCTGGTGAAAACTCGTCGGCAGGTTTCGGCTCGCCTCGACGCCGGCAATCGCCGGTGAGTAGACTGGCGCGCGACCGTCTCGCAAGTCCACAGGCCACGTTCCGCCGCATGTCCTCGAAATCGCGCCATCGCCGCACTACGAAGACGATCGGAGAGAAGCCGATCGCGGACGAGCAGTTCGCTGCGCCGTCGCCGTCGTCGGACGTGAGCGGGATGCTCGTCTACGGCTTGCGCGCGTGGATTGCCGCGATGTACGCCGCGACGCTGTGGGTAACACATCGGTTGTGGATCGAGCGTGCCGAGCCGCCGCTATTGCCTTTGGTCGAACTGCCCGCCTTCAGCGGCTACGGCGAATTGCTCTTTGCCACGGCCTGCCTATTCGTCGTCTGGCCGAGGTTCGGGCTGCTTGCCAACGTCGTCGTCGGCCTCATCGCCATGACGGCCGATCAAACCCGTATGCAGCCGCAAATCGTTTCGTTTTGGTTGCTGATGCTCGGCACGTGGGGTGCGCCTTCGGCGCAATTGCTCGGCCGAACACATCTCGCCTCACTTTGGTTCTTCTCCGGGCTTCACAAACTGCTCAGCCCCGAATACTTCACGGTCGTGGGGCCGTGGATGTGGCAAGGCTTGTTTCCGCCAGGCCTTTGGCCCGACGTGCCGGACTACTCGCGACCGTTCGCGGGCCTGGTCGCCACGACGGAGCTAACGCTCGGCTTGCTTGTATGGTGGCGTCGGGCGCGACCGGTGGTTGCCGGCGTGGCGGCGTCGATGCATATCGGCATCGTCGGCCTGCTCTACTCGATGGACGGCTGGAACACTTCGGTTTGGGGTTGGAACCTGGCGCTGGCCGCAGCGGCGATCGTGCTTGTCGGCGGCTGGCGCTTGCCGCTGGTCGAGCAGTTGCGACTCTGCGGCCCGGGCGCCTCGTTGGCGGCATTGCTGCTGTTCGTGTCGCCGGCGTTGTTTTATGTCGGAACGCTCGACGCGTACCTGAGTCATTGCCTGTACTCGGCGAACGTTCCGACCGCCCAGTTTGTGCCGGGCCCCGAAACACACACGGCCCCCTACCAACTTCAGGGGATCGAAGGCCCCTACTGGAAAAACCTCAACGTTCCCCAGCCGCCAACTCACAGGAACTTCGAACTTTACTTCCGGAGAGTGGCTCGAAAGGGCGATAAACTCCTAGTGTCCGACTCTCGGGTTTGGGCGCTTCGAAGCGGTTGGGGGCGATATGCGTGGGAGTTTGGCGAGTCGGGCATTCAGCGTATTCCCTTACCCTGAGACGGTTTACCGCAGAATGGCAGTCAAAAATACATGTTAAATCGGCATGGTCACGCTGATCTGCACAGTTTAACATGGCGGCTCCCATGAAGTGGTTATACCGGCGGCCGTCAAATACGACCGGCCGTAGGTGTGCGCTGATCTCAAGGATGTGGTCAGCCGGCGGTGTTGGTTACCTAGGAAATGTGCGAGAGCTTTTGAGAGAACGATGCCCAAGAAATCTTCCTGCACGTTCTTGACGGGTGCAACAGGCCTTATCGGTCGCTATTTGATGCGCGACCTGCTTTGCACCGGTCACGAGTTGTGCGTGTTGGTGCGCCCCTCCAAGAAACAATCGGCGACGCAACGCATCGATCAACTTTTGATGATGTGGGAGCGCCAAATGGAACGCTCTCTACCTCGCCCTCACGTCGTCGCCGGCGAAGTAACTCAGCCCGGCTTGGGGCTCAACGCGGAAGCCCGCTCGTGGATTAAGTCGAATTGTAACGGCGTTCTACACAATGCCGCGATCTTGGAATTCTACGGCTCCGATCGGGCCGGCGAGCCCTGGGTTACGAACCTCAACGGCACCGAAAACCTGCTCAAGGTCTGCGACGACCTGAGCCTGCGGCAGATGCACTACGTCTCGACGGCCTACGTTTCCGGCGATCGCGCCGGGCCGATTCTGGAAGACGAGTTCGCCTGCGGGCAAGGTTTCCGCAACGACTACGAAGAAAGCAAGTTCTTCGCCGAGAAGGCCGTGCGCGACGCCACGCTCTTCGACAAGACGACGATCTATCGACCGGCCGTTGTGGCGGGAGATTCCGCCACCGGATACACGAGCACGTATCACGGGCTCTATTTGTATCTCCGCACGATCGCGATGATGATGACGCACAAGGAGCCTGATCCTGACGGCGTTCGTCGCTTTCACCTGCGCTGGAATTGCACCGGGAACGAATTCCGGAATATTGTCCCGGTCGATTGGGTGTCGGCCGCGATGTGCCGCATTTTCAATACGCCCGAGGCTCACGGCGGCACTTACCATTTGGCCCCGCGGAATCCGATCACGCTGCGCCAACTCGTCGACTACATCGGGTCATACTTCAACTCGACCGGCGTAGAGTTCGCAGGCGATTCGCAAGTATCCCCGGAAGAAATGGACAAAATGGTACGCGACGGACACGCGGCCGTGGCGATTTACGAATCGTATTTGACGACCGATCCGAGGTTCGACACGCGCAATACCGATCGCTTCACGGCGGATATCCCCTGCCCTGATTTGGACGAGGCCACGATTCACCGCTTCATTCGCTACGGCGAAGAAGATCGCTGGGGTAAGCGTCGCGAACAGGCGTCCATGCCGCGTGCCCCGATCGCCCCGAGCGATTTGGGAAGCATGCGTACAATGGTCGGCGGAAATTCCTAAGACCGGGTAACCAGCTTTGCCCGTCGATCTTTCAGGTATCGTCACCGCGTTGTCTTGGGTCGGTTGGGGGCTGATCGCCCTTCAGTCGGCCGTCGCCTTGGGCTATGCCGCGGTGTTGCTTACGGCGCGCCGCCATATCGCCGCCGACGAACAGTGCCCGCGCGTGCAAGTGATTCTCTGCTTGCGCGGCTCCGATCCTTTTCTGCGCCGCTGCCTCGAAGGCCTGCTCGCGCAAGACTATCCGGCGTTTGATATTCGGATCGTCATCGATAGCCGCGGCGACCCGGCTTGGCGCGCCGTCGAAGAGATTGTCCATCCGCACGTGGCGTCGGGTCGCACGCCGCGCGTGAGCGTCGAAGAATTGCGCGATCGTCCGGAAACGTGCTCGTTGAAGAATGCCTCGCTCATTCAGGCCTACCGCGGTTTGGAGCCGGATGTCGAAGTCGTGGCGACGATCGACGCCGATTGCACGCCGCATCGCACGTGGCTCCGCGAACTCGTCGCGCCGCTCGGCGACCCGCGCGTCGGCGCCGCCACCGGCAATCGCTGGTATATGCCGGAAGATGCCGCGTGGGGCGGGCTCATCCGCTACCTGTGGAACGCGGGCGCCGTCGTGCCGATGTACTGGCACCAAATCGCGTGGGGGGGCACGCTCGCGATGCGCGCCGACTTCGTGCGCGGCACCGACTATTGCGATCGCATGGCGCGTACGCTGTGCGAAGACACGATGTTGTTCGACGTCCTGCGCCGCAACGGCCGGAAGCTGCGTTTCATTCCGTCGCTCATGATGGTCAATCGCGAGTCGTGCGACATCCCCGGCTACTTTCGGTTCTGCCGCCGGCAAATGCTTATCGTGCGTTACCATTCGCACGTCGCGATCGTCTGGGGGCACGGCCTCATCAGTACCGGCTTTTTCTATGCGGCAATCCTGGTATGCCTCGGGGCGACGCTTGCCGGCCGCGCGGACGCGATCGCACCGCTCGCCGTTTCGCTGGGCTGCTATTTCGTTTCGATGCTCATCCTACTCGTTCCGCTCGAGCTGACGGTCCGTCGCTGGGTGCGCGCTCGCGGCGAATCGACCGCCTGGCTCACGCCCGATAAGTGGCTCCGCTTGCCCGCGGCGTTATTTTTGACGCAGGCGATCTACGGCGCCGTGGCCTGGTCGCTGCCGACGGCGAAGCGCGTCGATTGGCGCGGCATCCGCTATACGTTTCTTCCCGGCAAACGATTGCGCCGCGAGAATTACGAGCCGTATCAAGAGACGCTCGCCGAGAAGCATTCGCTATAGGCGGTTGCCGGTTTGAGTAGGATGCGTCGAGCATCGCGCGGCCCACACGGAAAATCGACACCGCACAACCGCGTGGGCCTCACTACGTTCGACCCACCCTACCCTCTTTCCCCGGGGACGCTGTCCCTGGGCTTTAAGAAGAGATCTCGCGCAGGGCCGCGAGATAGCGCTCGATATGCTCGGCGGTGTTGTACCAATGCACGGCGGCGCGGAGTCGTCCGTCGTCGCCGTGTACGTGAATGTCGCGCTCGGCAAGATGACGCTTGGCATCGGCGGCCGTCGGGCAGGAGAAGGCGACGATGCCCGCACGGTCGACGCCCACGTCAGGCGTAAGCACTGCGAGGCCGAGCTTGGCGAGTCCGTCGCGCAATGCGGCGACCAGCGGTTCTAGTTCACTACGTCGTGTCGCGACTCGCTCCGGCGTGTGATACTCGAGCGCGGCCGCTAAGGCATAAACGCTGTCGAAGTTCGGCATGCCGCTATGATAACGCCCGGCGTCGTTACGCGGATGAAACTTCTCCAGCCGATCGTCGGCGTAGCAACTCTCGGCGGAGAACCAGCCGGCGGGCCCGCGCACGTCTTGCTGGAGCGCGCGGTCGCCGACCGTGAGAATGGCCGCGCCGTGAATGGAGTTGAGCCACTTGAAGGTGCTCGCCACACAGAAGTCGGCTCGATCACCGCGCACCGGCACGCGTCCCGCGGCTTGTGTGGCATCGACGCAGAGCAGGGTGTCGGTCTGCTTGAGTCGGTCCCAGAGCGCATCGACGTCGAGGTGCTGTCCCGTGGCGTAGCTCACCTGGCTCACAGTAACGAGCCGAGTGCGCGGCGTCACGGCCGCGAGCAGGTCGTCGATCTCGACGCGCCCGTCGCGCGGCCGCACCACCCGCGTTTTAACCCCCTGCTCCGTCAGCACCACCCAAGGGCACATATTCGACGGGAACTCGACCGACGTGAAAACCACTTCATCGCCCGGCCGCCAGCGAATGCCCTGTGCGACGGTGTTAAGCGCTTCGGTCGTGCTGCTCACGAGCGCCGAATGCGCGGCGTCGACGGAGAACAGTCGTCCGGCAAGTTCGCGGCAGCGCTGATGCTCGGCCCACATCGGCACGCGCCCCGGCTCGCCCATCGACTTGTCGTTCAGGTAGCGCCCCGCGGCGGCCACGGCCGCGGCCAGCGGCAACCCTTCGGCGGCCGAGTTCAGGTAGCACTTGCCGGTCCAGCGCGAGCCGTTGAAGAGCAACATTTCGGCCGCAGCGGCTTCCCCCGGCATCGGCATCTGGCACAACTCCTTACGAACGAGAAAGCCGGTAGTCTAGAAGCGATTCACGCCGCGTGCAAAGAGTATCAAATTGCGACGACTTAGCTGCCGTCGACGGCGGCCGATGTACGCATAGCCGACGTCCGATTACGATGTGGTTTCGAAACGGCCTGCGTTGAGCACCATGCGACGACTTTGATGAGGAACCACGCTGATGTTTAAGACGCTTCTGCTTGTTCTCGGCGCGGGCGCGTTGTTGTTGGTCGGCTCTTGCGTCGCTTTTCTAGTTTGGGCGCAACGCGCCGGTTCGGAGCAGCAGGAGAAGTTCTTCATGGCCGTGTCGTCGGGCGATCCTCAGAAGGTGCTCGACCTTTGCGATCCGGGGATGACCGAGCAAGTGGATGCGCCCGTTCTCGGAGCGTGGATGGCGGAAGTGCAGAAGCAGCTGGGGGCCTATAAGGCCATGAGCTCGACCGACTTCAACACCAGCATGAGTTCCGACGACAAAGGAACCGTGATTACGAGCAAAGGGACGGTGCACTTCGACAAGGGGGACGCGCAGTCGGACCTGACTTTCACGAACGGCAAGCTCACGGCGTTTGAAATCAACTCCGACAAGATCAAGGGAGACTGGTTCCAAGGGTTCAGCGACACGAAGCTCTACCGGGATCGTGGAGAAGAATTCATCCGCAAGTTTTTCTCGAAGGACCTCGCGGGCGCCACGCCGATGATGCATGAGGAACTCCGTAAACAAGCTCCCGACGACAAGCTTAAGTCGATGATGGAGGCCGTTGCCGACGCCGCGGGTCCGGTGAAGTCCGTCAAGTTCCTCAAAGAGAAGTTCACCACCGACGACGGCCAACGCTTGTTGATCGATTACGAAGTGGTAGGAGAAAAGGCGAAGGTGGCCTTCACGGTAAAGTTCACCTTCGTAGGCCTGAAGGGGCAACTCCTAGGCTTCGACTTCCAAGAGGAGTGAGCTCGATTCCGCAACGGAACCTTTCTTGCGCCGCCGTCGGCGATGTAACCATCCGGCTAGGCCGGCGATTCCGACGAGCGAAAGGCTGCCGGGCTCCGGTACCGTCGCGTAGTTGATGTAGAGGTCGTTGTTGACCTTGGTGACCCAAAAGCTGCCGTTCATGAGCGTCGGGGCATCGTACAGTGGAAATACGCCGGGCGCGGTGATGTGGAAATAGTCGTTGATGTTCGCGGATGTGAGCGCCACGTTGCTCGTATTCGTAATGCCCACGTCGGCATGGGCAAAGAGCCAACGAAATGCTCCCGCCGGCGCATTGGGATCAAACACGTTGCCCCCCGTGTTCATCCCGCGCGTCAGGTCGTCGGTCATGGCATAGATTTGCAATTCGATTTGCGCGCCGAGTCGCAGCGTGCCGGCGACGGACAGCAAGTCCCATTCGGTTCCCGCGTTCGTCGTCGATAAGGAGTCGGTCGCCAAATAGGCGTGGCTGAATTCGAAAACGAACGTACTGTTGGCGAACAGCGTGGCGGCGCTGGTTGAAGTGCTCTGCGTCGTGAGCTTGCCGATACCTTCGGTTGCCGCGGAGTTGGTGCCGGGCGACAGCGTACCGCCGGTGCCCGGAGTTGGACCGGTTGCGACGACGAGGTTGCCCGCGAACGTTCCTTCTCCCGTGAGCTTCGCGCCCGCGGCGACGGTGACGGCGCCGGCACCCGTGATGGCGCTGCCGGGTCCCATCACGAGTTGGCCGGCGGAAACGTTGGTCGCTCCGAAGTGCGTGCTGGCGTTGCTCGTGATGACCAGCGTGCCTGCGCCCATCTTGGTGAGCGTGTGGGAGAACGCGCTGCCCAGGGGATTGTAATTGTCGACGATCGGTCCGTTGATCGTAACGGTGCCGCCCGACGTGGTGAGGACCAAAGTGCGACTGCTGCCCGCGGTGAGCGATCCGAGGTCGAACTGACCATTGAACGTGGTCTTTCCGGTGTTTGTGACGGAGAGTTGCGAGTTGGATGCGCCGTGCGTGAAGCCGGCGTTAAAGGTGAGATCGGAGCTGCCGCCGACGGTGAAGATGTAGGCGTTGCTGACGCCGATGCCGACGGGATTATTGATAATGCGCGGCGTGCCGTCTCCTTGAACGGTGGCAATGCCGGAGACGAGCAGATCGGACGTCCCCAATGCGTTATCGTTGCCGATCTGCAATGTTCCGCCGGTCACGGTTGTCGTGCCGGAGTAGGTATTTGCGGTGCTCAGCTTAAGAACCCCCAAGCCCGCCTTCGTGATTCCGAACGTCCCTGTAGCCTGGATGATGGAGGAGATTTCCAGTTCGAGGTCGGTGTTCGCTCCGTCGCCGATGGTAAACGTTCGCGTCGCCCCGTTGAGATCGACCTTCCCGCCGGAAATCAGTGCGCCGAGCGAACTATCCGACGCGTAAGTGACGTTACCGCCGAGCAACAGCAAACCGGTCGAGCCGATGGTTACCTGCGAAGTGGTTCCGACGGCGCCCCCTCCCAGGCTCAGGCTCGCGAAGGTTTGCGACGTGTTGCCGACGTCGAGCGTTCCGGCCGTAACCCCCACAGCGCCGCCGCCGACTTTTCCCGCGCCGCTGAGTTGCAGTAGGCCGCCGTTGACGACGGTCGTGCCGGTGTAGGTGTTGGCTGCCGCGAGCACCCAGGTGCCGGTGCCGTTTTTCACGACGTTCGTGACGCCCGACACCGCGCTATTGGCGATGCGCCCCTGCCAGGCGTTGAGGGCCGTGCTCGTACCGAGCAGCGTCAGACTTTTGGTGCCGGAGGCGGCGGTGAGATCACTTGTGAAGATCAACGCTCCGGTGCCGGAGGCGTCGATCGATCCGCCGACCGTGTCGCCGGCGAGGTTAATGACGCGGTTCGTGGATTCTCCGGCGCCGAGGTAAAGCAGCGTCGTGTCGGCGGTGAGCAGTCCGAGGTCGATCGTGGCGTCGGCAACCGTGGTCGGCGCGCCGAGCGACCCGCCGGTCGACCCGACGTCGCCGATTTTCATGACGGCCAACTTACCGACTTGAATCGACGTTTTTCCGCGGAAAGTATTGAGGCCGGACAGCAGCAACACGCCGGCGCCGGTTTTCGTCACGCCGGCCGTCGTGGTGTCTTGGAGGACGGAGGATATTTCTAGATCAATGTCGGTGTTGATGCTGTCGGCGACACTGAACGTTCTCGTCGTCGTGCCGAGCTCGACTTTGCCGCCGGTAACGAGCCCTTGCAGAGCGTTGTTCGTGGCAACGTAGCCGATGCCGCCGCTGCCGATGTTGATAATGCCCCCCGCCGTCATCGATACGAGCGCGTTGGTGTCGACCGGGCCCCCGCCCAAACGCAGCGAAGAAATGTTTTGAGTCGTGCCGCCGATGTCCAAGGTTCCCTTATTAACGGAAACGGTTCCGGTGCCGAGTTTGCCGACGCCCGTCAGCTGGAGGATGCCGTCGTCGATCGTCGTCGTGCCGGTATAGTCGTTCGCCGCGCTCGTCAGAATGAGTTTGCCGGAGCCGCTTTTCGCTAAGCTGCCGACGGCGAGCCCGTTGGTGACCTTGCCGCTGATCGTGACGGGACTGCCGACCGTGATAAACGTGAGAAATCGATTGGAAGCAGTGCCCGTCGTTTGCGTGAGCGTGACCGTTCCGGCAAACTCCGTGAGGCCGGCATTGGAAATCGACAGCGACGCGTTGGACGCGCCGTGGATGAATTGTCCGGTGAAGCGTAGATCGGAATTGCCCGAGATGTTGCCCACGGCGTTGTTGCTGACGACGAGCGTCATGTCGTTACCGATGATGCGGGAGATGCCGTCTCCTTGTAAGAAGGCGCCGTTATAAAGGGTAACCACGCTGGTGCCGAGCGCCGTATCGCTGCCGACGACAAGCGTTCCGGCAGTGAGGCTGAGCGCGCCGGAGAAAGAGTTGTCGCCGCTGAGCTCGAGCGATCCCGTGCCCGCCTTGACGAAGCCGGTCGTGCCGATGGCTGCGCCGTCGATGGTCGAGGCGATCTCGGCGACGATGCCCGAATTGACCGTAAACGTATTGGCCGTGGCCGTGCCGCCGCCGATTCGCAGCGTCCCGCCGATAAGAGTGGCGCTGCCGTCTTCGAACGTGAGGCCCGTGATGTCTTGGATGTCCGCGACCGTGACCGTGTAGTTTGATACGGCATCGGTCCCGGCGGAGAAGACGGCGAGATCGTTTGCCGTCCATGCCGCCGTGGGGCCGGACCCGGAAGAGTTCGGGTTCCAAAAGAGATTCGTTGCGTTCCAGACACCGCTGGGAGAAGTCGAACCGGAGAGCGCCGTCGCGCCGTTGAGATCCCAATAAACGGTGGCGGCTCGCACCGGCGCTGAGGGCGCCATGAACGCACAGACGAGCGCGGAAACAAGA
The DNA here is from genome assembly GCA_013822735.1 of Pirellula sp. Classification (GTDB taxonomy): domain Bacteria; phylum Planctomycetota; class Planctomycetia; order Pirellulales; family PNKZ01; genus PNKZ01. The sequence continues at coordinate 72,238 of PNKZ01000023.1, forward strand.
GATCGCCGCGCGAATTGGGGAAGCTGCATGGAGTCCTCTGAATGCGGACCGAAGTTTCGAGGCATCGTGCCGTCACGCGGTCGTCGCAACGCAAGCGACGAACCGAATCAATCGGCGGGAAGTAACAAGCGGAGGGAGCGTAATGAAATGCAAGCGAAGCGAGGTGGGGCAGGCACGTCGGGCCGATGCGACGCGAGAGACGAAAGTGAATCCATGCGGCCGTTGATTCGAGGATAGTGTGCCGCGCGCGTTTGGAAACCACCTGATATAGAAAGACTTACGGCTGACCCCTGCGAGTTATCGGTGGGTTGCGCCAAGCGCGATTGCTAACGAATCGGCGCAATAAAACGAGCGCAATCCGACAACACCCTCAATGGTTCTGAATTCTCGCCGCGTTGTGTTCCATCACGCAGCAGATTGGCGGATGATCGCGCAGTCGACTCCGACAAAACGGCACGTTGCCGCGTGATGGTCCGGCATCGAGAGTCGCCGGAAGCGCATGCGCGCATGGAATCACCGACAATCGGCGCGCAGGGTCGGAGCGATTTAGAGGGTCGGACGCTGCGCCAAAAATGCGTCGCGCGCAGAGTCGCTTGTTGAGGAACGACTTCGTCGAGGGCCGACGGAAGCTCCGCCGTCGCCGCAACAGAAACCTTCGACGCCGCGTTTGGCAGAGACGCTAGAACGTCTCGCTAACAGTGCGGAGAGCTGGTGACTTACCGATCCTCAAACTTCAACGACGAAAGCACCGCTTCGAACGTCGCGCGTAGCTCCTCAAACTGCCGATCGATAACGTCTTTGCTCCCCGTCGGCCCGTGGCAAGTTGCGGTGAGGCTGACATAGCGCGTTGAGGTGGCGGATTCGAGCATGATGACGTGCTGGTAATCCTCAAGCGGCGTTGCGGTAACGAACTCGGCGAGAATTATCTCCGTCGTGCCGAGCGGCCGCCGCCGCGCCGTGAGCAGCTTCGCACCGGGCGGAACGATGGGTTTCGGTGCGTCGAATGCAGTGGGGCTGCGGGTTACCAGGAGAACAATCGTCGCACGAATCGGATTGCTGCCCGGGCGCATAATCCTCACGGTCGCGTCGACGGCGTGAGGGTTCGGCGCGCCGTACTCCCAAAAGTTCGGGTACTTAAATGAGAGCGCGAGGCCTTCGAATTCGCTACGGCCGGCGGTGGTAAACGTGGCCTCAAGTGGAAGCGGGGCGAGTGGTTCCGAGACGGCCACGATTCCGACGCCGGCCGGCTCGGGCTTATGAGCCCACTCAGGCGCCTCAATGAAGGCGTAAGCGATCAGCGCGAGGCAGGCCGCGAAGATGGCGACGGCAATCGACGTGCGAAGGAGGGCAGACATAGTTGAAACCGGAGTACAACGTTGTGACTGTGGCGGCACTACATGAGTTCGACGCCGCAGAGCACGGCAAGGTCCTCCAATTTACACAGTGTAGAGGTCAACGCTTTGCACTTGCCGGCTTTCCGCGGAAGCCACGGTCCGTTGCCGGCAACGTCGCCGCTCATCCGCAGGCGAACACCGTAGCTCGAAGAAACGTCAAACGCCGAATAAAAACGTCGACTGGATATTGGAACGGCTCTTCCATCTACTGAAATGCGTGCCTCGATGCGACAACATCTAAAGTAACGTCGGTCGATGTGACCGACGCGGATTGTCTAACGCTCCGGGAATTGCAACCGCGGCCACATGGCGCGCCAATTTCATCTGCAACCGCCTTCCACTGTTTCGTGCCGCACTGCGTAAAGCGATTTCGTCGGATTTGTGTGGAACGATTTATTCCTTCGGCATTCTCAATCCAGGCCGCGTCGCCGCCTACTTCGGATAAGCCTGGATGCCCTCATTATCGATGCGGCCTGCGTACCCAGGGCCGCCGCCGGCCACGTAGCCGTAGCTCGCGCCGGTTTCATCCGGGCTCACCCAGAAGGCATACAGCTTCCCATTCTCGAGTCGGAATCGGAACCGCACCGGCTTTCCCTTGAGCGCGCTGAGATCGTCCGCCCCCTTCCACATCACGCGCTGGATTGTGCTGTCCGCCTTCACCGGTTTGCAATTCGCCCATGTAAATGGTGCGATCGGCTGCCCTGTTTCATCGAGCGCCTCCACGCGCAACTCGCCCTGTGGGTCATCCACGTTCACAAAGAAATACTTCCCCTCGAACGTCACCGGCCGCGTTTCGAGCACGCCGGGCGTCGCGCCCGCGTCCATCGAGACAAAACCATCGCGTCGTAGCATAGCGAGGCCGATGCCTCCGCCGCTGTACATGCCCGGCGTGCCGTCGGGCGCGTAGCCCGAGTAGGCCGAGTAAGGGAAGATCAGCTTATCGCCCACGACGAAGCACACGCCGTTCGGCGCCTGGATATAGCGACGATCCCAGTCTCCGTCTTTGTTGGTCTGGGGAATGAAAGCCTCGCGATCCGGACGGCTCCAGTGAAAGCCGTCGCGGCTGTAACCGAGGGAGATATCGGTTCGCTTCGGGAATTTCCCCGCCGCGCAAACCGTATTGTGCGGCCCGCGATGGATGAGGAACTCGCCGAGGAGCAAGCTCTCGTACGCGACCGCCGTGTGCGAGTAAAGCTGCGCCGGGTCGTTGATCTGCGGGTCCGGCAGGTCGAGCTTGTCCGCGTTCATCCAGTAAACGGCATTGTCCCAGTTCCCCTCCTCGAAAACGTTCGCCTCCGCATATTTCCGTACGCGCCCCAGGCCGTTCTCGCTCTTGATGCTGTAAACCCACACATTCCGGAAAGGGTTGTGAAAGAACGAGCTGTAGTCCGCCGCCTTCCCTGCCGTCTTGCCGGGCGTCCAAGTCAGGCCGTCGGGCGAGGTGCGCAGCTTTTGGCCATTCACGGTATGTAGCTTCAGCCGTTCTGCGGGATCGGCGTGCAGATCGAGCCAGATGGTGCTGTTTCTGGGATTCCGCGCTTTCGGGATAAGGATATTGCTGTCGTCCGGAGAAACCTTCGGCCGTGTCCACTTGATCCCGTCCTTGCTCGTCGCCGTAGCCAGCGAACCGCGATGCCCGGCCGTGTACCAGAACTGAAAGTGCCCGGCCGCCGGATCGTAGAACGCCCCCCCCGGAAGGAAGCACGCCACGCCGATCGCGATGCCGCGGTCGTCCAAGTCGTCCTGCGGCTCCAACTCCTGCGGCGTCTCCGCCTTCAGCACCGGATTGCCCGCGTACTTCTCCGCGCGGTGAAAGGTGCGCGTGAGATCCGTCTTCGCGATCAGGAAATCATCGACGAACAACTGCCGCCCGATCCGGATCGGCACGACTGCCGGAGGAGATTCCAGGTACGGCACGCGCATCGGCTGATCCACCGCCCGCATCTTCGCGGGCGGCCACGACTTCGGCAACCGGATGCCGTTATAGAGCAACTCTCCCTCGTTCTCCTGCCGCGGCCGCTCCGTAGCGGGCTTGGGAGCGAACGTAGCCGCAGGTGCAGACGCGGCCTCTTGCGCAGCAGCCGGACCGGCGCCGGCAAAAACAAACAAGACACAGGCAATCAAACCGAAGGGAATGGTCATTATCGAAAAAGGTTCCTTTCAATCGCGACACCAAGCCTTGATGACGGTGTATCGCCGGATGCTCGCGGAGCCTAACTAATGATTGAACACGCGCACGGATGTTGTCGTATCATATTTTCGACTGCGATTGTAACTACCGAATCAGCATCGAGTATGAAATCGCCCACAGGTGACTCTAGCGATACAGTGCGAGTTCCATCGATTGCAGTTCGCAGCTTTGTTTGCTTGAATCGAGGTTCTTGATTTTTAGCGAGTTCGTTCCTGCGATGAGCCGGCCTAAGGGCACCTTAAAGAATTTCAAAGTTCGGGCCTGCGGATAGCCGACGTTTTCCGCGACCGGTGTGAACAGCTCCGTTCCCTCGTGAGCTTGCGTTTCCAAACTCTGCCCGTTCAACGAAACGGCGATGTTCAGCGCGGCGCAGTCGGCCTTGGTCTCAACACGAATGACGGCGCGATCGAATCGCACCTGACTCACGTCGTCGGGGATCACCAATTCCAAGTTGCATTCGTTCTTAGCCGGGAATGTGCCGAAGCCCGGATAGATTACATAGTTTTTCGAAGCCTGGCGCAGGAATTCCAAATCGGTGATCTGCTTGAGTCCCTCGGCCATGGCCGGCCGTTTGTCGGCCGGAATATAGTCGTAGTTGAACAGACTCAATCCATCGGCACCGCGATGAAGGAGATTGAGCGCCGAGGCCCGGTAAACCTCGAAAGTTGTGTACCGACGCCCCTGACCTTTGGGCACCCCGGATGCCTGGTAGGTGACGTAGTTCATCTCGCCATAAATTCTGCCGGAGCGGACGACGGCTCGAAACTCTTCGACGCCAAGCTCGATGGTGTGGACGTAGAACGAAGAGACGTTGACCATGTCGACTAGGCGCTCTCGATCCCACCGAGCGATATCGAGGCCGGCACTTTTGCACTTGGCGAGAGTTTCGGGAACTCGAACGCAGGGTACCGAAGGCCGAATATGTGATGTGGACGGAGACGTTTCGCCTGTTCTATTCGAACACGCCTGCCGATCATCGCTGCGCCGCAGCGCCACGGCAGACGTTGGACGAGGCGATCTCGTCGATCGGTGGTAAATATGGCATTAACTAGTCGTCGGCGATGTGATCTTCTTTCGGTAGACGCTCGGTGAGCGACCACTCCAACGGCGGAAGGCGTGGCTAAAGGCTGCAATGGAGCGGTAGCCGACCGCGGCCGCTATGCGTTTGATTTCGTAGTTCGGCTTGCCGAGGAGCGATTCCGCCCGCTGCATGCGGAGTTGATGCAGGTACTCCATGGGAGGCTGCCGCAAAGCGCATGTGAATCGGTCGGCGAGGGACGAGCGTGAAATGCTGACCTCGCGCGCGAGCGAATCGATCGTCCACTTCCGTTCCGGCTGTGCCCGCATTAACTCGACGACGCGAAGAACATCTTCGTCCTGCGGCTTTTGATCGGTCGCTCGCGCGGCATCGACATCGTCGATCGCCTGGCAAAGAATTGCCTCCGCCAGATGACGGTACGCCGCCGTCGAAATGCGATCGGGAGCCGAGACGGTCAGCAGCGGAGCCAAGCGTCGGACCCAAGCAGCGGCGTGCGAGCTGCCCGACTGTAATTGCAAAGGGCGAAGGCGTGCCAGCGCCGTTGGATCGCCGCCGGCGAGAAAGCGAAATGCCATAAGTTCCGCCGCCGGGCTTACTGACGGGCCGGGAGCCGTCATTGCTTCGACACGATGCGTAGCGACGTGAGGAACGATTCCGAGATCGCCTGCCGAGAGCCGAAGCGACGGTTCGTCCGCCACCCTAACGGCGCATGCACCTTCCAAGACGAAGTAAATCGTCGATTCGGTCGCTTCGTGCGCAATGGAGGGCTTGAGCTGAAATCGGTCGAGTGCGACCTGCTCTAGGTGAATCGAATGCACGGACGGCGGGTTCGAAAAACGTGAGAATCGCTCGACCGCCGTTCCGCGGCGACCGCTAACATCGAGCTAGTGGCGGTCGGCGGGAAGCGCGTTACACCGCGCGTTGATTTTTTTCTAGGACGCCGGCGGCGATTCACCGGCCGTCGAAACGGTCGGCGGAGGCGGTGGCGGCATCCATTGCGAGCGGAATTCCTTAAAGTAGGTGTGCCACCGCGGCCGTTGGTCTGCTGGAAGCACCTCGGCCACCTGACTTTCCAGCAAAGCGAACTCTGCTTCGACGCGTGAATGGATCTCGGTCCGAGTTCGCTCAAATGCTTCCTGGCGACGCTTCAGAACGATCTCGACTGCGGCCAGCTGGGTTGCGTCGAGCTTGAACTCCTCCTCCACTTCGGCCAGTAACTTCTGATTGATCGCCTCGGGATCACGAAACATCCTGAGTCGTTGCTGATGCAAAATGAAAATGGTAGTGCCCGAACCGACGACGAGACCGGAGAGGAAGACCGCGATCGTCATAGCCCAAATAGGCCATGTTCGTCGAGTTGCCGGGCCGGCGTTGGTGGGATTTGTCATCGTGGCCATGATTAGGGCAACGTCTTTGCAAACGACTCGAAGAGAAACGTCAGAGCGCCGGTCTCGGCGCGCCACAGAGGCAAGCACATTAAGGCGACTACTCCGGCGATCGCCAACGAACTACCGGCGATCACCATCGTTTGAAACGCGGTAGGAATCGGCTCGAAACTCAGTCGCCGAATCGATACCGCGACCTGCTCGCGAACGTCAATCGTCGGCGGCCGCTCACGTCGGGCTTCGTTCGCGAGTCGCTCAAAGTCATTCCAATTCATGCCGTGCCCCCGTCGCTGGAGTCCTGAGCGCCGGAGCCTTCGGCATCGAGCAGCGTCTTCAGCTTCTTGCGAGCTCGATGCGCCTGCACGCGTACCATTGTTCGGGTCCAACCGATCCGATCCGCAGCTTCCTCGACCGAACATTGATCCAAGTACAAGAGCATCAGCACCAGTCGATCGCGGGGCGGAAGTTGAGCGAGCAGTCGCTGAACCTGCTCGCCGGCCTCCTGGGCATCGGAGGTTTCCGCAGAGCCCGCGTAGTCGGAGTCTTGCAACGACTGCACCCCGCGATGGCGTTCGCGTGCTTGCCGTTTCCAGAACCGATAGCCGACACGAAGCGCGATCCGCCGCAGCCAATGCTCAAACGGTGCTTGGGCCCGGTACTTCGAGAGGCTGAGCCAGGCTTCCACGAACACTTCGTGCGTTAGCTCTTCGGTCATGACCCGATCACGGCCGAAACGCCACATTTGGGCGACGATGGTCGCTTGATGGCGGGCGACGAGTTCGGAGTAGGCATGCTCATCGCCTCGCAATGCGGCGGCGATCTTCGCGAGGTCGCCGTCGGCGTCGCGCCCCGAGGCGTTCGAGCTATCGGCCATCGCGCAGACGATGCCGTTCCACCCAGGCAGCTCAAGAACGGCCGTGACGATCTCCAGCAGTTTACCGACGACCGATCTCGGCCGATGACGCCGGAGATCCGGCGACGGCGTGAAACGCACAGCCGCGCAACAACCACGCGGGCGATCTACGGCTAACGCGAACATAGGGCTACGGCACAGGCGTGAAAACAAACGGCGAATCGTCGCACATAAGCTAAGTGTACGATCGCCGGTCGGGCGTTACAGGCGGGCCCGACAATTAATTCTCGCGTTGCATCGGCGAAAACACTCGATTTCGCCGGTGTATCGCGTCGCCGTGGCTTCACGAATCGGATCGGCCTACGCCGAAACGTCGACGCCTGAGCCGTTCGGGAAGTTTTTGAAGAGTGCGGCGAAGATCTGAGTCAAGTCGGTGCCGTCCGATGATTCACCGGTCGACTGGCTCGTCGCGGAAGCGAAAAGCTGCTCCCAGAAGTCGTCCTCGGTTTCGTCGGTCGACGTGCTGCTTGTCGAACTTGATTCCTCGCCGCCGCCGCTGCCCCGCGTTTTGCCCCCGGGCGGCGGTCCTCCGGGAGGCGGTCCGCTCGGACGAGCCCCGCCCGGCGGCGCGCCACCCGGGGGCGGGCCGCCGGGCCGCTTGCCACCACCCGCCGCACCCAATTGCGACTTGAAACTCTCGACGTCCACGCCGGCATCTTGGAGCGTTTGGTCGATCGCCGATCGAACCGCCTTGCCGACCTCCTTGGGATCGGACGAAGCCGTATTTTTCACCGCGTCGGCGACGGCTGATTCGATCTTACTCCGTAGATCCGCGATCGCCGCTTGATCGTCTCCCTTGCCAAGCGATTGTTCGGCGAGTGTGGCAATGTCGGGCCGTTTGGCACCGGAGGATGAACCCGAGCCGCCGGAGGCCGACGCGGCGGTCGCCCCGCGCGTCTTCAACCATTGCAGCGCTTGACTCGTGCTGTATCCGCTCGTTTGTTGAATGCCGGACATAACTTCACTCCTGCCGAATCGATGTAACTTTCACGGCCGCTTGAACACTACTCCCTCTATCGACGACCGAAGCGATCGCGAGCATGCGCGAAACACCGAAACTCTTGCGAAAGCGTCCGCAACTAATCGCGTTGTATCGGCGACGACTTCCGAGGACGGCGCTGCGTCGGGCGACGAACCTGACCGACACGGCGCCCGGCAACGAGTCGCGTCTGGACGCCCGCGAAACAAATTCGGACGGCGACGATCGCACGAAACGAAGTGATACGAGCATGCCGGCAACCTCACGGTGCGGTGTCGCTTCTCCAAAGTCCCAAGGAGGCGCCGAGTTGCTAGCCGTCGTAACGGTTGTAGCGAGTACGAGGGTCGCGATGGTCTGCCTTTGCGGAAGATGACGAAAAAGACAAGGGTCGTTCAGTAATTGGCTAACGTGGCGATTGAGCTGCGCAGTACGAGAGGCAAGGATGCCGAGTCGTCGAACACCGCCGCGAGAAGAAGCACAGGCCTTTACCGCCGTCTTGCGTTGGCTTTGCTGGGGCTTGCTCCTACTAACGGCGGCCGGCTGCACGTCGCCGGTTCAATATGTGCGTAATCGGTTCAAGGTCGGCCCGAACTACGCGACGCCGAGAGCTCCGGTGGCGGCCGACTGGATCGATGCGACCGACAAGCGGGTCCGGACCGACACCGACGACCTTGCCGGCTGGTGGACCGTACTCAACGACCCACTGCTCGACCAATTAATGGTCGATGCATATCGGCAGAACCTGACGCTACGCGAGGCGGGCTTCCGCATCCTCGGCGCTCGAGCTCAGGCCGGCATCGCCGTGGGAAGTATTTTTCCTCAGCAACAAGGTGCGAGCGGCGGTTATCAGCGGTTCGGCGTCGGTGAGAATTTCTTCAGCCAGTTCAATTTCGGTTTCAACCTCGGCTGGGAGCTCGATTTCTGGGGCCGGTACCGACGCGCGATCATCGCCGCCGAGGCCAATCTCGACGCGTCGGTGTTCGACTACGACGACGTGCTCGTGACGCTTCTCTCCGACGTCGGCACCGCCTATGTCAACATCCGCACGAGCGAAGAACGGATTCGCTTGCTTGAGAACATCATTGGGGTTCAGCGCGACGTCTTGGCGTTCATCTCCGAGCGGCTTGCCGCGGGCCGCGGCGTCACGGAACTCGATCGGGCACAAGCCCGAAGCAATTTAAAGCAGAGCGAAGCCTCGCTCAATCAACTGCGGATCGCGCTCCGCACGTCGCAAAACCAGCTCTGCATTCTGCTCGGGATGCCGGTCACCGATCTCGGCCCGATGCTGCAGGGAGCCCCAAGCACGAAGATTCCACTGGCTCCGGACTTCGTCGTCGTCGGCATCCCGGCAGATCTGCTAAGGCGCCGGCCCGACGTGCGCCGCGCCGAGCGGATCGCCGCTAGCCAAGCGGAGCAAATCGGAATCGCCGAAGCCAACTTGTATCCGGCGATCAGCATCAACGGCACGCTGGGCTGGAGCGCGCAGCAGTTCTCCGACTTGTTTTCCCCGCAGGCGCTGAACAGTTCGGTCGGCCCGTCGTTTCAGTGGAACTTATTGAACTACGGCCGACTAACCAACAACATCCGGCTGCAAGACGCCGTGTTTCAGCAGGCGGTAGTGAATTACCAAAGCACCGTGTTGCAGGCAGGCCTTGAGGTCGAGAACGGCATCGTCACTTTCCTCCAATCGCAGGAGCGATTGAAGAACTTGGATGAAAGCGTGGCCGAGGCTTATCGCGCGTTGGAGGTTGTGATCGCACAGTACGAAGCCGGCGCGGCCGGCGTCGACTTCAACCGCTACGCCACGATCCAGCAAACGCTCGTCACTCAGCAAGATCTTTGGGTGCAATCGCGCGGGGATGTCGCGCAAAGTTTGATCGACGTCTATCGGGCTCTCGGCGGCGGCTGGCAGATTCGCCGTTATCCACCGCCTGATAAGCAGGGAATTCTCTCGCCGCCCCCCACGCCGGAGGATGAACCGCCCGCGGGTGAAAATCTTCCGATTCCGCCCGTGCCGCAGTAACGCGCGGTCGGCTTGCCGCCACTAACCTAGTAACCGGTTGCGGTTCGACGCGCTTTGGCGCGTCACAATGCCGGCCGGCTTCGGGTTTGCGCAATTAGCACGCGGCGGACATGAAAAAACTTCTCACTTGGCTCTTAGGGCTCGCCACGATCGGCGGCGCAGTCGTCTTTGGTTTGAGCAAGTATCAAGCGCCAACGACGACGAACCAATTTCGCACCGTGGCTCTCGAACGCGGCGATCTGGTCGTCACCGTCGGAGCCACGGGAACCGTCGAGCCCGAAGAAGTGGTCGACATCGGCGCGCAAGTCCTGGGGCGAATCAAAGAACTCGGCGTCGATCCCGCCGGCACCAAGAACGGCGCGACGTCGCCGCGGCACGTCGACTACGGCACCGAGGTCGAAGAAGGGATGCTGCTCGCGCAGATCGACCCGGCGCTTTATCAAGCGCAATTCGACCAAGCCAAGGCTTCGGTCGACAACGCCAAGGCGAACATCCTGCAACTCGAAGCGAAGTTGATGCAAGCCGATGCCGAATGGCAACGGGCCGAGCGACTTAAGTCGCTTAAGATCACGAGCATCCGCCCGCCGGTGCTCTCGAACACGGCAAGCTCGGAAGTCGGCTCGGAGGGTGCCGAGCAAATACAGATCAAAGGCATCTCCGACGCGGACCATGTCTTGGCGAAGGCGAACTACAACATGGCCAAGGCGAACATCGAAATCGGTAAAGCGCAGCTCGCGCAAGCCGCGGCGACATTGTCGCAGGCGGAAACGAACCTGAGTTACACGGTGATCCGCAGCCCCGTGAAAGGGACGATCATCGATCGTCGCGTGAACGTCGGGCAGACGGTCGTGTCGGCGATGAACGCGCCAAGTTTGTTCTTGATTGCGCGCGATCTTCGCCGAATGCAGGTGTGGGCTTCGGTCAACGAAGCCGACATCGGCCGCTTGAAGGCTCATATGCCGGTCCATTTCACGGTCGATGCGTTTCCCGACGAGATCTTTCGCGGCGAGGTTGCGCAGATCCGCCTGAACGCTTCGATGACGCAAAACGTCGTGACCTACACGGTCGTGATCAGCGCCGACAATTCCGATCTCAAACTGCTGCCGTATCTCACGGCTGATGTCCAATTTGAGGTGCAGCAGCGAAAGGATGTTTGGAAGGTTCCCACGGCGGCGCTCCGCTTCAAACCTCTTCCGGAGCAAGTGGCGGCAACGAGCCACGGCGACGAAGTCCCCTCGAGCGATCCGAAGCGCGCAATCCTTTGGACGCAAGCCGACGATGGGAAGACCGTGGCGGCTATTCCCGTTACGGTCGGCATCAGCGACGGTTCGATGACCGAGGTTAGCGGCAACGGCCTCCGCAAAGGACTAGAGTTCGTCGTCGGCGAAGTTGAAGAAGACGCGGCTTCCGCCGAAGGCCGCAGCCCATTCGCTCCGCCGAAGATTCCGCGGTCACGTGCCTCCGGAGCCGCCGCGAAGGAAGGGCCAAAACCGTGATCCGGAAAGCTGTAGTACGGGACGACGTAGCGCCGGGAACAGCAACTGAGGAAGCCGCGACACGGGAGCTTGACGAGCTTATCCGACTGGACGACGTGCGCAAGACCTATCACGTCGGCGAGGTCGACGTGCCGGTGCTGCGCGGCGTCTCGTGCTCGATTTATCGCGGGCAGCTCGTCGCGCTCACCGGACCTTCGGGCTGCGGCAAGACGACGCTGATGAACGTTCTCGGCTGTCTCGATCGGCCGATTTCGGGCCGTTATTTTCTCGACGGCGCCGAGGTGGGTAGCCTGGCGCCGAACGAGCGAGCCGTGGTCCGCAGCGCGAAGCTCGGGTTCGTTTTCCAGAGCTTCAACCTACTGGCCAGGACGACGGCGGTCGACAACGTCTTGATGCCGCTCGAGTACGGCGACACGACGCGCACCGCGAGCGATTCTCTGCAAGATGCGCGTCGCCTTTTACAGCGCGTCGGCCTCGGCAGTCGGATGTACCACGTGCCGACGCAGATGTCCGGAGGCCAGCAGCAACGCGTGGCGATCGCTCGGTCGCTGATCAACAACCCCGCGGTGCTGTTGGCCGATGAGCCGACGGGCAATCTCGACTCCAAAACGAGTCGCGAGATTCTCGCGATGTTCCGCCGACTCAACGGTCTCGGCTTGACGATCATCATCGTCACCCACGATCCGAACGTCGCCGCGTGCGCCGATCGCGTGATCCGCATGGCCGACGGCGTGATCGTCGAAGACTATTCTCCGGATCAGCGGCAAAAGGAATCATCGGCCGCGCCGGCTGGTAACGCAACGACCGACGTCGCGCAGCCGACGCAGGAATCGACTCTCGACGAGCACGAACCGGCGCCGCAGCCGGCGGCGGGGTTGCGACGCTTCTACCCCAACTCGTTGCGCACCGCAGTCGGCGCATTGACTCGTAACAAGCTCCGTTCCGCTCTGACGACGATCGGCATCGTCATCGGCGTTTCGGCGATGATCGCCATCGTCGAACTGAGCCAAGGCTCGAATCGCTCGATGCAAAAGACCATCTCGACCATGGGGGCCAACAACCTCACCGTGCAGTCGGGAGCCGCCTCGAGCGGCGGAATCAACTTCGGGCAAGGGAGCGAGAAGACGCTCACGCCCGACGACGTCGAGGGGATCGCAAGCGAATGTCCCGCCGTGGCGGCCGCCGCGCCGGTCGTGCAGGTCTCCGGGCAGATCGTGCGCGGCAATCGGAATTGGGTGCCGATGTCGATCTACGGCACCACGCCGGCATATCTCGCGATCCGCGACTGGCAAGACCTGCAAGCAGGTGCGATGTTCGACGACGCCGACGTCCGCGGTGCGAATCGCGTCTGCGTGCTTGGGGCGACGTTGGCGAAGGAACTCTTCGACACGGAACCGCCGATCGGCAAAAGCATTCGTTTGAAGAATGTGAGCCTCAGGGTCGTCGGCGTGCTCCGCCGCAAAGGGGCGAACATGATGGGGATGGATCAAGACGACATCGTCCTCGCCCCTTGGACGACGATCACCTATCGCGTGTCGGGCAGCAACACCGGCGGTGCGAGCAAGGGCGAGACGGCAAGCTCGACTTCGAGCACCGACGCGTCGAGCAACTCGCTCAGCGACCTCTATCCGGACGCCGTGAGCTTGTATCCGGCCCGCTCGGAAACGCAAACCAGAAATAATCCGCAAGTTACGCGCGTGACGCACGTCGACAACATCATGGCGAAAGCAGTCTCGACCGAGGCGGTGCCGGCGGCGATTGAGCAGATTCACGACGTGTTGCGAAAGCGCCATCGCCTTCGCGCCAACCAAGCCGACGACTTTAGCATTCGCGACATGAGCGAGATGCTCAAGGCGTTCGGCTCGATGACCAACATGATGGGAGCGTTACTGGTGATCGTCGCCTCGATCTCGCTGGCCGTCGGGGGCGTCGGCATCATGAACATTATGCTCGTCTCCGTTACGGAGCGAACACGCGAGATCGGGCTGCGCATGGCCGTCGGGGCGAGGTCGCATCATATCTTGCGACAGTTTCTTATCGAAGCGATCGTCCTTTGCTTGTTCGGCGGATTGCTCGGAATCTTGTTCGGCCGCGCGATCAGCTTCTTGGTCTGGTTCGTCATGCGGTGGCCGATCGCCGCGTCGTGGCCGGCGATTGCGATGGCCTGCGGAGTCTCGGCGGCCATCGGCGTCGGCTTCGGGTTCTATCCGGCGTGGAAAGCATCGCGGCTCGATCCCATCGACGCATTGCGCTACGAATGACATTACCGTCGAGAGCGAAAGATGTAGGCGAGTTGGAAGCCTCCCGTTCGGAGTTTTCCGACAGCCGCCAAAGTGAAGGAAGTTCATGGAAGGTTTCCGTCACGACATGGCAACTGGCCCGATCAACTCCAGGATTTCCGGCGCACCGAACTTGGGTGCCGCCGTCGACGCGACGGGCGACTCGTTGTCGAATGGAAATCGATGGTCACGGTCGTATCGCAACGAATACACGGCAACGGTTACTTTGCAGACATTGCTTCGCCGGCTTATAGCCTGGCGCATTCAATCGACAAACTGCGACTGGCTCGACATTTCCGCGCGGGGTGAAGGGCTGTTGGAGATAGGCAAACCGTACTTCGCGACGGCACACTCCTATCGTTTCTCAACGGAGTGTCTCGATGCGTCACCCGGGAAGACACGGCGTTCGTTGCCGCCATGGTTGCCTTTTCAGGATCGAGCTTTTGACGTGCTCTCCGTGACCGATATCTTCAGTCGCTGCGAGACCGGTACACGCCTTGAATTCTTACGAGAGATAAGTCGGATACTCCGTCCGGGCGGAGTCTTGGCCTTGTTCGAAGAGTACCCGTTCCATCCATCGCAATGGCTTACGTGCCTCGGCCGCTCGGAACGACGTCTGCTTCGTCCAAGCTCGACGGAGAAGTATCTGGCCGCGGCCGGCATCGAACGACGATCACGAAGATACTTTCTAATATGCCCGCGGATCGTGAAATCGCTCGGAACGATCTGGGAACATCGGCTCACGCGATTTCCGCTAGGGCGGCGCTACGCCATTTTTGGTTTCAATCGCGAGCGATCGTCGGCGGCGCAATCATGAATGCTCCCGACGAACGTCGAAAAGTTCAAACCTCGACGAGCCGTTCGCGCGATCGGTTTTGCTTCGGGCCTGACGACGGGTGCGGCACACCTACGGCACGCTATTGAGCAAGGCCGGCGTGACGCCTCGCACTGCACAGGCGGCGATGAGGCATTCTTCCATCGACCTAACGATGAACCTTTACACCGATCCGAAGCTGCTCGACACGGCCGGAGCGAGTGGAATCATTGCCGTCGCTGCCGCTATCGCTCGCTTGCACCACCGCTTGCACCAGCGAAGCCGAAAATGCTAACCGAGATATCGAGCAGACGGCAACGACGCCTGCGAGCCAACCCGCGGCTTCGGTTGCGGGCGGTCATTTGCTCGCCGCTCTGGCCACGATCCTTGCAGGGCTCGATGCCACCGCGAAGGCGAAGCTGATGGCCATGCTTCGCGCAAACGACGAGACCTAAATATAGTCGGGAGGCAAATCAGCGAGACGACCGAAAGTACCGGCGGGCACCCAAGGGCCAGACTTCCGGACAGAATGTCAGCAAGCGCCAAACCGCACCAGTTCGACGCACACGCGTCAATGACCGGCAGGCCCTCGTCATCGTTCTCACACATCGGAACGCGACAGACGCTCGTCTACGCGTTCAATCTCTGTGTCGACGGCCGCTTACGCCGTCTAAATGCTTACCCGCGACTGGAAGGCCGAGTATCGAATGGCTAGCGCATGAGATGGCAGTCTTCGTCGTCGCGTGGTGGTGACATGCTCCCTGAGAAAGGCCGGTGACGGCTTGGCCGAATTAAAAGTCCGTTCAGAGGGGGCCCCAAAGCCCTGACGTTTTATCCGCCTCCCCCACCGCCTCTTTGTTAACCGGTACTAGTAGGCCACCGCGGAGCGCTTTATGAATTCCTGGCCAATACGCCCCGACTTCGCTTTCGGAACTAGAACGGTGCCTGGTATCGTCGGGCGAATCGCCACGTTTCAACGACGGAGACCAAGACGAAGGCGAGCGATGCAAAGTTGTGCGTCAGCGTCAGTCCGGTGTGCGATTGCAGAAGCAAGAAGAACGACAGGATGCCGGTCATGATCATGGGAATCGACCAGCCGATCAAGTGCCGAACTCCAAAGCGATTGATGGCGAACCAATCATCGTCGGATTCGAATGCTCGCGGAAAACGGGCTCCGTACAACGCACTTCTGCCGACCTGTCCTGGCGTGGCAGACTGGCAGCAACTGGTGTTTTCTCGAGTGTCACCTGATATGCCGCAATCCACAACGTTTTAATGCGAAGGCCACCGGGCGAGCCGATGAGCCCTAGTGCACTTCGGTCGATGTGACCGAAGCCGATTAGTAATCCAGCGAATGTCGCTCGTTCCATTCGACTTAGCTGAGCGACGCAAGAATTATCAAGTTGAGACAGTTAACATCGAGGTATACACGACGTTGGATTGTCGCTCGTCAATTGCCTGATCGTTATCGATAGTAGGGATTCCGCTTGCGAGCGAATTTCGTCCCACGTCGACTCAAGTTCTCGAAACGTCTGCATGAGCATCGGACCGGAATCTTTCGCGGCTCCGGACTCAAGTTGCAGCGTCTGCTTCGCCGCGACCGTAAGTTCTAGCATCTCAAGTTGACCGCGGAGCAAGTGAGCGGTGGTAAACAGGTCCGTTCGGTCGAGCGTTGAAATCGCTCGGGCGATTCGGTCGAGTAAACTTGGCCCCTCCTGTAAAAACAGACCGACGAGTTCCGCCAAGAGACTTTGGTTGCCTTGCAGGCGCGACAGAATACGGTCTCGTCGAGAACAGACCGCGTCGTCAGCCGACGAAGGAGTCGCTGCGGCATGCTGCGCAAGGGAGTCGATCCGACTTGCAAGCACCGCGCAGAGCATCTCATCGGAAAACGGCTTGAGCAAGAAGGCGTCGAAGTCACCCAATTGCGGAGGGTAAGAATTTACCACGGTCGCATCGGCCGTCAGCAAGACGATCGGCGTCCGCGGCTGGCCTTGTTCCCGTTCGTAGCGACGCATGGCCGCCGCGGTGGTTCGGCCGTCGAGCATCGGCATGTGCAAGTCGAGCAAGACCAGATCGAACGAGTCTCGCTCAAAGAGTTCGAGCGCCTGGCGACCGTCGGCGGCGCAAATCGGTAGGTGGCCGGCGTCGCTCAGCAGCGTTTCCAATACGCGACGCCCGGCCGTGGCGTCGTCCACGGCCAGAATCTTGCAGGGACGCAGCTTCATCGGCGTCGCTCGGTCGGCTGGCGCCGTCGGCACGCCGTCGTCGTAGGCGGCCGTGGCGCAGACTTCGCAGTCGACGATAAACGAAAAGCAACTGCCGAATCCCGGCCGGCTTTCCACTTCGAGCCGGCCGTTCATCAAGGTCGCGAGTTGAGTGGAGATCGCGAGCCCGAGCCCTGCCCCTTCGCGTCGACGGCGAATCGAAGCATCCGCCTGAGTAAACGAATCGAAGATCTTGGAGAGTTCCGTTTCGTGGATGCCGATCCCAGTATCGCGCACTGCAAAGCAAAGCCGGACCCGACCGGAAGGTGACGACGGCGCTGCTTCCGCAGGCTCGACGGCGACGTAGAAATTCACCGCTCCTAGTTCGGTAAACTTGAACGCGTTGCCCAGCAGATTGGAAAGCACTTGTCCGAGACGCAGCTCATCGACGAAGATGCGACGAGGAGCGCGCTCGTCGATCGCCAGGCCGAAACGAAGGCCGCGCCGTGCGGCAAGTTCGCGGAACTGCGCGGCCGCGCCCTCCACGAACGCGCGAAGATCGACGGGTGCCGGCAGCAATTCCAACTTGCCGGCTTCAATCTTGGCAAGGTCCAGTAGGTCGTTCACGAGTCGTAGCAGCGTTCGTCCGGAATCTTCGATCAACTGCAAGTACTCGTTATCCGCGCCGACGGAGTTACGCTTTTCCAGCACTTCCGCCGCGCCGAGAATGGCATGCAGCGGCGTCCGCAGCTCGTGGCTCATGTTCGTGAGAAACCTCGATTTCGCACGATTCGCCGATTCGGCCTCGTCTTTCGCGCCCCGCAATTGTTCGCCCAGCCGCACGAGCGCCGCAAACGATTCGCGAATCCTCCGCGCGGCCGGACGAAACACCAAGGCCCCTTCGAGAAGCAACGTCGAAAGCGTGAGGATCAACAGCACGAGCTCGACTCGTTGCAATCGTTCCACGCGCTGTTGCGCTTCGCGTTCGTAAAGCGCGACGATCGAATCCATTCCCTCCAGAAACGTCCTCTCATTCTCCAATAGTCGCGGAACTTGCGCGGCGATTTCCCATTGAGCGACCTCGTCCGTGACCGATGAATCGCAAACCTCGACGATCCGCCTGGCCGCATCATGCATGGCGATGAAAGCGGGCTCCAAGCGGGCGAACGTCGTCGATACTTCGGCGCTGTTTTCTTCGGCCCGACCGCTTCCGGCCCTCCCTCGGCGCAAGTCGTCCTGGCTACGATGCCAAGTGGTCATGCTGTCGCGCAGTTCTTGCAGCGCCGGTCCGCGTCTTTCGCGCGCGACGAGCAACGCGCATTTGCAGATCCGTTGACTCAACATTCTCTGACGGCCCGCGACGTTCACGGTGCGCGAATCGCCGAGTTGTCGTTCCAGCCGGGTTTGCACGAGCCACTGCCCGACGAGCGACAGCAGCGCCACGGCCGACAATGCCAGAACGTAGTACAGCGTCAGACGGCCGGCGCCGTCGGGCGGCGGCGAAGTCGTCGTCGGCAGAGCGTCGGGGTCAACGCTCATCGCCGTGCTCTTCCGACGAATCAAGTTCCGCTTCGACGTCATCCTCCGCATCGTGACCGGCCGACTGAGACGGGCCGCCGATCGCCGCCAGCAGAATGCCGTGCGCGCGAATCTTCTTGCGCAGGTTGCCCCGCGTAATTCCCAAAATACGGGCCGATCGGGCCTGATTGCCTTGCGTCGCCTGAAGCACTTGCATCAGCAGATTGCGCTCCATTTCCGCCAAGGCGTCGGCATACACGTGTTGCGAACCGTCCGACATCCGCGTTTCCGCGAAGGTGCGCCAATCGGTCACGCCGAGCGACGGCGAGCGTGCGGCGTCTTGTTCACTTCCGAGCGCGGCCAATAGGAAATCCGAGGCCACGACCGTTCCTTTAGTTTCCACCAGCGCGCGCCGGAGCACGCTCTGCAATTCATCGAGGTTTCCCGGCCAAGCATAATGCGCGAGCAGCGACAACGACTCCGCCGAAACGCGCACCGGTTCCGCCGACAATGCTCCGCCCAAGCGACTGAAGCGCTTCACGAAGTGATCGACCAAGAGCGGAATGTCGTCAGCTCGGTTGCGTAGAGGAGGCAGGCCGATCCGAAACGAACGCAATAAGTAGTACAGCTCGGCGCGGAAGCGCCCTTGCTCGAAGCAAGTCGTAAGGCATTGCGAGGTGACGCAAATCAATTGCACGTCGGCCTTGCACGTTTCGCGACCGCCGACCCGCTCGTATTCGCGGTCATGAATCAAACGCAGGACCCGGCTTTGCGAAGCCGCGGTCAGTTGGTCGACGCCGTTCAATAAGATGACGCCGCCGCGACATTGCTCCACGCGACCGATATGCGCCGTGGTCTGCGTTCCGGCGTCGAATCGCTCCGCCCCGAAGAGTTCGACGTCCAGCCCCGCGGCGTCATAGTCGGCGCAGTTTACCGCGTGAAACGGTCCGGAGTTTCGCGGACCGTTCTGATAAACGGCGCGCGCGACCGATTCCTTGCCTGTACCGGGCTCTCCCTCAATCAGAATCGGCGCATCCAGCAACGAAACGCGGCCGATGGCTTTGTACACTTCCTGCATCGCGGCGCTGCGGCCGATTAAGAAATCTGCATCCGAGTCCGCCGCTTCCTCCGATTGGAGCTGCACCGGCGTGCGCATCAAGCGGCGGGCCTCGAGTGCCCGCTCGACTTGTTTGTCCAACCGCGCCAAGTCGAGCGGCTTGGGCAGGTAGTCGAAGGCGCACAGTTTCATGGCTTCGATAGCCGTGCGACTCGTACCCTGCGCGGTCACGAAGAGCACGGGCAGGTGTCGGTCGAAGGCGCGAATCTGCCGCAAGACCTCCAACCCGCCGAGGTCGGGCAATACGTTGTCTAAGATCACGACGTCGGGCCGTTCACGTTGTATCCGTTCCAGGCCGGTCGCGCCGTCGGCGGCAGTGCTCAGCGCATAGCCTTTCTCCTCGAAAAAGCGCTCAAGGAGGCGACGGATCAATGGATCGTCGTCGATGGCGACCAGGCGCGGCGCGCGGCGGGGCAGTGCGACGTCAGACATAAACGAATTGGGCGGCGAGAAAGCGAGACGGACTTCGACAAACGGCGGAACCCAAAGCGTCGAGCAACTCCAATGCCACGAGGTCGCCGTGGCTTCAACTTGCGTCTTGCCGAATCCGCGCTTCTTCTCAGCCTGTAACACTTTAGAGCCGCTTCGGCCCATTTCGATGGTTGCCGGAATTGCGGGCGGCAAGCCTGGCATTTCGGCATTCCTGCCTCAGCACAGGCTGCGGCAGGAGCGTCTTAAAAGTTCCACTGATACTGCGTGTAAAAAAAGTTCGCATCGCCCCGATGGGCGATTCCGGGCGTCTCTTTGTAGTAGTTGCCCGAGAAGAAGTGGGAGTAGCCGAAGAGCATCTCCATCCGCGGATTCAGCGTGTAAGTGCAGAGCAAATCGAGTTCGTGTCCCAGGTCGCGCGAGGCGGGCGCGTTCGCGGGATTGAACGGCGACATGTTGATGTTGTACGGGGTATCGCGAACGTCCTCGAGAAACATGTAGTAGTACCAGCAAAGCAGCTTCACTTTTTCGTGCGGCTGCATCGTCAGCTGCGCGTTGGGGCTGCAAATGTTGCTGCGCCCGTAGAGGTCCATGAAGCCGAGATACTTATGGGCCAACGGGAAGAGTTGGTTGAAGCCTTCTCCGGCGCCGCGGCGCGCTCCGCCCGAGGCGTAGTCGAAGTAGCCCCAGAGCGTCGGCTTCCAGGTTTTCTTTTCCATCTTCTTGCCGATGCCGGCCGTGGTAAACGTTCCCCAGTGGTCGGAACCGCTGGTGTTGTCGCCGTATTGCATGCCGCTCTCGAATTCCCACAGCAGTGAATCCTTCGAGCCGAGCCAGCGACCTCCCATCGTGTCGTACTTGTAGTGGTTCGCGCCGCGATTGTTGTAGTAGCTGAACCAGTAGGTATCGAACGTGTTGTTTTCGACTCCTTTATAGGTGCTGAAGATGCCGGAGAATTCTTGCTGGTAGTCGGGGCTGTCGGGCTGCGTCGGACTGATGATCACCGGGCGGGTGTAGAAGGCGTCGATGTTCCAATCTTCGCCGACCCACAGGAACTTGTAGCCCTCAAACGTGCGGCGCGTATTGGCCCAATCCAATGGCGACACGAGGCGTTCGGAACCATAGAGCAATTCCTGTCGACCGCCGCGGAACTTCAGATTTCCTCGTGCCCCGTCGAAAAGCGTGAGATCAGCGAAAAGGTTCTGGATATCGAGGCGATTTTCCTCGATGCCGCGCGGCGCGAAGTTCTCGTAGTTGCTCACGGCGTCCAACATTTCGGCGTAGACGCGTACGTTCTCGCTCAGTTGCGCATTGGCGAAAAGGCGCGTCCGTTGGAGCAAGAAGGCATCGTCGTTGCCGGTGAGCCCAAAACCGCGCATGTTCTGTTCGTTGTGGTACCGCATGCGGTACTGGCCGCCGATGTCGAGCGTTGCGCAGTTGCCGAGGAAGCAGAAGTGCTTCTGCTTGAAGCGGTCGCCGAAGAACCAATCGTCGTACATCGGGTTGTCGATGTATGCGAAGTTGTTGTCGTAGAACAGCGGCTTGTAGGCGCCGGCTATGGCCTTCTTTAGGGCTTCTTGCTTCTTCTTTTTCGCTGCGGCGGCTTTCTTGGCGGCTGCGGCGGCATCCGCCGGAGGAGCGGCCGGAGCCTCGTCGTATGCAAACGTCGCCGGCTGGAAGTAGTCGTCCGCTTCGGCAGGCGTCGACTCGTCAAACTCCGTCGATAGCGACACCGGCTCCTCGGCCGCCGCCTCCCGAGGCGAACATCCCTGAGGTCCGACGGCGACGACCGTCGTAAGCAGCGTGCCGAGGATCCACGGCGTGAGGCCGATTGAATGCGCGAAGGTTGGTCGACGATTTTTCATTTTGAGATTTCTCTACTTCGCGCTCGACTCGTGTCGTGACGCCACGCGGCATGCAAGCATTGCTCTCGGCTTTTGCTCGGCACCCGGTTCGATGCGGCTCCCAGACCAGAGGGGTCATCGGACCGGCCGGCAAAATAAATCTCTTCAGCCGAAGCGGGCAGGAGAATCGCGCACGGCTTCGTAGCTTCTCGTCGTTCGCAGCCGAATTGCCTTGAACGTGAGTCGAAAGAGACCAGCGAATGGCCGCCTCGTGGATTCATCGAAACCACTCGAGCGCCACTTCGACTCCGAGCGAGACCCCCTATCGTGGCGCGGCTTTCAGCAACACGCGCCAAGCCTGTTTCTTACGAAATCCTTCCGGCGGTCTCAGCGCAGACGCACATGGTTCCGCCGGAACCAGTCGCCGCTTCCATTGCCGCGCATCTGCTGCGCAAGAGTGCACGTTCTCTTCGCACTGACGTTTGGGCTCGATTTTACCCGGCCGTGAATCCTCGCGCCTCCGGCGGCACGGTTTCGGCCGGATGTCGTCGTTTCGCTCTCGCCACGCAGGGTTGCCGGCCGGCTTGGCATTGCCCATGCGTTGTGAGGCTTGGCAATCACCTGGGCCGATCGAGGTCCGGGGGTGAGGCCGATGCCGACCACCACTCGTCCCAAGTAGATACCCATGATCGTTTCGCAGAAGTCCCCCACGTCTGCCGCTCGCGGCTCGCTGTTCGTCGCCGTATCGCTCCTGCTTCTCGGCGGCCTGCTCGTTTCAGGAAACGTCGGTTGCAGTAGCGAAGGGACGAGCGCCGCCGCATCGGCGGCCGCCGATGCAAAGAGCCCCGCCGGACCTGCCGTCGAGCTCTTGCCGGTGGAGAAAGATCGCCTCCGCCTCGGCTTCATCAAGCTCACCGATTGTGCGCCGCTGGTCATCGCCAAGGAGAACGGGTACTTCGACGACGAAGGGCTCGACGTCGTCGTCGAGGCGCAAGCCAACTGGAAGGTACTGCTCGATCGCGTGGTCGGCGGCGAACTCGACGGCGCCCACATGCTCGCCGGTCAGCCGATCGGAGCGACGGTCGGCTTCGGCACCTCGGCGCACGTCATCACGGCCTGCAGCCTCGACCTGAACGGCAACGGCATCACCGTCTCCAATCGCGTCTGGGAGAAAATGCAGGCCGCCGACGAGAAGCTCAAATCACCAACGCCGCCGCACCCGATCTCCGCCGCTTCCTTGCGCCCGGTGATCGACGAATACCGCGCGGCCGGCAAAGACTTCAACTTCGGCATGGTGTTTCCGGTTTCCACGCACAACTACGAACTGCGTTACTGGCTCGCGGCCGCCGGGATCCACCCCGGCTTCTACACCGCCGGCGATGCGCGCGGCGTCGACCAAGGAGAAGTCGTCCTGTCGGTAACGCCGCCGCCGCAAATGCCGGCCGTGCTCGAAGCCGGCACCATCGACGCCTACTGCGTCGGCGAACCGTGGAACCAACAAGCGGTGATCAAGGGAATCGGCGTTCCCGTGGCGACCGACTCGGAAATCTGGCGCAACAATCCCGAAAAAGTGTTCGGCGTGACCGCCGAGTGGAACGAAAAGAATCCGCAAACGCACATCGCGGTCGTGAAGGCGATCATCCGCGCTTGCCAATGGCTCGACGAAACGGACGCATCGGGCGAGTTTCTCCACCGCGAAGAGGCTTGCCGCATCCTCGCGCGACCGGAATACGTCGGGGCGGATTATGCCGTGATCGCCGCGAGCATGACCGGGTCGTTCACGTTTCAGGCGACCGACAAGGTGTCGCTCCCCGAGTTCAACATCTTCTTTAAGCACCACGCTACCTACCCCTTTTACAGCGACTGTGTCTGGTTGCTCACGCAGATGCGACGCTGGGGGCAGATTCCGGAGAGCAAGCCCGACGCCTGGTACCACGCCACGGCGGAGCGCGTCTACCGGCCCGAAATCTATCGCCGCGCCGCCGACTCGCTGGTGCGCAGCGGCCATCTTGCGGCGGGCGACCTGCCGCAAACCGACGGCTATAAGCCGGCAAACGCGGACTTCATCGACGGCGTCTCCTACGACGGCCGGAAGCCGACCGCATATCTCCAAAGCCTGAAGATCGGTCACAAGAACTAACAACCTCGAAACATCAAGTGCCGTCGCCCGCCCGACGATCGACCTCCTGCCGCAAAATTCCGTCCCCCTGCCTTCCGCTAGCGACTACGAGTATGAAAGAGAACCTGATTCGCGTTACGAACACGCTCGGCCTCGACTTGCTGGAACCGTTGATTCGTCTGGCGGCCAACGACGAGCCGCGGGCTCAATTGCACCGCCTTTGGCTTTACCTCGGCGTGCCGTTGATCGCCATGTTGGCGTTTTCCGCAGTCTGGTACGGCGTGTCGCGCAACGTGCAGACCAAGTACGGCGCGATTCCGACGCCGCGCGAAGTGTCGCTGGCCGCCGCCGGACTTTGGGCCGCTCACTTCGAGGCACGCAGTAAAGCTGCGGAGTTCACTGACAAGCAAGAGGTGCTCGCCGCGCGATTCGCCGCGCAGGCCGCGGCCGTTCACAAACAAATGGCGGCCGAAAGCAACCCCGCCCGCGAGGCCGAGCTCGCTACGCAGGCCGACGTTTTCACAGCCGGCGCCGAAAAGGCGTTGCTGCGTCGCTACAGCGGCGCCCCGACGTATTTCGATCAGATTCTTACGAGCCTTAAGACGGTATTCGCGGGCTTCCTCATCGCGTCGCTGATCGCCGTACCGATCGGAATTCTTTGCGGCATGAGCCGAACTTGCATGGCCGCGTTCAATCCGCTGGTGCAAATCTTTAAGCCGGTCTCGCCGCTCGCCTGGCTGCCGCTCGTGATGATCATGGTCGGTGCTGTGTACACCACGGACCCGAGCGAAGCGTGGTTCGAGAAGTCGTTCATCAGCTCGGCCGTCACCGTGGCTCTCTGCTCGCTTTGGCCGACACTCGTCAACACGGCCATCGGCGTCTCTTCGATCGACAAAGACTATCTCAACGTCGCGCGCGTATTGAAGCTTTCCTGGTCGACGCGCCTCCGCAAGATCGTGGTGCCGGCCGCCATGCCGTACATCTTCACCGGTCTGCGCATCTCGCTCGGCGTCGGCTGGATGGTGCTCATCGCCGCGGAGATGCTGGCCCAGAATCCCGGCCTCGGCAAATTCGTGTGGGACATGTTCCAGAACGGCAGCAGCCAAACGCTCGCCATGATCATGGTCGCCGTCTTCACGATCGGCGGCATCGGCTTCGCGCTCGATCGCATGATGATCGCCCTACAGCGTTCGCTCAGCTACGGCCCTGTCGTTTCCTAACGCTCTGCTTCATTTCCCACCTAAGTCGGCGAAAAGGCCATGTCGTATCTCCAACTTCAAAACGTTCGCAAGGGCTACGGCATCGGCGCCGCCCGCATCAACGTGCTCGACAACGTGAATCTTTCGATTCGCGAAGGAGAATTCGTCGCCATCGTCGGCTTCTCCGGCAGCGGCAAGACGACTCTGCTCTCGCTCATGGCGGGACTCGCCCTGCCCGAGGTCGGCACGCTGACGCTCGCCGGCCGGCCGATTACCGGCCCCGGCCCTGAGCGAGGCATCATGTTTCAAACGTACGCCTTGCTCCCTTGGCTTACCGTTTTTGACAACGTCGCTTTGGCCGTCGACTCCGTTTGTGTCGGCGTCTCGTCCGCCGCGCGACGTAAGAACACGGAGCGGCTGATCGAACTGGTCGGCCTCACCAAGGCGACGCTCAAGCGTCCCGGCGAACTCTCCGGCGGCATGCGACAGCGAGTTTCGCTGGCTCGCACGCTGGCGATGAATCCCGACGTCCTTCTGCTCGACGAACCGCTCGGCGCGCTCGACGCGCTCACGCGCGGCAACCTCCAAACCGAGCTCGCGAGCATCTGGGCGGTCGAGAAGAAAACGTGCGTGCTCGTGACCAACGACGTCGACGAAGCGCTCCTCTTGGCAGATCGCATCCTCACGCTCACGCCCGGCCCCGGCTCGACGTTGGGCCGCGAGTTTCTCGTCGACCTCCCGCGGCCGCGCGACCGCAAAGAATTGAATCACTGCCCCGAGTTTCGCTCGTTGCGCAACGCCGTTACCGGCTACCTGATCGAACTCCGCGACCAAAGCCGGCAGGCACAGGCCGCTGCCGTCGCTAACCCGCCCAAGCCGCACTCCGCTCCGCTTCGCCCTAAGCGCGGCGCTGAAGCGACGGCGCTGGCTGCGTCGTCTTAACCTACTTTTGCGGAGCGAGCGACCATGGCCGGTTACATCGAACTTTACCGTCTCGGCAAAACCTACATGAATCGGCGCGGCCCGGCCGTGATCGTGCGCGAGTTTAACCTCAACATGGACGAGGGGGAGTTCGTCTCCATCATCGGGCACTCCGGCTGCGGCAAGAGCACGGTGCTCGGCATGATCGCCGGCCTAACGTCGATCAGCGAGGGCTCGGTCATCGTCGCCCGTCGCGAAATCAGCGGCCCGGGCCCTGATCGTGGCGTCGTATTTCAAGCTCCATGCCTGCTCCCCTGGATGACGGCCGAAGAGAACGTTCTGCTCGGCGTGGAGAAGGTGCACCCTTTGCGGACGCGCGCGGAGCAACGTGCGATCGCACTAAAGTATCTCGCTTTGGTCGATCTCAGCGACGCGGCCTCGCAGTTGCCCGCCGCACTTTCGCAAGGAATGCGGCAACGAGTCGGCATCGCTCGAGCGCTTGCCCTCACGCCCGACATGCTGCTGCTCGACGAACCGCTCGGCATGCTTGACTCCCTCACGCGTTTGGATCTTCAGGACGTGCTCTGCCGCATCCTGCAGCAAGACCGTCGGTCGACGCTGATGGTGACGCATGATATCGACGAAGCGCTCTTTCTTTCCGACCGTATCGTGATGATGACCAACGGGCCGGCCGCCACGATCGGCGAGATCGTCGAAGTGCCGTTCCCTCGACCGCGGATGCGCGCCCAAGTGCTGGAGCATCCCGAATACTACGCTCTGCGCGAACGGCTGATCGGCTTCCTCGAAGAACAAGACGCACATCACGCTCCGGCCGCGGTTTAGCCTACTTCTCGCAATCGTCTTCCGTCTGCCTATCATGCTGATCACCACCGACAATTCGACGCTCGCCACGGCCGACCAAGCCGAAGCGGCGGGCATTCGCTTCTCGGCGGGCGGTCCGGCGTTGGTCGAAGTGCTCCTGGCCGAGCAGCAAGAACTGTCCGCCGTCGAAAGGTTCTCGCGTCGACACGATACGGAACTTCAGGGCGCAGGCGGGCATGCGCAAGCTCGGCACTATCATGACCTGATCCCCCTTTCGCTCCCGGCCGCCGGCGAACAGTACGCCTTTCGCGTCGACCTCGATGCCTGCTCCGGCTGCAAGGCGTGCGTGACGGCGTGTCATCAGCTCAACGGCCTCGCCGACGACGAAACGTGGCGCAGCGTAGGCCTGCTGGTAGGCGAGAAGCTCATTCCGCCCGTCTCGCCTTACGCGAGGATGAGCACCGAGTTGCCGGTTCTCAAAAACGTCACCACGGCCTGCCATCATTGCGTGGAGCCGGGTTGCTTGAGCGGCTGTCCGACGCGCGCCTACGAAAAAGATCCCGCCACCGGAGTCGTGCGACACCTCGACGATCAATGCATGGGTTGCCAGTACTGCCTCCTCATGTGTCCTTACGAGGTGCCTCAATATCAACCCGCGCTCGGCATCGTTCGCAAGTGCGACATGTGCCGCCAACGCCTCGCGGCCGACGAAGCGCCGGCGTGCGTGCAAGCATGTCCCAATCGGGCCATCTCCATTCAAATCGTCCGTCGCGAAGATGCCTTCGCTGCAGCGGCGCGCGGCGAGTTCCTACCAGATAGTCCCGATCCGCGCCACACGATTCCGACGACGACGTTCGTCAGCCGTGACGCGGCGCTATCCGCATTGCGGGCCGCCGATACATTTTGCGATCGGCCGCAGCATGTCCACGCCTCGCTTGTGGCGATGCTCTGCCTCACGCAAGCCGCCGTCGGGTTGCTCTTGGTCGACGAAGCGCTCGCACGGCTCGCCGGCGCCGCTTGGCCGGCATCGGCAAGAAAGTCGGCCGGTCTCACTGCCGCGGTCGTCGGCATCATCGGAGTCCATGCAGCAATGTTGCATCTCGGGCGGCCGACGCTCGCCGTCAAAGCGTGGCTTGGCTGGCGCACCAGCTGGTTGAGCCGGGAAGTGATTGTGTTCGGTCTTTGGATGGCCGCCGTCGGCGCGTACGCGGCGAGCCTCTTGCAATTGCTTCCCACGAACTACTCCGCCCTGACGCGTTACCTTGCCATCGGGCTCGGCATCGGCGGCGTCTATTGCTCAGCCATGATTTACGCTGCGACCGGCCGCACATGGTGGAGCCTGCCGCGCAACGCCGCGCGATTCTTCGGCACTATGTTCACGCTTGGGCTCTACGGCGCGGCGTGTCTCGCTGCAATCTGCGGATCGACGGTCGCTCTGCCGATCGCTATCGCCGCGGCCGGCGTGATCGCGGCCAAGACCATTTGGGAGGCCGTCGTCTTGCGGCACTATTTCTCTTCGCAACGTCACGCTCTCCTACGCACCGCGCGGTTACTTGCCGGAGAGCTTCGCTTGATCGTCGACGTGCGGTCAGTGGCAAGCTGTTTTGCCGTGGGACTCGTGTATCTACTGGCCGCCGTGCCGACTTACGCCGTGCTCTGGACGTCCATCGCACTTGTCGCCGCCGCAGTCGGCGAGTTGATCGAACGAACGTTGTTTTTCGCCGCGGTCGTTCCGGCGCGCATGCCGGGAGGAATCCGCACATGAGCATCGACGTCGCTCCTCCTCGACCGCTCACGGAACGCTTGTCGGAAGCGGTCCGCTCGTTCGACGGTCCGCTCACTCACGAGCTCGTCTTGGCCCCCGGCCAATTCGGTCTGGGCCAATTACCCGCCGGTCTGCAACCGACCGCCGTCACGCAAACCGTCTGCGGCTTCTGTTCGACCGGCTGCGGTCTTACCGTCCACCTACGCGACGGTGAAGCGCTCGGGCTCACTCCGTCGACAAACTATCCCGTCAATCTCGGCATGGCTTGTCCGAAGGGTTGGGAAGCTCTCACCGTGCTGGAATCGCCCGACCGCGCGACGAGGCCGCTTCTGCGCGACCCGTCGGGCACGTTGCAACCGACGACTTGGGACGAAGCGCTCCGCACCTTTTGCTCCCGCTTTCAAGAGTTGCAAAACAAGCATGGTCCGGAATCGGTCGCGTTTCTCAGCACCGGACAGATTCCGACGGAAGAAATGCTATTCCTCGGCGCACTCGCCAAGTTCGGCATGGGCTTCATTCACGGCGACAGCAACACGCGGCAATGCATGGCCACGGCGGCTACGGCCTACAAGCAATCGTTCGGCTTCGACGCGCCGCCGTATACCTACGCCGACTTCGAGGAATCCGACGTACTCGTCTTCGTCGGCGCCAATCCTTGCGTCGCGCATCCGATCATGTGGGAGCGAGTGCTGCGAAATCGTCGCGAGCCGAAGATCATCGTCGTCGATCCGCGTCGCACCGAAACGGCCGTTTGCGCCACGCAGCATGTGCCGATCAGCCCTAAGTCGGACCTCACGCTGCTCTACGCCGTCGCACATCTGCTCATTAAGAATGAGTGGATCGATGCGGAGTTCGTCGCAGCTCACACCTCGGGTTTCGCGGAGTTTGCGGCACACGTCATGGCTGCGTCGTACGAGCCGGCGACCGCCGCCGCGGCCTGCGGCGTCGCTGTCGCCGAACTGGAGCAACTTGCCGCGACTATTCACGCCGGCGAGCGCGTGTCGTTCTGGTGGACGATGGGGGTCAACCAAAGTTACGAAGGAGTTCGCACCGCCCAGGCGATCATCAATCTGGCATTAATCACCGGCAACATCGGCCGCCCCGGCACGGGAGCCAATTCCATCACCGGGCAATGCAACGCGATGGGCTCGCGGATGTTTAGCTGCACGGCGAGCCTTCCCTGCGGTCGTGAGTTTACGAAAGAGCCCGATCGACGCGAGGTCGCCGAGTTGCTCGAACTCGACGTCGCCAAGATTCCCGATCGCGATAGCCTCTGCTACGACCAAATTCTCGACGCCGTTCGCGAAGGACGAATCCGCGGCTTGTGGATCATCGCCACTAATACGGCCCACTCTTGGATTCAGCAAAGCGAAGCGCGTGAAGCGCTCGCGAAGCTGGACTTCCTCGTCGTGCAAGACATGTACACGACGACGGAAACGGCCCAGGCCGCGCATCTCGTGCTGCCGGCCGCCGGATGGGGCGAGAAGGAAGGAACGTTCATCAACTCCGAACGACGCTTCGGCTTGCTCAAGAAAGTGGCACGGGCGCCCGGCTCCGCGTTGGCCGACTTCTCAATCTTTCGTTTGCTCGCCGAATATTGGGGCTGCGGCGAACCGTTCGCGTCCTGGACAACTCCCGAAGCCGTGTTCGAGCGCATGAAACGGCTCTCCGCGGGCCGCACGAACGATATCACCGGCATTCGCGATTATCTGATGCTCGACCAGGCCAACGGCATTCAATGGCCTTGCAACGCCGAGACCGCCGCGCAGATTGAAGCCGCCGAGCAAGCAAGCCCCGTACACGAACGCCGTCTCTTCGCCGACGGCCGGTTCGCTCATCCTGACGGTCGTGCGCGGCTTCTGTTTGCCCAGCCGCAAGGAATGCCGGAACCGCCGGATGATTCGTACCCGTTGGTATTGCTCACCGGGCGCGGCTCCGTAAGCCAGTGGCATACACAAACGCGCACGTCGAAGAGCGCCGTTTTGCGGAAGCTCTATCCAAGCCGCTGTTATGTGGAAGTCCATCCCGACGACGCCGCGCGCCACGGAATTGCCGCAGGAGACGTCGTGGCGGTGGAATCGCGCCGTGGGCAATTGGCCGCCTACGCGTTTCTATCGAGCGCCGTCGGTCGCGGGCGCGTCTTCCTGCCGATGCACTATGCCGCCGTCAACCGCCTGACGCTCGCTCACTTCGACCCTTACTCGCGGCAACCGTCGTACAAAGATTGCGCGGTGCGTATTCGTCGCACGCGCGAACAACCGGAAGCGTAGCCGTTTTGCGCGGCCGGAAAACGAGAGGACTTAATCGATGATCGCCGACGCCGGATTTAGCGAAGAACAACAACAGTATCTGCAAGGGTTCGTCGCCGGGAGCGATGCCGCTCGCGCCGCGCGCGGACTGCCGACCTTCGCCGCGACGCTCGGCCTTTCGGCCGCGGAAGCCGTACGACCTTCCGAGGCCGCAAAAGCCGTCCCCGGCGGCTACTACGCCGCCGACGCCATTCACGTGGCCGCGCAAGACCGTCAACTGGCCGAAGGAAAGAAGCTCACGCCGGAAGAAAATGCCAAGCGGACGAAGAACCCGTTTGAGATGTGGGACGAAATGCGGGCCAACGCCGAAGCCGGTCGGTTTCCCAGGGGAACCGATATGTTCCTTTACAAGTATCACGGATTGTTCCACGTCGCGCCGGCGCAAGACTCGTTCATGACGCGGCTCCGCTTCCACGGCGGCCTCACCAATGCGTATCAACTACGCGGCGTGGCCGATATTGCGGAGCAGTTCGGCGGCGGCTATGCCGACATTACGACGCGGGCCAACTTGCAGGTCCGCGAGATTCCGGCTCGGCATGCGATTGACGTGGTCACGTCGCTCATCGATCTAGGAATCATCAATCGCGGAGCAGGAGCCGACAACATCCGCAACGTTACCGGTTCGCCGACCGCGGGTATTGACCCCGACGAACTCATCGATACGCGTCCCTTGACCAAGGCGATGCATCATCACATCTTGCAGCATTCGGAAATGTACGGCCTGCCGCGGAAGTTCAACATCGCATTCGACGGCGGCGGCACAATCAGCGCACTAGCCGACACGAACGACATCGGCTTCACGGCCGTACGTGTGGCGGAGGGCGATGCCGAAGTACCGGCCGGCGTTTACTTCCGCCTCGAACTCGGCGGCATCTCCGGACACAAAGATTTTGCGCGCGATACGGGCGTGTTGCTGCGGCCCGAGGAATGCATACCCGCCGCCGCGGCGCTGGTGCGGGCCTTCAGTGAGTTGGGGGATCGGACCGATCGCAAGAAAGCGCGACTCAAGTACGTGCTCGACCGTCTCGGCTTCGATGGTTTTTTAGCTGCGGCCGAGAAGTACCACGGGAAGCCTTGGCGGCGCTTCGCCCTCGATCGTTGCACCACGCGGCGCACCGCCGATCGGGCCGCGCATATCGGCGTGTATCCTCAAAAGCAGGCGGGCTTGTTCTACGTCGGCGTCGTGCTCCCTGTCGGGAGAATGCGCGTGGATCAACTACGCGGAATCGCCGCCATCGCTGAGCGGCACGGCAGCGGCACGATTCGCCTGACGGTCTGGCAAAACCTGTTGATCTCGGATGTGTCGGAAGCCCGGCTCGACGAGGTCAAACAGGAACTCGAAGCGCTCGGCCTCCACTGGTCCGCGACCAACATTCGGGCCGGTCTCGTGGCATGCACCGGCAACGGCGGCTGCAAATTCGCAGCGTCGAACACCAAGCGGCATGCCATGCAGATTGCCGAGTATCTCGAGACGCGCGTCCAGATCGATCAACCACTCAACATCCATCTCACCGGTTGCCATCACTCGTGCGCTCAGCATTATCTCGGCGACATCGGATTGCTGGCGACGAAGGTTTCCGTCGGCGAAGAGATGGTCGAGGGGTATCACGTCTATCTCGGCGGCGGCTACGGCGAACGGCAAGCCATTGGCCGAGAGCTAATGCGCAATGTCACCCATAACACGGTGCCGCAAGTGCTTGAACGTCTGCTCTCGGATTATCTCGAACGACGCCACGACGATGAGGAATCGTTCTTCGACTATTCCCGTCGGTACACGACGGAAGAACTTTTGCAGCGCTTGCAACCGACGCCGGTCAGCGCGATGGAAGGTGCGGTATGACGGTCTCGCTTATTCCCGAATCGGCCCCGTTTAGCCACCAACAACGAGCTTGGCTCAACGGCTTTTTCGCGGCGCTGCTTAATACGCAGTCGGCCGCGAACGGCGATTCATCGAACGGTGCGGCGTCGAACGGCCATGCTACCTCTTCGGTCGCGCTGGTTGCCGCACCTTTGGAAGAAGTATTTCCGTGGCACGACCCGGCGTTGCCGATCGATGAGCGCCTGTCGTTAGCCGTCGATCGACCGATCGAGCGCAAACTCATGTCGGCGATGGCGCAGCTCAACTGCGGCGCCTGCGGCTACTTGTGCCAAACCTACGGCGAGGCGATTGCTCGCGGCGAAGAACAGGACCTCACACGCTGCACTCCGGGCGGCGGCGATACGGCGAAGATGCTGAAGAAGCTGATGACGGAACGCTCAGCGACCGAGACAAGTACGCCGAGCCCTGAAAGTAAATCCGCGAACGGTCAGGCGCACAACGGCGACGGCCATGCGACCACGAACGGCGCTACCGCGGCGCCCGTAGTCAGAGGGAAGCCCGCCGAAGCCGCGCAAGTCGGCGTCAGCAGAAACCTGCCGTATGCCGCCGTTCTCGTGGAAAACCGGCGTTTGACGCACGTAGACGCTCCGAAAGATACACGGCACGTAGTCATCGACCTCGGTGATTCCGGCCTACGCTACGAGCCGGGCGATAGTCTCGGCGTCTTGCCGGTGAACTGTCCGCAATTGGTCGATGCCGTGCTCCGCGCGCTCGGTGCCACCGGCGCGGAATCGGTGACGCTCGGCGAAGGTCGTCGCAAGCCGCTCCGTCAGGCCTTGGCGAGCGAGTTTCAACTTACGCGCTGCCGCCCGCTGTTGTGGGAAATGCTCGCGAAATGCGGTCCGAGCGACGAACAGCGGATCGAGTTGCAAGCGCTGGCATCGGGCGACGACGCCATGGGCGCGACCGCCGACGTGTGCGATGCATTGGAACGGTTTCCGAACTGCCGGCCGTCGGTCGAGCAGTTCGTCGCCGCGCTCGGCAAGCTACAACCCCGGCTCTACTCCATCAGCTCGTCGCAGAGCAAACATCCGGATCAAGTACATCTGACCATCGGCGTCGTGCAATTTGAATCGCTCGGCAAGCAGCGCCACGGCGTCGCTTCGCACTACCTGGGGGTTCGCTCCAATCCGGGCGATCCGGTGCACGTCTTTTTTCAGAAGTCGCGGTTTCGTTTGCCGGCAAGCGACGACGCGCCGATCATTATGGTCGGCCCCGGCACCGGCATCGCACCGTTTCGCGCATTTCTTGAGGAGCGAGAAGCCCGCGCTGCGAAGGGGCGCAATTGGTTGCTCTTCGGTAATCAGTACATCGATTACGATTTTCTCTATCGGGAAGAACTCGACGCTTGGTGCGATTCTGATTTGCTGACGCGCCTCGACATTGCCTTCTCGCGCGACGGCGCTAAAAAGGTGTATGTGCAGGACCGGATGCGAGAAAACGGCGCCGAGCTTTGGGACTGGCTGCAATCGGGCGCCCACTTCTACGTCTGCGGCGACGCCAAACGAATGGCCGCCGACGTCGACGCCGCCCTGCGCGACATCATCTCACGCGAAGGAGGCCTCTCCGCCGACGAAGCCAAATGCTATTCGGCCGAACTGCAAAAGGCCGGCCGATACCAAAAGGACGTTTATTGAAAACCATAGTCATCTATGCACTCAAGCTATCGGTACGACATCCATGAGGAAGTCTCCGTCAAGACCGAAGCAAGACGAGGACGGGACATGCCAAACATCCATTCGGCATCATCCACAGTCGCGGAGCGCCATGAGCGACAATGCGGTTGCTCGCATTCACCCCAACGGCGTCGCAAAGCGCCAGGTCGCACCGGGGATGTAACCTGTGTACCGCTCTCGACCTTCACGTAGTTCTCTGGTTGACCGATCCCCTTTGGTTAGGCCGCCGCTAGGCGGCTAATGTCTCTTGCCAGAGCGTGCCGTGTTTCAGTAACTCGTACATCACTCGTACGTGATAGTGAGCCGTCGCAACCAAGGCGATCGTCTTTGGCTGCGGATCGACGCGTTGCGAGCGCGTGAAGTACGCGCGGACGGCTGGCGACCGACGCTGCGCCTGCCAAGCCGTCTCGGCAATCAACCGCCGGATGACGGGCATGTCGTACGCGGAATCGAGCTGCGGCACCGGAGCGTTGCCTCACATGCTGTAGACGTCAAACGTCACCCAGGCCGCGGCGATCAGGATCAGCACCGTGACGATGCGTTTTGGCATAAGGATGTGATGATTGACGTGTTCGATCTTTTCGGCTGTGGCCATCGCTGGTTGGTTCATGGCGGGAATTAGAGTTGGCGTCGCAACGCGGGGCAAGAAATCTGCTCCGACGCGACCGCCGTGTGCTGTCGACTTCGGCTCGAAAATAACCGACGTGCCTTCTCCACCCCGCCGGCCAATTTGTCTTAACCTCGGCGTCGTAGCCTCACTTGCCGGCCGGCACCACATTGCCGTCCGCGCCCAAATTGGCTCGGCCTCCGCCAGTGGCCGGTTCGGCCGCGCCGATCGCAGGACTGCCCTGGCGCAGACCGTAGTCGTGTTCGGCCGCATTCACGAACAGCGGATCCTTCGACAGATTGCCGGATCCTTTGATCGTTTCCTGGGACAGCGTATAGCTGACGGTCGCCTTGCTCCTCTCATCGGCTTCGACATCATCGCCGCCGTTGTTCCACAGGATGCAGTTTTTAACGAAGACCTGGGAGTTCCACGTCGCCTTAACGGCGTTGCCTTGGATCGGCGTGTCGCAGGGGTGATCGGTAATCGTGACGTGGTTCAGGGTCAGCTTGGAGCCGATACCGTTTTCATTTCCGTCGACGTAGACCACGCCTCCCTCGAAGCCCGAGCTACCCTTGTTGCCATATACAAGATCGTGTTCCATCGAAGCTGTTGCG
>PNKZ01000024.1 GCA_013822735.1 Pirellula sp.
GAGCCTGCAGCGGTCCTGCCCACGGGGCCGGCAATATCGCCGTGAGTACCAACAGGATTTGAAAGCGTCGTTGCTGCTGCATTTTGGTTATCCAGTTCTATTCCAGAAGTTAATGGGAATAATCACACGCCGGCACCGCCCTTCGTCAGCCAACGCCGAAGCGCGAGCGGCCATAGTGAAGGTCGCATCAACTGAGGGCGATTCGAGCCGCTCCGCAGCCGATGGGCCTTTTAACTGCGCGACATCCCAGCGACGGGACCATTCCGGCGGCACGACGAACGCGTAGGCGACCTACGCGGCCGGCAGAGCGGAGTGGATCGTTGCCGGGCGGAGTAATGTACGTAGTATCGAACAACGAGCGTTATGCAAAGGTCGGGCTCCTCCATGGGCCCGGCGGCCGTACCGACGCAGTCTTACTTACCTCGAAAAATCACGACGTCGCCCTGGACGATTACCGAGGCGTCAATTCCCTCGGCCAGTTCGAAGGCCAGACAGTCGATCGGCAACGCTTGGTCGTCGAGTTGCAAAAGCTCCTCAGACGTCACCACCGCAGCTCTATGTTGCTGCAGCAGTTCATTCACGCCAAGTGCGTACCGACGTAATTCGCAAAGTTCGTGGGGCGGACAAATTTCGAGCGGGCGTGGTTGAGCCATAGAGTTGCCTCCTTCATGAAGAGTTTGGCGGAAAGCTACTTTGCTGATACTCGTCAGACGCGTGGACTCGGCGCTACTAGGATTATCACGAGAAGACACTTGGAAAGACAGTTGACCTTACGTCGTCGTTTGGGAGCCCCCCGCCGTGAAAATCACACTCACAGGAAGTCTTCAAAATGGGAAAACTGCAAAGCCCGGTTCTGGCACGGACATGCACAGATGTCGCCAACTGGTGCGAAGAGCAGGGAGAGGGTGACCAATGAGGTACTGCCGCTGCCGTCCAATTACTTGTCTCGCACACGCGCGAGAAGAACATCGCCAAGAAAGACGAACGGGGACGAAAGGTAGACGTACATGCCCTGCGGCATACCTACGGCACGCTACTGAGCAAAGCGGGAGTTGCGCCAGGCACCGCGCAAGCGGCGATGCGGCATTCTTCCATCGACCTCACGATGAACACTTACACCGCCCCGAAGCTGCTGGACGTGTCCGGAGCGATGGAGTCGCTACCCTCACTCCCGCGATCGGGCGGATCGCAAAAGGAGCGAAACGTTGCAAAGACAGCAGGCACTGACGATTACCGGTCCTCGCCGCTTGCACCAACTTCTGACCTTCCGAGCAAATCGTGGTCGTCTGCTGACAAGACGGCAGCCGATGTGAAGTCGGACTGGTGCGCCAAGAAACGTCGTAAGTGCCGACGCGGACAAAAGAAGCAAGCCGCTGACAACGTGTGTCAACGGCTTGCATGTAGTGGAGACAAGGGGGGTCGAACCCCTAACCCCCGCCTTGCAAAGGCGGTGCTCTCCCAATTGAGCTATGTCCCCGTGTCGCCCCCGCCAGCGAGTCAAAGTGCTGACAACAGGCCGCAGTGCGCGCGCCAAGATTCGAACTTGGGACCTCAGCCTTATCAGGGCTGCGCTCTAACCAACTGAGCTACGCGCGCATCGAATCAAACGGAACCAAACCAAACAGTCGAACCAAACAATGGTCGGGCAAGGCCTTACGCTCGGCGCTCAGATCGCCCGCCATGAGCGGGACACCGGTTCGCCGACAAAGGTTCTGCCTCCCAGGCGACCAGTTCGCCGAATGGGAGCGGGCAATTGTAAAACATGACTCGCCCGGAGAGAAGTGGCTTTCGACGGAAAAACACCCGTCGCGGGCTCGCGCACCTCCCGGCAGGTTGCACCGGCGGCGTAAGCGGCACAATCGTTCGCCTGCTACGGCTTGGCTTGCAACCCGCCGGTCGAGAGGAACGCCGCGAAGAAACCGACGCCCAGCAGCAAGTCGATCCCCGCAAACGCCATCACGCTCCCCGGGATGCGTCCTTGTTGCAAGAGCCAGAGCGCCGCGAACCCGAACGAGGCCTTCTCAAGCATCGCGGCCGGCATCAGCAAACGATATCGCGCCGGATCGCGCGCGATCACGAGAAATGCAACCTGCCACGCGACGGCCGTGCCGACAAAGCCGTAGAAGAATTCCGGATGCGTGATCGCCGGCGGATACTCGCGCCCGATCAGGTCTTCCATAAAGTAATACGGCACGAGCAGCAGCAAGCCGTAGGTGCCGGCAAGCCCGAACATCCAGCGGGCAAACTTCATGACGAGCCTCGCGTTTACTTTTCACGAACCAGCGCGCCGGTCGCATCGAGATAGCGAAACTTCTTGCCGTTGGCGCGCACGGCGGCAATCCCCTTTTGTTCGTACGACACCGGCTGCTCGGGATCGCTCCCCGGCTCTTTCGGCAGCGGCTTCCCTTCGACGACGAACTCGTCGACCAAATCGAAGCCGTCGACCTCGTTGCCGTGGAATGTGAAATATCGGTCTTTGTGTCGCAGCGGTACTTCCAGGCCGATGACGTAGGTAATCTTGCAATCCTTCGGAGTCTTCGGATCGCCGAGCCGCTCCTCAATCACCATTCGCGCGTACTCGGGAAACTGAATCGTTTCCATCGCGGCGAGAATGTCCGCCAGCGAAGCGTAATGCGGCTCCGGCTTGGCGGCGAGCATGAGTTCTTCGATGCGCGGAGCGTCTTCCTCGCGGGCCATTTTGCGCAAGTCCGTGGCGTCGAAGTTCGTCACCGGTTGCACGACGACAAACGTCTCCCCTTGGTACTTCACCGTAGATTGTTTCTCTCCTTGCGGAGCGTCGAGGCTGCAGCCGGTCACGGCTACAAGCGTCATCAAGACGAGTCGGGAAAGCGTGCGATTCAAATTCATGGCGACGGATCTCAGAGGGCGGAGGCGAGGGAATGCCGGCAAGTGTATGCCGGGAGCAAATAATAGTTACGCGGGCGACGTTTGCAGTTCATCGAGCGAGTGCAGGGCAAAGGCCGTATGCAATGCGGAGCCGATGGGAAGCGCCGCTTCGTCGACCTTGAATTTCGGATGATGCACGCCGTAGACGGCCCCCAAGGCTTCGTTACCGATGCCGAGAGCCACGAAACAGCCGGGCACGACATTCGTGTAATAGGCGAAGTCTTCGCCTCCCATCGTCGGCGGCAGTTCCAGCACCGCCGCATCGCCGAGCGTCGCGCGGCCGAGCCCCTGTGCGACTTCCCAGCAGTAGGCGTCGTTCACCGTCGGCGGATAGTCGTTGCCGGGAAAGCTCACCTCGGCCGTGCAGCGGTTCGCCTTCGCGACAAGCTCCACCAATTCGCGGACGCGTCCTTGGAGAAATTGCATCCCCGGCATGGTAAGCGAGCGAATCGTGCCGGTGAGTTGCACTTCCGCCGGAATCACATTGTAAGCATGGCCCGCGCGCACCGTCGTAACGCTGATCACCGCCGGCTCCAGCGGATCGACCTCGCGAGAAACGATAGTTTGCAGTTCGACGATGATTTTCGCCGCCGTGACGACGGGATCGATCGTCGTGTTCGGCTTCGCAGCATGTCCCCCCTGCCCGCGTACAGTGATGTTGAGCGACCCGGCCGATGCCAGAAACACCCCCGCGCGCGAACCGATCGTGCCGGTCTTCAATTGCGGCCAAACGTGGAGCCCAAACACGCGCTCGACGCGCGGCGTCTGCAACGCTCCTTCTTCGCACATCCGTTTGCCCCCTGCGCCCCCTTCCTCCGCCGGCTGGAACAATAGCTTCACCACGCCGGGCAGTTCGTCTTCGCGGGCCTTGAGCATTTTGGCCGCGCCCAGCAGCATGGCCGTGTGGCAATCGTGCCCGCAGGCATGCATCTTCCCCGGCGTCCGGCTGCGAAACGGCACGTCGGCCTCTTCTTCGATCGGCAATGCGTCGATATCGGCTCGCAGCGCCACGCACGGGCCTTCGCCTCGGCCGATCGTCGCCACGATGCCGGTTTCCGCCACCGGCCAGCGGTACGGAATTCCCAGTTCATCAAGCCGGGCGCGGATCACTTCGCTAGTCCGCTTTTCTTCGTAGCCGAGTTCGGGATACTCATGCAGTGTCCGACGGATGCCGGTGATCCAGTCCGCATGAGTGCGGGCTTCGGCGAGCAATGCGGCGGGCGAGGTTTGCGTCGGCATGATGGCGTGCGCGAGGTGAGAGGAAGGGCGAACCGTAACAACCGGCATATTCTAACCGCTCGCCAGCTGCGCATAAATGCGCTGGGCAATCTGGCGCGAGTCGACCGGTTCCGTCATCGGAACCGTACGGCACTCCTCCAAGCTGCGAAACCACGTCCCTTGCCGCTTGGCAAATTGTCGCGTGTGGGTCTTAATCGCCGCGGCGAGCTCTTCGCGCGGCAACGTGCCTGCCAGCATCTCGATGGTTTCACGATAGCCGAGTCCTTGCCGGGCCGTGCGACTCATGCCGCCGGGAGCCGCCAAAGCATGCACGGTTTCGTCGACGAGCCCCGCCGCAAGCATCGCGTCGACGCGACTTTCGATCCGCGCAAACAGCACCTCCCGCGGCCACTCCAGCAGAAACACGCGCCCCACGGCTTCGCTTCGCGGCCGCTCAAATTCGCGCTGCAATGTGCTCAGCGGCCGCCCGGTGAGTTCGTGCACTTCCAAGGCCCGAATGATTCGGCGACGGTCGTTCGCATGCAGCTTCGTCGCCGTCGGGGGGTCGACCTCGGCCAGTCGTTCTTGCAGAAACGTCGGACCGTTGCGATCGGCCTCCGCTTCCCAGCGTCGGCGCAGCTCCCAATCGGCCGGCGGACCCTCGAACATGCCGCGCAGCAACGTCTTCAAGTAAAGCGGCGTGCCGCCGACAATGAGCGGCGTTTTGCCGCGGGCCAGAATGTCGTCGACCACGCGGCGTGCCGCCACGGCGTAATCGGCTTGGCTGTATTCTTCGCTCGGCTCGACGATGTCGAGCATGTGGTGCGGCACCGTGGCCCGTTCTTCCGGCGAGGCCTTGGCCGTGCCGATGTCCAGACCGCGATAGACGGTCATGGAGTCCAACGCCACGATCTCGGCGCCGAGCAGCCGCGCGAGTTCCAGGCCGATGGCGCTCTTGCCGCTTGCCGTCGGTCCCGTCAGATACACGCACGCCGCAGGAAACGGTTCGGGCATCGCAGCGCTGCTCCGCTCGTCGACCGCCGACCTAGTACTTGACCATGCCGGGCTCGATATCTTCGGCCCATTGATGGATGCCGCCGGCCATGCTCTGCGCCTGCGCGAAGCCGTTTTGCCGCAGCCATTGGGCCACGCGCATGCTGCGGCCGCCGTGGTGGCAATGCACGACGATCGGGCCGTTGCGGTGCGCTTCGATTTCCTTCACGCGCGTGGTCAGCTCGCTCATCGGCAGCAGCATCGCCCCTTCAATGCGCACGGTGTCGTACTCGCTCTTCTCGCGGCAATCGAGCAGCAGAAACGCCTCGCCGGCGTCGAGCTTTTGCTTGACCGTACGACAATCGACTTCCCAGGGCAAACTTGCAGGTCCCGACATAGTGCTCCTCGCAGCGCGTAAACTTTCGTCAACCGCCGACTATTGTAATCCATGCCCCGGCGCTGCGGCTACGATACCGGTCCGATTTCGGGTAGAATGCTTGGTTGTCGCACGTTCTCGCACGGAGGGTTGCCGCAGGTATGACGAGCCGCGTCACGGTTGTTGCCGGGCCCGCGCGCAGCGGCAAGACCCATGCGCTGCTCCACGACTATCGTGTCGTGCTGCGCAATCAGCGTAGCGGCGGTTCGATCGGCGGCACACTTTGGATCGGCCCCAACCGCCGCGCAGTCGAGCAAGTGCGCGACGCTCTCCTGGCCGACGGCCTGGCCGGTTGCTTTGATCCCGGCATTCAAACGTTCGACCAATTCGCGCGCCGCGTCACGTCGCACGCGGCCACGGAAATCCGCCCGCTCGACGACCGCAGCAAGCGGCTGCTGCTCGAACAGCTGTTGCGTGAAGCCTTGGCCGCCGGGAAGTTGAAACACTTCGCCGCGATCGCCCATACGCCGGGCTTTCTCGACCTGACGGCCCGTTTCATCAGCGAATTGAAGCGCGTCGAGATTTGGCCGGAGCAATTCGAGGAAGCCTGCAAGCAAGCGGCCGACTTTGCGCACCGCGGCAAGCCGGCCCAACGCGAGCGCGAACTGATCGAGATCTACAGGAGCTATCAAGTCATCCTGGAGCAGCATCAGCTCTACGACGCGGAGGGCTTGTTTTGGTCGGCCCGGAGTCTCTTGCATGCAGGACAGCAGGCTCCGTGCGAAGGCCTGAAGCTGGTCGTCGTCGACGGCTTTACCGACTTTACCCGCACGCAGCTCGAAATCCTCGAGGAACTCGCCCGCCGAAGCGAGCAACTCGTGATTTCGCTGCCGGACGAAGAGTCGGACGAACGCGAAGACCTCTTCGCCAAGCCGCGGCGGACGCTCGCCGAACTTCGCAAGCGACACGCCGGCCTGGAAGTGCGCCGATTGCCTCGTCGGTCGGAAGCCCAATGGCCGGCGCTTGCGCATGTGGAGCGCGAGCTCTTCAAAAGCCCGCGC
Source organism: Pirellula sp. (assembly GCA_013822735.1). Classification (GTDB taxonomy): domain Bacteria; phylum Planctomycetota; class Planctomycetia; order Pirellulales; family PNKZ01; genus PNKZ01. The sequence goes on from PNKZ01000024.1 coordinate 6,556, forward strand.
CGCATGCAGCCGACCGATTCGCACGAGCGGATCGAATTCATTGCCGCGTCCGGCACCGTGGCCGAAGTGGAAGAACTGGCGCGGCGCGTGAAGCGACTGATCGTCGTCGGCGACGAAAGCGCGAAGCCGCCGCGGCCCGTCCGGCCCGAGGAGATCACCATCGTTTGCCGTTCGCTCGGCGATAACGGCTCGCTGCTGCGAGAGTTCTTTACGCGGTACGGTATCCCGACGGCGCTCGAGTCCGGCCGACCGCTGGGACAATCGCCGAGCCTTACCGCCTTGATGGCGCTCGTGAAGCTCGGCCACGACGATTGGCCGTTTCGCGATTTGCTCGCGGTCCTCGGCGGCAATTACTTTCGGCCCCATTGGCAAGAGACCGCTTCGCCCGGCGTACCGGAAGCTACCGAACGAACCATCCGCCGCGTGCAGGTACCGTCGGGCCGCTCCGTATTGCTCGAGATGATCGAGAAGGTCGCACTGCGGGCTCCGGACGTCGTCGATCCGCGTGATCCGTTTTCGGAGCGGAGCGAGAAACGGAACCGTGCCCGGGAGGAGGCTTTGCTGGCGCTGCCGGTCTTGAAGCGTTTGGCGGCCGCGCTCGACGCCCTCCCCTCGCAGGCTTCGGCCGCCGAGTGGTCGGAGGCGTTGAAGGGTCTCGCCCGCGAGACCGGCATTCTGCAAAGCATGAGCGACGCCAAGTCCGACGAACTCCACTCTCAGCCGCTCCGCGATCTCGGCGACGACTTCGCGGCCTGGAATTCGTTTCATCAGGCGCTCGGCGCAGGCGACCGACTTGCCCAACTGACGCGCGGCGCCGCGGCGATGATTCCGCGCAGCGAGTTGGTCGACTACTTGGAAGCGATCGTTCAAACGGAGCAATTGCCCGGCGAGCGCGACGAGACCGGGCGGGTTCGCATCCTCTCGGCCATCACGGCCCGCACGCTGGCGGCGCCGTATCTCTTCGTGGCGGGGCTGACGGAGAAATCGTTTCCCGCCAACGACGGCGGCGGGCAGATCTATAGCGATGGCGAAATCCAGCAACTTGTGAGCTGCGGACTGCCGCTCACGTCGGCTTCGCAACGGCGTCGCGACGAGATGTTGCTCTTCTACGAAACGATTCTCCGCGCCGAGCGCCGGCTCTGGCTGTCGTTTCCCGCGCTGAATGAAAAGGCCGAGCCGCTGCTGCCGAGCCCTTACTTGGCGGAGCTGGCGCGCATTTGCAAGCACGACCTGCACAAACACGACGAGCTTTCCGACCTGAGCCCGATTGCGCCCGAAGGCGTGTTGCTGAACATCTTCGATGCCCGCATCCGCGCCGCCGCCCACGCCGGCCGGCCGGACGGCGACGTTGCGGAACTTGCCGCCGTCGTGCGACACTCGGCCGAGACGGGGCGCAATCTCTTGGCCGGGCTGGCGATCGTCGAAGAGCGCAGCCGTCGCGGAGCGTTTGGCGCTTATGAGGGGATGATCCTCGGCGAAGATTCGCGTCGCATGCTGGAGCATCGCTTCGCGGCCGATTTCCCGTGGAGCGCCGGACAACTTGAGCAATACGGCGGCTGTCCGTACCAATTCTTTCTCGAACGGGTTCTACGGCTGCAACCGGTCGGCGAGGTCGGGCTGGAGATCGACTACGGCAAGCGGGGCAGCCGGGTACACGACGTGCTCGCCGAGTTGCACGCCCAAATGAACGAACGTCTCGGCCGTTTTGCGCTCCCCAGCGAAACGGCGCCCGCCGACTACGAGCAGATTGTCGAAGAAGCGATTCGTACGTTCTTGAAAAGGGAAACCGACGAATCGCTGCTCGAGGCTTTCCGCGCGGTCGATGAAAAGCTCCTGCGTCGGTGGCTCCTCAACTACGCGGAGCAGCACGGAGCTTACGAGAAGACGAACGTGAAGTGCGACGAACTGCCCCGCCCTCGGCACTTCGAAGCCTCGTTCGGTATGCCGAATCCGCCCGCCGACAAGATTTCGACGTCCGAGCCGCTGGAACTAACGCTCCATGACGAGCGCGTGAAGATTACGGGCCGGATCGATCGGATCGACGTCGGCATGTCGGCCGGGCGGGCCGTGTTCACGATCGTCGACTACAAAACCGGCAGCAGTGCCGGGTACTCGAAAAGCCACGTGGTTTCCGGGCAAGCGCTGCAGCTCACGCTCTACGCGATGGCCACCGAACGGCTTCTGCTGCGCGGCGACGGGGCCGTGCCGTGGCAATTCGGCTATTGGTTCGTCGCCGATTCCGGTTTCAAGAAGACGCTGTTGCTCCACGAAGTTGACTCGGGAGATCTGAAGGCGACCGGCGATTGGACGGAGCTTCGCGAGCGGATCGTCGAGAGGGTCGTGTCGCTCGTGCGCGGCATTCGGCGCGGCGAGTTTCCGGTCTACAACGAGGACGAAGACTGCACGTCGCGCTGCGACTTCCGCACCGTTTGCCGAGTAGCACAAATCCGCAGCTTGGAGAAAGTATGGCAACCGCCGTCGCCCCAACGCTGAAAACAACACTGACGCCGCAGCAGCAGCAAGCGCTGGAAACGCGTGACGTGAGCGTTGCGCTCTCGGCCGGCGCGGGCTGCGGGAAGACGTTCGTCTTGACCGAACGTTTCTTGAGCCATTTGGCACCGCAGCCGGGTACCGATGTCTCGAGCCAGTTGGGCCGGTTGATCGCGATTACGTTCACGGAACGGGCCGCCCGCGAAATGCGGCAGCGCATTCGGGCCGGCGTGCGCGATCGATTGTTGCAGGCCGCGCCCGAGCACGAGGCGCACTGGCTCGATATTTTGCGTCGTATCGATTCGGCCCGGATCAGCACGATCCATTCGTTTTGCGGCACGCTTCTGCGATCGCACGCCGTGGAAGCGCAGCTCGATCCCGGGTTCAGCGTTTTGGAGCCGACTGCCGCGCGCTTGTTGCTGGGAGAACTCATCGACGACCATCTCCGCGAACTGCTGGCCAAGCAAGACGCCGATATGATCGAACTGGTCGCGGGCTACGACTTGAACGGCGTACGCGAACGGATGGGACGATTGCTGGCCGAGCGCTTTCGACTCGACTTCGCCGAGTGGCTACCGCTGGCTCCGCGCGACTTAGTCGATATCTGGCGCGAGTTTCATGCGCAGCATATCAAGCCCGAAGCGTTGCGCACGCTGCGCGAAGCGCCGGCGGTGCTCCGATTGCGAAACGAGATTCTGCCGCAAGGCGCGCCGCACGAGAAGCTTGCCGAGCGAGCGTTGATTGTCGGCGAGATCTTAGAGCGCATCGCGGACAGCGATCCGTCGGACGCCGATCTCGACTCGTTGGAGGAGCACGCCCGCGTGCAAGGCTGCACCGGCAAAAAGGTCTGGGCCGGGCACGAGGCGCTGTACGAAGATTACAAGACGGCGTTCGAAGAGCTGCGCGAGCTCGTCGGGAAGGTTCGCAAGCAACTCGTGTTCGACGCGCGCGGCGCATTGCCCGCGGCCGAGGCGTCGCTGCGGTTCGTCCGCATCACCGCTCCGGTGCGCGAAGCATACGAAAAGCGCAAGCGCGAACTCGGCGTCCTCGACTTCGACGATTTGTTGATCAAGGCGCACAAGCTGTTGCACGACGAGGCCCACGCGAACTTGCGTAAGCGGCTGGCGATGAGCATCGAGTTGCTCTTGGTCGACGAATGTCAGGACACCGACGACTTGCAGGTGCAATTGATCAACGATTTATCGGGAGGTAAGGAACTCGGCCGCGGCAAGATGTTTCACGTCGGGGATTTCAAGCAATCGATCTACCGCTTCCGGGGCGCGGAGCCGCAGCTGTTTCAGAAGCTGCAAGATGAAACGGCCGAGCGCGGCCGCATCCCTCTCTCGCTCAACTTTCGCAGCCAGCCGGAGATTCTCAACTTCGTCAACGTGCTCTTCGAGCCGATCTTCGGCGAGAAGTATCAGGCGCTCGCCGCCAAGCGAGAACAAACCTCGCCTACGCCGGCCATTGAGTTTCTCTGGGCCGTGCAAACGCCGCCGCAAGACGAGGAAACCGGCGAACTGGCGCGACAGGCTGATGCATATCAGGTTCCGCCGAAGGCCAGCGCCGAAGACTTGCGACGCCTGGAAGCCGATTGGCTGGCCCGCCGCATTCGCGGGCTTGTCGACGGCCGCGCCCCGCGCATTCCCGCCGACAAACGCGACGGCGCCTTGCCCCTGCGTCCGGTCGAATACGGGGATTGCGCGCTGCTGTTTCGAGCCCTGTCGAACGTCGCCATCTATGAAGCCGCATTGCAGCGGTACGGCATTCCCTATTACGTCGTCGGCGGAAAGGCGTTTTACGCGCAGCAGGAGATCTACGATCTACTGAACTTCCTGAAGACGCTCGATTCGGTCTGCGACGACGTCGCGTTGGCCGGCGTGTTGCGCAGCCCGTTCTTTTCGCTCTCCGACGAAACACTGCTGCTTCTGGCCCAGCACACGGGCGGACTCGCCGGCGGACTGTTCGCACCGCAACTTTCCGAATCGCTGGAGCCGGAAGCGCGTCGCAAGGCGGACTTCGCGGCGCGAACCTTACGCGAACTCCGGGCCATCAAGAACCGGCTGCCGATCGCCGAGTTGATCAATGAGATTTTTGCCCGTACGGCCTACGATGCCGTCGTGACCGCCGAATTCCTCGGCGATCGCAAACTCGCCAACTTGCGGAAGCTCGTCGATCAGGCGCGGGCCTTTGATCGCTCGGGCATTTTCACGCTTACCGCCTTCATCGAGCAACTGGCGACTTCGGTCGTCGAACAGCCGGATGAAGCCACGGCCGCCGCGTTTGCCGAAGGGGCGAACGTCGTGCGGATCATGTCGATTCATCAGTCGAAAGGCTTGGAGTTTCCGGTCGTCGTCGTGCCCGACTTGGAACGGAAGCGACAGCCGAATCGGGCGACGGTCGGCTTCCACCCCGAACTTGGCCCCATGGTTGGCCCGCCGTATCGCGAGGAAGGCGCTTCGGGCTTGGATTTGTTCCGAGTCGTTGAGAATCGTGAAGACGAAGCGGAGAGTCGCCGGTTGTTCTATGTGGCGACCACGCGCGCGGCCGATTACCTCATTCTCTCTTCCGGCGTAATCGATCCGGCAGTGCCGGTCGGCGAATGGCGCGAGTTGCTGGCCGAGCGGTTCGATTTGGCCTCGGGGAAGTTGCTCGGCGTTCCCGGCAAGGGGCATCATCATCCTGAGATTCTCGTAACGACCGAGCGACCGGAACTGACCGACGATCGCGTAGCGCAAGTCGAACGTCCCGACTGGCCGAAGGTACTTGAGCAAACCGCTCGAGCCGCCAAGAGTGCGAAAGCGACGTTGCTCGCAGGTACCGAGCCGATCGCGTGCAGCGGCCAAGGGCGGCGGCGGTTTTCCTTTTCGCGGCTCTCGGGACGCATCGTCACGGAACGCGAAGCGGCGGATGAACGGGATGCGGCCGAATCGGCGTTATCGCAGGCCGCCGTCGACGACTTAGGCGAGGCGGCCCCGGAAGCGCGCACGATCGGCATTGCGGCGCATGATGTGCTGGCGAAGTTCGACTATCGCCAAACTCAGCCGGCCACGCGGCGTGCGACCGTCGAGAGCCTGGTCCGTCGGGCAATGGGCGCTCTGCTGACGGCGACGCCGGAGTCGATTGCGGAACTTACCGCATTGGTCGAAGCGTTCCTGGCCTCGCCGCGCGGGGAAGCCGTGGCCGGCGCCAAGCAGGTGTTTCGCGAGCTGGAGTTTCTCCTGGCGTGGCCGCTCGATAGGCCGGTCGCCGACGGCGGAATTCACCTGCAAGGATTTTTGGATCTCTTGTACGAAGATGCCGCCGGGCGGTGGTGCATCGTCGACTTCAAATCGCACCGTACGACGAGCGGCAATCTCGCCGTGGTCGCCGAGCCGTATCGCTTGCAACTGGCCGTGTATGCTTTGGCCGTCGAGCAAATTCTCGGCCGAGGGCCGGATGAATTGACGCTCTTTTTCCTCCGCAGCGGGCAGGAATTCTCCGTCCCTTGGAACGCCGCCGAAAAGCGTCGCGCCGTGGCGGCCGTGAACCAGGCGCTGGCCGCCGCCGTCTTAGAATTGCCATGAAGCAGGAAACTCCGCAACGCCGGTTCGCTTTCGAAGTCGTCGAGCGACTACGCTCGGCCGGCTTCGCTGCCTATTGGGCCGGGGGCTGCGTGCGCGATGAGCTGCTCGGCATCACGCCGAAGGATTACGACGTCGCCACCAGTGCACGACCGGAGCAAGTGCGCGAGTTGTTCGGCCGACGGCAGACGCTGGCCGTCGGCGAAGCGTTTGGCGTGATCATCGTCGTCGGTTCGCGCGAGGCGGGCAATGTGGAAGTGGCGACGTTTCGTCGTGATGCCGGTTACAGCGACGGTCGGCGACCGGACGCCGTCGTCTTCACCGACGCTGAAGAAGATGCCCGTCGGCGCGATTTCACGATGAACGCGCTGTTCTACGATCCGGTCGCCGGCGAAGTGATCGACTTCGTCGCAGGCAGAGCCGATATCGAACGGAAGCTGGTGCGGGCCGTCGGCGATGCGTCGCTGCGCTTTCAAGAAGACAAACTGCGGATGTTGCGCGGCGTCCGCATGGCATCGACGTTCGGCTTCGAGCTCGAAGCGGCGACCTTTGCCGCGATTCAGAAGTCGGCGGGTGAAATCGGCGTTGTGAGCCCGGAACGGATTGCCCAAGAAGTGCGCGCAATGTTCGGCAGACCGGGGCAGGCCGAGGCCGCGCGGCTGTTGATGGCCGCGGGCTTGGCCGGCGAAATCTTGCCGGAGGTGCTGCCGCTGCGCGAGAGGCGGTCGTCGCTGGCCGCGGGCTCCGCTTGGGAGGCGGCCGTGGCGATGTTGGCGGAGTTTGAGCAGGCCGGCATTCGCAAGCCGCCGCTGGCGCTGGCGGCGCTGTTGCAAGAAACATCGGCCGACGATTCACATGACTCCGTCCACACGGCCACGGCAGTGTTGCGCCGATGGCGAATGTCGAACGAAGAACGTGAGCAGGTCGAGTGGTTGCTCGAGCATCGTCGAAGGCTCGACCGCGCAGCGACGCGCCGTTGGTCGGAAGTGCAACCGGCATTGGCCCATCGTTGGGGGCCGGACTTGGTCGAGTTTGCAGCCGCTCGCAATGCGATTGCCGCCGACGGCGCGACGCAGCGCCGTGCGGCAGATATCGCCTTCGCGCGCGAAAAACTTGCGGAACCACGCGCCGTGCTCGATCCGCCTCCTTTGCTGACGGGGAACGATCTTGTGCGCCGGGGCTTGAGGCCGGGCCGGCAATTTGCCGTTTTACTCGAGAAAGTTCGGGCCGCGCAGCTCGACGGCGTGATCGCGTCGGTAGACGAAGCGGCGACGCTGGTCGCCGAGTTGTTGAAAGCCGGGCCGTAGCGCGCCGGCATCTGGACGATCGGCCGGCGACCGCCTACGATCAGACACGTTTGGCGCCCCAGCAAGGCGAGTGATTCCGGCTTTTCCGCAACGCCCCGTGAGAATGCATCGTGAGCGAAATCGATCCCATCCAGTTGTTGTCGCGTTGGTTGCACATCGTCGCCGCCGTGACGGCCGCCGGCGGCGCGATTTTCATGAAACTCGCGCTGCATCCCGCCTCGGAGACGTTGCCGGAAGCCGAACGGAAGCAATTGCGCGAAGCCGTGCGCTCGCGCTGGGCGAAAGTGGTGATGGCCTCGATCACGGTGCTGCTCGTGACCGGACTCTACAACTTTCTCCGCATCAACAGCGCATACGTTCTGAAGGGAACTCCCTACCACGCCCTGTTCGGGGTGAAGGTGCTGCTGGCGTTCGGCGTTTTCGCGCTGGCTAGCTTCCTTGTCGGCCGGAGCAATTTGGGACAAAAGCTGCGCACGAACGCCGGCAAATGGCTCACCGTGTTGGTGACCCTCGTGCTCCTGGTACTGTTGCTGTCCAGCACGCTGAAGAACTTGGGAGTGAAGCCGAAAACGCCGGTTTCCGCAACGCAAGCGACGCTCGACGGCGGAAATCCCGCAACTTGATTCGTTACGCGTAAAAGTGGTTGCCCGAGCCAACCCCACCGCCTATTCTAGAAGAATATCCGGCGAGACCTCTGACGGCTCGCTTGGAGGGTAGGCGGCAGGCAGTCGTGCTGCGTAAGAAGTCGAATTCGGCGGACCGAAATCCGGCGACTTGCGGTGGCGACGAGGAGCAAGCTTCATGAACGATCGAGCGCGAGCGATCTCCGTTCTTCAACAGGCTCGGGATATTCTTTCCGAGCGCCTTACCGAACGAGTGCTGGAAAGTCGCGAAGCGATTCTCGAAGACGCGCTCGGTCTCTCGTATGCTAGCGAGATCGACGCCGTTCAAGAACAGATCGGCCTGCGCCTCAACAACGTGCAGATGTTGTTGAACAATCTACCGCCGCTAGAAGATTCGCCGCTGCCGACGTCGGAAGAAATCGTCTCAGCCGCGCCGACGCCGGCGTTGGGATACGAGCCGGAAGTCTCTGCCGAAGGGGAAGAAATCGGCACTGCGGCTGACGTACATCTCTATTACGGCGATGCCGCGATTGTCAGTGCGGCGCCTACTTTACCTGCCCCGGCGCCAGTCGTGATTTCGTTCCAATCGTTCGCCGAACGGGTCCTGGCCAACGACGTGGATGGGGCCGGAATCGTTCTGGCGGGCTTACTGGACGTCTCCCAGAGCCGAGGGCGAGAATGTGCCCGACGGTTTCAGGAGCAGCTCGCGGAACGTCCGCAGTTTCTGCAAAAGGCTATGACGCTACGCAGCGAGTTGGCCGCGGGAAGCGTTAATGGAGCCCTGCTGCTGCTGTGGGAATGTTTTGGGCTGCAAGGTTTGGAATCGATCGCCGCCCTGCAATCGCTCAAAACGCGCCTCGGCGGCGAAATGGCGAACTCGACGACCTAGCCCCATGCTCGGTCGCTTCTTGGCCGCAGCCGGCGGTGGTAAAGCGGCACTTTCTTCGTGGCTTCCCCGGTAATCGCCCCGGCTTGCTGCTTGACCCGCTCCCCGGCGGGTACGTACCATTTGAGTTGTCGGCGGGGCTGCATGGCGTAACCATCGTCCTCGACCGCAACTTCGGCGTTTGCATCCATCGCGGCACACGACCGCATACGCCCGAAAGTGTTGATTCCGTACTGCGCCCATTTAATACAGCGCGGTGACCCCAACTTTTTCGGCAAGGTGGTTCATGTCTCGAAGTTTCTCGCTCGGAGCGCCCGCTCTCTTGTTTGCCGCGGCACTTCTCGCCGGCCCTGCTCAGGCTCAGCAATACACGTATGGTTCGGTCGATCCGAATCAATATGCGCGGCCCGCCGGTGCGCCGGTCACCGTCATGCCGGAGTGGCAAACCAATCCCTTCCAAGTGGGCTACAGCTTGGTCGGCGGGTATCGACCGCTTTACAGCGGAGCCGCGCAACCAATCGGTCATGAGACGATCTCCACGCATGGCGGCAACGGGTATGTGTATCGCCCCGTGTACGGCGCACAACCTTATTACGCTCCGCAGTATTTCGGTTCCTACGGCGTCGTCCCGTCGCGCTCAAGTTGGGCCAACATAAATCATGGTTCGCGCGGCCATGAACTGGTGATTGACAACCCCGGCACGCCTTACGAATCGCGCTATTCGCCGGGCATGGGCGCCGGAACCGGGCATGCGGCCCTGCTCAACGTAATGCCGCAATACATCGAAGATTCGTTTTACGGCTCCGACTACGCACTGCGTACCGCGTATCCCGAGCCTTTTGCTTATGCACCTGGGGCCGACGAGTCGAACATCGCACCGCAAACCGCCGAAGAGTTGCCCAGCGGCGACTTGCGTCTTCCCGACGGTACGATTGTGCCGAAGTCGAACGTCAAGCCGGCCCCGCCGCGCGCGCCGGCTCCTAAGCCCGCTCCGAAGAAGACCGAGTTCTAGCGAACAAGCTTTTTTCACGGGGCGATTGCGATACGCCGCCGAGCTTGCGCATCTTGAGAGATGTCGCGAGCGGCGGCGTTCGTCGTTTTGCCGCCCGCGATTATTCGATTCCTTGCATCTCCCCACGTCGAGACAATGAGATGAAGCCCTTGTTTTGGATGAGTCTGATTTGCGGCTCTTCTATCTGTGCTGCGGTGACCGCTGCCGAGCCGTCGTTGAAGGAGATCCGCGTCGTGCTCGTGGGCGATTCCACGGTCGCCGACAATGCGGGCTGGGGCTCGGCGTTTGCCGAGTTGCTCAAGCCGGAAGCGGCATGCTTCAACCATGGCAAGGGAGGCGCGAGCACCAAAAGCTTCTACAAGGGAAACTATTGGGAGAACGCGCTGGCGCGAAAGCCCGACTTCGTGCTGATTCAATTCGGCCACAACGACCAGCCGGGCAAAGGTCCGCAGCGCGAGACCGATCCGCAGACGACCTACCGCGAGAATCTGGTGCACTTCATCACCGAGGCGAGAGCCGCCGGGGCGCAGCCGATCTTGGTCACTTCGCTCGTTCGCCGCATCTTCCTTCCCGACGGCAAGCTGCAGGGTGAGCTCGCTCCATACGCCGCGGCAGCTCGGGCCGTTGCGAAGGAGCAGAACGTGCCGCTCGTCGATCTCTTCGCGCGGAGCATGGAACTTCACGAACGGATCGGCGTGAAAGCTTCCCAATCGTTCGGCCCTATCCACCCAACGCTGCCCGGAAAGTTCGACGGCACGCATCTGTCGAAAGAAGGAGCACGACAGATCGCTCGCATCGTCGCCGACGAACTCAAGCAAGCGGCACCGGAACTCGCGGCCTACATCCGCGCCGATAGTGACGCCGCCCCGAAGTCGCCTTGATCGATTACTTTTCGAGCGACGGCTACTCCGCCCGCACGTACTGATTGGAGCGTTTCTCGCGCCCTACGGTCGTCTCGGGGCCGTGTCCGGAGAGAACGCGCGTGTCGTCGGGCAAAGTGTAGAGCTTCTTGCGAATACCGCCGGCCAAAGCTTCCAGGCTGCCGCCGGGGAAATCGGTGCGGCCGATGCTGCCGCGAAAGAGGACGTCGCCGCCGAAGACGATGGCCGGCTGTGCGCCCTCGAAGATGTAAACGATGTGCCCTGATGAATGCCCGGGAATCTCCGCGACGCGCAAGGTCATGCCTGCCACGGTAAACGACTCCCCTTCGTCGAGTAGCACGTCGGCCGGCGGCAAGACGATGGGCATGCCGAACTGAGCGGAAAGGTTTTGCCACGGGTCGCCGAGTTTCGGCGCTTCATTGCGACCGATGTAGACCGGACATTCCGGCCACGCCGCCTTCAGGCTTGCAATGCCGGCAATGTGGTCGCCGTGCGCGTGGGTGATCAAAATCGCCTCAAGTTCAAGCTTTTGTTGCGTTAAGTACTCTTCGATGAGGTCGGGCTCCATGCCGGGGTCGACCACCACGCACTCGGGGTTGTGTTTAAAGTGTGCTATATAGGAGTTTTCCGCAAAAGGTTGGGATTCAATACATTCGATTTGGAGAGATAAGGGGGACAAGCTGACCTCCGCAGAAAAACAGAATCCGGCTACAATTCGCGCGACCACCCCAGTCGCGCTCATTTAGCCGGCGCAGCAGACTTCGCGGAGCGAATTCTAGTTGCCAGGACCGCCGGAGGCGAGACGGCGGTGAATTGTCCAGCACGAGTGCCACGGAAGGCCTAAGTTCGATGAATCGAATCTGCTCTGCTCGCGCAATTTCTCGCAATCAAATTGCCGCGTTCATTCTCGGCGCCTTCGCAAGTGCGTCGGGCGTCGTCTTCGCTCAACAAGGGTATCCGTCGACCGGCGCACCGGCAGAAGTGTACGGAAGCGTCGGCGTTTCAAGCGGTCGCGCCTATCTTGCCGAAGGAAATCCTTTCTGGCGACAAGGGCGACCGCGTGCCACGCTGCTCGGCGGAAGCCACACCGCGTCGAGCGCGCCCGCCGGTCCGAACTTGGGCCTGGGAACGATGACGCCCGTGCCGACGCCCATCCCGGTGGCGGTGCAGACGCTTCCGATCGCTCCGGCGTATCCGGAAGCCGGCCATATGGCTGCCGTCCCTTCGACCATCGTTCCACCGAATCCGGTATTGCCGAACGTGGTTGCGCCGCCGGTAAACAACGCGCTGGCGTCAACCACGCCTGTTTATGAACAGCAACCGCCGGTTGCGGAGGTTCCAAGTCCCGCAGCTGTTGCGCCGCCTGTCGCGCAGCCCGAACTTCACGGCACGGCGATCCTGATTCAACGATCGGCCGACGGCAATCCGGTGGCGCCGGTCATCGCGTGGGGCGAAGACGCTTTACGACAAATGGAAGGCTTGCGCGACTACACCTGCACGTTTAAGAAGCGCGAAGTCGTCGACGGCAAGTTGCTCGATCAGCAAACGATGTTCGTCAAATCGCGCCCGGCGCCGCTGAGCGTATACATGTACTTCCTCGATCAAGACGTGCGCGGCCAGGAAGCAATCTACGTCGAAGGGCGCAACAACGGCCACATCGTCGCACATCCGGTCGGCTTCAAACAGACGCTGGTCGGAACGCTGTCGCTGGCCCCCAACGATTCGCAAGCGATGGACGGCAATCGCTACCCCATTACGTCGTTCGGCATCAAGAACTTGCTGGGCCGCTACCTCAAGGGGATGTACAGCGATATGCAGACCGGCGAAACCGAAGTCCGCATCATTGAAAAAGCTCGGGTCAACGATCGCGTTTGCACCTGCATCCAAGTCTCGCATCCGACGAAGCGTCCTGAGTTCGTCTACTCGATGACGCGACTCTACGTCGACGACGAGTTGAACGTGCCGATTCGGTACGAAGGGTACGACTGGCCGCGCCGTCCCGGAGAAGGGCCGCCGTTGGCCGAAGAATACACATATGCGAACATGAAGCTGAACGTCGGTCTGACCGACGCCGACTTCGATCCGCGCAATCCGCAATACGGCTACAAGTAAGACGGCCGCGCTGTGAGTTACTCGCGGCGTTAATCATAAGCAAGCGGTGCGTCCGGCCCTGCTCTATTAGGAGCCGTGCTCACTTCGAAGCGTAGCGCTTCATCGAGTTCTGCCGCAGAAAGACGGTAGACCAGCAGCGCGCCGTTGACGATGTGCAACGGTCGCCGATGACGCAGGTAAGCGCAGAGCCGAGCTAATCGCGCCTGCTCGAAATCGTCGGTGAATCGAACCCACCATTGCGGATTCGGCTTGTTCAACAACTCGGCCCGAGCCTTTTGGTCGTAAGCGGTTCGTTCGAGGTCGGCGGCATGAGGGAGCAACTCTCGATAACGTTCCTCGTAGCTCCGTTGCCACGGTCCTTCGAAGGGGCTGACATACAACGTTTGCAACATCGTGGCGCTGATGCAGTAAACCCCCGGTGCAAGGCGGGGTTCGAAAGGTTGTCGCAGCGTCGGGTCGAGCATTTCACGGCGAAAGTAACAGGGGAGCAGCGTGGGATCAAAACCGACGGAGCGCGGCGGCGTCGTGCCGAAGTAAGACAAGTAGAGACGCGGCCTCGTCGGACCGGAGAGGATCCCTTGCTCGTCGAGCCAGTCTTTCAGGGCCGGTAGTTCTTGGCCCCAATCGAGCGAACTGTCGACGAGGTGCTGATGTCCTTCGTCGAGTCCGCCCGAGGGGAGATTGAAGTAAGCGAGATAGTTGGGAAAGGCCGCCGCCGTATCGCCGATATAAAGTGTGAGGCAGACGACCGTCCCTACTTGGGCCGCGCGCAGCAGCTGCGAAGCTCGGGTAGCAAGAACATTGAACCAGTTACCCGCGACGCCGCATATGATGAACAACGGCGCAAACATCGGCAGGATGTGCCGAATGCCGATATTCAACGGACCGGTAATCGACGTGTAACCGTATACGACGAGAATGTACCACAGCGGATAGGTTGCGTAGAAGCCGACCCACAACAGCTGCCGGGGGCGTGAGCCGGACTGCATTTGTGATCGCCGCAGCGACACGTGTGCGGCAAGCCCGAGGGCAAGCACGAAGAAAAACGCCGGCGGGGTCTTATAAAGAAAGCTGAGCGGGAAGAACGACGGAAAGCCGCGCGTGCCGAACCAGCCGTCGAGAAATGCGACGCGTCCTCCGGTCGTGCGTACGGTTTCCGCGAAGCAATACAGGTACGCTTCGGGCAGCATCCGCATTGCGTGAGCACGTCGCAGGACCGGCTCAAATCGCCCTGTCTGGGCCGCGATTTCCGTAAACCTGCCGAGGTAGATGCGCCGTTCATCGTTGGGGAACTCGCGAAACGTGTCGAACGTGAAATCGAACATCGCCCAAATCACGGCCCAAGCGCCGACGGCGTGCACGACGGCAATCATCAGAAAGTGGGGTAGCCGTCGCAGTCGCGGCGTGACGATGCTTTCCTTCCCGCCGAACCACGTCGGAATCAACTGAACGCGGAGTGAAGCCGGCGCGGCAATTCGAATAAGGAGCATCAGCGCAGCGATCGGCAACAGCAACACGGTCGAGAACTTCGCCGTCAGCGCCAATCCCCAAACGAGCGACGAACAGAGTAATCGTACGAGCGTCACGCGCTCCAGCACCAGTTGCAAGGAATACGCCGCAGCCGTGAACGCCAACGCTCCGAACGTATCGGGCGTTGCCGCCGCCGCGTGCGCCAGCACCGTCGGGTTGAAAGCGTAGAGCACCAGTGCGACAAAGCCGCCGGCCGCGCCGAACAGTTTCCGCGACCAGAGAAATACTAGCAACCCGAGTACCACGCTGCCGAGCGAGTTCATCATCCGGCAACGGTGCACGACTTGCATCGGATCGTTGCCGACTTCGAAAAGCAGTTGCCGACCGTAGCCCCAGTTGTCGGCCTGCCGCCAGAGCGGTTGGTCCGTCGAAGGGGCCCGGGCGCGCATCCATTCCAGCGGCCAGGTCATCCAGAGTTGCTGACTGATCGCGAGCGGCAAGATGCGAAAATCGCCCGTCCGCCGCGCGGCGAAGCCGCTGGCAATGTGCGTCCCTTCGTCGAACATGGCACACTTGTTCCAAGCGGCGGCATTGGCCAGTGCGAAATGCGCAACGAGCAGCGCGCCTACCACGCCGGCGATCCGGATTTCACGCCAATAAACGGTGCTCGGCGTGTCGTCCGACATCGAGGTCTCCCCAGCGGCGCCCGTTTAGCGGAGGCGAATTTCATAACCGCAGGTCATCGATTGGCCCGGAGCCAACGTCTGCGGCGCGGCGATAATCCCCTGCTCCGCCATCGCGAACTGGTCCGGCAAACAGGTGTATGGCTCGATACAAATGGCTTCGCGATGCGGCGGGTTGTAGACCACGCACTGCGAGAAGTGATCGTCGAAGACCACGTCCAACGTTCGGCCGCTACCGCCGTCGGCAATCGTCGCCGTCGCCGCGTGGTTCGTGAATTCGACGTCCGTGAAAACGTCGTCGAGCTTTGTTTCGGGAAACATCAGGCCGGCGGCAAGCCCGTGAGCTCCGGTCGCAGGCAGCTTCTTGCCCGACGGGAGCATGTTGACGAGTTCCCAGTATTTTCGCACCGGTACGGTCACACGGCAGCTTTCCGCCGAGCCGCCGGCACCCAGCGGAATGCGGAAGTATGGGTGCGATCCGAATCCATACGGCAGCGGTTTGTTGTCGGGATTGCTGATGGTGATCGTGCTTGCGAGCGTGTTCCCCTTGAGCTCGTAGCTCACGACGATCCGAAAATCGGCGGGCCATTTCGTCAGGATCGACGGGTCGACTTGCGAAGCGTGAAACTCGCCGACGACGCGCGCGGCCGATTGTTCAATCGTCTTCCAAGGGCGATTCAAGCAGAAGCCGTGAATCGCGTTGCCGCGGGTGTCGTTTCCTTCCAGTTCATACGTCTTGCCGCCGTAGCTCAACGTCGTGCCCCGCAGCCGGCCGGGATAAGGGAAGAGCAACGGAATACCGCTATGCGACGGGCGTTCCTTACCGCTTGCAAAGTTTGGATGCGACCAGAGCACGTCGACGGGAGCGCCGTCGACGACTCCCTGAAACTTGTAGCAGTTGAATCCATAGCCGACGAGTACGGTCGCTTGGGAGCCGACCTTGGGGTCGACGAGCGTTACTTGTTCCAGGCTCATGACAAACTTCCTATCGATAGTGAGGAGTTCCGGTGAGGCGTTTCCGGCTGTTCGAACGAAGCGACCGACGGCCGCGTCGTGAGATAGAGCGGCTCGCGCGACAGATGACGGACGGCGGTCATCATTGCAATGGTAATGCCGAGCCAAAGCAGCCCTGAGCGTACTTCGGCCGGCGAGGTTTCGCCGAAGCTCGCGGTGGCCAGGCGATGCATGAGCATCACCACCGCGCCGAGCGAGAGGGCGAAGAGCGACGTGATGGCCGTGTGGTAGCCGAGGAGCGTGTCGCGGGCCGCTTCGGGAAGTTGCAGCATCACGACGACGCCGACCGGCCATTGAAGCAGCGTCGCGACGAGCGCAACTTGCGCTCCGCGCGCTTTCAGGCGAGCGGAGGCGAATGCTAAGTCGACGGCCTGTGCATCGTTTGCGGCGGCGGCCGCCAGAGAGCGCATGATGAGCCGAGGTTTGGCCGTAGCAAGCGCCATGAGCATGGCTCCGGCGACCGCAAGCGAAGCCAGCGTGAAGTGCGTCACCCGTGCGACGACCTCAGGATCGATCAAGACGTGGACGTAGCGGAGCGGCAATTCGGCGGCCGCCGGTCGGGTGCTAAGAACGCTCAAAATCGAGAACAGCGTAGGGAAATGGTAAACGGTGTTGGTAATCGCCGCGGCGGCGAGGAAGTAAGCCAACGCAGTGCGGCGCGAACCGCTGCGCCAAAGTGCGAGCCAAGCTTCAAAACACACGGCCGAGAAGACGAGTTCGGCGATCGTGAAATAGTACCGGCTTCGCGGCAGCGATTCGAAGGCGATGAGCACTTCGCGCGGTTGCGAGGTATACCAAATCCACGCGGAAAGAACGCCCAGGACCATGCCCGTATAGAGGCCGTGCATCGAACCGCGCAGGAGCCGAAGGCCGACAGCGTCGGCAAGCGGATCGCTGCGACGACGCGATCGAATGTAGAGCCAGAGAGCCAGAATCGGCCCGCCAAACGCCGCATTAACCGCCGTAAGATGCAGCGCCGTGACGAGGATTTGCAGCAGATCCAACAAAGCCCGAGCTCCGGCCGATGACGATGGCGAGTGCGAAGAAAGCCGATTATAGAGCGCGGGCCGGCGGGCGAAAGCCGCCGATTTGCGAGCTTGCGGGGCACGCGCGGCTGATTTCGAGCGAAGTTCGCGCGTCGAGCCGTCGTCGGATTGACAGAGCTTGTCTCAGCCGACTACCATCGAACGATCGATATCTCAGGGCGGTTAGCTCAGCTGGCAGAGCGCCATGTTTACACCGTGGATGTCGTGGGTTCGATCCCCTCACCGCCCACTTTTGACGCTTCGTGTCGTTGCGACGTTTGGCGTTTCCCGCCGCTTCTCGGCGAACCGAGCTCCGCTTGGCGGATGTTCGGCTTTTGATCCTGCGCAGATGCTGCTTTTTACAGACATTTTCCTGCGCGGTACCTTCTTTTTCTTGCGCAGTGCGCCCGCTGCTCCGTGCCGCGATGTGCGCGAGCAGGTTCATTTTGCGCACTTCGCATGGTCGTCCGACCGGCGCGCGGCGCCGTTTGCGGCAAATGTTGCCGGTCGCCGCGCCCGAAATCGACGTAAGTCTCTCGAGTGCCCACCGCCGCGTGCGCACTACGTCCCCGCCGTGGTGCGCGGCCTTGTTGGTAAGCGCTCCGACGCGCACTTCGAGGGCTCCGTTGTGCGCAATTTGCCGATTTAGTGCGCGACACTTACGTCGATTTTGCGATCCGCGTCGGCGCTCACGTATGGGCCTTTGCCGAACTGTCGAGTGCCGGTCGGCAACGTTATTTCGGAGTAGCATGGAGTAACTCACGAGGGACCTCTCGGCCCGCAACGGCTCAAGCTTCGGGGCGAGAAACGGCGCCATTGCTCCCGGCGACTTTTGCCTAAGCGAAGACGGCGCCACAAATCACGCCGCATTATCCCCGAACTGCCGGCCCACTTTCCAGAGTAGATTTGGCCGGGGCTTCGCAGGCGTTCGGCTACCGTTGCCCGAGGCGTTTCCAGGCCTGCAGTTGCGCCGCGGTCGGGGGTGCGTCGGGGTGTCCGAGTTCGGCTTCCCAGGAGAACTCGTGCAGGAAGCGCGTGATCGGGTGCCAGTCGTTCCCGTGTTCTTCACGAACGCGCACGCTCGGTAGGCGAAGCAGCCCTTGGCTGTAGGCGGCAGCCATTTGTTCCGCATTGAGCAATGCCGCTTTCTGGCCGTTTTGCACCCACCACCGCTTTTCACGGGGAAGCGTCGGTTGACGGGACGCTGCGGCGGCGGGCTTCGGCTTGTGGGCAGCTTTCTCGTCGGCCGGCTTGGCCTTCGTAGGAGCGGCAACCGGCGGCGGGTCGATTACCGGCCGAATCCGCCGCTTCTCTAAAGCCGTTTGCAGGAGCGTCTGTTCGAGCGATCCCGGCGTTTTGCCGGAATTCTGCGGCTTCGAGGAGGTTGGGACGGAATTGTTCGGAGAAGGTGCGGCCGTTGGCGAGGACGTCTTTGCGACCGTTTTGCCGCGTGCTGCTTTATCTGCCCCCGTAACTCCGGCGATCAGGCTTTCCACCTCGTCTTGCAACTTCTTGTGTTGATTGGCGAGGAGGGTCGACGTAATGGATTTACGTACGACATTGCCCGGAGCGGTTGAGCCCGGGTTGGTAGCGCGTTGTGTGGTCGGCTCGTTATTCATGCGGGATAAGGCCCGACGCCGGGTACTTATTGAGTGGGGTGCATTCCGTTTTAGTCGGAGTGTGTACACATCGTCAACTGTTATCGAAATTACTTCTTCTTTACGGATCGATTGTCGTATTTCCGTTATTTAAGCATGTAAAGTCAGTGAATTATTCGCAGCTTAACAGGCTATTGTCTGTTTGCGCGTCCACGGGATGCCCGACCTCAGGCTCATGATGCGATGCCATTTCGGACAAGTGTGTGCGATTTAGCGCGCATTCGTCGCAATTCGGGTGGTGGTGCGGCACCCACTTTTCTTGTCGTGCCGGGATTGAGACGCACGGAGCGTGGAATTCGTTACCGTCGCTTGTGCGTCACGCGTAAGAGATTGGCGCGAGAGGGATGTTTGTGCCCGCGAGCAGTAGGTTCGTTCGGGACGATTCGGAGCGCTGCTTTGGTGATGCTATTTGGAAAGGTGCGCAGTAGCGATTACCGACGGCTTCGAGCCGGCACCTGTGTCGGCGCAAGGTGCTAGAGGAGGCAGCTTTTCATTTGCGATAATTCGTAATGTGGCAGGCGGAATTTCATCTAGGCCACTGGGGTGAATACGTCAAACATATTGCCCCATTGCGTCAAAAAGACACCATCCACTTCTTAAGCAATCAACCCACAAGAGTTATTTTAAGTGAACGTAGGTTCACTACACTGGCGGGCGCGGATGCTTTCCCTTTTGGAATGAAGCTCATGACGCCCAATACCTTAGAGCAGCTGCGCGAAGACCTACGTCGCGTCGAAAGCAATGCCGGCAAGGCCTGGGGCGTGGTATCGAGCGGGCGGGAGGTTGTAGATCGCCTTCTCCCTGCCGGAGGTTTGCGACGCGGCACGCTTGTGGAATGGCTCGCCTCGGAGCCGGGGAGCGGCGCGACGACGCTGGCCCTCGACGCAGCCCGGTCGGCCGCGGGCGACGGTCGACCGATGGTCGTCGTCGATCGGCGCGGCTGGTTCTATCCTCCCGCGCTCTCTATCGATTGGCCGCTGGAGCGATTGCTCGTGGTCCGTTGTCGTCGCGACGACGAAGCCTTTTGGGCCTGCGACCAAGCGCTGCGGACTTCGGGCGTCGGCGCCGTGCTCACGCAGTGCGATGCCGTCGACGAGCGCCGCTTGCGCTGTTGGCAACTTGCGGCCGAGCAGAGCGGTGCGGTCGGGCTCGTGGTGCGGCACTTGGCCCGCCAGCCCGAGGCTTGTTTCAGTGATTTGCGGTTGTTGGTCGCTCCCTCGTGCGCCGTCGGGAGGCGGCGTGTTTCTCTTACGTTGCTCCGCGCCAGACAGGGACGTCCCGGCGCAGTGGTCGAGGTGGCCCTCGATGACCATGCGTATTCTTTGCCTCCGCCTACGGCTTCGCCACGACGGCGAGCCGCCGGGGCGTGAACGAACCGCTTCCCTGCATCATGCCGCGGCGCGCGCGACCGTGCCGGACGGGGCGCTGCGCGCGCGGCTGGCCGACGACGTCGAAGAGTTCAGCCCGCTCATCGGTTGGGTCGGCGCGGGAGAGTCGGCTTCGCTCTGTTTAGACGTCGGCCCGACTGCGCACGGCTTCGGCGGCGAAGCGGCGCTCGTCGAGCGCTTGCGCGCCTGGACCGAGCAGCGCCGGTTGCTTGCCACGGTCGCGCTGGCCGATACGCTCGGCGCGGCGTGGGCCGTAGCGCATTGCGGCGAGAGCGAGGAACCGGCGACGTGGCGTTGCCGCGTGATTCCTCCCGGTCGGCAAGCGGCGGCGCTGGCGACGCTCCCCGTCGCCGCGCTGCGCCTCTCGTTCGGCACCACGGCTTTATTGCAGGAATTGGGATTCTCGCACATCGGGCCGCTCTTGCCGCTGCCGCGCGAAGCCTTGGCCGAGCGTTTTCCTCCGGAACTTCTGCTGCGCATCGACCAAGCGCTCGGCAAAGTACCGGAGCTGTTCGCCGCGCATCGCCCGTTGCCCGTGTGGGAAGCCAAGCTCGCGTGGGAGGGAAGTATTGCGAGCGCTGAGTCGCTCGTGGCCGCGTGGCAACATCTGCTGCCGCAGTTGCTCGAGCCGCTCCGGCAACGAGGACGCGGCGTCGCGCGATTGCTCGCCGAGCAAACCGGCGAATCGCACACGCTCCGCCGGTTTGTCGTCGGCTTGCTGCGCCCCACGCTCGACGCCGATCACTTGCTCGGCCTGTTGCAGCTGCGGCTGGAAACGGAACGGCTGCGTGAGCCGATCGTCGGCACCCGTTTGGCCGTGTTGGAAGAATCGCCCCTCGCCGTGCAACAGCAGGTGCTCTTCGCCGATTTGGCCCCGCCGGTCGAATCGCAAGCGTGGGCGACGCTCGTCGAACGGCTCTCCGGCCGGTTGGGCCATGAGGCGGTCGTACGCGTGCGTCCCCGTGC
Organism: Pirellula sp.; assembly: GCA_013822735.1. Taxonomy (GTDB): domain Bacteria; phylum Planctomycetota; class Planctomycetia; order Pirellulales; family PNKZ01; genus PNKZ01. The sequence continues at coordinate 27,634 of PNKZ01000024.1, forward strand.
CGATCATCAGCCCGAGCGCGCTTGGCAGGGCGTGCCGTGGTTGCAACCGCGTGAAACCAACGGGGCAACGAATGGACCAGTGAAAGCCTCTCCTTTACGCAAGCGCTCCGCTTCGCGCCAAGGGGCGCCTGCGGCCGATGCGGTGCCGTCGCACGCTCTGCCGCGTCCGACGTTGCTGCTTCCCCGCCCGCAGCCGATTCGCGTTTTCGCCGTCGCTCCGCAAGGGCATCCGCATCGCTTCGAGAGCGGCGGCCGCGAGCAGCAGGTCGTCGAAAGCTGGGGACCCGAGCGGTTGGAAACCGGTTGGTGGCGCGGGCCGAGCCTGCGTCGCGATTATTTCCGCGCGCTCCTCGACGACGGTCGCCGCTGCTGGCTTTTTCGCGAACTCCGCAGCGGCCGCTGGTTTTTGCACGGTTGGTTCGATTAACTCCGACGAGGTCGCCCCGATGCTCCGCTATGCCGAACTTCACTGCTTGAGCAACTTCACCTTTCTCCGTGCGGCTTCGCATCCGGACGAACTGGTGGCGCGGGCGGTCGAACTCGGCTACTCGGCGTTGGCCGTCACTGATCGGCATAGTCTCGCAGGCGTCGTAGAAGCACATGCCGCCGCGAAGGAAGCCGACCTGAAGTTACTGATCGGCGCGGAAGTGCATCCGAGCGATGCCCCGAGCACGGTGCTTTTGGCGACCGATCGGGCCGCGTACGGTCGGCTGGCGCGGCTGCTCACGCTCGGCAAATCGCGCGCTCCCAAAGGGGAATGCCATTTGACCTTTGCCGACCTCGCGACCTACGGCGAAGGACTACTGGCCTGCGTCTTCGCCGATCCCGCGGCGTCGACGCCGCCGACGGTCTCGCAGCTTTCGGCCTACCGTGAACTGTTCGGCGATCGGGCTTATCTCTTGGCCGAGGCGCATTGCGGGCCCGACGACCGCGCGTGGTTTGCCGAGCTGCAAACGTTGTCGCGTCGTGCAAAGCTCCCGCTCGCGGCGGCCGGCGGCGTTTACTACCACACGCCCCAGCGCAGGCCGCTACAAGACGTACTCACGGCCATTCGCCTCGGTCGTCCGGTGGCCGAATGCGGCAAAGAATTGTTCGCCAACGCCGAGCGGCATCTCCACGCGATCGACGAATTGGAACTGCTCTACGAGTCGCTCCCCGGCGCGATCGCGCGCTCCGCGGAAGTCGCCGACCGTTGCCGGTTTTGCCTCGACGAACTCCGTTATGAATATCCCGAAGAGCTCGCGCCGGTCGGCGTTACTCCGGCGGAATACCTTCGCAAGCTGGCCTGGGACGGGGCGGCCGAGCGTTATCCGCAAGGCGTTCCCGTGAAGGTGCGCGACCTCGTGACGCGCGAGCTCGGGCTCATCGAGGAGCTGCACTACGAAGCCTACTTTCTCACGGTGTGGGACCTCGTGCGCTTCGCTCGCTCGCAAGATATCCTCTGCCAAGGGCGCGGCTCCGCGGCCAATTCGGCCGTCTGCTATTGCCTCGGCGTCACGGCCGTCGACCCCGACCGCACCGACGTCCTCTTCGAACGGTTCATCAGCAAAGAACGGGACGAAGCGCCCGACATCGATATCGATTTCGAACACGAGCGCCGCGAAGAAGTGCTGCAATACGTGTACGACAAGTACGGTCGCGAACGGGCCGCCATGACCGGCGTGACCATTCGCTATCGCACTCGTTCCGCATCGCGCGAAGTCGGCAAGGCGCTCGGCCTGCTCGAAGAGCAAATCGACGCGCTGGCCAAGACGTTCGTCGACCATCATCGCAATCCGGAAACTAAATGGCAGGAGTGTTGCCAAGACGGCGGGCTCGATCTCGACAATCGACAGACGGCCCAATTCATTCTGCTGGCGAGCGAATTGGTCGGCTTTCCGCGACACTTGTCGCAACATGTCGGCGGCATGGTCGTGAGCCGTGGTCCGCTTTGCGAAATGGTGCCGATCGAAAATGCCGCGATGCCGGGGCGGACCGTGATCGAGTGGAACAAAGACGATCTCGACGTGCTCGGTTTGCTCAAGGTCGATTGCTTGGCGCTCGGCATGCTCACGGCGATCCGCAAATGCTTCACGCTCATCGAAGGCGCCGGTGGCCCTAAGCTCACGCTGGCCGACGTTCCCGCGGAAGATCCGGCGGTATACGAGATGGTGTCGCGGGCCGACACGATGGGGGTGTTTCAGATCGAAAGCCGCGCCCAAATGAGCATGCTGCCTCGTTTGCGGCCGGCGAAGTTTTACGACCTCGTGATCGAGGTGGCGATCGTGCGCCCCGGCCCGATTCAGGGAAACATGGTCCATCCGTACTTGCGACGCCGCGCGGGAGAAGAGCCGGTGGAGTATCCCACCGAAGAGGTTTGCCAGGTGCTCTACAAGACGCTCGGCGTGCCGATCTTCCAAGAGCAGGCGATGAAGCTGGCCATCGTCGCCGCGGGTTTCTCGCCGGGGGAAGCCGATCAATTGCGCCGTGCGATGGCCGCTTGGCGACGCAAAGGAGGCATCGACGCCTTTCGCGACAAGCTGCTCGACGGCATGCGCGCCAACGGCATCTCCGACGAATTTGCCGAGCGGCTCTACCAGCAAATTTGCGGCTTCGGTGAATACGGCTTTCCGGAGTCGCACGCCGCCAGTTTCGCGCTGCTGGTCTATGTATCGGCCTGGTTGAAGTGCCATTATCCGGCCGCTTTTTGCGCGGCGCTGATTAATAGCCAGCCGATGGGTTTCTACGCCCCGGGCCAGCTCGTTCGCGATGCCCGGGAGCATGGCGTCGCGATTCGCGCCATCGACGTGAGCCATAGCGATTGGGATCTCACGCTGGAGCCCGGCGACGAGATCCACGGAGAAACCCCGGCCGTACGGCTCGGCTTGCGGCTGCTGCAAGGGATGCCTGAAGCGGCGGCTCGGCGGATCGTCGAGGCCCGTCGCGCCGGTCCGTTCTTGTCGACGACCGACTTGGCCCGCCGCGCCGACCTCGGGCAGCCGCTGCTGCTGCTCCTGGCCCGAGCCGATGCATTGCGCCTGGCCTCGGAGAATCGCCGCGCAGCCCTCTGGAGCGCCCTGGCCGAGCGGCGCGATCGGAATCGCCCGCTGTTTGCCGAACTGGGCGTCGGCGACGACGAACCTGCCGTCGCCGCTTCGCTCCCGCCGACGCTGACGCCGCTCGAGGAAGTTTTGGCCGATTATCGTTCGGCAGGCTTTTCACTGCGCGCCCATCCCGTTTCGTTTCTCCGCGAACAATTGCGGCGGCGTCAGAGCCTTTCGGCCGGAGAACTTGCAGAGCACAAGCATGGCGAGCTGGTTCGCACGGCCGGCTTGGTGCTGCTCCGCCAGCGCCCGAGCACGGCCAAGGGCATTACGTTTGTGACGCTCGAAGACGAGACGGGCGTCATCAATCTCGTGCTGCACGCGGCCGTTTGGCAGCGCTATCGCGAAGTGGCCCGCGCCGCGAAGGTGTGGCTGGTCGACGGACGTTTGGAAAGGCAGGGGCCCATCGTGCACGTCGTGGCCGCACGGTTGGTCGATCTTACATCGAATCTAAGGGATATCGCCCAGCGTTCGCGCGACTTCCAATAGCCGTTTGCCCCCGAACAAGATTTCCCAAGTTACCAACCTGCCGCTGCACACATCGCGACTCGCAAATCGCCTCAGAAATCGCCGCACGTCGACTGCTTGCGTACGCCACGAGCATGAATCCACTTCTCTTGAGCAAAACGCTCTTGCTCAATGCCGCGCGAACGGGCATAAGTGCTTACGCGACGCCGGGAGTTGCTTGTTATCGAGCACGAGCTGCTCCGACGTAAACCTTGTGCACGCAATGCTCTGCGTCGGCGAGCAGAGTCAAACAAACGACGCCGCAATATTCTGCGGCACACGGTTTGCCAATTGCTCGCTGTTGATTCTCGTCGCAGAACGATTCCTCGCCCCGCTGCGACGACTAGAAGGCCCCGATTCCGATCGCACGCACCCCGCCAAGAGCTGAACCCCATGTGCTTTGACGCCTACGACAGCGAAGGCTTCTACGACGAAATGTTCGACGCCGCCGGCAAGCCCCGCCTGCGTGCGTCGCTCCTCGCCGACAAAATTAGCGCCCTGAACGACGGCGAGCTTTCGCGTCGCCAACAAGCGGCCGAACGGGCCTTGCTCAATATGGGCATCACATTCAACGTCTACGGTCACGAAGCCGGGACCGAAAAGGTTTGGCCGTTCGACGTGATTCCCCGCATTATCGAACATGCCGAATGGCAATACTTGGAACGCGGCCTGAAGCAGCGTATCCGAGCTTTGAATCTCTTCATCGACGATCTGTACCACGATCGGAAGATCGTGAAAGACGGCATCGTGCCGGCCGACCTCGTCGAATCGGGCAAGTGCTACCTGCGCCCCTGCCAAGGGTTTGATCCTCCCGGCGGCGTCTGGTGCCACATCACCGGCACGGATCTCGTGCGCGACGCCGACGGACAATTCTTCGTTCTCGAAGACAACTTGCGCTGCCCGTCGGGCGTGTCGTACGTGATCGAAAACCGCGAAGTGATGAAGCGGACGTTCCCGCAAGTGTTCCAAGGTCTCGGCGTCGTCGCCGTGGAAGACTATCCGGAAAAGCTGTTGGAGACGTTGCAGTTCGTCGCCCCCAAGGGTTGCGACGATCCGACGGTCGTGGTGATGACGCCCGGCCCTTACAACTCGGCTTACTTCGAGCATTCGTTCCTCGCGCAGCAGATGGGCGTAGAACTCGTGGAAGGGCGCGACCTCGTCGTTTCCGACGGCTACGTGCACATGCGTACGACGCACGGCCTGAAGCGCGTCGACGTTATCTACCGCCGCATTGACGACGATTTCCTCGATCCGCTCGCCTTCCGTCCCGATTCGACCTTGGGCGTGCCCGGCTTGGCCGAGGTGTATCGCAACGGCAAGGTGGCGCTCGCCAACGCCCCCGGCACCGGCATCGCCGACGACAAGGCCGTGTACGCATACGTGCCGCAGATCATCAAATACTACTTGGGCGAAGACATCATCCTCCCCAATGTTCCCACGTTCCTCTGCTCCGACGAAAAACAGCGCGAGCACGTGTTGGCAAACATCGACAAACTCGTTGTGAAGCCGACCAACGAGTCGGGCGGTTACGGCATCGTGCTCGGACCAAAAGCAACGCCGGAAGAACTGGTCGCCGCGGCCGATCGTATTCGCGAGAACCCGCGCAACTACGTGGCCCAGCCGATGCTCAATCTCTCGCGCGTGCCGTCGCTCGTCGACGATCGCTTTGAGGGACGCCACGTCGACTTACGCCCCTACATTTTGTACGGCAAAGACATCTTCGTACTCCCCGGCGGCCTAACGCGCGTGGCCCTCAAGAAGGGCTCGATGGTCGTCAACTCGTCGCAGGGAGGCGGCAGCAAAGACACCTGGGTTCTCGGCAGCGACGTCATTCCGACCGTGACGAACGTCGCCGGCGATGTCGTCGTGCCGCCGGAACCGCCGAGCGGTCCGACGCAACGACAAATGCAAACGACGTCGTAACGCATCACGACTTCGCTTGTAGTGAAACGCGGTCTCTGATTCCGAATTGCCTCTATTGAGTTCGTCGCACACCCATGCTCAGTCGCGTCGCCGATTCCGTTTACTGGATGAGTCGCTATCTAGAACGCGCCGAAAACGTCGCGCGTTTCGTCGACGTCAACTACAACCTCTCGCTCGATCTGGGCAACCGGGTTCGCGAGCAATGGGAACCGCTTGTTTACACGACCGGCGACCAGGAAGTGTTTCTGGAGAACTACGGCAACTTCTCCCAACGCAACGTCATCAACTTCTTGACGTTCGAGATGAAGAATTTCAACTCGGTGCTGGCCTGCTTGAGCGGCGCCCGTGAAAACGCGCGTACCGTGCGCGACATCATCTCCTCGGCGGTGTGGGAAGAAATCAACAAGTTCTACCTCTACGTGAAGAACTCCGCCGGTGACAAACGTCTGCTGGAGGAGCCGCACGACTTCTTCCATCAGGTGAAGCGCAGCAGTCACCTGATCCTCGGCTTGCTCGACGCCACGATCTCGCGCGACGAGGCGTGGTTCTTCGCGCACGTCGGCCGGCTCATCGAACGGGCCGATAAGACGTCCCGGATTCTCGACGTCAAATACTACATTCTGCTGCCGACGGTGACCGACGTCGGCACGCCGCTCGACAGTATTCAATGGGCAGCGTTGTTGAAATCGGCCGGCGCGTTGGAGATGTACCGCAAAAGCCGCGGCCGCATCACGCCGCGCGACGTCGTCGATTTCCTCCTGCTCGATCGCGAATTCCCCCGCTCGATTCGCTTCTGCCTCAGCGAAGCGGAAGAGTCGCTCCTGGCGATTCTCGGCACCTCGCATTCGCACTTCCGCAACGAAGCGGAACGCCGCATGGGCCAACTAAGCGCGGATCTCGACTATGCACAGGTCGACGACATTATCAAAAGCGGTCTGCACGAATATCTCGACGGTTTCCAAGACAAGCTGAATGCGGTCGGCGCGGCCATCAGCGATTCGTTCTTTCAAACAAGTCCGGCGGCTAGCAACGGCGCGGTCCTCGCCAAATAGTCGACCGAACGCGGTTCTGATTCATTGCAATTCCACGGCCTTGCGCGCCGTGCCTACGTACGTTCCTTAGGCGGAATCGATACGCTCCCGTTCTGATCGACACCACTTCGAGTAAGCTTCCGCCTTCGATGCAGTTTCACATTAAGCATGCGACCCGGTATCGCTACACGCGGCCGGTATTTTGCGAACCGATGACTATTCGCCTGCGGCCGCGCGAAGACGCGGCGCAGCGCTTGCTCCGCTACAATCTGTGGATCGATCCGCAGCCGGCGGGCATGTCCGACTACGTCGACGTCGACGGCCACACGTCGACGCAGGTCTGGTTCGATCAACCGGCCACGGCGCTCTCGATTGTCGTGTCGAGCGTCGTCGAAACGTTGCGGACGAACCCGTTCGACTATTTGCTCAGTCCCGAAGGCCTCACGGCGCCGCTGCGATACAACGAGGCGGTGCGCCTCGCGCTGACTCCCTACCTGCAACAAGGGCCGGCCGATCCGGAGGTCGTCGCCGCCGCCGATCACATCTTGAAGATAAGCGGCGGTCGGCTCCCCGCGTTTTTGACCGAGCTCACGCTTTGGCTCAACGCCAACTTCCCTCGCTACGTGCGCTTAGATGGGCCGCCGCTGGAGCCCGCTGAAACGCTCCGCGAAAAAAGCGGAACCTGCCGCGACCTGACGGAACTGTTCAACGCGATCTGCCGCAGCGTCGGCCTGGCGGCGCGTTTCGTGAGCGGCTATCACGAACGAGAAGATTCCGAAGGTCGCCGATTTCTGCATGCCTGGAGCGAAGTGTATCTGCCGGGCGCCGGCTGGCGCGGCTACGATCCGACCGCCGGCCTCGCCGTCGCAGATCGTCATGTGGCGCTGGCCGCTTCGGCCTCGCCGATTCTCGCGGCCCCCACGTGCGGCACGTTCCGCGGCAACGGCGCCGAGTCGACCATGGACACGCAACTTGTGATCCGCACCGTGGAACGTGGCGATCCGGTCGAGCAACCGCTCCACGCCCACTTCTCGCTGGCCGACGCCGTGGTCGATTTAGGGCTTCGCTGAGTCGACGGCCTGCAATGAGTCGCCGTGTTCGCGCAGCCACGTGGTTAGCCTCGCTCGCAGATCGTCGGCGACGTCCTTGTATACCGGGTCGCCGATCTGGTCGTGCAGTTCGTCAGGATCGGACTTGAGATCGAATAGCTGCTCGCGGCCGATCTTCGGATAGCGAATGAGCTTCCACCGTTCCGAGCGGATCATTCGTTGCGTGTCGGTAAAGTAGCCGAAGACGTAGTGATGAGGGCCCGAGGCATCGGCGTTCGTAAGCAACTGCGTGAGGTCCCGGCCGTCGAGATTCGCCGGCGCGGGAACTTGGCACCGATTGCAAATCGTCGGATAGAGATCACGCAGATAGCAGAGCCCGTCCGTGCGACGATTTGCGTCGACGCCCGGCCCGGCCATGATGAGCGGCACGCGAATCGTGTGGTCGTACATGTTTTGCTTGCCGGTGAGCCCGTGGCTGCCGAGTGCGAGACCGTGATCGCTTGTGAAGATGACGATCGTGTTCTTCGTCAGGCCTGATTTCTCCAGCGCCGCGGTAATTCGGCCGATCTGGGCGTCCAAGTGCTCGATCAGCGCATAGTACACCGCAAGCTCATTGCGAATGAGTTCGGGCGTGAGCGGTCGCGGCAACAGCACTTCATCCCGACCATGCAAGTTGCCGTGTTCGAAAGGGTGGTCAGGCACAAAGTTCTTCGGCAACGGCAGCTTCGCCGCGTCGTAAGAGGCCTTATAGCCGCGCGGCAATAAGCGAGGGTCGTGCGGCGCGGTGAAATTCACATGGATGAAAAACGGATGCGAGTCGGCAGGTCGCTCCATCAGTTCGATCGCTGCGTCGGCAAACTGTTCGCTGATGTTTGGCGTGAGCCCGACGCCGAGCTCCGGCCGCGGTTTGCCGGCGTCGTCTTTGAAGACCCAGCCGTTGTAGCCGGTGACGGGATGGCCGCGATGATCCGTCGGGTTCGTCAGCGGCAGCTTGCCCGCGCCGGCTCCGTACCAGCCGCGTGTTTGCTCATAGCCGCAAGTGTGGGGCGTGCCGGTCGTGTGCCATTTGCCGACATACGCCGTGCGGTAGCCGCCCGCTTGCAGCACCTTGGGCAAAGGCGTTAGCTGGTCATTGAGCTTGCCCGAAGGATACGGCTTGAGCGCTCGAAACGCCGTGCAGCCGGTGAGCAACTCGGCCCGACTCACGACGCAGATCGGATACGCACAGGTGGCGTTGACGAACGACGTGCCGCGCCGCACCAGCGCATCGAGCGCGGGGGTGCGAATCGCCGGGTTTCCCAAGGCGGAAACGGCGTCAGGCCGCATGTCGTCGGCCACGACCAAAAGAATGTTCGGCCTGGGGGGCTCGCCCGCGATGCCGGTTTGGCACGGAGCCAAGAGGAGCAACGCCGAGAGAAGTAGCAATGTACGGCAAACCCGTGCGAGAAGGCTCGGCATGACGAGGGCTTCCGAAGGAACGCGGAGCTCGAGGCTTGCGATAGACTATGCCCCGCGCACCTCACCGGCAAGCGTCGGCCGGAGCCCTCGGCATGTCACTATGCGTGACGATTCCGTAACCGCGGGTTATACTCTCGCCGTCGCTTGCCTGCTCCGTCTCACGCCCCACCAATAGCGAATCCCGCCGAGAACCCCATGTCGCACGCTGCCGAAGCCGGATCAAGTTTGCCGTTGCCGATGAACATTCGCGCCCGGCTTTCCGTGATGATGTTCCTGCAATACTTCGTCTGGGGTGCGTGGTTCGTCACCTTAGGAACGTACATCCTGAGCAACACGGGCCAAGAAGGGGCGACGATTTTTGAAGACGGCTTCATCGGCATCGCCTACGGCACGGCTTCTATCGGCGGCATGATCGCGCCCTTCTTCGTCGGCATGATCGCCGATCGGTTCTTCTCGTCGGAGCGCATTCTGGCCGTGCTTCATCTGGCGGGGGCCGGATTCCTCTATTATCTTTCCACGCTCACCGACCAACGCCTAATCTATGCCGCATTGATCGGCTACTTCGTTTGCTACATGCCGACGTTGGCGCTTTCCAACTCCCTGTCGTTTCATCATCTCACCGATCCGGGTAAGCAGTTTCCCGGCGTGCGCGTCTTCGGTACGTTCGGCTGGATCGTGGCCGGGTGGATGATCGGCCGGCACGTTCGCTTGGTCGATGGCGCACTGCAATTCTTCGGTTCCGATGCCGCAGGCGTCAGCATCGAGCCGACGACTTATCCGATGCTCATCGCCGCCATCGCGCAGGCGGCGCTTGGCGTCTACTGCTTAGTACTGCCCCACACCCCTCCGAAGAATCGCGGCACCGACGTCACCATCGGCGACATCCTCGGTTTCGATGCTTTGCGTTTGCTCAAGCGACCGTCGTTCGCCGTGTTTGTGCTCGGCTCGTTCTTGATCACCATTCCGCTGCAGTTTTATTACAACTACACGAATGCGTTTCTCAACGCGATCGGCGTCGAAAATGCCGCGGCAAAGATGACCTGGGGGCAAATGTCCGAGGTGTTCTTCATGTTGCTCATGCCGCTGTTTTTCGTCAGGCTCGGCGTGAAGTACATGTTACTCGTCGGCATGCTTTGCTGGGCCCTGCGTTATTCGCTGTTCGCCTACGGTTTCACGCCGGGCGAAGGAGGCGGCCCCAACATGCCGATGCTCTACGCCGGCATCCTGCTGCACGGTATATGCTACGACTTCTTCTTTGTCACCGGACAAATGTACGTCGATCGGGTCGCCGATTCGCGCATTCGTGGTGCCGCACAAGGTTTTATCGCTTTCGTCACGCTCGGCGTGGGCAGCTTTATCGGCGCCAATCTTTCCGGCGTCATCCAACAAAAGGTAACGACCGGCACCACGATGGACTGGCGCAGTTTCTGGTTGTTTCCCGCCGCCGGTGCCGCTGCCGTGATGGTGCTGTTCGCCGTGTCGTTCTTCGACCGTTCGGCCGACGAAAAGCCGACTGCCGAGGCCGCATGATTCCGTCTCCCCTCGCCCCTTGCGGGAGAGGGGCCGGGGGTGAGGGGTAAACTTGAATTTTGACCGCGCCACACCGCCGACCGTTAGCTAAGACACATGGATCGTCGCTACATCTTCGAAACCGCGCCGTTCGTCGCGTGCCACGCTTCGACCATCGTCGAATGCGAGCCCGACAAATACCTCGCAGCGTGGTTCGCCGGCACGCAAGAAGGAGCTCCGGACGTGCGCATTTGGACCGCGCGCTCGGAAGACGGCATCCGCTGGACGCAGCCCGACGTCGTCGCCCAGGAACAAGGCGTCCCCTGTTGGAACCCGGTGCTCTTCCGCGAGCGCAAGAGCGGCGAACTCATTCTCTACTACAAAGTCGGTAGCAGCCCTCAGTCGTGGTCGGGTTTCTTCCGCCGCAGCAAAGACGCGGGCCGCACTTGGGGCGAAAGCTACATCATGCCGGCCGGGCTGCTCGGGCCGAGCAAGAACAAGCCGCTACAGCTCGACGACGGCACCGTCCTCTCGCCCACTTCGGTCGAGTCGTACAAAAGTTGGGCCTGCTGGGTCGACCGAAGCGTTGACGGCTGTCGCAATTGGACGCGCCACGGCCCGATCTATCATCCGAAAACCGCGCACGGCGTCACCCAGCCGACGCTGCTCAAGCGTCGCGACGGCTCGGTTCTGCTCTTGGCCCGCAGCCGGAGCATCGGGCAAGTGTGCATGGCCACGAGCCGCGACGCCGGCCTCACTTGGTCGCCCGCTCAAGAAATCGCCGGGCTGCCGAACCCCAACTCCGGCATCGACGCCGTCACTATGGCCGACGGCCGGCACGTGCTCGTCTACAACCCGTCGCATATCGGCCGAACGCCGCTGGCCTTGGCCGTCAGCACCGACGACGGCGCGACCTGGAAACAGTCGCTCGTGCTCGAACAAGAACCGGGTGAGTACTCGTATCCCGCGGTGATTCAAGCCGCCGACGCCACGCTGCACATCACCTACACGGCGAACCGCACGCGCATCCGGCATGTGACGCTGGAGCCGAAAGAACTGACGTAGCGGTAAGCCTGTCGCCCGGCGAAGTCTCCCGACGCCGGAATTCGGGCATCTGTAACGGTCGGGCAACCGTGGCAAGTGATGTCGCCCTAGCCCGCTCCGACTCCCGTTTTCGCCACTACCGGCACGCAGTGCCGACCGGTAAACTTTCGAGTTCTGCGCGGGCCGCGTAGGCGTGCTCTTTGAGCCGCGGCCCGCCCTTCGAGCACACCCCACCGCGAACCACGTCCCGTGATCAAGACTTTCAAAAAGCTGCTGGTCGCCAACCGAAGCGAAATTGCGATTCGCGTCTTCCGTTCCGCTCATGAGCTGGGCATCAAAACGGTCGCCATCTACTCGCACGAAGATCGCTTCGCGCTGCATCGCTTCAAAGCGGACGAAGCATATCAGATCGGCAAGCCGGGCGAACCGATTCGGGCCTACCTCGATATCGACGGCATCATCGATATCGCCAAGGCGCACGGCGTCGACGTGATCCATCCCGGCTACGGCTTCCTCTCGGAAAACCCCGATCTGGCGCGCGCTTGCGAACGGGCCGGCATCACGTTCTGCGGACCGTCGCCGGAGATTCTAGAAAAGCTCGGCGACAAAATCACGGCCCGCGGCATTGCGCGCGCCGCCGGAGTGCCGGTGCTCTCCGGATCGAACGAGCCGCTGAAGAACGCTGACGAAGCCAAGAAGCTGGCCGAAAAGTTGGGCTACCCGGTGCTTCTGAAAGCGGCCAAGGGTGGCGGCGGCCGCGGCATGCGCGTGGTCCCGAAACCGGATGATTTGGCCAATGCCTTGGAGCAGGCGCAGCGCGAAAGCCTGAACGCGTTCGGCAGCACCGACGTGTTCTTGGAGAAATTCATCCAACGGCCGCGGCACATTGAAGTGCAGCTCATGGGCGACAAGCATGGCCGGCTTGTGCATTTATTTGAGCGCGATTGCTCACTGCAGCGGCGGCATCAGAAGGTCGTCGAAATCGCGCCGTCTATCAATCTCGATGAGACCCTGCGCAACGAAATCTGCCAGGCCGCGCTAGCCGTCGGGCACTCGGTAAACTATCAGAGCGCCGGCACCGTCGAATTTCTCGTCGATTCCGATACCGACAAGTTCTATTTCATCGAAGTCAACCCGCGTATCCAGGTCGAGCATACCTGCACGGAAGAAGTGACGGGCGTCGACTTGATCCGTACTCAAATCCTCGTGGCCCAAGGGCGTACGCTGGCCGATCCGCTCATCAACCTGCCGTCGCAAGAAGCGATCCGCACCAACGGCTACGCCATCCAATGCCGCGTGACCACGGAAGATCCGCTCAATAAGTTCCTGCCCGACTACGGTCGGCTGTCGCACTACCGCTCCTCAGGCGGCCCCGGCGTGCGGCTTGATGCGGGCAGCGCGTTCTCAGGTGCGGTGGTCACGCCGTACTACGATTCCCTCTTGGTGAAGGTGATCACGTCCGGTCGCGAATTTACGGAAGCGGCCCGCCGTATGGAGCGCTGCCTGCAGGAGTTCCGCATTCGCGGCGTGAAGACGAACATTCCGTTTTTGATCAACCTTGTCACGCACGACAAGTTCCTTGCCGGCCAGTGCACAACGCGGTTTTTGGACGAAACGCCCGAGCTGTTTCACTTTCAGCCGCGGCAAGACCGCGCCTCGCGGTTGTTTCATTACCTGGGCGAAACCATCGTCAACGGTAATACGACGATCAAAGGCAAGCCCGCCGCTACGCGCCGCGATGCGGCGCCGGTACCCGAGCTCGACCACAAGCAGCCGCTTCCGAAGGGGACGCGGGATTTGTTCCTCGAGCTGGGCCCCGAGAAGTTCTCGCAATGGGTCTTGAAACAAGACCGGCTGTTGCTCACCGATACGACGATGCGCGATGCGCATCAATCGCTCCTGGCGACCCGGCTCCGCACTTACGACATGCTGCGCATCGCCGAGCACTATGCCCGGAATCACGCAGGCCTGTTCTCCGTCGAAATGTGGGGCGGCGCGACCTTCGACACGGCGATGCGTTACTTGCGCGAATGCCCCTGGCAGCGGCTGGCCGACATCCGCGCCAAGATGCCGAACATTCTGACGCAAATGTTGCTGCGGGCCTCGAACGCGCTCGGCTACGCGAACTATCCGGACAATGTGGTGAAGACGTTCGTGCAGGAAAGCACGCAGGCCGGCATGGACGTGTACCGGGTATTCGATTCGCTCAACTGGCTGCCGAACATGAAAGTGGCGATGGACGCCGTGATCAAGAGCGGCGCCATTTGCGAAGCGGCCATCTGTTACACGGGCGACGTGCTGGACAAATCGAAGACCAAGTACGACCTGAAGTATTATGTGGAGCTTGCGAAAGAGCTCGAAAAGATGGGCGCGCACATGCTGGCCATTAAAGACATGGCCGGCCTTTGCAAGCCGTACGCCACGGAACTACTTGTCAAAACGCTGAAGCAAGAGATCGGCATTCCGATCCATTTCCATACGCACGACACCAGCGGCGTGCAGGCGGCCGCCGTCCTTAAGGGAGCGGAACAAAAGCTCGACGTCGCCGACGCCGCCTTTGCGCCGCTTTCCGGACTGACATCGCAGCCTAATTTGAACTCGATTGTGGAATCCCTGCGCTACACGAAGCGCGATACGGGCCTCGACGCCGAGCAACTGCAGCTCACGTCCGAATATTGGGAAGTGGTTCGCGAGTTTTACGCGCCGTTTGAAAGCGATATGAAGGCGAGCACCGCCGACGTCTACCACAACGAAATGCCGGGCGGACAGTATACGAACCTGTTCGAGCAGGCGCAGGCCGTGGGCCTAGGACATCGTTGGCACGAAATCACGCGGATGTACGCCGACGTCAACCAGATGCTCGGCGACATCGTGAAGGTCACGCCGTCGTCGAAGGCGGTCGGCGATATGGCGCTCTTCATGATTGCCAACAATCTCACCGAAGCCGACGTGCTCGACGAACGCCGCGACTTGTCGTTCCCCGAATCGGTGATCGATTTGCTCTCCGGCCGCATGGGCCAGCCGCCGGGCGGTTTCCCGAAAGCGATACAGAAACGGATTCTGCGCGGCGAGAAGCCGCTGAAGGGTCGACCGGGCGCGAACTTGCCGCCGGCTGATTTTGCCGCGGCCGCCGCGGAGCTTGAGAAGAAGACCGGTAAGAAGCCGTCGCAGCGCGACGTGGTGACGTATCTTATCTACCCGCGCGTCTACAGCGATTTCCTCGCCCAGCAAGAAACCTACGGCGACCTAAGCGTGCTGCCGACCCCCGTGTTCTTCTACGGCCCGCAATTGGGGGAAGAAATTACGGTCGAGATCGAAGAAGGGAAGAAGCTCATTGTGAAGCTGCTCACCGTCGGCGATCCGCAACCGGACGGCCATCGCAACGTCTTTTTCGAGCTCAACGGCCAGCAGCGCGAAGCAAACGTTCGCGATAAGTCGCAAAAGGCCGTGGCCGAGCATCGTCCGAAGGCCGACGCCGCGAACGTGCAGCAAGTCGGCGCGCCGATGCCGGGCATGGTGGTGAACGTCGCGGTGCGCGTCGGCGACAAGGTTGCCAAGGGGGCGAAGCTGCTTTCGCTCGAAGCAATGAAAATGGAAACGACGCTCTACGCCGAACGTGACGGCAAGGTCGCGGAAGTCACCGTGCAGGCCGGCAGCCATGTGGAAACCGGCGACTTAGTCGTACGGTTTGAGTAGGGCATTCCCCCACTTCAGCGTCTGCGCCTCATGACTGCCACGGTCACTGCGGCGCAGAGAGCCGCGAAGATCACATTGCGCGCCGTCATCATCGTGCGCGGGGCGGCGGTGGAAAGATCGCCGGAAAGAATGGGTTCGCCCCGTTCGTTGTCGATAAGCCGGCGGTGCTCGATCAGCGTGAATGGCGGCGGGTTCTCCGCCGAATACGGCAAGGCGTACATCTGATCGAGGTAGTGGTGCGGAAAGAGTAGGCCGGTGAGACCGCAAGCGACGATGCTCCCGGCAACGAGGGCATAGAAGCCGCGCCGTGGAAGCAGTTCGGTCCCGGCTAGCAGCAGCATCGGCACGGCCCAAAGCAGATACTGCACCGAGAATACTTTCGCGAGCAGCGTGGCCGTGGGAATGGTGACGCAGGCCCAGCGATACGCGGCCGAGCGATCGAATGTTTCGCGCAGCGCCGGCGCGAATAGCGCGCGAAATCCGAAGAGCAGCAGCACGGCGGGGAGCAACCACGACGAGATCACCAAGAGATCCGCCTCCCAGGCTCCTCCCAGGTTCCAAGACCCGTAGCCGTAGTAGCAACGAAGTTGATCGGCCGGGAGCGCGAGCATCATCACCGTGGCGTACGACGACTCGATTTGCACCCCGCGCACCGTGTGAAACTCAAACATGTTCC
The DNA here is from genome assembly GCA_013822735.1 of Pirellula sp. Classification (GTDB taxonomy): domain Bacteria; phylum Planctomycetota; class Planctomycetia; order Pirellulales; family PNKZ01; genus PNKZ01. Next base: position 43,610 of record PNKZ01000024.1, read on the forward strand.
ACAAGTCGTCGCCGACGAGCGCATAGTAGTATGCGAATGGTCCGAGCCCCGTCACGCACAAAGCAACGGGACCGGCCAGCAAACGCAAGTTGCGCGGTTTGCGCCACAGCGAGTGCAGATCGGCGAGCAAAGGAAACGGCACGATAATGACCGGAATCAGCTTGAGGCTGATTCCCAGCCCGAGCGCCGCATAAGAAGCGACGGACCAGAGCCAACTCTTCGGCGAGGCGTCGTCGGCCCGGAGCCAACAGTAGGCCCACGCCATCAGGCAAAACGTTAGGCAGATGTCGAAACGCTCCAGAAGCACGTAACCGAGCGCGCTGGTGCCGATCACATATCCCCAAAGCCCCCACGCGAGATACTCCGGCCGACGGCGACGCAGGATCAGCGCGAACAGCGAGAACGCGCCGATGTCGAACAACAGCATCAAGCCGCGAAAGCCGTAGTCGTAGTGCGCATAATGCAGCAGCAGCTTTTGCCCGTAGGCGTCGGCTAAGGCCGGATCGGTAGGCTCCGGCGGCATGCGCCAATGGGAAAGCATTCGGGGCAGCGCCATCACCCAATAGCCCGTCGGCGGGTATTCGATGATTTTGATATCGCGCAGCAGCAGCGACGACGGCTGGCTCTGCAAGTACGGCGTCCGCCCGTAATCGACCCCCTGCACCACGTAGTTGAGGTAGACCCAAATATCGGACGTCGCGGCGGAGAAAAAAGCGTAGAAGCCGATCCGCGAGACGATGTAGACCACGACGGCCCAAAAACTTGCGCTCCGTGCGGCGTGCCTGCAGCGCGCGCCGAGCGTCGGACGGCGCGACGCGGACATGGAGTCGGATTCTACGGCGGTGGGCATCGGCGCTGGGGAGTGCGGGCGGAAGTCGAACAAAATTCAAGATGCCGACGCGTCGCGTCGATGCGCACTCATGATAACCGCAGGCATTGTAAGACGTTAGGCCGGGAAAAAGTGCCGCAAATCGACCTTTCGGCGTTCGCAATCGGCCGTTATTCTTCCGGCCCGCAGTTTTGCAAAGTTCGTACTCAACGCAAGGAAGCGAAGATGAGTAACCTCAACGTTTACGGCTGGATTCGCGACAACGTCCGTCGCGCGGTATTGCTTGGTTTCTCCGACGCCGTCGATCAAATCGGCGCGGTCGAAGGGAACCAGAATATCAATCCGCACTTGCTCTCGATGCTGAAACAGAACCCGGCCGCAGGCGCCGTGGCGACCGAATCGAGCCGCGCCGGTGTGGCCGTGGCGGATGAACCGGCCGCTGCGAAGCCGCGCCGTCGTCTGGGGCGCTCGCTCGACGACATTCGCGGCGACAAAAGCTAGTCTCCCGTTCGGCGGCCGATGGCAAACGGAATTCAAACGGCGGGGATCAACCCCGCCGCTCGCTCTGCTGCGCCTAAGACGCGATAGGCCTATTCGGTGAGCGTAAGCCGGCCGACGATGTAAATCACGCCGAAGAGCGGGATGGAAATAAGCAGAATTCCGATGAGCGCACTGACCATGGGTTACTCCTGTCGTCGTTAACTTGTTGAGGTTTGTTGTTGGCGAACTAAGTTCGTGCCGACTCATTTGGCGCCGACGGCCACTTCCAAAATGCCGCGGCAGAAGTCCGGAAGGTCATCCGGTTTCCGGCTCGAGATGAAATGCCGATCGACGACGACCGGCTTGTCTTCCCAAATCGCGCCGGCGTTTACCAGGTCGTCTTTGATGCCGAGCGAGCCGGTCACGTGCACGCCGCGATACACGCCGGCGGAAATTGCAATCCAGCCGCCGTGGCAAATGGCCGCAATCGGCTTCTTCGCCTCGTCGAACTCGCGCACCAGTTCCAGCACTTTCTGATCGCGCCGGAGTTTGTCGGGCATGAACCCGCCGGGGAGGATCACGCCGTCGAAATCGGCCGATTCCATATCGGCAAACGAGGCGTCGGAAGTGCAAGGATAGCCGTGCTTTCCTTCGTAACGGACGCCCCCCTTCGGGCCCGCCACCGTAACGACCGCTCCGGCCTCGATCAGCCGGAGCTTCGGGTACCAAAGCTCCAGGTCTTCGTAAACGTCGTCTACGAAAACCAGATAACGCTTGCCTTCGAGGGGCGACATGGTGGGGAGTCCGCGCGAGGGGTGCCGTCGCAAAAAGTCGTGCAGTAATTATCGCAAAGCCGGGGCCGACTCGCGAGGGCAAAAATGGTCGGCAACTCTCGCGAACCGATTACTTGCGCAAGGTCTGGAGCGCCGCCAAGGCCGCCTCGCGGGCTTCGGCGTGGTCGACGAGCGGCGACGGATACGTTTCTCCCAACGTCACGCCGGCGGCTTCCAGCACTTCCCGGGGAGCCTCTGCCGGGCGATGGATCCATTTGGCAGGCAACTTCGCCAACTCCGGCACGTACCGACGGACGTAGTCTCCCACAGGGTCGAACTTCTCTCCTTGGCTCGTGGGATTGAACACGCGGAAATAGGGCGCCGCGTCGGCGCCACAGCCGGCCGTCCATTGCCAGCCCAGCGTGTTGTTGGCTAAGTCGGCGTCGACAAGCGTGTCCCAAAACCAACGCGCCCCCTCGTGCCAAGGCAGCAGCAGATCCTTCACGAGAAACGACGCAACGATCATTCGCACGCGATTGTGCATCCAGCCGGTGCGCCACAATTGCCGCATCCCGGCGTCGACGATCGGATAACCGGTGCGCCCCTGTTGCCAAGCGCTCAACTGCTTGTAGTTCTTGAGCCACGGAAACCGTGCGAACTCGTCGCGCAGCGGTTGCTCGGGCGTGTGCGGAAAGTGGTAGAGCAAGTGATGTGCAAACTCACGCCAATAGATCTGCCGCAAAAAGCCTTCCGCCGCTTTCTTGCGCCGTGCGTCGCCGGCGTGGGCGTAAAGCTGCAGGGCTTCGCGAATCTGCCGCGGGCCGAGTTCGCCGAAGTGTAAATGCGGCGAGAGTCGCGAAACGCCGAGATGATCGGGCCGGTCGCGCTCGTGATCGTACTCCAGTACACCGTCGGCGAGAAACTCCTGCAGCCGCTTGAGCGCGTGCAACTCGCCTGGGCGGGCGAACTTTGGAAACTCGTCGGCCCAGGAGAGCTTCGGCAGTAGTCCGAGGCTCGTGAGCGTGTCGGATTTCGGCAAATGGGATGGTGAAGCGAGTTGGCGCGGGGCGTCGACCGGCTCTTGTTCGCGCTCCGGCGCCTCGTTTGCCGAGGCGACGCACGCTCGCCAAAACGGCGTGAACACCTGATAGGGCTTCCCCTGCTTCGTGGCGATGGTCCAAGGCTCGCGGAGCAGCGCCGAGTTGAAGCTTTGCACTTGAAGACCGTCGGCGACAAGCGCGGCTTTCACGAGCTTGTCGCGCGCGATCAGTTCCGGCTCGTAGCGACGATTCCAATACACGGCGTCGGCGCCCGTAGCACGGACGACCGATTGCAACACTTCGAGCGCCGCGCCACGGCGGATGATCAGCGGCGAGCCGAGCTTCGCGAATCGCTCGCTTAGTTCGGCCAGCGAATGATGCAGCCACCAACGTGTGGCGGCGCCCGGCTGCCACACGCCCTCTTCTTCGGGCGACCAAATAAAGAGCGGAACGACCGGGCCGCCTCGTTCCGCCGCCAGGTGTAAGGCGGGATTGTCGGCGAGTCGCAGGTCGAGCCGAAGCCAAACGACGGTGGTAAGCGGCGTGGTCATGCGCTGATCTTAGTATGCGTCAAAACATTGGCGACCCCTCACCCCCGGCCCCTCTCCCGCAAGGGGCGAGGGGAGGCAAACCGAAATTCGGCAATTGGTCACGCTTCCGGCGGGCCGAAGAGGCCGAGGCTTGCCGTGAAGCCGTGCATGAAATTTTTCCCGCCGACGGGGCCGAGTTCCCCTTGCGCGAAGAAGCCGGCCAACGGCAGGCCGGGCCATTGTTGCTGCACGAGTCCGGCGTCATGGTCGGCGGTGTCGAAGAGGCGTGAGCCGCGACCGTTGCAGGTGAAGAGCAGGCCCCCGAGCGGTGTGAAGCCGCCGGCTGCCGCATGGAGCAGCTCGCGCAGTTCGCGGTCGGCGCTCGCGGCGTCGCGCACGTGAAACTGCACCGTCTGCCCGGGCCGCATAAATTCGCCGACCGCCAATGCGCCGGTCTCCCGTTCCGCGCCGAGGCAGTTGCGAATCAAGAAGTCGCCGGGTCCAAACGTCGCTTGGTATTCGTTGATCACGCGCCCCATGTGCAAGCCGCGCTGCATCAGGGCCCGCTCTTCGGGGTCGAGTCCGGCGAAGAGTTCTTGAATGATCTCTAGCGGCGCCCGTCCGCCCAGGGTCTGGATCCACTGCTGTTCGGATTTCGTGATGACCATCGGAGCCCCGATCGGTCGGCAACCTTGCGAAACCACGGTCTTCACGCTCAACGGGCCGTGCAGCAGCACTGCAACGGCGCCGCTCGTGTACGATTGCTTGCCGATCGCCACGCGGTTCTTCCCCGGCCCTGGCGCGCCGCTCGCCATGCCGCCGATTACGGGCACGCCCGGCCGGTCGGAATTCAGCCGCTCGAGTAGCCAGTCGGCCGGGAAGCTAAAAGGCTCTCCTAGTACAACGAGCGCCGCACCCGCGGGCCACGGGCCGGCGAGCGCCTCGGGCCAGCCGACGATCGTCGGGCCTTCCGGCGTACGTTGAAATTCCAAGTGCATGGGAGTGGCGCTCACGCCGGGAAGGCGCGCAGCCCATACGCTCAGGGCCGGCCCCTCTTCGACTTCACGCAAGCCCCCGACGATCGACTCGCCATTGCAACTGAGCATCGTCCCGGCGTGCAAAGCGTCGTCGAGCAGTTGCGGCAACTCGGCCACCGCAGGGCCGTAGCGATGCGAATAGAACGCCAATGCGAGGTCGATCGTGCCGCCGAGCCGGTCGCGAATTTCGTCACACGCCTCGCGCACGGCCGCCCGCGGATCGGCGTTCAAGGAAAGCGCGGCGGCGAACTGCAATGCGGTGTCCGACATGAGCGGCCTCGAGCGAGCAAAGGGTATTGCTCGGCATTATAGGCCAGCAGACCGCAACGCCCGAGGGGGTGCTCCGCGTCAATTCGCGACGCGATTTCGCCGTGTCATTTCACAGGGCGATTTCGGCGACGGTCTATTGCGTATTGCGGGCCACGCTCAGATGGCCGTAGAGCGTTTCCGTTCCGCGCACAATGTAGAACTTCACCGGTTCGAGCGTGGCGAAGTCGGGACGATCGAGAATGTAATTCACATTGTCCGAAGTGATCGTTTCCCAAATGTGCATGCCGACGAGTATGTCGCCCCGGCGGATGCCTTGCTTCGCGGCCGGCCCGTCTTGGCGAACATCAGTGACCACAAGGCCGCCGCGATAGCGTGTGCGATACGCTTGGAACTGGCGTTGCGGCACGGTTTCGAGCTTCATGCCTAGAATGTTCCAAGAGCGATCCCCCTCGGCGACGGCGTCCGTAGCGGGGCGGATGCGATCCGGAAGCGATGCGATGGTGAGGTCGAACGTTTCCGTCTTCGAATCGCGCTCGATCGTCACGGGTATCGAGGCGCCGGCCTGCTTGCCGAGAAATGCCCGTTCGATATCGAGCACGCGGAACACCGGCTTCGAACCGATCGACTTGATCAGGTCGCCCGGCTTCAGTCCGACGCGGGCCGCTGGGCTTTCTTCGTGCACTTCCTTGATCAATGCGCCGTCGATCGTCGGACGTGCGCTTTCCACCACGAGGCCGTGCCAAGTCCGGTCGATACGCCGGCTGCTCAGAAGCTCCGTGGCGATGGTCAACGCGTTGTCGATCGGAATGGCGAAGCCGATCCCTTGGGCTCCGGCCCGCACGGCCACGTTGATGCCGATCATTTCGCCGTCGATGTTGAGCAGCGGGCCGCCCGAGTTGCCGGGATTGATGGCGGCGCTGGTTTGGATCAGGTCTTCGTAGCTCTGGGTGTCGCTCACTTGCACGCTGCGGTGCAGAGCGCTGATGATCCCTTCGGTTACGGTGTGCTCGTAGCCGAACGCGTTGCCGATGGCAATCACGGTTTCGCCCGACATCAGGTCGCTCGACGTCCCGATTTTGATCACCGGCAGCGCTTCCGCGGCGTCGATCTTGATGATCGCCAAGTCGGTCTTCGGATCGTGCGAAACCAGCGTCGCGATATAGGTTTGCTCGTCGTTCGTGGTGACGAGAATCTTCTTCACGCCGTCGACGACGTGGTGATTCGTGATGATGTAGCCCCGCTCGTCGATGACGATGCCGGTGCCCATGCCGTTGACGCGGCGACGATCGCCGGGAGCCGCTCCGGCAGCTTCACCGCCGACGACCTTTTCCCCATGGATGTTGACGATCGAGAGGCGAGCCCCTTGCACGGCTCGTACGAGCGGCGTCATCCGGAGCTCGGAAGCGGCGGCCGAACCTACGACCTGAGTCTCGGCGAGACATCCGAGCATTGCGATAACCGCCGCCGCGGTTCGCAAGCACGAGACTAGGCGTGTGAAGGGCACGGGCATGGATTGCTCGTCGCGGTGGGTGACGGATGACTCGCGGTCGAACGCCGTCGCGACGGTGCGGGCGCAGTTCGCCCGCTGAATCGCGATAGCATGACAACCAGGACGTTTCATCGGCCCGGTGTAAATTAACCCTTCAACTAGCAGTGGACCGCCCTTACAAAGCACCCAGGTTGCCGGCGGCAATCCGCGGGCTCGGCGTGTTTTTCCGAATAGTGCGGCTCGCCGGCGAACGTTGTCGGGAAATGAATTCCACGCCCCGAATTCGCTTAAGTCGCAGGGGACGTTTCTAGGCGCGGCGACGCGCGACTTTCCACGTTACGGTGTTCTTGCCGGTCGCAGGAATCGCGAGGTTCTTCGCCGTGGTCGCAGATTCGACGTCAGGCGTCGCCTCCTCGCTTGCAGGGGCCTCTTCGACGGCCTCGGCGTGCGACACCTGACGCACTTCGCCGGCGGGCTGCTCGAGCTCCACAAGCACGTATCGCTGCGATTGCTGCGCTGTAGGAGCCGAGCCGACGGACGACGTCGGCCGCCGCACGGTGCTCGGACTTGTGGAGGTGCGGCGCTTCGAGGCGCCGTCGAGCGGCGGCAGGCGTTCGACCTGCGGCTGCGGCGGAGCGCCCATTGCCGGGTGATAGGCTACCGGCTGCGGCTCAAACACCGGCCGGGTCGGCACGGGATGAAAGCGCGAGAAGGCCGGAGCCGCGGGATCGTGCTGGACGTAGTTCTCGCCGTTCTCGCCCCCGGCATAGGCGTCGCCATAAGCTCCGCCGTGGCCTTCGTCGAAATACTCGCCCCCTGCCCCGCCGACCATCCGGCCGCGTTGCACGAGGCAGCGGCTTCCGCCACCATCGACGGCGCCGAATTCTTGCCCCCCCGCGGCGCTCAGAGCGTCGCCGCAGGTGCAGCTTCCCGAAGTGCACGACGTGCAACTCGGTGCGGCGCAGTCGGCGTCGTAGGTCGGGCCGTTCGACCGCATGTGCGGCACGCGGTTGAGCTCGAGCGACCAATCGCCGCGTAGGACGAGGCCTTTGCGTGTGCAGCAACAGCCGACCGATGCAACGGCCGCCAGTGCGATGAGCGCGAGCGCGTAGCGTCGCGAATGAAGCAACTTCATAAGTCCCCCCGATATGCGCTCCGGCCGTCGGTTTTACGTGCCGCCATCTTGTCGATGACGCCAATCGCACGCTCGCTTGCACCTGCCCGACGAATCGGGACCGCGCAAACGACACCTTGCCGGAGCATGGATATTTGTCTCATCGGCCCAGGCGAGTCGCTAAATTGAGCACAACCGCTAAACTCATCCTGACCGGAATTGTCTCGCGAGTGCTTGCCGCGGTCGTTTCGCCGCCGGCGGAGCCCCCGCCGGATGTGTGTTGACCCCGAAAGGCATGGCCCCCTACAATCCTAAGGCCAAGACGGCTATAGGCTTGCGCTTAGCGGCAGGCCGACCGGTTGCTGCCTTTACATGGCCCCCGTTTGCCGAGGTCGAAACGTTGCCCGAAGCTCCTGTGCTGGAAGTTCGCGACCTGCGGACCTATTTCCATACCGAACGCGGCACGGCCCGAGCCGTCGACGGCGTGTCGTTTAGCGTTGGTCGGGGCCGAACGTTGGCCGTGGTCGGCGAAAGCGGCTGCGGCAAGACGGTCACCGCCTTGAGCATCTTGAAGCTGCTCAACATGCCTCCCGCCGAAATCGTGTCGGGCCAGATCCTGCTCGACGGCCGTGATCTTGTTCCTCTCACGCCGAAGGAAATGCAACCGGTGCGCGGCGGTCAGGCGGCGATGATCTTCCAAGAGCCTGCCACCAGCTTGAACCCGGTGTTTACCGTGGGCGATCAAATCGGCGAAGCGATCCGGATGCACCGGCGGATCAGCAAGCAAGACGAGCGGGCCGAGGTAATCCGCCTGTTGCGCGAAGTGCGTATGAGCGAGCCGGAGCGTCGCGTCGATCAGTATCCTCACGAACTTTCCGGCGGTATGAAGCAACGGGCCATGATCGCGATGGCGCTCTCATGCAACCCGAAGCTGATCATTGCCGACGAACCGACGACGGCGCTCGACGTCACGATGCAGGCCCGCATTTTGGAACTGTTGCGTCAGATGCGCGAGACGCACGGCACGGCGGTGCTGCTGATTACGCACGATCTCGGAGTGGTCGCGGAAACGGCCGACGACGTCGTCGTGATGTACGCCGGCCGCGTGGCCGAGCAAGCGGACGTTCGCTCGCTCTTCGCCAAGCCGCTGCATCCGTACTCCATCGGGCTGTTTAAAAGTTTGCCGCGCGTCGATCGAAGCGAAGAGCGGTTGCAAGAGATCCCGGGCAACGTGCCGTCGCCGACGAAGTTCCCGAGCGGTTGCCGTTTCCGCACGCGCTGCCCGCTCGCGGTGGCAAAGTGCTCCGAAGAGCCGCCGCTGGTCGAGGTGGAGCCCGGGCATCGCTCGGCCTGTTGGTTTGCCGCCGATCTCGCGGCCGGCCGGGAAGTGAATTTTACGGCTTCGGTTTCGTCGCAGGTTCCCAAAGCAGCGGGTCTCGCGGGAGGCGCCGCATGAGCGCCAGTACTTCCGCTCCGACGAGCCACGCCAAGAAATCGGATACGGCGACGACGGACATGCCGCTCTTGAACGTGGCGGGCCTCAGCAAGTTCTTCCCCGTGCGGCGCGGCATCTTTGCGCGCGTGAAGCAATGGGTGCGCGCGGTCGACGATGTGAGCTTCACGCTCGGCAAAGGGGAAACGCTCGGATTGGTCGGGGAAAGCGGCTGCGGCAAGACCACGGTCGGTCGCACGATTCTCCGTTTGACGCGAGCAACCGCGGGCCAAGTGATGTTCGAAGGAGAAGACATTCTCCAACTGCCGCGTTCGCGACTGCATGAACTTCGGCCGAAGATGCAGATCATATTTCAAGACCCTTACGGCTCGCTCAATCCGCGCATGACCGTCGGGAACGCGGTTGCGGAGCCGTTTCGGATTCACGGCGACGTGACAAGCGGTGGCGAACCGGTGCGACTTACCGGCGTACAACTGCGCGAGCGCGTCGGCCGATTGCTCGAGCAAGTCGGCATGCCCGCCGATGCGCAGTATCGCTACCCGCATGAATTCAGCGGCGGCCAACGGCAGCGCATCGGCATTGCCCGCGCTTTGGCGCTGAAGCCGAAGTTCATCGTGTGCGACGAGCCGACTAGCGCGCTCGATGTTTCGGTGCGGGCCCAGGTGATCAACCTGCTGCAGGACTTGCAGAAGGCCTATGGCTTAAGCTACTTGATGATCAGCCATGATCTGGCAGCCGTGCGGCACATTAGTCGTCAGGTTGCCGTGATGTACTTGGGCCGGATCGTCGAGCAAGCGCCGACGACGGAACTCTATGATCGCCCGCGTCATCCGTATACGCGCGTGCTCCTCTCGGCGATTCCGCTGCCCGACCCGACCAAGCGTCGTGCTCGCGTCACCGCGGCCGACGATGAGATTCCGTCACCGATCAACGTACCGACGGGTTGCGCCTTCCATCCGCGCTGCCCGCTCTACGCACTCTTGGGGAAGCCGGAACGTTGTCATACGGAATTGCCGGCTCTATCGCCCGTCGCACCCGGCTCGCAGCACGTCGTGCGTTGCCACTACCACGAAGAGATCGGCAAGCTCGGGTAGGCCGTAGGGTGGGTCGAACGCAGTGAGGCCCACGCGGTACGGAGTGCAAGGCCCGATTGGGCCGGCCAAAAATCGCCTGGAGATCGCTTCGCTACGTTGCTAACGTGACGAGTTGATCTTTGGCAATTGACAGTAGGCCGCCGCTCCGTGGCGGCAATGGACGATGCGCCGCCGTGCACGATGGCCATCTGTGTTGTTAGGGAGCGCGCTTTTCCGCCGCGGAGCGGCGGACTACTTTGTCGTAAGTCGCTTCGCATTTTCGGCACTTACGTCAACGTTCGAATACGGCCTGCGCAGATAAATCGAGGTATCTGCGCACACCCCCAAAACCCACAAGGGGTGCGCAGATAACTTGAGTTATCTGCGCAGTGCGAAAAAGGTCGTCGACGTAAGTAGCCCCAAGGATTTGGCACTTACGTCGATTTGTCGGATCTGTAGGGAACGCCCTCCGTGGCGTTTCGAGCACATGGTTGGCTGCGGAACGCCACGGAGGGCGTTCCCTACAGAAGGAGCGGACACGTCGGCCTTACGGCTCGACGCTCGCCTTGGCGGCGGATGGTTTCGCAGCCGGCTTCTTCTTCACGATGTACGCCTCGTAGAACTTCGCCACGCCGTCGGCCGTTTTGCGGGCCGAATCGACGATGTTTTCCGCCTTGCGGTAATTCGAGCCGTATTCGAACTGCACGGCTTCCAAGGCCGTCGGTCGACTGCTGCCGTAGGTTTGCACGGTGTAGCCGCCGTTGAGCCCGGCGGCTACGTCGAAGGTTTCCGAATTTAAGTCGGGCTTCACCTTCGTGCCGGCGTCGAGCATGATGCCGACCAGTCCTTCTTTACCGACGAGGGCTCCGCGACCGAAGCGTTCGACGAGGAGGCGCACCGTGGTGCCGCCGAACGTGCCGATGAGGATTTCATCCTTGAACGAAGCCTGGCCGTGGACGTCGATCACGAGGCCGGTGCCGAATTTCTTCTGCACCTCGCGGCAATATTCGGCGATCGTGTCGTGGTAGGCGTCGTAATAGAACTTCGCTTCGGGTACTTCGTAGGAATGCTCCGGGGCGCGGTTCGCGTCGATGAACTTACGTTGGAATCGCGCCATCACGTAGTACGGCTTGCCGCCGAGCCGCTTCTCAAGATCGGCGACCAATTCTTGCGCGAGCTCGCGCGTGTTGACGTCGGTGCCGGTGACCCACTTCGGGTCCCCTTTCTTCGGAGTCACGGGACGATTCTTCCGCGGCGGCACGTCCGGCACGACTTCTTTACCGCCGTGCGGCGAGCAGATGATGATCGGAATCGTGCCGCGCCGTACGTCGACCAACGGATCGGAAGGGGTCTGTTTGGTCACCGCTTTCGGAGCTTCCGCTTGGTCGGCGGCGGCGGCAGACGTGATATTCAGCGTCGCGAGGACCGTTGCCGTGACGAGCAATCCGAAGAACATGCGCAAGGTCGACATGGCGAGGGCGTGGTGTGAGTGCTGGTGAAAACACGGACCAGGGCTTATCGTAATCGATCCCCGCGCGCGGGGTCACGAGGATTTCCGCGTGCGGGCCGAGGAATTGTCTGACGAATTGTTTAGCTTGAGACGTCGATGCCGGAGCGGATCACCTTGCCTATCAGCGGAATCTTGAATGTTGCGAAGCCCGCCGGCATGACGTCGCGGCGGGTCGTCGATGTAGTGCAACGTTTTGTACGCCCGGCGAAAGCCGGACATGCCGGAACGCTCGATCCGCTCGCCACCGGCGTGCTCGTCGTGTGCATCGGCCAAGCGACGCGGCTGATTGAGTACGTGCAGCGAATGCCGAAGACTTACGAAGGAACGTTTCTACTGAGTCGGACGAGCGACACGGAAGACGTCGAGGGAACGGTCGTCGAGTTGGAGAATCCGCCGCAACCGACGCGCGCGGCGATCGACGAAGCGGCGACCAAGTTCCTGGGGACGATTCAGCAACGGCCCCCCGCGTACTCGGCGCTGAAGGTGCAAGGGCAACGGGCTTACGACTTGGCCCGAGCCGGCAAGGCGGTCGACCTCGCGCCGCGACCGGTGGAGATCTACGGCATCGAAGTGCTGGGCTACGCATATCCGGAGTTGCGACTACGCATTCGCTGCGGCTCGGGCACCTACGTCCGATCGCTCGGGCGCGACTTGGCGGAATCGCTCGGCACCGGCGCAGTGATGAGTGCGCTGGTACGTACGGCGATCGGCTGTTTCACGCTTGCCGAAGCGTGCGACCTCGAAGGGATGACGGCCGAAGAACTGTCGGCCCGATTGCAATCGCCGAGCACGGCCGTCGCCGGGTTGCCGAGCGTGGTGCTCGACGAGCGGGAACGACGAACGTTGAACTTCGGGCAGTCGATCGAAAAGCAGGCACCCTGCGCGACCGACGAACTGATCGGGCTGACGGAGTCGGGCGAACTCTGTTCGATTCTCGAACCGGCCGGCGAGGGGCGCTGGAAACCTGTGAATAACTTCGCCGTCGATGAGCCGTTGGTGTAATCGCTACAACTCGCGTATCCGCGCCGTGATCTCCGGCTTCGCCGTCCCAATAAGCGTGTAGAGTTTCGGTGACGTCGCTTCGTAGCGGTAATGACCGCGAATTGGCCCTTGCCGCATGTTCGGCCAGGGTAAGCGGCGACGCTGCTCGGCGGATTGCTCAATCCCGCCTCTTCCGAATGTCGAAAACAGCCGATGACCACGGAAAGTGTTCGGGCATGGACTCGCCCTGGAACCACTCTCGTCGCAAGGCGAGAAGTCCCATCGTGAGAACGTTCCGCAAGGAACGGAGATCGACATGCTCGCAGAGCGCAACGTACGGCTCGACTTATTCGCATTACTCCTCGCCGCGTGTACCGTCTTCTTGACGCTCACGCTGCTGACGTATTCGCCGGCGGACCCGCCGTCGACGTTGGTCTATCCCAGCGCCGCCGCGCCCGCGAACGCCTGCGGCAAGATGGGAGCTTACACGGCCCACGCCCTGTTCGAAGGGCTCGGCATCGGGGCGTACTTCATCGCCTTTTCGCTCGGCACCTTGGCCACGTTGCTCCTCCAAGGTCGCAAGATTGAGCAACCCTGGGTACGAGCCGTGGGTTGGACGATGTCGCTCGTCGGGCTGACGACACTGATTCAATTGGCCGCGCCGGGCGCTTCGCCGGGGCCCGTGGTCGGCTCGGGGGGCTACATCGGCGCGATGGGGCGGGCGTTTCTGGAGTCGCACTTTGCCATGACCGGCTCGGTGATCTTGCTGGTGAGCGTAGTCGCCGGCGGGCTCTTGTTATGCACCGATTACGTACTGCTGCGGCTCTCGGCCGCGGTGTTTGGCACGCCCGTGCGTCAGATGGGGCGCGGCATTGCCAAGGGGGCGGGAGCCTTGGCGGCGCGGCGCACTGCGAAGCCGGCCGAAGTACGCACCGACATTCCACCGTATGCCGGGGAAAGTGCGGAGCCGGCAATCCGCATCGGCGGCAAGTCGATCGCAGCGATTGACGAAGAGGCGGAAGAAGACGAAGTCGATGAGGAATTGGAAGACTCGGCGGAACTTGCCGAGGTTGAAGAACTCGAAGAGGAAGAAGCCGCCGAAGTGGCCGAGGCCGTGCCGGCGCTTGCCGCCGCCGCCAAGATTGCGGAAACCAAAAGTGCCGAAGAACCGGCGGGCCCGCGTATTCGCTCGAAGGCAATTAAGAAGAGCGAACGCGACGCGATGATGGCCGAGCTCGACAAGGCGGCGAACAAAACCGAAGAACAGCCGGAGTTTGAACTGCCGCCGCTCGACTTGCTCGTGCGCGGCACCGGCATCAATACCGATGAGCAGGAGAAAGACGTTCGCAAGAAGGCGAAGATGCTGGAGAAGACGTTCGCCAGCTTCGGCTTCAACGTCAAGGTTGTGGAGATCGAAACCGGGCCGGTGATTGCACAGTTTGAAATCGAACTCGAGGCCGGCCTGCGGCTCAGCAAGATCTCGAGCCTGGCCGACGACTTGGCGATCGCCTTGCGCGTGCCAAGCGTGCGCATCGTGGCGCCGATTCCGGGGAAGAATACCGTCGGTATCGAAGTGCCGAACGCCGAGCGGCAGATCGTGCACATGCGCGAAGTGATCGAAGAGGCCAACGGCAAGGCGCAGAAGATGAAGATCCCGATCTACCTCGGGAAGGACGTCGCCGGCAATCCGATGATCGCCGACTTGGCCAGCTTGCCGCACTTGCTGATCGCCGGACGAACCGGCACCGGAAAGTCGGTCTGTCTGAACACGCTGATCATGAGCATGCTCATGACCCGCCGGCCCGATGAACTGCGCATGTTGCTGATCGATCCGAAGATGGTCGAGCTCAGCTGCTATAAGACCTTGCCGCACCTTATGCATCCGGTCGTCACCGACATGAAGAAGGCCGAGGCGATCTTGGCCTGGGCCGTTGAGAAGATGGAAGAACGCTACGCGCTGCTCGCGCGGGCCGGAGTGCGGCATATCTCGGCGTACAACCAGCTCGGCGAAGAAGAGCTGATGGATCGGCTACAGCCGGAGAACGACGAAGAGAAGAAGAACATCCCGCAGCACCTGCCGTATATCGTGATCGTGGCCGACGAAATGGCCGACCTCATGATGACGGCCGCGAAGGAAGTGGAAACGCACATCATTCGCTTGGCCCAAAAGAGTCGCGCGGTCGGTATCCACCTCGTACTCGCCACGCAGAAGCCGACGGTCGACGTCATCACCGGCTTGATCAAGTCGAACTTGCCGGCACGCATCGCGTTTCAAGTGGCGAGCCGGACCGATAGTCGCGTCGTGCTCGACGAAATGGGGGCCGACAAGCTGCTGGGCAACGGCGATATGCTCTTCCTCTGGCCGGGCACCAGCACGCTGATCCGCGGCCAAGGCACATACGTAAGCGACGACGAGATCAACAAGGTCGTGGAGTTCGTCGGCAAGACGCCGCCGGACTTCGTCACCGAACTCGTGGCCCTCAAACCCGCCGGAACGACGGCCGAAACGGGGAGCGACCACTGGAAGAGCCGCGATGAATTGTATGAAGCGGCCATCGATTGCATCGTGCGCGAAGGACGCGGCAGCGTATCGCTGCTGCAGCGCGCGCTCGGAGTCGGCTACGGTCGCGGGGCGCGGCTCATCGACTTCATGGCGGAAGACGGCATTGTCGGGCCGTATAACGGCTCGCAAGCACGCGAGGTATTGATCACCGTCGAGCAGTGGGAAGAAATGGCCGGCTATGCCAAGGGAAGCGGCGCGCCTCTAGCTCCGTCGTCGCCGGCGCCGCCTGCCAAGCCTCCCGCGAAGTCGAACCGGATCGTACCGAAACTAGAGAAACCGAAGGTCGACGAGGAAGACGACGATGTTGCATCGGCAGAGCTCGACGATGACGAGTCGGACGCGTTTGACGACGCGGAAGCCGAGGAAGTGGACGAAGTCGAGGATTGGGACGGCGACGAAGAGGCTGATTCCGACGAAGACCGGCCGCCGCTGCGTCATCGCACGGCATAGCACCTCGCAAGCTCGCGATTTCCCCGCACCGTCGGCAGAACCGATACAGGCGGACCGTCAGTCTTGCCGGAGTTCGGGCAAGCGCCTTCGGCGTTGCAAGGTCGCTAAGGCTCACCCTTTTGTAAGCTAGGTTTCATCCGTGCCGTAGGGCTGCGCCGATTGCCGGCGTCTGCGATTCTACGAAAGCTTTGACACGGATAAACGTGCCCGATGCGCGCGGAAGTTGTTACGTCGGAATCCGCCTTCCTCGCGCTGCGCGACGATTGGAATCGCCTAGCTGCCGGCGATCCGTTAGCCACGTGGGAATGGCGCCACGCATGGTGGCAATCGTGGAGCAATCGACGCCGGCTCGCAATCGGCGTCGTCCGCGACGGCGAACGCGTGGTCGCGATTTTGCCCGGGTTCACGGAGCTTCGCCCTTGGAGCGGTCGCACGCTGGCGTTGCTGGGCAACGGCAAGGCCTGCACCGACTATCAACGCGTGTTGCTCGACCGGGACTTAGTCGATCGAGAACGTTATGCGGCGATCGAACTTTTGCTCGATGAAATGTTACGGCGGGGCGGGGCCCTGCCGAATATCGACCTCTTCGAACTCGACGGCGTGAACGTATCCGAACCGTCGGTCGCGACGATCGTCGAATTGCTCGCACAACGAAAGTTCGCGGTCGATCACGAGCCGTTGGACTCGAGCTGGATCACCGACTTAAACGAAACCTGGGACGGCTTTGTCGCGGGAACGCCCCGACAACTGCGCCGCAAAATCCACAAAGCGATGCGACGAGCGGAAAGCCCGGACATCAGCTATCACGAGGCGGGCGATCCGGAAACCGTCGCCGCGATTTGGTCGGAGTTTGTGCGGCTCCACCAGGCCCGCTTTCGCGACCGTACCGACGACGGCGGCTGCTTCGTGGATTCGCGCTTCGAGCAGTTTCTCCGCGACGCGGCCATCGCGTTGGCGGCCAAGCAACAAGCCAAGATCGTGTGGTGTGAGCACCTTGGTCGGGCCATCTCGGCTCATCTGTATTTGCTGGGCCGCCGCACGGTCGCCATGTACCAATCGGGCTTCGATCCCGACTATCAACATTTGGAACCCGGCTACCTGCTCTACTCGCTCGCCATCCGCAGCCTGATCAATGCCGGCTACGCCCACTTCGACTTCTTGCGCGGGGACGAGACGTACAAATCGGGTTGGGCAGCGCGACCCATTCCGCTCGCGCGCTTGGTGTGCGTCGCTCCGCGGGCCACATCGCGCATTCGGCATCGAACCCGTTGTTGGGCCCGTTCGCTCAAGCGAGTAGCCGTGCGAACGTGGAAGAGTCGTCGCGGTGAAGGCGCTGCGTCGCCGGCGGCCCCCGCTCCGATTGGTTCCGACGGCGTCGAACTCGTGCGCGAGCAGGACGCGAAAGAGACGGTGAACGTATGACGCCCGCAGTTGCGCACCAAGAACCTGAATCGAAAGAACACGCCGCTGCGAGCGTTCCGAAGAAGTCGAAGCCGGCGGCCACGACTCCCCCACCACGTCAAGACGAGCCCGATCTTCCGCTACTGAAGTTCGAGACGCGGTTCGTCACTTCGCCGGAAGAAGCCGAATCGCTGATGCCGGCCTGGAAACGATTGGCGGAAACGGCGATCGAGGCCAATCCGTTCTACGAGCATTGGTCGCTGCTGCCGGCTTGGAAAACCTTGGCGCCGGAGCTGAGCCCGGAGCTTTTGGTGATCGAGGCCCCGAAGCGCGTCCACCCTACGGGCCCGAAAGTGCTTTGCGGCCTATTCCCGATCATTCGGCACAAACGTTTCTACGGTCTCCCGGTCCGCTGTTGGGAACTATGGCGGCACGTGCATTGCTTTCTGTCGACCCCGCTGGTGCGCCGCGACTGCGCACGCGAAGTGATCGACTGCTTCTTTGAAACGGCGGCGACCGCGCCGCACGGCGCGGCGGTGGTGAGCGCGTCGATGCTGCCTGCCGAAGGCCCGCTGCATCAGTTGCTGGTCGACGCGAACTTCGCCGCCGGTCGTAATCAATTCATTCGCGAACTTTCCGGCCGAGCCTTGTTTCGCAAAGCCGACGATGCGGAGACTTTTCTCAAGGCCTCGCTGTCGCGAAGCAAGCGCCAAGGCATGCAGCGCTCCGAGCGGCGTTTGGCGGAAAAGGGAAAGCTCGAGACACGCTGGTTTACCGCGAACGACGATCTCGCGCTGTGGACGCAAGACTTCCTGAAGCTCGAAGCCTCGGGCTGGAAAGGAGGCGAGCACACCGCTCTGGCTTGCAGCGCAGCCGGCGCTTACTTCTTCCGCACGATGGTCAAAGAGGGAATGGCCGAAGGCCGGGTTCAACTCGGGCGGCTCGATTTCGACGGTCGCCCGATCGCCATAATCTGCAACCTCCTGGCACGCGACGGCGGCTACAGCTTCAAGATCGCCTATGACGAAGCGTTCGCTGATGACTCCCCCGGCCTGCTGTTGGAGCTCTCGCTCATCCGCGAGCTTCACGACCGGGGCATTTCCTGGATGGATTCGTGCGCGGCGAGCGACCATCCGATGATCAATCCCCTTTGGCCGCAACGGTGCTTGCGACAATCCGTGGTCTTCGCCACCGGCCGGCGGGGCGGAGATTTGGCCGTGGCGCTGATGCCGCTCTTGCGGTGGGTGAAGAATTTGCGGAACCGGAAGCCACGGGTGAAGCCGCAAGCGGACTAGCTTCCGCACTACTAGACAACGTTCATCTGAAGTTACGAGAGACAGGAGAGATTCCCATGATACCTATGACGCAAACTAACACGAGCGCTTCGCTGCTCGATCGCCTCGACCAAGCAACGTTCGACGCCCGCTTCAATCGCCGTCCGTTCGTGATCGGTCATCATCTGGCCGACCATCCGCTCTTCGCGCTGCCGCGTCTGATCGAGCTGGCTCAGAAGCTGCCGCAGCGTAAGGTCGAATACAATTCGGGTGAGTTGCCGGTATCGCAAGACCCCACGAAGACGCCGCTCAACGGGCTTTCGATCCCGGAAACCATCCAGCGGATCGAAGAATGCCGCTCCTGGATGGTGCTCAAGAACGTCGAGCTCGACGAAGAATATTCGGACCTGCTCAATAGCTGCTTGGCCGAAGTGCGGCAGTTTTCCGACCAGGTTTCGCCCGGCATGAAGCACCAAGCCGGCTTCATCTTCATTTCGTCCCCCGGCTCGGTGACCCCGTATCACATCGACCCGGAAAATAACTTCTTGCTGCAGATCCGCGGGCAGAAGTTCGTGCACATGTTCCCGCAAGACGATCGCGACATCCTCTCGGAAGAGAGCCTCGAAGCGTTCTTCACCGGCGGCCATCGCAATCTGCCGTTCGAAGATTGGTACAACGAACGGAGCGAGCAATTCGAGCTCAACCCCGGCGACGGACTTCACTTCCCGGTCGCCGCGCCGCATTGGGTGCAAAACGGTCCGGAGGTTTCCGTATCGTTCAGCATCACGTTCCAAACGAAAGACTCGGCCGACCGCAAGTCGCTCCATCGGCTGAATAAGCAAATGCGCCGCTGGGGTCTGAAGCCGTCGAACTTGGGTAAGTCCCCCTGGCGCGATCGCTGCAAGCTCGGGCTCGTCAACGGCATCCGCGCGGCCAAGCGGGCCGTCGGCATGAAGGACTAAGGGCGACTAATGCGTCGGTTTGCCGACCAAGCCCTTGGTTTGACAGCCCGAACCGACGACCTTATCGTAATGTCTAGTGCTTCTATTAGGTAAAACCATGCTCGACCCTACGGACACTTACGCCGCAAATAACTTGCCGACGCTCCCGCTTGGGACGTTTGGGCAAGGTGCGTGCGTTGTCGTGCAGATCGTCGATGTAGGCATCCGAATTAATACGGACGGCGCCATTATTATTAGTGGCATCAAAGAGGGTCGGCCTTAAGGGAACACGCGAGCTAACGCCATACGCAACCCTGGGGCCGAACAACGGCCGCAGGGTTTTTTTGTTTTGTTACTGTCGGAACCTGCTGCGGGTATGCGCTCGCGGCTCACTGGAAGAATCTTATGCGTCGCATTGAAATCTACGACACCACGCTCCGCGACGGCAGCCAAGGAGAAGGGGTCAGCTTCTCGCTGCAAGATAAGGTTCTCGTGGCCCGACGCCTTGCTGAGTTGGGCTTCGACTACGTGGAAGGAGGTTATCCTCTTTCGAACGACAAGGACGCCCAGTTCTTCCAGAAGGTGCGCGACGCGAAGTTCCCGCATACCCGGATCGCCGCCTTCGGTATGACGCGCCGCAAAGGGGTGCAGCCAGCCGACGATCCGGGCATGAAAGCCCTGATCGAGTCGGGCGCTCCGGCCGTGACGATCGTCGGCAAGACATCCGATTTTCATGTGACGGAAGTGCTGCGCGTGTCGCTGGAAGAGAACCTCGCCATGATCAGCGAAACCGTGGCGTACTTCCGCTCACAAGGGCGTGAAGTGATCTACGACGCCGAGCACTTCTTCGACGGCTGGAAAGCCAATCCGGCGTATGCAGCCAAGACAGTGCAAGCCGCGGCCGAGGCGGGAGCGCGGATCATCGTGTGCTGCGACACCAACGGCGGCACGCTCCCCGAAGATGTTGCGAAGTACATCAAAGAGGCAATTGCGGCGCTGAAGAAAACGAATACGCCTGTCGGAATCCATACACATAACGATTGCGAACTCGCGGTGGCCAACAGCTTGGCGGCCGTCGACGCCGGCGCCGTACAGGTACAAGGCACGATCAACGGCCTCGGCGAACGCTGCGGCAATGCCGATTTGGTTTCCGTTGTCGCGAACTTGGCGCTCAAGAAGGGTTACGAAGTCCTGCGGCCCGGCTGTGTGGAGAAGCTGACCGAGCTCTCGCGCTACATTTACGAGCTCGCCAATTTAAACCATCGGCCGAACCAGCCGTTTGTGGGAGCCAGCGCATTCGCACACAAAGGGGGTATGCACGTGCATGCAGTGAACCGTGTGTCGAGCAGCTACGAACATATTCCGCCGGAGAAGGTGGGCAACGAGCGTCGCGTACTCGTGAGCGAACTCTCCGGACGTTCGAATATTGAAGCCCTGACGGCGAAGCACAACCTGCAGCACGATCGCCAACTGATGGAGCGGATCCTGGGCGAAGTAGTAACGCTGGAGAACAAAGGATACCAGTTCGAGGCGGCCGAAGGCTCCTTCGAGTTACTCGTGCAGAAGTGTGCGGGCCTGTATCGACCGCACTTTGAGCGAAAGAGCTTCCATGTGAACGTCGAGGCCGATCAAGAAGGGCGGATTACCACCGAAGCGACGGTGAAACTGCAGATCGGCGACCGCATCCGCCATGAGGTGGCCGAGGGAGACGGGCCGGTGAACGCTTTGGACGCGGCCCTGCGAAAGGCGCTGATGGACGTCTACCCTAACTTGGCCGACATGCACCTCGTCGACTATAAAGTGCGGGTCATCAACAGCGAAGCGGCCACGGCCGCCGGCGTGCGCGTCGTCATCGAAAGCCGCGACGAGCATGATGTCTGGGGGACGATCGGCGTAAGTGAGAACGTCATCGAAGCTAGCTGGATCGCGTTGGTCGACAGTATTGAATTCAAATTGATGAAGGACGAACGGAAGTAATGCTGAACATTGGAATGCTGAATGCTGAACAAAAGCAGAGGACGTTTCTGCTGTTCGGCATTCAACGCTCCGCTGTCAGCATTCGCCGAACAAGACGGATCGAATTATGAGTATGAACGCCGGAGCCGAAGAACTTCCGAAGCAATACAACCACGCGGAGCCGGAGCGTACTTGGTACGACTTTTGGCGCGGCGGCAATCCGGAGGGTCGCGACTATTTTCATAGCGAGCCCGACCCGGAGCGGAAGAAGTTTCCGAAAGGGCCGTTTACGATCGTCATTCCGCCGCCCAACGTCACCGGGGCGTTGCATCTCGGCCATGCGCTGAACAACTCGCTGCAAGACATTCTCATTCGCCTCAAGCGAATGCAGGGCTACAACGCCCTCTGGATGCCGGGCACCGATCACGCCGGCATCGCCACGCAAGCCGTGGTCGAGCGGCGTTTGATGCAAGACGAAAAGAAAAGCCGGCACGATCTCGGCCGCGAAGGTCTCGTGGCCCGCATCTGGGATTGGAAGAAGGAATACGAACAGCGCATCCTCGGGCAACTCCAGCGGATCGGCTCGAGCTGCGATTGGCAGCGGACCCGGTTTACGTTCGACGACGTCTGTGCGCGAGCCGTGCGGCAGACGTTCTTCAGCCTGTTCCAAGACGGCAAGATCTACCGCGGCAAGCGGCTCGTAAACTGGGACACGTTCCTGCAAACGGCCGTGAGCGACGACGAGGTGGAAACCGTCACGATCGACGGCAGCTTCTGGCATATTCGCTACCCGGTGATTAGCCCGAAGCCGGGCGAGCCGACACATGTGACCATCGCGACGACCCGACCTGAGACGATGCTCGGCGATACGGCCGTGGCCGTGCATCCGAATCCGGCGGCGGCGCTCGATGCCGTCGAGAAGGGACTGCGCGCAAAGCTGACCGAGGCGACCGACAAGGAAAAGCCGGCGGTGCAGAAAGAGCTTGAAGCTCTGGCCGAGCGCCGCACGACGCACTTGCCGCTCTTGGAGAAGCTGCGCGACATGGCCAAGGCCGGTCGCATGTTGCAACTGCCGCTCACCGATCGCCAGATTCCGCTCGTGGCCGACGAATGGGCCAAGCCGGAGATGGGCTCGGGCTGCGTGAAGATCACGCCGGCCCACGACCCGAACGACTACGAAGTCGGTAAGCGGCAGAGCCTGCCGATGATCAATATCCTGAACTCCGACGGCACGCTCAACGACGCGGTGCCCGCGAAGTACCGCGGCCTGAAAATGGCGACGACGGCCCGGCAAGCGGTGGTGGCCGACTTGGCCGAGGTCAGCCTGCACGACCCGGAGAAGGATTGCGAAGCGCGGAAGATCGAGCTGCCGATGTCGGACCGGTCGAAAACTCCGATCGAGCCGTACTTGGCCGACCAGTGGTTCGTGCGCATGGGCGACGTCGACGGCAAGCCCGGTCTGGCGCAATCGGCGATGGATGCCGTGAGCGACGAGCGCGTGAAGATATTCCCGGAGCGCTATCGCCGCACGTATCTCGATTGGCTCAGCGAAAAACGCGACTGGCCGGTGAGCCGGCAACTATGGTGGGGGCACCGAATTCCGGTCTGGGCGAAGAAGTTTTCGCTTGGAGCTGTGCCGAAGCGCGCACGAAACGAGCAGGTGCAGTTACTTGCCAAGGCAAGCGGCGACGACTTGGATTCGATGACCGCAATGTTGGGCGAGATCAACCTCGACGAAGACGACATTCGCCCTGTGTATGAGGGGTTGTCCTACGAGTTTGTTGACTCGGATGACGGCCTCGAATCAACACTGCTCATTTGCCCGTCCCAAACGGATAGTCATTTTGAAGCGCAGCTTGACGCTTTAGGCTTCGCGCAAGACGCGGACGTTCTCGACACTTGGTTCTCCAGTGCCCTGTGGCCGCACAGTACCTTGGGGTGGCCGGGGCCTGCCGAGAAGCCGGGCGATCCGGAATGGTCGGAGCTTGGGCCTTACTATTATCCCACGAGCACGCTGATTACGAGCCGCGACATCATCACGCTCTGGGTGGCGCGGATGGTCCTTACCGGCTTGCATAATGTCGGCGACGTGCCGTTCCGTGAGGTGTTCATTCATCCGAAGATTCTCGACGCTTTCGGCGACACGATGTCGAAGTCGAAGGGGAACGGCGTCGATCCGCTCGATGTGATCGACAAGTTCGGCGCCGATGCGCTGCGCTTCGGGCTTGCGTACCTAACGACCGAAACGCAGGACGTGCGGATGCCGGTCGATTTCGAGTGCCCGCACTGCAACGAGCTGATCGAGCAAACGAAGAAGAATCGCGTGCTTCCGCGCGTCGACTGTAAGAAGTGCGGCAAGCCGTTTCGTACGCAATGGGCCGAGAAGCCGGAAGACGTCGCCCTGCCCCGTGGGGCCGTGGTGAGCGAGCGCTTTGAGCTGGCCCGGAACTTCTGCAACAAGCTTTGGAACGCGGCCCGGTTTGCGATGCTCAACTTGGAAGGCTATACGGCCGCTCCGGTGAGCGACGCCGAGCTGACCGTGGAAGATCGTTGGGTGTTGAGTCGGCTGAACACGTTGGCTGCCGGCGCGACCGACGATCTCGAGCACTATCGCTACGCTGACGCGATGCGGAAGCTGTACGAGTTTGCTTGGGACGAGTTCTGCAGCTTCTACGTGGAAATGGTAAAGGGACGGCTGCAAGACCCGGCCCAACGCCCGACGGCCCAGCGCGTGCTCGTGCATACGCTCGATACGCTGATGCGGCTGCTGCACCCGGTGATGCCGTTTATCACGGAAGAAATCTGGCAGCGGCTCAAAGACTTTGCGCCCGAACGCGGACTCGATCGACCGGCGAAGGCGGCCGTGAGCGTGATGACCGCGCCGTGGCCGGAAGCGGACGTGCGGCGGCAGGATCCCGTGATCGAAGCCCGCTTTGCCCGATTCCAAGAAATGCTGCGCGGCTTGCGCGATTTGCGTGCCCGGCAGAACATCACGCCGAAGACTTCGATTCGCTTCAGCTTGAAGTGCGATGCCGAAACGGCGGCCCTCCTGCAGCCGATGGCGCCGTACTTCGGCTCGTTGGCGGGTGCGGAAGCCGCGGCCTGGGGACCGACGGTAAAGCCGTTTGAAACCGAAGCGACGCTGACGCTGCCGTTCGGCGAACTGCACGTCGACTTGGAAGGGCTGATCGACATCGCGGCCGAGATCGCGAGGAAGGAAAAGGAACGCGACAACCTCGTCGGCGCGATTCGCGGCAAGGAAGGAAAACTTTCCAACGCGAGCTTCGTCGAACGGGCGCCGGCCGATGTCGTGGCAAAAGAGCGTCAGGCCTTGGAAGAGGCAAGGCGTCAATTGGAGTCGGTCGAGCAATCGCTCGCGGCGCTGCGAGCGAAGAAGTAATGCTTCTGTAGGGAACGCCCTCCGTGGCGTTCCGAGCCCTATCAAGCGACGTGAGCGGAACGCCACAGAGGGCGTTCCCTACAGTGAAAGGCACTGCCGGACGAGCCGGCAGTGGCACACCGTACGTTGCGTTTCTACCGCTGCGTGTACGAGAACCCGACGCCCACGGCCGGCGGACCGGGAGGGCCGCACCAGCGGTGGTAGGCGCGGCGTGGCGGCGGGTAGTAGTACTCCTGCACGAGCACCGGTTGCGGCGCGGCGTAGTATCCGGCGGGCATCGGTTGAGCGGCGACCATTTGCTGCTGTTGCGGCGGTCCGACGGTTTGCATCGTCGTGATCACGTGCTTCGCCACTCCCTCTTGTTGCAACAGGATCAGGTCGTTGGCGTCGAGCTTCTTCGCCATTCCGTTGGCGCGGACATGATTGGTGATGAGTTCCGGATCGATGCCGGAGCGCGACATCGAGATCACGTCCCCCGTCGTCACTCCGCCCGGCGGCAATTGTCGCCCCATGCGAGCCTCGATCTCCGCGCGATTGCGGGCTTCGATCGAATCGAGTCCGGAGCCGACGGCCGCTCCGGCGAGCGTGCCGACGCCCGCACCGATGATCGCGCCTGCAGGCGTGTTGCCCGCCGCGTTACCTATCAGTGCCCCGGCACCGGCTCCGGTCAGCCCGCCAAAGAGGGCTCCCTTGTCGGCGTAGTAGGGCGAGGTACAGCCTGTTGTGGCCACGGGGACCAACAACAGCGAACCGACGGCGAGCATGCGGATGTTCATAATACCGCGACGGGTGGTCGCGTGTTCCGGGTCGAAGCGGAAAGTCAGACGGTGCAGACCTTGCGGGGGCGGAATTATGCCCATCGTTGGGAATTGCGGCAATCGGAGAATCGCGAGGTCGCGGCAAAACGGGGCAAGCTCCCCCTTGTGGCACGCCGGGGCCGGGGGTAGTATCGAAGTCAACGGGATTTGCGGCCGCTTGCAGCCGGGCGAACCGAGTTTTCAACACTCGTTCGGGCCACTGCTAAAGAGCCTGCGTTGCCGGCATCGCACGAGCGAGCCGAAGCGTATAACTCGAATGAAGCGAGCCGCGTCACCCTCCCCGGGGTAACGCGGCTTTTTTTGTTGGAGCGGAGAATCCCCAGCCGCGGCAATTGCGCGGTCGCACCTAACGGGAGATTTTCCATGAGTGATACCGATCATTTTTCGACGTTGTCCGTTCACGCCGGCGAAGCTCGCCAGAAGCCGGGCGACTCGCTAACCGACCCGATCTTCTGCGCCTCGACGTATTCGTTCGAGAGCACGGCGGCGGTGATCGAATACAACGAGAAGAAGCTGCCGCGCGAAGAATACGGCCGCTATGGCAACCCCAACGAAAAGACCGCCGAGAAGAAACTCGCGGCGCTCGAAGGGGCGGAAGACGCCATTCTCTATTCCAGCGGCATGGCGGCGATCGTCGGCCTGCTGATGACGAAGCTGAGCGCGGGCGACGAAGTGGTGTTCTTCGACGAGTGTTACCACCGCAGCCGCGAATTTTGCGTCAAGCACATGTCGCGCTTCGGCGTGGTGACCAAGCAAGTGAAGACCGGCGATTACGCGGCGATGGAGCAAGCGATTACGCCGCAGACGAAGCTGCTGATCAGCGAGTCGCCGACGAATCCGCATTTGAGCGTGATCGATTTGGAGAAGTTCGTCGCCGTGGCCAAGCGGCACGGCGTGGAAACCTTGATCGATGCGACGCTCGGCACGCCGCACAACATTCGCCCGATCGCGGCCGGCGTCGATTACGTGCTCCACTCCGCCACGAAGTATCTCGCAGGCCACAACGATTTGCTCGCCGGCGTGATTCTCGGCAAGACGGCGCAACTCGAACCGGTGCGCAAGTTGCGAGGCATCCTCGGGGCGATCAATTCGCCGCACAACATTTATCTGCTCCTGCGCGGCTTGAAGACGTTCGACCTGCGGATGGAACGCCACAACGCCAACGGCCTGGCCGTCGCACGGTTCCTCGCGGCGCATCCGAAAGTCGAGCGCGTTTACTACCCAGGCCTCGAATCGCACCCGTATTACGAAGTGGCGAAGCGCAACATGCGCGGCTTCGGCGGCTTGGTCACGTTCACCATTCGCGGCGCCGATTGGAAGCAAACGGCCCGCGTCGTCGACTCCGTCAAAATTCCGCGGATTGCGCCGAGCTTGGGAGGCGTCGAGTCATTGATCGAGCAGCCGCTCGTGATGAGCTATCTCGATTATCCGCCCGAAGTACGCGAGCAATTCGGCATCTACGACAACATGATCCGGCTCGCCTGCGGCATCGAAGACACGCAGGACCTCATCGACGACCTGAAGCAGGCGCTCGAACAGATTTAAACGCCGCAGATCGAACCGCTACGCCTTGCAAATCATCACCGGGCAATGCGCCTTGCGCAGCACCGTTTCCGCAGTGCTGCCGAGAAGTGCGTGCCGGAGCGTGGCGTCGTCGTGCGAGCCTAGCACCACGGCATCGATCTGCTCGTCGTGAATGAGCTTGAGCAGTTCCGTCGCCGCATCGCCGGCCAGGATGCGATGTTCGCACGGCACGCCCGAGTCCGACGGGCACAGCTCGGCCAGACGTTTGGCAAGCTCCGCGATGCCGGGATCGGCGAGCCCCTGATAGATCGAGCCGAAGTGCGAAGTCGGTTGTCCCGGCTCCACCGCGGCGATGAGCAAGCTCGCCCCCGTCGCCTGGGCCAACGCCGAAGCCCACTCGAGCGCTTTGCGGCTCGCGGGGCTGAAGTCGACTCCCAGCAAAATCTTACGGGCTTGCATCGCGGGGCCTGCGCTTGGTTGGCGTCGCTTACGTGGCGTTTTCCGGCGGCGTCTCCATCTCTTCAATCCCGGATATGGTCAACTCGGGAAGTGCGGCACGCAGCGCCTGTACGGCTGCCGGCGAAAGCAACGGCACCGGCACAATCGTATCCATTTTTACTTTCTTGCCGTCGCCGGCATCTTGATATTCCGTCCGCACAATCGTCTTCGCACTCCCCACTTCCAAGGAAACGAGCTTCTTCATCTTCTTCAGGCTCGGCACGCAAGCATCCGTGATGGGCGTATTGGTTAGAACCAAACGAGCGAGCTCCGGAATCTCCGCCAGCTTGGCGATGAACGCGTCGTTGATCTTGCTGTTGGTGAGATCCACCTCAAAGATTCCGACTTCGGGACTGAACGACGCGACCCCTTCATACTGCTTGATCTCGTCGAAGATCGCTTGCTGACTTTCCGGTAGTCCCGGGGGCCCTCCCCCGCCGCAACCGATAATGCCCGACATCGCGGCCGCCCAAGCCAACACGGCCGCCGTGAGAAATCTTTTGTGCATGGCGTTCACGATCAACTTCCAAAAATGGGGCGTGCGAAATCAACCTTCTCGTCTATTTCAATCGTATCAACCCGGGCACGTGAAGCAACCGCTACGCGTTCATTCCAGCGGGTCTTCCCAAACGGTGTGATACGCTCCGGCCGCTTCAAAATACTCCAGCAAGTCGCGATAGAACGGATGCCCGCCGAGCGTCGCCGAATCGCCGACGACGATGAGCTTTCGTTTGGCCCGCGTGAGCGCTACGTTCATCCGTCGTACGTCGCTCAAAAAGCCGATCTCGCCGGTTTCGTTCGACCGCACGAGCGACACGATCACCGCCTCTTTCTCACGTCCTTGAAATCCGTCGACCGAATCGATCTCGGCATCGACGTCGTCGAGCAGCTCGCGGAGAAAACGCACCTGCGCGGCATACGGGGCAATGACGGCGATCTGCTTGGGTTCGATCCCGGCCTCGATCAAGCGACGGACCTTCCGCGCCACGAGGCGAGCTTCCTGCTCGTTGAAACGGCTCTCCCCGTCGACGGCCGCGGTTTCTTCAAATCCCGCTCCCGCCGTATCGATAAATTCCAGCGGCGTGGTCGTTAGGTCGCTGCTCACGACGTTCGGCAAGTCGCTCAACAATCGCCCGGCGGCGCTCGGGTCGGCCGTGAGCTTGCCGGAATAAAACTCGCGCGAAGAGAATCCCATGATTTGCTCGTGCATGCGGTATTGCACGCTCAACATCCGCGACCACGGCACGGCGGCATTCTGCTTTTCTGCATTGGCCTTCAGGAGCCGCTCCATCAAGCTTTCGTTGAAGCCTTCGGCCGTCGCTTCGGTCGACACGACCGTGGCCGGCAATTGGCAATGATCACCGGCCAACACCAGCCGTTCGGCGCGCGGCAGCGGAATCCAGGTCGGCGGCTCCGTGGCTTGCGCGGCTTCGTCGATGCACACCCAATCAAACTCACGGTCGCCGAGCATCCGATCGTCGAGCCCGGTGAGCGTGGCGCAGATCACTTCCGCCTCATTGAGCAGGTGGTCTTCGATGCGCTCTTCGATCCGCCGCGCTTCCGCCGACAATTGTTTCGCTTCGGAACGAATGGCTTGCTTCTCGCCGCGCATCGGCTTAGCCCGCGTGTATTTGCCCGCCTTGCGAAAAAGCTTCTCCGCCTCGCGCAGTAATTTCTCCGCCACCTTTTGGTCGGGATGGTTCTCCACCAAATAGTCGAGCGTATGCTCGCGCAAGGCCGCCGACACGCGCGCCGGGTGCCCGAGCCGAACGACGCGCACTCCGCGCGTCACGAGGCGGTCGAGCATGTTGTCGACCCCCATGTTGCTCGGCGCGCAGGCCAAGACCTTGTCGCCGCGCATCACCACGCGACGGATGAACTCCACGAGCGTCGTCGTCTTGCCGGTGCCGGGCGGGCCGTGAATGATCGCCAAATGATCGGCGGTTAGGCAGAACCGGACGGCGTCCTGTTGTGAGGCATTGAGCGTCGTTTCGCTGAAGAAGGCCGTATCATTCGGCGTTTCCTTCAGCACGCGATAGTTCGGTTGCTTCTCTCCCAGCAGCAACTTCCGCCAATGCGTGACCCGTCCCCGTTCGGCATCGCGCGCATTGCGCAAAGCATCGCGCTGCCGTTGTCGGGCCGTTTCGTCCGAGGCGTAGTCAATGCGCCATGAGGGCGCTTCGGCATCGTCCGGCACGCTCGGTAGTGCGATGGTAAGCGTTCGCTCCGAACGATCGGCGACGATCCCCCGCAACATCGTACCGCCGTCGATCTCTTCCGGCGTCAGCACCACCGGCGTGCCCCGGCCAAAGCGATGCCACGGCAGTTTCATGGTGCGATTGCGTTTGCAAAAAGTCATGAGCCAGCGACCGCCGAGCCCCGCCGTTTCATCTTCCACGGCCATTTCGATCAGCGTGTTGCCGAGCTTCTCCGCCTCCGCGCCCGACATCCGCTGCGCCCGCGCGCGAAGTTGTTCGGCCTCGGCCTGCGCTTCCAGCTGCAAGAGCCGCATCAAACGATCAAAGTGATTTTCCGACAAATTCCGCTCGCTCTCGTGCAAGGCCGCTGATGACAACTACTTCGTTTCGCCGACGATCGGCCGTAGTTCCACGTTGCGAATCGCCGCTTTGGTCAGCCAGGTGGAAATCCCGAGCGGACGCGAGAGTTCGACCTCGGAGCGTACCGAGAGTTTACGACCGGCGATCTTCACGTCGACGATCGACTTGCCGTCGAGCCACGCTTGCACTTTCGCATCGGTCACGCGCAACCGCACTTTGTACCAATGGTCGCGATCGAAATCGACGTAGCTCGTCGTTTCGTTGGACGACGCGTCGGCATCGTCGATGCTTGAGAGCCCGACCGTTGCTCCTCCCCAACCGCCGAGGATCAAGCTCAACGCTTTGTCGCGCACCGGAAACGTCAGGCCGCAAAAGAAGTCGTCGCCGTCGATCCGCTTCGCCTCGAGCGTGAGTTCGTAGTCGATGGTCGGCAGCTTCGCGGCATCGGTCCACGTGATGCCGGTCATGTTGTTCCCCATCTCCAGCACGATCGCTCCGTCGACCACGCTCACCTCCCCTTCCCCGCCAAACTCCGTCGACTTCCAACCGGCAAGCGTCTTGCCGTCGAAGAGTTTTTGCACTTTGCCGTTCGGTTCCGCAGGTGGCTCCGCGGCCGAAGCAAAGCCGAAAATCGCAAGCGCGACGAACACGATTCCCAGCAACGACGGCAACGGCAGAATAACGCGCGGCATGGTTCGACTCGGCAAGGGTGTTTTTTGAGATGTCTTGGGGTAGCGATCGGCCGGCACTTACGTCGATTCGTCCGACCACCGCGTGCGCAGATAACTCGACCTATCTGCGCACCCCTTGTGGGTTTTGGGGTTGTGCGCAGATAACCCAGAGTTATCTGCGCACGCGACGGACGGCTCGTCGACGTAAGTCACCGTTGTGCGAGGCGTCGATTCGCAGTTTGGCAACTGCCGAGGAACCGACTCCCCTCCGCCGATCGGCGGCATTATAACAGACGCTTTCGCCAAATTTGGCCGGCCCCGGCCTGGGCCGATGGGCATTGTCGATTTCGCACCATGAACACACCTGAGTTCGATGCGGCCGCCGCCCATCGACATTTCTCCGCGGCTTGCTTCAACGGCGTCTGGGACATTTTGGAACGGCCGAGTCGCACGCCTGACGACGATGTGCGACTGCTCGCCGCGGCGCATGCCTCGCTTTGGCACTGGCTCCAGAGGCCCGACTGCACTCCGCGGAATCGAACGGTCGGTTACTGGCTCCTTGCGCGAGTCTACGCCGTGCAGGGCAACGCGGCCGAGGCGTTGCGTTACGGTTCCCTTAGTCTCGACGAGGCCAAAGACGAACCGCCGTTCTATCAAGGCTATGCCCACGAAGCACTGGCCCGAGCCGCCCGAGTCGCAGGAGTTTTGACGCTCGCCGAACAACATCTTGCCGAGGCTCGACGATTCGTAGAACTAGTTTCTGATGCCGGCGAGCGAAATATGATCGAAACCGATCTCCGTCAATTGGCAGACGGCAATTGACGCCGAAGCACCGTCGGAAAGATTTTTTGTCCCGCAGCGGCCGACCGTAGGAAAGTCTGTTGCATCGCGGCCGCTGTGCAATCGCATTCCTGCAAGGCGCGAACCCTCCACGTCTACGGAATCGGCACGGCCAAGACCCAGGTGAGGCTTTTGCCGATTTCGTACTCGGTGAATCGTTCGAGCTTCCCTGTGGATTCGTCGATACGGTAGGCGGCGAGCTTGCCGGAGCCTTCGCCGGCGCCATAGGCGTATTTGCCGGACGGATCGATCGTGAACGAGCGCGGCGTTTTCTCGGTGGGCGTTTGTCCGAGCGGCGTCAGCTTTGCCGAGGCGAGGTCGAACGCAAAGCCCGCGAGGCTGTCGTGGCCCCGATTGGAAACCCACACGAAGCGACCGGAGGGGTGCACCTTCACGTCGGCCGTGGTGTTTTTCTCGGCGTAACCGTCGGGCAGGGTCGAAAGAGTCTGCAGCGGCTTGAGCCCTTGCTCGGCGTCGAGCGCGTAGAGCGTAATGCCGGAGCCCGATTCGTTCGACGTGAAGGCGTACTTCAGCGACGGATGAAACGCGAGATGCCGCGGCCCGGCTCCTTCGGCGCCGCCGGGCGCTTGGCCGGCTTCGGTAAGCTTGCCGGTCGCCGCATCGAATTGGAATTGGTACACGGCGTTCGGCGCCACGTGCGGGACCAGCACGAGCTTATTATTGGGATGTACCATCGCGGCGTGGGCCGTCTTGGTCGTTTCCACAACTTGAAGCGGCTCCGCGCCAAGCGTGCCGGCTTCGTCAATCGCGTGCACTGTGACAAGGCCCCCTGCATACGACGCCGCGAAAAGGTATCGATCGGTCATGTCGGTCGCCACATACGCGGCGTTCGCGCCGTCGGCCAGCTTCGTCGTGTTGACGAGCGTGAGCATGCCGGTTGCCGGATCGATTGCGTACGATCCGATGAGAAAAGTCGTTCGCAACGACGCGAATAAGTGCTTCTTGTCATGGCTCACCGCCAACGAGCCGGGGGCGCCGCCGACGTCGACCACTCCGACCGGCTTGAGGCTGCCGTCGTCGTCGTTGAGCCGAAACACGGCAATCTGGCTCTCGGGCGCTTTGGAAACATAAACGAACGTGGCGGCGGACAGAGGCGCGGCGGTGGTCATCAGCAAGATCATCCCGCAAAGAGTTGCAAGCCTACACATGGTGCTCGATCTCCGATCAAGGAATAGCCGACGGCGCATTGCCGACGCTTTGACCGCTGGTTTTACACCTTCGCTCGCCGCGGCACTACGATTTTTTCACCCGTTCGCGCGTCTCGCGTCGGTCGTGCGGAATTTGCTCGACAGCCGCACGTCGGCCGGTTGAAATAGCGCCGGCCTTGTGAAACGCCGGGACCACGGGTGAGTTATGCGACCGGTGATCGTTTTGATAGTCGGGTTGGCGTTGTGCGCGCAATCCGTTTGTCTCGCGGCAGACGAGGCCGCAAGCGAGCCGCTCTACTCTCGTAGTTTTAGTATGACGCGGTATGGCGGCTTTCCGGACGGTTGGCGTGATCATGCGCCGGCGCGGCCGAACCCGAATTGGATCGTCACCGGCGGTACTTTTCGCCCGGTAGCCAAGCGAAAGATCGGCTTCGCGACCTACGAAGGATATCTGACCGACGGCACTTCGGCACGCTCATTAGTTGACGCGAGAATTCGCGTTATTTTCCGAAAGACAACCGAGCCGGAGTGCGTATTCGGCGTCGCCGTTCGCGTTCAAGATGCTCGCAACTATTATCTGGCGCGCTATGTCGGCGACCGTACGTTGCAGTGGGTCATTATCGCCGACGGAAAGGAAACTGTCGCGGCGGAAACGACGGACCGTCAGCCGCTCTGTACCGAAGAAGAGCAACATCTTCTGGAGGTCACGCTCCAGGGAGATCGACTAACCGTGCGTCGCCTCTTGGTTGGCGACATCGAAACGGCCCGCGTGGATATCCAAGACGCGCGATTTACGAAAGGAGCCTGCGGCCTCGTGTCGTCGCCCTATGCGGCGATGTCTGAACTCGACATTCACGCGTTAGCACCTGCAAAAGTCGTGCATACGCCTGAGCAGGTCGCCAAACGAAATGCTCGCTTGTCGACGCCTGTGCGTCATTATCCCGTCGTGCCTCCGCTTCAAGATGCGACCTGGGTGAATACCGCGTCGAACGACCTGGCGGCGGAGTACGACGTCGTCGTCGCCGGAGCCGGTACGGGAGGTTGCGGAGCCGCGATCCAAGCGGCGCGGCTCGACTGCCGCGTACTGCTCTTGGAAGAAACCGATTGGATCGGCGGACAAATGGCGGCGGCCGGCGTGACAACGATGGACGAAGACTCGGTTTGGATGAAGTTCCCGGTGCGTGAACGGGGTATTTATCGTGAGTTTCACGAGAGCATGGTCGCATACTACCGCACGCGCGACAAAGACCCGTTTGTCGCGTACTACGGCAATCCGCAAATGGAAGGAGGCTACGAGCCGAAGGTGGCGCGGGCCGTACTTGCCGCACTCATTGAAGACGCTTCGCGCAGGTACATGGATCATCTAAAACCCAAACGCGTACATGTCAGCACGCAATCACGCGTCGTTGCCGTGCGTCGCGAAGGCAACGTCGTTCGCGGCGTTACAATCGAGATCGTCGATGACTCCGGCAAGGCGCAACGCAAGGACATCGCTTGCAAAGTGCTCGTCGACGCCACGGAGTACGGCGACGTGTTGCCGCTCGCCGGCGTGCAGTATCGGGTAAGTAATCAAATCAGCGGCGACCCGATCGATATGGCCTCGCCGATTCAAGACCACACCTGGACGGCCATCGTACGCGAGTACCATGAAGGCGTGCCGGAGCATTTGCAGATCAAATCGCCGCCGCCCGGCTACGAAGATTACTCGGCCAAGCGATATCGCAAGTTTCAACGGTACGGCCTGCATCAATGGGGCGTTGCCGCGAAAGGAATTAAAGGACCGCGCGACTATCGCGTCTATTTCGCCTGGCGAGGAATGGCGGATTCGGCGAGTCCGCTCACGGGCATGGCGAGCGAGTTGCGTCACACGCGCTGCGGGTTCAACGGCGGCAACGACTACTCCGTGACCGCCGCAACCTGCGAAGACCCGGCACAGCGGCTGCTCGACGAACGGCGCGGCATTTATCTCACGCTCGGCGCCTTGTACTACTTCCAACATGAGCTCGGCCTGAATTGGTCGTTGGCCGAAGACGAAGGGTACGACACGCCGTACAACCGCGCGAAGATGAAAGCGCTCGACTTGCGCAGCGATCTCGAACCTCTGGCGCGCCATCTGCCGCAGATGCCGTACGTCCGCGAGTCGCGACGGATGGTCGGCGTCGACACGCTGAAAGTGAGCGACCTCGGGCGCTACGAACACGCAAAGCACGTAACGCACTCCGTCGCCATGGGCGATTATTTCATGGACCTCGACCATGGCCGAACATCGCACGTGATCGAGGCGGATCTCGACGTCAGCGCCGCCAAGATCGAGGAGACGCCGCGCGGCGGAGGGCCGTTTCAAGTTCCCATGGAAGTGTTTCTGCCCGAGAAGCTCGACGGCTTCCTCGCGGCCGAGAAGAACTTCTCACAATCGCGTATCGCCAACGGCGCTACCCGCCTGCAGCCGATCACCATGCTGACGGGCCAAGCCGTCGGCACGATGGCGGCCTTATCGGTGAAGCGCAACGTGCAGCCGCGCGAGCTCTCGCCGCTCGAAGTGCAAAGCGTCTTGCTCGACTCCGGCAGCACGCTTATTCAGCGCTGGTATGTCGACGTGCCGTGGGGTACGCCGATTTGGAAAGCGACGCAACTCTTATCGTTGTACCAAGTGCTCGACCGGCCCGGCGCGATTGATAAAGACAACAACGTGCCGCTCGGCGGCGTGGCCCGTTGGGGCGTCGACGAGCCTCTGAAGCCCGCCGAACGTGAAGCCGCGCTCGCCAAGCTCGCCGCGTTGAAGAAGCTGGACGGCGACGATCGCGCGGTGAAGCTGCACGACGTCGTCACGGCCGGAGAGTTTGCACTGCTGGCCGCGGAATTGTTGTTGCTGCCTAACCCTTCTGCCGCGCCCGCCAAACCCTAAACCTCACACACCATCACCAAGCCGAGATTTCTTCGATGCCCGCCCAAGCCGCCCGATTGTTGTTGTCGTCGCTCGTCGTGCTCCTTGTCCCCTTCTCGCAAGCCCGGGCCGCCGAACCTGCTGCGCTCGAAACGCTCACCGCCGAAGAGGCGACGCGCCTCGAAGCGTTGCAGCAGAAGGTGCACAAGTCGCCGGAGTTAAAGCCGATCGTCGAGAAGTGGAAGCAGGCGCGCAAGGAGTACCAGATCGATCGCGATAAGTTCCCCAACGAGCGCGATCAAAAGGTCGCACTCGCGTGGCGCAAGATGGAAAAAGAACTCGCCGATGCGACGCGCGCCGCCATGCTCGCGGCCGATCCGTCGATCAAGCCGCTGCTGGCGAAGAAGCCGCGCGAGCGCAACGCCGGCGAAAACGCCACCGATTCCGACGCCCCGCGAAATACGGCCGTGCAGCCGATTCAAGACGTCGCCGGCCTCCCGCGCGTGCTCCTGATCGGCGACTCCATCTCCATCGGCTATACGCTCGAGGTTCGCAAGTTGCTCGCGGGCAAAGCGAACGTCCATCGCATTCCGGTCAACGGCGGCGCCACGGAAGTGGGCCTCGCCAACATCGACTCCTGGCTCGGCGCCGGCAAATGGGACGTCATCCATTTCAACTTCGGGCTCCACGACGCCAAGTATATGTCGCCGACCGAGCAACGCCACTCGCGCGACGAATACGTGGCCAATCTGGAAAAGCTGACGAAGCGCATGCAGGCGACCGGCGCACGGCTGATCTTCGCTACGACCACCCCGGTGCCCGACAAGCTCGATGCAACGCGGCCGGACACCACGAGCACGCGCCGCTTCGACAGCATTCCCGAGCGCAACAAACTCGCCGTCGCGGCGCTGAGCAAACTCGGCGTCGCGATCGACGATCTCTACGCCGCCGTCGTGCCGGTGC
This sequence comes from Pirellula sp., assembly GCA_013822735.1. GTDB lineage: Bacteria > Planctomycetota > Planctomycetia > Pirellulales > PNKZ01 > PNKZ01. Next base: position 80,099 of record PNKZ01000024.1, read on the forward strand.
AGAGCAAGATCCTGCGCCCGAACGACGTGCACTACACGCCGGAAGGATATTCGGTGCTTGCCGAACGTGTGGCGGCGAGCGTTGAAGCGGAACTGAAGAAGAAGAAGTAGCAGTGGGTGGCTGGGGCAGAACGAAGTGATGCCCCAGTCCTTGGAATACGTGCAAACTGGGGCATCGCATTCGCTCTGCCCCAGCCACCCTTAATCAAGCATTACAGCACGAATCATTGCGCGTGGAGCATCGCCAGGGCGGTTTCCGGCGTTGCCGAGGCTTCGAACGGCGGGGCCGTGTCCATTTCGTTGCGCGCCAAGAGTCGGCAGATTTGAAACATCTCGCGGATTTGCGTTTGGAGATTGCAGAGCACGATCCGCCCCGTCGGTTGTGCGCGGCGCACGCCGAGAAACGCCAAGAACCCGACGCTGCCGATGAACTTTACCGCCGCGCAATCGAACACGATGTGCACGACGGGTTGTCGTGCGAGTTGAGCGAGCACCACATCGCGAAAATCGTACGACGTTTTCGTGTCACGAATCTCGGTGAGTTGCACCTTCACGACGAGCACGCTGCCGTGCATTTCGAAGGTCGCGAAGGTTTCCGGACTCGCCGTCGCCGCATCGTGTTGATTCATCACCGTCGTCCTTCGCAATTCGCGTTGTTTTTCCGCACGCCAAGCGTGCCTGCCGGCGAAAAATAAATCGCATTGCCGGCACGTTGCATTGGCGTTGACCCGTAAAAAAGGCGTTCCTATAATCCCGCCCGCAAAGGGCCATTCTACCCGTTCCGCGCCGGCCTGAAGAGGGTGTTCCTCGACGACGGCAGGCGAGATGGTAAGATGCGTTCGTTGCAGTTCGACGGGAGATCGCCTTGGGGGGCGATTCGCTCGCAGGCGGTAAGGGAGTAGCCGGTGTCATTAGATTGGGCCGACGCCAAAGAACGAGTCCGACAGGCGATTGACATCGTCGAACTCGTCGGCGATTACCTGCAACTGCGTCGCGAAGGGCGCGGTTACAAGGCGATCTGCCCTTGGCACGACGATAGCCGCCCCAGTCTGCAAGTGAACCCCGAACGCCAGTCGTTCAAATGCTGGGTTTGCGACATCGGCGGCGACATCTTCAGCTTCATCATGAAGATGGAGGGGGTCGAGTTCGCCGAAGCCCTGCGACTCTTGGCCGATAAGGCCGGCATCCAGCTCGAAGTGCGACGTCGCCCCGACGGCACCCCCGCTCCGGCCGACGAGAAGCGCGATATGCTGCAGGCCCTCGCTTGGGCCGAGCAGCGTTTTCACGCCTACTTGCTTTCGCCCGACGGCAAGCCGGCGATGGATTACCTCACCGACCGCGGCCTGACGATGGAGACGATCGTCAAGTTCCATTGCGGCTACTCGCCCAATAGTTGGGACTGGCTCGTGCAACAGGCCCGGCAAACGCAATTCCCTCAAGGGATGCTCGCCGCCGTCGGGCTCATTGCCGAGCGCAATACCGGCAGCGGGTTCTATGATCGCTTTCGCGGTCGCGTGTTGTTTTCAATTCGCGATGCCCAGAGCCGTCCGGTCGGCTTCGGCGGCCGCGTGTTGCCGGGCATCTCCGACGACAGCCCCGCCAAATACGTCAACTCGCCGGAAACGCCCCTGTTTCAAAAGAGCAGCCTGCTCTACGGACTCGACGTCGCGAAGGAATCGATCCAAAAGACCGGCACCGCCTTGGTGATGGAAGGCTACACCGACGTCGCCATTGCCCATCAGTACGGCTTCACGAACGCCGTCGCCGTGCTCGGCACCGCGCTCGGCCAGCGACACGTGAAGTTGCTCAAGCGCTTCGCCGATCGCGTGGTGCTGATGCTCGACGGCGACGAAGCCGGCCAGCGTCGCACCGACGAAGTGTTGCAACTTTTCATCGCCGAAAACGCCGACTTGCGTGTGCTCACGCTGCCGGACGAACTCGACCCGGCCGACTTCCTCTTGGAGCGAGGCCCCGAGCAATTTGCGGCACTCATGGAACGTTGCCCCGACGCGCTAGAGCACAAGTACCGCACGCTCTCGGCTCGTTGCGGCGGAACACCGACGTTGCATCAGGCCTCGGAAATCGCCGAAGCAATTCTCGACGTGCTGGCGAAGTCCGAAGCCGATCTCCGCAATTTCTCCACCGACCTGAGCATTCGGGCCAATGCGGCCGTGGCGCGCCTGCATACGCTCACACGCATTCCCGAAGACAAACTCCGCAAGTCGCTCGCCGAACGTCGCCGCAAGGCCGCCGAAGGGGCGAGCCGCGACGCGCGCCCGGCGCAGCCCGACGCGGCGTCGAACGCGGGATTTGCGGAAGTCGACACGGACGACGCTCCGGACGGCCCGCGCTACATGCAAGCCGAAACCTGGCTCATGGAGATCGTGGTTCATAGCCCCGAGATGCTAGCGGAGATCATGCCGGTGCTGACGCGCAGGCATTTGCGCCGCGCCGTTCATCGTCGGCTGTATGCTCGCGCTTGTGAACTTTTCGAACTGGAAGGCTCGTTAACTTTCAATACTTTGATGTTGGAGTTTGACGAGCCGCGAATGAAGGGTATGTTGATCGACCTTGACGAAGCGCGCCGAGCCAAGAGCCGGCCTGCGACGGTCGAGGAAGTGCGGCAATTGCTCGACGTGCTCCAAGAGCGCACGCCGACGGAAACCGTGCCCGATGCCGAGTCGTCTCACATTTCCAATCCACACGAAAGGAGCGCCGAGTTCGCTCGTCTTCAGGCATTGCTGAAGCGCGGGCGTGACCGCCAGGGCATTTCCGTACCCACGGAAGGGTGAGGATGCCGTTACTGTGCGGAGGTTGCGGAGCAGGCGAATTCGAAGCTTGAATTGGCCGCGCGACGACGACCATAATTGTTTCGGGAACGACGTCGAAGAACGAGGAGTTTCGGCGGATCCGGTAGATCCGTTCCGTAATTCATCGCCTTCGAAGAGAAGTTCCAATCCACGAATGGGAGGGATATCACGTGGACCACGCAGATCAAGACTTGCAACAACTCATTACGACCGGAAAAGCCCAGGGCTACCTCACCTACGATCAGGTGAACGCGTACTTGCCCGACGAGGCCGTGAATCCGGACAAGCTCGACAATCTCCTGATCGCCCTGGAAGACATGGGGATCGAGATCGTCGCGGACGCCCCGGCCCCGCAGCCCGTCAAGCCGGCGCCCGGCAAAAAGCCCGCGCTCGCCCAGCAGCAAACGTTCGACTTCGACGAAGACTCGCGCCCCGACATGGAAGTCGTCGCGCCGAAGAAGTCGGTCAACGACGGCCCGCGCTGGAGCGAAGATCCGATTCGCTTGTATCTCGCGCAAATGTCGGAGATTCCGCTGCTCACGCGCGAGCAGGAAATCTCGCTGGCCAAGAAGATTGAAATCACGCGTAAGCGTTTCCGCCGCAGCTTGCTCGGTTGCCAGTTTGCGATGCACAACACCGTGGAAACGTTGAAGAAGGTGCACGAAGGGGCCTTGCCGTTCGATCGCACGATTAAAGTGTCGCTCACCGAACAGCTGACCAAAGAGCAAATTCTGCAGCGTATGCCGCACAACTTGCTCACGCTCACGCGGCTGCTGCAAGAGAATCGTCGCGACTTCAAACGCTGCCTCAGCAAACGCGTGCCTCGCGAAGAGCGCCGCATGGTGCATCGTCAGATATTGGTGCGTCGCCACAAGATGCTCGTGCTCGTCGAAGAGCTCAGCCTGCGTACGCGTCGCGTGCAGCCGATCGTTCGCCAGCTCGAAACCATGCTCACGCGCATGGAGTCGCTCAAGCTCAAGATCGCGCAACTCGACGGCAACACGGCCGCGAAGGACGATCGGGCCAATCTGCGTAAAGAACTTCGCGACCTGATGCTCTCGACCATGGAGAGCTCGCAATCGCTCCGCATCAAGCTCGAGCGCGTGCGTTTGCAGTATCGCGAATACGAAAACGCCAAGCGGCAACTTTCGGGCGGCAACCTCCGGTTGGTCGTCTCCATTGCGAAGAAGTATCGTAACCGCGGGCTCAGCTTCTTGGACCTGATTCAAGAAGGCAACACGGGCCTGATGCGGGCGGTCGACAAGTACGAATATCGCCGCGGCTACAAGTTCTCCACGTACGCCACGTGGTGGATTCGCCAAGCGATCACGCGTGCCATCGCCGACCAAGCGCGCACGATTCGCATTCCGGTGCACATGATCGACGTGCTCACGAAGCTCCGCAACGTGGCCAAGCAGTTGCAACAAGAGCTCGGCCGCGAGCCGACGACCGAAGAGACGGCGATCGCCGCCGACTTGAGCATTGAAGAAACAAAGCGCGTGATGAGCATCGGCCGGCAGCCGGTGAGCTTAGATCGTCCGATCGGCGAAAGCGAAGACGCCGCCTTCGGCGAATTCATCCAAGACGACAACACGCAGAGCCCGATCACCACCGCGGCGCAAGGCATGCTCCGCGACAAGATCGACGGCCTGCTCAAGACCTTGACCTATCGCGAGCGGGAAATCATCCGCCTGCGTTACGGCCTGGGAGACGGGTATACCTACACCTTGGAAGAGGTGGGACGCATCTTCAAAGTAACGCGCGAACGGGTGCGGCAAATCGAAGCCAAGGCCGTCCGCAAGTTGCAACATCCGGTGCGGAGCCAGCAGTTGGAAGGCTTTTTGTCGGGCCTGGCTCTCACGTCGTAGAAATTCCGCGGCGTCATGAGCGCCGACGGATTCCCTAGTTGCGGCAAATTCGCGCCGCCGGTCCCCCGACCGGCGGCGTTTTTGTTATATTGAAAGGCGTCGAAGCCCAGCGCCCCTCGCCGTGGAGCAGCCTTTCCGTATGAGTTATGCAGTCGTGCTGCGAGAATTACATCGCATCCATATCCAGTTGACCGATCTGCGTGAGCGTTTGGAACGGGGACCGCGCCAGATCAAGGCTCACGAAACGAACGTCGCGCGCGCCGAAGCCGAAGTGGCGAAGCTGAAGAACGACCAGAAGCTCGCCAAGGTGGCGGCCGACGGCAAGCAGCTGCAACTCAAGACGAGCGAAGGCAAGCTGATCGACCTGCGCGTGAAGCTGAACCAATCGAAATCGAACCGCGAATACCAAGCGCTCAAAGATCAAATTGCCGCCGACGAGATGTCGGGCAGCGTCTTGCAGGATGAGATCCTCGAGGCGATGGAAAAGATCGACGAATTCAAGAAGCACATTGCCGCCGCGGAACTTGTGCTGACCAAGGCCAAGGATGAGATGGCCCGCGTGCAACAGGGCATTCGCGATCAGCAAGGCATGCTCGACGGCGACTACAAACGCCTGGAAGCGGAATTGAAGACGGTCGAAGGGGGTTTGCCGGAAGACCTTCGTGATACGTACAACCGCATGGTTCGCTCCAAGGGCGCCGACGGTATGGCGCAGGTTGAAGGGGAACACTGCGGCGGTTGCTATCAGACGATCACCGCCAATACGATGAGTTCGCTCTTGATGGACAAGATCATTCTTTGTCAGGTATGCGGGCGCTTGCTCTATTTGCCGGAAGACCGCACCCCGGGCCAAAAGCGCGGGAAAAAGTAAGCGGAGTTGCCGACGTCGTAGCCCTCGGGAACTACGGCGCGTCGCAGGGCCGCAGCTACCGGCGGCATTCTCGGACGCTCCCGCTCTTTACAGTCGGTGCCGTTCGGTCCACAATAGATCGACAAACGGCCTCCTCCGCTTCGGAAGAGGTCGTTCTTTTTTTGCCGTTGGTTTAAGAGGTTGGGTCATGACTGATTACATTCCCATGAGCCGTTCGGGCCACGCGAAGCTGATGGCGGAACTGAATCAACTCGAAGACATCGAGATGCCGAAGATCGCCAAACGCATTGCCGAAGCGCGCGCCGAAGGAGACCTCAAGGAGAACGCCGAATACCACGGCGCCCGTGAGAGCCAGGGAATGATGCAGGCCAAGATCAACCTGCTGCGCGACAAGCTCAGCCGGGCGCAGATCATCGATACGTCGACGATGCCGAAAGACACGGTGGCGTTCGGTGCTACGGTCGTCGTGAAGGACTTAGAATTCGGCGACAACGAGACGTTTATCCTCGTGGGCGCCGGCGACGAGAACTACGACGAAGGAAAGATCCTCATCACCAGCCCGCTCGCGCAGGGGCTCGTCGGCAAGAAGATCGGCGAGAAGGTCGAAATCGACGTCCCCGCCGGCACGATGAAGTTCAAGATTTTGGAGATTCACTACGAAGAGTAGTGAGTAGCCGGTCGAAACGTGCCGCAAGTTCCGCGGCGCTGATCTCGGTCGCGCGGAATTTCTTCCGCGGATCGGTTTCTCCGGCGACGAGCACGAGCTGCGATCGTCGCAAGCCGATGGCCTCGCAGAGTACGGCGGCAATCGCTTGATTGGCTTTGCCTTTCTCCGGAGCTTGAGTGACGGAGACCTTGAGGCAACCGTCATGCTCACCGCGGACCGCATTCGCACGACCGCCGGCCTGGGCTTTGACGCCGAAGACGATGCCGGCCCCGTCGGATTGAAGCGTGATCGCCATGGCTGCGTCGTGCGACTAGCTGCGGAGTTCGTCGAGGCCTTCGAAGAGCGCGGAACCGACGCGAACCATCGTCGAACCTTCGGCAATTGCCGCTTCGAAATCGCCGCTCATGCCCATGGAGAGTTCGTCGAGCGTGTAACGGCCGGACCATTCGCGGCGGAGGCGGTCGCGCAGTTCGCGCAGTGCGGCGAACTCTCGGCGTGCCTCGGCGGCGTCTCCTTCGAGGCCTGCCATGCACATGAGGCCGCGCACATCGAGATGCGCGAGCTTGGCTAACGACTCGACGAGCGGCGGGACGTCGTCGACGGCAAAGCCGTGCTTCGCGGCGTCGCCCGAGACGTTCACCTCGAGCAGCACCGGCAGCGGAGCGGGCTGCGCGGCTCGTTCCGCGTCGAGTTCTTCAAGCAGCCGGAGCGAGTCGCCCGAGTGTAACAGGTGGACGAGCGGCAACGTGCGGCGGACCTTGTTGCGTTGCAGATGGCCGATCAGGTGCCAGCGGATGCCGAGCTCGGCCAGCTCGGCGGCTTTGTCCCACAGCTGTTGCGGGCGGGCTTCGCCGAGGTCGCGGCAGCCGGCGTCGACGAGCAAGCGCGTCGTCGCGGCATCGACATACTTGGTGACCGCGACGAGCCGCACCGCTTCGGGTCGGCGACCGGCTTGCGTCGCCGCTGTGCCGATGCGGGCCTGCACTTCCGCAAGGTTGGCGGCGATCCGAATTGCCGCCGCGCGATCGGCGGGTTCGGCGTTAATGGTCGATCTCCACGAGCGGCTCGCTCTCTCCTTCCTTCGTGAAGCGCGCGAGCAGAAAGTTGGTTTGGAGATTCACTCCCAACAGGGTGCGATTGGCCCGATCGGTGAGGGAGCGGTAAGCGAGCCAGTTTTCGCGGCCGATTTGTACCCGAAAGCCGCACGCTTGGTCCTGGCTGACGAGCGTCAGGTTCTCGCCGACGGTGAGCCTGCGCCAGGTGCATTCGCCGCGGGCACGCTTGCGATCGTACACGACGACCAGCGGAACGTAGAGGGCCGCGGCTTGGCGAGAGCTTTGAGCGAGCCGTAGTTCCTTACCGTCGCTCGTGAGTTCGCCGACTCGTTTCTCGGAGCGCCATTCCGGCAGCAGCGGCGGCACCAGCAGGACCTGCTGTTTACCGACGAACAGCATCACTTCGCGGGTTTCGGCAGCCGGCTGAAGAGCGACGTTCTGTGCCGTCGGAATCCGGAGCACCGTTTCGACGTCGGCCGGATCGGCGAGCAGCACGGCGTCGGCGATGTAGAGCAGTCCGTCGCGACGCGAGAGAATGAACTGCCGCTGCAGTCGTGCGCCCGATTCCAGCGCAATTTCGAGTTCGAGGTAGTCGACGTCGACGTTCGATTCCCAGCAAACCTCTTCCCAGCTGCCTCGCACGGCGACGGTCTTGCCGTTCAAGCGCACGTCGGGCAGAGTGCAGCCGGCGAAGAATTGCGTTTGTCCGACGCGGAACTCCCAACGCAACTCCGGCCGTGACCAATCGACGGCCAGTTCCGCGGCGCCCGGCGACCAATCGGCGCGTAACAAGGAGAGTCGGCCGGCCTCCGAGTGGTAAGCGGCTGCCGGAATGGGTTTGCCCTGCTTCTCGGTGGTCGTGCGACCATTGCGGCCGAGCGCGAGCTTAAGCAGCTTACGCAATTCCGCGGCACGGCCTGGTTCGGCGGCAACGGCCGTCGCGAGGAGATCCCTAAGCGACTGAGCGTGCCGAGTCACGGCGTTCCGCGTGGCGGCGGCATCCGCGTCGACGTCGTTCGTCCACGCCGGCAGACCGTCGGAACGCGTCGTATACAGCGCGGCCAAGAATTGCTCGACGGTGTCGATGTTTTGATCGTTCGGCGAAGCGGCCGGCTCCGTCGATAACGTTTCTTGAGGGGTGAAGCTCGGCGAAGCGATCGACTCGCCCGTCGAATCTACAGATCGCGCTCGGCGGGGCCGTGCGGAAACGATGCTCGAAGCGGCCATAGGTGTACGACGATTTCCGAAGGCAGAAGGTACGGCGGTCGGGAACGCAGCGGCGGTTGAAGTTGGCGAGCGAACGGCAGGTACGGTAGGATGACCGAACGAGCGTCGAACGACCTCCTCGTGTTGCGCGGCCTGCGGACTATTCCGAGCAAGCGGCAACGCAGGAAAGAATATAAAGGCAATCGGCCCAAGGGCCAAGGAGCCGCGGAGATGGATCGCACTGAGTTCGGTTTTGCAGGGCGCCGATTTGAAGTTTTTTCGCCGACACTATTGGCGGTTCTGCGATTCGCCTTCCTTTTCGGATCGCTCGCCTTAGGGGCCGATCTCTCGACGCTACGCGGGGATGAGCCTAAGGAGCCGGCGGCAACCGAAACCGAAGCACCGCTGCCGGGCCTGAAGCGGCTGGCCCCCAACGCCGACGTTTGGCTCGACCCCGTGAAGAAGCAACTCGTCATGCGGGGGGAAGTGGTGTTGCGCCGCGGGCCGCTGGAGCTGTTTGCCTGCCTGAAGCGAACGAAAGAGCACGAGGCGATCGTCGCCGTGGATACTAAAGCCTATGTCGTACACGCCGGGCTGATCGCGTGCGGGGCGGAATCAGGCAATCCCGCGAAGTTCCAGCCGGAGTTCACGCCTGCCCGAGGAACGGAAATCGAAGTTTGGGTCGAATGGACCGACGCCGCCGGCAAGACGCAGCGCGTCGATGCCCGTGAGTGGATCAAGGATGTTAAGACCGGTAAGCCGATGGCGTATCCCTGGGTCTTCGGCGGCAGCGGTTTTTGGACCGATCCGCAAGACGGCAAGCAGTATTACCAGGCGGAAGACGGCGACTTCATCTGCATTTCCAACTTCCCGAGCGCCATGCTCGATCTGCCGGTGGAAAGCTCCAATGCCAACTCGGCTCTGATGTTCGAAGCGTTTACCGATCGCATTCCGCCGGACAAAACCAAGGTGCTCGTCTACTTGGTGCCCAAAAAGGGCGCGAAGAAGCAGGAGCCGGCGGCGAAGCCGGCTCCCGGAGCGACCAGCGGCGGGCGGGAGCCCACATAGTTGCGATGAACAATACGGCGTCGGCAGAAGCCTCCGTGGAGGCGGCTACGACGTCGTCACTATCCGGCAGTGTTCCAGCACCTTCTGCGGAGTCGTCACGTAGCTCGTGTAGAACGGACCAAACTCCGCGTATCGGGCGCTTGCTTCGTCAAAACGCATCGTATAGACGATCTCTTTAAGAAACGCCGGGTTGCGAGCCCAGAGCGTAACGCCCCATTCCCAGTCGTCGAGCCCGACGCTGACGGTAATGAGCTGCGAGACCTTGCCGCCGAACTTCATGCCGCTGCGGCCGTGCTCGGCCATTAGACGATGGCGCTCTTCGGCGTGCAGCATGAACCAATTCTCCGCCGTCTTGCGCTTCTTGTTCATCGGGTAGAAGCAGGTGTTCGGCCAAGCGGGAAAATCGGGGGTCAGCCGCTGCTTGCGCATCATCACTTCGCGTGATTCATACGCCTTGAGCTTGGCCGCATAGGCGGGGCCGTCGGCATCTTCCCCTTCTTCGACGAGCCGTTTGCCGTATTGCTCGACGGTCGGAACGTATTCCGAGACTTCGGTCATCGAGACGAAAGAATACGTCGGGACGATCGCAGGTCCGAGCGGCGACGCCAGCAAGTTCTGATGCACGGAGTCGACCTTCAGCGGGCAAGGATCGAGAACCATTAAGCTGAAGTCGGCCCGATGTCCGGCGACGAGCGAGGTCTGCAATCGTTGCGGTTGCTCGGCGGCGGCCGGATCGAGCACGGCCGCGAATTGGCGTTCCCCTTCGGCGAGTTCGGCCGCGGTCAGGCCCTTCAAGGCCGACCGATCGAAGCGGTAGTAACTATGCGTGCAGTGCCAACCTTCGGCGGGCGATAGCGACACTTCGGTACTCGGCGCTGCGTGCGCGCCTGGGCGGCCCCCTTCTCCGGAAGGACGTTGACCGGGAGCACCGACGCCGGGGGGCGGACCGTACGACATGGCGAGCATTCCTCAAAGGGGCGAGCGACAGGAGACGTCATCATAACAGACGTTGCGCCGGCCGAAACTCCCGGAGACAAGCTCCGGGGCTAAATGGGAGGGTGCGAAAAGCTACCGAACGTCCGCTTAGAGCAGCGCCGTCGTCTCGGGGTAGCCGAACATCAAGTTGAAGTTCTGCACCGCTTGACCGGCGGCCCCCTTGATGAGGTTGTCTTCCGTGCTGATGGTAATCAACCGATCGCGCACGACGCGGGCCGTGATGTCGCAGAAGTTCGTGTGGGCCGTGTCCTTGGTCGTCGGGAAGTAGTCGACGACGCGTACAAACGGTTCGTTGCGGTAGAACTCGCGCAGCGCTTCGAGCGCGTCGGCATCGGAGAGCTTGGTCTTGGGAATGCTGTAGATCGTCGAGAGGATGCCGCGATCCATAGGGACTAAGTGCGGCGTGAAAATGATCGACGCTTCTTGGCCGCTGAACATAGTGAGCGTTTGCTCGATCTCCGGGGTGTGACGATGCTTGCCGACGCCGTACGCCGAGAAGCTCTCGTTGCATTCCGGGTAATGATAAGGCAGCTTCGGCGTACGCCCGGCGCCGGAGACGCCGCTTTTGGAATCGATGATGATGCCGGTCGGTTCAATCAGTCCCAGCTTGATGAGGGGAGCCAGCGGCAACGCCGCGGAGGTCGGATAGCAGCCGGGATTGGCGACAAGCTTCGCCGGGGGAATCTGATCACGAAACAACTCCGGCAGCCCGTACACCGCTTCGGCAAGTCGCGCGGGGTCGACATGTTTTTCGCCGTACCACTTTTCGTAAGCCGCGGGATCCTTGAGGCGGTAGTCGGCGCTAAAGTCGACGACGCGCGCCCCGGCCGCCAGCATCTCGGGAACTTGATGCGCCGTAACGCCGTGGGGCAAGCAACTGAAGATGCATTCCGCGCGGCTACCGACGGCGGCCGGGCCGAGATCTTCGAGGCGCAGTTTGAGCAGGCCGTTGAGGCTCGGGTGCACCGAACTGAGCGGCGGATTCCCTTCTTGGCGACTCGTGACGGCCGTGATCTCGACATGCGGATGACGCACGAGAATCTTGAGCAGTTCGAGCGCGGAGTAACCGGTGGCGCCTTGAATGGCGACGCGAGTTTTTTTCATGCGTGCATCTGCAGACTGCGAGGAACAGCGACGGAAAACCGTCATGACAACGGAACGCCAGTATAACGCCGGCTCCGGCGAGCGGCTATCGGCGGCCGGGAGCGACTGCTAAGCGAAAGACGGCTCGCGCACGGGAAAGGTTCGCTTTGCGAAGATCGTCGCCTAGCGCGCCGCGTCGTCTTCGTGATCGGCGGGCGTGATGGCGGAAGAACTTACGCCGTCGGCGCCTACGAGGCCGTAGCGAAACGCGAGACGCGTCAACTCCACCGTCTTGTGGACGTTGAGCTTTTTCATCAGCCGCGTCTTGTGATTGTCGACTGTGCTGGGGCGCAGACCCAGCGTCGAAGCGGCTTGCTTCACGGTGTAGCCCAGCGACAAATAGGTCATCACTTCTCGCTCGCGCGGCGTGAGTCCGGCGAGAGGTCCCTCTCCTTCAGGGGCCTTCAAGCGAATGCCTTCGGGAGTCACCGTGAGGCGAGCGGCGATCTCGGGTGCAAACACGCGCTCGCCCACCGCGGCCTTGCGTACGGCCGCAACAATCTCCGCGCCCGTTTGTGCGGTGGTGAGATATCCGCGTGCGTCTGTCCGAAGCGTCATTAAGGCGCGGCCGTCGTTCGCATTGTCGTCGAGCACCAGGACTTTCGCGCGCGGGTAGGTCGTTTGCAGGTTCGTGACGTCCGCAATGGCGGCGCTGTCCGAACCGAATCCGTAAATGACCACTTCCGGAACGAGCTGCGGCGAAAGCTCATCCACACGTGCGACCGCGCTAACGACGAACAAGTGTTCGTCGGAGCTCAAAATAAGTCGTAAGCCGTCCCTCAGTAATGGGCGTTCGTATACCAGCACAACGGGGATTCGCCCTGCCATTCGCGGGGTGTGCTCGGCATCGGCGACTGGGGGAAAAGCATTCATGAACGGGTCAGCAGCGCGTCCTGGCTATAAAACAGATTGATCAAATGCAATCTGGTCACAGTGGTTTATCGTCCACCGTACAACCGTCAATCCACAACGAAGAAAAGCACGCGTAATCGAGGAGAAATGCGAATTTTCGTCCGCTTGAATTTCCCCCAGCGCCACGAAAAGTTATGAACCCCGGCATGGCGCAGCGGCCTATTTCGTTGAGCCGTATTTTACGGGTAAACGTCGATTGTGTTCCGAAAAATGCGGTGGGATATTTTCGAGCATGCCCCTAGTGCTTTCACACCAATCCGGTTTCGTGTCGTAAAGCTAGCGGCGTGATGTGTTTACCACGGTCATCGTTGTGCGTTTGTAGGCGTTCGTCGACGGGCATTCCAACGGGATTCACGTTCGAAGTCCGACGTCAAACACCAAATATTTATGGGACGTGCCGCGTCATGCCACACGAGGCTTGTGTCCCACGTTTGCCACCGAAAGGCTTTTCATGTCGTCCCTGCTGCCCACTTTTTCGCCGCAAGCCGCCGTCCGGATGTTCTTAGTCGCTGCGATGATTTGCACCTACGGCAGCGCGCTCCGAGCCGCCGAGGGTAAAGCGGACGCTCGACCAAACGTGCTATTCATCGCGGTAGACGACTTGAACGACTGGATCGGCTGCCTTGGCGGCCATCCCCAAGCGCGCACTCCGAACATTGACGCTCTCGCCGCGCGCGGCGTGAACTTCGCAAAGGCCTATTGCGCATCACCGGTTTGCAATCCTTCGCGCAGTGCGCTGATGTCCGGGTTGCGCAGTTCGACCAGCGGCGTTTATAGCAACAACATCAATCGCCGCGACACCATCTGCCAAGACGTTGCTCCGCTCAATACGACGTTTCACGACGCCGGCTACGAAGTGCTCGGAGCAGGAAAGATCTACCACGGCGACGGCGACCAGTTCGGCATCTGGGACGACTACGCCAAGCTCGACAAAAAAGCAGGGGGAGATCTCCCTCCGGGCAAAGGTGAGAACGGCGGCGTCGGCGGCATTCGCTTCGCACCGGTCGACGGCAACGATGAAGACATGCACGACTACCACACGGTGACGTATTGCCTCGACCAGCTTGCGAAGAAGCACGACAAACCGTTCTTCCTCGCTTGCGGAATTCATAAGCCGCACATGGCTTGGAACGTTCCTCGCAAGTATTACGACATGTTCCCGTTAGAGTCCGTTCAGCTTCCGAAGACGCTCGATACCGACCTCGACGACATTCCGCCGGCGGGCGTGAAGATGGCTCGCCCCGAGGGAGATCACAAGGAAATGGTCGAATCAGGGCGCTGGAAAGAAGCGGTGCGCGGCTATCTAGCTGCGGGCGCCTACTGCGATGCGATGATCGGCCGCCTGATGGAAGGCTTTGATAAGAGCGCATTTCGCGACAACACCATCATCGTGTTCTGGGGCGACCACGGCTGGCACCTCGGTGAAAAGCAACATTGGCGCAAATTTGCGCTGTGGGAAGAAGCGACTCGCGCGCCGCTGTTCTTTGTGGCGCCGGGCGTGACCAAGCCCAACGGCGTGAGCCCGCGCACGGTCGACTTCATGTCGATCTATCCGACGCTTTGCGACCTCTGCGGCATTGAAACGCCGAAGCACGTGGAAGGAGTGAGCATCAAGGCCCTGTTGGCAAACCCGACGGCGGAATGGGATCGCCCGGCGCTCACGACGCACGGCCGGCTCAATCACGGCGTCCGCAGCGAGAAGTGGCGCTACATTCGCTATGCCGACGGCGGCGAAGAGCTCTATGACGAAGCGGCCGACCCGATGGAATGGACGAACCTCGCCGGCGATCCGAAGTACGCGGAAGTGAAATCGGATCTCGCGCGTTGGTTCCCTTCGGTAAACGTGCCCGAGCCGAAATCCAAGAATGGCAACGGCGACGGCGGAGCGAAGAAGGAAGCTAAGAAAGCCAAGAAACAGGCGGCGAAGTAGTTCGACGCCTGCGACGACGGTTAGTCGGCTTTCATCGCCGGTTCGTAGACGTCGCGAACGTATTCCGCAGCGGCGTTCTGCCAGGAAAAACGCTGCAGGTACCCCCGTTGTTGCAAAGCCCGAAACGCGTCGGGCTGATTCGTAAAGAGCGCGCGCGCCGCCAAAACCGTGGCGATGAGGTTGCGAAGCACTTCGCTGCGCGTCGCGCCGTCGAATCCAAATCCGGTGCCGTCGGCGGCCGTGTGCGGGCGCACGGTATCGACAAGCCCTCCGGTCCAACGCACCAGCGGCGGTGTGGCGCAGCTGAGCGATTCCATCTGCGTAATGCCGCATGGCTCAAACAAACTCGGCATCAGGAATACGTCGGCTCCGAGGCTGATTTGCTTGGCCCGCGTTCGGTCGAATGCGAGCGTCGCCGAAAGGTTGGCACGATTGGAAAGTCCGCGCAGGAAATCTTCGTATTCCTTTTGACCGGTCGCGACGACGGCCACGCCGACCGACGGAATGTCGAGCAGATGTTCGAGCACGCTGCGACCGTCGATCTTTTCGGCGAGGAGCTTGAACTTCTGTTCCACCGCCCGGCCGACGAACCCGAGCACAAACTCCACAGGTCGACGAAACTCGCGCACCAGCGCAGCGCGAGCCGTGGCCTTTTCCGCCAGCAGCGCGTCAAAGCGCGCCTTCGACGGTTCGGCGGCGTACTCAAACCCGTTCAAGATTCCCTTAAGTCGGCCTTCTTCTTCGGCGCGCTGCGTATACGGCTCCAGTCCCTTCCCCCCTTCGAAATAACGCGTCGGGTCTTCCGGCCGGGTCATCTCGCGCATGTAGGTCGGGCTCACCGTGTTGACCTGATGCGACAACTCGATCGCCAACTTGAGCGGGTTGATGCTCTCCCACTCCGGTCGCGGGTCGGTAAAGAGCGGGCCGAGTTTAGCGTCGTGAAGAATCGATTCGATCGTCCAGCCGCGAATGCGGTTCGTCCCCAAGTTTCCTTGGTATCCGATGTTGTGAATCGTCAGCACGCGTTTGGCCTTCATGCCGCGTTGCACCATCCGTCCGAACAGATAGCCGAGCACCCAATCGTTGATATGAACGACGTCCGGCTTGCGGCGCTCGATCAGTTCGAGGCAGGCTTCGGAGAAGAACGAGAAGCGGAGAGCATCGTCGAGGAAGGGATATTTCTCGCTGTCGACGTAGGGGGTCGAGTAATCCTTCGTGTAGACGAAGGGGTCGAGCACCGGCGGCCGACGCGTCTTCGGCGACGAGTAGTCGAGCTCAAAGTGCGCGGCGTTCTTCACAAAGTGAACAGGCACGCCGCGTAGTTCCGGCGGAATGACGCCGACGCGCTGCTTCAGGCCGTTGAACTCCAGCCCGTAGTCGTCGATGTTCGACTTGCCGTACCAAGGAGTCGCAATCTCGACATCGACGCCGGCCCCTTTTAAAGCCGGCGGCAACTCCCCGGCGACGTCTCCCACCCCCCCTGCTTTCGAGAACGGCTTACATTCGGCGGCAATGTACAACACGCGCATGTGCGGCAAATTCCTCGGCGAGGCGTAACGAAAGGGGCGACACATCCGGCGGTCGCGCCGTGACGTTATACCCTGCCTGGCGCGTCGCTTCATCCACAAATGCGGGCGTGCGGCAACGCGCGGCCGGCACTAGCCGCGAGAATGCGTTTCCAGCAGCTCGTGAGACACGGCCGCATACGCCCGTCCGGCATCTTCCATGCGCCAGGCCATAAGCGCGTAGAGCCGCGTTTCGTGGTCGTCGGTGGCGCGGTACTTGTAAAAGAACGAGCGGCTCCGACCCTGCAGCACGCCGTCGATCCCTTCCGCCGTCGTGGCCGCATCGCGGTCCCCTTCGGCCGCCGCAGCGCCGCAGAGCATCAGGTAATTCATCCCCACTCCGCAATGCGGATGCGTCATCCCTTGCAGCTTGGCCATCATGCGCCAGGTGCGATTCACGGCGATGATTTCCCCCGTCGGGCACAATAGCGCCGCCGGCGTTTCCAGGCCGTCGAGCGAGCGTTGCAAACGGACTCGGGTTTCGCGCTCCGCACGCGTCGCGACGTCTTGCGACTTATCACGGGCCGGCAGCGGCGGTAGGACCGGCGCCGAGGGCCAGGTTGCATCAATCGGAATCCGTCGCAGTTGGACCGGCGACGGAGTGGGAGCAAATCCGAACGTGTAATCGTTGCCGCTCAGCATGGAAAGCGCCCTCTTGGTACTTCAGGTCGGTTCTACTTTCCGCCTCCATGCGGGCCGCGATCATGCGGCACGTAATACTTTCTGCCTTCCGCGGAAATTTATTCAAGTGCCGCGCGGGGCGCGTCCGACACTTGGCAGAATTTTCCGCGCCGGAACTTGCCGAACGCGCCGCAGAGGTAAACCGTGCCGCGCCGAGCGGCGCGACGCGAGAACGCTACTCGCCGAGAATCTTCACGAGCACGCGCTTGCGCCGTCGCCCGTCGAACTCGTAATAGAAAATATGTTCCCACGGCCCCAAATGCAGCCGGCCCGCCGTGATGGCAACGACCACTTCGCGTCCCATGACTTGCCGCTTGAGATGGGCGTCGGCATTGTCTTCGCCGGTGCGGTTGTGGGCGTAACGCTTGGGAGAAGCGTCAAACGGCGCGAGGCCTTCCAGCCACTTTTCGTAATCGGCATGCAGACCGGATTCATTGTCGTTAATGAATACCGAGGCCGTGATATGCATCGCGTTCACCAGTACCAGCCCGTCCTGAACGCCGCTTTCCGCCACCAATCGTTCGACTTCGGCATGCAGCGAAACGATGGCGCGGCGCTCCGGCACTTCGAGCCAGAGTTCGCGGGTTAAACATTTCATGCGTCGTCCTCCGTCGAGGGGCTCCGGCAAATTAGGCCTGTGCCGACGGTAGGAATTGTAGCGGCCCCATCGCTTGGATCTCCGGGACACCGAGATTTTATGAGGGGATTTACACCCGCAGGCGAAACGTAACCTATGTTTTAGATGGGAAACGAATCCACGTTTGAGCGCCTTACTGACCATGTCCGATCGACGAAACACTTATCGCGCCGTGTTGGCCGAAGCTCGCGAGGCCGAGCTACGTGTGGGACGTCGCTGTTTGTTGGTGTCGATCGTCGAAGAGTCGGCCGGCGGTTTGTGCGCTTCGGCTGCGGACGCTCCCCAATTTGCGTCCGGGGTCGAAGGAGAGCTCACCACGGAAGACGGCGATTGCTTGCGCGTCGAGGTGATGCACCTGGAGAACTTCAACGGAACTTACCGCATCGGAATGCGACGCTTGAATGCCGATCTCCGCGGTCGCCGAATGCGCGGCGCTCGCTCGACTTCTCCGCTGCTGCTGCTCGTAGGCCTGACAATTGGCCTCTATGCGGGTTTCGCGGCCCAGGTCGAACCGGTGCGCGATTGCTTAGCCACCGTTCCAACGCTTTCGCGCATCTTGTATCGCTTCTAAGCAATCAGCGACGAGCGAACTACGTCGGCCGCATTCTCTCGACTTTTCTGCGATGATCGAGGGCGATTTCTAATTGCGCGGCAATCCAGGGAGATTTCGCGTCGGAATAGGCGTGCGAATCGTCGGGATAGAGGTCTCGGCAGCGAGCCTTCTCGGCGTCGTAGGCTTGTGCCGCTTTCGGATGCGAACGCAGGTAATCTCGAAACGCCAAATGGCGTTCGATCTCGAAATTGCCGACCTGAAAGCAGTGTAGCTGACAGCGGCGCTTTCCGGTCGCGGCGTCGTCGAGCGTGAGATAGCGACGCCCGACAATTCCGTATTCGCCCCACCACTGGTAACCGAGCGCTCGCAGGGCGGTCGTGGCGTCGTCGAAAGCTCCGAGGTCGCGCACTTCGGGCAATAGGTCGAGGATCGGTTTCGCGCGAATGCCGGGAATTGCCGTGGAGCCGATGTGGTGAACGGCGAAGAGGCTCGAACCCAAGGCCGCAGAAAGCCGGCTCGCTTCCCGTTCGGCATCAAGAGCCCACTGCGCCGAGTGCGGCTGGAGATCGACCTTGATGGGGGGAGGCATTGGCGAAAGCCACCCGGCAAGGTGACTGTGTAAAGTTCCGCGGCGGCGCGACAGAAGGACGCAGGCACCAACAAAAAAAGCCTGCTCAGGTTTTACCTGAACAGGCTTTCTAGTGGAGGATAACGGACTTGAACCGATGACCTCTTGCATGCCATGCAAGCGCTCTCCCAACTGAGCTAATCCCCCATCGGTACACGAACTTCGGCAACGCCCTTTGGGAGTGCGTTTCCGAGCTTTCTCTAATTGCGGAACCCCTTGTGACCACGAGCCTTAGGGCTCGCTATGGGCTTTTGGGGTTGCTCAATGGAGACGGGCAGAATATCACTGTGCTTCACGAGTGTCAAGTGGTCGGTCGGCCAAGCAGGCCAACGACTTACGTCTCGCAAAGCGTCGCGCAACAGCGCCTTCGTTTGGCGGCGCAGGCGAGATACATCCGCTTATCGAACCGCTCAGGGTGAAAAGTCGCGTGAAAAACCTCTTACGCAACAAATATTTCACCGGCTTCGTGAAGTTTGCTCTGGCGGCAGTGCTCATCGGCTGGCTGTTCTACGACGCTTCGCGTAAGCCGGAGTTTACGGCGATTCTCCATGAGCCCAAGGATTATCGCTGGATCGCCTTGGCGTCGCTGCTGCTGTTCGTCGGCGTGGTCGGCACGTTTATTCGCTGGCAGTTGCTCGTTCGAGCGCTGGGCTTCCCATTCACCCTGCGCGACGGCATTCGCCTCGGGTTCTTAGGGTACCTCTTCAATTTCATCGCGCCGGGCGGCGTCGGCGGCGACATCTTCAAGGCGGTGTCCGTCGCCCGACAATTTCACGGCCGAAAAGCGCAAGCGGTCGCGACCGTGTTCGTCGACCGGATCATCGGCCTGTATGCCATTATGCTCGTTGCCTCGACCGCCATTCTGTGGGAGGGCCTGGCGACGTCCGAAATGGCGGACGTCCGACGCATCTCCGTCGGCACGCTCATTTGTACGGCCGTCGGCGGCGTGATGTTGGCGATGATGCTCGTTCCGGGCTTCACATCCGGGCGACTCTCGCGGCGCCTCGCCGCCCTGCCGCGCGTCGGACGCGTCTTCGCGCAATTGCTCGACGCCGTGCGTCTCTATCGCGAACAGATGCCGACGATCTACCTCGCTTTGCTGATCAGCTTCGGCGTGCATTGCTGCAGCGTGGGCTGCTACTACATGCTGGGAAAATCATTTCCCGGCGCGAGTCCGACGTTGGGAGAGCATTTCGTCATCGTGCCGCTGGCGATGGTCGTCGGCGCGCTGCCGATCACTCCCAACGGACTCGGAACATTCGAGTTGGCCGTGGAAACGCTCTTCCCGATGATGTCGACGGACGAAGTGTCAGGGGAACGGGGCTTGATCGTCTCGCTGTTTTTTCGCCTCATTACCATCGGCATCGCACTCGTCGGAGTCGCCGTCTACTTCTTTTCGCGCCGCGACGTCGCCGCGGCGCTACACGAAGCCGAAGTGGATGAAGAGGTCGCCGAGATTCCCACCGGCGAGGCAACGTGACCCTTGCGCCTACCGCAAGGCCCGTTGGCGGCTACTAGGCTAAGCCCGAAATAGACCATAGAATCGCGGGAAGAGTCACTCCGCCAACGTTTTCATCTTTCGGAGCACGCTCGGGTGGCATCACTGTTCGTCGTGCGCGGCAACGATCAAGGTTGCCGGTTCGAACTCGAAACCGATGAAATCACGATCGGCCGCGACGTCGGCAACCGCATTCAGTTGCACGACACGGAAATTTCGCGCCGCCATGCCGTCGTGCGCCGCGAAGGGCGCGACTACGTGTTCGTCGACAACAAGAGCTCGAACGGCACGTTCATCGGCGAGAAGAGGATCGCCTCGCATACGCTGCGCGGCGGCGAAGAGATCCAACTCGGCAGCACGGTGCTCCTGTATACGGCCGGCGGCGACGACTCCAGCCGGATGGTCGGCAACATCGACGTGGTTTCGCGCGGCAAGTCGGACGACCGCTCGCGAATCGTGCGCACCATGCCCCAGGCCGAAGGGCGCGTCATGTTCGAAGTGCCCGAGCCGTCGGCTTTGGTGCAGACGCGCACGCTCGAGCAGCGGGGCAATCTCGACCTGATGTATCGCACGACGATGGCCGTGCGACACACGCTCGACATCGATCAGTTGCTGCACGCCGTGATGCAACTCATCTTCGAATGGGTCGGTTGCGATCGGGGCTGCGTCATGCTCGTCGATGCAAGCTCCGGCAAGCTCGAACCGCGCGTACGCCGCAATCGCCTCTCGTCGCAAGACGACGAACGGA
The DNA here is from genome assembly GCA_013822735.1 of Pirellula sp. Lineage (GTDB taxonomy): Bacteria > Planctomycetota > Planctomycetia > Pirellulales > PNKZ01 > PNKZ01. The sequence goes on from PNKZ01000024.1 coordinate 100,934, forward strand.
TCGTCCTCTCGAAGACGATTCTCGATTACGTCATGGAGAAGAACGAAGGCGTGTTGACGAGCGACGCATCCGGCGACGAGCGTTGGAACTCCGCGCAAAGCATCTTGCAGGCAGGCGTGCGCGAAGCGATTTGCGCGCCGATGCAGGGGCGGCATAGCCTCGTCGGCGTCATTTACATCGATACGCTCACCACCCCGCAGCAAGCCATCAAAACCGGCAAGGCGGCGAAGTTCGATGAGGAGCACTTGCGGCTCTTGGTCGCCATCGCCTACCAGGCGGCGCTCGCCGTCGAAGACACCCGCTACTATTCCGCCATGGTGCAGGCCGAGCGTCTCGCGGCCGTCGGCCAGGCGATCGCCAGCCTTTCGCACCACGTGAAGAACATTCTGCAAGGCATTCGCAGCGGCAGCTATCTCATCAAAGAAGGGCTGTCGAAGCACGACGAGCGGATGGTCTCCAAAGGCTGGGAGTTCGTTGAGAAAAACCAAGACCGCATCTCGCACATGGTGATGGACATGCTCACGTTCAGCAAAGAACGTGAGCCGGAGATGGTGTCGTCCGATTTGAACAAAGTGGTCGGCGAGGTGGTCGAGCTCATGGAAGGACGGGCACGCGAGCGGAACGTCGGCCTCGAGTACGAACCGGCCGTGTTCATGCCGAAGCTGCTCTTCGATCCGGAAGGGCTGCACCGGGCGGTATTGAACGTCGTTTCCAACGCCATCGACGCCAGCGACCCGCGGCATCGGCCGGACCCCGACCCCGTGGAGGGTGCGGATCCTGACGCTCCGCCGCCGGAGCCGACGCC
>PNKZ01000025.1 GCA_013822735.1 Pirellula sp.
CGCCCTCCGGCGCGACCTTCTGAAGAATTGAGAGACATGCCCCTCTTTCGTGACTGGCCTGAGCGGTGGCGGACTTAGCGCGTCTCTCACACTCCTCCAATGCACACTTAATCAACTCTGGGCGGCGCACACCTCGTTCCAACAACTCCCGAGCTATATAGAGGCGTTCCCAATCATCCGGCACTTGACGGATAAATAGTTCGGGCGCGCTTTCGAAAACGAGGATCTCGCAAAGCAGGTCCAAGCAGTCTCGAGCTAATTGAAACCGAAGATTCTTTCGCCACTTGTCACGCACATCCGGCTGAACTTCATTTGCTTCTCTGACGACGTCAATTAGACATTTGATAAGTAATGTTGAGGTAGTATGAGATAGTGCACCCTGACTACTGATTCGAAACCATTTCGACAGGTCAAGCATGAAGTGATCCGGCCCGCAGTCACGCAATTCCATACGCCAAATATCGGGTAATCCGACTAGTCCAATTTCTACACCTGCGCGCAGCACGTCGACCGCGGCGTTAAAGCGAAGCGCAATCAGCCGATTGGCTGGCGCAAATGCACGCACATCGTCTTCGTTCCACTGCGTCACATGTTGAAGTTTGTCGTCACGCAGCATCTGGCTGCATCGAATTGCACAAACTAATTCAATCTCGCTAACGAGCAGTCGTTCTTCCTCCGACAGTTCGTTCGTCAGAGATGCCAAGAGTACGCGAACTTCGGTCGGACGTGATTCAGCAAGAACCTCAAGCAATCCCAATGTCGCGGCCAGCGATTCGTAACTACTCACGCAGACACCGAGATTGGTGGCAATCGCAGCGAGAACTTGAGTTGACGTTGACTTCGCCAAACGAAAGGAATTCCAAAGTACTCGCGCGAGCAGTGTTGGATTTAATTCGCTGGCAATCGCAGCGCACATCTCGCTTTGAATTCGCGCGTGCAGTACACGGCCGACAAGTTCGAGCGCGTTCACGGCCCTCGTTCTGACGACCACCTCGGTGGACTTCAAATCAGCGATAAAGCGCGCCCATTCTGCTGCGTCCACGTAAGCAGCCACAAGAGCGGATATCTGGTCGAATTCTCCAAGCAATTTGTCTCGCAATGCGAAGTCAAGACGACGATCCGGAATCTCCCTTTTCAACTCCTCAGCGATTGTCTGTTCGATCAATTCAAGAATCGGGGATATGCAACTTGCCGCGTACCGACTGTCGATTCGCGCTGCGACGCTCAATGCTCTGGCAAGCTGCCGACGCCAAGATATCCGTTTCTTGTCATCTTTCGGGGATCGTCGTGTTAATCGAAACCGTAGCCGCATTGCCCTGGCAAGGAACTCCGGAACGAACGGTCCAATATGCCAAAGTGCTCTTTCAGCAAAATATCTCTCGTCTTCATGATGACTAAGGAACAAACGCAAGAGTTCCTTCCGGCCCGTCTTTGATCTAATTGCAAAACGGCCGAATGAATCAATGACAGGCCAGTTGCCGTCTTCATGCCGCGAGAGCGCAAGCAATGTCGCGATAATTCTACGATCGTTCGGGTCGCATCGTTCGAGGCCCTCTGCCAACGCAGGACTCCACTGCCTATCTGCCTTGGAGATCGCAGTGACGAGGGAGCATGGATCGTCACTAAGAGCACACATTTGGACGACGATGTCGTGGTCCCGCTCAATCCGAAGTTGCGCAATCATTTCTGGGAAGCTTGAAGTGTTCTCCAACAAGTGCTCAGCAAAAAGGCGCGCAGCGATCTTTGCGTCACTAAACTGAATTGCTATTGAGACGTCAATTAGTCCGTCTGACCTCAGTGCCTCCAATACCGGTTGGCTTGCTTGCGAGAAGTGCGATGTGATGGCATGACATAGTTGCAGATATGTCACAGTTTCACTGCGCCGCGTCCACAGCACGGCTGCAATCTCTTTGACAATCAATGACACGTCATTTGCGCCATATCCGCACAATACAGCCGCAGCAGCACTCTGACGCTCAATTCGCTCTCGATAACACTTGGCGAATAGAGTCGCCGGAACGTCTATGATCGGTGCTCGTGGGTCCTGCATCAGCTCGTCAAAAACAAGGTCGAGCGCATACGGATTATGAAATTCCAAAAAACGTGGATCACGAAGCCTATGAAGGATTCGCTCAGCGTTGTCGCCCTCCGCTCTCATGCCAACGTAAGCGCCCAACTCGTCATCGGTGAATTCCTCGAGTGAGTACGAGCCGCTATCAACACCTGATGTTCGTTCACGTTCGGGCGAAAACACCCCAAATGTGCGATGTAGATACGGTCCAATTGATTTCAACACATCTGATTGGCAAGTGATCAAGAACTTGATCCCGTATTTCTGACCATCCTCAACTAGTTGCGACAATTGAGCTACAAACTCACTTCGTCGACTGAAATCTGCACGAACATCGTCTAGCACGAGTACCAGTGGTCCGAAAGTCGGGAATCCCGCTGGTTTGACGATTCGGTGGAAGAGCGTTAAATCATCGTTTACCGACGAAGTCAGAGATCGCATTTCCCCGGCAATCAGTTGAATGAGCGACGTTCCAGGTATCACCATTCTTCCAGGGACGAGTAAGCGCGCTCGCCCATGTGCAGTGCTATGTGCCCAATCGGTTACCAACCAACTCTTGCCAGTGCCGCTGCGGCCGCTCAGTATAAAAATGGAATCCGGCGACTTCACAAAATCGTCGATTTGCCTTAACCCTGCCTGGCGTTGCACCAACCGCTCTCTTGTGAAGCCAATTGGGAACCTGGCGCGAACCTGAGCATCGCACCCGCTTGCCGCGGACTCATCGAAAGGCAACGACGCCGCTGCGCCCCGTCCAGTTGTGCTCGCGAGCCACTCCTGATCATAAACACGCGGTTCTTGACCATTGCTTCCAGCATCCTGAAGCATCCTTCCAACGAGCTGGTTCAGCGCTTGATATGCTATCTGCCGATCGGTGAACAAGTATGCGAGCTCGGCCAAAGACTCAGCATAAATCTCACGTCGTGAGATGGGCCTGCATTCGGCCATTGCTCGAAGGACGGCAAGTAGCCGGTCAAAGATCAGTTCTTTTGTTGGTCCCGAACCAAGGGTATTCGAAAGTGTAGCAAATGCGCTCTCGACAATCGCGCGAGCCTTTTTCTCTAGACTGGGAAAGGCGGTCGGATTCTCGACAAACTCAATGATCTCGGGCGATTGGATCTCGGCAGTCGTCGCAAGACGAACTCGCCACGCACGCTTCCTCGAATCTGATAAATAAGAATTACAAATGAAGTTGACAAGTAAGTGTCCATCTAGCAACTCAGAGCGCGTCCATACGGCCGCTGTGCATTTCAGCTGAATCCATTCATCCGTGTCATCGTTTGAGCATGCGACTAGAGCCGCCGATGTGTCTTCAGAATTACACTTTGTCGGAACACACGGCTTCGCAAGAACGTCGTTTCCTTCAAAGAAGTGAACGCTGCGAACCTGCTTTGTGAGCATTAGCCAAATGCTGTACAGAAGATGGTAGTCCGTGCCTTTGAAGTTGCTTGCATCTCCTCGAGCCTCTCCGGCAATGAAGTCGTCAAACGTGGGAGAACGCGACATCTTGAACTCCGCACAGCGCTTACAGGCCGATCAAAACGCGGCCGAAGTGTATCAGAATTGTTTGAGTCGATGCGCGATAGTTCTTAATGGCGTCGACTCTTTCTTGGCGACGGACTAACGGCGCCGGGAACTCTCGAATCGCGCGCAATCACCCGATAATTCGATCATGAATCGTCGTCGGCACGCCGAATCGCACAGATTGCCCGACAAGATGCGGCAGATTCGCAACGTCGCCTAAATTTCGGGCAAAAACGCGGCATATTAGTTGATGCAGGAGACTTGATTTCCAACAACGCAGATTCTTAGGTTTGAGGCCCCTTCAACTGCTAAATTCTCGTCGAAAACGTGGCATATTATAGTGAGAGGCCGAATAACTATTGTGTGCGCCGCGGCTTCGACGCGCGCCAATCCCGATGCTGTGTTCGGCGACCATCGAACGCGTACAATTTCCGTACGCGTTCCGCCTCGCCGCTACCTCCTCCCTTGAGCCGACGATGTCCGCCGCCCGTATGCGAATCACGCGTCCCGCTCGCTTGCGCGAAATCGCCGCCGCCGCGGGAGGCGACCATATCGTCGCCGCGGACACGCCGCATCAAGAATTACCGGGCGTGCCGCCGGGCGCTCGCGTGGTATTTCAGGGCGCGCCGATTCTCGCGCTCTCCCCGGTGACCAACAACCTTACGGCGTCGGCGCGGCTGCTGCAGCACGGTCTCGTCCGAGATCGGTACTTTTTCACGTTGCCTGCGGGGCTCTGGAACGAAGTTCGGCGACGAGTCGGCGTCGATACGTTCGATGCTGAAACGACGGCCCTCGAAGAGGAGCTAGGAGCCCTCTGCGGCGATCACTCCGGCGCAGTTGGTTTATGGCGCGGACGAGCCGTTGCCTATGCCCTGCTGCGTAGACCGAGCCTGCCCAGACCGTCGCGGGCGGATCTCGGTGTGAATGTCACACAGGCCCAACTGGACCTGCGTCTCGATCGAGCTGAGGAGCGTTCCGGCGGGCTCGCCGTCCACGCGCGCGGATATCTCGGCTGGTTATCGCTGCATCCGCCGTTTCTCGACGAACATGACGCCCTGCTTGAAGCCCATGAAAAAGTTGTCGCTCGCTGGGGAACCGCCGATTTCGGCCTACCGGTGCCGCCGCACGCCGTCGAAGCGGCGCCGGCCGCCGAGCAGGCCGCCTTTCGGGCGGCCGATGCGCGCTTTGTCGAATTCTTCTGTCGGTGGCGGCTGCAGGGCTTGGCCGCGCCCTACTTGCCGATCCCGTTGCGCCCGCTGCTGGCCGGGCAGATGCCGCCCGTCGTATTGCAACGTCATCTACAAACCGGCGGCTTATTCGTCGTGCCGGATACATTTCCGGTGCCCAGTCGCGACGAGTTTCGCGGCCTCCTCGACGACGCTCTGCACAGTTCTCCGCCGGACCATCTGGCGGATTGGATGCGCATCATTGCGGCGCATAACACGGCGAAGCAGGCCATCAGCCGCTTCGCCCGACTCTTTGAACTACAACACTACTGGCGCACGCTCCAGGGGCGGCACGCGCCGGTCCTTCGGCGGCGCACGACCGTGCTGAAAGAAGCTCTCGCCTCCTTTCTTCGAGTCGACGAGAATGCGATCCATCGCGATCTGATGGAAATCCGCAAGCGACTGGGGGCTGACTGGGTCGAACGCGGCACCGGCGGCCGCTTAGGCCCTTTTTAGCTCGAAACCGCTGCGAAATCCGGCCGTTTGCCTTCCCGGCGAAATCTCTCAGCAGCTTCCCGACTGATGAACTGATTCTTCACGGCAGTTCATGCGACAACGAAGCCCGTCGACCTCAGGACGGGTCCCACGTTCGGCGTTTGCCGGACGACGGTTTTCCGGCCCGGAGGCCTAGGTCGGCGCTGCTGAGAACCGGCCGATGCCGCAGATCGCCCCCGGCGCCCCGTCAGAACAGTATCTCTCGCGCGAGCAATTCGCCGCGCTGGCGGGGATCTCCCAAGCGACGCTCGGCCGTTACTTGGCAGCCGGCCGCGTGCCGTTCTTTCAGCCCGGCGGCCCCCGTCACCGGATGACGATCCCGCGCTCGGCCCTGGAAACTCTCACCGTGCCGGCCAAGAGCCGTGCAAGCGTCGCCAAGCCGCAGTCCGTCGACGGCGACAAACCCGCAAATTCGTCCCGCACCGCTCGCCCCGGCCCGAAGCCGAAGTGGCTGCGAAACACCTAAATCCAAACGTCCATGCCGAAGAAGCTTATTAACAAACTCATCCGCTGTGTCCATTTCACGTGGCGAATGTATCGCCGCGGTGAAACGTGGTACGCCGACGGTCGCAGTAATGCGATCCGGCTCGGTCGTCATTCGCTCGATACGTCCGACCGCGAAGAAGCGCTGCAACGATTGACGCTGCTCGACGAGCGATGCGCCGTCAAGCACGGTCTCATCGAGGGGCCTTGCCGGCCCGTTGAGCCTCACGTTCGTCTGAAGCTGGAGGAGGGTCGCGCACTTTACGAACAGCACATCTCCCGCCCGCGCGTCCTGGGGGGCGTCGCTCCGGCGACCAAGAAGCGCTATCGCACGACGTTCAACGGCTTCGTCCCCTGGGCGGTTAAAGAAGGCTTGAACTACTTTGATCAAGTTAACAAGCACGTTTTGAATCGCTTCGCTGCGCATCTGGAGTCGCGCGGGCGGACTTCCAAGACGATCATGAACGAGTTGACGACGCTCGTACAATGCGTGCGCTGGCTCATCGAGGAAGGGAGTCTGCCGAACGGCGAGCCGATCACGCTCAAGCTTCGCAAGTTTGAAAGCCAGCGGTCCTATTGTTACATTCCGCAAGAAGTCGCGGCGATGGTGGCGCATTGCCGGGCCGACGCCCGCCTCGGCTGGCTCGGCGACGTCGTCGTCGGCCTCGCCTGTAGCGGCATGCGGATCGCCGAACTGACCGGCCTCAAATGGTCGGACGTCGACTTGGGGAACGGCTGGATCACGCTCACCGACGAAACGGGCTACGAAGCAGGCGTCGAACCTCGGCGCACGCTCAAGAGCGGCCGCAGCCGCTCGGTGCCCATCGACGCCGAGTTGCGCAGCGTTCTGGAACGTCTGCCGCGTAAAGCGTCGCAGGTGTTCTTGGGGCCGACGCAGCGGGCCTTAAAGCCGGATTTCGTGCGCCGCAAGTTTGTCCGGCATGTTATTAAGCCGCTGGCTCCGAAGTTTCCGGGGACGCCGGGCAAACAGAGCTTTGTGAACGGTCGCTTGCATAGTTTCCGACATGCTTTCGTGTCGCGGTGCGCGGCGCAGAACGTCGCGGTACTCGTCGTCATGGAGTGGGTCGGCCACGCCGAAAGTCCCATGGTGCGCCACTATTTTCATCTACACGACGAGGAGTCCCGCCGGCAGATGCGCGGGTTGGATTTTCTCGGCGGTGCCGGCGGGCGTTCCGACGGCGAAGTTTCGGTTTCCTAACAGAGGAGGTGACGCCCAGTCGGCACGCTGAGCATTTCGAGTACCTGCGGCGATTGACACAGTCATTGGCACAGTTCGCGTTCGATAGACAAATCGCTAGACCAAAACGCCGATAAAAACTGCGTTTTAGTTTAAGATGACCGTCGAACGCGAAGAGGATAAACCCCGCCGCTCGCTAAGGCTTCAATAAGGGGACGCCGTCGGCACCCACCGTGAGCGGCCGGCGAATGACGCTCATTGCACCGTTCACATGACATACGACCAAGCGAATCTCGGCTGCTCCGGCGACAAACTCGCCGATCTCAACCTTGAACCGATTATCCGCGTCGAGCTCTGCCGGCGAACTCGTGGCGTTGTAGTCGGAGTTCCCTTCGGGATCGTTGTAAGCGATGACCGCATACGGTTCGACTGCCGCTGCGATCCGGGAAGCCGGAGGCGAAGCCGCGGTTTCAAGAAGCATCGAGGTTGAAGCAACACAGGTCTGGGGCATCACTGTATTCATAACAACACAGTGTTCTGCACCGGGCACCCGGCCCTGATGCGCAAAAAAAGAGCCCGGCGACATTTTGCGCCGGGCTCCGAGTCGTTGCCAACGATAATTTGCGAACGGCTTCCGAACGAACGTTATTGAACGTTGTTGCCGAACAAGCCGGTGGCGTACCAGATGCCGTTTTCGCCGCGCTGGATATCGTAGCCGAATTGCGGTTGGTCGGCGCGAACGGCGCCCCAATGCCCGGGCGATTGCCGCCAGCAATCGACGCAATCGATGGCCGCGTCGACGAGGTTCTCATTCGGCCAGCTTTCGGCGACCACTTCTTGCGGACGTAGGCCGCCGCCGAGAATGCCGACGAGCTTCTGAAACCGCGAGCCCCAGTTGTGGTGCCCTTGCAAACGAATGCGAGCCTGGTGCGTCGAGTGCTCGCGCGCTTCGGCGAAGAGATTGTTGTTCGGACGGCCGCGCGTGCTCGCCGGACCTTCAGGATGGACGCGCACCGCGAAGATCATCGTCCGTTGCGTCAGCGTGCCGGCCGGCAATTCGAGCATCACCGAAAGGTAGTGCGGAGCAAAACGATAGTACTTACCGTTCTCAAGCGGCAAGACGCTGACGACGAAGCCCGAGAACTCTTCGTTCTGATGGGCGTAGTCGATCACGGCAATGCCGGGACGACCGTGCAGATCGCTGAAGGCTTCGAAGCTCATCAACGGGCTATGCTTGCCGCCGACGCTTACTTCGTAGCCGAGCGGAACTTTCACGGCCACGTAGTCGCGGGCGATCTGTTCGACCAAGCGCGGATCGGTAAACGAATGTGTTTCCAACCGGCGTTGGTTCTCGCCCGGTTCGTTTTCGTAGAAGTAGACGAGCAACATCTTGCGACCGAGTTCGGCCCGCTTCATGGCGTCGCCGTAGTCGGACAGCCAGGCGATCTGCGGGAGCTGGTCGGCGGCCGTGACGGCGCCGCACAGCGATACGCAGCAGACCAGAGCCAAGATCATCGGCAGGGCGAATCGTAGTTTTGCAAACATGGTAGTTTCTCCTGATGACAGATCTACGCAGCGGGCGAGCGATGCCGCGGAGATTTTTCCTCGGAAAGTCGCGACGAACGGGGCACCCGACCGCCCCGACGCTCAGGCGTCGCAACGACCGGCTTGGTCGATCGGAACACATCGCATCGGGTCGGGCGTCGCACACTTTGGGCGACGGGCAACCTACGACGGTTCGATTTTTGGCAACCGAGATGCTCGGCGAGCCCTCGGTAGCGTGAGGTCGGTCGAAAGTCGACCGAAAACTCCTCGGCACCACGTGAGACAAGGTCGACGAGCACCTAGTCCCTGGCGCTGCGCGGTTTCCCGCGACTTTTCCGTTGGGCTTGACTTTAACGACTTTGCCCGTGAGGTCTAGGTGCTAGAATGCCGCGATGGTGGGTTTTAACGATTCGATAAACCAGATAAGTCGCGTAAAAACTGAGCTTTTCTTTCTAGCGCCATGTGGTTGTAATTGAGCGTAAGGTTAAGCAAGGTAGGCAGTTCCAATTTGCTGCCGCGTTTAGGAGCGCATCAGATGTCGATAAGAAAACGGCGAGCACGGGCGAGCTTGGGGATTCTGGCAGCTACGGCAATGTCGGCAATGATTGCCATCGCTGCGGCGCAACCGCCGAAACCGTCGGCCACGAAGCCGGCCGCGAACAAACCCTCGGCGACCACTCCCGCAGCTACTAAGCCGGCCGCCACGGCCACCGCGAAAGCGGAAACTGCGAAGCCCGAAGCAAAGAAACCGGCGGCCGCGAAACCGGAACCAACCAAGCCGACGACCACGACGACGGCAACCGCGCCGGCCGCCACTGTGACCACGGTGAAGGGGAAGCCGACGGCGCTCGGCAACCAAGTGCGCGCCGCCGCGAAGAACTTCCGCGCGGTGTCGCCCGACGCACAATTCGCCGCCAAAGCGGAACTGCAACAAGCGGTCGGCGCTCTCGACGCTTACTTGAGCGGCCTCGGCAGTTGGGGTCCGCAATGGAAAGATTATCTCTACTGGGATGCCATGACCGCGGAGTTGGCCAAGCCGGGCGAGTTCGACGTCGCCGCGCTGCGACGCGTACAGCGCCGCTACTCGGGCGGCTTCACCGGCTTGGAAGAGCCGGAATTTCAAGCCGTCGGTAAGGCGCTCGGGAAGTTTGCCGACGCCTCGGAAGCGGCGCAAAGCAAAACGCTCGCGGCCGACTACGCCGCGCATGTGAACACGTTGGCCGACACGATCGACGCCGTCGGCGACGGTTCGCCGACCGCCGCGCAAGCCGCCGTGATCGCCGAAAACGTCGGCTGGCTCCAGCGCAGCAGCCAAGCACCGGAACTCACGGCCCAATTGGGCGAGCGCTTCTCGCAACCGAACTTACTCGTCGACGTGTCGGAGACGTTCGTCGCCGACGCCTTGAGCCGCCCGATCGACCAAACGGAACCGGTCGTCGATTGCATCCTCGGCACTGCGATCTCCGGCACCGGTCGCACGATCGGGAACGTGAACGTCGACATCGTGCCGAACGCCGAGCAAGTGCAACTTGCCACGCATCTGCAAGGCATCAACTACTCGCGCACGGTCGGCCGCAATCGCTCGGCGCTCATTTATAGCCAGGGCCAAACGACGCTCGTCGGCGATTCGACGCTCTTCGTCAACGAACAAGGGCTCGCCGGCGGACCGATTCAAACGCAGGCCCACGTGAACAACCGCATCACGGGCTACGGGTCGACCAAGGGCGGAATCATCGGCAACCTTGTAAAGAAGATCGCCGCCAAGAAGGCGCCGCAACAGAAGGCCCAAGGGGAACGGATCGCCGCGTCGCATGCTCGCACGCGGCTGACGAGAAGCATGCAGAAGGAGATCGTCGCGCAAGTCGCCGATGCCAACGCCCAACTGGAAGCAAAGCTTCGTCGCCCGCTACAACGCTTCGGGCAGTACCCGGCGCATCTGCATTACTCGTCGACCGACGACGCGTTGATGATTCGCGCCGTGCAGTCGACCGCCGGTCGCTTGGCCGCGCCGGGTGCGGCGCCGGCCGTCGCCGCCGGAGCGCCGATCAGCGTTCGGGTCCATCAATCGCTGATTACCAACAGCACGCAAGGGATGTTTGCCGGACGCAAGTTCGACCAGCCGCGGATTCAACTGCTGGCTGAAAGCATTCTCGGCGAAGTGCCGGATCGGCTTCGTCCGGTGGAAGGACAAGAGCCGTTCTCGATTACGTTTGCCGACGTCGACCCGGTGGGCCTCGCGTTCGCCGACGACACCGTGACCTTCACGATTCGCGGCAAGGCGTTTACGTCCGGCGAGCGAAAGTTCGACGGCATGCACATCACCGGCAAGTACAAGCTTTCGAGCGACGGCCGCGGTTTGAAGGCCGTGCGTGACGGCGACTTCGACATCACCCCGCCCGGCTTCCAACGGGGCAAGGACAAGCTGAACACGCGCGAAATCGTGCTCAAGCGAATCTTGCAAGAGAAGTTCGGCAAGGCGCTCCCGCCCGAAATCGTGCGCACCGGCGAACCGCTCGAAGGGGAAGCGAGCAAGCTCGGCGTGATGTACGTATCGAGCATCAAGGCCGACGGCGACTGGCTCGTCGTGGGCGTGAAGCGCGACGCCGCGACGGCCGCTGAAAGCCAATAACGCTCGACGGCGGAAATCGTTAGAATACCGGGGCCGGTGCGACACGTTCGCACCGGCCCTTTTTCGTTCCTGTAGGGAACGCCCTCCGTGGCGTTCCGCTTCCGTGCCCGGCCGTCACGTAGGATTCCGCCATGGATCGCTCCGTCGATATCTCGTTCGATTGCCTACCGCTCCGCTCGATTAGCCGGATGGACGTGCCGATCGACGCCTCGCCGAAATTCCGCGCGAAGTGCGAACGGATCAAAGCGGCCTTAGAGAGGCACGGTTCGCTGAACACGTACTTTTTGCATAATGCCAAGTGCGTGTTCCATCTAACCAACTCGCCGGACCTGGGCATGCTGGAGTTTGAATTCGACGGCGTGGTGACGACGAACGAAGCCGACGAACAAACGCTCCGCGCCGACCTCGACGTGCGACTCGTGCGCGAGACTTGCGACTGGCTCACGGAGCCGATCGTCGCCTGGTTCACCGACACGGTGCGCCAAGCGGTGAGCGCCGACTTCAATCTCTACATCGCCGCCGGCGATCTGCAACGTACGAAAGAACGCCTCGCGCGCATGGAGGCCGAAATGGAAAGCAACGGCGGTTTCTTGGGGATGGGGCTTTAGAGAAGTAGCTAGTCGCTGTTGCTGGTAGCTAGTTAAGAAGAGAAAGTCTGTGTTCTCTGGTCTAGCTACTAGCTACTGACTACTAGCTACTGATCTCGTCAATCTTCGCCGCGAGAATAAAATCGTTCTCCGAGAGGCCGCCGATGGCGTGGGTCCAGAGTTCGATCCACACCTTGCGGTACTCTTCGAGATGCAGGTCGGGGTGATGTTGATCCGCCTCGGCCACGCGCGCCACGGCGCTAAAGAACTCCATGCCCGCCAGGAAGTTCTTCATTTTCCAATCTTTGCGGATGCGTTTGCCGTCGTGCGTGAGTCGCCAGCCTGCAAGCTTGGCGAGTTGCTGTTCGGCGTCGGCCTGCGAGTAAGCGGCGACGCCCCCTTCGCACGGCAAGCACTTCTTTTGCACCAACTGTTCGGCCGATTGAGCGTCCATATGATCGTTCCTTCTTAGCGTCGATGTGCGGCAGCGCGTGCGGAGGCGGTACTTCGCCGCACACCTCGAGGCATGATACCATTTCTCCTGCGGCGCACGCGTCGTGGCTGAAGTTCGACCGCCGCTCTCAACTTATCCATACGGAGTTTGATCATCGCCAACGCACCGCCCGCCAAGTTTTCATCCCTGGTCCTCGCGGCAACGGCGGCAATCGGCATTGCCTTGCATCTGCTGCTCCGCTTCGCTTGGAGCTTCTCCGGCAACGCGGCCGCGTGGCCCTTGTGGATCGTGCTGGCCGTCGGCGGGCTGCCGCTCTTATGGCAACTCGGCGGCAAGGCGCTCCAGCGCGACTTCGGCGCCGATTGGCTCGCCGGACTTTCGATCGTCACCGGCGTTCTGCTCGGCGAATACCTCGCGGCCTCGATCGTCGTGCTCATGTTGTCGGGGGGCGAGGCGCTCGAGGCGTACGCCGTGCGCGAGGCCTCGCGCGTGCTGGAGGCGCTGGCCAAGCGCATGCCCGACACGGCCCATCGCCGCATCGACGGCAAGCTCGTCGACGTGCCGTTGACGGAGATCACGATCGGCGACTTGCTCGTAGTCTATCCCCACGAAAGTTGCCCGATCGACGGCACCGTAGCCGAAGGGCACGGCACGATGGACGAGTCGTACCTCACCGGCGAACCGTATGCGATGTCGAAAGCGCCCGGCGCCGCGGTGCTTTCCGGAGCGATCAACGGCGAGGCGGCGCTCGTCATTCGGGCCGATCGCAAGGCGGTCGATTCGCGCTATGCGCAGATCATGCGCGTGATGCGCGAAAGCGAACAGCGCCGCCCGCAACTGCGCCGGCTCGGCGACTTGCTCGGCGGTTGGTATACGCCGTTGGCCGTGGCCTTGGGAGCCGTCGCGTGGTTCGTCTCCGGCGAAGCGTCGCGGTTCTTGGCGGTGTTGGTCGTCGCGACGCCCTGCCCGCTCTTGATCGCGATTCCGGTGGTGATTCTCGGAAGCGTATCGCTCGCGGCGCAGCGCGGCATCGTCATTCGCAATCCCGCCGTGCTGGAGCAGATCCCCAATTGCCGCACGATGATCTTCGACAAAACCGGCACGCTCACCTACGGCGAGCCCCGGCTGACCGACGTCATCGTCGCGCCGGGCATCACCGTCGAAGAGGTGCTCCGTTGGGGGGCGACGGTCGAGCGCTACTCCAAGCATCCGCTGGCTCGGGCCGTCTGCAAAGGGGCGGCCGAGCGCGGCGTCGCTCCTGCGGAAGCGATCGACATCAGTGAACGAGCCGGCGACGGGCTGCGCGGCACCGTCGCCGGACGCCGCGTGCGCGTGACGAGTCGCAAGATTCTCGCGGCGGAACAATCCCCCGACATCGTTAAGCTGCCCCCCGCGGAGCCCGGCATGGAGTGCGTCATCCTGGTCGACGACCAGTATGCGGCGACGCTCCAATTTCGCGACGAGCCGCGCCGCGACGGCGCCTCGTTCATCAAGCACCTCGGGCCGAAGCACCATTTTCGCAAGCTGATGCTCGTCTCCGGCGATCGACTTTCCGAGGTCCAGTACCTAGCCGACAAAGTGGGGATCACGGAAATCTATGCCGGCCAAAGCCCAGAGCAGAAGGTCGAGATCGTGCGCCGCGAGACCGCGCAAGCGCCGACGCTCTTCATCGGCGACGGCATCAACGATGCCCCGGCCTTGCTCACGGCCACGGTCGGCGTGGCGTTCGGTCAAACCAACGACGTGACCGGCGAAGCGGCCGGCGCGGTCATCATGGACACGTCGCTGGAGAAGGTCGACGAACTTCTGCACCTCGGCCGCCGCATGCGCCGCATCGCCTTGCAAAGCGCTCTGGGCGGCATGGGCCTGAGCATGGCCGGCATGGTGTTGGCCGCGCTCGGCTACCTGCCGCCGGTGGCCGGGGCCGTCTTTCAAGAGGTGATCGACGTGATCGCCGTGCTCAACGCACTTCGCGCCGCGTGGCCGCCGCGCGAACTCAGCGACCTGCCGACCCCTCGCTAACCCAGGGCCTACTTCGCTGCCGCGCAGCGCGCCAGCGTTCGAACGTTCAAGATGAACGTCTTGCTCGTAATAATCCCCCCTTTCGAATCATCGTCGGGGTAGTTCTTCAACTTCCCGGCTTCGACCCAAGCTCCGCGGTCGTCGAGGGCCTTGGCGACCTTGGCGGCGTCGGCGGCGACGCCCGACGTAAACTTCACGCTCTCGCGCTTGGGCGGCTTCTTCGCCGGCCGACCTTCCGCGGCCAGCTTTTCGTACTCGGCCTTCATTCGCTCTAAGCCGCCGCCGCCGACCTTGAAGCCGTAGTGCGTCGGCATATCGGAATCGTCGTACGTCAGCACGTAATCCTTCGTGAAGTAGAGCGGCTTGTTTGTTTGCAATTCATAAAATCGGGCCAGCTGACCGTCAGGAAGTTTCGACTTTTTCAGCCACGCCAAGGCCCGCGGAATGGGCTCCAGGTACTTCTTGTCGCCGGTCGCGCGAAACAGATTCATCAGAATCTTCACGATTCCCTGAGTCTCTCCGCCGCTGACCGACGGCGGCTCGAACTTGCGCGCCCAAACCGGTTTCATAGCCGGATCGTATTGCTGAGCCCAACCCGGCTGCGGTTCCGGCATTTGTGCGGCGAGGATAAACGCGCCGGCTTTTTCGGCCGCCGCCGTGTAGCGCGCGTCGCCGTAGGTCTCCCCCGCGGCGAGCATCAGTTCCACCACGTCGGCGATCGTGTCGTCGTTAAACGTGTAGAAGCCGGCGTAGTTGATCTTCGGAAACGTTCGCGACCAGCTCTCCGGATAACTTGCCTTGAGCACCGGAAACTTGTCGGCCTCGGGGGGCGCGGAGAACTGTTGCGGCCAGGCGCCGTTGGGATATTGCACCTTCACCAGCGCGTCGAGACCGTAAAGCACCGCCTCGTGCAGCGCCGCGTCCTTGAATTCGAGCTCCGCATCAAGTCGCATGAGGAACGTCAGGCACGACTGCGTCTTGTTATCGTCGAGCGTCGTTTGCTCGGGCTTCACCTTGGGCTGCTTCCCTTCGTTCGACGGGGCGTTCTTTCGATACGGATGCAGGCGCCGTAGTTCCGGATCGAGCTCCAGCGGGTTCTGCCAACCGCCGCTCACAAGTTGCGACGCCAGCAGGCACGCCGCCGTTTCTTGGGCCGCTTCCAGCAGATACTTCTCCCCCGTCGTACGATACGCTTCCAGTAACGCCATGCCGACCGCAGGGGTCGCCGGCGGCTCGATCCAGGCCTGCGTCGCCGTGATCCTGTTCTCCCCCTCGCGCTTGGAAAGGTCCGCACTCACGGCATATCCGTAGCCGCCGTGATAGCCGACCTTCGAACGATAGAACTCCACGGCACGCTTCAAGGCCGCGGAGGCGTCGGCCTGTGAAAAGTCCGCAGCCTGCGTCGCGCGCGGCGATGCAGAAATGCAGCAAGCACCCAGCACCAAAATCCAAACCAGTCGCAGACGCGCCGTTTTCAATGAAAAGTTCATAGGTGGCCTAAACACGTGAGCGTGCATGATGGTTGGATGTTTGTTGCCTGGTACGGAGTACCCGGTACTGAGTACTCCGTACCGGAAGTTAATACGAAGTTCTACGCCGGCGTGTGCTTAAACTTGCGCGGCCGGCCGTTCGGGAGCCATTCGACGACGTACAAGTCGCCGCGCGAGTCGACGGTCAGAGCGTGCGGCGTTGCGAAGAGTTCCGGATGCGTGGAGGGATCTTGCTTCTTGTTCTTCACTTCCAGCCCGTCGCCGAGTTGCGCGACCACCTTGTCGTCGCCGTCGATGATCGAGACGCGAGCAGTGAGCTCCGGCACGTAGAGATGGCCGTCGTGTTGATAGAAGCAGCAAGGGGCGCGCATGCCGGGCACCGTGCGTTTGTATTCCAAGTCGAGCGAGTAGACCTCGAGCCGGCCGTTGGCGCGGTCGGCGATATAAACCTCGGGCTCTTTGCCGATTGTGCTGACCCACACGCCGTGGCAGGTCTTGAACTTTCCATGCTCCGTGCCGAGGCCGCCGATCGTCTTGAGGTGTTTGAAGTTCTTATCGAAGCGATACACCAGCTGACTGCCGTAACCGTCGACGATGTAAATATCGCCGTTGGGGGCGACCGCCACGTCGGTCGGGTTCGTGAAGTCAAACGGCTGCGAGGCGTCGCCGGCCTTCACGTTCTTGCCGAGTTCGTAGAGCACCTTGCCCGCGAGATCGGTCTTATAGACGCGGGCGCCGTCGCCGGTTGCTTTGTTGACGTTCTCCGTGAAGTAGAAGAACTCCCCGTCCTGCTCCTTGCTCCAATACAGGCCGTGAGCCGTCGCTTTGACTTGAGCCGTGCTGAAGTGGACCTTGTCGGCGAAGTCTTTGCTCCACGTTTCGAGCAACTTACCGTCTTTGTCGAACACGGCGACGCAAGGGCTTTCCGAACGCGACGTGACGTAGACGCGATCCTGCGAATCGACGACCACGGCGCAACCAAAGCCGTAGGTCATGCCCGAGGGGAGCTGCCCCCAGGTGGGATCGAGCGTGTAAGTCCACTTGCCGGTGCCGATGGTGACCGGCTTCTCGGCGGCCGCGGCTTGTGCGCGGTTGCCGGTTGTGAGCAACGCCGAACCTGCGGCGGCGGCGCCCGCGGCCATGCCGGCTTGTTGCAGAAAGTCACGGCGTGAAAGCTTATTGGGGAAGAGTAAACGATCGTTGCGCATGGCGGGAAAACTCCGAAATAGAAACAGCGTTGGGCGATGGATGAATGGTCAGAAGTACTCGGCGTGCTAACTCAAAATCTCTTTCACGACTCGGCCATGCACGTTGGTGAGGCGCATGTCGAGTCCTTGGAAACCGACGTTTAAACGTTTGTGATCGATGCCGAGCAGGTGCAGCATCGTGGCATGGTAATCGTGCACGTCGACGACGTTCTCAACCGCCTTGTAGCCAAGCTCGTCGGTGGCGCCCCAGGTGAAGCCCGGCTTCACGCCGCCGCCGCACATCCAGGCGCTGAACCCTTGAATATGGTGGTCGCGGCCGTCTCCTTGGGCCATCGGCGTCCGGCCGAATTCGCCGTTCCAGACGATCAGCGTTTCATCGAGCATGCCGCGTTGCTTCAGGTCGGTAATGAGCGCCATCATCGCGCGATCGACTTCCGGCGCGGTGATTTCCATGTTCTTGCGGATACCGCCGTGGTGATCCCAATCGCGATGATAGAGCTGAATCATCCGCACGCCGCGCTCGGCTAAGCGTCGAGCCAGGAGGCAGTTGTAATTGAACGTGCCGTCGGGCCCTTTCGTGCCGTAGAGATCGAGCGTACTTTGCGGCTCGTCGGAAATGTCCATCAGTTCCGGCGCGGAAGTCTGCATCCGAAACGCCATTTCGTACTGCGAGATGCGCGTCGAGATTTCCGGGTCGTCCACCACGGCGTCGCGCAGCCG
This sequence comes from Pirellula sp., assembly GCA_013822735.1. Lineage (GTDB taxonomy): Bacteria > Planctomycetota > Planctomycetia > Pirellulales > PNKZ01 > PNKZ01. The sequence continues at coordinate 17,650 of PNKZ01000025.1, forward strand.
ATTCAAACCGACCGCCGCATCGACGATGTCGCGCTGTCGCTCCTGCGTCACCCCCTCGGGACTGCGCAAGTACAGCACGGGGTCGCCTTGCGAACGGAGCGACACCCCTTGAAACCGGCTCGGCAGAAAGCCGCTATGCCATTGGCGCGCCGCGATCGGCTGCATCTGGCCTCCCTTGCCGGTGGAGATCAGCACGATGTAGCCCGGCAGGTTCTCGGTCTCCGCGCCGAGACCATACAAGAGCCATGAACCCATCGACGGCCGGCCGGTAATCGCCGTGCCGGTGTTCATAAACGTGTGCGCCGGGTCGTGGTTGATCTGCTCCGTCTTGAGCGAACGAATTACGCAGAGCTGATCGGCCACCGTCGACAAATGCGGAAAGAATTCCGACATCTCGACGCCGGATTTTGGGCACTTGATGAACTTCGCCTGCGGGCCTAGGCACTTAAGCACTTTGCCTTGCAACTGCGCGATCGGCTGTCCCTTGGTATACGACTCGGGCGTCGGTTGGCCGTCGAGCTTCGCGAGCGTCGGCTTGTAGTCGAATGTTTCTAAGTGCGAAGGGCCGCCGGCCATGTAGAGCTGGATGACCCGTTTGACCTTCGGCGCATGGTGCAGCGGACGGACCACGCCGCGCCACGGGCCTTTCACGGTGTCGGGGTCCACCAAGTCATCGGCCGCCGCAGGGCGCTCGCCGCGCAGCAGTTGCGACAGTGCGAATGTGCCGAGCCCGGCGCGACCGAGAAAGCTACGACGATTGATAAAGTCTAGATTCATGCGTCTTCTTTTAGCCGCGGAGCTTGTCTCCGCGAGTATCCTGTCACTTAGTCACGCGTCACAAATTCGTGCGTATTCATCACGGCGCGCGCTACGCTCGCCGCCGCGGCGAGTTCGGCGGCGTTGATATCGGTTGGCGTCGGACGTTCGCCGATTTCGACGAGCGTCTTCGCCGCCGCGGCATCGGCCTCGTACGCGGCCTTGTGCTTTTGGAAGAGCGGGAGCAGCAGAGCAAGTTCGGCTTGCGTCGGCAGCCGCTCCAGCGCGAAGCGGTAAAGTTGGACAATCACGGCTGACGGATCGGTTCTAGAAGTTGGCTTGCCTCTCACCCCGGTTCGACCTAGCACACCATAGTCCGGCCCCTCTCCAACAATGGGCAAGAGGTGAGAAATGCGGATCGCTCGTTCCGCCAAAACCCGGGCCGCTTCCACAAACTCCGGGTCGTTTAGGAGCACGAGCGATTGCAACGGCGTGTTCGAGCGAACGCGTTCGCAGGTACATTCCTCGCGGCTCGGGGCGTCGAACGCTACCAGTGCCGGATGCAGGAACGACCGTTGCCAATGGGTATACAAACTGCGTCGCCAGAGATTCTCGCCGGTGTCGGCTTGGTACTCGCGCTTCGGAAAGTTGAGCTGCGCGTAGTAGCCGGCCGGCTGGTACGGCTTCACGCTTCGGCCGCCGAGGGTTGCGGACAAGAGCCCGCTTGCCGCCAGAGCTCGATCGCGCACGGCCTCGGCCGGCAAACGGAACCGGCTTTGCCGGGCATACAAACGATTGAACGGATCCTGTTCGACGGTCTCCTTGCTTGCGACCGAAGATTGCCGATAGGCGCTCGAGAGGACGATCTGCTTGAGCAGAGCTTTTACGTTCCACGAACCGTCGCGCAACTCCGAAGCGAGGTAATCGAGCAACTCCGGATGGACCGGCGGTTCCCCTTGCGCGCCGAGATCGTCGAGCCGCTTGGAGAGGCCGACGCCGAAGAGCATGCCCCAGAACCGATTTGCAAACACACGGGGCGTCAGAGGGTTCGATGCATCCGTGAGCCAGTTCGCCAAGTCGAGTCGCGAAAGCCGGGTACCTCGTGCTGGAGCCGTAGGCGAAGCCCCGGTTTCTGAACCGCCGGCAACTGAGGCACCGCTGCGCTTTACCCCGGCCACCCAACGCAGAAACTCCGGCACGGCAGGTTCGACCTCGGGCCCGGTTTCGTCCATCCAGTTGCCGCGCGCGAGAATGCGCATTGTTCGCGGCGGGACGGCTTCGGTAACGAGCGTCGACGGAATCGAGTCTTGCAGTTTCTTACGCTCGGCGTTGAGCTTTTGCAGCCGCGCGGTCTCTTCGGCAAGTTTCGGCTCGGTCTTTTGAAGGAAAAACGTAAAGAGCTTATCTTCCGCGGCGGCGGAGCGCTTGCCGGAGTCGTCGCGCAGAATGTTGCGAATCTCTTTGGTGATGCCGGCCGCTTTGTCGTCGGTGCCGCGGCCGCGATGCTCTTGTTCCCACGCCTTATATTTCTTGCGTGCATCGGGCGTCGACTTGTCGACGTCCTGCTTGATGCTCGCAATTTCGTCTTCCAGCTTCCGGATCTGCGCCTCTTGGTCCGGCGTCGTCAGGAATAAGCGCGGGCCCCATTCCCCCGTGCTATTGGCGCCGCCGTAGAACCCCTTCTCTTTGATATCGGCGAAGAACGCCGCCAGGCTGTAAAAGTCGCGTGCCGTGTAAGGATCGAACTTGTGGTCGTGACACTCGGCGCACCCGACGGTTGCTCCCATCCACACTGCGGAGACGTTGCGTACCCGATCGGCGGCATACTTAGCCAAGTATTCTTTGTCTTGCGCGCCTCCTTCGGCCGTCATCATGCCGAGGCGGTTGTAACCTGAGGCGATGCGCTGTTCGCGCGTCGCGTTCGACAAGAGGTCGCCCGCCAGCTGCTCGCGCGTGAACTGATCGAACGGCATCCCCGTATGGAAGGCCCTGATCACGTAGTCGCGAAACGGCCAAATGGTGACGTCCTGGTCGCCGTGATAGCCGACGGTGTCGGCATAGCGCACCAGATCGAGCCACCACATGGCCATGCGCTCGCCGAATTGTGGCGACGCCAGGAGCTTGTCAACGAGCGCTTCGTAGGCCTTCTCCCTCTCTCCTTGTCTCGCCGTCTCTCCGTCTTGCGCCGCAGACTGGGAGATGGGTAGAGAGGGAGACAAGGAGTAATCACGGACGAACGCGTCGACCTCTTCCGGAGTCGGCGGCAATCCGGTGAGGTCGAAATACAAGCGCCGGCAGAGCGTCGCCGGGTCGGCTTCGTCGGCCGGGGCGAGCCCTTCTGCGGCGAGTCGCGCGAAGATGAAGCGATCGATCGGCCCGCGCGACCAAGCGTGCGCCTCTTTCGACACAGTCGGCGGGGTCGGGCGCTTCAGCGGCGTGTAGGCCCAATGCGATTGATACTCGGCCCCCTCGGCAATCCACCGCTTGAGCAAGGCGATCTGCTTCGGCGTGAGCTTCTTGTTGGAATCCGGCGGCGGCATTTGCACGTCGGCATCCGTCGAAGTGATCCGTGCGACGAGTTCGCTCAGCTCCGGCTTCCCCGGCACGATTGCGGCGTGGCCGTCGCGCAACTTCACCGCTTCGTCACGACGGTCGAGCCGGAGGTCGGCTTCGCGGTGCTTCGGATCCGGCCCGTGACAGTAGAAGCAGTTGTTCGAGAGAATCGGACTGATGTCGCGATTGAAATCGACTTTCGCGACCGGCTTCGCAGCGGTCGTACGAGCGGTTTCGACCGGTGCGGCGGCACGGCCTGGCGCGGTGAAAGTGCCGAGCCAACCGATGGCGACGAAGAGTAGGCAAACGCGCGGTGCCATACGGATCGATCTCGCAGTGGCGGGGAAGCGTGGAGGGGCGATCCGTCATTGTGTGTCGCCGTCGCGAGCCAAGCAAGAACGAAGAAGGCCCGAGAACACGAGGTTCTCGGGCCTTCCTTAGTTGGACGTCGGCCGATATGTCGCCGACGGTGTCGTTGGGAGCAGATGCGTTACCGCACCGCTTCGCTGATCATCCGGACGTTCGGTACGGTCCGGCGGTTGATCATGCCGTCTTCTTCCGTTTCGATCGTCGTGGCGACGGCGCCGACATCGCGAACGATGCCGTCCATGCCCGCGACATGCACGCGGTCGCCGTTTTGCAGACGTTGGCGGGTGTAGTAGCCGGCGAGGATGCCTCCCATCACTTCCTTCCCGCCGAGACCGATTGCGAGGCCCACGCCCAGAGCCAAGGCCGAGAAGGCGATGACGATCAGCTGTTCGAAGAGCTTAAAGTTGATGTCGAGTTTTTCCGCGGCGGCGAGGAAGGTCATGAGCGCCAGAATGTAATAGCAACCGTTGGCGAGATACTCGGCGTAGGAGATGCCCACGCGATCGGCGCTTGTGGCGACCACGCCGCGGAGGAACGTGGCGACCAGCAGGCCGACGACGACGATGGCCGTGGCGATCAGGAGCTTCGGCACGTAGGCGACGAGTCCGTCGACCGCGGCCGAGACTTCCGGGAGCCCGAGAATGTAGAACGCGGCGGAGAGAAACACGCACATCGTGAGCCAGAAGACGATGCGGCCGACGATCGCAGGCACGGTCTTGGCCAAGCCGACTTGCTTCATCGAAGTGGCCAACCCGCTCCGCTCGGCGGCCGCTTGCAGCCCGCACGAGTGACAAAGCGCGGCCACGGCCCGATCGAGGACCTTCGCGAGGAAGTAGCCGCCGACGAGCACGACGATCATGCCGAGGACGTTGGGTCCGAATGCGGCGACCTTGTCGAATGCCTTATAGAAGCTCTGCTGGATCGCTTCGTTCCAGCTACGGATATTGGTAGTGACGTCAAACGCGGCTAACAGATTCATAAAAGGACTCCTGAAAAAAGTAGCTAGTAGCTAGAGGCTAGTAGCTAGTGAAAACGCAAAACTCAATAAAACGACCACGACTTCGCAGACCTTCGACTTCTTCCCAACCAGCTTACTAGCTACTTCTTCTTCTCATACTCCCCGCTGATCGTCAGCAGCAACCAACCCAACACGGCGCGGACAAAATGGCCGGCGGCGTACGGCACGACGTGGATTACGAACTCCACCAAGTGCAGCGCGAGCAGCCAGCGATTGAGCCGACGATGCACGTGCCGCACCAAGCTCTTGGGGGGCGGCGGCACGCGGACGTCGGCAAGTTGTTCGAATAAATCCATGAGGAAGACTGGAGATCGGAGACTGGAGACTTAAGTAACTTCTGACTCATCACTCGCCACTCATCACTCACCCACCGCTCCCACCGCTCCCACCGTATCGTTCTTGTATCTTCTCGCGCGCTCGGCTCACGCGCATCTTGCAGGCGCTCACCGAGAGTTCGAAGATCGCGGCGAGTTCATCGTATTCGTATCCTTCGGCGTACTTGAGCAGTACTAGTGCGCGGTCTTCTTCGTCGAGCACGTCGAGCATCTGCACCAGGTCGAGCTTCGCCCCGGGAGCCGGAGCATCTCGACGTGTCGGTTGTTGATCGAGGTCGGCGCCCGTCGGAGTTCCTTCGCGTCGCAAGCGCCGGCCGCGCGAGCGCCGCTGCATAAGGCACGTCCGCACGGCGACGGCATGCACCCAAGTGGAATACTTCGACTCGCCGCGAAACTTGGCCCGTTGCAAGAACAGCGCGACGAACACGTCTTGCGCCGCGTCATGCGCATCGCTCTCGTTGCCGAGCAGCCGGTAGCAAATCCGCCAAGTGCGTTCGCGGAAGCGGCCGACGAGCGTCGTGAACGCGGCGCCGTCGGAACCCTCGCGGGCCGCCAAAGCCGCCAAGGCTTCGTCGCTCTGCTCGTCGAGCTTTCCGGCGAAACCGTCCAACGCCTCATCTCCATGGCAGCCGCCTCCGGCAAGTTGCGAAGTGTCCTACTCCACAACATCCGTTGCCGCCGCCCGGAGGCGCGTCACCAAGAATACGAAAGAGGCCGAGAATCTCGGCTCAAGCGACGATCGCCCAACGACTTACGACGACGACAACAGACGCCGCCAACTGACCATAGAAGCCGCAAAAGCGTCAAGTCCGATACGGGCTGCTAATGCTGAATAGACGAATGCTGAATGCTGAATAGGGGACAAATATCTGTCTGCGGTTCAGCAGTCAGTCATTCGGCATTCAGCATTCTTCAGTCACTCGCTCCGGCCCGTATTAAACGTCCGATCGCCGGCGTCGCCGAGGCCGGGAATGATGAACTTGCGATCGTTTAAGGTCGGGTCGATGCAGCAGACGTAAATCTGCGCTTGTGGAAACTGATCGGTGATGGTCGTCACCCCTTCGCGCGACGCGATGATCGCCAGCAGCTTCACGTTCGGCACGCCCCACTCGCGCAAGGTCGAAAGCGCCGCCACGGCCGAACCGCCGGTCGCCAGCATCGGGTCGAGAATCAGCGCCGTGTCGACCGGCTCGGTCTGCGGAATCTTGCTGTAGTATTCCACCGGCTTGGCCGTGCGTTCGTCGCGATATACGCCGAGGTGCCACACTTCGGCGGCCGGAATCAGGTCGAGAATCGGGTCGACCATGCCGAGCCCGGCGCGGAGAATCGGCACGAGCCCGATCGATTCGCGCAGGCGACGTCCGACGTGGTCGCAATTCGGCGTGCGAATCGACAGCGGTTCTTCGTGCAAGTCTTGCAGCGCTTCGTAGGCGAGGAGCGTCGCCAAACGCCGTACCAGCGAACGAAACTCTTCGGGCGAGGTGCGCTCGTCGCGCAGCCGCGTCAGGTGATGACGCACCAGCGGATGATCGACCTCGACGACACCCGGCAAACGAGTCGCGGCCGCCTTCATTTTCTTGCCGACGTGAATCCGACGGATGGTTTTCTGTGCGGCCATGACCGGGCTCCGGGAAATGCGTCCTGAATTCGAGCGATCCAGCATAGCACCTGCCCGGGGCGCTGCAAAAATCCGGCGGGAAATTCCGACTTGGCGAACTGTAGCGACGCCGGGGAGCACGGCGTCGCAAAGGGCGGTTAGCCGCGATGCGCAGCAGAGCGTAAATGCGGGAAACTCCCGGAGACGGTCACCGGGGCTAAATGGCGGTTGCCGGCTCTCCTTTCCCTAGCGCCTGCCGCCTAGCGCCGAGCGCCTTTCCCGGTGTTACACTGGCTTTCGGCAAGTTTTTTCGATTCTCCGGATAATTTCCGTGCCGTTTCGGGGTCGCTCCGACTCTATCTCGTCAGTACGGACGATGCCGAGTCTTTCGACCCCCTTTTGACCTGCGCCTTGGGACCAGTCGCTCTTCTCCATGATGCACGAAGCCGCTACGAGTTGCCTGCCCGTCATCGATACGTCGTCGGGCGTTGCGCCCGCCGGCGCGGCGACCGACGAGCGGCTCCTCGCGCAGTTTCTGGCCGCGGCGAAGCTCGGCCGGCGCGACGATGCCTCCTTTGCGGAACTCGTCGCCCGTCATGGGCCGATGGTCTTGGGCGTATGTCGTCGCACGCTCGGCAATCAGCAAGACGCTGAAGATGCGTTCCAAGCGTCGTTCTTGGTCTTGGCCCGCAAGGCGCGATCGTTGCGTACCGCACGTTCGCTCCCGGCGTGGCTCTACCAAACGGCCTACCGGATCGCCTTGCGAGCTCGCGCCGCGCGTGCCAAGCGGCGAGAAATGCCTCTGGAGAACGAAGCGATGATCGCGCCCGACACGCTCGCGCAGATTGCGCACGACTACGAGCAATCGTTGGTCGACGACGAACTAGATCGGCTGCCGGAGAAATATCGCCTGCCGGTGTTTCTCTGCTGCTTGGAAGGGAAGTCGCTCGACGAAGCGGCCGGCCAACTTGGCTGGTCGCTCGGCAGCGTGAAGGGACGGCTCGAACGGGGCCGGCAGGAACTACGACGACGCTTAATGCTGCGGCGCGGTGCGCCGGCCGTGGCCGTGGCGCTCGTCGCCTGTTTGCCGAAGACGGCAAGTGCGGCTGTTGCCGTGCCTGCGTCGCTCGCGGCGTCGACCGTACAAGCCGGCGTCAGTTATGCCGCCGGCCATGGCACGCTTGGAATGGTTTCACAACACGCTCTATCACTTGCCGACGGGAGTACCCGCCTCATGTCCGCCGCCGCCACGAAATTCGCCGCTTGTTCCGCCCTCACGATCGGTCTCTTGGCTTGGGGAGGTTCGCATCTTCCCGCTCCGGCCCGCGCCGGCGGAGGAAGCGGCCCGAAGAACGTTATCGAATTGCAGACGAGCGTTCCGGCAACTCAAACCGCTGCGGGAGATCTTTCCGGAGTACAAATTGCTTTTGCCGGCGACGGCGATGCGCCGCGCACCGGACCGCGCGAAGGAGACCAACCTCGGACGGGCCCGCGCGAGGGCGATCAGCCACGCACCGGCGCAAGGGAAGGAGATGCTCCTCGCTCGTCTCTTGAAGGCGCCGCGCGTGAAGGGGCGCCGCGAGAAGGCGCTCGCGAGGGAGCTCGGGAAGGCGTATCGCGTGAAGGAGCCCGCGAAGGGCAGCAGCGCGATCCGCTGATGGGCTTCCAGCCCGCCAACCAGCGCGAAGCGGTGCTCTTGCAAATGATCATGCAACTCCGCGCCGAAGTAGCGCAGCTTCGCACGCAAGTGCAAGGCCGCTCGACCACCGGCGTCGGCATGCGCGACGGCGCTCGCGAAGGCGCGACCGGCACGGCAGACGGAGTACGCAAAGCGGGAGTTCGCGACGGCGAAGCAAACAAGGCCGGACTGCGTGACGGTGAAAAGCCGCGCACCGGCGTCCGCGACGGCGAAGGCGCCGTGAAGAAGACCGAGCGCGATAACTAAACGCGTGTGAGTTGGCAACTGCGAGCGGCGGGGTTCATCCCCGCCGTCCAAAAAGATCGCGGTCCGTCAGACGGCGGGGGTAAACCCCGCCGCTCGCGTCTTTCATTCCTCCACGGATCAGATTTCATGCGTCCTGCTCTTGGAATCACCATCGTATGCGTCGGTGCGCTCGCGCTGCGGGCCTTCGCCGCCGAACCGCCGCCCAAAGGCAACGGCGCGCTCGATCCGAACGATCCGCTGCTCAAGGCACTCGAGCAAGTACAGCAGGAAGTCGACGCCCTGCGCCGCGAAAGCGGAGCAGGCATGGGAAGCCCGAAGTCGTACGGCGGCGGTATGGTCGCGCCAAGCATGCCCGCGCCAAACATGTCATCACCCGGCATGCCGCGCACCGTGACGAAGGGAACGCCGCGCGCCGCCCCGCTTTTTCCCGGCGGCGGGCCCGCGCCGCAAGGGCGCGAGATCGGCCCCGCCCCGCGCTCCATTGCGACTCCTCGTGCGCTGCCGCCCGCGACGCGAGAGACCACGCCGATCTGGTCGTTCCAGCCGCTCAAGGCTCCCGCCGTGCCACAGCCGACAGATACCGCGTGGCCGCGCGACGACGTCGATCGCTTCCTGCTCACACGTTTAGAAACGGCGAAAATCACGCCCAATCCCGAAGCGGACGCCGCGGCACTTTGCCGGCGCGTGACCTTCGACCTCACCGGCCTGCCGCCGACCGAGGAAGAGCTAGCGACATTTGTTCGCAGCTTTTCCCCCTCTCCCTCTCCCTCTCTCTCCGTCTCCCAGTCTGCGACGCGAGACGAGGAGACGAGGAGACTGGGAGAAAGGGAGAAGGCTTACGAAGCGCTGGTCGACCGCCTCCTCGCGTCCCCTCGCTTCGGTGAGCGTTGGGCCCGCCATTGGCTCGACGTCGTGCGCTATGCCGACAGCGTCGGCCGCTCCTGGAATGCGCCGTTCACGTACGCATGGCGCTATCGCGATTACGTGATCGACGCCTACAACGCCGACACATCGCTGGAACAGTTCATTCTCCAGCAACTCGCCGGCGATCAACTTCCCGCGTCCGACCCCGCCGCGCGGCGCACGAACCTCACCGCCACCGGCTTGCTGGCCTTAGGCACGGCCGAGCTCCGGCCCGAGTCGCACGAGCAGTTTCTGATGGACCGCGTGGACGACCAGATCGACGTGACGACGCGCGGCTTCCTCGGCCTCACGATCAGTTGTGCTCGCTGCCACGATCACAAGTACGACCCGGTGACGACGCGCGACTATTACGCCCTGGCCGGCATTTTCTACAGCACCTACACCCTCACCGGTCAAGGATGGCAAGGCGACAGCGGGCCCGGCGGCTATGTCGATGCTTCACGGCTTGTGCGCTTGCCGGCGCTTTCGGGATCGGCCGCTTCGCTCTACACGCCCGGCAGCGAAGGGGAAGATGTTCACACGATGGGCGACTATCAGCGTTTGTGGAGCGGCGGGCTGCGCAACATTCGCTACGCCACCGATCCGAACGTGGCGATGGGCGTCACTGACGACGCGCCGCAAGACTGCCCTATTCGTGAAAAAGGAGAGCCGTACGCACGAGGCGAAGTGCCGCCGCGCGGCGACCTACGGATTCCGTCGCTCCCGCGCTTGCCGCCGATTCCGCCGAACTCGGCCGGCCGCTTACAACTGGCGCAGTGGATTGCTTCGAAACAGAATCCGCTCACCGCGCGCGTCTACGTCAATCGCGTCTGGCGACATCTCTTCGGACGGGGCCTCGTGCGCACGGTCGACGACTTCGGCTCGACCGGCGAAGAACCGACGCATCCGGAATTGCTCGATCACTTGGCAGCGACCTTCACGGCCGACGGCGGCTCGACCAAACGCTTGATTCGCCGCTTGGTCCTCTCCAGCGCCTATCGCACGAGCAGCGCCGGCGATACGCCCAGCGGCGAGAACGATCCGGCCAACGAACTGCACGGCCGCGCGAGTTTGCGGCGCCTGGAATGGGAACCGCTTCGCGACGCCCTGCTCTCCGCGGCCGGAACGCTGGAACTCGAACGGCCGCAAATCGTGCCGGTCTCCGGCATCGGCGGCAAGGCCGGCCAATCGGCCGCCCGCAGCATCTTCGGGCTCGACGCGCCCTATCGCACCATCTATCTCCCGGTGATCCGCGGCGGGCTCGACGAGACGTACGGCACGTTCGACTTCCCCGACCCGGCGCAGATCAAAGGGGATCGCGAAACGACGACCGTCGCGCCGCAGGCGCTCTACTTTTTGAACGATGAGTTCGTCGTCGATTGCTGCCAAGCCGCGGCGGCTCGCCTGCTGGAAGCGCCCGGTCTCGACGACGTCGGCCGGGTGCGATTGGCGTACCTTCGCTTGCTGGGCCGCACGCCGAGTGCCGACGAGATTGCCGCCGTGCGCGATTTCGCGAGTTCTCTGCAGCCGGACGCCGCGGCCCGTGATGCGACCACCTACCGCTGGACGGCACTTGTGCAAGCGCTGGTCGCGAGCGCCGAATTCCGTTACCTCCGTTGAGAATCACCCCATGCTGCGACGCATTGTTTTGTCCCTGACGCTCTGTCTGGCCGCGCAGGCGTCGATATCGGCGTCGGCCGAGGCCGCCGATCCGGAGCTCGTCGCTCAAGCTCAGGCGACGATTGATAAAGCCGCGAAGTTCTATCGAGAACGCGTCGCGTCGCACGGCGGCTACGTCTACCACTACTCGCTCGACCTCTCGACGCATTGGGGGGAAGGGCTCGCGACGAAAGATGAAATCTGGGTGCAACCGCCGGGGACACCGACGGTCGGCTTGGCGTTTCTGGACGCGTACGACGCGACCGGCGACCAAGCGCACTTGGACGCGGCCCGAGCGGCCGGACGTGCGTTGATGTACGGGCAACTGAAGTCCGGCGGGTGGCAGAATCTTGTGGATTTTGACCCCCAGAGCAAACGGGTCGGGGATTATTTGCGCGGTAACGGAAGTAAGAAGGGAAGCAACTTTTCAACCTTGGACGACGGCATTACGCAGAGCGCCTTGCGCTTTTTGATGCGCCTTGATCGGGCGCAGAAGTTCGCCGACACGGAACTGCACGCGGCCGTCGAAACGGCATTGGCCGCGCTCTTGGCCGCGCAGTTCGCCAATGGCGCGTTTCCCCAAGGTTGGACCGGGCCGGTAATTTCGCCCGATAGCCCGGCCAAGGCGAGCTTCCCCGATTACGACTGGCGCACCGAAGGGCGCGTCAAAAACTATTGGGACATGTACAACCTGAACGACGGCATCGCCGGCCAAGTGGCGGATACGTTGCTCGTGGCCCATGCGGTGTACGGCGACGACAAGTACAAGGCCGCGGCGCTGAAGCTGGGCGACTTCTTGATCGCCGCGCAATTGCCCGCCCCGCAACCGGCGTGGGCACAGCAATACGATTACAACATGCGGCCGATTTGGGCCCGGAAGTTTGAACCGCCGGCTGTGACCGGTTGGGAATCGCAAGACGTGCTTGAAGTGCTGATGACGCTGTATGCCGTTTCACACGACGAGAAGTATCTGGCTCCGATTCCGGCGGCTCTCGCGTACTTGAAGAGTTCGCTGCTGCCTGACGGCCGCGTGGCGCGGTACTACGAGCTGCAAACGAACAAACCGCTCTACATGAACCGCGAGGGCGAGAAGTATTCTCTGACGCACGACGACACGAACCTGCCCGACCATTACGGCTGGAAGCAGGAATCGCGGTTGGCGGAGATCGAAGCCGCGTATCAGACCGTGAAAAGTCCAACGATCGGCGTGGCGGGCGAAGTGTCGCTTGCGCCGTCGGCCGCCGATGAAATGAATCGTATTATCGCCGATCTCGACGCCGAAGGGCGTTGGGTTTCGACATACGCCGGCGAGCGCATGGTCGGCCAGGCGAAGTTCAAGCAGGGGGACAAGTATCTCTCTAGCGCCGTATTTAGCGACAACGTCACGACGCTGGCTCGCTATTTGCAAGCCGCAAAACAAACCGCCGGAGCCGCGAAATGAACCGTTTTTCACGCCGCCTCTGTGCCGACACGCGGAGAATCGTCGATCGCCGCGGCTTCTTGCAAGATACGGCCGCCGGGTTCGGCTGGCTGGCGCTCTCGGCACTGGCCTCGAAATGGAGCGGCGCGAACAACGCTTCGGCCGCCGCGCCGGCGAGCAAGTACGTGAGCCCGACCGCGCCGAAGCCCCCGCACTTCGCGGCCCGAGCCAAGCGCGTGATCTTCCTTTTCATGGAAGGGGGCCCGTCGCATATCGACACCTTCGATTGGAAACCGGAACTCGCGAAGCTGGGCGCCGGCGGTAAGTCGCGGCCGCTCGCGCCGGTGTTCCCCTTCGCGCCGCACGGCAAGAGCGGGCTCATGCTCGCCGACGGGCTGTTTCCGCATTTGGCGAAACATGCCGACGAGCTGTGCCTGCTCAGCGGCATGACCACGAAGACGCCGTCGCACCATCAAGCGATCGTCTCGATGCACACCGGCAGCGAGAACTTTGTCCGGCCGTCGGTCGGGAGCTGGCTTACCTACGGTCTCGGTACCGAAAGCGAAGACCTGCCGGGCTTCATCACCATCGACCCGATCTCTCACAACGGCGGCGCGCAGAACTACGGCTCGTCGTTTCTGCCGGCCACGTTTCAAGGGACGCGGCTCTCCGGCGGCTCGCGCGGCGTGCCGAACATCGCCAACCATCACCTAGCCGCCGGCGATCAACGTCGGCAGCTCGACTTCGTGCAGCAGATGAATCGCCGGATGCTCGCCACGGCGCCGGGCCATGCCGAGCTTGAAGGGGTGATCGAATCCTCCGAGCTCGCGTTCCGCATGCAAACTTCGGTGCCGCAAACCTTCGATACTTCCGACGAGCCGCAACATGTCCGCGACTTGTACGGCCTCGAAGACGGGACGACCTCGCGCTTCGGCGAGAGTTGCCTCATGGCGCGCCGGCTCGTCGAGAAAGGGGTCCGGTTCATCCAACTCACCAGCGCCGGTTGGGACCATCACAACAACCTCCGCGCCGGCTTGCAAGGGCGCTGGGACTCGATCGATCGTCCGATCGCCGGCCTGATCACCGATCTGAAGCAGCGCGACCTATTGAAGGATACGCTCATCGTCTGGGGCGGCGAGTTCGGGCGGACGACGGCCGACGACAAGGGAGACGGCGACGGACGCGGCCACCAATCGAAAGGATTCACCATGTGGATGGCCGGCGGCGGCGTGAAAGGAGGCTACCAACACGGCGCAACCGACGAACTGGGGACCAATGCCGTCGAAGGCAAAATGAACATGCACGATCTGCACGCCACGATCCTGCACCTCTTAGGCCTCGACCACGAGCGGCTCACCTACCGCTATGCCGGACGAGATTTCCGGTTGACGGAAACCGGCGGCGTGGTGACGAAGGAAATTCTGGCGTAGGGTGGGTCGAGCAAAGCGAGGCCCACGCGGGCGAGCTAATGGGTGCTTTGCTCGTGAAGCATCAGCGTCCGCCGAAGAACCGGCGTTCGAGTTCCGCGTGGCCGACTTGCACGTAATACCGCACCAGCGCGAGGCGTGCGGCGCGGGGCGTGACGCGCCCTTGTTGCACTTGCTGGATGAGCGACGCATGGCGACCGGCGGCGGCCGCGCGGCGTGCGCGTTCTTCGGCCGTCGCGGGGACCGGAGCCGAGGGGCCGCGGAGGGCGTCGCGAGCCGCTTGAAACTGCGAGCCCGCCGCTTGCGCGACTTCGTCGAGCGTCTCGACGACGGCGGCCGCTTTCGCCGCGGCCACGAGATCGGTCTCCGCCGCTACTCCCGCCGCGCTCGCCAAGGCCTGGGCGAGGAGGGGATTCCCCTTCGCCGCCTCGGCCGTCTTTAGGCGGAGCGCGTTGAACCAATCTCCTTGCTGTTGCATCTCGCGCACCACGAGCAGCTTGGCGAACTGATCGTAGACCGCTTCCTCGACGTCGCGGCGCGGATCATACATCGGCTCGCGCCGCCCGACGATTTCTAATCGCGGCGAAAAGAGGGCGCCGCTGGGGGAGAGAAAGCCTTCGCCGAGCGATAGCCCCATCTTCGCGACGTTTTCCACGGTGCGCCCGGCCGCCTGCCGTTCGGAAAGCGGAAAGTATTCCTCGCGCCGCACGTCGGTTTGCAGCGCGCAGAGCAATAGGAGTCCGGCGCAGTAGGTGTGCACTTTCACGTCGCCGAGCGGCTTGTGCGCGAGCTTTTCGACGCGATCGCTGCGGAAGTTCAGGTCGAACTGCGACGGGTTGTCGATCACTTCGCTTGCGGCACGAGCCATCGCGGCGGCGGCCTTTGCGTCGTTGTCGCGGAGGAAGAAGTAGTGCAGCGTCCGCTCGAGATAGATTTCGACGTTGACGCCCGGCACGCGGTCGCCGCGCTCCGGCACGTCGACGATGACGAAGCGACGGATGCCGTCGGATCCGGTCTCGGCCGCGACGATACCGACGTGCGTGAACAGGCCGGGCGAGAGATCGGTAAACAAATTGTACGGCGACGGATTGCGCATCAGCAGCCAATCGCCGGGGCGCACTTCGTACGAGCCGACGCGGTATGAATCTTCGACGACGCCGCGTTTTCGCCGCTCGTCGCTCCACTCCAAGAGCGCTTGGCGGCGCGAACGCCCTTCGTCGTCGAGCGAATCCGGGTCGAGGCTCGTGACGAGTTGGTAGAACGCCTCCGGCGTGACGGCCGGCTCGGGCAACGTTTCCGCGGGGTTCGGCCTGGGCGGCTGCGGCAGCCCCATCACGCGAATGATCTCGGCGGCAAAGAGCCGCATCGGAGAGCTTTGCCGCTCGTCGTCAAGGTATCGCACCACTTGCGGCAAGAGCGACGTCTGGCCCGCGGCGGCGATCAAGCGGAGGATCGTCTCGTGATAAGCGGTCTGGCCGGGAAACGCGAAGAGGTCGTCGGCGGTTTGCGTCGCGCCGACGGTGCTTTTGGCCTGCAGAAAGAGCTGCGCCAGTTGTTGGCGCGAGCCGGCATCGGCCATTCTCGCTCGAGCCCCGCGCATGACGTCGTTCTGCAAGTAGCGCAACCGACCGGAAAGATCGATCAGCACCGTGGCCGCGCGCAAGAAGCCCCGGGCCGCTTCGCGCCGGGCCGGATCTTCAGGCGGTTCGGCGGCGATCGTCACGACGCCGGTGCGCAGCGCAAGAACCTGATCGAGCAGTGCATCGACGCGCGCCTTGACATTGAGCGCCGTCTGAACGACGACCAGCGGCGAAGGTCCGCGGCGGTCGGCGGCGAACTGCGTGTTTTGGAAGGCCCATTCGTCGACGGCGGCCGCGGCGGCTTGCAGCCTCGCGGCGTCGACTGTGCCGAGTTGTGCGACGGTCTGCGGCGTTTGCGCGGCGAGCGTATCGAGCGGCGCGGCAAGCGCATCGGACCCAACCAAGAGTACAACGAGCGCTAGGCATGCGCCCACGCACCCGGCAGCGACTCGGCGTGCGACAAGCGACGTCATGCGGGAGCGTGCGCCTCTACAACATGAGCCCGACGAGCCAGAGCAAGACGAGAATCGTCGACATGAATCCGAAGATCCAGACGATCGAACGAAACGAGCCGATGAGAATGTCGTCGGCATGTTCGTAGCGCGTGCCGGCATAGACGATGCTGATCGCCACGATGAGCGGCAGCGCGTACCACAGCTCATTCAAACGAGCGGCGAAGAGCGGTACGAGAAAATCCATGGCGAACGATCAATGTAAAGACGCGGCCAAACTGAGAAACTGGGAGCGGCGAACGGAAAGCGGCGTGCAGCGGTTAACCGGGGGGTGCGGGAGGTTCCGGTTCGCGCCGCGGCGGGCGCGCCGAGGCGTTGCCGTAGGCCGGGCCGCCGATGGCGTCGAATATCACGAGCAGGTTCAGCAGGCCGGCGACCATCGTGTAGACGGTGCCGAGTTCGAACCGGCGATTCAGTTTGTAATTGAGGTAGTCGAGCTCGTTCATCGCACGGTGGTTTACGTCCACCTTCAACACGGGCGGCGCCATGAACCATTCGCTGAGGGTGCGCGTGCCGTCGTTCTCTTTGGTCTGCATGGTCCGGCGATAGCCTTCCATGCTGTAACGTTGCGCCTGCCACAAGGCCGGCAATGCGATAGCGCCGGTGCCGATTTGGCAAAGGTACGGCAGACGCTTCTCTTCACCCGTCTTCCCCCAAGCGGCATACACCACGCGCCCGCCGCCGAGCCAGAGCCCGTAAGAGAACGTTCCCATGATGCAGAAGAAAAAGATGAGGGCCTTCGTGCGGCGGCCTTGGTACCAATGGCCGGCGCCGGGGAGCAGCCAAGCCAAGATGCCTGCAAACGCCGGATCGCGCAGCACGATCGGCGGCGCGGAATCGGCGACAGTGGCAGGCGCTACATCGACGGAAGGGGGCACACGAGCCTCGGAGCAAACGAGTCACAAAAGTTCTAGCAACTTAGCGCTAGATTGTACTCGCCTACCGAAGTGACGCCAGGGCAGCCTCGGCCGCCCGCAGTTTCCTAAATATTCCCTCGTGCTATCGGCTCGGGAAGGCAAGTTCTTCGCAGACGCTCTCGACCATTTCCGCGTCGATAAGATCGCCGGCCGAGGCCGAGGCGGCCAAACGCGACAGTTCCGCGAGGCGAAGGATCGAACGCGGCAACCCTCCGGATAGCGCGTGCAAGCGTTCGACGGCGACCGCCGAAAACCGCACGGCGCGGCCGTCGCCGGCGCTCGCTTCGATGAGGGCCTTCGCTTCCGCGACGTTCCAAACCGGCAACTCGATTTTGAGTTCCACCAGGTCCAAGAGATGCCGACCCAAACGGCCTACGGCGTCGGAGGTGCCGCTAAGAATGATCGAAAGCCGCGCATCGCCGGCCGCGTCGCACTTCGCCAAGCGATAAAGTTGCAGGAGCGTATCGCTCGAGGCCATCCCGACGTCGTCGATCAGTACGACCGCCTGCTCGCGCAAGAAGCGCAATTCGGTCAGGCGATCGTTCAGCGCGCGCCACAGTTGCGTCACGTTCCAGTGCCCTTCGACGGGCGTTTGCAGCTTCACGGCGATCGACCAGAGGAGTTCTTCCGGTTCGAGTCCGGCGACGTTCACCAGCGCCGTCAGGCAGGAAGCGCGGCGCAGGTCTTGGTGCACGGTTTCCAGCAGGGTCGATTTGCCGCTGCCCGATTCGCCTAGCAACAGCCCGAGCCGCGCTCCGTGTTCGACGAGAAACTGCAATCGCGCGAAGGCTTCTTCGTGCGAAGGAGTGCGAACCAACGGACGGGCATTCGGCTTCTTACCCTGGCGAGAAATCGTACCGGAGCTCATAGCAAACAGGCCTCGTAAGGAGCAACGAAGGAGCGGCGTAACGCGGGACCGTTCCGTAACGTCTTCCTAATCGGTAAACTTTGTCGGTCGCCATGACAAATAGTTGGAGTAGCTAGTTGCTAGTAGCCGGTAGCTAGTACGGAAACGGCCTTGTCACGCGGATAAGTTTCGCGCTCTTCTCCTTCTTCACTAGCTACTAGCAACCAGCTACTAGCTACTTTCCCCAATGACTTCCCGTTACTTCGTCGAAACTCCGATCACCGGGTCGCTCGCCTTGCTGAGCGATGCCGAGGCGCACCACCTGGCGCATGTGATGCGCCTCAAGGCGGGAGCCGAAGTGGTGCTCTTCGACGGCAGCGGCGCGGAGTTCTTGGCGCGCGTCGCCCATGTCGGAAAACGGGAGACCTCGCTCGAAGTCGTTGAGCGTCGCACGGTCGATCGTGAAATGCGACGGAGCATTACGCTCTGCACGGCGCTGCCGCGCGGCGATCGTCAGAAGTGGCTCGTCGAGAAAGCCGTGGAAATGGGAGCGGCCCGACTTGTGCCGCTGCACACGGAGCGGGCCGTGGTGGAGCCCGACGCCGGCACCTGTGCGAAGCTGCGGCGTGCCGTGATCGAAGCCTCGAAGCAATGCGGACGGAACGTGCTCTTGGAAATTACGGAGCCGTGCGATGTCGCGGCGCTCGTCGCCCGCGAGCGGCCGGGAACGCTGCATTGTTTGGCTCAGCCCGGCGCGGCGCTCGCGCTCAACGAGCTGGCCCGCGAAGCGGCAACGCAGCCTGACGTGCCGGCGGTGTTCTTGATCGGGCCTGAGGGGGGATTCTCCCCCGCCGAAGAGTCGGCGGCGCTCGCGGCCGGCTGGCGCGGGCTGGCTCTGGGCAACCGCATTCTCCGGATCGAAACCGCGGCCGTGCTCTGTTGCGCTTGGGGCGAGTTGTCGTGACTGTCGCGGCGTCGTACAGCCGGAACGCCACGGAGGGCGTTCCCTACCGAATGAATTCGCTGCCACTGCCGGCATCGGTCTGGTCTTGGTCCCCCTCCGCCGGCTGAGGTATCATTCCGGCCGCGCGAAACTTCGTCGCCGGGCATGAGAGTGGAACTCATGCCTGCCTTCTCTCCGTCGCATGGATGCGCCATGACTCCGTCGCTTCGCCTCGCTCTCGTCGTACACAACCATCAGCCGATCGGCAATTTCGACGGCGTCGTCGAGGAAGCGTATCGCGATAGTTACCTGCCGCTCTTGGAAGCGCTCGCGCGACGGAAGTCGCTGCGATTGACGCTCCATATCTCCGGCTCTCTCTACGATTGGCTCGAAGAGCGGCATCCCGAGTACCTGGATCAAGTGTCGGCACTGCATCGCCGCGGCCGCGTGCAGATTCTCGGCGGCGCATACTACGAGCCGATTCTGCCGATGCTGCCACGACGTGATCGCCTCGCACAGATTCGTCTCTTCAGCGAAAAGCTGGCTCAGCGCTTCGGCGCACCGCCGCGCGGCATGTGGCTCGCCGAACGGGTCTGGGAACAACAACTCGCCGGCGATCTCGCCACGGCGGGCATCCAACATACGGTCGTCGACGACTTCCACTTCCGCAATGTCGGACTCAGGCCGGAGCAGCTGCGCGGCTACTATCTCACGGAAGACGAAGGCAAACTCCTCGCGCTGTTTCCGGGCAACGAACGGTTGCGATATCTGATTCCGTTCGCCCCTCCGGAAGAAGCGATTGCCTATTTGCGCTCGGTTGCCGAAGCGCAGCCCGGCGCGACGCTTGTCTTCGCCGACGACGGCGAGAAGTTCGGCTCTTGGCCCGGCATGCGCGAGCACTGCCATACGCAAGGTTGGCTCGATCGCTTCTTCGCGTTGTTGGAAAATGAGCCGTGGATTGAAACGACGACCCTCGAAGATACTTGCGCCCAAGTAGAACCGCTGGGAAAGATCTACCTGCCCGACGGCAGCTATCGCGAGATGTCCGGCTGGTCGAGCCTCGCAGGCCAAGCGGCGACTGCGGTTGCTGCGGGGGGACGTGCCGTGGAACAAGATGCCCACGATTACGCGGCGCGCAGCGAACCGGGTGTGTGGCGTAATTTCTTAGTGAAGTATCCCGAATCCGGCGAGATGCACGCGCGGATGCTCATGGTGAGCGACCGCGTCCAGCGGGCCGCCGAGGCAGGCTATCCTGATGAGATCGTCGCCGCGGCGCGGCGCGAGCTTTATCAGGCCCAATGCAATTGCGCCTACTGGCACGGAACGTTCGGCGGCATTTACTACAGCCACCTGCGGCAAGCGATCTACCGTCACTTGATCCGCGCCGACGACATTCTCGACCAGACGGCCGACCGGCCCGACGCTTGGGCCGAGGTGAGCGTGCGCGATCACAACCTCGACGCGAAGCCGGAAGTTTGCTTGGCCGGCGATCAACTCGTCGGCTTCTTCGCGCCGCATGCCGGCGGCTCGCTCTACGAACTCGACCTGCGGCACGCGGCGCGCAACGTATTGGCGGTGCTGGCCCGACGGACCGAAGGTTTCCATGCCCACGACGCGCATACGGCCGACGATGCAGTTCGGGCCGTGTTGCACGGCTGCACGGCTGATGCAGGCCGACGCCGTTCGTTCGTCGAACACTTCTATGACGCCCCGCCGTCGCTCGACGATATTGCCACCGGCCGTGCCGCCGATCTGGGCGACTTCGCCGAAGGCCGCTTCCAGTTTCAGGTGCAGTCGACGCCGACCGCCGCGCGGCTTCGCTTAGTGCGCGAAGGAAACGTGGCCGGCACGCCGATCAAGCTGACCAAGACATTCACGCTCGCCGCCGGTTCGCCGGAGATCGTCTGCGAGTACCTGTTGGAAAACGTGCCGACGCACCGCACTTGGCAGTTCGCCGTGGAGTTCAACTTCGCAGGCTTCGGCGGAGCGGGTCGCGGCTATTTGCAACAGCCCGAAGGTCGCCGGCTCGGTAGCCTGGCGGCGCCGCTGGAGTTTCCGAATTTCCAGGCGTGCGAATTGGTCGACGAAGGGCTCGGCGTTCGCATTGGGCTGAATGCCTCGCGCGCCGCCGCGCTTTGGACGTATCCCGTTGCGGCCGTGCATCGTTCGCAAACCGGACTTGAAGCGACGCGCCAAGCCGTCTGCGCCGTGCCGCATTGGCTCGTGCGGGCCGATGCGCAAGGTCGTTGGGGACTGACCGTCTCGCTCCCGGTGCGGGCCTTGCCCGAAGTGCGCCTGCGCGACGACGCCGGCCTGCCGCTACGGTTGGACCTCGGCGACCGAGTGCCGAAGTTGGAGTTTCCGGCAGCGCGCGTCGTTACGGAAACGGAAGTCGTGCGGGGCGAACCGGAAGTGCGCCGCAAGACGACCCGCCGGTTGAAGAAGGCGGGCTGAAGGGAATAGCTCCGGCGAGTGCGATGCTCCCAGGGACGGCTGTCCCTGGGCTTTACAAGCTCGCAACTATTTTGTCTGCACTAGCGCCTAGCGCCCGCCGCCTAGCGCCTAGTTCAAAAGCATTCCCGCCAGCGATGCGTTAATCAGCGTCGCCAAGAAGCCGCAGAGCAGTGCGCGGCCGCCGAGTGCGGCGAGGTCGCCGCGTCGCGTCGGCGCCATCGAACCGATGCCGCCGAGCTGAATGCCGATCGAGGAAAGATTCGCAAAGCCGGTGAGGGCGTAGGTCGCCAGAATGTGACCTTCCGGCGAGATCAATCCTTTGTAACCCTCAGGCCCCGCGGTCGTAAGCTTCGTATATGCCAACGCTTCGTTGGTGACGAGCTTGATGCCGAGTAAATCGGCGAGCATCGGAGCGTCGCGGAGCTCGCAGCCCATTAATAGGGCGATCGGGTAGAAAACACGGGAGAAAATTGACGTCAACGACAAGTCTTTGTGAATGAGCCCTAGTGCGTAGTCGGCCATGGCGATGAACGCCAGGAACGCAATGATCATCGCCGCCACGTTCAACGCCAGATAAAGGCCGTCGCTCGCGCCACCGGCGATCGCATCGATCGCGTTGGAGTGGAGCTTCTCCGACACGATCTTGGCTCGACCGTGAGTCTCGGGCGTTTCGAACTCGGGGAGAATGATCTTTGAAAGATATAAACCGCACGGCGCAGCCATGACGCTCGTGGCGAGTATCGCCGTCGGGTCGGCGCCCATGCCGATATAGACGGCCATCATTCCGCCGGAGATCGTGGCCATGCCGCCGACCATCATCGCCAAGAGTTCGGAGCGCGTCATCCGCGGCACGTACGGCTTGACGATCAGCGGCGCTTCGGTTTGACCCATGAACACATTGGCGACCGCGGCGAGCGTTTCGGCGCCGCTGGTCCCCATCATGTACATCATCGCGATGGCCATCACGCGTACGATGAATTGCAGGATGCCGAAGTAGTAGAGCAGCGTGAAGAACGCCGAGACGAAGATGATGGTCGGGAGCACTCGGAAAGCGAAGATCACGCCTTGGCCCGGAAACGCCCCGCCGACTGCTTCCGGATTGGCCAGGGGACCGAAGATGAACTCCGAGCCGACGTTGGTGAACTCCAAGAACTTCTTGGCTGCGTTGCCGAGCGTCGCAAAGAGGCTCGAACCGGCGTCGGTGCCGACGATGAATAAGGCCAAGCCGAGTTGTAATCCGATGCCCCAAGCGATGGTGCGCCAACGAATAGCGCGGATGTTCGCGGAGCAGGCGACAACCAGGGCGATGAAGCAGACGATCCCCGCCGTCGCGCGCACGTGCCGCCCCAGCGACTCGTGCGCGATGCTGACGATTCCGCCGATGACGAGCACGCCGGCCAAGATCGCCAAGCGCCAGGAGAGCGGCGTGGGCGGAACCAGCGGGGCTGCCGAGACGCGCTCGACGGGGGAAGGCAAGCTTGCGGCGGAGGGTGCGGATTCCAAGTGCGTGGAAACTCCGAGGGGAAACACATTACGACGAAACGTCGCGGCAACGGAAAAACAAGCGGAATGGCCGGGCTATTGTGAGCGGTCGTTGAGTGGGCCGCAAGTTTTTGCGCCGACGACGCAAAATCGGGGCTCTATCGCCTGCGTTTTGAGAATGTTGCAGGTCGTCGATCCGCCAATTCGACGTGATTGTCGGCCCGTGTGGCGACAGCTTGCCACAGTGCAGCGTGTGCAGAGATCGCGACTCTGTTTCGTCCGCAACTTTTTTGCGTGAGTTTGCCTTGCTCAGCAATGCCTGCGGTGAGAGCGAAAATCGCGATCTTTTCCGCTCCAGGCGCGTTCTTCGACGCGTGCCGAGCGCGCTGCATCGCGCACGTCGTCAAAGAATCCGTCCGGCCGCGGAATGACGACTGCATTGCGTGCTGCGCTCGCTTCACCTTTCGCGCTCTCTCCAGGGCGTGCACCTTTCTTCCTTCGTCGAGGCGCATGGATGAACGCAACCTGCCGCACAACGAACGTCTCCGCGTCGCGAAATCCGTCGGGCTTTACACTCCTCGAGGTGCTCGTGGCGCTCTCGATCACGCTCATTCTCCTGGGCATGGTCATGGAGATGTTCGCCCGAGTGACCGACGGCATCCAGTCGAGCCGCGCCGGAATGGAACTCGGCGATCAACTGCGGCACGCCAAAAATCGCCTGATTCAAGATCTGCGCGGGGCGACCGCACCGACGGTGCCGCCACTCGATCCGACGATGCAACTCGGCTATTTCGAATACGTCGAAGGGCCGCGCATCGCAAACTCGCAATTTGCCTCCGGCAGCGTCGGCGGCGATCGGGGCGAAAATCTCGGCGGCAACTGGTTCACGAGCCGCGGGAGCAACAACAACCACGCCGTAAATTCCATCATCGGCGACACCGACGATATTCTGATGTTCACCACGCGGAGCGATTCGGAACCGTTCGTCGGCCGCACTGGCGTGAAGAACGGCGTTCCCCGCGGCGTTAAGTCGCGGCATGCGGAAGTCGCTTGGTTTCTTCGTCGCCGCACGCCTGACGAGGTCAGAAATATTCGGAACGATTCGCGTCCGGAGTATTACACGCTCCATCGCCGGCAGTTCCTCGTGCTACCGAACGGCGGATATTGGGGCGCGCTCACTTATGCGAACGTGGACCATTCGCTCCGGCCCGAGGGAGGGAACTTCGACAATCAAGTCGTTCCGACCAATCTTGTGACGGGCAAAAAGGCCCTGGATCCGAGCACGTTTCGCAACACGCTCGGCGACTTGACGAAGCGCGAATGTCGTTCGCTGCACCAGCCGTATTTGTGGCCCTACCAGATGATGTACATCGCGCCGCAGTTCATTTACCTCAATCAAAACGCGAGCTATCACTCATCGTTCAATCCCGCCCTGTTGGGAACCGATCTGCCGAGCACCTACGCCTATGCCTACAACGTGCCGACGTCGATGCTCTCGCTGCCGACGTTGGCCGAGCAATCGCACGGCACCTTTCCCTTGCCGCAGCCGGAAAAGTTAGCCGGCACAGGTAACTACATTCCCAAGTTTACGTTTACCCCGACGCCGCCGCCGGGCTTCGTCGGCGGCACGCGCTACCATCAGCAGGGCACGCGCATCGGCGCCGACGTCATCCTCACGAACGTCGTAGGCTTCGACGTCAAGGCGTGGGATCCCGGCGCTCCGGTGTTTAGCGCGCCGTCGACTTCGCAAAATCCCAACAACGCCGGAGTCGTGCTGCCGGGCGACGCCGGCTACGTCCGCGCCGTCGACCTGTTCAACTCCGGGCCGACGACCGCCTCGCGACAACCGATCGGCTTCGGCGCCTTCGCCGACTTGAACTACATGGGGACGGACGCAGCGGCGCCGACGAATACCGCGCGCTATCGCACTTATCAAGACACCGGCGACCCGGCGAAGGCTTCCGCATTGCAGCGCATGGAGAAAGGTTCGCCGTTCAACGGTCGTTGCGCCGTACCGCGCGCGCAGTTTGCTTATCCAGGCGACGGGCCGCTGTCCGGCACTCCGACGCACGGCTTCGCTCGCCCGGCGATCTGGGACAGTTGGTCGACCCACTACGAGTTCGACGGCATCGACAACAACGGCAACGGGGTCATCGACGACTTCACCAATGGAGTCGACGACAACAATAACGGCTTGGTGGATGAGCCGAACATCTACGCGCAGTCGGGCGAGCAAGAAGCGCCGCCCCCCTATCGCTCGCCGCTGCGCGGCCTGAAGATCACGCTTCGCGTGATGGAGCAAGACAGCAAGGAAGTGCGCGAAGTGACGATCGTGCACGAATTTGTACCGTTGTAATCGATGCACATTTCGCTTGGCATCCGCATGCCGCGCGCGTTACGGTGACGGGAACTGACTCCCGCCTTTCCGAACGTCGCCCCGAGGTGCTTCGATGTCCCAAAGTCCCGCTAAGCGTCGATTGGCGACGATTCTCGTATACGTCTACTCCAACGGCTTCGCAGGCTACGCCGTAGCGCCGCGCGTGGAAGGAGACGATCGTCCGCGGGAAATGAATCTCACCGGTACGACATTGCCCCTTTACGCGTGCTATGAAATCGCCGGCGACTACGTGCCGCGCATCTCCGAGGCCCAAACGAGAATCGGGGAGCTCGAAGAAGGTATCCTCGCGCTGAAAGAGCGCGGGTTTCAAGTGACGAAAATCTCCGACGATACGGATGATTGATGGAGGGCGGGTCGAGCAAGGCGAGGACCACGCGACGTTTCCTACGGCATCTGCTTACCCACGACGACGTCTTCCGCCGCGGAAGCAACCACGGCCGGCGCGCGGCGCCAGCCGTCTGCGGTGCGACGGAATCGTTCCGTCAGCTGCGATGCGAACAAGCCTTCGCTCGGTCGCCAGAGGTAACGATCGACGGTGATTTCATCGGTCGACGTCTTCAGCAGGTTGAACGAGTTGGGCTCTTCACGCAGGCGCGTTGAGGTGGTGGTGCCCGCTTGCACGACGAGCGCCGCGAACTGTCGGATGTCGTAACGCTGCGAGGTGTCGCCGGAAACGGCCCTGTGGAAATGGCCCGCGAGCAAGACGTCGGCGCGGCAAGCCGCCAACACCGGCATGGCTCGGGCTGCGCGTCCGACCAAGTCGTGACGGGAGTGCGGCGCGGGCAAGTCGAGCGGATGATGTGTTACGAGCACGCGCACGGCGCCGACCGGCGCACGCTCGAACGCCGCCCGCACTTTCTCCAGCTGCGCGCCGTTCAATCGTCCGTTCTTCCAAGTCGAGGAGCGTGTGGTGTTGAGCCCTTGCACGACGAGTTCCTCGTCGGCGTAACCCGGCTCGGGATCGAAAGCGATGTACTTCTTGAACCCTCGCAACGGAGCGAATGCGCGGATCGCCAGATTGTAGAGCGGCACGTCGTGATTGCCCGGCACCACGATCTGCGGGCCGGGGAGCACCTCTAAAAAAGCGCGGGCCGCGCGAAACTCCTCGCTCCGCGCGCGCTGCGTGAGATCGCCCGACACGATCACGACGTCCGGCGCGAGCGCGCGGATCGCGGCCGTGAGCGGCTCGACCGTCGCCGGATCGACGCGGCCGAAGTGGAGATCGGAAATGTGAACGAGCGTACGCATGCGGAAAGGGGTGAGGGGTTAGGGGTGAGGAGTGAGCGGCGGATTGGTTACTGCGTCTTCAAGCGGCTGCGGCACAATGACGTTAAGCGCTGCCGGGCGGATGCGGTACTCCAGCGGCGATTCAAGCAGCACCACTTCGCCGTCGGCCGCGACATGAACATGCCGGCCGCTCAGGCGCAGCGAAAGCGCCGAGGTTTCGATCGTGTCGAAATCTTCCGCCTCGCGGAGGTTGCCGATCAAGGCGCGGAGCGCGAAGACAAACAGCCGCCATCGGCTCACATCGCGCGTGAGATACACCGAAAGTTTGCCGCCGTCGAGCCGGGCGCGCGTGCCGAGCTTGAGGCCGCGGATTTCGTAAGGATTGTTGCCGATAAACACGAGCGGCGTGCGGCGAGTCGTCCGGAGTTCGTCGGCTTCAAGCGTCACGTGGATCAGCGGATAGCGGCCGAGCACGGTCCACATGGCGACCACGAAGGCCGACCACTTCCGCTTGCCGAGCCGTTGCTCATGTTCGCGCTCGCGAACGAGCGACGGATACAAGCCGACGCTCGAGTTGTTGACGAACGTTCGACCGTTCACTTCGCCGACGTCGACCTGCACGATGCGCCCATCGACTAGGTTGCGCACCGCATCCTTCGCGGTCAAAGGAATGCCGAGGTCTTTCGCGAAGTGGTTGAGCGTTCCCATCGGCAGCACTCCGAGCGCGGTCTCGGTTCCGGCGACCACGGCAGCGACGCCGCTCACGGTGCCGTCGCCGCCGGCGGCCACGAGCACTCGGCAACCTTCGGCAATCGCGCGGCGCGCCTCGCCGAGCAACTCCTCGCCGCGCTGAAACACGCGCACTTCCGCCGATACATTCTCCAGCGCGAACAGTTCTTCGAGTTGCTCGCGGCAGTTTCGCTTGTCGTCGAGGCCCGACTTCGCGTTGACCAGCACGATGATCGAGGATGCCATAATGGTAAGCCCGGCGTGGTAGCGGTAAAGACGCCGAGCGTCGCTGATCGAGCTGCGAGTCGCGAACCCAAAATTCGGACGGACGATGAAAATGCAAAGCGTGCGCCGCTCGGAAGGATTTCCTCCGAGGAACCGACGAACGTCGTACGCTGAGATCGAAAAACCTATTGTAGACGACCGGGAATGTGGTCTCCGGGTGCGAAAATGCGATAAGCTCACAATATGATCGATCCACTTCCGCCCAATTTCGCTCCGCACGCCGCGTCGGCAGTCGACGTGGTTGCTCGACTGCAAACCGAACCGGCCCGAGGTTTGCCGGAGCCCGAGGCCGCGGCGCGGCGCGAGCGGTGGGGCTTCAATCGATTGCCGGAAGCGCAGAAACGTTCGCGATGGCAGCGGTTCCTCGACCAATTTCGGCAGTTCGTCGTCGTCATCTTATTAGTGGCGGCCGTGATCGCGGGCTACTTGGGTGACGTGGCCGACACGTTGGCGATTCTGGCGATCGTGGTTTTGAACGCCGCGCTCGGATTCTTTCAAGAAGACCGCGCGGAACGGGCGCTGGAATCCATGAAGAGCCTGTCGGCGCCGACGGCGCGTGTCCGCCGCAACGGCGCGCTGCAGGTCGTGGCCGCGGAGTTGCTCGTGCCGGGAGACGTCGTCGACCTGGAAGCCGGCGATTTGGTGCCGGCCGATCTGCGGTTGCTCGAGGCCTACGCACTCACGGCGCAGGAAGCGGCGCTCACCGGGGAATCGGTCCCCGTGGAGAAAGACGCGTCGGCCGTGGTGGATGCGGAGAGCGTGCCCGGCGATCGGATCAACATGCTCTTTGCGGGAACGACGATCGTCGCGGGTAAGGGGATCGCCGTCGTCGCCGCGACGGGGCCGGCGACCGAGCTCGGACGCATTGCCGGCTTTTTGGCCGAAGAGCGCCGGGATGCGACGCCGCTGCAGCGACGCTTGGCTTCGCTGGGTCGCGCCTTGGCAGTAGCTTGCTTAGCGATCGTTGCGGTGATCGCCGCCCTGCAACTGCTGCGCGGCTTGCCGCTCTCGGAGATTCTACTGCCGGCCGTGGGGTTGGCCGTCGCCGCCGTGCCGGAAAGCTTGCCGACGGTCGTCACGGTGACTTTGGCCCTGGGACTACAGCGTTTGGTCCGTCGCCAAGCCTTGGTTCGCAAACTTCCCAGCGTCGAGACCCTCGGCTCGGTCACGATTATCTGTTCCGACAAAACCGGTACGCTCACGCGCAATGAGATGACCGTACGCGAGGTGCGCGTCGGTGATGCGGCGTACGAAGTGACCGACGCGGGTTACGGGCTGGAGGGAGAGTTTCGCCGCTCCGACGCCGTCGGTGGCGCCGCGGAAAGCGACGACGCCGACCTGCGACTTGCGCTCGCCGTCGGACTGCATTGCAACAATGCGACACTGCACCGCGGAGCCGCCGGGGAAGCGTCGCAGGTCGTGGGCGATCCGACGGAAGGGGCCCTGCTCGTGGCCGCCGCCAAGCAGGGTTTGTTCGTCGATGACGCACAAGCGCGCAAAGAACACGAGCTTCCGTTTGATTCCACTCGCAAAGCAATGTCGGTTGTCGTGCGCGGAGCCGACGATCGACGCCTGCTCTACACGAAGGGCGCGCCCGAGGTCGTGCTCGGCATGTGTACGACGGTACAAATCGCCGGCCGCGCAGAGCCGCTCACCGTCGATCGCCGCGCCACGGTGGTTCGTTCCGAAGCGGAGCTGGCGGGTCGGGCGCTGCGCGTACTCGGTCTGGCCTACCGCGAATTGCCGTCGGAGCGAGGCGGCGAACATGCGGAAGAGAACCTGACGTTCCTTGGTCTGGTCGGCATGATCGATCCGCCGCGTGACGAAGTGCGCGACGCCGTGGCCCGCTGCCGCGAGGCGGGCGTTCTCCCCGTAATGATCACCGGCGATCATCCGGCGACGGCCCAAGCTATTGCCCGCGAGTTGGGAATTCTCGACGACTTGCGAACCGGCGTCCTCACGGGCCGGCAGCTCGACGATCTCGACGAAGACGCGCTCGACGGACAAGTCGCAGCGACCGCCGTATACGCGAGGGTCTCGGCCGAGCATAAGTTGCGGATTATCCGCGCCTGGCGGCGTGTCGGCGGAGTCACGGCGATGACCGGCGACGGCGTGAACGATGCCCCCGCGATTCAAGCCGCCGATATCGGAATTGCCATGGGCCGCACCGGCACCGACGTAACCAAGGCCGCTTCCGACATGGTGCTGATGGACGACAACTTCGCCACGATCGTCAACGCGGTGGAAGAAGGGCGCGGCATTCTCGACAACATCAAGAAAGTGGTCCATTACCTGCTCGCCTGCAACGCCGGCGAGGTGCTCTTGATGTTCTTCGCGGCGCTGGCCGGCATGCCCGTGCCCCTCACCGCCATCCAGATTCTTTGGATCAACCTCATTACCGACGGTCTACCGGCGCTCGCTCTCGCCACCGAGCCGCCGGAAGAAGATCTCATGCGGCGCAAGCCCAGGGCCGTCGACGCCGCGTTGATTTCGCGCGGTCGGGCCGTCGAGATAATGTTTCATGGGCTGCTCGTCGGCGGCGCTTCGTTCATTGCCTTCGTCGGTATGCTCCGTTTCTATCCGGGCGAACCGGCGGCGGCCCAGGCCGTCACCTTCTGCGTCATCGCGTTTGCGCAGTTGTTCTATGCGCACGCTTGCCGAAGCCGAAGGCGGAACCTGTGGCAACTCGGGCTCACGACCAATCGCGCACTGACCGGCGCCTTGGCGCTTTCCGGCGTGCTGCAACTTGGCGCCGCGTGGCTCGCCGGCGAAAGCCGCGTGTGGACCGATCCGCGTGTTTGGGCCCTCGGCGCCCTGGCGCTCGTGCCGCTGCTGGCGTGTGAACTGGTGAAATGGCTCCGGAGAGCGAAGTAGTCATAAGCTGCGGCCGGTGCGCGCCTCGGTGAGCGGACGGGAATCGTGCCGGCGCGGAAAAAGGGACACATGCGCGTTTCCGCCGCTCAGGACGACGGCAATGGATGTGAATTCTTCGCGGCGTAATTGCGCAATTGGTCCGCTAAGCCCCGGCCGTCTACAGAAATCTGTATAGAATTTAGGCAGCCGTTTGTTTTAATGGAACGACGGGCCGCACGCCCGTTCCCGCCCCTGCTTCCCGCCTTGCGAACCATCTTCAATATGACAACGTCCCTGCTGCGCTACGCTGCGCTCTTGAGCATATTTTTCGTCGGCACATTTGCCGCAAGCGACGTCGCCGCCGCGGATCCGGTGTCGTTCAATCGCGACATTCGTCCGATCCTCGCCGAGGCCTGCTTTCATTGCCATGGTCCGGATCCGGGCTCGCGCAAGGCCGACCTCCGGCTCGATCGCGAAGAGAGCC
The DNA here is from genome assembly GCA_013822735.1 of Pirellula sp. Classification (GTDB taxonomy): domain Bacteria; phylum Planctomycetota; class Planctomycetia; order Pirellulales; family PNKZ01; genus PNKZ01. The sequence continues at coordinate 48,343 of PNKZ01000025.1, forward strand.
TGTTCGCGAAAGACAATCCGCTCGTGGTGCGCGGGAAGCCTGAGGCGAGCGAACTCTTTAAGCGCGTAACTTCCGATGACGCCGATCTGCGCATGCCGCCGCCGGATGCGCACAAGCAACTCAAGCCGGAACAGCGAGCTTTGCTCGGTCGCTGGATCGCCGAAGGCGCGAAGTGGCAACCGCACTGGTCGTTCATCGCGCCGGAGCGATCCGCACCTCCGGCCGTGAAACAACAAGCGTGGGTCCGCAACCCCATCGATCGCTTTCTCCTGGCTCGTATCGAAGCCGCGGGTTTGCAACCGGCCGCCGAAGCGGAGCCGGCAGCCTTGTGTCGCCGCGTGTTTCTCGACCTCACCGGTCTGCCGCCGACGCCGCAGGAGCTCGAACTCTATCTCAACGACTCCGGCTCAGATCGCTATGAGCGGCTCGTCGAGCGCTTGCTTGCGTCGCCGCGCTACGGCGAACATCGCGGCCGCTATTGGCTCGATGCGGCCCGTTATGCCGACACGCACGGTTTGCACTTCGACAACTATCGCGAGATGTGGCCCTACCGCGATTGGGTCATTGCGGCGTTCAATCGGAATCAGCCGTTCGATCAATTCACGATCGAGCAGTTCGCCGGCGACTTGCTGGAAAACCCGACGGTCGAGCAACGCATTGCCACCGGCTTCCACCGTTGCAACATGACGACGAACGAGGGAGGAACGATCGCCGACGAAAACCTGGCGAACTATGCCCGCGATCGCGTCGAAACCACGAGTTGGGTTTGGCTTGGGCTCACGGCGAACTGCGCCGTCTGCCACGATCACAAGTTCGACCCGATCACGACGCGCGATTTCTATTCGATGAGCGCGTTCTTCCGCAACACGACGCAAGGGTCGCACGACGGCAATATCAAAGACACCAAGCCGGTGCTGTTTCTACCCGCCGCGATGGACGCGCCGCGCTACAACGCGCTGCCCGGCGAAATCGAAGCGGGTCGCGCGGCCGTCGGGAAGCGGCGCGGCGAGGCGTTGAAGTTTGCCGAAGCGTGGCAAGCCGGCGTGATTCCGGCGGCGATCGACCTCGCGCCGACGCAGCTCGCGGCCTTTGCCCCGTTGGCGAAGGGAGAGCTTTCCGTAGGCAAGGCCTCGCTCACAGCGAGCGAGCCGCTCGGCTGGCGGCCCGACGGCAAGTTCGGCTCCGCGCCGGTGTTGCCGGTCGACGGCGTGTTGGATTTCGGCGACGTGGCCCCGTTTGCCGTCGACAAGCCGTTTAGCGTGGCGTTGTGGGTTCGACCTTCGGCCGTGCTCAATGAGGGAACGTTGGCGGCCCGCTCGCCGTTGCGCGGCGTCGGACCGGGTTGGGATTTTTCGCTCTTCCAAGGAGGGAAGCTGTCGTTGAGCGTCAGTTCGGCGGCGCCGAAAAACAACATTCGCATCGTTACGCGCGCCGCGGTCGCGAAGCCGGGCGCGTGGATTCATCTGGCTGCGAGCTACGACGGTTCCGGCCGTGTCGAGGGCCTGCAGTTCTACGTGAACGGCAACCTGATCGATGCCAATCGTTCCGGCACGACGTTGGATAGGACGGTTCCCCCAGTGAAACCAGGAGCGAAGCCCGATGCCAAAGCTGTGGAGAAGGTCGTCGGCGCTTTGCGGATCGGCAGTCGCGCGTCGGGCGGTTCGCCGCTAACCGGCGGAGCACTCCAAGACGTCCGCGTATACGAGCGGCGCTTGTCGGCCAATGACATGCGAACTCTCGCGCAGCTTGCCGACGTTCGCGCGGCCGCAGCGATGCCGCCCGCCAAGCGTAACGCGAAGCAGAAGGAACAGCTCACCACGTTCTTCCTCGAGAACCTCGATCCGCCGTACGTCGCCGCCGTGGCGCACGTCGCGAAGTTGGAAGAGGAACGCAAGACCATTGAAGCTCGTTCGACCATCACGCACGTGCAAGAAGAAAAGATGAACACGCCGGCGATGGCCAATGTGCTGTTGCGCGGCCAATACGACAAGCTCGGCGATCAAGTATCGCCGACCGTGTTCGCGGCCCTTTCGCCGCTGCCCGCCGGCGCGCAGCAAAACCGGCTCGGCCTCGCGAAATGGCTCGTCGATCCGAAGAATCCGCTCCCGGCGCGCGTCACCGTCAACCGCTTCTGGCAGGAAGTGTTCGGAACCGGTCTTGTGAAAACGTCCGACGACTTCGGCATTATGGGGGAATCGCCGAGCCATCCGGAGCTACTGGATTGGTTGGCCGTCGAGTTCCGCGAATCCGGTTGGGACGTCAAGCACATGTTCCGGGTGATGGTCACGTCGAGCGCGTATCGGCAAACTGCCGCGACGACGCCGGAGAAGTTGGCCAAAGATCGCGACAATCGCTTGCTCGCCCGCGGCCCGCGGTTCCGCATGGATGCAGAAATGATCCGCGACTACGCCTTGGCGATGAGCGGCGAGCTCTCCGGACGCATGGGAGGCCCCAGCGTCCGGCCTTATCAACCGGAAGGGATTTGGGACGTCGTCGGCCTGCCCGGCGGCAACACGCGTGAATACAAGCAAGACACGGGGGACAACCTGTATCGCCGGAGCATGTACACGTTTTTGAAGCGGATGGCGCCGCCGCCGAATATGGAAACGTTCAATGCCCCGGCCCGCGAGCTGAGTTGCTTGCGCCGCGACCGAACGAACACGCCCCTGCAAGCTTTAGTGACGCTCAACGATCCGACGTTCGTAGAAGCGGCCCGCAACACGGCCCAGCAAGTTTTGCGCTCGGCGGCCGATGAACCGGCTCGGGCCCTGGAGCTCGCGGCCGAGCGCATCTTGTGTCGATCGCTCCGGCCGGAAGAGACGAAAGTTTGGGACGCGGCGCTCGCCGATCTTCTCAGCTACTACCACGGCCACGCGGAAGATGCGGCGGCCTTGATCAAAGTGGGTGAAAGCAAGCCCGACGCGAAGCTCGACCCGGCCCAACTCGCGGCTTGGACGAACCTTTGCAATGCGATGTTCAACTTGGACGAAGTGCTGAATAAGTAAAACGGAAACTGCAAATTGAGAATTGCAGATCGCAAATCGGAAATTGACTAGCGACGTTCCATCCTCATTTTGCAATTTGCATTTTTCGATTCTCAATTTGCAATCATCCTTTCCGCCAACCGCTTGCTGACCCCTCACCCCTCTCCCCTGACCCCTTCTTCCGCCATGCATCCTCTCGACGAACTTCGCCAACTCGAAACCCGTCGCCAATTCTTTGCCCGCGGTAAGAGCGCCGTCGGCTTCGCCGCTCTGAGCTCGCTGCTCGGGCAGAGCGTCGGCCAAGCGCTCGGCGCAACGTCGTCGTCGCCTGCCGGCGTGAAACTTCCCGGCACGCACTTTCCGCCCAAGGCGAAGAACGTCATCTATCTGCACATGGTCGGCGGTCCTTCGCAGATGGACCTGTACGACTACAAGCCCGAGATGCAGAAGTGGTACGACAAGGACTTGCCCGAATCGATTCGCAAAGGGCAACGCCTGACGACGATGACCTCAGGTCAGGCCCGGTTTCCGATTGCGCCGTCGAAGTACAAGTTCAAGCAGCACGGCAAGAGCGGCATGTGGGTCAGCGAGATGCTGCCCGAAACGGCCAAGTGCGTCGATGACATGTGCTTCATTCGGTCGCTCAACACCGAGGCGATCAACCACGAGCCGGCCATTACAGCCATGCAAACCGGCAGCCAAGTTTCCGGTCGCCCCTGCTTCGGCAGTTGGGCTTCCTATGGGCTCGGCTCGCTCAATGAAAACCTGCCGACGTTCGTCGTGCTCGTGGCCGTGCCGACGAATCGGGCCCAGGAGCAAGCGATCAGCGCGAAGCTCTGGTCGTCCGGATTTCTCCCGGGCCATCTGACCGGCGTATCGTTCCGCTCAAAAGGCGACCCGATCCTCTACATCAACAATCCGCCGGGCGTGCCCGACTCGGTACGCCGTCGCGTGCTCGACAACATCCGCACGCTCAACGAGCAAACGCTTAAGCAGGTCGGCGATCCGGAAACGCAAACGCGCATTCAGCAATATGAAATGGCGTTTCGCATGCAAGCGAGCGTGCCGGAGCTCACAAACTTGGCCGATGAGACCGAAGGAACGTTCACGCTCTACGGTGAAGACGCGAAGAAGCCCGGCTCCTTGCCCAACAGCATGCTGATGGCGCGGCGCTTAGTCGAGCGCGGCGTGCGATTCGTGCAGATCTACCACAACAATTGGGATCATCACTCCGACGTCGCCGGTCGGATGCCCAACCAGTGCAAAGACCTCGACCGCGCGACATACGGCCTGATCAACGACCTGAAGCAGCGCGGCATGCTCGACGAAACACTCATTATCTGGGGCGGAGAATTTGGCCGCACCATTTATTCGCAAGGCGGGCTGACGAAGGAAAACTACGGCCGCGACCACCATCCGCGCTGCTTCACCATGTGGATGGCCGGCGGCGGCGTGAAGGGAGGGGTCGTCTACGGCGAAACCGACGAGTTCAGCTACAACATCGTGAAAGACCCGGTGCACATCCGCGACTTCCACGCGACGACGTTGCAACTCCTCGGCTTCGACCACAACCGCTTCACCTACAAACACCAAGGGCTCGACTTCAAGCTCACCGGCGTGGAGCCGGCCCGCGTGGTGAAGGAACTGTTGGCGTAAAGCAAGACTGGAGACTGGAGACTACGGACGGGAGCAGGCGACCCGGAGCGTTCGCGACCGGAGTCTGTCGTCTCGAATCTCATTTCTCCACTTTCGCCGCCGGTGCGTAGAGCAGCCAGGTCTTAAAACCGCCGGCGAGGTTGTGCACCCGGTAGCCGTTTTGCAGCAGGATCCGCGTCGCCAGATAGCCGCGTTGGCCCACTTGGCAGTAGACGGTCACGTTGCGGTCGCGGGGTATCTCCGCGAGTCGGTCACGGAGCTCGTCGACCGGAATGTTCACCGCGCCGGGTAATCTTCCGGCGGCAAATTCCGTCGGCGTGCGCACGTCGACGAGTAGCGCGGCCGTGGGGTCGGCGAGCACCGCTTCCACGTCGGTTTGCGGATGATCGCCGCGCAGCAAACCGGCGGCGACGAAGCCGAGCATGTTCACGGGATCTTTCGCCGACCCGAATTGCGGGGCGTACGCGAGTTCCATTTCTTCCAAGTCGTATACCGTGAGCCCGGCTTGCAAGGCGACGGCCAAGACGTCGATGCGTTTGTCGACTCCCGCGCCGCCGACTCCTTGCGCGCCGAGCAACTTGCCGTCGGTCGGGTCGAAGAGCAGCTTGAGCGTCATTCCTTCGGCGCCGGGATAGTAACCCGCGTGATGCGCCGGATGGACGTATGCCTTCGCGTAGGCCCGACCCGCGCGACGGAGCGCCTTCTCGCTTTGGCCCGTCATGCCGGCGGCGAGCCCGAAGAGGCCGACGATCGCGGTACCTTGCGTGCCGCGATAGCGCACCGAGCGTCCGAAGATATGATCGGCCGCGAGCCGCCCTTGCCGATTGGCGGGCCCGGCCAGCGGTACCTGCGTCGGCTGGTCGGTGACGAAGTCGCGAATCTCCACGACGTCGCCGACGGCGTAAATATCGGGATCGCTCGTTTGCATTTGCTGGTTGACGCGAATGCCGCCGCGCGGGCCGACGTCGAGCCCTGCGGCAACCGCCAGCCCGTTCTCCGGCCGCACGCCGACGCCGAGCACGACCAATTGCGCGGCGAGCTTCCGGCCCGACTTCAGCCCGACCTGCAAGCCGTCGGCGCCGGCCGGCGCGAAACTTTCGGCCGAATCGCTCAGCAGCACTTCGACCCCCTTCGCGCGCAGCCGCTCGAGAATCGGCGTGGTCATTTCCTTATCGAGCGGCGGCAGCACTTGGTCTTGTAGTTCGACGAGCGTCGTTTGCACGCCGCGGGCGACGAAGTTTTCGACGAGTTCCAAACCGATGAACCCGGCGCCGACGACGACCGCTTGCCGCGTTCCGCCGTCGAGCGCGGCTTTGATCCGATCCATGTCGCCGAGGTTGCGCAGCGTAAAGATGCCCGGCAGTTCCAAGCCGGTGATCGGCGGACGGATTGGCGAGGCGCCGGGCGAGAGAATGAGCTTGTCGTACGTTTCGTCGTAGGTCCGGCCGGTCGCCAGATCGCGGATGCGTACGCTCTTCGCGGCTCGATCGATCGCTTCGACGTCGGAGCGAACGCGGACGTCGAGCTTGAAGCGCTCGCGCATCCGCTCGGGCGTGACGATCAGAAGCTTGCTCCGCTCGGCGATGGTACCGCTCAGGTGATACGGCAGGCCGCAATTGGCGAAGGAGATGTCGGGCCCGCGCTCGACGAGCACGATCTCGGCTTCTTCGGAAAGCCTCCGAGCCCGCGCCGCCGCCGAGGCCCCGCCCGCCACGCCGCCGACGATGATGATCTTCATGGGAGTTTCCCTGGGTAGAAAGCCTGAAGACTTAAGACCGGAGACTTAAGTCTTCAGGCTTAGGTCTTAAGCCTTGCATTGGTTCCACGGCATGCGCGCGAGCATCATGCCCATGCCGCAGGTGTCGGTAACGCCGGCGAAGACGAGCCCTGCCCCGACGAAGGCCGAGAGGCCGATGAAATAAGGGTGCACGAAGTAGCTGAGTATGACGCCGGCGAGCACGAGCGAACCCGCGGCGATGCGCACTTGCCGCTCGAGCGACATGACCTTCTTACCGCGCACGACCGGCAGGCCCGCCGCTTCGCAGGCGGACGTGCCCCCTTCGACATTGAAGACGTTCGCGATGCCGGCCGCGGCGAGTTTCTCAGCCGCCTGACGTCCGCGCCCGCCCGACTTGCAGATGACGTACACCGGCTTGCCCGCCGTTACCGCGGCGCTGTTCTTCACTGCGCTCGGATCAAGCCGATCGAGCGGCACGTTGCGAGCGACGTTCACATGCACCTCGCCGAACTCGGCGGGCGTACGCACGTCGAGCAGTTCGAGCGCTTCTCCGTTCTTGCAAAGCGCGGCCAATTCCAGCGGCGAGATGGTAGCAGTAGACATGACATACTCCGTTTCTAAGGTGTGATTCTATTTGCCGAAGCGTGCTTCGACGCATTCCATGATGTTCGCCAAGTGCGGCTCGGCGATGCGGTAGTAAACGCGTTGTCCTTCTTTGTCGCAGCCGAGCAGGCCGCAGCGTTGCATGAGGCGCAGATGTTCGGAAGCCATCGGGCTCGGGATGGTGCACGCCTCGGCCAGTTCGCCGACCGTGAACCGGCCGCGCAGCAACATCTGAATCATCCGCAGCCGGTGCGGATGGGCCAGCGTCTTCAAACACTCCGCCGCTTGAGCCAATGCTTCCAACGACAGCAGTTTGGCGACGCGCGGCGGCCTTTCTTTCTTTACGGCAGGCATCGTGGTCTCCTCTATTTCATTATATCGGAATATTCCGACATTTCAATAAGTCGCTTTACGATCGCTTTTGCGGCGGGAACGCCTGCCGTACGCGGATTACGACGAGCGTCGAGGGAACACGCGCGGCAAAAAACGGCCGGTCGTGCGCATGTACTCGCGGTAGTCGTCGCCGAAGGCCGCGATCAGGCGCTCCTCTTCCTGGCGAGTGCGCAAGATCAGCATCGTGATGACGCCGACCACGCAGGCTGCCGGCAACAGATTCGCCGAGGCCGCGGCGACCGAGGCCATCAGCAGGAATGCCGTCGTGTAGAACGGATGACGTACCCAAGCGTAGGGACCGGCGGTCACCAGCCGGGCATCGCGCCGCGTGACGACGGTATCGGTAAGGTTCTTGCCCAGGGCGACGAGCGAACGCACGAACCCGCCGGCCGACAACGCGGCAACCGCCACCGCGCACCAGCGGATGGCCCTGGGTATCGGTACCGCGGCCCAAGCGATGCTCTGCGGCGCGATCAGATATGCGAGCGTGCTCAACCATAAGGCGAGGCCGAACAGTCGCAGCACGAGCGCGAACATGCGTCCTTCTGCTTCGTGCGTGATTGTTTCGTCAGAACGAGCCTGAATGCGAAAATAGGCGCCTCCGAGGCCGGCGCCGAGCGTGACGACCAGCACCGCGATGCGAAACGACGTTTCTTCAGGCATGGCTTTCGCTTTGGGCGAACGTTATGAAGTAGGCTCACGTCGATCGACGCCGGTCGACCGAAATACGGAGGAGCGCTCGCTATGGCATGGTGGATCTTAATCGTCGCCGGATTGCTGGAAACCGGCTGGGCCGTCGGCCTCAAGTATACCGAAGGTTTCACGCGGCTCGTGCCCAGCGTCTTGACCGGCCTCGCCATCGTGGCGAGCATGTACCTGCTTTCGGTGGCGGCCCGCACGTTGCCGATCGGCACCGCGTACGCCGTGTGGGTCGGCATCGGGGCGGCCGGCGCCGTCGTGCTCGGCATGGTGCTGTTCGGCGAATCGCGCAATCCGGCCCGGCTGTTCTTTCTGGGGCTGCTCTTGGTATCGATCGTCGGGCTGAAGTTTACGAGTGAATAAACGACTCGCAATTCAAGGGAACGAGCAACGATGCGAACTTTGACAACGACAATTCTCGCGACGGTCGTCGGCTTCGGCTTGGCCGCCCTAAACGCGACGGCGCGAGCCGAGGAGAAGCCCGGCATGGTTTTGAAGCATATCGTGATGTACAAATTCAAAGACGATCAGAAGCCGGAGCAGGTTCAAGAGGTCGTCGACACGTTCGCCGGCCTGCCGGGCAAGATCGACGCGATCATCGGCTTCGAGCACGGCACGAACGTGAGCAAAGAAGGAAAGTCGGAAGGCTTCACGCACCTGTTCGCCGTCACCTTCCGCGATGAGGCCGGCTTGGCGGCGTACCTCGTGCACCCGGCGCACTTGCACTACGTGAGCGTCGTGAAAGATCGCCGCGAGAAGGTGATCGTGCTGGATTATTGGACAAAAGAATAAGCTGCAGTGTTGTGATCAAACCCTTCTCCCGCCGGGAGCTGAGTTTATTGCCTTCTCCCTCCGGGAGAAGGTGGCCGTGAGGCCGGATGAGGGCCGCTTGGCACTCCGTTTGGTAACGAACGCGCGCCGAGCGCCGCGCACGTCCGTCGACCTCCGCATCCAAACGAAGTGCCGCGCGACCCTCACCTGCCCTGCGGGCATCCTCTCCCAGTGGGAGAGGCGTTTTAATTTGCGTTCATCTCCAGGGCACACATTCATGTACCGGCGACTTTGCATAACCCGCTACGTTACCTGCTTCGCTGTTGCTTGTATCATCGCGTCGTCGATTCACGCCGCCGACCCGGTCGTGCGCGTCGCCATCTATGCCGACGGCGGCATCTCGCCCAAAGGCCCGCCGAATCTCGAACGCTGCCTCCCCGAGGGGAAAGGCTTTACGACCGAGCGGATCAAAGCGGCCGACATCCGTGCCGGGGCGCTGGAGAAGTTCGACGTCGTGATCTTCCCCGGCGGCAGCGGCTCGAAGCAGGCCGCGGCGCTGGAAGAGAGCGGCCGCGAACAAGTTAAGAAATTCGTCGAAGCAGGCCACGGCTACGTCGGCATCTGCGCGGGCGCCTACCTCGCCAGCGCCGATTACACCTGGTCGCTCCATCTGCTCGACGCCAAGGTGCTCGACCGGAAGCATTGGGCCCGCGGCAACGGCGATGTGCAGCTTTCGCTCAGCCCGAGCGGTCAGGAGTTTCTGAAGGTCGGCGCGGAGCCGGTGACGGTGCGTTACGCGCAGGGTCCGCTCTTGGCGCCGGGCGACAAGCCGGAGATTCCCGATTACGAAACCCTCGCGACGTTCAAAACGGAAATCGCCGAGAACGGTGCGCCGAAGGGAGTGATGCTCGGCACGACCGCGGCGGCTCGCGGCACGTTCGGCCAAGGGCGCGTGTTCTGCTACAGCCCGCACCCCGAGGCGAAGGGCGACTTGGATCACTACATCCAAACGGCGGTACGCTGGGCCGCGACGGCAAAGTGAACCCTTCTCCCGCTGGGAGCTGCATTGTCCTCCTTCTCCCACTGGGAGAAGGTGGCCGTGAGGCCGGATGAGGGCCGCGTTGCAAGACGTTTGGTAATGAACGCGCACCGAGCGCTGCGCACGTCCGTCGACCTCCGCAGCCAAGCGAAGTGCAGCGCCACCCTCACCTGCCCTGTGGGCATCCTCTCCCAGTGGGAGAGGAATTTCACTTCGCCGGCAGCGCTGCGCGATGGCGTTGCCAAAAAATCCCGGCCGTGAGTTCGGGGCTCGACTTGATGCGCCCGCGATTCACTTCGTAAAGCTTCGGCAACAGCTCCGGCGCAAATTCGCAGGCGTCGAGCCAATAGCTTCGCAAAGTTCCCGGCGGGCGCCCTGCGGCATCGGTGCCGTCGGTCCGGCCGGTGAACTTGCCGTCGGGCGTGGCCATCACGTAGAGCGCCGTGTTCGCCAGAGGCGCCATCATCGCGGGCGTGATGCCGTACTTGCCGGAGAGATACGCACGATAGAGCCCGCCGACGTCGTACGAGCCGTGGGCCGAGTCTTCCAGATGCTTGAGCGGCGTCTCCGCCACGTAGGCCCAACGGTAGCACGGGTGACCGTCGACCGTGATACGCTCGGCGTTCTCAAAAAACCAATCGACCGAGGCTTGTACGATCGCTTCATAGCGCCGCACGCGCTCCGGGGCATCGCCGAGCAAGGCGTGGCATTCTGCCATCCGCTGGAACCCGTTGTTCAGCATCATCTGCTGGTTCCACGGCACCGGTCGCTCCGCCGGCCCCGGCTTCTGATTTACGGCGAACCGTTTGTCGGTCGGAAAGTAGTAGCGGTTGTCGCTCGCGCGCACGAGATGCTTCACGAGAAACGTATCCATCGTCCGATCGAGTTCGCGCACGTAATGCTCGGCCCGCGCGCGGTAGGTTCTGCCGAAGTGAAACGGATCGCCGTCGGTAGTCGGGAGTTGTGCGAGCTCGGGCTGCTGGAGAATGAGCTTGGCCGCGTAGGCGATGTGCCCGACGACGTCCCCCATCTCCGCGCCGGCATACACCGGCTTGCCGTCGACCGGCGCGGCGTTCGGCCACACCAGTTCGCGCTCGCCGGTCCACGTCACCCACCCGGTCTTCGGATCGTTGCGGGCCGCGAGCATGCGATCGGTGAAGCGGAGCAGCTCGTCGAGCAAATCGCGATCGCCGCAGATCTCGTAGACTCGGCCGATTGATTCGGCCGCCAAGGCGCCGCTGCCGTAAACCATTGCGTTGCGGAGGTTATCCGTAGGTGCGGGCAACTCACGGACGTGGGCCTTGAACGCTTGCAACTCCGCCGCGGTGACGGGCCCCGCAAGGCCGTCGACGCGCAACGGTTCGATCGCGCCCGCCTGCCCGGCAAGTAATGCGACGGCGAACATCGCGCCCATGGGAAACCTAAGCATCGGACTCATCCTGCATTACTTCGCCGGAATGGGGACGATGCGAAAGTTTCGCAGCGACAACGTACCGAAAGAGAAACCGAGCCCGACGACCGTCTTGGGCCACTCGAGCGAAGCGTGCTCGACTTCCGCCTGGTAATCGTCGCCGATGTTCACCACGGCCTTGGGCCCGCGCAGTTCGACGGACACCTTGGTCCATACGCCTTCGCTCAGCTTGGGACCGCCGCGCTCGAGCGCCTGCGACTTATGCTCCGGGTTCGGCGGAAAGGCGACGATCGTCGTTCCCGCCGCCGATGAGACAAAGCGAAACACATGCCCCTCGTCGCCGTTGACCGTGAAGACGAACGTTTTCGTTTTCTCCGGTTTGAATTCGAAGTGGATCGCCGCGTCGGTAAACTTCGCGTCGTACCAGACGACCGGTCCGTGGTCTTTGAACTTCTTGAAGAGTTCGTCGTCTTGCGTGCATTGGGCCGTGCCGTCGGCAATCTTCCAAGGGCCGCGCGTCGGGCGACGACCTTCGAGCTGTTTTGACTGATAGCGATCTTCCACAAGCGGCGCGGCTTCCGCGGCCGATAACCGCGCGGCGGCGACGTTGAGGACGAGTCCGCCGACCAACAACGAGCCGAGCATCCAGGCAGTGCGCATCAGATAACCTCGCCGACGACGACAGGAATGATAGACCGCGTGAAAACATTCCGGCGGCCGAACCGATCATGATCGTCTGCAGGCGGGCAGGTTGCAAACGTTCCACGGTTCGGGCCAGGTCGTCGGCATAGTAGGCCGCCGCTCCGCGGCGGCAGAGCGGGTTGCGGCGCGGAGGGCGGATCCCTCGGCGTTGCCGGCGCGCACTCCCTTTCCGCCACGGAGTGGCGGACTACTTTGCTCGGAAAACATCAAAATTACGCTTACCGGCGCCGAGTCGTTGGTCGTAAAAAAACCAAGGGTGTTCCCTTCACTCAGTGGATAGGCGAACGCTTTGCGAGGCATATAATCGCGGCTCCTCCGGATCGACTAATCGTCGACATTCTCAACACTGGGAGCACAGTCATGTCGGTTATCGACGCGTGGGTCGCCACCGCGGCCAACCAAAAACTCGTTCGTCAAAAGCTCGACCTCGGGCCGCTCGGGCCGGAAGAAGTCGAAGTGCAGGTCGAAAAGTGCGGCCTGTGCCACTCCGATCTTTCGGTGCTGAAAGACGACTGGGCCATGTCGCAATATCCGGCCGTGCTCGGGCACGAAGTCGTCGGGCGCGTGGTCGAAGTCGGTTCGGCGACCAAAGGTCTGAAGGTCGGGCAGCAGGTGGGCATTGGTTGGACCGCCAACAGCTGCATGCATTGTCGGCCGTGTAAGTCGGGCGAGAATCATCTCTGCGCGCAAGCGCTGCCGACGATCATGGGAGGCCACCGTGGCGGGTTCGCAAGTCGCGTGCGCGCGCATTGGGCCTGGACCATTCCGCTGCCGGAAAACCTCAACGTCGCCGAGGCCGGCCCGCTCCTCTGCGGCGGCATCACGGTCTTCAATCCCTTGGTGATGTACGCCCAGCCGACGAGCAAGGTGGGAATCGTCGGCATCGGCGGCCTGGGGCATATGGGAGTGAAGTTCGCCAAGGCCTACGGGTGCGACGTCACCGCCTTCACTTCGAGCGAAAGCAAGTTCGACGAAGCGCGCGGCTTCGGCGCGCATCACGTCGTTTCGAGTCGCGACTCGGCGGCCATCCAGAAGCTGGCCGGAACGTTCGATCTGCTCGTCGTCACCGCGAACGTGCCGCTCGATTGGAACACGCTCATCGCCTCGCTCGCTCCGAACGGACGGATGCACGTCGTCGGCGCGGTGCGCGAGCCGCTGCCGATCGCGATCATTCCGATGATCTTCGGCCAGAAGAGCGTCTCCGGTTCGCCGACCGGTTCGCCCGTGGCAATGGAGACCATGCTGGAGTTCGCCGCGCGTCACAACGTGTCGCCGCAAACGGAACACTACCCGATGAGCAAGATCAACGAAGCGTTCGAACGCTTGGAATCGGGCAAGGCCCGCTACCGCATCGTGCTGGATGCGGATTTTTAAGGGTGCAACGTGTAGGGTGGGTCGAACGAAGTGAGGCCCACGCGGTAGTTCGTCGCGGATTCCGCGTGGGCCTCGCGTTGCTCGACCCACCCTACGGCGAACTGTTCGGCTCGCGCCAGCCGCTGCCGATCCAGCGAATGTCGACGTCGGAATCGAGCCGTAGCCGGAGCGTGAGCTGCGCGCCGTGATGCTGGATGTGGCGGATGTTGTAGACGTGCAGTTCGGCGCGCGAGAAGTTTCGGCCCGGATGAAGGGCCGGCGCGCAGAGCGACGGCTCCGTCTCTTCGTCGAGGGTCGTCGCGGCCTTCCGCCGGCAGAAGTCGAGGTAGAGCGCGATCTGCTCGCGCGTATACAAGGCGAGCGGTTCGCGATCTGCGAGTTGCTCGTAGTCGGCGAACAACTCCTGGTTCTCTAAATGAAACGGCTGCCGACTCAGCGACTCTTCGTCGACTCCGAGGTAAAGGTCGGCGAAGAAGAGCGTGTGAAACAGCACCTGATTGAACGGATACTTCGCAACCGGCGCGTTCCACAAAGCATCAGGACACCGCGCAGCACAATGCGCGAGCACGCAAAAGGCGGCTTCGTATTGATGGGCGATGAGTCGGCGAAGTTCCTCAAGCATTACGGCGGCCAATCATGCAAGAATGGTTAGGTCCGGACCTGCAATCGTAGAACTTCCGTCAATAAATCTCACCAGCTGAAAGCCAGGGTGCCCTGCCTTCCGCCGCCTACGTCTTCCATCAACATCGAGACGGAAGCTCCGGGCTCAAGTGTCGCAAACGTAGGGAATGTCCCAGCGTTTTCTGGAATCATCCGCCAACGAACCCCGTCGAAGGCGTGAATGTGCAGTCCCTCGCGCGGATAGTGCAACTCGTAACGACTCTCCGGCCGACGTTGTGCCAATACGATGACACGATGCGAATTGCTACGCTCCCCGGAAGAACCGGTCCATTCCAGCGTGCCTTGCATCCCCGCCTGCTCAAGCAATGTCCGAGCCTCCGCGTCAATCCACCCATCCGAATCTTGCTCAATCACTAAGCGCTCACCGCCGGGGTGCCAGCGGAAGTAGGCAAAGGAAGGTCGCGCGAATTCCCCTCCCCGAACACGGGCTGATGCCGTAACACCGACAATACCCACAGCGATGCACAGCACAACCAAGTATGCCGGAACGCTCCACGCCCACCGCTGGGGATATAGCAAGGCTAACCCTAGAGTCGCGAAGTACAAAAGAAGCGCCAAGTACGCCGCCGGCGAGATAAGTACGTTGTGCTGAGGGACAAGTACTACAACGCTCGGAATCCAAATCGAACCCATGCCCACCAGACCAGCTAAGCCGAGTATGCGCCCTCGGCCCGGATTCGCCAAAGAGACAAACGCTCCGGCGAAGAGTGCCAATGCTCCCAATAGCGCGACGTAATGCGTGGGATGAATCGGTGCGCCCCAGATGCTCCACATCAGGGACATGAACGTGAGATAGCCAAGCACGAGCGCGGCGACTAGGTAAACAACGAACTGAATTGGGCGAGCGTCGTTCATGCGGCTCCCTCGTTGTTGCATCGATTCGCGTGAACGGGTCCACTTCGACCGGCTCAAGCGCGCGAAGGGTTCTCGTTGAGGTTCCATCGTAACAAGCGCTTGCTCGTAGTTCACGCGCCGGCCTGCATGGTTGCAGGCACACTCCGTGTGCCGTTCGCAGAGACGGGTACCAGGCAGTCTTTACTGCGTTGCGCTCGGCACGTCCTGATAGTTGAAGGCGTTCTTAATCTAACGACCGACGGCACACGGAGTGTGCCTGCTACTTTGGGCCGGCTCGTCGTCGCGACTAGCGCGAAACGGCTTTTGGTGCCGCGTTTAATCTGGCCAGTGCCACGAGGAGCTTTTCCAGCTCGGCGAAATAGGCTTCTTCCGGCAGCGTCGCCTTTTTGGCCCGTAGCGCGGCGACGGCCGCTTCGAGCCGGTCGCGCTCGGCACGTTGCGCGGGGGTGAGTTGCCGATCGGCCGCGCTCGGTTTCAGATGCAGCTTGCGCGCCAGGGCGCCGTCGACCGCCGCTTCCCCCGCCGGGCGCTTCACGAGTTTGTCGCGCTCGAAGAAGTCGACGCGCACGCCTCGGCCGTCGCCGTCGTCGTCCAACAGTGGATGCTCCGTGGCGATGCGTCCCTCGCTGCGATAGTACTCGGCCGTGTCGCGGGCCGCGGCCAGGAACGCTTCGAAGAGCGAGGTCTGATCGTCCTTGTCGAGGTCGGCCGCGGGATCGATCACGCGCTTCGCGAAGAAGCGGCCGAACCGGGCGTAGTTGCGCTCCTGTCCGGTTTTGGTGGCGGTGATGACGACGCGATTCGGCGCGCTCAGGGCCGTGAGAAAGGGTGCGCTGGCGGCCGTGGTGTTGACGACGGCGATCGGCCGGCGCGAGGCGCCGAGCCAGTCGGTGAGTTCGGCGCTGGTGACGTCGGGCCCACGAAGATTGAACGCGGCGGTGCGGCCGTCGAACGTGCCGTGGCCGAGGAAGACGATCCAGAGCGGCGATGCGCGGGCTCCGGCGCTCGTTTCGGCGGCGATGACGCTTTGCAGCCGCTCTTTATCGGTCGGCTGGGCATCGCTCGCTCCGGCGGAGTCGGCGGCGCCGATCAACGTCAGCCGGGCCGCGGAGTCGGTCGCCGTCTTGCGCCAGAGCGCCGCTTCTTCCGCGAAGATCTCGCCGTAGCTCTCTTCGCCGGCGGCGCCGATGACGACGACGAGCGAGGTCTGCTCCGGTGCGTCGTTCGCGCGCAGCAACGAGTATGCACCCGGGCTTATCGACGCGAGGAAAGTCGTCGCAACGAAAGGCAACAGCGATGAGCAGCGACGCTTCGTACTCAAGGCAATCCCCTCCAGCGGCGCAGGCCCCACTCGCCGGCCAAGCAGGCGATCGCCAATGCGAAGACCCACGGCGTGTGCCAGAGCGGAAACAGCGATTGCTCCGTCTGCGGTGCAGGACGCGCGGCGAGCGCGGCGACGAACTGTTCCAAGTCGGCGAGCTCGACTGTTTCGCCGCCGCTGCGGGCCGCGAGATCGGCGAGGGCCACGCGGTCGGGCGTGAGCCGGCGAAACTCGTCGGCGTCGGAGTCGTTGGTCCAGCCGGTTTCGACGGCGGGGAATTCCGTGCCCGAACCGTCGACGACCGCGGCCGTCGCGCGATAGGCGCCGGGAGTGCGCGGCACATAGCTCGCCTCGTACATGCCCGGCTCGCTCCGGCTCGGCTCGGCGTCGATCTTCAGGCTCGGTCCCTCCGGCACATGAATTTCCAACTTCACTTGGGCGTTGTCCAGCGGTTGATATTCGGCGTCGGTCGCTCGCACGGCGATGCGCACGGCCGAGGAGAGATCGCCCGCGACCGCTTCGCTTGCGGCAGTGACTCGGCCCGGCACGTCGACGGTGAGCCGGCGAATGAGTTGCCGCCACATTTTTTCGAGGTCTTGATTTTCGGGATCGGCCTTAAGCCGCCACCGCCAGAGATCGCCGACCATCAACGCCGCCGCGCGCCCGCGACCGTAGTTGTGCACGACGAGGGCGGGCTGTTGCGCGCCGCCGGAATCGACGGCCGTGGCGACGACGGTCGCTCCGGGCTTGATGCCCGAGACGTGATTGAGCGTGCGAAACGGCGGCATGGTTTCCAATCGCTTGCGTTCGTCGATTTCGTTGGCGCGAAGTCGGAGCCAGGGTTCGAGCCAGCCCTCGCGCGTGAGTTGCCAGCGATAGCCCGACTCGGCGGGAGGATGCGGCGCGGTGGTGCGTTGCAAATAGACCGGCAGAGCGTCGGCGACCGGCGTCTTGGCGAAGTTCCCCTTCTCGAACGAATCGACGCCGCCGAGCATCAAGAGCCCGCCGCCGCGTTCGGAGACGAAGCGACTCACGAGCGACATCTGATCGGTGGTGAACATTTCCGCTTCGACGTCGTCGAGCACCACGGCATGGTAGCCGAACAGTTGCTCGGCGGTTTTGGGAAAGCCGTCGCGGAGTTCGCGCTCGTCTTTGATGCCGAGCCGCACGAACACCGGTTGGTCGTAGCGCTCCGTCTCTTCGTTGGTCTTGTCGAAGCCGCGGAAGAGCGGATTGGTGGTCTCGCCGCTGCGCGTGCGGAAGTCGAACTTCGGCTCTCGACGCGCGATGCGAATGAGCGACGCCAGCTCCACTTGCGGATCTTCGGCCAGCGCGCGCCCGAGGAACTTGTGCTCCGGGTTCGGCGCGCCGCCGACATAGAGCACGCGGTACGGCCCGCGACCGCGATCGACCTGCACGAGGCGCGTGTTGTTGGCAAGGGTCGCCTCACGGGCCGTTTCCGGCTTGTCGAAGGCCGACAGCTGCGACTTCGGCGCGACGCGTACGCGGTAGAAGGAGAGGCCGTCTTTCGCGGGACGAAACTGGAAGCGGAAGGAGGCCGTGCCGTCGTCGCGGCCGGGCGTTTGCTCTTGGGTCAGCACAATCTTGCCCGATTGATCAACGAGCTGACACACGACAGGTTCCCCCGGGAAGCCGGTGCTGCGGGCCTCGGCCGTGAGCGTGACCGGAGCGTCTTCGAAGCCGGTTTGGGTGGCGGAAACGTGTGCGAGCGTGACGTCGGCGGCCGGCGCGATCTCGGGAGGGAGCACCGGATAGATCGGCGGGAGCTTCGCGTCGGCGGCGACGTCGGTCGCAGCGTTGTCGGTCGGGGCGCCGTCGCTCAGGAGCACGATGCCGGCGAGGGGGCGATCCTTGAATCGCTCGGCCAGCGAACGGAGGGCTGTGTTGAGCGACGTGGAGCCGCCGTCGAACTTCAGCTCGGCGAACGAGGGACGCGGCTCGAGACGATCGTCGAACGTGTAGCGGCGGACGTCGAAATCTTGCTTCAAACGTACGAACCAGGGCAATCGCTCGTCCTCGAGCGGTACGCGGAACGCCGCGGCGGGGGACGACTTCTGATCGGCCCCGACGATCTCCATGCTCCGGCTCGTGTCGGCGAGTACGACGATGATATTCTCCCCCGGTCGGACGCGCGTGCCCGACCACAGCGGATCGAGAAGGGCGACGGCCAAGAGCGCGATGCCGGCGGCTTTGAGCGAGGCCGCGGTGAGGCGCAGCGTCCGTGTGCCCGACGTGCGCCGATAGCCCCAGGCCAGCACGATGCCGGCGGCGACGACCACGGCGAGCACCGCGGGCAACCATTGCGGCGCTCCCCAGACGAGCGATGCGGTTAAAACGGGCAACGTCATTGACCGCTCCCGAGCCTGCGGTAGTACCGGCGGACCGCATCGTTGAAGCGGTCGGGCACGGGGTCGCGATCGAGCGGCACGGCCGCTTCGCTCGACGAACGGCGCGAGAGTTCCTCGTCGAGCTGTTGCTGCAGTTCCATCAACGGTTCGTAGACCTGCTCGCGGACCAGTTCCCAATTGGGCGTTTTCGAATGTCGCTTGGCTTCGGCGCGGATGGCTTGCGCTTGGTCGCGAATGCGGGCCGCTTCGGTGCGCAAGCGCGTGCCGGGGACAAACTCTTCGACGTTCCTCAACGTGTCGGACCATTCGCGCCAATCGCTGCCGGCCATCGCGCCACCGCCGGGACCGCCGCCGAGTTGATTGCGATCGCCCGCATTGCGATTGCCGGGCTGGACAGGATTGCCGGATGGTCGACGTTCGGCGGTTTGCTTGGGAGTATTTTGGTCTGACGGCGAGCCTTGGCCTTGGCTGGGCCGTGAACCTTGGCCTGGTTGCGAACCCTGCTCCCCTTGTGAGCCGCGCCGCAGACCAGGTGAGCGCGCGTTCTGCGCCGTTGCCGATTGGGAAGGTTGCCCCCCTTGGCCTGTTTCGCTCCCTTCGCCTTCGCTGGGTTGTTGACCTTTGCCCGGTTGATTTCCTTGACCCTTGCCGGGTTGCTCTCCTGGTTTTTTACCCTCGCCTTCGCCCTTCCCTTTCCCTGGTTCTCCCGCGTTAGGCTGTTGGCCCTTGCCCGACATTTTCCCTTCGCCTTCTCCCGGCTTATCCCCCGGCTGCTTTCCGTCTCCGGTTTCTTTCGCTTCGCCGGGTTGCTTCCCGTCAGTTGGTTGTTGCGTACCCTGCGGGCCGGTTTGCGGCTTACCCCAGCCCGGCGGCGACTTCGCATCTCTCGATTGTTGAGCGCCTTCGCTCCGATCGCTTGGCGCATTCGCGGGACTTTCGCGTTTCAACTCTTCTTCCAAGGCTTGCGCCAGCCGATCGACTTCGCTTTTCGCGCGACGGAGCCCTTCGACATCGTCGCCGACCACACCTTGCGCGGCTTTCTCGATCTTCTCGCGCAGCTTGCTCACGCCCGCTCGAGCCTGCGGTTCCACTTCGGCCGCTTCGCGCGGCAGGCCGTTTTCCAGCAGCTGCCGCAACATGTCGACGGCTCGGGGCGTCTGCTGCTGATGGGCCTCGCGCACGGCGTCATAGAGCTGCTTCGACAACAGCGGTTCATTCCCTTCCGCCCGCTCCGTGATCTCGCGAGCCTGTTCCAGCACCTCGTTCAGTTCCTTTTGTTGCGCAGCGGCTTGCTCCGCAAGTTGCGTCGGCGTTTCCCCCATCGACCTAAGCCCGGGCTGGGGCTTCTGCGACCCGCCCGGTTTGTCAGTTTGTGAAGACTTTCCGGCGTGCGGAGTTTTGCCGGCGAGCTCTTCGCCGATTTGTTGCTGCCGCTGGTCGAGCTTTTCCGCACGGTCGAGGAGATCGCGAACTTCCTCGGCGAACCGGCCGGACGTCTGCTTGCGGAAATCTTCGCGAAGCTTGTCGAGTTCGCTTTCGGCCCGAGTACCGGCATTCAAGGCCTGCGAAGTCTCGCCTTTCTCCAAAGCGTCGGCCGCGCGACGGATGTCCTCGCGCGTTTGTTCGAGCTTCTTGCTAGCCTCGGCCTGCGGATCGTTGTGCTCCGGTTGGTCGAGCTTGTTCTTCAATTGATCGACGTCGCGAAGCATCTCCTGCTGCTCGTCGCGCAGCCGCTTGAGTTGCCGTTCGATCTCTTTCTTCGCTTCTTCGTCCTTGGCCGCTTCGAGCGCCGCCTGTAAGTCTTTGATCTTCTGGTTCATGTCTTCCTGACGTCGGGCCAATTCTCGCAAGCGATTCAAGAACTCTTCGCGCTCGCGTTGGGCCGGCGTTTCTTGCGGATTCGCCGCGGCGCTGCGCGTTTCGTAGCGCTCTTGCTCTTCACTTAGTTCGAGTTGATCGAGCTTCTGCTGGTTGGCGCTTTGCCCTCCTCCGCCGGGCGCGCCGCGCGACTTCATCACGCGTGTTTCCCGGGCCCGCAGCTTGAGCAAGCCTTGATAGGCCGCTTGTTCGCTCGGCAAGGCCTTGTCGAGCGGCGGCAAACTGTTGCCGGCTACGGCCGCCGCAAGTTCCACGAGCGCCGCTTGCATCTGCTTTTCGATTTCGGCGACCGTCGTCAGAGCGTCGGCCGATTGCAGTTTCTCCTTCATCTTCTCCAGCGACTCGATTGCCTTCTGCTGCGAATCGGCGATTACTTGGGCATCCGTCACATACTGGGCCGAAGGCTGCGCGCCTTGCTCCCTTCGCCGCAGGTTCCAAGTGGCGGAGATGATTTCCTTTTGTAGCTTCGCGGCTTCGTCTGCCGGCGTTTGCGGCCGACCGGGAGGGCCGGGCTCGCTGGTCCCTTCGCGAAAGATCTCCTCGAAAGGGTTCACCTCGGCGAAGAAAATGTCGCTCGTCGTCCGCCGCACTTTGCCGTCGGGACCGATGTCTTCGGCCCACGCATGCCACGCCAGCAGCTCGTCGGGCACCGCCTTCAAGTCTTCGAGAGCGAGCACATGCTTGCCGACCGTCTTCTCTTTCGGCGGCAGCTTCTCCCCGAGCGTCAAATCGCGGGTTGTCTTCCCCGTCAGCTCGTAGGAAAGTCCCCACCGCAACACGCCGAAATCATCGGCGGCCTGGGCTTCCAGCGGCAACTCCTGCAGCGGCGACACGCCGACGTCGTTCCGCGGAAACAGCAGCTTCAGCTCCGGCGGCCGGTTCGGCGCCACATCGACGACAAATTCCACGCCGCGGCGGTTTTTGCGGCCCCGATCGTCGGTCAGTTCCAACTTCCAACGGACGCTCTCCGTCAGCCGGCGTGAAGCGATATAGAGCGCCGGGTCTTTCGAATCTACCGCCAATTCTAGCGGCTCTCCTTCGCCAGGCACCAATCGTGCGGAGGCGACCGGCTTGTTCAACTTGCAGAGCAACTTCAGCTCCGAGCCTTCGACAAGCGTGAGTTGCCGCACGTCTTCGATGCGTCGCACGGGCAAGTTCGTGTACGAGGGATACTCGATCTCCGCGTCAGCCCGATCGAGTTCGGGGTAATCGAACACCGTCACTTGAAACTCGCGCGTTTCGTTCGCGCCGAAGCCCAAACGGTACTTCAAATCCTGCCGCACTTCCGGCACCCGGCCGGCGAAAATCGGATCGCTGAGACTTTGCGAAAGGGGCAACCGCCGCGAGCCCGCCGCGTCGACGACCGACAGCGTCGCCTCGCGCGGCATCTTCGCGTTGGCGGCGAAGCGGGCCAGCACGAGCAAGTCGGTGCCGCGCTCGAGTTCGACATCGCCGGGTTCCACATCCACGGCGAACTTTTCCGCCGCTGCGACTTCCGCGGGCTTCGGCTCGTCCGCTGCGGCGATCGTTTGCTCGACTTTCGGCAGCCGCGCGAGCTGCAAGCCGAAGCAGACCAACACTAGCGCTAGGCCGGCCCATTGCGCGAAGGACCAGCGTCGAAGCTCGGCCCGTGGCACCGTTTCGAGCCACATGCCGTGCGTGAGGCCGTGTACTCGGGCCTGTTGCACCACGGCTTCCTCCAAAAAGCCGCGTCGGCCGAAAGGAGCGCGCTGTTCCTGATCGAGGCCTGCGAGCAGTTTTGTTTCCAGGTCGGGGTATGCTTGTTCGATGTGTTGGGCCGTGGCGCGGAGCCCGATCGGTCGGCGCAAGACGACCATCGCGACGGCCGACGCAATGGTCACCAGGCCCAGGCCGAAGACGGCCAACTCGAAACGCGAACTCCACGGCGGCACTACAAACCCGATGGCGAATACCGCCAAAGCGCCGAGCCAAAGCAAGGCGAGGCTCTTCACAAGCGCTCGGCGGCGCAAGCGTCCGACGACCGATTGCACCTCTTCGGTGAGCGTATGAGAATTCATCGTGTGCGACCTTGCGATGCAGGGCTACGAAGCCGAGACGACCATTTCGCGCCGCGCCGAGCGCCCGGCGTACCACGTTTCCACGAGCAACAATCCGAGCGCCGCCGCGAGGCAGACGCGCCATAGCTGTTGCCGCGATTCCAACTCTTGCACTTGCAACGTGCGCCGCTCGGCGACCAGTTCGGGAGTCGCCTCGGGCACATCCTTCGCGAGTCGGACGCCGAGCGCTTCAAGCGCCTCGACGCCGAGCGGCGCGGTTCTCGATTCGTCGGCCGCCACGTTGACGGCGATTCTATGCAGGCCTACCGGCGAACGCACCTCATAGATGCCCGGTCCTGCGGCGAGCGTAAACTTTGGACTGTCGGCGGCGACCGGCGTTTCCTTGCCGTCGGGCGTTTTGATCGTCCAGCCTTTGGTCGCCGCGGCCTTCTTCGCGGCGCCGGCGTCTAGCTGGGCCAGATCGACGATTTCGCCGGCATCATAATTCGCCGGCGGCGGCGCGATTCTGCGACCGAGTTCGACAAGCATCGTGACGATCGGTATGAACTTGCTTGAGACGCCGAGCTGGCTCTCGCGCGGTTGCCATCCGAACGTGAACAGCACCACGCGCCCCGCCCCGCGCGCGAGCTCCAGCACCGCCGGATCGCCGGCCGCGTCACTTCCGCCGTTGTCGAACCTGGCCGGCACGCGGAACTGCTTCGCCGCCGCGTCATCTAGCAGGGCGCGGCGATGCCGCCACACGCGGATCTTGGTGAAGTCGGAGAATCGCGGATCGGCCAACGGCGCGAAGAGCGGATGACGGAAATCGATGTCGCCGAGCAACGCGTACTCTCGCGCTCGATCACTTTCGCTGAGCTTAATGTGCTCCGGACCTTGCAAGTCCACAGGCAACAGGGCTCGCCACGCGGTCGCCGAGGCGTTCGGCAGCACGCAAAGCGCCGCCCCTCCTTGGTCGACCCAACTCGTAAGCGCTGCGTTCCAATTGTCCGGCAGGGTACGCTCGACGGCGATGACGACCAGCGCGACGTCTTCGAGATCCGCAGGTGTAGGAGCCCGGGTCGTTGCGGCATGCGGGGCGATTGTTTCCACTTTCACGGCGCGCACGCCCGAGGCGTCGTCGAAAGCCCGTTCGAGGAAATAGCGCAGCGTTTGCGGATCGTCGGCGGGGTCATCCGAGAGATGCAACACGCGGACGTGTTCCTTGACCGGCGGCATGATGAATAGGCAATTGTCGAACGGCTCGTCGTCTCCCTTTAACAACAGCTTCAATGCGCCGCCGGCGGGCAGCGCCGGCGCACGAATCACGCGCGTTTGGCCCGGCGGGATGTAGGTGGTCGTCGGCGAGGTCGCTTTGTCGGCGGTTGCCTGTTTCGAAGTTGTTTCTGCTGCGAGCGGTTGCCAAGCGAGCTCAAACTGCTCGCGACGCGAGTCGCCGGCATTGGATACCAGCACGCGCAGCCGCTCGGCGGCGGCTTCGGGCGACGCGGCATCCGCCGTAGTTTGTAATCCGTGTAGCCCGGCGTTTGCCGTCGGCGTGGCGACGCTGACGATCTTCACATCGATGCTCTTCGGCCATTCGAAGCGCTGCAGGTCGGCCGAACGGGCGCCGGTTTGCAGATCGGTCACCAGCACGATTTGTTTTCGAACGGCGCCGCCGGCGGGACGTTTGTTCGGCGACTCTTCCATGCCCGTGCCGCCGACGTCGGCCGCTTCGAGTTCTTCGGCCGCCGCAATCAAGGCCTGATCCATTTGTGTGGCGGACCAACCGGCCGAGAGCGAACCGAGGGCGGCCTGCGCCAGCGCATTGCGCTCGTCGGGGGGCGCTTGTCGCCAAGCCTCTAGCGTGAGCGGCTTACGAACTTCGGCGTCGAACGCCATGATCGAGAGTTCGTCATGCGGACCGGCGGCGCTTACCGCTTTCGCCGCTGCGCTCATGGCTTGAGACCAGAGATCCCCGCGGCGCATGCTGGCACTGGTGTCGACGAGCAGGACAGTGCGCGTCGCCGTGGGGGCATCGTTCTGCAGTTCGAGCAGTTGCCGCCAGAGCGGCCGGCCGAACGTTATTGCGAGCAACAGAAGGATTGCGGCTCGCAGTAACAACAGCGGCCAGTTCTCCAGCTTGCTTCGGCTCGTAAGCCGCGGCGGCGACGGGGTGAGAAACATCAACGTGCTAAACGGCATTCGGCCCCGCGGCGTGCGGCGGAAGAAATGGAACAGCACCGGCAGCGAAATCGCCGCCATGCCCGCCACGATGAACCAAGGAGCCAGAAAGCTCATGCCTTGCCTCCCGGCCCGGCGCCAGCGGAAGAGCCCATCGCGCGGCGCCGCGTCGGCCTGCCGCGCCGTGCTCGGCTTTGCATGTAGTCGAACAGCGCCCGTTCCAACGGCTGATCGATCGAGATCGTATAGAGATCGATCCCGAGTTGATCGGCCAGTTCTTGCAACTGCTTCTGATGCGCTTGAAAGCGGGCTAAATACTGCTCGCGGACCGTATGCGGGTCGACGTACAACTCGCGGCCGCTTTCGGCGTCGACGAAGAGCGCCGGCTCAGCGAACTCGAACCGCAGTTCGGCCGGATCGAGCGTCTGAAACAGCACGACCTCGTGCCGTCGCGAGGCTAGCGCCGCCAGTTGGTGCGAAAGTCCGTCGAGAGGCGCAAGAAAATCGGACACGAGCACGACCACGCCGCGCTTCGACAGGAGCTCCGTGACGCGCTCGAGCGGCTTTGTGAGGCTGGTCGAAGTACCGACGCCGGGGCGATCGAGCAAGAGCATCAACCGTCGCAAATGGCCCGGCCGGTAGCGAGCCGGCAAGTAGTCGAGCACGTCGTCGTGAAACGTCGTAAGCCCTGCGGCGTCGCGCTGCGTGTGAAGGAAATAGGCCAGCGTCGCACCGAGGGTGCGCGCGTAGTCTGCCTTGGTAAAGCCGAGGGTGCCGTAATCCATCGACCGGCTGAAATCGACTACGAGATGACAGCGCAGGTTCGTTTCGTCTTCGAATCGTTTGATGTAATAACGATCGCTACGGGCGAACAGTTTCCAATCGAGATAGCGCGGATCATCGCCGGGCGTGTATTGACGGTACTCGGTGAATTCGACGGAGAATCCGTGGAATGGACTGCGATGCAAGCCGGAGAAGAACCCTTCGACGACGACGCGGGCTCGCATTTCGAGATGCTTGATGCGCATCAGGGTCGCGGGATCGATCCATCCGGAAGACGATCGCGCGGGGGCGTCGGTGCTCACAGGTTCCGTGGTCACTTATTCCCTTCCACCGGCCCGGGGACTTGCTCGATCAGACGAGCGATCACTTGGTCGACCGTGACTCCTTCCGCTTCGGCGCGGTAGTTCACTAGCACGCGATGCCGTAGCACGGGCAAGGCGAGTTGCCGGATGTCTTCCGCGGTGGCATGAACGCGCCCGGCGAGGAGGGCCCGAGCTTTCGCGCCGAGTATCAAGTATTGCGCGGCCCGAGTTCCTGCGCCCCAGCTCACCCATTGTTTGACGAACGCCGGAGCGCCGGCTTGGCTCGGGCGGCTTACCGCGGCCAGACGTACGGCGTAGCGAATGATCTCTTCTGCGACCGGAACGCGGCGTACGATCTCGTGGAACCGCAGCACGTCGTCGCCTGTGAACAGCGGCTCGATCGGGTCCGGCCGGCGTGAGGTGGTCTGCTTCACCACCGCCACTTCGTCGTCTTCCGGGAGGTAGTCGATTACCGTATTGAACATAAACCGATCGAGCTGCGCTTCAGGGAGCGGATAGGTGCCTTCCATTTCAATGGGGTTCTGCGTCGCCAGCACAAAGAACGGTTCGTCGAGCGGATAGCGGACGCCGGCCGCCGTGACTTGATGTTCTTGCATCGCTTCCAGGAGCGCGGCCTGCGTCTTCGGCGGCGTGCGGTTGATTTCGTCCGCCAAGAGGACGTTCGTAAATACGGGGCCGCGCACGAATGTAAGCGCGCGGCGTCCATCGCCGGCGTCTTGCAGGATTTCCGTGCCGGTGATGTCGGCGGGCATTAAGTCGGGCGTGAATTGCACGCGTTGAAATTTTAAGTGAAAGACTTGCGCGATGGATTTGACAAGCAGTGTTTTGGCAAGGCCCGGCGCTCCGGTGAGTAGGCAATGTCCGCCGGCGAACAGCGCGATGAGCAATTGTTCGACCGCTTCCTTCTGGCCGACGATGACTTTCGATAGTTCGACGTCGACCCGAGCCTTGCCGCTACGGAGTTGCTCGACCGTCGCTTGTTCTTGTTCGTAAGAAAGTTCCATGAGCTATCGTTCAGGGTTCAAGGTTGAAGGTTCAGGGTTTCTGAGGCGAGCCGGGAGCGTGAGCGACCGGAGTCCGTCACCGTCGCTAGTGCGTGAATTGATAGAAAAGAATGTTGATTCCCAGAGGGTACGACTTCTTTTCGGAGAACTCGCGGAAGTACCACTCGTCTTCTCCCTCGCGTTCCCAACCGTCTCCCAGGTCGGTGTTGTGGCAAACGATCATCATCATGCGACCTTTGTCGTCGAAGCAGCCTTTGTAATGCGGCTCGCGCGCGTCGGAACGTTCGTAGGTAATACCGCGCGAGCGGCCGGCCTGGGCCATGCCGATCGACGGCACTTGCGGTTTCTCCTTCAGGTCGTACACGCAATGAAACACCGGATGTTCGGTGGGGAGTTCCTTTAACTGCCGGTCGGGGAAGATTTGCTTGAATGCCAGCTCAAACGTGTCCCACTCGTAATCTCCCCAAAAGTCGTCGACCATGAGGAAGCCGCCGCTGAGGAGATAACGCCGCAAGATCGCGGCCTCTTCGTCGCTGAGCACGATGTCGCCCGGCTCGATCATGTAGACGAACGGGTGATCGAATAGCGCCGGATCGGTGATGTCGACGATCTTCCCGTCGGGATGCGAGCGCATCGAGGTGAGCTGTTGCAGCCGGTACGAAAGATTGAGATCGGCGTCGGGATAGTCGGTCGCCCAAGCGTAACCCCGACCGGACGATTGATAGCGCAGCCGAACAAAAGTAAACACGTCTTCCGGCATCTCGACATCGACTTCCCAGGTCGGTACGCCGTTACGATCGAACACCGGCTGGCGACCGCCGAAGCGCCGTTGCGCGTAGGCCGCGCTCATGACGAGCGCCAACGATACGACGGCGACCAACGCCGCGAGTTTGTGACGACGGGCAAGGGACGCTGTAATCCGTCTGAGCAAACTCATGGCAACACCATCGTCGGCGGTCGAGGCTTTGTTTCGTTCGGCTTTGCTGTTTTGGGCTTGTCGACGATTGCCAGCAGCAACTTCTGAGCGTCACGAAAGCGAGGAGTTTCTTCTAAAGCCAGCAATGCCTGACGTTTTGCTTCGTCGTCGTCGTCGACGTGCAGCAACTGCGCCAATAGGAAATGTGCGCCGCTGCGATCGGAGGGTTCCAGCGCCAAGAGCGACCGTGCGGCGGCAACGGCCGATTTCCGTTCGGCGGTCGTCGTTGATTTCGCCGCGGCGCGAAACTCTGCGAGGCTGCGGTAGGGCAACTCCTCAAGCGGCTGCACGGCGAGATACCGCTCGACGTTCGCCTCGACCAGCGCCCCGTCGTTTTCAGCGATCGCCAGCTCGATTAGGTTGCGATAGGTTTCCAAGGCATCTGCCGAGCGTTCCGCCGATTGTTCGAGCGTTTTCCTTTGACCGGCGAGGTCCTTCAATTCGTGCTGCGCGCGAGCCAGTAAGGTGTAGGGGCTTTCGTCACCCGCCCATTGCGGCACGTCGGCCACGAGCGCTGTCAGCACCTCGCGGGCCTGAGTCCATTGTTTCTCGCTTGCCAAGGCTTGGGCGTAGCGGAGCCGACCGAGATAGTGATTCGGACGATCCTTAAGCCAGGCGGCTACGGACGATGCCGGCTCGCGCGGCAGGGCCGGAAGCTCTTTGGGGTCGGTCCAGTCGACCTTCGGCCCGTACGCATCCGCCGTGGCTCGCGCATACGCGTCGAACGCCTTGTCGAGTCCTGCGAGCTCACCGACGCGAAGCGCGAGCGCTTCGTTAATCGGAATGCCGGCCGCCACGTCGCTCAATATTCGACGCAAGGTTTCGTGCCCGTGCTTCTCGACGAGATACTGCACGACGAGCGACGCTTCGTAATACGCCAAATTGAAATGCGCCGCGGAGCGCGATTTGCGAAAGGCGTCGTTGAGCATCGAGACGGGCGTCAGCTCGCCGGCGAGGATCATTCGCCGGAGATCGTGGTCGAGCCGGTCGCCCCAGGTCGGGTCGGCTTGACGTTCTTCATAAACGGAGATCCCTTCGCTGAGCCAGCGCGGGATGCGGTGATGCGTTTGTTCGAGCGTGACGACATGGCAGTACTCGTGCCAGAGCGTCGCTTCCCAGTTGTTCGTGCGTCCGGCGAGCGCCGCCGGACTGTTGGCCGTGATGACCATGCCGAAGCAGACGCCGAGGATGCCGTCGCCGCCGGGCAGGCCGAACGTGCGAATGGCGAAATCCTGCTGGCGTGTGAGAATCTCCACGGTGACCGGCTGCGGCGGGAGCCAGCCGTATTTTTTGCCGAGCGTTTTGCGGGCCCGCTCAAGTAGCGCGAGCACTCGCGGCCCGTAAACCGCCGCCTCGCGACGCTCCATGTGCAAGCGGAAGTGAGGGGTCTCGAGCAGTGTGTAGTTCTGCAACCGGTCTTTCAGCGACGCGAGATTGAAGGCGACCACGTCGTACGGATCGCTCGTTTGCACCTCGTTTACTAGCCGCCAACCTTCGGCTTCGTCGCCAAGACGCAGTAGATCCTGTGCAAGCTGCTTGCGAGCCGGGAGATACTGCGGGTCGATCTTTAGCGCCCGGCGTTGATACTTGGCTCCTTCCGCAAAACGATACGCGCTCGAGAGCTTCTCACCGATGAGATGATCGACCTCGGGATTGTCGTCCCAAGTTTCCAGGGCGCGTTCACGGCAGAACCATTCGCCGAAGGAGTCGGCCTGCAGATGCGCGAGCACGGCCCGTAGGGCCCAGTGTCGCGCGTGGTGCGGATTCACCGCGGCGATCTTATCGAGCGCCGCCGAGGCGCCCGTGTAGTCTTCCTGCCCGAGAGCTTCTTCGGCGATGTACTGCAAAGCTCCCAAATGCCGCGGATTGTGCTCCAGCGTCAGCTTCAGGAGCGCGGCGCTTTCCTCTTCCTCGTCTTCCTCCAACGCTTGCGCAAGGCCGAAGAGCAAGTCGGGATCGTCCGGAAACACCTTCAGCGCCGCGCGGTAGTTTTCTGCAGCCACGCCAAGATCGTCCTTGGCCAACGCCAAAGCGCCGATGGCTAAGTAGGCCGTGCGCGAATTGGGGTCGTTCTTGAGAGCCGGATCGTAGAAGCCTTCGAGAATTTCACGGGCGTCGCCTCCTAGTAAGGCCGCGGCCCGACCAACCCAAACATGATCGTCGGGCATGTTGAAACGAAAGGGGGAACCCTGTGCATATCGCAGAAGCTCCGCGAGCATCTCTTGGGCGCCCTTCGGGTCGCCGCTTTGTCGCAACACTTCATAGCCGGCAACCAACAACCCGGCATCGACATAGTGATGCCGCCGAGCCAGCCCCAAGGCTTTCACTCCGTCGTCGTAGCGGCCTAACGTAGCCAGGCAATCCAGCCGCAATCGCCACCAACGGGCTTCCGCGAAACGTTCGCGAACCGCTTCGTCCGTGGCTTTGAGCGCTTCGTCGTACTCGCCGGCCTGGTAGGCGGCGAACGCCGATTCGTAGTCGGCGCGGCTCGGCGAGCCTGCGCCGATGGCAATAATGAAGAGCGAAAGCAGAAAGCACGCTTTCGGAAGGACGAAGAGCGGCGGGGATCGTTGCACCCCTGCAGACTTCATCGTTCCGACTTCATGCTTCGCCGCCGAATTCGGCGATTCGTTCGATCTCGTACGTGGTTCGCGACAAGCAAGCACTCAGGCACTCCACCCCAAACAAAACCCGCTGAGGAGATTCCTGAAAGGCGATTCTATCACCGAATTCCGATCGATGCGCCTTGCAAACTCGCACAAGCCCAGAAGCATGTAAGCCGTTCTTGCTGAGGATTTGCAGAGCGGAGCGACGGGCCGATGAGCGGAGCAAGTGCCGGCGATGCCGATTCCGTCGATGTACAATCTTCCTGCCGTTGTAAGGGCATTCGGGGCGCGCGCCGCCTGCGAAGACGGCAAGTAGCGACCGGCGCTCCGCTGTGGCATCATATTCACGCACCTTAACGCCCGCTTTTTCCGCTTCCTCGTAGGATTGCCGTCATGTGTAACCGTTTGCCGGTCGCCGTATTGTTTTTCGCCGTGCTCGCGCACGCCGTCGGTTTCCGTGAACTAAACGCCGCGGAAAACCCACAACCGAACTTCATCGTCATTAATATCGACGATCTCGGCTATGCCGACATCGGGCCGTTTGGCGCGACGAAGCAAAAGACGCCGCATTTGGATCGCATGGCCGCCGAGGGGCGGAAGTTAATGAGTCATTATGCAGCGCCGGTTTGTTCGCCGTCGCGGGCCGCGCTCATGACCGGTTGTTATCCGAAGCGCGTGCTGCCGATTCCCGGTGTGCTGTTTCCGGCCGGGGCCGTCGGACTGGCCGCCGAAGAGCAGACAATCGCCGACCATCTGAAGGGGCTCGGCTATGCCACGGCCTGCATCGGCAAATGGCATCTCGGCGACCAACCGCAATTCATGCCGACGAACCAAGGGTTCGACAGCTACTTCGGCGTCCCCTTCTCGAACGACATGGGCCCTGCCGCCGAAGGCTCGAAGAGCAGCTTTGGAGCCCCACTGCCGAAGCCGAAGAAGGTGCCGGCCGCAGCTCCCTCAGAGATGGAACAAGAAACCGGCCTACGCGGCGACGCGCAACCGCCGCTACCGTTGGTTGAGAACTTGCGCGTGGTCGAGCGCGTGGGCGCGGCGGAGCAGGCGACGCTTGCCCGGCGCTATACGGAGCGGGCCGTGCAATTCATCGAGTCGCACAAGGCCGAGCCGTTCTTCCTGTATCTACCGCACAACGCCGTCCATGGTCCGCTGTATCCGGCCGAAGCGTATCGCGGACGTTCGCAAGGGGGACTGCGCGGCGATTGGATTGAAGAAGTCGATGCGAGCGTCGGCCAAGTGCTCGACGCCGTCCGCAAGGCCGACATCGCGGAGCGAACCCTCGTGATCTTCACCAGCGACAACGGCGGCCCGCTGGGCCAGCAGGCGGATAACACGCCGTTCCGAGGCGGCAAAGCCTCGACGCTCGAAGGCGGCATGCGCGTCTGCACGATCGCTTGGTGGCCGGGACACGTCCCCGCCGGCACCGAGACGCAAGAGATGACGTCGATGATGGACATCCTCCCGACTTTCGTAGTGCTCGCCGGAGGCAAGCTCTCAAGCGATCGCAAGCTCGACGGCCTGGACGTTTCGCAAGTGCTCACCGGCCCGTCCGACGTGCGCTCGCCCCGGCAACTCTTCCACTACTACGACGGCTTCAAACTCGCCGCAGTGCGGCAAGGCCCTTGGAAGCTGCACTTAATGAAGCAGGAGCTCTACAACGTGGTCGACGACCCCGGCGAGAAGCAGAACGTAGCAACGGCGAATCCGGCAGTGGTGACAGAGCTGCAAGGGTTGGCTGACTTGATGGCCGCCGACCTCGGTGCGACGAATGCGCTCGGTCCCGGCGTGCGCAAGCTCGGACGCGTGGAGAACCCCAAGCCATGGATCTCGCACGACGGGAAGTTTCGCGAAGTGACGCAGTAAAACTCGGCGTTCTACAACCGCGCCATAAGTCTAACGCGCCGTGCCGGCAAGTTTTCCTTTCAGTCCGCGCAGTCGAAATGAAAGAGCGATGGCCGCCGTGCCGGCGACGATCATGAAGATGCCGATCACCATCGCCATGGCTAGCGCTCCGGCTCCGGGTCGAGCAATCAAAAGCGCGCCGAAGCCGATCGACAGCAAGCCCGATAGTCCCATTGTCCATTCGCTATCGATGACCTTGCGCAAGCGAATGGCAACAATGATTTCCATCACACCGCGGGCAATGGCCCAACCGGCGATGAGCGACAAGAGCAAGAGTTCCGTCAGGCCGGGCCATATTAAGGTGGCGACACCGAAGCCGACGCCGACCAGCCCGAGCAGAATCATTTCCCACCAAGGTCGGCCGCCGTCGCCGCCGCGCAGGCCCATGAAGACGCAGGTCAGGCCGTCGAGTAAGGCGCTCACGCCGATCAGGGTAATGAGCATCAATAGGGTCAAGCCGGGATAGGCGAGCGTGGCGATGCCCGCCGCCAAGATCAAGAGACCGCGAATCAGTACGACCCACCAGCGCTCGGCAAGTAGTTGCAACATAAGAAGCCTCGTCTCGCAGCAGGGTTGTTAATCAAGCGAATCGGCGAACACGATCCGAGCCGCATTCTACGCGATGCGCGTGGGTAAATGCCAACCAAGCAAATCCGGGAGCGCACGCAATTTTTTATTCGACTCGCAGGTTTACCGGCGTCAGGGTCTTGTTAAGCTGCCCAGTGTCAATCGCGCCGCTACCGCACGGTTTTGTTCGTCGAACATGATTCGTAGGGGAGTCGAAATGGCGCACGTCGTGATCGTCGGAGGGGGCTTCGCCGGACTCAATGCCGCCAAAGGCTTGGGAGACGTGCCGGACGTCCGTGTAACGCTGGTCGACCGGAACAACCACCATCTGTTCCAGCCCCTGCTCTATCAGGTAGCCATGGCCGGTCTGAGCCCTGCGGATATCGCGGCACCGATTCGCAGCATGCTTTCGCGATACTCCAACATCCACGTGCTCCAAGGGGAAGTGCGCACACTCGACCTGCCGGGCCGCAAGATCGCGACCGATTTCGGCGATATCGAGTTCGACTACCTCATCCTGGCTTGCGGCGCGCGGCACAGCTACTTCGGGCACGAGGAGTGGGAAGAGTTTGCGCCGGGCTTGAAAAGCTTAGAACAAGCCACCGAAGTACGACGTCGCGTGCTCTTCGCCTACGAAGAGGCCGAGCGCAGCCGTTCGACCGACGAACGGAAGCGGTATCTCACGTTCGTCGTAGTCGGCGGCGGTCCGACGGGCGTGGAATTGGCCGGCGCCATTGGCGAGATGAGTCGCTTTACGCTCGCGAAAGACTTTCGCAATATCGACCCGACGCAGGCCCGCGTCATTCTGCTGGAGGCGGGCTCGCGGATCTTGCCGATGTTTAGTGAGCAGCTCGGCAAGCGGGCCGTGCGCGACCTCGAAACGCTCGGCGTGCAAGTGTGGGTCAATAGCGCCGTGACGAAGATCGACGCCGACGGCGTGGATGTGAAAACCGAACGGATCCGTACGGCGACGGTACTTTGGGCCGCGGGAGTCGAGGCCTCGAAGCTCGGTCGTGCGACGGGACTGTCGGTCGATCGTGTCGGGCGCGTGATGGTCGAGCCGGATCTCAGCGTGCCCGGTTTTTCGAACGTGTTTGTCGCCGGCGATCAATCTTGTTACACGCATCAGACCGGCAAACCGCTGCCGGGCACGGCGCCGGCCGCCATGCAACAAGGGCGTTACCTCGCGAAGCTGATCCGCACCGAAGTTACCGCCGGCACGGGCAAACGCGAGCCGTTTCGCTTTACCGACAAAGGACAAATGGCCACGATCGGCCGGAGTCGGGCCATCGTCGAGTTCGGCAAGATCAAGATGGCCGGCTTCAGCGCCTGGGTGCTCTGGCTCTTCGTGCACGTGTACTACCTGACCAGCTTCCGCAGCCGGCTGCTCGTCGTCATGCAATGGGCTTGGTCATACCTATGGTTTCGCCGCGGCGCCCGGCTGATCATTCCCAAGGCTTGGCGGTTCTACGAACACCCGCCGCAGGAGACGCCGATCACGACGCAAGACGCCGCGGCCAGCGATAGAACAAGTAGCCTAGATAGAGTGCGATGATCGCCGCGAAAAGACACCAGACGGAAGCAAATGCGTACCAGAAAATCGTGTGACTTATAACGGCGGACACAACCAAAGCCGTGCTGTAGCCGACCAAATGTTTGTTTCGCACGAGCACCAGAGGAAGCGAAATAATCGCCAAGTAAAAGAGATGCCAAACGATCTGCGGCGCGAACTTCAGACCCATCGGTTCGTCGTAGCTATACGTGAGGGAATGATGGGCAACGACAATTCGAAGTTGTTCCGGATTCAAGAGTATCGGCAAATACAGCACGGCGCCGCCGAGCAGTCCGAGAAACGCTCCGCACCCTAGCGCGAACTTTATCCTAGGTCGCGATTCTAGAATCAGAGCGCTGAAGGGAATCCAGAAGAGCCAAAAGGAGAGGGCGAAGAAGAGATACGCTAACGCCGCGCTCCGGGCGAGCCGGAAATCGTCGTGCCGGAGACCGACCCACACGAGTCCTTCGCAAAACTGTTGGATGCCGAAACCCAGTGGGATGAAGGCGATGCCGAGCGCTGAACGATCGCGCTCATAAGCCGCTTTGAGACAGTATGCTCCGACAGGCCCTAAGAGACAGGTGAGTCCGAAGCTCGACTCGGCAGATACGCACACGGACCGGCCATTTCTACCGCGGCAAGCGGTGCGACGGGTCTCAAGCCACGTCGGCTTAGCCCGGTCGACGTACTCTTTTGGTGATAGATAACCTAATTATACGTGACAGGTCTCGCTGCGGGGACCCAAGTAGGGGAAATCGGTACGTGTTCCTCAAACACGACTACGCCTAGATCTGGTTCGCTTCCCAAACGCGCAGCGTGTTCTCGCCGAGCACCTTGCGAATGGTTTCGTCCGAGTGCCCGCGCTTTACGAGGCCGATCGTAAACAGCGGCCAATTCGTCCAAGCAATGCTTTTCGCCGCTTCGGGATCCTCACGAAACTCAAACTCGGGCCAGAGGTGCTCCCAGCGCGGCCCTGCGGATGTGCTGGTTCGACCGTCGGGTCGTTTGCCGATCTTCTCACGCTCCGCTTTATCGTTGCGCGAGATGTAAGCGATGTCGGTGCCGATGGCCACATGTTCCGCGCCAAACTTCTTGATCGCGTAGTCGAGGTGGTCGAGTAGCGCCGTAATGTCTCCCTTGCCGCCGAGAAACTTCGGGATGCAGCAAATACCGACGAGTCCGCCGGTGTCGCAGATTGCCTTGATCACGGCGTCCGTCTTCCCCCGGTAATGGTCTTGCAAAGCCGCGCAGGCCGTGTGGCTGGCAACCATCGGCTTGCGCGAAGCTTGGGCAGCTTCCAGGCTCGTACGCCGGCCGCTATGCGCGACATCGACAATTACCCCGATCCGGTTCAGTTCGGCGATGGCGATTCGTCCGAAGTCGCTCAGACCGGCGTCGTTCGCTTCGCCGCAGCCGTCGCCCAGTGCGTTGCGGCGGTTGTACGTGAGGTGCATCATCTGCACGCCAAGCTGTTTGAAGAGGCGAACGTTGCGAAGTTCGTCGCGCGTGCTTTCCATTACGCCGCGCAAGGGAACTCCGTTGGTGGTGAACGCCAAGCAGATCTTGCCGGCCTTCTTCGCGGCCGTCACATCGCCGGGCACGACCGCCTTGGGACAGACGTCGCGCAGTCGATCCGTCAGAAACGTGAACCGCGAGAGCCGTTTCAGAAGTCGCAGCGTGTCGTTCCCCTCTTCGCCGGCGTTCTGGAAAATACACGTTACGCCGGCGGCCTGGAACGCTTCAAGAAACTCGCGCCGTTCAACTTCACTATGCACGGCCCCCGTCATGCTCATCTCTTCGCGCATGTCCGCAAGTTCGGCATCGCTCGCGCCGCCGAGCATGAACTCGCGAAACGCCGAGCCGTCGAGCGCGGCCCGAGGTGCGAAGCCGTAACTGTCGAACACGATGGAGGAACTGTGCAGTTCCAGGCCGTGTTGCACTTCGGCATCGCTCGGTTGGAGGATCGCCAGCGCCGTTTGTCGGGCCTTTTGAATCACGTCGTTGTCCGACGCCAACGGTCCAGCCAGCAGTCGGCGGCTGCCGCAACTTCGCAACGCCCAAGCGGCTCCGGCTACGGCTCCGAGAAAAGTACGGCGATTCGTGCGCATGGAAGTGTCTCGCAAGGTGGGAAGCGAAGGGCGGGAATGGATAGAATAACCTTGCCGAACCGGCGCCGATACGTTGTGCGAAGTTATATGGAATAGGCGCCGCCCCGCACTTCTAGCGAGTTGTCGAAGATGGATATTCCGACGCCCACCGCCGCCTTGATCGATGCCGCCGTCGAGTTGGCAGGCACCTTGCAAACGCGGGCGACCGAACTGCAATCGTCGGCCGAACGGCGTCAGCAGGCCGAGCTTGATCGGATGCTGCGCACTCCTGCCGATAAGGCGACGCTGGTGCAGTTGACCGATCAGGCCTTTCGCTCGCAGGCCGCGGCGCGGACGGCGGAGCAGTTCACGCACATCCTCGACGTGCAAGGAATCCCGCGGTTCTTCAGCCCGCTCGATCGCGCGCTCTTGCGCGGTTTCCAGACGTTCGGCGATTGGCTGCCGTCGGTAACCGTCCCCCTGGTGAAGGCGCACCTGCGGCACGAAACGGCCAACGTCGTGCTCCCAGCCGAGCCGGAATTGCTCCGCGAACATTTGGAAGCGCGCCGCAGTCAAGGGGTGCGGATGAATCTGAACTTCCTCGGCGAATCGCTCATGGGCGAGGAAGAGGCGCAGCAGCGGTTGAACAAGTATTTGCAGGCGCTGCAATCGCCGGAAGTGGAAGTGTTGTCGGTGAAGATCTCGACGATCTATTCGCAGATCTGGCCGATTGCTCGCGAGCACACCTTGCGGCAACTGTGCGACCGCCTCGAACTGCTCTACCGCGAAGCTTCGCACGTCGGTTACACGCGGCCCGACGGCGTGACCGTGCCGAAGTTTCTCTACTTGGATATGGAGGAATACCGCGATCTGGCGCTCACGGCGGAAGCCTTCCTGCGAACACTCGCGCGGCCCGGCCTGGAAAAGGTGAGCGGCGGCATTGCCTTGCAGGCCTACGTGCCCGACTCGTTCTTGGTGCAGCAGCGGATCACCGCTTGGGCCCGCGAACGTGTGGAGCGCGGCGGGGCGCCGCTGACGATTCGCATCGTCAAAGGGGCCAATATGGAAATGGAGCGGATCGACGCCGCGCTCCACGATTGGCCGCAAGCTCCTTATCAACGGAAGCTGGAGACCGACGCCAACTACAAGCAGATGCTCCATTTCGGTCTGCAGTCGCAAAACCTCGATGCCGTGCGGATCGGCATCGCTTCGCACAACCTGTTCGACGTCGCTTACGGCCTTACGCTCGCTGCGGCCGTCGGAGCGGGCGACCGCGTGCAGTTTGAAATGCTCGAAGGAATGGCGAACCATCAACGTCGAGCGTTGCTCGAGCGTACGCAGCAGCTTCTGCTCTACGCGCCGGCCTGCCGCAAGGAGGAGTTTCTCAACGCCATCGGCTACTTGATCCGCCGGCTTGATGAAAACACCGGGCCGGAGAACTTTCTGGGCCATGCGTTTCGCCTGCAAGTCGGCAGCGAAGAATGGCGGCAACTCGAGCGAGGCTTCCGCGCGGCGTTTGTGACGCAGATTTCTAATCAGCCGCGCCGTACGCAGGATCGTACGACGGAAACGTTCGACGCACCCCGCGCCGAGATGCCGTGGCAAGCGTTGGACAATGAAGCGGATACCGACTGGGCGCTGCCGCAAAACGGCGCTTGGGCCGAAGCTTTGGTTGCGCAAGGCTCGCCGGCCTCGGCCGACTCTGTGATCCCCGCCGTCGTGGCAGGCACCGAGCGACGCGAACTGCCGACCGTGCCCTGCCTCGACCCCTCGCGGCCGGAAGCGACCACGGCACGCTTCGCGCAAGCGGGCTCGGCGGAAGTGGTCGAAGCCTTGGCTTGTGCGAAGGCCGACGCCGACGGCTGGCGTGGGCTCTCGGTCGACGAGCGCAATGCGATACTGGGCCGCGTCGCTCAAGAGCTGCGCCGCAGGCGCGGTTTGTTGATGCGCGCCGCTTTGGCAAACGGCGGCAAACTGCTCACGGAGAGCGACCCGGAAGTTTCCGAGGCGATCGATTTCGTGGAGTTCTATCGAGCTTCGGCGCGAAGTTGGTTCGAGCTGCCGACGGTCGACGCCCGGCCGTGCGGCACCGTCGTCGTCGTGCCGCCCTGGAACTTTCCGATCGCCATTCCTTGCGGCGGCGTTGCGGCGGCGCTGGCCGCGGGCAACACCGTTATTCTTAAACCGGCTTCGGATACGGTGCTCGTCGCCTGGGAACTTTGCCAGGCGTTTTGGGCTGCAGGCGTTTCGCGGCGGACGTTGCAATTTCTCCCCTGCTCCGGCAACGGGCCCGCCGGCGAATTGGTAAGCCACGACGATGCGACGGCCGTGATCCTCACCGGCGGCACGGCGACCGCGCTGCGCATGCTCGAGCGTAAGCCGACCATGCGGCTCAGCGCCGAAACCGGGGGCAAGAACGCCACGATCGTCACCGCGTTGAGCGATCGCGAGCTGGCGATCAAGCACGTTTTGCATTCGGCCTTCAGCCATGGCGGACAGAAATGTTCGGCGACGTCGCTGCTGTTGCTCGATGCCGAGGTATACGACGATACCGAGTTTAAGCGGATGCTGTGCGACGCGGTCCGCAGTTTGCGCATCGACTCCGCGTACAATTTGGCAAGTCGGATGGGCCCGCTGATCCGTCCGCCTGCCGGCGTGCTCGAGCAAGGGTTGAAAACATTGGAGCCGGGCGAAAGTTGGGCCGTGATGCCCCGACAAATCGGCGACAACGCCAGGCTTTGGTCGCCCGGCGTGAAGTACGGCGTCGAGCCCGGCGGGTTCACGCACCGCACGGAGTTTTTCGGTCCGGTACTCGGCGTGATGCGCTACGAGCGCTTGTCCGACGCGATCGACATGGTAAACGCCACAGGCTACGGCCTAACGAGCGCGATCCACAGCCTCGACGAACGGGAGATCGCCGAGTGGAAAGCAGGCATTCAAGCCGGCAACCTCTATATCAATCGCGGTACGACCGGCGCCATCGTGCTGCGCCAGCCGTTTGGCGGAATGGGACTTTCGAGCGTGGGGCCGGGCATCAAAGCGGGTGGGCCCAATTACACGGCCTGCTTTCTCAACTTCCATGATCGCCCGTCGACGCGCGCCGTCGAGCGCGACGCGCTTGAAAATGTCGACCTGGCAACACTCGCCGCTCGACTCGATCCGTCGCAAGCCGACGATGCCCGCTTGCTTCGCGCGTTGGCAAGTTACGATCGGGCCTGGCGTGACGAGTTCTCGCAAGAGCACGACCATCTCCGGCTCTTGGGGCAGGATAACGTGCGACGCTATCTCCCCTTTCGCGAGGTGCTGGTGCGGATCGAGCCGGGTGATACGCGGTTCGACATCTTCGCGCGCACGGCGGCCGCCCGAGCCACGGGAGCGCGCGTCCTGGCGTCGTACGCGCCGGGCTGTTCCGACGTATTGCTCGAAGAACTCGATGTGGCGACCGCCCCCTGGGCCGGCGGCATTGAGATGATGGAGGAGACCGACGACGAGCTTGTCGCCCACTTCGACAGCGCGCGACTGTTGCGTGTGCGCTACGCCGACCGCGATCGCCCCGGAGCGGCCGTGCGCGAGGCCGCGAATCGCCGAGGGCTGTGGCTCGCCGACGTTCCCGTCGTCGGCGAAGGCCGGGTCGAATTGCTTTGGTACCTGCGCGAGCAGAGCATTTCGTACGACTATCATCGCTACGGCAACCTCGGGCCGCGGGCGGGTGAACCGCGAGGAGCGGTTCTTTGACATCGCGCGCTCCTGCGTTTAACGTGTGAATCCTCCGCACGCCGCATCCTTTCAAACTTTGAGCCTTCTCGCCATGTCGACTCTGCGATCTTTCGTTCTGTTGCTCGCTTCATGGATCGCCGTCGCCGAACTGCGCGCCGCCGAGCCGACCAACTTGCACCTCTATCTCTTGGTCGGCCAATCGAATATGGCCGGCCGGGGCGTGGTGGAGCGCGAAGATCAAAAGCCGCACCCGCGCGTGCTCATGCTCAATCGCGAAGGGGCCTGGGTGCCGGCGATCGACCCGCTGCACTTCGACAAACCTTCGGCAGGGGTCGGCCTGGGCCGCACGTTCGGTCTCGTGATCGCCGATGCCGATCCGACGATCACCGTCGGCCTGATTCCCTGCGCCGCAGGCGGCTCCTCGATCGATGCATGGCAGCCGGGCGCGTATCACGACCAGACGAAGAGTCATCCTTGGGACGACGCGATCGCGCGCGCCAAAATCGCGCTGAAGTCCGGCACTCTAAAGGGAATCCTGTGGCACCAAGGAGAATCGAACGCGAATGAAACGGACGCTCCGGTGTATCAGGCGAAGCTCGATGATCTCGTCGCGCGGTTTCGCAAGGAACTCGCCGCGCCGGATGTGCCGTTCATCGTCGGCGGGCTCGGCAAGTTCGACGACGTGCCGTGGAGCGCCCCGCGCGAACAGGTCGACCAAGCCTTACGCGGGCTGCCGCAGCGCGTGCCGCACACGGCATTCGTCGCCGCCGACGGGTTCAAGCCTAAGGACGACAAGGTTCACTTCGACGCCGCGAGCCTGCGCGAGTTCGGGCGTCGCTATGCCGCGGCGTATCAAAAGCTCGCGGCTGCAAACACCGCAAAGTAGCGCCTAGTTCCCGAAGCAGAGCAGGTTCTCACGCGTGCGCACGTAAATCCGATCGTCGGCGATCGCCGGCGTGCCGACGATCGAACCGCCGCAATCGTTCTTCGTCAGTACTTCCAACTCGGGCCCATCTTTCAAAACCACGACGAAGCCGTTTTCGCCGGCCACGTAGATCTTGCCGTCCCCGTAGATCGGCGAGGCGAAGTAATCGCTGCCGTTGTCGATCCGTTTCGGACCCCAGAGTTGCTTGCCGTCGGACGTCGCAAAACAGGTGGCGATGCCGCCGCACTTCACCAGCAGCATGCGCTCGCCGACGACGAGCGGCGACACGATGTGATCGGTGTGCTTCGTCGGGTGCTTCCAAAGCACGTGCGTTTCCGTAACGTCTCCTTTGCCCCCGCCGCGCACCGCGATCACAAACTCTTCCGCCGGGTTCTTCGCGCCGTAGCGAGCGCCGGCATAGTTGCCCGGCGGCATGAACGCCTTGTCAAGCTCATCGCCGTCGAGCGCGCCGTCGCCGTTGGTGTCGCCCCGGTCGAAAGTTTTCTTGTAGAACGCCTCGGGCACCGGCATCTTGCCGACGAATGCTTGGAGTTCGTCCTTCGTGATCTTGCCGTCGCGGTTGCCGGTTTCCTTCTGATCGATCGAGGCGACCCACTGGTTGGCGATGCCGGAGCTTTGCAGAGCGATGTACACGATGCCGTCGCGGCAGACCGGCGTCGTCTTGATGTTGCGGAGCAACGTTCGGGCCAGCCAGGCGCGTTTGCCGGTCGCCAGGTCGTAGCCGATCAGCATGCCGGTGCCGGCAACGACGAGTTCGTCGCCCGCCGGCGTGGTGTTGATTACCGGATGCGAATAGCCGGCGCACATGTCGCTTCGGTCGTCGCGCCAACGAAGTTCGCCGGTACGTTTGTCAAAGGCATAGAGGGCCGGCGAAAGATCATCGTCTTGACCGAAGATCACCAGATCGCCGTGCACGATCGGCGACATGCCCGGCCCCCACTTGAACACGTAGTACGGCACCGGCAACTTCGCTTGCCACTTATCCGCGCCGGTCGCTGCATCCACGCATTGCAGGCCGAGCGTGCTGAAGTAGAAATACACGCGCTCGGCATCGGCGGCCGGCGTCGTCGAGGCGTGGCTATTGGTTTGATGCACCTCGGGCAGTTCGCCCGTGGCCCAAGTGCGCCGCCAAAGCAGTTTGCCGCTCTTCGCGTCGAGCGCCGTTAAGGCCACTTCGT
The DNA here is from genome assembly GCA_013822735.1 of Pirellula sp. GTDB lineage: Bacteria > Planctomycetota > Planctomycetia > Pirellulales > PNKZ01 > PNKZ01. Next base: position 90,669 of record PNKZ01000025.1, read on the forward strand.
CGGGCTTGGTCATTTCCGATATGAATAGTCGCCCCGCCGCGATCGACGGACAGCCGACGCCGTCGCCGAGTTTCGTTTGCCACTTTAGGTTCTCGTCGACCGAGAACGTCGTCGGCAGCGTGGAGCTTGCTTCGGCGAGGCCCGTGGCGTTGGGCCCGCGAAATTGCGGCCAATCGCCGGCCGCCGCGACACTCGTAACCCCCAGGACCGAGCCGATCCAAGCGGCGCGCAGGCATGCGGAAAGCGGCGAACTTGCGAAGCGCACGTGCATGACGAATTCCTAGCCGCAAAAAACGCGGCGGTAAACGACTCCGAGCGAGAAATACCGCAGACCAGGATGGGATTGCAAGCGGGTGGGAAGGCAATCGGGAGCGATGGGCGGGACCAGCGGAAGGTATTGTCGCCTCGGCCTGACGGCCATGTCAACGTTCGGATTTGGCCGGCCCCCCGGAACGCTTGAGCCGCTCGTCGTCGGGCCGCTCTCCCGTAGAATACGAGTATGCCCCACACCGATCGAACCAGTGAAGCTCAGCCTCGTTGCGCACTCTGCGGCCGCGCGCAGCCGCTGACGTTTCATCACCTGATCCCGCGCGCATTGCACAAACGTCCGCGATACATGAATCGCTACACGAAAGAGGAACTGCGCACGCTCGGAATCGACATCTGCCAACTTTGCCATAATGGCCTGCACGACCTCTTCACGAAGCACGAGCTAGGCGAGTCGTACATGACCAAGGAAGCATTGATGGAACATCCCGCCGTGCAGAAGCACGTGGCTTGGGTACGCAAACAGAAGTAGACGCTTTGCCGAAGCTTGCGCGATCTCGAATATTGCTCGCGGACAACGACGCGACCCATCGCGCCAAGCTCCGAAGAGCCCGGTCGCCATGGGTCGCATTGGGCCGCATAAGGCCCGGCGAAAACGACGGGATCGTTGCAGGCTTTAGCCCGAGATGTGCCGTCGCTTGTACGAGATGTATCCGGCCAGCAGGATTACGGAACCGACGGTCGACATCAGCAGACCGGAAGCATGAAAGCCCGGGTCCATCGGATCAGTGCCGAACACGAGCGTCGAGATGAAGCCGCCGAGCAGCGAGCCGGCCAAGCCGAGGCCCAGTGTTTTCAAGAAGCCCAAGGGCTGACGCCCCGGAACCAACAACCGCCCAAGCAAGCCCGCGAACAAACCGACGAATAGCCAACCGATCATGGCACCAGCCTCCGAAAAGCGCAAAGCGAGTAGTAAGCATCAAAAGATTCGGAGTGATGAGTTTGCAAACAGCGTGCCATTGCGCATGCCGAATGTTCCGGTTAGCAAAACTTCTCGCACTCGGGCCGCGTATAATGCTGTAGTTCTGATTCTTGACCCGCGAAAGCAGCAGCATGTCGACGCAACACACCGCCGGCGAGTTTTCGACCAGCGAACTCCGCCTGCTCACCGAGGCGGCCGCCTACTTGGAGAATCCGTCGCTGCTGATGCAACTGGCGAACGCCGTCGGTAAGCCGTTGGAATTCGTCGTGCGCGCGGTCGACAAAGTAGTGCCGGGGCGCGTGGAAGACGCCGTCAACGCGGCGCTTCGCACGGCGCTCAACATTGCCGTCAGCACCATTCCGGATGAAGCGACCGCGACGCAACCGGCGGCCGACGCCGACTTGCGACAGATCGGCAAAATGCCGGCGTTTTTGCACAAGCTCAGCGTGGCCATTACGGGCACGGCCGGCGGGCTCTTCGGCATTGCCGGGCTCGCACTCGAGTTGCCCGTCACGACGACGCTCATGTTTCGCTCGATCGCCTCGATTGCCCGCGAGTTCGGCGAAGACTTGAGCGAGCCCGAGGTGCGGCTGCAATGCCTCACCGTCTTCTGCTTGGGCGGAGCGGGCACCAGCGACGACGCGATGGAAAGCTCGTATCTATCCGCGCGGTGGGGCTTGCAAGAAATGCTCACGCAAGCGGCCCGCACCGTGGCAGGCATGTCGGCCGAGCAATTGACTTCGGCCTTGCAGAAGGGCGCCGCACCGGCGCTGGTGAACCTTTTGAGCCGGATCGCCGCGCGATTCAACGTCACAGTTTCTCAGAAGGCGCTCGTCCAAGCCGTGCCGGTGATTGGTGCTGCCACCGGGGCGACGATCAACGTTGCCTTCATCGACCATTTCAATCGCGTGGCCCGCTACCACTTCGGCCTCCGCAGCCTGGAGCGAAAGTACGGGCTCGAGCGTACGCAGGCGGCCTATCAAGCCGAGGTCGTCAGATTGCGGAAGTAAAGGCGAGCGTCGAGCGGTCAGGCCGCCGTGTCCGTATTTCTGTAGGGAACGCCCTCTGTGGCGTTACGCAATGCGTTTTCTATTTCGCCCCCGGTCAGCGACCGGGGGCCGCCCGCCGTCGCCGACGGCGGGCTAAATGTAACGCTGTGAAATCACCGTAAGTACCCCTTCACAAAACTGACTTACGTCGATGTTCGCTTTCGCCGTGCGCAGATAACTCGCGCTATCTGCGCACCCCTTGTGGGTTTTGAGGTTGTGCGCAGATAGATGGAGTTATCTGCGCAGTGCCTAGATAACCGTCGACGTAAGTGGCGAATCGAAGTGCGAGGTTAGAGCGAGAAGCTAAACCAAAGTTGTAGGCACACTCCGTGTGCCGTCGGGCGCAAAACCACGTCGCTTTAAGGCTACTGCAAACGTAGGGTGGGTCGAGC
>PNKZ01000026.1 GCA_013822735.1 Pirellula sp.
CCGCGCGTTTGGCTCATTCGCTTCGATCGCGTTACAATCCAATTCCGACTCGTCTCACGTATGGCGGGCAACTGAACTTTTCCGTTCGACGGCGGAGGGCTCGCGGGCGTGACGGCCAACAAGTTCTACCAGGGCAAGTCGGTCGCCGCAGTCGAGTGGTGGCTGCACGACTGCGACCTACCGGCCCTCAACTGGGCGCGGCTGCGGGTGTTTGCCGACGGCACGGCCGACGCCTGCTGGGCCGAGGGCACCAAGCTATTTGGCTTCGACAGCCGGGAGTATGCGGGGAACTTTTTGGCCGAGGACGAGTACATCCGGTTCGCCAATTGGGACGGCGAGGACGAGCGGGACTACGGGGTTCGGGCGGCGGACGTGCGGGTGCCGGAGTGGACGGACCGCCCCGGTCAGATATTTGAGTACCTGGGCACCTACTGAGCGATTGTCGTCCGCGCCACGAGCAACGCGCGCCGAACAAGCCGCTGCACCTGACCGCGACGGCGAGTAACATAACCAAGAGATCAACATCTCATCCGCCGACGCGGCAGGTGAGCGAGAACGTTCGGCGTCAAACAAATGACCTTGATCATGTGGCTTACGTTGGGCTTGTTGGCATTCGATACGATGCTTCTGATCGTGAGCTATTTCGCCCTTCGTAAGAGCACCCCCATGAGCCGCCAGGCTCTTATCGCAACGGGAGCAGGCTTGTCGGGGTTTGTCTTCCACGCGTTCCTATTCTTCAGCGGTCCGTTTCTCGTTCTTCAGCTTGCGACCATCGCCGGCATCTTCTGCATCTGCATTTGGGCGCCTTGCGAGGTCGTCGATGGAGAGAAACTATGAGGCCCCTTCAGGCGTTGCGGTTGTCCCGCTCCGGCCCGTGCGCACTGATATCCGGCATTCCGGATGTGCGCCATGGAGATCGTCGCTGCTTCCGTTCCGGTGCGTGCGATTGAACCGCATCAGATGGGACGGTCGCTCGGTATCTATTGAGCTTAAAATGCCCTACGAACTGTTGGGGAGCAGGAATTGAAACCGGCCACAGCGCAGCGGATGTATTGGATGCTCATGACGCTCTCCGTGGCGGTGACGGGAAGTTATCTCGTTTGGAATTCCCAGCGACCTAGCGACGAGGAAGTGCAACAAAGAATGCAAAAGGATCTCGACGCTCAGCAGCGGCTGGAAGAAGTGCGAAAAATGGAAGAGAAGTTCCAGGCCGATCAGGAACGAGCCTTGGGTACGCGCACCAAGGCGGATCGCTAGGAAGTTTGCCGGCATATATTGTCAGCATCGCGCCTGCCGCCGCGCGGGTGACGCTCCACATTTCCGCGGCAAGGCAAACTCTCAGCATGACCACGATAAAACGAATCAGCCCGATGCTCGCGGTGGCCGATATGGCGGAGAGCATCGCCTTTTACGGGGACGTGCTGGGATTTGCCGTACAGATGCAATCGGCCGAGTATTCGATTGTTGCTCGCGATGGGGCGACGATCCACCTGATGAAGGCCGCCGACGAGAAGGTGCTGGAGTGCGTGCGCGGCCATACGGAAATATACATCGAGGTGGATGACCTCTCGGCGCTTTGGAAGCATGTCGAACCGCTGAAAGACCGATACAAAATTCGCGGCTTGATCGATCAGCCGTACGGGATGACGGAGTTTCACATCTGCGATCCTAATGATTGCTTAGTGTTTGTCGGCCAAACGACGAACAGCAAATAGGGCCGAACGGTAAATAGGGCCGAACAACGCGCCGCCTCGCCTACGGCCGCACGGGTAACTGAAGTTGTCGGATTACGGGTTCCTCTTGGATGGAAGGAGGAGAAGATGCCGGGTACCGTTCGCTTTCACCGCGTGCTGCGGGCGCCGCCCGAGCGAGTTTATCGCGCGTTTCTCGATGCCGATGCCAAGGCGAAGTGGCTGCCGCCGAACGGCTTCACCGGCAAGGTGCATCACATCGACCCACGTGTCGGCGGCACATACAAGATGTCGTTCACCAACTTCACCACCGGCGATAGCCATGCCTTCGGCGGCACCTACACCGAACTCGTGCCGCACTCGCGCATTTGCTACACCGATAAGTTTGACGATCCGAACTTGCCGGGCGAGATGCAGGTGACGGTCGAGCTGAAGCAGGTCTCCGTCGGCACGGAGGTGAACATCGTGCAAGCGGGCATCCCCGATATGATCCCGACCGAGGCGTGCTACCTCGGCTGGCAAGAATCGCTGGCGCTCTTGGCGAAATTGGTCGAGGCGGATATTCCGGGGTAGTCGTGAGGCGCGACGCGAGTCGTTTGTCTTGCGCTCTGCTGCGCTGCGCGGCTCACGAGTTGGAATTCCGACGCCGGCCTCGCTTTGCTCGACCCACCCTACCTTTACTTCGCGCCGATGCAGTACAGGTGCTCGAAGGTGCGGATGAAGATTTGGCCGTCGCTGAGGGCCGGCGTCGAGTTCGAGTTTTCGCCGAGATCGTTCTTGGCGACGAGGTCGAACTTTTCCGGGTTGGGGCGGAAGACGATCGTGGAGCCTTTTTGGTTCGTGACGTAGGCTTTCCCTTCGGCGACGATGATTGAGCCCCAGTGGTTGTCGCCCGACTCGCGCGAGCTCCATTTCTCTTTGCCGGTGGCCGCTTCGAGGCAGCGGATGGTGCCGGGGCCGGCGTCGGGAATATAAAGGTAGCCGTCGAGAATGACGCCGGTGCCGATGCTCTGCGGGTTGCGTGGCTTGTACCACAGGACGTTCGACTCCGTGAGGTCTCCTTCGCCGCCGAGCTTGAAGGCCGTGGCGCCGCCGCTGTAGCCGCCGGACGCGACGCAAATGCCGTCGCCGATCACCGGGGAGGAATACGCGAGGTCCCCCTTCTCGTTCTTCACGCGACAGAACCAAACCGTTTGGCCGTTGTCCGGTCGGTAGGCGATGACCCGATTCGGTTGAAACACGACGACCTGCTCTTGACCGCCCAGCGTGATGATTTGCGGCGTGCTCCAGGTGCCCATCGGCGCGCCGTCGGTTCGCTTCTGGCCGTCGCCGTCGGCCGGCTCGTCGACCTGCCAGAGGACCTTGCCGTCTTCCAGGCTGAGGCAGGCCATGAACGCCTTCGCGCCGGGAGCGCAATTCAAGTAGATGCGACCCTTGTGGATGATGGGCGAGGAACCGTCGCCCCACATGTGGACGAAGTCGCCGAGCTTCGTATTCCAAAGCGGTTTGCCTTCGAGGTCGTAGCAATACAGGCCCGCCGACATGTGCCAAACGACGACGCGCTTGCCGTCGGTTGCCGGAGTCGACGCGCAATGCGGATTGGTGCCGTGCCGCGGGAGCTTCTTATCGAACGATACGATCTGCTTCCAGCGGAGCTTGCCGTCGGCGCGGTCGTAGCAATAGAGCCCGCGTTGCATTCCTTCGTCTTCGGAACAGGTGACGAGCACGTTGCGGCCGGTGACGATGGGGCTGCCGTTGCCCGGGGCGGGCAATGCGACCTTCCAGGCGATGTTCTTGGCGTCTTTGTCTGCTGCGCCGTCTTTGCCGCTCCCTGTGCCTCCCCACTCCGTCGGCACGCCGGTCTCGGCGGAGATGCCGTTGGATGCCGGACCGCGGAACGCAGGCCAATCGCCGGCGACGGCAAGCGGCAGGTGTGTCAGCGAGACGACGGTGAACAGCGCGAGCGACGGAGCGAGGGTCGTGCGACGCATGGAGGATCTCCTGTTGCGGGAGAGAGAGTTCGGGGCAGGCGCGGCGATACGGATCGTTATACCGCGTCGGCAAGGCGAACTCCAACCCGCGCCGAGCCAGGCGTCATCGCACGTCGACGCTGCGCGGAGTTTCCCGGATCTTTTTGAGCAACGATTGCAACTCGGCGAGGCGCTCGGGCTGCGCGGCGGCCAGGTCTTTCTCTTCCGCCGGATCGTCGGCGAGGTTGTAGAGTTGCGGCTTCGTGCCGAAGCGATCGCGCTCCGGCGATGCGCCCGATTTGGCGGCGGCAGGTTTCGCTCCTTTGCCGTAGCCTCCCTTGCCGGCTTCGATCAGTTTCCAAGTGCCGGAGCGCAACGCAAACGGGCCTTGCGTACCGCCGATGTGGGCGACGAAGTGCGGACGTACCGGCGCCAACATGGTCTGGCCGAGCAACGTCGGTAACATGTCGAAGCTGTCCCCTGCTCCGTCGCCGGGCATCGGCTGATTGGTGAGCGATGCGAAGGCGGCGAAGAAGTCGAGGCCGGCGACGAGCGCATCGCTCACGGCTCCGGCAGGCACGTGCCCCGGCCAGCGCGCCAAGAGCGGTACGCGGTGCCCTCCTTCGTAGAGGGTGCCTTTCGTGCCGCGCAGAGGCGCGTTGGGGTGATAGTCGAAACGGCCGACGTCTTCATAGCCGTCGTCCATCACGCCGCCGTTGTCGCTGGTGAAGAGCACCAGCGTATCGTCGGCCAGCTTGAGGCGATCGAGGGCCGCGAGCACTTGGCCGACCGTGTCGTCGAGTTCTTCAATGGCGTCGCCGCGCGTGCCGCCGGCGCTCTTGCCGACGAACCGCGGGTGCGGGACGCGCGGCACGTGAATGCCGTGCGTGGCGAGGTACAGAAAGAACGGTTTGTCGCCGCTCCGCTCGATAAACGCAACGCTTTTCTTGGCGAACGTGTCGGCCATCTCTTCGTCGGTCCAGCGCGCCGCGCGGCCGCCGGTCATCCAGCCGATGCGGCCCACGCCGTTGACGATCGTCATGTCGTGACCGTGCGTATGCTTCAGCTTGAGCAACTCGGGATTCTCGCGCCCCGTCGGCTCGCTGCCGACCTTCTGCTTGTAACTCACTTCGATCGGGTCGTTCGGATCGAGCCCGACGATGCGATGGTCTTCCAGGTACACGGTCGGCACGCGGTCGCCCGTGGCCGGCATGAGGAAGGCGTAGTCGAAGCCGATCTCCAGCGGGCCGGGCTTGATCTCGTCGTTCCATTGCGGACCTTCTTCACCGCCGAGACCGAGGTGCCATTTGCCGACGGCGCCGGTCGTGTAGCCTGCCTGCTTCAAGAGCGAGGCGATCGTGGGCGTGCCGGGCGGAATGGCGAGGGGCATGTTCCCCGGCGCGATGCTCGAGCCGGGCTGCTGCCGCCAAGAATAGGTGCCTGTGAGAATGGCCCGGCGCGTCGGCGTGCAGGTGGAAGCCGGCGAATGGGCATCGGTGTAGCGGAGCCCTTCCTTCGCAAGCCGATCCAGATGCGGCGTGCGAGCATGCTTCGCGCCGTAGCAGGAGAGATCGCCGTAACCGATGTCGTCGGCAAGTATGATCACGATATTGGGTCTACACGGCTTACCTGCTAAATTATCGGCATAAACGCGACATAATACTTGATTTAGGCCACTGTTAGCCATGATGAGTGTAGCTAATATGTGTAGCAATCGACGGCAATTGGTCATCAGGTACGAGGTCATTTCTCACGATCCACGGTGGTGCTGTGGCAGTGCGAAGCAGCAAGCGCCCGACTATCGACGAGCGTGAACGACCCAATATCGGGCTCTAAGCGTTAGGCGTCAATTTTTCCCTGAAAGGACGGCATGGCCAAAACCCGCAAAAAACGCCGCAGCGCCCACGGCTCCGCGTGGCATTGGAAACAGACCGATTGCTGGTACTACACCCTGCCGGGCACGAAGCGCCGCATGTCGCTCTTCGATGAGCAGGGCGAACGGGTCCGCGGCCGGGAGAACCGCGAGGCCGCGGAAGCGGCCTTGGCACGACTCCGCCTTTCCGGGGATCTCAACGGCCAAGGGACCGTCCCCGAGGAAAACTGGATCGTGGCCCGCGTCTGCTCGGATTATCTCCAGTACTGCGAGCGGAGCGTGAAAGGCGGCTCGATGAGCGGCGGGCATTACAGTCAGTCGAAGTCGTTTCTGAACGACTTGTGCGGCTATTGCGGCGCCTTGGCCGTCGCCGAACTCAAGAAGTCGCATGTTCAAACCTGGCTGGACGGGCACGCGGGCTGGAAGTCGAAAGCCACGCATCGTAGCGCCATCGCCGTCGTGCTGGCCGCTTTTAATCGGGCCGAAGAGTTGCACGACGTTCCCAGTCCGCTCAAAGGCCTTAAGAAACCGCAGTCGCAACCGCGGCTACAGTCCTTTTCGCCGGACGAGGAACAGATGATCTACGGCGCTACGGAGGAACGGTTTCGCAACTTTCTCTTTGCAGCCCTGCATACCGGTCTGCGCCCCTTTTGCGAGTTGGCGAAGATCACCGCCGACCACGTCGAGATCGGTGAACGCGGCATGATGTGGCGGGTCTATTCGTCGAAGACTAAGAAGACCCGCAAGATTCCGATTCAAAAGCCGGTCGCCGAACTGGTCAAAAAACTACTGCCGTCCGCCCCGCGCGGTTCCGGCCTGCCGTTGTTTCGGAACACTAAGGGAGAGCCCTGGAAACGAATGACAGGCGTCGTGCGATTCCTATCGCTGAAGAGAAAGCTTGGCTGGGACCTCGATCCGATCCGCGGCAAGTATTCCTGTTACACCTGCCGCCACACGTTCGCCCATCGGATGCTGTCCGGATATTGGAACGACGGCGTCGGCTGCTCCATCGAAACGCTAGCCGAATTGATCGGCGATACGCCGACGGTGGCGTATTTGCACTACGCCCGAGAATGGGCGCTGAGCTACCAAGAGCCGCTGTGGGCGGCGATCGGCGCCGGAAAGACGAAACCGCCGGCGAAGTCCCAAAAACGATCTACACCCGCCCGCTAAAACTTTCGGAGGCCCGTATGGCTCGCGAGCAATCTGCTTCCGCTCGTCGGCGTCGCCGCGGGTCGGCTTGGCACTGGAAGCAGACCGACGCCTGGTACTATACGCCCCCCGGCAGCAAGCGTCGGGTTGCCCTACGCGATGAACGAGGGCGGACGATTCGCGGGTTGAACAACAAGGAAGCCGCGCGACTGGCTCTGGCGCGCGTGCGTTTGCAGCAGGGTTTAAAGCCGAACGTCGAACCGGAGACGGTCGTCTCGTCACCGACGCTGGTCGTCGCGCAAGTCTGTTCCGAGTATGTCACGCACTGTGAACGGGCCGCGGCGGCGGGGCGTATGCATCCGGAGCATGCTCGATCGGTCCGACGCGTGCTCAATGAGTTTTGTCGCTATTGCGGAGCAGTACCCGCCGACCAGCTGAAACGCCCGGACGTCGCCCAATGGGTGCAGAGTGTTCCGGGGTGGCGTTCTCCGGTCACGAAAAGAAACGTCATCACGACGATTATCTCGGCCTTTCGCCATGCCGAGACGGAGCACGACGTACGCAACCCGCTTAAAGGCTTAAAGAAGCCGCCTCATCGTCCCCGCTTGCATTCGCTCTCGCCGGAGGATGAGAAGCGCATCTATGCCGAGGTCGATCGGCCGTTCCGCGACTTCCTGTTCGCGGCCTTGCATACCGGTCTGCGTCCGTTCTGTGAGCTGGCCAAGCTGCGCGCCGAGCATGTCGAAGTGACGCCGCGCGGCATGCTGTGGCGCATCCATTCGTCGAAGACCATGAAAGTTCGCAAGATCCCGGTGCGGCCCGAAGTGGCTCTCCTCGTACGGCGACTTTTAAAGTCGGCGCCGGTGGGTAGCGGACGCCCGTTGTTTCGCAACCCGCAGGGCGGAGTCTGGAAAAAGCCGACGGCTGTGACGCGATTCTTGAAGTTGAAACGCCAACTGGGTTGGGACGTCGACGAGGTGCGGAAGCACTATTCGTGTTACAGCTGCCGACACACCTTTGCGCATCGGATGCTCTCCGGATATTGGAACGGCGGCGTCGGCTGCTCGATCGAAGTGTTGGCGGAACTTTTGGGCGACACGCCGAAGACGGCCTTTGACCACTACGGCCGAGAATGGGGAAGGCACTATCAGGATCCGCTCTGGGCCGCGATCGGCGAGAAGTGAATTTGACCCGTCTCTGTGGTGAGAGATTGAGCCGTAACGCAGACGACCGCCTCCGATGTAATCGAAGGCGGTCGCTGTTGTTTAAGAAATTTAGCAAATGCAGCGTTAGTCCTCGGAGGAGATCACGCAGATTTGATCGGCGTCCAGCTTCAGCGTGCAACGCCCATCTTTGTTGGGCGACTCAATAAGGTCCCGAAGCCCCAACGGAAAGCCGTGTCGATTCGCCATCCGCGACAGCATCTTTGACAGATAATCTTTCGCCAACTCCTCGCCGCCGATCTCTTCCGGGGCGACGAGTCTCCGGGACGGGGCTTTTTTCGCCAGGAGTTCGATCAACTTCCACTCCTGGCTTCTCGCTGACAGATCGACGCGAATGCCATCGAAATAAAAGGCTCGTTGTTCCGGGATCAGCACGAGTGCGTGAGTCCGAATGGCATAGCGCACTCGCGCCTCCAGCGGTGTGTCGTCCTCATAAAGGCCAATGGCCAAACGTGTGTGATCCCGCTTGCCGAGCAGGTCGATACGCAGGGCGACGTCGAGAATAGCCCGGCGTGGCGGCATCCCGGTAAGCTTGTGGTACAGGCCGACCGTGCCGCCGAAACGCCGAAAGGCGTTTACGAACTCTCCGCCCAGGCGCTCGCGTTGACCGAGAGACAACTGGTCCCAATACAGGCGTCCGCAAGTCAGGCTGCCCAGCGTTGTGGCCAATCGTTGCAGCTCTAGTTCGGGAGTGGGCCAGGGATTGATGCGCTTTGTTTGCATATGACTTGAGTCCTTTCTTAAAGTCTGGTGCAAAGATGATCATCTTCTTCGTGGTGTAATGCCTATTGAGGCTCTTTGCAATCATTCAAACCTGACAGTGGAAATCGATTGTTTTGTCCCCGTATTGCTTCCACAGCAGGTGGTGGTCGTAATAGCTGTGAGCCACAAGACGACGGTTCGTTAGGCGCTACTTTGTGCTAGATCTGCCCAGAAGTGGTCACATTCGTCGCTCTGTGCAATTAGATGGATTGAATTCTCCAGTCTTCGCACGGTTGCGAATTGAATGTGAAGTGGCGCGTCTAGCCTTTGGGCATGAGCCAGACGACGAATCACCGGCCTAACGACGACATGCCGCCGCGCCGCACGCGACGCCGCGAGAGTGCGATTTCCGAAGCGCCTGCACCGCGCCAACTTTTGACGCCTGCACAAGCCGCGTGCGTTTTAGGAATCGAACGAACGACGCTCTACGGTTGGCTCGGTTTGGCGCGTCGCGGCCTCCTGGTGCTCGGCGGCCGGCCGTTCGATTTAACGTTTCGGCAGACCGGCGCCGCGGGCCAAGGTCGGATTTTGCTCGAAGCCGCGGAAGTCGAAAGGTTGCGCGAACACCTGCTGGTTCGACCGCGGACCTTCGTGGAGCGCCGGCCTCGGCTGCCGACGCGAAGCTTTCCGGGTATTCACGTTCCGTTGGGAAAGCCTGCGTAACTCACAGCAACGTCTTACACGGGCGATGCGCTAAATATTCGATGAAATCGTGACAGAATAAGTGAGACCTCCCCTTAGTTACGCCACGTGCAGGCAGCACGTTCTCGACTAGCATTCGGAAGAGCAGTTTGTTGCAGGTCACGTGTCCGGTCAGCCGCCCGCTGCCTCCGCGGTAGATTCGAACGATGACTAAGCGGGTGACGTCAGTTAGAATGACGCCCGTCCGGGTGCGTCGGATAGCGTACCGTTTTTAAGTTCGGAGATTTATTAGTAACGGCGTGTCGCGTGCGACATGTCCACAATTTGAGACGCGCGAGCGTCAAGTATCTGCTTCCTGGAAACCGCCAACCTGAGCCTTCGGGCTCTTGAATTGACAGAAGCAGCGCTTGGACCGCGCTCCCGAAAGGGAGCGTCGGCCATGTGCTGTTCTGTCAGCCCTTGGCGGGGCTCCAGGAGCGGCCTTGGTTCGACGCTCCTTTTTCTTTTTGGCGATGGAAGTCGTCGCTCAATCGGGAGGCCCCGCGATGTCCACAGGCAGTCATTGGTTACGGCGATTTGGTGAACTCTTACGCCGATGCGGTACCGTTTTTGGCCGAATTCTGTTGGAAACGGTCCGCTCGCTCGGCGAAGTTTTTCGATTCGGGCGGCGATTAGCAACCTACGGGCTGAACTACGTTCGTCTATTAAGGTTGGGCCTGGACTGTTCCCGTATTCAACTCTTGGCCGGACAAGCCGCTCTGAAGTCGGAGCAAGGCGATGAACGCCTGCGCTCTCAACTTTCGAACGATCACGTCGGCGGTGACAAGGCCATGAGTCGCCGCGAACGTAAACGGCTGCTACGACGATTGGCCGCCGACGTAAGACAAAACCGTCCCGTCGGCGAGACGGCAGAGCTTGTGAACCTGTGGGACGATCGGGAGATGGCGCTGGCCCAACTGGCAGCGCAGCTTGACGTCGCTCGGCGAAAGCTATTGCCTGCCGAGCCGATCGCGCGGCGCCAACTACTGGTCGGTACTTCCACTGTCGTCCTGACTTTTGTGCTGCTTGTACCAAGCTCGCCGGAATCAACAACGTCGGCTGAGGATGCCGCAAGCGTCGTAGCCATGTCGGACACACCGACTCCGCAAACGATTCAGACACCGCCCCCGAAGGTCGAGCCTCTAGCCGAACGGTCGTCCGCCCCGCCACAACTCAAGTTCGCGCAAACGAAGACCGGGCTTGTCGTCTCGCACCCGATGGTCGACCTTGATGCAAACTTGACGCTGGTGATCAGTTTTGTCGTCATGCATCCCGATCATCCCGACTCCCACGACGTACGCGGGCTGCTCGCGTTAGTCGATGTTTATGACTTCGAAGAATCGCCAAATCGCAACAACGTGCCTTTCGCAAAACTGATCTTGCATGCGGGCTCAAAACAGTTTTCGCTCCTATTGCCCGATCTGGAGGGCGGCACGCAAAGCATGCGATATTGTTATAGAAGCCTCGACGCCCGCGACCTTCATGACTTTCTCTACGAACAATGTCACATGGCCGGTTACCCGCTCGAAGTTGAGATATCGGGCCGTCGTTACCCGCTCAACAGCGAGGCCAATACGATCGTCAATACACTCGTCGGCAGTGTGGCGACGCAATTACGTTCCCACGGCTATATCGTCGCCCCCAACATCAAATAGGCGGTCACGGCGTAACTGCTGGAGCCAAATTTCAACGAACGCCATTTCGGCGGCAATCACCGCGCGTAGCGGCGTCACTGCAGCACGCGTAGCCGGTCAGTCAATGCCGAAGATGTTCGTGGCGCATTGCTACGGCGTTTCCTCTCTGACTGACCGTAGCCGGTTCACTCACGGCGAGCGTCTCGCAGTGGCCCGCGTTTTTCTTCGCAGTACCTCCGTAGCGATCACTTGATTGTCACCCGTCGGGCACCGGGTCTCGCAAGAAGTATTCGCCAAACGGATTTCGCAATCATGCGAAGGGGATGCGAAACATCTTTGCTTTCATGCTCCCGGATCGACGTTTCGATCAAGCGAGCGCCTTTCGGCGGTCCGACGAACGTCAGTCGATATAAGGAGCATATACCATGGAAGATTTACCGTCGGAAGGCGCAGCGACCGCGGACGTTCGTCAGCAAGTCCACGCACGCTGGCTGGAACTCGCCGCGAAGTACGAAATCGATCTCAGCGATTTCCCCGGGGCGAAAGCCGAACTCGAGGAACGAATTCTCTGGGCTCGTCGTCGCGAGCTCGACGTCGCCGCGATTCTTTCGCGCTACTCGACGCAGATGCAGACGAGCACGCTCGCTCAGGTCATGGACTGCCTCGAATACGGCGTCGCACACGGCATGTACGTGCCGCCGGAGTTGATCTGCGTCGACGAAGGTATCTCGGGGCGTAAGGCCCGCCGTGCCGGTTTGGAACGCATGAAGAAGATTCTGAGCCAAAAGCGCTGCTCGGTGCTGTTGGTGTTCAAAGTCTCGCGGTTATATCGCGTCGGTTACCGCGGACTGCAGTTTTTTAACGAAGAAGTCGTCGAGAACGGTCTACGCGGCGTCTCGGTCACGCAGGGAATCGACACGGCCGACAAGAAGCAATGGCAAATGCTGTTGTACTTGCACGGTCTCATGGACGAAATGCTGCTGACGGCCATCAGCGATCACGTTCGTTCCGGCCTAAAGGACCTGTTTCGCCAAGGCTACGTCACGGGGGCGGTCGGCGTCGGCTTCACGCGTAAACCGATCGAAGGTGCGCCGACGACGAAGCGAGGATTGCCCCGCACAATGCCGGTGCGCGACGAACGGGCGCAACCCATCATCGTGCGGGCCTTCGAACGCGTCCGCGACGGCATGCCGTTGGCAAGAGCGCACCGGATGTATGTTGCCGAAGGAGGGCCGGCCGATCCGCGCTCGACGCTGGGGTATATGTCGTACCAAGCGTTTCGCCGCTTGCTCTCCAACCCGCGCTTGATGGGGATTTGGGCGTTCGGCCGCAAGCGCAACGAATTCAGCACGAAGCGGGACTACACGCGGCAGATCGCGGGTCCGGAAATCGAAGTGCAGCTGATCCGCTCCGACGAGCTGCGCGTCGTGGAGGACGAGCTGTTTTACGCGGTCCAGCAGGTCTTGGCCAAGCACAAGAGCGGGCCGCGCGGGCCCCGTAAGGCGCGAGCGATCGGGCATTTGGCCGATCTGGTGATCGATTGCTTCGTCTGCGACGCTTGTCCGCCCGAGTCGCCCGACGAGGAACCGGTCCGTTACTACAAGGCGGGAGCGTACGGCAAGGCCATGAGCTGCAAACGCGGCCATCTTTGTCGTTGCCAGCTCCAAGTCGATCGCCGCAAAGCCGTCGAAGCGGTCCTGGCGACCCTTGAGAGTCTTGTCTTCAAGGACGCTCGGCTCGTGGAGACGATCGAGGCCGAAGCGGCGGCCTTTGACGCGCGAGAACCCATCGACGTTGAGCGTCAAGCGGAGGATGTTCGTGGCCGACTCCGCTCGGCGGAACGCAAGGTCAAGATCTTGGTTTCCGCCGCGGGGCAGGACGACGAATCGAAGGACGACGACTTCGTCAAGCAACTCACCGAAGCTCGCGCGAACGTTGCCCGGCTTCGGGGGCAGTTGGCACGCCTGGAACGTGACGCCGAGCGGCAAGCCGTGAAGATCACGCCCGAAGGCGTCCGCGCTTCATTGGCCGGGTTGTCGCGGTTACTGCACGACGCTGGCTGCGGCGTGTTGGGCGAGGAGGCGATGTTTAAGGCGGCGGCCGTGTTCCGGCGTTTAGTCGGCGGTCGTATCAGCGTACGTGGTGTGGCGCGAGCGGGGCGCGACCGGATGGTCGTCCAAGGCGTCTTCACGCCGCAGGTACTTCAGACCGTGCGGGAGGAACTGGGCTTGCCGGAGGCGACCCCGGCGGATGCCGAGCCGGTCGTCGTCTGGCTCCGCCCGCCGCCCCGTTGCGACCAGTTGGCCGAACGAGCCCATCAATTGATCGATTCGGACGGCCATAGTTTCCGCTCGGCGGCTAAGGAGATGACCACGCCGACGGAAAAGGTCACTTCGGCGCGCGTCTGGCAGCTCTATCAGCGTTACTACCAAATGATCGGCCAACCGGTTCCGAAGCGGCCTTACAACAACGGTCGCCCGCGCAGGGCGACCTGATTCTTTCACCGGTACCCAAAAGTCCTTGCGTCTCTACGAGACCTCGCCTAGCGGCGAGGTCTCATTTTTTGGCGGAGTTCGAATGCTCCCTTCAAACAGAAATGTCCATTCGTCGCCGCCTTCCGCGGCGGCCGTAGATGTCGAGCGACGTCAACTCGCGCGCGATCTGGCCGAACTCATCGTCCGACAACTGCGGCGACGGGCACAAGAAAGCGCTGAAGCAGGATCGGCACCCCCGCGGCCGACCACAGCTGCTTCTGTCCGCGGGAAGCCGTTGCCGACAACGGTTGTGAAGCGAGGCCCAGAGTAAGTCGACCTATTGAGCCTTTAGTGAGAGGAGTCCCTATGCTCGACTCCTATCGGTCGTTGCTGCAGTACGGCAACTCCAAGCTCGGCCGGGCGATCCATGTCTGGTCGATTCCGGCCATTGATACTTGCCCCGGCAGCACGGCCTTGTGTCGCAAGTTGTGCTACGCGACCCGTCATCGGTTTCGTTTCGAATCGGTCCGACGGCGCTTGGCTTGGAACCGCAGACAATGCGACCGCTCGGACTTCGTTGAGCGAATGATCGCCGAAATCCGCTCCAGCGGCGTCCTCGTGCTGCGAATCCACGTCGCCGGCGACTTTTATTCCGCCGCCTACGTGCGTAAGTGGATCGCCGTCATTAAGGCCTCTCCCCGCGTGCGCTTCTACGGCTACACCCGCAGCTGGCAGATCGCCTCGATCGCGCCGGCCTTAGCGGAACTCAGCCGCTTGGGAGCGCTGCGGTTGTGGTACTCGATCGACGCTGAAACCGGCGTCCCTCGCATTGTGCCGCCCCGTGTGCGGCTGGCCTATTTGCAGACGACTCCTGCGTCGCCGCCTGAGCAAGCGCACTTGGTCTTTCGACCGCAGCAGCTTCGGAATTTACCGGAACTACCAACCGTCTGCGACCACGAAACCCCGGCCGGTAAACAACTCCGCGTGACCTGCGGTTCCTGCAGCCGCTGCTTTCGTTAAGCGTTTCGACGGCCGTGGTAGCTGCTTCGGCGTCAACCTTCCCGTCCGGTCGTCAGCGACCGCGCTTACTCTGTTGATCGCCGCGGCTCCCGCAGCCTTCTCTTTTCTCGGAGGTTTATATGTCCGTCGTGTCCGTACCAGCGGCAGGTGTCGCTGATGCTTCGGCGGTGTCGCGCGTTCTGCAGCGTTGGCGGCGTCAGATCGCCGGCCGGCATGACTTGGCCGAACGTCGCGGCGTGCGGGAGTTCGCGCTCGTAGGCTACCGAACGCGCGTCGGCTTGGCCGAGCAATTGGTGCCACTCGAGCAATTATCGTTCGTCGCCCTGTTTGACGAGCGCGACGACGAAGATCGACTCGCGACGCGCTTGGTCGGCGCACGTGCTCGGCTGGCCGAAACGCAACTCGTCATCGGCGGCGCCGACAACACGCTCTTCGATAAAGACGTGCGAGCCGCCCCGTGCTCGGGCAACGGCCGCCGTCTCGATCCGGGCGACGCGGAACTCTGTGAGCTGGCCCTGAGTTGGGAAAAGCATCTGGAACGCGTCAATCGCCATCCGCACTATCCGCGGCGCAACGTTTTGCGCTGGCCGACGTGGTGGTGCGAGGTCGCCGCCGCACCGGCCTACGTCCCGGCTCGCTGTCACGGCGGTCGCACACTGGTCGCGCTCGAAGCCGTGCTAGAGCTAACTCTGCCGATCCTTCGCGTGTTCGCGGACGTCGCAGGCTTGCCCAAACGTCAGGTCTTGGCAGGCAGTGACGCGCGACGGCTGCTCTGCGGTACGGCCGGCCCGGCCACGTTTGATCTCTTTCACACTCGCTTTCGCCGCGCTTAGGCGGTTGTTTCACTCTTTCGCGTTTTTTCCTGCAGGAGACACCCATGAAGATTCTGTTCATCGACGCCACCGGCGCCGGCTTCGCCTCCCCGATCGAAGTAGCCGAAGGGACGACCGTCGGCACGCTGTTCTTGGAGCGCATCGGCGGCGATCCTAAGGCCTTTTTGATTCGCGTCAATCGTCAGAGCGCCACCGTCAATCAAGTGCTCCAGCCCGGCGACCGCGTCAGCATCACGCCGCTGAAGATCGAAGGTGCGGCGGCGTAACCATTTTCTACCGGTCGGTACGACGAGCTTGCCGCTTCGTTGTGCCGGCCTTTTTCTGTTTGTGGAAACCACCATGACTTGGAATCCTCAGCTTTGGCGGACGGCCCGGCGCTTGGAGGCGGCCTACCAAAGGCTCCGCGGTTCGCCGCCGACCTTGGACGCACCCTGGTACGCTTGGCAAAAACTCACCGAAACTTGCCGCTTGGCCGCACATGCCGACCGCCGCGGCTGGCGGTACGCCGGGCGGCGACAACGTGAGCAGCTCACCGGTAACCTCGATTACTTGCTCGGCGAACTCCGCACGCTGCGAGGTACGCTCGAACGTCGCGGGCGCGACAAGCTTCCTCCGGCCGGCGAACTTTATGCCGAACTCGTGGCGGCCGAGGACGAATTCGGCGGCGTCGCCGTCCAGGACTTCGAACTTTATGTCACGACGGATCCCATTCGCCTGGAAGGAATCTATCTCGGGCCGTTTGAGATTCGCTTGAACTTCGCGCGACTCGACGAACCGGAACCCTACCGGGTCGTGGCCTTAGAACCGCATCCGGCCCACGCTTCGCTCGGAACGACGCATCCGCACGTTCACGACGAGCGGATTTGTCTCGGGGAAGGCAAGGCCGCCGTGACGGCGGCGCTTGTCGAAGGACGCCTCGGCGACCTGTTTCAATTGATCAACCGCGTCCTACACACTTACGGCGAAGGCTCCGCCTACGTCGAACTCGACCGTTGGCATGGCACGCCCTGCCGTGAATGTGACGTGAGCGTCGACGAGGACGAGCTCTATACGTGCCGCGGTTGCGACGAGCCGCTCTGTGGTGAGTGCGTACAGACCTGCGACTGCGGCTCGGCCGCCTGCCATGACTGCGCCACGCACTGCACGGCCTGCGGCCAGACGACGTGCGGGCGGTGCTTGGCGACCTGTCCGGACTGTGAAGAGGAATTCTGCGCATCGTGTCTTGAAGGAGGACTTTGTCATGCTTGCCAAGAGGCGGAAGAAGAACGGGCGGCCGAACAAGAGGCCGACCGGGAAGAACTTGCCGAGTCCGACCCTGCGGTTCACGCCCCTGGCGTGGGCCAAGTTGTTGTTCTGGCGCGACCTCGGCACCACCGAAATCGGCGGCTTCGGAATCTCGGCCGCCGCTGATCCGCTCTTGATCGAAGACGTCCGGCTCGTGAAACAAACCTGCTCGGCCGTGACCGTCAAATTCGACGACGCGGCGGTCGCGGACTTCTTTGACGAACACGTCGATCAAGGTCTGCCTCCGGAGCGTTTTTCCCGCGTCTGGATTCACACGCATCCGGGGAGTTGTCCGCGGCCGAGCGCCGTCGACGAGACGACGTTCGCCCGCGTCTTCGGTTCTTTCCACTGGAGCGTCATGTTCATCCTGGCTCGCGGCGGCGCGAGCTATGCCCGCCTGCAATTTAAGGTCGGACCGGGCGGGGCTTGGGAGATCCCGGTCGGACTGGATTACGAGCAGGCCTTTCCGGCGACGGATCATGCGGCGTGGCGACGGGACTACGACACGCTCGTCGCGACGGAGCCGCAGTGGAGTTTCGACGACGATTTTTACTCGCGTGGAGCGCCGGCCGATTGGCCGTTCGATCCCCGGGAATGGGAGGATGTTTACGGTGGGACTTTTGATCTTCGATCGCTTCGACCGGCAGAGCGGCTTGGTGCCGACGGACCGCTTACGGAACTCCTGGGCGACGGTGATCGGCGTCGGCTCGATCGGCCGGCAAGTGGCCCTGCAGCTGACGGCGCTCGGGGTGCCGAAGCTGCAATTGATTGATCCCGATGAAGTCACGCGCACCAACATCACCAGCCAAGGTTATCTGACCGACGACATCGGCCGCCCGAAGGTGCAGGCGACCGGCGACGCTTGTCATCAGATCGAGCATCTCTTGGCCATCGAAGAGATCCATGATCGGTTCCGCCGCTCGCTAGAAACCGGGCCGAACGTGTTCTGCTGCGTCGACAGTATCTCCGCGCGGGCCGCCATCTGGCGGGCCCTCGAAACCCGCTGCGCGTTTTGGGCCGACGGGCGGATGTTAGGCGAAACCATTCGCGTGCTCGCAGCCCATGCCGGCCAAGGACGCGAGCACTACCGGACGACGCTCTTCGCGCAAGGCGAAGCGCAGGCCGGCAGTTGCACCTCGCGGAGCACGATCTATGCCGCCAGTCTTGCCGCCGCGCTGATGGTCCATCAATTCGTACGTCACTTGCGCGGCGCGCCGCTCGATCCGGACGCGACGTTCAATTTTACAGCCGGCGAATACGTCGTGCTGCCGGTCGGCGTTTAGCGCCGCCGCCGTCGGAATCTTGTGATCTCAGGCCGTCGCATCATGTGAGATGCGGCGGCTTTTTCTTTTTAGGGAAAGGAATTTTGATGAGCCCTTGTGAACTGGAACGGGCCGTTGCGGAAGCGACCGGCGAGACCCGGCGTGAAATCCGTCGTCGCGGCTTCCAACTCTTACCGGAAACGGAAGCGGCCGACGACGCGGAAGCGACCGTCGTCGACTGGGATGCGCTCGAGGCCGAGCGACCGGTGCTGTTTCCGTAGTCGCGAGTTCATCGCGTCGGATCCACCGAGCGGCGGCTGTGGCTGCCGTCTCCGGCCTCACAAAAACTCGCCCGGGAGCGAACTCATGGGGG
This sequence comes from Pirellula sp., assembly GCA_013822735.1. GTDB lineage: Bacteria > Planctomycetota > Planctomycetia > Pirellulales > PNKZ01 > PNKZ01. Next base: position 18,233 of record PNKZ01000026.1, read on the forward strand.
CGCGCCACAAATTGAATCAGGCCTACGTCAATACCGCACTCTTGTGCGGCGGCATCGCGGGCCTCGTCACCGAATCTTGGTTTTGGTTCTTCTTCGTCTGCTTAGTCTGTCTAGCCTGCAGTTACTACGACGGCGGGATCCGATCCGATCCGCGTCGCCGTCGCTAAAACCTCGGCATGTGTCAACAAGTCTCCGCACGCCGGCGCCGCCCTGCGCGGGGCGGCGCGGCGTGTGGTTTTCTTTATCTATTCGGAAGCTTAGCCGAGTAGATCGACGAGCGTTAAAAACGCTTGGCGGACGCGCGGCTTGGAAACGTCCTGTCCTTGGGCCGCCTTATACAGTAGCAGCACCGCATCCAAGCCGCCGGCGCGATCGGCATTGCCGGAGCCGACGTCCGAAGATTCCTTAACTTTGTGGCGGGCTGACTTGATCTTGGTCTTGGCCTTCACGATCGAGACCATGTTTGGCGAGACGTTGATTCCCTTGGCCGTTAAGGCGGCGACGATCTCTTTGGGCTTGGCTTCGGGACTGGCGGCAAGGTAGTCGCGAATCGCGGCTGACTTGTTGACTTTGGAATCGGACGTCGACGCCGTCTTTGTGTTTTTAGGAACTCGCGACTTCTTATCCATAGTGAAAAACCTTTATTGCGAATAGGTAATATCCACTACGCTAGTTTTGTAGGTCTACAGTGTAAAGCCCCGCGATTGGTGCTCAGGAGCGAGCTGTTAGCACACGTAAATGACTATTCCGCGCAAGGCAAGATCGTTCGGCATTTCGGATAGCTCTTACAGCCATAGAACCTTTCGCCCGCCCGCGCTCCTTGACCGGCCGTTCGTAATACCATCACGTTGCCGCAGTTTGGGCAATGAACGGCACTTGAGAACATAGGAGCCGGCGGTTGTGGCTCAGCTGCTTTCTGATCCGTGCAATGCGGCAAGATGAGAGCCGCGATCTCGGCAGGTTGATACTGGTGCCGTGCTGGAATCCGGACGACCGGTAGACCTGCCGCCTGAAAGGCCGCATCTACAAACTCATCCCTTTCCGCACGATCTGCTCGGGAGTGGCTGGAATCATCGAGTTCGATGATGACGCGAGGCGTGACCGTATCCGTCGTGCAAATGACAAAATCCACGTGCTTGCGATCAATTTTGTTGGCGTGCCCTTGGTTGGAACGCCGGTCCACGACAAATATCAAATCCGCGACGCGCACTTTCGGGCAGATAACCGCATTCGATCCCAAAACGTGACAAAGCACGCCAAACAGCGATCGCTCTGCAGGGCTTAGAAAGTCGTCACGGCGCCGGAACGGCAGTTCCTTCGGCACCGCAAGTCTTGCGGATGTCGGCCGGATGCCGAGCAGGCCCAATATCATTCCTAAACAGCCGCTAGGGCTTTCATCCGGCATTGTGTTTTCTATTCAATGGGCAATGGGTGCTAATGGGAAAAGCCCAACATCAATTGCCCGGCGTGTTAGGCAAATAAGGCCGGCAGCAGGAGCGCCCATGCATTGCACGCGGGCGTTGCAACTACGAATGCGTAGTCGTTTTACCCCTGCCCAGCAGCCGCGACATTTTCCCTGAAAACTCTTTTAATTTCGGCGACGTATTACGTATGCTTGCGGAACAGCTGCCTTACTGGAGGGGTGCGAGATGCCTCGTTTTCTGCGCTACGTTGCTGCTTTACTTGGCCTGTTCTTCATCGCAGACGTTGCCGATGCGCAGGTCCGCGTGCGCGGCTACACACGTAAAGACGGCACGTATGTCCGTCCTCACTATCGGTCCAGCCCCGACGGCAATTTCTACAACAACTGGTCGACCGTCGGAAACGTCAATCCTTACACCGGCAAGCCTGGGACCAAGACCGCGCCGCCGCCCAAATACGGCGCACCTGTATATGTCCAGGGCTATGTCCGCTCCGACGGCGTGTACGTGGCCCCGCATTGGCGAACCGCCCCGGACGGAGACCTTAGTAACAACTACGGCTCAACGAGCGCGCGAGTATCTTCCGGCCATACCGCGACCCCTCTTGCACACACGTCCGATGCGTCGAGTGCGACTTCAATTTGGACGTTGAAGTCAGGCCGGAACGCCGCGGCCCATCCAATAGCAGGGAATGAAAGCGGTAACCGCGACGGAAGTTTAGCGTCATCTTCGTCGGTGCGGGAACGCGAAGCTCGCGTCGACGACTATCGACGTGCCGGCCAAGCGAACGTCTTGGCTAGCTTAGGAGTTTCCGTTGATTGGCGCGGGTATACGACGAACGAGCTTTCCGATATGGATCGACGCGTGCGTGAAGCGCAAGCGCTTGCCGAATTGGGCCAAGCCGTCGATTGGCGAGATTACTCTTGGAGCCAACTGCAAAGCATGAAGATGCGCATCAAGGCTGCAGGGCAATTGTCTTACGTCGGCGCCGACGTCGATTGGAATAAGTACAGTTGGGGCGAGCTAAACGACATGAAGGGGCGCATGGAGTTGGCCGAGTCACTTCGCTTGAAAGGAGTCAACGTCAAGTGGAGCGATTATCATTGGTCCAAGCTCTACGAAATGAATCGCAAGCTTGCGAACGCAAAATAGTCTAGTGGCACATTATCTTCCAACGGTTTCGTGGCCCTAGACAATAGACTTCGATGGACAATCGCCATTCAAGGCCAAGTTGATGCAGCTCCAACAGATCATCGGAAGTGTTTTACTCTGCTTTTTCATCGGTTGCGACGGCGCGACGCCCGTTCGTTCATCCGCTCCGCAAGACGCGGTCTTTCAAAGTTCCAGCGGTATAGGCAAGCCGGCGTCGCGGCCCACGTCGATCCCGGCGAGATCTTCCTCCGAGATTTCCAAAGTCGAGCTAACGGGTCAAGTTATCGGCGTCAGTGACGGTGACACGATCACAGTTCTCGATGCGACGAAGACTCAGCATAAGGTTCGCCTTGAGGGGATCGATGCTCCGGAATCGCACCAAGCCTGGGGGACGCGTTCCAAGCAGGAACTGTCAAAGCGTGTTTATCTGCAGCACGTGCGCGTTGCCGTTACTGGTCGCGACAAATACGGTCGGACGCTAGGACACGTCTATGTCGGACCGTTGTGGGTCAACTTAGACATGATCGCCGGGGGTTATGCTTGGCATTATGCCGAGCATAACAATGAAGCCGAACTGTCCTTGGCAGAGGTTCGTGCCCGAACCGGCAAAGTCGGTTTGTGGAGTGCTAAAGGGCCTGTTCCGCCCTGGGAATTTCGACATGATGCCGGTATCGCAGCCACGGCTCTCGAACAACCTGCTCCAGCCAACGGTGGCTCGTTCGTTTATGTGACCACTTCGGGGACGAAATATCATCAGGCCAATTGTCGCCATCTGTCGAAAAGTGGACGGGCGATACCCCTTGATGAAGCGAAGGGCCGCTACTCACCATGTAGCGTCTGCAATTCCGGCGTCGCCGCAACCAATCCAATGACCCGGGCCGCACCGGTGGTCGCACCAGCACCCTTGGCCGCTTTCGACGGCGCGTCGAACGCGACCATCTATGTGACTCGCACCGGCTCGAAATATCACTCAGCCGGCTGTCGACACCTTTCTAAGAGCGCGATTCCGATTTCGCTCGGCGACGCGCAGCGGCGATATGAGGCCTGTTCCGCGTGCGGTTCCTGAGTCGCACATCGAGCGACTTTTGAAATCCGGCCAACACGATAGCCTGCCGCGGAAGTTATCCCACGTAATCTGTCGTGGCGCCGCGATCGCGAATCAATGTGAGACGTGCAAGAGGCCGTCTAGGTAGGCGATGTCCGCAGCGCTGAGCACACTGCGCGCAACATCGATCGTCGTCAAATCCTCGCGCGCCAATTTCACGTTGGAACCGGTTAGCGACACTAATCGAGCATAGATGGAAAACCTACCGGAAATATCCGTCCAGTGTCGAAACGGAAAATGGTATGCAAGCCGGGGCGGCGGAAGCGGAGAAGGCTCAAGGTCGTTTAATGACTTTTTTGGCGGCGGTTCCAGTTCCGGTTCACCTAGTGAGAGGAATGCGCCATGAGATTCGGTGGTCGGGCTCAAGGTGCCTGATGCATACCGCGGAACTGTGCGTGCGGACGTTCTCGCCGTTGTGCGATAGTCTGTCCGCGGTTCGTCAGGTGGGGGAGTCGTGACACGCGACGTCCGCGGCGGCTCTGCGCTCGTATAGCTTCCGCTTCCCGGAGAACTCCGGGTATGCGGCTGCACGTAGGTGCCGTCTTTGCGGTAGTAACCGCGCACGTGAACAGTTTTGGCTTCGGACAACGAAGCGGTCGCTATCGTGACCAAACATACGCAAAGACGCAGTGCGAACATGATGCTGTCTCGTGCTAAGGCCTGATCGCGGAAGCGACGACAAAACCCAACGAACCAATCACGGAGGCCAACACAATCGCGATCGGAATATTTCCTTGCTTGATCAAAGCCCATTCATCAACGTCGCGTGTCGTCAATGTAAAGAGCTTGAGGGCGATCACGATGCCGATGCCCATCGCAACTGAGCCCACAATTGCCCAGCCGAAAGTGACAAGATACGCTTCCACGATCGCAGGCATAGTCCGCCTCCTGTTAGTTGTGAACCGGCTGCGAACCTATCGTAAAATTCGAACGTCGTCAAAGAAAAAGTGTCATTAACTACCCGGTGGGAAATCTCGTCCGTTACATCCCAAGCTACGACGACACCGGGTTAGGGCCGGCAACTGTTTATGACAGTTGCAGTCAATCGAACCGTGCCGTAGCCTGTGCGTTACAAAAGACCAGAAACGGAGCCGCCCATGACCTTTGAGCAAGTCCCCTTTGGAACAAACAGCTTCGCGGAAAACCCTGAACCGCGGGTGCCTTGCGTGTTGCTGCTCGATGTTTCGTCTTCGATGGCCGGCGAGCCGATCGCGGAACTCAATGCAGGGCTAGTCGGCTATAAGGATGAATTGGCGGCAGATAGCTTGGCCGCGAAGAGAGTCGAAGTTGCGATTGTCACGTTCGGCGAACGGGTTGAAACGGTCTGCGACTTCACCACGGCCGAACAGTTTTTTCCGCCGACCCTGCAGGCGAACGGGTACACGCCGATGGGCGCGGCGATCAATCAGGCCATAGACATGGTGACCCAGCGCAAGCAGGTCTATCGTTCCAATGGCATACTCTTCTACCGACCGTGGATATTCTTGATCACTGACGGCGCGCCGACCGACGCTTGGCAAACGGCCGCCGAACGAGTAAAGCAGGGTGAATCTGCGAAAGCCTTCTCATTTTTCTCCGTGGGGACCGCAGAGGCCAACTTCGACATTCTGAAACAACTGTCGGTCCGAGAGCCGCTCAAGCTAAAGGGCGTGCGGTTCCGCGATCTCTTCAACTGGCTGTCCAATTCGCAGCAGTCCGTCTCAAGGTCTACGCCGGGAGAAGAGGTTAAACTTGAGAACCCCGTCACACCGAGCGGTTGGGCCAGCGTGTAGCCGACCGTATGTGGAAGTTGCTTTATCAGAGCGTTCGCGGAACTTCGCATGAGCGAAGCGGCAAAGACTGCCAAGACAACTGCTTGGCAACGACGCTTCAACTGCCTTCCGAGACATTCGTGCTTCTGGCCTGTGCGGACGGGGCCGGGAGCGCCCTATATTCAGAACTGGCTTCAAAATGCGCCTGCGAGATGGCGATCACGGAGGCCGCGAGATGGCTCGAAGAAAAGCAATCGCTATCCGGATTGACGTCGACGGATGTCAAACAATGGATCGAACAAATCCGTAGCCGACTTGGTGATTTGGCGGCGGAACGCGATGTGGCCGTACGCGAGTTAGCGACGACCCTGCTGTTCGCAATTGTGGGTGAAGGGCAAGCGTGCTTCTTTCAAATCGGTGACGGAGTGATCGTCGTCGAAACCGACGGCGCCTATCGCCATGTGTTCTGGCCGCAGAACGGCGATTATGCGAACACGACGTATTTCATCACGGATCCCACGGCGATCGAGCGATTGCAGTTCGCCCAAGAGCAAAACCAAATTGATGAAGTCGCTCTTTTAACCGACGGGTTGCAGATGCTTGCTCTCACGTACTCCGAACAACGAGTACACGGACCTTTTTTTGCACCGATGTTTCAAACGCTTGGCGGTAGCGAAGCGGCCGAGGAACTATTCGCACCTCTGGCGGGCTTTCTTGGTTCGGCCGCCGTGAACGATCGAACGGACGACGATAAGACGCTGGTACTCGCCAAGCGCTGCGGCAAGGGCAATGAGACTATTTGATCCTCAAGGCCGCCCCGTCGAGTTGGGCGATGAGATTGGCGCCGGGGGTGAAGGGACCGTTTACGAGGTCCGCGGTAACGCCCACTTGGTTGCTAAAACCTACAAGTCCCAGCCTTCGCCGGAAAAGGCGGCTAAGTTGAGTGCGATGGTCGCCGCCCAAGCAAACGGCATCGCAACGATGGCGGCGTGGCCTTCCGATACGCTGTGCTCACGGCCGAACGGTCCGGTCTCCGGGATACTCATGCCGCGCGTACGGGACCATGAGGAGATTCACAACCTCTACAGTCCCGCGCACCGCAAGCTCAAGTATGCGGACAAGGACTGGGTCTTTCTTGTCCATACGGCGATGAATTGCGCGACCGCTTTCGAGGCATTGCATTCCCTCGGGTGCGTGATTGGTGACGTCAACCAAGGCAATGTCCTCGTTTCAAAACAAGGGACCGTTTTTCTGATCGACTGTGACTCGTTTCAGTTTTCTGCCAATGGACGAGTTATGCCGTGCGAAGTCGGCGTCGTGCATTTCACCCCTCCGGAACTGCAGGGTAAGTCATTCCGGTCGGTAACGCGCACGCCGAATCACGACAATTTCGGTCTGGCGGTCCTCGTCTTTCATCTGCTGTTCATGGGACGGCATCCGTTCGCCGGCCGGTTCCTAGGTAGCGGCGAAATGCCCGTCGAACGCGCCGTGAGCGAGTTTCGTTTCGCCTACGGAAGGTCCGCGGCGGCATTGCAAATGGAACGTCCTCCCTGGACGCTTGCCGTCGGAGATCTCGCGCCGACGGTCCAGAACTTATTTGAGCGGGCATTTGTGCGTGGCTCCGAAGCGGGCGGCCGGCCGACGGCCCGCGAGTGGCGCGAACACTTGTCAGCGCTCAAGGGACGTCTGAGTTCATGTCCCAATGACCGTGGGCACCGCTTCGAGTCGGTCCTATCGCAATGCCCGTGGTGCCGGCTCGTGCAGGCCGGGGCACCAAACTTCTTCGCCTCCATCACCATCGCGGCCACCGGGACAGGAACTTTTCAGTTCACGCTCGACGTCGGTCCGCTGTGGAACGCCATTGCCAATGTTCCGCGCCCAAGTACGTTTTTCGGCCGAATGCCGTATGCGATTCCGCGCCCGATCACTCCGACGCCGTTACCGCCGCTCGAACCGGCGCCCGGCATGCGCAAGTACGTCGGCTGGGTAGCAAGTACCACAACGGTCCTAGCGCTCGCCACCGCGCTGATTTTGCCGTTCGTCGCTTATCTGGCGACGACGGTGGCCGTGGTTTTCCTAGTTTGGTGGCTTGGCATGTACGTGATGTCGCCAATTTGGTCGGAAGCGCGTCGCAGAAGCGCGGCCGTTCGGCGCAATCGTGCTGAGTTAGCTAAGGTACAAGCGCAATGGACCTCGTCGGCCAAAGAGTTCGATCAGGAATTTCAGCAAGAGTTGGCGCGGCTGACGCAAGCTCGTGAGCAGGTCCGACAATTACGCGGTGACTACCAAGGTGAGTTGCAAAACCTGGAGCGGGACTCATATCAGAGGCAAAAGAATCAATACTTACAGTCCGTTTTCATTTCCGATCACAAGATCGAAAAAATCGGCGAAGGTCGAAAGGCAACGCTAGAGTCGGCTGGGATCGAGACTGCCTTCGACGTTACGGATGCTCGAGTCGCGCGCATTCCGGGCTTCGGACCGACGCTTACCGCGTCGCTACTGGCTTGGCGCCGGACCGTCGAAGCGAGGTTCCAATTCAATTCGAATCTCGGAATACCGGCCGTTGAGCGGCAAACTTTGAATTTCAGATTTGCGCAGCGCCAATCACAGCTTGAAACCCTGCTGCGAAACGGCGAACACAGGTTGAGAGCCGTTCATCACCGTGCACGAGAACGAATGCTGGCACTTACAGGGGAAATTATCGAAAAAGAGTTATCAGTGATGCAAGCGGAAGCAGATGCCGAATTAGCGATTGATCGAAAATGGACTTGAACTCCCCTCGGAAGCTTCGAAACGTACTCCAAGGACAAGTCGTGGTTCTGGTCAACCTCATTTAAGACGCGACCGCAGTGCCCAGGCTGCGAAACAACAAGCTTCTAGGCGTTCAGTTGCTGATGTCGTGATAAATGGACAGATTCTCGGCAAAGTGAAAACAGAACTCCGCCGCGGGCATTCCGGCGTTACGACTATCCGAAAGGAGGATTCATGGACTCGAACGCCGCTTGGCTTCTTCTGAAGGACGAGATCGAGAAGGCCGAATGGCAGGAGGCCGCCGAAACCGCGGAGAATCTGCTCGAATGGCTGAGCAAGAAAGGTTTTCCGCCCAAGGTCACCGGTTCCAAGGTCGTCGACCGCATCATCTGCGAAAGCACGGCGCGTGCGGTTGCAGCCTGGGAACTCGTGTAGGACCACCCCCTCTCATCTTCGGATGGGAGGCACTTTTCATGCGCACCGAACGGGCCTTCAGGGGTGGTTGCTCGTGTGATATATTCCGTCAGTTGTTTCGTTGTTAAATGGAACATAACGGGGGCAGATCAGCGGGAATGTCTCGAAAGAAACGCAAAAGACCGATTACGAAAACTTCGGTTGCGCAACAGGCCGTCCCCGCTCCCGCGTCGCAGGCCCCTGCACCGCCGGAGGTGCCATCAGCCCCGAAACCTGAAAAGAAAACTACTAATTGGGTGGCGTGGCTCGCGCTTTTCGTCAGCCTCGTGAGTGGTTCCGGGACCATCTGGAACGCAACGACATCCAATAGGAACTACGACCGGCTTTCCGGCCGAACCCGCGCGCAGCTGGTAATGATCGATTCTGTGCCAGCCCAGGAGGATGTGCCGGAGGGGCTTCTCCAAAAAAGCCCGATCTTCGATGAGCAGGTGCTTACGCTCAGCGATGTGGACGACTTTTTTCGTTTGAATCCACGGCTACTTTTCAAGAATGTCGGCGATGAGCCCATCGGCGACATCAGGTTAGAAACACGCCTCGGCTTCAGTTTCATAGATATGATTGGCGAACCTGAAGAACGCCAGCGTAAGCCAACTCCGTGGGCGTATGAAGATGCGACGCGCGACGACTATGTCCTCGGAGAAAAGCTGTTCCCGGAGCATATCGTGGAGGTGTCAATCGTCAGAGGACTACTTGATCAAATGACCCAGCTCCAGGCGACGGACCGAGCTGACCGCTGGCATTACGGACAATTTGACATTCGGTGTATGGGGAAACTTGTCAACGGAGGAGGGTTCGATAGCACGGATTATTCACAGGCTTCAGTGAATTTTCGTTGGAAGCCAGCGGGCTTTCCCCAAGACAAATGCAAGAAGGTGCTAGAGAAGTTGAGGCACGTTCCTGTCGTCCGACAAACGAAGTAACCGATCGATGTTGTGGATCAATAGAAGCGATGACCGCCGGGCGCAAAAGTGTGGCCATGCACTCGCTGCGCTTCCCGGCCGAGACTGACGATCAGTTTCGTATTCGAGCGGAACGAACGGTGGGAATCGCCAAAGCACTTGTCGATGGCTGTCCTCGCAACAAGTTCATCCAGTGCCTGCTCGATAAAGGCAGGTACACGCTGGAGGACTGTAAGCGCTCGCCAACGGTTCGCGTCGAATTTGAGCAAGCCATCGCGTTCGGAGGGATCGGAGAAACCCTCGAAGCGACCAAAAACAGGCACTGGGGCGAGGGACCGTGGATCATGACCCTCGAAGAAGAGGATGTCTTCGACCCGGATTTCATCAGCTACCTCTACCGCGAGAACAGCGTCTACAACCGCAGGTTCGATCAACGGAAGCGGATGAAGGAGCTGCTAGGCAGAAAGCATCGGCATCTCGTCGAGGACGCCAAGCACTACACCGCCACGAAGCGGATCTTTCTTCGGGATCTCATGCCGGAGAAAGCGGAAGCAATTCGGAAGCGACTCAATGTCTCGCCCGAAGTATTCTGGCGTGCGTGCAAGGGAAAGCAGTTCCTCGATCTGCCGAAACGGCTCGTTCATTTGGAGTTATTCGATGACTGAAGGTTACCTAGTAGAGATTGATCTCGGGTGGGTTTCGACGCACCTCACCCAAGAGCATCCAGACGCCAAGGTCTGCGACTTGGAAGATGCTAAGGCGTATCTAAGGGAGCACGGCTTCGTCGAGGAAGACAACGGATGGGTATGCGATGAACGTGCTCTCGCGACCCTTAGAGACAACGAAATGATTTCGTCGAAGCCGATCTAATTTTGTATTCAAACGTAAGAGGCGCTACTCTTAAAACCGTGCCTCACCCCGACACGTGCCGCTGCGCTGCCTGCATCCGTGAACGTCAATCCAAGGCCGGCGCACATTCCCGGGACGGAGCATGGGTCTACAAGCGGAACATCGCCCTCTTCTCTTGCGACGAGCACACGGAATACACCCAACTCCATTTCCCAGGTCAGAAGATTTCTCTCGCCCCGCGTTCGAAATGCCTCTTCTGCAACATGGCGTACGAGGAAGATGGTAACTTCTGCTGCAAGTCACAAACACAGTCGTCGTAATTCTAGTCGGGGCAACTGGACGGCAATTGAACTTTTCCGCGCTGGGGCTACGTCGCTGGACCGAGCCGTTCAGCACCTAGTTCTCGCGGGATAGATGGGCATTATTTGTACCCGAGCGCAGTTTTTATCATTCCCGTTGCATCGGGATAACGCGCCCGAATGGTTCTTAGATCCGCTTCCGTTCCGCGCCGTCCGACCAACATTCGCTGCGAACGACCGCAAGCGACTTCAAACAGGTGCAGCGTGATTTTGTTGAAGATGTCCAAACCGAACTGTTTCCCCCACCCGCCGGGATTTAGAAACGAGTACGGATCATCTAACAACTGTTGGTCAGTTAGAGCTACCATTTGTTTCTCGCGGTAGGCAAGTACGGGGCGTTGCACTCTATTCACGGCGTAGCCATCAAAATGTTCCGCGACATAGTCGACTACGTCTGTTCTGCCTTCCCTTGCGCCAAAGACGAGAGCGATCGACGGAAAGCCGATAAAGTATTCAAAAGTCGCGGACAAATCTACTGGAACGACGTCTTCAATCTGGCACCACACGTGGTCAGAAGAACATCCGGCCGAATTTATACCGCCACCGCTCGGCAGCTTACCGATCAAATCACCACGTCGAATCGTCGCATGAAATCCAAAGAGCTTCGCAAGGAAATAGGTATGCAGCGCATGTTCGCGACAAAACCACCCCCAGTCGCCGTCATCCGTTAGCGTCGGAGGTTCCGTGTAGAGCTTGTTTAGTTCCGGCTTGATTTGGGTCCGAAAGATCGCCTTCAAGCCGTTCAGTTGTAATCGGGCCGTCGGTGAATTAGTCATTACCGCGCCTACATCTTGTCCGGGTCCGGCTCATACTCATCTCGACTTGCTCAGAGGTGAGCTTGCCGTCTAGTTGCGCGGCGTCGCTTGTCCGCCGCGGGCTTTGCGGAATCGAACGAACTCAGGATCGATCTCGACAACGACGTCGAGCGTGCAAGTCTCATACGCGAATAGCTGGAAGATACGCCGCACGTTTTCGGCCAGAATCGGGTCAGTTTCTAAGATTCCGCGTCCATCGACACGTGCATTTCGGTACAAAGCGGTCGCCAGATGCGGATTGTCTAGGCCACGAGTTCGGGCGTAATCCAAGCAGGAGTTGCGGCCGGAATTCGAGCTCCCGACCGGCGGGTTTTTCTCATGCGCCCGGTCGCGTTGGTCGGTCGAATGCACCGCTTGCGAACCACGGGCAATCGGTCTACCGCCACTCTCCGAACGCACCCTTTGCCCATTTGGCCGCATTCCCGACGATATCTGCGAAGTAATGCGTGGAGTGAGCGTGCTGGCGAATCGCGTCGATCAGATCCTTCCGCTGTTCCTCGCGTTTCCCATCGTCCTCCCGTTGATCACATACGTCGGCATTGCGCTGAAGCCACTCGTCGACGCCTTCGGTTTCGACAAATTCCAGCGGCGCGTACTCTCGCACGCATTCTCTGCATACTCCGTGATAAGCGTTCGGATGCATATCGAGACAATGAACCGCGACCGTCTCTTTGAAATGCTGATATGGACTCCGGCAAATCGAACACAGGCCGCTGTCGCCATCGCCGGCGGTGACCGATTCGAACCGCCAGCCATCCGTCGGCTTGATCGAATAGGCTCGAATGTTTTCGAGGATCGACGGAAGCACCTCCTTCACAATCTGCTCCGCCTCGAGCAGATTTGAATAGTCGTCGTCGCTGTATGTTCCGACGGAATCCATGTCGCTACATTCGGCCGATCGAATCGCTTCCGCGAATCTCAATATCTGCTGGCTCGGAATGGGTTTTGTGAGCTCATCGATGCGGCCATCGAGCAAGTCGATCAATTCCTGGTACTCTTTCGGTGTCATGCCCATAGGTCGCCTTTTTGTGGAAGGGTATCAATATTCAAAGGCTAGTTTCCGAAACTCCTGCCAAAGCTCCTCGGCCGATATTTGCTTCATCCGCACTCGCTGCTTTAGCGCGCTCATCGCCAAGCCATCCTCAAGATGCATGACGATCGAAACTGCATCCGGCTCCATCACCGGGTCAAATATGCTGTAATTATTGCCAAGCAGCTTGCCGATTTCGTTCATCACTTCGGAAATTGACGCGAGAGCCGTCTGAAACAATTCAGGCGGCAAAGCGGGAGCCAGCTTTTTATCCAGTCGACACTCAAGATCGTTGTGCGCGAGACGCTTGTCTCGATGGAACTTGAGCGATTCGAGTTCCACCTTTATGCGATCGAGGTCCGCTTTCAACTTGCAGACGGTTTCCTCGTCCTTGCCAATAATGGCTACATCGACAAGCCTCGCGAGAGACAAATTCTCGTTCTTGCCGTTACGAGCGGGGTCCATCACTCGGGTGAGCCGCAGAATAATCGAACTAACGAGGGAATCGTGGATTGCCCGCCATCCGAAGCCAGCCACCTTATTTAGGACGGCGATGGTTTCTTTCGACTTCCGGAAAAGCCCCTCGTAGAGCTTCCAATACGCGTGCGCGTAGATAACTTCTTCGCTCACTGCTTTCCACAGTTTTTCTTCGTCCGACGCAGTGCTCTCCAGAACCGCGCCACTGGTATTCTCTGCCACGATCACGCCTCCCTGTAGGTCTGCCGATTTACGAGTTCAATGACATGCGCCGCATCGAACATGTTCGCAATCTCGATCAAAAAATGATCTCCAGCCATATCGAACGATCCCTTAGTTTTTTCCTTTTCGAGGCGACCGGGTCGCCTTAGGCTCGCCGATCGCCGAACCGACCACGCTCTTAACGTCAAATTGCTCCAATAGGGCGCCCAGCGGCTTCCTCTCTTGAAGCTCGGGGGCGAGCCATGCCGCGTGGAGTTCCTGCGGAAGCACGATAGGCATTCGATCGTGGAACCCGGCGAGCGCCGGGGTCGGATCGCCGACGATTACCGTGCAGCTCTCTACGACTTCCCCGTTCCCTTCCCACCGATCCCAAAGTCCCGCCAACGCGAACGGACGTTGATCCGACAGGTGCATCATGTACTTCTGCTTGACCGGGTTGCTCTTCGTGCCCCCGACCACCTTCCACTCGAACCAGCGGTCCGTCAGCACGAGGGATCGCCGCTTATTGAACGGTTCGCGATAGGTAGGTTTTTCCGCGACCGTTTCGGCCCTGGCATTGAACGAAGGGTATCGCGAGTCGGGCGTCCCCGTTTTCGACCAAAACGGAATGATCCACCACTTCGCATTGGTCAGCGTCCGTTTGCCGTCCATCATCCGAACGATCGGAACGTCGTTTGTCGGCTGAAACTCGCTAGACTCGTATTCCAACGCGGCGTCCAGGGCGAATTGGGCGGCGAGATCGCCGAGCCAGGCGCGCAGGGTGAAACGTCCGCACATGGGCAAAAATCCTAAGGCATAGCGGTGCTGGCAACCGATAGTCGACATGCGTACAGTGGAATTGTACTGTGTCGAGCCGCTGGAGAGCAAGATGCTTGTCGCCCACCTCGATGCTGACTGTTTTTACGATTCCGCGGAGAGGCTGATCGCCGACAAAGGCTATGATTCGGACGTGCTGGTGGCCGTCATCCGCTGCCATGGGCCCGGGCCGTCATCCCGCCTCGCAGCAACCGACGGACGCCGCGGAACTACGACAAACGCAAGTACAAGCTTCGCAACCTTGCCGAACGTTTCATCAATCGCCTGAAGCACATCGCCGCGTCGCCACCCGATACGACAAATCAGCACGCAACTACCTCGCGTTCACGCATCTTGCCGCCGCATTGACCCTACTCAACGTGACCGTCAACACGACCTAGTCCTTCGGAAACAGCGCACGGAGCAATTCGGGGTTCTCGTATGAGCTCTCCAAAGCGTCTGCGAAACTCTCTCCAAAGAACTGTCGTGCTATTCTGACGCTACGAGTCCGAGGATTGGGATGCGAGGGCGATTCGTCTTCGGTTAGTAAGAAGAATAGATTGAACAAGAGGATGATCGCTTGGAGACCGTTCAGTGGACTGAAATTTCCTGGAATTGCCTGCAGCACCGTTTGCAGTAATTGAAACCCGGTTGCGTCAGCGGCGTACTCGATTGCGTGGTCCTTATTCTCCTCGAACTTTCGCAGCCACGGTCTATCCTCGACAACGCAGAAGTCGGACTCGTTATCTAGATCGCCGTTCAGAAAGTGCCCTAACTCATGACAGACAATGAATAGCTCCATAAGGTGAAGCAGCGAGGACTGTCGACCGACAACGTACGGAGCTAGCTTAAGCATGGCCCCGTGCGGTGCGCCATATTGCTTGTACGTCTCCACCAGTTCCGGCAGGAACTCGCGAAGTTCTCCGACAGTCAATTCCTCTGCTGGCTTTCGGTTGCAATAAATCACCCGTCCTGGATCTTCCCAGGCGATCATAAGCTTGACGAACTTGTTGAGTAAAAGCAGGAGACCGTTGTTCAGCAAGATGGCGTACTTGCCGTCAGGGCTCTTGAAGATCGCAGCGTTCGCCTCGCCTGTGTCGAGAATGCCCACGGCGATGTTCGGGACGATGCGAGCCGCCATGTCTGCAGCGAGGGAGCCGTATACGTGCTCCTTAAGTTGCGCACCGACAACCGCCATGCTCCGTAACTGTTCGGCCGTGTACGTCACCGTGTTATCAAGCGCATTCAGGTCTGCTTGGGTTCTGGCCATAAACTCCGAGTCGGGCGCGCCTTCAAGGGCCGATTCGGCATATTCTGTCTGTAGCTGTGACAGGAAGTCTTCGGGCGTGGAGAACGATTGACGCGTCTTCATTTTTGCGCACTGCGCTCCTGGGTATCGAGACAAGCTGAGTCATGCGGGAAAGATTTTTAGTCCGCAAACCAACGTGCTATGTTCGCGCCGATCGGATTATCGAAAGGCGCTGCTGAGCGCTCGCAACGATGTCGTCATACGTGACGATGTCTATACCTTGGAGACTGTCACTTAATTTCTGACGGTCGAATGCATCTCGAAATTCAGAAGACGACCCTATAATGACGCCCAATTGCGGGCGATAGATTTCGATTCCTAATCGTGCTTTAAGCTGTTCGCGATTGCTCCGTACCTCGAACCAGTCTCGATACTCGCGTAACTGCGCTTGGGCTTCTAAAACCGCGGCTGAAAACCGATCACGATTCTTTTGTCGACGTATGAGCTTCTCGCTTGGAAGCTTGAGATCGAGAATGGTCGCCCGTTGCGCTTCCGGATCTATTAGAAGGAAATCCGGCACCAACGGTCCGTCGTCCTCGCGACGGAGGTAGATGTGGGGGAAAACATCACGCTTGTCCCAGCGCCGAAAAAACTGCGGATGTTTCTCAAAGAAAAGCTGAAGATCCAGTTCTTTCGCTCGTGGATGATTGATGAGATCTTCCAATTCCATCAATTCGGACGGAGTTACGCTTCCGTACTGCTCCCTGAAATGGGACAGAACTGCAAGGTTGGGCCGCGCCTCCCCGTTTGCTCCTGCTAGTAAGTATGGGTCGAGGATGCTCATCGCGCGAAAGACGATACGATTTCCCTCCGTCGTCAGAAGGTAGGGAATGTCCTCGGCAGTTTCTTGCCCTTCGATGGCAGCGAACAACTCTTGTACCTTTGGCGCCTTTGCGAGCGGAGTCCATGCGTGGTAGCCGAGCCCCCACATCAACGTCTCGATTGAGAAGGTGCTGTGGAGAACCTGATCCGTGAATCCAATCGCGGGCTCCTCGCCATTGGTCCGCGTGACATTGATAATTGCCCGCAAGTAATGGCCGACTCCAATTGTCTTGCCTGGGGTTGCAAGTGCAGTTGCAACGTCGAGTATCGAACATAACCGCGCGCTTGGCTTGACCTCCGCAGGCTCGCACTTCGGTGCCGAACTGTATTCATGGAAAAGATTCAAGCGACTCTCGTCTAAGTCGATCAGTCTAGTGAGCGTCGTATTCAATCGGTACAGCGCCAGCGTCAAATAAGAGTCGGGAAAACCTCGATCTTCCGGCTTTAAGTCCGGACAACTTGCGGAAACCTCAACCGCTCGCATGAGCTTTTGATCGAACTCAAGTCCGTGACGCCGGAGCTGAGACAACAATGGCGTTCGTTGATTGAAGCGAATCATAAAATGCTCATAAGCAAGCTAGCAATTGTTGCCGGTCATGATTCTATCGTGGTTTCGCCCACGTGTACGCGCTATGATGGAGAGGTTCCTCCCCAACCATAGCCCGCGAACAATTCTCTCATCCGGCAGCCGAATTCCTCTTCAATAAGCTGGAGCATTTGAGCCAGCGTTCCGGCGTCAGTAGGGGAGTCGCATTCGAGCACTGGCTCTCCAAACGCCCTTCGACGGCAGCATGATCCACTTTGCGGCGCTTCGTTCGGCGACACGAAGGATGGCACGTCGGCGGCGGCGAAACAGTCTACGGATCACCGCGAGCAGGTGGAATCAACCTACTGTTGCGACCGGCCGAAGTTGCGGTGGAACGGCGATCCGGATGCACCGGGGGGCGCTTGCGAAAATTGCGGCTACGTCATCGCCGAGCAGGGGAACGTCTTGATATGGCGGCAGGCCGATTCAAGCGACTCAGTCGGCACCCCGGAGCAAGAACAAAAGAGTCCGACGCGACGCATGCGGGTCTCGACGTATTGCCGTTTTACTCCTAGGAGTCTAGCTGAGGGACGTAGCGCGATCGACGCGTTGAGTGTCGCTAATCGCCAGCAGGGCGTCGAAAGTCGATAGAGACGACAACCAATCCCTCGACGCCATCATTCGCCAGCAATTCGTGAGCGCGTTCTTCAAGAAGCCGAATAACCCCTTCGTAATCTACGGACTCGGTGCCAACGCCAGTTTCCCACTTTTGTTTATTCCCAGTCATGCCCACGACGTAAATCCCAAACCGAGACTTGTGCGCTCGTAGGTACTGGCCGACTAGTTGATTCTCTAATCTCTCTAAAAGTTGCGGGAGCGTCCATGCGAAGGCCCACTTTATTTCGATCGACACAGGCGCCGTCGCAGGATTCTCAATCCGGATATCAGGTCGCTGATCCTGATCAATCTCAGCCTCTTGCGGGCAGGTATATCGACTACGTGCTCGCTCCTCAAGTTTTCTCTTGAGCCAACGTCGAAGTCCCGATTCGTTATCGTTACGATGCACTTCTTCGCGAAGGCTATTGTCAGACGCTTCAACATCGTATTTGATTTCCTCAAGGCGCTTGCGCACAATTTTGAAGAGTTCGTGGTCAGATTTAGGGCTCGCTTCGTGTTCAGTGGCAAACGCACGAACATCGTTAAGAGTCCAAGGGAGACCATCGGCGTCAATATCGATGCGCTCATCGAGCAAGTGGCGCATCCAATCGCGTTCGGGAAGCAACGACGCGTCTTCAATCAGTTCTCGCAATACATTCCCGGCACCAGGATCATCAATGCGGCTCAGCTGCGTCAGCAGTTTGTTGCGAAACGACTCCGCACCGTCGCGTGCCGTGGGTGAGTACGCGCCTCCGCTACGATCGAGATCGTCGCACGAGCGAACGTGACGGTATACCAATGGAATCAGTTTCCGCAGCGCTTTCGAGGTGAGGAAACTCGGCTCCGCTACGATTGGCAATCGCTCGCGACGTTCGCCGTCGAGCATATTGCAAATAGAAATCATGACGTCATCCGCCATTGATTGACCATGAAGTCGCGATTCCAATATCGAGACAACAGAGTCTGCGTCACCTTGCAGGCCGACGGCGCACCACAATGTGAACGCTGAATGGTCGATTGAAAGCGTTCCACACCGATCAATAGCGATCCTGAGAAGAGATGGGGCGACTGAACTACCCGACTTGAGCAATAGCGAGAGAGCCTGCTCGAGAATTGAATGATTATATGGATCGCCGATTGTCAATTGATCAAGTACTGTATCACGAACAAGACTCGCCAGTGTTCCTGATACCCACGCAAGATCAGCAAGCACGTCGTTCGCAAGGTATCTGTCAGCAGGGTATTTCCATTCCCCCTCAACACATGCCCGAAGTACTTTGCCGACAGGCTCGGGATGCCGCTGAGCGAGAGCATTGAACCAGACGGGAAATCCATTGAGTTCGTTCACTGCATAGCGTGCCGCGAGTTCGGCGTGTTGGGCCGTTAAGTCGTCGAAATTCAGTTCATTATCGACGATAGACGCTTGTAGGCCTCCAAGTCCCACGACGACGCGGTGGTCTGTTTCATTTGGCACGGGCTTTTCGTGCGGCAACTCCGGCTCGAAGTGCGTCCATGCCCTTTTGCATCCTGTACGAGCAGCCCATGTAATCAACCGGCCTCTCTTTTTTTTCAAAGCATCCCAATTGCTCGGTGCCCAATGGCGACGGTCCTTATCCGTCTCTTGGCAGAGAAACGACAGCCAGCCCGTCTTTCGTCCGGAACTAAGAACTCTCAAATGCCGGTAGAACATCCATTGGTCTCGCAGGCGCCGCAAAGAGCGCCTCGGGCGGTCGATCAGACGAGTCTTCCACGTCTCCCACCAATATGAATCACTAAGATTGAACCTAAGTTGTCGCAGGCGGGCAAACCGAGCGGATCGGAATGCCGTCTCCGCGATTGTGCGTAGCGTCTGGTTTGCACTTACCGCTTGCCTGATCTGGCGCCGTTCGCTCGCTTTTCGTCCGAAAAACGACCAGGCATACAAGGCGATATTGAGAGCAAGCTCTCTATCGGCCGCATCAGCACACGTCCGAACGTCCTCCAACAGCCATGCAAGGTCCGTCCGATCCCAATGGACGAGGGATCGGTGCCGAGACAGACTATGAAAGTGAACAGTCTCTGGAGGATTCGCGGTGCGACACTCCCAAACAGCATTCCAAAAACAAGTACGCCGCACACTTGGATGGTAGGCAGTCAATCTTTCGATGTTTTTCGTTTCGGTATGAGGTCGTTGCAGAAAGAAGACGGATCGTCCGAGCATCATTAGTGCCTTCGCCGCATCCGTACATTCCTGGGATGTGAGTGACGGCTGGCAGAGTACCGAATTTAGAACGACGGGAAGAATATCGACGATCCACACGAACTGTTCTGATATTCCCGTTGATGTGTTGCCAACCGAAACATGCGGCGCCGTTTGGGCCAATTCAAGCAGCTCAGCCAACAATAGGCCGCCGTTTTTCAACGGATGGCATTCTTTGAGATGCGATACGATCCGCCATGAATCAACTTGCCGTTCCGAACTGACGATTCCTTTGCGAAGAATCGACACGAATGTCGATTCATCCAGGGCTTCAGGATAGAGCGCTTCGCAGATCAACGAAGAAAGGGCGCTCGACATGTGAGGCGTCGTCGAAGCGTACTCTCGAAGTCGCTGCTTGATGCTGGTCGTTCCAATATCGCGAACCGCAGCCACGGCGCTTTGCTTCAGATCATCGGGCTCTTCATCCGATGTAATGATGCCAATGACGGTATCAAGGCACGTCGGAAGCGGCCCAAAGCGCACAATCGAGAGAAATTCATTACGCACGTCCGTGGAGAGCGTTCGATCGGAGACATACCGCGAAATGTCATCGCTAAGATCCGGGGTAGCGAATCGCCGGATCATATCTCTGGATGTTTGAAGCCATACGCGACGTCTATCTCGATACCGCGTCGCAATAGCTGCAAGAAGTGATTGTTTGTAAGCGACGGACAACGCCGCAGGATCGCCAAGCTCTAGAAAGATCTCAGGGCTTGCTTTGAGCACCCACGAGCGCACTTCTTGATTCCATCGCATTTCGCCTGACGAAAGCCATGCAGTGATCGGCGCGAGGCTGCGTCGCATCACTAGCTCGCCATCCACAACGGCGAACAGAACATCCTTCAGAGTCGTAACAGGGCAGCCATCGTGAATTCGCGAAATCATCCATCGAGCTGCCAGGTACTCGGCAATTCGCCTGTGATGAAATCGAATTTGACCGTAACTCTCGCTATCGAAAAGCGGTCGAGCTAAAAGCGCACCCGTTTCCGCGGGCATCCAGTCCGGAGGAAGGCATTGAATCGCGTCCAGCGTGTCCTGGGCGACGAAAGTGTCATCCGGCACCTTAAAAGAGATGCGTCTACATAGGAGGGACGCCGCCCCTAATGCTCGCGCTCCCTCGGCGGCTTTTGCTTCGGAAAGGGGATCAGCCTTTTGCCGTTCGATCCTTTCCCGCAATTTGATTGTTACGTCATGTGAAACGATCTCTGTCAGGCTTCCCAGTCGGCCGTGGTCACTCCAATACTCCGCCAGATCGATGACGTCCAACGGTCTACGAGCAAAATCCCACGCAGATCGTTCGTCGAGAGCGGCAACGAACTTTTCGGGGTGTGGTAACTTCCTCGCCGTTGCAAATCTGAGTACGCGTTCTCGATCGAGTGGTTCGATTTGCACCACGAGAAGTGCTGGTTTGTCGGATCGGTCACGATCGTCCTCAACCTCTCCATGCGTTTCGCCATCATCTAGTGAACTCGAAAGCGGTTCCGCAGTGGAGCGTATGCCGAAGCGACCAAGAACCTCTTGCTGGTCGACTCCAGGCAACCATTCGCTGATTCGAGATGTGATGACAAAACGCGCGCGTTCAAGCTGCGGATATCCGATTGCACGACTCAACCTGTCGATTGCCGTATGAAAGTCGCTATGCTTCCGTAACTTTGCTTCGTCGACCGAATCCAAATAAAACGTCGCGCTCGCTCGCGAACGTCGCCAGGAATCAAAACGCTTCGCCGCGCCCGTGTCCAAAAGGGAATTCACGGACTCATTTACTAGTCGTTCTAGTTGAATGAGAAATGCGTTCTGTTTCCGTTCGACGGCGAGCCTGTGTTGGTCACGTAGTTCCCAACTTTTTCCGCTTCCCGGTTCTCCAAGGATCACGACAAGGCGGTGTGCGAGTAAATCCGTCCAGCCATAGTCCGATCCAGCCGAATACGCGGTGACGTAACTTTTCAGCGCGCGGCGCTCTATCCGCTCGTTTAAATCTAATTTGCGAAAACGGCGGTCGAGGTCAATATGCTCCAGTGCCTGTGTCATTGACGAATTGCCAGAGGCTCAAGAAATCGAATTGAAACTGAGACAGGCGTAATGTTGAGATCAGCCCAATTGACAAGCAGACGGACGAGCCCACAACATACGACTTTGATCCGAACGCGGCAACGACTTGTTCGATGTGAGCGTTCTGTCGTTGTCGACAACTTCACTGCGTCGGCGAATAGCCGCAGGAATTCGTCTTGCTTGTATGATCTTTTTGTCGCATCGAAGACTCGACGACGAGTTGTTTCGTCAGTAGAGTCGCGAGTGACCCATAACGTCCTTTTGGCACTGTCGATATCTCGGAGCTACCGACCCCGTCACGTATGTTGCGTGATGTCATCGTCACCGGCAATCGTCAACTCGGACGAGCCATCGCTGGCGCAGTGCCGTCGCTGATCCTTGACACGGGCGACGATGCGTGTCGTCGCTACGTCGACTGGCTCGCGGCGACCATTCGGAACCGCAAAACGCGAGAAGCGTACGCCCGGGCGATCCGCCGGTTTCCGGACTGGTGCGAACTGCATCAGGTCACGCACGAGTCTCACCTCTTTTCTTGTCGCCGCGTATACCGAGCAACTCGGCGGAGAGCGGTCGGCCCCATCGGCGCGGACGCCGTGACGTTCGCCCGTTGACGTCAAACCGGAGGTTACCGCACTCCTCGCAGAGGGCACGGAGGCGTTGGCTGTGACGACTGGTGTGTTTCGCAGTGCCCTTTGTCGTACCCTCGCAGGCTGCGGGGGGACGGCCAGAGGAGGCTACTTTTAAGGGGCGACCTTCAGTGTCGTGTCGTCGAACGTCGAGTGCAGTTCATGGAGCATTCGGAAGGGGATTTCCTCAGATTGGGTAGACGAGGGGCTCTCTTGCACCCCATGTAAGCGCGGTAGAGTTTCTCAACTCATGTTGAGACAGGCACTTGCGAAACTTGATGCAAATGATGCAATTGCGATTGGTCGTGTCCACAACTATACGGGATTCAATCTTTTGCAAAACTTGACGGCCACAATCTGTTGGCGTGGGCAGTAGGTCCGGACTGCACTGCGACACGGTGCAGCAGCTGAGCGAAGCGCTTCAGTTCGACTCAGATCCGCGATATCTCGTTTGCGACAATGACCAAATCCACGGCGACGAATTCTCCCGACGAGTTGCCGGGATGGGCATTCGGGGGGGGGCGAATTACTACGCGCAATTCGTGGCAAAACGCGTACGTCGAACCTTTGGTCGGCACGATCCGGCGTGAATGTCTCGATCACGTCATCTATTCTCGGCCGACTGCACCTGATGTGACTCTTGCGTCGCTACGTCGCCTACTACCACGAAGCCCGAACGCATCAGTCGCTCGACGATTATCGGTACGCAATCGGTGATCACGGTTACAGTGTCCGACTAAGGCAGCCGAGTTTGCCGGAAGCGAGCCAACGATGGCGAACTGGCTAATTCGTTGCCGATCGCGGCGGCGGCAGGTGTTCAATCATTCCTGACTCCGTGCGTCGCAACTCCGCGAGCAATAACTCGCGAAACTCAACCAGTCGTGCTTGGTGTTCGTCGCGCATCGCCAAATTGACCTGCTCAGCCGGGTCTTGCTCCAAATCGTACAGCTCTTCGATCTCGTCTTCGACCAACGTGCGGATGTATTTGTAGCGACCCTGTCGCACGAACAACCACCACGGGACGCCCCGCAGTTCCGGCCGTCCTTGAGCGCCGTCGGTCTGCTCGCCGAACTCCCAGCGAGTGAACTCCATGAAAGCGGTTTCCGACCACCCGCGATTCGGTTGTTCGAGCAACGGTCTCAAATCGTGACCGTGCATCTTCCACGGTGCTTCTATTCCGGCGGCCGCAACCACGGTCGATGCGACGTCGACGATTGTGACCGGATGCGGGCAGACGCCGCCCGCCATCGCCACTCCCGGCCAACGCACGAGTAGCGGCGCCCGCAAGCAGGCGTCGTAAGGTCCGACCTTCCAAGCAAAGCCGTGTTCTCCCCATGCGAAGCCTTGGTCCGAAGTGAAGATAATGAGCGTGTCGTCAAGTTGCTTTGTCTCGGTGAGTGCTGCCAGAAGCTGGTCGACCCCCTCGTCGACGGCCGACACCAGCCGGTTGTACCCGCGGACCATTTCAGGGAGCGGATTGTTGCGGTACTGCGGTACGCCGCTCTCGCCGGGCTTCCACTGGGTGTACGTGCGTTGCCAAGCGGGGCGGTTATCACGAGGGCCAAAAACCTCGGCGGGGATCGGCACCTCGGCTTGGGAGTATTGCTCACGGTGGCGCGGATGCACCGTGTTCGGCAGATGCGGCGCGTTGTAGCAGAGCCAGAGGCACCACGGCTTCTCATGCTCGCGACGAACGTAGTCCACTGCGTGTTGCGTGTAGACGTCGGTCGAGTAGCCCGGCACTTTGCGTTTGGGTGCGCCGTCGATACTGAGGAGTTGGTCGTTGTACCAGTCGCCGACGATGTCGGCCTGATCCCAAACCACGGAGTGATCCCAATCGCGCCCATGACCCGCGTCGTGCCCGAGATGCCACTTACCGATCATTGCCGTGGAGTAACCGCTGCGGCGAAGTTCGGCGGGCCAGAATCGACAAACCTGCGGATCGTAATGACCCTCCAGCACCGCGGTCAGTTGGACGCCCTGGATGCCGTGTTGAAAGCGGCCGGTCAACAGACTAGCTCGGCTCGGCGTGCACCATGCCGCTCCGTAGCAAGTTGTGAACCGCACGCCTTCCGAGGCCAGTCGATCAATGGCCGGTGTCTTGACCCACGGCCAAGCGCCGACGTCCCGATAACAACTGAGCGTGCGGAAGCTCTGATCGTCGGTGTAAATGAGCAGGATGTTCGGCCTGTCGGCGGCAACGACTTCGACGGTCGAGAACAGCCCCCAGACCGCGATCAACGCGATCCATGCCGACGGCGGAAGTCGCCGGATTCTGTGGCGGGATCTCATGGGATGCTCCTATTCGTAGCCGTCGTGAACAACTTGCTCGTCCATTACACGACCTCGTGGGGACCATGTCAAATTGCGGCTGCTCGCGGCGCAGCTTACCGGCAACCGACATTGTCCTCCATTGCGCTCATCCAGTTATCAGGGTTGATTGGACAATCCGCATCGGCAACGTGCCTGCCCGCAATCTGCAGAGAGCCAAGAGTCGCCATCGACTGTAAACAGGGCTTGAGTTCGTTCCACTGGGCGTCTGACAAGGCAGGAAGCCAGATGTGAATCCTCGTGCCCGGATCGAACATCTGCCCGCCGTTAAGACCAGGGATGACCGGCAGGATGCGCCCGTCAGCCGGATAGGAGACGGCGATGCGACCTCCGCACGAGGTGACGCGCGCCAGTGCTTTGGCGCTTAACGCTCGCCGATTCAACCGCGCAACCAGTCTCCCTGCGAACACAAGCGGTGATCGCAAAGCGGCATATAATTCAACACGACTCATCCGAAGGGCCTCCTTTCCGGATCGATCAATGCACAAAATCCTCGTCGCCTTGAATTTCCAATGTTCTTGCGGGCCGGTCGCTCCATGTGAAGAATGCGCTTCGCGATCATGCTTCGGGTTCGCCGCTATTTCCGCGTCGCTTTACGAAGACTTCGATTCTGACATCGATTTCCTCGGCGAAAGCGCTATGTGTGAACCGGACGCCGAACGGGACCAGCACATAGTTCCAGCCCCTCAAATCCCATCCTCGGAGACTTTGGAGGGCTGGGGCATCGATGGCTTCGACGACCTCGGCCGCCGCTGCCAACGAGGTCAAGAGGGTTTTGATTTCATCAGGGGTCAATGGTCCGTCACTCACGCTGCATCTCCAGTGCGGTCGATGGCTTCTCAGCCTCTGACCGGGGTGTTCTCAGTGACCGGGCCAGGAGACGACGGGGCGGACGCGACCGCCCCGGCACCCGCGAGATACTCGCCTTGCTGGCTAGGAAAAGCAGTCTCGTGCGGTGCTTTCCGTGGCCGCAGCCGGCCGACCCAGGACCAGAAGCGTGACCAGTATCGGGAAAAATCTTCCCACAGCGAGTAGGCCACGGGCGTCACGAGAAGCGTCAAGAGCAGTGAAAGCCCCTGGCCGCCGATGATGACTTTGGCCATGCTCGCGCGAGCGCCGGCACCAGGTCCTTGCCCAAGCGCGATGGGGACCATCGCGGCAATCAGCATCAAGGTCGTCATGAGGATCGGGCGTAAGCGGGTCTTGTTCGCTTCCAGAATCGCCGCATTGATCTCCATGCCCCGTGCTCGCAACACGTTGGTGTAGTCGATCTGCAAGATGCCGTTCTTTTTCACAATGCCGAACAGCATGAACAGGCCGAAGACCGCGTAGATATCGAAGTTCGTCCGCAGGAGAAACAACGACAAGAATGCGAAGGGCAGCGTCAGGGGTAGAGCGAGCAAGATCGTGATCGGGTGGACCAGACTCTCGAATTGAGCCGCGAGCACCATGTACATGAACAGGAAACTCAGCAGAAACGCGATCACGAAATTCGTGTTCGATTCGGAAAGCAACTTCGCGCGGCCGATGAATTCGTGACGATACCCCGGAGGCAAATCCAATGTCCGCACGTAATCGCCGACATCCTTGATTGCCTCGCCCAAAGCGATACCTTTCAGATTCGCGAGCACGACGATCTGCCGCTGCCGGCCGTAACGATCGATCGCCGTAGGGCCGATCGCCGATTCCAAACGGGCCACATTCGAAAGCCGAACCAGTCCCGCTTTCGTTGTCGGGATCGTCAGCGAATCGACGGCCGCGGGGTTGTCGCGGAACGATTGTTCGGCCCGCAGCCAGACATCGTATTGCTCGTCGCCTTCTTTGTACTTGCCGACCGGTTCGCCGCCGACGAGGATCCCGAGTGTCGAAGCGACGGTCTGCACCGACACACCCAGATCCGATGCCCGCTCACGATCAATCCGCACGCGCAGTTCCGGCTTGCTCAGTGACAGACTCGTGTCGACATCCACGTAGTGACCGCGAGTCTCCATCCATGCCACGATCTTGTCAGCGTATTCCTGAAGCTTAATCAGGTCGGGACCGACAAGATTCAAGTCCACGTCGACTTGCCGAAAACCCGTTGCCTGAAACGCCGCGACTTCCTGCACCGCCACGCGTAGATCGACGTATTCGCTCATGACTTTACGGGCATCGAGCATCACGTCGAACTGTGAATAATCGCGCTCGGCGAGGTCGACGAGCCGACAATAGACGCGAGCTTCCGTGACATCGCCTTGTCCTTTTGCGACGCGTCCCGTCGTATCGCCGATGATTGTGAAAACATGCGTCACTCCCCGCAGTTGCTTGAGCCGGTCCTCAATTTCCAGGAGTAGCTTGTTTCCGCGATCAAGTGTGTAGCCTTCAGGAAGCGTCATCACGACTTCAAAATCACTCTGGTCATCCTTGGGTACGAAGTCCTTGCCGATCCAGGAGAAGATTACGGGTGTCGAGAAGAGCGTGACCACCGACAGGAGAACGATGGCCCACCGGTGCCGCAGCGATAGGCGCAGTATCCACAAATACGAATTGTCCAGCAGCCGCGAGAAGAATCCCGCCTTGCTGGTCTTGTGGCCCGTCTCCAGCTTGAGGAATCGCGAACAGAGCATGGGCGTCATCGTGAACGAGACGAACATGCTCATCAGAATTGCAAAACCGACGGTGAAGCCGAAGGAGTTGAAGAACCGGCCAATGCGTCCCTGCATGAAGGCGACCGGGATAAAGATCACCAGCAGCGACACCGTCGTCGCGACGACTGCGGAAGCGATCTCCGCGGTCGCGGAGCGGGCCGCTTCCATCGCCGAGCGGCCGTACTCTTCCATGTGTCGGAAGATATTTTCATGCACGACCACGGCATCGTCGATTACGATGCCGATGGCCAGAATCAAGCCCAGCATCGTGATGTTGTTCAGCGAGAAGCCCATGTAGGACATGAAGGCAAAGGTCGGGATCATCGACATGGGAATCGCCAATGTCGCAATAATCGTCGTTCGCCAGTCACGGATGAAGACCAGGATCGTCAGGCTCACGAGGATCGCGGCCAGAACCAGATGGAATTTCACCTCTTCAATCGAGGCTTCGATGAAGCGCGACTGGTCGCGAATAATGACGGTCTTGAGATCGCTCGGCAGCAGCGGTGCAATCTTGCTTAGTCGTTCCTTGACCGCATGCACCACTTCCACCGTATTGGTTCCGGATTGTTTCTGCACAATGAGGCTCACGGCGTTTTCGCCGTCGAGTCGGCTCAGGCCGCGCGGCTCCTCCACACCATCTTCCACGCGACCAATGTCGCGAATGCGAATCGGTTGATCCTTGCGGTTCGCGACAATGAGGTCGAGGAAATCGGACGACTTCTCCAGTCGCCCCATCGTGCGGAGCACGAGTTCCTGCGACCCTTGATCGACTCGTCCTCCCGGAAGTTCCAGGTTTTGCCGGATCAGCGCTTGCCTGACATCTTCCGCGGAAAGCATGTAGGCAACCAGCTTATCCGTATCGATGTAGACGTTGACCGCTCTTCGCTGACCGCCCACCAGGGTCACCGCGCCGACACCCTGGACGGTTTCGAGATCCTCTTTGATCGACTTGCGGGCGATCTCAGTGACTTCGCGAAAGTTGCGACCACCCGAAACGGCGATCGTCGCGACGGGGGCTGCGTCGATGTCGAATTTGTCGACGAGCGGAGGATCGGTGCCGACGGGCAAGCGACTGAGAATCGTTGAGATTTTGTCGCGCACCTCTTGCGCGGCCGTATCCCCGTCTTTGTACAGGTGGAACTGGATCACGACCTGTGAGAAGCCTTCTTTAGTCGTCGAACGCAATTCGTCGATGCCGGAAATCGTGTTGACGACCTCTTCCACTTCTTTCGTGATCGAGGTTTCCATCTCCTCAACGCTGGCCCCTTTGAGGGTCATCGTGACCACGACCACGGGCAAATCGACGTTAGGAAACAGGTCGACGCCCAACTGCGGATAAGCAGCCATTCCCAGCACGACCGGCGCGGCGACCAGCATGAGCGTGAAGATCGGCCGCCGAATGCAAATTTCCCAGATATTCATACTTTGACTCCGGAAGGAGCTTGTCGCCTGCGAACGGCTATTTGAGACGCGCCGTCTTGGCGATGTCTTCGCGCACCGAAACGCGCGTCCCTTTCGCCAGTTTGGACTGCCCGCTGATAACGACTACATCACCTGCCTGCAGTCCCCCGATCGCTTCCACCCAGCCGGGTCCTTGAGTACCGATGACGATTTCCACCTCCTGAGCCGTTTCTTCGCTCACCTTAAATACTTTGGATACTCCGGCAAAGCGCGTCACCGCTTCGAGCGGCACCGTCACGGCTTCATCCGCAGTCCCGACGATCACCTCGGCCTTGGCAAATCCACCATGTCTAAGCCGATGATCTGGATTGGGGATGTGAGCTTCGACGTCGAACGAGCGGCTTTGCGTGTCGACCGTGGGATTGATCCGGGCCACTTTGCCTGGAAACATTTCCTGCGGATACGCATCGACGCTGACTTCAACATCCAAGCCCATTTTCACTTGCGACATGTAGCGTTCGGGAACCATCACATGCAGCTTGAGCACATCGTCCATCACCAGTTCAAACACAGGCGTGGAGGGAAAAGCCCGCACCATTTCACCGACCGATGCCAGTCGTTTTGCTACCACGAATTCCCCGGCGGCGGCCGATCGTGACTTGTCCGAAACTAAAGTTGGCGCCTTCACCTGCGTATCGCTCAGTTTCTGCCGAGCCACCGCGAGGAGCGATTCGCGATGCTTGATGGCTGCGAGTGTCGTCCGGGCATTGACCCGCGCCAGACGTAAAGCGACCGAGGCAACTTTCATGTCTGTTTCGGCCTGTTCATAGGCTTGCCCGGAACTCGCGTTCTGAGTCAACAGCGTTTTCTGACGCTCGAACTTCTGGCGTGCGTTCATGAACAGCAAGTTTGCACTTTCGACCCCCGGAAGCTGTTCGATATCGAAGTCGTTGGGAGGCGGTTGCTTCAGATCGAGCCGCGACAACTCTTGGTTGAGCGCTTGCTGCGCTTCATCGATTGCTAACTGGTAATCGGTCGGATCAAGTTCGAGCAAAGCCTTGCCTGGCGCAACGCGGTCACCGACATCGAAGTGAACGGTTTGAACGCGCCCTTCCACTTTCGGCGTGATGGTGATTCGTTCAAATCCATGCAAGGTGCCGACAACAGAGACGCGGCGTTGGACCGGGCGTACCTCCACCGATGCCACGCTGACGGGCACCACGGCCGGAGCGCTTTTATCGCCGTCCGAATCCGCACTAGCGGCTTCAGGTTTCTTCCCATGACACCCCGCCAGGCTGGTCATGGTCATGACCATCGCGGCGGAAATGAAGAAGACTGCCGGGACCTGGAAAGCTCTTGGGCTTTTTTCGGCTGAGTGAACACTATTCATGGGAACCTCGCTTGGAGTCCGCCAACAAGCCGTGGAAGAGGATGTCCAAGGCATCTTTGCATTGGCTGGCCGGCGATGCTTTTCGGCCGGCGAAATAGTTGGTGAACATCATTCCGTAGAGCAGGTCCGAAATAACATCCGCAATCCGATCCACTGGCACTTCGCGAAACGTTCCGCTGCGGATCAACTCCCCATACAGATCTTGCCAGGGACGCATGTTCGCTTCGCGATGTACGAAATAGGTGGGCCTCTGGCGATCGCGGAAATTGGCTCGTTCCTGGACCAACAGCTCGACGATCTCTGGGCGCTCGTCGAAGAATGTCAGGTAAGCCAAGACGCCTTCTGCGATTCGATCCAGTGGCTGTTTTGCGGAAGCGGCGGCGGCATCGACGGCCAGCTTCAAATTCCGCATCCCGTGATCGACGGCTGCCAGAAATAGCTCTTCCTTGCTGGGGAAATAGCGGTAGATGGTACCTTTTCCGACGCCCGTTTTGTCGGCAATTTCCTGAACGTCCGCAGCCGCAAATCCGCATTTGGAGAAGATTGCTGTGGCAGCGTCGAGGATTTCCGCACGACGACGTTCCTGACGATCGGCATCCGGCGGACGCCCCACCGGACGGTTACTTTTTGAGGCGATCCGCATGGACAGGAATCTCCCAAGCCACTGTTTATTAACGGACTCGTCCGTCCGATAACACAAGAATAGTGGGGTGCCGAAGTTGCGTCAATCCCAGCTTTTGAAGCCGGCGGCGCGGCTGGCCGGCACATATAGCAGCCCCGCAGTCCATACCACCACGTTACAACCATGCAAATTCTAGTTGCTGACGATGATGCGCATGCCGTCGAAACCCAAACTCTCATTCTTCGACGCCGTGGCTTTTCCGTTGTCGGCTGCACTGAGGGGAAAGACGTGATGCCGTTAGTCAAGCAACATCGGCCGGAAGTTCTGTTGCTTGACTTAGCAATGCCCGGCATGAATGGGTTCGACATTGCTCTGGAGCTTAAAGCAAATCCCGACCTGCGACCGAAACTGCTCATCGCAATCACCGGCCTTTGCGACGACGGCGCAAAAGAAATGACGGATCGAGTCGGGTTCGACTTTCATCTTGTCAAGCCGCTGAAGCTCTTGGACTTGCTGACGATTCTCGCAACGGTGTTTCCAGACGGCGACGCCACCGACCAAAGTGAAGAACGCTTTCGAACATAACGTCTTTTTTGAACCGCTCCGCTTGGGGCCGAAATGAGTCGGCGGTGGGCGAGTCCGTATTGTTTTTGAGCCGGTTTCTCGGCGAGTTTTTTGGTAAGAAACGACCCTGCCTAATTCGACCCGATCCTCGGGCAGATTAGGCCCCGCACGGGGCACCGATAACGGCTGCTGACAATTCGCCTGCGGAACTTCACCACACGGCCGAGCATTGGCGAGCGCGGGAAACGCCGGAACGCTTACTGGTCGATCTTGCCAGAGCACGTCGGTGGTCGCAGCCAATGACAGGGCGCAAGCGGAACGCACTTGTACCACGCATTTGTCATTGGACGACACGGCGATGGCGGCGGCTTGGGGCAGTAGTTATCCGGGCAGCAGGACATTTCCGGGCACGGCAAAACCAGACACGGTTTGGGGCAGTACGTGTCAGGACAGCAACTAGAAACCCGAGAGACGCAGGGCGATGGTTTACGTCCATAATCGTCGGGGCAACACAATGGGCACTGGCCTACGCCACCCGGGCCCTTGCTTGGCGGAGCCTTTGCAACGCAAGACTCATTGGCAGACGTGATCGCCCGCCCCGCGGTCAATAGGCCGACCACAATCAATCCGGTAATGCGTGCCGCCAGAATAGTTCGCCGGCCCTTCGTTTTCGGTTCGAGTTTCATTCGTCCGTCCTTTCAAATTCGGGCACCGGTTGTGGCTCGGGCAGCACATCGGGAGCGGGTGGCAGCGGCGGGCCGCCGGGCAACTCAGCCGAAGATATTCCACCCTTCGAGGGATCAAGCCGGATTTCCCAGCCGCCGCCCAATGCCCGGTAGAGATCGACGAGGCTCGTAGCGGCGTTGCCGCGGGCGACCGCCAGTAACTCTTGCTGGTTGAGGAGCAACTGCTGAACGGTGAACAGGCGGTTGAAGTCGATCTCGCCCTCCCGGTACTTGACCTGCGCCACACGTTCGGCTTCAAGCGCCTGGTGGGCGCTCTCTTCCCTTAATTTGATCTGATCGGTGAAGTGCAAGTAAGCAACGATGGCGTTCTCCGCTTCTTCGTTGGCTTGCAACACGGTCTGCTGGTAACTGGCGACCAGTTGCTGGAATCGAGCATCCTGAACGCGAATGTTGTTCAAGAGTCGTCCGTAGTTGAGCACGTTCCAGCGCAGCGACGGTCCTATGGTCCCCCCGAAAGCGCCACTCTTGAAGACATCACTAAAGTGTTCGGCCTCCCACGCCATCATGCCGTTAATCGAAATGTGGGGATAGAGTTCAGACTGGGCGATTCCGATTTCCGCACTCTGGGCGGCAACCAATCGTTCGGCGCGTCGCACATCGGGCCGTCGCCATATCAATTCGGCAGGTACGCCCACGGTGACGACATCGGAAGCGTGAGGAATCGAAGCCGGGCCGTCCAGCATGTACGAGAGGTCGTGAGGGGGCATGCCCATCAGCACTGCCAACCGGTTTTGAGCCTGTCGACGCTGAATTTCAAAGGCTTCAATGGCCGCCAAGGTATTGCCCAGATTTGCCTTCGCTTGCGGCGTATCCAGTTCGCTGTCGACGGCTTTCGCGTCCAGCCGAGCCTGAGCTACGCGAACGCTTTCATTCTGTAGGGTGGCATTTTCGCGAGCAACGTCGAGACGTTGCTCCACCGCTCGCAGTTCCACGTAGGTCGCCGCCACTTCGCCGATCAGCAAGACGAGGGCCTCGTCGAATCCTTCCACCGAGGCGTCCAGCCGCGCATCGGCGCCCTCGATGGCGCGCCGATACCGGCCCCAGAAGTCCAACTCCCAGGCGAGAGTGCCGCCCACTCTCCAATTGCTGAATTGCGGTGCCGCCAGATTTGAGAACGGTGAACCGGCAGGAATTGCTGGGAACAGGGCCGTCTGCTGACTGCGCTGCGTGCGTGTGTAATCGGCATTGATCTGCTGGAGCTGCGGAAAGAGATTGCCTGCCACCACTCCGCGCTGGGCCTGGGCTTCTGCGACACGGAAACCCGCTTCGCGCAGCGTGATATTCTGCGAGTACGCCGTCTGCACGAGGCGGTTGAGTACCGGATCGTTGAAGACGTTCCACCAAGCGCGATAGTCCCCACGCTCGCTGGAAATCCGCGAGCTTCGGGAGTCAATCCATTCGTCGGCCACCGGCGCAGCGGGCCGCTTGTAGTTGGGGCCAACTTTCAATCCGTTGTGAATGTATTCCCGCACTCCGGTGCAGCCCGACCCGCAAATGAGCACCAGTAAGAATACCGGCGCGAAGGCGGCGAGTCGCCGAGAACGTACAGCCATCTTTCGGTCCTCCGTGACCAATTACTCCGCTCATAGCCCTGCCGAATTGAAATGGCTAGTGCGCCATGATATAATTTTCGGACCGACTAGTCCGCAAATTAGTCATCGGCGGAATCCTGGTTTCACTTGATGCACAACCCGTGCTATCGGAATTATCCAAAACTCTGCCAGGACGGTCGCAACAGTTTTTCCGATCTTGACGAGGTGTCGCGTCGAATATCTTGCAGACTGACTAGTCAGTCATGTAATGGTAGTGGACCAATTGGACCGTGCGAGAAGCATGGCGAATCTGGCAATCGGAACGCATATTTCTTTTCGATTTTAGATATCGCTAGTTGTGCTGGCTTTCGGTTTGGCGAGCGAGCTCGCGAGGCAGCCCCGCCGGGGCACGTTCCTCCAATGTGGCACCACCTGCGGACTCGTCCATGTTTGCTGCCAATAGGACCAAGCATCCTTGCCCCATCGGCGCCTGGTTCACAGACACGTAGTTTGGCAGTCCCTGCCGCGGGGCTTCAACTGAGTGGCGGAGCATTCAATCCTCGTACGTTCGCCGCCACTATTGTTTTTGGCGACAGCTTGACTGTCGAAACAGGTTGGGCCTGGCAGGGGCCGACCCAGGTTATCTGTTGCGGGTTGGGGTGCAGTACTTCACTAGTCACACACGGCAGTTTGAATTCCTCGGGTGTTCCGAGGATTTCGTGAGCATCGGAATTTCGCTCGACGATCGACGGACCAGTCCGTCTTGAAATCTCTCCCACGCCGTGTTATTAGTATGGACGGACCAGTCAGTCAGTGGATTATTTTCGTGAACACCATCAAAAACACCCGCGGGCGACCCGTTGACGAAGAACTGTGGGGGCGCCGCACTGATGAGATTCTTGACGTAGCCGCCACGCTCTTTGCTGAGCGTGGCTACGCCGGAGCCGACACCCAAGAGCTGGCCGATCGCGTCAGCGTCGGAAAAGGAACGCTGTACCGGTATTTTCCCAGCAAAAGGGATCTGTTCCTGGCGGCGGCCGACCGCGCCATGCGGCGACTTCGCGAGTACCTTGATGCCGCTATAGCCACTCGCGACGATCCGCTGGAGCAGATTGCCGCAGCGATAGAAGCCTTCCTTGGGTTTTTCGACGAACACCCGGAATTCGCCGAACTCCTGATCCAGGAACGCGCTTTATTCCGCGATCGCAGCAAGCCCACCTATATCGAACACCGCGAAAAAAACCTTGGACGATGGCAGCAGTTGTACCAAGGTCTCATCGACGCGGGGCGAGTTCGCGCCATGCCAGTTGATCGGATCACATCGGTTATCAGCGACCTCGTTTACGGAACCATGTTCACAAACCACGTCGCCGGCCGGCAGAAAGCCTTGCGTGAGCAGGCCGACGGCATCGTGGAAATCGTTTTCTGCGGCATCCTTTCTGATTCCGAGCGAAGACTCCGGGAGGAGAACCGATGAGCCGAATTGCCAGGACAATTTCGCCGATCATTCGCCGAACCGACGGCGTCAGGCGCGACGCCCTCACTACGGCCGGTCGGGTCTGGCCCGGTGGCCTTCGATCGGCCGGCCTGTTGGCAGGAGCCCTGGTCATCTTCGCCGGCTGCCAGCGTGGCGAGCGACCGGGGCCTGCGGCAGCCGCGCCACCGCCGCCCAAGGTGCTCGTGAGCCATCCGGTCGAGCGCCCGCTGGCCGAGACACGCGAATATACAGGGCATCTCGAAGCTGTCGAGACGGTCTCGATCCGGGCGCGGGTACGCGGCGTCTTGCAGAAGATCCACTTCGAAGAAGGAGCCGAAGTCGAACAGGGAGCATTGCTCTACGAACTTGATCCCAACGAGTATCAGGCGGCGGCCGACGAAAAGGCAGCCGACATTGCGCGCCTCGAACACGAGTTACGGCTTGCTGAGTCCGAAGCGAAGCGCTCATCGGAGCTATACGAACAGAAAGCGACTTCCAGAGAAACATGGGAGTCGAAGCAGAATAAACTGGCGGTGGCGACGGCGGAACGGGAAAAAGCCCGTGCAGCACTCAGGCCCGCGGAATTAAATTTGAGTTACACAAAAATCTATGCGCCGATTTCAGGCCGCGTCGGACGGACGCTCGTGACTGTGGGTAATCTGGTCGGGTACAACGAGCCAACCCTGTTGACGACCATCGTGAAGATGGACCCTGTTTACGTAGATTTCGAGATTCCCGAGCGGGATCTCCTGCGTTTCGAGCAGACCGACCAGGCGCAGTCCTCGTCCTGGTCGCTGATGCAAGCGCCGCTGGGCATCGGCCTGGAAACGGAAACGGGCTTTCCGCACGCCGGCATCATCAACTTCCGCGACAACCGCGTCGAGTCAGCGACCGGAACCGTTTTCGTTCGCGGGACGCTCCCTAATCCGGACAGGAAGCTGGTTCCCGGCTTGTTCGCCCGCATCCAGGTTCCAGTCGGCCGGCCCCAGTCGCGACTGCTCGTTCCCGAAACCTCACTCGCCGCGGACCAACGTGGCCGCTACGTGCTCGTCGTCGATACCGACGACACGGTGAAGCAACGCCCCGTGCAGATTGAAATGAATCTGGAACACAGGGGTTTCCTGACGATTCGCGAGGGATTGACCGTCAACGATCGGGTCATCGTGAGTGGCCTGCAAAGGGCACGGCCCGGGTCCAAAGTGACCCCGGAGTTTGTGCAGCCGGAAGAGGTTGTGCAGGTTGCGGCACCCACCGTCGCGGCTCGGCGGAAAGTTCAGTGACAA
Source organism: Pirellula sp. (assembly GCA_013822735.1). Classification (GTDB taxonomy): domain Bacteria; phylum Planctomycetota; class Planctomycetia; order Pirellulales; family PNKZ01; genus PNKZ01. The sequence goes on from PNKZ01000026.1 coordinate 54,537, forward strand.
GGGTTTCGTCTGGTGGTTTGCGCCTTCGCCCGCGGCTTATAGCTTGCTGCTCGGGGATTGCAATGGAATTGTTAAGGTAATCCTGTGCTGTCCAAATTCTTCATCGACCGTCCCGTCTTCGCCAATGTCATTGCGATCATCACGGTGATCCTTGGCGTCGTGGCGATTTACAACCTGCCGGTCGAACAGTATCCCAAGATCACGCCACCGACCGTGCAGGTCACCACTGTGTATCCCGGGGCGAACGCCCGCGTCGTGGCGGAAACCGTGGCCGCACCCATCGAGCAGCAGGTCAACGGTGTGGAAGGTATGCTGTATATGTCGTCCAACTGTTCGGCGGACGGCTCCTATGCGCTGACTGTCACATTCGACATCGGCGTCGACCTGGACACGGCCCAAGTTCTGGTTCAAAACCGCGTCGCGATTGCCGAGCCTCTTCTTCCCGAGGAGGTACGCCGCCAGGGAATCTCTGTCAAAAAGCAATCGACGGACATCATCCTGGTGATCTCGCTGGTTTCTCCAGACGAGACATTCGACAGCCTGTTCATGGCGAACTATGCGACCCTGCGGTTACGCGACGAATTGAGCCGCGTTTCAGGCGTCGGTGGCGTGGAAATTCGCGGGGGAACGGACTATAGCATGCGGATCTGGCTCGATCCCGAGCGACTGAGCGCTCGCAATTTGACGACTCAGGACGTGATCGCCGCTCTGCGAGACCAAAACGTCCAGGTGGCCGCCGGCCAGATTGGCCAGGCGCCCGCGCCGGAAAACCAATTGCTGCAGCTTCCCGTGACAGCACTCGGCCGGCTCAGCGAGGCCGAACAATTTGAAGAGATTATCGTCAAGAAACAGCAGGGACGGGTTACATACCTCCGCGACGTGGCCCGCGTCGAATTGGGAAGCCAATCTTACGATTCCTTTAGCGTCCGATCGGGCACGCCGGCCGTGAGTATTCTGGTTTACCAGTTGCCCGGCGCGAATGCGCTGGAAGTGGCGGAGAATGTTCGCGAGTCCATTGAGCGCCTCAAGCAGGATTTTCCGACCGGTTTGGATTACACCATTCCCTTCGATACGACCAAGTTTGTTGCGGCGAGCGTCGAAGGCGTGTACCGTACGTTGATCGAGGCCGGCGTCCTCGTCCTGCTGGTGATTCTCGTCTTCTTGCACGACTGGCGGGCGGTGCTGGTGCCCGCCACGACCGTTCCTGTGACGATCATCGGCGCGTTCGCCGTCATGCCGCTTCTGGGCTTCACGGTCAACTTTCTCACCTTGTTCGGTTTGGTGCTGGCGATCGGGATCGTCGTCGATGACGCCATCGTCATCGTGGAGAACGCGGCGCACCACGTCGAGCGAGGGCTCCAGCCACGCGACGCCGCCGTCAAGGCGATGGAGGAAATGACGGGACCGGTCATTAGCATCACGCTAGTGCTTACGGCCGTATTTCTTCCCGCGGCCTTTCTCGGCGGCATCACGGGGCAACTCTACCGGCAATTCGCCCTGACCATCACGGCCACAGCCATCCTCAGCGCGATCAACGCCCTGACCCTGAAGCCGGTGCAATGCGCGACCTATCTTCGTCCGCTGCCCGAAAAGCGTAACCTTTTCGTCCGGGCGTTCAACCGGGTTTATGGCTGGGTCGAGCGCCTCTATGTGAGGCTCCTCGGTCAGTTCCTGCGCGTGGCCGTCGTCGGGATGCTGCTCTTTTTCGGACTGATCGCCGGCACCGCTTGGTGGTATTTCTCTCTGCCAACCGGATTCCTGCCGACAGAGGACCAGGGATACGTGTTAGTGAGCATTCAGTTGCCTGACGGGGCATCGCAGGAGCGGACCCGGGCGGTCATCGACAAGCTAGACAAGGTGTTTGCGGATGAGCCGGCGATTGACAATTGGTTGGTTCTCGGCGGCCTTTCGATTCTGGATGGAACGACCGCCCCCAATGCCGCCACGGCTTTTGCCGTCTTCAAGGACTGGGACGAGCGCCATGACTCGCAACTTAAGCAGGAGGCGATTGTCGCCAGGTTGCGACGGGAAATGGGACAATTTCACGAGGCAGTGATTTTTCCCATCGTCCCGCCGGCAATCCGAGGGTTGGGGAGCTCGGGCGGCTTTCAGATCCAGATCGAAGACCGTGCGGGCGTAGGCCGAGAAGAATTGTTCCAACGCCTCCAGGAGATTATCCAGTCCGCACAGAGCCGTCCGGCGCTCGGGCCGATGCAGACGACGTTTCGCGCGGGAGTTCCCCAGTTGTTCGCTAATGTGGATCGGATAAAAGCTCAAAAGCTGGACCTGGACCTGGACGACGTTTTCAGCACCTTGCAGGCGAATCTCGGATCGTTTTACGCCAACGATTTCAACAAGTTTGGTCGCACCTATCAGGTCCGCCTTCAAGCCGAGCCGCAGTTTCGCAATTCGGCTGACGACGTGTATCGCCTGCGCGTGCGTAACGCCAACGGGCAAATGATTCCGATCGGATCGGTGCTTACCGTTGACGAAGCCTTCGGACCGCAAGTGATTAACCGGTACAACCTGTATCCGACCGCATCGATCATTGGTTCGTCGGCTCCGGGACGAAGCTCCGGTGAAGCGCTTGAGGCGATGGAGAAGGTTGCCCGCGAAGTGCTTCCAAACACGATGGGATTCGACTGGACGGGCATGGCCTACCAAGAAAAACTGGTAGGCGGCCAGGCGCTCGTGGTGTTCGCCCTGGCCGTATTGCTCGTGTACCTCGTCCTCGCCGCCCAATACGAGAGCTGGGTTCTCCCCTTGGCCGTGATTCTCGTTGTTCCGATCGGTATGCTGGGCATCGTGGCCGCAGTTTCGTTCCGTGGAATGGACAACAATGTCTACACGCAGATCGGAACAGTCTTGATCATTGCGTTGGCCAGCAAGAATGCGATTCTCATCGTCGAGTTCGCACGAGAATTGCGCCTGCACGGGCGAAGTATTCGCGAAGCGGCAATCGAGGCCTCGCGACTGCGTTTTCGCCCGATTTTAATGACCTCCTTCGCCTTTATCCTGGGCGTGGTGCCTCTGGTCAGAGCCCAAGGCGCGGGGGCCGCCAGCCAACAGTCCTTGGGAACGGCCGTGGTCGGTGGAATGATCACTTCCACCATCTTGGCCGTCTTTTTCGTGCCGCTGTTCTATGTCGTCATGCAGCATTTGAGCGAATGGCGAAAGCCGATGGCGAGGCATACTGAATCGAATGACGCGACACTTGACAGTCGCATGCCCTCAGACGCCGGCAATCCTGACACGCCGGTGCCGTCAATTGCGGGAAACTCGCAGTGAGATGCGGCAAACCCGTCCCGGTGGTTCCAATTCCGCAGACGCGAAGCATTGCAATTTGCCGAGTCGCGACGATCACGAACAGAATTAGCACGAGTTGCCCGCTATAATCGCCAGCGTCCGAACCCTTCGAACGCCTACAGAGTTTTGCCTGGAAGTTGCAGGAAGTAGCCCAAAAGAGGGCGAATATGACCGCCCTGCTAGATACGCGGCCGATAGTTGTTCCACGTCCAAGTATCTGGTCGCAAGTTCCTAGGCTTGTAGGCTGGCACTAAGGAGTGGATCAAGTTTCTAAAACACATCGACGCCGCAACCGATCCGGAAGCTCCGTTGCACTTGGTCGCCGACAACTACGCGACCCACAAGCATTTCAAGGGCCGGCGTTGTCACTCGAGATTCCATATGCACTTCACGCCGATCAGCAGCCCCTATCTGAACTTGGTCGACGCTGGTTTCGGGATCTGAGGCAGAAGCGCCTGCGACGCGGCACGTTTAAAAGCGTGCGACAACTGCAGCATGCGATCTTCCACTACGTCGAGCAACATAATGATCGAGCGCAAGGCTATCTCTGGAAAGCGTTGCCCGAAGTCATCCTCGCCAAAGTCCGTGGAGCAAGACCGTTCTCGATAACTCCTCGACAACATGAAGCACTAGACTACGTGCCGTAATTCAGATAGTCTTCGGCGGTGACCTCGCGCTGACCTGAAGCGGCAGGCTCGCGCGTCGCCGAGTTTGCTTTCGGTGCGGAATCTTCGGCAAACTTTCGGCCTGCATAGATGACCGCGATCAGCACCAGGCACGAAACTAATCCCAATCGCGCAGTACCGATGAACCGCGGGGGAACTTCCAGCAGCCAGCACAAGACGGGACCGAAGAACAACAGCGCCGCGTTGAGAGTCGTGAGCGATCCATAAAACCGGCCGATGACGAGGATCGCGAACAATCCGACGGTCCCGATTCCGATTACCCCGGTCGGCGCGACGGGGTTCTTCAAAACGAGCGACGCAATCGACGCCCCGACGAGCGCCCCGGCGAGCGGGATGCCGACCTGTCCGCCGCGCACGTATCCCGACAACATGACACAGAGCGCCGCTCCGGCACATGCCGCCACCAAAACCAAAGGCAGCGAGCGGCCTTGAGAGCGCAGCGATAGCCTGCTGAGGGCCCCCCATACCGCGGCCAGCGCCGCAGCCGTTCCGACGAAGACACACAACGCGTCACCGGCCGTCCACTCGCGAGTCCCCGGTCCGGCGACATCGGTGATGTAAATCGAGCTGTCGAGCAACACACGAACCGTTCCGAACATGACGAAGAGTCGAACGGCCAATGCGACGAAGCGAAACTTACCCGGCGCCGCTGCCAAGAGTTCGCTTAGCATGACGGCCGGTGTCACGACGAGCAGCAGGCGGTCTAAATCTTGCGCACGATCGCGCGACGGAAGCGGCCAGCCGACCGTGATTCCCAAGACCCAACAACCGACGTAGAACCCGAGACCGACCCCGAGCACGGAGCCGATTTCAGTTCGGACCGAACGGGGCGCGGACCATGGTCGCCCGAGCAGCAGCATCAGTGCCGCGGAGACCACCGCGGAGGCCGCGCCGGCCGTCAAAAACAATACGGGATCGGGCATCGACCGTTGCTCGCTAAGAGTTGGTTAAGCAGCGAGGGAAATTAAGCGGCGCCGTCGGATCGTGGGCCGACGGCGCCCGCGTTTCTCGTTCGCCCGTGATAGTTCGGTGGACCAAACTTTGTCACGAAGACGAGCGGATTAGTTTTTCGTTCCCTCGAAGCTCAGCGAAACGAAGACGTCGTCTCCCAATGCAGGATTCGCCGCGCCGACGCCGAAGTCGGATCGCTTGATCGGAAGCTCGGCCGTGAAACCGGTACGGTGGACGCCCGGCGGAAACTCAGCCGTTCGACCACCCATGAGATCGAACGTCACCAGCTTCGCCGCACCCTTGATCGTCAATTCCCCGGTGACGCGATACCCACCCTCGATCGGACTCGCGCCGGTACTTTGAAACGTGATCACGGGAAATTGCTTCGCGCCGAAGAAATCGGGACTCTTGAGATGTTCGTCGCGCTTCGTATTGTTCGTGTCGATGCTCTCGGCCTTGGCAACCAGTGAGAAGGACGTACGGCTCCGATCGGAGTCAAGCGCGAAGCTACCCGAGATATCGTCGAAGCGACCGTTGACCCAGGCCAAACCGAGATGCGAGATCTTAAACACCACGCTGGAGTGCGCGGGATCCACCGCGAATTCGTCTGCGTGCGCGCTCGACGCGGCTCCTAAGACGAGCGCCAAAACCACGGACGCCGAGACGAGACGATGCTTCTTCATGCGACTTACTCCTTTTAATTGCGAATCAATCGTTAATGCTACTGCGAACGAAGGATGCTCTCGTTTTTCGAACTATTGCGCGACTTCGTTTCGTCGGCGCTTCGACCCTCCGGACATCCTCACCGCCGTCGAGACTCTCTAAACGACCACGAATCTTTTCCAGCAGTCGAATCATCTCGCGTTGCTCGTCTCGCGAAAGTACGTCGAGCAACTTTTTCTCTAAGGCCGGCAACGGAATATCTAGATCGGCGAGCACGGCCAAGGCTCGTTCGGTGATCGAAAGGAAAATGACGCGCCGATCTTCGGCCGATTGCTCGCGCTTCACCAATCCGGCGACTTCCAGCCGATCGACCAGCCCGGTAATTCCGGGAAGCACCTGCACCGTTCGTCTGGCGATTTCGTTCATCGGGAGCGGCGTTCCCTCGCCTCGCAAGATTCTCAACACGTTGTATTGCGAGCCGGTGAGGCCGTGCGATTGGATGAGCCGTTCCAGACGAATGCTGAGCTGATCGAATGTGCGCGCGAGATTGAGGAGGACCTCCTGTTCGCGCGAAACGAACGCGCCCTTCTTCTTCAGCTCGGTCTGTAGACGACTTTTATTTGACATCGGCGTTCGTTGAAGTCTTGAGTTTCGATTGCACGGAAATAGATTACATGGAATCTATTTTACAGTCAACGCCAAGAATGAGCTCTTCAGCGGCGCTTCCAGCCGTATTCAATTAAGATGCGCTCAGGTTAGGCGTTTAGGTTTACAGCGTTCCTTCTCGTCCCTACCCTCGATCTGACGCCGCAGAGCATCGCTAGTGAGCCCCTCTATCGGCTCGACGACTTCATGTGCCGCAGTTTCAAGCTGTTTCAAGATGTTCGAGGTGAGCTCCGGCTGCCAACTTATCGAGGCTGCCCGCGAGATCACCGGCGCGTGACGAAGATTCCGAGAGCATGCCGCAGCTTTTGTAGACCGCTTCTCACAGTCGCGGCGCGGCGACGTCACGTTCTGGTTCGACGAAGCGGTGCTCAAGGCTCCGCGTCATAACGACCTCGGGCGTAAGGCGGGCCGGCCGTTCGTATACGCCGATCTGGCGATCGAGTCGCTGCTGATGCTGTCGGAGTTGTTCCGGCTGCCGTATTGTCAGACCTAAGGCCTCGGCCGCGCGTTGATGAAGTTGCTCGAGGCCGACGTCGCCGTGCCCGACTTCACGTCGTTGGCCAAACGTGCCGGCAAGACGAACGTTTAGCCGTCGCGCGACAAGACCGCCGTCGACAAGGCGTCGCCGCCGAGCCGATCAACGTCGTGGTACCGGCCTGAAGGTCTACGGCGAAGGAGAGTGGACGGTCCGGCATCACGGGGTAAGCACCGCGATTGGCGGAAGTTGCACTTGGCGGTAAATCCCGCGACGCACGAGATCGTAACCCAAACGCTCACGGAAAACGACGTACACGATGCGGACCAAGTCGAACCCTGCTGGAGCAAGTCGACTACCGAGTGCAGACCTTTTACGGCGACAGCGCCTACGACCAGTGGAAGGTGTATCATGGTCTGGAGCAACGCGGCGTCGATGCGATCATCCCGCCGCGGAAAAACGCGAAGATCAAGCAGCACGCCAACTCGGCCGCCGATCCGTTGCCTCTCGACGAGTACCCCGATAGATTCGCCGCGCGAGAGTCGCCGTGAAAACGATGCCGATCCGTATTCGGTGGATGTGATTCATGGGTTGCAAGGCGACCCTTAAGGATTGCGCGCGGGCTTCTTTTGTTCCGGCCGAAAGTCGAGGCTCATGCCGTCGTACAGGGCTTTGAGCCGCGCCACTTCCTGCGGATGTTCCGCAGCGACGTCGTGCTGCTCCGCCGGGTCGTTCTTGAGATCGAAGAGTTGCATCGGCTTGGCGGCGTCGGCTCGCATCCCTTTGCGGTTGTAGTGCACATACTCTTCGCGGTTATAGTTCGGCGGCTTCTTGGGCAGTCGCCGATTATCAGGATCGTCGCTCAGGCAAAAGCGATAGTTGAAAGCCTGGATCGCTCCGTCGGCGGAGAACGGGCTCGTCGGATCGACGCTCGTAAGGATGTAGATTCAATAGCCCTTCGACGGCGTCGAGCGGACCGGCCTTGGACTGAATATTGCAAAAGACTTTACCGGCGTGCGGTTCGCCGTATTCATCGCGACCCTCGCGGCCGATGCGATAGCAATTGCGCGCTACCACGGCCATCATCGGCGACGGCCCGAGCGACGCGGTGAGCGTCTTGATCGGATTGCGCAACAGATTCGTCGTCGAGCGCTGCCCGAAAGTGCGGAACGTCGGGCGCGATTGAGAGAATCAAATGGCTCCGGCAATCGCACAGCACGCCCGCCTTCGGAAAGCGGCGACAAGTCGTGTCGTGCCGCGTTTTTCCGTTGTTGGCGCGGCGCCGTACGAAGTAGCGACTTACATGGTGCGCCTCGAAGCCGGTCCCGTCCAACACGGCCAAACTCGCAGCGAGACTTCAAGCGACCCTGCGCGCGAGCCACGTCTAAGTTCACTTCCATCAGTTTGCGAACGCCGCGACCAACAGCAGCCGGTCGCGCTCCGACCTTGTGAACCGTCCGTTCCACGAGGTATTGAACCATAGCCGACGTCGGTGCTCGGGGAAGCAAGGCGAGCGGCAACCCGGTACCCAGAAGCCTCGGACGTGGCATACGGATCCGCGACCAACTGTAGCAATGTGTAGTTAATTTCACGGAATCGCCCTTAATCGCCACCAATCGGCCGCACTTCGGATTCGCCACTATTGTCGCAAAAAACGCAGGAATTCTCACAGAATAAACGAATCGGTTTGCAGCTGCTCTTACTTATCGTCGGCGAGGATGAGCACGATGTTTGGTTTACGCGGCGTCTGAGCTAATTCAGCGGCATATATCGGACAGATCGTGTGTGAAAGGCAGGCGGCGACGATGACGAGTGACGTAGTTCTTGTGAGCCATTGTAGGATAAACTTCGGCCGGGATGGCACTGCGGTGGTCGGCGTCGTCGACATAGATGTTCTCAATAGGTCTCGGAATCTCAGGGCAACGAAGAACAGACGAGATTGGAGCCCACAATATCGGACGAAATCTCTAACGGGTCAAATCTCGCAACGGACGTGCGAGATGTCTCGACCGATTGAGCGAATGTCGCTGTAAAAAGAGCAGAGCGAACGGATACGCGACGACTAAACAGAACCCAGTGGCCGAAAATCCCCTCTCCACCCCGCGGCAGCCCCAGACTAAGGCCGCCTAAAAAGTAGAATGCCCGTTTTCTCCGATGGGCCAAAGAACCGGCTGCCGCTTTAGCAATTGCCACTCTGCGGCGGCCCGTGGCCTTCGACCGGTCCGCAGGGAATGCTCCCCGCTTCGGTCGCGTTGCCTTTGCTTACCTTCCCGCGTGCCGATTCAAGCGCCTGGCGAAGTGAAGTGCAGGCAGGGCCGAATCTGGACCTACATCGGCGATCGCGACCATCCCTACATCGTCTTCGACTACACGCCGGACCGGACCCGGGCCGGACCGACCAACTGGCTTCGTTACTACAACGGATTCTTGCAGGCCGACGCTTACGGCGGATACGACGGGATCTTTCACGGCGAAGGGGCGATCGAAGTCGCCTGCTGGGCCCATGCGCGCCGCAAGTTCTTCGAGGCCAAGGAGACCGACGGCAAGCGGGCCGCCGCGATGCTGACGTTCGTTCGCGACCTGTACGCGATTGAAGACGACGCCAAGTCGCTCACCGACGAGGAACTGCGTGCCATGCGCCAAGCGCGGTGCGTACCGATTCTGGCCGAGATCAAGACCTGGCTCGACCGCGAGCGCGACGTCGTGCTACCCCGCAGCCCGATGGCCCAGGCGATCACGTACGCGCTCAACCAATGGCAGGCCCTGAATGTCTACGTCACCGCAGGCTTCCTGAACATCGACAACAACGCCGCCGAACGGGCGCTCAAGCGAGTAGCGATCGGCCGCAAGAATTGGCTGTTCGCACGCAACGACCGCGCCGGCGGCACTGCCGCACTGTTGTAATCGCTGATCGCCAGCGCGGAGCGCCACCAACTCGACCCGCAACGCTACCTGGCGAGCATCCTGGCTCGACTTCCCGGCCTCCCGCCGCCCGACTTGCCCAAGCTGCTCCCCGACGCCTGGAAGCGCGCCGACGTCGACTTCACGTCGACTACTGCGACGGCAACGTCATGAGCAACTTGTCCATCGCCTCCAACTTGTGTTGTCCCGCATGGTCTTGCCCGGCCCGGTATAGTCCGTAAGCCTCTTCGACCAATTCGCGACAATTGGCTAAAAGCGGTGATTCGCCTTTCTCCTGGGCTGTCAGTTTGAGCCCGTATCGCAGGCCAATGAACGCGCGGTCCAAGTTCATTTGCTCGTCGGGCGCTCGCCAGTCGTCTACTGGAAACATTTCAGGCGCGCACAGGATCACGTAGCCGACGAAGTCCTTGAACCCATGCAGATCTCTGAACCCGAAATAGGTGGCCGGAGACTTCTCAGGGGACGATGCCATATGAACCTCCAAGGCGAGTTGGTCGCACAATAACAACATGGTTGCCTCCGGAGAAGAGTCGGAAATCGACGATCTGCGGAGTCGAGACGATCTTGTTGGGACTAATCGTTCCATCAAAGATGATGTTCGCACCCGGAATCCGAATGTCGGGAACTCGCCAATTCGCACCCGCCGGATTGCGAAGATAGCGGTTGACCTGAATGACGCTTCCGGGTCCTTCGATGATTAGCTCACTCGCTAACCAGCTACGCATCTGGCCGCGGGCGAACCGATCCATGAATCCGCCTACGACTTTGGGATCGCTGCAGTAGGAAAAGGGTCAGGTCTCTTTCTTGGGTCGGCCGCGGGGGCGGAGGGCGGATTGCAGGCCGAGGCGGGCGGCGCTTTGGCGTGTCCAGCGGACGTCGCCGAACGGACTGCCGCGCCGCAGGCAGGTCCGCAGCGCCGTCACCTCCGCTTCGCTTTGCGGACGGTTGACCCACGCCCGCCAGGTGCGCGGCAGCGGCGGATCGCGCGGAATCTGCAGCCAACGTCGCTGCGTCTCGTCGGCCCGCAGCCGCGCCCAGGCGGAACCCCAACGCCACTCTTCCGCCGCGGCGACGAGCCCGGCCCGTAGCGGATTCCGCTCGACGTAGCGCATTACCGTAAGCAGGTGTTCGTCGCTTTGGACGGGGAACGACTTGAATCGTCCCTGATACAAATGACCGGTCCCCTCGGTGCGATTGTGGGCATGCCACCGCATGCAGTGCGTCACGCCGAGTCGCCGAAAGAACTCGCTGACCTGATCGGGGCGGGTCGGGCGGACGACGAAATGCCAATGGTTGGGCATCACGACCAAGGCGAAGATCGGCAGCGGCGTCCGCTCCCAGGTTTCTTCCAGCACGCGAAAGAAGGCCTCGTAGTCGGCCGGCTTCTCAAACAACGTCAGCCGCGCCACCGCGCGATTAAGCACGTGGAACACCTGACCCGACGGACAAATGCGGGGACGACGCGGCATCCCCACAACCTAACCGCCGCCACGCCGATGTAAACGAGACTGCCCCCTTATCTTGACCATTTCTTATCTTGTGCGGCACCGCCGCTGCTCACGCACGCGCGAGAAGCGACGGGCCGGAGCGTAGATACGGCATGAAGACTTTCTACCAATGGTTGGCCGAGCGAACTGCGACGCAGAGCGAAGGGTTGCGGCTCAATGACAAGCTGGCCGTGCCGGGTCTCTCGAACGTCAGCCCGCTCAACAAGTTGAAGGGCGTGAAGCTCAAGCCGCCGAAGCCGGTCACGCCCAAGCCGGTGAAGCCGTTCAGGCCGACGCCACCGGCTACGCTCAAGCCGAACTCGACAGGGGCATAAACTATTGGCGGAAGTATACGATCAAACGACCGCTTGGAAAATTGCCATCCCAACCACATGGCCATCCGCCCGCCCGATAGGCGTCGAAAAGCTGCTCATAGAATCCATTCGTCCCATTGACCGCTCGATTGAAAGCACAATTAAGTAGATCGCCAACCACATCATTAACCAATTCTTCGTGTTGGTCGTCAAGCCGCCGCTCCATTAGCGTCGTCAAAGTCGACAATTGCTCTGATAGAACGTCTTCAATGCCTGACAACCTCGCATTGCCATATGTACCACTTCTTACTTGGGCCATCTGCTGTTCACGAAGATCCGTCCATAAAAGTTCTTCGTCCCCAATCGGCGTTTCCCAAGCAATACGCTTAGCGTCGTCTAGATTGTGAACCACCTCCCATGAAGTGGCCTTAGGCTCGCTTGATCCTAGTAGACCATCCCCTTTAGCGAAGGCGATCACCTCGTCAATCAGCTCTGAATTTTCACCGAAACTCATTGGTTCAGTAGCCTTTCCCAAAGATCAACCGTGGCACCGCCCATTTTCTTCCCTGGATACATTGGCGTACCCTGTTGGGCAAGGAATCGAAGGCGTTGTTGCAGTTGAAACACTTCTTGCTCAAGCACAGAGACACTTTTCGTGACGTCCATTCTGCTGAGTTGTCGTCTAACGACTTCGTTGTAAACCTTATGGTATCCCCTGTGTCGTGCCAACGAACTCATCGCTTTGTCCGGAGTCGGGAGAAACATACCATTACTGGCGTGATCCAAGTCTATTCCAATTTGTTGAAGCACGGGATGAGTGCTAAGTTCGGACGGAATAACGTGCTGCGCTTGATATCCAGTCCACTTTTGGCTTTTCGGAAGCCCCATTTCTTCCATCATGTTCTTGCCCAGGGTGGTTGAATTACCACCTGTAACCTGACCGGGCAACCCAGGAATACTCCGTGTGCTTGCTGGAGCGAGAGACGCTTGGGATCTTATTAAGAAATCCCGGAAATTGCTAGATTGAAGCACGGCTCGGTTAGCAGCGACCGAGGTCTCTATTTGCTCACGGACTGCGAGGCGCCGGAGGTGCTCTCCAAAACGTGACGAGCCTCGGGCCGCCGCGCTGGCTTCGAGATTGGCCATCACGTGGGCGCGGGTCGCGGCTCGGGTTGCGGCGGCGGCCATCGATCGAGACGCCGCGGCGGCGATGCCGCCGGAGAGCAGTCCGGCGGTCAAGTCGGCGCCGAAGCCGACCCACTCCTGCGTGTTTTTCGAGGCACCCAGTTCACGGGCCGCCCACTGCGCGCCTTGGCTGGTCAGGGTCTGAGTATCGTTCCAGCCGGCGTGGATGTTGTCGAGCCCATTGTAGACCAGGAAGCCGCCACCGAAAAAGCCGCCGATCCCGCCGGTGCCGACGATGTACGCCGCCCCGATGCCCGTCTCGAAGATCCCGAGGCCGACCTGTACCCCGTTGTCAATCCGGCCGACGACCTGCTTGGCGAATTCCTTGCCAAGGTTGAACGGCTCCGCCAGGGCGGACCGGATGCTGGGATAGCGACTCGGTCCGGTCGTGGAAACCGCCGACAGCGACTGGCCGTCCAAGAGCGAGGAGGTCCAGTTCCTGCCATTGTAGTATTCGATCCGCGATCCGACGAAGGTGTTGCCGCGGTACCGAGCGAAATCGGAGGGAAAACTCCCGTTGGAAATCGACAACGCGCCGGTCTCGCTGTAGTCGTACCCGACTAAACTCGGCGCACCCGAGAAGGCTACGGCGTCCCGAACCGAGGCCTGGGCGTCGGTGAGCGTCCAGTACGTGGACGAGGTCAGATCCGAATCCCCGGCGGCCAGTTCTCCGGCGGAATAGAAGAACCGAGCCTGCAGCGCGCCCGAGGAATTGAAGCGCAACGTCTCCTGCTCGCCGTCGTAAAAATGCAGCACGCCGACGCCGTTCTCGCCGTGGGCAATCAGCCGGCCGAACGGATCGTAATAGTACAAGACTTCCGTATTGTTAAACTGGTACTTCGCCAACCGGTCGTTCGCCTGCCAACTGTGAACGACGTAGTCGTTGATGATGCCGTCGTCCGTATAGCTGAGGATATGCCCTTCCGCGTCGTATTGAATATCGATGATGCGGCCGCCGCGGAGCGTCGTTTCACGATCGTAAGGCGCGGCCGTCGCCGATCCGCCGGGGCCATGGGGAATGGTTTTGGTCCCGGTTCGGTCGATGTATACCTGGAGCTGATCGCCGATGTCGTAGTTGTATTGATGACTGAGGCGCGCGGTGCCCGACATCAGCGGAGAACCGTCGGCCTTGAGCTGATCGACTCGCCGCACCAGCCCTGAATCCTGCTCTTCGTAGTAGGTCGCCGTCTTCAGCACGGCCTGGTATTGGCCGTTGACCTTTTGGCTCCGCGTCGTCAAATCGCGGCGTGCCGCGTAAGGTGTGACGCCGGCGTCAACTGGATCGGGCATGCTCGCGTTGGAGCCGGCGAAGTAATCATGCAGGACCTGTTTGTCGTCGCGGGAGGAAGTCTGCTCTGCGTAGACCTCCCGTCCCGCCGCGTCCATCTGGTACGTGTTTTTGTAGAGCACCTTTCCATTGTTATCGGAGGCCGTGACGACGTAGCCCGAACGAGCGGTGGGCTGAAGTCGCTTGCCGGGAGCGAAGGCGTCCTGGAATTCGTATTTGAACCGGACAAACTTGGAGACCCCCAGCGCGGTCACGGTTTCGGTCACTTCCTGTGCGCGGCCGCGAATGTCGTAGTCGTCATAGCGGTAGATCGAAACGGGGACATACTTAGCGAATGCGAACGTGTAACCGATCGCGGAGGCCATTTCGCCCGACTGGTGGTAGGTGAACTCGTTCTTTCCGTACCGTTCATTGACGCCGCCGGGACCGTAGGAATGCTCGGCGGTGAGACGATTCAAGGCATCGTAGTCGTAGTCGGTCACGCGGCCGTCGCGATCGCGGTACTTCTTGAGATTGCCTGCCTTGTCATACGTCCAAACGCGCTCCTTGGCTTGGCCGTCGAGGAAGATCCGTTCCTTGTGGAGCCGATTCATCGCGTCGTATTCATACTCCACGACGTTCTCGTCGTTACCTGCGACGACCTCGGCGAACTTACGCGTGTTGCCGGCCGCGTCGAACTCATAACGGACGGTTCGCGACGAGGAACCGACATTTTCTTCGAAGACTCGCTTGGCTTGACCGAGTTCATTGAACTGCGAACTGTTGACGGTTGAACCGTCCGGCTTTTTGACTTTGATCAGATCTCCGTTGTCGTCGAAGGTATATTCCGTCGTTTTAGCATCCCGTTTGTTGACGTTGTTCGTCGTGTCCATGACGAACGACACATCCGGCTCGTAGGTCGCCACAGCCCGACCCAAAGTGTCGTAGACGCCGACTGTGATGTCGCCGAATTGATCGGAGGTGTAGGTGACGTTGTTTTGATAGTCGTAATTGTATTGGGCGGCCTTCGTGCCGGCGACGAGGGCGTCCGTCGCCGTGTCGTATTGACCCTCGGAGTACTTACGGCCCAACTCGTCGTACCCAGTTCTCAGTTCGCCGCCGCGGCCGTTGCCTTGGCGAATGATGTTGTCGGAGCGGTCGTAGGCGTAGGTCGCCAGATCGCCCAACGCGTCGTAAACGCGCTTGAGCCGGCCCGCGTCGTCGTACTCAAACCACTTTTGACGCTGCTTCGCGGGGTTGGGGCCGAACTCCTCCTGCCACTGCTCGGCGAGCGTGCCGTCGGCGTTGTAGCGATAGACGTCGCTCATTGCCTTAAGTGTGGAGCGCTCGCCGTCGGAATCGGGATTGACGACTCGAATCAGATTGCCGCCCGCATCGTACTGCTTCCAAGTGACGCGCGGGTAAGATTCCGCGTCGTTTGCCGGAGGCGCCGTGATCCGTTCGAGCCGCACAGCACGGACATCGATCGTCACGCCGTCATGCGGCTCGTCTAAAGCGTCCGACCGCGTGAAATAGTCGATCTCGGTCACGCCGCCGGCCGCATCGCGCACGGAGATCAAGCGATCGAGTTGATCGTAGGCATAGTAGGTGAAGTTGATATTGGCATCGGATTCAATAACAAGCCGACCGGCGGCGTCGTATAGGCGAAACGCTTGGAAGTAATACTGGTCGACGTTGCCGTCACCCTGGTAAACGATCTTGTCGACTTCGGCGCGGCCGCCCCAATAGCTACTAGTATCGAACGTGCGGTAGTCGGGATCATCGGCGCTGCCGGTTTCAGTTTTCTTCAAACTACCGTCGGCGGCATAGACGTACACCGTCAACGGTCGCGATTGCGGCAGATTCTGCAGCGTCGATGACAGCTCAGCGTCCGGATCCGGGCCTTCGACCTTCCATTGCCGCCCGAGCGTGTCGTACGTGTAGGTCGTCTTCCGATCGTCAGGAGCAACCTCGGTTTGCACGGCCGACCAGGAAGCCGCGATGCGACCTTGCTGATCGTAGGTCGCGAACTCGACGACTTTCTCGCGCGTCGTATCCGTTTCGACTTCCGACTTCGGCACAAGGCCGTAGATTCTCCAAATATCCTTGTCGGGGTCGTAGACGAAATACGTCGATTCCGGATGAACGGTCGCCGTGAGCTGCCGGCGAGGGTCGTAGTACAGTTCCGTTGTGACTTGGCCGGAAAGTTCGCCCGGTTTGGACGTCTTTACCAACACCTTTTGTCCGGCAGCGACATTCTCGTAGGCGTACTCCGTGTCGGCATTCCGTTCGTCGTCGCGAATTGTTTTCACTCGCTCAAGGACATCATACTTGTAGCTCGTTTCGTATTGGAACGTTCGAATAAGCGGTGCCAGGTCGGAGGTCGGATCAACGTAACCGCTTTCCCGGATTTCACGAACGATGTTGCCGAGGCCGTCGTACGAGGTGGATTCGACTAGCGACGGGGCATCTTCTGTATGCGTGTGGGTCGTTTTTGCAAGTCGATCGAGCTCGTCGTAGTCGTGGTCGGTTTCGACGCCGTAGATGTCGGTTGCCTTATCAAGGTTGCGGTTGTCGTCGTACGTGAATGACTCCGAAACCTCGTCGGGCCGGCCGTTAGCGTCGACAATGTGGTGGGTAACCTCCTTGAGAAGTCCGATGCGGCGGCGTTCTTCGGCGGTCAGACTCGGCGAGCTTTGGCCGTAGTAAACGTAGTCGGTCGTTCCGTGGACGGCGTCCCAGGTGAGATCGACGAGGCCGCCGGCGAGGTCGTTGATCGTGTGCGGCTTGTAGGTGTACTGGTTGATCGTCACGCTACCGTCGGGGGCCGTTTCCCTGAGGATGTTGCCGCGGTCGTCGGTCACGTACTTGGTGATCAGGCGGGCCGACGAAGGCTCGCCGGCCTGAACGTCGAAGAACGCTTTGTGTTCTTTCAATTTACGGGCAATCACCGTG
Organism: Pirellula sp.; assembly: GCA_013822735.1. Lineage (GTDB taxonomy): Bacteria > Planctomycetota > Planctomycetia > Pirellulales > PNKZ01 > PNKZ01. The sequence goes on from PNKZ01000026.1 coordinate 71,414, forward strand.
CCCCATTCGTCGGTGATGTCTTCGTAGACCCAATCTTCTCGGGCTCGAAGTCCGTGAGGGGCCGTGCCGTTGTCTGGTTCGTAATACCGAATCGACGAGAGTCGAATTCCGTTGTAGTCGTACGCCGTGTGTTGTCGATGAAGCACCCCGTTCTCATCGACCGTCGGTTGCACGAAGATAATCGCCTTACCGAAGGCGTCACGCGTCCAAGTCCAAACTTCGTCTTGGAGGACGACATCGTCTTCGGGATGTGCCGGGGCGTACTTGAAGCCCGTGCCCGTCGTTTCGTCGAAGGCATAGACCTTCGGTTTGGCCAGAGCCGTAACATAGCCGAGCCGATCGGTTTGATAGATCCACGTAGAGCCTGCCGTGTCGATATAGGTGGCTTGGACTTCTTGGCGCTCTCCGGCGACGGCGTCGCCGCCGATATGGTTGTCGGCGGCAGCGAAGAGGTGATGCGCGTCGTCGTAGAAGGCGGCGGCAACGATCGGCGTGAACGACCAAGAGGCGTCCGTCACGGTGTCGGAAATGCTCACGGTCGTAACGCGATGGAAGACGCCGTCTCGACCGATGGTCGTCGTTTGCACGAGCCCGCCGGCGCCGGTGCTGATCGTACGTTCGATTTCCGTTAGAACGCCGTCGTTATAGTCGAACTTCGTGATCGGCTGTTGAGAGCCGAGCCCGGGCGATGCGGCTTTGATTTCCTCCAGCTCTTCGCCCATGATCAAGTAGTCAACTTCGCGATCGGCGAAGTCTTTGATCTTGTCGAGGTAGCGACCCGAGTAGGTGTAGGTCGTGGTCAGGCCGCCTTGCTGCGTAACGCTTTTCAGCAAGCCCTCGAGTTCGTCGACGTCGGCGTCCTGGTCGCCGTAGTAGCTGAACGCGATTCGATTGTCGTTGAGGTCGCGAATTTCGCGTAAGCGTCCTGAGAAATCGAACTGGCGCAGAAGACCGTCGGAATCGGAGAGCTGAAGTCGCAGGCCGCTATCGGGCGAACTCGGATGGTCGTCTGCTCGTAGTTCCGGTTTGTACACGTCGGTGACGACGATCTCGCTGATCAGCGCGATTCCCGCGGCGACCTTGCCGTCGGCGCTCAGCTTGATCTCGATGACGCCGGAGTCGTCCGGGGTGAAAAGCCCCAGCGAAAAGCTGCCGCCGATTTGTTGGTTGAGCGTATACGTTGTTTGCGGATTGCGTCCGGCGAATGCGGGGCGACCATGCACCACTTCGTAGGTCGCGGCAGATGTAAGATCGGGATTCGGCGGCCACGCGACCGTAAGTTCGTAAAGCTTTCCGGGCTGACCGTAAGCAGTCCACGAAATTGTGCCGCCGGATTCGGCGATCAGTTCCGACGTCCATTCGGAGTCGTCTACCGCCGCCGGCTCCAATGGGAACCCGCCGATTTTTTGAACTTCAAACCATTCACTGGTGCCGTCGCCATTGAGCAGTGCAAAACCGGATTTGCCGGCGATGTTTCCTTGGAAAGTCCCTGCGCCGTTGGCGGGAGAATAGATCAGGCGTGAGAGTTCCGGAATGGCCCAGCCGTCGCCGAATTCCGTTTCACCGACCTCCGCATCGAAGCGGTTTTGCCAAATGAAACTGCCGCGTTGTGTGAGCGTGTGTTCGCCGTCGGCGTCGGTAACGGTAAACACGACGTAGAAATCGTGGCGGCCGCTACGTAGCGAGTTCAAATCTTTGCCGACCAATGGTACGGCAAAGTGCAGCAAATCGGTGGCGGAGATCGAGCCGGAGAATTCGAACGTGACCTCGTCCCCCACGATATCGGAGTTTTCGAAGGTGGAGTTATCCGTATTCGGATCGATAACTCCGCCGGCAATAATTAGCTTCGCTTTGATTTCCGATACGGCGCCGGCGACAGGCAGCGTCGTTTTCACGAGCGCAACCGGATAGAGTTGCTCGGCGCCGACGTAGGTCGGAGTAAACGCCATGCCCGAGGGATCGAACGCGAGACGGACGTCCCCCTCGCGCACTCCTACTTGAACGCTTCCTTCACCAACTGCGGCCGCGGCTTCGGGATTGCGTCCGGGGTCTTGCGTTAGATTGATGTCGATCGACGCCGCGATCGGAGTGGCGTGGATCCAGGCCGTCGCCGTTTTGCCTGCTCCTGTGGTCGGGATGGTCGTCGCCGTGAGCGTGCTTCCGCCGAACGGATTGCTTATGCGACGTTGTACCGAAGTGATGACGAGTTCGACCTCGGCGTCCCACTTGGGACGCCACGACGGGCCTGTCCAGTCATTGAAGTTGATCGAGGCCTGAGAACCCTCGTACGAAACGTAACTAGTTCCAGATGCCTTCTCATCGCCCGTCTTCTTATCACGAATGCTGTAACCGACTGCAAGGTCTTCGAAATCGGGAGCGGTCGTTGATCCGCCCGAGGATTCGATTACAAACCGGAGGCCGTCATCGGTACCGCTGAATGCGTCGGATGCGTATACACGAAGAGCAGGATTGGCGATTGGTTCTTCCGGCTGATCCGGTACGCGGAAGATAGCAAGCATCGCATCGTAAAAACCCGAGTCGTATGACGGCGCGGGTTCTCGATCCGGCATCCCACTTGGCACGACGAACGATCTTGTCGTAACTCCGCCGTCATCGTCTGTCGCCGTAATGTTACCATACCATCCGTCGACAACGGTGTAGCTCAAGCCAAGGTCACTTCCGGCGGAAACCTGATTTCCTTCATGGTCGTAGACGGCCCCGTCGACCTCACAACCGTCGAACCAATCGTCGACGTTGAGTGTTAGATTGTAGGTTCCGTCTTCGTGCCTCTCTGAAAGAGCGATGTCGATGCGCGGAGGCGTATTGGCGACCGTCAGCGGCCGCGTCACATTACACGTGCCGCCGTCGAAATCGGAGAGATGAAACTTGAGCTCGTTAGCGAAGTTTGTCGGCGGATCCTCGGGACTATCGTCTCCGACATAGATCTCAAGGACGAACTCCCGATTGGCCGAATTCCACGCGTAACGAGGCCAATCGAGCGTATCGCGGATCTCTAGGCCGTTCGGAAAAGCGAATTCCAAGACGCCTCCTTGAAACTCGACCGTCAGAAGGAAACTGTCGGTGGGGCTGGAATCCGTGATCTTGCCGATCACCAAGAACGGTTGTCCTTCGTCCACGCTACTGAGTATCGAGGTAATTTCCAGTTGAGGATTCTCGTTCTCTACCAGCACATCCTGGCGCACCGTTGCTTGAGTTCCCCAAAATGAATCCTGCGCCGTCACATAGACAGGTAGTACGTGGGGACCGGGCGCAAGGACATTTGTGTCATTGTCGTCAACTGCGCTGAGTTTGAGATGAGCGGTCGCTCCCGGTTGATAGGACACCGGGTGCCAAACGTCATCATCCCATGGAACGGAGTCAATAAATCCCGAGGCGTAAGGCTGTCCATCGTCATCTATGCCTCCGGAATCAGCCAACGCACTGATGACGGCAATTCCATTGGGCGAACCCACGCTCACCGTGATGTCGACTTCCGATCCTTCTTTTATCGACGCCGGAACGCTCACCGAGACCGAGGGAAGCGTGGGACGAAGCGAGAGATTCGCGGTTTTTATTACCTTGCTGCCGTCGGAACGTACCAATTCGTACTCAAAGCTATCGTTTACATCGATCGGATTCTCAACCAGGTCGCCGGTGAGCGTCGGCGTAAAACTGAATGAGCCGTCGGCGGCCATTTCAATTCGTCCGTTGCCCGATGCCGTCCCAAGCGTGCCCGCGGTCACGCTGATATGAGCTCGCTGCCATGAGTTCGCATCCTTGAGAACTCCCTCGCCAACAGAACGCACCGCGTCGGCGCGCGATGCGATCTCAAATTGAAGTTGGGTCGTGGGAAACGCGGGCAACGAAGTGTCCGTAGGTTGAGACGGGGGAGGAGGCGCCGAAACTTGGGGCGGGAACATCGCGCGGTAGTTTTCCGCGGTAACGCCGATGTCGCGCAAATGCCCGGGAACGGATTCGTCATCAAGAATCGTGATATCGGCCTTCTCCGTTTGGACATTGGCATTCGTCGGCGTCGAAAGCTGCACGCGGAATTGCCGGTCACCGTCGAAGACCGCGTTGTCGAGGATTCGTACGTAGATTTTCGGGTCGGGCCGGCCCAATTCGAACGTGAGCACGCGCAAATCCGTCGGAGTTAATACGTCCCATTCATTGGGGACAATGGCGTTATTTTCATCGCGATGCGGCTTCACAAGTTCAAAGTCGATCCCTTCGACCGCCGTATCGTCGATGATTTGCCAGTTGACGGAGACCGTTGCGTCAGGCGCTCCCTGGAGACTGACGACAAGGCCGACCACTCCGGCGCTCTCGTCAAATTCTTGGTTCTCAATCTTTACGCGAACACGGTCGTCGTCACGAATGGTAAGCGTACCGTTGAGCGTCGCAAAAAGCGGATCGCTACTCGTTAGTTCGACTGAAACCGTTTCATCCGGTTCTGCGTCCGCGTCAATTGTGATCGGCACCGTGATCGGCAGCTTTGTGGTTCCCGGCGTAAAACTTAGCCGTCCACTCAACGGATACTCTTCATCGTCGTCGGCGTAATCGTCGCCTGCGGCCGCCGTGCCGTCGACGATCGACCAGTCGACCGTGATCAGCGATTCGCTTGCACGGGATAGTTCTACGAACACCGTCGCCGGTCCGTCGCCTTCCGGAGAACCAGTCGAAATGACGCGAATCGTCGGAGGTGCGTCGTCGTTGGCATTCGTCGCGGTTGCCGTCGGCGAGCCAGGAATCGTCGCGTTGACAGGATTCGACAGGTTGACGGTGAAGTTCTTCGTGTCCTCATGCACGTCGTCGTTCACAAGCTCGACGGCGATTTTGCGGCTCGTCTCCCCGGGCGCGAATGCCAGCCGCCCGTTATTCGCTACGAAGTCGGCTGCGCCTGCGGTACCGGCGGCGGTCGTCCAATCGACGAAGACCACGCGATCGCCGGCCGCGGAGAGCGTCACGGTAAACTCGGCGAAGCCCGCAGCCTCGTCGGCCGTCGTGTTAGCGATTGTGATCGTGGGGGACGCATCGTCGTCGGAGATGACGATCTCGACGGCGGAATTCTCCATCAGTACGTCGTCCGGACCGCTCAATTCCAATGCAAACGATTTGTCGTCTCCGTCGATTGAGTCGTTCAGAAGCGCGATTGTTATTTGGGCCGAAGTATGCCCGGCAACGAACGTCACGGTATTCGTCGCGGCAACGTAGTCGGCGCCGGCGTGTGCCGTTCGATCGGCCGTCGCCCAGGTGATCGTCACGTCTTCCGTCAGAACTCGCGACAGCGTCAGGGTTACGACTACTTGTGCATCGCTTTCCGATACGGCAGCATACGCGGCGGAAATTGTCGGCGGCTCGATCTCTTGCCCGATTTCGACTTCTGCAGTGATGGTAGTTGTTTGCGGACCGCCGGCGCCGTAGCCTCCCAGGTCGTTGACCGTAATCGTCAACGTATCGGACTCCGCGCCCGCCGCGTCGGCGACCAAATAGGCGATCGTGCTCCCCCCTTCACCGGCCAGAAGTCCGTTGATTTGCGCGATCGTTCCGCTCAAGACGACATTGTGGGCATCAATCGGCGACGCAATCACTCCCGTGGTGCCGACGACGACGTTCAGCTCGCCGATCACTGCCGTGATCGTCACTTCAACGCTTACATCTTCGGAATCATCGGCGATGGATATGCCCGCGTTCTGAAGCGCAAGCGACAGACTCTCGACGGCGCTGAATGTCGCCGGCATCGATATGAGCGGCGAGTCATTCACGGGTGTTACCGTGATAGTGACGGTCGTCGGGGCGGAATAGTATTCCCCGTCATACGACCGGTATTGAAATGAATCGACGCCGAACCAATCGGCTTGCGGAGTGTACGCGAAGGAACCGTCGCTATTGAGCACGAAGTGTGCCGCATGGGCCGGTTCCGCTCCATAAAGGGCGGCGGTTACGGACGAAGCGTTATCGTCGGAGTCGTTGGTTAGCACGTTGGCCGACTCAACAGGTAACGAACCATCTTCCGGCAACTCAAATTCGTCATCCGTCGACGAAGGCGGATCGTTGACTCCGCCGATCTGAATAAGCGTCATCGCTTCTGCAGTACGGCTTCCGCCGAACCCGCTGTTGCCGAGATCGTTGACGGAGAGTGTTAATTGTGCCGTATCCGGAGGAGCATCACTGACGGTGCGGTAGTAAATGCTCGCGCCATTTCCGCCCGCCAGGAGTTCGTTGATGTCCTCAATTGATCCGGTGAAGACAACTTCCGTCGTGCCGTTACCGGATACCGAGACGCCCGTTGCACCGGCATCGACGACGAGAAGTCCGTAGGAAACGTGCAATCCGGCTCTTACCGAAGCGTCTCCGGCATCGGCATCGTCAATCCAAAGACCGGTACCGTGAAGTTGAAGATCGATATCTTCGACGGCCATGAGCGTAGAGGCGGGAGAGATTGCGGTCGGCGCCACGTTCACGGGCATTACGTTGAGCATGACGGCGATCGGTTCCGTGGTGTTCGTGCCGTCGCTGACGCAATACTGAAACATGTCCGTGCCGGTCCAGCCGGCTTCCGGCGCATACTCAAAGGAACCGTCGGAATTTAGCGTAAATGCCGAAGCATGCTGCGGCATCGAGTAGACCGAGGCCGACAATTCATCGCCGTCGGGATCGTAATCATTAGCCAGCAATCCGGGAGCGTCCACGGTCAACACGCCGTTGATCGCGACGTCATAATTCTCTGCAGTCCCGGTGACCGGATCTTGGTTACCCGGCAATACGGTAACGTACAGCGTGCCCGAACCGACGCTCCCCTCGCTATCGCTAATCGCATAGTGGAGTTCTACGGTGCCGAGAAAGCCGCCCACGGGACTAAACTCGTAAGTGCCGTCGCCATTGGGCACGAGACTTCCCACTGCCGGATCGACGGAGATTGCGTCGAAGCTCACAGTCCCGTCTTCGAGGTCGTAGTCGTTGAGTAATAGGTCGGCCGGGTCGATGTGAAGCCGGGAGTCGGTAGTCATCGACGCATAGTCGTCGCCTCCTCCGGGACCGTCGTTCACGCCGACCACGTCGATCTCGTACGATCGTGTTCCGGTAGCGCTCGCGACGAATTGGCCGTTGATCTTTGTGCCGAACTCCACGGTAAGTGTCACGGTACCGGACATATTGTCGCCCGGAGTAAACGTAAATCCGTTGATGGCCTCTTCGGCGAGGAGTTCCGTTTCAGGAAGCATCGGGCTCCCTAACCGCGAGAGCGTGCCGGTTTCGACGCTCAGTCGGAAATGCGTCGCCAACTCGCCGTCGATGCGGTCACGAGTGAGCCGTAGATCAAGGCTGGTGTCTTCGTTGGTTGAAAGCTGCTGCAGGTTACCGGCGGCAGCCACGAGCGAACCTACCTCCAGCCAGACGGTCGCACTCGATTCGATCTCGCCGTCGCTGATGGTATAGACGAAGGAGTCGCCGCCGAGGTAGGCGGGGTCGACGTTGTAGATGAAGTTGCCGTACGTGTCGCGAGTCAATGTACCGTGTGCGGGCTGTGTAAACGCGATGATGTTTAACGTGGTGCCATCGGGATCGCCGTCATTGGCGGTCAGCTCGCTCGGTGGGAAAGTAAGCGGTACGGAAGGCGACACCTGAATCACATCGTTAGTCGCCGTCGGACCGTCGTTCGTGTTGCCCAGCGCAATGGAAACAACCGCCTCTGCAGTCGCTTCGCCGCCGGATCCTGCGTTCCCAAGGTCGTTAACGGATATGGTGAGGTAGTCCTGGGCAGGAGGTGCGTCTGAGTCGATCCGGTAGATGAGCGTGCCGGCGTCTTGGCCTGCCAAAAGAGCGTTGATTTGGGAGACCGTCCCCGCAAGCGTGACCAGCTGCGAGCTGGAGCTGCTTATCACGACGCCGGTCGTTCCCGGATCGACAATCAGCGTCCCGAATGCGACGCCGAAGGTAACTTGAATGTCGACATCGCCCGCGTCGAGATCGTCAATCGATAAGCCGGTTCCATGCAGCGTAAGGTCCGTTTGTTCAACGACCCCGTAGAAGCCGTCCAAGGCCGTGATTATCGGCGTATCGTTGACGGCCGCGACCGTGATCGCAACCGTGATGGGATCGGTGACGGATTGACCGTCGCTTACGCGATACTGGAACGAATCCTCTCCGTTCCAATCCGCTTCCGGCGCGTATTCAAACGAGCCGTCGGAATTGAGTGTGAAAAATGCCGCATGGCCGGGGCCGCTGATCAATTCGGCGACCAACTGGCCGTAGGAAGAGCTATCGTTGGCCAGCAGTCCCGGCGCCTCGACCGTCAGACTCGAGTCTTCGTCGATCGTATACGTTTCCGGGGCGCCGGCTGTTAGCTCTTGATTGGTCGGCAGGACTGTGAAATTTACCGCGCCTTCGGCGACGACGATTCCTTCCTGTATTACTTGGTAAGAGAACGAATCTTCGCCCGTCCAACTTCCCGTCGGAACGTAGCGAAAGTAGGCCCCGTTACCATACGGGCCGACTTCCGCTGTTCCATTGCTCGGCGAGCCGGTGATTACCAGCGAGAACGCATCTCCATCGATGTCGCTCGGATAAAACCGCCATTCTGAATCTTGATCAATTTCGTACGATTCATCGGATGGAATCGTCGGTAAATCATCCACGGGTACGATTGTGACGTAAATCGCCTGCACGACGGTGTGGAGGCCGTCGCTCACGGAGTACACGAACGTATCGCTGCCGTTGAAATCTCCCCACGGCGTGTAGTTGATGTAGTTGTCGTCGATCGACACATCTCCATGGGACGGATAGCTGACGATCTCAATCGACAGGTCGTCGCCGTCGGGATCGGAGAGACCGATTGCCAAGGTTCCGTCTTCAGAAATGGAGTAATGGTCTTCGTTCGGAACGCGCGGCGCGTCTTCTGCCGAATCGATCGAAACCGTTACGGTCTCGTAGGCGCTCGAATCCTCACCGTCGCTGACCGCATAGCGGAAGGAATCGGTGCCGTTGTAATCGGCGTCGGGCGTGTAACGGACGACGTTGCCGGGCTCCATCGTCAACTGACCGTGCAGCGGTGCAATTTCGATAAGTAGGGTCAGGTCGTCGCCGTCGGCGTCATAGGCATTCAGGCTGAACGTGTGATCTTCAACAATCAGCTCGTTGGATCCCGGCGCAATTTCTGGAGGCGTATTATCGTTGGTGATTGTGACGGCAAACGAGAACCCAAGCGTACTGTGTCCGGATTCGTCGGTCGTCGTGAACTCCAGCTGTTCGCCGCCCGGCGTTTCGGCGTAATAGCTGATGCGTCCCGTGTTGATTTCCGCCTGGGTGAACGTCGAGCCTTCCGAGAGCGGGCTGCCGTCGCGGCAGAGCGTCCCTTGGGCCGGCGTCATGTTAAGCGTGTAGATCACGCTTTCCGCCGTACTGTCGTCGTCGCCGACATGCAGCAGCGTTTCATCAATCGTCGTCGTCGAACCCACTTTGACCGACATTCCGGCGCTAACAATCAGATATGGCTCCGGATTGACGATCTGAATCGCAAACGTCTCCAACGCCGTGTAGCGAGCAAACGGATCGGTGACTGTGAACGTGAAATAGTCGGTATCAATCGTGTCGGCTTGGAAGCTAAGCAATCCGTCGTCAATGTCGGCCTGCGACAACGAAAAGCCGGTCGTCATCGCCGCGCCGTTCCAATACAAAGTCCCGTGGGTCGGCATCGTATGAACGCTGTAAATCAGTTGATCCGCAGGCAGGCCCTCGTCTCGGACTTGCAACTCACCCGTGGTGATCGTGCGCGTCGCGCCGCCCCCGATTGTCAGGCCGTTGTTGACCTGCATCGGAATGGTCGCGTCCAAGACGGTGATGGCGAACGTGCCGTGAGTCTCGGCGCCTTGCGCGTCAGTGACCGTGAACGTAAATTCCAGATTGCCGCTCGCTCCCGCTTCAAACGTCACGCTCCCCATGTCGATATTGTCTTGGGTAAACGTGGAATGCGCCGAGAGCGGCGAGCCGTTCAGATAAAGGATGCCTGAGGCCATAAGCTGGTCGATCGTATATGTGACCGACGAGGGGCCGTCATGGTCGTCGCGCGCTTGTAATATCGTGCCGGTGATGACATCCGACGTTCCTTCCACCAGCCAAAGTCGATCGTTGACGTCGATCGTAGGAGCATCGTTCTCCTCCTCCGGAAACGTCGAGATCGAGAACGTAAGCTCGCTGACGGCCCCCTCGGAGTCGGTGACGCTGAACTGGAGCGAGCCGCCGCCCGTCATGCCGTCTTGGTAGATCAAAAAGCCGTCGTTGACGTACTGTTGGGTGAACGTCGAACCGCCGGCGAGCGCGGAGCCGTTGAGGTACAGCGTGCCGCAGCTCGGCGCCGTTACGAGCGTGTAGATCAATGACGAGGCATCGTCGAAGTCGTCGTTCGCTTGGAGTTGCTCGTGGCCGATGGTCGCCGACGAGCCCTCGATCAAGCTCAGCGCGGCGTTTGTCACCACGTTCGGCGCGGCATTGTCGAAAAGAATTATCGTGCCGTCGGACCAGCCGACGAGGTTCGCTCCATCGGCCGACGTGAGAAGCACCCTAAGCGATTCTGAACCTTCGAACTCGCTGTCGGCGACGACGGTCAGGTTAAGCGTCTTCTCGACTTCGCCCGGCGCAAAGACGATCGTTCCCGAAGTGAAGTGCCCTGCATCGTGATACTCGGTCGACCAGGAACCTTCGACGTCGTGAAACTCCCAATAGCCGGTCGACACGTAGATGTCTTGATATCCGCCGTGGTCGACCAGATTCTCTTCCCAATAGCCGGCTTGAACCAGCTGGCCGAATTCATCGAACTGATCTTCGTGCCAGATCGGTTCGTCAACCATGTCCGGAACCCATTGCTGCTCATAGTAGCCGGACTCGATCCATTCCTGCGTCGTATACGGCTCGTTCCAAACTTCCGTGGTGTACGCCTCTCGATAGACGCCGAGATAGTCGGAGCCTTCCTGCGCGGTGCCCGCTTGCAACTCCCAGCCGACTTCTATCGAGCGGCTCGGATCGGAATGTGAGAGCCGCACCTTGATCGAGTGCGTAGTACCGTTCTCGCGCAGGCCGGTGTTTTCGACATAGGCGAACGGCATCGTCGAGGGCTCACCCTCGGCGGTGACGCGAACTTCGCCGTCGTCGAACGCGCCACGCCGGTCGCCGACAAGATAGTTCCAGCTGTAGGTGTCGCCGGCGGAGAGCGTTATCTGCCGGTTGGGATTGGCGTCGATGCGTAGGCTGAGTTCATCGCCGTCCCCGTCCGTGTCGTTGGCAAGTTGCGGCGCGTAATCGCCGGTTTGAATCGAATTGCCCGCACCGACAAGGTATTCGTCATCTTCCGCGATCGGGTCGGCATTCAGGACGACGCGCTGTTCCAGCGCATCCATTCGATGACGTCGGTGCAGGCTACGGCGTTTTGCGAAGGCCGCCTTGCGCTGGCGACGATTGCGACGCAAGTAACCGAGATAACCCCAGAACGACTCCCAGGCGCGGAGCAGGCGCATAGCGTCACCCTTGTGCGGCGGCGGTGTTTCTTAATGGAGCGACGTCACCGGAGTGCGCCATCGCGGCGCAGGCCTGAGCTGTCACATGCGTCTGCCGTCCAACCCGATCAGGGGTTGTTGCAACCGCACTCAGGAAGCGTAGCTCAGTCGCCCTTTCTGAAATTGGGGGGCGCCATGTCGTTGTTTATCACTACGTCGTGGCGAGAGTGATCGGCGCGACGCGCACCGCCGCGTTCAACGGCAATTCAGATTGTGACGACGCTGACGATCAGAGTGTTGCCGGAGTGCTACCACGTTGTCTTAACGAAGCAATCGTGTTGCCTATTGCCTTCGAAAGCTCATCGGCAGAACGGTTCGCACACTTTCCGAGTGGACGGCTCAGTCAAGTAAAGTGGTTCGTTTTTTTGCGAAGTTTCGACGGCTTGAAATTGCTACGCGTGCCGCGCTCAGATTTGCAATCGCATCGTTACCGCTGAACGGGTTGTGCGGGAGGACTCGCTTTTCCCACGCTGCGTTAGGCCCCGTCACCGCGGGCGGCCTACCCGATTGCACCCTCGCCGACTACCCGAACATGTTCGCCGCGATGTCTGCCGGCTCCGGTCTGGGCGCTCTGACGCGCGATGACGACCACGCCAGGGGGCCTTTTTATAGAGCGGCGCCAAGACAAGGTTCTCTACGGCAGCGACCGAAACGAGCCCGTCGGCCGCGGCCCCAAATGCCAAAGCTCGCAAACCGTCGTGGCGTTGCGTAAGCTGGCCGGGTCGAAAGCCGTCGAGCGAAAGATTCTGTACGCTCACGCGAAACGTCTTTTCCGCCTGACCGACGTTTAACAGTTTGTCCCCGTATTCACGCCGACGTCTCTTTTATGCCGCACCTCGCATTCCGAATCGTCTCCCTGTCTGTGATCGTCGCCTGCACGTGGCCGCTTGCCGCCGACGATTTCCCCATTCCGCCAAACACCGAGAAAGAACAAAGCGCGCCGATGCCGCCGGACGAAGTCGTCCGCACGGTTAAGCTTCCCCCCGGCTTTAAGCTTTCCGTGTTCGCGGCCGAGCCCGACGTGCGCAATCCCATCGCCATGACGTTCGACGAACGCGGCCGGTTGTGGGTCGCCGAGAGTTACAGTTGGGCCGGCAACGGCGACGGCGGCTTCCGCCCCGAGATACGCGACCGCATTTTGATTTTCGAAGACACCGACAACGACGGCAAGCATGACAAGCGCACCGTCTTCGCCGACGACGTGCATCGGCTCACCAGCATCGAAGTCGGCTACGGCGGCGTCTGGGCCATCTGTCTGCCGAACTTGCTCTTCATCCCGGATGCGAATCGCGACGACAAGCCCGACGGTCCCCCGGTCGTAAAGCTCGACGGCTTCGACGGCGGCTCCGGCAGCCACACCCCGGCCAACGGCCTGAAGTGGGGCCCCGATGGTTGGCTCTACGCGCGGCAAGGCATTCAAGTAACCAGCCTCATCGGCAAGCCGGGCTCCTCCGAATCGCAGCGCCTCAAATTCAACACGGGCATTTGGCGCTACCATCCCGTGCGCGGCACGGTGGAAGCGGTGATGCACGGCATGACCAACTCTTGGGGCTTCGATTTCGACAAGCATGGCGAGATGTTCTGCATCAACACGGTGATCGGCCACCTCTGGCACGTCGTGCAAGGCGTCCACACCGAACGGATGTACGGTGCCGATCCGAACCCGTACGTGTTCGACCTCGTCAAGCAAACGGCCGACCACGTGCACTGGGACACCGGCGAAGTGTGGAACGATGTCCGTAAAGGCGTCACTGACAAGACGAGCGCCGCCGGCGGTGGGCACGCGCACATCGGCCTGATGATCTACCAAGGCGATAACTGGCCGGCCGAATATCGCGACAAGGTCTATACGCTCAACCTGCACGGGCGACGGATCAACTGCGACATTCTTAAACGCGAAGGCGCCGGCTACACGGCAACGCACGGCGAAGACTTCTGCTTCATCCAAGACCCTTGGTTCCGCGGCATGGAACTGCTCACCGGCCCCGACGGCGGCGTCTTCATGGCCGATTGGAGCGACACCGGCGAATGCCACGACCACGACGGCGTGCACCGCGCGAGCGGGCGGATTTATAAGCTGACGTACGGGGAGCAGACGAAGCTGCCGGCGTTTGATCTATCCAAACTGTCTGATAAGGCAGTTGTTGAGCTTTTGGCTCACGATAATCAATGGTGGCCACGTCAAGCTCGTCGGGTACTCGCCGAACGGTACGCGAAGCAAGAGCCTGCGTTTGAGTTTTGGGGCAAGCTTCAGAACGAAGCCATGGCACAGTCCGAAACCGTCCGACGCTTGCGATTGCTGGAAGCCGCAGCCTCGATTCGCGGACTGAATGAAGCGACCTTAGGACTCGTTGCCGACTCCGAAAACGAGTCTGATCGAGCCTCTGCTTATCGGATGTTGATGGACCTCTTTCCGTTTCAAACGGCGGTGAATTTCCCCGGTGAGAAGTTTCATCCCAACTATTACCTCCTCACCGGTGCCGCACACCATGACAAGTCCGGTCTCGTACTCCTGCATCTCGCGTCACTTTTGCAGCGCATGCCCGACGACGAAGCACGCGGCCTCGCGGAGGTTTTGTGCGGGCGCGCGGAGTTTGCTACGGATCGCATGTATCCGAATCTGGTGTGGTGCGGCATCGAAGCTCAAGTCCCGCGACAGGTGAAGTGGGCCGCCGCGTTGGCGCTAAAGTCAGAACTGCCGCTCGTGGCGCAGAATATCACGCGGCGTCTCGTGCTCGATCTTGACCGCAATCGTGCTCCGATTGACGAACTGTTGACCGCGGTTCGCGACGGGCAAGCCCGACATCCCGAGTCGATCCTGGCCGGAATGTCTCGGGCATTACACGGTGTTCGCCGCGCTGATCCGCAGGCCGGTTGGTCGAAGGTCGCCGCGATTTACGCGACGTCGAAGAGTGAGGAGACGCGCCGCCATGTGCAAGCCTTGAATGTTGTTTTCGGCTCAGGCGTCGCGATCGACGAACTGAAGAAGCTGGTCGCCGATGCCGCGGCCGATCCGCAGGCTCGGCAGCAAGCTCTCTCCGCGCTCTTGGAAGGTCGGCCGGAAGGGTATGCCCCGACGCTCCAACAATTGCTTACCGATCGCTTCCTCACGCTCGAAGCACTTCGCGGGCTCGCCTACTACGACGACTCCGCTACCCCCAACAAGATTCTCAATCGCCTTCGCGCCTACAGTGCTGCCGAACGAGCCGAGGCGATCAATACGCTGACCGCGCGTCCGGCGTATGCCCGAGCATTGTTGCAGGCGGTGCGCGACGGCAAGATTCCGGCGGCGGAGATTTCGGCGTTCCATGCGCGACAGATCGCCGGCTTCAACGACGAACAACTCGGCAAGGATCTGAAAGAACTGTGGGGCGAGGTGCGCGTGAGCGCCGCCGAGAAGAAGACGCTTATCGAGCGCTACAAGATGGAACTGACCGCCAAGTCTGACAAGCAGGCCGATTTGAGCGCGGGCCGAGCATTGTTTCAGAAGTCGTGCGCGAATTGCCATGTGCTCTACGGCCAGGGACGCCTGATTGGGCCCGACCTCACCGGATCGAATCGTAAAAACCTCGACTATCTGCTGGAGAACATCGTCGACCCGAGCGCGAGCGTCGCCGCGAACTTCCGGAGCGTGAGCGTTACGCTGGCCGACGGGCGCGTGCTGAGCGGCGTCGTCGGCGAACAGAACGAGCGCATTGTCAAATTGCTCACGGCCCAAGAGCCGCAAACGCTCGACCGTAAGGAGATCGAGGAGATCACGCAAACGACACAATCGCTCATGCCCGAGGGGATGTTGCAGAACCTGTCGCCGGAGCAAATCCGCAACCTCGTCGGCTATTTGCAGTCGGTAGAACAGGTGCCGCTGCCGAAGGAATAGACGGGAGACGGGAGACTGGTGACTGAAGCCCTTCTCCCGCTGGGAGTTGTGCTTACTTCCTTCTCCCACTGGGAGAAGGTGGCCGTGAGGCCGGATGAGGGTGACGTTGCATCACGCTGGGCATCGCGTCTGGAACACTCGCTGCGCCGTTAAAACTATGAGCCCGGCGTTCTGCCGCGCGGCCCTCACCCGTCTCGCTGGCGCTCGTCGACCTCTCCCAGTGGGAGAGGTGTTTCGCATCGACGTCGATTGCTAAAGCGAAAAGCGACGAGGCGCCACGGGCGACGGCACACGCAGCGTGCCTACTACACTG
>PNKZ01000027.1 GCA_013822735.1 Pirellula sp.
GCGATTTTCTCAGAGTGCGCGCCAAGACGCAGAGACGCGAAGAAACGCGGCGAGCCGGGAGCGTCAGCGACCGGAGTCTGTAATGTTGTAGGCACACTCCGTGTGCCGTCGGGCGTGGAGACAAAAACGCCTTCGGCTATCTCGATAGACGCCCTTGCGAATCACCTCTCCCATTGGGAGACGTTGACGAGCGTCAACTCGGCGGGTGAGGGTTGCGCGGCGTCACGCTGGGCATAGAGACATCAAACGATGCCTCGCCAGTTCCGTGCGCAATACCAAGCGTCGTGCAACGACACCCTCATCCGGCCTAAAGGCCACCTTCTCCCAGTGGGAGAAGGGTTAGACACGGCTCCCAGTGGGAGAAGGGTTAGACACGGCTCCCAGTGGGAGAAGGGTTATGCCGCGTCGGTGTCCGCGTTCTCTTGCGCGGCGTCGGCGTCGCGGCGGGTCAGAATCTCGCCGTCGTCGCTCACGTCTTCGAATCGCACTGCTACGCGCTTCGAGATGCCCGATTCCTGCATCGTCACGCCGTAGAGGGTCGTCGCGCAAGTCATCGTTTTCTTCGAGTGCGAAACGATGATGAATTGCGTCCAAGCGAGGAATTCGTGGAGCACGTTCACGAAGCGCCCGATGTTGGCTTCGTCGAGCGCCGCATCAACTTCATCCAGCACGCAGAACGGGCTGGGCCGATATTGGAACACGGCCAACAGCAGCGCGACGCAGGTGAGCGTCTTTTCACCGCCGCTCAGGAGCGAAATGTTCCGCGGTTCCTTGCCCGGCGGGCGGGCCTGAATCTCAATGCCTGCGTCGAGGATGTCGACCCCTTCTTCGAGCAGGATGTCCCCTTGTCCGCCGCCGAAGAGCTTGCGGAACAGTATTTGAAAGTGGCCGCGCACCGTATCAAGCGTCTCTTGAAACAATCGCCGGCTGTCCGCGTCGATGCGCGTGATGATCGATTCGAGCGACTTCTTGGCGTTCGAAAGGTCTTCAAACTGTTCCGAGAGCGTTTTGAAGCGGACTTCGAGTTCGTCGAGCTCTTCGAGCGCTTCGAGGTTCACGTTGCCGATGTTGTTGATCTTGCGGCGCAGATCGGAAATCTGCTGTTCCGTTTCCTCGCGTTGTTGTTGCTCTTCCACCGATTCGACCGGCAACTCGAGTGAGGCAAGTTCAATGCCGTAGTCGTCGCGAATGCGATCGGCCAAGTTCGTGCGCTCGATCCGCGTGGTTTCGAGCGAAAGCTCCAGCGTGTGTAGGTCTTCCTGCAGGGAGCGAAGTTTCGTGCGTTCCTTTTGCGCGGCGTTGGCGAGCGTCGTGCGCTCGGCGCTCAGCGATTCCTGTCGCACGGCGAGAGCCGCGGCCTCGCGCGCCAGCGATTCCTTCCGCAGGTAGGCGAGCGCCGCCGACTGCTCGGCGCGCAGAATATTAAACTCCGAAGTGCGGCGCCGCTCGTGCGCCGCCGCCAAGCCGGCGCGGCATTGCTCGATCGCTTTGCGTCGTTCGGCGTGGTCCTGCTCTTGGCGAATCTTCTGAGCGCGCAAGTTATTCAGCCGCTCCTCGCTCTGAGCCAGTTCCACCCGGGCCGTCGTCCACTGCTCTTCCAGCGACCGCTGCTCGGCGGCCGCGGCTTCGCGCCGCGTTTCCAAGTCGGCGATCTCTAGTTCGGCCGTCGCCGTGTCGGTCTGCGCGGCCCGGCTCCGATCGACCGCCTCGTCGCGGCGCCGTTCGATCTCCGCCGCTTCCTTCGCGGCGGCTTGCACTTCGCGTTTGAGCGCGTCGAGTTGCGACGTGAGTTGCTGACGTTGTTGATCGAGTGCCTTACCGCGACTCCGCTCATCGACGGCGCTCTGCAGGCATTCTCGTTCCGCACCTTCCAGTAGGCGAAACTCCGTTTGACGTTGATCGACCTCGCGTTCGGCCAGTTTCACGGCCTCGGCGGCGGCGGTAATGTCGGAATCGACTTCGATGATCTGTTCGCGCAAGGTCTGCAGTTCGCTGCGGCGTGAGACCAGCCCGACCCCCGCGGCGCGGCGGCCGACCATCAATTCGCCGGTCGACGTAACGAGATCTCCTTGCCGCGTTACAAAATCCAACTGCGGGAATTCTTTGCGCAGCTCCAAGGCTCGCGCGAGCGTATCGACGAGCCAGGCCGCACCGAGCAACCGGCGAACAATGCCGCGAAACTCCAGGTCGCAATCGACCAGCAGGTCGAGCCTGCCGACCACGCCCGGCCGCCCGGCGCAGGAGGTGTCGCCCGTATCGCGTTCGGCGGATTGCAGCCCCTCGAGAAACAGGAATCCGACGCGGCCGTGCAACTGCGTGACGGCGTACTCGGCGACGGCCGACGGATCGGCGCTGCGCGGCGCGACGATGAATTGGGCTCGATCGCCGAGCGCGGCATCGACGGCGGGAGCCACGTCGAACGGCGACCGAATCAGGTCGGCGGCGAGCCCCGGTGTTTCTTGCAGCAGGCCCGCTTCGTTCTTTTGCTTGAGCCCGAGGATCTGTTTGACGCCGACCTGCAGGCCGTCTTGGCGACGTTCGAGGTCTTCGAGCAAGTGCGAGCGCTCGGCCAGGGCTGCTTGGCGGCGTCGTAATTCGTTGACTTGCTCGGCGGCAGCGGCTGCCGCGAGTTGCGACGTGCGAATCGCGCCTCGGGCCCCTTCGCAGGCGGAAGCAGCCGCGGCAAGTCGGGCTTCGACGCGCTCGAGCCGCGTTCGATGTTCCGTGGTTTCGTCGGCAAGCGAGATTTCACGGCCGGCGAGGTCGGCGAGACGCTTTTCGCGCCGCACCCGTTCGTCGACCTGAGCCGCGAGCCGTGCTTCGAGCGTCGTTGATTCGCTTTCGGCGGCCGCGATCACTTGCAGCAAGTCGCGTGCACGACGGCGACGTGAATCGAGCTCGGTCTCCAGCTCCTTGCGGAGCGCTTCGAGCGCCTCGCGGCGGCTTTCGAGCGAGGTGCGCGAAGCGAGCAGCGCTTCGTGACGCTGCTGCGCGGTTTCCGCTGCGTGGGCCGTTTCCGCGAATTGCGTCCGCTCGTCGACCGCCCGGCCGCTCAGGTCGCGGAGGTGTTTGCGTTGGCGAGCGGTCTCTTCTTCGAGGTCGCGGCAGCGCTGACGCTCGTGATGGATCTGCGATTCGTCGGCCGCCACCGCCTGACGCGTATCGCCGACCGAGGCTTCGACGCGACGCAATTCGGCGACGACGTCTCCCAGCCGAACGTCGATCTCCAACAGCCGGGCTTCGGAAGCGTCGAGATGTCGCGCCAGTTCGTCGCGCACATGGATATGCTCCGCGACTTCCCGTTCTTGGGTCTGCACCTTCTCGGAAAGCTTCCGCCAATCGACTTGCGCCGATTGCGTGCGGAGCTGCTGCAGCTTGTCGACGTATTCTTGGTAGCGGCGCGCCTTCGAGGCCTGATTGCGGACGCTCTTCAGCCGGTTTTCGACCTCCTCGACGATGTCGTGAAGGCGAAGCATGTTTTGGTCGACGCGCTCGAGCCGCCGGAGCGATTCGATCTTGCGCGCTTTGAAGCGGCTGATGCCGGCCGCTTCTTCAAAAACGGCCCGCCGTTCCTTGGGGGACGACTGCAGCAGGACGTCGACCTTGCCTTGCTCGATGACGCTATAGGCGTCGGTCGCCGCGCCGGTGCCGCTGAAAAGGTCGCGAATGTCGCGCAGGCGGCAGGCTTGCTTGTTGATCAGGTATTCGCTGTCGCCGTTGCGGTAGACGCGCCGGGTGATCGCGACTTCCGGAGCTTCGACGGGGAGCTTGCCGCCGGAGTTGTCGAACGTGAGCGTGGCTTCGGCCGCGCCCATGGGCGAGCGCGTGGCCGAGCCGTTGAAGATGACGTCGGACATCTCCTTGCCGCGGAGACTCTTGACGCTCTGTTCGCCGAGCACCCATTTGATGGCGTCGACGACGTTCGACTTGCCCGATCCGTTGGGGCCGACGACGCAGGTGATGCCTTTGGCGAACTCAAACCGCGTGCGGTCGGCGAAGCTCTTGAATCCGGCGATTTCGAGAGCTTTGAGCATGCGACAGGTGCGCGGCCGCTAGAGGGGCCCGCGACTCGGGGGGCGGAAAGTACGCGAGTTAGTTGACGGCCATTTTACCAAGGAAACGGCGCCAGAGACTCGGGTGCTCTTTGTCGTCCTCCACATTTTCGCCGTTTTCAGCGTTTTTCTCACCCTCTGCGGGCTCTGTGGAAGCTTTGCGGGCGTCCGTCAGGGCATCGCGCTCGGCTTCCGGCGGAGCGAGGCCGTCGGCAGGGACGGCGTCTTTCGTTTCCGGATCGAGCGTGGCGTCGGTTTCGGCCGTCGGCGCGGCGTTGCGTTCGAACTCACGCCCGCCCTTCGGCAGGGCTTCGATTTCGAGTCGACCTTCGAGGGCCTTCGACGACTTCGCTTGCTGCAACGCTTGAACGACGTCCGGATAGGTGCCTCCTAGGTCCGCAATGGCGCGAATCAGTTCGTCGACGCTGGTCGAGATGATTTGCTTCTGGTCGGGCTCGCCCGGCGCGTAACGGCTCACGGCCAAGTGTTCCGCGTCGATCGAGTTGATGAGAATTCTCGGGCCGGCTTCCAACGACACCGGCGGCGCGAGTTTTTGATTGGCGCCGAAGAGCACGACTTCCGGCCGCGCGTTGCGGGTGAAGTGGATCATCGGAGACCCCTCGGTCTTCAGCACGTGGTAGTGAAACTGCGGCGTGATCCGTTCGTCGCGGAGAAACGGATCCGTCGGATTCATCGTCCAAAGAGCACGGAAGGCGCCGTAACGAGTTTCGGCGCTCGGCGCGCTCAGCAGCGACTTCAGCGCTTCGACCGATTCGTACTCTTCCATGGCGCCGAGCGCCGCCAACGAAAAAGCGCGGAACGCCGGTTCGTTGCGCGAGATTTCGGCAAGCGGCGCGGCAGCCGATTTTTCATCGAGGTACGCCAACGCTTCGGCGGCGTAGAAGCGAACTTCGACGTTGTTCGACGCCAAGCCCTTCTTCAGAACGGGAATGGCTTCCTTGCCGATGGCCTCTAACCGAATGGCGGCGGAGCCGGAACTGATCGGGTCGAGCAGATTGCGCTCGAGCACCTGCAGACGGGTGAGCTGTTCGGACGATGTTTCCTTAACCGGCACTGCCCGGAGCACGCGCACATAACGCTCGAGGTTGTCTTTATAGCGCGGATGAATCTTGAGTTCGATGTATTGATCGGTCTTCGGCTTGGCGACGCCGACTTTGATTCCCTTGTCGAACGTGTGGAAGCGATGGTTGATCGCAGCGCCCACCATCGAACTAACGGAGATGTTGCGGTAGGATTGCTTCAGCACTAAGCCGATCGGACGATCGATCGTCGAGATGGCGCCGCCGAGCACCCGGCCGCGGCTGAGCAACACTTTGTCTTGGCGACCTTCGACGGTCGGGTCGACGAGAATCGGACCTTCGGCGATGGCCGCGGGCGCTCCTTCATGGAGATAACCGCCACCCTGAGCCATCTGCGTGAGCCGTGTTTCCATGAGCCAGCCGCCGCGGAGGCCGCCGTTTTCATGACGTGTGGGCACGCGCACTTCCAAGTCGAAGCGATCTCCCTTTTGAATGCCGGGACGCAGCAAGCCGCGGACCAACACGAGCTCGGTGTTTGGCGACGCCAACACTTGGTTGGGATTTTCTACGCCCTTGCGCGTCATCTCCGTAAGCAAGCGCGAGCGTTGCGGCGAAGGGGCCGGATCGCTGCCGGTGCCGGGAAGGCCGTTTACCATCGCTACCGACTCGACCTGAATCGGAAACATGCCGAACGGAGTGGCGACGTCGCCGACGAGTTTGCGATCGTCGGCCGCTTTCGTGGCCGTGTCTTCCGGGCTTTGCGAGCGGATGGCGAGGCCGTTGCAGCCGACGAATGGGACGGCACAGAGCCAGGCGATGAGCGTGAATCGCTTCATGACGAATGCTTCGCGAGGTCGCGGCGACGAAGACGGTGAGCGATGGCGAAGGGGTATGCGGTAACGCGTCGGGAGCGCCGCCTACAGCTTCGCCGACGCACGGAATTCGCCGCCGGCAAGGAAAGGAAATGGGACGTGGGCGCGAAGAGTAGTGGCATGCCCGAGAAGGGTCAATACCAGGGGGGAAGCAGCTAGGCGCGCTGGGCGTTAGGGGCTCGGGGCTAGCAAAACGAGTTCCTGCTAGCGCCTGCCGCCTAGTGCCTAGCGCCTGCGCTTACGGCGGATCGTAGCCGCCGGGGTGCCACGGGTGGCAGCGGCAGATGCGGGCTACGCCTTTTGCGCCGCCGCGAAGCAGTCCGTATTTCTGGACCGCGCCGATGAAATAGCGGCTGCACGACGGTTCGAAGCGACAGCGCGGCCCCAAGAGCGGGCTAATCGTCCATTGATATACGCGCACCAACGCGATCGCCGTGAATGCCGGCAGCGCTAGAACCAGCGATAGAACTCGCTTGGCTGCAGCGGCCATCGTTAGCCGGCTCCCGACTTGCCGCGATTTTTTCCCAGCCGTCGGCGTAAGTCTTCGGTGAGCTGCGCGAGTGACGCCGTGACGGCCTCTTGCGTCGGCGGCGTTTGTTGGCGCGGAATTACGACGAGGTCGATGCCCGTC
Source organism: Pirellula sp. (assembly GCA_013822735.1). Taxonomy (GTDB): domain Bacteria; phylum Planctomycetota; class Planctomycetia; order Pirellulales; family PNKZ01; genus PNKZ01. The sequence continues at coordinate 6,596 of PNKZ01000027.1, forward strand.
GGCACGGCGTGCGCAATTCGCAAGCGAAACGCTTCGCGTAGCAGCCGCTTCCAGCGATTCCGGCAAACGGCGTTGCCGACTTTGCGAGAGACGCTCAGCCCGAGCCGCGGCGTGCCGAGGTCGTTGAACCGACCGTATAGGAGCAGGAGATCGTCGCGCACGGTAACGCGCGTGTTGTACACCGCGCGAAACTCATGGCCCGCGCGCAGGCGATGCCGCGCGTCGAATGTTTGCGGCGCGGCATCAGGCGATGGCGGTTTCGACGACGATTCAACGATTGCGACTGCTCCGATGCCGTGCGCGAGGTCTTACCAGTTCAAATCGCGACGCGGTTCCAGGCCGTGTTTCGCATCGAACTTCTCGATCCAGGCCAGTTCTTCCTCACTATACTTCGGCGGCAGCACGACTTGCAGCTCCGCGAATAAGTCGCCGATCGGTTTGCCAGGCACTGCCACGCCGTGCCCTTTGACGCGCAACTTGGTGCCGCTCGAGGAGCCGGCAGGAATGCGTAGCGATACCGTGCCGCTCGGCGTCGGAACGTCGATTTTGCCCCCTGCGGCCGCTTCGCCCAGCGTGACCGGCAGCTTGACGTGCAAGTTGTCGCCGCGTCGATGGAAGAACGGGTGCGCTTCGACGCGGATCGTCACATAGAGATCCCCTGCGCCGCCGGCGCCGGGCTCTCCTTTGCCGCGTAGACGGATCTTACGGCCGTCTTCGATGCCGACCGGTACTTTGACGACGAGCTCTTCCGTTTCTCCATCGCTGCGCATGAGCCTCAGCGGCATCTCGCCCCCTGTGACGGCAATTTGAAACGGCACGCGCACTTCCGATTCGACGTCCGCCCCCTTCGCGCGCCCACGACTCTTGCGCCCGCCGCCTCCCGCGGCACGAGCTCCGCCGCCGAACTGGCCGAAGAGTTCGCTGAAGTCGAACCCGCCGGCGCCGCCGGGACCCCCTCCGCCGCCGCCGAACATCTGCGAGAAATCGAACCCTTCGGCGCCCCCGGGTCCGCCGGCGCCGCGAAAGTCGCCATGTGGCGCGCCTCCTGCTTGGGCGCGCTCGAAGTCGGGGCCGAAGCGGTCGTACATCTCGCGTTTCTTGTCGTCGCTGAGTACGTCGTACGCTTGCTGCACTTCCTTAAACTTCTGCTTCGCCGCGGCGTCGTCGGGATGCAGGTCCGGATGGTACTTCCGTGCGAGCTTGCGATACGCCTTTTGAATGTCTGCAGCAGGTGCTCCGCGTTCGAGCCCGAGTAACTTGTAGTAATCTTCCGCCATGACGGTTACGGTCTTCCGGTTTGCAGTCGTTGCTTGCGCCAGTGATGCAGGAGTGCTAGTCGCTCAATTCTACGGCTTTTCGGCGCGGCTGTTCAAGGCGTGCGATTTTCTCGCGGTCCCGGTTCCACTTGAGCGGCGGGGCGACTTGCGATATACCGCTCCCCCACTTCCGTCCGAATCACATCTGTCCGCCACTCCCATTGTACGCTCTCGCTCCCCACGGCTACGAAGCGCAGTCGCGTTTCGCAATCGCTTCGGGAGGGCGTCGCCTCGCGTCGTTTCCATTACAGGAACGGTCTTATGGAATATCGCCTCATTGCTTTGACGGCGCTGTTTTCTCTATGTTGCGGCTGCGCAACGATCAAGCAATCGGACACGGCCCGCACCGGCGTCGAACAGTTGCTGGTTTCCAGCGCCATCGATAAGTCGCTCGATCGGATCGACTTCCGACCGATCAGCGGCGCGGCGGTGTACGTCGAGCAGAAGTATCTTGATTGCGTTGACAAGAATTACGTCCTCGTCGCCACGCACCAACGATTGCTCAAGAGCGGCTGCACGTTGGTCGAGAAGCCGGAAGAAGCGCAGGTCGTGCTCGAAGTCGGCAGCGGCGGCGTCGGTACCGATCGTCAAGAAATGTTCGTCGGCGTCCCCGAGATATCGCTTCCGGTGCCGTTGCCGGTCAACATTCCGAAGATCTCGTTTTATAGCCGCACCCGCGCCAACGGCACGGCCAAGCTCACGCTCGTGGCGTACGATGCGAAAACGAAGCAGCCGGTACTCAGTCCCGGCTCGATGCTGGCCCGCAGTGATCACAAGTCGTGGAACGTGCTCGGCACGGGCCACGTCGTCAGCGGCAGCGTACCGGCGGAACTCGAACGGGCGACCGGCGAATCGGAGTCGCTCGTGAAAGTGCCGACGCTCACGGCCGGCAAACCGACGACCGTGCGCTAAGAAAGCGGCGAAGACTAAGGAGTATTGTTGTCGTCGAGCATCGGTTCCAGCTCGCTGACAAACTCACGCACGTCTTTAAACTCGCGGTACACGCTCGCAAAGCGCACGTACGCAATCTGGTCGAGATGACGTAGGTGCCGCATGACCAGTTCGCCGAGTTCACCGCTGGGAATCTCGCTGTCGTACGTCTTGTAGACTTCGTTCTCGATGTTCGTCACGACCCGTTCCACGTCGTTCTCGCCAATCGGTCGCTTCCAGCAAGCCTTCTCGAGCCCGCGCTTGATTTTCTCGCGCTCGAAGGGGACGCGGTTCCCGTCTTTCTTGATGACCTTGAGCGACATTTCTTCGACCCGTTCGTAGGTCGTGAATCGCCGTTTGCAGTGCAAACATTCGCGCCGACGACGGATCGCCAAGCCGTCTTGGCTGGTGCGAGAATCGATGACTCGATCGTTGTCGACGCGGCAAAAGGGGCAAATCATGCTCCTACTATAACGACTTTAAGCCGTATTGCGACTCATAGTTCGCCGAGCGACCCGCTGACGATGGCCGCTCGCTCTCAGCCGCATGCTAGAGTTGAACCGTACGGTTCTAACGTCTTTTCCTAACAGGGCGAACATGATCGGCGCGCGCGGCTACCGAGCGATATTCTTCGTCGCGGCATGGTTTCTCGCCTGGGGCGAAGTCGCCGAAGGCGCCGGGAAGCTGCTGCTCAACGTCGTGGATGCCGAAGCCGGCCAAATGCTGCCGTTTCGAATCCACCTCCGCACGGAGAAGGGCGTGCCGGTCAAGCTCCCTAAGCTTCCGAATTGGCACGACCACGCGTCGGTCCCCGGCAGCGTGCAGTTAGAACTGCTTCGAGGCAACTACTTCTTCGAAATCGAGCACGGGCCGGAGTTTGAGAACGCGACCGGTTTTTTCACCATCAACGACGGCGCCGACGACGAAAAGACGGTGACGCTGAAGCGCGCCGCCGATATGCCGAAGGAAGGTTGGTGGTCGGGCGATCTCGACGTCCGTCGCCCGCAGCGCGAGCTCGAACTTGCCATGCAGGCCGACGATGTGCATGTCGTGCCGCTCACGACTTGGTCGAACCGCAAAAGCGATTGGGTGAAGATGCCGTTGCCCAAGCAGGTCGTGGTGACCTACGGCGACGATCGCTTCTACCACTGGTTGGCCGGCTATGAAGATCGCGCCGGCGGGCCGATCGGCATCTACAATTTGCCGCGGCCGGCGCAATTGCCGACCTTACCGAAGGACTTGCTGCCGCTACTCGGTCCTCTCCAAGAGCTCAAAAAGGAAAACGCCGGACTGTGGATTGACGTTGCGCATCCCAACGCCTGGGACCTGCCGATCTTGCTCGCGCTCGGGCTCGTAGATTCCTATCGCGTGCTGCCGAGCTATTTGCAACGCGACAAAGTTGCGTTCACGCCGTACGGCAAGCCGTTCGACAAGTCGATGTACCTAGGCAATGAAGGTCCCGCTCGATTCGCGGCCGACGTCTATTTTCATATTCTCAACGCCGGATTTCGCATCCCGCCGTCGGCCGGCTCCGGATCGGGCATCGCGCCCAATCCGCTGGGTTATAGTCGCGTCTACGTGCAGTTGGAGAAGGGGGATGTCGGTTATCAGGCGTGGTGGGAAGGGTTTCGACGTGGTCGCGTGACCGTGTCAAACGGTCCGCTGATTCGGCCGCTGGCGAATCACCTTCCTCCGGGCGGCCAATTCTCGGCCGCCGAAGGGGAAACCGTCGAACTCGATATGTCGATGAATCTGACCACGCGCGACACGATCGACTACGTCGAAGTGATCCAAAACGGCCGGACGGCCCACAGCGTGCGTTTGCGCGATTGGGTCAAGAACGGCGGCCATTTTCCGGCGACGAAGTTTACCGAAAGCGGTTGGTGTCTCGTGCAGGCCCGATGCGTGCTCCCGAAGACTTATCGTATGACGATGAGCGCGCCATGGTACGTCGTCATCGGCGGCCGGGAACGTGTGAGTAAGGCGTCGGCGCAATTCTTTCTCGACTGGCTCGAAGAGCGGGCCGGCGAATTGAAGATTGCCGACGCCGAGCAGAAGAAAGCGGCCGACGCGGTGATTGCCGAAGCGCGAACGTTCTGGCAGCGGCGCATTGCCGAAGCCAACGCGCCTTAGAGCGTTGTAGGAGTCTACGCGGGCTCGGGCGTCCATGTCGGGTAGCGTTCGGTGATACTGCGGCGCAATTCGATGAGCATCTCACACGTCGCTCCGGAATATGGCGGCAACAGCCGTAGCGGGAATTCCGGGTCGTGCAGCGCCCAAAGGAGTTTGTCGTAAGCGCCGTCGATACGCGGCGGCTGGCCGACGGCAACCCGGAGCAATTGGCCCAGTGCGGCAATTTCCGTTGCTAAACGATCGCGCGTTTCGGCATTGCCCGCACGGCAGGCGTCGTAGAATTCTCGGCAGCGGGCGGCATTCACCGTGCTGATGCTCGCCAGTAGCCCGACGTTGTCCTTCGGCAAAGTTTGGGCCAGGCCGCGTTCGCCGAGGTAGTGCGTGATCGTCGGAGTGCGGTCGAGCAGCGCGCGGAGATCGTCTCCTTGAAAGCCGGTATTCTTCGTGGCGACGAGGTTCGAGTGTTCGCCGGCGAGCCGCACGTAATCGTCAGCCGTGAGCAGTCGCTTGGTGCGGAGTAGGTTGTAATGCAGGAAGCGGCAATCGGGGAATTGGCCGCACGTGGCGCGAAAGAACGCCGCGAGTTCCGCGTCGCTTACGGTATGCCACGCCGGAAGTGAAATCTGAAACTGCCGCACGCCGTGCGCGCGGCAACGCTCGATGCGATCGACGACGGTGCCGGTCGACAGGCTGATCAGCCCGATCATCGGTTGGATACCGAGCGGCCCGCACTCCTCGAGGAAGGCGTCCACGATTTCGTTGAACTGCCCGTCGGTGACTTCGTAACCTTCGCCGGCGGTGCCGAAGAGATAGAGTTGTTTCGTGAGCAGGCCTGCGATGGCCCGAACCTGCAAGCGGAATGGACCGCCGAGAAATTGGCCGTCGGCATCCCACGGCACGACGCAAGCGGCGAGAATGCCGCCGGGAGAAGTTTTAGTATCTCGCATCCTGCTCGTTACCCCTCACCCCCGGCCCCTCTCCCGCAAGGGGCGAGGGGGGAATGCCTGCTACTCCCAAACGCGGCGCTCGCGCGAGCTCGCAATCTTCATGATCTTGCGATACTTCGTCACCGTGCGGCGGGCCACGGTGAGTCCGTGTTTGCCGAGTTCGGTGACCAGATCATCGTCGGAGAGCGGGTGTTGTTTGTCTTCCTTGTCGATCACTTCTTGCAATTTCAGTCGCACGGTGTCCCAAGCCACTTCTTCGCCCGAGGCGCTCGTCGTGCCGCCGGCGAAGAATCGCTTGAGCGGGAAAATGCCGCGCGGCGTTTGAATCCATTTGTCGTCGACCGCGCGCGAGACCGTCGTGACGTGGACACCGACCCGATCGGCGATTTGCTGCATTTTGAGCGGCTCGAGCGCTTCGGGACCCTTCATCAGAAAAGCCGTTTGGTGATCGACGATCGCCTGCGACACACGGGTGAGCGTGCTGCGGCGTTGCTCGATCGACTCAATCAACCATTGGGCGGCGTTGAGCTTGCGCTTGATCCATTCCTTCTCTTGGTCGGTTACGCCCCGTTCGAGCATCTTGCGGTAGTAGCCGGAAATATGCAGGCTCGGCACGCGCCCGTCTTCGAGGCGCACGGTGTATTTGCCGTGTTCATCGACGTCGAGGAAGACGTCGGGCGTGACCGTCGGAGCGTGCACGTCGCTGAAGGCCGCGCCCGGCTTTGGGTTGAGCTTACGTAGCTCGTGCATCACTTCGTGAATCAGATCAATCGAATAGCCGGTCTTCTTCTGAATGGCCGGAAGCCGATTGTGCTCCAGGTCTTCCAAATGGTTGGCGATGATCACGCGCATTTGCTCGTAGAGATGCACGCCCGGCAGTAGTTGCCCGAGAAGGCATTCTTTCAAGTTGCGCGCGCCGACGCCCGGCGGATCGAGCTTTTGGATAATCGCAAGCGCCTTTTGAGCGAGCGCGATTTCGCCGCTGCCCGCCGAGAGGTCGATCAAGTCTTCGAGTCGACCGGAGAGGTAGCCGTTCTTGTCGAGGTTGTAGATGATCCGTTCGGCCATTTGCCGCGTCGGTTCATCGAGTTCGTACCAGCCGAGCTGTTCGATCAAGTAATCGGACAACGTTTGCGGCTTCGACTCCATATTCGCGATGGCGTCGTGCCGGCGATCGTCTTCTTCCGACATCCGATTGGCCGACATCCGCGGCCGTTCGTCGTAGTCTTGCGACCAATCGTCGCCGAGGTTTTCGAGCCGTTCAAAGTCGTCGGCGTTGTTCTTCGTTTCATCGACTACGAGCTCTTTTTCTTCGCTCGTCTTGGCGTCGCTGTTTTCGCGCTCGTTGTCTTCTTCCGGCAGATCGGGGTCTTCTTCGCGCATTTCGAGGATCGGATTCTCTTGCAACTCCTGCTCGATCCGCTCTTCGAGAGCTTGGATCGGGAGTTGGAGAATCTCCATCGACTGAATCATGCGCGGCGCCAGAATTTGCTTCTGGACCTGCCGCATCTCTTGGCCGAAGGAAAGACGCATGGTACTTCGCAGTCCGAGGTTCAGGGTTCAGGATTCAGGGAGCTTCGTTCGGATGTCGCCCGTAGGCAACCCTGAACCTAGACCCCCGAAACCGGAACAATCGTTCAAAACTTCTGTCGCCCGGCCAGCGCATCGGCCAGGATCTCTTTGTTAGCAAATTCTAGCACGCTGCCCGTGGTCAGCCCCCGCGCGAGGCGCGTGATCTGTACGGGAAACTCCGCCAAACGGTGCGAGATGTAGAGCGCGGTTCCGTCCCCTTCGAGGGTCGGATTTGTCGCCATAATCACTTCCGTGAACGTTCCCTCGGCCACCCGTTCCACGAGCCGATCAATGGTCAGCTGGTCCGGTCCGATCCCCTCTAAAGGGGCGATGCGGCCTAAAAGCACGTGATACAACCCGCGGAAGCTGCCCGCTTGTTCCAGCGCGATCAAGTCGCGAGGTTGTTCGACGATGCACATCTGGGTCGCGTCACGGCGCGGATCCTCGCAGATGGTGCAGGTCTCTGTTTCCGACAAATTATAACAATTCTTGCAATATCGAACGTTTTCCTTCACCGCCCGAATGGCGTCGGCCAAACCGAGTGCTTCCGTCTTATGGACGCGAAGCACGTGGTACGTGAGGCGTTCGGCCGTTTTCTTGCCGATTCCCGGGAGTTTATTGAATTCTTCGATCAGTCTGGTGACCGATTGCGAGATCTGACTCACGCGACACTTCCCTGCTCGGACGAGAAACTGGCTCTTTAGGCGCGAATTTTGCGGCCCGACCCGAGCATAGCAATTCCCTTGCCGTTTGTCGCTATTTCGTACGCGAGGGGGAGGGATTTGGTTCGATTTTTGCTAAATGCGAATTTCAGGCCGCATCTGCTGGTCGCCGGATGCGCGGCCGTTGATCGCCGATCGTCCGATCCATTGGACCACGAAGCGCCGCTGCTCGACGCTTTACGCGTCTTCTTCCAGGCGGATCGGTCGGGCGTCGAAGATTTCGAGCGCCTTGCGCACGAACGGGAGTTGCGCCTTCTCGCGCATCTTCTCGTGCCTCTCTTGTTGCGACGGGCCGCGCGGGCCGGTTGCCCTTTCGGTACCGACCGGGTCGTCAACGAGTGTAAACTCCAGTTTCAACGGCGCGCCGACCGCCGCCGAGAGCGCTTGCTGAAGTCGCGCCGCTTGGTCCGGGCGTTCGCAAACGTCCTTGTGAAACTTCTTCCGTTTCGCGAAGGCAACGATGAACCGATTGGGAGCCTGGAACGAAACGCCTTCGCTCGCTCGAGCGCTGTCCGCAAGCAGATCGTGAAAGTCGTTGAGCACGCTCCCCCATACGGCTTGCGCTTGACCGGCGCTGAGATGCACCGCTTGAGTCGGAGAGGCGGATATCGGCGTCGATGACGAAGGCGGCGCTACGGCAGCGGCCGGCTTCTCGACCCGCGCGGCGGCCGGCACTTGCGTCGGAGCCGACGGAGTTTCAGTTACCCGTGCTGTCTCAGCTACTCGGGCCGCCGTGCCGTTTTTTTTTACAGCCTCGGCCATTTCCGCGGCCAAAGAACCGCCCGGCGGTGCGCTTGCACGCTCGGCAATAGGACGTTGCGACTCGGCCGGCGGTGCAACCGCACTCGCGGACGCGGCGGCGGAAAGCGACGGAGTCGCGCGAACGGATACGGGCGCGGGCGCACTCCCGGCAGGCAATGTGCCGCTGCCGATCGTGGCGACGAGCGTCGCCAAATCGTCCAAGTCGTCGAGGCTGCAAATACGCACCAGCGCAATCTCGACGACCGTGCGACCATGCGTCGTTTGTTTCAGTCGCCAAGCGGCTTGTTCGGCAATTTCTAGCGTCGCCAGCAGCGTTTGCACGCCGATTTGCGGGCCGACTTGCGCAACCTGAGCCGCTCGGCTCGGAGCGACATAGAGAAACGACGTCGACGGGCAACCGACCGCGGCCATGAGCAAATCGCGCAAGTAGCCGATGAGCTGATCGAGCAATTGCCCGACGTCGACCCCTTGGTCGACCCCTTGCCCGAGCTCCGCCAGCGCTGCGGCGGCATTGCGCGAGGTGAGGGCATCGACCAGCGCGATCAGTCGCGTATCGGCTGCGATGCCGAGGAGGCGTTGCACGTCGTCGACCGTGACTGTTTTGCCGCCCGCGGCGAGGATTTGCTCCAGCAGTGATTGGCCGTCGCGCATCGAACCGGCGGCACGTCGGGCCAGCAGTTCAATTGCTTCCCCTTGCATCTCAACGCCTTCGGCGACCGTGATCTGCCGCAGGCGTTCGGCGATGGTCGCCGTCTCGATGCCGGCGAAATCGAAGCGCTGGCAGCGCGAGAGAATGGTGATCGGAATCTTTTCCGGCTCGGTCGTGCAAAAAATGAACTTCACATGCTCGGGCGGCTCTTCGAGCGTTTTGAGCAACGCGTTGAACGCGTCGCGAGAGAGCATGTGGACTTCATCGATGATGTAGATTTTGAAGCGAGCTCGGCTCGGCCGAACGTTCACGTTTTGCCGAAGCTGCCGGATGTCGTCGATGCCGCGGTTGCTCGCACCGTCGATCTCAATGACGTCGACGTCGTCGCCCGCCGTGACACTCTTGCAGATGTCGCACTCATTACAGGGCGTGTCGGTCGGGCCGGTGACGCAATTGAGCGCTTTGGCGAAGATGCGCGCGGTCGAGGTTTTGCCGACGCCGCGGGCGCCTGTAAATAGGTAAGCGTGCCCGACCCGGTGCGAGTGGATGGCGCCGGAAAGCGCTTGAGCGACGTGCTGTTGGCCGACCAACTCCGCAAAGGCCTGCGGCCGATAGCGCCGAGCAACGACGACATATTCACCGGCAGGGGCGCTCGGTGCGGCCGCGTCGTCCGAAGGGATGAGATCGGCCATGAGCTCAAGGGGGAGTAGGGAAGGGAAGGGGCGAAACAAGACGAACGACTCCGCCTTCTCCCCTACCGCCTTACTTAATCGTCGGCCTTCGATGAGAGACCCGCCGCACATGAAGCTTACCGCTTATGGCTGCTGGATTTCTCCCCTGACCAGGTTCACAGGTCCCCATTGCGGGGGCCTCTCATCGAAGGCCGACGAATCGGCGAATCGCCCAATGTAACTTGCCGGAGAACCGACGTCAAAGAGGGGCGCGCCATTGTGGGTGAAACACGGCATGGCCGAGCGGCATCCAACCGGTAGAATTCCGGGTCTCAAAAAATCTTGGGGGCGCCGAATGTCCGCGAAGTCCCGACTTCAGAAGCAACTCGTCAGTGCACGCGATTACAGCCTCTCGCTTTTGGCAGATTTCAAGTCGCCGGAGCAGTGGGTGCATCAAGTCCATTCGCATGCCAACCATGCTCTGTGGTTCGCCGGGCATATGGCGATGGCCGACAATTTCTTTCTGTCGAACGTTGCACCGGAAAAGGTTGTCGTGCGGCCTGAGTTCGAAAAGGCGTTCGGCACCGGCTCGCAGCCCACAAACAACCCTGCCGATTATCCGCCGGCCGAGGAAGTGCTGGCAGTGATGAAGGAACGTCGCGAGACGCTACTCGGCGTACTCGAAGGCCTGGAGGAGACCGACTTGGAGCAGCCGTTGCCCAAGGCCCGAGCGGACTTTCTACCGGACGTCGGCAGTGTGTTTGAAATGGCCGTTTGGCACGAAGGTTTGCACAGCGGACAACTGAGCGTGGCCCGACGTGCCATGGGGCACGCGCCGATGGACCAGCAATCGAAAACCGACGCGAAGTAAATTTTACTGCTCCGCGTTCGCCACGACGATCTTCTGTGCCGCATCGCGCCCGAGTGTGGTGACATGTCCGTCGACGACCACGGTGAGTGCGCCCGATTCGACACGGTTGGCCCGTACCTCGCCGCGGCAGCCGATCGTGAGGTTCGACTCCGAGAGAAACCGGAGGAATTCGGGGGATTGGTCCAGCACGCGCGTGAACCGGAACGCTTCCCCACCGGCAACTTCGGCGAGGCTTCGGCCTGCCGCTTCGGCGAGCGTGCCGTCGGCTCGAGGGATCGGGTCGCCGTGCGGGTCGACGCTTGGAAAGCCGAGAAACGCGTCAATGCGGTCGATGAGCAAGTCGCTCACGGCGTGCTCCATATGTTCCGCTTCTTCGTGCACTTCGTCCCACGTCATCTTGAGCGTGGTCGCGAGAAAGAGCTCAATCAAGCGGTGCCGCCGCATCACGCGCAAGGCCAACTTACTGCCTTGGGAAGTGAGCCGTGCTCCTTCGTAGGGCGTGTAGGTGGCGAGGCCGCTTTCGCTCAATGTTTTGAGCATGCTCGTGACGGTACCCGGAGCAACGTCGAGCGCGTCGGCAATCGCGCCGGTCGTGGCGGGGCGCGTTTCCTTTGCGGCGACGTCGGCCGTGCCGCAAATCTGCTGGATCGTCTTCAAATAGTTTTCTACGGTCAGACTCGCCACGCGATACTCCGTCGCCGCCAGGAATTAGTCGATCGTGTTAATGCACGAATTGTAGCTCACGCGCGAGCAACTCTAAAAGCTGCGTTTGCGCCGTCTTCAAAAAGAAATGATCTCCCGGGAGAAACCGCATTTGAAAGCCGGCCGAAGTCTGCTCGTTCCAATCGGCCAGAGCTTCGGGCGCCACATCCTCATCGGCCAGTCCGCCCAAGGCAGAAATCGGAATCTCCAGCGGCAGTTGCTTTTCGTACTGATAGGTTTCCAGCACGGAGAAGTCGGCGCGAATGACCGGCAACAGGAGCTCGAGAAGCTCGGGAGTTTGCAAAACGATCTCGGGAGTGCCCTTAAAGCGGCGCAGCTCCTCGACGAGTTCATCGTTCGTCATCTTGTGCACGAGCGGCGAGCGCGCTTGCGGACGTTGCGGAGCGGCACTCGCCGCCACGATCAGTCTCCGAGGCTGCGGGAGCGACATGGTCCGAAGTCGTCGGGCCGTTTCGAAGGCAACGAGTCCTCCGAGGCTATAGCCGAAGAATACACAGGGAACTTGCGTTAATAATGGTTGCGACGCGGTGACAATTGCTTCCACGACGGCGACCATGGAATTAATTCCCGGCTCGCGGTGTCGAAGATCTCGCCCGGGGAGTTGGAGAGCGCGCAGGTCGATGCTGCGCGGAAGTTGCTCGCTCCAGCCGTGGAACACGCGTGCTCCGCCCCCTGCGTAAGGAAAAAGAAAGAATCTCGCTTTCGGGTCGGCACAAGTTGCCTTGCCCCACCAGAGTTCGGAGGTCTCGGTAAAGTTTGCGGGCAACGATGCACCTAATTCAATTGCCGGAGTTCGTGAGACGATTCTTCTGTCACAAAGCTCGGCCTCGTCGTTATTTAGCGGGCATAATGTATTTGCGAGCATTGCGCGCGGAATGCTCAACATGCTCAGGCAACGAGCAGGTAAACGGCCGCAATTCGGCGCGTATCGCGTCGGCAACCTCGCGGCGCACCGCTTGCAGTAGGTAGTTGGAACCTTGATTATAAGAATCTTGCCGCCGCGAGCATACGTCGTGGTTATGGATTCATGTGCCCGGTAGGCCCCAGCTCCATGACTAGCTCAATGACCGAATCGGAATACCCGCTGGCCATCCGCGAGGTTCGCAACTTAATCAAAGATCTGATTGAGCCCGATGCTCGGATCTACTGGGCCGATTTTCTCGTCACCTTTGCCAGCGGTCAGGCCGGACTTTGGTTCTTCACGGGGCCGCAGTATTCTTGGCCGGTGCGTGCGTTGGGATTCGTCGTCGCAGTGATATTTTTCTATCGCGCTACGGTGTTTACGCACGAACTCACGCACTTTCGCGAGGGAACGTTTGGGGCCTTCCGCGTCGTATGGAACGCACTGTGCGGCATTCCTTTTCTGATGCCGTCGTATCTCTACGAAGATCATCGTTTTCATCATGTGAACCATCATTACGGCACGGAAGACGATTCGGAATATCTGCCGCTCGGGCGTGGGACGAAACTCGACATCGCTAAGTACTTCTTGCAAGTGCTCTTCGTGCCGTTGTTTGGAATCGCGCGATTCATTCTCCTCACGCCCTTCACTTGGTTTAGCCCGGCGATTCGCGATTGGGCATGGGCTCGTTCCAGCGCCGTGACGGCGATTAATTGGAACTACCGCAGGCCGCTCCCCACGGATCCCGCGGAATGGCGCACCGCGAGAATTCTCGAAACCTGTTGTTTCCTTTACGGGGCGACTCTCTTCTCGCTGATCGGCTTCGGCGTATTGCCGTGGCAGCTCTTGCCGCAGCTCTACGCCGTGTTTGTCACCATCAGCGCGATTAACTACATGCGAACTCTCGGCGCACACCGCTACATGAGCGAAGGCGAGCCGATGGACTATCGAGATCAGATTTTGGATTCGTACACGATTCCCGGCCATCCGCTGCTGACGGAAGTTTGGGCGCCGCTCGGTATGCGTTACCATGCGCTCCATCATCTCGTGCCGTCGTTGCCGTATCACAACCTCGGCAAGGCCCATCGCCGCCTCGTCGCGGGGTTGCCGGCCGGTTCCGCGTATCACGCAACGATTCGTCCGGGCCTGCGCGACGCCATTCGTGAAGTCGTGCAAAACGCCCGCTCCTCGCAAGCTGTGCCGAGTGAAGGCTTAAACGTCGCGTCGGCATCGTGAAAACTTGATGTGCATTGCGCTAAATCTTCGTGACACGTTGTCGGCCGTCGTCGATAATGTGGAGCGTCGGGGCGGCGACACTTTGTGCATTTTCGGCGTGGAATAGTTCGCCCGGAGCCCGACGTAGCTCCTTGAGCGGACACACACCATGGGAAAATTCGTCAATCGGGCGGTGCTCGGCGGCACCCGAAATCGTGCGTTTCGTCGCGGATTCTCGATCAAAGACGCAGTTGTCGTGCTGGTGATTATCGGCGTCGTGCTCGGCGTCGGGTTTCCGGCCATGATGTACATGCGCGAGCGCGTCCGAAACATGACTTGCCAGAGCAATCTGCGCAAGATTGGTGCGGCGATCGATCGTTATCGATCGAACGACCCGTCGAGCGCCTATCCCATGGGCTCCGGCTACCATCTCGCCGATAAGTCGGCCGGCGTCTCGTGGTGGGTCGATATCTTGCCGCATGCCGAAGGCGCCGACCACTTACCGAAGTGGTCGAACGTACCGAATCGTGCGGACTTCGGGGATCCGCTCGGGAATCCAAATATTGCCTGGGCCGACGGCTATCAGGTGAGTCTGTTTTTCTGTCCCGGAAGTCCGTTGCCGCAATTTAACGATCCGCTACGGAACCTCTCCGACGCCACACGCAAGTTGCTCACGGATCGTGCGCCGCAAGGTATCGCCGTGCCGATGTACGCGGCCGTCGCCGGCGGCGCACCTGATTTGCGAGACAGCAACATCACTCAACCGACGGACAAGCCTGCCGGCCGCAATACGCAAGACGGCAAATGGGGCATCCTCTCGGGATCAGGCGTCTTTCCACCGAATGCGCACATCCAGAGCGCAGCGATTTTCGATCAGAAGTCGAAAACGATTATCGTCGTTGAGCAATCGGGCTACGCCATCGACAAGACCCTGGATCCGCCCGATCTCTATGACCTGCGCAGCGCTTGGCCGAAGGGGGCGTTCATGGGAACACACGGCGATTATCGAGAGCCGCGCGCATCGCATCCCGGCGTCAACGGCGACGGTTCGGAGCGTTGTTGGAACATTACGACGATTCGCTATCCACTAAACACGCACGACATTAAGAAGAAGGGAATTGTGGTCGACCCGCCCGCGCCGCGCCCGGCGAAAGAAGGCGACCCCGTTCCGCCGCTGCCTCCCTATCCGCCGCAAGGCTACGGGCCTGGACACAACCACCCGGCAAACTCCGCACATCCCGGCGGCGCCTACGTGCTTATGGCCGACGGCTCGGCGCAGTTCCTCAACGAACAGATGGACTTGATGCTGCTGCTCCGCATGGCAACGCGCGATGATAAGGTCGACGTGGCGGACTGATCTGCCCACACGAGGACGATTATCCGGCCGATGACCCCCGTGCGGTGTCCTTGAAGCCTCACTGGGCTGGATTTAGAATGGAAGGTTTCACGCCCTTCCAACTATTGTCGCCGGGGAAGTTATGTCGGATGCCTCTCATAGTCACGGCTCCTCCTGCGGCGGTGACGAAGGTTCGGATAGCTCCGTACCGACTACGGCTGCCGGGGTTCCCGTCGATCTGAAGCGGATCGAACGTGCCGTGCGCGAAATCTTGGCGGCCGTGGGGGAAGATCCCGATCGGGAAGGGCTGTTGGAAACGCCGGCCCGCGTGTCGCGAATGTACGCCGAGATGTTCAGCGGGTTACACCAAGACCCTCGCGTGCACCTGCAAAAGGTGTTTACCGAGAAATACGACGAAGTCGTGCTGGTAAAGGACATTAGCTTCAACAGCATGTGCGAGCACCATTTGCTGCCGTTCTTGGGCAAGGCTCACATCGGCTACATTCCCGGCGGCAAGGTGCTCGGCCTAAGCAAGTTGGCCCGGGTCGTCGAGGTGGTGTCGAAGCGGCCGCAAGTGCAAGAGCGGATGACCGAAACGATTGCCGACCTGATGGTTCAGGAATTGAACCCCAAGGGAGTGGCGGTGGTTATCGAAGCCACGCACTCTTGTATGACGATGCGCGGCATCCGCAAGCCGGGGAGCATGTGCGTCACGTCGGCGATGCGGGGTATTTTCCGTTCGCATCTCTCGAGCCGTTCGGAAATCATGACGTTGATCTACAACGGGAAGCCGTAGAGCGCGCGTGCTACTTCTCGTTCAATTTCTCTACCGACTCTCGTTCGGAATGGCCGCGGCCATGGCCGTGACGTCGCCGCGCCAAGTGACGAGCGGCTACTACCGCAATAATCTGTACGTGCTGCTCGGCATGAACCTGCTCGTCGCGCTCGTGGCGTTCAGCGGCGCCGTGGAATCAGCACTATTGCCGAAGTGGCCGGCTGCGGCTGCCGCGGCGCTCTCCTATGTCGGGGCGGCGTGCTGGCTCTACGAGAAATCGCGCGCCGGAATCGCCTCGCTCGTTCTCCTTGCGCTTCTCGACCTTGCCGGTGCACTTTATGCCACGCCTTCGATGATCGGCGACGCCGCGAAGCCCGCGCTTTGGCGTTTGCTCGGCGACGCCGATACGATCGCGGCCGGAACGCTGCTCGGCGTCACCATGGCGGCGATGCTTTTAGGGCATTGGTATCTCAACGCTCCGGGCATGCAAATGCAGCCCCTCCTGCGACTGACGCTGCTGCTGGGTGCCGCCGTGGCGTTGCGCATCGTCGTCTCCGGCGTTGGCCTATGGGGCCAATGGTCGCACGGCGCTCCTTTGGAGACGGCTCAGCAGATCATGCTGGCCATGCGCTGGTTGGCGGGCATGGGGGGCACGGCCGTGCTCGTCGTCATGACCTATAGCACGCTGAAGATTCCCAACACGCAAGCCGCCACGGGAATGCTCTATGTCGCCGTGATTACCACGTTTCTGGGAGAGCTCGTCGGCCAATTGCTCACGTCCGGTCGGCTCTACCCCCTATGAAACCCTAGCGCTGCAACCGACAATGGGAACTTGTCGGTCCGCGGCTCTCACTCGTTGCAAGACTATGAACGTTGCCTTCGCTTGTCCTCGCTGCCAGCATTCCGTTCGGGTTGATGTGCCCGAAGGGGCGGCTGCGGTCGTTTGCCCGGAGTGCCGGGGAGAAATGGTCGTGCCGCCGGGAGCTTACCACGACGGCCGCTTGGAGCAGTGCTTGGTTTGTCCCGGCACGGAACTGTTCATCCGGAAAGACTTTTCGCAACGGGCCGGCGTGTCGATTGTCGTGCTCGGGTTCGTCGTGAGCTGCGTCACGTGGTATTTCTATCTGCCGTATTGGACCTTCGGCGTATTGTTCGCCACGGCTCTGATCGACGTGGCGCTCTACTTCGCCGTGCCCAACTGTCTAAACTGCTATCGTTGCGATGCCCAATATCGGGGGCTTGGCGGTCTCGACAATCACGAACAATTCAACTTAGAGACGCACGAGCGGTATCGCCAGCAAGAGATTCGGCTGCGCGAAGCCGCTGCGACGGCGCATCGGCAGAACCGCCAGACGGCGCAGTAGTAGAATGGAGAGGTCGGCGATCGCGTTGTGCCTGCTCCCGGTGACGAGCACCGGGGCTAAATGAGTTGCGAACCCTGAACTCCGAACCCCTGAACCTCGCACGACTCCTTGATGGATCCACAGCGTCAACGCATTCAGGAAGACTTGCGCGGACTCATCACGGGCGATGTTCGTTGCGACGACGTATTCCTGCAACTGTATGCGTCGGACGCCAGCCTGTTTCAGGTGCTTCCGCTCGGCGTCGTGCGGCCCAAATCGACCGACGATGTGGTCGCCGTTTTACGATATTGCCATGAGAATCAACTTCCCCTGCATCCGCGCGGGGCGGGCTCGGGCTTGGCCGGCGAATCGCTCGGCCGAGGGCTCGTGCTCGATTGCTCGGCACACATGCGTCAGATCCTTTCGATCGGCGACGATACGGTGCGTTTGCAGCCGGGGGTCGTGCACGAACGGCTGAACTCGGCGTTGCGCAAACGGGGCCTGCTCTTTGGTCCTGATCCTGCGAATAGCGCGGTCACGACGATGGGGAGCGTCATCGCGATCGACGGCTCCGGTCGCCACTGGTTGAAGTATGGTTCGGCCCGTCGGCAGATTCGAAATCTGCGACTCATCTTGGCCGACGGCACTCGCCTCGACGCCGGCCGCGAACCGCTCGTCGAAGGCATGAGCCGAGACCCCGACGAACGCAAACGCGATCTGATCAATCGTTTGGTCGCTCTGCTTCGAAATAATGCCTTGCTGATCGAAAAGTATCGTCCTAAGTCGCGGTTGAATCGCAGCGGCTATGCGGTGTTCGACGCCTTGCGCGAGGATTCGTTCGATCTCGCCGGCCTCATCGCGGGGAGCGAAGGGACGCTGGCGGTCATTACGGAGATGACGCTCGCCGTTCAGCCCCTGCCGCGGCACACCGGTTTGGCGATGCTCATGTTTGAGCGCATGGACAACGCGGCCCGCGCGGTGCACGACGTCGTCGAACTGGAGCCGATCGCTTGTGACTTGATGGATCGTCGGCATTTAAGTTTGGCGCGAGAAGTCGATGCCCGGTACGAGACGCTGATTCCCGCGCAAACCGAAGCGATTCTCCTGGTCGAGGTCGAAGGGGACGATCCGACCGTGGTGCGCGAGAAGCTGCGCCGCATCATCGATCAGGTAAAGAACCGCAAAGCGCTGGCGTTTGAAGCCCGTCAGGCTCTCAGCCCGGAGAACATCGCGCTCTTTGGACAGTTGCCGCGCGAAGTCACCCCGCTGTTGCACGGTATGAAAGGTTCGACTCGACCGCTGCCGTTCGTGGAAGATTTTGCGGTGCCGCCCGAGGCGCTTTCGCTGGCGCTGATCGAAATTCAAAACGTCTTGAAACGCCATCACGTCACCGCATCGCTATTCGCGCATGCCGGTCACGGGCAGTTGCACGTGCGACCGTTCTTAGACTTGGCCGATCCGGCGCATGTGGCGCTCATGGATCGCCTGGCGGCGGAACTGTACGACGTCGTGCTCGCGGTCGGCGGCACGATTAGCGGCGAGCATGGCGACGGACTTTCGCGCACGCCGTTCTTGCGGAGACAATTCGGCGACCTTTGCGACGTGTTTCGCGAGGTTAAGCAAATCTTCGATCCTCGCGGCATCCTCAACCCCGGCAAGATCGTCGGCGACTCCTTGCCGACGCTGACGCACGATCTGCGTCCGCTCACCGCGGAAGCGGCGCCGGCCGACGCCGAAGACCAGGCTGCGCCGGATGCCGAACGGGAGTTGATTAAGCTGCAACTGACGTGGTCGCCCGACGCGATCTTGCAGACCGCTAATAGCTGCAACGGTTGCGGCGTCTGCCGTGCGCAAAGTCCCGACGTGCGCATGTGCCCCATCTTTCGCTTCGCTCCGGCGGAAGAAGCCTCGCCGCGCGCGAAGGCCAATCTCATGCGCGCGCTGCTCACCGGTCGATTGGATCCGGAAAGCGTGAAGACCGATGAATTTAAAGCGGTCGCCGATTTGTGCGTGAATTGCCAGCAGTGTCGTCTGGAGTGTCCGGCGGGGGTCGACATCCCGCGGCTCATGCTCGAAGCCAAGGCCGCGTATGTGCAAAGCAACGGCCTTAAGATGGCCGAATGGCTGGTTACGCGTTACGACATTCTCGGCGCCGCCGGCTCGCTCAGCGCGCCGATCGCCAATTGGCTCATCGGCAATCGCCAGTTTCGTTGGCTGCTGGAGAAGCTGATCGGCATCGCCCACGCGCGGAAGCTCCCAAGATTCGCGTCGCGCGTTTTCATGCGGCGTCCGAAGACGCGGCAGCTTATGAAGCCGTCGCGTAATGCAGGGCGAAAGGTGCTGTTTTTTGTCGACACCTACGCCAACTATCACGATCCGCAACTCGCCGAGTCGCTCGTGGCCGTGTTCGAGCACAACGGCGTCTCCGTCTTCGTGCCGCCGAACCAGGGACAGTCGGGCATCGCCATGATTTCGCTGGGCGCGGCGGAACTCGCGCGCAAGACGGCCAAGCACAACATTTCAGTGCTCGTTGAGGCGGTCCGTCAGGGATACACCATTGTTACGGCCGAGCCGAGCGCCGCGCTCTGCTTGAAGATCGAGTATCCGCAGCTTATCGACGATGAAGAATCGAAGCTGGTCGCCGACAATACCATGGAAGCATGCCAATATCTTTGGGGCATGCACACGGCCGGTAAGTTGCAACTCGATTTCAAGCCGGTCAATGCCGTCGTCGGGTACCATCAGCCCTGTCACATGAAGGCGCTTGAGACCGGTTCCCCCGGCGCGCAGTTGCTCCGTCTTGTGCCGGGGCTTAGCGTGGTGACGGTCGAAAAGGGTTGCTCCGGCATGGCCGGTTCGTTCGGCTTGAAGAAGGAAAACTTCCGCAACAGCATTCGCGCCGGGTGGGACCTGATCTCGACCGTGCGCGAAGCCGATTGGACCGCTGGAACGACCGAGTGCAGCGCCTGCAAAATGCAGATGGAGCAGGGGACCAGCAAGCCGACGATTCATCCCCTGAAGCTGTTGGCGCTTTCTTATCGCTTGCTGCCGGAGCTCGATCAGTTGCTGGCTCAACGGAGTCGGGAGCTCACCGTCACATGAAGGTGCGCGTGAAGTTGTTCGCCGTCGCCAAGCAGGCCGCCGGCGCCGAAGCGATCGAACTCGACGTTCCTGCCGATGCCGTCGTGGCCGATGTTCGCACTGCGTTACTTGCGGCTATTCCGGCTTTAGCGCCCGCGGCGCGGCATCTCATGTTCGCCGTCGACGCGGAGTATGCCGGCGATCGAGCGCCGGTCGCCGCTGCCAAGGAAATTGCCTGCATTCCGCCGGTGAGCGGCGGCTAGTGCGGTACTGGGGTGGCGCGGCGGATCGCGTCCCGTTAGCGAGCGACTTCCGCTACGGCTCGCAACGACCGGTTGGCCCGTCGCCGGTCTCTGGAAGGCCAAGCCTGAATAGGCGACCGTCCGCTGCCGCGTCGTCGGGTCGACTGGTACAATGGCCCGTATGAGCCGGCTGACCCGAGAAACGATCGACACGGAAGACCTGCTGCGCCGCGTGACGGTGCCTGCCGCAGGTGCCGTGGTGCTGTTTCTCGGCACTGTGCGCGAACTGACTGCCGGCCGCCGGACGCTGGCCCTCGACTACGAAGGCTACCCGGAAATGGCGGAGCGTAAGCTGGCCGAGCTCGACGCCGAAGCGCGTCGCCGCTGGCCGTTATGCGAGGTGGCACTTGTCCATCGCCTCGGGCGACTGGAACTCACTGCGGCGAGCGTGGCCGTGGCCGTGAGTTCGCCGCATCGAGACGCCGCCTTTGAGGCCGGCCGCTGGCTGATCGACACGCTCAAGGAAACCGTGCCGATTTGGAAGCAAGAGCATTGGGCAGACGGCACGCAAGAATGGGTGCATCCGGGACTAGGTGCCGAAAACGTTCCGCCGAATCCGTCTGAGTTCCCCGCTTCCTCCTCCGGAGGTGCGCCATGAATTCCGATTTGAGATTGATAGATACGTTCGGCCGGCTCCACACCGATTTGCGGATCAGCGTCACCGATCGCTGCAATATTCGCTGTTTCTACTGCATGCCCAATGAAAACGTCGTGTTTAAGGCGCGCGAGGAACTGCTGACGTTCGAGGAGATAGAACGATTTGTTCGCGTCGTGGCGCGGCTCGGTGTTTCCAAGTTGCGTCTCACCGGGGGAGAACCGCTGGTCCGCCGCGAACTCGATCAGCTGGTCGCGCGACTCGTGCAAGTACCCGGGATCGACGATATTGCGCTGACGACCAACGGCATCTTGCTTGCCGAGCAGGCCGCGGCATTACGTACGGCGGGTTTGAAGCGGCTGAACATCAGCTTGGATGCTCTCGACCCGGAGATGTTTCGCCGAATCGCGCGCCGTGACGGCTTGGAGCAGGTGCTTGCCGGTATTGCCGAGGCGCAGCGCGTCGGCTTCGACAAGATCAAGCTCAATGCCGTTGCCATTCGGGGGCTTACAGAATCTCAGATCCTGCCGCTCGGGAGGTTTGCTCGCGAGCGCGGTTTGGAGTTGCGCTTTATCGAGTTCATGCCGCTGGATGCCGAGCAGCATTGGACGGACGAGCAAGTTCTGTCGGGCAGCGACATCTTGAACCGCCTCGCCGAGGCCTTCGGCCCGCTTGAGCCGATTACTCCTGGGCACCCTGGACAACCGGCAAGCGACTATCGCTTCATCGACGGCGGGGGCCTGGTCGGCTTCATCAATCCTGTATCGCAGCCGTTCTGCGAGTCGTGCAACCGCCTCCGGCTCACGGCCGAAGGACAGGTCCGCAACTGCCTGTTTTCACAGGAAGAATGGGATGCACGTACGTTGCTTCGAAATGGTGGTAGCGACGACGAACTAGAACAGTTAGTGCGTTCGTCGGTATCGGCCAAGCGCGCAGGGCACGGCATCAACACCGCGGAGTTTTACCGGCCCGAACGCGCAATGTTTCAAATCGGCGGTTGATCGTCTCGTTCCGATCTTTCATTACGGATTCGCTTCTTGCCTGCTCGCATCTATTTTGACAACGCCGCCACGAGTTGGCCGAAACCTCCGGAAGTTTACGACTCCGTCGATCGCTGGCAGCGCGAAAACGGCGCGCCGGCCGGCCGCGGTCATTACGACTCGGCCGCAGAAACGGATCGCCTCGTGCTCGACGCACGACGCGCCGTGGCGACTTTGCTCGGCGCGAGCGACCCCAATCAAGTGGCGTTTACACTCAACGGCACGGACGCATTGCACTTGGCGATTCAGGGTCTGATTCGTCCCGGCGATCACGTCGTCACCACGGTCGTCGAGCACAACTCCGTGCTTCGCCCGTTGCGGCAACTGGCCGATGGTCGCGGCGTCGCCGTGGCGCACGTCGGTTGCGATGCCGACGGCGTCGTCTCCGCACGTGACGTGATTGCCGCGCTCAACTCAAAAACGAAATTCGTCGTCGTCTCGCACGCTTCGAACGTCACGGGCGCTCTGCAACCGATCGCCGAGATCGGGGCGGAACTTCGCCGCCGCGACATCACGTTCGTCGTCGATGCGGCGCAGACGGTGGGAGAACTGCCGTTCTCGGTCGAGGAGTTGTCGTGCGATCTCTTGGCCGCGCCGGGGCATAAGGGCTTGCTTGGGCCTTTGGGAACCGGCGTGCTTTACGTTCGTCCCGGTGTCGAAAGCCGACTTATGAGCATTCGCACCGGCGGCACCGGCAGCCAAAGCAATTCGACGTTGCAACCCAAAACCATGCCCGACAAGTTTGAAGCGGGAAACCTCAACGTGCCGGGAATCATCGGTCTGGGGGCGGGCGCGCAGTGGCTGCTCGGCCGCGGCGTTGCCTCGGTTCGGGAGCAGAGCCTGCGGCAAATGGAGCGACTCAGTGCAGGCCTTGCCGAACTCCACGGAGTCCGGCGTTTCGGCCCTCGCGAAGTTTCGCGCCGCGTAGGGGTGGTGAGCCTCGCAATCGACGGATATGATCCCCAAGAAGCGGCAGCGGTGCTGGCAGGCGGCTTTGGAATCGAAGCCCGTGCCGGACTGCATTGCGCGCCGCTCATGCACAGGTCGCTCGGAACCGACGCTGCGGGTGGTACGTTACGTCTGAGCATCGGGCCGTTTACCACCGACGCGCAGATTGACGCCGCGTTGGACGCCTTGCGAAGTTTAGTCACGACTCATTGACGGGAAGGATCCACACCATGGCCGGCGCACCTTGGTTCAAAGACGGGCTGCGGTTCGAATGCACGCAATGCGGCGATTGCTGCACCGGCGCTCCCGGCTTCGTGTGGGTCAATCAAGAAGAGATCGAAGCGATTGCCAAGAAGATCAACGTTGAACTTGCAGAGTTTGAAAAGAAGTACGTGCGCAAGATCGGCATTCGTAAGAGCTTAGTGGAGTTCCCAAACGGCGATTGCGTCTTCTTTGATACTGAAAAGCGGAACTGCTCCGTTTACGAAGCCCGGCCTCGGCAGTGCAGAACGTGGCCGTGGTGGGATTCGAACACCCGCACGCCGGATACCTGGGAAGAGACCAAAGAAGCCTGCCCCGGATGCGGCAAAGGAAAGCTCTACACGGAAGAGCATATTCTCCAACAGATGTCGGTCATTCGTATCTAAGTCCTGCCGTCATAAAGTTTTTCGACGCATGCAGGCGTCCGCGCTGCGGCCTACCAGTTGTTCGGCCTGTAGCTTTCTTGCGGATTAAGTGGAGTTTGCGGGTTCTCCTAGTCGATGAATACCGCGCGCCGACCTTCTCTTCGTGAGTGGTATGGTGAAAGTCTTGGCCGACAATCCGGCGAAGTCGATCACAACATACTATCTCACAAAGAGTTACGGCTGATCGGGGTGCTTCGGTGCCACGAGAATCGATCGTAAGTTCTTTGACAATTGATGCTTAGCTCCTATCGAAACGCCGGGATGGCCATGGCCATTGCGGCTCGGTCTCGCGCCCTAACTAGGCGTAGTCGAAGTGCCGGAAACGTTGAATCGCCTTGACACTAGTTCTTATGGCATCTACACTTGGAGCGTGACTTGGGGACTCCGGCGACGCCCTGCGAAGGACCACTTTCGTCGCCGAAACAGCGGAGAGTCATGACGTGACCAAGAAAGAAATAGTGAAGACGATTTCGGACGCCTGCCAGCTCACGCAGCTGCAGACGAAAGAGATCGTTCAACGAACGTTCGACGCGATTGTCGAGACGCTTGTGGAAGAAAAGCGGATCGAGTTGCGGAACTTCGGTGTGTTTGAAGTGAAGAAGCGGGCGGCCCGCAAGGCTCGCAATCCGCGCACTGGTGACAAGGTTTACGTACCTGAGAAGTACGTCGTAACCTTCAAGCCTGGTAAGGAGATGGAAGAAAAGGTTCGTGAGCTCGAACGGCAAGCCGCCGAACGTGCCGCAGCCGCCATGGCAGGTGGACAAGCCCCTACGGAAGGGACGCCGCCGCCCATGGAAAATGCTTCCTAACCTCTTGCCGGGAATGCTAGTTAGCAGCCGTAAGTCGCAGCGTCCGGGCAAGCACTGCTTGCCCGCATGAGCCGACACTTCTCTCGGCCCGTCCTCTGCGGATGGCCGTGCCCCGGCTGGTCTGGCGGCAGGCGACGTAAGTCGCTACCTTACCGCCCCTTCCGAAGTCGAACCGTTCGACCGTTCCGGCCTTTCCCTGCGTTTCGCTGGCAGCCAAGCATCAACTTCCGCATCGTTCGATGCGGATGCAGAATGCCAAACGGCGCCGGAGATGTCGACGCGACATCGAGAGCGTCTGGGTCACGGAGGATTGGAGTTTATGCGTAAGTTACTACTCACTGTGCTCGCCGGAATGAGCCTTGCCGCTTCCACCGGTTGCCTCACGCCCATTTACTCGGGCGATCCGACGCGCCGCACGCAGCAGCTCATGAACACCTCTGAAAACCTCCGTATGTTCCTCGAAGATTGGGAACGGATCTGGTTGCTCGACCAACCGAGCCACCTTTCGCCTAATCGCACGCACGGCGGCATTATCTAGTTAAGCCGCTCGTCGCACGCACCTCAAGCACAACGCCTATCAAGGGCGCGGCAGCGATGCCGCGCCCTTGTTTTGTTGCGGTCATGCACAAGCGCAGGCATCGTCGGCGGTTGCCCGTAGCAGGCGTGGGGGATACATTGCTCGCATAGGCGAAACTTGTTTGCTACGTTCGCCTTAGACGAGCCACGGGGCCGTCGCGCTGTATCTGAATTCCGCACCCCTTGAGAATGCCGTGGACGCCGTCGCCGTCGATCTAGAAGTCTGCCTCGGTCGCCTGCGCCTGCCGAATCCCATCCTCACCGCTTCCGGCACGTTCGGCTATGCCCGTGAGATGGCCGGTTTCGTCAATCTCGCGTCGCTCGGCGGTATTGTCCCGAAGACGATCACGAAGCTCCCCAGGCCCGGTAATAAGCCGTGGCGCACGGTGGAGACGACCGGCGGCATGCTCAACTCGATCGGCCTCGATAACGACGGCATCGACGCCTTTATCGAAGGACACCTGCCGTACCTCGCGACCGTCGGCTGCCCGATTGTCGTGAGCGTGGCAGGGTGCGACGAAGCGGAGTTTGCCGAATTGGCCGCCAAGCTTAGCGGCAGGCCGGAAGTGTCGGCGATCGAGCTGAACGTATCCTGCCCGAACGTTAGCGGCGGCGTCGATCTAGGGACCAATCCTGCTCGCTGCGAGCAAGTCGTGGCGATGGCTCGCAAGGCGTGCGATCGCCCGATCATCGCGAAACTTACGCCGAACGTGACGAGCGTCGCCGACATTGCGAAAGCCGCCGAGGCCGGCGGCGCCGACGCCATTGCCCTGATCAACACCTGCCTCGGCATGGCCATCGACTGGCGCCGCAAGCGCCCGCTGTTGGGCAACGTCGTCGGCGGACTCAGCGGGCCGGCGATTAAGCCGATCGCGCTGCGCTGCGTCTACCAAGCCGCGCGGGCCGTGAAGACGCCGCTCATCGGCATCGGCGGCATTGCGACGCTGGACGACGTCATGGAGTTTGCGGTTGCCGGCGCTTCGGCCGTGCAACTTGGTACCGTCAACTTCTACGATCCGACGGTCGCCGGCCGAATCCTCGAAGCGCTGCCCGGCGCCGTGCGGCAACTTGGCGCCGAACGTTGGTGCGACGTCGTCAACACGCTCGACGCTCCCAAGCCGCAAGGCAAATAACCGTTTCCCCCCTTCGCCTTCCCCCTTCCGCCTTTTCGCCATGCGTGTTCTCTCCGGCATCCAACCGACCGGCCGCCCCCACTGGGGCAACTACTTCGGCGCCATCCGCCAGTACATCGACCTGCAACACGGCAACGAGGCCTACTACTTCGTGGCTGATTTGCACGCGCTGACGACGGTGCGCGACGCCGCACGGCTGCGGCAAAACACGTTCGACGCGGCACTCGATCTCTTGGCGCTCGGCCTCGACCCCGAAAAGGCCGTGCTCTTCCGGCAATCCGACGTGCCGGAGGTTTCCGAACTCTGCTGGCTGCTCATGACCGGCACCCCGATGGGTTTGCTGGAGCGATGCCATGCGTATAAAGACAAGAAAGAAAAGGGGCTCACGGCCGATGCCGGGCTCTTTACGTATCCCGTCCTGATGTCGGCCGACATCCTGGCCTACGACGCCGATATCGTTCCGGTCGGGGCCGATCAGGTGCAGCATATTGAAGTTTGCCGCGATTTGGCGGGCAGCTTCAATCATCAATTCGGCGAAACGTTCGTGCTGCCCAAAGCCAAAACGCTCGACGCCTCGGCGAAGGTGCCGGGGACCGACGGCGAGAAGATGTCGAAGAGCTACGACAACACGATCGAACTCTTCGAAGATCCGAAAGCGGCCCGCAAGAAGATCATGCGGATCACCACCGACGCGCGGCCGATGGAAGAGCCGAAGGAGCCGGACGGCGACCACCTTTATCAACTCTACTCGCTCTTTGTCGGCGACGCCGAACGTGAGGCGATGGCGGCCCTTTATCGGCGCGGCGGTTTCGGCTACGGCGAGATCAAGAAGGCCTTGGCGGATGCGGCCGAGAGCTTTTTTGCAGATGCTCGCACACGAAGGGCGGCGCTAGTCGCCGATCCCGCACGCGTCGAACAAATCCTTGCAGACGGCGCAGTACGGGCGCGCAAGAAAGCCGCCGCCACGTTGGCCCGGGCTCAAAAGAATTGCGGCCTCCGCTAACGACGACTCATTCATCATGCTCAACGGCCAAAAGATCGTCGTCGTCATGCCGGCCTACAACGCCGAGAAAACGCTGCGCCGTACGGTCGATGAAATCCCGCGCGACGTCGTCGACGGCGTGCTCTTGGTCGACGATGCCAGCCGCGACAGCACGAGCAAGCTCGCCGCGTCGCTCGGCATTCCCACGTTTGTGCACGTGCGCAACTACGGCTACGGCCGCAATCAGAAGACTTGCTACATGCAGGCCTTGCGCATGGGAGCCGACGTCGTGGTGATGCTCCATCCCGACTATCAGTATTCGCCGAAGCTCATCACCGCGATGGCCGCCATGATCACCGGCGGCGAGTTCGACGTCGTCCTTGGGTCGCGCATTCTGGGCGTCGGCGCTTTGGCCGGCGGGATGCCGCTCTACAAATACATCTTCAATCGCTGCCTCACACTGGCTCAGAATCTACTTTGCAGCCATAAGCTGTCGGAGTATCACACCGGCTATCGAGCCTTTTCGCGCCGCGTGCTCACCGAACTTCCGTTGCAAGAAAACGACGATGACTTCGTGTTCGACAATGAAATGTTGGCGCAAGCCATCTATTTCGGTTTCCGCATCGGCGAGGTGAGCTGCCCGACGAAGTATTTCGAAGATGCGTCCTCGATTAACTTTCGCCGCAGCGTGAAGTACGGTCTCGGCGTTTTGGGAACGTCGGTTCTGTTTCGCCTAAACCGATGGGGATTTGTGAAGAGCCGTATCTTCGCGCGCGACGGGCGTCGGCTGGACGATGCGTCGATTCCGGCCGATTACTACCGCGAAGAATTGCAGCAAGCCGAGCCCATGGCGACGGTGGCAGGCGAGGAGTCGGCGCGTGGCGGATAACGCCGACGTCGTCGCCGCGCAGTCCGCACCGCATTGCTCCTGGTGCGGTTCTTCGCACGCTGCGCCTGCGTGGTCCGGGCCGGAGCCGCGCGATTTTCAAGTGCGCCGCTGCCGGAAGTGCGACCACCACTACACGGTGCCGATCCTCGGGCCGACGGAAATCGGCGCTTACTACGCGGAAGAATACTACGGCACGAAAAATCGCCGCTTCAATCCGTTAATGGAATTGCTCGTCGGCCGGTTTCGACGCTCGCGCGCCCGCAGACTAGCGCAGTTTACGCCGGTCGGCAAAGTGCTCGACGTCGGCTGCGGCCGCGGTCTTACGCTTGCCACATTGCGTGAACTCGGCTGGACGACCGTCGGATGCGAATACAGCGCTACGTCGGCACGGTACGCGCGCGAGGAATTGAAACTCGAAGTCGCCTGCGAAGGTTTTGAGCCGGAGCGTTACGCCGACGGCGAGTTCGACGCCGTGATTCTCTGGCATGTGTTGGAACATCTCTCCGATGCGCGTCAGTCGTTAGAAACCTGTGCGCGCATCGTGAAGCCCGGCGGTGTGCTGGCCGTGGCCGTGCCAAATTTCGACTCCTATCAGGCCGAGTGGACGCGTTACGGTTGGTTTCATCTGGATATGCCGCGCCACTATCAGCACTTCGGGGCGCCGTGGTTGCGAGCGCGATTGCGGGAGTTGGGATTCGACGTCGTGTCGGAATCGCACGCCTCGCTCGAACAAAATCCTTACGGGTGGATTCAAAGCATTCTGAATCGATGGGGACTGCGACGAAACTTGTTGTACGATATCCTTCGCCGCGAATCCGCGCGTACGGTAAAGCATCCGTGGCGCGAAGTGCCGGGCCAGTCGCTGGCGAGCGTTCTCGGGATGTTTGTATTGTTGCCGTTTTCTCTGGCGATGCTCGCGGCCGAGGGCTTTGGGCGTCGTGGCGCCACGGTTGAGTTTTACGCCGTTCGTACATCGGCATCCGCCCGAACACGCCGCCTATGACATCGAGCCGCACGTCGACCGACGCAGCGCCGAAGCCGACCGTGGCGGGCTATTTGCCAACGGTGTTCGCGCTCGTCGCGGCGGCCCTATTGCTGTTTTGGAACCTCGGCTTTTATCCGTTCTGGGGCGACGAGGCCGATACGGTAATTTTTGCTCGTGGGGTTTGGGAGACCGGCGACATGTCGGCCCTCTACGGCGAAAATCTTTACGCGTACCGCGATGGCACGTTGCTCGTGCAACTCAAGAACCGCAGCACTCCCCCCGCGGCCTACTATTTGGTGGCGCCGTTTTGGGGCACGTTCGGGCCGGATCATTTCGGCTTGCGCCTGCCGTTTGCCTTGTGCACGTTAGGCGTCGTTGCACTGGTCGGGCGCTGGTTGGTGCGCGAGAGCCTCGCCTGGCCGTTGCAGGCTTGTTTGCTCGGCGCGCTCGTGCTCAACGTCTCCTTTTTGCTCTATGGTCGACAATGCCGTTACTCGGCGCTGGCGACGCTGCTGACCGCCGCAGTGGCCTATTGCTATTGGTTCTTTGACGGTTCGCGGCGCAAGCTGGCCGCGGTTGTCGTCGGCCTGTGCCTGTTGGCGGCAACGCATTATTTGCACTTTGCGGCCGGCGTCGCAGCGCTGCTCGTAGACTACGTGCTCTGCGGGCGACGGACCATGCGTTTGAGCGCCCGACAATGGACCGCCGTTCTCTTGCCGACGGCGATCGTGTTTGCACTGCTCGTGGCGGTTTATAATCCGCTCGGAAAGCACACGCAGACTGAGCCTGTCGCCGGGGCTCAGGCATCGACGAACATCCTGCTCGATAAGGCGAAGCTATTGTGGTGGTCGCTGCGCGATTTGAACGGTTGCGAGTATGGCGTGGGAATCGTGCTGGCCGCCGCTCCGCTGGTGTTTCTATGGCGAAAGTCCTGGGGACCACTCCGACTCTGGCTGGCCTGCTTCGTGTACATCGTCGCTACGACCCTGCTCTCGCCGCAGCCGGTAGACCGCACGCTCGAGGCCGACGTCCGATATCTCGCCCCGCTCATTCCGGCGCTGATCGCACTCACGGTGCTCGCTGTTGAACGCGCGTGCGGCGGACGGATGTTGCTCGCGGCTCCGATTACGGCCTTGTGTGTTTTTACCAACATGGCGCATAAGCCGTGGGATCCGTTCGAATGGCCGGAGCGAATTACGAAACGCTTCTCGGATGCCGCGTGGGTATCGCATCCCTGGCGTTCGACGATCGGCGATTTTGTGCACGAGCTTTATCATCCGCGACGTACGGCCGGCGCGGCGCTTTCTCAGTGGCTTAAGGAAAATGCCCGGCCCGGCGACACGGCTTGGCTGACGCCGAGCGATTGGATGGCGCCGCAAATCATTGAAACGCCGGAGCTCATTTACGGTTGGCAGTTGGAACGACCCGCGCGCGAAGCCGACTTCGCCGCGCTTCCGCGCATTCATTTCGCGGGAGAGGTTCCGGTCGATTGGATCGTCGTCTTCGGGTTCGGCAATGTCGACACGCTCCGGTTGCGGCATGTGAAAGAAAATGTGCTGCCCCGGCTTGCGGCGCGCGGATTCCACTACGATCAGGCGGCGCACTTGTCGGAGTACTTCGACGACCGCACTCGCCCGGAGTTGTTTTGGCACTGGTTTCGCGACGAACCGTATGATAAGACCAATCGCGGAATTACGATTTTTCGACTTCGGCAACCTTAAGTGATGGCGAGTGCGACGACGACTGACGACGGGAGCGGCTTCGGATATCCGGCGGCGCTGGTTTGGTGCGGCGCCGTACTGTTCGGCGTCGGCTCGGGTACGGCCGCGGCGTTGTTACAGCGCTGGTTCGCGCCGATCGGCGTCTTTCCGTTGGCCGTCGGCGTGATTGCGGGCTTGGCGACCGGCGGGCTCTGGGCCGGGCGCGGCGGAGGCTCGAAACGGGCTATTCTTGCGAGCGCCTCGCTCGCGGCTTTCGTCTGTATTGCGACGTTACACCTCGCTTCATACTTCATCGCCGAACGCGACGCCGAAATTCGCCGCCGCGAGGTACACGAGCAGATGTTTAAGCTCGTGCCGGAGCCGGGCGTGGAATTCGATCAGGCGGAGAACGGCTCCACGTTGCGGCGCTATTTCAGCGAGCAGTGGTACGTCGGCCGCAAGCTTGGGGAGCAGCGCGTCAAAGGTTGGGTGCTCGCGGCCTGGTGGATCGGCGATGCACTCTTGTTGTGGCTCGGGGCGACGTTGGCGGCCGCGGCCGTCGGCAAGCCGTTGCCGTCGCGCGGACGCGTGCCGCCCGTAGAGAATTCGAGGACCGACGCGTGAACGTCATCGGCATCGGCAGTGAAGTGGTCGAGTGTTTGCGCGTCGCCAAGATGATCGAGCGGCACGGCGAGCAATTCATTAACCGAGTCTACACTTCGGCGGAAATTCGCTACTGCAATAGTCGTAAGCAGGCGACGCAACATTTCGCCGGACGCTGGGCGGCGAAGGAAGCCGTTGTACGTGCGCTCGGCGTTCAAAACCGGCGGGGCTTCGACTGGCGCGACGTCGAGATTCGTCGCAACAAGTCCGGCCGGCTCACTGCCGCGTTTCGCGGTGCGGCCCGCGACTTGATTGAGCAATGGAACGTCGGTGATATTCACCTGACGATATCCCATTGCCGAAGCGTGGCCATGGCCACGGCGCTCGTGTTGGCGCGGCCGGAAAAAGCGGCGGCGCCATCGGACGAGGACTAAGCCTCGTGCGGAGTTGCTCGCTCGAAGCGCGTTTATTCTTCGGCGGGCTCTGCGACTTTCTTTTTCGCCTTCTTCTTTTTTGCTCCGCCGGCGGCCGCCTTCTTCGCGGGACGCTTTTTCTTCGCACTCGGACCTATCAACGCGCGCGCCGCCAACAGCGGCAACGCCATTTCCAGGGTGGCGTCTTCGATCGACGTGTCTTTCGGCAACGAAGCGTTGGAAGTCCCGTCGGTCACATAAGGGCCGTAGCGCCCTTCGAACAGATTCACCGGCTGCTTCGTCACCGGCGATTCGCCGAGCACTTTGAGCGGCGTTCGGGCCGCGCCGAAGCCGCGTTTTTGGGCTTTCGGCTGCGCGAGTAATTCGAGTGCTTCCGGTAGCGTGATTTCCAGCGGCGAGGCCGTGGCAGGCAGGCTGCGCGTATCGGCGCCCGCTTTCACATAAGGACCAAAGCGACCGTTGTAGACCGTGATCTTCTCGCCGTCGGCCTCGCGCACGCCGAGCGTGCGCGGCAGTGAGAGGAGTTTCAAAGCGACTTCGACCGTGACGTCTTCCGGCTTCATTCCCTTGAGCAACGAAGCGTTCTTCTTCTCTTCGTCGTCGGCGGCACCAAGCTGAATGTACGGTCCGAAGCGGCCGATCTTCAAATAGATCGGTTGTCCGGTTTCCGGCGAGCTACCGAGCGGTTCGTCGGCAACCGCGGCCTGAGTCAACAGGTTCACGGCGGCGTCGATCGTCAGTTCGTCCGGCGGGAAGCCGTCGGGGATGCTGGCCCTGCGGTCGCCGTGCTCGAGGAACGGTCCGTAGCGGCCCACGCGTACGAAGATCGGGATCTCGCTTCCCGGCGGCGTACCGAGTTCGGTGCGGCACGCTTCGCGGGCATCGATCTCTTCGGCCTTTCCGCTGACCTTCTGCTTCAGGCCGTTTTCGTCGTCGCCATTGTAGAAGTTGCGCAGGTATTCAAGCTGCCCTCGTTCGCCGCGGCTCACCGCGTCGAGGTCTTCTTCCATTTGTGCCGTGAAACCGTAGTCGACCAGCGACGGTAGATGGCTCGTCATCAGCTTGGCAACGGCCATCGCCGTCCACGTCGGCACCAGCGCGTTCCCCTTCTTGTAGACGTAGTCGCGAGCCAAGATCGTCTCGATAATCGAGGCGTACGTACTCGGTCGACCGATGCCGAGTTCTTCCAGCGACTTGGTCAGCGTCGCTTCATTAAATCGCGCCGGCGGTTGCGTCGTGTGTTCTTTCGGCGACAGGTCGACGCAGGTGATTGCTTCATTGACCTCGACGGCGGGAAGGATCTTCTCGCGATCGGCCAATTCCGCTTGCGGATCGTCGGAACCTTCGACGTAGGCCCGCAAATAGCCGGCGAAGTCGATGGTCTTGCCGCTCACCGTGAAGACGGCCCCGTCTCCTTCGACCGTGATGGTGATCCGCCGGCCGCGGCTGTCGGCCATCTGGCTGGCGATCGTCCGCTTCCAGATCATTTCATAGAGGCGGAACTGCTCGTCGTTGAGCTCTCCGCGCAACGTGCCGGGGAGCGTGAAAGGGTGGCCCGCCGGGCGGATGGCTTCGTGCGCTTCCTGCGCGTTCTTCACCTTGGTCTGGTACACGCGCGGGGCATCCGGCAAATACTCCTTGCCATACTCCGACATCACCAGTTCGCGAGCCGCTTCGACGGCGACGGTCGCCAAGTTTGTCGAGTCGGTACGCATGTAAGTGATGTAGCCGTTTTCATACAAGCTCTGAGCGACTTGCATCGTCCGCTTGGCGGTGAAGCTCAGCTTGCGGTTGGCTTCCTGTTGCAGCGTGCTCGTGGTGAACGGCGGATAGGGACGCGACGTGTACGGCTTGTCGTCGATCGCCGTGACGCTGAACTTGGCCTTGCGCAACCGCTCCAGCATGGCGTCGGCCGCCACGGCGTCGAGCTGCAGGTACTTCGGGTCTTTCAGTTTGCCCGTCGCTTGGTCGAAGTCTTTCGCCGCCGGAATGCGGCGGCCGTCGACGCTGACGAGCTCGGCTTCGAAGCCGGTCGATTCAGGAGCGCGGGCACAGGCGAATTGGCCTAGCAGGTCCCAATACGTGGCCGAACGAAACGCCATCCGCTCGTTTTCGCGGTCGACGATCATCCGCACTGCGACGCTTTGCACGCGGCCGGCCGAAAGGCGAGGGCGAACCTTCTTCCACAACAGCGGCGACACTTCGTAGCCGTAGAGACGGTCGACAATTCGTCGTGCTTCTTGAGCGCGAACGAGGTTCTGGTCGATATCGCGAGGGTGTTCGAGTGCGCCGAGGATGG
The DNA here is from genome assembly GCA_013822735.1 of Pirellula sp. GTDB lineage: Bacteria > Planctomycetota > Planctomycetia > Pirellulales > PNKZ01 > PNKZ01. Next base: position 40,524 of record PNKZ01000027.1, read on the forward strand.
CCTCTTCGGTGATTTCGTGAAATACGAGCCGCTTGACCGGGATTTTGGGTTGCAGGATCTCCTGCAAATGCCAACTAATGGCTTCCCCTTCGCGGTCTTCGTCCGTCGCCAGATAAAGTTCGCCGGCCGCCTTCACCAAACCCTTCAACTTACGGACATGTTCCGCTTTATCGGGCGGAATCACGTAGATAGGCTGGAATTCTTCCTCGACGTTGACGCCGAGGTTGGCCCATTTCTGACCTTTATATTGCGCCGGAATCTGCTTCGCCCCTTGGGGCAAATCGCGGACGTGCCCGATGCTCGCCTCGATGATGAAGTCGCTGCCGAGAAACTTGCCGATCGTCCGCGCCTTGGCCGGCGACTCGACGATGACGAGCGACTTGCCGGAGCCCGCGGGCTTCTTCGACGATGCTTTTGCGGCTTTCTTAGCCATGAGGAACTTATGCGAAAGAGGCTGAATCCGGGGCGCTCGATGTCGTCGGGAACCCTGTTTGGGATTGCATTTACGACGACGACACCTAAAATCACGGCCGTCGCGGGGACAACCGTTCACGCTCACTGTTACCCTTGGGTTCCCCCCGCTGTCAAGGGTTCAATCGTCGCGGCGAGCGCGCATTACGCGAAGTTTCGACCGCCCGTTTTTCAACCGGTAAGGATTTCGGTTCACGATGGCCAGCCCCTTTTCGCTGTTTCGTAAAAACCAAAAAGTCATGATGGCGGCGCTAGTTCTTCTGGCCATGGTCGCCTTCGTATTGTCGGACGCCATTGATTTTTCCGGCCGTGGCGCAGGGGGCGGTTCGGGACAAGATCCCGTCGTCGTCGAGTCGAAATACTTTGAACTTAAAGAATCGGATATCGATCGCGCCATCGCCGATCGGGTGCTCGTGCACCAAATTTTAACGCGGGCCGCGTCGGAGCTTCGACTGAAGGGGGAACTGGCTCGCTTCCAGCAGCAGTTCCAAGGTCTGCCTCCCGAGTTTCTTCAAGAGCAGCTTGGGCGGATGGAGGCGCAAGTCGTCCAGCAGACGCACGCGGACGTCGTCAACTTCATCGGCTCGGCTGATGAAACTTCGGTTGTCGAGAGCATCACGCTCGCAGATACCGCGAAGCGGATGGGCGTTCGCGTTTCCGACGCCCGCGTGGAAGGCTTTATCTTCGGCCTCGTCCCGGGCATGACGAAGGAGATGTTCGTCGAAATCCTGAAGAAGCAGCCGCGGCTTTCATTAGAAGTGCTGTACGACGCCTTCCGCCGAGAACTGTTGGCCGACAGCGTGCGGAGCGTTCTGGCGCGTAACTCCGCATCGACTTCGACGCCGATCGATCGCTGGAACTATTTCCTCCGCAAGAACCTTCGCGCCTCGGTTGAAGTGTTGCCGGTTCGTGCCGCCGACGTGATCAAGGCCGGGAAGGTCGCCGAGCCGACAAAAACGGAACTGACCGAATTCTACGAAAAGTACAAGTACCTCGAACCGGTTCCGGGTTCGCCGGTTCCGGGTTTCAAGGTTCCACAAAAGGCTGCGTTCCAATATTTCGTGGCCGACGAAGCGAAGTTCTACGCTCCGGAAAAGATCACGACCGAAGCGATCGCCGCCCACTACGAGGCTAACAAGGCTCGCTACCCGTACACGCCGCAGGATTTCTCGGACCCGGCCGCGCCGGTAGTCCCGACCACTCCTTCCGCAACGACGCCACCTGCCGGCGCCCCGGGTTCGATCGCGCCGCTACCGGCACTGAAGGCCAATCCGGCAATGCCGACGGAGAGCAAGCCCGAGGTGAAGGCCGAACCGAAGTCGGAAGCGAAGCCCGAGGGGTCGAAGCCGGCCGCCGATAAAAAGGAGCCTGAGAAGAAGGAACCGGAGAAGAAGGAAGAAAAGAAACCGGCCGACGACAAGAAACCGGAAGAAAAGAAGCCGGAAGAAAAGAAGCCGACCGAAGTTAAGGATGGCGATTGCGGCGAGATCGCGGCGAGCGACGTCGTAAGCTTCGACCTCGAAGCCTCGGCAAGCGATTGCCAAGCTGAAACCGCGAAGCCTGCCCCGAGTGCTTCGGCCGCCGCAACGCCGACGGCCACCAAGCCGGCCGCCGCACCGAGTGCAACGCCGTCCGCTACGGCCACGCCTTCAGCAACCGGCGCCGTATCGTCGCCTGCCGCGACGGGCACTGCCGCGTCACCGACCGCAACGGCCCCCGCCGTCACCGCGCCGGTACTGCCGCCGTCGCCGTTGCCGAGCGAAGACGTCATGCTGCCCGAAGACGTGCGCACGGGTCGCGAGCCGCAATTCGACCCGCTGTGGCGCGTCGAAGAAAAGATTCGCAAAGAACTCGCCGATGCCGCCGCCCGCGAAGAAATCAAAACGATCTTCGACAAACTGCGCACCCAAATGAACGACAAGTCGTTGGTGCTCATCAAGAGCGACCAAAAGGACGCCCCTCTCTATACCGACGCCGAGTGGGCTGCCCTCGCGAAGCCTTATCCTGCGCTCGAAGCCAAATCGACGGGACTCGTCGACCGCATCCAGGCCATCGCGTCGAGCGACGAGCCGGGGCTGTTTCACGCCACGATCAACGGCGAACTGTTCGCGACCCGCGAGTATTCGAACAGCGGGACCTACTCGCCGAGTGAAGCATTGGAAATTCCCAAGGCCACGGGCGTCGAAGCGCTGACGGACCCTTCCGGCGAGAAGACGGTGCACTACCTCTTCTGGAAGACGAAGAACGAACCGGCACACACGCCGGAACTCGCCGCGATCCAAGCGGAAGTGAAGTTCGCGTGGCAAACCGAGAAGGCTCGTAAGCTCATCCGCGAAGAAGCGGCCGCTCTCGCCAAGAAGGCCCGCGAAACGCCGAAGCCCCTTTCGCAAGTCTTCCCCGATCGCGACGTGAAGCGTACCAACGCTTTCATGTGGTACGAAACCGATCTCTCCGGCGGCTTCGGTCGTGAAACGCCGACGCGGCTCAGCAAGGTCGACAACGTCGAAGACGCGGGACCGGAATTTATGCAAGCGGTGTTCGGCCTCGATGTCGGCCAAGTCGCCACGGCGATGAACAATCCGGAGAACATCTGCTACGTGATCCACGACATCACGATGGAGCCCTCGCGTCATAAACTGCTGCGAGACTTCGAAGTGGATCACTTCGAAACCTACATGCAGTTCGGCGCCGCCGACGCTCGCCGCCTCAGCGAAGAGGCGACCGAAGCGTTGATCACCGATGCGGGCCTACATTGGGTTCGCGAAGCCAAGGCCCCGTCGCTCTTCGGTCCGTAACGGATCGACGAGCAAGCTATCGGCGAGCGGCGGGGGTTGATCCCCGCCGTCTCGACTTTGTTGCCTAGCGACAAACTACTTCGTGTTCGCTTCCGGCTTGAAGACGCAGAGCGCCAACGGCGGCAGCACGACTTCAATCGAATACGGCCGACCGTGCCACGGGATGCTTTCTGCGTGTACGCCCGGGCCGTTGCCGATGTTGGAGCCGCCGTAGTAGGTCGAATCGCTGTTGAGCACTTCTTGGTAGAAGCCCGGCCGTGAAACGCCGATGCGATGTCGCGTCCGCGGCACCGGCGTGAAGTTGCACGCCGTCAGCAGGAAGTCGTCCGCATTCTTTCCTTTGCGGAGGAACGCGAGCACGCTCTCTTCCCAGTTGTGGCAATCCACCCACTCGAAGCCGCGGTGATCGAAATCCAGTTCGTGCAGCGCCGGTTCGGCGCACAAGAGCTTGTTCAAGTCGGCCACGTAGCGTTGCAACCCTCGGTGCGAATCCCACTCCAGCAAGTGCCATTGCAGGCTGCTGTCGTAGTTCCACTCGTTCCACTGGCCGAACTCGCTTCCCATGAAGGTGAGCTTCTTGCCGGGATGCGTCCACATGTAGCCGAAGAGCAGCCGCATGTTGGCAAACTTCTGCCATAGGTCGCCCGGCACCTGGTCCATCAGCGAACCCTTGCCGTGCACCACTTCGTCGTGCGAAAGCGGCAACACGAAGTTTTCAGTGAACGCGTAGATCAAGCTGAACGTGAGTTCGTCGTGGTGATACTTCCGATGGATCGACTCGTGCCGCATGTAGCTGCGGGTGTCGTTCATCCAGCCCATGTTCCACTTCAGGCTGAACCCGAGTCCGCCGATGTACGTGGGCCGCGAAACGTTCGGCCAGGCCGTCGATTCTTCGGCGATCGAAAGCGTACCCGGAAATTGCGTGTGCGTCTGAACGTTGAGCTCGCGGAGGAAGTCGAGCGCTTCGAGGTTCTCGCGTCCGCCGAAGCAGTTGGGTTCCCAATCGCCCGCCTCACGGCTGTAGTCGAGGTAAATCATCGACGCCACGGCGTCGACGCGAATGCCGTCGATGTGGTACTTGTCCATCCAGAACAGCGCGTTCGACACGAGGAAGTTGCGGACTTCGTGACGCCCGTAGTTGAAGATGAGCGTCCCCCAGTCGCGATGCTCCCCCTTGCGCGGGTCGGCATGTTCGTAGAGGTTCGTGCCGTCGAAGTAGGCCAGGCCGTGCCCGTCTTTCGGAAAGTGGGCCGGGACCCAGTCGAGCACCACGCCGATGCCGTTTTGGTGCGCGTAGTCCACGAAGTACATGAATTCTTCGGGCGAGCCGTAGCGCGCGGTCGGGGCGTAATAGCCGACCTGCTGGTAGCCCCAGCTTCCGGAGAACGGATGCTCGCTCACCGGCATGAGCTCGATGTGCGTATAGCCCATCTCTTTGACGTAGTCGATCAGATCGTGCGCGAGTTCACGATAGGTAAGCCAACGATCCGGATTGTCGCCGGGGCGCTTCCAGCTGCCGAGATGCACTTCGTAAAACGACATCGGCGCGTCGAGGCCGTTTTTCTTGATGCGCTCGCCGAGCCAGTTGCCGTCGTTCCATTGATACTTCGTCAGGTCGACGACCTTCGACGCCGTCTTCGGCGGACATTCCGAGCCGAAGCCGTAAGGGTCGATTTTTTCGGCGGTGAACGCGCCGTTCTTTACTTTGTATTTGTAGAGCGTGCCGTCGGGCAGACCCGGCACGAAGAGTTCCCAGAAGCCGCTGGGAATATGCTTGCGCATCGGGTGGCGACGGTCGTCCCACTTATTGAAGTCGCCGATCACGCTGACGCTCGTCGCGTTGGGCGCCCACAGCGCGAAGTTCACGCCGCGCACACCGTCGACCGTGCGAACCTGGGCCCCGAGCTTTTCGTAGCTCTGCCAATGGGTTCCTTCCCCGAGCAGGTAAAGGTCGTAGTCGCTCAGTAAGGAAGAAAACGCATAGGGGTCGTGCATAGTTGTCCGCTCACCTCGTTCGGATGCCATTTGCAAGCGATAGGCGGGAGCCTTGCCCGACGAATCGAGCGGGCAGATCGCCTCATACAAACCGGAGGGGTGAATACGTCGCATGGCGTGCGATTCACCCTGCGCATCGTCGAGAACCCAAGCCCGCTGCGATTGGGGCAAAAACGCCCGTACCGCCACGGCCTTCCGACCATCGTGTTCCACGATGTGCGGGCCCAGCAGTCTGCGGGGGTCTTCGAGTCGTCCTTCGACGAGGCGTCCAATCGTTTCCAACGAAGTCTGAGTTCGCACGCGCGTTCCTTCGGCTTGCAGCTGCTGATTGTGCTTGTGGTAACTAGGGGCGTCTAGGAGGCAGGCGGGGTTTCTACGCTCTTTTCGGGTAATACGCCGCCTAACGTGACCTTTTACGCCCCGGTACCGGCTGTATCGGGCTGCGGGAAGTTACTCGATTTCGACGTAAAACCGCACCTGGCTCCAGCCATTTCCGGCCCCTGACGCGTTTGTAGGAAACGCCCTCTGCGGCGTTCCGTCCGCTGTCGAATGACCAATGACCAAGCACCAAATTCCAAACAAGGAACAAATTTTAATGTTCAAATCATGTTGCGACGGACATTCCGTCATTCGTGCTTCGTATTTGTTTGGAATTTGATGCTTGGAATTTGATTATTCCGCCATGTTCGGAACGCCACGGAGGGCGTTTCCTACAGACGTTGTTACATATTCTTCAATTCACCCAACTGGAGCTCCCGATCGGCGAGCCGATCGACCCGCAGGAGAGAGCCAGCCCGTCTGCGCGGTCGCGCAATCTGCGTCGCATCCGATGCCAGGAGTTCTTCCAACGCTGCGTCGCTTGTGCGGTGGCATCGTTGTAGACGTCGGAATCGGTCGCAACTTCGGGCGTCGCCGTATCGGGCGTAGTCGTGTCGGTATCGTTGCCGAGCGCATGAGCCTTATCGAAGCGGAACACGCGCCGCGTCTCCAGCTTGTGGAAGGCCAGGGCCCGATCAAGCCGCATCCACAGATCGCGGTTCTTAATTGGTACGAGCTCGCCGTACGACTCCCACATCCACCCGTGGCGGCGCCATTCGTCGAGTCCTTCGTTGAGCACGCGACGGACGGAGCGCGCGCCGGCGACCAGCGTCACTAGCGAAGGTTGATCGAGTGCTTCCAACGCCCGCACGACGGCCAACAGCTCGAGCCGTTCGCCGTGCAAGCCTTCTTCTTCGTCCGTTGCCGTGAGTTCCGCCGATCCATCGGCCGCAGTCAGAGCGAATTTCCATTCGCCCCGTTCTTCTTCTTCCCGCGCTTCGCAGCGCAAGAAAAAGTGCGGTTGGGGGGAAATCATAATAAGTTCAGTTACTCTCTAAATCGCAGGGGTGGGATGACGGGCAGGGAGGGCGAACGTCCGAAAAGCGTCCGTTACAATCGGACCCTGTGTCGCGTGTCGCACTCATCAAACGTCGCTACAACAATCAATTATTCACCACAGTTAGCTATCGGCAGACTCGCCCCGAACTTCGCAGCTTTGCCGGCTTACGCGACAAGTTTTTCTTCGCGCGCCGTCGCTGGTAAACTTTGAAGCGGATGTAACGACGATGCGCGATACGCGCGGAGACAAGCTCCGCGGCAATATGAACACTACTGACCCTTCACCCCCCTCACACCTTCTGAACCATGTCCCAACGCCTCTTGATGCTTGTCGGCGACTACGTAGAAGACTACGAAGCGATGGTGCCGTATCAGATGCTGCTCATGGTCGGCCATCGCGTAGACACGGTTTGCCCCGACAAGAAAGCCGGCGATACCGTCGCCACGGCCATTCACGATTTTGACGGCGCGCAGACCTATAGCGAAAAACGCGGCCACAACTTCCGGCTGACGTTCGACTTCGCGAACGTCAAGGAAAGCGACTACGACGGCCTCGTCATCCCCGGCGGCCGAGCGCCGGAATATCTCCGGCTCAATTCGCGCGTCATTGAAATCGTCCGGCACTTCGCGAATGCGCGCAAGCCGATCGCCGCGATTTGCCACGGCCCGCAAATTCTCGCCGCGGCCGGAGTGCTCCGCGATCGCACGGCGCAAGCCTACCCGGCCTTGAAGCCCGAACTCGGACTCTGCGGCTGCCGCTGGGCGGAACCCTCGGCAGGCCTCGACGACGCGACAGTCGACGGCAATCTCGTGACCGCCGCCGCGTGGCCGGCACATCCGGCGTGGATCCGCGAATTCTTGAAGGTGCTTGGTACCCCGATTGGCATGTGAAGTATGCCGGGATTTCCCCGTCGCGGATTCATAGTTGGGTTTTGTCTGCTTTCGTTATTTGCGATTGCTTGGACGAGCTACGCGCGCTACGGCTACCCCTACGACAATCTTGAATTCGATCGGGACACATGGATGAAGGAGGCCGGTCGTAGCAAGATCGGTGTGCGTTATCAGATGCTCGACGACCTTGTCGCGAACTATCTTCCCGTCGGGATGCGCAAAGCGGATGTCATGCAACTCCTTGGTGAGCCGACTGATGACTACGAAACCGAGTCGAATTGGACGATTCCGGTCTCACATGTGAGTGACGTTGAGCGTGTCGTGAGTGTGCATTTTGACGCCGATCAACGAATTCGCTTGGTCGCTCTGTACACGGAATGAATGTACTCGTCGATGTCCGCGGTTTCCCTATTTAGCCCGCCGTCGGCGACGGCGGGCACTACCGTTCGCCGACTACGGCTTCTTCATCGGAATCGTAATCACAATCCCCGCCGCACGGTTCTCCGTGCTCTTGCGATTCGGCACGTGGCATTTGAGGCATTCGTTCGTCAGGCAGATCATGCCGACGTACTGATAGACGCCGTCCGTCGTTTCGTCGTACGTCTCTTGGCCTTCGCTCAGCGCCTTCACCGCGTTGCGCTCGAACTCGTTCTGCGGCAAATGTGCCGTGTTCATCGCCTGCCCGTTGACGGCGAGCCAACGGACGCCGACGCCGCGACGGTCGGCAAGTTCGCGAAACACGTCCTTCATCGCGACGCCGGGAATCGGGAGCGCCTCGTCTTCGCGATAGTAATGGTGATGCACGGCATGGAGCGTCGCTTCGAAGGTTTCGTGCAACAGTTCCGCGCTTTGGCGCTGCGGATCCGTCGAGGGAACGTCGATCTTCGTTCCGACCGTGCAGACTTCGTCGCCGCCTTGGGATGATGGCTCACTGCCGATCGTTTCCCAAGTCAAGCCGGCGATCGTCAACGCGGCGCATAATGCCGCTAAAAAACATTTCATGGAGTAGACTCCGGCGGAGCGGGCTTGGGGCGAGGCGGGAGGGATGGTCGGCAATAGGCGCGCGGAAAACGTTCGTGTCGCAGAACGTTCTAGAAATGCTTCATCGGCCATTTCTTTTCGCAACCTAATACCCGCTATTTCCGACGTCAACGGCGTAGCGGGTCGTAAGAATGCCGATTGTCAGCTTCGCACAATCGTGTGCCGCCCGCGGTACGGACTTGAGCGGCGTCGCACGGCGCGCGGATGATCGCTCCATCAACTCAGCGGCGCAAAAAAACACCCAGGGACCGTTGTCCCTGGGTGTTCTGTTCTCTTAACTAGCAACTAGCTACCAACTACTAGCGACTTCTCTTAAGCGGCCATGGCGACCGTCTTGCGGCCCATCGGAATCACGGCCGGTTCGTCGTCTTCGATCGCCGGAGCTTCGCCGGTGATGCCCCAGATAAATTCTTCGACGATCCGCAGGTCGAGCGCCGTGGCGCTGTCGGCTTCCGGATGGAACTGCGTGCCGAAGGCAAACCAATCCGGGCGGATGCTTTCGATCGCTTCCACGACGCCGTCGGGGCAGCGGGCCGAGACGGTAAAGCCGGGAGCAATTTCATCGCACGACATGTGGTGCATGCTGTTGACGCGGATTTCACCTTCGCCGTAGACCCGTTCCATGATCGTGCCTTTGATTACTTCCAAGGCGTGACGATGGTTCACGTCGATCGGATCTTTGTGCGGCAGGCTCTTCGGCATATCTTCCGGAATGTGGAGGAACAGGTTGCCGCCTTGCGAAACGTTGAGCAATTGCATGCCGACGCCCACGCCGTAGAACGGCAAGCGACGATCGGCGACCATGCGGACAAGCTTGCGATCGAACGTTTCGCGGCGAGCGTCCATTGGACGAACCGACGGGTGGAGCATGAAGCCGTCGCGACGCGGATCGAGATCGGCCCCGCCGACCATCATCACGCCGTCAAGCAAATCGAGCACGCGAGCCATGTCCTCGTCGTTCTCGAGAATCGGAATGATCACGGGCACGCCGCCCGCCTTCACGATCGCATCGTGATAGCCGGCGCAGAGGTAGCTCATCGCCGGGCCGTCTTTACGAGCCGCGCGATAGTCCATGTTGATTCCGATGAGGGGCTTACGGTTCATCTTCACACTCCTGTGGGCGACACATCCTGTGTCTGGGGCGATCGAGCAGAATGCGCGACCGCAGAAACACGTCCTGGAGTACGAGGCCGGACCGTACAGCTGCGCTGCGGGAACCAAACGGAGGAGGCGGAAGAATTTCCGAAGCGAACGGGGAAGAGCATCCAACCATTCGCGCCCGCGTCGGAGAGCCGACAAGAGCGACGAAGCGAGGGCAGGCTCGGAAGCCGGCTGCTACGTCGAAGGCGCGAAGTATTAGTCATATGCGTCGTCCCTAACGCCGCATCGATCGCGTAGGGCTCATCCCGAGCCGAACGACCGATGCCTCATCCGGTTGCTTGCCGCAGCGAGCCGCCGGAACGATATCCCTATCGATTGACCTCGCACTTGCGAACCTCGGACAATTGTCCTCGGGGAAGGCTCGCTTGGGCGATGGGTCGAGTTATAGACGTGTCCAGATCATTTACAAGCAATTCGCTCATCTTGCGGTTTGCATGAGTGCTTGCACACGGTTTAGTGCTGGCGCCGGCATGCCGGCATGGGGTGCCGGCTAGACGACCCGCGAAAAAGCGGCTAATTTCAACGGTTTGCCGGGCTCGTGCCGCGGCGATTAGTTGGGCAAGCGAAGAGACCATCATGCGTGTCCGTTACGAAAACGTTTGCCTCGAAGCATTCGGCTACGATTTGCCGAGCGAAATCGTCACGACCGACGAACTCGAACGACGCTTGGAGCCGCTCTACAAGCGCTTGCGCCTGCCCAACGGCCGACTGGAATTGATGACCGGCATTCGCGAGCGCCGCTTCTTTCCGGCCGACATGCCCCCTAGCGAAGCGAGCATTCGCAGCGGCGAGCGCGCGATACAAGCCGCAGGGATCGATCGCGCGCAAATCGGCGCGCTGATCCACGGCAGCGTGTGCCGCGACTTTATCGAACCGGCGACGGCGTGCGGAGTGCATCGTGAGCTCGGGCTCGCACATGAGTGCGTGATCTACGACGTGTCGAACGCCTGCTTGGGTTTACTCAACGGCATTCTCCAAGCGGCCGACCTAATCGAACTGGGCCGTATCGACGCGGCACTCGTCGTCGGCACGGAGAACGGCCGGCACTTGGTGGAGAATACGGTCGAAAGTCTCAACGCCGCGACCACACTGACACGCGACACAATTAAGCTTTCGATCGCCTCGCTGACCATTGGCGCCGCGAGCGCCGCGGTACTGCTTACGAATCGCAAGATCAGCAAGACGCAGAACCGACTGCTCGGCGGCGCCGTATGGGCCGACACCGCGCACCATGAACTCTGCCGCAGCGGCCGCGATGAAGCCCGGGCCGACGGCGTGCGCCCGCTCATGACGACCGACAGTGAAGCCTTGCTGCTCGGCGGAGTTTCCGCGGCCGAAGCGGCTTACGGACGTTTCCTAGCGACCATGGACTGGACGCCGGGCGATTTGAACAAGACCGTTTGCCATCAAGTCGGCGTGGCCCACAAGAAACTCATCTTCCAAAAGCTCGGACTCGATCCGGCGATGGATTTCAGCACGTTTGAATTCTTAGGCAACACCGGCTCGGCCGCACTGCCGATTACCGCGGCGCTCGGCGCGGAGCACGGCCATCTGCAGGCCGGCGACCGCACTGCGTTCCTCGGCATCGGGTCGGGCATCAACGTCGTGATGCTCGGCGTCGAGTGGCAACCGACGCCCGTCGGCGGCAACGCGGCTGCGGAGTCGCCGGAATCGCTACAGTCGGCCGATTCCGCGCTATCGCCGGTCGCGGCGGGCATCGTTCAAAGGGTCGGACCTCTTGTAAGTCCGGGAGCCGCTGCCAAGAATCCAGTATGAAGTTAATTCGGGTCGCCTCCGCCGTTTTGAATCAAACGCCTCTCGATTGGGAGGGGAATAAGGCCCGCATCTTGGCGGCCATCGAAGCCGCGCGAGCGGAGAAGGCGTCGATCCTCTGCCTGCCCGAGCTTTGCATCACCGGCTACGGCTGCGAAGACGCGTTCCACTCGCCGGCCCTGCAAGACACGGCAATCGAAGTCTTGCAGGAGATTCTTCCCGCGACCAAGGGGATGATCGTCTCGCTCGGGCTGCCGCTGCTCTACCACCAAGGGCTCTTCAACACCGCTTGCTTGGCGTGCGACGGTAAGATCCTCGGCTTCACGGCCAAGCAATTCCTCGCGGGCGACGGGCTTCACTACGAGCCGCGCTGGTTTAAGCCTTGGCCGAAGGGGGAACGGGTCAACGTCGAACTTGCCGGCGTCGACTATCCGCTCGGAGACGTCTATTACGACGTCGGCGACGTGAAGATCGGTTTTGAAATTTGCGAAGACGCGTGGGTCGCGGATCGCCCCGGCAGCGAACTTGCGCTGCGCGGCGTCGACGTCATCCTCAACCCCAGCGCGAGCCACTTCGCCTTCGGTAAGTTCAAGGTGCGCGAACGGTTTGTGCTCGAAGGCTCCCGGGCCTTCAACGTGAGCTACGTCTATTCGAACCTCGTCGGCAACGAAGCCGGACGCTCGATCTACGACGGCGGAGCGCTCATTGCTTCGGCCGGCGAAATGGTCGCCGCCGGCCCAAGGTTCACGTTCGCCGACGTGCGCGTCACTTCGGCTTTGGTCGATGTTGACGCCACGCGGATGCGGCAATCGCGCACCGGCAGCTTCCGGCCCGACTTGCGCGAGAGCGACGCTTGCGTCGAGTCCGACTTCACATATCCCGTGTTCTTGCCGGAGCGGAACGTCGTCGTGCAGGCGGCTTGGGAACAAGGTTCGCACGTCAAAGAGGAAGAGTTTGCCCGAGCGGTGAGCCTGGCGTTGTTCGACTACATGCGCAAGAGCCGGTCGAACGGTTTCGTGCTTTCGCTCAGCGGCGGCGCCGATAGTTCCGCCATTGCGTGTTTGATTTCGCTTCTCGTCGAGTGGGGCGTGAAGGAACTCGGTCTCGCCGGGTTTCTCGCCAAGCTCGCGTACTACAAGCAGCTTCAAGCGTGCAAGACTCCCGCCGAGATCCTGGCGCAGATGCTCGTCTGCGTTTATCAAGGCACGGAGAACAGCGGCGACGTCACGCGTACCGCGGCGCGAGAAGTGGCGAAAGCGGTCCATGCGGAGTTCATGGACTTCGACATCACCCCGCTCCACGCCGGCTACTTGCAATTGATCGAGAAAGCCATCGGGCGACCGCTCGATTGGAAGACCGACGACATCGCGATGCAGAACATTCAAGCCCGTGTGCGTTCGCCAGGCGTTTGGATGCTCACGAACTTGCGCGGCTCGCTGCTTTTGGCCACCAGCAATCGTTCGGAAGCCGCGGTCGGCTACGCCACGATGGACGGCGACACCTCGGGCGGCCTGAGCCCGATCTCCGGCATCGACAAAGCGTATCTCCGCCGGTGGCTCGTCTGGCTCGAGAAAGAAGGTCCGGCCGATCTGCAGCCGATTCCCGCGTTGCACTACGTCAACGCCCAAGCTCCGACGGCCGAACTGCGCCCGCCCGGCGCGAAACAGACCGACGAAGCGGACCTGATGCCGTACGAATTGCTCGACCGCGTCGAACGGTACGCGATTCACGACAAGCTGATCCCGGTCGAAATTCTGCAGAAGCTGCAGGTCGAGTTCCCGCAATACACGCTCGACCAGCTCGTCACCTGGATTGATCGCTTTTTCAAACTTTGGTGCCGCAACCAATGGAAGCGCGAGCGCATCGCACCCAGCTTCCATGTCGACGACCTAAACCTCGACCCGCGCACTTGGTGCCGGTTCCCGATTCTCTCGGGCGGTTACGAACGGGAAATGAAAGCCTTTCGTGAATACGCGGCGAGATTGAAACCGCAGTGATTCACGCACTAGCCCCGACGCGCAAGCGAGGGGACTCTGTGGTCCGCGGAACGTGACGGTCCCCTCGCTTGCGCGTCGGGGCTAGTATTCGGCGGTTTGCTCGCCACTCACCACCTGCATCGACTCAAGTCTCGTCCTGCCGCAGCCATTTGCGTACATCCGGCGGCGAATACTCCGCAAGCCGGGCCAGCAACGTTTCCGCGTCGTCGGCTTGCGCCAACATCGCCAGATGGTCCGGCCGCATAAATTGCTCGTCCGCGGCATGCGCGAGAAATTCCAGGAGCCGATCAAAGAACCCCGCCGCGTTCAGTAGCCCGCACGGCTTCTTGTGAAAGCCGAGTTGCCCCCAGGTCCAAACCTCGAAGAGTTCTTCGAGCGTGCCGAGCCCGCCGGGCAGGGCGACGAACCCGTCGGAGAGTTCCGCCATGAGTGCTTTGCGCTCGTGCATCGACTGGACGACGTGCAACTCCGTGCACCCTTGATGCGCGAGTTCCTTGGTCGCCAGCGCTTCGGGAATCACGCCGATCACGCGCCCGCCGGCCTTGAGACAAGCGTCGGCCAGCGTTCCCATCAGCCCCACGCGCCCGCCGCCGTACACGAGTTCGATGCCGCGCGCGGCCGCCGTTTGCCCGAGTTCCGTCGCCGCGTGCGCGTATTCCGGCTTCACGCCGCCGGCGGATCCGCAAAACACGCAGAGTCGTCGAATGTCCATGGTTTTATGGCGAGCGTCGAGCCGTCAGCCCGACATGTCTGAGGTAGAGGCTAGATCAAAGAGCTAGACGCTAGAAACGGAAGCCGACATCCGACCTCCAGTATTTCTAGTTTCTAACTTCTAGCTCTAACGTCTATCCGAAACACGTCGGCCTTACGGTTCGACGCTCGCCCCAGGCGATTGCAAGTCGACGCGGCGTCGACTAAAACGCCCATCATACGAAGTTTCCTTTCGCCGACTACGAGCAGCCCGCCATGAGTATCACGCGCACGATTTCTTTCCTCGCTCTCTTATTTCTCGCCGCCGCTTCTGTCGGGGCGGGCACCATCGAAACGGTCGCCGGCAGCGGCGGCAAGACCGACAACGGTCCCATCGGCAAAGCGCTCGAAACAAACATTAACCAACCGTTCGGCGTCGAGTTCGGCCCCGACGGCGCGCTCTATATTTGCGAACGGGGCTTGCATCGCATTCGTCGCTGGGATCCGAAGTCGGGCGAAGTCACCACGTTCGCCGGCACCGGCAAGCCGGGCTTTGCAGGCGACGGCGGACCTGCAACCGAAGCGCTCCTGTTCGAGCCGCACGAACTCCGCTTCGATCGAGCCGGCAACATCTACTGGACCGACATGAAGAACCATGTCATTCGCAAGGTCGATTGGAAGACGCGCGTCATTAGCACGGTCGCAGGGCAGGGCGGCAGCGAAGGTTTCGCAGGCGACGGCGGATCGGCCGTCAAAGCTTTGCTCAAGCAACCGCATAGCATCGCCTTCGACGACGCGGAGAATCTCTACATCGCCGACATCGGCAACCACCGCATCCGCAAGGTCGATTCGAAGACCGGCGTCATTGAAACCATCGGCGGCACCGGCGAGAAGAAACTTCCGCAAGACGGCGCCGTCGCCAAGACTTCGCCGATCCTCGGCCCGCGCGCACTCTATGTCGACGGCCAAACCATGTGGATCGCTCTGCGTGAAGGAAGCAGCGTCTATAAGCTCGACCTCACGGCCGGCACGCTCCATCACATCGGCGGCACGGGCAAGGGAGGCTTCTCCGTTGACGATGGACCCGTGAAGGATGCGAAGTTCAATAGCCCCAAAGGCATTGCCGTCGGCCCCGACGGGTTGGTCTACGTCGTCGATAGCAGCAACCACGCGATCCGCCGGATCGATCCGAAGAAGGGCACCGTCACGACCGTGGCCGGTCTGCCGCCGAAGGCAAGCTTCTCCGGCGACGGCGGCGACGCCAAGGCCGCGGGCTTGAGCAATCCGCACGCGATCTGCATCACGAAAGACGGCACCATGTACATCGGCGACAGCGACAACCACCGCGTGCGCGTTGTGAAGCCGTAAAGAGGATCGGAGTTCCAGACGGAAACGTTCGCCGTCACGTGGTATACTTGGAGCGTGCGCTACTTACTCCTCAAGATCGTCGTGAGGCACTTACATGGCGACGGATCCGATTTACGATTCAGTTTTCAGCCTCAGTCCTGCGGAGAAGCTGCATCTCGTACAGGCCTTATGGGACGATCTGGCTGACGATTTGGAGACTCTTCCGGTTTACGATTGGCAGAAAGCGGAATTGGATCGTCGTAAAGCCGCACTTGAACTCGACCCCGCTTCCGGCATGACCTGGGAGCAGGCCAAAAAGGTGATTCGCGGCGAGGCGAATGACTAACTTCGTGATCGCTCCCGACGTCGCGAAGGAGATGCGCGACGTATTTCGCTGGTATGAGTTACAGCGCTCTGGGCTCGGCGACGAGTTTCTCACGGAACTCGACCGAGGCATCGACGCCATTCGACGCACGCCGGCGGCTTACCTGCGTTGCTACGGTAGCTTCCGCCGTTTCAAGCTCGCAAGATTTCCTTACGTCGTCTTTTACGAATGGAGCGGCGAAGTAGTTTACGTCTTTGGGATATTTCACACGTCTCGCGATCCCGGCGCATGGCCGCGCACCTTGCGAAAGCGAAGAAAAGATATTTAGAGTTCTACGCCTTACGCGGACCAATCGATTTCGTAGAACACGTAATCGCTCGGCTGCATGCCGAGCTTGCGATACACGCCCTTCGCACGCTCGTTCGCGTGTTCCACATAGAGCCGCAGGCCGCATGAGCCCGCATCCGCCCGGGCCAAGCGTTCGACATGTTCGTATAGCGCGCGAAACACGCCTTGGCCGCGGGTATCTTCGCGGACGTACACGCTTTGAATCCACCAGAAGTTGCCGTTGCGCCAGTCGCTCCATTCGTAGGTGATCATCAATTGACCAATCACCTCCGACTCGCGTTCCGTGACGTTCTCCGCCACGAAGTAACGACCGAGCTCGGGTCGTGAGAGCACCGCCGCGACTCCCGGCGTAATCTTCGTCGGGTCCAGCCGCTTCTGTTCGGTTTCCCAGGCCATGCGGATGTTGAAGTCGACGATCGTCGGTGCGTCGCTCGGCCGAGCATCGCGAATATTGTGCATAATCTGCGCTCGATCTCGCGCCGCGGATCTCGCGGCCGTTGGGTTTGCTTGACGCCCGTCGGCGATTGGCGGATAGTGAACTTCCCGCCGCGATTGTATCCCGCCTCGGAGCATTCTCTCAATGTGTCGCCAAACCCTGAGTGTCGCCGTCGGCTGCGCGCTGGCCGTATTCGTCGCCGCGCCGCTCGAAGCGGCCGTCGGCTTCCGTCAACTCACGACGGCCGTCCCGTGCGCCGTGCAAGTCGGGCAAAAGGCGACCGTGCAACTCCGCTCCAACTTCACGCTCGACGGTACCTATCAATCGTTCTTCGTTCCGGCAGGCCCCACGATGCGCTTGCTGGAAACCAAGCCGATCGAAGCGCCGCTCACGGGGCGCGGCAGGCCCGGCACGCCGTTTAAGTTTGAAGTTTCGGTGCCGTCGAACCAAATGCCGGGCCTGCATGAGTTCCGCCTTGCAACGCCGCAAGCCGTTTCCAGCGTCGCCTCGCTGCTCATCACCGAATATCCGGTCGTGTTGGAGACTTCGAAAGAGAACGGCACGCGCGAACGGGCCGAACCGGTGGCCGTGCCGTCGGCGGTGTGCGGCGTTTGCGATCCTTCGGAAGACGTCGATTGCTACCGCTTCGCCGGCAAGTCGGGCGAGCGGCTGACGTTTCAGATCTACGCCCAGCGCATCACGCAATCGGTCCACGACATGGTCGGCAAGTCGGGCTACCACATGGACCCGATTCTCACGCTGTTGAGTCCGACCGGTCAGGTCGTTGCGATGAACGACAACTACTTCGGCGGCGACGCCTTGCTCACGGCCGAGATCGCGCAAGACGGCGAGTATGTGTTGGCGGTGCGCGACACGCGCTACGGCGGCGACGTCCGGTATTCCTACTGCGTTGAAATCTCGCGCGGCCTGCCGGCGGTGGCGACGTTTCCGCTGGTGATCGAGCGGGGCAAGGCGACCGAACTCGAAGTGCTCTCGGCCGCCGGGCAGCCGCTCGGTAAGACGAAGGTGTCGCCGGCGAAAGACGCCGAACCGGGCATCGTGCGCGAACCGCTCTTGGTCGACGGCATCGCCACCAATCCGGCCTCCTACGGCGTGGCCGCGGTGCCGCAACTCGTGCAAGAAGCGACGAACACGCAACAGACGTCGCGCGATATTCAAATCCCCTGCGGCATCAACGGCCGACTCCCGCGCGACGGCGACGAACATTGGTACGCCTTCGAAGCGAAGAAAGACGCATATTATCTGCTCGCAGCGGAGTCGCGCAAGTTTCGCCTGCCGCTCGATGTGGTGCTCGAGATCTACGACGCCAAGGGAAAGAAGCTCGGCGAGGCGGACGACCTGCCGCTGACCCCCGACGCCAAACAATACTT
Organism: Pirellula sp.; assembly: GCA_013822735.1. GTDB lineage: Bacteria > Planctomycetota > Planctomycetia > Pirellulales > PNKZ01 > PNKZ01. The sequence goes on from PNKZ01000027.1 coordinate 58,562, forward strand.
CAAATCGCCGGCAGACGGCCCGCTCTTGCTGCGCGTCCGCGATGTGAACGGTCGAGGCGGGCCCGACTTCCTTTATCACCTGCGCGTCGAACCGTCGGGTCCCGATTTTGAACTGACCGGCAAACTTTACTACGCGATGGTCGCCCCCGGCACGCGCGCGCTCTGGTTTATCAACGCCGTCCGGCACAACGGTTTTGCCGGCCCCATCGAGATTCACGTCGACGGACTTCCCGCCGGCGTGCGCCAAGTTCCCGTCACAATTCCCGCCGGCATGAACTACGCCCCCATCGTGCTCGAAGCGGACAAGTCGGCGAAGGTCGCCGCGACGCTGGTAAAAATCACGGGCCGCGCGCAACTCGACGAAGCGGGCAAGAGCGCGAGCACGGAAATCGTGCGCGAGGCCGTCGTCACTTGCGAACTCCAATCGCAAGGAGGTTCGCAAGGACACTGGCCCGTGCAGTCGTCGCTGGTCGGCGTCGTGGAGAAGCTCGACTTGTTGAGCGTCGAAGCGAGCCCAAGTGAGCTGACGCTCAAGCCGGGCTCCAAAGCGGAACTGCAAGTTTCGATCACGCGCAATCCCGCGTACAAAGACCCCGTCGGGCTCGAGTTCACATGGCAATATTTCGGCGCGAAGCTCGGCGAACAATTGCCGCCGGGAGTCACGCTCGCCAAAGGAAGTGCCGCGCGACTCTCGGGCAACACGCTCACCGGAAAAATGACGCTCGAAGCTTCCAAGGATGCACTGCAAGTCGAGCGGTTTCCGATCGCCGTGATGGCAGGCGTTTCCGTGAGCTTCTCGATCGATACGAAATACGCCTCGAATCCGGTGTACCTCACGATCCCCGCCGCAACGAAATCGACCGATACCGCCGCCGGCAAATCGGCAGAAAAATCGGCCAAAAAGAAGCCCGCCGTCGTTACGAAAAAATAGAATCCGTCGTCGTGCGCGAGATCGTCGACGAGTTCCATCAAAATCCGTTGTTGATTGCCGGCCGCGGCGTTAAACTTGGCCGATAGAAGACTGAAGCCGCCGCAAGCTTCGCCCGCCCGTTGCCGCCCGTTCGCCCCGCCGCCCGATTGGCATCACTCGCCACTTTCCTACCCCTCCTCCTCAAAGAGTTTTCGTCATGCCGTATTTGCAGCATGCCGCCGTCTCGCGCCGTGTCGCCGTGCAAGCCGGCGCCGTCGGGCTCTTGGGTTTGGGAATGAACCACTTGGCGCCGCTCCGCGCCATGGCAAAGACGGGCTCCGCCGCAGCCGCGCAACCGGCGAAGGCCAAGTCGGTCATCTACATTTTTCTCTCCGGCGGCTTGTCGCAAATCGATAGCTTCGACATGAAGCCCGACGCGCCGGCGGAAGTCCGCGGCGAGTTCAACCCGATCGCCACGCAAACGCCCGGCCTGCAAATTTGCGAACACTTGCCGCTGCTCGCGGCCCGCAGCAACAAGTGGGCCGTGCTCCGCTCGTTTGCCCACAAGCAACCGGAGCACTCGGCCGGGCATCTGCTGATGCTCACGGGCCGCTCGATCTTGCCGGCCGGCTTTAGCACCGTCGGACCGAAGCCGACCGATTGGCCGAGCATCGCGGCGATTGCCAACTCCGTAACGACGCAGCGCAACAACTTGCCGCCGGCCGTCGTATTGCCCGAAACGCTCATCCATCGCACCGGCCGCACCATTCCCGGCCAATTCGCCGGCGAGATGGGCGCTCATCGCGATCCGATGTTCTTGGAACTCTGCGCGTTCAACGGAAAAGCGTACGGCGCGTATCCGACCTATGCCTTCCATCATCAGCAGCTCGATGGAACGGTGAAGCTCGACAACTTCAAGTTTCAAGCGCCGAATCTGTCGCTGCCCGCCGAGATGTCGAGCGATCGGTTCCACGACCGGTTGCGGTTGATCCAATCGCTCACGCAACAAACGGCCGAGTTGGAACAAGCGGCCCAAGACGATGCGTTCGACCGGCATCGGCAACGGGCCGTGTCGCTCTTGAGCGATCCGAAAACGCAGCGGGCGTTTGAGGTCGCGCACGTCGACGCCAAAACGCAAGATCGCTACGGCCGCAATACGTTCGGCTGGTCGCTCTTGATCGCCCGTCAGCTCGTGGAAGCCGGCGTCAACTTGGTGCAGGTGAACCTCGGCAACAACGAATGCTGGGACACGCACGGGAATGCGTTTCCGCATTTGAAGAACTTCTTGTTCCCGCCGACCGATCAGGCCGTTAGCGCGCTGCTCGACGATCTCGACGAGCGCGGCATGCTCGAAGACACGCTCATCGTGATGGCCGGCGAAATGGGACGCACGCCAAGGCTTTCGAAGCTCGGCCAGTTTTACAAAACGGCGGGCCGCGACCATTGGGGAACGCAGAGCGTGTTTTTCGCGGGCGGCGGCGTGCTCGGAGGCCAAGCCCTCGGGACGACCGACAAGATCGGTGCGTACCCGGCGACGTTTGCGCAAACGCCGGAAAACCTCGGGGCCACGATCTACCAAGGCCTCGGACTGCCGCGTGAAACCCACTGGCAAGACATCAACGGCCGCCCGCACTTCATCTACCACGGCGACCCCATCCCGGGCCTGATGGGATAGAGATAGAAGTGAGACGGGAGAGCCAGAGGCTAGAATCGGATTTCGACCTCCTGTTCTCTAGCCTCTCACTTCTAGCTCTAGCGTCTCTCCGAAAGGCGATTTGTCGAGCCGTAAGGCTCGACGTGTCCGTCATCGTTCTTCGCCTCGCGCCGGCCGCGAGCCCGTTCTCGCATTCGCTCCGCCGATCGACTAATCGTGTGATAGAGTTGTCGATAGGCCCTGGTGGGACGGAGCGACCCTGGTATGCCGGATCGGCGCATTGATGCTCGGCGACGGATTTCATTGGCAAGCCGGGCTCCGCTCTTCCTGCTTCTGGCAAGCTTTGCCTTTTGCAGCGGCTGCGCCTGCTGTAACGCACGTGCCAAGTGGGAAAGCGGTGCGTCGCAAAATGCGACCACCCTTCGCACGGCGTCTGCCCCTTCTTGCCTCGCACACTCGGCGCGACGGCCGTCGTTCGACGTCTCAGGCCCCTGCGACACGGACGAACTGCTCGCGACCGCCGGTCGCCTGGAAGCAGCGGGCAATTCGGCCTGCGTCGATCGGTATTTCGAGGTCGTCTGCCGACAATGGCTGCATGTTGCGTCGCTCGGCGATCAGCCGACGCACGATGATCTCGTTTGCGAATCCAAGGCCTACAACGCCGCGCTCGCGAAGCTGCTGGTGACGGCGCAGCGATTTCATCGACTCGACCCCGTTACAGGCCTGCACGTCGTTCAACACGAGCGCCCGCTGACGATTCCCGTGGAGTTGCACGGCTTCGCTTGGTCGGCGGAAGACATGAACGATTTCGAGTTGGTCGGCGAGTATCGACTCAACGGCTACACCAAGCCGGTGCGCAGCGACGGGGTCGGCGTTCCGCTCTTGGTCCGTCGTTGTCGCGCGGAAGACGAACGCTTTTTTCGGCGCGTGCAGCCTTTCTCGGCGACCGCAGTGCTGCGAACTCGGCCCGTCGAATTTGCGATATCCGAAGTCGCCGAACTCGCCTCGGCGCCGGAAGAAGAAATGGTTTTGGAGTTCTACAATCCCGGGAATTGCCGACACTTGGCGGGAGCCGATCGACGGTGGGAAACCGCCGGCGATCTCACCGCGCCATTCGCTTGGGTCGCTTATATTGAGCCGAACCGTCCGGTCGAGGCGTTCCTACGACCCGACAGCCTGGAGGCGAAAGCCCAATTGGTGATGATCGAGCCGTACCAGTGCGGCAAGATTCCCATCGTGTTCGTGCACGGCTTGGCGTCCGACCCCACGGCTTGGCTCACGCAAATTCATGCGCTCCGCGCGCAGCCTTGGTTTCGCCGGCACTATCAGGCCTGGACCTTTCGTTACCCGACCGGCATGCCGTTCCTTGGGGGCGCCGCGATGCTGCGAAGCGAGCTTCAGGCCGCGGTGGCGCTGACGCCGGGAGCCGCCGAGGATCCCGCCGCGCAACAGATGGTGCTCGTGGGGCACAGCATGGGGGGCTTGGTGTCGAAGCTCCAAGCGGCGGAAAGCGGCACGGCGTTGTGGGACGCCGCGGCGAACTGTCCGCTCGATGCGATCCGGGCCGATGCCGCCGACCGCGAGCGACTGCGGGAACTGTTCTTCTTCGCGCCGCTGCCGTTCGTGCGCAAGGTCGTCTTCATCGGCACGCCCCATCGCGGCTCATCGATCGCGACTCAGGCCGTGGGGCGCGTCAGTTCTTGGTCGGCGCACATCTCCAGCCAGGCCGACGCGCGACATCGTCGACTCGTTGCCGACAACCCGGGCGTGTTCGCTCCCTGGATCGCCCGCAAAGTGCCGACGAGCGTCGACCTGTTGGAGCCCGACCATCCTCTGCTGCGCGCCGTGGAGGGCTTGCCGATCAGTCCGCGAGTCGCAGTGCACTCGATCATCGGCGTGGCCGACACTCACGGAGCCGACGCCCCCGGCGACGGCGTGGTCTCGCTCGCCAGCGCCCGCTACTGCGGCGCCCTCTCCGAGAAACGCGTATCCGAAACCCACGCCGGCCTGCACGAAGCGGCAACCACGACGCTGGAACTCGAACGCATTCTGGAGCGCCACCTAGAAACGCTCGAATACGCCGACGCCGAGTGTAAGCAAAACGGGATCTTCAAATTGCCGGAGGCGAGCGTCGAGCCGTAAGGCCGACGTGTCCGGAAAAGTCGGTCTGGAATTCAGGGAGTTACTTCAAACGCGAGGGAGAACGCTGATTTTGATGGTTGGAAGTCCGGGCTGAAATGACTCAAACGAGTTTGAAGTTCATAATGACCAGGCTGAATGTCCTCGAAGTAATTCAATAAATTCGTGTTCCACGTATACTCAGCGCCTGGTTGAAGGCGAATGAACGCAAATGCCGTCACCTGAAGGTTGTCGCCGAGGAAATAATTGCCGGATTGTGACAGTTTGCATTCGCGGCCGGTCGTTCGATTGATGAGCCGCACCTTTAAGCCTCCCGCCATTTCCGCCCAAGCACCGATTTCCTTCGTCTCCGAAGTCAGGTTCTTGAGGGAGAAAGTCCACGGTATCGGATTGCCTGATCGCAACTTGGCCGGAATAGACCCGCGCAAGAAAAAGGGCTCGACTCGAACAGGGCCTTCCGTCGGCGCACTGTCGGCGGCGCGGTTGTGGGCAGCGATTAGCATGACGATAAACAGCGAACTCGACGCGATCGCCACAGCGACGGCAGATCCGAACCGCTCAAATCGAATCATGTTGCACTCCTTGGAAACAAACCTTTGACGTTGCGGATTATTTTTCAGGAACGTTCAATCACCGCAATATGACCTCCTCGTGTAAATGAGACCTGACCCCTTTTCTTCCTCCAAACCAGTTGAGCATCGGAAGCGATTGAGTTGCGGCTTGCCGCAGCCCGTCATCCCCATCTCCACTATCGCCTTTGACCTATGCTTTTTGGAACTCCTTTGTGAAGCTGACGGCCGAACCGTCGTCTCAACTCATTATGAATTGCAAAGAGCCCCGCAAGCTACGTCGACAAGCAGAAGCGCAGACTCGCAATGCTGAGAAGTTTCTGCGCCATGTCATTGATTCGCTCGATTCGCACACCGTGGTTCTGGGGAGCGACGGCCGAATCCGGTATGTGAATCACGCTTGGCGCGAATTCGCCCTGACCAACGGCGGCGCCGGCAGTAGCGTGCTGGAACAGGCCGACTATCTGGCCGCCTGCTCCAGGGCCGCGCAGCAATGCCAAGAAGCGCGTGAGGTGACGACGGGCATCCAATCGGTGCTCGCGGGCGACAACAAGACCTACACGATTGATTATGCCTGCCACGCACCCAGGGAGAAACGCTGGTTCCGCTGCTCCATTCGCGGGTTTTCACATCAACGCGAACGCTTCGCCGTCATCTCGCATCAGAATATCACCGCCGCCAAGCACGCGGAGGAGGATTTAAAGCAGCTGGCAAATCAGGCCGAGGAAGCTCGCGCAAGAATTGAAGAGCAAACGATCGTCTTAGAATTCCAAGCGGTAGAGTTGTCACGAGCTCGCGACCGCGCCGAAACCGCCAACCAGACGAAAAGTGCGTTCCTGGCCAACATGAGCCATGAGATTCGCACCCCGCTGACGGCCATTCTCGGATTTACGGATCTGTTGCGAGAGGATGCGCAAGTTCCGCTTTCATCGGAACAACGCGATCATGCCGTCGACACGATCAAAAATGCCGGTATGCACCTGCTGACGGTCATCAACGATATCTTGGACCTATCCAAGATTGAGGCGGACAAGCTGACTGTCGAACGCATCGATACTCCGCTAGTGAGCCTGCTCGGCGAAGTGAAAAGTTTGCTGCAGCCTCGTGCCGTCGGTAAAGGAATTGTGCTCGATGCCGACCTGATCACGCCGGTGCCGGAGCGCATCATGAGTGACCCGACTCGTCTACGACAGATTCTCATGAACTTGGTGGGCAACGCGGTCAAGTTCACCGAAGTAGGACGAGTGACCATGACAGCGGGGGTCGTTTGCCATGAAGGACAATCGCGTTTGGTAATCGACGTACGCGATACCGGTCCGGGGCTTACTCGCGAGGAGTCCGGGCGTTTGTTTCAGGCCTTTCGTCAGGCTGATGCCACGGTAACGCGTAAATACGGCGGAACCGGCTTGGGGCTGACGATTAGTCACCGACTAGCTGGGTTGATGGGGGGGGCCGTGACGTTGGCTCACACGGAGTTGGGCAAAGGCTCCTGCTTTCGCGTCGAACTGCCGTTGGAACCTGTGCCCGGCGCCGCAATGGTCGCACATTTGAACGCGGAAAAGGAAATCGTAGTTAAGAAGTCCGCTCCAGAAAATGCGAAGCTGAGTGGCCGCATCCTTCTGGCTGAAGACGGACCGGACAACCAGCGGCTCCTCTCGTTTCATCTTCGGAAAGCTGGAGCCGAAGTCGACATTGCTGACAACGGACGGATCGCAATGAAAATGCTGGAACAAGCGGCGACGGAAGGGCGGCCTTACGACCTGTTACTGACCGATGTGCAGATGCCGGAAATGGACGGCTATACCCTGGTGAGGAGGTTGCGAGATCAGGGGCAGGGCATGGCGATCGTGGCGCTGACCGCGCATGCCATGGCCGAAGACCGGCAAAAATGTCTCGACGCGGGATGCGACGATTATGCCAGTAAGCCGATCGACAAGTTAGCGCTCTTGGCCACGTGCGAGAAGTGGCTCCGTAAATACCACCGCATAGTGTGAAATGATTCCGCATCCGTCGCGTGGGTAGGAAAACGGGCAGGTCTCTTTCTTGGGTCGGCCGCGGACGACGAGGTGTCAGGACGACAAGGTGTCAGGAACCTTATGTAAAGTTTTCTGACACCTACTTTCCATCGGAGCCGGTCGTCGTCGCTGGTTTTCACTCATCATGCCGCCGGCGGCAATTGGCGATCGAGCGTGGGCTTCGTCCGCATGGGATACTCCCTGTTCGCGTACGTTTGTCCGTCGCACCGGCATTGCATCCAATTGGGGACCAAATGCCGTCGGCATTTTCTCCAGCTCCTCTCAAAATAGCGGGTCGCATGGTGAATGCACTTTTGGTTAGAATGCTGGTCCTGCCTAGCGTTCCCCCGCCGGAGACTGAATTGCATGTTGCGATTACTCGCCAGCCTTCTCGCGTTGTTTGTCGCTCCCTTGCTCATCGCTGCCGAAACGGCCGGCGGGCCGAAGAGTCCGTTGTCGCCGGAAGACTCGCTCCGCTGGTTCAAGCTTGATGAAGGTTTGCGGATTGAGCTCGCCGCGGCCGAACCCGAGGTGGTCGACCCCGTGGCCGTGCGGTTCGACGAGTTCGGACGGATGTGGGTGGCCGAGTATCGCGACTATCCGAATGGGCCCGCGGACGGAGGCAAGCCGCTCTCGCGCATTAAGCTGCTGGAAGACACCGACCACGACGGCCGGTTTGAAACGGCGCACGTGTTTGCCGAAGGGCTGTCGTTTTGCAACGGCATCCAACCTTGGAAGCAAGGGGTCATCGCGACGATGGCCGGCCGGATCGCGTACTTGAAAGACACCGACGGCGATCATAAGGCCGACGTCGTCGAAACTTGGTATACCGGCTTTGCGGAAGAGAATCCGCAGTTGCGTGTGAATCATCCGCGCTTTGCGCTCGACAATCACATCTACGTGGCCAACGGGCTGCGCGGCGGTGCGGCCGTCGACGCCCGCGATCCGCAGGCCAAGCCGGTGGCGCTGCGCGGGCACGACTTGCGCTTCGATCCGCGCACGGGGAAGTACGACGCCGTGGCAGGCAACGGCCAGTTCGGCCTAACGTTCGACGACTACGCGAATCGATTTCTCGTAACCAATCGCAATCCGCTCATCGAGGTGATGCTCGAAGATCGCTACACGGCGCGCAACCCGAACTTGACGCTGCCGGCGGTAGTGCACGATGCGGCGGTGTCGGGGGAAGCGTCGCGCGTGTTTCCGATCGTGGCGCAGGCTTGGACGACGTCGATCCTGCATGCCGGGCAATTTACGGCGGCGTGCGGCATCGATATCTACCGCGGCGACTTGCTGCCGCCGGAATACTACGGCAACAGTTTCACCTGCGAGCCTACGGGAAGTCTGGTGCATCGCGAAGTGCTGAAGCCGCGCGGAGCGACGTTTGTCGGGAAGTCGCCGTATGAAGGGCGGGAGTTTCTGGCGTCGCAAGATTCATGGTTTCGCCCCGTGTATTGCGAAGGGGGCCCCGACGGCGCGCTATACGTGTGCGACATGTATCGGGCCGTGATCGAGCATCCGCAATTCATGCCGGAGGAATTGAAGAACCGGCCCGACCTGCGGTACGGCGAAGACCGCGGGCGGATCTATCGCATTGTGCCGAAAGATTTCAAGTGCGTGGAGAAGTCGCGGCAGCCGGCCGAACTTTCGGCCGTGGAACTCGTGGCGCTGTTGGACAGCCCCAACGCTTGGGCGCGTGAAACGGCGCAGCGGCTGCTGACCGAGCGCGCGGATGCGAGCGCCGTCGGGCCTTTGAAACTTTGGGTCACTGCCGCACGTTCGCCGCAAGGGCGGGTGCATGCCTTGTGGACCTTGGCCGGGCTCAAAGAGCTGCCGGCCGAACTACTTCTGAAAGCTCTCGACGACTCCGATCCGCGCGTGCGTGAGCAAGCGGTGGTGCTGAGCGAACCGCAAATAGCGAGCGATGCGAAGTTGCAACAAAAGGTACTCGCCCAGGCCGGCGACGACGACGCCCGACTCCGCTTCCAAGCCGCGCTGACGCTCGGAGCGATCGCCAAGCCGGACGATGCGACACTTTCGGCCCTTGCGGCGGTGCTCGAGCGCGGCGGCGACGACGTCTGGATGCGCGCGGCCGTGGCGACTGCCGCCCCGAACGATGCGGTACGCCTGCTCGCGCTCGTCATCCGCAACACCAAGCCGACCGACCCGGAAGAAGCGGTTCGCCGACGTGCGCTCCTGCGCGAGTTGGCGGTTTCGGCAAGTCGGCAGATCGACGCGGACGCGGCCAAGCAACTGCAAGCGGCCTTGGAACCTTGGGAAACTTCCGACGAAGGGCGGCGTTTGATACTTGCCGTGCTCGCCGGACTCGGCAAAGGCTTGAAGGGGGAATGGTCGAAGATCTTCGACGCCAAGCAACTCGACGAAGTGAAGAGCGAGGTCGTCGGCATTGTCGGCAATGCGACGGTGGCGAAAGAACATCGCTTAGACGCCTTAGAAATTCTGGCGACCTTGCCGGCCGTCGACGCGTCGGCGGACGAGGTGGTGCTCAACATCGTGCGCAAGGAAGTCGACGGGGAACTGCGCAGTAAGGCCTTGTCGCTGGTTGCCGGGCGCCGCACGCCGGAAACTTCCGAAGTGCTCCTCTCGCTGTTGGCCAAGCAAACGCCGGCGGTTCGCGGCCAAATCTTCGACGCCTTGCTCAGCCGGCCGGAACGCGTCACCGCATTGCTCGATGCCATGGAGACGGGACGCATCAAGCCGCGCGAGCTCGACCAAACGCGCGCGACGCGGCTTTTGAAAACTTCCAACGCCGCGCTGAAAGCTCGGGCTGAAAAACTGCTCGCCTCCGCGATGCCCGCCGATCGCACGAAGGCGCTGGAAGACTACAAGCAGGCCCTCACGCTCAAGGCCGATCCGCATCGCGGCAAGGAAGTGTTCAAGAAGAATTGCGCGACGTGCCACAAGGTCGGCGACGTCGGTATCGAGGTCGGCCCCAGCATCGCCGACTTGCGAACCAAGACGCTCGAGCAGGTGCTCATCGACGTGATCCAGCCGAACAAGGCGATCGACAACAACTTCGTGAGCTACACCGTGGTGACGAACGACGGCGTGCAATACGTGGGAATCATCGCCGCCGAAACGCCAGGCTCCGTCACGCTCAAGATGCCCGACGGCAAGTCGCAGTCGGTGCTCAAATCCGACATCGACGAGATGGCGTCGAACGGCGTGTCGCTCATGCCTGAAGGGATCGAGCGGAACATCCCGAAGCAGGACATGGCCGACGTGATCTCGTTCGTAAAGAATTGGCGCTACCTCGACGGCTCGATTCCCGAAGCGCCCGGCGCGACGAAAACGGCCGGCTCGGCGAACTGAACTACCGGCGACGTAAGGCATTACGTCCGGCATCCGCAGGCGAGTTCTCGCTGTCGCGCATTGCATTCACATCGAGCGTGAGCAGGCGTCGCGGTCCGTGCTTTTGACAGCCCGACCCTGCGGCAGCTAAAATGCCGTAAGTTCATACCTCGCAAAGACAAGCGTGGTCCGATGCGTCTTCCGCGACGCATCCGGGTCACGTTCCCGCCTGTTCGTTTCGCAACAAGGGATGGCTTCATGCGTCTACCCGCGCTTTACGCGGTGCTGTTCGTCGTCGGCCTGGAGGCCGTTTCACGGCCCGCACCGGTGCAAGCTGCAGCCCCTACGCCCGCTCCGATGCCTGCCGCCGGGGGCGAGAAGTTCCCGCCGGATCAGGTCGAGTACTTCGAAAAGCACATCCGGCCGATCCTCTCGAGCAAGTGCGTCGAATGCCACGGCCCGAAGCAGCAAGAAGCCGGCCTAAGGCTCGATAGTCGCTCCGGACTCATTTCCGGCATGGAAGGGCATCCGGCAGCCGTGCCGGGCGACCCGGGCCGTAGCGCTTTGATCGCCGTGGTGAAGTACGACGGCGACGTGCAAATGCCTCCCGACGGCAAGCTCCCGCCCGAGCAACTCGCCGCCCTGACCAACTGGGTGAAGATGGGCCTGCCGTGGCCTGAGGAAGCCGCCGCCGCGGCGAAAGCCGGCGACGCCGCGAAGCCCGCCGAAGCCACGATGTGGTCCGGCACGATGGAAGAGCGTTTCGCGCGCGCTCGTGAAAAGCATTGGTCATTCCAACCGGTGAAGCGCACGGCGCCCCCCGAAGTCGGCCTCGCCGACTGGAACAAAAGCCCCGTCGATCGCTTTGTCCTGGCGAAGCTCGCGGCTGCCGGTCTCACGCCTTCGCCGCCTGCCGACAAGCGCACGCTCCTGCGCCGCGTCTATTACGACCTGATCGGCCTGCCGCCCACTTTGGCCGAGGTCGAGGCATTCGAGCGCGATGCGTCCCCCGACGCGTTCGCGAAGATCGTCGACAAGCTCCTTGCCTCGCCGCAATACGGCGAACGTTGGGCTCGCCATTGGCTCGACGTGGCCCGTTACGGCGACACCAAGGGTTACGCGTTCACAATGGAGCGGCGCTTCCCGTTCGCGTACACCTATCGCGACTACGTCATCAAGGCGTTCAACGCCGACATGCCGTACGATCAATTCATTCGCGAACAACTCGCGGCCGACAAGCTGCCGAAGCAGGAGAACAACGCCGCGATGCCCGCGATGGGCTTCCTCACCTGCGGCCGGCAGTTCACCGGCGTGCACGACACGGTCGACGACCAGATCGACGCCGTGACGCGCGGCTTCCTCGGGCTCACACTCGCTTGCGCGCGGTGTCACGATCACAAGTTCGACCCGCTCTCGCAGGCCGATTATTACGCGATGTACGGCGTGTTCCGCAGTTCCGCGCCCCCCGCCGAGTTGCCGCTGTTGGGCGAGCCGACGCCGTCGCCCGAGTACGAGGCGTTCAAGGCCGAGCTCGCCAAGCTCACCGCCGAGCGCGATAAGTTCGTCGGCGAGCAAGAAGTATTGCTGCTCGACGAGCTCCGCTCGCGCGTCGACGACTACCTCGCGAAGATCGTGCTCGACCGGCTCGGCTCGGCCGCGCCGAAAGATCGCTATTATTCGTTCGACATGGGAGATCCCCGCCCGACGATCGTTCGCCGCTGGAACGATTTGCTCAACGCTTCGAAGCGCAAGCCCAACGCGGTGTTCGCCGTTTGGAACGCCTTCGATGCGCTGAAGGAAGCGGAGTTCGAAGCCAAGGCTCCGGCCGTCACCAAGGACTTGTTGAACCCGCCGGCCGCGAAGCCGGGAGAAAAGGTAGACCCCAAAAAGCCGGCGATCGTGATTAACCCGCTCGTGCGCGCGGCGCTGGAGAAGAAGCCGCCGAAGACGATGGTCGACGTCGCCAAGCTTTACGGCGAACTCTTCAATAAGGTCTATGCCGACTGGAAAGCCTTGCAAGATCCGAAGTCGCGCAAGTCGGGCGAGCCGGCGCCGACGAAGCTCGCCGACGCCGCGGCCGAAGAACTCCGCCAAGTGCTCTATGCCGAAGGTTCGCCGACGGTCGTGAAGCCGGAGGAGTTGCGGAGCATCTTCGATCGCAAGATTCGCAACATGGTCGAAGATCGCAACAAGAAGGTCGACGCGCTCGTCGTCACCTCGCCTGGCGCTCCGTCGCGGGCCATGTCGCTCGTCGATAGCGAGCAACTCTACAAACCGTTTATCTTCATCCGGGGCGACGCGGCTCGGCGGGGCGCGGAAGTGCCGCGGCGCAACCTCAGCGTGCTGGGAGGCACCGACGACAAGCCGTTTGCCGACGGCAGCGGCCGGCTCGGGCTCGCCGACGCCATCGCCGATCGCAACAACCCGCTCACGGCCCGCGTGATGGTCAATCGCCTCTGGTTGCATCACTTCGGTCGAGGGCTGGTCGATTCGCCGAGCGATTTCGGCGTCCGCACGTTGCCTCCTTCGCATCCCGAATTGCTCGACTACCTCGCCGGCACGTTCATGGACGAAGGTTGGTCGATCAAGCGGATGCACCGGATGCTCGTGCTCTCGCAAACCTACGCCCAATCGTCGGCCTCTCCGACCGTCACCGCCGGCGGCAAGACGCCGCAAATGGTCGATCCGGAAAATCGGTTGCTCTGGCGTATGAATCGCCGCCGGCTGGAACTCGAGCCGATGCGCGATTCGTTGCTCTTCGTCGCCGGCAAGTTAGACACGAAGCAGTTCGGTCGGCCGGTCGATTTGTGGAAGACGCCGTACACGGCGCGGCGCACGGTCTACGGCTACATCGATCGCCAAGACTTGCCCGGCATCTTCGGCGTGTTCGATTTTGCGAACCCCGACGTGACGATCGAAGATCGCCCGCGGACGACGGTGCCGCAGCAGGCGCTTTTTGCGATGAACTCGCCGCTCGTGCAAGAGCAGGCCCGTACGATTGTGAAGCGTCCGGAGATCGCGCAAGCCCGCGACGACGGCGCTCGGGCCCGAGCTGTGTATGAGATCGCCCTGAATCGCCGCGCTACGGATGCCGAAGCGGCACGGCTCGCAAGCTTCGCGGCCGAAGTCGGTTCGTTGAAGCCGCCGGTGCCGACATGGCAGTACGGCTACGCGAACTACGTCGCCGCCGACGGCAAGGTCGCCTCGTTCACACCGTTTGCCCATTGGACCGGGAAGTCGTGGCAGCCCGGCGCGAAAGTGCCCGACGCCAAGCTGGGCCACGCTTTGCTTCGTCCCGAATCAGGGCACGCCGGCAGCAGCGCAGCCAGCACGAGCACCATTCGCTGGACCGCTCCGGTCGACGGCGTCGTCGCGCTCGGCGGCGTGCTCAAGCACGATTCCAAAGACGGAGACGGCGTCACGGCCCACGTCGTGTCGTCGCGGGGGGGCAAGCTCGGCAGTTGGCCGGTGCACAACGGGTCGAAGCCGGTGACGGTGGCGAAGATCGAAGTTCGCAAGGGGGACGTGATCGATCTTGTCGTCGATCCGGGCAAGACGACGAGCTTCGATAGTTTCGCGTGGATCCCCGAGTTTACGTTGGTCGATGCGCCGGCAACGCAGAAGTGGAACTACCAAAAAGAGTTCCACGGTCCGGCTCCCGCCACGATGAACGCTTGGGAATTGGCGGCGCAGGTGTTGTTGATGAGCAACGAATTCATGTTTGTCGATTAGCCTTATGAACCAGAACGAATTTACGTTTGTCGACGGCGCCGGCCGTGCTCCGCTTTCGCGCCGCGATATGTTGCTCCGTACCGGCACGGGCCTCGGCATGCTCGGCCTCGCCGGCATTCTCGGCGACGACCGGATGCTCACGAGCAGCGCCAATGCCGCCGATGCGGGAACGACCGGCTACGGCAACCCGATGGCGCCGAAGCCGCCGCAATTCGCGGGCAAGGCGAAGCACATCATCCATCTGTTCGCCAACGGCGGACCGTCGCACGTCGACACGTTCGATCCGAAGCCGACCTTGGAAAAGTACGCCGGCAAGCCGGTGCCCAACAATCTGCGCACCGAGCGCAAGACCGGCGCGGCGTTTCCGTCGCCGTTTAAGTTTAAGAAGTACGGCAAGTCCGGCATCGAAGTGAGCGAGCTGTTCGCGAAGACCGCGGCGCACGTCGACGATATGTGCATCGTGCGCTCGATGTATGCCGACGTGCCGAACCACGAGCCATCGCTCATGCTGATGAACTGCGGCAACTTCCCGCTGACGCGCCCGAGCCTCGGCTCCTGGCTCACGTACGGCCTTGGTACGGAAAACCAAAACCTGCCGGGCTTCATCGTGATGTGCCCGAACGGCTATCCGGTGAAGGGGGCCGAGAACTGGCGTTCGGCGTTCTTGCCGGGCGTGTATCAAGGGACGTATATCGATAGCCGGCACACGGAGATCGATAAGCTCATCGAGAACATCCACAACAAGTCGGTGACGCCGGAGCAGCAGGCGAAGCAGCTTTCGCTCCTGGAAGAGATCAACAAGCAGCATCTCGCGGCGCATGGTCCCGATCCGGCGATGGAAGCTCGGATCCATTCGTTCCAACTTGCGGCGCGGATGCAGATCGAGGCGAGCGACGCGTTCGACGTGTCGCGCGAGCCGCAGCACGTGCTCGACGCGTACGGCGAAGGAACGCAGGCGCGGCAGATTCTCATCGCCCGCCGGCTCGTGGAGCGCGGCGTGCGCTACGTGCAAGTTTGGCACGGCGCCGGCCAACCGTGGGACAATCACGACGACCTGGAGAAAGGTCATCGCACGCTCGCCGGCCAATGCGACCAAGCGATCGCCGCGTTGCTGACCGACTTGAAACAGCGCGGGCTGCTCGATGAAACGCTGGTGATGTTCGGCGGCGAATTCGGGCGGACGCCGACCGTCGAACTGCCGCAAGCCGGCTCGAACGCGGGGAAGATCAACGGCCGCGACCACAACCATTACGGCTTCACCGTGTGGATGGCCGGCGGCGGCGTGAAAGGGGGCTACGTGCACGGCGCGACCGACGAGCTGGGTTTCCAAGCGGTCGAGAACCGGATGCACGTACACGACCTGCATGCCACGATTCTGCAAACGCTCGGCTTCGATCACACGAAGCTGACCTATCGTTACGCCGGCCGCGACTTCCGCCTGACCGACGTGCATGGCCGCGTGGTGAAGGAACTGTTGGCGTAACGCATCTCGCTCTCCCTATCGCGAACTATCGGACGTCGATTCCATGCGGGTTGTTTTGTCGTTCGTCGTGTCGGCGTTGTTGTGCGTCGTTTGCGATTTCGGCCGAGCCGCGGCGCCGACGGAAAAGTCGGCGACGCTCTCGCCGCAGCACGCGGCCTTCTTCGAGCAGAAGGTGCGGCCGCTCTTGGTCGCCAAGTGCTACGAGTGCCATTCGCAGGAATCGAAGATTCTGCAAGGGGGCCTGCTGCTCGATAGCCGGCCCGGTTGGGAGAAGGGGGGCGACAGCGGCCCGGCGATTGTGCCCGGCAAGCCGGACGAGAGCTTGCTGGTGCGAGCCGTGCAGTATTTGAAAGACGAATTCGTGCACATGCCCCCCAAGGGCAAGATGAACGATGACGAAGTGGCGGTGCTTGTGGAATGGGTACGGCTTGGTGCGCCGGATCCACGCGTCGAAGCGGCGCCTGCGACGCATAAACGCACGATCGACATCGAAGCGGGGAAGAAACATTGGGCGTTTCTGCCGTTGCGCGAGGTGAAGCCGCCGCAAGTTGCCGACGATGCTTGGAGCCGGACGCCGGTCGACCGCTTCATTCAAGCGAAGCTCGCTGAGGCGAAGCTGCAGGCGAACCCCATCGCCGACCGACGGACACTCGTCCGCAGGGCGTACTTCGATTTGCTCGGGCTGCCGCCGAAGCCTGCCGAGGTCGAAGCGTTTGTGAATGATGCAGCGCCCGACGCGTACGAAAAGTTGATTGATCGCTTGCTAGCGAGTCCGCACTACGGCGAACGTTGGGGCCGGCATTGGCTCGACTTGGCCCGGTTTGCGGAGAGTCACGGCTTCGAGCAAGACTACGACCGGCCGAACGCGTATCACTATCGCGATTTCGTGATTCGCGCGCTGAACGACGACTTGCCGTACGACAAGTTTGTGAAGTGGCAGATCGCCGGCGATGAGTATGAGCCGGAAAATCCGCAGGCGCTGATGGCCACGGGCTTCTTGGCCGCGGGCGTGCATGCCACGCAGATCACGGCGAACCAAGCCGAGAAAGAACGGTACGACGAACTCGACGACATGGGGCGGACGATCGGCACGACGATGCTCGGGCTGACGATCGGCTGCGCACGGTGCCACGACCATAAATTCGATCCGGTGACGCAGGCCGATTACTTTCGCATTGTGTCGACGTTTACGAAGACGGTGCGCAGCGATTACGACGTGAACCTCGATCCGACGGGCTATAAGAAGGCGCTGGCGGAGTTTGAGCCGCGGCATCAGAAGCTCACGGCCGAGCGCGACAAGCATGAAGAGAAAGTCGTGCGCCCGGCGCTGAAGAAGTGGCTGGAGAGCAAAGCGACTCCGGATGTGGATGCGGATTGGGTGGTCTTGAAGCCGACGAAGACTGCGGCGCCGGGCGTCGTGATGTTCGACGTACAAGGCGACGGCACGGTGCAGGCGCGCGGGACGCAATTCTTCGCGTTGAACTACACGCTCGACGCGGAGACGACGTTGCGTGATATTCGCGCCTTGCGGTTGGAAGCGCTTCACGACGATGCGCTGCCGCACGGCGGGCCGGGCATGACGGCAGACGGCGGGTTTCATCTCTCGAACGTGAAGCTGCAGGCGAC
Organism: Pirellula sp.; assembly: GCA_013822735.1. Lineage (GTDB taxonomy): Bacteria > Planctomycetota > Planctomycetia > Pirellulales > PNKZ01 > PNKZ01. Next base: position 75,999 of record PNKZ01000027.1, read on the forward strand.
GCCGCGCGAAGGGAAGGGGGCGCCGACGGATGTGAAGTTTGTGCGCCGCAAGGTGGTTGCCGGGGCCGACGGAAAGCCGGAAGTTGTGACGAAAGTGCCGGGCGCGTGGACCGTGAACAAGCCGGAGGGGCGCGATCAACGGGCCGTGTTTGAATTGGAGAAGCCGGTTGATTTTGAATCGGGCGCGAAGCTGACGCTGACGCTGCAATTTGCCGGGAATCATCAAGGGATCGGCCGCGTGCGCGTATCGCTGGCGAGCGGCAACGTGCCGGAGCCGCGCGGCTCGGAGATTTCTGAAGAGGCGTTGAACATTTTGATGTTGCCGGCGAAGGATGCCGCGAAGAGCGACAAGAAGCAGGAGCTGACCGCCGACGAGATGACGACGGTCGCCGCTTGGTATCGGACGCAGGACGCGGAATGGCGACGCTTGGACGGACTGGTGGCGAAGAGCGAAGCCGGGAGGCCGACGCCGAAGGTGGCGAAGGTGCTGATCTCGGGCGAGGGGTTGCCGGCCGTGCGGTTGCATACGCAGGGGCCGGATTTCTATGAGAAGACGTTCGTCGTGCGGCGCGGCGACCCGAATCAGAAGGTGGAAGAAGCGCAGCCGGGATTCGTGAGCGTGCTGAAGCGGACGGACGACGAATCGCGCTGGCGCAAGCCGGCGCCGGCGCACGCGTCGACCGGATTCGATCGGCGGAATTTGGCGGAATGGTTGTGCGATGTGGACGCCGGAGCGGGGAATTTGCTGGCGCGCGTGATTGTGAATCGCTTGTGGTATTACCACACCGGCCGAGGATTGGTGGCCACGCCGAGCGACTTCGGTTTTCAGGCCGAGCCGCCGTCGCATCCGGAACTGCTCGATTACTTGGCCGGCGAGCTCGTGCGCGGCGGTTGGCGGCTCAAGCCGATTCACAAGCTGATCATGACGAGCGCCGTTTACATGCAGACGACCGCGACCGACGCGGCGCGCACGAAAGCGGACCCCGACAACAAGCTTTGTTGGCACCGATCGCTGCGCCGGCTGGAAGCGGAAGTGGTGCGCGACGCGATTATGGCCGTGGCTGGAACGCTGGACGAAACGATGTTTGGGCCGGGCAGCATGGATCAGGCTCAGCCGCGCCGGAGTATTTACTTCTTCGTGAAGCGCAGCAAGCTGACGCCGATGATGACGCTGTTCGACGGCCCGGACACGTTGCAAGATTTGGCGGTGCGGCCGGAGACGACCGTGGCTCCCCAGGCGCTGTTGCTTTTGAACAACGAGACGCTGCGCGGCTACGCGGAAGCCTGGGCGCGGAAGCTGCTGGCGGCGAGTGCCGGGGACGCGGCGGCGGGAATTCGTGCGGCGTATGCGACGGCGATCGGCCGGCAGCCGACCGCTGATGAGGCGAAGAATGCGGCGGAGTTTGTTCGCGCGCAGACGGCGAGTTATCGCACGGAAGGGAAGGGGGACGCGGCGGAACTTACGGCGTGGACCGACTTCTGCCAGGTGTTGTTCAGCCTGAATGAGTTCGTGTACGTAGACTGATTTACACACGCGAGACGGAAACGTACAAAAGCGGAGCGACGAGCTGATGCATAACAGGTTACCCGGGCGAACCGGTCGTCGAGAGTTCCTCACGCGCGCAGGGCAGGGCTTCGGGCTCTTGGCGCTCGCGGACTTGTTGGCCGATGAAGGGCTGTTGTCGTCGCGGGCGGTCGCGGCCGTGCGCGATGCGCGGAGCTTGCATCCGCTGGCGCCGCAGCCGTCGCACTTCCCGGCGAAGGCGAAGAGCGTGATCTGGCTCTTCATGAACGGCGGACAGAGCCACGTGGATACGTGGGACTACAAGCCGGAACTTGCGAAACGCGACGGCAAGGAGCTCGAAGGCTTCGACAAGAACACGGGCTTCTTCGCGAACGCCGTGGGCGGGCTGATGAAGTCGCCGTTCAAGTTCCAGCAATACGGCGAGAGCGGCACGTGGGCATCGGACCTGTTTCCGAACCTGTCGCAGCATGTCGATGACATGGCGTTCATCCACTCGTGCTACACGCAGACCAATAATCACTCGCCGGCGCTCTTTCAGATCAACACGGGGATGAGCCGCATGGGCTTCCCGTGCGTCGGGAGTTGGACGACCTACGGGCTCGGCAGCGAGAGCAAGAATCTGCCGGGGTTCGTCGTGATGTACGACACTCTCGGGCGCGGCTTGCCGAAGGGGTATGCCTCGAACTGGAGTGCGGGCTTCTTGCCGGGCGTGTATCAGGGAACGGCTCTCAATGCGCAAGGAGCGCCGATCGACAACATGAATCGCTCCGCCGTGATGAGCGACTCGGATCAGCGTCGGCAGCTTGATCTGCTGGCCCGTCTCAATGCTCAGCATCAAGCGGAGCATCCCGGCGAAGAGGAGCTGGCGGCACGCATTGAGAGCTTTGAGTTGGCCTACCGGATGCAAACCGCGGCGCCGGAGGCATTCGATCTGGACTCTGAGCCGGCGAACATTCGTAAGCTGTACGGGCTCGACGAGAAGAAATGTACGCATTTCGCCAAGCAAGCGCTCACCGCTCGGCGCTTGGTCGAGCGCGGCGTGCGATTCGTGCAGATTTATAGCGGCGGGATGGAGAACCAACTCAGTTGGGACGGCCACAACGATATCGAAGGCAACCACCGCGGCTTTGCTCAAGAGACAGACCAGCCGATCGCCGCACTGTTGACGGATCTTAAGAACCGCGGCCTACTAGAATCGACGTTGGTGGTCTGTTGCGGCGAATTCGGTCGACTTCCGATCGCCCAGAAATCGGCGAAGCCGGGGCGCGACCACAACCCGCACGCGTTCACGGCGTGGTTTGCCGGCGGCGGAGCAAAAGGGGGCACGCACTACGGCGAAACCGATGAACTCGGGTTTAAAGCGGCCGTGAATCGCGTGAGCATCAACGACCTGCATGCGACCATTCTCGCGCTCCTAGGATTGGAGCACACGAAGCTGACGTTCCGGCTCAATGGTCGCGACTACCGGCTTACGGATGTGGCAGGGAACGTGGTGCGCGAGATCATCGCATAGCCGCGGCCTGCGGCAGCCGTGTTACGACGTCAATCGCCCGGCTTCCTTAGTTTGCAAGCTGCGCAGGTGCGGCCGATCGAGAATGCGAAACGGCGAGACCAGCGGCTGCCAACGTTCGCCGACTTGGCGAATGAGGAAGTCGTGCATCTGCCCCAGCCCGGCTTCGTACGCGATTTGCAAGTAGGAGACTTGCGACGGTTCCATGCCGATGATCCGTGCGCACGTGGAGTCGACCGCCAACTTATCGGCGCCGATCACGACGAGCCCCATTTCTTTCGCGGTGCCGAGGATTGGCCCGTCACCCTCCATGCATTGGATGCCGTCGACCACGGCGATCGTCGGCGGCAACGTGGCATTGATATCGACCACGGTTTGCGGAATGCCCGCATGGTGTAGCACGTTCTTCGGCCAGCCGTATCGATTGCCGGGAAGGGTGCCGTAGAGGTTCTTCATCGACACGGTGAGGCCGACCCAATGGTGCGTCTTGAGCTTCGGCATCGACACGACGAGGTCGGCCTCCAGGATCGAGCGTGGAAAGTAGAAGCCCGGCAACTTGGAGATACGGCCGGCGTTTCGCAGGAACTGACTTTCTTCGTAGTTGAGGTCGGCGAACGGCAGCTTGGCGTCCAGAAGGGCGTCGCCGAGGCGGCCTTCGACCAACGCGGCTTCGGTATCGCGCATATGTCCGGGCGCTTCGCCGACGGAAACGAACGCCCCGGCATTGCGAAACACCTCGGCGCAAGCCACGACCATCGCCGGATGCGTGGTCATTTGCGGGCTGCCGCGCATCGGTTCCACAAGGTTGGGCTTCAGCAGGACGCGTTTGTCTTTGAAGACATGCGGCTTGATGCCGACGGCCAGCAACCCGTCTTCAATCGTTTTCGCCAGCGGACCGTCGTATTTCTGGTTGCCGGCGATGAACACGGGCGATCTGCCCCCGGCGACATGTCGCATAAAGGGATAGCCGGTGTAGCCGGCGGCCCCTGCAGCAACGACGCCGCCCGCGATGAGCAGGCTGCGACGATTCACCGGCTGCTGTGAGTCCGTATTCGACGGCGGACCTGGGTTGTTGCCGGGCGATTTCGACGGGACGTCGCTCATCGGGCCGCTCCTTCCCGGCTCATTACCACGAGGGGACTGCGCGCGCCGAGCATGGCGAGAGCCGCCAGCGAACGCCTAGGTAGCGCCGCGCCCATGGTCGCAGTCGGTTTGGCCAAGGCGATATCTAGCCGGGAAAGTATGTCGACGGGCGAATGGTCGTGTGCCGCCAACCCCATCGCCGCAAACGCCAGTGAGGCGATCGTGGTCCGTTCATCAATCGATTGTTCGAGCCAAGCGATGCTCTTCAGCACGCGCTCGTTTCGATCTGCGTCCCCGGCGAGTGCCAGCATGACGATGCCTGTCGGTTGGATATGCGGGCGCAGGACCTGATCGAGGACGATCGTGTTGCCGTAGTTACAACCGCCGCCGGGCAAGATGCGATCGATCATGAGTTGCACGGCTTCTTCGGCACGCGGATGAGCCCGCATTCCGGCGGCTTTCAATGCGAGAAAGCAGAAGGCCGTCGGTTCGAGCCAGGAGTGGGTGCTTTCGACCCAAGGCCAGCCGACAAGCATCGTATTGTGAGTCACTTCGCCGCTGGGTTTGATCGTGGCGCCTTTGAGTTCCAGCAAGAATCGGCACCCTTGTACGATCGCCGCGCGATAACGCTCGGCTGCGTCCGGCTGCGGCGGCTTCACGCTTTTCAACGCGGCGCTCCAGGCAAGCACGGCCAGCGACGTGCCCCAGTGCGGCGCCGCTTGGCCTTCGTAGATTCCGACCGCGCCGTCGGCGGCTTGCAGCTTGCAAAGTTCGTCGAGCAGCGGCACGGCTTGCAGCGTTCGCTCGTGGCCGACGAGCGCAATCGCACCCCAGGCCAAAGGTTCAGCCGCCGGAAGTTCCCCTTCGACGTATCCCCAGTGACGGGAGTCTTCGAGCGAACCCAGAATGGAGTCCGTCTTGATCATGAGCGTTGCGGACAAGGTTCGTTTCGTGGAAGCGGGGCGTGCCGTGTCGCCCTTAGGGTGTTGCCTTTCGGCAACATTGAGGCCGAATCGCGACGGACATTGCTGCCGTTATTATGGCGAAATTCATCAATCAGAGCGATGTCGATCCGACGCCTCGTAATCCTGTTTGCCATATTTGACTATCTGCGGGCTTGACCTACGGTTGAGTAGGTCTCAAGGCTGTGCTTCGGTGCCTGCCGCGAGAACCTCCGGGTTTCCGTTCGTCGGAAGGCGACGAGATTCGGACTTATCGTTTGCTTAAGATCCATCCAGATTTGGAGAATGCTATGAAGACGTTCGCCTTGAAGATTCAGAAGTTTTTGAAATCGGAAGACGG
>PNKZ01000028.1 GCA_013822735.1 Pirellula sp.
CTTTGGTCCAGCTTCTCGCTCTAACCTCTAGCTTCTGTTCCCCACTTACGTCGACGGTTATCTATGCACTGCGCAGATAACTCCATCTATCAGCGCACAACCCCAAAACCCACAAGGGGTGCGCAGATAACTCGAGTTATCTGCGCAGGAAGATTTTGCGAATCGACGTAAGTCGGGAGTACGATCTGGGACTTACGACGATTTCCGGACACGTCGGCCTTACGGCTCGACGCTCGCCATGACTCGCGAGGCGCCTTATCCGAAGCAGCGCGGCTGGCCCGTGGCTTCCAGCACGCTCATCCAGAGGTCGCCGTCGGGATCGACTTGGTTGCGTTTGGAGACCGCCAACGGAATCGGAATATGCACGAACCGACCGTGCCAGCGGCCGACGACCATTTCCGTACGGCCGGCCATCGCGGCGTGCACGGCGTTGTGGGCCAGCCGGATGCAGTAGACGCTGTCGTATGGGTTTGCCGAGACACTGCGAATCGCATAGCTCGGGTCGATGTACTTCAGGTTGAGCTCGGTGCCGGCCTTCGCGAAATCCTCGGCGATTTTCTGCCGCAGGAAGACGCCGATGTCGTGCAGTTTCGTATTCCCGGACGCGTCTGTGCCGTTCGACGCGGCTTCGATCAGGTCCTGCCCTGCCCCTTCGGCAACGACCACGACGGCATGCCCGCGTTGCTCGACGCGCTTTCGCATAACGGCGAGAAAGCCGTTCGGGCCTTCGAGCTGGAAAGGCACTTCGGGAATTAAAACGAAGTTGGCGTCGTTCTTAGCGAGGGAAGCGTAGCAAGCGATGAAGCCGCTATGGCGCCCCATGAGCTTCACCAGGCCGACGCCGTTGGGAGCCGCCTTCGCTTCGACGTGCGCCGAGCGGATCGACATCGTCGCTTCGCTAAACGCCGTTTGAAATCCGAAGCTCTGATCGATGTAGGGAATGTCGTTGTCGATGGTCTTGGGAATTCCGACCACGGCGATCTTCTCGCCGCGCTCGGCCACGACGCCGGCGATCTTCATCGCGCCGCGGAGCGTGCCGTCGCCGCCGATCACGAAGAGGATGTTGATGTTCATCCGTTCCAAGCAGTCGACGATCTCCTCCGGATTCTGCTCGCCGCGCGACGTGCCGAGCATCGTCCCGCCTTCTTCGTTGATGCCGCTGACGCTCTCCGGTGTGAGATCAAAAACGCTGCGACCGTAACGGGCGATGAAACCTTGATAGCCGTTACGGAAGCCGTAAATGCGTTTGACCCCGTAGTGGAACGTGAGTTCCATCACGAGGCCGCGGATGACGTCGTTCAAGCCGGGGCAAAGACCGCCGCAGGTCACGACGCCGACGCGGGTTTTCGACGGATCGAAAAAGATTTTCTTGCGCGGACCGGCTGGTTCGAAGCCGGGCAAGTTGTCGACGGACGAGCCGCGCTCGACGGCCATGTGGACCGTGTCGTCGAATAGCACGCGATCGTGTTCGTCGACGTTATGAATGCTTCGTTTGCGATCTGCCAATAGCGGGGAGAGGGGCGAATCCAAGCGGCACGCGCCGAGCGATTTCACCAGCATTTCCGAGTTGTCAATCACCATGTCCCGACTCCTATCCGTCTTATCGACCACGCGGCGAACGCGCTTCGCCGTGCAATGCCATGCCGCCTAACAGATCGAGCGCTTCGTCATCCCGTCGTTCGCATACCCGACGCCACGCCTTGCACGGTGAGCCGCAGCAGGTCGCGAAGTTGCTCCGCTTCGGCAAGGTCGGCCTCGCTGGTCGACAAAGCCCGGCGTCGGCGCATGAATTCAATTTGAATCAGGTTCAGCGGGTCGATGTACGGATTGCGGACGTCGATCGAGCTTTGAAACCACGGCGTCGCAGCCAGGAGTTCGGGTACGCCGACCAAGTCGAGAATGGCTTGTCGCGTTCGATCGCGCTCGGAAGCGATGCGGAGCCAAATGCGTTTGCGAATCTCGTCCGATTCAGAGAGCTCGGAATACCGTTGGGCGACGTACATGTCGGCCTTGGCGAGCGCCAGCGCCGCGTTGTCGATGGCGGCCTGGAAGAACGGCCATTGACGATACATTTCGGCGGCCGTGGCCCACGCTTGCCGATCGTGATACTTGACGTCGACGAGAGCCGCGCCGAGGCCGTACCAGGCCGGAATCATGCAGCGATTCTGAGTCCAAGAGAAGACCCACGGAATGGCGCGAAGGTCGCCGAGCGAGCGCTCGCCGCGGCGGCGCGAGGGGCGCGAGCCGATGGGAAGGTTTTCGATTTCCTCGATCGGCGTCGTCTCGGAGAAGAATTGCATGAAGCCGGGCTGGTCGACCAGATCGCGATACGCTTCGAGCGAGCGCTCGGAAAGCGAATCCATGAGCGTGAACCACTCGGCCTTCGGTACGGTACGAGGCAACGTCGAAGCGGTGAGCACGGCGCCCGTCACTTGTTCGAGATGCCGATAAGCGACTTGGACGTCATCGTAACGCTCGGCCAAGACTTCGCCTTGTTCGGTGAGACGCAAGGTGCCGTCGAGCGCTTCATTCGGCAGCGAGTGAATGCCGCGCGCGGCAGGACCGCCGCCGCGACCCAAGGAGCCGCCGCGACCATGAAAGAAGGTGAGTTTTACGCCGCGCAGTTCGGCGGCGTGCTGCAATTCGCTTTGCGAGCGATAGAGGCCCCAGCAGGCCGCCAGATAGCCGCCGTCTTTGGTGCTGTCGGAATAGCCGACCATGACGATCTGGCGATTCCCTTGCCGCGCCAGGTGCTCGGCGTACTTGGGCTGGTCGAGCATCGCGGCCAGCGTTTGCGGAGCACGCTTCAGATCGCCGATTTTTTCGAACAGCGGAGCAATTTGCAGATCGGTCTCGGATACGGCTTCGCCTCGCGCGCGGGCCGCGCTTTGCGACCAGAGCCAAAGCCAAAGCACCGTCATGACGTCGGAAGCCGACTGCGTGAGGCTGATGATGTTCGCCCCGATACAGTTCGGCCCGAATCGCACGAAGGCGCGTTGCAACGTCTTGTAGAGTTCGAGAGTGTCGACAGCCAATGGCGAAAGGTTCGCCACGGAGATGGCGCCGACGAAACCGAGCGAACTGCTGAGGACGGTAAGTTTCTCATCTTCCGACATATCGGCGAAGCCGGAGGCGACGTCGCCCGCCGAGAGCAATTCGCTGATGACTTCGAGATAGCGGCGCGAATCTTGGCGGATGTCGAGTCGCGTGAGATGCAATCCGAATACCCGGACGAGATCGAGCCAGCCTTGCACTTCGTTATCGACCAAGAGACCGTCGCGGTCGGCCTGCAACGCTTCACAGAGCGCGACGACGTCGGCCTCGAAATCGGCGCCGGCTCCGTAGTCGCCCGGCGCCGCTTCGCTGAACAGATCGACGACCCGCGATTGCGCGAGTCGCCACTCGATCATGCGAATCCAGCGTCGATAGATTTCTCGCGGCCCGACCGCTTCCAGAGTCGGAAGCATGCCCGGCCAACGCGCCGAAGCGGCGTCGAGACGTTCGCGCAGCAATTCACCGCCGCCGCCGCCTTGCAGGGAGATCGTGAGATGGTCGTACATCTTGCGGCAGAACGACAGATGGTGGTCGATCGCGGCATTGCGATGTCGGCACAGCGTCGCCGCCGTGACGGGAGCGGTGACGAACGGATTGCCGTCGCGATCGCCCCCCATCCAAGAGCCGAACTGCAGGAACAACGGCAAGCGAAACGTGTGGTCGGGGTAATTGTCCTTCAGGCTTTGGCGAAGGGCCTGGTAGACCTGAGGTACGACCTCCCAAATGCGGGGCATGATCGACAGGCCCCGTTCTACTTCGTCGGACACCGTCGGTCGCGAATAACGCAGGAACTCGGTTTGCCAAAGCACGCTCAATTCGCTTTGCAGGCTCGTTTCCAGACGGGCCCGTTCGCGCGGGAGCAGATCGGTGCGATCGAGTTCTTGCAGCGCAAACCGCATGCGCCGGAGCTTGGCCCGAATGGAGCGGCGTTTGGCTTCGCTCGGGTGGGCGGTAAACACCAATTCGATGGCGAGTTGGTCGAGAGCCTTTTGAACATCGTCGGCCGTGAGTCCGTGGGCCTTCAATTGTGCGATGGCGGCGCCGAGCGATTCGGAAATCGGCTTTGGATAGAGTTGCTGCTCGCGCTCGCGCAGTACGCGCACGCGTTGGCGATCTTCGGCAATGTTTGCCAAATCGAAAAAGATGCTGAACGCCCGAGCGACCGTGCGGGCCTCATCGCAGGAAAGGCGCGAAATGAGTCGGGCCAGTGTTTGTTCGGCCTCCGAAGAACCGCTTCGCCGTTCTCGCGATGCCAAACGGACCGCTTCGACGAGTTCCAAAGACTCCGGGCCCGCCAAATCGGTGATGACGTCGCCGAGCATATCGCCCAGCATGCGAACATCGCGGCGGAGCAAATCGGTGCTTACCACGGGCTAATTCTTTCTCAACTGCAAGACAAGTTGTGGGGCGATGCGGGGGCAGGCGATTCGCGATGCGACGAATTCCGGCGCTTCCGGCCCAATGTATCAAACGGCGTGCCGACCGGCAGGGCGCGGCGCGCGGAAGCCGTCGAAGGGAAGGCGAAAGAAGGGAGATTTCAACGAAAAGCGGCTGCGCCAAATCGTTATGTGATTCATTACTTAACGCATAACCCGTGCCGGCTACACGGGCAGCCATGCTCAAGAAGCTTGCAGCTTTCCGTTACGGCACGACTGATCGACGAAACTCACGCGTCGCACGGCTGGGCATTCTGTGGAAGCTACGATGCGCGCGGGACCCGGCAAACGGGCGTAGAGAAGAGTCTCCGTTCGTCAGCCACAGATCGACTTTCCAGGTTGTCCCCTTACTTCTTTGCCTCAGCCGCGCCCTGCAATGGAAATTCGTTCATTTGTTTTTTGTAGGCTCGCAGTTTGCTGCGCCGTTACGCTTCACTTTTTGAGAGAAGCATCGCACGGCACGCTGCTTGCTTCGAGGTACGACACGAAATTATCGCCGAGCATTCGCAGTTCGACGGGCCTAGCACTACCAACTCTTGCGTGAGCGAATTCCATGGAACCTCTCAGCACCGCGGATCGCGAACTTTTATTGCCGTTGGACGAAGTAAGCCATCTGGTTTCGACGAACGGCAATCCGGCGGAAACGCTTAGTAACGTAACGGCGCTCATCCAGATGCGGTTCCAAGTGGATGTCTGTTCGCTGTATTTGCTCGATCCTTCGCGCACGACATTGATGCTGGCCGCGACCGTCGGGTTGCGTCCCGACGGTGTCGGGCGAATTCGCATGGATCTGCGTGAAGGGCTTGTCGGCCTCGTCGCCGAAAAGATGGAGGTCGTGCAAGTAGAGGATGCGTTCAATCATCCGCGATTCAAGTACTTTCCCGAAGCCGGCGAAGATCTCTACCATTCGTTCCTCGGCGTGCCGATCGTCGACCGGGGCGCGTTGCAAGGAGTGCTGACCGTTCAAACGGCGGAACCTCGCCGCTTTACTTCCGACGAGATTCGGCTACTCACCACGACCGGCTCGCAAGTATCGCCTCTCGTCGCGGAAGCACGAGCCTTGGAGCTGTTTCGCGTGCCGTCGTTCGAACGTGCCGACGAATTAGCCAACAACCTCTGGTGGAGTTGGGACGTTGAATCGACGAACATTTATCGCGAGCTCGATCCTTCGCGTTGGCGCGAATTGGTGCACAATCCGATCGAGCTGCTGCAAGAAATCTCGATCAATTCATTTCAACAGCGGGCCGATGAGCGCGTGTTGCATAGCCGTATCAACTATGCATATCGCCGGATGCACGAATATTTGCATGCCGACAAAACGTGGAGTTCCGCAAACGCCGGCGTGTTAAAGGGCCGGCCGGTCGCGTATTTCTCCGCGGAATTCGGCATCCACGAATCGGTGCCGATTTATTCCGGCGGCCTCGGCATCTTGGCCGGCGATCACGTGAAAAGCGCCAGTGATTTAGGGGTGCCGCTCGTCGGTGTCGGGCTATTCTACGATCAAGGATATTTCCGGCAGCGGCTCGATATCGAGGGAATGCAGGAAGAGGATTATCTCGACGTCGATCCGGGCAAGCTGCCGCTGGTTCCGGCAATCGGACCTGACGCGAAGCAGTTGGTCGTGAGCATCGATACGCGCGGCGGACCGATTCATGCTCGCGTGTGGAAGCTCACCGTCGGTCGCAATACGTTGTTGTTGCTCGATTCCGACGTCGAAGGGAACAAGCCTGAGGATCGCGCACTTACTTCGCGCCTATACGGAGGCGATACGCGGGTGCGAATTCGCCAAGAATTGTTGTTGGGCGTCGGCGGCTATCGGGCGCTGCGCGCGCTGGGCATTAAGCCGGGCGTGTTGCATCTCAACGAGGGGCATAGCGCTTTCGCCTCGCTCGAAGTGATTCGCCGTCGCATGGTGCAAGAAGGAATCAATTTCGAAGAGGCCGCACGGCGCGTGTCGAGCCAGATCGTTTTCACGACGCATACGCCGGTGCCTGCCGGGCACGACCGGTTTACGGCCGAGCAGATCGAAGAACATTTGGGCCCCTTGCGCGAAAGCATGGGGCTCTCGCACGACCAACTCATGGGGCTCGGGCGCGTCGACCCTTACAACCCCGGTGAAGAGTTCTGCATGACGGTGATCGCGCTCAAGCTTTCGCGGCGCGCCAATGCCGTGTCGTCGCTGCATGGCGAAGTTTCGCGAAGCATGTGGACGAATTTGTTTCCAGGCCGACCGGTGGAAGAGGTGCCCATCGGGCATATTACCAACGGCGTGCACGTGCTGAGCTGGTTGGCGCCGCAGATGCAGCAGTTGTACGACCGCCACCTCGGTCCGGCATGGCAGAAGAATAGCGGCCAATCGGGCGTGTGGGAGGATGTCGACAAGATCGAAGACGGGGAGTTCTGGGAGACGCACATCACGCTCAAAGCGCGGATGTTGGAGTTTGTGCGGCGTCGTGCCGTGCGTCAGGCGGAACGCCGCAGTGAAGCTCCGGAGCACGTGTCGCAATTGAAGCGCGCGTTGAGCATGGATGCCCTGACCATCGGTTTTGCCCGACGCTTTGCGACGTATAAGCGTGCCGATTTGCTATTTCAAGACATCGACCGCGTGGCGGAACTTATTAGCGATCCGCGCCGACCGGTGCAGTTTGTCTTCGCCGGCAAGGCGCATCCGCACGACAAGCCGGGCAAAGGCATTTTGCAGAAGATCGCGCAACTGGCGCGCGACCCGAGGTTTGCCGGACGGTTGGTGTTCGTCGAAGACTACGACATCAACACCTGTCGGCACTTCGTGCAAGGAGTCGACGTGTGGCTCAATAATCCCCGCAGGCCTCTTGAAGCCTCCGGCACGAGCGGACAGAAGGTCGTGCTCAACGGCGGTCTCAACCTTTCGATTCTGGACGGCTGGTGGGCCGAGGCCTACGACGGCTCGAACGGCTTTGCGATCGGCGATGGGGAAACGCATAGCGACACGGCGACACACGACCATCGCGACGGGGAGGCGCTCTATGACACGCTCAAGAACGAAGTCATTCCGCTGTTCTACGACCGGGATCGCGACGGTTTGCCTCGGGCATGGATCAAGCGGATGAAACGCGGCGTAAGCACCCTCGGCTGGCGATTTAGCGCCGACCGGATGGTAATGGACTATGTATCGAAGTGCTACGTACCGGCGGCAGGCGGAACGTCGAGCGACATGAGCCGGTCACGCTCGTGAGGTTCGGCGGCGAAGCATAATTCGTTGCATCAGAAACGAAGCGACCCCGCAAGTGATCAATGCGTCGCTTGCGGGGTCGCTGTGATATCGGCTTGTCAGGGAACGTCCGGCGATTACCGCTCGTTCAACGGCAACCAGGGGCGTTTCACTTCGCCGTTGTAGATCTGCCGCGGACGGGCGATCTTCTTCGAGGACGAAAGGTGCATTTCCCGCCAGTGGGCGATCCAGCCGGGCAATCGTCCGAGCGCGAAGAGCACGGTGAACATTTCGACCGGGAAGCCCATCGCTCGGTAGATGATGCCTGAGTAGAAGTCGACGTTCGGATAGAGCTTCCGTTCGACGAAGTAGGGATCGTTAAGCGCCGCTTGTTCAAGCTCTTGGGCGATGTCGAAGATCGGATCTTTGATCTTGAGCTTCTTCAGGAGCTTGTCGCAAGTACGCTTAATGATCGTCGCCCGCGGGTCGTAGTTCTTGTACACGCGGTGGCCGAAGCCCATCAGACGGAAGCCGGACTTTTTGTCCTTGGCCATGTCGATGTACTTCTTCGAGTTCCCGCCGTCGGCTTTGATGGCTTCGAGCATCTCGACGCAGGCCTGATTGGCTCCGCCGTGCAAAGGGCCCCAAAGCGCGCAAATTCCGGCGGAAATCGAAGCGAAAAGATTCGCATCGCTCGAGCCGACCATGCGCACCGTCGAGGTGCTGCAGTTCTGTTCGTGATCGGCGTGCACGATGAAAAGAAGGTTCAATGCGTCGACGAAGTCGCTGTCGACGTGATATTCCTCGCTCGGCACGGCGAACATCATGTAGAGGAAATTCTCCACGTATTCCAAGGCATTCTTGGGATACATGAAGGGCTGACCGACCGACTTCTTATGGCTCAGGGCCGCGATGGTCGGCAGCTTCGCCATGAGGCGGAAGATCGAGACTTCGACCTCCTCCGGCTTCTTGGGGTCGAGCGAATCTTGGTAGAAGGTGGAAAGCGCGCCGACCACCGAGCTGAGAATCGCCATCGGATGCGCGTCGCGCGGGAAGCCGTTGTAGAACATTCGCATATCTTCGTGCAGCATCGTGTGCCGACGAAGCGACGAGCGAAAATGCTCTAGCTGTTGGGCGTTGGGCAAGTTGCCGTAGATAAGCAAATAGCTTACTTCGACGAAGTCGCACTTCTCGCAAAGCTCCTCGATCGGGTAACCACGATAACGGAGAATGCCTTGTTCGCCGTCCAGGAACGTGATGGCGCTTTGCGTTGAGCCGGTGTTGACGAATCCCTCGTCGAGAGTGATATAGCCGGTTTGGGCGCGTAAGGCGGAGATGTCGACCGCCTTCTCACCTTCCGTACCTTCAATCGTCGGAAGCTCGAGCTCTTTTCCTTCGATGCGAATCTTGGCGACCTCGGCCATCGAGGCTTCTCCTTGGTGCGTCAAATTTCATGCGGATTGGCATACACCGGGCCGACAAAATCGAAGGCCCGACGGGAAAGAAGCAGTGTAACGGTCGGCCGACGTTTCTTCAAACCGTTTGGCAAGCGGCGTAACGCATGGCACGAATCAGCGCCGCGCAACGGCAGTCGCGACGGTTACGAAAGCGGCAACATTTCGGCATACGAACGATCGAGCAGATCTTCGGCCGACAGTTGAAATGCGGATTGCAGGAATTCGACTTGCGCGCGGCCGGCCGAATCGTTGACTTCGGGACCAAGGATCGCCTCAAACTCGATGAAATCTCCCAACTCCGTCACAACGTCGAGATGAATTCTCACATTGTTGTAAAGAAAGATTTCGCGCTGCTTCTCAATCACGGCACAGATTCCACAAGCAGATGCGAGCGTCTCGCGAAGCTCGGCCGGATGTGCCACCGCGACTAAACGATAGTCGCTGCCCTTCGGGCCAAACTGGTCGGACCGAGCGTACCAGACGAGTTGCGCCGTGCGGCCTTCGATTTCGCGAAGCTTGAGGCGGCCGTGTCGCACACGAAAGTAAGTGTCACGTTGCCGTTGCGACTCGGCGGGCGCCGTCGCGAGTGTGGCGGCGATTTGACGCGCCGCCGAAGGATCGCGCAGCCGTGCCTTCAACTCCATGTTGCGGCGCGGGGTGGTTGCAAACAATCCCGTTGCATCGAGCATGAATACGGTCCCGGCGGATACGGCGGTCGAGAATGGCGCGCGAAGCGTGCAATTGTACGCGCGATGATGCCCGCGAACTCGGGCAATTATTGACCGACATCGCTATCGGAGTGATCCGCCGGCCGAACCTGCGGCCGTTTCCACTTGCGGTTTGTCGTAGATGGTCCAAACCGTCGCATGTTTGCGAATTTCAGCCAGGTACTTCACTCGGGCCGCTTCCTTACGCTGTTCGGTGATCTTCTTGCGGATCTCCGTTTGCGTTTCGGTGAACGGCTTGCGACCGGCCTCCACGCGTTCGACGACGCGAATGATATGGAAGCCCCGCTCGTCTTCTAATATCGGGCTCAGCGTGCCGACTGGGAGCGTGAACAATGCTTGGTCCAGAACGTGTGAGACGAGGCTGCCTTTAGTCGTCCATTTGACCGCGCCCCCTTCTTCGGCGGTCGAACCGTGTGAAACCTGTTTGGCGACCTCGAAGAAGGGTCTGCCGTCGAGCACTTGGTTGCCCGCGGCGGCGATTGCCGCGTAGGCTTCCGCCTTCGTCGGATGTCGATCGAAGCGAATGGAAATCTGTTCCCAGCGCGCCTTCGCTTCGAACTCATACTCCTTAGAATGCTCTTGGTAATAGCGGAGCATGTCCGCGTGCGTCACTTCTTGCTCGACCTTCACGCTTTGTGAGAGCCAAGAGTTTTGCAAGACCTGCTCGGCGAAGCTTCTTTTTTCTCGTTCGAGCGTCGTCCCTTCCTTGCGGAGCAACGCGTCGAGCTCTTGAGCGCTCCCGAGCTTGCGCTCTTTCAGCATTTGCGGAACGACGCTGTTGTAAAATTCTTCGTCAAACTTCTGCATCGCATTATTGTAGCCCTCTTCGGGAATCTTACGCTTAGCTTCCGCGACGATGATCCGGGTCTCGACAAGTTGCATCGTGCGCATCTTCATTAATTCGTCGAGCTGCGCCTGCACTTCAGGACTGTTGCGATCTTGCTTGGTGCGAATCAAATAGCTGTTAATTGAAGCCGTGACTTCACCGGCGAGAATGATCTCCCCCCCGACGCGTGCGACGACTTTAGCCCCTTCGAGCTCTTGCACCGCCGGTTGCCAGGAAATGGGACCGACGGTCGACAACGGCGGTTGCGATGAGAATTGCTGCGTCGTGCTCGTTGATGGAGTGCCGGTCGACGGAACGACGGGGCCGGGAGGCTGTCCCGAACCGACAAACGGCGACGGCGAGAACGCGCCGTTGGAAACGCCCCCCGGGGTAGGTTCGCCGTTTGTAGGTGCGGCGGCGTTTTGCGGGAAGAGCGGCGAGGCCGGCGATTGCGCACGGGCCTCATCGGGGCCGAACGAAAGCTGCGTCGGCAGGCCTTCGCGCGGCAGCCACTGTGCGGCGGCCGCCCAAAGCGTGAGGCTGGCGACGGTCAGATAGAATAGTCGGGTCACGGGCACTCTCATGTGTCCGAGTGGTCCAGGGCCGGCATTTGCTTCCTGCAAATGTCGCAACGTCGGCGAGCCGGAAAGCGTTGCGGGGCTCGCGCAGCTACCGTCGTTGCGGGCGGGAGTATAGGAAGACGTTAGTCGTGCTGCAACAGTGATTTAATGAACGCCGTGGTCGCGTCGGCATCCATCGCACGAACGGGCATCGGCACGAACGCGCTCTTGGCGTCGGCAATGCGAATCGAGCCCTTGAGATGCTTGCTTAGCCGCTCGATTTTCGCTCGATCGTTGTAGCCGAACACCACGAACTTCTCTTCGAGATGAATCGATTCGACGCCCCAGCGGTGTGCTAGCACGCGCAGTTCCATCCGGGCCACGAGTCGATCGACTGCTTCCGGTCGCGGGCCGAACCGATCGAGCATTTCCGTCGCAAGATCGTTCAGATCTTGCAGGGTGGAAACGCGCGAAAGCCGTCGATAGAGGTCGATCTTGTGCCGTTGGTCCGGTACGTAACGTCGCGGCAGGTATGCCTCGCCCGGCAGATCGATGTTGACCTCGACGTGCTCCTTCGGAGGCAAGTTCTGCAGCTGTCGCACCGTCTTTTCGAGCAACTCGCAATAGAGTTCATAGCCTACCGTGGCGATGTGCCCGCTTTGCTCGGTGCCGAGAATATTGCCGGCGCCGCGAATTTCCAAGTCGCGCATGGCGATGGCGAAGCCGGCACCCATCTCGCTGAACTCTTCGATCGCGGCCAGGCGCTTGGCAGCCGTGGTGGTCAGCGGCTTGTTTTCGTCGAGCAACATGTAGCAATAGGCGCGATGCTTGTACCGGCCGACGCGCCCGCGCAGCTGATGGAGATCGGCCAAGCCGTAGTGGTCGGCTTCATCGATGAAAATCGTATTGGCGTTGGGTATGTCGAGCCCGCTTTCGATGATCGTCGTCGCTAGCAGGCAGTCGAACTTGTGGGCGATGAAATCGAGCATCACCTCTTCCAGTTCCCCTTCCCCCATCTGGCCGTGGCCAATGCAAATGCGCATTTCGGGCACGATCGATTGCAGCCGATGAGCGACTTGCTTGATGTCCTGGATGCGGTTGTGCACGAAGAACATCTGCCCGTTTCGGTTCAATTCGCGCAGGGCGGCCGCGCGGAAGATCTCGGGGGTGAAACGCGTAACACGTGTTTCCACGGCCAAGCGGTCGGCCGGCGGCGTCTCCAAGTTGGAGATATCGCGCAGCCCCAAGAGCGACATATGCAGGGTTCGTGGAATCGGGGTAGCGCTGAGCGTCATTACGTCGACGACGTGCCGGAGCGCCTTAAGTCGTTCTTTCACGCCGACGCCGAAGCGTTGCTCTTCGTCGATTACGATCAAGCCGAGATTATGAAACTTCACGTCTTGCGACACCATGCGATGGGTGCCGATAACGATGTCGAGCGAGCCGTCTGCCATGCCGGCGATGATCGCCCGCTCTTCTTTGGGCGTGCAAAACCGGCTGAGCACCGCGATTTTGAACGGGAATTCGGCCATCCGCTTGCGGAACGTACGGCCGTGTTGATCTGCCAGCACCGTCGTGGGCACGAGCACCGCCGTTTGAAAGCCCGCATCAACCGCCTTGAAGACGGCCCGCATCGCCACTTCGGTCTTGCCGTAACCGACGTCACCGCAAATCAGCCGATCCATCGGACGCGGCAAGTGCATGTCTTCTTTGGATGCCTTGATCGCCGCGGCTTGGTCGGGCGTTTCCGTGTAGGGAAACGACGCGTCGAACTCTCGGCACCATTCCGTGTCTTCTGGAAAAGAGATGCCTTGCCGCACGGCGCGGGCCGCCTGCAGATCGAGCATGTCGGCGGCCATGTCGAGCACGGCTTCCTGCACCGACGCTTTCTTCTTCGCCCACGTGGCGCCGCCGATCTTCGCTAAGGGAGGGCGAGTTTTTTGGCCGCCGACGTACTTCTGCACCAAGTCGATCTTCGAGGCCGGCACATAAATCTTCGTCCCGCCGTCGAACTCAAGCTCCAAATGCTCTTCGGCCCGATCGTCTTTCTCCAGCAAACGCATGCCGCGGTATTTTCCGATGCCGTGCCCGATGTGCACGACGTAGTCTCCCTCGCGAAGGTCGAGAAAGCTGTCGATTACGCGGCCGAGTCGACGTCGCGAAGGGCGACGCACTTCCTCGCGGTGGAAGAGTTCGCCGCCGCTGATCAGTAGGAGTTTGTCGCTCAGCAGACGAAACCCGCTTCGCAGAAATCCGATCGGGTAGTGCAATCGCCCGGTTTGGGCAGGTTTGGTCCCGGCAAACACCTCGGCCAGACGCTGCGCCTCGGCTTCTGTCGTGCAAACGATGAACAGGTCCTGTCCTTCTCCGATGCTCTCCAACTCGCCCCTTACCTTGCCGATATCACCGCTAAATCGCTCGACCGACTCGATGCGGAGGTGGCACGTCGTTTCGAGCGAGGTGGTCGAAATGGCCGAGGCGGTTACCGAGGGAAACGAGTACATCCGCCGCAGCGCATCGGAAACGGTGTACAGTTCGTCGGGCTTGTCGAGCCTAGAAAGGTAGTGGCGCCCCTCCTCTTCGAGCTCGTGCGGCTCGACCAGCAAGACCCACGACCCCTTCGGCAGGTAAGCGGCCACATGCTCCCCGCGCGCCGCATCGGGCCGCAACACGGTGACGTCGACGGTATCGAGCGGCTGCAAACTGCGCTGCGTCGCAAGATCGAACCGCCGGAGCGATTCGATGTTGTCGCCGAAGAATTCGACGCGCACCGGGTCGAACCAGTCGGGGGCGAACAGATCCAGAATTCCGCCGCGCAACGAGAACTCGCCGGGAAGTTGCACTGCGCCGGTATGCTCAAACCCTTGTTCGACCAGCCAGCGCGCTAGGGCTTCCGGCTCCATGGTCTCGCCGGCGCGAATGCGGCGCGTTTGAGCGGCCAGCAATTGTGGGGGCGGCACCGGCTGCAGAATGCTCTGAATACTGGTGACGACGAGCCTGGGCCGATCGGCGTCGCTAAGCCGCTTGAGCAGCCGCATGCGGTCGCCGTACACCTCGTCGCGGACGATCAATTCCGAGGGGAGCGTTTCCCACGCCGGAAACTTTTCGACGCGCAGCTCCGTGAAAACGTTGAGCTCGTCACAGAATTCGTCGATATCGGCCGGATGCGGACAAACGACGCAAAGCGTGGCCGGGCAATGGCCCACCAGAGCCGCCGCCACGAGCGCGCAGCTCGACCCCCGAACTCCGTCGAGCGTTGCTCCATGTCCTGCGTGCAGGCTGGCCAATACTTCGTCGAAGCCTTTTTCAGAATCAAGGCGGCGCGCGAGCGATCGTAATCGCTCCGCGGCGCCGACCTCTTTAGCGGCCACGGCGCACATCGTGCCGGAATTCTAGCGGCCAAGTAGTAAAGCGAAAAGGCGAGCCGCATGTAGGATTGTTCCCGTGACTGCCGGTTTGCTCTGCGCAGCGGCGCGGCCTATAATCGCCGCTTCCCACGACACCCGCACGGCGATCAGGCCGTTTCCTTCTACTTTGAGGACACTTCGCATGCCTTTCGGTTTCGGCATTATCGGTTGCGGCATGATCGCGAATTTCCACGCCAAAGCGATTGAAGACATCAAGGGCGCGAAGCTGGTCGCTTGCTTCGACAATTTCGGCGCGGCCGCTGAGAAGCTAGCCGCTACCTATAAATGCAAAGCCTACGCGAAGCTGGAAGACATGTTGGCCGACCCGAAGGTCGACGTCGTAACGATCGGCACGCCGAGCGGCGCCCACATGGAGCCGGCCATTGCCGCTGCGAAGGCCGGCAAGCATGTAATCGTCGAAAAGCCGCTGGAGATCACGCTCAAGCGTTGCGATGCCATTATCGACGCCTGCGATAAGGCCGGCGTGAAGTTGGCGACGATCTTCCCCTCGCGATTTCATGATTCGAGTCGCGAAATCAAGAAGGCGATCGACGCGAAGCGTTTCGGTAAGCTCACGATGGGCGATGCCTACGTCAAATGGTTCCGCACGCAGCAATACTATGATAGCGGCAAGTGGCGCGGCACGTGGGAACTCGACGGCGGCGGCGCGCTGATGAACCAAGCCATCCATAGCGTCGATTTGCTCACGTGGCTCATGGGCCCTGTCGTGGAAGTCCGTGCTCAATGGGCCACGCTGGCGCACGAGCGCATCGCAGTGGAAGATACGGCCGTCGCCACGTTGCGCTTTGCCAATGGCGCTCTGGGCGTGATGGAAGCCACGACCGCGGCGTTTCCCGGGTATCTCAAGAAAATCGAGATTCACGGCTCCGAAGGCTCGGCGTGTATGGAAGAAGAAGATCTCGTGAAATGGGATTTCGCCAAGGCCGACAAGCGCGACAAGATGATTCTCGAAGCGATGAACTCGCGCAAGAGCACCGGCGGCGGCGCCGGCGACCCGACGGCCATCGGCCATCACGGGCATGCTCGGCAGTTTGAAGACCTGCTCGACGCCGTGAAGAAGAACAAAACGCCGAGCGTCGATGGTCAGGAAGGGCGCAAATCCGTGGAAGTGATCTTGGCGATCTACAAAGCGGCCGAGTCGGGCAAGCCGGTCCTGTTGCCGCTCGACAAAGATCCGCCGCTCAACGCGCGCAAAATCAAGATCGACAAGTAAGGTTCCTCTTCGAGTCGTGCCGAACGATGCGCAGCGCCCATGTCGGGCTTAGCCGCCGCGTCCGCGCGGCGCTCCCTACCCCGACGCGCAAACATTGCATGTGGATCACGGTTTGCCAATCCGCCGACGTACCGCCTGGCACGGGGCGTGAGGTCGTCGTCGTCGATCAGATCGTAGCGATCTTCAACGTCGACGGTGCGTTTTACGCGCTCGACGGCGTCTGTCCGCATCAGGGGGGGCCGCTTGGAAAGGGCTCGCTGCAAGGTTGCGTTCTCACCTGCCCTTGGCACGGTTGGCAGTTCGACGTTCGCAACGGCGAGTTTCAACTCCACAAATCGATTGTCCAACCGCAATTCGACGTGCGCGTGGTAAACGGCGACGTACAAGTGCGCGTCGTTTCCGAGTTGCCGAAGCAAACCTGACTCTTCTGGGGTGGAACCTCGCTTGTGACTCTCGGCGTGTTGCGGTAACCTGCCGGCTTGCGATGTTCAGGGCGTCGCACACCGGTTTGTTTGTTCGAGGTTCGCTTGGCGATCGTTTACCGCACGTTTCGCAATTCTGATCCGCCGCATTTGGTCGACATCTGGCGCTCGCAGCCCCCGGAGCGCGCGCTGGCTCAGCCGATGTCGATCGATATCTTCGATCAACTGATTCTGGCCAAGCAGTATTTCGATCCCTTAGGGTTGATCGTAGCCTGCGACGGCGATCTTCCCGTCGGCTTCGCTCACGCGGCATTTGGCCCCAACGACGAAGGTTCCGACGTTGCCACGCAGATGGGAGTGACGCATCTCGTGATGACGCGCGCCCATTACCAACGCCGCGGCATCGGGCGCGAGCTACTCACGCGCGCCGAAGCGTATCTCCGCGGTCGTGGTGCCGGCGTGCTTTATGCGGGCGGGATCGGACATTTAAACGGCTTCTATCTCGGCATGTACGGCGGTAGCGAGTTGCCCGGCGTCCTTGATTCGTCGCACGCGGCCCAAGAATTCTTTCGCTCGGCCGGTTATCGCGAGATCGATCGCACCATCGTGATGCATCGCGAGACGGCGACGTTTCGTCCCCCGGTCGATCGGCGCCTGATGCAGTGGCGGCGCAATGCTGTTTTGCGACTGATCAACGATCCCCCGCCGAACTCCTGGTGGCAGGCGTCGACGACCGTGGACTTCGCCCACCTCCGCTTTGAGCTTGATTTAAAGTTGCCGCCGACGACGGCTGCGGCCGGCGTCACGTTTTGGATGATGGAAACCCAGTCGGCGGCCTGGGGCGTGCAAGCGGCCGGAATGACCGACTTGGTCGTGCGCCCGGAACTGCAACGCCAAGGCCTCGCGATGTACCTGATCGGCGAGGCGATTCTGCAACTTCGCAATTACCAAATTGCGCTCATCGAAGTGCAAACGATGCTGAGCAATCGACCGGCCGTGGAGCTTTACAAAAAGCTCGGTTTTACCGAAGTCGATCAAGGCGCCGTATTCCGCAAGGAATAGGATTCACGGCTAGAACCAGTTCTTCTTGTCGACGACGTTACGCAACGGCTCGCCGCGCACGAACCGGCTCACGTTGTCGAGCAGCGTCGCCAGATGCCGCTCGGCGATACGCGGCGAGCAGGCCGCTACGTGCGGCGTGATAAGCACGTTCGGCATTTGCCAGAGGCGATGCTCCTTAGGGAGCGGTTCGGTCTCGAACACGTCGAGTGCCGCGCCGGCCAATTCCCCGGCATCCAGTGCCGCGACGAGATCGTCGAGCCGAACGATGGCGCCGCGACCAATGTTGATGAAGTACGCCGATCGTCGCATTTTGCGAAAGTGAGCTCGATCAAACATTCCGGCGGTTTCGGGAGTATGCGGCGCGCAAACGACGACAAAGTCGCTGGCTGCCAGCAGGTCGCCGAGTCGGGCCATCGGCCAAAGTGCCTCGACGCAATCTGGCGCAGAAGTTTGCAGCGGATCGACCGCCAGCACGCGCATCCCGAATGCCGACCCGCGGCGGGCAGTTTCCGCTCCGATCGCCCCCAGGCCGACGATGCCCAACGTGCAGTCTGCTAGATGCAGGTGGGCCTGGTCGCGCGGCGTCGCCCGGCCGGGGCCGGAGATGAAGTTTTGTCCGGCGTTTTCCGCATCGCCGATCGGTTGCCAAAGCCGCTGTTGCTGGTGCCGGAGATAAACATGCAGATTTCGAGCGAAGCAAAGAATGTAGCCGAAGACGTGGTCGGCAATAACGTCGGAGAAAATCCCCCGCATGTTGGTGAGCGTACAAGGGTGCTCCACCAACTCGTCGAAGATGTAGTGTTCCAGGCTCGCGGTGGGGGACTGCACCCAACGCAATTGCCGGGCTGCCGCAAGTAGGTCCGGCGTGAGCTTACCGAAGAATGCATCCGCGTCGGCGATGACGCTCAGGGCCTCGGCCGTTGTCTCGGCTTGCACAACTTCGGCTCCCGCCGCAGCCTCGCGCACGGAGGCGGCACGGTCGGCATCAAGAGCAGGGTAGCAGACAAGCTTCATGATCGGCTCCAAACAAATAGGAGCGAATCATTGGAACGAAACGGGCAAGCCGAATCAACGGCCGGTTTTGGCCTGCGGCTAGGCCCGTGCGTCGAACTGCACGCCCTTGCCGAGCTCTTTGGCAATGTCCGACGCTGCTTGGATCAGTTCGACCATGGCGTCCCCCTGCACTTGGGTCGCATCCAGCGATTTGCGAATGACGGCGACGCCGATCTGCGCCTGCACTTGGCTTTGTTGCGCTTGAAAGACGCTGCTGATGCCGTCGCTGCTACACATGGCCTGTCGTCGCCCGAATTCGTCTCGTCGTAAACCTCGCCTATCAATAGATAGCTTTCGGTCCGTTCGACCGCATGTGTTACCGACAGTTTTCTCGGCGCAGCCGCAACGGTCGTAGCGATTGCGCCGCGCGAGGACGTTGCCGATTCACTACCGAAAACAACACCGCTTGTTGCGGTCCGGCATCATGTTTCCATCGCGAAACTTCCTCGAAACGGCGCAAGAAATTGCCAAACCTCGCAAAATCCCGTGCGCCGCTTGGTTTTCCGACTCCCGGCACGGTTCAGAACCGCACCTCCGGCACGAGCGGTGCTTTTATCCGAAACGTCACTCGCCGGTAACTGTCGCATTCCGAGCTTCCTAGGAAGAACGGTTTACCCTTGCGACCTGGTGGGTGTGCGAACACGGGGAAGGTTTGCCATGAAGACTGTTATTGCTCGTTTGTGGGTCGAAGATGCCGGTGCCATCGTCTCGGCGGAAATCATGTTGATCGGCACCGTACTGGTGCTCGGCGTCATCGTCGGCCTGAAAAGCGTGCGTGATTCGGTCGTGACCGAACTCGCCGACGTCGCCCAAGCTTTTGCCAACATCAACCAATCGTACAGCTACAGCGGCGTCAGCGGCCACGGTGCCATGAGCGGCGGCGGCAGCTTCGGCGATTCCTTCGACTTCTGCGACAGCAACTCCTACCCGTACGACGGTGCTCAAGAATCGAAGTGCGTGAACGTCGCCGCCTACGCCTTCTCGGAATCGGGCTACTAAGCAGCCGACCGTTTAGAAACGATCAAACTCTCCAACCGCGCGGAGCATCAGCTCCGCGCGGTTTTCTCTTTTTGCGGCCGTTATTAGGCCAGCAGTTCCGCCTCTGAAACCGGTCCGGGACGTAGACGTCGCCAAATCATTCGCAGTTGTTGGTCGCGCCTGCACCGGACAGCCGCCGCCGTGCGAAACGTCGCGCCGACGGGACGCCCGACGAACTGCCACTCTTCGGGCTGATCATCCAGCGGCGGCGTAAAGGAAATCGCGGGAACGACTTCGCCGGCCGGGTCGTATTCTTTCGGAAATGCAAAAGAGAATTGATCGAGCGGAATGGCCAAGCCCATGCCGCGCGCTTTGATGTACGACTCTTTCAACGTCCAAAGCTCAAAGAATCGCTCGCGCTGCCGCGAGTCCGGCAGCTGCCGCAAAGCTGCGACTTCGCTCGGCGAAAAGTACCGGTCTGCCAAATCCAAGCACGAGGTTTCGCGCTGGGTCGCTTCGATATCGACGCCCACTTCCAGACTTCGCGAAACGCCGATGAGAGCGCCGCCGCGAGTGTGCGACAGGTTAAATCGAAGCGAAGCTTCCGCAGCAGGCTCGACGATGCGAGGTTTTCCCCAATCGTTCCAGGCATAAGTCCATGCCGCGGGATTGGTCTTCGAATAACTGCTCAGAACGAGACGAAGCAGCCCGTGCGACAAGGCGAAGCTGTCGCGATCTCGCGTGAATAGGAAGCGATCGCGCCGCCGCCGTTCCTCATCGTCGAGTAGGTCGGCACCCGTCTTCGCAGCGTCGCAGCCGTCGAAGTCCGCAAACGAGGCAAACCAAAGATCAACTGCTTCGGGCATTTCGGTTTCTTTGTTCTTGTCCGCGCGTATGAAAGTTTTAGGAAAGGTCGGCATCGTCCCGTCCCTCAACGGGGAGCCGGCCGACTCGACGCCGAACAAATTTACCCCCAGGTCATCCCAACGGCGCTGCGAAATTACGTCGAAGAAGTTGCCCGGCGTTGTGGGGAGTGAGCCTTTACCACCACCCTGCGGGCTGGTATGGTGCTATCCACATGGTCGGCATTCCCCCCTGGTCTTACTGGCACAAGAACGGACTATCACGAGCGGTATCGCACCTATGTCGATTCGAGTTCTGATAGTCGACGACCACGAAGTGGTTCGTTCTGGTCTTAAAAGCATCCTAGAATCTGCGGGATTTGTCGTGTGTGGCGAGGCTTCGTCGCTCGGCGAACTCGTATCGATGGTCCAGCAACTCGCCCCGGACCTTCTCCTGCTGGACGTTCGCGTGGGCGAGGAAGACGGCCTAAATGTGGTACCCGCCGTAAGAGCCTTAGACCCCCCCGTGAACGTGTTGCTGTTTTCGGCACACGATAATCCGTCGCATGAAGCGCGGGCCTACGCCGACGGGGCCAACGGTTACTTGTACAAATCGGCCGAGGTCGACTTGTTGCTCGACTCGGTCCGTCGGGCCGCCGCAGGCGAATCCCTGTGGCAACGGACGGATCAGCGTCGGTTAAACAACTTCGTCAAGGCGTCCAAACCGCCGGTCGGCGAACATGCTCCGCTCACGCCCCGCGAGCAGGAGATTCTAAAAATCCTCGCCACGGGCGCCACTAACAAGCAGATCTCCGTGAACCTCGGTATCAGCGCCGAGACGGTTAAAGAGCATGTGCAACATTTGTTGCGAAAGATCGGCGTCACCGATCGGACGCAAGCGGCAGTGTGGGCCGCCCGAAACAACCTGCTCTAGGAAGCCGCCCGTTCGTTGCGACTATTTCACGGCGGCGGGCGTCGTCTTCGCCGCGAGATGCAGAGCCGAGAAGCGTTGCAGCGAGCCGGTCAGTTGCGCCGCGGCGACGTAACCGGTCACCCGGCCGATTTCGCTTTCGTCGGCTCGAAGAATTATCGTGGTCGGGTAGGCCCGCACCGCCATGCGCCGTTCCAAATCAGGCGCCGATCCGCGAGACACGGTCAAGGCCACGAATGCTCGGTTTACTTCGGCCGCCAGCGCCCCGTTGCTGAGCGTCTGGTTCTTCATCTTCACGCAATACGGACAGTGTGAAGAGGTCATGTACACCAGCAGCGGCAGGTCTTTTTCCTTAGCAGCGGCGACCGCTTCCGCCACATCGGTATGCCAAGCGATCTCATCCGCCGCGCGAACGAAAGTGGCCATGCCGAGGACTAGCGCGCAGGCCGTGAGCAAACGAAGTGACGACACGGCAACCTCCCTGCGGCTTTTAGATTCGCCCGTCCTGGGCGAAGCGAGTTAGCGTTACTCCAGGGGTATTTATCGACGGCGCATGACACGCCGCCCGCGCCGAAGTTGCACGGCACGACTATCCGGCACCGTCGGCAAAGTTCGCCACATCCGATCGGCGGCACTCACTCCGCCGGAAGCTACTTCGCCGGTTTGAAGATCGGCGGCGAGACAAAGCAGAGCATCGATCGGGCCGGTACGATCAGCTTGCCGCTATCGGGCGGCGAGGGGCCGTCGAGCTCTGGAAACACGTCAAACGGGCTTTCCGCGGCCGTGTTGAGGAACAATCGCCACGGTTCCCGGCGGGCCAATTGCGGCAGCTTAAACTCCCGCGGCAGCGAGCCGGCGTGAATAAACATCATCACGTGTCGTGCCGGGAATTTCGTGCCGGGCAAGCTCGGAGTCGCCCCCCACACGCTGATCAGGCTATGGTCAAACGGGTTCCAATCGTGCGGCAGCCCGTCGGCGTTAAACCACGAAACGTCCGGCAAGGTGTGGTCGTCGCCGAGGAGCCCGCTTACGAAGCTGGCCCGGCGTACCGTCGGTTGCTGCTTGCGGAATTGGATCAACGCCGTCGTGAAGCGAAGCAAATCGGCATGCTTCTGCACGAGCGACCAATCGAACCACGAGGTCGGATTGTCTTGGCAATAGGCATTGTTATTGCCTCGCTGCGTCCGGCGAATTTCATCCCCTTGCACCAGCATCGGCACGCCCTGGCTGAGCATAAGCGTGGCAAGGAAGTTGCGCACCTGGCGATTGCGCCACATGTTCACGTCTTTGCGACGCGTGGGGCCTTCGACGCCGAAGTTTTCGCAGTAGTTTTGGTTGTCGCCGTCCCGGTTGTCTTCGCCGTTTTCCTCGTTGTGCTTGTACGAGTAGCTTACGAGGTCGCTGATCGTGAAACCGTCGTGCGAGGTCACGAAGTTGATGCTGTGATACGGCCGGCGACCGCTCGAAGCATACAGGTCGCTTGAGCCGGATAAGCGCGTCGCGAGCGCTCCCAGCGTGGCGGGGTCGCCGCGCCAGAACCTGCGCACGTCGTCGCGATAGCGGCCGTTCCATTCGGCCCAGCGTCGGTTGGCGAACGAGCCCACTTGGTAGGCGCCCGCGGCGTCCCACGCTTCGGCAATGATTTTCGTATCCGCCAAGAGGGGATCTTCGGCAATCTGCTCCACCAGCGGCGGGTTCGGCACCAAATCGCCGTTCCGGTTGCGGCTCAGAATCGACGCTAGATCGAAGCGGAAGCCGTCGACGTGATAGTTGTGCACCCAATACCGGAGGCAATGGAAGATCATCTCGCGGACGATCGGATGATTGCCGTTAACGGTGTTGCCGCAGCCGGAGTAGTTCTTGTAGTGCTCGCCGTTGCCCGCGAGCATGTAGTAAACGCTGTTCTCGAGTCCCTTGAAGCTCAGTGTCGGGCCATGCTCGTTGCCTTCGCAGGTGTGGTTAAACACCACGTCGAGAATGATCTCGATGCCGTTGCGGTGCAGCTCGAGCACCATCTCTTTGAATTCGCGGCACTGAGCGCCGGGCTCTTTCGACGCGGCATAGCCGCGGTGCGGCGCGAAGAACGCCAGAGGGTCGTAGCCCCAGTAGTTTACGCGCGGCAGCGTTTCGCCCATCCAGCCTTCGGTCGGGAAGTCGTGCACGGGCATCAACTCGACGGCCGTAACGCCCAACGACTTCAAGTACGGAATCTTCTCGATGATGCCGAGGTACGTGCCGGGATGCTTGACGCCGCTCGATTTGCCGGCGGTAAATCCCTTGGCATGCATCTCATAGATCACGCTTTCCGATAGATTGCGCTTGAGATGCCGGTCCCCCTGCCAGTCGAACGTATCGTCGATCACCACGCACTTCGGCGGCCGAATGATGCCGTCGGTCGAGGGAAGAAACTTCCCGGCCAGCGAGCGGGCATACGGGTCGATCAGCCGGGCCTTGCCGTTGAAGCGGTGGCCGCGGGCCGGGTCGAAAGGGCCGTCGGCCTGAAAGTGATAGAGCTGTCCGGCGCCGATGCCCGGCACAAACACGCTCCAAACGTCTCCCCACCGGTCGAGCTCGGGATTCAGGTGGATGATGTCGGCCGGTTCGCGATCGTCGACATGGTCGTACAGCAGCACGCGCATGGCCGTGGCGTTCTTGCTGACCACGACGAACTGGACGCCCGCCTCCTGGAGCACGGCGCCGTACGGCAATCCGAGCGAAAACTGCAGCGGCGGATGAACTAACCCCATCGGACGTACTTCTGCAAAGCTACCGGCGACTCCGGAACTTAATAACATACCACGGTCTCGGGGCACGGCGGAAAGTGACGTTCTTTGGGGAGCCGAAACGGCCGGTGCCGCCGAACTTGCCGACGGTAACGACTTTGACGCCGCACCGTTGGTTGTCGGGGGTATTCGGTTCTGTTTCCGCGAAGGCTCGGGCATCTTGATCGGTCGCCGCTGCGAGAAAGTTTGATGGAATCCAGGGGTAGCGATTGCTCCGGCGTAGTTATCCAGAAACGGTCGTCGCAAGGGAAATCTGCTCGAAAATCGCCCTGCCGTTCCGTCGCAACATCTACTCAGTGATCAAGTTTCGCTCCGCGCGCGCTTCGCAAAATGAAACGCTTCGTGCTCAAGTTCACCGTGCGATGCAGCTTGAATCACGGCAACTGCTCCCCTCCTTTTGAGTTCGATGTCGCGGCCTCTTCGAGTTCCCAATCTCCGCTCATCAAACGCTAGCGCCCGGCTGCTAGCTTCTGGAGACTCGCACCATTGAACCGTCAAGTCGGTAGGAATTCGACGTTTTCAGGAGGAACCCGCCATGTTGATGCTCTCGCGCAAGACGAACGAAGCGATCATGATCGGCGACGACATTCGCGTGACGATCACGCACATCGGTCGCGGTCGCGTGCAAGTGGCCGTCGATGCGCCGCGCGAAGTCCGCGTCCGAAGGCACGAACTTCTCGACTCTGTCCCGACCAAAGTCGCGACTCCCCGCATCCCCGCCGCCGTTGATTTTGCCGACTCCGCGGCGGTCGTCGCGTAGAGCGCCGGATGCGCCCAAGCTCGCCGATTGCCGACTAGGTTTAAACGGCGCATCCCCCTATAATGCCCGACTTTCGCACCCTCAAAAGCGCGGGACTCGGCCTGATGGACCACGGCGACGCACGCTCCTCCGACAACGACTCCTCCGATCGCGTCGGCCCGGGTGACCATGCTCACGACGCTGACTCGGCCCTTCTGGCCCGTATGCGGTTGGCTCTGGTCGACGGCGTCGGTCCTCGGCTTTCGCAAGCTCTGCTCGAGCGGTTTGGTTCGCCCGCCGAGGTGTTTCAAGCCTCGGAAGAAGAACTCCAGAGCGTCCCCGGCATCGGGCCGAAGCTGAGCGACTCCATTCTTCGCGGCCGGAGCGAGCTCGATCCGCAAGAAGAACTCAATGCGTGCCGTGCGGCGGGCGTCGCCGTTATCGCCCGGGGGACGCCGCAATATCCGCGCTGGCTCGCCGAGATCACCGACCCGCCGTCGATCATGTATGTGCAAGGGACGATCAAGCCGCAAGACGCCGTGGCCGTGGCGATCGTCGGCTCCCGGCACGCCACGAGCTACGGCATGCAAACGGCCGAACGTCTCGGCCAAGCGCTGGCTCGGGCCGGCGTCACCGTCGTCAGCGGGTTGGCTCGCGGCATTGATGCGGCCGCCCATCGCGGCGCGCTCGACGCCGGCGGTCGCACGTTCGCCGTGCTCGGCTCCGGCCTATCAAAGATCTACCCGCCCGAGCATCAAGCCTTGGCGCTGGAGATCGTCAATCAAGGGGCGCTCATCAGCGAGATGCCGCTGCGTGCCGAACCGTTCAGCGGCGCCTTCCCGCAACGCAATCGGATCATCGCCGGGCTGTCCCTCGGCGTGGTCGTCGTCGAGGCGGCGTTTCGTAGCGGTGCCCTCATCACGGCACGTCACGCGATGGAGCAGAACCGCGACGTCTTCGCGGTGCCGGGCCGGATCGATAGCCGCTTGTCGCATGGTTGCCATCAGCTTCTTCGCGACGGCGCGAAGCTCGTGGAAACGGTCGACGACATCCTCGAAGAGCTCGGCCCCCTGCCCGAAGCCGCCCCGAGCGCCAATCCCGACGGCCCCACCATTCACAAACCGGCCGAGCTGCTGCTCAACCCCAATGAAAAGCTCGTGCTCTCCGTCATCGGCGAAGGTGCGCCGACGACGGTCGATGTCCTGATCGCTTGCACGGGCCTCGCCGTGGCCCAGGTGCTCACGACGATCAGCGTCCTCGAAATGCGCCGGCTCGTGAAACGTGTCTCCGGCAACGCCGTGATGCGGCTCTAGACATTTCTGTAGGGAACGCCCTCCGTGGCATTCCGTATATCGCAATCGTCCGGGGCGAGCGTCGAGCCGTGAGGCCGACGTGTCTGGAAAGCGACGTAAGTCCTAAATCGCGAATCTGACTTACGTCGAATCCCAATTTCGTCGTGCGCAGATAACTCGAGTTATCTGCGCACCCCTTGTGGGTTTTGAGGTTGTGCGCAGATAGTTTCGGTTATCTGCGCGGTGCATAAAATACCGTCGACGTAAGTCTCAAATCCGAGCAGCGACTTACGTCAAAGTAGTCCGCCGCTCCGCGGCGGAAATGGGCCTTCCCGATTAATGCCGACGGCCATCGCGCGCGACGACGCAACGTGCTCTTCCGCCACGGATTGGCGGACTACGATGAATTGCCAAAGATCAACTCGTCACATTAGCAATGTGGACGAGCAATCTCCAGGCAACTTTTGGCCGGCCAAAATCTAGGCTCGACAACTACGGAATGAACGTATCCGTCGCTTTCAAATCGCAAGCGAACGCCGCGAGCAAATCTGCCGCGCGATCAATGTCGTCGAGCGAAATCATCTCCACCGGGCTATGCATGTAGCGGTTCGGAATACTCACGAGTCCCGTCGCCACGCCGCCGCGCGAGGTTTGCATCGTGTTGGCGTCGGTCCCCGTCGCACGGCCGCTGGCCGCCGCTTGGTAGGCAATCTCCGCTTGGCCGGCGACCTTGATGAGTCGCTCGACGACGACGGGGTTCATGTTCGGGCCACGGTAAATCACCGGTCCGCCCCCGAGCTTCACATCCCCTTCTTGCTTCTTGTCGATCGTCGGGCAGTCGGTCGCGTGCGTTACGTCGACGGCGACGCCGACGTGCGGATCGACCGAATAGGCGCTCGTCTGCGCGCCGCGGAGGCCGATTTCTTCCTGCACCGTCGACACCGCGTAGAGCGCACAATCGAGCTTCTTCGCCGAGGCCCGGCGGAGCGCTTCGATCACGACCCACAAGCCGCACTTGTCGTCCATTGCCGTGGCCGAGGCCATGTTGTTCAGCATCGGCCGGAAACCGAGGTCCATGGTCACCGGATCGCCAACCTTCACCAGCGCCGCCGCCTCTTCTTTGTTCTTGGCGCCGATGTCGATCCACAGGTCCTTCGTCTTCACGACCTGCTTGCGCTCTTCGTCGTTCAGCAGGTGGATCGGCTTGCGGGCGATGATGCCGTTGATCGGCCCGCCTGCGGCCCACACAACCATCTTCTGGCCGACGAGCACTTGCGGATCCCAGCCGCCGATAGTCTGCGAGTAGATGAAGCCGTCGGCATCGATGTACTGCACGAGTAAGCCGATCTGGTCGACGTGCCCCGCGTACATCAGCCGCAACGGAGCATCCGGATTCTTTACGGCGATGACGTTGCCGTGGCTGTCCGTGGTCACCTTGTCGGCGAACGATTTTACATATCGCCGCACGACCCCCTGCCCCGGCCCTTCAAAGCCCGACGGGCTCGGCGTGTTGAGAAGCTCTTTGAGAAATTCGAGTGCGGCTGCTTCCATGCGATGTTCGAAGGGGTCAGGGGTGAGGGGCGAGGGGCCGACAAGAACCTGCCGACACGAAAAATCCACGACCGTCGATCGCGGAACATGTGCTGAAAAGTATACCGGCGAGCGTCGCTCTACGGGACCCGTCTCTTCCAATATCCGGGACGACGACGATGGTGACCCACTGCGACGATCCAAACGATGTCGTCGGTCGGCAGGTAGTATAGGCCGTACGGGAATCGGCGCAACAAGCAGACGCGCACCGAGGTTTTTCGATGTTGCGGACCGCGGAGCGGATCACCGTGGATCCATGCCAAGCAGGCGGCGACTTCGTCGAGCAACTCGGTGCCTAACCCCTGGCGACAAGTCTCGTAGTAATGGCGTGCCTCTTCAAGCTCGCTCGCAGCTTCGTGCAAGAACTCAAGCTTGCTCATGGCTGCCGTCGTCGAAGCTCCGCCATGACCTCATCGGCGGGTCGGCCGACGGCGCGGCCGCTTTCAATTTCGGAAACCCGTCGCGCGATCTCCTCCTGCCACGCGGCTTCCGCGTCGGCATCTTGGGAATCGTCCAAAGATTGCAACAACAGTTGGGCCAACTCGGCGCGCTCGTTGGTCGGCAATCTCGAAAGTTGCGAATCAAACAGATCGGAAGCTTGCGACATGGCCCGACACCCTGGGATAGAGAACCCGACTACATTCTACGCCGAAGGTAAACCAGCGCAAACCGCTCGCTTGAATTCTTCCCTTTTCACGGAAACGCCATCACACCCTTCAGCCCTTGCAGCCGTCGCCAAGTGGAGAATTGTCCGAGGTGCCAGGCCGGATGCGTCGCCATGAGGTGTGCCAGCATGTCGCCGATGGTCGGATAGAGCGGCGTGAAGTACTCGATTCCATGCGGCATCGCCAGCCGGCGCTCCGACGCTTCGACGATGAGCTTCGGGTTGCGCACGAACGCTTCTTCGTTTTTCGCCAGCAGTTCCGCTTTGCTCGGGTATCGGCTCCGATCGGTCGTCGGAACCGAGCCGGGTGCGAACAGTTCGTCCCACTCCGGCGGACAAATTGTCGGTTGGCTCAAGAGCTTCGGCACAAAGTCGGCGCACACCGCCAAGTGCCCGATGAACCACGCCGGATGATTGAGGCCCGGCGCGGGGATGTAGGCCATTTGCTCTTCCGGCACATCTTCGGCCAAGAGCCGGAGATAATGCATGGTGAATCCATACAGCTTGAATTCGCGCTCCATCATGGCGACTTGCTCCGCGGAAAACGAGAAGGCTTGCGACTCGGCGAATTATGACGCGCGATGTTGGTTCGCTCAACTACGGCTTTGATTTCCCGATTCGGGCGACAATACTAGAAGTCTATGCATACCCTCACCAAACTCTCGCCATGCGCCGGCGCGGCACGCGTTTCCGGTACGCGGTTGCCCTGTTACGTGTTCAGTTCCAACGTGGAACTGGCGCGCACCGTGGCCCAGGCCGTCGCTCGCGTCATTCGCGAACGGGCCGCCGCAGGACAAAAGGCCGTGATCGGCCTCACCACCGGTTCGACGCCGCTGGGGATCTATCGCGAATTGATCCGAATGCATCGCGACGAGGACTTGGATTTTTCCAACGTGGTGACGTTCAATCCGGACGAATACTACGGAGTTCCCCAGGAGCAGTTGCAGAGCCGTCGACATTGGATGCAGGACCACTTCTTCGCGCACGTCAACATTCCTCCCGCGGCGATCCATTTTCTCGACGGAGCCACTCCGCCGGCCGATGTCGACGATGCTTGTCGCCGCTTCGACGAGGCGATCGACGAAGCCGGCGGGATCGACATTCAGCTCCTCGGTATCGGGCGCAACGGGCACATCGCCGCCAACGAACCGTTCGGCTCGCGTCACGGCCGCACGCGCCTTGTGACGCTCGATCCGCTCACGCGCAAAGACGCCGCCGATGATTTCTTCGGCGACGAGAACGTGCCGATGCAGGCCCTGACGCTCGGCATCGACAAGCTCTTTGAAGCGCGCAAGGTCTTCCTTGTTGCGCTCGGCGGTCACAAAGCGAAGATCATTCGCGAAGCGGTGGAAGGGCCGGCGATCGAGCGCGTGCCGGCGTCGTTCTTGCAGCAGCACCCGGATGCGACGGTCCTGGTCGACTCGGCGGCAGGCGACCAACTCACCGGCCTGGCCACGCCGTGGGTCGCCGGGCCTGTGGAATGGACCGATGCGATGATCCGCCGCGCCGTGCTCTGGCTCAGCCTCACGGTGAACAAGCCGCTGCTGAAGCTCGACGACGACGACTTCCGCTCGCAGAACTTGCACCAACTTCTCGCGCTGCACGGGCCGGCGCACGCCGTGTGCCATCGCGTATTTCGCATGCAGATGGATACGATCAATTACCACCCCGGCGGCAAAGATCCGCAACGCGTGATTTGCTTCAGCCCGCACCCCGATGACGACGTCATCAGCATGGGAGGCGCGTTGATTCGCTTGGTGGAGGACCGCCACGAAGTGCACATCGCTTATATGACCAGCGGCAATATCGCCGTCTTTGATCACGACGCCCGGCAGGTCGCCCACCTCGTCACGGAATACAACCGGCTGTTCGGCATCGACACGGTGCGCACCGGCGAAGTCGAGCGCTGCGTGCATGAGTCGCTCGCCGAGAAGAGGCCGGGCCAGCCCGATGGCGACGCCGTGCGCAAGATTAAAGCGCTCATCCGTTGGAGCGAAGCGAAGGCCGGCGCGCAGGTGGTCGGCTGCCGCGAAGAGCATTTGCACTTTCTCGATTTGCCGTTCTACCGCACCGGCACCGTCGCGAAGAATCCGGTGGGCGATGACGACGTGCGGATCATTCGCGAACTGCTGGAGCGCGTGCGGCCGGGGCAGGTTTATATCGCCGGCGATCTTTCCGACCCGCACGGCACGCACCGCGTGTGCGCCGCGGCGATTTTTCGCGCCTTGTGGGAGATGGAACAACAAACCGGTTCGCGTCCCGAGGCCCTGCTCTACCGCGGCGCTTGGCAAGAATGGGCGCCGCACGAGATCGAGATCGCCGTGCCGCTGAGCCCGCGCGATTTGGAACTTAAGAAGCAGGCGATCTTTCGACACGAATCGCAAAAAGATTCGGCCCTGTTTCCGGGGAGCGATAGTCGCGAATTCTGGCAACGCGCCGAAGACCGCAATCGCGGCACGGCCGACGTCTACAACCGGCTCGGCCTGCCGGAATACTACGCCCTAGAAGGCTTCGTCCGCTGGAACGGCCGCCCGCTCTAACATCCGTCGCCGCTCCTCATCTTCCCCGCTTTCGGGCTGCCGGCTACAATGCCGAACTCTCTGCCTTCGGCAGGTGTCTCCCTGTAGCGTCCCCGGCTTTTTCTTATCGAGAGCGATTCGTGTTACGCACCCATACTTGCGGTCAGTTGCGGGCCGCCGACGTCGGCCAAGAAGTCACCATCTGCGGTTGGATCGATACCTATCGCGACCAAGGGGGCGTGCTGTTTCTCGATTTGCGCGATCGCTACGGCAAGACGCAGGTCGTGTTCTCGACGAATTCCGATCCCGCGCTGCTCGAGCTTTCGAAGTCGCTCCGCCAAGAGTGGGTCATTCAGGTCGACGGCAAAGTCTCGGCCCGGCCCGACGGCACGAAGAACCCCAAGCTGCCGACGGGCGACGTCGAAGTGCGGACCACGAAGCTGACGCTGCTCAACAAAAGCGCCACGCCTCCCTTCACGCCCGGCCAGCGCGACCTCCCCGGCGAAGACTTGCGCCTGAAGTATCGCTACCTCGATCTGCGCCGCGCCGAGATGCAGCAAACGCTCATCCTGCGGCATCGCATCGTCAAGGAAATGCGCGACTACTTCGACGAGCATCAGTTTCTCGAAGTCGAAACGCCGATGCTCGGCCGCAGCACGCCTGAAGGCGCTCGCGACTACCTGGTGCCTAGCCGCGTACACCCGGGCAAGTTCTACGCGCTGCCGCAATCGCCGCAGCTCTACAAGCAAATTCTGATGATGGCCGGCTACGACCGCTACGTACAGGTCGCCCGCTGCTTCCGCGATGAAGACCTGCGCGCCGATCGCCAACCGGAGTTCACGCAGCTCGACGTCGAAATGTCGTTCGTCACCGCCGACGACGTGATGGGCATTATCGAAGGGCTGGTCGAGCGCGTCGCGAAGAAGACGCTTGGGCTCGATGTGCAGCTACCGCTGCCGCGCATGACGTACGACGAAGCCATGGAACGCTACGGCCACGACGCGCCCGATCGCCGCTTCGGGCTGGAGATCGTCGACGCCACGGACCTGGCCGCCAAGTGCGACTTCCGCGTGTTTCGCGCCGCCGCCGAGGCCGGCGAACGAGTCCGCGGGCTCAACGCCAAAGGCGCGGCCGAAAAGTATTCGCGCAAGACCATCGACGAAATCACCGAATGGGTCAAACACGACTTCGGTTGCAAAGGGATGGCCTGGTTCAAGGTCGAAGCCGGCGGCGTGCTCGCCTCGCCGATCGCCAAGCAGTTCAAGCCGGAAGAACTTGCCGAGTTCGCGACGCGTTTCGGCGCGGAGCCCGGCGACTTCATCGTCTTCATCGCCGATAAGTTCGAGGTCACCTGCAAGGCGCTCTACGGGCTACGCAAGAAGTTCGGCGTGGAGCTGAAGCTCTACGATCCGAAGACGATGCACTTTTCGTGGATCGTCGAGTTCCCGATGTTCGCCTGGGACGAAGAGTCGAAGACTTGGGCGGCCATGCATCACCCGTTCACCGCCCCGCGCCCGCAAGATTTGCCGATGCTCACGAACGCGCCGGGCGAGGCCCGTGCCGTGGCGTACGACCTTGTGATCAACGGCTCCGAAGCCGGCGGCGGCACCATTCGTATTCACGACCAAGAGACGCAGTCGAAGGTGTTCGAACTCTTGGGGATCGACGAAGCGACGGCCCGTGAACGGTTCGGCTTCTTGCTCGACGCACTCCAATTCGGCGCTCCGCCCCACGGGGGCATCGCCTTGGGCATCGATCGCTGGATCATGCTCTTCGGCGGTCTCGACAACATCCGCGACTGCATCGCCTTCCCGAAGACGCAGAAGGCGGCCGACATGATGACCGAAGCCCCCGGCACGGTCGACACGAAGCAACTCCGCGAGTTGTCGATCAAGCTGAATACGCCGTAGTTCTGGGCGAGCGGCGGGGTTCATCCCCGCCGTCCTGCTACCGTGCGATCATTAGGCAGACGGCGGGGATCAACCCCGCCGCTCGCCCAAGTCTTTGAACGCTAACCCTTCAGCGCCAGGTTCGCGATCGTCGTCGTGGCGTCGTCGTCGTTGTCCCACAGCCCGTCGAGGGTCGCCAGAATGCGGCGGCGGGCCGTGGTGAGATAGTAGCGGGCAATTTGAAGTTGGCGCTTCTTGCAGGTTTCGTCGCCGTGTTCGTCGCGGCACAGGGCGTCGAGTCGATTCAGCACGCAGCCGCAGACGTAAAGTTCCGTCGCGGCGTCGGACACGCGGCCTAGCAAGTATTGCTTGTCGAGCACCGCTTCTTGGTGCGTGCGTAAGAGCGCCTCGACCGCGGCGCCGAACTTGCCGACGACGCGCCCAAGCTGGGCCGCGTCGTCGTTCAGCTCCGCCGAGCGCACATGCACCTCCGGCGACGACACGAGCGAGCTCACCTTGCGGGCCATAAAGTGGCTGATCTTGCCGAAGTTGCCCAGCGGGCTCTTCACCGCTTCGAGCACCCCTTGCAGCTCCAGCCCGACGTCGCGCATGCCGACCAGCGCAATAAAGTTGCGCAATACATCGTTGGCACCTTCGCCGATTTGGTTGATCCGCGCGTCGCGCAGGATGCGCTCGAACGGTTCGTCGGTAAAGTACGCCTTGCCGCCGTAAATCTGAAACGTGTCGTTGACGATCTTCCAGAGCGTTTCCGTGGCGAACACCTTGAGCATCGCCGTCTCGAGCATGTAGTCTTCGTCGCCGGAGTCGATGAGCGCGGCCGTTTGGTACGTGGCGCTTTCAATCGCGAAGATGCCCGCCTCCATGTAGGCGATCTTCTCTTTCACCAGCTCAAACTGCCCGAGCGTCTGGCCGAACTGCACACGGCTATTGGCATGTTGCACGGCCCGACTCAAGCAATACTTCGCGGCGCCGGTACAGCTCGCGCCAAAAGTAGTCCGGCCGAAGTCGAGCACCGTGAGCGCCACTTTCAACCCTTTGCCGAGTTTGCCGAGAATGTTCTCGTTCGGCACGAATACGTCTTTGAACGAGAGCCGGGCTGTTGCGCTGCCTCGCACCCCCATCTTGCTCATCCGCTTTTCGACGACCTCGAAGCCCGGCATGTCGGGCGTTACGATGAAGGCCGTGATCTTCGTTTCTTTCGAGCCCGGCACCGGTGTGCGGGCCATCACGGTGAGCACCTGCGCGATGCCGCCGTTGGTGATCCAGCGCTTCTGGCCGTTGAGCAGGTAACCGGTGCCGTCGGCCGTCGGCGTGGCCGTGGTTTGCACGTTGGCGGCATCGCTGCCGGCTTCGGGCTCCGTGAGCGCGAAGGCATTGATCCATTCGCCGGTTACTGATTTCGGCAAGTACTTTGCTTGTTGCTCCGGAGTGCCGAAGAGCACCAGCGCCCGCGGGCCGATCGAGTGGTGCGCATTCACGAAGAGCGCCGTACTCGCGCAATGTCCGCCGAGCACTTCGAGCAACTTACAATACGAGGCTTGCGTGAGCTCGCGGCCGCCGACGCTCTTCGGCAAGCAAGCTCCCAGCACGCCGAGCTTGCCGAGCCCCGACACGACGTCGTCGGAAATCATCGCCTCGCGGTCGATCCGCACCGGGTCGATCTGCGTCGCGCAGAATTGCCGGAGTTCGGTCTCCATATCCGTCGTGGTTTCATCAAGTTCCGGCTTCGGGTAGGCGACGAGCCGGTCGCTGCGGTAGTTGCCGAAATAGAGCCCCTTAGCGAAGCCCGCGCGCGAGCGGAAATCGCGCAAAAGCTCCTCGGCCTCGGCCATCTGCTTTTCACGTTGGGCGTTGTTCATGGCTGCATACTCTTACGGGGTGCGATTGCTGCGGGGCCGGCGCGGGCGGGCGCTGTCATTCACGTGCCGTTATTACTATACTGCGGCAGCCCACGGCCGACGCAATATCAGCCTGTGCGTCGCGGCCCGCTTGCGGTTTCGCAAGCCCCCGGCCCCTGCTCGTTCAACTCCCCGGGAAAGGATTTCGCTCGTGTCGCAAGTGCTCACCGAACAAGTGCTGGTCGTACCGACTCCCGTCTTCCATAAGATCGGACACTTCCAAGGATTTTCCGCCGAAGCCGACCGCTACTTGTCGGAAATGCTCCGGCCGGAAAACGTGAGCTACCGCCCGCGCTCCGAAATGGAGCAAGACCCGACCTTCAAGCAGTTGATTCCCTACGTCATCTTCCGCCATGTCGACGCCGCCGGCGGGACGCACATCTTCCAATACACGCGCGGCAAAGGGCAAGGGGAAGGCCGGCTCCACAGCAAGCGCAGCGTCGGCATCGGCGGCCACATTTCGGTCGAAGACACCTCGATTGCCGGGGCCGATCCGTACCAAGAAGGTTTACGGCGCGAACTGGCCGAAGAAGTAGCGATTGATACGGCGTACACCGAGAGCTGCGTCGGCCTGATCAACGACGATGAGTCGCCGGTCGGGCGCGTGCATCTTGGCGTGGTGCACATCTTCGA
The DNA here is from genome assembly GCA_013822735.1 of Pirellula sp. Classification (GTDB taxonomy): domain Bacteria; phylum Planctomycetota; class Planctomycetia; order Pirellulales; family PNKZ01; genus PNKZ01. The sequence goes on from PNKZ01000028.1 coordinate 35,209, forward strand.
CGTGGCCGAGCCGCGCGTGAGCCCGCGGGAAACGGAAATCATCGAGTGCGGCTTCCGGCCGATCGACGAACTACTGGCCGATTTAAGCGGCTTCGAGACCTGGTCGTCGATTTGTCTCAAGGCGCTCTTTGGGTAGAGTGTAGGGTGGGTCGAACGAAGTGAGGCCCACGCGGTTATTTGTCGACATCGAGCACCGCGTGGGCCTCGCGTTGCTCGACCCACCCTACTCGTTCTTCTCGTGCTATGCCCGACGACTGCATCTACATGGATAACCACGCCACGACGCGGGTCGATCCGCGGGTCGTCGAGGCGATGTTGCCCTACTTCACGGAGCAGTACGGCAACCCGGGGAGCATCAATCATCCCTTCGGCTGGGAAGCGAAAGATGCCGTCGACGGCGCCCGCGCGACCATCGCGCGCGGCATCGGCGCGGGCGAACGCGAGATTGTGTTCACCAGCGGGGCGACGGAGAGCAACAACCTCGCCCTGAAAGGTGCGGCGGAGAGGGCCCGCAAAAAGGGCAACCACATCGTCAGCTTGACGACCGAGCATAAGTCGGTGCTTGACGTGCTCGACAAACTCTCGCGCCGCGACTTCGCGGTGACGCTCGTGCCGGTCGAACAGATCGGTTCCGAAACTTGCGGAGTCGTCGATCTGCAGCGCCTGGCCGATGCGCTCCGGCCCGACACGATTCTCGTTTCCGTCATGGCCGCCAACAACGAAATCGGCGTCGTGCAGCCGATCGCCGAAATCGGCCGGCTCTGTTGTGAACGCGGCATCCTGTTTCATTGCGATGCCACGCAAGCCGTAGGCAAAGTGCCGATCGACGTGGCCGAGATGAACGTCGACCTAATGAGCTTTACGGCCCACAAGTTTTACGGACCGAAGGGAATCGGCGCGCTCTACGTACGTCGCTCCGCGCCTGCGGTGCGGCTCGCCGCGCAAATCGACGGCGGCGGACAAGAAGCCGGCTTCCGCAGCGGCACGCTCAACGTACCCGGCATCGTCGGGCTCGCTCGGGCCTTGGAGCTTTGTCTCGCCGAGATGTCCGAAGAATCGCCACGGCTCGCATCGCTTCGGGCACGACTTTTCACGGGGCTGACCGGCGAGCTCGACGGCGTATCGCTCAACGGCCCCTCCTTCGATCGAGCGGCCGGCGATGGAACGCGGCTGCGGCTCCCCGGCAACCTGAATATGAGCTTTGCCTACGTCGACGGCGAGGCTCTCATGATGAGCATGAAACGGCTGGCCGTGAGCTCCGGGAGCGCCTGCACTTCGGCCAATCCCGAGCCGAGCCACGTGCTGCGGGCCCTAGGGCTCAGCGACGACCTCACGCGGGCCAGCCTCCGCTACGGGTTGGGTCGCTTTAATACGGAAGCCGACGTTGATGCGGCGATCCGCCTCACGGTCGACGCAGTACGGCAACTGCGCCGCTTGAGCAGCATGGCCTGATTGCCCGGAAAACGCCGCTCTTTCCGAAATTTGCCGGCGCGGTATAATTTCCACATAAGCGATTGTCAAAAAGCAGTTCACCAACTTTCTTGTTTTCGATACGAGGACACGGCGATGGCAGTTTCAGTGACCGAAAAGGCCGCAAAAGAAGTGAAGCGCATCATGGAAGAGCAGAAGCTCGACACGGCTGCGTTCCTGCGTCTCGGCGTTGCCGGCGGCGGTTGCAGCGGTTTTGAATACAAGATCGGCTTCGACCAAAACTTCGATCCGGAAGCCGACTACAAGGCCGATTTCTTCGGGCTGCCGGTCGTGGTCGATCGCAAGATGGACCTCTACCTCGACGGCGCCACGCTCGACTTCTGCGACGACGTCAACGGTCGCGGCTTCCGCTTCGACAACCCGAACGCCTCGAAGGGCTGCGGTTGCGGCAAGTCGTTCAGCGCGTAGTTTTGGTAATCGACGCCGCTGTTCCAGACGGCGCTCGCCAATCGGATGACCATATTTAGCCCCCGGTCTACGACCGGGGGCTTTTTCGCGCGCTCGTGTTTTCATCGTGCCGACATCGCTCGCCCCGAACATTCCTGCGACACGCCCCCTCTTGGAATGTATCGTAAGCAAAACGGTTCACATTTCTTGAGACACGGAACGTCGCATGAATCCGCGACAATTAGAAAAGCTCGGCGTGCCGCCCCTCTGCGTACCCGCCGCGCTGCAGGCCATTCATGCCGCCGCCAAGTTAGACTTGCTCCGCTCGCTCGACATCAAGAAGTCGATTCGCGCTGTGGTGGAAGACCCGGATGCGCACGTTGACGACGGCGTTTTCGGGTCGCTTGCGCGCGAGCTCATTGATCATGGCGCCGTTTGGACGCCGCAGTCGGTCGAGTTTCGCACGTGGGGCGCTGCGGGCATCGATGAAGCGTCGGTTCGCCAAATGCAGGAAGCGTGCTCGCTGCCGCAGGCTGTCGCCGGTGCGCTGATGCCCGATGCGCACGTCGGTTATGGATTGCCGATCGGCGGCGTATTGGCCTTGCGCAACGCCGTGGTGCCGTATGCCGTCGGCGTGGATATCGCTTGCCGGATGAAGCTCTCGGTACTCGACGTGCCGCCGGCTTTGTTCGATCAAGAAAAGCAGCAATCGCGCTTCGACGCGGCGCTGGAAAACGGCACGCGCTTCGGCGTCGGCGGTGAATATCGCAAGCCTCTCGAGCACGCGGTGATGGACCAAGATTGGACCGTAAGTCGCGTGACGCGCGAAAATCGCGACAAGGCTTGGCGACAACTCGGCACCTCGGGCTCGGGAAACCATTTTGCCGAATTCGGCGTGCTAACGTTGGAGCACGACGACGCGGAACTCGGCCTGGCAGCCGGCACGTATACCGCATTTTTGACCCACAGCGGCAGCCGCGGCACCGGCGCAGCCGTTTGCTCGGTGTTTAGCGGAATTGCCCGCAATCAGCTGCCGCGCAAGTACGAGTCGGTCGGCCGATTGGCTTGGCTCGACCTCGATACGCAGGAAGGGCGCGAATACTGGGACTCGATGAACCTGATGGGAGACTACGCCGCGGCAAATCACGATTGCATCCACCGCAATGTGAGCAACTTGCTTGGAGCCGAGATCATTGCGGGCGTGGAGAATCATCACAACTTCGCGTGGAAAGAAACGCACGGCGGCGAGGAACTTATCGTGCATCGCAAGGGGGCGACCCCGGCGGCGGCCGGCGAACTCGGCGTAATTCCCGGCTCGATGGCCGATCCGGCGTTCATCGTGCGCGGCAAGGGGAACGCCGAAAGCTTGAACTCGGCCTCGCACGGGGCCGGCCGGCAAATGTCGCGCACGGCGGCCCGTGAGAAGTTTACCTGGCGTTCGACGCAGAAAGACTTGGAGAAGAAGGGAGTGCGCGTACTTTCGGCCGGCGCCGACGAAGTGCCGGGCGTTTACAAGAACATCCTCGACGTGATGCGCGAGCAGCGTGACCTGGTCGACGTTGTCGGCAGGTTCGATCCGCGCGTGGTGAAGATGTGCGGCGACGGCAGCAAAGCGGAGGATTGATAGCACGTGATTGGGGCGAGCGTCGAGCCGTAAGGCCGACGTGTCTTCTGATTGCAACCACACGTCGGCCTTACGGCTCGACGCTCGCCAAGACTTCCTTGTAGTGCCGCAGTAGCCCGGCCGCCGATTGCTCGACCGAGAACGCCGCTTCAATGCGCCGTCGTCCTGCGCTTCCCATGCGCCGGGCGAGCGCAGCGTCGGCCAGGATCGATTGCACGGCCGTGCGCGCGGCGACCACGTCGTCGACCGGCACGAGCAGCGCCCCGTCGTCCGCCGCGTGCGGGAAGATCTCGCGCGTCCCGCCGACGTCGGTCGCAACGACCGGAACGCCACACGCGGCCGATTCGAGCAATACCCGCCCCAACGGCTCTTGCCGGGCCATGTGCAGCAGCAACGTAAACTGCGGCAGGATCCGCGGCACGTCGCTGCGCGTGCCCAGATAATGCACGCGATCGGCGATGCCCGCCTCGGCCGCGATCGCATGGAGCTTGAGCTCGTATTCGACCGTTTCCGGCTTTTCCGAATGCCGCTCGCCGAGGATTGCTAAATGGAGATTCGGATCGCCTTGCAGCAGCGGAGCGACGGCGGTTAGGGCCGTGTCTTGCCCCTTACGCAGGATGATTTGCCCGATGATGCCGATGAGCTTGACGTTCGACGGTAGTTGCAACTCGGTGCGGAGGTGGTGGTCGGGTTTACCCCTCACCCCCTGCCCCTCTCCCGCAAGGGGAGAGGGGCGAGTAAACACCGCCTCTCCCGCAAGCGGAGAGGGGCGAGAAAACACCGCCTCTCCCGCAAGCGGAGAGGGGCGAGAAAACACGGTCTCTCCCGCAAGGGGAGTGGGGAAGAAGATGGTCGTGTCGATGCCGTTGTGCAAGACGTGCGTTCTTGCGGCGTCGAGGCCTTGGGCGACGTGATGCGCTCGCACGGCTTCCGACACTGCAAGGAGCCGCGTATTCTGGTTGAGTTGCGCGATCTTCGTTGCGCTTAACTTGACGATGTCGCGTAGGTGGCCGATTGTCGGAACGCCGAGGGTGCTCGTTTGTACGCCGAGGTACAGCGACATCGCCAAGCTGTTGGCGTGGAGCAAACCATAATGTCGGCGACTTACAACATCGGCCAATGCATCGTGCCGTCCGACGATCGCAATTGCTCGCTCGCGCAGTGCGTTTGCCAAAGCGCCGTCTTGCGGCGCTAAAAAGTCAAACTCCCATCCGGCCCCCTGCAGGTGCGGCAGTACCGCCAGGAGGGAACGCTCGCCGCCGTTGAGTGTTGCGTACTCGCAGAGCACCAGGGCGCGCGGCATAGGCTTGCAACTTTTCTCAATGCCGAGGCGAGCGGCAGGGTTTATCCCTGCCGTCTTCTGCTGAGTTCCATGTCACCGGACGGCGGGGGTGAACCCCGCCGCTCGCAATTACTTCGCCCCGATCAGCCCGTACTTGATCAGCGTCGTGCGGAGCTTGGCTTCTTCGGCGCCGGTGAGTTGCGTCATCGGCAGGCGGAGTTCGCCCGTGTCGCGGCCGAGCATCCGCATCGCGGCCTTGAGCGGAATAGGGTTGGTCGAGAGGCCGAGCATGTCGCGGCATAGCTGAAACAGCTTCTTATGCCACTTCAGCGCTTCGGCGAAGTTGCCGGCGTCGAAGGCCGCGCAGAGCGCGATCATATCTTTCGGCACGATATTGCCGACCACCGAAATCACGCCGCGCCCGCCGACCGACATCAGCGGCAGCGTCAGGCTATCGTCGCCCGAGAGGACCGTGAGGTTCGTGGCCGCCGTGATGACCGAGGCCTGATCCATCTGGCCGGTCGCTTCTTTCACCAGCGCGATGTTCGGCAGTTCGGCCATACGGACGATCGTTTCCGGCTCGATATTTTTGCCGGTGCGGCCCGGAATGTTGTAGACGCAGATCGGCAGGCCGACCGCTTCGGCGATCGCCTTGTAGTGTTGATAGAAGCCTTCTTGCGTCGGCTTGTTGTAGTAGGGGGCGACGATGAGCAACGCGTCGGCGCCGTCTTTCTCGGCCCGCTTCGAGAGCCGGAGCGCTTCGCGGGTGCTATTCGAGCCGGTGCCGGCCATCACCTTGATGCGGCCTTTGGCGACATCGACCACTTCGGCGACGACGCGCTCATGTTCATCGTGCGAGAGCGTCGGCGATTCGCCGGTGGTACCGACCGGAACGACGCACTTGGTGCCGGCCGCGATTTGGAATTCGACCTGTTCGCGTAGCAGCGCGTAATCGACTTCATCGTTCTTAAACGGCGTCGTGATGGCGACCGACAGCCCGGCGTAGGCTTCACCTTTAGTGCTCATGGAACTCTGCAATCTCTGTAACTGTGTTGTTGCGGTACTGTTTTGTTGTCGTTGCGGGTACTACTGAATGAGCTGCTTCATCTCGCGCACGGCCTGCTGGAAGCCGACCATGATGGCTCGGGCCACGATGCTATGGCCGATGTTGAGCTCGTCCATGTGCGGAATGTCGGCGACGGCCCGAGCGTTCTGGTAGTTCAAGCCGTGGCCTGCGTGCAGGGTCATCCCCGCGGCAGCGATCTCCTTCGCGGCGACCGTAAGCTTCACCAATTCCGCCTCGCGCGCTCGGCCCGGCTTCGCCAAGGCGTAGCAACCGGTGTGGAGTTCTACGGCGTCGGCGCCCAGTTGTTTGCCGAGCTCGATCTGCTTGAGATCGGCATCGAGAAACAAGCTCACGATCATGCCGGCGTCGTGCAGACGCTTGATGGTTTCGGCCGTGCGATCGCGGGCCGCGATGACGTCGAGCCCCCCTTCGGTCGTGACTTCCTGGCGATTCTCCGGCACCAGCGTGACCTGCTCGGGCTTCACCTGGCAGGCGATATCGCAGACGGCACGTTCGCAGGCCATTTCCAAGTTGAGCTTTACCGTGACCGTTTCGCGGAGCACGCGGAGGTCGCGGTCTTGGATGTGTCGGCGGTCTTCGCGCAAGTGCAGCGTGATGCCGTCGGCGCCGCCGAGTTCGGCGAGCGCGGCGGCCCACACGGGGTCGGGCTCATAGGTGCGCCGGGCCTGCCGCACGGTTGCGACATGGTCGATGTTGACGCCGAGGTGTGCCATGCTGAAAGTGTCTGAAAGTAAGGGGAAACCGCGATTATATCGGTAGTGCCCGCGGTCACAAGCGGCGAGAATGGTCTCGCCTCAAGGAGACCCGAAGATGGATTTGGTTCGCTGGCTCACCCTGGCGGCTCTTTCGATGTTTCTGCTCGAAGGGTTCGCGCTGAGCGTATTTCCGCAACAGTTTCAGCAACTGCTCGCCACGGCCGAGCCGCGCACGCTGCAGGTGCTCGGCGTGGTCGAAACGATGATTGCCATCGGCCTAATCGCCGGAATTCTCAGCGGCTGAGCCGAGGCATTCGCGGCCACGGGGCATTTCCCGCAGCCGCCGATGGTCGTAACGGCTGTGAGGCCCGATACGCGTTTTTGCCCCGCGGCAGCCCGAATTTTTTGCTCCCCAGGCGTTTCTGACCTAGGGTTGCTCTTGTCGGCGGACTGCTCGCAAGTTCGCCGCCGCCCGTCCTTCCGGCCTGCCTTCGCCATCGGCCCGGTTGCCGATTCCCGCCTGTCTGCCGCACCTCACCGACGCTCACCCTTGCTCGACACCTACGACGGTTGCAAGACATCCATGATGACCTGCCAAGACCTTGCCGCGCGCATTGAAGAACTCCAGCCGGAAGCGCCGCCGCGCGATGTGGCACGGCTCTGCCTGCTGCTCTCCAACATGGTCGAAAACCTCGACAAGTTGTTCGACGACGAGCAACTTTACGAAGCGTGGGTGCGGGCCGGGCTCCGGCTACAATCGGTCACCGATCAGCACGCCGCGATGACGGAAGACCTGGAAACGCTCGCGCTCAGCAATCCCGACGAGCTTTCGCAGGACGACTTCTTCACGCTCTTCCGCGCCATCAAGGTGCAGAGCCGGGTGCTCGACTTGTACGTCGGTCAGACCGTGACGACCGAGTGAAGCGGCAGCTCAAAGCGTGCGGGCTCCAGCAGCGCCGGGAGAAGGTCGGCGGCGCCGAGATGCACTTGCAGCGTGCCGCCGACGATATTGCCCGTGGCGACGAGCGTCGGTGCGCCGTCGACTTCGTGGAGCGTTTCGATCGGCTCCAAGAGTTCCATCCGCCAGGCGCGGCTGCGGTAGGCTCTGAGCGTGCGGCCTTCCGGGATGAGCCAATTCTCGCCGACCGGCGTCAGCTCCAGAGGTTCCGGCGGTCCGGCATGTTCGCTGCGCACGGCCGCCAGCGGCAGCAAATTCGTCATCGGGTAATCGTACCCGTCGGCCCCGCGTAGCGAACGGCCGAGATAGGCACAGCCGCCCCCTTCCGCATAGATGCGGCCGCCGCGACGGGCAAACTCGCGCAACGACGTTTGCATGCAAAAGTTCGCTGCTAGTTCCGCGGCATGGCGATCGGTACGGCCGCACCCGAGCAGCAGGACATCGGCCCGCTCCGGAATCGCTTCGTCATGCAAAGGCGAAAAATCAACGACGCGAGCGCCGCCGCGCTCGAGCGCTTCGAGTTGATCGGGGAAATAGCCGCGAAACGCTTCGTCGTACGCGACGGCGATCGTCGGCCGATCGCTTGCCGAGAGCTTGCGATATTCGACCGGTGCGACCCCTGCGGCGGGAATCGCCGGGCGATCGACGATGAACTCCAACAGTTTCGGTTCGACGTAACGCGCGAACGACTCGGCCAAGCTGGTGCAGACGGCATGCGGCACCACGCTCCCCGGCGGCAACGACACGAGCGCCTGTCGAATCCCTTCATCGCGCGGCAACCCGCCGACGACCGGCACGCCCCACGTTCCTTCCAGGCACGTTTGCACGAGCGCGAACTGCTCGTCGCTCAGAATTCCGTCGACCAGCACGCCGTCCACGGCGTCGGGCCGGGGCGGGATTCGGCAATCGGCGGCTTGCGCCGCATCGAGAATCACCAGTCGCGGCAGGTCGAGCAATCGGCACAGGGCGTCGAGCGAACCGCCGGCACGCGACACGGGATCGCCGACCGAAGATTCAAACTCCCCTTCCACCAGCACAAACTGCGCCTCTTGATAAGCGTCGATGAGCGTGCGTCGACATGCCTCGCGCGACATCACCCACGCATCAAGGTGCCGCGCCGGGCTCCCTGTAGCGGTGATCGCCCCTTGCAGTCCGCAGTAGCAGGCGCGCGAATGGTAATGCCGCACCTGCCGCCCGTGTGCGAGGAGATAGCCTGCCAAGGCCCACGCCATCGGTCCGGATGGGTTTGCGATGCCGGCCGATGGTCGCTGCAGTGAAGTCGTGTTTCCCAAATAGCCGAGTGCCGCGCGCGGGAAACGAGACATATAGAATCGGCCTTACGGGTGCGAACGAAAACGGTATGTCCCCTCCATGTGACGGTGTTTGCATTCGGGGCTGCCTGGGGCAAACCCTTCGCAAAAACTCCGCCGATGGGGGTCTCGATAACCGTAATTCTTCGCGCCGCGGCGCGCCGGTCAAGCCTTCGGCCTTTGAAGCCGACGGCTGGTCAATCGAACCCGCGGGGCGCAAATCCCGCGAAATCCCGCGATTTTCCAGCTGTAAACGCCGACCGGCCGTGCGACCGACGGGATCCCGGTTGTGGCTCCACACCACGCACAGGACACCCTTCGATCGACGGCCGGTTGCTTTATCGGCGGCAGTCTCAGGAGAGAGTAACTGAGAATGCTACCGTTCGATCACGACGAAGCGGTTGCCTTGCGCCGTTCGCACAAGCATCAACACCCCTTCGTCTTTCGGTTGCGACTCGAGGGCCTTCTTGAAGCCTTCGACGTCGGTCACATTCACCTTACCGACCCGGCGGATCAGCATCCCTTCGCGGATGCCGGCGGTGTGGGCCGGTCCGTCGGGAGTGACGTTGGTCACGACCACGCCCGCCGATCCGGCGATGCCGAGTTGCTTGGCTTCGGCAGCCGTCACGTCGGCTACTTCCAGGCCCAGTTCGTCATGCTCGGCCGATTCGACCTTACCCGGGCTCGGTTCGTCGTCTCTGCCAACGGTCGGGCGTCCGAAGTTTTGCGGCAGCGCCTTCGCGACGACGTTCACAATCATTTGCTTGCCGTCGCGGAGCACCGTGGCACGTTGCTTCGTATTCAACTCGGAACGTTCAACGACCTCTTGCAGTTCGCGCGGTCCGTGAACTTTCACGCCGTTGTAGTCGAGGATCACGTCTCCTTCTTGCAATCCGGCTTCCGCGGCAGGCGTATCCGGATGCACTTCGGTGACGAGCACCCCTTCCCCGCGCTTGGTGCCGAACTTTTCGGCGAGTTCGGAATTCACCATCTCGATGCCGACGCCGAGGTAGGCCCGTTCGACCTTGCCGCCGGAGATCAATTGCGGCGTGATCCACTTGGCCAAGCTCGACGGAACGGCGAAGCCGATGCCGTCGTTGCCGCCGCCGTTGGAGGCGATGGCCGTATTGATGCCGATCACTTCGCCTTCGAGATTCACGAGCGGGCCGCCCGAGTTGCCCGGGTTAATGGCGGCGTCGGTTTGCAGAAAGTTGGCCCGTTGCGCGGCGCCGATCTGCCGACCCTTACCGCTGATGATGCCCGCGCTGACGGTTTGCTCCAGGCCGAACGGATTGCCGACCGCGATGACCCAGTCACCGATTTCCAAAGCATCGGAGTTGCCGAGCTTGGCGGCCGGAAGATCGCCGGCCTTTTCGATGCTGATCACGGCCAGATCGGTCTGCGGATCGGTCTTGATGTTGGTCGCCGTGAATTCGCGACCGTCGGCCAGGCGCACGGTCACGACGTCGGCGCCGTTGACGACGTGGTTGTTCGTCAGAATGATGCCCGACTTGTCGATGATCACTCCGGAGCCGGCGCCGGATTGCCGCGGGGTTTGCTGCTGCATGCCGCGCTGCATCCGTTCGAGGTCTTCTTCGCTGAAGAATTGTTCGAAGGGAGTTCCTTCAAACGGGTTCTGCCCGTTACGCATGCCGGGCCGTCCGCGGAGGGCTCCGCCGCCGCGTACGGCGTGCGGTTTGGTTTCGGTTTCGATCGTCACGACCGACGGCAGAATGGTCGCCGCGGCGCTGCGAAACGCCGACGACAGCTCGTAAGCATGCGACTTCGCCTTTTCGTTGGCCGGCGAATCGATGGCCGGGCCGGCAATGACCGTGCCGCCGGTCGTTGTGGCGGGCACTTGCTCGGCCGAGTGCGATTGGCTCCAGAGTAATCCGCCGCCCAGTGCGACGGCCCCGAAGAGCGCGATGGCGGAAGCCGATTTTCCGCGATTTGTGAGGTGCGACATACGTTCAATCCTCCCTGGATGTGGACCAGTTGACTTGTGCGATATTAAGGAGCGGGCGAACTTGCCTGCTCCTGTCTGCCCATTCTTGAGAACGCTTTGCACGTCGCCGGAAACTTTCGACGTCAAAACAATTCTACGGACCGGTTTGGGCCTGGTTCATCGCTCATGCCGGCAAGCGATGAGCATTGAACCAGCCCCAAATGCAGCCTGAGAGAGAAGTTGCCGCGCGGCCGGCCATCTTGCACCTGGACGATTCGTAAGGGCGAGGCAGGGAAAAGGGGTCGGGGGGCAGGGGTGAGTAACGCGGGCTGAATGAATGCAGTTTCGACTTCGCCAACCCCTCGGCCCTGCCCCGCACCGCTTCCTCCGGCGTTGACAAAACTTGGCCCGCTAATTAGGGTTAGGTCAGTTTCGAACCTCCACCTTTACCTAAATTTGGTTGGGTGCGGGAACGGGCTCCTCGGCGAATCGCGGCGGCGATTCCGGCGACGATTCACTGCAAGCAGATCGCGGCGAATCGGCTCGGTGCCTCTTCCCCTATTCAGCCTCCAGCGCACCTTATGGGGATGAATGAAGCGCCCGCTCCCGACCTTGTCGGCGACGGCGACGAATTGTTTCGTGTTTGTGAAGAGCGGATTGGGTATACGTTTCAGGATCGTTCGCTATTGCGATCGGCGCTGACGCATGCTTCCGGCGCTCAGCACCGCTTGGCGTCGAACGAACGCTTGGAATTTCTCGGCGACTCCATTCTGGGCGCCGTGATTTGCGAGCTCCTCTTCCATCGGTTTCCCGAGTACCAGGAAGGGGAACTCACGAAAATCAAATCGGTCGTCGTGAGCCGCATCACCTGCGCCAAGGTCAGCCAGCGGCTCGGGCTCGATGAATTTCTCTTGCTCGGCAAAGGGATGTCGATCGCCGACGGTCTCCCGCAATCGCTCTTGGCCGACGTATTTGAATCGCTCGTGGCGGCCGTGTATCTCGACGGCGGGCATGCGGCCGTGCGCGACATGATCGAACGCCATATTGCCCCGGAAATCGACGTGGCCGTCGACGGAGAGCACGCGGGCAACTACAAGTCGGTGCTTCAGCATCTTGCGCAACGTGAGTTCGGCACGACGCCGACTTATCAACTTCTCGACGAGAAGGGGCCCGACCATAGCAAGTGCTTCCAGATTGCCGCCGTGATCGGCCGCAATCGCTATGCACCGGCTTGGGGTCGCAACAAGAAAGAGTCGGAACAACGGGCTGCCCACAACGCACTCTGCGAAATGCGCGGCGAAGAAGTGCCCTACCCGGGCGAGTAGCCAAAGTTGCGAACTCCATAGAGCGAGCTGCGGGGTTTATCCCCGCGGTCTGAGTTTCACAAACCAAGGAAGACGGCGGCGATAAACCCCGCCGCTCGCAGTTCGTCGATAGGCGAACCTTGGAACTCGCCGCGGTATCTTTAGCCGCGGCGGCTCGCGTGGTACAACGGTCGCTCGGTTTCGGCCTTGGTACGCTCCCCTTCATCGAGCAAGAAAATCGAGATGGCAGTTCCTCAGGGTTATCGACTCGGCGGCGTTTACTGCGGCATCAAGCGATACGACGACAAACTCGATTTGTCGCTCCTCGTTTCCGATCGCCCCGCGGTGGCGGCCGGCGTTTACACGACGAATCTCGTGTTTGCCGCGCCCGTGAAATGGGATCGCAGCTTGACGCCGGGCCAAGGCCTGCGCGGCGTGGTGATCAACTCCGGCAACGCCAACGCCTGCACCGGCACGCGCGGCGACGCCGATTGCAAGCAGATGGCCGAACTCGCGGCGGCGACCTGCGGCGCTCAGGCCGAACAAATGCTCGTGCTCTCGACCGGCATCATCGGCGAATTCTTGCCGACGGCGAAGATTGAGAAGGGGATTCGCGACGTCGCCGGGAAGCTCGGCACGGACGAAGCCTCGCTCACGGCCGCCGCTCGCGGCATGCTCACCACCGACACCCGGCACAAAGTCGCGACGCGATCGCTCAACGTCGCCGGCAAATCGGTGACGATTACCGGCATGGCAAAGGGGGCCGCAATGATCGGGCCGAAGATGGCGACGATGCTCGCCGTCGTCATGACCGACGCCGCCTTGGAGCCTGCCGATGCCCAATCGATGCTGGCCGACGTGGTCGATGAGACCTTCAACTGCATTAGCGTCGACGGTCACATGAGCACCAACGACACCGTGCTTCTGCTCGCCAACGGCGCGGCAAACTCCGCGCCGCTCGCGGGGGACGACCTGTCGGCGTTTCAGGCCGCGTTGTTCGAGGTTTGCCAAGAGCTCGCCATTGCGATTCCCGCCGACGGCGAAGGGGCGACGCACCTCGTGCAGGTCGAAGTGCAAGGGTGTCGAACGCGCGACGAAGCCCGCTCGATCGCCAAGAGCGTGAGCGAGAGTCTTTTAGTGAAAACGGCGATCTGCGGGGCCGACCCGAACTGGGGGCGCATCGTCTCGGCCGCCGGTTACGCAAACATTCCGTTCGATCCGGCGCGGGTTCATCTCTGGGTGAACAATATCCATCTGTATGAGGACGGCGCGCCGCGGGAGTTTGACCGCAAGGCCGCCTCCGAGAGCATCAAGAACAATCGCGACACGCACATCCTGCTGACGTTCGGCGAGGGAGACGAATCGATTCGCTTCTGGTCGACGGATCTCACGGCGGAATATGTGCGGTTGAATGCCGACTACCATACTTAGTTCCTACCCCTCACCCCCTGCCCCTCTCCCGCAAGGGGCGAGGGGAGAATAAGTCAGGCGACGGTATCACGTCATGGCTTCTCCGCTGCGCCTCGCACTCGTCGGCATCGATCATCCGCACGGCGCGCATTGGCGCGCTACGTTGGAGAATTTCCGTGATGCGATTGCGATCACCGCGATCGTGCCGGCGTTCGACGGCGCGCTCACAAGCCTGGAAGAGCGTTTCGCCGAGGTGCCTCGCTTTACGACGGTCGACGAACTGATCGCCGGCGGTAGTTTCGAAGCGGCCCTTGTGACGCTGCCGAACAACGAGGGCCCCACTGCCTTAGTGAAGCTCGCCGAAGCGGGCAAACATTTGCTGAGCGAAAAACCGGTTGGCGGAAACGCCGCTGATCTCGATGCCGTCGTGGCGGCGGTCGCCAAGCATCGCACCGCCTTTCAAAACGGCTACATGTGGCGCTACGATCTTGGCGCAAATCGGCTGCGCGAAATGGTGCGCGAAGATCGCTTCGGCAAACTGATCAGCGTCGAAATGACCTTCGTTACGAGCGATATCCGACGTCGCGGGCCGGACCACTATCTCTTCGATCCGGCCGTCAGCGGCGGCGGCTTTCTTAACTGGCTGGGATGCCACTACCTCGATCTGTTGCCCTACGTCACCGAGCGCAGGATCAAGGGCGTAACCGCTCGGCTCGGCGTCTTCGGGGCCACGCCCGCCGAAGTGGAAGACGGCGGCACCGTGCTCTTGGATCTCGAAGGGGGCGCGTTGGCGACCTTCACCGGCGGCTATTGGCTTCCGCGCTGGGCGGGCGAAAGTCATTGGGCGATTCGGGGCACGGAACGCTGGGTACACTGGCATCCGACCCGGCCGCAAACCTCGGGTGTACTGGAGATTCACGGCCCTCAACCGCAGTGGCATGCGATGGAAGAAACCTTCACGATCGCCGCCGACGATACGCCCGGCTACGGCGGCGCGCGAGGCGTGGCAGTCGTGGCCGATTGGCTCGCGTCGATCACGAGCGGCGCCCCCTGCCGCAACACGCCCGATTCGACGAGGACGACGCTCGCCATCCTCGATGCGGCGTACGAATCGTCGCGCACGGGGCGACGCATCGCCTGTGATCTTGGGTAGAAACAGGCGCGACCTACCGATGTTGGTCGATCATCGACCACCCACCGGCCGTTGCGGCTTAGATTCTGCCACCTTGCCACGGTCGATTGTTCGCTGAGCCCACGCACTCTACGATGGGACGCTACGCTTCGCAGCGGAGATTGTTGTTGCGTCTTCGTCGATCGTGTTGCAGCGGATTCGTCGTGAATTAGGAACGTTTCGTCGTCATGAATAATCTGTTCGGTGCGCGAGTTCTGGTCGGATTGGGACTCGTGGTACTGGTGATTCTCGGCAGTTGCGGCATCTCCGTATACCGTACGCGGCAACTGCACGACGACGCGGTGTGGGTCGCACATACGCACGAGGTGATCGGGGCATTGAGCGACGTGTTGTCGCTGATGAAAGACGCCGAAACCGGCCAGCGCGGCTATCTCATTACCAGCGACGCCGCGTTTCTCGAACCGTATCTGACGGCCAAGGCGTCGGTTCATAAGCGATTGGAAGACTTGAGCCGCCTCACGGTCGACAACCCGTCGCAGCAAGCAAATCTCGTACGGTTGCGCGAACTCGTGGATGCGCGGTTGGCGATTCTCGATCAGAACAAGGCGATTCACGATCAGCAAGGTTTCGCGGCCTCTCGAACGGCCATTTTGGAAGGGCGCGGCAAGGCCGCCATGGACCTCTTGCGCGCGCATGCGGCGACCATGATCGACGAAGAACGCGGCCTCATGGACGAACGCGCCGGGCAGTTTGCTCGGCAATTTCGTACGGCCGTGATTACCGGCATGACCGCGGCCGCAGTCGGGCTGATGATGGTGGCCGTGTTCGTCAACTTGCTCAACAAATCTTTCGAGCAACGCCGAAAGGCCGCCGAGGCCGTGTTTCGCGAGCGCGAGCAGTTGCACGTGACGCTGGCCAGCATCGGCGACGGCGTGATCGCGACCGATGTCGCGGGCAAAGTAACCTTCTTAAATCCGATCGCGCAAGCGCTTACCGGCTGGCGACAACAGGACGCCGCGGGCAAGGCACTGGAAGAGGTGTTTCACATCGTCAATGAGACGACGCGCGAAACCGTGGTAAATCCCGCGTTGCGAAGTCTGAAAGAGGGAACGATCGTCGGGCTCGCGAACCACACGGTGCTCATCGCGCGCGACGGCTCGGAGCGGGCCATTGCCGACAGCGCGGCGCCGATCCGAGGACTGCAAGGCGACATGCTTGGCGCGGTGCTCGTATTTCGCGACGTCACCGAAGACCGCGCTGTGGAGAAACAGCTTGAGGCGAGCGAAGCCCGAAAGTCGGCGATTCTCGAAACGGCGCTCGATTGCATTATCTCGTGCGATCACGACGGCCGCGTCGTGGAGTTCAATCCCGCCGCGGAGCGCACCTTCGGCTATCGTCGCGAAGAAGTGCTAGGTCGCGAGTTGGGCGACCTCATTGTGCCGCACGGTTTGCGCGACCGGCATCGTGGAGGACTGAAGCGACATGTGTTGAGCGGCCAAGGCTCGATCCTCAATCAACGTCTGGAACTCCCGGCCTTGCGAGCCGACGGAACGGAGTTTACGGCCGAACTGGCGATCACCCGCATTTCCGGCGAAGGTCCGCCGATGTTCACCGCGTACCTCCGCGACATTTCCGATCGCAAGAATGCGGAACGTCGGCTCGACGAGCGGCTAAGTCTCTTGGAGCTTTCGGCCGATATCTCGCGTTCGCTCACCAACGGAGAGACGCTCGCGGAAGAGCTGCAAGCTTGTGCCGAAGCGCTCGTGAAGCACCTGCACGGGGCGATCGCACGCATTTGGACGTACGACGAACCGACGCAGATGCTGCAGTTGCAGGCCGGCGCCGGCCTGAAATCGCAGCCGTACTATTCGCATGAGACGATCCCGCTGGGCAAACACAAAATCGGCATGATCGCGGAATCACGCCTGCCGCATATGACGAACTCCGTCGTCGGCGACGAGCGCTTCGTCGATCAAGAGTGGGTCCGTCGCGAAGGGCTCGTGTCGTTTGCCGGCTATCCCCTTGTGATCGACGAACGCGTGGTGGGCGTCATGGCGCTGTTTGCTCGCCATCCGCTCCCCGAGCAAACGCTTGCGACGATGGCCGGTATCGCCCGCGATATCTCGCTGGGCATCGACCGCGCCCGGGCGGTGCGCGAACTGCGCGACCAGCGTGAATTGCTGCAAGTGACGCTGGCCAGCATCGGCGACGCCGTGCTCACGACCGATGCCGAAGGTTGCGTGCTCTATCTTAACGACATTGCCGAGCAACTCAGCGGTTGGTCGACCGCCGATGCGCGCGGCCGTCCGGTGGAAGAGGTTTTTCACATCGTTCACGAGGTGACGAACGAGCCGGTGGAGAGCCCGGTCCGGCGCGTGCTGGCCGAAGGGGTTATCGTCGGCTTGGCCAATCATACCTGGCTCATTTCGAAAGACGGCTCGCGTCGCCCGATCGACGACAGCGCCGCGCCGATTCGCGACGAACAACGCCGGCTCGTCGGTACCGTGCTCGTGTTTCGCGACGTCACGGAACGCCGCAAAACGGAGCGCCGGCTGCGCGACATTAGCTCCCGGCTGCAAGCCGCGCTGACGGCGGGATCCATCGGCACCTGGGTCTGGGATATCCCCGCCGACAAGACTTACGCCGATGCGAATCTGGCGCAGATGTTCGGCGTCACGCCGCAAGCCGCCGAAGGAGGAACGCAGGCCGACTTCTTGTCGAAGGTCCATCCCGACGACGCCCCCGTGGTGGCAGGCCTCGTGCAACAAGCCATTAAGACCAACGGCCACTACGAAGCCGAGTTTCGCATCGAGCGCGAGGTCGACGGTATTCGCTGGATCGTGGCCCGCGGGGTCGTCGAGTACGACGATGGGGGCTCCCCGCGCCAGATGAACGGCGTGGTCGTCGACATCACCGAGCGGAAGCAAGCCGAACAAGATTTCCGAGCGCTCACGGAGGAATCCGAACGCAGTCGCCGACTGTACGAGACGATTTTGTCGACGACGCCGGACTTCGTGTACACGTTCAATTTCGAACACCAATTCACGTATGCCAATCCGGCGCTGCTCAGGATGTTCGGCCGGTCGTTCGACGAGGCCGTCGGCAAAACGTTTCTCGAAATCGGCTATGAGCCCTGGCACGCCGCGATGCACGAACGAGAAATCGACGAGGTCGTGGCTACCAAGGCTTCGATCCGGGGCGAAGTGCCGTTCACAGGCACCCACGGCACGCGCATCTACGATTACATTTTCAGTCCCGTGTTCGCAGCCGACGGCAGTGTCGAAGCGGTCGCCGGCACGACGCGCGACGTCACCGAACGCAAGCAGCTCGAAGAGCATCTGCGCCGCGTCGCCGCGGAGCTCTCGGAAGCCAATCGTCGCAAAAACGAGTTCTTGGCCACTTTGGCGCATGAACTGCGCAACCCGCTGGCCCCCATTCGCACCGGCCTGGAACTTCTCAAAATCGGCAGCAGCGATCGTGCGCTCGTCGAGCAAACGCGCGACATGATGGAGCGCCAGGCCCTGCACATGGTCCGGCTCATCGACGATCTGCTCGACATCTCGCGCATCACGCAGGGTAAGCTGCATTTACGTTTAGCCCGCGTGCCGCTGTCGGACGTTATTCGCACGTCGGTCGAAAGCGTGCGGCTCATCATGAGCGACGCCGGTCACGCATTCGACATCCGTCTGCCGGAAGAGCCGGTCTACCTCACCGCCGATCCCAGCCGGCTATCGCAAGTCGTCTCCAACTTGCTCAATAACGCCGCGAAGTATACGCCGCGCGGCGGTCGTGTCGAGCTGATCGTCGAGGCTGACGAACGCCACGTCGTCGTCCGCGTGAAAGACACCGGCCTCGGCATTCCGGCCGAAATGCGCGAGCGCATCTTTGAGATGTTTGCGCAGATCGATCGGCCGCTCGAGCAAGGCTACACGGGCCTCGGCATCGGCCTGACGCTCGTCAAGCGGCTTGTCGAAATGCATGAAGGTTCCGTGGCCGTGCATAGCGAAGGGGAAGGCCGCGGCAGCGAGTTTGTCGTTCGGCTCCCTCGCGCTGCGGCAAGCGAAGAGAATCACCGAACGGAGAATACTGCTCCGGCCGTGGAAGTCGGCCCGTTCCGCATCCTCGTCGTCGACGACAACCGGGAAGCCGCGGAAACGTTCGCGGCCGTGCTTAGGCACTCGGGCCACGAAGTGCGCGTGGCGCACGACGGCGCCCAAGCGGTAAAGCTTGCCGAAAGCGTTCGGCCCGACGTCGTGTTCATGGATCTCGGCATGCCGCACCTCAACGGCTACGAAGCGGCCGAGCAAATCCGCAAAGCTCCCTGGGGCGAAAACATCGTGCTGGCCGCGCTCACCGGCTGGGGCCAAGAAGAAGATCGGCGACGGACGACGTCGGCCGGATTCGATTTCCACCTGACGAAGCCCGCCGAGCCGAGCGCCGTTTTGCGGATTTTGCAGGGGGTACGTGACCGTCGGACCGACGAAACCTCCGCCGGCGAATAACGTCGAATCCGCTGAGGTTAAAACCGGCCCGAAGCGCAAGAAAAAGCCCCCGGCCGCAACGCATGGTTGCTACCGGGGGCTTTCCAGTGCGGGCGAGAGGAGTTGAACCTCCAAGTCATTGCTGACACTAGAGCCTGAATCTAGCGCGTCTGCCAATTCCGCCACGCCCGCATATTCGGCATATCCGGCGCGGGACTTCCGGAGACGCTCTAGGCTTGCGTCTCATCCCCGCCGAATTCGAGTCCTACTTTATAGAAGAGCAAGTTCGGCTTTTCAAGGCTCGCGCATCACTCGCGTTCGCCGGAATTCGGCCTCGAGCGACGACGGGAACGCTTGAATCCGCCCGTTCGCCTCCGGCGCGGCAGCGATTGCCCGATTCCCGGCCGCCATTTACTATGGAAGTTTCCCGACCGCCGGTCGGAAACAGGTGGGGCCGGGTTCGCGTACTTCGCGGAGCCGATGCTTCCCCGCCGCCGCACAAAGGGCCGACGTCGTGGGCGATTCCGAATCGATTCTAAGCCGATTGATGGCGACCATTGAGAGTCGCAAAGCGGCGCCGTCGGAATCGTCGTATACCACGAAGCTCTTGACCGGCGGCGTCGCCAAGATCGGCCGCAAAATCACCGAAGAGGCCGCCGAGGTCGTCGAAGCGGCTGCCGAACCGGGGGACGCCGGTCGCACTCATTTCATCTACGAGTGCGCCGACCTCACGTACCACCTGTTCGTGATGATGGCCCACAACGGCGTCACCCTCACGGAACTCGAAACCGAACTCGGCCGACGCTTCGGCATCTCAGGCCTCGCGGAAAAAGCCGCGCGGCCGCCGAAGGCGTAGGCCGTACTCCCGTACACATATCTGACTAGCGAATCGAGAAGTTCATGGAAAGTTTGCGGATCGGCGTCCCCAGCAAGGGGCGATTGGCGGAACTCGCGGCGGAGTTGCTGAAGGAAGGGGGCCTCCACTTCCGCCGGCAAGATCGCAGCCTCTTCGCGCGCTGCAAAGAGTTGCCGATCGACATCACGTTTCTTCGCACCGAAGACATTCCCGTGCTCTGCTCCGAGGGTGCCATCGATATGGGCATTACCGGCAGCGACCTGATCTCGGAAGCGGGCGTCGACGTTCGCCGACGACTCGATCTCGGCGTCGGTCAGTGCAAGCTTTCGATCTGCGTGCCGGACGACTCGACCATTTCCACCCCGAAGCAACTGCACGGCAAACGGGTCGCCACGAGCTTCCCGAACAATACGGCGACATTTCTGAAGCAGCACGGAGCGCTGGCCCATTTAGTGAACTTGAGCGGTTCGGTGGAAGTGATGATTGCGCTCGGCGTGGCGGATGCCATCGTCGACCTCGTGGAAACCGGCAGCACCTTAGCGGCGAATCGCCTACGGATTCTCACCGATCTGGGTCACTACGAAACCGTGCTGATTCAAAATCACGATCAGCGCATGACCGAAACGGCCGACCGCGTCGTGCGTCGGCTCGAAGGGGTCGTGATTGCCCGCGCCTACTCGTTGCTCGAATACAACGTGCCGCGCGTGAAGCTGGCTGAAGCCGAAGGCATTACGCCCGGCTTCCGTTCCCCCACGGTGAGCGCGCTAGAAGATCCGGAATGGTGCGCGGTGCGCGTGATGGTGAAGCGCAGCGAAGTGATCCAGATTATGGAACGCTTGGAAGCACTCGGCGCCAGCGCCATCTTGGAAACGCAAATCCAGAACTGCCGGCTGTAAGCGAGCGGCGGGGTTGATCCCCGCCGTCTGCGATTCGATGTTAATTGCCGGACGGCGGGGATCAACCCCGCCGCTCGCTCGAATCAATGAGAAGTCGCCACCGACTGCTCGAGCAGCGTCGCCAGCCGGAGCTTGATCCGGTCGAACGTCTGAGGATCGTAGCCCAGCACCCCTTCCATCACGCGGCCGTCGCGGTCGACGAGAAACGTCGCCGGAAACACCCCGGTCGAGACGACGTTGGCCAAGCCCGCTCGGGTAACTCCCTGCGGATCGGCGTAGACGGGAAGGTCAAAGCCGCGCGCCTTCTGAAACGCCTCGACGTCGGAGCGCAATTGCGGAACGTCCTCCGCCCCTCGCCCCTGAGAAGAGATACTCAGGAGGCGAAAGTCCTTGCGGCCCCGGTATTGTCGCTCGACCTCGACGATGTGCGGAAACTCTTGCACGCACGGCGGGCACCACGTTCCCCAAAAATTAATGAGAACGACTTGCCCCTTGAGGTCGTCGAGCTTTACGTCCTTCGCCGCGGCGTTCAGCGGCGTGAGCTCCAGCGCGTGAAGTACCGTCGGCGTTCGGGGCTGAAGGGCGAAATAAAGCGCGATTCCGGCCAACAGGGCGACGGGAATCCACTGCCAAGTCAAGGATTTCATCGCCATTTCCCTAATTGCCGTCCGGTAATTTCCTCAAGACGTCCCCCCTGGGGAAACGGTATGATGTTCGCCATCGCTCGGCTAGGGCGCTGCGGCGCATTTTTTGCTCCCGCTGCTTCCGATTCGTCGCATCGTAGTGCGGCACCGCCGTTCGGGCTCAAGAAGCGTTCGGGTATCAAGAAGCTCTCCATGACGTTGTCTGTTTGGCTGATTATTCTCTGCATGGTGGGGCTCAATGCCCTCTTGGCCGCTTACGAAATCGCCCTAGCCAGCGTCTCGCTCGGCCGTCTGAAAGTGCTTTTCGACGAGCATCGCAAAGGGGCCAAGGCCGCGATGCACATGAAGGAGAACATGGAGGCCAGCCTGGCCGTCGTGCAACTCGGCATCACGCTGGTCGGCGCCATCGCCGCGGCCACCGGGGGTGCGGGAGCCGATGATTCCATTGCCCCGCTCATCCGTGAACATCTCGACCTCTCGCCCCCCTGGGCCCACGCCCTCTCGCTCGCGCTGTTCGTCATTCCGCTCAGCGCCGTAACCATCGTCGGCGGCGAACTGATTCCCAAGGTTTTCGCGCTTAAGAACAAAGAATGGGTTTGCCTGCGGTTGTCGCCGGCTATGCACATTATGTCGCTGATGACCTACCCCGCCGTGTGGGTGCTCGAAACCAGTTCGACGACGATCCTCGACTGGAGCGAACGCCGTTGGCGGCCGCAACTCGACGGCCACAAGCACGAGGTCGCCGAGTTGCAAGAACTACGGGCCATCGTGGCGCTGGCGCGCACGTCGCGACTGATCGGACGTCAGGAAGAGCGCATCATTCTCGGCGCGGCACGTTTGTCGTCGCGCAAGATGTCGGAAATCATGATTCCGCTCGCCGACATCGTCACGCTCGACCTCGACCATACGATGGCCGAAAGCCTGCTGATTGCGCATACCGACATGCACACGCGATTTCCCGTGTGCGAGCATACCGGCGACCTGCAATCGATCTGCGGCTATGTGAACTTCAAAGACATCGTTTCCGAATTGCGACTGAGTCCCGACCTCCCCTCGCTCCGCGGCGTGGTACGGTCGCTGCCGTCGCTCGATTCCGAACTCACGCTGTCGGCCGGCATGGAATCGATGATCCGCGAGCATACGCACATCGCGCTGATTCGCGATAAGTCGCAGCAGATCGTCGGCATGGTGACGCTGGAAGACATCATGGAAGAACTTGTCGGCGATATTCTCGACGAATTCGACCGGGCCCCGACGCACTTTGCCTACAGCGGCACCGGCTGGGTGGCCGGCGGCGGCGTCTCGTTGGAAAAGCTGGAGCAAGCCTCCGGCATCACGCTCGACCGCGCGTCGCTCCCGCCGGAATGCCGCAACATCGACAACCTGATTCACCACTTGCTCAATCGCCCCGTACGGGGCGGCGACATCGTGCGCTACAACGGTCTGCGCTACCTCGTCCGCAAAGTGCGCCGCCAGCACGTGCTGGAAGTGCAAATCACGCGCGAAGATCCGGCCCGTTCGCACGACAGCACGACCACGACGCCGACGCTTGCGAACCGGACGGAAGCAGGCAGCTAAGGCACTTTTCATCTGCTCGTAGCTTCGGGTGGCTAGGGCAGAACAAAGTGATGCCCCAGTTCACTGGGGATTTGCCTGCGGCTCAGCCCCAGCCACCCGAGACAACGTCCTCGCAAACGCTTTAGGTCTGCCATGAAGCTCGAAGTAGAACAAAAGTACCGCGTGGAAGATCCGGCCGTGCTCCGCGCTCGGCTTGAACAGTTGGGCGCGCAATTCGCGCCGGCCGTGCGGCAAGTCGACGCCTACTTCAATCATCCGGCGCGCGACTTCGCTCTGACCGATGAAGCGTTTCGCATTCGCAGCATCGGCGACGAGAACCTGCTGACATACAAAGGGCCGAAACTCGACCGTACGGTGAAGACCCGTTGCGAACTCGAGCAACCGATCGTCGGCGGAGCGGCCGCGGCGGAGCAGTTCACCGAGTTGTTGCTGGCGCTTAGCTTTCGACCGACGGCCAAGGTGACCAAGTCGCGCGAGTCGGCGAGTATTAATTGGCGCGGGGTGGAAACCGAAATCGCTTGGGACGAAGTCGAGGGGCTCGGGACGTTTCTCGAATTGGAACTCGTCGTCGAGCGCGAAGCGATGGACGCTGCGAAGTCGCAGATCCTGGCCCTGGAAAAAGAGCTCGGCCTGACGACCATCGAACGCCGCAGCTACTTGGAAATGGTGCTGGCGGCGACTTCAACATAGGTGCTTGATTCTTCGTGTGGGCACGACCTCTTGAACGGAAAAATCGCCGCCCTTGGTCCGTCGATTGACGGACGTGTCGTTTTTATTTGACAGCTTACGCTTCCGACCTAGAGTTGCGTTGGAGTTCATGCTCCGGCTCTTCTTTCCAAACGGACGGAAAGCGACAGCCCCTCGAATCCACCACACGGTTCGTCGCGGCCCCACATCGAAGACTTCGTGCTTCGTGATCACTACGAGCAAGCGTATCGCTTGCAAGTGAGGGGGCTATGTTCTATTGCTTCGCCCGAGTTCTTCCGCGCAGCCGGCGAATTGCTTCGACTCTTGGGTGCTGTTTTCTTGCCTCTGCGTTCTCCGCAGCGGCCCTTCTAGCCGCTGAGGGAGATTCCGCTCCCGGCATCGTGCGCATCGAAGAGGATTGGGAATTGCAAGTCGCGATTCCCGATCCCGACAGCGACGCCCCGCAGATCAGCGTCGTGTTCGCACCGACGGCCAACGTCGATTGGGCCTACGCCGAGTTCGACGTCAATCACCATAGCCAGCCCGGGTTCATTCCCGGCGGCCTGCAGCTGCAGGTCTGGAGCGGCGGCGTACCGATCATCGCGAACAACGATCCGGACGGCGGGATTATTTCGCAACCGGAAGAACGGGTTCGCTGGACGCAAAGCATGTCGCTTAAAGACGGCGTGCTGACGTTTGCCGTCGAGCGCGGCACGTCGACGACGTGGGGCTCGTTCGGCGGCGACGGAAAGCTCACCATTCGCACTGCCGCGCCGCTTACCGACCTCAACGGCTACGACACGGCCGTATCGTTACGCAATTCCGGCGTCGGTTATGCCGCCAATCGCGTGAAAGTTCTCAAGATTGTCGCCGTGCGGCGCTACACTGCCGACGGTCGAGTTCTTACTACCGACGAAGATCAGATCTGTTTTGAACATGACTAATGCTCCGTTTCGTTTGTCGGAGGGGCCGGCTTGCCCGGAATATCTCAAAAGGGGCCTGACATGGATCGCCGAAGTACCGTATCGCGTCGCGGAGTCGTACTCTTTCTGACGCTGTTCCTCATGGTGTTCCTCCTGGGGATTGTCGCCTTCGCCGTCGATCTCGGCTTCTACGTCAATACGAAGACGGAAATGCAACGTGCGGCCGATGCGGCTGCGATTGCCGCGGCATGGGACCTGATCGAGCAGACGCCGCCGGGAGGTTCGCGCTCTCTCAGCAATGAAATCAGCATCGCTCGTGATCGGGCGGTCGAGTTCGTGAGCTCCAATGCCGTCTCGGGGGGCGCGGCAATCAACGGCAACCTCTCGAATACGCCTTCCGGCGACGTGGTCATCGGCTACTTAGCAAACGATTCACAAACGTCGGCCGCGATGGAATACGGCAATCAGAATCAGTTCAATGCCGTGCAGGTGACCGTGCAGAAGAATACCTCTCGCAACGGCGAAGTGCCGCTCTTCTTTGCCCGTGTTTGGGACCGAGTCGGACTGGCTGCGCAAGGCACCGCCACCGCCGCGCTGGTCAACAACTTCGGCGGGTTCGCCGTGCCTTCGGACGGTACAAATCTGCAGATTCTGCCGTTCGCGCTGGATGAAGACACCTGGAACGCGCTGCTCGCCGGCTCGGGCTCCGACAACTACAAGTGGAACGCAACGACCGGGCGCGTGGAAACTTCCGGCGACGGCGTTCTTGAGGTGAACTTGTATCCTCAAGGTACCGGTTCGCCAGGGAACCGAGGTACCGTCGACATCGGCAGTTCCAACAACAGCACGGCCGATTTATCGCGGCAGATCGTCCACGGCATCTCCGCGTCGGACATGAACTACATCGGCGGTTCGCTGCAGTTCGATAGCCAAGGGACGCTCTCGCTCAACGGCGATACGGGCATCAGCGCGGGCGTAAAAGACGAGCTCGCGTCGATTATCGGCCAGCGCCGGATCATTCCCATTTTTCAGAGCGTCACCGGACCTGGGAACAACGCACAGTATTCCATCACGAAATTCGTCGGCGTTCGAATCATGGCGGTGCAGCTCACCGGCAAGATGAGCGGAAAGTATCTGATCGTGCAACCCGCCAACATGGTCGCATTAGGCGGTATCCCTAAGTCGGGTACGCAGTCAACGTACTCGATCTATTCGCCGGTACGTTTGGTGCACTAAAGCTGGCCGGCCTGGAAAAGGGCCGCTCATTGGAATTCGCTCGGCACTTTGTCCCGAGTTCCTCCCCTCGCAACTTTTGCCGGACGCGGCGCGAGTGGAAACCGTACTTTGCTTGACCAAGAATATCTTGGCCGCGGCCGTCGTGATCGATGCTTGCCTTTCGGCGTCTCCCCTGGTGACCCGTTATCGGCCCGGCGAATCTTTCAAGAGTTCGAGCCGGAGCATGTTCAGGGCTTGCTTCGCGGCGCGCGGCTTCAAGATGGCCGAGTGACCGGTATACGGCACGGTTTTCACAGTGACGCCGTCGCGCGCGGCGAGAGCCAACGCAATGCGCGGCGGCTCGGTACTCTCGGGAGCATCGACGCTCACGCCCCCCACGGCCAAGCCGAGATCGGCATGGAAGCGCTCGCGTAAGGCTTGCGCCAACGCCGAAGTCGTGCCGCTCCAAACGGCGTCGTCGTTCATTACCGCCGATTCATCGCCGATGGCGTGGCGAGCTGTGGCGGCGCTCGTGATGATGGTCGACCCGAGGAAGTAGCTTGCCGCGTCGGGCACGTCGTTGAGCCACCGTGTGAGGAGCCCGACGGTTCCCCATTCGCCGACGGCCAACGTGAGATCGCTTCGCGCGAGCAATCGGACGACGGCATCTTGCAATTCGTCGTCTTCCTCACCGAATACCAATTCCCCTAGGCATTCGTAAATTGTCGCGGCGGTCGGTTCCATCGCGGCCCGGCATTCGGCGTCGTCGCGACCGCCGGCGGTGATGCGTAGCGTGATGGTCGCTTCATGCACCGTGATGCCGACGCTCGGCACCCGGCCGCGGCGAATGAGGTCGGGGAGCATTTGTTCTAGGTCGCTTTCGCCGACGCCGAAACACTTGATGCGCCGATGCCTGATGACGCGCGGCTCCGGCTGCATCGCCTGCACGGCGGGGCCGACCGTTGCGGCCCACATCTCTTTCATCTCGGCCGGCACCCCCGGCAGGGCAAACACCCGCGACGGCGTGCGACCGGCCCGCGGCACGTCGAGGTCGATACCCGGCGCGGTCCCCTGAGGATTCGGGATTACGCGGCTCCCTTCCGGGAAGTAGGCCTGCACTTTATTACGCTCCGGCATCGGCCGCCCGCGCCGCGCGAAGAGGCTTTCGACGTGGGCTAGCGCGGCTTCGTCTAACACGAGCGGCTTGCCGACGGTCGCTGCGAGCACGTCGCGCGTCAGGTCGTCGGCCGTGGGCCCCAAACCTCCGGACGAAATGACGACGTCGGCCCGCTCGACGGCGGCTTGAAACACGCGGGTGTTGGCCTCGAGGTCGTCGGCGACCGTCGTATGGTACGCGGTTTCCACGCCGAGTTCGCCGAGCCGTAGGCTCAGCCACTGCGAATTCGTGTCGAGCCGTTGGCCGCTGGTGAGTTCGTCGCCGATGGAGATCACTTCCGCCCGCATTCAGTCCTCGTACGAATTAGAAAGGAGAAGCGCGTTACACGTCGCCGTGCGAAGGCAAGGTCGCGCTATTGCGGGACGTCGAACTCGACGCCGCGCGGCAGGCTATAGAGCCCGCGCACGTTGATCCGTTGAATTGCGCTCCAGGCGATGACGGAGAGCGTGGCCGCGCCGTTGGGCTCGGCCAGTGTGAAGACGCCGTGACTCAACCCAGCGGATTCCGGAGCAAAGCCGTTGGGGACGAGCACGCCGCTATCGAGATGCAATTCCACGGCGCTGCCGAGCGCGCGATATTTCCAAAGTTCGGCGAACAGCGCGCCGATTCCCTTGGCGCCCCCTTCGTCGCCGCCGTTGAACGAGAAGCCTTGCGGCGCTTCGGCGCTCGCCAGCATCGCCGAGAGTTGCAATTCCGGAGTTGACGGGTCGGACTCTTCTTCGGAGCTCGGCACCAAGAAACGCTCATGACAAACGGGGCACTCCCCCGGTTGGCCGACGAGCGTCGCAGGGCCGCAAAGGTGGTGCCCCTCGGGACACATGAAAACCACTTCGTCGCTGCGCGGCTCGCCGGCGCCGTCGGCGTCGAGGCTGCGGATGCCCGTCGTATCCGATTCGACCGGCGCCGCCACGGAAGCCTCGGCGACAGGCTCGGCCACGGGCGCTTCGGCGACCATGGCAGGTGCGGCGGCTGCGGCGGCAGGGCCCGTCAGAATGTTCACCTTTGGACCGGAGCCCGGCCCGCTGCTTTTTTCCGGGATGCGAAACTTCGCACCGCAATGAGGGCATTTGCCGGCCTTCCCCGCCAGCGAGTCGGGGCACGTCAGTTTGTGACCGTTCGGACAAAGAATCGTGATGGGCATCTTGGCGTGAGCGATCGATGTGAAACGTGTTGGAGGTGCTGCTGTATGCTAACTCGCCGCCGCACGGGCGACAACGAAAACCCTCGCCGCGCGCCCCGCGCGCGCCGCTTGACTTTCCCCGGGTCGGCATCGACACTTACTGCTCTACTCGCATTGTCGCGCCATCGCCGTTGAGCCGTCAGCATGCCCATTCCGGTCGTTTGCCCCGGTTGCAAAGCCTCGTTTAACGTCAGCGATAAGTTCGCCGGCAAGCAAGGGCCTTGCCCGAAGTGCAAGTCGATCATCACCATCCCGAAGCCGGATCCCGCCAAGAAGCCGGTCGAAGAGGTGAAGATCGGCGAGCCCGAGCCGGCCGCCGGCGGTAAGAGCAAGACCGGCCGCCCGTCGTCGAAGCCGATCCTGCGGACCGACTTGAAACTCTCGCCGGTCGCCATCGGCTCCATCGTCGCAGTGATCGTCACGCTGTTCGTTGCGGCGTATTTCGCGCGCGGCATGGTCATGTCGCCTTATCCGCTCACCGGCGAGCAACAGCTTTTGCCCGAGCTGAAAGAGCCGTACGACGCCCAAATCATGCGCGGCTACGGCTTGCGAGCCGTCGGCCTGCTCTTGGTGGCGCTCCCCATCGTTTGGGCCGGTTATCAAGTCTTGCGCGACGACGAACTCGAGCCTTATCGCGGCCGCTCGCTGTATATGCGCATTGCGGTCTGCGTGGTCGTTTACTTGCTGCTCTGGGGCGTCTACGCCGTCATCCCCGACGACTACACCTCGGCCTGGTACATGTGGCTCGTCATGGCGCCGCCGTTGCTCGGCGTCGGGTTCGCCGCGGCGTACTTATGCTTCGACTTCGATCCTACCTCCGCGATGACGCACTTTCTCTCGTTCGCCTTGGTGACGTTGTTGCTCGGCATGACGGCCGGCCTCACCATGCCCTGGTACGCCGAGCCCAGCACCTTGCCGCCGACCAACGTCGGCGACGGCGGACAACTCCCGATCTTCGACAGCTTCGGCAACCCGATGAACGACGCCGCGAAAGCCCTCGCCGCGGAAACTCTCAAGCAAGATCGCGCCAAGGCGGCCAAGGCCACGGCCACGGCCGGCGGTTCTTAAACGCGACGCGGTCGTCGTCGGCCCTCGGCTTTCAAACCGTCGGACCGCCGGACGCGACCGCGAGAATTGAAGGGATTCATGACCACGCTCCGCGACATTCCCGAACTCGCCGCCATGCACGCCTCGGGCGGCGTCATTCGCATTCCGCCCGAGATCGACGTCCCGCTCACGCCGCGCGTCCGTCAACTCGTCGACTCCGCCGAATTCCGCCGTCTCGCGCACATCAGCCAGCTAGGGCTCGTGTCGCTCGTCTACCCCGCGGCCAATCATTCGCGCTTCGAGCATTCGCTCGGCGTCTATCGCAATGCCCTGCACTTCCTCAGCCGGCTCTCGCAAGACGAACGCTTCTCCTCCGTCGTCAAAGTCGCCGACGCCGAGCTATTTCTCGCGGCCGCGCTTTTGCACGACCTCGGCCATTGGCCGTTTTGCCATCCGATCGAAGACATGCGGCTCGCCGAGGTGCCGCAACACGAGCTCTTCGCCAATAGTTTTCTGCTCGAAGGAGAAATCGCCGACACGCTGCGCGACGATTGGGGCGTGCAGCCGCGCGACATCGTCGCGCTCCTCTCCGAAAAGCCGCGCACGCCGAAATCGCGCATCTTGGCGAGCATGCTCTCCGGCCCGATCGATATCGACAAGATCGACTACCTCTTCCGCGATAGCCTCCACGCCGGCGTGCCGTACGGTCGCAATTTCGACCAAAGCCGGCTCATGGGGAGCCTCTGCCTCAATGCCGCGGGCGACGGTCTCGCGATCACTGAGAAGGGCAAAACCGCGGCCGAGATGATGGTCTTCGCGCGCTACGTAATGTTTAGCGAAGTCTACTGGCATCACGCGGTCCGCTCGGCCACGGCGATGCTGCAGCGCGCGTTCTACCTGCTCTATCGCTCGCTTGATCTCGACGCGCTGTTTCGGCTCAACGAGCCGGCCTGGATCGCGGAAATGCTCCGGCAAAGCGAAGCCCACCCGGCGCGCGATCTTCTCGAAGGCCTCTTCGGCACCACGCGCCGGCTCTACAAGCGCGTCGCGCAGTACAGCTTCTTCGAACAGCGCGACACCTATCTGCAGCTCGCCCGTCGCCCGTATGCCTGGCTCACCACCTTCTCCGAGCAGTTTGCCACCGTGGCCGGTCCGGCGCTGGGGCGCGTCGTCGCGCCGCACGAAATTCTCTTCGACGCCCCGCCGCCGCAGTGCGAAATCCAATTCAACGTCGACGTCCACTACCTCAAAGAAAACGTCTACCGCCCCTTGAGCGACGTTTCGCCGGTCTGCCGCTCGCTGGCCGTGGAGCAATTCGACGATTACGTGAAGCGCGTCCGTCTCTTCGCCCACCCGCGCGTGGCCGACGATCTGCGTCAATTACCGAACCTCGGCGACCTGATCCAAGAATCGCTCCGC
This sequence comes from Pirellula sp., assembly GCA_013822735.1. Lineage (GTDB taxonomy): Bacteria > Planctomycetota > Planctomycetia > Pirellulales > PNKZ01 > PNKZ01. Next base: position 65,937 of record PNKZ01000028.1, read on the forward strand.
CGCACCGAGTCGTAACGCACCCCTCGCCGCCTCTTCCCCTCGCCCCTTGCGGGAGAG
>PNKZ01000029.1 GCA_013822735.1 Pirellula sp.
GCGAAGATCTCTCCTTTACGGCAATTGTTTCATCGCGCCACGGCGCAAGTTAAGATGGCCCGGCACCGGCAGGCGGAGTCGAAATCTTATCGATCGGCGGAGGTTCGTATGCGCGTAAGCTCGAGACTATGGGCAGCGACGTCAGTTCGCGCGCTCGTCATCGCGTCGGCATGGAGCGCGGCCCTCGTCGGTAGCGATGCGGCTGCCGAAGCGCCGGCGCCCTACTTCGACGAAACGCAGTGTACGACGCTGTTTGCCTTCGACGACGTCTCCATCCCGCATTCGCAGAACCTGCGGTTGGAGATGCGCAAGCCGATGCGGCATTCTGATAACCCCGTGCTCGCGCGCGGTCCGGCGGGAAGCGTCGATGCGCTCGGCGTCCAGTTCTACGGGTCCATCATTCGTGAGAACGGTAAGTACCGCTTGTGGTACGTCGCCGTCGACGACGACGTCGAAAATAAAGTCCCGTACTCGCGCTGGCGCGCCGCCTACGCCGAAAGCGATGACGGCGTGCATTGGACGAAGCCGAACCTCGGGCTCGTCGAGTTCAAAGGCAACAAAGACAACAACCTAATTCTCACGGAGCCTGGTCCGCTGGGGTTCGTGAACTTGAAGGTGTTGGCCGATCCGGACGATGCCGATCCCGCGCGACGTTACAAGATTTCGACGCACGCGTACTTTCAGCATCAATCGCGGCTCGGCACCTTGGCGCCGTTTGCCAGCGCCGACGGCTTGCGGTGGAAGCTCCTGGTTCCCGCCGAACTCAAAGACGCGCAGCTGCAGAAGAAAGATTTGGTGTTGCCGGCGATTCACTTTGAACCGAGCGGCGGCCTCTACAAATGGGACGGGCTCTTCTATGCCTGCGGTCAGAACGCATTGAACGCCACGCGGCCGTATCAGGGGCGCGTCACGCGGATGTTCCACTCGCGCGATTTCGTGCATTGGTCGCATACCAGCTCGATTGGCTTTATTCGCGAGCCGCAGCATAAAGTGCTCGGCCCGGGGCGAAGCTTGGAAGGGGAACAAACGCACGAAGGAATCAGCGTATGGAATCGGAAGAACCTGCTGCTCGGCATCGTCGGTATTTGGCACGGTGCGCCGGAGTGGAAAGACATCAGCATCGACCTGGGCTTCGTCGTGAGTAACGACGGCGTGCGCTTCCGCGAGCCGGCGCATGAGCGGCCGTTTCTCGAGATTGGGCTCGACGGCGCTTGGGATCAGGGGGGACTGCTGCAGGGACAAGGCTTTGAGAACGTCGGCGAGCAGACGTTTGTGTACTACGGATCGTGGGACCCTCGCGCTTGGAAGAAGCAGGCTCCGCGCGGCGGCGTGGGCATTGCGATGTTGCCGCGCGATCGGTTTGGCGAGCTCGTCGTCGAATTGAAAGGAAAAGGGCCGGGGGACTATCAACTGCCGGAGATCACGAGCGAGTTTATCACGGCGGCAATTCCGATGAAGACGAAGGGGCCGCAAACGCTCTACCTCAACGCCGACGGGCTGGGTGAGGACGCAGCGTTGCGAATCGAGCTACTCGACGATCAAGAACGGCCGCTCGCCGGCTACTCGGGCGCCGACGCCGCCGTGGTGCGCACGAGCGGCTTCCAAACGCCGATCGTGTGGAACGGCAAGACGGAAGTACGCGACTTGCCTGAGCGAATTCGCGTGCACGCCGTGTTTGAGGGGAAGAAGAACACGGACATTCGGTTCAGCGCGATCTATCTGCGCGAGACTGCTGCGACAGCTTCGCGCGTCGATGTTCATCGCGCCGATGCGAGATAGACATGGAAAGACATGTTTCGAGCGAGTATTTAGCCCTCGGTCTGCGACCGGGGGTGCCCGCCGTCGCGACGGCGGGCTAAATGTTGGCAAGCGGTGCATCACTCGGTCGCGTTAGTCGCCGATGCCGGGGAGCGGCTTGCCGTCCGTGTTCGGTAGGTCAAGGCCGAGCACGTGGGCGATGGTCGGAGCGATGTCCAAGTTGCGGATGAGGCCGAGCTTCGTGGCGGGCTTTACTCCTGCGCCGGAGATGACGCAGGTGGCGTAGAGGTCGGGCTGGTCGGGACGATAGCCGTGGGTGCCGATTTGCGATTCCTTGGCGACGATGAGTTGGTCCCCCGCCGGCGAGTCGGAAAACGTGTAGCCGCCCCGGCACGAGAGCCAAAGGTCCGCGGCACGCGGGTCTTGGGTGAGCGTCGGTTGTCCGATGTCGGTGAACTGGTCGGGAGTGTAGACCGCGTCGACCCCTTCGAGCTTGGCGAACTCTTGCTTGAGTTGAGCAGTGAGTTCGGCGCGGCGGGCGTCGTCGTGAATGTAGAGGGCGCACGAGCCCCCTTCCGGTCGACCGATGGCGACGCGCGTGGTGACCTTGTCGTCCTGGGTTTCGAGGAGCTTGAGTTGTTTGAGCAGGACGTTGGGGCGGATCTCTTTGGTGACGGGGTGGAAGCCGTGGTCGCTGCAGATGAAGAACGTGGTTTGTTCCTTGAGGCCGGCGCGCTCCACGGCGTCGAGCAGTTCGCGCAGGCGCTCGTCGCCGTAGGCCACGGCCCAATAGGCGTCGTCTGTTCGCGGGCCGACGCGGTGTTGCACGTGGTCCGTTTCGATGAGGTGCACCATCAACAGATTCGGCTGGTGCTTCTCAATGAGGTTGACGGCCATGCGCGTCGACATCCAATCGCGCTGCACGCCGCCGGACTTGTCGACGAACCAGGTGTGGTAATGATCGACGGGAATCCCTTCGCTGCGGAGTTCTTCGAGCCAGCTGCGCGTGCCGTATTGCGTCCACGCTTCGGGGCCTCCCATGTCGGGCACCGTGAAGTCGAGCGACTTCGAGCCGCGCGTGGCGGGCCAGATGATGCCGGCGGTGCGCAGGCCGGCCGCGTGGGCAACATCGTAGATCGTCGGAACTTTGACGAGTTCGTCCTGGTCGTACACGGGGTCGAGAATCAGCTGAACGTTGGCGCTCTTCGCGCGATCGTAGTAGGCGTTGCCGATCACGCCGTGCTTCGACGGCGGTACGCCCGTGACGAGCGTCGTATGATTCGGCCAAGTGACCGTCGGAAAGGAGCAGAGCATTCCGTCGGCGCGGGCTCCTTCGGCGGCCAAGCGCCGCAGGTTCGGCATGTGGGCGCGCGAGTCGTCGAAGTAGAAGTTCGCCAGCCCGTCGAGGCTCACGAGAATGACGTAACGATCCTTGTGCGGCTCGGCGCGCGCGGGCTGCTCGGCGAGTGCGGCGACCGTGAAGCAGAAAGCCCAAAGCGCAAGGCAAGACTTACGAAAGGCGGGACGCATGAGAAACCTCGAAAGGTGGGGTCGAGCGCGAGCATTGCGAGGCAGGGCGACTACGTAACGTCGGCGGGTCATGATACTGCCGCCGCGCGCGAAGGTGTAGCGATTGCGGCGTGTGGTCTGCCGTTCCGATGTCGCCGCGATGACACTATTGCAGCCCAAAAGCCGCCGCGGCCGGCCATTCCTTTCCTTGTGGCGGCTTTAGGCTTGGACTAGCATGGGGACTTCGTTTCTCCCGCCTTTTTGTTCCCTGCCCACCCCGGCGATTCTCGCGCTATACAACCATGTCGACCACTCCTGCGCCCGCTGCCAAACTGACCTCCACGCAATGGCTTATTTGTATCATCGCGTCGATTGGCTTCGCATTTGATATCTACGAATTGCTAATGCTGCCGCTGATCTTGCGGCCTGCCTTGCTCGAACTAGGCGGCATTCAGCCGGGTACGCCGCAGTTCACCACTTGGTTCAGTATTTTGTTCTATGTGCCGGCCATCGCGGGGGGCGTCTTCGGATTGCTCGGCGGTTATCTCACCGATCGTCTCGGCCGCCGCCGCGTACTCACCTGGAGCATTCTGCTCTACGCGTTCTCCGCGTTCGCAGCCGGTTTCGCGACGAACCTCGGCATGCTCTTGTTCTTCCGCTGCTTGGTGTTTATCGGCGTGTGTGTCGAATTCGTAGCCGCCGTAGCATGGTTGGCGGAACTGTTCGACAACCCGCACCAACGCGAGAAGGTGTTGGGCTTCACGCAGGCGTTCTCGTCGATCGGCGGGCTCACCGTGGCTATTGCCAACGGCATGGCCGTCGCTTGGGCGACCGGGGCGGCCTACGAGTTGCTGCCTGCAATTAGTCTCGCGGGTATAAACTTCCCGAGCATTACTTTCCCGGGCGTGCAATTGCCTGCGATTCAAATGCCCGGTTTCCTCTCGTTCCTCGGCGCGGTGCAAAACGAACACGCACCTTGGCGCTATACGCTCATGTCGGGACTCATTCCGGCGATTCCGCTGTTGATTATTCGTCCGTTCCTGCCGGAGTCGCCGGCTTGGAAACAAAAGCGCGAGACCGGCAAGCTGCGCCGTGCGAGCATCGGGCAGTTGTTCTCGCCGCAACTCAAGCGAACGACGATCATCACGACGATCATGTTCACGTGCAGTTTCGCCGCCGCTTTTGGCGCGATCCAGCAGATGCCTCAGATCGTGCCGGGCTTGCCGGAAGTGCAGGCGCGCGTAAAGGATGCTCTCGATAAGGGCTTCCCCGCCGAAAAAGAGGCGGCACTGGTAGCCAAGCTTAAGAGCGAGAATAAGCCGGAAGCCGATATCAAGAAGGCGGTTGGCGCGGAGAAGCGAAAGATCTCGGGCCCGGTTGAACAGGCTGCGGCGTCGAACGCTACGAAGATCCAAGAAGTCGGCGGGCTCGTCGGCCGATTCCTTTTGGCAGGCCTCGCGCTCTATATCGTCAGCCGCCGCTCGCTACTGCGCGTGTTCCTGATCCCCGGTCTCGTCGCGATGCCGCTCATCTTCGGTTGGGCTGCGATCAATAGCTTGAGCTATCTGCATATCGGCATGTTTTTCGCCGGATTGCTCACGGTCGGACAGTTTAGCTTTTGGGGAAACTATCTGCCGCTCGTCTACCCGGTCCACTTACGCGGCACGGGTGAGAGCTTCGCCGCCAATATGGGCGGACGCTTAGTCGGTACGAGCTTCGCGGCCGTTACGACGACGATCGTAGGCGCATTGGTCGCCCCCGGCCCAAACGGTGCTCCACCGAGCGCAATCAATGTCGCCCACACCACGGCCTACGTCGCCGCGGGCGTGGCGTTTACCGTGTACTTGGTGAACTTCATCGCTTCGTTCTGGCTGCCGGAACCGAAGGAAGGGGAGTTCGATGAGTAGGACTAGGTTCGTGGTGCTTCGTACCTAGTTCTTTGTGCTTGGTTGGGTGTTGCTGATCGCCGGTTGGTTTTGCCGTTTCTCCCGTTCCCGAGGTTTGTCATGGTCGCCACGACGTCGAAGCTTGCTCCTGCGAATACGCCTCCGTCGGGCGACTCGGAAGGAACATCGAGCGGAGCCTGGATGGCGCTGATCGCCGCGCTCTTGGGCTGGCTCTTCGACGGTGCGGAGATGGGCGTCTTCTCGATGGTGGGACGGGCCGCCGTGCAAGACATGCTCGGTATCGCCGGAGCCCCGACGCCGGAGCAAGAAAGCTACATTGGCTTCTTATTCGGCGTGATCATCGCCATCTTCTTGGTCGGCGCGGCCACGGGGGGCGTCGTCTTCGGCTGGTTGGGCGATCGCATCGGCCGCGTGCGCGCGATGAGCCTGAGCGTGTTAACCTACGCAGTGTTCACCGGGCTTTGCGGCTTGGCTCAAAGTCCTCTGCAACTCGGCGTGCTGCGCTTCATCGCGTCGCTCGGCATGGGGGGCGAATGGGCGCTCGGCGTCGCGCTCGTGATGGAAGTGTGGCCGAACCGGTCCCGCGCGCTGATGGCGGGTTTGATCGGTGCCGCCGCGAACGCAGGTTACTTACTCGTCGGCGTGATCGGCATCGGGCTATCGGCCATCCTGCATAAGTTTGAAGTGTGGTTGCCGATGGTCGGCGTGGGGCCGGAGACCGTCACGATGCTCGTGGCGTTTAAAGGTTGGCGGCTCATGATGTTGCTTGGTACATTGCCCGCGCTGCTCACGTTTTTCTTCCGGATCTTCGTGCCGGAATCGCATAAGTGGGAAGAGGAGAAGGCCAAGGGGACGACATCGAACTGGGCCACCGTCGACTTGCTCGGTGTGTTGTTCGGGGCAATTGGTCCGGTGTTGATCGTGTATGTGTGGCTGCCCGAGGCATTGGCGTTTTCCAAGACGACCGCCACGATGCGGATCGTCGGCACGGTCGTGGGCTTGGCGATCGCCGTGGTCGGATACACGTACCCGGTGTTGCGTTACCTGCAGCGTTCGATCTTGCAACACACGGAAGGAGCGCGGACGCCGTGGCCGACGGTTCGGATCATGTTGCTCGGTGCGTGTATTAGCGGCGTCGCGCTTTTGGGAACGTGGGGTTCGACGCAATGGGCCGCCACTTGGGCCGGTCAACTGACGCAGGGGAAGCCGGAGTTTGCCAACTCGCATCCGCGCGAATGGACGCAGATTTGGCTGGCGATGGGGGCGATGGTCGGCACGATTCTCGCGGCTATGTGCGGCGATTGGCTCGGCCGACGCGTAACGTATTGTTTGCTTTGCGTTCTCTCGCTCCTTTCGGCCATCATCTTCTTTCAAACGCACAATGCCTACGGAACTTCGTTTCTGATTTGGGCGTTCATCGCCGGCGCGTGCACCGCTTCGTTCTACGGATGGTTGCCGCTTTACTTGCCGGAACTCTTCGCGACGAAAGTTCGCGCGACCGGTCAAGGGTTCTCGTTTAACTTTGGCCGCATCTTGGCCGCGATCGGCACTCTTCAGATGAGCGCGCTCCTGCCGTACTTCGCCGAAACGTCGACGCGCGCCGGCATCAAGGGGGGCTATCCGGTGATCTGTAGCTACATCAGCGCGATCTACTTCCTCGGCATGGTCATCATCTGGTTCGCCCCGGAGACGAAGGGGAAGCCGTTGCCGGAGTAATCGTCCCTACTTCCCGCAGTAGTCGATGATCGTCGCGATTTCCGTCTTCAGATTTTTGCGGCTTACGATGCGGTCGATGAAGCCGTGTTCGAGCAGGAATTCGCTCGTTTGAAAACCCTTCGGGAGCTCCATGCGGAGCGTCGCTTGAATCGTGCGCGGGCCGGCGAAGCCGATCAGCGCCTTCGGTTCGGCGAGAATGAAATCGCCGAGCGAGGCGAAACTCGCGGCGACGCCTCCCATGGTCGGGTTGGTGAGCACGCTGATGAAGAGGCCCCCTTCTTGATCGTAGCGGGCCAACGCGGCGGAGACCTTCGCCATTTGCATGAGCGAAAGGATGCCTTCGTGCATGCGAGCGCCGCCGCCGGAGCCGCTCACGATGATCAGAGGAAGCTTCTCGACCGTGGCACGTTCGCAAAGGCGCGTCAGCTTTTCGCCGACCACGCTTCCCATGCTGCCCATGATGAACGCGCTGTCGGTGATGCCGACGGCGACGCGGCGGGCGCGAATCATGCCGGTGCCGGTCACGGCGGCGTCGCGCATGCCGGTGCGGGCTTGTTCGGCCTTGAGGCGCTCGGCGTACGGTTTGCTATCGGCGAAGCCAAGCGGGTCGCCCGGCATGAGATCGGCGTCCCACTCTTCGAACGTGCCGTCGTCGAGCAATTGGTTAATGCGTTCGGCGGCGCTGACCGTCCAGTGGTATTCGCACTCGGGACAAACGCCGAGCATTTGTTCGGCTTGCTTGCGAAAGATCGTTTGCTTGCAGCCGGGGCAGCGCTTCCAGAGTCCTTCGGGAACTCCGCGCTTGGCCCGCGGCTTGTCGGTTTCGGCGGCTGCGGTGGTCGGCGCTTCGTTCCCTGTCGACATTCCTGGCGAGTTCCTTATCAGCGGATACTTCGTGCGGTGCTAAGCGGTCGCGGCCGGCGGCGTAAAAGCTCGGCGGCGGGTGCGACTGCCGGGGGTTCGATTATAAGCCGTCGGCTTAGACTTTGTGAGTCTCAACGTGCGAGCCGTTTTTCGGGGCCGCGATGCCGGTCACGGACGTCGGAACGACCGGGCTGCCGTTGAGGGCCGAATGGGCCGCATTGGGAACGACCTTCGGAACCGGCCGGCCGCCGGATAGTTCGACCGTAATCAGGCCCCAACAGCCATGTTCGCAATTGGCCTGCCAGAGGTCGCCGAGGTCGCCTTGCCCTAGATGTTCCCGGACCACGCTCGCCAGCGGCTCCGGCACGACCAAGCCGATGACTCCGTCTTTGTGCTTCTTTAATACCTTGGCCAGCGCCGTTTCCACGCGGCTCCGGGCGTGATCGATGGTCTCGCCGTCGGGCGGGCAGACGCTTTCCGGCTGTTCCTGCCATTGGCGATAGACGCGCGGCTGCTTCTGCTTCACTTCGTCGATGAGCAGCCCCTGCCACAAGCCGTGGTCGAGGTTTTCGAGGTTGTCGAGCTTTTTAACCTTCAGGCCGAGCGCCTTGCCGATTCCTTCGGCCGTTTGCACGGCGGAGGAGCAGCAAGACGAGTAGATCACTTCCAGCCCTAAATCTTGCACTTCTCGGCTGATTCGCTCGACTTCGGCTCGCCCTTCTTCACAGAGCGGAATGTCCAGGTCGCCATGAATGCGGCCTTGAAGTTCGTAGTCGGTGGCACCGGGCAGGATCAATACAACTTGCGACATAGATGATCGACGTTGGGCCTGACGCTCGCGCAATGCGATAAGGTCGGGCGACCTAAAGGGGGAACGACGTCGGTAGAAACCCGACGCGGAGATGCTTCGTAAGCGGCGGGGGGCTTCGACAGAGAGCCCACCGTATGCATGTGCAAACAGCCCTGTTGGGGACAGCTCGCAAAAAAGGCGGAAGCGGAATGGGATCCACGATTCACGCGCTTCCAGTGCCCGTTACGGCACCGAAGCGGAAGGCTCTATTCTACCAGCGGCACAGGGCGACGTCTGCGCGGGGGTGTGGTTAGCCGCAAACCTTTGCCTTGCAAAGGCTTAACGGCTGCCACAGCCCCCTAACATTGCGGAGTCGGGGCGTCTTGCAATCTCGAAAAATGCCGCAAACCGGGGTCCGGTGCCGTTGGTTGGTTCCTACTTCTTCTCCAAGACGCCGAGCGACTTCATCCAATCGGCGGCTCGGGCCGGCCAACTGGAGATGAGGTTTTCGCTCGGCCGCAAGCCATAGCCGTGGCCGCCGACCGGGTAGAGGTGCATCTCAGCTTGGACCTTCGCTTCTTTCAAGGCCAAGTAGTAGAAGAGGCCGCACTCCACGCGCACGCCGTCGTCCGCCGTCATGGCGATAAACGTCTTGGGGGTCTCCTTCGAAATCGGCAACTCCGGCGAAATCTTGTTCTCCTTGTCGACCAGATAAGCCGGGTAGATCAACACCGCGAAGTCGGGGCGGCAGCTTACTTCGTCGGCCGCGTCGACCGTCGGGTAGGTGCGTTTGCCGAAGTTGTTGGATGCCGCCGCCGCGAGGTGGCCGCCCGCCGAAAAGCCCAGCACGCCGATCCGCTCCTGATCCAATCCCCATTCGCTCGCCCGATGCCGGACCATGCCGATGGCTCGTTGCACGTCTTGGAGCGGCGCTTCGTGACGCTCGCGTTCCATTCGCTTCGGCACGCGATATTTCAGCACGAAGCCGGTGACGCCGACCGAATTGAGCCATTGGGCGACTTCGGTTCCTTCCTTATTGAAGGCCAAGATGTTGTAGCCGCCGCCCGGGCAGATGATTACCGCCGCGCCGTTGGCCTTATCGGCCGCGGGGCGGAAGACCGTAATCGTCGGGTCGGATACGTTGCCCAGCCGGATCGTGTTGTCATTGGGTCTCGCCGGCTGCGGAGCTTCGGGCGGCAGATCCCCTTTCTCTCCGGGCGCGGCGGCCGGCCAAAGGCGGATTTGCTCCGGCTCTGCTCCGTTCGAGGACAACGTAGCGAATGCCGCCGCGGGCAAAGCCAAGATCAACGTGAGAATTCGCAAGCAACGCATCGGGGTGGGCCTCGCTGAGGAGTAAGTTTCGGCGGGAGACGGGTCGTATGTCGGGCGGCGTCATATTATCTTGCAGCCGTGCCGATTGCACGCGATGGATAAATGACGCAACGTCGATTCAATCTCCGCTCCCCAAACTAGCAACTAGCCACCAGCGACTAGCAACTTCCTCCTATGCCCAACCCCTGGACCGGCCGCGGGAATCCTTACACCCGGCAAGAAGTTCGCGATCGCCTTCAAGGCGCCCTCGACCGCGGAGAGCCGCTCATTGCTGCCGGGGCCGGCACCGGCATCTCCGCGAAGTTTATCGAGCGCGGCGGCGCCGATCTGATCATCGTTTACAACTCCGGCCGCTACCGCATGGCGGGCCATGGGTCGACGGCCGGCCTCATGTCGTACGGCGATGCGAACGCCGTGGCGATGGAGATCGGCGAGTATGAAGTACTGCCGGTGGTTGAAGAGGTGCCGGTCATCTGCGGCGTACATGCCACCGACCCGCGTCGGCGGATGTGGCACTGGCTGCTGAAGGTGAAGGAGATGGGCTTCTCCGGCGTCAACAACTTCCCGACCCACGCGATCGTCGACGGCAACTTCCGGCAAATCCTGGAAGAGACCGGCATGAGCGTACAGAAGGAGTTCGAGATGATCGCGCTGGCCCGGAAAATGGACCTGTTCACGATCGTCTACGTCGCCACTTCGGAGGAGGCCCGCGCCATGGCCGAGGCCGGCGCCGATGCGATCATCGCGCATGTCGGCACTACGGTCGGCGGTTCCATCGGCGTCACTGGCGCGGCGTGCACGATGGACGAAGCGGTGCGGAAAACGCAGGCCGTGATCGACGCGGCCCGGGCGGTTCGCGACGACATTTTCTATCTCTGCCACGGCGGCCCGATCGCCGCCCCCGCGGACGCCGCCGAAGTGATTAAGCGGACGGATTGCGTCGGCTTCGTCGGCGCGTCGAGCCTCGAGCGCATGGCCGTCGAGCAACCGCTGGTGGAGATCACGCGCAAGTTTAAGGCAATTCGGTAAGGCGACCCATTAGCCGCCTTACCGTAGTCTCACTACTTCTTCTCAAACGCCGGAGCTTTGCCGATCGGCCAAAGTTCCACGCGACGGAAGTAGCACTCGGCCAATTCGGTTTGAATTTGAATCTTGCCGGCCGACGGCGTTACGTCGAACGCTTGGTTGACCACCACGCCGTTGACGATGTTCGTCACTTTGTCGCCGTCGCAAATCACGTCCATGCGCGTCCATTCGCCGCTCGGGCTCTCCACATCGTTCTTGCCGCGGAAGCCCTTTACGTCTTTCCAATCTTCATCGCGACCGAACCAGTTTACGCGCCCCCGGGCGAAGACCTTCTTCTCTCCTCCCTTGTGCCACACGTTCTCTTTATCGCGATCCTGCCGCACTTCGGCCGTAATTGAAAGCTTCTGGTTCGGGTCGGGCGTCGTTCCGGCGACGACGATGAAATCGCCGCAGCCTCCTTCGATCACCTGCGCCTCGATGGAGCGCGCCCAGATGCCGCTATGCGCCCCATCTTCACCGAACGAGTGGATGAGCACGCCCGAGTCTTTTGTTTTGTTCTCGCGCGGCGCCCACGTGCGCTCGCCGAACTTGAATTCCACGATCAAGTGATAGTCACGGTACGCTTCCTTGGTTGTGATGCAGCCCAGACCGTCGCCCGAGATATGGATCATCCCGTCGTGCACGGTAAACACTTTGCGCGGGTCTTCGTACTTCGTGTCTTTCAGCCAGGTGTACCAGTGCGTGAGGTCTTGGCCGTTGAAGAGCGCGATCTTTTCTTGCGGCGCAACGGCTTCGGCGGCCTGCACCGACGAAGTGTTGATCGAAGTCGCGAGGACGGCGAGGAGTGTCGAGGCGCAGACAAAAACCGAGGCGAAACGAGGCATGGCGAGAGCTTCCTGAGGTGAGTTGGTTCCGGCGGGATCGGCAGAGCCGACGTCGCTAGAGTATCAACCACGGGAGGCCATGTCACCTTGCGCGGAGTTCTATAAAATCGCGCGATGCGCTCGCGCCACCGCATCGCGGAGTAGTGCCCCTCTTTTGAGCCGTCGCTACTTGTTCTTCATGATGAAGTACACGAGCGCCCCGAATGCCCCGCCGACCACTAAGAGCGCGATCATCGCGATCCGCAGACCGGTTTTGCTCGAAGCCTCTTCTTGCTGCCGCGCGATCGCTTGCTGCTGTTGACGGTGCTCGACGCTATTCTCGAACGCGACGACCACCTGCGCGTTGCAGTACGGGCAGATCGTCGTCGTGCCCAACAGGTCTTCGGGCGTCGGAAGTTCGTGACCGCGCGGGCAGACGATGCGCAGAATGCGCGACATCGGCGCCGGAGCTTGAAAGGCCGCCGGCTGTTGCGGGCCGGGACCGTACGCATGCTCGAAGGCTTGCTGCGGCGCGGAAGCCGTCACAGGTCCGGAACCTCTCGCGGACCCGGCCGTCGGAAACACAAACACCGCGGCGCAGTTTGGGCAGCGCCCTTGCGTTCCTTGTTGCGATTCGTGTCCTTCGAGCAAATGTCCTTGCGGGCAGTAAAACGTAAACGGCATGGTGTGGGGCTCAGGATAGTTGTGCGTTACGTGAGTCATGGTTGTGCGGCGCCAATCCGCTTCGAACTAGCTCGATCCGCCGACGGCTCGCTCGAGCGAGTAGTCGAAAAGCGTCTTCCATTCCAGCATCTGAATCGAGCGGCAAGATTTCTCCAGGTCGGCGCGTCCGTGGCAGGCCGCCTTGCAGAGATCGACGAATGCATACGGGTTCCATTCGCGCTCGCCGTCGAGCAACGTGAGGATGTCGAGCGGCGCGAAGGCGCGCGTCGTATCGGCGCCGCGATGCGAATCGCGGACGTATTCGTCGCGCGCCGCTTGCCGCAATGGAGCAAACGCCGGATGCGCACCGGCCTGTCGAAACCAATACTTGGAGTTGTCGTAGTCCCCCTCGCGACGGTGCATGATCGCGTGCCAATAGCTACCGGTCGACGAGTTCAGGTCTTGGCTGATCCGGTGCGACTCGTCGAGAAAGTTGTGCAAGAGCCAGAGCCCGGCGAGGCACGCTTGACCGAAGTCGGCGTCGACGGTCTTTTGGGACATCGCCAAGTCTGCTGTTTGGAGTTTTGCCAGCCGCGGGCGCACGGATTCATTGGGGGAACCCGCATCCAGCGGCATGCCGGCAGTTCCAGGTAGCAGCAATTCACGCACGGCCGGGGAATAACGATCGGCGGCAAGCGGCATGGCGATTTCCTCCCAAGTTTGGGGACATCTTAACATAGTCGTCATAAAAGCGAGCACCTTCCCGGCCGTCTCGCTTTCCACGTCGTCACCACCCGCCGGCGGCTCAAGGCCGAGCGGCTTGCAGCGGCGCGCCGAAGCACGACTCCGCGTCTACCCTGCCCTGGTAGCGAGTGGTACATTAAACGGTCCGATTCTTTCCGAGTTCCCCAACCGTCTGAGAGCCTCGTCCGGCCATGAGCAGCGAACCGCAATTGTCGACTGACACCGCTTCTTCCGTTCCTCCGCAAACCGAGACGGCGACCACGCCCGAGATCGCCGCGACCGATGCCTCCGTTGCGGCAAGCGGCGAAACCGCACCGCAGGAACTTTCTGCCGACTCGGGCCCAGGCGACGATGCCGACAAAGCACAACGGATGAAGATCGGTTCGCAGCGCGGTCCCGGCAGCGCACCCCCCGCCGGCGGTTCGCCGCGAGTGAAGAACGCCGCCAAGCGCATGTTGAGCGAGTCGGCCGCGCCGCGCGAGAAGATCGCGGTCCCCAATCGCCGCGCCTCACTGCCCGATGATCTCGAAGCCGAAATCGCCGCGGCCTTGGAAGGAACATCGCTCAACGAAATGGTGGACGCCGCAGGCACCTCGACCAAGTCGCTCGATCTCGAGCCGGAAACGCGCGTGAAGGCGAAGGTCTTGAAGGTGTACCACGGCAACGTCTTCGTCGACCTCGGCAACTTCCAACAAGGAACGTTGCCCGTGCTGCACTTCACCGACATTCCGGCGGTCGACTCGACGATCGACGTCGTGATCGGTCGCTTCAACCACGACGAAGGAATGTACCTCGTCTCGCTGCCGAATCGTTCGGTCGACGTCGGCGGCGATTGGTCGCTCGTCAACGAAGGCTCGATCATCGACGTGCGCATCTCGGCGGCCAACAAAGGGGGGCTGGAGTGCGAAGTCGGCGGCCTGCGCGGCTTCATCCCGGCCGGCCAAGTGGCCGTTTACCGCGTGGAAGACTTCTCGCAATTCGTCGGCGAGCGTTGGGCCTGCCTCGTGCAAGAGGTCAATCCCGAACGCCGCAAGCTCGTCTTGAGCCGGCGCGCGGTGATCGAGCGTGAGAAGGCCGAGGCCAAAGAAAAGTTGATGGCCGAACTGCAGGTCGGCGCCGTGTTGGAAGGGATCGTCACCCGAATTCAAGACTTCGGCGCGTTCGTCGATATCGGCGGAGTCGACGGCCTACTGCACGTCAGCCGCATGGCATGGCAGCGCATCAAGCACCCGAGCGAGATTCTCGAAGTCGGCCAGAAGGTGAAAGTAAAGGTCACGCAGATCGACCAGGAAAGCGGCAAGATCGGCCTTTCGCTGCGCGACCTCATGGCCGATCCGTGGGTCGGCGCGACGATGAAGTACAAGCAGGGGGACGTCGTGCGCGGCCCGGTGGTGCGCGTGCTCGACAAAGTCGGCGCGTTCGTGCAACTGGAGCCGGGCATCGACGGCATGGTGCACATTAGCGAAATCGCCTACTCGCGCGTGTTCCGCGTCACCGATTTCCTCAAGGAAGGGGAAGACGTCGAGGCGAAAGTGCTCGCCGTCGATCCCGAACAAAAGCGGATCAGCCTTTCGGTAAAGGCGCTGCTCGCGCGTCCGGAACCGGTGAGCAAGAAAAAGGAAGAAGAAGAGCAGGAGATCGAAGACACGACTCCGCCCGCCCCGCTGCCGCAGCAACCCAAGAAGCTCAAGGGGGGCATGGGCAAAAAGAGCGGCGGCGCGCAATTCGGCCTGAAGTGGTAACTCTCGCGCGAGGTTGAAGCGGCCTTACGGCGCTTCGTCGCCCAGCGGTTCGTAGTAGACGTAGCCGCGCATGACTTCGACGAAGCCTTCCGCGAGGTAGCGGCAGCCGTGCGTGTCGTGTTCACGGCCGACGAGACACGACAGGTCGCGATGCTCCACGCGCCCTTGCAAATCGGGAATGCATTGCAAGCCCGCCAGTCCGGTATAGCCGAGCGATTGCTGCCCCTGCCGACGGCGAAGCGTCAGTTCGTAGAGCAGCGGATACCATTTCATCGCCGGGTCGAGGTGGTTGCGGCCGACGAGCAATCGATCGATCTGCGACGGGGCCATTTGCATGTAACGCCCCGGCATGAAGCAGTCGTTGTCCATCGCTCCGGCCAGCAACACGGTTCGCACTGCGCGATCTTGCACGTGATGCTCCGCCAACGCCCGACCGCGCAGCGTGCCGCCGCCGAGAATGTGCAAGCTCGCGCTAATGACGCGGGTGCCGAAGCTGTAGCCGATCATGCTCACGCGGGCTTCCGCAGGCAACCGGTCGGCGATGTAAGCCAAGTAATAGCCGTAGCACTCGGCGCGCACGGCTTTGATTTGCACATCTTTGCGCGAGCCGATGTTTAGTCGGTCGCTCGGCCAAGTGAAGATCACCCAGCGAATCGGGCCTCGGTCTTTACATCCGCCGCCGGTGAACTTCGTGTAGAAGGCCCATCCGCCGCAAAGGGCATCGCAAAAGGTCACGCGATTGCCGTGCACGTGGAGACAAACCGGCACGCGCGTATCGGCGGCGGAAAACTCCGCGACGCTCGACGTTTGCCATCGGCCTGAGCCGTCGTAGCGCCAAACGTCGAAGCCGGTCGGGCCGTCGGCGGTGAGACGAGCGCGGCGGGCCGAAACGATCCAAAGCTCGTCGTTATCGGCAAGCATCTCGGCGGCCGAAGCCGCCGTGGAAGCAAGCGAAGCCTCGAGCACGGGCGAGGCGTTCGCGGTCGCGTCAAACTCCGTCGCGTTAAACGCCGCAGCCTCTTCTTCGGCGGCGAGCTCGGCCGCTTCTTCGGGCGTGAGCTCCGCGAGAGCCTCGTCGGCGGCTTCGAGCGAATCGTCTTCTCGTTCGCGGGCGTCTGCGGGAGCAAAGTCGGCGTCGGAACCGGTATCGAGCAATCCGGCGCGCAGCGAAAGATCGTCACCGCGGGCCGCGGCTAAGGGGGCGATCGCGCCGAGCAATAGGAGCGCGAGAAGTAGAAACAAGGTCGCGAGAGGCCGTCGCGCGGAAAACTGGCGCGCGCAGGGGACCGCGGTGCTCCCGTTGTTCGGGAGACGGAGAGAGACGTCGCTCCTTCGCGCCATCAACATTCGAGTCATCCGTGAGCGTCGCGACGTTTCCTCAGCGGAGACGCCGCAACAATCGGCCTCGTTACGACCGGAACTTCCGGCACCGTTTCGCGCGCCGCTCCAAAACCGGAGCGCGAGGCAAGGCATCGTTAATGAAACATACACGCTGTTTTGCGCGCGGCAAAAAATTCGTGGCAAAAAGTCAACGTTGCCTACTTTGGAAAACATCGCCGTTTCATTTGCACATCGTCGAGGGTGTTGTATTGTTGCTCGACCCATTCGGCACCGTCGCGTGGGCGATCCTTTGTGAAGCGGAGGTATGAGCCATGAAGCGGCTAATGTTGTTGGCGGTCGTAGCGACTGTAACGGTCGTTGCTTCCGGCTGCGGTCTTTGCGATCGGTTCCGTCGCGGTCCCCACTGCGACACGTGCCCGAGCGGAAGCCCGTACGCGCCGGGCCCGACGGTTTCGTCGGCTCCCGCGGAAACGTATTTGCCCGCCCCCGGTTAGTCGGTTCTCGGCGGTCGACGAACTCTCTCTCGTCGCGCGGCCGAACCCTCTATCCTGAAATGCGGGAGTGCTTCCCGCGAGCCGTTGCGCCATCCTGAACGCAACGCTCGCGGGAAGCGCGTTTTCTCTCACGCAGCGCACCGGCCCTCCATGCTCGGCTCGCATCCCGGCGGATCGATTCTCTTTCGATCGTGCGGAGCACTCTCTCGTGGGCGTCAACCGTTTTTTAGCGACTCCGTCGCCGCACGGCCGCTTGGTCTTGCGCGCCTGGCTGGCCGCCGAACGTGATGCGGCGCGCACGCGTCCGACGTCTGCGCTTGCGGCGGCAGTTGTGCCCGTCACGGTCGCCGGCCGATCGTCGAAGCCGGGCGCACACGGTCTCCCCTCGCCCCATTTCGCGCCGCTGGTCGGTGCGGCACGGAAGTTTGCCGCCGCGCCCAAGGCCTGCGCCAAGTCGCGGATTGTCGGTCGATAAGAAGATGGGCTGCGCGCCATAACATCGGGCGCCCGGGGCCGGATCCGAAGGCGAAGCCCCGGTCTCCGGGGCGGCACGTTGTTCTGCCCCAGCCGCCCGCCGACAGTGTTTCGGCTGACAGTTCTCCGCAGGCATCGCACCATCGTCGCACCTCATTTTCAGCGGGAAACGAATGCACGGATCGGGCTGCGCACGCCCCCCGCAAAAATCAACAGAATTGTCCGATCGACGTTGTAAGACGGCAAAACATCTGGATATACTTCGTTTGGTTGGTTCGTTGTCCGGGCTCGAAGCCAGACGTTTGTCGGTCGTGATCCGATCTGAAAAGTCTCCGCTCGATTTCCGCTCCTACCTTCCGGGCCGACGCGCCGGCCTTCTACTTAGCTCGGTTCGATCGTGCGCTCGATCGGACCAAGGCAGTGTTTGTTTGCAGGAGAGTTTGTATGGGTAAGCGGTTGTACGTAGGGAATTTGCCGTATAGCACAAGCAGCGCCGATCTCGAAGCGTTGTTCGGCGCCTACGGCAAGGTGACCAGCGCTCAGGTCATCCAAGATCGTGACACGGGTCGGAGCAAAGGCTTCGGCTTCGTCGAAATGTCTTCCGATTCGGAAGCACAAGCCGCGATCAACGGCTTGAACGACAAGGAAAACAATGGTCGTCCCCTCACCGTGAATGAAGCCAAGCCCCGGGAAAACAACCCGCGCGGCGGCGGCGGCGGTGGCGGCGGTTACGGCGGCGGCGGCGGCGGACGCCGCTACTAGTCGTCGCGCGTCGCTTTGACGACGCGTGCGCGACCCGCGGCAGCACAATGACTGCCGTTTGGCTACGACGAAGTGCCGGCTCTTTCCCAAGGAAGAGCCGGCTTTATTTTTGCGCCGTGGCGTTTCTTGGTTCCGTGCGCAGATGCTTGTCTTAGCGCCGCTGCTCTCGCTATTTAGCCCGCCGTCGGCGACGGCGGGCGCCCCCGATCGCCGACCGGGGGCTAAATAAGCACTCGCGCACCGTCTGCCGCGCGCATCGTGCGCTTTACGCGCATTTTGCTGCGCCGAGTCCTCATTCTTGTGCGCCGTTCGCGCATTTTCGCGCAACCAATGCGCCGAGCGCCGTTCGGCAATGTGCGCAACAAATCTAGTTTTGCGCACTCCGCCGCGTCGCGTCTCCTCCGCATCGCGCCGCCGTCGGCAAATATTGCCGGCCGCCGGTCCGGCAATCGACGTAAGTCCGAACCACGCGCACCGTACTCTGCGCACTAGCCCGACCACGCAGTGCGCGGCCTTGTTGGTAAGCGCTCCGACGCGCACTCGCAGGGGGCCGTTGTGCGCAGTTTCGCGAATTAGTGCGCGGCACTTACGTCGATTTGGAATTCCTTTTGCATGACGTGCGACAACGCCCTTCTCCCCTCGCGGGAGAAGGTGCCCGAAGGGCGGATGAGGGGGCAACACCGCGCTCCACGCACAAATGTTTCCAGCGAAGTTCAACATGGCGCAGCGACTCACGACCGGGCGCAATAGAAAAATCACGCCGCATTATCCCAAACCCGCCGGCCCACTTTCCAGAGCAGATTTGGCCAGGCAACATTTCGGCCGGCCCAAAAACGCGCTTGACACTCGTAGTGCAATGCATCGACGGTCGCTCGCAATCCTACTCGCAACCGCGAGCGCCGGTACGTCGCCTTCACCTGCCCTGCGGGAATCCTCTTCTGGAGGGAGCGGAGCTATTTCGCGTCGACCAATGTGCGGCGCAGCGCCATCAGCATGGCCGCCGTCGGATGCGCGGCGTGGGCTCCTTCGGCTCCCTTGTTGCCGTAGGGAAACTTTGGCAGCCAATGGCTCATGATGGCCTCGCCTTCGACGAGGCATTCCCCTTCGAAGAGCAGCATCCCGAGTGCAAAGCCGCGGCGCGGATCGTCGGCCGGCGCGTAATGCTTCGGCGTGTTCTTCGACGTCCATCGGCTCGCCGGGCCGGTGTAAGGATCGGTCATCGGCGCGAGTCCGTCGCGTGCAAATTGAAAACCGCGATCCAGGGCCGCTTGAAACTTCGGGTCGCGATACGACGTCGTGTAGCGCTGCAACTGGATCATCGCTTCCATCGTCACCATGTAGTAGCCGAGGATGTCCTTGTTGTCGGGATCGTTGCCGCGGAAGCCGTAGTGCCAATAGCCGTCGGGCTCCTGAGCAGGAAGCACGCGCTCGTAGATGCATTTGTCGGCCTTGGCCTTGAGGCGGGCCGCGAGTTGGGGATCGATGTCGCGCACGCACTCGCCGGTAACCGCCGCGGCGAGCGCCATGGCGACGTTTTTATTGACGGCCCCTTGCTGTGAAAGCGGTACCATCAGCTCGCCGGTCTTCATGTCGACCGTGTTGGCCCACCAGCCTCCTTCGTTCCACGGGAACCAATCGATCACGCCTGCGAGGTACTTCAACTCCTCGTTGGTCCCTCCTTCGCGCTTGAGAATGTACGCCGTCCAGGCCGCATACCAGCCGAGTGCGGGAGGGCCGCCGCCGGCGATCATTTCGCCGTCGCCGGCTTCCTTCTCCTTGATGTAGAGCACGCCGAACTTCGTCTGCTTCATCTGGCTCAAGATGCGCCGCGCCAATTCGACCGCCGCTGCGCGATAGCGCTGCTCGCCGGTGAGCTCGGAGAGGTGATAGTAGGAGATGGCCGTCATGGAATCGGCCCCTTTACTCGACAACTCGGCGACATGCCCTTTGGCATCGAGCAACTGATCGAGATGCTTGGTCAAGGCCGTAGTGAGCCGGATTTGCAAGTCGCGAGCTTTCTCGCGCTGCGCCGCATCGGGCCTTTGGCGCAAGGGACGTGTCGCCGCGGGTTCCGCGCCCCAGGCTTGAGTCGAGGTTTCTGAAACGGCGACCGAAAACAGCAGCCCGACGATGACGCGAACCATTGCGGCAAGCATGGTGAACTCACTCTTGAGCGTGAAAGGCTGCGGTGTGAAGACCTCTGCCAAGTTCGACGCTTGAGTGCGGGGAAATATTCTTAGCCCGACGAAGAACGTCGGCGTGCGCGAATGCGGTAAGCTATTCCGAAACTTCGCACAGGCCTGCGCTCACCGGCCGTGCCGAGACGAAACACGCGACAGGGGAATGCTCCCCGCTTCCGGAGGCGCCGCAGGACGATGAAAGACAAACTTGACGACTCGATCAGTTTTTTTAAGACCACGGCGATCGGCGGAGTTCTGTTCTTGTTGCCGTTTCTGGTCGTCGTCGGCTTGCTCGTCTACGTGCATCGGGCCGTCGTCGCCGTGCATGAGGTTCTCAAGCCGTGGATTCCGCTCGACTCGGCGACCAGTTTTGCGCTGCTGTTTGCCGTGGCGCTGGCCGCGCTGTTGGCAATGTGCTTTGCGGCCGGCGTGGCGGCGCGACGCGCCATCGGCGTCCGCTTTGCCAATACGATCGAGAAGCAATTGATGAAGGTGTATCCCAAGTACGGCATCTACAAAGACATGCTGGCCGGCAAATTCGGCGGCGCCGACAACGTGCCGTCGCTGCGATCGGTGCTCGTGAAGCGCGACGGAATGCTCGTGCCCGCGTTTCAGGCCGATCGACTTGAGGGGGGCTTGGTCGTCGTGTACTTTCCCGGCGCGCCGGATACTTGGTACGGCTCCATCGCGCTAGTGCCGCCGGAGAACGTGCAAGCGATTCCGTTGGCGTTCAACGACGCACTGGAGATCTGCGAACGGCTCGGTCGCGAGTCGGCGGCACAGCTGCAACCGATCGTTGCAAGCGCCGTTCGGTCCGGCGGTTAAGTATGCCGAACGTTACGGCTGATTCAACTGACGGCGGCGCGTTTGGCCGATCGACGCACGAAGCTGAATGCTGCGCGAGGTTTCTCATTATACGTGCGCAACGTGAGGAGCTTGGCCTTCGCCGCTGCGCACGAGCCTCTAGGCCGCAACTTGCTTCTTGCGGACCGACCAGATGAAGCCGTCGTACCAGAAGTGCATGATCGACACGACGATTTGAATATTGAGCAAGATCTGATTGTTCCAATGCGCCGCGAGCGCGGCGGTCATACCGAACATCAGCGGCAGCGCGAGGAACATCAGCAGCGTTTTGACGGTTCCTTCGCGCGAATCGTCGTAGCCGAAGAGCTGTCCGATGTTTTTGCGCTCGCTCCACCAAACGATCGCGAAGTACTGCACGGCGTGGAAGAAGTTCATGATGAAGAACGCTTCGCCGAAACTGTTGAAGCCCCAGGTAACGAGCGACACCAGCGCCGTGGTGACGAGCAGCGCCGTCTTCTGCACCGAGACTTGGTAACCTTGCCGCGCCAGTCGGACGTACGAACCGATGTAAAACAGCAAGAACGGCAAACCGACGCCGACGAGGCCCCAAGTGAGAAAGCGCTGGTACTCGCTTGCGAAAGCGGGCACCGACGCGAAGAGCGCGGCGTCGATGCGGTCGAACGAGTGGAACGATTTCAGGTGATCGAAGAGCGTGACCCCCGCCAAGATTGGGCCGCAGTAGATGAGGATATTGAGCCAGAAATCTAGGCGGCGTCCCGTCTCGGCCGGGTTGCCGCGCTTCATATCGTAGATGCGGCAAAGGCCGAACGTTTGGGCGCTCGAGTGGTAGACGTCCCACCAAACGCCGAGCACGATGACGCTTGCGAGAATCCAGCCGGAGAGGGAGATCGCGGCCAAGAGCAAGGCCGGCGCCAACGTGAAGCGCAGCGGATATTGACGGAAAATCTTCGCATTGCCGTGGCTACGAAAGAACACGGCCGCGAGGTGGGCCATGGTGATGGTGAACATCACGACGTGCGCGACCCGATTCGGCGATTGCCCCTGCATGAACGAGAATTCCGACGGGTCCTTGTCGGCGACGAGTATGCCCGCCAGGAGCGCCAGGAGCGGGGAACCGATAATGAGCAGACCGTCGAACCAAGGGCCGAAGACGAACCCGGGGGCCTGCGCGCGAGCGGCGGCGGCCATAGCCGCGGGGTTGGCGTAGGTGGTGGAGGAATTCATATCGATCGCCTCGTCCGAGCGCAAGAAGTGCCGCGCTTAAGCCTACTGCGCAGCGCCGCGTGAGGTCCTTATCGGGCCGGAGGGCGCGAAGGTTTTAGTGCTGCGAAAGAATTGCAGGTCGGGCCGACCTTGACGCTTATAGCTGTTGCGACGGACCGAGCGAGAAAGGCCGCGAATTCGGAATGTGCACTGGCGGACCGGCGGGAGCGAAGTCGAAATTTAGGAGAGTATCCGAAGGCGGCGGGCGTTTCCGACGCGACTTAGACGAGGCGGTTGATGCAGACGACCAGAATGGCGCCGAGCGTTTGCGGACGCGTCGCGGCGGTCGTCGCCTGCTGCATGTTTGCGGCCGTGCCGAGCTTCGCCGCCGCACAAGATGCCGACGTTGCCTGGACCGATCCGGCGGCGCTCGCCGCGCTGCGGAAAGATCGTGGCTCGCTACCGCCGGCGTTGCGGTTGGTCGACGTCGTCGAGGGCTCCGCCGAACCGAACATTGCCGACCCCGGGCCCGACATGGGAGACTTTCCGAACAGCGCCTTCACGCTGCCGCGCGGGAGGGTCTATATCGAGTCGGCCCCGCTCACGATGATCACCGGCGATTCGTTTGGCCCGGCGGCGTATCTCTGGCCGTATCTCTTACGCTACGGCGTGACCGACGACATGGAATTGCGGTTATTGGGCAACGGACTCACGAGCGTGTTTGGCGGGGAGCCCACCTCGGGCTTCAGTCCGACAGCGATCGATATGAAGGTGCATCTGTGGGACGGCAATGAGCGCTTCATCCCGGCCTCGTCGCTGGAAGTGTATCTGCTCACGCCGTGGGGGAGTCCGGCGTTTCAGGGAGGATGGCAACCTTCGCTGAACATGAACTTCGATTTGCCGATCAGTCAGAAGACGAATTTGGAATGGACGCTCGGCTATAGCGGCGTGCGTGATGCGGTGAATGTGAATACCGGCGAGCGCGTGAAACCGCGTTTCCATCACTTGGTGCCCGCGCTGCACGTGCCCGGAGCGAACGTATATCAGTTCTCCGTTCAATGGGCGATCGAGCGCACGGTGACGGAGCGTCTGCAGGTCTTCTTGCACGGCTACATCGACGGCACGCTGCTCTTGCAGCAAGGCAGCGGCAAAGTCATCGGCGTCGGCGGGCAGTATCAACTGACCGAGCGCTGGATGACGTTCGGCTCCTGCAACGCCGGACTCGACGACGCCGTGGCCCCGTTCAGCGGGCAATGGGGATTTGCGTTCGCGCTTTAAGCCTTGTTGAGCCGTCGACGTATGGCGGCGGGCCGCGACGTACGTTAGTCTTTAGGCCATATCCATCGGGTACTTGAAACCGATCTCTGGATCCGCCCCGTCACCGAACACGATCTAAGGCAGTCATGAGCGCGAAGCACCACGACCACGGACACGGCGACAAACACCATCCGAACCCGAAGTGGAAGCCGCACACGGATTGGCGCGTCTGGACCGTCGTGCTCATGCTTGTCGCCATGGCGATCTACGTGCTGACGGTGGACGAATCGCTCCAGCCCGGCGGACAGCAAGGGGACCGCGTGCCGGCGGCTTCGCCGTAGAGATGCGCGTGAGTCGGGGCGGGGGTCCGCCTAGGGTATTCTTGCGTTCTGCCCCGGCTATCCGACATTGCAATTAGCGGCGCGGCGCCCGTTCGTCGTCGGCAAGGTCCGGCTCGTCCGTCGGGTCGCCGTGTGCGGCATCGTCGTCCGAGTTGCTAGTAGAATGGCCGTTCCCGTTCGTGGCGTGGCCATGGCCGTTGGGTTCCGTGCGATACCGCAATTCCGGCGGGCGATAGCCGGCCGAGGCCGCAAAGCCTTCGCCCGAAGTGAGCGCCTTGGTGTCGTGGCCGGAGGCGACTTCGTACTGCATCTCTTTCGGCACTTCGAGCGGCGGCAATTCGGAATCGAGCGGGGGGAGATCGGGCTCCGCGACTGCCATCGCGGGGCGACGCCCCCAAATCATCCGGCTCAGGCCCGTTTGCATTTCCATGCAAATGGTGAAGAGCGCGGGAATGAAGAAGAGCGTGAAGAAGGTCGAGAAGACGAGCCCGCCGAGCGTCACGCTGCCGAGGCCGCGATAAAGTTCGCTGCCTGCGCCGGGCGAAATGACCAGCGGCAACAAGCCGAGCAGGCCGATGAGCGCGGTCATGAAGATCGGGCGGATACGCGTGCGCACGCTGTCGAGCACCGCATCGCGCGGGCTCATTCCTTCGTCGCGCACGTTCTGCAGCGCTTGTTCGACGATGAGAATCGGATTGTTCACGACGGTGCCGACCAAGATGATGAAGCCGACCATGGTGAACATGTCGAGCGGTTGAAACGTGCCGGGACTGAAAGTCTCCAAGCCCTTATTTAATAGCCAGAGCCCGATGAACCCGCCGACTGCGCCTAGCGGAACGCTCATCATGATGATCATCGGATACAGCCACGACTCGAACAGTGCGGCGATGACGAGGTACGTGATGATGATCGCCAGCACGATGTTCCAGCGAATCGAAAGCCAGGTCGACTGCAGCTTGTCGGCGGTACCGGAAAGATTTACCTGGTAGAGTCCCTTGAGCGACGCGTCCCCTTCGATCGGTTTGACGATTTTTTCTTGGATCTGCACCATCGCTTCTTCGATGGGCATCTCCGCCGGCGGCGAAACCTGCACGGTGATGGCGCGGAGTCGCTCGCGGCGATTGATCTGCTCGGGCCCACTCGAGGCGATGACGTCGGCGACGGACTCCAGAGTGACCGTGCGTCCTTCCGGCGTGTGGATCGAAAGCCCGCGCACGTCTTGGGCGCTCTTGGCGCGCTGTTCGTTGCCGACGATCGCCAAGTCGATGCGGTCGCCGTCGAGGTTGTAGTCGCCCGCGTAGGCGCCGTCGACGAGCGCGTTGACGGCGTAGCCCATCTCCGAGGCCGTGATGCCGAGGTCGGCCGCTTGATCCCAACGGGGACGAATGTGGAGCTCCGGTGCGGAAAGATCGGCGCTCGGGATCGGCCGAAACTGGGCGCCGGGCACGGTCGTGGGCACTTGGCCCATGACCTTGAGCGAGAGGGCGACGAGCTTCGTGACGTCGGGCCCCATGATTTCGATATCGACGGTGCGACCCGCCCCGAGGCCCGACTCGAACAAGCTGGCTTGCTTCGCCAAGACGAACATGCCGGGAATGTCGGCCGTCGCTTCTTGAATCAAGCCGAGCAACTTACCGGCCTGCAGCGGGTCTTCGGCGCGCAAGCCCATGAAGAGCATGCGGCCGCGGGCCACGTAGAAGAGGTCGCCGATGCCCGCGGTTTTGCGCTCGGCAAGCGGAATGCGCGGGTCGGCGTCCCAATACTTGCGGAGCTTGTCCTCGATCTTCGAGCCGATGGCGTTCAGCTGGTCTAAGTTGTAGCCCGGCGGCGGCAGCATCAGGCCGATCGCCAAATTGCGGTTGCCGTTCGGCAGGTATTCCACCTTCGGCATCAGCAGCCAGGTAAAGAAGAACGAGAAAGCGAGGCAGCCGATGATGGTGCCGAGACGGAGGGCGTAGCTGTTTTGAATGACGGCGTTCGCGCCGACGATCAGGCTCGTGAAGGCGTCGCCGAACTTATCGAGCGGAGTCATGAGCCGTTGCATCCAGGTGCGGCGTCCCCCGTGGGTGTCGCTCATGGCGTCGGCGTCGTGCTGGAGAAGTTGCCCGGCCGCCATGGGAATGAGAATCAGCGATACGAGCAGCGACAGGCCCAACGCGCAACTGATCGAGAGAGCCAAGTCGTGGAATAGCTGGCCGACCTGGTCGTGTACGAAGAGTACGGGGACGAATACCGCGAGGTTGGCCAAGGTGCTGGCGATGACGGCGCCCCAGACTTCGCCGGTGCCTTTCACGACGGCGGAGATGATTGAATCGTGGTTCTGCCGATGCCGGAAAATGTTCTCAAGCACGACGATGAAGTTGTCGACGAGCATTCCGACGGCGAAGGAAATGCCCGCCAAGCTCAACAAGTTGAGCGAGCGGCCCATCAGCCCCATCATCAAGAACATGCCGATCATGCTGGTGCCGATCGCGATGAAAATCACGATCGTCGAACGGATATTCTTGAGGAACAACAAGAGCACGATGAAACTGAGCACCGCGCCTTCGACGACGTTGTCCGTAACCACGTCCATCGACGAGTAGATATACTCCGTCTCGTCGTAGACTTGCGTCAGCTCGAGATCGCGCGTCGCGAGCAGGCCGTCGTTGAGCTGTTGAACGGCGACCTTGAGCCCTTTCATGATGTCGAGGACGTTGGCGCCGGTCTCGCGCTGGACGTTCAGCGCGATCACGGCCTTGCCGTAGCGGCGCACGACGCCGTCGGGCTTTTTGTATCCCAGCCGCACTTTGGCGACGTCGCGCACGTAGACCGGCCGCCCGTCGACGCGCGCCAAGATCGCCGCCTCAATCTGTGCGGGCGAGCGAAATTCGCCGAGCGTCCGCACGACGATGCGTCGCTTTCCTTCCCACAGATCGCCGCCGCTGACGTCGGCATTTTGGCTGCGTAACGCATTGCGCACGGCTTCGATCGTCAACCCGCTCTTCGCCAGGAGTTCCGGCTCGACGACGACCTGCATTTCTTCTTCGCGTCCGCCGACGACGTTGGAGTTCGACACTCCGGGGACGCGCTCAAACCGAGTTTCGATGAAGTCTTCGCAGAAGCGCCGCAGGACCGTGAGGTCTTGATCTTTCGGCAAGATCTCATTGACCTCGGGATGCTTCACGGCGAGCTCTTGGAGACGCAAAAGCTTCAAGCTGGCGTTGGACGTCAGTCGGGCCGATTCGAGCGGCTCGGCCAACTGCGGATGCTTCGCCGCGAAGGCGTTGATCTTGTCGTCGCCCGGCGGCTTCAGATTCAAAATGAACCAGGCAATCCAGCGCTCGGCCGTATTCGACGAGAGAATCACCGGCTGGTCGGCGTCTTCCGGATACTCGGGCACTTGCTGGAGCCGGGTGCTCACCATCAAGAGCGCCTTGTTCATGTCGGCGTCGACGGCGAACTCCAAAATGATTCGCCCCATCGAGTCCATGCTTTCGCTCGTGAGCTTTTGCAGGCCTTCGACGCTCTGGAGTTGTTCTTCCTGCTCCTGGACGATTTCCTTTTCAACTTCCTGAGGGCTCGCACCGGGCCAGCGCGTTTCGACCGTGATCGTCGGAATATCGACGTCGGGCGTCAGCTGCATCGGCATCTTATAAAGCGCAATGCCGCCGAACAGCGCCACGAGAATGACGCCGACGATCACCTTCACCGGGTTGCGAACAAACGACTCAATCACGGGCAGCGATTCTCGGGCGACGAAAAGTTGGCAGACTCAACAAGACTATTGTGGACGATTGCCAGGAGCGGGCAGTTGCGTCGTCGCGCCGGCGGGCTGAGCCGCGGGCGTCGGCGCCCCGCGCGATGCCGCGACAATGCGAATCGGCTGCTCCGGACGCAAGCGCTCGTTCCCTTCGATCACGAGCTCCATGCCGGGCTCTAACGGGCCCGACGCTTCAAAGTATTCGTCGAACGCGCTGCCGAGCGTCACCGGAATGAGCTTGGCCTTGGCCGTCTCGGCGCCGGCCGCATCGCGCACGGCGGCGTAGACGATCGGCACCGGGCCTCCCATGACGACCGCGTCTTGCGGGATCAACAGCACGCTCTCGCGCCGCTCGACCGGCAACCAGACGCGGGCAAACATGCCCGACTTCACGAGCGGGTGGTTCGAGGAATCAAACTTATTCTTCAGCCGAATCTTCACCGGAAAATTGCGCGAGCGCGGGTCGCCTCGCGGCACGACCGCCGACACTTGGCCGACGAACAATTGCCCCGGCAGCGCCGGAATTTCGATCCGCGCGTTGCTGCCGAGCTTCACGAAGTCGAGATAGTTTTCTAAGACCTGAGCTTCGACTTCGAGTTCGGTGAGTTCCTCGACTTCGGCGACCAACTCGCCCGACTTGATCCATTGCCCGACTTCGGTGTGTTCGGCGACCACGTAACCTTCAAACGGCGTGGTGATCGTATGCTTCATGAGGAGGTCTTTGAGGCGGTTCACCTCTTCGACCGCCATGAGCTCCCGGGCCTGGGCTTGCGCGATTTTTTCTACGCGCGGGCCGGCGAGCACGAGATCGTGCGCCGCCTTGGCGGCTTCGTACATTTGAGCCGCGGCCAAGGCCTTCGACATGTCGTCTTGCAACTGGTCTTCGCTGACCGCATTGCGTTCGAAAAGAGCTTTGGTCCGTTGCAGCTTGAGTTGCACGTAGTCGTAGGCGGCTTGCGCGGCGGCCATTTTCGCATTGGCTTCGCGCTTCTCTTCGGGCCGAGCTCCGTTTTGCAATTCTTGCAGTTCCGAGGTCTTCAGTTTCAGGTCGGCCTCGGCGGCGGCGATCTGGATTTCGAGTTGCTTGGTGAGCAGCTGCGCCAACGGCTGCTTGGCCGTGACGTAGTCGCCTGCGTTCACTTTGAACTCGACGACGCGACCATCCACGGCGCTGCCGATCACGGAGCGGCGAATCGGGTGGACGTGCCCGACGAACGATTGGCCGGCTTCCACATTTTGCCGCACGACGACGGGAGAAACGGAAACGATCGCCGGTCCGCCTTGGGCGAAAACGGCGTTCGCCGTCGTGGCGACGAGACAGATCGCGATCAGTGCGATACGCATAGAGGCACGCGAGGCGAGTCAGGGGGTGCGTGAGTGCTGAGGGGCGAGTCACTCAGTATAGGCAGCGGTCCGTGGCGACAACAACCGCACGAACATGCGAAAGGCGTTAAACCGCAATGGCTTGCGCTCCCCTCAAGTGTAGGGACGTCAGCTTGTCGCGGCAGGTTCGCGATATCCCTTCCGAGTTATCGAAGTCTCCAGTCCCGCCAAGAGTTGGATGTTTAAACGCGGCATGTTTACATTGACGCGTAGAAACAGGCCCTTTGCCTCTGGGAGATGTCGTCATGCGCATTATCCTATTCACATTCACGTCGACTTTGGCCGTATGTTCTTCCACCCTGCTGGGCGGGGCGGAGCCGAAGAAGCCTGAGACGCGCGAACTGAAAGACCTTCCGGTAGTCGTTACGGTAAAGCAACGCACCAGTGAGGTCGTGCCGGGATCGGAAGGCAAGCTGCAGGTCAC
This sequence comes from Pirellula sp., assembly GCA_013822735.1. Classification (GTDB taxonomy): domain Bacteria; phylum Planctomycetota; class Planctomycetia; order Pirellulales; family PNKZ01; genus PNKZ01. The sequence continues at coordinate 29,341 of PNKZ01000029.1, forward strand.
CATCGACGACATCACCCGCGGCCAGGTGATCGTCTCGCTCTCGCATCGGAAGCACGGCTTATCGATAGGGCCGACTTCGCTGAGGCCGGACGATACGAAGCTCTTCAAGCTCGGTTCGGAAAGCTACCAGCTGCGACTGAAGTCACTGAACAATGCGCTCCTCGGCGATGATTTCGCGGAATTGGAATTCGCGCCGCCGCCGGACGCGAGCCGGGAAAAGCGTCGTATTGAAACGTTGATTGCGAGAATCGAGCGGATGAACGATGCGGCGTTCATTCGACAACGTCGGGAGATTACGCCGAAGGAGGAGGCGGAATTTTTGCGCGCCCTATGGAAAGAAGCGGGTGACGAGGCGGCTACCGCGGAGAGATTCGTCGAGTTTATCGACGTGACCGCGAAGCTGGCGGGAGATCCGTATCTCGTCCGACTGTCGGACAAGACCGTGGTGCCCGCAGGAGGCTATCTACGCGAACAGTTGCGGGAGACGCCGCGGAAGAAGAAGGCCGAGTAACTTCGCAACGGATCACTGCGATGTCGATGTCCTGCGATCAGGCGAAGACGGGATGATTTGCGCGCGAGCTTGCGTGTACGCCCATTACGGCATCGCAACACGCGAAACAGACCAAGCCGGCTTCTTGGCCGTCGTGCGTGCCGCGGTGTTCATGATCGCGGACGCATTCATCGAACGCAAAACGTTGCCGGAGCGCCGGCAGATCTAAGTAGCAAGCGAAGTAGACCCACTCTCGGCAATTGCTCGACCACGGTTGGCCGCGATAGGTTTCGCGAATCCCGGCCGCGAGCAGTGCCCGTTCGAGTTCGACGAGATGTTCGCAGAGCATGATGCGGCGACTCCTGCAACATGCGTTCGCGGCAAAACGAATTCAACTTACGGACAGGTCGGCCTTACGGCTCTCGACGAAGCGCCCCGGAGATCGTTTCGATGAGCAAGCGAAAAAAGCCGGCCCGGGATTTTACTCCCGGGCCGGACTTATATTCAGCAGCACTCAGCTTTCGCTCGGCTTCCGCTTAGATTAATAAGCGTGGGCAATCGAGCGGCCGCTGCGGATCGTGGCCGAAGGATCGACCATCGGAGGAGGAGGCATCGGGCCCTTTTCCTTCTTCGGAGCAACCTTCGGGGCGACCGGAGCTTCCATTCCGCAAGTCGGAGCAGCGGCACAGGCCGGTTCGGCACAAGCCGGAGCGGCACAGGCAGGAGCAGCACAAGCAGGAGCGGCACAGGTCGGGGCGGCACAGGTCGGGGCAGCGTTACCGCAAGCCGGTTCGGCACAAGCCGGAGCCGAGCAAGCAGGAGCGGCACAGGCCGGGGCAGCGTTTCCGCAAGCCGGATCAGCACAAGCCGTGCAGCCGTTGCCCGCGTTGCCGCAGGTGGCTTCGCAGCAGCTGCTCTTGCAGCAAGAGCTACGGCACTTGAACAGGTTGCCTAGCAGACCGCCGCAACCCTTCTTGCAGCACGAGCTGCCGCAAGGATCGCAGCAGCCGTTGCCGGCTCCGCACGAAGGACCGGCAGCACCGCAAGCCGGATCAGCACAAGCCGAGCAGCCGTTACCGGCGTTGCCGCAGGTGGCTTCGCAGCAAGCAGCCTTGTCGCAACCGCTATCGCAGCAGCTCTTCTTGCAGCAGCCGCCGAGAAGGCGATCGAGGATGCCGAGACGCTTGCAGCACGAGCTGCCGCAAGGATCGCAGCAGCCGTTGCCGGCTCCGCACGAAGGACCAGCCGAACCGCAAGCCGGATCACAAGCAGCTTGACCGCAGCCCGGGCCCGCGTTGCCGCAGGACGGACCGGCAGCGCCGCAAGCCGGATCAGCACAAGCGGCCTTACCGCAAGCCGGATCAGCACAAGCCGTGCAGCCGTTGCCCGCGTTGCCGCAGGTGGCTTCGCAGCAGGCGGCCTGATCGCAGCAGCCGGTGTCGCAACCGCTGTTGCAGCAATTGCCGCGGTTCAACAGGCCGCGAAGGCCCGAGAACAGACCGCAGCCGGACTTGCAGCCGCTACCACACGGGTCGCAGCAGCCGTCGCCGGCCGAACCACAGCCCGGATCGCAGCAGCCGTTACCGGCGGTGCCGCAAGCGGGATCATGACAAGCCTTGCCCGCGTCACAGCAGGACGGTTCGCAGCAAGAAGGGCTGCAGCATCCGCCACCCACCATGCGATCGAGCAAGCCGGCTCCGAAGCTTTGGCTACAGAGCCCGGCGCTTAAGACCAGCGCCCCAAGAAACTTAGAGAATTTCATCGAGCAACGTCTCCTTTGCATGGAACTGGGGCAGCGCGCCGCTGCGCCTAACTCCCGCGGAGAACGCACCTCTTGTGCTGCTGAAGCGAAGTCGATTCCACAATTCGCACAGGCTTCATGCCTGGCGTTTCGTGAGGCCGTCTTCAGAGGGTCGTTCCGTCGGTTTGTTTGGCGAAGCTGCGTGGGTCGGAACCCGCAGTTCACAAGTTATGAACACCAGTGCCGTCGAGCCCTTCCGTGGCTCGAGGATCCAGGTACGGCAACTAATGTCGCAACGGGCCGGTTTGGCTCCGTTTGCATCTAATGGACCACGAAGCTCATCGGCCTGACGAAGAATCCGCCTTGAACGCCGGAAGTAATTTTCCCCAAATGGTTTACGTTGCCTTAGGCGCAAACTTTGACCGTCGCGCAAGATGCGTCGACTTTGCGGGCGCAGCGTTACCAAATGCGTGCATCTCCGCCCGTTTCGGGGCCTTAAAGCTTCTGGTATCCTCCTAGTTTTCCAAGCGTCGGCCTCCCGTCTGCCTACCCCCTTGGAAAGGCAGACGTAGACCGCACTCCCTCGAAAGTTGCATCGATGTCCATTCGCTATGCGCACACGAATCTCATTGCGGATGACTGGCGAGCTTTGGCGGACTTTTACGTCGAGGTCTTCGATTGCGTGCCGGTGAGCTCCGAGCGCAACCATCGCGGGCCGCTTTTCGAAGACCTCACCGGAATGACGGGATCCGGCGTTCAGGGACGCCATCTGCGCTTACCGGGCCACGGCGACAACGGCCCGACGCTGGAAGTGTTTACGTACGCGAAGAATGCGCCCCATCCGCCGACAGAGCTCCATCGGCCCGGCTTTCAGCACTTGGCGTTCGAAGTCGACGACGTAGACCAAAAGCGGGCGGAAATCTTGGCACGGGGCGGGCGCGACGTGGGAAAGCTGGTAACGCTCGATATTGCCGGGGCAGGCAAATTGACGCTGATTTATATGACCGACCCCGAAGGGAACATTATCGAACTCCAAAAGTGGCACTAGTCTCCCCAGGTGGCGTTGGCGAAATTCACCTCGGCGAGCTGCCTTCGACGGCAACAATCGTCGATAAGCCGGAACTTTTGCTCGGTTTTTGCCCGGTTTCGCACCGCGGCCATCCTTGCTCGCCGTTTTCGCCCTGCGTATTCTTAGTGTTCCTTCCTCCTGCCTCCCCGGCTTTTGAGCGAGAACGAATCGTCGCCGAGCCGGGGCTTTCCCGCCGCCTGCCCCCAGTGTTGTCCCGACACGTACTTCTTCCCAATTCGCATTGAGATGCTTTCTATGAACGTCGCTCGCACACTTCGCCGTTTCCTGCATTCCTCCGCGGCGCTGGTCGGCTGCGGTTTCGCGGTGCTCGTTGCTTCGAGCGGCGTCGCCGCCGATCCGATGGATTGGCCGAGCTGGCGCGGCCCGGAACAAAACGGCATCTCGCGCGAAACCGGCCTGCCGGGCGAATGGGATTTCGAAGGGACGAACCTGCTTTGGAAGAACACGGAGCTGGCTACACGTTCGACCCCGATTGTGATGAACGGCAAGCTCTATACGCTGGCGCGCAGCTACCCGGAAACGACGAAGGAAGGGGAAAAGGTCATCTGCGCCGATGCCGCAACCGGCAAGGTGCTTTGGGAGAACAAGTTCAACGTGTTCCTCTCGGACGTGCCCGCCGAGCGCGTGGCGTGGGGCGTGTGCGCAGGCGATCCGGAAACGGGCCGCGTCTATGCGATGGGGGTCTGCGGTTTATTTCAATGCATCGACGGCGAGACCGGCAAGACGATCTGGAGCCGTTCGCTCAGCGAACAGTTCGGCTTGCTCAGCACCTACGGCGGACGTACAAACTCGGCCGTCGTGTTTGAGAACCTGGTGCTCATCAGCGCCGTCATGACGAACTGGGGCGAACTCGCCGTCCCGGCGCATCGCTTCATCGCCATGGATAAGGCCACGGGTGAAGTCCTCTGGTTCAACGGCACGAGCCTCCGACCGGACGACACCACCTACAGCACGCCGACCATGAGCGTGATCGGCGGTCAAGCGGCGATGGTGTTCGGCTCGGGCGACGGCCGCGTTTGGGCCATGCAACCGCGCACGGGCAAGCCGCTGTGGAACTACCAGCTTTCGCTCCGCGGCTTGAACGTTTCGCCGCTCGTCGAGAAAGACATCGTCTACATGGGCCAGAGCGAAGAGAACCCCGACGATAGCAGCATGGGCGCCGTCGCGGCCATCAACGCGAAGGCGGGCGCGGGCGATGTGACGAAGACCGCAGCGCTCTGGCGCAACAAGAAACAAATGGTCGGAAAGAGCTCGCCGCTCTTGATCGGCGATCGGCTTTACGCCTTCGACGACGGCAACATCCTCTATGTGCTCGACGCGAAGACCGGCGAAGAAATTGGTAAACCCGTTCGCTTGATCGGCTCGATCATGCGCGCCAGCCCGCTCTATGCCGACGGCAAGATCTACGCTTGCACGACCAGCGCGTGGCACGTCATCGAGCCGAACGAAAAGGGTGCGAAAGTGACGCATCGCCTGCGTTTTCCCAACGGCGAAGAAATTCACGGCTCGCCGATTGTTTCGCACGGCCGCATCTACCTGCCGTCGATCGAGGCCATGTATTGCATCGGTTTGAAAGATGCGAAGCCCGCGGCCGGCGAGATCCCCGCGCCGCCGAAGGAAAACGAAGTCACCGACAAGACGGCAGCACAGGTGCAAATCGTGCCGGCCGAGGTGCTCATGAAGCCGGGCGAGAAGATCGCCTTCAAGGTTCGCTTGTTCAACGCCGCCGGGCAACTCGTCGGCGAAGCGAGCGACGCCAAGTTTAGCGTGACGACCGGCGGCGAAATCGACTCCGCGGGCAACTTCACCGCCTCCAGCGAGCCGAAGCATGTCGGCGTGTACGTCACCGCCGACGTCGGCGGCATTCAAGGCAAGGCCCGCGTTCGCATCGTGCCGCCGCTCCCTTGGACGTTTGACTTCAACGCCACGGCGATCGACACGCCGAACCCCGTGACGGGCGTGCTTGAAGGAGAACCGCCGATCACGTGGATCGGCGCCCGTTATCGCCACAAGATTCGCGTGGTCGACGGCGACAACAAGATGGTGAAAGTGACGACCATCCCCAAGGGAACGCGCAGCCAAAGCTGGATGGGCCCGACCGATCTGCACGACTACACCGTGCAAGCTGAAGTACGCGGAGCAGGCGGACCTGGTCGCATGCCGGATGCCGGCGTGATTGCTCAACGCTACACGCTCGACCTGATGGGCAACGCCCAACAATTGCAAATTCGTTCTTGGACGGCTCAGTTGCAAAACCGCTTCGCCGTGAACGTTCCGTTCGCTTGGGAACCGGGCGTCACTTATGTTCTGAAGTTCCGCGCCGAGACCGACGGCGAAAAGGCCCACCTCAAAGGCAAAGCTTGGAAGAAGGGGGATGCGGAGCCCGCTGAGTGGACGATTACCGGCACCGACGAAGCAGGCAACTTAAGCGGCAGCCCCGGCTTGTTCGGCAACGCATCCGTCGCCGAAGTGACTTACGACAACATCACCGTGACGCCCAACTAGAACAGATCGCCGGAAGTTCTCGGAGCGAGGGCCGCCGCAAGGTGACTCGCCTCCACGACTTTCTCACAACCGAATACTCAGGCACGACCCGAAGGATTTTCGAAATGACATTCTCGTTGTATAAGTTCGTCGCTTCCGCCTGTACGGCGGGGCTGATTCTCGTCGCGGGTTGCGAATCGAAGCCGAAGTCTCCCGTCGGCACCGGTAGCGGTGCGGCCTCCGGAAGTTCCGCCGCCGCGCAGATTCCGGCGGAGCCGCATGCCTCGCCGGTCGTTGAACTCGGCAAGGGGACACCCGCGGCCGAGATGCCGAAAGAAACAAAACCTGCGGAGACGAAGCCTGCCGATAAGGCCGTGGTCGCGGAAACGAAACCCGCTGACGTCAAACCTGCTGAGGCCAAACCGGCCGAAGTGAAGCCGACCGTGCAAGCGGAAAGTAAGCCGGAAGCGAAGCCGGCTCCGGTCGCGGTCGCCATGGCGACCGATGCGAAGCCCGCCGCCGCGGCAAGCGCCGCTTCGAGCGAAACGGAAGCTGGCTTCATTCCGCCGCAAGCGTCGCTTGCCGGTAAGGAGTCGATTCCCGCGCCGGTCTACGGTGTGAAGAAAGACGATTGGAACCAATGGGGCGGCTCGTCCGTGCGCAATAACATTCCCGAAGGCAAGAACATCGCCTCGGAATGGGATCTCGGCGAAAGCTATCTCAACGAAGGGGTCTTCAAGAAAGACGAGGCTTCCAAAAACGTACAATGGGCCGCCGCCGTCGGGTCGCAAACCTACGGCAATCCGGTCGTCGCCAACGGCAGTGTATATGTCGGCACCAACAACGGCGCCGGCTGGCTCAAGCGCTTTCCGGCCAACGTCGATCTCGGCTGCTTGATCGCCTTCGCTGAAGCAGACGGCAAGTTCCTCTGGCAACACTCCAGCGAAAAGCTCCCCACGGGCCGCGTGCACGATTGGCCGATGCAAGGCATCTGCTGCTCGCCGCTCGTCGAAGGCACCAAGCTTTGGTACGTCACCAGCCGCGGCTTGGTCGTTTGCCTCGACACCGAAGGTTTTCACGACGGCGAAGACGACGGTCCGGTGCTCGCCGAACCGGTGCGCTTGTTCGACGTGATGAAGAACGACGACCCGAAGCTCGACAAAGTGGAACCGATGCTTGTCGAACTTCGCGAAGGCAAGGTCGGCGAAGGCCTGCGCAAACTCTTTGCCGCCTCAGGCCTGGAGCTTCCCGCCGACGTGAAAGTTGAAAAGGGAAAGCGCCCCAGCAGCTTCGTGGGCAAGTGCCAAATCGGCGGGGCCGAGCGCGTCGTTCAGTTGCAAATGGAAGGCCCGAAGCTCGGCGTGTATAAGGTGCTCAACATCACCGACAAAGATGAAGCCGACGTGATTTGGCAGCTCGACATGATGAACGAGCTCGGCGTCTCGCAGCACAACATGTGCTCCTGCTCCGTGACCGACGCAGGCGACATTCTTTTCGTCTGCACCTCGAACGGCGTCGACGAAGGGCACATCAACCTGCCGTCACCGAACGCTCCGAGCTTCCTCGGCGTCGACAAGAAGACCGGCAAGCTCCTCTGGAAAGACGGCAGCCCGGGCCTCAACATTTTGCACGGCCAATGGTCGAGCCCCGCCTACGCCGTGATCGACGGCGTGCCGCAAGTGATCTTCGCCGGCGGCGACGGCTGGCTCTACTCCTTCAAGGGAGACGCGGGCAAGGACGGCAAGGTCGAACTCCTCTGGAAATTCGATGCCAACCCGAAAACCTCGAAGTACATCCTCGGCGGCCGCGGCACGCGCAACGAAATCATCGCCACGCCGGTGATCTACAACGACTTGGTCTATCTGGCCGTCGGGCAAGATCCGGAACACGGCGAAGGAATCGGCCACCTCTGGTGCATCGACCCGAAGAAGCGCGGCGACATCTCGGGCGAGCTCGCCTTCAGCCTGAAAGACCCGAAGACGCCGATTCCGCACCGCCGCTTGCAGGCCGTCATCGAAGAAGAAGGGGAAGTCGCTCGGCCGAACCCGAACTCGGGCGTGGTCTGGCACTACAGCGAGTTTGATAAAGACGGCAACAAGAAGTTTGCCTGGGAAGAGCAGATGCACCGCACCTGCGGCACCGTGGCGATCAAAGACGACCTGCTCTACATCGCCGACTTTAGCGGCTTGTTCCACTGCGTCGATGCCAAGACCGGCGTTCCGTATTGGACGCACGACTTGCTCGCCGCGTGCTGGGGCTCGGCCATGATCGTCGACGGCAAGGTTTACTGCGGCGACGAAGAAGGGAAGATCGTCGTCTTCAAGCACTCGAAGGAGTACGAAGAGCCGATCGTCAACGAAATGGGCAACTCGGTCTACACCACGCCGGTCGTCGCCAACAATAAGCTGTTCATCGCCAACAAGACCCACGTCTTCTGCATCGGCGACGAGAAGAGCGACAAGAAGTAAGAGTAGACTAATCTAGCAATTGCAAACGTCTAAAGCCCAGGGACTGCGGTCCCTGGGCTTTATTCCTGCGCCGGAGGTGTTTCTCGTGAGGCGCCGTCTTTACTCACCCCTGACACCTCGACCCCTCACCCCTTCTCAATACGCATTCTGTCGCGACAACACGGTAAATACCGTTCGGAACAGAATCTTCAAGTCGAGCCAAGGCGACCAGTCGCGAATGTATTGGTGGTCGCACTCCACGCGTTTTTCCATCTTCTCCAGCGTGTCGGTCTCGCCGCGCCAGCCGCTCACTTGGGCCAGGCCCGTAATGCCGGGCTTCACTTTGTGCCGTAGCATGTAGCCTTGGATCTGCTTGCGGAAGTGCTCGTTGTGGGCATTCGCATGCGGCCGCGGACCGACGAGCGACATCGAACCTTCAAGCACGTTGAATAACTGCGGCAACTCGTCGAGCGAAGTTTTGCGTAGGAATGCCCCGATGGGCGTGAAGCGGGCGTCCTGCTTCTTCGCCTGCGTGACGACGGAGCCGTTTTCGCAAACGGTCATCGAGCGAAACTTCCAAACGTCGATCGCCCGACCGTCGAGCCCGTAGCGCTTCTGCTTGAAGAATACCGGTCCGCGCGAAGTGAGCTTCACGGCGAGCGCGACCAGCGCCATTACCGGAGACGCCGCCAGGAGGATCAAGCTGCCGACGGTGACGTCGAGCAATCGCTTCACCATGCCGTCGACGCCGTAGAACGGGTTCTCGAAAATGCTCACGGCCGGCAAGCCGCCGACGTTGATCCAGCGCGAATGGAGCAACTCATAGACGTAGAAATCCGGCACGAGGTAAACGCTCGCCGTCGTATCGGCCAGTCGACTGAGCACGCTCTTAATGCGGTTTTCGGCCCGCAGCGGCAGCGTGATGTAGATCATGTGGACGCGACCGTCGGCCGCTTGTTGCACGAGGTCGTCGATATTACCGACGCAGGCGGCGACGTCGCTCGGAAAATGCGCGCGGCGGTCGGCCGGTCGGTCGTCGAAGAAGCCTACGGTTCGTAGCCCGCTCCACGGCGCGCGTTCGATATTGCGAGCCAGTTGAAAACCGATTTCCGTAGCGCCGACGATCGCCAAGCCGCGCACGTTCAAACCTTTGGCCCGACGACGACGTTGATAAAGTCGAAAGGCCGAGCGCAGCGCAACGATCGCGGCCGGCGCGGTGACCAACCACGCCAAAGCTCCGGCGCGCGTCAGTTCCGCGTTCACCGGACCGAACATGTTGAACATGAAGCCCAAGAGCAGCAACGCCGGAACGCAGAGAGACCAATTGAGCACCGCGCAAAACAGTTCGCGTTCGCCCGATACGCCGTGCCAGCTGCGATACAAGCCGGAGATTTCGGCGAAGAGGTAAAAGAGCACGACGCCGGTCACCGCGGCCGTAACGCCCGCTTGTCCGACGGCGGCGCCCGCCAACGCGGCGGCGACGTACAACCCGAGGAAGACTCCGGCGCTGTCGGCCAATCGCAAGACGACGGCCAGAAGCGACGTGTGTTGATGGATGCGGCGCGAACTCATGGGCGTCGTCGTTTGCGAAAGGAGGGTGCCTTCAAGGGCGCGCAATCGCCCCACGCACAACGATACGTCGCAAAGCCGTCGGTCGACCGCAACTCACGCAATCGTAAAGGGCCGTCGCTACGGCCCGCAGAATCGCTAAATTCGCGCCACGTGTTGACCGTCCTCACACGCCGTTAGAGTCCTAGCAAGCGCAGGGCCGCCCATTTGCCGAAGACGACGAGCCCGCCCCCGACGAACACGGTGACGAAGAGCCCCAAGAGCAACATCGCGGCTGCTCCGCCGCAACCGACGCTTTGCGGCGTGCTGATGCCGTGAAGCCGTCCGAGCGATTCTACGGCTTCCTTGGCGTCTTTCAGGCCGTCGCCGGTCCGCTCGCGGTAGAGCTTGATTGCGGCGATCTTATTGCCGCCGCGGAGCAGTTCCAAGATTTCGTTGTCGGCGATCGACGCCGGCGGGGGCGGACCATCAAGTCGGGCCACTTGTCGACCCGCCTCGAGCGCCTCGATGGCCTCCTTGGCTTCGACGAGTCCGCTCCCCGTCGCCTCGCGGAGCCGACGAATCGCTTCAATCTTCTGCCCGGCGCGCACGCACTCCAACAACTCGGCGACAAAGTCCGGATCGAGCGCTCCGCTCAGGTCTGATGCCGAGCGCGCGACTGGCGCCGGAGGCTTTGTCGGTGCATCGACCGATTGCGTCAGCCAGGCTTGGCACTTCTCACACCGCGCCGAACCGGGCGGATTCTGATGACTGCAAAACGGGCATCGGCTCGACATACGTGCACGCTCCTTCCGCTTTTTCAGATTATACCAATAAAAAACGCGGCGAGGTTGATGCCTCGCCGCGTCGGTAGTCATCGGAATATCTGTCTAACGGAGAATCAGTCGCCGCGGAGCTTGATGCCGTATTGCGTGAGCTTTTCACGCACTTCATTCAGGCTGGTCACGCCGAAGTTCTTGCATTCGAGCAGTTCGTCGCCGGTGCGGCGAACCAGTTCGCCGACCGTTTGAATGTTCAGACGAACCATGCACTTGCGAGCACGGACCGAGAGATTCAGATCGGCGATGCTCTTGCCGAGGATCGCTTGTTCGTCCGGGCTGAGGGCTTCCGGCTCGTAGCTGACATCGGTGCGAGCGCGCTCGTGAGCGAGTTGGCCGAGTTCGAGCCCCTTCGACGCCATCATCTCCTTGATTTCGTTCAGGCTCGTTTCGCCGAAGTTCTTGCTGGAGAGCAATTCTTGTTCGGTGCAACGGGTCAGATCGCCGAGCGTCATGATGCCCATCTTTTGCAGGCAGTTACGGCTGCGGACGGACAATTCGAAATCGGTGACCGGAACGCTGAGCACCTGGTTCAAACGCGCGGCTTTGATCTTCTCGTTTTCGTCGTAGACCATATCGGTCGACGCTTGGGCGTCCTTCAAGAAGAGACGCGCCCGCGGATCGTTCGGATAGGCATCGAGAATGCGCTGGTAGCATTGGCGAGCCCGTTCAAACTGTTGGCGATCTTCGAAGAGGATGCCGAGGTTGAGCAGCGCACCGACATGAGTCGGGAAGCGCGCGGCCGACTTCTGATAGAGTTCCATCGCGGCGTCGTCATTGCCGCGGCGATCGTTTTCCATCGCCAAACCGAACAGCGCGCCCGGATGGCCGGGATCGACTTCGACGGCCCGCTCCAACAGCGCGACGACTTCGTGCGGATTGCCGCCGAGAGCCGCCACGGTGGCGCTGCGTTGATAAAGGTATTCGGCCGTTTGTTCGACGGCGCCGGAGAGCCCGTCGAGCATTTGCAGAGCGGTCTTGGCGTCGCCCGAGTTGCGCAGGGCGTCGACGCGGGCCAACGTGCATTCGTCGCCGGGGAAGCCGGCCTTCGAAGCTTGCTGGTAGGCGTCTTCGGCGCCGCGGTAATCGCCTTGTGCGAACTTCGCCTTGCCCAAGTAGAAGAGGGCCAGCGCGCCGCCGTCGGCGGTGCTGAGCGTGGCGGTCGCCAAGCGATTGCGGCCCAGCAGGTAATAGCAGATGCCGAGCCGAACCTTTTGGGCGGGCGTCGGGTTCTCATTGGTTTCCAGCTCGTTGACCCCATCGGCCAACGCGCGGAAATTCGACATATCGGCGGTGATCGCTTGCGAAGCTTGCTTCACTTCGGCGGGCGAAAGCGGATTGTTCGAGAGCGCCAGTTGTTTGATTTCCGTGTCCAAGCCATACGACATACGACCATCTCCCCAAAACAATTCCCCGATTCCAGCCGCGCCTAGCGCGAGGCCGCCGACCTATTGCACCGACAATACCGTCACCGACACGATCGCAAACCTTTTACCCCTCGCCATCGACCCGGCTCCGAAAGATCTCAGGGCGACACAAGTCGTCGCCGCGAAAGAGCCTAGCCCCGCCATGTGGCGATGACGCTCGGAATCGAGCGTCGTGTCGAAGGGTTTCCAAGATTATGGACGTTCTACGCCGCTCAGACAATCGTGCCCCGGAAGGGCGCGCCGTTCGGCGTCATCGAGCCGCGTATCAAGAAAAGAGCCACCTGCGGGATTCGAACCCGCGACCCCCGCTTTACGAAAGCGGTGCTCTACCAATTGAAGCTAAGGTGGCGTAACGAGTTCCGTCGCTGCGAACGAAGGAATTTCGTAAGTTACGCTTGGCAGGCGGGCGGCGTCAAGGCCCGTCACACGACCGCGCCCACGCGGGCCTTTCGAGTTCGTCCGTAAGCCCTTGCTCCACAGCCGTTTACGACGTGCGTCCTGCCTTACCCCGGTGAATCGAGGTAATAGTCGAGCCCCATTTCGCCATACGACTTCTCGCGCTGCTGTTCGAAGAACATTAACTGCCGCCGCAGCGTGAACTGCCGGCTTTCCAAGCGCTTTTGAGCCCGGCGGAAGAGCGGCCCGAGGTTTTCAAACGGCCCGGCGCTCGCTTGGCCTCGCTTCGCCAAGGCTTCGGCTTGGCTCCGACCGAGACCCTCTTCGAGGATGTCGTCGTCGAGTGAGACAAACTGGCGAAACGTGCCGGGATCGCCCTGCCGGGCGCAGCGGCCGATGAGTTGCCGGTCGATCCGTTGTGATTCATGCAACTCCGTGCCGACGACATGCAACCCGCCGGCGGCACGTGCCGCGTCATCCAGGGCAATGTCGGTACCTCGGCCGGCCATGTTGGTTGCGACGGTCACTCGTCCCGACTCTCCTGCGTGCTCCACGATCTCGGCCTCTTCGCGCAAACGATGCGCATTGAGCACGTGATGCACGACGCCGGCCGCGGTGAGCAGTTGCGAAAGGTGCTCGCTCTTATCGATGGAGCGCGTGCCGACAAGCACGGGCCTGCCGGTGCTCTGCATGGCGCAAATCTCATCCACCACGGCTTGCCACTTCGTCGCGGCGGTGCCGAAGACGCGGGTCGGCAAGAGCTCGCGGCGGCTCGGACGATGCGTGGGAATCGGCACGACGCCGGCCTGATACATCGTCCGAAATTCGGCGCGCCCTGCCGAAGCGGTACCGGTCATGCCGGACAGAATTGGGTAGCGGCGAAAGAACGCCTGCACGGTAACGCGCGCGGCATGGCCTTCGTGCACTTGAACCGCGAGCCCTTCTTTGGCTTCGATCGCTTCGTGGATGCCGTCCTGCCAGCGGCGTCCTTCCCCGGGACGGCCGGTGAATTCGTCGATGATGAGAATCTCCGGCTTGCCGCTTTGCGCGCCGTTGCGAACGACGTACTCTCGCTCGCGCAAGTAGTCGCGCTCCACGCGCAGCGCGCGTTCGAGGTATTCATAGAGCTGCGAGAGAGCGAGACCGGCGACCTCGTTCGGCTTCTGCATCTCGCGCGCGTATCGGCGCCCGTCGGCCGTTAGTTGCCAAACGCGCGGGCGCTCGGAGACGAAATAGTCGACCCCTTCGCGCAATTCGGCGATCGCTTGCGAAGCCCAGCGGTAACAAACCACTTCGAATCGTTGTCCTTCGCCATGGAGCGGAGCCGGCGTGCCGATCACCAGCGGCGTGCTTGCTTCGTCGAGTAAGATGCTGTCGGCCTCGTCGATCAGTACTGCGTAGGGCGGACGTTGCAGCGGACGATCTTCGTCGTTGCCGCCGGACTTTTTCCACGCCGCGCGGCGATCGGCGGCCGCGATGTCGCCGGCGGTCGTCTGGCTGCGGCGCCGCGCCGCGAGCCGGTCGCGAAGAAAGTCGAAGCCGAACTCCTTCGCCGTGCCGTAGGTGACGTCGGCCTGATAGGCCAGACGGCGCTCGGCGGGAGATGACTCCGCCGTGACGACGCCCACGCTGAGTCCGAGCGCCGCGTAGACCGGAGTCAGCGTCTGCGCATCACGGGCCGCGAGATAGTCGTTGGCCGTAGCGACGTGCATTCCTTTTCCGGCCGCAGCGCGCACGAAGGCCGGCAAAAGCGCCGTCAGGGTCTTTCCTTCTCCGGTTTGCATTTCGACGATGGCGCGCTCGAGCAAGGCCACGCCTCCCAGGAGCTGCACCTCGTAAGGACGCAAGCCGAGCGTGCGACGGGCCGCTTCGCGCACGAGTCCCAGCGCTTCCGGCAACAACTTCGGAAGCGGCTCGCCGCACTTGAGGCAATAGCTCCAGGCCCGCGCGGCCTTGGTGAGGCCGGCATCGTCGAGCTCGGCACAGCGTTGTTCCCAAGCATCGGCGGCCGGCAACACGCGTCGCCGCCACCAAGACAAGCGCCAAGCTGCGACGATCGAGTTCATGGCGTAGAGTGGGGGCTGCGCCACTGAGTTTTGGTACTGCGCACCGAGGGGAAGGCTGCGGCGAGTTACGACTTCGGTTGCGGCAGGACGCGCCGTTGGATATTCGTTTCGATGACGCCGAACGACTTTTCGTGCCTCTCCAGCGTAATGCCGAGCGCTTGAAACAAGCGCTTCGCCGTGTAGTGGTTGAGCACCAAACGCTTTTCCAGCACGACGGGAATGTGCTGCGTCTCGGCCGTGGCCGTGTTGAGTCCCAGGTCGATCACGACTTCTTCGGCCGTGTTCGTTACGCGGAAAAAATTGGAGTAGAACGGCTCCATACGCGATTCATCAATTGCTTGCATCGGGCGCGGGCCTGCGGCGGCCTCGGGGGATTTCTGCTCGGCCATGGCGGAGGATCCTCTTTCTCGAATGTTCGGGGGGCGGCAACTCGCGTTGCGGGTCCGATGGTAACGCAAGCCGGCGACCGACTGCAATCGCACTCCCGCCCTCCCCGCCGTGAAAACGAAAAAGCCCCGTCGAAAGCCGAGCTTTCGACGGGGCCGGGGCGCGAAAAAGGGACTTTCGTCCAAAGATGCCCGCGAGCGAAACGTTAGCCGCCGTTCTTTTCGCGAGCTACTTCACACAGCACGCGACGCAACGTGCTGCGCGAGCCGATGCTCATCCAACCGGTATCGACGATCGTCGGGAACTTGGAGTCGAAGCGAAATAGTTTCAATTGCTGAACGTTGGAAGGAAGACCCATTTCATCGGTCATCTCCCACGATTCGATATCGTCCCAGGTCATGCGGAAGCCGGCCCAGGCCGGCAGCCAAGCAATACCGCGGCGATCGACCATGAGACGGCTCGTGAACTCGCGTACGGCCATCACGAACAACACGACGGCGCCGATGATGCCCAGTCCGGCAATGACGGCGATGTTCAGGGCGAGACCCGGCGTATCGGGAATCTGCGCCAGGAGAAAGCCGCCGAGCATGCCGGAGAGCAGTCCCCAGGCCACCTTCAAAGATGCTTCGCGGATACGGGCCGGACGCATCCGAAACACGGCCGACACCTCGCCTTGCTCGTCGTTGCGTTGCGTTTGCGGACGGCGCGACGAAAGCGATTCCGGCGCGGCGATGCCGCCATGTTCATCATCCGGATTCAGTTCAAACTGTGAATCGTTGATTCGTGAAAAGGCCATGAGGAGAAACTCCCAATTAACTTCTAGGTCTTATGGAATGGGGGGCGGGCGGTCGTGCTGCGAATCACACGGCGTTCGTCTGGGAACGCCGCGGGCACGCAAGGAGGCGGGGTGTCGTAAACTCTGGAAACGTTAGGTCCAGTGCGTCACGAGAGCCTTCGCGATGAGCATGTAAACCGGAATACCGATCGTCACGTTGTAGGAGAACGTGAGGCCGAGCGACGCGGCCAACGGCAGCGTGGGGCTGGCTTCCGGAATGGCCATGCGTTGCACGGCCGGCAGGGCAATGTACGACGCGGCACCGCAAAGCACCGCGAACACGACGTAGGTACCGACTTCCAAGTGGAATCCGGTCATGAGCGCGTAACCGTGAGCCATCAGCATGCCGAACGTGGCGAAGACGTTCGGAGCGATCAGCGCGAAGGCGATGAACGGAGCGCCGCCGGCCTTCAGATCCTTGAGCTTCTGCGAAGCGGTGATGCCCATTTCCAAGAGGAACAAGCAGAGCATGCCTTGGAACAGATCGTACAGCACGATGTCGTATTTCTTCGTGACTTCGGAGCCTTGCAAGCCGCTGATGAAGCCGATGAGGATGCCGCCGAACAATAGGAAGATGCCCGGGTTCAAAAACACTTCGTGCAGCAATTCCTTATTGAAGGTCGAACGCTTCGCAGGAGCGATCGGTTTCGACGGCTCCGAGGTCGAGCGCAGAGCGATGTCGTCTTCGGCCTTGAGGGCCTTGGCAAGTTCGGGGTTGAGGACCGATTCCGGGTCTTCTTCCGGCAGGCCGCCGCCGTGGCCGCCACGTCCGCGATTGCCGTCGAAGCCGCCGCGACGAGCGGTTGTCGTGTGGCCGCCGTGTGCACCGGCAGTTTCGTAACCGCCGGCACCGGCCGCGACGAGTTCCTCTTCTTGTTGTTCTTCCAAAGCCTTGACTGCGGCGTCGAAGCTACCGACGGTAGTCGTTGCCCCGTAACCCACTTCGCCGGGCATATTGCCGCGAGCATCCATGCCGCCGTTGCGCATTTTGGCGACGAGGAACAATGCGACCAAACAGCCCGGAATCTCCATGACGGCCAACATGACCGGCATATACGAGGCATAAGCGATATGAGCCGCGGCGAGCACGCCGGTGCAGGTGACGAACGTGCCGGCAGAATCCGAGCCGTAGTAGCCGGCGACGGTTGCGGCGTCGATCTTTCGCAGCTTCGTGAAGCTGCGAAGCGCCCAATACGCCGCGATGCCGATGATCGTGTTTGAAACCAGGCCCAGCACCATGAAGCCGACGGCTTGGCCGATGACCGACGAATCGAGCTTCGCGAGTTCTTCGCCGCCGTGCCACCCGATGGCGAGCAGAAGATAAATCGTCAATGCCTGATAGACCGGCTTCGGAAACTCAAACTTCACCTTCAACACCGGGATCAAAAAGCCCGCGTAAAAGAAGAGCAGCAGCGGTTTAAACATATTGTGCAAGACATTGTCGGCGAGTTCTGCAAGCATCTTGGCGGGCCTCATAAAGGAATCTTAAGGAACCGGCGCCCAGCGTCGGCTGTTACGTTTGTTAGGTGGCACCGACGGCATAGGGGAGTCGACCGCGGCGAAGACTCTTCTCATGCGAACGGCTTTAAGCACGCGTAACGGACTGCCGTGCAATGCAGGCGTCGTGCCGAGAGGTCGGGTATTACTTGTTCGTAATCCGCTGCCGGTCCGCCTTCCTCGTGCACGGGGCCCGGCTATGCTTGAAAACGCCTCGACCACCGGGCATTTCTGCGAACGAATCGCGTAATTGTCCGGTGTTCAACGTTTATCGCACGTAGATCGAGGTAAACAGGCGTGCCGCACAAAATCGAAAAAAGCGACTCACCGGAAGCCAACTTTTGGACGCGCTTCGTGGCAAGATGCCGGCCACGCGAAAAGTTTTTTGACGCGACTTTTTTCCATATGCTTAATTCGCGGCTGCTGCTCAAGATCGCCCTGCCGATGACGGCGCTAAGCCTGTTGTTGCTCACCGTCGGCATCACCGCCGCCTGGCACGTGCAGAAACAACAATCGGAAAGCTCCGATCTGATTACGCGCGAAGTGCACGGCCTGATTGCCGCGGAAGATCTCTTCACGACGATGCGCGAGATTCGCCGTGAGCTCGATTTGCTTCTTCGCACGCACGCCCGCAAGCATCTCGATAATGTGGATGCGTTTCTTATCGATGCCCGCCACCATATCGATGCAGCCCGTGCCGCGGCGCGCACCGAAGAGGAGTCGAAAATCGTTTCCATCATCGACGACGGTTTTGCGCACTTTCTTGTCGAATACGAAAAGCTGCGCACGCTCCCCAAATCAAACGCGACCGATACGCAATATGCGCGGCTCTGCGACGAAATCCTCACCGACGAAATCCTGGTCCCGGCGCGAAGTTGCATCGACTTCAATACCCACGTCGTCGATCGCACGATGGAAGTGGCAAACGTCAACGCCAAGCACATGCGCGTCGGTTTTCTCTTGCTCGGCGTAACCGGCGGCGCGGCGGGCTTGCTCATCGGCCTCAGTTTGGCGCGGGCTGTCAGTCGCTCGATCGTGCAACTCGACGTTTCCGTGCGTAGCGTGGCCGGTAAGTTGATCGAAGTCGGCGGACCTTCCGGCGGCGCCGTTCGTATTTCTCACTACAGCAACGTGCAAAGTCTCAACGTAGGCTTCTCGCACATCGAACGAGAAATCACGCAAGTCGTCGAATTGCTCCATCGGAAGGAAACGGAGTTGCTCCGCAGCGAGCAGCTTGCCGTCGTCGGTCAGCTTGCCGCAGGCATGGCGCACGAACTTCGCAATCCGCTCATGCCCATCAAAGTGCTGGTGCAATCGACCTTGGCGCGCCCGGGCGAAGTATCTTTGCCGCGCCGCCAACTGCAAATCGTCGACGAAGAACTCACGCGCTTGGAGCAATCGATCCAAGCGTTTCTCGATTTTGCGCGGCCGCCGGAACTGGTGATGAATCGACTTGATGTCGGGGCGATGCTCTTCCAGGCCGTCGACCTCGTGTATCCCAAAGCCCATCAGCAGGAAGTCGAACTGCATTGCGTGCTGCCGCGCGGCGACTTCTTCATTAACGGCGATCGAACGCAACTGAAGCAGCTGCTCTTGAACCTCCTCTTGAACTCCATCGATGCGCTTTCCGAGGGGGGGCTCGTCCACATCGTGCTCGAACCCCCGGAGCCGCCGGCCGAACGTCCGTCGCGAGCATCTTCGGTCGATTCCGAACAAGACGCGCTCCGCGTCGCGTCCGACGCCGTCCGAGACGACTCGCACCTCACCATTCGCATTTACGACAGCGGTCCCGGCTTTCCCGAAGAGCTCATCCCCAAGATCTTCGAGCCGTTCGTCACTACGAAAGACACCGGCACGGGCCTGGGGCTGACGATTTGCCGACAAATCGTTCAAGGTCACCACGGCACCATCACGGCCCGCAACCGCCGACCGCACGGCGCCGAGTTTTGCATTCGCCTTCCGTATTCGCCGCATGCCGCGGCACCCGCCGAGCGCGCTCTGGCGACGACGTCCACAACTTAGTTAGCATCGCACTTTGAGTCCGCCGAATATGAAACAGACACTTCTCATCGTCGACGACGAGCCGAATATCCGCCTGAGTCTCGAGGAGAGCTTGGTTTCGGATACACTCAACGTCGCCAGCGTCGCCGGCGGCAAGGCGGCCCTCGACTTCATTCGCAACATCCGCCCCGACGCCGTCTTGCTCGACGTGCGCCTGCCCGACATGTCGGGCCTCGACGTCTACGACCGCATTCGCGCGATCGACTCGCGGATTCCTTGCATCATCATGACGGCCTTCGCCAAGACCGACACGGCCATCGAGGCGATGCGCCGCGGCGCGTTCGACTACCTCGTGAAGCCGGTCAACTTTCGCCAACTCCAAGCCGCGCTCGAAAAGGCCCTCGATGCCGGGCGTCTCAGCCACGTGCCGGCCCGCGTCGGCGAAGAAGACGACACGATCGACGCCGACCATATCGTGGGCCTCGCGCCGTCAATGCAAGAGGTTTACAAAACGATCGGCCGCGTGGCGCCGCAAGACGCGACGGTGTTGATTCTCGGCGAGAGCGGTACCGGCAAAGAACTCGCGGCCCGAGCCGTCTACCACTACAGCACCCGCAACCAAGCGCCGTTCTTGGTGATCAACTGCGCGGCGCTCCCGGAAACATTGCTTGAAAGCGAACTGTTCGGTCACGAAAAGGGCGCCTTCACCGGTGCCGACCAACGGCGCATCGGCAAATTCGAACAGGTCCACGGCGGCACGATCTTCCTCGACGAGATCGGCGACATGAGCCCGGCCACGCAGGCCAAGGCGCTCCGGCTCCTGCAACAGCAGCAATTCGAACGCGTCGGCGGCAACACGACGATCCAAACCGACGTGCGCATCATTGCGGCCACCAATCGCGACTTGGCGTCGATGGTCGAAGAAGGCCGCTTCCGTCGTGATCTTTATTATCGTCTCAACGGCTTCACCATCACGTTGCCGCCGTTGCGCGAGCGCATCGAGGACATTCCGCTTTTGGCCGATCACTTCCGCAAGCGCTTCAATCGCGAACTGAAGAAACAAGTGCGCTCGATCACCGTCGACGCGCTCGAACTACTGAAGCGTCACACTTGGCCCGGCAACATTCGCGAACTCGAAAGCGCGATTCGTTTCGCTTTGGTGCGCACGACCGGCGAAGTCATCACGGCGGATTGCTTGCCGGAGACTTGTCGCAAACAAGAATTGGCGCCGGCGTGGCTTCGCGGGGCCGACGCCGCTCCGCAACTCTCCGCTCCCGACCCGGAACCGGCCGTCGAAGACGCCATCGACAACGAGGTCCCTTCCGTCGCCGCGCTGACGCAGCGATTGCTGGCCGATGAATCGAACAACGTCTATCGCGAGATCGGCGCCCACGTCGACCAAGTCGTGCTGGAAATGGTCATGCGGCACGTCGGCGGCAATCAGCAAGCGGCCGCGGAATACCTGGGCATTTCTCGCATGACGCTGCGTAGCAAGCTGCGTGCGCTCGGCATGCTGTCGGAAAAAAACGCCTGACGCCCGCCAACCGCCCTGTGCTTGGCGCAAGCAGCGTGCTATACTTACGGCGTAACGAGGTGGTAAGACCGACCTGTCGTCGCTTCTAAAGCTCGAGTTGGTCGACACGATTGCATCTACGGTAGCGGCCGTTTTTTCCCGGGTTTCGCGGCGTTTTTCGCCCTGCGAGCCGGAAGAAACATCTGTCACTCGACCGCGATTCTTGCTTGCCCCCTCCGCCGAACCGCGCGGCTTTCAGTAGCTGCGTCGTGTCCCGAGTTGCGACGTTTCGCAACCCGACGAACACGCTTAGGGCTCGGTGCGTAACGGGGTCGACTGCTCACGATGCCGCGCGGCAATAGCTCCGCGCTCTTCCCAGGCAGCGATTATTCGGCGCGAAACCTTCGCGCCCTCCCTGCGCTTGCCGCGCTCGCTGCCATTGCCGCGAGCCGTAGCCGCTTAGGATCGATGTTCAGAAGAAAGTTGCGAATGATTACGTTTGAAAGTTTGGGCCTCACGGCTCCGGTGCTCGAGGCGCTCAACGCCGAGGGTTACACCACCCCCACGCCGATTCAAGAGAAGGCCGTGCCGCACGTGCTGGCAGGCCGCGACTTGTTCGGTTGCGCGCAGACGGGCACCGGCAAAACCGCCGCGTTTGCCCTCCCGCTCATCGAGCGGATGCTCGCCAACCCGCAGCAACCCGGCCCGCGCCGCTGCCGCGTACTGGTGCTCGCGCCGACGCGCGAACTCGCCGGACAAATTTACGACAGCTTCAAGGCCTACGGCCGCAACGCCAAAATCAAGTGCGCGGTGATCTACGGCGGCGTCAACCAACGCCCGCAAGGCACCGCCATGATGCGCGGCGTCGACGTGCTCGTCGCCACGCCGGGCCGGTTGCTCGATTTAGTGAACCAGCGCCTCGTCGATCTGCGCACCGTCGAATACCTTGTGCTCGACGAAGCCGATCGCATGCTCGATATGGGCTTCATCCACGACGTGCGCCGCATCGTCGCGATGCTGCCCAAGGAACGCCAAACGCTCTTCTTCTCGGCCACGCTGCCGGCCGAAGTACGCGAACTGGCCAACTCCATGTTGCGTGATCCGCTCGAAGTGAAGACGACGCCGCAAGCCACGTCGGCCGAAACCGTCGCCCAATCCGTGTTCCTCATCCCGCAAAAGCAGAAGCGTTCGTTGCTTGTGCATTTGCTGAAGACGGAAGGAATGAGCCGCGTGATTGTTTTCACGCGCACCAAGCACGGCGCCGACAAGCTCCAACGCGACCTCGAGAAGTCGGGCATCACGGCCGCGGCGATTCACGGCAATAAGAGCCAAAACCAACGCGAACGGGCCTTGGCCGCGTTCAAGTCGCAACGCCCGCCGGTGCTCATAGCCACGGACATCGCGGCCCGCGGCATCGACGTCGACGGCGTCTCGCACGTCGTGAACTACGAGCTCTCGCACGAGCCGGAAACTTACGTCCATCGCATTGGTCGCACCGGCCGCGCCGGCATGACCGGCATGGCCGTGAGCTTCTGCGATCACGAAGAGCGTCCTCGTTTGAAGGCGATCGAGCGTTTGATTCGCAAGTCGATTCCGGTCCGCAACGATCTGCCGGAGTTCCCGACGGTCGACTTCGGCCCCGAGGCCAATTCCGCCGGTCGTGGCGAAGGAAGCATGGGGGGCGGACGACGCGGCAACTCCGGTCGTCAGGGCCAAGGCAACCGTTCGCGTGGCGGAAGCCGCGGCACGGTGATCGGCGGCGAAGGTGGCGAACGTTCCCGCGGTGGTGACGATCGACGCGGCAACAGCCGTAGCACGATCCGCCATAAGCACACCCGCGGCGGACACACCGGCGGCCCGCAAGGACAGCGCCAAAGCTCAGGCCAAGACGGTAGCTCCGCACAATCGCAAGGTTCGCAGGGGGGCGATTCGTCGCAAGGCGGCGGTCAACCATCGTTTGGCGGTACGGCAACCTCCGCCCGACCGCCGAAGCGCAAGACCCATCGCCGAGCGCTCTAAAGTTAAAGGCCAGGGACATCGTCCTTGGGGGAATCGTTAAGTAGTCACGCGCACAACGAAAAGGCCCAGGGACGGCTGTCCCTGGGCTTTATTCGCGCGCGTAAGTAATTCGACCTTCGCTGCTACTCCGCCACCACCGGCGACGTCAAAGTCCCAATTCCGGCGATGCTCGCATGCAGAACATCCCCCGGCTTCACGTAGGTGCCGGTGCTGTTGCCCACTCCGGCAGGCGTGCCCGTGCTGATGATGTCGCCCGGCTCCAGCGTCACCATCGCCGAGATAAACTCAATCACGGCCGCCACCGGGAAAATCTGTTGCCGCGTCAATGCGTTCTGTCGCACTTCGCTATTGAGCAACAATCGCATCTCAAGCCCTTGCGGATCGGAGATCGCGTCGGCGCTCGTCACGCACGGCCCCATCGGGCAGAACGAGTCGTGCCACTTGCCGTGCAGCCAATCGAAGAACGAATCCTTCTCGCGCTTCTTCCGCTCCGGGTTCGGACGAAACTTGCGGTTGGAGATGTCGTTGATCACGGTATAGCCTGCCACGTAATTCAGCGCATCGCTTTCCGAGACTCCCTTGCACTTCTTGCCGATGACGACGGCAAGTTCGAGCTCCCAATCGATAGCGTTGGGGGAGACCTTCGGAATGACCACCGGCTTGCCCGGATCGGTCAGCGTCGTGGTCGGCGGCTTCATGAAGACGTACGGGAACGTTTCGGCGCGCTCCGTGGCGGCGCCGCCCCCTTCTTGAATGTGCTCGTTGTAATTGCCCGCCAGTAAGAAGAGTTTCTTCGGCGTCGGAATCGGCACATGCAACTGCACGCTCTTGGTCGCAATCTCGGCGGAGTTCGGCAGTTTGCCGTCGTTGCGCTCGACCCATTCGGCGAGCTTCTTCGCCGCTGCGAATCCCTGCCCGGCCGGCGGCAGAAAATCGAGCAAGTCGGTGCTTTGCGGAAGATCGAGCTTCTCATGCGTCGAAGCTTCGTAGGCGGCTTTGCCTGCTTCGAGCGGTACTACGGATGCTTCACTGTACAAACCGACTTGCGTACTACCTTCGTACGTGAACCTGCAGAGGCGCATGGCCGGAATCTCCGAGAGGATGTCGAGGCGGGAGCGTATAGCTTCGCCGACCGGAGATGAAAGTCAAGCAAATCGGCCGCGCCGCCGAGTTGCTAGCGCACCGTCGGCGAAGGGAATCGCCATTCGCGCCAAACGAGTTGCGGAAACACCCACGCATCGTGGGCGTAGCGGTTGAGTAAACGCTTGGGTTCGCTGGCCAGTCGATGCAGCCATTCGACACCGCACTTTTGCATCCAGCGCGGAGCGCGGGCTTTTTCACCCGCCAGAAAATCAATAGTCGCGCCGATGCAGAGCGCGGCCTTCACCTGCAAACGCTCTCGATGTTTCGCGATCCACAATTCCTGCTTCGGCGCACCCAAACCGAGCATGAGCACATCCGGTCGAACTGCGTTGATCCGCTCGCAAATGCTTGTGCATTCCTGCTCGTCGCGCTCGAATCCGAGCGGCGGGCTGTACGTCCCGACCACCTTTGTATTCGGCCAACGTTGCTCGATGTTATGCGCCGCGCGCTCCGCCACGCCGGGACCGGCCCCCAATAAATAGACGCTCAGCGGCCGACCGGACGTCGTCGACGCGAACAAGGCGGGAGCTAAATCGCTGCCGGCTACCCGTTCGGGCAGCGGCTTCTTCAAGAGGCGCGAAGCCAGCACCACCGGGAACCCGTCGGCGAGAACCAACGAAGCATCACGATAGGCGGCGCGTAAGCCCGCATGCTTTTCAAACATCACGGCATGGTCGACGTTGGGAGTGACGACGTAGCGGCAACGGCGTTCTTCCGCGTCGATCCAAGCATGCAACGTGGCGACGGCCTCGGGCATGCGCAACGGCGCGATCTGCATTCCAAAGAGCGAAATGTTCGGCATGGGTGGTGGCTTTAAATCTGTTGAAATCGTTTAAGTCGTCGCCGCTAAGGCTTGCTGCTTTGCGGGAGCGGCCGCCAATACTCGGGAGTAGATCTCTGCCGTCGCCGCGGCCATGCTGAGGTCGGAAAAGTGTTCTGACTGACGGCGGTGCGCGGAGATTCGTAGCGCCTGCCAATCGACTTCGCCGGCGATCACGCGCTGGATCTGCTCGGCCAATGAAACGGCGTCGCCCGGTGCGGCGATGAGGCCGTCGATGTTTTCGCGCACCGCTTCCGGCACTCCTTCCACACGCGTGCCGACGACCGGGATGCCGTACGACATCGCTTCGAGCACGACCATCGGTAACCCTTCGCCGAACAAGCTCGGCAGCACGAAGAGGTCCATCAGCGCAAGTTCGGCCGCAATGTCGCTACGGAAGCCGCGCCACGCAATGGCATGCTCCACGCCCAGGCGCACCGCTAACTCATGGATCGTCCGTTCGTAATCGGGCGTTTCAAAGCGACCGACGGCCCGCAAATGGGCGTCGACGCCGTTGCGCCGCAGCTCCGCCAGAGCCTCGATCAACACTTCCAGTCCTTTGCGCGGGCGGAACAGAGCCATGCAGCCGAGAGTCCACGTGCCGACCGGCGTCGGGCGCTCGGCGAGAACGGGCATGATCGGCACGCCGTTGTGCACGACATGCACACGCTCGCCGGGAATCCCCATTGCAGCGCCATACGCGGCGAGGCTCTTCGAAACGGCGATGGCCGCCGTCAAATTGCCGATGCTGCGACGTTCGATAAACGCATTGACGAAGTTGCGAAAGTGATGCGTGGTGTCGCCCGAGGTCGGACTATGCAAATGATGAATCATCGGCAGACCGGTGCTGCGGGCCGCCAATCGTCCGACCATGGCCGAACGCACCGTGTGCGTATGGATCAAGCCGCACTCTTCACGACGCGCGATGTGCGCCACGGCCCGAGCGGCCGTCAGGTCGAACTTGCCGCGCATCGGCGTTTCGTACAGTCGCGCCCCTTGGTACTTCCGTCGCGACGGAAACTGATCCGGCTTGATCGCGGCGAATACCACTTCGAAGCCGAGTTGCGGCAACGCCGCGGCAAGCAGGTCTTGTACTCGTTCCGCGCCGGCGTAATGTTCGCCGTTGATTACATGCAACACGCGCTGCCGGGGACGATCGGCCGCTGAGGCCCGCTCCGGCGAAAGTTCGCGAGGCGCGTGCAGATCGGGGCCGCGCTGGTCCGCTTCGGCGTGCAAGGTGGAAGGGGTCATAGTTCTCAATTCTCAGACCGGTTTACGAAACTCTCGCGAGCGAACGCGGCACTAGCTGTTGGCGACTAACTCGCCCGCTTCTTCGTCTTCTTGCACGTGGTTCTTCGGAGCCGGGCGAGCGGAATACTTCCATGATGCAGACGCCTGCCGCGGCTTGACGGGAGGGACGGCGGGCTCGCTTTCGATCGCGGCCGGCGGCAGCTTCGTCGTCAGCAGCAAGCAACCGACGCCGCAGACCAAGCCGCCGAAAATCCCCATGCCGAGCAAGGTCGTGCGACCGGGGCCTTGCGGGCGCGTCCCCGCATCCGGAGCGTCGATGCGCGTGAGCAAGCTCGCGGCGGTTCCGCCGGCCTGCGCGGATCGGGCCTCGAGCAGTTGCCGCTCCGCGTCTTCTTGCTGCCGCGTGCGATGCTGCATTTGCATGTTCAGCGACGAATACTCGGCTCGCAGCGTCGCCAGTCGGTCGAGCCGCGAGCGGGCTTGCGTCAATCGGGCGCGGCGATCGGCGGTGATTTCGTCGGAAAGCGCGAGCTCGGCTTGTACGCCCTTGAGCGCCGTTTGCACTTCGGTGTTCAAATGTCGGCGAATCTCTTCTTCGGCATCGAGCGAGGCCCGCACTTGCGGATGCTGCCGCGACATGCTGCCGAGCAATTGGCTCGAACGGATCTGCGCGTCGATCAAACCTTCCTTAAGCCGCCGCAATGCGGGCTGCGATTCCAGCAAGCGATTCGGCGTCGTCACCAACTCTTGAGGATCCGCGGCCGCGGCCGTGAGCAACTTTTGTAGTTCCCGCTCGTTGCGGTTCGCGGTTTCGGCCTGGCGAAGCTCGTTCTCCAACTCAACGACGAGCTTCCGCAAATCGCTGTCTCCGGAGCCGAGTTGTTCGAGGTTGCGGAGTTCGGCCAAGTCGCCGCCGACGGTCGATTCCAGCTTCTGCAACTCTCCGACCGCTTCACGCACGTCGCGGCGTGCAATGTCGACGGCCGTTTCGAGTTCGCGGACCATGCTGCCCGCCTTTTCATCGCGCAGCTGATGAAACCGCTTGAGAAGTTGCTCCGTGACGGCATCGGCCAACTGCACGGCGCGCTCCGCCGAGCGGTCGCGAATCTTGAGATAGAAGACTTCCGTCGATCCGAACTCCGTCCCCTTCGGCGGCACGAGCTTGACGGTATCCGCCAGATCGGCGACGGCTTCCGCCGACGGCCAGGCTCCCTTCGAGGCGTCGAAATCGGACGGCGCGCCGACCTTCTGCAGTGCGGCCGTCAGCACGCTCTTGTTCTTGGCGATCTCCAAGAGGGTTTCTTGAAGCGTCTTCATTTCGGTGAGATCGCGGAAGCGTCCGGCGCCCCCGGTGTTGCCGCTCGCTTCAGCGCGGACCATCAGTGCTTGCGAGGCTTCCCAGGAAGCCGGCTTCAGCAGCGCGAAAGCCGATGCGCACGTTGCCACAATGGCGGCGGGAAGCAACCATCGCAGCGGGTGGCGAATGAATAAACGCGCGACGTCGGCAAGGGTCGGCGTCGGGGCGAGCAAGGTCGTCATAGCGGGCGGATCCTACAACAGTTCTCAGGCAGGCGAACGCGGCGCGCGTCCAAACTATGGGCGCGCAGCATCATCGCCGGATACTCAAACCTAGGTCAGTACCGTCGGGAAAGCGGCCTTCGCGACGGTAAATTGCCGGACTTGGCCGACCGTCGCCCCGCACTTCGTGTCGGTAGCTTTCTTCAACGCAGTGCGGGCGTCGCTACAACCCGCACAATCGCGCTGATTCCATCCTCTGATTGCGTCGCTGAAATCCGCGTTTCGGTCGTTTGCCTTACGCCGCGTGTGACCGAGATTTACAGCAGATGCACGCTTCGCAGCATCGCCCCTGGTCCGTCTCGAGCAGGAACCGTCGATCATGTCTCCTTGGAAACATGCCGCGCTGGCCACGTACTATCACGCCACCCGGCCGTACCGCGCTTGGTGGAATGCGCGCGCCGCGGCGGCAATGCGTGCGCCGGTGATGATTCTCTTCTACCATCGCGTGGCCGACGATGATGCCAACAGTTGGACCTGCTCCCGACGGGTGTTCGAACGACAGATGCATTGGCTTAAACGGAACTGTGATTGCGTTTCGCTCGCCGAAGCGCAACGCCGCATCCGTGAAGGCAACGCGCGACCGGCCGTGGTCGTGACGTTCGACGACGGCTACGGCGAGAACAACGACTTCGCGCTGCCGCTGCTTGTGCGCGAGAAGATTCCTTGCACGTATTTTGTGACCTTGCATCATGTGCGCCACGGCATTCCATTTCCGCACGACATGCGAATGGGCAACACGTTTCGCCCCAACTCGCTCGACGACCTAAGGCATTGGGCCGGCGAAGGAATCGACATCGGCGCTCACACGCGCACGCATCCCGACATCGGCAAGATCGACGATCGGGCGCGACTCGAAGACGAAATTGTTACGGCGGGCGAAGAATTGCAGCAATTTCTCAGCCGCCCGGTGCGCTACTTCGCGTTTCCGTTCGGTCTGCCCGCCAATATGCAGCCGGCGGCCTTCGAGTTGGCCTTCGAAGCCGGCTACGACGGCGTGTGCTCCGCGTACGGCGCCTACAACTTCCCGGGCGACGATCCGTTTCACTTGCAGCGGATCCATGCCGACGAAGATTTGCTCCGCGTGCGCAATTGGCTCTCCGTCGATCCGCGCAAGCTGAACGTGCCAAGGTATCGATATCAACTGCCGACATCGACGGCTCCGGCCACATCATCCGTCGAACAACCGCGGCAGATCGGCGTTTAGTTCTCTTAAACTTCGAAGTTCTCACAACAGCGCAATAGAATCATGTCGCTCACCGCCTTGCTCGCTAAACCGTTTCGCCGCCGTCGAACCCTGCCGCCGCTCGAAGATCGTGGGCCGTTGAAAGTGATGTTCGTCATCACGTCGATGCCGGTCGGCGGCGCGGAGACGTTGCTCGTCAACCTCGTCCGACGGATGGACCGCGAACGCTTCCAACCGGAACTTTGCTGCTTGAAGGAATTCGGCCCGCTCGGCGAAGTGCTGGCGAAAGAGATCCCGGCCTGCGAGAAGCAGATCAATTATAAGCTCGACTGGCGCGTCATCGGTCGGCTCGCAAAGCGGATGTACGAGCGACAAATCGACGCCGTCGTCACGGTCGGCACCGGCGGCGACAAGATGTTTTGGGGACGCCTCGCGGCGTGGCGTGCCGGCGTGCCGGTCATTCTCTCGGCACTTCACTCGACGGGCCTTCCCGATCGCGTGGAATTCTCGAATCGATTACTTGAGCCGCTCACCGACGGCTTCATCGGCTGTGCCCGTCCGCATGGCGAATACCTCGCCCGGCACGAAGGATGCCCGAAGCACAAGGTGTTCGTCATTCCCAACGGCGTCGACGTCGATCGTTTCCGACCATGCGAGCCCGACCCGCAATTGGCCGCTTCGATCGGCTTGCCCGCGGGAGCGCCTTGCGCCGCAATCGTGGCTGCTTTGCGTCCCGAGAAAAATCATGGGCTGTTTCTGAACGCAGCGGCGCTCGCGTCGCAACAAGTTCCGGAGAGTCGATTCTTGGTCATCGGCGACGGAGCGCTTCGTCCGCAACTTGAGCAGCAGGCGCGCGATCTGGGCATCGCTGATCGTGTCCTATTCCTCGGCACGCGGAGCGACATTCCGCAACTGCTCGCGCTCACACGGGCGCTGGCGCTCAGCTCGCATATGGAAGCCAATCCGGTCTCCATCTTGGAAGGTCTCGCCTGCGGAAAGCCGGTCGTCGCCACCCGGGTCGGATCGATTCCTGAGACCGTTCATGACGGCGTCAGCGGCTATCTAACTCTTCCCGGCGAGGTGGGGGAAATGGCGGATGGGCTGACTGAATTGCTGAAAAATCCAGAACTTTCTGAAGCGATGGGGACGGCTGGGCGAAATCATGTGGTCGAAAACTGGTCCCTCGCACGAATGGTTTCTGGCTATCAGGATCTTATCCAAACTACCTATCTATCCAAACCTTCCTTCACGAAGACTTATGTGAGCCGTTTGGCTCATCCTCGATCAAAGGAGTTACTAAAACTTCGTGGTTAACTGGGCAAAACTACTACAGAATGCACGAACTTCGTACACGCCATAACTTGAACCATTCGCCGTAGTTATCGTATGTTCTGTAGTTGCATTTATTATCCAAGTAGCCAGAATCACGCGTATTGCCCAGGTTGTTCGTTGCGGAACGATCAACCGAGGCACGGGCATGAGACAACTACGAGTTGCGAAGTTACGCGCTGCTCGGTTTGGTCGAAAGCACGAACGTAAGAATGGATGGTCCTCCGTTTGGTTCGTCGAGGTTGCACTTCCCCGGTGCGGCCTCCACTTCGCCGCCCCAGCGCAGCGTTGACGAACCATCTCAACACGATGCCCGCCTCACCGCAACTACGCCGGCCGAACGTGCCTGCGAAGGCTTGCGGCTCCTGCTTCAGTCGCAACTTTATGCCGACGATGTTGGTGCCGATGGTTGGGAATTCGCCCTCGACCTTGTCGAACTAAAAACGGTCGGCCTTACCAGCAGCGACTTGCGCTGGTTAGTGCTTAAGGGCTATGCGCAACATGCGCGTGAGACGACCCTTCCCGGCGACGCGCAACGTTCGTTCCGGCCGTCGAAGAGTCTCACGCTTTCGAAACGTACCTGCTTCGTAATCACGGATGCCGGCATCGAAGCCGCGCGACAATGGATTGCGGCCGACGAAATTTCCCGCACGCAGCCAACCGCCCGACTACCCGCAGCGAGCCCAACGCCCGTGGTCGCTCCCGTGCCGGAAACACCGCGCTCGCGCATGGCGCCGCATTGGGATTCCGATCTGCAGGAGCTTCGCGTCAACGGCCTGATCGTCAAGCGGTTTAAAGTTCCGGCGCCGAATCAGGAAATGATTCTCGCGGCCTTCGAAGAAGAGCACTGGCCGGCCCGCATCGACGATCCGCTACCGCCGCATCCGGATCAAGATCCCAAACGCCGGCTGCACGATACGATCGTCAGCCTCAACCGCAACCATAAAAGCCACATGATTCGCTTCATGGGCGACGGCAGCGGCCAAGGTGTACGCTGGAGCGTAGCGACTGACCAAGACGACGGCACGAGCTAGCAGAAGCGGCGCGGCTAAACCGTTACGCTCAGCAACGCTTGAAACTCCGGGTCGTCGCGCACCCGATCGAAGTCGGATTCCCCCGATACCAAGTCGCGGTATTCGGGATCGCGGCGTAAGGCCTCGCTCAAAAACTCGACCGCGCGGTGCTTATCGCCGGCCAGGCTCCGATAGCAGGCCAAGTTGTAGTACAAAATCGCCTGCGTCTGGTCGATCTCCAGGGCTCGCTCGAGCGATTCGATTGCCAGGTCGAGTCGACCGGTCCGCTTGTAGCACCAGCCCAGCGCCAGGTAGATGTCGATCTTGCTGGGAGCCCGTTCGGCCGACGCTTGCAAGGCGTCAATGGCCTCGGCAAATCGCCCCTGGGCCCGATACGCCTCGCCGAGTAGATAGAGGTGCTCGCTTCGCAACGTGCCGGCGTCGTCGATTTTGGCGAGTGTCGCGACGGCCAAATGCGGCAAATTCAGCTCGAGATATCCCTCGGCTTCCCGCAGCAATCGTTGATAGCGGATGCGACTCTGGAGCGACACGCGCGGCGACCTCTACGAAATACGATCAATCAGCCGTCCTCTCTACTCTCATACTATTCGCCGCCGCCGGCTCGCCAAGTCTAAAACGTGCGCGCCGACGAACCGACCGGCTGTAAGAGTTTATCGGCCGCGTGAGCGCACGAAATAACGTCGATTCGGCGCCCCGGTCAAGGGATTGCGCCAAGTGAAAATCGCCGCGAACCACGCCGGAGCGGCTGCGTTTCTCCCGCCGCCGACAATGTCCGAACGACTGGTGCCCTCGAAGTGCGGGCAATCGTTCGCTGCGGCAATACGTCCGACGGCGATCAGAGGCCGTCCGCTGCCGGCAAAGTGTCCGACCTGGCCGCCGCGTCAAAAGGTCGAATTTCCAAAGATCTGCGCCCGACGGCACGGCCCGCGCGCCGTGAGCCTAAGCGGCAGTCGATGCCGCCTCGATGGCAAACCGCTCCGCGAGCCGCATGGCCGGGATTTCCAGTTGCAACGTCGGCCCGAATTCCGCGAAGGTCACGTCAACTTCCGTCAGAATCTCTTCGATCGAGATATCGGTGGCGCCGCCGACCAACCGCGTGAAGAATTCGCTGAACCGACCCGCCTCGGTCCAGTGAGCATCGAGCACCGAGGGCAACAGCGTCGTCGTCGCCACGATCGCCGCTTGCACCGGCAACGGCGTTTCTGCGAACACCGCGTCGATCGACGTATGCCGGCGAATCAACTCGCCGAGTTGCGGCGGCAAGTTCCAATTGTCGGCCAAGCAGCCGGCCGCCTCCGCATGGTCCCAGCCAAACGCGGCCCGTTCCAAGCGGCTTAGAGCGAAGCCGCGTTGCTTGCGGGCTTCCATCAGTGCTCCGTATTCGCGCGGCAGCAACTTGGCCAAGATCGGAATTCCCATATCTTGCAACAATGCGGCCGCGAAGAGTTCTTCCGAGTCTTTCGGCGTCAGACGTTTGCCGAGCGCTCGAGCCAACAACCCGCGTCGTAGCGAGTCCTGTCGCAAGCTCTTCAGATCAAACGGCCCCGACTTCGGGTTCGGCATCACGTTGAACACGGCCGTCCACAGCACGAAGTTCTTGATCGTGCGTCCGCCGACCAACCCCACGGCATGCTTCACGCTTCGCACTTCGCGGCCGAAGCCGAAGTACGAAGAGTTCACAAACTTCAGCACCTGGGCCGTGAGGCCCGGGTCGGCTTCGATCGGCGCCGCATACTCGGCCGGGCCGTTGTTCGCGCCTTTGGCCACTTCCATCACCGCCAGAGCGCTTTGCGGCAGCGCGGGAAGCTGTTGCCCGGAGAGCAATTTGGCAAGGTTGATCGGCTGAAGCGGAGCGTTGGCGGACATTACGCGTCCTCAAATGTGGCGGAAGGTTCTTTTCAGGCGGGACTGACTCCGAATAGCTCGCGCTTTCCGGCGGTCAGCATCAAAAACGTAGGTCACGACCGAACTCGCGGCAAACCGCAGCGACCGATTTCGCACATCCGCAAGGAGCATGTTGCCCAAACACCACACGGCGTTGCCCCTCTGCAACACCCAGGCTGCTTTCGCCATGGGCCGTGTACACGTGGAAAAACGGCGCAACTCTCCTGCCGCGCAAGCGTTAGACGCGCGCATTACGCCCCGGTCCCGCGCGCGGCCCTCGCTTTGCTTTTCTCCGGGCAGCAATCGAATTCGCCCCGTTCCGTTCGAGGACCGCCGACCATGCTCCGCTACTCTGTTCATCTGGTGCTCTTCACCACGGCGGTGCTCTGCGGATGGCAGATCGTGCAGCAACTCGGCGGCCGCGCGCAGCCCGACGGCTCGGCGAACCCGACCGGCGCGCAATCCGGCGTCGTCGCCAAACACGCCGCGCCGATCCATGTCGCCGAAGCGTGGCAGCGTTATCATGAAGGCCTCCGCCGCGGCATTCCGTGCGACCAAGACATTCCGCCGCATCCGGGCGTCGTGGCGGCCGTGCTGCTGATCATTTCCCTACGTACGCTCACCGCCCCGCTTCGCCGCGCCGCCGCCGTCGCATGACCGATCTGTTTACCGTCGCCGAGCGTAGTCGTGTGATGCGAGCCGTTCGCTCGCGCGACACGTCGCCCGAGTTGACGGTCCGTCGCATCGTGTCGAGCCTCGGCTATCGCTACCGGCTCCACAGCCGCCACGTTCCCGGCACTCCCGACCTGGTGTTCGCCGGCCGGCGCAAAGTAATCTTCGTCCACGGTTGCTTCTGGCATCGCCACAACTGCCCGCGCGGCCAATCGACCCCCGCAGCGAACAAGAAGTTCTGGCTCGCCAAATTTGCTCGCAACCTGGCCCGCGACGTCGAAGTTCGCAAACAACTTCGTCGCGAAGGATGGCGCGCCCTGATCATTTGGGAATGCCAACTGAAGCCGCAGCAACTCGACCGCACGGCCGCGCGACTCAAGAAGTTCCTCGAGTCGTAGCGTCATCCTCCCCTCGCGTGTGTGTTCCTT
>PNKZ01000030.1 GCA_013822735.1 Pirellula sp.
TGCCGACTACCGAAAAAGCCCACAGGACCGAAGCCGAAAGTGCGGCGGCGTGCGATACCGTCGGCACTTCCGGACTTCGACCCTTGCGTGGCTCGAACTCGCCGCTACCGGCGATTAATAGAAACCGATGCCGAAGCCCGGCCGATATCCGCCATAGCCGCCGTATCCTCCGTAGCCGAAGCCGGGATAACCGTAGCCGTAGCCCCTATATCCGTAGCCGCCATACGCCCGGCTGATGCCGTAGCCGACGGCCACGCGGGCCGCGGCCCTGACGCCTGCTCTCAAAACGGGGCGCCGTACTGCGGCGTTTGCCTCCTGCACGCTGCCGATGCCCAACATGCCGAGCATCATCAACACCAACACGAGCCGCTTCATGTGAAGCACTCCTTAAGAAACGGGCGGCCGCCCCTCTCGACGAAGCCCGATTTTCAGACGGAGTATTCTATGCGCGCACTACGGGTGACATTTGCTTAAGCCGAGTTCTTCCTCGCTGCGGCCGCAAAGTCATTGCGCGGCGTGCGCTTTACCACACGCTGCGATGCACGACATGTGTGTCTCACACGTCGGCGACGTACCAGAAGTTCATCGGGTCATGCTCTAACGACTCGACCCGCACGTTATTAAATCCTGCTTCGCCGAGCATCTTGAGGGCCAGTTCTTTGCCCCACATCGCCCCCAGCCCGGGACCGCCCCCTGCGAGCGATACCGACATGCAATGCATGCAAGAAATCGTATAAAGAAACGGACCGACGGGATGATTGCAATCGGCGTGGAGATGGCCGGAGCCGGAGATGTCTTGCATAAGAAAGATGCCGCCGGGACGAAGCGCTCGGCGAACGTTGCGCAGTACGGTGTCCGGCTTCGCTTGGTCGTGAATCGCGTCGAAGGCCGTGATCAGGTCGAATGCCTCCACGTCGCTCATCGTCGCCAGGTCGCGTTGCGAAAAGCAAACGTTCTTCAGGCCCCGGCGTTCGATTTCGCGCTTCGCTCCCGCCGTCGCTTCCTCCGAGAAGTCGTAACCGACAAATCGGCTCTTTGGATACGCCTCGGCAAGATGCATCATCGCGCGACCGCTGCCGCAGCCGACGTCGAGCACGTCAATGCCGCGAGCCAGCCGCGTTTCCATTCCGGGAATGAGCGGCACGATGTGATCGTGCAATCCGGCGACGACGCTCTGTGCGCTCTCTTCCGCCATCACCTCGTGGAACCGGTTGTACGCCGCGTAGGGCACGCCGCGCCCGTGACGAAACGCCGCCAACACATGCTCTTCCACACCGCCGAGCACCGCCACAAATTGCGTCGATACGGCCAAGTTGTTCGGGCTCGCCTTGCGCGTGACCCAAGCCGCGTGTTCCGCGGGTAGTTGATAGGTGCGGGCCGCGGAGTCGAATTCGACGATCTCGCCGGTGACCATCGCGGCCAGCCATTCGCGAACGTATCTCTCGTTCAAGCCCGTCCGTTCGGCGATTTCCTCGCTCGTCGCGGGCGGCATGTCAGCCATTGCGTCGAATAGTCCGCTGCGGTGCCCGAGCGACGTCATCAGCGCAAGGCCCGCGTGGTTCACGACGCTAAGCATTTTCTGTGCGAAGTCTTCCGACTTCTTTTGATCGAGTGTTTTCTTCATGGCAAAAGTAAATATGAATTCACATAAGGACCCTATCGCAATTCGAAAGCTCGCATGTCGCGGTATCGAACCCTGATGATCGCTAAGCGGAATGACGCGTCCGATGTTACCGAAAAGCCTTCGTTTTTGCCCCTACATCGTGGCGTTTATTCCCTATGCACCGGCCGAAGCGGCATCTGACCCCTTACCTTGCCCAACATGCCGGCATAAAACTTGCCTAACCGTTAATCGTGGGCTAGGTATTATCTCCGCGTCGCAAATTAGCGGCATTAGGCTCGCCTGGCGTGCTGCGCGGTTATGCAGTCGTGCGTGCCTTGGCATCAGTGGCGGCGAGTGCCCAGGCTTATCCCCGCAGAGTTCCCTGACACACGCTCTCCCCAGCGTACCGGGCCGACGCGCCTCCTAGCGTTGTCGGCTCGAATCTCCCCCCCGAGGTTTGCATGTCGATTCGCGTCGCTCTTCACCACCACACGCGCTACCGTTACGACCGGCACGTGCAAATCTTCCCGCAGGTGGTGCGTCTCCGCCCGGCCCCGCATTGCCGGACGCCGATCTTGAGCTACTCGCTCAAAGTGCGCCCCGAAAAGCACTTCATCAATTGGCAGCAAGACCCGCACGGCAACTTCCTCGGCCGGCTCGTGTTTCCTGAGAAGTCGAACGTGTTCGACGTCGAGGTGGATCTCGTCGCCGAAATGACGGTGATCAACCCCTTCGACTTCTTCCTGGAAGAATCCGCCGAGAACGCGCCGTTCGTTTACGATGCGCACCTGATGGAAGAGCTCCGGCCGAACTTGGTCGTGCAGCCGATGGGGCGCCGCCTCGCGGAATTCCTCGGCACGATCGATCGCGAACAGAAACGCACCATCGATTTCCTGGTCGACGTCAACCAGCGCGTGCACAATCGCGTGGAGTACGTCGTGCGCATGGACCCGGGCGTGCAAACCCCGGAAGAAACGCTCACGCTTGCCAAGGGCTCTTGCCGCGATTCGGCTTGGCTGCTCGTGCACGTGCTGCGGCACCTCGGCATGGCCGCGCGGTTCTGCAGCGGCTACCTCATTCAGCTCACGGCCGACGTCAAATCGCTCGACGGCCCTTCCGGCACTGAAGTCGACTTCACGGATCTTCACGCCTGGACCGAGGTGTTTCTCCCCGGCGCCGGCTGGATCGGCCTCGACCCGACGTCCGGACTGTTTGCCGGAGAAGGACACATTCCGCTTGCCGCGACCCCCGACCCGCTTTCGGCCGCGCCGGTCTCCGGAGCTGTCGAGAAGTGCGAAGCCGATTTCGATTTTGCGATGACGGTGACGCGCATCCACGAGGACCCGCGCGTCACGAAGCCGTACACCGAAGATCAATGGAACGAAATTGAGCGGCTCGGCCAGCAGGTCGACGGCGTCATTCATAACCAGGACATGCGTCTCACGCAGGGAGGCGAGCCGACGTTCGTTTCCATCGACGACATGGAAGGGGAAGAATGGAACACCGGCGCTCTTGGCCCGCGCAAGCGTCGTTTGGCCGGCGAGCTCATCAAGCGCCTCGGCAAGCAGTTTGCCGTCGGTCCGTTGCTCCATTACGGTCAAGGCAAATGGTACCCCGGCGAGCCGCTCCCCCGCTGGGCCTTGGGTTGCTACTGGCGTAAGGACGGCGAAGTGATCTGGGAAAATCCGGACCTCATCGCCGACGACGAAGACAACTTCGGCCACACCGATGCGGATGCCCAGCGTTTCATCACCGAGCTCGCCGAACGCCTGCACGTCGATCCCGAACATGTAATGCCCGCGCATGAAGACGTCTGGTACTACATGTGGAAAGAACGCAAGCTGCCGACCAACGTCGATCCGCTGCAATCCAAGCTTTCCGACAAGGTCGAGCGCGACCGATTGGCAAAGATCTTCACGCAGGGGCTGAATAAGACCGTCGGCTACTGCTTGCCGCTTTGTCGCGACCACTACTACAACGCCCATTCCACGTGGCGCAGCGGTAAGTGGTTCTTGCGTCAGGAACACATGTTCCTGCTGCCGGGCGATTCGCCGATGGGTTTCCGTCTGCCGCTCGACTCCTTGCCCTGGGTCGCGCCGGTCGACTTCCCGCATATTTATGAAATGGACCCGTTCGCTTCCCGCGAAGGGCTCCCGGGCCGTGCCGACTTGGCCGCTTGGACGCCGCGTCCTCCCGTCACGCGTCCCGAGGGCGGCTCGACCTACGGCGGCGGACGTTACAGCTACTCCACGCCCGACGGCGGCGCCGTCAACGGCAACGGCTACCACACCTTGCGCGAAACGGAGTGGGGCGCCGCGGACAAGAGTCCGCTCGGCACCGTGATCCGTCAGCAATTCGGCGGCGGCAGCGCGGCAGGCAGCGAGTTTGAAAACGGCCTCGTCGCTCAACTCGAACGGGACCGCATCGCTTACGATCGACTCAGCTCGATCCGGCCGGAACAAACGATTTTGCTGGAGCAGGGCAAGTCGGCGGCGGGCATCGTCCGCACGGCCATTTGCGTCGAACCGCGCGCCGGCAAGCTGCATGTCTTCATGCCGCCGCTCGCCTACGTGGAAGACTACCTCGATCTGGTTCGCGCCCTAGAAGAAACGGCGGCGCATTTGCAGATGCCGATCGTCATCGAAGGGTACACCCCGCCGCACGATTACCGCTTGTCGGTATTGAAGGTGACGCCCGACCCGGGCGTGATCGAAGTGAATCTCCAACCCGCGGCGAACTGGAACGAACTCGTACACAACACGACGACGCTCTATTCCGAAGCTCGCCTGACGCGCCTCGGCACGGAAAAATTCATGCTCGACGGGCGCCACACCGGCACCGGCGGCGGCAATCACATTGTGCTCGGCGGAGCGACACCGTCCGATAGTCCGATCTTGCGTCGGCCCGACCTGCTACGGAGCCTCGTCGCCTATTGGCACAATCATCCGTCGCTTTCGTACCTCTTCTCCGGCTTGTTCGTCGGCCCGACGAGCCAAGCTCCCCGCGCCGACGAAGCGCGGCATGAGTCGGTATACGAACTCGAAACGGCGATGCAGCAATTGCCGAAGGAAACGTTCTGCCCGCCGTGGCTTACCGATCGCTTGTTCCGTCACTTACTCATCGACATCACGGGCAACACGCATCGCGCCGAGTTCTGCATCGACAAGCTCTTCTCGCCCGATTCCAGCACCGGCCGCTTGGGCTTGGTGGAACTGCGGGCCTTTGAAATGCCGCCGCATCCGCGCATGAGCCTCACGCAACAGCTCTTGCTCCGCGGCCTGCTCGCGCACTTCTGGGAGAAGCCGTATCAGAAGGAACTCGTTCGTTGGAGCACCGGCCTGCACGACAAGTTCATGTTGCCGCACTTCCTCGCTCAAGACTTCGCCGACGTCTTGGCCGACCTGCAGGACGGCGGATATCCGTTTAAGCAAGAATGGTTCGACGCGCACTTCGAATTCCGCTTCCCGCTCTGCGGCACCATCGCGCATCGCGGCGTGGAGTTGGAAATTCGCCAGGCCATCGAGCCGTGGCACGTTCTGGGTGAAGAGTCGGCAGGGGGCGGCACGGCCCGATTCGTCGATTCGTCGCTTGAGCGCGTCCAAATCCTCGTGAAGGGGATGGTCGATTCGCGACATGTCGTCGCCTGCAACGGTCGTCGCGTGCCGCTCCATCCTACCGGCACGCTGGGCGAGTTTGTCGCGGGCGTTCGGTTTCGCGCTTGGCAGCCGCCGTCGTGCTTGCACCCGACGATCGGCGTCCACGCACCGCTCAACTTCGAAATTATCGACGCATGGTCGGAACGCTCGCTGGGAGGGTGCACATGGCACGTCGCGCATCCCGGCGGCCGGTCGTACGAGACTTTCCCGGTCAACGCCTACGAAGCCGAATCGCGACGTACGAATCGCTTCTTCCGCCTCGGCCACACGGGCGGTAAGGTCGCCGTGCCGCAAGAAGAGCGAAACGACGATTATCCGATGACACTCGACCTTCGTCGCTCGATCCAACGCGCTTACTCCGTGTAGCGCCGTCGACGCAACCAGCGCAACTGGTTAATTGCTTAATCACGTCGTGTGCCAAAGCAACTTGGCACACGACGTTTTCTTTGCGCTCAGCGAGACCGCGTGCTTTACGGCACGGCGCCAGACGCCGCCTGGTTTACAGAACCGGCCGCGCAGACTAAAATCCTGGTCTCGAAACTTGAGCTCGAAGAAGGCGGGTTAAGCCCCTCGCGAAACGTCGGTCGAACGCGTCATGCGATCGACTTTCCGTATGGCGCGGAGTCGCGATGGTCTCGTCTTCGTTTGAACGGCGGCATGTCGAAATGAAGCGACGTTGCTGCCGGGGCGGAACTCGAACGACGACACGCGAGCGCCAGATATGAGCGTTACGACCGAAGCCGCAACGACGCGGCCTCCGGAAGACCTTCTCGCCGGCTACAAGCCGCCGCCTGGAATCTTCGACGAAATGGTCGACGGGGCCGGGCAGGTGCGCCCCGCTTGGCAGAAGCTCGTCGGCTCGCTCGAGCAAACAGGCGCCGAGGGCATCGCCCGCCAATCCGAGCAGGCCCGCCGCCTCCTCCGCGACAACGGCGTCACCTACAATGTCTACGGTGAGGTGTCCGGCGAAGAACGGCCGTGGGAGCTCGATTGCGTTCCGATGCTCATTTCGAGCAGAGAATGGAACGGCATCGCCGAAGGGCTCACGCAACGCGCTGCGTTGCTGAACCTGCTGCTGGTGGATCTTTACGGCCGGCAAGACCTGCTTCGCCAAGGAGTGTTGCCGGCCGAATTGGTGCTCGGCAATCCCGAGTATCTGTTGCCTTGCCGCGACGTGCGGGTGCCGAACGATTGCTACTTGCATCTCTACGCCGCGCACCTCGGCCGCGGCACCGACGGCAACTGGACCGTGCTGGCCGATCGCACGCAAGGACCTTCCGGCGCGGGCTATGCGCTGGAGAATCGTCTCGTTGTTTCGCGCGTTCTCGCCGAAGAATTTCACGACGCGCGCGTGCGACGTCATGCCACATTCTTTAAGTCGCTGCGCGACTCGCTGTTCTCCTCGGCCACGAGGCATCGCGAGAATCCGCGCGTCGTGTTGCTTACGCCCGGCCCAAGCAGCTCGGCCTATTTCGAAGACGTCTACCTGGCGCGCTACCTCGGCTACACGCTCGTCGAGGGGGGCGATCTCACGGTGCGCGACAACGCCGTGTACCTCAAAACGCTCGGTGGTCTGCTTCCGGTCGATGTCATTCTCCGGCGCTTGCAAGACACCGATTGCGACCCGCTGGAACTGCGAACGGAATCGATGCTCGGCGTCGCCGGCCTGTTGCAAGCCGCGCGCTCGGGCAACGTCGTCATCGCCAACGCCCTGGGCAGCGGCATCCTCGAAGCTCCGGCGTTGGCGGCGTTTTTGCCGGATCTCTGCCGCCGTATGCTCGGCGAAGAGCTCAAGCTCCCTTCCGTGCAAACGTGGTGGTGCGGTCGCGACGACGATCGTCGCTACGTGCTCGATCATCTGCACGAGCTTGTTATTAAGCCTGCGATGCTGCATCGCACGCGGCAGCCGGTGTACGGCGGCGCGCTCTCGCAAACCGACCGCGAGCGACTTGCAGCGGCAATCACAAGGCACCCCAACAACTTTGCGGCGCAAGCGCTCGTCGAACGTTCTTCGACGCCGGTGTGGAGCAAAGGGAGCCTGCAGCCGCGGCACGTGGCCTTACGAACCTTCGTCGCCGCCGACGGGGAAAAATACGACGTTATGCCGGGCGGCTTGATCCGTGTCACCACCGATCCTTGCTTGCCCGCGGTCTCGATGTCGTCGGGGCAGGGGAGTAAGGACCTCTGGGTTCTCTCCGACGGTCCGGTCTCGCCGATGTCGCTTTTGAGGCCCTACGGTGCGCCGATCGAGCTACGCCGCAGCGGCAACGATTTGCCGAGCCGCGTGGCCGACAATATGTTCTGGCTCGGCCGACAATTCGAACGGGCCGAAGGCATTGTGCGCCAATGGCGCGCCGTGATCATGCGCTGGATGAGCGAATCGGAGCCCGGCGGATTAGTGGAACTGCCGATTCTCTTCGACGCCTTGCTACAAGATTGGAAGGAAGAACGTCCGGAAGCGGTCGTCGCGGGCGATCCGTATCGGGCCCGCTTCCGCCAATTGCTTCGGCTCTGCTACGACGAACGTCGTCCTGATTCGCTCCGCTCGACGATCTACTCGGCGCACCATTTGGCGTCGATCATGCGCGATCGCCTTTCGCTCGACAGTTACCGCATCATCAATCGTCTGCGCACCGAAATCGGCCCCGGCATGTCGCAGGCGCAATCGCTCGACGACATCCTGCTGCAGCTCAATCAGATCATCGTCCTGCTTTCGGCCTTTGCCGGCATGGGCATGGAAAGCATGACGCGCGGACCGAGTTGGCGATTCCTCGATATGGGTCGACGCATCGAGCGCGCGCAGCACACCGTACACATACTGCAATCGGTGCTCGTGCGCCCGCTTGCGGAGCCGGCGCCGGTGATCGAAGCGCTGTTGGAGATCGCCGACAGTTCGATGACCTACCGCTCGCGGTATCTCACTTCTATCCAACTAGCGCCCGCGCTCGACTTGATTCTCACCGACGAAACGAACCCCCGCTCGGCGGCGTTTCAACTTGCGGCGCTCGCCGAACATGTGCGCGGGCTTCCGCACGACGAAGGCAAACCGCAATCGACGCCCGAGCAGCGTGTGATGCTCGCCGCGCAAACGGAGCTCCGGCTCACCGACGTCGAAGCGCTCTGCCAATCATCGGAGACCGACGGCGAACATCGGCAACTCGGCGAACTATTGGCGCGGCTTGAGCGGCACCTGATCGCCCTTGCCGAGGCGATCGGCCATACCTACTTGGTGCACGCCGGACCGTCGCGTCATTTGGGTCGCATCTCTCCTTCTCCGCAACCTTAGGGGCGCTCCGCCGATGATGTACCGCGTGCGCCATTCGACGGTCTACTCCTACGACGAAACAGTGCCCGTTTGCCAAAACGAGGCTCACCTCAAGCCGCGTAACGCCGCGGCGCAGAAGTGCCTCAGCAACAATCTGATGATTGCCCCGCCGCCGGCGACGCTCGTCGAGCGTCACGATTACTTCGGCAATCACGTGACCTTCTTCACGATTCAAGAAGGACATCGCCGCTTAGCGATCACGGCCGAAAGCGTGGTGACGGTGCTAGAAACGGCGCCCCCCGCTCTAGAAGAATCCGGCGCCTGGGAACACACGGCTCGTTTGTTGCACAGCTACAGCGACGGCGCGCATCTCGAAGCGAAGCACTTCACGTTTGAGTCGCCGTTTGTGCCGCTGCTCGACCAATTGGCGGAATACGCCGCTCCGTCGTTCACGCCGGGCCGCCGCCACTTGGAAGCCACGCTCGATCTGACGCGACGCATCTTCACCGAATTCAAGTTCGACCCGACGGCCACTTGCGTCAATACGCCGCCGCTTGAGGTGCTGCAAAAGAAGCGCGGCGTCTGCCAAGATTTCGCCCATTTGATGATCGGCTGCCTACGCGCGCTCGGACTTTCGGCGCGCTACGTCAGCGGCTACCTCCTCACGCTGCCGCCGCCGGGCAAACCGCGTCTCGCGGGCGCCGACGTTTCGCACGCGTGGGTCTCCGTCTACTTCCCGGAGTTCGGCTGGCTCGATTTCGATCCCACGAACAATTGCATCCCTTCGGGCCATCACATCACGCTCGGCTGGGGCCGCGACTACGGCGACATTTGCCCGATCAAGGGCGTTTTCATCGGCGGCGGTCAGCACGCGATGCAGGTCACGGTCGACGTCGAACCGGTCTAAAGCCGGCCATTCATTTAGTCGCGGAGCCCGTATCGGCGCTTCGTCGTTCCGCTTTCGGCCCTCT
Organism: Pirellula sp.; assembly: GCA_013822735.1. Taxonomy (GTDB): domain Bacteria; phylum Planctomycetota; class Planctomycetia; order Pirellulales; family PNKZ01; genus PNKZ01. The sequence goes on from PNKZ01000030.1 coordinate 9,496, forward strand.
TGTCGGAATGGAATTCGGCCGCGCGTCGGGTTATAACCGATTCTGCCGCTCTTCCCGCCCCGATCCTCCCGTCGGACTTTTCGCCATGCCGCAGCCTTCAGGCCCGCAATCTCGTTCCGTTTCGCGCCGTCGCTTCCTGCAAACCTCTGCGGCCGCCTTGGCAGCGCCGTATTTTGTGCCGCGCTCGGCCTTCGGCGCCAACGAGCGCGTCGTGCTCGGCTTTATCGGCGTGAAGAACCAAGGCACGGCGAACCTCAAGAAGTTCCTCGCGCACGACGGCAAGCTTTGCGACGTGGCAGCCGTATGCGACGTCGATTCGAACGTGCTCGGCACCGCGCAAGCGCTCGCCGCCAAATCGACGGGTCGCACGGTCGATGCATCCGACGACTATCGCAAGCTGCTCGAACGCAAAGACATCGACGCCGTAGTGATCAGCACGCCCGACCACTGGCACGCTCGCATGACGATCGACGCCTGCAACGCCGGGAAGGACGTCTACTGCGAGAAGCCGCTTACGCACACCATCGTCGAAGGGCGCAAGATGGTCGACGCCGCCCGCTCCCAAAAGAAGATCGTGCAAACCGGCTCCCAGCAGCGCTCGGACGCGAAGTTTCGTCAAGCCTGTGAGCTCGTTCGCTCCGGACGCATCGGCAAGTTGGAAACCGTCTTCGTCGGCATTCCGAAGCCCAACCATCCCGGCAAGCCGATTCCCGATAGCGATCCCCCCGCCGAACTCAATTTCAACATGTGGCTCGGCCCGGCTCCCGATCGCGCCTACAACAAGAACCGCGTCCACTACAACTTCCGCTTCTTTTGGGATTACTCCGGCGGCCAGATGACGAACTTCGGCGCTCACCACATCGACATCGCCCATTGGGGCATGGGCATGGACGATTCCGGGCCTCTGGAGATCGCGGGAGTGGCGACGTTCCATCCGGAGCATTGGCATGAAGTCTCGGAAACTTGCCGCGTGACCTATAAGTATCCGAACGACGTGACGATGATCGTCGGCCAGCAACAGAAAGACATTCCGATGGGGGCGACGTTCGTCGGCTCCCAAGGCAAGATCTACGTCACCCGCGGCAAGATCGTCGGCGAACCGGCCGACGTCCTCAGCGAACCGCTCGGTGAGAGCGACGTCAAGCTCGCGGTGAGCACGAACCACCAGTTGAACTTCCTCGAATGCTTGAAGTCGCGCGCGTTGCCGATTTGCGACGTCGAGATCGGCCACCGCGCCGCGACGGCATGCCATCTCGGCAATATCGCCGTCCGTACCGGCCGCAAAATCACGTGGGACTCGGCCAAGGAACAGATCGTCGGCGACGATGCGGCCCAAGCGATGACGCTGCCGAAGTACCGCTCGCCGTGGAGTATCTAAAGCGGGAATCTGCAGGGAACGCCCTCTGTGGCGTTCCGCGCGTTACTTCTTCCGCAACACGAACACCGCGTCCGACAACCGATTGTCGAACTTCGCGGGTCGCTCCAGGTCGTAGTCGAAGTCGTAGACGCCGCAAAGCTCCAGCTCCGGCACCTGCGCCAGCATCTTCCGCCATTGTGCGGCGTTGTAAAGCCGCAAGTCAAACTCATCGACGAGCCGAAACTCTTTCGCCGGCTTTCGTACGAGCATCGAAATGCGGCACCGCTCCAAGCGCGTTCGGCGGCTACTTTCGATGACGCGAAGCGTGTAATGAATCCGCGTCGTGCCGCGCTCGGCCGTCCAACGCTCAATGCATTCCAGCGATGCGTCCGGCGGCAGCAAATGCATTCCCAATACGAACACGCCGCCGGGCCGCAGCGCGCGGGTCGTGCAGCGTAGATGCCCCAGCGCCGCTTCGTCAGTCGTCAGATGGCGAAACGTATTGAACGTATTGAAGGCCGCATCGACCGGCTCCGGCAAGCGAAAGTCGACCATGTCGGCTTCAAACACCCGGGCCGACAACTTCCCGCGTGTGATTCGCTTGGCTACGTAATCCACCATCTTCGGATTGTTGTCGAAACCGAGCACTTCGTACCCGCGCCGCGCCATCTCGACGACGAGCCGCCCGCCGCCGCAGGCAGGCTCCAACATCCGTCGCACCGGGCCGCGCGCGTATTTGGCGAATGCCGCATCCAAAAACTCCGCCTCGGCCGGCGTTTCATCGGCAAAGGCCCAATCGAAGTATTGAGGATAGTCGTACCAGTTTTCCGTTTTTGGATGTGCTTTATCTTTTCTCCCCTCGCCCCTTGCGGGAGAGGGGCCGGGGGTGAGGGGCGCCATTTCTTCTACCACCCCCAACTTCCGCTTCGCCTTCACTACGCTTGCCACGCTTAGTAATCCTCTCCATTCCAACTACCGATCGCCAACTACAGCCAAGCCTCCCAGGCTTCGGCCATCCGCTTCACACTTCGCCCTGCGGTTCGATGTAGTTTATAGCTTGCGTCGATCCAAGCGCCGAGCCAATCGTGCATGAAAAGTGCGCGACCGCTACGCGTCCCACGGCAATGGGACGTCCCGAAAGCTAAGCAGGTCGGGATCCTTCGCAAGCACTTTGTCTTGATCAAACGGCCAGTAGGTGTCCTCAAAGTCGCCAAGCTCCGGGCTGAGGATTTCCTTCTCGAGGACAAACTCCAAGAAGTGCTCCAAGTCCGAAGCCACGATATAGGCTGCAGCTTCACGATCGCTGATCGGCTTCACAAACACAATCGGCCGGCCTTCGCCGAATTCTTCTTGAGTCACCATGACCCAATAGTTGCCGCAACCATCATTCAAGATGGGGATCCATTCTCTCTCAGTCCATTCCGGGAATATTTCGTAGACGTCGTCAAATTTGAAGTAGTCGCGTTCCGTTCCGTAGAAGTCGCAACGCGCGACCCTCGGGCCGTTGGAGATCGCGAGCCACTCGCGCATCTCCTTCGGAAACTCGACGCCGACGCGTTCCTCGCATTCCTCGATCTGCGCGCGTGTCGCCCCGGCGCTCGCGACATCGCTTGGCCACCGCGCAGCCTCAAGCAGCGAAAGAATTCGTTTGCGATTCATATGCGGGCTACGCTTCCCAAGGTAACGGTACGCCGTGAAACTTGAGCACTTCGGGATCTTTGGCAAGGACCTTTTCGCGCTCGAACGGCCAATAGCGATCGTGCTGTCGATTCCCTTCGGCTAGAAGGATTTCGTCTTCCAACACGAATTCGAGGAAATGGCCCAGGCTCGAAGCGGCAAGGTAACACGGAACGTCGTCGTCCTCCACCGAGTTTATAAAGACGACGGGATAACCCGCGCCAAATTCGCCCTGCGAGGCGACCACCCAGAAGTTTCCGCACCCATCGTTCAAAATGGGAATCCATCCCCGCTCGCGCCACTTCGGACAGACTTCATACTCCTTATCAAAGGTGTGCAGGCTATCGCTTATCCCGCAAAACAGACACGGCCCGGCGATGGGACCGTTGGAGATCATCAGCCACTCCTGCACGTCCGGCGGTAATCGAATACCGGTCCGCTCTTGATACTGGTTGATCTCGTCTACGGTTGCAGGACCGCGCAGCGGCCCGTCGTCCGTTTGCCGAACAGCCTCAATCAGCGAAAGAATACGCTTACCGTTCATCGCCTACTGTGAACGATCGTGCTGATGCAACGCTTCTAAACCTCCCAGGGATACCGAGCGCCGTGAAAGGCGAGAATCGCCGGATCGTTCTCTTGGATACGCTTCTTACGAGCGTCAGGATCACGTTCATATGTACTCATTATACCCTTGGTACGAATCAGGTGCGCCACCTCGACTTGACGCACCAAGAAGTGCTGCAAGTCGGAAGCTTCAATACAGGTCGGCTTGTCGAAACCTTTATCGATATCGAAATAGACAATCGGATAACCTTCGCCGAACTCTTGCTGTGTCGCCATTGCGCAATAACAGCCACAGGAATCCCCGCCGATCGGAATCCAACGTTTGTCTCGCCAATTCGGAATTATTTCATACAACTTACCGAACGCTTCAGTCAGCGCACCGGGCACCCCGAAGTAATGATCAAAGCTACCGGAGATTTGGGGGCCATTCGTAAGCATCACCCAAGCTTTGAAATCCTCTGGAAAGGCGAAGCCCATTTCTTGCTCGTATAGCGCAACGCGTTCCGCCGAAGCCCCGCCGGGAATTATCCAAGGCGCTCCGGCTTGATACTTCCGTAACAAAGATTCGATTCTGTTTGCATCAAACACAATTATGCCTCAAGTAGTTTATTGAAGTACTGCCCAAACGTCTTATCGATTACTTCCGCGCGTCTCATGACCTCTTCTGCGGTTGGATCCCGACCGAGCTTCTCAAACTTAATGCGAAATTTGTTCCATGACGCCTTAAACTGAGTATGCAAATTGATGTGATGACCGGTATCGATCGCGAAGATATTGTCTAGATCGTTTGGATTCATTTCTGGGAATAAGTGTGCCCATTCTAGTGGTATCCGATGATGCACCTGTGAATAGTTCGCATTCATCATTGCCTTTGCGCGTATTTCAAACAGAATTTTTGAGTGATCTCGTAACAGTTGCTTTTGAGCCTTGTCGAGGGGCACTTTCAGCCCGTCTGGCGCGCGATCGTTCAAAAGCCGTTGCGCCGAACGAAGCGCTTCGTTGTACAATTCATTGCTTGCGTACGCACCACTAAGTAGGTCCTTGTTGGCCTCGCCTAGTACCTCCAGTTGCACCTGCCTTGCTGGATCACCCTTTTCCAAACCACGGAAAATGATGCCCTTCAGTTTGGCGCAAGCACTGCCGCCGGCGTTGTGGACCCAAATTCCTGAGTCGCCGACGAAGTACGTGTGGAAATCGGCTACGGCGAAGTTGTGGGTCGTGAAGGTTTCGCCCGACGCGGCTTCTTCCGTCGTCAAATCCTCCACGACCGCCTCTTGGCCGGTCGAAAGCTGCAGGCGGTAACCGGGCTGCAACGCTTTTAGCTCGACAAACTCGTCACGCTCCACGACGTAGAAAGGGTGCTCCCCCGTGCCGACGACGCGCTCAACCTGATCCGAACCGTCGACTCGATACGTCAGGTGATATAGCAGCGTCGGCTGGGTCGTGAACGTATTGAGAACTGGTCGCAGACCTTGCGCGCCGGAGATCGGATCTCGCGACAAGACTTGATCGCCGGCTCGAATCTGCTCGATTGGAATCAAGCCGCGATCGGTATGAACCGGCGTGCCGGCGACGAAGCAGAGTTCGTAGAATTCAACGCTGTTATAAAAGGCAACGATTCGATCGATCGTGCGTAAAATGGCCGGCCTGGCAACGTCGCAGCCGTCAAAATCCCAGTCTCCGACCTTCTCGGCAATTCTCGCGAGCTTGCCGGCTTTCACTGCTTTATCGAGGCCGAAGGTCGCAAAGGTGGCTGCGATCTCGAACTGCAAGGCTCCGATAACACGTCCTCTCGCCTCCCACGAAAGGCCGAGGAGTTCATCCTTGATCGCCGCTAATATCTGCAGACCGATTTCGACGTATGAACCATATTCCGCGCCGAGTCGATTCAGTTCGGCGCTGTCGCCATTGAGATACGCATTGATGGCATCCTCGCCGTCGTTGAACACCTTTTCAAAGATGTCGCCTATCTTTAGTGCCACGTCCACGGCTTGGGCCAAAGCGATGACTTCTTCATCCTTGGAGAGGTCGGCTCCGAACATCCATCGGAAAGGTACCGTGGCACCATAGTATGCGCCTTTCACGCCAAACTTGATCAGGTTCCACGCGTCCTCAACCATCCCCCAAACACCGTCCAGGTAGAATCCTTTCATAAGACCGATCTGGTATTCCGTCATTTCGCGAAGCGACGGAATGTAGTCGATCGGTTCGCCCCGTTGCTCGCTTACTTGCACGACCGCGGCGTGCGCGTCCGGTTCCGTCGGTTCGTTGGGGTCGGGTAGCGGGTCGGGTTCGGCCGGTGGGGCGGAGTGGCCGGCTACGTAGTAGTGACCGTCGAGTTGCTTGGTCAGGCGTCGAACGCCGTCTTCCGTCGGCACGCCTTCGATGGTGCGGAGGAAGAACTCCGGACCTTGCACTTGCATCAGGTAGGCATGGTAGACGCCCGGCTCGGTCTTATCGACGAGTTGCGCGCCGCTAAAGGCCAGGGAGTAGCCGTCGAAGCCGCCGCCGCCGGAAACCGTTGGTGGGACATGCACGCCGGTGAGCACTTGCGTGTTGACGCCGGTCTCCAACACCTTGATCGCGAGCTGCACCAAACCCCACGGCGCGTAGCTCAACAAGGCGTCAAACTCGTCAACAATCGTCGGATCGAGCGCGGCGCCTGCCGGAAGTTCCAGACGCCAGAGCGTGTCGGCGCTGCGGAAGTCGCCGCTACCGACGGCGGTTTCCGTCAGAAGCACGTCGATCCATTCGTCTCCCTCGCGTCGTACTTGCAGCAACAGTTGTCGAGCTGCTTCCGGATCGGTCGAGGCTTGCCATCGCAGGCACACTTCTACTTCCGAGCCGAGTTCGAAATCAATCATCGCGTCGTTGATGCCTGCATAGACGCCGGAGCCGGCATTCCCCGGTTCGACGAAGACGGCCGCCTGAGAGATTCCCATGGCGCGTTGTGATATGAAAACAACCGCGGCTTCGTTCGATTCCGGCGTCCAGCCTGCCGGCAGTTGCAGGCGCGTTACGTGTTGGGCATCCGTAAAGATGCCGCTGCCGACTTCTGTTTCCGTCAGCGACGTCGGCGTCGCAGTCGGCGCTCCGGTGCTGACGGTCGCGCTCATGACGCGCCGGCCGTCGGGTTCGGTGCCGGTGAAGTTGAAGACGACGGCGACCTGTGGCGCGTCGATCGGCTCCGACGCGGGCGGGATTAGCGTGATTTCGCCGGCCCAAGTGATGGAGCCGACGCTATGCCCGTTAGGATGCCGCGCTTCGACCTTCACCACATTGCGGCCGGGCATCAAGGCGAGGCCGGACAGCACCTGGGAGAAGGTCGCCGAGAAGTCGTACGGCTTGCTAAGCGAATTAAAGCGTTCCTCTTTCGTGACGTCGGCGTCGATCACCGCAGTCGGCTCCACGGCGCCGTTGAGGTAGACGTACACCTTGTCGATAGTGCCCGCGGCGCCTTCTAGAGCGTCGAGTGAAGCGCCGTCGATTTCTCCCGATACCGAGATATCGCCGACGATCTGCGTGCGATCGGCGTTAAAGCGCAGGTTGGAGAAGTTGAGGTTCGTGATCTTGACGGTCGGCAGGTCGCTGGATTTCTCCAAGACGGAAACCGGCCGCACGACGTCATGCTGATCGGCTTCGACGAAGCTGAAGTCGATCACGGTGGTCGCCACGGTATCGGCGACGCCGCCGGCCTGATCTGCGGCATTGAATGCGTCGCCGTCGGGGATCAGTTCGACGGTGATCCGTTCACCGGCCACGCGCACTCCCGGTGCCACGGCTTCGACCCATAGTCGCCATTTGCCTTCGCCGAGGTAGGCGGACGCCGGCAGGTCCGACAACTTGTACGCCACATCGGGCGCCAAATAGTCGCCGCCGTCTTTGAGACTCGCGGATTCGCGCGAGGCGACGCCGTCCTTCGTCCACAGACGCAGTCGGCCCGGCGCCGCTTCGTACCAGACGCGGCCGGTCGACGTCACATACTGCTCCATTTGCGACGGATCGGAAGCGTCGTAATGGAACATCACGGCCGCTTTCGAGAGGTCGAGCAAGTCGCGATTCGTCTCGAAGATGATCGGCGTGAACGCTCCGCCGGCGTTGGGATCTTCGTTTTCGAACTGATCCATGCCGTCGGCGAAGTTCGGAACGTTGTCGCCGTCGGTATTGCCGTTGTTGACCCAGAGCACTTTGCCGGGACGTGCGGCATCCGACGGGATATCTTCGTTGCGTTCTTCGATATCCGTGCGGCCCGGATCCTCGTCGGCGTCGTCGTTGTCGGAATCGATATCGAGATCAAACTTGAGGGCCGTGGCCGTGACGACGTCGGTGGCCGTGAATGAGCCGATCGTGTAGCGCGCTTCGATCACGATATCGCGCTTCGCCGTACTGGCCGCCTTGGCTTCGACCCAAATGGTCAAACCTTCGGCGGGCATCAGCTTCGGCTCGATTTGCAGCACGCCGTTCTGCAGCGTGATTTCGTTCTGCCGCGTCGGCTGGCTCCAGAAGCGCACGTTGCCGGCTCCCTGCGTCACCACCAATTCCATCTGGGCGCCGTCGAGAACCAACGGCGGCCGTTGAATTACCAGCCGCATCAGGTCCTGCTCGTTGCGACCCCGGTGACGCACATAAGCGCTCCGGCCGTCGGCCATGTGGTCGAGTTCGAGCGACTTGTCGAACGTGATCGACTTCTCGTCCTCGTCGATCGCCGTGATCTTCACTTCCTCACCGGGTCCGTCGACCGTATGGATGACGATGACGTCGCCGACTTGGAAGTATTTCACCTCTTCGACGACGATTTCAGTCGATCCTTCCATAGCTCCGGACGTGATGCGACGCGGACCGACGGCGACGACGAAGTTGTCCTGGGCGTCGGCCACGGAGTCGCCGTCGGTGTCGTCGACGTTCGGCGACGTGAAAGCCCCGACGTCCCGTTCCAACATCTCATCTTGTAGCCAACCGTTGCCGACGGCGGTCTCACGATAGTTGCCGCCGGAGATGTCGAGATCGACCTGCACCACCGAGAGCATCACGCTGTCCGTTTTGACTATCGCGAAGTTCGGCGCGGTGATGGTGAAATCGAGATGAACTTCTCCGCCTTGGAGGCCTTCGAGATAGACTTTGTCCGGAACTTCTGAAAGGTTCTGCCACCCGTAGTAGGGCACTTCAACGAGCGGCGCGTCCGAAGCGGAGTTGTTCGGGTCGATCATCCAGATGCGCACGCGGCCGAGGCCGTATTGCGATAGCTGGACGCTCCAGCCGGAAGCCGTCGATTCGTTAAACGTAAACGAGAGCTGCGCCTCTACCAGATCGCGCGTCGCATCACTAATGTCGGCGCGCGTCGGAGTCTGGTCGTAGTCGGTCACGCCGTCGTTATTGTCGTCGTCGTCGTTGACGGCGAGAATCTTGCCGGGAGATTGAGTTTCGAACGCCGGCTCGGAGTTTTGTCCTACCGGAATGTTTGCGTGCGGGTCGTCGGTTTCGTCGATTGGGCCGTCGTTGTTCGAGTCGACGTTGATGTCCGGGTTGTCGTAATCGTGAATTGGCTTGGTGAGGACGTAGCTATATTTTTCTACGCCGTCCTTTTTGAGCGTGATGCGCACGCTCACTGTTTCGTCCTCTTCGGGTTCGTTGTCGTTTATGACCGGAACCGTAATGGTGACGTTGCTACCCGAACTCACGCCTTGAGTGCCTGAGGTCGCCTCGTAGTCTTGCCCTACACGGGCCGTGCCGTCGATCGCTTCATACTCCAATGTCCAGCCGTAGAAATTCGACGAATCCGGCATGCTCGAACGAACTGTAAACTCGAACTTGACGGGGAATGTCTCCGTCCATTCTTCTCCATCGAGTAAACCAGAATCCGACATGGGGGTGACCAGCGGAGTCGCTTCCGGCGGGCTGTAGTCAGGATCGCTCGGATCAAACGTCACCCACTCGTCGCGGCAGGCATCGTAGTACTGATAGACGCCGTTGCCGAGTTCTTGATAGTCGGTGTATTCGGGGAAGCCCATGCAACACCAACACCACTCGTCGTCGCCGTCCCCGTCGCCGTCACCCGTATCTTCAGCGCTGTCGTTGATCGTCCCAGTGCCGCGCAGCACGGTGCCGCTCTGGAAAGCCGCGTTGACCGGATTGCTCAGATCGACGTAGTAGATCTCGCTGCCTTCGTCGCGGGCGTCGTCCGAAAGGATGTCGACCTTGATCGTGTTGGACGATTGTCCGGGGTTGAACGTCAAGGTGGTGGTCGTCGGAGCGTGATAGTCGCCGGTACCGGCCGTACCCGCGGTCACGGCGAAGGTCACCGTCACGGGATCCATCGAGAAATAGGCGACGCCGTTCTCATCAACGAGCGACACCGTAAACTCGGCCGGCGTGGAATCGTCATCGTCGCCGCCGTCGGGCTCTTCGGTGGTCACGTCTTCGATCTGCAGGTAGAGCTTCTTATCGGTGATTTCTCCCTTGCCGAGATCGTCGCCGAGCAGCACGTTCTCGCGTGCGCTCAGGAGCACATAGAACGTCTCCTTGGCGTAGTCGTCTTTCTTGTGATCTTCGATGATCGTGACTGCGATCTGCTTCTGCGTTTCCCCGGGCTCGAAGATCAACCGACCGCCGGTGCCGACGTAATCCTTCCAAGCAAGTGCGGCGTGCTCGTCGCTTTCGCCATTGCCTTCGTCTGCTCCGTCCAGCGTCGTGTAATCAATTACAATCCGGCGGCCCGACGCCGAACTCAGCGTCACGTTGAAATAGGCGACGCCGTCAGATTCGACGAGCGCAACGTCGTCGATACTCACGGTCGGGAGATCATCGTCGTCAACGATGGTTCCGGTTGCCCGACCGTCGAGTATTTCGGCGTTCTGCGCGTTGGTGAGTCTGACGAAGAATTGCTCGTCTTGTTCGTCGCGCTGATCGTTGATGATGCTGACGTTGACGGTTTTCCATTGCTCGCCGGCGGCAAACGTCACGGTCTCGTAAAGGTCGGCAATGTCTTCCGACCACTGCGTCGTGTAATCCTCTCCGTAGACATCGACGGTGATTTCCTTCTGGCTCGCACGATTTAGGTAAAGCGTGAACGTGGCCACACCCGCCGCTTCGTTCACGATAACGTCGGCTATCGACACCTGTGCCGGAGCATCGTCGTCGGCGATTGTGATGCTCGCTTCATCCACGTCGACGACGGCGTTATCGGCGCCGGTCAGCCGAACGTAGAAATCCTCGTCTTCTTCGTCCTTTTTATCGTTCAGGATTTCGACGCGAATAGTCTTCGACGTCTCACCGGCGGAGAACGTTACGACCCCGACGCCGCGGCCGAAGTCGGGATCGTTCGGGTCGTCCGAAGCCGTACCGGTCGCCGTGGCCCAGAAGACCAGAACGTCGCGCTCCGACGGTTGGGACAAGGTAATGGTGAACTGCGCCCAACCTTCCTGTTCCGGCGCCGCGGCGGAATCGGCATAAATGGAAACCGTCGGGAGGTCGTCGTCGTCAATGATCAGCGCCGTCGCAACGTCTGCCGCAATTTGGGCGCCGGTCGCGTCTACGATCGCCACGTAGAACGCCTCGTCGCTTTCCGAGGTTGCGTCGCTCGACGTGCCGACGCTAATGAGCTTGATCGTTTCCCCCGGCGCGAACGTCACGATGCCGGCGAGCGACTCATAGTCACTTCCACCCGCGGCGTCGCCGTCTTCCGTTTCCCAAGTTATCTCGACCGGCGTCGCTGACGCGTGTGAAAGGGCGATGGCAAATACCGCGTCGCCCCCTTCCGTCGTTAGACCGGTCGAACGAATACGAACCAGCGGTTGGTTCGACGGTGGCACGACATTGATCGTGAGCTGTCGCGGCGAGCTCGTGTTCACGCCGCCATGGGCCGTGCCGCCGTCGTCGTGTAGCACGACGGTGAGATGCGCCACGCCTGATTGGCCCGGCGCCGTCGTAAAGGAGACGTCTCCGGTCTCATGGTCGATCGTCGGCGCGCCGGCAAACAGTTCGGCGTTGTCGTTGGCCGTGATCTCAAACCAAACATTCTGCCCCGCCTCGTCGTCGGGCCCGGGCGACATGTCCGCTCCCCAAGCAATCGTCTGTGGCCCGGAGTCCGCGTCAACCGTGATTGCATCGCCGGGGGTGAACGTCGGTGCGTCGTTGACGCTTTGAACGACGATGCTAGCCGTGGCAAAGTCGACGCTGTACGGCGTTTGTCCGCCGTATTCAGCCGCAATGACGACCGTGCCGTTGAGCGAGCCGTCGTCGTTGGATCGATCCCAGGCACGGAACGTGAGCGACGGATCGGCTGCACCGTCGACTTGATGATAGTTGTCGGCGGGGAGAAAGCGCACCGCGGTCAACGCATCGGCGGCGAGCAACAGCAACGTGCCGGGCGTCGTCCACTCGGTGGGGAAGTCCGTCCAGCCGGCCCCTTGCCCCAGATCGTATTGCCACGTTCCTCCGAGCGTGAGGACGGATTGGATCGCGATGCCGACACTCTCATCGTCGCCATCAGAGACGGCGCCCGCGATCAGGTCGCGAACAAGCGTGCCGGGATTGCTTTGCGGGTCGACATCTTCGTCGATCGAGGCAAGAGGAAGCACGGCCTGCGGATCGAGCACGGGCGCGACGTTGCCCGAGATAATCGCCATGGCAATCGTAAAAGGCGTCGTTGCGCCCTCCGAATCGACGACGCTCAGCATCAACACGTCGTTTGTCGTGAAGCTGCCATCATGGACATACGTTACGCGCCCGTCGTCAATATCGGCCTGCGTGAAGACCGCATTCGCTTGCATGGCAACGCCGGAAAGCTTCAGCAAGCCGTTGATCGGCGCCGACGCGAGCGTATAGGTCAGCGTTTCCTGCGCATCGGTGTCGTCGTTCGACAGGAGCAGCTCCTGGGTGACGACCGCGGTTCCTCCCTGTGCTAACGTCAATCCCGGATTGTTCGTCACCGTGGGAGCATCGTTGACCGTTGCGACATTCAAGGTGACGATGATCGTCGTCGTTTGATACGAAGCGTCGGTGATGTCGACAGTGAATTGATCCGGGCCGAACCTGTTGGGATTCGGCGTATAGGTGAACGCGCCGGTATTGACGTCGATCGTGAGAGTTCCGTAGCTCGGGCCGCTGCAGCTGCTGATCCAAAAGCTTTGCCCGTTCGGGTTCCAGACCCCTGCGAGCACTCCATGCTCCGCGTCGGCCGTGAGCGGCTCGTCTTCTTGCAGCGCGTACGCTTTATCTTCGGCGCGCGGTGGTTGCGGCGTCTCATTGTCAATGATCTTGATCGCTCCGTTCGACGACGCACCCAAGACGGCGCCGGACGGCGAGCTCAACTGAATATTGATCGTTTCATCGCTCTCGTGCTCACCATCGTCATTGATGTAGACTTGGGCCGTGGCATCCAGAGTGTGCGGAGCGAAGTAGACCCGGCCGCTCGTCTCGCCGATCGGCTCCCAGGCCGGTACCGTGTAGTAGTCCGTTTGACCCCAACTCCCGACGATGTGGTACCCCAGCGCCTCGTAGATCGACGGATTGTCGGTCGTTAGCGAATCGAAGTAAGGAACTTCCTCCGTCCACTCCGTGTAGCCGTTGACCCAAGCCGAACTCGGCCCGCTGGTCGTCGATCCTGCCGGCTCCGTGTGATCGAAAACCGGTCGCGTGCCGGGTTGCGGATTGACCCAAGACGGGTCGGGCGTGCCGGTCGTAAATTGCGGCTCAGCGAACGGCACGGCCTCAGGGCTCCAATACGACGTCGCCCAATACCCGTATACGACGGTATCGTGCGGGCCCCATTGCGGATTGATCCAGGACGAAGGAGGCGTATCCGTCGTGAATTGCGGCTCCGGGAACTGCGTCTCGACCGTCGACCAGTACGCGGAAGCCCAATAGCCGTATTCGACGGTGTCATGAGGTCCCCACTGCGGATTGACCCACGACGGATCGGGCGTCCCCGTCGTAAATTGGGGTTCGGGGAACGGCACTTCCACTCCCTCTTCCAGATATGACGACGCCCAATAGCCGTATTCCACCGTCGGGCGCGAGCCCCATTGCGGATTCACCCAAGACGAATCGGGCGCGCCGGTCGTGAACTGCGGTTCTTGGAACGGCACTTCCAAGGGCGCCCAATACGACGATGCCCAATATCCATACTCAATCGCAGGCTGTGTCCCCGGCTGCGGGTTAATCCAGGATGAAGGAGGAGACGTATCCGTCGTAAACTGCGGCTCCGCGAACGGCGTTTCAACGGGCGCTCCCCAATACGACGTTGCCCAATAGCCGCTTTCCTCACCATAGACGTCGTAGGCGTTGTAGTCGTAGTGCGTCACATAGTCCGTGCCGCTCCGCTCCATGGTGTAAAGCGTATAGGTATACGACTCTTGATGGTTTTCGTTCCAGGCGTAGCCGTAGTCGTAGGGAGCAAGCGCGGTTCCGTCGACTGCCGACCAATCGACGTACACTTGCTTCTCGGTCGCATCGGAGAGCTTGAAATGCACGACGGCCCAGCCCGTCGTCTCGGAGACCTCGATACTTTCGACGCTTACCGTCGGATCGGGATCGTTGTCCATGATGTACCCGTTGGCCGACGGGCGATCGATCACGGCATTCGTCGCGCCGGAGAACGCAACGAGGAACCCTTCCGTGTACTCGGCGATTTCATCGTCGGGAATGGCAATGTCCAGGTACTGGAACGTCGTCCCCGCCGCAAAAGTCAGCGTGCCGCTGCGTGAAACAAAGTCGCTGCCGGAAGCCGAACTTGGCAACGTCTGGTAAGCGACCGTGACGGGTTGCGACGAAGGCGCGGTGAGCGTGACCGTGAATCGCGCCTTTGCGTCAGCCTGCCCCTCAGTTCCATAGGCATCGGCCACGGTGATCCGCGGCTGCACGAACAAGGAAACGTTCGCCGTTGCGCTTCGGGCGCCGCCGCCGGTCGAATCTTGATCGTTCACGGTGATCGTTAGCTGCACCGGACCGGCGTAATTTCCGGCTGCCGTGTAGCGGAGTCCGTTGAGCGCAGCATTGATCTGGGCGACGGTGCCGGTAAAGTTCACCACCGCAGCCGCCGCTCCGCCGACCAGCGCCACGGCACCGTGATTCACGGTGAGCGTCAGAAGCTTGTTTCCCGTCTCAACATCACCAACGGTAATCGCATTGCCGTTGGCACTGTTGAAAACAACCGTCGACGAAGTCGACGTCAGTTGCAGTTGCATCGGCGCCGAAACCGTGGGAACGTCGTTCACCGCCGGCACGGCAATCTGCACCGTTGCGACGCCGGACACCAGCGTGCCGTCACTCGCGCGATACGTAAACGTATCGAAGCCGTTCCAGTTATCGGCCGGGGTGTAGGTAAACGAGCCATTGGCGTTCAACGTAAAGCTCTTGGCGTGCAACGGGCCGTTCACCAGCTGCGCCGTGAGCGTATTTCCATCGACGTCGCCGTCGCTCCCAAGCACGCCCGGGGCAGAGGTGTTTAACGTGCCGTCTTCTGCAATCGAGTACGAGTCGTTACCGGCCGTCGGAGCATCATTCACCGGGACAATTTGAATCGTCCTCGTCTGCGCTCCGTGAGCGTTCGCAACAAATTGATTGCCGAGCATGATCCCGCCGACGATCGTCAGCACGACCGTCCCATGAGCGTTCGCGTCCGGCGTATACGTAAAGGTGTTGAACGCCGGCACGACGATCGTTGCCGCGGCCGGCTGCCCCGCCGCTGATAGAGTTCCGCCGGACACCTGCAGCTGAAATACCGGCGCAAACTCTCCGTCCAATCGATTGCGCGTGAGGCGCAAGCTGAGCGAAGAATCCTCCGACATGATGAGCGGCGACGAACTGTTAAAGGCGTAGACGACGACCGGGCCGACTTCCACCCACACCGTGGCAATCGATGTGAACTCGCCGTCCGAGGCGATATAGCGGAAGCTGTCGACGCCGATGAAATTCGCGTCGGGCGTATACGTGAATGAGCCGTTGGCGTGCCAGGTCACGCTGCCGTGGCTTGCATGTCCGTAAAGACCCTCCACCTGCGGCTGCGAATCCGGGTCGTCGTCGTTCTCGAGTAGATGCTGCTCCGTGAAAGAAACGGCGGTATTCAGCGGCACGGCGACCACATCGTCATGCGCAACCACCGGATCATTAATGTCGGATATGGCGATCGCGGCCCAATCCGACGCCGTCAATTCGCCGGGACCGCCGTTGGCCAAGTCGTTCACTTCGAGCGTGAGCAATGCGTTGGTGGGGGGATTATCGCCCTCGGCAACGAATGTCAGCCACGCACCGCCGCTCCCTGCAAACACCTGATTGATGTCGTCGGCGCTTCCTTCGAAGATCAAAGTCGAACTGCCGGAGCCGTAGATCGCTACGCCCGCCAGCGATCCGAGGTCCGCGGCGAGAATGCCGTAGCTCGTCGCGAGCGTAGCGCGCACCGGTAACGATCCGCCGTCGCGATCGCTCACGTAAATGCCGGTATTATGTAGTTCGAGCGGTTCCTGCTCGTTGACGTAGTACCACTGCTGAGCAATGTCGGCATACGGCTCGTCGTTCTTCGGCCGGACGTGGATCGTTACGGTCACCGGAGTTGACGTCCCGTCAATCGACGTCGCCGAGTACTCGAACGTGTCGTCCCCCGACCAGTCGGAGGCCGGCATGTAAGTGAACGAACCGTCGGCATAGAGCGAGAACGACTGCGCGTTCTGCGGCGGCGTCACGATCGTCGCCGTCACGGAATCGCCGTCGGCGTCGGAATCATTCACTAGCACTCCCGGACCGAGAACCGTAAGCACGTCGTCTTCGTCGACCTCGTATGCATCGGCGTTGGCGACGGGCGCGTCACTCGTTGCATTGACGGTCACTGACACGGAGTCGGTGTTGCTCGTGAGCGAACCGTCGCTCACGTAGTAGCTGAAGTAATCCGTGCCGTTAAAGTCGGCGTTAGGTCGGTAAACGACGACATTGCCTTCTAACGAGAGCGTCCCGTTCGTCGGCGCGGTCGAGACATACAAGCTCAGACCGTCGCCATTGGGATCACCGGCCGGCATTTCGAGTGCCGTGTCTTCATCGATCATCGCGTAGGCGATGCCCGACGTGTAAGGAGCCTCGTTGCCCACCGAGATTTCATTGATCGTCACATTGGCTCGCACAGTGATGGTGTTTGTGCCGTCACTGATCTGGTAGTCGAAATAGTCGTAACCCCACGCGCCGGCGTAGTAGGTGAACGAGCCGTCGGAGTTCACATAGAAGTAGTTGCCCGCGGCGCTCGTGCCGGAGCCGCTCGCGGTGAGCGGGTCGCCGTTGGGATCCGTCGCGTAGAACAACAGGTTGTCGGCACCATACGCAGACCCGGTGAAGGTTTGCCCTTCGCCGACCGAAAAGTTGAAATCCGGCGAAGACGGAGGATCATTCGAAACGGCGTAATTGTCGACCGTGATCGAGGCCGTACGGGTAACGGTATTCGCACCGTCGGTGACGTCGAAGTTAAACGTCATCAATCCCGCGGGGCGTGAACCGGTGTAATAGCTAAACGAGCCGTCGGCATTCACGCTCAGGTAGTCGCCGTATTCGAGATACGTCGAGAAGGGCGTTACGCTCAGCATGTCCCCTTCCGGGTCGGTTGCGCCCGCCAACAATGCCCCCGCGGCTCGGTCCAGAGTGAACGTTTGAAACACGCTGTCCTGATAGTCCGGCACGCTGGGTGCGCCGTTTTCCGGGGCCGGCGGAAACGCGACTTCGATATTCACGATCGCCGAATCGGCGCCGGGGTCGTCGTCGGCAAGCGAGTAGCTGAAGCTGTCGATGCCGTAAAAGCCGGGGTTCGGCGTGTACGTCCAAGTATTGTCGCCGTTGTCGACGATCGATCCGTTGCTCGTCGTCGCGGGGAGCGAGACCGACGGTGTTCCGGTCGCGGAGTTATATGAGTCGTTGCCGTAGAGTTGGCTCGCCGCGATGAGCAGCGGTGTTTCGTGAGCGGTCGCGAAGTCGTCGTCGACGGCATCGGCATTGAGCACGACGCGTTGTTCAAGCGCGTCCATCCGATGACGACGTCGCATGTTGCGTCGCCGGGCGCTCGCAGCTTTCCGTTGACGCCGATTGCGGCGCATGAATCCAAGTGCACTCCAAAACGACTCCCAAGCGCGGAACAAGCGCATAACGTCACCCTTTGCGACGGCGTTGTAATAAGCAGCGTGTGGAACGCGATGGCGCCGCCGTTGCCTTGCGGCCTGCGGATCGCAATCGCGAGACGAGATTCGGCAACCCAAGCAAGGGGTATGCCCGACCCGCTAAAAAGAACCTAGCTCACCCACCTTTTCGGGTTTGTGGTCATCGCGTAGTTAAGGCCGATCATGCGTCGTCGGCGCGCTTCGTCATGACGCGCATCGTCGCAATAAAAGGCGATTCACGTTGTAACGACGCTAACGATCGCGGCGTCGCCAATTCGCAACATCGATGCGCGCTTGCAACATACACGTCGCCTTCGGCGCGCAATCGCTTGGTTTGCGACGAATGCGCGGACTCGCGACGACGAAACATCGCGTCAAGAAATCCGCGCACTTTTTCTTCATATTCGCCGCGCCACAGTCTCGCTTCGCGCAGCGGACTTTCGACGGCGCGTGATACGAAACCACTATCGGGGTGAGTGCGATTTGTGTCGTACTTGTCCAACGGTATTTGGTTCTTGAGCTACGTTTTCTACGACGCTCGGTCCTTGCGAGGGGGCTGCTCCTTGCCGCCGGGCGTGATGGTGTTCGTCGACCGAACCAGTCGCCGAACGACGTTTGATTCGCATCCAACCTTCTTTCCTAGGAGTCGAGCGATGACCGCCCCTGCAAACTTCGAGATTCCCGCCGCGCCGCAAGCTTCCTCGGGCAACTCGACCCCTCCGCGTCCGACTTCAGCTGCAGCGCGCCCGCCGAAGGTCGACGAATCAAAGATGTCGACGACCTATGCCAACTTCTGCCGCGTGAGCGGTACGCCGGAAGAGCTCATCGTCGACTTCGGCCTCAACACGCAGCCGCTCGGCGAAGCTGCGGATTCGATTGCCGTCGGCGAGCGCGTGGTGATGAACTACTTCACAGCCAAACGCCTGCTGCAAGCGCTGGAAATGAGCGTGGCCCGGCATGAGAAGGTCTTCGGCACGTTGGAAACAAACGTTCTGAAGCGCGCCGGCAAGCAATAACGCGGCGGCTACCCAACTTCGCTCCACACCCCATATTTAGCGCCCGATCATGAACGCCGCACCAATTGCTCCGTCGAAACTTGCCGCGCGTATGGCGGCGCTCCAAGCGCTCGCGCTAAACGCGTCGTCGCCGGAGCAGTTCTTTGCGGGCTGGCTGGAACATGTGTCGGCGCTGTGCGGTGCGACAGGGGCACAATGTCGCAAACCCATGGCCGACGGCTCGCTCGCAGTCGTTGCCGCCTTGCGATTCGGAACGACGCCCACTCCGGAAGGAGGCGCATCGCGCTACGAACGTCTCGTTTTGGAAACGTTCGCGACGGGGCGACCAAAGGCCGTCCCCCCTCGCGAACAACTGACTGCCGACGAAGCCGATGCCAATCCCACGTCGGCATCGCTGCTTCTCACGCCGCTGGAGATAGAAGGCGAAATCCGCGGGGTGCTGGAGTTGATCCTCCCTGTGCTACCGACGGGGGAAGCCCTGCAGCGGCTGCTCGGAGTCGTACAGAGCACGATGCCGGCCGTCGGCGTCTTCGAACGACGCCGACGCGAGCAAGCGATGGCGGCCCGTGCCGCGCTGGTCGACGAAGTCGAACGCTTTACGCAGGCCGTTCACGAAAAGCTCTCCGTTCGTCACACGGCCTACGCCGTCGTCAACGACGGCCGTCGCCTGATCGGCTGCGATCGCCTGACGCTCCTCGTGCGGCGCGGCCGACGTTATGACATCGTCGCCACCAGCGGGCTTGAAGTCGTGGAAACCCGTTCGCAGTCGGCGAAGCTGCTGAGTCGCTTGGCCGCCGTGGTCGCCGAAACGGGGGAACCGGCCTGGCAACTCGGGCGCAACGACGAACTGCCGCCGCAAATCCGCGCCGCGCTAGGATGCTATGTCGACGAAGCTCATGTGCGCGGCGTCGCAGTGCTGCCGATTTTGGCCAAGCCTGACCCTCGTCGCCCGAACGCCAAGCTGAAGCGGCTCGGCGTTCTGATCCTGGAACAGATCGAAGACATATCGCCCGCGCCGGGACGCGTCGACCGAGCCGAACTCGTCGTCGCGCACACGGCTACCGCACTTCAAAACGCGCTCGAACACGAATCTATTCCGTTACTTCCGCTCTGGCGACTCGCCGCGCAGGCTCGCAACCTCACTGCGCCCGGCACCCGTCGTAAGACAATCGCCGTCGCCACGGTCATCATCGCCGCTCTGCTGGCATTGAAGTTCGTCCCAGCCGACTTCGCCCTCTCCGCTCGCGGAACGCTGCAACCGGTCGTGAGGCAGCACGTCTTTGCTCCGCTCGACGGCACGGTGCACACCATTCACGTACAACACGGACAACGCGTGGAAGCGGGCCAATTATTGCTCGAACTTCGCAATACCGATCTCGATGTGGCTCTGGCCGACGTCGTCGGAAAGCGTACCGCCGCCGGCGAGCAGCTTCTCTCCGTCGAACGAGCCCTCTACGACGACTCGACAAAACTCGGCGGCGAAGAGCGTCATCGCTTGGCAGGTCAACGGAGCGACCTCAAACAGCAACTCATTTCGCTCGACGAACAACTACGCTTACTACGCCGCAAGCGCGAACAGCTGCGCGTCGTAAGCCCGATCGCCGGCGAAGTGACTACTTGGAACGTCGAGCAGTTGTTGCAAAGTCGACCGGTGCGACAAGGCCAAGTGCTCGTCGACGTCGCCGCGATCGACGGTCCCTGGGAACTCGAACTTCAGGTTCCGGAAAACGGAATCGGCCACCTCTTGCGGGCGCAACGCGAACATGGCGACGCGCTTCAAGTCCATTATCGCTTGGCAGCCGACCCGGAATTCGATCGAACCGCGGCGGTGAGCGAAGTCCATTATTCCGCCGAGGTCCGCGGCGACGAGGGAAACACGGTGCTTGTTCGCACCAAGCTTACCGACGCAAACCTACCTCCGCTGCGACCGGGCGCCGAGGCCGCCGCCAAAGTGTATTGCGGCAGCCGCGCGTTGGGTTACGTCTGGCTGCACGACGCCGTCGACTTCATCCGCACCAAGGTACTGTTTCGACTTTATTGATTTGCTTACCGCTCGAGAACTGCCATGCTCGCTCGCTATCTCATCGCACCGACCGTCGCCGCACTCGCGACGTTTGCTACTGCAGCGGAATTGAAGACGTCTGACAGTCCGCCTGGGGCGGTTGCCGGCGGCGTCCGCTTGACGCATTGCCTCGTGTCGCTCATCGACGATATCGAAGTCCCCGCCGAGAAGCCGGGCGTATTGACGTCGCTCGCCGCGCGCGAAGGCGCCTACCTCGAAGCGCAGGCGCCGATCGCCTCGATCGACGAAGAGCAAGCGGCACTACAACACGAGACCGCAAAGGCCGAAGCCGATGCCGCCCAAGCCAAGGCCGAAAACCCGCTTGAGATCGAATACGCCGTGGCTACGCATCGCACGGCCGAGGCCGAGTACAAAATCTCACTCAACGCCAATCTCAAGCAACCGAACTCCGTCTCAGCAGTCGAACTCGAACGCTTGCGTCTGGCAATGGAACAGGCGCGCATTAAGATCGGCGTCACCGAATTCGAACGCGGACTCAAAGGGATCGAAGCCCGCGGGTTCGACGCCAAATCGCGCCTTACGGCGGCCGAAGTACGTCAACGGCACATCCTCGCACCGCTCGCCGGTGAGATCGTCGAAGTCTTCTATCGCCCCGGCGAATGGGTCGAGCCGGGCAAACCGATCGTCCGCTTGGTGCGCCTCGACCGGCTCCGCGTCGAAGGCTTTGTAAAGTTCTCCGAGCACGCGCCAGGCTCGCTCCATGGACAGGCCGTTCGTGCCACGGTCGAAACGGCCGGCGGCAAACTTGAAACCTTTCCCGGACGCGTCACGTTCGTCAGCCCGCTGGTGCAGCCGGGAGGCGAATATCGCATCTGGGCCGAAGTCGACAACCGCCGCGTCGGCGAGCACTGGCTCCTTCGCCCCGGCCTCGAAGCAGAACTAACCATCGAATAGCAGACGTTACGCCACCTCCTTTTGTCTCTAGCCTCCAGCTTCTAGCCTCTAGCTTCTTCTTCCGATGCCCGACGCCTCTCGCCCTGTGCCGCTTCGCAAACGTGCCGATCTCGTGGTCAACCGCGAGACGTTCGGCGAGCGCACGTACATGGTGGTGAAAGATCCGCTGGCGCTGAAGTACTTTCGGCTGCCGGAAGAAGAGTTCGCCCTCCTGGAATTGCTCGACGGTTCGCGCACGCTCGGCGACTTGCAGACGGCGCTCGAAGCCCGCTTCGCGCCGCAGAAGTTCCCGCCGGAGGAAATGTCGGGCTTCTTGGCATCGCTGCATCAGGGTGGGCTCGTCGTCTCCGAGGCCCGCGGGCAGGGTCCGCAATTGCTGGCGCGCCGCGCCAAGTCGCGTCGCCGCGAATGGACGCAGAAGCTCCTGAGCCCCTTGAGTATTCGCGTCCGCGGCATCGACCCGACGCGCCTGTTCGACATTCTCTACCCGGCCGTACGCTGGTGCTTCACGACGCCTGCGCTCGTAGCGGCGGCGTGCCTGATGCTGGCGGCACTCGGCCTGATCGTTGTGCAATACGACGATTTCCAACGGAAACTGCCGACGTTTCATCAATTCTTCACGCCGACCAACATGCTCCTTCTGATGGCCCTGATGGGAGCGATCAAGGTGGTGCACGAATTTGGGCACGGCCTCACCTGCCGACACTTCGGCGGCGAATGCCATGAGCTTGGACTCATGTTCCTGGTGTTCGCGCCGTGTCTATACTGCAACGTCAGCGATGCATGGCGATTGACGAAGCGGCAGCGCATCGCCGTCAGCGCCGCAGGCATATTCGTAGAGCTCGTGTTGGCATCACTCGCCGTGTTCGGCTGGTGGTTCAGCTCGCCGGGCCTTCTCAATCAGCTTTGTCTGGGAACGATGTTCGTCTCCGGCGTCAGCACCTTGCTCATCAACGGCAATCCGCTGCTCCGTTACGACGGCTATTTTATCCTGAGCGACCTGGTGGAAACGCCGAACCTTGCCGAGAAGTCGACGGCCCTCGTCCGCTCCTGGCTCGTGCGTTACGGATTGGGTGTCGACGACGAGCCGGAACCGCTGGCTCCGCACCGTCAACAGTTGTGGTTCGCTCTTTATGCCGTGGCGTCGCTCGCTTATCGCGTTCTGATGAGCTACGGGATCTACCTATTTCTCATGGCCTGGCTGCGACCGTACAACCTCGAAGTCGTGGCCCGCATCTTCGGGCTCGTTTCGCTTGGCAGCTTCACCGTCATGCCGGGCTGGCGCTGCTACAAATTCTTCTCATCCTCGGCCCGGCGCGACCGGATGCAACGTGCGCACGTCGTCGGCTCGTCACTCGGCCTCGCGGCGCTGGTGCTGGCCCTGGTGTTCATTCCTCTACCGCAGCGCGTCTGGGGAACTCTCGAACTCGAGCCTCGTGACGTCCGCCGCGTCTATGTCGACGTGCCTGGCCGCATCCTCGGCAAAACGCTGCAGCCCGGTGCGCAAGTGAAAGCCGGCGCCGTTCTCGCGCGGCTCGAAAACATCGATCTCGAACTCGAAGCCGCGGAGCTCGCCGGCCGCTCGGCTCAATACACCGCGCAACTCGCCGCACTTCGCCAACAACGATTCCACGACCAAAACGCCGCCTTGCGCATTCCGGAATTAGAGAAATCCCTCGCGGCCGTCGACGAGCTGCTGCGCGAGCGCCGCGCGGAACTCGAACGTCTCACCCTCACGGCCCCCCGCGACGGGCTCATTCTCCCTCCGCCGGAAACACCGCACGCCCGCGAAACGGCGATTGGCGACCTGCGGGCATGGTCGGGCCTGCCGAACGATCGGACCAACCTCGGCGCCACGCTCACCGAAGGAACGCTCTTCTGCCAGATCGGCGACGAGCACCAGTGGCAGGCTCTGCTGGCGATCGACCAAACCGACATCGCACTGCTGCGCGAGGGTCAGGTCGTGGAGATTCGTTTCGACGAACATGCCGACTATGTCGTCGAGGCCCACATCGCCGAGATCTCGCGGCGCGAATTGACGGAAAGTTCGCAACGTCTCTCGAATAAATCGGGCGGCGAACTTGCCACGGAGACCGATGCCGCGGGCGTCGAACGCCCGATCAGCCCGACCTATCAAGCTCGCATCGTGCTGTACGATCCCCACGGCCTGTTGCGGATCGGACTGCGCGGCACGGCGCGCGTGCATGTGCCGCCGGCTTCGCTCGGTAATCGGGCCCTGCGTTGGTTGAACCGCACGTTTCATTTCCAACTTTAAACGGCGCGCATGTTCACGGCTTTCCGCAAACTACGCGACCGTCGCCGGCTGAAATGCGTCGAGCAAATCAACGCCGCCGAGCCTGCGCTCCAAGCGCTCTCCGACGTTGACCTCCGCAGCGCAAGCTTGGCGCTGCGCTATCGGGCTCGTTCCGGGGAATCGCCGAAGCGACTCACGCCCGACGCCTTCGCGCTAGTTCGCGAAGCCGCGCGGCGTACCATCGGCATGCGCCACTTCGATGTGCAGCTTCTCGGCGGTCTGTCGCTCGTCGAGCGCGGCTTAGCCGAAATGCAAACCGGCGAAGGCAAAACGCTTACGGCCACGCTGCCGATGTACTTGTTCGGGCTCTACGGCCGCGGCGCACATCTGGCGACGGTAAACGATTACCTAGCCCGGCGCGATTTGGATTTGATGCGTCCCGTCTACGCAGCGCTCGGCCTCACGTCCGGCGTCGTCGAAAGCGGTACCGAGCCTGCAGAACGACGCAAAGCATACGCCGCCGACATTACCTACGGCACGGCGAAAGAGTTTGGCTTCGATTACCTCCGCGACCGCCTATTACTCCGCGGCCAAGACGACGCCGGCAGCGATCTTGTCGGCCGGCTCACCGGCGAGCCCGACCCACGGCGCGGCGACAAGCCGTTGCAACGGCCGCCGTTTTTCATGCTCGTCGACGAAGCCGACAGCGTCTTGATCGACGATGCCGGAACTCCGCTTGTCATCGCCGGCGCGGCAGGGGAGGTGCCCGCGGCAATCTCGGCCCGTTATCTGTTCGCGGCATCGCAAGCCGGCATGTTTCGCGAGGAGGAACACTACACGCTCAAGCGGCAAGAACAACGCGTGGAGTTGACGTTCGCCGGACGCGAGCTCGTCCGCAGTCTGCCGCATCCTCCGGTGCTCAGCGGCGTCGGACTCGTGACGCTCTACGAAGATTGCGAACGGGCCATCCTGGTCGAACGGCTCTACACGCGCGATCGCAACTACGTGGTGCGTCCGAGCGAACAAAAGCACGAGTCGTCAATCTGCATCGTCGACGAGTTCACCGGTCGCATCGCCGAAGGGCGCAAATGGCGCTCCGGCCTGCATCAAGCCATCGAAGCCAAAGAGCGAATGCCGATCACCGACGACGGCGGTCAAGCGGCCCGCATCACGGTGCAAGAATTCTTCCTCCGCTACCGCCACCTGGCCGGCATGAGCGGCACGGCCCAAGGCTCGGCCGGCGAACTCAGGCGAATTTACAAACTACGCACACGACAGATTCCCACGAATCGTCCGCCGATCCGTAAGCAACTGCCGACCATGATTCTCGGCACTGCGCAAGCCCGCTGGGACGCGGTCGTGGCCGAGGTGCGTGAGATGCACGCCGTCGGGCGGCCGGTGCTCATCGGCACCCGCAGCATCGATCAATCAGAGCGGCTCTCGGAGTTACTGCGCGCCGCCGACCTCGGACATGAAGTGCTGAACGCCCATCACGAAGCGCGGGAAGCGGAAATCGTCGCCCAAGCCGGCGAGCGGGGCCGTATCACCGTGGCCACAAACATGGCCGGCCGCGGAACCGATGTCCGCCTCGGGCCCGAGGTTCACGACCTCGGCGGGCTCCATGTCATCATTACCGAAATGCACGAAGCGGCCCGTATCGATCGGCAACTCATCGGCCGCAGCGGGCGACAAGGAGACCCGGGCTCGTACCGCTTCGTGCTCTCACTCGAAGACGATCTGCTCCAAGAGGCATTCGGCGCACGACGCGCTGAGAAGTGGAAACGGCTCGGTCTTGCCGCCGACCCCGCGGATGCCCAAGCATTCGCACGCTACCAGCGACTCTTTCGCAGAGCCCAGCGCAAGATCGAACGCCGTCGATTTCGTCGGCGCAAGCAATTGCTCGCCTATGAAAAGCATCGCCATCAATCGGCCTTGCCGTTGGGCCTCGATCCCCACTTAGACTTGCCGGGCTAAATCCTGACCGTCGGAGTCGGCGGTCGCATGCGCGCTCGTCGCGAGTTACCATAGGGGTACGACTACAGCCCCCCGCGCACTCTCGCTCATGACCTTTTCTCCCATCACGCGCCGCATCCGGCACGTCCAGCGGTATGCCCAGGTGCTGGAAGTTCTCGCGCGCCACGGCTTCGCCGATCTCTCCCAGCAGCTCGGGCTCGATACGCTGCTCGATCGGGCCCGCGCCGTCGTCGGGAGCACCCCCGCCGGACACGACCGCATTCCGCTCGCTGCGCGGCTGCGCATTGTGCTCGAAGAATTGGGGCCGACGTACGTCAAACTCGGCCAAGTCCTCAGCACGCGCCCCGATCTCGTGCCGCGGGAATGGGTCGAAGAGTTCCGAAAGCTGCAGAACAACGTGCCGGGGGTCGACTACGCCGTCATTGAGAAGATGCTCCGCCAGGAGTTTCCGGGCTGTCTCGACCAGCTGTTTCTCTCGATCGACGAGCGGCCGCTCGCGGCGGGCTCCATGGCGCAGATCCATCGCGCGCGTTTGCGCGACGGCACGCCGATCGTGCTAAAGTTCCTGCGCCCGGGCATTCAAGAGATTACCGCGGTCGATATGGAGATTCTCCAATCGCTGGCGGAGTTCGTCGAAGCCTACTTTGCCAACCTCGGCTATAGCCCCAGCGCGATCGTGCGCGAGTTTGCCAAGGAACTCCGGCGCGAAACCGACATGATGCAAGAGGGCAAGGCGACCGAACGTTTGGAGTCGTTGTTCGCCGATGACCCGGACGTCGTCTTTCCCAAGGTCTATTGGGAAGCGACGACCCACCATGTGCTTGCGATCGACGAAATCCAAGGCTTAGTGCTGTCGGACTTTACCGCCGACTGCATGAGTCGCGAAGATCGCCGTGCGCTGGTCGAGAACGGCGCACGGGCCGTATTTCGCCAATGTCTGGAGTTCGGATTTTTCCACGCTGATCCGCACCCGGGCAACCTCATTGCGCTACCGCACGGGCGCATCGCGTTTATCGATTGCGGTATGACGGGTGAGATCGACGAACGCACCTCGCGCCAGCTTGCCGATCTCGTCACGGGCGTGGTGTCCGGCGACCTAGACCGTGTGATCGCGGCGGCCGGCGCCATTTCCGACGTCGATCAGGAAAAGCTGGAAAACCGTTCGTTGCGAATCGACGTCCACACCATCATCTCGGAATTCCACGGCACGCCGCTCGAGCGGCTCAACATCGGCAAAGTGCTGCAAGACTTCTTCGAAACGCTTCGCGCCCATCGCATTCATTGCCCGGCCGATATCGTGCTGCTGATCAAGTCGCTCACGACCATCGAATCGATTGCCCGCGATCTCGATCCGTCGTTCGAGATGGTTCCTTTCGTGCGACCTTACTTGGAAGACTTGGTCGGTAAGCGCGAAGGGGTCTGGGCCATGAAGGGGAGGGTGGAACGCAGCCTGCGGCAGTATGCGGAACTGTTCGAGGGTCTGCCTGCCGAACTGCGACCCATTCTCTCGCAATTGCGCAAGAATAAACTGGCCGTGAATCTGGAACACCGCGGCCTCGACCGCGTGACGCACACGATCGAGCACGCCAGCCGGAACATTTCTTTCGCGCTTATCATCGCCGCGATGTTCATCGGCTCGTCGATCCTCGTGCTGGCGGCCCGTAACTCGACCAGCGTCGTCTTGACGACGGTCGGTTATGCCGGCTTCGCAGCGGCGGCGCTCTTGGTCGTGTTCATGGTCGTTTCAAATCGTCGCCGCCGGGGCGAATAGCGCGTTTCGAAACTTCGCAGCGCCGGGTGCCTGAGGCAGAGTGCCCAGTCGACTGGGGCTTCGCCTCCGGCTCCGGCCCCGGCCACCCACGCGCCGATTATTTCTTCGAAACCCACTTCGTCTTCTCGGGCTTCTTCTTGACCGCCACGCGCTTCGCGCCGGCGCGCTTCGTCGCGTGCTTCTTCTCCGCTTGCGGCAGATCTTTCGGCGCAAGCGCTTCGGCTAAGCCTTCCAAGAAACCTCCGGCGGCCATAACCACGCCTCCGGCCGTGCGACGGGCAACCCTTACGCCGGCACGAGCCGTCTCTCCGGTGAGCTCCATGAGGCGCCCCTTGGAAGCACTCGCTGCTTTCTGCGCCGAGCCGGCGACCTTGGGACCTAGCTTCTCGGCTTCCTTCACCAGAGCGTTGAGTTCGTCGCGAACTTGCTTCGACGTCTTTCCGGCAAAGTTCTTCACCGTTCCCAAGAACTCCGTGTTCGCGTCGCGCATTCGCTTCGCCGAGTTGGCCACGGGCTTCGCCGTGATCGCTTCGCCTCGCTTCCGGGCATCACTCAGCGCCGCCGAACCCGAGGAAGCAATGGCCTGAACTCCTTCGCTCAGGCCGTCGAACACTTCGCGCAAGACGTTCGCGCGGGAGGCCGGGATGCTCTTATCCACCGCTTCCACGGCGCCTTCGAGAACCTCTTGAACAAGCTTCGAGAGGTCGCTTAGCGAAAGATCGAGATCGCGAAACGCCGAAACCGACAGGTCGCGAACGCGATCGCGAACCGCCGTACCCGAGGCCGCCTTCTTGGCGCGGGCCTTGGTTTGATCGGGATTGGGCTTCTTGGACGACATGACGTGATCTCCTGAGTGAGCTTCGGCGCAACCTACTTCTCATTATAAGAAACCGGCGGGTTCGCAAGGCGCGGATTATAGGGATTCTCTCCGAGATGGCAATTTTACCGGGCCAAGTCCGGAGTTCGGCGAGTCGCCATTCCGCGGCGTAAACTTGAATTGGCCCCATCCCGCACTGGTCGCAACGAGATGCCCCCATGATTCGCTATCAGCTTGAGCCGCAACTCGGTGTCGACGATTTCATCGATGTGCTCATTCGCTCGACCTTGGCCGAGCGGCGCCCTGTGCACGAACGCTCGACCATCGAGACGATGCTGCGGAAGGCCGACATTCTCCTCACCGCGCGCGACGAAGCGCGGCTGATCGGCGTTTCGCGGGCCATCAGCGATTTCTCGTTCTGCACCTATCTTTCCGACTTGGCCGTCGACGAGTCGTATCAAGGGCGCGGGATCGGACGCGAGCTCGTCCGCATGACGCATCTCGAAGCCGGTTTGAATACCGCGCTCATCTTGCTCGCCGCCCCCAAGGCGCAGACCTACTACCCGCACATCGGCATGACGAAGCACGACTCGGCTTGGGTCATCCCGCGGATACCTCACGTATAAACACGGGCGTTTTCGGCACGCACAAGCCCTACGATCGATACGCCCGCGCCAAACGGCGCACCGCGTTCAGACCGACCCTAACGGTTTCGTAAACTACGCAAACCCGCAGTTTTCGACGTAAGTTTCATCCAATCAGGCGTCATTATCGCGCGCTTCTCACCAGGTCGTTGCCGTGGTGCTTGCGCGAGCGCTCGGGACGCGTTTCAACGCCAATATTCTCACCGGAAGACCCACCGCATGACCCCTACGAACTCGCCGGCCGTCGTCGACCTCGAATCCGTGAAGGACGTCGTCGCCATGCACATCGGCGTGCCGGTCGACGTGAGCACGCTCGATCCGCAGCGCGATCTCTATTCGGCCGGCCTCACGTCGCTCGCCACCGTCGGTTTGATGCTCGCCTTGGAAGAGCGCTTCGATATCGAATTTCCCGAATCGATGTTGAGTCGCGGAACGTTCCGCACCATTGCTTCGATTTCGGAAGCGGTCGCCAAATTGGCCCGCTAGTTCGCCTTTCTCCCCGAGCACGATACATGATCACGACGATTGTTCGCGACGCGCGCATCTCTGCGGCCGAGTTTGCCGATTTGCTCGCGCAGGCCCACGTCATCGGCGAAACGGCGCTGGCCCCGCACGCCGCGTCGGTCGACGAGAACGCGCGCTTTCCCGCCGAGGCGTTCGCCGCCTTGCGCGAAGGGAAGTTTTTGAGCGCCTATGTCCCCGTGGAATACGGCGGCTTCGGGCTCAACATTATCGAAACGTCGAAGATTTGCGAAGCGCTCGGGCACTATTGCGGCTCGACCGCGATGATCTACGCAATGCACTGCATTCAAGTGGCGTGCGTCGTGCATCATGCGCAAGAATCCGATTACTTCCGCCGCTACCTGCGTCAGCTGGTCGAAGAGCAACGGCTCATGGCCTCGGCGACGACCGAAATCGGCACCGGCGGCGACTTGCTCTCGAGCATCTGCGCCGTGGACGTCGACGGCGATACGTTCACGCTCACGAAGAAGGCCCCGGTGATCTCGTACGGCGAATATGCCGACGACATCCTCGTGACGGCACGCCGCTCGCCGGAGTCGCCGGCCACGGATCAGGTGCACGTCATGGTTCGCCGCGGCGAGTACCAGGCCGAGCCGCTCTCGACCTGGGACACCATGGGATTCCGCGGCACGTGCAGTTCCGGCTTCACGCTCACCGCTCAAGGCAACGTCGAACAAATCCTGCCGACGTCGTTTGGCGAGATCCTCGCCGAAACGATGCACCCGTATTCGCACATCGTCTGGGGCGCGCTCTGGTCGGGCATCGCGGCCGACGCCGTGAATCGCTCGCGAGCCTTTGTACGTGTCGAAGCGCGGAAGACGCCCGGCGAAACGCCCCTGTCGGCCGTTCGTTTGGCCGAGGTCGACTTGATGCTGCAAGAAATGCGGCACAACGTCTACTCGCTGGCCCGCGAGTATCACGAGAAGCTCAATTCGACTTGCGATGCGGCCTTTGAAGGCTTCGGCTTTCCGATTCGTACGAACAATCTGAAATTGTCGTGCTCGCAGAAGATCGTCGAAATCGTCGGCAAGGCCCTACTGATCAACGGCATCTCGGGCTACCGCAACGATTCGAAGTTCAGCTTGGCCCGACACCTGCGCGACTCTTACGGGGCCGCGCTGATGGTGAACAACGATCGCATCACAAAACTCAACGCCACGATGTTGCTCGCGCACCGAGAAGGACACTAACGCTTATGTCGTGTATCGCCACCGAATCGCTGACGGAAACGTACCGCCACTGCCGCGACCAGCTCGTCGAGGCCGGAATTCTCATTTCGATGGAAGTCGACGGGCTTTACGGCTTCAGCGGCGCGTTTGAAGACGTGATCGAACGCTTCGAGCGTTACGTCACCGTGCGCGGCAGCCATTTGCAGGCCGAGGTCATGCGCTTTCCGGCGATTATGAATCGGGCACACTATCTGCAGATGACGCACATCGACAATTTCCCGGACTTGCTCGGCTCGGTGCATTCGTTTACCGGCAACGAGCGCGATCACCTGAAGATGCTCGATAAGAAAAAGAAGGGGGAAGACTGGACCGAGCACCTGACGCCAACCCAGATCATGATGACCCCCGCGGCCTGCTACCCGCTTTATCCGACGGTCAAAGGCACGCTGCCCGAGCAAGGTCGAACCGTCGACCTGCGTTCGTTCGTGTTTCGTCATGAGCCGTCGCTCGATCCGGCCCGAATGCAGATTTTCCGGCAGCGTGAATTCGTTCGCCTCGGCACGCCCGAGCAGGCGCTCGAACATCGCGAATACTGGCTCAAGCTCGGCGCCGAGATCCTGAACCATGTCGGCCTGGAAGCCGAAGCCGTGGTCGCCAACGATCCGTTCTTCGGCCGGGGCGGCAAGGTGATGGCCGCGGCGCAGAAGGAGCAAGTGCTCAAATTCGAGCTCGTGCATGAAGTGGCGACGGCCGAGAAGCCGACGGCGATCACCTCCTGCAACTATCACCAAAACCACTTCGGCCACACGTTCGGCATTCACACGCCCGACGGCAAAGACGCCCACACTTCGTGCATCGGCTTCGGCCTGGAGCGCATCGCTTTGGCGCTCTTCATGAAGCACGGCTTCGATCCGGACCTCTGGCCTCACGACGTCAAGAACACGCTCGGTCTCTAATGCTCGGCGAACTCACCCTCAATCCGACGGACTATCAACGGCATCGGCTCCACACGCAGGAGCGGAGTTGGGCCGAGACGAACTGCTACGTCGATGTTTGGATCGAACTCCTCCACGCTTGGGGCTTCGAGCCGATCGCGGCGCTGCCGTTCACCACGACCATCGACTTCGAAGGGGACCAGTGGACCTTCTTCAAGTTCCCGCATGCCGATCTCGAAGAACTCTTCGGGCTCGACGTGCAGGAGCTGGCCATCTGGCGTCCGCTCGAAACACATGTCGAGGAACAACTTCGCCTCGGCCGGCCGATGCTGGTCGAGCTCGATTCGTACTACCTGCCCGATACGGCGGGCACGGCCTATCGCACGGCGCATGTGAAGTCGACGGTCGCGACGATGGAGATCGACGTCGCCGCTCGCCGGCTCGGCTATTTCCACGGCCAGGGCTACTACGAACTCGCCGACGACGACTTCCTGAACGTTTTCCGCATGACCGGAAAGTTCTCGCCGGACGTGCTGCCGCCGTACGCGGAGATCGTCAAACGGCGCAATCCTGCACCGCCCATGGGCGACCAACTCGTCGCCGCTTCGCTCGACGTGTTCCGGCGCCAGCTGCGTCGCTTGCCGACGGAGAACCCCTTCGACAAGTTCCAGTCGCGCTTCGCCGCCGACCTGCAATGGCTCACCGGCGCGTCGCTCGAAATGTTCCATCACTATTCGTTTGCCACGCTGCGACAGTTCGGCGCGAGCTACGAATGCGCGGCGACGTACCTGAAGTGGCTCGACGAGAACCATGTGAACGGGCTGGAAACTGCTGCGGCGGGCTTCACGGCACTTTCGACCGGCGCGAAGACGCTGCAGTTTCAGCTAGCTCGCGCCATGGCGCGGAAGAAGCCGATGGACCTCACGCCGCTCGACGACTTGGCAGGCGTGTGGCAAACGACCGTCGACGACTTGTCGACGCGGCTACTCTAACTTTCCGCCGGTGGAGGCGTCGCATTCCATGAGCACAATTCCTTGCGCTGCTGCCGATCCGGTTGAAGCGCTCACGTTGCGCGCATGGTCGCTGCTCGGGCGATTGCCGGGGCTGACGACGCCTCCGGCCTTCACGCGCGATGAGCATTGCCGCTGGTTGCCGGCCGTGGTGCCCGGGACCGTTGCGCAAGCTCTCGATGTTGCGGGGGAGTGGGATTTCGCGCGGCCGACCGATATCGACGCCCACGAATGGTGGTATCGCACGACGTTCGCAGCGCCCGGCGCCGTCAACGATCGGCCCTGCCGCATTTGCTTCGCCGGCCTCGCGACTTCGGCCGAAGTCTGGCTCAACGGTCAGAAGATCCTGAGCGCGGACAACATGTTTCGTACGTACTCGATCGACGTCGGCTCGCTGCTAGAAGATGAAAACGAACTGCTGCTGTGCTTCCGCTCGCTCACGGAGTTGCTGAAGCAAAAGCGCCCGCGGCCGCGATGGAAGACGAACCTCGTGCGCAACCAGCAACTGCGCTGGCATCGCACCTCGCTCGTCGGACGCATCCCCGGCTGGGCTCCTTGCGCCCCGGCGATCGGTCCTTGGCGCGACGTGCGATTGGAAACCGCGCAAGTACTGCTGGATGACCTGCGCATTAAGCCGACGCTCGCCGGCACGACCGGCGTCGTCACAATCTCCGCCAAGGCGTATGGCCGGGCCGCGCCGAATCGTGCGATGCTCCAGGTCGACACGCACGAAGCGGAGCTTTCGATCGTTCCTGTCGACGAAGGCTGGACGATTACCGGCGAGCTACGCATTCCGAACGTACCGCTTTGGTCGCCGCACACGCACGGCACTCCGCACTTGCACGACTGCTCGATTCTGCTTGAGTTCGACGGAGAACCGATCGCTCACCCGCAAGCGCCGCTCGGCTTTCGCAAGGTCGAAGTTCGCACCGACGACCGCTTTGCCGTTTACATCAACGGCGAGCAGGTCTTCTGTCGCGGCGGTTGCTGGACCGTCGACGATCTCCTCGCGCGCGGCGGCGACGAAGCGACGCTACGCCGCGATCTGACGTTGGCCCGCGACGCCGGGACAAACATGCTGCGCGTCGGCGGCACCATGCAATACGAGAGCGAGACGTTCTACCGGCTCTGCGACGAGCTCGGCCTGCTGGTCTGGCAGGATTTCATGTTCGCGAACATGGACTACCCAGTCGACGACGCCGGCTTCCGCGAGAACATCCGCGCCGAAGCGACCGAGCAGCTCGCACGGCTGGCGCGTCATCCGTCGGTCGTCATCTATTGCGGCAACAGCGAAATCGAACAGCAAGCGGCGATGCTCGGCATGCCGCGCGAGCGTTGGACCAACGACTGGTTCGCCCGCGAACTGCCGGAACTTTGCAGGGCGCTTCATCCAGGCACGGCCTATGTCCCGTCGACGCCGACCGGCGGCGTACTGCCGTTTCACACGCACACCGGCATCACGCACTATTACGGCGTCGGCGCATACTTGCGCCCGACGACTGATCTGCGCCGTGCCGACGTGAAGTTCACGCCGGAATGCCTCGGCTTTGCAAACTTGCCGGAACCGGAAACGATCTACGCCGTCACGGGGGGCGCGCATCCGGTGATGCACGATCCTGCCTGGAAGCAGCGCGTTCCGCGCGACGGCGGAGCAGGGTGGGACTTCGAAGACGTTCGCGATCGCTATCTGCGCGAAACGTTCGGAGTCGATCCGTCGCAGCTCCGCTCGTTCGATATGCCGCGCTACCTCGAGCTGAGTCGCGCCGTGACGGGCGAGATGATGGCCGCAGCGTTTGCCGAGTGGCGCAGCACGCATTCGCAGTGCGGCGGGGCGCTCACCTGGTTCTACAAAGATCTTTGGCCGGGCGCCGGCTGGGGCGTCGTCGATTCCACCGGCTTGCCGAAGGCCGCGTACTACTACCTGAAACGCTCTTGGCAAACACGGCAACTCACGCTCACCGACGAAGGGCTGAACGGTCTCGACCTGCATCTCACGAACGAGACCGACCAACCGTGCGACGGCTTGGTCGAACTGCAAATGCTGAAGTCGCCCGGCACCGTCGTCGCGCACGCAGTCAGTCCGGTGCGCGTGAACGGCCGTTCGCGGCAACGCCTGAGCGGCGACGCGATTCTGGGAATCTTTACCGATTCGGCCTACGCCTATCGTTTCGGCCCGCCGCAGCACGACGTGGTCATGGCCCGGTGGTGCGATGCCGACGGCGCCGTCCTCGGCGAGGCCTGGCATTTCATCCGTCGGCTTGCGTCCGGTCGCATGTCGCCCCACACCGTAAACGCCTCGGCGGAACTCGCCGCCGACAACACTTATCGCGTTACACTTCGCGCCGAAGGGTTCCTGGACACCGTTCGTCTGCACGCCGACGGCTACCTGCCGGACGACAATTACTTCCACCTCGCGCCGGGTCGCGCCAAGGTGGTGACGTTCCTTCCGCGAAACAACTCGGCCGGCGAATTCCGCCCGACGCTCGAAGCGCTGAACCTCGACACCGAACTCACGGTCCCCGTAACCGCCGCCGCTCACTAGGACTCCGCCGCATGTCGCTGACGATCACCGAACCGACGGACCATTTGCTTACTTCGGCCGCCGCGCGCGCGGCCGGATCGCAAAACGTCGACGTGGCGCGCTCGGCGTTTTATCTGACTAGCCGCAACGAACCGCTGCTGGCCTGGCTGCACACTTCGAAGCAAGCAAGCTGCGTCGATCACGGCGTCGTCATCTGCGCGCCGGTCGGGTTCGAACAGCTGCACGCCAACCGAAGCTTGCGGCATCTGGCCGACGCCGTGGCGCGGCAGGGCATTCCGGCGCTGCGCTTCGATTGGCACGGCACGGGGGACTCCGCAGGCAGCGATGCCGACCCGGACCGCCGCGCTACGTGGCATCAGAACGTGCGCGACGCGGTCGCTTGGATGCGCTCCAAGCTCGGCTGCCGGCGGATCAGCATCGTCGGCCTGCGCATGGGAGCGATGCTCGCCGTCGAAGCGCTCGGGCCCGACGAGTGCGACAATCTCGTACTTTGGGCGCCGGTGACCTGCGGCAAGTCGTACATGCGGCAGATGCAGACGATCGAACAGATGACCGAACTCCGCCCGCGCCCCGCGCACGCCGCCGCCGGCGATGTCGAAGCGGCGGGCTTCCTGGTCACCGAAGAAACAGGCGAGCAGTTTAAGAAGCTCAACTTGCTGCAGAAGCAACTAAGCTGCTTGCAAGCGCTCGTCGTCGGCCCCGCCGACAAAAAGCTCGCCGAACGCTTTGCGCAGTTCGATGTTCCGGTGACGACGCTGTCGCCACCCGGCTATGCCGAGATGATGGCGGAACCGCACTTCAGCAAGGTGCCGGAACAAACGATTCGCGACATTGCACAATGGCTCGCGGAACGCATTCGCGTGCCGAGCGCCGGGACGCTGGAGATCGATTTCGCGAGGATCGGCCCGACGCAGGCCTTGGTTTCGTACGAAAACGCGGCCGAGCCGGATGTGATTCGCACGCTGCACGAGCGCGTGTTGCGCATCGGACCGGACCAACTCTTCGGCGTATTGGTCGAACCGACCGGCAACGTCGGCGATCTGCCGGCCGTCATCGTGCTGAATGCCGGCGCGGCCAACCATGTCGGTCCCGGCCGGATCTATGTCGAACTCACGCGTCGATTGGCAAATGCCGGTTTCCGCGCGTTGCGGCTCGACGTCTGCGGCCTGGGGGACAGCGTGTGCAGCAATCCGGCGCAAGAGAACGATCCGTACCCAAGCACGGCGTTTCGCGACGTGCAACTCGCCATTCGGGAGCTTCGCGAACGGTTCGGCGTCACGCGTTGCGTGCTCGTGGGGCTCTGCTCGGGTGCGTATGCCGCGTTTCAGTCGGCCGCGCAACTTTCCGACCCGACGCTCGTGGAAAGCGTACTGATCAATCCGCTGACGTTTCATTGGGAAGCCGGCATGCCGTTCGACGCCTCCGGCGCCGAAAAGCTCATGCAGGACCATTGCCGCATGGCGCGGGCCACGAACGGCCGGAAACTGTGGAAGTTTCTCCGCGGCCAAACCGACATCGGCTACGTGGAGGCCGTCAAGCTGCTGGGACGTCGCCTAGGTAATCTCGTGCAGAAGCGCGACGTAGCGTCGACGGCCCGTTCGCAGTTTCCGCCCGAAGTTGTCGGGCATCCGGCCGACAACAATCTCGCGGCCGATCTGACGCGGGTGGCGACGGCCAAGCGCAAGCTCGCCCTGTTTCTCGCCGAGAACGATCCGGGCCAGGCCGTGATGGCGTATCACGCGCCGCAAGAGACCAAGCAATGGCTGCGCAGCGGCGATTTGCATCTGGAAACGATTCCCCAAGGGGATCACACGTTCTCGCGCCGCGCCCCGCGGGCCGAACTGTTTCGAGCCCTGACTCAATACTTGCTCCTGCGCTATGCAGTCGGCATAACTCCCTAACGAGATTTCCACGTGAAGCTGCTCGTCGTCATCGTCAACTACCGCACGCCGGCCCTTACGATCGACTGCCTAGAATCGCTGGCAGCCGAAGGAGGCTTGCCCGCGGATTCGCGCGTCGTCGTCACCGATAACTTGTCGGGAGGCGATTCCGTCGAGCGGATCGGCGCGGCGATCGTCGAGCGCGGCTGGCAGGGGTGGGCCACGCTGATGCCGCTGCCGCGCAACGGCGGATTCGCGTACGGCAACAACGAAGCAATTCGTCCGGCGCTTGCCGGAGCGGACCAGCCGGAATTGGTGCTGCTGCTCAATTCGGATACGCGCGTCTATCCGGGCGCTCTGCAAACGCTGGTCGACTTTTTAGAACGGAACCCGGCCGCCGCGATGGTCGGCAGCCGACTGGAAGACCCCGACGGCACGGCGCAATTCTCGACGTTTCGCTTTCCATCGCTCTGGAGCGAGCTCGACGAAGCGCTCCGTATCGGGCCGGTGCATCGTCTGCTTTCGCGCTTCGTCACGCTCCTGCCGACTCCGACCACCGCGGCGCAGGTCGATTGGGTCGCCGGGGCGAGCCTTTGCATTCGGCGCGAGGTGTTCGACACGATCGGCCTGCTCGACGACGGCTACTTCCTTTACTACGAGGAAACCGACTTCTGCCTGCGCGCGGCGCGGGCCGGCTTTACCTGCTGGTATGAGCCGAAAAGCCGGGTGATGCACCTCATCGGCCAATCGACGGGGGTGACGGTGCGCGAACAGGCGCTGCCGCGCCGGCCCAAGTATTGGTTCGATTCACGACGCCGGTACTTTCTACGCAACCACGGCCGGATGTTTACGGCGCTGCTCGACGCCGTGTGGTCGCTCAGCTATCCGCTCGGCCGGCTGCAATTGGGCCTGCGCCGCAAACGGGTCTTCGATCCGCGCCGGCTCTGGCTCGACTATGTGCGCAACAGCGTCTTTGTGCGCGGCTTTAGCAGCTAGAGCCTGATTCGGATGCGATTCGGATGCCGCGTGGGCCTCACTTCGTTCGACCCATCCTACTGACTGATTTACTTCGCGGTCGGCGTGCCGTTCCATTCGA
This sequence comes from Pirellula sp., assembly GCA_013822735.1. Classification (GTDB taxonomy): domain Bacteria; phylum Planctomycetota; class Planctomycetia; order Pirellulales; family PNKZ01; genus PNKZ01. The sequence goes on from PNKZ01000030.1 coordinate 47,827, forward strand.
CCGTGCACTGCGGCAGAGCCTGCTTCAAAGCGGCCACGGTTTCGGCGGTGACGGGCGTGCTGCGACAATAGACGTACTTCAGGTAGCGGCAGGAGTGCAATGGCGACAGATCGACGACGTCGGTATTGCCGATATAGAGTCTTTCAATCGGCGAGCCGCGCAGCGGAGACAAGTCCTTTAATTTCACATTACTGCAACTCAGCGCCACGAGCTTCATCTCGGCCAGCGGCGACAAGTCGCTAAAGTTCGCCTTTCCCGTTGATCCGCGGCACCACAACGTCGTGAGCACGCCGAAGGCGCGGAGCGGGGAAATATCCGTGATCTGATCGACGTTGAGATCGATTTCCGTAACGACGCCGTCGACGATCGTCGGCGGTTTGTTGCCGCTTAATCCGGAGATTTTGCCGTCGAATTCGGGATTGAACACCTGCAACCGTTTCGCGACCTCTTCGATTTGCCTCTCCGCCGGCAGCGCGCCAACATCCCGCACCCACTGTCTTAGCGCGTCGTCCGACTGCGCGGCCCCGCCCAGCGTATCCCACTCGACGAGTAAATAGTGCGTTCCAAACTCGGGGCGCACGTCGTCCCAGGCCTTGTCCCCTTCCCACGTGAGGACGTTGCCGGAGCCGTCGGGTTGCCTGCCGATCCAGGTCGCTAAATCCAACGGCTCGCCGGTTAACCAAGTCCACACTTCGCCGACACGTTGCGCTCCTAGCGCCAAGCGATGACTCGCAGGGTCGATGTCGCCGACGCTCGGTACGGGGCGCTTTCGCCAGATGTTTTCGTTCACCCAGTTGATTTCCGCTTGGGAGGTGAGCGTCGCGAGATGCCCTCCCATTTGTTCGGCGATCGTTCGAGCCTCTCTCCAAGGGAGCGGATCGGCGACTAACAGATAACGATGCCCCGCAAACGAAAGGGCCTCCGGGGGAATTTGCGTACTACTGAACTCGGCAGCTGCGGTCAGCTTCGGGTCGATCCAGACGGCGTAGGCGAAATCGTAGGCTCCGTTGCAAAACACTTCCAAACGCAATTGCTGCACGCCGCGCACATCGACGCTGCAATCGAGCCCCACGTCGGGCAGTGCTTGCGCAGGCGATTCCCAAAGAAGCTTGCCGTCGCCATAAACGCGAAACACGAGGGGCGTCTGTGGTTTGGCCACCATACCGACCGTGGCTGTGAACGTTTCGCACGCACCGCCGAGATGGTACTCGACCTGCGCGAGGCCGGTCTCGTTGTGCGGATGTGTGAAGAGCGAATGTTCGGGCTTGCCGCCGTGCCATTTGAGCTCGGTCCCGCCCGTATACATGCCGTGCTTACTGACAAAGCGATCTCCTCGGAAGGAGAGTTCTTGAAGGTCGTCGAGGTAGACGGACGCGGCCGGCTCGCCGGTGATCGGGTGCAAGCGGGGAAAAGGCGCCACGAGTTTCGGCTTCGACACGGCTTGAGATTTCGGCACGCGGCGGCTGACCCAGAGATCGAGACCGCCGACGCCGCCGGCGCGATTGGCGGCGAAGTAGGCCGTGCGCGCGTCGGGCGCGAGCCAGAGATATTCCGTAGAAAAGGGATGCGCGGGCAACGGGAGCGCGGTCTTGCCGCCCCGTTCGTTCTGGTAAACAAAGTGCCAATCGGAATTGCGTCGAAACACGAGCGTCGTGTTGTCGCCGAGCAGTTGTGCGCTTGCCTCATACACGCCCGTGTTGACGGTCGGCCCGTAGTTCACGGCCGGCCCAAATGGTTCGGCAATGCTCGCGCGGCGACTGATCCAAATGTCGTTTTGGTTCGTCGGCAAATGCGTATGAAAGAGGAGCGATAAGCCGTCGGAGGAAAGTCGCGGGTGACGCGGCATGCCGGGGCCGTTTACCTGCGGCGGCAATACGGTCTTGTTCCAAGGCGCATCGAGCGTATCGCGCCGAGCGAGCGCCAACACTTCGGAGTTGCCTTCTTTTACAAGGTAGGAAATCGTGAGGCCGTCGCCGGAAAGCCACGCTTCCTTCACCGAGTGTCCCTTGACCGGCGCAGTGAAGGAAACATCCGTCGACGCGCGCGAAGCTTCCGTCCTACCGCCGCTGGAGCGGTCGTAGTAAATGCGACGTTGATCGTTCGTGAGCGAGGGAGACTTCTCATCGCCGGGGCCGTTGATGGAGGGCCCGAGATTTTCCGGCTCGCTCCAGACGTAGTCGGACGAATCGAGCAGCTGGGAGATCGAGATCGGTGCGCCGTCCGGCGCTGCGGGCTCCGAGTTCGACGCCGATGCGACGAGTCCGACGGCGGTAAGGGGTTTCGTAGCGGGCGGCGCGACGGGCTCAGCTGTTTGCGCCACCACTGCGACGGAGCGGCTTGCTGCATCAGCGGATTCAGCGACGGCTTCCCCCTGATCGCGCCGCAGACCGATGAAAAGGCCTGCAGCGACGACCGCCGCGCCCAGAACGCCGACGGCGAAAAGCTTCACCGGCGGCCGCTTCTTTTGCGCGAGTGCGCTCTGCCGCGCATCGCGGCTCGCAGGAACCGGCCCTTTGAGCACTTCATTCTTGGGATCGGTTTCCTCTTCCGGCTTGGCGAGCGCCGTCGTCGCATCGACCGGGACCTTCGTCTTCGAGCCGGAGAGCTTGGAAAGCGGCCCCGGCCCCTTCGACGACGAGCCCGACTCGGCGACCGTTTGCGAAAGCTTCGGCTGGGCGGCCATCGCTTGCATGAACGATGCGAGCTCCGCGCTCTGCAGCTTGCTGCTGCCGATGCTCGATCCGCCCCCGCCGCTCGAGGAGCCGCCGCTGAACGAGTCGCCGAACGGCTCGAGCGCCGCGAGCACCTCGTCCATCGATTGGTATCGGTCTTGCGGCCGCTTGGCGATCATCTTGTGAAACACTTGCTCCAGCGGCCAGGCCACGTCGTCGCGCTCTTTCACGAGCGAGGGGAGCGGCGCATCGCGGTGTTTCATCAGCCGCGAAATCATCGTGTCGCCGTCGTACAGCTTCTTGCCCGAAAGCAGATACCAAAGCGTGCAGCCGAGCGAGTAGATGTCGGCGCGGCCGTCGGCGCTTTTCGTATCGGCCGCCTGCTCGGGGCTCATGTAATCGACCGTCCCCATCACTTGCTCGGTCGCCGTGAGGCCGTCGCCCGAGTCTTCGATGCGGGCCAGGCCCATGTCGAGAATCTTGACGACCCCCTTCTTATCGAGCAGGAGATTCGCCGGCTTGATGTCGCGATGCGTTACTCCCGCGCCATGTGCAAAGGCGAGCCCGCGCGCGGCTTGCATCACGTAACCCACGGCGCGTTCCACGCCGAGCGGGCCGTTTTTCTTGACGAGTTCCGACAGGTCGCCGCCGTCGACGAACTGCATCACGAGATACTTGACGCTGCCGGCCTCGCCGGAGTCGTACGCGGTGACGATGTTCGGATGTTCGAGCCTGGCCGCGGCGATCACTTCGCGCTGGAAGCGCTTCACGGCGGCCGCGTCTTTCATCGCGGCGCTCGACATCACCTTGAGCGCCACCACGCGCTTCATCCGCTGATGCTGGGCCTTGTAGACCTGCCCCATGCCGCCGGCGCCGATCTCGGCGACGATCACATAGTCGCCCATGATCAGCCGCGCGCCGCGGCCCGCGAGCAGTTCCTGAGCTTGAAACGCCGTGAGTTTGCCGGCGGCGACGAGCGCCTTCGCGAACCCTTCGCCCTCTTTCGGGCGATTTTCCGGCGCGAGCGCGGTCCAAAAGGCTTTGGCGTCCGCCGCGGTGAACAGCCCGGAGGCGACGAGCGCTTTGCCGAATTGTTCGATAGAAACCGCCATGCATCCCCCACAGAAGTTGTAGAGGACATCATAGCCCGGCAACGGAGTTTACGCACACCATTTCGCCCCGTCGTCCGCCGCAAACCGGCCGGCGCGCGATCGGGCGCGCTACCCCGGCGGCATTCGCTCCGTCGGCTTTACCAACGGGTGCTCCTCGCGCCGACCGCCGCAGAATACGGCCACCCACTCGGCGAGGCGACGTCCCAAAATGCGGCAGGCCGCCTGGTCGTCGTCGCTCCGGGGCGCCCGCGCCGTCACGGCGCCGTAGTGGAGCGTCGTGAGCTTGCCGGCGTAGTCGGTGACGCCGAACACGAGAAACCCGAAGTTCATGAGCACGGTCAGGAGCGACTGGCACGCGAGCTCCGCGCCGCCGCCCCAACCGCCGGACGACGAGAACGCGCAGCCGATCTTCCCGTCGACTTTCATCCAATGCGGCCCCATCGTCTCGTCCCAGAAGCGCTTCATCTTCCAAGAGAGCAGGCCCATATTCGTGGGGCTGCCGAGCGCCAAGCCGTCGCACCACAACACATCCTCGGCCGAGGCTTCGTCAAGACTTCGCAGCCGGACGTCGATGCCGGCCACCTCCATCGCTCCTTCGGCGACAAGTTTCGCCATCGCGGCCGTGTTGCCGCTCGCAGAATCGTAGAGCACGAGCACTTTATTCATGGCAGACGTCCCTCAGACGGAGAACATGCAGATTGCAAATTGCAAAATGAGTAATTGAAAATTGCAAATTGAAAAAGCTTCGCAGCTCGCTTGCGCCAATTTGCAATTTGCGATTTGCAATTCTCGATTTGCAATCGCCTGCCTTCTCCGTGCTCTCCGTGCCTCCGTGGTGAATATCAATCAAGGCGTCTCCACCGTCGCCGCCACCACGATCGGCGCCGTGCGGTCCGGGCCTTTTACAAACTCCACTTCGTGCACCGTCGCGTCGGCCCGCTTGGGGCGCACCGCCAAGTAGCGAACTTGCCGGCCTTTCAAGTCGAATGCAAACTGCGAATCCGGCACGTCCACGCGGCGGATGTAGTCGGCGAAGTGCTTGCCGTTCACCAGCGGATGATCTTCCGTTTTGCCGTCGGCGTAATGCAGCCGAACGATCATCGACACGCTCCCCACGCCTCCCTTGCCGTTGTAGCCCCAGCCGCTCACGCCGCTCAAAAGATGCAGCGCCTTCACCGGCGAGTTGCACGCCAGCCGCACGGCGTTCGGCATCGTCGGCGGCAGCTTACCGCTGGTGCTGTTGAGCAGCACGACGTTCGGCGTCCGTCCCCCTTGCGGATCGACGAGCGTAAACGGCACTCCGGCGAACGTCTTCGGCGACCAATCTGGAAACACCAGCCGCTCGACGGCCGATTCTTCGCTGTAAAACATTCCGCGCACGCTCACGGCGGTCGCCGCTTTGCGCAAATCGAGCGGGAAGAATTTGCCCCGGGCCGTGAGGAATTCCAACAGGTTCGCCAAGTCGTCCTTGCTCACCTGCTTCTCAAAGCCCTCGGGCATGAGCGACTTCGTCGACGCCGTCAGTTCTTCAATCGCGTCGCGCTGCAGCACGTGCCGCTTCGCCTCGGCATCGACGATCTCAATCGCCGTCTTCGATTCGGATGCCAGCAAACCGCTGAGCACGCGGCCGTCGTCGGTCACCACGGTGTAAACACGGAAGTTTCCTTCGACGCTCCGGTTCGGGTCGATGAGATGCACGAGCAACTCGCGCTTCGGATGCACGGCCATGCCGGTGAGGTCGGGCCCGATCTTCTGCCCCTCGCCCGAGTGCATATGGCACTTCGCGCACTGCTTCACAAACACGAGCTTGCCGGCTGCGGCGTCGGCCTTTTGTTCCGTGAGCGATTGCAATTCGTCGAGTACCCGCTGCCGATCCGGGTTCGGCAATCCACCGCTCGAGGCCAAGAGCTTTTTGGCCCGACCTTGCAGCTGCTTGTTCGGATGCGACGCCAAGGCCTGCTTCTGATCGAGCGCCAATTCGCCGACGCCGAGCGTTCCTTTTTCCAAAGCGCCGAGCAGGGCAGGGGTCCACGCCTCGCGGGCCAACAAAAGCCGCACCGCTTCCTTACGGGCTGCAGGCGTGATGACCGGCAGCTTCTCGACGACCAATCGCCCGAGCGTATCCACCTCGCCGCCGGCCAAGGCCTGCAACAGTCCGGCGGCCAGTTCCGGCGACGTGCGCGGCGTGAGCAACTTCAACAATGCCGTGGCCACGCCTTCGTCGGTCTTGCGAAACTCGACGGCCTGCCGCGCCGCCGCGATGCGCTTCTCATCATCCAGCTTCGGATCAGTCGCCTCCGCGAGGAGCGCGAAAGTAATCTCCGCCCCATACTCGACCATCCGCTTGCTACCGAGCCGCTCGGCCAATGAAACGAGCCGACCTTGCGACCCCCGCGGCAGATTTTTTAGCAAAGTCACAATGGCCTCTTCGGTCTTCGCATCGAGCTCGACCGCCGCATCTTTCGGCCAACCACGCGCGAGGCCTTCGACAATGGCGGGCACGAAAGGGGACTTGCTGGTTGAGAGCGCGACGAGGAGAGGACGGACGTCGGATGAACCCTTCTCCCCCTGGGAGAAGGTGGCCGAAGGCCGGATGAGGGCCGCATCGCGCCGATCACCGGCATCTGATTCACCCTTAACCGTGCGCTCGTCACTCGCTGCTTGCGCAGGCTTTGCCAAGCGTTCCGCGCCGCGACCCTCACCTGCCCTTCGGGCATC
>PNKZ01000031.1:0-15000 GCA_013822735.1 Pirellula sp.
TAAAGACCGATCAAGGTATCGGGACTTACGTCGATGGTTATGTACGTGCTGCGCAGATAACTCCATCTATCTGCGCACAACCTCAAAACCCACAAGGGGTGCGCAGATAACTCGAGTTATCTGCGCAGGGCGAAAACGAGAAGCGACGTAAGTCAGATTTCCGTTTCGGGACTTACGTCTATTTGCGTAGCGTTATTTAGCCCGCCGTCGGCGACGGCGGGCGGCCCCCGGTCGCTGACCGGGGGCTAAATAGAAAGCGCATAAATAGAAGCCGCATCGCGGAACGCCACGGAGGGCGTTCCCTACAGTCCGAGCGCAATCTACTCTTTGAAGCTCAAGAGTCTTGCTACCAGGGCAGTCCAGCCGGTTTGGTGGCTAGCGCCGAGGCCGCGGCCGTTGTCGCCGTGGAAGTATTCGTAGAACGGAATGTAGTCGCGCCAGTGCGGGTCGGTCTGCATGAGCGGACAATCGCCGAAGACGGGTCGCTTCCCCCCGTCGGCCTCGGGCGTGCGGAGGAAGATGTTGCAGAGACGATGCGAGAGTTCGTTGGCCGCGCCGTCGAGAGCGACCCAATTGCCGGAATAGCGCGGGGCTTCGACCTTGAGCGAGTCGCCGAAGTAGTGATGGTACTTCTCGAGCGCTTCGACCATGAGATAGTTGACCGGAAACCAAATGGGGCCGCGCCAGTTGGAGTTGCCGCCGAACATGTCGCTGGTCGATTCGCCCGGCTCGTAGGCCACGAGAAGCTCGCGGCCGTTGTCGTCGAACTTGAACGGCTCGGCGGCCATGTGGTGCGACATCGAGCGCAGGCCGTAGTCGGAGAGGAACTGCGTGGCGTCGAACATTCGCGGGAGGATACGCTCAAGCTTGTAGCGATCGACGATCGTGAGCAGCAACCGGCCGTTCTCGCCCGGCTCGGTGAGCGAGGCGACCGACGCCGTGAGCTTCGGCCGATACTTGATAAACCACTCCATCCGGCGACGGAAGTTCGGGAGCATCTCCAACAAGTCGGGCTCTAACGTCTCGACGGCGAAGAGCGGAATGAGCCCGACGAGCGAGCGCACCTTCAAAGGCTGCGTGCCGCCGGTGGGCATGTGGAGCTTGTCGTAGAAGAAGCCGTCTTCGGCGTCCCAGAGGCCGTGCTCTTCGATCGGCGCGTTGATCGCGTTGGCAATGTAGATGAAGTGTTCGAGAAACTTCGTGGCGATGCTTTCGTATGCCGGGCGGGTGCGGGCGAGTTCCAACGCAATGGCGAGCATGTTCAAGCAGAACATGCCCATCCAAGCGGTGCCGTCGGCTTGTTCGATGTAGCCGTTGCCCGGGCGGGCGCTGGAGCGATCGAACACGCCGATATTATCAAGCCCGAGAAAGCCTCCTTCGAAGACGTTCGCGCCGTCGCGATCTTTGCGGTTGACCCACCAAGTGAAATTGAGGAGCAGTTTTTGAAAGACTTCTTCGAGCCAACGCGTATCGGCTTCGCCCGTGACGTTGCGCGCGATCTTATAGACGCGCCAACAAGCCCAAGCGTGGACCGGCGGATTGACGTCGGAGAAGTTCCACTCGTAGGCCGGCAGCTGCCCGTTGGGATGCATGTACCATTCGCGCAGCATCAGCATGAGCTGACGCTTCGAGAACTGCGGATCGATGTGCGCGAACGGCAAGCAGTGGAAGGCGAGGTCCCACGCCGCAAACCAGGGGTACTCCCACTTGTCGGGCATGGAGATGATGTCGAGGCAGTACATCTGCCGCCACTGCGCGTTGCGCATGTGGGCCCGCATTTCCTCGGGGCGCTCGCCGATGGGGTCGCCGTCGAGCCAGAGCTCCACGCTGTAGTGGTAGAACTGCTTCGACCAAAGCAAGCCGGCGTAGGCTTGGCGCTCGACGAGGCGACGATCGTCGTCGAGATCGGCGGGAATTACGGCCGCGTAGAATTCGTCGGCGTCGCGCTTGCGGGCCGCGAAGACTTCGTCGAAATCGTCGAACGGGTATTCGATCGGCTGGGGCGCGTAGCGCACTTCGATAACGTACGAGCCGCCGGCGGGAACGATGGTTTGAAAGTGGGCCGCCGCTTTCGTGCCCTTTCGGGCCGGATTAAGCGATTCGAGCTTGCCGCGGCAGACCGCTTCGTGGAAGGCGTCCTTCACATACGGCAGCGTGTTCTTCAGACCGTACACACGATGACGGTTCGTGTCGTTATCGGTGAACATCAAGCGCGGTGCGGGAAGGGAGCCGGGAGTCGACATTCGACCCGCGGCCGACTTGGCGGTCGGAAACGGAGTGGCCGGGGTGGCGGGCGCAGCGCCGGGCGTCGTTCGCTCGGAGGCGTACCACCAACGTTTGCCGAGATGCCGATGCTCGGACTCGATCGCCAGGTTGCCGACTGCGCGAAGGTTCGGGCGCGTGGAATCGTGCCCCCACGACCAAGTGTTACGGAACCAAAGTTGAGGCAAAACATGAATCGGCGCGGCTTCGGGCCCGCGGTTTTCGACGGTGATGCGGCAGAGCACGTCTTCGGCGTCGGCCTTGGCGTACTCGATGAAGACGTCGAAGTAGCGACCGGTCTTGAAGGCGTCGCCGAGGAGGTCGATGAGTTCGACTTCGGGCTTGTCGCGGCCCTGTTTGCGATTGGTCTCGGCCAACTTCGCGTACGGATACTCGACCTGAGGGTACTTGTAGAGCATCTTCATATACGAGTGCGTCGGCGTGTTGTCGAGGTAGAAGTAATACTCCTTGACGTCTTCGCCGTGGTTGCCTTCGGGTCCGGTGAGCCCGTACAGGCGCTCTTTCAGAATCGGGTCTTTGCCGTTCCAGAGAGCGACGCCGAGGCAAACGTTTTGAAACCGATTGGAGATGCCGCCGAGGCCGTCTTCATTCCAGCGGTAGGCACGGCTGCGGGCGTGATCGTGCGGGAACGAACCCCAGGCATCTCCCTGCGGGCTGTAGTCTTCGCGAACCGTGCCCCAGGCGCGCTCGGCGAGGTATGGGCCCCAGTGCTTCCAATCGACCGCGCGGGTTTCGTGTATGGTGAGACGACGATGTTCGGCGGAATCGGGGGGCATGGCGGCGGCGCGGGACTGCGAAGTCGTAAACCACCGTTTTAACTCGACAGGGCGACGGTCGCGAGCCCGTCAGCCAATGTTTTCCAGATTGCACGGGGCATGCGAGCCGCGCTAGAATCGCGATTCTCGCCGTTAAATTCCGCCAACTCCGCCAGAATGGTCAGGCCCATGTCGTACGCAACGCGCAAACTTGGCAACACAGATATTCTCGTGACGCCGCTGGCGATGGGCTGTTGGCCGATCGCCGGAGTGACGAGCCTGCACGTGAACGACCGCGACAGCTTGGCGACGCTCGAAGCGGCGTTCCGGATGGGGATCAACTTTTTCGACACGGCGTATTGCTACGGAATACACGGCGAAAGTGAACGATTGATCGCTCAAGCGCTCGGCAAGCATCGGGACGAGATCGTGATTGCGACCAAAGGCGGAATCGGCTGGGGTGAAGACCGCAAGCAAGTGAAAGACGGGCGACCGGCGACGCTGCGACGGCAGTGCGAAGAGAGCCTAGAGCGGCTGGGAACCGATCATGTGGAGTTGCTCTACCTGCACGGGCCCGATCCGGCGACGCCGGTGCGCGAATCGGCGGGCGAGCTTAGGCGGCTGATGGAAGAAGGGAAGACGCGCGCCGTGGGGGCGTCGAACGTGACCGTCGCGCAGCTCGAAGAGTTTCGCAGCGAGTGCCCCGTCGCAGCCGTGCAGCCGCACTACAACATGCTGCAGCGCGAAATCGAGGAAGACTTGTTGCCCTACTGCCGCGCACACGACATCGCCGTGTGCAGCTACTGGCCGCTGCTCAAGGGCTTCCTCGCCGGCAAGATAACGCGCGATCACAAGCTTGAGCCGGGAGACGGGCGTGCGAAGTACCCGATGTATCAAGGGGAGGAGTGGACGAAGAACCATGACTTGCTCGACGCGCTGCGGCCGATCGCCGCGGCGGCGGGTTGCACGCTGGCCGAACTCGTGCTGGCGTGGACCGTTGAACAGCCGGGGATCACCGTCGCGCTCGTCGGAGCGAAACGCCCGGAGCAGATTGAAGAGAACGCCGGCGCGCTGGACGTGAAACTCGACGACGTGCAACGCGCGGCGATTGAGCGAGCACTGAAGGCGCGGGGGAAGGCGGCGTCGCGCAGTGCAATGTGAGCAGCGCAATGTGAACTGAGCGTCGCGGGCGATACAACCTATGCCACGCGTTCCGGGTGCGTGAGCAGTTCGCGGACGACCTTGGCCGACTTGCCGTCGGTGAGCGAAGCTTCGCCGTTGGGGCGGCGGAAGTGGAGCTTGTTCGGATCGAGACCGAACAAGTGGAATAGCGTCGTGTGGTAGTCGGTATGCGACACGACGTTCTCCACGGCACGGTGGCCGAATTCGTCGGTGTTGCCGTGCACGTGGCCGCCGCGGATGCCGCCGCCGGCCATCCACATGCTGAAGCCGTGCGTATTGTGGTCGCGTCCGACGGCGGCGCCCTTTTGCACGGTCGGGAGCCGCCCCATCTCGCCGCCCCATTGCACCAGCGTGGTATCGAGCAAGCCGCGTTGCTTTAGATCTTTCACGAGTGCGGCGGAAGGGATATCGGTCCGCAGGCATTCTTTCGGCAACGAGACGGCGATGCTGCTGTGGTGATCCCAATCCTGATTGCCGGTGCAGATTTGCACGAACCGCACGCCGCGCTCAATGAGGCGGCGCGCGATGAGGCAACGCGTGCCGAACTCGCGCGACTCTTTGACGTCGAGACCGTACATCTTGTGCGTTGCCGCCGATTCCTTGCTGATGTCGAGCGCTTCTTTGGCCGCCGATTGCATGCGGGCCGCGGTTTCGTAGCCGGCGATGCGGGCAGCGAGATCGTGCTCGCCGGGGCGTGCTGCAAGGTGGCGAGCATTCAAACGTTCGAGGTACGAGAGGAACCGCTCCTGCGGCAGGCCTTGCAGATGCGGCGGCGGGTCGAGATTCAAAATCCGCGGCTCACGCGGCCGAATCACTGTGCCCTGATAGAGCGCCGGCAGGTAGCCGTTCGCCCAATTGTTGATGCCGTCGACCGGGACCCCTTCGGGATCGGTGAGTACGAGGTACGCCGGTAGGTCTTGGCTTTCGGTGCCGAGGCCGTACGTGAGCCACGAGCCAAGCGACGGCCTGCCGGCGACGATGCCGCCGTTCACCAAGGCCCGAAGACCTTGCACGTGGTTGTTCACGCCGGACTGCATCGACCGCACGAGCGTGATGTCGTCGACGATCTCGGCGAGGCCGGGAAGTAGTTCGCTCAACTCCATGCCGCATTTGCCCCGTTTAGCAAACTTCCACGGCGACTTCATCAGCGAGCCGTCGGTCTGCGCGGGGCTGTCGTATTGGATGTCGCCGGGGATTTTTTGGCCGTCGCGTTTTGCAAGTTCCGGCTTCGGGTCGAAGAGGTCCACGTGGCTCGGCCCGCCCTGCATGAGGAACGAGATCATCGCCGTAGCCTGCGGCGCGTGGACCGTCGGCTTGACCTTTAAATCGAACGTCGGCCGCTCCAGCGGAGGCTTGGCGGGTTCCGCACGGGCATCGTCGTGCTGCAAAAGCCAAGCGAGCGCCACGGAGCCGACGCTCATCGATTGCGTGGCGAGAAAGTGCCGGCGGTTCATCAACGTCGGGTCTTGCATCATGGACGAGCCTTCAATCGACGTAGAGAAATTGATTGGCGCTCAGCAACGCTTGGCAGTAACACGCCAAGGCCTGTTCGGCGGCGGCGGCTTTCGCAACCGGCGCAAGTGCGGCCGTTTGGGCCTTCACAAACTCTGCCGCCTCGCGCAATTCGCTCTCGCTCGGAGCGTGGCCAAACGCCAAACGTGCCCCTTCGCGAAGCTGCGCGGGCAGATCTTCCGGAGCTGCGGCGCGGAGCCGTTTCGCAAACTCGGTCGACTGCAACACGATGAACTCGCTGTTCATCAGCAAGAGCGATTGCGGCGTCACCGTCGACGAAGCCCGGCACTCGCAATTCGGGGTCATCACCGGCGCGTCGAAAGTCTCGAGCATGCCGAGCGGCAAGGAACGGCGCGATTGAATGTAGATGCTGCGGCGGTTCGGTTCCTCGCCGAGATCGACCTTCTTGCTCGTCGGGCGCCCCGCCGTATCGCGCGTATCGACGGCGATCACGACCTGGCCGGTTTCGTCGGGCGAGACTGGAACCGGCGGCCCGAACAGTTTCTGATTCAACTTGCCCGACACCGCGAGCACCGCGTCGCGGAGTGTTTCCGCTTCGAGTCGGCGAATCGACATCCGGCCCAACAGCAAGTTGTCCGGATCGACGGCTTCGAGCTGCGACGTGCGTTGCGACGATTGCCGATAGGCGGTCGACGTGAGCATTAGCTTGTGCAACCGCTTGAGCCGCCAGCCGCCGGCGACAAAATCGTTCGCCAGCCAATCGAGCAACTCCGGATGGGTCGGCCGATCGCCGAGCGTACCGAAATCGCCGGGGCTCGCCACGATGCCGCGGCCGAAATGATGGAGCCAGAATCGATTGACGAGGACGCGCGCCGTCAGCGGATGCTTGCCGTCGGTGATGTGCCGAGCGTAGGTAAGACGTCGCCCGGTCGACGGCCGCGCGGCGTCTTTCTCCGCGATCTTGGGGGCGCCGTCAAAGATCGTCAACTCGGCAGGCGTTACCGCTTGGCGAGGTTGATTGTGGTCGCCGCGGTAAAAGAGCTGTGTCACCGGCGGCTTACCGGGCACTTCGGTGAGGGCCTGCACGAACTCTTCTTCCGGCCGTTTCGCGCGGAGTTTGTCGAGCTGTCCGGTGTATTTCGTTTCCCATTCACGATATTTCACGCCAAGCTGTTGCCGCACTCCGGTGGCCGTGATGTTGACGCTGGGATTGTCTTTCAACAGCTTCTTTTGCTCGGCCGTCTGCTTGGCGACCGGCGCGGCTCGGGCTTCGCGTAGCTTTCCGTGTAAATCCTTAGGCAACTTCGTAAGCGCCAGCTCAAACGTCTCGTCCATGAGCTTCGTGAGTTCGGCATTCCGTTCGGCCGAGACCTTGGCGATCTCGGCGTCCACTTCAGCGATCTGCTTCTTCACGGCGGCCGACGTCGTCGATACGAGCCGGGCCTTAGGAGCTCGCCACGCCTCCACATTGAACGCCGGTTCGAAGATCGCGCGGAAGCGGTAGTAGTCGACCTGCGAAACCGGATCGTAGCGATGGTTGTGACATTGCGCGCAACCGACGGAAAGTCCTAGTAGCGACGTCGACACGATCTTGATCGTCTCGGCGACACAGTCGTTTCGCGCGAGTTTCTGGTCCGCGGCAGGGTCGCTGGTACCGTCGGGGCCCATGCGCAGGAAGCCGGTGGCAATCAACTTGTCGAGTTCGGCGGGGGGCAGCGCGTCGTACGGCGGCTTTACCAGTTCGTCGCCTGCCAGTTGTTCGACGATGAAATCGTTCCACGGCTTGTCGGCGTTGAATGAGCGAATGACGTAATCGCGGTAGCGATAGGCGAACTTGCGCTCCGTGTCGACCGGCGTGTAGCCGTCGCTGTCGGCGTAGCCGGCGACGTCGAGCCAGTGGCGGCCCCAACGTTCGCCGTAGTGAGGCGACGCTAGAAGTTCGTCGACGAGTTTCTCATAGGCCTTGGAATCGGCGGCGTAGTCGTGAACGAAGGCTTCGACCTGCTCCGGGGTCGGCGGTAGGCCGAGCAAATCGAAATACAAACGTCGCACCAGCGCCGCGGGTTCCGCTTCCGGCGAGAAGCCCAATGATTTCTTTTCGAGCTCGGCCAGAAGGAACGCGTCGACGGGCGTCAGCACGCTCGCCGTTTGCTTCACTTTCGGTGGCGCGACGGCACGAACCGGCTGAAACGACCAGAACTGTCGATCTTCGTCCGTAACGTCGGCGATGGCCGTCGGCTCCGGCTTGAGCGTGCGGGCACCCGCATCGATCCAACGTTTGACGATGTCCCGTTCGCCCGGGGTCATCTTCTTCTCGCCCGGAGGCATCTCGTCTGACGCGATGCGTTCAAACAACAGACTCTCGGCGTGTTTGCCGGCGACGAGCGCCGTGCCCGACTCTCCTCCCTTCGCCATCAGTCGAACGAGCCGCAGGTCGAGGCCTCCCTGGAGTTCGTCCTCCTCGCCATGGCACTGGAAGCAATGGGCTTTGAGAATCGGACGAACGTGCGTTTCGAATACCGGCGCCGACTTGGAACTCGGCGATTTCGTGTCGACGGGAACGGGCGTCGCGGCATTCACCGCGAGCGCATATTGCGCGATCGCCAGCGCAACGAAGCAACGCCCGACGAATGCGTAGAACTGGTGGTGCGGAACGCGTGCAAGCATCGATGTTCGTCCGTGCGGGAAGGCGGGAGGGTGCGGCGGGCGACGAACGGGCAGGCGGGGAACGAACGGAAATCGGCACCAAGCCTTCGTGAGGTTCCGGCGGGGCGACGGCAAGGTGAATTCAGTATCTACAATCCATCGGCGGGATGCAATGGATTCCGGTGCAAACCCACCCCTAGCGGCATTTTTTGCGGTTCGTTTGACCCTCGCGAAGCGTGAGCTATCTTTTCGGGGCCCGTTGCGTAACCCTGGCGCCCTATGGGGATTGTATGGCTCGTGTAGGACCAGGACTGACGTCGCTCGTTGCTTTCGTCGCCGCTTGCGGCGCGGCGGCGGCCTGCTCGACGTCGACCGGGGCCGCAGAGCCTGCCAAGCCGCAGGGTGGGTGGTATTCCAGCGGGACGCGCCCCGCCGCCGAATCGACGCGCAACAACGACGACGTCTCGCGGCCGGTGCGAGGCGAAGAGCGCGTGCCGACGCCGATCGTGCCATACGCTTCGACGCTCTTCGGTTCCTCGCGCACCGATCTACCGAACGTTCCCGCGCCGCTCCCCGCGCAAGCCGCCCCGGGAGAGCAACTGCCGTGGAACGCCGCGACGCCGCCGGTGGTCGACTTAGGGCGCGATTTCGGAGTCGCTCCGCCGCAAGCGACGCAGCGCTCTTCGATTCAGCCTCCGTCGACGAAGACGTTGCCTTCGGAAATACCTGCGCCGGGTCGATCCGCGGAGGTACGTCCGCCGGTGACGCAGGACGCTTCACAGAGTAGCGTCGTGCCGATGGGCCCGCTGGTGCCGGTAACGCTTCCTTCTTTGATTCCGCAGCCCAAAGTCGAACCGGCGCCGTCGCTGAAGCCGCTGGAACAACCGCGTGCTTCCGAGGCCATGACCCCGGTGAAGTCGCCGCGGGGTAGTTCGGCAAAGAACGGGGCGACGAAAGCAGCGCCCGCTACCAAGGGCGTGGAGCAATCGAAGTCGACACCGCAAGCGCGACTTGAAGCTCCCGGTGTTCTCACGCCGAAATCGGCCGCACCGAAGAACGTGAAACCGGCGAGCCCGGCACGATTTTCACTGCCGCAACCGGCCATTCCGCTGGAAAGCCGACGGCCGCATCTGCTGCGGAAGGCGCTCGGCTCGTAACTGCACGATTCGCAATCGAGCGCAGCCGTACTGGGTACTGAGTACTCGGTACCTTCAACGACGTGCGACCTGCGAGAAGCCTCGCGACTACTTCCCTGCGGCCTTCTTCACGCCGGCAAAGCCGCGTTGCGTCTTCAAGCAGGTTTGACGAAAGCTTTCCGGAATCGGAATGCCGTCGAGGCGAAAGGTTTCCACTTTCCCTTTGAAGAACACCAAGTTGCCGCAGCGATACCATTCTTGGCCGGGCAGCACTTGCAGCTCAATAGAGTCGAAGTTGTCCAGCGACACTTCCTTGTCGAGCTTCGCGCTTAAGCCGCGTTCGACGAGCACGCGTCGATTCGTCAAACGGTAGCGACGCATGCTCCAAGGAAGCACGTTCCAGAAGTAAAGCAGCAACGCTTGTGGAATGCTCGCCAGCGCGATGATCTTGCCGAAGAGCGGAATCGCGTAAAGCCGGCCAAGCAATTGCCCGAACGGCGAGGAGCCCATCGAGGGCCAAACCGTCATTACCGAGGCTTCGCCAAGTGTCGCGGGATGGACGCCGGTGATCGCGTGTTTCATGTCGTTCTAGCAACCGAAAAATATCATCGCGGGCCGAATAAAGATAAGCCGACAGCTTACCAGATCGGCGAAAAGTGAAAAGTCCCGCGATTGCGGCGTTTTCTCGCGTGCTTAGGGACGTACGGCCGTACGAAGTGCCGGACCATGCTGTGCGGCGGCGAATGCGGCCTCCGCCTCGGCAAGCGGAAACGGCCGGCTGACGAACTCGGCAAACGGATACTCGGGAGCCCCATTGAGAAACGTCACGGCTGCGGCCAGATCGTCGGGCGTGTAGTTGTGCAATCCTCGCAACGTGAGCACGCGCCGAACCAATTGCTCCGCATCCAGGGGGATCGGGCGCGTCGGCCGGACCGCTCCGACGAAAACGATCCGTCCGCCAATGCGCGCCACCTTCAACGCCGCTTCCATGGCTTCGGGTGAGCCGGAAGCTTCGAGCACCAAATCGGCGCCCCGTTCGGCGGTGCGAGCCCGCACGACTTCGACAATGGCCGGGGCGTCGGAACTGAATTCAAGGCACGCAGTCGCGCCGAATCGCAATGCCTGCCGCAGTCGCTGCGGCGCGACGTCGACGACGATGACTTCCGCCGCGCCGCGCGAGCGTGCTATGGCCGCCATCGTGAGGCCGAGCATGCCCGCGCCGAAGACGACGACGTTGTCTCCGGCGCCCAATTCGCCGACGCGTACGGCGCCGGCGGCCGTGGCCGTTGCGCAGTTTGCCAAGCACGCGACTTCGTCCGGCAACGTCTCCGGGAGAATTAGCACCGGCGTCGAGCGCGTGAGCAGGCAATGGTCGGCTAAGCCGCCGCTCAGAGGTCGCTCGTCGGTGAGTCGTTCGTGGCCATATTTGAAGAGTGCCTCGCATTTCTGAGGCAGGCCGTGCGTGCAGTAGAAACAGTCGCCGCAATGCGCCGCGATCGACCAAGTGACGCGATCGCCGGGGCGAATCATGCGGCCCGCCAGATCTCGCTTTTCAGCACCTTCACCGATGGCGATGACGTCGCCGATGATTTCATGCCCGAGAATGGTCGGCGTCGGCGTCGAGCGTGAGCCGGCAAACGTGTGCAGATCGCTGCCGCAAAGCGTCGTGAGGCGCACGCGTACGAGCACTTCGCCCGGAGCGAGCTGCGGCAGCTCGACCTCGCGCAACTCCAGGGGCTGACCCGGCGCGTGAAACACGGCCACATGTGCACAATTCAACGCTCACCTCCGGGGATCGAAGCCGCGGACGTGGGGCAACATATCGCGAAGTAACGCCAACTAAAGCCGACGCATCCTAATCCGAACACGGCGACCGTGCCGCAGGCCGTCAGGAAGAAACCGAGGAAGTCTTGCCGTGAGCCCAAGAATCCATGAATCAGCATCACGGCGACGTAGCCCAAATAGCCGGTCGAATCGGCGAGATACATGAGGAAGCCGAGATTGCCGCGCTCGCGCGTCATGGCGATGAGTCGTTCAAAGACCGTCGTGTGTATCGCCACATACGGCAGGTACATTCCGAGCCCGACGGCGACCATGAACTCGAATCCACCGAGCATGCCCGCTCGTCGCAATGCCAACGCACCAAGCAAGAGGGCGGCGCCGAATCCGCAAATCAGTAGCGAGATAAAAAACGCACGGCGATTGTCGCGGATAAACATCGCCAGCCCGTTCGCCGCGACGACGCCGAGCGCGACCCACAGTTCCGAATAGGTGAACGTGGCCGGTTGCGCCGGCTCGCCGAGGCCGCGCCAGATCTCCGGCGCAAAATCGGCTCGCAAGCTGCGCAGAATCGTCATCGCCAGATACAGACTCACGATCGGAATCAAGCCGCCCGCGTAGCGAAGCGCGAGAGCTCGGCGCTCGGCGCGATCGAGCGGCGTGCGACGGCTGCGTGCCGCGACATCTGCCGCACCGGGAGGCGGAATTTTCGTCAGCATGCCGACGAACAATAACAGCGGCGCGATCATCAAAGAACCGGCGACGCAAGGCATCCAATATTCGGAAACGCCCAACTGCAGCAACCAGGCTCCCAGCGACTTCGTCGCCCCGTCGGCAACGATAAAACTGGCGCAGAGTCCGGCCGCAAGCGCTTCGGTCGACTGACGCCCTTCCAAGAAGCCGAGCACCAAACCGAACACCATGCCGAGCGGCAGCCCGTTTACGAACAAACAAACTGCGTTCCACGGCGGCGGCACGACGGCGAATGCCAAGAGCGCGAGCTCCGCAATGCCGACTAGCGAGAGCAGTGCCGCGGCGCGGCGGCTTGGCGGCATTTCGGCGACCACTTTGATACCGATGAATTTTGAGATCGTATAGCCGGCGACCTGCGATGTGATGAGCACGCTCTTGAACGCATAGCCGAGGAAGTCAACTTCGTCGAAGGCGGCGGCCGTAAACGGTTTGCGGAACGCGTACATACAAGAGTACGCACCGAACGCCGCGACGACGGACCAGACGCCCCAAAACAACTTCCCGCCGGGAGGCCCGGGCGAAGCGCTTTCGACGCCTGGAGGCGCAACGTAAGGAGAGGCGACGTTCACGCGATCATTCGTAAAATATGTGAGCTTGCCTAGCGAATGGTCGCCGCCGAATATACCGCTATACTGGCCGCACCCACTATTAGATTCTCAAAAGCGAACGGATTATGAGCGACGCCCCGTCCTCCCATCATCCGACGACGGAAATCGTCTTGCAGCTATTTCAAGCGAGCGGCAATTCGCAGTATGGCGGCGAAGCGGTCACACAGCAGGAGCATGCTCTCCAGGCCGCGTTCTTCGCCGAGCAGGAAGGAGCGCCGAGCGAGCTGATTGCGGCGGCGCTCTTGCACGACGTCGGCCATTTGTTGCACTCGCTGCCGGACGACGCGCCGGAGCAAGGGGTCGACGACCGCCACGAAACGCTGGCCGCGGCGTGGCTTGCGCCGCGATTTCCCCCAGCCGTCGTCGCTCCCGTGGCCATGCACGTGGCGGCAAAACGGTATCTATGCGCCGTGGAGCCGGAATACCTGGGCCTGCTCAGCGGGCCGTCGGTTCTGAGCTTGGAGTTGCAGGGAGGCCCGATGTCGACCGCGGAAATGGCCGCCTTCGAGCGGCTTCCGCACTTCCATGCGGCCGTGCGCGTGCGACGTTGGGACGAGCGCGCGAAGATCGTCGACTTGGCAACGCCGAATCTCGAGCATTTTGCGCGTCACGTGGATCGCGCTCTGGAATCGTAACTTGGCGCAACTGGAAATTGCCGTCGTCGGAGCGGGCATCGTCGGCTTGGCGAATGCTTGGTCCGCGGCCGCGCGCGGCCATCGCGTAACCCTGTTCGAGCGCGATCGCCACGCGGAAGGGGCTTCCGTTCGCAACTTCGGCATGGGCTGGCCGATTGGTCAGCCGGCGGGCGAACTGCGCGACATCGCCATGAAAAGCCGTAATTGCTGGTTGACGCTGTCGCACGAAGCCGGCGTTTGGGTGCAGCCCTGCGGCTCGATCCATTTGGCGCATCGTGCGGATGAATGGGATGTGCTGCGGGAGTTTCATGCCGCAGCCGCCCAAGCAAAGATTGAGTGCGAATTGCTGGATGCAGCCGGAGTACTGTCGCGATCGCCCGCGGCGAATCCGGATGGTCTACTCGGCGGACTCTTTAGCCCGACGGAACTGTGCGTAAACCCGCGGCGCGCCGTGCCGGAGATTGCCGCTTGGTTGACGAAACGTTACGGCGTACGTTGTGAATTTTCCGCGACGGTGACCGGGGTCGACGGTCGGGCCGTTCGCACGGCCGACGGGCGCACGTTTTCTGCGGATCGCACGATTGTTTGCGGCGGCAGCGACTTTCAAACGCTGTTTCCCGAAGTGTTCGCGTCGGCCGGCCTGCGACGCTGCAAACTGCAGATGCTTAAGACGGTGCCGCAGCCCGACGGTTGGCGGCTCGGTCCGCATTTGGCAAGCGGCCTCACGCTGAGGCACTATCACAACTTCGACGTCTGCCCGAGTTTGGCGGCCCTGAAACGCCGCATCGCCGTGGAGACGCCGGAATTGGACGAGTTTGGAATCCACATCATGGCGTCGCAAAACGACGCGGGCGAAATCATTCTCGGCGACTCGCACGAATACGACGCGGAAATCTCGCCGTTTGATCGGTCGAGGATTGACGAGCTGATTTTACGCGAGTTGCGGAAAATTATTTGCCTGCCCGATTGGACGATTGCCGAACGTTGGAACGGAGTCTACGGGAAGCTCGCGAGCGGCCCCTGTTTGGAAGCGACACCGATTCCCGGCGTGCACGTGATGGTCGGCACCGGCGGCGCCGGAATGACGATGTCGTTCGGGCTTGCCGAACGCGCGTGGCGACGATGGGACGAGGACGGTTAGTATTATCGGTTTTTTGAAGCTGAAAGGCCGCCATGAGTAGCCCAGGCACGAAGATTCAGGCCGCGCTCTTTGATTGGGCCGGCACGACGATCGACTACGGCAGCCTTGCGCCGATGCGGGTTTTCGTTGAGATTTTTAGGCGACGGGGGGTCGAAATCGCCATCGAAGAAGCGCGCGGGCCGATGGGACGAGCCAAACACGAGCATATCGCGGAAGTTTGCAAACTTCCGCGCGTGGCGATGCGATGGCGCGAGGTGCACGGTCGTGAACCGGGCGAAGCGGACGTAATGGCGATGTACGAGGAATTCTTGCCGCTGCAAAAGAGCGTACTCGGCGACGGCTGGGAATTGATTCCCGGCGTCCTCGAAACCATGGCGGCCTTGCGAAGCCGGGGAATTCTCATCGGTTCGACCACCGGATACACGCGAGCCCTCATGGAAGTCGTGGCCCCGCGCGCCGCCCGCCTCGGTTATTCGCCCGACTGCATAGTTTGCTCCGATGATGTAAAGGCGGGGCGACCGGCGCCCTGGATGAATTTTCGGGCGGCGGAACTGATCGGAATCTTTCCGCCGAGTGCGATTGTGGCAGTCGACGATACGCCGGTCGGCA
>PNKZ01000031.1:17500-52644 GCA_013822735.1 Pirellula sp.
AACATCGTAGAATTCCAGTGCAAACCGGTACGATCCCGGGCGAATAGCGCTCACTTTCCGCACCAGCGCTCGTTTGCTCTCGCTTTGCGACCCTATACACAGTCCGAATCCAACTTTCTCTCGGAGATTCTCCCCCGATGCGCACTTCGAACCCGGCCCTCAGCGACAAAGCGTTTCAAATGGCAATCGACTACGGCTCGCCTGCCGCGGCCTCGTCGATGACCCTGCAAGGCACCGTCATCAAGACCGCGATTTTGCTCGGAACTGCCGTCATTGCCGCGGCTTTTAGCTGGAATCAGCTCGTCAACGGCGGCGACAACGCCAAGCTCCTGATGATCGGCGGGGCCATCGGCGGTTTCGTGGCGTCGCTCATCGTCATCTTCAAGCCGACCACGGCACCGTGGGCGGCTCCGTTGTATGCCGTGTGCGAAGGGCTCTTTCTCGGCGCCATCTCCGCGACGTACGAAACGCTCTACGACGGCATCGTCGTGCAAGCCGCGCTGCTCACCGCCGGAACGCTCGGCGCACTATTGCTCGCCTACACCACGCGCATCATTAAGGCGACGGAGAATTTCAAACTCGGCGTCACGGCCGCGACCGGCGGCATTGCGTTGGTGTATGTCCTCAGCATGATTCTCTCGTTTTTCGGCGTGAAGATTCCATACCTCCACGAGTCAGGCCTGGTCGGCATCGGCATCTCGATGTTCATCGTCGCCGTGGCCGCGCTGAATCTCGTGCTCGATTTCGACTTCATCGAAAACGGCGCCGCCCGCGGTGCCCCGAAGTACATGGAGTGGTACGGCGCGTTCGGCCTAATGCTGACGCTCGTGTGGCTCTACATCGAGATGCTCCGCTTGCTGGCGAAACTGAGCGACCGTCGTTAGACGCCGTTTTTTGCGGCATTTCCGCTCCCCCTACCCGCCGCCGACCGCTCGCCTAGAATCTCTCAGGCGAGCGGCCGTCAGTGCATCACCGTATTCGGAAATCAACCATGAAGCTGAACCCCACCAAGAACGATTTGTCTGCGGAAGTACGAACGAAGGCGGTCACACTGCTGCAAGCACGGCTGGCCGATTGCACCGATTTGCAATCGCAAACCAAGCAGGCCCATTGGAACGTGAAGGGCCCCGACTTCATCGCGCTCCACAAACTCTTCGACGAGATCTACGAAGACGTCGGTGATTACGTCGATGAAATTGCCGAGCGCGGCGTTCAACTCGGCGGCACGATGTACGGCACCGTACGCGCTACGGCCGCGAAGACGTCGCTGCCGGAATATCCGTTGGAAATCAAATCCTGCCGCGACCACGCAGCCGCTCTTTCGACGGCGCTCGCGACCTTCGGCAAGCTGGCCCGAGCCGCGATCGACGAATCGACGCAGTTCGGCGATGCCGATACGGCCGACCTCTTCACCGGCATCTCTCGCGGCATCGACAAATGGGTCTGGATGGTCGAAGCCCATTTGCAGAACGACTAGTAAAGTCAAAACTCAGAAGACAAAACGCTCGACAGTTGCATTTCCCGCCGTTTTGCCTGTTGAATTTTGCATTTCCACTTTCACCCCGAGACGTCGCATGGATGTTTTCTCCGCAATCGAGCAGCGCCGCAGCATTAAGCATTACGACACGTCGCATCAAATGACGCCCGAGGAAGAGCGCCGCCTGCTGGAACTGGCGCTGCTCTCGCCGACGTCGTTCAATATTCAGAACTGGCGATTCGTCGTACTGCGTGATCCGGCGGTCAAAAAGCAAGTGCGGGCCGCAGCCTGGAACCAAGCACAGATCGAGGAGGCGCAACTCACGCTCGCGCTCTGTGCCGACCTCAAGGCTTGGGACAAAGCACCGGAGCGTTACTGGCGTACCGCGCCCGAAAAAACGCAGCAAATGCTCGTGCCGATGATTCGCAAAACATATCAGGATCGAGAGCAGCTGCAGCGGGACGAAGCCATGCGCAGCGTCGGCATCGCAGCACAAACGTTGATGCTGGCCGCCAAGCAATTGGGCTACGACAGCGGCGCTTTGGTCGGCTTCGATCCAGACGCCGTCGCGAAGATTATCAACCTCCCGCCGGATCACGTGATCGGCATGCTGCTCGTAATCGGCAAGAAAAAGATCGACGCGTACGGTCGCGGCGGCCAATTGCCGTACGACGAAGTGGTGCTCAACGACCGCTTCCCGGATGCAACCGCGTGATACCGCGAATTTTCGCCGCTACAGCGAAATGGATGTTGGCCTGCGCGGCGGTGTTCGCTGCGACAAGCGACGCGATTGCCGAAGATGCCGGGCAATTACTGCTCTGCGCAGGCGGCAGTGAATTATTCGTCGTCGACGCCAGATCCGCGGAATCAGGCACGATCAGGAAGCTCTGGAGTTGGAGCGGCGAAACGGCCGTCGGCCTTGCCGACGCCGAACGCCCGCGATTTCGCAACCTGGACGAATGCCGCGCCGTCGCCGACGGCCGCAAGATCCTGATCACCGCATCCAATAGCGGCTGTGCGCTGCTGAGCTATCCCGCGGGCGAGATCCTCTGGCAAGCCTCGGTGACGAATGCCCATTCGATCGAACTATTGCCGCGCGAGCGGGTCGTCGTCGCCAGTTCGCTGAGCGGCGATGCGCTCGTCGTTTTCGATCTGGCCACTTCGCAAAAGCCGCTTTATCGCACGCCGCTCCGTTCGGCACATGGCGTCGTCTGGGACCCGGCAACCGAACGATTGTGGGCACTCGGATTCGACGAATTGCGCACCTATCGCTTGGAAAATTGGGAAACCGCCCAGCCGAGCCTGTCGCTCGACGAAACGTTTCCGCTGCCCGACGACGACGGCCACGACCTTCGGGCCGTGCCGCACGGCAACGACCTGGCGTTGACGACTGCAAAATCGGTTCTGCTCTTTGATCGGTCAACGAAGAAGTTCCGCAAGCATCCACAAGTGCCGCAACTCGAACACGTCAAATCGCTCGACGTGCATCCCGCGACCGGCCGCGTCGTCGTGGGGAGATGGAGTAAAGAACTCTCGCTCTTCGAACCGGAGGGCGTCATTACGTTCACCGAAAACCGGCCCTACAAGATCCGCTGGTTTGCCGGCGCCGCTCCTTAGCGAGATGGCGTCTCAGCTCGCCACTATTTGCGATAAGAGTTTTTGTTGTCGCGAAGAAGCAGCGTTATGCTGCTGGGCGAGGCAGAGAACTTGGCAACCATTTCAAGGAGACCTACCATGCGACGGCATCGGCATCACGGTCTGACACTGTTGGCGACGGCTTGTTTTGCGATCGCGGCGATTTTTGCGAATCACGTCCAAGCGGTGCCGCCCAACCAGCGCGAGCAAAAAGTTCGCGCCGATAAGGCGAACGTCGAAAAAGACGAGAACTGGATCTACGACGATTGGGACAAGGCGGTCGCGGAAGCGAAGTCGTCGGGCAAGCCGCTGTTGGTCGTGCTGCGCTGCATCCCGTGTGAAGCATGCAGTAAGTTCGACGACGAGGTCGTGCGCCGCAATGAAACCGTGCGGGCGTTGATGGATCAATTCGTCTGCATTCGGATCGTGAAGGCCAACGGCCTCGACCTCAATCTGTTTCAGTACGACTACGATCAATCGTTCCATGCGTTCTTGATGAATGCCGACGGCACGATTTACGGCCGCTTCGGCACGCGCAGTGAGAGCAAAGACGAAACGCAGGACATGACGATGCAGGGCTTTGCCCGCGCGCTCGAGTTGGCGCTGGCCTGGCACAAGCAGTCTCCCGAGCAAAAGGAACTCTTCGCGGCAAAGCACGGCCCGAAGCCGCTCGTGGAGCGGCCGGAGCAATATCCGCTCTTGAGCGGCAAGTACGATTCCAAACTCGACTACGAAGGAAACAAGCTCGTCCAAAGCTGTATCCATTGCCACCAGGTGCGCGAAGCGGAGCGGCACTACTACCGCGAATCGGGCAAGCCGATGCCGGAGAACGTGCTCTATCCCTATCCGCTGCCGAAGGTGATCGGGCTCACGATGAATGCTTTGGAAGCTGCAGAGGTGAAGAGCGTTGCCGAAGGCTCGCCGGCCGCGAAAGCCGGCTTAAAACCGGGCGACCGCATTCAAAAGTTTGGCGGCGACCCGATCCTTTCGATCGCGGATATGCAGTGGGTGCTCCATCGCTGTGCTTCGGCAGGTAGTTTGCCGTTGCAGGTAAAGCGCGGAGAGCAGACGGCCGATCTTGTGCTCGACCTGCCCGAAGGTTGGCGAACGAAGTCGGATATCTCTTGGCGGGCCACGAGTTGGGATCTGCGCCGGATGGCATTCGGTGGGATGAAAATGAAATCGATGACCACCGAAGAGCGGGCACCGCTGAAACTGCCGGACGATCGCTTGGCCCTGTTGATCGAGCATGTCGGCCAATACGGCGACCATGCCAAAGCGAAACAGGCCGGCTTCGTGAAGGGAGACGTGCTGGTGAAATATGCGGGCTCGACAGAGCCGGCGACGGAAACGCAGCTCTTGGCGAAGTCGATGCAGGAGCACAAGCCCGGGGACAAAATTCCGGTGACCGTTTTACGCAACGGCAAAGAAATTGAGCTGAAGATGCCGGTGCAATAAACCAAACGAGTCCTGTAGGGAACGCCCTCCGTGGCGTTCCGCGACTTGCTTAGTACTCGGAACGCCGCGGAGGGCGTTCCCTACAGGGGCGTGAAACTCTAAGATCGTCGGGATGAGTGAAACTGTGCTACATGCCGCGGCGACGGCCTTGCGCGAGGCGCCAACTTGGCGCGACGCCGGGTTGCGCTACTTCAGCTACAACTATTATCTCCGGCAGTTGTACGGTCGACGGATTCACAAAGTGAGCATCGACGCAGGGTTCACCTGCCCGAACGTCGACGGCACGGTGACCACCGGCGGCTGCGTCTTCTGCGACAATCGGAGCTTCAGCCCGAGCCGAAGGTTGCCACGTAACGGAATCGCAGGGCAAATTGAGGAAGGAATTAAGCGGATCAAGTTCCGCTACAAGGTCGACGATTTCCTCGCCTACTTCCAGCCGGCGACGAACACCTATGCGCCGGTCGCCAAGCTGCGCAGGCTCTACGAAGAAGCGCTGGCCGTGCCGAAGATCGTGGGCCTGGCGATCGGTACGCGGCCGGATTGCGTGCCGCCGGACGTACTGGACCTGATCTCGGAACTCGCGGAGCGGCATTACGTTTCGCTCGAGTACGGCATGCAGTCGATGCACGACCGCTCGCTCGACTGGATGAACCGCGGGCATCACCACGATTCGTTCCTCGATGCGGTCGAGCGAAGTCGCGGACGGGGCTTCGAGATTTGTGCGCATCTGATTCTCGGCATTCCCGGGGAATCGCACGAAGACATGCTGGCGACGGCCCAGGAAATTGCTCGGCTGGGGATCGACGCCGTAAAGTTGCATAACCTCTACGCCGTGAAAGATACGCCGCTGGCCGAACAGGTCGAATCGGGGCGGGTCACGCTGATGGAACGGGACGAATACGTGCGCACGGTCGTCGATATTCTGGAAATCCTGCCGCCGGCGATGGTCGTGGAACGGGTGAGCGGGGAATCGCCGCCGAATTATCACGTCGGCCCGGCATGGTGCTTGGACAAGCCGGCGCTCAAAGAGGCGTTGGAAGCGGAGTTCTCGCGGCGCGAGACGTACCAGGGACGCTGCTATTCGCAGGCTTAGCCGCCGCGTCCACGCGGCGATTCCAGCGCGACGCCGAAACGCAGATCATCGGTCGTGGCCGACCGGGCTAAGCGGTGTTCTTCCGCGTCTGGTAAACTGGCTCTCGTTCAGAGCGAACCAGACGATCGCCGGTCGAGTGCTGCTTTG
Organism: Pirellula sp.; assembly: GCA_013822735.1. Lineage (GTDB taxonomy): Bacteria > Planctomycetota > Planctomycetia > Pirellulales > PNKZ01 > PNKZ01. The sequence continues at coordinate 23,311 of PNKZ01000031.1, forward strand.
ATCCCCTCGTGGGTTCAATGGCGGCGCGGCGGGAGGAAAGTCCGGGCTCCGTAGGACGCCGTGGTGGGTAACTCCCACCGACTGCAAGGTCCGGGAATAGTGCAACAGAAAGCAAACCGCCGATCGCGCTGCCGCGGGCAACCGCCGGAAGTGCGAGGTAAGGGTGAAACGGTGAGGTAAGAGCTCACCAGCGGTTCGGGTGACCGGCCGGCTAGGTAAACCCCACGGGGAGCAAGGTCAAACAGGTGGGAGTGTTTCGCACAGGCCTCGGCCGGTGCGAGGCCGCGACTTGGTTCGAGTCGTTCGACCACCGGGTAGGCTGCTGGAGCCGGCGAGCAATCGTCGGACTAGAGAAATGATCGTCGCTTTCCGCAAGCCGCAAGGCCTGCGGGAGGGACAGAACCCGGCTTATCGGTTCGCTCTGAACGTTTTTGTTGTTGCCGTTATTGCTTTGCTCGGCTGTAGGGAACGCCCTCCAAGGCGTTCCGAGCACAACATTGGTCGCGGAACGCCACGGAGGGCGTTCCCTACAGAAGCAAGACCAACAGCGAAATCAACGCAAAAAGCCCAGGGAAAGCTTTCCCTGGGCTTTAGTGCTGATTCCGAACGTTCGCGTTCCGAGCCTAAACCTAGGCGCGGATGGCGACCGGCAGCTTCGAATCCGTCGGAACGAGTTCGCTTTCGACCATTTGAAGCAGCTTCGTGATGCAAAGCTTGTTCATGCTGGTGTGGCGATCGTGGGCCTCGGCCCGAAGCGACTCGTGCAGGCTCGCCGGGAGGCGGACCGTGATAACGCGGGTCGGCTCACGGCTGTTGGCCGCTTCGTCGCCCCGTTCGCGGAGCTTGGCGACCATCGTCTGGATGTCGTTGTACTCTTCGCTCTGTTCGAACTGCGCCAAAGCTTCCGGGCTCGGGAAGGCTTCGCGGACGATGCCGCCGACGCCGAGTACTTCGCGGAAGAAGGTGACCCAGTCGGGCTGTTGGGTAAACAACTCTTGGGCAACCTTGATGACTTGCGTTTCTTTCTCTCCCATGACCGATTCTCTCCTTGATTCTTTTCTTGAAACGGGCGGTGAATTCCTTTTCCAGCGGCCACGCGGGCTACTGTTTGACGTAAATGTATTTTGCAGTCAATACCAGTAGCGAAAGTCCCTGCGGTGATAGCACTTACAGCATTCGCGAGTGCTTGCACTGAAAGCAGGCAGTGCTGCCTGGGGCGGGCTCGCGATAGCACTGCTCAAAAAGCAGGCACGCCATTTTTCCCACTCAGACAAGTGTCCAGTTCAAACAACTGTCAAATTCGGCAATCTTTGCCAAGGCGGTAGTACCGCTTGGCCGATCTCTAACGAGAATAGGGAACTCGCTCCAGAAGTCGTCAACGACGGAAGCAACGCATGGGCTGGCAAGGCTGGTATACGATCGCGGTCCTCTTTCTGACCCTCGGACTGCTGGCATGGGGGAAGACTGCGCCGGCCGCCATCATGTGGGGAGCCGTGGCGCTGCTCTACGGTGCCGGAATCCTGAATGAGACGACGGCACTGTCGGGGCTCGCCAACGAAGGGATGGTGACCGTCGCGGTGCTCTATATCGTCGGTGCCGGCATCTCCGAAACCGGGGCGATCGACTTTCTGGCCCAACGGGTGCTTGGGAGCCCTAAGTCGCAAACGGCCGCCGTCGCGCGACTGATGCTGCCGACGGCCGCGATTTCGGCGTTTATCAACAACACGCCGCTCGTCGCGATGCTGATTCCCATCGTGAACGATTGGGCCAAGAAGAATCGGGTGCCGGTCTCGAAGCTCATGCTACCGCTGAGCTATGCGGCGATTCTTGGGGGAACATGCTCGCTGATCGGTACCAGCACGAACTTGGTCGTCAGCGGGCTCTATAAACAGCACTTTCCCGGCCAATCGATCGGCATGTTTGATATCTCCTGGGTCGGTATTCCAGCGGCTTTGGCGGGGTGCGCGTTTGTGATCTTCACCAGCAAGAAGCTCCTTCCCGATCGTCGGCCCGCCCTCAGTCAACTGGCTGATCCACGTCAATATACGGTCGAAATGCTCGTCGACCCGTCGAGCCCCCAGGTGGGCAAAACCATCGAAGAGGCCGGATTACGCCACCTGCCGGGGGTCTACCTCGCCGAAATCGACCGCGACGGAATCGTTCTGCCCGCCGTCGCTCCCGAAGAGCGGCTGCGAGCCAACGATCGGTTGGTGTTCGTCGGCGTGATCGAATCTGTGGTCGATTTGCAACGAACGCGCGGGCTGATGCCCGCGACCGACCAGGTGTTTAAGCTCGATTCGCCTCGCTCGCAACGGTGCCTCATCGAAGCCGTGGTGTCGAACACCTGCTCTCTCGTCGGTCAGACGATTCGCGACGCTAAGTTTCGCTCGACTTATAACGCCGTGGTTTTGGCGGTGGCCCGCAATGGCGAGCGGCTTTCAGGCAAGATCGGCGATATCGTAGTCACGACGGGTGACACCTTGCTGCTCGAGGCGCATCCTTCGTTCGTCAATCAGCATCGCAATAGCCGCGATTTTTTCCTGGTGAGCCAGCTTCAGGACTCGCATCCGCCGAAGCACGATAAGGCCGGCATTGCACTAACAATTCTCATAGGGATGATCGTGGCCGCCGGCTTCTCTCTGCTGCCAATGCTTCAGGCGGCGGTAATTGCCGCGGCTTTGATCCTACTGACCGGATGCTGCTCCGTCGAACAGGCGAAACGCAACCTGAATTCCGACGTGCTGCTTGCCATCGCTGCTTCGCTTGCCATCAGCAAGGGGCTCGAAGTGACTGGCGCCGCCAAGTTCATGGCCGAGAGCATGACGAGCGCCGCAGCCGGGTCCGATTGGCTCGCGCTGGTGATGATCTACCTGGGAACGGTTTTGGTTACCGAGGCCGTGACGAACAACGCAGCCGCCGCACTAATGTTTCCGCTCGCCGTCGCCACTGCAGGTAAACTCGAAGCCAACCATTTCCCGTTCGTCATCGCCGTGATGATGGGAGCTTCGAACGGCTTTGCCACCCCAATCGGGTATCAGACAAATCTCATGGTTTATGGTCCGGGGGGCTACCGCTTTAGCGATTACCTCCGGATTGGCATTCCGCTCGATATTCTCGTGGGAATCATCACCGTGGCCCTGGCGCCGCTGGTTTGGCCGTTTCACTAGCCGGGAGTCTCAACACGGTTAAGGGTTGGCAAAACGCCGGGGCCGCTCTACCTTCACGGGTTCACATAGTTGCTCCCGGCACCGAGCGCCGGGACGAACTCAATCGCCCCCTGAACCTGCGCCAGAGCATTCATGTCGCTTCGCAATCAATACATGACGGTGCCGCCGGGCACCGACATCCCGTCGGTCGTCAACGCCATCGTTGAAATCCCCAAGGGTCGGCGCAGCAAATTCGAAGTCGATAAGGCTACCGGCCTGATTCGCTTAGACCGGTTCTTGTACTCGTCGAGCCACTATCCCGGCGACTATGGCTTCATTCCGCAAACGCTGGCGGAAGACGGCGACGCGCTCGACATCCTCGTGATGGTGAACGAGCCGACGTTCAGCGGCTGCTTGATTCAGGCCCGGGTCGTCGGACTCTTTCGCATGAAAGATCGCGGGCTCAACGACTACAAGGTGCTCGCGGTACCGGATACCGATCCGTTGTTCGGCGAATACAAAGACCTCCAGGATGTCGCGGGGCACTATTTGCGCGAAGTCGAGCACTTCTTCGCGACCTACAAGCAACTCGAAGGCATTCACATCGAGACCGGCGGTTGGGACAAAGCGTCGGTGGCGACGGCAACCGTAAAAGAATCGGTTTTGCGATACGAGCGATCACTCGATGTCGGCATGGTAGATCCGCCGATCGAAACTTAGCGTGCCGTTAGTCGAGGGCTCGCTCCGGTATCGACTTATCGCCGCGCTCTTCCGTGCGTGAAACGCAGGCCGCGAGCACCAAGTCGCCGGTGACGTTCAGCGTTGTGCGGCACATGTCGAGCAACCGATCGACTCCAAGGATCAGTGCAATGCCCTGGCTCGGCACGCCGACCGTCTTGAGCACGATGATGATGAGCGGTATCGACCCGCCGGGAACGCCGGCCGTGCCGACGCCGGCCAACACGGCCATGAGCACCACCGTGATTTGCTGCATCAGCGTCAGTTCGACGCCGAACACCTGCGCCAAGAAGAGCACGACCACGCCTTCAAACAGCGCCGTGCCGTTCTGATTGGCCGTCGCACCGACGGTCAATACAAATTGCGAGACCTCGGGCTTGAGCTTTAATTCCTCGCGGGCCACGCGCAGCGAGGTGGGCAACGTCGCATTGCTGCTGCTCGTGCCGAAGGCCGTAAAGATTGCTTCGGAAACCTGCTTAAAAAAAGTGATCGGCCGGAGCCGCGCCGAAGTGACGAGCAAAATCGGATAGACGACGAACATCTGCAGGCCGAGGCCGAGCAAGACCGTGGCGACGAAGCGCAAGAGGATCAACAAGATATCGAGGCCCATTTGCGACGTGACGGAGAACAACAAACAGGCCACGGCATAGGGGGCGAGCTTCATCGCGAAACCGATCACGGTCATCGAGACGTCGAACATCCCCTGGAGCACCTGCACCAGCGGCTGAGTGCGCTCGGGCGACATCGTGATGGCGACGCCGATCACGAGCGAAAACACCATCACGGCGAGCATGCCGTTGCCGGGGCTCGAGCCGTCGACGGCGCCGACCATCTCTTGCAGCGGGTTTTCCGGCAGCAAATCGAGTAGCGTATCACGAACGTTTTTGGCCTTTTCGGCCTTCGCTTCCGAGGTGCCCGCCTGCGGTGAGAACCGTTCGTTGAGTTGCTGCTGTTGATCGGGCGTGAGGCTAGCGCCGGGCTGAAGTAGTCGCACCAGCCCGATGCCGATCGCCACGCTTGAGAGCGAAAGAATCATCGTGAATCCCAGCGTACGCAATCCCACGCGACCGAGCCGGCGCACGTCGCCGAGTTCCATCACGCCGAGCGTCAGCGCCGAAAACACGAGCGGCACTACGACCATGATGACGAGCCGCAAGAACACTTTACCGAGCGGCTCCGCGACGTTGATCGCCGCCCCACGAATAACGCCTGCCGCAGCCGGAGATTTCGAAGCGGCGAAGTTGGCGATCAGGCCGACGACCGCGCCGACGACCAAGCCGATCAAAATTTTTGTGTGTAGCGGAATTCCACGAGAATGCTTCTCAGGTTGCGTCACGAAATCCTCGCAATTCATGGAGGCGGCGGCACCACAACGGCCGTTTGCCGCGATGAGGGGCGCATTCTATCGTGCCCCTGCGTCAATCGCACTACCCGGAGCCCACGTCGGCAGCTAGACTTCCCAACGTCCTCATTGCGTTCGATTTTGTTCGTCGCCACCCCGTATTCGCCCGACATGGAAGACTTTTTCGATCAGATCTGGAAGCTTTTGGCGACGTTCGTCGATCCTCGCAACCTGCGCACCCCGGAAGTTTACGTTCGCGCGCTAGAGCAGCCCGGCGTGATGTGGGCCGCGTTTATCGCGGTGAACCTAATCATCTTTACGGAGACCGGCTTGCTGATCGGCTTCCTGCTGCCGGGAGATTCGCTCCTGGTCGTCACCGGAATCGTGGCCCGTAGCGCCGATTGGCCGATCATTCCGTTGACGATTTCCCTGTGCGCCTCCGCGATCATCGGCGACACGATCGGTTACGCGATCGGTTCCAAAGCCGGCCCGGCGATCTTCAATCGTCCTGAAAGTCGCTTCTTTCGTCGCGATCACTTGCTCGCGGCCAAGGCCTATTACGAACGTCACGGCGGCAAGACGATTATCATCGCGCGTTTTATTCCCCTGATTCGCACGTTCGTGCCGGTCGTCGCCGGTGCGGCCCGCATGGAATATCGATCGTTCCTGGCATTCAACGTGCTCGGCGGCATCGGTTGGATCGTCAGCATGATTCTCATCGGCTACATGCTTGAGCCGCTGCTGCGACAATTTTTCGGCGAACAGTTCCAGATTGCGAAGCACATCGACAAGGTCGTGATCGTCGTCGTGTTTCTATCGATCTTGCCGATACTTACCAAGGGATTTCGCCATTGGCGCGAGACCCGTGCGGCGAAGGCAAACTCGTAAAGCCGCGATGATCCGCTTTCGGCCAGCCGAAGCACATCACGTCCCGCGGCGCATCGGCGCCCTGCGCGAAACGCCGAAGTACACGATTCCCGCGAGCAGGATCAGCAACCCGACGATCCCGAACATCGCCCCGTAGTTGGGCCCCGTTTCACTTCGCGTGATCGTGAGAATTGCCCCGGCCAGCGGCGCGCCGACAAGCGTACCGACGTCGAACATCGCCAGCACCAGCGTGGTGCCGGTTCCGCGCCAACGCCCCGGAAATGCACCGCTGCCCCCGGCAACGACTGCCGGAAACAAGCTGGCGTGCGCTACGCCGATAAAGAGCGCCGGCAACACTAGGTGCCAGGTCTCGCGCACCGGGATGAGCGACCACAGTCCGATAACCAGCGCCCCGATCCCCAGCGCAATCATCGGTCGTATTCCCAATCGATCGGGCACCCGCCGCATCAAGATGCGCGCCACGAAAGCCACGGGCGGATACAGATTGAAGAAAACCATCAATCCGTTGGAGAGGTCGATGCTCTCCATATATGTCACCAGAAATACCGTCGGCAAGTTCAAGCCGATGCCCGTAGCAATGCTCATCAGCAAAATCAGGCCCGGGTTGTAACGCCGAATGAGCCACCAGAGCGGCGGCCCTCGCCGAGAGAGCTTGCGCGGAACGTGGCCGTGCGTCGCCCCGAGCGTACAAAAGAACGAGATCGTACCGAGTGCCGCGGCCGCGAGAAATACGGCGTCGATTCGTTCTCGGGTGATAGCGCCGGGTCCGACGATCACGCGCCCTAGCGCCGTTCCCGCCATCATGCCGACGAAGCCGGACGTCCCCAACGTGCCGATCACTTCCGCCATGCGCGCAATCGGCGCGCGGCCTGATACATACGCGATCGAAGCGCCGAAAATTCCCGCGCAGCTCGATTGATACGCGATGCGTAACAGGTAGATCCAGGGCGTATCGACGCGCGTCACCGCCAGGTGCAGCAAACAACAAGTGACGTAGCCCACGTTCGAGACCAGCCAAACGCGCCGCGGGCCGAAGCGATCGATTCCCACTCCTTGAGCGAAGCGCATCAAGATCCCGCCGACCATGCCGGTGCCGACGATCCAGCCGACATTCCATTCTTCGCCGCCGATCGACTCGATGAACTCCCCGTATACGAATAGCAGACTGACCGACACCATCATCGAGAAGTTGGCGGCGTAGCTAAACCAGAAGGGGCGGCCGAAGCCGGTGTCGGCGGAGGAGCGCCCCTCGGTGACCGGTTCGACGCCGAGCGTTTCGGACATGGCGATGCTTGCGGCGTTTGGCCGACAAAAGAGACGCACGGGCAGACGCCGCGCGACGGGGCGGAGGCTCGGTAGTATAGCGTTCCGCCGCCACGCTCGGCATTGCGAAACGACGCCGCCGAACCGATTCCGCCGCAGGATCGCCCGAGATTGTGCGGCGAATGAATGCGGCTTTACGCCTTCCCGGGGTTCGACTAGAGTTGCTCAATTCCGGCTTTATGTAAGTTCTCCGGCTTTATGTAAGTTCCTCAAGCACCGCCTGCCTGATGCCTCTCGCCGAAACGACGCTGATCAATATCGCGACCTACAACGAAATTGAGAACCTGCCGCACCTAGTGGAGGAGATCTTTCGTTTTGCTCCGGATGCGCATGTACTCGTGGTCGATGACAATTCGCCGGACGGCACCGGCCAATGGGTCGACGAACTCGCGGCGCGCGACGAGCGCGTACATTGCTTACACCGCTCCGGCAAGCTTGGCCTCGGCACGGCGATCATGGAGGGGATGAAGTACGCGGTCGAGCACGGCTATCGCTACCTCCTCAATATGGACGCCGACCTAAGCCATCATCCCCGCTACTTGCCGGCAATCATCGCTGCGATGGAGCCGGCCGGCGCGCCGCCGGTCGATCTGGTGATCGGCTCGCGTTATATCTCGGGCGGAGGCGTCGAGCACTGGCCGCTCAAGCGTGTTTTAATGAGTGCGGCCGTGAACATGTACGCCCGGTGGCTCTTGTGGCTCAGTCCGCACGACACCAGCGGCGGCTACCGCTGCTACCGAGTAAAGCTGCTCGGCAAGCTCAAGTTCGACGAGTTCATTTCGACCGGCTATTCGTTTCAACAGGAAACGCTGTGGCGATTGAAGCGGCTCGGCGGCCGATTCGCGGAAGTGCCGATTTTGTTCTGCGACCGCGTGAAGGGATACAGCAAGATCAACATGCGCGAGGCGCGCCGCGCGCTGGCGATTATCGCGCGGTTGTCCGTAACGAATTGGACAGGTTTGTAGATCGACGTGGGCCGCACGGAGGTTCGTGACTCGTGAACATACTCGTCACCGGCGGCGCCGGGTTTATCGGCAGCCGACTTATCGAACGCCTGCTCCGACACGAACACGCGCAGATCACCTGCCTCGACAATTACAACGATTACTACTCGCCGCACCTCAAGCGCGAGAACGTGCAGGCCTTCGCCGGTAACGCCCGCGTACGAATGATCGAAGGTTCGTTCACCGACGCAGCAGCGATGCGAGCTCTGTTTCAAACGAACAAGATCGAATACGTCGTCCATCTCGGCGGTTACGCGGGCGTACGTTACAGCGTCGAGAATCCATTTCCCTATGAGCAACACAACGTCGGGGGCACTCTCGCGCTGCTCGAAGCCGCACGTTACGAACCGGTACGCCGATTCTTACTGGCCTCGTCCTCGACGGTCTATGGGCGCAACGCCGTGGCGCCGTTTCAGGAAGACGCCTTTCTCGGCACGCCCCTGAGCCCTTACGGCGTCAGCAAGCGGGCCGCGGAATTGATGTGCCTGACTTATCTCGACCTATTTCGCGTCCCCGTCGTCTGCATTCGGCCCTTTAGCATTTACGGGCCGCGATTACGCCCCGATTTGGCGCTAACGATTTTCGCGCAGGCCATCCTCGACGGCCGCCCGTTGCCCCTCTTCGGCGACGGCTCCATTCGCCGCGATTTCACCTACGTCGACGACTTCTGCGACGGCCTGGAAGCCGCACTCACGGCCGACGGCGTCGTCGGCGAGGCAATCAATCTCGGACACGACGAGCCGGTTTCCATTCGCGAAGTAATCGCCGCGCTAGAACGAGCGCTTGGCCGCACGGCGGCGATCGAACGGTTGCCGGAACGCCCGGGCGAAATGCCGGTAACGCACGCCGACCTCACTAAAGCTCGCCGATTGCTCGGCTACTCGCCCGCGACAAGCTTCGAAGACGGCGTGGCCCGTTTCTGCGAGTGGTTTGTGCGGCGCGCGCAGTCGATCACGTAGCGAGTGAGACGTCGATCACCTTTCACCAAGTCGCAAACGACTTACCAGGCGACGGCGAAGAAGTGGTCGACCGCAGCTTGCGATAACTGACTCGGCACATGCTGCGGCACGATGTGTCGCCAGAGCGAGTCGTGAAACGGCAAGCGGCGACTTATCATGCCGAGAGCCCGCACGGCGGAGAGGGCGCCGACGGCGTGCCGATCCTGCGGCGAGTCGGCGTGAGATCCGAACTGTGCCTTGCCGTTGAGATCGCGGCGCCATGCAGGCACTCGATCCGTCGCCAAGATGTAAAGGTCTTCGGGCGACTTGAGCAAGTGCGCGAAGGCCAGCGCCGCCTCGACGTTCCAAGCCACGACCAAATCGGCCGGCTCAACGACATCGACGAGGCCGGGCCGCGAAGCCCCTTGTTCCATCCGCACGACGTGCAAGAAGCCGTCGCGCGGCGCGGCGGAATTGGCCGAGCGTGCCGAAATTCGGCGATCTCGGACCACGGCATGCCGCGCCGCTTCCGCCACATGCGCGAGGATGTCGGCCGCGAGCCCGACACCGTGCCCCAGCGGCCCGATGAAAATAGCGGTCACCGCCGAATTTTTCGGCGGGGGCGCAGAGAAGCCCTCGGAAAATCGCATCCGTACCATGAGCGCATCCTGGCCGCAGGTCGGCGTGACGGATCTTGAGCGCGTGCTCGTCCGACAAGCGCATTCCGGCGGCGAAAGCAGTTCCCAAACTCAACGAAACCAAACGGACGTTACGACAAATGTACGGCGGCGAGCCGTCGCGGAAGTTGCGGCACTACCCATGCAGCAGGCTTCCCGTTGCGCACCACCTACACCCTAAACCGACTCCACGTGAGACTCGCCCTACCCAGAGCTTGCCTCGCGCTACCTTGAGTCGATCGCGGAGAGATGACGCGGCAATCGTTCGTCGAAACTTCGTAAGCGTCTACCCACGCCTACGAATCGGAGTATTACAGCCGAATACGCGAAATGCGTCAAACCAATTTGCACAACCGCCTGCGGAATTACGGAGCCGGCAACGCATCCGAGTTCTTACCGAATTGCAAGAATCGTCCGCTACGGCCCGGTTTTCGACGCTTCACGCCCCCCGCGCTCGCGCCACCACATTTCCACGGCGGCCCGCCCTTCCGGTCGCGTAAACCGGAATCCGGGGTTTTCTAGGTCGATGAGTTCCGGAAACTCGTGTCGTTTGAGCGCGAACTCCGACTCCGAACCGCCGGTGGCACGCACCAGCACCGCGGCAACGCTGGCTCCGACATCGGCGACGTCCGGTTCGCGAATGTTGATCGCGTCGGTCGAAGCAATGTGCTCGGCAAGCCAAGCATCGCGCCCCGGCCACCGATAGCGCTCGGCGACCACCAACAGCGCCACCCAATCCATGCGATACGGCGTTTCCTCGACGGGGAGCAGTACCAACTTTCGGTCGATAGCCTTTTGCAGCGCGACGCCGGCGGATGCCGTGCCGATGCGCGAAAGTTGATAACAGAACAAACCATGACTGCTGCCGTTGCCGAACGCGGTCGGCGAATCGTGCGGAATGCGCTCGTCGGGCACCGTGGTCAAATAGTCGGCGGCAAACAGCGAGACCTCTTCCGGATCGAGCACGGGAAGCATGTCAAGTTCCCGACTCACGAGTCGGTGCTTTTCTTCCAACCAGCGGCGACACGTATTGCGCGTGATCGCCTTACGGCGGACGGCGTCGAGCGTCTGTTGGCGCTCGCGCGACAGGTGCGTCGGCACTTCGTACTGATACGCCAAACGTCTTCGCGGCGTCGGCAAGTTTTTCAAATGAAACTGGGCGCCGTCTTGCAAACTCGACGGATGCGGGAAGAAAACTCCGACCGGCCAATCGCCGGGCGATAGGGAGTTGCCGCTGACGCAATGTGCCGTGCGATCGTCGCAGCGATCAAAGAGACTCGGCTTGGGCGCATTGGCCGGCTGATTCGGTACGCCGAGGATCAGATGCTGGATCGCCTTATGCTCCCCTCCTTCCCAGAACTCGGCCACCATCGCCGGACGGGACCAATCGTAGACCGTTTGCAGCCGCTCGACGGCATCCAAAGGAAGCGATGACGCTTCGGCGGCCTTCCATCGTTTTTCAAGAATGGCGCGCAAACGCGGGAGGAGGTCGTCGCGCGCGAGCAAAAACAAAAGTTCACGCTCCGCCGTTGCATGCCCATGCACCGCATCGGCCCCCTTGTCGCCATTTCCGCCCGCTCGAAGCAATTGGTCGATCAACGCTTCGATGTCGGCATCGGCAACCTCGCGCAATTCCCCCGGCTTCGGTTCGTGCTGCAACCAGGCCGACCACACTGCATCCCAAACAACCTCCAATCGCCGGCGCGTATCGAGCGAAATGCGACTCGTGGCCAGCCGGCTCTTGGTGCGATCCACCAGTACCGGCAGATTGCGAGTTTCACCGGCGGCCGCCGTCAAACGAGCCTGGGCCGCATCGCGACGTGCAAACTCGGCGGCATCCAGCGCGCGTAGAAGCGAGTCGACCTCGACAGCGTCGAGCGTCGCCGCGCCCCTGGCGTCCGGCGGACCCGGCGGAAGGGCTTGCCGCAACTCGGCCAATAGTTCACGGGCTTCCAAGTCGACATCGAGCGCGGGTGCTCGCCGGGAGATTCCTTCGTTCACGAGTGCGGCGCCATCCGGCGTCGCCGCCAATCGCAAAAGAGCGCGCGACGCCGCCTCTCGGGCCGAGAAATCGTCGGAAGCAAGCGTCTCGAGATGGCGTTCGACTTCGGCCAAGGTCGCCGTCGGCGCGGCTGCGTTTTGCGCGAATGCGCCGCCGCAGCTCACCGCCAAAAGCAGCGCCGTCGTCACAAGTCCTGTTACACGGAGCATTACTCGTCACATCGCCCGATTGCAAACGCGGGAGGTTCGATCGCTACGCATATCATAGGCTTCCGGCGCTAAGCGGACCATGCGATCCCGGGCGTCGCTCTGATTCGTCGTCGAATCCGGCAACAAAAAAGGGAGTTTGCCGCGACTATGTCGTGCGGCAAACTCCCCATACTTTGGACGCTGTCCCGACCAGGGCGACTACTTGCTGCCCAGCAGTTCGTTGAGCTTCGGCAAGATGCTCGTGGCCCAGATCTCGTACCCTTCCGGGCTCAAGTGCAACAGATCCGGCATGATCTTTTTCTCGAGCACGCCGTCGGCCGTGAGGAATTTCGGGCCGATATCGAGATAGAAAACGTTCTTGCCGTCGTCGAGCGACTTAACGATGTTGTTCGCGCCGGTGTTCGTCTTGCGCAGGGCATCGTTGTTGTCGGCGCCGCGCGGGAAGATCGCGAGCAACAGAATCTTCGTTTCCGGCAGCTTCTCGCGCAGCTTGGCAACAATGGCCTTGATGCCGTCGGCGATTTGCTCCGATGTATTCGTGCGCGAGTTGTTCGTGCCGATCATGATGACGGCCACCTTCGGCGTGATCCCCTTGATATTGCCGTTGTCGAGCCGCCACAGCACGTGCTCCGTGCGATCGCCGCCGATACCGGCATTCATCGGCTTCAGCGGGGCGAAATGCTTTTCCCAAGCGGCCTTGCCGTTTGTTTCCCAGCCTTGGGTGATCGAGTCGCCGAGAAAGATCACGTCGACTTGGCCCGGCACGGCGCGGCTATTGATCAAGTTGTGTCGGTCGATCCACTTACCTTCGCGCGGGACCGGAGTGACCGATTCCTTCGGACCGGCGGGAACCGGAGGAACAACTTTCTTGGCGGGCGCCGGAGCGGCGGGCGCTGCTGGAGCGGAAGTTTGCGCGACGGCGAAGTTCGCGATGGCCATCAGGCCGATCAGGGCAAAACCAAAGGCGAAACGGTGCAGTTTCATGGGGCGAGCATCTCCAATGGGAATGGTGCGGGAATGCCGTCAGGCGCGGCAAAGGTCGCATAATGCGACCGGCGGGAAGCCGTAAGTCTAACGACGAATGTGGCAGTTTGCACCATGCGGCACGGGAAAGTTCCTTCAGGCCCGCGGACGGTCGAACTTTGACCTACGGTTGGAGGCCGGTTCGTAATCCGTCGACGGCCGCGCTTCGCTGCGCGTCGACGCTGACGCGCCATTCGCTCCGCACCCCCGAACACTGAACTCTGAATTAAGAACCAAAAATGAAACGTATCGGCGTACTCACCAGCGGCGGCGATTGTCCAGGCCTCAATGCCGTGATTCGCGGAGCTGTAAAAAGCTCGCAACAGCTCGGCTACGAGTGCGTCGGGTTTCTGCGCGGCTACGAAGGGCTCGTCGATCCGGTTACCTATAAGCAACTCAACAACAAAAACACCTCCGGCATCCTGAACCAAGGGGGCACTATTCTGGGCTCCACGAACAAGGGACGCTTCGTAGCCCGGAGCGGTGTCGACAATCGCGAAGAGCTCGACATCGAACTGCTTGCCGGCGTGAAGGTGACTTGCGAGCAACTTGATATCGAAGGACTCGTCTGCATCGGCGGGGACGGCTCGCTCGCCATCGCGCAACAATTCCACGAGTTCGGCATTCCGGTCGTAGGCGTACCGAAGACGATCGACAATGATCTCTCGGCGACCGCTTACACATTCGGCTTCGATAGCGCCGTCGCTTGTGCGACGGATGCTCTCGATCGATTGCACACGACCGCCGCCGCGCACGACCGCGTGATGGTGTTGGAAGTCATGGGGCGCCACGCCGGATGGATCGCGCTGCATGCCGGAATCGCCGGCGGCGGCGACGTGATCCTGGTCCCGGAAATTTCTTGGAACTTCGAAGGGGTTTGTAAGAAAATCATCGAACGGGAGCAGCAAGGGAAGCACTTTACGCTCGTGGTCGTCGCCGAAGGGGCTCACTTGCCGGACGGCGGCATGGTCACGCGCGAACGCCGGGCGGAGAACAAACAAGCGGCGCTCGGCGGCATCGGCAACGTCGTGGCCGCGGAAATCCAAACACGTCTCGGACGTGAAACCCGCTGCGTGGTCCTCGGCCACTTGCAACGGGGCGGCCCGCCGACGACCTTCGACCGCGTGCTGGCGACGCAGTTCGGCGCTTTCGCGGTCGACCTGATTCATCGCGGCGAATTCGGCCGAATGGTCTGCTTCAATCCGCCGTCGATCGAAAGCGTTTGGATTACCGACGCCGTGAGCAAGCTCCGCACCGTCGACCCGACCTGCTCTGCCGTAAAAGCGGCTCGCGCGCTCGGCATCAGCTTCGGCGACTGCGGCACTAAGGGAAGCCCGTTTGCCGCGGTGGAGAAGGCCTCGGCCGAACGCCCAGAAGAAGCGGAAGCAGGATTCGTCGCCGCACGGTAGTTCGCCGACCCGCGAAAATCACGCGATCGTTGCGGGGCCTGATTGTGAGTCCGGCGTCGGGTGGGTATTCTCGAACACTTCCGCGTGTCGAAATCCCTCCCGCGCTTGAGCAGCTTACCATGCGTCTCCTTTCGCTTTTTCGGCGACTCCCCGCGATTCTCCATCTTAGCCTCGGCGTGGTGTTTACCTCGTCGCTGCTCATCGGCTCGGCTGCGGCTGCGGCTGCGACGATCGAATACGACATCACGGTCTCCGCCGGCAAGCACGATCGCGCCAATACGCCAATTCGCGTTCCGTTCGATCTGCCGAAGGGAAGCGAGTCGTCCACGGTTTGGCTGCAAGGCGCCGACGATGCCGTGCCCGGCCAGTGGACGGCAACCGGGCTCGCCTCGGAAGCCGACGGGTCGACGAGCGGCGAGTTGCACTTCGTTCTCCCCGCGCTCAAGGCCGGCGGCTCAACCACCTTGCGACTGACCGTCGGCGCGGATTCGGGCACAAGTGAGTCCGCAGCGAAGTCTCGCGAAACATTTGCTTGGAGCAGCGAGAAGCCGGGCGAAACCGAACTGCGCTTCGCCGGCCAAGGGGTGCTCCGCTACGTGCATCCGAAGCTCGACGAAACCGACGCGAAAACGCGCGAAGCGACGTACAAGCCCTTTCATCACGTCTACGCGCCCGATGGGTCGCGCGTCGTCACGAAAGGTCCCGGCGGACAATTTACCCACCATCGCGGATTGTTCTTCGGCTTCAATCGCGTGACCTACGGCGACGGCCTGAAGTGCGACGTCTGGCATTGCAAAGCCCCGGCTTTTGAAGGGCACGAGAAGTTCGTCGGCAAGGAAGAAGGCTTCGTGCTCGGTCGGCACCAAGTGCAGATCGGCTGGCACGGCGCTAAGGGAGAAAAGTTTGCCGACGAGCAACGCGAACTCACCGTCTACAACGCCGAGCCGGGACAGTTTATCGAGTTCCGATCGCTGGTCACGACGACCGGCGAACCGATCACGCTCGACGGCGATCCGCAGCACGCCGGCTTCCACTTCCGCGCCGACAACGAAGTCGCCGAGAAAACCAAAGCTGAAACCTACTACCTTCGCCCCGACGGCAAAGACAAGCCGGGCGCCACGCGCAATTGGGACGCCAAGTCGAAGAACCCCCAAGCGACCAACGAAGCCTGGAAGGCGCTGAGCTTCGTACTCGGCGGCAAACGCTATTCGACGCTGTACCTCGACCACCCGTCGAACCCGAAAGAAGCCCGGAGCAGCGAACGGGACTACGGTCGCTTCGGCACGTATTTCGAATACCAGATCACGCCGGAAGAGCCGCTGCGCGTGCGCTACCGCGCGATCGTCAAAGAGGGGGAGTTCACGGCCGACGAGGCCGCGGCGCTCAGTGCCGATTTTGTCGAACCGCCGCAGGTCGTGGTCAAGCGGCGCTAAGCGCTGCGCTCAAACCAATGCGGTAGGTCGATCATTCGCATTTGACCGAAGAAGCGAATGCCGCATGTCTTGCAGCGAAACGGGCGACGCAAAATTGCGAGCAGTGGAACTTCGTACCAACGCACGCGCGAAGGCGTGATACGAGAATGCGGACAGTGCGGACAGCACGGAACGCGAATCGCCATATATTCTTCGAAATCTGTAAGGTGTGAACCGCGTGCGACGGCGGCAATCATCTAAGGCAAGTTGCGGTCGGGCGGCCGCAAAACGTCTGCTTCGCAGCACGTTGGGGGTCAGAGTAACCAGCGCGATTCATCCGTCAATGTGGATTGATTCGAGTTTGTCGAAATCGCGCTCCGGAGCACATCATGGCAGGGTGTGGGCGGTTCGTTGACACTCCCGTAACCGACTTCTAGAATCGCAGTTTCCCTCCTTTTTTTCGAATGCCTGATCGTTGCTTCGATTCGTCGCACGTGGTTCTCCATGCACGACGCGCGCCCATTCGAAATCAACGGATCGTGCCCGCAGCATCTATCGCTTCCTTTGGAGACCCGCATGTCCGCCCCCACGTCCGGTAGCGTCGATACCGTCATGCAGGAATCGCGTCTGTTCCCTCCGTCGAAGGAATTCTCGTCGCGCGCCCGCATCGGAACCCAAGAGCAGTACGACGCACTTTGGAACGAAGCGAAAGACAACCCCGAAGGGTTTTGGGACAAGTACGGCAAAGAGCTCCATTGGTTTAAGCCCTACTCGAAAGTGCTCGAGTGGAAAGAACCGTTCGCCAAGTGGTTCGTCGGCGGACAAACGAACGCCTGCTACAACGCGCTCGACCTGCACCTCAACACGTCGCGGGCCAATAAAGCGGCCATCATCTGGGAAGGGGAACCGGGCGACACCCGCGTCTTCACCTACCAAATGCTGCACCACGAAGTGTGCAAATTCGCCAACGTGCTCAAGAAGCTGGGCGTGAAGGAAGGGGAAGTCGTCTCCATCTACATGCCGATGATCCCCGAACTGGTCATCGCCATGCTGGCCTGCGCCCGCATCGGCGCGGTGCACTCGGTAATCTTCGGCGGCTTCTCCAGCGAAGCGATCGCCGATCGCAATAACGACGCCAAGGCCACGATGGTCATCACGGCCGACGGCGGTTGGCGTCGCGGCACCGCCCTGCCCCTCAAGACCAACGTCGATACGGCCCTGGCCAAGTCGCCGACCGTGAAACATTGCATCGTCGTGAAGCGGCTCGGCATCGAGACGCACATGAAAGACGGCCGCGACCACTGGTATCACGACTTGATGAGCGACGTCACGGCCGATTGCCCGGCCACGCCGCTGGATAGCGAAGCCCCGCTCTTCATCCTCTACACGAGCGGCAGCACCGGCAAACCCAAGGGCATCAAACACACGACGGCCGGCTACAGCATCTGGACGAAGAAGACCTTCGAATGGGTCTTCGACATCCGCGACGAAGACGTCTATTGGTGCACCGCCGATTGCGGCTGGATCACCGGACACAGCTACATCAGCTACGGGCCGCTGACGGCCGGCGCCACGATGTTGCTCTACGAAGGCGCGCCCAACTGCCCGAACGAAGGACGCTTCTGGGAGCTTATCGAGAAATACAAAGTCTCCATATTCTACACCGCACCGACCGCCATCCGCTCCTTTATCAAATGGGGCGATCAATGGGTCGACGGGCATGATCTTTCGAGCCTGCGGCTGCTCGGCTCGGTCGGCGAAGGGATCAATCCCGAAGCTTGGATGTGGTACTACAACAAGATCGGCGGCGGCCGCTGCCCGATCGTCGATACCTGGTGGCAAACGGAAACCGGCGGCGTGATGATGAGTCCCCTGCCGGGCGTTGTGGCGACGAAGCCGGGCAGCTGCACGAAGCCTCTGCCGGGCGTGGTACCGGAAATCGTCGACGACCACGGCAAGCCCGTCGAGCGCGGCCGCGGCGGCTGGCTCGTCCTCACGCAACCATGGCCCGGCATGCTCCGCGGCATTTGGGGCGACGACGAACGTTACAAGGAAGCCTATTGGAGCAAGGTGCCGCACAAATACCTCGCCGGCGACAACTCGCGCTGCGATAGCGACGGCTACTATTGGATCATGGGGCGCATCGACGACGTGCTCAACGTCTCCGGCCATCGCCTCAGCACCATCGAAGTCGAGAGTGCGCTCGTCAGCCATCCGGCGGTTGCCGAAGCCGCAGCCGTCGGGCGGCCCGACCCGATCAAGGGCGAAGCCATCGCCGTGTTCGTCGTCATTCGCAAGGGAGAACCGAACGACGCCTTGAAAGCCGAATTGCGCAAGCACGTTCGCAAAGAGATCGGCGCACTGGCCCAACCGGACGATGTTCGCTTTACGGCCTCGCTGCCGAAAACGCGCTCCGGCAAGATTATGCGACGCCTGCTGCGCGACATCGCGGCCGGCAAGGAATCGACCGGCGACACCAGTACGCTGGAAGACTTCACCGTACTGGCGAAGCTGCGGACCGACGAGGATTAATCCGCCGCTCGCCAACGGGCGATTGCATCTCGTACAATCGCCCACATGGACGCCGCTACACTCGATATCGAAGACCGCGCAGCTTGTGAGCGGTACCTCATCGCCGCGGGTCACGCGCGTGCCGGCGACGTCGTCGAACACAGATTGCTGGCCGGCGGCGTTTCCTGCCGTACGGTGCTCGTCGTCTTTGTCGACGGCCGCCGCTGGGTGCTGAAGCAAGCCCTCGCCAAGCTCCGCGTCCAGGCGGATTGGTTCAGCGATCCGAACCGCATCCATCGCGAAGCCCTCGGCATGCGCGTACTCGGCGAACTCGCTCCGCCGGGCAGCATTCCCAAGCTCCACTTCGACGATGAAACGCATCACGTCATCGGCATGGAAGCGGTGCCCGAGCCGCATGAGAATTGGAAAGCGATGCTGCTGGCGGGGAACATCGATCTCGATGCTTTTCGCGACTTTGGATATCTGCTGGGCGCAGTTCACTACGCCGGAAACGATCGCCGAGCGGAATTATCACGACTCTTCACCGATCAGAGCTACTTTGAGAGCTTGCGTTTAGAGCCGTATTACGGATTCAGCGCAACGCAGGAACCGCGTTCCACCTCCTTCTATTCCGCTCTGCTCTCCGATACGCGCGCCGTGCGGGCAACGCTCGTACACGGCGACTACAGTCCCAAGAATATCCTAGTCGCGAATCATCGGCTGGTCTTACTCGATCACGAAGTGATTCACTTCGGCGATCCGGCATTCGATGTCGGGTTTGGGCTCACGCACTTACTGAGCAAGACGCATCATCTACCAGGATGGCGCGCACACCTGACGGAAGGCTGCCGCTATTTTTGGTACAGCTACGAATCACTCGCGAACGATGCCGGATTGAATTCGCCCATGTTCGGCGAGCGTTGCGTGCGGCATACGCTCGGTTGTTTACTTGCCCGCGTTATTGGTCGGTCGCCGTTGGAGTATCTTTCGCAAGAGGAACGCGAGCGTCAGCGCGAAATGGTGGTGCGATTGATGCACGACATTCCGCGGAGTGTGCCGGAATTGATCGAACGATTCACAACAGTCATCGCAGCACATTAGCCCCCGGCGAGTCGCCGGGGGCGCACGACGAACTTCTACGAGTGACATTTGACAATTGAGTTAGCGTCCATTGCCCCCGGCGAAAGCGCCGGGGGCTAATGTGTTGCGACGCCCTGGGAGCCACAAAAGCATGTCCGTGATTCAGCAAGTTGCCGCTCGAGAGGTTCTTGATAGTCGTGGCCGGCCGACGGTTTGGGCTTCGGTGACATTGGATAGCGGCGCCGTCGGCGCCGCTTCCGTGCCGAGCGGAGCTTCCACCGGGCGGGCCGAAGCGCTGGAGCTGCGCGACGGCGACGCGGCCCGTTACGGCGGGCTCGGTTGTCGCAATGCCGTGGCCAACGTCAACGGCTCGATCCATCAAGCCCTCGCCCGCCGCACGATCGTTTCGCAGCAGATGCTCGACGAAGCGCTGCTCGGGCTCGACGGCACGCCGAACAAGTCGCGGCTCGGAGCGAACGCAATTCTCGCCGTGTCGCTGGCGTTCGCTCGTGCCCAGGCGGCGGAATTTAATCGGCCGCTCTATCGCCATTTTGCGGCGATGCTCGACAACCAGCCGCGCACGCTCCCGCGGATGACGATCAATCTGTTCAGCGGCGGCAAGCACGCCGGCGGGCAAGTCTGCATCCAAGACGTGCTCGTCGTCCCCACGGCGGCGACGACGATCGACGACGGCCTCGCCGCGACCGCCGCCGTATATCAAGCCGCCGCGAAGCTGACGCAGGAGAAGTACGGCGCTCGGGCCCTCAAGGCTGACGAAGGAGGCCTCGCTCCGCCGTTTCCCACGACGGAGGCGATGCTCGCCGACGCCGTCGAAGCGATCCGCCGCGCGGGGTTCACGCCGGGGCGCGACGTGGCGCTCGCCGTCGACGTCGCCTCGAGCCATTTCTATCGCGACGGCATCTATCACTTCGACGACATTCCGCTCATGTCGCGACAGATGATCGAGCTGGTCGCGGGCTGGCTCGATAAGTATCCGATCGTGAGCCTGGAAGATGCGCTCGCCGAAGACGATTGGATTCATTGGCCCACCTTGCGGGCCGCTCTCGGCGACCGAGCCCTTACGCTCGGCGACGATTTTTTATGCACCAAACCGGAGCGAATTCGCCGCGCGATCGACGAAGGATGCGCGAATGCGTTGCTGTTGAAAGTGAACCAGATCGGGACGCTGAGCGAAGCGGCCGAAGCGCTGCGCACCGCTCGGTCGGCGGGCTGGCGCGTGACTGTGAGTGCACGGAGCGGCGAAACGGAAGATGACTGGCTCGCCGATCTCGCTGTCGGCTGGAGCGGCGATCAAATCAAAGTCGGCTCGATCACGCAAAGCGAACGGCTCGCGAAATACAATCGCCTGCTGGCGATCGAGTCGGAAACCAATTTGCCAGTCGTTAGCTGGCCGAATTAAGCGGCACGTATCTCCAGGTTTACGGGTTGCTCGGCCCGTGATTGACGACCGTTACCTGGAGACGATAATGCTCAAAACGCTTTCCCCTGAGAGTTTTTGGGAGCATTCGCATGCGCCACGTAGCCTTCGCTCTCGCGTATGTGCTGTTTGTCGGAACGACGAACGCTTCGTTCGCGGCCGACGTGAAAGACGCCGTACCGGCAAACGTGAAGCGACAGATCTTCCATCGTTATGATTTCAACCGCGACGGCAAACTAAGCATTGCCGAGAAGGGTGCTGCCCGTTTGGCGGTCGGCTCCGTGCGCCAAGCCAACGGCGTGAAGCGGAATAACAAAATCGTCCGTACAATTCGATGACGATCGGTTTGTCTCATCGTAGTCAAGCGCAGTTTTGGGCCGGCCAAAAGTTGCCTGGAGATTGATTCGCCGCGTTGCTAACGTGACGAGTTGATCTTTGGCAATTGGAAAGTTGCAGGCACACGCCGTGTGCCGTCCGCAGAAGCTCCATTCCGCATTCTTCCGGCAAGGGAGATAGGGGGATGAGAAGGGGATGTGGGGAATAACAGGAACAGCGAGCCGGGAGCGTGAGCGACTGGAGTCTTTATTTGTAGGGTGCGTCGAACGAAGTGAGGCCCACGCGGTTGTGCAACGTCGGCTTTCCGCGTGGGCCTTGCTTTGCCCGACCCATCCTACGTCTAGCTCTAAGTTCTCGTCTCCATATCCCACTTACGTCGACGATTGAAAACGCACTGCGCAGATAACGGTAACTATCTGCGCACAACCTCAAAACCCACAAGGGGTGCGCAGATAACTCGAGATATCTGCGCAGGGCCAAAACGAGAATCGACGTAAGTCGGATTTGCGAAGGGGTACTTACGGCGATTTCACAGGGTTATATTTAGCCCGCCGTCGGCGACGGCGGGCGCCCCCCGGTCGCTGACCGGGGGCTAAATAGAAAGCGCATAAATAGAAGCCGCATCGCGGAACGCTACGGAGGGCGTTCCCTACAGGCAACCGACATGTCGGCTTACGGCTCGACGCTCGCCTTCTTCGCTTCGCGCTCCGTGGCGTATTTCAGTTTCGGTTGCGGGCGGGCCTCGTACGCCTTCACATTCGCGGCGAGCACTTGCAGCGCCTTCTCAAGTTGCACGTCTTTTCCCGCGGGGAGTTGGCCCGGCTCCGGCCAGACGAGGACGTCGGGCACACAGCCGTGGAGTTCCATATCTTCGCCTGAGCCGGGGAGGAACCAACCCCGGAACGGAAACCGCAAGGTGCCGAGGTCCATGATCGAGACGGCTCCGGTACTTACCACGCCGCCGGCGGTCGGCACGCCCACGATGGGCCCGCGGCGCAGCGTCTTGATCGCGTGGCTGAAGATCTCCGCATTGGAGAAGCTGTTCTGGTTGCAAAGCACGACGATCGGCTTGTTCCACGTCGCATAGATTTTGCGATCTTGCGGATAGCCCGGCTTGCCGCCGCGCGGCACCGTGATGGCGTGGCGCGGCTGCGTCAGCATCGTCAGCAGATGGTCGGTCGTCGAGCCGCCGCCGTTTTCACGGACGTCGATCACGAGGCCGTCTTTGCCCGAGGCTGCGGAGAAGAGTTCCTCTTCGAAGCGCAATAGGCTCGGCTCGTCCATGCCGGCGATGTGGACGTAGCCGAATTTCCCCTTGCTTGCCGTTTCGACGAAGCGGCGCGTGTCGCGCACCCACTTCTCATAGAGCAGTTTCGGCAAGAGGTCGTACGGAATCGGACGGACAATCACTTCCCGTTCTTCACCCTTCGCATTCTTCACCTTCAAGTGAATATCGCGGGCGAGCGGACCATTAAGCACCTTCGTCAGGTCCATCGCCGGATCGACCGCACGATTGTCGATCGACACGATGATCTCGCCGGGGAGCAATCGGGAGCGGATTTCGTCCGTCGGCCCGTGGGGAATGACGTCGCGAATCTTGAGGCCGGGGCCCTTGTACGACGGATCGAAGCGGACGCCAAGATGTGCCGTCGGCGCCGACCAACCGCCGGGCTCAGAAGTCTTCGTCACGGAGTTCGGCAGGAAGCCCAAGTGCGAACCGTTCAGTTCGCCGAGCATCAGCACGACGATCGTCGTAAACGTAAGATCATCGGGAGATTTCGCGGCCGCATCGTGATACTTGCGACGGATCTCGTCCCAGTTCTTGTTGCCGAGCCGCGGATCGTACCAATGGTCGCGCATGGTGCGCCAGCACATGTCGAATGCAGCACCGTAGCGAGCGGCAAGATCGACCGTTTGCCGGGCCGTGAAACGATAGGCCGTCTGCTTGCCCGTCGAACTCACCGAAGCCGGTACGCCGTCGGCGAGCCACACGATTTGATTTCCTTCACTCAACCAACGGGCGTTGGTTCCCATATCGGAGCAAAAATGCGACGGCGTGGTCGGCGACGGGAAGCTGACGGTGAACAAGCCTTTCTGGTCGCGAATGGTGCTTGTGAACGCAAGCTTCTTGGAATCCGGCGACCAGAAGAGTTCTTCTTCCACGGCGTCGGCAATGCGAATGGTACGCAAGCGCTCATGAAGGCCGTCGAAGTCGATCTGCACCGGGGTGGGCGACTTCGCCGTCGTGCTGGATGCGGAGGTCGGTGTCGTAGTCGTCGTTGCGGCAGAGGGAGTTGCTGCCGTTGTTGGTATAGCGGTCGCGGTCGCCGCCGCCTTTGTGGCCGAGGCAGTAGGTGTAGGAGGAGTCGTGGCGGTGGGAGTTGGCGAAGTTGTCGGTGTCGGCGTCGGTTTGCGTCGCGCTTTTTGCAGTTTTTCCAAGGCCGACTCGAGCGTCCGTTCGCGGGCGTCGGTTTCGGCGTCTTGTTTACGGAGCCAAACGTAATGGATATCCACTTCTTCCCGCGCGCGCCGGCCTGTGAAGGCGATCACCTTGCCGTCGGGCGACCAAACGGGATTGCCGTCGTTGTCCGGATGACGGGAGATGTTGAACGGCGTGCCGGTGCCGTCGGCCGGACGGATCCAAACGTCGCGATTGAATTCCTCGTCGAACGCCGCGTAGACAATCCATTTCGCGTCGGGCGACCAATCGAATTGCGGTTCCTCCCACGCTTCGAAGATTTGCTTCGGATCGCCGCCGTCGGCTGCGCGGGTCCAAAGTTCGCCGCGGCCGCGCACGTAAGCAAAGCGTTTGCCGTCGGGAGCGAACTCGAGCGACGATTCGACATCGGCGTCGTGCGTCACGCGTTCGACCGGAAACTCATCGTTGCGCCACCAGAATCGTTTGGTGTTCTTACGCTTCGCCCGCCAAATGTCGGCCTGGCCGTCGCGATCGCTGACGAACAGCAACGACTCGCCGTCGGGACTCCAACGAACATCGCGTTCTTCTTCCGGCGTGGCGGTGACTTGCCGCGGCTCGCGCAGCTCGGTGTCCATGACCCAAACGTCGCCGCCGGCGATGAACGCGATTTCGAGCCCGTCGTTGGTGAAATCGGCTTCGGCGGCTTTCGTCAGGCTCACACGACGTTCGGCCTCGGGCAAGTCGTCCACGTCGGCAAGAATGCGGATCTTGCGCGGCTCGACCTTCTCGGCAGGATGGAAGGAATACAAATCGAAGAGCTTGCGAAAGACCAGTGTCCGGCCGTCGCGGGCGAGCGTGGGATAGGTGACTGCGTCGTCGGTGTAGTGGGTGAGTTGGCGGCCGACGCCGGCTTTCAGATCGTATTCCCAAAGGTTAAGAATGCCCGACTCACCGGAGATGTAGTAGAAGCCCGAGGCGTCGGGCTTCCACAGCGGCCAGCGGCAACCGCCCGCTGCGGCGACAATTTTGGTGAATTGCTTCGTCGTGAGATCGTAGCGCCAAATCTGCGCGTCTTGCGAACCGACATAACCTTTTCGCCACCAAGGCGCACCTTCACGCACGAAGAGCAATTGCTTGGCATCGGGCGAGAGCGACGCCTCGGTCCCGTAGTCGTCGAAGAGAAGTTGGTCGGCGCGTTGGTTCTTATGATCTTCGACGACGGCCGTTTGGAAAAAGCGCTCACCCTTCTTCCAACCATGATCGCGCGTTGCGCTGGTGAGCAAGTACTTGCCGTCGGGATACCAACCTTCGAGCGCGTAGCCGGCGGAGTGCGACGTTTGCCGAATCGGCTCGCCGCCCGCGGCGGGCATAACGAACACTTGCGGGCCCTCGCCGCGGTCGCCGATGAAGGCGAGTTGCTTTCCGTCGGGAGAGAACTTCGGCTGCTGATCGCGGCCGGTGTGCGTGGTCAGACGTCGCGCGGCGCCCCCCTTCGTCGCTACGGTCCAGATGTCGCCGCGCCAGGCAAAGGCGACGCGGGAACCGTCGGGCGAAAGATTGGGCTGCGAGGGGAGCAGCACGTCTTCAGCGGCCGACGACGGCGCGAGGGTCGAGTTGAAAAGCGCGAGCAAGGTCGCGGCAATCGCGAACAGGCGGGGAGAGTTCATAGTGGCGTGTCTAGGTGCGGGCCAACAGGCGGGGCGTTGGTCTGATTATGCATGCACCCGCAAAGTTTTCCTATCTTTTGCGGCCTCGCATTTGGGATGCGGTTTTTGCCAAGAAAAGGGGCGATTACGTCGCGACGACTTTGACGGTTGTACCAGTCATGCCGGGGGAAGGGGTTGATACTGATTTGCCGACGGTAACGGTTCCGATGACGTCAACAGATGATCCTCTCGCGGCAACGTGTTCGCACGTGGTCCGTAATCCGATTTCCAAGTGCCGGTAGGTCGAAACATGGCGATTTCCTGGAAAACCACGGCGGTGTTTCTGTGGGCCGCGGCGCAAGGTGCCGTGCTTTCCGCGCAATGGGGCTCCGGTCCCGCCTTTGGGCCGGCCGGTGCCGGCTTCTCGCCCAATACAAACTATGCGACGCCGCCGGTGGTCAGCTTACCGCCGACGCAGACACCGGCGGAGTTGCCGGTGCCTTCAAACGCCGCGCCGTCGAATGCCGCGCCGGCAACCGGGCCCACCATTCCCGCGAACGCAGGCCAAGCGGTGATGCAGCCGTACAACCCGGTGCGAACGCAGCCGCCGGCAGCCGCGACGGCTCCGGGAAGCGCTCCGATTGCCACGCCGTATGTTCCGAGCCCGAACGCGGGCGGCACCATGGCTGCCAATGCGGGTCCGCAAAGCTACACGCTGCCGAACTATCCGGCGCCGAACAGTGCTACGCCAAACTACGGAGCGCCGAATTACAACACGGCATCCACCGCGCAACTTCCGATCGGCCAGCCGACCTACACGCAGACTCAGGTAACCACACCGCAATACGGTGGCCAGCCGATGCCGCCGGGAAATCTTACCCGCAGTGAGATCTCGCCCTACGCGAAGCCGCAGTCGCCGCCTTCGTTCACCACCTGGATTCCGACCAAGGTGGCAAGCTTGCTGCCGCACATCTCCAGCGGCGCCACGGCCCCGGCGCAATCGTCCATGCCGCAGCCCGGCTATAGTCCGTACGGCCAGCAATCGTGCGATCCGAATGTTTGCTGTCCGCCGGCCGCGGGCTGCGCGCCGAGCGAAGGGATGTTCGACAATGTGGCGCTGATTTCAATGTTTGATGCGTTCAAGAATCCGGTCGATCTCGACGGACTCAACGCCAATTTCGGCAAGCGCGTCGGAGCATTCGGCGCGTTTCCGCTGTTGCGTGAGTGGGGCATCGGCGGCCAAATCGGCGCCACCGCGGGTTGGTATGATTGGCGCGGCTCGCAGTACACCGGCGACAACGATCGCTTTCAAAACTTCACGTCGGTCGGCATCTTCCAACGACCGTGCGGCGCGGGCTTCGGCTGGGGCATCACGCACGACTGGCTCTACGACGACTTTTACTCCGATATGCACTACAGCCAATTCCGCGTGGCCAGTTCTTATCAATACGAACCGGGGAATGAAATCGGCGTTTGGGCCGCCCTGCCGCAAGCGCGCGACGAAGCCTTTATCGGCACGCCCGCGGTGCAAAACCGTTTCCAAACGTTGCTACAAGGCAACCTCTATTGGCGGCGGGTCTGGTGCGATTGGGCCTCCACGAACATATTCGCCGGTTTGGCGGAATCGCCGAGCGATATCTCGTACGGCTCCAACGTGCAGGTTGCCGTGAACAAGTATGTGGCAGTTACGGGAGCCGTCGAGTACGTGCTGCCCGGCTCGGGAGGCAATGTCGGCCGCCAAGAGGAAATTTGGAATCTGTCATTCGGCATAACGATTTATCCGGGCAGCGCTATGCGAAACGCCCGTTCGCAATTCCGACCGTTCTTGCCAATGGCGGACAACGGCAACATGGCCGTCTGGCGCAAGTAGCGCGCTTAGCCAAAGCGAGTGGAGTTACCGTCGGAACCGCGACGATCGTTACCGACGGCAAACCTATCGCGACGGAATCACGCAAGTCGCAAGGCGCCGTGCTCCGCCGGGCGCTCGCGGCCGTTCCGTGCGGTATGTTTGTATAGCGGCAAAGTGCGTGCGTCGGTCGATTCACCGACCGATGTCATGACCGCGCCGATCTTGCCGAGGACCGTAAGCCATGCCGTCGTCGCAATTGGAAACCAGCGCGTTTCAACTCCCCTTGGCGACGTTGCAGCATTTGCTGCAGGTCGGAGGTCTCGAGGCCGGCAAAGATCGCCGAACGGAACCTCGGTTTATGTTTTCGGCCCCCGTGCGGCTGCGTCCGCGCGATGCTGCACGCCGGACGGTGCGAGGATTTGCCCGCGAAATCTCGAGATCCGGAATCGGCCTGCTGGCGGAAGAATCGCTGCATGCAGGCGACTTGTGTTGCTTGACCATCGATCACTGTGAAGCGCCGCTGCTGCTTGAAGCGCAGGTCGTATGGTGTCGGCCGGCAGGCGACGGCTGGTATTTAGTCGGTTGCCGATTCGTCAGCGAAGCGCAGCCAACTTCGGCCGACTGACTGGCATCACGCGAATGATGCCGCGTCGAGCAACCCGGCGCGTTGCTCCTTTGCGGCGTTCGGGCGATTTCCGCTCCTTGCGAGCACAAGATCCGTCAGGCATCGATTCGGATTGTGGCGGTGCTGACGTCTGCGCAGGCCTGGCCGCTTCGTCTGGTCAGAAATCGTCCGTCGGAACCTTAGATCTTCGTTGCCGAGATCCGGCCCCTAATTAGCGTGGAATTCCGTCGCCGACTTCGGCGCGGTTTTCGAACACGATTTCAAGGGGCTTTCTATGTCGGGCATTGCTCCCATTTCGGCAAACGTCTCTTTTGCATCGACTGGCGTGAGTGGCGCCGTTGCAATGGGTGGAACCTACGCGTCAGCGGGTTCAGACGTCGCGGGCGCTTCGGCAACAGGCATGGCATCCGGTGCCCTCGGCATGCAGGTTGCCGGAAGCATGCAAGCCACGGCCGGTGCGGCGGGCATGGACCCCATGGCCATGTTAGCGCTATCCCTCCTGATGCAAAAGGGCGAAAAGTCCGACGACAAGCAGGACCCGATGCAGATGTTGGCGATGCTCGCAATGATGGGCGGTACCCAGCAAGCAGGTCAATCATCGTCGATTTCGTTCTCAATGAGTACGTCGACCGTGCAACAAGCCTACGCCCCGGGCGCCGCGGCTTCGGTGAGCATGTCGGCCCAGGCCTAATGACGGCCCACGGTTGATCATCCCTAATTCGCGTCTAGAATAGCGATGCTTCGGCACCCAGCAGAGCATCGCAACCAGACCGACGAAAAGCGAGGATCGCCGTGGGATTCAATCTCGATATCGACGTCTTCAAAGACCGGCTTAACAGCCTTCATGACGACGGGCGCAATAAGCACGACGTCGTCCATCGACTCTTTGATCAGCACGCCAAGCCCGACACGGAATGGCGTCAGCAAGACGACTTCTTCATTCATCACGTCACGCCGCAAACGAAGCTGATTCGTTTTCAGTTCGACGCCGATGTCGGCTCGTCGACCGGCCTAACGCCTGCCGAAATCCAAAAACGCATCGATGATCGGCTGCGATACGTGGATAAGTTCATGGCACTCATGACGGGCCCTACGGAAGAGTACCATCTCACGGTCGAAGAACGCCCGCACATCAACGACCCGGTCGCGCCGAATTCGGTGACCTATCACATTCATGGTGCCGTGGTTCCGAAGGGAACTTAGGCCGCGAAGTCAATCGTCACATCGCGTCAACGCAAACGACGATCCGCTACTCGCCGCGTACGACCAAGTACCCCCGATTGGAATCGAACCAACGACCTACGGTTTAGGAAACCGTC
>PNKZ01000032.1 GCA_013822735.1 Pirellula sp.
GCGGCAGAGGTTTTGTCACCGCAAATACGGCCGAATGATCTCGTTCAAAATCGCATAGCCCGCGTCGTTATAGTGGAGCATGTCTTTCAGGTGCAGGCTCGGTTGCGGTCGGCCGTCGGCGTCGAGCAGGCGGGCTTCCACGGCGACGAACTCCGCTTGCTGCGGATCGAGCTTGGCGATCTCCGCGGCGATCAGCTTGTTCGCGGCCCGTTGGCTTTCGATTTGCGGCCAGCGCTTCACGCTCGGGGCGATGGCGAGGAACGTCAGCTTCGTTTGCGGCAGCTTCTCGCGCACCAGGCGCGCGAACGTGACGAAGTCGCCGCAGACTTGCTCGGGCGTTTTGCCCGCATTGAGGTCGTTACCGCCGCAATACATCACAATCTGCCGCGGCCGGAGCGGCGTCACGAGGCGATCGAAGTAGTACACCGAATCAATAATCTGCGAGCCGCCGAAGCCGTGGTTGACGACCGGCAGATCGGAAAACGCCGAGTCGGTCTTCCACATCCGAATCGTGCTGCTGCCGATGAACAGAATGCCCCCCGGCGGAGTCGCCGCGGCTTGATCGCGGGCTTCCAGTTTTGCGACGTCGGCTTCCCATCGCACCGAAGCCGCGTACGACGGCGGTAGCAATCCCCGGACCCGGCCGATGATCGTGTCTTCCACCTCGGGCGCAAAGTGCTGCGGCTGATCGTAGTAATACATCGAGCCGTCGACCTCATAACCGCCTTCGCCGAGCACGCGCTTCGAAGCGATGTAGCAAGGCGAGGCGTTGGCGTAGGCGTTGATCCAGAGTCGCTTCGCGTCGAGCTCGCGTTTGAGGCGCAGTTGATAGTCGACGACCACCTCGCCCGGCAGGAAGACCATCGCCGGACCGTCGCCGAAGGTCCACGTTTGCGCGGAGTAGGGGACCGTGGTCGGCAGCTGCTTGCCGGCGTCGAGCCGCTGCAACTGCACCTTGGCGTGATAAGCGATCGGCCCTTTCGTCGCTGCGCGCTCTTCAAACACTTTGCGCGACGGCAGCTCCGCCAGCGGCAGATCAAACTCTTCGCGCTTCGCCGCGACGGGGCCGGCGATCTGTGTCCAGGCTTTTTTATTCTTCAGCAGCTTGGCGACTTCGCGCGCAATCTCGTCGCCGTGCCCGCGCACGATCGTCAGATCGTCTTTGCGGGGCTCGGGATTCGCATCCGCGCCGCAGCCGATGCTCACCAGCGCCGTGCAACCGGGATGTTCGCGTTCGAGCTGCTCTTGCACGCAGCCCGCCCAATCGCCGTGGAGCTTGTTGAAGCTGCCGCCGAGCGTCGTGCAATGGCAGGCGTAATTGATGAGCACGGCGCGGAGCTTGTCTCCCGACGGGTCGCGCACGACCAAAACCGGCAGCGTATGATCGACCACGCCGGTGGGCACGACGCCGAAGCCGCTCCAACGCCCGTCCTTGAGCAGGCGGCGATTCACGGCGAACTTCGCCGTGCCGAAGCCGTACGAGAGTTCGGCCGGCTCGAGCTTCCGCGCGGCCTCCAGTGCTAGGTCGCCGAGCAGCGTCGTAAGTTCCCGCTCGTATTTTTGCATGTGGGCCAAGTGATCGGCCGGCAGCAGGTCGGGCGAGAAGATCAGGCCGGCCACGCTCGGCAAGGCCGGAGCGCTGTGAGTGTGCGACGCGCAAATCGCGAGGTAGGCGCGCGGCAGGGCGATCTCTTTTTGAAGCCGCGCAGCGACCGCTTCGGTCATCGTGGCCGAAACGCCGAGCGTGTCGACCGTGACGAGCACCACGGGCGGGGCGTCGCCGTTGCGAATCGCCAAGGCCTTCGCGAACAGGGGTTGTTCGACTTCCGTCGCCTCGGCCGTGCGATTGCCGTAACCGCTCAAACGTACGGGATAGCTCGGCGTGATTTCCACTTTCGCGATGCCGACGTGATAGCCCGTCGATTCGGCCGCGACGGAAGATCTCGCAACCAGGCCGCACAAAACCAAGGCGAGAACAAGCAAACGGGCGGAGAGAATTCGATGCATGGCGGGGCTCGCAAGGCGGGGGCGGGGCAGAAGCGTGTGAGGCGGAGCGTCACAGTCTACCCCTGCCGTGTAACCGGAGCAAAAGTGTGCGTGTTGCTCGCTCCGTGAATGCGTAGCCACCGGCCGGCTTACGCCGACCGCTCGCCGCGCGTGCCGATTGAGACTAGCCGGCCCGAAAGATGTTTGACGCGGCCGGCCGGCCGGCCGAAGATTACGGTTGCACGACTCGCCTAGCCCCCCGCCTCGCAGAGACCCCGCCATGCCGCATCGCCCCCTTGGGCAGGCCCTCGCCTGCTGCTGCGCGCTCGCCTTCGTCGCCTCCGGTTTTCTCCAGGAAACTCGTAGCCTTTCGGCCGCCGAGTTGGCCGTGCTCACTCCCGCAACTTGGCAAGAATTTGCCCCGGCGGGAAAAGAGGTCGACGCGATCTACGGCGACCTCGTGTTACGCAACGACCGGCTGGTGGCCGTCGTCGCGCAGCCGCTGCCGACCCGCAACGCGAACATGACGGTGAAAAACGTCGGCGGCTGCCTCATCGACTTCTCGGCCCGCGACAAACAGAACGACCAGCTCGGCGCGTTCTTCCCGCTGGGCAAGGCCGTGAACTGGCGCACCGTGCATACGACGCCGGAGTTTCCGAACCCGGAAGTGCGCACGTCGGCCAAGAGCGTGTCGGTGAAGTTCACGGCGGTGCTTAAAGAAAACGAGGTCTCGGCGGAGACGACTTATACGCTGGCCGACGACGCCGACTTTCTGCTCGTCGAAACGCGTCTGCTCAACACGAGCGAGAAGCTGCAAAAGGTGACCGCCAAGGACGAAACGCGCACCGACGGTACCGGCTACCTGAAAGGCTCGACCGGCAAGCTCACGTGGTTCTACGAACGGTGGTGGAACGCGGCCTACGGCATCGTCGACGCCGAGCACACCACGCAATATCCGGCCGGCGTGAAGGCCGTCGCCGATCTCGATCCCAAGCCGGGCGCCAACGAGTACGCCGTGCCGGTGGAGGGAAGTGTGGCGCTCACGCGCCGGCTCTACGTGGCCGACGATCTCCGCAAGCTGCAAGTGCTCGCCGCCGCGAAGAGCGGCGACTCCGCCGAGACGACCATTGCCGTGAAAGATTCGCTCAATAAGTCGGTAGCCGATGCGTTCGTGGAAGTGTCGGTCGACAAGAAGCTGGTGACCGCCGGTAAGACCGACGCGCGCGGCATGATCACGTTGCCGCGCGCCGACGGCGGCGAACTGACGGTATCTTCTCCCGCGCACCAGGCGAAAACGCTCACGCTCGAGAAAGGTGCGCTGACCACGGTCGTCACGCTCCCCGCGGCCGGCACCGTCGGGGCGACGATCACCAATGCCGACGAAGGGCCGACGCCCTGCAAGGTGCAGTTCCGCGGCACGGGCGATACCAAAGACCCGTTCTTCTTCGATAAGTCCGGCGAGCACGCGGTCGGCAACCTCTACTACGCGCACGACGGTAAGTTCACGCTCGCCATTCCGCCGGGCAATTACGATTGCACCGTGAGCTACGGCCCGGAGTACGACATCGTCGAGCAAAAACTCACGGTCGACTCCGGTTCGCAGGCGACGCTGACTGCGAAGCTGGTGCGCTCGGTGCAAACGCCCGGCTTCGTCAGCGCCGATTTTCACAGCCATTCGAGTCCGTCGGGCGATAACGTCTCCAGCCAGTTCGGCCGCGTGCTCAATCTGCTGTGCGAGCACGTGGAATATGCGCCGTGCACGGAGCACAATCGCCTCTCGACCTACACGCCGCACTTGAAGCGGCTCGGGGTCGAGCATTTGCTCGGCACCTGCGTCGGCATGGAACTCACCAGCGCGCCGCTGCCGACCTCGCACTTCAACGCGTTTCCCCTGAAGCTCCACGAACATCACCAAGACGGCGGCGGACCGGTCGCCGACCCGAATCCGGAATTACAGGTCGCGCATCTGGCGATGTGGGACGACCGTTCGGCGAAGCTCATCCAGCAAAACCACCCCGATATCGGCTGGCTCTTTTACGACAAAGACGGCGACGGCAAGCCCGACGCCGGCTTCTTCACCAACGCGCTGCCGCATATCGACGTCGTCGAGGTGCACCCGCCGCACGAGATCTTCCGCGAGCCGCTCCTCGGCAAGGATAAGACCGAGAACAACACCATCTTCAATTGGCTGCAGTTGCTCAACCAAGGGCACCGCATCCCGGGCGTCGTCAACACCGACGCGCATTACAACATCCACGGCTCCGGCTGGCTCCGCATTTACTTCGAGAGCCCGACCGACGACCCGGCGAAGATCAAGACCGACGACGTCGTGCATGCCGCCGAGCACGGGCACATCGTGATGACGAACGGGCCGTATCTCGAAGTGCGAGCCACGACGAACGACGGCAAGCAGGAAACAAGCGACGGCCCTGGCGGCGACCTCGTGGCGGCCGATCGGAAAGTGAAATTGAAGATCCGCGTGCAATGCCCCAACTGGCTCGACGTCGACCGCGTGCAGGTGTTCGTCAACGGTCGACCGCTGCCGAAGCTGAACTTCACGCGGAAGGACAACCCCGACGCGTTCCAAGACGGGGTACTGAAGTTCGACCGCGAACTCGATTTCGAACTCGAAGCGGACGCCCACATCATTGTGGCGACGATCGGCGACGCGCACGCGCTCGGCCATGTGATGGGCCCGGAACACGCGAAAGACAAACCGTGCGCGGTGTCGAACCCGATCTACATCGACCTCGACGGCAAAGGTTTCACGCCGAACAAAGACACGCTCGGCGCCCCGCTGCCGGTGAAAGCGAAGGGGTCGAAGTGAGGAAGGCAGAATGCTGAATGCGGAATGCAGAACAACTCCATGCCGACCCAAATTCCTGTTCAGCATTCAGCATTCGACATTCAGCATTTGAAAAACCCATAACTCTCCGCCCCCTGTCACCCCAAACGTCCCAGAAGAAAACGCTAACAGTTGTTGCGAGCGAAATAGTTGTTGCAATAGAGAATCGTGCGAAAGCCAATGTCTATGAAGATCTCGACGCAGATGATCGCCGCCGCTTTATGCGTGGTCGGCCTCGTTGTTCCCGCTCCGGCCGCCGCACCCTCCAGCAACACGGCTGCGGACGTTTCGTCGAAGGCGGTTTCCGCGTCGCCGACCGAAGTACAAGCCGGCGACGACGACGAAGCCACGCTCCGTGAAGGTCACTCCTACCACGGCGAGGCGTTCAACGAAGGGCCCCGGCAAGCCGCGTATTTGATGCCCGGCATGGGGAACGTTTCGTTTCCCGTAACCACGAAAAACGCCGAGGCGCAGAAGTTTTTCAACCAGGGCGTTGCGCAACTCCACGGCTTCTGGTACTTCGAAGCCGAGCGCTCGTTCCGCCAAGCCGCGGCGCTCGACCCCGACTGCGCGATGGCCTATTGGGGCATGTGCCAAGCGAATACGAACAACGCGAAGCGCGCCGAGAAATTCATCGCCGAAGCAGTGAAGCGCCGCGAACAGGCAAGCCCGCGCGAACGGCTCTGGATCGACGCTTGGGCCGCCTACCACAAGCCCGACCCGAAGCCGGAAGCAAAGGCTGAGCCCGCGGCGAAGACGGAACCCGCAGCGAAGCCCGACGCTGCTGCGAAGGCTGACGCGAAGACGGACACAAAGGCCGTGGCCAAGCCCGCTACGCCGCCGACACCTGCCGCAGCGAGCACCAAGCCCAACCCCACGCGCGACAAAGACCGGCGCCAAGCGCTCATCAAGGCCTTGGAGAACATCGTTCAAGAACATCCGGAAGATATCGAAGCCAAGGCCCACCTCGTGCTCTTCATCTGGCAGAGTCGCGGGCCGTTGCCGATCGTGAGCTATCAAGCGGTCGACGCGTTGATCGATCAGGTGCTTGAGAAGAACCCGATGCACCCGATCCATCATTACCGCATTCATCTGTGGGACGACCAGAAGGCGGTGCGAGCGCTCGGTTCGGCGGCGCTCGGCGGGCAGTCGACTCCCGGCATCGCCCATATGTGGCACATGCCGGGCCACACGTTCTCGAAGCTGCAACGCTTCGACGATGCCGCGTGGCAGCAAGAAGCGGCCTCGCGCACCGATCACGCTTACATGATGCGCGACCGCGTGCTGCCGGACCAAATTCACAACTACGCGCACAACCACGAATGGCTGATCCGCGACCTCAGCAACATCGGCCGCGTGCGCTACGGCGTCGAGCTCGCGAAGAATCTCATCGAGATGCCGCGCCATCCGAAGTACAACGTCCTCACGAAGAACGGCTCCGCGCAATACGGTCGGACCCGGCTCGTCGAACTCCTGCAACGCTTCGAACTCTACGACGACCTACTCGCGCTCGTCGGCACGCCGTATTTGGAAATGCCCGAGCTGCCGCGCGACAAGGCCAAGCACCTCCGCGTGCTCGGCGTCGCAGCGCTGGAAGCGGGCAATTCCGAGGCCGGCCTGCGTTATCAGAAAGAGCTCGAAACGCTGCTCGCGAAGGAGCAAAAGGCCCA
Source organism: Pirellula sp. (assembly GCA_013822735.1). Taxonomy (GTDB): domain Bacteria; phylum Planctomycetota; class Planctomycetia; order Pirellulales; family PNKZ01; genus PNKZ01. Next base: position 6,502 of record PNKZ01000032.1, read on the forward strand.
AAAAGAGGCCGGAGACAAAGCCGAAGCGGCCGCCAAGCAGAAGAAGGAGCCGAAAGAAAAAGTCGCCAAGGCCCGCAACGACGCGCTCAATCCGTTTCGCGCTCAGATCTCGCAACTCGAAGCCGCGCTGGCCGACGTCCGTGCTCGTAGTCTCGTCGCGGAGAAGAAGTACGCCGACGCGCTCGCGCAGCTCAAGAAGGCCGGCATCACCGGCGGCGAGTACCTCTCGCGCGTCACGCTCCTCTCCGGTAACCAAAAGGAAGCGGAACGCTTGGCCCGCGCCGTTTACGGCGCGAGCGCGAAGCAAGTCGTGCCGACGGCCAACCTCACGTACGTTCTCTGGAAGTGCGGCAAGCAAGCGGAAGCGGAGAAGACGTTCGCCGAGTTGCGCACGTTGGCCGGCGCGGCCGATCTCGACGTGCCCGTGTTCGAGCGGCTGCAGCCGTTGGCGGCGCAACTAAAATTTCCCGCCGATTGGCGCACGCCGCCGGCCACGCGTACCGATGTCGGCGCGCGACCCGCGCTCGATACGCTCGGCCCGATCCGCTGGGAGCCGTCGCTCGCGCCGAGCTTCACCATCGTCGATGCCGACGGCGCATCGCACGCGCTCGGCGAGTATCGAGGGCGCAATGTGATTTTTATATTTTATCTTGGTTTCGGTTGCTTGCACTGCGTCGATCAGCTGAAAGCAGTGCAACCGCTGACCGAAGAGTTCAAAAAAGCCGGCATCGAGATCGTCGCCGTGAGCACCGACAAGCCCGCCGATCTCAAATCAGCCTTGACCGCGCTCAAGCCGGCGGACCATTATGCGTTCACGATTTTGTCCGGCGGCGATCTTACTTCGTTCCAAGCGCTGCGTGCCTATGACGATTTCGAAGCGCAACCTCTGCATGCGACGGCGCTGGTCGACGCGGCAGGCCGGTTGCGCTGGATCGACATCGGTGCGGAGCCGTTTACCGATGTGAAGTTTTTGCTCGCTGAGAGCAAGCGGTTGTTGCAACTGTCGCAAGCCGCACCCTCAAGCACGAACTCCGTGCAGGGACACGCTGAGTAAGGGAGGATTTCGACGTATGAAACGTTCGACGACCGTGCCAAGGATTCGGCATTTTGTTTGGTATGGGATTGGTCTCTATCTCATCGCCGTCGGTTCGCTTTCCATTTGGGGCGCTCCCGAGACCCGGGCCGCGAGCTTTTCACGGGAACCGACATCCCCGATCGGCGGCACCCTCTTCTTATGCGGCGGCGGCAAGCTCCCCGAAACGCTGTACGACGAATTCAGCAAACTCGCCGGCGGCGAACAAGGGCGATTGGTCGTCATCACCACCGCCTCGGTGATGGCGGATACAGTGCAAGAACATCTGCTGCTCGACCGTTGGACGGCGCGCCGCTTTCGCTCGATAACGCGTCTGCATACCCGCTCGCGCGACGTCGCCGCCGACCCCGCCTTCACCCGCGCCCTGCGTGAGGCGACCGCGGTGTGGATTACCGGCGGCGAGCAACGTCGACTCCTGAACTCATACGCCGGCACGCCCGTGGCCGACGAGCTGCATCGCTTGCTGGCCCGCGGCGGCGTCATCGGCGGCACCTCGGCCGGCATGGCGCTGATCGGCGACGTGGCGATCGTCGAAGAATACATTACCTATCCGCGGCTCGATGCCGGCTTCGGCTTCGTCAACGGCGTGATTTTCGATCAGCACTTCTCCGAGCGGCGCCGCCAAGGGCGCTTGGCCAAGGCCGTCGCGCAGAACCCCGGCTTCGTCGGCATCGGGGTCGACGAGCGTACGGCCCTGCTCGTGCAAGGGCGCGAACTGAAAGTTCTCGGCGAAGGAAACGCGCACGTCGTCCTCGGCCCCTCGTCGACCCGTTCGACCACGACCATTCGCCTCCGCGAACATATGCGCGACGACCTCGTGGCGCTCTCCCGCGCTGCGCTCGCTCGGGCCGGCGAAGTCGGCCCGCCGCTCCGCGCCGCCACGCGCACCGCCGTAGCGCAAACAAAAACCACGCCGCCGCGCGTCGACAAAGGGTCGCTGCTCATCGTCGGCGGCGGTCGGATGACCGACGCGATTCAGAAGAAGTTCTTGGAACTCGCGGGCGGTCTGGAAGCGAATATCGTCGTCGTCCCCACGGCCGGCGACAAGCCGGAAGAAGCCGACGCCGAAACTTCTTGGCTCACGAAGGCAGGCGCGAAGAGCGTCAGCGTCGTGCACGCCCGTTCGCGCGACGAAGCGGAGTCGGAATCGCTGCTCGAAATCCTCCGCAAGGCCGACGGCATCTGGTTCGGCGGCGGCCGGCAATGGCGCTTCGTCGACGCTTACGAAGGAACGGCTTGCTACGAAGCGTTCCACGACGTCCTCAAGCGCGGCGGCGTCATCGGCGGCAGTTCCGCCGGGGCGACGATTCAAGGCGAATACTTGGTCCGCGGCAGCCCGATGGGCAACACCATCATGATGGCCGAGGGGTATGAGCGCGGCTTCAACTTCCTCCCCGGCACCGCCATCGACCAACACTTCACCCAGCGCCAACGGGCGCCCGACATGGTGCAACTCAAGAAGAGCTTCCCGCAATTGCTTGGCCTAGGAATCGACGAAGCGACCGCCGTCGTCGTTCGCGGGCAGGAGATGGAAGTGGTCGGCGACAACAAGGTTTCGGTCTATCCGCCGCGCCCGTTGCCTTCGCTTGAGAACGACTCATCGGATACCGACTTGCCGGACTTGTCCGAACCCCACGTTCTTGAATCGGGCGAAACGTACGACCTAGTCCGCTTCGTGCGCCGCCCGACAAGCGTGGCCGCTTCGCAATAGAAAAGCGAGCGGCAGGGTTTATCCCTGCCGTCTGGCCTGCGTCTGCATTGCGTTCCGGACGGCGGGGGGTAAACCCCGCCGCTCGCCACAGACTTCTGTAAATCTCTTAGCGCCCCGCCGTCGACTTCTGTGAGTGGAGCGGTGCTTTCGAGCGCCCGCCGTTCCACAGGTCGAACTCCGGCGCGGCGTACTTCGCGAAGAACGCTTCCAGCCGCATGCGCAGGTCTGCGCGTAGTTCGGTGTGAGCGGCATCGTCGTAGAGATTGCGCCGCTCGCCCGGATCGACCGCGAGATCATACAGCTCGTGAGGGCCGTCGGGATGTCGCAGGATGAGCTTGGCCTGCTTCGTGCGTACGGCGCGAACCGTTTCAAACTCGAAGAACATCACATCCTCCCACGGAGGCGGTCGCTCGTCGCGGAGAGCCGGCGAGAAATCGCGGCCCGGGGATTGGGCGACGGTTCCGGACTCCGGTCGCTGACGCTCCCGGCTCACTGCAGACTTATTGACGCCCAACGCGCTCAGCACCGTCGGCAGAAAATCGTAATTGCTCACCAGCAAGTCGCTCCGTTTCCCCGCCGCCACGCTTCTTGGCCGGCGAAAGATTAGCGGAATGTGCATCGTCCAATCCAAGGCAGTCAACGGACGAGTGTGATCTCCCATCCCCCAGAAGACTTGCTGGCCGCCGGCGAGCCCTTGGTCGGCGGTGAACACGACGAGCGTCTTTTCGTCGAGCTGGAGCCGCGCGAGCGTTTCCAACACGCGGCCGATGCCGTCGTCGACCGCGCTGATCTCCGCGGCATAGCGGCGTATCGACACCGGATTGTTGATGTAGTCGCGATTGTTGAACAGCCGCGCGTCGGGCTCTTCGCGCGGGAACGACGGCAGCAGCTTGTCGGCGTAATAGTCCCGGTGTCGATTGCGGGCCTCGTTCAAAAGCAGCGGACCGAGACCATACGGACCGTTGTAGGCGAGAAACAAGAAGAACGGCCGCGTTTGGTGTCGCTCGATGAACTGCACGCCGCGCTCCGTCCAAAGATCGGTGAGATACTCCGGCTCCTTCCGCACCGCGCCGTTTTCGATCACTTCCTGATCGTAGAACTCCGCGCTGCTGCCGGCGGGCTTCGTGATCCACAGGTCGTCGAACCCGGCCTGCGGCGACAGGTTCGCGCCGAGGTGCCATTTGCCGCTGAGGCCGCACGCGTAGCCGGCCTCCTTTAAGAGTTGCCCGAGCGAACGAAACTCGCCGATCGTCGAATAGGAACCTGCGCCCGTTTGCGGCGCTCCGCCGGCGAGAAAACTATGCACGCCGTGCTGCGACGGAATCAGCCCGGTGAGAAACGTGGCCCGCGTCGGCGAGCAGACGGCGTTGGAGCTGTAGGCGTGCGTGAAGAGCGTCCCTTCCGCGGCTAGCCGATCGATCTGCGGTGTGCGTACGTCCTTGTTGCCGTAACAACCCAAGGTCCAAGGACCATGGTTGTCGGTCATGATCAGCACGAGATTGGGAGACTCGGCCGCGGAGGTCGTCGAACGGAGGCAAAGCAGCAGAGCGCCGAGAGCCGCGGATCGGAATGACCAATGACCAACCAGGATGCCGCGCACCGGCATTCGATCATGGGAGTTGGTTTCCTTGTTTGGAATTTGGTGCTTGGTCATTGGAATTTCCGCGACACTCCGCCAATCATCAATCTCGCCGCATGCAATGCTTGGTCAGATTTTACCCGGTCGCGGCGCGGGATGTTGCATTGCCGCGGGCGAGCGTACAGATTGGTAGGTCCCGCTCACGCTTACCTACCGATTCAAGCACTCTTCCGGATTCTCTCATGCGTATCGCATCGTTGTTCGTCGTCTCGTCGCTCTTGCTGGCCGGCTCGCAAGCCCAGGCCGACGTCAAGCTTCCTTCGATCTTTTCCGAGCACATGGTCGTACAGGCCGATACGAAGGTGCCGGTTTGGGGTTGGGCCGAACCGAAAGAAGAAGTGACCGTCGAATTAGCCGGCTCCAAGGCCTCGGCGGCGGCCGACGTGAACGGTCGTTGGCGCGCGACGCTCGATAAGCTGCCGGCCGGCGGCCCGCACAAGCTCGTCGTCACGGGAAAGAACAAGCTCGAAGTCGGTGACGTGCTCGTCGGCGAAGTGTGGCTCGGGTCGGGCCAATCGAACATGGCGATGCAGGTCAGCCGATGCTTTAATTTCGAACAAGAACAAAAGGCCGCCGATCTGCCGCAAGTGCGGATGTTCACGGTGCGCAGCGGCGCCGAAAAGGAAGCCCAAGCCGATTGCCAAGGCTCGTGGGCCGTTTGCACGCCGGAGACCGTCGGCGGCTTTTCGGCGACGGCTTTCTTCTTCGGCCGCGACCTGCACGCAGCCCTCAAGAAGCCGGTCGGTCTGATCAACTCTTCCGTCGGCGGTACGCCGATCGAATCGTGGATCTCCGCCGACGCGCAACGGGCCGAGCCGAAGCTCAAGCCGTTTCTCGCCGTGATCGACGAAGCCAACGCCAAGTTCGATCCGGTCGTCGCGCAAGCGACGTACGACAAGCAGGTCGCCAAGTGGCAGAAGGATGTGGCCGCCGCCAAGGCTGCGAAGAAGCCGCTGCCGCAAAAGCCCCGCGATCCGATTGCAACGCGCAAACTCAAGGGAGGCGTAGGCGGTTTATACAACGGCAAGATCGCACCGCTTGTCGGTTACGCGATTCGTGGCGCCGTTTGGTATCAAGGAGAAGCCAACGCTCAGCCGGGCAAGGCCGAGTACTATCAAACGCAACTTTCCTTGCTCGTGAACGACTGGCGCCGCCAATGGAACCAAGGGGAGTTCCCGGTTGCTTGGGTGCAATTGCCGAATTTCGACAACGGCAAACCGGAGTGGCTCGTCGTACGTGAGCAAATGCGGAAGACCCTCGCCGTGCCGAACACCGGCATGGCCGTGACCACGGACGTCGGCGAAGCGAAGGATATCCATCCTCGCAACAAGCAAGACGTCGGCAAGCGTCTCGCACTTTGGGCCTTGGCCAAGGTGTACGGCCAAGCCATCCCGTATAGCGGTCCGATGATCGCGTCGCACGCAGTAAGCGGCGATCGCTTGGTGCTCACGTTCGATCAGGCTGAAGGATTAAAGGCCGGCGGCGCGAAATTGCTGGGCTTCGAAATTGCCGGAGCCGACAAGATGTGGAAACCTGCCGAAGCGCAGATCGAAGGGGCTACGGTCGTCCTCTCGTCGCCCGACGTGAAGCAACCGACCGCGGCCCGCTACAACTGGGCCCACATGCCGACCGGCAACCTGACAAACAACTCCGGCCTGCCTGCGAGCCCGTTTGCGACGGAGTAGGCGCATTTGCGAGCGGCGGGGTTTAGCTCCGCATCAGCGCTTCGATCTCATCCGCTTCCACCGGGATATCGGCCATCAGGTCCACCGGGCCGGCGGGCGTGACGAGGACGTCGTTCTCCAAGCGCACGCCGATTCCTTCTTCGGGAATGTAAATGCCGGGCTCCACCGTGAGCACCCAGCCGGCGGCAAACGGCGTGTGCATCGCGCCGACGTCGTGCACGTCGAGCCCCAGCGGGTGGCCCAGGCCGTGCATAAAATACTTGCGGCAGGCAGGCTCGTCGGGCTTCGCGTTCTTCACGTCGTCGGTCGTAATCAGCTTCAGCTTGACCAACTCGTCGTTCATCATCAGCTGCGCCTCGCGCGTCCAATCGCGGTGGAGCTTGCCGACGGTGCAACCGGCGATCGAGGCGCGCATCACGCGCAGTACGGCGTTGTAAACATCGCGCTGTCGGGGCGTGAACTTGCCGTCGACGGGAACCGTGCGCGTGAGGTCGGCGTTGTAGTTGGCGTAATTTGCGGCGACGTCCATCAGCAGCAGGTCGCCGGCGCCGCACGGCTGGTCGTTACTGATGTAGTGCAAAGTACAGGCGTTCGCGCCCGACGCGATGATCGGCGTATAGGCGAACTTGGCTCGATTGCGCGTGAACTCGTGCACGAACTCCGCTTCCAGTTCGTACTCGGCCACGCCCGGCCGCACCGCTTTCGCCACGCGGCGGAATCCGGCATCGGTGATCCGAATCGCTTCCTTAAGCACTTCGACCTCCGCGGCCGACTTCACCAACCGCAATTGGTGCAGCAGCGGAGCCAGCCGGCGGTATGTGTGCAGCGGATATTCTCGGCGGCAATCTTCGATAAACCGCGCATCGCGCGATTGCACCTCCACCACGGCTCGCTTGTGTTCGTTCGAGTTTAAGAACACCTCCGCGGCGTCGCACATCAGCCCCCGCCACGCGCCGGGCAACTCACTCAGCCATTTCACCGTGCGAATACCGGAAATCCGCGTCGCCTCGTCTTTGGAAAGCTTGTGCCCTTCCCAAGTCTTCAGGTGTTCGTTGGGCTCGCGCAGGAACAAGATTTCGCGGAGCTTCTCGTCCGGAGCGTCGGGCGCGAGCACCAAGAGCGACTCTTCCTGCTCGATGCCCGAGAGGTAGAACAGGTCGGCGTTCGGCACGATCGGCAGCGAGCCGTCGGCGTTGGTCGGCGGCACGTCGTTGGCGTTCAAAGCCACGAGCGCCCCCGGGGGGAGCAACTTAAGAAGGCGGGCCCGGTTGTCGACGAACAGTTGCGAATCGAGCGGATGGTGACGCATGTCGGTGGGGTTCAGGGTTCCAGGTTTAAAGTTCAGGGTTCGCAATTCGGCCATTTAGCCGCCGAGCTTGTCTCGGGGAGTCTGCCCGCCCAGGAGCGGGGCAGGAAACGTTGCCGGCATGCCGGCGAGCAGTTCGGGCTCATTCTAGCGACGCCGCAATTCTCGGTCGCCATGAGAAAACCCGTAGCCATCGCTCCAAATTCACTTTTCCTTTGTAGTCGCCTTCGTCGGATGGCCGAAATTATTGTTGGCTGCGCCCGTCGTAGGCGGACCCGCGCGCCGCAATTTGTCTTCGCACACCGCCCGACCGGCGGCAAGGGAGTGTCCTGGTATGCGTAGGTTTCTGTCGATTGCGCCCGCCTTCGCCCTGTTGCTCACGCTTTGCGGCGTCGCGAGCGGGCAAGATCTTCCCACCACGACCGAGCACGGCATCACGATCGGCCCCGACCAATTGGTCGCCGCCATCCAAGAGTCGCAAGACTTCTGGGGCCCGGTCCGGACGTACCTGGTCAGCCCCGACTGCACCGCGCTGACGCAAGTCGAGCGGGAACAAGCGGTCGCGTTCCTCAAGCGCATTCACGAAGGGCTGCAACAGCGGCTCTTCGATCGCACCGAAGCCGACGCCATCGATCTGGTCGACTATCTTTCCCACCGCCTGCGGATGTTCGAAGTCTATCGCGGTCTGCGTGCTGCGATCGGCGACGACGCCCTGACGGTCGGCATGATTCAAGAATGGGAAAAGGCGTTCCGCGAAATCCACACGCACGCCGTTGATCAGCGTGCGCCGAAAATCGCGGCGGTGGTCGCCCGCATGGAAGCTCGGATGCAAGCCGCGGGGCTCGACGCCGCGAAGGTCGCCGCCGCTCAGAAGCTTTGGATCGTGCAGGCCGACGTCGTTGAGAAGATGGCGACCACGGGTGCGGGCCAGATGATGGTCGACTTCGAGATCCTCGGCAACACGGAAGTCACGATTCCGGTCGGCCAATTCCTGCTCGACGTTTCCAGCGCCGCCGACTGGGTGACCATCACCCGCGAACCGGGCACGACAATCGGCCGCGAGCACTTCGTGAAGGCCTTCAGCGATCTGGCGGAACTGCGGACGAAGTACGCTTCGGCCGCCGGCGGCACGACGACGCGCTAAGCTTCGTCTAAGCGGCGCGGCGCTCGACCACGGGCGACGCCGCGCCGATGCGACGTTCCCAAGCGGTGAATCGGCGCGCCAACGCGGTGTCGCCGTACAAGCCGCGCGCGACGCACCAGGCGATCGCCGCGGCGAAGAGCGTGTCGCTCACGTAGTGCATGTCGCCCGCCACGCGTTGGCAGGCCACGAGCGCGGCCAGTCCGAGGAAGAGCCGACGCCCTTGCGGATAGAGCGTGCAAAGTCCCAGCGCCAGGCCGCACGCCGTGGCCGTGTGTGCCGAAGGAAAGCTCTGCCATTCGTGCTCGTTGAGTCCGAGCGGCAGCAGGCCTTGGAACTGTTGCCACGTCGACATCGCTTCGTGGTCTCCCTGCAACCATAGGTACGGGCGACAGCGGCCGATCGTCAGCTTCACGACGTTGGCGGCGATGCCTGCTCCCCAGGTCGCACATGCCAACCGCACGACGCATCGCGCGCGGCGCGGATCGAGTGCCGCTACCGCAACGAAGAAGAACACAACCCCCGCACCGTTGCCGAACGTCTCAGACTGATTGAGCCATTGCACAATCATCTTCGGCAGGTCGACGGTGAGATGCATCCGCGCCACCGGGCCATCGATAAACACCAACGCTGCGAAGCCGGCGACCATGAGCGCAAGCGGCGTCTGCCAACGCCAAGCGTCCTCCAGCGGCGAAACTTGCGGCAAAACGACGTTGGGGCGACGGTCGACGGGAGAATGCATGCGGCAGAAAAATCGGGGGATAGCGGACCGGAAGGGGCGAACGCCGGAGTCGGCGGAATGTAGTGGCGATGACCGTTTCTTCCAAGAGGAAGCTGCCGAGCGGCGAGCGGTTAACGCAAGTTGCCGGCAATACCTGCACCGCGGCGGTCCTGTCAGGCGCTCGCGCCAAATAGTCGCATTGTGAGCGTTTCCCCCGACGCATACCATGACGCCTCGCTCGCGCTTACAAGTCGTGCAGGATGCACGCCGTGCGAGCCCGCAAGGATGCAACGCCCGGGTATGCGCCTCGAAGTCCGTCATCAGTTCGTCGTGGTCGCGACCGCGCTGGTCGTCTTCTTCACATTGCTCGGCCGTCCCTATCTGTGGGACGAAGACGAACCGAAGAACGCCGAGTGTGCCCGCGAGATGTACGAGGCCGGCAATTGGACCGTGCCGCAATTCAACTACGACCTCCGCACCGATAAGCCGATCCTGCTGTACTGGTTGATGCTCGCGGCCTACGAGGTCGGCGGCGTCTCCGAATTCACGGCGCGCTTCTGGTCGGCGGCGTTGGCCGTCGGCACTTCGCTCCTCACCTATCATCTCGGCCGGCGGTTGTACGGCGGCTCGGTCGGGCTTTGGTCGGGACTCGCGATGGCTACCTGCCTGATGTTCGCCGTGAGCGGACGCGCGGCCACGCCCGACTCCACGCTCATCTTCTGCATCACGCTCACGCTCTATCTCTTCGTCCGCTTCGGCGGCGTCGAGGGGGCTACGCAAGCCGCGCCGCTGCGCCGCGGCGGCTATCTGGCAATGTACGCCGCCATGGGCTTGGCCGTGCTCGCCAAAGGCCCGGTCGGCGTCGTGCTCCCCGGCGGTATTCTCGGGCTCTTTCTACTCTGCCGCCGTCAACAAGTATCGCCGGCCGTGACCACTCCGGCTACTTGGTACGGCCGCTTCTTCGTGACGCTGGGTCAAACTTTGGCCCCGCCCCGCTTCCTCGCAGCCACACTCGCGTTGCGTCCGCTCACGCTGCTCGCGGTCGTCAGCCTGGTCGCGCTGCCGTGGTACGTCGCGGTCGGTGTCCGTACCGACGGTGCTTGGCTCGTCGGCTTTCTCGGCAAGCACAACGTCGCCCGCTTCACCGGCTCGATGGAAGGGCACGGCGGCCCAATCGTATATTACGTGTTTGCCGTGCTCGTCGGCTTCTTTCCTTGGTCGTGTCTGCTGCCGATCGGCATCTATCGCCTCGTGCTCCGTTTGCGAACCGGCGCAGCGAATGAAACCCGCGCCGCCGACACGTTCCTCGCCTGTTGGGCCGGACTCTACATTACGTTCTTTTCGCTGGCGAGCACCAAGCTGCCGAGCTACGTCTTGCCTTGCTATCCGGCCTTGGCCGTGATCACCGGCAAGCTCGTCGACGAATGGCTCCGCTCGCGCTCGCTCGTGCCGCGGCTCTGGTTCCGCTGGGCCCTCTACACGCCGGCCATCGTCGGCCTGGCGATCGCCGCCGGCTTGCCGATCGTGGCCCATTACCTGCTGCCGGGCGAAGCTTGGCTTGGCGCCGTCGGCCTCACGTTGGTCGCCGGAAGCGGCGTGCTCGTGTGGCTCGCGCGCAGCGCACACGTCGATAAAGTTCCCGCCGCATTCGCCGGCATGTCGCTTCTGTTTGTCGTCGCGCTCACCGCCGGGCTCGCGAGCCGCATCAGTTTGCACACCACGAGTCCGACCATCGTCGACGAAGCCCGCAAGCTCGTCGGACCCGAGCCGCACCTCGTCGCCTTCCGCCATTACGAACCGACGCTCGTCTACTACGCCGGCAGCCATGTCCCCTCCGTCGGCACGGCGGAAGAACTGGATGCGTATCTCGAAAAACATCCGCAGGCCTGCATCGTCACGCGCGACGAGCACCTCGCGGCGCTGGAAGAAGCATTGCAGGAGAAGCCGCAAGTCGCGGCCCGACATCGTCGCTTTTTGCGGCGCCGGGGAGAGATCGTGCTCGTAGCTCCTCCTGCGTCTCGCGTGGCGCGGGAGTCAGATTCGTTAAAGGTCATGCGTTAGTCAGAGTTCGCCGTCGGCAAGTTTGCGAGAGTGTCCGAGGTTTCGGTTTCGGCAACCGTCTACTTTGTTCAGGTCGAATCATGCGCGGCACATCGCACGCCGGGCCCCGTTGGTTGGAGCGCGTCTCAGGAGCTTTGCAACGTCGGGCAGGCGCCGTTTGGCGACGCCTCGCTCGCAGCCCGCGCGCCGTTTCGCCGGAAGGGGCTTTGCGCTGGCTGCGCGAGTGCGCCGGCCGCGACCTAGGATTATCTCCCACCTGCGGCACCACCGCCGTTTGCCCCGGCCTCACGGCGGCCGCGGTTCCCACGCTGTGGAACTTCGGCGACAGCGATCAGGCGCTCGCCTATGCGCGCAGCCTCCTCGCGCTGCAACGGCGCGACGGCTCTATTCCCGACGCCGGCCTGCTCCACGTTTCACTCTTCAACACCGCACAAACCATCCGCGCCTGGCGGACGCTCGTCGACGACGGCGCGCTCCCTGAAGCACTTCCCGCGCTCCGCAAAGCCTGTAGCTATCTCGTTTCCCGCATCGACGACGACGGCTCGCTCCGCATCCCGACCGGCGGCGGCGCCTTCGAACGTTGGGCGCCCGCCGCCGTACAGCTGGCCGGGCTCGTGGAGATTGCCGCGGCGGCCCGCCGTTTTCAGATGCCGCAATGGCGGCTCGCCGTAGTCCGCGCCGCCGAACGGACTGCGCGTTGCGAAGAGTTCGGCTTCGGCAAGTGCGCGTCGCACGTCGCCGCGCACGGCGTCGAAGCGCTCCTCGAACTAGGCACGATCGATCCTCGCTGTGAGACTTTGGCGCGGCGTGTTTTAGATCAAGCCGAAGCTTGCGTGCGGAGCGACGGTTCGCTCAACGTCGACCTCACACATGGCTGGACCTCGTCGGCGGGCCTTGCCCATTTCGCGGCCCTTTGGTTTCGCACCGGCCAACGTCGCATCGGTAACGCGGCGATGCAGTGCCTGGCCGCGCATCAACTTCCCTCCGGCGGCTGGTACGGCAGTTGGGGGCGCGGCGCGGCCTTCTTTCCGCACGGCGGCTCCGCGTGGACGGCCAAATACGCGCTCGATGCGGCACGCGCCCAGGTCGAAGCCGCTTTCGCAGCCGCGCCGAATACGTTGCTTGAGCCGCTGTCCGCGGCCGATGAACGGTTGCGCGCGGTGCGACGACTCGCCGAAGAAACCATCTCCCGCTGCGGCACCACGGCGCGCATCGCTGACGTCGGTTGCGGCTCAGGCCGATACCTGCGCGAACTCGTGGAAACCTCGCCTCGCTTGCGACTCACCGGCATCGATCCCTCGGCCGCGCTTTTGGAGCACTTGCCCGAACGCGCCGCCGCCGTCTGCGGCAACTTGCTCCGGCTACCGACCGACGACGAATCGTTCGACGCCGCGTTCTGTATCGAAGCCCTCGAGCATGCGCTGGTGCCGGCCCGCGCCGTCGACGAACTTTGCCGCGTGGTGCGCCCCGGCGGACGCGTGGTCATCGTCGACAAGGACGCCCGGTTTCAAGCACTTTCCCTCAGCGATCCGTGGGAGCATTGGTTCGGCGCGCAGTCGCTATCGCTAAAACTCGCCGAACATTGCGACGACGTCCGCTGCGAACCGCTGCCGATGGGCCCGCAACAACGTACGCCCGGCTTATTCCTCTGCTGGAGCGGCACGAAACGAGCGACGGCATCCGCAATCCGCCTAGCCGGCGCTGCCTAGCAGCTTCCTGTAGAGAACGCCCTCCGTGGCGTTCCGCTTCTACTCAGAGTTCGCGCAAAGACGCTGAGACGCAAAGAAGAACGAAGGCGGTCGGGTCGCGAATTGTGATCACGCCAAATCTTGTCCGGCTTTGCGTCCTTGCGTCTTGGCGCGCACTTCCGCCAGAAGGAACGCCACGGAGGGCGTTCCCTACAGAGAGCCAGATCCAACTACACGCACTTCCCGCAATGACCTTTCAGCAGCACTTCCGTGAGGCTGCTGATCGTCGACTTCTTGCTTCCCGGCGTCGGGGTGATGTCGACGTGCACGTCGGTCAGGCAGGTCACCGCGCCGCAATCGATGCAAACGAAGTGCGGATGTTCGGCCGAGTGGTCGTGCCCTTCGCGGCGCACTTCGTAGCGCCACACATGGTCGCCGAGCTCCGCCCGCGCCACGAGCCCGCTCTCCGCGAGGTCCATCAAGTTGCGATACACGGTCGCCCGATCGAGCCCGGTCGGCACGAGTTCCTTTGCCAGCTCGGCGTGCGAGAGCGGCGTCTTCGCGGCGCGCAATTGCTGCAGCACCGCCAACCTTGCCGAAGTGCTTCGTAAGCCCGACTTGCGCAAAAGCGCTTTCAACTCGCCGATCTCTTCCGCGGCGCGGGCCTTCTTCATATGCATCAGCCTGTGGTGCGAGCCGGTCGTTCCGGACGACACTCGTCGCGAACTTGCTCCGTAGCGTTGTTGTAATAGTAACTCCGTCGCGTTGCCGGTTCAAGCCGGCGTCGCTTGCGACAAGCCGTGAAACGCCGCGTTTCCGGCGGTTTCGCGCATCCCCGTCGGTTGTGAAAGCCGGGCCCCGTGGTTACACTTACCAGATTAAGCACCGCGCGCCGGCCGTGAGTAGTGAGCCCGCATGCCCCTCCGTTCCGCAACTACCGACAGTGCAAGTTCGCCCCCCGCGGCAATCGCCGACGAGGAAGCGGAATTCATCCGCGTACGCGGAGCGCGGATGCACAATCTGCAAAACGTCGATATCGACCTCCCGCGCGACAAGCTCACCGTCATCACCGGCCCCAGCGGCTCGGGCAAGAGTTCGCTGGCGTTCGATACGCTCTTTGCCGAAGGCCAACGGCAATACGTCGAAAGCCTCTCCGTCTACGTCCGCCAATTCCTCACGCAGCTCCAGCGTCCCGACGTCGACCTCATCGAAGGCCTGCAGCCGACCATCTCCATCGACCAGCGCGCCGGCACGCAAAACCCGCGCAGCACGGTCGCCACGGTCACGGAGATTCACGACTATCTCCGCCTCCTCATGGCCCGCGTCGGCGAGCCGTATTGCCCGCAGTGCAACGAGCTGATCCGCCGGCAAACGCCCGACCAAATCGTCGACAACCTCGCAAGCCTGCCGGTCGGCAGCAAAGTGATTCTCCTCGCGCCGCTCGTGCGCGGCCGCAAAGGGAAACACCAAGAAGAGCTCGACGCCGTCCGCAAGGCCGGCTTCGTGCGCGTGCGGGTCGACGGCATGGTCTGCGAAATCGACCAAGTCCCCGAGCTCGCGCCGCGCAAGGCCCACACCATCGAGGCGATCGTCGATCGGTTGATCATTCGCGATAACCTCCGCCCGCGCTTAGCCGAGAGCGTGCAACTAACGCTCAAGCACGGCAACGGCGTGCTGACGATTCTTTCCGCCCGTGCCAACGGTCCGGCCGCCGTGCAAACCGCCCCTCCCACAGGCGCGGCACACGCGGCGGCGCACAAGAGCACCGGCCCCAACGGCACCAAACCGATCGGCCCTCCGAAAAACGGCACATCGCACGGCGCTGCCAATGGTAACGGTAACGGCCACAAACCAAACGGCGCGTCCGCCGCACCCGCCGGCAACGCCGAGCCCCCCAAGCCGGCCGAAGTCTCCGATTGGAAAGAAGAACTCTTCAGCACGCTCAGCGCTTGCCCCAACTGTCGCATCAGCTTCGAAGAACTCGAGCCGCGCACGTTCAGCTTCAATAGCCCCTACGGCGCTTGCCAAGCGTGCGAAGGTCTCGGCTCGCGCTCCGGCTTCGATCCCGACCTGGTCATCCCCGATCGCTCGCTCGCCTTGGGCTCCGGGGCCATTGCACCTTGGCGCGAAATCGAAGCGGAAGAAATCGAACGTCGCCGGCACGATCTCGCCGAGTTCATGACCGACCGCGGCATTCGCTGGAACACGCCGCTCAAGAATCTGAAGCCGCAAGACTTGGAAGACCTGCTGCACGGCTGCGGTAAAAAGTTCGTCGGCGTGTTGGCCTTGCTCGACGAAGAATACATCGCCGCCACGGCCGGCCATCGCGACGAACTCGAGCCCTACCGCACGAGCATCCCCTGCGCGGTCTGTCACGGCTCGCGCTTGCGGCCGGAAGCCCGCGCCGTACGGCTCGCGGATCAAACCATTCAATCGATCAGCGACATGCCGGTGAGCGACGCCCGGGCATTCTTCGCGCCGCTGAAGTTCGACGCCGAGCGCGAACCGATCGCCCGGCCGATCATTACCGAAATCCTCAAACGTTTGGCGTTCCTCGAGCAAGTAGGCATCGGCTACCTCACGCTGGCCCGCAGCGCCGATACGCTTTCCGGCGGCGAGCTCCAGCGCATTCGCTTGGCGACGGGCATCGGCACCGGCCTGGTCGGCACGTGCTACATTCTCGACGAACCCTCAATCGGCCTGCACCCGCGCGATAACCAACGCCTCATCGACGCGCTCCGCGCCTTGCAGCATCTCGGCAACACGGTGCTGGTCGTGGAGCACGACGAAGCGATCATGCGTCAGGCCGATCATCTCATCGACATGGGCCCCGGCGCAGGCCGCAACGGCGGCACGGTCGTCGCCGTCGGCACGCCGGCCGAAGTATCGGCGAATCCCCTCTCGCTCACCGGCGGCTATCTCAGCGGTCGGCTGACGATTCCCGTGCCGACCGCGCGCCGCAAAGCCAACCTCAAGCGGGCCATCACCATCGAAGGGGCGTCGGCCAACAACCTGAAAGACGTGACGGCCAAGTTCCCGCTCGGCACGCTCACCTGCGTCACCGGCGTGAGCGGCTCCGGCAAGAGTTCGCTCGTCAACGAAACGCTCGTCCGGGCCGTGCGGCGCGAGCTGCTCGGCGCCGGCCCCAAGCCGGGGCCGTTCAAGAAGCTCAACGGCCTGCAACAGATCGACAAGCTCATCGAGATCGATCAATCGCCGATCGGCCGGACCCCGCGCAGCAATCCGGCCACCTACACCGGCCTGTTCGACGAAATCCGCAAGGTGTTCGCCTCCACGCGCGAAGCGAAGCAGAAGGGTTACAAAGTCGGCCGGTTCAGCTTCAACGTCGCCGGCGGCCGGTGCGAAGATTGCGAAGGGCAGGGGGTGCGGAAGATCGAAATGAACTTCCTGCCCGACCTGTACGTGCCGTGCGAAACGTGCGGCGGCGCCAGGTTCAATCGGCAGACGCTCGAAGTGCGCTACCGCGATAAGTCGATCGCCGACGTGCTCGACATGCCGATCGACGAAGCGGTCGACTTCTTCGAAAACTTCCCGGCCATCCACCGGATGCTCAACTCGCTCAAGGAAGTGGGCCTCGGCTACGTGACGCTCGGCCAAAACTGCACGACTCTCTCCGGCGGCGAAGCGCAGCGCATCAAGCTCGCCACCGAACTGGCCCGCACCGCGACGGGCAACACGCTCTACGTCCTCGACGAACCGACGACCGGCCTGCACTTCGACGACGTGCGTCGCTTATTGGAAGTACTCGTCCGCCTCGTGGAGCTCGGCAACACGGTCGTCGTGATCGAACACAACCTCGACGTCATGAAAACGGCCGACTGGATCATCGACATCGGCCCCGAAGGAGGCGCCGCCGGAGGCCAAGTCACGGCCGTCGGCACGCCGGAAGAAATCGCGGCGCTCGCCGACAACGCGACCGGCACATACCTCCGCGAAGTACTGAACACGCCGGCTCTGTAGGGAACGCCCTCCGTGGCGTTCCGCCGGCGAGCGTCGAGGCGTAAGCCCGACGTGTCCTAACGATTGGTAATGACCAATGACCAAGTACCAAATTCCAAACAATTTCCAAACCTCAATGATCGAATGTGCGCTGGGAAGCGTTTAGATTATCGAGGCTTTGATCCTTACTTGATTGGTCATCGACGATGCCGAATCTTCCCGCGTTCGCACTGCTCTTCGTTCTTTTCTGCTGCTCCCTCGGCTGCGGGCCAAGCGAAGCGGAACGTCTCCTTGAGGAACGTCGTTCGCAACCGCTCGACGTTTCGACGCCCCCGTCGGTAAGCAGCGCGAAAAAGCGCTATCGTGTCGAGCGCCGCGTAACGCTCGAAGGAGCGCAAAAGAGTACGGTCGTCGTCACATCCGAAGCTGCGGTGGAGATCTCGGCGCATGTCGAAAACGGCGCCTTTCGCGTGCGCTGCACGTACGAGAAATTTCGCGGACCGACTTCCGATGCCGCGGCGGCTCTGCTCGTTCCCTACAACTCGATCGCAGAATTACCGCTAATCGTTCGTTTCGATCGCCACGGCCGTGTCGAGAAAATTGAAAACCTTCACGAGATCAAGAAAGAAGTTCTCCAGCGGATCGAAGCGGCGACATGGCCCCAAAATTACGAAGACATGGCTCGACAGTGGCGGAAATTGATCAACAGCATAGTGACCAGAGACGGCTACTTCATGACGGAGTTCGCGAAAGAGTTGGAACTCTTGTTTTTCCTACAAGGACGAACGTACCATTTCCGGCAGCCGATCGAAGAACAGCGACGCCAAGAGCTCGGCTCTTTCGCGTGGCTGTTCACCGGTGCGCATCTCAAGGTCACGGATCATTTCCTGTTGAGTGATTTCCGCGCCCCTCCCTATGCCGATGCGGTGATCGATGCTCGACAGTTGATCGACGGCACGCCGCTGCGCGAAGGCGTTTCCGATGAAGAGCGTTTGCGTAAGCCGATCGACGAATCGCAGGGTATGGGCCTGCGCTATGAACACACCATGAAATTCGACTTAGATCCTAAGACACGGTGGCCGACGCGTCTGGAGATCACCACCGAATCTCGAATGCAAGAGGAAATGCGTCGCGACCAATCGATCATGACGCTTCAGAGTCGCCCCTGACGTCGCCCATTTCCCCTCTCCCCTTGCGGGAGAGGGTGCCGCCTTCAGGCGGCGGGTGAGGGGTAATTCTGCACTGCAACGCGCTTTCTTGTAGATCCGCCCCCTCATCCGCCCTGCGGGCACCTTCTCCCGCAAGGGGAGAAGGGAAACGGTTTTTCAAAAACGGCAAACAAATTCAACACCTCAATGAGCTAATATTCGTTGCAGCGCGTTTCGATTATTTCTGTTTCGGTCATTGTCTGCCTTGTTTGGAATTTGGTGCTTGGTCATTGGTCATTCGGTATCACCTTTAACTCATGGTTGAGTCATCGTCGGACCCGTCGCCGCCGGTTGATCGTCGCAAGTTTCTGCGCAATGCGGCACTGGGCACCGTGAGCGCCGCGGCGGCTGCGTTTCTTTATGCTTGGCGGATCGAGCCGCATTGGGTCGAGTTGGTCGAGCGCGAGTTGCCGATTGTAAATCTGCCGCCGGCGCTCGACGGCAAAACGCTTGTGCAATTGAGCGACTTGCACATCGGCCGGCTAGTCGACGACGACTACCTCCGCACTTGTTTCGAATCGGTGGCGGCGCTCGAGCCGGCGATCACCGTGGTGACCGGCGATTGGATGTCGTGCGAAAGCGCCGAAGAGGTCGACCATGCGGCCCGACTGCTCGAACATCTCAAACCGGCCTCGCTCGCCACGCTCGGCATTACGGGCAACCACGACTACGGGCGAGGCTGGCGGCGCGAGAACGTGCCCGACGATCTCCAGCGCCGCCTGTCGCAACTCGGCATCCGTCTCCTGCGCAACGATCAAGCGTCGATCGCCGGCTTGCGCTTCGTCGGCTTGGAAGACTTTTGGAGCGTACGTTTTTCCGCACGCAAAGCCGAACAACTCCTCGCCGGGGCTCCGGCCGACCCGACGATCGTGCTGTGCCACAATCCCGACGTCTGCGACCTTCCGCTCTGGGGCGATTTCCAAGGTTGGGTGCTCGCCGGCCACACGCACGGCGGGCAATGCAAACCGCCGTTTCTGCCGCCGCCGCTGCTCCCCGTGAAGAACCGCCGCTACACGTCCGGCGAGTTCGACCTCGCGCCGGGCCGGAACCTCTACATCCATCGCGGCGTCGGCTATCTCAAACGGGTCCGCTTCAACATGCGCCCGGAGATCACGTGCTTCACGCTCCGGGCGGCGAAGGCGGTTGCCGCTTGAGGAAGCCAATGCTGACAGTGCTGAGTGCTGAATGCTGAATTGAGGCAAGGGGTTCTCATCTTTGTTCAGCATTCAGCATTCGACTTTCAGCATTGGCTCGCCCCTCACCCCTCACCCCTTTTCAGTCCGGTTATGCCGATCGTAACGTCGCCTTCCCGGCAATTGCACGGAACCACATGGAGGTGGGGCGAGCGTTTCTGACGTAGAGTTCTATGCCCCCAAAGGCCGCGCTCCGCGCCGCCGTGTCGCAAGTCCCCTGCGTCGATCGTTACGCCATGAACCGTCGTCCTCAATCTCTCGAAGATTTCGCCTCGCGGGCGCGCGAGTTGTACACCTTGCCGGCCGTGGCGATGCAGGTCTTGTCGCTCGCCGACGATTCGCAAGCCGACGCCGCGCGCTTGAAGCGGACCATCGAACTCGATCCGGCCCTGACGGCCAAGATCCTCCGGGTCGTCAACAGTTCGCTCTTCGGCCTCACGCGGCAAATTGCCGACCTCGGACAGGCCGTGGCGCTCGTCGGCGTGAAGGCGTTGAAACTCCTCACGCTCGGCTTCAGCTTGCCGGAGCGAATGTTTGCGAACAAGGGCGCCGACGTCCTGCGGCACTATTGGACCCGCACGCTCACGCGGGCCGTCGCTTGCCGGGAGCTTGCCGCGGCCGTCGGCAATCGCCACGCCGAGGAAGCGTTCATCGCCGGACTTCTCGGCGACCTCGGCACGCTCGTGTTCCTCCAAGAAGGGGGCGACCGGTACTTGGCGATGTATCGCCGCGCGCAAGACGGCGATCCGCCCCTCTGCGTCGCCGAGCGTCGCTACTACGGCTTCCATCACACCGACCTCACCGTGCGGCTGCTCACCGATTGGAAGCTGCCGGGCTCGCTATGCGAGAACGTGCGGCAAGGGCTCGGCGTGCACGCGGCCGACGAAGAACCCGGGCACTTGCCGGCGATGGCCCGACTGCTGCAGCTGGCCGACCATCTTTCGGCGATCGTGGTCGACGAACGGACCGACCTTTGGCCGCAAATGCTCGACGACGCGGCGGAGTTTCCGATGCTCCGCGCCGATCGGCTCGCGGAAATCTCCGAACGCGTACAGGATCAAGTCCGCCAACTGGCCGACGTCCTAAACTTGGAACTGGTCGCCGAACATTCTTTCCGCGAAGTCGTGCAACGCGCCCATCAGCGGCTCGCCGGCTCGTCGGAGGAAGTGGTCGAAGAGTTGCTCCGCGCCCGACGTAAGAAGCCGGACGCGCGCGACAAGGCCGAGCTCGAACATGAGCTAGAGCACGAACTATTAGGGGGCTTCGACGACCTGCGCGACGACGCGCGCCGCACGGCCGACGGCGACGGGCAGCATCGCAACGACGGCCATGATTCCTCGCGTGAAGGCTCGAACGCGGGCTCGACCGCGGCGGGCGATACGCTCAACAAATCCGAGATCCGTCGCGCGGCGGCTCAGCGCGGCGTCGCTCCGACGAAAGAGGGGACGGCCGCGAAGGCGCGGCGCCGCAGTAAGACGATCGCCGCTCCGGCCCCGGAAAGTCTGCTCAGCCGGCTCGATGAACTGGTCACCGTTTGCCGGCAGGCCCGAGCTCCGTTGAGCTTGGTGCTGGTCGAGCTCGATCGGTTTAAGAACTCGGTCGAGAAGTTCGGCCCGCTGTGGGGCGAGTACACGCTCGGCCTGTTGAACGAAGCGGTACAAGCGGTCGATTGGCCGACGCACCAAATTGTGCGCGATGCACAAGAGCGTTGGGCCGTCGTGCTGCCGGGGGTCGATCGTCGCCGCGCGCTGCAGTTGGTGAACGAGATGATCCGCCGCTTCCGTTTGATCTGCCCGGTGGAAGAAGCCGGCGCGACGACGCTCAGCTTCGGCACGGCGACGGTGAACATGCCGCCGCGCGATTTCCCGGCGGAAGAACTACGCACGGCCGCGGCCCGCTGCCTCTACGCCGCCCAAGCGGCGGCCGGCGATACCTCGAAGAGCATTGAGATGTGTTGAGGCGGAAGTAGCTAGTTACTGGTAGCTAGTAGCTAGAACAGATGTGGCCGCGCTTCTCTCTTCTAGGAACCTGCTACTAGCTACTAGCTACTCTCTCGGCTACCGTGATAGATTCGCGAACTTCATTCTCTCCTTGCTATTGCGGCTTAAGCGTTGAAAGAGCCTGTTGCCGATTCCGGTGCCGATGCGTTGCCGCGCGAGCGTGCTTGGTCGGAGGCCCCGCCGGTCGACTTTACGTATGATCCGCCCGTGCAGAGGCGGCGCATTGCGTTGCCGGTGACGTTGTTCGTGCTGACGTGCCTGTCGACGTTTTGGACCGGATCGGTCCGCGGCGAGATTTTGCCGACCGGCGAAACGGTGCGCGTGGTCGATTGGTCGACCGGCGCGCTCTACATGCTCTGCGTCATGTCGATTTTGCTGGCGCACGAGCTGGGGCACTTTTTCACGGCGCTCTACTACCGCGTGCCCGCGAGCTTGCCGTATTTCATTCCAATGCCGCTCTTGCCGCTGGGGACGATGGGAGCCGTGATCGGCATGAAAGGCTCCGAAGCCGATCGGAAACAACTGTTCGACATCGGGCTCGCCGGGCCGATTGCCGGCCTGATACTGGCCGTGCCGATCGCCTGGTACGGCATCGCCACGGCCGTGCCTTATTACGGCGCCGAACCGCCGCTGGTGATGCACAACCCTTGGTTGTTCGATCTGCTCGCGGCGCGATTGCATCCGGAGCTGCCGGCCGATCAGGTGTACGCATCGAACCCGTTCTATCTCGCGGGTTGGCTCGGCATGCTCATCACCGGGCTCAACATGATGCCGGTGAGCCAACTCGACGGCGGCCACGTGGCGTATGCGATTTTCGGTCGGTGGTCGCGCTATTTGGCGCGAGGCCTCGTCGTGAGCGCGCTCGCCGCCATCACGTGGTACGGACAGACGCAATGGGTGATGATGCTCTTTATCCTCTTCATGATCGGCATCGACCATCCGCCGACGCGCAACGACCGCGCACGGCTCGGCATTGCACGGCGCATCATCGGGCTCGTCGCGCTCTTGATTCCGATCTTCTGCTTGGCACCGACGCCGATCAGCGTGGCGATGCCGTAGGTCGCGCCGTGACGAGCGGCACGAGGTAGCGCCAGGCGAGGCCGACGAAGATCAGCGCCGCGCCGGCGATGGTCCACCACGCCGGCCGTTCGGTTTGCCAAACCCAGATCGGCACCAACAGCGGCTCAAGCAATCCGATGGCGGCTCCTTCTTGGCTGGAAATCTTCCGTAAGCCGCGGGCGAAGAGAAAGTACGGCGCGCCCAACTGCACGACGCCGAACGCGACGAGCGTGAGCCACTGGACGTCGGTCGGCCAGAGGCCCCAACGCGCAGGAAGCGGCGCGAGCACGACGGCCGTCGTTGCGAGATTGAGCACGATGAGCCACGCGGAGTCGAAGTCGCGCAGGCGGCGAAGGAAGTGGATCACCGCGGCATAGAACAGGCCGGAGAGTAGGCCGATGAGCACCCCTTGCGGCGCTCTGTCGTTCCAGAAAGCGCCGCTCCAGGAAAGGCCCGACAGCTCATAAGCGAGAATGAGCCCGACGCCGCAGGCCGAGAAGACCAGCGGCACAAGATCGCGCCGATCGAGCGGTTCGCCCGCCAAGCGCGAGAAGAGGCAGACCCACACCGGCGCGATGTTCTGCAGCCAAATGGCGTTGGCGGCCGTGGTCCAGACCATCGATTGCAAGAAGCAGATGTTCATGCCGAGGAACGCGAGCGTCATCGGCAAGAGCGCCCAACTCCAACGCACGCCGCGCACCAGCGGCAAGAGCACGAGCGCCGCAAACAGGGCCCTCCACAAGGCCAGCAACAGCGCACGCTGCTCCGGCGGCCAACTTTCAAACACGCCGCTTTTGACAAACAGCCCGTTGGTGCTCCAGAGCACGGCGGCCCCGCAGACCATGAGGCGACCGCGCGTGGAGTCGGGCAGAAGGTTCAGGGTTCGGGGTTCAGGGTTCACGGTTCGTTCGCTTCGCGTTATGTCGTCCCAACATTCGAACCTTGAACCCCGAACCCTGAACTATCCTAGAACTTTCTGTCAAACGTCAGTCCGAGCGGCTTGTACTTGTTTTGCAAGTCTTCCATGCCGGCGCGGATCATTTGTTGGTCGCAGCCGTTGGCGAGGAAGCGGCCGCCGAGGTCGTAGATTTTCTTGGCAAACTCCGGATTAAAGGCCGGCATGCCCCAATGGATGCCCGCGCTCTTGGCGGCGGCGGCGATCCGCTGCATCGCTTCCATGATCTTCGGGTGATCCCATTGGCCGGGGAAGCCGCTGAGGATGCTGTAGTCGCCCGGCCCGAAGAAGAGCACGTCGACGCCGGGGACCTTGGCCATCTCTTCGCAATGGTCGAGCGCCCCTTGGTCTTCGATTTGAATGACGAGAAACGTTTCGTCATTGGCGGCCTTCAAATAGTCGACCAGCGGCAACGTGCAATAAGGGTTATCCGCGCCGGCCGAATCGACGCCGCGCGTTCCCAGCGGTGCGAACTTCGCCCATTTCACGACCTCGCGCGCCTCGGCGGCGTTGTCGCAGCGGGGATACATAATGCCGGTGGCGCCGATTTCGAGCATCCGCCCGAGGCGCAGGAACTCGCCTTTGGCGCAGCGCACCATAACGTCGGACGTGCCGACGCGCGCGGCCCGCAGCAATTGCCCGGCCGTTTCGACGCTCCGCGATTGATGCTCCATGTCGAGCCACAGGCCGTCGAAGCCGAAGAGGCTCGCGAGCTCAAACACGGCCGGGTCGTTGATATGCATCGCCGGCACGAGGACCGGTTCGTTGCGACGGAGCTTCGCTTTGATCTTGCTGGTGCGCATGGCGGGAAAGTTCGCGTTTGGTGGGAGATGCAGGAGGGAAGAGGGGTCAAACATACCATTTAGCCGCGGAGCCCGCCTCCGCCCGGCTGCCGAAAAAGTCGCTCCCTAAACAGCGGTGGCCCATGCACTTACGGATTCTATTGAGTTTGTTGTACGGAACTCGCCCCGCGACGTCACTAATAAGGGTGACGCGCCACGTTGCGCGCCCGTCCGTTCCGTCGATATCTCCGACCGACTGATTTCTCCGTTCTTGCGAAAGTTCCGGCCATGCGTCTTACCTTGCGTGTGTTACTCGCGTACCTCGACAACATTCTTGAGCCCGGCGATGCCAAAGCGGTCGAGGCGAAGATTGCGGAAAGCGAGAACGTCTCCACGCTCGTGCATCACATTCGCGAGATCACCAAGCGGATGCGCATCGGCGCGCCGGAGGTGCTCGGCAAGGGGCTCGGGCTCGATCCCAACACCGTCGCCGAGTATCTCGACTACGGACTCTCCGACGACGGCGTGCGCGACTTTGAAAACGTCTGCATGACCTCGGACGTACACATGGCCGAAGTCGCCGCTTGCCATGAGATTCTTTCGCTCGTGCTCGTGAAGCCTGCCGACATCGATCCGCAAGCGCGGCAGCGGATGTACGGCTTGTTGCACGAGCCGCAAGCCGCGCCGCTCAAAGCCGAGCCGGTGCGCGAACCTTTGCCGACCGCGGTCCCTGTGTCTGCCGGCGGGTCGCAGCGCCCGGCAAGCGTCGCCATGAGCGCGCCTGCGGAGGCGCGCCGCAAAGCGGAAGTGCCCGATTACCTGCGGCAACCGGAAGAGGCGCCGGTCGCCCAATCGGGCCCGAGCTTGGTCACCGCGGCGCTGATCCTCATCGCCCTCGGCCTCCTCGGATCCGCGGCGGCGCTGGCGCTCGTGCCGTACGACAATCTTCCCGGCTTCGCGCAGCCGCTGGCCGAGAAGATTTTTGACAGGAAGCCGCCGGCGGCGGTCGTTTTGATCGACGAGCCCGGCACCGCATTGCCGCTGCCTACCGCGACCGGCGAGGCCGTGCTGCCGCGCCCGAGTTCGACGTTGCCGCTTCTTCCCACCGCACCTACGGCAACCGTGCCGGTTCCGCTCGCAACCGCCCCGCGCGGCACGGTTACTTCCGTAGCCGGTTCGACC
The DNA here is from genome assembly GCA_013822735.1 of Pirellula sp. Classification (GTDB taxonomy): domain Bacteria; phylum Planctomycetota; class Planctomycetia; order Pirellulales; family PNKZ01; genus PNKZ01. The sequence goes on from PNKZ01000032.1 coordinate 31,886, forward strand.
GTCGTCGTGCCTGTCGCCGCCGCGAGCGGCACTGCCGCCGGCGCCGGGACCGGTTTACGTCAGCCCGACTCCGCTTTAAACACGGCCGCGACGGCCCCCGCCGCTTCCACGGTCGCTCCCGCACCGCCGGTTCCCGGATCGATGGCGCCCGGCACGGCAATATCAGGCTCGGCCGCGGCCGGCACCATGACGCCTCCCAATCCTGCAGCGACCGGTTCCCCCTCCGTCACGGCTACGCCCGCCGTGAGCGGGCAACCGCTGAAGATCGAGCAGGTCGGGCGCGTCAGTTCCGATCTCTCGCAAGTGTTGCTCCGCTTCGATCCGCAGAGCGGCTGGATGCGCGTGCAGCCGCGTGATGCGATTTCCGTCGGCGATCGTCTGCTCGCACTTCCCGGCTACCGTCCGCAAGTGGCGTTGGGCAACGGCCTCACGTTCGACCTGCTCGGCGGTACCGCCGTCGAAGTCTTGCCGGTCGATACCACCGGCATCCCCGGCTTGCGCTTGCTGCGCGGGCGCTTGATGATGTTCACCGTCGGCGGCCCGAAGACCCAGCTCACATTGGAAGACGGCGCGAAGCGGGTCGCCCTGACGCTCGGCGGCGCGGAAGTCGCGCTGGAACACGTGTTCCGCCGCTACGTCGGAACCGATCCTGCCGCGGCGCCGCTCCCTTGGGCGCTCGTCGTTACCGTGAAGAGCGGCGAGGTCGGCTGGTCGGTGCGCCCCGGCGATTCGCAGAAGCTCACCGGCCCGGGCCAATGGCTCTGGACCGATTCGACCGATCTCTCGCCGCTGGCCGGCGGCGCCGCGCCGCTTTGGATGACGGCCGACGAGCGCGACCTCTTAGAACGCCAAGCGGCCGACTACGTCGAAATCACGCTGCGCGGCGGCAAGGCCGTGAAAGTGGCGCTCGAAGAACTCATCGACGATCGACGGAGCGAGAACCAACAGCTCGCACTGCGCTGCCTAGCTCAGCTCGGCATGTTCGACGACTATATGCCCCCGCTGAACGACCCCACGCAGCGGTACAGCACCTGGGAACGCTATCTCAACTATCTGGCCGAAGCGCAGGATTGGGGACCGTTTTACGCGGAAGGAATTCGCAGCGCCATGGTGAAGCAGCACGGGCCGGTGAAAGGGTCGGAGTTGTATCGCATGCTTTGGAGCTACGACGACGAGCAACTCAAGGGAGGCATGGCGAAGTACTTGGTGGAAACGCTCGACCATGAGAACCTCGATTTCCGCACCATCGCATATTGGAATCTCGTCCGCATCACCGGACTCTCGATCGCGTTCACGCCGCAAGATCCGCCGATCAAGCGCAAGCTCAACATTCAGAAGTGGGCGCAAAAGCTCGACATGGGCCAGATCGTGCATAAGGTAGTGCAGTAACGTTCCGAGGGCGAGCGTCGAGCCGTGAGGCCGACGCTCGCTGTAGGGAACGTCCTCCGCGGCGTTCCGCGGGCCGCTTGCCGCGTAAATTCCAATGACCAAGCACCAAATTCCAAACAATGACCGAAGCGGCAATGTTCGAATCGCGCGGCAGCGCACATTAGGACATTGAGGTTTTGGATTTGTTTGAAGTTTGGTGCTTGGTCATTGGTCATTCCTCCGGACACGTCGGCCTCACGGCTCGACGCTCGCCCGGACGGAACGCCCCAGAGGGCGTTCCCTACAGAATGCGCAGAGCGGCGCCGGCGGCGCTTGTTTCCGGTCGTTGGGGCGAGTATCACTGGAGGCCTCGCACCCCACCAGCTTTCTACGCCCGAGCGTTTTCCCATGTCGGACGCCGCTGACGAATCCTCTACCGGCGCGCACCTCGCCGAGTATCCGCGCGGCGTGTTGCCGCCGCTCCGCGTCCGCGATCTCCCGGAGCCGCTGCCGCTCCGGAAGATGATCGGCCCCAGCATCATGCTCGCCGGACTCGCGCTCGGCAGCGGCGAGTTCATCTTCTGGCCGTATCTCACCTACAAGTCCGGGTTCATTTTCTTTTGGGCCTGCGTCATCGGCGTCGTCACGCAGTATTTCATCAATATGGAAATTACGCGTTGGGCGCTGGTCACCGGCGAAAGCGCGGTGACCGGCTTCGCGCGACTCAGCAAGCATTGGGCGGGACTGTTCCTGTTTCTCAACATCGTCCCTTGGATGATTCCCGCTTGGGCCCGCGGCACTTCCGAGATGATTAGCTGGCTCATCTTCCGACCCGAGCTCGGCGCCGACGGTTCGATTCACGCTCCGTACATTCCGCACATCACCGTCGCCACGCTGCTGCTCTGCGGCTTCGCACTTACGACGGGCCCCGTGATTTACGAAACGGTCGAGCGCATTCAGCTGATTCTCGTGTCGTTCATCTTGATCTTGGTCGTCGTGCTCGGCGTCTGCCTCATTCGCTACGACGCCGTGACCGCGCTGCTCGCCGGTCTCGCTTCCTTCCAGATTCCCAATACGGTCGACACCGGCATCGACCCCATGTTCTTGCTCGGCGCCGTCGCCTTCGCAGGCGCGGGAGGCACGATGAACCTCGGGCAGAGCAACTACGTGAAAGAGAAGGGCTACGGCATGGGGGCCTACATCGGGCGGATCACGAGCCCGATCACCGGCAAAGAAGAAACGGTCTCCGAGCTCGGCTACTGCTTTCCGCTGACTAACGAGAATCTCGCGCGCTGGCGCACTTGGTGGCGCTCCGCCAATATCGAACATTTCTTTTCGTTCTTCTGTACCTGCCTGCTCTGCCTCTTCGCTTTGGCGCTCATCGCCTACAGCGTGTTCTACAATCCCGACGGCACGCTCAAAGCCGGCTCCGCTCAGTTCTCCAAAGACATCGTCTTCCTGTTCGGCGAAGCCGACGCCGTGGAGCAAGAACTCGGCGGCACGTTCCGCGCGCTATTTCTCCTGATGGGAGCGGCGATTCTTTTCACCACCGAGATCGGCGTGCTCGATGCCGCGAGCCGCATCTCGACCGACATCGTGAAGGTGAACTGGCTCCGCGAGAACAAAGCTTGGAGCGAAGGACGCCTCTACTACTTCTTCCTCTGGGGCACGATCGCCACGGCCATCGTCATCACGCTCATCGGCAAAACTCCCGATGCGATTCTGCTCTTCAAACTGACCGCCTCGATGAATGGCGCAGTTATGTTTATCTACTCGGCTTTGCTCCTTTATCTGAACTACTTCAAACTCCCGCGCGCGATTCGGATGAGCCCGTTGCGGGCGGTGATGATGGCGTGGTCGACCCTTTTCTTCGGGTTCTTCGCCTTCTGGACGGCGGGGCAAATGCTGGGGCGATAGAGCCGCCGGCAGACGGCAAGCGTGCCGGCACCGCAAACGGCTCGGTGCAAGGCGTTGACGGATAAGCACTTGCGCCGGGCTTAGCGGCCCGTAAGCTGCCTTGACCCCCGCGGCGCGCCGCACCTATAATCCGCCGCCGTTTTTCCCGAGCGGCGTCACTTCCATAAATCCCTAGCTCACTTCGTTTTACAGCGACTCTCGCGACGCTCTCCGTCACACCTTTCCCGGCGCGCGAAAGTACTACGTCGAAGGATCTCTTCTTGCCCACCGCAAGCCGCGAGCATGGACTGCTCCGCTGGTTCGCTGCGCAGCGACCTTGGTCGCTCTGCGCACGTGGGTGCTTCGCGCGCGTGCGCTCGTGGGCGCCGGCCGTGGTGACTGCGCTGTTCCTATGTGGCGCGTTGCCGCCGAGCATGCTTCAGGCACAAGGTTCCTCGGAGATCGCGCTGCCGGAGCGCAACCGGCAAGATGCCGTACTCTTCGGCGGCGATGAAGCGTGGCGCTGGACACAAGGGGCTTACGACGTTTGGGTCTTGCGCGGACGTTGCTACGTGCAGCAAGGCGCCGCGGCCGCCGAAGCGCAAGAGGCCGTACTGTGGGTTCGTCGAGAAGCAGTCGCCGCCGAGCGCGGCTACGATGCGCGCCCCGGCGATTTGGTGCAGGCCGCCGAAGAGACGCCGGCCCGCACGACCGTCGTTGCGTATCTAGAAGGGGACGTGCGCATCGCCGATGCCCGGAGCGGCGGCACTTACGAAGTGCGCGATCGCACTTGGTTCGGCGAGTTCGCCTCCGACGTCGATCCGCAAACGCGCACGCCCGCGCCGCAACCGCAGCCCGCCACGTTGCCGCAGGTGTTCGTCAACGCTCAGGCCCGCCGCAACGCGCTGCTCGATCCGCAGGTCCGTCCGGCACAGTTCACGACCGGTTCTTCGCCCGTGGCCGGAGCGACGGGCCTCCCCGGCGATTACGCGCCGCCGGTCGTGACGTTTCCGTCGGCGCCGCAACCGTACGCCGTAATGCAACCGGGCACCCCCGCACAGCCCGGCATGCCCGCTCAACCCGGCGGCGCGGCGACGCAGCCCAACATTACCGTGACGCCCGTCGCGCCGGCCGCGCCGCTCGCGCCGGTCGGCCGTCGCTTGCGAGCCTTCTCGCGCTCGGCCGTGAAGGTGCAAGTGAAGTGGATTCCGAACCCGAACAATCCGCAGGAATGGATCGGCGTGATCTCGCCGGGCGTGAACCTGATCATCGACGGGCTTCCCGGCTTCGGGCAACTCGACATCTCGACGGATCGGCTCGTCGTCTGGACGACCGGCACGCAAGAGCCCGACCTTTCCGGGGCTCGCCCGCAAGAGAACGAACGGCCGCTGGAACTCTATCTCGAAGGGAACATCGTGTTCCGCGAAGGGGATCGCACGATCTACGCCGAGCGGATGTACTACAACGTCAACCAGCGCACCGGCACGATTCTCAAAGCCGAGCTTCTGGCGCCGGTACCCAGCTATTCCGGCATGGCCCGCCTGAAGGCCGACGTCATTCGGCAAGTCGGCATGAACAGCTTCCAGGCCGACAACGCGAGCCTCACCACGAGCCGGATGACGAACCCGCGTTATCAGGTGCAAGCCAACCAGATGACGTTTGAAGACACGCCGCGCACGCTCATGGATCCCATGACCGGGCAGCCGGTGATGGACCCGCTGACGGGCGAGCCGATGGTCGAGCACGATCGCTTGGCCGTGAGCACCGGCAATACGGTGTTCGTCGGACCGGTGCCGGTGTTCTATTGGCCGAAGCTTTCGACGACGTTGGAGAACCCGCAGTTCTACGTGCGCAACGTGAAGATTCAGAGCGACCGGATTTTCGGTCAGTCGATCCGCACCGATTTGGATCTGTTTCAAGTGTTCGGCATCAAGAACGCGCCGAAGACCCACGACTGGATCGGCAGCCTCGATTACCTCAGCAAGCGCGGCCCGGCCGGAGGTACGACCTACAGTTATAGCGGCGACAACTTCCTCGGCCTCGCCCCCGGCCCTTATGCGGGCATCGCCGACGCTTGGGCCATCTACGACGACGGACTCGATATTCTCGGCAGCGACCGCCGCGACATGGTGCCGGCGCACAAATTCCGCTACCGACTCTTCCAGCGTCATCGCCAGCAACTTCCCGACAACTTCCAACTCACGACCGAGCTCGGCCGGATGAGCGATCGGAACTTCCTCGAACAATACTACGAGCTCGAATACGACACGTTTAAAGACCAATCGACGGGAGTCGAGCTCAAGAAGTACGACGACAACAGCAGTTGGGCCATCGCGGCCGACATGCGTTTGAACCAATACTTCGCGCAGACGGAACAGCTGCCGCGACTCGACCACTTCCTGCTCGGCCAGAGTCTACTCGGCGACACGATCACTTGGAACGAGCACACGTCGGTGGAATATGCCCGGCTCCGCACGGCGTCGTTCCCGACCGATCCGCAGGATATCGCGAAATTTACCTTCCTGCCGTGGGAAGCGACCGTCTCGGGCGAGCGACTCGTAACGGCCCACGAGTTTTCCGCGCCGCTGAATCTCGGCCCGGCAAAGGTTACGCCCTATGCCTTCGGACAAGCCGGCCACTGGGGCGAAGTGCTCGACGGCAGCGATCAGCAGCGGCTCTACGGGCAAGGGGGCGTGCGCGCGGCTTTGCCGTTCTGGAGCGTCAACCGCGACGTCCAAAGCGAACTATTCAACGTCAACGGCATCGCCCACAAGGTGGTGCTCGACGTCGATGCCAGCTTCGCCCAGGCCAATCGCAGCCTTTCCGAGTTTCCGTTGTACGACCAACTCGACGACGACGCGCAAGAACAATTCCGCCGGCGCTTCACGTTCAACACCTTCGGCGGCGTCGTGCCGCCGCAGTTCGACGAGCGTTCCTACGCTCTGCGCAGCGGGCTCGGCGGCAACGTCTCGAATCCCTCGGCGGAAATCGCCGACGATCTCTCGGCCGTGCGCATGGGTTTGCGGCAACGTTGGCAAACCAAGCGCGGGCCGCCGCTGAAAACGCGCATCGTCGATTGGGTGACGCTCGACACCGAAGCCGTGTTTTTCCCGCGCGCCGATCGGGACAACTTCGGCCAGAACTTCGGCCTCGCGCGGTACGACTTCCGTTGGCACGTCGGCGATCGCCTCACGCTGCTCTCCGACGGCGGATTCGACTTCTTCGATCAAGGGGGGCAAACCGTGTCTGTCGGCGCCACGCTGAATCGTCCGACCAACGGCAGCCTGTACCTCGGCTATCGCTCGCTGAACGGGCCGTTTGAAGGGCAAGTACTTATTGCTTCGGCCAGTTACCGGCTGAGCCCGAAGTGGTTCGGCACCGGCGCCATGAGCTACGACTTCAGCGGCAACGGCACGATCGGCAACGCATTCTCGCTGGTGCGCATCGGCGAATCGTTTCTGGTCGGCTTCAACTTCAACTACGATGCGTACAAGAACAACGTCTCCGGCATGCTGGTCATCGAGCCTCGCTTCCTGCCGGGGATGTCGCGTAACATGATGGGCGCGTCGATGATTCCGCCGGTCGGAGTTTACGGTCTCGAGTAGGAGCCACGGCGATGACGGACGACGAACGCCTGCAGCCGCAGTCTTGGGGTCGGAAGTTTCGCTGCGCCTTTCGCGGCGTGAAGCGGGGCTTTCGCGGCGAGTGCAGCTTCTTCGTCCACGGCTTCGCGACCGTGGCCGTCGTGCTGGCGGCGTTGGCGCTCGAGGCCGACCGTTATGAATGGTATGTGCTGTTGTTCTGCATCACCCTGGTGCTCACCGCGGAAATGTTCAACAGCTCGATCGAGCGGCTGGCCCGGGCCGTGAGCGATGAGTTCCACCCGCAACTGCGCGACGCACTGGATATCGCCGGGGGCGCCGTGCTGACGGCCTCGCTCGGCGCGGCGACCGTCGGCACGTTGGTGCTCGGTCGGCTCGCCTTGCGCATGCTCGGCGCGATCGGCTAAGCGTCGTCCGCCACGGCTTCGATCATTCCCAGGCGCATGCCCGGGGTAACCCGGTCGTCTTCGTAGACGAACACTTGCCGCAGGCTGCCGGCCGTCGGAGCGGGGAGGTCGACGGTAACGCCGTCGGCCGAGAGTTCCAGCAACCGATCGCCGGCCGCGAACGAGGCGCCGACGTCGACCAGCCACAGGCTCACCGTGACGGGCTCTTCTCCCAGGCCCAACTCCGGCATTGCGAACTCGACGAGCATCGGCGACTGCCCCCTTGCGGCAGGCCCGTGAGAAGCGGACTTAGTAGCGATAGGCGACGTACGCCAAAAACGCCAACCAAGCGACCATCGCCGTCGCGGCCAGGGCGAACAGTAGCTGTGACCGACGGCGCTCCATCGCGGGCGGCTTCCCTTCGGCTTACGAGTTGCGAGGCGGATCGATGACGTAATCGCGGCGCAGCGCCGTGTCGAAGTCGTACACGTTATCGAAGTCTTCGCGCCGGTCGTGCTTCGTTTTGCTCATCTCGCCGATGTCGATCAGGTTGAAGACGATGTTGCCGAAGTCGCCGGTCGAGCGAATGCCCCAGCTTTCAAGCACCGTGGCGGCCATAAACCCGAACTGCTCCTGCGCATAGCGACGAATCGCTTCGCACAACTCGCGACCGGTGAGATGCCGTTGCCCGCCGGGCGAGGTCTCTACCGGCGGCGGCGCTTCCAACGCATCCGGCGGCGCTTCCGTTCCCAAGCCCAGCGTATCGTGCGCGTAACGCAACGCTTCAAACACGAAGCCGTACGCATCGCGCTTATAGCGTTTATCGGCGGCGAGCAGTTCGGAGAAACTCTGGGGCTTGGCCATAAGAACGAACGGCAGGGAGCGATGGATCAAGATCACGGAACGAACGGAACTGCACGGCGGGGCGAGCCGCGGCGAACGCACGGCGTTATGAGGCCGGTTCCTCCGGCCCTGCGCCGGTCGACGGACCGTCCGGAGCCGCTGCGCCGGGAGGCGCGTCGCTGGGAAGCACGATGCTCGGCGGCGCTTCGGCGACCGGCGGCATCTCCGCCTCGGGCGCCCGGGCCGGGGAATTGCGCTCGGGCCGATCTGCCTGCGCCCGATCTGCCTGTCCGCGGTCGCCCTGTGCGCGATCACCCTGAGGCCGGTCGCCGCCGCGATTCGGTCCGCGCGAGCCGCGTCGGTCGTCGCGTCGGTCGTCCCCTTCGCGATCTTCCGGCGGACGCCGTGTGCCCGGCACAATGCTCAACACGTCGCCGGCCTGAATCAATACGCGGCGTCGATCTTCGGTTTCGACCAATAGCTGACCGGCCAAGATCTCCTGAGCGAGCACGCGCACGCGGCCGTCGCGCGTGAGCACGTCGGCGCCGATCGGAGCCATTTCCTTCTGCAGATCTTCGTAGGTGTCGTACTCGTAGCGCAGGCAACACTTGAGCCGTCCGCAACGGCCGGAGATTTTCGTCGGGTCGAGCGTCGCCTTTTGCAGCTTCGCCATCTTCATCGACACCGGCGGCATCTCCGAGAGATGCGTGTTGCAACAAACCGGCTTGCCGCAATCGCCGTAATCGGCCAGCAGCTTCGCCTCGTCGCGCACGCCGATCTGGCGCATTTCGATCCGCGTTTGAAACTCGTTCGCCAACGCCTTCACAAGCTCGCGAAAGTCGACGCGCGTCTCCGAGAGATAATAGACGACGACCCGTTCGCCGCCGAACATCTGTTCGACGTCGACCATCTCCATCGGGAGTTTTAGTTCTTTGATGTGCTTGCGACAGGTTTCAAATTCGCGCTCCTGCTGCTCCAGCAGCCGGCGCGATTCCCGTTCGTCGTCGGGGCTCATCACGCGCAGCACCTGCCCGCGCCGCGGATCGGCCATCCGCTCCACCACCACGTCGTTGGCTTCCATCAGCACTTCGCCGACTTCAAGACCTCGCTCGGTGCGCGCAATCACCCGATTGCCGCGGCGCAGCGTCTCGCCCCGACTGGTCGTAAAGACTCCCAGCGAGCGCATGACGCCGTAACGAACTACGTAGCGATTCGACATCGGCCGACTGTGATAGAGGGCATTTCGGAGCGGGCGAATCCCCAGTATACCGGGCAACCGCGCGGCGGGGAACGGTCGGAACGCCGCTGCCGGCACTCCCGCGAAACGCCGCTGCTCGCCCCGAATTCACGTGGCGCAAATTCACTCGCTGCGAATTCCCAGCAACTCCGCATGGCGTAAGGCCGCCGCGGTGCGCTCGGGCGCGGCACTCTTCAACTTACGGAGCGCCGCGGCGGCCGAAACGTCGGGACACAGCAGCAAGTAGCCGACCACGGCCCGATCGAGCGCCGGATCGTCTCCCGAACTCTGAAGAAACAAGGCCTCGGCCCGCGCCGTATAGCCCCAAGCGCGGCGGCGGGTCAGGTCTTGCAACGCGCCGGGCGCGGTCGCCGGACGATCGAGCAAACTCGCCACGCTCGCGATCAGCCGCGCCTCGGGAACTTCACGACCGTACTGCAGATAGAACCGCAAGGCCGCCTGGGCGTGACGTACATCCCCTTCCGCAGCCTGCGGGTTGCGCAGGATTCTTTCGTCGATCAGGTCGAGCGCCGCCGTGCCGTCGACCAGCAGATAGCCGCCGAGGATGCCGTCGAACCCGGCGCGAAACTCGCCGGCCGGCGCGACGACCGTTTGTCGCAAGAGCGCACGGTCCGCGTCGCGCTCGGCTCCCGACGGGGCGAGGCCGAGCGCCATGCCGTAAAAGCCCTTCCGTTCTCCCGGCACGGCCGCGTCGACGAGCCACGCGCGCATTTTTGCATACGGCAAACCGTCGGCAACGGCCGCGACCGCTTCAAACGGCGCCCGACCGAACTCGCGGAACGCATCTTCGGCGATGTCGGCGTCGGCGTGTTCTAAATACTTGACGAAGTAACGCAACCGCTCGGCGGACGGAAGTTTCACCGACGGCGCGCGCACGTAGTAGGCGAGCGACGCCTCATCGACCGGCTCGCTCAACCAGTTCCACGGCTCCGACGCCGCGTCGGCATCGTAGCGCCCGAGCAACAGCACGAGTTGGCCCTCAGGCAGATCCGAATCGTCGGCTTCGATCGTCGTCGGCTTGCCGAGTCGGGCCGCTCCGTCGAACACTTGGCGGACGGCAAACGTGCCGTCGCCGACCGCTTCGGCAAGCAATAAGGCATCGGCATCCGCGCGACGCTCGGCAAACGACGGTTGCACCGCGTTGCAAAACGGGCACGCGTGGAGCAGGGCAGTGGGGGAAAGCAGAAGGAAAACGGCGATGAGAGCGCAGCGAAGTTGCGACATGTTCCGACGTTTCAATTCCTTGCCGGCCCATTTAGCCGCGTTGCTTGTCAACGCGCTTCGCGTCGCACGAAGCAAGACTACTCCACCGCGTCCGCTTCCAAGTGGAAGATCGCTTCGTGTTTCCCGTTCAGATCCTTGTACTCGCGAAACTCCAGCGTCCCTTCGACGGCGACCGGGCGCGTCGAAAACTTCGTCGTCTTGCCGGGGACCATGTCGACGATGATGCAATCGTAGAGCAACGCGCCCGGCCCGAAGCAGCACCCTTGGTCGTCGCGCACGAGGATGAACGATTTGACGCCGGTCTCAAACGGGCAGCTCGGATGGATGAAGCCGCGAATCTTCACGCGCTTGTTGAAAAGTGCGCGAACCGCGTCGGTGAGCAAGGTCGGCGAGAACGGGTCGTTGCGCTCCATCGGAAACATCAGGCTATCGAACGTAATCGGCAACACGCCGGCCGAAGCCGTCGGCGCTTCGAGTACCCGGGTGCGCGGCGGCGGAACGCTGCCCGCCGCCGTCTTGCGAACCGGCGAGCGCGACGATTGCGTGGCGGCCGGAGCCGTCGGCATGGGGCGTTGGAGGGCGTCGCGAAATGTTCCATCGCCGCGCTTGGTTCCGGTCGGTGAAGCGCCCGCGGACGAGGAAGCCTTCGGCGCTCCGACGGTAGCCGATGTCGCAGGCGCGGCCGATGGAGAAGGGGACGGCGACGCTTTCGGCAGCATGGCGAGAGACGCCGACGAACCGGAGCCGCCCGCCGAGCCGGGGCCGGCGACCGTCGACTGCGCAGGCTGATAACAGCCGACGACGGCGACGAGGGCCGTCAAACTCATGACCGAAAGAAGGCGAAGCGACATAAGCATTCCGTGCACTAATGCTACTGAATACTAGCCCCGACGCGCAAGCGAGGGGACGTGACGGAAACAGGCAACACGGAGTCCCCTCGCTTGCGCGTCAGGGCTAGTGTGTTCATGCACGGCTCGTTCAGACTGCGAACCGTCTACTTAATGTAATCGGCATCGAGCCGGTAAAGAACCTGTTTCCCTACGTCGCTCGATTGAAAATTCGCGACGTGGAACGTGCCGGCAACGTGGCGCAGCTGGCGGTCGTAGCTGGTGTCGAGGCCCGGCGCGAGCTCGACGAACACCATGTCCGACGGCGGGGGCTGGCCGCCGAAGCAGCAATCGCCGTTGTCGCGGCAGAGCACAAACCGCGTGACGCCCGTCTCATGCGGCGGCGGAAACATATAACCCTTGATGAATACGCGCTTCCCTTCCAGGTCCATCGCTTGCGGCGACGCGAAGTTCCGCATCCGTTCGTCCGGGTTTTTCAACTGCTCGTAACTGATGCGCTCGTATCCTTCGGGCACTTCATTCACATAGCGAAACGCCCCCCAGCCGACGCTCGCCAGCAAGAAAAACGCCGAGAGGGCCAGCCCGATCCGCGCTTGCTTCGCTCCGGAGAGTTCGTCGGGCCGGCTGCGAATGCGTTGCAAAGCCGTGAGGCCGAGCACCACGCCGAGCGCCGGCACCGCTTTCAGAATCCAGAAGTCCAACAGCGCGATGACCGAGATCGCGCCGATCACAAGGCTGATCACCGCCGACGCGCTCAAGGCACGATACTGGCCGTAATCGTCGACCGAGGCGGCCGCCGGCGCGGCGCTGAAGAGCGACGCCGGAGTTGCGACACCCGACGGGGCGTCGGTCGAGACTTCGGGAGCGGCAGCTTCTGTCGTGGCGGGCGTCATATTCGAGTTCGTCCGGTTGCCTACGGCGGCATCTTGGTTGCGAACTAGAAATTCTATCCGGCTGCTGCTGCGCGACATGTTAGAAATTCGTGGGACTCCGGCGGCGTGCGGCCCGCACGCTTGCGGACTCCGCCCTGGAAACTACGGGTTCGCGGGAACGGTCACCGGCGTCGGAGCCGTCGCGGCAGGTTCGGAACCGGCGGGCTTCTCCGCGGCGATCGTCTTCTCGGCCGACTTGTCTTGCGACTCGGCCTTACCTGTCGATTCGGCGCTCGTGCCGGGCGCCGTCGGGTAATAGTTCATGGCCCGCTTCACGACGTCCGGGTCGATCTTCGCGAGCTCGTCCAAATGCTTCTTCGCTTCCGGCAGCGGGCAGGCCCGCAAGTAGTTCACCACCGGCAAGCGAACCCACGACGATTCTTCGTTCGCGTCTTTGAAGAGCTGCACGAGGCGATCCATCACGGTCCAATCTTGCCAGCGCGTGAGGTCGGGAATGATCAAGTCGGCCAACGTCGGCCGGCTGAGCATGTGCCGCATCCCTTCCTTCAAACGATCGCGCGAAATCGCGTCGGTCTCTTGGCCGATAAAACGCAGGGCCATGATGGCCGAGTAGGTGTCGGTGTATTCGGCGTCTTTATTCTTCAGGAACATGTCTTCGATCAGCGGCATGCCGTCGGGGCCGCGCAGCGAAAGGTAGCTGCCGATCATGGCGTCGAGCGCCGTGCGGATTTGGCGGTCGTCGTTCTTGATCAGCTCTTCGAGGAACGTCACGTCGGCCTGCGTGCCGCAAACGCTGAGCATGCAGAGATACAACCGGCGACGGCTCGTGCTCACATTCGGGTCTTTGATCCAAGCGATGAGCTTGTCGTGCACCATGCGCGGCTTCAGATCCTTGAGCTCCGCGTACGGCGCCTTGGCGAACTCGTCGTAGCTATCGGCGGCCAGCAGTGAATCGGCGTCTTCAAAGTATTCTTGGAAGAAGGCCAGGCGGTCGGCCCCGTTGTCCGGCAGCTTCGGCAGCTTGGTGACGTATTCGATGGCCCGATCGCTCATCGCGGTCGGCGTACCCCAGGCGAGGTTCGCCGGGTCGATGCCGAAGGCGAGGAACTTCGTGCCGATCGGCTTCTCGCCGAAATAAAGAATCTTGATCGTCGCCGGCTTGCCGTCGGCGGCGGGCTTCAAGTGCTCGCCCCCTTTGATCGCCGAGAGCACTTCAAAGGTGCACTCGCTCGCTTCCGGCGGGGCATCGGCCGGTTGCTCGGCGGGACGATTCACCAGCTTGCAGATCACCGCCACATCGTTCGACTTGATGTCTTCCGAGAGCGTGGTTTGCGCGGCGCTGCAAAACGGGCAGGCCGACGCTTGCCGCAGGCCCGTCAGGTCGACGACCAACGCCGCGAGAGCGACCAGCGCGAACAGCTTCGATTTCCGCATGGGACAGTTCCCTTAATGGACATTCCAGAGCTTTACGCCGAATTACTTAGCGCTCGCGAGACGTCGGTCTTGTATGCCGCACGGGCCGGGAAGTACCCGACGACGCCGGCCAGCAACACCAGGCCCGGGAGCAATACTAATTCTATCGGCACGACCAAGACCCCTTCCATAAAGGGTATCTCCATAGTTGGGAACTGGAAAGCGCCGATTTCGACCCCCGTTCGGGCCAATATATAAGGCCCGGCGAGTCCGATGAGCAGGTGGCCGAGCACAAACCCCGCCACGCCGCCGCAAAGCGCCAGTAGCAGCGATTCCAGCATCACTACCGATAGCACGCTGCCGCGACTCGCACCGAGCGACCGCATGATCGCGATCTCGCGCCGGCGCTCGTTCATCGAATTGTAGATGCCGACGACAATGCTCACCGCCGCCACGACCACGATCAGCACGGCGATCACCAGCAGGATGGTCGCGATCGGGCCGATGAAGCGATCCATCAAACCGGAAATGATCTGCAACGGAAACACGGCCTGCGCGACGCTGCCTTCGTTGATATCTTTCGACACCGTCATCGCCGCCGTCGGGCTATTGGCGTAGTTCACGCGCACGAGAATCGCCGTCACTTCGCGCTCTTCTTCCGGCAGCGGACCGTGGTGATGTTCGCCGCTCTTCGAATGGCCGTCGAGTAGGAAGAACCCTTCCATGTTGACGAACAGCGCTTGATCGTTGGGCGTACCGGTCGGCGCGAGGACGCCGACGATCTTAAACGGCTCATGCTTATGTCCGTCGCCCCCTTCCGTCACGCCGTGCGTCGGCTCAAACGTATCGCCGACGCCGAGGCCCGTCGTGCGCGCGACGATCGAACCGATGACCGCTTCCATAAAGTGGGGCGGCGCGGCGTGGTCGTGATGGTGCTCTTCTTCCTCGTCGTCGTCAGGGCTCACCATCGTCGGCTGACGCGGCTTCTCGTGTGCGTGATCATGATCGTGGTCGTGTTCTTCGCCGGCGGCGTGGGCCGCTTCCGCGCCGAAGTTGCGACCGGCCGCGAACTGATACTTCTTTCCCGCCCCGTACTCCAACCGATCGAACATGGCCGGCGTGGTGCCGACGACGCGGTAACTCTCGAAACTATCGCCCAAGCAATACGGCACGGCCGTTTCGACATACGGCGCGTAGCGACCGCCGGGCTGGAACTCCTTGTAGAAGGTCCAAGGAATGTTCTCGATGGGACGATCGAAGTGGTACACGGTGTTGAGCACCAGCTGCGCGGCGCCACCCTTCGCGCCCACGATCATTTCGTAACCGCCGGCCCCGCGACGAAACGTGTGGCTCACGGCGCTATACGCCATGAGCACGGCCACGATGAGCGCCACGCCGAGCGCCATGGAAAGAATGGTGAGCGTCGAGCCGAGCCCGCGCTGCTGGATGCTTCTGAGCGCTATCTTCCAAAGTGACATGTTTGGGAGTAGCTAGTAGCTGGTTGCTAGTAGCTAGTTAAAGAGGATTGTCGAATTTCAAAACTAGCTACTAGCAACTAGCTACCAGCTACTTTTCTCAGCTACTAGCTACTTTGTTGATCTCTTCCAGCCGCTCGACGCGGGTAAACTGCGCGCTCACTTCCGGTGCGTGCGTCACGACCACCAGGGCGACGCTCTCTTCGCGGCAAGTGTCGCGCACCAGGTCGAGCACTTGCTGTTGGTGGCGCGAGTCGATGCTTGCCGTCGGTTCGTCGGCCAGCATCACCTTCGGACGATTCACCAGCGCTCGGGCCACGGCCGTGCGCTGTTGCTCGCCGACGGAGAGCATCGCCGGCTTATGGTCGAACCGTTTCCCTAGGCCGACGCGCTCGAGCAGGTGCTTCGCTCGGGCTTCGTCCGGCTTGCGGCCGCAGAAGCTCATGCCGAGCAACACGTTTTCAAGCGCCGAAAAGCCTGCGAGCAAGTTGAACGTTTGAAAGACGTAGCCGATGTTGTTGGCGCGAAACATGTCGCGGCCGACTTCGTTGAGCTGCGTAATGTCGGTGCCGTTGATCTGCACCCTGCCAGCATCAGGCCGGGAGATCCCCGCGATGATATGGAGCAGCGTCGTTTTGCCGCTCCCCGAGCCGCCGACCAGCGCGAGCTGCTCGCCCGCCGCAACTTCGAAGCGCGGCACGTTGAGAATCGGCAGCGGCTCGCCGTCGGGCAAGCGGAACGACTTTTGAACGTTTTCGACCAGCAACATGCGAGAGACCTACAAGAGGACGGAACGCCGCGGAGGGCGGTCCCTACAAATGCCAAGCCGCAGTTCGCAGCGACCAGAACCGCATTGTCTCCGATTTGCAACAGAATTGCAAGAACGCGACGACCCGCTAAACAAGCCGCCACACGCATTCCAGCAAGGGAGATAGGGGGATGAGAAGGGGATGGTGGGGATGTCGGAGATAAGAATTGTTGAGACTGAAAAGCGTCGTCGATTGTGCTTCACATGAATACATGCAGCTTTGTTTTCCGATCTCCTTATCTCCTTCTCATCCCCCTATCCCCTTTTCCGAAATGAAACGCTAACGTTACTGGCATGAAGACTTACAGAATTGCGTTGTATCCCGGCGACGGCATCGGGCCGGAAGTCGTCGACCAAGCGGTGCGCGTGCTCGATGCCGTGCAGGCGCGCCACGGATTCCAGCTCGACTACGTCCGTTTGCCGTGGGGCTTCGACTATTGGCGCGAGCATGGCCGCGTGGTGCCGGAAGATTTTCTCGACGTGCTGCGCCCGTTCGACGCCATCTTGCTCGGCGCGGTCGGTTGGCCCGCGACGCTGCCCGACCATGTGACGCTCGCGCCGCTGGTAAAGATTCGCCAGACGTTCGAGCAGTATGCCTGCATTCGGCCGGCGAAGTTGCTGCCCGGCGTGAAGAGCGTGCTCGTCGGCAAAGGTCCGGCGGAGATCGACTTCGTCGTCCTGCGTGAAAACTCGGAAGGGGAGTACGTCGACTCCGGCAGCCGGTTTCGCCAAGGACAAGACGACGAGGTGGCGCTGCAGACGGCGATCCACACCCGTCGCGGCGTCGAACGTATTCTTCGCTTCGGCTTCGAGATGGCCCGGAAGCGCCGTAAGCGGCTGACGATGATCACCAAATCGAACGCGCAGCGCTTCGCCTACACGCTTTGGGACGACCTACTCGAACTTGTGAAGCCCGACTATCCGGACGTGTCGGCCGACAAGCTCCACTGCGACGCGGCGGCGATGGACTTCGTCCGCCGGCCCGAGCGGTTCGACGTCGTCGTCGCCTCGAACTTGTTCGGCGACCTGCTTACGGACCTCGGCGGCGTGATCGGCGGCGGTCTCGGACTGGCCCCCAGCACCAATACGAATCCGGAGCGGAAGTATCCGTCGATGTTCGAGCCGGTGCACGGCAGCGCGCCGGACATCGCGGGGCAGGGCATTGCCAACCCGGTGGCACAGGTACTCAGCGCGGCGATGATGCTCGAGTGGCTCGGCGAAGACGCCGGTGCGACCACGATCCGCCGCGCCGTCGAACAAACGCTGGCCGCCGGCAAGCACACGCCGGACCTCGGCGGCGCGCTGACGACGTCGCAAATGGGCGACGCGCTGGTGCAGGCCTGCGGCGGCTGAGTTTTGAATGATGAGTTATGACTGGCGTGCAAGTACGTCGTTCGTAACACATCATTCATAACTCATAACTTTCCGCGGAGCGGAAGAAGGACGGAATCAGCACGCCGTTCTCAAACCCCTGCAGGTGTTTCGCGCGGATGGAAAGGGCATCTCGGATACCCCGGCTGCGCTTGCGCGACCCTGGGCTCCGTGGTGAAACACCTTCGGTGTTTTGGCTGCCCGAGAATAAATCGGCCGGCCAAAAATCGCCTGGAAATAGGGGCGGCGTTTTTGGGAGAATGCGGCGTGATTCTTGGTGTCGTGTTGGGCCCGGCGGCTAAAGTGGGGTGACGCATGTTGCAAGATCGACGTAAGTGCCGCGCACTAAATCAGCGAAATGCGCACAAACGGAGCCCCGAAGTGCGCG
>PNKZ01000033.1 GCA_013822735.1 Pirellula sp.
AAAGAGTCTCTGCGGACGGCACACGGCGTGTGCCTGCAACTTTCAAATTGCCAAAGATCACCCTGCACGGTAGCGAAACCGGCGGGCAATCTCCAGGCGATTTTTGGCCGGCCGCAAATGGAGAAAGTCTACAACTGCGCCGCGGTCGGCAGCACGAACGGTGCGCGGTATTCGCGACCGAGCAGCGCGTCGGCCGCCGAGTTGTCGACGAACTTCTCATTCGCCGAGTCGATCTTCAAATTCGGGCCGAGCGTGAGCGGCGTTTTGGTCGTGTCGACCTCGTTCTCTTTCAGGTGCTCGACCATGCGCGCGAACGTGGCCCGCACTTCGTCGTGGAAGCCTGCTTCGCTGAGCCGGCTTTGAATGTCGGCCGTCGTGGTCGGTGCGCCGAGGCGGTGGGAAATGTTGGCCACGTGGCAAAGCGCCGTCGATTGATGCCCCTTTAGAATTTCGGCCTTCAAATCGTCGGGGTTACGGCTTCGTACGGCGTCGATGAAGTTGGCGAAGTGGTTCACGCCGGGGCCTTCGAACTTACGGACCAGCGTCCCGTCGGGCTCAAAAAGCGAGCCGTCGGCGATCAAACCTTCGCTGCCGTAAATCACGTAGCCGCTCTTAAACTTATCGCTGAACGGCGCCGACTTTAGTCCGCGCACTTCTTGAATGATCGTCGTGTCCCCGTACTTGTGTACGGTCATTTGCGTGTTGGGCGTTTCGCCGGCGTCTTGGTAGCCGACGCGTCCGCCGATGCTCATCGCCGAGTCGCCGATGCCGTCGAGACGCAACAGCCAGCGGCAGATGTCGACCATATGAATGTTATTGTTGCCGAGTTCGCCGTTGCCGGTATCCCAGACCCAATGCCAATCGTAATGCAGCTTCGCGCGCGTCGGCTTTTCATCCAGCGCCGGGCCGAGCCAGAGATTGAAATCGCACTGCGGCGGCATTTCGCAAGGGCCGGGTCCGCCGCAGGAGCCGCGCTTGCCGTAGATAATCGTCCGCGCGAGCTTCACGTCGCCGAGTTTTCCCTCGCGCAAGTAGTCGGCCGCGCCATGCAGCGCGCCGACCGAGCGATTTTGCGTGCCGCCCTGACAGATGCGCTTGTACTTCCGCGCGGCGTCGACCATCCGCCGCCCTTCGACGATGTTGTGGCAGACCGGCTTCTCGACGTAGGCGTCTTTGCCGGCTTGCATGGCCCACACCGCGGCGAGCGCGTGCCAATGATTCGGCGCGGCGATCGAGACGGTGTCGATTGATTTGTCGTCGTAGATTTTGCGCAGGTCTTGTACCACGGTCGGACGTTTGCCTTGCGCTTTCTCAACCGCGTCGGCCAATTGATTCGCGAGTTCGAGATCGGGATCGCAGACATACGCGAGATTCACGCCCGGCACGCGACCGAATTCCGCCGCGTGCACTTTGCCCCGAATCCGGCAACCGATCACTGCGTGTTGCAGCGTGTCGATCGGTGCGACCGGCTTCGCGCTGGTGCTCGGCGTTTCGGCGGCGAGCACGTTTGCAGCGCTCGCGGCCGTTGCCGCCGCGGCGGCGGCGAAGAGCGACTGTTCGAAGAAATCGCGGCGCGAAAGAGGGGACATAGCGAGCACTCACGAAAATGCAGGAAATCGAGGCAGGAAATAGGCGGGCGGAACGTCGCGAAAAATGAATTCACATTACGTCGCACCAAGATACACGTTCGCTGTGCACTCCGCCAGAAAGTTTATCGAAGCCGGAACTTCGGAAGATCTTACCGCTTGAGCATTACCCATTCGCGCTTCACCCCGCTCACGCGCAGGGGTTTGTCGCCGGACCTTGCGGCGCAGTGAAAAGCTATCAGTTGGCGAAGCGCCGGCGGTTGTTTGCATCGCGCCGCGCGCGGCGTTGCATACTTCCACAAAGCGTGCGAAACCGCGCCAAAAATTTGTAGATGTTACACGGCGCGCTCGTTAGGTTCGGACTTGTCCTCACGACACGGATGTCCCAAATGCGGCGCACAACGTCACGGCGGGCGAACAATCAACAGATTCTCCCCAAGCGGTTCACGTCGGAGGCGGAGCAGGAACGCTCCGTTTAATTATGTCGTTCGGTACGTTTGATTCGGCCGTCAGTCGCACGCACATCCACCCCGTCGATCCTCAGCTTTTAGTCCCGCCCCGGGCGGATGCGCTCTTCGGTCTTTACGATCAAGTCGCGACGACGCTCACCGGCGACTTTGCCGAGCCCGCTAAGCAAGCGGCGCTCGACCAACTCTTCACCGGCCTGCGCGATCGCAAGTTGGCGATGGCGCCGACCGATTGGACGGCGCTCGTCGCCGCAAGCCGGCAACATCCGCTGATGCAACTCGTGCATCAGGACCCTTTCACGTATCGCGCCTTCAGCAAGCCGCGCGGCTACGCGGGCGACGCGGTGATGATGGACTACATCTACGGCCGCGAAGAACATTGGGCGCCGCCGGAAGCGACCGATATCGGCCGAAGCGTGTTTCAATTCACCACCTCGGCTCCGGCCTCCGAAGGAGTGCGCGCTCGGCGCGCCTACATTTCGACGCGCATCGACCGGCTGGTTGAAGAGCGTCGCCATCCGCACATTCTGGCGATCGCCGCCGGACACATGCGCGAGGCCGGCATGTCGGCGGCCGTGCGACGTCGCAAGACCGGACGTTACATTGCCCTGGATGCCGATGCCGAAAGCTTGCGCGAGGTCGAACGTTCCTACGCCAATTACGGCGTGGAAACGGTCACGGCGTCGTTTCGCCGCCTGCTGACCGACCCGCAGGGAATCGGCGAATTCGACTTCGTCTACTCGACCGGCCTGTTCGACTACCTCAACCAACGGACTGCCCGCCGTCTGGTGCTCGGCATGTTTCAGATGTTGCGGCCGGGGGGCAAACTGCTCGTCGCCAACTTCCTGCCGGGCGTGCGCGATATCGGCTACATGGAAACGTTCATGGATTGGCAGCTGATCTATCGTTCGCGGCGCGATATGGTCGACCTGACGATGGACATTCCGGAAGAAGAAGTGGAAGAAGTCCGCATCGTCTCGGAAGACTGTCGCAATATCGTCTTCTTGGAATTGCGGAAAACGTAGTACTGTTGCTAGGGTGGCTGGGGCAGAACGAAGTGATGCCCCAGGTTTGGTGCGTTCGAATCACTGGGGCATCGCTTGCGCTCTGCCCCAGCCACCCTTGCTAGACTCTCAACAATGCGTCGGCGTCTTTCGTCGTCGCCGCTTGCAAGGCCGCGAAGAGTTCTTCCGGCCAGATCGGCTTGGTGACGTAGCCGTCCATGCCTTGCGCCAGGCAGTGTTCGCGATAGCCTTCGACGGCGTGCGCCGTCATCGCGATGATCGGCAGATGTCGGCCCGTGCCGGCTTCGCGGCCGCGCCAAACGCGCGTCGCCTCGAGGCCGTCCATCTCCGGCATTTCGACGTCCATCAGGACGACGTCGAACGAGAACTGTTCGAGCGCGGCGAGGGCTTCAAGCCCGTTCTCCGCGGCGATCACTTGATGGTTGCCCATCTCGAGGAACCCGAGCGCCACTTCGCGATTGACGAAGCCGTCTTCCACCAGCAGGATGCGGAGCGGCCGCAGGTCGCCCGGCGTCGGGCGGTCGGCGGTTGGCGCCACAGCGCTCGGCGGCGCCACGGCGTCTAATAGCGCCGTGAGAAGTTCGGAGTGTTTGGCAGGCTTCGCCAACGACTGCGCGTTGCCGAGCGTGGTGAGCCCTTGTTGTGCGATGCGCTCGGAAATCGGCGCGAGCAATACGATGGGGCAGTGAGCGTACTGCGGCAGTTCGCGAATTTCCGCGGGGAGGAACCGCAGGTCTTCGTCGGCGAGCTCGGTGTCGAGCAGCAAAATTTCGAACGGTGTGCCCGACTCTCCGGCCAGCCGGCAGGCGTCGACCGCCGCTTGGGTGCAATCAACGGCCGTGGCCGGCAGTTCGTATTCCGCGGCCCAAGCCACGAGCGCGGCCCGTTGTGCCGGATTGTCTTCGGCGATGAGCACGCGCTTGCCGCGGAGTTGCGCCAGGCGATCGTCGGCGGCGAGTTCCGGCTTCGTCGACGCTGCAAATTGCGCGGTGAAGTGGAACGTACTGCCGTAGCCCGGCGTGCTTTCGACCCAGATCCTGCCTCCCATCAGCTCGACGAGTTCGGCCGAGATCGAAAGGCCCAGGCCGGTGCCGCCGTATTGGCGCGTGGTCGAGCTATCGGCTTGTTGGAACTTCTCGAAGATCGCTTGTTGCTTGTCGGCCGGAATGCCGATGCCGGTATCGCGCACGGCGAAATGGAGCCGCACGTGGTCGGCCGTTTGTTCTTCGACTTCGACGCCGACCTCGATCTCGCCTCGTTCGGTGAACTTGACGGAGTTGCCGACCAGATTGATGACCACCTGCCGAAGCCGGCCGGGATCGCCGAGCAATTGCCGCGGCACGTTGCTCGCGACCGACTGCACGAGTTCGAGCCCCTTCTTCGCCGCGTCGCCGGCCCGAATTTGCAGAGCGTCGCCGACGACGTCGCGGAGATCGAGCGGCACGGATTCGAGCTCCATTTTGCCGGCCTCGATCTTGGAGAAATCTAAGAGATCGTTCAGCAAGCGGAGCAAACCGGCGGCCGATTGTTTGACCAGCCCGAGCCGGCTTTGTTGTTGCGAGTTGAGCGGACCGGCGAGCGTGAGCTCGGTCATGCCGATGATGCCGTTCATCGGCGTACGAATCTCGTGGCTGACCATCGCCAAGAATTGGCTCTTGGCCTGGCTCGCCGCTTCAGCCGCGGCGGTTCGTTCGGCGACGCGCGCTTCGAGCGTCAGGTTCAGGTCTTGCAGCTGTTGGAAGCCGTCGGAGTTTTCCAAGGCTGCGCCGCCGAGTGTGGCGACGAATTCCGCGAGCCGCTTTTCGTCGTCTCCGAACAGATTGCGTAAGTTGCGATGGAGCACATAGAGGCAAGCGACGATACGGCCCCGGACGAACACCGGCGTGCAAACGGCCGAAGCCTCGGCGTCGCCGGCCTGTTCCGCTTCCTCCCGCGCAAAGTCGTCCGTGGAGACCGCCGCGCGGCCGGTGCGCAGCGCATGGTCGGCCAGCGCGCGTCGAACGTCGCTCGGCAGCCGCGCTCCGGGATGCAGCGCGTAGCCTGGTTCGGTGGCGACCACTTCGCGGAGCACGTAGCACGTTTCGCCGCGCAAGAGTCGCACGGCCGCTTGGCGCATTTCTTCGACGATCGTTTGTTCCGACAACGCCGAAGCGATGCGCCGGCCGGCGTCGAGCACCGTATCGAATCGATCGGCGAGCGACAACGTCGCGCGGCCGGCCGAGGCCCCGTCTCCCAGCGCCGCGGCCTTGGCGGCGAGTTCCAAGGTTTGCACTTCGGCGGCCGCCGCTTCCGCGGCCCGCGTCGCACCTTCTTGGCCGAGTTCGGCGGCCGTTTGCCAAAGCACGCGGCGCGACAGGGCCAGCTCGTAGCGAGCCCCCTGCCGCTGCGCAACGGCGATGCTGCGACGGAAGAGCCGCATGCCGCGGCCGACCTTGCCTTGGCGGACGGCGGCCAAGCCGAGCTCGCGCAAAGCGTGCGGCAGATCATTCTGAAAGCGCCAGGCCAAGCGCACGGCGCGGCGTGCCGCACGTTGCGCCGCGCTCAGCATCGCGCGGCGGCGATCCGGCAGGTTGCCTTGGTAGCGCTCCCAGCGGAGCCGGAGCGCCGTGGCGAGCCAAGCAAGATTCGGAGCGACGTACGCGTTGACGACGCCGGCCTTGCGGGCGATGCGCAGCGCGTCGTCGAACATCTTCGCGGCGTCGTCGATCTGGTCGGCGCCGAGCAAGCGTACGCCGGCGCCGAGCATGGTTTGCGCCGCCCCTTGAGCGTCGTTGCGTTTGCGCTCCACTTCGACGTCGACGATCGCGCGCGGCAAGTTGCCCAGCGCGGCACGGGCCCACACGTCGAGGCTGATACCCGAGGCTTGTTCGTCGCCGAGCTTCAAGCCCGATTCGTAGTTGCGGCGGGCGAGTTGAATGGCGCCGGGGAGATCGCCGAGCCGGTACAACGCCGCGGCCACTTGGTAGCGGGCGATGTGTACTTCCCAAAAGTCTCCCATCCGTTCGAGAAGCCGCACTCCTTCGCGGCCCTTCTCCACGCATTCGGCGAACTTCGAGCCGGCGTACAGCACGATACCGTGATAGGCGAGCGATTGCCCTTGGCCCCACATGTCGCCGAGCGCTTTGCGAATCTCAAACGATTTCTGCGCGTAGGCCGCGCCCCGACTGAAGTACGGCACCAGCGTCATGGCCGGCGCATGTTCGGAGTACGATTGCGCGAGTTCGAGCGTCGGCTGATAGCGCTCGCCGAGGTTCATGCCGCGCAAGTGCGTCCAAAGCACGTGCACCTTGCTGCGGAGAAACCAATAACCGTGAGCGAGCCTGCTGAAGAGCCGCCAGCTGAGGCGTTCCGCTTCGTCGGGCTTTTGGCGACGACGACCGACGAACCAGCGCGGCGCGAGCGTGTGTAAAACCTGCACGCACACTTCCCACAAGAACAGCACGCCCAGCATCGCGGCCCGGCGCGGCACGTAGCGGCCGAGCAGCCGGAGCGCTTCTTCGAACGATTCGACGGCCCGTTCGATGTCGCCCCGCTTGAAGGCCAGCTCGCCGAGCTTGCCGCGGATCTCCGCTTCGGCGAAGTTTCCTTCCGCGAGTAGGGCGGCTTGCTCGAACAGTTCGGCCGACGCGGCGTAATTGCCGCGGAGCATGAGCACGTCGCCGTGACCTTGCAGCACGCGGTAACGGGTGTCGGTGTTCGCGCCGAGCGTCCCCCGTTGGGCGATTTGATATTGCTGTTCTGCCACTTCCAGTGCGTGCCGCGCTCGGGCTTGTTCCGCGGCGTCGAGGGCATACGGGAGCGCTTGCTCGTGTTCCTCGGCGGCGTCGAAGTGGTAGGCGAGTTCGAAAGGATTGTGATTTCCCTGCACGCGCAGATGCAAAGCGGCGCGAAGATGCAGCCGTTTACGCTCCTCTTCGCCCAGGCGCGCCAGCAACGTCTCGCGAATCTTGTCGTGCACAAACACGCACCGCGCTCCGTCGGAACGCATCCACAGCAGATGGCGTTCGCGGGCCAGGTCGCGTAGTTCGAGAGTGGCGTGCGAGCCTTGGCCGGAAAGTTCGACGGCCGATTGCCAGTGGAACTCTTTGCCGAGCACGGCGCCGGCCGCCAAGAGCTGGGCGGCGCGCGGCGGGAGCAAATTGATACGATGCGCGAGGAACGACGCGGCATGTTGCGACGACTGCAGATCGGCGACGGCCAAACGCTCGACGCGCCAACCGTCCGCTTCCGGCACCAGCGCTTGCGATTCGACGAGCCCTCGCAACACGGCCGAGGCCATAAACGGGCTGCCGTCGGCCATCGCGACCACGGCCTGCACGACGTCGTCGGGGAGCGGGCCGGCCATCGATTCGACGAGGCGCCGCAGATCGTCGGCCGAGAACTTCGCGAGCTTTAATTGCAGCGCGCCGCGCAACGTCCGCAGCGGGCTTTCGGCCGACACTTCTTCGGTGCGATAGGCGGAAACGAGCGAAACGACGCTGCCCGGCGTGCGGCGCTCCTCCTGCGCGGCCGACCATTCGACGATGAGTTTCACCGCCGATTCATCGGCCCACTGGCAATCGTCGAGCACGACGAGCGCCGGACGGCCGAGGGCTCCCAAGGCATCGATCAGGTGGACGAGCGCTTGCACGCTACGTGCTTCGGCGAACGCTTCCGGTCCGAGATCTTCGGTCGACGTGCAGCCGAGCGCCGCGGCGAGTTGCGGCAATACGGAAGCGACGATACTCGCCCGATCGGCCAGTTGCGCGCGCAGACGAACGCCGAGTTCCGGATCGCCGGCGATGGCGGCGAGTATTTCTTGCACGACGCCGTCGAGCACTTGAAACGGTCGCAGACCGATTTCGCTCGTGCCGGTACCGCGCAACACCCAGACCCCTTGGCAACGCGCGCGCTGCGTCAATTCGTCGAGCAAGCGCGATTTTCCGCCGCCGGATTCCGTTTCGACGACGATCACGGCGCCGCGCCCGAGGCGGAGATTCTTGAGCTGCACGTCGAGTTGTTCGAGTTCGCGCGTCCGGCCGACGAACGCCGGTTCGGTGAGCGTGCGACGACGGTCGGAAAGACCGACGACGAATTGCGGATCGCAATTCCCCTGCTCCAGCGACGTTTGGATCATCGCCAGATCGGCCAGCACCGCCGCCGCCGATTGGTAGCGATCGCGCGGATCTTTGCGAAGCAAACGCTGCACGACTTCGTCGAGCGCGCGCGGCACTTCCAGGCCCAGGCTGCGGAGCTTCGGGATGTGCGCCGTCATGTGCTTGAGCAGCACCGAGCCGACGGTCGATCCTTCATACGGCGGACGGCCGGAGAGAATTTCGAAGAAGAGCGCCCCGGCCGAGTAAAGATCGGCCGGAATGCCGACGTCGCAATCGAGCGAGCCGGATTGCTCCGGCGACAGGTACAACACTTCGGCGACCGAGCGCCGTACGACGTCCGCTTCGTTCGTGGTCGGCGCCATCAAGCCGAAGTCGGTCAGTACGGCGGCGGAAGCGTTCGCATCGTCCGGAACGATGAGGTTTGCCGGGCGCAAATTGCGGCAGAGAATGCGACGCCGGTGCAACTCATCGAGAGCCGCGAAGAGCGCGCGACCGAGCGCCAGCGCATGGTCCAAAGCAGGATGAGTTTCGGGCGTGCAAACCAAGGGCGTGCCCACGACATAGGGGCGAACCCAAAAGAGCAGATCATCGACACGGCCTAGCTCCAGTAAAGGCGCGAGGCCGGCATGCGAAAGATCTTGCAGGATCGACGCTTCGTGAACGAGCCGTGCGTGGAGCAGTCCGGCTTCGGGAGTGGAGAGCGTGCGAACGACGACGTCGCCGTGTGCGGCGTCGTGCGCAAGATACGAAGCGCGCGGGCCGGCGGTTTGCAGCAAGCGGCGAACGTAATAGCGTCCGACGAACGGCACATCGCTGCGCAGAATCGGCGCAGCGGTGTCGTGCTTCGATGGATCGTGCGCGTTGTGCATGCTCGCCTGCCCCGAAAGTGCGAGAAAAACCCTACGGAAACGTAGGTTAGGGCTTGCGCGAAGGGGGAGAATTCGCCGCGGAGCGGGAGAGCGCAGATTCCCCGTCGTGGACGAGGGAGCGGCGGGTGGCTGGGGCAGAACGAAGTGATGCCCCGGTAGACGGGGGCTCCAGCCCCCGGCACCCGCAGCACTTTCGTGAAACGCAGGCTAGCCGTTGAACTGCAGCAGCGTTTTTTCTTCCGGGGCTTCGCTGCCGAGTTGGCGACGAATCTCGATGAAACGCTCTTCGTTTTCCAGGAAGGCGTCGACGATTTCCGGATCGAAGTGCTTGCCGTTCCCTTCGAGAATGATGTTCTTGGCGACCTCGTGGCTATAGGCCGGCTTATAGACGCGGGCGGTAGTGAGGGCGTCGTAAACGTCGGCCAGGGCCACGATCCGACCGCAGAGCGGGATTTCGTCCCCCCGCAAACCGTGCGGATAACCGGAGCCGTCGAACTTTTCGTGGTGCGTGAACGCGATGTCGCGGGCCATCTGCAGGTACTTGGCCCGCGGATGTGCGGCTGCGGCGGCGCTCAGGGTCTCGCCGCCGATCACGGCGTGCATCTTCATCACTTCGAATTCTTCCGGAGTGAGGCGGCCCGGCTTCAGCAAAATGTTGTCGGGAATCCCGACCTTACCGATGTCGTGCAGCGGGCTCGTCATGTAGAGCATCTGCACGTACATGCCGTCGAGCAGGTCGGCATGGCGGCCGGATTTGCATAGCGACTGGCCGAGCACGCGGCAGTATTCGCGAATGCGCTCGAGGTGCGCGCCGGTTTCCGGGTCGCGCGCTTCGGCAAGTTTCGCCAGGCTGAAGATCACCAAGTCGCGGCTTTCGAGCGACAGGATGCGCTCCGCCACGCACAAGCGAACTTCCAACTCTTCGGGATCGACCGGCTTGGAAAGAAATTCATCGGCGCCGGCACGGAGCCCTTCGACAAGATTCTGCGTTCCGGTGCGGGCGGTGAGCAGCATGAAGTACGTGTAACTGACGGAGACGCGCTTGCGGACTTCGCGACAAAGATCCAGGCCGGACATCTCGGGCATTTCCCAATCGGAAATGACGAGCTGATACTGGCCGCTGCGCAAGGCTTCGAGCGCCTCGCGACCGTTCGTGGCGCGCGTGACTTCGTAGCCGAAGTATTGGAGCGCATTGTCCAATAGGTCTAAGGCGTCGCGATCATCTTCCGCAATCAAAACGCGCATGTTCGTGGCTCGAGTCGGGTTGAGCTGTTTGTTCTAGGTGCGGCACGGCGCAACGGCGCCTGCGGCAGCAGGTTGGGATGGACGAAACTGTTGGAAACGTTGCCAAGCTTGAGCGACTTCCGTCAGGCAGCAGGCCACGGTCTCGGTCTGTCCTGCCTGCGCGGCCTGCTCCATGCGGACGGCGATGCCGTGGAGCTCGGGAGCCGAAACGTTGGCGGTCGTTCCCTTGAATTGATGGACGAGCCGCGTGAGGCGTACGGCATCGCTCGCTGCGAGGCACTCGTGGATTTGGGCGACTTCGATCGGCAGGCGCTCTTGGAAGCTTGCGAGCAATCGTTCGGCGAGCTCCACGCGGCCCATGCAACGACGCAGGAGTTGATCGAAATCTAGCGGCAAACAGCTTCTGGCGTCGGCGGCGCAAGGCAGGCGCGGGACGGCCGGAATGGTGGCGGCAGCGCTCGCCGGGCGGACGTTTTCACGGCCCGCGCAGACCGGTCCCGGAAAGGTCGCACCGGCCGGCGGATGTTCCGAAATAGGGGTCATGGGGCGTTCTCAACACTTCCGACAAGGGGACATACGTGCGATGGCAACGTTCGCTGCAACATCGTCGTTCGGCAGGCGTGCGACCTGCTGAAAACGGTGCGGCAACGACGGCGGAGTCCGAACGGGGCGCAATGACCCATTCAGATTCGCTAAGGAACCGTATGTCAGGGGCGCGCTGTGTCAACGTGCACGCGCTGCCGAGCGGATGCGAATCGCATCGATTTCCGATCTACGCACGTCAAAAGTTGCGCGATCGTTAAACGCGGAAAGTAAGACTTCGCGGATACCATAACGTAGCTCGCCGCTGCAGATTGGCCGGCGTAAACGGCAAAAAAGCGGTGGTTTTACGCAACGGCGCCTGCGACGCGACAACTTCCGCTCACTTCCTCATCGCGGCTCAACGATTGCACCGGCGGCACCGATAATTACGGATAGCGCCGGCAGGATGCGCGGGCGGACCTTAACGGGATCGGACGGACTCGCATGGCTCGGACCTTCGGTGAAGAAAAAATCGTTGGTCGCCGCGGCAGTCGACGACGCCCGGTCACATCCATCGCCCGTGCGGCTCTTCTGTTCGCGGCGCTCGGCACGGGGTGGCAGCTCGCAGAGAGTTCGGCCCGCGCGCAGGGGATCTACCTGCCGTTTGTCGGTCCGACGAATCAATCGATGGGGGGAGCGGCGGCCGCCTGCCCGATCGATTCGATCGGCGCGCTGAACTGGAATCCGGCCACGATCTCCGGCCTGGCATCTTCCGAAGTGGCCTTCGGCCTCGGCTTGGCGATGCCGACGACCTCGATCGATTCGAGCATCAATGCGAATGCGCTCGGCCCCGGCAACCCGCCGATCAACCTTGCCGGCACCAGCAGCAGCGAGCCGGGCGTTTGTCCCGTACCGACCATCGGCTTCGTCCATCGCAACGTGGGTTCTCCATGGACGCTCGGGGTCGGCATCTTCGGCGTCGGCGGCTTCAGCGCCAACTATCCGGCGAGCACGACCAACCCGATCTCGCTGCCGCAACCCAACGGCCTCGGCCAACTGCACGCCAAAGTCGAACTCTACCAGGTAACTCCGACGATCTCGTACGCGGTGACCGATCGACTCTCGTTCGGCGTAGCACCGGTGCTGAACTTGGCGAACTTCAACGGCCAGCCGTTCTTTCTGGCGGCGCCGAACGCCGACGGCACGTACTCCGACGGCTTCGGCACGCGCACGGCGTTCGGCGGCGGATTCCAACTCGGCACCTACTACATTACCGACAGCGATTTCCGCGTCGGGCTCAGCTACAAGAGCCCGCAATGGATTGAGCCGTTTCGTTTCAATTCGCAAGATGAAAACGGACTGCCGCGATTCTTCAAGTACAACTTCGATTTGCCGTCGATCACGACGCTCGGCTTCGCCTACTCCGGCTTCGAGCGCTGGTTGTTCGCATTCGACATGCGATACTTCGACTACTCCAACGCCGACGGCTTCTCGCAGCAGGGCTTTCTGCCGACCGGCGCCGTGGCCGGTCTCGGCTGGAAAAGCATCTTCTCGTTTACTCCCGCCGTGCAGTGGAACGCTACGGACCGCCTGACGCTGCGGGCCGGCTACACGTTTAACCAGAACCCGATCGGCGGCGACCAAGCGTTCTTCAACGTGGTTTCGTCGCTGATCATTGAGCATTGGCTCAGCTTTGGCGCGACGTACCGCTGGAACCAGCGGGTGTCGTCGACGATCGCGTACACGCACGGCTTCGAGAATTCCGTGACGGGACCGCTTTATAGTCCGCTGTTCGGTCCGTTGGCCGGCACGAGCGTCACGGAGCGAGTGTCCGCCGACATGCTTAATGCCGGCATCACGGTGCAGTTTTAAGCGGGCAAATTCCAGCGACGAATTGCCGCACCGGCGTCGGCGCTCGACCGCCGACATGGGGGTGTCGGCGGTTGGGGAAACACCGTCTCGTCTTGTCGCCAAGCGAGTGAGTCGAGATACTTTCGCCGTTCGCTTCCTGCGCGGCCGCACATCGCATTTGAGACGTCGGCGCCTTTGGATCGAGCCCGTCGTCGCGATGATGCGCGGCGGCTTACTCGAGCCGCCCTGTCGAGAGTGTTTGTTTTGGCCCCATTTCGCACCGTCAACACGGTTCTGATCGGCTTCTTCCTGTTTGCCGCCGCCCACTACCTCATCATGTGGTGGTTCTCGCGGCGCGAACGGGTGATGTTGCTGTTCTCGATGACGTCGCTCGTCGGCGCCCTCGTCGTGGCGCAGATTTCGCGCGTTACCGGTGCGACGACCATCGCCGAGTATCAAGCCGCATTTGATGCGCGGACGACCTGGGGCTTGATCGGTACGACCTTGACCGGATGGATGATCTCGTCGGTGACCGGCGTGCGTGCGCAGCGCTACCTCTGGTGCGTCACCCTGTTGCTAGGGGTCGCTTGGTTCACGAATGCCTTCATATATTCCTTGGCCGGGCCGGTTTTGTCGCTCGACTTCGTCGAGCTCCCCTGGGGCGAGACGGCCGCGCTGGGGACGCGCGCGCGGCGCTATTGGATCGGAGTGCCGATCTACGGCATCGTGTTATCGGTCCACTGCTTCGGTCTCTATTCCGGGGCTCGCTTGTTCCGGACCGATCGTGCCGGCGGCGCGTTGGTGATGGCCGCGGTTGTGGCGGGCTTCGCGGCGTCGATCAGCGGAGTCGCGGCCGACCTCCTGAAGCGCAAGATTCCCTATTTCGGCGGACTCTCTTACGCCTTTTGGATCGTTTTGGTTTCGGTGTTGCTGGCGCGCGAATATCGGCGACGCACGGAAGCCCTGGCCGCGAGTGAAGAGCGCTATCGAACGATCATCGCGAACCAGACGGAGTTCGTCGTCCGATGGTTGCCCGACGGAACGCGGACGTTCGTCAACGAAAGCTATTGTCGCTACTTCGGCGTGACCGAGGAGCAATGCGTCGGCACGAGCTTCTTGCCGCTCGTGGCGCCGGAGTTTCGTCAAGCGGTGCGCGACAAAGTGTTGGCCCTGTCGCCGGAGAACCCGGTGGCGATCGACGAGCACCTTTCCTTCGACGCCGCAGGCAACCTCTGTTGGCAGGAGTGGCGCTGCCGCGGCGTGTTCGATGCGCAGGGGCGTTTGTTGGAGCTGGTCTCGACGGGGCGCGACGTCACCGAGCGTCGCGTGGCCGAGGAGATACTGCGCCGCAACGAGGAGCGCTATCGACTACTTACGGAGCAAGCCCGGCTGGTGCTTTGGGAAGGAGATCCCGAGTCGCTGCTGTTCACGTACGTCAGCGAATCGGCGGCCGAGCTCATCGGCGAACCGCCGGCGAAGTGGTACCTCCCGAACTTCTGGGCGGAACACATCCATCCCGACGATCGGGCCGAGGCGCTGGAGAGCTGCCAAACGTCGACGGCGCGGCGCGAAGACCACCGGTTCGAGTATCGCATGTTGCGCGCCGACGGCA
The DNA here is from genome assembly GCA_013822735.1 of Pirellula sp. Lineage (GTDB taxonomy): Bacteria > Planctomycetota > Planctomycetia > Pirellulales > PNKZ01 > PNKZ01. The sequence continues at coordinate 14,274 of PNKZ01000033.1, forward strand.
GCGTGATTTGGGTCGAAGACATCGTGAAGGTCATCGTCAATCCGACTGCCGGAACCGTCTCGTTGCGCGGCCTGCTGATCGATATCACCTCGCGCAAGGCGGCCGACGAAGAACTTCGGGAGACCCGCGAACGGTTCCGCAGCGCGTTCGATTCCGCGGCGGTCGGCATGGCCATCGTGAGCATCGAGGGCAAGTTCCTCAAGGTCAATCGGGCCGTTTGCGACATGCTGGGCCATACCGAGCACGCGTTGCTCGCCTTGAACGTGCAAGCGATTTCCTATCCCGAGGATCTCGAGGTCGAACTCGCGCTCGTAGCTCGCGCGCTGGCCGGAGAGATCACGCGCTTCGACTTGGAGAAGCGCTATCGACATTGCGACGGTCGCGTCGTGTGGGGCTGGCTATCCGTTTCGTTGGTGCGCGACGCCGTCGGTAGTCCTCTCTATTTTGTTTCGCAAGTTCAAGATCTTACGGAACGCAAACGGCTCGAGGACCAACTTCGTCACTCGCAGAAAATGGAGGCGATCGGACGCTTGGCCGGCGGTATTGCGCACGACTTCAACAACATCATCACCGTGATCGCCACCTACGGAAATTTGCTCGAAGAGCGCCTCCCGCCGGACGACTTCAACCGCGAAGCGGTGCGGGCCGTGCTCGACGCCGCCGAACGCGCAACGCGGCTCACGCGCCAGATTCTGGCCTTCGGCCGGAAGCAAATGCTGCAGCCGACCTTGGTCGATCTGAATCGCGTGGTCCTCGAAGCCGAACCGCTGCTGACGCGCCTCCTTTTAAACGGTGCTCGCCTCCGGCTAGTTCCCGCTTCGAAACCCTGCACGACTAAGATCGATCGCGATCAGTTGGAGCAGGTCTTAATCAACTTGGCGGTGAACGCCCGCGACGCCATGCCCGAGGGAGGCGAATTGACGATCGGCGTGCGCATCGTGCCGACCGATGAGATCGCCGGTACTCAGTCGGAGGAGTCAGGCGCCGGACCGTATGTCGAGTTGTCGGTTTCCGACACCGGGATGGGAATCGACGACGAGACGAAAAATCGGATCTTCGAGCCCTTCTTCACGACGAAGCCGGCGGGCAAAGGTACCGGGCTCGGCTTGGCCGTGGTATACGGAATCGTGCGGCAGAGCGACGGGCATATCGACGTGGAAAGTCGCGTTCGCGGCGGAACGACGTTTCGCGTTCGGTTGCCGTATACCGACGGCTCGCCGGACGCCGCACCGAGCCGAACGCCGTTGCGTCCGCCGGGCCTCGGCACGGTGTTGCTCGTCGACGATGAGGAACCGATTCGAACCGCCGTGTGCGCCGTGTTGGAAGAGGCCGGCTACAAGGTGATTACGGCAGGCGGCGGACATGAGGCGCGCGACGTCGTCGAGGGCGATGAGGAAATCGACATCGTACTCACCGACCTCGTCATGCCCGATTTCGACGGTCAAGAAGTGGCCGTGATGGTCCGTTCGTTGCGGCCTCAGCTGCCGGTCGTCATTATGAGCGGTCGCCATGATCAGCTGACCAAGCTTCCGGCGGGGCTCGCCGATGCGGCATTGGAAAAGCCGTTCACCACCGCCGAACTTTCCGAAGCGGTGCGCCGCGCGCTGCGCGCGGCGTCGGCCGGCGCCGGTCGCTAGCTCAGCAATTCCGGCGAGATCATTCGCTCGAGCCCGGCCGCATGGGCGTAGCCGGGAATGTGCACCGGAGCAGATCGCGATTCGGCGTCGATGCGATAGTCGCTGATTCGGTTGCGCCCGGCAAAGCGCGGCCGGGCCGCGTCCATGTCGATGGTCGCCACGATCCGTCCCAGCTGCGCGACGGAGGAAATCCCCAGCTTAACGAAGATCTGCTTGCGGCGATTTTCCACCGTGCGAATCGAGACGCCCAACCTCGCGGCGACGGTCTTGTTCGGCAGTCCGTCCAGAATCATGCCGATCGTCGACCGTTCTTTCTCGTTGATCTTGCTCCATACGCGCCGTGCTTCGCAATCCAGCGCGATCCGTCCTCGATTGGTCCGACTCCAATGGCAGGCGTCGTCGACGGTGTGCCGCAACAGCCCGACGTCGATCGGCTTTTGCAATACCGTCCAACAGCCGAGCGTCATCGCTTCGAGGGTGTTGGAGACGTCGGCGTAGCCCGAGATGATGATGTTCGGCCGATGGAGCGACGCTTCGTCGCTCGACATCGCTTGGATGATCTCTAAACCGTAATCTTCCGCGATGCGAAGATCGACCAGCGTACATCCGACGCGCGCGTTCAAGTCGGGAAGCGCGGCCGTGAACTCGGCCGACGACGTATACAACCGAACCTCGATCGGAAGCGCGGCCAAGGCCGCGGCGACGGCTCGAGCGATATGAATGTCGTCGTCGAGAATGGCGACGCAAGCGCGCTCGCCATCGGCCTGGACGCCGTGATCGACGACCTGTTCAACCATGTGGTTTAGGTCGTCGTAGTGCCGAGGGCTGCTCATGAAGCAATTTCCGAACGAGGAACAATACCGAAGCAAACTATAGGACGTGCGTATCCATTATCTTTCGCTCACTAACTTCTTCGGCTTCCTTAAGTGAAAGACTTGATGAAGTGAACTCGGAAACACCCCAGCTTTCAGGGAGTCGTGGGGGGAACGGCATACGCATGGTCGGAATTATCGCCATACCGTAATCATTAGGCAACCAATGGGGTATTTACCGTGACGCACATACGCCAAATGCTTCGCGCCGCTCGATTCATAAGAGCGTCCCGCGAAGCACAATCGTGGCCGCGGTGAAGTAGATGATGAGTCCGGTCACATCGACTAGCGTCGCTACGAACGGTGCGGAGGAGGTCGCCGGATCGAGCCCGCAACGTTTGATCAGCATCGGCAGCATCGAGCCCGAGATCGTTCCCCAGAGCACGATAAAGAGCAGCGAGATCGCCACGGTTAGTCCCACCAGCGGCCAATGCTCTCCGTAGATGTCGCTGAACATGCTCCAAAGCGCGATCCGGCAAAAGCCGATCGTCCCGAGCACGGTTCCCAGCAGGAAGCACGAGATGATTTCTCTTCTCAACACGGTCCGCCAATCGCGCAACCTGATTTCTGGCACGCTCGAAGAGAAAGAGGCGTTCGGAGTCGAACGGGTGCTCATTCTAATCAGTGCGTCACGGCGGACCTTGAGCTTCGAGCGCGCTCGGCGCAACTCACCGCAGGGCCGAAACGAAATGCCGTCCGGTTCGTAATTCTTGCCGCACGACGGACCCGGGGCGGGCTCGTTGGCGCTAGAGCAATACCGCCGAGACCGGCTTGCCCCTGGAGATCGGAATCGGCCGGCCCTGCATGTCGTGCACCACGGTTTCCGGCTCGTAGCCGAGGCAATGATAAATCGTGGCCAAGTAATCCGCCGGCGTTACGACGTCGCTCACCGGTTCGGCGCCCCGGGAATCGGATTGGCCGTGAACCATGCCGCCGCGCACGCCTCCGCCGGCCAGTGCGATCGAAAACACCCTGCCCCAATGGTCGCGGCCGGCCCGCGCGTTGAACTTGGGAGTATGTCCGAACTCGGCAATCCAACAGACCAACGTCTCGTCGAGCAGGCCGCGCTCGTCGAGTTCTGTGATCAGGGTCGAGTAAACCTGATCCATCGTCGGCATGAGCCAACCTTTGAGGCTTTCGCTGTGTTTGTCGTGAGTATCCCAGCCGCCGCCGTTGGGCCGATCCTTGTCTTGCGACGCCCAGTGCACTTGCACGTACGACACGCCGGCTTCGATCATCCGCCGGGCCAACAGCACGCTCTGGCCGTACTTATGCCGGCCGTATTGTTCACGCACACGCTCCGGCTCGCGACCAAGCTCGAACACGTTGCGCGCCTGCCCGCCGGCGATCAGATCGACCGCTTGCCGCTTGTAATGCTCAAACTCCGCCACCGGCCCGAGCGCATCTATCGGAGCGCCGGCACGATGGAACCGTTCCAACAGGGTGCGACGTTCACCGAGCCGCTCGTTCGTCATCCCGTCGAGCAGTTCGCCGCCGGGCACCGTGAAGTTCGCCGCTTCCGGGTCGCACTCCATGAGCCAAGGATCGTGCTTGCGACCTAAGAAGCCCGCATCCGTGCCCGGCCAGGGATCTTGACCGTTATTGTTGGCCAAGCGGCGCGGCAACGCGATGGAAGAGGGTAGCCCGCCGTGCGGCGCGCGGAGCGCTTGCACAATGGCGCCGATCGCCGGTTGGTCGTTCGGCTTGCCGGGGCCGGAGTTCTCACGATTCAGCGGAATGTGCGGCACGCCCGTCAACATCTGATAGCCGCTTGTCGAGTGGGCGTTGTCGCCGGTGACCATCGAACGAATGACCGCGATCTTGTCGGTGAGCAACGCCGTTTTCGGCATGAGCTCGCCGACGAACATCCCCGGCGTGCGCGTGGCGATCGTGCCGAAATCGCCACGGACTTCGCGCGGAGCATCCGGTTTCGGATCCCACGACTCGTGATGGGGCATGCCGCCGGTGTTGAACAACACGATGACCGATTTCGCCTTGCCGAACGAACCCCCTCGACGCATTTCCCTATCGGTCGAGGTCGCCGCGGCCTGCGCCTGCGAAGACCCGCCCACGAACGGCAGCGCGCTCAAGCCGAATCCTGTGCGTTGCAGCCAGGCGCGGCGCGTCAAAGTTGCGGCAATGTCGGAATGCGTCATGGGCGGGAGCAACCTGGTTAGGCAGGGCGACGCGAGCGGCGGGACTGTCACTATAGAACGGGCAAAATCCGTCGGCAACATGAGTCGCCTGCGCACGATTCTATTTTGTCCGTGCGTGCCGCCTCGCCGGTGCAACGCGGTGGGAAGCAAATGTCGTTGCCTGTCGCACGAGCCTGGACCATATTACACCCTTCCCGCCCGGCTCACCTCATCCGCAGTTTCCCGCCTGGAGATTTCGCCATGTCGTTTCGGACCTCGCGTCGCACGTTCGTTCGCTCCTTGTTTACGGCCGGCGCCGTCGCGTCGTTTCCCGCCGTCAGTTGGTCCCGAGTCGCCGGAGCCAACGAACGACTGAACATCGCGAGCATCGGGCCCGGCGGTAAAGGTTGGAGCGATCTTACCGGCGTGGCGGCGAGCCCGGCCGTCGAAGTGGCGATGCTCTGCGATATCGATTCCTCGGCCATGCATCTCGGTCGCGCGGCGGAGAAGTATCCGCAAGCCAAGACGTTCAGCGATTGGCGCAAGGTGCTCGACGAAGGCAAACAGCTCGACGCCGTGATCGTGTCGACGCCTGACCACATGCACGCGCCAATCTCCCTGGCGGCCATGCAGCTCGGCAAACACGTCTTCTGCCAGAAGCCGCTGACGCATACGGTGCATGAAGCGCGACAAATGAAACTTGCCGCGAAGAAGTACGGCGTCGTCACGCAGATGGGAAACCAAATCCAATCGCACGAAGCGTATCGCACGGCGGTGGCGATCGTGCACGCCGGACTCATCGGCAAAGTGAAAGCGGTGCACTCCTGGCAAGGAGGCACCCCGCGTTGGCCGCGAGCTTTGGAACGGCCGGCGGGTACCGATCCGGTGCCGGCGACCGTCGAATGGGACTTGTGGCTCGGCGTCGCTCCCGAGCGGCCGTATGTCAAAGAAATGTATCACCCGTTCAACTGGCGCGGCTGGCAAGACTACGGCACCGGTCAGCTCGGCGACTTCGGCTGCCATATTCTCGACCCGGTGTTCAAGTCGTTGAAACTCACCGCCCCGACGAAGCTCACAGCCGAAGCGCCGCCGATCAACAACGAAAGCTGGACGAAGTCGGCGACGGTTCGCTATGAGTTCCCGCAAACCGAGTTCACGGCCGGACCGCTGCCGCTGGTCTGGTACGACGGCGAAGGAGTCACCGCGCCGCGTGAACTGCTCGGCGACGTTCCCGTCTCGTTCAAACTGCCGAATGCCGGTTCGGTGCTCGTCGGTGAGAAGGGCTCGCTCGTCGTGCCGCACGTCGCCCTGCCGAAGCTCTTCCCCGAAGAAAAGTTCCCGGCCAAGGATGTGCCGAAGGTCGCCGGGGTCGATCATTACGTGCAGTTCGCCGACGCCTGCCGCGGCGTCGGTGCGACGACTTCGCACTTCGATTACGCCGGCGGTCTGACGGAAACCGTGATGCTCGGCACCATCGGCATTCGCATGCCCAAGGAAGAGCTCCTCTGGGACGCCGAGAAGCTGCAAATCACCAACAACTCCGCGGCCCAAGCGCTGGTGAGCAAGCCGTATCGCAAGAATTGGGAACCGCAGTGGGTTTCCTAGTAGCTCGTTGAATCTTGGTTCGGTTAACCTATTTGGCTTAGCCCGGCGTGTCCACGACCGGGATTTGCGATCTATTTAACTGATTCATCGAGCCCCACCATGCACCGCTTGCCGCTCTGGGCGATCGTCTGTGCTTTCGTTCCCGTTCTTGCGCATGCCGAAGACGCCCCGGCGAAGCGCGCGCCCTGGACGACGTCGCGCATCCACGGCTCGCCGGAGAAGCCTGAGCCGTATCAAGTCGTGCCGGCGTTCCCGAAGCTCCGCTTCAGCTTTCCCACGAGCGTCGAAGAGGTTCCGGCCACCGATCGGCTGCTGATCACCGAACGCGACGGCAAAGTCTTTAGCTTTCCGCGCGACAAAGAGGTGACCGCTGCGGATGTCGCGCTGGATCTCGCCGAGTTGTTGCCCAAGGATGCCAAGCCGCGCAAGGTGTCGTTGTGGGACGCTGAGTTCGATCCGGAGTTTGCGACGAATAGCGCGATCTACCTTTGCTACGTGCATCCCGGCGAAGGGGGACATACCCGCGTTTCGCGGTTCACCGTCGACCAAGCTGCGGATAAGGCCGCGCCGGTGCGCATCGACCCGGCGAGCGAACTCGTCCTCATTACGTGGCCTTCGGGCGGCCACAACGGCGGCTGTCTGGAGTTCGGCGTCGACGACATGCTTTATATTTCCACGGGCGACGGTTCCGGCCCCAACCCGCCCGATGGACTGACCGTCGGGCAGACGGTCGACGACCTGCTCGGGGCGATCTTGCGCATCGATGTCCGTGCCGCGACGCGCGAAAAGCCGTACACGGTGCCGAGCGATAATCCGTTCGTCACGGAACCGGCCGGCGCGAAGCCCGAGATTTGGGCCTACGGACTGCGCAACCCCTGGAAGTTCGGCGTTGATCCCAAGTCGGGCGATATCTTCGCGGCCGACAATGGCTGGGAGTCGTGGGAGATCGTGCATGAGATCGTCCGCGGCGGCAATTGCGGCTGGCCGATCATGGAAGGGCGCGCCGCGCTCCGCAGCGAAGTGAAGCCCGGCCCCACGCCGATCCGCCCTCCCGTAAAAGATCATCCGCACACGGAAGCCAACAGCGTGATCGGCGGCCCCGTCTATCGCGGCTCGCAACTCCCCGACCTCGCCGGCTCGTTCGTCTACGGCGACTACATCACCGGCACCATCTGGAGCGTCCGCAAAGAGCCCGACGGCACGACTTCGCATCGCACGCTCGTCGACACCGACCTAAGGATCGTCGCCTTCACCGCCGCCACAAACGGCGATCTCTACGTGCTCGACTATGACCTGACGGGACAGATCTACCAACTCGAACCTTCCGGCCTCCCCGACACCAGCGCCACGTTCCCGCGGAAGCTGAGCGACACCGGGCTCTTCTCCGATCTGGCGACTATGCAGCCGGCGCCGGGCGTAGTGCCCTACTCCGTACGCGCCGAGCGCTGGCTCGACAACGCGAAAGCCGAGCGATACGTCGCGATCCCCGGCGACGCGAAGGTGCGCCTTTCAGAAAACATCTTGGAGGCGGCCGAGTATCCCGAAGGAACCGTGCTCGTAAAGCAGATCACAATGCCGGCGATCGGCAAACAGCCCGAGACGCGACTCGAAACGCAGCTGCTCCACTACGAGCGCGGTCGTTGGAATCCGTATTCGTATCTTTGGGATGACGCCGGGAAGGACGCGACGCTCGTAGGTGCCGGCGGAGCGACGCGATCAATCCGCGTTCGCGACTTGCTCAAATCCGGCGAACCGGACGCCGTCACCGACGGAACTTGGAACGTGAGCGCAGTGAATGAATGCAAACTCTGTCATAACGCCGGACCCAAGTTCGTGCTCGGCTTCGCACGCAATCAACTCGACGTTCCGGCCGATACGAGTTCCGCGGGCCAAGGCGGACAATTGGCGAGTCTGATCGCGCAAAACGTCATCGCGCCCGTCGCGTCCCTCGCCATGAATGATCCTTGGCGTTTGGTCAACCCGCGCGACGAATCGCAGTCGCTCGACAATCGTGTTCGCTCGTACCTCCATGCCAATTGCGCCCACTGCCACCATCCCGGCGGCAACGCCATTGCGTCGTTCCATCTGCGGCGCGAGTTGCCGTTCGACCAGCTCAACACCAACAAAGGCTCCGGTATCGGCACGTTTGGCCTGACTGATCCCAAAATCATTACGCCGGGCGAGCCGTATCGCAGCTTGCTGCTTTATCGCATGTCGAAGCTTGGCTATGCCCGCATGCCGTACATCGGCTCGCGCGTAGTCGATAGCGAAGGCGTAACGCTTGTAGCCGAATGGATTGCGTCGCTCGATATGAAAGTCGCTGTCTCGATGAACCGGCCAAGCGTTGACGACTCGATCGTTTCGCAGTTGGAAACCACGAGAGGCGCCCTCGCCGCGGTCTATTTCTTACATCGGCGATTGGAGAAGCAGGAACAGCTAGATGCCGCTCTGGTGAAGGCCGGCGTTGCAGCACGGTCGGACATACGCGGACTCTTCGAAAATTTCATCCCCGAAGCTGAGCGACGGAAGACGCTCGGCCCGAATGTCGACCCTGCCGCGATTCTCGCCCTGCGCGGCGACTACGAGCGCGGCAAGTTGATCTTCTTTAGCGATGGTGCACGCTGCCGCAATTGCCACGAGCTCGACGATCCGGAGAAATCGTTCGGGCCCACGCTCGCGGAAGTGAACAAAAAACATCCGAAGCTCGGCGATCTGTTGCAACATGCCTTGCAACCGTCGCTCAAGATCGACGACCCGTACGCCGCCTACACGGTGACGACCGCCGATGGCCGGACGCTTGTCGGGCTCATCACGGAGCAAACGCCGCAGGAAGTCGTCGTCCGCACGCCGGAGAAGAAGGTCGTACGACTGGCGCGCAAAGAGGTTGAAGAGTTGCAGAAGAGCGACAAGTCGCTCATGCCGGAACGAATCCTCAGCGACCTCACGGCCCAAGAAGCGGCCGACCTGTTCGAATACGTCCGCCGCCAAACGAAGAAAAAGTTGTAGGCACACTCCGTGTGCCGTCGGTTGCGGAATCGAGAACGCTTTGAGCTATCCTTCGTCCGCGTGGGCCTCGCTGCACTCGACCCACCCTACGCGCCCGGAATGACCTGCCATACGGGAGCCGCCGTGTTGCCGAAAAATCTCGATGTGAGAATTCGCGTTTTTCAACACGGCGATCATCCGGCGATTGCCGAGATCTTCACGCGCGCCGTTCACGAAATTGCCTGCGAGGCCTATACGCCGGAGCAGTGCCGGGCTTGGTCCGATCGCGCTCCCAACCACGAACACTGGCGTCGCCGCTGCGAACTAAAGCGACCGTTCGTCGCCGTTGCCGATTCTCAAATGGCAGGCTTCTTGGAACTCGATCCCGACGGGCACATCGATTGTGCGTACATCCATCCCGATTTTCAGCGTCGCGGAATCATGACGAAGCTGGTCATGCACGCGGTAGAAACTTGTTTCGCCTGCAACGTCCCGCGGGTTTACGTGGAAGCGTCGTATTGTGCACGTCCGCTGTTTGAGAAAGCCGGGTTCATGCTCGTCAGCGAAAATATCGTGACGATCAAGGGAGTGGAACTTACCAACTTCCGCATGGAACTGAAGAAGTAGGGTGGGTTGAACGCAGCGAGGCCCACGCGGAATCGACGTGACAAAGACCGCGTGGGCCTCGCGATGCTCGACCCACGCTACGGGCTACTGCGTCACCAGCGATGACGGAACCTCCCGCACGCTCGGGCAGCCGCAGGCGACGAGCGCGTTTTGCAGCTCGTCGCGTAGCAGTTCCAGTACGCGTTGTACGCCGGCCTCGCCGTCGGCGGCCAAGGCCCAGGCGTAGGGCCGTCCGATCAACACCGCGCGGGCTCCTAAGGCGAGCGCCTTGAGCACGTCGGTCCCACGGCGAATGCCGCCGTCGAGAAACACTTCCGCCCTGCCCCCGACGACATCGACGACGTCGGGCAGCATTTCGATGGTCGCCGGCACGGTGTCGAGCCTGCGACCGCCGTGGTTGGAGACGACGATGCCGTTGAGGCCCGCCTCGACCGCGCGGAGTGCGTCTTCCGGCCGCAAGATTCCCTTCATCACCAGCGGCAGCTTCGTAATGCCGCGCAGCCATTCGAAGAGCTCCCACGAAAACGTGAGGTCCCACGCTCCGGCGTTAAAGGCGACGAGTTCGGCGTCGCTCATCGTGTCGCGCACTTCTGGAAATCCGACGTCGCGCAGATGCTTGAGCAGGATTTCGCGCGGCAGCGAAAAACGGTTGCGCCGGTCGGCGTCTTTCCATTCGCCGAGATCGACCGTGACGACGATGGCCTTATAGCCGGCTTGTTCGGCCCGTTCGACGAGCCGTCGCGCCACGCCCCGATCTTTCGGCATGTAGAGCTGATACCATTTCGGGCCGGTCGCGGCGGCGGCGATTTCTTCAATGCTGTTGGCCGCGCTGCTGCTCACGCCGAACACGGTATCGAGCGCCGCCGCCGCCCGGGCTGCGGCGAGCGCCCCTTGCGGATGATACATCCGCTGCGCCGCGACCGGCGCGAGCAGGATCGGCAGCGCGATTTTGTGCCCGAGCACGGTCGTCGTGAGATCCGTCGCCGCAACGCCGGAGAGGATTGGCGGCAGCAATTTCAAACGTTGGAACGCGGCCGTGTTTTCGCGGAGCGTTACCTGATCGGCGGAACCGGTCTCGATGTATTCGAACGTCGGCCGGGGGAGCTTGGTCTGCGCGAGCGCGCGAAAATCGGCGACGCAAACCGGTTGTATGCTCGCGGCATCGACAACCGGCGGCTTCGGCAAGCTCGGCTCCGGCTGCGCCGTTTGTTTTTGTGCGACGTCGTTCTCATCGGCCGCCGCGCCGGCCTGCTCCGAACCGATCAACGCCGCGCCCGTGCCTGCGGCCAACGCCTGCGCAAACGTTCGGCGATTCATCATGGCTGCAGACTCCGTAAGCGAACACCGGGTTCAGACCGCGACCCGAGCGATTGTAGGCGCAGATTGTGGCATAGCGCCGGGCCGCCGTCTAATTGCGGCGTGTTCTACATGATCGGCGTGTCGAAGTCGGGCGACATTCGCGTTGTGATGCCCCGCCGGCCGATTTATACTCGCAGTCGTCCGGATCGCCCGCCGCCTGCCGCCCGCCTCCACCCTCCTACTTCCCGCCGGTGTCGAATGCCGCTCCCGTTGCGAGTGTGCGCGCTAACCGTCGCCTTCGGCTTGCTTACAAGCGCCGGAATCGTCATGCGCGCGCAGGCCGTGGAGACGAAAGAAGCGGGCAACTCCGGCGCTGCGAAGGGTCACGACTTCTTCGAGGCCCGCATCCGGCCGGTGCTCGTCGAGCATTGCTACAAGTGCCACTCGTCGGCGGCCGGCAAAACCGAAGGAGGCTTGGCCCTCGATACGCGCGGTGCGATGCGCGCGGGGGGCTCGAGCGGACCGGCCGTCGTGCCGTCGGACGAAGAGCGCAGCCTGATCCTGGCCGCCATTCGCCACGATGGTTTGGAAATGCCCCCCGAGCGCAAGCTGCCGCCGGAAGTGATTGCCGACTTTGAAAAGTGGATCGCGTTGGGCGCCCCCGACCCGCGCGAAGGCCTGCCGCCCGCGACGAAGCCGACCGTCGATTACGCCGCGGCCCGCAAGCATTGGGCGTTCCAACCGGTGCGCCCCGTTGCGCCGCCGCCGAGCGTCACCGGCCGAAAGAATGTCGATCCGGTCGATCGCTTCATTCAAGCCAAGCTCGCCGAGACCGGCTTCACGCCGGCGCCGGCCGCCGAACGCCGCGCGCTGTTGCGTCGAACGACGTTTCTCCTCACCGGCCTGCCGCCGACGCCGCACGAGGTGACCGAGTTTGTGAACGATGCGTCGCCGCAGGCGTTCGAGCGCGTCGTCGATCGTTTACTTGCATCGAGCACGTTCGGCGAACGTTGGGGACGGCATTGGCTCGACACGGCCCGGTATGCCGAGAGCAACGGCAAGAGTATGAACCTCGTCTGGCCGCATGCGTGGCGTTATCGCGACTACGTCGTCGACGCCATGAACCGCGATCTGCCGTACGATGAGTTTCTGCGCCAGCAGATCGCCGGCGATCTGCTCCCTGCCGCAAGCGACGAAGCCCGCGCTGCGCAAACCATCGCGACCGGACTATTGGCCCTCGGGGCGAAGTCGTACGAAGAAGCCGGCGCGCGCGAGAAGTATCTGCTCGAACTGGCCGACGATCAGATCGACGTCGTCGCGCGCGGCATGCTGGGGCTCACCGTCGCGTGTGCACGGTGCCACGATCACAAGTTCGATCCGGTGCCGCAGGCCGATTATTACGCCATGGCCGGCGTGTTTCTTAGCAGCGAAACGCTCGCCGGCCCCGGCCCGAAGCACTCGGGCTACAAGGGTTACGACGCACCGTATCAACCGGTCGGCGCCGAGGCCGAACGTTTGCACGGCCCCTACGAAGCACACGATACCAAGCTCCGCGCGAAGAACACGGAGCTCGGCGGCGCTCGCTCGAGCCGATACCGACACGTAAAGAACAAGACTTCGCTCGGGATCGAACGCAAGCAGGCGGCCGCTTCCGATAAGGCCAAGCTCGCGGAGCTCGACGCACAACTCAAGGTGGAAGAAGCGAAGATCGCCGAATGGGACGCGAAGATCGCCGCGATGATCGCGGAGATCGATACGTTGACGAAGAGTTATCCCCCGTCGCCCGACTATGCCATGGCCATGCGCGAAGGGAAGCAGCCGCAGGATTGCGCCTTGCGCTATCGGGGCGATTGGAAACGGGCCGGGCCGCCGGTGCCGCGCGGCGCGCCGTCGCTCTTTGCCTCGCTCAAGTTCGGCCCTTCCTCAAAGATCAACGCCCACGAGAGCGGACGCCTGCAACTCGCCGCTTGGATTACCGATCCGCAGAATCCGCTGACGGCACGCGTCGCCGTCAATCGCATTTGGGCCCATCTCTTCGGCCGGGGCATCGTGACGACGCTCGACAACTTCGGCACGCTCGGCGCGGAGCCGACGCATCCGGAATTGCTCGACTACTTGGCCGGCGAATTCGTGCGCGACGGTTGGAGCATCAAACGGATGATTCGCCGGCTCGTACTTACGGAAACGTTTCAAGCCGGGCTCGCCGAACGTTCGCCTTTGGCCGCCGCCGATCCGGAGAACAAACTGTTCGGACGCCGCACCTATGAGCGGCTCGAAGCCGAAGCGCTCCGCGATGCGATGCTCGCCGTGTCGGGCAGCTTGCAATCGTCGCGACCGATCGGCTCGCGCATCCTGGAAGCGAAGGTCAATTCGGCCAATGCCGTCGAGACGCCGCCGGCGCAAGAGATCGAGCGACCCGTGCGCACGCTGTATTTGACGACGGCCCGCTCGGCGGTGCCGGAGATGCTCACGCTGTTCGATTTCCCTGATCCGTCGCTGCCGGCCAGTGCCCGCGAGCAGCGTACGTTGCCGACGCAGGCCCTGTACCTGATGAATGCGCCGGAAGTGGTGACGCTTGCGCGGCGATTGGCGGAGCGCGTTCTCGGCGAGATCGCAAGCGATGATGCGGCGCGGATCGATCTGCTGCACGAGCTGTGTTTGGGTCGACCGGCTACCCAAGCCGAGCAGCTGCGCATCGCCGAGTTTTTGAAGTCGCAGGGCGGCGAGAAGCCCGCTGAGCGCATCGACGCTTGGTCGGCCGTTTGTCAAACGTTGTTCGCAGCGGCCGAGTTTCGCTTTCTTCCTTGAGGTTGCCGATGCCGCACACGAACCCGATTTCGCGCCGTTTGGTTTCCAGGCGCGCCGTGCTGCGCTCCGCGTCGACCGGCTTCGGTTATTTGGCCCTCGCCGGCCTTGCGGCGGAGCAGGCTCGCCGGGAATCGCGGGCTGCGACGACCGGTGCAATCACGCCGCCGCATATCACGCCGCGGGCCAAGCGGGTCGTGTTTCTCTACATGCGCGGCGGCCCGTGCCAGATGGAGACGTTCGACTACAAGCCGCGCCTGCAGGCCGACAACGGCAAACCGTCGCCCGGCGCGAAGAACGCGAAGTTGCTCGGCTCGCAGTGGAAGTTTCACCAATACGGCGCAAGCGGCCAATGGGTTTCGGATCTCTTTCCGCACACGGCCCGACATGCCGACGAGCTCTGCGTGCTCAAGGCCGTGACGACGGACCACACGAATCATCCGGAAGCTTCCGACCAATTGCACACCGGCAGTTTTCAGTTTGAGCGGCCGTCGCTCGGCTCGTGGGTCGTCTACGGCCTCGGCAGCGAAAATGAAAACCTGCCCGGCTTCGTATCGCTCAAGCCGCCGGTGCAATGGGGCGGCGCTCGCTACTACGGCTGCGCCTTCTTGCCGCCCGCCTACCAAGGCTTGCCGATCGGCACGATGACCGAGGCGATGACCAAGGCGAAGCTTGCCAATACCGTGCACCCTTCGCTTGATCGCGCGGCGCAACGACGCCAGCTCGATCTCTTGGCCGCAACCAACCGCGAGTTCGCGGCGCGCGAAGGGGACGTCGGCGGCGCGATCGACGGCGTGATCCGCTCGTACGAATCGGCGTTTCGCATGCAAACGGAACTCCCGCACCTGCTTGACGTGCAGCAAGGAGAAACGGCCGCGACGCTCGCACGCTACGGCATCGGCAACAGCGCCACCGACGACTTCGGCCGGCAATGCCTCACGGCCCGGCGCTTGCTCGAGGCCGGCGTCCGGTTCGTCGAGCTCACGCACGACAATTGGGATCATCACGCCGGCGTAGCTGCGAACATGCCGCTCCGTTCGCGCCAAGTTGACCGGCCGATCGCCGCCCTCTTGGAAGATTTGAAACGTCGCGGGCTGCTGGAAGATACGCTGGTGGTTTGGGGCGGCGAGTTCGGCCGCACGCCCGACGACCCGACCAACGACGGCCGGGGGCACAACAAAGACGGCTTCACGATGTGGCTCGCCGGCGGCGGCTCCCGCAGCGGCACTTCCCACGGTACGACCGACGAGCACGGCTTCCGCGCGGTCGACGGGGCGGTGCACATGCACGACCTGCATGCGACGATCTTGCATTTGCTCGGTCTCGACCACGAAAAGCTCACCTATCGCTACGGCGGCCGCGATTTCCGGCTGACCGACGTGCATGGCCGTGTGGTGCGGGAAATCTTGGCCTAGACGATTCGTCCGACCCGCACGATGGGCGGCTGAATTCAGTTCGATTTTCGTTGCTGCGACGTGCTCTTCCGCCCCTCGTATCGGGGCTCGCCGCTAGTTACAGTGGTAGGACCACTTCCGCCGGCGGCAACCGTCCTGGGGAAGTCCTGCCTTCCGTAACCTGCCTCGATGGGCGAGGCCGACGCCGCGTCGGTCGCCATCCGTCCAGCTTTTTCCATGTCCCACGTCAGGGTCACGCTTTCATGAAACGCATTGCCTTTACGCTCGCTTGCTTGGTCGCATTGGTCGGCTCGTCACACGTCGATTCGTCGATCCGCGCGGCCGATTACATTTCTTATGAGCCCGGCAAGGGCCCCGGCAACGGGAAGCACATCGTGCTGCTCGCCGGCGACGAAGAGTATCGCTCCGAGGAAGGCTTGCCGATGCTCGCCAAGATCCTCGCGCGCAAGCACGGCTTCCGCACGACGGTCTGCTTCTCCGTCGACGCCGACGGCATGATCGACCCCAACGCCGCGGCGAGCCTCTCGAACCCCGAGGCGCTCGACTCGGCCGATGCGATCGTCCTGCTGCTGCGCTTTCGCAAGTACCCGGATGCGATCATGGCCAAGTTCGACGCGGCCGTGAAGCGCGGCATCCCGATCATCGGCTTGCGCACCGCTACGCATGCGTTCAACGGCCTCAAGGGAACGTACGCTTCGTACAACAACTTCGGCAAAGACGTGCTGGGCGAAAAGTGGGTGAGCCACTGGGGCGTGCATAAGAAAGAAGCGACGCGCGGCGTGATCGAAGCCGGGCGGACCGACGATCCCATTCTCCGCGGCGTCGTCGACGTGTTCGGCGACAGCGACGTCTACGAAGCCCATCCGCCGGCCGATGCCCGTATTCTGATGCGCGGCCGGGTGCTGAAGGGGATGAACCCGGTGGACGTCGGCGCCGATTACTCGAAGAAGCGTTCGACCGATAAGGTCGAGCAGCCGGTGAACGACCCGATGATGCCGATTGCTTGGACGCGCGAGCTGCCGGTGAAGGATGCCGGCGACAAAAAGCAGCGGATCTTTTGCACCACGATGGGCGCCGCCACCGACCTCGAAAGCGAGGGCCTGCGTCGGCTCGTGGTGAATGCCGTGTATTGGGGGCTCGGCTTGGAGATTCCGAAGAAGACCGACGTCGGTTACGTCGATCCGTACACGCCGACGAAGTACGGCTTCAACGGCGGCCGGGTCGGCGTAAAGCCTGCCGACCACGCGCTGGGCAAGTCGCTGCCGCCGCCGAGCGCGGCAACGGGCACGCATACGCCGGCTCCGCCCGTCACAGCCACGGCCCGTGCGCTGCCGGCAAGCAGCTTGCCGCTCGAGCTGGTGAAAGGGGAGCATCTCGCCTTGGTCGGCAATTCGACGGCCGAGCGGATGAACCTGTTCGGCAACTTCGAAACGGCGCTCCATCTGCGACACCCGAAGCTGGAGATCGCTTTCCGCAATTTCGCGCGGCCCGCCGATGAGGTCGGCCTGCGGCAACGGGCGAGCGATTACACGAAGATCGACGATCCGCTGAAGGTGTTCGGCCCCGAGACCTTCCTCTGCTTCTTCGGCTACAACGAATCGTACGCCGGCAAGCTCGGGCTCGAAAAGTTCCAAGCCGACTACGAGAAGCTGCTCGACGAATACGCCAAGAACTATCCGCGCGACGCCGCCGGCACGAAGCCGCGGTTCGTCGTCGTGTCGCCGATTGCGTTTGAAGCGAGCGGCGATCCGCTGCTGCCCGCCGGGAAGACGGAGAACGAAAACCTGGCGCTCTACACCGAGGCGGCCCGCGCCGTCGCCGCGAAGCGCGGCCTGGCATTCGTCGACATTTTCACTCCCACGAATGCCGCCTTTGCCGCCGAGCCGGGCCTACAGTTCACCATCAACGGCGTGCACGTGAACGCCGCCGGCGATGCCCTGATTGCTCAGGCCCTCGACTCCGCGCTGTTCGGCTCCGGCAACCCGGCGACCGTCGACGCCGCGCTCACCGAAAAAGTGCGCGCCGCGGTGAACGACAAGTCGTGGCATCACGAACAAGACTATCGCATGGTCAACGGCTGGTACGTCTACGGCGGCCGTCGCACCTGGGACACCGAAACCTTCCCGCGTGAGTACAACAAGCTTCGCAATATGGTCGCCGTGCGCGATCGCCTGATCTGGGACCTCGTGCAAGGGAAGTCGGTTGCGGAGAAACCCGACGACTCGAAGACCGGCGAACTGATCGTGCCGCCGACGCGCTTCGGCGAGCCGCGCCAGGCCTATAGCGAAAACCCGACCGGCGGTCCCGTCATTCTGCCGCCGGACGACTTGATTAAGACGGTCACCGTGCCGCCGGGCTTCGAAATGAAGCTCTTCGCCGATGAGAAGCAATTCCCCGAAATCGCCAAGCCGGTGCAAATGAGCTTCGACTCGAAGGGGCGCCTCTGGGTCTCCACGATGCCGAGCTACCCGCAATGGCGACCGGGCGACGCTCCGCCGAGCGACAAGCTCGTGATCCTGGAAGACACCGACGGCGACGGCCGAGCCGATAAGAGCACCGTGTTCTACGACAAGCTCCATTGCCCGACCGGCTTCGAATTTTTCGACGGCGGCGTGCTCGTGGTGAACCAGCCGCGGATTCTCTTCCTGAAAGACACCGACGGCGACGACAAGGCCGACCTGGAAGTGAGCGTGCTCGACGGCTGGGCCACGGAAGATACGCATCACACCATCGGCGCGTGGGAGTCGGGCCCCGGCGGGCAGATTCACATGCTCGAAGGCGTAGCGATGAGCACGGCCGTCGAAACGCCGTGGGGTCCGTTCCGCAACTTCGGTTCGTCGGGCTGCTACGTGCTCGACCCGCGTACGTGGAAAATTCGACACTTCAAGACGCCGGGCTACGGCAACCCCTGGTGCTACGTGTTTAACGAATGGGGCCAAGGCTTCTGCGGCGACGGCACCGGCGCGAACCAACATTGGGACACGCCGCTCTCGAGCGCGCAATACGCCGGCCGCAAAGGCTTGAACCCCGTGTTCCCGACCGAAGGGATGCGCCCGGTCGTCGGTAGCGAGTTCCTCCTCTCGCGACATTTCCCCGACGACGTTCAAGGCCAATTCATCTATGCTTGCGTCATTAACATGAACGGCCTGCCGCGCTGGACCTTCAGCGACGACGGTGCCGGCTACAAGGGCACTCGCGTTCGGCACGACCCGAACGACGCCAAGACGCCGTACGATTTGTTGAAGTCGACCGACAAACATTTCCGACCGGTCGATCCGCAGATCGGTCCCGACGGCGCGCTCTGGTTCGGCGATTGGGCCAATCCGCTGATCGGCCACATGCAGTACAGCCAGCGCGACCCGAACCGCGACCACGTTCACGGCCGGATCTATCGGCTGGTTTACAAAGACAAACCGCTGCTGACGCCGGTGACGCAGCACGGCAAGCCGATCGCGGAGCTTTTCGAACAGTTCCGCGAGTATGAATGGCGCACGCGTGCTCGTGCTCGTCGCGAGCTGCAAAGCCGGCCGCAAGCGGAAGTGCTCGCCGCGCTGAAGGATTGGGTCGCGAAGTTGAGCCCGTCCGACGCGGCATACGACCGCTTGCGTTGCGAAGCCTTGTGGTTGCAGCAAAGCTTCCACGCCGTCGATGCGGCGCTCCTGAAGGAAGTGCTCGCCGCGAAGACTCCCGAAGCCCGGGCCGCCGCGGTGCGCGTGCTTACCGAAGAGCGCGACTTCGTGCCCGAGGCTTTTGCTTGGTTGCAAACGGCCGCGACCGACGAGCATCCGCGCGTCGCCGTCGAAGCGGTGCGCGGCTTAAGCTTCTTCCCCACCACGCCCAGCGCCGCTTCGGCGCTGGCCGCGTTGGCGAAGTACCCGAAAGATACTTACGTGCAATATACGGTCGACGCCGCTCTCGGAGCGACGCTCGCCGGTTGGCGCGGCGGCTTCCTCAAGGGAGAACTCGCAGCCAACGATCCGGCGGCGAAGAAGATTCTCGACGCCGTGATCGCGACCGATAAGCAAGGGGCGCAGCTGTTGCCTTACTTGCAGATTCTGCTCGGCCGGGACCAGAAGTCGGAGGAAGAGCGTCATAAGGCGCTCACCGCGCTCAGCGATATCGGCGGCGGCAACGCGGAGAACGGCAAGTTCGTCTTCCGCCGCAGCTGTACGGCCTGTCATAAGGTCTTCAACGAGGGAGCCGAGTTCGGGCCCGACATGATGAAGGTCGGCACGCGGCTCAAGCCGTTTAAGATTTTGGAATCGATCATCGACCCGAACGCCGAAATCGAGCCGAAGTATCTTTCGACGCAAATCGTCACCGACGACGGCCGCACGATCTCGGGCCTGGTCGTCAGCGAAACGCCGGAAACGCTCGTGATCTTCGACGGCAAGGAGAAGCGGACGATCCCGGTCTCCAGCATCGAAGAGCGCAACAAGCTCAAGCAGAGCAGCATGCCGGAAGGACTGGCGAGCACGCTCTCGCCGGTCGAGTTACTGGACTTGCTGGCGTTTTTGAAATCGCTGAAATAGCGGAGGAAGTGGCGAGTGACGGGTGGTGAGTGGCGAGCAAACTCGCAAGACTCATCACTCGTCACTCATCACTCGCCACGTCTCTTAAAACTTCCGATACTCGCTGCGCAACAGCTTGTTCGCTTCGGCGACGTTCGTCACCTTCAGTGCCGCGGCGTCCCACTCCAGCTTCGTATCCGGGAAGCGGTTGGCGACCACTCCTAAGAGCAGCGCTTCGGTGAGCGGACCGGCGTATGCGAAGCTCGCGCTGGTCTTGGCCTTGCCGAGGCAGGCGTCGACGAACTCGTGATAATGGTTGCCGGCTTCCACGTCGGGCCGTTTGTAATCGGCAAACTTCTTCTCCGGGAAGAGCGTCGGCTCAGCGACATGCGGCAGGAGCATCACCCCTTCGGCGCCGACGAAGAGCGAGCCTTGGCCCGGCAGCTTGAAATCGCCCGGCACGCCGGCGCTTGCCGGGAGTTGCAGTTCGGCGGCGGTCGTCGGCGTCAGCGCGCCGTCGTACCACTTCCACTTGAGCGACTCGGCCGTGTACTTGGTCTGGGGAAACTCATACTCGACGATGTTCTTTTCCGGGTGCCCGATGGCGGTCGGCGTGCGGCAGGTGGTCTTGGCCCACTTCGGAAAAGTG
Source organism: Pirellula sp. (assembly GCA_013822735.1). Taxonomy (GTDB): domain Bacteria; phylum Planctomycetota; class Planctomycetia; order Pirellulales; family PNKZ01; genus PNKZ01. The sequence goes on from PNKZ01000033.1 coordinate 34,814, forward strand.
AGTTCGAGCGCGGCATACGGCGTGTCGAAGATATGCACGCCCATATCGCCGAGCGTGCCGGTGCCGAAGTCGACGAGCTTGCGCCACTGGCCGGGATGATATACGCCGGGCGAAAACGGTCGGTCGGCGGCCGTGCCGAGCCACAGGTTCCACTCGAGCGACTTCGGCGGCGCTTCGGTCTTCGTGAACGCTTCGCCGTCGTAGCCCCAGTTCTTGTTCGACCAAGCATGCACTTCGCTCACCGGGCCGATGACGCCGGCTTGAATCATCTGCACGGCCCGGCGGTAGATGGCCGACGAATGGACTTGGATCCCCATCTGCGTGACGAGCCCTTTTTTCTCGGCCAGTTCGCGCAGCGTGCGAGCCTCGAAGACTTCGTGCGTCAGCGGCTTCTGGCAATACACGGGCTTGCCGGCCTGCATGGCCGCGTGCGCCGCGGGGGCGTGCGTATGGTCGGGCGTAGAAACCACGACGGCATCGACCTTGTCCCCCAGCGCGGCGATCATTTCGCGGTAGTCGCGAAACGTCTGCGCGCCCGGGTGCAGCTTCAGCGCCGCTTCGAGCCGATCGGCATCGACGTCGCAGAGCGCCGCGACTTCCACCGACGCATGCGTCGAAATGCTTTTGAGATCGGCCCCGCCCATGCCGCCGACGCCGACGTGCGCCGTGCGTAGTTTCCCGGCGGCGGAGTTAAAGCGGGCCTGCGCCGCGCGTAGGCTCGGCACTGCAATTGCCGCGGCGGCTGCGGAACCGGCTTGGAGGAACTGGCGACGCGAAACGACATGCGGTGTTCGAGCAGGCATGGTGCGACTCACAGGGCGAGAGGAAGCAAAGGCGGGATGTCGGCAGAGTAACGAGCGGCGGTGATAGCGTCAAATTCCGGAGAGGCTTTTGCGATGTAAAGCCCGCATATTGGGCCGCCGCACATTGTTCTGAGCGGTCGTGTCAGGTAACCTAGAAGGTTCGTAATCGCTTTATTTTTGTGCAGGGTCCGAAAGTCTGATGTTTAAGTTGCATAAGGTCGGTTTGTTGAAAGAAGGAGACCGCTTCGCGTTCGTCTCCGATGCCCCGCGACAGGTCGACGGCGGCGGCGGCATGGCCACCGGCAATCTGCTGGTCGTCACGCGCACCGCGCAAGTGAATCGGGCCGCCGAGTCGTGCTTCTTCCGTTATCGTGAAGCCAACGACGCGGCGAACACCAACCACAGCTGGAACGGCAATCCCGAGGCGAACGTTCAACTCGAAGTCGAAGGAGTCGCGGAACCGAAAGCAGTTGCGGCGGCCGACGACGACGAGAAGCCTGAGCCCGCGCGGAAACGTGCGACGTCGGTGAAGCTGGTGAAGCAGAAGTCGGTGACGCCCGAGAAGGAAACGACGAAGCCGGCGGGCAAGAAAAAGTCGCCGGGGAAGGCAGCCGCTGCGGCAAAGCCCGCGGCGACGAAAGCCGCGAAAGGCAAACGCGCGAAGAGCGCCGCGGGACCGACCACAGAGCCGGCCGCCGCGCCGAGCAAAACGGCCAAGACCGTGAAGCCGTCGCAACGGCTCGTGCTGCGTTCGACTTCGGGCTCGGCTGCCGTCTCGAGCCGCGGAGCCGCCGAACATAGCAGCTCGCGGGCCAAACGCCCGTCGCTCACGCCGCAATTGAAATTGAAGAAGTCGCGGCGGGCTTAATTCTGCCGCGCCTGATTCTTTTGTAGGGAACGCCCTCTGTGGCGTTCCGCCCTACAATCCGAATCGGAACGCCACAGAGGGCGTTCCCTACAGGCATTCGAAGGCTATCCGACCAGTTCGCGGATCGGTTCCGGATTGCCGTCGAGCAAGTGCTGCGGCCGGCCGTGCAGATCGTTGAGCATCGTCGTGCGGTGGTCGATGCCGAGGTTGCGGTAGAGCGTGGCGAACACTTCGCCGAACGTCACTGGCCGGTCGACCGCTTCGCCGCCGAGCCGATCGGTCGCCCCGATCGCTTGGCCGGTGCGCATGCCGCCGCCGGCCATCAAAGCGCACGACACGCGCGGCCAATGGTCGCGCCCCACTTGCTTGCTGATGATCGGCGTCCGGCCGAACTCGCCCCAGGCGAGCACGGTGACGTCGTCGGCTAGGCCGCGCTCGTGCAAGTCGTCGACCAGCGCCGATACGGCCTGATCGAACGGCGGGAAGTCCTGTTCTTCGCGCTTGAAGATCGTGTTGTACGAGCCGCCGTGCCAATCCCACTTGCTGTAGTTCACCGTCACCACGCGGCAGCCGGCCTCGACTAAACGCCGCGCCAACAGCAGGCTCTGCGGCACGCGCGGGGCGCCGTTGCCGTCCATGTGCGTCTTCGTGTCGCCCGTGCCGTAGCGCGCCACCGTGCGCGGGTCTTCCTTCGAAAGGTCCAACGCGTCGACCACTTTCGACGACGTCAAAAGATCGATTGCCTGGCCGACGAAGGCGTCCATGCCGGCCATCTTGCCGGTTTGGTCCATTTCGCGGCGAATCTTATCGACGCTCGCCAACAGCGCGCGGCGATCGTTCAAGCGCTCCGGCGTGATACCTTGCAGCAGCATGTCGTCGCGGCTCGAAGCCAAAGGGCTCAGCGGCGATTGCCCGATGCCCAAGAAGCCGGGGCCGGGTTCGTTGTACGGCCCGTGCGTGCAGGTGTAGCAGAGGCTCGCAAACGGCGGCACTCCGCGCACCGCCTGCCCCTGTTGCTTGGCGACGATCGAGCCGAATTGCGGCCAGCCGCCGGCCGGCGCGTCGCGCCCCGGCTTCCGACCGGTGAAACATTGATGGGCGTCGTGTCCCGCTTGCGCGTCGACGATCGAGCGTATCACCGCGAGCTTATCCATCCGCGCGGCGAGCTGCGGGAAGAGTTCGCAGATGTCGATGCCGGAGACGTTCGTGGCGATCGGCCGATGCGGGCCCGCAATTTCGGCCGGCGCGTTCGGCTTCAAGTCGAACATGTCTTGATGCGGCGGTCCGCCGACCAAGTAGATCATGATCACGGCCTTGCGCGCGTTGCGCGTGCCGGCGCGGGCTTCGGTTTCCAACAACTGCGCGAGCGAAAGCCCGCCGAGCCCCAGGCTGCCGAGGCGGAGAAAGTCGCGGCGCGAAACGCCGTCGCACAGCGCAGGGAGCGCGGCAGCGGCATAAGGCAAACTCAACATGGCGGGGCTCCCTGAGGAAGGAGTCGATATTTCAGGCGGGGCAAACGGGCGAAAAGGCGGGATCAATCAAACATTGCTTATACGTGACGCCGCGGCCTGATGCAAGAGAAACCACCCCGCCAACGATTGCGGGCGGCCGGAATCTCTGCCAAGACTAGAGCCGTCCGCATCGCATTTTTCTTGAGGTCCGCGTTATGCATTGCCGTAGATATTTACTTGTCGTCGCCGCACTTTTGTTTTCGTCGTTGCTTGCCGCCGGCGCGGCTGCCGCTGATGCCGCCAAGCTGAACGTGCTGTTGATCTGCGTCGACGACCTCAAGCCGATCCTCGGTTGCTATGGCGACCGGGCGGTGAAGACGCCGAACATTGATCGCCTCGCGGCTCGAGGCTTGCTTTTCGAAAGCGCGTATTGCAACCAAGCGGTTTGCTCGCCGTCGCGCAACGCGCTGCTCGTCGGGCTGCGACCGCAGACGCTGGGCATCTACGACTTGGCGACCAACTTCCGTAAGGGTGCGCCGGACGCGGTCACCCTGCCGCAACAATTCCTCGCGGCCGGCTATCGTACGGAGTCGCTCGGCAAGATCTATCACAACGGCCACGGCAACGGCGGCGATCCGCGCTCGTGGAGCGTGCCGGCTTGGACCGGCGACGGCGCATCGTATGTGCGGCCGGAGAACAACGTGCAGGCGCGAATCAAAGAAGATCCGGCATTGGCGAAGGTCGAGAACTTGCGCGGCGCGGCGGTCGAGATCGGCGATGTGGAGGACGACGCCTATCAAGACGGCACGACCGCGGCGGAAGCGGTGCGGCGGTTGCAAGCCGCGGCGCAGAAGCCCGACGAGCCGTTTTTCCTCGGCGTCGGTTTTATCAAGCCGCACTTGCCGTTTTGCGCGCCGCGGAAGTATTGGGAGCTGTACCAAGAATCGCAATTCGAGCCCGCCGCGCGGCAGACTCCTCCCGACGGCGCGCCGAGCTACGCGCCGCAGTTCGGCGGCGAACTGCGGCGGTACGGCGGCATCCCCGAGCACGGAACGCTCGAACCGGCCCTGCAACGCAAGCTCATTCACGGCTACCACGCCGCCGTGAGCTATATGGATGCGCAAGTCGGCCGGGTGCTCGCAGCGCTCGACGCCTCGGGCCTCGCCGAACGGACGATCATCGTCTTCTGGGGCGACCACGGTTGGCATCTCGGCGACCACGGGATGTGGTGCAAACATACGAACTACGAGCAGGCCGCGCGGATTCCGCTCATGGTCGTCGCCCCCGGCGTCACGAAACCCGGCACCCGCACGAGCTCGTTGGTAGAAACAGTCGATGTCTACCCGACGCTTTGCGAACTGGCAGGCCTGTCGCCGCAAACGCCGCTCGACGGCTTGAGCTTTGCCGCCGTGTTGCGCGATCCCGCGTCGTCGACGCGAACCGCCGCGACGCACGTTTATCCGCGCAGTGATCGCATCGGTCGCGCCGTGCGCACGGACTGTTATCGCTTGGTCGAGTGGAAAGTGCCGGGCGCTGCCGCCGATACGGCCGAGCTCGAGCTTTACGATTACCAGACCGACGCGGCCGAAACGAAGAACATCGCCGCCGAGCAGCCGGAGGTCGTAGCGCAATTGCGAGCCGTGCTGGCCAAGCAGCCCGAAGCGAAGCCGCAGATCAAGCCGGGCAAGGCCGCGAACACGGCCGCGAAGGCGAGTAAACCCGCCGCCGAGGGCAAGCCGAAACAAGACCGCGCGGCGATGTTCGCCAAGCGCGACAAAGACGGCGACGGCCGGCTTACGCGCGAGGAGTTTCTCACCGGTCAGCCCGACCCCGACGAAGCACCGGCCCGCTTCTTGATGTTCGACCTCGACAAGAGCGGCACCCTCTCACGCGAAGAGTTCGTCTCGTCGGGCAAGCGCAAGTAGTACGCCGCGACCATGATGAGTGATCGAAAACCGCCGCTCCCTTGGAAACCGACCAAGGCGCAACTCCTCGCCGCGCACGACAAGCGCGTCCCGGATCTGGTCGCTCAAGATCTCATCGTCTTGTTCGCCGGAATCAACCCGGGCCTTTACACGGCCGCGATCGGTCGTCACTTCGGGCGCCCCGGCAACCGCTTCTGGCCCGCCCTCTATGGCGGCGGATTCACGCCGCGCCTCTTTTCCCCTTTTGAAAGCGATCGGCTGCTGGATCTACAATTAGGGATCACCAACGTCGTGGCCCGCGCGACCGCCCGCGCGGATGAACTAACCGACGACGAGCTTCGTGCCGGCGGCCGACGCCTCGAAGCCAAAGTGAAACGCTTGCGCCCCACCGTCGTCGCCTTCGTCGGGATCGGTCCCTACCGCATCGTCTCCGGCGTCAAAGACGCTCGCGTCGGTCTTCAAAGCAATCTCTTCGGCGGCAGCCGTGCTTGGGTGCTTCCCAACCCCAGCGGACTCAACGCCCACTACCAGCCCGCCGCTCTCGCGCAGCTCTTTGGAGAACTGCGCCGCTGGGCCGTCGCACGTCACAAGCGCCGTCGAAAGTCTTGAGCCTGCCCGACGGTTGCGGCGATGCCGGGCAGCCGGCTTATTTCGGCCAGGCGCCGTCGACCATCGGCTTCGGCTCGAGCTTCTTCGGATCGATCACGACGTGCCGAATCTTTTGCCGCTTCCAGGTATACGTGGCGTGGATCAGGCCGTCGGACGTTTGGATGATCGCGGGGTAGCTGTACTCGCCCGGCTCGCTTTCGAGCACCAGCGCGGCGTCCCAAGTTTTGCCGTCGCGCGAGGTCGCCAGATTCAGCGGCGAGCGTCCTTTGGCGGTGTGGTTGTAGATCAGCATCTGGCTGCCGTCGGCGAGCGTCACGGCGTCCGTCCCCGAGTTCGGGTTCGGCAAGTTCAGCAGCCCGAGCTTCGACCACGTCTTCCCGCCGTCGGTCGAGCTCGACGTGAAGATCCGGCTGCCGCGCGAACGGCCGAGCGCCTGGAGCGAACCGTCGGCCCGTTGCAGGATGCTCGGTTGGATCGCGCCGGGAGATTTCTCATCGACCGGCACCTGATGCTTCGTCCAAGTCGCGCCGCCGTCGGTGCTGCGCTCGACATGCGCTTGCCACGTCGGCGGCGGGCTCAAGCCTTCCACGCTGCTCGGCGAGAGAATCGTGCCGTCGCCGAGCTGAATCGGTTTGTTTTTGATCGGGCCTAAGATGCCGTCGGGAAGCCGCTTCGCCGCGCTCCAGGTGCGGCCGGCGTCGGTGCTCGTGCGGACTTCGCCCCACCACGCGTCGGGCGACGGCCCGACCTTGTAGAACAGCATCAGCGGAGCGCCCTTGGGTTGAAACAACACCGGGTTCCATGTCGGTTGCCGTGGACCGTCGGGCTGTACGCCGTTGGCGACTTCGACGGGCGCGGTCCAGCCGCCGGCTTCCTTGCGCGAGACCCAAATGCAGACGTCGGGGTTTTTCTCCGCCGTGCCGCCGAACCACGCCGTGACCAGTCCCCCGCCCTGCGGCTCGACGATTGTGGAAGCATGGCAACTGGGAAACGGCGCCGTTTCGTAGAGGAATTCGCGCGTCAGTACGGCCGGATGTTCGGCTCCGGTCAACGCTACCGTCGGCAAGCAGGCGACGAGTGTGGTGAAAAAGGTATATCTATTCATCGGCAATTCTCCGGCAGTGGGAGGGATTCGAGGATTTGTCGCACGCGTTCCCGTTCGGGGGCGTGGAACTTATGGAACGGCTCGGCCATGAAGTCGTCGCACAGGCCCAAGAGCGAGCAGGCGCACTTGGTCGCCTTGATATAGCGTGAGGCATACTTGCCGATGTCGTAGATCTTCTGCAAGTCGTTGATCGCCCGACTCGTGGCTTCAATACGGGCCGCATCGCCGGCGACGCACGCCTTGTAGCACTCGACGAACAGCCGCGGGTAGGCGTTGCCGCCGCCGGTCACGCCGCCGTCGCCGCCGAGCTTCATCGCTTGCGGCAGCATTGCTTCGGGCCCGATCATGATCGACCAATCCGGCCGCGCGCCGCGCAAGCTCATCAGGCTTTCGAAGTAGGTCAGATCGCCGCTGGAGTCCTTAATGCCGACGATCCGCTCTTCGTCGGCGAGCGTCGCCAGCGTGCCGAGCTCGAACCAAACCTTCGTGAGGCTCGGCATGTTGTAGAGCACCAGCGGCAACGGCAATTGCGGCAGCAGGTTCTGCACGTAGCCGAGGAGCTCGGTCTGCCCGGCGGGAAAGTAGTAGGGCGTAGAAAGTACGACCGCCGCCGCGCCGCAGTCGGCCGCGTGACGTGCGACGCCGACCGATTCGACGAACGCCGTATCCGTAATGCCGACCAGCACGGGCACGCGCCCGGCCGTGAGCTTGCAGGTCCGCTCGATCAGTTCCCGACGGAGTCGATAGCCGAGGCTCGGGGCCTCGCCGGTCGTGCCGAGGATGAAGAGCCCGTGGACGCCGCCGACGAGCAGATGCTCGACCAAGCGCTCCAGGCCGGCATGATCGAGCGTGTCGCGATCGGTAAGCGGAGTGATGACGGGAGGAATGATGCCGGAAAACGGACGATTCATGGAAGGGGCGAGGGGTCAGGGGGTGAGGGGGCAGTATGTCCATTTAGCCGCGGTGCTTGTCACCGCGACTACCGTTTCAATTTATTTGTGCGTTACTACTTCCGCTCCGCAATCTCGCGGGGACGGATCATCAGCACGATCAAGACGCTCAAGAGCGCCACGCCGGCGAACACGCCGAAGATCATGTTGAGGGGCACGCCCCGATCGCGCAGGGCTCCGAAGCCCCAATCGGCGAAACCGCCGCAGCTGATGCTCACGAGGTTCATTACGCCGTAGCCGGTGGCCCGCAGTTCCGGGCGCACAATCTGGCAGAGGATCGGCATGTTGTTGCAGTCGAAGAATCCCCAGCCGAGGCCGAAGAGCATCAAGAAGAACACGGCCGTCTGCAGCGTCGCGGCGTTACCGACGCCGAACAGCGCCGGCAGAAACATCGTCATCCCGACGGCGCTCACGAAGATCCGCCCGCGCACGGTGCGTCGCATCCATTGATCTGCCCACCAGCCGCCGAGGAGCACGCCGATGAGCGAGGCGACCTGCACGTAGAGCACGGCCGACATGCCGGCTTTCCCTTGGCCGAGCTGGAATTGCTCCTTCAGAATGTCGGGCATCCAATCTTTCACGACCCAACCGGCGAGCGCCGGTAAAGTGAAGTAGAGCACGAGCAAGAGGAAGCCGACGTTGCTGAAGAGTTCGCCGACCGCCGAGAGCGGCGACGGTTGCGGCAAGGCATCGTCGCTGCGCGGCGGATTACGTAACAAGAAGAACAGCGGCACGGCATACACCACGCCGACGAGGCCGCAGGCGTTGAAGGCCCAACGCCACCCCAAGCTCGGCTCGTCGGCCACGTAGCCGGAGAAGCCGCCGATGATGATGCCCGCGTAAATGCCCATTTGATGCAAGCCGACGGCGCGCGAACGGGTGGGCCCGCGATGGAAGTCGGTGATGAGGGCGAGCGCCGCGGGAATATAAAACGCTTCGCTAATCCCCATGATCGCGCGGGCCGCGACGAGTTGATCGAAGTTGGTGACGTGCGCCGTGGCCCAGGTGACGGCCGACCAGATGGCGAGGCTGAGCGTAATGACATGTCGCCGGCTCAAGCGATCGGCGAAGTAGCCCCCGATCGGGCTGAAGATCGCGTAGACCCATTTGAAAGAGCCGAGCACGAGCCCCCAATCGGCCTTGTTGGCGATGTCGGGGATGTCGGCTACCATCGACGACTTCATCGCCGCGAGCATTTGGCGGTCGAGATAATTCAGCAGGGCGACGGGGACCAACAGGCCGACGATCACCCAAGCCAAGCGGCCGGGAGATGCGGAGAGAGGCGACGAGGCGGGAGCGGCGGTTTCGTGCATGACGTCCATCATCGGCGGAGTGTATAGTAAAATCTTTCACGATCCTACTGGGGACGATTTTATACATGCCCGCAGAAACCCTTCTCCCACTGGGAGAAGGTGGCCGCAGGCCGGATGAGGGTGACGCCGCACGAGCTTGACCGCGCGTGCTTATTCGTCCGTGAGTATTTCGTAGCATCCTACGATCCCCAACGCCAAGCGTCGCGCTTCGTCACCCTCACCTGCCCTGCGGGCATCCTCTCCCAGTGGGAGAGGAGTTGATCGAAGGTTTCACAACACACCACAAATGTCTGCAATCTCACCAACCGTTCGCCGTGCCGAACACATCGTCACCGGTCGCGTGCTCGATTTGCCGCTCGTGGAGCGGGCCGCCATTGTGCGTTCGCAGAGCGCGTCGCGCATCACGTGGCATCGGCATCGCCGGTTTGAGATGTTGCTCCTGGTCGACGGAGCGACGGCGTACGAATTTGCCGACGGCCGGACGGTGGAAATTCCCGGCGGGCATTTTCTCGTCGTTCCGCCCGAGGCTCGGCATCGGGGCGTGCACGATATTCGCCGGCCGGCGAAACTTTGCGGACTGCTGTTCGATCCCCGGCCGCGCTCGTCCGGCAAACACACGCCGCTATCGACTTCCGATCTCCGTCGACTAGCCGCGACGTTTGAAGCCGGCGCGCTCCGCCCCTGCCCGATGAACGTCGAGTTGCGCCGGCTGGCCGGCGTGCTGGCTCGGCAACTTACGAACTTTGATCGCCGCGATTCGAGCGCCATCGTCGAACTGCGGCTGACGTTGTGCGCCGCGCTGGTCGAAGCGGCCCGACAGTTGACCGCGCCCCGGATTCAAGAGCCGACCATGGCCGTGCGCGCCGCGACGGCGTTTCTCGACGCGAACCTCGGCCGCCAGTTCGGCATGCAAGAAGTGGCCGCCGCCGCCGGGTGCAGCCGTGCGCGATTGTTTCACATCTTCAAGCAATCGACCGGCCTGACGCCGAACGATTATTTGTTGCGGGCCCGCATTGCGCGAGCGCAAGAGGCGCTCCAGCGCACGACGGTCCCGGTCACGCAGATTGCGATGGCCTGCGGCTTCTCGACGAGCCAGTACTTCAGCAACGTGTTCCGAAAGTACACGGGCCAAACGCCGTCGGCGTTTCGGGGACGCAAGGGATAGTCGGAACGTTCGCCCATCCCAAAAACCCCGAAGGGGTTTCACAACGAAGCGAAGGGTCGCGGTACTCCGCGCACCCTGGTTTGTCGAAGCCCCGCAATAGTCTTCCGAAACCCCAACGGGGTTTAACGGATTCGCGCCGGCAACGGCTTGTGAAACCCCGTTGGTGTTTTCATCCGTGAAGTCAAGCTTCGTTTTGGCCGGCCTAATCCGTGGCCAAATCTTCTCTGGATTTCGGGCCGGCGTTTTTGGGAGAATGCGGCGTGATTCTTGGTGTCGTGTTGGGCCCCGACGAGTCGCCGGGGGCAATCGGCGTCAACTTGGTCCTCGTGGTTGTTGCTTAAAGAACGTCGTGTGCCCCCGGCGGCTCGCCGGGGGCACAAGGGGGGTGTCGCGTGTTCCAAAATCGTCGTAAGTCCTGCGCACTAAATTCTCGAAATGCGCACAAACGGAGCCCCGAAGTGCGCA
>PNKZ01000034.1 GCA_013822735.1 Pirellula sp.
CAAACCGCATAGTTGTGTGCTGATTTCCGCGTCTCTAGACTATGAAGCATCCCGCCTCGTCTTCCCACCTTGGAGTTGCCTGCCCATGTGTGCTTTGCGCTTGGATGTTCCTGGCCGTGCTTGGAGTCGTCGGCGAATCTTGCAAACCGGCGCCGGTTTGATGGCTTGGCCGCTGATCGGCCCGGCCGCTTCGGCGCTCGCGCGACGCAATGTGAGCGGCGGCGATTATCCCTTTACGCTCGGCGTCGCCAGCGGCGATCCGTCGCCCGACGGATTTGTGATTTGGACGCGACTGGCGCCGAAGCCGCTTGAAGGGGGCGGCATGCCGGCGGAGAACGTCGAAGTCCGCTGGTCCGTGGCCGAAGATGAGAAGATGACGAAAGTCGTCGCCAAGGGTACGGCCACGGCCACGCCCGAGTTGGCGCATGCCGTGCATGTGGAAGTGCCGGGCCTGGAGCCGAACCGCTGGTACTTCTATCAGTTTGCCGGGGCCAACGAACTGAGCCCGATCGGTCGCACGCGCACGGCGCCGCGCGCCGATGAACAGCCCGAGCGACTCCGGTTTGCGTTTGCGTCGTGCCAGCATTTTGAGTCGGGCTACTTCACCGCTTATAAGCACATGGCGGAGGAAGAGCTCGACCTCGTGGCGCACCTCGGCGACTACATCTACGAGTACCCGGGCAAAGAAAACCAAGTTCGGAAGCATGTCGGGCCGCTGTTGGATTTACTCGTCGACTATCGCAATCGGCATGCGCAGTACAAGACTGACGAACACTTGCAGGCGATGCACGCGAAGTGCCCGTGGCTCGTGACTTGGGACGATCATGAGTTTGCGAACAATTGCGCCGGACTCATTTCCGAGAAGCCGGAAGAGACGACGCCGATGTATGCGCGGCGGCGCGTGAATGCGTATCGCGCCTACTACGAACACATGCCGCTGCGCGTGCGGCAGATTCCGCAGGGGCCCTCGATGCGGCTGTATCGCAACGTGTCGTTCGGCGGACTCGCGGAGTTTGCCGTGCTCGACACGCGGCAATATCGGACCGATCAACCGTGCGGCGACGGCAACAAGCCCCCGTGCCCTGAGGTGTATTCCAAGCGAGGCACGATGCTCGGTAAGACGCAGGAAGAGTGGCTCTACAAGACGCTTGATCGTTCGAAAGCGAAATGGAACGTGCTGACGCAGCAAGTGATGATGGGGCTCGTCGATCGCACGGCCGGCGAAATCAAGGCGTACAGCATGGATCAATGGCCGGGCTACGAAGCGAACCGACAGCGCGTGCTGAAATACTTTGCCGAGCATCCGGAGCAGAACAATGTGGTCGTTACGGGAGACATTCACACCAACTGGGTGAATGATTTGCAGGTCGATTCGCACGATGAGAAGTCGCCGGTCGTGGCGACGGAGTTTGTCGGCACTTCCATCAGCTCGAGCGGCGACGGTACTGCAACGCAGAAGAACACGCCGGACCTGCTCAGGGAGAATCCGTTCGTAAAATTCCACAATGCGGAACGGGGCTATGTGAGTTGCGAACTGACGCCGAAGCAATGGACGAGCTTTTACCGCACGGTGCCGTTTGTTACAAAGCCGGGCGCGCCGCTGGTGACGCGGCAAGCGTTTGTCGTGGAAGCGGGCAAGCCGGGAGCTGAGAAGATGTAAGAGAAAGGCGTCGGGCGCTAGGCGCTAGAGTTAGATTGCTGGGCACTAGGCATTGCGCCGCTCCGTTCCTACAATTTGTCGGTCATTTCTCCGCGTGCCGGTCGCCTAGAGCCCGGCCGTTTCGAATCACCTCGACTGGTAGCGATTCCATGGGTTTGCGTGAACGGAAGCCGATTTTTCCCGGCGTCATTGAAATCAACTATCAGGCCGGCGAACGCTTTGGTTGCAACGTCTACCTGGTGTACGACGGCGGTGAGTGGATCTTGATCGACATCGGCTTCGAAGAATCAGTCGACGAAATCGTCGACCTGATCCGGGGCCTCGACTTTCCGCTGTCGTCGTGCAAGACGATCGTGGCAACGCATGCCGACGTGGATCACGTGCAAGGTTTGGCGAAGCTCAAGCAAGCGCTGCGCACCACCGTGACGGCTCATCCGTTGGCGGTCGAAACGCTCGTGCAGGGCGACCCGATCAAGACGTTCTCGGAGATCGCGGCGCAGAAGATCCATATTCCGATGCCGGTGATTCCGAAGGTCGAGCACACCGTGGTGGAAGGCGATCGGATCAAGGTCGGATCGCTCGAACTGGAAGTGTGGCACACGCCGGGACATACCGACAGCCAACTCTCGTTTCGACTCGGCAACCTGCTCATGTGCGGCGACAATATCTACCGCGACGGCTGCGTAGGGGTGATCGACGCACACCACGGCAGCGACATCAGGGCATTCGTCCAATCGCTGCGGCGCATTCGGGCCTCGAACGTCGAATGGCTGCTGCCGAGCCATGGGCCGATCTTTCGCAAAGACGACGCCGTGCTCGATCGGACGATTGCCCGACTCGAAGGCTATTTGCACATGGCCGACTTCGGCACCTGCGCGATCGATTGGCCGCTGATGGATGAGTTCGACCGCGAACTCGCCGAAGGGAAGATGCCTAAGTAGGGCAGAAGTAAGAAGCAAAATGCAAAAGTAGGAATGCCTGTGAAGCGTTGCGGCCGTGCCGTTTTGTGTTTTGCATTCTGACGTTTGCCTTTACTTCCGATCATGCCGCTTGTGCGGAACATTCCCTCAATACCGGGCGTAGCGGCTGCCGATGGGTACTCATAGACCCAATTCGGCGGACTGCGCAGGCTGTGCATGCAGCCGGTGAAGCACGATGGCACTCGCTCCCGCGGCGACGGCCTGGTTGCAAGCGTCCGCCCGCAGGAACCTTCAAGGGGATTCACGATGATTCGTCGGACGCTCGTATGCGCCTTCCTGGCGCTCGCCGCCCTGAGCACGACGGCCGACATGGCCGAAGCCGGCGCCTACGGCCGGCAGTGGGGCAGCAGCCAAAACACGACGGAATGGGAGCGGTTCTACCACTACCCGTATACGTATTATCCGCAGAACTACTGGTCGAAAGACTACTACAAGAGCAGCGAGAGCTTGTACTACCGCTATCCGCAAGAAATGCGGATCCCGGTCTACAACCGCGCTTGGCAGAACGAATACCCGCAAGCCCGCCGGTATCACCAAGGGCACCACTTCCAACTGGATGTGTTTTAAGCGGTGCTGCTAGGCATTCGGCGCTGGTGAATCTTACTAGCCCCGATGTGCAAGCCAGGGGACGACGACGAGTCCCCTCGCTTGCGCATCGGGGCTAGTATTTGTTAGCGAGATCGCTCGCCTAACTCCAGCTTCTGCAGAACTCATATAGCACTTCCGCGGCTTGCGGGAGTTCGTCGAGTGGGAGCCATTCGTCGCAGGTGTGGGCTTGGTCGATGCTGCCGGGCCCGAAGACGACTGACGGTACGTCGGCCGCCGCAATGCGCGAGGCGTCGGTTCCGTACGGCACGCCGATCCGCTTGCCCCGGCCGGTGATGCGCTGCGAGACTTCACCGAGCCGCGCGGCCAGTGCGCCATTCTTCTCGTCGGAAAGCGAGAAGCCGGAGATGAACGCCGGTTCGTGTTCGACGGCGCCGAGGATCGGCTGCAACTCTTCGCGGGCCGAGAGCCAGTCGATGACCTTCTGTCGGGCATCGGCGGCCTTTTCGCCGGGAAGCACGCGGCGACAGATTTCGATCGTCGAGCGGTCGGGCACCGTGTTGACGCTGATGCCGCCGCGAATGAGGCCGACGCTCAACGTGGCCTTGCCGACCAGCGGATGGCTGCCGAGCGTCGGGCAAACTTCCTTGGCATATTGTTCGAGCGCGAGCAGCACGCGAGCCATCTTGTAGACGGCGTTATCACCGAGATGCGGCTGCGAACTGTGCGAAGCGCGGCCGTGCGTATGGATGCGCCAGCGCATGGTTCCTTTGTGGGCCACGACCACGTCGAGGCTTGTCGGTTCGGCGACGACGCAGACATCGGGACGCTTGGGGACCAGATCGTCGGGCTTTGCACCTGCTGCCCAAAGCTTGGTGAGGTCCGTTGCTCCGGTGAAGCCGAACTCTTCGTTAACGACGCAGGCCAGCACGACGGTCGGCCGGTTGCGAGGCTGTTCTTCCCGCAGCCGGGCCATTGCGCCAAGCATCGCGGTCATGCCCCCTTTGATATCGCAGGAGCCGCGACCGTAAATGCGGCCGTCGCGCACGGTCGGCGTCCAAGGATCGATGGTCATACCCTCGACCGGCACGGTATCTTGATGCGCTTCCAGCAGAACCAGCGGGCCCCCCTTTTCCGGCGGCGTCAGGTCGCCGTCGACGCGAATTAAGATATTGTCGCGCTTCGGCGAGACGACATATCGCTTGTAGCGGAAACCGTGATTCTGGAATAGCTTTTCCAAATAGTCGGTGACGCGGTATTCAAGATACTCAGGCCCTTCAACGTCGCGCCCCATCGGATTGACGCTCGGGATCGCGATTAGGTCGGAGAGCGTCGGTACAAGATCGAGCGGCATGCCAAAGTACCTATTGAGCAATGGGGCGTGCTAAAAATGGTCTACCGGCGACTGCGGCGACCTGGGAAATGACCGGCGGGACCGGTAGTCTAACAGCGACGCGCAACTGGGCAAAACATTCGCCGATGATCGGCTCGCCCCGGCACCTTGCAAGGTCGATGTTACGTCGCCGCAAGCTTTAGAAAGCTTTCGACTTGCCTCGGTGATTGCCTTGACCACCGGCGAAGGGATTCCTACATTCATTGCTGTCGTACCCGGCAGGGATGCAGGTCGGGTTTTTCTTTTGCACCTATTTGTGAAACGATTCACAAAGTGTCGTGGCCGGTCAGCGGCGGTGCGGAGAGAAAACGAAGCGGAGCATCGTTCTAAATCGTTGGACAGGCTGCTGTTATGCAATCAATCGGACTTACGATTCCGATCTTTCTCTTCATCATCATTGCGACCGCGCAATCGGTGGCGATGCTGCTCATGGGGCAGCTGTTCGGCCCCTCGCGAAATACCGCCGTCAAGGAAATGCCGTACGAAAGCGGCATGGATCCGATCCACGACACACGTCGTCGCTTCGATATCCGCTTTCACTTGGTTGCTATCGCGTTCCTGGTTTTCGACGTGGAAGTACTGTTTATGTACCCCTGGGCCGTCGCCGCCAAACGTGCGACCGGCGACGAACCGGCCCGCGGCTTCGACCTTGCGGTAGCCCAAAACATGATCGCCGACCGGGGCGTGGTCTTCGGCGTGGTGATGTTCTTTATCGCCTTGTTCGGCGTCGGCTTCCTCTACGCTCTGAAGAAAGGGATCTTTCGATGGCGATAGATCTGCCGGAAAACGTGGTCATCAGCAAGCTTGACGAGTTGGCAAGCTGGTGCCGCAAGAACAGCTTGTGGCCCATGCCCTTTGCCACCGCGTGCTGCGGCATCGAGCTCATGGCGACGGGTGCCAGCAAGCACGACATCGCGCGCTTTGGCGCCGAAGTGTTTCGCTTCAGCCCGCGCCAGTGCGACTTGATGATCGTCGCCGGCCGCGTGGTGATGAAGATGCTTCCCGTGTTACAGCGCATCTGGCAGCAGATGAACGAGCCGAAGTGGTGCATTTCGATGGGCGCGTGCGCCAGCACCGGCGGCGTGTTCGATACGTATTCCGTCGTGCAAGGCATCGACCGCTTTATTCCGGTCGACATGTATATTCCCGGCTGCCCGCCGCGTCCTGAGCAGTTGATTCAAGCGATTATCGATCTGCAGGACAAGATTCAGCGCGAAGGAACGATGTCGGGCCGCGAGTTCGACACTTCCGAACGTCAACAACGGAAGCGAGCGTTAATCGAGTTGCCCGGCGTATACGGTTCGGGCATGTCGACGCTGGGTCCCGTCGGTCAGGGGCTGCCGCAGAGTTAGCCGCGACGTTCGCTTCGTCATTCGTCGTGAATACCGTCGATCATCGTTGAGTTTGCAGAAAGATAGGTCGTCATGGCTGTCGCCAGTCCGGAAACCTTGCGAGCGTTGGAGTTGTCGATCGGATCGCTCGTGCAGAGCGAATTCCGCGGGCAGACGCGCGTCGTGGTTCCTCGCGAAAGCTTGGCCGACGTTTTCACGACCTTGCGCGATAAACGCGGCTTTGATCAACTCGTCGACGTGACTTGCGTCGATTATCTCAACTATCGCGATGCCGAACATCGCTTCGGCCTCGTGTATTTGCTGACGAGCGTCGCTTCCAACGAACGCGTTACGCTTCGCGTCTACCTCGACGAACCGGATCTCACGGTGACGAGCGCCACCGGTTGGTGGGAAGGGGCGAATTGGATGGAGCGCGAAGTGTGGGACATGTTCGGCATTACGTTCGCCGGACATCCGGACCATCGCCGCATCCTCTGCCCCGAAGAGTTCACGGCGCATCCGTTGCGAAAAGACTACCCGTTGCAAGGGCGCGGCGAACGTCACAATTTCCCCGTGCTTACGCGCAACCAGGCATAGCCCGCTAGACTTCTCCATATTGGGCTTCGACAAATTATGGCATTGGCCGCCTCGAATATTCGTACGCAAGACATTGCTCACGACGAGCAGCAGGACTACCTGTGGACCTTGAACTTCGGTCCGCAGCATCCGGCTACGCACACGACGCTGCGCATCGTCATGAAGCTCGACGGCGAACGGGTCGTCGACGCCATGCCCGACATCGGCTATCTGCACTCGGGCTTTGAAAAAATCGGCGAGTCGCTCGATTACAACCAGTACGTCACGGTCACCGACCGGATGAACTACATCTCGCCGATGGCCAACAACGTCGCTTGGCACACGGCCGTCGAACGGTTGCTTGGTATCGACATCACGCCCCGCTGCAAATACATCCGCACGATCATCTGCGAACTGGCCCGCATTAGCGACCACTTGCTCTGCAACGGCGCCGTCGGGCTTGATAGCGGCGCGTTCACGTTCTTTCTCTACGCCTTCAACAAGCGCGAAGACATCTACGATATCTTCGAAACGCTCTGCGGAGCTCGCTTCACCAACAGCTACACGCGCACCGGCGGCCTGTCACAAGACATCACTCCGCTCGTGATTGAGAAGATTCGCAAGTTTATTCAGACGTTCCCCAAAGTGCTCGAAGACATGGAGCGATTGGTCAATCGCAACCGCATCTTCGTCGACCGCACCAAGGGGGTCGGCATTCTCACTCGGGAAGAAGCGCTCTCGCGCAGTGCGACGGGCCCGATCGCCCGCGCCAGCGGCATTACGCGCGACCTGCGTAAAGACGAACCGTATCTCGCGTACGCGGATTTCGATTTTACGGTCCCTTGCTCGAAGGTCGGGGATTGCTTCGCCCGCTACCTCGTGCGACAAGCCGAGATGCGTGAGAGCCTGAAGATCATCACGCAGGCCCTGGAAAACATTCCGGCCGGCCCGATCAACGTCACGCCCGCCGAGCGTACGACGTTGCCGTCGAAGAAAATGGTGTACATGACCATCGAAGGGACGATTAATCACTTCGAATTGGCGATGACGAACCGCGGCTTTGAAACGCCGCACGAAGAATCGTACTCGGCGATTGAAGCGCCGAACGGGGAACTTGGGTTTTATCTCGTCGGCAACGGCACCGACGTCGCCTATCGCGCTCGTTGCCGGCCGCCGTCGTTCATCCACTTCGCCATGTTCCCGCACTTGATTCGCGGGCACACGCTGTCGGACGTCGTCGCCGTGTTGGGAAGTTTGAACATCATCGCCGCGGAGTTGGACCGCTAACCATGTCGACCGTCGCTCGCGTTCTCACCGACGAAATGATCGAGGCCATCAAGGCCTACATTCCGCGCTACCCGTCGAAGCAGGCGGTCACGCTGCCGGCGTTGCATATCGTCAACGATCGGCTGCGCTACGTGCCGCTGCAGGCGATTGTCGAGATCGCCGAAATCCTCGAGCTTGCTCCGGCACAAGTGCAGGACACGCTGAGCTTCTACGGCTACTTCAAGCAAGATAAGCCGCACGGCGAAATCCGTGCTTGGGTCTGCCGCTCCGTATCGTGCGCATTGCGTGGCGCCGATGAGTTGCTCGAACATATGTGCCACAAAGCGGGGCTCAAGCCGGGCGAAACCTCGGCCAACGGCAAGCTGACGATTGAGTTCGGCGAGTGCTTAGGGGCGTGCGAAATGGCTCCCTGCATTCTCGAAGGGGAAGAACTCGTGGCGGACGTTACTCACGAAAAGGCCGACGCGCTGTTGGCGAAGTACAAGTAATTATTTAGCCGCGTCGCTTGTCGACGCGCGACGACCGCGGAGACAAGCTCCGCGGCTAAATGAATAGGACACGACTGTGGCGAAATTTGAACCGGTCTTGATGGCCAACATGCACAAAGCCGACTCGCACACCCTCAAGGTGTACGAAGCCGGCGGCGGCTATCGCGGCCTGCGCAAAGCGCTCAAGGAAATGACGCCGGATCAGGTGACGGAAACCGTCAAAGCCAGCGGCCTGCGCGGTCGTGGCGGCGCCGGTTTTCCGACGGGTCTCAAGTGGACGTTCTTGCCGAAGAACCATCCCGGCCCGATCTACATGTGCATCAACGCCGACGAGAGCGAGCCGGGCACGTTCAACAATCGCTACCTGATGGAGCTCGATCCGCATCAGGTGATCGAAGGAATTATCCTCAGCTGCTACGCGACGAAGGCCGTCACCGCGTACCTCTATATTCGCGTCGAGTATCCGCTCTCGCGCCGCCGATTGCAGTCGGCTATCGACGAATGCTACGCCGCAGGACTGCTCGGCAAGAACATTCTCGGCACCTCGTTCTCGCTCGACATCTTCATCCATGTCGGCGCGGCCGCTTATATTTGCGGCGAAGAAACCGGACTGATCGAGAGCCTCGAGGGGAAGCGCGCTTGGCCGCGCATTAAGCCGCCGTTCCCGGCCATCGAAGGAGTGTTCCGCAAGCCGACGGTCGTCAATAACATCGAGACGGCCGCCTGCGTGACGCAAATCATCGATCGCGGCGCCGACTGGTTTAAGACCATCGGCGTCCCGGCCGACCCCAAGAACCCACGCGATCCCGGCAGCTACGGCCCGAAGCTTTATTGCTTAAGCGGGCACGTCAACAAGCCCGGCTGCTACGAAGCGCCGCTCGGCATCACTTGCCGCGAGCTCATCAACGAATATGGCGAAGGCATTTGGAAAGGTCGCAAAGGCAAAGCGGCCATTCCCGGCGGCATCAGCATGGGCCTGCTCACCGAGGCGGAGTTCGACACGCCGCTCGATTTCGCAGGGCCGGGTAAGGTCGGCTGCCTAGGGCTTGGTACGGCCGCGGTCGTCGTCATGGACGAGACCGTGAACATGGTCGACTTCCTGCACAACAGTTGCCGCTTCTTCGCTCACGAAAGCTGCGGGCAATGCACGCCGTGTCGCGAAGGAACGCACTGGTCGCTCACGATGCTCGAGCGGATCAAGGCCGGCAAGGGCCGCTTGAAAGATCTCGATTTGTTGCTCGAGATCGGCGACTCGATCGGCATCATCCCCGGCACCACGATCTGCGGCCTCAGCGACGGCGCGGCCTGGCCGATTAAGAACGCCATCCGCAAGTTCCGCGGCGATTTCGAAGAGTATATCAAGCGCACGAACCCCAACGGCTACATGGTCACCGAACCGGTGCCAGCGTTGCTTCAGCTCGGCGCGCATTAGTTTCCTGACAAAGATTTTCAGACAACGAATTTTCACCACAGAGACACGGAGGACACGGAGAAGAAGTTGATTGCGAAGTGCAATCCTCATCGTGACGTCCGTGGTGATCGCAAGATATGGGCACTGTATTAGTCGACGGAATTGAAGTACCGGTAGCCGACAACGAACGCCTCAACGGCATTCAGGCCGCCGAACGCGCGGGCATCGACATCCCGCACTATTGCTGGCATGCGGGCCTTTCCGTCGTGGCGAGCTGCCGCATGTGCTTGGTGGAGCAAGGGACGAAAGATCCCGCGACCGGCAAGATCACAATGATCCCGAAGGTTGTGCCCGCCTGTCAGACGCCGGCGAAAGACGGCACGGTGTTCATCACCAATAGCGACAAGGTCAAGCAGTGCCGCGCTCAGGTCGAAGAGGCGTTGTTGATCGACCACCCGATCGACTGCCCCATCTGCGACAAGGCCGGCGAATGCCGCCTGCAAGATTACTACTTCGAACATGGTCAGCCGGAACGTCGTGCCGACATCCGGCCGTTCCACAGCCCAAAGCGCGAAATGGGGGACACGGTCACCCTGTTCGTCGACCGCTGCGTGATGTGCACGCGTTGCGTCCGTTTCACGCGTGAGATCACCGGCACCAGCGAACTAATGGTGACCAATCGCGGCAGCCACGAAGAGATCGACGTCTTCCCCGGCTTCCCCTTGGCGAACAAGATGTCCGGCAACGTCGTCGACCTTTGTCCCGTGGGTGCGCTAGGGGACAAAGACTTCATGTACCAGCAACGCGTTTGGTTTATGAAGTCGCACGACGGCATTTGCACCGGCTGCTCGACCGGCTGCAATATCGAAGTCGAGGAGAATCAAGACCGCGTCTACCGCTTGAAGCCGCGCGAGAACGCGCAGGTAAATCAATGGTGGATGTGCGACGAAGGCCGATACGGCTATCACCACGTGCACGCGGAGGATCGTCAGGTCGGTCCGCGACGTCGCGAAGGCGACAAGTATGTGAACATCGAGTGGAACACCGTCACGGCGGAGATGAAGGCCAAACTGACCGCCGCAGGCCGCATCGGTGCCGTGATTTCGCCGCATCTCACGATCGAAGAAGCGTACCTACTCATCAAGTATGTGCGCTCGATCGATCCTGCCGCGGTGCTCGCGCTCGGGCCGGTGCCGGTCATCGGCACGGACGAACGCTTCCCCAACGGCTTCACGATCCATGCCGAAAAGGCGCCGAACCGCCGCGGCATTGAGATGTTGCTCGCGCATTTCGGCGGCAAGGTGTTGAGCTTCGTCGATTTCCAAAAGGAGCTCGACGCCAAGACGCTCCGCGCCGTTTGGGTTTCGGCGGGCTACAAGAAATCCGATTGGAACGACGAAACCACGGCGCGCAAATTTGCCGGCCTCGACGTGCTCGTTGTCCAAGATTTGTTTTCGTCGCCGCTGTGGAATATGGCGACGTATCAACTTCCGGGCGGCTCTTTTGCCGAGCGTGAAGGTTCGTACGTCAATTTCCAAGATCGTCTGCAGACCGCGAAGTTTGCGATTCGCCCGCCGGTGGGCGCTTGGGTCGAAGGGCAGCTTTACTGGCGCTTGCTCGAACGGCCGGGGCTCTACCAAAGTCGCAAGGTGCTCACCGAAGCCGCGGCCGAAGTTACCGCCTTGCATTTGGCGCTAGGGGGCGTGCCGCCGACGGGGCTCGATCTCCGTGCGAATCAGCTTGCCGGTGAAAAGAAGGAAGCTGCAACCGTTTAGTCCGCCTGCGATTCGCAATAGCCGTCCCCAATACATCCCTACAAAGTTTCGCAATGCTCGCTATTTCCATCGAAGCCCTCATTAAGATCGCGCTGCTGGTCGGCGGTTTGATGACCGGGGCGGCGTACTTCGTTCTGCTCGAGCGATGGATCGCCGCTTGGGTGCAAGACCGCAAAGGCCCGAATCGCGTCGGCATACCGCTTACGAAGATCAAGCTCTTCGGCCTCGGGCAACCGCTGGCCGACGGCCTGAAGTTCATCTTCAAGGAAGAGGCGACGCCCCGACACGTCGACAAGGTGCTCTTCACGCTCGCGCCGATTTCGATTCTCGCCGCAGCGCTGGCGATCTACGCCGTGATTCCGTTCGGCAGCGTGTTGCCGAAAGACGGTGTCCCGGGCGTCGATCATCAAATCAATCTCATCGTCGCACCCGGCATCGACGTCGGCATGATCTACATGTTCGCCCTGTCGAGCATCGCCGTTTACGGCGTGATTCTCGGCGGTTGGGCCAGCAATAGCAAATACAGCCTCCTCGGCGGATTGCGATCGAGCGCGCAGCTCATCGCGTATGAGCTTCCGATGGGCTTGGCGATCGTCGGCGTCGTGCTGATGACCGGCTCGATGCGTTTGGAAGAGGTGATCGGCGTGCAGGCCTCGACCGGCACCTGGTTCGCCTTCTCGCAACCGCTCGGCTTCGTGATTTTCGTCGTCGCCTCGTTTGCCGAAGCGGCGCGCTTGCCCTTCGATCTTCCGGAAGCGGAACAAGAGCTCGTCGGCGGTTATCACACCGAATACGCCGGCATGCGGCTGATCATGTATCTCATCGCCGAATTCTTGCACATGATCACGGCGTCGTTCCTTATCGCCATACTCTTCCTCGGCGGTTGGCATTTCTGGGGCATCACCGGCGGCAGCAGCACCGACGTCACTTGGTTCCAAGCGATCGCCCGCATCGTGGTGCTGAACGTCAAGATTTTCGCGATCATCGTGTTCTTCATGCTCGCTCGCTGGAGCTGGCCGCGGTTCCGCTTCGATCAACTCATGTCGCTGGCCTGGAAAGTGATGCTGCCGCTCGGCCTGGTGAATCTGGTCGCGGTCGCCTGCCTCGTCGAATACCAGCCTGTGCTCGAATCGAAGCTCGGATCGCTCGGCATCACCGCCGCCATGTGGGCCATCGCCTTCGTGGCTTGGATCGCGGCCGGCATTCTCGCTCCGCTCCACTCCGACAATTCCGCTCGCAAAGATAATTTCGTGCTCGACGCCGAACGCCGCAATCGCGGCCTCCGTCCCGGTATTGCCGGCCCGAGTGCCACAGGACCTTACTAATGAAACCCGACGACGCCCAAGTGAATTGGGTCGAAGAGCCGAAGCTGGGGCTGACGGGCAAGATGTACTTGCCTCTCATTTTCAGCGGATTGGCCGTCACGACCAAGCATCTCTTCGGCCCGAAGATGACGGTGAGCTTCCCCGAGCAGCGGCCGGAAATCGGCAACCCGCTGATCTATCGCGGCGTGCACCGGCTGAACAAAGACGAGCAAGGGCGCGTGAAGTGCGTCGCGTGCTTCCTTTGCGCCACGGCCTGCCCCGCGCACTGTATCGACATCATCGCCGCGCCAAGCCCCTGGCCGGATCGCGATAAGTATTGCGAGAGTTTTACGATCGACGAACTCCGCTGCATCTTTTGCGGCATGTGCGAAGAAGCTTGTCCGGTCGACGCCGTTGAACTCACGAGCTTGTTCGACCTGACGGGCCGCAGCCGCGAAGAGATGATCTTCGACAAAGAAAAACTACTGAGCGTGTACGACATGACGAAAGACGCCGAGCCGATGAAGTCGCGCGTCATGGGAGCGTCCCCATGACCGGAATCGACAACATCACTCTCATCGCTTCGCTGCTGTTAGGCCTGGGCCTGTGGATGCTGCTGCCGCGCGGTTCGTCGCGCGGCAAGGCGTTCGGCCTCGTACTCACGACGGCGGCCATGGGGCTGTTTGCCTATAAGCTCTTTCCGCTCGACGACCTCGTGAGCGACGCCGTGTTCTACGTCATGACGGCCGTCACGTTGGTGTCGGCCGTTGGCGCCGTCACGATGCGGAGCCCCGTGTATTGTGCCATTTGGTTCGCGCTCACGCTGCTCGGCACCGCAGGCTTGTTCTTCTTCCAAGGGGCGCAGTTTCTCGGCGTGGCGACCATCGTCGTTTATGCCGGGGCAATCCTCGTCACGTTTCTCTTCGTGCTCATGCTCTGCAATCCCGAGGGAGACTCGCTCTACGACCGGTTGAGCTTCGAGGCCGGCATCTCGTCGATCACCGGAGCGCTCCTGGTCGGTTTGCTCACTTGGACGGCCGCCGCCACGGTATTCGGCGACGCTAAGGCTGTCGCTGCCAAGCCCGCCGAAGGCCCGGCGCCGATTGCGTTCGCAAGCTCATACGAAGCGCAAGGCAAGAGCATTCTCACGGACCACCACGTCGAGCGGCTCGGCATGGAACTCTTCACGCGGCATCTGCTGGCCGTCGAAGTTGCCGGCACCTTGCTCTTGGTCGCTCTGGTCGGAGCCGTCGCCATCGTCGCCCACAGTCGTCCTGCCGATGAACTCGGCCCTGCCACGGAGGAGGGCCGCCGCAATGCCTAACGAATTCGATCATGCACTCGCCGAAATCCATCTCCTGCAAAACTACCTGCTCATCGGCGCCGTTCTGTTCACCGTCGGGCTAGTCGGCTTCCTCGCGCGGCGGAACATGATCGTCATGTTTCTCGCCGCCGAAATGATGCTGCAAGGCGTTTCGGTCAGCCTCGTCGGTTGGGGACGTTTCCACAACGACTGGGGCGGCCAGATGCTCGTCATCTTCATTCTCACCGTCGCGGCCTGCGAAGCGGCCATCGCGTTGGCGCTGATTCAGATGCTCTTTCAACGCAGCGGCAACCTCGATATCGCCATCTGGCAGCGGCTGCGCGAAGAAAACCAACCGGCCTACGTCGATCGCGAGATTCCCGAAGATTTCGATCCCAAGCAAGTCTTCCCGACCCTCACGCCGGCCGGCATCGATCCGCATATTCGCGAAGAAGAAACCATTCACCGGACGCACGTTTAGTCACTTTCACGCTCCCGGCACTCACACATCGAACCGTCGCTCGCGCGGCGCGGAATTGGAATGTTCAATAGTATCGAAAAGCTGATGGTGCTCGTCCCGGCGTTGCCCCTCGCGGCCACGTTCGTCACGGCGATCCTCGGCAAACGTTGGTTGAAAGAGCGCAGCCATTGGCCGGTGCTGATTTGCATCGGTGCGGCGTTTCTCGTGAGCCTCCGGCTACTTTCGCTCGTCGCGACCGAGAGCAACCAGCCCGGCGTGCGAGCGGTCGAACACACGGTGACGCTCGGCACTTGGGTCCTCGTGGAAGACGCCGCCAAGGTCGACGGCGCCGCTCGCGATTTCGTCGTCGACTTCACGCTCCGCTCCGATCCGCTTACGGCCATCATGCTCACGATGGTCACCTTCGTGGCCACGCTCGTCGTCGTCTACGCCTCGGGCTACATGCACGGCGACGCCGGCTATTGGCGGTTCTTCACCTACGTCGGTCTCTTCGTCTTCTCGATGACGATGCTCGTTTCCGTGAGCAACTTTCTCTTGCTCTACGTGTTCTGGGAAGCGGTCGGCGTTTGTAGCTATTTGCTGATCGGATTTTGGTTTGAAAAGCCCGAAGCGGCCGCGGCCGGCAAGAAGGCGTTTCTCGTCAATCGCATCGGCGACTTCGGCTTCGCAATCGGCATCTTCTTAATTTTCCTAACGTACGGCACGCTCAATTTTCACGACACTGCCGGTGTCCCGGGCGTGCTGGGCGCCACGCGGTTGGCAAGCAACGCCTATCTCGCCGGCGCTATCGGCACCGCGATTCCGCTGCTGCTTTTCGTCGGCGCGTGCGGCAAGAGCGCTCAGTTTCCGCTGCATGTCTGGTTGCCCGATGCGATGGAAGGCCCCACCCCCGTCAGCGCGCTCATCCACGCGGCGACGATGGTCACCGCCGGCGTCTATATGGTCACCCGTTGCACGCCGCTTTACGCAGTGTCGGAAGTCGCGCTGATGACGGTCTCGACCGTCGGCGGTTTCACGGCGCTCTTGGCGGGCCTGATCGCGCTCACGCAGAACGATCTCAAGCGCGTGATGGCGTACTCCACCGTCAGCCAACTCGGTTACATGTTCCTCGGCCTCGGCACGGGCTCGCTCGCCGGCGTCACCGGCGGCATGTTCCACTTGTTCACGCACGCCTTCTTCAAGGCCCTCTTGTTCCTCGGGGCCGGCAGCGTGATGCATGCCATGCATCATGTGATCGATATGCGTCGCTTCAGCGGCTTGCGGCACATCATGCCCTGGACGCACAAGACGTTTTGGTTCGGCTGTTTGGCGCTAGCGGGCGTGTTTCCGTTCGCCGGCTTCTACAGCAAAGATATGATTCTCGGCGCCGTGCATGAGAAGGCCCACGGCCACATGAACCTCTACGCGGTTCTGTATTATTCCGGCCTCTTCACGGCGTTCCTTACGGCGTTTTACACCTTCCGTGCTTTGTTCCTCACGTTCTTCGGCCCCTTGCGCACGCCGCCGGAAGCCCATCACCCGCACGAATCGCCGCGCACGATGACGGTGCCGCTGATCATCCTCGCCGTGTGCGCCGTGTCGGTCGGCGCGTTCGTCGAACTGAGTCATGTTTACACGCTGCTCTGGCACACGCCTTCGCTTACGACCGGCGTCGTCGGCGCAACGGCCGCTCCGCTGCTTCAGGATCACCACGGTCTCGAGATGCATTTCGACGTCGCGGCTTTGAGTACCGTCGTTGCGGCGGCGGGCATCGGGTTGGCGGCGTTTATGTACCTCGGCAAACGTACCGAAGCGCAAACCATCGCCGAGCTCACGAGCACGCGCCGCGGTCTCTGGGGCTATCAGTTGTCGCTCAACAAGTTCTACTTCGACGAGATCTATCAGGTCCTGTTTGTCCTGCCGCTCCGCGGCGTGGCGGCCTTGAGCTATCTCGTCGATCGCTACATTATCGACGCGCTCGTCAACTTTGTGGGTTGGGTTCCGCGTGCCGTCGGCGGACTGCTCCGCTCGCTGCAAACCGGCATGGTGCAGTTCTATGCACTGGCGATGGTTCTCGGCATGCTCGTCCTGCTCGGCTCGCTCCGTCTCGCCGCAGTGTTCGGCAACTAACCGTCATAAATCATAACTCCTAACTCATAATTTCCCGGGGTCTTCGTGAACGAACTGGTCGTCGCCATCTTGCTGCCGCTCATCGGCGTGGGGCTCATCTGGGCCTTGGCCGACGGAAGCCGCGTCGTCGCGCGCTGGATCGCGCTGGCCGTCTCGCTCGTCACGCTCTACTGGGCGGCCAAGTGCGTGCTGGCTAAGACGCTACCCTCATACAACATTCCTTGGTTCACTTCGACCGGCGTCGACATCCGCTTCAACCTCGGACTCGACGGGCTCAGCCTCTGGATGTTCGCGCTGAGCGCCCTATTGTCCGTCACGGCAATTCTCGTCAGCTGGGAAGCGATCAAGGAGCGCGGCCCGCTCTTCTACTCGCTCCTGTTGATCCTCGAGTCCGGCATGCTCGGCGTATTCTCCGCGCGAGACGTCCTGCTTTTCTACGTCTTCTTCGAATTCACGCTCATTCCGCTCTTCTTCCTGATCGGCGTCTGGGGAAGCGAAGATCGTCGCTATGCCGCGGTGAAGTTCTTTCTCTTCACCCTCGCCGGCAGCATGCTTACGTTTCTCGGCATGTTGGCCATCGTGCTACTGCATGCCGACAAAAATCCCGAACTCGGTATCACGTTCAGCATTCCGGAAATCACTGCCGGGCTGGCCAAGTATCCGCTTTCTGCCACGCAGCAGTTCTGGATTTTTCTGGCGCTCTTCGCCGGCTTTGCCGTGAAGGTGCCGCTGTTTCCTCTGCACACGTGGTTGCCGCTCGCGCACGTGCAGGCTCCCACGGCCGGCTCCGTGTTGCTGGCCGGCATCCTGCTGAAGATCGGTACCTACGGTTTCCTCCGCTTCAACATGGCGATGCTTCCGGTCGGCACGGTCACGTGCATGCCGTGGGTTCTCTGGCTCTCCGCCGGCGGCATTCTGTACGGCGCCTTCGTCGCGTTGGCGCAAAGCGACGTCAAGCGCCTCATCGCCTATTCGTCGGTGAGCCACTTGGGTTACTGCATGCTCGGCCTATTCGCCTTGAACCCGCTCGGCATGCAAGGGGGCGTGTTGCAAATGATCAATCACGGCATCAGCACCGGCGGCCTGTTTGCCACGTTCGGCATGATTTACGAACGATATCACACCCGTGAAATCCGCGAACTCGGCGGCCTTGCCCGACGCATTCCGTTGCTGTCGCTGTTCATGCTGTTGTTTACCTTCTCCAGCATCGGCCTGCCCGGCATGAACGGTTTCGCCGGCGAGTTCTTGATTCTGCTCGGGATGTTCCAGCGCGGCTATGCTCAGGCTCCCGCCTTCTATCAATGGCAATGGACCGCGATTGCCGTGCTCGCCGTCTTCGGCGTCGTGCTCGGTGCTTGGTACATGCTCTGGCTCTACCAACGCGTGTTTTTCGGCCCGCTCAAAGAGCCGGCAGATCACGGTGCCGATGATCACGGCGCCCACGACCATGCGGCCGCCGATGCGCACGCCGCTCACGGCCACGATGCGCATGGTCATGACGCCCATGGCCACGATGCTTCCGGGCACGACGACCACGGTCACGGCGTCGCCGCTCTTCCGCCGTCGTCGGTGCGCGACATGAACGCGCGCGAATTCTGGGCCTTGGCTCCGCTCGTGGTGCTCGTGTTTTGGATCGGCGTCTTCCCGCAAACTTTCTTAGCGCCGATGCAGGCCGACATCAATGCAGTGTCGACGACCGTCGAATCCGCCTACGCCGCGCATGAGTGGCCGGTGAAGGATTCCGCCGTCGTCGCCGGTTCCCTCCCTTCCCCGTCCGTCGCCCAACCGCAGCCGGCCGCGCTCGATGCCGTCGCCGCCGAGACTTTGGAGTTTGCCCGTGTCGAGTGATACCGTATCCATTCTCCTCCCCGAGCTGATTGTCGTTCTCACGGCGACGTTCATCTACGTCGCCGGTGCGTTCCTGCCGGGCAAGAAGTTCTGGGGCGCGCTGGCCTTGGTCGGCGTCGCCGCCGCGGGCTTCGTGCTGGCCGGGCAGTCGGAAAAGGCCGCCGCCGTCGTCGCCGCGAATGAAGCAGGCCCGTTGGCCGTCGATCTTATGGGCCGCTACGTTCGCGGGCTTGCGCTCTTGGTCGGAGCAATTTTCGTGCTGGCCGCCGCTCGTCCGCAGAACGAATCGCTCATTCCGGAATACGTCGGCACGGTTCTTATGGCGGTCGCCGGGCTGATGTTGGTCGGGGGTGCGCGTGAGCTGACTTTGCTCTTCCTCGGCTTGGAACTCATCTCCATTCCGACGTACATCTTGCTCTACCTCGGGCGTCGCGACGGCGCGAGCGCCGAATCGGCCGCGAAGTATTTCTTCCTCAGCGTGCTTTCCTCCGCGATCACGCTCTACGGCTTCAGCTATCTCTACGGCGTCGGCGGTTCCACGCGGCTCGACATCATCCAGGCCGCCATGGCGAAAGCGCTAGTCACTCCGGCGACGACCGGGGCGCTCTTTGCCCAATTGGCCCTGGTTTTGGTTTTCGCCGGCCTCGGCTTCAAGATCGCCGCGGTGCCGTTTCACTTTTATGCGCCCGACGTTTATCAAGGCACGACCCACACCAACGCGGGACTCTTGGCCGTGCTTCCCAAGATCGCGGGCATCGCCGCTTTGGTGCGCATCGCGTCGATCGCGATGCCGGGGGTCGAAGAAACCGGTCTACGCGTGACGATGATCCTCGCCCTGCTCACCATGACGCTCGGTAACGTCGTGGCCCTCTGGCAAGACAATATCCGTCGGATGCTGGCCTATTCGTCGATTGCCCACGCCGGCTACATGCTCGTCGGCCTCGCGGTCGACTTTGCGGCGCACAAAAGCGACGACCCGGCGTTGCAGGACGTCGACGGCATCGGCGCGGCGCTCTTCTACGTCGCCGTCTATTCGTTGGCGACTGCAGGATCGTTCGCCGCCTTCGCCTACCTCGGCAGCCGCGACAAGCAAGTCGACACGATCGACGACCTCGCCGGCGTCGGCGGCAAGTTTCCGGCCGTCGCGTTGGCCATTGCGGTGTTCATGTTCAGCCTGACCGGTCTTCCTCCCTTGGCCGGATTTTGGGGTAAGTTTGCCCTTTTCTCCGGCGCAGTGAAAGTTGGACTTGCCGGCGCCGAGTCGGTGAAGCTCTCCAGTTGGTTCATCGTGTTGTCGATCGTCGGCGTGCTGAACGCGGCGGTATCCGCGGCGTACTATTTGCGAATCATCGGCGTGATGTACTTCCGCGAGTCGTCGACTTCGGCCGCGCGCGGCGAAGGTGGATCCGGCGCACGTTTGGCTGCTTTCTCGTGTGCGCTGCTGGTGATTGCCGTCGGCCTCGCACCAAGCCGGTTGTCGCAAGATTCGCAGGATGCGGCGACTTCCGCCCGTGCGCCGGCGAAGGTGAGCGCAGCCGTTGCCGCCGTCGCGCAAGTCGGCGACGCACGATAGTAGCGGGCGGATTCTTTCGCGCATCGGCCGGTCTTGAGGCGTAAACTGAATCCATGCCTCCACGTCCAGGAATTGCGGAACTTGCTCGTTTACTAGCCGCCGTCGCCGACCCGCTCTATGTCGTCGACGAGCGTCGACGCCTTGTTTACGTCAACGAAGCTTGTGGTCGCTGGCTGAATTGCAAGCCGGAAGAGTTGCTCGGCCGCGAATGTCGTTACGCCCCGGCAGAGTCGACCGATGTTTTGAATGCCCTGGCGACGAGCCTTTGTCCGCCGCCGGCGGCGTTTGCCGGCGAGCAGATCACCGCGGAGATCGTTCCCCCGCGAGAAGATTCCGATGCCGGGTGCGCGCCGCGTCGTGCGATGTTCCTGCCGTGGCGTCTGTCCGCTCCGGATACGTTTGTCGTCGCCGTGTGGCTTCCGCCGTCGGAGATAATGGAGCGCGACGCCGCGCTCCGAAGCACGACTGCCGAAGAAGCGACGAAGCTGCACGCTCTCACGGCGCGGCTCCGTCGTGAGGCGGCCGGCCGTTATGCGCTCGATCGGCTCGTCGGCGTCGGACCAAGCATGCAGCGGATTCGGGCCCAGATCGGCGTCGCCGCGGCTTGTTCGGCGCCGCTGTCGATCGTCGGACGGCCCGGCACCGGTCGCTCGCGCATTGCAAGGGCCGTGCATTACGCGCAGGCGGCGTCCGCGACTAAAGCAACGGGCTCCGCAGAGGCGTTTCCGCTGGTGCCGCTCGAGTCGGGGGTGTTGAACGCCGAACTCCTGCAAAGCACCATTCGGGGCATGATCCGCGCCGCCCGAAGTGCCGGACGGCCCTCCGGCGGAACATTGCTCTTAGCCGATGCGGATTTGTTGCCGACCGACGCCCAGGCCGAGTTGGCGGGCTTCCTCAAGCTCGTCGAACTTCCGCTGCGCATCATGACCACAAGCGCCGTTTCGTTGGAGCGACACGCCGAGGTCGGCCGCTTTCGTGCGGATCTCGCGGCTTGGCTTGCGGTCATGGTGATCGAAGTGCCTCCCCTCGCTTCGCGGCCGGAAGACATCGCTCCTTTAGCACAGTACTTCGTGGAAGAGCAGAACGCCGCGGGCGACAGACAAATCGGCGGCTTCGCTTCGGACGCGCTCGATCGACTCGCGGCGTATGCGTGGCCGGGCGAGACGGTCGAACTGGCCGAAGTCGTACGCGCCGCGTATGCGCGTGCGGAGGGGCCTTTGATCAATGCCGCCGATCTTCCCGCCCGGCTCGCGTACGCCGACGACGCGCAGCGATACGCTCCCGCGCCGCCCGAGGCGATCGACCTCGATCAGTTTCTCGGCGATATGGAACGCGAGCTTCTGCAGCGGGCCCTCGCTCAAGCGAAGGGGAACAAGACGACGGCCGCGCGGCTGCTCGGACTCTCGCGTCCGCGTCTCTATCGGCGGCTCGTACAGTTGGGCTTGGAATCCGAGGCGATCGTCTTTGAAGAAGTGGAACCGACCGAAAGCGACGGCGAAAGCCCTAAATCCTAGCGATTCGTAAGCCGCGGCCGGCTAAGTCGGCCCTGGCGACCGACGTGTGTTCCGCCTAGAATCACCGGTTCGCAGATTGTTGTGGGAGGCTTTGTATGCCGCTGCCGTCGCTCATGGTTTATGAACGGACGGGGGCGTGGGCTCGAGCGATCACGCGAGAGGTCGTTAGGGCCGGTTTCGCGCCGGTTCCGAGAGTTCTCGAGTGCCGTTCGTCGGCCGAGTGCCGAAGCTTTTTCTCCGGTGCTGCCGGCGCCGGGGAAGCGTCTCGGGCGATGTTCGTCGTCGAATCCGACCCCGACGACGCGAGCGACGTCTGCGAACTTTTGCACGACCATCAGCGACGACTTCCTCGCGTGCCGAGAATCGTCGTCGGTGTGCCGTCGAACGTCGATTACGAACCGCTGTACCGTGAGTGGGGGGCCTTGGCGATGTTGACTTCGCCTCGCGCCCTGCAACCGCTCGTCGACGTATACCGCCGTTATTGCGAGTTGCCGCCGACGATCTCATCCGCCGCCGATTCCGAAGAACCGCGATCCCTTACCGAACAGTTCCAGGCGACCCTCCCTTGGGGTCGCGTCACTCGCTAACCCCTTCGTCAATTACATATTCATGAGTTCCGCTCCTTCCTCCGCCGACGTTCTGGCCGCCTTGGCCGACTTTCAAGATCCCGAAACCGGCCGCAACGCCGTGCAACAAGGACAGATTCGCGACGTCGAGGCCTCGGCCGACGGCGTGCGACTGACGCTTGCCCTTACCACACATTCTTCGCCGTTGCGCGCCGAAACTCAGCGCGAGTTGGAGCAGGTGCTGCGCGCCAAGTTTCCCGCGCTCGGCAACGTTGAAATCCGTTCCGCCGTGCACGAGCGTCCGCCGGTTCCCATGGGAGAAATCGGGCTCTTGACCAAGAGCGTGATTGCGGTCGGTAGCGGCAAGGGAGGCGTCGGCAAGAGCACGATCGCCGCGGGCATCGCTTACGGGCTGTTGCGAGCCGGTTGCAAGGTCGGCATTCTCGATGCCGACATCTACGG
The DNA here is from genome assembly GCA_013822735.1 of Pirellula sp. Lineage (GTDB taxonomy): Bacteria > Planctomycetota > Planctomycetia > Pirellulales > PNKZ01 > PNKZ01. Next base: position 22,608 of record PNKZ01000034.1, read on the forward strand.
CCCCAGCATTCCGCATTTGCTCGGCCTGCGCGGCCGCGCCGACATCACCGAAGACAAAAAGATCCGGCCGTACGATCTCGACGGACTCAAGGTCATGTCGGTCGGCTTCATGGTCGACCCCGATCAACCGGTGATCTTGCGCGGCCCGATGTTGCACGGCGCCATATCGCAAATGCTCCGCGATACGGCCTGGGGCCCGCTCGATTACCTCATTATCGACATGCCTCCCGGCACCGGCGATATCGCGCTATCGCTCTCGCAAATTTTGCCGCTTACGGGCGCCGTCGTCGTTTGCACGCCGCAAGACGTTGCGCTGCTCGATGCCGTGAAGGCCATCGCCATGTTCCGCCGCGTCAACATCCCGGTGCTCGGGATGGTGGAAAACATGAGCTACTTCCTCTGCCCTGACAACGGCAAGCGATACGACATTTTCGGCAGCGGCGGCGCACAGCGCAAGGCGGCGGAACTGAACGTGCCGTTCCTCGGCGAAGTGCCGATCAACATTCAGATTCGCGTGAACGGCGACGAAGGAAAGCTCGCGGGCAACTTCAGCAACACGGAAACCGCACCGTATTTTGAAGGCGTCGTCGCGGCCCTGGCGCGACAACTTCGCCAGACGATGCGGACGACGAAGCCGCTGCCGACGTTGAGCATCATGAAGTAAACGGGGGTCGGTTCGCCTCACCGGGCCGACAGCGCGGCGTAGATCATCATCGCCGCCGCGCCGCGCGAGATCGGCGCCGTTCCCTCCCGGATTCCCGCAGGGGTTCGTCCGAACAGCCGTCTAAACTCCGCCGCCGTTACGGGTTTCTCCGGCGCGGCGTTGGATTCCGCGGCAACCGCTGCAATGCGCCGAGCTAGGGCATTGCCGTCGTGTTTGCCGGTGCTCACGCTCATGAGCCCTTCGGCCCACAGTTCGGCAATCTCGCGCGAAAGCGGCGCGTTCGGCCGGGCGTCGTAGTCGGCGAAAAAGCCCTTCGTGCCGAGGTACTGAATCGCCGGAATCCATGCGTCGCCGGCGTTCACCTCGAAATCGTTGAAGAAGCTCACGAGGTGCCGCTTGTCGGCCAGCGCACGCGTCAGTTCATCGCCGCTCAGTTCGCCCGGCGTCGTTTGCTTGCGCTTAGCCAATGCCGCCGCGACACCCGCCGCCTCGCCCGTCTGCATCCAAACCGGTTCGAGACGAACCGCACCCCAGGCGATGTGTGTCGCCGAAAGACAAAGCGGCACGATCAGGTTGTCGATATCTTTCGGCAGCAGCGCCCGATACGGAATCTGTCCCGGCCGGGATTCTTCCGTGAGGATCAGCTTCCCTTCGTAGTGAAAGCCGGGGCGGCTCTCGGTCGTGCACGAATGCGAATCCATGTACCAATCGGTCACGGCCACCGAGTCGCCGTGGATCGGCGCGCGTGCGAAGCCCGGCGCTTGTGAGTTGTCGTGCTCCGTGTAGACGTGACGCCCGACCAGCCGACGCGTTTCGCGCACGTACATCTCATACGGCAGGTAGCCGTTGTCGAGATATTCGTCTTTCGGCAGTCCCCAGCGGCGAAAGTCTTTCTGCTTTGCCGCCGGCACCGATGCGTCGTTCTGCAAAAACCAGATCAGGCCCAACGCGAAATCGAGATGCCGCTTCGTGATCCGCTCACGTGTCGGCCAATCGGCTTCGGGGTACGCATGGTTCTCTCCCGGCAAGATCGGGCTGTTCATGTGCGACTTATGGTTCGGTCCATTGTTCGTCGCGATGCTTTTACGTTCGTAGTCGACGTATTCCGCACGATCGTAGCCCTCGGGCGGCGACGCCAGCATCACGCGGTTGGCCGGATCGCTGGAAACGCAAAGCCGCATATTGAAGGCCTGGATCGCCCCGTCGGCCGTGAACGGGCTCGTCGGATCGATCGAGCCTTGCTTCTGAGAATACGGGCGAATGTTCAGTTTGCCGTCGACGGCAAGTTGCGGCGCCGGGCCTTTGCCGATGTTGGTGAATATTTTTCCCGCATGCGGCTCGTCGTATTCCGAGCGGGCTTCACGGCCGACCCGATATTCGGCCTTCGCCAAGGCCATCAAATCTCCTTCGTACATCGCATCGACGAACGTATCGCCTGCGACGGTCGCTTGCTTGTCGCCTGAATACTCCCCCAACGTGACGCTCTGCAGAATGGCTCCCTCGCGCTTCACCGCAGCGGGATAATAGCCGAGCAAGGTCGTGATCTTCGGCTCCGCCGTCACGAGCCGGCAAAACTCCCGCTCCGCGATGTGCGGCTCCACCCAACCGATCGGATAGTGCGTTTGCGAGTAATGCACGGTCTTGAAATCGGGCGAATCCTCGCCGTAGGTGGTGCGATAATGCTCTTCGATGTTTTGCAGCAGTTCGCTGAAAAGCGGCGCTCGAGGGCCGCCGTAGAGGGCGTCCCATTGCATGAGTCCGTTGGTCATCATGCCGCCGAGGTGTTGTGTGTGTTGCACCAGCAACACGCTGCACCCGTCACGCGCGGCACGCACCGCGCACGCAATGCCTGCGGGAGTTCCGCCGATGACGACGACGTCGAACCGTTGACCGTCGACCGCTTCCACGGCAGCCGACTTGAGCTCCGCACCCCGCGCCGGCGGAAGCAAGACCAGCAACGCACCGATCACGAGGGCAAAGCGACTTGAGAAACCGCTCGTACGCATCGCACATCTCCCTAATCGATACTATTGCTTCGAAGCCGCTTCCGATTTCCATTCGAGCACTTGGCCGTCGTCGAGCAGGCGACGGCGCAGTTTTTCGTAGTCGACCTTCTGCACGGGGCACGCGTCGTCGATCGCATGGCACGCCGCCGTGGCAGCCGATTGGCTGCTCGCCATGAAGACCGGCTCCATCCGGATGCTGCTGAAGGCCGTGTGACTGGCCGACAAGGCGAACGTGACGAACAGGTTCTCGCACTCCGCGGCCTTCGGGACGATCGCTTCATAGCCGATGCCGTACGGCGGCGCTCCGTCTCGACCGCCGGCCGTTTTTCCCTCGCGCGTGACGACGCCGTCCTTGACGATTCGGCGAATCTCATGCGTGTCGGTGCCGTACGAGCCCAAGGAAACGGGCTTCGCCGCCTTGGCGCGACCGAACGTGTGATGCTCCGTCAACACGAGGTCCGACACCATGCGCCGACCTTCACGGATATAGAGCTGATGCGGCCAGCCGCCGGTATCGGGGAACTCGTCGCGCGGCAGCCCGAACCGGCGCATCTCGTCGCGCACGCGACTCGGCACCCGTTCGTCGGTCGCGAGGAAATGCAGCAAGCCGCGATGGTAGTTCTCGTGCTGCTTGGCGATTTCCGCGCGACGGGCGTGGCCTGCCTCGGGCCATTCCCAGTTTTCGCCCGGCAGGTTGCCGCCGAACGTCGCCGTGTTGAAATCCCACTTGTCGTTCGGCAGCGCGTCGTATTTGGAGAACCAACGCAAGTCGACATCGTCCCCCATCGCTTGGCAGGCGGCGATGAAACGGGCCACGATTTCGTAACGGCCGGCGTCGTAGTCGGCCGGCGGCGCAATCGGCAGCCGATCGGCGGCGGTCGTCAAGCAAAGTCGATAGCAGTAGGCTTGAATGCCCGGCGCAGGATCGCCGGGCGTGCCGGGTTCGCCGGCATTGATCAGCGGCAGTAGCCCGCTCTTCGGATCGCCGGGCACACGGAACGGATCGAGCGGCAAGTCGCGATCCCAAACGCCTTGCCCTCCCGCAACGCGGCCGCTCGGGCCGGGCGTGAGGTGCCCGACGCGCGGGCGGTACTTTGCGTCGTAGTAGATGCCGTTGTAGGTTTCGCCGTACTTGGCGTTCCCTTCGCGAGCGACGGTATACGTCACTCCGGCGGCTCCCATCAGGTCCCCTTCGTACGTCGCGTCGATGAACATCTTGGCGCGGATCACGCGCCCGTTGGCCGTGTGTAGTTCGGTGATTCGCGCACCGTTCTTCACTGTCTTAGTGAGCTGCGCTTCGCGAACGACCGTGATGCCCGCTTCACGCACCATTTCGTCAAACACCGCTTCGGCCGTATGCGGCTCAATCGAATAAGCGCCGCCGGTGGCAGGTCCGCCGGCTTTACTCACAAATGGTTTGTCCCAGGCAAGTTCCTTGCCGTAGCGCTTCACCAAGCGCGTGAAGTATTCCCGAGCCAAGCCGCCGACGGACCGCGGATCGCCGATATCGACGGCGCTCAACCCTCCGGAGGTCATGCCCCCCAGGTGACGACCCGGCTCGACCAACACCGCCTTTTTCCCCAGGCGCGCGGCTTGCACCGCCGCGACCACGCCGCCGGACGTTCCGCCGTAAACGCAAATGTCGGCCTCGATCATTTGCTCGGCGGCGAACAGCGGTGCGGTACAGGCGAACCACGAACTGAGCAGGCTTAAGACTATGGTTTGGCGAAGCATCGGCAGCTCTCGGGTGATGTTCGTGGAGGTGTTACTTCGTTCTTACGGCGGCGGCGCGACGGTCGGTGTCGTCTAAGCGAAACCGTATGGCCACCACCGATTGTTTCTCATTGCCCGGATGCAGCTTGATGTACGTCGTGGCAACCAGCTCGCCGTCGGGCAAAACTTCGAGGCCCGGGTAGCCGCAATCGCGTCCGCCGTAGCTATGCAGCAGCTTGATGCGATAGTCGCCGTCGCGTCCGGCGACAATGTCTTCGTATCGTCCGACCCAAGCGACGAAATGATCACGCGTGGGGCTGCCGCCGCCGGTATCGCGAAAGCAAACAACAAGACGGCCGTCGGCGGTCGTCTGCGCCATGTGGCGATCTCCCCATAAGCCGCGCGGCAATTCCTTCTCGGTCGACCAGGTCTTGCCTTCGTCGTCGCTTGTGAGATAGAGAGCCCGTCGAGTGGCGTTCTCGCGCAGCAGGCACAGCAGCTGCTTGCCGTCGGGCGAACGGACAACCGCCGGTTCACAAGGCTTCTTGTCCGCGATGTCGAGAATGATTTCCCAGGGCGACCAAGTCAGCCCGCCGTCTGCGGAGATGCTTTGCGCGACGATGTTCGACTTTTTGTCTTTCACGTCGTGGGGGCGACGAATATTGGAAAGCCCCAGCAAGCGACGGCCGCCGTCGATCGGCACGATCGTGCAAAACGGCATCACGCCGGCCAGGCCCGTCGATTGCATCTCCGACCAAGTACGTCCCTCGTCGAGCGAGTGCGAAGCTTGCATCGTGCCGTCGATGCCTTGGCCGGCGAACACAAACAGTCGCGCCGTCCCTTGCGGGTCGCTCAAGCGATACAGGCTCGGGCAGTTCTTCACCTTGGCCCAACTCTCCGGCACCGCAAGAAGTTCGCTCCAGATGCGGCCGGCGTCGTCGCTCCGTTTGAGCGGCCCGCAACCGCCGCCGTGGCCGTAGGTCCACGTGCAGAACATGGTCTTGCCGTCGGGCAGTAACAGCGTCGTCGGATGTCCTTGGTAGACGGTCGCCGTGCCTTGCGCGATGACGGTCTGCCGTTCGGTTTCTGCGGAAAGGTCCACGGTCGGCGGGTACGTAGAAGCATCGCTCGCGGCAGCCGACGTAGCAACCGCGGCGGCCGATTCGCCGGCGCCGCCTAAGTCGGGCGCTTCGTCTTTGTTCGACGATTCCTTAATTGATGCGAGCTGATCGCGGCCGAACGTCAGCCATTCCAGATTGAAACGGGCGAAATGGAGTTCGTCCCAGTAGTGCGTGGTTCCCTTCGCGCCGCGTTCGTAGATGTAGCCGATCGTGCCGTCGCCGAAGACTACCATGTCGGAATACGATCCCGGATGCGGCCAGATTGTGCGGCCGGCGCTCCATGTCTCTCCTTCGTCGTAGCTGAGGCGCACCGTGAGGTTGTACCGGCCGTACGGGTGTTCCTCTTCGCGATGCGGCGACGCCGGGCTGGAAAACAGCAGCCGATTGACTTCCCCTTGCGACGCCAGCGACAACCGTTCGACGCTGCCATGACAGCGCGGCGTGATCAGTTCTTCGGCCCGCCGAGGAGGCGTCCAGCTGACGCCGGCATCGGAGCTATACGAGACGAGATGCCGGAGATTGTCGGGCGCATCGGTGTTGCTCTCGTTGCGGGCGATCGCCATCACGCGACCATCGGCCAGCTCCGTGAATTGGCACTCGCTCGTATGCATGCCGAGCGTGCCGCCGAGTTGCCAACTCTTGCCGTGATCGTCGGTGTAGAAGCAATGCGTAAAGCTGCGGAGTCGACCACCGCCGACGTCCTCACGATGCCGGGCCGGCACGAGCAGGCGACCTTTCTTTGCTCCGGCGCTGATTTGCACGACCCCGTTGCCCGGGCCGACGCCGTAGCGTTGTGCCCAACCGTGTTCCCAAGCCGCGCCGATGCCGCGCGGTTTCACAAGCCCGTCGTCCTTGGTCTCCTTGCTTTTGAGACGATCCCATTCCGGCCGAACGACTTGGTCGTGGATGCTCGTCGGCCCTTGCCACGTGCGGCCATGATCATCGCTGGTCATCGTCGCAAATTGCTTCTTATCGCGTAGGAAGAAGATCCAGAGGCGATCGTTCGTAGCGTCGCGCGTCACGGTGAGGTCGGTCGACGTCCGATGTTCGTCGTCGAGGACGACTTGTTCTTTACTCCAAGTGCGCCCCTGATCCCGGCTGCGCTTGAGAACGATGTCGTGATCTCCGATATCCCCCGGCCCGGTGTTGCGCTTTTCGACGATGGCCAATAGCGCACCGTCGCCGGCAAGCAGTAGCGACGGAATGCGGTAGTTCGGCTTGTTTTCCGGCGTCAATTTGAAGACCGGCGTCGTTTCGAACAACGGCGCCGCCGCGCCGGCGTGAGTCGCCAACCCGTAGGTAAGTGCCGTAGCTAGGAGAACGCGTAGCATGGAACCCTCGGGCCATCTGCGAAACAAGAATTGCTAACTGCTTGGCGGTGCAATTACTTTTGCGAAGGCGGGGTTGCAGGCGACAGTTGTGGAACGTCGCGGCCGTCGGTGAGCCATTCCATGTTGAAGCGTGCCAGCGTAAGGCCGGCGTAGCTGGTCGACTTCTTCTTTTCCTTGTCGCTTTTGCGGCCGGTTTCATAAAGGCAGAGAATCGTGCCGTCGGGAAGTACGGCGAGGTCGCTGTACGCGCTGTAGCTCGGTTCGAGCACTTTGTTTACCTCCCATGTTTGGCCTTCGTCGTAGCTGACCTTGATCGAAATGTTCTTCCGGTCGCGCGACTTGCCTGCGTCTTCCTTGCCGTCGAGGCGAGAAAGGTTATGCGGGTTGGCAAACACGATGCGATTCTTATCCCCCGTCGGTTGCGCCGAAAAGCGGACGATGCTCGCCATGCAGATCGGTTCGAGGAGCGCGTCGTCGAACTTCGGCTTCGACCAGCCGGTGGCGCCGTCGGGACTGACGGTCACCAGGCGGCGGTGGTTTAAGGATTCGCTACGGACGTTGAGCATGACCCGGCCGTCGGCGAGTTCGACGATCACCGTTTCGTTCGGATTGACCCATTCTTCGGTGTTGGGGACGGCGACATCGCCGGCCTTCCAGGTGCGGCCGTGGTCGTCGCTGTAGATGGTCGACGTGACGGACGGACGATGGGCATGGCCGCCGGTGCCGGTGGAGAGCCAAATCGGTACGACGAGCCGGCCGGTGCGGAGTTGAATGCCGTGAGCGGGGCCGGTTGCCAGGACCTTCCAATCGTAGTCGGAGCGGAATTTTTCAAACGCGCCGGTGATTTCGACCGGCGCGGAGAACGTTTGGCCGTCGTCGTCGCTGCGAATGTAGAAGCAGCGGCTGTATTCGAGGCAGAAGAGGAAATGCACCGAGCCGTCGCGATCGGCGAACCCGACGGCGTTGTTGTAGGTGATGTCGGTGGGCTCGGCGAGCTTTTGGGCCAACGCGACGGGGTTCTTGATGTGCGGGCCCGGCACGTCGGCGATTTTTTGCCGCGGCGAGAAGGTTTTGCCGCCGTCGGTCGAGCGACGGAGCATGATGTCGATGGTATCCCAATCGCTCTTGCCGGTACGGCGCGCTTCGCAATAGGCGAGCACCGTGCCCTTGGCGGTGACGATGAGGCCGGGAATGCGATAGATCGCGTAGTCTTCCTTGCCGCTCTCGAACATGGGGATTTGCTCCAGCAGCGGTTCGGCGGCGCGAAGCGTGGTGCAAACGCTTGCGATCGCCAGACAAGCGGCCGGCAAGAGGGCCGAGATCGTGCGACGGATTGTGAGCATGGGAGAGACTCCTCGTTGAGTGGATGAGCGAGTTGGCGAGTTAGCGGGAGGGGGCGGAGCGGGATCGTTTGCCCGTCGGTAAGCGGAGGCAAACGGGAATGATGCGTCGATCAGGATCGGGGCGGCTGCCGCGCGCGGCGGCCGCGAGCACGCGACCAAGTTCGGCGCCGTATTCCAATGGCGTAATCGTGGTTTGCGTACAGGCATAGGGAGACGGAACGTCGGCTGAGTGCGCCACGTCGGCGACGGCGATGACGGGCCGACGCTTGGTTGGAATGCGGAGTGATTTGGTCGCCGTCTCGACCCCTTGCGCGAGAGGAACCGAACGGCACAGGCAGCCGAGGCGATCGGTCGATTTTGCGAGCTGCGCGGCCGCTTCGGCCGCGATGGCTTGTTCATCGGTCGGCAGGCAGCGAAGCGCGACGTCGGCCAACGGAATGCCGGCGGCGGCAAGCGCGGCGTGTGCGCCGTCGAGCATGGCGTGATCGCCGGCGGTGATGCGGTCGCGGAGGAGGATAAGGAACTGTCGGCAGCCCTGCTTGAGCAGATGCTCGGCCAGCAGCGTGCCGATCTGCTGCTGATCGCGTTCGACGCTCGGCAAGCCGTTGACCGAGGGGTGCAGCGTACCGCTGACGACGGCGGGCAAGCCGCTGGCGACGACGAGCCGTTGCGCGGCGACGCTGGCGCGAATCAAGACGAACCCCGCGGTTTGGCGAGCCCGCAGGACGTCGTCGATGAGTCGTTCGACGTATTCCGCTTCTTCGGATTGCGGACGAAAGTTGAATTGGACATCGACGCCCGGCAGCGCGCTTTGCAGGCCGAACAAGACGCCGTCGGCCCAAAGTCCTTCGGTGCGCAGGTGGTCTTCGCGAATGACGATATGCACGCGCCGCAACGTCGATTGGGCTTCGTCGGCGGCGATGAGCGTTCCTTGCCGCTGCCGGCGGCGAATGACGCCGCGTTGGGCCAGCAATTGCAGCGCGCGATTGACGGTCGATCCGCTGACGCGGAGGAGCTGAGCCGTTTCCGCCGTGTTGAGATAGGGATCGCCCGGCCGCAAATTACGGCGACGGATATCGTCGATGATCTGTTGCGCGACGGCGGCGATCTTGGGTCCGGCGACGGTGGCCATGCGAGGCGTTCGGCTTGGTGAGGAAGGATGGTTCCGGCGGGGCGTCAATATTATTGACGTGGCGATAAGATAAGCGAGCGGCCGGCCATGTCAAGCTTTTTTCGAGGAAACCGCAGTCGGCAACAGGCTGACGGGTATCAGGTTAGGCCGCACAGGCAAATAATGTGCGCCGGCAAGCCGTCGTACTGTCCAGCAGTTGCACACCTGACGCTGCGAACGCTTCACCCATGTCTCCATTGCTATCGAGAACTGACCATGTCGGCCGCACGACGCATCACGATCGCCTTGCTCGTTCTGAATTCCTGGATGGCTCTTGGGGCGGCAGTTTCTGCGGCCGATGCTCCCCGGCCCAACGTGTTGATCTTCTACGCGGACGATCTCGGCTATGGGGAGTTGGCCGTTCAGGGTTTCACGAAGGAAATCCCGACGCCGAATATCGACTCGATCGCCCGCAACGGCGTGCGGTTCACACAAGGCTACGTGGCCGCGACCTATTGCAGCCCGTCGCGAGCAGGCTTGATGACCGGTCGCTACCCGACGCGATTTGGACATGAGTTCAACGCCGTCGCCCGCCACAGCGGTCTTTCGTTGCAGGAAACGACGATGGCCCAGCGCTTGAAGTCGCTCGGTTACGCAACGTCCGCCGTCGGCAAGTGGCACCTCGGCGGCGATGCCTCGCGCGACTACTACCCGACGAACCGCGGATTCGACGAGTTCTACGGCACGTTGAGCAACACGCCGTTTTACCACCCGACGCATTTCGTCGATTCGCGCAAGTCGCTTGACTTTGAGAATGTCGACGACAAGGACTTCTACACCACCGACGCCTATGCCGCCCGAGCGGTCGATTGGCTCGGTAAGCAAGGCGACAAGTCTTGGTTCTTGTACTTGCCGTTCAACGCCCAACACGCGCCGCTTCAGGCGCCGCAGAAATATCTGGATCGCTTTCCGAACATCACCGACGAGAAGCGCCGCATCTTTGCAGCCATGTTGTCGTCGATGGATGATGCCGTCGGTGTAGTCATGGAGAAGGTGCGAGCGTTGGGGCAGGAGGACAATACCATCGTCTTTTACATCGCCGACAACGGCGGACCGACCCAAAGCACGACTTCCGGCAACGGCCCCTTGCGCGGCTTCAAGATGACGACCTTCGAAGGGGGAACGCGGGTTCCCTTTCTGATGCAGTGGAAGGGAAAGCTCCCCGGCGGAAAAGTGGAGACGCGGCCGGTCATGAACCTCGACGTCCTGCCGACTGTTGTCACGGCGGCAGGCGGCAAAATTGACCCCTCTTGGAAGCTTGACGGCGTAGACCTGATCCCCTACCTCCTCGGCGACAATTCCGCGCGACCTCACGAGAACATGTTCTGGCGCTTCGGAGATCAGTGGGCGGTTCGGCAAGGCGACTGGAAACTGGTCGTCAGCCGCGGCGGTTCGGGCCAACCGGAACTTTACGACCTCGCCACGGACATCGGCGAGGCCCGCGACTTGGCGAGCGCCGAACCTGCCCGCGTTGCCGAACTTCAGAAGGTCTACGGCCGCTGGAATGCCGAACAGTCGGCACCGACAGCCGCCGATTCTGACAACCCCAAAAAGAAGGCGAAGCGTGGCAAGAAAGGTGCCTCCGCGTCTTAGTCGCACAGGACTCACCGAGCCGTTTTAAGCACCTTCGGTAGCATCTTAAGAAAATGTGTGAAAAATATGTCCATTCATGCGGTTTCCCGATCTCCCTTCATCGGCGATCGTCGCAATAATAGCGGCTATTGAATTCAGCGCCGGGTCGGCACGCCTTTCATGGCGCTGAGGTTTATTGCCGTGTCGGGTGTTCGGGAAGGGCTGGTGGTTGTTGGTGGAAGCTGGTCCGGTCTCAGTTATTGATGACGATCCGTCGGTTCGGGCGTTAACAGCCCAAATCCTTGCGGATTCCGGTATCCCTACGCAGTCGTTCCGTTCGGCAGCCGAGTTTCTGGCCTCGAACGCGCCGCAACTTTCGGCCTGTGTCGTGACGGACCTTCGCATGCCGGAAATGGACGGCGCCGAATTGCTCGGTCGATTAAGATCGGACGGTAACGTCGTGTCCGTCGTTTTCGTTACCGGTTTCGCAGATATTCGCACGGCGGTCCGGCTCATGGCCGATGGGGCCCTATCGCTGCTGGAAAAGCCGTACAATCCCGACGAACTGGTCCAGGTCGTCCGCGTCGCGATGGAGCGTACGGAGAAGCAGCGCGACGAGCGACGCATCGTCCTCGACGCTCAACGTCGTTTCGGGCAATTGAGTGACGAGTCGCGCAGCGTCGCGGAGTGCATGTTGGCGGGGATGTCGAACAAGCTGATCGTCTCCAAGCTCGATATTAGCCCGCGCACGCTCGATCGGCGCAAGCAGATGGTCTTTGCCACGCTAGGCGTTTCGACGGTTTCCGAGCTTATCGCCTTGGCCTCTCGTGCCGGCGTATCCGGCGTCCATTCGCTGCCGCTAGCGGAATAGCCCTTCTTGCGCGAATTCGCTAAGCGAGCCGAGTTCGCGGCCTCTCAGCCGCCCGTCGCGTGGCTGCGCGGCAACTCTTTTCCGCGGCCGCCTTCTTCGTTCATGCGCTGCACAAACCCGCATGTCAGCGGGGCGTTAACGCATGTTTGGATGGGGGCATGCCGTGCGAAGCGTATTGAATTACCAGCGATTTACAGGCAATTCGTGTTTGACGTTCCCCCAAAAGATTGGCGTACGTTCGCCACATCAAACTGCGGCCGGCATCCGATGTAAGTCACTGGATGGTCAAATTTCGTTCAGCCGTTTGGCTGCAGCGGTGAAAGGTGAGCTATGTCCGATTCCAGACTCGTCGCATTTTGCATAGGCCTCGATATCGCCGTGTCTGCTGAAGCAACCTCGCTCTTTTCCCGGTACGCCGTCGATATGGTGCCGTTGGCGTCCTGGGAGGCCCTGCTGGCCCGGGCCGACGTAACTCGGGCCGGCTGCATTCTGGCGACCCTCAATTCCCAGTCCGACTCCGGTGTCGTCCAGGCGATCGCGGACCTGCAGAACCGTTCCCCGCTTAGCACAATTTTCCTGGCAGCCTCGCCCGCGACGCGTCTGATCGTCCAGTTGCTCCGCATGGCGCCTGTGGAAGTTCTCGATTGGCCTGTGGAAGCCCACCGTCTCGAGTCGGTCGTTGCGGAAGCTTGTCGCGACTCGATCGCGCGGCAAACCGAAGCTGCCCAGTCGAACGCCATGGCCGTGCGCGTCTCCCAGTTGCGACGCGAAGAGCTCGACGTGCTCGACTTGATGCTCCGCGGCAAGCTCAATAAGAATATTGCCTCGACACTCAATATCGCTCTCCGCACCGTCGAAGCGCGACGCAAGCGGATCTTCACGAAGCTCGGCACGCGCAGCGTCGCCGAAATCGCCGTGATCATGCGGCAATTCCGCGAAGGCGCCCCGCGCAAGCCGCACTTCCTTTCGCGGCAGGCGACTACTCCGTCCGCGCAACCAGTCGTTACGCAACGCAAATTCGTATAAGCCCGCTCTGCTGTCGCTCGTCGCTTCAATCGCCGACGCAGAACACCGTCATCGATCGCGGCCCGTGCGCGCCGATCACGAGCGATTGCTCGATGTCGGCCGTTTTCGACGGACCGGAGAGAAACGCTCCGTAGCCCGGGCCCGTGAACTGCAGCCGCTCGTACGCCTGCGGCATGTTGTCGACCAGCGCCGAGGCCGGCACCACCAACACCAAGTGTTGCGTGATGAAGTACAACGCTCGATGCCGTACGCCCGCGTCGGTCACCCACACGGCTCCGTTCTCCGCCACGGCGATCTCGCCGCGCAAGATCGCGAAGTCGACGTCTTCCAGTGCATGTGGATCGCCAATCGTCGCCAAGTCCACGTTCCCCCGCGTGATCTCCGGCACGAACGATGCCACGCGTTTCGCGGCATCGTAGGCTGGATGCTCCATAAGTTTGCGGGCCGCCTCCGCGCCGTCGGCCACGAATTCGCAGCGTCCGCCCACTCCGGCCAGCACCGTCGCAAATTGCGTGCGGCGATCGTCGTAACGGATCCACTGCTGATCCAAGCTTGGCGCCGGTTTATCCGGCAACGTCTGAGCGCGCACCGCACGTAAGATGTCGTCTCTACTTCCCATGGCGCCGCTCAAATTGCTCTCGGAAACTCTCGCGGGGAAACTCCGGCAACTCGCGGCGTTTACCCCAGGCATTCAACGGGTTGTAAATCATAAATCTCGGCAGCTTCGGCACCACCTTCCGTGCCAGCCAGCCCGACGCCGCATACAGCCTCGGGCTGCGCAGCACCCGGCTCATTACTTTCATTCCCCAACTCTTCGAACGCGGCAGCAGCCCCCGATGCGCGATCTCCTTGCGCCACGTAAGCAGCTGATGATGAATGTCGATCTTCACCGGGCAGACGTCGGTACACGATCCGCACAGGCTGCACGCAAACGGCAAGCTGCCGTGTTTCTTCGCATCGCGCGACGGCGCCAGAATCGACCCGATCGGGCCCGGCACCGTCGATTCGTAACTGTGCCCGCCGCTCCGCCGATACACGGGGCACGTGTTCATGCAGGCCCCGCACCGAATGCAATTCAGCGATCGGCGGAAGTCGTCGCTCCCGAGCAAGTCCGTCCGGCCGTTATCGACGAGCACGATGTGCATCTCGCCCCCCGGCATCGGGCCGTGAAAATGTGACGAGTACGTCGTGATCGGCTGCCCCGTGGCGCTCCGGGCCAGCAGGCGGAGAAACACGCTCAGGTCGGCGGCCCGCGGAATCAGCTTCTCGATTCCCATGCAAGCGATATGAATCTTCGGCAGCGAGACCCCCAGATCGGCGTTCCCCTCGTTCGTGCAAATCACGATGCCGCCGGTTTCGGCCACGGCGAAGTTCACGCCCGTTAGTGCCGCGTCGGCCTGCATAAACTTGTCGCGCAGGTGTTGTCGCGCCGCTTCTGCCAGGAAGAGCGGATCCGACATCCCCTCAGGCGTATGCAAATGCTCGTGAAAGATCGCGCCGACGTCTTCCTTCTTCTTATGGATTGCAGGCAGCACGATATGGCTCGGCGATTCGCCGGCCAGTTGCACGATGCGCTCGCCGAGATCCGTATCGACCACTTCGATCCCGTGCCGCTCCAAGTACGGATTCAGATGGCATTCTTCCGTGAGCATCGACTTGCTCTTCACAAGCTTCCGCACGCCGCGCTCTCGCAGGATACCGTGTACAATCGCGTTGTGCTCCGCAGCATCGTTGGCCCAATGCACTTTCACGCCGAGCTTCTGCGCCTGGCTTTCAAACTGCTCCAGGTAGTCGGCCAGATGCGACATCGTGTGCGCCTTGATCGCCGCCGCCGTCTCACGCAGGAGCTCCCATTCAGGCAGTTGCCAAGCCGCCTTGTCGCGCTTGCTTCGCACAAACCAAAGCGTCTCGTCGTGCCATTTGGCCCGCGGCTTATCGGCGATAAATGCCAGGGCAAGGTCCGGGTGGTTCATGCCTTATCTCCCGCCAATATCTCGGCGACATGCATCACGCGGATCGGCTTCTTGTCGCGACGAATGATTCCTTGCAGGTGCATCAAGCACGACATGTCGTTGGCCGTGAGCACTTGGGTGCCGGCCTGTTCATGGTCGAACACGCGATCTTCTCCCATCATGCACGACACCGCCTCTTCCGCGACGGCAAACGTGCCGCCGAAGCCGCAGCATTCGTCCGGCCGCTTGAGAGTCGTCAGTTGCAATCCTTCGACGAGCTCCAAAAGCTGCTGAGCCTTACCGAACGATTTGCCGACAAGTTCGCTGGCGCTGCCGAGCCGCAGTTCGCGCAAGCCGTGGCAACTCTGATGCAGGCCGACCTTATGTGGGAACCGCACGTCGAGTTGTTTTAGGCCGACCACGTCGACCAGAAACTCGCACAGCTCAAACGTCTTCGCTTTCAACTCCGCGAAGCCCGGCTTACCGGCCAGGTACTCTTCGTAGTGATGCCGAACCATGGCGACGCAGCTTCCTGACGGAGCCACCACGTATTCATAAGGCGCGAAGATCTCGAGGAATCTCTCCGCCAACGGCCGCGTTTCTTCCGTGCAGCCGGTGTTCGCCATCGGCTGGCCGCAACATGTCTGCAGGCGAGGAAACTCGACCCGACAACCGACCCGCTCCAAAATCTCGACGGTCGCCATGCCGACGCGCGGAAAGAGCTGGTCGACATAACAAGGAATAAACAGACCGACTTGCATCAGGCGTCGTGCGGGTAAGAGGACGTGGAGCGTTGGTAATTGGTCAGACCGCTTTGCATTATAGTCACAACCACCGATTGAAGAGAGGGGGGCGGCCGAACGGAAAATACAGCGAAAATCGTCCACCGCTCCCGATCGAAAAAACGCGTACTGCCCGACCGATCCCGATCCCGATCGCCATCGGACAAGCCGTCGCAGCCCCTCTTCCGCCGCGAACCGGCGGACTACATTGTCTCCACTCCGCGAAGCGGCGGTTTA
>PNKZ01000035.1 GCA_013822735.1 Pirellula sp.
ATCGGCTTCGTATCCGCGCTCAAAACGCCGGCCAGTTTAACAACACCCCTGCGTCTAACGCGCAAGGGGTCTCCATCGTTTTCTTCATCCTGAATCATACCCGCCTCACTGACACTGCGTCTCGCTTCGGCAATTCTTCAACTTACTGACCGCGCCAAGTTATGGATAATTCATCCCGTATCACCTGACTTAAGTCAATTAAATACGCGATTCATAAAAACTAAAGGTCTCGGGAGAGTAATTCTGGGCCATGCCTCGACGACTTCCGCTAACCCGAGACGAGCATCGGCCTGCGAGCTGTCCGCGGATTCTGCATTGCGCGCTGCACTTGGCGCTGCACGCGACTCCGACGATTCGTCTTAGTCGTTGCCGCTGCATGTATTCGATGGATCTTCAAACTGACCGTCGATCCGGTGATTGCGAGTTCGAGCCTCGTCGTCCTTGCTTTCGTGCCGAACGGTTTCCGTTCGCACAATACGCTTAAGCCCGCACGCTGCAAGGCGTTGCGGGTTTCTCCATGCGCCGAGGTCGGTGAGCTTCTAAGCTGCGTTTTTTCGCGTGGCGTGATCACTTGTCGGAAGCGGTTCCCCGGGAACGCGTGCTTCCTGATCCAGCGTCGCCAGGTCGCGACGCGTGTCTTTGAGTAATACGAGAATATTGGAGACGACCTGATCTCCCTTGATCCGCCCTTCGCATAGATCTTCGATCAGCTCGCGCCGCAGACTCAACAGCCGTTGGTCCATTCGCTTCACCAACTCATTGAGCTTCGAGCGTGCCGGCAAGTGCGTTTCCGACTCGATCACTTCATGATCGATCTTGCGGATCTCAAGCAGGTAGTCCGACGGACGGCGCCCTCTCCTGCGCAACAGCAAGCTATAAAGCGCCAATGCTCCGGCGCAGAATGCGCCCAAAATGCTCAAGCCGTTGCTGAGCCAATCCAACAAATCGTTGACGATGAGCGGCTTGTCTCGATCGAGATAGGCAACCGCCGCCGGATGCACGGCGTACGACGTCGCCAAGTCGCGCGGCGATTTCGGGAGTATGCGGCGAGCGAATTCCCCTTCGAAGATTGTTTTCATCAGCGCCCGTACGGAACGAGCAGATACATCGCTCCGGGCCACGACCAACAGCCGGACTCCGACCGTTTCGCAGTCGCGATCGGGAAAATCTCGCTTAGCAAAATAGCTTTGCGACGGAATCGATGTGCGCTCGAGAAACTCGCGCTGCAACACCGTCTTGTTCGGGTCGCTTTGTTGGAGATTATCCAAGAGAAAGGCGCGAGCCGCGGGGAGCGGCACAATCTCATAGCCCGCGGCTTCGACGAGCAATTGGACGACCTGCGAAGGCATCGTCGCCAGCACCAGCAAACCGTCGGGCAACTCTTGGATGAGCCGCTGCTTTTGTTCGCCGTCGGCACGCAGGATCAGGCGCGCCCTGTCGATGAGTTCGGCTTTCCCGAACTCCGTGGTCGAGACGTCGCCGGGCTCGGCTCCGTCCGGAATTTTCAAGCGCGCAAAACGAAGAAACTCGTGCGCAACGAGCCGCTCAGTACTTCCGTGCTCGCCGAGATTAATCCGCCTGCCGCGGATGCCCTCGATGAGCGAACTTGCTTGAGCAATATCTTTACGCACCAGCAAATGGATCGCCTCCAATTGCAGCGCACCCAAAACCATAATGTCGTCGTCGCCGGGCATTACCACGCCGCTGCTGACGATTGCCGCATCCAATTGGTTCGTCTTCAGCAGTTCCAGGCATTTCTCCGACCCGGCGTTGGCCGTGAGTTCGATCGACAGCTCATTCCGAGCCGCCTGTTCGCAGAGATACACGGCCACGGCGTGACGTCGCGTGGCATCCGGGCCGGCACTCAGGCGCAGGCTCGGCGTGGCCGTCGGCAGCAGCAGCGGCACGGCCAGTGCGAGGCTCAACCCGGCAAACCCGAGACTGCAAAGTACGGCGCGCTTGCGATTGCCGGTGGAACGGCTCAACCATTTCGTCATAGCGGCGGACCACTCCGAGCCGGGAACTCAAATGGGTATTCGTAGGAGAGCAAATTGAGGGATTCGGAGAGCTAAATAGCCCAAGCCGCCGGCCGGGTCGAGATCAATGCAGCCGCGATGCCGCCTAAACCCTCGTGTCGCCTGAAGTTGCGGCCTTTTAAGCCGAGACGCGTCTCCCGCGTCGGAAGACGGCGGCAGCCGGGCGGCGGCGACAAATAACGCCCCCCGTCGAAGCGTCATAAGTAAAGTCGAATGGGGGGCTGGGGAATTGATTCCCGTCGCCGAAAGCCTGGTCCAAAGATGGAGATTCTCTCAATGCGGGTGCGTACTCTCGGAATTGCGGCTGCGCTGGTCGTTGCCGTGCTCAGCGTCGCGGCCCGGCAAAGTGCCGAGGCTGCCGAGCCTGCCGCAGCAAATTCGACCAAGCCCGATGATAAGACGGGTAAACTCACCACGGACTTCGCGCACCCTACACCTGCCGGCATCGAGCACTTCGAAAAGAAGATCCGCCCCGTCCTCACCCAACATTGCTACAAGTGCCACTCGGCCGCGGCATCGAGCATTAAGGGAGAGCTGCGGCTCGATACTCGCGACGGCGTACGCAAGGGAGGCGAAAGCGGTGCGGCGGTCGTCCCGGGCGATTCGCAGTCAAGCCTGCTGATGGAAGCGCTCCGTTTCGAAGGTCTCGAGATGCCGCCGACCGGCAAGCTCACCGACGAGCAAATTGCCGACTTCGCCGCCTGGATCGACATGGGCGCACCCGACCCGCGCACCGGCAACGGCGCTAAAAAGAAACTCGATCTCGCCTCGGCCCGACAATTCTGGGCCTACCAATTGCCGAAAAAGCCGGCACTCCCCGCCGTGCAAAACTCCGAGTGGGCCGCAACGGACGTCGATCGCTTTCTCCTGGCCGCGATGGAGAAGCAAGGTCTGAAGCCGGCCGCCGACGCCGACAAACTCACTTGGTTGCGCCGCGTCACGTTCGATCTCGTCGGACTGCCGCCGACACTCTCAGAAGTCGACGCGTACCTCGCCGATACTTCCGCCGGCGCTGATGCCGCCGTGGTCGATCGGCTGCTCGCCTCACCGCAATTCGGCGAACGTTGGGGCCGGCATTGGCTCGACGTGGCCCGCTACGGCGAGTCGACCGGGAAAGAACGCAACATCCCCTATACCCACGCCTGGCGCTATCGCGATTGGGTCATTGATGCCGTGAACGCCGACAAGCCGTACACGCTGTTCATCAAAGAGCAAATCGCCGGCGATCTCATGCCGGCCGCTAATCCGCAGCAACACAACACGCAAAGCATTGCCACCGGCTTTCTCGCGCTCGGCCCCAAGAGCGTGAACGAGCGCAATGCCGAGCAGTACCTGATGGACGCCGTCGACGACCAGATCGACGTGACGACGCGCGCCTTCCTCGCCACGACCGTCGGCTGCGCCCGCTGCCACGATCACAAGTTTGATCCGATTCCGACCTCCGACTACTACGCGCTGGCCGGCATCTTCCGCAGCACGGAAGCGCTCTCGGGCGTCGTCGGGCGCTCGAGCAAGGGAGTGAAGAACGATTACTCCGGCGAACTGATGCCGTTGACCGCTACTGCTTCCCCAAGTGGCAACGCCAAACCCGCGCCTGCGGCCACAATGAGCAAAGAAGCCCAAACGGAGTATGCCAAGATCTCTAAGCAACTGGCGCAACGACGCGAAAAACTCGAGCGCTTGGTAAAGTCGGTGAAGGGTTCCGCGACGAGCAAAAACGCGAAGGCCGAAGCCAAGAAGGAATACAAGCGACTCACCGAACAAGTCGAGCGCGATGAGAAAGCTTTGGCCGAACTCAAGGCCGGCCCCAAGCCTGCCGGCGGCGCGGCAGATTCGTTCGCGATGGGCGTGCGCGACGTTGCCCAGCCGGCCGACACGGAAATTCGCACCCGTGGCGAACCGGAAGAGAAGGGGGCCGTCGTCCCGCGCGGCTTCGTGCAAGTGCTCAAGTCGTCCGGAACGCCGAAGGTCGATCCGCGTCATAGCGGCCGGCTGCAAATGGCCGAATGGATCGCCTCGCGCGAGAACCCGCTGACGGCTCGCGTGATGGTCAATCGCGTCTGGTATCACCTCTTCGGCCGCGGCATCGTCGAAACGGTCGACAACTTCGGCGCGCTCGGCGAAGAACCGAGCCATCCGGAACTACTCGACTACCTCGCCGTAAGCTTCATGGACCACGGCTGGTCGCTCAAGAAAGCGGTCCGCGAACTCGTGCTCTCCCGGGCCTATCGCATGTCTAGCGATCACGACGCCGATAACTACGCGAAGGATCCCGGCAATAAGTTCTTCTGGCGGATGAATCGCCGGCGACTCGACGCCGAAGCGATTCGCGATGCGACCCTGGCCGTCGGCGGATCGCTCGATCTCTCGCGCCCCACCGGTTCGCCGATCGCCAACCTGTCGACGGCGACGGAAATTGGTAAGCGCGGCTCCATCGAAGATTTGTCCGACGCCGTGGCCCACCATCGTTCGGTGTATCTGCCGCTCATTCGCAACGGCATGCCGGAAGTGCTTGCGGTATTCGACGTCGCCGACCCGAGCCTGATCGTCGGGCAGCGCGAAGTGACGACCGTGGCGACGCAGGCCTTGTTCCTGATGAACAGCCCATTGGTATTGGAACAAGCTCAAGCCGCCGCGAAGCGAGTGACTTCCTCGACGAGCGACGCGGCCCGCGGTGTCGAGGCGGCGTATCGCTTGATCCTGCAACGTCCGCCGACGTCTGACGAAATCCGTCTCGGCAAACAATTCGTCGTCGAGTATGGGCAAGTGGTCGACGGACAAGTCGACGGCAAGACAAAGAATGTGTCGCCGAGCACCGATGCCGCGTGGACGGCCCTCTGTCAAACCCTGATGTCGTCCGCCGAATTCCGCTACCTGTACTAACTTTCCGCCCACGTTTTTCGCAATCCAACTGCACCCGCCGCAAGGATCTTCTTATGCACACGCCGCTCTTCAGCCGTCGCGAAATGTTACGGTCGTCCGCTTGCGGCTTCGGCTATTTGGCGCTCGCCGGACTCTGCGCGAAGCAGTCGGCCGCGGCCACGACGTCGGTCGGTCCGCTCGCTCCGAAGGTTCCGTTGTTTCCCGCCAAGGCGAAGCGCGTGATCTTCATGTTCCACCAAGGAGGACCTTCGCACGTCGATACGCTCGACTACAAACCGCAACTCGCGGTCGACGACGGCAAGGCGCCCGGCGATACCGGTTTCTACAAGGGTGGCAACCGCAAGCTCATGAAGAGCCCGTTTGCGTTTGAGCAGCACGGCAAAAGCGGACTGCCGATCAGTTCGCTGCTGCCGAACCTCGCCAAGCACGCCGACAAGCTTTGCTTGCTGAACGGCATGCATACCGACTTGCCGAACCATCCCCAGGCCTCGGTGCAGTTGCACACCGGCAGCTTTCAATTTGTACGTCCTTCGATGGGCGCTTGGGTGCTCTACGGTCTCGGCACGGAAAACGACGAACTCCCCGGCTTCATTACCATCAATCCGTCGGGGCGTGTCGGCGGCGCGCAAAACTACGGCAGCGCATTCTTGCCGGCTCCGTTCCAAGGCACCCCCATCGGCGCCGAAGGGAAAACGGTCGGCGAAGGTTCCATCCCCAACATTCAAGCGCACGTGCCGGCCGGCTTGCAGCGCAAACAACTCGACTATTTGCAATCGCTCAATCGCGATCGCTTGGCTGCCGACGGCGTGAACACGGAGCTCGAAGGGTTGATCGAGTCGTACGAGTTGGCATTCCGCATGCAAGGCGCCGTGCCGAAGGTGCTCGACCTGAAGGACGAATCGCAAGCGACGCTCGATGCCTACGGTGTCGGCGGTAAGGCGACCGATAGCTTCGCGCGGCAATGCCTCCTGGCCCGCCGCTTCGCCGAGGCCGGGGTCCGCTTCATTGAAGTAGCCACCGGCGGCTGGGACCAACACCAAAACCTCCGCTCCGCGCTCACCAAGAATTGCGAAGGGATCGACCAGCCGATGGCGGCGCTCCTCCACGATCTTGATCAACGCGGGCTGCTCGAAGACACGCTCGTGGTCTCGGGGGGCGAGTTCGGTCGAACCCCGCACGTGAGCAAGGCCGACGGCCGCGACCATAACGCCACCGGCTACACCATGTGGATGGCCGGCGGCGGCATCAAGGGAGGCATCCGCCACGGAGCCACGGACGAATACGGCATCAAAGCGGTCGAGAAGCCGACCCACGTGCACGACCTGCACGCGACGATCCTCCACCTGCTGGGCCTCGACCACACGAAGCTCACCTACCGCTACTCCGGCCGCGACTTCCGCCTGACGGACGTTCACGGCAATGTGGTGAAGGACATCATCGCGTAGCGGAGTGGCGCGGCATTGATCGGGTGCCTGGGGCAGGAGCTGAAAGCGGAGCCCCAGCGACGTTCCGCAAGCTCTGGGGCATCACTGCGTTCTGCCCCAGCCACCCCTTCCAACGGCTTTTGCCCCCGACGTCGCCCAACGTCGGGGGCTTTTCATGCGCCAAAGTCGCACAAAGGCCTGCAAAGAGTTCGCGGCAAACTCTTTTACGGGAATACTTTGCGCTATTGTGGGCGAATAAAACGAAGGAGCGGCGCCGCCCAGTCTTCGTTTGACCGCCCGCCGCCGATTCTCGTATTATAGAGAATCCCGCTCGCCCGCCATTTTTGGCTCCCCCCGCCACGACGCCCTGTCCCTTGCCACCCGCCTGTTTTCTCTCGCCCGGCAACCTATGAGCGATCGCTTACTTTTTGCTCCTCTTCCGCTTCGACTTGGTCGCCGTATTCGGCAGACCTCGACGTCGCTGTTGATCATCGCCTTGGCCTGGATGCTCACCGCCGGTAAGGCCCAAGCCGCCGAAACCGGAGTGCAGATTTACACCCGGCTTTGTGCCGGCTGCCACGGCGGCAAAGGGGAAGGGGTCGCGAACGAGTACGCCCAACCGCTGATGGGGGATAAATCGATCTTGGAACTGTCGGCGTTGATCGACAAGACGATGCCCGCCGGCGAGCCCGAAAAGCTCGGACCCGCGGAAGCCAATGCCGTCGCCACGTACATTCACGAAGCGTTCTACTCACCGATCGCCCAGGCTCGCAACAAGCCGCCGCGCGTCGAACTGGCCCGCCTCACCGTCCGCCAATACCGCAACGTGCTGGTCGACCTCGTCGGCAGTTTCCGTTGGAACAACAACTGGAACGCCGAGCGCGGACTCAAGGCCGAGTACTTCAACAGCCGGAACCCGAACAAGAGCAAGCGCGAGATCGAACGGGTCGATCCGCAAGTCAAGTTTGATTTCAAAGACGCGAGCCCGCTGAAGGATAAGATCGCAGTCGAAGAGTTTTGCGTGCAGTGGTTGGGAGCCGTACTCGCGCCGGAAACGGGCGAATACGAGTTCGTCGTCCGCACGGAAAACGGCGCGCGACTCTACATCAACACGCAATGGGCGAACCCCGTCGTCGATGCCGGCGTCCGCTCAGGCGACGATCGCGAATTCCGCGGTTCAATTTTTCTCATCGGCGGTCGCGCATATCCGTTGCGACTTGAGTTCTTCAAATCGAAGAAGTCGAACGAGAAAACCGCTTCGATCGAGTTGCTCTGGAAGCAACCGAAGCATGGGCTCGAAACCATTCCGGCCCGCTATTTGACGACCGCTCCGTTCCCCGAACTCTTTATTTGCTCCACGCCTTTTCCGCCCGACGACCGGAGCATGGGCTACGAGCGCGGGGCGGCCATTTCCGAAGCATGGGAACAAGCGACGACCGACGCCGCGCTCGAGGCCGCGTTCTACATAACGCGCAAGCTCAACGAGCTTGCGGGGACGAAAGACGACGACGCGAAACGGAAGGACAAGGTCCGCGACTTTTGCGTGAAGTTCACGGAACGGGCCTTCCGTCGCCCGATCAACGACGAACAGCGGAAGCTCTACGTCGACAAGCAACTAGCCGAGGCGAAAGATCTGGAATCCGGCGTCGTGCGCGTGGTACTGGCGGTACTCAAGTCGCCCCGGTTTCTGTTCCGCGAAGTGGAAGGAAGCCCGCAAGATCCATACAACGTCGCCTCGCGCATCTCGTTCACCCTGTGGGACTCGATGCCCGACAAACAGTTGATGGAAGCCGCCGGGCGCGACCAATTGAAGACCCGCCAGCAAGTGACGCAGCAAGCCTGGCGAATGGTAGGCGACATGCGCACTCACGCCAAGGAGCGCGAGTTCCTGCTGCAATGGCTCAAGGTCGATCAACAAGCCGAGATTTCCAAAGATCCAAAACAATATCCGGGCTTCGACGAGCAAACAGTTGCCGATCTCCGGACGTCGCTCGATTTGTTTCTGGAAGATCTCGTACGGAGCGAAGCTTCCGATTACCGCCGGTTGTTGACCGACGATACGCTTTATTTAAACGGTCGCCTCGGGAAGTTTTACAACGCCCCGATGCCGACCGACGCCGACTTCCAGCCGGTGAAGTTCGAGGCGCAGGCGCGCAGCGGCGTGCTTTCTCACCCGTACATCTTGGCTTCACTGGCGTACACCGGCAGCAGTTCGCCGATCCATCGCGGCGTGTTCATCTCGCGCAGCGTGTTGGGGCGGTCGTTGCGTCCGCCGCCGGAAGCGGTCGCTCCGCTGGCGCCCGATCTGCATGCCTCGCTCACCACGCGCGAACGAGTGCTGCTGCAAACCGAGGCCGAGGCGTGCCAATCCTGCCATTCGATGATCAACGCCTTGGGGTTCAGCCTGGAGAACTTCGACGCGGTCGGGCGCCTGCGCGACAAGGAAAAAGGAAAGCCGGTCATCACGAACGGCGTGTACGTCACGCGCACGGGCGAGACAATCAAGTTTCAGAGCGCCGAAGAGTTGGCGAAGTATCTGGTTTCCAGCGACGAAACGCATACGGCGTTCGTCGAGCAGTTGTTCCATTACTTTGTGAAGCAGCCGGTGCGAGCGCACGGGCTCGACGCTTCGACGCGGCTCAAGCAGTCGTTCGCCGGAGCGGGATTCAACATTCGCAACCTGCTCGTGGAGATCGTCGCTGAGGCGGCGATGCCTGCCGGGATCACTCCGCCGCCGGCGCCGGCCAATAAAGTTGCCGTTGCAAAACTCCCGGTGACAAGCACCGGGGCTAAATGACGGAACGCAGACGCTCACCCCCTGATCACTCACCTCTTATCCCTTCCTAAACAATGACGCATCCTCAAAGTCGCCGCGATTTCCTCCGCAGCCTCGGTGTCAGTGCCGCCGCGATGCCGTTCGTTTGGAACTTGCCCGGCCTCGGCTTTGCCGCGCAGCAGCAGCGGAAGCGCCGGCTGATCGTGATGTTCAGCCCCAACGGCGTCGTGCCCGATGCGTTTTGGCCGAAGGACGAAGGGGATAAGTTCACGCTGCCGACCTGCTTGGAGCCGCTGGCGCCGTTTCAGAAGCAGACCCTCGTGCTGCAGGGCGTTTGCGATAAGGTCCGCGGCGACGGCGACAACCACATGCGCGGCATGGGCTGTTTGCTCACCGGCGTCGAACTCTTCCCAGGCAACATCCAAGGGGGCTCGGATACGCCGGCCGGCTGGTCGAGCGGCATCTCCATGGATCAGGAGTTGAAAAACTTCCTGCAAGCGAACCCCGCCACACGGACGCGCTTCGGGTCGCTCGAATTCGGCGCACTGGTCCCCGACCGCGCCGACACTTGGACCCGCATGAGCTACTCGGGCCCGAACAAGCCGGTGGCTCCGATCGACGATCCGTATCAGATGTTCAACAAGCTGTACGGCAGCGCGAAGAATCAAGAGTACGTGCGCAGCGTGCTCGACGAAGTGCAGGAAGACCTTAAGAAGATCTCGGCCGCGGTCGGCGCGGAAGATCGCCGCCTACTGGAAGAGCACGCCTCGTACGTGCGAGCCATGGAAAAGGAGCTGGCCGCCGAAGCCGGCATGAAAAAGGAAGTCGGCCATGCCGTGCCCGAGCTCGAACCGGGCGTGCGCGAGGATAACGACCAACTGCCGAAGATCAGCAAGATGCAGATTGACCTGCTAGTTTCCGGTTTCGCGGCCGACTTCAACCGGATCGCGACGCTACAGTACACGAATTCCGTCGGCCAGCCGAAGATGCGCTGGCTCGGCATCGACGAAGGGCATCACGAACTGTCGCACGAGCCCGACTCGAACAAGGGGGCCGTCGAAAAGCTGACGAAGATCAATCGCTGGTACTGCGAACAGCTCGCATACCTGGCGAAGCGGTTGCGCGAAACGCCCGAGCCGGGAGGGCAGGGGAGCTTGCTCGACAACACGCTCATCGTTTGGACGAACGAGCTCGGCAAGGGGAACTCGCACACGCTCGACAATATCCCGTTCGTGCTCGTCGGGGGCGGCCTCGACTTCAAGATGGGGCGCAACCTCAAGTACAACAAGACGCCGCACAATCGCTTGTTGCTCTCGCTCGCCCACGGCTTCGATCACCGCATCAAGAAGTTCGGCAATCCCGACTTCTGCGGCGACGGCCCGCTCGACAAGCTCACCTAAGCTCCGTCCGACTATTTCTCAAAGCGATGCTCTTCGCCGCCGCGCCCCTCAATTTCGCGGCTTTCGGCCACGTATTGAATGCGGCCGCGAATCTTGGATACTAACGGGCGCGGCACTGCCCTGACGATTTCTTGCCGCTCACGAATCATTCATCTCCCCAAATAGGAATATCGCCATGAGTCGCGCCGCCGCCGTTACGTTCAAAGGCAATCCGCTCACATTGGCCGGCGAGGCCGTGCAAGTCGGCAAGCCCGCTCCCGATTTCAAGCTCGCCTATTACGAAGGGGGCCTGAAGGAAGTGACCCCGGCCGACTTCAAAGGGAAGCCGACCGTAATCAGCGTCGTCCCGTCGCTCGACACGCCGGTCTGCCAGATTCAAACCAAGAAGTTCAACGAAGAACTCGGAGGCCTCGGCGATAAGATCAACGCCGTCACGGTAAGCTGCGACCTGCCGTTTGCCATGAACCGCTTCTGCGGAGCGGAGAACATCAAGAACCTCAAGTCGCTGAGCGACTACAAGGACCGCAACTTCGGCAAGAACTGGGGCATGCTCATCGAAGAGCTGCAATTGCTCGCCCGCGGCACGTTCGTGCTTGATGCCGCCGGCACCGTCGTTTACGCGGAGCAAGTGAAAGAAGTGGCCGACGAGCCCAACTATTCGGCTTCGCTCGCGGCGCTCAAGAAGCTCGTGAGCTAGCGGATGCTGAAGTCCGACGGGAAGACGGCCGTCGTCACCGGCTCGGCGGGAACGCTGGGCCGGGCCTTCGCCGTGCGCCTGGCGCGCGAGGGCCGGCGGCTGGCGCTCGTCGACGTCAATGAAGCAGGCAACGTGGAAACGCTCCGGCTCGTGGAAGCCGCCGGAGGTTCGGCGACTGCGGAAACGTGCGACGTGCGCGACGCCGACGCTTGGCGGGCGCTCGAAGCCCGGCTCCGTGCGCGTTGGTCGCACCTCGACTTGCTCGTCAACAACGCGGGTGTCGCCGGCGCCGGTGCCATGGGAGAGTTTCCGCTCGACGATTGGCAATGGGTGCTCGATACGAACTTGCGTTCCGTCGTGCTCGGTTGCCACACGTTCGCCGCGTGGCTGCGCGAGAATCCGGCGAGCTCACGGGTGATTAACGTCGCGTCGCTGGCCGCGTTTGCAGCGCTGCCGAGTATGGGAGCGTACAACGTCGCCAAGGCCGGCGTCTTGGCG
The DNA here is from genome assembly GCA_013822735.1 of Pirellula sp. Lineage (GTDB taxonomy): Bacteria > Planctomycetota > Planctomycetia > Pirellulales > PNKZ01 > PNKZ01. Next base: position 11,715 of record PNKZ01000035.1, read on the forward strand.
CTGTCGGAAACGTTGCGCACGGAGTGGAAAGCGGCAGGCGTCGGAGTGACCGTGGTCTGCCCCGGCTTCTTCCCCTCCGGCTTAGTGACCGCGGCCCGAATGATGACCGACGAACAGCGCAACTTCACGCAACGCGCGATGGACGAAGCCGGCTTCACGGCCGACGACGTCGCCGCCGCCGCGCTCGAGGGGGCCGAGCGCGGGCGGATGTACGTGATGCTGCCCCGGAAGGCGCGCGTCCTCTGGCGCATCAAACGCTGGTTCCCTAACTTTTATCTTCGCCTGATCGCCGCTCGCTACCGCAAAGCGTGTGAGGAAGGAATCGCCTGATGTTGAGCTTGAAATCGAGCACGGCGCCGTGGTGGCTCGGCGAAGTGGAAGGACACTTGGAAGAAGTGCTCATCGATCATGCCCACTGCGAAAAGAAGGCGGCCGGCACGGCGCTCAACTTGATCTTCGCCTACGTCGATCGGCCGTCGCTGGTGCGGGAACTCACGCCGATCGTTTCCGAAGAACTCGCCCACTTTCGCCTGGTGCTCGACCTCATCGAAGCCCGGGGCATGCGCTTCCGCCGCCTTGTGCCGAGCAGCTACGGCCGCAAACTGAACGACCTCGTGCGGAAGCAGGAGCCGGCGAAAGCGGTCGACCGGCTGCTCGTGGCGGCTTTGATCGAAGCGCGCAGTTGCGAACGGTTTTGCCTGCTGCGCGATCGGCTCCAAGACTGTGAGCTCGCCGAGTTCTACGGCAGCCTCTACGCGTCGGAAGCCCGACATCACGCCGTGTACGTCGAGTTGGCCAAGCTGTTTGCCTCGGAAGACGAGATCCGCGACCGGCTCGACGAACTGGCCTCGGCCGAAGCGGCGATTATCGACGAAGGGGACCCGATGGCCCGGGTTCACAGCTAAAACACAAGTTAAAGACGAGCCGCGGGTGGCTGGGGCTGGAGCCGAAGGCGAAGCCCCAGTTTCTGGGGCATCACTACGTTCTGCCCCAGCCACCCGAGCAAAAATAGTCGTCTTGGGCGGAATCGCTCGGCATCGGTATACTTCGTCTCCCAGGCGCTCCGCACGTCGCGAGCCGAACCGTTTGGACGAGGGCGATTTCCATGCTGACCGTGCGCATCGTTCTGCAAGCTCGGATGGGCTCGTTGCGGCGTCCCGGCAAGACGGTCGCCGACATCGCCGGTCGGACGCTCCTAGCCCGGTGCGTCGAACGCTTAACGGCGGCGCGCAATCTGGGCGCCCGCACGATGCCGCAAGCCCGCTGGGAGTTGGTCGTCGCCACAAGCCGGCTCTCCGCCGACGAGCCGATCGCCCGCGCGGCCGAAGCGATGGGTTGCGGCTGCGTGCGCGGGTCGGAGAGCGACGTGTTCGCTCGTTATCTCACGAGCACATGCGAACTCAACAATGCCGACGTCGTCATCCGCGCCACGGCCGACAATCCGCTCTACTGCCCCGAGCGCACGGTTCGCTTGGTCGAACACCACCTGCTAAGCGGCGCCGTTTACTCAGGCATCGCCGAGGCGCTTTCCCCTTCGGTGCCCGAGGTATTCCGCGTCGGCGCGCTCCGGGCCGCTTCGTTGCGCAGCGATCTCGACGCTTACTGCCGCGAACACGTCACCCCTTGTTTTCGCCGCGACGGCTCGCCGTTTCGCCGCGAACTGTTGACGCCGACCTGGGCGGGCCTCGATCCCGACTTGCGCCTCACGGTCGATACGCCCGCCGACCTGTCGAACATGAACGCGTTGTACAACGCGCTAATTTCGCTGACAGGCGCCGATGAGCCGGCTTCTTGGTCGTTGGCGCAGATCTACGGCACGGCGCGAGGCTTGGAAGCGGCGCGCGCAGCCGAACACTCGGACGCATCCATCGCCGGTGATCTTCCGGCGGCGTCGAACCGATCCCTCGCGCCGGCGGCATAGCGTTTGATAAACCGCAGCGGTCGTAAGGCTTGTGGCGCGACGCAGGCGTCACGACGAACTTGCGGGGTTCCGCGCTCGCGGAATCGTCTCGCGGTCAGATCGTTGACGAACTCCGGCCGCGGGCGTAGGATCACCGGCAGTGGAGAATCCCTGACTCATTATTTGCGGAAAGGGGGGTCGAACCATGCCTCTGTTCGAAATCGAGACCGAGTCCCACATCATCATCACGTGGGCTGCCGACCAGGACGCCGCCGCCGTGGTCGTGCACGATTGCTACCCCAACGAAAAGCCGCTTCGCATCACGAAGCGCCCACGTGATACCTGGGTCATTTCGAAAGGCGCACTAGGCATTACGAACACGGTCGACGTTTGCCACACGGCCCGCGATTGCCTGCACAAAGCCCACGGCGACAAGGTACACGCCATCCGCCTCTACATGCACGAAACAGGCACCGACCTGGAACGGGCGCGGAAGGTGATCGAGTCGAACATGGTGATGGGCTGGTAGGCAAAGAGCAGCTAGTTGCTAGTTCTTCAGAACTCAGAAACACGTAAACCGGAAGCGGGCGGGGCAGGAATTGCCTCCGCCGACTTCCGGTTGTTTCGTTTGTCGACCAAACGCGCGTAATCGCTCGACTATCTGTAGTAGTAAAACGAACTGCTTTGGTAGTTTTCGTCGAAGTTTTGCTTAGAGTCAAACGCGACTTTGAACTCGTCCTCCGACAAATAGTCGAATTCATCGTGGGGCTTCAATATCTCAAAATATCGCCGGGCATATTCAGCCATCTTGCCGCTCGCGGCATAATCTCTTGCCTGAGCATCGGTGTAGAAAAAGAACGTAACGTGCCCAAAGCATCGAGATATCTCCCATAGATCAGGATTGTCGATTCGCTGTTTCAAATCGCCAACTTCTTGATCCGATACTCGACTATCTGCCTCTTGCAAAGCGATCGGTGCAAATGCGGAGAACACGACAAAGAGCCCGTCCACGTCGTATTCACTAGGTTGTCGGCCGATTAAATTAAGAAAACGCGATGCTACGGCGATTTGTTTCCGCTTGTCGTAACAGTACGCACTCCTTTCAAAAGATTTGGCATCATCGTGGGATTCGAGGATGACGTGGAGTCGAGGAGCATGCAGCTTGTTGCGCCGGTCATAAATGATGTTCAGTACCGTGACGTCCCACCTTTTGCTGATCCAAGCGGCGAGTTCGTTGAACGGAGCCGCGATGCTCGCTTTGCCCTGTTTGATTCGTTTCGTCGCTTTATACGCCTTATCTGTTGATTTCGTCATCGCGATATCTCTGAAGACGTGGCGACTGTTCAACTCGAACATAAAAGATTGCCCACGACGACAATCCTAGCTGCCGTGGGCAAAGCTCACCGCGTCGGCGTCGGAATGATTCGCACCGGGGCCGGTTTTTTGTCGGCCTCGCTCAACCAGCCGGCGACGTTCACGGCGAAGCGGCTCACGCCGGCGTCATCCCAAAAGCGCTCGTACAGGCTCGTGAAGCCGCAATGCACGAGCAGCCGGCTGGAGCCTTCTTGCTGATAAATGCCGATCAGCGGCAGGCCGTTCGACGCGTAGCAGACCGGCGTCAGGTAACGGCTGTTGATGTGGCTGATCGTCGTTCCTTCGAAGAGCGTTTCAACGTTGTGAAAGAGCGGCAGCCGCGCGTCGAAGCCGGGGCGTTGCGTTTCTCCGGCGTGCAACTTCTGTTCGCCGAGGTAGTCGCCGGAGATCGTCGTGCCCGGTGCAATGGCGTTGAGCACCGTCGTCGCTTCGGCCGTGAACGGTTCGTTATCGGCCATCAGGCAGAGGGCGAGTCGTCCGGCACGCCAGCGGGCGAGCAGCACCTGCAGATGTTCGGCGGGCAGTCGATTAACTTCCGACGAGATGAGCCAGAGTTGCCGCACGCCGTCGAGCTTGCGGTCGAAATCGGCTGCCGGCGGCAGCGGGACGTTGAGCCGCTCGACGACGTATCCCTTGGCGGCCAACGCACCGATGAGAGGAGATTCGTTGATCTCCTCATCCACGTAGAACGTGATGATCACGACCTTCTCGCCGATCATTTGACCATCGACGATCAGGTCGTGCACTGAGCCTTTGAGGTTGCCGTGACGATCGCGCTGCCGGTCGGAGGCATCCATCCGCGTGCGCGGTCCGCCGATGGGATTGTCGGCGGAACTGCCCGGCGCTGCGGAGGCAAGCTCGCCCAGTTCGCGCCGCGAAACCGCCGCCGAACCTGGCGCCGTTCCGCCGGAATTGTTCCCTGTGCCGAGCGCCGCCGAGCCCGAGCCGGTACCCGTCGCGCCGCCGCCGCCGGAAGCGGAGCCGAGCCCGTTGCCGCCGGCAACGCCCGTGGTCGCGCCGCCGCCGGCGAGCATTCCCGCGCCGGCCGAGGGGGCCATGCCGGCGCCGTTCATACTGCCGAATGCCGACGGACGAATCCCTTCCCCGCTCTGCATGACGGTGCGCTCGCCGAGCGAGGAACCAATGCCCGACACGGCCGGAGCGTTGCCGGTCGCAGCGCCCATCGTCGCATTGCCGGCCTGAACCGCGGGACCGGTGACCGCGGTCAGCGCGCCGCCGGTGAGTTGATTGTTGGCGGCGAGCGACGGACCGACCGCGCGACCTCGCCCCGGACGGCCGATGACGCCGGTTGCCGCAGCGAGTCCCGCGGATCCGTCGCCGGCGGCATCGGAGCGACGCATCGGTCCGACCGAGGGGCTGCCGATCGTGGCGCCGCTCCCCTGACCCTGCGGCGAGGGCAAAGCGACTTCCGTCGCCATCGACGACTGCGGGCTCCCTTGATCGCCGCGCGTCGTGGTCGCTAGCGAAGCGTCGGGCGTCGATCCGCCGGCGGCACCGGGAGCGATCGTCGTCGGGGCGTTCGGCGCTTCGACGTTGACGGCTTCCAACCCGGCAATCGCTCCACCGGCGCTAACGCGCTGCGGGCGGTTCGTGGGAAGCGTCACGGAAACGGAGTCGCTCGACTCCGGCGCTTCGGCGCGAATGAGCATCGGCGGAGCAGGGGAGCCCGGCGCCATGGCGATCGACGGCGTGAGAATCGCCGAGACGACGCCCGACGATGCCGCGGGGGATTGCTGCGCGGGCGCCTGCACCGGAGAGAGCGGCGCATCGAGCGGCATTTGCTGCGACGGCTGCACGATCGTGGTTTCCGGCGGCGTGATCGGCACCGGCTCCGCGGCGGCCGGCGTGAGCCGACGCGAGAGTTCCGCCGCGACGTCGAGCGCCGCCGTTTGATCGGCCATGGTGCGGCGCTCCGGCGCATCGGAGGCCGTCGTCGGTCGAACGACGTTTACTGACCGAGGCGTCGACGTATCCAGCCGCCGGATCGGTTCCGCCGTGACATCGCTGCGACTGACGTCGACCTTCTGCGCCGTCAGCGACCGCTTCAATTCTTCGACCGCTTTGAGCTCCTGTTGCTTGACCGTTTCCGTCGGTACGGTCCGCTCCAGCTCGCGCCGCACAAGCGATTCGTCCGGCAATACTTCGTTCTTCTGCGGCGTCTTGGGGTCGACGCGCGCCAGCTCGACCGGCGTCGGCTCGGGATTGCGGGTCGGTTCCGGCTGCTCGGTCTCTTTCTTCTCCGCTTTCATCTTCTCCGGCGTCTGCGGCGTCACCTCGACCTTGGCCTCCTTAGGCTTGCTCGTTTCGGCCGGCTTCGTGAGCTCGTCCGACGCCTCCGACTCGTTTTCGGCCGGATGATAGTCGGGGAGCGTAACGGCGACCTCGTCGATGAGATTCCATTCCGGATCGGTCGCCGGGGCACCGACGACGCTCAGGAAGTAGTGTCGTGCGCCAAAGAGGAGCGAGGCGTGAAACAGCAGGCTCAAGAAGATGCCGAGTTGCAACCGGCGTTGAGCGTCTCCCTTGAGCGCTGCGACGCCGACGATCAACAACAGCGCCGTCGCGCCGAGTCCGCCGATCTGCACCCAGGCATTGCGATACCAAACCTGGGTCGTGAAATCGCTGTTGGGATGAAAGTAGACCGAGCCGATCAAACAGCCTGCGGTGACAAGCAGCAGGAGCGTGACCGGCCACCAATGCTCGTCGAAATCGGCGAGCTTGTCCGGCGTGATCTTGCGTACCACTTGTTTTGTTTCGGCCATCGCGGCGCTCCGTCGAAAGCTGGTTAACCGCCCGATGCCGGGGCCGTGGCAATTCGGCAATCGCGAATATTGGCCCGCGCGCAAACGTTCATCACCGCCACCACATGCTTGAGATCGCACCGTTCGTCGCCGCGAATGATCACGGATTGCCGACCGGGGTTATTGGCCTGCGCTTGCTTCAATTGCGTCAGCAACTCGACCGGATTGAGCTGCTTACCGCCGAGGATGACCCGGCCCGCCTGATCGACGTTGATGAAAATCTCTTTCGGCTTGGCCAAGCGCGGCATCGCTTCGCTCGCTTGGGGAAGCGGCAGATCGAAATCGCGTTCTTCCTCTTCGAACTTCGCGGCGACGAGAAAGAAAATCAACAGCTGAAACACCACGTCGATCATCGGCGTGAGGTTCAGCTTGTTGAGCGCGGAAGATTTTTTGATGACGACGGCCATGAACGACTACCGAACGATGACGAACGAAAGCGAATCAAACCTTGTGACGGACACGGCGCTACTTCGGCACTTTTGCGGGAGCTCGCTCCGAGGGATGGTCTTCGGCGCTGGTCGCGCCTGCGGAGTTCGGCGCCGGGTGATCCGCCGGCTCGCCCGAAAGCTGTTGCCGGCTGACGCGGAGCTTCCCTTCGAATCGTTCCCATTGCGGGAGCATCGCGAGCACGAACTCATCGAGCTCGTTGAAGAGCGATTGAATCCGACCTTCGAAATAGTGCGCCAACACGGCGGCAGGAATTGCCACACACAGGCCGGCGAACGTCGTGACGAGCGCCACGTAAATACCTTGCGCGAGCTGCTCCGCCTTATTGACGTGCAGATCGGCGTTGGCGGTGACGAAGAACGCCAAGATCATACCTTGCACGGTGCCGAGCAGCCCGAGCAACGGCGAGATCGAAACCTGCAGCTCGATCGGACGGACGTTCTTATACAGCTTCGCCGCCTCGCGCTCGTTGACCTCGCGCAAGGTCTGCTCCAACTCGGCGTGCGGCCGACCGATTTTGAGCAGCACGGCACGAATGACCGTCGAAGCGGTTGAGGGATATTTCATGCACGCGCGATACGCGGCGCGCGGATCGACTCCTCCCTGGCGCTTGGCGAGCTCACCCAATTCTTGGACGAGCTTCGGCGGCATTAGCTTTCGCTTTCGGAGTCCGAAGAACCGCTCGAAAGCGAAGCAGACGACGACGACCGAGCAGGCGTAAATCGGATACATCAGCGGCCCGCCGTCATTAGCGAGCTGCCAGAGATTGATCGAAGCGGGCGGTTTCACGGGCGCCGGCGGTTCGACGGGCGTTTCCACCGGCGTGGCCAGGGCCTCGGCCGCACGCCGCTCGGCTTCCGCCATGGCGGCGCTTCCGGTGGCGCGCGGGGCGGTCGCCGTCGGTATCGCCCCCGGCAACTCCGGTCGGCCGGCGTTACCTTGCCCCGGTACTTGAGCCCAAGCGAGCGCGGGCAGGCCGCAGGCGACCACGAGCACCGACCATGGCAGCACGGGCGTCACGCGACGGCCGATCATGCGAAACTTCTCACTCAACATAACACTTCACTCAATTTTCCCGGAGCCCGACGCCTCGCGCCGCGGCTCGTTGTAGTTGGCCAAACGCACGGACCGCAGTTACTTGGTTCCGCTCAACGCTTCCAAACGCTTCTTGGCCAACGCGGCCTCTTCGAACTTGTCGAAGTTCTTCACGACTTCTTCGTACGATTTCTTCGCCTGATCCACCTTGCCGAGCACTTCGAAACAACGCCCCGCTTCGAAATGCGAGCGGGCTTGCCATTCCGGATAGCCGTAACCGTACGCCGCCTTGAAGAAGTGGCGCACCGCTTCGGTGTGATTTTTCTCCAAGAAGTAGATCTCGCCGATCATGAAGCGAGCCCGAGCCGCGGTGACGTCTTGCGTTTGCGTAGTCACTTCCTCATAGAGCTTCAAAGCGCCGTCCTTGTCGCCGAGGTTCTGGCGAACCCAGGCCCGCTCGTAATTAATTTCCGGCAAATAGGTCGACTTCGGAAATTTCTCTGCCGCGGAGTCGAGCATCGCTTGGGCTCCCTTCCAATCCTCCAACTGCTCGGCACATTGACCGCCGTGCAAGAGCGTCAGAACTTGGAAGTCGGGCTCGGTGACTTTTTTCACCGCCCGATACCCGGCCAACGCCTCTTCATACTTCTTTTGCTTGAAAAGGGCTTCCGCCAACATGAACCGGCCCGACTCAATCAGCGTGCCGTCATCGTGCTGCGTCGTCTGATAGCGGAACCATTCTTCCGCCTTCGGGTAGTTCTCTCTATGGAAGTAGGTCCAACCAAGGTTGTAGGCCGACTTCTCGGCGAGCTCTTTCGACTCGGCCTTTTCGCGCGCGTCGTAAAACGCGTCAACCGCCGCCGTGTAGTCCTTGCGTGCATATGCTTCTTCGCCGACATGGAACAACGACTCGGCGGCCTGCGGACTCTTCGGAAACTCCTTCGCGAGCCGCCCAAACGCCGCGGCCGATTCTTTCGCGCGGCCGGCCGTCTTATGCAGCCAGCCGACTTCGTACAACACCTTCGACGTGCCGGCATACTTCGCGTCCCCGGCAAGCAATTCGTCGAACGTCTTCAGCGCGGCCTCGGAATCGTTCAGGCCGAGTTGGCATCGGCCGAGCCAGTAGAGCGCCTCGCTCCGATCATTCCCGGTCGGCTTCGTCTTCAGGTAGAGATTCAGATCTTCGATCGCCGGTTGATACTTCTTCAACTGCTCCAAGGCGAGCGCCCGAGCGTAGTGCGCCTTGGCCGAAAGCTCGCCGGGGGTCTTTTGCTTGAGCAAATCGTCGATCGCGCCGGCGGCCGTGGCGGCATCGTTGCGAGCAAGCGCGGCCCAGGCCAGCCCATAGCGGGCATAGGGGACAAACGAGCTCTTCGGGTAATCGGCGATCACACGACGATACGCCTTATCTGCCGCCGCGAAATCACCGGCGGCATAGGCCGATTCGCCCCGGCGATAGAAGGCCGAATCGAGCAGCCGACTTTGCGGGAAATCGCGAGCCAAGCGATCGATGGAAGCGTCCGCCGCGGCGGTATCGCCGGAAAGCCGCTGTGCTTCGGCCAAGGCGAGCAACGTGTCGTCGGCGCCGACCCGCTTCGCATCCAACTTGAGCGACGTCTCCAAGTCGGCGATCGCACCGGTGTAATCTTTGGTTGCCTGCCGACTCACGCCGAGCAGCTGCCGCGCTTCGGAAGCCAGCTGCGGATCTTGCAAACCTTCGATCGAGGAACCCAACGACTTCACAACGTCGGCATGGCGTCCGGCCGCCGCCAGCGCATAAGCGCGGCGAACGATCCACTTCCCACGATCGGCATGCCGCGTGTCGGCCGCAAGCAACTGGTCGTAGGCGGTTGCCGCGTCGGCGTATCTCTCCTGTCGCAAAAGCGACTCCGCCTTGATGTAGAGGACGTCGCTCGTGAGCTCACCGCCGGTGTTCTTCTTCAAGTACGCGTCGGCGGCCTTCCGGGCATCGTCATTTTTACCGAGTTCTAATGCCGTGAGCGCCGAAAGGTATCGGCCTTGCGCGGCCAACGCATCTTCCGGATACTGCTCGACCAGCGCTTGGTACGCCTTGAGCGCATCCGCCCGCCGATCGGCTTGGTCATACAGCGAGTCTCCCAAGTCTAGCGCCAGCTGCGCCGAGAACTTGGTCTTTCCCTTTTCCTTCAGCGCCCCCTTCAAAACCTGCTCGGCATCTCCCGGCTTCTTGTTCTTCAACAGCGCCCGGGCCGTCCAATGTGCGGCCTCGGCGGCGGCTTCCCCTTTGGCCGAGGCGAGCGGCCCCAGCAACCGTGCGGTCCCTTCCCAATCGCCGGCGAAGTAACGGTTCCGTCCCGCCGCAAGCTGTGCGGCTCCGCGATACTCCGATTTCGGAAACCGGGTCAGCAGTGCTTCGTAGAGATCGGCGGCGGCCGCGAACTGCTTTCGGTCGTACAGACAGCCTGCCTGGCGAAGTAGAGCATAGTCGGCATCCGGGTAATCGGCCGACTGTGCCGCGGCGGCAAACAGCGGTTCGGCCGCAGCCGCATCGCCGGCGGCCGCCAAAAGATCGGCCCGACGCACGTCGACCTCGACCCGCAGCCCGTGCTCCGGATACAGCCGCACAAACTCCGCATACGCCGCTCGGGCCTTCTCACTCTTCCCCAACTCCTCCAAGACGACGCCGTGCGCATAGAGCGCATCCGGCGCGAGGGCATCCTTCCCAAAGTCGGCCACGAACCGCCCATAAAGCGGCTCCGCTTCCTTCTTCTTCTCTTGGGCATAGAGCGATTCGGCCAAGTAGTACACCGTCTGCGGAACCTGCTTCCCCTCGGGGTGATCCTTGAGGGCCCCGGTCAAGGTCTTTTCAGCGGCGGCAAACTGCTCGGCCTTCCCCTGTTGCCCGGCGTTGAATTGGGCCATGCCCAGATAAAGCTTCGACGACGCAATCTGCTCAAACTTCGAGTTCGCCGTAATGAGCTCCTGCAGCACGGCTGCGGCGCCCGCATAGTCTTTCAACTGCAAACGGCACACGCCCAGATAGTGCCGCGCCAAGCTCGCGCGCTCGTCGGCTGGGAAGTCCTTGATGAACTTTGCCCATTCGTCGGCGGCCAAATCCCAAGCCTGCCGGTTGTGCAACGCCGCCGCCGATGCAAACTGTTGGTTCGCGGCAATGGCGTTCTGTGCGGCGGGGGTAACCTGCGCGACGGCCGAACGTTCGCCGGCGGCTCCGCTGCACACGAACGCAAACAACGCGACGGCCGTGAGTCGTGCCGATGCCGACTTGCGCACGGCGGCGAGCGATCCAATCCGAAACATCATCGCAAGCGTCCTCAACTAGGGTTCACGCACCAATACCGGCGACCGAACCGGGCGGCCGATCCACTATTATCCCAGCGACTCGCGCCACAATCCATCGATTATTGCAGCGCACCGCGGCTGCCGGCAGGGCCGCCGCACGCGATATCTTCTTGCTTCAAGCGGGGGGCCGGCTATATTCGCCGACGCCGCCCAGACCGCCCCGGAATCAACGCAAAAGCTTCGCATGCCCCCGACCTTACCCCGCCCCGTTGCCGCCCGTTGGTCGCTGCCTGCCGCAATCGCCCTGTTGCTGCTGTTCACAGCGATGCCGGCCGACGCGGCCGATACCGCCGAAACCGTTCCCTTTCGGGCCGGTACCGACGGGTACTTCGCCTTTCGCATTCCGGCACTGGTCACTTCGACCCGCGGGACGCTGCTGGCCTTTTGCGAAGGACGGAAAACCAGCCTGAGCGACGACGGCGACAACGACCTCGTCCTTCGCCGCAGCTTCGACGCCGGCCGCACTTGGGGGCCGCTGCAGCTTGTGCACGAAGAAGGGGGCGACGCCGTCGTGACCATAGGCAACCCCTGCGCCGTCGTCGATCGCACGACGGGCGTGGTCTGGCTCACGATGAATCGGGAGAATGGGCGCGTCTTGGTGACCTCGAGCTCCGACGACGGTCAGACCTGGGCCCCGCCGCGCGACATCACCACGGATGTCTCCCGGCCAGGTCCCTCCGAGCCGGAGTGGGGCTGGTATGCGATGGGCCCCGGCTGCGGCATTCAGCTCACCGTGTCTAACGGCACCGCGTCGGGCAGCAACCATTCGCACCCGGGCCGGTTAGTTATTCCCGCCAACCATCGCACGACGCCCGACCGCTCCGGCCCGAGCTCTTCGCACGTCATCTATAGCGACGATCACGGCCGCTCGTGGCACGTCGGCGGTACGGTCGGGCCGCACACCAACGAATGCCAACTCGCCGAGCTCGGCGACGGCCGGCTCCTGATCAACTGCCGCAACCACCGCGGCAAGGCCCCCGGCAACCCAAACGGCAAACCAGAACTGGCCGGCCGGCGCATCACGGCCGTCAGCAGCGACGCCGGTCTCACCTGGAGCGAACCCACTTTGGCCGACGCCCTCGTCGAGCCCACCTGCCAAGCCGGCCTGATCCGCCTTGCGAAGCCCTCGGCCGACGGCCATGCGCGGCTCATCTTCACGAACCCCGCCTCCAAGACCGCCCGCACCCACATGACGATCCGCCTCAGCGACGACGATGGGGCGACTTGGCCCCGCTCGCTCTTGCTCGAAGCCGGCTCGAGCGGCTACTCGTCGCCGGCCGAGCTCGCCGACGGCCGGATCGGCGTCCTCTACGAACGAGCCCGCTCGCGCGAGATCGCCTTCCGCGCCGTCGCGCTCGAGGAGCTCACCGCCGACCCCTAACCTGATATGCGTCAGCCTGTGAGCGCGAATCTCAGGGGGCGCAGCGGCGTTCCGCAACTTCGTTTCCGATGCATCCGAATTGCATGACACCGGCCGCCCAGGTTCTCGGAGCGTCCGCTTACGGCAACACGCGCGCTCCCGCTCCCAGCAAGCCGAGGCCGATCTCCACCTGTCGCCAATAGCGCGCTCGTTGCTCGGCGGCGGTCGGCGGGTCGGCGATCCGTGCCTCGGCGGTCACCAACTCGGCGGCAACGTCCTCCCCCGACCACTCGGCGGCAACGCGGCGGCGCAGCTCGTCCTCCCCGGCATACGCCGGCAAACGTAGCGGCACGGCGGCAATCGCTCCCGCCGGCAACGACGAAGACGAAGACGACAACAACGCCCCGCCGCGACGTTCCGTTTCCACGTCCTTCGCCAGCGCCACAAGGTCCACGGCCTGCACGCGCCGCAAGAATTCCGGATCGTCCATTGCAGCCTTCACCGTCGGGTCGACGGCCAGCTTCGTGAGCGCCCGCCAATCGCCGTCGGCCGCCGCGGCAAACTCGTGCACCAGGCCGGGCCTGCGAAACAGCCGCTCCAGCGCAGGGCTCTCCACCACGGCGCGCACTTCCGGGCGCGACGCTACCCGTTCCGCCTCACCGGCATCGAGTGCGCAAAGCATCTTGCAAGCCCGCACGACGGCGACCGGCCGCAGCACGTCGCTAGGAGCCGACGACCCACCCGCCGCCACAGCACTTGGCAATAGACCTTCGCGCGGCAACTCGCCGCGCACGATCCACACCAGCGCCACGGCCGGCAGTAGCGCCAAGGCCGCGCCGCGCAGTCGTTCCCCGCGCGATGGCCCCCCGGCCGATCGCGGCGATTTCCTCGAGGCAAGCAACTTCGAGGTAAGCAACGCAGCACCGGCAAACCCGCCGAGATACGCGAGCACGTAGCCTGCCGAAGCGGTGAGCAACGTATCGGCGCTCGCGACCACCGCGATCAGGTCGCCGACCGCAGCGCCGGCAAACAGAGCGACCAGCGATCCGACCACGGCCGAGCTTGCAAGCATCGCGAAGCGCCGCGCCCCCAGCCAAGCGCCTAGCCCGACAAGCGTGCAGCTCGCGACGATCGCCATCGTGTCGAGGTTCACCGCGCGAGATCCTCCAGATGAATCCATTCGCGGAGGTTATGCGTCGATCCGTCGACGACAATGCCGGACGCCGCGGCGCGAAAGCAGCGTAAAAGTTCGAGCGACGTCGCCACCAGGCGCTTCGCCTGTTCGATTTGAGCGAGTTCGTCGCTCCGAATGTGCAACGCTTCCTCGTTCGCCTGAATGTAGGCGAAGATCGCGTCGGCGGCCGATTTCAGCTCGGCGTGCAGCGTGTCGCCGTTGATGAAGGTGAGCTGTGCGGCCTTGGCGGGAAAATACTCCTGCTTGGCTTGGTAGGCGGCGGCCGTCGTCACGTCGGGCGTCTTCCCCGCTTGCGCGTCGCGCAGTTGCTTCGTCAGGGCATGCGAAGTCGAGAAGAAGACAAAATCCCCGACCCGCGCCAAGTGCGGCTCAAATCCTTGCATCGGCAGCAAGCCCGGCGCCAAGCCTTGCACGGCGATGCCGTCGACCTCTTGTTCGACCAGCGAGAGCGAAGGTTGGCCGGAGTTGCTGGTGATGAGTTCCATCACGGTCTGCACCGTTGCCGTCAGCGTCTGGAATGTTTGCTCCGAGTCGGCCGTGCCGATCCCCAGCGCCAGCGTCGGCACGGCCAGGTTTTCCATTTTCGGGCCCCCCGGAGCCTCCATGGAAAACTTCGCGAACGGCCCCAGCACGAGCCCCACTTCTCCCGCGAGCTTCGCGAGTTTGCCGTCGATCAGATCGAGCAAGTCGTTCATCGGCGCCGCGCGACGGTCGATAAACTCCAAGGTTTCCGGCTGACCGGCATACCGCTCGCGTTGCTCGGCAAACTCCGCGAGCTGCTGTTCGAGCGCCCCCTTCGCCTGCTGCCCGACCCCCGCCAAGTTCACGTAGCGATAGGCCGAATACGCGACCGCTCCCGCCGGCACAAATTTCGGCACGGTCAACGGGCCGACGGCCGGGGCCGACGACAGTTCATATTCCATGCGCGCCGTTTGCTTCACTCCCGCCTCGAGCAAGATCACCGCTTCTTGGCGAATCGGCGACGCCGCCGCCGCGTTGACCAATTGCCCCTTCAAGCTTTGAATCTGCGCCGACACCGTCGGCGGCGCTCCAAACGCCTCCCAAAGTTTCGGGTGCGAAAGTTGATCGATGAGCGGCAGCAACACGCGCAGCAGTTCGCGTTGCGCTTGTTCGCCGTCGGAGTAGAGCACGAGCAACGACTCCGGCCGGAGGTCTCCGCGCAACGGAGCGAAGGCTCGCGACGCGGCCAGCGTCTCGGCCGAGCGCCCCTCGAAGCGGTCGACGATCTGCCGAATAAACGAATCGTCGGGCCCGACGACCAAGGTGAGATAGTCGCCGACGTACGCCAGATGGATCTCGATACTCAGGTCGGCGACCGCGTGGGCCAGCACGCGGCGCTCCGTAGCACTGAGCTGCGCATCGTGAAGCGCTTGCTCAATCTGCATCGGCGGCACGACGTCGCCGACGCGCAAGCGAAAGCGGTGCGTCGGCGCGTTGCCGACTTTGGTTTGGGTGTAGATCTTCTTCAGTGCGTCGCGCATCGGCGGGGGCGCTTTCTCAATCTCCGCCGAAGCGCCGACCCAAGCGAGCGAGATCATCGAGTCGATAAAGCCCCGATAGTTCCCGATCTCGGGCAATCGCCAAGCAAACACCAGCGGCGGCACGCGCACGTCTTGAACGGCCGAAAGCCAATCGGTGCGCATCGGCCCGCGCAGTTGTTCGAGCGCTTCCTCTTCGGCACTGCCCGGCGGCAATTGCGACGGCGCAAACGTCGGAATCGCCAGCAGGACGACCCGCACGAAATGGACCAATTGTCGGGAAGTCTCCGGGGTCGCGGCGAAGGTCGCCTCGGTGGCAAACATCGCCGCCGCGAGGTCGGCCGCGGCGCGCACCGGCATCGGTAGTTCCGATTTCCATTGGGCCCGAGCCTGCTCCAGCGCCGCATGCACTTCGGGCACTTCCTCAAGCTTGCTCCAAGCCTGCGAATCGGCGACGACCTTGCGCACGTTGCCGGCCTGCAACAGCGAGACGTAGCCGTTGGTGTCGGCCGGCAAGTAACGACTAAAGCCGAGCACGTCGTCGGTCGCCGCCGCCTGCTTCGCTCCATCGACCGGCTCCTGAGCCAAGGCCGCGGCGATCGGCAGCCCCAGCGTCGTCAATAGACACAGCGCCGCCTTCACGACGAAGAAGGAACATCCAAAGAGCCGTCCGCGGCGTCGCGCGCAGTCCATGAGAAACCTGTTCCAGTCGTGTCGTGGTCGGTGCAGAGAGAATCGGTGCCGCCGGAAATCAGGGCAGGGGAGCCCAGCGGCGCCCGTATGCTACCCCCTCCGGGCTAGCTACTCAAATCGGCACACGTTAGTTTCAACTGACGGGAAAAAGCCTCCGAGCCGGGCGAGTCGGTAGGCGTAGGGTGGGTCGAGCAAAGCGAGGCCCACGCGGCAGAAGACCTAAGCAAAGTAGTCCGCCGCTCCGCGGCGGAAGAGAACGCCGCACCACCGAACACGTTCGCCATCGCCCCCCGCAGCGCAAAGTCCCTTTCCGCCACGGAGTGGCGGACTACTCTGCCCACGCAACACATCGACATAGCCCGCGCACCGACTCTGCACAGCTTCCTCTTCGTCTTAGCCCCGGGCGAGCCGGCGCTCGGCACATATTTAATTTCACGTCGCGACAACACTCCCGATGCGTGTTATCCGGAAACAGCCTAACGCGCACATCCGCGCGTGAAATCCGAGTAAGCGTTTGTTAGATTTGGACTTAGACGAAAACCGGTCTTGCGCGTTAGGCTGCGATGGAGCGGCCTACAGCGTGTTATACGGGTCAATCTAATAACATAGTTCGGCTGTAGAGGGCGCGAGGAGTGGTGATCCGCGAGACGGCAACAGAACTTGACCTCTGCGGCACGCCGGTAGAACTGCGCGCCGTCGGCCGGGCGCTTGCGGCACTTGGGTCGGGTGAGCGCTGCCGGTTCGAGGCCGACACGCACGCCGACCCTGCTCCGTACACCCGTGTGCTAGTCGCATTCGAGGCCGAGGCGTCAGGCGGCCCGGTGCGGCTCAGCGTCGCCGGACAGGTGCTGTCGGCTTCTGGCAGCCCAGACATGCTCGCCACGTTCGCCAGCTTCTTCGAGTTTTCGGACGACGACCGGCCTGGGACACACACGCACCACGAGTGGTGGGACGGCAACGATTACATTGCGGCGGATTCGCGTCCCCTAGTTATCAGCCGGGCCGAACCAGCCGCTTCACCTGTCCGCGACGGCGATTAGAATAGTTTCAAGATCAACACGTCACCGCCGCCTCGGCAGGTGATCGGAAACGTTCGGCGGCAGAGGTCACGTGCGGTATAACCCACCAGATGACCGGGCGGAATATCTTCACGATCCAACGCCCGCTTTCTTGGCTTCGATCCTGCGGGAAAAACCGTATACATACTGGCAGGCTGGTGGTAACGGCGAAGCAACTCTGGAGGTTGAGAACGGTGGGCCGATGCTGTCCATCAAGCAACCAATCCCAGGGCGATTCTTCATACTGCGTTTGAACGACTGGACGGTCCCATACGACGGCGGCTCGTGCGACGACCTCCTTGAAGACGAGTATGGCGGCAATCGGTTCTTGATCCCTGTCGCCTGTACGATCAGCACTGACGACGCGGTGCGTGTGTTATCCCACTTCGTATCATGCCGCGAGTTGTGGCCGGGCGTGCCCTGGCAATCATGGTCCGACCTGCCATTACCGACCGACTACCCGCACGAGGGCTAAACTTCAACGCATCGTAGTAACCGCCGAACAATTCGATCCAGTTGTCCCTGCGGTCGATCGAAAAGTTGCGTCGTCCGCTTCGGCAACGTTATTCTGATACCCACCCCGGCTCACTTCGAGCAGGGCAACTGATCGAAAACCGTTAGGCCTCACATGAAGCTCGCCGCCACGCCCGGGCGGATCGCGCACTCTCGCGGTGTGATCCCCGTTGGCTATGATGTGCTCGATGCCCGAGAAATCGGAGAGGTCATTGTGGCTGTTTTCGATTACATGGCGTTTCCGAAAGACAAGGCGGCGCGCAATCTATTCGGCTACTCCGCGCAAACCAATGAGGTCCTGTGGCGGGCCGACGACATAGGCATGGGTTCGACCGATGCTTACACCAACGTCATTTCAGAAATGCCACTGATAGTCGGAAACTTCGCGGGATTTGCATGCACGATCGACATCGCCACCGGCCAAGTGATTGCCGAGGAGTTTACGAAGTGAGGCCTAGCAAATCGCTGGACCCAGACGCGTGAAGAATAAGGTCCATCGGCGGTCGCGCCGCACAGCTCAACCGTTCGGCCACGCGAACCACATTAACTCATGAGCAAGAATCGACAGAAAGCAAGAATTGCATTTGCCGCTACTGCGGACCTGTTAATTGCAGAGGTAACGTCGGGCAAGTGGGATCAGGTTATTCCTCACTGGAAAAGCACTCCCGTCGAGCAGTGGGGAGACGTAGTGCGAGAGTTCGCGTCGCGTTGCCCAGGACATTCAGAGGTGGATTACATCTATGCCCTTCGCCGAAGTCAGTGGAACAACCGGTGAATGTATTCGATTCCTGCCTAACAACTTGCTCCAGTCGCCCCGCAAGTTTTCGGCCGATTTGGCTCGTTCGCTTCGAGTGCGTTAGGATAACTCGCAGCCTCGTTCAACTTCGAGCGGGCAACTG
>PNKZ01000036.1 GCA_013822735.1 Pirellula sp.
AACGTTTCGGCCGGACAGGCATTATCGCCTCTCCGAAATCTTGCGCGTCCTTATCCCAAGACCTTACTTGAATGGGCGGATGCGCCGGAAGAAGAGGAGCCGGAAGAGGCCAATCCTCGCATCGTCACGGATCGACCGCATTTCGCCGAAGCAACCTCAACAGTCGGTTTAGGCCGCGTGCAGGTTGAAACCGGCTACACGTATTTTGGTGATGACGAGAGCGGTACGAAAATACAACGACATTCTTTTCCGGAGACGCTACTGCGCCTCGGAATACTTCGCGAATGGTTCGAGTTTCGCCTTGGTTACAACTACTTCGTCGAGAATACAAACACCGGCGGGATACGAACTAGGCTAAGCGGTAGCGATGACATTTACCTTGGAGCCAAGGTCGCTTTGGTAAAACAATCGGGCATTTTGCCCGAGTTCACAATTTTCCCCCAGATGCGCGTTCCTACGGGACATCCCAATTTCACGTCTGGCCAAGTTTTACCGGGTGTGAATTTCGCGTACTGTTGGATGCTCACCGAGAAACTGGAGCTTGAGGCAAATACTCAAGTCAACCGCCGCGGTGACGATGGCATTGACCATTACTATACCGAGATATTCCAGACGTTCAATTTTGAGTACGATCTCCACGAGAAAGTGATGCTGTTCAACGAATTCGTACTAGTTTCGCCCAATGGTGCGTTAGCCGCGAGTTGCCAGTATTACGAGCACGCGGGCATTCACTTTTTTCTACTCCCCAACGTCCAGATCGATTTTCATGCCGGTGTTGCGTTGAATCGCGCAGCCGACGATTTTTTTGGGGGCTCGGGGTTTTGCTTCCGATGGTGAGAGCAAGCTACAGTCGTTCGTCGGATTTTTTGAGGCGACGTGTCGCGTAGCTGACTAAGACTAATTTACGCTAAGAGAGTCGAGACCTTTTATGGGACAGAGAAAACGAGGCCGACCACCAACCTTCCTAGAGGAAGAACGCAACCAATTTGCAGACCTGATTCGCTTGCATGGCGCCCACGGAGCCAGGGAAGTATCTGGGCGACGCGTTTCAGTACACACCCTGTTGAAGATCGCACAAGATGCCGGAATTGAGCTCCGAAAGGGTCGAAGACCTCGGAGTGCGGCCTGAGTTAACTCATAGATCTTGACGGCGAATTCGTTGCTAAGGAATTTATTTGTCTGCTTCCGAAGACGAATTACAAACCTTGATTGCATAGTCCAGCGACGAAGGGGCCAATGCCCACAGCTTATTGGGTGGGAAGTGAGCTTCGATCGACGATCGCGGCACCTGGCTCATTTCCGTCGTGCCTACTGTGAAGTTTGAGCCAGCGGGCGCGGCGTACCCAGTAGAAGCGCACCGGCAGGAAGAGATCGACGACTTCGTCGGAGATGAGCAATCCGCCCAAGACGGGCAAAGCCATGGGGGCAAGGATCTCGCCGCCGACGCCCTTGGCAAACACCATCGGGAAGATGGCGATGATCGCGACTCCCTCGGTAAGGAGTTTCGGACGCAAACGATGTACGGCTCCTTCGATCACGGCTTGTCTCAATTCTTCTAGCGACTTGATGTTCTCCAAACCACCGCGCTTATCGATCGCTTCGCGCAGGTAGACGAGCATGATGATGCCGGTCTCGGTCGCCATACCGAAACAAGCGATGAAGCCGACCCACACGGCGACGCTGAAATCCATCGGCGGCGCATCCCAGCCTTGCATGATCTTGGGGAACAAGAACATGAAGAAGGCACCACCCGCTAAGGCCTCGGGTACGGCCAACATCATCAAGGCCGCGTCAGCCAGATCGTTATAAGTCAGATACAGGATCACGAAAATCAGGACGATGACGGCGGGGAACACATAGCGCAGAGTGCGGGCGGCGCGCACTTGATGCTCAAACTCGCCGCTCCATTCGATGTGCACGCCTTCCGGCAGTTTGACCTTTTGAGCGACTACGCGCTGGGCTTCGTCGACGTAGCCGACGATGTCACGTCCGCGCACATTGAGCGTCACATAGTTCAATAAGCGCCCGTTCTCGCTCTTGATCATCGCCGGACCTTCGACCACACGAACGTCGGCAAGCGCACTCAAGGGAATCAGCGACGAGCGTTGTGCCGCATGCGCCGGGACCGCAGAATGGGTGCGCGGCGTGTCGTTGGAATCCGCCTGGCCGGACATCGCCGGTGCGGATGCCTTGTTCATCGAACCGGAATTCATGGCGGTCGATGGAGCCATGTTGCTGGGGCTAATTAGTAACCGGCGAATGCTTTCCTCATCCTCCCGGTTCACACGCGCATAACGGATGCGCACGGGGAATCGCTCTCGCTTTTCTACAGTGAACGTGACCGCTCGACCCGCCAGCGCCACTTCAATTTCGTTTTGTACGTCCTCGATGCTGATGCCGTAGCGTGCGGCGGCGAGACGATTGATGTCGACTTGGAGATAGCCTTTACCCATGATCGGCGAGGCGATCACGTCGCGAGAACCGTTGATCGGCTTGAGCACCGCTTCGATGTCCTTGCAGACGCGGTCGATCGTGTCCAAGTCGGGGCCGAAGACTTTCACGCCGATGTCGGTGCGTACTCCGGTCGATAACATTTCGATGCGGTTGATGATCGGTTGAGTAAAGATGTTGCTCCAACCTGGAACTTGCAAGACGCGTCCCATTTCGTCGTCGACAAGGTCTCCTTTCGGCCCCGTTTGCCGCTGCCAGAGAAATACCTGATCGTGAAATCTTCGCGCTGCGGTCTCGTTAATCGGCAGCAGCGGTTCAGCGTCGGCCGCATCGTTCGCACGGCCCAGTTGGCCTTGGAGCGACGCAGCAGCGAAACGGGCGGCGTCCGGCCCACGCGGGGCGGCGTCGAGCAATTCGGCCCCTTGTGCGCCTTTCGCCAATTCCTGCATCGCATACCAACCGAAGGCTTCCGCTCCCTGGTCGAACAGCTCCCAGTTGACGTGACGTACATGCTCTTCCCATTGTTCATGGCGGTACTGTTCCGTGGCTTTCAATAGCTCGCCGCCGAAGGTACGCTGCGCGGCGCCAAAGCTCTCGGCAATCCCGCGCAAGATCTGCCCGCGCGGCAGAACTCGACGCCAGCCTTCCGGGCGCGAATCTTGGACCTGCAGCGCAGCCACGACATCCGAGATGGCGCCCCGTTTCGCCAAATCATTGGCGACGTCTTGCGCCAAACGAGTCGTATCTTCCAGTGCCGGAAGTTTGGCCAGCCAGGGGCCGTATTTCGCCGTGAGCGAACTGGTGAGCCGGTCGATCTCCGTTGATTCGGCAAGTGCCGGGGGCCACACGAGTTTGTCGCTCTCACGCATTCTGCGTACGGTGTCGGCGACGGCAAATCGCGTCAACTGCGGCCCGAGGGTTTCCTCGAACTCCAAATAGCGTCGGAGCGCGAGTTCCCGCAGCGTTTCATCGAAGCGTTCCAAGGCCTTCTGAGTAGCGTCGTTGATCAAATTCCGTCGCGCAATCCCATCACTTTCCAGAGCCCCGGCCAGATCCTTGTTGGACTTTGCCGCAAGACGAGCTTGATCACTGGGTTTCGGCGTCACGAAGCCTTCGTCCGCCAATGCATCGAGGATTTGCTCGGTTTGTCTTGCAGCGTCGGGAAACTTGAGGACGCGCTTCGGCCAGAACTCTTTGGGTCGAAAATTGACGAAGGATTCCACCATATCCAAAGGCGCAGGATCGGTCGGCGTATCGGCGCGGCCGGCTTTGCCGATCACTGATTCGACTTCGGGGAACCCTCGCAACAACGCGTCGCGCGCCTTGAGGTCATCCGCCGCTTGCGTGACGCTGGCCCGCGGGACCGTAATCGGCATGTCGAGCGTCGTCCCCTCGTCGAGCGCCGGCATGAAAGCAACGCCGATCTTCGTAAAACCAAACGACCAGAGTCCGATCACCACGAGACTGGCGAACGACAGGATTTGCCAACGCGCGCCTCGTGTCGACACGACGGTCAGAAACGAGACCAAGCCGAAGACGATGAAAAACGTCGTTCTCCACGCTTCCTCGCTCGCTCCTTGGCCGATAATCGCCTGCAACGGAAACATGCCGGCGGCCATGATGAGCAAGACCGAGAATGCCCACATCACCAAGTTGCGGCGCGGCAGCGCCCAGGTGAGCAGCGGTTTATAGATATGGATAAAGCTGCGGACGATCGGGTTCTCTTCTTCACTCCGCAAGCGCCCTTTGATGAACGTCGGAATGAGGGCCGGCACCAAGGTAACGGAAATCAGCGCCACGCCGAGCAGGGCGAAACTCTTGGTAAACGCCAGCGGATGAAACAGTTTCCCTTCACGACCGGAGAGCATGAACACCGGGATGAAGGAGATCAGCATGATCATCACGGAGAAAAAAATGGGCCGCCCGACGGTGCGGCAAGCCGGGATGATCAGTTCACGGATGTCTCCGGTCACTTTTTTATCGCCGAAATGCGCCTTGAGTTCGTGAGTGGCGTTTTCGACCATCACGATCGCTTGGTCGACCAGAATACCGATGGAGATCGTGATCCCGGCCAAGGACATGATGTTGGCCTGAATGTCGATGATGCCCAACACGCGCAGCAGCCACATCATCAAGAAGGAGAACAGCACCGCCAGCGGGAGCGTGATGCAAATGACGAAGACGCTACGAACGTGGACTAAGATCAGAAGGATCGCCACCGAAGCGATAACCATTTCATGCCACATGACCTCGGACAGGGTATGGATGGCGCCGTCAATTAGCCGCGTCCGATCGTAAGCGGGGACAATATGCACCCCTTCCGGGAGCCCCGGCTGCAATTCTTGGATCTTTTCCTTAATCAGCTTTGTGACGGCTAAGGGATTCTGGCCGTGGCGCATGAGCACTGCTCCCCCGACCACTTCGTTGCCGTCCTTCTCGTAAACGCTGCGCCGAAACTGGGTGCCGAGTTGTACGACCGCGATGTTCTTCACAAAGATCGGCGTCCCGGAAATCTCCTTGATGACCGTGTTTTCGATGTCCTCTTTGGTCTTGATCCAGCCGACGCCGCGGACAATGTATTCGGCGTTGTTCTTTTGAATGACGCCGCCGCCGCCCGGCATGTTGCTCTTACCCACGGCCGAGTACAGGTCTCCCAGCGTTAAGCCGTAGGCGCGCAGCGACTCAGGACGAACGTCGATTTGGTATTCCATCGGCATGCCGCCGACCGTGGCGACGTCGGCGACGCCCGCGGCGGCGTTCAACTGCGGCGCAATATAGAACTTATTCAGCGCCCACAGTTTCGGCGGGTCGATCGGGTTGGCCGCACTAGGCTCGACCGTGTACCAGAAGATCTGTCCGAGCGCCGTCGCATCGGGAGCCAAATAAGGAACGACGCCGGCCGGAAGAAACGTATTGGCTTGGCTCAACTTCTCAGTCACGCGCTGGCGCGCGAAGTAAAAGTCGATGTTGTCCTCGAAGATGATCGTGATCATCGAGAAATTGAATTCACTCGACGAGCGAACCGCCTTCACTCCCGCCAAACCTTGCAGTTTACGCGAGAGCGGATAGGTCACTTGATCTTCGATTTCGCGCGGACTGCGACCCATCCAATCGGTAAAGACGATGACTTGGTTCTCGCTCAGGTCGGGAATCGCATCGACCGGCGTATTGAGCATCGCGTAGACCCCCGCCGCCGTGAGCGCGGCGGCCAGAATCAGTACGAGAAACCGGTTCCGAATGGAACTTTCGATAAGGCGTTCGATCATGCGAGAAGAATCCGTGCGGTCGTTGGTTGAGCTTGAGCGGCTTAGTCTTTACTGAGTTCCGTAACGATCGGTTGGTTGCCGGTAACGATGAGTTGACCGTGCACATGGTCGCTCTGCGTTATGGGTCGATTACTTTTTGGCGTCCGCTTTCAATTTCGCGACTTTCGCGAGGGTCTCCTTCGGATCTTTCAGGGCCTCCTCGCGGCACCCTTCACAGCAGATGAACACGGGCTGTCCGTCGACCATGACCTTCAACGGCGCCCCCATCGAGCCGAGCGGGCTATCTTCCATGACGACGCACATGCTTTGTGCTTCGACGAGTTTACGATCGGCGTCGCTCAGCTTCGCTCGCGCCGCACTAATGTCGCGTAGCTCTTCGGCTTTCGTCGCTGAACCTTTGGGGTCGCGTTCGGCCTTGCTCCGGCACGCTTCGCAGCAGAGAAAGACGGGCTTGCCGTCGAGCATGAGTTTGACCGGTACGCCCATCGAACCGAGGCGACTTTTCGTTAGCACGACGCAGAACTTCTGAGCGACGGCCAAAGTGCGATCGTCGGGGGAGAGTTTTTCTAAGACTGCTTGGATCTTGGCCTCCTCGTCCCCCTCAGATTTCGACGCAGCGGCGACAGTCGATTCGGCAACCGGCGGTGGCGGCGCGTCGTCGGTCGAAGACGCCACAACGGGAGCGACTGGTTTTCCTTGTTTGGCCTTCGCCACTTGGGCCAGCGTCTCCACGGGTTTCGCCAGCGCTTGATCTTTGCAGCCTTCGCAGCAAATGAAGACGGCCTGGCCGTCGACCGCGAGCTTGATCGGCGGTCCCATCGAGCCCAAGCGGCTCGTCGTTAGAATGGGACAAAACCGTTGCGCTTCGGCGATCCTGCGGTCGGTCGGCGACAACCCGGCGAGAGAGGCGACGATCTTGGCGTCGGGATCGTCAGGCGTCGATGGTCGCACGGCCGTCACTGTTGAGCCGCTCTTGGAACCGCCGCCGCTGCCCCCGAAGTAAATCGAACCGGCAGCCGGGTTGAGTCGCGTCTCGGCATCGACCAGGAACGAACCGGCGGTGACGATCTTGTCGCCCGGCGACAGTCCCTTGAGCACGGGGTAAAAGGCAACCTGATCGGAGCCGTGCATCTTGGGGCCTAAACCGACCAGAACTCCCTCGAACGTCCCCGGCGACGATTCGCGATAGACGATCGTTTGACTGCCGGTGTCGATCACCGACGTTTCCGGCACGGCGAGAACTCGATCTTCTGACAGTTTCGCGGAACCCTCAGCATCGGTCGCCACTGCGGCGGCAATCGCGAGGACTTCTCGGGGCGCGACCTCGATATGGACCGTCGCCGTTCCGCCGGGGCGGAGCTTGTGAGGGTGAGGGTTATCGACCTCGCACCGCACCGTGACCGTGCGCGTGTCTTGATCGACGTGAGGGTAGATGAACGCCAGCCTTCCCAAAAACGGTTCGTCGGGAAAGGATCGCGTGATTGCCGTAACGCTGGGGCCTTCGGTGGTCGACGCGTTCGGCTTGTGTGCCTGTTCGACGGGCAAAAACGCCATATCGTCTTCGTAAACTTGTGCCTGAATCCAAACGGTCGAAAGATCGGCTACGTCGTAGAGCGGCGTTCCTTCCTCGACGTATTGTCCTTCTTGCACGTACTTCTTGATCACGTGGCCGCTGATCGGGGAACGAATCTTCACGTGCGAATTCGCCTCTCCCGCTTTGAGCACGGCGTCGGTTTGTTCGTCATCAACGCCGAGCAACCGTAGTCTCGTGCGCACGCTTTCTAAAAGTCTTGGATCGTTCGTACGCTTGGCGTCGAGCAGGTTCTGCATCGTGACGTTGAGTTCGGGGCTGTACAGAGACGCCAGCAAATCCCCCGCATCGACCATCGCTCCCGTCTCGTTCACAAACAACTGATCGAGGCGCCCTTTGGAGCGGGCGGTCACTTGCCGTTGGCCGCGCTCGTTGAACTCGATGAATCCCACCGCCGTGATTTCCTTGGTGAGCGGCACGTATGCGACGGTAAAAGTCTGGACGCCGGCCAGCACCACCCGATAGGGTGAAAGCTGCACCCGATTCACGATTCCTGCCGGGAGAACCTCCTCGTGCGTGTCCCCCTTCTTGCGCTTAGAGAGCGGCATGAAGCAGATGGGGCATTTGTCTTTGGAGTTATCGCGCACGACGGAGGGGTGCATCGGGCAGAACCACTCGACATCCCCCTTCACGACCGCGGAAGCGTCGGTCGGACGCGTCCACTTATCGTAGTAGGCCAACAGCGTGTCCCATTGCGTGATCACGATCCCGATCGCCGCCAACACGGCGATGAACCGCAGTCGCGCCAGCTTTACCAGAATGATGAAATCGAACCACCACCAGGCCTTACGCCAGCCTTTCAAGTGCGGCGGCGCGCGTAAGCCACCTTCGTCGTCGAGCGGCAACAAATCGGCGGTCGATAAATCGTGTTGTGGATCGGACATGGTACTTCTCCTGCGACACAAGTCGCCTCTCTCGGCGAACCGGCAAACAGTGATCAAACAACGCGGCTTTCCAACGAAGACCGCAAGACAGGCAGCCGCACCACGAAGCCGGCTTTTTATGGCGCTAACCCGCCAACCCGGGCACGGCTGCCTGTCTCAAGGTCTCCTCAAACTCGGCCGGATTCCTTTCCGGCCGTCGATTTTGTCGTGACGTAACGATCAGCATCCGCAGCGGCGTCCGCCCGTGGTCCGATATGCGGCCGGCGCGATTTTCGCCCCGGCGGCGGGTGCGGCGACGGCGGGCTGAGACATTCCTCCCATTCCCATCAGGCACTGCGGACAATTCATCATCCCCATATCCGTACCCGGCATGTTCATGCCTTGGTGCGCATGCTCGGCATGTTTCATCGGCGCAGTTGCGGCCGACAAAGTTGCCGACGACGCTTTCAGTGCCATTCGACAAATTGGACAGCTTCCCGGAAACGTCGCTTGAATCTGTGGGTGCATGGGGCAAACGTAGGGCGCGGGAACAGGCGGCGATTTTGCCGCCGCGGGTTGCGGTTCGTCCGCCCAAGCCGTCATTGCGCTTGCACCCATCATCCCGGCAAACATCAGGCCGATAATCAACATTCGACTTCTCATGAGACACACCTTTCAAAAAACGAGACAGTGAAACAAAAAACCATTACCGGGTGTGCGCTACGTAGGCGAGCAGGAAGCGTGAACGCTAGAACGGAGTCGCCTCGAATCCGGCCTTCTTAAGCGCCGCGATCAATTCGGCGGACGTCACCTTACCGGTGCCGTCAAACCGTACGGCGATTGATTGCTCTTGCGGATAGGCGTAGACTGCCGCCACGCCGGGAACGTCGTCGAGTGCCGTCTTGGCCTTCTCGGCAGCGGCCTCGTCCTTCAATTCGGGCACCTTGAGCGCGAGCGACGCTTGATAGTGCATGCTGCGGCCCATCATGTGCGGCGTCACGGCGACGGCTTGCGCCACCTGCTGGGCCGAAATCAGGCTCTCATCGAAGGTGATCCAAGCGTTCTTGGTTCTCCAATCAACTTTAACGGCTTCGATTCCCTTCGTGCGTTTAAGCGCCGCTTCGACGGTGTTCGTGCAAGGAGGACAATGCAGCCCTTGTACGACGAAAGTTTGTTTGACGGCGTCTTCCCCGATCGCGTTGCCCGTCATCATGACGACGATCCCAAAAACCTGAAACATGAAGGGACCGAGGATCATTATTTTCAGCTGTCGATAGGTCATCTGCAGTTCTCCCGTGAATGCCGTATGAAAACTCCGCCTCGGTCGCGAACGACCGAGGCGGCTGCAAACATCCGGACACCTCTCCACGGAGGCGCCGGATGCCCGACGACTAGATGCCGTTGGTGTACTTGCGGGGATCCGACTTCGGCAGCGCCCACAAAGGCGTTTGCGACGAGCGATACCTACGAGCCGGAGTGTAGGTCGCGGCCGGAGCCGCTCCCGGTTCATAGGAAAAACTGCGCCGCACTTGTGGGGCTTGCGCCGTGGTTGCCGCGGGAGCGGCAGGTTGCACGGCGGCAACAGCCGGTGCCTGGCAATGGCAACCGGAAGCCGCCTCGGCGGAACCGGCTCCCAACAAACCAAACGAAACGGCGACCAGTGCGAGCAGCAAGAACTTCTTCATGGCAAAACTCCTCAAAATGAAACGGCTCGGTTACGAATCCACCTAAATCCGGCCGGACCGTTGAAACCTAAGATCATTCCTCACACGACTCAGCCACTACGCCGCTGGTCCGTACAATCGGAACCGTGAAAACGGCGAGGCGGTTGAGGGCGGCGCGAAAAGCGCCGAACGACGTCGCTCGCAGAAAAACTCCGGCCGTGCCGAAGCATCCCAGAGCGAACAAGAAGCGCACCCGCTATCAGCTAGCGGCGCGCGGGCCTCTTAAATCAAAAGGCAACAAAGCACAATGACACGATCGGTCATCGGCAAGCGATCAGAAGGGGGCAAGCAACGATCGCTGCCCTGCACGGCGAGGAGGGACGCTTGATCGGCAGCCACGCCCAACGGCAGCCAAGCCGTCCAATCCGCCGGCGGCGTTTCCACGCGATCCGTGACGCTAAGCGGGGAATTGGGTATCGCTTTGCACTGCCCGCAAGCGCCAGAGGATGCGGTATGTCCGATTGAACAGTTGCACGAACCGATCGAAGCAACCGGGCAGCAGAACGCAACTAGCGGTTGCTTGACCGATACACGACCGCAGCAAGCGAATCTCGGTTCAGGTCGTGCGAGCGGTCCCGAGCGAATGTTTACCGCGAACAGGTTCGGGCAGAAAAAGCGATGTTCACCTGTGGAGCATTCACATTCCGGTGCCTGTAGACCCGACCACAATGCCGCAGGCATCATGATCCAGACCACCGCCGAACGAATTGAATGCGCCAGATAAAACACGAAGTCACCGCAGGTTTAAAACTTCTCTACTTTCTAACTATCGGTCGCTGCCGCTGCGGTTGTCAATCGCATAACGCATAAATTCATAAATGTCGCTAACCGACTTGGATCTCAAGTGCACACCAGAAGTTACGGCATTTTTTCGCTCTGTCGGCAAGCTCAAAGGTGAGAAAAAACGGTTATGAGTATTGTGCCGGCGGTAAGGGAAAAGGTCGCAGCTACCGGTTCTAGCGGTCGATAAACCGAACGGAACGCTCTGCGTTTCCCACGCTAACCCGCCGACCCATGAAGCCCAACCGAAGATCTCCGGAGGACTTATGTCTTGCCGTGCCCGGTGGGCCTGCGCCCGCATTGTAGTTTTCGCCGTCTTACTGACGGCGGGCTGCGCCACGCGCCGCGCGGCGGAGGGGATTGCGTCGCCGCCAGCGATTGTCGGCAACGCCGCTGCAGTTCCGCCGGCAACCGCATTACAGCCGACGGCGGATGCTGCCCGACAGGTGGGATACGCGGCGCCCCCGGACGCGGCCTCAACTGCGGAACTTGTTCCCGTCGCGTTTCAGAGTTCACCGGATTCGCAAGCCGCTACAACGGAAGTTCTTGCCCCACTACCGCTCGACGCCGGCGCCGAATCGCTTGACCTAGCGGCCTATGTCAACGAAGTACTCGCGCGCAATCGTTCGTTGCAAGCAATGATTGCGGCGTGGCGCGCCGCAGCCGAAAAGTATCCGCAGGCCATCGCACTTGATGACCCGATGTTTACGTCGATGACCGCCCCGGCGTCGTGGAGTTCCAATGATGTTAATCCTGCCTACATTTTGGGCGGCTCTCAAAAGATTCCGTGGTGGGGTAAGCGCTCGCTCCGAGGTCAAGTCGTTCAGGCCGAGGCAAACTCTGCTTCAATGGACATTGCCGATACCCGCTTACAACTGACTCAGGCGGCGCACCTAGCGTACTTCGACTACTATCTCGTGGATCGCCAATTGGAATTGACTTCGGCCAATATCCGGCGCCTTGATGAATTCCGCGTCACTGCTAGACGACAATTTGAAGCGAATCTGGTGACGCAGCAAGACGTGCTGCAGGCCGAAGTCGAACTCGCAGAGGCGGAACGTCGGCGGATCGAGTTAGTGCGACTACATCGCACGGCGGTGGCGCGGATCAACACACTAATCCATTTGCCCCCCGATTATCCCGTCTTGTCTCCTCCTGAATCACTTGCGGTCGACGGCATGCCGTCGCCGCCGGAGCTGCTGCGTCAGGTTGCTTTGCAACAACGTCCTGATCTCGCCTCGATGCGAGCCAAGTTGCAAGCCGACAGCGCTTCGCTCGCGCTGGCATACAAGGACTTCTATCCGGATTTTGAAATTGTGGGACTCTACGACCGCTTTTGGCAACCGACCAGTACGCAAGGCGCCTTGCAAGGGCAGGTCGGCGTCAACATGAACGTGCCGATCTATTTCGAGAAGCGTCGAGCCGCCGCGCGCGAGGCGCTGTTCAAATTGCGACAGCAACGTGCTGAGTTCGAACAGCGGATGGATGACGTCAATCAAGAAGTCGAATCGGCTTATGCCCAAGTTGCCGAGATGCGAGCGATCGTCGAATTGTACGAAACTCGTACTTTGCCGGCCGCAGACCAGAACGTCACGTCGGCCAGGAACGACTACACAGCCAATCGAGGCGACTTTTTACGACTGATTACGGCCCAACGTCAACTCTTGATGCTACAAGAAAAGCACCAAGAAGCCGTTGCCGGTTATCTGAGCCGCTGGGCGGAATTGGAACGGGTCGTGGGAGGTCCCATTCTGATGGAACCGTCGCCGGACTGATCCAACGGAAGCGCGTCGTCGTTGACGCGCATTATTCCCTTATCGAGAGACGATGTGTGATGAGCACCGGTCAATTGACGACACTCTTCAGCGCGATGCCGACCTTCTTTTACACAATGACGATCGTGTTCCGCTTCGTGCTTAGCGCACTTTGCGCCGCTAGCTTCACAAATCTCGGCGCCGACGCGCCTTTCCGAGAAGGATTGAAGTGAGTATGAATCGAAACACGGTTATGGCCGTACTCCTTTGGGCGTTTGTATTCTGCGGCTGCGCCACTTCGCCGTTTCGCACCTCATCCGCAAGGCGTGAAAATCCCGGCGCGACCCGGCGGATCGAGACGGTGCCGGCCTCGCGCGACACTGCTCAGGAGCCCGAAAGTCGAACCGGTACGACCACCGCAGCGCAGACTCAGTTGGTCGCCCATCAAGAAGAAGTCCCGCGACCGCACGCGCACGATCGATCGATGGTCCCACCGGTTGCGACGGCCGACGAACTTACGGCGTTGACTTTGGAAGATCTGGAAGGAATGGCGATTGCCAACAATCCGACTTTGGTCCAAGCGAATGCCCAGATCCAAGGGGAACGCGGAGCGGCGTTTCAGGCCGGGCTGCCCTTCAATCCCGTGATCGGCTACACCAGCGAACAAATTGGCGTAAGGGGTACCGCGGGCGAGTTGCAAGGCGGCTACGTCGAGCAGGAGATCGTCACCGGCGGCAAGCTGCGCCTGAGCCGCGCAAAATGGGCGCAGCGTGCGCAAATCGCCGCGACTATCTCGCAAGCCCAGGAGCAGCGCGTACTCAATGACGTCCGAGCGCAATTCTACCGCACGCTCGCCGCGCAGCGTGTCGTGGAGATTCAAAGACGATTGGTCGCCAACGGCGAAGACAATGTCCAAACTCACCGTGAAATGTTGAATCTGGGCCAGACGACGGCATCGGCCGTATTGCAGGCCGAAGTGGAACTGCAACGCGACCAATTGAAGTTGAAGGACGCTGAGAATGACGTTCAACAGGCCTGGCGCACGCTGGTCGCCTTGGCCGGAGTTCCGCAGCTTTCGTTGACGACGCTCGAAGATAAACTGACAACCGCGCAAGAGCCGCTGGACTATGACTCAGCCCTCGGGCAGTTGTTGGGCAACAGTCCTGAACTGATGGCTGCCTGGCAGAAAATTCGACACGATGAAATCCAGCTTGAGCGCGAACGTGTCCAGCCGATTCCGAATGTGCTCGTCAATGCCCGAGTTGGCCGAAACATCGAGGCCGGCGACACCACGGCCGGCGTCAACGTCGGATTGCCCATTCCATTTTACGACCGCAATCGAGGCACGATTCAACAGGCCCAAGCCGACTTAAACCGCGCGCACGCCGATGCCAGGCGCCTGGAGTTGGAACTGCAAACGCGATTGGCCGCGGAGTTTCGCACCTACCTCTCCGCGTGGCAGCGTATCGAAGAGTACCAGGCCACGATGCTGCCGAAAGCCGAGGAAGCCACCGAACTATTACGACAAAGCTATCAAGATCGACGGGCGACGTGGGTCGACGTGCTCGCCGCGCAGCGTTTACACATGACGCTGGAGACCGAATTCGTCGACAGCCTCAAGACGTATCGGGAAACCGATGTTGCCATCCGCGGACTGCTGCTTTCCGGCGGGCTGACGGAACCGCCCGCAACGGTCGGCGGCGGCCACATCGACTCCACACCCAAACCGCGCTAGAATGCCGACGCGCCGCAGAGACGCGCAATCGCGAGAGTTCGCAGCCCGGCCAAAACATCCTGCTTGGAGAAAAACATGAACGATCCTGCAGATCGCCGAAACTTTCTCGTCAAGGGTGCGGCCACGGCAGGCATTTTTGTGGCCGGCGCGGCACTCGGAACTACGCAAGAAAAACCTTCCGTTCCGCCGAGCGGCGACCAACCCGGTAAACCGCCGCAGGGCGCGCACGAGAACCACCGGCCCTCCGTCGCTGAAAGTGATGCGGTCGAGTATCCTCGCACACACGTCGGCTTGGGGGGACCTGTGGGAAGTCCTACTGACCGCGGTAAGCTGGTACCCGGCTATCGCTCTGCCTCTCTCCCGCCGGTTCCGATCCACGCACCTGACCTGAAGACTCTCCCTTGGAAGGAAGTCGACGGAGTTAAAGAGTTTCATCTAATCGCGGAACCCGTCCGTCGGGAAATCCTGCCCGGAGTGTGGATGGACACCTACGGTTACAACGGAGACATG
The DNA here is from genome assembly GCA_013822735.1 of Pirellula sp. GTDB lineage: Bacteria > Planctomycetota > Planctomycetia > Pirellulales > PNKZ01 > PNKZ01. The sequence continues at coordinate 14,675 of PNKZ01000036.1, forward strand.
CCCGGACCGACGATTGAAATCAATCAGGGCGACCGCGTTCGAATCGTCGTACACAACAAGCTGCCGGAGCCGACCACGCTGCATCTGCACGGGCTTGAACTTCCCAACGACATGGATGGAGTTCCCTACCTGAATCAGGATCCGATCGAACCTGGTCAGGAATTTCCGTACGAATGGACCGTTCATCAGGAGGGGACGTTTTTCTATCACACGCACGAAGGCATGCAGGAAGCTTTGGGAATGGTGGGCCTATTTATAGTCCATCCCGTCAAGACTTATGAGCCGGCGGTGGATCGTGATTTCGTCCTCGTTGCACAGGGATTTCAACTTCGCCCAAATTCGACGGTTCCGGACACGCTGTCCATGGAATGGAACTTCCTGACGTTGAACGGCCGGTCCGGCCCGCTCACCACTCCGCTATTGTGCAAGCTGGGCGAGCGCGTACGAATTCGCTTCCTCGATTTCAGCGTCATGGACCACCACCCCCTGCACCTGCACGGACACACCTTCTGGATTACGGGCACCGAAGGCGGCCGCCTGCCGGAGTCGGCTTGGTATCCGAGTAACAACGTGTTGGTCGGAGTGGCTCAGGTGCGTGAAGTTGAGTTCATTGCCAACAATCCAGGTGACTGGGCCATGCACTGCCATATGTTCCACCACATGATGAACTCGATGTCGTCGCAAGCAGGCCCTTTAATTCGCAACAATTCCACGCCTGAACAACTCAAAGTGTTGGGGTATCCGCAAGTCATGCTCGGGATGAAAATGTCCGCTGCCAAAGACACGAAGATGCCCGGCATGGACATGAAGGGCATGGACATGAAAGAGCAAGACATGCCCGGCATGAATTTGAAAGATATGCCTCAGAAGAAGACGTCCCCGAAACCGAATGGCGCACCCGATCACAGCAAGATGAACATGAAGTCCGAAGCGCCGCAAAAGCCAATGGCCGGCCACGAGGGAACGGAAGGCATGCAGGGTATGGACGGCACGGCCCGCGTCGAGGGCCGCCGCGAAGCGAAGGGCATGCGCCCCGGGTGGTCGATGGGAATCGAAGGCCTCACCACCGTCTTGCGCGTCCTACCGCCGGAATTGTACGACGAAATTACGAGCGGTCAGGAACATGAAGGTCACCTGATGCCGCGATCGTAAAACCCATATCGGACTTTCCCTGCGAGAGAACTTTGACTTAGAAGGCCCACGACTTGCTTGCAGCCGCAATGATATTAAACAAAGAAGTACCGCTGACCGAGAAACGCCGCGGTCGACCGCCGACCTACTCGGACGATGATCGTAAGAATTTCGCGACACTCATTCGTCTGCACGGCGCCCGCGGTGCCCGAGAGGCGGCCCCCTTACGCTCCTCGATGGATACGCTCTTGAAAATCGCCCAAGCGTTCGGCATTCAACTCAAAGCGGGCAAACGACCCAAGCACGCCGCATGAGCGGACTTGATAATCGACTGAAATCCGACGCGTTTTGAGTTGTCTGTTCGGCCTGCTTGGTTACTTGTTAGCAGGCGAATGTCTGTGGTCGTTAGGCGCCATGGTACCTAGGATTGCTCGTCGTTGTTCGTCCGTAAGTACCTTAACGGCTTCGCCCACGGAGCGGATGAACGCCATCCGTTGGTCACCGCGCAGTTTCTCGATGGCTTCCACTTGGGCCTGGATCTGCGCGACCTCCGGCTCATCGGCTCCGGTTAACTCCCAGAGTTCCTGCTCAGCCTCATCGATTTTCCGCTGAGCCGTGGACTTGTTCAACAGCGACTGCTGTTGGAGCCGATTGAGCGCCGCCTGCTGCTTAAGCGTTGGCGCAATGTGCTCCGAATGGTTAAGGAAGAATCCGGTCGCACCAATATGATAGAGACGCGATAGCCCCGGAATTCCGGGAAGCGCAGAAGTCTCGGCCATGTCGAGTGGCTCATGGGTCTCAACTGCGCCGGTCTGCTCGGGCACTGATTCGGACCGCGGCGGCGATTGTCCGACTGCTGACTGTGCCATATTGCCATGTTCCATACCGGCGTGGCCTTCCTCCTTCTCAAGTTGCGCCACTGGGGACGGAGAGGTTCCTGCTTGCTTCTGCATTTGCCCGCTCTGAGATTCAGGCATCGCGCCGTGCCCCATTGCCGCATGACCGTCTTCGTCCGGTTTCATCGCACTCATGGCACCGCTCTTTCCCATTTCGCCATGATCGTGACCTCCGCCTGTGGACGAGTAATTGCGGAAATACGCGACCAGCAGTGCTGCGGGCACGATCAAGATCACTAATACCGCCAGAAATGATTTGAGATGGATGAGGGGTTGCATGAGTGATCGAAGAGTTAGAGGTCAAAACGTTCGAAATGAATCCGAGCCGCAGGAACGCCGGCCTTCCGCAAGGTCTGAATCGTTTGCCGGATGAGCGCCGGTGGTCCGCACAGATAGAACGAGCGCCGTGCCAGTTCCGGCCCGGCGCAGCGGTTGATTTTTTCTTCGTCCAATCGCCCGCGCTCACCCTGCCACGCATCCGACGGCTTGCTCAGCACATACACGACTTTGAGTTGGGCCGCGCCGGCACGTTCCATTTCGTCAAGCTCATCGCGGAAGACGATGTCGTCCTCGCCGGTATTGGCGTATAGCAGCGTCACGCTCCGTTCTGCCCGTGTGTCGCAGATGTGCCGAAGCATGCTCATCAGCGGCGTAATGCCGATGCCGCCGGCGATAAAGACGAGTTCGCGCTCATGGGGATGCAGAACATAAGAGAAACGCCCAAACGGCCCGTCGACGAGTGCCGTGTCGCCCGGCTTAGTCTTGCCGATCGACACGGTGAAATCGCCGGATTCCTTGATCGTCGAACAAAGCACTCCGGGCACGGTCGGGCTGGAGGAGATCGTCCAAGGATGCTCTTCCACCGGCAGGTTCGGCGCGCGTTGGAAGGTGAGGAAATGGAACTGTCCGGGCAGATACTCGAAACGATTCACCCCTTCGGGCGGAACGAGACTGATCGTCCAGACGCCGTCGGCCTCGCTCCGAACTTCCGTCACTTGGTAAGGATGTCGCCGGAGCAGCAGCGGACGCAGGACGCGATGCCGTAAATAGCAGGCGGCCGCCGCGCAAAGCAGCACGGCCCAGAGCGACTTCAGCCATGACAGCCGTAAATCGCCGCCCGAATTCCAGCTATGAAAAAAGCCGAGCGGTAGAATCAGCGCCGCGCCGAGATTGTGAATGAAACGCCATGTTTCGTAGTTCAGCTTGATGACGAAACGAAAGCTTGCGAGCAATACGTGGACGAGCAGGATCAGGAGCGCGATTCGACCCAGCCAGATGTGCCAGATCACCTGCGGGCCGAAGAGGAGCGCCTCGTCGCGACCGCCGATCACGAGGAGCACGGGATGTGCGACTAACAGCAGCGCGGCGAAAATCGCCATCGCCTTATGGAATTGGAACAGCACGTTCAATCCGAACGGGCGTTCGATCCAGGGTATCCGCGCCGAGAGTACGAACTGCAGAGCGAGAATCGTGAACCCGACGAGCGCTAAGTTCTTGCCGACCGTGTAGACGAAACCGTGGTCGGTCAACGGTCTGATGAACGCCACCGAAGCGAGCGGCGAAAGCACCACGACTCCATAAAGGAGGATGCGCACCGCGGCGCCTAGCGGCTCGCTTTGGGAAAGGCTCGTCATGAAGAATCGCCGCTGTGGGTTGGGATTCGGAGCGGTTCAAATTCATAGCTGCGGCGAACCGCTTATCCAAACTGTTTCCATCACGCCGCTTACTTAACCACGGGTGCGTCCGCCTGGATCGCGTCAGGCTCTTTTGTACCAAGGAGTACCGCGCGTTGCTCCTCGGTAAGTAGTCGAGCGGCTTCGGCCACCGACCGGATCAACGCCAGCCGCTGTCCGCCGCGAAGTTTTTCGATGTCTTCTACCGTCGCTTGGATCTTAGCGATGTCCGGATCGTCGGCTCCGGTCAGTTCCCAGAGTTGTTGTTCGGCTTCATCGATCTTCCGCCGGGCGGTGGCCTGGCTCAGCAAGGCCTTCTGTTGGACGACGTTGAGTTCCGCCTGTTGCTTCGTCGATAGCGTGACATGCTCCGCATGATCGAGGAAGAACCCGGTTGCGCCGATGTGATAGATGCGCGAGACGCCGGGGATGCCGGGCTGCGAAGAGGCCGTCTTCAACTCGCTCATGCCTGTCATGTTCATCGATCCCGCTCCACCGACGGCACCCATAACCGTACTGCCGGTGTCGCTATTGCGCATTCCCATGATGCCCGCCTCATCGTTCTTCATCTGCACGCCGGCAGGAGAATTTTTTCCCGCCTTCGAACCGGCGTTCGTGTCGTCCTGCGTCATTCCCTGCATGCCGCTCATGCCGGCCATGCCTTGCTTCTGGCCGCGGGTGTAGTTTTCGTACCACCACTCGGCTTGCTTCGCGCCGCCCATGGCGCCCATGTCGTGCTTCTGGGCGCCGGAAGGGGGCGTGGCCTGGTGTTGCGCATGCGCGCCCGCGGCTTTCGCCTTGTCGGGTTGGTCCTGGGCCTTACCCGTTAACGGCCAAGCTGCACCGAGCGCCAGCGCCGTGCCCGCAATCAACACAACCACGGGTGACGTGGCCGACGGCTGGAACTTCCGCATGGTATTCCTGCTTCTGAGGACCAAGGTTTCTTCCATCACGGCCGGATCGATGATTCCGATATTTTCAGACATGAGAATGTTCCTTTCGAATAAGCGGTGGGCCGGCAATTGGGTTGGCGGGACCACTCTCCAACCAGCCGCCGGAAAAACCTGCCCGGGTCAGTCCCGCAACTAGATAAGGACAGCGGCGCAGCAAGTTCCAGATGAGTCCCGAGCGATAGTTTTCTACCATCAGCACAAGCGGCCCCTGGTTGAGTCCGTAGTTCCAGGGCGACACCCAGCCCGATTCGCCGGTTGACCCCGGGAACGTGGGATTGAAACTCGCTGCCAAACCATAGGAGCAGCAGCTCGGCGCGACACCGAGCCGGATCATATTCTGAATCGTCGGCAGCACGATCTCCGGGGCAAACGGCAAGGAGGCGACCGCCGCCCACGGCGCGATGGTACCGTCGTCCGGGCCGAACGGGGCTCCCCGCGCTAGGTAGTTATAAAAGCGGCGCTCGATGCCGTCGATGCGAAGCGTGGCCGGGCCCGGTCCGTCGCTCGCCGTCAGCCCCCAGCAGCAATGACAAGGGTGGCTGAACTGGAGTGGGTTTCGGATCGCGTATTGTTGATGCACGTACGTTGCCCGGCGGCTGTTCTCGAAGTAGTCGCTGCCGTGGCCCCGCATGAAATCGTCTTGAAGGCCGCGAAAATCAACCCAGATATGCGAGAACTGGTGGACGAAAAGCGGGCCGGCGTACACCAACTCGTAATCATAGATATTCTTCCAACTGTAGGTGGAGGTGTAGGCCGCGTAGCTCTCCACGGGCAACGGATACGTCGGCGAGCCGAGGCCCAGGAGGTAGAGAATGGTCGCCTCGTCATAGCCGCGCCACCGATACGGCAGGAATCCGCCCTCCGGCCTCCACCCATGCGTAACGGTAGCCTCCCCGTTCTGAGCCCACTGCCAGTCGGTACGGCGGTAGAGCGCATCCGCCAATTCACGCACCTCGCGCTCTTCGGCCACGTCCCGATCGAAGTACAAGGCGGCGGTGAGTGCCCCTGCGAGTAGGAGCGCCGTGTCGATGGTGGACAGTTCACTGTCCCAGGCGCGTCGCCCGGTGTCCATGTCAAGGAAGTGATAGTAGAACCCCTTGTAGCCGGTGGCGTTCGGCTCGGGGCCCTGGGGGCTGGTCCAGAAGAACCGCAAGGTCGTCAGCGCCCGCGACGCCGCCTCGGTGCGCGTCAGTAACCCCCGCTCGACGCCGACTGGATAAGCCGCCAAGGCCAGCCCGACGGCGGCGATGCTGGAAGGGAAGTCCGGGCGCGTGCAGTCCTTGACCAATCCATTCGCGGGGTTCACCTCGTTCACGAAGTATGAGTTTGCGTCGCGCTGCAGTTGGTCGAGCATGTCGTCGTACAAAGATTGAGCCATGTGTAGCCGCCCCCCCAAGACTATTGCTGGAATTGGCGCCACGCCCGCTGACATCCGCTCAGGAGTTGGTCCGCTTCGACCGGGCCCCAGCTACCGGCCGCGTAATTGGGGAAGCGCGGTGCAGGCTGTCGCTCCCACGCCTCCAGGATCGGCGTCACAAACTCCCAGGCCGTCGTCACCTCGTCGGATCGCATGAACAGGGTCGCGTCACCCCGCAGCGCATCCAACAGGAGCCGTTCGTACGCTTCGGGCAGGGCTTGCTTGAACGACTGCCCATAGAGGAAGTCCATGCGCACGGGTTGTAACGCGAGCTGCATGCCCGGCTGTTTGGCCGAGAATGACAAGCTAATACCCTCGTCGGGCTGGATGCGAAACGCCAAAACGCTGGGTTCCGCTTGGGCGATGCCGCACCGGCAATCGGGTCCGCAGTTGCATGTCCGGTCGCAAAGGTTTCCGTTCTGGGTCAGGGGGGTGAAGAGCCGCAAGGGGGGCTGCTTGAACTCGACGGCAATCTCCGTCACGCGCCGCGCCAGCCGCTTTCCGGTCCGCAGGATGAACGGCACGCCGGCCCAACGCCAGGTGTCCACGCCCAGGCGCAGGGCCACATAGGTCTCGGTGGCAGAGTTCGCGGCGACCGCCTCCTCCTGGCGGTAGGCATGCACGGGCTTGCCGTCAATCGTTCCCGCACCGTACTGGCCGCGCACCGCCCACCGGTTAACCTCTCGGACGTCACGTGGGACCAAGTTGCGCAGCACTTTCACTTTCTCGTCGTGAATATCTTTCGCCCCCAGGGACGTAGGCGGCTCCATCGCCACCAGAGCAAGCAGCTGCAGCAGGTGGTTTTGTACCACATCTCGCATGGCCCCGGCGCCGTCGTAATAGGCACCGCGCCGCCCTTCCATGCCGCCGTCTTCGGCCATCGTGATCTGGACGTGATCGACGTAGCGGCTGTTGAAAAGCGGATCGAATACGGCGTTGCCGAAGCGGAACGACAGGAGGTTCTGCACCGTCTCCTTGCCCAGGTAGTGGTCAATGCGATAGACCTGGTCCTCGCGCAAGAATCGCAGGACGTGTTCGTCCAAGGCACGGGCGCTGGTTAGATCCTTGCCGAATGGCTTCTCGATCACCACTCGCGTCCACGGCCGGTCTGCTTCGCGCCGCGCCAGTTTGGCGGCGGCGAGTTGTTCGACGATCAAGGGGAAGCGATCGGGATCGGTAGCCAGGTAGAAGAGGCGGTTGCCGTTGAGCCCGCGCTCTTTCTCCAGCGCTTGTAAGCGTTCGGAAAACTTGCCGTAACTCTCCGCAGCGGTGAAGTCCGCGCGATGGTAGAAGACGTTCCCGGCAAAGCGATCCCAGGCTTCCCGGTCCCCGGCGTGCATTCGACCGTGCGCCTCGGCGGCGTCACGAAGTTCGTCACGGAACTGGTTCTCGTTCTTGTCGCGCCTGCCGACCCCAATGATGATGAAAGGCGCGGCGAAGAAGTTCCCCTGCCACAGACGGAACAGCGCCGGAAGCAGCTTACTGTGGGTCAACGCCCCCGTAGCGCCGAAAATGATCAGGGCGAAAGGCTCCATCACCTGTACGGGAGAGGGAGCAGTACCGACCTGCCCCGCCGCCTGGGCCTGAATGATTTCGGAAGCTGCCATGGGGTCATTCGCTGGAAGGTGGTTTCATGTCGCCGCAATGGTCGCTAAGCCTCGATGATCACCTTGAGCGCTCGCGTGTGGGCGGCGTTCGCGAAGGTCTCATAGGCATCGAGGATACAATCGAGCTTGAAGCGATGCGTAATCAGGAGCTGGGGGTCGAGCTTGTGAGACCGCACCACGTTGAGGAGCATCGGAGTGCTGACGGTGTCGACTAACCGCGTGGTGATGGTGATGTTGCGGTCCCACAGTTGCTCCAGATGGAGAGCCACCTTGGTTCCATGCACGCCGATGTTGGCGATGATGCCGCCCGGTGCGATAATTTGTTCGCACAATTCGAACGTGGCCGGCATGCCCACCGCTTCGACGGCGGTATCGACGCCGCGTTCGCCGGTCAGCTTCACGACCGTCTCTGCGGCCTTGCCGTCGGCGCTGTTGATGACCGCCGTGGCACCGAAGCGTTTCGCCGCTTCCAGGCGATTGTCGTCGAGATCAATCATGATGATCTCGGCCGGAGAGTAGAACTGGGCGGTGAGCAGCGCCGCAAGTCCGATCGGTCCCGCGCCGACGATCCCCACGGTGCTTCCCGGCTGAACTTTGCCGTTGAGTACGCCGCACTCGAATCCGGTCGGCAGGATGTCGCTCAGCATCACCAGCGGCTCTTCGTCCGCACCATCCGGAATTCGATAGAGGCTTGTATCCGCATAGGGAATGCGGGCGAACTCGGCCTGGGTGCCGTCGATGCGGTTGCCGAGGATCCAGCCGCCGGTCGTGCAGTGCGAGTACATGAGCTTTCGGCAATAAACGCATTTGCCGCAGGCGCTGATGCAGGAGATCAGGACCCGGTCTCCCGGCTTGAACGCGGTGACGGCCGGCCCAACTTGATCGATGATGCCGACCCCCTCATGACCCAGAATGCGGCCGGGCTGACAACTCGGGACGTCCCCCTTGAGGATATGCAGGTCGGTACCGCAAATCGTCGTCTTCGTGATCTTGACGATCGCGTCCGTAGGCGCCGTGAGTTTCGGTCTGGGACGCTCTGCGAGGGCTTTTTTTCCAGGCCCCAAATAAACGAGAGCTTTCATCACCGGCATCCTGTGGTTGCGAATGGAGCCCGGAAGTGGGCCTAGATACCTCCCGTTACGGTCCCGGGGATGCCGGGTCATGAGGGTTTCTCAAGACCCGACATGCCACGAGAAGCTCATTGCTCACTTCTTTTTGGACTTGGCCTCGATCATGGAGATGACGGACTTGTCGTTCAGCATCACCTTGACGGGAAAACCTTCCTTAAGCTCTTCGAGCTTGGCCTGCTTGTCGTCCAAAGTGATCATGGCGTCCGGAGCGACGTCGTGGACGTGCTTTTTGACGTCCCCCTGAAACTTCAACGTTATCTTGCCGTCACCGGCTTTAAGAACCGTCGCCTCATGCATCTTGTCGTCGGCCGCTAGCGGCGGCGGCCCGGCCAGGGCGACCAGCGCCACGATCACGACCGCCAGGAATGGAATGCGATACATCATCAAAATTCTCCTCTTCAAGGTTGGAAGTCGCCCAGGAAGCACACTCGCTTTCCTTTGTGACACGTCTTCCGGTTTCAGATACTCCAGCGGTCCAAGTACGCTTCAGCGCACTTCAATCTCGTTCGCTAAGATCGTCAGTCCTGTTATTTCGATGGCCGCATGTTGGGCCAGTTGCTTGACGTGGTAAGTCGAAGTCCGCCCTTGCAGAATCAGGCCCTGGTCCCGCACCACCAGACGCAGATCGCGGACCCGCCCATTCAACCGCCGCTGCACGAGTGCTTGCAGTTGCTCCACTGCGGCTTCGGATTTGGGTTCGGATACGGGCTCGCTGCTCACGGAGTTCTCCCTGTTCTGACTAATGGTGCTTGTAATAGCCCGCCCCCTTGATGTCGTTCCACGCGGTCGTTTGGTGGCATTGGTAACACTGGTTGACCTGCGCGTGCGGCTTGCCCGCCACCTTGGCTGAGATCATTTGAAAGTGCATCATGTAATGGCTCGGAGGCGCCTGATGGCACTGAGCGCAGTCCGTCGAGCCCGGCGACGGATGCCGGAATTCGGGGATTGTCCATTTCGTCGTCCCGTGACATTGAGCGCAGTCCTGGCCGAGGAGCTTAACGTGCCGATCCTTGTGGGAATGGCAGGCCGCGCAATTCAAAACCGCCTCTTGTGGAGTGAGGCTCGAATGGCCTTCCGACCCCTGGTCTGCGGGCTGGTGTCGACCGATCCAATCAAGGAGGGCTGTCCGCACCCATTCGTTTTCACCGTCCGGTCGGCGGTCGGTTTTTAGGTCGCGGAAACCGATCTCGGCCAGCGCCCGATGATCCATCTCTGTCGGGCGCTGATCGGTCCCCCGGTGCTCGCGGTGGCATTCGACGCAACTACTCACGTTGGCATGAAACGAGGTCGGCTGACGCTGGAGTAACGACTCGTTGTCGGCGTGACAGGCGATACAGTTGCCGGCTTCGACGCCTTTGACGGCCGTGTGGCAGGCGGCGCAGTTATGTTTCAGAAACGCATGCGCGTTGGACAACTCTCCGGGGAGGGCCATGCGTTGCCAGGCTGCTTCACTCAACACGCCGGAGCGCTCGCCTTCGGAATGACTCCCTGCGAAATAATACACGCTAAACAACGCCACGAAGATCGCCACCGCGCCTGCGAAGTGCCGGAGTTTCATGAGAGCCACCTCAGCCCGAAGTGAATCCCGGCCCAGATGTGCAGCGCGAGCAGCACGTAAAGGAGCACGGAAAGAACGAGGTGCAGCGTCAGCCAGCGGCTGCACCAGCGCTTGAAAAGTTCGTGCGTGCGGATCGCGTACTCCAGGTCCGCTACGGATTCGGCAAGCCTGATGACCTCGCCGGCCGGCCCACCGATCTGAAGATCGAGCCCCAATGACGCCAGGCCTGCCGTCAAAAGACGTGCTTTAGGAAGGGAATTCAGTTCCGGAGGGGCTTTCTTGAGCGCCCCCCACGCACTATCTAGATCGCCCCGGGCCGTCTGCAAAAGAAGTAACTTGTCTTTGATGTCCTGGTTGACGAAAGCGAGCAGATAGCGACCGATGAGCCCGCTCACGACGACGAGGAGCATCACGGCCGTCAGTGTGATTCCCAGCCAACTGTCGAACTTGTGGCCGGTGTGAATTATTCCCAGCAGAGGACCGAGAATGCCGGCGTAGACATGCACCGTCATCCACGACTGCAGAGAAACGTGCGGCGTGACCCTCGCCTGGACGAAGGGAATGCGTTTGACGAGCGGATAGGCGAGCGGGACGAGCAGGAGCACGGCCCCCGCGATCCCGAACACCGCCCCCATGCCGCTGCCCGCAAAGCGCGGCGAACGGTGGACGAGGAAACCGAGCCACGCAAACATCAAGACGCAAAAGACGCCGCCGACGATGAGGCCTTCCAGTTTACTTGCTTTCATGGCTACGCCTCCACCGCGATGTCGCTCTTAGGCTTCGCCTGGCAGGCGAGAATGATGCCGTTGGCCTTGTCGTCGGGCGTGAGAGCGTCCTCGACGGCCATCTCGACCTCGCCGGACGTCAGCTTCACCTTGCACAGGCCGCAGGTGCCGACGCGGCAAGAGTTCTCGATGCCGATGGAGAGTTCTTCGGAGAGTTCGAGAACGGTCTGATTGACATGAATCTTGGCCGTCTTGTTGTTTGTTGAAAACGTGACCAGCGGCCCCGTGGCCGCGGCGGTCTGTTTCAAGGCCGTCCCGGCGGCGGCCGGCGTGGGCTTGGTTGCGCCGAACGCTTCCGTCTTCAGATGGTCCGGGGCAACCCCGAGCTCAAGGAGCATGGCCTTAGTCGCCTCCATCATCGCCGGCGGCCCGCACACGTGGATTCTCCGCGAAGCCAGATTGGGAACCGACTGTGTGAGCAGCTCCTTCGTGATGCGTCCGCGGCGGCCTTTCCAGTCGGTCCCTTCCGGTCGAGTCACCGTGACCGCGACGCGCAACTTCGGATTCGCACGTTGAAGCGCGGCGACTTCGCCGGCAAAGATGAAGTCGGTTGGAGTGCGGTACGTGAAGATAAGAAAGATGTCTCCGGGCCAGGACCGCTCCGTGAGATATCGGATGACGCTCATCATCGGCGTGATGCCCACGCCGGCTGCGATGAGGACGATGCCGTCCGCCTCTGTTCCGTCAAAAGTAAATTTTCCGACTGGGCCTGCCGCTTCGATCTGGTCACCCACTTTGAGCAAATCCACGATGTGACGGGAGACCGCGCCCCGTGGCTCACGCCGCACGGTCAAGTCGACGTATTCGCGTTGCGTCGGGGAGGATGAGATGGAGTAGGAGCGGTTCATTCTCGCGCCGCCGATCCAGAACGCGACGTTGAGGAACTGGCCGGGCACGAAGGTGAACGGGAGGAAGCGGTCGCCGGACGAAGGCAGGAGGCGAAACGTTTTCACTCCCGGCGTTTCCGTGATGATGTTCCCGACGCGAAGGTATCCTCGCCAATTCGCAGCTGCAGCCGACGGCGCGGTCATTTCCGAATCTGCAGGCGGGGCGGCTTTAGCGACGGCCGTATGCAACGCCGTTTTTTTGGTGATCCGTTTGCTCATGCCGACGTCCCTTTGGCGGCTGCCGCAGGGGGCGGTGCCGTTCCTACAAGCGGCGGTGCCGAGCCGGGGGGAGGCGATCCCGAGTCGGTCTCAATACGCTCAAAGAGCGCAGCTGCGCGGCGCATCTTGAAGAAGTACAGGGCGACCATCGCCAGGGCGAACGCGATGAGCAGGACCATCGTGAAGAGGTGAAATAGCGTGGCCCCGGAGAGACCGCCGCGACGTTCTACACCCTGCGGTACTTGCAGGTTCATTTCACCCTTGAACCATTGCAGGGCGACTTGGCGGGGGGGCTTACCCTCGGCCAAAGCGCGCCGAGCGGCCAGGCCGCTCTCGAACTGCGCGACGGCCTCGCGCACTTGGGCGACGGCTTCCTGCATGGCCGCGTAATTCTCGTTCTTCGTTGCTGCGCCCAGGCGGTCCAGTCCCTCCGACAGCAGGGCCACGCCCGAGCGCATGCGCTCGTCCGCCTGGCTGCGGACTTGCTCCCGCTCTTCCGGCGTCAACTCCGGAAGGCTCATCAGGGTCGGATACAACTCCTTGGGCGGAGCCTTCCCCATCCCCTCCATCATCTTTTCCATGCCTTCCATCCCGCCGCCCATGCCGCCTCCGGCGCCGGGCGTTGCGGCCGGCATCGCTCCCGCCGCCGGTGCCGCGCCGCCCGCCTGTCCGGGATGATGGCTGGCATGCTCCTCAGGCGACACTTGGCCGTAACACGGAAGGGCTAATGCCAGTCCGATCGAGGCGGCGATTACGCGGAGCATGACAAGCCGACTCGTCGCTGTTTTTGGCGGAGGGAGATGGCTCATGTTTACGTCACTTAAGGCGATTCATGGTTCGAGACAAGTTGAGCACGCACTTGAACGCTGGAATGGTGCGGTCTGTTACGGCAGCCTCGCTAGGGTTAGAAATAGCGGAGAGCCGTTACTATTTGTCGAGTTCCCGTTTCACATATTCGCCGATCAAGAGGACCGTCGGGTACAAGACGTCTTCTTCTTCCTGAATATGCAAGGTCAGCCGCTCGACGAAGCGAACGTAGTCCGTCTTTCTCTCTTCCTTGGCCGCTTCCCCCAGCCTCTTGAGCCCCGCCAAGAGTTCGCGGTGCTCGCCGTGGATCTGCGGCAGGCCGGCTCTCAGCTTCTCGGCTATCTGGACGGCCTCGCCCATCTCCGGCGTGACCTTGCCCGTGGCCAGTCGGGGTAACAGTCCGAGCGGCGGGAACACATCCTTCGCTTTCGCAAAATGGGCGGATCCCAGCTGCTCTATCAGTCGCGCCGCGTCGCCGAGCTTGCCGGCCTCCTTCGTGGCCTGGATGAACTCCGCGTGAAAGGCTTCGTGTCGCGCCCGCAGGGAAGCGGGAACCTTGAGTTCCAGCGGTTCGCCTGGGCCGGAATCCGTCGCCGCCGCGGGGATCAGGCCGCCCGCGCGGCCAGGCTCCTGCGCTGCGACGGCGAGCAGGAGGGCCAACGCGATCGCGGCGAGGCATGCCAACCTGGTTGCTGCCGGTCGTTTCTGTTGAGGTGTTCTGGCCATTGCGAAGGTTCTTCTTTCAAGAAAAGGTAGCCGCCCGCTGCCAATGCCGGTCGGGAAGGCAATCCTTCGCAGACCCGACCGGGTTGAAGATCGGGTTAGTGGTGCGGTTGGCAGCCGGTCACGCCGAGGGCGGCGACGATGATCGCTACCAGCATTAGCGCCGGCCGTATCCATGTCGATTGCTGAAGGACGTTGATTTTGCCGAGGGCGAGGTGGTTCATTTTCATAGTTGTGTCTTTCCTTTTGTTCTGCTGGGTTTGGTTACGTGGTTGAAGGACGGGTTAAAGAATGAGTTCGTGCGTAAAGATCGCCTTGACGAATCCCCACCTCTACCTTGGGTGCATAGCGGGGGACTTCGACTGGGTTTGAAGAGATTTTTTTGTTTTTTGCCACCGGTTGTTTCGTCTCTTACATCATTGGCATCGCCCCCATCGCCGGCGCGGCCGGGGCAGGCTGCATCGAACCGCTGCTCATCATTCTCTCCATCATCCACAGCAACTTTTCCATCTTCAATTCCAACGCTCCGCCGCCGCTTCCACCCATCACCGGCGCGGCCGGGGCGGGTTGCATCGAACCGCTGCTCATCATTCTCTCCATCATGCCCATCATTTTATCCATCTTCAATTCCAACGCTCCGCCGCCGGTTCCACCCATCGCCGGCGCGGCCGGGGCGGGTTGCATCGAACCGCTGCTCATCATTCTCTCCATCATGCCCATCATTTTGTCCATCTTCATTCCCATCTCCCCGCCGCCGGTTCCACTCATGCTGGTCGCGCCGCCTGCGGGTTGCATCGAGCCCATTTCGTCGACGTCATCTTTCATCATGCCCATGGCCGGCTTCTTGTCGCTCATGCCGCCCATACCCGGCGATATTCCCGCTCCGCTCTTTTGCAGGGCGGCTTCGAGCCGGGCAACCTTGGCACTCAGTTCCGCAATCTGGCCGGCCAGATAATGGTCGCCGGCAGGCTGCTTGTCCTTGTGCTGAGCATGC
>PNKZ01000037.1 GCA_013822735.1 Pirellula sp.
TCGGAGCGCTTACCAACAAGGGAGCGCACAACCGATGCGACTTAGTGCGCACGGGGCCATGGGCGGTTCGAAGACTTACGTCGATTTCGGGCGTGACGATTCGCAGCATTTGCCGAGAACAGTGCGACGTCGGCGGCGGCATTGATAACGGAGTGCGCAACGTCGCGCACTCGCCGGAATGCCGCGGAGCAAGTTGCTTGCGACAAAATGCGCGAACTGCGCACGAAAATGCTGGTGCGGCGCAGCAAAATGCGCTCCGCGCGCAGGATCCGCGCAGCAAATCCATGCGGATGAATCCTCCCTTATTTCGCCCCCGGTCGGCGACCGGGGGCGCCCGCCGTCGCCGACGGCGGGCTAAATAGCGAGAACTTGTAACGTTTGCGGATCGGATCTTTGACAATTCGAGTTACTGATCAAGCGCGGCCGTGTGCTTGTAGATGAAGTCGACGATCGGCTTCGGGTCCTTCAAGCTGTGCGGATGGTGGCCGATGCCCGGCTTCACGATGACTTCGATCGGGCCGCCCAGCGCCTGATAGCGCTCGGCGAGGAGCTTCGTGTTTTCCGGGAAGGGAACCACTTCGTCGGCGTCGCCGCAAACGTGCAGGAGCGGCACCTTGAACTTTGCCAGCGGTGCGAGATTGTCGACGGGGTTGAGCTTATAGGCGAGGGCTTCGGGCTCCGTGAGGCCGTAGGCGTCGAGGCAGCGCTTCCAATCGGCCGGAGAGCCCTTCCCTTTCCCTTGGCCGCCGGGCCAGCTTTTGAAATCGCAGACCGGAGCATCGTTGTAGATGCAGGCGACGCGCTCGGGATGGCGCGCGGCCCAATTGAGGGCGAAGAGTCCGCCGCGGGAGAAGCCTTCGAGCGCGACCTTCGGCATCAGGCCGTACTCGCTCGTGACGTGGTCGTAGAATTTGTCCATGGCGTCGAGCGCGGTCGGCGAGCCGTAGAGGTTCTGCACGTTGACGTAGGCGATGTGGAAGCCTTTGGCCGTGAGCGCGAGGTCGGCCTGCGGTTCATGGCCGAAGAATTCGGTGCGCCAGATCCAGGGACGGCCGACGTCGGCCTTCGGCGGCACGATCAAGAGCGCGGCACGACCGTCGACGGTAAAGTCGAGACGTTCCAAGCCGTTCCATTGGGACTTTTTCACTTCGTCAGCGGCGCGAACGGCCGGCGCGAATGACCCATGACCAAGCACCAACGGTCCTAAAATTCCAATGACCAAGCACCAAATTCCAAGGAAGGACCAATGACCGAAGGAGGAGTTGTTCGAAACGGTCTTGGGGCGGTGCGAGCGCGGTTCGGTCATTGGCATTTGGGATTTCATTGGAACTTGGTGCTTGGTCATTGGTGCTTTCCACGGCGGACGGAACGCCACGGAGGGCGTTCCCTACAGGGAACCGAAGACACTTCGGCCTGACGGCTCGACGCTCGCCGCGGAACGCCACGGAGGGCGTTCCCTACAGAAGCGCTTTTACGCGATGATCTGGTGGATCGGCTCGGCTCCTTCGACGCCGACCAGCTTTTGGTCGAGGCCGTTGTAGAAGTAGGCGAGGCGGTTCGGGTCGAGGCCCATCTGTTGCAAGATCGTCGCGTGCAGGTGTTTCACATGATAGCGATCGGTCACGGCGGCGCTGCCGAGTTCGTCGGTTTCGCCGACGCTGACGCCTCCCTTGATGCCGCCGCCGGCCATCCACATGGTGAAGCCGTAGGCGTTATGGTCGCGACCGGTGCCCTTGGCGTATTCGGCGGTCGGCTGGCGACCGAACTCTCCGCCCCAGACGACGATCGTTTCGTCGAGCAGGCCGCGCTGCTTGAGGTCGGCCAACAGGCCGGCGATCGGCTTATCGGTATTGCCGGCGTGCTTCGTGTGATTGGCGACGATGTCGGTGTGGGCGTCCCAGTTGTCGTCGTTGTGGGCGCCGCCGGAGTAGACCTGAATGAAGCGGACGCCGCGCTCGACGAGCCGGCGCGCGAGCAAGCATTTGCGGCCGAAGTCGCTGGTTTGCGTTTGGTCGATGCCGTAGAGCTTTTGCGTGTCGGCGGTTTCTTGGGAGAAGTCGACCGCTTCGGGGGCATGCTGCTGCATCTTGAAGGCGAGCTCGTAGCTGGCGATGCGGGCCGCGAGCTCCGTGTTGTCGGCATGCTGCGCGAGATGCTCTTGGTTCTTCTCGCGGAGGCGATCGAGCATGCGGCGCTGGGCCGTGCGGGTCATGCCGGGAGGCAATTCGAGATCGTGGATCGCCGTGCCGTCGGCGCGGACGACGGTGCCCTGATACGCGGCGGGCATGTAGCCGCTCGACCAATTCTTGGGGCCGGAGATCGGGCCGCCCGTTTTATCGAGCATGACGACGTAGCCCGGCAGGTTTTCGTTCTCGCTGCCGAGGCCGTAGGTGAGCCAGCTGCCGATGCTCGGATTGCCGCTGAGGATGCGGCCGGAATTCATCATGAGCATGGCCGAGCCGTGGATCGGGCTTTCGGCATACATCGAATGAATGAAGGCCATCTTATCGACATGCTGCCCAAGATGCGGAAACAGATCGCTGACGTACTTGCCGCACTGGCCGTATTGCTGGAAGTCCCACTTGGGCCCGACGACGCGCCCTTCGTTGCGCTTGCCGCCGCGGCCGAAGGTTTTGATGGGAATGGTTTTGCCGTCGAGCGGATAGAGCTTCGGTTTGTAGTCGAAGGTGTCGACGTGGCTCGGGCCGCCGTAGCAGAAGATGAAGATGACGCTCTTCGCCTTGGCCGGGATCATCGGCGGCTTCGGCTTCATCGGATTGACGAAGCTGCTCGGTACGTGCGCCGCAACAGGCGTAGCTTCTGAAGCGGCGGCGGTTTCGCGAAAGAAGTTGTCCTGCCCGAGCAGCGAGGTGAGCGCTGCCGCGCCGAACCCGCCGCCGGCTTGCCAAAGAAACTCGCGACGCGTGCGACGGCAAAATTGATTGGAGTTATTCATAGTTATGTTCCGCGTTTCTTTATTCACCACGGAGTCACGGAGGAAGCAATTGATTGCAAATTGGTAATTGCAAATCGCAAATTTCAAATTGAAGACGGCGGACAGCTACTCGCTTGCGTCAATTTGCAATTTGCAATTGTCGATTTGCATTTTGCAATCTGCCTTCCTCCGTGTGCTCCGTGCCTCCGTGGTGAAAATCAAGTATCGGTTAATCGAGGTAGAAAAACTCATTCGCATTCAGCGTCAGCAGGCAATACATCTCGAGCGCGGCCGCGGGGCTCAGGCCGTCTTGGGTTTGGGCTGCTTGGACGAAGGCGAGATCGCGGCGGAGCTCTTCGGCCGACGGGGTGCGTTGGGTCGTGAGCTCGACGGCGCGGCATAGTTGTTGTTCGAGGTTGTCGGGACGTTCGCGTTGGAGGCGTTCGGCCAGCGCGGCGGCTTGTTCGTGAATGAACTCGCCGTTGAGCATGCCGAGCGATTGGGTCGGCACGGTCGTGGTGTAACGGACGGCGCAGCTCGAATCGGTGTCGGCTTGGTCGTGCGTGGCGAGAATCGGGAGTTGTAGGGAGCGTTTCACATGTACATAAACGCTGCGTCGGAATTGATCCGCGCCTTTCGAAGTGGGCCAGCCGTCACCGGGCTTCGATTGGCCGGCCAAGACTTCCTTCGGGATCGGCGGGTAGACGCTCGGCCCGCCGATGCGCAGGTCGAGCAAGCCGTCGGCGGCGAGGATCGAATCGCGGACTTCCTCGGCGCTGAGCCGGCGCATGTCGAAGCGCCAACGGAGCGTATTAGCCGGATCGAGCTTCAAACCGGCCTCGGTCGCTTGGCTCGA
Organism: Pirellula sp.; assembly: GCA_013822735.1. Lineage (GTDB taxonomy): Bacteria > Planctomycetota > Planctomycetia > Pirellulales > PNKZ01 > PNKZ01. Next base: position 3,792 of record PNKZ01000037.1, read on the forward strand.
AAGGCGATAGGTGTTCGAGAGCATCAGCAGCTTGTGCATCCGCTTGAGATGCCACGCGCCGCGCACCAGATCGGTCGCGAGCCAGTCGAGCAGCTCTGGATGCGTTGGCAGTTCGCCGAGCTTGCCGAAATCGTTCGACGAGCCGACCAAGCCCCGGCCGAAATGATACTGCCACAACCGATTGGCCAGGACGCGGGCGGTCGCAGGATTGTGCGCGTCGGTGAGCCAGGCGGCGAGCGCCGTGCGGCGGCCGGTCGTCGTCGTTTTCTTGGGGGACGACGAAGCGGAAACCAGTTGGAAGCCGGCGGGCGTGAGAACTTCCGGCACGCCCGAGGTGACAAGGTCGCCCTCGGCTTGCGGCAAACCGCGGAGGAGCACGTGCGTCGGCGGCGGCGTACGGGCGGCGACCGACATGACTTCTTGGCCCGGCTCCGTGAGGGGCTTGGCACGGAGCGCTCGCAACTCGGCGGCAAGTTCGACATAGCGCTTAGTCGCCGCCGCGCCGAGCACCGCGTCGCCATGTTGACGAATGAGCTCGGGCAGGGATTCCGCGATGTCGACCAGGCGAACGTCGATGTATTGTCCGCCGCCGGTCTGGCGACAATGGACCGCCAGCAGGTTGTCTCCCTGCAGCAAATGCTTGGCGGCTATTGCACCCAGGTCGACGCGCTCGTACTTCGAGGTATGGCCGGTCGCTTCGTGGATCAAGTGCCCGTTGAGATAGATTTCGACGTCATTGTCATGATGTATGTCGAGGGAAAGAGTCGGCGGCACCGTCGCCGCGCGGAACGTGCGACGCAGCCAGATATCCGATGTCTTCCACTCGGTGCCGACTTCCGCGCCGGGCGTACCGCGCGTGCCGAAGCCTGCCGGACCGCGGGCCCAACGGACGTCGTTGAAGTCGGGCCGGGTCCAGGCCTTCGGCGGCTTTTCAAACTTGTAGGCCCAGGCGGTGCCTCCTTCTATCTGTCCGCCGACGGCGCCATCGTCGGTGAGTCGCCGAGCGGGGAAGTCGGGCCCGCTCCAGGCGAGTTGTACCTTGGGGGCGTGGGCGGCATTGAAGTAGTCGAGCCTCAAGGGAAGGTGCCCGGCCTTGAGCTTGACCACGGCGGTCGCTTCGTGGGCGGCGGGCTGAGGGCGATCGATGACGGTGCGACCGTCGATTGTGAGTCGGAAGCCTTCGCGCATGTTGGCGAGGAACGTGTACTCGCCGTCTTGCGGCACGCGCAATTTTCCTTCGTACACCAAGCCGATTGCTTCTGCGCGAGAAGCCACGGAAAGCGAAATCCGATTGCCCGGCACCGCGCCGACGGTTTCGGCCTTCAGCGCGTCGAAATCAGGGAGCGCCTTCCAGGTGTCGCGATAGAGCCGATAACTCAACTCCGACAGGTCGCCGCTATCGATTCCGGCGGTGCTGACTCCTTGCGACGGGGCCGCGGCGAGAAACTGCGCTTCGAGTGCGGCCAACTCCTGACGCACGGTCGTTTCTTGTCGCTCTTTGGCGAGGCGCTCGGCTTCGTAGGCATGCCGTTCTTCCGGCGTCGTGATGCGGCGCAGGTTTTCGCGATTCATGTCGGTGAGATCGCGGAAGCAATCCAGCAGCTTGTAATAATCGCGCTGGGGAATCGGGTCGCGCTTGTGATCGTGGCAGCGGGCACAGCCGACGCTCATGCCGAGGACGACGCTGCTCGTGGTCGACACGATCCCGTCGAGGATCTCGTACTTCGCAAGGTCGCGGTCGGCCGGTTCGTCGTCCCAAGTGCCGAGGCGATAGTAGCCGGTGGCCGTGAGCGATTCGGGCGTCACTTCGGCGAACTCGTCGCCGGCGAGCTGTTCGCGGAGAAACTGATCGTACGGCTTGTCTGTGTTCAGTGCGTTGATGACGTAGTCGCGGTAGCGCCAGGCAAAGGGCTTGGCCGAGTCCCGTTCGTAGCCGTGCGATTCGGCGTAACGGACGAGATCGAGCCAGTGGCGGCCCCACTTCTCGCCGTAGTGCGGCGAGGCCAGGAGGCGATCAAGCAGCGCTTCATAGGCTCGTTCAGATTTTTCCTTCTCTCCTTGTTTCTTGGTCTCCAAGTCTCTTGCGTCAGACGGAGAGACGGCGAGAGCAGGAGAGGGGGAGTAGTCACGCACGAACTGTTCCACCTCCTCCGGCGTCGGCGGCAGGCCGGTGAGGTCGTACGTGGCGCGGCGGATGAGCGAACGAGCGCTCGCGGCCGGCGCCGGCGCGATGCCGCGAGCTTCGAGTTTGTGGAGCACGAACGCATCGACGGGGTTGCGAACCCAGTCGGACTGTTTCACTTCCGGCACGCGCGGTTCGGCGACCGGCTGGTAGGCCCAAAACTTGCGATCTTCGTCGGTGACGCCGGCAGGCTTCTTGGGAGCGTGGTGCGTCGGCTCCTTTTCCATGTCGGCAGGCCAAGGCAAACCTTGGCGAACCCATTGGTCGAGCACGGCGACGTCGGCCGGCGAGATGCGGCCATTCGGCGGCATCTCAAGTTCTTCGTAACGCACTGCTTTGAGCAGCGAGCTTTCTTCCGGCTTCTCCAGGTCGACGGCCGGCCCCAGTTCGCCCCCACGCAACACCGCGGCGCGCGACGTGAGGTAGAACTCGCTCTCGACCTTCTCTTCGCCGCCGTGACACTTGACGCACTTGGCGACCAAGATCGGGTGCACCTTGTCGCGGAAGAATTGAAGCTGTTCCGCGCGGAACGTGGCGGCCGCGGACTTCTCTGCGGGTTTGTCGGTCGGCGTTTCGGCGGCCTTCGAGGTGATAGGCGCACGCAACAACCCCAGCGCTGTGATTGTGACGGCAATGCGGAGCGCGGGGCGCAGAGCTATGGAGTGTGCCGGCAGATTGGCGGCGGGGGAGGCGTGCATCCTCTTCACCCTAACAGGACGAGGCGGGAAATCGAGGCGGGGCGGGCGATGATCGGCGGAGAGTTAATTTCTAAAGGTTTGAATATAATTCGATCCGACGCTACAATGCAAGCACAATTTTCCACGCACGCCGCAAACGGCTTCTCTACGCAATTGGTTCAGCGGACCACGAATCTATGAATCCCGTCGTTCCGTCGCGCGTCGTCCCGGCCCTCCTCCGGCAACTGAACGAACGACGCGTGTTGGCGGCGCTTCAGCGACATGGGCCGCTCTCGCGAGCCGAGATCTGCCGTCATACGGGCATCAGCGGGCCGACCGTGACCCGCGTCGTGGCAACGCTCTTCGATGCGAAGCTCGTCGAAGAAGAAGAGCCGCAGCAACGCGCGGTGGGCCGGCCGGGAAAGATCGTGCGTCTCGCGCGCAGCGGCGTCTGCGTGCTGGGACTCGTCGTGGGGCCGGTGCATTGCGAAGCCGTGGCCGCCGGGCTCGACGGCCAACTCGACGACGAACTCGACGTGCGTACTTTCGCCACGCCGCAGCGCTATCAAGATCTCACCGCCGCCTGCGTACGCGAACTGCGGGCCTTGATGGGCCGCCGCAAAGGAACCGTGCTCGGGCTCGCGATCAGTGTGCCGGGCTTAATTCAGCGGAGCGAAGGACGCTCGATTGTTTCGCCGAACTTGCATCAGCTCGACGGCCGTAATTTAGGGCAAGATCTGCAGGATCGGCTGCAAATGGATTGCACCGTACTGCAGGAGTGCCATGCACTCTGTTGGGCCGAGCAAGCTTACGGCGAAGCCCGCGGTGCCGACGATTTCGCCATGCTCGACATCTCGGCGGGGCTCGGGCTCGGTGTGATGCAGCAAGGCCGCATTGTGCAAGGGCACAGCGGCCTCGCCGGAGAAATCGGCCACGTGACGGTCGAACTCACCGGGCGCTTGTGCGGCTGCGGCAATCGCGGCTGCTTGGAAACGGTGGCGACCGACAGCGCCCTGGCGTTGGCCGTGAGCGAGCGACTCGGACAATCGCTCGACATCGACGAAGTTCTGAACCGTGCGGCGGCGGGCACGATTGATATCGGCCCGGAGCTCGACCGCACGCTCGAGTATCTCGCCGTGGCGGCTGCTGCAGTCATCAATATCTTCAACCCGAGCAAGCTGTTCATCTACGGCCGGCTCTTCGACGCCGGTCCGGATGTGTTTTCGCGACTACTCGCATTGGTCGAGCGGCGGGCGCTCGCTCCTAGTTTCGCGGCTTGCACGGTCGTGCGGGCCCGAGGGAATAAGCGGTTGGGGGTCGTGGCCGCCGCCGGCCATGGGGCGACGCAGGGTCGCGGGGAATAGGGCCTTCGCGAAACCGTAGCGCCACGTCCGCTACGCGCGTCATTGCCGTCAAATTCGGCATCTTCCGACGTACCGCTCCTCGGCGGCGTCATTCTGTTAGCCGCGACCTAAGTTCTTCTAGCGGTCAGTTCGGGCGCATCCCTTGCGCCGCGACTGCGCCGGGTGTCCGGTTTTCGTGCGTTTCGCTTGCAGAGGTTGGGTCCATGATCGTCATCGGCGGAAGTTTGATCGTCATCGGGTGCGTGATCGCGGGCTTCATGCTCTCGGGCGGACACATCCATGCGCTGCTGCACCCGGCCGAAATTCTGACGATCGGCGGCGCGGCGGGCGGCGCTATGGTGATCATGTCGTCGAAGAAGATTCTTGGCGACTTGTTCAAAGGTTTAATGGCCTCGCTCAAAGGTTCTCCCTTCGACAAAGGGGCTTACTCCGAACTCTTCAAAATGATGTACGAGTTAATGCAGATCGCGCGACGCGAGGGTTTGCTCTCGCTCGAATCACATCTCGCCGACCACCATAAGAGCGCGATCTTCAGCAAATACACGAAGCTGTCGAGTAATCACCATCTGATGGACTTCATCTGCGGGGCGCTCACCCCGATCGTCGAAGGAACGGCGAAGCCGGAACAGCTGCCTGCCTTGATGGAAGCCGAACTCAAAGTGCTCGAAGACGAACATCACGCGCCGATCGCGGTGCTCTCGAAGACCACCGACGCGTTGCCGGGCTTCGGCATCGTCGCGGCCGTGTTGGGTATCGTGATCACGATGGGCGCCATCGACGGCCCCGTCGAAGAAATCGGCCACAAAGTCGGTGCGGCTCTCGTCGGTACGTTCCTCGGAATTTTGGCGTCCTACGGATTCTTCGGGCCGATGGTCGGTCGTATGGAACTCCTGGGGCACCAAGAGATGGCGTTCTTCCGCACGACCAAGTCGATCATCGAAGGGTTCGTGAACGATTTGAATCCGAAGGTGGCGATCGACATGGCCCGCCGCGGCGTGGCCACCGACTGCCGCCCGAACCGCGAAGAACTCGACGCGTTGTTCAAAGAAGCGGCAGCGTAAAACCAATGCTGACTGCTGACTGCGGAATGCTGAACCAAGCAAACGCATTAAGCAGCCGGCTTCAGCATCTCTTGTTCAGCACTCAGCACTCAGCATTCCGCATTCAGCAATTAGTATTGAGGTTTACCCATGGCCGGCGGCGGAGGTGGTGCTTGGAAAGTTGCGTACGCGGACTTCGTGACCGCCATGATGGCGTTCTTCTTGGTCATGTGGATCGTTGCGCAGAATAAGCCCGTTAAAGAAGCGATCGCCGGCTATTTTCGTGACCCGAGCGGCTCCGGCCTAACGCCCGGCGGCCAAGGCTTCTTGGAAGGGGGCGCTCCGCGCTCGAAGCAAGGGAACGAATCGAAAAAGCGCGGCGGCGGCGGTCGCGTGCCGTCGTTGGCGATGTTGCAAAATCAAAAGGGGACGAGCGTCGGGGCCTCGATTACGTTTCCCGAAAGCTCCGCCTTGATCGACGACCAAAGTCGCGACCGGCTGAACGACATCTTGCCCCTGTTGATGGGGAAGAAGACGAAGATTGAACTTCGTGCCCACGTCATTCGCCTGACGCAGGACGACAAGCACGATGCCGTCGCGGCTTGGCAATTGTGCTACGAGCGTTGCATGGCCGTGATGAACTTCCTGACGCAAAAGGGAATCGACCCCGATCGGTTTCGCTTAAGCCAAGCGGGACCCTATGAACCGCAGGTGACCGCTTCCGATCCCCTTTGGCGTCGGCGCAACTCGCGTGTCGAAGTGATCATGCTCAACGAATACGTCGACGACTACGACACGAATCGCAAGAAGAGCGACGACGAACATGGGGCAGGCCACGGTGCGGCGCACGGCTCGGCCGGGCATGAAGCCGAAGACCATGGCGGCACCGAGGATGGTGAAGCTGGGCACGGCGCCGACAATTCGCACAAGGCCGCGGCGGAGAAGCACGACGACCATGGCTCTAAGCCCGCGGATGCACACGGTGCGAAAGACCCCGGACACGCCCCGGCCGCCAAACCCGCGGCGCACTAGCGCAAGCTAGGCCGACTGCAACGAGCGGGCCTGCCGCGCCGCGGCGATCCAATCTTCCACCTCGGCCAAATCAGGCCGCTGGGCGCCGCGCAGCGTTTTCTCCCCCTCGGTCGTCGCGAGGAAGTCTTCGACGTCGTCGAACAGTTTCGCTGCCTGCGCCCGTGCCAAGGCTTCCGCCTCGTAGATCCCGGCGCCGACGAGCATTTGCGCGTCGTGTCCTCGCAGGCGCGGCACTCGGCAGGCCAGCGTCGCTTGCCGCTGCCAACGCTCCACGACGTCGGCGTCGATAAACGATGCCTTCAAGCGCGACGCCGTCTGTTCAGAATCGCAATCGATCAACTGTCGAACCGTGCGAATACCGATCGCTTCGAACCGTCGGGCCGTCTTCGGGCCGATCGACGGCGCGTCTTCCACCGGGCTCTCGAGATTCAGATGGAACTTGAGCGCTCCCGCCGCGGCCTCGCGCCGTGCTTCGCTCGGGGCCGGGGGTGTCGGCTCCGCGGCATCGGTGCGGCGGATCGTCGGCGGATCCCCGCCCATCAGCGAACTTGACGACTTGCGCGGAATGTCCAAATCGCTGGGGCCGGTCTTGCGCACCGTCTTCAGCGGCGTAACGTCCGCCGTCGGCGCGGCCTTCAACTTCTTTACTTCTTCAGCCGGCGCATCCACCGGCTTGTCCTTACGCCGCTTCAGCAGGTTTGGCATCTTCATGCGCGGAAACTTCACCTGCGAGAGCCGCTCCTTGGCTGCTTGCAGCTGTGACGAACTGAGCTTGGGAACGCTCATTTTCGGCAGGCCGAGCTTCGGCACCTTCATTCCCTGCAGCTTCTTGCCGAGTTCGGCAGTGTGCAACGCTTCCTTCATCGCACCGAACGAAGGAACGCGGATGCGCCGCACGCTCGGCATGGCGGGCATTTGCAGGAGCGACGGCAACGTGATGATGTGCGCCCGATTCGAACGGGCACGCGGCGCGGCACCTTGGCCATGTTGGGTTCCGGTCGGCTTCGGCTTTTCCGCATCCAGCTCCCGGAGCGTCTTCTTGAGCACTTGTTCGGCGTGCAGTTTGCGCACCATCCGCTCGTCTTCCGGCAGCGTCGCCACGGCCTTGCCGGTGCGCTGCACTTCGTCGTAAATCGCCATCACCGAGGCGCGGTCTTTCACGTCGGTAAGCTTCTTCGTGATCCAGAAAATCGGCACGATCGACGTCGAGACGAGCGTTTCCAGCGTAAGGCTCAGATTCGGCGCATCGACGGCGGCGTCTTGAAACGCTCGATCCAGTACCCTCGCGATGGCGACGGCGGCCAACCCAAGCTGCGCTGCGATGCGATCCTTAAGCTCTTGGTCCAGCCCGCGCGGCGGATCTTTGACGCCCAGCGCGAGGTTGTAATGTTCGAGGCAGGCGTCGTAATGCTTGTTGGCCTCTTCGGCGCCGAAGCGAATTACGTCGCCGAGCCACGTCGACGTGGTGGGCGTTTCGAGGACGGGATAGCCGCCGAGATCTTGCAACAAGATGTTGCGCAGCTCGACGTACGATTGGGCGATGCTCCATTCGCAGGCCCGATGCACTTTCCCTTCCGCCTCGGTTTGGCCGGTATGAAACGGCATGAACGGATCGGAGACGTAGTGCGAAAGAACGCCGGCCGAGTAGGCGGCTTCCTTCCAATCGCCGAGCTTCAGGGCATCAACGGTGAGCTTGTACCAAAGCTGCGCGGTCTTCACCGCACCGCCCCAGTAGTTGTCTTGCACGTGCAAGACGTGGTTCTGAAAGTCTTTGAACTCGTCGTCGGGCGCTTTCGAGCCTTTGAGATACGCCTCGTAGTGATAGAGCAGCGTATTGCGCCAGCGTTCGGCTTGTTCGTGGCGCAGCTGATCGAGCGCATCCAACGCTAAGCGATGGTGCGTGTTCTTTGTTGCGGCGGCGAATAACACACGTTGCAACAACGACACGAGCCTGCGCCCTCCTTGGCGTGCGATCGGCGGCGCGGAATCAATTGCGGCGCCGTAAAAACAACTGCCGGCAGCCGAGCCGGCGCGACGCGAAACATAGCACAATTGCCGGCTTGCTCGAAGACGAGTCGCTCCGGAGCCGGGGCCGTGCCGGCGTTGCTGAAGGTTATGACGGTTGTAACGTCGCGCCGGTCGCGGAAAGCCGGGCATTCCGCCGCCGGCAACTCTAGTAGCATCGAGCGCGCGAATTACTCTGGAACAAATCAGGGCGACTTGCTCAGGCCGGCCGCCGCCGTTTGAAGCTCCCCGCTATTCCCATCTTGCAGAGAATTCACCATGAAGCGCCTCGCCGCCGGTTACCGTCTCGCCCTCGGAATGCTCCTTGGTTTGAGCCTCGCCGTGGTCTCCGGCTGTAGCGCCGAAGCTTGGGGCTCGCGACAAAACGCGAAGGCCGGCGGCTATTCCGCCGTCGTCGCCGGAATGACCGAAGCGGAAGTCTTGCAAGCGATGGGCGAACCGAACAGCCGCAGCACCATGAACCTGGAAGGTAGCGGACCAAGAGCAAACGTGCTCCGCTACCTCGGCCACAACCAGCTCGTCCACATCTTCATGGTCGAAGGCAAGGTTTACGGCAAGCAGAAGTTCTAAGCCGCACGACGAGTGCCGGTTACTTCCCGGCGCGTCCCGCTCGCTTGCGGTCGTTTTCCGTCAGCAGGATCTTCCGCAGGCGAATCGCTTCCGGCGTCACTTCCACAAGTTCATCGTCTTCGATGTACTCGAGCGCCGTTTCCAGCGTGATCTGACGCGGCGGCTTCAGAATCACGTTGTCGTCGGTGCCGCTGGCCCGCATGTTCGTGAGCTTCTTCTCACGGCAGGGGTTCACGGTCATATCGTTATCGCGCGAGTTTTCGCCGACGATCATTCCCTCGTAGATTTCCGCGCCCGGGGCGATGAACAGGTCGGCCCGGTCTTGCAAGCCGTCGAGTCCGAAGGCAAACGCCTTGCCGCTCACCATGGAGACGAGCACGCCGTTGGCGCGGCTCGGCACTTCCCCTTCGAGCGGCTTATAGCCTTCGAAGCGGTGATGCATAATCCCTTCGCCCTGCGTAGCGTTGAGGATGCGAGTCCGTAGACCGATCAACCCGCGAGCCGGAATCGAAAACGAGACATACGCGTAATTGCCGCGATGCGCCATTTCGACCATCTGGCCGCGGCGCGCTCCGCACAATTCCATTACCTTGCCGAGCTTTTCCGGCGGCACTTCCACCACCAGCGTTTCAAACGGCTCGTGCAGTACGCCGTTGATTTCTTTGTTGATCACCTTCGGCTTGCCGATCGAGAGCTCATAACCTTCGCGACGCATCGTCTCGATGAGCACCGAGAGATGCAACAATCCGCGTCCGGCGACGGCGTAAGAATCGGAGTTCTCCAATTGCCGCACCTTCAAGGCGACGTTGCGCTCGAGTTCGCGGAACAGGCGGTCGCGAATATGGCGCGTCGTGAGAAACTTGCCCGACTTACCGGCGAACGGCGAGGAATTGACGCTGAACGTCATTTCCAACGTCGGTTGATCGACCTGCACCCGTTCGAGACGTTGCGGGTTGTCAAAATCGGAAATCGTGTCGCCGATTTCTACGTCTTCCAAACCGACAAGCGCCACGACGTCGCCTGCACCGGCTTCCGGAACTTCGACGCGGGCCAGCTTTTCGAACACTTGAATGGCGGTGATTTTGCCGGCCTTTTGCTTCTCGTCCTTTTGCATCAGCATGATGCGCTGACCCTGTTTCACCCTGCCGCTCGCAATGCGGCCGATGGCGATACGGCCGACGAACTGCGACCAATCCAGGGTCGTTACCAGCATCTGCAGCGGAGCGTCTTCATCGACGATCGGGCCCGGAATGTGCTCAAGCACCAAGTCCAAGAGGGGGCGGATCGAGTCGGTCGGCACGTTCGGGTCGGTCGTCGCGTAGCCCTGGCGGCCGGCGGCGTAGATGTACGGGAAATCGGCCAAGTCGTCGTCGGCGCCGAGTTCTAGGAAGAGCTCGAATACTTCATTGAGTACTTCGTTGCAGCGGGCGTCGGAGCGGTCGATCTTGTTGATGACCACGATCGGCTTCAGGCCGAATTCGATCGCCTTCGAGAGCACGAACCGCGTTTGCGGCATCGGGCCTTCGGCGGCGTCGACGAGCATCAAGCAGCCGTCGGCCATACGGAGCACGCGCTCCACTTCACCGCCGAAATCCGCGTGTCCCGGGGTATCGATCAGATTGATCTTCACGCCCTTGTAGTGCATCGCCACGTTCTTGGCGAGGATCGTGATGCCGCGCTCTTTTTCGAGGTCGTTCGAGTCGAGGATGCACGTTTCCGTGAGTTCGCTGGCACGGAACTCACCGCTTTCCTTCAGCAACACGTCGACGAGCGTCGTTTTGCCATGGTCGACGTGGGCGATGATGGCGAGGTTACGCACATCGTCGCGGCGACGGTGACCGGAGTTTTCTTCGGACGGGGCGGTGGAAAGGCTGGCGGAACTCATAGTCTTTTACACGGGCTAAGGGAACGATCGGCGAAACGGCAAGCAGCTTCCGAGCTCTTGGGGAGCCGGGCGACGCCCTAGCAGGCATCGGGCCCAATTCGAAAGATTCGTTATTCTACCGCAGCCCCCCACCCAGGCCACAACCGCAAAACCAAGGCACTTTGGGGGTTTCACCGGGAATTCACAACTAAAAAACATTGACTCATGCCGGCAAACGCGTCAAAGTGCGCGACCGAACGGGCAATTAGCGCACACGTGCGGCATTCCGTTTCTCGCCACGCCTCCCCCGGTTTGTTTCAGGAGCCCTGCCATGAAGTGTCTATCTGCTGCGCTGGTCGCAGTTTCGCTGTTGGGAATGTGCGGTACGGCCACGGCCGAAACGACCGTGAAATTGACGCAAATGCACATCTGCTGCGGCGGCTGCACGAAGGCCATCGTCGCGGCTACGAAGGACCTCAAAGACTCGAAGACCACGGTCGATCAGGACAACGAAGAAGTGACCATCACGGCCGATTCCCCGAAGGGGGCTCAAGCCGCAGTCGACGCCATTCTCGCGGCCGGCTACCACGCCAAGGTCGAAAGCGGTGAAGCGACCATTCCTCCGGTTGCGGCGGAAGCCGGCAAAGTGACCCGGCTCAAGCTCTCCGGCGTTCACAACTGCTGCGGCGCTTGCACGAAGGCGATCAAGGAAGCGGCCAAAAGCGTCGACGGCGTCGTCGCCGACACCTGCAAGCCGAAGCAACAAGACTTCGTCGTCGAAGGCAACTTCGACGCTAAGGCGCTGATCACGGCGCTGAACGAAGCCGGCTTTCACGTGAAAGTGGAATAGCTGCGTCGTGATGCCTATTTTGCCCCCGGTCGTCGACCGGGGGCAAAATAGGCTTTCGATCTTTCATCGCTTGCGGAGCCCCGCCATGTCGCTCGATCGTCGTGAGTTTTCCAAGCAAGCGCTCGGGTCGCTCCTCACCTTCTCGCTGTTCGACACGCTCTTCGCGCGCGACGCCTTTGCCGACGCGGTGAAGCCGATCACGGTGCGCTGGCTGGCCGACGTCAACGCGCTCGGGAACGACGTGAAAGACCAGAAGATCAAACAACTGGAATGGCAGAAGAAAATCGAAGAACTCTATGCCCAAGTCGATTTGGCCGATTTGCTGAAGTTCATCGACTTTGAAAAGCTCACGGCCAAGGTCGATTTCCCCGAACACGGCGCTCGCAGCCTGCGGCCGCAGTTTACGGAAATGGACGGCGTGCCGACGAAGCTCGTGTTCGGCAAGCAAGTGTTTGCAATGAAGAAGGGGCGCAGCGTGGTGCCGCACGGCCACAACAACATGGCCACGGCGTTTCTGATCCTGAAAGGAGGCTTCCACGGCCGGCATTACGATCGGCTCAAAGAAGAGTCCGACCACTTCCTGATCCGCCCGACGATCGACCGCGGTTTCCAGGTCGGCGAATATTCGACGGTGTCCGACTACAAAGACAACGTCCATTGGTTCACGGCGACCGACGACGTCGGTTACATCTTTAACATTCACGTGATGGACGTGAATCCGAGCTCCGGGCAATCGACCGGCCGGGTCTACATGGACCCGCTCGGCGAAAAGCTGGCCGACGGCACCGTGCGGGCCCGCAAGATCAAATACGACGAAGTGAACCGGCTCTACGGCTAATGCTCTAGCGTTGAGCGACGCTTTCGGACGGCGGCGGCAAGCGTTGAACTAACAGCGTTTCGACCGCCGACTTGATGATCTTGGCGGCATCGTTGCGACCGTGAATTTGTCGCATCACGAGAGTCCCTTCGACGAGCGCCGTGTATTGATCGGCGAATGTCTCGGGCTCCACGATGCCGGCCGCAACGGCGAGGTTGCGAAATTCGTCGCGACTCTTGCGCTTTCGGTCGGCCGCCACGACGTGCACGGGATCATGCGGGTTCGGAAATTCCGAAGCGGCGTTGATGAACTGGCAGCCGTGGTAATCGGGCGAGTTGAACCAAAAATCCAGCACGTCGAAGATCGCCAGCAGCTGCGCTCGCGGATCATCCTTCGCCAGCTTTTGTACGGCCGCGTTAAAGCTCGTCATCTCCCACTGATCGCGCGTTTGAATGGCGGCGATCAGGAGATCGTCGCGGCTTTCGAAGTGCTTATAGAACGTTGTTTTCGAAACGCCCGTTCGCGCCAGGATTTGATCGACGCCTAAAGCTTGGAAGCCATGGACGTAAATAAACTCGATCGCGGCATGCACCAAGCGCTCGCGTCCGTTCTTGGGAGGTTCGGGCGCACCGAACAATTCCTGCAGCGTCTTATATTCGCTCGTCGTTACCACGCGCCGGCCCTCCTCTCGTCAAGGTGTACCACAAGTACACCCCGGGGGTTACCCACAGTAAACGTTCGCAATGGATTGATTCACCGATAATGTCCGCAGGCGGAAATCGGGCGGACCGTAACAACGCGGTTGCGATCGCGCCCTAGATGAAAGCATAGGGAATCTTAAGTTGCGATGCGAGGAACTCACCATGAAGCGTTGGTCTATCTTGTTGTTCGGTTTTGCGAGCTACGCGATCTTTTTTGCGGTGTTCCTCTACATGGTCGGCTTTATCGGCGGCTTCCTCGTTCCGACAAAACTCGACGGCCCGGCGACCTCTCCTCTTGCCGAAGCCGTGGCTGTCGACGGCCTGTTGATTCTACTGTTCGGCCTTCAGCACAGCATCATGGCGCGGCAGGGCTTTAAACGCCTGCTGACCCGTTTCATTCCCTATGAGGCGGAGCGGAGCGTTTACGTACTGGCGTCGAATCTCGCGCTGTTGTTGCTATTCTGGAAATGGCGACCGCTGGGTGGCGAGATTTGGCACGTCGAAAACCCGAATGCGGTTCCGCTGCTCTGGGGGCTCTATGCCTTCGGTTGGCTAACCGTCTTTGCTACGACGTTTCTCATCAACCACTTCGACCTCTTCGGCCTGCGACAAGTTTGGCTCCAATTTCGCGGCCGGCCGTATACACAGCTGCCGTTTGTCATGCCGGGACCGTATCAACTGGTCCGGCACCCGCTCTACGTCGGCTGGCTCATGGTGTTTTGGGCCACGCCTTGGATGACTGCGGCGCACCTGCTGTTTGCCGTCGGCATGACGGCCTACATCCTCGTTGCAATCGTCTTCGAAGAGCGCGATCTCGTTCGGATGCACCACGGCTATGCCGACTATCGTCGTCGTGTCCCGATGTTGATTCCGCGGATCACGGGCGCAGCTGATCTACCGGAAGCCGCGAAGTCGCACCGACAACGCGATCAACGAATCACTTCCTGAGTAGTTGTGCAGAGGGCGAATCCTTCGACGCGTTGCTGGGGAAAGGGGCCGGCGACCTGATCGGTGCCGCGAAGAATTCGCCGATCACGTCGACCGGTCGCCCTGACAGTTTCCTCGCGCCGCGGCTGCATTCGTATGCGGCGATGAGCCGCTGCCATTCTGATGGGCTCAATTGTCACGCGGCAGTTCGCCTCGCCCCGTAAACGGCACCTTGATTGCCGCTTCAAGCCATGCCTAAGATGTGGGCAACCCCAGAGGCTAGTCGTCGCATTTAAGGGGCGACGATGCCGATACGCGGGACTCTTTCTCCCGATAATTGGCTGACAATTGTGCTTGCCCTCGCGGCGCGCAACCATGACTGGCGCAATATTTGCGATTCGCGTTAGGCTTGCGTCCGCCGTCCACGTCGCCGCGTCGCATGTCCAACCTAAGCAATAGCGTGCCCAACCAAGATTCGCCCCCCAACGCAACCGGTGCGCTGATCTCACTGCGCCTTTTGGACGCCGTGCAAGGTCACGCCATTCAAACCTGGAATTTCGACCGCACCGCCGTCGTGCAGATCGGTCGCCTCGAAGATAGCGCCGTCATGATTTGCGATCCGCTCGTGTCGCGAGTTCACGCCACGCTCAGGCACGTCGACGGACATTGGGAACTGATCTCGCAAGGCAAGCACGGCGTGATCGTCAACGATCGGCGCGTCGAAACCATTCGGTTGAGCCACGAGATGACGTTTCGCCTGGGTCCGAAAGGGCCGACGTTGGCGTTCATCGAACTCGAACGGGCTGCGAACGAAGCGTCGCAGACCTGCCAAGCGACCATTGAAATCGATTCCCACATGATTGAAATGCTGCGCATCGATCAAGAGCAGACGCAACAGCAAGTTCGAGAGATCGTCGACAACGAAGGCTTCGGCCTGCTCCTCGAGCGTGCGAAGGCCTTGCGCGAGAAACGCTCGCTGTAGGACGGATAACGATTGAGAATGGGCGAAGTTCGACTCGGCCGAGCGCGGCCGAATGAACTGAACGGAACGGGCCTGATTTCGGGCCGATAGTCTATAAGGGGGCGCCATTGACGAAGCTTATCTCGATTCACTCCTTCCGCGGCGGCACCGGTAAGTCGAACACCACGGCGAATCTCGCCGTGATGATTGCGAAAACCGGACGGCGCGTCGCAATTATCGATACCGATATCCAATCGCCGGGCGTGCATGTGCTGTTCTCGCTCGATCCCTCGCGCGTCACGTACACGCTCAACGATTATCTTTGGAGCAAGTGCAAGATCGAGGAGGCGGCCTACGACGTGACCGACTCCGTCGTCGGCAACGCCGACGAATCAGGCCGGACGCGTTTGTTCCTCGTCCCTTCCGCCATTGATACCGGAGCCATCGCCAAAATCCTTCGCGAAGGTTACGACGTCGGCATGCTCAACGACGGATTGCACGAACTCGCCGATCGTCTGAAGCTCGATGTCCTGCTCATCGATACGCATCCCGGAGTCAATGAAGAGACGCTGCTTTCGATCGCCATTTCCGATCTGCTCCTGCTGATTATGCGGCCCGACAATCAGGACTTCCAAGGAACCGCGGTGACGGCGGAGCTGGCGCGCCGGCTCGACGTCAAAAAAATGTTGCTGATGGTGAACAAAGTGCCGCCGTCGATGGATCGCGAGGCGCTCCGTCAAAAGGTCGAAGACCTCTACGGCGTGGAAGTGGCGGGCATCCTCCCGCTGAACGAAGAAATCGTCAACGTGGCCAGCGGCGCCATTTTCACCAATCGCTATCCGCAGCATCCGTTTACGCGATGTCTCGTGCAAGTCGTCGACCGCGTGTTGCAATGTTTGGCGTAAATCGCCGGAACGAAACTCTGTTTCCACGGAGCTTTGCGCGATGAGCAAGGCCGATAGCTCGGATCTGGACGCGCTGGTCAACAAGATGAAGTCGGCGGCATCGCCGCTGCGCACCGTCCTGCGCGAGCTTTACGACAAGTACCTGCCGCTTCGCGACGGTAAGGTGGCCGACTATATACCGGAATTGGCCAAGGCCGATCCCGGCTCGTTCGGCATCACGGTCGTGACAAAAGACGGCCAAGTGTTTTCTGCCGGCGACGTGAAGCAGCAATTTACCATTCAGTCGATCTCCAAACCGTTCGTATTCGGGTTGGCGTTGGAGATGCACGGCCGAGATTACGTGCTGTCGAAGGTCGGCGTGGAACCGACCGGCGAAGCGTTTAACGCCATCGTGCTCGACGAGACGTCGAATCGGCCGTTTAATCCCATGGTGAATTCCGGCGCCGTCGCCACGGCCGATCTGATCGAGGGCAAGGACTTCCCCGAGCGCGTCTCCCGACTGATCGCCATGTTTAGCCGTTACTGCGGACGCCCGGTGTACGTCGATAACACCGTGTTCATGTCGGAGCGCGCGACCGGGCACCGCAATCGGGCCATCGGTCACCTCATGCTCAACTTCGGCATGGTTCGCGACCGAATTGAAGAATCGCTGGAGCTCTACTTTCAACAATGCTCCATGATGGTCAACTGCCATGATCTCGCCGTGATGGGCGCCACGCTTGCCAACGGCGGCGTCAACCCGGTCACCGGCGAACGGGCCCTTGAACAGCAGTATGTGAAGTACCTGCTCAGCATCATGCTTTCCTGCGGTATGTACGACTATGCCGGCGAGTGGGCATATCGCGTCGGCATTCCGTCGAAGAGCGGTGTGGCGGGAGGCATCGTCGCCGTCGTCCCGGGGGTGGCGGGCATCGGCATTTATTCGCCGCCGCTCGATGCGAAGGGGAACAGTGTCCGCGGCATCAAGGTTTTCGAGGAGCTGTCCGAGCGATTCGGACTCCACGCGTTCGAGACGGGCTTTACCGGCCCAAGTTTTCTCGACCAATTCAAGCCGGCGCGCACGTCTTAATCGCAGCTACTCGATCTTGTTCCACAGATCGATCCGGTTGCCGAGCACTCCCTTTTTGACGACGGCGGTCGCCAGCTTCTTTCCCAATTCCGTCAACTCGTCCTGCTGCGGCGCCGGGGCGAAGTTGGGTTCCGTCGGGTTTGCCGTCGGTGCGGCGGTCACAAACAGCGTCGCCAGGTCGTAAACGCCGTAAACGACGCGCACCGAGGCCGTGCCGAAGGCCGTGACCTCTCGGCGCAGATCGAACGCCGTAATCGCGGCGTTGAGGTACACGGCCACTTCCTTCAGCGCGTCCTTATACTTCGGATGATGCTGCACGCTCTGGCCGCATACCTGTTGCAGCGCATTCGAAGCGCCGCGAACCGCGATCATGATTCGGTCGACCAATGAACGCAGGGCATGCGTAAATGCGATGTCGGCATAATCCTTCGGGCTCAAATAAGTCTCGACCGCCGCCGAAACCGCCCCGCAGCCGGAATGCCCCAGCACGACGACCAGTTTCAAGCTCTCCGAGAAATGCCGCACGGCGTAGTCGACGCTTCCCAGGCATTCGGTGCCGAGCACGTTGCCCGCGATGCGAACCACAAACAGATCGTTGAACGATTGATCGAAGATCGGTTCGATCGGCACGCGGGCATCGGAGCAACCGAGCACCAGCGCGTACGGCTGTTGCGTGGGAATCGTACCGGCCCACAGCGGCACGCCGAGCGATGCCGGGCAGATCGGCACGACGACCTCACCGCCGGCTTCCTCACCCCGCGCCGTGCGTTGCATACGCCCGACAACCGACGTCAAGCGCAGGTTGCCGTCGCAGAGCACCTTGATGGCCGACTCCGCATCCTGCGGCGTTTCGTGCTGATAAGGCGCATTCGGATCGTACCGATAGATCAAATCCACGGAAGTTCCTTTCGGCGAGGACCGACGACCCGAATGCAATCCGCTTCCCGAGATTAGTGAAGTGAGTTGCTCGGCTAGTTTTAGTGTTTGCGCATTGCCGTGAGAAGACGATGCGAGCCGGGGCTGCAGGTAACTTCAACCCGATTCCGCTGACAGTCCATGGCCGGATGAGTCCGCGTTCGAAGCCCAAGTCCCGGCCCCGCGTTTTGCTCCGTCTCGGCAATAATCCGTCCGCGCAAAAAAAAGCCCTGCGACGCGTTCGTCGCAGGGCTGGTTGCATAGGCAAGTGCGGGAGACAGGATTTGAACCTGCACGGTATTGCTACCGCCAGCCCCTCAAGCTGGTGCGTCTGCCAATTTCGCCACTCCCGCAGCGATCGTGCTTTTCAGTTAAGCCATTCTCAACGACCAAACTGAAAAACGGGCAAATTCGAGGAACTTCTAAGTCTAAGAGAAGTAGACCGCTCGTCAAGCCGCCTGGTTCGCAAGGTCGAACCTCTTTTCGCCCCGGCACTTAGCTCTCCGCGGCTTCTGTATTCCATGTCACCTAGCGGGTGCGGCGAACCACGACGAGCGGACCGACCGTCGACACGGCGCCCGAGTGTTGCAGTTGCCCCAGGAGCATCGAGAGCCACTTGCGGGTATTGCCGCTCGACGCGCCTTCGTGCCGCGTGCGGGCCAGCAAGCCGGCGATATGTTCGAGCAGTTCCAAGTCGTTGGCAATGAGCAACCGTTCGCCCAGCAGTAGCCGACGCGTGCCGGTGGCCGGGATGAAATCGGGATTCACGCCCAGCTGCTCGCCCCGAGCTTGCCACGTTTCCGGCATGATCAAGCCGAAGCCTTCGCGAAGCCGCACGGAGTTTGCTTCCTCGCTCGGCAGCCACAGGGTCGCGGTCGTGCCGCTTGCCGCCCAGCGGACGGTGCCGTCGCATTCCATACGCAGGCCCAGCAGATGGGCAGGTACCGGCTCAACCGCCGCACTCCAAAGATCTTCATTTACGCGTTCGAGCAAGCGCCCGAAGTCGCGCTCATGGTGAACGTGTGCCCGCCAGGCGGAGCGGAGCGATTCGATCGAGAGCGCCGCCGCGAAACCTTGCTCTTCCACACGGCCGACCGCCGTCGCCACGACGCCGTCGGTCGGAACGAGCCAATCGTAGAATTCGCCGAGCGCTTCGTCGGGCGATTGCATACTGCCGGCAATCTCCCAACCATCGACCAGCGGCGCTACCTGCGGCTCGCGAACCCGGCGATGCTGCACGGCATCGTCCCAGCTTCGTTCGTAGCTCGCCTTCTTCTGCGTCTCAGTCATCAGCAGTTCGCGCTCGAGATCCGAAGCGACACGGCCCGAGCTGATTTCGACGAGATTGACCTCGTGATCGGAGAAAGCCCGCTTCGTATCGGCAAACACCCAAAGTGTGCCGAGCAACTCGGTCGGCGTGGCGATCGGCACGCAAACGGCCGCGGCATAGCTCGGCTCGGGCAGATTCCAGTGCGGGAAGAGCGTGGCGTCTTCCAGGGCCACGGCATGGCCGGCCAACGCTTCGAGATCGGCTTGAGCACCGCGCAGCGGTCGTGCCGCTTCCAAGAGTCGATCTTCCGGCAGGCCCCAGGCCGCGCGGAGCTTCAGTTCGGTCGTGGCGTCGTCGAGCAGATACACGGCGGCGGCGCGGCAGCCGATCGCTTCGGCCGCGGCTCGCAATACGGCTTCGAGCCGTTCGACGAGATGACGCTGCGGCTTGGCGTGCGAGGCCAGCGGAATGCCCGCGGCCAACTCGGCTTCGCGTTCCCGCAAGGCCCGTTGCGTACGCATGAGTTCGGCGACCACGTCCCCAAGCGCCGCAGCCAGTTCGGCGGCGTCGGAAAGCGGCGCGACGTTCGGAACTTCTTCAAGCGGTTCGTCGCGAAGTTGCAAGCGGCGAGCGTCGGCGCCGGTTACGTATTCAAGCGGACGACCGACGGCGGTCGTAAACGCCCGGCAGAGGCGATCGATACGATCGACCGGCGCCGAAGTGCGCTCGGCCGTAGCCGTCGCGGTGTTGCCGTCGTGGAAGAGACGCAGATGTTGAGCGGGAGCTTTCGTCACAGGTTTTGGCGCGATGTCGGGAGGAGGCGAATCCTAAAACCTTGAGAGCGTCATCCGTTGACGGCTCGTCGCGAGGGGCCGGCCGTGCTGTCGAACGTTGGAAAATCGTCCAACTGCGGCACGTTCAACCTTACGCAAACCGCCCACGGTCCATGAGCGGCAAGGTTTACATCGGCCGGGCCGTGAGAGTTTGGTGAGGCCCGAGAAAAAACGCCGGTTGTGACGGTCGTAGGGGTGAGGGGTGAGGGGCCAAGGGGCAGTGAGAGGCGTTAGCGAGCAGACGTCATGCCCTCGGCATCAACGTACCCATCAATGTCGATTGCTGACCCCTCACCCCTGGCCCCTCACCCCTTCGCGTCAATCAATCGTCGCCCCGCCGTCCACCACCAAATTTGCCCCCGTCACATACGAGGCTTCATCGCTCGCCAGGAACAGTACCGCATACGCGATCTCCATCGGCTCGCCGAGCCGCTTGAGCACCGCATCTTCGCCGAAGCGCTTGTACCCTTCTTCGAGCGTCATGCCGATCGTATGAATGCACGCGTCCACGGCCGGAGTGCGAATCGTCCCCGGCGCCACGGCGTTCACGCGCACGTTGTCCTTGGCCAAGTCCATCGCGAGGCAGCGCGTCAGTTGCAGCACGCCTGCTTTCGACGAGTTATACGGCACGTAATTGGCCTGCGCGATGAAGCTGCTTTGCGACGCGATGTTCACCACCGCTCCGCCGCCGGCCTTGCGAAGCTCCGGCAGTGCGACCTTCACCATTTGCGCTTGGCCGACGACGTTCACGTCCCACACCTTGTGCCATTGCTCGTACGTCGTTTCTTCGACGCTGCCGTAGATGAACGCGGCCGCGTTGTTGACGACGATGTTCAACCCCCCGAATGCTCGCACGGCCGCTTCGACCGTGACTTTACATTCCGCTTCCTTCGACACGTCGCACTTCGAGAACACGGCCCGACCGCCGGCTTGCGTAATGGCGGCGACCGTCGCTTGGCCGCCGGCCTCGTTTAAGTCGGCGACGACCACGGCCGCCCCTTCGCGCGCAAACAGTTCCGCGATGGCCCGACCAATGCCGCTGCCGGCTCCCGTGATCACTGCCGATTTATTCTTCAGACGCATAGGAAAACTCTTCGCTCGACGTAAGGTTCGCGGCTCAAGAGAAAGCGACGAATAACTTACGTCGAGCGAAGAGACAAGTCGAGAGGCCCCGGCTTTGTCACCCAGTTAGAACGAGTTGTCCCGCTCGCCGGTCAGCTCGGCGATGCGTTGCTTGATGAGCAGGTCGCGCGAATCGGCTCGCTTTGTCAGCGCTTCGCGCATCCGGTCGATCTGCTCTTCGAGTCGTTTGAGCTCCATTTCGCGCCGTTCTTGGCGGACGTTAAAATGGTTTTCCACGACGTTGATCAACTCGTTCTTGAGCCGCTCCTTTTCTTCCGCATCTTTCGTGCGACGAATCTGTTCGGAGAGTTCAAACGATTGCTTTTCCAAGTCGATGTCGTCTTTGACGAACGGATACATGTCGGGATCCGATTCCTTCAGCCGTTCCAAATCCTGCGGGTTCATGTTCGGACCGCGCAGGCCGGGTTGGCCAGTGCCCGGCATCGGACCTTGGTTCGGATTCGGTCCCTGCGGTTGTCCGGGGCCGAAACCTTGCGGACGCCCGCCGGGCGGATTTCCGTTGGGAGGAATCACGCCTTGGTACTGAGGGCCCGGGCCGCCGAAGCCTTCGCCGCGCGGCGGCGGATTCCCTTCTTGCGGCCGCCGCCCTTCCGGTCCTTGCCCTTCGCGCGGGCCTTGTCCGTCTCGAGGGCCGGCGCCTTCGCGCGGGCCAGCCGCTTCTTCGCGTCGCGGCGGTTGCGGACCGCGCGGTTCCCCCTCACGCCGCGGTTCCTCGGCGCGGAAGCCCTCCGGGCGCGGGCCTCCTTCTTTCTTCGGTGCGTCGTCGGCCCAGGCCCAAGCACTGCCGCCGACGAGCGTGGTCAGCATCACGGCATAAAACGATGTGCGCATAAACATAAAGTTTCCTTATCACGAGGGTACACGATGCAAAATGACAATCTGTTCTCAGTCCGGCGTCGCTAGAGCGATGCCGAGTTCCATTCGGCCTGCAACTGCCGAGCTTGTTCTTCCAGGTTCCACCAACGATCGCTCCGCACGCGCCAGCGATGTTCGACTTCGCCGGCGTAGGCCCGCGTCGATTCGAATTCCGCATCGAGCGGATCGATCCACGGCGTCGGCTCGGCGATCTCGGAATTTGCGAACTCCGGCGCGAGGAACTTCGGTGCCGCGCTCTTCTCCGTCGGCTTCACGTTCACGGCGATCACCGCACTTGCCGTAGCCCGTGGAAGCGTCGACGATGGCGACCCCTTCGGTGCGCCGGTCTGCAGCACGATCTCTTGTGCCGCGTTGTCTCCGCGCCCCTTCCAAGCAAACGCGAGCGCCACGAGCAAGCACGCCGCCGCGGCCATGGCGCTCAACTGCACGACGCGGCGTCGTCGCGCCGTCCGGCCGATCTCCGCGAGCAGTCGCGTCTGAGCGGCCAAGTCCATGCGCGCGGTGCCCGACTTCGCGATAAGTTGCTCGAGTGCCGACCACCCTTCTGCGAGATCGGCGGCTTCGTTGTCGTCAGGCGACGCATCGCCGGGCGTCTTTGGCCAGTTCGAACTCATGCTAGTTTCTCCATCAGTAGCCGCTTCAAGGCCAGCAAACCGCGGCGACCATGCGACAGCACCGTGCTCAAGGGCGCTCCCAGCTGTTCGCCAATCTCGTGAAATTCCATGTCGCCGAAGTAACGGAGTAGCAGCGTGCGCCGTTGCGGTTCGCTCAGTTGCTCCATCGCCTCGGTCAATTGGCATCGTGCCTCGGCGGTCGTCACTTGTTCGAGCGGCTCGCCTTCGCGCGTGGTCGGTTCGATGCTCGACCAGTCGGCGTCATCGAGCGGCATTTCACGACCGCGCCGACGACGACGATCGCAAACCAGACGATCGGCGATTCGCAGCAGGTACGATCGTTCCCGGCCGTCGTCGCGATATCGGGCACGCGCCGACCAGGCCCGATAGAACGTCTCTTGCACGACGTCGTCGACCGCATGCGGATCGCGCAGCGCGGCAAACACGAAGCCTCGCACGGCGCCGCCATGCTCGCGCACCCAACGGGCGAGTCGCTCGGCATCAGCGGCGGCGGAAGCAGGTTTCATGGTTGCTATCAAGAAGAACGGGGAATGATGCGAACTATTGCAAGAATTCCGAACTTCGAACGCTTTTCAACGATTTCCACATAGATTCGTCGCGTCATGCGCGCTATTTAGCCTGCCGTCGGCGACGGCGGGCGCCCCCGGTCGCCGACCGGGGGCGAAATACGTGACGATTCATTCGCACGGTTTTGCTGCGCGGATCCTGCGCGCGGAGCGCATTTTGCTGCGCC
>PNKZ01000038.1 GCA_013822735.1 Pirellula sp.
TGCAACGGCCTCGATGGATCACGATCTTGTGTATGGCAACAAGGGTAGCTCGGGCTTCGAGGGAGGCGTGGTCTACGCCGACGGAAACGAAAACGGTATCGGCTCTACCCTCACCCTGAACCACGTCACGATTACCGACCACCCTTGCGACACTCCGATCCAAGGCAACGCCGTTAAGGCGACGTGGAACTCCCAGGTCTTCGTCACGAACTGCATCCTGTGGAACAACGGCGGCGATGATGTCGAAGCCGATGAGAGAAGCAAGGCGACCGTCTCCTATACGCTGTCCCAGGAAACGATCAAAGGACCAGGTAATCTGTCGAAGGATCCGCTGTTCGTGAATGCGGCCGAACACGATTACCGTCTGCACCAGGACAGCCCTGCCATCGGCGCCGCCGAACCGGCCGCCGGCGGAAACCGGGCCGATCTGGGCGCGGACGGCAATATGGCGCCGGCCAGCAAGTGAGGCTACGACGCCGGCGATATTAAGACAAAGAGGCCGGCGGGGTGGAAAAGGCACATCGGTTATTTTCGAGCCGACGTCGACAGCACACTGAGGTCGCGTCAGAGCAGATTCCTTGCCCCGCGTCGCGACGCCAACTCTAATTCCCGCCATGAACGAACCACCGATGACCACGGTCGAAAAGATCGAACGTAGGTGGACGAGCCGACGGTAGAGATGGAGCGGCGTATGTTCACTGATTGACCGTCACAACTCCTTGAGGCCTAGACCGAAAGTATACGCCATCCTGTTCTAAGGCGCGTGAGCGGGGCGAGTGTGGCAACCCCTCCTCACTGATCTTGAAACAGTGCAGGAAGTTGCCCTCCACGGCCTTGTTCTCATCGGTTTGGTTGATGCGCTGGCTAATGACGTAGAAGTACTTTTCGTCGGGGTCGAGCGAGCATTGGAAGGCCGTGCTGTCTGGTTGCTCGAAGTTGCGGTTGTTGATGAACGTTCCTCCCGGAAACGGTACATCCACTACGCCGATTTCTTTCGGTCGAACAGCGTTGTCGCCGGAGATGTCGTAGGTGCTCACCGTTGCAGACTTCTGGCCCAACTCCGGACGAGGAAGATTGTTAACCGTGTAGAGTCTTGTGCCGGCCTTGTTGGGAAGCACCCAACAGATGTCCTGGCCGCTGTTCGGCACCGAACTTTTAAAATTCAGGATTCCTTCGTTCGTGAAGTGGAATACTCCTAGTTCGTTCCGCGTGACAAAGCCGACGTACAGCAACGGCTGCTTCGGGTGCGACCAGATTCCTAGGGGCAGCGATGGAACCCCCGGAGATCCTTTATATTGGTAGCCGGTATTGGTCTCCGGCAACTGAATGAGCGATTTCTCTGTCAGTCGGCTCTCATCGCTAATCTGAAATACATGCAGTTGTCCCACCACGCTGGTTCGCGGTCCTGCCAAAAACGATCGCTTTCCATCGCCATCGAAGTCGGCGTCGACTTGAAAATCGTTGCCGAAAGCTAACGTCGGATTCGTCTGGGCAATGTGAACCTGCGTCGGCTTATGACCATCCTCCACTTCTACCTTCGATACAAATCGCAACGAGCCGTCGTCCTCAATGTGGAACGAACAGTAAGTTGCACTCGAACGACCTCGCAAATCTTCGGCCTGATGGTAATCACCGTTCCGGTTCGCGACGAGGAGCGTGCGGTCGCTGACTGACAGGCTGTTGGGACCGATTCCATGTGAAGAAAATGGCGAACCCGGCGCATGTGTCAGCGAGCCGTCATGAGCGATGTCGAAGACAGCGATTGTGTTGCTGTGACAGTTGACCGCGAACAATCGCCTCCGGTCGGTGCTGATAACCAGCGGCGTATCGTTGTCGTTCGGGCCAAGCTTGCCGTGGGTGTCGTTATTGATACCCGTGCCCGCCGTGTAAAACGGATTTCCGGGCAAGGGCTCCAGCGCACCATCGTCGCCACGAGTGTAGCCGAGAACGGAGTTCCGCCCTTCGCGAATATCGTTGGTCTGAATATACAAGTATCGTCCATCCTCCGCCCAAGCGATGGAACTGTTCGACGAGAGCGCCGATACCGCCGCTGCAGCCAACAACGCAATGACACGTGACATGAGACATTCACCTTATCTAGACGACATGAGAGAACGTTGCCCGCAGCGTTTGACCGACGACAGCTTCGTATTCCGAAAACCAACGGCATTCTGCGGGGATATTCTCTGGAATTTCGCTCGATTGCGCCGTTTTCCTCGCTGCAACTGCGCTGTGTGACATACGACGAGCGCCACGAATCGAAAGATCGCAAGCGAAACGTTGCGATCGTTAATTCTCGATCGGACGCAGCAACCGGAGACTCAGTCTCGAGCCGGCCGTGGACTGCACGATGACTCGGCACGGTCGATGGAGTGCCACCTTTCACGACCTCATGAAAACGCGGTCGACCGACTCTCGTACTTCTCAGAGCCCATCGGCACAGTCGCACTTTAAGTTGCCGACGCTCCGGCATCTGTCTTCTAGATGACAGTCCGAGACGAAGGTCTTGCCATCATGGTGCGAAGTGGAGATTCCGACATGCCATGTCGCCGGCAGCTGAATAGGCAGTAAGATGCCGCAGTGGCAAGGTGCAGAGATTTAGAAATCGAACGTCTGAAAAGAACCGGTAGAAACTAATGCAGATCCTCACCGAGCTTTCCTCGCCGTTCCTCTCCATTTGCGGAAAACTGCAATCGGCCCGGAAAATCGACTTAAAACCTCGCACGATGGTTTATCTCAATCGTTTGCCCGGAAAGGTGTTCGTCGCGAATCGCGGCTACGTGCGCTTAGTTTATCCGGAGCCGAACGGACGTCTGCTGACTCGGATGTTGTTGGGAAAGGGGGCGTTGTTCGGTGATCTTCCCTTTCGGCCGGGCGAATTCCTCTCAAGCGAGCGAGCGATTGCGAGTGGAACGACTTGCGTAATTGAGCTGGCCCGCAACGAGTTGGAAGAGCAAGCAAGTACTAACGTTCACTTTCAGACGCTATTGCTGCAAACAATCTCTGCTCAATTCGCTGCGCTGGATCGTCGGTTGCAGTGGCAATTGGTCTCTCCAATTCGAACACGCATTGCCGCGGTACTGATCGATCTCCTCTGCTTTTCCGGAGGACGATGCGGACATGGACACTTGATTGACGTCCGTTTGACGCACGAAGAGTTGGCGGAACTCGTTGTTTCCGCTCGTCCGGTAGTGTCGGAGGTGCTGGCGGAGTTCAAGTCGCAGGGGATCGTCGATTACACGCGAGCCTTTATTTGCCTGCTCAATCTTGGTCGGTTGCGGGCGATTAGTGTATCTGACGAGTGAGTGGACCGCGCCGTAGCAGGCTGAAGCAAAGTCGAGAGCAACCTTCACCAGGCGCAATCGCTCGCCGACTTCCCGATCTGCGTATCACGCACGTTTCGTCCGTAGAACGGAGCCTGATGATCGGATTGCGAGAACCGTCGCAGTTGATCCCAAGGCGTTCGCCGAATTCGGCCCACGTTTGTCATCTAGGTGACAGCGCGACTTCCTAGAGAACGCTATCGTCTAGGCGTCGGCGCGAAAGCACGCCGCTTTCCTGCTGGTCCGATTTTCCGTTTCAACGAGGCATATCATGTTTGGATCGAATCGACGCCGGCTTTTCATCGTCTCTCTTCTATTTGGGATCGCCGCGCCGTTATGCGCCGTCCCGTTTGGAGTCGCCGTGAAAGCCGCTGCGCCCGACGGAAAAGCGCCGAAGGTTGAATTTTCTGAGGAAGGCAAATTGAAGCAGCCTGTCGGATTTCGCAAATGGGTCTATATCGGAACTCCGCTGACTCCGAACGATCTCAACAACGGCGAGGCTCCTTTTCCGGAATTTCATTCGGTTTACATGGATCCCGACAGCTTCGCTCTCTACGAGCAAACAGGCAAATATCCCGACGGCACCGTGTTGGTCAAGGAGCTGATCGCCGTCGGCGATCGAGAGGCGACTAGCGGTAAAGGTTACTTTATGGGCGACTTCATCGGCTTGGAAGTCTCGATCAAAGACAAGCAGCGATTTGCCGACGAGCCCGGCAACTGGGCTTACTTCAGTTTCGGACACAAGTATCCGTTGAAGACCGAAGTCGCAAAGAACCTGACCGCATCCTGCAATAAGTGCCATCAAGACAACGCCAACGAGTTCGTCTTCGATAAGTATTATCCGGTGCTCCGCGCAGCGGCTCCGAAGACCAAGTAACGTGTGCGCCTCGTCGTGGCCAATTGCTACGTTCGAATGCGACGCAACCTAGCTTATGGGACACACGATCATGTCACGGACTCTTATTTTTCGAAGAACAACCGCGATTTCGCTCGGTCTCTTTACGGTGGCTGCGATCGCAATCGGCGCAGCGCCTGAGACCGCCGAATTCTCTCGGTATGTCGCTAAGGACGGCGCCATTGCGCGACCGACCGACTATCGCGACAAGTTCACGTATCTCGGCTCTTACGCCGTTGCGACGAAGCCGAATCAACCGGTCGACGAAATGCACAACGTCTACGCCAGACCGGAAGACGTTCAGGCCTTCCGCAAAGACGGCAAGTTTCCTGACGGCGCGGTGCTCGTGAAGGATGTAACGAACGTCGGTTCCGAGAAGCTCACGACCGGCGCGGCAAGTTGGTCAACGGACGTGAAGCTTTGGTTCGTCATGATCAAAGACGCAAAGGGACGTTTTCCCGGAAATGACCTTTGGGGAGACGGCTGGGGTTGGGCCTTGTACTATGCAGACGAGCCGATGAAGAACGTCGCCAGCGACTACAGCACTGACTGTAGGACCTGCCACATTCCGGCAAAGAAAGACGACTGGGTCTACATCCGCGGCTATCCCGTACTACACGCCGATGAAAAGAAAAAGTGACTTTTATGGCGGATCGACTTGAGAAGTTGGGGATATACGTAACACGCTACGGCCTCGTCGTCGTGCTGCTCTGGATCGGTGGCATGAAGTTCACTGCCTACGAAGCGGAGGGTATTCAGCCACTTGTCGCAAAAAGCCCATTGATGGGCTGGATGTATGGGATACTGACGGTGCGCCAATTCTCGTCGATGCTCGGCGCCGTAGAGATCGGGATTGGAATCTTGATCGCACTTCGCCCGATTTGGTCACTAGGCTCTGCAATTGGGAGTTTGGCGAGCGCCGGAATGTTTCTCACCACGCTAACGTTTCTCATTACCACGCCTGGATGGGAGCCAAGTCTAGGTGGCTTCCCAGCGCTTTCGGCCATGCCTGGCCAATTCGTACTTAAAGACGTCGTACTATTAGGAGGGGCGCTACTCACGGCCGGCGAGGCCTTAAGAGGGCCAAGCTTGCCTGATCGAGGCGGATCAGCCGTAGGTTAAAGTAGGTATCTAACTCTGCCTGCCATCGATCGGGGCGCTTACTCGCTTAAGTGAGCAATATTGAGTGCCGGCGTTTGAAGGGATTTGTACTTCGTTGCGATCGCTTTACGATATACACGCTTCTTAGAACCAGCTTCGTTGCGAGAAGCCGGTTCGTGATTCCGGCGCCTCTGTAGGTTCTCGATGCGGCGTCGCAGTGAAAGAGTTGCGAGCCGCTTATGACGAGGCTCGTCGTAAAACTCGCCGTCTTATCACGTAAATCATTCGAGTGCGTTTGCGGCCGCTGATCTGCCGCAAACATTCTCCTGCTCGACCAGCGGTTCTCAATCTCTAATAGGTAAGCAAAGGCAGCTTGATCGGAGCCGGCGCTCAATCCCCCCAGCGGCCCGGCGGCAAGCCTTTAGAGCCGCCGCAGAGCCGCAATCGCTAAAGCGTCAGCCGGTTATTTGCTCGGTACCGACGCATAGGTAAGATGAAGGCCGCAGACGACGATCCGTCGTCTGCACAAAGCAATCAAGTATCGGAGCTATCCAACCAAGACGACCACGCCGTGGCCGTCTCACAATTTGTTGACGCGTTAAGTAACTGCTTTCCAGAACACCGCCAAACTGAGCCGCAAGGCTCTTTGTAAAGAAGCAGTACTTGGACCGCGTCCCCGAAAGGGGGCGTCGGCCAGGTGCTGTTCTTTACGCCCCTTGGCGGGGGTTCTGGGAGCGGCCTTGGTTCGACGCTCCTTTCGTTTTTGAGTGTCGGGCCGAAAGCCGCTAGATGGTTTTCCTCTGGAGCCCGACCATGCCGCTCAAGATTCGCTGCCCGAGTTGCGAGAAGTCACTCACCGTGCCCGATCAATTGGCCGGCCGAACCGGCAAGTGCCCGGGCTGCGGCGCGGCGATTCCGATTCAAGCCGCGGATGAACAAATACCCCTACGCGCACCAGCTCCACCTCCGCCTGCCCCCGTCGGCAACGCAGTGCAGAGTCCTAATGGCAGTCCTTCGAAGACGGCCGCGCCGGCGAAGTCAGAGAGTTGGTTTGAAAAAGTTCTCGTCCCATTTATTGGCGGTGCGGCGATTCTTTTCGCCAAGGTGTTCTTCTTCAGTTCGAAAGCATCGAAGCCCGGATTGTTCCAAGACATCTTAGGAATCATCGTCGGGCTAGCTTTGGTCGCTCTTTGCGTTTGGGGTGGTATATCAGCCATACGCTGGCTCCTTCGTCAAGCGACCGACAGCTCCTCCACACCAGGCAGGAAATTAGATTCGGAAACGCCACCACCACCACCGTTACCACCACCACCGCCTCCGACGCGTCCGGAAGAAGCCGTCCGGCCGTCAGCATCCAGCTCAATGCAGTGGTGGCTGTCATTTGCCGGAAAAGTAACGGGACCATGTTCGACCGAAGCCGTCATAGACTCGCTTCGCTGCGGCGACGTCCGTGCGGACACTCCCGTCTGTCCCGTCGGTTCGGGTGAATGGCAACCGGCATCTGCTCGGCCGGAATTCAGCTTCGCATCCGGTCATCGCTAGCAACCTTGCCGTTTCGACATTCGGACCGCGATTAACCCGGAACTTGGAGCCATTCATGAGCACGCAGATTCGTCGTTGGTGGGTATCCGTCGACGGACGGGTAGAGGGCCCGCGATCGCAAGCTTTCATCCTCATGGGCTTGCAGACCGGGCAGCTTTCCAGCGGCGTGCAACTGTGTCCTGAGGGGAGTGCCGAATGGAAACGAGCTGTTGAATGGCCGGAATTTATGGTGTCCTCGCCGGCAGCGTCTACGCTTCCACCGACACCGCCCCCGGCACAATATCAGGGCAGTCGCACCAACGACCGAATCCTGACGAATCCTCGCTTGCCGACCCTGGCGAATGCCCTCTGTATCTTCACCGTTGTACTTCTACCGCTGTATTGGGTCTTGGGAGCGATCGTCTCGATTGTGACGCTTGAAGAAACGGATGCCGGCCTTGCGGAGTTTCTTTACGGCTTTCTTGTTCGCGGCCCCATCTCGTTGGGAATCACCATCATGCTCGTCGTAGCCGGGCTTCGGCTTCGAAATCTGCGGGCTTCCGGGGTTCGCCTCATCAAGATCGGATTCATCGTCGATTTCGCATTACTCGCGGTGAGCGTCTTCGTCGCGATGCCGGTTGTGGCGTTTGTCGCCGCGAACGATCCCAATCCGTCCGCCCAAGCAACGGGATTCGCGAGTCTACTGATGTTATTGCAAGTCTTAACCGGAGTCGGCGCCCTGGCTTTTGAGATCGTTGCGTTCATTTGGCTTCTTAACAACGCCACCACATTGCCGCTCGACACCAGCCGCTGAGATGATGGCGTCATGGGTAGGATCGCAGCTGTCGACTGCAGCGATTCCGTGGACCGTACAAAGTGGCGACGGCTACCGGCCCACAAGCTCCTGCAACTTCGTAGTGCTGAGCCACAGCCCCCACGTCGCCATGAGCAGGGCGACCCAAATCCATGCTCCGAAGATCGGCGTCATGACGATGCCGACAGCGAGCGTCATGAGGGCGGCGATGGCGATTTCTTTGTCCGAGATGTCGTTGTTCACAAGAAGCTCCAATGAGTGTGTTTCGATACGTTGACTGGTTGCTTACTGGCGGCGGTGATTCTGCCGGCCGGCGTGATAGCCTCGTCGGCTGCGGGTTTGTTTGCCGACGCGGTAAGCCCAAAAGCCGAGCCCCGTCACGAGGCTGGCGAGGATGATGAATTCCATTTTTCTCCCGGAGAAGCGGGGCAGAAGTTGAATCGATTACTTACTGTGTTGCCAGCGAGCGTACAGATCGATTCGTCGCCGCGCTATTAGCTACGCTACGCCCGAGCATCGCGCGTATAGCGGATTTCGGTCGACATAAGCGAGATGGCGTTTGATTTGATGCGTACGGCGTTGTACGAGATACGCCACCCACTTTGAGTTACAGACCAGCATGTCGGAGCATCGCTACGAACTGCTGCGAAGGGCTGCATTCAGCACGAACGAGTCGATTGTCACATCTGAACCGGAAAGCCTCATTGCCTCGCCTCGCAAGTAGTCCGATAGAGTTTGCATGGTGTCGCCCGGCCACTTTGCAGACCGAGGATCGTCCGAATCCCATTGAGGACATCGACACCATGCGACTAGGTAGATGCCGTCGTGACACGAATTGTTCTTTAGATAGCGGTCTACGAGTTGAGTTCCCATCGCAGTTTTAACTTCGGCATGCCACTGTCCTTTGACTTCGATAATGACGCGTACCTGATCGAACGTGCCGGGAACCATCCCTGGAACAATTCCGGTAACATGAATATCGGTTCGTTCTCCAGACGCATGGCCCGTGCCTCGGCGAATTTCGACTTCTCTTAGTGAGACGATCCCACGCTGCTTTAGATCCTGTTCAAGATGCCGTTTGATGTAGTCGGAAATCTCGTTCTCTTCTAACGGTCGCCATCGATCGCCGCGAGATTTATCCCACAGGTCACGCACGGCTGGCGTTTCATCGTGGAGCTTGGCTTCCAATCCTTGCAGCGACTCCAAAATCACTTCGCGAAGTTGCGCAGCACTTCGCACGAGGTAGGACTGTGGGTTTTGGGTTAGCTCCAGGATTTCGCCAGACTGCAAAGGCCGCCATGTCTTGCGAAGCCTTCTAGCTCTAGCTTCTGTAATGGTCCGCGGCATCCATGACAGATGAGGAAGTGTCGACTGAATGCGTTTCAAGCCTTCGATGGCGGCGGCCGTACCGGCCTCAGATAATGCTCTAAATTGCTCATCGCGAAGCGATGCAATTGCATCTCGTGGTGAAACGAAATGCGCGCCGTCGTGTTGTGGGTCCGTCGTATAGGGATACTGCGTTTCCAACCAAATGTAGAGATCGGCGACTTCGGACTCCGTCAGACGACCCGCCAAAGTCCCACGTCGCATTTCTTTATGTGCGAGGCTTTCGAGTACCTCGCGTGCGAAGCCGGTGTCAGCCTTGAATGCTGGCCATGCTGCCGCCCAACCGGCATCGGCGGCATGTCGGATAAGTGCAACAGTTGCCGCATGAACTCTCTTCCATGAGTTCAAACCCGGCGCGGGCAGCGGACTCTGCAGCATTTCTTCCGCAAGTTTTCGAGCTGCGGCAGAACCGTGTTCGAAGAGATAGTCGAACAAAGAGCTGGCTACGGCCGAGTCAAGTTCCGGGTTTCTTGCCTCGCGCACCATCGCCGCTAGAAGGCGACGCGAGCGTATCACATCACAATAGGTCGGCAGAATGAAAGGTCCGTCAGGCGCCTTGCTTCGTCGCAAGATCAATCGTAGCGAATGTGCGACGGCGCGCGGTGCATGGACATAACAGTGTTTCGCCAAAGTGCGATATAGAGGAGCTGGCCGGCCTTTACGTGTACGATGGAGAGCCGTAATGATGACGGGAGCCCAGCGAGCCCAAACTTCCGGCGCGATGGTACCGAGTAGCTGGGGCGATTCTTTAGCAAGTAATACGAACGCTTTGTAGCCCCACAACTCACCCATTGTTGGCGACTTGTTTTTGCCGAGCCACTTCCGCGCTGTCACTTCGTATGATTCCAAGTACTGCTTCGCACTTCGGACTATTCGGTCACGCGTTTCCACTTCGGCATTGAGCCAGCCCGGCAGGAGCGTCAGATCTTGTTGCAGCTCACGGGTGTAATGCGCGCTGTTGGGAGACAACTGCAGATCGCGCGCGACGTCAAACCAAGCCACAGGACGACCGGCCTCGCACTGCTGGAGCCGATTTTCAATCCGTACTGCAGGTGGCGGATCAAGCGGCGGCGGATTCCTTCGTCGCGTTTCTTGCTGCTCCATTTCTTGACGTTGTTGCCGCCATTGTCGTGCCTGCGATGCTTCATCGGAAGCTAGCCGCATGCCGTCGAGAAGTTGACGATACTCGTCGCGCAGCGGTGCTGAATGCGCACATGCACTTAGCACAGCGTCCAAATGTGCGACATTCTCCGTGTCGAGCACCCGATGAATTAGTCTCGCCCATCGTTGACAAATGATAGGATTTGCCTCCGAGAGTAGGCGCTCCAACAACCACGGCACGTCGTCTCCGCGAACAAGCCGCGGCTCTTGAAAAATTAAGCCGAATCCCTGCCTATCGAAGTCGTCGATCATGGGAACGATTTCTTCCGTGAGCATTCTTCGCGTCTGTTCGTCTGCCTCGAAAACTTCTTTTCGAGGCGGAATAACATCGTGATGCGTTCTTAATACCGCAAGTGCGTAGTCGACCATTGCGGCTCGAACATGGACATCATCGCTGTGTTTCCAGCCCAGTCGAGAAACCAACTCCTCCAACTCGCGGAGGTGGTACTCCTGCCGGCCTTCAGCTGTTCGACTAGCTAACCAACGTAGTGCATGAGGTAAATCATTGACTTCCAGCCGTTTCGGCAAATCATGCGATAGAAAGAAGCCGTAGTAGCTGGACGAGCTTCCATGCGGTTCTTCAAGTACCGCGAAGAGTTCGGCAGACGAGATCTCCGATTTCCACAATTCTCGCCAAATCGTCGTTCGCAGTTCGCAGTTTAGGTCAACCGTCGCTGATGAAATCGCAAAATGCTTTAGTCGCAACTTGGTTTCAGTATCTGCAAGCCGCACCGCCGCAGACACCGCCCGAGCTCGCAGGCGCGATGGCTCGCTATCGTTCAGCGCCAAATCAGCAAGCTCGGATGCGAGTTGGGCGGCGTCACACTCGTCGGCAACTTCAACGGCAAACTCACGTGCCGCGTTCGGCTTGGCTGAGTCGTTGATGAACGACCGTAGCTGTTCCGCTAATCCAGAATGTCCCAGTTTGCCGTAGTGCGAACGATCACTCCAGCCTGTATCTACGAGCTGGTCTTGCGCAGCTAATAGCAGCAACCGTTCCAATAGATCTCGACGCCCGGCGTCACTTCTAGCGGCGACGTCGCTTTTCAACAGCACCTGCGGGTCGCATTGGGCAATATCGTCGAACACGGCCTCGTCAAGCGTCGCCGCCCAAGCAGCAGTTTCATGCAGTTGCGGAACGATCTTTTCACGACGCGGTTCATGATGCTGCAACATTTCTAGCCGTCGCGAAGCCGCAGAAATCGTGCGAGTTAGATAGCGTGCGGCAAGATACTCGGCATACGTGCGGTGAGCAAAACCGACCTGCTGCGTGCCACGAGCGGAGAACAATCCGCTCGCTAATGTCTCGCGCACTAGATCGGCGCTGGGACGGGCTGAAGCCGGTAATGCTTGAGCGTCGCCAATGATTTCGTCGATAGTCAGGCAATCACTTGATGCTTCGGGGTCATGCGGCCCGAAGTAAACGGCCGGGCGATTGCACAGTACGGTAAGTGCGGCAATTCGCTCGGCAACGGCAAGCCGGTCCGACGGAGTGTGCTTGCCGATCTGACCCGCGCCGACACGCTCTGGATTGTTTTCGTCACAGAGGATCAAGCATCCTTGTGCATACACATCAACCTGATTCGAGGGCAGCCGGCCGTCACGCAAGAACGTCTGCAGCAAGAAATTCAAAGTCACCGGCTTCATCGCCAATGCCTGTGTTCCAGTGCGCGCGATCTCCGCTAGAAATTTTGCAGAGGCACCGCCGCTGGCGGCGACAGCTTCAACTACGTCACGCTGCCGCAACGGAGTCAACTCGTACTCCTTAGGAACATCCTTACCCCACAACTCGCAAAAGTGGTGAGTCAATGATTGCGGCCAATCTGCTGTACGACAGGTGATTCGCAAATGCAAGCGGGATAGCTTATCTCGGTGCCGTTCAAGTTGACGCCACAAGATCTTGGCTACCTGTGGGATCTGCAGCCGGCATTCATCCAAGCTATCCAGATAGAGATCAAGCGATTTGTCGTCGTTTGACCATTCAACGAACTTGGCACAACCGAAGATTTCATCGATCAGTCGGCGCTCATCGCCGTACTCGCCAAGGTCGAAGTGCAAGGCGTCTCGACCACTCAGTCCGCTTACGTGTGCAAACTGTTCACGGACTGCGGTCGATTTCCCGATACCAGGCTCTCCGAGCAATATCAGGCAGGGACTTTCGTCAATCACCTCGAAACCGACGGCGTTGGGGTTCAGCAGTCCGCCATGTTCACCGTTCGGATCACTCAAGAATCCGTCATCCATCAAGCGAAGCGATTCGCCGATCGGACACCAAAATCGCTGCCACTTAAAGCTTCTAGCGCTCATGGATAGACAGAACTCAAGGCCTGTGTCAGTAATTGATTTGAACAAAGCACGAAGTATAACAGGCCCGCCAAGCGGTATTACTGCTTCGATGCTGTTGTCGAGTTAGCGTTCGAGCTCGCCCCACGCCCGGCACTGCTTCCGAAACGAACAGCCGGGACATTGCATCGGCGATGGCGACGGGTAGAACACTTGGTTGTCGATCGCTTTCCATACCTTTTCGACGATCCGCTTCGTGCGATCGACGGCGCGGCGGTCGGCCGGTACTTCGTGTAGATCAACGGCAGGCTCCTTCGTTTTGGTCAACACGGCAAATTGCAGTCGTACGCGCTTCCTTGGCACAAAGCTCCGCACAAGTTCGTGGTAGAGAAGCAGTTGTCCGGCGGAGTCGTCGGCTTGTTCCCGAGACCAGCGACTGCGGCTCGTCTTCAAATCCGTAACCACGAGTTCATCGGCGGTTTCAATGATCAGGTCGATGCGGCCGAGCAGATCCGGGCAGCCGGCCACAACATTGCCGCGCAGCTCTTCCTCAACGCCGATGATCCTACCGGCCGGCATCGCCAACGGGCTCGTCTGGAACGCCCCGAACATCTTGCTTGCCAGTTGGCTGAGCGACTCAATGTCGTCGCCCTTGCCGAACTGAACGGCCTGTGGATCGGCTTCTTGCCAGTGGCGATCGTACTCGCCGACGAGAGCATCCAGTGTCGGCGGCTCATTGCCGGCCATGAGTTCGTTGAAGTGGTGCTCGACGGCTCGATGGACCGCCGAGCCGAACACGAGGCTCGATGAGACAGTCTTTTCCGGCAGTCCGGCAACGTACCGGAAGTAATACCTCAACGGGCAGCCCTGATACGTCGTGATCGACGAGTAGCTAAGGTAGTTTCGCGGTGGTTTGGCCGGCCGCGGAGACGGCGGCAACGTTCGCATGCGCGCCGGCAATATCGTGCCGATCATCGGCGGCCTCCGTTGCCATTACCGGCCGCTTCCCCCTTCAACTCGTCGATCAAGCTGCTGGCCTCCGTGATGGTTAGTCCGACCGCGTCATCGATTTGGAACCGCTCGGCGAGCAATACCGACAGGTCGAGCTTGCGGCGATCGGCGATGGCGTTGAGCGCCCGAACCTGGCTGGCTGTGGCCGACCGTGTGCCGTCACGACGACGTGCGTTGGTCTGCCCCACTACACGGCCGTTGTCGGTCGACGGTGCGGGGGCACGGCCGTTGCCGTTTGTAATTGGTTGGCCAGCACCGGCGGCCAGTTCTTCGTCGACCGAGGCTTTGGCCAAGCCGAACAACTGGCGGATCCGCTCTTTCAGCCGGTCGGCATCGCCGATGAGCGACGAATCGAGTTCGAGTTCCAAATTTACGGCGGCACCACGGGAGCCGTAGTTGGCTTCGCCGACCTTCTTTGTAAATCCGACGTTGAGAGTGAGCATGCAATTTTCCAATCAGTTGTTGAATTTGAAGCATCTGTTTGCAAGACTCAACGAGTGGAGTCTTCGTTGTCTTGAGTTCGAGACGCTGGTCGGCCTCATGAGTTGGTCAACGTGTCGATATTGCGGACAGCCAGTCGTGTGGTCACAGATGCCAGACGGGACTCGACTTCCGTTTGATTCAGACGGCGGGTCGAAGCACGAATGCTCTGTTTTCTTCAAGAATCCCGTTATTGGTTCTCGCGATCACCTTGATCGCGAGTGGTCATTTGACGACTGTTGCCGGCGAAGCAAGTGTCGCAGGTGCAAGGCTTGGGTTTATTGGATTAGGCACAACGGCGGTACCGTCATACTCGACGATCTGGGCTGGCCATGGCCGAAGCACGAGTGTTTCCGATTCAGCATCGATCCGGTTTGGTTCGGCTACTTCAGGAATCAGAACGCAGACTTGCAAGCATCTGGGTTGCTTGGCGTCGTCGTAAAGGCGAGGTTCTTTGACACGGACGATCGCGGACCACCTCGCGTGAATCTCGCAGTTGATTGTGGAACCGAACGAAGATGCGTTGCCGTTGAAGGAATCCACTTCCCTCAGCATTTCGAGGGAAGAATGGTCACTATCTCTGAGGACAAGCAAAAACTTTTGACGTCAAACCGAGAGATGTTCCACATCCTAAATGTCGTTGTCTTGCCTGAAGAATTGCGATTTCCGAAGACTTGGCTCACCGCAATGCCACCGAGTTCCGATCGCTAACCGGCAACCTTCTGCAATTCCTTCAGCGACGCCAGAGTCGAGGCAACGATCCTGGCCTGCCGTTTCTGCTGCTTGAGCGAGCGGGCCAGTTCGCCGGCTTGCTGAGCAATGCCGCGCAGGGCATCTCGCAACGCCATCGCCTGTTCGATTGCAGTTGCGGAGGGCCGACTACGAACCCGCTTCACGGGCTTGGCATCGTGCGGCGTTGCCGCCGTCGCCGATGCTGCGACATGTTGATTGGTGTTCGTTGCGGTCATCAGAACCTCTTTTTGGGGAATGGGCTTGGGCTGCGGAATGGCGTGCTTGATGCGATTCACCGGCCGGCGCGCATCGGACTCCGGCGTGATCCGCACCGGGTCGTCGTGGCGCGGGATTGCCGACTTGGAATCGAGTAGGCACCAAAGGAACCTGCGGTGCTCGTCGGCGCAGAGAACCGGCGAGTCTGGACCATAGCAATGCAGCGTTCGGAAGCCGAGTCGCAACGCATGAGCGAGGAAATTGCGATTCGAGTTCAGCACAATCGGCCGGCCTTCAAGCCGCGAACCCGGTAGCTCGACCTGCGTCGGCCGGGACCTCTCCGCCTCGCGGGTCCGTAGCAACACTTGGCCGTTGAGATCCAGCGTGATCGGGGCGAACGGGGGATCGTCGCACGGGAGTCGAGGAATCATGTCGCCAAAGAATGTTGCATCTTCAGTCGACAATTCCAGCCGCGACGTGGCCGCCTCGGGCTTGGGAATGATGTCGTCGATCTTGGGAAATCGACCTTCCTTCTGCACGGCCACCATCACGAGCCAAGGCCCGATGCAAAAGCCGACCCAATCGCCGGCGCGCCCGACTTCGATCGGCTGACCAAAATCGAGAGCCCGAC
This sequence comes from Pirellula sp., assembly GCA_013822735.1. Lineage (GTDB taxonomy): Bacteria > Planctomycetota > Planctomycetia > Pirellulales > PNKZ01 > PNKZ01. Next base: position 15,555 of record PNKZ01000038.1, read on the forward strand.
AACCTAGGATGCCGTTGGCCGGCAACAGCACGTCGTCGGTCCAGTCGAACTGAAATCCGGCTTGCGTAAGAACGTGTCGGCCGTCGGTCGCGTCGATCCGACCGAGCTTGCCGCGAAGATGCAGGCAGCCGAGCGCGTACCGCGTAGACTCGCGATCAGTAACCGGCAGGGCGTCGTGCAGAGCCGACCACAGTCCCGGTTCGTTCGGCACGAACGACTTCGGTACTTCGAGAAACGGCAGGACATGCGCCCCATCAAGGAGCGCTTGCCGTGGCACGCCGCGATCGGTCCAAGACACGGTCGTGCTATTCTCGCTACCGGCTTCTAACGTCACAAGGTCGTCGCCTTTGCCGTCGAACGCGTCGAGGGCGCCTATCGGTAAATGATGTTGTGCGGCGTCGAATGAGCCGACGAGACGGTACTGAATCGCAGCCGCAGGCGACGACCAGCGAATCAGGCAAACATCGGCGTCGGCGACAAACGAGACACCGGCCGCGGCGGCAGCATAACGTCGGGGCGAACCCGCCTTACGGATCAGCGCCCGGAACGTGCTCAGAATAGAACGAGGTATTGAGATCACGGCATAGCTCCAGGAATGAAAAACACCGCTCGCCCCAAGTTGGAAACGACCGGTGTGGAAAGGTTGGATCGGTTTGGCCGACGGCGCGGCTGGCCGAGCAATCGGTCGGCTTCGCCATAGAACCTCGACAACATCGTCATTTGCGTCACTTGCGTCATTGGAGTGACGCTCATGACGCAAATGACGCACAATCCAAAACACTAAACGGCAAGTCGCCGTCGCAACGGCCGACGCCGGGGAACGTAGCGCATCGGCTCCCGATGCTGAACTTGGTCCCAATCGACGACGAGCGGATTGCGATCGGGCATCACGATCAGGCTGAAACCTCGGCCACGAATCGTCGAAAGCGATTCACCGGTCGAGCGGGCCAATTCATGTTCCATTTCGGCTTGGGTCATGGCGAACTCCTAGGGAAGGAAAGAAATCGGCCGCCGACGCAATGAAGCCGGTCTCCCGGCCGTCGTGACGACGAGACGGCCGGAGAACGAAGAGAACGAGAGATCAAACAGACTTCACAACTGTGTGAGGTTGAGCTAGCGGACGGCACACTCGATATAGCCCTTCGCCGTCTTCTCGGCGATCAACCGTTCGACGTGCTTTCGCGCCGCCGCCGGGTCAGGGAACGGCTTCGTAAGCGATTGGCCAGCCGTGCCGAGCCGGCCGTAGCGAATCAGTACATCGCAACAGACGGTGCCGACCTCCCAGAACTTGGCGGACGTACCGCCGACGAACTCAAATCGCCGTGTCATGGCATGGCTCCTAGAGATATGGAGAGAATGGGAAGGCCGTCGGAATGCTCGCGACTTAGCCGGCCGCTATGATGTCTGTGCGGCTGCGGACGTACGTGGGGAATCGTGGGGCACCGCGTTCGGTGAGTTCCTGGTAGCGAAACGTGATGGTCGAGCCGACGGCTGGCGGCCGCCCCCGTTCGGCATCGGTCAGGCCGCTCCCAACAGCGAAGCGGACGCCGCCCGGCAATTCGCAGATCAACGCCCCGAGCCGTCCGCGATGCCGGCCTTTGCCGGGCTCGTGGTCGACGACGCGTGCTTCAGCGTCGAGAAACCGTTTCACCTTGAGCAGGCTCGACGACCGGCCGGCTTCGTATGCCGACTCGGGCCGGCGGAGCATGATCCCTTCGCCGCCGAGGCTTTCGATCCGATCCAGTTCGTGGTCGAGATGATCGCGGCCTCGGCAGAGCGATTGTTCAAGAACACCGACGTAGAGCGCCGGGCACTCTCGGAAGTGGTCGCGGCATTTCTGTAATCGCTGCTCGAATGAGGCCAATTCGACTGGAGCGTCGAATACGACGTAGCGGATGTGTCGCCAATCAGCCGGCCCATCATGACGCCGCACGATCGAAACGGTTCTTTGAAAGGCACGCCGGGCCAGCCACAGTTCGCCGTCGAGGGGAAACTCCGGTAGGTCGGCCGTGAACCAATTGGGGGCGTGGAAGACGTTTCCTTGCCGTGATAGGAACTGCCGGCCAGTCCAGACGGCCCGCACGCCGTCGAGCTTTTCGCTGAGCCACCAGCCGGCGACGTCTTGCTCGCCGTCCCAGGTTTCGGCGAGTAACACCGCCGGTGTCGTTCTCTCATCCGCCGCCGGCTCTTTCGATGCCGGCGACGACGATGCTTTGCCGACGCGGGCCGCTTCCACGACTTCCCCGCGGTATTGCCGCAGGTGCTTGCACGTTCGCCGTTCAATCGGCAGGGACTGATTACGCCACGCCGGGCAAGAACAGGAATAGACGCCGACGACGTTCTTGAGGACGTACGGCAGGCGGCCCGAGCCCTGAACCTCGACCGATTCTCCTTCGCGAAGATCGGGCATGATTGACTCCTAAAACAAATGCGGCGGCCGATCCGCTCGGGACCGGTCGCCGCAAGAGGGTTCGATTCTTTTAGCCTTCGGCAATGCGTTCGCGTTACGCCGCCGTGACGATCTCGACTTCGGCAACGGCTGAGCGCTCCGGCGGCGCGAGCAGTTTGCTCAATCGCATCGTCGCCAGCGCCGACTCGGACGGGAATCGCGACTGTCGTTCACGACCCAGCACGTCGGTAAAGCAGTTGAAGAGCGAGTACGCCGTTCGGGGTCGGTATTCCTCACGCTGCGGCTGCCGCCATTCCGCAATGACCAGCGGCAACAGGCGCAGTCCGATGATCTTCCGCTCGTAGGCTTGCAACAGCAGCGAGTT